>CAWAZX010000036.1:0-80340 GCA_963786455.1 uncultured Planctomycetota bacterium | reverse complement strand
ATCCTGGTGTCGGCGGTTCGATCCCGCCCCTGTCCACTTTCATTTCATTAAACCTTGCCGAAGCAAGAGTTTCTGTTACCTGTCGATGTTTGGCAGTGTGCGTTTCCCGGTGAGCGATGCGGGGACTATCGAACACATCGCCCACTACCGAAACGCCACAGCCAACCCCAGCACGACGGCAACAAGCGTCGTGGCGATTAGCAGTGTGCGGAGGGAGAAGCGGCGAGACCAACGAATCCAGAGGGCGGCTGGGAGTGCGGCGGTCAACAGCACTGGAACACAGAGCGGAAAAGTGATGTCTAACCACCACCCGAAGCGAGAGGCTCTGTCTAAGTTCCAGTACCAAGTGTGTCGAAGCGGGTCAGGTGCGCGAGACTCATATTGCCATACCGGTTCCTGTTGTTCGCCGTTGACGATCATTTTCACGTGACCGGTGTTTGAATTTAGCTGGAGATAGCCAGAAATTGGGAACCAACCCCAAACTACGTCCTGTACCCAATGACTTCGTACCCACAAAACGATTAAGAACAGGCAGACAATTCCGCACGCAGCCGAGAACGCAATTCGGAGCTTGCGGAGCATCGGCATTTTGGTTCCGTACCACCGATGTGTTGCTGAGAACTATTTGATCGCCAAAATGATCAGAGACAACAGCATGGCAAGAGCGGTCATAACGATTAATAGCGTGCGAACTGTAAAGCGGCGAGACCAACTCGGCCAGAGGGTCGCAGCAGGCACGGCGAAAATCAAAACGAGAAACCAATAGGGCAATCTTAAATCGCTGACGCTGAATTTGAAACCACGAAAAAGCTTCGATGGGTCCCATTGCTTCTCGCCGGCCGTACCTGTGATCCAGTCTTCCGTCAGCAGCTCGCCCTGGCCCCATCCATCAACAACGCCAGCCGCCTTTAGCTCAGCCATCAAAACTGGATCATCCTGATACGAGGCCATGAGATGTCCGCGAATGGACATAAAACCGAACGAATTCTTTCTCAAAATGTTTCTGCGATTAGCAAGTACAGGCAACCTCAGCACGACGAAAACGAGATCTTACCACACCGCGCACGAAAAAGCCCGCTGAGGACGAGCTAACGAAACGCGACAGCCAGCCCCAGCGCGACGGCAACGAGCGTCACAACTATTAAAAAGGTGCGCAGGCTGAAACGTCGATACCACTGAACCCAAGGCATCGCGGCAAGTCCGCCGAAGAATAGCGCAGGTAGCCAATGTGGCAAACGATATAGCTCAACGAACTGCATACGACCAGAAGGAGTCCTTATGGACGTTGGATTGATTTCTAATACGCCCTTCCAAGACTGAATACGCAACGGTGGAAATCCCATCCTAAATGGGACGTAGTAGCTACTGATCCACAGTATGATCATCAGGCCACAGCAAATTACACATACAGCCGAGAACGCAATTCGCAGCAGTCGAAGTATGCGAGGGCGGTCCATAGGCGAGACATCAGATACGTCGACGACGTAAAGGCAATAAAGCGACGCAGACCGAAGCTAGTCCAAACGTCGCTGGTTCCGGTACAGCAACGATTACACCGGAAACGTCGAACGGCGGGTAGCCAACAGTGCTCGACAGGATGCCAATTGTACCCCGGTAAGTTACAGCATCTCCATTTGGAATGACGAGCTGGGCAAACGGCATCGTTAGATTTCGCCGATTACCGCTGATATACCATGCCTGCAGATGGCCTGGCCCCTCTTCGTAAAGTTCTGAATTGACTGCGATTCCTACGCCGCCTGAAAGAAAACGTGAATCATGACGAGGATCGTTTGGAGGAAATAGGGACCGCGAAGTATCGAATATCGATGGGATCTCGTCACTAAACTGCTGGTACAGCGGACCAAAAACCCTTTTCCGGTGGCAGCGTCGTTGCTTCCATCCCCGGCGAAGTCGAAGAGGGCCGGGGCATGCGTGCCGGTTGCAAACAGAGTGGCCGTCTTGAAGCCCGGCAGCCCGGGTGTGTCAACACTCCATGACACAGTTACCGAGGCATGACTTCGAGATTCACTGCTTAAAAGAATCAGAACAGTGAGCGAAAGAAGTGGGGCGCGTATCATGGCCGTCTCCTCTGAAACAGCCTGATTCTCTTTCACCCGTGCTTTATCGTATCCGATTGCAGCAATGTGGTGCAATACTTTTCCATAGTATGGCAAGCGCAGTGCGACAAAGTCCATTAGATTGCCAATTGCAGCCAATGTGCTGCAAGTCGAAGCGCCCGTCGCACAATTCCTGGGGAATCGTAGGCGATCGTTTTTGAGCAAATCGCGCCTACCCGAGGCCCCCTGGCTTGATTCGCAACTGAGCGCCATCGAAGCGAATCCACAACGGTTTTTCTACAAGCTCAAATTTCGACCCCTCTGGAAGCGTTATGTTCACGAATTCGACTTTGAGTGCGTTTGCGCGAATTTCAAGGGAAGAAACAACTTGTAAATTTTGGCGTTCATCGTGAGCAGCCATTGTCGGTTCCTTTCTGGATCACCTTGATGAGCGAAACGAAACCACGCAAGGAGACTATGTTGATATTGAATTTTTTCATCAACTCCGAAATTCGAAGTCGGCGCATTTTGACAAAATCTTGACACCCGCGAGTCAACATAACTACCGGGCGCCACTAATGGTCACCACGCAGGACGCATCGTGGCATGTTAGGGCGACGCGGCTGCGAGCGGTTGATTTAATTCACAACCTACCAACCGGACCGGTTCACGCCGGGCGGGTGCGAGTTCGCAGACTTCACGAGTAAAGGGCAGTGGCGATTACGCCGACAACGAAACTTGCCAGCATCGCAAGCCATGAAATGACTCGCATGAAAACCTCCTTGATAACGTGCAATGAACAATCCATCGTTAACTGCAACTACCGTTCCACAATGCAGCCGGACGAGATGTTCACGCACCGGTAGACAACGAAGTCGCTTATGGGGCTACTCACAAAGGCTGAAAACCCTTTGGAGTACGAGGACGAGCAAGGCGAGCGGGAACTGAGGCAAGCGCCGAGAGAGATGAATGTGTCGCGTCGCAACGGTCGTGCCCGAAGCAACAACGATTTTAATCGTTCGTTCGGCAGTGCCGTTACTTATCGTTTGCCGCCGCGAGCGGGTGTAGGTACGTCTGCACTACAAGGTTTTCCGTCTCGCGGCTACTAAGCCGGCGATGAAAAAACCTCGCGCATGACCACACTCAAGAAATTCGGTGTTGATCCTACGCTCGCCACGCGCGGATCGCAAGCAAGCTGGTTGGAATCGGCCCGACCCGTCGGAACTTGTCCTGGAGTACCCAGCGTGACAGATTCCTTGCGAATTGAAGCTTAATCGCAGCGAATGCGAATTGCGAGTGAGAGAACCGCCGCAAAGCAATTTGCAACATCGTACCTGGTTCCGGTATTGCGATGATGCGAGCACCAACTACGCCCGTATTTAAGTGAAACTTGAACCAATCAAATTGGGAAGTTCGAGTCCACATGTCAGAATTCCCACCAACCGTTGGCGGTGGTGAACTCACGACCATTACAGAACCTTCCGAGTCGAGACCCTTTACAGCCCAAACAAATCGATCAGGCACAACGACCCCTGGCACATCGATTGTAACGAACTGTTCGATCATTACAGGCGGCTCTGTATTAAGTACTTGAGTAGGGCTTTCCCAAAACAAGGTTCCGGGAGCGCCACCTACGCCGTCAAGTTTGTAGAACCGAACGAGAAATTCGGGATTCGAACGCAACGCCCCCAGCGATAGTTCGATACGCGTGACCTCGCGTGCATTGCCGCTCAACTGGACGGCTTGGCCAGCTTCACCATCGCGCACGCCGTGACCGCCTCCCGCGATTACGAGCGAGTCGTACACAACTGCCGCAGAGGTTGGCTGATTTGAACTCGCTAGCGTGAAAAAGATCACGACACCAAAGATGATGCGAGTCATTGTCTGTCCCAGGTTCCTGGCCGTACCTAATACCTTACCACAAGAGTGCGAGTGGGAGGTTACAATGGGCGTAGTAATGAACGAACAAAAGCACTTCGCAGCAATCCATGGCATAATGCACGCTGGGGTGACGTACCACAAGCACGAGGGATGATTTCAATGAAGCTACCCGGGAATCTGGGAATGCTCGTTTTGGCCTTCTGGCTGATTTTGTTCGGTTTGCTGACGGCGCCATTTCTCAAGATTAGCTTCAACCATAGCGGCGACATTCTGGCCGTGCTGGCCATCGTCGCCGGGGTGCTGCTCCTCAAGAGCCGATAGCCAGTTTGTGCAATCGCGACAACATCCAAGGCACAACCTCCGAATCTGCTGAGGGAGGTGGACCCCATTGGCTGGGCGCCCAATCGGGTTGAATAAGTTAGAGCTGGCGGTCGAGAGCGCCTCGTTAGAAACAGGCGACCAAAAAAGAAGGCGCACGACGCGCTCAAACAGCGGTAGCCACCAGCTACTGCGGCCCTCCACGCGAAACGCCTGTGGCAACTATTGGACCGTGCAGGCGCTTGACCGCAATCGCCGCGCGACACTGATTGCACTGCGCCGATAGTCGCAACACCTAACATCAACCATGCTCGCGCTTTCGGGGACTGCGTTGGCAACCAACGCTACCTGATCAATATGAGTACTATTTCCGGCATCGCCAGTAGAAGTAAACGACACCGTGAGAGTTTCGCCTGGAATTGGCATGAATAGCGCCGAAGTATTTAACGTCCAGGTCATGGTATTCATCACAATTGGCGTGGAGGATATTAACGCTCCTGACGTAGAACCGACAACGCTATAGCTGCCCGTTACAGCTGAGCCTCCGATGTCCCGAAGCCAAGCATCAAAACTCAGAACAACATCGGGAGTGAGCAGCATTGGGACGACGACACTTTGAGAAATCGATTCCGGGGCAAAAAAAACATTTACTTCGACTTGCTGACCGGTGCCCATACCGTCGGAGCCAAGCGTCGGCTGTCCGGCGGCAATCCCCTGAGTCCATATTTCCATGGATCCTCCTGACCCGGTCCAGCCCGGCACGGAGCCATTCGGATGTATATCGAACCAGTTGGGGGTACCAGTGGGGGACTCAAATTCTCCGTTTGTAATTAGATTCACCAAAACAGCGTGTGCCGAGTTACAAACGAGGAGCAATACGATGACACTCGAAATAAGGCGGCTCATCACAAGGCTCCTATTTAATTGGACACACGATAGGCGCAACGGACAAAACTCTCGCGCCGTGGGCTATTATTTCGCAGTTTTGGGAGCCGTGTCAATCAAATTCTACCTAAGGTAGTAAGCAGAACTTGTCGAGGTGAACTTTGGGAATCTCGATTCTGATTTGACGACGCCAAATGAGACCGATTGACGTTCAGACGACCAGCTTGGTCAATATTGAGCCTAAGAATCAGCCAGTTCCTCCTAACATCGGACACGACTGCGGGTTGACCGAAACAGGCCTGCTTGTTGAAACCTGCTCGCTTGTGCTTTATGACTTCGTGCGAGCCCACCACCGACGCATTGCGGCGCCAACTCCCACTATGCCGGCAATCAATCCGCAGCATAGTACCGAGGACGCTTCTGGAATCGCGACAGAGATATTGTCTAACAGGATGCCGCCGTAGTCGTCACCGATGGCTGTCGAATCAAAAGTTAGCCGCGTGATCTCGCCACCGGCCACAAAGGAGCGTTGCAAACGGCGTCCAATCCAGAGCTCCAAAGGCGGACGAGAGTGTGGATAAGCGTCACCGGCCCTCCCAAAAGACTCACAGCTGCCGTCAAGCACATCGACCGTCGCCTCATACGGTGCCAGATTTGATTGGGGATGGTTGGCATAGTCGAACGTTAGAAAATACGTAACCCCAGGAATGGTCGCGAGATCCTGGTAGATGCCACCTGGCCCAGGCGTCCCGTCAAGATCGAGATATTGAAGGCCCTCGGCCGCTGGTCCCAAAAATCCTTGATGGACAACATCAACCGCGGTCTTCGTAACGACCCAAGGCGCAAGGTCGCTCTCACCAGCGTTAACCTCGTCAAATGTATTAGGGGTGACAACGGGAGCTTCAAAGCCTCCGTTGAGGACTATATTCGCGGACGCGGTTGGTGCCAACGCGACAGCTACAATCGCCAATACCATCAGGGGCTGGGTGCGCACCATAGCAGTGACTCCTTGAAGAACGGCTTGACTTGCCGATCGTGCAAATTTGAGCGGAAATGGTCCGGCCGTCCATTGTTCGGAGTTTGGGCGTACTTGGACTGCAAATCCAGCGCCACTGGATGACGCTGGCCAGAACGGTACGAGCGAATACAAGTTAGTCCTATGGTGGCCGGAAAGCAAGAAGAATGTCGGCATTCGCCCCAACCCATTGGCGCAATTCCTGAGGCATCCTGTCCGGTCGGTTTTGAGCGGAGGCAATAAAAAACCCCAGTCGCCAAATGGGGAAACAAGACCAGGGCGGTAACAGACGTTCCGCATTCGGCTGCGGAAGCCGTATTGTAAGCAGGAACGCCGAGCGCTACCCCGACAACTTGGATTGACATCCGCGGCCATCTAGCCAAGGCAAGCTAAACACTCCACCCGCCGGTTCGTGCTGGCCGGGTATTAGCTCGCGGGCTTCATGAGTAAATCGCAGTAGCGATTACACCGGCAACGAAACTGGCCAGCATCGCGAGCCATGACATAATTCGCATAGAACCCCTCCCTCTGCAAACTCAGTTAATAATCCGCGTTTAACTGCAACTAGCGTTCCGCAAGGCGGCCCCTAAATGGAGGGAACTACCGATGTCCGAAGAGTCTGCTCGGCGCGAGGAGGATGCCCACAAGGTACACGAAGCAGCCAGCGAAATCGCATTGGTGCTGGGCACCGCTCTAATGAAACTGCTTCCTGAATTGACGGCCAAGTACGGCATCAATCCACAGTCGTTTGTGGTGGCGTCCGTACAAGCGGCCTTGAAGACGGCTGCCAGTGGTATTGTGAGCGTTACTCACATGAGCCGTGACGAATTGCTGGCTCTGCAGCGAGATTTGAACGGAATGGTTTGTGACGCAATTCGCCGCAATCTTCCTGATCTCCATGAGGAACACGATCGAATATGGAAGATTGCATCGGACGAAGGCAGAAACGCTGACCTTCTTATCGAGTTGTCAAAAACATTTGACCGCATAGAAGAAACGTTAGCGGACTACGGAAATCAGGGCTGATTCGTACGACTCGGTAACATGCAACGTGATTGCGACCGAGCGCCCATCATGCCGGTGGCCAGGTTACTTTCACGAAAGCGAGATTAAAACACCATGAGCCAAGAATTCTCCGACATGATTAGATCCGCGATAAACGCGAGCAAAGTACGGTTTGCGACGATAGCCAAGGAAACAACCATCCCTCTCTCGGCATTGCGCGAGTTCATGGACGGCGCTGACTTGCATCTTACAAGTGCAACGAAGATCGCGGCATACCTGGGGCTTGAGCTAAAGTCGAGCGTACAACAGCGCGAGGACTCGATGAGCGATGAAAGCGTTAAGCTCACGCAGCAACTTGACGAATTGACGCGGGCAATTCCCAATGTGCGGCTTGAGGAGTTGACGCTGGAACAGCTTCAGGAGCTCCAGGAAGCAGCGGCTAAGATCGTGGAGTGGACTGAGAAGAGAATCAACACTGAAAAGGATCAGTGAAATGATGAGCGACATACAACCTCTAATCGCTTCAATCCAAAACGCTCGCCACTTGTCACGACAACAAAAAACTGCGAAGCCTGCTGCCAGAAAAAACATTAACAGCAGCAACTTGCGAACCTCTGCTCCTAGCGCTACGGCAGTTGGCCGGAAGCCACGCCTGATTCGAGACGGCCCTGGAGTCGACCCGACCCGCTCGGCGCAATTCCTGGGGCATCTTGTCTGGTCGGTTTTGAGCGATGTTGTCTAAAGAGGGTTGCCAGGGTGGCGCGAATCGGAGTTGCTAGCCAAAAAACTCAGGCTGTGGTTTCGATTCGCGCCTGACGGACGCGAATGCGGACCCCCCGATTATCAAACCCATCCCCAACGACAGCGGTCACTTTGAGAGGACCGAGATTCCGGTCAAATTCTGAAAGCGATATTGTGTCGCCGATTTGCGGTCGATACGCCGAGTGGCACAGCAATGGCGGGTTGTCCTCAAGACAAAAACATAACGTCAGCATAAAATGGCCCGCCAAGAAAAGAGTCGTAGTCTGGTCTGGAAGGGCGGACGAGTCATTGAAAATCTTGTAATTAACAGGATAGCTGGCGGCCATTACAAATAGCAGTTGACCGCAGCTCCAAACAGCAGCCCATTTACGAAACATGCCACAAAACTGAGGCCAATGACGAGATAGCCAATGAAAGCCAATAGCTTGCGGTTGGTACGCTTCATATCTCCCCCTCTCTCACGAGCGTGAAAGACTCTCGACAATGCAAGTATACGTCGCAGTGGCAGGACTGGTTGTAGGGGCTGTAGCAACTAAACAACCCTCATCGATTGGAGGATTGAAATGTGAGCGAAGCAACAAGCGACGCAGCCAAGGTGATCGAAGCCATCAAGGCCAACTCGCGCGAGTTCTTTCCAAACGATGAATGTGCCGCGCGCCACGATCATGCCGGTAACTGCTGGGTGCTGGTGGTGAACCACGATGACCTAAGAAGTCGGTTCACAGCGAAGACTCTCGCGGGGCTGCTCAAGCCGGCCACTCGGGTGGCGAGAATTTATTTCTGATCATACTGTTGCAGCGCGCACTCAATTGCCTTGCGCAATTCTTCAATCCCAAACGGCTTGCAAAGTCGAGCGACAATAGGCTCCCGTTCCATGACGACGTGTTCCGCATCGGCGTGGCCCGATAGCAGAATCACCGGAATGCCTGCTTTTGCAGCATGCTCGGCTGCTGCTAACCCGTCCATGATGGGCATATCGAGGTCAACGATCGCCAGATCGATCGAATCATCCAGGCCGCCGTCAACCAATTCGGCACCATTCGCCGCGGCGCAGGCAACCTCGTGTCCCAGCCGCTCCAACAGAAGTACCAGCATTTGCCGGAAAATCGGTTCATCGTCAGCCAGAGCGATACGAATTGGCGTTTGTTTGTCCCCGCTCATGTAAATGTCGACCAATGAAGAATGTGACACGTCTAAAGTAGCAAAAAGTGTACCACGGTTACAACGATTGCTCATTGCCTGGCCAACATCGGGACCCTATCGTTACACCTAAACTTAACACCAGCGGCGCGAGACATCGGCTTGGCCCAGAAGATCGCAAAAGCAGTCGGCTAAAACCTCCGCCCCGGCCGGTTCGCGCCGGCCAGGTTACTTTACCTTAACCAGAGTCAGATTTATTTTCATTCAAACATGCCACGATTCGCACATGTTCTGCGGCCGCCACAACCAAAATGTGCACTGACATCGATTGTCGCCGGTCCGCATTCGTGGTCACATAAGTTATTGCCATGCCCAAGCTCATACTCGATTTATTGATTCATTGAAAGGATAACCATTGGTAACACGCGAACAAATTGTGACGATGGCCCAGGCGATTTGGCCTTCGGCGAAAACTATCGAGGTAACACCGTACAAAGCTGATCGCTCGGCGTGGAGCGGGTCGTCTGTAGCTGAAGGATTCAAGCTGACTATTAGCGCTGAGGGCGGGAGCCTGATGGCACAGATTATTGCCGGGAATCTCGACAGCTTAAAAACCAAATTGGATGATCGATCAAGAAAGAGGCGTTGGGGAAGTTTTTGAGGCTCTGTGAACGGGCCAGTGCACATGATTTGGGCTCATCAACATGAACCCCCAACTGCGCAAGACGCTACCACGCTTGAAGGCAAAAACGGAGCGGCTGATTGGCGACGCCGAATCTCTCACAATCGCACATCGCGACGTACTACTTAGCGCGTGGCGATTGCGCTGGACGTGAGTCGATTGCCCTTACGCCAAACATCCAAGCGACCACGGCTATGGGAGTCGTAACGCGCCAATCGCTTCAACAATTGGTTTTGCAATCGCTCGTTTCATGGGTAATTAGCAATTGCGCTGTGATTAATTTCGGTTGCGTGTCGCCCAGCTCTACCACAAAGCGCACGAAAAAGCCCGCCGCAAAGGGCGGGCTGGTTTCTATTCCATGCAACGCGTCGACCACGTCAGCAGCAGAATGTCTGGACCGGCCTCCGCTTGCCGAAGGTCGAATCGACCCGGCTGCGCCCGGTGCCCGGCAAAGCCGGGTCGGGCCGCCATCCAATTTGCCGCTTCCAGCATTCGCTGAAGTTCGATTAGCCGAGTTCTGCGCCAACCTGCTCAAACGTCGCGTTGGCGTTCGTGCCAATGGAACGAATGGCGGTGATACAAATGATGATTATCAGCGCCAGCATTACAGCGTACTCGACTGCGGTGGGGCCATCCTCCGAGACGAGGAAA
Organism: uncultured Planctomycetota bacterium; assembly: GCA_963786455.1. GTDB lineage: Bacteria > Planctomycetota > Planctomycetia > Pirellulales > Lacipirellulaceae > JABDGM01. The sequence goes on along the minus strand of CAWAZX010000036.1, from coordinate 69,944 downwards.
CGTTGCACTTTATTTATGAGGCTCTTCATTTAATCCTCCGCTTCTCGGGGTGGCACCTTGCGGGCCAGCCCTGATAGGTTGCTGGGAGCTGTGAAGGCGTCACTCGCTCCCGATTTCTCAACTTTTCAGAAGTTGCGCGGCAGCACATACCGCTCCATCCAAAACCTATGTCAATTCCGCTCGAAGTCAAACCGACAATCTGCGTCGGCTCAATACAACATTTACCTCGATGATGCGTGTTCCGAACAGTACAGTCGGCGTAGCGGGTAAATCCGACCGGCCATGTTGCTAAAACTTGACATGTGCAGCCTCGCCACGACAAATTAATCCTGTCAGCAATGCTGCCCGCGTATTATGGCCAACCCTTCCGATTCCGCTGCACGGCACGATGTAATCGTGGTCGGTGCTGGTGCGGCGGGTTTATTGGCCGCGGCCCGCAGTGCCGAACGTGGCCGCCGCACGCTGCTGGTGGAAAAGAATCGCAAACCGGGCGTCAAAATTCTGATGTCCGGCGGCACGCGCTGCAATATCACGCACGATTGCGAGGCGGCCGGCATCATCGCCGCCTTCGGTTCGGCGGGGCCATTTTTGCATTCGCCGCTGGCGGCCCTCGGCCCGCGCGAGCTGGTCGAGCTGCTCAATGCGCGAAGGACTGGCGCACAAAAGTCGAGCCGGGCGGAAAGATCTTTCCGCAAAGCGATCGGGCCGTGGACGTGCTCAACTCGCTCGTCCGTCGACTGCACCGGAGCGGTGCCGATCTGGCGCTTGGCGAGGCCGTGATCGCTGTCGATCGATGCGAACGATTCGTTTCGTGCGCACACTTCTCGCCGGCAGCTGGAATGCGGCAAACTGATCGTCACCACTGGCGGCAAAAGTTATCCCGGTTGCGGCACGACGGGCGATGGCTATGCGTGGCTTGCAGCGCTTGGTCACACGATTCGCCGGCCCCGCCCTGCCCTAGTGCCGCTGACCAGCGACGAGGCGTGGCTCCATGAGCTCGCGGGTATTACGGTGCCGGATGCGCGGTTGCAAGTTGTCGATCCACAATTGGTCGGTGAGCCGCCACGCAAGCGCAAGCGCGGCGGCCTGCCGCCGGGCGTGCTGATCGAACGTCGCGGTTCGCTGTTGTTCACCCACTTTGGATTGTCCGGGCCGGCGGTGCTCGATGTCAGCCGCGCCGTCACGGCGGCAAAGAACCCTTGCGGCCTGTTGTTGATTGCCGATTTTTTGCCGGACACAACTTCGGCTGAAATCGAGGCTCGCTTGCGAGACGCCGCCACGACGGACGGCAAGCGACTGGTTGCGGGCATTGTTGCCGATCCGTTGCCGCGCCGACTGGTCGACTCGCTGCTCGTACGCGCAGAGTTGCCCGTGGAGCGACGTGCCGCCGAATTGAGCAAGGCCGAGCGTAGCCGTTTAACGGATCAGCTCAAGCGCTGCGAAATTCGCGTTACCGGCAGCCGAGGGTTTGACAAGGCCGAGGTCACCGCCGGCGGCGTCGCGCTCGACGAAGTCGACTCGCGCACGATGGAGAGCAAGCTCGTGCCGAATCTTTTTCTGGCCGGCGAAATTCTCGACCTCGACGGTTTCATCGGCGGCTACAACTTCCAAGCCGCTTTCAGCACCGGCTGGCTGGCGGGCGAGAGCGTGTGAATAGATACCCGCGACCGGGCACCGCCGGAACGGTGGTCGGGTCGCCGGCCAGCGGCTCGCTGGAGCATGGCTGTTCGTTGATCCGTTATCGAAAATCCCGCGACTTCACATCGAGCTGCCGCAGCTGTTCGCCAGCGCTTCCAGCCGGCGGACGACGACGTGGATCACTGCGCGCGACAGCGAATTCTCTCGACGTCGTTTGGACGTGCCCGTGCGCGATCCACGCCGGCGCACGGCGGGCGACGCGATAGTAACGGTCCCACGTGTGCTGATGCACCACGAGATTCACCGTGCCGGTTTCGTCTTCGAGCGTGACGAACGTGATTCCCTTCGCCGTGCCCGGCCGCTGCCGCAACAGCACCAGCCCCGCCACGCGAACCGGCGCATCATTCGCCAGTTCCACCAGCCGCCGGCCGGCGTGATGCCCAGCCGCTCGAGCTGCTGGCGATAGAACGAAATCGGATGCGCCCGCAGCGACAACCCCGCCGTGCGGTAGTCGGCGACGACTTCCTCGTAGGGCTGCATCGCCGGCAAAGGGGACTGGTCCATGAGCTGAGAGCTAAGAGCGGGGAGCTGGAGCAAGAATTTTCGTGCTCCTTGCGTTTTGCTCCTGCCTTCGCTCCTGCTCATCGCTCATGGACCTGTCCCCTATCTTGCCGGTTTCAAACAACGGCATCGCGCGGCGTTCTTTTCCTGCCCGAGCGCTTGCCACAGCGCCTGCCGCCGACCGCTGCCCAACGAACCGAACGCATCGGCCTCGGCCAGCCGCTTGATCACCGCCTGGCCCAACCCGGTGCGGCGGGCGAAATCGTCGATCGAAACGAACGGCCCGGCGCGGCGAGCGCGCTCGATCGTCTCGGCCGGCGTCCTTCGCGCAGGCCGTTGAGCATGCGGAGGCCGAGGCGGAGGAAGGAGCGAGGAGCCACCGGAGGGTACCCGGCGAAGAGCGAGGAGTGAAGAACGAGGAGTGCGAGTCGGAAACTTCTGGCTCTCGACCCTCGACTCCTGCTCTCGACTTTCCTCCAGCGTGCAATCCCAGCCGCTGTGATTCACATCCACCGGCCGCACCTCGCACGCCGTGCTCGCGCGCATCGCGCACCAACTGCGCCGGCGCATAAAAGCCCATCGGCTGGCTGTTGATCAGCGCCGCGGCGAACGCGGCCGGGTAATAATGCTTGAGCCACGCCGAGACATACACCAACAGCGCGAAGCTGGCCGCGTGCGACTCGGGAAAGCCGTACTCGCCGAAACCCTCGAATCTGCTGATACACCCGCTCGGCGAACTCCTCGCGGCAGGCCGTTGGCCTGCATGCCCGTCGAGCAGCTTCTTGCGAAACTGCTCGATGACGCCCGGCCGGCGCCAGGCGGCCATCGCCCGGCGCAGCTGATCGGCCTCGCCCGGCGTGAACCGGCCGCCACCACGGCCAGCCGCATCGCCTGCTCCTGAAAAAGCGGCACGCCCAGCGTCTTTTGCGAGCACCTCGCGAATCGCGTCGTTGGGATACGTCACCGCTTCCTCGCCCTGCCGCCGCCGCAGGTACGGATGCACCATGTTCCCCTGGATCGGCCCGGGCCGCACGATCGCCACCTCGATCACCAGGTCGTAAAACGTCCGCGGCTGCAGCCGCGGCAGCATCGTCATCTGCGCCCGGCTCTCGATCTGGAACACGCCGATCGTGTCGGCCCGGCAGATCATGTCGTACACCGCCGGGTCGTCCGGCGGGATCGTGGCCAGCGTCAACTCGCGGCCGTGATGCTCGCTGCACCAGATCGAAACACTTGTGAATCGCCGTGAGCATGCCCAGGCACAGGCAATCGACCTTCAGAATGCCCAGCTCGTCGAGATCGTCCTTGTCCCACTCGATGACCGTGCGGTCCTCCATCGCGGCGTTTTCGATCGGCACCAGCTCGCACAGCGGCCCCTGCGTCATCACCATGCCGCCCACGTGCTGCGACAAATGCCGCGGAAAGCCGATGATCTCGTTCACGCAGTAGATGAGCCGCCGGCCCAAGTCCGATGCCGGATCGATGCCCACCTCGCGGCAGCGGCCCACCAGCTTCGGCTCGTGCGTGTAGCCTTCCACGTGCTTGGCCAGCGCGTCGACCCGATCGAGCGACAGGCCCAGCGCCTTGCCCACGTCGCGAACCGCCGAGCGGCTGCGATAGGTGATCACCGTCGCCGCCAGCCCGGCCCGCTCGCGGCCGTACTTCTCGTACAGATACTGCAGCACCTCCTCGCGCCGCTCGTGCTCGAAGTCGACGTCGATGTCCGGCGCCTCGTTCCGCTCGCGGCTGACGAACCGCTCGAACAGCACGTCGATCGTCGCCGGATCGACCGACGTCACGCCCAGGCAAAAGCAGACGGCCGAGTTGGCCGCCGAGCCGCGGCCCTGGCACAAGATATTCCGCGACCGGGCGAACCGCACCAGGTCCCACACGGTGAGAAAATACGCCTCGTAGCGCAGCTCGCCGATCAGCTCCAGCTCGTGCTCGATCAGCTGCGCGCACTTTGTCCGGCACGCCGCCGGGATAGCGCTCGGCCGCGCCCTGCCCAGGTGAGCTGCGTCAGATACTCCAGCGGCGTCTGGCCCGCGCGGCGCGAGCTCCGTCGGATATTCGTACCGCAGCTCGTCGAGCGAGAACCGGCAGCGCTCGGCGATCTCGATCGGTCCGCGCAATCGCATCCGGCGCGGCGGCGAACAGCGCGCGGATTTCGTCCAGCGGCCGCAGATGCCGCTCGGCGTTGGGAAACAAGAGCGTCCCTTCCGCGCGCGGCGACCGTCGTGCCGTGGCGGATCGCCGTCAGCACATCGTGCAGCACCATCCGCCCGGGCACGTGGTAATGCACGTCCCCCGCCGCCACGAGCGGCATGTCGCACTCGCGCGACAGTTGCTGCAGCTGCGCCAGCCGCGCCGCGATCGTCCGCCCCGCGATGCAGCTCCGCGAAGCAAGTAGCAGCGATCGCCGAAAATCTCGCGATAAGCGACAAGCTGCGGACTGAGGACCCGGCTGAGCATCGGGTTGCGATTTCGACTGCGGATTGAGGCTAATTCGCAATCTGAATCTGCGATCGATCTTCTGGCCATCGATCTCGCTCTCGACTCTCCCGGCTCAGCCCGGAGCTGCCAGTCCCCAGTACCACTCCCGCCATCAATCCTTCCGCAAACTCCGCGACATCTTCCAGCGTCAGCGCGCACTCGCCCTTCGGCGCTCGCCGCCGGCCGCGGGTGATCAGCCGGCACAACCGCCCGTAGCTGGCGCGATCGGTCGCCCACAGCACCACCGGCGGCGCATCGACGGGCGTGATCTCCGCGCCGATCACCAGCGGCAGGCCCACTTCCTTCGCCGCGATGTGTGCCCGCACCACGCCGGCCAGGCTGTTGCGATCGGTCACCGCCAGCGCGCGATACCCCAGCTCGGCCGCCTGCCGCACCAATTCATCTGGATGCGACGCGCCTTCGAGAAACGAAAAGTTCGTTTTGCAATGCAGCTCGGCGTAACGCACTTTCAAATCCAAATATTCACCACAGAGACACAGAGAGCACGGAGAAGAGCAGAAAAGCGGTTGGTAGAAGAGAGAGTCATTAGTATTCTCTGCAATGCAGTCTCTGACTTCTGTTCTCCGTGTCCTCTGTGTCTCTGTGGTTATTTTTTCTTATTACGCGAACACGCCGTGCAGGAACCAGCGTCGATCACTCAGCCGGCGGAAGATCCACAGGTGGCTGCCCGATGCGGGTGCCACGCGGTAGTAATCGCGCCGCACCGAGGGCCCGCGCCACCACAACGTTTCAATCCGCTCCGGCCCCGCGCAATGCACAATCCGCTCGCGGCGATTCTCGAGCCACACAAATTGCGGCGGCCCGTCCGGCGCAACGCATACGACTTCCATTGTCTGGGGCTGCGGGATATAGCAGCAGCGGGATGCGGATTGCGGATTGTGGATTGCGGAATGGGTGTTTTTAATCTGCAATCCGAATCCGAAATCTCGCAATTTTCTGGCCCTCGACCCTCGTCTCTCGACTCTCGACTTTTCCACCGCCGCCACCCACCGCACCGCCCGTTCCGGCACCGGGCTCGTGCGCAGCTCGGCTCGCAGCACTTGCTCGTGGCCCAGCCGGCTGCTGAGCCGGTTGACCAACAGCGCTAGCTGGTGCGGGTCGCTCGGCCAGCGGTCGGCGAACAATTCGCCTTGCCGCTCGCCCAACCGCCCGACGACGGCCACGCGCAATTCCACGCGGTCCACTTCCTCCGCCAGAGCCACTGTTTCCAAATGCAGGTCCACCAGTTCCAACAGTTGCCGGGCGCTAGCCGACGGTTGCAACAACCCAATACGCAGCGGCAGGGTGCGGCCATCCGTGCATCTCAAAAAACACATGAGCAGCACGGCGCCTTGATCGCGCGCCGCCAGCTGCCGGGCGAGCTGCTCCACAAGTTGCCTCAACACGTATGAGAGCACGAATCGATCGGCCGTCGGCTCATCCAGCGCGTGGCCGGCCTCCAAGGGCGGCCAACGCGCGGTGCGGCTCGATCACTTCCCGCGCGGTGCCAGTCAGTTGATCCAACCGGCGCAGCAATTCTTCTCCAAACCGCGATGTCAGATCTTGCCGCGGCAATGCCATGAGTTGACCGACCGTTTCGATTCCTAATTGGTGAGCAAAGTTGCCGTGTCATTCGCGATGCGGAGTGACTCGATGGGCAACTCGATTTCGGATTGCGGATTTCGGATTGCGGATTGAAGCTGCCCAATCCGCAATCCGAAATCCGAAATCCGAAATCTGGAATGCGCCAACCCCCAGGCCAGGCCGACCGTATCGGCCACGGCTAGCCGCACGCGGTAGCTGCGGCGCGTGAAGAATTGTTCTAGCTCATGGGTCAGCGCCGCCTCGCTGTCCCACAAGTGCTCAACATTGGAAATATCCAACAGCAAGCTTTCCGGCTCGTTGTCATCTTCAATCGCCACGCTGGGGCTGAACCGCTCGCACGCTTCGGCCAACTTGGCCAGTTCCCGGCGATCGGCCGAGGGTTCGTGGGGCACGATCACTAAACCGTGCGCCAGCGCCTGCGCTTCGGCCACCGGCATTTCGGGGCGAACACCTTGCGCCACGGCTGCGCTTCGAGCACGCCGCCACCTGTCCGCCGCGCGGGCCGTCTGCCGCGAGCGCCACCGCCCGGTTTTTAAGCTCGGGCCGACATTGAACGACTCGCTGGATCGGCCAATTCGGCAACCACAGACAAAGGATGCGTGTCATGGCTCAAACTCACTTCCCGAACGTTGTAAATCGCATCGTCAATCTCCAGCATCACCGAGCGGCCCGACTGGCCGCCGCGTGTTCGCAACACTCGAACTTGAATGCGACGGAGAAAGTCGAGAGTCAAGAGCCGAGAGTCGAGAGCCGGAATTCTGGCTCTTGACTCTTGACCCTCGACTCTCGACTTTTCCACTCCCAGTCGCACATCCGCCCACGAAGGTTGGCCGCGTACACTGGCTGGCCGCAGCAAGAGTCCCAGCGTGCGGCCGGCTTGGGCCGCCAATTGCAGGCGACGAAATGCGCGGTGATCGAGTCGCTCGATGGCCGCCCACACTGCGGCCACCGCCGGCGAGCGCAGCGATTGCACCGCCGCCCACAGTTCATCGCGCGCGTGCGGCGGATGAACCACGATGAGCCGATCGAGGTCGATGCCCCAGGCGGCGGCCGCCGGCGGGTAGAAAGCTTGCCCGCGATCGATCACCACCAACTCGCCACCCTCACGGCACGCCTCGCGGGCGCCGAGCAAGCTTAACGTGGCGGCACTCCCACCCCGGCGCTGAGCCATTCGACCAGCATGCCGTGGCGCAGGCCGCCGCCGGGCAGCAGCCGATCGATCGCCGCCGCGCCGGACGAAAAAACCGCCGCATTCTCGGCTGATGTGGCTCGACTGAGCTCGCCGAAGTCTGCCTCCCAATGCCCCAATTGCCGGCGCAATTGCTGCACCAAATGACCACGCGGATCGGACCGCTGGGAATCACATTGGGGAGCACTATTCATCGCACTCGGTCTCCAAGCCATCCGGGTTAGGAATTGCGGTCGGCCACGAAGCCGCGGCAAGTTGTCGGGCCTAGCGAGTCGATGCTAGCACCCATGGTTAACTGTACAAATGTATCCATATGGGATCAATCGCAGTTAAAAGAAAAACCAGGAAACTACCAGGAACTAGCGCCGGCCAACCGAAGATTGAACAGAAAGCCGGCAGATTGACGCGCTGAGAAACGAGGGGGCGCTACGCCCCAACGGCACCATGAGAATCACTGCCGCGTGAGCGCCGCGATCAACTCAGCGAAGTCGGGATAGGCGGCGATCAGTTCGCCGCGTCGGCCGCTCGTGTAATCGGCGAACTCGAAACCCGGCGCGACCGTCGTGCCCAAAAGTGCCCACTTACCACCGGGCACCAATCGCGACCCCTGCCATGTGCCGCCTGGCGCCAACACCTGCGGCCATTCGCCCGCCGCCAAATCGCTGCCCAAGCGAATCATTTCACCACGGCCATCCGGCTGCAGCTGCAGCATCTCCACGGCATCGCCAAGATAGAAATGAAATACCTCATCGGTCGGCAACCGGTGCATTTCAGAAAACGTGCCGGGCGTGAGCAAATAATAAATCGCCGTGCTCGCACAGCGGTCACCTGCGTATTCCATCGGCAATACATTTGCCGCAATCCTAAGCCGCGAGCGATACGTCTCGCGAAAGAATCCGCCCTCGCATGGATGCAGCTCGAGCTGCAAGCACTGAATGACTTCCTCCTGCGTAAGCATTATCCAGCTCCGTCAACGTAATTCCGTTCGCTAGAAAAAACTCGCACAACTCGTCGGGCTCAACGTGCCGATCGAGCAGCACAAGTCCCCGGTGGGGAAATCGTCGTTCCACAATTGCCTGGGCTGCCAACACCGCTGGCGCCACGGCAACGACGTACGAATTCTCGCCCGACGTGATCGCCCATCGCACGATTTTACCGTTGGCATCCTCGATTTCGTATCCAATGCCGCCGGCCAGTGAACCTACTTTCCGCGCAAGCCAACTACTCACGTGGACATGTTGTTCCATCATCCCACGAATGGCGGGCCAGCTAGCCGCTAACCGCAGCATTGTATTTCCACCGGGCACATTCGTGTCGACAAACATCGTCACCTCCCGCAGAGTCGACCAAATCCGCGGCAGATACAGCGCGTCGGCCGATTCGAACAACCAACCGCAGATTGGCCCGACGGGAGCCGGCATGGTAAATCGTCGCGACTCGCTCCAACCACGCAGTGTTTGTTGGCGTCCGTCTCGGTAAATTCGAATCGGTCGACCTATCGAGCCGAGCAGTGATAAGGCGGCGCCCGAATTCGCCGTGTGGCGTGTGGCCGGCGCCAAAAACGCCGTCACGCGCGTGGGCGCTTTGACACAGCTGTGACGCACGACCGTAGCCCCCACGGCCGACACGCTACTTGCCGAGCTGAGAACGCGAATTCCTGCGCTGACGATTTGCATTTCGAGCGCGAGCACTTTCTCGGCATACGACATATCGTCGTTAATATCAACGACGTCAAAGCCCACTTCAGTCGCCGCCTCGACAAGCGCCGCAGAACGATCGCGAAACGGTCCGGCTGCGTCGATTATGAGATCGCCCCGTCGCAATGCGGTGTGGATCGATGCGCGGTCGTTCGCATCGATTTGCAAGTCCGCATTCAATCCGCGCGATGCGGTGAGTACTGTCATGCCCAACCGGCGGAGTTGCGCGGAGGCCGTTCGTCCAAACAACCCAAGCCCGCCGAGAACAATCACGCGCTTCATGCTCGCTCCCACCGTGCGCCGATCCAACTGACCCAGCAAATCAACAGCGGAAACAGCACGGCGGTGGCGACCATCATCCCGCCAACGTGGTTCATCACGCCCGCCACGGTCATCGCCAGTCCGGCCAGCCAGGTACCCCACATTGCCGCGCGCACCCAGCCGGGCAAGTCTCGCGTGGCGAACATCAGCAATATTCCGCTTAGCGTGTACAGCGCGTTCGACACGCCGGCAGTCAGCAGCGTGGCGATTCGCTCAACTTGGAGAAACCCAGCCGCGTTCCACGCGGCTGCAGACTGCGTGATGCCTGGCGCGGTGCGCGTTCAACCAACATGAGCACCGACAGCGCTTCGCCGCTCAAATCGCAGACCATTCCGAAGGCCGCGATCAACACGGCCATGGTACTGAGATTGGCGGCGTCGAGCCGGCTTCCCCACCAGGCGTAAAAGCCGACGAGACTCATGGCGGCGAGCATCCACACGCACCAGCCCGTCGTCCAAGCTGCCGTGTATTCCGCAATGTATGCACTGCGTGTGACGGTGTCCGGCTCCGCAAGCGTGCCCGGCTGCAGCACGATCGCCATCAGCGCCAGTGCCGCCGCATGCAGTAAGGCACAAATCCATGGCGCGAATCGTGCAACCTGCCGGCCGAGCAATGTGCCACGCATCAAGAAAAGTCCGAATGGCAACCACCAAATGACGTCGTTGTAAACGCAAACCAGCGCCAGCCGTCGTGGCCAATCGTCGCCGATCGAAAACGCCATGCCGATCGGCCCGAGCGTCTTGCCAAGTAAACCCACCGCGATGATTGGCCAAGCCGCATCAAGCCTCCAGGCCGCGTACCAGTACAACAGGCCATAAACGCCAACCACCATTCCCAGGCACGCCCAAATTCCCGGATAGCGGGGCGGCTCGATGGCAAACCACTCGAAGAAATGCGCTTGGCCACAGACCCGCCCACAAACCAAACGCCAGGTTGTAAAACCCGGCGAGCGCGAATGCGATGCGAAACAACCGGTCGGCGAATGCTCCCGTCATGGCGAACACTTTAGCCGGTCTACAGAATCGAAGCGAGCGTCAGCGTCAGTTTTGGGCTGCGTCGATTTCCAGATAGTCGATGGCCGCTCGTTCGCCGCCATCGGCGGTGGCTTCCACGCGGATCACATCGCCCGGGCGCAACGCCACGCGGCCTGTTTGATAGCGCGTCGACGTGTGGCCGTTGGGCTTGTTGTCGGGCAGCGTGTCGTCGGCCTTCCATTCGCCGATGGGCTGCTCCGCTATCAACAACCGGAATTTCGATGCTCCGTCATTCTCATCAAAGTACGACACGTTTACGTGGAACCAACCGGCCTTGCCATCGTACTTCATGCTGAGCTTACCCGTGCCGGCGGGATCGGCCACTTGCGCACACTGGCCGCCGGAGGCCGTTTCCCAAGGCGTGACGTTTTGCGGCTCATACCCTTCGAGGGTTAATGCTTCGGCTTCGAAGCGGTTCGGGTAGTTGCCGACGCGGCCTTCGTTGTCGGCGATACCGGACTTGTGCAGAAACCAGGTGCACACGGCGTCGCGCCAGACCTTGGCGTGGCCCGCCTGGTATTGCAGACGTGCCAGAGTCGCTTCAAAGCGTTCATCGTCGATGTGGCCTTTGAGCGATTGCCACTGCTGCACGAGCCGGGCGGCATCGCGAGCGCCTTGGTAGTGCGCATCGTAAATGTGTTGAATTACCGTCTTGCCGGATTTCAACATGTGGGTGTATGGCACTCGGTGCACAAATAGAAGCAAAGATTCGGGACACGTGTCGAGCGACTCGAAGCGATCGGCGATCGGTTTCGGGTACTGCACGGTAAAGCTGCTGCCCGTGGTGGCAGTGCGATCCTTGCCGATGCCTTTCTCGTCGGCACCATGCCACGGTGCCCAGCTGCGAGGTTCAGCAGACTCGATTCCGGGACCGTACTGCACCTCGCCCAGATCGGTTAACGAACCGGCGCCGAAGGGTCCGGTGTAGTTTTCGTAAATGCGCCACGATTTAAGCAGCATGTCCATCAGGCGCCGACCACCAGCGGGTCGTGCCCGAATGTTAGCCGTGTCCATTCCTCGATAATTGCCTTGCTGCTGAGGTTTGGATCCCAAGCCAGCCGGCCGAAGCCGTACAAGTTGGCCATCGCCAAATCGTGCCCGAACCAATTGTCGGCGCAGTTGACATTGATGATCGCCACAAAGCCGCCGGTCGGTCGCTCGAACGCTTTGCCCGTAACAAGCTCTTTGACAGGCGTTGCCGCTTCTTTGGCTTGCATGTCGAAGTCGAGCACTTCTTTCCACATGGGCACCAAGAAGCACAGGTGCCGCTGTTGGCCGAGAAAGTGTTGGGTGGCCTCCAGCTCGACCGCCTGGTTCGTCTTCGTCAGGGAGCCGAACAATGGCGAGGGGGGCTCGCGGACCTGAAAATCCATCGGGCCCTGTTTGACTTGCAGGACGACATTATCATCGAGCAGGCCATTGAGCGAATGGAAGGTATCGTGAGCCGCCTTAGCCGGATCCTGTTTCGCGTCGGCCGGGTCGACTGCAATGTCGCACCGGCAAGTTCGGCAAAGCAAGATACCCCCGTGCGGTTTGAGCGCCGCGGCGATTTGATTGATGGAATTCGCGTGCGCTGCAGCATTTTCGGCAGCGGCTTCGACCGGCCCCCAATCGGCTTCGAGCACCAATCCGCCAAAGTCGGGAATAGCGCGATAAATCGACTCGACCTGTTCGGTCCAAGGGGCAGTTGACTCCGTATCGCCCTGCGGACGTTCACCATCGGAAAAACTCGGCGGCGTTACGGAATTGATTGCAATGTAAAGCCGTACGCCCCAGGGGCGGATCGTGTCGGCCACGCGCGACAGCTCTTCGAGTTTGGCCGGCGTCATTACGCGCGACCCTGCCGCTGGCAAGTTGATCGTGATTCCGCTAATTCCAATCGATGCCAACAACCGGGCGTAATCACGCACGCGGCTCAAATCCTTCTCCACATTTCCATCCGTCCAAAAAATCGAGCGGCCGCCGAAGCCTCGATCGAGCGTGCCGTCCAATCCATCGCGATGATTAAGCATTCGCAGAGGCGCGGCTGGTGCGTGCTGTTCGTTGAGCTCGGTAAGGGGCTGTCCAAGAGCCATCTTCTTGAGCACGGCGAATACGCCGTAGAGCACGCCGCGATCGTTCGGCGCGGCGATCAGCAAGCAGGCTTGACCATCCAGTTGGACGGTCTTTAGCCAGAACCCGTCGTCCACGAGCTGCGGCATTTTCTCGATCGACGGTGCGGCTTTCTTCACCGCATCGAATGTGCCCAAAAGAATTGCGCCCTCTTTGGGCAGCTTAGCTTCGATCCGCAGTGTCCGGCCCAGCATCCCCTGAATGCCGCGCACCAGCTCGTCCCCCGCCGACTCGATCGGCTCGGAGTCTTCCAGCTTGACGACGATGGACGGCAAACCGGCGTAGCGATCTTTCGCACTCTTGTCGTCGATTGAGTCGTAGCGGAGCCAGGCGTCATAGCCCGTTTCGGCACGCAGAGGCGACGCGAGGCCAACGAGTCCCAAGAGCAGGCTGAGCAATAAGCGTCGAAATCGATTGCAGCCGGGCGACGGCTGATCGTCCGTGGGCTGAGTGGGCATGGATTTGAAGTCCGAGCGTCAGATTCTGCCGGAGGCCCGGCCGGCGCGGATGGTTTGTATCAATACGCTTCCAGAGGCTCGAAAGTTTAAACCCCGAGCCGCCCCGCTAGCATTGGGAAATTATACGTCACGGGCGGCCGTTGTCTGGTACCGAAATTTCCACCGGCTCGACACGGGGAATTAATAACTGGATGACGGCCAGGGCGACCAGATAGGCCGTGGCGGCCATGGCAAACAGCGCGACATAATTGCCGGTCATTTGCTTGAGCTGGCCGGCGGCTAACTGTAAGCAGAAGCCGCCAATTGCACCCGGCGAACCCGCCGATCCCGACGATCGACCCCACCGCCCGCCTCGGGAAAATGTCCGAAACCAAGGTAAACAGATTGGCGGAGAACCCCTGGTGCGACGCGGTCGCAATGCCGATCAGCAGCACCGCCAACCACTTGTTGCCGGCCATCGGCGCCAGCGCCACCGGCACGATGCACAACGCATAAGTCAGCATCGCCGTTTTGCGGGCGGAATTTACCGACCAGCCCCGGCCAATCAACCACGAGCTCTGCCAGCCGCCCAGCACCGAGCCGATATCGGCCATCAGGTACACCGTCATCATGGGCACACCGACCGTCTTGATGTCGACGCCGAACTGTGCCGCCATGAACGGGGCGAACCAGAACAGGTAGAACCACCAGATCGAATCGGTGAGAAACTTCGCGATGGCAAAACCCCAGGTTTGACGGTGGGTCAGCAAGGTTCCCCAGGGGATGCGCACCGGCGGATCGGCCGGATCGCTTTCGATGTAAGCCAGCTCCTGCGGCGAAACCTTGGGATGCTCTTGCGGGCGCCGGTACATCGGCCACCAAAAGGCGACCCACACCAGCCCGACGAGCCCCGTCGCCATGAACGCCGCTTCCCAGCCGTGGTACTTGATAAATGATCGGCACGATAAACGGTGACACCGTGGCACCCACATTCGTGCCGGCATTGAAGATGCCGGTTGCCAATGCGCGTTCCCGTTTGGGGAACCACTCGGCGACCGTCTTGATGGCGGCCGGAAAATTGCCCGATTCGCCGAGGCCCAGCGCAGAACCGCGCGATCATGAATTGGGTTACATTTCCTGCGAATGCATGAGCTGCCGCCGCAAGCGACCATACGACAAGTGAGATTGTAAATCCCAATCGCGTACCCAAACGATCCATCATCCAGCCTGAAAACAAGAATCCGAGGGCATACGCCAGCATGAATGACGCACTGATATAACTCCATTGCACGTCCGACCAGCCGATAATCTTGCGCAACTCCGGCTCGAGCACGCTGATCACGGTGCGGTCGATGTAGTTGATCGTGGTGGCAAAAAATAGCAGAGCACAAATCACCCAGCGAAAGTTATGACCAACGGGGCGTTCGATCGTGCTCATGCCAAGGCCTGGGAGTGAGAAATGATGGAAGAGCTTGATTCCAGGAGTCTCTAGTGTAGCGACGCGCGACTTCAAATTAAACGGGCGGAAATGCGAGACGCAGCGCCGGAAACACGCAGGCGAGAAACAAGAAGAAGAGCGAAGATAAACAAGGCACTTTAGCCGCGACCCAACGGGTCGCCGGCAATTACCAAAGTTTATTCGCGACCGTGATCAGCGCTCCCAATCTTTTGGCGAATTTGGCACCGCTGGTTACAATCAAACCTGGCACGGAGATGTGAATACGGGTAGATTTCACGGGGATTGAGGCATGGGATTTCGGCGGAAACGCAGACCCACATCGCACCGCGGCCGAACTGCCAGTCGCCGCCGCTTGCGCCTTGAGCCGCTGGAGGATCGCCGGCTTTTGGCTGCGCTGATCGTCAACAGCCCGCTCGACAATACCATCTCCGGCGACGGCCTCGTCACGCTCCGCGAAGCGATTCTCGCCGCCAACACTGATACCACGACCGATCTCGGTCACAAGGGCAACTTCGCCGACGCAATTACGTTCGACTTCGGCCACGATGGTCCGCAGACGATCGAGCTGACCATGGGCCAGCTGACGATCAGCGGCGACCTCAGCATCACCGGTGCCGGCCGCGGTCTATTGACCATCGATGCTACGGGGAATGACACGCTTCCCGAAGTGGACAACGGAACTGGCAGCCGTGTGTTCGATATCACGCTTCGCCCAGCGATTGGTTGGAACGTTTCGCTCCGCGGCACGACGCTCACCGGCGGCGATACGATCGGCCGCGGCGGCGCAATTCAGGCGGCGGGCCACCTCACGCTGGACGATGTTTCGATCGTCGGAAATTCAGCACTCAACCACGGCGGCGCCATCTACACGACTCATCGCCTGAATGTGAGCGGCTCGGAAATTGTTGACAACCACTCGGAGGGCTCGGGCGGCGGCCTGTATGTCGTGGGTTCGATTAACTTCCTACTCAGCAATTCGCATATTTCAGGCAACACGTCAGCATTCAACGGCGGCGGGCTGTTTGTCGATGACTCGGACTTTACTCTCGTGCACAGCACCATCACGGACAATCACGCCGATCCCGGCCCGCTGTTCCGTGGCGGCGGTATCTACGTCCGCGATTCTCTCATCCTTGCGGCCGAAGCTGTTATTACCGCGAACGATGCGGGCACTGGCGGTGGAATCTATTCACTCCGTAGCCGGCTTACCTTCAACGACAGCCAAATCAACCAAAACGAGGCGCTTGCCGGCGACGGCGGAGGCATTTACATCGACGCGATCACGATTGGCGTGGCGCTCAACGCCAGTACCATGACTGGAAATACATCGACTCAGGATGGCGGCGCCATTTATGCGCAACTCGCTCGCCGCCGTCAACGACAGTATCATCAGCGGCAACGAGGCCGCGTCGCGAGGCGGCGGAATCATGGTCCGCAACGATGCGTTGCGCGTCGTACGCAGTCGTGTGACAGGAAATGTGGCCGGCGGCAACGGCGGCGGACTGGTGAGCTACACCGTCAGCACGCCAACGGCCTCGATGTACGTCGCCGATAGCGCTGTCGACAAAAATCAAGCGAGCGGAAGCGGTGGCGGCATTTATACCTACCGAATATCCACGTCGACGATCACTCGCAGCTCGCTGCATACGAACATGGCCAACTGGGGCGGGGCCATTTCGGCCCGCGAGACCATGTCGCTGGCCGCGATCGATAGCACGCTCAGCGGCAATCATGCCGTAACTAGCGGCGGGGCCGTCATCGCCCAGCGATCCGGCGTTTCGTTCCAGCGCAGCACAATCACCGGCAATAGTGCTGCTTCCAATCCCGATGGTACGGGTGCGGGCGGCGGAATTATCGCGTATGACGGCTCAAAGATCTCGCTGGGCCACACAATCCTGGCCGGCAACGACGACGATCCGTCGAATCTCGGTCCGGACCTGTATCTCGTTCCAAATTTCAATGCGCCAACGCTTTCCGCAACATTCAGTTTGATCGGCGACAACCGCGGCACCAACCTGCCCGAGGCGCCCGTCGGATCGCCCAGCGCCGCGGGAAATCTCATCGGCGGCTCGATGAATGGCGTGATCGATCCGCTGCTAGGCCCGCTAACATTCAATGGCGGGCTGGTGCTGCCCAATGGCAGCCCGATGCTCACACACGCGCTTGTGCCGGGCAGCCCGGTAATCGATGCGGGCGATCCGGCAGTCATGCCCGGAATGGGCATCGTGCCGCTGTACGATCAACGCGGCATGCCGTTTTCCCGTGTCGTCGATGGCGACAGCATGGATGGCGCCCGGATCGATATGGGCGCTTACGAACGGCAGGAGTCTGCGCCGTTTCACTTATTCGTCGACACACTCGCGGACGAGCTCGACGGCGATTATTCGAGCGGCGACTTTTCGTTGCGAGAAGCAATCGAAATCGCCAACCTCAATCCGGATCCTGATGAAATCTCGTTCGCACCGTCGCTCACAGCCGCCGGCCCGGCTGCCATTCTGCTCACGATGGGCGAAATGGAAATCACCGATTCGGTTAAACTTAATGGCCCAGGCTCAGAACTACTCACGATAGATGCACAATCGAAGTCGCGAGTCATCAATATTACGGAGGCGAAAGCCAACGTTTCGATCGCCGATCTAACTTTTATCAACGGCAAGACAACCGGTAGCGTTCCAAACGATACAGATTTCATTCACAGCGGCGGAGTAATTCGATCAGTCTCAACAGAAGACTTAACCATCAACCGGACCTCGATCCGGAACAGTAGCACGGAAGGCGCCGAAGCTCGTGGCGGCGGATTGTTTGCGATTGGTCATGTCGCGTTTACGCAGAGCGTGATTAGCGGAAATCGCGCTGGAGCGTCCGGCGGCGGCGTCTCATCGACGGGCACGGTGTCACTCGACCGGACGACCGTCAGCGGGAACAGCGCAAATGGCGGCGGTGGTGGAATAGCCGCGAACAGTGTGATCGCCGTCGATAGTCACATCATCGACAACGACACATCTGGTACCGCGTCTTCGGGCGGTGGATTACGTGTGGTTACCACTGCATTGTTTACGAACAGCGTAATTAGCGGAAATAGTACAGCAGGCGCCTCCAGTGAAGGTGGAGGCGTTTGGACAGGTGGTTCTCTGACTCTCACGCGGAGTGTGGTCGGCGGCAATAGCACGTCGGGGCATTATGCCGGCGGAGGCGGAATTCAAAGCGAAGGCGCGGTCAGTCTGAATGAGAGCGTGGTGACGGGAAATAGCACTTCGGGAAACTTCGCTGGTGGCGGAGGGATTCTTGCGGCGGGAGGCGCTACTCTCCTGCGAAGCCTGGTTGATGACAACGAGACCGCAGGTGGTGCGGCACCAGGCGGCGGAATCTTTGTCATCGGCAGTGCGATGATCGACTCGAGTACGGTGAGCAACAATCTCACTCACGGCGATGATTCGCGCGGCGGAGGAGTTTCGTCGGGCGTAAACCCGCTCACGTTAATTAACAGCACGATCAGCGGTAACAAAACATTTGGCGGCGAATCGGTGGCGAGTTTCGGAGCCGTGGGCGGCGGAATCAGCGCGCTCGGAGAGGTTACTGTTGCCTACAGTACGATCGCTGATAACGACACTGTTGAATCCATAGGTGGCGGCATTTGGATGCACAACGATTCGATTACGATTATTGGATCGATTATCGCAACGAATAGTGCTCCAGCCGGTAATCCAGATTTGCAGCCGTCCGTTGAACCTGTAACGATGAGTTACAGCCTGCTTGGCGATTCCTCGGGTACGACGCTCGTGGAAGCGCCGTTAGGTTCGCCAGATGCGAACGGCAATCTTATCGGCGGGCCGACGCACGGCGCGATTGATCCGCTGCTTAGCCCGCTCGCATACCACGGCGGCCTCACTTTTACCGACGGCCAATTGATGCTCACGCATGCGCTCTTGCCGGGGAGCCCGGCAATTGATGCGGGGGATCCGGCTGCGGTGACAGGGATGGGCGATGTGCCATTGCACGACCAGCGCGGCACGCCGTTTTCGCGCGTCGCCAATGGCGACGATATTCCTGAAGCTCGGATCGACATGGGCGCAGTTGAGTGGCAGCCAAATCCGCTCGCCGGCGATTACAACTTCAGCGGAGTTGTCGATGCGGCAGATTATGTCCTGTGGCGAAAAACTCTCGGCTCGACCGACGACCTGCGTGCCGATGGCGACGGCGACGCCGACGTTGATCAGGACGATTATACGGTGTGGCGGGCGAACTTTGGCAGGACGAGCGCCGTTCCGATAACCGGCGCCGCCGCAGCATCTTGGCAGCCCCCGGCTTCGCCGAGGGTCAGCGCCGTCACCGGCAATCCAACAACATCTGCCGGCATTCATGATTCTGCCAGCGCAAGCCGTCGATCCGCTGCTGTGCGGCGCAGAGTCGTCGGGGAAACCAACGCCGATAACGACACTGCGTTGATCGCCTGGCTGGCCGCCATAGACGATGGCATCACAGCTTCGCAATTGGGCGTAACTGCCGACACCTTCGCGGACGAGCGTTCCCGGTCACCGGATGGCCCGGCCGACGCGGTGGACGATGTGTTTGCAATGTTAGGTGTCCGCGCCCTTAGAAAAACGCGTGCGCTGCACGAGGGAACCAGCTTGCCGAAAATGTTGGTGGCACTCCGGCGGCAAGTCGCTACAATGAAGCGTCAGCCAGCCGACGTCCGCCCGCTTACCCCTTGGGCACGCCGACAATGCGACGCATGGTGCTCCCCTGCAATGTGAAAAGCGTTTTGCTTCTAAAATCGCACCCCCTTGCGCACTTCTCCAATTGGTTGGTGCTGGCTTGCTGGTTCACTTTGAGTGCCGGTTCCTCGTGCATTGCCGAGGAGAATACCGCCGCGGCAGGATTTCGCGAAGGCGTCCAGCCGATCCTCGAGACGTATTGCTACGGCTGCCACGGCTACGGCGCCCGCGAGGGCAACCGCACGCTGGATGAATTTGAGTCCGACGAGGCACTGGTGGGCAACATCGAGCTCTGGTCGGCCGTGCTCAAGAACGTCCGCGCCGGCGTGATGCCGCCCCAGGGCGAGGAACGGCCCAATGAAGAAGAGCGGCGCAAGCTTTTCGATTGGATCAAGTTCAATGCCTTCAACATCGATCCGGCAGATCCTGACCCCGGCCGGGTGACTCTTCGACGGCTCAATCGAGTCGAGTATCGCAACACGATTCGTGATTTGACGGGCGTCGACTACAACACAACCGAGAACTTTCCCGCCGACGATACGGGCTACGGCTTCGACAACATTGGTGACGCGCTGACCCTATCGCCGTTGCTCATGGAAAAATACTTGAAGGCGGCCGAAAAGATCGTGGAACAAGCCGTGCCACTCGAGGCGCTCATCGTGGCCGAGCAGCGATTCGACGGCGAGCGGTTCCGCGGTGAGGATGACGATGTGAGCGGCGAGCGGCTCAGTTACTACAAGCCGGCGACCGTCGCACGTACGCTCAAGCGGCAGAAAAAAGGACGATACGAGATCGTGCTCGATGTCGAGCTCGACGGCAATTTTGAGTTCGATCCGGGGCGGTGCCGAGTCACATTCACTGCCGACGGAGAAAAACTTCACGAAGAGGAATATGGCTGGGCCGATCGCGAAAGCCGACATTACAAATTCGAGGCCGACCTGGACGAGGGCGAGCGGAAACTCGAGTTCCAAGTGGAGCCGCTGACCGCCGAGAACGAGCAAATCAATTCGATGGATTATCGAATCCGCTCGGTTGTCGTTCGCGGCCCGCTCGAAATCGAGCACCGCATCGAGAATCGGAAATACCGGCGGCTTTTCCCTAAAGGGCCGCCGCCGGAAAGTCCCAAAGAGTCGCGATGCCTACGCAAGTGAAGTCATTGCTGCGTTCTCCAAGCGGGCATACCGCCGACCGGCAGACGAGCAAACCTTGGCGCGGTTAATCGCGATTGCCAAGGCGACCTACGACGAGCCGGGGCAGTCGTTTGAGTCCGGCATTTCCAACGCGATGGTGGCCATCCTGGCGTCACCGCGGTTTTTGTTCCGCACAGAAGATGCAGCGGCGACCGCCGACGATAAGAAATATCCGCTCGTCGACGAATACGCTCTGGCGTCGCGTCTCTCATATTTTCTGTGGTCCACGATGCCGGACGATGAATTGATGCGACTCGCCGACGAGAGCAAGCTACGTGAGAATTTGTCCGCCCAGGTTGAGCGGATGCTGAACGACAGCCGTGCCGATGCGTTGATGTCCAATTTCGGCGGCCAGTGGTTGCGGTCCCGCGATGTCGAGCACGTGAACATCGATGCCGTTGCCGCCATCGGCAAGCAAGAGGAATTTGACGAGATCCGTCGTGAGTTCAGACGATTGCGGGGCCGTCGCGGATTCCGGCGTCGCGATCGCGATCGCGACCGGCAAGAACGACGTGAGCAAGAAGCTCAGCAAGAAGACGCTACGCTTTCCGATGAGGAACGGGCGAAGCGTCGCGAGGAAGAGCAAAAACGCGAGCAAGAGCGGGAGCGTATTTTTGCAGCGTTCCGCAAGCTGAACGCTATTCGCGACTCGTTCAATTCCGAATCTGCGCAATGCCATGCGCCGCGAAACGGAGATGTATTTCGAGTACATCGTGCGGGAAAACCGCAGCGTGCTGGAGCTGCTCGACAGCAACTACACGTTTCTCAACAACCGGTTGGCCGAACACTATGGGATCGAGGGCGTCCGCGGCCGGGAAATGCGCCGCGTGGAGCTGCCGGAGGATAGTCCTCGCGGTGGACTGTTGACTCAAGGAACAGTGCTTGTCGTGACGTCGAATCCGACGCGTACCTCGCCGGTGAAGCGCGGGCTGTACATCCTGGATAACATCCTGGGCACACCACCTCCGCCGCCGCCGGCAGATATCCCGCCACTGGAACAGGCGGCCGAGGCCGTGGAGGGCCACGAACCCACCGTCCGCGAACTCCAGGATATCCACCGCCGCGATCCGCTATGCCACTCCTGCCACGCCCGGATGGACCCGTTGGGCCTGGCTCTCGAGAATTTCAACGCCCTGGGAATGTGGCGGGAAACCGAGAAAGACCGGCCGATTGACGCTTCAGGAAAACTCCTGACGGGCGAAGAATTTAAGGAAATCCGCGAGTTGAAGTCGATTCTAACGAAGAACCACCGGCTGGACTTTTACCGCTGCCTGGCGGAAAAGCTGCTAACCTACTCCCTCGGGCGGGGTTTGGAGTATTATGATGAGCACACGCTGGACCAGATTGTCGAGCAATTAGATAAGGATGGGGGGAAGTTTTCGTCGCTGGTGACCGGGGTGATCCAATCGGCGCCGTTCCAACGCCAGCGCCGCGCCGAAACGGTCGCCGCCCATCCATAACGGCACAACACAATACAGGGTGACTGGGGTCGAGCGTCAGCGAGCCCCCAGTGATATTCCTGGGGGCTCGGCACGACCTCGACCCCTGCCATCCGGCGATTAGAACAACCGCAGCCTAAACGGAGACTGCCATGGCCATGAATTCGCAGGGCGAACGAAATAAGGCCGCTGAGCGTCACTGGTCGTTAAACCGCCGGCATTTTTTGCGCGGGCTGAGCGCAGGGATCGCGCTTCCCGCCTTTCCATCGTTCGTACCTCATTTGGCTCAAGCGGCCGAATTGCCTGCCGCAGCCGGCGCAGCTGCTGCAGCAGTGGCTGGCATGCCGCGACGCATGATGTTCATCACGATCCCCAACGGCGTGCACCAGGACAACTGGTGGCCCACCGGCAAGGGCAAAGATTTCAAGCTCGGCCCCACGATGGAGCCGCTGGCTGCCGTGAAGGACCAAATTCAAGTCATCTTGGGTTTGGACCACATCAATGCCACGGCCGGCCCGGACGGAGCCGGCGACCACGCGCGGGCCAGTGCCACGCTGCTTACCGGCTGCCGCGCGAAGAAAACTGCCGGCTCGGATATCTTTGTCGGCCCGTCGGTCGACCAGGTCGCGGCGGAGCAGGTGGGCCACCTTACCCGCTTCCCCTCGCTCGAATTGACGTGCGACGCCGTGAGGAATTCCGGCAGTTGCGACAGCGGCTATGCGTGCGCATACCAATTCAACATTTCGTGGCAGGTCCGCGACCACGCCGATGCCGCCGGAGCCCAATCCGCGGCTGGTTTTCGAGCGGCTTGTTCGGCGAGGGTTCGCAGGAGGAGCGCGGCAGAAGCCTGGCGCGACGCCAGGAACGCGAACGATCGATTCTCGACTTCATCCGCGACGATGCCCGCGCGCTGGCCCAAAAGCTGGACGCCAAGGACAACCGCAAGCTGGACGAGTATCTCACGAGCATCCGCGAGATCGAAGCCCGCATTGCCCGGCTGGAGCAATTCGGCGACCTGCCCAACCCGAATGTGAAAACGCCGGAAGGCGTGCCGGAGCAATTCGAAGATCACATGCAGTTGATGTACGACATGGTTGCATTGGCATTCGAGACCGATTCGACGCGGATCGCCACGCTGATCCTGGCCCACGACGGCAGCAACCGCTCGTTCCCGATGATCGACATCAACCGCGGGCATCACGACCTGTCGCACCATCAAGGCAACAAGGATAACCTCACGCAGATTGCCAAGATCGACCGGCATTACATGACGTATTTCGCGAAGTTCCTGGAAAAGCTGTCGGCGATGAAGGATCCCGACGGCACCTCCGTGCTGCACAATTCGATGATCGTCTACGCCGGTGGCAATGCCGACGGCAACGCCCATTCGCACGACGATCTGCCCGTGATCCTGGCTGGCGCAGGCGGCGGCGCGCTGTCGACCGGGCCGGTTCCACGAGCTGCGCTCGATGCCGATGTCGAACATGTTCCTCGACATGCTCGAGCACATGGGCATCGAAGGCATCGACCAATTCGGCGATTCCGACGGCCGCCGCGCGGCGATCTGAATATCTCGTACTGCGACCGAGTGTTTTCACCACGACGACACAACGAGCACGACGAATGATAGATGCGAACCAAGCTACGCAGCACAGGGAATTCACACAGCAACAGTCGTTAAACAATCCAAAGCGATTTTCCTTTTCTTCTTTTTCGTGGTGTTCGTCGTGCCGTTGTGGTGAGTTCCTGATCGCGATTGCAGTTGTTGCGGGTTGGAACTGCCTGATACAAGCGCAAGAACCGCGCGTCGAGCTTCGTTATCCACTCGGCCGGGATTCATTTCGGCAAGACGGCGTGCCGCAGGGCAAAATCACCACCCATGTCTGGAAAGACAGCAAGGTGTTTCCCGGCACGATTCGCCGCTACTACGTTTATGTGCCGACCCAATACGATGCGTCGAAGCCGGCCGCACTGATGGTCTTTCAAGACGGCCATACCTACATCAACGAAGATGGCGATTTCCGCGTGCCCATCGTGTTCGACAATCTCATCCACAAGGGCGACATGCCGGTGACGATCGGCGTATTTGTCGACCCCGGTCACAAGAAGGATGAACTTGCCGCCGAAGCCCGGCTGGGATCCGCAGCCGGAGAATCGCAGCTTTGAATACGACACGCTCAGCGCCGACTACGCCGAGTTCCTGATCACCGAGATTCTGCCCGCGGTTCACAAGGATCACCCGTTCACCGACGATCCGGAGGGCCACGCGATCGGCGGCATCTCGAGCGGCGGCATCTGCGCCTTCACGGTGGCCTGGGAGCGGCCCGACGCGTTTCGCAAAGTGCTGAGCCATGTCGGCAGTTTCGCGAACATCCGCGGCGGCGACCGCTACCCCGGCATGATCCGCAAGGGCAACGACAAGCGGCCGATGCGGATCTTCCTGCAAGACGGCAGCAACGACCTCGACAATCGGCACGGCAACTGGCCGCTTGGCAATCAAGCAAATGTACGCGGCCTTGAAATTCCGTGACTACGACGTGAACTTCGTCTACGGCGAAGGGCGGCCACAACGGTAACCACGGCGGCGCCATCCTGCCCGATTCGCTGCGCTGGCTGTGGCGAGATTACAAGCTGCCCGATTCATGAAAAATATCTCACGCAAAGGCGCAAAGGCGCAAAGATCGTGAGAAAAGAATTGGAACCACAAAGACACCAAAGACTCGAAGTACGAATTCTAAAATTCCTTTGTGTTCTTCGTGAAGTTTGTGGTTCAATCAAGTTTTCTTTGCGCTTCGCGCCTTTGCGTGAGGATTTCCTATGCGATTAGCGTTTCTCGTCGCTGCAATATTTCTGTCCGTCGTTCACATCGTCGCTGCCCGGAATGTCGTGCTGTTTGTCACGGACGACCAAGGCCAGGTCGCGGGCTGTTATGGCAACCCGGTGATCAAGACGCCGCATCTCGACGCACTGGCCGCCGATGCGACGCGGCTTCAATATGCGTATGCCACTACGGCCAGCTGCAGCCCCAGCCGGTCGGTGATCCTTACCGGGCTGTTCAATCACGCCAACGGCCAGTACGGTCTGCAGCACGCCGCGCATCATTTTCAAAGTTTTGACGATGTAAAAAGCCTGCCGGTGCTGCTCAGCGCGGCCGGATACCGCACGGCCCGTGTCGGCAAGTTTCACGTCGCACCGGACAGCGTCTATCGCTTCGACGAGGCACTTCCGGGAAATCCGTACAATCCCGTGGCGATGGCCGAGCGTTGCCGCGAATTGATTGAATCGCCGTCGGAGAAACCATTCTTTCTGTACTTTTGCACGGCCGACCCGCACCGTGGCGGCGGCCAGGCCGATGAAATTTCGGAACGACCGGACCGATTTGGCAACAAGCCGCGCGGCCAGTCGTATCCGCGCATCGAGCCGGTGCATTACGAACCGGCGGACGTCATTGTGCCGCCATTTCTCCCGGATACGCCCGCCTGCCGCGCCGAGCTCGCTCAGTATTACGAATCGATCTCACGGGTCGACACGGGCTTGGGACGCTTGATCGAGATCCTCAAACAGGCCGGCAAATACGAAGAAACGCTCATCATTTACATCTCCGATAACGGCATGCCGTTCCCTGGCGCGAAAACCACAGCTTACGAGCCCGGACTGCGTTTGCCCTGCATCGTACGCAATCCGCAGGCCCAAAAACATGGTATCGTCAGCGAGGCGATGGTGAGTTGGGTCGACATCACGCCCACAATCCTCGATTTCGCCGGCGCTGAGCTACCGGAGGGCGTTGCGTTTCACGGCCGCTCGTTCCTTCCAGTACTTGAACAGGAGAACCCGCCCGGCTGGGACGAAATCTTTGCCTCCCACACGTTCCACGAAGTGACGATGTATTATCCGATGCGCGTCGTCCGAAGCGGCCGCTACAAGCTCATCTGGAACATCGCCCATCCGCTGCCGTTTCCATTCGCCTCCGATTTATGGAACTCGGCGACGTGGCAGACGGCTCGCCGTCGCGGCCCCGGTTCGCTCTATGGTAAGAGAACGATTAAGTCTTACGAGCATCGCTCGAAGTTCGAACTATACGACTTGGAACACGACCCCGACGAGGCACACAACCTCGTGGCTGATGAGAACCATCATGAAGTGCTGGTTGAATTGCAGCGCAAGCTCGCGGCATTTCAGCAACGAACCGGCGATCCATGGATTCTAAAATGGAGGCGCGAGTAGTCGCGTTTAAGCAGCGTCTAGGAACTCGCCGCTGGTTGCCACCAATTGCAGTGGTTATCGCATCTGAGACAACGTTTGATCGAGCGACTCAAAAACCGCATCGATAAGTGCCGGCTGCACCGGGCCCTCCAGTGCGGCACGGTTCAACCTATCGCTTATGAAAGGCCCGATTGGCTCGACAATGCCAATGTTGGCCAGCGCAACAATCTCATCGAATACCAGTTCACGTCCGTCGCGGCTCGGGTTGCCCGGTTGTACCTGCAGGAGCTCGATCAGGTCTTCATCGACGAGTTGGCGGTCACTTAAACGGACGCTGCGGAATCGTTGAATGCCATTCTCGACGGCTGGAAAGCCGATTATCGCCGGAGTCCGATCAGCAACGTCGAAAACAACGGCGGGAGTCAAATCATCCGAATCGTCGTCCACGGCCTCGCGACGTTCTACTGACGACTGCATCGGTTCCGCGTCGACGTCCGCTTCGTTCTCGTCAGCGTCGTCTTCGTCATTTTCCTCATCTAATTCGTCCTGGTCATCCTCTTCTGAGTCATTGTCATTCTCATCCGACTCGTCGTCGTCATCGGTCTGCTCATCTTCGTCTTCGTCGTCTAAGTCGTCGTCATCATCCTCTTCGTCCGAAACATCATCGTCCTGGCCTTCTTCATTATCCACGTCGTCATCATCTTCTTCCTCTGACTCGTCGCCGTCATCGGAATCGTCGTCTGACTCATCCTCTTCGTCGTCGTCTTCATCGGACTCGTCATCTGAATCTTCGTCATCTGAATCTTCGTCATCTGAATCTTCGTCATCTGAGTCTTCGTCATCTGAGTCTTCGTCGTCATTGTCATCCGACTCGTCGTCTTCCTCGTCGGACCCATTCTCCTCTTCATCCGAGTCATCATCCATCATGGCTTCATCGTCGTCGTCATCCGAACTAAAGTCGTCAGCTTCATCGCTCTCGTCATCCAATTGTCCGGCTGCCGACTGATCGAGGCGGGACAGGCCGTTGGAAGATTTTTCATTTTCCAGCTCATCGACTTCATTCTCAGCTGCATTCACTTTGCTGAGGTCGCCATCATCAGAAAGATGGTTCAAGTCGGCCGATTTGGCCGCATGTTGAGAGCCGCTACCCGCCACCGCAGTGACTGCGTCAGGATCGGCTTCTCCGCAGGATAACACTTCGACGGCCAACGGACGCTTTTGTTCCAGCGCTTCGAAGGCCAATATTCGCTTCGAAAAACTAATTCGGCGTCGCATGATTGGTTCCTCCACCCGGATGCATGTCGTCACTTTCCTAGACGCCATCGCTACGACTAGCAATCTCCGCCAATGAAAGCAACATCGCGTGCAAGTATGATGCCGCGCACGGCGAAGAACGTGAATTGTTCTAGATTGCGGCGAATGTGCTTCCTGCACCGCAATAGCCATGCCGTCAAAATTTCACGCCAGGAATCGACATGGCGATCCGGTCAATTTCCAGCCGTATTGCTCACGAAAGCCACGCGTTTGCTATCGGGCGACCAACTTGGCACGTTGATAGTCCCCTGCCCACCGTAGACGTAGGCGATCACGCGCGGCTCGCCGCCGCCCACCGGCATCACGCGCAGATAGACATGCTTGTAAAACGGATGGTCGTCCGCCGCCACGTCGGGCTGGAACGACAGGAACACAATCCACTCGCCGTCCGGTGAGACGTGCGGAAACCAATTGTTGAACTGGTCGTCGGTTACCTGTTCGGGGTCGGACCCATCGGGTCGCATCCGCCAGATTTGCATCCGGCCGCTGCGGCTGGAGTTAAAGTAGATCTTCGCGCCGTCGGGCGTAAACTCGGCACCGTCATCAAGACCGGGCGCATCGGTCAGACGCACTTCGTCGCCGCCGTCGAACGGAGTTTTGTAGACGTCAAGGGTGCCGTTGCGCTGGCCCGTGTAAACCAACCAGAGTCCGTCGGGCGAAAAACCGTGCAGGTACGAAGGCCCGGTTGCGGTGACTTGTTTGGGTGTTCCGCCGCCGACCGGCAGAGTGTAAACGATGGACTGGCCATCGTGCTCGGGACTATGGTTGCTGATGCCGAGCATCTTGCCGTCATGCGACATCACATGGTCGTTGTTGTTTGCCATTGCGAACCCCGTGTCGATCAGCGCCGCTTGGCGAGTCTCAAGGTCGAATCGAAACAACCGGCCGCGTGCGTTATAGATGAGTGCCTTGCCGTCGGGCGTCCAATTGGCGCTTGCAGCGGTTCACCCGACTGGAAGACGACGGTGCGATTGCCCGTCGCCACATCGAGAATTTCGAGGTTGCTACCGATGTAATCGCGATAGGGTACAAAGTCCTCGTCGGCCGGAATAGTGACCCGCACATTATGAAACCGGCCGACCTCACTCACATCCGCGTTGTGCGCACACACAAACAGTCCCACGTACACTTCGTCACCTAGTTCGACATCGACCGATCGGGGGCTGGCGAAAGGGCCGTTCGTCCAGGCCGCCGACATGGTGAACCGGTTGCCGCGGCGCTGCAATTGAATAACGTTCGCGCCAATGATCGGCGCTCGAATCTCCTCGGTCTGACCGTCGGCCGTACGGCGGAATTGAAGTGAGGTCATGCCGTCGCCATGGACCGCGATATCGACATACGGCGAATTCGGCTCCAGGCTTTGACGCACCATGAGGCCAAGTTTGCGGTGCGGCTCGACGCCCTTGTCCATCAACTTCGCGGCCGCCTCTAGAATGCAATCTCCTTTCACGCGTCGCCACGCAAAATGAAATTCATCGTGGTCGAACCACATGTTGCTGCCAGAGCCGACGACCGTGTAACTTTGAGACTGTGGGTCGTAAGTGGCAGAACCGGCGTGCTTCACCGGGCCGATATCGCCGTTGCCCGCAAATTGTCCGACGATGGTTTGCGACGAGGCAATACGCACAGGCACACCAAACATCAAAATTGCCAGAACGCTTGCGGCCACTTTCATGGTTGAAACTCACGACAAATATATCAATCTGAATAACCCTGTGGGTGCGTACGGTGCCACCGCCAGGCACTTTCGATGATCGTGCGCACGTTGTTGTGCCTCGCCTCCCATCCAAGAATGCCCTTAGCGGCTGAGGGATCCGCCACTAGCTCCGGCGGATCGCCGGCGCGGCGGGGGGCAACGCGGGCCGGAATTGGATGGCCGGTTACCTGGCGGCAAATATCAATAACTTCCTGCACGCTTGCGCCGTGACCTGTGCCCAGGTTGAGCTTGAGCTCCATGCCGCGTTCGAGCTTCTCCAACGCCGCCAGGTGGGCGGCCGCCAAATCGTCGACGTGAATGTAATCGCGAATGCAAGTGCCGTCGGGCGTCGGGTAGTCGGTGCCGTAGATTTCGACAAACTCGCGTTGCCCCAACGCCACCTGCAACACTAGGGGAATGAGGTGCGTTTCTGGATCGTGGTCCTCGCCGATCGTGCCATCTTCCGCTGCACCAGATGCGTTGAAATACCGCAGCGCGGCGTAGCCGAGGCCGTAGGCCCGCGAGTAATCGGCCAGCGCCCGCTCAATCGCCAACTTAGTGAAGCCGTACGGACTGATTGGCTGTTGAGGATGATCCTCAGAAATCGGCACATGCAGCGGGTTACCATAGGTCGCGCACGTACTGGAGAACACGATTCGCTCGACGCCCGTTTCGCGCATCGCATCCAATAACTCGAGCGTACCCACGATGTTGTTTTGATAGTAATTGGCAGGCTCGGTAACCGATACGCCGACATACGCCAGCGCAGCAAAGTGCATCACCGCGTCGATTTTTTCGTCCTTGATCAAGCGAATGATGCGGTCTTGATCGAGCAGGTCGGTCACCACAAGCGGCAGTTTTCCCACGGCCGCGCAGTGCCCATTCGCCAGATTGTCGATAATCACAACCTGGTGTCCGCTTTCGGCCAGTAGCTTTGCGGCGTGCGACCCAACGTACCCTGCCCCGCCGGTAACCAGAACTCGCATCATCGTTCGTCCTCTTTGCGATTCGACCGGCAGTTCTAGTCCGCCGGATTCGGAAGCTGAGTCTATAAGTATGACCTTGGATGCCGCGATCACACATGCCTAAAACGGCCGCGGCATGCTTTACGTCGACCGCACCACATGTGCCCCGCGCGGGTCGGCTGGTCAACACGGCGGGCTCGATGCCAGTCTGAGCTCGATACGATTGGGCGAGATGCTGGGCCACTTCGTCCACCTTGGCCGTTTCCACCAGGCTTACCGTGCAGCCACCAAACCCGCCGCCAGTCATCCGCGAACCGATGACGCCGCCTTGCGTTCCCAGCTCGCGCGCCCCATTCACGAGCAAGTCTAGCTCCTTGCAGCTTACCTCGTAGTCGTCACGGAGCGAGTCGTGGCTGGCGTACATGAGCCGACCGACGCGCGGCCAATCGGCGGCTTTGATGGCCTTCGCGGCTTCGGCCGTCCGCTCGATTTCGCTGATTACATGCCGCGCGCGGCGAAACTCGATTGGCTCCAGGCGCCCGCGCTGCGATTCGAGCAGTGCGAGAGTGGCGTCACGAAGAGAAGCAACACCCAACCGGCGGGCCGCCGCCTCGCACTGGCGACGTCGCTCCGCATATTCGCCACCGGATAGTTCGTGCTTGACGTTTGTGTTGACGATCAGCACGGTAATTGCCGGATCGGTTAGCGGTATTTGTTCAATTTGCTGCGATCGGCAATCGAGCAGCATCACGTGGCCCTCCTGCCCCATCACCGAAGCGAACTGATCCATGATGCCACACGGTACCCCCGCGTACTCGTGCTCGGCCTTCTGGCAAAGCAGCGCCTTTGCCACCAGGCCCAGCTTTGTGCCTGTCATGGCTTCCAGAAATGTTGCGGTGGCCACTTCGAGCGACGCGCTGCTCGATAGCCCGCCGCCGTACGGCACGCTCGACTCGACGACCGCCTGAAATCCGGTCGGCCGCATGCCGCGCTCTACGAACCCGGCAATCACTCCCGCAACGTAATTGGACCAATGTCCTGGCGCCGGATGCGGCCGCGGTGCGGTGAGAGAGATCGTTGCTTCATCATCGGCCGCCACGCTGAAAACCGTGGCAGATAATGACGAATGACGAATGACGAATGACGAATGTTTTTGAATTCCTTCATTCGTCATTCTTGCTTCGTCATTCGTCATTCCACCCGCGATCACGCAATAGCGTTCGATCGCCATGGGCAACACAAATCCGTCGTTATAGTCGACGTGCTCACCGATAATATTTACCCGGCCCGGTGCCGCCACGATCCATCGTGGCTGCCGATGGTATTGCTGCTCGAATCTCGCTGCGGCGCTGGTAACCAGTGCTTCCAATGGACTGGAGGGCATTGATTGCATTCCAAAACTGTTCAATGAATCTGTGCTCTTCCAGTTTCTTCCGCAGTGTGGTTCGGTGCAGACCGAGCGAAACCAGCCGATCGGCCCGACAATTCGATGCCGGAGTACTTGTCGGTCAGCGGAAAATTGGATTCCGCCAGGATTTGCATCACCCCGGCGACCTGCGAATCGATTCGCGCCTTGGTGTCGCAAGCGGCCAGGTACGCGCCCAACCCGCCCACAACGAGCACGGTCAGCAGCATGATCGCCGCCATAGGCAGCATGATTTGCAATCGCAACGGCCAGCGCATTGAATCAGTTCCGGTGGGTGTTTTGCGGAGCGTTCATTCTAAGGATGCCCATTTCCCACAGCAACGTACGGCAGCGGCCGGCATTGTCGCGGATCTGTCGATCGAGTCGCCACTCCAGTCGCGCGATCGACTGTGATAACCGTCGGCAGACAACCCTTGCTATCGATGGCAGGCGATAAATGCGAGATAATCGCCAACTCGCGGGCTTATCGACTGGGGGAACAAGGTTTGCAGACGGCAGCCGCAACCCCGGCGGCGGCTACAGGCACTACTTCATATTGGCAAGGAGCTGTTTTCATGGTCGTTCGTCAATCGAAACGCACGGCATTCACTCTCGTGGAACTACTTGTAGTGATCGCCATCATCGGCATCCTGGTAGCGTTACTGCTGCCGGCGATCCACGCGGCCCGCGAGGCGGCGCGGCGGAGCCAGTGCAAAAACAATCTGCGGCAGCTCGGCTTGGCCGTGTTGAATTACGAAAGCTCGCACAAACGGTTGCCCCCCAGCGTGGAAATCAACGCGGAAACCAACACCACGGCCGCCAACGGCGCCTGGGGAGTGCACGGTCACATTCTCAATTACTTGGAGGAGCAGAATCTCCGCAATGTCGTCAACATCAACGTCGCCTGGGACCTGCAGACACCGATTAACAACCTGCAGATACCCGGCTACTCATGTCCAAGCGATACGCTTGCGGCCGAAGTACGTGATCCGGGCGGCGGCAAGGTGCTGCTCTATTCCACCACTTACGGGTTCAACATGGGAACATGGTTCGTGTACGACCCCGCAACCGACGTCGGCGGCAACGGCGCGTTTTTCCCCAACAGTTTCCTGCCGCTATCGAAGTTCACCGATGGTACCAGCAAGACGTTGCTCGTTTCCGAAGTGAAGGCTTGGACCCACTACACACGCAACGGCGGACCCTCGTCGACCACCATTCCTGATACGATCGATGCGGCGTCGGCCATCGTTGGCTCGGGCAGCGAATACAAGAATACGGGCCACACGGAATGGCCGGACGGCCGCGTGCATCACACGGGATTCACGGCAACGATGGCGCCCAATACGTTCGTGCCGTATGTTCGCAGCGGTGAAAACCTCGACGGAGACTATAACTCCTGGCAGGAAGGCAAGGACGGCACGAGCGGAAGGCCGACCTATGCGATGATCACGTCGCGCAGCTACCACGCCGGCATCGTGCAGTCGGCCATGGTGGACGGCTCGGTGCAATCGTTCGCGAATGAAACTGCACTTCCTGTCTGGCGGGCAGCAGCGACGCGGGCCGGAGCAGAAACAATCGTGGAATAGTCTGCACGACTTTCTACGTCGCCTTGAGCCACTGCGCCAGAATCAACGTGGGAAAAATGAGCGCGAGCACGACCAATCCCCAAAATGGCCCCGCATATCCCACGCATACGGCCGCGTCCAGAATGATGATTGATTGCACGCAGTGCCGTACTGCGGCTTGAACACGCTGCGGCGACGGCTCCAGAATGGCCAGCGCACACCGTCGCGCGGTGACCAGCCCGAGCACAACCCAAAGCAAATACCAACCACTGAGCCCCACAACCAGCGGCGGCTGGAAATCGGTCAAAACCGGCACCGCGGCCAACAAGGCCATCCCAACGAGCAACACAATCAAGCCGCCCACTAGTTGGCCGCGGGAACTAATCCGTGCATCGGTGCGCGCAAAAACCGTAACTCCCACGACGTAGACGCCGACGCCAAGAGCGATCAATACTGCGCCCGAACGTCCCCCACCGCACATACGGACTGGCCACTTCAGTGGCCAGTGGCCCCAGACTCATCCCCAACATCACATTGAGCATCCGACACGCCCCCATCGCCAACGGGGCCAGCGGCGTGCGCTTCAGCACCGCATCGTACAGCAGAATGCACCCGGCCAAGAGCATCGCGACCGCACCGGGTCGCCAGTCGCTCGAAATAAGACCGCATAGCCAAGCGACCAGCACGCCGCTCGTAAGCATCGCCCAGCCGACAGCCGTAGCCGCACGGAGCGAAATACGGCCGGAAGGAATCGGCCGCTCAGGCCGTTCCCGGGCGTCCACTTCGGCGTCGAACACATCGTTGAGAACCATGCCGCTCAGATAGAGCAGGCACGATGCTACCACGAGAAATGCGAATTGCAGCGGCGGCTGCAAATCGCCGTGCGTGACGACGTAGCCCATCGTCACGTCAGCCACTGCCGTGAGCACATTGGCCAGCCGCAGCAGTTGAAGCCAGGCAGTCACGTGTCAGAGCTCGCCGAATTGTTTCTCGAGAAATTGCTTTGCTTCTCGCGCCGCGGCGTCCGGGTCGTCAATGTAAGGATAGAGCTCCACCGTGATCCAGCCCGCGTATCGCGTGTTTCGGATCGCGGTGAGCGTCGCGGCGAAATCAATCGCCCCGCGGCCGGGAACCAGATGCTGGTGCACGCGCGTAGCGGCGATGTCCTCAAAGTGGTAATGCCGCGTGTGCGGCTGCATTTTCGCAACCCAGTCCTGTGGATCTTCGCTCACACAGTAAGCGTGGCCGATGTCGAAATTCAAGCCGACCATAGGCGAGTCGATGCGGTCCACGAACTCGAGATACTGGTCAAATCGCTCAATCAACAATCCCGGTTCCGGCTCGATTAAGAGCGGCACACCCACTCGTTCGGCCACTTCGAGGCATGGCATCAATTCGTCGTAAAAAATCGCGGCCCCCGCTTGCCACGATTGACCGTCGGCGAGTGGTCCGCCTGGTTCCGTGGTGATGTGCGGTGCACCGAGGTCGCGAGCCAACTGCAGCGCCCGTTTCGTGTGCTCACGGCGAATCGCCCGGTAATGGCGATCAGGCTCGATCCAACTGGGGTGCCAGTATGGCTGCCGCGGATCGGCCACGGCGTTCATCATGAATGCGTTGATGTTCGAAATCGTAAGCTGGTGCTTCGACAGGGCGCCGCGGATCGCCTGCTTCTGCTCCTCGAGCAAACCGGCAGGCCAGGCGTGCGGCACGTCCGCCAAAAGTTCAATCCCGCCGTAACCAAGCGCTGCGATCCGAGCGATCGTTTCGTCGATAGGAAAGCGAAGATACGCGTTCGATGAGAATGCAAGTTTCACGAATCACCGCCTTGGTTTTTCAATGACCAATGACCAAGCACCAATGACCAATGAATACGATTGCCGAATTTGGTCATTGGTGCTTGGTCATTTTTTACCGCTTTTCGTGCTTCCACACCGGATCGACGTGCGAATCGTCCGACTTGGGCCAGCGCGTGAGCGTCACCTTTTGCCGTGTATAGAACAAAATGCTTTCGGTGCCTTGGATGTGCAGGTCGCCGAAGAACGAGCGGTTCCAGCCGGTGAACGGGAACCAGGCCATCGGCGCGGGCACGCCGACGTTGATGCCGATCATGCCGGCGTTGAAGCGGCGCTTGAACTCGCGGGCGGCGTAGCCGCTGCGCGTGAAGATCGCCGCGCCGTTGCCGTACTCGCATTGCTCGCCGATTGCGAGCGCCTCGTCCAGATCCGCCACCCGGACCACGGAGAGCACCGGCCCGAAAATCTCCTCGCGCCAGACGCGCATGCTCGGTCGAACGCGATCGACCACGCTCGGCCCGAGCAAGAAGCCGTCCGACTCGAACTCGCGTCGGCCGTCGAGCGCGACGGTCGCCCCTTCTTTCTTGGCAATGTCCAAATAACTGGCCACGCGCTCGCGATGCTCGGCGCGGATCACCGGCCCCATGTCGACGGCCTCATTGCCGTCGGTCGGCCCGACGCGGAATGTTCCGGCGTAATCGACCAGACCTTCCACCACAGGATCGCCTGCCTTGCCAACCGCGCACCGCCACGCTGCCCGCCATGCACCGCTGGCCCGCGCAGCCAAAGGCCGATGCCGCGAGCGCCTTCACCGCTTGATCGATGTCGGCATCGGGCATGATGATCAAGATGATTCTTCGCGCCGCCGGCCGACTGCACGCGCTTGCCGTGCTGCCGTGCCGCGCTCGTAAATGTACTTGGCGATCGCGGTCGAGCCGACAAACGAGATCGCCGCCACCTTCGGGTGATCCAGCAGCGCATCGACGCACTCGCGGTCGCCGTGGACGATGTTGAACACGCCGTCGGGCAGCCCGGCTTCGGCCAGCAGCTCGCCCAGCCGCACGGCCGACAGCGGCACCTTTTCCGACGGCTTCAGCACGAACGTGTTGCCGCAGGTGATCGCCACCGGAAACATCCACAGCGGCACCATCGACGGAAAGTTGTACGGCGTGATGCCGACGCAGACGCCGACCGGATGGCGGACCGCTTCGGCGTCGACGTCGGCCGCGATGTTCGGCAGCGCTTCGCCCGATGATCAGGCTGGGAATGCCGCAGGCGAACTCGACCACTTCGATGCCGCGGTTGCACCTCGGCCCGCGCCTCGGCCAGCGTCTTGCCATGCTCGCGCGTGACCAGCGCCGCCAGCTCCTCGAAGTGCTGTTCCATCAGCGCCCGGAACCGGAACATGACGCGGGCCCGCTCGACGACCGGCGTCTCGCTCCACGCCGGCAGCGCCGCCGCCGCCGCTTCCACCACCGCGGCCGTCTCCTCCGCCGAGCAAAACGGCACACGGGCAATCACGCGGCCGGTCGAGGGATTGAAGACCTCGCCGTACTGCTCAGTTCGCGGGTCGATCCACTTGCCGCCGCGTAAAATAGGAACGGTATCGCTAACCGGCGCCGTTTTGGTGGCAGGCATATCTCCGGCCTCCAAGAAGTCCTTGTCGCAGCTGCAGTTGGGATTAGTCGTTGAGATTTGTTATGTTACCAGTTTCCGGCCGGTGTGCACACCGGCCGCATACCATCATGTTTCTCTTCTCCGTGTCCTCCGTGTCTCTGTGGTGATATACAACGGATTGAGAGGTGTACTGCCATGCCCGATTGTCCGCGGCGGTTTGATTCAAGCCACGCTTGTGCGAGCCGGCCACCTCGCCGGTCGAAAAGATCAAGCGGGCGATGATCGACAAGCACGTCGCACTGATCGACCAGGCCGCCGACAAAGGCGCCGAGGTTGTTTGCCTGCAGGAGTTGTTCTACGGCCCGTATTTCTGCGCCGAGCAGCAGATCAAATGGTACGACCTCACCGAGCCTATTCCCGGGCCCGACGACCAAGCTCATGCAGGACCTCGCCAAGAAGCACAACATGGTGATGGTCGTGCCGATGTACGAAGAGGACCTGCCGGGCGTGTACTACAACTCGGCGGCCGTGATCGACGCGACGGGCGAGTACCTGGGCAAGTTTCGCAAGATTCACATCCCGCATTGCAACCCGGGCTTCTGGGAGAAGTTTTATTTCCGGCCGGGCAACCTGGGCTACCCGGTGTTCGACACGAAGATCGGCAAGGTCGGCGTCTACATCTGCTACGACCGCCACTTCCCGGATGGGGCCCGCTGCCTGGGTCTGAACGGCGCGGAGATCGTCTTCAACCCATCGGCCACGGTCGCCGGCCTGAGCGAATACCTGTGGAAGCTGGAACAGCCGGCCCACGCCGTGGCGAACCAGTATTTCGTCGGCGCGATCAACCGGCCCGGCTGGGAAGAGCCGTGGCGCATCGGCGAGTTCTATGGCCAGAGCTATTTCGTCGACCCGCGCGGCCAGTTCATCGCCCAATCGGCCAAGCGTACAGAGGACGACATCGTGATCGCCGACATGGATTTCGACGTGATCCGCGAAGTGCGCAACATCTGGCAATTCTTCCGCGACCGCCGCCCGGAAACTTACGGCGCGATCACTGCGCTTTAGGTCTGCGCATCACGCCGACTCGACGCGTCCCAAAAGTGCGGCGTATGCGCCCACGACGCCGCCCAACACGCTGCCAGCGATCACGTCGCTCACGAAGTGGTAGTTCATTGCCACGAGCGCGACTAACATCGGCAGCGCGAGTGCTCCGATGAGCCAGCGCCAGCGCGGCGTGGCGAGCCACCACACACCGCGCAAACCCTGCGATCCTGGCTGCGTGCCCGGAAGGAAAGCTGCCCGTATCATCTCCGACTTGGAATGGGTGGAACCCGTAGTCGCCGGTACCCGATCAGCGACGGATTGTTGTTGTGCCAGGTTTCGGGCCAGTACCTGCCGCACAGGTCGCCCAGTGACTCGCGGAATTGGTCGGCAACGATCAGGCTCACGCATGCAACGAACAAAACATGTTGCCACTGCCGCCACGGTCCGCTACGCGCGACGAATTAATAGGAGCACCAACACCAACGGCGACCAGCTTTGCAAGAGCGGCGGTGGCTCGGTCAGCCATCGCATCTCGCGGAATTGGGCCAGCTCGTGGCGATGCACGAAATACGCAACCGGCCTGTCGACGAAGAAGTAGCAAATGAGCGTCAGGACGGCGCACGCTGCCAATGCCATCAAGGTGTGGATGAACAGCGAGCGAAAATTGGGTTCCCGTAACATCCGCAATTTTTCTTGATCACTCCAGCACGTTCTCGTGGTACGTGCTGTCCATTTTAATGCGACCTTGAAGTTGCCTTCGACAGCGCGAGGTATATCAAGAACGATACGCCAAAGCTAATAAACCACGCATAGTGGTAGAGCTCGGTCCAAATCGGCGGGATCGCGGCCTTCCAGCTGCTCGACACGGTGGCCAGAAACCCCGGAACGCACGGGGCAATGCCCAGGACCAGTGCGACGATAGCCACGGGATTGAAGCCGCCGGCGTACCAGTACGGGCCATCTTTCTTATAGAGCCCGGCCAGGTCGAGTCGCGTGCGGCGAATGCACGAAGTAGTCGGCAATCAACACGCCGCCCACCGACCCCAACAGAGCGGAGTAAGCCACTAACCACGTGTAGATATAGCCGCTCGGATCTGCAACCAATTTCCACGGCTGCATCAGGATTCCGATTAGCCCTGTAATGAACCCGCCGACGCGAAACGAAATCATTCTCGGCCACAGATGCGCGAAATCGTTTGCCGGGCTCACAACGTTGGCCGCGATGTTCGTGGCCAGCGTGGCGATGCACAGCGCAACCATGGCCACGATCAGCACGGCCGGGTTTGAAAACTTGCTAAGCACCACGACGGGATCCCAAATCGTCTCGCCATAGATCACAGCGGTGGCGCTGGTGACCGCGACGCCGATGAACGAAAACAGCGCCATCGTCGTGGGCAGCCCCAGAGCCTGGCCGAGCACCTGGTCGCGCTGTGAGTACGCGTAGCGGCTGAAATCGGGAATGTTGAGCGACAGCGTGGCCCAGAAGCCGACATTGGCCGTGAGGGCTGCGAAGAAGAATTGCCAGAACTCGCCCGCCTTCGCGCCGCTCGTCGTCAAACTCTGATGGCTTCGAAAGCATCTCGCCAAATCCGTTGGCTGCGTACCAGGCCCAAGCCAACAGCGCCAACCCGAGCACAATCAATAACGGCGCTTTGATATTCAGCAGCACCCGGATTGATTCAATCCCTTTGTAGACGACCAGCATATTGATCGCCCAGAAAAGCAGGAAACAACACAATTGCGGAGTGTTGATGCCAAGCCAGGCGATGTTCGGTTGGTTTCCCCATGCGGGCACGAACTCGACAAGAATCTTGTAGATTGCCCAGCCGCCGATCCACGTCTGAATTCCGAACCAGCCGCAGGCAACAAGTGCTCTCAACAAAGCCGGCACATTGGCGCCCAAGATTCCGAACGACGCACGGCAGTACACAGGAAACGGAATGCCATATTTCGTGCCGGCGTGCGCGTTGAGTACCATCGGCACGAGAACGATGAGATTGCCCAGGAAGATGGTGAGCACGGCCTGCCACCAGTTCATGCCGGAGTCGATCATGCCGGAAGCAAGCATGTACGTCGGCACGCACGCTGACATCGAGATCCACAGCACGGCCATGTCGCGCATGCCCCACCGCCGGCCAGAGCGCGGAACAGGCGCCATGTCGTGGCTGAAGTACGGCGAGCCGCTGAGATCCGCGGTCAGTTCTTCGATGCCAGTATCACGTACAACAGACGTCTCAGGCGTTTTAGCCATAGATGGCGGCTGCCAGTTGAACTACTTCCCTGTCAGACAACTTTATGAGTCCGCGATCCCTCAAGTGACAGGCGTCGTGTCCCAATTGCGACAGAAAGTCCGCAGTTCGAGGAGCCAATCCCATATCCAGCAAGAGCTTCATCTAGGGCAAGCCCGATGCAATCTCTTCGTCGGCCAACAGCGCAGCGTATTGGATGCATTGCTCGATGTCTTGTGGCTCTAAATCAGGGTAATCCGATAAGATCTGATCGGGCGACATGCCGCCGGCGAGCAACTTCAACACAACGCTCACGGGGATTCGCATGCCCCGAATGCATGCGCGACCACCCATGATTTGATCGTCAAAGCTAATCCGATCAAGCGTCATAGGAATCGTCGTTTCTTTCTAAATTGGTGACTGATCGTAAGTATAAGTTGTTCGGCGTGGTCCGAAAATGGCAGTTGAGCCATGGTCAGTGCGAGAAGGTTTATTCGTTTCCCGGCAACGTCGCGGCCGGCGAGGTTCGGTCCGGATCGCGGCGGTACACCAAGTAGGAGTACACCAGCATCCACAGGATGCACAGCCGCATTGATCGTAAATACGACGATGAACATCCATGTGGTTTGCACCAGTGCCAGGAGAGCGAAAAGTGCGCCCATCAGCACGAACAACCAACCGGCCAGCCGATGGGTTTTATCCCACGAAAGTTTGCTCGACAGCGTCCAAGGCGTTCGCACGCCGACAAACCAGTTGGGCCGAATCTTCCCCATGAAGTTGCCGAGCACGATGAACAGCGCACCCATGGCCAGCAAAATGACGGTGGTTGTGTTTCCCTTGTTTACCAAACGCGGAGTAAATCATCAGTCCGTAAATCAATGCCATAAACAGCACGAGCACGATACGAATGGCGTTGTACGCTTTTCGGAAGTTTTGATAGTTGAGCCGGCCCGGATCGATCAGCGGCACGAACAAGAGCAGCAAGTACAGTCCCAGCGTAACCAAGGGCAGCAGCAAAAGTCCCTCAAACTTGCCGCCGTAGCGATCCACCTCGCCCTGCAAATTCCAGTGCACCGGCAAGCGGTCCGGCACCTGCGGCCAGGCCCACGCGGCCACGGCAAACATTCCTGCCATAATCGCCAGTTGGACAAGCTCCACACGCCACGAAAGTTTCATGACTTTCCCCTTTTTGACGGCTTGCCGACGTCGAGCAAATCCATGACGGCGGCCATCGTCTCTTCCACCACGGACGCATTCAAACTGTACAGAATGCTCGTGCCATTCTTTTCCGCCACGATCAGTCCGGCGTTCTTCAAAATATTGAAATGCCCCGACAGCGTAGACCGCGCCAGTGGAAACCGATCGGCAATCTCACCAGCCGACATGCCGCGCTGCGCAGCAGCCGCAGGATTTCCCGCCGGGTCGGATCGCTCAGTGCTTGAAAGACGGCATTCATTCTGAATTTCGGTATTTCGCTAATTACCGAAATATTAGG
The DNA here is from genome assembly GCA_963786455.1 of uncultured Planctomycetota bacterium. GTDB lineage: Bacteria > Planctomycetota > Planctomycetia > Pirellulales > Lacipirellulaceae > JABDGM01. Next base: position 28,729 of record CAWAZX010000036.1, on the reverse strand, counting down.
CACGGCCTGCTGTCGCGTCAAGCCACTGTGCCACAAGCAAAAGGGAACGGGGCCTAGTCACCGTTCTATACCGGCACCATCGGCGTCACGCTGCGCCCGCGTTCACCAGCGGAACCGCAGTAATCCGTTGCTCCATGCGGACAGCGATTGTCAATTTTTCGCAGGAATTGTCCAAAACAGAAAAATTTCTCCCGTCCGAAATAATTGCGACGTATCAGCACGAACAATACAATACCACGGGGAAATGCGGGCCAATTATCTTTAGATCGGGGTTGAACTCATGACCAAAGATTATTGGATCCGGTCTCTTGCGATCACGTTCACGTCATTTTTCGCCGTCGCCGGCATTTCGATAACGGCGCAGTCTCGAACGTTAGTGATACTCATCTCTCGTTTACCGCACCTGGACGGCGGCGCAACGGTTGAAATGGACGTCGGTGCGTTTGTTCATCTTCCAAACGGCCAAACGCCTTCCATGATTCGCCCTGGTGTCCCGGCTCATCCCAATTTTGTTTTCGATTCGATAAATGACTTTAAGGAGGCAACTATCGGTGAATGGACGATCGAGGACCAAATGACGCCGTTTTCACCGCACGAGACGTTTAAATTCCAAGTATCGGACTTTTTCGACACAATATCTTCCATAGTTCCGCCAACTATTGTCTCGCCGCGGGACGGGGCTGTCGTACCTTCGGTATTCACAATGAGTTGGGCCTGGCCACCTGGTGTGACGCCTCAGAACAGCAAAGCCACCAGCATAGACAAATTCGGTCCCGGAACGCGCTCCGGCGCAAGTTCGGGTGCCCACGCACCCAGCAACGATCTGTCGGAAGAAATGATGGCCGCATATTCTAGCGGCGGTCTGCCGGCAACAGTCGAAGTTCGGGCTGGCAGTTGGCATCCTAGATTGCTGGACAGCTTTTTCTCTGAAGTCGTGCCTCAGCAGGGGCCATCGCTCAACACCTATACAATCGCAACTTACTTTTACAGCTATTCTCTGCCTGCGAGCCTATACGTTGGCGTTCCTGAGCCCAGCGCAATTACTTTGTTGGCAATTGGCATCATCGTCGTCACGGTGTCCAATTGGCGACGCAAGCATACTGCGAAAATTCCTACGAAGACGACCATAGCGTTGACAATCGTCTCGTTAACGTTCTCCTGCGCCGTAGCTGCTAATGCCGACACTTTCGGCAGCGGCGCCGCCAGCTTCGATATCCAGCTCGTCACCATCGGCAATCCAGGCAATCCAGCGGACGACGATAGTGCCAACCCGAACTTTGCTGGCTCAGTGCCATATCAGTATCGTGTAGGCAAGTTCGAGGTTTCCCGGGAGATGATCAATAAAGCCAACGCCGAAGGATTGCTCGGCATCACGCTCGCGGACATGTCATCGCGCGGTGGCAACAGGCCCAACATGCCGGCGACTGGCGTGAGCTGGAACGAGGCTGCTCGGTTTGTTAACTGGCTCAACATCAGCACTGGCAACAAGCCGGCCTATAAATTCGTCATTCAACCGGGGGAAGTCGGCTACAACCCGAACGCCGACATCGAAACGTGGGCAGTTACCGATGAGGGTTATAACCCGGAAAATTGGTTCCGAAACAGCCAAGCCCGTTATGTCCTGCCGAGTGTCAACGAATGGTATAAGGCTGCGTTCTATGATCCCAATACCGGCACTTACTTTGATTATCCTACCGGGAGCAACGTAGCACCGACGGCCGTCGCCGGCGGGACCACAGCGGGAAGTGCAGTATACAAACAGTTTCAGCAAGGCCCTGCTGATATCACGAATGCGGGTGGACTGAGTCCATTCGGCACGATGGCCCAGGCGGGCAATGTGTACGAATGGGAAGAAACGACTTTTTGGCGGCGTGTCGATGACGATCCTACAACTGTCCGTGGGGCGCTGGAGGGTATTGGGGGAATTTTAGTGTTAGTCCAGACCTTCTGTCCGCCATGAACCGCGTGTATGGCATCCCGACGTTCGATAGTCAACTTTATGGTTTTCGCATCGCAAGTATCCCAGAACCATCCCCGGGAGATTTTAATCAAAACGGAAACGTGGACGCCGCCGACTATATCGTGTGGCGCAAGGGTCTGGGTACGACGTACGTGCAAGCAGATTACGACTTGTGGCGAGCCCATTTTGGCGAAACGCCTGTTGCCAGCGGAAAGACCGCCGCCGTGCCAGAGCCGGCCACGTGGTTACTTGTATTGGGAGCGACCGTTTTGTTGCAGAACCATCGCCGCCGCGTCTAACGAGGCGCTTTTGTCCTGCCCTCACACACGCCAGCTCTCGCACCTTGCTAATCGCCAACAAGCTTGTTGCAGCAGCCGCTGCGTGTCTTCCCTCGTTTTTGCCGCCGTTGCTGGCCTAGGTCTCCAAAGATACAATACTTGATTCGCCGAAATCGGCGACCGCCGCCAGCGTAGCTTCAATTGGCAGAGCACCGCATTCGTAATGCGGGGGTTGTCGGTTCGACTCCGACCGCTGGCTCTTGAGTAGGTCAGGCTGTTCAGCCTGATCGATTGGCCGGCGGCTCAGGCTCGCAGAGCCTGACCTAGCAGTTCCGAGGAGTTCGTTCGCATGTCGATCGGCACTCGAATCGATCGTCAAGCAGATCGTCGTCTCACCAACGGCCTTCGGCCCGAACGAGATCGACGCAGATCACCGCGCGCCATCGGCAAGAACTACTCGCAACTACCGCGAGCTCCGCGAGGCGGTCGGCGAGCTCGAAGAGCAGCCGAACCGCAGCCCGGCCACCGTCGGCCCGGCTGGGCGTCTGCCAGTACCTGCTCGGCCGCTACAGCGACGCGATCGAGACGCTCACCCACAGCGACGGCGGCGCGCTCACCCACTTCTACCTCGGCAAGGCGTACCTCGCCCTCGACAGTACGCCGAGGCGCTCACGGCCTACGAGTCGGCCGAGAAGGCCGGCTACAACCGCGACGACGGTCGCGCTGGCCAAGGCCGAGGCGCATGCGCTACAACGGCGACGCCGCAGGAGTCGCTCGAGGTGCTCGACAAGCTTGTCCGGCGCCGTCGAGCAGACGGCCGAATACCTGTATCAGCGGGCGGCCACCGTTCGCGCGCTGGGCGGCAATCCCGACGAAGTCGTCGCCCTGCTGGAGCGGGCCGTCGACGCCGACGGCAGCCACGCCGGCGCGCTGTTCGGCCTGGCCCTGGAGAACGATCGCCACGGCAACGACGACTACGCCCGCGAGCTTGTACGAGCGGGCCGCCACGCAGTTTCCCGACGCACGTCGGCACGCTGCTCAACCTGGGCGTGCTGTACGAAGACATGCAGCAGTACGAGAAGGCCCGGCAGTGCTACCAGCGGATCCTCGACGTGTATCCCGATCATCGCGCGGGCCCGGCTGTTCTTCAAGGACGCCGACGCCTCGCGCGACATGTACTACGACGAGGAAGCCCGCCGCCGCCAGGATCGGCTGAGCCAGGTCCTCAGCATGCCGGTCACCGACTTCGAGCTCTCGGTCCGCAGCCGCAACTGCCTGCAGAAGATGGGCATCATGACGCTCGGCGACCTGACCGCAGACGACCGAGCAGGAGCTGCTGGCCAGCAAGAACTTCGGCGAGACGTCGCTCGTGGAAATCCGCGAGATGCTGTCGTCGAAGGGCCTGGAGCTGGGCCAGTTCGCTCGACCAAGTGCGCGAAGAAGAGCCGGCGTTCGAGCCCGAACGTCATGTCGCGCCGACGAGCGGGCGCTGCTCGACCGGCCGATCGCCGACCTGAACCTCTCGGTGCGGGCCCGCAAGTGCATGGTCCGCCTGGGCCTCACGACGATCGGCGAGCTGGTCCGCCGCACGGGCGACGACCTGCTGGAGTGCAAGAACTTCGGCGTCACGAGCCTCAACGAAGTCCGCGAGAAGCTCACGATCCACGGCCTGAAGCTCCGCGGCGACTGAGCGGGGGCCGCATGGCATTTGCAGCGCATGGCTGTTCTGGATTGCCGGCATCTACGGACTGGCTGGTTCTCGTGCCGCAATACTTTCATGGAACAGAAGATCGGCATCGATTATCCGCCGGCGATCACGCACCCGGAGTACTTTTACGGCTTTCTGGGTGTGGCCATCGCCTGGCAAGTCGCGTTCCTGATTATCGGCCAGGATCCACTGCGTTTCCGGCCGATGATGCTGCCTTCCGCATTGAGAAACTCAGCTTCACGGCGGCAGCCGTTGCACTATACGCCGCAGGGCCGACTGCCGAGCGTCCTCCTGGCGGCAGGATTAAGCGATCTCGTATTTGCTATTCTATTCCTTGTCGCATGGTGGCGTCTGGGAAGAATCCAGTGCTCCTAGCCACGGCAGCTCGACGGACTGTCGGCGCTTGCAAGCACCGCCATGACGCCAGCAGCATTTGTCTTTCGAGGTCGAGCACACCGACGCCAATTCCGCAGCTCGCGTAGCAACATTCGACGACGCCGCACGGCGCCGTCGAGATGCCGGCGTTCATGCCGGTCGGCACGCAGGGCACGGTGAAGGGCGTCGACCCCGGCCGGCTGCGCGACACCGGCGCGCAGATGATCCTCGCCAACACGTACCATCTCGCGCTGCGGCCCGGCGAAGAGACCGTCGCGGCGCTCGGCGGCCTGCACGCGTTCATGGGCTGGGACGGCCCGATCCTCACCGACAGCGGCGGCTTTCAAGTCTTCAGCCTCGCCGACCGGATGACGATCGACGAGCAAGGCGTCGCGTTTCGCTCGCACATCGACGGCGCGCTCGTCGAGCTCACGCCCGAGCGGGCGGTCGCGATTCAGGAGCAGCTCGGCAGCGACGTGGCGATGGTGCTCGACCACGTCGTCGGCGCTGCCCAACGACGCGCGAGCGTAGTCGCCGACGCCATGCGGCGCAGCGTCCGCTGGGCCGAGCGCTGCCAGGCCGCGGCGACGCGACCGGATCAAGCGCTGTTCGCCATCGTGCAAGGCGGGCTCGATCCGAGCTGCGTGCCGAATCGGCCGAGCGGCTCGTGGCGCATCGAATTTCGCGGCTACGCCATCGGCGGCCTGAGCGTCGGCGAATCGCCGGCCGAGATGTACGCCGCGCGTCGACATGACCGTGCCCGCTGCTGCCGCACGATCAAGCCGCGCTACCTGATGGGCGTCGGCCGGCCGAGTGATCTTGCTCGAAGCGATCGCCCGCGGCATCGACCTGTTCGACTGCGTGATGCCGACGCGCAACGGCCGCAACGCGCTGGCGTTCACCGACGCCGGCCCGGTGCGGCTGCGCAACCAGCAGCACGCCCACGACCGCCAGCCGCTCGAAGCCGACTGCCCCTGCCCGGCCTGCCGACACAGCCGCGGCTACCTGCGGCACCTGTTCCAGGCCGACGAGATGCTCGGGCCCGATGCTGGTCTCGATCCACAACCTCACCTACTACCAGCGGCTGCTGGCCGAGGCCCGGCAGGCGATCGCCGAAGACCGCTTCGCGGCATTCTTGGCGCAGCGGCGTCGCGGTTGGGAGACTGCGACGGAATGACGAATTCCCGAATGACGAATGACGAATGACGGATGGTGCCTCCGAAATTCGTCATTCGTCATTCGAACATTCGTCATTTCGAGGGCCTCCGGGCCCGCCCCGTGCCCACTCGCCACCCGCCCTTGTCCGTTGTGGCGCTTCATCTTATGATGACGGCCGCGGTTGCCGAAATGAGCCCCGATTCGGGCCCGCACGGTGCGTTCCTGCCAGATTTCTGCGAGCCGCCGTACCCTTGAATCCGGGTCGCCCCCAATGTTCGCCGCTACTTTACCAAATTTGGTTTCTTGCTCAGGGCCAGGCGCCAGCGCCGGAGGACCCTTATGCGTTCCTCCGGCTCATGGGCCCGATTTTCTTTATCATGGTCCTGTTCTATTTCATGCTGCTCCGGCCGCAGAAGCGCAAAGAGCAAGAACTTCGTGAAATGGTGCGAAACGTCAAAGAAAACGACCGCGTCGTGACCATTGGGGGGATCTACGGCGTAGTGACCAATGTGCAGCGAGATGCGGAACGAGTGACGATCCGCGTCGACGAGGCAACCGGGACGAAATTGAAGGTCAACATGACGGCAATCGCCCGCGTATTGACCGGCGAGGAACAAGAAGGCGGAACGACAGTAACTAAGTCTTAGACCGTGCGGCTTTCGATCGGCGGTGACCAACCGAGACGAAACGTGCCGAAGCGGTAATCGCGGAACGAGTTGAAAATGAGAAATCGTGGAACGTATTCTTTGAATACTTTCGTTGATACTCATGCTGGCCCTCGCCGGCACCATGGTGGCGCCATCGACGTGCCGTGTTTGGACAACAACCAGCCAGCACGGACGCGGCTGCCCCGGTCGACCAGGCAACCTCCGAATCGGCACAAGACGCCGCAACCAATTCAGCCCCGAGTTCTGCTCAAACTCAGCCGCCGGCCGTTTCGCCACCGACCGGCATTCCCAACGTGGCGGACGACAATGTCGCGACAACGACGCCCTCACGAACGAGCCTGGTGCTGAGTCGATGGACAATGAAGTGCCATCACGTGAGGCATCATTGCCGGCCGGAGCGACTCAGGATTCGCTTGCCGAACAGGTGGGAGCGCAAACCGGTGCGACGCCGGATGCAGCCAGCGAGGGCTGGAGTGTTCTTGCGCTGAGCGTTCTATTGCTCGCTCTCTTCACGCTGCCGATCCTGGCGGGCAACTATCTTGCGCGAGTGTGGCGGATGCCGGACCACGGCTGGAAGTTCAGCCTGGTTCTTGGCGTGTTGGCGGCGGCGATATTGATCTGCGCATTTGGCGAATTCAAATTCGGGCCCGATCTGGCCGGCGGCATCACGCTGATTTACGAGCTGGCCGATGCCGACACCGCGGCCGAATCGGACGCTCAAGCCACGCCGGCGAGCACTCGCGGCCAGCCGGAAATGATTCGCTCAGGTGGCCGTGAGTTTCAGTTGTCCGACTTGATCGCCGCGCTCAAGCTCCGCCTCGATCCGGACGGCACCAAGGAAATCACCATTCGCGAATACGGGCCGGCTATTGAAATCATCATTCCGGAGACCGGCCAGGCCGAACTGGAGTTCATCAAGCGCCGCATCACCGACATGGGGCTGCTCGAGTTCCGCATCACGGCGGATGCCACGCGGCCCAAAGATCGGCCCATCATCTTGCTGGCGAACGATCTGCCCCCCAGCGTCAAGGAAGTGCGTGCAGGGCGACAACAAGGTCGCGGAATGGGTCGCCTACGACGTGGAGGCGTTTCAGAGACGACACCACGGCTCGTCAAGCGACAGGCCGGCGATACGCCGGAAGCCTTGTTGCTGATGGACCCGTACGACGTCACTGGCAAATATCTTACCTCGGCCACCAAGGGACTAGATGAGCGCGGCGGCCCGGCCGTCCATTTTGCGTTCGATCGCGATGGCGCGTTTCGATTCGGTCAGCTCACCAGCGAGAACCAGCCCAATCCCAGCGACGCCGGACGTTTACCGCCACCTGGGAATCATCCTCGACAAGCACTGCTCAGCGCACCGCGGATCATCACGAGGATCACCGATCGCGGCATGATCAGCGGCGGCTCCATGACCGAGCGGGAAGTCGAGCATATTATCGAAGTGCTCAACGCCGGCAGCCTGCCGGCCGCGCTCAACAAGACGCCGATCAGCCAAGAGATCATCAGCCCGACGCTCGGCGCCGAAACCATCGAAGAGGGCAAGATGGCGATCGGCGTCTCGTTCGTCGCCGTGATGCTGTTCATGATCGTGTACTACCGGTTCGCGGGCGTCGTCGCCTGCCTGGCATTGGCATTCAATTTGCTCTTGGTCTTGGCGCTCATGGTGCTGATCAAGGCGGCGTTTACGCTGCCGGGCCTGGCCGGTCTGGTGCTCACGATCGGCATGGCGGTCGACGCCAACGTGCTGATCTACGAGCGGATTCGCGAGGAGCTCAAAAGCGGTGCCGCGCTGCGCATGGCCATTCGCAACGGCTTCAGCCGCGCGATGAGCGCGATCATCGACTCCAACGTCACCACGATCATCACCGGCATCGTGCTGTTTTACATCGGCACCGACCAGGTGAAAGGGTTCGCCGTCACGCTGATTTTGGGCATTCTCACCAGCATGTTCACGGCGATTTTCTTCGCTCGCCTGGTGTTCGACGTCGCCGAGCGCCGCGGCTGGATGAGCAACGTCAAGATGATGAAGATCATGGACGCATCCCAACTTCGATTTCTTGGGCGTCCGCTGGGCCGCGATCGGCGCCTCGCTGCTCGTCATCGCCATCGGCATGGTGGCCGTGTATGCCCGCGGCAAGCAACTGCTGGACATCGACTTTACCGGCGGCTCCTCGGTCACGTTCACGCTCAAAGAATCCGACGCAGATGCCGATCGCTGAGGTTCGCGCCGCGCTCGGACGAAACCGAGCTCGCCGACAAGAACCTGCTGATTGTCGAACGAGGCAGACACGAACACGCGGTATCAGATCGATACCAGCGAGCAGTCGGTCGACGAAGTCAAAGAGATCATCCGCCAGACATTCGGCGACAAGTTGATGACCTATTCGCATCGAGTTTCGCGATCTGAAGCCATTTACCGAAGGCGAGTTCACTGGCACCGAGGCGACGCTCTTCGTCAATCAGGGCCCGGGCTACACCTCGGAAGACGGCGTCAGCCACGACGCGCTGCGCGAATCGATTGCGCAACGTGCTGGCCAAGGCCGGGCACACCGGCATCGCAGCCGACGCTCACTAATCCGAACTACCGCCCGGGCAGCTCGCATCCGCTTCAAGGAATGGACCGTGCGCTTCATCGGTACTCGATCAGAGCGGCGGTGCAAAACGTGCTTCGAATCACTTGCAGCAGGAAATGAACGCCACGCCGCTGTTTCCACTGGCCAACACAATTGGCGGCCGCGTGTCGGCGAACATGCAACTCCAAGCGCTGTATGCGATCGGCATCAGCCTCGTTGGGCGTGATTGCCTATCTATGGCTGCGATTCCAAAAGGTGACGTACGGCGTCGCGGCCGGCGTGGCGGTCGTTCACGACGTGCTCGTCACCATCGGCATGATGGCGCTTGAGCGCGTTACATCGTGCAGGCGATTCCCGGCTTGGCCTCCTTCCTCAATTGGAAGCCTTCCAAATCAATCTCACGATCGTCGCCGCGCTGCTCACGATCATCGGTTACTCGCTCAACGACACGATCGTGACGTTCGACCGCCTGCGCGAAATCAAAGGCAAAAGCCCGCAACTCACGTCCGCACATGGTCAACTCCAGCGTCAACCAATGCCTGAGCCGCACGATTTTGACCGCGCTGACCGTGTTCATCGTCGTGGTCATCCTGTATCTTCTTCGGCGGCGAGGGAATCCACAGCTTCGCGTTCGCGTTCCTGGTGGGCGTCATCGCCGGCACCTACAGCACGGTGTATATCGCGGCGCCGGTGCTGCTCTGGCTGAGCGGAACGTCGCTGGCGACTGCGGAATCGCAAGCGCCCGCTATGGCGAAGTGAAACGGCGGCAGATTCGCGACTTGCCGCAAACTTTTCGCGGCCCGCAAGCCCCTCCAAGCAGGCCTTTTTTCGCCAACCGGTTTGCGCGAACGCGGTCGCGTAAAAACTGCGCTTCTACCAATCTCACTGCGAACTTTTCAGACCACATAACCGAAGAGAATACAGACTGCGCGGCGATACGCGCGAATCGTTTCAGACAGTTCACGGACGAACGGGTCGCTCGCTCGACGTTCGTTTGCCATCCGGCTGGTGGCAGACGGGCGCTGGCTCGATTTCGAGTTAATCCGTGACTGCGTCAAAAAAGGTTCTCTTAGCGGCCGCGATCATGGCCGGCCGGATATGGCGCGGCCGCTTTGTGTGGCCGGCCGAACGTGGCCAACCTGCTGGGCGCAGCGCCGGCAGGCTCTGACGTTCCGCCACCTTTGGTGGCAGAGAATTCGCCGGCAGTTAACTTTATCAGTCCACCGCACACGTCGTCTTACGGGGTGAGATTGGTCCCCGACACGTCCACCGACGCTAAACCGCAACCGATTTCGCGCCAGTTGCAGCAGCCAATTGTCAATCAGCCGCAAGAAACGCCGCCTCCGCTCCTGGCCACGGATACGTTGAAAGCCGAAGTGAACGACTCGATTTACGCGCTCAGTACCGAACAGCAACCCACCGAACCGCGCGAAACCTCGCGACGAGGCCCCACGGCCACTGGCCACCGGTCCGCGAACCCAAGCCGTAGTGCCCCGAGTCGCACCGCTGGCTATAAATGGGACGACGGTGAGCGGTTTCCACGCCAACGCCGTTGCCTCACCACCATGGTCGACGCCGGCGTCAATTCAAAACTCCGCTCCATCCATACACGCCCTACCAGCCGGCGAAATGTCGCAGCAGGCGGGCACGGATTACCCAACACTCGCCACGTCCGAAACGCAGTCGACTGCAGCGAATTTAACGCCGCTACGACTTCCATCGCCGACCGAAGTGGACGAGCCGCGGACACACATTGTTGTCGACGGCGATTCGCTGGCGAAGCTCGCCGGCCGCTATCTTGACGATCCGCGGCGGGCCGAAGAAATCTTGCAGCTCAATCGCGGATTGCTTTCCGACCCGCAATTGTTGCCAATCGGCGTCGAGCTCTTGATCCCCCCTCGGTCGGCCGACACATCGATCGGCGGCACCATGCCGCAGTCGTATTTGCCGCGTGCGGTTGCGATCCATTCCGCACACGGCCATGGACTCGTGCCGGTCGGCCCGATTCCGTCCGGTTCCACCCTGACGCCACGAGCCCGCCTCGTGAATCCGCGTCGGCGGAGTGAATAACGGCCGGCTCAGTGTGGAATGACTTCGTCGCGAAGCGGAGTAGTCAGCCGCGAGGCATGAGTCGATCAGCCCAACTTCACCTATTGCGTCAAATTGAGCCGAGAAACCCACGGTTGTTCTTTGCCAGCCACGTTCTCCGCCAGAAAGCGAATGATCTGATTCTCGATCGGTGGGCCTATTTTCGAGATGAGCGTGCCGCCTTGCAGCTTCGAGGGCACGCCAATCACAATCAAATCCTGCGGTCGATTCGCGTTCGCATCGTCACGATTTGAATGGAGCGGCTCCAACTGCCGGTAGATGCGATTGATGTCGGTTTTCACGCGCGGGTCATCTTCGCCGTAAATCAATTGCCAGGCGACAAATTCCTTCAGTGGCCGAAACCGCAACGGCGCTTGCATTGTCAATCCGTTGAACGACCAGCGCGGCGATATCAGCACTAAGGCCTTTACGTCCTGTCCTTGCTTTCCCACGGCGAGCGGCGGGGCAGCCCAATCTTGAGCGGCCCAATTGGCGGCCACGTTTGCGCCCATGCCCGCTCCAACCAGACAAAGCTTATCGATATTCAGCTCACCGGCGTCGTTCTTGACGACGACCAGGCCGCGAACTGCTTCCATATCGAGCGTCGCCATGGCGATGAAATCATTCTTTCCAAGTCTGGCTGCATCCAGATCAATTTGCGTGCCATCCGCGAATATCCGCTTCGTACTGTCACCATGCGCCCGCAGGTCAACTGCCACAACGGCGAACGAAGGCCGATCGGGTTCCCCATCCACCGGTCCTTGCAGCCGTTCGGCAAGAGCAGCGAACACGGCCCGCGTTTCTTTGTAGTCGTGCAGCAGCACAACCGGCGCCACTTGCTTTGCTTGGGGTGAGCCCTTGGGGTGCTTGCTGGGATAGTAGGTTACTTTGAGCTGGACGCCGTCACTCGTCTGCAGCGGCACCACCTGCGGCGACGTTTGAGCAACTGACTGGGCGGCAAAACCTAACGCGATCCACGCCGCCAAACTGTACGCAACGCACGCCAGACGCCGGGAGGCAATCATCGACACCCTCCGTAAATCACGTGGGAAAACGTATCGCCGAATGGCTGCTACGGCGGGGACCGCGAACGATCGCAGCCGACGGAACGCCACTTGCCACGGGAAACATTATAACCAACCGCCGATCGATGCCACTGCATCCCGAATGCGGTTTTCGCCAAAGCCGGTGCGGAGCGGCCGCAGTTCCACCCGCCACGCAGTTGCCGAATTTGAGCCGATCACCGAAAATAGCACCAGAGGCGATCGGGCGGCCCCGGCTGCCGGATCGAATTGCGAATTCTCGTCTCACGGAACAGCCGCGAGGAGCCGCGAGTGGCCGTCGTCGAAAAGCCGCGTCCAGCATGGCGGCCACATTTGTGGCCGGCCCAACTGCCGTCGTCGAGTGACGTCACGGCATGGCTCGTAAGCGCGACGGTCCACTTTGCCGTGCTGGTGATCATGGCGTCGATCACACTGCTCCTGCCGATTCAGCAACGCGTTCTGTTATCTGCGCTTCCGTTGCCTGAATTCGAGGAGGAGCCGCTTAAGGCCCAGGACTTCCACTTCTCCGTGGATCCTCAGGAGCACCTCGGCGCGCTCGGTGCCGGCGAACTGGGCACCGCGCGGCCGGTCGCGCCGAGGGAAGCGGAACTATCGGAGCTCTCGTACGAGTTGGACCCGACCACCATCGGCGAGATCGAAGTCCGCGACTTCGACCGCACCGTGCTCGAAGGTCCAGTCCTGCCCGACAACGTGATCGTGAAAGGCGCGGGTAGCGTGGGCACCAGCGGCGCGGTCGGCGCGGTCGACCGCATCACCCACGAGATTCTGCTGTCGCTCGACGAACGGCCCACGCTGGTCGTGTGGGTGTTCGATCGATCCGGAAGTCTCAAACCGCAGCGCGAATCGATTGCCAAACGGTTCGACCGCGTTTACGAAGAATTGGGAATCATCGAGGCCGGCGGAAACTCAGCGTTCGAACGGCATCGCGAAAAGCCGCTACTCACCGCGGTGGCACAGTTCGGCACTGCCGTGGAGTTGATCACGCCCAAGCCGATCGACGACCTAACCGAAATCAAAGCTGCCGTGCGCGCCGTGAGCGACGAACGCCAGGCGACCGGCCGCGAGAATGTGTTTCAGTCCGTGGGCTACGTGGCAGAAAAGTTTCGGCACCATCGGCTCGCCCGACCGCGAAGAAACGTCATGATTGTCGCGTTCACCGATGAGGCGGGTGATGACATCGAAGCCCTCGACGCGGCAGTCGACACCTGCCGCAAATTCGAGATGCCCGTCTACGTGATCGGCGTGCCCGCTCCATTCGGCCGCGAAACCGCTTACGTGAAATGGGTGGACCCCGACCCGAAGTTCGACCAGTCGCCGCAATGGGCGCCGGTGCACCAAGGTCCAGAGTCGCTGCTGCCCGAACGGATCAAACTCTTATTCGGCGGTACACAGGAGCTGGAAGAACAAATGGACTCGGGCTTCGGACCATTCGGCTTGTGCCGGCTCGCGTACGAAACGGGCGGTCTGTACTTCACCGTGCATCCCAATCGCAAGGTCGGAGCCCGCATTCCCCGATGGGAAACCGCTGCGATGTCCTCACACCTCAACATGTTTTTTGATCCCCGGGTGATGCGAAACTATCGACCCGAGTACATTCCGGCCCAGCAGTACTACGAATTCGTGAAATCCAATCGCGCGTGCGCAGCACTCGTCGAGGCAGCCCGGCTCTCGGCGATCACGCCCATGGAAAGCGTGCGGCTCACTTTTCCGCGCATCGACGATGGCCAGTTCGCCGCGAGCTGTCCGAAGCCGCAAAAAACAGCGGCGAAAATCGAACCTAAGATAATCGCTTTGGCCGAAATCTTGCGCGAAGGGGAACCCGACCGCGACCAGGTTACCAAGCCTCGGTGGCAAGCCGGCTTCGACCTCGCCATCGGCCGGGCACTTGCCGTGAAAGTCCGCACCGAGGGCTACAACGCCATGTTAGCCCAAGCCAAGCAGGGGATGAAATTCAATGATCCAAACAGCGACACCTGGGAACTGCGGTCCGCCGATTTGGTAACCACGGGCAGCGCAATGGAAAAGGACGCGGCCGACGCGCGGACCTATCTCGAACGAGTGGTCGCGGAGCATGACGAAACGCCGTGGGAACGGGACGCGGCCCGCGAGCTCCGCCAACCGCTGGGCTGGGAATGGCGCGAGTCCTTCAACGACGTGGCCGGCCGCATCGCCCGCGCTCAAAACAACAACAACAGCCCGCGCCGGAGCGGCCAGACCGGCCCGAGCCGCCGCGAAAACCCCGCCGCGATCCCCCGCCATTATGATCGAGAATGTCTCACCCAAAGGCGCTAGCGCAAAGGAGGTACGGCTGCGTGAGCGACATTATGGAGACTGGCTTATGAGCTCCGCGTTCATATTTATGGCTTTGCGACTTTGCGACTTTGCGTGAGACTCTTCGTCTACCGGTTCGCTAACGCATCCATCGCGAACCCGGCATGCGGATCGTGCCGGTAGAAGTTCACCGCGATTTGCTCGGCGACAATCCCGACAAACTCGCGTTCAAACTGCTGCACCGGCTTGTCCTGAGCGGGAATGCCGCTATTGAGCGGATACAAGATTTCGCCCAACTGCCGTTCCCAAACCACTCGGCTATTGTCGCGCATATCATACACGGTGACCGTCACATTCGCGCGGCCTTGATACAGCGTCTTGCCTTTGAACAGCTCGAAGTCGTCGAGCTCGACGTGCACGACCAGGTCAGCCTTCACCGCCTCGGCCAGCTCGCGGAAGTCGCCCCAATCACTTTCATCGACCCAGTTGTCGACCTCACGCGGATTGACGACGTCGATGCCTTTTACATTCTTAACCAACAGCTCGCTCACGCGCTGGGCAATTGTGCGCGAAGCGCCCGCGTGGCGATATTCGTGCGAAGACGGCGGCCGGCACATTACCACGACCCGCTCGTCGCGCAGCGCATCGCATTCGGCCGGCACCAGGTTGCCACCTTCCCATACATAAATCCCGGTGGCCAACAGGGCCGGGCAGCCACCCGCCGAAACCAGCATGGTCGCCGCCAAAAGCAACCCGGCCAGTTGGTTGATTCGCACAAAAGGAGCACCAGAACGGTCCATCGTTCCTCCTTCAAACCAGACGAGCAGTGTAGCCCTCACGCTCCGCGTGAGGATTACTTCACGCCCTTCGGCCGTGAGATCGGCACGATTGAGCGCGAAGGCAACACCGGGAATTCAGATGAGCGGGGCGAAAGATACCGGCCCTCTGCCCCAGCCGCAAGCCGAGTTGACGCTATCAACCCAAGGCACGGCCCTGAAAATCGTTGGCTTTGTCCGTCCCAAAGAATCCATCTGATATTCGGGCTGAATCAATGCACGCCGCCTGCGCCAAGTCTCCAGAGCAGCACATGGCACTTGATCTCGATGACGCGGATGAGATGGCGCGTAGCCGCCTTGCGGCCAACTTCCACGACAACGTCACGCAATACGCCGGCCGCCTTTGCATCTTCGTCAAGGGGCCGTGCTTCGTGCACTACCAGGCTGCGCATTGTCCTTCATGCGGCAGATGAAGTGGGCTGCCGAGCGAGGCTCGCGGCACGCCCAACAGTCGCTGCACTTTCTTTAGTTCGCTGGCCCGCTGCAAGGCCCGCAGCGAATCGCAAATCGGATTGAACATGAAGAGCAAGAGCAGCGCGATGTGCTGGTCCATGTGCCACTGACGATTGCCAGCTCGATCGCGCTCGGTGGCTGTGTCGTGCAGGTGAGCTAAAAGCTTCAGCACAGGCTTCACGCAACGAAACCCCTGCAACGCTCGTTCATCGATCTCTTGCACGCCACCGGTTGCCACGAGTCACAATCTGACTCAAATTCCATCAGCCGCAATCCCAATTCCATTGCGCAAATCTCGTGCCGAACAGCATTGGGGACCCCTTTTAATGTGCGAAATGTAAGGCGTTAGACGACAGCGGGTTAGCAATCAATCGCGGCGACAGGCGCGTTGCAAAACCCTCTGGCGCTTGAGGATTACGACGTTTTGCATCCGAGCTTACCAAATGCCGTTGCAAAATGACTCCCTGCAACAGTGATCGCGGGATCAGAATTGCGCCGTATGAAGATGTTGCGATTATCCCTGCCTGTCGCCGCAGTCCGGTAATTAAAAGAGCAACGAAAATCGCGAGACACCAACTGGCCGGCTCGGGAACAGACGCCACGGTAACGAAGCTCGACAAGGCTGAGCTCAGCATGGCGTCCATCGCGGTCAGATCGGGAGCGGCTTCGCCGAATTGCTGTCTCCAATCTGATAGGCCGGCGCCGATGGTGAGGTTGTTGCGAATGTCGCGGCCGACGCGGTCAGTGTCTCGTATGGCAACAAAATCCGCGGCATCGACGATGCCGTCATCATTGACGTCTGCGGATGGTCCACGTCGTGCCAGAGTGTGAAAGCGGTATTCGAAGAAGTCCGCGCTACCAGGCGGTGGCTCGGTAAATCCGCGCATGTACATCCACCGTCCCAACACGGCCGCATGCGCGTGGATCGACGAACCGTCCCCGGTCTTGCCACGGAATTCGTAAAGGTCCAACGGACCGCGAGATGGCAGCAACCTGCCCTCGAGGCCGTCAATATTGAGGATCTCGTCCACATCGATCACGATCGCCGGCGTGGGCAGATCGGAAATCAGCGAGCCCCAGATTTCCGCGTTCTCAAAGCTCGCCATCGATAGTGGCGCAACCCGTGACGAAAGTCGTATTCGCCAGTCAACCGATACCGCTGGTCCACTCCAGCAATTCCACCGGTTTGATGCAACACGCTGGCACGCGGCAGAAGTCGGTAGTGCTCCAGAATTTCAACTGGATCCTGCCCGCGGCTGGATTGAACTAAAAGGCCGCCGACAATCAGCACTGACACCGACCGCACGAAATGGATTCGCTTCATTTCTGTCCCTCCTACGCTGGCGGCCCGCGCCCATTATTCTAGGCCGTTCCGCCCAAAAAATGCAACGAACCTGTGCGCCGATTATCAATAACGTGCTTGAAGTGTATCGAGATTCGTATTCGCGATTTACCTTTCGTACTGCTACAATAAGAAATTGAACAGCCCAGAGGCCGGCGACAGATTGTTCGCTTGCCGCACTTTTCCGACTTTGCAGGGCAGCCGGTCCAGCGCGACATCGGCGGTTTGAGCCGCGTGATCTTTTTCGGCCGTTGTGCCACGGCTAGTGACCACTTCACTTGCCGCGGCCATGCGCCACTCTTGTCTCGTCAATAAGGCTCGTCCATGACTCAGCAGCCAACGCCACCGGCAGCGCCGCGACCCACTGCGACCGTCCCGCAACCGCCGTCGACGGCCACGAACCAGCGGCCAGCGCCGCCCGCGAATCAGCAACCGGCGCCTGCCGCAACTCAACGGCCCGTGCCACCGGCAAATCAGCCAGCCGCGGCAGCTGCCACTCCTCGGCCGTTGCCGACCGCGAATCAGCAGGCCACGCCGCCAGCTAATGCGCAGCCTGCTTCCGCCGTCGGTCAGCGGCCGTCGGCGTCGAGCATTCAGCGCGCTTCACCCGAAGAGGAGATGAAACGACTGTTACAGTTTCTTACCAAGCATGAGGCATCCGACTTGCATCTCAAGGTCGGTTACTCGCCGCATGTGCGAATCGGCGGCCACCTTCGCAAACTGGATTTGCCGGCGATTCCCGACACGGCGTGCGTCCATGCGATGATCAGGCCGCTCGTGCCCGATAAACGCTGGAACGAGTTTGAAGCCCACGGTTCGCTCGACTTCTCGGCCGCCGACCCCTCGGGCGACCGGTTTCGAATCAACATCTATCGGTCCAAGAGTGATATCCACGTGGCTGTCCGCCGTGTGCAATCGAAGATCGCCGACTTCACGGCCTTGAACCTTCCCGATATTTATCGCAAGCTCATCAGCGAAACGATGGAGGGATTGATTTTGGTGTGCGGCGTGACCGGCTCCGGCAAGAGTTCCACGCTCGCCGCGATGATTGATTACATTAACGATCACCGCGGTCTGCACATCATCACGATCGAAGATCCGATTGAATATGCGTTCCATGGAAAGAAAAGCATCATTTCGCAGCGGGAAATTGGCTTGGACGTTCCCAATTTTCATGATGCCTTGCGCGTGGTCGTGCGGCAGGACCCCGATGCCATTCTGATTGGCGAAATGCGCGACCGCGAGACGATGCTGGCAGCCATTCAATCGGCCGAAACGGGCCACCTGGTGCTGGGCTCGCTGCACTGCGCCGATGCCCAGCTAAGTTTCGCCCGCATCCTCGAGTTCTTCGATCGTACCGAGCACAGCTTCATCCGCTCGTCGCTCGCCAACAGCCTCCGGGCCATCATGGTTCAGCGGTTGCTGCCCGGCGTAAAGGAAGGATCGCGTTACCCGGCCACCGAGGTGCTGCTGGCCAACTCGATCGTCAAACAGAAAATTCTCCGCGAGGAGGACGAAGACCTGCCCGCCCTGCTCCATCAATGTCACGAGGAAGGCATGCGCGACTACACGTATTCCTTATGCGAACTTGTCAACGCGGACAAAATCCTGCGCACGACCGCACTGGATTACGCCGCCAGCCGTGAAGCGCTACTCATCGCGCTCAAGGGGATCGACTCCGCCTCGTCGAGTATCCTGTCGCGCGTCAAATAGCTGAGTAGGTCAGGCTTTTAGCCTGACACAGAACGCTTGGACGTCAGGCCGGAAAGCCTGACCTACAGAAAAGAGGCGCCGCCCGGATTCGAACCGGGGATGTCGGATTTGCAATTAGAAGCCGCTAATTCCTAAGTGCGCTCCTACTACGCTCCGTGTGTACGTTATAGAATTTTGATGTGGCCGGTACGGCACGAACACCGGCAAAGTGAGTGTTAAATCGCATTTCGATGGGTACAGTTTTCAGACTGTACCCAACATTGACCAACTGGCGGGGGCACCCGCTTCACCTCCCCGCTGTCCGGGTTCTCCGTCCTGGAGCCGGCAGCGGGCGGCAGTTGGAAAAGGACGGATTCTCGATGGACGTTTCTTTTGATGATCTAATCCAGCGGCTTGATGACGAAATTCAGTTGCTCACTAGTGATTCTCGGTATGGAGTTCGGTTGTGGGTGTGCCGAGAAATCTATGACGAAGCAATCAATCGCGCTCGTCAGGCCGGTCGCTTTGACATCGCCAACCTTTTAGGCACTCCATCACCGGATTGGTCTTGCTATGGCGTGGCAACCGAGGAGGGGCTCCCGGTATTCAATGAGCTGCGATACAAACTAGAGCAAGCTCTCAACCAGTGGGAAGGTCCACTCTCACCAAAAGAATGGCGTAGGACGATTTGGGGGCATGTCCGAGAGGACGTGGACTCGCATGAGGGCGAATGGCGAATTCCGAGTCGGCCTGGCTCGACCGAAAGGCGAGTCTCAATCCACCCTGATGACGTTCGGCGGTTGGAAAAAAAGTAGCGCGAGTCCGCCACGAATCCGCCACTTCCGGCCATCTCTGGCTGTACTAGAAAACGCATCTAAAAACACGCGTTTCGTCGGGTAATATTCCCTTGTTAGCCCGCAGTGTGCGGGCTTTGGTTCCCAAGGCCAACGAGGTAAGTCATGGCACCTTCTGCCAAACAAGCGCCCGTCGCTATCGTTCGCGGTGCGATGTATCCGCAAGCTGAGTTCTGCAAGGTCATGGGTTGGGGACGCCGCGATTTCGAGCGCGCGGGACCGTGGACTCCCAGTCAGAAAAGCATCGTTCCGGCTCTATGTGTCCGGCGATGAAGCGATTGACTGGCTCGAATCGCAGACGGCCGTCGGAGCCAGATAGCTAAATCCATCAATGGCCCAGGGCGCGCAGAAAAGCGGCCCGCCGTGCTTGTAACACGAACGGGCCAAAGTCGAGGACACAATGCAACATATACCCGACTACCTACCGAAGGCAATACTCGATGTCGCAGCGATCGCCGGCGATGGTCGGCTAAGCGAACTGCAATTTGCCTATCACGATGTCTGCCGTGCGGCCGGTGGATTACCTCACGAGGGCGAGCGCCGCAAGACCGTCAACCACTTAGAGGCCGGCGCCGTTGTCACGGCTGAAGTAGCTCGTGTGGTTTCGCACCTTTTCGGAATCCCGCGGGAGTCTGTGGAGCAAGTCGCCATCAACCTATTAGTCCATCGATCCGTGGACTATTTGGCACTCGATCTTATCGCGGACTTTCGGCGCGACATTGATCCAGTGAAGGAAGAGGCAACTGCAAAAACCAATGGCAAGCCTGCGAAATCTTCGGAGAAGTTATCCAAGGGTAAATCAGCCAAGCCAGCGAGGCGTGATTGGTAATGCAGTCCGAAATCCAAATCGAGGTGCGCCCAAGGGACGGAAAGGGCCGTCACTTTGTAATTGCTCGGCATAGCGGCGACGAGCATCCACACACATTCGATGTCTTCGACCAGTGGCAGCGGCAGAAGTTTCGGGAGGCTGTCGTCGGCCGGTTTGGTCTACCTGATGAGGCTCACGGCTGGATCGACAAAGAGCTGCAAGCCAAGGCACTGGCGGCGGACAGTAAGTCACTGCTTAAGCCGGTAATTACCATGCTCAACACAGTTGCACCACAGAAAGTTGAATGGCTTTGGCCGAATCGAATCGCTATCGGCAAAAACAACTTACTTTGCGGCGATCCGGGCCTGGGTAAATCATTACTCGCGCTCGATGTTGCGGCCCGTATCAGCCGTGGTGATTTCTTCCCTGATGCGCGACTTCGAGCAGCAGCCGGGGGGCGTTGTCATCTTGACGCTTGAGGATGACGCCGCCGATACGCTTGTCCCGCGTCTGCTGGCTCACGAGGCGGACTTATCACGCATCGCACACGTTCAAGGACTGTCCGAAATCGACAGCGACGGGAAAAGCATCCACGGCATCGACCTACTGAACGACATCCAATCCGTGCGAACTGCAATCGAGCAAGTAGACAACTGCAAACTGCTGATTGTGGACACGATATCCGACTATCTCGGAGAGAAAACCGACTCCCACAAAAACCGCGACACGCGAGCCGTCCTAAACCCGATGGCACGCCGGCCAACGAATGCCGCGTCGCCAATCTCATAATCAGCCACCTACGCAAGGGCGACGGTAGGGCCATCCATGCAGCAATGGGCTCGGTCGGCTTCGTTGGCCAATGCCGAGTGGCCTGGATGATCACACGATGCCCAACGAATCAGCGGCGACGATTGATGACCTCTATGAAAAACAATCTGGCCGACGACAGCAGCGGCCTTGCCTTCACAATCGAACCTCACGGACCAGACAACGGGCCCGTGTTGTGCTGGGAAGTGGAGCCGATCCACATGACCGCCGAGCAAGCAATGGCACAACAGAAACAACCACCAGGCCGTAAGCCACGCACACGCGAAGCTGCGGCAACCTGGTTAGAAGCCGTCAGCTCGCCAGCGGACCCAAGCCGGCAGCGGAGATTCTCGACGACGCGGAAGCGGAAGGATTCACCGTTCAGGACGGTCCGCCGAGCGTTCGACCAGCTTGGCGGTAACGCCAAGGAAAGATGGGTTCAACGGGGGCTGGGTTTGGTCACTCCCCGAAGATGACACCGAAGATGACAAACAACACCACACCGAAAGTATTGTCCCCTTGGTAACCTTCGAAGAAACCAAGGAGAGAAGAAGACTAAATAATTGTTCGCGTGTGAAGGGGACTGATTCCCTGAGTGCGGTGAATAGCCAACTTGATGAATTTGAAGCTGAGCGAATGGAGTGAACGGACATAGCGATGAACCATTGTTTTGATGGTGCGATCGATGTCCTTGGTTTCGGAGCCCGCGGCAGGGCTTAACGATAGGTGCCCGCGAGCGGTCAGCGGTTAGTTCAACCGTTGACCGCAGCAAGTTTACCCCTTGTTTTATAGGTGTTTTGATTACTGACCCCCGCTGTACCCACGACCGTACCTGAAAAACCGTTCCCGAACCGCTCCACACAACCCGCCACGATGAGCCGTTATCCATAGATGCCAGCTCCAGCAAACAACACGAACGCCACGAAGACAGGCCTCGTCACGTCGCGTAAGGCGGCCCGTGCGGGCTTCCGCAATCGCAGGATGCCTAAGGGCTGCCAGTACATTGCAAACGAAGCGTCGCACTACGGTAAGCGCGCTGGTGGCCGACGTAGAGGCATCGCTAGGTGAAGTCACGAGAGACACCCTGGAGATCGCCGAAGCCGCAGCAGCGTGGCACCTGCACGGGCTGTTTACCTTGCGTGTGTTGCGGCTCCAAGGCGATGGGCTGCCCCCAAGTTACCCGCGTGCAGCTCTCAGGCGAGATAGCTAAGGCAACACAGCGTAGGGCCGATCTAGTCAAGCAACTGAAGCTAAGCGACCGAAGGGCGACGCCCTACCTGGACCCGGCATTACTCCAAGCCATGGAAGGGGTGAGCGATGAATAAAGCACAGCATGAAACGGCGATGCGTCGCATCAAGTCCGATCCAGCCGTCTTCCGGTCTGCGCTCCCTAATCGACACCGATGACGGGCCCAAGCGACTAGCCGACCGCATGGACGACTGGCAACGGGAAGACTTCGAGGTGCTCGACCCCGCTTGCCGTCGCATCGCTGGCCAGGACGTCGAGCCGCCATACCTGGCGTGTACTCGAGCGTGCCGAGGTCACAGCAAGACGACCGATATTGCCATCGTCGCCTCGTACATGCTATTCGCCTCAGACCGCAAGATCAACGGCGTTGCGGTGCAGCCGACAAGGATCAAGCGGGGCTAATCAGGAACGCAATCGACACGCTGCTTCGGCTCAACCCATTCCTGGATGAAGTGTTGGAGGTCCAAAGCTGGAGGGTTATCAACAAACAGACCGGCAGCACCCTTAAGATTTTAGCGGCGGACGTAGCGAGTTCGTGGGGTTTGTTGTTCAATTTGCAATCTGCGACGAATTCACGTTTGGCCGAAGCGAGCTATTGGATTCGGTGTTCTCCACCAGTGCGAAAGCAAATATGGGTTGTTCCTGGTGATTGCCAACGCGGGCTATCGCGATCACTGGGCTTGGGAGCTACGTGAAATTTTGCGAGCTGATCCGGCGTGGTACTTCCGTCGTCTCGACGGCCCGGTTGCGAGCTGGATCAGCCCGAAGCACCTGGAAGAACAGCGGCGCATTCTGTTGCCAGAGAATTCGGCCGGGTGTTGCTGAAATCATTGGTCGAACAACAGCGGCGTCGGTCTCAAGCATGAAGATATCGTAGCCTGCACGACACTCGCCGGTCGGCAGCGTTGCCGAAGCGAGCGAATATACGCAGCCGGCTTGGATTTGGGAATTTTTAGAGATCATTCGGCATTCGCAGTGCTCGCTGCTGACCCCGTTCGCGGCAAGGTGGAGCTGGCGAACGTGTGGAGTTGGAACCCGCCGACTACGAGGATCACAAAGTCGATTTGCTTGACGTCGCTTACACGGTCGGATGGCGTACCAGCTCTATCAATTCGAGGGTTGCAAATACGACTTTTGGCAATGTGAGCACATGGCGCAGGAGTTGATGGCGGAAGGCGTGCCGATGTCTCCAACGAAGCTGCTGGCCGCAGAGGACCTGGACTTAGATCGTCAGGCTCTACTAGATGCTTTCGCCAATCGCTCGAATTGCGCTTTTTCCACACGCGGACCTAGAGGGGATTTGACTTCGACTTGCAGGGTTCGCGTCAAGGAAACGCTTCGCGGTTACAAGCTCGAGCCGGTCCGCGACGATGCCGGCGGTCACGCTGATCGTGCGATGGCTCTGAGCTTTCGCTTTACCGGCCGCATTAGAGTTACGCGAACCAATATGACATGGCCGAACCTACGCCAGAGGTGCTTACCGCATGAAAGACGAGACCATATACGCTCACGTCATGCAGCGTTTTCTTTCGTGGGCGAGCCGGCAGCCGCAGGCGAAGCGAAGTGTTACAGCTTCAATAAGACGGACGTGACACACGCAAGCTAGATCGTGAGCGATACCGGCCGCAAGCGGAGGAAAGCCAAAGTGATTCGCTACCTGGTCGAGAAAGCTGCCGGCTATGAGCCGTACCTCAAACCCGGCGTCGTCCTGGAAGTCCACTGGTCGCGGATTGATCGGTATATGCAGTGGATGAAGCCAACCGATATGCCGTCGTTCATTCGCGAGTGGGGAAGGTTTCTCGAACTCAAGCGACGCGATTTGTTCCTTCATTGTAACGACGCCTGGCTGGGCGTTGTTCATGACGATGGCATGATGCTCGTGCCGCTCGATATCGCATCGCTAAAAAAAACGACGCCATGGAGAAATAAATGGACGTTCAAAACCTGACTATTCCGCAGCTCGCCAAAATTACGCGCGAGCGATGTTCGCGATTGCATTTCCAATACTTGCCGTCGCAGTGCTTGCCGTCGCAGCGGCCGGCGTGGCGGTCACCGTTTACCGATTCACCGTTAACCTTTTTTAACCCAGAGGAACCCATGTTCAAGAAACCACTCTACAAACGATTTACGAGCTAGGCACCGGGGGCACACGTGCCGGCGACGTGAAGGAGTACGCCGCCAATGTTGCAGAGTCCTACCGACACTGCGCTCAAACGCCATTGCGTTGAAGGTCTCATCTACGCTGCGAAGTTGCAGGCGCTTTTGGATAAGCACGGCGACACGATTCCCGAGCAGGTGAGAGACCTTGCATATACGTGCATTGAAGTCTCGGAAGCTTTCAACACTACGTTGGAACGAATCGGCGCGGAACAACCGGTGATCATCAGGACCGAATCGAAGCACGCCTCGCATTTTTATCAGGTCCGTGCGAACCGCTCGCAACTCACCACGCACCGAATCTGATGTCGCTAGCGGACGTCGTCGGATCTCCGAGGTCGACGAGATTTCCCCCACCCTTTTTCAAGGAGCCAATTGAAATGGCCACAGCAACAGTCCAAGCGTCCGCGGAAAAGACGGCGGCGTCATCCAAGTCACCGATATCGACGCAGCATAAAAAAGAAATTGCTCGCATGAAAGCCGAGCAGGACGCGAACCTGGAGGAGCGTCTTCGACTTTGCAATCCCAAGCATGCGCAAGAGGCCGAGCTGAAAAAGCCGGTATACCGATGGAAAGTTGAATTTCAGATTCATCGAACGCAAAAAGGAAACGCCGCCTACGGACCGATACGCCGACAACATCGACGACGGCGATGGCGACGATTTCAAGTTTCGCACTATTACAAAGCATGCCGATGCGCAGGACGAGAAAACTGCGTGGGGAAAGATTTGCGACGCGCTTTGCGAGTGGCCCAGCCCGAAAATTGCGAAGCCGAAGTTCACGCGGTTGAAGCAGCTCAAAAGTTAACTCTCGGCGGCTGTGCAGCGGCGTCGCAAGACTTCCCGCGACCAACCGCTGCCGGCCGTTTTTGAAACAACAAGCGGCCTCGCTCTTTGACAACTCGACTAGCCCGGCGGAAGTCGCGAGCCGCCGGGCGAAGGGTACTGTCCTATTAGTGCGCGATGGGAAATTAGTCCATCGCATAAATAATTACCCACAAAAGCACTGCGATAAGCGTGGTGATGATTAGTAGAGTGCGAAGGCTGAAGCGGCGGGACGGCTTAATCCAAGGCACGACACCGAATGCGGCACTCAGTAGAACGACAGACCAATGCGGAAGCTCAATATGGTTTGGTAGCAGTTGGAAAGCACTGCCGAAGCGAACTTTAGATGCCGAAAAGCCAGGTTGAGAACGAGAGGTCCGGTGAAGATACCAATTGTAACCATAAGGCGCGTATATAACTCGAATAACCATTCCACCATCGCTTGACCACGCACTAAGCCTATGGGTTTGCGAGAGTGGGCCACCAATATGCTCAATCCACCAATAGCTTCGCACCCACAAAGCAAGCATCAGCAGGCAGGCAATCCCGCACCCAACCGACCACGCGATTCGCAGCTTGCGAGCCATGCCGGCCATCCTACCACACAGCGCACGAAAAAGCCCGTCGCGATGAATCGGCTATCGAAACGCCACAACCAGCCCCAGCACGACGGCAACGAGCGTCGTGGCGATTAGCAGAGTGCGGAGGCTGAAGCGGAAGCGGAGCCAGGGGAGTGCGGCACAGGCGGCCGCAACGATAGTCACAGCCCAGTAGGGTGCAGTAACGCCATTGCCCATTGCTTCAATATCTAGTCCACGCAACGGAATAGCGAACGTTCCGAAACGAGTGATAGTAGACTGTGCGCTCGAAAACTATTCGCCATGATCCTCTCAACACGATTACCTCACCTACATAGACCCTGCCCACAGCGGAGGAGATACCTCCCCCGGGCGTATAGTCGAACCACCAATAACTCCGCACCGACAACGCAATCAGCAACAGGCAGACAATCCCGCACACAGCCGAGAACGCAATTCGCAGCAGCCGAAGTGTGCGAGGGCGGTCCATAGCGCCACGTTAGAAGCAGCGGCGACGTGAACTTCAAGTGCAAGTAGCCGCGCCAGTCGCTTCAGTGTTGATTTCCTTTATGACTTCTAGTGCCTGTTCTTCTGTTTCGTAATTACCAACGACATATGCCCAGCCATGTTGATGCGTCGCGAGTACAATGCAACCACCGGAACTATATTTTCTAAGAAACGCTGTTCCACGCATGATGCATTCGCCACCCGTCAAAATGTAACGCATGATGTGTGTCCCTCAGTGATGTCACTCTCAGTACTAACCTTCTGAACTCGCGTTCCACAGGTTGGACAATCAATTCGGCAATTGACAACGTCGGCATTGTTTCCAACGGCGCCGGTACTGTGACTCGCGACTTTGGCGGTCGGCATCGATGCAACCACCTTGGCTGTTTTCCAACACTGATTGCAAGTAACTGACGCTGGAAACATAGCATTCCCCTAGTAAACGTACCGGCCGGAAGTGTTTCCGCAAACTTACGTTGGCTTGGCGGCGTTCCAGCGAAATACGAGAAACGTACGAGAGCAGTTATGACAGTGCATGTGCGAGTAGCAAGAATCGATATAGTAGGCTATCTCTGCTTCGGCTGCGAAAAACGTTTGTCGATTCACAAAATGGGCAATTCATAATTCCGTCGCTCACCCGGTTCCTTGTGCGGTCAATTCTGAGCAATGGGTCAAACTCTTACAAAATGTAATGGAGCAGGTGGACGATCGGGCCTTTGAACTGACCTCATTGGCCGCCGCTCGCTTGTTTCTTGGGTTTTGCAGGCGGTCGCCGCTTCCAAACAAAAAAGCCGACGTGGCGGAACACCCGAAGGTATTCCACCACGTCGGCTTACTCTTTAACGCGCCCTCCGATTCAGGCCGGATTGCGCTTTATTTAGTCTTCCGAATGTGGCGACATCCTACGTCGCCGCTTCGCGAATTGCAATGGCCCAAACTCCGTGCCCACCTCGCGTCCGCAAGCAAGGTGTCAGAAGTCGCCCCGACCCGTCGGCGCAATTCCTGGGGCATCCTGTGCGACCGTTTTTGAACGCCGGACGGTTATGTCAGAAAAACGACGGCGACAATAGCCAAAAGCGCCGCGCCAAATTGTAAGACAAGGACCCGCAGCGTCCGCCACGGGGCCCTCGGTAGCCATGTGACTACGAAGAACCATACGATCGGCACCTGGGCAACCATGAGCAAATGAAAGATATGGGCAGGCGCACCCCCATCGGCCTCAGGAGCAACGCCATACACGGCCAAGCGAATTAGCACCATAGCCAGAGCGGCGAACGACATCGCCAGCGGCACAATTGCACTCGGTGCCTTCATGGGCGAGATTCTCAAACGTCTGACTCCGGCTATAGAAACGCCCGGTTGCCGCGAGCGACAACTGGGCTGCAATTGGGAGAGCCAACTGCAATTGGTTCGTCCCCAATGTAGCGGAGAATGCACTCATTGAAATGACTGGCGGTCGATATTCACTAAATCTTGACACCCGCGGCCAGCTTGAAGCAGAGCCAACAAAAAACCCCTGGCCGCGGTTCTGAGGCACGTCCAGGGGCTAACGACCGGCTTTCGCCACTCGTTTCGCTCGAGGCCGTTATTGTAATGCACGGTGAAGGGAATAACACAAGAAAAGGAAAACCCCCGGCCGCGACTCGGATGTCAGGCATCGCGACCAGGGGCACTGTCGTTCCGCAATCGGGTGCGGAGACCAGATTGTAGGTGACGGCACGTGAATCGCTACTGCGACAAATTGGATTAAAACTCGCGGCCTAGATGGGGCAAAATGCGCGGGTCAAAGCTTGAGTTGGGCCTTCCGGTAATTTACCGGAGGGTTCGGCGAAAGTAGTATCAAATGTCGAACCAAGTATCAAAACAGAGCGCCTAGGGCGCGGGTGTGCGGAATCCGTAAGGACCGCGGGCGGTTCACATGCCGCCTGACAACGCCAACGCACGCCGGCGCTTTTCTTTTACGCCGTCGTTCAAGTTACATCGTGCAATTTGATTCTTCCGCGCAGGAACCACGAAGGGAATGAAATGAAATTGTTGTTCTGTTTTCTCGCGATCGTGTTTACTGCCGCCCCGGCGTGGGGTGTCGACCTCATCAACCACGGCTGGCCCGAAACCTTTATCGGCGCGACTTCGCCATCCTGAAGTGGGAGATCGCGAACGCGGCCAACGAGCGTGTCGGCTTCGAGATCCCTCCTAGTCGGGCACCTTTTCCGGCATCAGCCAATTGGCAATCCGCCCCGACACGGCCCCTCTACAGCTTCGACTGGGCCGCTTTCCAGGCCGCTGCCAATGATCCAGCCTACACTCGATCGATCATCACTTTCAGCGGCATCGACGCGAGAGACCGCTGGCCCGCAACTTCGTGCCGGGCAGTTTCGTCCTCGGCTCGATCGGAGCCAGCTCGAGCATTGGGTTGAGCCGATCATGTTCTATGGCTTCCCGCTCTACCCGTCATTGCCGTCGGCGCGGCCAGCCC
>CAWAZX010000035.1:0-7617 GCA_963786455.1 uncultured Planctomycetota bacterium | reverse complement strand
GGGCATCGCCACAGTTACCTGCGAGACATTGTCTATGGAGCGATTGATGGAGCAGTAACGACGCTTGCTGTGGTTTCAGGTGTCGCCGGAGCGCACTTTCCACAGGCATCGTGATCGTTCTCGGTGTGGCGAATCTCATCGCCGATGGGTTCAGCATGGCGGCCAGCAACTACTTGGGGACACGGGCCGAGGAGCAATTACGAGAGCGGGCCCGGCAGATCGAGGCGCGGGAAATTGAACGATATCCTGAGGGTGAACGGGAGGAGATCCGCCAGATCGTCGCCAGCAAAGGGTTTACGGGCACAGAGCTCGAACGGGCCGTCGAAATCATCACGTCAGATCGCAAGAGGTGGATCGAAATGATGCTCACTGAAGAATTGGGGCTCTCGCTGGATGGGCCTTCGCCTCTCCGCGCGGCAGGGGCGACACTTGTTGCTTTCGTGGTGGTCGGTTCCATACCTTTGCTGCCATTCATCTTCAATTCATTGCCCCGGAAGCCATGGAGAATCCGTTCCGCTGGTGCATGTTTCTGACGGCAGCGGCATTTTTCGGCGTGGGGCAGCGAAGTCCCGATTTGTCGAACAAAGGTGGCACTGGGCCGGATTAGAGACGTTGCTTGTCGGGGGCGCCGCCGCTGCTTTGGCGTACGTGATTGGTATATTGCTCGGCGGTTTGGCGTGAGCATGGAACGCACTGTTCGCAATACCGCATTTGACCCAGCCGGCGCGGCGACGATCAAACAGTTCTCCAGTGAAAGGAAGAAGACGCTATGGTTGATTATGAACTACTCCGATCGGAAGGGATTCTTGTCATTCGCCCGAAGGCTTCGCTCGAAGCCACTGACTTTCAGAAAATAGCGCAAGAAGTCGATCCCTATATCGAAGCCAATGGCAAACTGCACGGCGTGATGATCGATGCTGAATCCTTTCCCGGCTGGAAGGACTTCGCTGCCCTGGTCGCTCATCTGAAGTTCGTCAGAGATCATCATCGGAAAATTGAGAAGATAGCCGCGGTAAGTGACAGTAGTTTCCTAGCCATCGCGCCAAAAATTGCCAGTCACTTTGTGCAAGCGGATGTCCGCCACTTTGCGCATTCGCAAATGGAAGAAGCACTTAACTGGCTTCGCGGGAAAGGAAACTGACCTTTGGTCCGTCCTCACCCGCCTAAGATCAATTGGCCCTCACGGTTCCAGAATTGGATTCGTATTTGGTTGCGGCGAAGGAGGTAACACGACAGGGGGGAGTGCTACAGAAAGACCGCCTTGCAATGCAGGAAAAGATACTACTCCGTTCCTCATTCCAACATCTTAGTCGCCACGCTAGTTACACTTAAGAAAACTATCGCCGAAAAAACTCACCCGCGCTATATACCATCGGAAGCACGCGAATACTATAACGGAGATTTTCAAAGGCTGGGTCGGTTCTCGGCTCATCCCGATGAGACGTGTCAGCTTAACCGGCTGTCCGTATGGCGAATCTTTTCTTCCACTCAATCGCGGCCAGTGTTCCAAGTATGGAATCCTGCCCAGTGCGTTTCCGAAGCGGGCTTTGAGTCGATTCAAAGGACGTGTGCCATGGAATCGCTAGCTTATAGTCTGATCAAAGACGAGAACACGCAAATTGAGCAGCGAGCTTACGCGATCGTGAATGCGCATCCCCACTTTCATGGTCGGGCGGAGCAGTTCAAGTTCGCTTGCCATGACGGCGTGCTGGTCGTGCGCGGATTTGTACCGAGTTTCTATCTGAAACAAGTCCTGCAGACAGCGATTCAGAGTTTGGACGGCGTCCGAGTAATAGACAACCAGGTGCAGGTCACATCCAGCGCGGGCCTGAGCAGTGAAGGTATTCCCAGTTCGGCCAAGTCAATCCGTTGAGAACTACAACCTTTGGCGCACATTCGGACAAATCGCCGGTAGCGGTTCGGGTGCCACTGCGAATGCCACCGTCCCCGAACCGACAACGTTGGTGATGCTCATCGTGACGGCTGCCGGTGTGTCGACACGACGGGGCTGGCGCAGATGGCGAGTGTCAAAACTCATCAACGCGTGACACGCCTAAGAATCCACGGTTTTTCGGACCGGACCGACGCGAATTCGCCAGCCCGTCGATGCGACCGACCCGCGCTGGGACACTTCATTGGCGATTGCCGGCAGGTACTGATTTAGAGGCAAGTTCTCAAGTCGCCCGATATCACGGTTTTCAACGTATTGAGGCACTTCGTTGCTCTCCGGCTTCCTTGTTACGTGTCTTCCTGAGAATTCTCGCAAACCACACGACAACTGCCATGCATCTGTCGCTTACGACGATCGGTTTTTGCGAGATAGGCGCGCTTTCGATATCCACTCGCACGCTTGCTTGGCTGGAAGCGATCACCGGCCAACTCGATCTGGCGATTCTAATCGCCGGCTGAGCGCCGTAGTAGAAAGAACATACATCGTGGCCAATGCGTGTAACGCACAATGCGGCCCAGCCATTCACGCGAATGATTAACGGATGGGCGCCCCGTCGAGTCGTTCCGCAGTCGCCGTGGGGCGTCATTTGGCTGACTATTGTTTTTTTGTGCTTCCAGGCTGTTCCAACCTGACTAGCAGAGCTCGCTGAGTCGTGTTATCGGGAAAGTGAACCAGCACCGCGGTAGAATCTTGCGTTAGATTCACGATCCCGGTTTCCATAAGCGGCGCGACTCGCCTTCCGCGGTCCATGCTGCGCGTTGCGTCTGCTTATCGACCATCCCTTCGACGGCCTTAACCGTATTTGTCGCCGTGTTCTGGAACGTGCCGCTGATAACACCCTGTTTGCTCAGCGCGAGCTGCAAGAACATCGTCGGTTCGGCACCCGTTGGCTCGCCGTCCTGTGTGATGGCAAAGACGCCGAGCGGCATCCAATCTTTCGCAGCGGGCTTGACTTCTGGCACGCTTAACACGATTGCTTCGGCCTGGTCGATGTACTCCTGCTCCGTGCACACAGGCTGGTCGCCGTAATACACCGAGCCATCATCGTAATAAACGTTTTCTCCGTAGTTGTAATAGATAGGATCGGTCCAGCCATAATCGCCCCAGTCAGAAAGTCCTGACCACGCGGCGCCTGCCCAGAAACCGAATCCTGGATAGTATGGCTAATCGATGTGATTGTCGTTCCACCAACTGTCGCCGTACCAATCACCATAATCTCCCCAATTGTTTTGCCAATAGTCTCCAATGTCGCCCAGATTCTCCTGTCGCCAATTCTGCCACTGGCCGCTGTCAGCAATTCGGCTCGGAAGATTTTGTATGTGGTCACCACCGGCCGTCCGGGTCGACCGAGCGTCCGGCTCGATTACCGGGCTGGCCGGGTAGGCCAGCATCGACTCGATTTCCAGGTTGCCCGGGTCGGCCGGCATCGACTCGATTTCCGGGCTGGCCGGGTCGTCCGACATCGGCGCGATTACCAGGCTGTCCGGGCAGGCCAGTATCGGGTCGATTGCCAGGTTGACCAGGACATCCAGCATCGGGCCGTCCACCGCCGCATCCGCCGGATTCGCGGGCAAGTGCTCGCATGTTGCCTCAACCAGGCTGACCGCCTCCTCCCGGAAGCGCTTGCTTGGACGATTGCTTAAGAACTCCGCAGCCGCGCCGCCGGCCAGCGCGCCGCCGACGACCGCCGCCGTGTTGCCAAGGCCGCCGGATGGCCGGCCGCCGCCGACATTCCCACCTCCAGCGTTCGGCATATCAAGAAAGTTTTGCACATCGCGTGTCGACGGTCGTGCGCCGGCGGCTGGTCGGTTCCCGGCGATCGATCCTGGACCTGCGCCTGGCCGCGTGCCCGTGCTCGGCCGAGTACCACGCTCGGCCGATTGGCAACGTTGCCTCCGCCGGGTCGATTACCCGTATTCGGCCGGTTGGCAATGTTGCCTGCGCCGGGCCGATTTCCAGCCCCCGCGCCCGGGCGACTTGCCCGGCGTGGGCAAATTGCCCATCGCGGGCCGACTGTTTGCAACTTGGCCGCCACTCGGTCTTCGAACGTTTGAATTTGATGGTCGTGACATCGACGGCGTACGGGAAGCAAAATTGCGCGATCCACCACTGCCACCCCTGATGCGCCCACCGCTCGGGCGCGCACCGCCACCACTCGGCGCTGCACCGCCACCACCGGCGCACCGCCGCCACCGCCGCCGCCCCCCGCCCCGCCACCCCCGCCGCCGCGGCCACCGCGGGCCCACAGGTCACTCGCCAGCCAGACACACACCGCAATTGCGACGATAACGATCAACAACTTCTTCATGGCAGCACCATTTATGTGAAAGAGTTGGTTTGGAATTCGAACCTTTAAGGCGACGATACTGTTTGTCCTTCGGCCGGCTTGCGGACGACCGTTACCTCGTCAACGTTGGGCAGGATATCTCCGTTCACCGAGCGCTGCACCGATTGCCAGGTAAACGAGTCGTTATCGATCTGTTTCATAATGTTGACGGCCGACGATTTGCTGCCATCCGGCAGCGTGCCAGTTTGCTGGATCAACCAGCGATCGCCTTTGCGAGTCCACTTGCCTTCGGCGAAGCCGCCGTCGGAATCGAACACCCAAGAGCGAATTTGTTTTGCCACTGGATCCCAGCCAATGATCTGCATCCCCGCCATGTCCACCTGATCGCCGACGACAACCGCAAACGAGCGGGTCATGAAATTCTTGTTCTTCGTCCAGTCGCAATCGGTTTGGATCGTGGCATTGTCATCTTCGTCGTTATCGATCCACGAGCCAACCATCCATTCGAGATCCTTCAAGTGTTCGTAGTTTGAAGGCGGCGGAGCTAGCCGGCGGCTCTTCCTCCGTGACGCGATCGAGCAGCCATTTGCCATCGCGCTTCACGAAGAGCGCCGAGTAGGTCGACTCATCTGGCTCCTCATTCGGCCGGACGACGCGAGCGGTGCCACTTTCGATGGCAACGTTGGGCGACAGAAACTTGATCGCCTCGACATCCATTTCCAGTTTGGCGTCCTTCAGGCCTTCGAACGTCTCGGCGAACTCCTTTTCGATCTCTTCGCGCCCGATAGCCTCCTCGCCGGTCTCCGGGTCGACGTAGACCGCCTCGGGCGACCACAACTCGGCCAGGGCTTTGGCGTCCTGCTTGTTGTACGCCTCGACATAAGCATCGTCGCTTTTACGGATTGCCGCTTCCTCGTCGGCCTGGTCGGCACGACAAGCATTCGACACGAAACAGCTCATGCAACAGACAAGTAGCACACGCGTAAACTGTTTTTTCTTCATGTCATGTTCCTGATTTAAGAGAAATGTTACTTCGAGCAACGGTGTGACAAAGCAAGATGCGCCAGTGTGCAAGTGACTTGCGGCATAAGAGAAAGGGGCTCCCTTTGACGAAGTGTAACCACCGCCCCGTTTGCAGATTGCCGATGCATCCTTGTATCTTCTTCGTAGCGGTGGTCTGCTACTAGCCGCCGTGTTCTGCGGAGTGAGCGCAAGCGAACGTAGCAGAACACGGCGGCCGGTCGGCAGATCGTGCCATCCTGGGTCTTCGAGACCGTGCCGGTAGCTAGATCGCCGACTGGCCGCCTGTCGTAGAGTCCGAACAGTCGTCGGAGCCGCTTTTTGGGGCGAGCTCGCATACGCAAGGAAGGATCGCACGATGGAAGCCGTTTTGAAAGGGCTATATGTTGGAATTGATGTCGCCAAGCATCATTGGGACGTCGCGATCGCAGGGCGTCGTGGCGTACGTCGGTTCATGGCCGACGCGGCCGGGCTGGCAGAACTCATGGCCTGGCTGGAGAAGCTAAAGGCACAGCTGGTCTGTCTGGAAGCAACCGGCGGCTACGAGCGATCGCTGCGTGCGTCGCTGCAAAAGCGGAACTTCCGGGTGAGCGTGGTGAACCCGCGACAAATTCGCGACTTCGCCCGATCCGCAGGTGAGCTGGCCAAAACGGATGCGATCGATGCGGGCATGATCGCTCGCTTCGCCGCGACGTTCCATCCCGAGCCGGATGAGCCTCCCACGCCGGCCCAGGAGCGACTGCGGACACTGCGCGCTCGTCGTCAGCAGGTGGTCCACTCGCTCACGCAAGAGAAGAACCGCCTGGCGACAGCTCCCGACGCCGAAGCGCGAGAGTCGATCCAGGAGGCGATTGACTTCTACGACCGGCAGCTTCGCGAATTGGATCGGCGGCTTACCGAACTTACCAGCGCTGATCCTGTGCTCCGCCAGCGGCTTGCGCTCTTAGTCACTGTGCCAGGCGTCGGCGTGGTGACGGCGGCGGCATTGTTGGCCGAGCTGCCGGAACTGGGCGCCATGAATCGTGGACAGGCCGCCAAGCTCGTGGGCTTGGCGCCCATCAACCGAGACAGCGGCTCGCTCCGTGGTAAACGCATGATCGGCGGTGGGCGCTCACAAGTCAGGCGCTCTCTTTACATGGCGACCCTCACTGCCACTAAGCACAACAAGTTCATTCGCAGCTACTACCACCAACTCCTCGAGCGCGGCAAAGCCAAAATGACCGCGCTTGTGGCCTGCATGCGCAAGCTGCTCCTCATCCTCAATGCCATGCTTAAGAACCAATCACCCTGGAAAGAGACTTCCCCCACTTGAAATTCAAGACAGTCGCTACCGCTAGGGGGGATTTGACACTAGACACCCCCGCCGATATTGGGTAGCTGCGTGCTTTCGGGCACGAACAAAGCATCGATGCGGAATTTGCGCGAATAGCGCGTTAGTTTGCCCGGCTGGCCGGATCGGGAAAGCTGCCATTGCTACGAGAATTAACTTCGCGTGGTCCTTGCTTACTTGCCGGCGATAGTATCAACTGATGCGCACCGGGTATCGGAACGCCCGTGCACTCGCCCGCCAGGCCGTCGTTGCCATCCTGTCAGGAATGGGGACATTAAATCGCCGGCGCACTCTTTTTGTTGGACGCCACCATCGTGGCTTGGAGATTGTCGATTCGTGCAATATGCAGCGATTGTTGCTGCGCCGATCGATACTTGCGTTTCGCATGAAAGGCCGCGCACATGCATTGTCAACGCGTACCTCTGTGGCGACTGGCATTAGTCTGCGGATTCGCCGACGATCCACCACCGACGCCACACGAGTTGTCGCAATCGCTGGCCAATGAAAGGAGGTGATAGGGAATTCAAAACCTCGATGTTTTCAGGCGTGAATCGCCTGGTGTTGGTGGGTCCGCGGTTGCTGTGGACTTGCCCGGAGTGGACAAGCGGCAACAGCGGCGTTTTTCGATCAATAAGGAGTTCGGCGATGAAAACTACGAATAGTGGGTAACGCTATTTCTGGTGATGCCGGTTGTCGTCGGCGTCAGACTCGGTTGTTAGGGCTTGCCAGGTGCACATCAAATCCCATGAGATCAGAGTTTATCGCTAGCATTTCAGTGGCCGGGCGAACGATTGCCTGACGTCAGGTCGCTGGGTATAGCTGGTTTCCTGCACCGGCGATCGTTAACATTAAGGGCATACGGTTTTCAGGCAATAGGCCCCCTGTCGAGCCGGAGTCTTCGGCCATGTCCTCTGGGAAATCTGCGGCAAGGCGGCTCACGGATGAAGACGAAGAAGATATCTATGTCGGCCTGCACCTGTCGGCGAAGCGGACATTGGCCAGCTTCAGTCCGTGGTCCGCGCTCTGCGT
>CAWAZX010000034.1:0-17807 GCA_963786455.1 uncultured Planctomycetota bacterium | reverse complement strand
CGGGCTTTGAGCACGTTGGCGCCACATGAACCTATCGTGCCAGTGCCATGCGACGTCCGGCCTGAAAGGCCGCGCTGCGGCAGCCCAGGACGCAGTCCTGGGTAACGATCACGCAACAAGATGTAAGCCCTGTAAGGGCGCGCTAACGTCTCCCATCTGTTTAGGTTTTGTAGCGCCGCCCTTTCAGGGCTTCAATGTTTTTGGGAACTTTCGTCCGGGGCTTCGCCCCTGGGCTATCATAGCGCGGCCTTTCAGGCCTGGTTCGCAGAACCACACTACGCAATCAGAGTGTTCACGAAAGGTGTGCCACCATAGGTCACGACGTTTCTACCGCCGCGTTAGATACCACCAGGTTTCAACTAACCACGCGAATAGTCGCACGCCGGCTCCAAACAACATGGGTGCACCGACGGATCGGCCTGTGCGTCGGGTCTGATCACGCACGAGGTCCTCGGTCATCTGCGCACTCTTGCCTTCCAATTTGGCCCACTGTGCATCCGCATCGCGGCATTCTTCCCACGCGGCAGATTCTTTCCACGGGTCCATGGCGCGCACCGGCGACAAAGAGCGGTTATTAACAATGACCGACCGCTCACGTAGACATCCGCTGCGCTGGCAGGTTCGCGCCGCCAAGGAGACAGGTCCAATTATTGAATCTGCGTGCTCTACCTCGAGCGTCTGACAATAGCTGACCCCGTCGTCAGCTATCGCCGGCTTTGCAGAATGCGGCTTTGCTCCATCGCGTCCTCGGCCATGCGGATGTAACCAAGGTTGTTCGTGCCGGCGTATGCCCGCTGATACGTCACACTCAGCGCCGTAAAGCTGAACGGATCGTTCGGCTCGATCTCACACACTTTACGGGCGTGGGCGATGGCCTCGTCATGCCGGCCAAGCTTCTGCAATACGACCGCCAGTGCCGAGTGGGCGAGCGCGTAGTTCGGGTCGACGCCCAGCGCTTCGTTGAACTTAGCAACGGCTTCGTCCAGCTTACCGGCATCTTTGAGTTTGTCGGCTTCGTCGTAGAGCTTAACAGGATCGGACATCACATTTTCCTTTCACTTGGCAATATTATTAGATCGAGCTCAGCACTTCGCGGACTGCCGCAATGGTCGATTCAATATCCTTCTCCGTGTGGGCCGCGGATACGAACAGGGCTTCGTACTGGCTGCAGGGCAAGTAGATGCCGCGCTCGAGCATGCCCCAGAAGTACCTTGCAAATCTTGCCGTGTCGCAGCGGCTGGCCGTCGGCCAATCGGCAACCGGCTGCTCGTTGAAAAACAGTGTCATCATGCTGCCGACGCGGGCGAGTTGGTGCGGCGATGCCGCGATGATTGCGGCGGCTTCGCGCAGGCCGGCTTCGAGGCGGCGGCTCGATGACTCCAGTCGTTCGTACGGCGGATTATCGCGCAGCGCGCGAAGCGTGGCGAAGCCGGCGGCGGTGGCCAGCGGGTTGCCGCTGAGCGTGCCGGCTTGAAACACTTTGCCGGCCGGCAGCACGTGATCCATCACATCGGCCCGGCCGCCGTACGCCCCGACCGGCAGGCCGCCGCCGACGATTTTGCCGAGCGTCGTGAGGTCCGGATCGATGTCCGAGCAATTGCTGCGCGCCGCCGTAGGCCACGCGGAAGCCGGTCATCACTTCGTCGCAAATCAAGAGTGCGCCGTGCTGTCGTGTCACATCTCGCAGATGCGACGAGAAACTCGCGGCGTGGGCACGACGACACCCATGTTGCCGACGACCGGCTCGAAGATCACGCCGGCGATTCGCGTCCATGTGCCGTGAAAGCCGTTCGCAGCCCAGCCACATCGTTGTATTGCAGCACCAGCGTGTCGCGGCGTCGTGCCGGCCGTCACGCCGGGCGAATTGGGCACGCCAAGCGTCGCCGCCGAGCTGCCGGCCGCCACCAGCAGGCTATCGACGTGGCCGTGGTAGTTGCCGGCGAACTTGACGATCACGTCGCGGCCGGTGAAACCGCGGGCGAGGCGGATCGCGCTCATCGTGGCTTCGGTGCCGGAGCTCACGAGCCGCACTTTCTCGATGCTCGGCACGGCTTCGATGATCAGTTCGGCGAGCTCGTTCTCGGCTTCGGTCGGTGCACCAAAGCTTGTGCCGCGGCGGCTGCCTCGCGACACCGCTTCGACCACGGCCGGATGCGCGTGGCCCAGGATGATCGGCCCCCACGAGCCGACGTAGTCGATGTAGCGGTTGCCGTCGACGTCCCACAGATACGCGCCCTCGCCGCGCTCGAACAACGATCGGCTCGCCGCCGACGGCGCCGAACGCCCGCGCCGGGCTGTTGACGCCGCCCGGCATGAGCTGCAAGGCACGCTGAAATATCGCGTGACTTCTCGCGGTCGGTCGACATTCGTCATTCGTCATTCGTCGTTTCCATCCGCTCGAGCCGCTCACGAGCTTGGGCTACGGCTTCTGCCGCCCACGTCTGGTGCTCGTACAAATCGATGATCGCGCGGTACATTGCCGTTGCCTTCTTCGGATCGCTTGCCACTAGTCGCGACGCCGTTTCGAGCCGTTCCTGAATCTCGGCCAGCTGCGCGTCCCGCCGTTTGGCAATGTCTTTCTGCAATTCAGCGAGCCGGCGCCGGGCTAATTGCACCACAACGGCGGCGCGGCTCTGTCCATTCGCTCGATCTCCGCTATTTGCAGTCCCGTTGCTCGCATGTTCCGGAGCATTTTCGGCGTATAAATCAATGAGCGACTGGAGCGTCGAGATCGCCACGTCGGGCACAGTTGCCTCGGTATCAACGGCTTGTAGATAGAGCCGCTCGACGGGCAGCAGTGGTCGATCGGACGATCCGCCGCGGGCCTCGCGCTGCAACCTGCGTCGGCCTTATCCAACAAGATCTCGTCGCGATAACCTGCAACTTTGGCCACCCGTGGATCATCCGGATAGCGCTCGAGAAACGCATTAATCTCCCGCTCCGTGGTTGCCACGGAAGCCTCGTCGGCGACGACGCGCCGAGCCGTAATCGTTCGATACAATTCATCGGCCGACGGCGGGCGCGACAAATACATCGCGACGGCGCCCATGCCAGCCAGCACCGCGGCCAGCGCCGCCAATTGCGTGGCGACGACAATCCAGGACCGCTGCGCTTCGGCCCGCCGCCGCAGCTCATCCTCTTCCACGGTCGTGAAGCGGGTCGGCCGTTCGACGACGGGCTGCGCCTTGGCGACAGGCGCCGGCGAAGAACTCGCCGGCACGACGTCCGATGAACGGTTGGCCAGCAATTCGTCGGCAGCCATGGTGATTGCGTCCTGCGATCGGGTGGCGTGCGCGTTCTCTTTGGGGCTCGCTTCGGGCGACACAATGGGCCGCTTTCGCTGCTGATCCACTTCCAACTGAGTTACTTCGGCAGCCGATAATTGAATCAGGTCCTCCTCCGTGCCGTCTGTCGCAGGGTGTTCGCCTGCCAAAGCGAAATCGTCCGACGCCGGCCGTGACAGAGCGTTGACCATGGCCTGCAGGTGCCGCGCGAGCACTTGCGTGTTGGGAAACCGCTCTGCCGGATTCTTCGACAGCAGTTGCATGATCACGCGCTCGAGCTGCTCCGGCGTATCCGGCGCGTAGCGGCGCACCGGTTCGGGCTTGGCGAACCGCTGGAGCTGCAGCATCTGCGGCAAGTTCCTGGCCAGAAACGGCGGCCGCCCAGCCAACAGCGCGTACATCACGCCGCCCAAGCTGTATTGATCGCAGCGAGCCGTCACCGGGCGGCCGTCGGCCTGTTCCGGCGACATATAATCGGCGGTGCCCAGCACGCCGCCCGCCGTGGTTAGCTGCGTTGTGCCGAACAGCCGGGCGATGCCGAAGTCGGCCAGCTTCACGCGGTCGTCGCCGTACAGCAGGATGTTGGCCGGCTTGATGTCGCGATGCACGATGCCGTGATCGTGGGCGTGCTTCAGCGCGAGCGAAAGCTGAATTGCAATGCTGGTGACTTCGCGCCAGTTGAACCGCCGGCCAGCCTTGAGCTCGTCTTCCAGGCTCATGCCTTCGACGAGCTCCATCGAATAGAACAAGACGCCGTCCTGCTCGCCGTAACCATACAGGCGGACGATGCCTTCGTGGCGGAGGATTTTGAGTGATTCGATCTCCGCCTCGAACCGCTCACGAAATCCTTCGGCCATCGCCAGGTGCGGCGACAGTGCCTTGATGGCCACTTGCTGCCCGGTTTGCGTGTCGACCGCCTCGAACACCGAGCCCATGCCGCCTTTACCCAGCGGCTCACCAATTTCGTAAGGACCAAGACGGGTCAGTTGCATTGCGGCTTTCAACGGCTTCAACGAGCTAGCATCACTTCATCGTATCAACTCCGATTCTCGTGAACCAGCAACCACGGTGTCAGCTGGCGATTGCCCTTGAACCTGCCGGCCGATTCGGCTAGAAGCCGCACTCTTTCTCGATTGTAGAATTGCGCCTCATTGTCGCGCCAATTGTGCGGAGTCAATCGCATGCGCCGACTTCAATTCCATTGCGTTTGCTTAACCCGGCTTGCCGTCGTCCTGCTGTTCGCGGTTCTCGCGAATCGGCCGCATGCGGCGGAAATCACACGGCCGTACGAAGCGCGAATCGTCACGCCCGTGCGCCCGGTGCACAGTGGGCCAGGAGAAAACTACTACCCCACAGATACGCTTGCCCAGGGTGACGTCGTGGAAGTGTATCGAGAGATGCGCCGACGGCTGGCTGGGAATCCGTCCGCCAGAGGACAGTTTCAGTTGGGTATTCGCGCGGCATGTGAAACGACTCGACAATGGCCTGGCCGAAGTAGAAAAGGACGATGTCCCCTCGCGCATCGGCAGTCGCGTCAGCGACCAGCGCAACGCCGTGCAGATACGACTGAAGAAGGGCGAAGTGGTGGAAATTATCGGTGAGCAATCGATCGACGGCGAGACGTGGTACAAGATTGCGCCGCCAGCCGGCGAGTTCCGTTGGATCCAATCCCGACACTTCGCACAAACCGACCGGGCTCCGCGGGGTGAACCATCAACAGATGAACCCCAGCCGGTCGAACAATTGGTGCCGCCGATCGTTACTGTCGCGGCAACCACTGAGAGCGCAGCTCCCGGCGCCACCCCTGTCGTGCAAGCAACCGAGTCGCAACCGGCGGCGCAGCAGGAATGGCGTGCCGCGCCAGCCGATGCTCTGCCAATGGAAGCGGTTGCGCCCCTGTTGGCTGCCGATAGCGCTGAAAGCAAGACGCCGACCCTGGCATCCGATACAGTCGCTGCAACGACATCGCAGCCGTCCCCTGCGAACGCACCTTCGCCGCAACCAACCGGTCCGTTGGGCGACGAATTGGCTCGACGCCTGACTGGCGTTGAGTTGAAGCTTTCGCGAATCGTCGCCGAACCGCCAGCCACCTGGCAGATTGACCCGCTGGCCCGCGAAGTCGAGCAGCTCCTCGCACCGGCCAAAACCGCCGACGAGCGCCAAGCGGTGCAGTCGACGCTGGCCAAGATCGACCGCTTTGCTGCGATCGGCCGACGCTATCGCGGTGCTCCAACTGGTACAGTGGCCGCACCACCCGGCCAACCTCCAATCACGCCGATCGCAGACAGCCAACAGCCGTCAGCCGACAGCCTCGGCTACGACGCCGTCGGCATCCTGCGGCCAGTCGTCTCGAAGCGGACCGGTGCACCGCAGTTCGCACTACTCAACGAACGCGGCCAGGTCGTATCGTTCGTCACGCCGTCACCCGACGTCAACCTGCAGCCATACGTCGGCCATCGTATTGGCGTTACCGGCAGCCGCGGGTACATCCCCGAGTTCCAACGCGCACACGTAACCGCCGAGCGTGTCTCTCCGCTCAACGGGCAGCTTTTGCGTAGAAACCTTCACCGCCCACTACAAACACACGGCGACATTCCTGCGTGCTGCAACTAAATACCTAGCGATTCAAGCAAGGTCCGTAGCGAGTTGCCCGCAAGGAAGAGCGTGAGGGAATCGCGTCCCTCAAATTCCTGGCCGTAATCGCCAAACGCGCCGTCGATCGCGATGGATGCATCTTGTCGATTTGAATAGACGTGATCGTCGGCCTCATCAACCCCGAGCAAATCCGAAAACATTTCCGTCAACGCGGCCTTCAGCGCATCGGACGTCCTGAAATGAAGCAACAAGTCCGAAGTTCCATCCGAATTTCCATCGATCAACCCGTACTGAAACACATCAATCGAAACACCAACAACTTCCAGAGACGAGATGGAGATTCCTGCCACGTCAAACGTCGACGACCCGTGGATGACGAGCGAGATAGCGCCGTTCTGATTGATGTTTAGGCTCTCTGGTCGAATGTTGATGTCGACGATTTGCGGCGTAACGGTAAGCGTCCCAGGCACGAACGTTATTGCGTAATTGGTAGAGGATAACCCACCAGCGGTAACGGTATAGGTTCCTACATTGCTGGTGGAGTTGGCCGGCGTTTCAAATACGAGAGAGTCGCCCAGCACGTTTGCGTCCTGGCCGAGGACGAAGCCGTCGTAGTTGACCGTGAATTGAGGAAAAGGCGTACCGATTTGCCATGTTGCGTTGTTGACGGTAATTGTGAGTGCCTTGCGGTTCACTGTCAGGCTGCCGTCGACGTAGACAATGTCATAATCTTCCAATCCGTTGCCGACAGCGTTGCTTGCCACGATCGGGTACGGAGAGCC
Source organism: uncultured Planctomycetota bacterium (assembly GCA_963786455.1). GTDB lineage: Bacteria > Planctomycetota > Planctomycetia > Pirellulales > Lacipirellulaceae > JABDGM01. The sequence continues at coordinate 11,146 of CAWAZX010000034.1, read as the reverse complement.
GCCGACAGGCGCGCTGGCGGCGGCGCCGGGACTGGTGAGCGTCACGCCCGTAACCGTGTCTTCCTCCTGCAGGCCGTCGGTAACAAATTCTGTGCCGACGAAGTTTACAGCGTCGCCATAAATTTTCGCTCGATCATTTGCATTAATCGTCAGCACGGGCGGCGTAACGCTGACAACTTTAAGTACGACGTCATTTCCGTCGCCGCCGTTGTAAAGAACGACAAATTCAATGGGCCCAATCGCGATCGACGTATTTTGGAAGCTTCCAATGACTGCATCAGTGCCAGCATTACGGATGATCACGAACTCCTGATTCCTTGCAATTTCGACGTCGTTGAAAAGACTGACTTCCAAACTGCCGGCAAGTCGCACTCCCCCGGTTACATCCAACTGGTCGTACTCGCGAGTGCCCAAAAAGCCGTTCGAGCCGCCACCGATTTCGATGTGCAGCTGACCGTTATTGCTCTGCTCGAAATCCTGAGACACGGAAATGAGACCAGAGGAATCGAGATTGATCCCTGGACTGGTTATTCCGTTACTTCCGACGTCACCGATGATTGCCCCATCACCTTCCAACCCTCCCGCTTGAAAATTGAACGGACTTCGCGATTTGATTTGGCCGCCGTCGAGTAGTGTCCGGCCATCGGTTTGGGTATAGCCTCCGTCAAAGGTCACGCTTCCCGTTTCGACGACGACGCTTCCCGAGTTGTTGAAGGCGATGCCGGGTCCGGGCCCGAACATGAACAGAGCGTCACCGCTGCCGGAGGAGCGAGTGAAGGTTCCATGGTTATTGAATGACGCCCCTCCGCCCGAGTGGAAGAAGATTGGGTTTCCTTGGATGTCGAAGGAGCCGTTGTTGTTGAACACGGCGCCGGCCGCAATCGTGAAAAATGTCGCCGTGGAGGTAGCGTCGCCATAGTTGTTCACCGTCCACTGGTGTAACCCACCGCCAAGTATGTTGAGGTCCGCGCCAGTTGCCACATTCAGGGTGCCTGCCCCGTGACCTCCGCGACCTACATTGCCGTTCCAATCGAATCGCTGAGCAACATTGATCGTACCGGTGCCAAAGACGTCCGCCCCATGGAGTTTCAGGGTATCCATGTCAATCGTTTGGCCATGCAGTATCAGATTACTAACATTGACATCGAGCAAGTGGCCCACGTTGCTGACGGTGCCTCTAAACTCGACGCCGGCAGCATTCAAAAATGTCCTGCCAGTTACTTCATAGCTTCCGGAAACATCACTACCGCCGTGATCGAAAATGACATCGACCGCCGAGATATCGGAAGTCGAAGTTAGGATGTGGTCACTGCCGAAAACTAGCGTGGTTCCCGGCAGGCCCACGAATGTACCGCTGCTGGTGCCGCCAGCCGCCATGTTCAAAGTACCGGACTCAACGACGACGCTTCCCGAGTTGTTGAAGGCGATGCCGGGTCCGGGATTGAATGCAATCAGCATCTCGCCGGTACCTGAGGAGCGAGTGAAGCTCCCGTAATTATTGAATTCCGGCCGAATTCCGATCTCCCAAGGGGGGCTTGCGCCGGTACCCAGATAGCCGATGTGCCCAATGCCTATGGGGTTGGCATTACCTTGGGCGTCAAAGCTGCCATAGTTGTTGAACTCGGCACCGTCTCCCCAGGCCATCGAGCCAAATACCCAGGTAGCGTCTCCGTAATTGTTAATGGTCCAGCCGGCCAACCATCCCGTGGACAAATTCATCGTGGCACCCGCGGCGACATTTATCGTGCCTGAACTCTGGATCAATTTGCCGTTCCAGTCGAAGCGTTCCGTGACGTGCACTACACCATTGCCAGCGAGCGAACCGCCATTGATCTTCAGGACAGCGGTGCTTATGGAATTGTCATCAAGGTCCAACCCACCTCCGATTTCAACTAGACTTCCAACGCTTGAAATACTGCCCCGTAGGTTCACTCCTCCATTTCCACCGATGATCGTACTACTTGTCGCGTGGTAACTGCCGGCGATGTCGATCGTTTGGCCAAAAGTGTCGAGAGTTACGTGATCTGCTGAGATTTGTGAACTCGCGCGAAGTGTGTGTGCCGCGCGAAACGTCAAAAATGATCCGACAGCACCAAGAAACGATCCAGTGCTGTGGCCGCCATCTCTCAGATCCAAGGTGCCGGACAGTATTTCTACAGTTCCGTTGTTATGGAATTGGCGCTGCACCGTCGAGTCGGTGGTGAGCTTGAGAGATGAGCCTGCGTCGATTAAAAATGCGCTTGAGCTTGACAAACTTCGGATATGAGTTGTCAGCCCCGAATAAACCACCATATTGTTGCCGGCATTGATAACAACATCGTCAGCTGATCCCGGCAAGGCATCGTTACTCCAATTAACCGCATCACTCCAATTGAAAGTGCCAGCGCCGCCGTCCCAAGAAATTGGCGCCAGAACACGCCGGTCCTCGAGCGCTTCGAAGCCGAGTAGCGTAGTGGCGAGCCTTCGATGGCGCCGCGATTGGCGATTGAACGACGTTGATCGCCTTGCAATTTGGACGCGAGGATGCCGGTTCATGATTTGCGGACGATGTGCCATCGTGTCAGTCCTTAGTTCAAATGTGGAAGCCGGAAGAAAGAATTCAATGAATCAACGAGCTACTGTGCGTCGAATTGGCCCGATGTGCGCATTCCTACCGCCGTGGGATGTGCGATTCGCGCAGTGCTTCTAGGTCCTAGAGAACTTTCTTGGGACCGACTGGACGCCGATGCGAAAATATTCGCCGAATTTTTTTTCCCCCGTCCACTTCTTCAACCGGCCAAATAAGTTGCTGCCGGCTGCTGGCTCGGTTAATATCGAAACTCCTACTTTTCTTGTCCGGTTATGAAGCGAAGCGGTCCTATGGTGGATGGGGTAGACAACCGAAATGGCGGGGCGGACTGTGCGAGGGGTACCGGCGAGCTGTCGCTTGGCGAAGGTTTTGGGCAGCTGATCGAGCAGGCTCGCGGCGGGTCGGAGCTGGCGCTGGGGCAGTTGTTGGAGCGATGTCGGCGGTACCTACTCCTGGTGGCCAACGATTCGCTTGATTCGGATCTGCGGCCGAAGGTGGGTGCGTCCGACCTCGTTCAGGACACGTTTCTGGCGGCGCACCAGGATTTTTCGCATTTTCACGGTACATCCGAACGGGAACTGCTGGCGTGGCTCACGAAGATTCTTACGAACCGGCTGTGCAACAACGTCCGCCATTATCGCGGCACATTGAAGCGGGACATTGAGCGGGAAGAGTCCCTCGAAGCTGGTGACGCGGTTGAGCAACGGAGTTTGTCAGTTCACGCCGCAGCGCCGGCGCAGGCGCTGATCGCGATCGATGATTCGCAGCGGCTGCGGGAGGCACTGCAGCGGCTTCCTAAGCCCATGCAGGACGTGTTGATTCTGCGAACTTGGGAGCGACAGACGTTTGTGGAGATTGCGGCCCAGCTTGAAGCCACGCCCGATGCGGTGCGAAAGATGTGGGGCCGGGCCGTGCGGCGGTTGCAGGCCGAACTGTAGGATCAGCCATGAATCCACCCGATTTCGAGCAGCGAGAAGAGTTGCTGGTCGATCTCATGGCAGATTACGACGACGCACTCGCGGCGGACGCCTCGACCGATGCGTTTGACAGTACGGCCGCGGAGCTGGATCCTCATTTGGCGGCAGAGTGGGCAGCGATCAAGGTATGTCTCGAATTGCTGGATCGAGCGCGCCGCAGCGGAATAGCAGGGAGCGGGGAGCAAGGAGCACGGAGTCGGGGCACTTTACTCCATGCTCCAAGCTGCCGTGCTCCCTGCTTCGAGCCTGCGCCGGCTAGGTCGCTTTATTATCGAACGCGAGCTGGGGCGCGGCGGCTTGGGGATCGTGTTCCTTGCGCATGATCCGCAACTGGGCCGCAAGGTTGCGCTCAAGATTCCACGTTTCCAGGCGCTCTTGGACGATGACCTGCGCAGACGATTCCTGCGTGAAGCAGAGGCGGCCGCGCGGCTCAGTCATCCCAATCTGGTGCCTGTGTATGAAGTCGGTGAGGACAATTCGATTTGTTATCTTGCATCGGAGTATTGTCCGGGCATGACGCTGGCGCAGTGGCTTCGTGCACAACAAAACAGCGTGTCGCCAGTCGACGCAGCAACAATTGTTTTGGAGCTCGCCGGCGGCGTCGAGCATGCGCACAGCCGCGGCGTCCTGCATCGGGATATTAAACCGAGCAACGTCATGATGACGGAAGCCAGCGGCGACGCATCGATGCGGCGTCGCTGGTCGCCCAAACTGACCGACTTCGGCATGGCCAAGCTCTTGGAGCAGGACGGCGGCGATCGAACGCGGACGGGAGCCGTGATTGGCACCCTGGCCTACATGGCGCCTGAGCAAGTGGCAGGTGAAACCAGTCGCATCGATGTCCGTACCGATGTTTATGCGCGAGCGCCATTCTGTTCGAGTTGTTAACTGGCAGTCCTCCTTACGGCGGGCAATCGGATGTCGAACGCCTCCGCCAGTTGCTTGTGGGTGAGCCAATTGCCCCGCGGAGTTGCGGCGGAACGTCCCGCGGGATCTCGAGGCCGTCGCGATGAAATGTTTGGCCCACAAACCCGCGGAACGGTACACGACAGCGGTCCAATTAGCGGACGACCTGCGACGATTCCTGGAAGGCCGACCGACCGTGGCTCGCCCGTTGGCGGCCTCAGCGCGACTCGTGAAATGGACTGCGCCGTCGACCAGCGATCGCCGCGCTGTGCGTGGTGTCACTCCTCGCGGCGAGCATGATCCTGGGAATCAACGCTGCGCCGAATTGAAGACACTGGCCGTTTTGTGGAGGAGTCCACTCAGCTGCGCACACTGGCAAACCAAGAACGCCAACGGGCCCTCGGCGAGGAAGCAACGAAACATCGCTTGCTATATGCGTCTCGTATGAGAACTGCACAGCAGGCATGGCACGAGGGTAATCCAAAGATCATCCAAAAAATGCTGATGTATTACGCAGATGCTACGCCCGACGCCGGCCTGCGGCATTTTGAATGGTATCATCTGAATTATCTCGCTAACTTGCCACATCGAGTTCTACGCGGACATACCGGCCGCGTGTATTCGGTGGCTTACTCTCCGGACGGCCAATTCATTGTCTCGGGTGGTGCAGATGGAACGGTGCGATTGTGGGACACGGCCAGCGGAAAGGAGCAAGCCGTGCTCCATGAGCATCAGAGCGACATCAGCTGCCTTGTCTTCTCGCCCGATGGCGATACGTTTGCAACTTCGAGTGGCGACAAGACGGTTAAGGTCTGGAGCCTGCGCGAACGCAAACCCGTGCTGACACTTCCACATCCGTTTCCGGTCGACGCATGCGCGTTCCTGGACGGTGGCAAACTACTGGGATCACTCTCTAGCGAAGCCGAGGGCCGGCGACAAACGCTCGTGTGGGATATGCCGAGTGGAACCTTGCGGCCAGCCTGGCCACCACCAGAGGAAGTCTTTCAGGCTGTCATCGCAGGGCAATCGGGACGCACCGCAGTAGTATTTGTTAAAAACTTCGCTACGGTTTGGAATCGTCAGCAAGATACATGGATTGAGAGTCGTCGCATCGATGTTGTGGATCCACGCCACGGCGCCACGCTGTCTCCGGATGAGGAATATCTGTTGGTGCCTGTTTGGCCTCGATACGTACACATCTATCGACTGCGAGACGGCGTGCTAGTGAACGTATTGAAGGACCATGGGGCAGGTGTGAATTGCATTGCCTTTTCTCCACGAGCCGATCAGATCGCGACATCATCGGATGATACCTCCGTCTGTGTTTTCGAGTTCCCATCGGGAAAGCTCGTGCATCGCTTTTTTGGTCACGAGGGCGGTTCGGTATGGCAAGTCGCCTGGTCTCCGTCTGGCGACTCATTGACGTCGGTTGGTAACGACGGGACGGTCCGCGTGTGGGACATCAACCACGGCTCTTCACGTCAACACTTGAGCTTGCCAGAGCCACGGTCACGTGCCTCTCGTGGTAGATGGGGTTTTTCACTTCTCCAAGAAACCGGCTTGTGGGGCTTCGCTTTTCTGCAAGACGGCGAAAGTTTGAATTGTGTTTACCTCGACGGTTTGAACCTGGTCTGGAATCTAACGACCGGAAGGTTGTCGTCGCGTGACCAAGTTGCGCGGGCCATTGCACTGGCACCGGCGCCGGCGTCGATCACTCCGTTCCCAGAGACCGCACAGGCCCTGGTGGCACAATGGGACCCTCGCGCTATTCCATCCCGAATCGAATTGGTGGAGCGTCTTCTCCCTCGACGACGGCGACGACGAATGATTGTACGCGTATTGTGCGCGATGGCTCGCAAATTATGCATATTGATCGCGGACATTTGCAAGCTTGGAATACAGAGTCATGGAAAGGAATCGAAACACGCCGCCTTAATCAATTCGACACTGTGGAATTCGTATTCGATATTTCGGGCGATGGCGAGCGAATGTGCGGCGCTGACGACGACGGTCATGTTTACGTGTGCGATCTGACAGTCGGCGCGGCGGTTGATCTAGGGAGTTTCGTCAGGCCGACAGCAGCTTACTTTTCGCCGGACGGGGACACGGTCTTGTTGTGGGCGGCCGGTGAGATCCGCGAATACGACATCGATCAAAGCAGTTGGACCCGTAAGTTTAATGCGGATGGTGCCACGGCCGTGCGCTATTCAGCAGATACTCAGCGGATTGCCGTTGCGTTCGAATCGGGCCACGTGTGCATCTATGATGTTTTTACGGGAGAAGAGACGTTGCGTCTGGATGTCCGAGCCTCGGAAATTCTTTTCTCGAGTGACGGGAGATCGCTAATAACAGATGGTGCTCCGGATGGCGGGCTTTACTTATGGCCCGGCAAAAAAGACGACGAGCCGTGACACTGGCTAATAGGCCGAACAGGCCTTGCGACGGGCCTTCCTAGATTTTCTAATCGCTAAAAAGTTGCTGGGACGCTACCTCGCTGCGAGCTGCACAGCCAATAAACGATGAAGTTTGATAAGCGCCTGCGTGTGACCATCGGGCGAGCCAGACGCCCTTTGCAAGCTTGCCCAATTTACCACTAAGATGGCCAAATATGCGGGGAGGAATTTTGGCCATCTTAGGAAAAACCCGAGGTTTTTTGCACCGAGTCAATTTCAAGCCACGCTCGAATAATCTGTCTGGAGGTGGTTTCACATCGCCTCGCCCCGGTCCCTCATCCGGATGAGCGACCGTGAAGAGGGATTATGAAATGCGTTCTGACAAAGCGCGACGGAGTATCTATCGTTGAGTGAAACGCAAACGACATCGCTGGAGGAAAAAGTCGCCTTACGCCGCGCGGCTTACGACGCCCGCAATGCTCAGAAGGATAAGGATCGTATTAGCCAACTTGCGGTGGCTACGCTCATGCAGTTGCCGGAATACAAGTCCGCTCAAACCGTCTTGTGGTATCTCGACTGCCGCTCGGAATTGCGAACACGCCACGCTATTCCTGCGGCTTTGGCGAGCGGCAAGCGGATCGTCGTTCCCTATTGCACGGTGGATGATGTCCGGTGCGAACAAGCTCGGCCTGTGGCGGCTGGAGCGAATGGACGAGCTGGTCGTCGGCAAGTGGAAGATTCTGGAGCCGCCGCGCGAACGCTGGGGAGAGCCCGGCAAGGAATTCCAACCCGAACAAATGGATTTGGTGATTGTGCCTGGCGTGGCGTTCAGCCGCAAAGGCGCCCGCATGGGAAACGGGCAGGGCTACTATGACCGGCTGCTGGAACGAGTCCGGCCAGATTGCCCGCTCGTCGGACTCTGCTACGAATGCCAGTTGTTCGACGATTTGATCGTCGGCCCGCACGACGTGTTCATGGACAAGGTCGTCACCGAACAAGCCGTGTACCAAGGCCGAGGCCGGCAGCTTCGTGACTAAACCGTTACACGCCGACTAGGGTTCTTACATGCCCGCCATTATCGACGACACCTACGCCGAGGCGTTTCGCAGCATTTACGTCGAGTTCCTCATCACGGCGCGCGATCCGGAGTGGGTCGAGCATGCGGCCAGCGCCGCCACGGGCAACGCATCGAGCACGATCCTGTGCGATTGCGAAGCGGGCGTCGATCGCTTCGTCGGCCCGGGCGGCGATGAATCGTTCGCCACGCCCGACGGCCGGCCGGGCGCGATCGTGCAGTTGCACGTGCCGCGGTTCCGCAAGGACCGCGTCGAGGCCTTGGAGCATGCCGCGCTCGTGCGCATCAGCCAGAACGTGCTGACCTGCCCGACGGCCGCGTGCTTCAATCTGATCGATTCCGAAGAGTATTTTACGATCGGCCGCAAGATCGCCTACTTCGGCGACGGCTTTCAAAAGCCGATCGAGCGATTCGGCCGCAAGATGTGGTGGATCCCAACGCTCGGCGGCGAGTTCGTCCTCGACCGCCGGTTCGGCTACGCCGACGGGCTGATGGGCGGCAACCTGTGGTTCTTTGGCGAAAGCGAGAATGCCGCGCTGGCCGCGGCCGAGGCCGGAGTGGCCGCGATTCGCAAGTGCCCGGCGTCATCATGCCGTTTCCGGGCGGCATCGCCGGCAGCGGATCGAAGGCCGGCAGCAAATACAAGTTCATGGTCGCCAGCACGTACGAAAAGTACTGCCCGCCGCTGGTCGATAACCCGGATGCGGACTCGCAACTGCCGCCCGGCGTCCGCTCGGTGATGGAAATCATCATCAACGGCCGCGACCTCGCCGCGATCATTTTCGCCACGCAAGCGGCGATCGCTGCGGCGGTCGACACGCCCGGCCTGTTGCGCATCTCCGCCGGCAATTACGGCGGCCGCCTCGGCAAGAGCTTTATCTATCTCCACCCGGATAAGCAGCCGGTCAATTCGTGAGCTTACGTGTCGTTCGTGTCCTCAAGTATCCGACACCGTGCTTTGCTGCTGTTCGCCCAAGCCTTCCACGCTAAGCCGCACTGTCTGTCCAGGCCGCAAAAAGATTTGGGTCGGCTTCTGCCCCATCCCAACCCCAGCGGGCGTGCCGGTCGTGATGATGTCGCCGGGATAAAGCGACATGAATTGACTCAAGTAGCTCACGAGCTTCCGGACCGGGAAGATCATCGTTTTCGTACTTCCGTTCTGGTAGCGGTGGCCGTCGACTTCGAGCCATAGCGGCAGGTTCTGCGGATCGCTCACTTCGTCGGTGGTCACGAGCCACGGGCCGATCGGGCCAAACGTGTCGCAACCTTTGCCTTTGTCCCAGGTGCCGCCGCGCTCGATTTGAAATTCACGCTCGGACACGTCGTGCACGACGCAAAAGCCCGCCACGTGCCGCATCGCATCGGCTTCGCTCACATACTTGGCCTTGGTACCGATCACGACTCCCAGCTCCACTTCCCAATCGGTCTTCTTTGAGCCGCGCGGGATCACGATGTCGTCGTAGGGGCCATTGATACAACTCGTGGCCTTCATGAACACGACGGGCTCCTCGGGCACCTTCGCATTCGTCTCGGCCGCGTGCTCCGAGTAGTTCAGCCCGATCGCGATGAACTTGCCGATGCGCCCTACGCACGGACCAATGCGTACCGGCTGTTCGACAATCGGCAAGGATTCAAGATTCAGCTCGCGAATCTGGTCGAAACGTCGCTGGCGACAAGGACTCACCCGCGATGTCTTCCACGACGTTGACCAGGCTGCGGATGTGGTCTGCGGAGTCGAGGATACCTGGCAGTTCTTTGCCGGCGGGACCGTAACGAAGGAGTTTCATGGTAAATGTGCTCGTGCTGTTCAGAAGGCCAAAGAATGCAAAATGTTCAATGTAAAATGCAAAATGTCAGGCCGCGGATAGCTTCTTCATTTTTCATTTTGCATTGAACATTTCTTTCTCAAATCGTCCAGCCGCCGTCAATCACGTGGATCTGCCCCGTAGTGAACGCCGACTCATCGGACGCCAGATACACGGCCAACTCGGCAACCTCATCGGCCGTGCCGATGCGGCCCATCGGTTGGCGAGCGATGAACGACGTGCGGGCCGACTCGTAGTCGCCTTGGGCTCTTAACCGTTCGTGGAGCGACGGCGTATCGACGGTGCCGGGGCAGATCGCATTGCAACGGATGCCGCGGCCAACGAAATCCGCGGCGATGGATTTGGTCATGCCGATCACGGCCGCTTTCGTGACGCCATACACGAAACGGTTTGGTACGCCTGTCACGCTAGAGGCCACGCTCGACATGTTGATGATGTTGCCGTGGCCTACCGCGAGCATGAACGGCAGGAAGGCGCGGGTCATGCGATACATTGAGGTCAGGTTTAAATCGAGTGAAAAAGTCCAAGCCGCCTCATCGCAATCGAGGATCGTGCCGTGATGTACGAAGCCGGCGCAGTTGAAGAGGATGTCGACGGAACCTTCCTCACCTGCCAACTGCTGGATCGCGGCTGGGTCGCGAACGTCGAGTTTCAGGGCGCGAAGATTGGACCCTTCAGTCGAGAGCGCCGCGAGTGCTTCCTCGTTAATATCTGTCGCGATTACTGACGCACCTTCGCGGGCAAAGGCGAGGGCGGTGGCCTTGCCGATGCCCTGGGCGGCCGCGGTCACCAGCGCCGTTTTGTTTTTTAACCGGTCGGCCATTTATTCGTAGGTCAGGCTTTCTGGCCTGACTTTTAAAGCGCAGGTTCACGTCGGCCTGGAAAGGCCGACCTACACACCCCGTCCACGCAGGCACGTTTGGATTGCGGCCGGCTCGCCCCGATCCGAGTGTAATTCACCATGATAAGGTGATTGACGTGCTCGAACAGTCCCACGCCGCCCACGTGCAGGCAAACCGGAACGCCGCGTTTCCAGCGCAAAAGCATCACTGCCAGCCGGTCGTTAACGCCGCCCGGCCGGCAACTACCGAGGCCGGCCGCTGCGTGCCTGCGATATTTGCGCCGACTTTAAGGTTAAAATGGCGCCAGCCGTCGGCAATTGCCTCGCGCAACAGGCCGTGTATCTCGTCCTCGGAATCGACGAACCAGCCGGCTGATGTGGCGTTGGCTGGGCAGGCCGTCGACAGCAGATCGGCCGAACTCGCGGCGCGTCTGGCGTCGTTGGTCCGTAGGATGACATACGCCGGGGTCCGGGGCCGCGAGCATCGCGTCGGAGCCGTCGAGCGACTCGGAGATTGGAAAGCGGTTGTCGAGTGCTTCTCAATTGGGGATGCGGAGCT
>CAWAZX010000033.1:0-139456 GCA_963786455.1 uncultured Planctomycetota bacterium | reverse complement strand
TTTTAGCGGTGTCGAACAGGGCGAGTACGTTGTCTACGCAATTGTTGTGCAAGTCGTCCGCCCCGTTTGCCGCTTTGCGTTCCCACATGCCTGATTCGTGTAAATCGTTGAGGTTTTGCTTCGAGTTTATTTGTGCTAGCCACGCCAAGAGCGCGTCGTCGTATTGGTTGGCGTTCGCTGCCAGCCCGGCACCGAATGACTGTCGAATGGGTGGACGGGATAAAGTCAGGCGCGCCGTTCGGGGAACAATAAATTCTGCATTGGCTGACGGCTCCACGGCTCCGTTCGCTGCTCCAAGCTGCAGGCTCGTTAATCTTTGCCCGCCAGTCGTTCTTCTCATCGGCGGCACGGATTCTACAGCAACGCTGTAGATCTTGGCGTCCGCTGCCACTTCCATCCTGCCGTTTTCGACGCGATCGCTATTCGCTGACAATACCGCCTCTGACGCAGACGAAACTCGAACGATCGGTTCTGCGATTTCACTAATCGCCGACTGCGCTGTAACCACGCCGAATGCCCTTCGCCAAATGATGTAGTCAGCCGCGTTGACATGGCCGTCGCCATTGCCGTCGGCAGCATTCTTGGAAGTTGAGCCGAAGTCACTCCTCCACACTTGGTAGTCCCCGGTATCGACAATGCCGTTGTGGTCATAGTCGCCGGCAACGACTGCGAGCAAAAATGTCGCCTCGGTCAGCGCACTCCATTGACCATCACGCAGAATTCGCGCCTTGATGTGGGTCGTCTCCGTCAGCGTCACCTCGCTACTAAATGTCTGGGCACTGGCTGCGTTCACGGTGCCGCCGACCAGCCGCGGGTCGCTGCCATCTGTCGTGTAGTAAATGACGCCTGGCGAGCCCGAATTCGTGTTCTGGAAGCCAAGCTGCGCACCAGCGGCGGACCTCGCCGCCGTGCAAGCGCGAACCGTCGATGATGAGTTCAGGCGCATTGGTCGAAGGGTAAAGGTTGGCGGCTCGCCACTGGTTCAGCACGATATCATGTCGGTCGCGAAAGTACGTGCCGAGCATGTAGTTCAATTCAGTTTGCCAATCGATGTTCCGCGTACGCGGGAACGATACATGCTGGTCTCCCCAGCGGGCCCTCTCGGCGACGATCGCCTCGTACACTGTGTCGGAAAGTGCCGCGAAACGCGCCGCCGGTACGTTGTTTTGTGGATTGGCCGGATCGTACGCCGGGCTGAGAGGATTGACGTACAGTGTGCCGCCGTTGAATAAGTGCTTGTGAATCTGGTCCGCGAATTGCAGGCGGAACTCTTCGTAGTTCCGCAGATATCCCATAGGCCTGTGCCGCACCAGAACCCTTGCCCAAATTGTTCTCGAATATGCTCGTGCGGCTGCTCAATGCCAGTGCGATCTCGCTATCCCAGGCAAAGAAGCGGAAGCCATCGCTTTCCGAGCCGCGGCGTCGATTGGCGAACCAATTGCGGTCCGGCCAGTCGTTGTTGCCGCCGTAGTGATTCAGGATCATGTAGTCGATGTAGTTGACGACATCGAAATAGGCTTCGCTCGCGGGGTCATCGGCACCGCTGGCGAAATTTCCCTGCAGCCGCTGGTAGGCGGCGTTCTTGGCGGCGACGCCGGAAGCTGAGATTCACAGCCTGGGCCAGCGACAACATCGTGTTGTAGGTATCGAGCGTCCCCGAATGCAGTCCGTCGTGATTGACGACATCGTATTCCGATTTGTCGCCGCCAAAATGTTCCGCCGCGAACGAATCGTCGGGACGTTCGCTGGGGTTATACAATCCCCAATAAAGGCCATTGATGTAAAGATGCACGACGTTGCCGCGCGACGATGCGTGCCCCATCGCCGCCTGCGTGTCGCGAAACCACTGGTCGCGAATGAAGAGCGGATCGCCCGCTGCGCCGTCCCATCCCCAGCCGTCGTTGAAATGGGGTCGCAGGACGATCGTGTCGAACTCGGCAACCCCTCTCGCCGAACAGCGGATACTCTAGTTTGCTGTCGCCGTATTCGTCCTTGAAGAGCAGTCGCAGGCTGTTCTTCTTCGACAGGACTCGCGAAGCGGCGCCATGGATGCGCAGTCCCGCATCGATCTGAAAGCCCTCGCTTCCATCGGGAAGAATAAGCTCAGCCGACGTGGGACGCTCCCAGGCGATGCCGCTGCCGGTGATATTGGTGTAAATGCCCGCCGGGCCGAAGAAATCGGCGTTATCGAGCGTGAGTGATATCGTGGGAATGGCCTTCAGGCTGTCTTCGATGACGGCCGCGTATATCCCGCCAAACAGGTCGTTCGGGCCAATCACGTCTGGGTCAAGGCCATAGTCGGCGGCGCGGCACGCCCCACGTCGACGGAAAGCCGGCGCTCAGCGCCGACTGATGCGTCTGCTGGATGACGTCGCTGGTGAAGATGTAGGTTTGCGTGTCGACGTTCGTCGGCACAAAGCCAAGCTTGAAGGCAGCAGCGCGCAGGTTGGTCGTGCCGGTGATTTGAATCGGTCCGTTGTAGAGCGTGCCGTTGGTAATGTTGAGATTGCCGTCGACCGCGGGCGCCGATCCATCCGTCGTATACACGATGGTCGCAGCCGGAGTCGGTGTCGAAATCTCGACATCAAAGGGCAGCGAATAAAACCCTCGATCGACGCTGAAGGTCGTGTCCGCGACGATTCCCAGGTGGACCTGGCCGTTGGGCAAGCCGGGCGTCGATGTGGCAAAGACGCCCGCCGTGAGCGGTTCGACGACTTCGGCCGTTCCCGCGGTGAATCGTGGAATCATCAGCATGTCGGAGCTGGACGCCTGATTGAGCGCGTGGATCGCCAAGACGTTGTCGCCCGTTTGCAGCGCGTCGAGATGATCCGTGACGTCGAAGCTCGACATAGTCGGCAAGGACGACCTCGTCGCCGCGATTGATGTTGCCCGCGGCAGAATTCCAGGCAGGGCTAGCCGGTGCGTTCGCCGCCGCGATCAACTGGCCGTTGAGATACGCGACGAAACCGTCGTCGTAAATCATGTCCAATTGAAGCGCTGCTGAACGCCTGTGGATTGGCAGACGTTGAATTTGAAGCGAGTGTAAGCCGACGTCGTGCCTGACGGCACGATGGCATCGATAAGCGATGTGTAATCGTTGCTGCCGCCCGGGGTGCCTTCATAGCCGATGCCTGCGGCTCCCGCGGCCCACGTGCTGTCGTCGAATGCAACCGATCGCCATGTCGCATCCGACATCCCACTGGTTGGCACCCAGTATTGCATCGAAGTCGCGTCATCGACCAACGTCGTGGTGCTGGACGTCATCGATAATCCGTACGATACATTGGTCTGTTGTGGCGGGAACTCAGGCGAATAGGCATGAACAAACGATCGAGCCGTCGGGATCGACAAGCGCCAGAAATTCGCCGCCGGCCGAAAGCGCAAAGTTGGTGTGAAGCTCGCCAGCCGGTCCCGCAGTCCCTTTATCCGAAGCGAATACAAGCAACGTCGCGCCGGGGGCGATGCTTGTGCCTGCTGGGAATGACCACTTCGACAATTGGTCCGCGTTGTCGGTCAAGTAGTAGCCGCCCAAGTCCACTGCGACGGTGCCCGCGTTGAACAGCTCGATCCAGTCCGAAGAGTCCCCGTCGCCGTCGCGCAGGCCGCCGCTGTTGGAGGCCATGAATTCCGTGATCAGAACGTTTGCGGACAGTAGCTGCCGGGGCTCCAGTGGCTCAATGTGCAATCGTCGCTCACGAGGCTTCGTGCGGAAACGGCGACGTGAAAATATATGTCGGTAGGCGTTTCGCATCATATCCCGATCTTCGTCGTTTCGGCGAAGTATGCAGCTCTGTAAAACAGTGCGGGGTCGGCCGCCCCATTTGGGCTAGCAGACCCCGCATCTTTGGGAGGTGCAATGAACGCGTCAGTTACGGCCGCCGTCGAAGCACGACGAGACCCAATAGCCCTGCAATAAGTAAGGCTGCCGAAGCGGCTCTGGGACACGCACGCCGAATACGTCGATCTCGGTGTAGCCTGTATAGCCATTCTCAACGCCGAGAAAGTTGAGTCGAATGTGCGTAACTCCTGCTGCAAGATTTGGAAGGGCATTCTCGCTAAACGCCACTCGATTCGAGATCGGCGTCGTGTCGGTTCCTTGAATGCCGGGATTGACATCGATCGAGGTGAGTGGATTGAACGAAGTCCCATTGGTTGACGTCAGCAGGTCATAATGCTGGGCATCTCGCCCGCCGTCGTTCCAACCGCCATAGACAACGATGGATGACAAGTTGTACTGTCCCCCCAGGGCATAGACCACGAACTGACCGGAGCCACCTCCGTTTCCGGCGGTGGCGTAGGCAGTATGGTCGCTGCTGGCCATCTGATTGCCGTAAAAGGTTGCTACGGTTCCGTTCGTAAGTGCCGCCACGCCGGCAGAAGTTTCAAGTTGAAAGTCGCCAGCGCTTTCGCTTGGCAGCCGGCCTTGGAGGATGTCGCTCGACGACGGTCCGCCGGACGGAAACGCCGGGGTGTACGGATCACCGGGGCCCGCCCCAGCCGGGGCCTTGTCCGTCTCAACACTTGAAGTCACCGCGGCATGGGCCGTGCACGACAGGCACAGCATGCAAATCGCGACCAGTACGTTTCGCCATATCATTGGCCACACTCCTCCCAGAATCAAAACAAGGTGAAATGAAACACGAACGCATGCCTCGAATTGTCCCAACGAATTATGTAGATGTCTCCGCTTCGTATTGCCCCGACTCCATTCTCGATAGCACCTAAACTCGTCCGCGGCGCATGACGAGCGGCCATGCCGCTACGATCACTAACACGAGGCTCGCCGGTTCCGGAACGCTGGCGCTGGCCGCAACCAGCGACCCCGAAGCCGCAGTCCTGCCAAAATTGGCTCGCCACGTGTTGTACGCGGCAGGCGTGCCATTACTGTTTCGCCACACGACATAGTCGGCCGCGTCGACCACTCCATTCATGTTGTAGTCGCCTTGCAGCGACGCCAAACTTCGATAAACTACCACGCCGTCGTGAAACTCCGATTCGTCGGGAAGCAGGTACTCAAATATTAAATCCTGTGTGCCGCCGGCAGCCGTGGTCTTGAACAGCGAGCCCATGTTGAAATTCGTGCCGCCGCTAAACAGCGATTCGCCGCTCGGCTTTAACTCGACTAGTTGATTCACCGTGGGATTCGATTCGCGCCAGTCGCCGCCCGCTACGTTCTGGTCATCGAGGCTGTTCCAGTTGCCATTGGCCGGCAAAAGCGAGCCCGACGCCGATGTGATCTTGTAGCCGTCGATGTCCACGCCGAGATTCGACTGATTCTCAAGCCGCGTGGCCCCGCTCGCGGGATCGACCACCAACACCAAATTGTTGAAGCGCTTATCGCCCTCGTAATTGACCAGACCTTGCACGACGCGACCGTCGGTCGTGTAGTATTCGAACGCAATATCTTCCAACTCGGTGCCAAATTCCTGTGCGGCCGGATATGCGAAGATGTTTCCGAGCGCACGCGGAGCTCCCGGAGCGATGGCAGTCGAGCTGGTCGGCTTTAGCTCGGCAAGTTGAATGGCGGCACCACCTGGTGGCGACTCACGCCAGTCGCTTACTCCCTGGTCTTGCAGACTATTCCAATTGCCGGGCACCAGGCCCCCGAGCGGCGACCTGATCGCATAGCCGTCGATGCTAACCGGTGCCGGGCCGGTATTGATCGATACTGCGCCGGTATTGCGATTTACATTCAGCACCAGCAACTGCTCGATGGCCAAACGTCCAAACCGGCCATTAACGCTGGATGGATCGGCAACGGAGTCGAATCGATAGACTTGCCCGTAGGGCAGCACCGGCGCCGCCGAAGTATCAATTGTCGAAAACGCGCCGGCAAACGAGGGTGCGTCGATTAGATTCCAGCTGTTCCCCAGCGTCGGCGTCACGCCCGGACCAAATTCGACGCGCAAGGTGCCCGCCAGAGTTGCCAAATTGGCCGATTTGAGCGGCGAATGAGTCGCCCCTGTGATTTGTGCGACATAGGTATTCTCCGTCTGAAACACCAATGATTGGGTAGAGAAGTTGACGTTCGGACCGATCACCCGCAGGTTTCGCCCGAAGGTTGCGCCGAACTCGGTGGAAACCATTGTTGTGCCACCGGAAGTGCCTCCTAAGACGACGCTGCTGCCAGTTTCCCCAGCAACAGTTAATGTTCGGGCGGTCAATGTGCCGCCGGGCTGAACGATGAGATGACCTGTTCCTGCCTGCCCGACGTTGACGCCACCGTTGGTAACGTTGCCCGTCGTGAACGTGACAGGTAAGTTCCCGCCATTTCCGATATTCAGTGTGCCCGATTCGCCCGCCAACTGGCCCAGCACAACCTGCCCCGGACCAATGCTGATGGGCGAGGTCACGAGTGCCGTCCCACCATTACTGATATTGGCCAGTTCGTCGAAGTTCGTGTCCGGTACGTTTCCTGTGTCCCAATTCCCGGGAACCGACCAATCGCCGCTTGGTACGTTCCAGTTTACGGGATTCTGCGCAAGAGTAGTTTGGGCGCACGCAGCGACGATGACGATCGCGATTGATTTAGGAATTCGCAGTTGGAAGATCATGGGAGCGTCCGCTCGTCAGGAGATTCGTTTGATGCCAGGTCAATCGAGAGAGTAGGCGCTCAGCTTCGGCCACGCCGATAGCAAGCAATTGCCGCGAAACCAAGCCCCCATAAGGCAACCGCCGATGGCTCGGGCACACCAAAGTAACCCTCAGCCTGCGCCGCCACCGCTGGACTGACCGCGTTCTTCCACAAACGAAAATCAAGCTGATTGACGATGTTATCGACGAACACGTCTCCGTCCAAACCGGGCGCCGAAGGAACCTTTGAGAAGTTATTGCTGATCAGGATGAAATCGTTGATATCCACGACCCCATTGCGATTGGCATCGCCCGCAAGGAACTGCTGCGTTCCAAATACGTCGATTTCCGTGTATCCGGTGTATCCATTTTCCACGCCAAGAAACTCCAATCTCACGTGCGTGACGCCGGTCTTCAGATTGGGAAGAGCATTCTCAGTGAATGCGACGCGATTCGATATCGGAGTCATGTCAGTACCTTGAACGCCCGGATTCACGTCAATCGTACCGAGAAGATCAAACGTGCTGCCGGCATTGGTCGACGTCAGGAGGTTGTAATGTTGCTGGTCGCGCCCGCCATCGTTCCACCCGCCGTAGACGACGATCGAGGAGAGGTTGAAAATGCCGGACAACGCGTAGGTGACTGACTCGTTGTTGCCCCCTGTTGCATAGGCGACATGAAGGCTTTCGGCTGTTTGATTACCATAGAACGTCGACACCGAGCCATTGGTCAGCGCGGCGACACCGGTGGAATTCTCACGGGTAAAATTGCCAACCGATGCGCTCGGGAGCAGCCCGTTCAGAATGTCCGATGTCGAGGGTCCGCCGGACGGAAATATGGGCGTGTGCGCGCCGGTGCCGCCCGCAGGTGCGATATCTGTCTCGACACTGGTGACGACGGCGCCCTGAGCGGCACCCATCAAGCAAAGCGCAATAATGACGGCCCGAACGGCTTGCTACGGGGGCATGCTAAGCTGAGGCATTGTGAGTTATCCTCCCGATCAAAATGCAAAAATCAATAGTCAGTTGGAAAACAATCGTTTACGCACGTTTGTGACTATCTCGACATACGTCAGCTCGTTTTCAAATCGAAATTGCCTTGGGTCGTTTCCGGCTGAACGTCGATAGTAAGTTTCAGTTTCATCGTTGAACTTGGCAGGCAAGGACTCCTCCATTAGCGGCTGAACGGGGCTGTCGGGCGAGTTGTACAGCTTGCGCTGGCCCACGATTCTTGGAACGCGAATGGCTACCTTCGACGGACCGATAGGAACATCAACCGAGTATTTGCCGTCGACGATCTTCCCTCCGGCAGTTGGAGCAGCACCGTCGACCGGTGTAAACGCGATTGCGCCGTCCGCAGGTGGCTTGCCGTTTACAGTCACCGTGCCTTCAACTTTACTCCGTCCGGAATCGGCATTGCCGCATCCGAGTAGCTGCCGCGAAACAAGCACAACAGTAATACCGTCTGCCAGGGCAAGAGGCCAGTGCACTCGGCGCAGTTCGGCACTTGTTGCATTTGCCCATCGGTTTCTTTATTTCGGTCATTGATCGATTGCCTCTTCGCCGTCCATGCTCCCGAGTGCTTGCCAAGTGTTGAGCGCGACTTCGCTGCTGTGAAAGTCAACAGACCCGTCACACTTCAGAGCGTTTACTCCGCCCGGATGACGGCTGCGAGCAGCGTTTTGCTGCCTTCCGAATGCGCCGGCGATGGCCGGCATGGCCGGATCGCCAGTGTCTTGAAACCAACCATTGGCAATGACATCGGGCGCGGACGAGTTTGGAGTTTGAATCGTGTGAAAGCGAAAAACCCCTTCATTGTTTTGAATGTCGCCGCGCCAGTCGTTGTCTTCAGGGCTATGGGCCTTGAGGTATTCGGACATCATCAATGTTTTGTCGTCCCATCGGTAATATCACGCAAAGCGAGACCTTTCTCGGAGTCGTGGTTCGACCTTCGATGTGCGAAAATGGCGCAACGCCGGCGAGATCCGATTCCCGAAACGGCCCGCCAAATGTGGCACTTCCCCAATTCACCACATAGTTGCCCCTGCGGCGCTGGTAGCGACCCACCGACCTGATCGGAGCCCATGTCGCTAGGACAGTAGTACAGGGCGACATACTTGCCGCCTAAGCCATTGAGCGTTCCACGCAATGGTGACCGGCGGAACCCAGAAGTCGACATCAAGATTGTTCGCCTCGGCGAGACTGCTCTCCTCGATATATGGCCACAAATGCATGACCCATGATTGTCGGGGCGTAAAAGTACATCCGAATGGCAGTTGTTTTTTAACGTCGTGATACATCTGCATCGCCAAGCCCCACTGCTTGAGCTGGTTGACGCACTGAGTTCGTCGAGCTGCTTCGCGAGCCGCCTGAATTGCGGGCAGCAACAGGCAACCAGTATGCCGATAATCGCGATGACCACGAGCAATTCCACGAGCGTAAAGCCACGCCGTTTTCCTTTGGCATGCATAACGCATTGCGGTTCACTTTCCTTGCTATGCTGGAGACATTCATGATCATCGAGTGCGCGGCGGGTCGCGATGGCCTGCCCCACCGCGTCCACCGCGACTCCGCCAGCAATGATTCAGATCACACGAATACAAAAGACGAGTTTCTGCTGTGACAATCGCGGACGTCCACCGCAACTTACACGCTTCCGCCTTTGGGTACGGTTCGGGCAGCTAGTGGAAAGGCCGTCCGCTGCACTTCGGCAGAGCACCTCAACAGAAACATGGTGGCGGCGCTGATGTTCTGACAAGAAAAAGCGGCAGATCGCCAAGAAAACGCCAGTTATTTCGCCCTCAATGGAAAACGGGCAAGCGCAGCCGCGAATTGCTCGACGCAGGAACGCGAGATTATGTCAGCACACTCGCTGAAAACAGGATTCGTTGGTCTGGGTTCGAGCGTGCGTTTCCTATTGCGCCTCGCATCCGAACGCCTGCCATTCCACGCGAAATCCCATAGGATTTGGATGCTTCGGATGCTCGGGGCGGGATGGAGAATTGTAAACGTCGATCGAAATCACGTTTTCACCTGGAACAAACCCGTCGGTAATGGTGATCGGGTGGAAGCTCTTGAAGTCGTAGACATCCCACGTTGTTACCCATCGTTCGTAAGGCACGGGGTGGCCATTGATGCGCAGTGCATTGATTGCATCGTCCACAAGAAAAAGTCCGACGATGTGAACGGTCTCAAGATCATAGCCCGTCAAATCAAACTTGGTTTCGAAAGTATGGATAGTCTCCGGCGTAATGCCAGGATGCACCTGATCGTGCACTGAAATCCATTGGGACGCGTCGGGCCTATTGTCCAGGTAGCTCGGATCGCCAGGAGTGACAATTGCCGGCCTCGGGTACGGTCCAAATGCCGGATCGCCCGATGTGATCTGCCAGCGTGGATCGCTCTTGCCGATTTCTTGACCGAAGCCTGTATTCCAAATCTCAATTGGTCGCAAAGGTCGAAAAATCTTCAGCTTGTCGACGAATTCTGCTCTTTGCGCGTCAATCAAGTCGATCGTGGCTTGCGGAACACTTACGCGTATCGCCTGTCCAGACTTCAGCAGCATCGAGGAACGTTTAGGCCGGTGCGCTTTCATGGGCTCAGCCAGTACTTCGCCTGCGAGGACGTGCGCTTCGGCAACTCCCGAAGCATCCGCAGAAACAGCGAAACGAGTGCCCAAATCGGTGATGCGTAATCCGGTGGTTTCAACAACAAAACCGGTCGCCCATTCGGCTGCCTGGGCAGTCAACTTTCCGACTTTCAGAACCACCAAGTCATCCGCTGCGAGCACGATCGTACATGGCGCCTGGAGAACGATATCGGCGCCGCACGCCATGCTGAGCTGGGCGGTGCCCGTCAATAGTTCGAGTTCCTGGCGTTCATTTAGAGTATCTCTGATCGCATAATCACGGCCATTGCCCCACGTCGCATCCGTAAGACTGGTGACGGTTGCCACCGGCTGCGGCGGACGAAAGAGGCTATACTGAACGCTTTCCTTCGGCGAAATCTGGTCCGGCACAAACTTCAGCAAAAAAGGGCCGCCTACGGCAATCAGCAGCACTGCTGCGGCCGTCCACCTGGCCCAGCGGCTATTTGGTAGTAGCGCCTGCCATCGCATTCTCGCCGCCGAGCGCTGGACGTCTGGCCTCCTTGAACGGGCGTTCTTATTGTCTCCGGTTTCGGCATGGACTGCGGCGATCGCGTGCTCGTAGGCTCGCGATGCAGCAACGATGGACCCCAACTCCACATGCAAGCTGCTAAACTGAATCAGACAGCTCGCATGCCGGCTCGCCGTGCTTGCGGACAAAGGCCTCTAACTTTTCCAAATCCTCGGCACTGAACTGCTTGTCCCAGCTGTGACTGAGCAAGTCAAAGAGCTCATCTTCATCTTTTGGAGACAGGGCCACTATTGATTCTCCATCGCCATTGCACGGTCGACGCAGCGATACAGATTCTTTCGGATGCGGCAGATTGATTGGTAAATCGCGTCTATCGAGCGGCCCTCCGCTTTGGCGATCTCCGAAAACTGACGCTCTCTCGAATAGCACCGCTCGACTAATCTGCGATCACGTCGCGAGAGCTTCTCCAAGCATCGCTCCAAAGCCTCTAAGCGCATTGCGCTGAATTCCGCACCGGCGGCTGGTAGGAACTCGCGATTGATTCAAGCAGTTCATCGCTGAAACTAGGTACATACCGACGCCTCGAACGCACGAAGTCACGAGCCGTTAGATGAGCGACACGGGTCGCCCACGCCGGGAAATTCGTGCCGATGACAAAGTCGTCGAACTTTCTCCAAAGTACAAGAGTAGTTTGCTGGAATACGTCTTCGGCGTCGGCGTGATGGTGTACAAGCGAGAATATGAAATTGAATAAGTCGCGATGATGTTCACGCAATAATTCCGCAAACTGGTGTTTGCGTTCGGCCTCGATTTGGGAATCGTCCATGAGCGATTTGGCAGAAGTTTCCATCTGTTCCAAACCATCGGAGTGAATTCACCAAGCCAAAGGCGTGCGGGCTAATCTCAGCGGGTCAAACCATACACCTTCTATCCCAACATGGTACTAGGAGGCAATTCCTGACGCGAAAAATGGAATGAATGGCCAATTTGGCTTCAGCCGCCAGTATTTTGCCGTGGGCCGTAGAGCGCTGGTCCTTTTGACCAGATGTTTGTGAGCTGGCGATTCTACGCCACGCCAATTGCCGCAACTAAAAGAACGCGACGAGGTACTTTGACCGTACCGCAAAAAGAGTTTGCAAACTGAGGTTTTTGACCCGACCGCAGAACGGGGGAGCCGTTTTTCTGCTTAAGTTGAGCGGCTGGCCGGCCCGGACGATAATGGGCTAATCAATTGCCCCATGATGTGGTCGTAAGCGTGAAGAACGATTGGAAACGCATCTTTCCGTTCGGCGAGTAAACAGCGCATGTCGGCCCAGCAACCAACAGCGACTTTTTTACGAACGACCGGGTGGCGTCGACAGTCAGAAGCCGCATTGAAGTAAGGCGAAATCCCATGGAAGATGAGGCGACTCCAATCCGACAATCCAAAGCACTGTCTAAGAGGAGGCTCATGTTTTATGTCTTACTTGGCGGGTTAGCTGTTTATTTGCTGGCAGCCTACCTGCTTATTCCGTTTGCCTGGAAGAGCTATGCGCGGCGTCACCCGTCATTCGACGACAACCCGCGAATCACGCAAACGAGCGACGGCCATCCGGGCGACCCGCTGAATGTGTCCCTGATCGGCACCCAGGCGCAAATCGACACGATCATGCAGGCAGCGAAGTGGTACCCGGCCGCCGCACTGGGATTGAAGAGCGACCTGAAGATCGCCGCCGATACGGTGCTGTCTCGCCCCGACGACAAAGCCCCGGTGAGCAACCTCTTTCTATTCGGCCGCAAGGAAGATTTGGCGTTCGAGCAACCGGTGGGTAACAATCCGCGGCAGCGCCACCACGTGCGGTTCTGGAAGACCGATGACGTCAATGACGATGGCCGGCCGATTTGGATCGGGTCCGCTTCCTACGACGAGCGAGTGGGCTTAAGCCACACCACGGGTCAGATTACGCACCACATCGCGCCCGATGTCGACGCGGAACGCGATCATGTGATCGCCGATCTGAAGCAAACGGGTGATCTCGCGGAAGAATACGCGGTCGATGGTTATCACACGAAACTCGAGGGACGCAACGGCGGCGGCGACCCCTGGCATACCGATGGACGTTTGTTCGTCGGCGTAATTAGTGCTGAGAAAACGCAATAGTTCCCGTACAGAATCCATTACACGTCCGGCCAAATCGTCGTAAAATAGCGAAGTTGTTGGCCAGACGAAGCAACTGCTGCAGGGCGCGGCAGCTCATCAGCAAAGGACTTCGCGCAACACTTCGCTGCCCCGTGAAATCAGCAGCGATTGCCTTCGGAACCAAGTTTGCAGATTCGAGTCCTACCCGGGCGCTTCCACCTCAGCACTCGCACTGTAAGCGATGAGCACGATCACCACCGAAGATGTTTGTGAGCGCGTGGATGATATCTACCGCTTGGATTCGCGGCGGGTGTTTGCCACGCTGGTGCGGCTATTGGGCGATTTCGATCTGGCGGAAGAGGCGCTGCAAGATGCGTTTGCTTCGGCCGTGGAGCAATGGGCCCGGGACGGAGTGCCGGCCAATCCGCGGGCTTGGCTCGTGTCGACCGGCCGTTTCAAGGCAATTGACACGATGCGCCGCCGCGCTCGGTTCGACGCTTCGCTCACGGCGCTTGCCGAACGGCTCGACGCCAATAGCCGCGACGCGGCGCAGCAGGAGAACGCGGCGGTCGAGGATGATCGGTTGCGGTTGGTTTTTACTTGTTGCCATCCGGCGCTCTCGCCCGAGGCCCAGGTGGCGCTCACGCTCCGCGAAGTATGCGCGCTGACGACGGAAGAAATCGCCAGCGCTTTCCTCACGGCTCCGACCACGCTGGCTCAGCGGATCGTGCGCGCCAAGGCGAAGATCCGCGACGCGAACATTCCCTTTCAGGTGCCGGCGCGGGAAGACCTACCCGACCGGCTGGACGCCGTGCTGCAGGTTATTTACCTGGTGTTTAACGAAGGCTATTCCGCCTCATCGGGCGCATCGATCACGCGGGCCGACCTCTCTGGCGAGGCGATCCGTTTGGGCCAGCTGCTCTTAGAGCTGTTACCTGAGCCGGAAGTGATGGGTTTGCTCGCGCTCATGCTGTTGCACGAATCGCGGCGTTCTGCCCGGACTTCACGCGCCGGCGAAATCGTACTGCTCGACGACCAGGACCGCTCGCTCTGGAACACGGAGCAAATCACGGAAGGCAAGGCACTTGTTCAACAAGCGCTCGCGCCGCGCCGCTTTGGCCCCTACACGTTGCAGGCCGCGATCGCCGCGGTGCACGCCGATGCGGCGAATGCCGCGGCGACCGACTGGGCTCAGATTGTCGGCCTGTACGATGTGCTCGCACGAATCGCGCCGTCCCCTGTGGTCGATTTGAATCACGCGGTGGCGGTCGCGATGCGCGACGGGCCTGCGGCCGGCCTCGCGCTGATCGACGCCATATTGGCCCGCGGCGATCTGGCCGATTATCACCTGGCCCACGCGGCCCGGGCCGATTTATGCCGCCGGTTGGGGCGAACCAATGACGCCCGCGCTGCTTACGAGCAGGCCCTGGCCCTGGCTCGGCAGGAGCCCGAGCGGCGTTTTCTCGAGCGGCGGGTCGGCGAATTGGCCTGAAAAAAATTCTTTCCGCCCTGTCGATTTGGGCGTCGGCCGACCGACTACTTGGTGTTCGCAGCGGAGCCAAAAAGTTTGGCCCCCACCGAAACCCAGAAAATTCAAAAAACTTTCGCAATCGGCCGAAGCCGGAAAATTTTGTGTCGATCTCGCACCGTGCCGATCGACTAATTGCGAATCCCGCCATGATTAAGGAGAAATGTCATGAACAACGTCAACCGTGTACTGAAGTCCGCATCCGTCAATGAATTGGAGCGAGTAATTGAGCCACTGGCCAGCTACATCTGCGCGACCGATCAACCGAAGTCGGCCCTGATGTCCGCCTTGGCGGTGCTGCTCCGCGAAGTGAATGCGACAAATCGTGCAGCCGCGACGTATTTTCGAGTTTCATCGCTGAGTTGAGGTCCACGAGTTGCAGAGAGCAGAGTGGGCGCCAGCGACCACAAAAGGGACAAAAAACTCGCACGCCGCTCACTCTAAAAAAGGCCCAAAAAACTTTTTTGGTTAGTTGTCGATTCGGGCCGCCGCCAAACGACTACTTGATAAACAACCGATTCAAAGACTACTTTTCAGCCGTGGCGCACTAAGGGTTTTCCTGCCTGACTAAAGAATAAAGGAACAAGACAATGCGGTTCATGGTGATTGTGAAAGCCAACAAAGATACCGAAGCGGGCGTGATGCCGAGCGAGCAGCTGCTTCGCGAGATGGGAAACTACAACGAAGAGCTGGTGAAAGCCGGTGTGATGCTCTCGGGCGAGGGACTACAACCGAGCTCGAAGGGTGCCCGAGTGAGATTCTCCGGCGACAAGCGGAGCGTGGTCGACGGGCCGTTCGCCGAGACCAAGGAGCTCATCGCCGGCTTCTGGATGTGGCAGTGCAAGTCGCTCGCCGAGGCAATTGAGTGGGCAAAGCGTTGCCCGAACCCAACAGGTGAAGAATCGGTGCTCGAGATTCGCCAGGTTTTTGAGGCGGACGACTTCGGTGCCGAGTACACGCCGGAGCTCCGCGAGCAGGAGGATCGGCTGCGGGCAGAGATCGAAGCGAAGAACCAGAAATAGATGAATAACCACCAAGACGCCAAGGACGCCAAGATTACAAAGAAAAGAAACGCGATGTTGCGTTGAGATGCGCAATTTGGCACGACAAAGCGCACAATGTTGGTTCGAACGAATTAATTTCTTGGCGTCTTGGCGGTTTAAACATTTAATGCCTAAAAGAATAGAGGATCATCCAATGCAAGCGATCACCCCGTTCCTGTGGTTCGATGGTAACGCCGAAGAGGCGGTGAAGTTTTACACGTCCGTTTTCAAAAACTCGAAGATCGGAAAGACATCGCGCTACAGCGAAGCCGGACAAGAAATCCACCGCCAACCGGCCGGAAGCGTGATGACCGTGGATTTTGAGCTCAACGGGCAAAAGTTTACCGCGCTCAACGGCGGCCCACTGTTCAAATTCACCGAGGCGATTTCCTTTCAAGTTCACTGCGATTCGCAAGAAGAGATCGACTATTACTGGGAGCGACTTTCCGCCGGCGGTGATGAGAACGCGCAGGCTTGCGGCTGGCTCAAGGACAAGTTCGGGTTGTCCTGGCAGATCGTGCCGTCGATTTTGGGCAAATTGGCGCAGGGTGATCCGAAGAAGTCGGGAAGCGTCATGCAGGCGCTCATGAAAATGAAGAAGCTCGACATCAAAACTCTCCAGCAAGCCTATGACCAAGCATAAGGACGCGTCGACGGTGACGAACGACCTGGAAAACCAATTGGGAGAAACACAATGAACGCAGAACCTCAGAAAGAACATCAGTGGCTACAAAAACTCGTCGGCAAATGGACGTTTGAAGGCGAATGCGTCATGGGCCCGGATCAGCCACCGTCGACGCACACCGGCTCCGAAACAGTCCGCTCGATCGGCGGGCTGTGGACGTTAGGCGAAGGGGCCGGAGCAGGGCCCGACGGTAGCCAGATGACGTCCATCATGACGCTCGGCTACGACCCGCAGACCAAGCGTTTCGTCGGCACATTCATCGCGTCGATGATGACCCACATGTGGATTTACAACGGCACGCTGGACGCGTCCGGCAAGATGCTAACGCTCGACACGGAGGGCCCCGACTTCTCCGGCGGACCGGACATGGTCAAATACCAGGATATCATCGAATTCGTGAACGATGATCACCGCATCCTAAAGTCGCAGCTTGTTGGCCCGGATGGAAAGTGGATCCATTTTATGACGGCCCATTACCGCCGTCACAAGTAACGAACTGGCTTTGCGCTTCAGCGCCTTTGCGTGAGCCATTTTAGAAAGCACTTGGAGTGACGATCATGAAATACATGCTGCTGGTTTACATGAACGAAAATGCCATGAACGGTACGGAGAGAGAGCAATGCTATGCGGAGTCGACGGCGCTCACGCAGGAGCTTCACTCGCGCCGGCAATACATCACCGCCTCGCCACTGCAGCCGGTGTCGACGGCCGCGAGCGTTCGAGTCCGCGAGGGAAAGCGGCTCGTGACTGACGGTCCGTTCGCCGAGACGCACGAGCAACTTGGCGGCTTTTATTTGATCGAAGCCAAGGATCTCAACGAGGCGATCAGTATCGCCGCGCGTGTTCCTCCGGCCCGTAAAGGCACGATCGAAGTCCGGCCCGTGCTCGAGATTCCAGGCCTGCCGGAAAAGTAGGTCCGGCGAGCCGAGCCGGACAAGCTGATCTCGCTCGGTGAATTGCGTCCACTTTGAAATCCCAAATTCGCAAACGCCAGATGCCGCTCGGCTCGCGGCACCTACATCGTTCAGGAACAAACCATGAAGTACATGTTGCTCTGTTACGACGACGATAAATATTGGCAAAATGCCGGCGAAACGGCGCTTAAGAATGCCATGGCCGAGGCCGTGCAGCTTTGTCACGAGATTCATGCCAAGGGACAATATCTCGATGCCGCGCCATTGCATCCCGTTTCAACAGCAACCAGTGTACGAGTACGCGACGGCAAGCGGCTTGTCACGGACGGGCCGTTTGCCGAAACGCGCGAGATCCTGGGCGGATACTACTTGATCGACGTCGCCGACTTGAACGAGGCGATCGAAATTGCCGGACGACATTCCGGCGCCCGCGTCGGCACCGTGGAAATCCGGCCGGTCATGGAAATCCCTGGCCTGCCAAAGAAGTAACTTTTCACCATCTTCTTGCATTCAGTGGCCGCCACGCGGCGGCTACGCCAAACCGGAGAGAAAAATCATGGTCACGTATATCGTAGGCGGGCTTGTGGCAGTCTTGGTGTTGTTATTCATTGTGATTGCAACGCGGCCGTCGGGCTTCCGTGTCTCGCGCTCGGCCACGATGGCCGCTCCGCCGTCGGCCGTATTCGCACAGGTGAATGATTTCCACAATTGGGAAGCCTGGTCGCCGTGGGCCAAGCTCGATCCGGATGCCAAGACATCGTTCGAAGGCCCGTCATCGGGAACCGGCGCAATTTTCCGGTGGGACGGCGACAAAAACGTCGGCCAGGGAAGCATGACAATTACCGACAGCCGCCCACACGATCTGATCCGCATCAAGTTGGACTTCCTGCGTCCGTTCGTCGGCACGAACGACGTGACATTCAATTTCAAGCCGGAAGGCGATCGCACGGCCGTGACATGGAACATGGCCGGCAAGAACAATTTTCTCGCCAAGGCGATCAGCCTGGTTTTCGACTGCGAGAAAATGTCCGGCGGCATGTTTGAGCAGGGTCTGGCAAGCATGAAATCGGTGGTAGAATCAGCCGGCCCCGCGGCAACGCGCACTCCGCAACCTGTATGAATTTGATAACAATTCGTTGGAGTTTCTATGGTGAATTCAGATCCCCAAACTACATCCGGCTCGAACGCGATGATCTGGATCGGGCGCGTGATCAGCGCGATAATCGTGCTGGGATTGACGATGAGTGCCGTATTCAAGTTTGTGCAACCGGCCGATGTCCCGAAGGAATTCACGCGACTCGGTTGGCCCGTCAATCTCGCAGTCGCGCTTGGAATCACTGAGCTGACCTGCGCGATTTTGTATGCAATTCCACAAACCGCGGTGCTGGGCGCGATTTTGGCAACCGGCTACCTCGGTGGCGCGATCGCGACGCACGTACGCATTGAAGAGCAGTTCATTCCGCCGCTTGTAATGGGCGTGCTCGCCTGGGTCGGGCTCTACTTGCGAGTGCCACGATTACGAGCACTCATTCCCTGGCGCACCGTTTCAAGTTGACGAAGTTTTGGCAACACTCAAACACAGTAGTCCCGCGATGAGGAGATAAAAGCAATGACGGCAAAACGAGTGCCCGACGGATATCATCGTGTAACCCCGCATTTAACAGTCCGCGATGCGGCAAAGATGATCGAGTTTTACAAAAAAGCCTTCGGTGCGGAGGAAAAGCGCCGGGCCCCTGGACCGGACGGAAAGACAATCATGCACGCCGAGATCAAGATCGGCGACTCGGTCGTGTTCTTAAACGACGAATTTCCGGAGATGGGCGCTTTCTCACCACTCGAATCGAAAGGGACCCCGGTCACCTTGCATCTCTTCGTCGAAGACGCCGATAAGCAGTTTGAACAAGCGCTCTCGGCCGGGGCGGAAGTGGTGATGCCGCTTGAAAATCAATTCTGGGGCGATCGCTATGGCATTGTAAGAGATCCTTCCGGTCATCAATGGTCGATTGCCCATCACGTAGAGGATCTCACGCCGCAACAAATGCAAGAGCGTATGGCACACGCATTTTGCCAGTAATCGCATTCTCGTTGCGTCTGTGGCGCATTGAACCGTACTCCAATTGCAATCCATAGGTGAATCAAAATGAGCGGAATACGAGTCTTGGTGGGCACGCGCAAGGCGCGTTCGTTCTCACATCCGATGGCAAGCGGCAAAAATGGAAAGTCGATGGCCCGCATTTCGGCGGCTGGGAGATCTATCACATGAAGGGCTCGCTCGCCGATCCGAACCGGATCTACGCCTCCCAAACGAGCGGCTGGTTCGGGCAGATCATTCAGCGCTCCGACGACGGCGGCAAAACGTGGAACCACGCCGGGCAGCTCGCCCGAGGAGCCCACCACGACGCCCGACGGCATGCCCAAAGGCGAGAGCAACAAGTTCGTCTACGACACGTCGCCCGAGACCGGCAAGCCGCTCACCACGCACCTGTGGTACGACGGCACGCAGCATCCGTGGGAGTTCAAGCGCGTCTGGCACGTTGAGCCCTCGCTTGCACGATCCGGACACAGTCTATGCCGGCGTGGAAGACGCGGCGATCTTTCGCACCACCGACGGCGGCAAGTCGTGGCACGAGCTGCCCGGGTTGCGCGGCCATGGCACGGGCTCGAAGTGGCAGCCCGGCGCCGGCGGCATGTGCCTGCACACCATCCTCTTCGACCCGACCAATCCGAAGCGCATCTATGTCGCCATTTCGGCCGCGGGTGCCTTCCGCACGGACGACGGCGGCGCGACGTGGAAACCCATCAACCGCGGACTCAACTCGCCGTACCTCCCCGAACCGACACCCGAAATCGGCTTCTGCGTGCATCGCCTCGCGATGCACCCGTCGCGGCCCGATGTCGTGTTCATGCAGTTGCATCAGGGGGGCGGCGTCTTCCGCAGCGATAATGCGGGAGACCAGTGGGTCGAGGTAAACGGGAACCTGCCGACCGATTTCGGCTTTCCCATCGACGTTCACGCGCATGAAGCCGACACGGTCTATGCCGTGCCCATGGACCCCAACCTGCGGGTTCCGCCGGAGGGAAAGCTGCGCGTCTACCGCAGCCGCACGGGCGGCAACGAGTGGGAGCCGCTCACGCAAGGACTGCCGCAAGAGAACTGCTACGTCAACGTGCTCCGCGACGCGATGGCTGTCGACTCGCTCGATCCATGTGGCATCTACTTCGGCACCACCGGCGGCCAGGTGTATGCCTCGCCCGACGGCGGCGACAGCTGGAACACGATCGTCCGCGACCTGCCGTCAGTACTCTCAGTCGAGGTGCAAACGCTGCCGTAATAACAAAGTGTTTTGGAGCCCGGTGCGACACCAAGGGAATGTCCATGATGCGCGGTATTTCCCGTGCTGCGTGGCGAGCTTCAATCGAGGCGCAACAGCCAAATGATCCGCGTCATCATGCCCTACCATCTGAAGAACCTGGCCAACGTTACCGGCGAGGTCGAGGTGGACGTTGCTGAGCCGGTGACGCTGCGATCTGTTCTCGATGCACTTGAAGCCCGCTACCCGATGCTCCGCGGCACGATCCGCGACCACACGACGGGCCAGCGCCGCCCCATGGTGCGCTTCTATGCCTGCGAACAGGACTTCTCCAACGACCCGCCGGAAACGCCCCTGCCTGCAGCCGTCGTGTCTGGCGCGGAACCGTTCCTGGTGATCGGTGCAATCGCCGGCGGCTAGGTTAGTACGCTCGATGGTCAACATCACGTACAACTACGAAACGGGGAATGCGGTTCATTCGCTTAATTTGGTGCCTGTCGCAGGCACGCACGGCCGTCACTATACGTTTGGCGAAGGAGAACAGCGACTTTGCGTTGAAATACCGGATTTCTTCATCGCCACAGCCCCGGTAACGCAAGCGCTGTGGACTCATGTGATGGGAAACAAGCCGTCCATCGACCGCAGCGACAACCGGCCCGTCGAAAACGTCTCGTGGCTCGATGTCACGCGACAGGACGGCTTCCTAGACCACATTAACTCCGGTCCAATTCTCGCGGCGGTAACGCGGCAGCTTCCCCACAGGACACCTGCCTGTTTTCGCTTGCCATCTGAAACCGAGTGGGAATATGCGGCACGAGGTGGTCCATCTTGGGAGGAGGGTTTCAAGTTCAGCGGCAGCGACGATGTCGAATCCGTCGCGTGGTACCAACTCAACAGCGGCGACTCGTCGCACGATGTCGCGCAGAAAGCTGCCAATCAGCTTGGTATCTACGACATGTCGGGCAACATCTGGGAATGGTGTCAGGACTCATTGACGCGAGATGTTCAACAAATTCCCACGGATGGCAGTGCGTTTGCGAGCGACAGCCCGGAGCGAATTCTACGCGGCGGCTGTTTCCACAACTGGGCCATCCACTGCACAGTATCGAAGCGGTACGAAATTGGCCAGCAATATCGCGACGGGTGCATCGGCTTTCGCCTTGTGCTTAAGCGCGAAGTGAAAACTAGTCGTAGTTGCAATTGTCAGCGGCCAGCAATCTTGTGATTTCTCCGCTGCGTTCGTTTGGCTGGCATAATTTTAGCACGCGCAGTGCGACAAGAATTCAACGGCTCCGTCATTCCTCTTTTGTTGATTCCAGGAGGCTTGATGATGACTGCACTTGCACATGCCGAAAAGTTGGATTTTCTCACGCTGTTGTCCGCACCGGGACGATCGGCGGAAATCCCCGAATCAGCGGACGCGTACGGCTGGCTGGTCGGAAGCTGGGAACTGGACGTGCTTCGCTACTGGGCTACGGACGTTTCCACGCGCCATATTAAGGGTGAAGCTCATTTTGGATGGGTGCTCGAAGGTCGCGCGGTGCAGGACGTCTGGATCATGCCACAATGTGCAGATCGGGGTTCCGATCTGGAGAAAAACATGAACATGTATGGCTCCACGCTGCGCGTCTGGGATCCGTCGATTCAGGCCTCGCGCATCTCGTGGCGCAATCCGGCCGGAGGTCATCACGAGGACCAGATCGGCAAATGGAGTGGCCAGGATGTCGTCCAGATCGGCACTCGTCCCGATGGCACGCAGACGCGGTGGACGTTTACAGAGATCATGCCGAACTCATTCCGTTGGTTGGGCGAAGCACTTCCACAGAATGGAAAGACGTGGAATCTTGAAGGCGAGTTCCGCGCCAAGCGAATGCAATAGTCTCGATCGACACGCAGCGAATGTTGTTTTTAGAGATGATGCGTCACGATTGCCCGCTCAAATGCCGTAAGTGCCTCAGCAGAAAAGAGGACGAAACGAACCAACGAGAATGGAGAGTCGGCGGGAAGTTGCTCCAGGAAATTCGTCCGCCGTGGTGATCGCTACGCGGGCGGCCTCGTCAAGTGGATAACGATACGCGCCTGTGCTAAGCGACGGCAGGGCTACGCTGCGGCACTCGTGTTCGGCGGCTAATTCAAATGACTTTCGATACGCTGACGCCAACTGCTGTTCCTCGCCGGAACTCCCGCCGCGCCACACTGGCCCCACGGCGTGGATCACGTACTTCGCAGGCAGCTTGCCCGCACCGCTGATCACCGCGGAACCTGTCGCGCAGCCGTCGGGATATCGGCGTCGCGTTTCTTCCATGATTGCCGGACCACCGGCACGGTGAATCGCGCCGTCCACTCCTCCGCCACCGGCGAGCGCGCTGTTCGCCGCGTTAACGATTGCGTCGACCTCTTGGGCCGTGATATCGCCGAGCACCAGCTCCAACGCACGGCCGTTGATCGTTGTGGCCATGGGTCACTCCGTGCACACAACTCGGGCATCAGCCTTCCACTGCCAAAAACAGGTCGGCCACGGCCAGGGCGATCCCCATCAGCGCCCCGCCGGCGATCAACCCCGCACAGATCGGCTCTTGATTCTGCACCACTACCTGGTTGACGCGTGACTCACGGCTCGAGTAGAGCTTTTCCATCACCCAAAAGAAGAACGAGCCTGCAAACATCGATAGGCACGTGTGGAATGGAATGAGAAACCCCAAACCGATCGCTACGGCCGACAATGGAAAGCGATTCTGCGTGATTAAGCGCCACACCTCCATCACAACGCCGATCAGAATTCCAGCCAGCGCCGTGTATCGGGCAGTGGGCCGAATCGTGTCGATTCCCTCGGCCAGCACGTCGGCCACCGCCTTCCAAAGAATCGCCGAGGGCATCGCGTATTTGGCGTCCATTTCATAGGGTACCGAAAGCTCGCTGGCCGTGAGTTGATCCGGCGGCACCTTCAAAAACACCAAGTAAAATACAGGCACCGAGAGCACAGCCCCGGCGAAAATCCCCAACACATGACCGACCGCCTGCTGCCGTGGCTTGGCGCCCAGCATGTAACCAGGCTTGATGTCCTGCAGCAAATTGGCGGAATTGCTGGCCACCTCGCCGGTGATGCCACCCATCATCAGGTTCACCTCTTTGTCGCCTGGCGCCAGCACGCCAAACGCCAACTGGGTGAGTTTGCCCATGGGGCCAATGGGAGTAATGGAAGTCAGACCGGTGGAAGTGATGGCGATCAGGCAGAAGAAAAAAACCATAGCGATCGCCGCGATCGATAGCCAATAGTCGACGCCGAAGAAGTTGTGCGCCATCCATACCACGATGGCACCGATCACAGGCACGCCCAGAAACGACACCCAAAGCGGCAACTCGATGTGCCGCAGTACGTCGGCGTCATTGCTGTCAATACCGCCGCGTCTGCCACTCAGTTTGGTGAGCTTGGCAAACGCGGACCAGATGATCTTGGGCTTGCCGAAAAACGACACCAGCGACGCGATGGTCATCATCCCCACGCCACACCACATCGACCAGAACTGAATCTCGCGAAAGCCGATCGTGCCGGCGGCATTGGGCACGATATCGCCGCGATTGATCATGATCGGTGCCAAGAGCGCGTAATTGATCGTCGCGCCGATCATGAGCGATGTCCCCGTGCGAATCCCCATCAATCCGCCGGCACCAACCATCGGCAAATCGATCTCCGGCCGCAACGTCAGGTTGGTCACCGGAGTGCCCAGGATCTCGGGCGTTCGTCCCATCTTGCCATAGAGCCATTCGTCCAGGAACTCGGGAATGCGTGGTGTGAAGTTTTTGATGGTCAAATATCGGGTGATGGTTTCACTTTGGAACAGTTTTACCAGCGCGGCGAGCACACCGAACGCAACGAGCAGCTTCGCCTTCAACAGTCCGGCCGCTGCCTCGCCATGGTGCAGCGAGTCCATCACAATTCCGGCGGCCCGCCCCTCGGGAAATGAAAGCTGTTCTTCATTGATGAAGCGCCGTTTGAACGGAAAGGCAAACAGCACGCCGAGAATGGCCAGGACAATAATCCACGACATCGTCTGATACATCGGGATCACCTGGCCGGTGACCATCATGTAGGCCGCCAGGCTCGAAATCAGCGGCCACGTCATGTAGCCGCTGGCCGTGGCGATCGACTGCATCGCGTTGTTTTCCAGAATGGTGAACTCGTTGGCCAGCCCCAGCCGCGACAACGCTTTGAACATCGCGAATGCCAGAATGACGGACGTGATGCCGACGCCCAGCGTCCAGCCGGTTTTGGCGCCGACGTAGATATTCGTCAGCGAGAGAATCGCACCCAACCCCATCCCCGTCAGGGCCGAGCGGATGGTGAGTTGCGGCATGTTGCCGCGAAAGACCTGCTCGAACCACCAACGGTCCTTCTGCTCGCGCGACCAGGTCCGAATCTGCTCGTCAGTTCAATTCGTGAATGGCCATGGTGCTTTCCTTTACACTCGGCTTGGTGCGCCGGAACGCCTAAAATGCTGCCGCACGGTCCGAAACTCCGCTGGCCTCCAACCTTGGAATTCCATGATTCTATCGCTACGGGCCGGTACATCAAACACCGTGCCAGTCTGGCGTGATCACGGGCGAGTCGATACGATTCAGCTAGAAAGGGAGGTCACACATGAACAACGAATCAACCACACCCGTGGACCGGTTGTCAGTGGATGTCTCGCTACTACTTGTGCGTGTGATTGTCGGCGTCATTTTTGCCGCGCACGCGCGCAAAAACTCTTCTGGCGCCTTCGGCGGGGCAGGCCTTGCCGAGACGGTGACGCAGATGGGCTCACCGCTGGGTTATCTCGTCACGATTGGCGAATTCTTTGGCGGCCTGGGATTGGTGGTCGGTTTCCTGACTCGCTTCTCTGCCGCATCGCTGATCGTCATCATGATCGGCGCCATCGCCACGGTGCACGGCCGGAACGGCTTTTTTCTGCAGAACCAGGGCTTCGAATATAACCTAGCCTTGATTGGGCTGCTGTTGCCCACCTTGCTGTGCGGCCCCGGACGGTTTTCGATTGGCCGGTCTTTACCGCTGCCGAAGTCAGCGAATACTGACCGCCCGGTTGCGATTCTTGAATAGGCATGCTCGCCAACTCGCCGTGTCAACATGAATGGCACACTAAGTATCACGTTGATCGCGCTCGTTACGCGCGTTGTATGTCGGCCCGTTGGCCGCGCAGGATGCGGATCGCCACTATGGCTTGCGGTACGATTTGACGCTAAATCCGCAGGCCGATCGCGCTGAAGTTGCCGTGACGCTCGACAAGCGAATCAAAGGCAATATCTGGTCGATGCGTTTCCATATCGATCCAAACCGACATACGGGCTTCAAAGCCGACGGCCAGCTCGAGGCGGACGGCGTGTACGTCACCTGGACGCCGCCCGAGTCGGGTGGCCGAATCTCGTTTCAAGTGCCGGTCAGCCATCGCCGCGACAACGGCCGGTTCGACGCCATGATGACAAATGACTGGGCCATCTTTCGAGGCGACGATCTCTTTCCCCCGGCCCGCACCGACCAGCACGATGCGGCCGAAGCGGACGCCACATTATATGTCGACCTGCCCGATCGTTGGTCATTCGTTTCACCGTATTCTGAGACGGGTGAAAACGCGTTCGAGATCGAACACGCGCATCGCAGCTTCGACCGGCCCACGGGTTGGATGGCCGCCGGCCGCCTCGGCGTGCGTCGCGAACTAATCGCTGGCACGCACGTTGTCGTGGCAGGTCCACTAAGTCAAGGGGCGCGGCGAATGGATGTTCTCGCGATGCTGCAGTGGAATCTACCGCGAATTCGCAGGGTGACTCCAGACATGCCGGAACGAATTCTCGTCGTCAGTGCCGGCGATCCGATGTGGCGCGGCGGACTCTCCGGCCCCGGCTCCCTCTTCCTGCATGCCGATCGGCCAATGATCAGCGAGAACGGTACCAGCACACTGGTGCATGAAATGATGCATGTCACGAACCGACTGGAAGCGCAACAGGGCGCCGACTGGATTGTGGAGGGTCTGGCCGAATATTATTCGCTCAAGATCATGTGGCGGTCCGGGACGATCACCCGTCAGCGTTACCAGCGGGCTTCAAAGTCTCGAAAAACGAGGCGAGCAGGCCGGTCGCTTGGATGTCGATGTCTCCCGCGGTGCCGTGACGGCCCGGGCGGTTGGCATCATGCGGGAGCTGGATCGTGAGGTTTACAAAAAAAGTCGCCGTCAGAAGAGCCTCGACGACGTGATGCTGCTGTTGATGAAATCGCAGCAGAAGGTAAGCCTGCAGAATCTCCGACAGGCCACGGTCGAGTGCATGGGCGCACCGCGGAATCTCTGAGCGACGCGCAGCTCGGATTTGCCAGCCCTCGCAGCTGACAATTGCCGGCAGGGTCCCGGACGAGCGTTTTTTCCGCCCTCACGCAATCTTCACATTATTCAGGCACACTTGCTTGGTGGCTGGCTGAGCTGATGCCGCCAACATCAACTTGCGCCATCTTGTCTCATGTACTTCTGGTTACTCGCTCGGTTACACTGCTGGTGGTGCGGCGCACGACTAAGGCGCCGTCGAACCGCTTATCGAGGATTTAAGATCGAGGTAGCCGTCGCATGGACAAAAGCTTTCGCATATCTGTTCTCGGACTCGTCGCTGCCATTTGCCACACTTCGATAGCTGCCGAGCTCGTCGTACTCGACGAGAAAAACTGGGACCAGTACGCGCCAGCGGGAAAAGAAGTCGACGCGATCTACGGCGACTACGTGTTGCGCAACGATAAGATTGTGGCCGTTATCGCTAAAGCCGTAGAGACGCGGAACGCAAACATGACTGTCCGCAACGTGGGCGGTTGTCTCATCGACCTCACGCTGCGGAACCGTCCGAACGATCAGCTAAGCGCGTTCTATCCGCACGGCGGCGACGCGACCATGAGTGGACCCCTCGACTGGAAGGAGGCGTTCGGTGCCGATGGCGGTGACGGACTAAATCAACCTGGCGTTGCCCGGTTGGTGTTCCGCCTGCAGCCGGCCGAGGATCCGCGCAACGATAGCACCAAACCACTGCAATATATTGTCGGCTACGAGCTCGCAGACGGCGCCGACCACGTCACCGTCGTCACGAAGGTGACCAACCCGAACGCCGTGGAAGCACCCGCTCGACTGCGCGACGGCGTTCGTGCCGACGGCGAATTTCAGTTTGGATTTCAAGATTCGCGCTCACTGTGGTTTGCCGAGGACCGGTTCTGGGGACAGGCGTATGGAATTCAACCGGTCGGTGATGAATTTTCCGCGAGTGACCGCAGGTCCGGCGATCGCCGCGATCCGCGCGGTGTGCGGTACGCAAGGGCAAGCGGCGATCCCGTGTTGGTGCTGCCACAAGGTTCCGTAACGCTCAAGCGGCGAGTGTTTGTTGGTGACAATAGCCTGGCTATCCAAGCAATCGGTTGCCGTGATCGCCAGGTCGAGCTCGCGCCGCTGGAGATTGAAGTACGAGATCCAGCTGGTGCAGTCGCTGCCGCGCAAATCGAAATCCGCCAGGTTGGCCAGGATCAGCCGTACGGCACCGGCCGAACGAACGACGACGGCCGAATCACGACGTCACTCCCCCCTGGCCAGTACGCGATGCAAATCAAGTCGCATGGCCGCCAAATCGCAGAGTCGCTGAATGTCACATCTGCCGTCGACCAACCAATTCGTCGGCAGGTAATGTTGCCAGCATCCGGTTTTGTTGAAGCTCAGATAACGGATGCAACCAATCAGCCGATCGCCTGCCGTGTGGCATTCTTCGGCAAAGATGGCACGCCGAATCCCGACTTCGGCCCCGACAGCGCCATTTACGGCGTTCGCAATTTGCAGCACACGCCCAACGGACAATTTCGCGCGGAGTTGCTCCCAGGCCGTTACGAAGTCGTCGTCAGCCACGGTCCGGAATACGACGCCGTGCTGAAGACGATCGAGGTCCAAGCGGGCCAAACCGTGCGACTGGCGAAAAAGCTTGCTCGCTCGGTTGATA
This sequence comes from uncultured Planctomycetota bacterium, assembly GCA_963786455.1. Lineage (GTDB taxonomy): Bacteria > Planctomycetota > Planctomycetia > Pirellulales > Lacipirellulaceae > JABDGM01. The sequence continues at coordinate 111,159 of CAWAZX010000033.1, read as the reverse complement.
CCACGGGCTGGCTCAGCGCCGATTTCCACAGCCATTCGTCTCCGTCAGGCGACAACACGTCGAGTCAGCGCGGCCGCGTGCTCAACCTGCTGGCCGAGCACGTCGAATTCGCTCCCTGCACCGAGCACAACCGCGTCTCCACGTATGTGCCGCACTTGGAATTCTTCCAGGCAAAGAATCGGATGGCCACGTGCTGTGGCATCGAGTTGACCGGTCAGCCGTTGCCGCTGAACCATCAAAACGCCTTTCCGTTGGTCGAGCGGCCGAACACTCAAGACGGCGGCGGGCCGACGACCCATGTCGACCCCGTGGTGCAAATCGAACGGCTCGCCATGTGGGACGATGCCAGCGACAAGCTCGTGCAGATCAACCATCCGAATATTGTCCAGATGGTGGGCGATCGGGATGAAGACGGCGTCGCCGACGGCGGGTTCGAGCGGATGTTTCACTTCATGGATGTCATCGAGGTCCATCCGCCGGGTGATATCTTCAAAACGCCGTCCGCGCCGAGCGGCGAGGAAGGGGACTTCGGCAACCGTATGGTCAACTGGATGCAGCTGCTGAATTTGGGCTACCGCGTTCCCGGCGTGGTCAATACGGACGCCCATTGGAATTTCTACGGTTCCGGTGGGCTGCGAAACTACATCCGCTCGACCACCGACGATCCCGCGCAAGCCCGCATCGAAGAACTGGTGCACGAATCGGAGCACGGCCACATCGTGATGACCAACGGGCCGTTTCTCGAAGTGGAGGGCCGCGCCGCCGAATCGGGTGACTCCGTTGCGCTGCCGGGCGACAATCTCACAGCCGCAAACGGCAAATTGACGCTGCACGTTCGCGTGCAGTGCCCGAATTGGATGCAGGTAAACCGCGTTCAACTTTTCGTTAACGGACGACCGCTGGAGGAATACAATTTCACTCGTCGCCGCCACCCGGAGAAGTTCGCAGCCGGCACGGTTGTGTTCGACCAGCACATCCCCGTCAACTTGCCAACAGATGCCCACGTCGTTGTTGCCGCGGCGGGCGAAGGCCTGCAGCTCGGTGTCGTCTACGGGCCGTTGCCCGTCGCCGGCGAGCGCGAGTTCGAATCGACCGGCGCGGATATGCCGGTCGCCGTTGCCAATCCAATCTACGTCGACGTCGACGGCAACGGCTTCCAACCCAATGGCGACACACTAGGCCTGCCGGTTCCCATGCAACCGGGACATCGGCCATCGCATGGTCACGACCACGCGAATTCTCAGGAACAGAGCGTCACGGAAACCCAGGCGTCTGGTCAGTAGTAATTCGCTCAACTGTAGGACTGGCACAAAATCGTCCAATTGCGGGCCAGCACTTCTTCAAGAATTAACCATTCCGCTACTTGTACATAGGTACACTACTCGCTAAATTGGCGGTCCACGCGGCGATTTCAGCGGAAACCGCGTCGTATTTGCACCGCATCATCGCGATGCGCCGCGGCCGTTTGTCGCACACGAGGTGAATTGGCGCGATCGCACTTCGCTCGACGAACGTGGCTTTGATGCAGGAATCTAAAAATGAAAGTTTGAAGTGTTGCGCATCGACGTAAAAATGGCCCAACATAGCAGCGAGTAATGGATTGAAGGGATTGGTCGCAAAACGACCAGGCCTGAACATTTCGAGTGTATGTGATGGGCGAGGAATTGCGATGAACGAATAATTCATTTGCCCAACTCATTGTTGCCTTCAGCACGACAATGGCCCTTGCAGCACGCGCCAAATAACCGTTGCATTGTTTCATCACACACGCCGAAAACCTTTCGCCAGCGTGCGGCGGCGGGCCGGCGCATTGACAAGGAGATTGCCATGAGATGCAGAAAACTGTTCGCTCCCACGCTTGCCGTTGCCGCCGGTATGGCGGTTGTCGCCGCTTCCATCGCTATCGCGCAAACAGCGGGCGATTCAGGCGCGGCCGGAAAACCGAATATTAAGCTTCCCGAAGGCTGGACGGAAGCCGACATGCAAGCCTGCATGCTGGCCGCCACGCCGGGAAAGATGCACGAGCATCTCACGCAAGCCGTTGGTGTCTGGCAAGGCAAGAACACCATGTGGATGGGCCCTGACGCTGAGCCAATCACAAGCGAAAGTACTTCGACTGCAACGGCGATCATGGACGGCCGCTTTGTTAAAAGCGAAATGAAAGGCGAGATGCCCGGCATGGGACCATACGTTGGTTTCCGCATCGATGGGTTCGACAACGTCTCGCAAGAGTTTGTCTCCACATGGATCGACAACTTCGGCACGGGCATTGCCAACGGCAAGGGAAAGCTTGCGAGCGACGGCAAGACGATGACCTGGGAGTACACGTTTAACTGCCCACTCACAAAGAAACCCACGACGATGCGCGAAGTCGAAACGGTCACCGGTCCGAACACGAAGACGACCGAAACGTTCATGAAGGACCCGAAGAGCGGCAAGGAGTACAAGATGATGCGCATCGAGCTCACGAAGAAAGCCGGCGCAGCAACTTAGCTTCCGAATGGATTGCCTCTCCTTTGGGAGAGGCAGCGAGCTATCGAGCGGTGAGGGATTCGCTTCGCAGCGCCATCAACCCCTCACCCGCTCGGTTACTCCGCGACCTCACCTACCTCGGGATCTTCGACCCGCAGGGAGAGGTGGGACCTATCGTGCAGTCGAAGAAACGATCAAGCCAGGACAGCAACCTGCTTCGCAGTCGAACTGGGCACCGGACAGGTGGGTTCCGTGCACAGTTGGCGGAGCAGTTGTTGTCCTGCGCTTGCCTGTATCCCGGGAGGTGGCCTAGAATAAAAGCGGACAAGAAGTTTTGGCACACGCCCGTGCGCCCTTTCTGGTGGTGCGCGACGGCAGGATGTGAACTGCTTTGAGGGTCTAAAATGGCGCAGCGCATCCAAGCTCGTCGCATCGCACGCGGTTTTACTCTGGTCGAACTTCTCGTGGTGATCGCCATCATCGGCGTTCTCGTTGCGCTGTTGCTGCCCGCCATCCAGGCCGCCCGCGAAGCGGCTCGCCGCAGCCAATGCAAGAACAACCTCAAGCAGTTGGGCCTCGCCTGTCAGCTCCATGTGGATACTCATAAATTTTTGCCCTCAGGCGGCTGGGGAGACTGGTGGGTTGGCTGTCCCGATATGGGCGCTGGCAGGAACCAGCCTGGAACTTGGACATACCAGCTTTTGAATTACATCGAAGAGTCTGCCCGGCGTGGAGTAGGGCAGGGCTTCAAATGCGCTGATCCGAACTCACGGGCTGCGATCGGACAAATGGTTGCGAATTCCGTCTCGCTCTTCTATTGCCCCAGCCGGCGTGGCGCAACCGTATCCCATGGGAGTTCGATCCTATCCCAACCTTGATCCGCCCCCGGTTGCTGGTAAGACCGACTATGCTGGCAATATTGGTGACTTCGCCTACGCAGGCAGAGGAACTGATGTGGGACCAAAAACATTGGCGGAAGCGGCCACGTACGATTGGGCATTTTCAGGAGATAAGTTTATCAATCGATGGCGATTACAGCTGAAGGACCCATCATTTAGCGGCCTGACGGGCGTGATCTTTCAGCGCAGCGAAGTCAAATTGCATCAGATCACCGATGGAACAACCTACACGTACTTGCTCGGCGAGAAGAATCTCGCAGCTGACCACTATGAAGACGGTGTCCCTGGCAACGACGACCAGAGCATGTACAACGGTCACGACAAGGACAACTTGCGGTCGACCGCGATGTGGTTTCCGGGCTTCGAAGAGAAAGGTGCGCCCATTTGTCCTGCCGTGCCAGATACACCTGGAAAGGACTATTGCGACTGGAATTTTGGCGGGCCGCACCCTGGCGGCTGGATCGCCCTGTTTTGCGATGGGTCCGTCCGGTTCATGAGCTATGACATGAATTCCACCACCCACCAGAATTTCGGCAACCGCAAGGACGGAAACCCTATCAACGATAGCGGCTTCTAGCGGAATTTGCTCTGCGCTGCTCGTCCGAAAGCGGCTATTTTCCACTTAAATCGGCGGAAAATGCTGGACCGCCCCGCGCATTGTTCCTAAGCTAAATGTGGGGGAATACGGCACACCAGCGCCGCCGAATCAAGTAATGAGGCGGTGCGCAAACACAGTATTCGAATTCTTTTCGGATCGACGTGGGAGATTCGCTAATGAGACACTTCTTGACTGTCGTTTCTTCGCTCGCCATAGCCGCCGCATTGTTCGCCTGGCCTAACACCGCGATTGCGGTGGTCGACAATTTCTCCGACCTGAATGATACGGCGAATCCAGCCTGGACTCATCTCGACGGGCTCGTCGCTTCCACGGGGCAGACCTGGAGTGCTGCTTCAGGCCAGTATCGCATGACCGCCGTCAACAATGGGTTTAACAATCTTGGCTTTGTCGGAAGTTACGTTCCGCAATCGTTCACCAATGTGACAGTCTCGGCAACCATTACAAGTTTCGTCGATGATCCCGTGGCGCAAGGTGCGCCGTTCGGAGTTGGAGCACGTCTGGATGGCAACAATGGGTTTAATCTACTTAAGGGTTACGGTTACGCTTACGAACCGCACGCCGCCAGCGGCGCGGGAGAAGTCGTGCTGTATCGAATCAATGGCGCCAGCCTCGTTGACCTCGGGCGCAGCAGGTTACGCTGGATCTGAACAAGGACTACCGGTTCGTGCTGGATATTCAAGGCACTCAATTACACGGTCAGGTGTTTGAAGTCGGAGGTGGCTTGGTCGCGGAACGATTTGCCACAGATGCCACTCACGCCAGTGGATTTTCCGGATTATTTGCATACAGCCAGAATCCGTTACCGCCAGTCGACATTACCTGGGACAACTTCAGCTCCCAAGTGCCTGAACCCACGACGTGTCTGCTCGTAGCCTGCACTCTCGGAATCATGTTTTTGAGGCGAGGTATCCGCCGCACTGGGTAAACAACATCATTGAGTTGCTCGATATCCACGGATACAGTAAAGATGGGGGTCGGCATGGTTCTTCTTACGGAGAGCCAGGCGACCCCTGTCTTTTTTGACTGCATCGGAAAAGGAACAGGCGATGTCTTTGGTAATTGATGCGCAAAAGAAGTTAATCCAGCTCACACAGCGGCTAGTTCTGACCTCGCTTGTGGCACTTGCGCCTCCCACGCCTCGGCCGTCGTCGTGACCGACGACTTCTCCGACATGAACGACACCGCCAACCCGGCCTGGACCCATCTGGACGGCCTGGTAGGCTCGACCGGCCAAACATGGGACGCATCAACCGGCGTTTACCGCATGCAAGCTCCCAGCAATGCAAACGTTGGTGAACAAACGATTGGCTTCGTGGGGAGCCATGTAGGGCCAGAGTTCACAGACGTCCGAGTATCCTTTGACCTTGTCGAGTTCTACACTGTTTTCGCACCGCCAAATGGCCCGGCATTTATCAACATCTTGTCGCGTTCGAACGGCGACAACACGTTCGGTGCCTTAACTGGATATGGTTATGGCTTTGACCCCATCGCCGATGCGAACGCCGGCGAAATGGTGTTGTACCGGGTCGATGCGGGAATCGACGTTAACGACATTGGCTCGCAGCGCATTACGCTCGACGAAACAAAAGATTATCGATTCATGCTGGAAGTCATTGGCAACACCATTCACGGCCAGGTGACGGAAATCGAAACCGGCGACATTGTGGCCAACTCGTTTGCCGATATCTCGCGCAACGAGCCGATCTATGCCAGCGGAACTTCCGGAGCGTACGGCTATACGTTTAGCCCGTTTTCGACCTTATTTGGTATCGATAATTTTCGGGCGGAGGAAGCTCTAGCGGGCGACTACAACCGCGACGGTTCCGTCGATGCCGCCGATTATGTCGTCTGGCGTGATACCGTGGGTAACACGTCGCCGCAGCTCGACCCCTCGACTTTCCGTGTTACCTCATTTGGCGACATGCGAGCAAACGGCGCTATCAGCGGCATGTGCGGCTTCAACACGCCCGATTGCGAAGTGATCGATGAAGCCGATTATGAAGTATGGAGAGCCAACTTCGGCCGGACGGTCAGCAGCGGCAGCGCGGCCGGTGGCGGTGCTGCCGTACCCGAGCCAACCAGTGCCGTCCTGGCTCTGATGGGATTGCTGTTCGCGAGTGCAGCCGTCGATCGAAGGCCAGGTAGAAGATTAAGGCAAGTGAAGACTTTGTTTTTTTCTTGAAGCCGCCAGTACTGTGCATTCACCATGTAACACGGCTACTGCGTTGAGTGTCGATAAGAAGTATGGCGCGGCATGTGGGAACGGAGCCATCAAATGAGGCGGTTTGTATCGCTTAGTGATTCGCCGGGACGTTGGGCATGTGGATTACTTATGGCCGCCGCGTGCGTGCTCGCCACTCGGAGCGGTAAGGCCGAGCAAGTTGAGTTTCAACTTGTCGGACCAAACTCTCTGTTGGCCGCGCCCTTCGTCAACGTGGTTGGCATGCCCATGGTGGCTCAAGATGCCGGCGGCACAAGTTTAACCACCACCTACAGTGGGACGATTACGATAGACGTCGATAACTTGATGAACCCTACTTCCATTGAGTTCATTGGCGCAAGCGCGGTGGCAGCGAATAGCGGCGATTGGTTGCCCGAAGTAGGGGGCGGCTCGGAAGGGGATCCGAATATTGAAGGCGATGCCGACCCAGGCATTGCGATGCCGGCAAATTACGGCTATTTGCTGGACTTGAGTGCCGCTGGTATTGGCGTATTGGTCAGTGCCAGTCGCGATACGGTTCTTTCCGTCAATGCCGCGGCAAGGCCCATCACGGCCGGGAAATTTGATCCGTTTGGTATCGGCCTCGCCGTGGCTCAGGGTACCTACGATGCGAACACAAGCTCGGCGGCTTTCGGAGATAACGCCGATACGGATGATATCACCGGGCTGACTGGCACAAATTGCACCGATATGGCAGGGTCGGCCAACCGCTGCGGCAGCTTAATGGGGAGCTATGCCGTTTCGGGCAATTTAATAACGCTCTCGCTGCCGCTCGATTTTATTCTCGCTGAAGGCGCTGACCCCGAGGTTCGATTTACAGGCACATTAACAGCGACGAAATCGCTGATTCAAGAATTGACGGGCGACTACAACGAGAGCGGCGTCGTCGATGCGGCCGACTATGTTGTTTGGCGAGAAAATCTCGGCACGACGAATGCACTGCCGAACGATGATATCGGCGGCACGATTGGCCCGGACCATTATGCCCAATGGAGGGCGAACTTCGGCGATTCCGCCAACGGCAGTGCCCTTGGGAGCGCCGTGCCCGAACCGGTGAGCTGGATACTAACCCTAGCCGGTTTATTGGTCCTACAAGTTGGCTCCGGCCGGCACAACCGCTAGCCGCTTTTTGCAGCGGCCAACGCGAATGTGATATGTTTGCATGGTGCGTGTGGGAGTATCAGCGTGCGCCGCCGGCCGAGGAGTGGAGAAAAAAATGCTACCGCGGCGACGATCAGCACGAGCGTTCACCCATGTAGGTGCCGCGAGCCGAGCGGCACTTCGTCGGCCTCGGCTCGGTCGACCTGCTTCTCTACATGGTTTTACCCTCGTCGAGCTACTAGTCGTTATCGCCATCATCGGCATTCTGGTCGCGCTCTTGCTACCGGCCATCCAAGCCGCCCGCGAAGCCGCTCGCCGAACGCAGTGTATTAATAATTTGAAACAGTACGGCATCGCCTTACAGAATTATCATTCGACCAATGAAGCGTTTCCCCCAGGAGCGCTGATGAAGAAAAGCCCGACCGACGTGTACGCCAACGCGAATGCATCGCTGCTGCCGTATTTCGAAGAATCGGCATTGCACAATCTTTACGACCCAAACGAGCAATGGGAAAACCAGCCGCCCGGGCCGGACGCGACACCAATTGCGATTTTCAAGTGTCCCTCGTCGGGCACCCCAATCCATTGATCGACCAGCTGCTGTGCGCCGTGGTCGATCGCTGCGTATATGGCATTTCTGAGTACGGTTTTTGTACGGGTTACACGGACGCATTCTGCGCGGGCCGGCGTGAAGCCCGGCCGCATCCCCAACTCACAACAAGGGATGTTCAATGTTGCCTGGGGAGCATCGATCCGACAAATAACCGATGGTACGAGCAAAACTATTGCCCTGGGCGACGCTAGTGGCGACTCCAAGTGGACCGTCTGTCATCTCGCGAAGTGCACCACAGCCGAACTCGTTCCCGACCCTTTGGGCCAGACCCCGATCGCCTCGATCGGCTGGATCATCGGTGAGCCAAACAGCACCTCGTTCTTCAAGGCACTGGGTCCGAAGTCTAGCGCCTACGGTTGTACCGTCGAGCCGATGAACAAGTTGCCGGTCACCGATACCTTTCTCGACTTTGGTCAATACATCGCGGACTTTTCCAAGTTTGCTTCAACCCCCGATCACTATTGCAAGCCAAGCTACGAGGGTGGCAAGCATGCGATCAGCAATTACCGCAGCGACCATCCGGGCGGGTGTAACTTTCTGATGGCGGACGGGTCGGTGAGCTTTCTCAATGAGAGCATCGATATGACGGCTTACCGGGCCCGGTCGACAATCGCTGCGGACGACATCAATATCGAGTAGCGTGTGGAGGTTTCGATTGATGGTCTGCAAGGTGCAGAGACTTGCCGTTTTGCCGCTGTATTACTGCTCGTTGTCTTTAGCACAATTGGCTGCGACAACTCACCGCCGCCGCCAACTGATCCGGCCAAGGCGCCGTGGCTCTTAGACCCGCAGTCGCAAATCGAAGGGCTAAAGAATAGCGATGTGCGAATTCGTGGTATTTCGGCGTTCAATCTCGGCAATATGGGCGCCAAGGCCGCGGGCGCGATCCCCGAACTGGAAAAGTTGGCCAAGGATGATGTCAATCCCAAGGTGCGCGACAATGCTCGCCTTGCCCTTGAGAAGATTCGTGCTGCGGCTGGCAGCTCAAGCGAGTAGAATGACGATCATTCGGGCCTGAACCCCTGCTGCGACGATAGCCACTCCATCGATTTCCGGAGGTATTCTTCCATGCGTCTTTCCCCTACTTTCGCTGCGCTTTTGACGGTTGCCTCAGTTTGTATTCCGCCCGCGGAAGCAAAAGAGCCAGCCGCCACTGACATTCCCACCGCCCTGCAGGAGTACGTCGCGGTGAAGGACGATGCGTTCGCGTGGACCATCCGCGGTAAAGAGGAAAAGAACGGATGCCTGGTCTACGACATCGATCTCACCTCGCAAGAGTGGCAGGGCATCACCTGGAAACACGCGATGAGCGCGTTCGTGCCGGAAGGCGTGCGGCACACGGATACTGTGCTGCTGTTCATCATGGGTGGCAGCACCGGCAGCCGGCCTGGCGACGGCGATCTGGAAATGGGCGCGAAGTTGGCGACCCTGGCACAAATGCCGGTCGCCATGCTCTACCAGGTCCCCAACCAACCGCTACTGGGCAATAAGAAAGAAGACGATCTGATCAGCGAGACGTTCCTCCGTTACCTCGCGACAAAGGACGCCAAGTGGCCCCTCTTGTTCCCGATGGCTAAGAGCGCGGTGAAAGCGATGGACGCGCTCCAGCAAATCGCTCAGCAGGAGCATGGGGCAACGGTCGAGCGGTTTGTCGTCACGGGCGGGTCGAAGCGCGGCTGGACCACTTGGCTATCGGCGGTGGTCGACAAGCGCGTCGCCGGGATCGCGCCAATCGTGATCGATACACTTAATATGCGGCCGCAGATGAAACATCAAATGGAAACGTGGGGTGCATACAGCGAGCAAATTGCCGACTACACGTCGAAAGGTCTCGTGGATGTCATGGATAAGAATCCGGAGCTTCCGCTTTGGAAGTGGGTCGATCCGTATACGTATCGCAGCGAGCTCAAGTTGCCGAAGCTGCTCATCAACGGCACGAACGACCGTTACTGGGTGATCGACGCGCTCAACCTTTATTGGGACGACCTGGTGGGGCCGAAGCACGTCTTTTACGTGCCCAACGCGGGCCACGGGCTCGACGGTGGTAAAGAGGCTGCATTGACAACTCTCGCCGTGTTCGCTCAAAACGTCGCGATGGACCAGCCAATGCCGGCTCTCAGCTGGCTGCACGACGATGACGGCAATCAATTGCGGCTATCCGTTCGCTCTGACCCGGTACCAAAAGCGGTGAAGCTCTGGGTCGCCCGCTCCGACGACAAAGACTTCCGCCCCGACCGCTGGAATGCGACTGAGATATCCAAGAACGGCGATGGAGCGTACGTCGGCCAGGTCGAAAAACCGGCCACCGGCCACGTCGCGTTCTTCGGAGAAGCCACCTATGAGTTCGGCCCAGTCGAATACGGCCTGTCGACACAAATCCGGCAAGAGTAGGGTGGGCACCGCCCACCACGGTTCGCCCAGATTTATCGATAGGCAGATCGAAGCCGAACTGCTTGATTTTGTCGACCCATTCGAATTCGCACAAAGCAAGCAGCCGACAACAACAATATGCAAGTTGCCGGCTCAGGTACTGGCAGACGCGATATGCGAAACCCAACGCTGAAACTCTCGCGAAAGTCCTGCCAAATTCCTCGTATTGAAGAAGGCAAACTCCCCGCCGCATCATTCCATGAACCACCCCGCAACCCGTAAAATGAGTTGCCTAACAATCCTTCAGTCATCTCCCACACATTCCCACCTTGGTCGAATGTGCCAAACGGGCTCGCTGAATCGGAGTACGCTCCGACGTTTGTGAAGTAGACGACGTTGAAATCAACCATATGGGAACCTGTCAGCGCGTAACCACTTCCAGTGGGGCCTGGCAACATGGAATCGCGATAATTCGCCGAGTTTTGTCCGCCAGGCGGAGGTTCAGAGTTTGGCTTAACGTTTGACGCGGTGGCGTAATCAAAATAGCCAGTCATTGGCTGATAGTATGCCGCCTTATACCATTCGTTTTCGCTCGCGAGAAAGTATCTCGCACCCGGTTTTCTTTCAACACTTTCGCTTGTATTACCAGCGCCTAATGCATAGGCGCCGTCTTCCGTAGTTGCTGCGCTTTGGGGACCAGTTGGTTGGCCGTTATTTAGCCAATTTGCGAATCGAAGACTATCCAACAATGACACATAGGATACTGGGTGATTCTCCCGGCCAAGTTTAGCCTCATAAGAATACTGTCCTGGATTGCCGATGCGAATGATTCCACCCCAAGGGTTTGTCTCCATCTGAGTGTTGAAAAGACCATTAGCATCGGACGCCGCTACAGCATTCAGCATTGCGGCGTACTGTGAATTCGTAACTTCGTGTTTTCCGATTTCGAATATGTAACCAACGGCCCCATATCCTAGAGTCCCGTCGCTCATAAGTTCTGAGTCCGCCGGATTGACCGGAACGTCGACTCGTACAAAGTCGATATTTTGAGCAGAAATGATCCGTTGCGAGCAAGAAACTAGAAATAGCGTCGTAAATAACCGAACGGAATAACACGAATCGCTCATATAGATCATCCTGATAGGATGGGACATAGAATTGATTGGCTTTAATTGGGCGATTCATGAATTGTATGTTGTCGTTTAACACCTGGCAATTTGTTGAAGAATGTCAAGGCCATCTCGCTTATGGGCCGTTAGGCTTGGCCGAACGGCTGGTGATTGCAAACAACAGCTACGAAGATGTCGCGACTTCTAACTCCCAGAAACCAGCGCCTTCGATCAAATCCCGACGATTTTCATCAGGGATTACCAACATCTTCGAAGATATAGCTCCCTCTAACACCCCCCAGACCAGCGCCTTCGACTCAATCCCGATGAATACGTAAATATCCTAGCGGAAGCGGCGTACCACCCATTCATTCGGCGATGGCAGACACGGCGTCGCCCGCCGCCAGATGCTTGTCAAAGAACTCGAACATCTTCGCCAGGCAGTGGCGATTGACGTTCGCTTCGATATCCATCGCGTGCGGCCAGCCCTCCACGCGGTCGTAGTCAAACTCCACGCCGGCGTCTTTCAGTCGCGCAACGAGCAGCTCCGCCTGCTCGATGGGCACCGTGCTGTCGATCGATCCGTGCAGGATCAACGTCGGCGGGTCGTCCTTGGTGACGTGAGTGATTGGGGACGCGAGCCCATACAAGGCCGGCGCATCGTCAAACGATTTGCCGCCCAGAAAATCGGATACGACGCTATTCGCCTTCGCGAAGTCGGTCGTCAAATCAGTTGGCCCGTAGATGTTGACCACCGCCTGCACTCGACTGCTCGTGTCGACATGGCCGCCGCTGCCTTCAAGCACTGGCGTGTCCGGCGCGTAGGCTACCATCATCGACAAATGTCCCCCCGCCGAGCCGCCGGCAACGCCGATCCGGTTGGGATCCACGCCAAGCTTTTCTGCGTTGCGCGCAGCCACCGAACGGCACACTTGGCATCCTCCACCGCCGCTGGGAAAGGCGCAACGCGGTACAGCCGATACGAGATCGTCGCCGCAACATAGCCGTGCTCAGCAAACTTCACGCAGTAATAGTGGTACATCTGGCGGCTGCCACTCCGCCATGCGCCCCCGTGAATGAAAACCACAGCGGGCAGCGGCTTAGTTCGCTCCTTCGGCGCGTACAAATCAAGCTGGAGCGATACACCCCCAGCTTTGCCGTACTCGACGTCCTTCTCGACCGATACCGTGTCCGGCACGGCGATGGTCACATCAACTGGCATCAGTTTGCCTAAAAGAAACGCGCTGCGCACTTCTTCTTCTGTCTTATAGCCCGGAGGCGCAGGTGGCACTTCAGCCAGCGCATTGCCCGCCACGAGAAGAATGCCGCAGACGACTGCCATTGTTCCGAAGGAATAGTTGCATTGCCCCATTCGTGTTCTCCGTTGTATTGCTAGGTGCCTGGGGCAACGCCGCAGTTCTTCACGTAGTCGATGGCGCGTTGCCCCAGGCACCCGCTACGTTGGAGCGCTACTCCACGTCGGCTCGCTCGGCGGCCCCCGCTTGTACCCACGCTTCATTGAACGCGGCGTGCTTCATGCTTTTTCCGCCGTCCACGAAGTAGCTGTAAACGGCGTGGATGGTGCCGTCACGTCCCTGGATAATCGAAGGATAGTGGTAGCCACCCTGCTCCTGCTTCTCCAAATGCCGCGTCCACTTCCAGGTTTTGCCCTCGTCGTCAGAAATTGAAACCGCCAGGCTGTTGCGGCCGCGCGTTGTGTCGTTGTAGACCAGCAGCCAATGACCGTTGGCCAGCCGCACGCCGTCGAGTCCGGAGCCCGGATTGGGCAGGTCGATCGTGCCGACCGGGCCCCACGTGATTCCATCGTCCGACGAGACGGCCGTGCGAATCTTGTTCTCGATGCCATTCTCGCGCATGTAGGCCACCAGCTCGCCGTTGTCGCGGCGCAGCACGGCGGGTTGAATCGCCCCAAAGCCCAACAGCGGCTTGCTCGCGTACCAGGTCTTTCCATCATCGTCGCTAACGGCCATGATCGAGATCGAAAACGTATCGGTGTAAAGCGGCAGCAGAATACGGCCGCTCGGCAGAACGGTCGGCTTGCATCGCGGCTGCCAGCCAAGCCGCTGGTACAGCTTGTCCTGCAGCTTCTTCCGTCCCAACGCGATTTCCTCGCGCATCTCGTCGTTCATAAGCGGCTTGAATCGCTCGGCCAGTTTATCCAACTGAGCGATTGCTTCGGCGCTGAAGTCGTCGGGCTTCAGTAACACGAGCCCCTGCTCGTCCCAATTTGGCGACCCCGGACCATCGAAATCGCGGCTCGTGCGGTAGTTGGTCAAACACGATTCCCATGTGTTGGCCACAATCGTCGGCCAGAAGAGCCAGAGCCGGTCATTCCGATCGATCATCATGCAGGTGTTGCAGTCGGGAAAGCCGGGCGTATCGGCCATCAAGAATGCTTCGCTCCAATCACTTTCGCCAGCTTTCTTTCGTCGCCGTAGACGGCCACGTCGTCGGAGCTCCGCTCGCCGGAACCGCGATACCAGCTCGCCAGCAAGTCGCCGTTCGAACACTCGACAATCCCAGGCGCGTGGTTGTGCTGAGGATGCAGCGGGAACACGAGCTCTGCTGAATATTGAGGCTCTGCATGGACAGGGCCGATCAAGCATATTGCGATTAGGACGGCAGTTCTCATGGTTGAGATTCTCGTGGATGAGTGTTGAAAATCGAGTGCAAGACAGTGTAGTCCTCACGCTCCGCGTGAGGCACTTCTTCACGCGGAGCGTGAAGACTACACTTTTTGATAATTCGCGGCCCGGCCGGGATGGCGACTAATCAACGATGCCCACGAAAATGGATGATACCAAGGTGGCTGGGCGGAAGATACTGTCGGGCTGGTTCATCGCAGTGTCTTGGATGAAAATCGATGGCAAAGGCACCGGCCAATTCCGTGATCTTCCGCGAAGGCGCTCTCGCCGTCCTCGAATCGGTGCTCGCCAAGCTATCGGCCCGACGAGTCTTTCTCGTGGCCGACCCGGTAGCTTACTCAGCCTCTGGCGCAGCGAACCAATTGGCCGATACATTTCGAACGCGAGACTTAGTTCGCTTTTCTGAATTTGAAGTGAATCCAAAGTCCACCGACGTAGAGCGGGGCATCCAGCAGGTTCGTGAGTTTCGCCCTGACGCCGTGATCGGGTTTGGCGGCGGAACGGCGATCGATCTGGCTAAATTGATTGGTTCGCTAGCATGTCAGCGCTCACCCTTGAGTGCTCTGATCACCGGCGCGGCTCCGATTGACGAACAAGACTTTCCCCTCATTGCCATTCCGACGACGGCCGGCACGGGAAGTGAAGCGACGCATTTAGCAGTCGTATACCACGAGGGCAAAAAATTCTCCGTTGCGCAAGCAAACCTGCTTCCAGATTTTGCAATCATCGACCCGGTGCTCACGTACAGCATGCCGAAATCGCTCACGGCATCTACCGGACTCGACGCCCTGTGTCAGGCGATCGAATCGATCTGGGCTGTGGGAGCCACTGAGGAATCCACCGCGTATGCGACGCAGTCGCTACGGCTGGCATTGGAGCACTTGGAGTCCGCGGTCAATCGGCCCACGCCGGACGCACGTCGCGGCATGTGCGAGGCGGCCCATTTGGCCGGCAAATCGATCAACATCAGCAAGACGACGGCGCCCCACGCGCTGTCCTATTGGCTTACATCACACTATGGAATTCCGCACGGCATCGCCGTGGCAGTTTTCCTAGGGTACATGTTGGAGTTCAATTCGCAAGTGACCGCCGCCGACTGCAATGATCCTCGTGGGCCACAGCATGTTCAGCGGCGAATTGCCACCGTGCTCCGGTCGCTCGGCGTTGGTGATGCGGTCGCCGGGCTCAAGAAGCTCGAGGGATTGATTGCCCGGATCGGCTGCCCGGTTACGCTGCGCGAAACTGGCATCGTCGACCGTTCCGAGATTCGGCAACTGATTGCCGAGGTGAATGCCGAACGCCTATCGAACAACCCGCGCCGGATCAATGCTGCGCAATTGTTTGAGCTGCTGACCACGGTTAGTTCGCCGTGAGCAATTCCAATGCTCGATCGAGGGCGTCGGTTGCGTCATCGTCTTCGAATGCACCGAACGTTTCTTGGGTCGCGCTCAATTCCATCGTGGGGCGATCAACGGCGGGAAGCGGACCGTTGCTCCTTGATGACAGTCGAGATCGGCTCGTCAAAGCGGCTAAAAGCTGCTGCTCTTCCAATTCCGCCGAGTCGGTCAGCAACCGAAATAGTGGACGTTTGGGAAAACCCGCCTCCTCTGGTCGGGCAAGCTCCGGCAACGCGAAAACCAAATCGGCAGTTGCCGATGTCACGCTGCCCTGCGGCCCATGGTCGGGCGCAACGCTCTCCACCGACGCCAATTGTTGTAACACCGCCCCGCTCGCCATCGCCACCGATCCCTGGTTGGCGCGCCACGCAGCATAATCCGCCGCGTCGACCACGCCATCGCCGTTTCCGTCGGCACCGGTTTCGGACTCGACGGTGCGGCTGAAGCTGGCGCGCCATGCAAGGTAGTCAGCCCCGTCGACCACGCGATCGCGATTGTAATCGCCGGAAAGCGATTGCCGCTCGCTGCCGGGCGACCCGCCGGCATAGAAGCTGGCTCGCCAGTTGGTGGCTTCGCTCCCGTCTGCAGGATCGAGAAGCTCTAGCGTCGGTCCATCGCCATCGGCTGCCTGGCTCCAAGGGGCAGCATCCGTATAGCCAACGCCCATCATCAGCCCGCCTAAAGCGTCACGCAGCTCGACCGTATCACCGGAGTTATTAAGCCCGCCGCTCCACTGGCCCAGGATGTTGAGCCCCGTCCCATACCGGGCCTGAAACGCCACCACGTCTTCGACCACCAGCGCGTACTGCCGTGGACCGAGGCTCACATTACCAAACGTGAACGTCAAACCGCCGGCCAGCGACATGTTCATCAAGTTGATGCTGCTGGTGGGATGCGTGTTGTGGATTTCGATGAACTCAAACGCATCCTCCGCGACGCCCGGGATCGCCGCCGCTTCCGCCGCGGTCACATCGAACGGGTGGTAATTGATCTCGCTGAGGACGATCCCGCCATTTTCCGGCGAGACAACAAACGTCGCTTCGGTTAGCGCGCTCCAGGTGCTGCCGACGCGCGTCCGCGCTTTGATCGTGGTATTGCCGTCGATGATCACGCTTCCGCTGAAGGCAGTTGCAGAGCTACTCACCGCCCCGCCCAGCTGCCGCGGATCGTTGCCGTTCGTGGTGTACCAGATGGTCGCCCCGCCGGAAGTCGTCGACATCGTCAGGCCGAAGCCTTCGTCCACCTCACCGCCAAACTGGTTAAATTGAGGCGCTCCCAAAGTCGTGTATAGCCCGTCGGTGGTAAATCGCGTAATCGTGAGCGGATGGCTCTGCGGAATGTAATTGTCGTGGACGAGGTCGGCGTAGCCGCGCCAATGATTCACGGTCAGCACTGGAACTGTGGTCGTCGGCGGCACGTTGACCACTTCGCCTTCGCGCGCGTCGCCCCACCGGGCTGACTCGCCGATAATCGCCGCCTCGATCTGGTCGGCTCGGTCCTGCCAACGTTCCTGCGTGGCGGCGATTGTCAGCGCACCGTTGTTGAACATGTGCTTCTGCACCCGGTCGGCGAACCGCAAGCGGAACTCGGGGCTCTCTTGTCGCAGGTGGTCATAGATTTCAGCGGGTGTGAATGTGTTCTGCGCCTCGGTCTGATCGCGATACCGGCCGTCCCAGGCGATTTCCTGATCCCACGTGAAAAACTGAAAGCCCGTGCCCGGATCGACGCGATTGCGCAGCAATCCAGTTGTGGTGGGGCCAATCTTCCACGCCCGCGTACAAATGCAGCAGCATGTAGTCGATCACGTTGTCCATATCGAGGTGCACAGGCAATGCCGCATTGAGCGTACCGTCCGGATTACGGCCTTGTAGCTGTTGATAGATCGCGTCAGCTTGCGCGTCCGTCTTTCCCGGCAACTGGTTGACCAGTGCGAACAGGGCATCCCAGGCCGTTGCATTTCCACGGAAGACGCCGCCGTCGAGCAGCGCACGAATAACATCCCAATCTTCTTCGGTTCCTCCAATATAGGATGTCAAAAACGCATCGTCCGTCCGTTCCATCGGAGCGTACAGCCCCCAGTACAGGCCGTTGATATACAGATGGACGTACGTCGCACTCGGCGAGAGGTTGCCCGTTGCCCGCTGCGAATCCAACATCGACACATCGCGTAAATAGGTCGAACCGATCGGCGAGTAACGACCCGTCTGGGTGCGGGTGGCGAAACTGTCGGTGAAGCCCGCTTTCAGCACGAGCGTGTTGATGTCGGCAAAATCCGAATCCTCGAAAATCGGAAACCGCAAGCGGCCGGGCCCGTCGAACTCCGGGTTGAAAATCAGCCGGAACGAGTGTTTTTTCAGGCGCTCGTTAGCGCGGCTTGCCGCGCCATGCATCTGCACGCCGACGTTGTATTGAAATTGTTCGGCCGTGTTGGGATTGATGTATTCGACCGATCCGGCCCGTCGCCAGGCGTCGCCTTGGCTCGTGGAGTGTGGATAGATGCCCGTCGATGAATTCCACAAATCGTCATGCGGCAACACGATCGATATCGTCGGCAGCGACGTCAGCGCTTCGCGGATCCCAAAGTCCTGGTTCGCCGGGTTATTGTCATTCCACTGGGCAACGACTTCCGGATCCATGTTGTAGTCGGCCCCAAAATTGCCTGTGCCCGCTGGCCAAATCCCAGGATAGGCCAGGCCGAACGGATTGCTGGCCGGATTGGTCGTGCTGATCGTCTGTCCAATCACACTATCGAGAAAGATGTAGGTGGAAGTGGTGACCGGCGAATCGGCCCAGCCGTCGCGGACGGCCGCCGTGCGGAGCACCGTCGTGGTGTCGACCATAAACTGCGCCGTGTAGAGCGTGGCTTTCGCATTCCCAGGCGCGGGCACGCTGCCGTCAAACGTGTAGTAAATCGAGGTGCCGGCGGTGGGCGTCGCGAGGGTCACCGCGAACGGCGCATCGTAAAACCCGTGGGCAGCACTCGGCTGTACCGCCGACACGAAATCGATCACGCCGGACGTGTTCGCCGCGCCGGGCGTCGGCGTCTCAAAATACCGCAGTGCCGAGCCACCGACGCTGAGCGCGCTCAGCGTCGGGGCGATCAAGAAATCCTCGTCGCCCGCAGCGCTGTTCAATCCGTGTATCGCCAGTACGTTATTCGAACCTTGGCTCAACAGGTTTTTGAATTGTGTCAGGTCGATCGTCTCTGCGGAGAGCGCCTCGCTGTTGCTGCGCTCCGTGGTGGCCGTGGCGTTGAACGCGGGCGGCACGCCGGCTGCCGTGGGCGCGTTTCCGCCGGGCAACCTCCTGGCCGTTGAGATAGGCCACGAATCCCGCGTCATAATGCATTTCGAGCAGCAATTGATCGACGGCTGCCAGATTGGGCACGCTGAACGGCACGCGAATGAATGCCGAGCTGTTGGCATTCATCATTGCGAGCTTGACGTCGGTGCCGACGAGCTCGCCGAATGAGGACCTGGTGAGCTCCAGCGCGTTGACCATCACGCTCCGGTCGGCTCCAACTTGCACGCCGCGCAGCAGCAGCGTGCCTTGCGGCGAGGTAACCAGATTGGCCCTCATCACGTAGTCGTCGTTGCTCGTGGGCCCGATGTTACCGTCAAGAATGTACGGTGACGCAATAACGACCGACTGCCCGCTGCTTTCTTCCGTCCAGGTCGACTGCCGAGCGCCGCTGGCCCCAAAATCGTAGGAACGCAGCAGCAAATCGTACGACACGTTGGGCACCAGCCCCTCGATGAGGATCTCCATCCCTGCGCCGACTGCAGCGTTGGCATAGATCACGTCGTCGTACACCTGGTCCAAGCTGAACGAGCCGGCGTCGACGGGGCCGGTGCGGTCCCGATCGTCGAGCGTCGTCGCCCCGAACGGCGAAATCGTGAGTTCAATGCCGTCGAAAACCGCATTGCTTTCATCGAGGGTCATCACGGAGTAGCCCGGCTCGGTGTTGGCAGCGCCAGACTCGCCCTCGGTGCGATCGTTGAAATCGACTCGCAGCACATTGGCCACGTCAGGTGGCAGATTCAGCGTGTCGCCCGTTTCCAGCCGCAGCGCATTGAGGAAAACGGCGAAGTCGTTTGTGCTTTCGTCCTTGCGGCCTTGAAGCACAATCCTCCCTTGTCCATCTGCCGCGACGACAATCCCGAACTTGTAAGTGTCATTCGAAGTTGGCGTTGCTGCGCCCTCGAAGCCATAGTCCTCGATGGTTACGCCGTTCGCTGTCCAGTCGGAGGTCCTCAATCCCGGGCTGCCGGAATCGTACGACCACACGGTGAGCGTGTACGTAGTCGCGGCGACCAGGCCAGCAATTGTCACATCCATTCCGCCGGTGCCCGTGTTGGCGCGCGAGAAGACGAAGTCCTGCAGCAACTGCGCATCGGTAAACGCGCCAGAATTCGCAGGTGTGATTCGGTTGCGGTCGTCGTACCCAAGGCCGGAGGCATCGGCCAGCGTGACATTGATTGCCCCGAACGAGCGTGTCACGGGGCCCGTCTGAATGTTCGTCGTGCCGTTGATAACGAACGAGCTAAATCCAGGCTGCGTGTTGCCCGTGTTATCGCGATCGTTGAAATCGACTTGCAGAACGGTGGTCGAGGGGGGCGGTCCCTCATCCCCGTCGTACCCGACACCCAGCAGACCGGTCTGCCAGGGAGGGTTCGGTACAAACGCCGGATTGACCCAAGTCGTGCCCAGGCTTCCGCTCGCCGGGACCAGCACCTGCGCCCCGTCATCCAAATCGATGAGCGTCGTATCCGTGCTGCTCGCCGAGTTGCCGTAGGAAACGTCTTCGTATTGCGGAGGGAATTCGGGTGCAAACGCGCTGACGACGGTGTCCCCATCGGGCTGTACCAGCGCCAGGTACTCGCCCTCGGCAGCCAGCGCGAAATTCGTGTGCAACTGGCTGCCCGCAACGGAGCGGTCCTTATTCGACGCAAATACAACCAGATACTGGCCCGGGGCCAGATTGATCGACGGGAATTGCCACTTGTTAAGATCGCTGGCATCGTCGGTCAGATACCAGCCCGCCAGATTCACGGCCTGGTCGCCGCGGTTGGTGAGCTCGATGAAGTCGGAGAAATCACCGTCTTCGTCTTGAATTTCCCCGTTGTTGCTCGCCAGAAACTCGTTGATGACTGGCTCGGCACTGAGCAAGCAGCGGTTTTCCAGCGCCTCGACGCGAAGCCGCCGACCTCGGAAACCAGACTGTCTCAACTTCTCAGTTGCTCGCCGCCGCCGCGCCGCCATATGCCGCTCATTCTGCTCCAACCGCAAACCGCCTTCACAGAAACTTCATTATCGAAGTTGGCAGCGACTTCATCAAGCTATGCGCACAACCGACACTGCTGGGCGCAATTGCGACATTGGCGCCGCGCCGACAAAATATCTCACGCAAAGGCGCGAGGCGCAAAGGAGAAGAGGATTTCACCACGACGGCACGACGAACACAACGAGAAGAACTTATGAGCGGAAGCAGACGAAACAGCTATAGATTGAAGAGCAATACCTAATCTGCTGACTCTGCTTCCGCCTGTTTGATCTCCCCGTCGTGTTCTTTGTGTCGTTGTGGTTCATTCATTTTTGACTTTGCGCCGTTGCGCCTTTGCGTGAGTTTTGCCGGGAGCTTGACGGTTTAAGTATCAGTAGGTGAGTCACGCCCGGCGAGCACGCGCGACGGGCACGAGACCGATGATCGCGACGAGTGTCGACAGAATACTCATCGGCTCCGGGACGCTCGCATTGACGGCGCCGCTGCCCGCGCCCGCGGCAACAGAGTCGAAGTTCGCTCTCCACACGTTATAGTCTTCGGGTAAGAAGGGGTTCCCCAAGCGGTCGCGCCAAAAGACATAGTCCGCCGCATCCACGGTGCCATCCGTGTTGAAGTCGCCCGGGAGCGTGTCGACGAATGGTGTATCCTGCGCCATAACCCAACGAAAAACGCCGGTGGTGTTATCATCATCTTCATCGTAGGCGATTCCCGCCGGCCCGGAAGTGAACGCATTATCGAAAGCGGTGATTTGGGGTTCCGCCGGCTTCGATTGACCCGGCGGCCACGCGTAACCGCGTAGTTCGTTGCCGATGACGTTGAGCTCGATGATGACGTCGCTGCCGGCGTTAAAGGGCAAATCGACGTTGGGCACCAGGTCTGTCAGTCCGCCTTGAGAAATCTGCAGTCCCAGGTCGCCGCCATCATCGATGTACAAGACGTAGGCGAATGCGAAGTTCGTGTCCAAGCGGGCAAGCAGCGCTAAGTTGCCGCCGGTCTCTTCAGGCAGCGGGCCGGGTGCGATGATTCCCTGTGCGCGGATATATGTATTCGCGAAGGACATGCCGTTCACCCAAGCCACGAGCTGGTCGTTGGCAGGTCCCCCCATTCCGTTAGGGTCGCCGGCGACGGAAAGCCGCAGGTCTCCGCTTGTCGCGTCGTAATTACCCGGAAAAGCATTGGCCAGATTGGTGCTCCAGGTAACTGGGTTTCCATCGGTAATACTCCCGTTGTCGAAATTGTCCGACCACCCGGCAGCATGGGACGACGTGACAATACCACTGGCCACCACCGCGAAAGCCAGCGCCCCCAATGTTCCCGACGAGACAGATGACATTTTCCCTCTCCGCATAGAATCGAAGCGCAATTGCTCGGCCGAGTAAACGCCTTAGACAAATGCGAATTCGTCTAGCCCGGAAATTTCACCACAGAGGCACAGAGAGCACTGAGGGAAGAAGGTGTCAGGTATCGGGTTTCAGGTGTCAGTGAAAATCCGACACCCGACACCTGAAACCCGAGACACCTCGTTTTGCTTCTCCGTGTTCTCTGTGTCTCTGTGGTGAATCTTGTAAGAATCGCGGACTAGCTTCGTGCGCGGCAATCCGCAGTCGGCATGGCGCCAACCGTTTCTCCGCTCTAACCCACCGAGCTATTGGTGTTCGTCCCAACAACGAACACCCAAACGGTTATTATACCACGGCACGCGCCCGCCGCAGCGAAAACGGGAGGAGCATTCCGATAAGCAGCATCAGGCCAGCCGCCGGCTCGGGCACCGCGGCCGACGAGGCCGCCCCGGGGACAGCCGTTTTGCCGAAATTGGCCCGCCAGACGTTGTAATCCCCGGCGTCGTTACCTGGCGTCGGATCATTCGCCAGCGGCCCACCGTTTCGCCACAGCACATAGTCGGCCGCGTCGACGACGCCGTTGCTGTTGAAGTCGCCGGTCAGGCCGACCACCGGGGCGCCCTCAATCAGCGACGTCAACTTGTAATTGTCCATCCCCGGCATGCCAGTGACGCTGAAGAACGTGTTGAAATCCGCCTGTTGCAGTGTGATTGGGTTGTCCATGTTGTCGCCCCAGGTTACTCCCATCTTTCCGGTCAGGCCGTTGGCTTTGAGAATGCCCGCGGCCCAGAGGTCCTGGTATGAAAGCGGGCCCGCCGTGCCTATATTCCAAATGCTGTTCTCATCCTGCCTATAGACCCAGATGCCGGCGCTATCGACCGTAATCGAACCGGGCCCAGTGAAGTTGATTTCCCATTCTTCGTTCTTGGGCCGCATGAGCGATTCGCTGTAGTCGTAGAAGAACGCCAGATCGGCGGACACATCCAACGTGCTATTAGTTTGTGGGATCGTGCCTCCCGTGAGGTCCACGGTGCCATTATTAATATTCCACGTTACGCGGGTATCGGGCGAGTGCTCGTCATCCGCGCCGAACCACACCTGGCCATTGTTCTCGAACTTGCCGCCATTCTTGATCTCGACGTTGATCTTTGCCGGCCCTCCTATTTCTTCGAAGGCTTCGTCATCACGATAAGAGCCGAACAGGATAAGACCGCCACCATCGCCGCCGGGCGATTCGCCCGAGCGACGAAACGTGCCGTTGTCCAAAATCAGGTTGCTCGCGTCCATCTGCGTCCAGGCATTTTCTGCAAAGGTATTATCGGTGACTTGCTGCCAAACAGCGCCATCTTTGATCGTGAGGCTAGACCCCTGCCGGATCCGCAGGTCGCCAATCATATTACCGTGGTAGTTCACCACGTTGCCGTTGCCGATCGTGATGTTGCGCGCCCGGGTGGTTGCCAGGCTGGTGGTATTCATACCGTCCGAGCCATTCCCCTGGCCAAAAATCGTGGCCGCATTCCCGGTCGTGTTCGTCGTCACGTTCTTCCAGGCGTTTTCGTCCGGCCACTGACCGTTCGCCCCGCCAACCCACTCAACTTCCTGCAACGGTGGAGTGATTGAGGTGAGCTTGTAGTTGTCCGTCCCGGGCGTACCCGTGACGGTGAAGAAGTCGCTGAAATTCGCCGCCACGCGCATTCTATTGTTGTCGTTGATGCCGGAGGGAACAGTAACGCCAGTCTTGCCGCTCAGACCATGGGCCGTGAGAATGCCCATGTCCCACAGGTCCTGGTACGAAGACTGGGTTGCTCCAGTATTCCAAATGCCGTCGGTGCCCTGCCGGTACACATAGATGCCAGTTTCGTCGACGGTGATCGAACCGGGACCCGTGAAGTTGATCTGGTGCTGCTCGTTGAGGGGCCCGCTCGGCCCGTCGGGATGGTTATATACAATGTGGTCGTAAAAGAAGACCATATCGGCTTGGACGGGAATAAACTCGTCGCTGTTCTCAATGGGAAATTCGCCGCCCGTGAGGTCCATGTGGCCGTTGTTGATCGTGACGCTGGTTCGTAAATTCGGCGAGGATTCACCATCCGTTCCAAACCACAACTGGCCCTCGTTCTCCAGCCTGCCGCCGTTCTTGATGACGATGTTGACCATAGGCGGCTTGGTGCCCAACCGCTGCTGGTTGTTGTCATCGTTATATGAGCCGAAGAGGGCGTTTCCACCGCCTTCGGGGCTGAACGTGCCCGTGCGACGAAACGTGCCGCCGTCGAGGATCAAACTGGACGGATCGCAGCGGCACTCGAAAGACCCTTCGGGCTGCATAGGAATGTCCGAGACGTCGTGCACCCAGGTGGCGCCGTCCTTGATCGTCAGGGTCGTACCTTGCCGAAGCCGTAGGCCACGCGGCGTCATGTTGTTGTTCGCCGTTTCGGCAGCGAAATCCACCGTGGCGCCGCCGCCGATCACGATGTGCCGGGCCTTCGTCACGGCCGGGTTGACGTCGTTCATACCCTCGCTGCCATATCGATCGCCCATCAACGTCAGCGCATCACCGATCACGCCCGTCTTCGCGTTTTTCCACGCATTGGCATTGTTCCACTCGCCATTCGCACCGCCGACCCACTCGATCGTAGCCACCGGAGCAATTGCTTGAGCCCGATCGCTCAACATGCCCACAACTAGCAGGACTGCCGTCAAAACTCTGATCGCACTACGTACCATGAATGCACCCTCTCTCAACAAAGAAAAAACGCCAAAAAAACCTCGTCCTGGAGGCAGTTTGGATCTGGCCCGCCCAAGTCCCGAAACGCCATCTAGCGTAACCAACAACGGGCCAAAAGTCACGCTTTTTTTGGCCAAATCGAAGTATTTTATCCGTTATGGACTTTTGACAGCACGCTGAACCAGCAAAGTGGGGGAGTCTCAGAGGAGGTTCGTTGTCCGCGCTGCGGCACCACTTGACGAGCTCGACGGCGCACAAACGTCGTTGGATAGCGATCAAAACAAATTGCTCTATCTGTCTCTTGCGTGTAAGCGCAATCAACAAGTCGCTATGCGTCCCGCAGCATTTTCTGCGACTTGTAATGCATCGCGGCACTGAATTGTTATTATTACGAGTAACAGAGTCGAATCGCTTGCGTCGACGGACGGAGAAGTCGGAGGCCGATCGTGACATTGTCAAAACGCTCACGCCGTTCCGGTTTCGTCTGTGTAGCAGGCACACTCCGTGTGCCGCCCGCCCGCGCCGCGAAAACACAGTGCCACCGACGTGCTGGGGTCACGGCACGCGGACTTCGGCGAGCTCAGTCGAATCGAGCGTGCCTACAACATGGTTTCACGCTGGTCGAGCTCCTTGTGGTGATCGCGATCATTGGCGTGCTGGTAGCCCTCTTGCTGCCGGCCATTCAAGCGGCCCGCGAAGCGGCGCGTAGAAGTCAATGCACCAGCCAGCTCAAGCAATTGGTCGCTGGGGTGCATGAATCATGAAAACGTCCAGCGGCACTTCCCAACCGGCGGCTGGGGCTGGCAATGGGTGGGCGACGCAGACCGCGGTTACGGCCAGGATCAGCCCGGCGGCTGGTGTTACAACATACTGCCGTTCATCGAAGAAACGGCGAAGCACGACCTACCGAAAGACGGCAATGCAACTACCCACACGCCTCAGCAATTGGAAGTGCGCTCGCGGCATGCTTATCGATCCGATCGTGATCATTACCTGTCCTACTCGCGGAAACGGATTAACGGGTCCGACGGTAAAAAAGGCGGCATTTGCCAACAACGCGGCTCCGAACCCGCCTCCAGTAATTAATCCTTATGTTGGTCACAGTGATTACGCGGCAAACGCCGGTGACTTCGCAATCGGAGGTGGCGTCGCCGGTCCACTAAACTTCTCAGTGCTCTCGATTTATAGGTGGCTAACGATCAATAAGATCGGGTTATTTAATCCAAACGGCGAACTCTACGACGCAAGTGATCCCAATCGCAGCCTCACGGGGATTTCCTTTCAGCGGAGCGCGGTTGGCATCCAGCACATAACGGACGGCACGGGCAAGACCTATTTGTGCGGCGAGAAATACCTCGATCCGAGCTTGTTCTTCACCGATCAGGAAACCGGCAACAACGAAACCTGGTGCACCGGTCACAATAACGACAATTTTAGAACTACCGCCGCTCCACCTAAGCAGGACCAACACGGCTACGAAGACGGGAACCTGTTCGGCAGTGCACACAGCTCCGTTTGGAACATCGCTTTTTGCGATGGCCATGTCGAAGCCATGGGCTACGACATCGATCCTCAAATCCACAAGAGTTACGGCAACCGGAAGGACGGACTGGTATTTAATCAATAATTGTCCCTGTTGGCAGCCAACTTTACACCGCTAATGGTGAGGCATGGTGCGGCGACTGGTTTATGCAGTTGTAACTGGTATTTCGGTCTTATCGGGAAACGGGTGCGGGAAATCCGAACCGGCCACGCCCAACGTCATGACCGACGGCCAGCACACCCACTACCACGTGCACGCCGCCGACGCTTCCCACGAGCATGCACATGAGAATGGGACGGCACTAGGCGGACACGCACATGCGCATACGCATGAAGATGCGGAAAGTGAACAATTAAACGACAATTAAACCACGAAGGGCACAAAGTACACTAAGAAAACTTAAACAGGAGGAAGCAGAGGTAGCAGACAAAAGTAGGCGAAAAAATCGATTCTCTGCTTCCTCTGCGTCCTCCTGTTAAATCCATTCTCAATCGAGCTTCGTACTCAGTGTGTGATTTGTAGTTGGTAATAGCGGTAGCTTCAGCAACCTATAAGTCGCGTACAGGTCTACGACCGAGGCTTTCATGAGTAAAAAGCATAGCCAGAGCGGTTTTACTCTGGTCGAGCTGCTGGTGGTGATTGCCATCATCGGGGTGCTCGTCGCGTTATTGTTGCCCGCAATCCAAGCGGCCCGCGAATCGGCCCGGAAAACTTCCTGTCGGAATAACCTGCGGCAGCTTGGCGTCGGCATGCACAATTACGAGACGTCGTTCCAGCGTTTGCCCGGCGGCTATAGCTACGCCAAGGGCACACAAGGCAATGCCCTGGGGTTCTCCTGGACCACCATGCTGCTGCCGTTTATCGAGGAAAGCAGCAAGTACGAGCGAATCAATTTCAAGCTGCCAATTTACGATCCGATAAACGCGTCGGTTCGCGAGATGCACATTCAAACGCTGCTGTGCCCGACGGATGATGTATCTCCTAGCGGTTTTGTCGAAATGGGCGATGAGCGCTACGCGATGGCCTGTTATGTCGCCAATTTCGGCACGCCCGATCTCGACGAGGATCAGGAACAGGAGTTGGCTGTCACGGGTCGTCCGTGGGGGCCGTTCTACCGCAATAGCCGGACCAAGTTGAAAGAGATTACCGATGGTCTGTCGAGCACGTTGATGGTCGGCGAGCGGCAGAACGGGCCGTTTCGCACGGTCGGCTCGCACGGCGTGCACTTCGAGTATGAAACCACCTGGGCCGGAGCCGTTCGTGACATTGGCGACAACTCCGACGACCACGGGCACATGGTTCTGTTCCAGACTGGTCACACGCCCAACCATGCCGACAGCGACGACCGCGATGTATCGGCATCGCATTCCGGTGAGGCGCAATTCCTATTGTGCGACGGATCGGTGCATTCGATCCCGGAAAGCGTCGATGAGACCGTTTACTTTGCCCTCGGCACAATGAACGGCGCAGAACTGGTGCGAGAGTTCTAATTGAGACCGCGATGAAAACGCCTCTCCATTGGGAGAGGCAGCGAGCTATCGAGCGGTGAGGGATTTTTGTTTTTCGGCGGCTATTATCTATCGTATCCCGGTGAACTGTCGCGAGCGTTTCAGGATATTCGAGCGATCATCAATGGCTGGCGGATTCACTCACCCGCTCGATGACTCGCGACATCTCCCGCAGGGAGAGGTGACTCACTGGCGTGCCGCAAATTCAGCTACGCCGCTTTTCAAAAATCGGCGTAAAACAGGAACTTCTCCGAGCGGGTACCCATGTCCTGCCAAAGGTTGGAGTCGATGTCGTCCTGGACGACCTGGACGGAGCCGTCGCACATCACCACTTGGACAATTCCCGGGTGATTGCTGGAGAAGGAGAGCTGCAGGCCGTCACAATCATCAGCGCCAACAACATGGCTGCCGGTGCCAACGTCCGCGCCGGGGGCCGCACCGGACCCAAGCGGTTCGCACAAGGCCACGACGGCATGGTTCAGATGCATATTTGGCGGAACGCCCGTCGAGCCGAGTGCTTCGCTGGGATCACCGAGATCGGTGCTGCTCAAGCTGTCGCTGCCGACATACCAGTGGTCCTTGCGGGTGCCGTTCTGGGGCTCCGGCTTGGTGTACCCATCCGGCAATGTTCGGCTGATTCGCTCGATGTCGCTGACCGCTTCGCCCACTGCAATCGTCTTGGACGTGCCATCAGTGATTTTGGCCATGTTGACTACGCCCTGGCCAAATTTCGCGTTCGGGTCTTTCACTTTCACGCCGTACAGCACGCCGTCGGTTTGTTCCAACCAGCGATGAAACTCGCCCTTGAACACTTGAGTAATGGCTTGTGAGGTCGACAGGCCGGATGCGCACCCGATGTACGATGACGGTACGCGGCGCTGAACATAATGTTTGGAGTTATGACCACGGTCTGCCACATGCTCCGGCAGGGGCATGGACGGGCAGCGGAAGGAGGGAATCAGAGTCTCGCACGCGGTGATGTTTCTGTACGGGTCGGCGAGGGTCCCGTACGACGGCAGGTCATGAGCATACGGGCGGCTATTTTTGAAATCGATGGTGACCGCATCGGCGAGCGCTGCCTCCTCCATATACGGCAAAATAAAACCGGACCACATCGCGCCCTCCCCCAAGGCCACGCCCATCGGAAAGGTCTTATGCGCACTGTGATAGTTTTGCAGGGCAATGCCTATCTGTTTCAGATTGTTCATGCACTGCGAGCGACGGGCTGCCTCCCGCGCGGCCTGGATTGCCGGCAATAACAGCGCGACCAGAATGCCAATGATCGCAATCACGACCAGCAGCTCCACCAGCGTAAAACCGCGTACGACCTTTTTCATAATATTGCCTCATTCGCTCACCGACAAAACAACTCCAAGCCGCTAGCAACCACTAAGGGCACAAAGCCCACAAAGAATGAATCGAACAGATTAAACAGGAGGTCGCAGAAAGAGAGGAGAACGAGTACTGTTCAATACTTTACTTTCTCTGCTACCTCCGTTTCCTCATGTTAAGTCTTCTCTTCGTGTTCTTGGTGCCTTTGTGGTTTAATTGATCTGCATCTCCACGACTCTAACTATGTCCACCCCCGTGCGCATCGTCGCCAGCCTCGGCCGCAACCTTTTCGATTTTACAGCAACCGGGCGAACCTTTGTGCAAGCCGCATTTCGTACACAGAACCGGACCCGGCTGGCAGCATTTCTTACCGAATGCGACTTCACCACATTTTCGGCACAGGACGACGTCCCGCCGGCCATTGATGGCCGTGCTGCAACACAATACCGAGCCCTTATGCAACCCGCAGATGGTGCATTCCGTGCTTCCCTCTTTGCAGCACTTTTCGCTGTCCTTGGTTTCGCCACACAGGCCGCACAGCGTGACCTCGGCAAGGGGATTGTGCTCGTGGGGAATCCCGAGCTGTTCCTCGGCGCAGCCCGAGAGCGTGAACAACAGCAATGCTGCCAGGCACGGCAACACCCGGCATGACTGCATCGTCATGGCCAAACTCCTTGGCAAGAAATGAGTACCGCTGCTCTGGCAGCGAGTTCGTAACAGTCCCATCGTTCGACAATCGGCATTCAGTATTCCACAGCCTGTCCTCATTTTCAACGTCATTTGGTTACAATTTACGTGTTCAAACTGCGCACGTCAGGCTATCGTTTTGCGCGAAACGCCAGGACGTTCCTTTGTAAGTTCTGCGCCGAAGCCGGCGGGATCCTCGCCGCGGCTTCCAAAAATGTCGCCTGGAGCCAGACCGCCATTGCCGGTGCAGACCCGAAGAATTTGCAGGGATCGTCGGAATGGACGACGATAGATGCGTGCCCCATAATCAATGCCTGCAAATTAAAGATCGCGCAGCTTCAATAGACTCATCGCCAATGTCTCGATGGATCAAAAACGCTTCTCTTTGGCGGAGTCTGCGATGAAAACTCATCAACGCGGTTTTTCTGACGTAGGTGCCGCGAGCCGAGCGGCCTCGTCCGCCTCGGCTCGGCGGACCTACTGGCTTTTACTCTGGTCGAGCTGCTGGTCGTGATCGCGATCATCGGCATCCTGGTGGCACTCTTGCTGCCGGCGATTCAGTCGGCCCGCGAAGCGGCCCGCCGCACGCAATGCTTGAACCATCTCAAGCAATGGGGCACGGCCATGCATTTGTTTCACGACACAAAAAAGCGTTTGCCGATTGGTTCACGTGCCCCGCATCCGCAGCTGCGCCGACTCATTCCCCGGCAAACGTGGGTGATGCACCTGTGGCCGTATATCGAGGAAATGGCCCTTCACTGCGCAGAACAATATCGAGGAGGACTTCTATCTGCCGCCCGGAACGATTCTAAGAACACTCAACGGGCTGACGGGCCGATATGTGGCAATTTACTACTGCCCCAGCGATCAGGGTTCGGATCAAACAGTCGGTGATTATCAGCGGCGCCGCGGCAACTACGTGGTTAACTGGGGTAACTCGAAGTATGGCCAAAACCCTGAGCCGCGGGAGAAGGCGCCGTTTTCTCACATCATGGGCGATCGCAGCCAGCCTCGCAAGACGAAATTTGCCGACATCACCGATGGCACGTCAAACACTCTGATGCTGTCCGAGGTGCTCAAAGCTTGGAGCAATCAGGATAATGACTGGCGGGGTGACATACACAATGACGACGGAGTATTTCGCTTCCACACGAGACTGACACCCAACACTTCGGTGTCCGACGTAATTGAAGCGAATTGGTTTGATGCACAGGCGATCCGGCGATGCCGGCCGTCGCGGGAGCGGCCAACGCGCAAGAGGTTGCTGCCCGCAGCCGCCACCCCGGCGGGGTGAACGCCATGCTGTGCGACGCATCGGTTCGCTTTTTTACCAACGATATTGAGCCGGGTGCCTGGCAAGCACTCGGCACGATGAACGGCGCCGAAGTTGGAGACAGCAATGTTGTGCAAACTCCGCCGACCCGTTGACGGTGCCGAAGTGGAGGCTGAGGAATAATCACCTCTCCCCTCGGGAGAGGTCGCGAGTAATCGAGCGGGTGAGGGAATCCTGCGCCATTGAGGTACTGACTTGCAAATGAATACACGACCTGAGCAACCTGCGCCTTCAACCCGCAGCCAAAATCAAAGCGTGGATCGCCGCCCAAACCCTCACCGCTCGATAACTCGCTGCCTCTCCCACAGGGCGAGGCGAGTTTCTGCCGTGGTCGCTGCTCTGCTTCTGTCCGGCTGCGCGGACCCAACCGTGGGCATTGTCAGCGGCACGGTCACGGTCGATGGCGCTGCGGCCAAGACGGGATCAATCGCTTTCTTTCCGATCGATGGGAAGTCATCCATTGCCGGAGCAGAAATTATCGATGGCCAGTACGAGGCGAAAGTTGCATTGGGCACAGCGAAGGTAGAGATTCGCGTCCCCAAGGTCACCGGCCAGAAAAAACTCTACGACACGCCGGACAGCCCGATCAAAGAGACGATGACCGAATCGCTGCCGACGAAATACAACGACGCGACGGAACTCACACTTGACGTTACGCGGGGCGAAATCCGGCAAGACTACGAGCTGACGACGAAGTAGCTATTTGTTCAAAAAGGCGTCATCTCGATGACTTCACCGTCGTCAATCGGTCCCAGCCGGCCGTAGGCCACGGCATCGACATCGTAGCCACCGATCCGTCGCAGAATACCAATCAAGCGGTAGTCGCTTTCGCCGCCAGGCGTGTGATCCGCACGTGGCGGTCGTAGTGGGCCGTGGCGACCTGCAGGCCGTCGGGGTGCAGGTCCATGTCGCGGGCCAGGTTCGGCAGCTGGAAGCGGTGGAAGTCTTTCTCGGCGTCCGGCTTCCAGAACAACAGGAAGCCGCCGCTCGAGCCGCCGCTGAGGCCCATCAGCGAGCCGTCGGCGAGCCACCGCAGCCGCCAGACGACGCCGCCGGGGATGCCGTCGGCGATCTGCTGCTTTTCGACCTTTTGCGTTTCCCAATTGAAGAGCAGCACGAGCGGCTCGTGCACGGCGCCGAGCGGATTGGTGGCCTTGTACAGTCCGCCGGCGGCGAGCCATTTGCCGTCGGGGCTGACGGCGATGCGCGCGGATGCCGCCGAAGTCGACCTGCTGGCCGCCTTCGTAGGTGTGCAGCGGCTTGGCGTCGAACGTGCGGACTTCCTTGCCGCTGGCGACGTCCCATTGCTTGAGCACGCCCGACGAGGTCGCCGCTGAGCACGAACTGCCCCTGCGGATGAAAGGCCACGCTGTACACGTGCCGCTGATGGCCGGGCAGCTCGCGGACGAGCTTGCCGTCGGCGACGTTCCACAGCCGCACGCGGCCGTCGTTGCCGCCGCTGGCCAGCAGCGTGCCGTCGGGGCTGACGTCGAGCGAGCGGATCCAGCCTTTGTGGGCGTCGATCGAGCGGATGGGCGTGGGAGCGTCGGCGGCCGTGTCCCACCAGGTGATCTTGCCGTCGCAGCCGCCGCTGATGGCCTGCGCGCCGTCTTTCGAAAACGCGAGCGCATGACCCACGTTTCGTGGCCGCCGGTGAGCAGCGTGCGGGCGCCATCGGCCAGCTTGAAGCGCTCGACGACCGCGTCTTCCGAGCCGCAGAACACGAAGCGGCCAGCCGGATCGAACCGGCACGCGTTCAGCGGCCGATCGTGCGGCCACTGCGAGACGACGTGCGCCTGTTTCGGATCGAGACCTTCAGGAATCGACATGGCTACTTCCAATTCAAAACGAAACAGATGCCGGAAATCTCACGCAAAGGCGCGATTACGAAGCTAAGAACGATTGAACCACAAAGTCACAAAGACACGAAGAAGATTAACAGGGGAAGCAGAGTTAGCAGAGATGAGTATTCATCCATCTCTGTTACCTCTGCTTCCTCCTGTTCAAATTCTTGTTCTTGGTGTTCTTCGTGTCTTAGTGGTTCGATCTCTTCTCTTTGCGCTCGCGCCTTTGCGTGAGATTTCATTTGTCGTTGTTAAGTCAACAATTCGGCGACCGGCGGAGACGGCGGGGTCGGCGATGGGCATCTTGCGGCCGTCGATGTCGAACGTGGCCGTCGAATCGACGCCGACGGCTTCAAGATAGGTGTGGAACAACTGCGCCGTGATCCACTTGGCCGTCTTCGACCTCGGTGCCGTCGGCGTTCGTTTTGCCGTAGGCGTGCCCGCGCGGGATCCGGCAGCCGGCCAGGCACACCGACCACGCCTTCGACCAGTGGTCGCGGCCGTAGTACTGGTTGATGTTCGGCGTGCGGCCGAATTCGACTGAGCACGACGATCAGCGTGCTGTCGAGCATGCCGCGGGCGGCCATGTCGGCGACGAAGCAGGCGAACGACCGGTCGAACTCGCCGAGCTGCTCGATGTGGAAGTTGAAGTTCTCGTTGTGCGTGTCGTAGTTCGAGTGCGACAGCTGCACGAACGTGATGCCCTTTTCCAGCAGCCGCCGGGCCAGCAGGCAGTGCCGGCCGAAATCGTGCTTGCCGTAGCGCTCGACATCGGCTTCCGGCTCCTTGGTGACGTCGAACACTTCGCGCTGCTGCATGAGCTGCTGCGCCTGCTCGTAGGAATAGGTGAAGGCCTCGGTGACGGCCGTGCGGCGGCGATTGAGGAACCGCTCGTTGACGTGCCGGCGGAAATCCTGCCGGGCCGCTTCGGAGGCTTCGGTAATGCCTTCGGGCCGCGTCGTGTTTTGCGGCGGGTTGCCGTTGCCGAGCTGGACGCTGGAGTACTTGGGGCCGAGGTAGGCGGCGTCGTTGCCGCGTCCGCCGCCGCCGCCGGGCGTGATCAGGATGTGGCCGGGCAGCGAGCTTCGGCCGGCGCCAGCGCCTTGGCGGCGACGGCGCCGATCTGCGGATAGTCGGCTGGCCGGTGTCTGCCGCCGGCCGGTGAGCATCATGTAGGTGCCCTTGCCGTGGTCGTCTTCGCTGGTGTTCACGCCGCGCACCAGGCACAGGTGGTGCATCTGCTTGGCGGTCTGCGGCAGCAGCTCCGAGATGTGAATGCCGGGCACCGAGGTGGGAATCGCGCGGAACGGGCCGCCGGTCGCCGTGCCCGGCTTGGGGTCCCAGCTTTCCAGCTGGCTGAGAGTCCGCCGTGCATGTTGAACACGACGATCCGCTTCTGATCGGAGCGCA
The DNA here is from genome assembly GCA_963786455.1 of uncultured Planctomycetota bacterium. GTDB lineage: Bacteria > Planctomycetota > Planctomycetia > Pirellulales > Lacipirellulaceae > JABDGM01. The sequence goes on along the minus strand of CAWAZX010000033.1, from coordinate 76,686 downwards.
AGCTGGTTGGCGATCGCCGGATTGGCAGAACACGCCGAGCCCGCCGGTAATCGCCGCCGGCGCCGCCCGCGGCCATCGTGCCCAGAAACTGCCGCCGCGCGATTCCGTGTTCCGCTGACCGGCAGGCGTAATTGACTTTCATCGTTTGGTCCCCGCGATTCTGTCAGTTTCAAAACTGAGGCTAGTGGTCTGTGTCAGTCGAATTTGGGTGGCATGCTTTCGGGCGCCAGCCCGTACGCATGTAGACCCCGCACATGCTCACCCGCTGCCGCGTGAGAGCATGCCACCCCTCGCAGGCGTAATTGTTGTCATCGTTTGATCCGCGCGACCATTAATGATTGAAACGAAACTCGGCCGAGTTCAATAGCCCCCACACGAGCTCCTGGGCGGCAGCCGGCTTATCGGCCGCGCGGCCACTAAGATAGGCCACGACTTCGCCGATCTCCTCTTCCGTCGGCATCCGCGTCAGCACGCCCAGGTAAAGCTCCTCGGCCGCTATGCGAGCATCGCCTTGCTTGATGATCCGCTCGGTGACGTTGTCGCCCGCCGGCGCGACCCAACTGTTGATCGATCCGCCGTTGGCGGCGAACAGCGCCTGATCGGCCGTGGAGAAGAAGTCGCCCTGCGGCTGCCCGGCCGCGGCTGCGTAAAACGCCACAAACGTGGCGATGTTCCCCTTCAGTTTGTCGTAGGTCCGCTGCTCCAGCTCGATGTTGCGAGCGGCCATTTGGGCGGGGTCCTGCTTCTGCTCGTCGGTGAGCGGCTTGGTCTTGTCGAGCTCCGCGACTTCCGCCTGCCAGTAGCGGTCGTACACGCCCGTCACGCGGAAGACCGTCCAGCAGAGCTGCTCCGGCGTCAGCGGCTTGAGCGAAGCAATCGTGAAGTCCCGCGTCCAACGGTCGTTAAGTTCCGACATGGCCGTGTCGAGCTCCGCCTGCTTCGCTGCAGCAGCGGCCTGGGCAGCTGCGAGCGCGGTTTTTGCCGCCTCGACCGCTTGCTCACGTCGCGCCGCTCGGCAAGTGCCGAGGCGAGTGATTCCTGCGCCGCCACGAACGCTTCATCGGCCGCCTTGTGCTGAGCGGTCAGCGCGTCGATTTGTTTTTGCAACTCGTCGGCTGCTGCGCGCGTTTCCGTTGCACGTTCCTGCAGTTTCTTGGCCGTCTCGGCGAGCGCCGCGTCCTCCGGCACTTTTTGACGGGCAGCTTCCAACGAGCTGACGGCGGCGGCGATCGCACTGGCCACTTCGGCCCGCTTGGCGTGCTCAGAAGTCGCGGCCGTTCGACTGTTCGTGAGGGCAGTGATCGTTTCGTTGGCCCCTTTGCCTTTCGACTCGATTTCAGCGACCGTTGCCGCGAAGTCGGCGACTTGCTTTTGCGCGGCGGCCAACTCGGTTTCGCGAGGTGTCAACGCATTCTTCGCCGCGGCAACCTCCCGCGGCAATTCGGAAAGCTGGCTCATCTGCCGTGCGGTAGCCAGTCGGCGATCCAATGCCACCAAAGCTTCCGCATCGGCTTCCGCTTGCGTTCGCGCCGCGCGCATCGTTTGTTCGGCTGTCTTGAACGATGTTGCCAGCGGAGTGACTTTGGTCTTCGCTGCCTCGACCGTTGGCTTCGTGCTGTTCCAGGCCTCGGTCATGGGCGGAACTGCCGCGTTCTTTTCGTCGACCGTCTTGGTCAGGGCGGCAGTTTCGGCTGCCAGTTGCTGCGCACGTGCGACAAATTTTTGGGCCGCATCCGACAGCTCTTTGTCGTCCGGCAGCTTTTTCACAACTTCCTGGGCCGCGGTGGCCGCCTGCTGGAGCGGATCCGCCACCGTCTTCTTTGCCTGCAATTGAGTGGCCGCATCAGTGACCGCTTTGACCGCCTCGTCGAGCTTCTTTTTTGCCTCCGCGTACTGGTTGCGGGCCGTGTCGAGCTCACCCGCCACGGGCAGCATCGAGGCTTCCGCTTCTTCCCAGGTTGCCGAAGCCTTGGCATAGGCGTCGGCCGAGGCCTGCGCCGCTTTTTCCAAATCGATGCGCTGCTGCTCAAGCCGGGCAACTTCCTCGGCCGCTTTTTCAGACTGCGCTATCAACTCCGGTGGCGGATCGAATGATCGCTGGTAAGTGCCGCTCAGGGCAATTTCTCGCAGAAACTTCTGAATATCGTAATTCATCGCCGCGAATTGCTCGGCCAGCACCCGCAACAATTCTGGATTTGCCGGCGGATTGTCGGGATGATGCAAATCGGGCGGGTGGACCAGACCCCGGCCAAACATGTGTGCCCACAGGCGATTCACGATGTTCCAGTTGAACGCCTGGTTGGAGCCGTTCGTGGCCAGCTCGGCCATCTTTGCCCGGCGGCTGAACTTCGGCACCGATTTAACGTTGTCGGCCGGCGGCACTTCGTATTCTTCGTCGGGCAATAAGAACGGCTCATCGATCACGATGCCTTCCGGCATCCGCGGCCCGGTCCGGCGCGGCACCTTAACAAACACCGATTCGAAGGTCAGATCGCTACCGGCCTTTTCGGCCTGCAACGTCGTCTGCTTGTCGCCCTCCTTACGCACCAGCGCGTATTGCGGCGAAACAAACGCCAACAGGCCGTGATAGTCCGATTGGAGATAGCCCGCGATCAGCGGATGATCGTGACACTGCGCGCATTGCATATCGCGCCCAAAGAAGATGCGGCCAATGTCGCGGGTCAGCACATGCGGTTCCGACGCGCGATCGAGCGCGAACCGGGCCGCCGGCCGCTGCGCCGGATCCTCGCCGTCGGCCAGCAAAACTTCACGGGCCAGCACATTCCACGGCTTGTTTTCCCGCACTGCTTTCAAAAGCCAGGCTTGCCATTCGTCGGCCGTGACATGCGTGTTTGGCCGGCGTTCCATCAGCATCACATCCAGCACGGCCGCCAGGTGCCGAGCGAAATGTGGGGACGAAAACAGGCGGTCGAGCAGCCGCTCTCGCTTGTTTTCGGACGAATCGGCGAGAAAGGCGCGGGACTCGTCGGCCGTTGGCGGCATCCCGATCAGGTCGAGCGACACGCGGCGCAGAAACTCCGCGTCGGTACACCGTAAGGGCGTCACGCCCGCCACGGGTACCTGTTTTTGATCGATCAACTCGTGAAGCGACTCACCTTCCGCCCGGGCAGTCGATGCCCCGGTAAGGGTACCAAGCGTACCGATCAGGATTAGTCGCCCAACTAACGCGGCCGACATTTTCATGCCATGTCATCCGCCGGAGGAAGGAATCCTCGGGCAAGGTTGGGAGACGGCCCCGCCGGCCGCCAGCCGAGGATTGTGGCTTAATTCCACGCCCGTTTTAGAACCCCGGGGCGTTGGTATGTCAACCTGCCTCGGTACCGTGAGCAATGAGGCGGGTATTGTCGGAAGTGCCAGTTTTATTCCGTTCGCGCATGCGACTCATCGCGGAACGCACCAATTCATCCGCAAATCCCTCCGCGGGACTACCGTAATTGCACACTTGCCCTAAGTTTTCGTCAACAATTTGACCGCAAATAGTCAAAGAAAGAACGCTTTCGGTCTAAATTATTCGTAGCTCTAACACCAACCCGACGCGTAAGCGAGGCCCGGTTAGCCTCGCCTACACATCGAGTTAGTGCTTCTGCATGAATGAAGTAAACCCAGGCAGTCACCGGATGATTCCGTAATACCGCCCCATCCAATACGGGAGCAGCCAGTGAACGCCGCTCGATTCCGAATGCCCGACGCTACCGTGCACCGCGCGGTAGGGGTTGCTATCCCATTTGCATACCGAGCGCTCACTGGGCGGAAGCAAGCGATCGACCTGCAAGTCTTCGATCACCGGCAACCGGGTTAGCCGCACGTCCTCGCGCTCGCGGTTGTCGACAGTCCATTCGATCATGTCGAGCGGCGTATCGCGCAAGTAATCGACGCAACCGATCGCACCGAAATCCCCGCCCATAACGGCCCCGTAAGTGAAGGCGTACAGCGGACTATGGTCACGGCGGATGACTTCAAACCATCGCTTGAGACTTTCGAGATACGCCGCGCAGCGCCTCGGCTCGCGGTCATACGCTAACAAACCGCGGTAGCTAAGTGCCAGGAGCTGGTCGTCGATGTACGTGAACTCCGACGGCGCCGAGAGTTTTGGTTCCAGAATCAGCTCGCGGTAGCGGTGCTCGTCGAACAACCTGGCAATTTCGCGGAGGTATTTTTCGTCGCCGGTGACATGATTCGCCACAGCCAGAAACGACAAGATCTCGACGGAATTGCAGCCGCGCTCCGGCTGCCAATTGGGGTCATTCCACAACTTCTCCGGTGACCAGACGCCCCACAGCGTCGGCTGCCCGTCGATGTCACGCAGCACGTAACCGTCGTCAATGATGTAGTCGGTGATTCGCCGTACGTGCTCCGCCACGCGACGACGCTCGGCCTCATCGGCCACGAGGTCGTAATACACGCCGTAGGCGAAATAATGCCCCGTGATTTCATCGCTGCTGGTATCCCCCTTCCACAGCCATTTGCCGTCGCGGCTCTTGCGCCACCGGTTTTCAACGCGCTTGAAGCGCGGATCGCCCACCCGTTCGGCGGCCACCTCCTGCGGAGTGTACGTCCGGTTTCGGTCGGCCATGCTGGTCCAATCGCTGGGGATTACCGTGCGGGCCACGAAACCTGGCGTATCGGTCACCGTCTGCAGAAATTCGATCGCGCGATACGTCTCGCGGGCATTCTCGGCGGCCTGCCGGTCACCCGTCGCCGCAAAGCGATACGATTCGGCCGCAACGTACAGACCGGTGTACATTCCGTCGTTGTCGGTGTCCGTCGGCGCGAAAGTGGCCAGGTTGCCGGGCTCTCGCAACACGCAGCGTTCCACTAATCCTGGGGGCCGCACATGGCGGGCGCGAACCAACTGCTCGTAATGTTCTGCTTTGTCGGCCAGCGTCATTTTCTTGCGTTTCAAAATCGACAGGCTACCCGACGTGGCAACATACGCTGTGCCGTCCGCAGCTAGAGCGAAGTCGTGCACGTCGTCGCTCGGCAGCCAGCGCAGGCTGTGCCGCCAGGTCCAGCTCTCCCCATCGTATCGGGCCAGTCCTCGGGCCGTTGCAATCCACAAAACGCCTTGCCCGTCGAACCGCAGGCGATACACATCAGTGCACGGCAGCCCTTCGGTGCCGCCAAAGTGGGCGACTCGCTTGCCGTTTTGATACACGTCGAGACCACCGCTGGTGCCGATCCACAATCGTCCATCGGGCGCCACGGCAAGGGAGCGGATTGCACCACTGGCGATATCCGCCGGCGCAAAGATTCGACGGGTTATACCCTCGCGAAGCTCGAACAATCCCTTCAGGGTGCAAATCCAAAGCGTGTCGCCAACGACGGCAACATCGGTCACGCTGCGCGAATAGTTGCCCGGCACCGGTTCCCAACTGTTGCCGCGCCGCTCCCAGATTCCGCCGGGTCCACCCACGAAAAGCCGGCCTGCGGACATTCGCACCAGACCCAGCGGCTCGCCTTCGAGCGCCGCACGAACGAGTTTCCCGCCATCGATGCGATACAGCCCGTCCCACCCGGCGACCCAAACGATGTCGTCCGCCAACGCAACCGCAAACGCGGGGCCATCGAGTTGGTGTCCATCGGGCGGTTGCCATTTTCCATCGACGTAACGCTGCACGCCCCACGCGCCGGCCGCCCAAACGATTCCCGACGCGTCGAGCGCAACAGAAACGCGCGCGTTTTCTACCGGCTGCGGCCAGACAACGAATGGCTCGCGGGATTCCTGCAGAAAGGGCTCGTCTGAAATCGCCACGATCGGCTGCACCGGCGCCGGACCGGCCGCTTGAGACCGAAAAGACGAGGCGAACACGGCAACCATCGCGATCGCCGCGGCAGATCGTCCTAACCACCAGCCCTTCGATAGCATGGCTTCAATCCTCGGACGCTCAATTCGCGGCGGAAGCATCGTCCGGCGGCAGATTGTACTTCTTGCGAACCGCTTCCCGATCGAACCGCGCCGCCGGCCGCTCATCATGATTCGATTCCATGTCGGCCAGCGTCTTGGGCGCATCGCTCACGCCCTCGGACGGCACCTCGGCCTTGGCGCACCAGGCGATCGCGTTGAGCACCAACTTGCGGAAATTCGGGTCAGCCCAATTCCAATGCACGTGGCCGCCGGTAAAGCCGAACCCACGGCCGCCATCGGGCCGTTCCATCGCCCACGCCATGTGCTGCCGATCCCCTTGTGCTACCGCAGCCCGCACATGGGGATTCCCACTGTGACTGCCGTCCGGACGTGACAGCGAATCGCGCGGCGGCAGATCGCTGAGGATCGGCGTCACGCCCTGCATCCCTTCCGGAAAACGCATGTGGTAGTACCATTCGTCGTTGATCGCGAACGGCTTGACGCCGCGCGTGATCGGATGATCGGGCAGGCTCGAGAAATTGGCCGTCCAATGCGGATTGACCGACCAATCGGTTTCGAAATAACCGCCGATCCATTCCAGGAACTTTTCGCCCGCGAGTCCCTTCGGCACTTCCACTCCGTAATGCAGGCAGACGATGCCAACCCCTTTCTTCGCGAGCGCATCCATTTCGTCCAAGTGCCGCATGACCATATGCCCGCGGCCGCCGTCGCAATACATCACCACGCAATCGACCCCCTCGAATAAACTCGCATCTTCCGGCCAGCCGTAGTTGTACACATGCGTCTCCACGGCGACGTTGCTGTCGTTGAGCGATTTTGCAAGCAACCGGCAGCCGGCCAAATGATCGTGAGCACCGTAGCCGTGACTGCGGGGCGAGCCGACCAAGAACAGCACCTTGGGCTTTTCCCCGGTTTCTTCCGCAGCTATTACCGGCGGCGTTTTCACGGCAACCATGTATAACGCATAAAATAGCAGCAGATAGAACAATTTCATCGTGACCTCCGCGCTGTGGTTCAAGACCGTTACTGCAATCGTTTTCCCATATAAATACATGTGTCGTCCCCTGCTCCCTGCCGCACGAGCTCAGCAAAGCCGAGCTTCGTGTAGAAACGGTACGCCCGGTCGTTTCTGGCGCTCATGCCCAGGTGCACGCCCGGCGAACGTTTGGTCTGCAACCTGTCCATCAACTCGCGCATCATTTCGCCGCCGAAACCTTGTCGATGCACGCGCTGCATGAGGTCGATGTGCAGATGCGACGGATACTCGTCATACGGCTCCGGGCAGAAGTAATCCGGATGGTGGTAGACGTAATACGCCGACTGCACTCGATTCCAAGCTGACTGATCGCCGCTGGGCTCCGGGAAGCGCTCACATAGCGCCGGCCGCCACTCGTGCTCGTACCGATTGTAGAAGTTACGGGAATCGAAGGCCCCCAAAGCGTAACCGCAAACGCCAGCGTCGTCTTCCAAGATAAGCGCCAAATCCGGCTGAAATTTCAGGTAGGGCCCAACGAACATCCGTCCCAACGCATCCGGATCATCGCGATAGAACGGCTCTCCGTCATCACCATGATTGCCCGTTTTGAGGCAAACGAGATAGGCCGCTTCCTCATCGCCACGGCGGTAGTCGCGGATGATCGCTGGCATTTTCAACTGATCTTGCTGTTGAGTGCGGCGACACCATGAGCCACTTTGCGGATGGCCTCCGCCAATTCGCGAATATGAGGCTCCTGGGCCAACAATACATTCTGTGGAATCCAGACCGCGTCGCGGCACACCTGCTCGCACACCGGGCAACTAGCGCGCGTGTAATCCACTCCTTTTCCAGAGAGCGGCGCTCGGATCCCATGCGGCGGCAAGCGATTCGCGTTGGTGAACACGCCGTTGCGGTATAACGGCTGGTACCACCCTTCCGATGCCGGCACGCCTTCGGCCTGCAAGGCCTCCAGGAAGTTTGCGCGCGATGCCCCTAATGCGCTTTCATCCACGCGGAATACGTACATGTGATAACTGCGGCGAGTCATCTCCGGCGCCGGCGCGAGCAACCGAATTCCGGGCACGCCAGCGAGCGCCTCATCGAGCAAGGCAGCACTCCTCTCTCGTTTGCGTAATTGCACTTCCAGCCGGGCCAATTGGACCGAAAGCAACGCCGCCTGAAACTCCGTGATACGAAGATTGCTGCCCAGCACTTCATGATCGTACCAATTGCCGTCCTTGGCACGCCCGCAATGCGAAAAGCTGCGGCACAGGTCGGCCAGCCCTTCGTCATCGGTCACCAGGATGCCGCCCTCGCCGGCCGTGATATTCTTGGATACTTGGAAGCTAAACGTTCCGCACCGACCGATCGTACCGGCTCCGCGACCCTGCCACTGGCTGCCCCAGGCATGCGCGGCATCTTCCAGCACCGCCAGACGATATTGCTGGGCCAGCGAGTTGATGGCCGACATATCGGCGATGCGTCCGCCCACGTGGACCGGAATGATCGCTCGTGTGCGTGTGGTCACTTTGTTGTCCGCATCGCGGGGATCAAGGCACAGCGTATCGGGATCGATATCGGCGAAAACTGGAATGGCACCCAGCGACATGACCGCACTTGCCGTAGCGACAAACGTGTACGGCGGCACGATCACTTCGTCGCCCGGCAAAACGCCCAGCGCCCGTAGGCCCATTTCAATTGCCGTAGTACCGTTCGTGCAGCTGACGCCGTACGCGGCTCCTTGAAACGCCGCAAAGTCTTGTTCGAAACGGCGGACGCGCTCGCCGTACCACCATTCGCCAGAGCGCAGCACTTCCAAGAGCGCGGACTCTTCCGCTTTGTCATGGACAGGCCACGCGGGCCAGTCGAAATCGCAAACCGGCTTGCCGCCCTGAATGGCCAGGCGATCGGAAGTAATAACCTGCTTCGGCATGAATCGGTTACCGACCTGGGCGTGACTCAAGAATCAACGTATTATGCGCATGCGCGCGGCCTTAGTGTAGTCGTCTCGCTCCGCGAGACGAAACTTCTCGCGGAGCGAGAAGACACACTTATTTCGGCGAATTGTATCACGACTGCCTCAATTGTCTCGGAGCTGCGGTGGAACAAGCGAACGGGTTTCTGAACCGATACGTCGTGCCGCCGCTCACCGCGTTGAGTGAAAACACGTACATGTCCGCCATCCGCGCGGGGATGGTCTCGATCGTGCCGCTCACGATCATCGGCGGCGTGTTCATGATCGTGGCGTATCTGCCGATTCCTGAAAGATGGTCGGAACTATTCGCATTCCCAGCTGGGAAAGCATCGTCGCCCCCAATTTACCGCTGCTTCAGGTGCCAGTCACCGCGACCTTTGGACTCCTCGCCGTGTTCGTGTGCTTTGCCATCGGTTACGACCTGGGGAAACGGCTAGGGCAAGAAGCGATTGTCAGTGCGTCCTCGCGACGACGATCTTTCTGTTAATGCAAATCCGCTTGGACGATCAGACGATTGCGATGGATAACCTCGGCTCCAAGGGGCTGTTCGTGGCGATTGTCGTCGCACTCATCGCGGTCCGTGTGCAGAAGTTTTTTACCGACAGCAATCTCGTGATCAAAATGCCGGAAAGCGTCCCGCCGGTCGTCTACGAATCGTTTCTTTCGCTCGTCCCGTTGTTTTTCCTCGTGATCTCGTTTTGGCTGATCCGCTTTGTTTTGGGCGTCGACATCAACGCAATCGTCCAGCACGCGTTCGCGCCCTTGGTGTTTGCGCTCAACTCGCTTGCCGGGAATTCTTGTTTATGCATTCCTTGTCACGATGCTGTGGTCGGTGGGAATTAACGGCGACAATGCCCTGGACGCCATCGTGGCACCGATTTTCCTGCAATATCTGGCGGCTAACGTGGAAGCCACAACGAATGGGCAACAGCTGCCCTACATCACCGCCAATGGATTCTTTACCACGTTTGTAAATGTCGGCGGCACTGGCGCAACAATCGCACTCGCACTGGTGCTGTGGAATTCCAAAGAGCCTGGTTTCCGTAAAGTGAGCCGCCTTTCACTGCCGACACAAATCTTTCAGATCAACGAACCGATTTTCTTCGGCATCCCCATCGTGCTGAATCCGATCTTCATGATCCCATATATTCTCAACGCGCTTATCCTGACCGCGTCGACCTACCTATTGATGTACGCCAATGTGATCCACAAGCCATTCGTCAATGTGCCGTGGACCACGCCGCCCGTGATTGGCCACTACCTGGTCACCGGCGGCGATTGGCGGGCTGCCGTCTGGGGCGTCATTTCCATCGCCATTGCGATGTGCGTGTACTACCCGTTCGCGAAGGTGGCCGAACGCCAGCGCCTGCAGGCGGAAGCGACTCATGAAAGATCGGAGCCCGCAGCGCAAGCAAGGGACAAGTCATAAACCTTGCTGGCGCTGCGGGCACCGATTGCGCGCTGGCGATGTTAACGATTCTCGCTACCCACCGACACGTCGCCGTAGCCGTGGACCTTATCGCAGATCAACCGCAACGACTCCTCAACGTTGCCGCTGGCGGTTTGAAAGGCATCGGCGTCGATCACCAATGGGGCACCCAGGACTACGAGCGGAGCACCATATTCCGGCGTCCGGACCGCTTGTTCGAGCGACAACCCGCCCACGGCCTGCACGGGCACACTCACTGCGGCCACCACGTCGCGAAGCTGATCGAGCGGACTGGGCATCCGCTGCCCACGCGCTGCGATGCCGCGCCGCTCATCATATCCAATATGATGAATCACAAAATCGCAGCCCAAATCTTCCAGCCAGCGTGCCCCGGCAACCATATCTTCGCACGCCATGTTGTCGCCCATTACTTTCACGCCGTAATCGCGGCCCGCCTTCACGACGCAGCGAATCGTTTCCTCGTGCGCGCGAGCCATCACCACGACGTGGGTCGCACCCGCTTTGGCCATCAGTTCGGCTTCCAGGTAACCGCCATCCATCGTCTTCAGGTCGGCCACGATCGGCGTCTTGGGAAACCGCTCCCGCAGCGCTCGAACTCCGTTCATACCCTCGGCAATAATCAATGGCGTGCCGGCTTCCAGCCAGTCGACGCCCGCACGGAGCGACATCTCCGCGGTGGACAGGGCTTCGTCGATCGATACAACGTCGAGCGAGATTTGAACGATGGGGCGCATGGCAAACGATGGGGCTGGGGGCTAGGGGCAGGCATTCGCGAACGTGTCGCCAGTCTACTATCCGGCTGGTTTCACCCCCAGTCCCCAGTCCCTCAATACATCGCTACAATCCCTGCTATGCCAAAATCAACAGTCCGCGACGTGCCCGAGCCGGTCACCTTCAATGATTTCCCCAGCCTATGGACCACGCTAATCCTCACGGCCGCCGCCGGCGGCATGGGCTGGGGCATTCGCGGGCAATACGGTCACGAGACTGGCGCCATGATGGCCGGCTTACTCGTAGCGCTGGTGATCGGCCTGCTTTTCTGCGCTGGCCAGCGTTCGCTATTCGCTGCCCGGCTCGCCGCGCTGACCGCGATCGGAATCGGCTTCGGCGGCTCCATGACCTATGGCCAAACGGTCGGGCTCACGCACGACTCGGAGCTCGTCGGCAACTGGGCCGCACTCCGCTGGGGCCTCGCCGGCCTGGCAATCAAAGGCGGCATCTGGATCGGTTTCGCCGGCGTGCTGATGGGCATGGCCCTGGGCGGCAAACGGTACCGTGCGCTGGAGATCCTGCTGCTATTCATCGTGTTGTTCGGGCTGTGCTTCGTCGGATTCTACTTACTCAACGAGCCGTTCGACCCGGCCAACAGGCAGCTTCCCAAAATCTATTTCTCCGACGACTGGTACTGGGAACCGAACAAGGCCGACCTGGAACCACGCCGCGAGCGGTGGGGCGGATTGCTGTTCGCGCTCGCCGGGCTGTGGTTTTATGTCGCCGCGATCAAGCGCGATGCGATTGCACGAAACCTTGGCCTGTTCGGCATCGTGTTCGGTGCCTTGGGCTTTGCCGGCGGCCAGTGCGTGCAAGCCTACCACAGCTGGAACCTGGCCAACTTTCAGCAAGGCTGGCTTGGGCGCATCGAGCCATACATGAATTGGTGGAACACGATGGAGACGACCTTTGGCATGATCCTCGGTCTGGGCCTCGGGCTGGGAGTATGGCTGCACCGCAGACAATTGCCACAGGCGGTGCCGGACGAAATCGAGCTGACGCCTGCGGCGGAATTGACGTGCCTCGCAGCACACGTGGCCTCGATCGCGGTCTGGAATTTCCTGTCGTTCGACACCTTCGACCAGGTCGCCGACCATGCCCTCACGATGGGAATCTTGCCGCTCGCACTGGTGGTCGGCGGCCGATATTCGCCGTACCTGATGTCGCTGCCCATCGTCGCCTTTCCCATTGCCGGAAAGACGCTCCGCGAGATGTCGTATTACAACCAGGAGATACCGCTGGCGTACGGGTGGTCGCTGCTATTCGTGCTGCCCATCGTGATTTTGACGTTGGCGGCGGTGCACCTTGCACGTCGAGGTCTGCGAGGCGACAGCGGGCAGTCGTTCTCACGGTGGAGCCTGCTCCTGACAAGCTGGACGTATTTTATCCTCAACTATGGCTTCTTCCGCTTCCCTTGGCCGTGGGAGCCGCCGACATCCCGCACGCCGAATGCAATCGCGTTTGCCGTATGTTTGATCCTGTTAACGCTGGCCTGCCTGTTTTACCGTTCGCGATCCAACCACCACAAGGTAGTCGAAACCGAATAATAAGCGCAATGGTAAGCGAATGGCTCACGCAGAGGCGCAGCGATCGCAGACGAGAATCGAAAGGAACACTAATCAGCACTAATCCGCGCTAATCTCCAGATCAGCTTCGATTAGTGAAGATTAGTGTTCCCTTCTTCTTCAACCTCTGCGTCCTCAGCGACTCTGCGTGAGATCGTTTACCGGTTTAGTAATGGCCAGGCCACATCACCGTTCGTTCTGTTTGCTCGCGGCCCTGTTCGGAGTCGAATCTATTTTCGTCAACGTCAATTGCGGCGCAGAGCCGCGCCAGCCACGATGACTGCGAAAGAAATCCAAATCACCGATCGGCCCATCGGCCACGTTCTCACGAACACGAACGTCTGGTCGCCGGACGGCCGCTGGATCGTGTACGACACGCGCTCCGACCCCGCCGGCGACAAATTCGACGGCAACACGATCGAGATCGTCAACGTCGAAACCCGCGAAGTCCGAGAGATTTACCGAGCGAAAAATGGCGCCCATTGCGGCGTGGCCACGTTCAGCCCGCGGGAGAACAAAGTCGCATTCATTCTCGGGCCGGAACATCCCACCAACGATTGGCAGTACTCGGCCTGGCACCGACAGGGCGTGATTGTCGATATCGACAAGCCGGGCCGAGCAATTCCGCTCGACGCCCGCGACATCACTCCCCCGTTCACACCCGGCGCCTTACGCGGCGGCACGCACGTCCACGTGTTCGACGGCGCCGGCGAATGGGTCAGCTTCACCTACGAAGACCACGTCCTGGCAACGCTCGATGCATCGCCCAGCGCCGGCCCTCACGACGTCAACCAGCGTAACATCGGCATCAGCGTGCCCGGTCGTTCGGTGCGAGTTCGGCCCGACCATCCGCGAAACCACGACGGCGATTTCTTTTCCGTGCTGGTCACCCGCACAGTGAATCAGCCGCGGCCCGGCTCAGGCGAGATTTCGCGGGCATTCGAAGAAGCATGGGTTGGCACGAGCGGTTACGTCCGCACGGACGGCACACGGCAGCGTCACGCGCTGGCGTTCCAAGGTACCGTAGTTGCACCGACCGGTGACCTAATTTCCGAGGTGTTCGTCGTCGATATTCCGGACGATGTCGCGGTTGCCGGCGAATCACCGCTCGAAGGCACACCCACATCGCGGCCAGCACCCCCAAGCGGCACGCAACAACGCCGCCTCACGTTTACGGCCGACCGAAAGTACCGGGGCCTGCAAGGCCCACGCCATTGGCTGCGAAGCTCGCCCGACGGAACGCAAATCGCCTTCCTGATGCGCGACGATGCAGGCACCGTCCAACTTTGGACCATCTCACCCAACGGCGGCGATTCACACCAGCTCACGCACAACCGGTCCAATATCGCGTCAGCATTCACCTGGAGCCCCAACGGCCAATCCATCGCCTACGTCGCCGACAACAGCATCTTCGTCACCGATGTGCCAAGCGGCGGCTCCACTCGGCTTACACCGCGCAGCAACGATTCCACCGCACCGCGTCCCGAAGCATGCGTCTTCTCACCCGACGGCAATCGCATCGCCTACGTGCGTCCGGTGGCTGAGCGAACTACCGTGTACAATCAAATTTACGTAGTCGCACAATAGGGACGGAATCATTTACTGGAGCACTTTGCGAATATCATCACGAAGAGGAGTCAGATTGTCGCAGACACAAGGTTACGAAATGCGGAATTGCTCGACTCGGGTGATTACAGAGATTAGGATGGTTTTCGTTCGGAATCGAAGTGATCCAAGTTAGTTCAAGTCGGATTATTCGACCGACATCGCTCGCGCCCAGGTAAGTCCTAATAAGAAGCCGCTGTGAACTAATGCACTCAGTGGGACTTGTCCCGCTTCAACAGTGCAAGGTCCACAGCGGTTTCTTTTTTTATCTTACATAAAATCCTGATCAATCCCGTGCAACAATCACCGTCCGCCGAGTACGGAAAAACTGTGAACATCAAAAAAACCATACCGAGTTGGATTCTTGCAATCCTCGCTGCCGTAATCCCGTCGGCATTCACTTGCAACGCGAGTGCCCAAACAACCGTCGAGGTCAACAACGGCCAAGTGCTCACGATTGCTGACCTGATGGCCGGCACGTTTCAAGGAGTGAACTTTGAGCTCGGACCGATGACGACGTTCAAGATTAATGCCGGGGGGCGCTACGGAAAAGTCGGCGACGCATTTTCTGACAACACTTTCGACTTTGAGGGTTCCACATTTGAAGTCTACGACGGAGCCGTTTTCGGGAACTGCATCAACCCAGACTGTGGTGTCCTTTCGAACCTGAATCTTAACGTGTACGGTGGGCTCATAATTTCAACGTTGCAGACCGGAAGTGGCACGGTCGCCAATCTATTCGGAGGTGATTTGGGAAACACGATTTTAGAAGCCGGTAGCGTGGTTAACATCCGCGGTGGGAGCGTGGGTCTTTCTTTGTTGAGCGCCCGTCCAGGAAGCGAGCTCAATATTTCGGGTGGGCTTTTTCGCAACTTCCATGTACAAACGGGTAGTGCGGTGACGTTATTCGGAGACGAATTCAGGCTCAATGGCTCTGCTTACACAAATCCTACAGTATCGCTCACGCCTGGCGACGTGCTCACAGGCACATTGTCCGACGGCAGCGTCTTTGTCATCGATCCGTCGACAAATCTGAGTTACTCGAACATCATGCTCGTTACCGTGCCAGTCCCTGAAATAACCGGGAATGACTTCATTATTGATGGTACGGAAGAATCAGTTCCCCAAAGTCTTCGTAGCGGCCAGTCACTTACACTTCGCCCTGGTGGTGAATTGGACGACCAATTCTATGCACAAGGCGCATCGATTAACGTTGAGGGTGGTCGCTTGGGTTTCTACACTCGAGTTGTTGATGCTGCCGTTACGATCAGTGGGGGCGAGATCGGTTACAGGTTTGAGACCTTCCGCGGGAGTACTGCAACCGTTACCGGTGGCACGTTTATCGGGGATGCTACAGCAAGGGAAGGAAGCACTTGGAGTATTTATGGTGGCTCTTTAGGAGGCTTTTTCTCAGCTCGTGATGGCAGCGAAGTGAACATTTACGGCGGCAACCTCGGCCACAGTTTCATGTCGTATCCCGATAGCACGGTGAACATCTACGGAGGAACGATCGGCAGCGTACTAGCCTTTGGCGGAGCAATGACGTTATACGTCACCAGCGCTGCCGTGAATGGTGTGCCGCTCGATTTAGAATTGGGCGTGCCGGTGGAGATCACCGAGCGAGGCTTCGGTTCTTCGTTGAATGTCGTCCTCGCAGACGGCTCGCCACTTTCCATAAACCTTGCTCCAGACTATGGCAAACCGCCATCACCATTCGTTGATCCCACCGCCAATCTATTCGTCAGACTCGTGGTGCCTGAACCTCAAGCGTTCCATATGGTCGCACTCTCCACTGCAGTCACATGCCTCTTCTGCTGCAGGCGACTTAGTTTAATCGTCAGCTAATTGGACGGCAGAACGAATGGACGGACCAATATTCGGGAGGTCGTGATGGTTTGTACTAGTTGAAAGCGGTTCTGCCTTCCCATTCCACTAGCTTGATTGTGTTTCGTGGCCCTCGTCTCAATTCTTTGAGCGACGGGAAGTCCGCGCCCATTTCCAAGAAATCCGTTACGAGAACGAATACTCTAATATCAGCGTGATATCATGTCGATTCCACCCTTCCCATAGGAGCATGCCATGACCAAAGAGAAAGTCATCCAAGTCACGAGCGGTTGGAGCATGTTGGGCCTTAACTTGGGGCTGTTCTTGGCGGCGTCCTGCTGTCGATCGTTTGCTTGATTGCCGCCGCGAATACGGAAGGCGCTCCGGCGCTGGGCCTGCTTGTTACTATTCCGCTCTCGGTTGCCGGCGTGATCATGCTCTTCGGCCACTTTACCTTACAGCCCAACGAAGCGCGCGTGCTCACGCTGTTTGGAACGTACGTCGGCACGGTGCGCGACAGCGGGTTCTTTTGGACCAACCCGTTCATGACCAAGACGAAGCTTTCGCTCCGCACGCGGAACCTGGAAAGCCAGCGGCTGAAAGTAAACGACAAGCGCGGCAACCCGATCGAGATTGCCGCCGTGCTGGTGTGGCACATTGCCGATACGGCGCAAGCCTTGTTCGACGTGGACAACTACCACGACTACGTGAAGATCCAGAGCGAGACGGCGGTGCGGCACTTGGCCAACGAATACGCCTACGATCATGGTGAAGAAGGCGAGACCACGTTGCGCAGCGGCCTCGACGAGGTCTCCAGCACGTTGCAAAAAGAACTCCAGGCCCGACTGACCAAGGCGGGCGTGGTGGTGGAAGAGGCTCGCCTGACGCACCTGGCCTACGCGCCCGAGATCGCCGGCGCGATGCTGCGCCGGCAACAAGCCGAAGCGGTGATCGCGGCGCGTCAGAAAATCGTGCACGGGGCGGTGAGCATGGTGGAGATGGCCCTGCACGATCTGGCCGAGAAACAAGTCGTCGAGCTGGATAACGATCGCAAGGTGGCGATGGTGAGCAACCTGTTGGTGGTGCTCTGCGGCGAGGCCGAAGCGCATCCGGTCATTAATGCCGGAACGCTCTACACTTGACGCTGGGTCCAATTCGGAAGCGAAAGGCGGGCCACGCGTCATGAAAGAGCGCAAACCGTTTCTGTTACGGCTGGATCCGGCGCTCTACGAGTCTCTGGAGCGGTGGGCGCAACAGGAGTTGCGCAGCGTGAACGGGCAGATCGAGTTTCTGTTGCGACAAGCGGTGAACCGACATCAGCGCAGTACGACGACGCCCCATGAGACGGATAAACGGAAGCCTGATACGGGTAAGCCACGGGCAGAAAACCGGTAACAGGTTCGGAAAGAAATGACGCCGCCAGGTCGCCCTCAGGTCGCCGATTACCGGAAATTTTGGAAAAACTCCTCCGCCTATCGCTTTTTTCGGCGAGATTCGCGGCGGGAATGCGGTTGTATTTATGGGGCTACTGCGCGCTTACGGTGTGCTAAGAACGACCGCTCCGAGCTGGCCGCACGATGTGGTCTAATACTCTCCCTTTACTTGTGATTGGGGCTGGGCCGCCCCAATCGATCTCCGCTGTGACCACCGAGGCTGGCTTCGGGCATCAAGGAGGCGCAATGACTGGCTCGGATAGGCTCACACGCCTGGACGAAAATGTGCCGAGTCTTTGTCCATCGTGCGGGTTCGAATTGGACTTCGACCCTCGCGGCCGCAATCCACACAGCGAAAAAGCGTGCCCATGTTGCGGCATTCATTTCGGGTACGACGACCGGCTGGGCGATCCCGACGCGGCCTATGCCAAGTGGCGTCAGCGCTGGATCGATTCAGGAAAGCGTTGGTGGGGCAAGACGCCGGCGCCCGCCGATTTCAATGCCGATCAACAGCTTGCGAAGCTCACAGACGTTCCGCCGGGAAATAATCCCGGCGCATAGCTGCAGGTTCCGGCAATTGTCATCGTGACTTCAAATCTCATTTGCGACAGCGAGAGGTGTTGCGAAAGACTTCGCTGGTTGTTTGCATTTGGCCGCTTGCGTGAACGGTCATTAATTCAGTGAATTCCCGGTCAGAATGGCGCTGTCGACCGTCAAACTCGGTTACTGACGGGTCGGCGTCGGTCCCCGCATCTTCGTCACCGTGGGTGGCCAAAAATAGTTGCTGCACTTCTTTGCCACTTCTGCTAGGTTGGCGTGTGCTTTGATTTGGACGCCCGTCCAGTTGTTGTTTCGATTGGATCGGCCGCAGACTTGGTGGGCAGTGCTCGGTACAGGCAGATATCTGGCCCGCGTAGGATCGCCGCGTGTGAAGTAATGGAAACATCGCTTCGCCGCCTCGTACCCTACGTTCGTTTTCGCGAAGCACTGAGGCGATCACTGCCACAAGCGCCATGTTGCAGCCGGAACGTCTGAAAGCAGCCGCGACGGGTGGCCCGATCGCGCTTGCGCAGCGTTGTGCGGGGTGAGGAAACCCGCACAACTCCCATCTGCCAGCGCGATCGATCGGCCGAGGGGCCCCTCGATTTTTTTGATTGCAACGACTTCCGGAAATTTCACGACAGAGACACAGAGTACACGGGAGAAGAGTGCGGTAGAAGATTAGAGGAGTAGTGGAGCAGGCGATGCACCGAGCGCCGATTTCTCTACTCCACTACTCGCTGCTCCACTGCTGCTCTTATCTTCTCCGTGCCCTCTGTGCCTCTGTGGTTACTTTCCCTGCCCTACGATGAGTCACCTTCCCAAGCTCGACCTGGCCGTCATCATCGCTTACCTGGCGATGGTGGTGGGCCTTGGTCTGTGGCTCGGCAGAAAGAAAACATCGACCGACGAGTTCATGGCGGCCGGACGCTCGCTGCCGGGTTGGGCGATCGGCCTTTCGATGTTCGGCTCGTATATCAGCAGTCTCTCGTTTCTGGCCAATCCGGGCAAAGCGTACGCGACCAACTGGAATTCGTTCGTGTTCTCGCTGATGACGCCGATCGCCGCGGCGATCGCCGTGATTTGGCTCGTGCCGTTCTACCGCCGTTCGGGAGAAGTGTCGGCCTACGAGCACTTGGAACATCGCTTCGGACCATGGGCCCGCACGTACGCGGTCGTTTGTTTTCTGCTCGTGCAAATGGCGCGGACCGGTGCAATTCTATATCTGCTCTCGCTCGCCTTCGCACCGCTTACGGGGTGGGACGTGTATACGACGATCCTCGTCACCGGCACCGTCATGACCGTGTACACGTTGACGAGTGGCATTGTCGCCGTCGTCTGGATTGGCGTATTGCAAAGCGCCGTGCTGGTGGCCGGCACGCTGATTTGCCTGATCGCAGTGATTGTCAAAACACCAGGCGGCGTCGGCGAGATTCTCCGCGTCGCAATGCCCCAGGGAAAGCTTGGCCTGGGGACTTTCAGCGACTCCATTGCCGCCTCGCCGCCGTTATTTGCAGACTCCGCATTTTGGGTCGTGCTGTGCTACGGCCTGGTGATGAACGTCAGTAATTTCGCCACCGACCAGAGTTACGTGCAGCGGTACATCACGGCCCGCGACGACCGCGAAGCCAAGAAGGGCGTGTGGCTCACGGCACTCTTGTACGTGCCCGTCGCCGCGATTTTCTTTTTCATCGGCACAGGTCTGTTCGTGTTTTACCAGCAACGTCCCGAGTTGCTCGAGGCCGGCATCGCAGGCGATAAGGTATTCCCCTTGTTTATTTCCAAGGAGTTGCCGGTAGGTCTGGCCGGCCTGGTGATTGCGGCAATTCTCGCCGCCTCGATGGACCCCAATCTCAACAGCATGGCAACGCTAACGTATTGCGATATATACCAGCGATATTTCCGTCCGCGGGCCGGCGAACGCGAGGCCATCTTCGTCCTGCGGACCGCAACGCTCGTGTGGGGCGCCATCTGCACGGCCGTGGGAATCGGAATGACCTACGCGCAAAAGAGTCTGCTCGACGCCTGGTGGGAACTCTCCGGCATCTTTTCCGGTGGCGTGCTCGGACTCTTCCTCCTGGGCGTGATGAGTCGCCGCGTGACCAGCCGCGCCGCGGCGGTCGCCGTCACCGTCGGCGTGCTTGTGATTCTCTGGGCCGCGCTGTCACCCACGGTGTACTGGCCCGAAGCATGGAAATCGATCCGTAATCCGCTTCACCCCCTATGGACGGTCGTACTGGCCACCGGCGTAGTGCTGATCATCGGCCTAACGGGAAGTTGTTTCTTCAAGCCGGCGAAAAATACCGCACCGAACTAACACGATGGCAGCCGGCGGCTGACTCCACGCTTTGTAGAGTCAACCGCCGCTCGCCTGGCCGCACTTAAATCAAGCCTACGTCCTTGAAGCGTGCGGGAATGCCATTGCGTGTGTCAAGCACGGACTCGTACAGGAAGAAGTTGTCGAAGCGGTCACGTCCGGTGCCGCCGAAGACGGCTTCATCCAGCGCGTCACTCAGCAGGATGTCGTCATCCGCGCCGCCATTCAGAATGTCGACACCGGCGCCGCCGCGAATCGTGTCGTTTCCATCCAAGCCACGCAGGTTGTTGTTGCGGCTATTACCGGTGATCGTGTCGCCGAAGCGGGACCCGAATATGCTCTCAATCGCCGTATCGTTGGCTAACCTAAGCCGCAGATCGGCCGAATCGACGGCGAACTGCGTACCGGCCTTGGAGATATCGACGGTTACACCAGACTCCATGCCACTGAAGCGGAGCCGATCGTCGCCGGAGTTGGCCGCTTCAAAGATATCGTCGGTGCCCAGGTTGGTGCCGCCGAATTCGTACGTGTCGTTGCCGGCCTCGCCTTCGAGGATGTCGTTACCGCGGCGCCCTTCGAGCTTGTCGTCCTCGTCACCGCCCAAGAAATGGTTGTTTCGCGAGTTCCCTTTGATCGTGTCGGTCGACGCGCTGCCCTTCACGTTTTCGATTCCCGTAGCGTCAAACAGCTTCACCTTAAGGTTTGACATAAAGGCCGAGACAGCGAAACTCGGATTGCTCGGGCTGAATACTCGCTCCAGGTCGACGCTGACGAAGCTCTGGAAATTGGTGAAGTCGAGCGTGTCGGTATCGACGTTGGCGTCTTCGTGAATCTCGTCGGTCCCCGGGTTGAAGCCGCCAAAGACGTACGTGTCATCGTCGGCGCCGCCTGTCATGATGTCGTTGCCGAAACGACCTTCGAGCGTATCGTTGTCATCGCCGCCCTCGAGGGTATCTTTGATGCTGCCACCGACGAGCTCATCGTTGCCTTCACCGCCCTCGAGGAGGGACTCTTTGTCGGTTTCGTTTCGGAGGATATCGTTGCCCTCCTCACCAGAGGCTTCGATCTTTGTAACTGCGTTGCGAACAAACTCTTCCTCGAGAATCACTGCGTCGTCTGGATCGTCTTCCTCGAGATCGGTAATCGTCACCTTTACGACTTCGACACCTTGGTCGTTGATCGCGTTCGCGATCACTATCTGGTCGTCGTCATCCGTGCCTTCGATGCTGAGGATGCCGTTTTCGAAGTCGACATCGGCGGTCATCATCCGGCGGTCTTCCAGTCTTTCGAATTTTCTACGGGTTTTGAACTTGTTTCGACGCATGGTAGTAGGTCCTTTCGCAAAAAAAAGTGGGGGTTGGAAATGCTCCGTTCCGCCATCTCTAACGGCGCATTCCGTCGCTGTTACGGATGTCTGCGAAATTTTTCGAACATTCCCCGGGAGGGCAGCGTAAAGCGCCGCTGGCTAGAATTGCTGGGGACGCCCTAGAGAACGCCGCTGCGGAACTGCGAAAACAGCCCTTTTTCGGCGGAGCAAGCTAAAATTGAGCTAGCAACACCGAGCGTCTTTGCGCATCCTTTGCTCGATGGTGGGTTCGCTCAATTGCGGTTCGGCCCTCGGAAAAATCGAGACGGACGCTGGAGCTTTCAATTCAAAGGAAAACGCCGATATGGCTGAGAATCAAGAATACGAAGAGCTCATCGCATACCTGCGAAACGAAGGGCACTCCGAAGCGGACATCGACAAGATCATGGTCCGCGTCCGGCAGTATGAGTTCGAAACCCGGCACGATTCCGTAATGGATTCGATTGGCGCCGGCACCTTCGACTTGGCCGCGATCATCAAGGAAGCGCTGGCCGAAAACGGCGACAATTAGTTCGCCTAGAACGATATCGCCGCGCTGACCGCCGCCGTGAATTGGTCTTCGTCCGTGAAGTCGTCGTACATGCCTTCGACGCCTAGCGATTCGAACTCTGTGTCCGACCAGTCCCAGCGCAGTTCCGGTCGGATTTGCAGTCCCTGGCAAACCGACGGGTAGATGTTCATGCCCACGGTGGTCGCCACATAGTTTCCGCCCACGCCGCCTTCCAACGGAATGCCGAGCACGCGGGCATTTTCCTCGTCGCGGAACCATTCGACTCGCACGCCGAACTCCGATTCGCAATTGATCTGCCACACCAGGTAATTGGTGATGCCGTACCAATGGGCGGGCACTTCGCCGTTTTCGCGCGAAGCGGCGTTGTCCTCCACGCCAAAATTGTGCTCCATCACGTACGCTGCCCGATTGTTCAGGCGGCGATAGTAGACCATGCTGTACACGGTGCGGTTGTTCTCACCGAGATCGTCTTCATTGCCGCTATGCAGAGCAAACCGCAGCGACTCACAGCCGTCGGAACGGCACCACTCGAGGCCGCCGAGAAATCCCTGTTCGTCGTTGACGTCTTCCCAGGTGTCCCAGCCGCGCGTAAAGCCGCCGAGCAGAGTCCAGTTGTCGCCGAGCCGATAATCAGCCAACAGGCCCGTGTGCGTAAACGGCTCGCCGTATTGTCTGGCGTAGCTATGCGAATAGAAAAAGTTCTGGGTATACATCACCGATTCGTAGCCCACAATCGAATAAAAGTGGCCCATCTTCACGGTGAGGCCGTTGCCAATCGGGGCAAACACCTCCGCATAGAGCTGTGGCATGGCCAGCCCGTAAAGTGCTGCCGTACCGTCGTCGCGCGGACCATTCGCGCTATTCCAATGAGGTGTTCCATCGCTGTGGGTTTCCAGACCCGCGGCTTGCGTGAAGAAGTAGTCGGTGCCGTAGAGTAGATCGACCCGCCCGCCGAGGTCCCAATCGCAGCCGCATCGATCGACGGTGTTTTCAAAGGCAAAGTAGAGCTGATTCAATTGGTATTCGTTCGAACGATCGTTGAACGTCAGCGGGCCGTTGAAGCGGTTGTTCGGATCGTCTGGATTAATCGTGAAGCCTTGCGCGAGCCAACCGTAAATCGCAGTGTCGCCGTATTGCACGCGCCCTTTACGATAGTTGGCAATGCCACCGCCGCCACCGCATTGACAACACGCATCGCCGCATTGCCCGCACCCATCACCGCAGCCAACGCACGCGGCGCCGCACGAGCAAGCGGGATCGCCGCAGCCATAGGAACCGCTGTCCCAGCCGCCGTCGAATTCCATCGAGCCGCCCAACTCGCCCTCGGACCATTCGCCTTCGACGATTTCACCTGGCGCCGGATTGGGCAACACTTCCGTCGTGGGCGTCGTGGTCGTAGCCGTGCTCGGCTTTTCTTCCTGGAACGCGGCCTGAGCAGCATGTGATGTGTGCGCTACGGGACCTGCATGGGATGCGTGCGTTACCGGACGTTTTCGCTGTTGCGGTGCGGCGACGCGCCTTTCGTTCGCCGGCTCCACGAACTTTGCGCCGGCCGACCAAGGACTCTCAGTGCGATACGGCGCTTGCAGCGGGCGCTGTTGAAACGCGGGCCGGCGTGGTGCGGCCGCGACTGATGGGCCAGGATTCACTGGTGCCAGTGTGCGCCGGAGTGGCTGAATTGCCTTTTCGGCTGGTGGTGCGTCAAACGGATCGAATTCCTGCGACCAAATGGTCCCCGCGAGCGATGCCGCAAGGATTGGCGCGGCGACCAATCGTGCTATCCACAGTCCGGTGTCGTTTGCTGCTTTGTTGCCCAAGTCTCGTCCCCCTTTACCAAGAGCGAAGAGCTGGGAGCTAGGAGCATGGAGTAAGAAAACAATTTTTCCTGCTCCACGCTCCCTGCTCCACGCTCCTCGCTCTGTTCCTTGCCCTATGGTTTCGACCGGCGCGATTTTGCGGGTTGAGAGATTTACGGCAACTTTGCCGTTCAGGCGGACTTTTCGGTGAGTTGGCGTAGGCGGCGTAAGATGTGGGACCTTCTCGCGTGAAAACATCGCATTTTGCTGGCTGTCAATCGCTACAGGCCAGCCGAACGGTCTTCTGGCATACTTTTTGTCACCCTTCCCAGTCCCCCAAATTGTTGAGTTTTTCGCCGTTTCGGATTTCAATAGAAGGATGCGCTGCTGTCACCAGGTCGAGGCCCCTGGTGTTTCCAGCTTGACCTTCCCGGATACAGAAAGATTTGTGATGAAGAGGCAGAAACGGTTTGCACAGCGGCGTTTGCGCGCCGCTCGGCGTGGTCGGTTCCTCCGGCGGATGCGTCAATTGGAATGGCTTGAGCCGCGCGCCATGATGGCGGGCACGCCCTTGGCCACCGTGACCGACGCTCTGGCCACGGCCGGCACGTCACGGGAAATCGGACTGACACTGGCGAATGCGACCGAGCCGGTCGTCCTCTCACTCCAGGTGCGCCCGACCACAGGTAGCACGTTCAATCCTGCCGCCGTGCGGGTTCTGAACCAGGCTGGCACGCAAATCACGCCGATCCTCAGTCAGAACGCTGTCAACGGTTCCGTTGATAGCCGGTTGACGATCGAGCTGGCCAGCGGCGTATACGACGTCATGGTCAGCGGCGAAAGCAACACCACCGGCAACTACGAGCTGCGCGTGTTCCTGGCCGGCGATGAAACCGGCAATCAGCAGGTCACCCAGCAGGAATACGCCATGGCGTCGGCCGCCGCGCTGCAGGCGAAGTTCGGCATCAACCACGTGGCGGCCATGGTCTTCGCGAAGCAGGGCATCGACACCTCGCAGAATCTCTACCGCGCGGAATTCGATGTCAACGGCGACGGTCTGATCGACGAGTTCGACCGCAGCATCATCAGCATGAATCAAGGCGCGGCAATTCCCACGGTGACGCTCAGCGCCGACCAGGCGGCACCGCAGATTCAGGCTTCGCTAAGTAACGATACCGGCCGCAGCAACTCCGACGGCATCACCAACGACCTCGCCGCCGCGATCAATGGTTCGATCAGCGACAACGGCACGATCGCGAGCTTTACCGCCTCGATTGACGGCAGCACCGCCGTGGAGTTGGGCACTCTGCTTGGGCAGAATTTCGCCACCGGCGGTAACTTCAGTCTCAACTTGGCGCGACTGGAGACCATCGCCGGTACGGGCGCCGGCTCGCTTACGAACGACGGTCCGCACACACTTACCCTCACCGCGCGCGACGATAAGGGGAACGTTACGACCCCGCCCGTTCAAGTTTCGTTCACGTTCGATACGGTGGCACCAACCGCCCCCACGGGTCTCGACCTCAATGCCGCCAGCGATTCGGGCTCCAGCAACACCGACAACATCACCAACGACACCACGCCGACAATTGCCGGCACCGCGGATGCCAACGCTCGTGTCCAGTTATTCAGCTCGCTGGTAACCGGCAACATTGGCCAAATGGATGTCGCCACCGGGGCCTTTAGCATCACTCCGGCCACTGCGCTGGCCGCCGGTACGCATAGCATCACGGCCACTGCCACCGACGTGGCCGGCAACGTCAGCACGGCTTCCACGGCGCTGAGCGTGGTCATCGACACGACCCCACCGACGACGCCCACGCTGACACTGGATCCCGGTTCCGACACGGGCACGGTTGGCGACAACCTGACGACAACCACGATAGTCACGTTGCAGGGCGTCACCGAAGCCAATGCCAGCCTCACGCTTCGCCGCGCCGGAACTGTGTTGGCCACCGCTACCGCCAATGGCAGCGGCGCGTTCAGCTTCACCCAAGTCACGCTGCCGTTTGGCGCAGCCCAATTCGAAGTCACCGCCGCAGACGCAGCCGGTGCAACGAGCACTTTTACGCGTACGATCACGCGAAACAATGCGCCGGTGGCCACCGACGCCACGTTCATGCTGGCCGAGGAAAGTGCGGTCGACACGGTGGTGGGAACTGTCTCCGCCAGCGACACCAATTCTACCGAAGGCGATACGCTCGCCTACGCGATCACGGGTGGAAATACCTCCAACGCATTTGCAATCAACCCGACTACCGGCCAGATCCGCGTCGCCAATCCAGCAGCCGTCGATTTTGAAACGACGCCCACGTTCACATTGACCGTTACGGTGACCGATTCGGGCGGTAACGGTTCTGGCACCGCCGGCACCGGGCTCAACGATACCGCTGCGATCACGATCAATCTCACCGACGGCAACGACGCGCCGAACATCACGAATCAAACCTTCCAGATCGCTGAAAACAGTGCTAACGGCACGTCAGTCGGCACAGTTCCGGCCACGGACCCGAACGCCGGCAACACCGTCACCTTCGCGATTACGGGCGGCAACACGAACAATGCGTTTGCGATCGACGCCATCACCGGCCAGATCACCGTCGCCAGCGCGGCCGCACTGAACTTCGAGGCC
The DNA here is from genome assembly GCA_963786455.1 of uncultured Planctomycetota bacterium. Lineage (GTDB taxonomy): Bacteria > Planctomycetota > Planctomycetia > Pirellulales > Lacipirellulaceae > JABDGM01. Next base: position 50,038 of record CAWAZX010000033.1, on the reverse strand, counting down.
ACGCCGAGCTTCTCGCTGATTGTCTCGGCGACGGATAACGTCGGCCTGTCGCGCACGGCAACGATTACGGTCAATGTTCAAAATGTGAACGAAGCGCCGACGTTAAACGAGCAGACATTTAACGTGCCGGCCAACGCAACGGCAGGTCAAGCCGTCGGCAACATGACAGCGACCGATCCCGATGCGAACGAGACGTTCACGTTTGTCGTGCTCGAAAGCACTGCGCCGTTTGGCTTGTTGTCGGTAAGCGTGCCTGGAAATATCGCGATCTCCAATCCCGCACTGCTGGCCCCCGGCTCGACCTACACGCTCACCGTGCGCGTGACCGACAAAGCCGGCGCCGGTCTCGACGACGTCGGCACCATTACGATTGTCATCGGCTCGGCTTCGGCGGCACCCGTAGCCGTGGGCGACGTGTTCCAGCTGACTCAGGGCAACACCAACATGGCCCTCACCGTGCTGGCGAACGATACCGATCCCGATCCAGGTCAAACGCTCAACGTCACCAACGTGGGGGCAACCGAATCGGGCGGCACGGCAACTATCGGCAACAACGGCCAGACCATCGTCTACTCGCCTCCCACTGGATTCATTGGTGTCGACCGCTTCTCGTATACGGTGGGCGACGGCCAAGGCGGCACCGCGACGTCGATGGTCACGGTGCAGGTCTTTGCGCCGTTGCCGGCACTCACGGCCAGCTTCCAAGCAAACCTCTCGATTTTCATCAACGGCGAACGACGCGCCAATCCGCCGGCCAACATCGGCGTCATGTCGCCGGGCGCGTCGCAGACATTACTCGCCCCGATTCACACCGAGGCCGCGGACGGCCGCATTCATGTCGAACCCAGCACATCCGGTCCACCAGCTCAGTCGGTCACGGTCAACGATTTCTTCACCACGTGGCGGACCAATGCCGGGGCGGCCGGCAACAACGCCAACGCCATCTTCACCGCCAACCAGGTGTTGGACCACGTGCGCGCCAGCGATGAAGTTGTGCGGATGTATGTCAATGGCCTGCCCATGGACGCACTCGGCAACCATGTCATCCGCCCCGAAGACCAGATTGTCATCAGCGTCGAGAAGATTGGCGCCGTCAACCGGCCCAGCTTCGTGCCGATCGCCGATCAAACCGTGCTCGCCGGTTCGCCACTCATCATTCCGCTCGAAGGCTTCGATCCGAACAGCACGTCGCTTGATTTCACGGCTACCAGCGCCAACACCAGCGTCGTCACCACGCAGATTCCCGAGAACAATCGCAGCATGGTGCTGACTGTGCAGAACTTTGGCCAGCTTTCCTACGAGCTGCTCGAAGGCCACGTGCCGGGCATTACCTCGCAGATGATTGCGCTGGCCAACAGCGGAGTGCTCGACAACACGCTGCTCCACCGAATTATCAACGGCTTCGTGTTCCAGGGCTTAGACCCAACAGGCACCGGCTTCGGCCACCCCGGACTCGTGAACTTCGACGACCAGTTCCACGTCGACCTGCAGCACAACAGCTCGGGCTTGTTGTCGATGGCCAAAGGTGGCGACGACACCAACTCTTCGCAAATCTTTAGCACCGACGTCAACCCCGCGGCGAACCCGAACAGTGTGACGTTCCTGCGCCGCTTGGATTTCAATCATTCGATCTTTGCCAAGCAGACGTCCGGCGAAAACGTCCGCCGTCTGATAATGCCGGCTCCGACCGGAGCGAACGACCGACCAGTCAACAACATTGTCGTGCAGGACGTGGCGATTCGCCAGATCGGCGACAAAGCCGTACTCATGCTCAAGGCTCCGACGGGCGCGACCGGCACGACCGACGTTACGATCACGGCCCGCGATGCGCAAGGGAACGAATTCAGTCAGACAATCACGGTAACGGTGCAGCCCGATACCTTCAACGGCGCTCCGTTCCTCTCGGCCTATCCGAGTACGGTGCAAACAACCGCGAATACCGCGGCCAATGTGCAGGTCCAGGTCACTGATGCCGAGAACAATCCGAACACCATCTCGGCCACCCCTGTTGGGTTGTCGACGACGATTCTGTTCGACAACAGCGGCGAAGAGAATGGCGTCACGGCACCTGGAACGACGACCTTCTCCCACTTGGGCTCCAATTGGGCTGGCGGAACCGTTACGACGACGACCACCGCACCGTTGCCGTCACAGGTTCCGGGGGCCTATGTGTTCGGCGCCGGCGGCGGGGAAATATTGTTCGACGTGCCGATTACCTCAGCACGCTTCTTCTTCATTCATCAGACCGGCCAAGGTCCTTTTACTGCCAGGGCATTCGACGCGAGTAACAACGAAGTTGCCATGGTGAGCAGTAATCTGCTCTCCAACCCCGTGAATACGGGCAACTTCGAAATGCTTACGGGAGCGGCGATCACGCGGATCCAGTTCACCGGCGGCCACGTCGACAATTTCTTCTTCCAGGCCCAGGCGATCCAGCCGGGCTTCCAGATCAATCAAGACACCGACACGGTGACGGTCACGCCGCCCAGCGGATTTGTCGGCTGGATGGCGGTTCGCGTTGTCGTTCAGCAAAACGCGGGAGTCCCGGTCGATGCAAACCCGCCGACAACAGATGAACAGGTGATTCGCATCCGCGTCATGCCGGCCGGCACATCGGCGGCCATGGCGCCCGATGAAGACGGCGACGTCGACGAGGACGCGGTCGACGAAGTCTTTGACGAGCTAGGCGCGACATAGAGATTGTTGCTCCAATGTGACTTTCGCCTCTCCCTTTGGGAGAGGCAGCGACGGGCACCGCCGCGCAGCGGTGGTCGCGAGCGGTGAGGGCTTTACTGCGCGGCGCCGCCGATCCCTCACCCGCTCGATTCCTCGCGACCTCTCCCAGAGGGAGAGGTGCTAAGTGCCGCCATGAATCGTCGTACCTTTCTATCCGCCACGGGCGCCATGGGCGCGAGCGTGATTGCCCGCCGCGCCCTCGCACAATGGGAGCCGAGCCAGCGCTATCCCGACCCGCTCGTGCGTATTCTCGACCCAAGCTTCACGAAGTACCGGCTGCCGTTGGCTAAGGTCGAGCGCATCGCTTCCGGCATGCGCTGGTGCGAAGGCCCGGTCTGGTTTGGCGACGGTCGCTATCTGCTGTGGAGCGACATCCCCAACAATCGCATCATGCGGTGGGATGAAGAAACCGGCGCGGTGAGCGTCTTCCGCAAGCCCGCTAACAATTCCAACGGCAACACCCGCGACCGCCAAGGCCGGCTGCTCACCTGCGAGCACGATGCGCGGCGCGTCACGCGCACAGAATACGATGGCACGATCACCGTGATCGCCGATCGCTACGATGGCAAGCTGCTCAACTCGCCCAACGACATCGTCTGCAAATCCGATGGCTCGATCTGGTTCACCGACCCGCCGTTCGGCATCTTGGGCTTCTACGAAGGGCACCGCGCGAGCCGGAGCTGCCCACGAACGTTTACCGCTGGGAGCCCGATTCCAAGAAACTCTCCGTCGTGGCCGGCGACGTGAACCGCCCCAACGGCCTGGCGTTTTCTCCGGATGAGTCGAAGCTCTACGTCGTCGAAGCGGGCGTCACGCCGCGCGTGATCCGTGCGTACGATGTGGTCGAGAACGGCACGCAGCTCGCTAACATGCGGCCACTTATCACCGCCGAGCAAAACGGCACGCCCGACGGCTTGCGTGTCGACGTCGACGGCAACCTGTGGGTCGGCTGGGGCATGGGCGAAGCGGGACTCGACGGCGTGGCGAATCTTCAATCCAGAAGGCAAGCCGATCGGCCGCATCGACCTGCCCGAACGCTGCGCGAACCTCTGCTTCGGCGGCCGACATCGCAACCGACTCTTCATGTGCGGCAGCACGTCGATGTACTCGCTGTTCGTGAACACGCAGGGCGCAGTTGGTTGAATTTTGATTGCTTTGGCGGCGCGACGACGCAACTCTCGCCGGGCTGTGAAAGGAACCATGTGGGATTGGAGCCCGCCGCGCCAGCAAGGGTTGGACTGATTACCTTGCTAGCCCTGCGGACTTCGATCCATGGGAACAACAGGGCTTGCTTCGTCGAATTCCACGAGTCGACACGACGCAATTTTCGCTCGCGTGCTGTCATAGCAGCGTATGTTAGCGCCCGGTTCTGGAATTTCTCGCGTCGGGACGCCATTCTTCCGAATAGCATTGCTGGAATTCCCATCTTGATCGTTAAGGTTTGCGCAGCCGACCCATTCTCATGCAAACGAAGGGTCAGGCTAGTCTGTCGTCGTGGGCCCGCCACGTAGCGGGATTTTTGCAATGCGATTCGCATGTTTCGCGGTGCCGATCGCCGTGTCGCTAGCCACGGCGCTTGTCGGGTGCAGCCCGTTCCGCGCGAATCCATTTCATGACAGTGGCGAACACATTGCCACCTTTCCCGATGCCGTCGACGAGTCGCTCGCTCAGTTGACGATCGAAGATCCCAGCGCTTGCAGTGAGGATTACGACGTCGACCTGTCGTCGCCCGATTCGATCGCAACGGCGGGCGAAGTCACTTACATCGACATGTCGCTCGAGGCCGCGATTCACCACGCGCTCGACAATTCGCAGGTGCTGCGCGAGCTTGGTGGAGCCGTGATCGTCGCGCCGGATTTCGCCACGAGCGTCTACGATCCCGCGATCGTGTACACGGATCCGCGCTTCGGCGAAGAGGCCGCGTTGTCGGCGTTCGATGCCACGTTCGCAGCGCAGGCGTTCTTCGAAAAGAACGACCGGCAATTCAACAATACATTTATCGGCACCGGCGGATTGTTCCAGCAGGACTTGGGCGACGTGGCGTTTGAATTGCGGAAGCGCGGCAACCGGCACCGAAATGGCCTTCCGCCATTCCATTGAATACGACTACAACAACACTGCCGGCAACCTGTTTGGCAATCCCAGCGGCTCGTATCAAGCGCTCGTCGACGGCGAAATCCGCCAACCGCTGTTGCAAGGTTCCGGGTTGATGTTCAATCGCATCGCGGGCGCGAATGGCCAACCGGGGATGCTGAACGGCATCCTGCTGGCGCGAGTCCGCAGCGACATCAGCCTGGCAGAATTCGAAACGGGCGTCCGCGACCTGGTGAGCAACGTCGAGAACGCGTACTGGGACCTCTATTTCGCCTACCGCGATTTGGACGCCAAAAAGAAAGCCCGCGACAACGCGCTGGAAACGTATCGAGAAGTAGAGGCCCAGGCCGCCGCGCAAACCGAAAAAGGCACCCAGGAGAAACTAAGCCAGGCGCTCGAACAGTACTGGCGGTTCGAAGCGGAAGTTGTAAACGCCTTGAACGGCCGGCTGGAAGAAGGCACGCGAACCAACAACGGCAGTGGCGGCGGCACTGCCCGCACGCCGGCCGGAGTGCGAACGGCCGAGCGCCGCCTGCGACTGATCATCGGCATGCCGGTGAACGGCGCGGAGCTGATCCGTCCGTCGGACGAACCTTCCCTGGCGCCAACCCAATTCGATTGGCCGACGTTATCGGAGCAAGCGATCGCGCTGCGGCCCGAGTTGCGCCGCCAGCGGTGGCGAATCAAGCAGCGTGAGCTGGAGCTGTTGGCCAACCGCAATTTCCTGCTGCCCCGCTTGGACGCGATCGCCCGCTACCGTTTCCGTGGCTTTGGCGAGTCGCTAATCTCGCAATCCGACGCGCCGTTCAGCAGTGCCTACGGCGACCTGGCGGGCGGCGACTTTCAGGAATGGCAGCTCGGCATGGAGCTGGAGGTCCCCATTGGATATCGCCAGGGCCACGCCGCCGTGCGCAACGCGGAACACGTGCTCGCGCGGGAACGGGCCGTGCTACGCGAACAGAAACGGCAAGTGATTTATGGCCTGAGCACGGCGCTGGGCGACGTCGAACGCGCCTACGCGGTGGCTCAGGCTCAGTACAACCGCTGGCACGCGGCCAACGAACAACTCGTCGTGATGCAAAACCTCTGGGAAGAGGGCAGTCTGCCGTTCGATCTGGTGTTGGAGGCGCAGCGCCGCCTGCTGGAGTCCGAAATTCTCTACTACCAGGCCCGCGTGGATCATGCGCTCGCGATTCGCAACGTGCATTACGAACAGGGCACGCTGTTGGCCTACAACGGCGTGGCGCTGGCGGAAGGCCCATCGCCGGCGGAAGCATATTGCGAGGCCGCCGAGCGAGACAGCCACCGCAGCCGGCCGATGAATTACGCATGCCAAGGCGCCGTGATTAGTGCGGGTCCGCCCCCGGACGAGACGATGCACGACGTCGAAGGCATGGAGGAATTTCCGCCCGTTGATTTCGAAAATGAAAGGCCACTTGACCAATTCCCAATGCAGCAGTCGGAACAGGATCTTCCCGCGCCAACGCAAGGGCCGCAGATGATGAACGATGTCGCCCGCTGATGCGTGCTGCAAACCGGATCAGTGCTTATTGCGCTGGAGGGTTATCGACAGGCGGTTTGTCGCCGCTCGTCAGATGGATGAGTGTCGTGCCATGAACGTCGCCGCTCACGAGCACTTCGACGTTTGAATTCCCAAGTTTGTCGAACTTTAGTTTCGTGATTTCAGCGTCGTGGCCAGCTAGTGCCATTACAATGCGATCGATGCGAATTTCATTGCCGCTATTCTCAATGGCTCGCAACGTGGTGTCGCCATTTTCGCTGCCGATGACAAGCCGGCGGCCGCTCGGCGAAAATGCCAGGGAGGTGACATTGTGCCCGAGCGACTTCCCAGGCACCAGCGCGTTCCAATCCACTTCTGTTGCGCAATAGACGACGTCGCCCGCGCCGATCGCAATATTGCGGCCATCTTGATTCAGCGCGATGCACGCCGGTTGCTCAGGCTTCTGCCAGGAAATGTCCGCGATTGATTGCCGCGTGTTGGCATCGAAGATCCCAACTTTCGTGCCGTTCGCGATACCATACGCGATGGCGAATCGCTCTCCGGAGCCGGCCCACGCCATCGCCACCGCGCGTCCCTGGATCGTTGTGATTGGAGTCCGTACGCCGGTGGCGAGCTCGACGAATTCGAGCGCTGACGAATCGACATCGAACTCAGTGGTGGTGACGAGCGCACGCTTGTCGTCCGGAGCAACGACAGCCCGTGCGTACCCGTGGTCGATTAGGAATAGTTGATTGGTGGGCTCGAAGTTCGTGCCGCCCGCAGAAGGTTCCCAACGAGCATAGCGTCCGTCGGCAGAAATCGTCGCCACTTGATCGTTTGCGCCGGCAATAACGGCTGCGGCCTCGATTGGTGCGCGGGATTGAATGCGATTCAGCAATTGGCCCGTTTCGAGATTCCATTCCAGGACAATGCCTTCGCCGTACGCCAGGAGCCGCTGGTCGTCGATGAACTCGATCCGCAGCAGTCCATTACTGGCAGTCTGCCGGCGAATTTCGGCGACGACGGCTTGCAACTTTTCCGCCGTGGCGTGCGGCAGCCACTTGCGAGCTTGAGAGCTCCACTGCTTAAGACGGTTGCCAATGGCGACGCCCAACATGACTTTTCCAGTCGGCGAAATGGCAACATCGAGCAACTCGGCGCCTTGCAGCGCATCGCCTTGTTCGGCAGCAGCGACAGGGCGAAATCGCGCGTCTCCAAGACTCGCAGGCCGATGACCCGTCCGGCATCGTCCGCCTGGATCACGCCCACGGTGCCGCCGTTTTTACTCAATCGGAGCCGAATGTCGCTGGTGTTCCCCGCCGCGGGCAGCTCGTATGCGGCGCCAGCGAAAGTGGGCTTTGCGCCACGCAGGGACCATTTGGAGATCATCTTGGTCGCTTCGATTGTTAATCCCAGGTCGGCCACATACGCAAACTCTCCGGCGTGCACGGCAATGTCTGCGATTGTGCCGCGGTGTGGCCGATCGGGTGGGCTCACCAGCTCGTTCCAGCTTCCGTTCCAAAATAGGAGCTGCCCAAACTTCTGACCGACCAATAGCTGCGGAACGCCACGCGAGTCAAACCCCCGTATGGCAAGCGTCGCGACGGAGTGATCACGGAGATCAAGCGCGGCAGGCCGGTCTTGGGTCGCATCCCACCATGCGGCCGCAAGCGGCCCACCGTTGGTACCGTTGTTCGCGACGCCAACTAAGTAGCGTCCATCGGCGGTGGAGGCGAAAACTCGTGCGCCGGCCGCGGACTGTCCTTCGAACAGGTTGTTACGATGTTCGAGCGCTCCCGTTCGAAGATTCCACACACAGATGCTGCCATCCGGCGTGGTAGTCACGACCCTCGGATTCGTTCCGGCGACGTAATGGGCTGTCATCCCGCGGTGATCGAGATGGCCAACATATAGATCGGATGAAACGCTCGGCCGCAAGCCATCGACAACCTGCACAAACCCGGCGCCATCGCCGACGGCAATCTTCGGCGCACCAGCACCCGCGGCGTGAGCAATGCCCACCGAACGAATTGGCCGCTCATTGGTGCCATCGCCGCCACCGCTGGGCGGAATCGTCAGGAAGTCGTCGACCTCGGCGAGATCCCAGCGGTAGGCAACACCGCTGGTATCCGCGGTGAACGCGTAGCGTCCGTCGCGCGAGATTGCGCAGGACGCCACTGGCGAGTCATGAATGCGACGCGTGACACGCCGGCGGGCTTCCAGCGACCCAGCCGTTGGTTTGATGTCCCACAGACTCACCAACTGGTCGTCGCTGCAAGTGATCAGCGTTTTTCCGTCCCCCGTAAAGGCCAGACCGCGAACGGCACCAAGATGATGTTCCAAGGGCGTCGGCCTGCCGCCGGTCCAGTCGCCGAGTTTTAGCCCGGCGTTCTGCGCCTGCGTCAACCAATTGCACAGATAGAATGATCCATCATTACACCCGCACACGATTCGGCTGGAATCGAGCGGATAAAACTCGACCGACGACACTTGGGGGGACGAAGTCGCCAGTTCCAGCTGAATGGGCCAGCCGTCGTTATTTGCCGCGGCCGGTTCGTACACATTGACGCGTTCGCCCGCGCCCGCCGTGGCGATAAACCTGCCATCGGCGGAAAACGCCACGCTGCGCACGGCGCCCCATACGTGACCTTGGTAGCTGCGGGCCGGCACAAGTTGCCTGTCCTGTGGTTTCCAGAGGTCGACGTTTCCGGCGGAGTCGCCGGCGACGAGTTCTGGCGGCTTCGGCGAGAAAGCAATCGCCGTGATGCTGCGATTTCTGCCGACGGCAAATGCCGGTCGCTGAGACTCGGAGCGAAGGTCCCACGCCAGTAAACCTGCAGCGTTGGAATCAAGCCCCGCAGCGGCCCAGCGGCCATCGGCCGAAAGCCTCACGGCGTGCACGACTGCGTTCGGGATCGCATACGTGCGTACTGGCCGGGGATTTCCTTCCGACGTGTCCCAAACTTTGACAACGGCGGATCCATCTCGATTGGCAGCGGTCACCAGCCGATCCCCGTCCGCGGAGCAACTGAGCAGATGAACCGGTTCATTCTCGCTGCCGATTTGTTGTGCGCTACGCTGCCAATTTGCCAGGTGAAACAGACGGTGCCACTCCCAATCGGCTTCACCGTCGGGTGCTGAAGTGATCGTGCCGAGCGCGTCGAGAGATTTCCTGGGCCCATTGTCCAACAAGCCAGCCAGCGCGGATTGAAACGCCGCGCGGTAGCTCGATGTGGCGGCAATGCGGTCGGCCACAACTGTCTTTTGCTCCGCCGCCGTCGCCTTTTGTTCCGCGTCCTGAGTGCGCCGATCGGCTGCTTCGGCATCCTTTTCGGCAGCCACCCTTGCTTGCTTTGCCTTGTTCCGTTCTTCATTCGCCGAACTGACCTCCGTGCGTAGCGTCTCGACATTCTGCTCTAATCCCGATTTTGTCGATTTCAGCAGTTCATTGTCGCCGTGCAGGGCAACGTTTGTGTCGTACGCATTCTTCCAAACGGCCAATAAAATGCTCGTCACAACAAACGCCAGCGTAACCACCGCGAATAGCAATTGCCGTAGCCGCTTCAGCTTTTTATCACGCTGATTCCGCTCGTAGGCGCTGCGGGTGACTTTTTCATGGAGCGTTTGATGATCTGGATTGGCCCCGTCGAGCAGCGACAACGCCAGGTCAAAGTCGGCGTTCGCGTAGGCGGTTTCGGCAAAGAGGAGCTCCGTTTCCCGCAACCGCTCACGCGCCCGGTCGTTCGCGTCCCAAATTTTTAGCGCGCTGCGAAATCCGTAACGTGCGCTGGAAAACAGATCATACATTTGCTTGGCATGCCGTTTCCCATTCGCGCTCAGCTGTTCCGCCGCGCTGCATCGGCGTCGGCCTGATCCGTCAGCGAAATACTCTCCACATGCGACTTGTAACTCCGCACTGCGTGCTGGAAATCGGCGACCGTGGCGTAGCGATTCCGCGGATCGGTGGCCAGGGCCTTCAGGGCGATATCCAATAGCTCGCTCCAGATGTCGGTCGGGGCGATTTCGTTCCTGGCCGCGTTTGAATGCACTCTTTTCCGGTGCGCCCGGGTGAGGTGCTCGCTTAGTGACGATTTCGAATAAGATCGCTCCGAGCAAATAGATATCACTGTGCTTTCCGATGGCCGGCGGCGCCGGCCGTGGTGGCGAACGCCCGCTTTCCAAGACCTTCAGAATCTGTTCTCTCGAGACGGGGAGAAACTCGATCGCCATTTCCGGCGCCATGTACATCGGCGTGCCGGCAGGCCGCAATCGTTCGGGCGCATCGAGCCGAGCGGCCAGACCCCAGTCCATCACCAAAACCTCGCCGAATTTGCCTAAGCGTATGTTGCTCGGTTTCAGATCGCGGTGGATGATGTTTCGCGAATGGGCAAATGAAATCGCGTCGGCAACTTTCAACAGCACGTCGATGTTCTCGGCTTCGCTTAGCTTGGGCAGCTCCTCCCTCCAATCATCTCCCTCGACGAACTTCATGGTGTAGAACAAGTCGGCATCGTTGCCGCTCGTCTGCTCGCCAGATTGCGCAAAGTCCTTGGTGAGACCCAGATCGTGAATCGGGATGATGTTGGGGTGTTCCAGCTCGCCGGTGATGACTGCTTCCGTGACGAATTTCTTGCGCTCTTCGTCGTTACCGCGCAGCTCGTCGTGGATTTGTTTGATGGCTACGTCGCGGCGGAGCGAACCTTGCTGCGCGAAAGACCTTTCCCATGCCGCCCATGAAGGGGCCAGCCACTAATGCGTAGTCGGGTGGGAATTCGGATTTCGCACCACGCGGTTGGACAACGAACCCACGCAAAACGAGCTTGTCGGTGCCGACCAGATTGGCGGGCGCCACCTTCACCGACATGCCGGGCGTAAAGTCCGACGGCAGGCCGAAAAATTCCTGAGGCCGGGAACCAACCTGAAAATCAGTCGTTTTGTCGCTCGCAGTGCCCGTTGAAGGCACTCGAGTGGGCAGTGACGCCGGTAATGTTTCGGCCAGACTTGGATGGAGCAATTCCGGAACGTCTGGTGGCGGCGGGACGGCGGTGTCGCTCGCCAGCCGCAGCGTATCGCCGAATGGTTCCGAACCGGGTGGAATTTCGCTGCCACTGGGTGGAACGGCGGAGTCGCCGGTCACAATGGCAATCGCGGCCGCATGCCTGGCGTCCGGCGGTCGGTGGGACGGAATTTGCTCATCCCCCTGTTGCGGCGCGATTTCAATTGCTCCCGCAATAGGCCGCCGGCCGTCTACGAATTCTTGAGCGTTAAGCCGTTCGCCGCACGCCGGGCAGAGATTTACGTCGCCCGTTGGTTCTGCGATCGATGATTGGCAATGAGGGCAAATCATCTGTCACGCAATTCACAGATGGAAGCGAAATACACGGCGGCAGAATCGTTGAATCATTTGATCCAGCGATTCGCGACCTGTCACGATCCGAGCAACGCCGCCCGAACCATGTCGAACCCACGCGGGGCACTCCTCCAGATTAATGCGAATGTGGTACTGTGCGGGCGAAAATCCATTGGAAAACACGGCGTTGCGGACGCCGACCCGTTGTCCCCGGTCCAATTGATTCTCCGCAATTCGCAGGTCGGACAAGCCGATTTCTGCGACGCTGCCCTGAACCGTCTCGCCGGGATTCTGATTGAATCGCAATCTCACCGGATCTCCGACGGCGATTAGTCCCACATCCGGGGCGTCGACCTGCGCAACGGCCTGCAACTTGCGCGGCTCGCCCACATAGCAAATCACGTCGCCTTCGTTGAGATAGCAGTTGCGATTGGGACCATCCAGCGGTGCTCCCGCCCATTTCCGCAATTCCATCGAATCAGCGTGTGGGCCGGGATACACTGCGAGTGGCCGAAGCACGACACCATTGACAGGAGCGAAGACCGCGAGCCGCTGCGCCTCATCGCGAAGCATGGCTTGTTGGCGGCGAAGATCGGCATGAATGGTCCGCGTCGCGGCGACCTCGGCAAACAGGACCGGGTACTGCTGCGCTCGAATCGACGTGGCGGTCAAGTGTGCTTCAATTTCCTGGACACGGCCGGTGAGACTTTCGAGCTTGAGCTGCTTGTCCTGATCTCGGAGCTGAGCCAGTCGTTCGCCTTTCTGTATGGATTGACCATAGCGCACGCCTTCAACAAGTCGCCCGGCTAGCGGGCTGAATACGGGAACGGTTCCCACCGCTTCCAATTGAAATGACACTTCTGCGCTGTTCGAACCGCGCCTGGAGCACGAGCCACGCACCCCCAAGGAAAACCCCGACAACCGCCGCACTTCGCAACGCGGTGCTGCCCAAGCGCCAATGGGGCACTCGACCGATTGAGCGGTACACTATTCGTGCAGCGTGGAAAGTCACTCCACCAAGCACGGTCACGGCCAAAATGTCTGCCAGCGGCCGCAGATGATTCTGTGTCAACAGGTGATGCAAGAACCACAGAATGATTCCCAAAACGGCCAGGCGATAGACCGCGGCCGCCGCCGCATAGATTGCCACCCAACACCGGTTTGCATCCAGCGGTTCTGCCGGGCTGTTGCGCCGCGAGATCCATCGAGACACTGGTTCCCACAGCGCCCGCCGTGACTGCTCGTCCAGATTGGGAATGCCCAAGAGGTCTGACAGCACGTAGTAGCCGTCGTAACGGAGAAGCGGGTTTCCGTTGACTATGATCGTCGACACCGTGCACGTGACGATGATGTAAAGCGTTATCGTGTGAACCAGCCCCGGCTCGCTGACAAACCACAGGATGGCGGCCAGCGACGCGACGAGCAGCTCAACGTATATACCGGCAAGCGCCACGACGATGCGCTGCCACCGGCTGGCGAACATCCACGAGTCGGATACATCGCAATACAAGCATGGCGTGAAGGCCAGCAGCATGACTCCCATTTCATGGCATTCACCACCGAAGCGCCGGCAAGCCAGCGCATGCCCGAGTTCATGAAAGACTTTCACCGCGATCATGGTGAGCAGGAAATAGCCGAGTATTCTTGGCTGGGCGAGTGACTGTAAAGTGGGCAGCTCGCGCACAAATTCGCCGGCACGCCCGAACAAGAGCAGCGCCGCCAGCAATGAAACCAGCAGCGCCGCCAGCGCGAATGAGCGGCTGAACAGAATTCTGCCGGGCCAGGCCAAGCGGGCCAACCATTGTTCCGCACACACGCCAGGCAACCGAATCGCGAGCAGGCCGAAAAGGCTGTTGAGCGCTGAATCGCGGCGCCGGTGTTCACTTCGCTGCCGGAGCACGGCGGCTTGCCCCGCGCCGTCGGCGACCAGCAGGTGATGGGCATGCAGGCGTGCGCAGAAATCGACGATTTGCTCGACGGCGATCCGCTTGGGTGGAAACGCGCCCTCAAAGCGTTCTTTCAGTTCCTGGCACGTTCGGGGCCGCTTCAGCAATCGAAACAGAAACATCTCCGACTCGCCCAAATGAAAATAGCGGAGCGACACGGGGTCCTTCACGGCCCAACGCTTTCCGCCGCCCGCACGCTGCTCAACCACTCGCAGATCGGCCCGCGCGGAGGCCGATTGGCGTACCGGATTCCGAATCGATTTGGGGGGAGGGCGGCATAGAATGAAGCTCTAACGCGATGCAGCTTGCCGTTCGGGCAACTGGGCACTCTTGCTGTCGGTATCGGAACGGGGATCGATCGTGATGGCGGCGGTTAAGCCGGGCCGAAGCTGCAATCGTTCATTGTCGAACTCGGCCCAAAACCGCACTTGGGAATTCACCGGCTGCACTTCGGGACTGACGAACACGATTCGCCCTTGGACCGTGATTGGCTCTTGCCCGGCGAGCGGCACTTCGATTCGCGCGGGCCGCCCGACCAGACCCAGGATGGCATGTTGTGCGTCGACAAATCCTTCCGCGCCAGGCGATTCACACGCACGATACGCGCCACGAGGTCGCCCCGATTGACCCATTCGCCTTTCCGCTTTTCCACGTGCACAATCATGCCGGCGATGGGGGCGAGAATCTTGCGCAACTCGAGCTGGTGTTGGGCGAGCCGCAGATCGGCTTCGATCCGCTTCATCTTCTGAGCGTTCTGGCTCTGCTCGAACTGGGCGAACTCGATTTCCAGCCGGGTGCGTTCGACGCTCAGTTTGAGCCGGTCGATTTCCTTGGCGGACACCGAGTTGGCAAAGCCCTCGTTCACTTTGTGCGCCCGTTCCAGCTCGACCTGCGCCAGCTCATGTTCCTTACGCGCGAGCCGAACGCGCGTGTCGTTCTTGGCAAACTCGCGGGCAAGCTGCAAGTCTTGCATCACCTGGTCCAACTGCAGCGCCGCGGAGCGGGTATCGGTAGCACCTAACACCTGGCCCAGCTCGACCAGATCGCCTTCTCGCACCGTGAGCGAGGTGAGCAGTCCTTCTTCAGCTGCCGGCACGTCGATGCGTTCCACAACCGTCAGCAGCGCCGACGGGACGTGAATGGCGTCATCGGCGGCGAGCCGTGTTGGATGGCTGCCCATTACGAGCGCCAGTAGCACAACGTAAGAGAATATTGTTTTCATGGGTTTGGACTTTCGAGGAGGAGCGGTCGAGCCGCATTAGAAGAAACGCCGCTCCAATTCTTCCAGCAGTTCATGGAACCACACGTATCCGAGCGATCGCCGGCCGCAGTCGATTTTGGCGATGATCGCGGCGCCATGGCGTAGCTCGGAGACTTTACTTTTGTCGATGGCGACTTCCATTCGCACCGCCGACTCTCCGTTTTCATCAAGGTGCGTGGTCTCGGCCGTACGGATGATCTTTCCTGCATAACGCTGTTCCGGGTTGGTCGCGACAACGAACGAGACAGTGACATCTTCCGGCTGGGTTTCCAGCGCTTTCAGGACGTGCCCGGCGCGGCGGTCGTTCACATCCAACTCGACGACCCACTGGCCGTTCAAATCGCCGATTTCCAACAGGGCCGTGCCGCGCTCCACCGGTCGCGATCGCAGGTATTCGGCAGGCTTCCAATTGAGCACGGTGCCCTGGATCGGGCTGGCGACCACCAGCGATGCTTTTTTCGCCCGTAGAATCCGCAATTGGCCGTCGAGATTTCGAATTCGCTCTGTGACGGTCAATTGCTGTGACATCAGGTCGCCAGCCTCGACGTTGGCCGAGGAGTTCTCTGCGGCCTGCTGAAGACGTGCCGTGTCGAGCAGCGCCGATTCTTGCCGTGCTGAGTCCAACTGGCCCTCCACCTGCTGGATTTCGAGATCCAATTCGGTCGATCGCAATGTCAACAGGCGCGAACCTGGGGATACCAATTGACCGTGGTCGACTGCAAGTTCTTCGACCACGCCATCACTCGGCGCAAACACCCACTCACGTACCAGCGGTTGCAATCGGCCGTGGGCCACCATGCGAAAATCGGTCTTCGCAAACGTTAGCACCAGTCCTATCGCAGCAGTGGCCAGCAGGATTGAGAGCGCCGCGGTGCCGCGCGTAGAAAGCAGCCACGTCGAAGTGAGACTCGCGGGCGATGGGCGAAACGGAAATGGAATTCGATGGAAGGCTCGCGCGCGCGGCAGTGCCACCGCGGCATGCTCGGCCACCGTTTCGATCCGTGCGATCCATTCCAGCGACAGCCGCCCAATAAATTGCTCCGACACCAATGCAACCTGGCACGAGTGAGAAGTTGGCGACTCGCTCGCTCGTGGCGGCAGTGCCGGTGCGACGACCAGCTCGCGCGGCGGCGCCATCGAGATATTGGGCCAACGCCGATTCCACTTGGGGCGGCAGCTCACTGCTCGCTCCTTGGTAGATCAGCGGCTGGCCCGATTGCACGACGCTCCCCACCAAGGCTTGTAGCCGCCGTACTTCGCTCGAGCGATTAGCGACTTGATCGATGCCGCTTACTGCGGCGACGCGCCATCCGCCGCCGTCGCGAACCAGCACGGTCAAGCGGTCACAGCCTATCAAACGTCGTCCCTCGTTGGCCAACTCGTATGCCGTATCGGTCGGTTCCCAGTGCTGGTGTACGCGGAGGGAAAATCGCTCGATTTGCTGGGCCAGCCGAACCGTCTCTTCGACCTGCGCGACCTGCCGGTTCAATTCGTGTTCCAGCGCGATCGCGCCAACTGCCTGGGCGAAGTCGAGCAATTTTTCGCGGGCAACCGCGGGCGTTTCGGCGGGCAAATAGATCGTCAACACGCCCTTCGTGCCGTTAGAATCTTTCAGCGGGGAAGCCAGCACCGCACAGGAAACGACTCGGTTTGGCTCGGCCGGAAAACTCGCAGCCTGTCCGCTGGTCATCAGTGTTGCGTAGCGAACCGCTTCTGTTTCCACAGCGCGATGCCGCGACTCGTCGTACGCCGTTTCCAACCTGAACTTGCGGAGCGGCGCGAGCTTGTGACCGGGAACGGGAAGCCACACAGCGGCAGCCACCGCGCCAATTGCGACCGTCGCAGTCTCCAGCAACTGGGCATAGAATGAATCCGCGCTCGTCTCGGTGCGAGCCAGGCGTGAAAGCTCGTCGAGTAAGGAATCAATTTCGTCGAGTGATCTGCGGTCGGCAGCCGTGCCAATGGTGAGCGGTACAGATTTCATTGCGCGGATCCAACAATAAGGCGTCGCAGCCTACGTGCAACTATGACTTGGTAAGGTTCCTCAAACGCTGCGCCAGCCGACGTCGTCGCTCGGCCGAAGAAAAACCACGATGACTCGACCGCTCCATCGAATCGGCGACCGCCGACGGTGACGCACCCTCCCCTGCCCGCTTTCTGCCCAGCCGAACCAAGGCCAGCGCGACACCCAGCGAAATTGATTGTAGTTGGGGTTGAGGCGCGCGTGGGGACGTATCGGGTGATTCCACCTCGTGCTCAACACTGTGCGTGGGTGCCACGTCCGATTCTTGCTCTGGCGGTTGTGTTGGTCGTTGCGACGTCTCTTCTTCCTGATCGATGGAAGTCGCGTCGATCTCGACACCGGGCGGCCTGAACTCCCATCCTTCCACGATCTGCTCGCCCCGGTCAGTCTGCGAACGGATTTGAAATCTTTGACCCACGTCCCAGGCGCCGCGGGCAATTTCCCTGCGAATCTGCTCGATCCAATCGCCCGTGCGTTCCCCGACCCACTCGCGCGGCCAGCCACCACGAGCGTTCTCCCATTCCACTTTGCCGTCCACCACGTGCACCGGGCCGTAAAGAATTCGTTCGATCTGGTCGAAGTCGAGCGGACGAATTTCGCCAAACCGCGGCTCAAAAATCGTAGGACGCGTACTGCGACCGACGGGCACGAACTCGGGCGACAAGGCGGGCTCGAGCGGTTGCGCTCTGGGCCGCGGCTCGGGAGGTACCGAGGGGGGCGGCACGCTGATCGTGGATCGCGCCGAGACAAAATTGCCTGTTACTTGCGGACCCTCCCTTAATTGCGTCGTCACCTGGTTCAAGTCCAACTCGCCGCCCGATGCAAATAGATTGATGAGCGGATCGTTGAACATGCGGATCGACGTCGGCAAGTTGGGGATTGCTGGGTTCGTCGCCAAGAAAACCGGGTCGAATTGGTGTGTGAATGCTTGCGTCGCCGCGCCGGATTGGACGTCGATTACTTCCGGCTGTTCGATCGTGCCCAGCACCGAATCGGGAAGAGGTGGTGCAGCCGGTGGATTTTTCACGTCGGCCCAGACGAACTCGAATAGGAAATGCATTTCGCCCGTGCTGCCGTAAGCAATTTCGACGCTCTGTAGAAAATTGGGCGGAGAGACCTCAGCCGTTGTCGGCGCGAGCGGGCCAGCACTGGGCGGCGTGAGTACCATTCGCGGCCCGATCTTTGGCACGGTGGCTTGATCAGGAAAGCGGCCATCGAACGAATTGAACGGACCGACGCTGGTCACGACGCCCGTGGCGCTTATCAGTGCGGTAAACACGCCGCCTTCGCCCGAATTCGGCCCGTCAATAACCAGTTGGCCGTCGGCGACCGCGGTGAACACCTGGCTGCCCGCGTCAACGATGTGCGGGCTCGCCGCCCCGCGAGCTGTGAAGAATAGGTCACCCGCCTCAACTACTCGATCGTTCTCACCGTTGCCAATTCCGTTTGTGGCCTTCGCTGCCACGTAGGCGTTGCCCTCAACGACGGTGATTCCGTCAAGCGCTGCTTGCGCCATCGTTGGATCGGATACGCGGCCGACGGTGATGTTGCCCACGCCCGTGACGACCAGCGCGTAATTGTCGCCGGTGGTGCGTTTGCCGAGAACTGGAACCAACCCGCCGCCAGCGGTCGGCACAAATTGAACTTCAACCGGTGCGAGCGGATCGTCGGAGGTGCGCGGCAATTGAGCCGGAATCACTTCACCTGGCACCATCGTCGCCAGATTCAGTGCACCTGTCGCCGAAGCGGCGAAATGATTCGACAATTTCGATTCGCTCGAATCGCCCAAATCGATGCCCGTCAGCACGATCGCACCTTGGCTGACGAACGCAGCTTCATTGGCTTGGATCGGGCCGCCGCCCACTTGCGCGATGTTGCCGGCCGCCGTGAGATAGAGTGTGCCCCGTGTAACGACGGACCGGTCGGGATTGCCGCCGGGTTCTGTCAGCAAGTTAACCTGCGTATTCAATTGCAGCGACGCGTGTCGCGCCTCAATTGCCAGGTACTGGTCTGCATCGAAGAGTTGCAGGTTGGGAAACTGGAAGTCTGCGTCCGCGTCGCCTAGCACAATGTCGATGCCGGCACCCAGCGACGCAAACTGGCGGATCGTAATGGGTGCGCTGGGCACA
This sequence comes from uncultured Planctomycetota bacterium, assembly GCA_963786455.1. Lineage (GTDB taxonomy): Bacteria > Planctomycetota > Planctomycetia > Pirellulales > Lacipirellulaceae > JABDGM01. The sequence goes on along the minus strand of CAWAZX010000033.1, from coordinate 30,998 downwards.
TCGGTAATGTTTCCCGTGGAATCGAGCATCAGCTGGTGGGCCAGAACGCCCGTCAACTCCGTCGACGAATCCTCCTGGACCGTCACCGCCTGCCCGGTGAGATTGAGCTGACCGAAATTAACGTTGCCCGGTGGCCCGACGTTGATGTTCTGCAGCGTGCCGATGGGATCGCCCGCGATGAACGTGGCCAGCTGGTTGACGCGGAGTGTATCGGCGGCGTCCTGGGCGAGCGTGATCGTGTTCCGGGCTTGGAACCAGGCGTCGCCGCCGCCCAGCCCATCGTCCACGACTACTGCCACGTCGCTGCGGTAATCGACGATCGCACCGGCCGACTCCACTTGTAATTCGCGGGCCAGGATGCTGTCGAGCTGGACGCCGCCACCGGTCGTGCGGAGCTTCACGTCGCCGCCCTGGTTGGGATCCTCGCTGCCGTTGCGATCGAAGTCGCGCCGGGCCACCGTCATCGTGAACTGGTCACTGGCTTCCGGTTCGCCGTCTTCGACGATCCGCACTTCCCCGAAGCCGGCATTGAAACTTAACGTGCCCATTCGCACGTTGCCGCCGGAATCGGTGAGGTCATTCGTCGCCGGAGAAGCGCCGACGTCAATCGATTCGTCGCTGAGCGTGACAAACGTTGCCCGACCGACGACCCGCAATTGATTCGACGATTGATCCGCGAGCGTGATCGGACCTTCGGCCTGAAACCACGCGTCGCCGCCACCGAGCCCATCATCCACGATGATTTGCGTGTCGTTCCGATAATCGACAATTGGACCAGCGGATTCGACGAGCAGGTCGCGGGCGAGCAAGCTGTCGAGTCGGACGCCACCACCGTTGGCACCCAGCTTGACGAAGCCGCCCTGGTTGGCATCTTCAAGCTTGTCATCGTCGAAGTCTCGCCGCGCGACGGTCATCGTGAACTCATCACCAGGAGCCGGGTTGGCGTCGGTGTCTTCCTGGATTCGTACCTGCCCGAAGCCGGTATTAAAGCTCACGCTGCCCAACCGCACGGTTGCCCCGGAGTCCAGCAGCGCTGATGCCCCACCCACGCCCACGGCAACGTCGCCATCAGTTAGCGTAACAAACGTGGCGTTGCCGCCGACCGTGAACGTGTCTTCGACCCAGTCGGCCAGCATGATCTGACCCGCGGCTGTGAAGGCGGCATCGTGGCCAATATAAATTTGCGAACCGGGCGCATCGGTGATGTCGCCGGAAGCATCGATAGACAACGGCCCCACGAGCGTGGAAAAGTCCACGGACTCAAGCGTCACATCGATGCCGGTCGATGTGTTCTGCGTTGCGTCGACGACGATTCCGCCCGGCAGCGATTGAACATCGGCCAACGGAACGTCGATTCGGGCCGTGCCTTCGCCTGTGATGCCGCCCGCAACTCCGCCCGAGCGACTCCACGTTCCCTCGCTCAACGTGAATTGATAGACTCCGTCACTCTGTCCGATGCCCAGACCTGTCGAGTCCGGGCTGAAGTCAGCCAACGACAAGCCTGTCGCGCCGAGTGTATAGCTTGCGCTGAGCACGCGGCGGCGTTCTAGTTCTCGCACCGTGAGGCGGGCATGAAGCGTGTCGTTGTAACGAGTACGCCGGCCGCGCAGCATTGCCCGCAGGGTGCCGACGAGTGGCAGGTTCCAAGCCATTCTCGAACCCTAGAATTAAATCTTACGAATTTTGAGTTGGCGGGCCGTAGACAAAACGGCCACACCACCGCCGCCGCTGGGGCGGCTTTCCCTCACTCCGCGGGCTACTTTCTTAATAGACCGAAGGCCACCCGATGTCAACGATTTTTCCGACAGCAGGGAAATTGGGCCCGCGGCTTGTCTACGCGGAACGCCAATCCGTTATGCAGCAATTCGCTTGACATGTGCGGAAATGTCGTTCGTACGTGTTCTGTCCCATAGACGCCACCGCTCGTCGACACGGACCGTGAATAAAGGTACGGCTCAGATTTTGGAATTTCTCAAAATGATTGCACGAACCTTGGGCCGACTTGCCACTCTTAATTAGAAGAGTCCGAAACCTTCCGCCGATAATGATGTATAATATCCGTTGAGGTGATGAAATGATGCATTCAAGACCAAGTCTCATACGCTTATCCAACCTGGCGAAAACATTTTCCCAACAGGGAAATCAAGAGCCCGGTTACATGCTGCGCTTATGACACCTGGTCCTACTCTTTGATGAGCCCCGGATTACTGGGAATAAAGGGGCCCGGTGTCACAAAGACATCGGGCCTTTTTTCTTTGGCCGAACGCCGATCGAAGAGGCCGAGAGCGGCCGAACACTTTGGGCTGGTAGCTTAGACGGCAAAGCGCCTGACTGAAGATCAGGTAACGAGGATTCGAGCGCCTCCCGGCCCACTTTGCGCTCAAGGTGCGCACTAACGAAACAAAACATCCCCCGTTGGTCTAACGGCAGGATAGCGGGCTTTCAATCCGCAGTTGAGGGTTCAATTCCCTCACGGGGTACTGAAAAGCTGTTAGCCATTAGCTTTTAGCTATTAGTCAGAGAGAAAGGAACGCGGTGGGCTAATGGGTAATGGCTAACAGCTAATAGCTTCGCACGGTAGTCGAGGGCTGGTTGCCCAAGTGGCCCTGATAAGGCCGCTGTGCTGAGTTCGATTCCCAGGGCTACCACTTGTTGACGAGTGTGAATTAGGAACTTGAAGGAGCATTCGAATGATGACTGTACTGCGAAGTAAACGGATACACGCGAGCCATTATTGGGTCGTGGTGTAACGGCTGCATCCCTGACTTTTAATCAGGTGGGTGTGGGTTCGAATCCCTCCGACCAACTCGCTGGCGCGTAGCTCAGCGGTGAGAGCAGCGTCCTTATAAGACGCAGGTCGAAGGTTCGATTCCTTCCGCGCCAATTGACTAGCACAACATGAATTGAAACACGGGACTGAGGTGTTACCGGCAGCATAGAGCGGCTCTTAACTCCAGAGGTGAGGGTTCGAATCCCTCTGGTCCCACTGGAAGGTCGTTAGGCGTAAGTCGTTGGTCGTTAGTAACGTGGCAGCTTTCGGTTACTTACGACTAACGACTAATACCTTACGACTTCCCACACGCACTGGTCGTCCAGCGGCAAGGACTCCGCACCCGTAATGCGGTAACCCCGGTTCGAGTCCGGCCCGGTGCTCTGACAGATTCGGTCTTTGACAACTGAAACGAATTTGAAGCAAGCGCCCATGATGTAGCGGCAGCCTCTGCCTTGCCATGGCGGATGTGCGGGTTCGACTCCCGCTGGGCGCTTTTGCATTCGGCGTATGGGAAAGTCTGGCAATTCCGCCGGTTTCGGGAACCGGAGATCGTTGGTTCAAATCCAACTGCGCCGACTCGCATTGCGGTGGGGCCTGTGTTGGTACGGGCAGGCGCCTGTTAAGCGCCCTGCGCAGGTTCGATTCCTGCCACCGCAGCTTCGGAAGGACAAGCCAATTGGCGATGGCAGCTGTCTCGAAAACAGTCGAGCGATGAGCCTTGTGAGTTCGACTCTCACTCCTTCCGCTGCATGTGCCCTTGGCCGAGCGGCAAAGGTGCCAGCCTTCCAAGCTGGCGAGGTGGGTTCGACTCCCGCAGGGCACTCTCCAAGTGCAAATAAATATTCCGGGGTCGTCGCTGTTGGTAGTGATGGCCTGCCTTTGAGCGACGAGTTCGTAGGTTCGATTCCTACCCCCGGAACTAAAGCAACTTTTGCGGGATCGTCTAACGGTAGGATGCGACGCTCTGAACGTCGTGATGTTGGTTCGATTCCAACTCCCGCAGCTTGAAGAGCGGAGAGCAGATGAGTCGAGAATTCTTGACGTCGCCTGCTCCGTGCTCGATCTCGCTCCTTGCTCTAAAGTCCCGTGGTCCAACGGCAACGACTCCTGTCTTACAAACAGGAAACGATGGTTCAACTCCATCCGGGACTACTTCGCCCAGGTACGCCAACTGGCAGAGCGGCTCGGCTTAAGCACCGACGCGAGCGTTGGTCGCGCGATTCGAGGTTCGACTCCTCGCTCTGGGCACTGACTGAAAGACGATTGGGCTCGGTAGGCAACTGGCAGACCACCTTGGCTTAGAACCAGGGATGCTGTGGGTTCGAATCCCACCTGAGCTACTGAACGAAAACTTTTGTCCTCGTGGAGCAGCCTGGAGTGCTCGCCAGCCTGTCACGGAGGAGATCGTGGGTTCAAATCCCATCGGGGACGCTCGATAGCACGGTACGCAAACGGCAAAGCGGCGAAGCTCAAACCTTCGTGACTTTGTGGGTTCGACTCCCACCCGTGCTACTCACTCGCGTCGTGTTCCTCGTGGCTGCCTGTAAACCAGTTGTCGTTAAAGCAAGCGAGGTGGAAGACGAGAGGTTCAATTCCTTCACGACCCACTGCACAAATGGCCCGTTCGTCTATCGGCAGGACTGCGAGACCCTCAATCTCGCGATGCGGGTTCGATTCCCGCACGGGTCACTGACATAGCCAAGTGGTGGAACTGGAGATCACGCGACGCTCAGAACGTCGTGCCCATCGGCATGGGAGTTCGAATCTCCCCTTGGTACGTCACTGAAACATGACGCAGGTGAGCCAGTGCTCAGCCGGGCCTCATAAGCCTGGACCGCCGGGTGCGACCCCCGAACCCGCCACTGACTAGGTACGCAAACTGGCAAAGCGACGAGGTCGAGAGCCTCGTGATTTTGTGGGTTCGACTCCCACCTTGGTCACTTATTGATCCCGTGGTCCAACGGCGAAGACGCCTGGGTGACAGCCAGGAAAGTGATGGTTCGATTCCATCCGGGATCACTTTGAACGATTGGTCTGTAGGTGTTTCGGCAGCACGCGTCCTTGGTAAGGAGGAAGGCCGGGTTCAATTCCCGGACGGACCTCTGCGAACGAAATGGGCTGCTGGTCCAACGGGAAGACGCCTGACTCTTGCAAGGCAGGCGATGGGGTTCGACTCCCAGCCGGTCCACTGAATAACATGGGCTCATGGTCCAACGGGACGACGCCAGCTCGGCAGGCTGGAGATCCGGGTTCAATTCCCGGTGGGTCCACTGATAATACGGAAGGTAGCCGGATACGGTTGGCCGGGCCGGTTTGCTAAACCGTGCGACTCCGCAAGGGTCGTGTGGGTTCGAATCCCTTGCCTTCCGCTGTGCATGGACATGCCCGATGGTGAAACGGATATCATACCTCGCTTCTAACGAGGTGTTCCGGGTTCGAGTCCTGGTCGGGCTGCTTTGGAACAGTTGTCAATCAATGGTGTCTGTGGTGTAGCGGTCTGCACGCCTGGCTGTGAACCAGGAAGTATGGGTTCGACTCCCTTCGGACACCCTCGAATGGAAGTTTCAGGATTGGAGTGAATGATGAGTGAAAGTATCTTGAAGCGTCCGACGCTGGTGCTGAACCGCAACTGGCAGCCGGTGAACGTGGCCACGGTGGCGCGTGCGCTGGTGTGTTGTGGAACGAGGCGGCGCGCGTGGTCGACGTAGCCGACTACCAGACGTTCTCGTGGAGCGACTGGTCGAAGCTTGCGTCCGCGCGATGGCGAGCAGTTCATGCAGGCGGTGCAGCTTGCGGCTGCGCGTGCCGGAAGTGATCGCGCTGACCGAGCTACGACCGCTGCCGGCATCGGCGGTCACGTTCAGCCGGCGCAACATTTTCAAGCGCGACCGCTACGTGTGCCAGTACTGCGGCGAGCAGCCGGGCAGCGGAGGAACTCACGATCGACCACGTCGTGCCGCGGTCGCAGGGCGGCGTGTCGAGCTGGGACAACTGCGTGCTGGCTTGCGTGACGTGCAACAAGCGCAAGGCCGACCGCACGCCGCGCGAGGCCGGCATGAGGCTACGCAAGCAGCCGATCCGGCCGACGTGGAAGCCGGTGTACGCCGACCACCACGTGCGGCTGGAAAGCTGGTCGAAGTTCGTCAGCGAAGTGTACTGGAACGTGGAGCTGGAGAAGTAAGTGAGTGCGTCCTCGGCCGCAAGGCCGGGGAGCTTTACACGAGTGTGCTCCTGGGAGAGCAGCCAGCCTCCAAAACTGGCGGACGGGGTTCAAATCCTCGCGCTCGTGCTGGAAAAGCTGTTAGCTATTAGCTATTAGCTGTTAGCCAAAAAAAGTTGTGGTATACGAGGTCTCTGGCTAATTGCTAAGAGCTAACAGCTAATCAGCTTCCTGCGCCTTGCGAGTGTGATGGATTAGCACGGCAGACTTCGAATCTGCAAGACGAGGTTCGACTCCTCGGCGAGGTACTGGAAGGCGGAGAGCAAAGAGCGGAGAGCTGAGAGCCAGAAGCAGAATGCATTTTGCAACATTCTGGCTCTCAGCTCTCCGCTCTCTGCCCTCCGCTCATTCGTCCTTGGAGTGTGCCGGATTCGCACGCGACCCTGCGAAGGTCGAAGACCAGGTTCGATTCCTGGCGAGGACGCTTACTGACGCTGGAGCCAGACGGCAGGCGACTGCCTGCAAAGCAGTTTCAAGTGGGTTCGACTCCCACCGGCGTCTTTTGAATGAAACTATAAGCAAGGTTTGACATCGCTGGGCCAGCGGCGCGCGGCATCCCATGTAAATGGTTGGTGCTGCGTGTTCCGAACATGGAATCTAGCGACGGCGAGTCGGCCACCACAGGTTAGCTCAGTGGAAAGAGCACCAGACCAATAATCTGGCTGTCGCGGGTTCGAATCCCGTACCAACAACAGGCTGAAAACCTGTCCCGAGCGCGAAAGCGCACCAGTAGCCCGAGGGTGGCGGACGATTGTTTGGTCAGCCGCGCGTTGTCGTACTCGCCATAGCGAGTCGGCAGCGTAGCGGCAGCACGAACCGATGCTATGCAGTGCGTGGATACCGCGTTCGCGCACGCAGCGTCTGACGATCATGGAAGTGCGTCGTCGCGGTGCGAGCATTGCTCGTTCTGGACGGCGCACCGAAGTCATCGAACGACGCTGCGATCGTGACTGCTTAAACAGCACTCCGCATCGGAACGTGTGACGGACAATTGACTCCGCCGCCCGAGGGTGTTTTTTGTCAAAACAATGCGAACTCAATCTGCAATTCACAGGTCTTCGACTTCCTGTACCCATTGAATACTTAACATCATGACTCTGACCAGAAAGGAGGTGCAGCCATGATTCTGTTTAAGCGAGTAAAGATCCGAAGCTACGAAGTCGGTCTGTACTTCCGTGACGGCGAGTTCAAGCGAGTTCTGCCGGCTGGTCGTTACTGGCTGTTCGACCCGCTCTGGAAGGTCCATGTCGACGTCGTCTCGCAGCGTGCGCCGTGGCTCACGCACGAGAAGCTCGACGTAATCGTCAAGAGCGGTGCGCTTGCCGGCCGCGCTGAGGTCGTTGACCTGAAGGACTACGAGCGGGCACTCGTGTGGATCGACGGTCGATTCAGCCATGTTCTGCCGCCGGGTCTGTACGCCTACTGGACCGGCGTAAAGGATGTGCGGGTGGAAGTCGTCGATGCGCGGAAGGTCCGCTTCCAGCACGGCGACTTCAAGCCGATCGTCCGTTCGCCGCACGCGGCACAGGTGCTCGACATCTGCACGGTCGAGCGGAACCACGTTGGTGTGTCGTTCCAGGACGGCGAGTACGTCGAGACGCTGCCGCCGGGCGAGTACGCCTTCTGGCGAAACGTCGCTGCGTCGAAGGTAGTCGAGGTCGACCTCCGCGAGCAGACGATTGACGTCGCCGGCCAGGAGATCATGACGGCCGACAAGGTCACGCTGCGCATGAACGCTGTGGTCACGTACCGCATCGTCGACGCGCGGCAGGCCGTTACGGTTTCGGACGGCGCAACGCAGTCGCTGTACCGCGAGGCGCAGCTGGCTCTGCGTGCGGTTGTTGGCACGCGCGATCTCGATACGTTCCTCACGGAGAAGGATGCCGTGACGGACGCTTTCGAGGAAGCGGTCCGCCGCCGCGCGGGTGAGTTGGGTCTGGAAATCGTCTCGGTGGGTGTGCGCGACATCATCCTGCCGGGCGAGATGAAGGACCTGATGAACAAGGTCACGGAAGCCAAGAAGGCGGCCGAGGCCAACCTCATCGTTCGCCGCGAGGAAACGGCGGCGATGCGCAGCCAGGCCAACACGGCCAAGGTGCTGGCCGACAACCCGACGCTGATGCGACTCCGCGAACTGGAAGTCCTGGAAAAGGTCGCCACGAGCGGCAAGCTCAGCGTCGTGCTTGGCGAGAAGGGTCTGGCCGACCGCGTGGTCAACCTGTTGTAATGGCTGGTGGCACCACGATTGTGAAGTGAACGCCGGAGGCCGGATCAAACTTCCGGTCTCCGGCGATTTTGTGTCAATACGAATGCAACAAATTGCTGACTCAATCCCATGCTAGCCTATGAGGCTTCCGTGGCTTGAAAGCGCCGAAGTGGGGGCGGGAGGATTGCAGCCAAATCAAATGACTTGCGCGGCCATTTAGCTACGGAATAAAAAAGATCAGCCCGGTGATTGCCATCGCTTCGCACGTGAGTCCGGTGTGCGACGGGCGAGCGAAATGTAACTGGTGGGGGTTGCAGCTGCCGGGGCGATAGTGCCCGAGCGTGTATTGCCGCTCGCAGCAAGGATCGGCGCCGATCTTGTACGACAATAGCGGCACCGTGGCGAAGAAGTGGGCAGTGCAGACAGCCGATTCGGCGCAATTGCTGCAAGCGCCGCATTCGACGTGATGGCCGTAGCGCTCGAGGTTGATTTGCTCGAAATAGAGCGGTTGGTGATAGAAGCCTGGGGCCGCCCAGCAAAACGCGTGCGGTTGGAGTGGCGGCGCCTTTTCGATCGAACTGTCGTGGGCTTCGAGGGTCTGGAAGTATTCGGCTGCCCGATTGACGATCGGGAACTCGTCGCTTCCTTCGCGCCGCGCGGGCCGTGTCGGAGGTTCGATGTTAATCGTCAGTTCGGATATCGGACGGTCCAGAATGTTTTTGCGCAGCATGTTCTCGTCCTGTCCAACCGCCACTCCGACTTGGCTGACGAGTAGGAGCATGGCCACAACCGCTCTGCGGTGCAAATAAGCACGGACTTGGATAAGCAGTGGAGTGAGGTTCATGGTTGTCGGTCTGTCGGAGTGCATGGCCCGTCTTTTCTTAGTTCTCGGTGGCGGCAGCCAGTTGACTGCACCATCCACCGATATGGCTGGCGAAGGCGGTAAGCTTGGGAAAAGATTCCGGCAATCGCGTCACCGGCGTGGCAGCGGATGGCAATATCAGTGCTTGCACTACGTAGTGGAGTTGAATTGGCGCTAATATCGGCCGCCCAGCGTGCGCCGCATACCGAATGATTGACATTCAACGACTCGATGCCGTAGAATCAGCAGCAGCTTCTCTGCGTAATGCGACCAGATCTCATGATGTAAATCTACCGCCGCTTGTCCGGCACCAGCTTCTAGCAGAAGTTTTTTGGTGCCGACTTCTATTCGCGGCGGCTTTCCCACTTTTGGCGGCTTGTCGCCCTTTCTCAGATGGCCTTCCAACACACGTGCGGTCAGTGCGTCGGCGCTGCGCTGTGTAACTCGTGACTCGTGTCGTGATAGGCAATTCGACGTGAGACGCAATGTGTTTGGCGTGATTGAGCTTAAATTTGCACTTTCAATTCGAGATGACGTTGGTGATCGATGACAATTGACGACTTTTTTTGCAGCGCTAACATAATGCGCGACGATGGCTTGCTGCCGAAGTCAGACCGCTCATTGAGTCGTCGCGCGGTTTGGAAAACGCTCACGCTCGCCATCGCAATGGTTTTGTCCGCAGCATATACGTCGCTGCTACGTGCCGACGTGTTGTACACCGTGAACGGAAGCACGTTGAGTATCGTGAATACCGCGACGATGACTGCCGAACGCCTTGGCAGTCTCGGCTCCTACCGTGTCGGCGGCCTGACGATTGGAGCGGACGGAAAACTCTTTGGCGTTTCCACGCTCGCGCATCAACTCGTTAGTATCGAGTTTCATCCCGACACAAATAAGGTGATCACGACGCCCATCAATACGTTGAACAGGGAAGTTACTCTGTCCACGGATATCGCGTGCGATCCACAGGACCCGGCGAAAGGCTTGTACGGCGTGGCTGACTTCGATCCGAATACGGAGCTGTTTTCGATCGACACATCCAGCGCTCAGACGACAAGAATTGCCAATCTAGGCACCGGCGGGATCGTCGGTCTGGCGTTTGATCCGGCCGGCCAGCTGTGGGGAATCGATGGCCGATTCGACACGCAGGAGCAGTTGGTGCGGATCGACAAGCACACTGGTGCGGTTTTACCCGTTGGAAATCGAGGACTGGCGAATTTTCCCAACATCGGCGGCCTGGCGATCGGCCCGAACGGATCGTTCTGGGCCCTCAACAGTACCGGTAAAAGTGTCGAATTGCTGTCGATCGACAAAGAGCTTGGCACGGCCAGAAGCCTCGGTGTCGTCGCCAACTTGCGCGGAGACCTGGGCGTGTTCGGACTGGTGGCGGCGATTCCCGAGCCGGCGACTCTCATGATCGTGCTGATCGCGATCGCATCGTGGTACGCGGTTGCTCGCCGCCGCACAATGTGATGCGAATGCAAAGTGCCGCCTGCCATTGAGTTCTCCCATCAGGTCGTATATTCTGGCCGCACGCTGCGTTCTCTGCGCCTCAGCGTGAGATATTTGCCGTTTGGTCCTGGCTGGAGCAATTCGCGTGTCGCGACGCTGGATCATCGCCGTACTTATCACCGTCGCGATCGCCATCAGCTATTTGGATCGCCTGACATTGTCGGTAGCGATCGACGCCGTGCGGCAAGACATTCCCATTTCAGACGGGACTTTTGCCAGGCTGAACATCGCGTTTCTCCTGGCGTACGGTTTGATGTATATGGGCGGCGGTCGCCTCATTGACGCACTCGGCACGCGGCGCGGGTTCTTCGTGATCATGGTGTTTTGGTCGCTGGCCTGCGCGAGCCATGGACTGGCAGCCGGATTCTGGATGCTGGCGATTAGCCGATTCTTGCTCGGCTTGGGCGAAGGTGGGGGCTTCCCAGCCGCGACCAAAGCGGTGGCCGAATGGTTTCCCGTCAGCGAGCGCTCCAGCGCGATGGGGTTGATCAACGCGGGAACCGCCGTCGGATCGGTAATCGCAGCGCCGTTGATCGCCGCAATCATTCTGCAACTTGGATGGAGATGGGTGTTCTTCCTCACCGGTGCGGCAGGTCTGGTGTGGACGTTGTGGTGGCTCTGGGAATATCACTCGGTGAGCGAGCATCCGCGTATTTCTCCGGAGGAGCGCGATAAGATCCTTTCCCAGCACGTCGATGCTCCCGTGGGGGAAGGCACTTCGTGGTTGAGTTTGTTGCGGCTGCAGGCTGTATGGGGGCTGGTTATCGCCAAGTTCCTGAGCGATGGCGCCTGGTTTTTCTACAGTTTCTGGTTGCCGAAGTACCTGCTCGATATCCGCGACTTCAATACGAAGGAAGTTGGATTGTACGGTTGGATTCCGTATGCCGCATCCGGAGTGGGAAGCTTGCTGGGTGGCGCGTTTAGCAGCTGGCTGCTGCACCGTGGATTTTCGCTCGGCATGCGCGCAAGATTGCGCTTGGCGTTAGCGCGGCGCTCATGCCGTGGGTATTTCTGGTGACCATGACGGACGTGAACGCGGCACTCTTTCTTTTCAGCATGGCGTTCTTTGGACAACAAGCATGGTCGACGCTCGTGATGACGCTGCCAGCCGATCTGTTCCCTCGGCGTTTTGTCGGTTCAGTGGCGGGGCTGGTTGGTTTCGGCGGGGCGATGGGAGGCGTCGTATTCAACCAGATCGCAGGAAAGGTGCTAGATACCTACAAGGAAGTAGACCAGTTGGCAGACGGTTATCAGGTGGTGTTCGCGATGAGTAGCTCGTTCCACATCCTGGCGTTCTTGCTGATTCTGGCGACGGTCCGCCGCGTGGAGCCAATCAAGCTTTAACCGCGAAGCGACCGCACTCGCACTAAAGATGCCTTATTGGAATCAATGCGGAGCGTGTTGCGCAGCGGCCGGCCTAGTTGCGGCCACGATACTTCCATGATGTCGCCATCGGCTAGTTTTACATCGGCGCCGAAACTGAACGCGGCCGCGCCGAGAAAATGTACGTGTGCTTGTCCCGGCACTCGGTGCCCCTCGTATTTGAAGTGGTGATACTCCAAATTCGCCAGCGTGTGAGCCATGTGAGCTTCGCCCGATTGCACGTCGTGACTCCACTCGGTTTGATCACCGCGGATGATTCTGACCGTTCCGGCCAGATCGAGAAAGTCTTCACCGACGACAAGCTCCGGGCCGATCGCGCACTGGCGCAACTTGGAGTGGGCGAGGTAGAGGTAATTCTTTCGCTCCATCACGTGATCGGAGAATTCGTTGGCTGCGGCGAGTCCGATTCGCCACGGCGTCCCGTTGCGATCGACGAGATAGATTGCGGCCACCTCGGGCTCTTCACCGCCGTCATCGGCAAACGACGGCTGCTCGACCGGCTCACCGTGCGCTCGGAGCACCGTGCCGGTCCCCTTGTAAAACCACTCAGGCTGCACGCCGATTTCGCCTGCCGCCGGCCGGCCACATTCCACGCCGGAAAGATACATCCGCATGCTGTCGGTAAGAGTGCCTGCCGCCTGCGCCTTGTGCATCTTGTCCCGGTTCGCCGCGCCTGCTTTGTGCGTGAGACCGGTACCGGTCACGAGGCAGCGGGCCGGTTCAGCGGGGTGATCGAACGCAGGCAGAAGTCGCCAGTCCGATCGACCGGCGTATACGTCATCGTAATTCAACTTTTCGTTCGAGCGGTTGGCGTTTGCGACCGCCGACAGCGATTCGTTTCGTTCGATCGCGATCGTGGCGAGCCCATGAACCGACGGCGGCGATTTCAACAATACGAGCTGCGGCTCTTCGACAATCGCGACCCGCCGGCCTTGATCATAGTGTTTCAGTTGAACCAAGTGCATTAATCTACGCCTAGTCTTGTCGCGGCTGCGAGTCATTGGCCGCTTGGACGTGTTGTCGGCTCTTAACGAATGTCCTCGTTTCACGAAAAGTATAAATCGGTGGATCGTAGCAGTCTACGACGCCACTTCCCGCCGATGGCGCGCACCGCCGAAAGCCGATCGACGTACTATTCGATGCACTAAATTGCCATTCGATATATCCGGCAAACGCCCCCGCCGATCCGGCATAGAATGGCGCAGAGATCCACCCGTTATAAGCCCCATCGGAGTAGCTCCGATTCACATCCCATAGTTCAACGTCTGCGCGAGGGAATCGAGAATTCACGATGTCGAGGGCTGCCGCTTCCGACTCGATACTCACGATTGGTGGTTCCTGAGTGGTCAAATTCGATCCAAACGTAACTCGAAACTCTGGCAACAATTCAACCACAGAACCGTCGGCCAGAGTAGTTTGCGAGCCAACGCGGAGATCAAGCTTAGGACCAGGCCCGCGAAATGGATATCGTTTGCAGGTATGGCGGCGAAGAATTTGCTGTAGTTTTACCAGTCACTTATGCGTCGGGCGGATTTATCGTCGGCCTTCCAGTCATTGTGATGACTGGGCATGGAGATGTGCCCGCGTGTAGGAACGCGTTCAAGTTGGGCGCCTTCGAATTCATTGAGAAGCCGGCTGATGACAAGGTTTTGATCGAGTCGATTCACAGAGCGCTGGCGGAAAATGCCAAGTATCTTGCCGGACGTGACTCTGAGCCCCGGCTCGCGGAATTGTCGCCTCGCGAATCCAATGTCGTTGATCTGTTAGTCCAAGGGAAAAGTCAAAAACAAATCGCCGTGGACTTGAATATCAGTATTCAAACGGCCGCGAAACATCGAGCCAAAGCGCTTGCAAAGCTCGGTGTGACAAATGACGTCGAACTCACAAGACTGATCCTGAGGCATAACCTTTAGACTTCGATTCTACTCAAACGAACTGAACTTGATGACAGGTGCCGTAACGTTCAGTGGCAAAGCGATGCAAGTGGCCCGATTGTGTCAGCCCAATGATGTGAATTACTGGGCGGTCCAGCCGCCGTCGATCGAGAAGGCTGCGCCGGTCACGTAGCTGGAAGCGGCACTCGCCAGGTACAACGCCAATCCGCCGATCTCGTGCAGCTCGCCCCAGCGCCCCATCGGGATGCGGGCGATGAACGCCTTGTATTTCTCCGGATCCGACGTCAACGGCAGGTTCAGTTCCGTGGCGAACGGCCCAGGAAGGATCGCGTTCACAGTGATACCAGTGGCCGCCAACTCGATCGCCAGCGCCCGCGTCATTTGCAGCACCGCGCCTTTGCTGGCGGCATAGGGCGTTCGCTCGGGAATCGCTACGATCGAGAGCATCGAGGCGATGTTGATCACGCGGCCGTAGCCATGCCGCTTCATGAGGGGGACCACTTCGCGACACGCCAGCCAGGTACCCGAGACGTTCACCCGCTGGACCTTGTCGAAATCCTCCGGCGAAACGTTTTCGATTGCCCCGCGGATATTGATTCCGGCAGAATTGATGAGAACATCGATCTTGCCGAACTTCTTCACGGCGGCAGCGACCGTGCTGGCCACTTGCTCGTGATCGGTGACGTCGCACACAGCCGCGGCACACTCGCGCTTGTAATGTTGAGCGATGTAGTCGCGCGAAGATTCGTTACGCTGTTCATCACGAGCGGCAATAAACACCGACGCGCCTGCTTCGGCCAGCGCCTTAACCATCTCGAAGCCCAGCCCGCGATTCCCACCGACGACCAAGGCCGTACGCCCATCAAGCCGAAATTGGTCTAGTATGGAGCCTGACATAGTAGTCCTAGTAACTCTCACGCAAAGGCGCCAAGGCGCTAAGAAATTCGATGCAAGCCACAAAGAACACAAAGAGCACGAAGAAAGAAGAAAATCGATTGCGACATGCTCACATACCTATTCCGTACTTTGTGTCCTTCGTGATCTTTGTGGTTCAATTCTTACTTTACTTTGCGCCTCAGCGCCTTTGCGTGAGCTTTCGCTTTGTCGTTGGATTTGTGTGAGTCACACGATTTCGAAGTTTTCCAGACCATGTGTCTTGAGTGTGAGTCCCATGCCGGGGCGGTGGTCGTCGAGCTGGAGCTGGCCGCCTTGTGCCTCCACTTCACCGTCGAAGATATACCAGAAAATCTCGTTGCCGACTTCGATTTCGGTGATCGGAAAGTACTCGGCCATGGGGCACGCGTACGAGCTCATCACGACGTGCAGATTATGCATTTGCCCGCCGTGGGGAATTACTTCGACGCCGTGCACCAAGGCCATCGCGCAAATCTTTTGGGCCTCGGTGAAACCGCCGACGCGGTTCGTGTCGAACTGGAAAATATCGAGCGCTTGGGCCTGCAGCAAATCGTGGAAGCCATAGCGCGTGAACTCGTGCTCGCCGCCGGAGAGTGGAATGCTCGTGTACCGCTTGAGCTTGGCGAAGTTGTGAATTTCGTCGGGCAATAGCATCTCTTCCACCCAGCGCGGGCGGTACGGCTCCAATCGCTGCAGCAGCCGCCGTGCGTATGGAAAATCAAAACCCATGTAGCATTCGACCATGATATCGATGTCGTCGCCCACGGCCTCGCGCGCGGCCCGGACCATGGCCACGTTCTTCTCCAAGCCGGCCAGCCCTTCCGTGAGCGGATAGCCGCAGCGCAGCTTCATCGCTTTGAAGCCCTGTTCCTTATAGTGGGCCGCCTCCTGTTGCAGTCGGTCGATGTTCCGCGTGTACAGCCGGCTGTAGTACGCGGGAATTGCCGGCTTGGTCCGTCCGCCGAGCAGCATGAACACCGGTTGCCCAAACGCCTGGCCCTTGATGTCCCACAGTGCGATGTCGACGGCGCTGATGGCGGCGAGCGCCGCGCCCTTGCGGCCAAACGCCACCGTCGAGCGGTACATTTTCTCGAACAGATATTCTGTGTTGAGGGGATTCTCGCCGACGAGCTGCGGCGCCAGTTTGGAGTCCACGATTTGCTTCGTGACGTCCGGACACAATCCGGCGTTGCCGATGCCAATCCGCCCGTCGCCGGTGTGCACTTCGACGACCAGCCAACTGAAAAAACGGAAGGGCGCTCTGCGCATCGCTTTGAAACGGCAAGGCGCTGAGCGGCGTGGCGAAAACCGTGTCGTCGGTTTTGACCGGCCCTTTCCAGCGATATAACTTGGTGCGAACTTGCGCGATCTTCATGGCCGCCTACTGTAAGGGCGGCTGAACCAAACTGCAAGTCACTGGTATTTTCACCGGTGTGGCTTCGCTTTGCGGATCATTCACACGCAATCATTGGCTATGGAGAACTCTGGAGACGAGGGCGCAACGGCCACATCGTTCACGGCGCGATCTCAGATGGCGGGGCGGCAAATCTCCATCAGCAGACGATAGAGCGGGCGACCGGACTCGAACCGGCGACATCCAGCTTGGGAATTCGACTGGAAAACAAGGGGTTTTTGGCGTTTCCCACTAGGTTTAGATGCATTCTATGCCGTTTGTCGACAATTGCAAGTCATGGCACGCAATTGCAATTTCTTGCGGTAAATAGCGGTAACTCAAAACGTGAGCGCGGCGCAAAACGGTAATTACCGCTAGCAGATGTTCAGTGTACAAATCTCGATCGAGTGATGAGCGACTGGCGCACTTCAATCGAGTGGCTTATTACGAATAGCGATCTTCCGTCAGCGCGGGCTTTTTCTTGGCGGGCCGCTGGGCCAGATGGTTACTAAATGCCGAGTTCCGTGGCCTGGCGCTCTGCCCGTTTTATTTCGCGCTGGCGCTGTCGTGGCATTTCGCTAGACGTGACTATCGTGCCCTGTTCCGCGGCAGTGACGCTCAGGCAGAACCTCTGAAAAGCAGGTAGCGTCGTATAACGCCGGCCGCCGAGCGAAAACGTTTCGAGGCGAATCGACTTCACTCCACGAGTTGTCCACCGCCAGGTGGTGCAGCAGTTCACGCCTTCTTGTTTGGCCAGGTCGGTAAGACTGATGCGCGGTTCGTTCAACAGATCATTCACCATGATGGCCGACGGTGAACAGCCCAATTGCTCTCCGAGTTTTGATTGACTGGTGAATTTTTCGCCCTGCTGCCGAAGTCGCTCCTTCCGTTCGGCCACTTCCTGCCAAGTTCGTCGTGTACCGCCGTCCGCTTCGCCGTCCACTTTTTCACGCACCTCGACTGCTTCGAGCAAGTGAAGAAGTTGGCGGGCGTAGCAGCCGACCTGCCGAATATGTTTGCATAGATTATTGCCGCTGTAGTCGTTAGCTCGTTCGAGCCACGGAATACACATGCGGCCGTCGGCGAACTGTTGTATAGTTTCACCTTCCAGAGGCTGGACAAGCATTTTGCGCACTTCGGGAGTGAGATTGGCAAACGTACTATCCCACAGCTTGTTTAGTCTGGTGTTTGCTGCCCGAAGCCATTTGGCATCTTCAGGGCACTTAAGTCGTTCACACCATTTCGCAGAGCCCTCCAGTGCCGATGACACAGTAGCGCAAGAAGGACCCCATTTCCCAAGCGTCGGCTTGAAGTCTGGAAATATGCGCACGTGCTCACCTGGGCCTGGATGGTCCGGTAAGATGGGTTCGCAATGCTTCCAAATTCTCTCAAGAAGCTCGCGCAGGCGCGACAGATCGGTCGCCATTAGAACCACCTAATTCTTTCCAAGTGAACTGACTGGCTGCACGCGGCGTAGGTGCGGGCCACGTTCAACACGGTCAGTCACCTCATGAATCCCGCCGTCTCGAGCACCGCTGGACGATAAATACTCGAGAGTAATAGCCGGCGGCTGCACCTCGCAGCGGTGACCGTGAAGATAGAGGCCACGACACCCCGTCTCGCGTGTCATCGCCCTTATGCCGCAGCTTTTTCCACCATCCGTCTCGTTGGCAAAAAATCGCACCGTCGTCTGCTTTTCTTCCATCCCTACGTTATGGTGACAAAAGTAAAGTTTGTGGAAGGGGGTATGAGATGAGCGTAGCGGGCCGGTGCTCCCCCGGCGATTATGGCATGGAGCCATTCACTTGCCGCTACGCTTGTTTGGTACCGGCCTTCACCCATCCGGCGCGAGGAGCCCCCTGAGAAATGACTCGTTAGGTCAAGGCTCCCGGTTAGCGGCCGTGCGATGCCACCGAAGGTGCGTTAGACCATAGATGGTCAAGTTTCGGGAAGGGGGTGTGAGAGAGGTGAGATACACCCAAAGTCAAGTTCTAAAAATCAGGTGTGAGAGAGGTGAGATAGATCAGACCGAGGGACCGGGCGACCGGCCGCCGTGTGGTCAAAACGCCACGACCCGTGGGGCCCCCCTTCGCTTCGATCGCTCGATTCGCGTCGATTCCGCGTCGTTCGTTCCGAGATGGACGTCTCGGTATGGATTCGAGGGGTTGATCGTGCTCGATTCGCTCCTCATTGCCCTGCTCGATGCGACGCTGGTCGAGGTGCGTTGGCCATTTGGCCATGTCCATCGCCCATCCTGCGCGTGAGGGGCGTAACAGGACATTGGGTTATGTGCTCCCCACGCCTCACACCGCTGACAGCACTTTGCCCTCGCCTACACCGCTACACTCACCCCTGGTGATCGTCGTGCTCGACACAAACTCTCTTTTCTCACCACAAACTCCGTTGTGTCCCACACTTGCTCGCCCTGGTGATCCACAACCCCTCACATACTTGACAAATCGATCGTTTGACACTGGGAAACAGGGCTCATTTGTCACCTTGTCACATAATGCCCCCCCTCCCCGCGGGTTCTACGTCCCGCACACTTGGCAACTGCCCGGCGACTGCCGTGCTCCCATACCTCAACGCTGCCGGCCTGCCCCTCTTGGGCTGGCTGTCGGACCTTCGACGTTCTCTTGCTTCGCTTGGCTCGTGGGGATTGGCCACTGAGATGCACGGTTGGAGAGTCTGGGCAGCAACCGCTTCCCATCCTTGGGGTGTGTGGCGTTCATTTTGCCTGATTGGGTTAATTTTGTGTAGAGGGTTCCATGAATCCATGGATTGGTGGATTGTTCTACTGGGAGAATTCCCAGCAGGCCGGTCCATTGGCGTCGTGGGGCTGGCGGACGAAGTCGGTACGAACTCGGTACAAAGTTGGACTGCTGCGATCTTGGCCGGTTGCCCATTTGGTCCGTTGGCATAAGATCGGCCTGAGAGAATCGTGAACGTCGAAGACGTTAAACGCATTAGAGAAATCCGATCCACAACTGGATTGAGTTATGCAAAGATCGGCAAGCAGTTTGGCTTAAACGCATCATCAGTTTCCGACATCGTTAGAGGCCGCAGCTACAAGGAGGCGTACTCGTGACAAAATGTGTGATCTATGCGAGGTTTTCACCCAAACCTCGTGCGGAGGACTCCGAATCCATCGAGCTTCAACTCGAAGCGTGCCGAAAATACTGCAACGACAAGGGCTACGAGATTGCCGGTGAATTTTCCGACCGTGCGATTTCCGGCAAGGAAGAGGATCGGCCTGGGCTGTGGGACGCCATCGACGCCCTCGGCCCTGGCTACGTCCTGGTGGCTCACAAGCACGACCGCCTCGCCCGCGATGTTTACGTGAGTGAGATCATCCGCCGAGCAGCACGCAAGCGTAGAGCCAAGGTGGAGGTTGTGGCGGACATCGGCAACGGTGATTCCCCGGGCGATGAACTCATCCGGCAGGTGCTTCAGGCATTCGCCCAGTACGAGCGGCGGATCATCGCGGCCAGGACGAAGGCGGCCAAGCTGCGAATCCAAGCGAGCGGTATCGCAATCTCCGTACATCCTCCGTATGGCAAGCAATTCGGACCGGAGGAGAATATCAAGGGCAGGATTTTCCGAACGCTGGTTGATGATCCCGAGGAAATACTAATCGCCGAGCGGATTCGGATGCTGCGATTTGAGCGGCGGTATGGGTTGAGCGAGATCGCAAGGCGGTTGAATATGGATGCGGTTCCGTCGCGCGGGACGAAGTGGCGTGCGGGAGCAATCAAGAGGATCTGCGAGAGGAGTGAAGGATGAGCGAACCTAAATACGGCAACAGATGGAGTTCGACCTTAGTCAGCCATGAGGATGGCGAAACCAAAGTGTTGTCACGCGTTGATGAGTTTTGACACTCACCATCTGCGCCAGCGCCGTCGTGTGGACACGCCCGCAGTCACAATGAACATCACCCTTGTTGCGGGTTCGGGGACCCGCTTCGAGCGTGACGACTTACTCGACGACGCTCGATTCTGGGCGCTGCTCGCCAAGTATTGGGTGAAGCGACGCGTCGGTGACAGCATTGATGACGGCGAGCAGTATTTCTTTTCGATCCGCGAGAGCGCAGTGGCCGCCTTCTTTCGCAAGCTGGGAGCCACTAGTTGCACGGCACGGCAATTGTCTATACTCACTCGAGCGGGGACCGGATAGCGTCCGCGTCCCGTGCGTCCTTTCCGTTACTCCTGTCTCTCGCCGCAGAGGTGCCCCATGCGATGGGTTTACCTGGTCCTCCTCGCGGTCATCGTGACGATGATCGTCGTTTTTTTCGCCCAAAACCGCGAAAACGAAACGCTCAAGTTTTTCAACCAAAGCATCACCGCACCCCTGTACTTATTTTTCGTGGCGGTGTACCTCCTGGGCATGTGGACCGGCGGGACCGTTGTCGGCTTCGTCAAGCGGGCGTACCAACAGGCAACCGAGCACAAGCAGCAGCAGGCGTCGCAGCCGCGGTAACGCCCGAAACCTGTCGCCCGGAGAAGTGGGCTGCGGCGGCCGGTGGACGACCCGGTCAGGACCGACGCATTGGTCATGCTTTCTCCGATCACGGCCATTTGACGCTGAATCGCCTCGTCAAACCAAGGTGTCCGAGACACGTTTGTCTTTGAGCTATCGGCATTACTTTTCCCAAAGCTCCCTTAAGCGCATCGACCGAGTCTGCGAAAGGGATGCGGGCATATCCTGAAAAATGTTCGATTGATACCTCGGCCAGAGGCAACAAAACGGTTCAGCATCTCATTCCGAGAAAAAGGTATGGGCTTTGGGCCCTGAAATTCTCTGATCATGAACCACTATCAATGCGCCGACGCTTGGTCCAGACTGCGAGCACGCTTCCCAATAGCAGCAGACCTGATCCAATGGCACTCAGTAATAGCGTTAGCTGCAGCGCCTGAGTGACTCGCGCCTCGTCGTTTTTCAGCGGGCGGATGATCTCTAGAACCCCGCGCACGTCGCCGACTTTCCAGTCCTTGCGGGTGGACAGGGGATGAGTGTTGTGACAATCAACGCACGACTGCTTCATAATGCGCGCTTGGGCATAGCGAACGACGGGCTCACCGTCGATCTCGGTGAAGTCATGAACGGTCTCCTGCCCGTTGCTCTGCCGCAAACGCACGCAGCGCCTTGCGCTCGAAGTCATCGTGCGGTCCGCCGTCGGTACGCCAAGGAAAAGGATCATCGCTGTATTGACGGACTTGGATGCCGGTCTTGCTGTCCTGGTGCAACTCCTCGCCCACGTCGTGCAGAAACGTTGCGGGAATGCTGAGCGGAACTGTATCCGGCGTGGGCGGAACCATCTTGTTGACCGGATAATGCGCCTGCTCAACGCGCTGGACGATCAGACTGTACTGGTTGGTCGCTTGCTCCAGCAGCTCCGCCTGCTGCGCAGCGCTTTCCAGGGCGCTGGAGCGAACCAGCCGGGCCGACAGCAGCGAAAGTATGATCAGCGCCACGATCGGAGTAAGCACGCCGGCAGCGACAAGTCCCGAGGGCACCGGATGATCGCGAATCCACCGCCAGACTTTTTCGACCGTTCCCCTCGGTCGCGCTTTGATTGGCTCGCCTCGAAGAAAACTCTGTATGTCATCCGCCAGCTCGCTGGCGCTGTGATAGCGGTGGTGCGGTTCCTTTCGCAAACATTTGAGGCAGATTGTCTCGAGGTCCCGTGGAACATTCGGTTGCAAGCCAGTCACGGAGACCGGCTCGCTGTGCAGCACTTGCAGGACGGTGTCCAGCGGCGTTTCTCCCTTAAAAGGCGGGCGGCCGGTCAGCAGCTCATAGAAAATGGCTCCCAGCGCGTAGACATCGGCGGCTGGACCGACCGGCGGGCCCGATTGGCGCCGCTTGTTCAGGCGCCATGTAGCTGGGCGTGCCTAGTAAATCCCCCGTGACGGTGAGACCGCGATGGAGTTGAGCCTCCCAGTCGCCATTGGCGCATCTTCGCCACGCCGAAGTCGGCAATTTTGGGGACCGCCTTCAGTAGGCTGCCGTCCGCAACAAGCGCGTTGGGACCGCGAGTTGTATCGACGGCACCTGCCGCACCTTCATGGGCGGGAATCAACAGGATGTTGGCCGGCTTTAGATCACGATGGACGACGCCATTGGCGTGCGCTGCCTGCACGGCCCGCGCCAGCACTTCGACAAACTGTGACGCCAGACGCGCCGACTGAGGCGTGCCGTTGAGGTGCTGGGCCAGGTTGCCGCCGGCCACGTACTCCAAGACAAAATACGGCCTGCCCGCAACTTCGCCGACATCGTAAATCTGAACGATATTGGGATGCTGCAATCGCGCGATGACATCGGCCTCGGCGCGAAAACGGGCTAGTTCCTTCTCGCCGGCGCGCGCCAAATTTCGGAGCATCTTTAAGGCCACGATGCGCTGCAACGCAAGCTGCCGGGCCTTGAAGACGACGCCCATGCCGCCTCGCCCCAGGACTCCGATGATTTCGTAGCCTGGCACGGCAGGGGATTTCGAATTCGATTGTCGCCGCAGCCGCGAGTTTGCCGTGCGTAAAGTTTCCTGTTGGGGTTTCCGCCGGATCGGGCGGGAACGGCGCTGACGAGCGCCGCACCAGCTTCAATCGCCGCACTATCGTCTTCTTCTGCTTCGCTACTTGGAGGCAGATGCATCGGCGCGCTGCCATGTCGCGGCGTCTGAGATTTCGGTCAGTTGAGCGAGCTTTTGCTGGCACGAGGCGCATTCTTCAACGTGCTGTGCAACGGCATCTCGTTCGGCCGTGCTCAACGCGTCGGCCAACAGGCGGGCAAGCTTCTCTTCGGAGGGGCAATGCGTCATAAGTTGGCTTCGAAGGGAGTCGGGGCATTGGCAACTGCGCCTCCCTTCGACAATGCGTACGACGCGTCGAAATTGCCCGTCGACATGCTGACGACGGTCAAGAGCCAGGGAATTAGGCGTTCGCTTCGAGTTTCCGGATTTCCTCTTGGAGCATCTTCTGCACTTTGCTCTTGGCCACGTAAACCATGGCCACTTGCATGTGGACTTTGGCGGCCACTTCTGCGACCGGAAGCCCTCAATCGCCACCAGGCGGAAGGCCTCCCAAGTGTGCGGCGCCACGCGAAGTCGCACCTGCACCTTGGCCGCTTCCAGCAGTTCGTGATCGAAGGCCTCCTCCAGCTTCTGAATGAGATCTTCGCGCGCTTCCACGGATTGCAGCAGCTCCCAGATTTGATCGTCCGCGATCGTCCGAGCGCGCTTCTGGCCGTCGACGAAATCCCTCCAGGCGTGATGGGCAACCGTTTTGAGCCAGCCGCGGAAACTGCTTCTCGGGGTTGTAGGCGAAATCGCGGAGCTTGCGGGCAAGCTTCAGCAAGATCTCTTGGGTTACGTCCTCCGCGTCGGCGTCCTGCAACCTCCACTGTCGGCACCAGCGGTAAATGTGACGGCCGTAGTGCTCGACGAACTCGTCCCAAGCGGCTTCATTCGACGGGTCGTGCCGAAGCCGCGCGAGCAAAGTCGGGCATGTCGTCGGGAGCCAGGCATCCACCATTAATATTGACCCGGCATCAGCGGCGGGAATTTCTCCAGGATCGTGTGTCTGCTCGGATGCTGGCCACGCAAGCATTGAAGCAGCAAGCTCATTCCGCTCGGTATGCTTTACGGCCACTTCGACGAAATTTATTCGGCGCTCGGCGCTAGATCGAGCGAGCAGCCCCCGTAGTAGCTCTTGGAACGGTTACGAGAACCATGCCCCGCGAGTTCGAATCTCGCTGAATATCCACCCGAATCGCACCCATTCCCAGAGAAAAGGCATCACACAATGTCACGCATTACTTTCAATCAATGGGCAAAGAAAATATTTCGCCGTCGGCGAAACACGCGAAAAACGCGCAATCTAAGCAGAACTCCATCCTTTGAGCATCTCGGCGAGCGGATCATGCCGGCTGTTAACGCATTCTTCACGGCCGGGCAGTTGACGATTCTCGGCGACGCGCATGACAACACCATCGTCGTCAGCCGCGACGCTGCCGGCACGCTGCTAGTCAACGGCGGCGCCGTCAACGTGCTCGGCGGAACGCCGACTGTCGCCAATGTCGCAAAGTGCAAATCTTCGGCCTCGGCGGCAACGACACCCTCTCGCTCGATGAGACCAACGGCGCCTTGCCATCGGCCAACCTCTTCGGCGGCAGCGGCAACGACACGCTGATCGGCGGCTCCGCCGCCGACATGCTGTTCGGCCAGGCCGGCAACGACACTCTGCTCGGCAAGGGCGGCGACGACCAGTTGTTCGGCGGCGCCGGCAACGACGTGCTCACCGGCGGCGCCGGCGATGATCAGGTCTTCGGCGAGGCCGGCAACGACCGCATGATCTGGAACCCCGGCGACGGCAGCGACCTCAACGAGGGCGGCACCGGCAGCGACACCGTCGAGGTCAACGGCGGCAACGGCGCCGAGACCTTCATCGTCACGGCCTCAACGACCGCGTCCGCTTCGAGCGCGTCGACCCGGCCCCCTTCTCGATCGATATCGGCACCACCGAAATCCTGGTCGTCAACGTGAACGGCGGCGACGACACCTTCTCCGCCAACGGCAACCTCGCCGGACTGATCGTCGACGGCGGCGCCGGCAACGACACGATCTTCGGCGGCGACGGCAACGACCTGCTGATCGGCGGCGACGGCAACGACTTCATCGACGGCAACCAGGGCAGCGACAGCGCTCTCCTTGGGCGCCGGCGACGACTTCTTCCAATGGGACCCGGGCGACGGCAGCGACACGGTCGAAGGCCAGGCCGGCACCGACACGATGCTCTTCAACGGCTCGGGCCAGAACGAGATCTTCGACCTGTCGGCCAACGGCGGTCGGCTGCGGTTCTTCCGCGACCTCGGCAACATCGTCATGGACCTCAACGACGTCGAGGTCGTCGACCTCAACGCCCTCGGCGGCGCCGACACCATCACCGTCAACGACCTGAGCGGAACTGACGTGGTTGAATTCAACATTGACCTCGCCGGCGTGCTCGGCGGAGTCACGGGCGACTGGCAGGCCGACACCGTCATCGTCAACGGCACCAACGGCGATGACGTTGTCGTGGTCGCCGGCGATGCCAGCGGCGTGGCTGTCCTCGGACTGGCAGCACAAGTGAACATCAGCAACGCCGAGGCTGCACTTGATCGCCTAGTGGTCAACGCTTTGGTCGGTGACGACGCGGTCGACGCTTCCGGGCTGGCCACCAACGCGATTCAGCTCACGGCCGATGGTGGCGAAGACAACGACGAGCTCATTGGCGGTGCCGGAAACGACACTCTCCTGGGCGGCGATGGTGACGATGTCCTGATCGGCGGCCCCGGCATCGACATCCTCGACGGCGGCCCCGGCGACAACATCGTCATTCAGGATTAAACCGCATACGGGCAAATCGCGATTCGATAAATCAGCGGCGAGAGAGTTACCAAATTAGGAGCCGCAATTTGCGGGCTGAACTCAAATTCCTAAACTCGAGAACACCTATACCCTTAGTAAATGGATTTTCCTGTGTGTCTTAAGGTCGATCGGTAGTCAAGGGGTGCGCTGTCCACGGCTGTCGAAGCGTTTTTGATTGAGCTTGACGACACGCCGCAAGACGAACATGTCGGACTGGTAAGTTACTCAAGTGATGAGACGTCGTGTGGAAATAAGTACCGGATTTCCACAATTGACTCCGACCTGGTCAGCGACTATTCGCGAATTCGCGATCAAATGGCACGGATCAGCAGCAAGCCGGTGAAAGGCCGAACTGCCATCTCGGCTGGATTAGACAATGGGATACGCGTGCTCACTGGCCCACGCGTTCGGCCATTTGCCGTTCGCACTATGGTGCTCATGACCGATGGCATCCATAACCTTGGCCCTGAACCGATCATTTCGGCGCGTAACGCGGCTGCGAACGACATCGTGATTCACACGATCACTTTCAGCGTTGACGCAGACATAAAACGGATGAAAGCTGTAGCCGCCGCAACCGACGGTCGACATTTCCACGCCGACGATATTACGGAATTGGTGGAAGCTTTTCGGGAAATCGCCGCCACGTTGCCGGTGCTGCTGACAGAATGAGACGCACAGGTGGGCGTACAGAAAATCTCGCGAAGCGAAATGGAAATCACAGCCGCTTTCGCTTAGAAAAGCCTAATCCACATGCGCAAGAAGGATTAGGCCAAGTGATGCGGGCTCTGGAACGGCAGTAGCCCACACCGCGTCAAATTCAAACTCGCTGCCGGTGAAGCGCCGGCCTTTGCCCCCTTTCCCACCACTGCCGCTTCCGCCGCTCCCACTACCCATGATTGAGTCTATCCAACTATTAAATTGCGAAACACGGGTGTGGCCTGAGATATCGCCATAGTCGAAGTTGATCAGGCCATCTCGCGCTGTCCCAAAGGAATGGACGCCGGTCAACAGCGGACCACTACCAAAATCGACGAACACACCGCCGCCGCTGTCGCCTGGAGCAATCAAGTATTCAAGATTGAGCGGAGTTGATGAACCAGAAGAACTGTCACTAAGTTCGCGGGGTTATCGAAATCCGACAGAAAAATGCGCTTATTGCCGCCAGAGTAAAAACGATCGATGACATTCTCTCCGGCTCGCTTTAGTCCGTCGAAAGTGATTGCACCTGTTAGCCCAGTCCCTGTCTTCCCATAACCGACAGACGTTCCGATCCTGCCTAGTTCGTCCGAACCGGTGTACCGAGCTGCGGGCGCGATACTGATCGGCGCCGTGCTGAGCTTTACGAGCGCGATGTCATAACCGGCTGCCAAATCTCCATTCCAGTTGGAGTGATACGCCCATTGTGATGCGCCGTAGGAATTGCCGCCAATCTTGAAGCTCAATGCGGTGGCTTGGTCGACCACATGGGCCGCCGTCAGAACCCAGTTGGGTGCGATTAGAGTTCCTGATGCAGCGAAGCCAGAGGTCGATGTCGAACCGATAAACTGGCCTACCGGTGCATAACTGGTTGCAGCGCCGAGCGACTGGTACATGCTGTCTGACCGGTCATCCCGCACTACTCCGGCGTGGATTCAGTCGCGCAGAAAAGTACACAGACAAATGGGAGCAGGTAGGACTTCATCGAGGTTCGTCTGTAGAGAAGGAACTAGCCGAGAACTTCGCCAACGCAGGCCAAAACTACCATTATAATTCGGCAAATCGTTTGCGAACGGGATTGGTGGAATTATTGCCACAAAAGTTGTCGCACACGTGGCTACACCGCATCGCGGCCGATTATGCGCAATGTGACGAAAATCTTGTTAATTCGCCGTAACATCTAGTTTTTCGGGCCATCAACGCGCCCGGCCATAGCCGCGGACCAGGCGGCGTGGCAGAACTAACGCACCTGCTCTGATCGATTTGATGGCGTAGCAACTGCTTTTTGCCTTTCGGTCGTGGGTCCCGATTCGCAACTCGGTTGACAACTCTGGCACGAGATGTGGGGACAGCTTGCGCACATGTCGA
Source organism: uncultured Planctomycetota bacterium (assembly GCA_963786455.1). Classification (GTDB taxonomy): domain Bacteria; phylum Planctomycetota; class Planctomycetia; order Pirellulales; family Lacipirellulaceae; genus JABDGM01. Next base: position 3,372 of record CAWAZX010000033.1, on the reverse strand, counting down.
ACCGACATTGTGCACGGGATTTCAAGCCTAATGACACGCCAAATTTAGACGTGGCAGAGTCGCTTACCTGGAGACTTCTGATTGGCACTATTCGCGAAGCCAGGCCATGGCCTCTTCCTTTTGCGGATGACCAAAGTGCCATATGTCAGCCTGAACAAAATGGCTTGCGAGTTTGGGCACGATGGTCAGGAAGGCGCTGTCGCTCACCGCGGCGATCTTTTCGATCTTGCGGTGATGGTCTTTCACGAATTTTAGGTGCGCGAGCAGGGCTGCAAAATCCTTCCAGCCGGGAAATGCCTCGGCATCAATCAGCAGTCCGTGGAGTTTCCCATTTGCCTCGATATAGGGGTCAACCTCGTTCGTTACCGTCTGAAAGTCAGCGGCCTCCAGCGCGCCTTTTGGGCGAATGACCAGAATCCCTTCGTCCCGCAAAAGTTCGTGATCAATCATGGCCAATCGTTCCTTTGCTGATAGACCCTGTGGCGATAGCCGGCGAACGCGCAGGTATTCCCAGTCTAGCAAGTGCGGTAGGCTTAATGAATCAACCTGATCAGATGACTCTTGCCGAGGCAGGCTTGACCGCGTGATGAAGGCCAAAGAGCCAGCACATAACGCTCCTTTTCCACCAGGCTATCGGGCGTCCGGAGTCTTGCTGCACGTTACGTCGCTTCCTTCGCGATTTGGCGTCGGCGATCTGGGGCCGTCCGCATTTGCTTGGATCGATCGACTCGCCGCTGCTGGCCAGGGCTGGTGGCAGGTGCTACCGTTGGGTCCGACAGGCTATGGACACTCGCCGTATCAGGCCCTGTCTTCGTTTGCCGCGACGCCACTCGTCCTCAGTCCAGATCGACTGATTGAGGAAGGGCTGCTTGAAGCGACCGAGTGCGAATTGTTCCCGAATGACTCTGTGGATTTCGAAAGAGTCATTCCTTTTAAAGAGCAGATCCTCATTCGCGCTTGGCAGAACTTCAAGGGTGGAGCACGGCAGGATTTGAAAAGCGAGTTCGAGCTATTCTGCGCCGAGCAGGCCGATAGGCCAGAAGAACCCGCGTTGTTCATGGCGTTGCGCGCGAAGTTCCAAGGCGTTCCATTTACAGAATGGCCGCAAGGTCTGGCCAAGCGTGAGCCCAGCGCTCTCGCGGAGGCCGAGCAGGAACTGAGAGAAGAAATCGATCAGTTTCGGTTCGGCCAGTTCATGCTCCTGCGGCAATGGAAGCTTCTTAAGCAATACGCCAATCGACGCGGCATTCGGCTGTTGGGCGATCTGCCTATTTTTGTCTCGCCCGATTCGTCCGACGTGTGGGCCAACCCCGAACTGTTTTTGTTGGATGGCCAGATGAAACCATCGGTCATGGCGGGCGTCCCTCCGGACTATTTCAGCGCCGACGGTCAACTCTGGGGAAATCCCGTCTACGATTGGGATGCGCATCGGTCAACCGGCTATCGCTGGTGGATCAATCGCTTGCAGGCGCGGCTGGATTATCTCGACGCGATCCGCATCGATCACTTCCGCGCATTCGAAGCGGCATGGCACGTGACAGCCGGCGCGCCGACGGCCGCCTCGGGCCAATGGGTTCCCGGCCCCGGCGCCGATTTCTTCGAGAAGGCTCGTCAGGCGCTGGGTGGTTTGCCGCTTCTCGCCGAAGACCTAGGTCTCATCACTCCGGCGGTCGTGGCGCTGCGAGATCAGTTTCAGTTACCTGGCATGCGGATTCTTCAATTTGCCTTCAATGGCGATCCCAACAACCCTCACCTGCCACATCATTGCGTGCACAATTGTGTCGTTTACACGGGCACGCACGACAACGACACCACGCGGGGCTGGTACGATTCGGCTCCACAGCACGAACGCGATAACTTATGGAGATATGCTCAGCGCTTCCCGGGCGAGCCCCAGGACGCGGTTTGGGAAATGATCCGTTTGGCACTCTCTGCGGAAGCCGCATTGGCTGTCGTGCCGCTGCAGGATGTGCTCGGTCTGGGATCGTGTGCCCGCATGAACATTCCCGGACGGGCGGACGAGCAGTGGCGTTGGCGATGCACTGAGGAGTCGCTTGACTCGCCAGCATGGCAACGCCTAAGTGAGCTGACAACAGCGACACACCGCGAAATCAGCGCGAAAGGTTGAGCACGTCATGCGATCAGATGCATTACAATAATCTGGTCAACTCCTTGATGCAGCCGTCACACAATAAGACTCCATAATTCTGGCAGACGAAGCAGCAGTTAAGCATGCGGTCATCGGCGAGCACTATTCTCAGTGGCGCAACTGGACCGACGAATCGTGAGGAGGATGAAATGAAAGTTGGAATTGTGGGAAGTGGATTCGTCGGCGCCACGGCAGCCTATGCGATCGTGATGCAGGGCGTTGGACGCGAAGTAGTTCTAGTAGATAAAAATGAGGACCGCGCAAAAGCAGAGGCAGATGATATCCGCCACGCAGTGCCATTTGCTCACCCTCTCGAAGTTCGCGCGGGTACATATGAAGACCTGGCCGGAAGTCGGGTTGTCGTGCTTTGTGCTGGCGTTCGGCAGAAGCCAGGCGAAACGCGACTGCAGTTGTTCGAGCGTAATGCGGCCGTCTTCCGCGAGGTTGTGCCGGCCGTGCTTTCCCATGCACCGGATGCCGTGCTCGTCGTGGCGACCAATCCGGTGGATGTGATGACCCATTTGGCCGCCCGGCTTCGCCGCCGAGTGCGGAGTGCCAACCGGTCGCGTTTTGGGGTCGGGGACAACTCTCGATACTGCCCGGTTTCGAAGTTTGATCGGTGCCCTTTGCGGCGTGTACACGCATCACGTTCACGCTTACGTGATCGGTGAGCACGGGGATTCGGAGGTGCTCACCTGGTCGCTTGCTACGGTTGCGGGAATGCCACTCAAAGCCTTGTCCGCCTTCGTAAGATCGAAAACCCGGACTCGGTTCGCCAGGACATCGACCAAAAGGTCCGGCGTGCAGCCTACACGATCATCGGCGGCAAAGGAGCGACATACTACGGCATTGGCAGCGCATTGAGTCGCATCGTGAAATGTGATTCTGCACGACCAGCGTTCGATCCTCACCGTCTGTCGCCGCAGCGGAAGTCGCCGGCGTGCGGGATGTCACCGTCGAGTTGCCGCGTTTGGTGGAGGCGCCGGTATCCTGGAAACGTTTCCACTCCCGCTGAATGATCAGGAAACTGACCTCCTGCATCACAGTTCACATGTGATCCATCAGGCTCTCATAGAGCTTCGAACGGAACTAGATGATTTTCCATTCCCGTGCTGTGTGACTTTTCGCATTAGCGAAGCAAACTATCAATCCTGGATGCCAGTTCACGCTGCAATCAGAACGGCAAAACACAAATTGGTACCCCGCCGATGTAACCATCGGTG
>CAWAZX010000032.1:0-19479 GCA_963786455.1 uncultured Planctomycetota bacterium | reverse complement strand
CACGTACGGCCAGTTGCACGTGGGCCAACAGTTCGCTGCGGCGGCGCACGAGAAACATTCGGCGTCGGACCAGGTCGCGGGTGGCCCGCATCTCACGTGGATAGACATAGCTCAGCGGGAACGTGCCGCCACGCATGAGCCGGGCGATCTTCTCACTGTCGAGCTTGTCGTCCTTCTTCTTGCCTCCATGAATGGCCTTCATGTACAGGGCGTGGCCGAGGATGAACTTGATCTTCTCTTCCAGGCACAGGTCGGCGAGCCAATACCAGGTGAACATGCACTCGGCGCCGACGACCAGGTCGTCACGGAAGCCCTCGATGGCGCTCAAGAAGTCGTGCGGCTTGGCCCGCACGTTCCGATGCAAGAGCTTGTTGCCCTCGTGGTCGAGAATGCACAGGTACATCCGCTTCGTGTGCAGATCCACGCCGCAATGCGGGCTTAACGAGAAGTGGGTTACAGGATCAATTGCGTTGGGCTGGGCATTCATCACGCCAGCCGGTGCGGTTCACTCTTGGTCCAACGACGGAAATATCACTGACGACCCGCTACTAGAGCAGCTAACTCCGGCCGAATACAACTATACTGCGCTGGTTCATGACCCGGTTAAGCACGCACGACGGCGACCAGCAGAAGGAAGCCGAGCACGAAGCCGTGATGGCCCTCGTGCCGGTTGAAGATGCCACCCACACCGCCGTACAGAGCGGGGCATGGAGTGAAACCAGTACATGGGGCGGCTCCGTTCCCAATGCCAGCAGTAATGTCGTTATTCCCGAAGGCAAGGCAGTCACAGTCGATACAACAACTGCGCAGGCTAAGTGGGTGCGAGTCGATGGAAAGCTAGATTTCTCTATCGCTACAAATACGACGCTCACCGCCGAAACGATTGTTGTCGCCTTGCTCTTCAAAGTACAGGTCCACTCCGTTCAACCCCAATTCAGCCACTCGTTCTGGGCGGTCGGTCCCCCGAATCCTGCGTATTGCTGGTCCAGCGTCCAAGCGGACAGCATCTCGCGGGATTCAAGTTGTTCGAGGTGAAGTAGCTTCATGGTCTGTTCCCATATTCGTGCAATCAGTAGGGGCGAAGTTGCGCCTGATCTGATTCGCGCTAAAATCTGCGTCCCGCTTGAGCAGCTCCGCCTTCCAGTGCTTCCAAAATCCTAGTTCGTTCTTGAATCTCTCCTGCGCGTCACTCACCGCTTCCAGCTTCCTTGCGGTAACGCACCTGGATTGCCTTCGTCTTGCCGCTCTCGGATTCCGCCCGTAATTCGTAGAACTGCAAGTCATCGTAGGGCAGGCCGAAATAACTTAGCGAGATTGCCGGCACGCAGTCACATTGCCCGTCTCCAACACGAACGCGGCCAGCGACTCCATTTCGGGATCGCCTAGCAGATTGCGGTAACTAGATCAGCAGCAGAACCGCATTCATCAACAGGCAAAGCCATATGATGACGCGGGAGCGGGGGATGATCGCCATGCGCCGATTGTCGTCACGGGATTTCATCCCGGCAACTTTTTCTCGCCTGCACAAAACCTCATACCATTGCGAAAGCATGCGCAGTATCGTTGATGCCGCCATGCGAAGCGACGACATCACACCTGCGCAGGCCGAACAGATAAAGGCGAAGGTCCGCCCGATGATGGGCTACCTGGGCCGCCTAATGAAACGCATTCACAAGCGCCGGTTTCCGCACGACGATCAGCTATTTATAACCGTCGTCAAAGCCTACGATGCGATCCACGAGCTGAACGTGCATTTGCACTACCTGATGCGAGAGTGGTGTTGGGCGAGTGCCGCCGAAGAGGGATTTCAAAGATTAAGTGCGTGACGTATTTAACGGCACGGAATTAAAGCCGCGAGCCGCAGGGCTAGGAAATCCTGAGTGGCTCACCAACTTGAGCCGTTCGAGAGAATTCAGTGCGCATATTGGTAGTTTGCCAAGAGTTGGAACACGATACGCTACGGCTTGACGCAACAGAGTAGGGCCACGACGTCGGAATCGGATAAGTAAGCTGTCGAACTAAGAATGATAACAACGCCCATCATCAATGAATTCATCGCTGCACCGGACGCCGTATCAACCCTTGAGCATATATTGACCCAGTTGCACGAAAAGTACATGGGATTGAAGAGCGTCGTTTATGGCAGCGAGTTGATCGTCCTACTGACCGTATACGATGATGAGCGCCCAGCACGACGGCAACGAGCGTCGTGGCGATTAGCAGCCGTGCGCAGGACGAAGCATCGACGGCGGTCCATAGGCGCTTCGTTAGAAGTGGCGGCGAAGCGTGAGTAATGAGGCGCCGGCCATCATTAGCACCCCAGCTCCCAGCAAACGGAGAAGTCGCGTCACGCGACCGGATGCTTGCCGACAATGACTCGTCGCCTTGGTTGGCCGACATTGAGACGTTTCCAACACGCCTCGGAGGATGAAGCTCTGCCGATCACGTGGTACGAATCGGGGAACAATGACGGGTCACGCAGCAATCTGTTCCCTGCAAATCAACGAGTGTCCGATTGGACAACGGCCGGCGATGGTTTATGCGATTCGGTATCGCGTCTGCACGGGCTGGCACTCGATGAAACTTGGACCTGACGCCCACGGCCTCGATTGCGAAGTGGACGATCGCGGGCAATATATTCGGTCCAAATGACTAAACAGTGGAACGCTATCCGGCCGTTCAACGACCAGACTGGTCATGAGACTGCCGCGGCGTGAATGCCGGTGCTATGAGCACCCACGCCACGCGTCTCCCAACGGTCGTCTGCCAGGGACTACAAGGTCCCAGGCCGCCTCCAGTTTGGCCATTGCTGGTCCTCGCTGCACCAGACATCAAGCGTTGAGCTGTGATACCTGCGAAGATCGGCGGGTCAGACCTATAATCCTTGGCAGATCGATCCCTGGAATGTGCAAACGACGGACCACTTAACGCTTCCCACGCTGGGGCACATAATCGGTCTGGCATTTCGTCTTGCCTGGCTTGGACTTTGTCTTACTTGTCAAGCCCCCAAAACGTGTCAGCTTGAGGGGCTGAGGAAGATCATCGGTTAGCAGGTGAGGGATGTTTGACTGTGCTGAAGGCTCCGGCGACTTCTCGTTCAGCCTGCACGCGTCTTTCCGCAGCTCCAACAATCCCACGATCGAGGACGGCGTCGTGGGGTTCCGCGTGGCAAGTATTCCTGAGCCAAGTACGCTGCTGCTCGGAGCGCTGGCCGGCATGGGTCTGTTGTGGTGGCGACGAGCATTAAGGTAGGTCTCCGCGCGTGAGCCAAGTCGCTCTGCTGCGGGTTTCTTTTCGACGGCGACACTTGCCACGCACAACGTCGGTGCTGCCGCGGCTCGTCCCGGCTCGTGGACATCCTCGGAGTGCATGAGCGCTAGTTTACAAATTGATAACTATCGCGTATAATGCGGGTATGGCTAAACGACCTGCAATACGAATGAGCGACCAGCTACGCCGAATCATCGACGACTGCGGGTTGAGCCGCTACGAAATCTCCAAACGGACGGGCATCGCCGCGAGCACGCTGTCGCAGTTCATGCACGGCCAGCGCGGGCTGTCGATGAAAGCGCTCGACAAGCTCACCGATTGCCTGGGACTGACGGTTAACATGCAAAAAAGGAGTAGACGATGAATAAGGAAATCAAAGCGGTGGCTTACTATCGGATGAGTTCCGACAAACAGGAGGCATCCATCGACGATCAGCGCACGGCGGTCGCGGAGTACGCGGCCAGCAACGGCTACAAGATCATACGCGAGTATCGCGACGAAGGAATCAGCGGGTGGAAGAGCGAACAACGCAAAGGTTTTCAGCGACTGATCGCCGACGCCGAGCATGGTGACTTCCAAGCTGTGTTGTGTTGGGACCAGGACCGCTTCTCACGGTTCCCGCTGCTGGAAGCTAACCATTATTGGTACCTGCTCGACCGTGCCGGCGTGCGACTCGTCACGGTTGCACAAGGTCCGCTGGACTTCGCGAGCCTAGCCGGCTGGTTGCAAGCGAGCGTGACTCAACATGGCAAGAGCGAGTACGTCAAAGATCTGGCCAGGAACACGGCGCGTGGACTCCGCAGGCGGAAACTCGCCGGGCAATGGACTGGCGGCGTGCCGTTGGGCTACCGGATGAACGGGCGACGGACACTTGGAGCTAGGCGACCCGCACGATGTCGCGTTGGTGCGTCGCATATTCGATTTGAGATCGAAGGGCTATGGCATTCACGCCATCGCGAAGGTGCTCAACCACGACGGCATCGCTACGCCTCGTCGCTGCTTGTGGCATGCCAAGAGCGTCCGTGCCTTGCTGTTGCGAACGGCCTATCTGGGCCACAGCGTCATCGGTCTGCATTCGCGAGCGAAGTATGAGAAGCTGACGCCGGAGCCGGTCACGGTCGAGAACACCCACGAGGCGATTGTCGATCAGGCGACTTGGGATCGCGTGCAGGCCATGCCGAAGATGTGCCCGCGTGCCAACGGCCGGAACGGGAGCGAGGGTGCTCCGTTGAGTGGACTCTTGATCTGCGGCCGATGTCATTCGCCGATGCACGCGGCGACGAGTCGCACGAGCAAGACTTATTTGTGCAGCCGGTATCATGCCGGCCATGGTTGCGGTCACTGCCATGTGCATCGTGATTCGATGCTGCGAGCCGTGGCCGCGAAGCTACGGGAACATGTCCTGATGGGATCGCAGTCGAAACTCGAACAGGCGATCCAGAAAGAGTTGGATCGGCGTCGTGCTCCGGTAGTCGATGACTCGGCCACGCGGCGGAAGCTGGCCAAGCTCGACGGCCAGATCGAGCGGGCCGCACGGCGGATGCTTGCCTGCGACGACGCCGTCGTGGGCGACGTGGAGAAGCAACTGGTCGGCCTTAGACGGGAGCGAGACAGTCTCGCCGCGACCGTCGGGAAAGTCCCGACGAAGCCACTACCGTCAGCCCGCGAGATCGCCGCCAAAGTTTGGGAACTGGATCGGATACTCACGGAGGCGTCGCCCACGCAGGTCCGGCTGGCCCTGAGGCAGATCGTGGCGAGCATTGTGCTCAACTTCGAGCCCGCCGGCGAAACGGGTAGAGGCAAGCGGTATCGCTTCGTGGGCGGGACAATCCAATTATCCCAAGAGGTAACACATTCAGCAGAGTGCGGAGGCTGAAGCGGCGAGACCAGGGAAGCCACGGGGCAACAGCTAGGAAAAAGGCACAGAGCATGAGTGACCAATATGGTATTACTATTCCCAATAAGTCGGGCCGCTTCACAATGGTAAAGCTGGTTGCGGATTTTCCTTCGGGGAGCGTAGGTTCTATTCCTTCTAACTCCATAATTGCCTCTTCAATTGGCGTGCTACGCACTCCCCAGCGTGCTTTCCAGCGAGGAGTTCTTCGCCTGTATATGTCAACCAAGCAGCTGAGCTTACCTTGCAGTGACCTCGCGGAAGCACTTCCCCAGGCCGGGTGCTGAGCACGGATAAAGTCCCGGTACGAATAACTATGCACCCACAACACAATCAACAGCAGGCAGACAATCCCGCACACAACAGAGAACGCAATCCGCAGCCGCCGAAGTATGCGAGAGCGGTCCATAGGCGCCTCGTTAGAAGCGGCGGCGAAGCGTGAGCAATAAGGCGGCGCTTGTAGCGAGCACCCATGCGGCCGGTTCGGGGACGCCGATAATCGCCGTAAACGTCACGGGAAAGTTGTCGGCTTGATTGAAGAATAGGACGCCACCCGTCGTTTCGACGGGAACTCCTCCTGCTAAGCCCCCGAATCCGCTTATTGGGCCAATGCTGTTTTCAAAGATCCAAGAACGGTTCAGTGCTGGTCCCCCTAACAAAAGCTGTCGATGAGGTGGTGACTCGTCAAGTCGGAAATCAACGTGGTCAAAACTCGTTTCTGAAACAGTACGAGTCCCCGACAGAATTCCGAATGTACCCAATCCGTCAATGGCTATTGCTGCGCTCGTGTGATGGATCTGAACGTGGCTGGCGGGGCAAATCGGCGGGCAGAACGATTCAGGAGCGGTAGTGCGATCATTCGTGTCTCCAATCGCGGTAATCACAAAGCACTCTGTCGTGAACGGCACGCCGCCGAGTGTACCCGCGAATGGCCCAGACTCGGGAGCAACCCTTCCGGCGTGAATAAACCTGATCGGCTCTGCAAAAGCAGGGCGGCAGGACAAGCATGAGGCCACCACGATTAAGACCAGCAAAATGCATCGCATGGCAGGTGCTCCATTCGGATGTTTGGTCTGACACTTCTGGAAGAAAGATAACGCGCTGCCGCTTGCGAGTACAAACGTATGCTTTCTCGCCGCTGCAAATCGCCTGTCGAAATCACATCGGTACTTATTATCAGCCGGCGGTGGCAGCGAACGGCGAATCCCGCGAGCACTATGATCACGAGCAGCCACGTCGCCGGCTTGCTGTGCCATTGCACACCCAAGCGCACACTCTTGACACATTCGGCCGCGCGATTTACTCGTGGTCTATCGACGAATACGATTGCCGAATGGAGAAAGGCAAAGGACATGCCGGAATGGTCGTCGATGCGCACGAAGCAGAGATAATAGCGCGATCCGAATTGAAGCCCAGACACTCTACAGCTGCTTGAAAAGTCAGATGTCAGACATCGCCCCGACCCGTCGGCGCAATTCCTGGGGCATCCTGTGCGAATCGCTATGGGTGAGGCCGTCAACCGGATTCACTGTCTCTATCGGTGTCGGCCTGGTAGGGAGGCTTCGGCTTCCGCCGCTGTCTGCTCGGCGCGTTTCACTCGTTCCAATTGCCGCATGTAGTCCTGATAACGCCTGGTGCGCTCTAACTCCTCTTTGTACTGCTTTGCTGCCTGGCTGTCGCTGTCGTAGGACGCCTTATCGGTAAAATCATGCCATGCATCTTCATCGTCGTAAATCTCCTGCCGGTGTCGTTTTGCTTCCTCTGAATCTGGGAACCATGCAATGTACTTCAGCTTGATATCGATAAGCTCATCGGTCAGTTTCATTTCGCCGGTGACTTTGTGAAATGCCCAGTGCATCGCGTCCGCCATCGCCGACTCCAAATCCGGCTTAGCAGCGTTCAAAGCACCACGCTCTCTTTCGAGGATGCTCAGCGCAGTGTCATATCGTTCTTCGGGCGTCGGCCCGGAGCCTAAAACAAATAAGGTCGTCAAGCAACCAACGAAGATACAAATACAACCGCCGACTACCACTGGAAATGGAACCGTTCGCCGACGTCTAGCGGGGTTCGGCGCAGTCACTTGCGAACGTGTGTCAATCTCAACGAAAGGCGCTTTTGATTCCGGCTCGTCCGCTGCTTCCGGTGGTGAGAAATTGGCAACAGTTTCAGCCGCCGTGATAGAAGGAATGACAACGGACACCCCACAGGCCGGGCACCTCTCGATCTTGCCAGCGTAGTTATCCGGTGCTTTCGAGAATTTGCCGCAGCCGGGGCATTGAACACGGATCGGCATGGCAAATCGACTCTCCCGTAGCGGCGCGACTAAGAGGGGGCGCCCTCGCGGCCTTTTCTAGATACTGCCAGTCGCCGACTGAAATTGCAATCTTCCGCGGCGATTTCTGCGAAGGGTCGATTTCACATCGAGGCGGTAGTAATTACTACTTTGGGCGCACATTTCGGGACATTTCGGAGCATTTCGGCAGAGTGCCGAGAAGTTCGGTTGAGCCTAGTAAATAAGATGCTTCCCGCGTTTTAGTGACATCGCTCAAAATGGCCGGATAGTCTTAGCAAACCGGCGCATTCGACCACTCTGCCACCTCTCCCAAAGTCGACGAGCTGATCGCGCTTCGTCGGATTTTATTTTACGGGCGCCGTCGTGGGCCGCAAGGTGAGAAACGGCGCGGCTGGGCGGCGTGGCTCAAAAATCGCGGCTGTGCTCTGCTGGCGACTTGGCACTCTTACGATCGGAGCCGTTCGTTCCCTGGGACGCTGATCGGCGCGGTGGTTTGCTGGGGGATTCCTCCGCATGCGATTCGATTCGCATGCCGTAAAACGATCGCCAGATAAACACGACGCCCACGACAAACAAGCCGGATGCCCAGGCCGCGCACCACCATGCCGATGGCATGTCGATTGCCAGCTCAACGGCCAATAACCCGAACAGCGTCGTAAATTTGATGATTGGGTTGAGCGCCACAGAGGAGGTGTCTTTGAACGGGTCGCCCACCGTGTCGCCGACCACGGTCGCGGCGTGCAGTGGAGTGCCCTTTTCTTTGAGCGTCACCTCCACAATTTTCTTGGCGTTGTCCCAAGCGCCTCCCGCGTTGGCCATAAAGAATGCCTGAAATAATCCGAAAAGTGCTATCGAGATCAAATACCCGATGAAGAAATATTCGTTTGCGAAGGCAAATGCGAGCGTCGAAAAGAACACCGCCAAAAAGATATTGATCATGCCTTTTTGGGCGTACTGCGTGCAAATCTCGACGACGCGTTTACTATCTTCGATTGATGCCCGGGACGCGGTGCTCCCCAAATGAATGTTGGCCCGAATGAATTCCACGGCCCGATAAGCCCCGGTCACGACGGCCTGAGTTGATGCGCCCGTGAACCAATAGATCATCGCGCCGCCGGCGATCAAACCCAACAAGAACGGCGGATGCAGAATCGACAGGTTACGGATGGCCTCCTCGTTGGTTAATCCGCCGGTGAGCAACATGATGATCGAGAAAATGAGCGTCGTGGCACCCACGACGGCGGTTCCAATTAGCACTGGTTTGGCGGTCGCCTTGAACGTGTTGCCGGCGCCGTCATTTTCCTCCAAGAAGTGTTTGCCCCGTGCGAAGTCTGGCTCGAACCCGAACTCCTTATGGATTTCTTGCCTGGCACCCGGCCGAGTTGCGATCGTCGAGAGCTCGAAAATCGATTGCGCGTTATCGGAAACCGGACCGTAGGAATCGACGGCAATCGTCACCGGCCCCATCCCCAAGAATCCGAACGCCACCAGGCCGAATGCGAACACCTCCGGGGCCAACATGATGCTGCCCACTCCCAGCGTGCTTACTCCGTAAGCCATAGCCATCAGCGCCATGATGGACATGCCCATCCAGTAAGCGCTGAAATTACCGGCTGTGAGACCCGACAAAATGTTGAGCGACGCCCCGCCTTCTTTTGACGATGCGACGACTTCCTGGACATGCGCGGAATTGGTCGAGGTGAACACTTTGACCAGTTCCGGAATGATCGCCCCAGCCAGCGTACCGCAGGAAATAATTGTGGCCAGCTTCCACCACAGCGTGCCGTCGCCGAGATCATAAATCAACAAGCCGGAAACGACGTAGGTCACTGCTACGGAAATCAGCGAGGTAATCCACACCAACCACGTCAGCGGGCTTTCAAAATCCATGCTGTCGGCATTCTCGTACTTCGCCCGGGCCCTGGCTTGATTTACGGCATAGGCCACGATGCTGGTGACGACCATCATGATCCGCATCATGAAGATCCACACGAGAAGCTGCACTTGAATCGTGGGATTCGCGACCGCCAGCATGATAAATACTATCAGCGCCACGCCGGTCACGCCGTAAGTTTCGAACCCGTCGGCTGTCGGGCCGACGGAATCGCCCGCGTTGTCACCGGTGCAGTCGGCGATCACGCCGGGATTTCGCGGATCGTCTTCGTCGATTTTGAAGACGATCTTCATGAGGTCGGCGCCGATGTCGGCGATTTTCGTAAAGATGCCGCCGGCCACGCGCAGCGCCGCCGCGCCCAGCGATTCGCCGATCGCAAAGCCGACGAAGCACGGTCCGGCATAATCGCCCGGCACGAACAGCAAAATAGCCAGCATGATGGCCAGCTCCACGCTGATCAGCAGCGTGCCGATGCTGATTCCGGCTTCCAACGGAATTGCGTATACCGGGTAAGGCTTCCCGGCCAGGCTGGCGAACGCGGCGCGCGAATTGGCATAAGTATTGATGCGTACGCCAAACCAGGCGACGCCATAACTTCCTAATATGCCGACTAGGCTGAATCCCACGATGACCGCTACTCGCAAAGCTTCAAAGTTTCGTAGCCAGCCGAAGTACACGACGATTACGGCGGCAATCAAAACTTCCAATGCGAGGAGGAACTTTCCCTGCGTCACGAGATAGGTCTTGCACGTTTCGTAAATCAGCTCGGAAATTTCGCGCATCGAGCGATGGACGGGCAGATTGCGCAGCCGATAAAACTTGATCATGCCGAACGCGGCGCCGGCGGCGCACACAGCAAGCCCCGCCATCAGCAGAGTCCGGCCGCTTAAGCCGCCGAGGAACGTGACCTGACCCACGTCCGGCAATACCAATTCCGCTTCGCTGGCCGCGAACGCGGAGTTCGCCGAGAGCAGCAACAAGAGCAACGAGGCGCCTGAGAATATGAAAGATCGCATCACGGCCCAACCAGCCTCCACAGCAGTCGCAGGGAATTAGACGTCACGAATTGATGAAGAATGTCGGGGCGGCATCGGCTCCGTTGGGAATCGGACCGACACATCACGCCGCAAATCTTTAGTCTTGGCCGACTTAGGCCATCGTCCGGTCTTTTGGTTTAGACAAATTTAGCACACTTGGGGGCCGTCCGCCTACCGCCATTTTCGAAGCCAATTTGATACTGCCTGCTGATTACACACATCATGCGGGTTTCGAGTGCCAGGCCAGCATTAAACGAGCGACAAGCTCGAGCTTGAGGGCAACGGGTCGGCCAACTCGTCGCTCCATTGGTGGATGACCATTGCCAGATTTGCGTTGCGATCCACGTGCTCCAAAGCGGACAGGCAGCCGTCCAACGCTCCGACCGCGCGATCCAACCCGGCGGCCGCGCAATTTCCGCGAAGCAGCTCTCGATAATACGCGATCGCAAATCCGATCACGATTCGCAGACGATCTCGTTTCTGCGCAGGCTCCTTGCCCGCATCATCGACAAATGCCTGCACCGCCCGTGCCAGCCGTACAGGCGACGGGTTCGCAAGTTGGGCGAGCAACTGTTCTCGAAAGCTCTCCAATTCGGGGTTCGCCAACTCGATGGCTCGCGCTACGCTGCCTTCGCTCCGTTCGGCCGCCTTGGCGGCTTGCTTGGGATCGGCGACAAGGCCTGTTTCGGTAAGTATGCAGACAACGGCGTCACGTTCCAACGCCGCGAAGCGAACGATCTGGGCTCGCGAGCGGATCGTGGGTAGCTGCCGACTGGGACTTGTTCCGATCAAAATCAAGAGCGAATGCGGCGGCGGCTCCTCCAGCGTCTTGAGCAGGCAATTGGCGCTTTCCTGGTTGAAGTAATCGGCATCGTCGATGATCGCGACTCTGCGGCCCGATAGGAACGGCTTGAGTGCGATCCGATGACACAGGCCTTCCTGATGGCGGTGCTCGCGGTCGCCTATGAATAGCTCGATCGGAAGCTTGCTTTTGTCTTTGGGCAAGCCGACGACATCCAGATCTGGGTGATTGCCGGCAGCAAACAGCCGGCACGATTGACAACGCCCACACGGTTCAAGCGCGGCGTCCGGCGTCTCAGTACACAACAGTGCGTGCGCCAGCTCCAACGCGAAGCGCCGTTTGCCGACACCCGCCGGACCAACGAACAAATAGGTGCTCGCCAGCCGCCCCGCTTTCAGCGTCCGGCGGAATTGTTCTACGACCGCGTCATGACCAAGGATTCCGTTCCACATATGGGTTGAGAGTCTAGAGTCGCGGGTCGAGAGCTGTAAGTCGGGGACTGGTCCGATTATCGCGATAAAGGCCGGCCCGACCAACCCGCCGTGCTCGATAATTGGACCTGTCCCCTGCTGGTCCTTTTTCGCCGCCCGTCTCTGTATACTGAATAACTGGCATGATTCGCCGCGAATGTACTCGCAACGGTGCGTTAGGGAACACATCATGGCCTCCACGAATCAGCAACTCATCAAGGTTTCCTGCCCAGGTTGCGGTGCGCAGTACGATTTCCCAGCTTCCATGGCCGGCCGGAGGGGACGCTGTGCCTCGTGCGGACAAGAGTTTGTCGTTCCCGAATTACTTCCAAGAGCGCCCGATAATTCCGCCAAACCTAAGCCCTCCCGCGGCTCCATTTTCGACGATGAGGAGGGCGAGAGCACGCCGCAATACATTCCGGTCGTTTGCCGCGTTTGCCAGACACGGTATTACGGGCAGCCCGATCAAGTTGGCAAGGTATTGAAATGCCCCGATTGCGATGCCCGCAATGAGGTGCCCCCTCCGCCCAAGCCCAAGCCGAAAAAAATTCCGGAGGCACTTGAAGGCGAGCAATACGAGTTGTGGGATGCCGACGTGCAGCCGCTGCCCAGCGCCATGCTTGCCGCGCAGCCGAAATACATCGCTGTGAAGTGCCGGTACTGCGACACGTTGATGTACGCCACTGAAAAGCAGATCGGCCAATCGATCACCTGTCCCGACTGCGGCAAGCCGCACCAAGTGCCGGCGCCGCAGCAGCCCAAGCGGAAGCGATCTGTCATCGCGGCCGATGCGCCCCGGCTCGACCCGGCCTTCGCGCCGGTCGAGCTACCACCAGTCTTGACGCCGGAAGCACAGAAGAAAATCGAAGACGAGCTTGACGCCACTCCGTATGGCCAGGCGCTGGCGGAATCTCGCCGTACCGGTAAGCCGCTCACGGTCGATCGGCGCGGCCGACCAATTCTGCCGCGCTGGCCGCTCGTGGTCGGCGTATTGCCATTCATGTTCTCCCCCGGCGTGCCGGTGCGATGGTTGGGATTGAGCATAGCACTGGCTTGTTCCATCACCGTCTTCGTGAGCGGCCTGGCCCTGGCAGCCAGCGGCGGATTGGGTGCGATTGCTGGAATGTGCTTGTTTGCCGTCGGCTGCGTTTTTACGCTGATTTCCACGGCAATGATCACGAGCACATTGCTGGTGATCGTCAGCGAAAGCTCCGAAGGAAACAAACACGTTCAAGCGTGGCCGCGGATGCTCGACTCCATGGGCGACTTCTTCTTGTTTGCGGTCGCCGGCATGGTAAGTGCATTTCCCGGCTGGTTGGTGGCTGAACTGTTCGTCGAAAGGTTTGAACTGAAGGTCCTGTCCGTCGCGGCGAGCATGCTGCTGTGTTTTCCGATTATCCTGCTTTCACAACTTGATATCAGCTCGATGTGGGCGGTTGTCTCGCCGAAGGTGCTGCGCAGCATCGTGCGCTGCCCGTTTTCGTGGCTGACGATTTACATCGAGTCCGCGGCGATTATGGCCGTTTGTCTCGCGTCGGCCTACCTTGGTAGCCTCTGGTTGCTTGTATTTGTATCGATGGCCGGATGCTGCTCTACGCACGATTGCTCGGTCGCCTCGCGTGGCGGTTGGCAGAGGCAGCATAATGCCGCAGCCGGCGGTCGCCGCTTGATGGTTATAGAAAATACCGCACGGCGTTCTGAAACACGCGCAATCCATCGCCCGATTCGCGTCTCGGCTCGCGCGTCCAGCGCGGGTGCTGCGTCGGATCAACAAACCGCTCCGGGTGCGGCATCAGGCCGAATACACGGCCCGTTGCATCGCACACGCCGGCCACGTCACCAAACGAGCCATTTGGATTGTCGGGGTAGTTTACGATTTCGGATTGCGAGTCGCGGATGGCGGATTGATATCGCAACACTACTCGCCCTGCTTTTTCCAATCGCGCGAATTCGGCATCGTCCCGCGTTACGAACTTTCCTTCCGCGTGGGCGACTGGTAGCTCGATGTCACCAACGCCTTGCAGAAACACACATTTGCCGGGCACCGTATCTAATCGCGCCCAGCGGGCTTCAAAGCGTCCGGAATCGTTAAACGCTAACGTCGCGGTCGGCCCGCTGGAATCGCTCGGAAGCAACAGATTGGTCTTGAGCAGCACCTGAAAACCATTGCAAACGCCGAGAATCAATTTGCCCGATTCGCGAAATGCTGCCAGCGCATCCCCCAGGTGGTGTTGAAGCTGATTGCCGAAGATCCGGCCGGCCGCGATATCGTCGCCGTAGCTGAATCCGCCGGGGACGCAGGCGATTTGAAAATCGGCCAATCGCTGCGGTGATTCCAACATACGATTCACATGCAATATCTCCCCAATGCCGCCAGCAAGGTTGAATGCATGCGCAGTCTCCTGGTCGCAATTCGAACCGGTGCTCGCAGGATTAAAGCACGTGGTCGGGCCATAACTGATCGTTCTATTTAGCCGCGTCGCTTGCTACGCGCTCCGCCACCAGGTGATTCACCACCGCAACGTCGCCTGCCAGGCTTCCTTCAAATCGTAAATATCGGCATCGACGAGTAGCTGAGCCCCGGTCGCAATTACCAAGCGGTTGTCATTCACCACTTCGCCAATTCTCGCCATCGGCAGTCGGTCAAACACGCGCTCAAACGCCACGGCGTTGTTGGACTCCACTTCGCACAAAAATCGCGTGTTCGATTCGCTAAACAAAGCAATGACAGGTCCAGCCGCACCGTGAACTGCGGCGATTGCGCCAACGTCCAATCGCGCCCCCAGCTCACCGGAAAACGCCATTTCCGACGCCGCCACGGCCAGGCCGCCTTCACTCAAATCGTGGCACGCGCGAACCAGCCCGACGCTGATCGCACGATGCACGGCCGCGAATGTGTCGCGTGCGCGCTGCGGATCCACCATCGGCACTTGTCCGCCGGTAAGGTCATGTACGAGTGCCAAATGCGACCCGCCCAGCTCATCGAGCGTCTCGCCCACCAGATACAGCAAACTGCCCGGCTGCTTCAAATCCATCGTCACGCATTTCGCCACGTCATCGACTTGCCCCATCGCGCTGATCAACAGCGATGGTGGAATTGCGATCGTGCGCCGCTCGCCGGCCGAGCCGGCGTAACTGAATTCGTTGTTGAGGCTGTCCTTACCGCTGATGAACGGCGTGCCGAGCACGATGGCCACGTCGTGGCAGGCGATCGCCGCGCGCACCAGGCTGCCGAGCGTCTCCGGACGCTCGCAATCGCCCCAGCAGAAGTTGTCGAGAATCGCGATCCGCCGCGGATCAGCCCCGACTGCCACGCAATTTCGGACGGCTTCATCGATCGCGCTGGCGGCCATGTGGTACGTATCGAATTCGCCGTATCGTGGATTCATCCCGCAAGCGATCACCACTCCCCGCCGTGAATCGAGCACGGGCCGAATCACGGCAGCGTCGCTCGGCCCATCATGGCACGCACCAACCAGCGGCTTCACCACGCTGCCGCCCTGCACCTCATGATCGTATTGCCGGATGATCCACTCCTTGCTGGCGACATTGGGCGCGGCAAGTACCTGCAGCAACGTGTCGGTGTAGGAGTCAGAGTCATGAGTCGAGAGTCAAGAGCCAGAGAAGATCCACCTTCTGGCTCTCGACTCTCGACTCTTGACTCTTGACCCCGGTACACCGCCTGCCGCACGACCGGCGGACGACCGTCGTGCAGGAATCGCATGTCCAAATCGGCCACCTGGATGCCGCCGTGATAAAGTTGCAAGCGACCGGTCGGAACGAAGCGGCCAATCGCCGTTGCCTCGACGTTTTCCGAGCGGCACAGAGTCTCTAGTTCCACCCAGCGCTTTTCTGGTACGGCCAGCACCATCCGCTCCTGCGCTTCGGAAATCCAGATCTCGGTGTACGACAGCCCCTGGTATTTCAACGGCACACTATCCAAGTGCACTTCCGCACCAATTTTCTCGCCCATCTCACCGACCGCGCTGCTGAACCCGCCCGCACCGCAATCTGTCACAGCCGTGTACAAGCCGCGGTCGGCGCGGCGAGCAACACGTCGAGTACCTTTTTTTCCTCGATGGCGTTGCCAATCTGCACGGCACCGCCGGAGATCTGTTCACTGTGGCTGGTCAATTCCGCGCTGGAAAAAGTCGCGCCGTGAATGCCGTCGCGGCCCGTACGGCCACCGATGGTCACGATCAAATCACCCGGCTCCGGCCGCTTGCGCGATTTGTCGACCGGCAAGAGACCCACATTGCCGCAATACACGAGCGGATTGCCCAGGTACCGCTCGTCGAAATAGACGGCGCCATTCACCGTGGGGATTCCCATGCGATTGCCATAGTCGCGCACACCCTCAACAACACCGCGCATCACACGTCGCGGATCAAGCACGCCGGGTGGCAGCGAGTCGAGAGTCGAGAGTCGAGAGTCGAGAGCCAGAGACTGCGCCTTCCGGCTCTTGACTCTTGACTCTTAGCTCTTGACTCCGTTCGGTCGGCGCAAAACAAAACACATCGGTACTGCATACCGGCTTGGCCCCCAGTCCCGTGCCCAGGATATCGCGGATTACGCCGCCGATGCCTGTGTTGGCACCGCCGTACGGTTCGAGCGCTGACGGATGATTGTGCGTCTCGACTTTGAACGCCAAATTGTGGCGATCGTCGAACCGGACGACGCCGGCGTTGTCTTCAAACACGCTCACGCACCAATCGTCGGCCCCAAGCTGCTCGCGGATTTTCCGTGTGGCCGCAAAGATCGTTTCTTTGAGCATATTCTCGAAACGGTGCTCGCCATGCTCGTCGCGGTAAGCGATGCGGCCGGCGAGCGTCTTATGGCTGCAGTGCTCGCTCCAAGTTTGGGCAATCGTCTCGAGCTCCACGTCCGTCGGATCGCGGCCCAAATCGTGGAAATGGGCTCGGATCGTTTGCATTTCGGCCGGCTGCAGGTACAGCTGCCCTTCGCGGCTGAGCCGCACGAGGGCATCATCATCCAGTTCGCGAATCGGCACCGTGCGCAGCTCGAAGCGATACGGCTGGCCCAATTCAAGCCGGTCCAACTGGAGCGGCCCTAAAACGACTTGCTCAATTGCGTCGTTCGCCAACAGCCGCTGGCTGACAGCGCGAATCTCCGCGTCGCTCGCCCCGGCGAGCCAATACTTGCGAAACGAAGCCACAGCCTCTGGCTCCACCCCCAAATCGGCCGCCGCCGACATCACACTTTGGGCCACAGGGTCCATAACGCCAGGCTTCAACAACACGGTGACGCTAGTCGCTCCTTGGGGTTCCGACTCTCGACTCCCCACTTGGCGAATGATGGCCCGCTCGACAACGGTATCGGCCAACAGCTCACGTGCAAGTTGTTCCACCCGCTCGCGGCTTACGCGGCACCCTGCAACAGAAATCCGCGAGCAGTGGCAACATTCAAGTTCCGGGCCAGACCCAACTCGGCGCTGCGGCAGCCACGCGCTCGCCCGCCCGATCAGGCTGGCGGGCACCGCCCGCAGGGCGGTCGATCGGACGGATGTCAATCTCCCAGAGCATCACGTTCCCGTTTCACTTTCGCCGCCGCTTCCAAAATCGAGTTGAAAGTCTCGTAATCACCTTGTTCCAAGGCTTCGTGAATGTTTTCCAGCGAATTGGTCAATCTTTCGAGGGCTTCCAGCACATGTTGCCGATTGGCGGCGAAGATCGGCTGCCACAATTTAGGGTCGCCGCCGGCCACCCGCGTTGTATCCCGCCAGCCGCTCGCCGCCAAGGGGAGCAAATCTTTCGGCGTCGATGCGGCCAGCGCCACCGCCACCAGGTGCGGCAAGTGGCTCGTCATGGCGAGCGCCGCATCGTGCTTGTCCGGAGCCATCGTCGTGACATCCGACCCCAGACTTTCCCAGAAGCCGCGCGTTTCTGTCACTGCAGCCGGCCGAGTCGAGTCGGTTGGAGTAATCACGACGGTGCGATTATCAAATAGATCGGCGCGGCGTGGTCCGGGCCAGTGCGATGATCCCCGGCCAGCGGATGGCTACCCACGAACCGCGGCCCGCTGCGGCGGTTGGAAAGTGCTGCATCCACCGCCGTTACGATGGTTTCTTTCGTGCTGCCGGCATCCGTGATCAGCGAAGCCGCCGGGCAGACGGCCGCCGCCTGAATCGCCCGCTCGGCGATCGTATCGACTGGCGTACAGATGACAACGAGCTGCGCCTGCGAAACGCCTTCCGCCAGGCTCGTGACGCCGTGGTCGATGGCCCCGACGCGTCGTGCCGCATCGAGGCTCGTCTGTCGCCGGCCGACTCCGACGATGGTTCGCGCGAGTCTCCGTTCACGCAGCGCCAATCCGATCGACCCACCGATCAAACCGACGCCCACAATGGCCACCGTATCGTACTCAGCCATGAAAGAATTCTAAAAGCCGCAGCCCAATTCGGCGAGGGGGCACCGCAATTTAGCCGCGCCGCTGGGTGCCACTGGCGACTGCCCATTGGTCTCTACACATGTTTGCTAGCGGCTTGACCGGTGCGGGTAAGATGGGAGTATGTTTTAGTTCCTCCGATCGAGCCGCGATTACAGCAGCGTTATTTGCAGATGGTCCAGTCGCATGCCCAGGCGTCGCAGGCGTTGGCTAGTGGGATTCATGCTTTACCAGATGCGTGGAGCGTGTTTGCGGCGACCCAGGCCGCTTATCGATTTCTGAATAATCCGCGAGTAACGTTGCGGGCCTTGGTCCGACCATTGATAGAAGTCAGCCGGGCTGAAGTCCAGACTGCTTGTGATCGCTGGGCCTTGGTGGTCCACGATTGGTCGCAGTTGATGTATCCGGCCCACGATGGCAAGCGTGACCGCATTGCGCTCAGCAGTCGCGGTGGTCCTGAAGGATATGAATTGCAGACAGCACTAGTGGTGAGCGACCGGGATGGTTCACCGCTGGCTCCCCTGGCCATGAGCTTACGCGCGGCCGACGGTGTCCATTGTTCACGTAGTTTACGGGTGCGCCGGCGCTCTCGCCGCTGGATGAGCTTGCGCCGGTGATGCACTTTGCCGAACGGCAGTCGCTAGGCCGCCCGCTGGTTCACATCATCGACGCTGAGGCGGATTCGGTGGCTCACTTCCGCGAGTGGAGCCAGAGTGGTGTGTTCTTCTTGGTGTGCGCCGACGACCGGCTGGTGGAATGGGAAGGACGCGAGCAAAAATGCTCTGCTATTCGAATTGCTCTGGTAAAGCGGAATGCGTTTCGGGAAGTTCGCCGCGTGGCCTATCACGGAAAACCGGCCCGGCAACATGTGGCGGAAGTTGCCGTGCGGCTCTTGCGGGCCGGGCAACGCAATCGTCCGGGTAGCAGCGATCGCCAGAAGATCCCCGGCCCTCCTTTGCCGCTACGGCTGGTGCTAGCCGAGGCTGCGCAGTGCCGATGGCGAAGTGCTCGCCACCTGGCGATTGCTGACCAATCTGCCGCCTGAAATCGATGACTCGACCGTCGCGCTCTGGTACTACTGGGCTGGAGCATCGAGAAGTATTTCAAGTTGCTCAAGAGTGCAGGAATGAACGTGGAGCAATGGCAGCAAGAAACAGCCCATGCCATCGCCGCTCGATTGCTCGTGGCCAGCATGGCCTGCGTGACTGTTTGGCGAATAGCGCGAAGTTCTCATCCTCAAGCGGAGAATGCTCGGCAGCTCCTGACCCGTCTCAGCGGCCGCCAAATGAAGCGCTCTCGAACCTGGACTATGCCCGCCATTCTAGCCGGTATGTGGACTACTGGCCATGATGGAAGTGCTTCGCCACCACTCACTCGAGGAACTACGAGAACTTGCTCAAATCGCGTTTACCAA
>CAWAZX010000031.1:0-24410 GCA_963786455.1 uncultured Planctomycetota bacterium | reverse complement strand
GAACACACGCGACAGTATAGCACTTTTCGCGAGTCGTCAGAATGTGCAGCAGCGCCCTGCGCTGCACTTGACCCGTCGACAGTCCCTCTCGACCCCGACCTTGGCCGCGTCATCGCGGCTTGGCCCTCACTCAACCTACATGCTAAGGCAGTCGTTTTGGAGATCGTAGCCGGGACTAACTCGATCTCGCCCGACCACATCATCATTTCGAACGCTTAGTCAAAGCCAGCACGTTAGGAGGTAAACCATGCCCGGCCGACCGCGTACGACACTCAGGCGGCTGGAAGAACTAGTTCAGCGAGCCGACGCCTTGGGGAACGATCTGTTTGAGCTCACTCCGGCACAGTATCGCGACCGGTCCAGTCGTCGTGGCCTAGCGAACGCTGCTTGGCAGGCCGCTCTTGAGGCCGCTGCGCAGAACCTCCGTCAGATACGTGCACTGCGCGAATTGGTCGCCGAAAAGGTTAATCGGGCAGAGCAGCTCGAAGAAAACCGCCGAAACTCAAGGCCAGTCATGGAATAACGACGTCCGCGGTAGTGGACGATGTGCTATTCGCCAGATTGGCACTAGCTCTTGGTCGATTCCGGCAAAGTGCGAATCCTCAGCGCCATCCGCGTGATGTTTCCTACCTCGACGTTGCGTCAAGTGCGATGAACCGATGGAGCCTAACTCGCTCAGGACATCCCACATTAGGCAGTTAGACGCTAAGGTGTTGGCAGCTTCTAAGTGCGTATCCGGTGTGCGATTTGGCCGCGAGGTCACGTAGAGCTGTGTCAGCAACTACGTTTGATGGCACATTGATTAGTGACATGCGTTCAGACACATCGCCGGCCGAAGAATCGTCGGCAAAAGGACTGCGGTGACGAGTGCCGCCAATCCAACGTTTAAGGACCGCCTATAGCGACATTCTGACCGTCCCCGATGCGGAGAAGATAGTGCATTATGAAAGCTGGGAGCCACGCGAATGCCACGGCTCCATGCTCACACCATGCAGCTGGGTTTCAGGACTCCGATCACAACCATTTTGCCAAAAAAAGCTGCAGCCGCGCCGCGGAGCTGGCATCGTAATCTTGGTGAAGTGGCCGATATTTACTGGAGCGGGCCGCTTGACAAAGCGTATCTGCATCCCAGATGGTAGGCGAATGCGACTAACGTATTCAAGGAGATATTGATGTTACATAAATTGCTGTTACTTTGTTCTTTTGCAATCCTCTTGGGCTGTGGCGAGGAGGAAAAAGAGTCCGCTGTCGACATTAGGTCTGAAGTTGCTCGCATGGCTTCTAACTATGATGGTGCGGCGACCGTGCAGTTTGAAATTGTCAATCGCAGTTGACAATTGCAGCGACTGGCGGGAGGTATAGGAGCTGAAGAGTAGCCGAGCGCGGTGTTCAGCGCCACGCGATAAAACCAAGTGGAGGCGCTTGCCCGGCCCTGAAACTGAGGCAGGGATTGCCAAACCTGGCGCAGTATTTCCTGGGCCAAGTCCTGGCAATCCTCAGTCGTGATCGTGTAGGCCGGGCCACCTTCAGGATGGCGCCATCATGCTCAACGAGCCAGCTCTTTAACAGCGACTCTAAGTTTACATTGGGCAATTCAGAGCTTCCCTCCCCAATGTATTGGTAGCCTGAAGCGGCTGTTTCTTACAAGAATGATGCACCGACACCGCTGTTGGCGAGATTTATTGCCGCCGGGTGCCTGATGAAGGCTATGGTTTGAGATCGCGAACCGCTGCCGAGTCGCGCAACCTTGTACCGTTAAGCTTCGGTTGCCACTTGACGGTTACGAGGAAGACCATATGTCGAGCATTAGTCGCCTTTTAGAGACAGCTCTGTACGTACAAGATCTGGAGCGATCGGCGGAGTTTTATCAACACGTTCTTGGTTTGGTGGCCGTCGAAAGGACGGACGCAGAAATGGAAGGGCAACGGCAAATACTCCGGCCCCTTCATATCCCTGGCGGCCAAGTCTTGCTGCTCTTTGCAAAGGGTTCGTCGACCCGGGCAGCCGTTCCCCTTGGAGGCACCATTCCGCCACATGACGGCAGCGGACAGCTTCATCTGACCTTTGCCATTTCCTCCGCACAACTTGAGTATTAGAGAGAGCGACTGAAATCGCACGGAGTTTCGATCGAAGGCGAGATGGTGTGGCCGCGCGGCGGCACGAGCCTTTATTTTCGCATCCCCAACGGTCACCTGGTCGAGCTGGCGACACCCGGCCTGTGGTCGGTTTATTGATGATGGGGTCTAGCTGGTATCTGCGAAGTCCGGACCGTGTAGAAACTTCCATCAACTCATCGACGCGTTACATTGGTGGTCAACCCACCGTTTTAGATACGGTCCCGCATCTCTCAAAATCGGATGTTCGCGGCGAGTGTTGAGGCGTGTGGATCGTGAAACGCTTACTTGACTTGGGCTGTCGATTCTCTAAATTGCCCGCATGAATACCCTCGAAGCGCAGTGTGTTGCTCGCGAAGAGGCGATCGTAGGAGAGTCGCCCGTGTGGTCGCCGTTGGAGAAGCGGCTGTATTGGTGCGATATCACCGGTCAGAAGATCCACCGATTTGATCCGTCGTCTGGTAAGAACGAAACATTTGCATTGACCGAGCCGGTGACGGCGCTGGCGCTGCGACCGCAGGGCGGTTTGCTGTTGTCGCTTAAGAAAGACTTCGCCCTGTATGACCTCGCGTCGGGCCAACTGACTAATCTTGGCGATCCAGAAAAAGACAAGCCGGACAACCGCTTCAATGACGCGAAGTGCGATCGGCAGGGCAGGTTCTGGGCGGGGACGATGGACAACGTGAATTGGAATGCACCGTCTGGGGCCCTCTACCGGTTTGATCCGGACGGCACGACCACTTGTCATCAACGCGATGTCTGTTGTGCCAATGGCATGGGATGGAGTCCGGACAATTCCACGATGTACTTCACGGAGAGCTTTCGGTACGCCATATATGCGTACGACTTCGATGCGGCGACCGGAGCGATTTCGAACCGGCGCGAGTTCGCGTCGCTGGATCGCGCTAGCGGAGGGTTTCCAGACGGGCTCACTGTCGATGCCGAGGGATACGTTTGGAGCGTACACAACGCGATTGGCAAAGTGGTACGGTATACGCCCGCGGGCGAAGTGGAGCGTGAAATAAAGCTTCCGGTGCCGCGGCCATGCGGCTGCATTTTTGGCGGAGAGAACTTGGATGTTCTCTACATTACGACGGCGCGTGAGACGCTGACACCGGAGCAAATCGCCCAGTATCCGTTGTCAGGCAGCTTATTTGCCGTTAAGCCGGGCGGCGGCGGGATCGCCGAAACACCGTTTGGCAGATAGGCAAGGAGTAAAGCCGACGTATGAGGCGACAGCTATATTTGGGGATCGCCCTGATCGTGTCGGCCTTCTTCTGCGTCGCGGTGATGAGCGCGTTCGGCAAAGCGGCAAGCCAGGTTCCTACGCCGGTCATCGGATTCTTTCAAAGCTTCATCAGCCTGGCACTGTTTCTACCCTGGGTCTTGCGACACGGCATTGCAGACTTTCGCACAAGTCAGTTTCCGCTGCATGTCGTGCGAGCAATATCGGGGCTGCTATCGCAATTGCTTTACTTCTGGGCTGTACACCAGATGAAGCTTGTCGACGCCGTATTACTGGTCAACGCGGCCCCGCTGTTCATTCCGATCGTCGCATTTCTGTGGAATCGCACTCCCGTGACCTGGCCTGTTGCACTGAGCCTGTTCATCGGGTTCATCGGCGTGGTGTTGATCATTCGGCCTGGTCCCGACTTGCTTACCAATCCGTCCGCGTTGATTGCGCTGTCCGCGGCGTTGTTCTCGGCAATTGCGTTGGTCAGCGTGAACAAGCTTTCCGGGCAGAATCAGCCTGATACGATTCTGTTCTATTACTTCCTGATTGGCTCGGTGGCAACGCTGCCTTTTGCCATTTCACAATGGAGCATGCCGACGCCGCGTGAGTGGTGGCTGCTGATTGGAGTAGGCGTGTTCATGGCGCTGGCACAACTGCTCATCATCCTGGCCTACGAACATGCAACGGCTTCGCAAATCGCGCCATTCAATTATTCCGTGGTGATCTTCTCCGGCCTCATCGGCTGGATCGTGTGGCACAACGAATTGGACTGGCTCTCGATCGTGGGAATTCTGCTCGTGTGTGCCGGTGGAATTCTGAGCATGGTGCTTGCTCCTGAAGCGGGCAAATCACACGGCATGCTGCCGACGCATGGGCATGGCAAATCGCAGCCGACCGCAACGTGAACGCGCGGCCGAGCTATTTGGCGGCCATACCTTCGTCGTTCAGGATCATTCGCTTGCCGCGTTTGTGAGTGATTAGATTCCATCCCCAATCGACGAACACGCTCGTCTTCTCCTCGGCGCCGCTCAGCAAACTGAGATGGATGCCAAGCCAGGCGAGCCAGGCGATGGGACCTTGCAACGTTTCGCCGCCCGGCAACTCGACAACGGCCGCGCCTCGACCGACTTGCGCCATTGTGCCTTTATTAATGTATTCAAACGGGGGCAATGGCTGGCGATCAAGTAGCCGTGTGATCGCGTTGCCAACATAACGACCTCCCTGCAGCGCAACTGCGCCGAGCCCGGGCAACGGATGGCCGCTCTTGGCATCAATCGTCGACGCGATGTCGCCGACCGCGAATACTTCGGGGTGATCCTTCAGTTGCAGTTGAGGACCAACGGGAATCCGTCCGCCGGGGGCGAGTTCGATACGAAGTGACGTAGCGACCGGACTGGGTTGCAGCCCAGCTGCCCAGATTAGTGTATGGGTCTTTACGATGTCGCCGTTCGCCCGTTTGACGTGCGTAGGACCGACTTCATTGACTCCTGCGCTGGTGTGAACCTCAACCCCTCGTTCGGAAAGAGTCTTTTGAGCATAGTCTCGAAGCTTGGGCTGGAAGGGCGCAAGGAGGTGCGGCGAGTGCTCGAACAGCACGATGCGCACTTTCTCGATGGGCACGTTCGGATAGTCGTCGGACAATTCCGCATGCAGCAATTCCGACATTGCCCCGGCGAGTTCCGTACCGGTCGGACCGCCGCCCACGATGCAAAATGTCAGTGCGCCGTCATCGATGAGCGACGGGTTCCTGTCGACGGCCTCGAACATCTTGAGGATC
This sequence comes from uncultured Planctomycetota bacterium, assembly GCA_963786455.1. Classification (GTDB taxonomy): domain Bacteria; phylum Planctomycetota; class Planctomycetia; order Pirellulales; family Lacipirellulaceae; genus JABDGM01. The sequence goes on along the minus strand of CAWAZX010000031.1, from coordinate 19,285 downwards.
TGGTCGTGCAGCCGGATCGCGTCGGGCATCGTGTAGAGCGGGAAGGAATGCTCCGCCGCCCCCACGGTATCATGAAAATTCACGACTGCCCCGAGTGCGATGACGAGATAGTCGTAGTCTATCGCCGGCATACCATCGACAGTTACCTTTTTGTTGGCCAGATTGATGCTTTGTACGTTGCACTGGTGAAAATTCCAGTTCTTGTGGCGGTGCAATAGTTCGCGAACGGGATGGCCGACCTCGGATGGCGCCAGTTCATCCGTTGCCACCTGGTAAAGCAGCGGTTGAAACGTGTGGTAGTCGTGCTTGTTGATGATCGTGAGACGAACCGGTGCGTCGCGCAGCTTCTGAGCTGCGCCAATTCCGCCGAATCCGGCGCCCAGAATGACGACATGGGGCAACTGTGCCATCGCTCGTTCTCCGAGATCGTACGTTGTAGCGAGTCGATCAAAGCCCCGGGCTGCTTTGCATGATGCCACCATCCGCAAAGATCGTCGTCGCGGTCATGTAGCTCGCGCCGTCTCCGGCCAGGAAGCCGACGACGCTGGCGATTTCTTCTGGCTTTGCCATGCGTCCGAGCGGAATGGCTGCGTCGAGTTTTTTCAAAAGCACCGGATCATTCATCGTGGAAAGATTGATCGGCGTAGCGACTGCGCCAGGCCCCACACCGACCACCAATATATTGTGCGGAGCGAGTTCGACTCCTGCGGTCCGCGTCAACATACGAACGCCGCCCTTGGACAAGCAGTAAGCCGTATTGCCGGGCATCGGCCAATCTTCGTGGACGGACGTGATGTTGATGATCCGGCCGCCTTGGCCCTGCTTGATCATTTGTTTTGCTGCGACCTGAGTGCCGAAGAAAGCGCTCTTCAGATTCACGGCGAGCACTTTGTCGTACTGGGCTTCCGTTGTATCGAGTACGGAAGTGCGCGTTTCGATGCCTGCGTTGTTGACCATGATATCGACCCGGCCGAGCTGCGCGACCGCCGCAGAAACGAGATTCTCGAGGTCCGCGACCTTGCTGACATCAGCGTTGACGCCAATCGCTTTGTCGCCAAGCGCGACGACTTGCTTTTCCAGTTCGTCCGTCGCGTTGGCGTGGGAAATATAATCAATCACGATATTCGCACCCTGCCGCGCGAGTTCCAACACGATCGCCATGCCAATTCCGCTGTTGCCGCCGGTCACGATGGCTACTTTTCCTTTAAGACTCATGGCTTCGACTCCGGCTTGAGTTTGTAAGATAGTGTTCTATTTCAGCCGTTCCAGCAAATGATCGCCGACACGTAGGGCATTGGCCATTGCGGTTAGCGCCGGGTTCACAGCCCCGATGCTTGGGAAGAAGCTTGTGTCGACGACGTACAAATTATCCAGCTCGTGTGTTTTGCAATTCGTGTCAAGGACCGAAGTTTTCGGGTCGCGACCGAAACGGCAAGTGCCTGCCTGGTGCGCCACGCCGCCGATGTCGATCTCATTTTTCATGTAAAGATTGCGCGGAATCAAGTGGTCGTGCATGTCGAGTTGATTGAGCATCGACTTAAGTTTGTCGTAGAGTTTCTGCTTCGCCACTTGGTTGGACGGAGTGTAACTGAGTGTGATAGCGCCATTGCCATCCACAGTCACGCGGTTTTCGGGGCGGGGTAGGTCTTCGGTCGAAAGCCAGAAGTCGACGGCGTGCCGGGCGATTTCGTCCAGCGTCCATTGGGGCGCGAGCGCGGTTTCGATCGGTTTCTCGCCCCGGAACATCGGGCCTTGCGACTTGCCGACCATCTGGATGTTGCCCATGGGAAACTCAAAGCCGTCCATGCCAAAGTAAAAATCATTAAGGCCAAGCGTCTTCTGGTACTTGGTCGGATTAGGCTCCTTGGAGATCGCCAAAACGGCTTGGCTGTTGTGAAACATGTAGTTGCGTCCAACCTGGTCTGAACCGTTGGCAAGACCGCTCGGATGCTTATCGTTGGCCGACATGAGCAGCAGCTTGGCCGAGTTGGCGGCACCGCAGGAGACGACCACGATGTTGGCTTGATACGTTTCGGTCTGCCCGTTGTGATTCACCAAGACATCCGTGACCGCCGTGCCGGCCGGATTGGTGGCGAGCTTGAATGACCATGCGCGTTTGTCAACAGCGTGACGTTGGGATATTCAAGAGCCGGTCGCACGCCCAGCACTTCCGCGTCGCTTTGGCGTGGACCAGGCAGGGAAATCCATCGCAGTCCATGCAACGTACGCAGGGGCTGAAAGGCATTTCCGCTTCATGCAGCATGATCCCGCACGGGGAGTGAAAGGAATGATATCCCGCCCGTGTCAGGTCATCGGCCAGCTTTTGGATCCGCGGTTCGTGGGAAACCGGCGGGAAGGGATAAGGCCCACTTGCCGGCGGCTCGGTCGGGTCTTCACCGCGCGCACCGTGGACCTGGTAAACCTGCTCGGCCTTCAGGTAGTACGGCTCCATCTCTGCGTAGGAAATTGGCCACGCTGGTGAAATGCCGTCTTGGTGTTGACGCTCGCCGTAGTCTTCCTGGCGCAGTCGATAGAGGGCGGCACCGTACATCTTGGTCGCACCGCCCACGTAGTAGTGGACGCCTGGCTGAAACGCCTTGCCGTGCTTGTCGTGCCAGATGTCAGGGGAGACGTATCGATTGTTGACGAACACCTCCTCGGCGCTCCAGTTCTCGGGCTCGCGCTTTAACCAGTCGCCTCGTTCGAGAAGCAAGATGCGTTTGCCCGAGGGCGCGAGATGACGGACCAGCGTTCCTCCACCAGCGCCACTACCAATGATGATGACGTCGTATTGTGTAGTCATGGATTCTTCGCTCCTGGACAGTCGACCACAATCACGGACGAGCGAGCTTGGCACGGATAAGTCTGTTGCTCTGCGGGCAGCGGCAACGGCGGCTCGGCGAAATCCTGCGGCGTCGCCAACGACGTATCGACGAGTCGGCACCAGCGTCGGCCGACTGGCGTCGTTGGCAGATCGAACGCCAAAGGCTCCCAAGCAGCATTCAGCATCACGTGCAGGTGTTCCTGCGTCTCCGGATGGATCAACTCGAACGCCAGCGCATGTGAAGCGTCGCCCCAATCCGGCTCGTTTAGCCGAACGCCATGCCATGTGATTTTAGTAGCTCCCGGCTGGCTCCAAAATGCGCGATCGCGAAAAACGGCCGATTCTTGGTGAAATTGTATGAGCGAGCGAGCGAATCGGAGGATGTCGGCGTGTCGAGCGACGTCGTCCCAGTCGAACCACGAAAGTGCGTTGTCCTGGCAATAGGCGTTGTTGTTGCCGTGCTGCGTGCGTCGCACCTCGTCGCCCATGAGCAGCATCGGCCGGCCTTCGGACATAAGCAAAATCGTGAAAAAGTTTTTTATTTGCTGCCGACGCAGGGCTTCGATCGCGGGATCTTCGGTGGGGCCTTCCACGCCGCAGTTCCAACTCTCGTTGTCGTTCGTGCCATCGCGGTTGCTTTCGCCGTTGGCCTCGTTGTGCTTGTCGTTGTATGTGACCAGATCGTTGAGTGTGAACCCGTCGTGGGCGGTGATGAAATTGACACTGCGGCTCGGCAGTCGGCCTGATTGCTGAAAGAGGTTTGCACTGGCCACCAGATTGTCGGCCAGCGCGCCGACTGTTCCCACATCGCTCTTTACGAACCGCCGCACGTGGTCGCGGAACTGGCCATTCCACACGGCCCAGCGATCGCCGCAGAAGTTCGCGATTTGATACAACCCGGCCGCGTCCCAGGCTTCGGCGATGATCTTTGTCCCGGCCAGCACGGGGTCGGCTTCGATGTCGAGCAGAATCGGCGGATGGGCGAGCGGCTGACCGTCCTCGCCGCGCGACAGGCTGGCCGCCAGGTCGAAGCGAAAGCCATCGACGTGCATCTGCTCGACCCAATAGCGCAGGCAATCGAGGATCATCCGCCGCACCACCGGTTCGTTGCCATTGATCGTGTTGCCGCAGCCGGTGTCGTCGACGTACTTGGCCTGGTTCGGCGGATCGAGAATGTAATACGTCGGATTGTCGAACCCGCGAAGCGACAGCGTGGGCCCGCTCTCGTCGCCTTCGGCCGTGTGGTTGAACACGACGTCGAGAATTACTTCGATGTCGGCCCGGTGGAGCGCCTTCACCATGTCGCGAAACTCGTTCACCGGGCCGACCGCGTCGGTTTGCGAGCTGTACGCGCGATGCGGCGCGAACCACGCAATCGGCTGGTAGCCCCAGTAGTTTGTGCCGGTCGGCGCGGCCTGAGCGTCGAACTGCTGCACCGGCATCAGCTCCACGGTCTTGATGCCGAGATCGACGAGGTACGGAATCTTCTCGATGAGGCCGGCGTAAGTGCCGCGTTTGGCGGAGTGCGACGCCGGAGTTCGGATTCCGCGTGAACCCGGCGACGTGCATTTCGTAGATGACCGTGTCGATGAACGGCCGCACGATCGGCGTGTCGCCTTCCCAATCGTATTGCGACGGATCGACGACCACGCTCTTCATGGCCGCGGCCGTGTTGTCGCCCGGCGGCGGCGGCCTTCGACCGTTGATAGTTCTCGGTGTTCGCGACCGCCAGTGCGTACGGATCCACGAGGAGTTTTTGGGGATCGAATCGCAAGCCCGGCCGCGGGATCGTTCGGACCTGAGACGCGGTAGCCGTACAACTGGCCCGCCTCGACGCCGGGCACGAACACGTGCCAGTAGTCGTAGGTGCGATTTTGCTGCGGATCGAGGGTAATCGGTTTGCGCCGGCTGCGCATCATCCGCGCGATCGAACAGCAGCAGCTCGACCGCAGTCAGCGTGCTTGGCATACACGCAGAAGTTGACGCCGCCGTCGCCCACGGTCGCACCGATCGGAAACGAACGGCCGGCGGCGATCTTAAGCAGCGCCATCCTGTTCCCAGTATTCGTAGAGCAGCGAAACCACGAGCGCCGTCCAACCGGTTTGATGACTCGCGCCGACGCCTGCGCCCGTGTCGCCGTTGAAGTACTCGAAGAACGGCACGCAGTCGCGCCAATGGGGATCGGTCTGGAAATATTCGTTATCACCCCACACGGCCCGCCGACCGCCGCGAGCCGGGTCGCGCAGGAAGATGTTCGTCAGCCGCCGCGCGAGTTCGCGCGGCGACTTCGTCGAGAGTGCACCATCTGGCCGGAGCCGGTGGGGCACTCGACTTTGAGACTGTCGCCGTAGTAGGACGCAGAACTCGTGCAGCGAGCGGATGATCATGTAGTTGACGGGAAACCAGATCGGGCCGCGCCAATTCGAGTTGCCGCCGAATAGCCGGCTATCCGACTCCGCCGGCAGTGTACTTGACCTCAAACGTTCTGCCCGTCGGCCTCGAATTCGATACGGATGATGCGAGGTGATAGCGCGACAGCGCAGCGAATGCCGTAGTCGGAGAGAAACTCCTCCGGGTCGAGCATGCGCCGCAGCACGGCCGTGAGCCGTTCGGTCGACAGGATCGACATCAGCATTCGCGTTCCATTCTGCCCGGCGTCCATCACCGGGGCAACGTTCTTCAGCAGGTCGGGCCGATTCTCCAGAAACCACTTCGCCCAGCTCTTGAAGTTTTCCAAGCCCTGCGTCGCGCTGTCGGCGAGGCGACGAACACGGCGAACAGCGGCACCAGACCGACCATCGAGTGAATCTTGAGCGGAATGCTCTCGCCCGAGGGGAGCAGAATCACGTCGTAGAAGAACTCGTCCTCGCTGTCCCACAAATCGATCCCCGCGCCGTCCATGTTCGTCATGGCGTGGGCGATGTAGAGAAAGTGCTCGAAATACTTGATCGCCATGTTCTGGTAGAACGGCTCGCTCGCCGCGAGCTCGGCCGCGATGGTGAGCATGGTGATCGCAGTAGAGCGCCATCCAGCTCGTGCCGTCGCTTTGCTCGAGCTGGCCGCCGTCGGCCAGCGGCTTGATCGCGATCGAAGCAGCCGATGTTGTCCATTCCCAGAAAGCCGCCGCCGAACACGTCGCGGCCGCTGCTGTCCTTGCGGTTGACCCAGAAGCTGAAATTGAGCATCCCGTTCTGAAACATGCGCTTTAGAAACTGCGTGTCGCCGAACGCCCGTCTTCTCGAACTCGATCTGGTAGACGCGCCACGCCGCCCAACACTGCACGGGCGGATTCACATCGTCGAAATTCCATTCGTAGGCCGGGAACTGGCCGTTGGCGTGCTGATACCACTCGTAGCCCATCATCAGCAGTTGCTCTTTGGCGAAGGCCGGGTCGATGTGCGACATCGCGACGCAGTGAAACGCCAGGTCCCAGGATGCATACCACGGATACTCCCACGTATCGGGCATCAGAATCACGTCGGCGTTGTGCAGTTCCTTCCAGCGTCGAGTTGCGTCCTTTCCAGCGCGAGTCGGGCGGCGGCGGCTCGGTCGGGTCGCCCTTTAGCCAACGGTAAACGTCGTAGTGGTAGTACTGCTTCGACCACAGCAACCCGGCGAATGCCTGACGGGCGACCAGTTGCTGCGTCGGCGCCGAGTGCTGCCGGCTGCAAGGCCTTGTAGAACGCGTCCGCTTCGGCGACGCGGTCGGCCAGCACGACGTCGAAATCGGCAAACGGTTCGGCCAGCGACTGCGGCGAAAAGCGAACGTCGACGGTAAACTTGCCGCCGGCCGGCACGTTTGCCTTCGCATGGCCCGCCATCTTGCTGCCCTGTTTGCGATTCACGGCCTGCGGGTTCCCGCCGACGACGGCATCGTGGATGCCATCCTTCACGTAGGGCGATGTGTTCGGCGCGTTATCGATCCGCTGGAAATTCGTCTCGTTCTCGGTGAACAGCAATTCGACCGCCTGGCCATCCGAGGCCCGCGTGTACCAATACCGCGACCCAATTTCGCGATGGGTCGTGGACGCCGCTCCCGGCACTCGTCCTGTTTGATCACTGGCCGCATCGCCCCCGGCTGCCACGACCAAGTGTTGCGATACCACAAGTGCGGCAGAATATGGATCGGCGCCGCCGTCGGGCCCGCGGTTGATCGCCGTGATCCGGCATAGAATATCCTCCGGGCTAGCCTTCGCGTATTCGATGAACACGTCGAAGTAGCGATTCGCGAGGAAGTCATTCTTTATCGCGTCGAACAGTTCATACTCTGGCTGCGACTGATCGCGCTGGCCGTTGACTTTGACGAGGTCGTCGTAGGGATACTCTACCTGTGGATACTTGTAGAGCATCTTCATGTACGAGTGGGTCGGCGTGCCGTCCAGAAAGAAGTAATATTCCTTCACGTCCTCGCCGTGGTTCCCCTGCTGATTGCTCAGCCCGAACATCCGCTCCTTTAAGATCGGATCCTTCTCGTTCCATAGCGCGACTGCCAAGCAGAGGTGCTGCTTTGCATCGCAGAAGCCGCCGATGCCGTCTTCATTCCAGCGGTACGCTCGGCTGCGGGCATGATCGTGCGGAAAGTAATTCCAGGCATCGCCGTCGGCGCTATAGTCTTCGCGCACGGTGCCCCAGGCACGATCGCTAAGATAGGTGCCCCAGCGCTTCCAATCCGCTTTTCCCGCATCATGATCCGTTAAGTCGCATTTGTTCGGGATTCATGGTCATAATGTGACTTCATCCTAACTCTGCGCGTGGCCGCGGCCAAATTAGGCAAATTGTGACCTGCTCGCCGAAAACTCTTGTCGCCTGAAAAAGTTGTTTTCTTCGACGTCGAGCGGCACGCACTGCACTTCCGCTGTCAAGCGCTCATACAACATCATCAATCGCATGCTGGTTATACAGCGTACACACGCGATGGGTGGAAATTACGCCAACAAGTGTTATACTTTCGCCCGACATCCGTTCAGAGAGCGCAAATGTGGGACGCAACCTGGATTGCGTGGGGCCAGGATACTGACAGCAGGTGCAACCGTGCTGGCCCAAAGTCTATCGATCTTCGATCCGGCTTCGCCCAGCGCCCATTCGATCGTCAATTTGGCGATTCTGGCGTTCGTTGTCACGGGGCTGATCTTCGTTGTCGTTGAAGGCGTATTGTTGTATTCGGTCTGGCGTTTTCGCCGGTCAGCGGGCGAGCACACGGACGAGCCGCCTCAGGTCTACGGCAGCATGCCGATCGAAATCGCCTGGACGGCCGCGCCCACGCTGGTCGTGTTCTTTCTCGTGCTTGTCACCACCCGGACGCTCTGGGATGTCGCAACCGACGTGCCACAGCCAAAGACAGGCGATCAACGCCTTGTTCGTCACCGTGATCGGCCATCAATGGTGGTGGGAATACGTCTACGAATCATACGACGGCCGATCGCTTGGCTTCGTCACCGCCAACGAACTGCACATGCCGGTGAGCGACGGCGACATCGCACGGCCCGTGTACCTGACACTGAAATCGGCCGACGTCTGTCACAGCTTCTGGGTGCCGCGGCTGGCCGGAAAGATCGACCTGATCCCTGGCCGCGTGAACGCATTGATGCTTCAAACCAAAGAACCCGGGCTGTACCTCGGCCAGTGCGCCGAGTTCTGCGGCGCACAGCACGCCAACATGCTGATCCGCGTGATCGTTGACTCGCCGGAGGAATTTGAGCGGTGGCTCGCGAACGAATCGCAGCCGGCGGTGGAGGACCCGGCGATGCGCGACGGCAAAGCGATGTTCCTGGCCCAGTCGTGCGTCAATTGCCACACGGTGCGCGGCACGCCGGCGCGCGGCACGTACGCGCCGGACCTGACGCACCTCATGAGCCGCGAAACGCTCGCCTCGGGCATGGTGCAAAACACGCCCGAGAAGCTTGCACGATTGGGTGCGCGATCCGCAGACAGATCAAACCCGGCTGCCTGATGCCGGCGTTCGGACTCGATGACCGCAAGCAGCAATTGATCGTCGATTACTTGCAAACGCTGCGCTGACTGCCATCACCAAGCATGCGTTAAGTCATCCCGACCATGTCTGTCGTTGAACCAACTCGTGGCCTCGAGCTTACCGGCGCGCTGGACGAGTCCGCCGCCGATTTGGGCTGGCCGACGCGGCTCCACGAGTGGACGACGACGGTCGATCACAAGAAGATCGGCATCATGTACGTGCTGATGAGCATCGTGTTCCTGGTGATCGGCGGCTTCGAGGCGCTGCTGATGCGCTGGCAGCTGTTCTTTCCGCGCAACGACGTTCTCGGCCACGACGCGTTCAACCAGCTCTTCACGATGCACGGCACGACGATGGTCTTCTTCGTCGGCATGCCGATTCTGATCGGCATCGGCAACTACCTGGTGCCGCTGATGATCGGTGCCCGCGACATGGCCTTCCCGCGGCTGAACGCCTTCGGCGTTCTGGGTCACGCTGTTCGGCGGGCTGCTGGTCTACTTCAGCTTCATCACCGGCGGCGCACCCGCCATCGGCTGGTTCGCCTACGCCCCGCTGACGGCGAACACATTTTCGCCCAGTGCCGCGACCGACTTCTGGGCGCTCGGTCTGATCGTCAGCGGCATCGGCACGATCGGCGCCGCCGTGAACTTCATCGCCACGATCCTCGGCATGCGGGCGCCGGGCATGACGCTTGCGCAAGATGCCGTTCTTCGTCTGGACGATGCTCTGGACCGCGTTCCAGATGCTGCTGGCGATCCCGCCGCTGACCGCGGCGCTGGTCATGATCCTGTTCGATCGGCAGCTCGGGGCCCATTTCTTCGATGTGCCCAACGGCGGCTCGGCCTACCTGTGGCAGCACCTGTTCTGGTTCTTCGGCCATCCGGAGGTTTACATCCTGATCCTGCCGGTGTTCGGCATGGTCTCCGAAGTGATCCCGGTCTTCTCGCGCAAAGTGCTGTTCGGCTACGAGTTCATGGCCGCGGCCACGATGGCCATCGCCTTCATCAGCCTGGGCGTGTGGGCGCATCACATGTTCTGCGTCGGCATGAGCCGGACGCTCGACCTGTTCTTCGCCGCCGCCACGTTTCTGGTGTCGATCCCGACCGGCATCAAGTTCTTCAACTGGCTGGCCACGATGTACGGCGGACGCATCCGCTTCGCGTCGCCGATGCTGTTCGCATTCGGCTTCCTGTCGATGTTCCTGATCGGCGGGCTGACGGGCATCATGCTGGCGCCGCTCCGTTCGACTTCCAGCTCTCCGACAGCTACTTCGTCGTCGGCCATTTCCACTGGGTGCTGATCGGCGGCACGCTGTTCGGCACGTTCGCCGGGCATCTACTACTGGTATCCCAAAGTGACCGGCCGGATGCTCTCGGAGCGGCTCGCCCGCTGGCAGTTCTGGCTGCTGTACATCGGCTTCATCCTGACGTTCGGGCCGATGCACGTCTCCGGCATGCTGGGCATGCCGCGGCGCATCTACACCTACGAAGCCGGCCGCGGCTGGGAGATCTGGAATCAGCTCAGCACGCTCGGTGCCCTCATTCAAGCGCCGAGCTACGCGATCTTCGTTTACAACCTCATCGTCTCGCTATCGGAAGGGCAAACCGGCCGGCGACGACCCGTGGGACGCCTGGACGCTGGAGTGGACGACCACTTCGCCGCCGCCGTCGTACAACTTCGAAGAGGTCGCCGACCGTCCACAGCCGCCGGCCGCTGTGGGACCTGAAACATCCGGACGATCCGGATTGGCAGTACGAGTGATGAGCCAGAATTTGCTTCGACCATGACCATGACCCAACCCGCCAGCGAACTTCCGGTGCCGCCGCCGATTTCGCCGGAGCAACGCTCAACCCAGCTCAGTGGGGCATGGCGAGCTTTCTGCTCTCGGAAGTGGCGTTCTTCGGCACGCTGATCGTCACGTATGTGGCGTTCATGGGCAAGGACGTCGTCGGACCCACGCCGGCCGAAGCATTGTCGCTGCCGCTGGTGATCCTCTCCACGATCTGCCTGCTTTCGAGCAGCGTCGTGATCCACCTGGCGGAGCGAGTCGCTCGAACGCGGACAGCAACGAACGTTTTGCCGTCTTGTTGGCGGCCACGATCGCCCTTGGCATCGCGTTTCTCGTGGGCACGGCCGTCGAGTGGCACGAGCTTGATCAACGAGCATCATCTCACGATCAGCCGCAATCTGTTCGGCACCACGTACTACACGCTGGTCGGCTTCCACGGCCTGCACGTCACCGTGGGCGTGATTGTCATGCTGATCGTCCTGGCCTTGTCGCTCGGCCGGGAAGTGACCAAGCAGCATCGCACGGGCGTCGAGCTGGTCGCGTGGTATTGGCACTTCGTCGATGCGGTCTGGATTGTGGTGTTCCTCGTGGTCTATGTCGCGAGCCGGAGTGGCGTGGCATGATGAACGAATCGCATACCACAAACGAATCCTCTACGGTCGACATGCCCAAGCCGACCGCCGCGCCGCTGGTGCTGGCCGTCGGCATCGTGCTCGCGGCGATGGGCGTGGCCACGAGCCTGGCGTTCTTGTTCGTCGGTGGAGTCGTGTTCGTCGCTGGGCTGGGAATGTGGATCGCGCAACTTTTGCCCGGCCGCGGCCACTGTCGAGAACCGCGCGTCGAGCCGTCGCTGCGACCGCAGCCCGTAACACCTGCACCCGGTGAAGTCGCACGAACTGCGGCAGGGCATGCCCGGCTATCGCCTGCGGCTGCCGGTGAAAGTCCATCCGGTTTCCGCGGGCATCAAGGGCGGCCTTGTCGGCGGGCTCGTGATGCCGCTGCCGGCATTGGTCTACGGAGTATTAAGCGGTCACGGCATCTGGTGGCCCGTGAATTTGCTCGCCGGCATGGTGCTCCCCGGCGTCGGTAGCATGAGCGTCGAACGAGTTGGAGCAATTCCATCCTGCGCTGCTCGTCTTGGGCATTGTCATTCACGTCGTCGTGTCGCTGATCCTCGGTATGATCTACGGAGTCCTGATGCCGACGCTGCCCAACATTCGCAAGCCGATCGCCTGGGGCGCGCTGCTGATGCCGCTGCTCTGGACCGCCGTGAGCTACGTCGCGCTGGGCGCAGTGAATCCAGGCGTCCGCGAGGGCATCGAATGGCCCTGGTTCGTGGTGTCGCAATTCGTCTTCGGCCTGGTGGCGGCAGTTGTCTTCATGCTGCTTGAAGAGCGCGGCGCCATCCGGGCCGGCTTGATCGGCGGCGCGGTCGGCGGACTGCTGATGCCGATTCCCGCGCTCCTCTGGAGTCTGGCCGCCGGACACGGCATTTGGTATCCGGTCAATTTGCTCGCCGCCATGGCGATGCACTACGACGTTCGAGCCAACGGCCGCGCAATTGGAAGCAATATCACGCCGACTTGGTTCGCCGCCGCGCTCATGATTCACGCGGTGTTGTCGCTCAGCTTCGGACTGGCGTTCGCCCTCGTGCTGCCGCGGGTGCCGGCGATTCCCGGGCCGCTCGCATGGGGCGGATTGTTGATGCCGCTACTTTGGACCGCCATGAGCTACGGCATGATGGGCGTCGTGAATCCAGTGCTGCAAGAGCGCGTCGATTGGCCCTGGTTTGTCGTATCCCAGTTTGTGTTTGGTATTGTGGCGGCGATTGTCGTGGTGCGATCCGAACAAGTCCACATTCCGCCCGCCGGGAAAGGGCCCGATCAACGCCGGGAGTTTGTCGCAATTTAGTCGGCAGGATTTGCGCGGCCATGTATTACTATCCCGTCACAAGCCGGCTTCGCGGTCCCGTGATTTGCTGGCTTTTAGCGGCAATCGCATTCATGACGCTTCGTCTCAGGCTGCAATCCGCCCGGTAAGCCCAATCCGGCCAATCGACCTGTGATACCGAATCAAATCCTTGATTTCAATCAGTTATTCGCAACTAACTGCGCGGCTGCCACGGTGTTACCGGCGAGCTAGGCCCCGCGCCACCTCCAACGATCCACTCTTCGTCGCAATTATGCCCGACGACGAACTGCTCCGCGTGATTCGCAATGGACGAACCGGCACGCCGATGCCCCCGTTCGCGCATGCGAACGGCGGCTCGCTCACGGATGCTCAAGTGAATGTGCTTGCCGAGGGAATCAAATCGCATTGGAAATCGAACACGCCGCTCGAAGGGACACCTCCCCCTTATACATATTGCCAATAGTCAAGGCGAGCAATCTATGTCGGGCAGCCGAGAACGCGGGGCAATGGTATTTGAGCGCGCATGTGCTGGTTGCCACGGACCGAACGGAACTGGTGGCGAACGTAACGGTGCAACGGGTGGCGCAATCAACGCGCCTGCGTTTCTCGCGCTGATCAGCGATCAAGCGCTTCGCCGCATCATCATCACCGGCCGCCCCGATCTAGGCATGCCAACGTACGCCGAGCAGCGACGGCCGCCCAGCCGACTTCCAACCACTCACCTCTGCGGAAATCGACGACCTGGTGGCACTGCTCGCCGATTGGCGGGCCGACTAAAAATGTCGCTGACACTGCCCAGCAATGATTTGGCAGTTGGTGACTATGGAGACATAACCATGGATTCGCCAACTCCTTGTGAAGTCGCAATCGCCCCGTCGCCAAGCGGTCGTCGCACGTTCCTGCGATGGTGCACGGCCATCTGCGGCGCGATCGCGGCCACCGTGCTTGAGCATTCCGGTCGTCGGATACTTTTTCGGCCTGCGAAAGCGACTCGGTCGATTGGGTCGACTTGGGGCCTGTCACCGACTTTCCACTCAACGAGACGCGTCGGATCGACTTTGACAACCCGCTGCGCCAACCCTGGGACGGCATCACCGCGCTCACCGGCGTGTACGTGCGCTACGAGGGCAAGAATGACGAACGGGAGGATCAGTTCCTCGTGCTATCGGTCAACTGCGCCCACCTCGGCTGCCCCGTTAGCTGGTTCCAGCAATCGGGCCTGTTCATGTGCCCTGCCACGGCGGCGTCTACTACGCCGATGGCGAGCATGCGTCCGGTCCGCCGCCGCGCGGTTTGTTTCACTGCGCGTGGCGCGTGCAGAGCGGCCGGCTGCGAGATCCAAGCTCCTCACTATCCGACGCTGCAAGACCCACTCGTCGCAGAACGCTTGACGACAAAAGGCGACGCCCATGTTCGGCTGGCTCAAAACAATCGGCAACTGGTTCGATGCCCGCCTCGGCTTCAGCGACACGCTGTTGCCGATGATGCGGCATCCCGTGCCTCGCGCCATCGACGGCCCGATGGGCTGGTGGTACGTCTTCGGCAGCGCGTCGCTCACGTTCTTTCTGATTCAGATCGTCACCGGCATCGGGCTGGCGCTTGTCTACGTGCCGGCGGCCGACAAAGCGTACGAAAGCCTGCTGTTCCTGGACTACCAGCAGCCGCTCGGCTGGTTTCTGCGAGCCCTGCACTACTACGCCGGCTCCGGCATGGTCGTGATGCTGCTCGTGCACATGACGCAAGTCTTTCTGCACGGGGCGTACAAGTATCCGCGCGAGCTGACCTGGGTCGTCGGCGTGTTCCTGCTCTGTTGCACGATGGGCATGTTCTTCAGCGGACAGATTCTCCGCTGGGATCCCGATGCGTACTGGGGCCTCGCGGTCGCCGGCTCGATGGCCGGCCGCGTGCCGGTGATCGGGCCGTGGGTTGTCGACATGCTGCTCGGCGGCCCGATCATCGGCGGCGATTCGCTGAGCCGCTTCTTCGCGCTGCACGTGTTCGTGATTCCCGGTGCACTGATGTTCTTCCTGGCGATCCATCTGTGGCTGGTGCTGAAGTGTGGAGTCAGCGCGCCGCCGGTCCCGGGCCAGGTCGTCGATCCGCGTACCTACGACGCCGACTATCACAACGAGCTCAAGTCGGGCGTCCCGTTCCTGGGCGATGCGATGTTGAAAGACATCCTGTTCTCGGCGCTGGCCGTGACGGTCGTCGTCGTGATCGCCGCGCTGCTTGGCCCCAAGGGACCGACCGGGCCGCCCGATCCGCGCTGCCCGACGCAAATCCGCGCCCGGAGTGGCCGTTCCTGTGGCTGTTCGCGCTGCTGTCGCTGAGCCCGCCCGCCATCGAGACGTTCATCATGCTCGTGTTTCCGGTGGTTCTCGTCGTGGCTCTGCTGCTGGTGCCGTTCATCAACAACCGCGGCGAGCGGCCCCCAGTCGCCGGCCGGTGGCGGTGTTAGGTGTGATCGTCATCTACACGACGCTCGGGGCATTGACCTACGAGGGAATCCGCGCCCTGGTCGCCCGAGATGACTGCCTGGACCGCCGACCCGATTCCCGAGCACATGGTCACGCGCAGTAAGCCGGTCGAACTGCAAGGCGCGCTCGTGTTTCAGTACAAGAATTGCCGCAACTGCCACGCGCTCGACGGCGTCGGCGGGGACCGCGGGCCCGACCTGACCACGTCGGCACACAGATGACGCGCAACCAATTGATCGATCAGATCAGCAACGGCACGCCCGGCGGCGGCAACATGCCGGCCTACGGCAAACAGATGAGCCCGGCCGAGATGGACGCGCTGGTCGCTTTCCTCGTCAGCCTCCGGCCGGAAGGCCAGCCCGCCGCCGGTGCGGCCGACAAATCCTTCGCGACGTCCGAAAGTGCCCATTAGATGCTGCGGCCATGAATCCAACACTTGACGCTTTCCTGCGCTCGTGGCCTTTCGCGCCTTGGCTCGCGGTCACGTCTCTTCATCTCGGGCGCCATCTATTTGCGCGGCTGGCGATTGCTTCATCGCCGTGATCCGGAGCGGTGGCACTTCGGCCGGCCGGCCGCATTTCTCGGCGGGCTCGCGGCGATTTATCTCGCCCTTGCCTCGCCGATCGAGCCGTTCGCGTCGCTCTTGCTGCAAGTTCACATGCTGCAGCACCTGTTGCTGATGATGATCGCCCCGCCGCTCATCTGGCTCGGCTGGCCGCTGTTCCCGATCCTGCGCGGCCTGCCCGACCCATTCGCACCTATTGGGTCGTACCGCTGCTCCGCTGGCGGCCGTTGCGCGATGCTTTCGCCTTCCTCACGCACCCATTCGTGGCCTGGCCGCTCTATGTCGGCACGACCTGGCTGTGGCACACGCCGCGCGGCTACGAGTTGGGGCTAAGCCAGGACAATTGGCACGTTGTCGAACATGCATGTTTCTTGGCAAGTGCGTTGCTGTTTTGGTATCCCGTCGTGCGGCCCTATCCGAGCCGTCCAAGCTGGTCGCGCTGGCTGCTGTTTCCCTATCTGCTGCTGGCCGACGTGCAAAACACGTGCTCGCCGCCTGGCTGACCTTTTCGCCGGTCGTGCTGTATCCGTACTATTTGCGAGTCCCGCGGTTGGCCGGAATCTCGGCGCTCGACGATCAGGCAACAGCCGGCGTGCTGATGTGGGTGCCAGGATCGATCGCGTTCTTGTTGCCGCTGTTCTGGATCGGTGTGAGCTATCTATTCAACTCACCGCGTGAAGCAGAGCAGCGGAAAGCTGTGAGTGAGACCGCGGCAGCGCGTTACGCCGTCGCCGCTACTTCCCATCCTCGATTCGCGCCTGCCGTCAGCCGCCGCGCCGGCATTCGATTTGATGCGTGTGCCGCTGGTCGGACGCTTCCTCCGTTGGCGGTTGGCACGTCCCGCTATGCAGTTACTCATGATGATGCTCGCTGCGGTCGTCATCTTCGATGGACTGAACGGCCCGCAAGTCAGCCCGATGAATCTGGCCGGCACGCTGCCTTGGATTCACTGGCGAGGACTGCTGATCTTGAGCCTTTTGGTGGCCGGCAATGTGTTCTGCATGGCATGCCCATTTACGCTGCCGCGCAGACTCGCGCGCCGCTGGCTTCCGAAAGGCCGACCGTGGCCGCGTGGGCTGCGCAGTAAGTGGCTCGCAGCCGGCTTGGTGGCAATATTTCTCTGGAGTTACGAAGCGTTTGCTCTGTGGGACAGCCCTTGGGTCACGGCCTGGATTGCCATCGGCTACTTCGTGGCGGCGTTCGTCGTCGACACTTGCTTCAGCGGCGCGGCGTTCTGCAAATACGTTTGCCCGATCGGTCAGTTCAATTTCGTCCAGTCGCTCGTCTCGCCTCTGGAAGTTAGCGTTCGGCAGCCAGCCGTGTGCACGTCGTGTACGACCAAGGAGTGCATCCGCGGCAACGGCACGATCCCGGTTGCGAAACGCACCTGTTCCAGCCGCGCAAACACGGCAATCTCGATTGCACGTTCTGCCTTGATTGCGTCCACGCCTGCCCGCATGAGAACGTCGGCATCCTGGCAGTCGTCGCCGGGACAAACGCTGTGGAGCGATCCATCTCGTTCGGGCATCGGCCGTTTCAGCCAGCGCTGCGATCTGGCGGCGCTTGTGTTCGTGCTCGTGTTCGGGGCGTTTGCCAACGCGGCCGGCATGATCGGGCCAGTCGTCGAATGGCAGAATCAGCTCGCTCAGCGATTCGGCAGTTTGCCCCCTGGCGCGATCACGTCGTTAATCTATCTAATCGCGCTCGTGATACCACCGTTGTTTCTCGTGGCGATTGTGTCGGCCGTGAGCCGACGTTGGGCAAAGCTGGGGGAATCGACGCTATGCACAGCGACACGATTCGCTTACGCATTTGTTCCGTTGGGCTTTGCAATGTGGTTGGCACATTACTCGTTTCACTTGTTTACGAGCTGGCAATCCCTGTGGCCGGTGACGCAAAGATTTGCCCGAGACCACGGCTGGACAGTGCCGGGTTCGCCCGAATGGGCGTGCGCATGTTGCGCAAGGCGGGTACATGGATTCCGCGGGCGGAACTATTGTTTTTGGATTTCGGCTTGCTGGGATCGCTGTATGCCGCGTACCGTATCGCGGAGCTCAATGCGAGAAGCGCGGCGCAAGCCGTGAAGTCGTTCATGCCGTGGGCAGCGCTAGTGGTTTGCTGTTCATTGCCGCCGTGTGGATTATCCATCAACCGATGCAAATGCGGGGGACGATGTCGCTGGCTGGCCAAAGCGCACAATTACCATGACGCGTTTTTTCTAATCCTGATGAGCGTTACCGGGTTATTCGCTATTGCGTGCGAGCCCGTCTGCGCAGATGGCGGGCAGGTCCGTGCTGTTGAGCGCCACGGCGATGAGAAATCACGGTGTTTACCTCCCCGACGCCGATGTGCGCAGGTTGGACTGATATCAGCGTCGCAGTGCAAAACATTGCGATGGGACAAGTCTGCAAAGAAGCCCAGGTTGTCGTGGAATTAAGGCATCGCGATTCGACCGTCCCTGTTGTTCGCACGGCAGCGACGGTCGAAGCGGCAACGAATAAGCTCTTAAGGGCAGCCCGGTCGAGTTGCCAGAGCAGGCACCTGGGACGTCACTGTTTGCGTTTCCGTAGACATGCGTCAACGCCCATCGAAACGCACTTTACCATGGATGTCGCCGCGCCTTGGCCAACATGGATGACGGAATGGCCGGGTTTTGTTGGCCTGTCGTGCCTATCCTGTTGTTTCTTGTCCATCGTACTCTTGTTGCAACACGTTCGAATGGTCGTCGAACAGTGAGTATGGCAGTGCACAAGTCGCAAACGCCCGCGGCACGATGGGCAGATCGAGGTGTGCACCACACCGAGTCGTTCAGATATGACCTCTACGATCACAAATCAAAACCGTGTAGGGTGATTGGTCCGCCGGGGACTCGCACTATCTTGTGTGCACGGCGGATTTGTTTGGTGTAAATCGTGGCCGACACTGCAGATTGCGGTGCACGTGATGCCCGAGACGATACTCGTCCAGTCGCAGCCATTGTGCTTTTTGGCGGGGGCGACGTCGGCGCCTTAATTTTTGGGGGTGGATGTTGCGTCGATCCGAATTACGGATCGGCGACATGGTCGATCCTGACTAACCGATTTTATACGCATCGTTTGGAGGTTCAAGAATCCGGCTATAATGATATCCAACGTAGGGCGTCGCCTGGTGCGAGAGACCAGTGTGATTCTGGTCCGTGAGTGTATCTAAAATATGCCGGCGAGTGAGGAATCGTACGATCATCATCGCTGTCACTGGCGAGCTAAGGTCAAGTTGCATGGCCACCAAAACAGCGAATCAATGGTTTGAGGAATACGGTGCGAGCCATCAGAATCGCCTCAACAAGTTTATTCATTGGATCTGTGTTCCACTGATTGCGGCTTGTGTGATCGCGTTCTTTTGGGAAATCCCCACTCCGACTTGGATGCAACAGATCCCATACATGAATTGGGCCACGCTCTTCCTGGCAATTGCGATGATTTTCTACGTACGTCTGTCAATTCCGTTGGCGATCGGCATGTTGTTGTTCTTCGCTGTTGTGATCGGCGTCATCGCAGTTCTGGAGCGCACGAGTTCAGTCCCCGTCTGGCAGTGGGCCCTGATCGCGTTTGCACTGGCTTGGATTGGCCAATTTCTCGGACATCGGATCGAAGGCAAGAAGCCGTCGTTTTTTCAGGACTTACAGTTCCTGCTGATAGGGCCCCTCTGGTTACTCGGTTTCATCTATCGCAAACTGGGGATTCCGTATTGATTCGGACACTTGCCGCGT
>CAWAZX010000030.1:0-72796 GCA_963786455.1 uncultured Planctomycetota bacterium | reverse complement strand
GATTGATAACGCGTGTCACATATTGACGGGTTTCTGATGTGCGATGAGACGCTCCGCGTCGCGTGTGATTTCCTCGGAGTGGGAAATGGAAAAAGCGGCTGCCAACTGATGGCGAACCGCTTGGTCTCTTCATTAGCTGACGCGGCCTGACCGTCGCCCAGCGAGGCAGCCGACCAAACCTAGAACCAGCAGGACCCATGTGCCAGGCTCGGGAATCGGCCGTAGCTCGTTGGCAAAGACAAACTGGCCGAGAGCGATGCCGTCGTCCCGGCCGAGCTCGTCTTCGAAGCGGAAGTGAATCCCGCCGTACATCCGGCTGTCGGCGACCTCCTGCGACATTTGCGAGAAGCTGGTAAACATCCGATCGCCCATGCCCGGCGAGCTGTCGTGGTAAAGCTGATATTGTCGGTGCCGAAGAACTGCTTGAGGATTTCACCCGCCGCGCCGCCGACCGTGGAGAGGCCGGAAGTGTGGCTGGGATACGGCGGCGTGGTGAGGAGCGGTAGCCAGTTGGGATCGGCCTCGGTGGCGGCGTTGCCGTCCTGGTCGGCCAACTGAATCGCGGTGACCGGCCGCCAGAAGTTGAAGTGGTACTTGTTGTCCCACGAGACGATCAGCCGCATCGGCCTCGGCCAGATTCACAAGCGCGAACATGCGCGCGTTCTCACTGAGCGTGTTGCCTTCCGCGGCGGCGACTGTCTGCGCGATCTTGTTAAAGTGGCCGGTCGGCTGCGAGGTTCCCCCGCCACTAGCCCAGAAGCGCGCGATGTTGGTCTGGTCAGCCGTGCGCGTGGCGCTGTTGACCGCTCCGATGGCTTTGACTTCGTTGAGCTCCGCCGCATACGCGGCGCTCGAAAGCGCCGGCGGCCCCACGGGATCGCGGAATTGCGAACCGCTGGTCATAGTCCACGGCGTCACCGTCGCCCAATTTGGCAATAGCGCCGGCGCGAATCCCGGCGGCGTGGGCCGCCATTGGCCCGGCAGCGTGCCCGGAGTGTACGGCGTCGTGTCGCCGCTGTGATCATTCGCCCGCAGGGCGATGATGCTGCCGGCCACGGAGCTGCCCAGCGCGATGCCATCGGTCTTTGCGGGTCCGGCGGGAATGCCGCTCAAGCTGTTGTTGAGTGCAGTGGCCAGCGTCGCCTGCTGCGCCGGAAACACGTTCACCAGCACATCGTGAGCCGCCTGAGCCGCGGCGGCCTCGCGGCTCGTCGTGCTCGGAACGTTCAAATTGACGTGATACGGAAAATGCGTGTCATCGATCGAGTTCACCGCATCGTAGATTGCGGTGTGCGTCATCGCCATGACCCGCGTCTGCTCGGAGCCCGTTCATCGAGTCCACCCGGATGGCCTCGAGCATGACGTTGTTCCAATCGGTCACCTCGTCGGCCGACAATCGAGCTGGCCCTAAGAGGCATACGACGGCCACGGCGGCACAGGCTAGTCTGACTTTCATGGAGATCTTTCCTTTTGAGGCAAGAACATCGGGGCATCGGGGAAGTGAAACGACTTTCAATGGTTGCTGCGCATTCAAGCGCCGCGACACGGCGCGCAGAAATGAGCGGACGAAAACAGCGATCATTTCAGGCAATCCAATTTGAGTGTCTCCCGGGTTTAGGAGGACAGAACGACAAGCCGGATTGACATGGTCCACCCGGCAACAACTAAAAACGGCCCTCTCAAATTCCCGAACCAGGGCGAGGCGCCGTCGGCTGACCCCTTCCTTTTGCCTAATGGCGTAGTCTCACCCTCACGTGGATAACTGAAAACAAAAAAGCCGGCGTGGTGGAACACCCAAAAGGTATTCCGCCACGCCGGCTTACTCTTTATCGAGCCTCCCGACGTCCGGGCTGCTCTCTATTTAGTCATCCGACAACTTCGCAGTCGTGGCGTGATCCTACGCCGCCCTTCGCGAAACACAATGGCCACAATTACTCGCCGGCCTGCTCAATGTATCGCGGAAGGGTTTTTTGGCGGGCAAAACAGTGATTTCCAGCATAAATATTCAATGGGACCATTCGTCGGAAAACGTTCGTTTGCAGGCACTATTCGCCGTACTCGATGTCAGTTGAGTATCCGCATCCCGGATGTCTAAACTCATGCCGGAAATCAAAGTGCCAAGTTGCCGTCGCATCGGAGCTTCTTGCACCGCAGAACCTCCTCCGGCGACGTCGTCCTGCGATCGTATAGATACTCTTACCTACGTCGGTAGCGACACGCCGCCGGACTTGCCGAACGTATTAACTTGCTTCGGTGAAATCGACCGAAGCAAGCAAGCCGGCTTCCATTCTGGTCGCATCGACCTAGGTCGCAACGGCTGTTCGCTATCGTGCTCCGGTAAGCCCCACCGAAGTAACGATCTCGCTTGAATTAATGCGGCTGCCGCGATCGATTTGATGGCGCTAACGACTGCTTTTTGCCTTTTGACCGAGGACACCAGTTCAAGCTTCGATCGGTCGTCCAGCCACATCAAGTCGCCGCGCCAATTTCAAAGTAAAGTTTGTTTTTGGCATCGCATGTTTTGGCAGATAGATGATCACCGGTATCTCAGAAAGCCCCCGTGGTGTGGCAAACATTCCAAGGGTCATGGGGCCCCCTGGTCATCGATCACCGCGAGGCTCGCAGGTAGGCGGCGGCTCGGTGCACCGCGGTTACCACGACGCCCGACGGATTCTGTCGTTTCACATGAGGATCGCGCCCTTGGTCTAACCGCATCGACCGCAGTAGCGTGAAGTCCACGTACCATCAGCGTCTATCTCCCGATCGCCAGCGACGCGGAGACGCTGGTGACGCAAATCTCCAATTGCAAGGGCCGCGGTACGAATCACATTTCGACCACGAGTCAAGCACGCCCACTTGCTGAAGTTGGTTGCCTCACTCATGCCACTCCGACGACCCTCCACCCGCTCTGCCGCGGCTCGGCCGCTTCCAGGTGGCACAGAGACGATTCCAAGTTAGGTCTAGCCAATGGTTGGCTGGCTGGGTCGCGGGCCGCTTCGCTTGAGTAGTCCCCGTACGACTCCAAACAATACCGTGTCGTGCGGGGGGCTGTTTCCGTCGGAGTCACCCATTGGAAGTGCCGCGGCGTACCTACTTCTGGGAATTGTGGGAGCGCCCGCCCGATTCCCACACTGCAAACTTCAACCGCCGGGAACCGCTCGCCTCGGCGCGAATCATTGCCGTCGCGGCGGTCTTTGCGCGAGCATTGGCACCCAAAATCACGGCTGCTCAGCCCGATTTATCCCCAGTGAATCCCCAGCAACTGCAAGAACGTACGTTTTCCCCTGGAAATCCACGCATACTTCGAGTCCCTCCTCCGCTATTTTCTGCCACTGCTTGCGCGTGATCGCATCACTTGCTCGTTACTTCTGTGTCAAAAGCTTCAATTCCATTCGTTGCCCGCCACGCTGCACGCTTACAGGTATCTCCTCTCCGATTGGCCGATTGACTAGCAGTGCGAAGAGATCGGATTCACTCATTCGACCGGACTTGCCGGCGATCGAGACAATGATGTCTCCCTTGAGGAAGCCCTGCCGTTTGGCGTGGGCATGCTCGCCGTATTCGCCCACATGCGTTACCAATAGCGCCAGCGAATCGGCGTCGAGATTTCGTTCTGCGCGGCCTTCGGGCGGCAGGTCCGCCAGCTGTAGGCCGCCCGTCGTCATCCGGCGCAGTGCCCACGAAGTGGCACGCCAGGAAATGTCGCCGCGGCTTCGCCATCCGGGTGTCAAGGAGAGTTTAAGCTGCATCGGCTGGCCGTTTCGTCGAATCGACACAACGAGCTCCTCTTCATCGCCGGCGTTGTGAAGCACCCATTGAATGTCGGCGATCGACAATAGTGGCTGACCATTGAACGACACGATCTCGTCGCCGTCCTGAAAGCCACTTTTATCAGCGGCCGAATTTGCCTCGACGCGAGAGACGGTGGACCGGCGCTGCGGGTCCATGATCAGGCCGAGAGTCTTTGGGTGTGGGTAGGGGAACAGCAATTTTTCAGGAATCGGTTTTCCATCATCGCGAACCGCGGCGCGAATCGACTCGCCGACTTGATGACAATGTATACAACTGGCCGCCACATTCCCTTCGTAATTGAGTTTGGACGCGTACTTCACGAGGCTGGGAAACTGTTCGGGCGTTTCAAACCCGGGCTGCGACTGCGGTCGTTTGCCAGCCAGTTCTGCCTTGTTGCTTGGATAGGCGGAGTGCATTAAAAGGCCCGCTTCCAATGCCTCGGCAAAACCTTCCAGAGAAACGTCTTCTTCCGAACGCGTTTGATGAGACCGCGTGCCGAAACGTCCGTAAATTGTCTTGTCGCCATTCATTATGAAGGCGGCGAACGACTGATCGTAGTCGAATTGAAATAGGCGCAGGTCCAATCCGTTGGCTTGGACCACTCGCACGCAAACATATTGGTCCAGCAGCGCCTGCACCCGTTGATTGCGCTCGACGATGCTTTGATCGAGCTGTGCGCAAGCCTCACAAGGGATGCACCGGAAGACGACGAGCAGCGGCTTTCCAGTTTTGAGTGCGGTCTCAAATCCTTTGTCGACGTCGTTGTAGATCCACGTATCCAGCGCCCGAAATTAGACAGGTCCTCTCGTACAAGTTGGTCTCGCGTTTTGGTCGTTTGAGCCGTCAAATCGGCCACGAAAATGACGGCGACGGTTGCCCAAAGAACAAGTAGCCGCAGCGAAATGCTGATCATTTTGGATGCCCACGTGTTTGGTTTATTTTGTCTTGTTTACTCTGCTCGTCGAACTTCTCCCAAGATCAGCAAAGCTCCGGGTACTGGAGGCAACGTCATCCGCTCACCCGATCGCAACGTTGCCGATGTAACGGCTTCGCCAGTAAGTGGATTGTATGCGGTAAACTGCATCGCCTCCCGCGCCTGAAGCTGCAAACCGTCACCACGTATGCCAATTGGAACGCAGAGGAATCGATCATCCTTGCGGCTACCCGTGTTCCGCACGCATCCGTCACGGGCAGACTCCACTTCGGGCCAGTACCGATTGGGCTTCCCGTCGGCAAATACCGTGAGGGGAGCGCCGAGCCTCCTGGCCATCGTTCCGCTCCCAATTTGGCAGGTCAGGCGGCAGCAACCGCAGGACGTGACGGAAACGGTCGATCCCTGGCATTTCCTCAAAGCGCGACTTTCCAAAGACTCCGGCTTCCGAGTGGAATACGTACATCGGCAGCTTCGCTGCATAAGCAAACGCTGCGGCCATCACTAACCGAATCGGTTCGCGCTCAGAATTCACCGAGGATCCCGGTCCAATCGGTTCATTGCTGCTCACTGGCAGGAAGCCCGCTCGATCGCCCAATTCCCAACAATCGTAAACCGGCTGCCATCCGTCGTCGGTGCGACGATCCCGGCTGAAGTGCCAGGTTGCGACGTCCGCCGCCGAGTCCGCATAAATCTGAGTAAATGCCCTGATGCCGCCCGGCTCCGGCCAGTCGTGATTGGACGTGATGGCGATCGGAATTTCCGTGCGATCCGCCAGATACTTTGCGAACTCGCGGAGGTCCGCGACGCCCTCATCGCCAGGAAACCCGTTCTGCCAGGCCTCATTGGCTACTTCCAGCAGGATGATCTTATGCTCACGCCCTGGCACCACATCGGCCAATAGTCGCCGCATGTGTTCGATCCGGTCCGCCTTGTTGGGCATGAGCTGCGCGTCGGCGAAAATTGTGACCTGCGTGCGCAGTCCATGGCGGTCGTAGGCCAGATCAATCAGCTCACGCAGCTGCGGCCAGTAGTCAGGCCACGCCTCGACATGCTTATCATCCCGGTTAGCGAACGACACGGGAGCAATCTCGCCGCCATTCCAGGCCGGCTGATAGCCCACCATCGACAACATCCGGTAATAGTTGAAACCGCAACGCGAGAGAAACGCCAGGTCCGCTTCCAGCCGCGCTCGATCGTGCTTACAGCGCCACAGGGCGGTGAAATACGAAGCACCGAGGCTGAGAAACGGCCCTCGACCGTCAACCAGGCAATGACCGTCGACGCGAACGCGTCCGGACAGTTTCTCCGGCGCCGCCACTGCTGACCCTTGAGCATAGCTGCCCCGTCCGACAGTGAACACCATGATCGTCGGAATCGCGAGCCGGACTATTCGCTTCATGACAGTCCCCTCGCAAACGATGGACGATGCGGCGGGAGCGCAGCGACTTACCGACCTGCTTCGCTGAGCTGATTGATCGGCGTTAACATGAGCTTGCGGAACTCGACTTCCGTTCCCTCTGCTTGCAATGCGATGTGGCCTTTCTTTGCCGAACAATTGGAGCCCAGGTTAACCAGCTGATTGTTTACCCAGACTTTGACTTGATCGCCGACGCACTCGATCGTCATCGAATTCCATTCGCCGGCCGGCTTTTCCGAGCCATCGGTGAGATTGAGAATTCGCCGGCCCTTGCCCTCGGTGATTCCCCAGTTCTCTTTGGGGCCACGCCGCTTTTCCATATCGGGCACCGTAATATCCTCGACGATGCACCAGAAATCGCCCGCATTTTCATGGTGCATCTGCACTTCAATCGACTGGGGGAACATCTCGTACAGCGCCCGCGGTTTCGAGGCATGCACTAGTACACCGCAGTTCCCCGGCATAGCGACAAATCGGTACTCAACTTCCAGACGATAATTCTGGTGCTCGTCATCGGTGATCAAATGGCCGCCGGGCTTGCCGAGACTGACGAGCATCCCATCACGCACAATGAATGGACTTTGCCCCGCGGGGTTCTTGTCCAATTCGGGCACGTCGGCATGCCAGCCTTCGAGATCCTTGCCATTGAACAGACTCTTTGAGGCTTCTTGGGCCAGAGAGGAATTGGAGTCGAGCAGGAATACACTAGCGCTCAAAAGCACTGCAGCCAATTTCATCGATCGCATGGAACTACTCCCGTTCAGAGAATTATCTCAGCAACGATAACGCAAATCCGATTCGTCAATCCGGCACCAACTGCTTGTCAAACCAATCCGCGACCACCTTCACTTCTTCATGAATGGTGAACCACGGATGCCCGCCGCCTTTTTTAACGATCAGCTCCGCCGGAACGCCGGCCTCCTTCAGTGCGGCCAGCATCCGTTCCGATTGTTGCAGCGGCACCACCGGGTCCGCATCCCCATGAACGAGCAGAAACGGAGGAGCCTGCCGCGTCACTAAATGCGCAGGTGAAATCTGCTTCAACAATTGAGCGGAATCAACCGTTTGCGGCCGAGCGGCACCACCCACCAACCGGCCCATCAATTCATCCCCCGAATCGAGCGTCTTTCCACCAAAATCGAGGAAATCCGTCGGCGGAAAAAACACAGCCACGGCTTTCACGCGTGTGCTCTGGCTGGCACCATTGCCTTGCGAATTGCCAGGCCCGGCCTCTGCCGTTACCGCCGCGAGACACGCCAGGTGACCGCCAGCGGAAGCGCCCATCAACCCCAGACGTTCCGGATCAACCTGGTAATCGCCCGCATGCTTTTTTACCCAACGAATCCCCTCGTTGAGGTTGGACAACATTTCGGCAACGTTGAATTTGGTGATTGAGCCCGGGCGAATCGCGAACACCGTGTAGCCCTTGTCGCAGAGCGTGTGAAACGTTCTGGCCCGCTCATGGTCACGAATCTTGCCACGATCGGAATGCCAGGCCCCACTGATGACGTCCACCACGCCCAGACCATTGGCGTCACCCTTCGGCGTGAAAACGTCCATCAACAGGCCGATGCCGTGCGCTTCGCCGTAAACCAAATTTTCGTGCTGGACGTAGGGCACTCCTGAGCCACCACGGCCCCCGTCGAAAAACTAAGCGCCAGCAGAACCACGATTAACCACTTCTGCCTGAACACAAATCGATCTCCTCAACACTTCAACGCGGCATTGATACAAAATGCACTTGCGATGCGACGTGATTGTACCATCGTTTGAGCCCTGCCTGTAGAGTGCCCAAGGGCGAGCCCACTTCCGTGGGCGGGCACAATCGACTCGCTACCAACTCGCCAGACCAATTACCAGTGCCAGCGAGATCAGCGGAATCACCACCGTCACGATTCCGATATCGAAATACGACTGCTTGTGGGTGAGTCCGCAGATTGTCAGCAGCGTGATGACGGCTCCGTTGTGCGGCAATGAATCGAGACCGCCCGATGCCATCGAGGCCACGCGATGCATCACTTCGGGACTCACGCCAAGTTCGATGGCCCGTTGGAAGTAAGTCTCGCCCAGACTTTCCAGGGCGATGCTCAAGCCGCCCGATGCCGAGCCGGTGATGCCTGCCAGAACCGAAATCGCGGCGGCTTCCGAAACCAGCGGGTTGCTGGGCACGAAGTTGAGCAGCGGCTCTTTGATGACCGCGAACGCCGGTAGCGCGGCGATCGTTCCGCCGTAACCGACCTCCGACGCCGTATTGAATACCGGCAGCAGCGACTCCATCGCGCCGATCCTCAAGATTTCATTCAGCCGCTGGCGACAGCGCGTCGAGCAGACAATCAGCAGTCCGCAGGCCACGAGCAAGGCCATGATCGACGACCAGATGCCGCGCACGTCGGCATTCGTCACGCCGCCGAACCGCGGCTCGGCAAGATAGTCGGTCTTCCACGTGGGAATCCAATACTCCGCGGAGAGGAAGTTGCAGACCAGCACGACGATGATCGGTGCCATCGCCAGGCCAAAACTCGGCAACGGTTTTCCTTCGGTCGGGCGGCAGCACGGGCGTGGCCCGGACCCTAGCCGACGCACGCATATCCTTCGGAATTCTGCGCCGCGAGGCGAGCGCGGCGGTTCAGCCACAGCATGCCCAGAATGAAACTGCATAATCCCGCCGATGATTCCCAGCACGGGCGCCGCGAACGCCGTTGTTTTGAAGTAGGGCATCGGGATCAGATTCTGAATCTGCATCGTCCCCGGAAGACTAGTCATCGTAAAAGTGCCCGATCCAAGTGCGATCGTGCCCGGAATCAAGTCGCCGCGGAATGTTGGCGTTCTGAAATACCGAACTAGCCAAACGGTAAGATGGCGAAGGCGACGACAAACAACGAGACGCCTCCATATGTCAGCACGGCGACACACAACACGACGGCCAGAATCGCGTGGCGGCTGCCAAGTGTCGAGCTGATTCGATTGGCGATCGACTGTGCACAGCCCGATTCGTCCATCAGCTTGCCGAACACCGCCCCCAGCAGGAATAACGGGAAATACTTGGCCAGGAACTTGCCCAAGGCCAGCATGAAGATCTGCGTGTACGCCGCCAACAGCGGAACCTCCCCGCTGAACGCCACGGCCAGCATCGCCAGCGCAGGAGCAAGCACGATGACGCTCGCCCCCCGATAAGCGAGGGTCATCAGGAGCAGCAGCGAGAGCACCAGACCGATGAGTCCAATCATGCGTACTTTCCGGCGATATGGTGTGCGGATATCCTAACCGAGAACGGGCAATCCAAAGTGTAAGGACTGCATCCAGTCGGCGGCAACATGCATTTCGACTTCTCACCAAAAGTTGAACACCTTCGGCACCGCCTGCTGGAGTTCATGGACGAGTCCGATCTATCCGCATGAGGCGACATTCCAAGAGCAGCTGCGTAGCGGGCCTACGCGTTGGCACGTGCCACCGCATTATCGAAGAACTGAAGCAGAAAGCTCGCCAGCGGCAATTGTGGAATCTGTTTCTTCCAGAAAGCGAATACGGCGCCGGCCTGACGAATTTCGAATACGCCCCGCTATGCGAAATCATGGGGCGGTCTCCCATCGCGCCCGAAGTGTTTAATTGTGCCGCGCCCGACACGGGCAACATGGAGGTGCTCGTCCGTTACGGAACGGCCGAACAAAAAGCCCAATGGCTGCTGCCGCTGCTGGAAGGAAAAATCCGGTCGTGCTTTGCCATGACCGAGCCGGATGTCGCTTCGTCGGACGCCACCAACATTCAAGCCCGCATCGAGCGGCAAGGGTCCTCGTACGTCATCAACGGCCGTAAGTGGTGGGCATCCGGCGCAGCCGATCCGCGCTGCAAAATCGCCATCCTCATGGGAAAGACCGACGACAACGCGCCGCTCCATCAACAACAGTCGATGATCCTGGTCCCGCTGGATACACCCGGTGTACACATCGAGCGAACGCTCACCGTCTTTGGTTATGACCATGCGCCGCACGGGCACGCGGAGATATCGTTCGACAAAGTCGTCGTGCCAGCCTCGAATATCTTGCTCGGCGAGGGACGCGGCTTCGAGATCGCCCAAGGCCGACTGGGTCCCGGCCGCATTCACCATTGCATGCGACTCGTCGGCCAGGCGGAGCGCGCGCTGGAAGCCATGTGTGCTCGCGTCAAGTCGCGCGTGGCATTCGGCAAACCGCTGGCCGAACAAGGCACGATTCGCGCCGACATCGCCAATTCGCGGATCGAAATCGATCAGGCACGGTTGCTCGTTCTGAACGCCGCCCATCGCATGGATACGGTCGGCAACAAAGCGGCCCGAACAGAAATTGCCATGATCAAAGTCGTGGCGCCGAACATGGCCCTGCGCGTGATCGACCGGGCGATCCAGGCGCATGGCGGTGCCGGCGTCTCCGACGATTTTGGCCTGGCAGCGGCCTGGGCGGAAGCCCGCACGTTGCGGCTCGCCGACGGGCCGGACGAAGTCCATCGCGAAGCAATCGCCAAATGGGAACTCCGCAAATCCGATCCGCGTGTTTCTAAACGCGATGTGTGAACTACTTCCCCAGGCCGACGACCCCGACAACTAAAGAGCATTCGTGCAACTCCGCGACAAAGTAACGATCGTCACAGGCGCCGGCCGCGGCATCGGAGCCGCACTGGCTCGGCGCTTCGCACAGGAAGGTGCCCGCGCGGTATTCGTCGTCGATCGGGACGAAGACCAGGCCCGCCAGGTGGCGGCCGAATGTGGCGGGATCGCCGTGGCGACGGATGTCACCCGCGAGAACTGAAATCCAAGAATTGGTCGCGACCGCTTATCAACAAGTTCGGCCGCATCGACCTGTTCTGTTCCAACGCCGGAATCATGCAGGACGGCGGTTTGGAAGTGAGCGACGCCCAGTGGCAGCGAAGCGTGGGAAATCAACTTTCTCTCGCACGTGTATGCCGCCCGCGCCGTGAGTCCCGCGAATGGTGGAGCAGGGCAGCGGCTATCTGCTGCAAACCGCCTCCGCCGCCGGATTGCTGACCCAGATTGGCGCCGCACCGTACTCGGTGACCAAGCACGCAGCCGTCGCGTTTGCCGAATGGCTCTCGATCACCTACCACCGGCAAGGACTGCGCGTTTCCTGCCTCTGCCCCCAAGGAGTTCACACGCGCATGCTGGACGATTCCGCGTCGGCGATGGCCGATGTATTGCGCCCCTCCGCATTGACGCCCGAACAAGTGGCCGATGCCGTCGTCCGTGGGACTCGCGGAAGAGCGGTTCTTGATTCTGCCCCATCCCGAAGTCGCCACCTATTTCCAGCATAAGGCCAACGACAACGAACGCTGGCTCCGCGGCATGCGGCGATTGTGGGACAAGTGCCAACCGCTCGGCGAACCGCCCCCGCAAGGAAACGGCCCATGAGTCGCCTGATCCTGGTGCGGCATGCGCAGGCCTCGTTCTTTGCCGATAGCTACGACCAGCTTTCCCCGTTGGGCGAGTCTCAAGCCCGCGCCTGGGTGAGCATTGGGTGAGGCTCGGCGCCAGTTTCGATGAAGTGATCGTCGGCCCGCGGGAACGGCAGATCAAAACCGAGCAGATTGTTCGTTCCGTCTACGACGCGCACGGCAGCCTCCTGGCCCCAGGCCGAAATCCGCCCCGAGTTCGACGAACATTGCGTGGACCAGCTGCTGGGTCAACCGCTCGATGAGCTGACTGCGGCACCACGCCGCACTGCAGCCGTTGGCCGCCGAATATCGCAACGCCATCGGCTCCGGAACAGATTCAGCGAAGCTTCCAGCGCCTGTTTGAAGCCATCTGCCACTTGTGGTGCACCGGAGCGCACGGGAACCGATCCGATCGAATCCTGGAACGAGTTTTAATCGCGCGTCGAATCCGGTCTGCGACGCGTTTTGGAAAACCCCGGCCGTAATCGCACGATTGGTGTATTTACGTCCGTGGGGAATATCACGGCCGCACTGGCTTCGTGTTGGGCTGCTCGCCGGCTCAGGCACTCGAACTCGGCTGGCGGCTCAAGAATTGTTCCGTGACGGAATTGATTTTTTCCGGAAATCGGATCACGCTGGACCACTTCAACACGCTCTCGCATCTGCCCGATCCGAGCATTGGACTTTTCGTTGAATAGACACATGTCAACGCGAGACGAAGAAACCTGTCCCGTCCGCCAGGGCGAAGAGCTTGATGTGGGCAAGCTCGCGGGCTTTCTCCGGGACCACATTCCTGGTTACGCGGGAGAGCTGACCGTACTTCAATTTCCGCACGGTCATTCGAATCTCACCTATCTGCTTCGCTCCGGCGGCGAGGAATGGGTGCTTGCGGCGACCTCCTTTCGGCAACCAGGTGAAATCCGCCCACGACATGGGCCGGGAGTTCCGCGTGTTGTCGGGACTGAGCAAGGTCTTTCGCCCCCGCTCCCCGGCCGCTCGTTTTTTGCGAAGACGAATCCGTTTTGGGGGCGCCGTTCTATGTGATGGAACGCCGGCGAGGTCTCATTCTGCGCCGCGAGCTGGCCGCGCGGACCTGCCGCGTGATCCGGAACTCCTCCGCCAGATGTGCGGCTCGCTGATCGACACGTTGGCGGATCTGCACGAAATCAATCCGCACGACGCCGGTTTGCGCGATTTCGGCAAACCGGACGGATACGTGCGGCGCCAGATCGAAGGCTGGACCAAACGATACCGCGACGCGCAGACCGACCAGATTCCGGAAATGGACGCGGTGGCGGAATGGTTGGCGTCCCGAATGCCCGTCGGAAAGCGGAGCTTCGCTCATCCACAACGATTTCAAGTTCGACAACGTGGCGTTTGATCCCGATCGTCCGGCGCAAGTTTCCACGGTGTTCGATTGGGAGATGGCCACCATCGGCGATCCGCTCATGGACTTGGGAACGAGCTCGGGTATTGGGTCGAGGCGTCCGAGATCGAGCAATTGTCGGCATCGTTCGTCGGCCCAACGTGGCTTCCTGGTGCGCTGACGCGCAAGGAATTGGTGGAGCGATACGCCGAGCGACGAGGACTTGGCTCGTGCGACATGCGCTACTATCATGTGTTTGGCTTGTTCAAGATCGCGGTGATCGTCCAGCAGATCTATGTCCGATTCGCTCGCGGATTTACGAGCGATCCCCGGTTCGCTACGCTCGATGCCTGTGTCCGCCAACTCGCACGGCAAGCCACGCAGGCGATTGCCGAGTGAACGCCCTGACGATCGAATCATTCAAAGAAATTGCAGGTGTTCCATTAGCACAAATATTTCATTAGCTGGCAAAGTCGCATTGGTCACCGGTGGGCGGACGCGGCATCGGCAAGGCCATCGCCCGCCGGTTTGTCGAAGCCGGTGCCCGCGTCGTCATCGCGAGCCGCAAATTGGAAGTCCTCGAAGCCACTGCCCGGGAGTTGTCGGAATTGCCGGGGCAGGTGCTGCCAATTGCCTGCCATGTCGGGCGCAAGGACGAGCTGGAACATGTCGTCCGCGAGACCGAAGCACAGTTCGGGCCCATCGACATCCTGGTCAACAACAGCGCGACGAACATCGGTCAAGGCCCCGCATTGCAGGTGACCGACGACATGCTCGACAAGATGGTCGAGGTGAACATCAAGTCCTGTCTTGCGGCTGGTGAATCTCATCGTACCGAAGATGATCGAGCGCAAGGCCGGTGGCTCGATCATCAACATTGCGTCGATCGCCGGCCTCGAGCCCCAGCCGGGCGGGCTGCTCTACAGTTTCACGAAAGCCGGCCTGTTGATGATGACCCGCAGCTGGGCCCGCGAATTCGGGCCCCACAACGTCCGCGTCAATGCGATCGCCCCCGGCCTGATCCAAACCGACTTCAGCAGTTATTTCTGGAAAGACGAGAAGTTCATGCAGCATCTCGAAGAAACCCAACCGATCGGCCGCATCGGCCTGCCCGAAGAAATCAGCTTCGCCGCCTTGTATCTGGCCTCGGACGAAGCCTCTTACGTCACCGGCCAGACATTCGTCATCGACGGCGGCAACACGTGCTAGGCGACTGAGTGTGCCACTGCTTGCGGCGCACCAAGTTGTATCGCCAGTCCGCTAACTGTTGCGCGATTTGAAGGGATCAACTGCCGGCGGGAAGCAAGCAGTGTCATGCGTTGTCTCAAGATGCAACTTGCCCAGTGGTCGATGACAGTGGCACAACTGCGCCACTCGCCCTCCGACACCCGCGCCAATCGAGCCGCCGCAATCCGCGGGTCATGAGAAAACAGCGCAATTCGGCCGTTGTCCGCGATATCGTTCAGGATAACCGGCTTCTTGCGCCGCACCGCGAGCGGAAACTGGTCGTAGGCCATCGTCCAGAATGTCCGCAGGTGAGCGGCCGTGGGGCACATGTCCGCAAGGCAGACGGCCGATTCATCGGCGGATTCAATCCGGACGATCTGATGGCCGCGAGTGTGTCCGCCTGTGACTTGCGTGGTGACGCCTGGAACAATCTCGGTGTTGCCGTCAATGAACTCCAGCAGCCGAGCCTCTTCGAGCGGAGCGAAGTCGTCGGGATATAGCCCCGGCCAGTTCGGGAAGGTTGCTGATGGCATCTTCCCATTCGATTCGCTGCACGAAATGCCGCGCCCGCGGAAACATCGGGCGCAGGCGGCCTTCCTCGTCGCGATACGTAGCGCCGCCGGCGTGGTCAAAATGCAGATGGGTCAGGATCACCCAATCGATCTCGTCCGGCGCGACGCCGATGGCGGCGAGATTTCGCGCCAGCGGCGCACCCTCTTCGAGATGGTGGCGCTGCCGATGCTTGGGCGACGCTTTGCCGCCGTAGCCGGTGTCGATCAGTCCCAGCGAATCGGAGTGCGGACGAGAACGCAGTTCGTATCCAGCTGAATGCGGTGCTGCTCGTCGGGCGGCGACACTTGCTCCCACATCACGCGCGGGACGACGCCGAACATGTTGCCGCCGTCGATCCACAGTCGCCCGCCGCTCACGAAGGCGAGTTCGATGTCGCCGATGGAAATGGGTGAGTTCATCGATTCGGTTCTCGCTCGACGAGCATCGCGACCGCATTGCCGCCGCCGAGGCACAGCGCGGCGACGCCGAGTCGGCCGCCGCGGCGCTCGAGCGCATGCAGAGCAGCGTCACCAGCACCCGTGCTCCGCTGGCGCCGATCGGATGGCCAAGTGCGATCGCTCCGCCGTGGACATTCACGCGCTCGGGCGGCAGATCGAGTTGACGCATGCACGCGAGCATTTGCACGGCAAACGCTTCGTTGATTTCGAACAGGTCGATATCATCGAGCGAGCAGCCGGCTTTGGCAACGACGCGGCGGATGGCTTCGACGGGCGCGGTGAACAAGTCCTGCGGCTCGGCGCCGGAGGTGGCCGACGCGACGATTCGCGCGAGTGGCCGCCGGCCCAATCGCGCCGCCGCCGATTCCGACCCGACGACGACCGCCGCGGCGCCGTCGCTGATCATGCGACGAATTGCCCGCGGTGACGGTGCCGCCTGCCCGAAAGGCCGGTGCAAGGTTCGCCAGCTGCCTCGAGATCCGTGTCGGCTCGCGGGCCTTCGTCGTCGCGAAACAATTTTGCTATCGGTCCCACGCCGACGGAGACCGGGACGATCTCCGCGGCGAATGCCCCGGCGTCGGCGGCCGCAACCGCCCGGCGATGACTTTCGAGCGCGAACCGATCCTGGTCGTCGCGCGAAATGCCAGCCCGCCCAGCGAGCCTCCGCGATCTCGCCCATCGACTGCTTGCTGAACGGGCAGGTCAGCCCGTCGTGCATCATGGAATCGACGAGCTGGCGGTCGCCCAGCGCAGGGCGCGTCGCGCGGCAGCACCCAACCGGCCTGGCTCATGCTTTCCATTCCGCCCGCGACGACCAGATCGACGTCGCCGCAGCGCACGCCCTGCGCCGCGAGCATCACGGCTTTCAATCCCGAGCCGCACACTTTGTTGATCGTCAATGCCGCGACCGTCGGCGGCAGGCCGGCCCGCAGTGCCGCCTGCCGCGCAGGCGCCTGGCCGACGCCGGCCGACAGCACGTTGCCGAGGATAACTTCGTCGATGTCGCGTGGTTCGCAGCCGGCTCGAGCCACGGCCTCGCGCACGGCGATGGCGCCGAGGTCAGTGACCGGCACGGACGCAAAGCGATCCGCGAAACTTGCCGATCGGCGTGCGGCACGCGGAAAGTATGAATGCGTCCGACATAGTGTTTGTTTGCTGCGCAAAACAAATTCGGTGGTTGTTCGCGTCTGCGTATTTCGCCTCTCCCCTTGGGAGAGGCAGCGAGTTATCGAGCGGTGAGGGCTTCGCTGTGGTAGCGCTTATTCCTCACCCGCTCGATGCCTCGCGACCTCTCCCAAAGGGAGAGGTGCAGGCGTGCTTGCCGCCTATGGCGGCGCTGGGTTCTAGCTTCCTGCGTACATATTTCTCTATGCCCCTCCAAATCGTTCGCATACGATGTGCATCTCTGGAATTGTACGCAACCTACCCACCACAATTATGCCGTGTGTCCCGTTATACAGGAAAACGCATTCGGACTAGAATTGCTAATACCGAATAGTTAAAGGCGGAACGTTCTCATGGCGGCTGAGAACGCGCGAACAAGACCATGCCGTTCCCTGGGTCGATGGTCTCACGATCGGACAGGCTTGCGGGAAACCGCTCGGCGGCATCCGCAGCGCGACGCCTTTGTCTTCTGCAATCCGCCCGTGCGGATGACCTGGGGCGAGTTCGACGCGGCCGTCGACCGGGTCGGCTCGCGGCTTGCTGGCGCTGGGATTTGCGCCGGGCGACCACTTTGGCGTCTGGGCGACGAACGTGCCGGAGTGGGTGCTGCTCCAGTTCGCCACGGCGCGGATCGGCGTCGTGCTGGTCAATATCAATCCCGCCTACCGGACGGGCGAACTGAAATACGCCCTGCGCCAGTCGGATGTCCGCGGGCTGGCACTCGTCGATGCCTTCAAGATCGTCGAACTATTTCGACATGCTCAACGAAGCCTGTCCGGAGCTCGCGGCGGCCGCGCCCGGCGAACTGCACAGCGAGACGTTTCCCAAAACTGCAGTGGGTTGTCTCGCTGCGCGGCGATCCGCCGCCCGGCATGCTGTCGTGGGACGAATTGCTGGCATCGATCGGACGACGTGCCGCACGAGCCGGCTCGAAGAAGTGGCGGCCGGACTCGAGTCCGCACGACGCGATCAACATTCAGTACACGTCCGGCACGACCGGCAACCCGAAGGGCGCGATGCTGTCGCATCGCAACATCCTGCTCAACGCGTTCTACGCGGGCGAGTGCCAGCGGCTCGATCACACGGACCGCATCTGTCTGCCGGTGCCGCTGTACCACTGCTTCGGCTGCGTGCTGGGAACGCTGTGCTGCGTGGTTCACGGCTCGGCGATGGTGTTTCCGGCCGAAGGCTTTCAGCCCGGCGCGACGCTGGCGGCCATCGAACAGGAGCGGTGCACCGCGGTGTACGGCGTGCCCACGATGTTCATCGCCAAGTTGGAGCACGAAGACTATCCGCGGCGAGATCTGTCGTCGCTGCGGACGGGGATCATGGCCGGCAGCCCGTGCCCGATCGAGACGATGAAGCGCGTCACGCAGGAAATGGGTGCCCGCGAAATCACGATCGGCTACGGCCAGACGGAAGCGTCGCCGCTGATCACGCAGACCCGCACCGACGATCCGATCGAGCTGCGCGTGGGCACCGTCGGCCGGCCGCTGCCGGGCGTCGAAGCGAAGATCGTCGACGTGGAGACGGGCGAGGACTTGGGCGACGGCCAGCCGGGCGAGTTCTGCGGACGCGGACACGGCGTGATGATCGGCTACTACAACATGCCCGAAAAAACGGCCGAAGTGATCGACGCCGATGGCTGGCTGCACACGGGCGACCTCGCCCTGCGCGAACCGAACGGCTACTACCGCATCACCGGGCGGCTGCGCGACATGATCATTCGCGGCGGCGAAAACATCTATCCGCGCGAAATCGAAGAACGGCTGTACGAGCATCCGGCGGTGGTGGAAGTGCAAGTCGTCGGCGTCCCGGATCGCCGGTTGGGCGAAGAAGTGCTGGCGTGGGTCAAGCTCAAGAGCGGTGCACAGGCGACGGAGGACGAGCTGCGCGAGTTCTGCCGCCAGTCGCTGGCGCATTTCAAGGCGCCGCGGTACTGGAAGTTCGTGGACAGCTTTCCCACGACCGTCACGGGAAAGATTCAGAAGTTCAAGATCCGAGAACAGGCGATCGAGGAGCTGGGCTTGCAGGACGTCGCGAAAATTGAAACGGCGTGAGTGAGACAGCTGGTGCAGCGACGAGGGTCTGCACGACTCCTCGATGAGTGCGGAGTCCAGTGAATTCTACCATGCAAATTGACGCATCCACCATCCTGGTCACCGGCGGCAGCTCCGGGCTTGGGAGCGGCGTGCGTCGAGATGCTCGCGCGGCGACGGCGCCTACGTCATCGTCGCCGATCTGGCTCCGCCGCGCGACGAGCACGCTTGACGGAATTCCCCGATCGCGTGCTGTTCGCACCAGACCGACGTCACCAGCGAAGCCGACGTGCGCTCGGCCATCGCGGCCGGCGAGGAACGCTTCGGACCGCTGCGCGGCGTGGTCGCCTGCGCCGGAGTGCTGCATGCCGAACGCGTGCTGGGACGCGACGGCGTCGCGTCGCTGGAGGAGTTTCGCCGCGTCATCGACGTCAACCTGACCGGCACGTTCAACACGGTTCGACTGGCGGCGGAAGCGATCGCGCGGAGCGAACCGCAGGAAGACGGTCTCCGCGGCGTGGTGGTGATGACTTCGTCCGTCTCCGCGTTCGAGGGTCAGATCGGCCAGGCGGCGTACTGCGGCGTCGAAAGGCGGAGTCGCGTCGCTCACGTTGCCGCTGGCCCGCGAATTGGGTCAGCACGGCATCCGCGTCGTTTCGATCGCGCCCGGCGTGTTCGATACGCCGATGATGCAAGCCGCTCCGGACAAAGTGCGGCAGTCGCTCATCGACCAGATTCCGTTTCCACACCGGCTGGGGCAGGCCGACGAATTTGCGTCGCTGGTGTGCCACGTCTTCGAGAACAACATGCTCAACGGCTGCGTGCTGCGACTGGACGGGGCGCTTCGCATGGGACCGAAGTAGAAGCAGCCGCTAGGTTGCCTATGCAGCTGCGCTTACGCAGCAAATTGATCGTCGTTGGCACGCATCTCCCGCAAGCATGTTTCGGCGCGGCGCAGTGAATCGGCGACGAAGAGCCGCGCCACGGCGTCGTGTCGTCCGGTCGTTGCGCGTCAGCTCGTCGTCCCAGCGGCTGAGTGCGCAGGCCGCGGCGAACAGCTCCATCGCGACCCAGGCGATCCGCTCCTGCACGAGTTGCCGTTCGACGATTTCCTCGCGGTGGCGGATCAGCGTGTCTGGACCGTCGTGCCGAGGCGGCGGATGAGCTTGCCGAGCCGCCGGGCCGCGGGTTTCAATTCCGGCGATTGAACGGGCACCGTCGGGATGCTGAACCGCACGCGGAGGGCATCCGCGAAGAAGCGGCCGATCGTGCCGGGAGCGCTCCACGGGCGTTTGAGCGAGTCGGCCACTTCCTTCAGTCGCAAGCCCGGGCCGCGCATCCCCACCAGGGCGATGAACGACAGCAGCACTTCGTTCGCGCCTTCGCCGATCTGGTTGATGCGGTGATCGCGGAGCATGCGTTCGAGCGGCCGGTCGGTGAAGTAGGCCGCGCCGCCGTGAATCTGGAACGCGTCGTTGACGATCGTCCACAACCGCTCGGTGCTCCAGACCTTGAGCATCGCGGTCTCGAGCATGTAGTCTTCCAGGCCGCGGTCGATCAGGCCGGCCGTGACGGTCGTCATCGCCTCCATGGCATACGTCCACGCGGCCATGCGGGCGAGCTTCTTCTGGACCAGCTCGAACTCGGCCAGCGGGCGGCCGAACTGGCGCCGCGTGCGTGCGTGTTCCGATGCGAGTCGCAGGCAGGTCTTCGCCGCGCCGGTGCAACACGCGCCGAACGTCGTGCGGCCGAAGTCGAGCACCGTCAGCGCCACCTTCAGCCCCTTGCCGGGCGGCCCGAGGATGTTCTCGCGCGGCACGTACATGTCGTGGAACGCCAGCCGCGCGGTGGCCGTGCCGCGGACGCCCAGCTTCTCCATCCGCGGTTCGACGACCTCGAAATCCCGGCATGTCGGGCGTGACGAGAAACGCGGTGATGGCCGTCGCGTCGCTGCCTTCCACGGGCGTGCGGGCCATCACGGTCAGCACGTCGGCGATCGCCCCGTTGGTGATGTATCGCTTCTCGCCGTTGAGCACGAAGCCGCTGCCGTCCGGCCGTGGGCGTGGCCGTCGTCTGCACGTTGGCGGCGTCGGAGCCGGCTTCCGGCTCGGTCAGCGCGAACGCGGCCAGCTTGCGGCCGCTGACCAGGTCGGGCAGCCACTTCCGCTTCTGCTCGTCGGTGCCGAACAGCAGCAGCGCCCGCATGCCGATCGAATGGTGGGCGTTGACGAAGATCGCCGTCGAGCTGCACCGCGCGCCGATCACTTCCAGCAGCCGGCAGTAACCCATCTGCGAGAACCCGCGGCCGCCGAACTCGGTCGGCGCCGTCATGCCGAGCACGCCCAGTCTCGCCAGTCCGTCGATGACCTCGCGCGGGATGTCGGCCTCGCGATCGATCCGCTCCGGGTCGAGATGCTCGTCGCAGAAGCGTTCGAGCTCGGCGACGGCCTGTTCCACTTCAGCCCGCTGGCTCGGCGGGAAGTTGCGGATACGGGAACACCCAATCGGCCACGAACCGGCCCTCGAACAGTCCCTTCGCCACGCCGGTTTTCTGCGGCAGCGACGCCAGCAGTTCCTCGGCCTGGCGCATCTGCTTCTCGCGCTGCGGCGACGTCGATCCGGTTGTTCGATCGGTGGTGCTCATGTCACTAACCAATTCGGCTCCCGTTTTTCGGCGAACGCGGCCAGTCCTTCGCGGGCCTCGTCACTGTGTCGGGCGGCCAGATGTGTCTCGATGAGATTCGGTCCGGCGGGATCGCCTGTTCGTTGAAACATCGCGTTGAGCAGCGCCTTGGTTTGCCGAATCGTTTCCGGACCGCCGGCGATGACCGACCGCGCGACGCTAGTGCTTCGTCAAGCAGCCGTTCGGCCGGCACGACGCGCTGCACGAGTCCGACCTGCTGAGCGCGCAGTCGCGTCGATCGATTCGCCGGCGAGGAACAGCTCGCGGAGATCGCCTTCGCGGACCTTGTGCAATAAGTACGTCGCAGATGAGCGCCGGCAGCAGGCCGCGGCGAGCTTCGGGAAAACCGATCTTCGCGTCGGCCGCTGCGATCACAATGTCACAGGCGGCCATCAAGCCCGCCCCGCCGGCAAATGCGCCGCCCTGCACGGCGGCAATCATGATCAGCGGGCTGGTCCGCAACAAATTCAGCGCCCGCGAAACGGCCGCGGCCGATCGTTCAACGAGCGAACTGTCGGCCGCTTCTTGCAAATCGAGCCCGGCCGAAAACACCGGACCGGCGCCGCGCAGGATCACGACGCGCTGCGCCGGATCGTTTGCCAGCTGCTCGATCTCGGCACAAAGCTGCTCGAGCAAGTCGATGCTGAGCGCATTACGACGATCCGGCCGGTTCAGCGTCACCGACACGATTCCGCGTTCAAGTGGTTCGACCAGGATCAGGTCGGGCATGGCCGTCTCTCCTCAGACGTTGCAGTTGCGCAGCAATTATACGTCGCGGCATCCTCCGGAAGTCGCATTTCCAGGAGCATTTGGCCGAGCGCCTTGCCCTGGGCGTCGGTCCGCAAACTTCGTCGCAGGGCGCCGCGAAGCACAAAATTCAGCGCCTGCAGATTCGGCAGCTCGAACCGCTCGACGGATTCGATTCCCAGCGGCGAAAAGAAAGTGGCCACACGGTCGGCCGTCAGCCAGTTCGCAGAAACTCCCACCACTCGTCGCTGCGGGCGATCACGCCGATGTTCGCGCTGGTGCCTTTGTCGCCGCTGCGGGCGCAGGCGATGTCGTAAGCAGGTGGGATGGTTTGCGTTCTGACCGCGGAGCTCGGCTGACTTGCATTTCGTGGCGTGCGGTCGGATT
The DNA here is from genome assembly GCA_963786455.1 of uncultured Planctomycetota bacterium. Classification (GTDB taxonomy): domain Bacteria; phylum Planctomycetota; class Planctomycetia; order Pirellulales; family Lacipirellulaceae; genus JABDGM01. The sequence continues at coordinate 50,609 of CAWAZX010000030.1, read as the reverse complement.
GTGGACGTGAACGCACGACGTCGTGCGACAGCGTCGGCGGCCGGCTTGCGCAGTTTTCGCACTCGCAAGCATTTCAACCTGCGGCGTGACCGCGTCGCGGGCGATCAGGCACGGCCAGTAGCGAAACACCGGATGAACGCGCGGGCGGCCTTCCGCGTAACCGGTCGTTCCCTGCGGGCCCGCCGTGATGAACGGCATCAGCTCGCGCGAGAATCGCTCGGCAGCGTCGCGCGAGTCGGTTTCCACGGCGACTCGCAGCACGGTTTCGCCAAATCGCTCCGAATTGTCATTTGGCGGATCAACAATCCCAGCGGCGCCGTCGCCGCTGCCGAGGCATTCGATGATGCTGTCGCGCAGCTCGAAACCGGCTTCGCGAACGCGCTGCAGAACCAGCTCGCCGCAGCGGCGCGCCTTCGCCACCGCATCGCGCCCGATGATCGTGAGTGTTCCGGCCGACCGGAAGCCATCGCGATACGTGGCGCTGACCTTGTACGTCTCGGGTCGCGGCTTGCCGGTCGCGCCGCTTACTCGGACGCGATCGTTGCCGAGATCTTCAACTGCGAGCGAGAGGAACGACACGGTGACGTCCGGGCTGAGATAGTTTGCCGGGTCGCCGATTTCGTAGACAGTTGTTCCTTGACGGTCATCGCCGTGACGCAGCCGCCGGTGCCGCGCGGCTTGGTGACGATGCAGCTTCCGTCGTCGGCGACTTCGACGATCGGAAATCCGATGTGCGCGGCGTCGGGCACGTCGAGCCAGTCGGTGCTGATGCCGCCGGTGACCTGCGTGCCGCATTCGATCAGGTGGCCGGCCACCGTCGCGCCCGCCAGTCGATCGAGTTCGTTGTCGTTCCAGCCAAAGTGATGGATGCAGGCCGCCACGACCAGCGACGGATCGGCGACGCGGCCGGTGATCACGATGTCCGCCCCGGCGGCGAGTGCCTCGACGATCGGCGCCGCGCCGAGATAGGCGTTGGCCGTCACAAGCCGGTCGCGGACTTCGCTGATCGCGGCGCCGGTATCGAGATTGCGAAACTCCGGCGATGGAGCATCGGCGGCCGCGGCGCGAACGATTTCCAACACATCGTCGCCCGTGACGACGCCGATTCGCAACGAGCGGCAGCCGGCCTCCGCGAGCGCGGCCCGGCAGGCCTCGGCACAGCCGCGCGGGTTCAGTCCGCCGGCGTTGGCGATCAGCCGGCATCGTCCGCCCGACGACCAGTACGGCGCGAGCGACCGGACCACGTCGACAAAGTCGCGGGCAAATCCGGCAGTCGGGATCGCGCTCGCGCTGCATCGCGAGGATCGACATCGACACCTCGGCCAGATAATCGAGCGTGAGGTAATCGAGGTCCGGCTCGCGCGCGAGCATCTCCGCGGCCGCATCCGAGCGATCGCCCCAAAACGCCTGCGCGTTCCCGATTCGAACGGCTTTCGTCATGGACATCATCTCACACCTGCAACACGCCGGTTCGGAAGTCGCCCTCGGTCGTCGCCGGCAGCAGGTCGAGCGCGGTTTGCAGCCAGAGCCGCGTTTCGTGCGGGCGGATGATGGCGTCGACCCAGCCGCGAGCCGCGCCGTAGCGGATGTCGGTCTGCTCTTCGTAACGCTCGCGGATCGACTGTCGCAGCTCCTCGATCTCGTCGTCGGAAAGCGTTTTGCCGGCCCGCTTCGGCATCGCGAAGCTGCAAGGCGAGCAGCGTTTCGGCCGCCTGGTCGGCGCCCATCACGGCGTATTTCGCCGACGGCCAGGCGAGGATCAGCGCCGGATCGTACGCCTTGCCGCACAGCGCATAGTTCCCGGCGCCGAACGAGCCGCCGATGATCACCGTCAGCTTCGGCACGATCGAATTGCTGACGACGTTCACCAGCTTCGCACCGGCCCGAATGATGCCGGCCTGCTCGGCCTGCTTGCCGACCATGAAGCCCTGCACGTCCTGCAAGAACACGATCGGCACGCGCGACTGATTGCAATCCATCACGAAGCGGGCGGCCTTGTCGGCCGCGTCGGGATAGATCACGCCGCCGATCTGCAGCTCGCCGCCGGCGGTGCGGCTGCGGTGTTTCTGGTTGGCGACGATGCCGACCGCGTGGCCGCCGATTTTTGCGAACGCCGTGACCAGCGTCTGGCCGAACTCGGCTTTGTATTCTTGCAGCGAACCGTCATCGACGATGCACGCCAGCACGTCGCGCACATCGTACTCGCCGCGGCCGTCGGCGGGAACGAGTTCGTAGACGCGATCGGCTGGTGACTCGTATTCTCGCGATCCTGCAGCTGCTCGCAGTGATCTTGACCGTTCGAACTCGGCAGCAGCTCGACGAGCGACCGCAGCCGCTGCAGACACGCTGGATCGTCCGGCTCGTGAAAATCGACCGTGCCGCTGATCGACGGCGTGCATCGCCGCGCCGCCGAGCTCTTCCGGATCGACCGTCTGCCCGATCGCCGCCTTCACCAGCGCCGGACCGGCCAGGCAAAGCTGGCTGCCGTCGGTCATCAGCAGCTTGTCGCACAGCACGGGCAAGTACGCTCCGCCGGCGATGCAGTTGCCCATCACCGCGGCGTACTGCGGAATGCCGGCGGCCGACAGCACGGCGTTGTTGCGGAAGATGCGGCCGAAGTCGTCTTCGTCGGGAAAGATCTCGTCCTGCAGCGGCAAGAACACGCCCGCCGAGTCGACGAGATAAATCACCGGCAGGCGAAATTGAAACGCGATCCGCTGCACCCGCAGCAGTTTCTTGACCGATTGCGGAAACATCGCCCCGGCTTTGACGGTGGCGTCGTTCGCCGCGACGAGGCACGGCCGCCCGCTGACCCAGCCGATGCCGGTGACGATTCCGGCGGCCGGCACGTCGCCCCATTCCGAATACATTCCATGCGCGGCCCAGATGCCGAGTTCGAAAAACGGGCGGCCTTCGTCGAGCAGCAGTGCCAACCGCTCGCGCACCGGCAGTCGGCCCAGCCGGCGTTGCCGCTCGTGCCCGTCCGCGCCGCCGCCCAGTCGAAGAGTTTCCTCCTCGCGGAACAGTTCGTCGGTCAGTTCACGCAGCGATGTCACGGGCCCTCCCTGTGGTTACAGTTACCGCATTATATGCGATCGCCTCGACAATCGATAAGATAGATCACCCTCATATATTTTTCTCCGCACGTAACTACTATGCTACGACTTGCACTCACGATTGCACTCGTTCTCTCGTGGCAACTGGCACCGTCACGTTGCAACGCTCAACCCTGGCAAGCAGGAATTGCCCGCGTAAAGATCACGCCGGCGTTAACGATTTGGCTCTCAGGTTACGCCGCACGAACCAAAGCCGCGCAAGAAGTGCACGATGACCTATGGGCCAAGGCGCTCGCGCTTCAAGACGCCAACGGCCGCCGGGCCGTTCTAGTGACGATCGACTTGATCGGCATCGACCGCGACTTCTCCCGCGATGTGTGCCGGCGAATCGAGGATCGCTTCAAGCTGCCGCGCGATGCCATCGTCCTGGCCACCTCGCATACACACAGCGGTCCAGTGGTCGGAACTAACCTCGCGCCAATGTACGCACTTGACCAGCGGCAAACCGCGAGCGTCCGCGATTACACAACGCAGCTTTCGGAAAATCTCGTGAACGTTGTCGGCGAAGCGCTGCGAACGCTCGCGCCCGCGAGATTATCGTGGGGTCTCGGCACCGCCACCTTCGCCGTGAATCGCCGCAACAATCGAGAAGCCGATGTCGCGCAGCGCCGACAAGATAACTCGCTCGTCGGACCCGTGGACCACGACGTGCCCGTATTGGCAATTCACGACGACGTTTCGAATTTGCGGGCGATCGTCTGCGGTTATGCATGCCATGCCACAGTGCTGGACGACTATTTCGTGTCGGCCGACTGGCCCGGTGTCGCGCAGCAAGAATTGGAACAGCGGCATCCCGGAGCCACGGTGCTATACTGGGCCGGCTGCGGTGGCGACCAGAACCCGCTGCCAAGGCGCAGCATCGACTGGATGAACCAACATGGCCGCGCACTTGCCGACGCCGTCGACGCCACTCTCAGCAAGCCGCTCGAACCAGTCGCGGGCACGCTTCGCACAGCGTATGAAGAAGTCGAAATTCAGTTTGCCACGCTGCCGACACGCACGGAACTCGAATCAATCGCGGCGGGCGACCCGCCAAAAGCCGCTTGGGCCAAGTACCTTTTGACAATCTTGGACCGAGATGGCGGGTTGCCAACCAGTTACCCGTATCCGGTGCAATCGTGGCACCTGGGCTCGGAATTGATTTGGCTGTTCTTTGGTGGAGAGGTAGTCGTTGATTACTCACTGCGATTGAAATCGGAGCTCGGACCGAAGAAAACCTGGATCGCCAGCTACACGAATGACGTCATGGGCTACATCCCGTCGCGCCGCGTGCTAAACGAAGGCGGCTACGAAGGTGGTGAGAGCCGAATCTATTATGGCTTGCCGGCGGTGTGGGCCGAAAACGTCGAGCAGACAATTGTCGACGCGGCACTCAAAATATGCGAAGCCAATTCAGCGGCAGGTGATTGACGAATGCCTGGTCTTTCTCGGGCGATCCGATAATGCGCGAACGGCTAACAGCCCTGGAAATCCAGTCTCGCCGGCTCGATCCGACCCCCTCTGTGTTCGACGGATGGATGGGCCAGATCACCGAATTCTCCAGCCGCTTCCTCGCCGAGTTAGACACGCGTCCCGCCTCATCGGTTGGCGACGTGAGCATCCTGCGACGCGGATTCAACGAATGCGGCCAAAAACTTTCCGCCGCCCTCGCCTTATTGCAGAGCCACCTGTTTTCGACCGGCTTCGATGCCACCTCCGGAAAATTCCTGGGCTACATCCCCGGCGGCGGAATTCCCACCGCGGCCATCGGCGATTTTCTGGCCGCGCTGACCAATCGTTACGCCGGCGTCTACGCGGCAAGTCCCGGCGCTGCAGAAATTGAAAATGAGTGCGTCCGGTGGATGTGCGAGCTGGTGGGTTACGATTCATCCGCCTGGGGCACGCTGCAAAGCGGCGGCACGCTCGCCACTCTCACCGCGCTCACCGTAGCGCGCGACACCCGCGCCCCCGCCGATTGGCACCGCGGCGTCATCTACTTCACGACCGAGACGCACCACTCGTTTCAAAAATCCCTCCGCATCCTGGGACTGCACAATACCAGGCAATCGCTCGTGGCCACCGACAGCTCGTACCGCATGAACCCCACGGATTTAAAGAAGCAGATCACCGCCGATCGGGCCGAAGGCCTGTTTCCATGGATGGTGTGCATCTCCGCCGGCACGACCAATTCCGGCGCCGTCGATCCGATTAACGATGTGCTGGCTGTTTGCCGTGAGGAAGGAATGTGGGGCCATGTCGATGCCGCGTACGGCGGATTCTTCCTCCTCACGCAGCATGGGAAAGAATTGCTCGGCGGTTTGAGTCACGCCGATTCCATCGTGCTCGACCCGCACAAAGGCCTGTTTCTTCCCTACGGATGCGGTGCAGTCCTGGTAAAAGACGGGGCGAAGTTGAGACATTCGTTCGCGTCCACTGCCGATTACCTGGCCGATGTCGACGCACCGGAGGAACTATCTTCCTCGGACTATTCGCCCGAAGGCACGCGGCACTTCCGCGGCCTGCGAATGTGGTTGTCACTCACCGTAAATGGCTTGAATAACTATCGCGCCGCCCTCGAAGAAAAACTCCTGCTGGCGCAGCACGCCCAGGAGCAACTCCAAAAGATCAACGGCATCGAAGTGGGGCCGGCGCCTGAGCTCTCATGCGTCGTCTTTCGATCCACCGCGGGCGATGTCGCAACCAAAGACCTCATCAACCGCATCGTCGCACGACAACAAGTGTACTTGAGCTCCACCCGCCTCCGCGGGCAACTTCACGCCCGGTTTTGCATCCTCAACTTTCGCACCCATTTGTGCCACGTGGACAAAGCCCTCGCCGAAGTTGCAGCGTGCATTTAATTGGACCGTCTCAAATCCAGATAACGCGAGGTTGACCCTGCGATAGCAGACGCGTAGTTTGAGCCAAAGTCCAGCGTAACTAAGTGTGTCGTCAATGGGCGAAAAGAATTCTGTAGCCGACGCGTTGATCATCGGTGCCGGGCCCACCGGCGCAGTGGCGGCGAAGCGACTCGCCGAAGCCGGCATGCGCGTCGTCGTGCTGGAGCAGGGCGATTGGCCCGACTATTCGAAGGCCCGCGCCGACCACGCCGACTTCGAGCTGACCGCCGGTCGCGACTGGTCGGCCAATCCCAACCGGCGGCGAGCCGCCGGCCGACTACCCCATCAGCGACGCCGATTCGGATATCGCGGCCGTCCTCTACAACGCCGTCGGCGGCAGCACGATCCTCTTCGCCGCTCATTGGCAGCGGAACATGCCGTCCGATTTTCGCGTCCGCACGCTCGACGGCGTGGCCGACGATTGGCCGCTGACCTACGAAGACCTGCAGCCGTACTACGAGCAAGTCGAAGAGGACTTCGGCGTTTCGGGACTAGCCGGCGACCCGGCGTTTCCGCCGGGCAAGGGCCCGCCGCTGCCGCCGCCGCCGCTCGCTCCGATGGGACGCCGCGTCGCCAAGGCGCACAACCAGCTCGGCTGGCACTGGTGGCCCGGCCCCAATGCCATCGCCACGCGGCCCTACAAGTCGCTCAAACCATGCACGCAGCGGGCCACCTGCATGTGGGGCTGCGTCGAGGGCGCCAAGGGCTCGGTCGATCGCACGCACTGGCCGCAAAACGTTGCGCTCGGCGTGCAGCTCATCACCGGCGCGCGAGTGCGGCGACTGGAGGTCAACGGCCGCGGGCTTGTGACCGGCGCCGTCTACATCGACCGCGACGGCGCCGAGCATTTCCAGAAAGCCGATGTCACGATCCTCGCCGCCAACGGCATCGGCACGCCGCGGCTGCTGCTCCTGTCCGCGACCAGCCAGTTTCCCGACGGCCTGGCAAACTCGTCGGGCCTCGTCGGCCGGCGGCTGATGATGCATCCGTTCGGCACGGTGGTCGGCCTGTTCGACGAAGACCTCGGCAGCACGCACGGCGTGTGGGGACAGCACTTGCACTCGCTCGAGTTCTACGAGACCGACACGTCGCGCGGCTTTGTGCGCGGGGCCAAGTGGGGCTTGCAGCCAACCGGCGGGCCGGTGTCGATGACGCGCGGCCTATCCGTGGGGCGGACAACGCGATTTGGGGCGACGGGCTTTCACGAGGGCATCCGCAAGCGGCTCGGCCACTCGGCCATGTGGGGCATCATCGCCGAAGACCTGCCCGACGAGAAGAACCGCGTCGTGCTCGATCCCGAGCTCAAGGACAGCGACGGCATTCCGGCCCCGAAGATCATCTATCGCATGTCGGAGAATTCGTATCCGCCTGCTCGACTTTCACCTGGCCCGGGCCAAGGAATCGCTGGAGGCGGCCGGCGCGTATGAGACGGTCGTCGCGCCGCTCATTCGCGAGACCGGCTGGCACCTGCTGGGCACGTGCAAGATGGGCACCGACCCGGCAACCTCGGTCGTCGATGCCTGGGGCCGGGCGCACGACATTCCCAACCTGTTCATCTTCGACGGCAGCATCTGGCCGACCTCCAGCGGCATGAACCCCACGGCGACGATTGCCGCGATGTCGCTGCGCTGCGCCGACCACCTGGTGCGGCAGCGCGCAAATCAGAAGGTGCCAACGTGATGCTTCGACCACGAAGAGCGTGCCCTGCTGGCCAGCTTGCGGACGTGCTGATTCCCGCCGGCGATGGCATGCCCTCGGCCAGCCAGGCCGACGTCGCAGGCGAGTGGCTCGATGCCGTGCTAACCGCACGCCCGGACCTCATAGTCGGGCTGAAGGACGTGCTCAACAAAGCCCGTCACCGTAACCCATCCGAAGTGATCGCCGATCTGCGTGCCAACGATCATGCCGCATTCGACGTCTTGGCGGAAGTCGTCCCCGGTGCCTACTTCATGAATCCAGACGTGCAACAGGCGATCGGCTACGCTGGTCGCAGTGCTCGACCGATCGACCCGCATCCGGACTACAACGACAACGGCCTGCTCGAATCCGTAATGGGCCGCGGCCCGATTTACCGCCCAACGCCCGATTAGCCGCTTGCGGCTTAGCGCTCCGCAATCCTCGCACCGCAATTATCATTCACGACTTCTACCAACGGCACCGGATAAAGCGCGATCGCCGACAACAATCATAGCGGCGGCATGTGTGAACCTTTCGTGCCGACCGCCCCTGAAAATTTCACAAATCGGGCCGCCACCGGAAACACAATTTATCCCAGACGATACTTTGTATTCATTTGACTTTTCCGGTCCCGTCGTCCCAATCGCATAGACATGGCTCTCAGTACGGACGATGAGACTACCGTCTGAAATGGCCGGCGTGGCCATGCACACTTCGTTCATCGCATTGGTCGCCAGCACTTCGAACATTGAGCCGGCTTTGACGACATAGATCTCACCATTCTCGCTCGTAAAGAAAAGCTTGCCGTCGCCGGCGACTGCCGACGCGGTGAACCCAGTCGCTCCCTTGCCAAGTCGCTCGCGATAAATCTGCTTGCCGGTCCGCGCTTCGTAACACGTCAACAAGCCGTTGTCCCTGCAGGCGTACAAGTTATCGCCGTAGACGATCGGTGTTTGCATATAGATTCCGTCACGCGGCAGATACCACGCCAAATGCTCGCCCGGTTTGGAGCCGTCGGCCGGCGTGATGTCGCCCGTCGCACCTTCTCGTATCGCACTTAGCGGCCGCTTCTGGCCGTGCGCACTGCTGAGGAACACAAGACCATGTCCGACAACCGGCGTGGGCACGGGGATATCACCGCCGCCGCTAAGCTTCCACAATTCTTTGCCAGTCGCAGGATCGTACCCTCCGGCATGCTTGTAGCCGTTGGCAACCAAAACCGTCCGCGACTTTTCTTCAAAGATCGTAGGCGTACTCCAGGTAGGCACATCCGTGCGACTCGTGCGCCACAGTTCCCGGCCATTCCGCACATCGAACGCCGCGATGAACGAATCCTTCTGCACGTCGCATTGGATGATCACCATGCCCTTGTAGATGATGGGCGAGCTGCCAAATCCCCATTGGGCGGCCGGCACCACGTAATAGCCGGAGTCCAACACGCCAAGCTGCTTTTTCCAGAGCAGATTTCCACATCGATCGAAACAGTGCAGCCCTTCGGACCCGAGCAAGACGACAACGTGAAATCCATCCGACGCGGGAGTCGAGTTGGCGTGTGTCGCCTTCGTATGGCGCTTGATTTGCGGCACGCCCTCGTGAATGGAACGCTTCCAGACAAGCCGTCCGGTAGTTTTCGATAAACAACTCAGTTGCCAGGTGTGCGAGATCTCGGTCGGGACGGACGCGATATCACCATAAAGTCCCACGCGCAGTTGCGGGTCCTGTTCACCACTCTCGGCCGAAACGATGAAGACACAGTTTCCAAAAACGATCGGGCTGGCATGCCCCAACCCGGGGATCGCTGTCTTCCATTGGATGTTGCTGCCCGTCTCCACATCCCAACTGACGGGCAAACTTTGTCCATTGGACACGCCGGCCGCATTTCGCCCTCGGAACTGCGGCCAATCACTCTTGGATGTTCCATCGCCGGCAAGTATCGAAACAGGCAGAACAAGCGCAGCTACGAAACTTAATAGAGTTCGGGAAAGTATCTTGTGTGAATTCACTAAGATGCGACTCCTCGTTTCCGCATTGCTGCATTGAAGGCTTCCTCTACATTAGCATGGCCACGCACAATGACCAACTTCTCGCCGGGGAGTTACTGCTGCGCATCGGAGGGAGCGGTATACCCAGCGACGGATAATGCGGCGAAATAGTCCTCTTCATAATTCAGGTTCTCAAGTGTCGAGAGTTTCGGATCGACGGCACGCAAGTTGTCGACCGGCACTTCCCGCGTTCTCACCTCGTCGAACAGGAACCGCGGCCGCATTCGTTGTGATTCGAGAAGCCGCTCGACGTGTTCCAGTACCCTGGGGCGATAGACGGCTGCCAGCGGGTGATGGTATTGGCCGTCGAACGGAACCGCGACGTCGTAATCGCCGAGCAATTCGAACATCCTCTCGACAAACGCCGGAACCAGCAGCGGAACGTCGCAAGCCGTGGCGTATACGGCGTCGGCTCGCTCGGCAATTGCGCGAAGGCCAGCGGCCAACCCTGCCAGCGGGCCGCGATATTCATGTACATCGCGGGCAACCAACACCTGCCCCGGCAACTCGGGCAATTGCTGGTGTCGGCGCGGCGACTACCACGATGTTCTCCAGGCTGACCACCTCGCCAATCAATCGCACCACGCGCTGGAGCATCAGCTCCGGACCAAACGGCAACGTCGCCTTATCGCGGCCCATGCGGCTCGATTTCCCGCCGCAAAGAATGATGGCCCCTTTTCGCATGGCTGGATGCTTGCATGCGTGATCTTGGATACTAGATAGGTCAACTAACTTCCGGATACGCACAGCATCCAGCATCCAGCATCCAGCAATGCCGATCAAGCTAACCTACCGCGCCGAAACGTCCGTGCCCGTCGAAATCGAGGGGCTGACGCCCGACTGGGCGTGCGACAAGTCGCTGGCCGAGATCGAGCGGTTCGAAATCTTTCACGGCAATCGCAAGTTGCCGCTGGCCGAAATGTTCTCCGTCGCCGGCGACGCCGAGCGACAAGCGGTTCGACTTCGAAGGCAATCTGTCCGGCGTGCATTGGATCGGCGCCCACATGCGGAGCGGCCAGATTTACGTCCACGGCCCGGCCGGCCGGCACGTCGGCAGCGAAATGCGCGGCGGCGAAATCCGCATCGAAGGCGACGCCGGCGGCTGGGTCGGCTGCGAAATGCGCGGCGGGCTGATCCACGTGCAAGGCAACGCGGGCCACCTGGTCGGCGCCGCCTATCGCGGCTCCGCCAAGGGCATGACCGGCGGAACGATCCTCGTCGACGGCAACGCCGGCAACGAAATCGGCCTCTCGATGCAGCAAGGAATCATCGCGATCGGCGGCGCAGCCGGCGACATGCTCGGCTTCAACATGACCGACGGCACGATACTCGTCCTCGGCGACGGCGGCATCCGCGGCGGCGCCGGCATGCACGGCGGCACGATCGCGATGCTCGGCCCGACGCCGCCGCCCGTGCTGCCAAGCTTTCGCTTCGATCGTACCACGCAGATCCGAAGACCTGGCGACGCATGCTCCGCGACCTGCGCGACAAGGGCTTGCGGCTGGACGAATCGCTGCTGCCGCCCGAAGTCGACGTCTACGTCGGCGACCTGGTCGCGGAAGGCACGGGCGAGATTTGCTTACGGCACGTGGACGCTTCCTGACGCCGCTCACAACGAAATCCAAATCCTGAGCCAACGCATTTCGTATCGTCGGTTCGGCAAGCAGTTGCAACAAACGCCTTTACCGCCGGCCGCTCTCGACGCGCTTCGGGATGACAAAGTCGTACTGCTCGTCCTGGTAGGGGAGGAACCCGAGGTCGTTTGCGCTGGCCACCGATTCGATCGCCATTCCCCAATCGGCGCGGCCCTGCGCTACCGCCGCGGCGACGGCGTTGTGATTCGTGGCCTGCACCGCGTAGCCGCGCGGCCGCGCGCCGGCCAACAAGTCGATCGATCAAAATTCGCGTGCCGCTGCCTTGGTTGCGGTTGACCATCACGCAGTTGTCGTCGCTCGCTAACGTCGGCGTTATTTCGTCGATACTCCGGCCTTCAAACCGCGGATCGCCGCGGCGATAAACGATTCCCTGACGCCGGCCGTAACCCTTCACGAGCATCATATCATCGGTCAGAAACGGCCGGTTGTACTCGCCGGTTTCGGGATCGAGCAGATGGATGCCGGCCAGGTCGCACTCGCCGCGTCGCACCGCTTCGAGCCCAGCGGAGCTGCCGACCGTGATCAGCTTCGATGTCACGCCGCGTTGCTGGAGTTGCGAGAGCAGATAGTCCAGGCCGACGCAGTGGCTGCCGATCACCACCAGATCGGCAATCGCAGAGCCCGCGGCCAATCGGACGGACTGCACCTCCTGACCTTCGGCCACCATTTCTGTGTGGCGGCCGATCGTGACAAAGCCGTCCGCCCGGCTGAAAGTCGTCACCGAACCTGAGCCTTTGCCCATCGGGTAGGCCACGAAACCGGATTCCGACCGCACCAGATTCACCAACAAATATTCGGTGCGGCCGATTTCGGAGTTCGTTTTCACGGCCATCCGCGCGGAAACAAGCTCCTGCGACTCGGGCCGCCGTCCGCCCAACAGGCGAATCACCGGCGCCACAAATTCGTGAAACGTAAAAATCGCCGACGTCGGAAATCCGGGCAGGATCACGACTGGCTTGCCACCGCTAGCCGCCAGGCAAATCGGCTTGCCAGGTTTCAATGCCACGCCATGTGCGACGATGCCGGGATCGGTCAATTCCGCGACGACGCGATAGCACAAGTCACCCTGCGCCTTTGCTCGTGCCACCAGACAGGAGCACCACGTCCGATTCAGCAAGCGCGGCGTGCAGCTTCTGCCGCAGTGCCTCGATGTCATCGCGCACGATGCCGCACACATGTGGCATGCCGCCCAGCTCGCGCACGGAGTCGGCCAGGATTTGCGCGTTGGAATCGAACACATGCGGCGGGCGCATCGTCTCGCCAGGCGCAATGAGCTCATTGCCGGTCGAGATGATCGCCACTCGCGGCTGTCGCCAAACGCTAACTCGATGCTCCCCGATTGCGGCCAGCACGCCCGTCTCCCGGCTGGTCAATAGCGTGCCGATTCTCAGTACCGTTTCGCCCGTGGCGATGTCGGTTCCGGCGAACGCGATGCCGAACCCCGGCGTGACTGCCTTGCGAACGATCAATTGCTCGTCCCGTGCGTCGGCGTGCTCGACCATCACGATAGCGTCGGCGCCCCGCGATACCATGCCACCGGTGGCGATGGCAACGGCCTCACCCGGCCGCACGTCAATTTGCGGAAGCATGCCGGCATCGATCGCGCCGGCAACAGCTTCACGTGGCACGGCACGAGCTCGGTCGCGCCAAATGTATCCGCGGCGTGAACCGCGAACCCATCGAAATTCGACCGGTCAAACGACGGGACATCGACGCGGGCCATGACGTCCTGAGCGAGGACGCGCCCCAAGGCATCGACCAGCGGAATCTGCTCGGTGCCGAGCGGCTCAAGCGAAGCGCCGCGCGAAACCGGGTCTCGGCCTCGTCCCGATCGATCACATTTAGGAACTGCTCGTGCCTAGACATGAACTTTCGCCGTTACATCTCTGAATCCGCTCTGCCGGTACTCACCTACTCACTCCTCCTCAATACAAAAACACATCCACTTCCGCCCCTTCCGGAAATCCCTCGCTATCCATCGGCACGACGACAAATCCATCGGCACGCGTGACTGAGCTCAACACCGAAGCCCCACTGATCGCCAACGGTTCGGCAGAACCTCCACTGACGTAGACCCGCGCGTAATCCACGCGGCCAACGACAGAAACCAGCTTGCGCGACAGTCGCGCCGCAACACGCACGTACGGCCAGTCTCGCGACCGGCCGCCCAGGGCGCGAATCGCCCGGCCCGCAAAAAAATCGTACGCGCACAGACACGAGACGGGATTTCCCGGCAATAGAAACACCAAACGTTCGCCTAAACGGCCCATGCCCGTGGGGCTGCTGGGCCGCATGGCAACGCCATGCACGGCCAACTCGCCGTGCTCGGCCAACAGCGTTGGCACATGATCTTCCTGCCCGACGCTCGATCCGCCGGAGACTAGCACGACATCAGCCTCCTCTTGCAGCGCCGCCAGAATTGCATCCCGATCGTCTGGCAAAATGGGTCCGACAATCGGCTCGCCCCCATCACGCGTTACGAGCGCGGCCAGCATCGGGCCATTCGCGTCACTAATTCGATAACCAGCGGGCGATGTGCCCATCGGCAACAATTCATTTCCCGTAATAAGAATCCGTACTCGCGGCCGACGAATCACCGGGCGCTGGCAAATCCTAACGAAGAAAGCATGCCGATATCCTGCGGCCGCAATACCCGGCCCGCACGTTCCACCACGTCTCCGGTGCGAACATCCTCGCCCAGCTGGCCCACATGCTTGCCGGCCGAAACGTCGCCTAGAACCAGCACGCGCTCGCCCTCAATCTGGGCTTGTTCAATCGGCAGAACGGCATCGGCCCCATCGGGCAGCGGCGCGCCCGTCATGATCCGTACTGCGCTTCCCGGAACAACTCGTCCTGGGAATGCTTGAGAGGGCAAGCACGTGCCGAGAATTTTTAGCGGCATCGCATTGTACGACGTCGACCCTTGCGTATCCTCAGCAACGACCGCAAACCCATCCATCATCGCCCGCGCGAATCCGGGAACATTCACCGGGCTAACCACGTCGAGGGCCAGCACACGTCCGGCAGCGCTCAATAGTGAAACGTCTTCAATCTCGAGGTTGCCAAAACTCGGCAACACCGAGTCGACCCAGGCCAGCGCATCGTCGACGGTCGTCCGCTGCACAAATCCATGCATGCGGACATCCTTATCGGGATGAAGCGATTCACGAGCGGACATAGACTCAATTCTAAGAGGGTGTCAAATACCTACTAACTGGTCGCAACCGGTCCTGTTTATTGCTGTTGCGCCGAAATACTGTCAAACACTTCGTCGTCCTAGCAAATTGCCCGCCTGCAAGCGGACGACTATCATCTTATATGGTGCCGATGGGCTCCAGGAATGCCGCATGCAGCCGTCCATGCAAATTGCCGTTGAACTTTTCGGAATTCCGCGCGCTTGCGCTGGAGTGGGAAAGACCGTTGCGGTGGGCAGCAATTTGGGCGATGTCTTAGCGGACCTGGCGAGAAAATTTCCGTCGCTGGCGGAAACCTGCATCGACGGGCGATCCTTGCGCCCCGGCTTCGTGGTGAATTTGAGTGCCGATCGCTTCGTGACCGCTCCCGATACTCCGATATGCGAGGACGATACGGTGCTTCTGTTGTCGCTGGATGCAGGCGGATAGTGTAGTCCTCTCGCTCCGCGAGAAGAACATCTCGCGGAGCGAGATGACTACACTGAAGAAGAGGATAAAACTTGAGTCATCGCATTCCCGGATATCACGGCAACTACCTGCGCATCGATCTGACGACCGCCTCGTCGGCGCGAGTTGACTTGGACGAAAGTCGGTTGCGACGCTTCCTCGGAGGCAGCGGTCTGGGTGTGGATATCTTGCTGGGTGAGGGCGCGGCAGACGCCGATCCGCTTTCGGAGCATGCGATTCTGGCGTTTGTGTTCAGCCCGCTGGTGGGCAGTCCGCTAACGACTTCCGCCAAGTTTGCCGTCGTCGGGAAGAGCCCGCTCACCGAGCGAATCAACGATTCGTTGGCCAGCAGCGGGTTCGCACTCGCCGGAAAGAAAACGGGGCACGACGCGATCGTGGTTACCGGCAAGGCGCCGACGCCGTCCGTCCTGGTGATCGATGAGGACAAAGTCACGCTGGAACCGGCGGACGAATTATGGGGCCTGCGAAATCGCGCGGCGCAAGATTGGATGCGCGAAAAGTTCGGTGCCGATTTCCAATTCGCCACAATCGGTCCGGCCGGCGAACGGCTGGTGCGATTCGCCACAATTTCTCACGACGGTCGCCACGCTGGCCGTGGTGGCAGCGGCGCCGTGCTGGGTGCAAAAAACGTGAAGGCCATTGCCGTCCGGGGATCACAGCGATGCACTTGGGCTTACCCCGCGGAGCTCGTAGAGTTAGCGCGCCGGCTGTCGGCAGACTCGTTCGGTCCGGCGACTGCGAAATATCGCGAGCTCGGTACCGCCACGAACTTGCTGGCGTTCAATCGGCTGAACGTGCTTCCCACGCGCAATTTTCAGCACGGCAATTTTGCAGGTGCGACTGCGATTTCCCCTGAGCAGTTGAGCGTCACCCGAGAGCGCACCCGTTCGTCCTGCGTCGCCTGCACGATCGGCTGCGAACATCTCTACGGTTTGCGAAACGGCAACGGCCAGGTCCGACTCGAATACGAAAACCTGTTTGCACTAGGTCCGCTGTGTGGCATCGACGATCCGGACACGGTGCTCGCCGCCTGCCAGCTCTGCGACGAGCTGGGACTGGACACGATCAGCGCGGGCGGCACGATCGCCTTTGCCATGGAGTGTGCTGAACGAGGCTACATCGACGCGCCCTGGCTCCGTTTTGGCGACGGCACCGCGCTGCTGCGCGCATTGGAATCGATCGTCAGCGGCGAAGGCATCGGACGACTTTTGGCAGAAGGAAGCCGGCGCATGGCACTAAAGATCGGGCACGATTCGATCGCTTTCGCGCCGCAAGTGAAGGGTCTGGAGATTCCCGGCTACGATCCGCGCGGACTGCAAACCATGGCCCTGGGATTCGCCGTGGGCACTCGCGGAGCCGATCACAACCGCTCCGGCGCATACGAAGTAGACTTCTCCGAAGCCGTCGACCGCCGCAACGTCGGGCCGGAAAGCGTCGCCCTGGCCATCGAGACGGAAAACAAAGCCGCGCTGATGGACTCGCTGATCCTCTGCAAATTCTTGCGAGGTGTTTTCCGCGACTTCTACGCCGAAGCCGCCGAAATGCTGCGCCTCGTCACCGGCTGGGATGTCACCGCCGACGAGTTACAAGCGACGGCGTCGCGAATCGTCACGACAAAAAAACGCTTCAACATCCTCGCGGGCTGGACGCCCGCCGAAGACACGCTGCCGGACCGAATCTTAAAGAAGCCATTACCCGAGGACGCCCGCGCACAGCTTTCGTCCGAGCGGCTGGCCACACTGGTTCGAGCATACAATGAAGCCCGCGGCTGGACACCGGAAGGATGGCTGCCCTTCGATGTTCAAACGACTAACCGACTAACGAACTAACGACTGACAACGACTAACGACTTTCGATCATGCCCGAAACATTCATCCTCATCCCCGGCCGGACCAGCGACCAAGGTTGCGGCATCAGCGAGGGAAAATTCAAGAACAAATACCAGACGGAAATCAACACGCTGCAAGTCGCCCCGGGAGACATGGAGCGGCTCGGCCTGGCCAAAGGCGACCGCGTTCGATTGACGAGCGAACATGGACAGGTGGAAGTCGCTATCACGCCGGCCAAGAAAGATGAGCTGCCCGAAGGGCTCTTGTTCATCGCTTACGGCGATATCTCCAGCCGCCTAATGGGCGGCGACACGCACGGCTCCGGCATGCCCACTAGCAAAGGGCTTGATGTGCAATTGGAAGTGCTCCCAAAGTAGCAGGCACACTCCGTGTGCCGTAACGGCGATCAAGAAGCATTGGCCACGCCTGGTACAGCCACGGCACACGGAGTGTGCCTGCTACGCAAGTGCCGTGGTGAATTGCGTCGTGAATCGCTATACTGGTACTTAGAACTGTGAACTCAGCACTCGCATTATTTCGTCAGCCGCGTCGGTACCCACAATGGCAATCGGAACGACTCAATCAGCAACTGGTGCGCCGGGCGAACTAAAAATCGTCCAAGACGCCACCTGCACGTTCTGCGGTTGCGTCTGCGACGACATCGACCTGTCCGTGCAGAACAACCACATCATCGAAGCCAAGCGCGCCTGCGTGCTGGGCAAGGCGTGGTTTCTCAATCATCATATCGACGACCGGCCAAGTTGCCTGATCAAGGGCCAGCCAGCGTCGCTCGAAGAGGGTTACGAGCTGGCCGCCGAGCTGCTCACCTCCGCGAAATATCCGATCATTTACGGCCTGAGCGATTCGCCGTGCGAAGCGCAACGCGTCGCCGTGAGCATTGTCGACTGGATCAACGGCACGATCGACACCACGACGAGCGTTTGCCACGGCCCGTCCGGCATGGCGTTTCAGGGCGTGGGCGAAGTCACCTGCTCGCTCGGCGAGGTCGCCAACCGCGGCGACCTCATCATGTTTTGGGGCTCCAATCCGGCGGAGAGCCACCCGCGGCACTTCACCAAATACAGTCTCATGCCCAAGGGCATGTTTTTGCCGAACGGCCGCAAAGACCGCACCTGCGTGATCGTCGACGTCCGGCGGACCAAAAGCGCCAAGGCGGCGGACATCTTCATCCAGATCAAGCCGCGCCAGGATTTCGAAGCGCTGTGGACATTGCGCGCCCTGGCCAAGGGCATCGAGTTGGATCCGCAAGACGTGCTGACGCAAACTGGCGTCGAGCTCGCTGTGTGGCAGGACCTCATGGCACGCATGAAGGCGGCCAAGTTCGGCGTGATCTTCTTCGGCATGGGACTCACCATGACCCGCGGCAAGCATTGCAACAGCGAGGCCTTGCTGGCGCTGACGCGCGACATGAACGCCTACACGCGCTTCGTCGCCAAGCCCAACCGCGGCCACGGCAATGTAACCGGTGCCGATAACGTAGTCGCCTGGCGGACCGGGTACCAATTCGGCGTCAATCACGCCCGCGGGTATCCACGCTTCAATCCCGGCGAATACACCACCTCCGACACACTCGCCCGCGGCGAAGCCGATTGCGCGATGATGATCGCCTGCGACCCGATGGCCAATTTCTCGCAGCCGGCGCGAGAGCACATGGCGAAGATCCCGCTCATCACGCTCGACACCAAAGAAACACCCACGTCGCGCGCCGCGACGGTCGCCTTCACCGTCGCCACCTACGGCATCAACACGGGCGGCACCGTTTACCGCATGGACGACGTCCCGATCCCCCTGCGACCGGCCTTCGATTCGCCCCACCCCAGCGACTTCAGACGTCCTCACCGGGATTGAACAGCGCGTGAAAGAAAAGTTAGGAATCGAAGCGTAAACCAAGCACAAATGACCAATGAACGAATCCCAATGACCAATGGAGCACGCTTCGTCTTGGTCATTGGTGCTGGTCATTGGTCATTCTGTTTTCCGCCGTATGTCCGACCTCCTGAAAATCTCCGGCGGAACCGTTTACGATCCGGCTAACGGCATTGACGGCGAGGTGCGCGATCTGTGGATCGCCGACGGCAAGATCGTCGCCGCGCCGACGGACCCGGCCGTTCGGCCCACGCGCGACATCGATGCCCGTGGCCTGGTCGTGATGCCCGGCGGCGTCGACATGCACTGCCACATCGCCGGGCCGAAGGTGAACGTCGCCCGCAAAATGCGGCCCGAGGAAAAACGCAAGGCCAGTCCTCCATCGCACCGCCAACACGCACAGCGGCACGATCGGCAGCGTGCCCAGCACGTTCGCCACGGGCTACAAGTACGCCGGCATGGGTTACACGACGGCCTTCGATGCCGCCATTCCACCGCTCGGTGCACGGCATGCCCACGAGGAGTTCGAAGACACGCCCTGCATCGACAAGGGCTTTTACGTCCTCATGGGCAACAACCACTACGTCATGCAGCTCGATCCAGCAGAACGAGCCGCAGAAGCTGAAGGCGTTCATCGCCTGGCTGCTGGGCGCGACGAAGGGGTTTGCGCCGAAGCTCGTCAATCCGGGCGGCGTGGAAGTCTGGAAGAGCCATCAGGGTGGCAACGTCCACAGCCTCGATCAGCCGGTCGATCACTTCGACGTCACGCCGCGGCAGATCATCAGCGGCGTGGCCCAAGCGGCGGGTGAACTTCGGCTGCCGCATCCGGTGCATATCCACTGCAACAACCTCGGCATGCCCGGCAACTGGCAAACGACGCTGGAAACGATGAAGGCCCTCGACGGCCATCGCGCCCACATCACGCACATCCAGTTCCACAGTTACGGCGGCGGCGAAGGCGACGAAAACACGTTCAACAGCAAGACCGTGCCGCTGGCCGAATATGTCAACGCGCACAAGAACGTCACGATCGACGTCGGCCAGGTGATGTTCGGCGAGACAACCAGCATGACCGGCGACGGGCCGCTGGGTTACTACCTGTCGAACATCTTCAAAGGCAAGTGGTTCAGCAGCGACACCGAAATGGAATCCGGCTGCGGCATCACGCCCATCAAGTACCGGAACAAGTCGCTCGTCCATTCGCTGCAATGGGCGATCGGGCTGGAGTGGTACTTGCTGGTCGATGATCCCTGGCGCGTCGTGATGAGCACCGATCATCCGAACGGCGGGTCGTTCCTGGCCTATCCGCAGATCATTCGGCTGCTGATGGACCGCACGTACCGCCAGGATGTGCTCAAAAAATGCCCGGCAAAAAGTTGCCGAGCGATCGCTCGCTGCTCGATCTCGACCGCGAATACACGCTGGACGAGATTGCCATCATCACCCGCGCGGGCCCGGCGAGAATTTTGGGCCTGCACAATAAAGGGCACCTGGGCCCGGGCGCCGATGCCGACGTCACGATCTACACGCCGCACGAGAATAAGGAAATCATGTTCGAGTTGCCGCGAATAGTGATCAAGTCGGGCCGCGTGATGATCGAAGAAGGCGAAATTCGCGACCCGTTCATCGGAAAGACGCTGCACGTGGCACCGGAATACGATCACGATGTCGAAAGCGATATTCAAGAGTGGTTTGAGAAGTACTACTCGATCCGTTGGCGCAACTACCCAGTCGATGACAGCTATCTGCACGAATCCGAGCTCGTGCCCATGGCCGGCTAACAACCGATATGAAGCTCGACCTTGCCATTTTGCCGATGTACCAGCGAGGTTTCGTGTTCGCCGTCATTGTTGTGAGTTTACTCGGTTGCGGACCGCGCCGAGACGGGTCTTCGCGCTGCCAGCCCCACAGCGGATCGCGCTTCGCATGATGGCCAGAAGTTGGCACTCCTCGACATTCATGGCGCCATGCACCACCCGTTTGACGACGAGGACGCCAAGGCAACCGTGCTCGTGTTCACCATGCAAGATTGCCCGATCGCCAACTCGTATATTCCCACGCTGAACACATTTTTCGACGAGTACAACTCACGCGGCGTCCGCCTGTTGCTGGTCCATGTCGATCCGAAATTCACAGATAATGCGGCCCGCAAGCACGCCGACGAGTACCAGGTCAAAGCTCCCGTGATCGTCGATCGCCATCATGCCTGGGTGAAGCTTGCCGCCGCAACCCGGTCTCCCCAGGCCGTGGTCTTTTCGCCGATGGGCGACATCCTCTACTCAGGCCGCATCGACGACAAGTATGTCGGCTTCGGCAAGCGCCGTACGCACGTTACAGCGCACGACCTTAAAGACACGATCGAAGCAATCCTTGCCGGCCGCCCGGTTCCGAAATCCAACACAGAAGCAATCGGCTGCTACATACGAAATCTGCCAACTGGAGAATGATATGCTGCGTTTCATCTGCCTCTTCTTGATGACCGGACTTGGCCTCATCGCGCTTGCGCAGATGGCGAGGGCAGCCACCGACGCGCCGGCCGATGCTGCCGTCACCTTCAACAAACACATCGCCCCGCTGGTCTTCAAACATTGTGCCGACTGCCATCACCCGGGCGAAGTTGCACCCTTCGCGCTGCTCACCTACGCGGATGTCAAAAAACGAGCCGAGCAAATTGTCGACGTAACCCACGATCGCTTCATGCCGCCCTGGAAAAGCATCGAAGGGCACGGTCGCTTCGTTGGCGAACGCAGACTGAAGCAGGAAGAACTTGATCTCATCGCAAGTTGGGTCAAAGAAGGCACCGTGGAAGGTGACGCGGCCGATCTGCCGCCGACGCCCACCTTTCCCGAAGGTTGGAAGCTCGGCGAACCGGATATCATCATCACCATGCCCGAGCCGCACAACGTCCTGCGCCGATGGGCCCGATGACTTTCGCAATTTCGTGTTTGAGCTCACGATTCCGGAAGGCAAGTACATTAAGGCCGCCGAATTTCATCCGAGTAATCGCGTCATCGTGCATCACGCCGCGCTGATGATCGATACCCGCGGCGAGGCTCGCAAAAAGGATGAAGCGGATCCGGAACCTGGCTTTCAAGGTGCCGCTCTCCCCGGCCCGCTACTGCCGGGAAGTCTCGCCACCTGGACACCTGGCCGCGACCCGTCACCCTTGCCCGAGGGCTATTCGCTTCCCTGGAAGCCCGGAACGGGACTCATTCTGCAGTTGCACCTGCACCCCAGCGGCAAGCCGGAGACAGAACAGTCCAGCATCGGCATTTACCTGACGGACGAACCGCCGCAACGCTCCATGGTGGACATACTGCTTGTGAATACCAGCATCGACATCCCGCCGGAAGAGAGCGCCTATCGCGCCCGAGACGAATTTACGCTCCCGATCGATATGGAGGCCCTGGGCATTTTCCCGCACATGCATCTGATCGGCCACGAAATCAAGATCACGGCCCAGCCGCCAGATAGCAAGGAGCCGTTTTCACTGCTCTGGATCAACGACTGGGACTTCAACTGGCAGGGCTTCTACCAGTATGAAGAGCCCGTGAAGTTGCCGGCCGGCACGCGCATCGTGATGGAAACGGTCCACGACAACTCGGCCGACAACATTCACAACCCGAACAGCCCACCCAAACGCATGAGCTGGGGCGACCAGACGACGGACGAAATGTCCGTCACCATTCTGCAGTTGGTACCCACCAACGAAGCAGACCGCGGCAAGCTCGCCGCCCATCGCCGCCGAGTGCTAAGCGAAATAGCCGCAGAGACCGATGCCAATTAGGGGACGCAAAAAACCGCTTGCGGCTTAGCGCAAAAACTACAACGTTAGTCGCGACTTCCCCTTCGTCAATGGGAAGCATGCGATCACATGCTCATCACCACTCCAAAACGAGCCACTGGTGAGCAATTCGGGCGAGACGACCTTGCGTAGCCGCTCCGGCGACTGGCCGGCATGCAACGTCGGTTCACAAACGCGCTCCGTTCGAAAGCGGACCGTAAAATCGGCGCACGCCAGCGGAGCGTCCATCGACAACACGTGTTCCTCCGTCGCTTCGATCTTTGTCAATTGCCGCGCGGCCCAATACCGCCCGATTTCGCTTAGCTTCATCCACTGCGTTCGACTGGAAAAACGTCCATGCAGCGCGGTGACAACTCTTTGGAAGTCGTGAAAACCTTGTTTGGTGCCCTGGCAATACATGCCCGGCCAATGACAAAGCATGATCCCTGGTTCGTTGCGTTCAACGAGTTCGACCATTCGTCCGCTGGTGGCATCGGCATTGGAATAGAGCTGCGGTTGAGGCGTGTCGTCGCCGTCCCAACCGCCAAACCAATCGCCCGTCCCCGCCGGGATGTTCATCGTTAGTTGTGAGACATCCTGACTTTCGCTGACAAATTCCAGCTTCGGCGCAGTGCTCTCATTGCCATCAACGACATACTTAAAGTAGTGGGGCAGCTCGGCGCCAAACACTTCGCGTACCGCTTGATGAACCGCGAGCGGCAGCTTGTTGTTCACGCCGTTGCCAAAACCGCCCGGAGTGGTAATGCCTTCGCACGGCAATTCGCAGTTCTTGAGGATGTTGAGCGCGTAAGCGATGTAGTTCGCCAGCTCGTCGACGCTGATATCCGTGTGCGGGAACGAGTTCTCCATCGTGGCATCACTAACGGGTTCCATCGGGCGGCCCGTCTTCGTGTCGATTACGCGCGTATGCGTAATCATCTCGGGATGAATGTCCCAATTCGGCAACATCAGCTCGCGCACCAATTGCAGGCTCTCTCGCAACTCGTCCTTACTCCATCCCGGCAAGCTTCGATCCAGCCAGCCGACGCACGCCGGATTCGGAACAATGCTGTACTTGCCCTTCACACCATGGTCCGCGCACCATTCGCCGAATTCGCGCACAAAGTCTGTCCGGAATCTCCCGCGGCCACGTCTTCCACGGCTTCTTGTAGATACTCGCGGTCTGGCCACGCCTCGGCAAACTGCGGCATGCAGAAGTGCCCCATGTTCACCAGGCACGTGGAATCATCGACGATGAACGACAACGGAACGCGATTCCGCGGATGCAGCACCTCAAACGACGGCTGCAGAAGTTTTGTCCGCGCGACAAGGGGGCGCAACGGCGTGCATGCCGCTGGCCACTGCGCTTTCCCGCGCACTGAATGAATCGACGGCGTGAGAGCGCAGACATCCGTGGTTCTCCCTGTGAGTAACTACTCACTCCACATACGCAAATTCATTGAGATTCACCAGCACCCGGCACAGCTCCGCCAGGCTGTGATCCGCCACCAGTTGCCGGCAGGCAGTCCATCTCCGCCTCGCCCGGAGGATCGTTGGAGTGCCAGTTCAAACGCCCGTTGAACTTGCCGAGCCGGATCGTCGCCGGCCTCTTGGGCCACGCGCTTGGCGAAGGCCCGTGCCGCATCGACGGCCAGCGGGCTGTTCAAGAGCATAAGCGCCTGTGGCGCAACGGTCGAGACCTCGCGGCGGCCGCACGGCGTCGAGTTATCGGGCATGTCGAACGATTCCAACAGCGGCACCCGCGTATTGCGCTTCTGCACAAGGAACAAACTCCGGCAATACTGCTCGGCTTGCGGCGAAGGATACCAGCCCTTCGTTTTCTCGGGGTTGTCGTCCAAAAACGCCGGGTTCGACTGCAGAATCTCCGAGGGCAGCTCCGGCCAGATCGGCGGGCCGTCCGCCTTCGCCGTTAATAATCCGCTCACGGCGAGCAGCGAGTCGCGAAGCTGCTCCGCACTCAGCCGCCGCGGCGAACGCAGTGCAAAACGTTCGGCTGTGAATGTCGGGGATTGCCGATAGCTCGTGCTCGTCGCAACCAATCGCACGAGCTGCTTGACCGACCATCCTTGCCGCACAAATTCGTCCGCCAGCCAATCGAGTAGCGCAGCATCTTCCGGCCGCGCACCGGCCAGGCCAAAGTCGTTCGGCGTTGCGACCAGCGGGCGGCCCATAAGGCTTTGCCAAATACGGTTGACAAACACCCGCGCGGTCAGCGGATTTTGCCGCGAAGCGATCCAGTTTGCCAAGGTCAGCCGCCGGCCCGTCGTGCGCGAATTAGTCGATTTCGTGATCGTCGCCGGCTGCGGATCGAACATTGACAAAACGCCGGCCTGCACCACGTCGCGCGGCGATTTGTGATCCCCCTGAAACAGAAGGCGCGTCTCCGCAACACCCTCCGCCCCATCCGTCATCAACAACCCCAGCCGAAACGCCCGGCGCCGCCCCTCAATCGCCTCCATTTGCCGCTTTAGCACTTCGCGACCAGCCGCATCCGACTCCGGCAGCGATGCCATCTTCTCACGCAACGGCTTCGCCTCCGCCTCGACGGTTTCGTTGTGCGTTTTGATTGCCGCTTGCTCCTCGGAAAAATCCAGCGGCACATCATCCGCAAACTTCATCGCGGCAAAGAATGCCCGGATCCGGTAATGATCCGCCTGCGAAATCGGGTCATATTTATGATCGTGACAACGGCAGCAGCTCATTGTCAGTCCAAGAAACGCGGCGGCCGTCGATTCCGTGACGTCCGCCAATAGCTCGGCGCGACTGCGGTCCTGCTCATCAAACAACTTGGCCGCATTGTCGTGTGGGCCGAGTCGCAGGAAGCCCGTCGCGATCAAGCGATCTTGCTCGGCAACGGTTCGAGGCGGACCGTCGAACATTTCATCGCCGGCCAGCTGCTCGCGAATGAACTGGTCAAACGGCTTGTCCGCATTGAATGAACGGACGACGTAATCACGAAACCGCCACGCCTGCGGCCGGAACTCGTCCCAATCGAAGCCATTGCTATCGCTGTAACGCACGACATCCAGCCACAGCCGCGCCAAGTGCTCGCCATAACGCGGACTGGCAAGCAGCTCGTCGACGAGCACGGCCACCGCATCGTCAACGCCGGCTTCGAGCACGGCCTTCTCGAAACCAACAACCTGCTGCGGCGCAGGTGGCAGTCCGGTCAGATCGAAGTAGAGTCGCCGAACCAGCGTGCGCGCGTTGGCGGCCGGCGGTGGCGGCACGCCATCTTTTTCTAACCGCGCGAGAACGAACCGATCCAAATCGTGCTTCGCCCAATCCGAGTGAGCTAACACCGGCACATCCGGCCGCTTCACCGGTTTGAGCGACCACAAATCAAGCCGCTCACCGCCGAATAGCTGCACAATCGGATTGCGCGGATCCGACCAGGCGTCGCCGATCGCGGCGTCATCAGCGCCAGCGACCTCAGCACAGATCGCAGCCCAGCACAACAGCACGGCCAGGTACTGAGTACATGAGTACTGAGTACGGAGTCCGCGCGTTCGTGCAGATCTTCCTGTCAGTTTCACTTCGACTTCACTCACGCCTATTTGTCCATCCCCACTCACCTATTCACGCCAACACTCCCGGTATAACGCTCGCACTTCCCGCCACGCCGGTCAGCCGTTCATCGCGGCCGTTGGTGTGAAAAGAAAGCGCATCGTTATCCAACCCCAGCGCCGCCAGAATCGTCGCGTGCAGGTCGCGAAATGGCGTCGGCTGGTCGACCGCCATGTAGCCAAGATCGTCCGTGGCTCCGATGCGTTGCCCCGGCTTCACCCCGCCGCCGGCCAGCCAGATCGTGAACCCGGCCGAATTGTGATTCCTGCCGCCGCCACTCTGCAACAACGGCGTGCGGCCAAACTCGCTGGCCCAGATCACCAGAGTTTCGTCGAGCATGCCGCGCTGCTTCAGGTCGTCCAACAACGCGGCAATCGGTTGATCGGTCCAACGTGCCCGCGGCGTGTGATTGCCTTCCAAATTCGAGTGCGCGTCCCATCCATCCTTGTCCGGCATGTCGTACAGTTGCACGAACCGCACGCCCCGCTCCACAAGCCGCCGGGCAAGCAGGCATTTGCGACCGAAACTGCGCGTCCTCTCGTCGTCGTGCGCCAGGCCATAGCTCCGCTGAATGTGTTGCGACTCTTGCTCCAGGTTGCCGACTTCCAGGGCGCTTGACTGCATCCGGTACGCAAGCTCATAGCTCGCTAGCCGAGCATCGAATTCCGTGAAGCCTGTCCGCGTGGCCCGATGCCGGAGATTCAACTCGCGTATCAAATCCAGGGTCGCCCGCTGCCCGTTCGCAAATTCATCGGGCGGCAACAAGTCGAGCACCGGCGTGCCTTTGTCGCGCAAGCGAGTCGGCTGAAACGCGGCCGGAAGAAATCCGTTGGAATAATTCCCGGCCCCTCCCAGCGGCCCGGCATCGAACAGCACCACATACCCCGGCAAATCCTGGTTTTCGGAGCCCAGTCCGTAAGTCGTCCACGAACCCAGACTCGCCTTGCCGACACGAACATCACCCGTATGAAGTTGGTAACTGGCCGGCGCGTGATTGTTCGACTCGGCCTGCAGCGAATGGATAAAACACAGATCGTCCACGTGCTCCGCGAGATGGGGAAACAATTCACTCACCCACATCCCGGACTCGCCGTATTGCGACCACGAATACGGACTGCCCAGAAGTTTGTCCTCACACCCGAACGTAACGTTCGCAAACTTTGTCGCCGCAATTGCCTGTCGCAGCGAAGCGGGCAGCGGCTTGCCGCTTAGCGCTTGCAGCTCCGGTTTGTAATCAAACGTATCAATCTGCGATGGCCCACCCACCATAAACAGGAAAATGACGGACTTAGCCCGCGGCGTGAAATGCGGCATCCGCGGCGCGAACGGTCGCAGCGGATCAATCCCAACCGCTTGTCGCAGATCCGCCGTGGCGGACGGCTTAGCCGCCCGCACTTCCTGGCGCATCAGCGCTTCGAACGCCAGCGTGCCAAACCCCGCACCAAGCTGGCCCAGAAACTGCCGTCGCGAACAGCTACAAGAATCGTGGTTCATAGCAAGATTGTGGGTGGCACGCTGACATGAGTTCACGCGAGCCAATATACCACGATGTCCGCCGAATCACCGAGACCCGCTGCGCTAAACTGCCCACAACGTGAGCTCTTCGCCACCCAGCGAGTCGAAAACGTCGTCAGCGGCTCGTGTGGCGTCCGGCAACGATTCTGGAAACGACGGATCGGCAGCCGCTACAGCATTTGCAGCGCGTGGTCGCCGGCGATCATTCCGAGCCGAGTCCGCCATCAGCTCGTCGAATTGATGGGAATCTTCATGTGCCAGGCGAAGCTCCGATCGCATCCGCGCCGAGGATTGCAGCCTGGTCGGGCCGCTCTCGCGCATAGCCAAATCAATCGCCGACGCTCGCTCTGAAAATAACTCCCCGTCAGATCGAGAATCGCGCTCGATAGCGCGCCTGCGACCACCGCCACAGCCTGCGCTGCACCGGGTTCCGCCGCCTCGGAGTCAGCAACAATCGCCGCAGCCACAGCAGCCGCCAACTGAGCACCCAAGTTCATCCGCCAGAGCACGTAGTCGGCCGTGTCGACCATCCCGTCGGCGTTGCCGTCGGCACTGCTACCCGGCGGCACGCTCTTGCCGTAGCTCCCCCGCCACACGCCGTAGTCTTGCTGGTCGACGACACCGCTGTTGTCGTAATCGCCCGCCAGCTGCGGCGTCGTTTCATCACGCCCTGGCGTACCTCCCTCAACGGTGCTCGCGCCAATTCGCGGGATCATTTCCGTTACCCTGCGAATCGATGATTTGCAGCGAAGGCCCGCTGCCATCCGGAGCGGTTGGCCACGGATTCGAGTCGCCATAGGTCAAGCTGGCCAGCAGCCCACCGTCCGCGGCACGAATCGCAATCGTCTCACCCGTGTTGCTCAAATTTGCCGGCCCGTAACCACCCGGCGCCAAATTGATGCCGTCTCCATAGATCGACGTAAACACGGCCGGAGTACGGGCCACAACAATATATTGTCCCGGCTGCAGGCTCAGGCCATTTGGGAACACATATGGAGTTTCGGCGAATTCAGTAATCTGAACGCCGTAGAGATCAATCGGTTGATTGCCAACATTCTGGATTTCAATGAATTCCTGGTCCGACTCATCGCCCAGCGCTGGATTATTGGGATGATAGTGCAGCTCGGTGAATACAAGCGTGGGTGCAACCGTTGGCGGCGCCACCACAAACTCCACCGGCGACGACCAATGGCCCCAGCGGCCCGCCGCATCCTTCATCCGCACGCGCGCGCGATACGTATGCCCCGTCTGCAGATTCGCGCCGGAATGTTCGAGCGTATTGTTGAACGACGCAAGCTCGCCGCTCTCCCACGCCGCATCGATCTCATACTTCCATTCCGTCCCCGGCTCATAACCGGCTTTCCCCGGGTGAGCAATTTCGGCAATCCGCCATTCCATGGCTCCGAACGAGCTGGATGAACTGGAAAACGGAGATGTCGTGAAGCGCAGGCCGTCGAGCGGATAGCCGGTCTCGCCCGTGTACATAATCGTCGGCTTTGCCGGAACCTGCACTTCATCCGTGAGGATCGTCGTATCAATAAAGCTGCTGCGTGTTACGACGTAGTTCTTCAGCTCCTGCATCATGCCGGCATAGCTGCCGTTGGGAGGATACGCGCCGCCGCCGGCGTAAAACCGGCCGTGCCCCGCCTTACCTTGATTTACATTGCTCGACACCAGGATCGGGTTGTAATCCCACATGGCCCGGTCGGCGTCGACCAGCGACGGCTGCCCGGGCGTGTACACGAACGATGCCGTCTCGTCGATCACCAAACCAACTTGCTCGGAGTTATAGAGCAAGTCGCGGATCTCACGCAGGCGATTGCGATAACCTAGCGCAAACTCCGCAATCGCCAGCACGCGCGAGCGGAACGGCTCGTTCCCGCTGCCGAACATGTTGTTCGCCCAAGTGAGATCGATGTCCCACGGCAGCGTCTCCCATTTGTTCGTTTCCGGGTTGTGGAAATAGAAGTAGTTCTTCCCGGCAGCGATGTCGTAGTGGTGAATCGCCTCGAGGATTGAGCGATAGTTGTAGTAGCTATCCAGGTTGAAGTTTTGCTTCCACCAATCGGCCGTTTCCACCGGGCCGCTCTCGTACGTCGTCTTGAAACCGATCAAGTCCGACGAGTCGTCCGGCTGCGGATAGTCGCCCTGGTTGTTCGACTCGCCGCCGATGCCGCCGACACCCGTGCCGCCCTCCATCTTGTAGAGGTTGCCGTCCGGCAAGCCGTGCTCGTCCAGGAAGTTATCGTCGAGCTGCTCGATGGCCAGGTACAGCCCCTGAAAATCGGTCGTGTACTGGCTCGTGCCGTTCTCGTTGGCATTCTCGACGATGCGGAAATGCACGTAATTGGTATTGGAGGCCTCGACGCCGGCCAGGTTGAACAGCTTGAAGCCCACGGATTCGAACAGCCCCTGCTCGCCGCGGTGCCAGAAATCGCCCTGCTGGATGAGGGCGCTGAGATTGAGCTTGCTCCAACCGATGCTGTATTTATTGCCGTAGTCGTCGCGGGCTTCGAAATCGTGTCCCCGATTGAAGTCGAACTTCCACATGTTCTTGCCCATGGCATATCGCCATACGCCGCCGCGGGCTCGAAAGTGAATGTGGTCGTACACCACGCCGTCGTACACCAGTGCTCCATGCCACAGATAGTCGCTGCCGGTGTATCCACTGGGGCGCGTCGTGCCGGGAATGTATTGCGAATCGACATGCGCTTGCCGCGTCGTGATCAAGTGGTACGTCGCCACCGAATTCAGCAGCGCAGGGCTGTACGTGACCGGTGCATCGGTCGGCCGTAGTCTGCCGGTCCAGGCGGGTACGTTGTCGTAAACGAAGTACGCGAAATTCGGTTGCGGGTCATCCACGTACGGCACCCGGATCGACGCTCCCAATGTATCGGCCGCCGTGACTCGATAGCGCACCAGCCGGCGATCCGTCTGCACGCTGCCGGGCACCACCACCGTAAAAATGCCGTCACCGGCAGTCGCGTCGCCCGCCAAACCGTCGTCGCGCATCGTCAGGATTTGCCAGTTAATCGCATACCGCGGATCGTTGATCGCGATATAGTCGCCCGGGTTGACGGTCTGATATTGCAGCGTCACCGACGCCACGCCCTCCGGGTCCGTCACCCGCATCGTGATCGTCACGTCCTGCCCAGGCGTTGGCGCTTCCGGCGAGTGATTCACTTGTCGCATCTGCGGCGGAGCGTTGAGTGCAAAGCCGCTGTTCGAAGCGCCCGGTGTCACCGGCGCCGAGCGCCAATTGCCGCCGACGTCGTTCTCGAATGCCGGGTTGATCAGCTGGATCGATCGCCCGGGAACATCGCCAATCGTCGGCCAGGGAAAACCGAGCTGGTAATCGACTTCGTCCTGAATCACTCCCGCCGCGTTCAGCAGTTGGACGGTCTCTCCGTCATTCGACAGTCGTCCCTCAAACGGCCCCACCGACGACACCGCATAGCGGCTGGAAAGCTCCCCGGGATGCTGCGCGATCAACAAGTACTGTCCGGACCCGAGCATCGTGCCGTTGGGAATCGTGAACGACACGCCATCCGCCAGTCGCCACCCGGATAAATCGACGGCAGTCCCGCCTGCGTTAAATAACTCCACATATTCCCACGGGTCTGCGTCGCTGCCCGAATCGTAATTCACTTCGTTGATGACAACGCCCGAGCCGGTGAATATTGCGAACGTTGCCGAGAACGCGACTAACGGCAGGCCGGCGCCGCTTTGAATTGCGCCCTCGGCGATTGCGACAGTATGAAAGCCCTGGCCGCTCACCACCGGCAGTGTGAATTGAACTGTGTCGGCGTCTACAACTTGCATCGCGGTCGCCGGCAGGCCGTCGACCGTCAGGTCGCCCGCCTGCACCGTCGCGGCGTTGATCGGCGCGTTGAAATCCACCGTGTAGCTGTTCGGTGCCGATGTGAACAGCGTTCCTGAAGGCGGATCGCTGCTGGCCACTCGAAACGTCGGATCAAGTTCCACCAGCCGCAGCGCCGTTAGTGCGTAAGATTTCGTGCCGGTGGCAGCGCTCCCGGTGCCTACACCAGGCGTGAGACCCAGGTACTGTTCCGATATGATTTGAAACGTGCCGTCGGCACCCGGATCGATTTCTTTCCATTGAGCGACGAATCCCTGATCCGGCAAATGATTCTCGCCCGTCCACAGCGCAACCTGGTTGGGAGGCAGACCGTCGGTGACGATTCCCAGGCCGCTGCTATGCGCAGGCGTGAACGAATCGGCGCCGACGATTGTCACGAGCGTCCAGCGGTTCGTGTAACCCACTTCGCCACGGATACTCGTGCCGGCAAATTCATACGACCGGTCCGGATTCATTCCGGAGAATGTGTGCGTGTAGGTATCCGGACCAAACAGCGCAATGCTGGAATTCGCCTGGCTGGTCGAGTCGACCCACCCATTGAAAATCGTATGGGCGTCGGTGCCGACCGCCGGCGTGCCGACGACGCTTTCAAACGTTACGCCGTTGGCTTGCGTCTGCAGCAGGATCGACGTCGTTGCACCCGTCGTGCTATCACGCAGCAGACCAGAGCTCACGCCGATCGTGGCGAAGCTCGTCGTGAAGGCATGGGTTGCCGGCCCAGCGATGTGGTCGTTGAACATCACGACGTCGCCGGCCAGCAGCAGACGATCCTCAAGCTGTTCAAACGACCGGCGGCGCAGGCGCGGCTTGGAACGGAGAGTGACATCGCGCCTATCTGAGTTCCGCATCGCTGCCGCCGTTCCGCCGTGAAACGTCCACCCCAACCGCCTAACGTTATGTTAACCGCACAACGACAGCATGTTAAGAAACTGTCCGCAGGGGTGGCACGTCCAGAGCCACAGAGTCCCTGAGCCAGGTGCCACGCCGTCGCCGCGGACCAATTTAGCGGCCGAGTCCGCCACAGCCGATTCGCCGTGGCGAACTTGCTCGGCGTGTCGCAGCCATTTAGCCGCCGAAGACGCGCCCTGGCGGCCTTCCCGCTGGGGCGTCTTACAGTTCACCGACGTGCCGGGCCGCCACCCCTTCCCCGCGCTGCCCATACCACATGCCATGCTGAAAACGATTTCACAGCTCAGTTGTGCCACCACATTCATTTGGCGGCCGAGCTGGTACCGCGGCGCGGCCGTGGTCCGGCGAGTCAGCTTCTGGATGTCTTGCGACTCACGCTTGATCGTCCTCTGGTCAACTTGCCGCTGCGACGCAATCGACGAATTCTCGCGCGATTTCCTGCAGAAAGAATTGACAACGCTGTCGTTTTGCGTTAACAAAGAATGGATTGGGAGACTCTTCTCTCGACACATTCGTAGTCGGAACAGGTGGAGGCGGAACGGGGGCATTTATCGATGCTGCGCTGCTATGCTGCGCGTCGGATGCCCAATTGCAACCTAACGACGGCTGCGTCGCCGTATCGGCAAGTCTTTTAGGAACAAACCCATGAAACGATTCTGGCAATTGCTCGTCCTTGGTTACGTCGCGTTCGCAATTCCCGCGACAGTCTCCGCCCAGGTCTTGGGACTCAACTTCGCCTCGACCGACCCCGACGTGGCCACCAGCCAACTGGCGCCCACCGAATTCGCAGGCGTCATTAATGTTCCGAATTGGAATAACCTGGAAACCCTCGCCGGAAGCGGCGTTGGGAATCTGGTCTACGACAATAACGGTACCGCGGTTCCAAGCACCGCCACGGTTACCTGGAACAGCCCGAACACGTGGCGCTCGGGCGGCAACAATCAATTGCCCGCCGGACCACAGCGCAAGTTAACGTCAGGGTATCTCGATAGCACCAATCTGGCGGCAGGCGGTGTCAACCTGACGGTCAGCAACATCGACGCCGCCCTGCGGTCCACGCCCTACGATGTTTACGTGTACTTCGTGAGCGATTCCAACGCCAATCGCGGTGGCGGCTACACGCTCACGCCTGAAGGCGGCACCCCGATCCTCAAGTACGGCAGCACCCTGGGCTCACCGACCTCCCACGTAGAAGACCCCGGCACCGATGCAGATATCACGATTGACGGCACTTATCTCAGGTTCACCGGCTTGACGGCTCCCTCCTTCACAATTGTTACCAATACGGAGCAAACAACTCCCAACGGCTTTCGCGCACCGATCAATGCGATCCAAATTTCGCGAGCAGTGGACGGCGACGTGAATGGTGACCGCGTAGTCAACCTCGCCGACTTTCATCTCATTCGCGGCAACCTGTTCAAGACCGGCCAGTCTCGTGTGCAGGGTGACCTTGTCGGCGGCAACAACCTCGTCGACTTTGGCGACTATCGCGCTGGAAGGCCGCGGCACCACCCGGACTGGCCGCCAGCGTTTCTCTGACCCCCGAGCCGAGTGCATTGCTGTTGTTTGCTATCGGTGCCGCCTCGGTCGCGCTCGGACGGCGGCGCCGCGCGAACTTCTCTTCCGATGACGCGCTAACGTCGAAATACTTCTCATGACTTCTCGCTCACGGCGCAGGAACTTCTCGATGCACTCAACTAACGAACATAAAACGATGCCGATGAGGCTTTTGATACCGTCTTTCACGTTACTTCTGTTGGGGTTGATGCAGTGCTCGGCGCTAGCCCAGCCAGGTCCCTCACCGGCGGTGGCCACGTGGACCTTGGCCGGACCGGCTACTGGAAACTGGAACACCCCCGCGAACTGGAACCCCGTCGGCCTCCCCGACGTCTCCATGTTTGACGCCGCCGCCATCAGCAATGGTGGTACGGCGATCATCAACACGGTGATCGCCCAGCAGCAAGGAAGTATCGTATTAGGACTGGGAGTCGCCGCCAATGAAACGGGCACTCTCGAAATTCAAAGCGGCGGGTCGATTACGGTAGTCGACGATCCGACCTTCCCCGCAGACGGTAGTGTTCGCGTCGGCCAGAACGTCGGCTATGGTTTCAATGCCGGCACCACAACTCCCAATGCAAACAACGCTACCGGCATACTGCGGATTTTGCCCGGCGGCACGCTCAACTCCGTTAGTCTAATAACGGGTGGCAACGCCGGCAGCCTGCTCCAACTCGGTGGAGCCGGCGCCGGGACCGCGACGGTGAATACCGGCAGAGTAGTCCTCGGACGCCAGTTGCGCTTCATCGGTACCAACACGAACCTCAACTCCAGCGGTGCGGGCGCCGAAATCGCCATGCAACCGACAAGTATTCTTATTCCCGAGATTACTGGCGCCACCCATACGCCGCTGAAAACCACGGGCAAGGCAATCTTGGGTGGAACGGTCACCACCGATTTCAACGGCGTCACGCCCACCCTTGGTCAGTCCTGGGACATTATCGACGCCGCCTCGGTCGAGCACTCGTTCGCCACAGTCAATGGAGACACGGGTGTCCCATTGCCGCTGCCCAGTCAACGCATGGCCGTTCGCACCGTCAACGGCGGCACCAATGGCAAGCTCGTGCAACTGTTCGTTCAACAACGGCCGGTACTCACCGTCAGTCGCGACACGGGCGCGGTGACAATGACCAATCCCGGCGGATTGCCGCTGCCGATTATTGGTTACACGCTCCAATCGAATCTTGGCAATCTGAGTTTGGCGAACTGGCAAAGCCTCGAAGACAATCCCGGAGTTGGCGGGGCCGGCTGGTTCGAAGCCAACCCCAGTAGCAACCGTTTGACCGAATTGCAATCCGCCGGAACCAGCAATGTGGCCGGCACCGGCTCCTGGTCGCTCGGTAACATCTGGCAACCGGCACCGCCCACCCAGTTTGGACAGAACGTCGAAGACCTCGCGTTCCAATACGAGGATCCGGTTACCCAGGCTACGGTCAATGGAGTGATCCAATACACGGGCACCGGCAATCCGAACAATTTGGTGTTGTTCGTCGATCCGGCCTCGGGCAACGTGAAGATTCGCAATACGTCCCCCTTCACCGTGCAGATCGATGCCTACACCATCACGTCCGCATCCAATTCGCTGAATTCCAACCCGGCGCTCTGGACGAGCCTGCAGGATCAGCCGGGTGTGGCTCCCAACTGGTTCGAGAGCGGAAACCAGACCGACGGGCGTGTTGCGGAAGTCATGTCCACCGGCACGACAACCCTGGCTGCCAATAGCGTCACCACGTTCGACCTGGGTGGCCTGTTCAAAACCGGTGGCATGCAGGACCTCGGTTTTCAATTCCTGCTGGCGGGAAGTTCACAGCCGAACACCGGGTTCGTCTCGTACGCGGCCCCGTCAGGCGGTGGTGTCACGGGAGATTTCAACAACAACGGCACCGTCGATGCCGCCGACTACGTGCTCTGGCGCAACGGTGGGCCGCTCGCGAACGATCCGACCAACGGCGTTCAGCCGGAAGATTACAACGTGTGGCGCTCGAACTTTGGCAAAACGGCAGTGCCTGCCGCTGGCGCCTCGCTGGCCGGCAGCGCCGTGCCCGAGCCGGCCACCTTTGCCTTGTTAGCCCTTGCCGCACTGGGCCTGGTCGGCACACGGCGTCGACCGAACTTTTCCTGATTTTTTGGTAAATGGTTGACATTCCTGTGTTAAGGAATTATTAAGTAACAGTCTGGGGAGGGTCCTTCGACCCACGTTTTGGCGGGAACGGGGAGTGGCAAGCCGCTTGCGGTTTGGCGTCACTTACGTTGGATAGACCGACTTCGTGCCTGCGGCAGGCCGAACTTTTCTCGGGTGGGAAGCTAATGAAGAACACATCCTGGGTCTTTGCTTGCGCTTTTGTATCCCTCTGCGCTGCTACTGCGGATGCCGCTTCGGTGGGCATCAATTTCCGACGCGGCGGCCCCAACTTCGAGCAGAACATGGCCGCCAGTGAATCTGCCGGCGTCGTCGCCCAAACCAATTGGAATAACTCCGACGGTATGGCCGTTGGCGCGAGTAATGCCAATATCTCCGGACCGACTGCGAACTCATTAGTCAACGATGCCGGCGCTCGTACCCGGCCTGAGTGTCAATTGGACGTCCAATGGCACGTTCAGCGCTCCCAACGCCGGGCCAGGCAATTTGAATCTCATGTCCGGCTATCTCGACGACACTGGCACTGCGGGCGACACGGTGATCACTGTGACCGGTGTGCCGTATGCCAACTACGATGTCTACGCCTACCTCGGCTCCGACGCCAACAATCGTTCCGGCCGCACACGCTTGTTCAACTTCGTACCAAACGACCGTTGGCTGCGGACCAACTCGAACCCGTTCACAAGCTTCGTCGAAGGTACTGCGACCACCCAGCCCGCGTCCAATATGGGCCTGGCGAATTACACCCACTACAGGTCGCTCAACACCAGCAGTTTTAACCTTAGCGTGGTCCGCGGCAGCAACAACGTCGGCCTGCACGGCATTCAAATTGTCGAGACCAACGGCAGCGTGCCGCCAAACTGGTCGACCGGCTCGGCGCCCGGTTCGGCTGCGGCCGTAACGTCTGGTTTCAATTCGATCGGGCTCAACTTCATCGGCGGCCGCGCCGATACCGCTCAGCCCGATGGCATAGGGAACGACGACGGCATCGTCGCCGCATCGGCTGGTGTACCCACCGTTGCCCAGTCAAATTGGAACAATCTAGCCGGCCCCACAGGAACCGCCGCAGCCGGAAGCCTCATCAACCGAAATGGCACGGCAGTCGCCGGCACCACGGTCACGTGGAGCTCGGCCAACGTATGGAGCATTGCCACCACAGCGCCGAGCGATGCGGATGCCGCGTTGATGAAGGGCTATCTCGACACCAATGACACGAGCACTACGACCGTGTCGGTCGCCAACATCCCGTTCCATTGGCGCGAATACGATGTCTACGTCTATCTCGACGGTGATGCCAACGCCGGCCGCGGCGGCAACTACTCGATTACCTCCTTGACCGATGGAACCGACCGGGCGTCCGTCATCGACACCACCAACTGGAACCTCGCGATGGCAGCCGGCGGCACCTTCGCTCAGGCCAACGACAAGGCGGACGAGCTGACCACGAGCCCCGGCTTCACCGCCGGAAACTACCTGGTGTTTCCCAACCGGCACGACCTCAGCTTCACGCTAACCGCCCAGGGAAATTTCGCCGGGGCCGTGCCCCCGCGGGCTCCAATCAATGCCATTCAACTGGTCGTGAGGCGGGCCGTTCCCGAGCCCGGCTCGCTTGTCATGCTGGCTCTCGGCGCGCTGGCCTTAATCCCAGGCCTTCGCCGCCGAGCGGGCAACTAACCGCGGTTTCAGAATCGTCTAATCAACAGCGCACATAGCCGGCGAGCTACGTCTCGCCGGACGTACCTGCCAACCGGCACCCAACGCCGATTGAAAGCGCTTGCGGCGTGCACGCCTTCCAGTCCGCACACCCCAAAAAACGTGTAAACTCTCCGCCATTTCCGCGTAACGAAACGCCCCCGCGCCGCGCCGCGATCCACCTCCATCGCTAGCCGCTTGCGGCTTAGCGCAAACCGGCGCACCACAGCCCGCCAACACCAACAACTCGCCACCAGCGCCCCTTCACTCCGCCCACTCCGCCGCCAATTTGTCCCGCGATTCCATCCAACATCAGTTTGCTTTGCCCCACCCGATCGGTTATATTATTTGCGGATCGGGAGGTGGCTTGTACTTGCTGGGGCGTGTTCCAGATCTTGGAACCTAGCGGCGCGAGACCGACGTCGACACTTTTCTAATGGTTGGGAGGTACAAGGCGATGCGCAGACTCTATTCACAGTCGCGTGCGTTCACATTGGTCGAGCTGTTGGTTGTCATTGCGATCATCGGCATCTTGGTTGCCTTGTTGCTGCCCGCAATTCAAGCGGCCGCGAAGCGGCACGCCGCAATCAGTGTGTCAACAACTTGAAGCAACTTTCGCTGGCGGCGCTCAATCATCACGATACGCACGGCTATTTCCCAACGGGTGGCTGGGGGTGGTCTTGGGTTGGTGATCCCGATCGCGGGTTCGGCATCAATCAGCCCGGTGGATGGGCCTTTACCGTGATGCCGTTCACCGAAGAGGGCGCCGCATACAAGATTGCGTCCGATGGAAATCCGAACGTCATCACGGACCAGCAAAAGGTCGCGATGCGCGACGTGATCACTAAGCCGCTGTCGATGTTAGGCTGCCCTTCTCGTCGGGGCGGTCCCGGACCGTTTGCCAAACCTTCCGATGGGTCCTTTTACGCCATTAACGCGGCAAACGCCGACGCCGGCGGTCGCGGTGGTACAGCCAGTCCAGTCGCCGGTCGCAGTGACTACGCCGCCAATTGTGGTGATCCGACCAACAACGAGCAAAATGCAGGACCGGCCACTCTTGCGGAAGCGCCAACTTTTGGCTTCAACGTCCGCGGTCCGACTGGCACAAATGCGGCGGGCAAGATCATTGTCACTGGCATCAGCTTCCAGCGCAGCGAGGTGGCGATCAAAAATGTGACGGACGGCACCAACAAAACGTTCTTGATCGGCGAGAAATACGTTCGGATCGATCGGTACACAGACGGCACGGATCCCGGCGATAATGAGACATGGTGCACGGGCTATAACAACGACAACTTCCGCACGGCTTATGTCCCTCCCGCTCAGGATAGCATGCTAGATACGTTTCGCGCGCCGTTTCCTGGGGACAGCAATACATACAACGGCAAACACATTTTCGGCAGCGTCCACATTGCCGGCGTGAACATGTCTTATTGCGACGGCCACGTCGACTCCGTTGCCTACGACATCGATCCCTATCTCTACCGCAGTCTCGGTAACCGCTTGGATGGCTCGGTCGCCGGCGAGGTTTGGCTTCCAGGAGGCGCCACTCGAGGAGCCCCATGATGCCGTGAGTTGCGCGGGAGCCGATGGGTGCCACTGCTAACTTGTTAGCAGTGTTCTGCATGCGACCACCTTGCATGCCAATCTGCGGTAAATTGTTACAGTTGGTCGAAGGTCACATGGGCGCCACTTGAAATAATGGATGTAAAGCTGTTGCCAGTCTTTTTCACATTGAAACCGTGTTGCCCGTCATTGGTCCGCACTGTTGGGCAGGTTCTCGGCAATCGGCCGTGTCGGCCCCGCAGCGACAGTCACTTCTTGTCTGCGCACCGAACCGTGTGGAGTCTCGTCGCGGCGGCCAGTATCGCCTGGACATGCGGATGTAATCGCGGCGACAGCGACGCGAACGAGATGCCGCCTGTTGACCCGAGTGGCGCGGCCACTCGCGCCCTGGAACTCTACGACAAGGACGGCAGCGGATCGCTGGATGAATCCGAGTTGACAGCCTGTCCGGGACTGCTGGCCGCACGTGCGCGCTACGATACGGACGGCAACGGGCAAATATCACGGGACGAGATCACGGCCCGCATGAAGGCCATGTACGACAGAGGAACCTCCTGGATAACGGTTAACTGCCAGATCAGTCAAGGCGGCAGACCGCTGGCCGGTGCGAAAGTCCGTTTCGTTCCAGAATCGTTTTTGAAGGAGGCGCTTCCAGAAGCAGAGGGCACCACCGACGGTCAAGGCCAATTAACGCCGGCCGTCGCGGACGATAAGCTTCCAGAGACTCTGAAAGGAACGCACTCGGTGCGGCCTGGCGTGTACCGCGTCGAAGTCGAGCACGCCAACGTCAAGCAGCCGCACAAACCCCTTGGCTGCGAAGTCGATCAGCTGGCGCACGGCGGAACCGATGTTGAATTCAAGCTTTAAGCACTGCGGCCAGACCCAAATTCTTTGCCGAAAAACGCCGGCGTCGAGGCGGCCAAAAATAGTTGCTGCACGCCCGCGTCTGTTCTGCTAGGCTAGCCCACGTTCGAAATGGACGCCCGTTCAATTACCGTGTGGGAGTAATTGGCCGCAGCCTTTGGTGGGCAAGTTCGGTACAGGCAGATATCTGGCCCGCGTAGGATCGCCGCGTGCGAACGAATCGAAAGAAACGCTCGCCGCTCGTACCCTACGTTCGCCTTGGCGAACCAGCAACAACATACTTGGGCAATGTGCCGGTTTTTTGCCCAAGTTGGAACCGACCCCGCTGCAATACGTGCCGACGACCCGGAAGATAACGCACCTTTTTGTTCTTGTCAACTTTGTTCTTGTCAACTTTGCTCCTGGCAACAAACTTGCGCATCTCGCCCGTGTCGATTGTTTGCCATTCGAGGGTTACGCGCACCAAGTTGCTGCAAAGCCTCGTTGATGACCAACGGTTCGGCCAAGTCGGTCGGCCCGTAAATCACTGCATCAGGGTTGCCGTCGGCTCCGGTGTCATCATACGAATTGCGAATACTGGGCACGTACTCGTAAGTTCCGGGGTCGTACACGATACCGCTGTCGGTCATTCCTGGCGGTGGATAAGCACCGGGTCTGGCACATACACGCCCTTTTGCGCAATTCGTCGAAGTATCGATCCAGGGCTTCGCGGTCCTCTTTGGTGTAGCCTTTTTCAGTGGGTTCGGTTGCCAGCTTGGCTTTGAGTTCGTTTAGTTCGGCACGCATCGCCTTCATATCTTGGTCGATCTCCTTTCGGGTGACGCGGTCGTCCGTCTCATACCCAAGATTGACCGCATTCTCCATCCGCTGCTTCAGCCTGTCATGCTGCTTTTGCCATCGCTGGTGCTGCTCGCGCCGCTGACGGTTGGGGTTGGTCAATTCCTCCGGAGGCTCGGCCATCAGACGGCGCACGTCAACGAGTTCTTCAACCAGCAATTGCATCACGAACGGCAGTATTTGGTCCTCACGCACACTCCATTGTGGGCAGACGCCACTACCGACCATTTTGGTTGACGGACAGGTGTACTTTACCTTGCCATCTTTGATGGTGCCGTGCAGCGCTCTGCCGCAGTTCTGGCAGCGAGGATGCCGGCCAATGCATGTTTCCGTTTTCGTGCTCCCTTTGTACGCACGTTGCGCGAGTGCTGCTGTGTCCGGTCCCACGTTGCGCGCGACACCATCGGTTTATACTTGCCCTTGAATTGCCACACCTTGCCCGGTGCCGTAGCCTTTTCCACTGCAATCACTTCACCGTCGGCATCGGTCGTAAAGAACGCGCTACTGCGCTGGCAGCCGTACCGAAGCTCGCCCGCGTATACCGGGTTTTCAAGCAATGCTTTGATCGTCGCCACGTACCACTGTTTTCCACGTGGGCCTGGAGTTTTGCGCACTTGATTGAGTTGGGTAGCGATGACGTTAAGGCTCTGGCCCTTGTTGGCGTACTGGTCGAAGATGAACTTCACGGTCCGCACGTGTTCGGGCTTGCCGTGCTTCAGTCCGCCTTGGCCGTCGTTCTGCCAGCCGTAGGGTAAGCGACCACCGGGGCGTTTACCGTCCATGGCGGCGTTACGTCGGGCCAATGCGACTCGCCGGCCTAGTTGTCGGCTGAACTCGCAACTGGCCCACACGGCAACCACAAACTTGAGGATGTGACCAATGTCGTAACGGTCGCCCAAGTCGTACTCGCCGTGACTGACGGTAACGATATAGCGCACGCCCTCCTTGGCGAAGCTTAGTCGCGTCTTCCTGAACTTCGTCTTGGGCGGCTCGTGAAAACCGGTCGATGTTGTCACACAGAATTGCCCTGGCACCGAGGTCCTTAACAGTGTCGAGCATACGTTGGAAGTCGGGCCGTTCGGAGCCACGCTTCCAGCCGCTAATGCCTTCGTCAGTGAACCAACCGCCGATCTCGTAACGATCCTCGGCCAGCTTCTTGATCTCGGCCTTTTGTTGTGCAATCGACTTCTCTTGCTTTTGCTTTCCGTCGCTGCGTTCGCCCTTGGTCGATTTGCGCAGGTAGCCCACCGCCGGAATGAGTGTGACGGCTGATTGTTTTTGCTTTGACATGTCCGTGACCCTTCGTGTGCGTACCGCGACCCTGGCGCAGAGTTGAGGCGAAACCGAAACACAACGTCAACAACACGCTTTCGATATTGAAGGGGCGGCGCGGCCGAAACCGGGTCACGGTGTAGTTGGCCCCCGTCGCGAACGGGTGCCGCCCAGGCCACATTTTACCAAATTTGTGCTAAATGCACCACAAGCGGGCTGTTGCCGCGCAGGTTTGCAATAAAAACCGAAATGGGATTACAATAGTGGACAGAAGTACAGTATAGTGCAGGTCGTTAACCACCACATTGGAGAGTCGAGCGATGCAACGGTTCACTACTGGCGATGTGCTAAAGCTAACCGAATTGCCCGGTACATCGTTTGATCGCTGGGTAAATAAAGGGCAAGTGCAGCCGATAAGTGGAGGCTCCGGTACTGGCAACCATCGTGTATGGACCTTAATGCAAACGGTCGGTTGGGTCGTTGCAGCCGAGGCAGTGGAACAGTCAGCGGAGTTGCGTACCAGAATACGTTTGTGCCGTCGTCAATGCGTTCGGTGCGGTAACGGAAGAATGGCTGCAAAAGCAGCTAAACGAGAACGGCCGACACCTTGTCACGATCCATTAGGACAAACCGTTGCTCCGAACGGCCGGTCACCCTGCGTGGGATTGGCCCGACGTAGCCGCTGCATACAAGAAGGTATTGAAATGCGGAGCAGCGAAACGCTAAGGCAAAGCAATGAGTTATTACAACAGCCAAGCCAAGCACGAGAAGATACGCCGTGAGCACGAACAAAGTCGCCGTCGTGAGCTCAAGCAACAGCTTAAGCGCGATCGCAAGTTGAGTCGCAAAAATCCGAAGACATGACTCACAAACCAGAAGACGAGGTCGCAATCCGCTGGTTTCCGTTACGGCGGTCCAGCGGGTTGCCCTCGCTAACTTTCAATGTTACTCCGCCACAAAGCAAGGGCGGCGGATGCTGGTGTTCTCCAGGGCGCCGGCGCCCCCACCTTGTTCACATAACCGTGCAGCGAAAATGCCCCCGGGACGCAGCCACGCATCACGGGGGCCACAAAAGGAGACGCTTGTTATGCCTGAGCATCGAATATCAAAATTGTACCACGAACCACCGGCGACAGCAAACGCAACGGCAAGGCGCACAACGGCAAGGCAGCAGCGCTAGCCGACGCGCTACGGGGCACCGACACAATCAAGATCGGTGGCAGTATGGAGGTCGATCGTAACGTTCGCGCGGCAACGATGGCCGATGCCGCCAAGCTGATTGCCAGTGTGGCTACCTTGTGCGCGGGTGGATTCCCTTCGGCATGATAACCGGCCTGATCGCAGAGCCCGGTGTCGGCAAGAGTGCTTTCGCTTTGTGGCTGGCGCGTCGATTATGGCGGGCAAGCCGTGGTTCACTGGCCGCAAGGGACCATCGCCCAGTCGCGTTTTGTGGTGTTCCACCGAAAACGACATGGCAATTACGAATCAGCCCTAACGAAGTGGCGTATTCCGACAAGCAAGTTGCTGTTGCCGTTTAAGGATGATCCGTTGGCGTCGG
Organism: uncultured Planctomycetota bacterium; assembly: GCA_963786455.1. Classification (GTDB taxonomy): domain Bacteria; phylum Planctomycetota; class Planctomycetia; order Pirellulales; family Lacipirellulaceae; genus JABDGM01. Next base: position 6,703 of record CAWAZX010000030.1, on the reverse strand, counting down.
TAAACCTACTAGACGATGAACACCTAGCGCGAATTGAGCAGCTAGTGTGCAGGTACAAGCCGCTGGCCGTATTCGTTGATAGCCTGCGCGGTGCGCACGACACCGACGAGAACAACAGCCGTGTCGGCAAGGTGCTACAGAACCTCGGAGCGATTGCCAGCGCGCACCAAGGCGGCTGTCATAGTCGTGCATCACAGCCGGGAGCTTGAAGTAGGTGGCGAGATTTCTGCCAACAGCAGTCGGGGTAGCAATGCAATCCTGGCATTGTTCCGGGCACAGCTTGGCTTTGACAAGCCCGATCCCGACAACCCATGGACGCGCGTGCGCATGTTGAAGGAAAACCTCGGCCTGGCACCAGAGCCGTTCGGTATGCGGGTAACGGACAGAGGTTTGGAATTTGGCGAACCGCCAACGAAGCCTGACAAAGAAACGCAAAAGGCCAAGGCCGTCGAGTGGCTGCGTGAATACTTGAGAGACGGCAAATGGCACCTGCGCAACGATGTAATGACCGACGCGGCGCAGTTTGATTTGTCGGCCAATGCCATTCAGCGGGCGCGCGAAGAGTTGGGCATTACCGTCGATTCGCCTTACATTCGAAAGCGCCGAGCGACAACCTTTATGAATGGCGATTACCGGGCGGGGTAAATAGCAGTTAGCTAGTTACCTTAGTTTCCTCGCTGGTTATTAAGGGTTTTATAGGTAACTAACCTACCACAACTAACTACTAATTACCCCGCCCACCCCTGGCACCCTGGCACACGGCCACCCATGACCACACGACTCGAATACTTAATTGCGCACTATTTGGGCCAGCCCAAGCGCAGCTATTCCCACGGCGTTAGCTACTGGACGTGCCCGATATGCGAGTCGAGTGCCTTCCATACGCTGCCCGACAAGCCGGCGTTAAAACACCGGGCCAAGTGCCACGGCTGCGACTATCTTGCTGATGCCTGCGACCTATTAAAAGAGTTCCATCCCGACGAAAGCTACAGCGAACGACTCGACCGCTTAGACGCCATTACCCCGCCTGGGAAGAGCAGCAGAAGCCAAAGCCAACGAAGAGACCTCGTCTTCTGGTACGCGGAGAACCAAACGGAGTGCAAAACATGGACGACGAGGAACCTGACTGACCGCCGTGTTGAACCACACAAAAGGAGAAAATCATGAGCCAACTAAGTACACATGAAGCTGATTACCAATGCGACCACGGCCTGAGAGGCAGTTGGGAACGGAACTTCAAGGGCAACTGGGTGCGCGGAATACAAACGTGGATATCTCGTCGTGTATAGCGTCGCCCACCCCGATGCAACTCTGTGGGGATGGTGCATCGGCGCAGTCGCCGCGGCACTCCGCGCTATTGCCCACGGTATTATGATTCGCCCAACCTTGCCATCGAAGCAGTATGTAAGGAGCTCGAAAATAATGGGTAAGCGAGGAAAACAGAATCGTCATGCTCTGCGGCACGGCATAGAGACCACCAACTTGCCAAGGGAGCTGGCCTATTACGACAGAGCGAAGGAGATATTTCGCCGCCGGTTGGAAGATGCAGTGCTCGAAGTTAAGGGGTGCATGACGCTACGTGAGAATACGCGCATTATCGCTGCTGCGCTCCGCTATCGTAACTTCAAGATCCGCGGTGCAAAACTGCGAGACTGTTTGACGAGGATATGGTGGATACCATCGAGTGGTGGGATTTCCTCGACAAGCAGGTCTCCGATTGCGAAAAGATTGCCGATCACGTGAGCAAGCTGCCGTTAGACAAAGACGACAAAGGTCTGATCATCGAGACCTTGTACAACGACGTCCAACAGAGTGAAGCGCAATGCGGTGCAGTGCTGCCCGCCGAGTTCCGCGCACAGCCTGAGGCATCTACACCATGAACATTGTTGACCTACAGTCCGAGCCGGCTGCGTTCCGCGCCGCATTGAAAATCGACACCGACAGCGGACCGCAGCCATTCTCGAGGGCGTGGACCCGTGGCAACAACGGGACTTTATTGCCTTGGACTATGGTTGGAAGGCAGCCATCGGACAGCAGCCAACACTCAAGCAGTATTGCAAGCGGGCATGGCTAGAGCGTGGACGCGGACACAGCAAGAGCAGCGACATAATGATCATGGGGACCTGGGCGCTATTCGCGGGCAGGCAAATATCGGGCATCGTCGCTGCCGTAGACCGCGATCAGGCTGGAATCGACCGCGATCTCGTCGCCCGGTTGATATCGGTCAATCCGTGGCTCGGCAACATCCTCGACGTTACCGCTTGGCGCGTCACGAACAAACACACGGGCAGCACGCTCGAAATTATTAGCTCCGACGTTGCCAGTTCGTACGGCCTGTTGATTGACTTTGCCGTGTGTGACGAAGTGACCTTATGGGCCAAGCGTGAACTTGTTCGACTCGATCCCTCCGCTGCAGCCAAGCGGGCCAACTGCTTGTTGTTGTGCATCGGCAACGCGGGATTCTGCGAAACCTGGCAGTACGAGCTGCGCGGCCAGATTAAGTGCGACCCCAACTGGCACTTCAGCCGGCTGGAGGGACCGGTCGCAAGTTGGATCAGCAAGGAAGCACTGGCCGAACAGGAACGCCTGTTACCTCGTGCCGCATATGAACGCCTGTGGCTCAACATCTGGACGCCGGTACGGGCGATGCAATTTCACCCGCTGACATTGCTGCTGCGTTCGACAATACCTTGCAACCGATGCACGAACCTGACGCACACTACATTTACGTCGGCGGATTGGATCTCGGCGTGAGCAGAGATGCATCAGCCGTATGCGTACTAGGTGTACGGCGGATTACCAAGGGCACGGAAAGATACGCCTCGCCTGCACCAGAGTCTGGCGACCGGTAAGGACACTAAAGTAAATCTGCAATCGGTCGAAGATCAACTGTACATCTTGCATCAGTGATACAACTTTCGCGAGTTGCACTATGACCCCTGGCAGGCAACCCTCATGGCTTCTCGATTGCAGTCGGCGGGGTTTGGTCGTATTGATGTGACACCGGGTGGATTGCGCAGTGGTTTGCCGATGCTGGAAGTCTTGCCAAGCGGTGCCAACTTGCAACGCCTGGCTACGACGTTGATTGAAGCCTTCAGCGATCGGCGCGTAGAGCTCTACGACGACCCCGACTAAAGCGCGATCTGTACCGCCTGCGCATTGTCGAAAAGTCTTATGGCTTCCGGTTGGAAAGTCCGCGAGATGCCAGCGGTCACGGTGATTTAGGAATGGCCTTTGCGCTGGCCCTGCTCGCCGCGTCGGACCTTGCGGCCCAACCCAAAATTATGCTGGGCGGTAATCTATTAGTGCCACGCCTACCAGTTGGGAACAGCGCGTTGAGCAGCACCGGCGTCAGTACGAGCAAGGTCTTAACGATATGTACCCCTCGGAAAGTGAAGGGCTGATTGATGCCCTGCGCAGCGGACACGTACATTTCGGTCAGCCAATGAAGTTTTAACCCCATGTAATGTTAAGGCACAACTTGAACATAGGAGCGCAGACGATGCCAAAGACGAAAGATCCACAACCGGCAGTTGAGCACGCCGATGACATTGAATATCGGCAACGTATTGAGTCCGACGTCGCGGGGCTGAAGCAACAGATCAGCGAATTGCGTCGCGAACTAGGTCTATCGGTCAGGCCGCCCCAGCCGCCAGTTGTGAAACCTCCCGCACCGCATCCCTTACACGTATTCACCGAAAAGCACGGCGGCCGGGCGCAATGGTCGACTCTGGGGATGGTCGCCGCATTTTCCCGGACGGTGCCGAGATCCGCATGGCCAGCGGTGGCTTGTATCAGTTGATGGAGCCGCCCGACGATCCGTGGGAACTGCTGCGACTTAGCGCCGTTACGTGCAAGCCAAGCACGAACAGGCGCAGAACGCATTTTACAAATTGCAAGATAAGTTCCAATCGTTGGCCAATGACTTGGTGGCGCATTGCCAGCCTTGGGCGCATCCGACGCCGCTGCCAACTGACTGGCGGCAACAGCTTGAAGCGGGCGAGAGCGAAATCGACGCGCTATCGCAACAGCTGGCCGACATCGACAGGCAGTTGGCCGAGGACCCCGCAGTGCTTGCCCGCACCGAAGCGCAGGCCGATATCGACCAACGGCGAGCGGCCGCCATGCAGGTGGCCGAAGGAGTAAAGCAGTTCCGCTATCCAAAACAACGTTTTTCGACGTAACCCGTAACTAGGAGACGTATCATGACTGCAACTTACATTGTCAACGAAGCAACGTGCATGAATTGCGGCACGCCGAGCCGCATCGGATGTCACTGCTACACACGAAACCAAGAGGAGGTAAGTACCATGACCGAATGTACCCGACCGATAGATAACAAGAAGCCCGAACCATTGGGCCTGCCCGACTGGGAATCGTTCTTCAGTCACGACTCCGACGAGCCAGAAGCACAGCAGCCGCAGTCGAGTTCGATCGTGGTGAATCGGGGTGGGCCGCAGCCGGCCGGCGGGATTCTGGATTGCCGAGTGGGAGTTTTGAACGGCGATGAAACGCAAACGCAGGAGGGTGACCGGCAGCGCTTCGTATTTGCCAGAATAAAGCGTTCACGCCCACGGCCGTCCGACGGATCGTCAATGGGGCAACTGAGGCGCGGCTGGCCACTTCTAGATAATTCGCCCTCGGTATGTCGCGACCGAAGCGGGCTGCTTACTCGTCAACACCAACCCAGGACACGCCCTCATTATGCAGACGGTTGGGTCGCCCATTCGATTCAGGTTCATGTGTCCTAGGTAGTTTTCAGTGTCAGGATTCTTCCGGCTCAGAGACGTCGGACCGCCGTATTCGGCCTGGGTTTGCTTCCCCAGCTTGAGTTCGCACTACGGCGCCATATAAGATGCATAGCCTGCTTATTGAAGGTCTCCTTCAATATGCAGGGCTTACTGAAGAAGTTTCTGTCTAATAACAAGTTCGGCACTTAATGCAAGTAACGATCCGCGAGACGCCAATCCCAGACTGCTCGCTTTTCCAGGGAGATCGAATGGCGCGAAACGACGTCCTGATCATCGGCGCCGGCCCTTCCGGGCTGTTCGCCGCCGCCGAACTCGCCCGCCACGGCGTGAAAGCCCGGCTCGTCGAGCGGGAGGTCATTGACGCCGTTCTGTACGACCTGTACCTTACGTTTGATTCTGCGGCAGGCGACGAGGCGGCTCCCAATCGACGTTGGAGGAGGCGGTCCATGCCGACGATCGACGACATTTGGCTGGCGGCGCTGACCAAGGACGAGGACGACGCTGGTTCCAAAAACCGGTTCAACCTCACGGTCAACATAGACGGCGCCGACGCTTTCCGCCACGACTTCCTGCTCGGTTGGAACCTGACGAACCAGGGCGGCACCGGGCTCCAGGACGGGCAAGCCGGTCTGGAACACGCCGAGCCGACGGCCCCCTTCGATGCCAACCAACTCACGAACTCCTCGGTTCGCCTTGGGCTCCGGGGAGATGACGCGTGGGCGCCAAAGCACGTCATGGTCATCGGCCGTGCACAAGAGGCTGAAATCGCGGCTGGCCGGTTCGTCGCGCTCGCCATGGCAACGGACATCGAGCGCCGGCCAGCGCCGACGGCGGAGAGGGCAAGCTCACCATGCCCGTGCGCCTCGTCCGTGCGGGAACCTCCAATACTCTCATCCGCCGCGTGCTGTTGCTGGTCTACACCGACCGCGGCAGCGACACCGACACCGAGAGCGACGTCAAACTGCAGATTCACGCCAGCGGCCAGCTGATGCTGGACCAGAAGATCACGCATGACCTCAATCGGGTTCGCGCCTACTGGCATTTCCTCCCGGTCGAGCGGCCCTTCACCCGCGCGACGTCGCCTCCAAGGGCGGCATCCGCCTGAGCATCCTGGGAACGGACGCCTGGCTGCCGACGACCGTCTTCGTTTTCGGACTCGACGCGGAAGAGGGTCCACCGCGCGAGGTCGTCACCTTGTCCGCGATTCCCAAGTGGGATCTCGGATGGCTGAGCACGGATACGTCGGAGGCGGCGCTTTCGGTGCCGCTCCCGGTCAGCAACTAGCCCCCAGGGAGCTGCGACGATGTCTACCATTGACTTTCTGTGGCTGGCGCATCTGAATCGCAATATCGACGACGCCGGCTCCGATAGCACGATCAACCTGACAATCAACACCAACGGCGACGACATTCTCGATACCGACTTCGAGTTCAATGTCGGGGACGGTGAGGCCGACGTGCAACCTGGGCCTCAACTGGAGGCGCCGTTCGACTCGACAGGGCTCACGAACTATCCGTTCGCGTCGGCCTGCGGGGCGACGATGCCTGGGCGTCTGAAAGCGTCCTGCTGTTTGGCCAGTCCCAGGCCGAGTTCAATTCGGACGTGGCGGTGCCGCTCGCAATGGCAACCGACTTGACTGAATCGCTGAGCACAGATCCGTCGGAGGGACCGCTCACCGTGCCGCTGTGCGTTGGAACCGGGAACTTCCAACACCGTCATTCGTGCGTCCTGTTGCTGGTCCACACGCAGTGGTCGGGGGGGGGATTGATTCCGGGAGGGGAGACCGGCACAGACAGTGCCATCCAACTCGAGGTGTTTGCCGGAGCGAACCTCGCGCTGCGCGAGGAGATCGACGATACCTCCCAACCCGACCTCGATAAGGGGCAAATCGAACTGGTACATGATGGACGTGCGATGCCGTTCACCCGCGGCGAGGTGCAGGCGGGCGGCCG
>CAWAZX010000029.1:0-45672 GCA_963786455.1 uncultured Planctomycetota bacterium | reverse complement strand
TATTGCTGTTGGCGCTTACCTTTTTTGCTCTGCAACGACGAAGCAAGCTATGGGTGCATGTGTTGACTCGCTCTGATTTCCCATGAGATTTCCTAGGAGTAAGTGATGCGGCAATTTGCTCTTTCTCTAGTCTTGACGGTGATGGCCACAACATCACACGCTACTCTCGTAATTACTTCCATCGAGACCTCGCCAAGCGAATTTGCAATCCATGTTACGACCGACGTGACGTTTGACACGCTTGAGATTCAAGTCGACGGGGACGTAGCCAACGGAGTTAATATCGTCCCAATACATCCGCTGACTATGGAACGCCACTATATAACGTTCATACCCGAGTTTACCATACTCGCGCCGTCGGGAAGTCCCTCGACTGATGGAGTAATCGAGCCAGGTATCAACTCCGACATCGACCTGACCTACGGTGTAACGACCCCTGTTCCAGGCACGTGGCAGGTCGGTCTGGTGAACGCGCCGTTCCTGCAATTCGATCTGCTGAGCGGCATCGCAGATGTTACTGTGAACCTAAGGCTAGGCGGCCCGGTGGTCGCCACGTCGACGGTGCAAGTCAGCACTGCCATCCCCGAAGCCGGGGCGGTGCTCTGTCTGTCTATTCTTACGGCCGGTGGCGTACTTGCCGCTTTACATCGACGAGCAAAGGGCCAGAAATCACCCTTCAGCCTCATTCGGGCGTACGATGGCAACGGATAGATGTAAGCGACGGACGACGAGGAGTTTTCATGCCTCGATCGTGGTGATGCTCGCTCGCATTCTGGACCGCCAAGTTGGTGCTGCCGCCTTGATTGACGTGACCGAGCGCAGCCCGGGCCTTCAGTATCCTGGTGACAACGGACATCGTGTTCGACACGCTGATAGTTGGTGTCAACGGCAATGTCGCTGATGGTGTCAACCTGGTTCCGGTGCATGAACAACTCGCTGCCCGGCAAATCGTCTCAACAAGCAACGGCTTCCGGCTTTTGAGCCCGCTGGGCAGCCCCGAGAGTGACGGGGTAATCGAACCGGGCATTTCCCACGACATAGAATTGACCTACGGCGTGACAAACCCTGTCCCCGGTGAATGGATTGATGGGCTCGACTCTGTTCCGTTTCTCGGATTCCGTTTAGTCAGCGGATCAGGTAATGCAACGGCCAATTCTATCGGGGAGCAACAGTCGAGGAGGCCAGTTTGGACGTCCATCTCGATGTAATACCCGGCGATTACAACCACAACGGCTCGGTCGAAGCCGCGGACTACGTTGTGTGGCGCAACACGCTGGGGCAAGTGGGAGCAGGGCTGGCCGCTGATGGCGATGGCAACCAGCAAATCGATGCAGGCGACTACGTCGTTTGGAAACTACATTTTGGCCAATCAATTATTGGTGACAGCGGCACGCTTGCCAACTACCCCATACCTGAGCCCGCGACGTGGTTATTGCTTTTGGTCGCGATCGCGACGTTTAGCTGCCGCCAGCACGCGGCTATTGCCCTGAAGCAGCGCCTTATCGGTCGTACACCGAATTACAGGGAAAGCGAACTATACCGTTGGGCAGACGGCAACATCAACGACAACCTGCAGACGGGCACCTCCTGATGACTCGCGCATCACCTTGGGGAATTTGGACATCCTGATAAGCCACTATAGATTCGGGATTGGCGGTGGGGCCCTCGTTTCTTCCGTCCCGGAACTAGCGACTTGGTTGCTATTATTGTTGGCGGTTCTTGCGCAGTTGTCGGTCCGGTCGTTTAACGGACGAAGACTCTGCTAGTTCTATGATCTTGGGCTGCTTCGCTAATATCTAAAAGCTGCGCAATTCTCTTTGCCCATCGGGGCTATCTCTCTTTTTGTGGTCGTTCGTAGCCGCCGATTCCGGCACGACCAACCTGGCCGCGGCACGGCTCATTTTATGTCTCATTACTTTGCGGAAAGATCGTTCGCATGAGGCTTACTCCACGGACTTTTCTGTGAAGTTCCGGCGAAACCTGCGAATTGACGCAAGCTGGGCACAAAATTTGCCCAGAGGGGAGGTTTTTTAGGGCGATAGGCAAAGCTCGATTCACGAATGGCGGACGTTTTAGCATGCGACGCTGCATTTGCAATGCGGTCCTGGCAGGCCTTCTGTGCCTTGCGATAACCCGTTGCGGCAATTCCGCGAATGAGGGCGCTGCAGCGGGTTGGTCACACACTGACCTTTCCCGCCTTCGCGACGCATGTGCCGGCGACTCTAACCGACTATTCGTTGCCGAATTTGGTGGCAATATTAGGGTTCTGGACCTTAACAACCCCACCGCATGCGCCGATCCCATTCCTGAATATTTCCGACACGGATCCTGCCGGCGAAGGTGGCCTGCTCGGTCTGGCGTTTCATCCCAACTATTCTGGGCCGCTTGGCACCATCGGCCGCGGCAAGTTTTATGTGTATGTCACTGTGGATAATGGAGGCGACACATCGCTCGGCGTCACTTCGCCATTCTCGTCGCATATTCGCGAATACACGGTCATGGGAACCCGGCCGTATCGTCTAATGTCGCCTACCTATCGTCAAAGAGAGAGATTTTGCAGTTTGTGCAGCCGCAGTCGAATCACAACGCTGGGTGGATCGGATTCAACCCTGCCGTGACGCCGGGCCAATCGCAGTACCTGTACATCGCATCGGGCGATGGCGGCGGCGGTAACGATGATGGCGCCGGGCATACGTCAGGCACCGGCAACGCGCAAGACTTTACAACAACCTACTCGGTAAAATGCTGCGGATCGATGTAAACGGGGACGCCTTCAACGGGCCGGCGATCCCCAAAACATTCGCAATTATGCGATTCCTCCCACCAACCCATTCGTGGGTGAGGCGGGCGATCCCATGAATAATAAGGATGACGAAATCCTTGCGTACGGACTGCGGAATCCGTTCCGCAACAGTTTCGATCGCGCGACCGGCGACCTGTGGATTGGCGACGTCGGCCAGAATCAACGCGAAGAGATCGACTTTCTGCCGGCTTCAAGCGGCGGCCAAAACTACGGCTGGCGCCTGCGGGAAGGCAACATCCAGACGCCCACCGTCGGCGGACCACCACCGCCCGATTATGTCTGCCGCCCATCTACGATTACACGCGCGGCAGCGGCGCGTTGCAGGGTGAAACCGTCATCGGGGGCTACCGCTATCGCGGATCCGATCCCGATCTGCAGGGGCTGTACTTCTTTGCCGATGCGAATGACGATAACGTGTGGCTGATGACGCCGCCGAATCCGGTCGTGCCGAACACTGCTGTAATGAACATCGATTCATTGCTTAACAATCTGGCGGGCATCGACCGGATCGTCTCGTTCGGTGAAGACGCGATCGGCCGCCTGTATCTCGTCGACTTGAACGGCGAAGTGTACCGGATTCTTACTACGCCCTCTCCCGGCGATTTCAACGCCGACGGAATCGTGGACGATGTTGATATAGATATGCTGGCCAGTGCAGCCGAGGACGATCCGGATAATGCGTTCTTCGATTTAAATGGCAACGGGATATTGGAATTCGAGCCGACCGATCCTCCCGTTCCTCCCGATCCTAACTACAATCCCACCGATTCAGATATCCTAGTGCGCGAGCTCGTCCAGACGAATAGGAACGGGGAGGCTGGAATCGGCACCCAATACGGCGACCTGAATCTCGACGGCAAGGTCGACGGCCTCGACTTTAGCACTCTCCTGGGTAATTTCGGTGTTGGCAGCGACTGGTCCTCGGGCGACATCACCGGCGATATGGCCGTCACTGGAGCTGACTTCAGCCGACTGTTGGGTGCGTTCGGGTTCAGCAATGCCTCCGGCACAAGTCTCAGCGTATCCGTCCCTGAGCCGACGACGGGATTGTTGTTTCTTCCTACGGCACTTTGGCTAACTGCGCGCCGCTTTAGGCATCAAGTCGCCTATTGCCGAAATGTATAAGTCAAATCGTCGAAGTAGACGTGCTGGGAATTGCTGTCGATCCAGGTGGTGACGATGCCGAAGCGGTCGAACTTGGAAGAAGGTCGCGGAAATTTCTTGATGGCGATAGTGCCTCCATGGTCTCCGAGTTTGGCGAGGACGTGCCCTGCGTTGCCATTCTGTTGCGGCACGTATTGCAGCGACCATTCGTGGGACGTTCCGTCGGGAAGAATGTGGGACAAATCGGGGCTGCGGGCGTAGTCCATGCGCGCCGTCCGCAAATGGTAGACGGGATAGAGTAAAAGCCTTCGCGACTGGGACCTTCGATTGTTGCGCCGGGAAGTTCGACTGGAAACCCGGTCCTGGGCGTGGTCATTGCCGTGCTTGTAGACCGCGCCCTTCGCCGTGGGCTCTGGGACTTGCTCCCCGAATTCCCGGACGGTCTCATCGATATCACAGATTCGTTCACATCACGCTACGTCGGCAGCGTTTGGTGGAACGACAGTTATGTGCTGGTGTCTCGCTCCGCGACGCGACGAGATCCTCTCGCGGAGCGAGAGGATTACACTTCTCGCGGCGCCGCTGCTTGTTGATACGGCGCATTACCGCGATGATAATCGGATGCGGTCGCAAGCAAACCACCATTTCATGGGCGAAGTATGAGAGTTCAACTCGTCTTTTGTGCCGCGGTTTTTGCCGGGCTGATAATCAACGAGCTGTCGGCGGCGGAGAATAGCGGTTCGGTCGCCTCACCAGTTCTGAAAGTGCCGGAAGGGTTTCTCGATCGAGCTGGTGGCCGGACCGCCGCTGGTCGAGCGGCCGATCGTCGCGGCGTTCGATGACGACGGCCGGCTGTATGTGGCCGAATCGTCCGGCTCGAACGATCCGGTCGAGAAGCAACTGGAGATGCGGCCGCATCGCATTGTGCGGCTCGAAGACGTCGACGGCGACGGCAAATTCGATCGGCGCACGGTGTTTGCCGACCGGATGATGTTTCCCGAAGGCACGATGTTTCTCGACGGATCGTTGTATGTTTCCGCGCCGCCCAGTATTTGGAAGCTTACCGATACGGATGGCGACGGCGTCGCCGACGAGCGGGTCGAATGGTTCCAGGGCAAGACGCTCACCGGCTGCGCGAACGATTTGCACGGGCCGTATTTGGGGCCCGATGGCTGGATCTATTGGTGCAAAGGGGCGTTTGCGGAGCAGACGCACATGGTGCACGGCCGCGAGTGGAAGACGCGGGCTGCGCACATCTTTCGCTGCCGGCCGGACGGCTCCGGGTTCGAGCCGGTGATGACCGGCGGCATGGATAATCCGGTCGATGTGGTGTTCACGCCGGAGGGCGAGCGAATTCTTTCGGCCACGTACTTTGTCGGCGGCAGCGGCCGGCGCGACGGGCTCGCGCACGCGATTTACGGCGGCGTGTACGGCAAAGAGCACGGCGTGCTGGATGGCCATCCGCGGACCGGCGAGCTGATGCCGGTGCTCGTGCCCATGAGCGCCGCCGCGCCGTGCGGATTGGAGCGGTACGATTCGCACGTGTTCGGACCGGAATATCGCGACAATCTTTTTCTTTGCCAATTCAATCTTGCGCAAAGTGTCGCGACACGTGCTGCGGCCGGCCGGCAGCACGTTTGTCACCGAGGACAGCGACTTTGTCACGTCCGATACACGTCGACTTTCATCCGACCGACGTCTTGATGGACGCCGACGGCAGCTTGCTGGTGATCGATACGGGCGGCTGGTACAAGCTGTGCTGCCCGACGTCGCAACTTTGGAAGCCGGATGTCCTGGGCGGAATCTATCGCGTGCGGCCGTACCGACGCCCAGCGCGTCGACGACCCGCGTGGCCGGAAAATTCCCTGGTCGAATCTGAATGTCGAACAATTGTGGGCGTTACTATCGGATGGCCGAGCGGCGGTGCGGCAGCGAGCCAGCCAAAGCCTGGTGCGGCAGCGCGAATCGCCGGCCGTGCGACGAGTTCGTCGCACATTTGGCGGAGCTCGGCCTGCGTGGTTTTTCTGAGCACCAGCCAGCAGCAGACGCGGACTCAAGCGACGCGCCGACGGCCGCGCTGGCACGACTTGTGGACGCTCTGCCAAATCGATAGCGCCGTCGCGCGGCAATGTATTCGGCAACACCTTGGCCACGAAGTTGAATCAATTCGACACGCTGCGCTGAATGCGGTAAGTTTGAACCGTGACCGCAAAGCTGCTTCGCAAGTTGTCGAACTGTCTGTCAGCAGGATTCGGCGGCCAATCGTCGCTCCGCGGCGGAAGCGCTGGGCCGCATCGGCGATAAAACCGCCGTACCACATCTGTTGGCGGCAGCCGCTCAGGCCGATGACCGCATCCTGCAGCATTCGGTGACGTACGCGCTCATCGAGTTGAACGAGGCGGAGGCCACACGGGCCGGTCTGGTCAGTCGCGAGCCGAAAACCGTTGGTGCCGCGCTGGTTGCGCTGGACCAGATGCCCAGCGGCGCGATTGAACCCAAACAAGTGGTTCCCCTGCTGAGCTCCTCAAACGACGAGCTCCGCCAAACAGCCCGCTGGCTGGTGACACAACATACCGAATGGGGCAGTGATCTCGCGGCCTGGTTTCGCGGCCAGTTGGCAACCATTGGCGTCGCGAATCAATCTCCGGCCTCGCATGCTACCGATAGTGAAGTGTTGGAGTCGATGCTTGTCAGCTTCGCAGGCAATTCGGCAATTCAGGAATTGCTGGCTGACGTAGTCCGCCAGCCGGAATCGTCCAATGCCGCTCGCATGATGGCGCTTTGCGCCATGGCTGCCGCCAAACTTAGCCAGCCGCCAAGACAGTGGCGCGAGGCACTGTCCGTTGTAATTTCCGACGAAGGGGCTGAGCTGGTACCACTCACGGTGAATGCAGCGCGTGCTCTTCCGGCAATGACTACGGCGGACACACTGCATCAAGCGCTCGTTACAGTTGCCGATGCGCCACAGCATCCACAGGAGTTACGAGTCTCGGCATTGGCCGTCGTTACTGGCGCGATATCCGAGCTATCGGGCCCGCAGTTCGATCTGCTCCTGGAATCGCTGGCGCGCGACAACTCCGTGGCGATGCGGTCGGCGTCCGCAGATGCTATTTCGCAAGCTCGATTGTCCGACGTGCAGCTCGAGAAGCTCTGCAAAGCAATCGAATTGGCCGGACCATTGGAGCTAAGCCGACTGTTGCCGCCCTTTGCGAAGTCGACCGATGAGCGATTGGGCCGCAAGCTTCTGGCATCGCTCACGAAGGCGTCCGCGTTGTCGTCGCTGCGCGTCGATCTGGTGAGGGAAACACTCGCCGGCTACGACCCGGACTTGCAGCGTGACATTGATAAACTGGAATCTGCTGTCAACATCGATGCGGGCGCAGCGCAAACGAATCGAAGAGCTGCTTCCGCATATGGCCGGCGGCGACATACGCCGCGGTCATGCTGTGTATTACAGTGCGAAAGCCTCGTGTTCTGCGTGCCATCGTCTGGGCCATGCCGGCGGGACGAGCGGCCCCGAGTTGACGCAGATCGGCGAAACGCGCACCGAGCGCGATCTCTTGGAGTCGATCCTGTTTCCCAGCTTGAGCTTTGTTCGCAGCTACGAGCCGGTGCTGCTCGTCACAGTCGACGGCCGAGCGATCAACGGAACGATTCGCGATGAGACGGCCCTGGAATTTGTGCTGACCACCGGGCCCGATCAGGAAGTGCGCTGCGCCGCGACGAGGTCGAAGAGCTTCAGCCAAGTACAGTCTCTGTCATGCCGATCGGTCTCGACAAACAACTGACGACGCAAGAAATTGCCGACCTTGTGGCATTTTTGAAAAATGCCAAGGGGAATTGATCCCACGCAGAGGCGCTGAGGACGCAGAGATATTAAGAAACGCTAAACTTCGCTAAACTTCGCTGATTGAGATTAGTGCAAGTCAGTGGAGATTAGTGTTCTTCTCTTCCAGCGATCTCTGCGCCTCTGCGTGAGCCGTTTGTTTAGTGAACGACTCAGTCACGCCAGAACCTTGATTCGGTTGGTGCGGTGTAGGTAACCGCCATTTCCCGCGTGTTTATGGGGGTGTAGCCATTGTGGATCGAATCAACCGCGGCGAGCGTCATTCCCGAGGTAAGCAATGTCCGTTCGACAGGGTAGGGTGCGCGGTTTTCCAGTACCAGCGTTTCGATATGGCGAATTAGCGGGTTGAAGAAATCGGCCGAGGTCGCGCTGTGGCCGGGCATCGGCAAATACATCTGGCAGGAGATAACTTCGCCGGTGTCGCTACGAAGACCGGCATAGTTGAAGTCATGAATATTCGCGAGGAACATCGTGGTGCGAAAACCGTCGCGATGCTGAATGAAATACGCGAGCATCTCGGGCAGCAATCGCCTGGCCCACTCGACACTGATCGGATCCTCGACATAGCCATCCTTCACAGGCAAAGTATGGCTGCGGGCGAGAGCGGACGAAAGCAGACGGCGAGTTGTTTGGCGATCCTGCGCAGCGAGTGCGTCCCACATTTGCTCACCGCGAACCGCATGAACGCTGAGAATGCCGACTTCGCCCCCTTGCCGGCGCTCCGACATGCATTGGGCCGTTTCCAGCGCGTGAAAATCGTAGCTATCGACGCCGCCATAGCCAACGCAGACGCTTTCGACTAGCGGAGCTCCGTGCGGCACATCGATCGAGGGTAACCGCCACGTGACCGGCAACGACGAGCCCGCCAGAAACGTAAACCCTAACTGCTTCGCATCGTCGACCATCTCGCGGCAGCGCGGCCAGGTTGTCGACAGGTGCTTGTCGTTGAACACTGGCACCGAGCGGCCGCTCGATTCGAATACGCGGACGACCTCCTTGAACCACTCATACCGCGGGTATTCCGTTTGCCCTTTTTCGTTCTTGGGATAGTTGCCGTGCTCGCCGATGATCACGACTCCATCCACCGCGAGGCGACTGCCGCCGAGCGTGAGCGCATCGGCGATCGTCGGGTAGAGTTTCAATTGATGGCGTTTGACGCGTTCGCGACTTAGATCTCCCTCTGGAAATTGATCGATGAACACGCTCCCGATATCCACACGCGGCTCTTGCCAGCCGCCCCCCCAGGCATATCCCAGCGTCATTCGATCAAGAAAGTGCTGAGCGTGCGAATGCAGTCGCACTTCGGTGCCCAAGAAAGCGACTTTCTTCCGCGGCGATTGAGCGGCTTGGGTTTTTGGCGCTACCGCTCCGGCAGCGACGGCCGTGGCACCGGCGAGAAATGTTCGTCGAGTGATCATCAATTGATCTCTTTCACTTTCGTTCCAGTCATGTCCGGAAAACCAGCTTGCCGGTGCGTGACGCCCGTCACTTCGACGTCCTGATTCTTGATAAATATCAATTGGGCACCATCGACTTTGATGAAGAAGGTTGTTTCCGATTCGGGATAGATGTCGAACGCTCCCTGCAGCACGTTCTTGCCCTGAGCACGTCCGACCAGGTGATCGCCCTCACGTTGGATTGTCAGTGTCATCCCGGTTGGCAAATCGGCGTTTGGTGCAAACTCATAGTCGCCGACACAAGCATCAAGAAGTATTGAGTCAAGTTTGATTGTGATGCGCGGCTGGAGTGGCTCAGGAGCATTCGGTGGCTGTTCGGAAGTTTTCTCAAAGAAAAGCTCATCGTCGGCGTAGCGCATGGTCAAGCCGGTCACTTTGCCTTGACCATTCCGGGAAAGGGTCACGGACTTCCCGCTCAGCCTCTCAAAGTAACGGGATTCCGATTCCGGCAACAATTCACCAGTGACAGGAGGCAATAACGGAGAGCGAATGGTACCCCATTCATCGACCGGCCATGATCCGATGAGTTGTGCGAAGATTCGATCCTCGTCGCCGCGAATGCCGATGCCAGGGCGAAAATCCGCACCTCGTTCGTGGCTCGACGTCATTGCGAAGATTGCGGCCGATGCGACACCGACCAGAACTGTGCATCCCAGAATTAGAAATCGTTTGCGGAAACTGTCGGCACGCCACAGGAACACGAATACCGCCAGACAGGTGACCGCTGTGATGTACGTGACAACTCGCGGCGCCGTCCGGAATCGCTGCCACGCCGCAAGCAATCGCTGTGCAACATTGGTTGAAAGTCGGTAATGGCCAACATACGAGCCAAGCATTTCGCTGTTGATTTTGGTCTGCGTCGCCCGGCGAGCCGAATTCCATTCGCTCACGAGCAAGAACGTCCCGAAGCTCTCAATGTCGAGGACACCGGTCGTATTCGTCAGGACGACGACTCCACGATGCCGCGACTTATCAAAACCGGCAAACGCGCTGCAACCGGCTGTGCCTCCACCATGGCCGATGATTTTTGCTCCGTGCATATCACGTGCATACCACGCCAACCCTTGACCATGCGTTTTTTCCATGAGCGGTGTCAAGCTGGACGGCGTCAGCCCGAGATTGGCCGACACGTACTTAAGCATGTCGTTGGCCGTGGAACGTAGCGCACCGGCACCTGCCAGAGTTGGAACGTCCCAATGCCGAACCGGTTCTCCAAATCGGTTGTGTCCGGTGGCGAATCGGGCTTTTTGCTCGGGTGCCAGCATGATTCGCGTGCTTTCCATTCCCAACGGCTGGCAGATGCGATCCACGACGAGCGACTCGTAGTTGGACCCGGCTTTCAGTTCGATTGCATGCCCGAGCAAACCCATTCCGAGGTTGGAGTATTCCGACATCGCTCCCGGCTCTCGAACTAATTTATGTCCGGACAAAAAGGCATACATCTTCTCGACGGTGTAATCCGCATACGGGTTGTCGGCGCGTTGTGGATCAAGGTTTTCGGGGATGCCGGGAAGTCCGGAGGTATGCGTGGCCAGGTGACGCAAAGTGATTTCCTTGCCGTTATACGTCGGCATCTTGACCGATGCGGGAAGATACTTGGCAACGGGATCATCCAGCTTCATCGCTCTGCGCTCGATCATTTCTTGCAGTAGAAGCGCGGTAAACGTTTTCCCGACCGAGCCGATCTCAAAGAGAGTGTCGCCGTCGATGTGCTGATCGGCGCCGCCATCCAAATTTCCATAACTCGAGATGCGGCTACCTTGCTCATCGACAATACCGACGACAATGCCGACGGGTATTTTTTCTGCGTCGACGCGCTGCATAACGTACGCGCGAATGGCGTCAGTGAACTCCTCCGCCGGAGCCCTGCCGGAGAACGACGACAACACGATCGTGCAAGAAATGGAGTTGAGGACTAACCGGTCGAGACGTCTCCAAGTAGGCGTGATCATACGCCGCTTATTGTAACCGCAATGTCCGATCGTCGGCTAATCGTCGATTCAACGCAATTGTCCGACGCTCGATGAGTTATTCCGGGATTCCTCTAAACCACGAGATCCTTGACTACGCTCCCGTGCACATCGGTCAGCCGGTAGTCGCGGCCCTGGAACCGAAACGTTAGTCGTTCGTGTTGGAACCCTAACAAGTGCATGATCGTGGCCTGCAGATCGTGGACGTGAACTTTGTTTTCTGCCACCTGGAAGCCCAACTCGTCGGTCTGACCGTAGTTAAGACCGGCCTTAACTCCGCCGCCGGCCAGCCACATCGTAAAGCAGTCGGGATAGTGATCCCGTCCGAGAATCTGACTGGCGGCCGTGCGGCCTTCGCGGAAAGGAGTGCGACCAAACTCGCCGCCGCAGATGATGAGCGTCTCTTCCAATAGTCCTCGCTGCTTCAGGTCTCGGATCAGTGCAGCGATGGGCTTGTCAGTGGCCGCCCATTTCTCGGTCAGTCCGTTGGTGAGACCCGATTCGGCCGACGTGCCGTGAAAATCCCAGCCCCAATCGAAGAGCTGCACGTATCGCACGCCTTGTTCGACCAACCGCCGGGCGAGCAAGCAATTGTTGGCAAAACTGCTCGCCCCGGGCTGGGCTCCGTAGGCCGCGAGCGTTTCCTGCGTTTCGCTGCCGATGTCCATCACCTCGGGAACGGATACCTGCATGCGGAATGCAAGCTCGTATTGCGCGATGCGCGTCAGCGTTTCGGGATGGCCCAACTCTTCTGCCTGCATTTCGTTCAATTGTTTCAACGCATCGAGCGAGCGGCGTCGCAGGTCACGGTCCATGCCTGCGGGATTGGAAACATAGAGTACGGGATCTCCTTTGGAGCGGCATTGCACTCCTTGAAACACCGACGGAAGAAAGCCGCTGCCATAGGAGTTTGCCCCGCCGTTCGGCTGGACGCCGCTGCTGATCAGCACGACGAAACCGGGAAGATTCTGGTTTTCAGTGCCCAGGCCATACGTCACCCATGCGCCCAAGGAAGGTCGCCCCGAGCGGGGCGAACCGGTGTAGATCAACAATTCGGCGGGAGCGTGATTGAACTGATCGGTGTACATCGAGTGGATGAAGCACATTTCATCCACGACGTCCGCAGCATGAAAATGGGGCACCGCATCGGACAGCCATGATGCCCGACTGGCCGTATTGCGCGAACTTGCGCGGTGTGCCCATCAACTTGGGCGTGCCGGAAGTGAACGCGAAGGTGCGACCCGCCAGAAATTCCTGCGGGCAATCTTGCCCGTCGCGCTTGACGAGTTCGGGCTTGTAGTCGTACACGTCGAGGTTAGGCGGCGAGCCCGTGAGGTGCAAATAGATCACTCGCTTCGCGCGGAGCCAGGTGCGGCTGGCGCTGCGAGAGCGGCTGCATCGCATCGACCGGGATATCGGCATTTACCTTCTCGCCAAGAATCGTCGATAGTGCCAGCGATCCTAAGCTGACGCCCGTTCCGGAGAGAAAATGCCGACGCGTGATATCTGCGAGTTTTTGCGTATCCATGGCGCGTATTATCGCTTCAAGATCATTTCATCCAGGTTGAGCAGTACATTCCCAACGATCGTCATGGCGGCCGCGTCGACGACGTCGATTTCATTGGGCAATTCCCCAATCGGAACCGTAGCCAGTTTCTTCGCTTCGTCCGGCCGCTCGGCCATCCGGGCGCGCGACTCCTCGTACAAATCGGTAAGCGCACGCAATTCGGCCGCACGCGGCGGCCGTAACAGGCAGCAGCGAAAGGCGTAAGCGATTCGATCTTCCGTGGTCTTGGTGTGCTGAATCGCTCGCTGAGCCAGCGCCTGGGCGGCCTCCACATACACCGGATCGTTCAATGTGACGAGGCACTGCAGTGGCGTGTTCGTGCGGCCGCGCCGCATGGTGCACACCTCGCGATTGGGGGCATCGAACGTAGCCATCGACGGATAGGGATTGCTGCGTCGCCAGGACGTATAGATTCCTCGACGATATCGGTCGTCGCCGGTGCTCGTTTCCCAATCCGTGGAACCGCCGAAGGCTGCAGTGAGCCCGAGATTTGGCTGCGGTGGCCGTACCGGCGGACCGTACATCTCGCGGCTGAGTAGTCCGCTAACGGCTAATGCCTGATCACGGACCGTCTCGGCGCTCAGACGAACACGGGGCCCTCGAGCCAACCAGCGATTGTCAGGATCGATCTCGGCAGCGCCGCCATCAATCTGGCTCGACTGCCGATAGACGGCTGATGTGACAATGGTTCGAATTAGTGCCCGGGTGTCCCAACCATTGTCCATAAGTTCTGTTGCCAACCAATCCAACAGTTCGGGATGAGTCGGCAACTCGCCCTGCGATCCAAATTCCTCGCTCGTGCCCACCAGTCCGCGTCCAAACAGCGCTTCCCAATATCGATTGGCGATGACGCGTGCCGTGAGGGGATTGTTGTCGTCGACGAGCCAGCGCGCCAGTTCGAGTCGGTCGAGCGGCCGTTGGGATGCTCCAAGTTGAAATGCAGCCGGTAGCCCCGGCTCGACTTCAGGACCTTGATCAAGATAGTTGCCTCGGTACTGAAATCGAGTTTCGCGACGTTCGCCGGTCCGTTCGCGGACGATGGGCAGCGTCGTCATGGGTTTCATGTCGCGCAATTTAGCCGTGACCGCGGCCAGCTCCTTTCTCTGTGCCCGCAGGGATGGGGCGGCTTTCGCGCGGAAGTATTTCGCGAGCTCGGCGGCTTCCTGGCTCGTACGCTCTTCGACGGCCTTATCCAAGATAGCCGCCACCTCAGCCGGCAGGCGCGAGCGTTTGAGCACGCCGCGGCTGGCGGCACGAGTATTGCCTGGCTGAGGTACGTCGTGATCAATCGATACAGCGGGAATCGCATCCTGCACTTGTTCTTCGCCCAACTCGTTCTCCCACAGTCGCTGTTTGTGGGCGAGCTCGTCAGTTGGCGTTTCAATGACCGCTTGTAGCCGTGCGATGCGTGCTTTCAACTCGTCCTGCTGGCGGCGTTGTTCGTCGGAAAAAAATGTCAGCACCGGCGATTCATCGCGACGGTCCTCGTCTTGCGTATTGTTCAGGATGGCGAAAAACCGAAAGTATTCCTGCTGCGTGATCGGATCGTATTTGTGATCGTGGCATTGAGCGCAGGCAATCGTGGTTCCCATCCACACGGCCATCGTCGTGTTCACGCGGTCGACGATGGCAGCGTTGCGAAATTCCTCGTCCTGGGTTCCGCCTTCATTGTTGGTCATCGTGTTGCGGTGGAAAGCCGTGGCGACGAGTTGCTCTTCGCTGGGATTGGGCAACAGATCGCCGGCAAGCTGCTCGATCGTGAATTGATCGAACGGCATATTTTTGTTGATCGCCTTGATGACCCAATCGCGATAGACCCAGATCTCGCGCGGCGGATCGTCCGCGTAGCCGGCGCTATCGGCATAGTGCGCCAAATCGAGCCATTGCCGCGCCCAATGCTCGCCGTAGGACGGCCGTTGAAGCAGATCGTCGACGAGGTTTTCATACGCTTGTGGATCATCGGAGGCGACGAACGCGTCAACTTCTTCGATCGTGGGCGGCAGCCCCGTGAGATCCAGAAACACGCGCCGGGCCAGCGCGTAGCGATCGGCCTCGGGCGATGGCAAAAACCCATGTGCTAACATCGCCTGCAGGGCGAAATGATCGATTGGATTTCGCGGCCAGTGCTCGCCATGCTGCCGGTGCGGCGGGCGGCACGGGCCGCACTGGTTTCACATACGACCAATGCGCCTGGAAGTGGGCACCTTGCTCGATCCAGCGTCGCAAAACGACGATTTCCTCGGGCGTTAGAGGCTTGCCAAATTCCGCGGGCGGCATCCGCTGCGATTCATCGGAATGAGTTATCCGTCGGATCAATTCGCTGGCGTCCAAATTGCCCGCCACAATCGCAGTCGCCCCCGATTCCAATGCGGACGTCGCATTCTTGGCATCATCCAGCCGCAAGCCCGCCTGGCGCTGTTCCTCGTCCGGGCCGTGGCAGGCAAAACATTTATTGGAGAGAATCGGCCGAACATCGCGATTAAAATCAATCGGCGATTCCGCTGACGCCGCAGAAACGAATGCGATCCCCAGCAACACGGAAATTGTCGAAGAGAACCACCGCGGCATGGCGATCGACATGGAACTAAACAGCCTGAAGCGGGCATCGAATTTCACTAGACTATTTTCCGCCACAGGCAGCCGTTTAGCAACGCGTAGACAAGCGAAAACCTGCTCGTGGTCTCAAGAGGGGGACGGCGGAATGTTCGGCAAAGCATTTTTTGCCCGAAGCGTAGCAGTCTCCTACGCGGCCGTTTATTTCCAGCTTTCAGAAATTGGGCACTAACGGGAATAATTTGACGAACCCGCCGCGAACCAGCTACCATCCTGTATTCAGTGTGTAATTGTCCGACCGGTCGTTCGAATAGGAGGCCAGATCATGAAACGTACGAAGTTGGCGCTTTTCAGTGCAGCAATGATTGCATTGTTCGTGGCAGCAATCGTCCGAGCCCAAAGCGATGATCCGTTTGGCGCCCCGGCCGCGGCTCCTGAAGCCAGTTCGCAGTCGGCCGCCAGACCGGCCGAAACGATTCCCGTCGACGACCTGTTTGGCGGAGCAAGCCCGGCACAAACAAAGGAGCCGAGACCATCGGACCCGGCACCAGCTGCGGCGCCAGATCTTTTCGGCCCACCGGCCGCGGCTCCCCCGTCCGCGCCACAGCCGACCGCGTCCGTGAATCCCAGTCCAAATCCGGCGCCAACAGAGCTATTGATCGATAACATGTGCCGATGCGAGGGTGAGGCCAACCTGGCCGCCATCGCGAAGATCAACATGGCGCTCAACACGCCATTGCGTGGCAGTGGGCTTGATTTTACGGATACGCCGCTTGAGGAAGTCGTCAATTTGCTGCAAGACGAGTATAGCATACCAATCCAAATCGATATCCCGGCTCTTGATGAGATTGGCGTCGGCGGTGACGAGCCAATCAACATGAACGTGCACGACATCTCGCTTCGATCCGCTTTGCGGTTGATGTTGAAGCAACATCAATTGACTTATATCGTTGATGATGAAGTGTTGCTCATTACGACTCCAGATGAGGCGGACAGTCGCATCAAAGTCTGTGTTTACGATGTGCGCGATTTGGTCGATGGTAATGCGGCGAGTGCTCTCAACGAGCTGACGGACGTGGTGACGTCAAGCGTGAGCACTGATTCCTGGACGCAAAGCGGCGGTGGTCGGGGAAGCGTTCGCTCCTATCCGCCAAATTTGCTAATCATCTCACAGTCGCAGGGTGTTCATGGGCAGATCCAGGATCTGTTGAAGAAAATGCGGCAGATGCGGCAACCACCGCGCAAAACGGAAAAGCCGTCGACGCCGCCGAAGAAATAGCCGGCGTTGCACGTGCAAAGGCTTACAACGGGTTGGCAGCGGCAGCCGAGCGTAAGTCCATCCTTCACAAAATCGCAAGCGGGTTACGGCGTTCTTCGAGTGTGCCGCGGGTGACACCGACTCGGTTCGATGCGCGGAGACGCTGCCAGACTTGCTTGCCGGTGGTTCGGCCTGCAAGGAAGTCTTGGTAGAGCGCGATGACGCTGCGGGCCTCTTCGACGTTCTCTGACAACAGCTCGATGCGGAAATCGCGCAGGCCGCGGGAGAGAAGTGTCGGCACGACTTCGGCCGCACTTTGCGGCACGGCGTTGAAAAGCGTGTTGCGGCAGCCGACGTCGGCCACCAGGACGTGTTCCATGCCGACGCGGTCGCGCAGCTTCACGGCGTGCACGTCGCAGGGACGGCCGCAGTTGGTTTTGTTCGTTCCTGGCGAGAGGACCGCGCAGAATACGCAATGCTCCATATGGAACATCGGCATGTGCTGGTGGATGACGACTTCCAGCCACGCGGGCGGGACCGCACCGACGAGATCGAGCAGTTGATCGCGGTTAAGATCGTACGAAACGGTCACACGCTGGGCACCACGGAGGCGCAGGTAGTCGACGGTCCATTCGTTTGCGGCATTGAGCGAGAAATCGCAATCGAACGCTATGCCCTGCTCGGCGCAAAATGCCATGCCGGCCAGGTTGCGTACCAGAAAGCCGCTCGCCCCGTGCCTGGCCATCGCGCGAAAGATGCCTGCTTCGCCGGGTTTTTGGATGCGCGGCGTCGCGAGATAGATCGTCGCACGGTATGGGCGTGCTGTCTCGACGGCGGCGCGGTATTCCCGGATGTCTTGGAAGTCGGCGATCAGATTGGCGATGCCGAATTGTGCCGCGGCTTCCAATTGAGCGAGTGTGCGGCAGAGGACGCGCAAGGTGGGTGTTGCGATCAATGCACCCTCACCCAGCCCTCTCCCGGAGGGAGATGGTCTCGGATCGGCGTCGGAGACGCCTCCCACAATCGGACTAATTCGGCAAGTCGGTCGCGATGTAAGGGAGCGGGCGAGCTGCTCGATCATCTGGTGCCGCAGCTTGCCGAGCACGCTGAGCGGCGCCATCGGCTCGCCGACAATTTCAGCGTGAAGATTCCGCAATTCGTAAACCGTGCCGCCGAGCCGGCCCAATTGTTGTTCAAGAACCTCGTGCGTGAGCGGATGTTTTTTTGCAGCAGCGAGCGGTTCCGTCGATTCAATGGTGCATGTCGCGCCGTTTGCCGCCTGAGCGGTGATGCTCAGCGGCTCGTCCGACCGCCGCGTGCACGGTGAGATTAAGTGCCACTCGCCGCTGCGGTTTCGTGCCGATGAACGATTTGCGGAGCTTCGCCATGAGCTGGGGATCGTCGGTTTTCCACAGTTGTTGGCCGGGAGCGAGCTGTGCGAAATCGATCGCGCCGTGTCCGAACGAAAGTTCGACGTCCCCGCTGCCGCGGTGCGAGACAACGTAGACGCGGCCGCCCTGTTCGGCGCCTTCCTCGCGGTTGCCGGCGAACACGACGCCGTCGCCGGGGGCCAACGGCCGCCGAGCCGTAACGACGACGCTCCGGTCGCGCACTGTTTTCACCTCGCCTACGAGCACGCCGCGCTTGGCCGAGCTCAGCCCGGGCACGAGCATCTTGTGGTCGCAGCCGCCGAGCCAGCCCGGCGAAAAGCCTCGCGAAAACGAGAGCTCCATTTCCGTGACATCTTGCTCGGTGAAG
Source organism: uncultured Planctomycetota bacterium (assembly GCA_963786455.1). Lineage (GTDB taxonomy): Bacteria > Planctomycetota > Planctomycetia > Pirellulales > Lacipirellulaceae > JABDGM01. Next base: position 27,355 of record CAWAZX010000029.1, on the reverse strand, counting down.
TCCACGACACGACCAGCTGCAGCCGCATCCAGGGCGCGGCGATATTGTCGCGTGATGTTGGCGACATACTCCGGCGTCTTGAGCCGCCCTTCGATCTTGAAGCAGCTCACGCCGGCCTCGATCAGCTCCGGCACGAGGGCATACGCGGCCAAATCCTGCGGGCTCAACAGATATTTCACGTCACCGAGATCAACGTCTTGCCCATCGCACACCAGGTCGTACGGCAGCCGGCACGCCTGGGCACATTGACCGCGGTTCGCGCTGCGGCCACCCAGCGACTCGCTCGTCAGGCACTGGCCGGAATAGGCAACACACAGGGCACCGTGGACGAACACTTCGAGCTCGATCGACGTTTGGTTGTGGATCTCGCGAATTTCGTCAATCGAAAGCTCGCGAGCCAACACCACGCGCTCGATGCCCAGCTCTTCGGCCGCGCGGATGCATTCACCGCTGGTGAGCGTCATCTGCGTCGAAGCATGGACGGCGAGGTCGGGGCTCACTGCGCGCAACAACCGCACGAGGCCCAAGTCTTGCACCAGGACCGCGTCGACGCCGGCTTCGGTGAGCCGCACGATATGCTGCTCGACGGTTTTGAGCTCCGCGGGGAAGACGAGCGTGTTGAGCGTCACATAGCCGCGCACGCCGCGCTCGTGAAGAAATGACATGACCTCGGGCAGTGCATCGAGGTGCAAATTCGTGGCCCGAGCGCGGGCGTTGAAGCCGCATTCGAGGCCGAAGTAAACCGCGTCCGCGCCATTCTCCACGGCGGCCGTAACGCACAGCCGATCGCCCGCCGGGGCGAGCAACTCCAAAACGTCGGACGGGCCAATTACAGACTGCTCTTCCTGCTCACGGCTGCGTCCGTCCGTCGGCGGATTGTTCGAAGCAGTCATGAGATGGAGTTCGGCCGTTTGGGGGATGGGAATAAAGCGAAGGGCGACAATCAATTCTAACGTCACGGGGGGTTGGCCGACACGGTGAACTTGCGATTCGAATTGCATTGCATTTTCGTCAGGCAGATGCAAAATGATGAGAAATCGCGGGCCGCAGCGAGTTTTGCAAAGGGCCTGTCACCGCGATCGATTGATAACCGGTTGTCGTCGAACGCTTTAGGTTTTGCACGTCAAAAGGGGTCCCAAAAAACGTAGCGCAAAACTACTCAGTTTTGCTACACGCGTCTTTCAAATGGCACGAAAAAGCACGTCTCGAGCGTAACGACGGCAGCGCAATATTGAGTGGAATTTAGTTCGATTTGTGCGCCCTCTGAGCGAGCGCACCACATCATCTCGAGTCCATCCCACTGATGGCTGAAAGCTTCCTTCGTCCCGAGCTCGACTCGACTGACTTCGGCGAGCTCAGTCGAGCCGAGCTCGCCGAAGTCAGGCCGAGGGAGGGCTGCCGGCTCAACTGCTAAGTTATCAAAGATCATGTGCACTGTGGCATGATCGACCTTAGCGGATTGCGCGGCCAATTTCACAGCTATTTTTGGCCAAGTGCCACTTTCAGATTTCGATGAAGTCCAGATCCACCGACGTTTCATTGGAGCTCGAATCGACGATCTTGTCCTTTATGTCGGCATCGTCGCCGCTATCGAGCGCTAGGTTGGCAAAGAACCAATCTTGCCCACTCGAACCCGTGAGCGTGTCCTTGGCGTTATCGTCCTGAACCGTGATGATGCCGTTCGCCGCCACCGTGTTCAGGAAGTAATTGCCATTCATTCGGGCGGTGAAAGTGGCGCCCGTGCCGGTGCCGCTGATGTTTGCGCGACGCTGATTGTAGGAGCGCGAGGAGTTCCATTCGCTGAGGATGGCGAACAGGGCCGCGTCCTGGGAATCGAAGTCGGTGGTGCCGGCCACGAGGATGTCGTCATCGGGATTTCCGAGTAGTAGATCGGCACAAGGCCGCCAATGAGCAGATCGCGACCGCTGCCTCCCACCAGCAAGTCGTCGCCGTCACCGCCTAATACGGTGTCTGCGGCATCGCCACCGTAGAGCAAATCGTTGCCCGGTCCGCCGTAGATTACGTTTCCGCCGGCGCCGCCGGTCAACGCATCGTTGCCGCTGCCGCCATCAACCGTCATCGGTTTGGACACGTTGGTTGTTGTCACGACCACATCGTTTCCACCGCGAGTGTGGACTTGGATTTCGGTAATGCTGGCCTGAGGAAACTGCATCGGATTGTTGCTGTTGAATGTTGCGATCACCGAGATGTTGTTGCCGACGCGGGAAATCAAAACGACGTCGTTCGCCGTATCGCTGCCAACAACGTGAAGTACACTGCCGACAAGCGTTGTTCCCACCACCGGTGCCGTGACGACCAGATCGAAGCTTGTCTCCGTGACATTCCCGTCACTGTCAGTCGCTGTGATTGTGACTGACTGGCTCTCATTGGCCCCGATCGAGGTCTGGAATGACCAATTCCAGGTGGCATCGCCGGTAAAGACCACCGTGCCAATCGACGCGGTTAGCGATACCGTGTCGGAGCCGACGTCGCCAAAGGTACCGGAATTTGAGACGAGCGCCCCTTCATTGCCTGACACTTCGGCGTTGTCTGCATTGACGAACAACCCGACGTCGGCAAAGCCGACGATGCCAAGGCCCACCGCATCAAGGCCGTGATAGACTTCGCTCTCGACGAACGCACGGATCGATTTCGACGGCGTCGACTTGGAACAGGTTGCCTAAGGCCGGTACGTACGAACTTCCCGTGTTGCGGATGAGCTCGCCGGGCCCGCTGACATCGAACGCGTTGCCGCCGGGGTCTGCAAGTGTTCCGAGGTCGACGCTGCCGCCGGTGATCTCGATGGCTGCACGGCTGCCGCCGATCGTTTCCTGGACCGTGCTGTCGCGTAGCACCAGTGTTCCACCGGTGACTAAGATCGTTGGTGCGTCTGTGGAATTGAGGAACGTCACGCCTGCAACGATTACTTCACCAGACTGAACGGTGAGGGCTGGAGAAGCTCCGACGATGAACGTTCCGTCAGTACCGTGAAGAACCAGCCTCACTCCTGGATTCAAATTGACGATTTGCCCACCCGCCTCACCATCGATGGTCAGAACAATTTCCACCATCAAACCATCTGCGTCTGGTGCCGCCGAATTGATTAGAAAGATCATATCGTCCAATTGTCCCTCTTCGACTGGAACGTTGACGACGATCTCAATGGCCGCGCCCTCCGCCACCACCTGTACCTGATTGATTGCATCAACGACGGTGGTCAATTCAGCAGAAGTGATTGAAAGCTTGACATCAGCCGGCGTAGCTCCGGTCGAGCCGCTCTGCAGAGCGTCGACGACGGATTGAAGGTCTTCGTTGATGGTGTCTGGATTGACGACCGTAAGGAGCACTCCTTGCGAAAGGGTGACGATAGCGAAATCCGTATTGCCTTGGCTGATTAGAACCAAACCTTGAGGACTTGGGTCGAAATCGACACTCTCCACGAAGGTGGGCGCAAGAAAGACTTTTCCATTACTATCGACAACGACACCGGCATAGTTTTCCTGGGCGTTTGTTGATCGTGCCCAGACGAAGTTGCCCGCGCTGTCGAGTTTCCAGACGTAGTCTCCGCTGCCGGGTTCTTCCAGATAGAACGTACCTAATTCGGGATTCATGTCCGTGCGGCCGAAGAAATTGCCCACTGCGTAGACATCGTCCGCTGAATCGACAGCCACTTTGTATGCGGTCGAAATCGTTCCTCCTTGAGGAGCTCGTACCCAAAGAAAGTTGCCGGCTGAGTCCAGTTTCCAGACGAAGCCGCTGTGAGGCCCAGATCCGGAGGAAGTCAGCAAATCTGTGCCAGGACCAGGATCAAAGTCGGTGGTGCCTTGGAAGATGCCAGAGGCGACAATGTTGTCCTGCGAGTCAATGGCAACACCGTCGGTTTGAGCGTTTTCGATTGTGCGGACCCACGTGAACGCTCCGGCCTGATCAAGCTTGAGAAGGAATCCGCCGGCGGAAGTCACTTCAAAGACGCTCGGCCCGGGATCAAAGTCGACAGTTCCGGAAAACTGACCAGCGGCGACAAGACTGCCCTCGCTGTCGCGAACGAGCTGATCCACCCGCGCGACCCCCGTCGCTGGCCAGATTCTGTGCCGACAGCAAGTTACCATTCGAGTTCAGCTTTGCGACAAAGGCGCTCTCATCTCCCGGACTGGTCAGGAAGAGATCAATACCACCGCGAGCATCAAAGTCCACCGCGCCGCTGTAGTATCCCGTCATATAAACATTACCCTGGCCATCGGCAGCGATGTCGTTGACGCCTACAAACTGGTCGAACAACATGGAACCATAGACGTTGACCCAGACCCTTTCACCATTGGTGTTGAACTTGGCCAACGCGCCGACAACGTCGTTGTCTCCTTGGTGAAAGTCGCCTAACGCATCAGGTCCCGATAAATAACCGCCTGCAAACACGTTACCCAGTTCATCGACCGTCACCGCATTAAAGCTTGCATAACCATATAGCATGAATAGCTTCGACGCCCACACGAGTTCGCCGTCGGCCGTGTACTTGGCGATGAATGCATCCGAAATTCTGGAGGGGTCGGACGAGGTAGCACCTTGCGGAGGAGGATCGAGAATGTATGTTCCCGGGCCGGGATCGAAGTCCACACTGCCGGTGTATTCCCCCGCAATGTAAATGTTCCCTGCCGAGTCACGAGTTATGTCATACGCTGCGTCAAATTCACTCCCGCCAATCGAAAAGGCACCTTCTAGATTTACTTCATCGATCGACACGCCCTGTGAGAATCGCACTAAAGCGAAATCGTAATCGCCTTGGCTTATGAGGCGAACGCTTTGCGGACCTAGGTCGATGTCAGTGGATTCATAAAAAGTCGGCGCGAGATGAATATCACCCGCATCATTGATCTCCAAGCCGGCGAAATTGGAGATAACATTGGTATTAAAGGAGCGTGCCCATGCAAAGTTACCGGCAGCGTCCAGCTTCCAGATGCAATCGACGAAGACGTTGCCCATGTCCAAGTAAAACGTATTCGGCCCCGGATCCATGTCGGTGCGGCCTGAAGTAAAGCCGGTTGCATATACGGCGTCTGACGAATCGACAGCGAGATCTAAGGTACTCGAATGTTGATCGCCCTCGAGAGCGCGAGCCCAGAGGAAGTTCCCCCCATCATCGAGCTTCCAAATAAATCCGTTACTGAATCCTGTCAGTGGCAGTTCAAAGATTCCGGGGCCAGGATCGAAATCAGTTTCATCCCGGAATTGACCGGAGACATAGATGTTATCCTGCGAATCGAAAGCAACGTCCTCCAGTACGGCAAAGTCCAGGTTTCCGTCGAGGGTTCGTACCCAGTCAAATTCGCCTGCTGGGCTTACTCTCAATAGAAAGCCGCTGCTGGGATCGCCTGGAGTAGACGCTTCAACGACACCAGGGCCAGGATCGAAGTCCGCAGTTCCCTGAAATCGCCCGGCGGCTACCAAATTGTTCCCACTATCAACGGCCAGGTCCAAAACGGCGGAGAATCCAACAATTTCGTGGCCCCAAAGAAAATTACCCGATCCGTCCAGCTTTGCCATAAACCCACCACCGTCGGTCGATCCGGTTAGCAAGCCAGCTCCGGCGCCGAAATCGAAATCAACGGTGCCACTGAACACCCCTCCTAGATAGACATTGCCATTCGCGTCGGTGGCGAGTTCGGTCACCGCCGGAAACATGGGATTGCCCGGTGTGGTTTGTGGCCAATAGTTTTGGGCCCAGAGACGATTGCCGTTCGAATCGTACTTCACCAATAAGCCGTCGCCAAAAGCGCCGCTACTGATGAGATCGCCTGTGTCCAGCGCCACTCCTTCGAATGCACCGCCAACAAATACGTTGCCGGCTGAATCGACTGCTACGGAATCAAATTCCCCGTTACCCTCGTGCATGAACAGTTGTTTGGCCCACACGAGATTGCCATCCGGCGTGTACTTGGCAACGAATCCATCATGATCCGTGGATTGGTTAAGGACACCAGTATGAAGAAAGTGCGTTCCCGGGCCGGGATCGAAGTCGACGGACGCTTCGAAGGAGCCGACGATATAGAGATTTCCTGCGGCGTCGCTCGTCAAGTCGTACACAAGATCGCTACCAACCGGCCCGCCTTCAATCGTGGGTCCCCCCATCGCTAGTGCGTAGTCGAGGATTGGACCACTGGCCAAGAGCCGCCGATCCTCCAGACCTTCAACTCGAAGGGATCGCTGGTAGCCGTATCGCTGCCGTAATTTGCGTTCCCGACGATGCGCAACGCGTTGTGACTTGGTTGATCTCGCTTGTCTGAAAAGCATGATAGTTGGCCTTGTGGTTGATGTTGGGAGACTAGACTTTGGTACAATAAAAACGAGCAGGCCCGGCGAGCGGCAAAGCGAGCGCCCGAGTCTGTCGCGGCCGGCGAGGAGGTTGCTTACCCGCTACAGCCTCGACGGCCAATCTTTTCAGCTAATTCGTTTACCAGGGACTGACTCGAGCCCGTCCCATTGCCTCTTTCAGAAGCGCGTCCAGGACGATCGCATTCGGTTAGCGGAAGTCGACGCGTTATCGGTTGAGCCGCTCTTGAATCACCGAGACTCGTTCGCGGAGTTCTTGGGCTTCCGAGTATTCCTGTTCTGTTTCTAGGATGCTGGCCAGCTCGATCAGTGCATCTAGCCAGTAGCGCCGTTCATTGCCCTGGAGCTCGCTGTCAATCGCACGGCGATAGAACGATTTAGCGTCATCGCGTTTGCCCTGTGCTTCAAGGACGCGCCCAGCAGTATTGCGGCGCCCACCGTCGTGCGATGATGTTGACCGTATGCCGATTGACATGTCTGCCACATTTGTCGCAATAGCTTTTCGGCTGCATCAAAGTTCTTATTCTTGAATAGTGCGTTGCCTAACTCGCCCATCGTATCGAGAGTGGCTCCATGCCGATCGCCGAGCGCCTTGCGCTGCATCTCCAGCGTTTCTTCAAAAATCGCGATGGCCGCATCAAGATTGTCGCGCCGGGCCTCCATGTCAGCGTAGAAGTTTGCAGCAGCCAGGCGAGTCGGGTTGTCGGCTGCGAGCGATCTGCGGGAAAGGCGAAAACATTTCCGTCCGATATTAAATGCGTTAGTCCAATGGTCTTTGCGAGTATGAGGATCATTCGACGTGAGGCTTTTTCGGAGTTCCAAGATGGCGCATCGTCATCGTGTCGATGGTGCTTTCGTGCGCATTCCCTAGGGTCTGCTGTTTGTGTGCTATGCATTCGTCAAATAAAGCCTGCGCCATTTCGTATTTGTTGTTTGCAGATAGGACGTTGGCGAGGGCATGCATTGACGCGAGCGTTTCAGGATGTTGGGAGCCAAGTAGCCTTCGCTGGCGATAGAGCGCCGAATCGATTGTTTTGGCCGCGTCGTCGAGTCGTCCTTGACCGTCGTACACTACGCCCAACTCCTTCTCCAACCGCAATGCCGCCGGGACGTCGGCGTATCCCTGTCGCTCCATCAACTCGAGGGCTGCGCGAAGATGGCGTTCTGCGGCTTGGAGATTTGAGAGTTGTTGGTAGGTCAGAGCCATAGTTTCTCGAACGCCAACTTCAACTAGTGGTTGCTCCTCAAACGCGGAATCAATTTTCGTTTCTGCGTTCGCCAATACGTCGGCAACCGTCACAGGGCGGCCGTCAACCATCCCTGGCGCTGCAGATCCGAGTAGGTCTTCGACCAAAAATGACGAGATCGCCTGGCTGGTCGCTAATGCGGCCTCAGCTCGTTTTTGCTCAGCTTCAACTTTCTTGCGCCGCGGCTTCGGATTGCCATGCCGTGCCGATAAGAATAGTTGTCAGCGTGAGAGCGATTACCGTGAACGCTAAGACCGCCGACGTCGCCCACACGGCGGCGATATGCCGTCGCGACCGTTTGCGGGCGCGGTCCAGGAATGTCGGCGCACGCGCCTCGATCCAATAAACCGGAGCAAGTCGGCAGCAAGGTTCTGGGCCGCTGCATATCGATCTGCAGGATTCTTTTCGATGGCCTTAAGGACAATCGTTTCTAGATCTTGGGGAATGTTGGCGCGTAGCCGCCTTGGTTTGAGCGGTTCTTCAAAGGCGATTTGGCGCAGCAGGTCTTGCTGGTCATCGCCGGTGAAGGCGGGTTGGAGCGTGAGCAGCTCGTAGAGCGTCACGCCGAGCGAGTACACGTCGCTGCGGTGGTCGACGACCACGCGCTTGGCGAGGACTTGCTCGGGGCTCATGTAGCGGAGTGTGCCGAGAATGTCGCCGGTCATCGTCATGCCGGCGTCTTGTTCGATGCGCGCGAGGCCGAAGTCGGTGATCCAGAGTTTGCCGGTGTCGTCGACTAGCAGGTTCGCGGGCTTGATGTCGCGGTGGAGGATGCCGTTTTGGTGGGCGTGGTCGAGGGCTTCGGCCGCTTGGATGCCGAGTTGGGCGATGGCCCTGTAATATTCGCGGGACGCGAAAGCTGGGAGCGAGGAGGAAGGAGCGGAGAGCCTGGAGCAGGGAGCGTCGGAAGGTGGGCGATGGGCTGAGTGTCTCCAGTAGGTCCCGCGAGCCGAGCGGGACTTGAATGTAATGATTCGATGTCGGCTGCAAGTGCCGCTCGGCTCGCGGCACCTACTTGCTCCTCGCTCCCGGCTCTTAGCTGCTCCACGACTTGCGCCAGGCTTTGGCCTTCGATTAGTTGCATCGCGTAGTAGTGGACGCCGCGTTCGCAGCCGACTGAGTGGATCGCGACGATGTTGGGATGATCGAGTGTGGCGGCGGCGCGGGCTTCGCTTTTGAAGCGGGCCAGTTGCTGCTTGTCGAGCATTGCGGCAAATGGCAGCACCTTCAGGGCGACGCGGCGGCCCAGGCTGAGTTGCTCCGCTTCGTAGACTACGCCCATGCCGCCGCGACCAAGCTCGCGGATGATGCGAAAGTCTCCCAGATTGGCCGTCGGATGGAGACGTGCGGCTCCTTCGTTGTCATCATTCACGCGGCCGTCGTTCAGCTGCGGTGCGATCTCGTGAATAAAGTTCAGGCTGTCGAGACAAGCCGCGAGCTCGTCGGCAATGTCGGTGTACCTGGTTAGTAGTTGCTCCCTGGAATAGGGCTGAGCGGTTTCGAGCAACGCGCTGTATTCTTCCAACGCCTGCGCGAGGCGGTCGTCGGAGCTGTTGCGATCGCCAGAATCGGCTCTGGCAGAATGAACGCGCAAGTGAGTGATTGTTTGTTTTATCATGAAAGTTCGAATGATCTCTGCATGCCACGTCGCAATTGGACGATGGCTCTGGCCCACAGCTTTTGCACCGCGTTTGTCGTGCGGTCCATGGCGTGGGCAATTTCGCTCAACGACTTACCCTCCAGCTCGCGCAGTACGAGCACTTCACGGTATTCCTCGGGAAGCTCATTCAGAGCATTCGCGAGTAGCACGGCCCGCTCGCGGCGTTCTGCGCGGACGCTTGGTGATGAGTCGGTGTTTGCCAAGGCACGCTCTAGCATTTGTGATGACTGGTTCAGTAACTTGTACAACTGCTGCTCGAGTCGGACATCGCGTCTTTGGCGTCGGTGCTCACGAGTGAGGTTGGCTGCCGCGTGGGCCATGATTTCGCGGAGCCAGGCGGTGAACTCCTGCTCGGTGGTGCCGCGGAACTGATTGAAGTCTCGGTGTGCGGATAGGCAGGTGTCCTGGATAAGATCCGAATCGTCGAGCTTGGCCTGCAGCTGCCGGTCGGCCTTGAGCCGGGCCAGCAGGGACAAGTAAGGCCGGTAAAGCGCCAAAAGTTTTCCGAGTGCCAGGTTGTCGCCGCCCCGCGCTTTCTGAAGCAGTTGCTGCGGGTCGGCTTGTTGGCTCTTATCCGGCACATTTCCTCATGAGTTATAAGGAACCCAACGTAGCAGGGGCACGCCGCGGATTTTTGGAGAAACCACGAAAAGATTGCGTAATACGTACGATACTACGCGAAAACTCACGGAAGTTCTGGTCTGGCGCCAACCCTTCGCAAGCGCCAAGCCGCCGATCGATCTCATCGCCAACTATCCGAGTTTTTTCGCCACCTAGGCCACCATATTCGTCCTGAAACACACTTCCGGAGAGCCCCTCGGGTAGTCCCTCAATCTCCGGGAAAAAATCGTCTATTTTCACACCACGGCTGATTCGTAATTGTGTACGACGCGCTGATTCCGAATTCCGTATTGCTGCATCCGCGAACAGGACGCCGGCGCGGTCGGCCATGAGGTCGACGAATGAGAAGCCGGTGCCGCCTGGCCCAGCATCCATCATCTCCTTGGTGAGGCCCACGCTCATCGACTGATTCTCATCCGAGATAATAGCCAGCGCGGCGCTGACCCAAAAATGCCGCGCAAATCTGGCCGGCCTCGGAGCGTGATGCGATTGCGAAGTGCCGCGATTTTTGCTCCGCGACCCATGTCGACCTGACGCTTGGCGACCCGAGCAATACGCTCCTCACCGACGATGACACCCAAGGCCAGAATCGCTGCTTTATTGGGCTCGATGGCACTTGTCCCATGCGAGTTGTCCTCGGCGTAGGTGAAGGCCGACTGGATCAGCGCTGCAAACCCGTCGTCACCATTGGGAATGTCTTTCGCATTCGCAAGCAAATGCTGGCCTGTGGCACGTGCAGCTTCTTCGAGATCGTCCGTAATGCCGGTCGAGGTTCCCCACACGAATAGCACCATCGGCAAGATCACGAGCAATGCGATCGCTATCCGACTGCGCCGGAGAGCCAGTCCGACAAGTGCCCCGAGTGTCGCGCTCGCGATTCCTAGGAGAATCTGCGCGGGGATCGGAAAGTACCCGTAGTTGATCCACTGGCTGATCACGGCGAGCAGTGGGGCCACCGTTAGAACCAAAGGTGCCGCTTGGCGAATAGGCAGGTGCGCTAGTGCGAGGGACAGCAGAACGCCAATCAGACCAATGCCGCTCGCGCGAAGAATGATCGTGGCGACGGCACGAGCGGCCGGCTCGGGTACGCCGACCAAGGACCGCACTGCTCCAATGGCCCATTCGGGCGCACCAAGTGGCCGTGGGTCGGGAACGACACAGAGTAAGACGAACCACGCGAGCAGACTTGCGGCCGAAAAAAGGGCGACGCACTTAGTGCGGCCGGCGGTAGACCGTAGCGTGACCAGTTGATTGATCGTGATATAACCTTAGGTTTCGCCGCAACGCGAATCCCTCACCGCTCGAAAACTCGCCGCCTCTCCCGACGGGAGAGGCTATCCAGGCAGATCTGTCAACTGCAGATCACATTGCTGAAAACAAAGGAGGGCCATCCAGCGGAGGGCAGGGGATTCGAACCCCCAACCGCTTTCGCGGCACCTGATTTCGAGTCAGGCTGCTGGCCAATTCGCTTACCCTCCGAACAATCAACTAACTCGTTATTCTAACGCCGCTTGCGTCAACGTCCACCGCAACCACTCCCGACGTTTTTTGCCCATTGGTACCTGATTTGGTACCCATCGCTAAACGCAACACGTCGCCAACGTCGTCAGCCGTTTGGTCAACATAGTACGCCATCGTAGTAGAAACCGAACTGTGACGCATTAGGTCTTTCAGCACGGCCGGCATGACACGCTTTGCCCAGCGGCTACCAAAGCTGCGCCGCAGGTCGTGCGCGGTCGCGTACTGGTCCGCGGACTTGTCGATGACTACCTTCGCAGCTTGCCAATGGCAGAGATATACCGGCTCGCACGCTTCGTGGTCAACGGCTGTTCATTCTCACCGTAGATGCCGAACACAAGCCCGTGTCGTCCGGCTTCTGGTACCGCGAGCAGCAACTCCGCGAACTCGGGCGCGATTGGCAACAGCCTATCGCGATGCGCTTTCTCGGCTTCTGCCCGAATCCGCAGGGCAGGGTACTTGCCCTTGATGCAGACGCTAATCGGATCGCCATCGTCCCACGATAGCGCCAGCGCTTCTGACAGCCGTAGCCCACTGAGCCACAGCCCGCGGAGCAACCGCTGCCACTTCTCAGGCTCACGCTTGCGCACTGACGCCACCTTAGCGACAAGGCGGTCAAACTCTTCGCCCGTGAGCGGACGGCCTCTCATGGCTTTGGTAATGCCTTCTGCACGCTTCGGCATTTCGATTGTCGGCATCGTCCGCATGTAGCCGCGGCGCACAGCCCAATTCAGGGCGGCTCGCAACTGGCGTAGGTGTGTCGGCAATTGTCGTTTCGCGCATACCTTCACCGCGGAGCCGCCGTTGAAACTCTGCCAGCCGTGCCGTATTCATTTCGGCGAGCCGTTCGGGTTTCACGACCCTTGCGACGTGGTTGAATGCGGTCTCTGACGCCTCGCCGGATGCTTCGGCCAGTGCCGCCAGCTTCTCCTCGCGGTATTGCTCGGTGAATTCCTCCCAGGTCATGCGGGATTGCTTCTTGTAGCGCCCTTCGTTCAACTCCGATTCCCATTTGCCAGCAGCTTTCACGGCATCGCTTTGCTTCGTGGTCTTCGTGGACCGTTGCACCTGCTTGCCGGTGAACGGATCGACGTAGCGCATCACGAGGTTTGCCCGGTCTGGATACTTGACTACGTGTACTTTGATTTCTTCGCTCATGGTTATCGCTTTCCTAGTAGCTCTAGTGAATCCGCTGCCTGCTGGCGTTGGTCTTGAAGCGCGGCCATGTGTACTTCGGCGGATGCCGCACTTCAACATCGCCAGTTGTCTCAGCTTCTTTGATATCACGCCGGCAATCGGAGATTTCTTCGTCGATGTTGCGAACCAAGTACTCGCAGTTCGCGCAGTTTGTTTTCTTCACTCACATTTCATACCTTCGGGAACGACAGTTGCAGTTAACGCCGGATAATTCACTGATTGTCACCAAGGAGGTTTCTATGCGATTCCTGTCATGGCTTGCGATGCTGGCCAGTTTCGTTGCCGGTGTAATCGCTACGGCGCTTTACTCATGAAGTCTGCGCGCAGTTCCCGGGTGGGGATGTGAGTGGCGGAACGCCTTCGTGAAAGCAATGCGACCACTCCAACACACACCAGCACCCACGTCGCCGGCTCCGGCACGACTTCACCGAAGATGCGAATCGTCTGCGACGTCGGCGTGACGGATCGCTCCAGGCCGGTCAGCTTGTAGCCCAGTAGTGCGATTCCCTTCTGTGGCACATAGGCTTGACCGCTCCAGCCGTAGCCGTTGAATCCGTTCCAGATCACGGCGTCGAGCCCCAGGCCACCAAATTTGTTGGTCAGCGGGCTCTGCCACTTGTGAACGTCGTCGAACACGTCAGAGCGGATTACGGTCCACCCGCCGTTCCCAGTCGCCCAACAAATGTTGAACACATCGACGATTGACTGCGGGGCGGCGAACGTCCCGTTTAGATCGCTAGTCTCGGTCGTCCACACTGCGAACGGACCACCGGGGACGGCAAAGCGACTGATTTCGTATTTCGCCGGCGCGACCACCGGAATTGGAATCTGCCAACTGAATTCGGCCAGCAGCGCCGCCGATGCGTTGGACGTGAATAGCAGCAACACAGCGATTGCAAGAATACGTTTCATGATTGGTTCCTTTGTGTGCCCCATGTCGGTCAGTATAACGCCGGCCGTCACACTCGGCCGGTGTTCGGTGTGTCTACTTCGCCTTAGCAACGCGCCGCTTACGCTTGCGCTGCGTACGCGCGAACGCTTGTTGGTAGCTCTGAACTACCGCCGTGCGGCTGGGAGCCAGAATGCAACTTTTCAAATAGTGCTCCACGTGCTTCAGCGGAACCAGCTCCCACATGATTTCGCCATCAGGTTCGGCGATGATACGACGCAAACCGCGCGTATCGATCACGGCTGATTTTCCACCGTCACGGATTTCGAGACACTTATACGACCACATGGGGACTCCTCTCGCGGCAGAGCACCGCGCATAAGAAAAGCGCCGGCGTGCGTTGGCGCTGTCAGGCGGGTATCAAACCGCCCGCGGTCCTTACGGATTCCGCGCACCCGCGCACGTCGGCGCTCTTGTTTTGATACTTGGTTCGACATTGATACTACCTTCGCCAGTAAGCAATCACCTTACGATGACGCTCCCCAGCGTTAGCTTTGACCCCCGCATTTTGCCCCGAACTGGCCGCGGGTGTCAAGTAAACTCGTATTGGCCGTTCCAGTAGCGATGCCTAGAATCTTCCCAATGGCGGGAATCTCTTCCCCGGTAGCAAAGCAGACACATACCTCTGCTACCGGGGGTTTTTCTTTTCTGCTGTTATTCTTTTGACGCTGAATTACAATAACGGCGTCTGATTCTTGTAGCCCCTGGTCGCACGCAGACACTCCGCGGCCGGGGGTTTTTTGTTGTCCATGCCCGACCTGCCGAATAATGGAGCAAGTGATGCAAGTTACGTTCAGGAGCTTTGAAAGTAATGTTGGGAGTTGGGACTCTCTTTTCGCCAAAGCGGCCTCCTTTGCCACAGAGGTCGGCCAGGAACGGCTAATTGGCATCTCTCATTCCGAAGGTTCTGGCAATAACGGCGTTGTCACCGTCTGGTATTGGAAGCAGGTAGTGCAGCCATCGTCGCAGTCGTGATTCTGCACATCTCAAAATCAATCGCACAGGATGCCCCAGGAATTGCGCCGACAGGTCGGGGAGACTCTTGATACCTCGCTTGTGATCCGTGTACTGCGGGGCTAGGATGCGCGTGATAACCTCACGCCACCAGAAGCGATAACTCAGAATGTTCCCGCGAACAGCAACATGCGATCAATGCGGCGACACTTCAGTTGTCGTGGCATGGGTGCCGAGTGAGCGAGATACTAATGAGGCGACCGGGCAGGACGAATCCCAGATCGATACCGTTCGTTGCCGAATAGATTGTCCCCACTGTGGCACGCGTGTTCAGCGGGTTCAATTTCGCTTCGAGAGATGACGGCCTAACTATGTCCCGCCCTCGCGGCGACGACCAGGCTTGGTTCCGACGAAGAAACGGCGGGCTATTGATTTCGCGTCGTCAGAAGCACAGCGATGGTTCATGGTGGCAGCGGCGCAGCCAAGAACTAGTGGGGCTTGCGGCTGTTCGACGATCGAAAGGGAGAGTTATGCACCAGTGAATGGTGAATACGTAAGGCCATCTCTGCCAGCTCAATCGCCCCATCGGGCGTGGCACTTATCGGCGCCCAAGCACCCGATTCGTCGCAACTGTCGCACGTCCATTCGGCTTGATAATTCTCATTAAACGGCTGAATGCTGATTTCGTATCGCACATCGCCCACATCAATGTGCTTGCAGTGTCTTCGTTTCGGTGATGAGTTTGTAGCCAAACGCACACCAAGCTGCGGCATTTTGCCCATTTGCGGGCAATTGACTCTAGCCCCTGCAACGTCAGGGCAAGGCTTATGCCAAAGTGCCCGTCGGCTCGCGATTTCCGCCGGGTTAGTCGAATTGTCAAAGAGCAAGGCCGCAACTCTTGTGCGGCTCCAAGGCCATGGCTAATTCGTATCGCTCCATGTGCCGGTGACATTGACCGGCAACCAGTTCGTGGCATCAATTTTCACGAGCCGCACGGATGCACCTATCGCGTTGCCGGTGATCGAGTCGCCGGTGTTGCTTGTGAGGCCCAAAATCTTGTCGTTGTCGTCTGGATTGATGATGATGTTCTGCACCACAGCACACGAGAAAATCAAATCAGTGCCGGCTACGCAGTCCAATAAGATAAATGTTTGCCCGTCCGCGTCGGGCGTATTCGTGATGATTTGCCCGCTGAACAGTTCGTTGACTCCGCCACCGGCGTGGAGAGGGAGCACGCCCACGAAGTTGTTGCCGTAGCCGGCATGCGCAAACAACTTGCTCACGACGACCGCGAGCAGGATCAATCCAGCGACGAGAATCACGTAGCGTTTTATCATGTCAGACAGCAGCTCGGATGTTGATTGCTCTCACGCCTCGTCGCCCAGGCTCGGTATCGAACAGCACGCGGCGACCTTGCAACTGCTCGTCGAATGTCAAGCTTTCGTTGAGGTAGTCTTGGTGGAAAAAGATATCCGGCATGTCCACCGCTGCGATGAAGCCGAACCCGCGGTCGATCTTTAGTGCTTTGACGAAACCTTCGTGAGCCATTGATGCTTTCTCGTAGCCGGCCGGGAGTAAGGAGTAACTCAACCGGCCAGCCGCAACTTTGTAGGCAACGGCCCCAAGGCCGAAACCTTGGAGCCGCTAACACTCGTTCCACGCTACAAGCGGGACCAAGAGGAAAGGTTCAAATTACGCAGCAGTCGAAAGCACGATATACGCACCGGCGTTGCTCGCATCGCCGGGGTCATGGACCTTCATGTCGTAGCGAGCTACAGCCTTGAGTGCGATCTGGTCCTCGACGAACTTGATGTCTTCCGACTTCGCAATGCGGATGCCGCCGCGGTCACCGAGGATCACCGCTTGGGAAAACGCACCGAAGAGTGCCGACTTCTGCGACACTCCCGTTGCAACCGGCATCTTGCTTGTCAGGAAAACCGGATAGCCAAGGAATTGCCGCACGTTGCCCGTGCCGCTCATCACTTCGGCCATCGTGGTGCCGCCAGCGTTGAACGCAATGCGGGCCATCACTTGGTTGAAAAAGCTGTGGCTGCAAATCCACGCGGGGCCGTACGGGTAATATCGGTCCGGCAACTTGCCGATAGCCGTGACCATATCGGCGATGTCCATCTCCAGCCACGTGTCGTGCCCAGTCGCAGCCGTGCTCACGCCTGCGGAGCCGACTGCCGGCAGCAAGCCTTGCACACTTCCGTAGGTGCTCGCGCCAGTGCCGTTGCAGAGTTCGTTGTCCTCTTGCAACGCGAGCGCATGGCCCATCTCAAGTGTGAGGTCATCGACGAAATTGATAATGCTATCCTCGTTCAGCTCTTGGCTGAGGTAGGATAAGCACGCACGTTTCTGCATCGCGAGCGCAACCAAGCCCCACGTTTTGTCGGAATCGGTGAGTGCTTGATTCTCATTCGGATAGTAGACAACTAATCCGCCCGTCCGCTTGGGAATGCTCAGCGTGTCGCTCGTG
Organism: uncultured Planctomycetota bacterium; assembly: GCA_963786455.1. Taxonomy (GTDB): domain Bacteria; phylum Planctomycetota; class Planctomycetia; order Pirellulales; family Lacipirellulaceae; genus JABDGM01. Next base: position 10,406 of record CAWAZX010000029.1, on the reverse strand, counting down.
GCCGGCAGCACGCGGCAAACCTTCCGGCTGACGCCAACCAGTTCACGTACTGCGATGATTGCCGTTGAGAGCGGTGCGGGAACGGTGTAGCCACCGGCCGTGCCACTGCCTTCATAGGCGGCATTCGTGATGTCCAAGCCGATGTTGCCACAGTAACGCTCCGCGGCGATGTCACGCTCGCCGGAGAATCGTGACACAACCGCTTTCATCCACTGGCCGGAATCAAACGCCGATTGGTCATCGGTGAACGCACGGAGCCGGCCGATGCGATTGTGCGTCTGGTAACGCCGTTGCCCGTCTTCCGGCAACACGCCGTTCGTCGGCAGTATCTTCTGCGGGAAGTTTTCGTTGAATGTTTTGTTGCTTACGTAGGGGGTGTGGGTCATGTTCCTGTTCCTGATTGAATCCTCGTCTCGTTCCAGTCCTTGAATTTGCGATTCGAGCACGGCAAGTAAGCCGGTGTTCGGATCGGTGATTTGTACGAATCGGGCCTCTTCGGCTGCGGTCCAGTCCCGCCTCTGGGACCGGGCGGTTGTGTCGATGTTACGCGCCTCGATGGCGAGCGCTTCTCGCTGTTCAATAAGTGCTTTTAATCGCATTTCAACCTTTGCTCTGTGCTAGTTCAATCGCGGCGTGAAACTCTCGCAACCGCGTAGCAACTGCTATAACAACCGCCATATGGATTGCGTCGAACGCAGCCGCTACGTCTTCGTCACACTGCATGCCGGTCCACGAGTAGCTGCAACCGAGTGCTGACGCCAATTGGCCGTCGTTCCAACTATGCCAGGGAATTAACCAGGCGTAGTCTTCAAGGGGTTCGCCCCAGCCGTTTTTCTTCTCGATGCGGCGAGCGGCTTCCTCGCGCACTTGCTCGAGCAGCCAGTACCGCAGGCAATCACTTTCGAGCCCCGTCGGCTGAGCTGCCCGAGCTAGCCAATCTAGGCATTGCTCCGAAAGCGTGTGGGGGAACAACCGCACCATGATGTGCGTTTCGCTTGGATCAACTTCTACAATTTCGGCGATGTGGTCGGTGACGCTCATGATTTCATCATACCCCGTCGAGTGTTGTGCTCTGATTTGGTTCTGTTGTTTTACAACTAGGTTTTATGACTCGGACTTCGATTACTACCGGAGCTGGTTTCGGCAATCGCAGCGTCTGCACTACGACGCAATCGCAGCACTTGCAAACCAGTCGCCGCTCAACGGTATTCGTATAGCCAAACCGCCGGCTGCTACGGACCGTTAGTCGGCCTTTGCAATCGTCAGTCGGGCATATGCGGGAGTCGGTCATTCCAGTCCCTCGAATTCTCGCCAGCCCCACGGCGGGTCCGCGTTACCGTCGGCGGACCACTTGTCCAAGATGATCTGCCGGTATCGTGGCCACGCCTCGCGGCACATCTCGTACGTGACGTCGCATATCACTGGCCGGATGATGCAGGCGAAGCACATTCCGTCCTTCAGGTGCTCGTAGATGTCACCCTCAGCGGCTTTCTTCGCGCGCTTGTGTGGTCGCTTGCTATAGGCCATGCTTCGCTCGCATTTCGTCGAAGGGATCGGGTAGGGACAGCTCACGCATCGCACGGAGGAATTGCGTGCGGGCGGTCAACGCGATTGCTACGGCTGGATGCGGGCGGACAGCTTTCCTGTTGTCGGTAAACGTCAGGCCCTCGGCGGCAACCAGCTTGCGAGCCGCTTCGCAGGTGTCCCACGCCTCGGCGGCAGCCCGCAGGGTGAGCAGGTCGTGGTCCTGCATCTCGTAGTCTTGGACAATCCTTGCGAACCAAGCCTTGGCTTCGTCGCTTAGATGCTCTGGTGGTGGTGTGGTACTCACGTTCGGCCTCCTTTGCCAATCTGGCAGTTCAATCTCAAATTGATTTTTTGGTAATCGGCCCGGTGGTCGCCCACGAGGCCGTGTAGTGTGGTCGTCAAAAATGCCATGTGTGGGTATTCGCCGGAATTTACGGAACGCTTCCTGGCTGCAATGTGCTTGTGGTACGGAGAATGAAACGTGAAAAAAACGACACGCTCTACCGCTACGGCGAATCTGACTTTTTCGTCTCCGCGAGCCACCCCCCGAGGGTGCGCGGCACTTGGCAGCCTTCGTGCGCGAGTCTCCCAAGGCTGCCAAACCAACAATGCGTAAACATCGGGAAATACGCCAAGGCTGCCATATACTCTCTCTCTAGGTACCAAGGCTGCCATGCTTGGCAGTCTTCGTTGGCAGTCTTCGTGCTAAAAGTCCTCATGGCATACTCCGTTGGCACTCGGCATGGACAGCAACCACTCACCGCGGAAGTCCGTCTTCTCGGCTTGTACCCCGAGTGACGTACGCGCTCGCCAGTAGGTCCGCTCCGAAACACCGGCTTCCGTGCACGCGGTCCGCACTTCGTTCTCGCCGCGTGGCCCCTGCCCGAGGATTTCGGAAATGATGCCCTTGGCCGCGTCGGCCTTGCTGCCGCCGCTAGGCTTCTCGTGGGACTTGAGCACATCGGCTGCGGTTAGGTCGGTCTGTCCGCCCCAGACAATGCGGCTCGTGCTGCCTACCGCCTCAATCGTGAACGTGAGCGAATGCGGCCTTGGCCCGAGGTTGTGCTTGATCGGCGCCAGAACCTTGACGCCTGGTTCCTCGGGGTGTGGTGCTATGGCGAACACAGCCCGAGCTGCCGCGGAGATGGCGATACTGCCGCCGCCGCGATACATGCCGCGGAGATTTTCTTTCTTGTTCAGGTGCCGTAGCCATAACGATGTTGCCCGCGTGCGCTCGAGCATATTGGCGAACGGCGTCGTGACCTTCCGCATGGCCGCGTCGTCGTTCATCGAGAGGCCAGCCCCGATGAAACACCCGAGCACGTCTATGCCGATGAAACTGATTTGCTTCTCGACCACGACCCGCTCGATGATCGGCAGATCGCCGGGCAATTGGATGATTCGTTCATCTTCGCCGTCGATAGAAACCGTCCGCAGGAAATGCACGCGGTGCAAATCTGCGTTGGCTGCGATTAAGCGTGGCTTGATCGTGCGCTGTAGGTCGTCTTCCCCACATATCAATAGCGAGTTGCCACGGCTGTAGGTACCATCGGGTGCTGTGTGTGGCGGCATCGAATTGCCACGGCTATGCCGAGCAGCAATGTCCACGAGGGCTGTAGATTTTCCTTCGCCTGGATCGCTGTCCAACAGCGTGACGGCACCCTCGGGAAAGTAGTTGTCCCAGAACCAGTGAACTGGCTGAGCTACCACATCGGCCAAACCGATGGTGTTCGGCGTCCAGAGCTGACCGCTGGAATCCACGGCAGCCGCGTCCGCAACGAGCTTGTCCTCGATCCATCCGTGCGCGTCGTCGGGCAGTCCGAATCGGGCAATAACAACCTCGCGGAACTTCTTGCGCTCGCCCTGGTCCTCGACGTCGAACCGATGCTTGTGCACCGTGCCGCTATGGGTTGCGATGACTAAATGCCTTCCGCGTTGGTCGCGTGGTTTCACCTGGATTTGGAGTTCGGTTACCACGCCTGCCTCCCTGCCGGCTTGGCCGACTTACATTCCCCAAACTTTGGGGAAGGTTTTGTTGGCCTGCCGACGTGGAAGTCGATCAAGTCGAGGGCTATCTTGCTCCACGGATCGCAGACCAACGCCTCACGAGCGTTTCGCTCGCAATGCTCAATTGGAAGTCCGAAGAGATGCGACACGGCCTTGGCCAGCTCACGCGACTTGGCGATGGTTCCGGCGTCCATATGCTCGACGGTGCGAGAGCGTTCGTCGGCTCGCGGCATCCCACCGGCCTTCCTGCACTCCGCGGCGAAATCCATTAGGAGCTGGGGCAACCGGCCCTCGTCGGCGATGGACGACAAAGCACGGATAGCATCTTGTAGCTGGTCGTTGGTCACTTCGCCGCCCCTTGCTGCTTAAGCCAATCCGCGGCTTCGTCGGCCACGATGTAAAGTCGGCGAGAAACTTTATGAACCGGAAGGCCGCGGCGTCGTGCGGCCACGAACGCCTTACGGCCCCAGCCCATTTGTTGGCAGAATGCCTCGGTCGGTAATACACTGCCGCCGGCGATGCCGGTCGGCTTTGGTTTGGCGGTGGTTGCCATCGAGATGCCTCACGGGTTGCGTTAACGAACTGCGGTGGGAGTAGTACCCGCCGCCCGTGAGTCAATCTTCCTCGGAAATAAATACTTCCCGAAGTCGCTTTAGATGGTGCGACTGATTCGGCTAGAAATGCCGGCAGATATTTTTTTCACAAGACGCATTGCGTCGTGAGGGAAATAAACCTTATTTCTTTTTTCCCAACTCCTTGAGGTCCGAAGCTACGTTGTCCACACCTACTTTCAGGGTTTTCGGCAACTTTCCTTTTTGCTGCAATTCATGTAACCCAATCGAGATTTCACCTCGGGACATACCCTTGTCGCTAAACTTCCTCACATACTCTCGCCGCTTGGCGACGTCAGTATCTCGCGGCCGACCATACTTCTCGATGGCCTTGGTTTTACCCTCGCGGGATTGCCCGTTGCCCTTTGGCTCGCTGCCCACCTTCATGGCAAACGCGGCGGGAGTCATCTTGTCGATATTCTTTGTCGCACTGCGACTGCCGCCGTTGGCGAGCACTAATTTAGCGTGCTGCTCAGCCAACCAATCGTGGTCGAGATTTCGCCCCGCTGCTGCTCGGCACATAAGCGTGAGCTTATCAACCCCTGGCGTCGCGCAAATCTTCCGGCTCCATTCACGGGTACGATTGACACAGTTCACCCAAGCTTGCGATGCGGCGGCTGCTTCACCCGATAACCGGGACCACGTATCACGCTGGGCGAGTGCCTCAAGCAATTCATCGACATTGGCCAGAGCCATCAGAATCCATCCTTGCCGTACTGCCGCCAGCCGCGGCCGAAAGGATGGATCGGCCGCAGGCTGGACGGTAAAGCGGATGCCTCCGCCAGTCAGCTTTAAAGTCCACTGGTACCAAAAACGGTACCTGAAAGCAAAAAGCACAGGTATTCAACGAGTGAACACGCGTGCATTATACCCCATCGTTTTTGCTTAGGGAATAGTTAGGGGATAACGCGGGAATGCAGCGTTGGGATTTCGAGTCAGGCTGCTGGCCAATTCGCTTACCCTCCGGGGCGATGTCAATTTATACGGGGAGCGGCCTGTTCGGCAAGGCAAACTGAATGGTACATGCCTGTTACAACGGATCGAGCTTCGGCGGCGATTTGATGGAGGCCGTTTGGTGGAAGTTGGTCGCTCCGTATCGGCCGTGCGGTGCGAAGTACGCTCCCATCTGCGTGCTGTGCGGCTTAAACCGGTCGTTCAGCGCCGGCTGTTGCACGAGATGTCGATAACCTCCGCCACAGCGAATATGACGGATTGTGGACGTACAACCCCAGGCGCGGGCGAGAAGGTTTCCTTCTTAATGATCACGCTACGTGGCCGAAGATTGAAGATATTGAAATCGGCCGGATTCGGCAGCGGGTTTGTTGCGGTTGGAGATCCGCTCGCCGGTCGTTCCTGAAACCGCTCCTCCCTTGCGGAATCCCCGTTTCCGCCACAGCGAATCTTCGACATGAAACCAACGATCCGTATCGTCACGCGCGGCAACAATGGCGAGCTGCGCACCAAGGATTACGACAAACCCGAAACCGTGCTGAAAATGCACACGCAGATTGGCGTGGACGACTGCAGCACCGATCTGTCACTGCGCGGGCTGCCCGTGTTTCGCGGACTGATCGGCCCGATGCCGGAAGCGAAGGGCATTGTCCGCTACGAGACGCCCGAGGTGTTTGAGACGCTCACCAAGGAATGGACGGTGACGGCGACAACTCGCGGGCGACGGCGCGGCGCGGCGACACCGAGCTGATACGTATAATCGGCTCAAGACTCTGGTGACACTGTTTCCAAGGCACCCTCACCCCAGCCCTCTCCCAAAGGGGAGAGGGGGCGTGTTGGCCTACCGTCGGTACGTATCGGTGCCCGAGCTGCTGGCCCACGGACTGGCCGTGGCGGGCGGATCGTTTTGAAGTTGCTGGCCGCCAATCGGTCGGCTGGCGATGCTGGTCGCACCGCTCGCCGACGGGCCCACCGGCATGTGGGTGATGACTTCTTCGCGCGCCGTGCGATAGGTGGTCACGGGAACCTGCGCGGTGCGGGTCTCTTCAACCCAGTCGGTGCGTGCGGTGGGAATCTGCACCGTACCCGGTCTCGTCTCCCATCGTGTCACCGGCGCGAGCTCGTGTGTCCAATACGGTTGGACAAACGGATTCCAACGGCCGTTCAGCCGAGCGACCCATTGGTATTGAGTGACGGGCGTCAAATACGTCTGTTGGTAGGATTGATATTGAGTAGTGACTTGCGGCCGGTAGACTTTCTGTTCGCGTGCTTGATATTCGATTGTGGGCACAGAGCGTTCAACGACGCGGCGCGTTACTTGATACTTGGCGCCGTCGGGGCCGGTCTCCACGGTTGTTGTCTCTTGAGCGTGGACGGCTGAGCTGAATGCCAGGGTTGTCAGGCAAGCGATCGTGTTTAGCGACTTGTGCATATCGGCTCCTTCCAGATTGGCCTCCCCGACCAAAGCACATGGCGTGGCGGTCCAGAGTGACCAGGCCGCCCAACATGGCTCTTCGTCAATATCGGCAGCTTCCTGCTGGCCACATCAGTCAACGGCCGCATTAGCACACGGTAGTTATGGGGCGCAAACACCAATTGCCCCCTTACGGGTGGGCGCCCCTTGTATTTTTTTCGCACGGCGGTCAATCTGAGAGTCGCGTGCTTGACCCGCCAGTCTCCCCAATTGGAGGGTTCAGCACGAAATAACACGCCAATGTGTCGCGAAAGCTGCAGGCAACGATGAACAGCCAGCTATTGGAAATCCTGCGTTGTCCACAGGACCGCACCATGCTGGCAGAGGCGGATAGCGAGCTGCTTGCGCAAGTCAACGATGCGATCCGCGACGGTCGCATATCGAACCTCTCCGGTAGTCGCCTAAGTCAGCCGATTGACGGCGGTCTGGTTCGTGAGGACGGCGATGTTTTGTACCCAATTGTCGATGGGATTCCATTGTTGCTGCGCGACGAAGCGATTGCGTTAGAGCAGCTGGCAGCGGGCAGATCCGATTAATTCTGCCGAAACGCGATCGAAAGTTCGGTTCCATCCGCGAGTGAACTGCTTCATCCATGAGTCAGAAAACAATCTTTCAGCGGATCATCGATCGCGAGATCCCAGCGAACATTGTGTTCGAGGACGATCGCTGCCTCGCGTTTCACGACGTCGCGCCGCAAGCGCCCACGCATGTGCTGGTGATTCCGAAACAGCCGATCACTTCGGTCGCCGCAATTGAAGATGAGCAGGCCGAGCTAATTGCCCACCTGTGGCTAGTGATTCGAAACCTGGCCAAGCAGTTGAAGCTTGAGAAAGGCTACCGCGTTGTGGTGAATTGCGGTCGAGACGGCGGGCAGTCCGTCGACCATTTGCATTTTCATCTACTCGGCGGGCGGCAAATGACGTGGCCACCTGGGTGAAGTTCTGCACGATGCTCAAGAAAACTACAGCAATATCTGACACCCGCGGTCGGTGGATGGCATTGATCGCCGCGTTTTTGGGTTGGATGTTCGACGGCTTTGAAATCGGGCTGTTTCCGCTGGTGGGCCAACCCGCGCTGAACGAACTTCTCAAGTCGGAGATCGCCGTCAATCCAGCGGTAAGCACCGAATGGTTCGGCGTCATCATGGCGGTGTTTCTTGTTGGCGCTGCGACGGGCGGTGTGCTGTTCGGTTGGCTGGGCGATCGCATCGGCCGCGTGCGGGCGATGTCGCTCAGCATTTTAACGTACGCGATATTTACCGGGTTGTGTGGCTTCGCCGCGGCGGCATGGCAAATCGCTGCGCTGCGTTTCGTCGCATCGCTGGGCATGGGCGGAGAGTGGGCCTTGGGCGTGGCAATTGTTACCGAGCTTTGGCCGGATCGGTCTCGGGCGTTGTTGGCTGGGGCCATTGGCGCGGCGGCCAATGTCGGCATGCTGCTCGTCGGGCTGTTGAGCCTGGTGCTTGTAAGTTTTCTGCAAGTCATTGGCGCATTTCTGCTCAATGCCGGCATGCAGGAGGCGACCGTGGAAGCATTGCTTCGCGGCGACGGCTGGCGGCTATTAATGATCGCCGGGGCGCTGCCGGCATTTTTGGTCTTTTTCATTCGCCTGTTTGTGCCGGAATCGCACAAATGGGAGGCGGAGCGCGATTCGGGTGGAACAAGTCACTGGGCCACACGCGATTTGTTGGGCGTGCTGATCGGTGCACTCAGCGCGCGAGGTGTGATCGTGATGTGGTCGCCCATCTTTAGCAATTGGGTTCGAAGTCTTTCGGCCAACGGTGACGTAATTGCCGCCCTGCCTAACTGGGCAACAAATTCCCGGCTAACTGCTACGCTCGTCGGTTTGGGTATTGCGATCGTCGGCTACCTGTATCCCGTGATTCGTTACCTGGGCCGCGCGGAGGCGGCGAACAAATTGCAGCCGGGCGATCGCTCGAAGTACGTGGGGCGGATGCTGTTAGGAGCATGTCTGGCCGGTGTGGCTTTGCTTGGCACTTGGGGCTCGCTGCAATGGGCGCCGAAGTGGAGCATCGCGCTGGCAAAGCTGCTGCCTGCGGATGGCGGTCCGTACTACGCAAAAGAGTTCACGCAGATCGCCTCGGCCTCCGGTGCAATCGTTGGCGCGATCATCGCAGCGCTACTTGGCGGCTGGCTGGGCCGCCGAATTACGTATTTCGGATTGTGCATCGCTTCGTTCATTTCGCTCGTTTATCTGTACCGCGCCAATGATTCGTTCGGAGCACAATTCCTGGTCAGCGTATTCATTGCCGGGGGCATCACGGCGGCATTTTATGGCTGGTTCCCGTTATATCTTCCGGAGCTATTTCCTACGAGCATTCGCGCCACGAGTCAGGGATTCGCTTACAACTTTGGCCGCGTACTATCGGCAATTGGAACGTTGCAGATGGCAACACTGACTCATTATTTTTCGAAGGATCTGGCAAAGGATCTTAGCGAATTACAGGGAATTCCAAACGCCGGTGCAACGCTCGCTGGAATTTATATCATCGGCCTGTTCATCATCTGGCTGGGACCCGAGACAAAGGGCAAGCCGCTGCCGGAGTGATAGTCGGCTGAAATGGCAGCTATTCAGGAGTCACTTGGAATATGCCTTGCCTCATGGGATGTCTGGCGTTTTTCTTTCCGCGGGTGGCGATCGTTCTGATTTGGTTGTTCAGCGGCTATCTCGGGCGGGCGTATGAGACGGTGCTTTGGCCGCTGTTGGGTTTTTTCTTTCTGCCGCTGACCACGCTGGCGTATGCGTGGGCGATCAATTCCAACGGCACGGTGACGGGTATTTACCTGGTGGTGGTCATCATCGCGGTCCTGGTCGATTTGGGGATCGTCGGTGGTGGGGCGCACAGTGGTCGGCGAAGGTATGCCTCGGATGCGGTATAGCCGGGATAGTTGCGCAGCGGCAGGATTTGCACGCGACCTGGACGCGCGAGTCGTGGTCAATATCCGAAGTGGGCCGCTCCGTGAAGTTTGGCCTGTTCGGTTTCCGTGAGGCCCACGATCCTTTCGGGATCGAACAAGTGGTCTCGCGTCAGATGCGTCCAGTAGGTCATGCCCTCGACTCCTGCCTCCGGGCACTCGATCGTTTTCAGCCAGATGCGAATCTCATCCGCATTCAAGCTGCGCAGCCATTTGCTGGGCGGCCGGCCGTGTTGCCGTCGACGACGAGCGGTCGGCAATTGACGCTCTGGCGGAGAGGCTTCAATTGGTGCCGGGTTCGGGTGAGATGCGTTCGAGCTCAAACGCATCGAGGCCGGCACGAGACGATCTTCCAGGTAAGCTTCGTTTGCGTCGTTCTTACGCTCGGCTGTTTTCTTGTGGATGGGCGCTGTCGTGCCTGTTAGCCACCATTCTCCGTCGATGAAATGCTCGCGCTCGTACCAGCGCCAATCGTCATCCTCGGCAGCGGTCCAGTGGATCGGTAACGAACGCGACTTCTTGGACGGCCGGGGATCGGTGCTGTCCATCGCCGCCGCTGCCAGAGAGTCGAGACCACGTAGGCCCAATTTCTCGGCCAGCGCGAATGCGCCAAAGCTCAACCAGAACGTGAATCGTCGGCGCGTCATTTGGATGTAGTGCAAACAACCGGGCTTTCGAAATTGGCAACTGGGGGATACTCCAATTATAGCTTGCGCCGACTGCGAGAATTGCGACAGATAGTCCGTGATGTGGGTGGCTGATTTCGGCGAGCGCAGTCGAGTCGGGGTCGAGCCTCGGGGAGCCCCCCAGCTTCTATTAGACCCGGGGGCTCCTCCGCCGCGGCGGACTCGACCCCAGCCACTCAAAGTAGTAACTCCCACGGGTCTTAATCGCTCAGCT
>CAWAZX010000028.1:0-258028 GCA_963786455.1 uncultured Planctomycetota bacterium | reverse complement strand
CCGAACCAACGGCTGAAGCTGACCGGGGCCGCCATCCTGGAATTGCCCTCCCGCCTGACGGGCCGCAACGCCGTGGTGCACTTGATCACCGACGACATCTATCTCGATCTCAGATTTACCGACTGGAGTATGCTTGGCGGCGGAACGTTCTCCTACCAGCGTGCCGTGGGGGTCAGGGCACGCTCGAAGCGGAAACCGAATTAGCGCGTCGGCAACATCAACTCGAAGATGCAGAATCTGCCCTGGTACTTCTTGAAGCCGGCTCGCGTCCCGAGCAGGTCGAGGTAGAGCGGGCCCGCTTAGCGGGTCTTGAGGAGGAGGCCCGCTACCTGGAGCAGCTTCACGGCCGCCTCGCCGTCTGCAGTCCCGTTGCTGGTCTGATGGTAACGCCCAGACTAAGGGAGAAGATCGGCCTGTATGTCCAGGAGGGAGATGTCATTGGCATCGTTGAAGAACCGTCCGGCTCGGACATCGAGATCACGCTGGCCGAGCAGGACGTGAGCCGGATCGAGGTCGGTCACCCAGTGTCGCTCAAAGCCCGCGCGCTGCCGTTCGAGAAGTTTAAAACCGAAGTCGCGCGGATTGCCGCCGGCGGCCCGCCACGGAGAACTGCAAAACGCTGTGACCGTTTATTGCCGATCGGGCCACCTGCCCCGTCAACTGCGTCCAGGAATGACCGGTACGGTGCGCGTTTATACCGGCCGCAGGCCAATCGGAGAGGTGCTTGTCAACAAGTTGTTGCGTTTTGTGCGGAGCGAATTCTGGTTTTTTTGGTAGGTCCTCACTGGCGATATCCGTGTGCAAGGCGGCTAGCGGCCTGATGGCGTAGCACCTTAGTCAATCGACAATCCGCCGAATCATCTCGGACACCGGCATTGGTTTCCCCGTACCCGCTGCCGATTGCCGGCTGCGGCGCATTTTTTAAGTTTTTCTTGCGCGGTTTTGTTGAGAACGTCGCACTGTACTTCGAAGAGCAAGTGCGAATCTGAGAATCTCTCCCCGGCCCACGTGCGCAATTCATTGGTAGAGACAGAACTCGCAGCACACTAGAAGGAGTTCGGCCATGTTGTTGGAATCCATTCTCAACGGTTTACAGTTGCGGCGCGTACGACGGGGAGCCCATCGCGGGCGTGCGGGCCGCCGGGCGCGATTCGAAACGCTGGAGGACCGCTCCCTGCTGAGTCTCACTCCCGTCATGACTTATCCAGCCGGTACAGCGCCTCAAGCCGTTGTGGCCGCCCACTTTAACGACGACGTTCATCTCGACCTCGCAGTGGCCAACGTCGGCAGCAGCTCCGTCAGCGTGCTGCTGGGCAACGGCAATGGCACGTTCCAGTCCGCCGAGACCTCCGCCACTGGCACCGGCCCCAATCTCGGTCGCGGTCGGCGACTTCGACGGGACGGCCGCTAGACCTAGCGACGGCCAACGCCGCACCGACGTGAGCATCCTGCTAGGCAACGGCGATGGCCCCTTCACCTCGACGAACATCAACATCGGGGTCAGCACCCGAATCCGTAGCCGTTGGGGATTTCAACGGCGACGGCAAGCTCGATCTCGGCGTGACGTCGAACATCTACTATCCGGGGTACGGCGGGTATTACTATTACGGTTACTACGGCCAGCTACGAAGGCCAGGCCAATCGTGCTGCTGGGCAACGGCGACGGGAGCTTTTCGCCGCCGAAAGTCACCTCGCTCGGCGTCGGTTATTTCACGTCCGCGGCCGCGGCGAACTTCAACGGCGACAGGTCGACAACCGGGCATCCCATCGACGACTTCGCGGTGGTCAACCACTACTATGGGACTGTCAGCGTCTTGCTCGGCAACGCAAGCGGCGTCCTTCAGAGTCCGACCGAGATCAGCGTCGGCTATTACCCCTGGTCGGTGGCAGCGGCGGATCTCGACGGCGACCTTGACGCCGACCTGGTGACGGCGAACCGTTACGGGAACGACGTCAGCGTGCTGCTAAGCAACGGCGTGGGCGGCTTCGCGGCCCCCAAGAATTACGCCGTCGGCGCCGAGCCCACCTCGGTAGTGATCGGCGACTTCAACGGCGACCTCAAACCCGACGTCGCCACGGCGAACTTCTCCGGCAGTGGGATCAGCGTTCTCTACGGCCGGGTCGGCGGCGCCTTTTCGGTACCAATAAATGCCGCTAGCCCCGGCGCTTACTCGCTGGCGGCCGGCGACTTCAACGGAGACGGCTGGCTCGACGCCGCCACGGCCAACCCCAGCACGAACAACGTCTCCGTCCTAATTAATGACCAGACCTGGCCGCCAGCGCCGGCGAGCCTCACGATCGGCGACGTGACCGTCACGGAGGGCAATGCGGGCAACGTCGCGGCCGAGTTCACGGTAACACGCAGCGGCGACAACCTCGGCGACACCGTGACCGTCAACTACAGCGTTGCGAACGGGCAGCGCTCGCGGGCAGCGACTATGTTGCCGCCAGCGGAACGCTGACCTTCGGGCCGAACGAGACCGTCAAGACCATCGCGATTCTGGTGAACGGCGACGTGACCGACGAATACGACCAGAGCTTCTATGTCAACCTCTCCGCCGCGTCCGCGGGGGCGGTTATCATCGATGCTCAGGGGATTGGCACAATCTTGGACGACGACCTGCCCCCGACGGTCTCGATTACCCCGATGGTGTCGGGCAAAGAGGGCAACGGCAACCAATCAACGTTGTTCAATTTCATCGTGACGTTGTCGGCGCCGAGCGAAAAAAACGTGCGGGTGAACTTCGCGACCGCCGATGGTACGGCGACCACGCGACCACCGCGGACAGCGATTACGTCGCCAAGTCAGGCTCTCTATTCTTCGCCCCCGGGCAGGTAAGCAAGGTCATTTCGGTATCGGTCTGGCGGGATAATAAGCGGGAACCTGACGAAACATTCTTTATCAACCTGACCAGCGCCACGGACGCGACGATCGCCATTGGCCAGGGCATCGGCAAGATCCTCGACGACGACACTCCCGGGGGCAAGGGGAAACCTGGTAAAGGGACCTAACGCTCGCGTACGACGGTACGGGTGATGCGGCCACCGCCCGGCGTCACAGGCCACGCCAACGAACGTCAAAGAATTGGAATGACTGATGTCCTCTTCAACCGTCTCGCTCCCCCGAACTCCACGGCCAGCGCCTCACAGCCGCCGGCGAGCCACCTGCGCCGGTCGCATTTCACTACACTCAGACCGACAGCTTCGTGGCCCTGCTCGCAGCAACTTGGCGCGTCGCTTGCTGATCAGCACCTACCAGGCCAACAAGCTGCTGGTCGCCCGGGTCGCCGGGGCTGGGCTGTCGACGCTCGTGCGCACTTTCGACCGCCCGATGGGTCTGGCCGTGGGTGCCGATCGGCTGGCGCTGGGTTGCCGCGAACAGGTGTGGGAGTTTCGCAACGCCCCGGCCATCGCCCCGCAGGTCGAGCCGGCCGGGCAGCACGACGCCTGCTTTCTGCCGCGCATCGTCGCATGTGACCGGCGACATTGGCGTCCACGAACTCGCCTGGGCCGGCGACGAATTGTGGGTGGTCAACACGCGGTTTTCCTGCCTGTGCACGCTCGACCCGGCCTACAGCTTCGTGCCGCGGTGGCGGCCGCCGTTCGTCACCGCACTGGCCGCCGAAGACCGCTGCCATCTGAACGGCCTGGCCGTGGTCGATGGCCAGCCCAAGTATGTCACCGCCCTGGGCGAGACCGACACGCCGCACGGCTGGCGGGCCAACAAAGCCCATGGCGGCTGCTTGATGGAAGTGAGCAGTGGAGAGATCGTCAGCCGCGGCCTGTCGATGCCGCACTCGCCGCGCTGGCACGACGGCCGGCTGTGGCTGCTGGAATCCGGGACCGGGCAGCTCGTGCTCGTCGATCCGACCAACGGCAACCGTCAGACCGTCGTCGAGCTGCCCGGCTTCGCCCGCGGCCTGGCCCTTTGCGGACAGTACGCGTTCATCGGGCTGTCGAAGATTCGCGCGACTTCGACGATGGACGGCGTGCCACTGGCCGAGCGACGGGACGAGCTTAAGTGCGGCGTGGCGGTCGTGGACCTGACCAGCGGCCGCGTCTGCGCCATGCTGGAGTTCCAAACGGCCGTGGAGGAAATCTTCGACGTTCAACTGCTCGCCGGCCTGCGCTTCCCGGAGGTGATGGGCTTCCAGAAGGACACGATCCAACACACGTTCGTCGTCCCGGCGGAGGAGCAATCGCCAAGCGTTAGCGACCGCACGGTTTTTTCCGCATGACTATCGCGGAGTGAAGTCGCCGTCCGCTTCGATGCCGAGTACAAATTCGGCCAAGAGATCCGCACATTGGTCGATGTCGTCCAGTGAGATCATTTCCACTGAGGGCGGTGAGGGCCCGCTGGTCGTCGGCGCCGGGGCCAGTGGCGGGGTTCATGTCGGTGTCGATAGGGCCGGGTTCGACGACGTTCACGGTGATGCCGCGGGGGCCGAGGTCGCGGGCTAGGCCTCGCGTGAGGCCGACCAGGGCGGCTTTGGTCATCGCATACAGCGTTACGCCCGGGCCTGACACGCGCTCGGCCAGGCAGCTGCCGATGTTGATGATGCGTCCGCCATCGGGCAGGAGCCGCAGGGCGGCTTGCGTGGCGAGAATGACGGCTCGCACGTTGACCACCCACAGACGCTCCAGGTCTTCGAGTGTGGTGACTTCAAACTTTGCGGGGACGAAGATGCCGGCGTTATTCACCAGGATGTCGAGTCGGCCGAGTTCGGCGGCGGTACGCTCAACGGCCGCGGTAACCACGCTGGGGCTAGCGCTGTCGGCTTGAATCGCGAGCGCTCGCCGCCCGGCGGCTTCGATTTCATGGGCCACCGCTTGAGCTCGGTCGGTGCGCTTGAAGTAGGTGAGTGCGACTTCGGCTCCGTCATGCGCCAGACGTTTTGCGATGGCGGCGCCAATGCCGCGGCTGCCGCCCGTGACCAGGGCCGCCTTGCCAGCGAGATGTGACATTTTTAGTTCCTCCTAGCAGAGTAGAATCGAATTTACGCTGCCTGACCAGCGGCGACGCATTTGCCCGCGGTCGCGAATTCTCGCGGTGAGTTTCCAGCATTCATTACACAGCTCCGACGATCGCGATGCGGTTTTCGCGCCGTCATGTCTGTTAAAAATCTGGAGTAATCGTGAAAAACTAATTGACACCTGCTAAACGAGAGCGTTAACCTTACAGCGCCCGATGTTCTGATACTCGATCATTCTTGAAAGGAGGTGGCTTACGGTTAAACCACGGCTGGTGCTTGCCAGCCGTCCGGCCGGGGAAGTGAGTGCTTTGATTCGCAATTCCAACAAGGCACCTGGGAGACTTTTCATGGACTCAACGATTTTCGTATCCGTTCGCCTGCGCAAGCTTTGCGTTCGGTTTTTTCTGTGTGGCGATGACCTCTATTCCGACTCGCGCAGCATTTGATGTTTTCTCCGTGGGGGGAGGCGCAACCGCGGCCTCGATTCAAGCTCAGGTCGACGCATTTCGCACAGCGCTCGGCAATCCCAACAATGCGAATAACGCTGGTCCGCTGGCCAGCGGTCGGCGGGAAATCAATTGGGATGGCGGCGGTGCAACGGTTGCCGCCACAAGTGGGCCGACGCTCACGGCCTTCCAAAACACTCGCGGTGCCACACTCACGACGCCGGGGACGGGTTTCCTGCAAACGCCACTCACAGACGTCGCGCTGACCGGCATCAATGCGGCCTACGCCACGACGTTTGGCGCATTCAGTCCCGTGCGAATTTTCACCCCTACCGGCAGCAATATTACCGACGTGACTTTTTCATTGCCCGGCACCAACGGCGCGACTCCAGCGATCGTCACTGGTTTTGGTGCAGTTTTCTCCGATGTCGATCTGGCCAACACGACGAAGATGGAATTCTTCAACCGTAGTGGTTCTTCGATTTTTGCACTCAACTCTCCGCAAGACACGACGGTCGATGGTGGCCTATCGTTCATTGGCGCCCGGGCGAACGCCGGGGAGCGGATCGCGCGGGTGCGAATCACTACCGGCAATGCGGCCTTGGGTCCAACCGATACGAACGGAAACCCCAACGATGTGGTGGTGATGGACGATTTCCTGTATTCGGAACCTGTGGTGGTTCCGGAACCGACCTGCATGGCGCTGGCGTTCTCGTGCGTTTTCAGCGAAATATTGCTTGTCGCGAGTTACCGGAATCGACGTCGGGCACGTCGGTAGGAAACATGCATCCGCAGGCTGAATTTACGAACCGTCGTGTCACGGCGCACTCAGATGAATCGCGATCTATCTGAGTGGAGCCACGGAGACACATACACTCGGAGTCGGAGGAGTATATACATATACCCCTCATCCGAGTGTGTGTTGATGTCACTCGGATGGACTTATCCGAGTGGCTATTCGAGTGCCTCCGAGTGATTGTTTTAGTGGCGCTCATGCCGACAATGCAAGTTCATACCCGGGGTAAGTTTGGCCGTTGCTGCGTTTGACTGGCGTGGGTAACAAGTCACCGCTCGTAAGCAGGCTTGCTAAGGCCGCGTTGAACGGCTTGTTGTCCATTCCGGCATGGTCACGTATCTCAGACTTCGTGGTCGCGTGGCCAATCCTTTGCAGCGCGTTGATCAACTTGCGCTTATTCGCGTCCAATTGCTCAGCTTGATGCTCCTCGCGTCGCCTGGGGCGTCCAGAATGTCATTACTTTGGCGCAGCTGTACTCCACGGCCAGCTACCAGGCCCACGACCTGAGCGGCATCGGCCTAGAGTGGAACGACCTCTACGGCGCCAACTTCGCTGGCCAGAACCTTACGAATGCAGACTTCTCGGCCGCCGACCTTACGAACGCTGACCTCACCGGCGCCAATATACGGGGAGCGAGCTTTAACGCGGCCTACCAAGATTTGCTTTGGCGGGATCCTATAATCGGCGGCCTCACGCTTGCGCAGCTGTACTCCACGGCCAGCTATCAAACATATGACTTAGCTGGGATCAGCCTGGGAGGAAACTACGACCTTACTGGCGGAAACTTCGCTGGCCAGAACCTGACCAATGCGGACTTCTCCATTTTTTTTTACAATGGTGGCCACCATTTAGTGAACTCGGGGCTGACTGATGTCGATCTGACCGCGGCCGATGTGCGAGGGCGCGACTTTGGACGGCACGCGCTATCACCACCAACCTCATTCGGTACGACGGCCATATCGATGGCCTTGACCTGGATGTCGGCGCCGTGCTCGTTGTCCGCGATTACGATGGCGTTCCCGCCCGCACCGACATCTACTACATGGGAAACCACTACAGATACTACGGAACGCCGACGCCAATTCCGCCAATCCCAATCACGATCGACCAGCATATGGCGATGGCCCCCGGCGGCACGCTGCGGATGGTATTCGAGGCGGACGCCTGGGATTCGACAATCTCCTTCGCGCCGGCATCCCAATCACGCTCGGCGGCACGCTGGAACTCACGTTCGCCGCCAACGTGAATCTCGCCACCCAGCTCGGCCGCACCTTCGACCTCTTCAATTGGACCGGCGTCACTCCCACCGGCGCCTTCGCCGTCTCCAGCCCGTACGTATGGGATCTGTCAAACCTTTACACGACCGGAGAAATCACGCTCGCCGCCATTCCAGAGCCGACGACCGTCGTGCTACTTATCATGGCCGCGGGCATGTGTGTCAATCGCCACCGAACCATAGCATTCGTCTCATAACCCATCTCCGCATGAGACACACCAAAAATCGACCCCATTCGGCACAACCGGGCCGTGAATAATATCAGCTGTTGCGCGATCACGTCGAACCAACTTGTTTCATGAATTCGATCTCTCAAGTGCGCGTAGGAGTTCGTCTCCTGAGTAGGAAACTGCAACTTGCTTGCGCGCGAGGTGGCGCCCTCCTCGTGTCCAATCAATATGATTCACGAACGCTTGCACCGATGGTCTGAATGTGCCGTCAAAAAGACACAACGGCGACTCGCTAACTTCGTTTGGTGATCGCGACTGAGGCCCGAAGCGGGCCTGACGCCACGGCACCAAGGAGGGCGTGACCTGAGCGTCGAAGACTCGATGCACCCGGACCGTTGACCTTGATGCCCAATGAGGTGCGCGTGCGGGGGCTGGCTTGCGCGAGGACGATGCGACCGACGCGGACTGATGTGTTCAGTCCCACCACCATGAGTTGGTGTGTTTCGGCGATGCGTTCATTCGCGCTTCCCGCACATCAGCATGCAATTCGGCGGCATTGACCACGCGCGGCACATCCAGCTCCACACCGCCGGATACGCTCACCACCCATGTGCGGCCTCGTCCGAAGCGCGCTTGCATGCGAGGCAACGTTTTTCGGTACTCGATGCGCCGCGAGCTGAAGGCGCGTGTCGTCAAGCAGCATCGGCAATTCCAAATCAACGTGCTTCAACAGATCGCCGCTGGCGAGAATTGCCGTCACCAGCGCCAAATCCATGCAACCGCGTAATTGACCAAACACGGGTTCGACGATCGCCAGTTGATCGTACTTCGCCGTCATGGAGTCGGCCCATTGTTTTGCCATCGGATCGCTCTCAGTCTGAGTCGAGATCCGACCGTCGGACTCCAGTCGTCCGGCCGCCGTACGGACTTGAATACCTGGCCGGGAGATTCGCCAGCCGAGCCCATCGGAATCGCGCTCCACGGGCTGTTCGCCGTAGGCGATCCACCAGCGAGGCAGTGGAGTTCGCAGCTTCGCATCAGGCCCTTCGTTCAACATTTCCAGGTAACTCGTCAATCCATGCAACAGGCGACGGCACGAGGCCCATCCCGATCCGCTTCATTTGCCAGTCCGCCGCGACAAGAACCTGAGCGAAGTGGCTCTCCGGTGACACGCCGGTCAGCGTAACCGTTTGCGGTCCCACAGCTTGCTCCATTCGTCTAAGCAATTGGGCCGAGGGCGACGTCCGATTGCCACGCATGAGTCGTGCAAACCGTTTGAGCCCTTCCGGAGTCGGATCGATCGAGCAACTTATCAGCTCGCCAGCAAGCATTTCATCGGTCGTCCGCAAGGCGGCGATCAAGTCGACCAACTGCAGCACTGCCGCTCCGGAGTTTGTCCCCACAACATTGCCGGCATCGTCGACCGTCCATCCCTCCGCCGGCCCGGCCAATACGATGTCGTTGGACTCGGGATACGCGAAAACGTATTCGACGCGCTGCAAGCCTGCGAGATACAGCAAATCCGAGGACAGCGGCTTATTCTGGCTCACGTGTCGGGCCACAAGTGCGTCGAGCCGACGGAGTGAAATCTTGCGCAGCTTGCTGGGCTTGGTAATATCGCCCGCCAGCCCTGACATCGCGGCGCGCCGGGCATCACGAAGGGCGACAACGTCACGCTGCTCGGCCTGCTCGATGGCCCCATTGGCGTCGATCGCCACGCCACCAACCGTGCCATTGCCCACGACGGGAATGACACCAACGACAAACGGCCGCTGGGTGACCGAGCTAATCGTACTCTGAGCGTGCGCGACCGCGTGCCCACCGACGATGCAAGTGGAGACTAAGACGAGATGAAGTAGGAATTCCATCCGTTGGCGAGACATTTGACATCCTCCCGGTCACTGATTCCTATTCAACCTGTGAACCAGAGCTTGTTCGCACGACTGATCTTTTTATATTCCCTCGGGGTAGCACTAGTCCACAGTCTCACGAAAGCCTGTAGCTTGCTTCGGTGCTATGGATGGTCTGAATGCGCCATCAAATCGACACAACCGCGACTCGCTACCTTCCATCGGTGATCGCGATCGTAGCTCGAAATGGCTTGGCCCACGGCACCAAGGAGGGCGTGTCATGAGGCACGTGACCAAGTCACCGGGCCACCGAGGTCGCCGCACCGCGGCCACGGATCGCCGGTGCGTGGCACGTCATCCATGAGCGCCGTTGCCCTCCGCCTTGAGCGCTGAAAGCGCTTTGCGGCCGGCCGGTGTTGTTTTCACATGTGTGTCCTTGCCGTAAGCGAATGGACCTCGACGAGCTTGCGTTTCGCTAGTCGGCAGAGCGCCCGTCCCCAGGCCACGATTTCGATATTCGTACGGGCCGAGAACCATGCCGTCGGGCTCCAGCGGGCCAAACTCCACGTCAGAGCTCCATTGGTCAAACCGCGCCGACCCCACCAATCCTCCGGCCGAAACCTCGCGATGACGCGACTGGTCGTCAGCCGTCGTCCGCAAAATCGCGAGTTGCAACTTGTCAATTTGGGGTGGTTGGTTGGTCATCTATACACAAAACCAATTTTTCGCGCTTTTCGGCCAGGCCCGGATCGAAATGGCAAAAGTCGAAGGACCCCGTCATTGTGTCGGCCCAACTTCGGGTGCATCGACGTCGAGGATCGTTACGATCGGTGCACGACCGCGCTGCGTGTTCAGTTGGACCAGACTGGCCGCCTCTAACTTCAAAAACGTACGGCGAATCGTCCTGCTGCTCACACCCATGGACCGCGAGAGGCTCGGTCTCCACCGAAAAACTTTGCCCTTGGCGAGGCCAGCCAGAAACCACAGGTGCATTCCAACGAGAAGGCCAGTGTCGCCGGTAGCTGCATGCGCCAGGACGACCCAACGACGGGGAATTGGTCCCTTAATGAACTCTTCCCGCAGGAGTCGTGTACCGCCGACTGGGTACTCCTGCCCAACTACCTTTGGTGGTGGTAGATCTCTAACTAGCGCTTCCCAGTCATAAGGGTATCTAATGTCTTCCAGATTGATCATCAGTATTAATTTCTTAGAGAGTTCTTAAGGATAGTGGACGGGTGGGACACAGCTGTGTCCGTTCTGGTCGGACAGAGCTATGTCCGTTCTCGTCGGCCAAGTTCGGACAGAGCTTTGTCCGTTCTGCCAGCTGCCGCTGCACCAGATCCCAGAACTTTCGCCCCCGCGGGTCCATGTACCGATCGGGCCACCTGACGATCTTGGCGTCCGACCGTAATTCAAACCCGTTGAGCACGACCCGAGACGCCTCCCGCATGGCCCCCTGCACCTCGCTGACGGCCTCTTCGATCCGATCGGCCTCCGCCTCAATGAGCAGCGCATCATGCACGGGGGCACAAATCTGAAGCCCTCGTTCGGTCGCCAAGCAACACGCCAGCCGGAGCATCTCGGCGCCGTTGGCCTGCATAGGAAAATTGGCCAGCGATGTTATTTTGGGCTCCAGTCCGGCGTGCACAAACCAGCCAAACACGGTGTGCAATCGACCGTGCAATAGTGCCTGACACACGGCAGCCTCGCTCCATCGCCAAAACTGTGGGTAGGCTTCGCGATGGGACCGGAGCAGCTGCTCAGCACGCGCGGTGCAGACGCCCAACTTGTCGGCTAATGATCGTTCCATCATGCCATACTGAACGGCCAACACGCATTGTTTGAACTGCTCGCGAATGTCGCCGTAGGTATGTTTTGTGGCATCGCTCGGCACGGCACCAACCTGTTTGGCAAATTCCAGGTACGGATCGCCAGATGTGTAGGCTTTCATCATCACCGTATCGCCGGACAATGCGGCCGCTATACCAAATTCCTGTTGTGACCAGTCGACATAGGCAAGCGCTTTTCCGCGCTCCGGTCGAATGAGACCGCGTAGCCAAACGCTGGGGCCAAAAATGAATTTGCTGTTTGATGGTTGGTTGCGGCCGGTTTTGCTTCCGAATGCACCCAACATGCAACGATTACGCCCGTCCGCCCCAACTGTCAGCTTCTCCAGCCTAAGTTCGCTTAACGTGTGCCGGAGATCCGCAAGCGGTGCAATTCGTAAATAGCATTTCGCCATCTGGCGGAAGGTTTTTTGCTTTAGCTCCAACCCGCCCGTCTCGAGCCGGGGCCATGGTATGTTCTGCCGGCAAGATATTCCGCAAATCGCTTTTGGCTGAACGACAACTGATCGCCCTTGGCAACATAGCAACCGTAGTCCCTGTTCACTTCCAGAATGAGCCGGCCCTTGATCGCACCTAAATTTTCGCGCAGTCGACGTAGCGCTGGTACGTCGATCGGTACACCTTGGCGACTCATCCGCATGCGACACCATCGCATGACCCCGCAACAGTGCATGGAGCAGACTGATCTCAGGGAGCATGATCGGTAGTAGACGTACCAGCGCATCGACGTCTGTCTGGCAGTAGTCAAGCAACGCGACGCGCTCGGCGGCCGTGTACTCGCCACCGCGCATGGCGAGCGCCTGCATGTCCGCTTTTTCAACTGCTGTAATCCCGTCCAAGCCGTGATACGTTAAGCAGCCCAGCACGTTGCGACGGTAGGGCAACTTCAAGCCGGAAGTTTTGCAACAGAACTCCGCGTAGAGATCGAGTATCCGAGCTGGCGGCTGCCAACCGAGCACAAGGTAGCAACTCACTTCCGCGGCAGCATAGTAAGCAACAAATAAAGAATTGGGGCCACCTGGAATCGGCGCCTTCTTTTCGAGCAGATCATCTTCCCATAGTCGCAGTAGCTGGCCGCTGCGCAACTCTCTTGCAACCATGCACAGCGGCCGCGGCAGCTCCCCGTCGGGCTGGTAGAACTCAAAGTCGGCACACCAGACCGACGAGAATTCTGCCAACGGATCGGCTGTCATACCTCACCCCGCAGCTGCTGAAGTACAGGGTGGTCCGGCGTTTTTATGAATTTACTCCTGAAGGCGATCTCGAGCAGTTCGGGGAGCGACTTATCCGGCCATTCGGGTCGGGAATAGGGCTGTCCGCCAGCTGCGCTTCGTACGCACCAAGGTCTCGATTGGACTTGATTCGTAGCCAGCGTCGGTCGCCAGCTGCGCAATTTGGGCGGCGGACTGGGGCCAACTGTTCCACACGCCGTCCCCCTTAGGCAGCTTGATGGGCCAGATGAAAACCGTCCCCGGACGAGTGATCGCTGTAAACAGCTGATAGGCCCCCAACATCGGTTCGCCCATCAGCGAAGACGCGATCGAAGGGTGCACAAGATAGACGTCGTCCGACTCCTCAATCTCGATCATCGCCGCCGTAGTGCGGTAGTCTGCGCTAGGATGCACACGGACGAAGCGTCTTACCCGGCTTCCGTACCGGAACAGTCAAAAGCGCCTTCGTGACGCCAGTCATGGTGATGAAATCTTGAGAGAGACAGATACTGGCGAGATCGAATTCACTGCGCGGGCCGTGGTCTCCGAAGTAGCCTGACCGTTTACATCCTCAGATGAGGAATCTAAAATTCGCTTAGACATAGCAGTCTCCTTGTGGAATGGGCGACACCCGCCGTGACATCCGTGCCCTAGCTCAGTTTCATTTCTAGAAGGGAACATCAGACGGCGATTCGGTGGGTTCAAGCTGGACACCCGGGCCGAAGCTCGTTTGAGTTACGGTTGCACGGACCCATCGCCCGACCCATGCGTCATCTCCATCGTGGCTCTAGTTAGCCATAATCGCCGCAGACCACGTAAATGGCGGCGGGGCGGTTTGGTAAGTCAGACTTTTAACTGCTTCGCTTTTCGCTCAGCACGCGCGATGGTCGCTTGCGTCCACGCGTGGTGTTGGCCACTTACCGGCTCGCCTGTGTTGATGGCCGCGATCCATCGCTCGTAGGGCAGGCAGCGTGGTGTACTTACGCTGGCCGATGTTCAGGGACTCCAGGCGGATACCGTGTACTCGCAGCACCATCGCCATACGGTGGAAAGATGGACTCCCTCGCGGCGAGCGAGGGCAGTGAGCGAGATGCGTGGCTCGGCGAGTAGGTCAACACTGCGTACTTAGAGCAGTACGGCGTGCGAGCGCGGTGCGTAGATCAGTGGTCATGGGATGGCTCCGTGTAATGCGTGCTCATGCACGCCACGATAGCCATCGCCACGATATACACCCGAAATTACCGGGGCTTGCCGGAAGTTACTGGCACTTCGACCGGCAAGATGCTGCGCAACGGCATTCGGAAACTGACGTGTGTCAAAAACGTGAGACTGGCGAGAGAGAGTCTCGCAGAGAGATAGTCCCTTCCTTGATACACTTGTTGAGCCACTCGACGGCACTATCAGGATTTCCGCCGCGCAGGTATTTCAGCCGCCCTTTGCTTGCTGATTGGCACGTGCGGAACTCCGACGGGATTCGACACTGTTGGCCTGCATTTTTTGTTGCCGCCCTTTTTATCGCAATCGCTTTTTTTATCGCAATCGCCTTGCGATAGATGACGATGGAATTTATTTCGTCAACGGCCGATAGTTGGAGTTTCGCAAACCCGGATACGACTATTAAGGCTTCACGAGACCAGCCAGGAAACGGTTGAGCATAGCATTGTTCCCATTCACGTTGGATCTCCGCCTGCATCTCCACGATTTGGCCGCCGACTCTCAATAAATGATTGTCCAGGTCCGGGTGCGGCTTCGGCGGTTTCGGTTTCTTGCCGCTCGCGATCATCGCCTGTACTCGACGCCATTTAGTCTCAAACTTTGACGACTGCGCTTTGGTCTTCTGTTTGCGCGCCATGATTGCACCCTCCTATTGCGCCGGGTCGATCAGCCGACACTGCGGGAGGATGCCGCGCAATGTCGGCCAATCGTGCGGCCGTCGCCCCGCCCGACAAATGAGATTCTATCCAACTTCCTTTGCTACGCGAGCCGCTAGCGCGTAATCGCGTTCGGCATAAACTTGTGTCACGTCCGCCTTGCTGTGACCGAGCGTAACCTGCGCGGCTTCCAAACCAAACCGTCGCCGGATTTCCGTTGCCGCCGAATGCCTCAATTGATTAGGCGACCACTGGGGGACAGCCGCCGCTTCGCATGCGCGATGGATTGCCCGACGGTAGCTATCTACTCTATATCGACCACCGGGTGCGCGATGACGCTTGTGTCTCACCCGATTCGATCCTGGAACATTGCCGCAACTGAGCGGTGTACGTCGGGCCGCATGCTGGGCAGCTCGTCGTTTTTCCTCAGAGTCGCACGGCCGGAAACAAAATGCTGCGGCATCGCGTGCTAAGTATCGGCTGATAATCGCCTGAGCCTGCGGGCCAGCAAAGATCACCCTTTCTCTGTCGTGGTGCTCGGTTTTGTGACTCGACGGGCGGTAACACCAAGGATCGACGCTGCGATCGATGTCCATCGGCCGCATGATGACCAACTCATACGGACGGCAACCAAACAACAGTTGCAATCGGACCATATCGGCCGGCACGTCAGGCAGGTGCGCGATCGTGGCCTTCACCACAGCGTCGGCAACTGGCAAAACCCTACCGGTTTCCCGCGCCGTAGTTCGCCCTTTGCGGAGTCCAGCGACGGCCCATAAAGTCTGTGCGACTTCAGCCGGGACTAGTTCCCGTGAAACGCCCCAACGGAACATCCGCTTAATGCGGCCGGAGTTTTGATTCACAACACCGCGAGAAAGTCCGTCATCGATCATCCGTTGCACGACCACTTGGAACGCGGTGGGACCGAATTCCGCAACCGACTTGCGCCCATAAAGGGCCTTCACATGACGCAATGCGCAGACGATGGCGGCGTATTCACCGGTCGTTTGTCCATTCTTACGGTAGTAACTTTTTGCGAACTCCAGATAGGCAACAATGAGTTCGACCACGGTGATCGCTGTCTTTGACACGTTGGGCTGAAGCTGCCGGCCATGTTGCAGCCACTCGCCAATCAGCCGGTCGTATTCGAACGTGCTGGCCTTGGTCCCATGAGGGCCAAGCAGATAGTCTCTGCCGCTGAGAGTGACGATTGCTTGACCGCTCTGTTTGTGCTTGCGGTACGTGGGAAGAGTCTTGGTAAGACGTGGCATGGGTGCGGGTCTCCTACATCTTGTGGATGCGCAAGACGGAAGCTTCCGTCTTGGCTCAGAGGAAAACGCCGCACTACCGAACGCCGGCAGGTAATCGTAACTCTTGATTCGGCTACAGGTTGTTAAAAGTCGGGCCGACTGGATTCGAACCAGCGACCTTTTGACCCCCAGTCAAACGCGCTACCAGACTGCGCTACGGCCCGAATGATTTTTTTCGATGTTTTTGATTTGCCAGCGTGTCTACAGGTGGCAGGAATAGCTCCCGTGCGGAATCGTGCGGACTCCGGGACGGCCAACAGCGGCCGATCTGGCTTCCAGTTTAGTTGATCTGAGGGGCTGCCGCCAGCGTGAGAACGGCCAGCTTCACTGCGACGATTTCTATGCCGAGTAACGCGATGCTGTGAATTACTGCGGCCATGCGGCGATTAGGCCGAGGCGCTTTTGCAATAGCTCATTCGATGAGTCGGTGGGGCCTACCAGGGGACGCGAGCGACAGCCACCGATTCGCGACGGTTTGCAGTCAGCCGGAGCATATCCGAAGTCTGCGCTCGTGACTGCGCAGACACCGCTTTATTGACGCAGCTTCGCCGGAACCTCTCTGAGTTTTTGCGGGCTACCAAGCTTACCGTCGTCTCCACGCCAAGAGTCCGACTGCTCCGCAAGTCGCCAGCAGCAGCGCGCTCGGCTCGGGCACCGTGGAGAATAGGTAAGCACTACCGGAATCCATGCCTATGTCGTCGTCCAAACGTGCGCCGACAATGGCCCTTTCGCCATCAATACCGACCGACTCGCCGAACAAGTCGATCGCCGCGCCATCGCCGGGTAACAACTTGGCGAGTTCTGTGCCCGTGGTCACGTCAAAGAGGTAGGCGGAACCGGAGTTGCTGCCGTTGTCATCGTCCCCTTCCGCGCTGACGATGGCCATGTTGCCACTGATGGCGACGGACCCTCCGAACGCGTCCCCCTCGGCACCGTCGCTGGGGGTAAGCTTGGCGAGCTGTGCGCCCGTGGTCACGTCGAACAGGTAGGCGGAACCAGAATCGTTACCGTTGTCGTCATCTCGCAAAGCACTGACGATCGCTGTATTGCCGCTGATCCCCACCGACCATCCAAACCAGTCAAATACCCCGGGGTCGTTGGGGACGAGTTTGGCGAGTTGCGTCCCAGTGGTAACGTCGAACAGGTATGCCGAGCCGAAGTTGGAGTTGCCTCCACGATTTTGATACGCTCCAACGATCGCTTTCGTGCCATCGATTGCAACGGAAATCCCGAAACTGTCAGCCACTGAGGCGTCACTTGCGGTAAGCTTGAAAAGTTCGGTCCCAGTTGTGACATCGAAAAGGTAGGCTGCGCCGGATGAGGTGCCGTGGTCTGAGTCCCGCTCCGCACTAACGATGGCGATGTTATTGCTAATGTCAACCGCCCAGCCGAAATAATCATTCCCTCCTACTCTGGTCGAGTGTAGCTTGCGGAGTTCTGCGCCAGAAGCGACGTCGAACACGTAAGCTGCGCCGGACGCGTTGACGTTGGTCTTGCTCCCCCGTGCGCCGACGATCACCTTGTCGCCACTGATGCCAACCGACAATCCGAATTGGCCGTTTGCTACGCCGTCGCTGGGCACAATCTTCAATAACTGGTTGCCGGTGACAACATCGAACGTATAGACGGAACCGGAACGAAACCCGTTGTCATCGTCCTGCCACGCGCCGACGATTGCCGTGTTATCGCTAATGTCGACGGACCAGCCGAACTCCGCGTCCATCGCGCCATCACTGGCCAGCAATTTCGGCGGGCCGTCTCCGACGGCTGCCGAGACGGATTGGGTAACAAAGTGAATGAAGGTGAACAGGAGCAATACTGGTGTAATCTTCATGACGGATAGGGATTTTGATCCTGCAACCTCGCTCCATGCGAATTTCTTAAGGCTTGTTTAACTGATACACTCCAGCATCGGCCGGACGGTCGTCGGGGTCAAGTAAAGTTTCAAGACACAGATACCGACCTGCCGCTGAGATGACAAACTGCGCAATCAGGGCGTTGCCGACGCTTTGCGCCTTGTCACGACGTCACTCCTCGCCGACGTTTTTGCAGTTTAGAATGCCGGTGCATCCCAAAGACCAATCGTAGAAAGTCGGGGCCCGCCTATGTCACATCAACTAGCTGGACATGAATTGATCGGGCAGCGGCGAACACCACCGGGGTCGTTGGTCAACCTTTGGTTCAGAGCTACCTCGGCGATCGTAAAGTATGGCTTTGTTATCGAGTATCGCGACCTGGAGGCTCCGAGGACGGGCATCTTCGACGGCCTCACGATCTCGATGGACCCCGACGTGGACTTTGAGATGCAATGTTTTATTCTCTTGCATCTCTTTGGCCACAGCATTCAATGGACAGCACCGTCACTCGCAGGGAAGCTCGCTGCGCTCAAGGACAGCGACGACAAAGCGGTATTCATGCGAGCATTGCACGAATATGAATTTGAGGCAGCCAGGTTTGGCATGCAGTTGCTCCGAGAGATTGGCGTTCGAGACCTGGATCAATGGTACAGCGATTTTGTGGGCACCGATTGGCGGTACGTCGAAAGGTTTTACGAGACCGGCGAGATACCGCCGTGGCACGAGTGCTTAGTTCACAACCAACCGCTTGTTGAGCCGCTACCGATACCACCGACCGAACTAAAGCTAGTCGAGGTGAGATACGCATTTTGACAGCCCAACTAACCATGGGCGAAGGCAACGAACCGACAGCTTGTGTGGCCTCCTTGCAAATCGCTGGCCAGCGGAGTATCTTAAACCCACTCTTTCCCGGGAGGCGCCAATGTGTCGTTCCCGCCCCTTGGCCGTCTGCGTTTTCGCAGCCAGCACGTTCCTGGCTTCTCTTGTTTCCGACGCGGCCCTGCATTCTTACGACGGATTCAATTACACGCCGACCGGATCCGATTTGCTTGGTAAGGCCGGAGGCTTTGGCTTCAACACCGCCTGGCGCCCGGGGGGTTTCAACGCGTCGAACAATGTCAATTACGATGTCCAGAGCGGCTCCTTGTCTTTTGGAGCGCTGCTCACCAGCGGTCATCGAGTTCAATCGGGTGCGGTGGGCGCGATTGCCGGATTGACGCGAGATTTGAGCATGCCTCTCGGTGCAACGGGTACGACGCGGTACGCCAGCTTCCTACTGCGACCCGAAGGCACGCTGCAAGGCGGGGCGTTTAACGGTTTCTTTGGCGTCGTCTTCGAGCAACCACTTGAGCCGGAGCTATTCATCGGAAAGCCAGGGGCGGCGGCCATCGATCGTTACGTACTGGAAGATCGCGGTGGCACACTTCAAGTTGCTTCGAATGCAGCTCCCGCAGGCGGCCAGACAGTTTTCTTAGTGGTTAAGGCACAGTTTGCTGCCGGCAACGATCAATTCACGCTCTATGTAAACCCCGCTCCCGGCGGACCAGAGCCAGCCACCGGCCTGGTTAAAAACAATTCCGATATTGGAACTGTGGCAGGAGTCACAATTTACTCGACCGGGGCTTTCAGCATCGATGAGTTTCGATTGGGCGAAACCTTTGCCGACGTGACGCCAATAGTCCCCGAACCATCGTTCCTGGCGATGGCCCTGACCGCTGCCCCGGCACTATTTCCGGCTCGACGGCATCTTTCACGCCGTCAGTCTCGGAAAGTTATTCAACCCGCGCGTCCAGCGCCACCAGTTCGTTGAAACGGTCCACGCTTCGATGGCCGGCCCACGCTATCCCGCGCATCAGCAGTGTCCGGAATGTTGGGTCGTCGAACGTCCACGAATAGTGGCCGGGGATCGAAACGAACACGCGGCCGCGGCCGCGCTCGATGGTCCAGAACTGGGGTTGTGGCTGGCCGTCTTCCACGGACGTGCCCAGCAAGTTGATGCTGGTCGGGTCGCCGGAAAGTGCCCAGTAGCTTTCGTCGACCCAGCGAATGTTGCTGAAGTTACGGGCGATCGGGTGCTC
The DNA here is from genome assembly GCA_963786455.1 of uncultured Planctomycetota bacterium. Classification (GTDB taxonomy): domain Bacteria; phylum Planctomycetota; class Planctomycetia; order Pirellulales; family Lacipirellulaceae; genus JABDGM01. Next base: position 238,344 of record CAWAZX010000028.1, on the reverse strand, counting down.
GGCGCCGGGGGTGAAGTCGATCGTTAGTTCGCCGTGTCGGTAGCGGATGCCGCCGCCCAATGCCGACAAGCCGATGCGTTTGGCCATTTCATCCTGCTGGCCACGACCGTCGACCGCCCAATGAATGTAGACGAGCCCGCCGCCACGTGCCAGGAATGGATCGATTGCCGCGGCTCGATCATCATCCCAGCGGCCACGTTGATAGAACACGAGCACATCGGCCCCGTCGATCTGCTGCGCCGATGGAAACTCCCACGCCGTGTCCACAGTGGTTGCCGGCGCTTCGGCCAGCAAGCGCAACCAGGCCTTTTGCCAAGCCGGGTAATCATGTTCGCCCTTGCCGTGATCCTTTGGCCCGGCGATAAGCACGACTCGAAGTGGTTTGTCAGTCGATTCTTCCGCGGCCGACTGCGACTTATCCGCGCCGGCGATTAGCTGCGCGACTTCCTGCGCGTCCGCGGCGGCGGCGGATTATCTTCGGCGTACTCCGGCATACGAAACGATTGCTCTTGGGCCAAGCTTACGCACGTACAACTCGCGGCAATCCACGCATGCGCAAACGTGAATAGGATCCCCCTTCGCCGCAAAGAATTCGTCATCATCGTTGTTGGTCCGGAAGAATGATTGGTAGGAAGCCCGTCGAACTGCACTTGAGTGTAGGACCGGCGATTGCCGCAATCAAGTCCGCATACGCGTCAGTACGCACCCGATATCCAGGATTGGGTTACTCGTTTCTCACCCGAAGGAAAACATCTATAATCGCCGCATAGGCAACAGCACGATGTCATTGGCTTGGTCTACAATCCAGCGAACCCAAGTCTGTGGGATGTAAACCCGATTGGAGCGGATCGATTGAGCGAGAAGTTTATCGATCGATTGGCCGCGGCAGTCACGCGACTCCGAAGTCCGGTGGTCGTGGGGCTCGATCCTCGTTGGCAGCAGCTTCCGCCGGGTCTGCTCAGCCAGAGCGAAACATCGAACCAAATGCGGGCGCTCGCTTACACGCAATTCTGCAACGGCGTGATTGATGTGGTGTGTTCGCTCGTACCAGCCGTAAAGCTGCAGGCGGCGTTTTTTGAAGAGCTCGGCCCGGCCGGCATGGCGGCAATGGCTGAGGTTATCGCACACGCGCAGGTTTGCGGACTGCTCGTGATCGTCGACGGCAAACGGAACGACATTGGCACCACGGCACTTGCCTACGCGCGCGGCTATCTTGGCAGTGAAAGTGCCTGGCATGCCGATGCACTCACCGTTAGCCCGTATCTCGGCGACGACAGCCTTGCGCCGTTCGTCGACATTGCGGTGCAGCGCCACTGCGGCGTGTTTGTGCTAGTGAAAACGTCCAATCCAGGTGGCAAAACATTTCAAGATCTCCGGTGCGACGGTCGGCCACTTTACGATCACGTGGCGAACCATATTGAGCGACTGGCTGCCGCGACCCTTGGCACCTGCGGCTATGGTGCGATCGGCGCCGTAGTGGGCGCGACCTACCCAGAGCAGCTCGCCGAATTAAGAAGCGCAATGCCACACACGTGGTTTCTGGTACCGGGCTATGGGAGCCAGGGCGGCACCGCTGCGGACGTCGCGTCGGCCTTTGATTCACTCGGCTTGGGAGCTGTGGTCAATAATTCGCGCGGCATCATCTTCGCCCATGAGCGGCGCGACTACGCCGATCGATTCGGACCCGCACAATGGCAGGAAGCGGTCGAAGCCGCGACGCGCGAAATGATCGAAGAGTTGAGAGCGATCACACAAACTCCGTGACATGGGCGAGTCTGCAAAGCTGGGAGCTGTCGCCGCAACAGGATGACGAAACACCGGGCTGGTTTCCGATGCACCAGCTTGCGAATCGATTCTTCGAATATTGCGGTCGTACGCCGCTGGCAAGTACTAGGGATGTAACCGCGAAATCATATACATTCAGCAAGCGTGCGGGTGCCAAGTTCTATTCGATCACATCAACTCACTTGGCATCGCGATTGCGTGACATTGTGACGGGCCGGAGGACCGCCCGAGTTCTGGGCATGCCGACGGTCGACATTGATTGCGCTTTCAAAGTGGCCCACTGGTGTGCCACGACGTTGGTCACCCCGTATCGGCCAATTGGCCAAAGGAGTCGAAAATGGAGAAGAACTTTTGTAGTCGCGTCGTTGGTGCGACGAACATTTCACTTTACGCTGCAACGATTTGCGGCATGCTGTTAATCGTGGCAACAGCGCGAGGCCAACAAGCTGCCGGCTTAGGCCAGACACCTCCGCAAGCGGCACAGCAAGGGCAAACTGCGGGGCTTCAGCAAGACTCGCAGCTTCAGAGCCAATCGGCCCAGCAGCAGGGCCTTGATGCTACACAACAAACGCAGCAGACACTCGATGCCGAGCAAGAACAATACAACCAGCAGCAGAATCAGCTTGATGCTTCTCAACCGTCGAGCCAACAAGGGCAACCAGGTCAAGACGGGCGCAACAAGATCGCTCGATGTTGGGTTCACAGACCGGACAAACCGGCCAGCCTGGCGCGGAAGCGCAGCGGGGTGAATTGGGTGTGTTCGTTATCGAGAGTGCTGGTCCGGGCGTGCGGGTCAACCGAGTTGCTCCCGGCAGTGCGGCGGACGAAGCCGGTTTGGAAGCCGGCGACGTTCTGATGGTAATCAATGGTCAGGCAGTCGATCAGCCGCAGGAGGTAATCCGCATCATCCGCGCGATTGCGGCCGGGGACATGGCGAACCTGCGAATCTGGCGCGATGGCCGGGAACAGGAGCTTGCGGCTACCCTGCGACCGATGCGTGCGCGCGAGAGTTACCAAAGCAATTTCCGCGGTGCGTCGTCCGGCATGAATGGAGACCTGGCACAGCGAACCCAGAAACTGGAGCAGCAACTTAGCATGGTCATGCAAGAACTCCAGAGGCTGCGACAGGAAGTAACGCAGTTGCGCAGCGCTGGCGGAGGATTGGGAACGCCAGGAATCGACGGGCAGCAACCACAGGGTGCGGCACAGCCCGCGACCGAGCCGTTCGACCAAAACGCGACCCCACCCGGTCTCGACAAACCGCCCGGCCAACCGGCGGCGACGGACCCCGACACCGGGTTGCCATTCTAACGGGCGGCAGTCGATCAAACTTCGAGTTTCCAAGGAGACAATCGAGTGGGAATTCCAGGACGGACGCATTCGACGTTTGTCCTGGTAGTCCCGCCCATTGTCTCCTTTGGCGTTTTTGCTTGCTTTGCAAACACGATTTTCAGGACCACTGCTCCACCATTTGGCAACTTCCGCCAGTGAATTGCAGAGCTACAATTGGCATGGATTAAGTGCCGCAGCGACTCGGTACATACAAATTCTCACGGCGCGTCGTTTCGACGATGGTAAACATTCGGCGAAGTTCCGCATCTATGGTTGGCCACGTTGCGTTGGTAACGGTTTGCGCCTTCCATCCGACGAGCGCTCAAGAACTTATCACTCCCGCACGGCCGGCAATTGAAAAGGGCCTGGCGTTTCTCGGCACGAAGCAGGAGGAGGATGGTTCCTTCTCGACACGCGGCTCAGGGCGGAACGCGGCCATTTGCGCGCTTGCGGGAATCGCCTGGCTGGCTGAGGGGAGTACGCCCGGCCGCGGTCCATATGGCAAGCACGTCGCCAGCGTGACCGATTTCTTGCTGGATGAAGCGCAGCCGAGTGGACTGCTGAGCGTCGAGGGGACGGTGAGCCGTGGGCCGATGTATGAGCATGGCTTCGCGACGCTGTTTTTGGCCGAAGTCTATGGCATGTCGCCGCGGGACGATTTGCGCGATAAGTTGACTCGGGCCGTCGAGCTCATCGTGCGAACGCAGAACGCCGAGGGCGGATGGCGCTATCAGCCGCGGCCTGAAGACGCCGATATCTCGGTGACGGTCTGCCAGGTGATGGCGCTGCGTGCGGCGCGAAACGCCGGCTTGCGTGTGCCGACCGAGACGATCGACCGGAGCATCGATTACGTGAAGCGCTGTCAAAATGCGGATGGCGGATTTCGCTACTGTTACAACGCCGGGAGAAAGTGCGTTTCCTCGTTCCGCGGCCGGTATCGTCGCGTTGTATAGCGCGGGCATCTACGAAGGGGCGGAAATTTCACGCGGCCTGACGTACCTGGATCAATTTCGCCCCCGGCCCGAGCGGCCCTGGCAGGACAACTACTTTTTCTACGGCCATTATTATGGCGTGCAAGCGATGTGGCACGCCGGCGGCGAACACTGGGACAAATGGTACCCGACGATACGAGACGTGCTCATCGCCAACCAGCGGCCGGATGGCTCCTGGGCGGATCCCATCAGTCAGGAGTATGGCACGGCGATGGCGTGCATTGTTCTGCAGATGCCGGATAACAGTGTGCCGATTTTTCAGCGATGAACTCAGGAATTTACCACAAAGGACACAAAGGGCACGAAGTAGAAGATTGCATCCTTCGTGCACTTTGTGCTCTTTGTGGTTGTTCCGGTTTTTGTGCCAACGCGCATCCTTGAATGCGCTGCCGAACTTAGTCGAGTTGAACGGAACTCCGATTGAGGCGGCTCTCGTTTCAATGGATTCCACCAGCAAGCTGAGCTTCCAATTTTGCGGATCGCACAGTTTCGCTGCCGTTCAACGAATTTGTGCGGTGGGGGAATCCCGTACCGCCCAAGCCGCAAATAATGGTTGTGTTGGCAGACGGCGGCCGATTGTTGGCGGCCGCTGCTTGGGCTGGCGGCGTGCCGCTACGGCTGGACGGCGATTCGCTGGTTGTGCTCACCGATATTTGGGGCGAAGTGCGACTACCGCGCAGCATGGTACGCGGAATTGTGTCGCCCAACGAAGTCATCCGCGCGATCGCGAGCGTCTGGAGAGCGCAGTCCGCGACGCGGCTTCGGCGCCGGCCGAAACAACGGGAGCCGATGCCGTGCTGCTGACGAACAGCGACCGAGTCGTCGGCGAATTGACGGCACTTTCCGGTGGATCTCTCGAGTTGTCGACGGCGGGGGGTGTTGTGAAGTTGCCGTTGTCGCGCGTTGAGGCGGTTGTGTTAGGGAATAGCCGTCAGCCGTCAGCCGTCGGCCGTCAGCTGCGTGTTGTTGTCGGAACAAGTGACGGCACAGTGCTTAAGGCCTCGCGCGTGATTGCTAACGACAAAACCCTTTCGGTGGAGCTTGGCGGAGAATCTGCAGATCCGCGGCGGCAGCGTGAATGACATTGTCTTATTGCAATCGCTTGGCGGAGCGTTTGTTTATCTTTCGGATCTGGAGCCGGCCAATTATCGGCATGTGCCGTATCTTGTCGATCGACTGGCCGTATCAGGCGAGACCGCAATGTGCTCGGCGAACCGCTCACCGTTGCCGGCCAGCGGTATCTGAAAGGCATCGGCATGCACTCGGCCTCGCGGATCACGTATCGGCTCGACGGGAAATTCCGGCGATTCGATGCGCTGGCGGCGATCGACGATTCGGCCGACAAGAAAGGTAGCGTGACGTTCGGCGTCTACGTGTCGCGCGACGGCCAGTGGAAATCGGCGTACACGAGCGACATTGTGCGCGGGGGCGATCCGCCGAAGCCTGTTTCAGTGGATGTCGATGGCGCGCAGGCCTTAACACTGACAGTCGATTTCGCCGACCGCGGCGACGAGCTGGATCATGCGGATTGGCTGGATGCGCGGCTCGTGAAGAAATAGATCTGTAAAAAAGGCAGACCTCCGCTCCGCATCGCGGCTAAACCTAAATCTATGCGCCGTACTTCCCCAGCCGGCCGGCGTTGGCCAGGGCCAGCGTCATCAGGTACTTGGCTTCGAACTGGCCGAGGCCGCCGCGGAGGCATTCGGCTTCGCCGAATCTCTGGCAGCCGTCGGTGCGGCAGCATTTGCTCACGAGCAGCGTCGGCACCGGGTGCCAACTGTGGCTCTCGAGCATGCTGGGCGTGCTGTGGTCGCCGGTGACGATCAGCACGTCGGGCTTCAGCGCGGTGATCCGCGGCACGGCGGCGTCGAATTCTTCGATCCGCTTCACCTTGGCGGCGAATTGCCGTCTTCGCCGGTGCTGTCGGTGTACTTGAAGTGGATGAAGAAGAAGTCGTACTTCGCCCAGTTCTGTTCGAGCACGGTCATCTGCTCGTCGAGCGTTTGGGCGTTGCCGACGATGTCCATGCCGACCAGCCGGGCGAGGCCCTTGTACATCGGGTAGACGGCGATCGCGGCGGCCGTCAGGCCGTAGACCTCCTCGTAGCTCGGCAGCTTCGGCTTGCCGGAGAAGCCGCGGAGCGTGAGGCCGTTGGCTTTCGGCTCGCCGGCGAGCAGCTTGCGGGCTTGGTTGATGAACTCGTCGGCGACCTCGGCAGTGCGTTCGCTGTCGCGGTCGGTGGCCACGGGATCGAGCGGCGGCACGCCGGTGAGCTGCGGGTCGGTGTCGTGCACGTTGCCGTGCAAGCCCGGCGCCGCGGAACACGACGACGAAGCGATGCTCCTTCACCGGCTCGACGAACACTTGACGCCGGGAATTTTCACCTCGCGCAGTTTGATCGCGCCAGCGGCGCGCTTTCTTCGCGTGGGAATGCGGCCGGCGCGGCGATCGGTGATGTTGCCGCTGGCGTCGAGCGTGCAGAAGTTGGCGCGGATGGCGACGTCGCCCTCCTGCAGCTCGAAGCCGATGCCGGTGGCCTCGAGCGCGCCGCGGCCGATCAGGTATTGCAGCGGATCGTAGCCGAACAGGCCGAGTGGCCGGGCCGCTGCCGGGGCTGATGCCGGGCAACACGGGAATGCTGCCGCCGCAGACGCCGCGCTTGGCGAGCGCGTCGAGGTTCGGCGTGTTGGCCGTTTCCAGCTCGGTCAGGCCGCCGGGCTCTTGCGGCAGGCCGCCCAGGCCGTCGGCGACGTACATGACGATCTTCGAGTCGTTCTTGACGTTGCAGTTCGCGGGTGAGGTCGTGGATGTCCATGGAGGGGTCGGGGTTCAGGGTTCAGGGTTCAGAATACAGCATGCAGCGATGTCGATAGGCATTCAGCGGTTCATCGTCGCAAAATCTAGTGGCACCGCAAGGGTGCCGACATTGCGGCCCCTGGTGAGCGGACAGCGAGGCCGGTAGAATCACGGTAACAAGCGAAGAGCAATTTAGGAACGACTCATGACGACGATTACGTTACGACCCGAGCGGCGTGTTTTTGGAACGCAGGCGGCATCAGCCGCGGCGAGCTGGCGAATTGGCGCCACGGCTGGCGGCCGCGCGCGACGAAGTGCTGGCCGACGCGCAATTGTGGGCCAGCGGCGGCGATGTGCCGCGGAAAAGCAGCCGCTCGATGCCGGGTTTCACGAATTGCCGGATCGGTTGCTGGCCGAACTTGCGCAACAAAGGCGGCCAGAGCGAACTGGCCCGATTGAGAGCGGCGGCCGATCGGCTCGCGGAACTGGTCGACACGCGTGGTCGTGCTGGGCATCGGCGGCTCGTACATGGGGGCGCGGGCACTGTTGGAAGCGTGCTGCCACCAGTACTACAACGAGGTCGAGCCGGCGATGCGGCGCGGCCGGCCGCGGATGTATTTCGAGGGCAACAACGTCGACAACGACGCGCTGCTTGGATCTGGTGCGGCTGCTGGAAAGCCGCGGCGATCGCTGGGGCATCGTCGTCATCAGCAAGAGCGGCGGCACGCTGGAGACGGCCGCCGCGTTTCGCATCCTGCTGCGCGAATTGCGCGGCACGCTGGGCAGGCAGGCCAAGCAAATTGGCGAGCTGGTCGTTCCGGTCACCGGCACGATCGGGCAAGTTGTTCGAGCTGGCCAAGGCGCTTGGATGTCGCGAAATGTTTCCGGTGCCCGACGGCGTGGGCGGGCGGTTTTCGGTGCTGTCGGCGGTGGGCCTGCTGCCGGCGGCGCTGCTGGGGCTCGACATCGAGAAGCTGCTCGCGGCGCGGCGGCGATGAACGAGCATTTTCGCACAGCGCCGCCGGACGAGAACATCGTGCTGCAGTTCGTCGGCGTGTGCCATCTTGCTGGAAGAACGTCGCGGCTGCGACGTGCGCATCCTTTCGACCTGGGGCAAGCGGCTGGAAGCGTTCGGGCTCTGGTACGACCAATTGCTGGCCGAGAGCCTGGGCAAGCAAGAACGCGGGGCGCTGCCGCTGACGGTCGTCAACACGCGCGATCTGCATTCGCGCGGCCAGCAGCATCAGGAGGGCAAGCGCGACAAGTTGATCACGAATGTGATCGTCGAGCAGCCGCGCGGCGAGCCCGTGGCGATCGGTCGCAGCGAGCTCGACCAGGACGGGCTCAACGAGCTGGCCGACAAAACGCTGCCGACGTTATGGCCGCGGCGATCGCGGGCACGAATCAGGCCTATCGCGACGACAATCGGCCCACGGCCGACCTGCGCCTGCCGCAGCTCGACGAGTACACGCTCGGGCAGTTGTTTCAGATGCTGATGCTGGCCACGGTCGTCGAAGGCCGGCTGATCGGCATCAATCCGTACGGCCAGCCGGGCGTGGAGGCGTATAAGAGGAATATGAATGCGATTTTGCGGGCAAGGTAAATAGCGAGTTAGCGTCGAGCGGCCACGCCGAATTCGTAAGTTGCACCGTGGTCTCACAAGTCCGGCCTCGCTGGCTCGGCGTAAACAAATATGTCAACGCACAATCACCTGGCTCGGCCACAATTGCTGGTCGATTGAAACGGCCGGCAGAACCATTCTCCTGGATCCGTTTTTGAACGACTCGCCGACCGCGCCGGTGAAAGCGGACGCAGTGAAGGCCGATTTCATTTTGCTTTCGCACGGGCACGAAGATCACCTGGGCGACACGGTGGCCATTGCCAAGCGCACCGGCGCCACCGTGCTCGCGAATTTTGAAGTCGGCGAGTGGCTCAAGAAAAAGGGAGTGGCCGGCGACAAAGTGATCGGCATGAATCCGGGCGGCGGTATTCGGCAGCCGTTTGGTCATGTGAAATTCACCATCGCGCATCACAGCTCCAGCATGCCGGATGGCAGCTACGGCGGCGTGCCGGGCGGCTTCCTGCTCGCACTAGCCGAAGCGACGCATCTATTTCGCCTGCGACACGGCACTGTTTCTTGGACATGAAACTCATCGGCAGCGGCGGGCTCGATCTGGCTGTGCTGCCGATCGGCGACTTGTACACGATGGGCCCGGACGACTCGATCGACGCGATCAACCTGCTGAAGCCGAAGCGCGTCGCGCCGTGCCATTACAACACCTGGCCGCCGATCGCGCAGGACGCGGCCATGTGGGCCGAGCGTGTGCGTTCCCACACGGCGGCCGAACCCATCGTGCTGAAGCCAGGCGGGAAAATCCAGCTCTCCTGAGCGGCTACCGCAAATATCCCATGACCGTCATAATGGGGGCACGTCTTTCTGCAATCGCAACGTTTACTGAGAGGAAATCTCATGCGAATCAATAACAAGATCGGCGGAATCGTCTTGGCAGCTCTCGCCGTGGTATCCAGTCTGTTCGCGGCGGCGGGAGCTCGCGCGCAAGAGCCATTGCGGTGGAAGTTCGAAACGGGCCAGAAACTGAATTACAACATGGTCCAGGACATGACCATCGGCGTCGCCGGCGGTCCGCTCGGCGAACAGAACATGACGATTCATCAAGTGATGGACATGATTTGGAACGTCGTCGATGCCAAGGAAGGTGGCGACGCGGTGATTCGCCAGAAGTTCGACCGCGTAAAAACGAAAATGACCATGCCACCGGTCGGCGTGATTGAATACGATTCGGCATCCGATCAAGCGCCCGTGGGCCTCGCGGCGATGCTGGCCCCTGTCTACAAGGCGCTGACCGAGGCCGAATTCGAGCTGACCATGACACCACGTGGCGAGATCAAGGATGTAAAGATCCCGGAAAAACTCATCGAGGCTTTGAAAGCCAGTCCAAATGCCGCCGCATTGGGCGATCTGGCCACTCCCGATGGCTTCAAGAAAATGATGTCTCAAAGCGCGTTGGTGTTGCCGGAGAAAGCACCGCAACCGGCGAGCAATCGGCCACCAAGGTCGAGTTGAGTGCCCCCGGTGGCGGCAAGCAAATCGTCGAAACCACCTATCGCTACGAAGGCACGAAGGATGTCGACGGCGTGAACTGTGCGCGTATTCCAGCCGACCTTGAAAATGGCGTACGAAGGTGAGAATCAGCCAAAGATCAAGGAGCAGGAATCGAGCGGCGAAATACTATTCAATGTCGACGCCGGCCGGCTGCATTCGTCCAAGCTCGATCAGAAAATGACGATGGAACAGGGGGCCGGCCTGCAAATGAAGATCGATCAAAAGATCGCCGTCGAGGTGAAGCCGGCCGAATAGACAGTGGCCTCTGTAGGTGGTCGGCCTTGCATGCGCGATTACTCACGAACCCGTGGCGGGTGACGGCGAGCGCGGACACGGGCGAACTTGAATTTGATCGCCTTGCACGCGAACCTCGAAGGTGTCGACTGCCAGCCGCGGATTGTCGGCCCATTTGCCGTCGCGCGCACAAAACCGCCAGGCATGCCAGGGGCAGGTTACGACGCCCTCGTCGTCGAGATATCCGCCGCCCAGCGAGGCGCCCATATGCGGGCAAAGGTCGTCGATGGCCATGTACTGGCCACGCTGTAGAAACACCGCAATTAAACGATCGCCGACCTGAAACGACCTGCCCTCCCCTTCTGGAATCGCGCCCACTTTGGCGACGGTAACAAAATCGTCTCCCGCAGGCTCGGTCTGATTCATGGCGGCAATCGTGGTGAACGTGAACGCTTCGCAGCAAATGGGTGGGACACGCCCCCCTGCGACGCGGCCCAGGTTGTGTAGAATAAATCATAGGCTTCGCCCGCAACAGGTCGAGGCGTGCCGAACGCGATCGGCCCAGTTCAAAGTTCTATGTCGGATTCGCCAACCTCTATTTCGCTGCAGGATTTTCAGGCACTCATCCGCCGCATGTACCTCGACAAAGACATCGTGCGCGGCGTCGATGGTACCTTCATGTGGCTGATGGAAGAAGTTGGCGAGCTGGCAGCCGCTTTGCGCGAAGGCACGCGGGAGGAGCAAGCAGCCGAGTTCGCCGACGTGCTGGCCTGGCTAACCACGATTGCGAATGTGGTCGGTGTGGATTTGGCCGATGCCGTGCGGCAAAAATACGGCGCGGGTTGCCCTGGCTGCGGACAGTTCGTGTGTGCGTGCGACGACGCCGGCAAACCATAGAGACCGGCAATTCAATCGATTCATTGGATTCAACGGCCGGCATGGCAACTCGTCACAAGAGTATCCCCCGAGCGTTTCTCGTCTTGCTCGCGCTTGCGCTCGCCTGCTGCACGCCGATCGTTGCAAGTGCGCAAGCGGCCGATGACGCTCAATCGCGGATTGCTGCGATCCGAGTCGGCCTCGGCGGTTGCTATAAAGTTGGTCACTGGACACCCATTCGCGTCGACACGAGCGGCCTCCCTTCCGGCGCGGACGCCCGGATCGAAGTCACGGTGATTGATAGTGACGGAGTTGAAACAACGTCATCGGCGCCAATTCAAGCAACGGAAGACGCGGAAAAGAATGGAGCGGCAACTGTCTACACCAAAGTTGGTCGTGTGGGTGCTCCCATTCGGGTCGCAATGTTTGATGGAGACACTTCCACCGCGCAGGCAATACTTCGCCCAGATCGCGAGTCGGACATTGCAACACCCTTACTGCAATTGCCGCCAACGTCGGAGTTAATCGTCGGTTTGGGTGCGGATCAAATCGGACTGCGTCAAGCGTTCGCCGATCGTGAAGCGACTGCAGGCGAATCGGCTCGGCGCGTCGTCGAATTGAAAAGTATTGCCGACATACCAACGGAATGGTTGGGCTACGATGCGGTCGACGTGCTTGTAATTTCCATAGGCGAAATTGATCTGCTCCGGCAACTTGCGGCGGATGCCCAGCGATTTGCTGCACTTGTGAATTGGATCGAAATGGGTGGGAGGCTTGTTTTCCTGTGCGGCGGAGAAAATGCCGCGGAGCTGTTGGCCTCCGGCCAGCCGTTTGCATCATTAGCACCCGGAAGAGTTGCTGAGGTGGTGCGCCTCACGGATACCGCGCCACTGGAACAATTTGCTGAGCCAGCAGAACCGATTCCCGGCCGCGGCGCCGGCACTTTCATATCCATCCCGCGGCTGGTCGATGTGACGGGAGCAATTGAAGCGCAGGCCGGACAGCGACCAACCGATCCGCCAATCGTCGTGCGATTTGCTCGCGGACTGGGTCAAGTGACGTTTGCCGGAGTGGATCTCTCCAAGTCACCACTTGCCGATTGGTCCGATCGCCATCGCTTCCTTCAAGCGCTATTGCGGCCATACGTCGCGGATAGTGCGCCACAGGACGACTCTCAGGCGCTTGTCGCGCGCGGCTACAGCGACCTGTCCGGTGCGTTGCGGCAACGGCTCGGGCGGTCGTTCACGTCACTCGCGCCACTTGGTTTCCCGCTCGTTGCGGTGCTCGCAATTGCGTATTTGTTCGTGTTGGGACCTCTCGATTATCTGCTTGTTCAGCGATGGCTTCGCCAACCACTCGTGGCCTGGATAACATTTCCAACAATTGTTCTGCTGTTTGGGTTGGGAGCGCTGCTTTTGGCCAAATGGCGTGAAGGGTCGACGCTTCCCCGCGTGAATCGGCTGGAACTCGTTGATGTCGACATCGTGACTGGAAAAGCGCGCGGCACATTCTGGGCGACGCTCCATAGTCCGCAGGCCAGGCAGTTTGATCTGTCGCTGCGCGTCGAGCCGGGCGTGAGTCGAACGAACTCGCCACCGATGACCCTGCTTTCCTGGTGGGGACTGCCCGGCACCGGCATCGGTGGAATGCAGGCTCGTGCGGCCAATTTGGAGTTGGTGCAACATGGCTATCGCTATTCAACGGACCTCGCGGCGCTCGATGACGTGCCGGTCCTTACGTTGTCGACGAAATCGCTGACCGCGCGGTGGACTGCCCCCGCAAAAGCACTGATCGAGGCGGACCTTGTCGATCAAGACGGCATGGCAAGCGGCTCTATCGTCAACAAAACCGGCCGAGCGCTGCGAAACGCACGACTTTTTTATGGCAATTGGGGCTACCGGCTGGGAAATTTGGCCGACGGCCGGCAAATCGATGTCGGCGAACATTTGGAGCCCCGCAGTGCTAAGACGATTCTGACTACCAGCGCTCTGAGCCCAACCACAACAACCTCCGGACAGGCCGAAGGCGGCGTGTTTTCTCCCGATCGAGCGTCCGAGCTCGCGCTCGTGAATCTCATGATGTTCTATGATGCGGCCGGGGGATTGAAGTTCGCGCAGTTGCCGAATCGGTTCCAATCGGAAAGTGATTTGAGCGAGATGCTGAGGCCCGGCCTAGGCCGTGCGGTTTTGGTCGCCGAAGTTCCGGAGGCGGGCAGCAGGTTGATCGACCAATCCAGCAGCGAGCCCATAGACGACGACTTCGCCACCGTCGTATATAGGTTTGTAATTCCCGTGGCCATGAGTGCCGGTCAGCCGTGATACTTGTCAATCTGCTGTCGGACTGGTCATGTTAGTGACCAGTGACGCCACGAATTTCCGATGGTTCATGCCGTATGTCGAACTTGATGATAGAAACCCGCGACTTGACCAAGAAATACGGCGAGCTGTTCGCCATCAAGTCGATCAACCTGTCGTTAAGCCGCGGCGATGTGTTTGGCTTCATCGGCCCCAACGGCTCGGGCAAGACGACGACGATGCGGATCCTGGCCACGCTCCTCAATCCCACCTGGGGCGAGGCGTACGTGGGCGGCCATTCGATTTACACCCAGCCGAAAGAGATTCGTCGCATGATCGGCTACATGCCGGATTTTTTTGGCGTGTACGATGACATGAAGGTGATCGAGTACCTGGAGTTTTTTGCGGCCGCTTACCGGCTTCGCGGACCCAAGCGTCGGCAGGTTTGCGACGAAGTGCTCGACCTAGTCGAGCTGGGTTACAAGCGCGAAGCACTGGTGACCAGCCTGTCGCGGGGCATGACGCAGCGGCTGGGCCTGGCGCGCGTGCTGCTTCACGACCCGCAGGTGCTGCTGCTCGATGAACCGGCCAGCGGGCTCGATCCGCGGGCACGAATCGAGATTCGCTCGCTGCTCAAGCGGCTCGGCACGATGGGCAAAACCATCATGGTATCAAGCCACATACTTCCGGAGCTGGCCGATATCTGTAACAAAGTCGGCATGATCGAGCGCGGCGAGCTGGTATTCAACGACACGGTGGACGAGCTGCTGAAGCGCGTGCGGCCGCACACTGTACTCAACGTGGACGTAGCCGACGACCGTGGCGCTGCCGCCCGCTTGCTCCAAAGTCAGCGCATTGTCGATCGTGTCGACGTCGGCGAAAAGTACCTCACCGTGACGCTCACGAATGGCCAACAAGACTACAGCGACCTGGCCGGGCTGCTGATCGGAGCCGGCCACAAGTTGACGCTGCTGCGCGAACAGGAACTAAATCTGGAGACAGCCTTCATGACGCTTACAAAGGGAATCACGTCGTAGCAGAACAATTAGCGACACGTTTCCTGGTCTGCCCTTCACTTCAGCGGGTCTTGTCAGCAGGCAGCGAATTCCCGATACTTTATGGTCGCAAGCGTGACCTTGGTCCGCCACGCCCCCATCGTCTAGAGGCCCAGGACACCGCCCTCTCACGGCGGCGACAGGGGTTCGAATCCCCTTGGGGGTACTCCGGCGCCTACGCAATCCCGATGATTTTCAAAATCACCGGGATTTTTGCGTTCTGGCTTCTTCGCCGTCTATTCCCATATCTTGCGGCCCTGCACTTTGGTTGGCCGTAGCTTAGCGCATTGCCTCGTTATACCGTATCAAAATCAGCTTGGCCGACCTGCCAGTTTCGTTATCTGGCGACTAAATCGGTATTACCCCGTCACGCGACCATCGCACAATTGCAAGTCATGCATGGCTTTCTCCGCAGTGCCACTAAGCGCCGCACCTGCAGACAGATGAAAGCTCAGGGGTTCGGCTCCCGCAAGATAAAGTTATACGCCGCGCCGTAATGTTTCTGCTCGCATGGTTAGACGCAACGCGACTCTAGCACTTGTAGTAAATCTGCAGGTTAAGAGAAAACAATTCCAAGCAAATCCATTTGCGATTGATCGAAATCTGATTGCATCGTCTGCGAACATTGCATTCAATGGCGATTGTCGATTTGACATGTTGACGTCGCTGCACGGCGTCTAACTCGTCGGTTTAGTGGAACAGGTAGCTGGTTGATCGCGGTCGCTTTCGCTGCGCTTCCAAGACGCTCGTTTTTGTGAATCGCCGGCTAGTACGCATCAACCGTCTGACTTTGCCCATGCCTTTGCCGGGAGGGTTGCGCCTGGAATATGGACTGAGGATCATAGTTTATGCTGCGAATTTTCTGGAAACTTGCTCGCCATCTATTCGATGTTCCGTTCCCTTCGCTGCGCCGCGCGCAGAGGTCGCGGAACCGACCTGACCACTGTGGCCTGCATGCGCGTTTCGAGCAACTCGAACAGCGCCGGTTGCTGGCAATAAACCCGATCGGCTTCGAAAGCACATCGACCATTTTCATTCAAGGGACCGCGAATAATGACACGGCGACCGTTGAGGTCGCCACAGACGGGGCCATTCACGTCCGGCTGCAGAATCCGGACGGGAACTTCCAAAGCGTGTTTCCCAGCTCGGCGGCCACAGCGGTCAAGTTTTATGGTGGCCTTGGAGACAACACGTTTCAGAATTTGTCTCATTTGCCATCGGAGGCATATGGTGACGCCGGCAAAGATACTTTCATTGGCGGCTCGAACAACGACATCCTCGCGGGCGGCGCCGGCAACGATTCGTTATTCGGAGGCCTCGGGGATGATCATCTCAACGGTGAAGATGGGAATGATCAGCTCGTCGGCGAAGATGGGAACGACTGGCTCTCCGGCTGGACGGGTAACGACTCGCTCCAAGGCGGACGTGGTAAAGATTATATCGTCGGTGGAGTGGGCGACGATGTGCTTGACGGTGGCGACGACATCGACGAACTCTATGGCCAGGAAGGCAACGATCAGCTTCTGGGCGGTGCGGGCCATGACGTGCTCGCCGGTGCATTAGGAATTGACACGCTCCGTGGCGGCGACGGCAACGATCACCTCAGCGGCGAAGAAGGAAACGATGTGCTTTACGGGGACGGTGGCGACGACTGGCTCTCCGGGTTCACTGGAAACGACAGTCTCTATGGAGGCTCGGGCAATGATGAACTTGTCGGCGGCGACGGTGAAGATGGCCTAGATGGGGGAGACGGCAACGATAAGCTTTCAGGCAATGCGGGAAACGACTGGCTGTGGGGTGCCCAGGGAAACGACGTGCTCGACGGAGAGAACGGCAACAACTATCTCATCGGCGGCGCCGGCGACGACTCTCTCATCGGTTCTGTTGGAAACGATTTATTGGACGGACGCACAGGCCGGGACAAGCTTCTGGGAGGTGAAGGTGACGACGTCTTGATTGGTGGATTGGATCAAGACGATTTGAATGGCGGAGTCGGCACCGACCTCTTGTTAGGCGGAAGAACAGTCTACGACGGTCAGACGAATGATTACGTCGCCCTCTTATCTGAGTGGTCGGTTCCTAATGTGTACGCCACGCGGATCGAGCGTATGGAAAACGAGTTATTCGCCGCTCGGCTTGAATCCGAAGAGACCGTGTTTGATGACGGCGTGCTGGATGTATTGCATGGTGGCGGCGGCCAGGATTGGTTCTTCGTTACAGGCGCAATGCCATATTACCGGCCGACGTTCGTCGAGCCTCTCGGTCCTGATGACCAAGCTCACCACCATCATCATCCACCCCAGACCGAGGTGCCCGGCGACTACAACAATGACGGAAAGGTGGACGACGCGGATCGTCTCGTCTGGCGGGCCAATTTTGGCAAAAGTGTGCCCCCGGGCTTGTTGGGCGACGGCACCATGGATGGCGTCGTCGACGCAGCTGATTTTGCGATTTGGCGGAAAAACCTTGGCGCGACCGCCGGTGGCGGAGATCAACCACTGATTATCGACCACTTGCCCGCGCTTGAAGGATTCGACTTGATCGATTCACTCGACAGGCTCAGTGATCGGCAAGCGGATGAAACGATTCACTCGGCCGTGCCGCACGTGGAAAACCTCGTGCTGCAGCGCGAGCATTTATCGTTATTCGAGCTTGTGCGCTACGACCAGGTTACACATATCGCCGTTCGCAGCGGCGCTTGGTCCGAACCATCGACGTGGGCCGGCAACGCGATTCCGGCAAACGGCTCGCGGATTCTTATACCACTTGGCATCGAGGTCCAAGTAAATCAGATGCTGAGCGCATCGATCGCGACCATCCGCGTTGACGGCACTCTATCCTTCGATCCCTCGCGGAACACCGAATTGCGCGTGGATACCGTGGTCGTTTCCAGCCAAGGCACGTTCCAAATGGGAACCGCCGCGGTGCCCATTGCGCCGGGAGTGCAAGCGCGACTCTTAATTACCGGTGCCAGTGCAATCGATCGCCAATGGGATCCGTTCGGTATCAGCCGTGGCTTGATCAGCCATGGCAAAGTGTCGATTCATGGTGCCGAAGTCAGTTCGATTGCGGCCCTAGCCGGCCCGGTGAATGCCGGAGCAACGGCCCTACAGCTGAAGTCCGCACCGGTCGGCTGGCGCGTGGGCGATTCGATCGCCATCGCCGGCGCGGTGACCGGCACCGGGCAGAATGAAGTCCGCCGAATTCTCTCGATCCAAGGCAACACGGTCCAACTTGATCAGCCGCTGTCGTTCGCCCATGTGGCTCCGGCTGCAAACTTGGATGTGCACGTAGCGCATCTTACAAGAAATGCGGTTTTCGAATCGGAAAGCGCAATCACCGCTCGCCGTGGGCACACCATGTTCATGCATAGCCGCGATGTAGATATCGCCTACGCCGGCTTTTACAAACTAGGCCGCTCCGACAAGCTCCAAATTGTCAACGATTCGGTAGTAGGCGCCGATTGGAAACTGCAACCCGGCACGGGCACCAACCCGCGCGGCCGGTATTCGGTCCATTTCCATCGCAACGGACTCACCAAAGACGGCAATCCCTCCGTTATTAAGGGCAGCGCCGTGGTCGGCAGCCCCGGCTGGGGATTCGTCAACCACAGCAGCTACGTCGATATGAGTCAAAACGTGGCCTACGACGTGCACGGTTCAGCGTTTGCCACGGAAGTCGGCGACGAAATCGGCGGCTTCTATGGCAACATGGCGATCGGCACCACGGGCTCCGGCGAGGCGGACAACAGTCGTGAGACACCCTTCCAGGATTTCGGCCACCAGGGCGACGGCTTTTGGTTCCAAGGTGCCGGCATCTCCGTCGTCGGAAACATTTCCGCCGGAAACCAAGGCCACGCGTTCGCGTACTACACTCGCGGCCTCGTCGAATCCACAGGGCGCGGTCGATTCTTGTCGGCGAATCTTGACGATCCTTCGATTGCTAACGGTCAGCCGACGATCGACGTCGGCCAGGTCCCCGTCACCAATTTCCGAGACAACGTCGGCTACTCCTCCTTCATGGGTCTGTTGATTCGCTACCACCTGCAGGAATCCCCCCACTCCCAACGCAGTCGCTTCGAAAACTCGAAGTTCTGGAACAACACGGTGGGGGTCGGCTTGCACTACGCGCAGAACTTGATTCTCCGCAACCTCGAGGTGAGCCGAATTCCTAACGGCCAGCACACCTATGGAATCGAGTCCGATATCCAGGAAGCCAACGTCCTCTACGAGAATATCACGGTGACCGGCTACCACACCGGCATCGAGATGCCGCGGTGGGGACAAAACGAGGTCCGAGGCGGCACGTTTAGCAACACGGATCACGATATCCTGATTCCCACGGCCGCATTGCGCGACCGGTCCGTTCTCGTCACCGGTCTCGCGGGCACGCCGCGAGTCACGCTGCTGGACGATGTCCGCCAAGTCCCCGACAACAATAACTTCCTGTTCTTTGTAAACGATCAAGTAATCCTCAACTTCGGGCCGCTCCAGTCGCAGCGCGTGTACTACTGGCGCCAGCAGGCCCAGGCCATTCCTTTCCCTGAAGCACGTCCCGATATCCCGCCGCAATACGTCGGCCTGACAAATCAGCAGCTGTGGAATCAATTCGGCAAGGCCCTCAGCGGCGCGATCGCGCCAGCCGACGTCTACACGCTGCCGTACATCCAAGGTGGATTGATCCCGCTGAACAATTGATAGAGCTAGGCCCAGCGGCGGGATGCGCTAATGTAGAGTAAGCGAACGCCGAGATCTCCGAATCACAGCAAGATGCGAACGCAAAAATAGACTAGCCCGATGACTGCCGCGATGCCGGCCATGAGCAGTACCGCACCGATCGCGATGCCGGGCGACTTCCGCGAAGCGCATGTAGCACACGGTTCCATTTTATTGGTCGAAGGGTTGATGAGGACGGGTTCTCCACACTTTGGACAAGTCCCCCAATTGTCGTTGCTCACGGTGCTCTTATCCATGTCGACAGTCTTAATGCGATCGTTCGGCCCTGCCCAACAGCGTACCGCGCTGATCGGGTTGCACCAGTGGCACCCATGGTATGTGAAGTCTTTGCCTACAGGTGGCAAAGATTGGTGCTTCTGAATAGTTCCAAATTGTAATAATTGTCGTAGGGGCGTTGGCCCCCCGCCCTTTCCAGGCTTTACGATGCTGTGCAACAGCCTACGGAGCTATTAGAATTTCCATTGGGGTCATGGATTTTCTGTCTCGACCGAAATAGATCAAAAACTTCGGCAAGAACGGCACGGCGGCGACGAATAGGCGAATAACAGGCATTTTCGGCTGTCGCTCGCGTGGAGCTGCCACTCGTTCTTCCTCGTTCGAGGATATCCTATGTCGCTCGTGTTCTGCTGCGCTCGCCGGTGGTTGACCGTTTTCGGCCTGGTGTTCCTGGCGGTAGGCGTGCGGGCGGCTCGAGCCGAGACGCCGGTCGACATGCCGCGATTGTTTCCGGAGCGGGCCATTGCGTTCGCAGAGCTCAGCGGATTGGGCGAAAAGCTGGAGCAGTTGCGGGATTCCGAGCAGTTTGCGGCGTGGCTGGCGTCGCCCCAATATCGGCGTTACGAAGCCTCGCAGGACTACCGCCGGCTGCAGGCCGTTCGCCAGATTGTGGAGCGCCAACTTGGCAGCGATATCTGGGCAATTGCCAAGTCGTTGTTGGGCGGGAATGTGGCGGTTGGTGTTTATCCGAAGGAAGGAAACCCGCGGCCCGACGTCTTGGCAATCCTTCGAACTGACGATCCCGCCGCGCTGGCCGATTTGCGGCAGCAGCTCGATCCGCTGCTTGTTCTGGCCGCGGACCAATTTCGCCGGACCGAATCGCTAGCCGGCATTGAGACGTACTCGTTTCCGAAGGACGCAGGTTTCCTGGCCTGGAAAGGCAACTGGTTAGTTGTGGCGACGAGCCGTCCGCTGTTGGATGACGCGTTGCGAAAGCTCGCTAACAAATCCCATGACGAACAACCCGCCGGTCTTGTTGGCGGCACGCCGTACGTCGACATGGTCCAGGCGACCGATTGGGATCGTGCGGAACATGGGACGGAAACAGAGCGACTCGTTCGTATGTTCGTCGATACGGTGCTGCTGAATAAGGCCACCGGTGGAAAATCGATTCCCGAAAAGCTCGACAACCCCGTCGGCTCGCTGCTTTTCGGTGATGTGGCCGAACTGCTCCGGACCAGTCCATTTGCCGCCGCGACGATGGATGTCGGCGACGATGGCGTGTCGATCAACGTGTCGCTGGCCCGCGACGACAAGAACCTGGACGAACCCCACCGCGGATTTATTCCTGAGGAAGGGGCCGGCGTGACATCGCCGCCACGTGTTCCGGAGTTGATTGGTGGATTCACGCTTTATCGCGACTTCGCCCACTGGTATTCGCACCGAGAAGATTTGTTGCAAGAACAGGTGCTGCCCGGTTTCGATAAGTTTGAAACCGGCCTGGCCAATCTGTTACCCGGCCAGGATTTTGGCGAGGATGTGCTACCGCTTTTGGGCAAGCGAGTTGCCTTCGTGGCTGCGCCGCAGGACTATTCGCACTTGAACGGCAAGCCGGGCGTGAAAGTGCCGGGGATGGCCATCGTCGTGGAGCTGGCTCGTCCGGACGAAGGGGCCGCGCTGTTGCAGCTCTTGTTCCAGACGCTGGCCGCCATTTTGAATCTCGAAGCGGGCCAGCAAGGACGTCAGCCTTGGGTGGTCACGTCCGAAACGTATCACGACGTGCAAGTCTCGTATGCCAAATACCTGCAGAAGCCCTCGGGCGACGATCTGGGCATCGTATTCAATTTCTTGCCGGCGTCGGCGCGGGTGGGCGATCGGTTTGTCCTTAGCTCGTCGCTGCCGCTGTGCAAGCAATTGATCGATGAGCTAAGTCAACCGGTCGACAGTGACGCCGGGAGTCCGCCGAAGACAATGCTCGGTGAGCTGCACTTCGAATCGGTCGCAGCAATTCTGGAATCGAACACCAGCTTCTTTGTGGGAAAGATGTCGCAAGAAGGTCGAACCACCGACGAGGCACAAGTGGAGTTCGCGGCCTTGCTAGATTTCTTGCGGCGGTTCGATTCGCTACAAGCTTCTACCGAAGTGTCGCCACTCATTTTCAAAGTGCGGCTCGAAGGGAAGTGGAAATGACCGCCACTGCCGTCAGCCCGTTGTCCCCTGCATGGAGGGCGGTTCCCGACGCCGATGTGTCTGAACTTAGCAAGTCCACGCGGCGCGATTGGACACGGCGGGATGCGGCGCACCTGGTGCGACGAAGTCGTTTGGGTGCCTCCTGCGGTGATATCGACCAAGCGTTATCCGCTGGGCCCGCAGCGGCAATCGAGCGGCTTCTTGCCGAACAGAATGAATCAGTGGAGTTTCTCTCGCGCGATGCGGCGCTGCACACTGTCGCGCACAACTCGGGCGACATTGCCGACCTGCGCGTGGTGGGCCCATCGCTCGCTCGATTCGGCCAACCCGCTCGTGGAAAAGATGACGCTGTTCTGGCACGGTCATTTTGCCACGTCGAACGCAAAAGTGCAGTCGCTTCAGCAGATGGCGGCGCAGAATGCGCTCTTCCGCCGCCACGCCTTGGGGAACTTTCGCGAGCTGTTGCATGACGTTAGCCGTGATGTCGCGATGCTGGTGTGGCTGGATGGAAACGCGAATCGCCGAAGACAGCCGAACGAAAACTTTGCCCGCGAGCTCATGGAGCTGTTTTCGCTGGGTGTCGGCAACTATACGGAACGCGATATTAAGGAAGCCGCCCGCGCGTTTAGCGGCTGGCACATTCGCAAGAACGAATTCTGGCTCAATCGCATGCAGCGCGATGCGACGGCCAAAACAGTCTTCGGAGAAGCCGGCAACTTCGATGGCGACGATGTGGTGGAGCTGTGCTTGAAGCACGACGCCGCGCCGCGATTCCTGGCCACCAGGATGCTGCAATTCTTTGTGATGCCCGCGCCGCCCGACGATGCCGTGCAGGAGCTCGCAGCGTGCATTCGGGTAAATGACTATGCCATGCGGCCCGTGCTGCGAACGCTGCTCTCCTCATCGATTTTTTTTGGAGCCGACGCCCGGCATGCGATTATCAAGAGCCCGGCGGAATTCGTATTCGGCACGCAGCGCACGTTGGATTCAGCCGTCAATCTACGCGAGTCGGTCAATTTGATGGGTCAGCTCGGCCAATTGCTGTTTGAGCCGCCGACGGTCGAGGGCTGGAAAGGTGGCCGGGCGTGGATTAATTCGGCAACCATGTTGGGACGGGCGAACTTCGCTGCCGAGCTGACCACCGGAAGCCGATACGGCACAATCGCCGATCCGGCTCGGGCGGCAGCTCAGCGTGGCTGGCAGGAATCGCGCGACGCCGTGGAGTATTATGTCGAGCTGCTGCTTGCGCGCGATGTGCCGACAGCCCAACCGGCAATTGAGACGTATTTGAATCACGCGTCAGGACCGTTGGGAGAGCAGTTGCGTGGCGTTTTGCACTTGCTGTTAACTTTACCCGAGTTCCAATTGGTTTGAACGAAGTCGATTCATTCGTGCGACTAAGCGGAGGAGTTTAATCATGCTAATCCACCGCCGCAATTTCCTGCGTGCGTCCGCCGGCGCCGGCCTGGTTTCGTTGGGTGGAATGCCTCCCCAATTTCTCTGCCGCGCCGCGCTTGCCAATCAGTCGAGCTCCAGCAATACAAATGGACGAGTTCTCGTCATTTTGCAGCTTGAAGGCGGGAACGACGGGCTGAACACCGTAATTCCCTTTACGGATGATGAGTACTACAAGGCCCGGCCTGGCATCGCCGTTGCCCGTGATTCCGTTTTGAAACTCACCGACAACCTGGGCTTGCACTCGCAGTTAGGCGGGCTTAAGGAATTGTACGACGAGGGAATGCTCGCAATTGTTCAGGGGGTTGGATATCCGCAACAGGATCGTTCACATTTCCGCTCGATGGATATCTGGCAGTCCGCATCGTTGGACGCGGCAGCGCCTGACCGAGGCTGGCTCGGTCGCGCTCTAGATCTTTGCGATGATCAATCCGCGTTTGACACGCCAGCTATGGCGATCGGCTTGCAGCGATTGCCGTTGGCCCTGACGGCCGCCGAGGTGAACGTCCCCATGATCGCCGACATCGACGGCTTTCGACTTCGCACAGGTTCGGCGCGGAAAGCGATACTCGCCGCGACTTGATGCGCCGTTTGGCAAAGCCGAATGCCGGGAGCCCTAGCGAATTGTTGTTTTTGCAGCGCGTCGCCACGACGGCCTACCACACGGCGGAGAGGTTCGGCCAGTTGACTCGCGAATATCGTCCGGCCGCGACCTATCCGGGCACGCAGCTAGCGAATCAACTCAAGCTGATCGCACAAATGATCAGCGGGGAATTGGGCACTCGCATCTTCTTCGTCTCGCTCGGCGGCTTCGATACGCATGCGCAACAGTCCGGTGCCCATCAGGCCTTGCTGTCTGAGTTGGCCGCAGCGATTAGAGCATTCTATGCCGACCTGAAAGGTCATGGTTTGCACGAGCGCGTGGTGCTGGCCACGTATTCCGAATTTGGTCGCCGCGTCAAGGAAAACGGCAGCTTGGGTACGGATCATGGAGCCGCATCGCAAATGTTTATTGTCTCAGCCGGCAAGGGCGGCCTCTACGGTGCGCATCCGAGTCTCACCGACCTGGATGAAGGTGACCTCAAGTTCCACACCGACTTCCGCTCGGTGTACGCGACGCTGCTGGAAAAATGGCTCGGCTTTGCCGCTCAGCCAGTTCTAGGCGCTCAGTTTTCCCTAATGGATTTTGTATAACGGCAGGGTGACAGTGCCCGCACCGACAACGCGCGTCTTGAAACGAATCGGCCGATTCTGCCGACTCTGCCGTTAGTAGCGCATCGGCGGGCAAATCAGCGGGAGAATCTCGGCTTACGGACGCGTTTCGTGCCCGGCTGGGCGCAACACAACACGTCGCTTATCGCGCGTGCGGCCTATGGTTCAGCTGAGAATCAGCGTGCTGTGCTTGTTGCGCCGTAACGAATGCGCGATGGCGAAGGTCCCATGCCCCGTACACAAGACTCGCGATCAACATCACGACGGTTACGTTGGCTGGTGGTCGGATGCGTGTGGTTAGGCAGCGTCGTCGCCGGTCTGTCGTTGCTTGCCCGATACGATACGACGGCTGGTGTTGCCGGCGCCGCGCCGCGCCATTGGCCGCAGGCAAGCCGCCTTCATTTGAGTGACCAGTGCCACACTCTGGTGATGTTCGCGCATCCGAAATGTCCCTGCACCAGGGCTAGCCTGGGCGAACTGGCGAAAATCCTCACCCGCTGCCCAAACACCGTGGCGACACATGTTGTGTTCTTCAAGCCGTCAGACACAGCGGAAACGTGGGATCACACGGACCAGTGGCTCACGGCCGCCGGGACACCCGGTGTGAACGTCATTCGCGATATTGACGGGGTCGAAGCGCGACTATTTCAGGCCACCACCTCTGGCCAGACGTTGCTCTACAACGCGGCCGGCGAATTGTTGTTCAGCGGCGGCATTACGTTAGCCCGAGGGCATGCGGGCGATAACCCGGGTCGAGGCGCGATCGAGTCGTATCTAGCCGGTTCGACCGGAGAAACTCGTGAGACGCCTGTGTTCGGTTGCCCAATTCTGAACCCTTGATAAGCAAGAACTAACGCAAAGTCGCATGTCAGATTCCACCTTTACTCTCGGACCCGATTCCACGGTTCATACTCGCTCCGCGGAATTGTTTTACGAGCATCGGCAGCAACTTTACGTGCGTACCGACCGCATGTTCGCTGCGCTGTTGTTCTTTCAATGGGTGGCGGGCATTCTGGCCGCCGTATGGATTTCGCCGCGGACCTGGTCCGCCGCCGCGAGCCAGGTGCATCCCCATGTGTGGGCCGCCATCGGACTGGGCGGCCTGATCAATAGCTTGCCGATCGCCCTGGCGATTTGGCATCCGGGCAAAGTCGTCACGCGACATGCCATCGCCGTCGCCCAGATGTGCACGTCCGCCATCCTCATTCACATCTCCGGTGGACGGATTGAAACTCATTTTCACGTATTCGGGTCGCTAGCGTTTCTGGCATTCTATCGCGATTGGAAGGTTCTTATCACCGCATCGACGGTAGTGGCTACCGACCACTTTGCGCGCGGGTTGTACTGGCCACAATCCGTGTATGGTGTGCTCATGCCGGGTTGGTGGCGTTGGCTGGAGCACGCCGGCTGGGTAGTTTTCGAAGACATCGTCCTAATTTACTCCTGCGTACGCGGTATGCGCGAGATGGAAGGCATCGCACATCGCGCAGCGCAGTTAGAAGCCACCAACATTATCGTTGAAAACAAAGTCGTCGAACGCACCAAAGAGCTTCGTGCGAGTGAGGCCGAGCTGCGATTGGCCAAGGAAGCTGCCGAGGCCGCGAACCGTACAAAGAGTGAGTTTCTGGCCAACATGAGCCACGAAATCCGCACGCCGATGAACGCCATCATGGGCATGACGGATATCGTCCTCGACAGTGAGCTAAGCGATCAGCAGCGCGACAATCTCGCAATCGTGAAGACGTCGTCCGAGTCCCTTTTGGGAATCATTAACGATATTCTCGACTTTTCCAAAATCGAGGCGGGCAAGCTTGAGCTGGATGCCATCGACTTTGATCTTGAAAAGGTAATCAGCGACACGGTCAGGTTGATCAGCCTGCGAGCACACGAAAAGAAAATAGAACTTGCGTATCAGATTTCCCGCGATACGCCGTGCAAGCTTATTGGTGATCCATTGCGACTACGGCAAGTGCTCGTGAACTTGATCGGCAACGCCATCAAGTTCACGCAAGAGGGAGAGGTTGTGGTACATGCCGAAGCCGAGTCTACCGACGACGGGCGCGTGCGAATCCACTTTTCCGTCCGCGACACTGGCATCGGTATCCAGCCGCAGCACCAGCGAGATATCTTCAAGGCATTCACGCAGGCCGACTGCTCATCGACGCGTCGCTTTGGCGGCACCGGTTTGGGTCTGGCCATCTGTAGCCGCCTGGTCTCGCTGATGGAGGGGCATATTCGTGTGGAAAGCGAGCCGGGCAAAGGCAGCACGTTCCATTTCACCGCGTTGTTCCATATGAGGAAAA
This sequence comes from uncultured Planctomycetota bacterium, assembly GCA_963786455.1. GTDB lineage: Bacteria > Planctomycetota > Planctomycetia > Pirellulales > Lacipirellulaceae > JABDGM01. The sequence continues at coordinate 211,744 of CAWAZX010000028.1, read as the reverse complement.
CAGTCGAAGCTCAACCCTCATCGGCCAACGGCAAACTAGCTGGAGTGCGGGTACTAATCGTCGATGACAATGACACCAACCGCCTAATTCTCCAAGAAGCGGTGAGCGATTGGCAGATGCTGCCGACGTGCGAGAACAATGGCGCAGCCGCAATGAGGACGTTACGCGGTGCGGCCGACCAAGGGAAACCATTTGCGCTTGTACTACTCGATGCGATGATGCCGGAAGTGGACGGATTCGAGGTTGCTCGCCTTTGCCAGGCCGATCCGAAGTTGGCCGCCACGACCATCATGATGCTTTCATCGGCCGATAGCGATGAAGATGCAACACGTTGCCGCGACTTGCGGATTGCCCGCTACTTGCGCAAGCCAATTGCCAAGTCCGAGCTGCACGATGCGCTGGTAAACGTACTGGGGCACACCTCAACAATGAAGCCGCGGCCCGAATTAGCACAACAGATCACCAACAGGCCCTCTATGCCGTTGAACATTCTCCTTGCGGAAGACAACATAGTTAACCAGCGAGTGGCCGTCAGCATACTCGAGAAACGCGGTCATCTGGTCCAACCGGTCAATAACGGAAAGGAAGCATTGGCCGCGCTGGCTTGCGAGCATTTCGACCTCGTGCTGATGGACGTACAAATGCCGGAAATGGATGGACTCGAGGCGACTGCTGCCATTCGCGACTTGGAGAATCAAAGTGGCCGTCACATTCCAATCATCGCCATGACGGCGCATGCCATGAAAGGTGATCGAGAACGTTGCCTGGACGCCGGCATGGACGATTACCTGGCGAAGCCGGTAGATTCCAAAGCGCTAATGGATGTTCTCCAGCGCTGGAGCCCAGTCGCAAGCCACGAACGCTCCGAGCGTTGGCGTCAATCCGACAACACTGGTTTTCAAGAGACTATGGCAAAACCTGCTGCTACGGGCGAATCGATGAAACCGTTACCTCCGGCGACTGACATTTTCGATATGGAAGGTCTGCGTGCCCGAGTCGAGGGCGACCTGGAACTGTTCGACGAGATGATTGAACTGTACCTTTCGAGTTCTCCACTTTTGTTGACGGAAATCGAGTCGGCCGTTGCATCCCGGGACAGAGATAAAATCAACCGCGCGGCGCACACGCTCAAGGGCGTACTCAAGAATATGTGCGCTGCCACGTGTGCCGAAGCAGCTCTGGAATTGGAAACGATCGGCAAGTCAGGCGACTTACAACAGGCACCGCAATCATTCAACACTTTGAAGAACGAATATCAACGATTGCAGACAGTGCTTACAACGGTGGCAACAGGGATAAAGGCATGAAAGTTCTTGTAGCGGACGATGAGCTTGTTTCGCGACGTCTGATTGAGACTTCGGTACGCCGCTGGGGTTACGACGTGGTCGTAGCCAAGGACGGGCTGGAAGCTTCTCAGATTCTGCACGGTGATGATGTGCCGAAGCTTGCCATTCTTGACTGGATGATGCCCGGACTAGATGGCATTCAGCTTTGCCGAGAGCTACGTCAAGGTAAGGACGAAAGCTACGTGTACATTCTGCTGCTGACTGCCAAGCAGGCAAATAGCGACGTCGTCGAAGGCTTGGAAGCCGGTGCCGACGACTACATCCGCAAGCCCTTTGATCCTCAAGAGCTTCGGGTCCGGCTCCGTACCGGCAAGCGGATCCTCTGCCTGCTGGACCAAATCACCGCGGCTCGCGAGACGCTCCGCGAGCTTGCGGCGCGAGATCCACTCACGGGACTGTGGAACCACAGCTCGATTATTGACCTGCTTAAGACCGAATTGGAACGAGCCGACCGACAAGGCACGTGCGTGGGCGTGGTGCTCGCCGACTTGGACCGCTTTAAATCGATTAACGATACCTACGGTCATCTCGTCGGCGACCATGTATTGCGTGAAGCGGCACAAATCATGTCCCATTCGATCCGGCCATACGACGCCGTGGGTCGCTTGGGTGGCGAAGAATTCCTTGTCGTATTACCTGGCTGCGATCAGATCAACGCGATCAGCCACGCGGAGCGACTGCGGTCGGCGCTCAATCGGGCAACCGTCAACACGCCCTCCGGACCGTTACATTTTACGGCGAGCTTCGGCGTGACTTTCGTCCCGGCTGGAACCCGCATCGACGCTCCAACGGCCATCGGTACGGCCGATTTTGCCATGTATGGTGCGAAGCACGGCGGCCGTGACCGAGTCGAATTCATTGCGGCCGGCGCCAAAGCTTGTATGGCAAATGGAGAGAAATCCCTTGTGGGGACCTGCAGCTGAGTTGATCGCTACTCGCGGATTTCGGCTTTGGCGGGGATTTGCTCTGTCAGAGTCGTTTTGCCTTCATCATCTTTGACGAGTGTAAAGCCATCGTATGGCTCCCCGGTGGCGAGCCGCGCTTCGTAGCGGATGTGTTCCGGCGAAACACGAATAATCTGGAATAGCTGCACGCCCGAGGCTTCCCTTGAAAACGTCCAGTGCTTCTGGAGTTGGTACATTTTTGGACCGCTCACGCTCACTACGTAGACCGTGTTGCTGCTCTTGCGGCGGAGGCCTTCTGGCACGTTCGTCGGTCCGCCCAGCCCCGTGCGGGCATACGAGTGGTCGTGGCCCTGTAGTACCAGGTCGACGCCTTGTTCTTCCAAGGTTGGCTGCCATGCGGCACGCAGGCCGGGATTATCGCGGTCACCCGCAGTGGAATAAATTGGGTGGTGAAATGTGACAATCGTCCATTTCGGCCGGTCAGCTTCGGATAGGACTGACTTCAGCCAATCGCGTTGCTCGTCGATGCGTTCGTTCGAGTTGAGCGACACGATTCGGGCACCTTGGTAATCGAGCCAGTAGACCGTTTCCTCCAGACCCGACGGTCCGTTCATTGGAAAAGCGAACTGCGGCCGCCAGTGGCCCGACAAACGATCGTCATCGTCGTACTCATGATTGCCGGGCGTGGCGACGACCGGAATCATTCCGTTGAGCCAGCTCCCGGCGCCGAACCATTCTCCCCATTCGGCGTCGTCGTTTTCGTTGTTGATCAAATCGCCCGCGTGCAGCATGAATGCGGCCCTCGGCGCGTGCTGGTTCGCCTCGCGGATTACGCGCGACCAAAGCGAGCGGACTGCATTCTGAGCATCGCCAAAGTAAACGAACGTAAATGCATCGTCTTCATTGTTGGCCGTGCGGAATTGGAACCACTCGCTCCAATGACGTCCGTCGCCAACTCGGTAGGCGTACATCGTCGCCGGCTTTAGTTCCTTCAGCTGCGCTGAATTCACCTGGCAGGTCCCCAGATCCGAAGTGAATTCAACTTTTGAGCCGGCGACGCGGTTGCTGTGCGGCACACTATCTTCGCGCAGATTGCCAACGAGGCTGTCGGCGCGGGCATACTCGACGATCGGGTCGCCGGTCGTCGTATCGGTCCGCCATGTGATGTCGATGGAATTCGTCGGATCGCCGCTCCACGTCAGAACCACCCGGTCGGGAAGCGGAGTGGGCCGGTGTTGCTCCTTATCCGTGAAGACTGGCTCAGGATGCTCGCCTTCGTGCGCCCGAGCGTGTTCGGCATCGACGAGTAATGCCGCGGCTGCCGTCCCGAGCGCTGCGAGTAAACAAACAACTTTTGCCGAGAACAACAATGCATTGATGCGGAATTGTTGAATCATTGTGGCCGTTCCCCCTGCTCTTCGCTCAGCCGCCGATAGTACTGCTCGATTTCCAACTCGTACTTTGGCAGGAACTCATCGGAAAACGATTGCAGTACTTGCTCACGGCTCCGCTCCGGCAGGTGTCCCCAAAGATGCTTCACTAATTCGTCCACCTCGCCCTTCTCGACCGTTTGTGCATTGGCGCGATTGATTGGATCGCTTGAATCGTGGGCCGGCGACTTACCAGGGCTGGTCGCACGACTCGGCTTACTTGCCTTGTCCTCGGAACGCTGGCTCGGTTGTGGCGAAGGGTTGTTGCTCGGCTGGCCCTGCCCACCCTGGCATTGCTTGGAAAGCTCGGCGATCAATTCGTCAAGTTGGGCCACAACGCGCTTCTGTACTGTGCCTGCTTGTTGAATCGTAGTTGGTACGGCTGCGGGGTGCCCGAGCAACATCTCGGCCCGCCGCATGTCGTTTCGTACGTGCGCGAGCAAGAGCGGACCGGAAGGCCCGCCGATATCCTCGCCGGCAGCGTCGATTGGCGGCATGGGACTGCGCAGGCGATTCGCCGGCGCGTGAAGCGCCGTTTTCGCGAGTTTTTGGGATTGCCGGCGGAACTGTTGCCGGCAGATCCTTGAGCAATTGATTGCCGAGAGATTCACTGCCAGTCGGGGCTGACGGCTTGGTGCTCGGTGAAACGGCCTGTCCAATAACCGCAGTCGAACTAATCAGCCACAAGCAGAGCGCAATAAGTATGTTCATAAAGTCACTAAGCTGCATGAATGCAGAATGATAAATGTCGATCCTGCTCTATTGGTCTGCCTCGCATTTGTCACGCCGAATACGTGGCACTGAGTACGAAGTACCGCGCACTCAATATCGACGGCTCGCGACTAACAGGCTAACGACCAACTACTGACCACCCTCCCCATTATCACGTGTGAGCATCCCTTGGACTAGCTCGGCCAAGCGGCGTTGCTCCGCCTGCAATTCTTGGGCTTCTCGAGCCAAGTCGGCTCGCTCATGTTCTTCGATTGGCGGCTTCAAACCTGCCAATTGGTTTTCAACGGCCCGTGTCCGGTCGTTCAAATCGACCTGCAGCATGCGTAGCATTTTAACTTCCAGGAGCTCGAACGTGGGACGGCGCGGCGGCGGCTGGCCGGGTGGGTTGGCGCTGTTCCCCGCTGGCGCGGCCTGACCCGCTGCCGATTCGCTTGCCGTTTGAGCGAACGCCTGCAGCATCCCTTCCAGGCGGTCAAGTGCGTGCCGTTCGGCTTGCTGCGCAGTGGGCCGTTGTCACGATCGTCCAATATTGCGGCAGCCGCGGCGAGTCGGCGCTCGGCCTCGTCCAAACCCATTCGCACGGCACCTAAACCGGAGAGTAATTCACTTTGTTCACCTGCCAAATTTGCAAGCCCGCGTTCTTCCACAGCTAACTTGGATGCGCGTTGTGATATCGACTCATCGGGCGACGAATCAGATTTTCGAGCGGCGTCAAGCTGGACCGTGTCGTGCATCACTTTCTTTTGTCGCTCGACCATGGTGCCCAGCTCGGCTTGAAAGCGGCGAACAAACTCCAGCGACAATTCATTCTCGGTCCGCTGGCGCTGGTTGGCTAAATGTTGCGCCGCCTGCTCCAAATCTTGCTCCGCCTGCTGGACTTCACTGCTGCGTGCCGGCTGCTGTCCATCGGTATTTTCGCGATCCTTACTTCCCGGCGTGTTTGCGAGCCGGTTGGCCGCGTTCTGTGTACTTTCGCTGGCATCGGCGGCCTGCAGCCGCTTTAGCTGCCCGGCAAGCTGCTCCGTCTCACGCTGCAGTGTTTGTTGGGAACCAGCGAGCTGGCTGAGTTGTTGCGAATTCGACGCGGTTGTGGCGCGCTGTTCCTCCGCCGCGATTCGTTGCCGTAGCGTCACCACCTGTTCTCGAAGTTCTGCCAAACGCTCCTCCGCCTGGCGAAGTTGCTTCACTAACTGCTCGGGACGCCGCGTGTTATCCAGTGCTTCGAGCACTTGCTGTAGATCGGCCGCGATTTGCGCTTCGCGAGCCAAAGCCTGGCCGACACGATTCCCGCTTAAGTCGCGCGAGGTTTCTTGCATATTCGTCGCAATTGCCAGCCGGCGGGCCAGCTCCACGGCGTGAGCGGCAGTTTCGGCTGCCGATTCGTCCTGCGCAGACTGCTCTTGCGCCACACCGTCGATCGCTTGTACGATACTTTCGAAACGCGTGACCATGGCCGACTGTCCGGCGGCCGCTTTGTCGAGCTTCCCACGCTGCGCCGGCTGAGCTCGTTGAGCTGCAGCGGAAGAGTATCCAGTCCAATCTCAGCCCGCACTATTTGCTCGTGAGCGATTTGATCTCGGCGCAACTCGGCAAGCCGTTGGGCCAGCCGGCGAACATCCGCGCTGCCAGACAGCTCGCTAATAAGACGTTCGAGGCTGGCAATTACGCCGTCCTGGGCATTTCCCGCGTCTGAAAGCGATTCCAACAGGTGCTGCGATTGGGCAGCATCTGCAGAGGCCGATTCACCACCGGCATCGCTGGACCGAGTGGCCCATTCTTCAACGGACTTGCGCACAGTGACCAGCTCGCTCTCCGCAACATTCAACGGACCGCGAGATAATCGATCAAGCTCGGCGAGTACTCGCTCCATGGCAACACGAAAATTGGACGCGGAAACCTGGTTGATCTCAATCTCACCGATCAGCGAATTGATCGATCCGAGCACGCCGGCCGCTGGATCAACGAGCGACTGGCCAACCTGCCGCTGCTGTAGTTCTGTGGTTTGCAGCGCGACGCGGTCGTCATTAGAAAGCGCCGGGGAGCCCTGCCGCTGGATTTCGAGTCGGCGCACGTCCTCGCGCGCTGTGCGCGTGCGAGCTAGCGCTCGCTCAAGCTGCCTCACAATTCTCGCCTGGTGATCGGCAAGCCTGGCATTGAGTTGATCATTCGAAATGATCGTGATCCGGCGCGGCGCTGCCGTGCGACCGGTGCCCGGGCGATAGTCGGTGGCTTCGATTTGACAAATCAACGCCGTGCCCACCGGCAATTGCAGCGAGGCCAGGTTCCACTGGTACTTGACATTGCGCGTCTCTGCCTCGAGCCCACCGACACCTCTCTTATTAACGACAGGCTTTGAAGGTCCGCGGTAAATGTCGATGCGCAATTTCGCCGACTCGCGCGGCGCCTGGTTCGTTTCGCGGTCGCTTCGGGTGCCTACATGCTCGTACAGAAGTTCGACGCGCTCGATCGCCAGGTTATCCGTCACCGAGACTTCGATTGGCACAATCGCAGCGGCAGTGACGTACAGATCTTCCGCTGGTCGCGTCCACGAAACCGTCGGCGGCTGGTCCGGCTGCACGCGAAGATTCCACTGCCCTACGACGCTAGCGATGCCATCGGCATTCGACAATTCCACTCGGTAGGGGCCACTTTCGCTGGCGACCCACTGGTCCGGACCAATGCGAAACGCGCGTCGATTGTCGCCTGCGTTGTCGGCGCCGATTGTCGCTGCGATAGGTGGGATCCCTTCTATCAAAATGCGCGCTGCGCTCAGCAATTCATTTGCAGTTCCACGGACTTCCAGTCCCGAGCCGACAAGCACTTCCAAGTGCCCTTCGGCCGACGCACTTGGCAACCCCGTGTACGCCGGCGGATGAGCGATTACGGAGAACGCCTCGAGCCGGGGCGGCTCGACGACTTCGACCCAATGCCACGGCATGGTATGGTCGTCGCCCCCAACGGCACGAAAAGCGAAGGATTGACGAACATTTTCCCGGCGGGCCAGCATCGCCTCGCCAGCGCGGTCATTGGCTCGTTCGTCGGTTCGCGGCTTGCCCGGTCGGACACGCGGTATTCGATGCGCACATCGTCCGGAAGCGAACCGGCAGTGTCGATAAGTTCAACTTCAAACGTTTGTCCCGCCGCCATCCGCTTAGGTATATTTCGAAATGCCAGGTGATGTGTGCGCGGCCACTGTGTGGAACCCAACGGCGCAATGAGTCTCGTTACGGCGATGCCCACGGCGCTGGCATCGAAAGCCAGTATGACCATCAGACCTATCACTGGAGCGGCCAGCCACTTTACAGCGCGGCGGAGTGGGCCGCGATCGATCACATCGTCCAGTGGCAGTCGCTCGACTGCGGACTGTGCTTCGGCAACAACCAGGCGCCGCAGTTGGGCGGAGCCCGCTGTGCGATCGTCTTCCGATTGCTCGAGAAACTCCATACTGCTGGCGAGCATGTCACGAAGCTGCGGAAAGTGCGCTTTAATGCGCCGGGCAACGGCCAGCGGCGCCAGCTGATTCCGACTTGGTACATACCACCAGCGATACGTGGCCCACAGAGCCGCCGAGACAAGCGCGAACGTCGTCATGATTCTCAATCCCGGGTCGGCGAAGCGGATCAGGTAATCCGCCGTGCCGAGCGCAATTGCCGCCGCCAGCAGGGTGGCTGCCGTCCAACACGCGGCGGCGGCGCACTGCCTCAGAACGAGCTGCCGCCTGAGTGACGAAAGATTTTGCGCTAATGGATGCATGGTTGCGATTCGTGGCTAATTAGCGTCGGCCGCGGAGGCCGAATGAAATTGTAATCGCGTTGTCCAAGTAAATTCGGCGTGGCCGCCGACGCTACCGGACCCAGGACTACTTTACAACATCCCTTTCCGTTTCCGCAAAATCCACTCGCTGGTGATACACGCCAGAAACGCGGTTAGCAACCACCAGCGGTTCCACAACGGGATCGGCGGAAGATTCTCCAGCGGCACCGGGCGGCCCGTGGGCAACGCTGCGAGCAGTCGATCAGCGTCGGCGATCGTAAAAAATTTCCCGCGTGTTGTTTCCGCCGCGGCCGTAAGCGCGGCGGAATCCATCTCCACACGGGCCAAGTCGCCGGGTGGAGCCACGACCGAGAACTGCGTGGTCGGCGGGTTTCCAGGCAACTGTGGCTCTGCAAGCACGGCTTCATAGTGACCGTCGGCTAGATCGGCTATCGAGACTTCGAATACGCCTTCCGCGGACGGATTGCGATGCAGGGCAACTCGGCGTCGACGCTGGCCCGCCGAGTCGATGAACACCGTGACTTCATCGCCCATCGGCGCAGCACGTGGATCTAAGAACCGTGCCCGCATTTCGACAATTTCACCGCGGCGGTATTCACGGCGATCGGCGGACAAGGCTGCCCCACGGCCGTTTTGAAGTTTTCCGCGAGCAAGAAAGCGGATCGTCTGTACCCAATAGCGAGCGAAATAAGCGTCACCGGCACCGAGTCGCCACCGCCATGTGGAATCGACGGCGTGATATAGCACGCGCCCCGGACCAACGTATTGGAATAGAATTATTGGGACTTCGGATTGCGGGTTCGGGAGGGCGGATTGGCGAGAACCCATATCAGAAAGTGCTGATGCGACTGCCAAAACCTGCTCCGCTGGCTTGGTTTCGCCCTCGCTAGCCATCCAATACAGCGGCGCCAAATTGTTCCAGATTTTTGCCGTCTCTGCCGGCGAATCTCCCAACTGCATTGCCGGCATCTGCAGTCCGAGCGGCGTCGGCTTCACGACAAACCCGCTTGAAATGTCTTCCGGCAATTGCTCACCTGCTGCAGCCGAAGAATCAAGCTCGATTGGCAATATTGCTCGTACATCCGAATTATCTTGAAACAACCACGGCAGGTAGCGCGGGCCCGTCAGGAAAGCCAGTCCACCCCCCTTTTCCGCAACAAATGCCCGAATATTCTGCCACGTGCTGCGCGGCAACAGCCGGGGATCCACATCGCCGATTACGAGCACATCGTATTCCATGAGCTCCTCGCGGCTAATCGGGAACGCTCGTAAAGCCGACTTGTCCTGCTCGGCAAACTCGCGGTCTGCATCTTGCAGATAAACGGCCAACTGAATCGTGCGATCGCGCTCGAGCAACGTCTTCAAATGGCGGAATTCAAAGCTGGGGTAGCCTTGCACCAACAACACGTGGATCTTTTCGTCCCGGACAAACACGTTGCGGCGTTGGCGGTTGTTTTGCTTGTTGGTTTCGTCATCGCGGACGGCGATTTCGACATCATAGGAAATTTCTCCCGCCGCAGTGGGACGATGGACCAGGAGCGTGGTCATTGTTTCCCCGGCTGGCGGTAATGTGACCATCTCTTCTGCAAGTGGCGTTGCCTCACCTTCACGCCGAAGAACGACTTTTGCACTTTGGCCCGCCAGACCGCTGGCTTTGATCCGCAACTGGAAGTTCACCAGATCGTCGACGAAAACTGCATCATCCACGAGCACGTCGGCAAGTTCGATGTCTTTTGGCGGCTCGGAATTACCCAGGCCGACGGCGACAATCGGTACACCCTTGCGCCGCGCTTCTTGTGCTGCGCTGGCTAGCGGCATACCTTCGGTCGTGACGCCGTCTGTGAAGAGGACCACCGCGGACAGTGGTGCGCCTCGGGAATCGTTCAGCACTTGTTGCACGGCGTCGCCCAAGCGTGTCGCCTGGCTGCCTGGCCCGGCGGCTGAAAGCGCTCGAACAGCTTCGACGAGTTTCACCACGTCGCCAGACGAATCATGTTTCTCCACGCCACCTGCGGCAAAATACACGTTCAATCGAAAGCGGTCGGCCAATTCTCGCAGCAACCGGCCATCCCCCTCCGTCGCCACCAGCTTCGCCAGGTTAAGACGCGTTGGTTCGTCAAGCCACATGTCGCGCAGTCGCTTTTCAAGTTGGGCGAGCAGTTCTTGATCGTTGTAGCGATCCACAATTCCCATGCTGCCCGACCGGTCGATCACCAGCGCAATTGCGGGCGGGCCAGTGAGCCGTAGCGCGAGTGCCCACTGTGCCAACATCACGAGCAAAAGCGCAATAGCCGTCAGCCGAAGACCGATCAACAATGCACGGTAACCGCGGCCAGCCACCGCCGATTCGCGTGCATAAAGAGCGACAGTCCACGCGATTGCCCCCAGCACGAGTAGCAAGGTGGCCCAAGGCGCCCAATCCCATGCCGAGTCGAAATGCCATGTAGCCGCGTCGGCATTGGAAGCCGGCGACACATCGAGCCAATCGGCAAGCCAGGTTGGCAAAGTTCCACTCACACGCCCCCCCTGCCAAACCGCCACGCAATGAATGATTCCAAAAACATGATCACCAGCGCCGTCCACAAGAGCGGCTGACTCCAGGCAGCGTGCGAAACCATATCGCTTGTGCCGCCGCCAGCTATCGCATCTCGCAGCGTGGTCTCAATTGAAATGGATGGTGGAAGATCCTTCGCGTCGATCCTCGCCAAGTCGCTTTCCGCAGTATCGACATTGACCGCAAACTGTCGCAAATTTGCCCCTGGCGATTCGCGCAGCGTATAAATGCCGCTTACATCGGTGTCGTCAAAACTCCACTCCAGCCCGCCGGCCGTTGGTTGAATGCCGGCGAGCATCGTGCGGTCGTCCGGACGAGTTATCTGTAACGGCTGCGCCGCGGCGGCAGATAACGTTGGATTCGCCAGCGATCCATGAAGCGTTGTTCCCACCATCTGTTCCCATGTCTGACGATCATTTCCGCCAACGTAGGCCAACAATTCCCGGACGATGGGCAAGAAGCTGGGCCAGGTTGGCCACAAGGTCCACGGCTCGCCTGTCGTCGCGTCGATCGACGACAGCGAACCGTCCGTAGCGACAATTGCGACACGGCCGCGGCCCACCGGTGCCGTCACGATCAATGGGTCGCCGCTGCGGGTCGCCGCTGCGACTTTAGCTTCCGGGGAACTTTGCGACGTGTCGAGCCGAAAGTAGTGCGTCAGCGGTGTTGTTAACAATCCGGCCCGTTCGCGACCACGGAACGGGGCAACAATTGGGTGACGATAGTCGAGTGGATCAATGCCAAATTGCAGTTGGTTCACGGTGTCCCCGATTCTCGCGGGGAGGAGCGACGATTTCTGGCCACCCGGGGCAAATGAGTTGTAGGAGGAGGGGATCACCCGGTCTCCCAAGAAAAACACTACGCCGCCACCCGTGGCAACATACTGAGCGAGCCGATCCGCCTCAGCGGGCACCAACTGCGCCACGTTGCACAGAAAAATGCAATCGAAATCGGAGAGTTCGACTTCGGCAAGTTGACCGTCGGAGACGATGGTAGGACGAATCGCGGATTGTGCCTGCGGATGGGGATTCAGCGCGTCGGCGACGTATTTGGCGGCACCCTCGCGGCCGGCTACGCATAACACGCGGATTTCATTGCGCACCGGTACCACCAGCCAGCGCCTATCGTCCATAGTTAGTTGATCACCCGCGGCGCGCACTTCGACCGTATGATCGCGAGGCGTATTGAAGCGATGAGAAAACCGGACGCTCGCTTCGCCTCCGGCAGGGACATCAACTGAATTTTGCGAGACTGGCACGTTGTCGACCAATAATTCGACACGGCATGCCGGCCGCGGTTGTTGTCCAAATTGCTGTAGCGTGGCCGCAAAACTGACTTCCCGTCCAATCGTAACGAACGGCTCCGACGGCGCGGCCCACATCACGGCCAGATTCGTTGCGTCCGCTTGGCCGACATCCATCACCGTGACCGCGGCCCGTTCAGCGAGTGTCGTCAGCCGCGTGTTTATTTGGCTCGCCGGCGGTGAAGGGTTTGAGGTAGCGTCGCCTTTTCCTACGGACGCGTCCGGCTCAACGTCCTGCCATGTCGACCGCTGTAAGTCAGTAAAAAAGTAAACTTCAAACTGCTGCGGCACTCGTGCTTCTTTGGCGACTTCCGCCAAGTCGGTTTCGACGAGGTCCAACGTGGCGGCGAGATCGGCCGTCGTGTGCGCCAGTGCAAGCGATTCGATTTGAGTTCGGACAGCAGCGTGGTCGACAGTCTCGCGGCCGACAATCGTTTTCGCAGGACGTGCCATGAGGATTACGGTGAATGAATCCGCGGCCCGGCTGCTCTGCACGAGATCGGCGGCGGAACTCTTGGCCAGGTCGAAACGACTCGTTTCGCCATCGCGGTACGCCATTGAAAATGAGCCGTCGATGACGAGCACTTTGTGGGCCGGCGCGCTCGCACTACCTGCCGCAGAATTCTCGCCGTAAGGCTCCGCTACCGCGAGCACCACGATGGCGATCAGAAACGTACGCAACGCCAGCAACAGCCATTGCTGAATCTGCAGCCGGCGCGAGTTCTTACGCAGCGCGGCCAGCAAAAACTGCATCGCCGCCCAAGGTGCTTCGCGAAACCGATGCCGACTCCACAGGTGGATCAAGAGCGGCGCAGCAGCGGCTGCCAGCCAACCTAGCATGGCCAGGTTACTGAAGCCGAAGGCGAGAAGGAAAAATTGGGCGCTCACAATTACAAACTTTCTCGTTCCTCTGGCTCGACGTTCGAACGAGAATCACTTGACGCGCTTCTTGCGCCGAAAGGAAGGCAGTCAACACCGTGTCGAGCGGCTGGTCAATTCTCACCGTGAGGTAATCGACTTGTCGGGCGCGGCAGCCACTCCGGACGCGCTTGAGGAACGACCGCACTTCCTCTTGGTACGCGGCTCGCAGGCTGCGGGGTTCGGTTACCACTTCGCCAAGCGCTTCCAGACCCTTGAACATGGTGACCTGTTGAAAGGGAAAGTCGAGTTCCGCCGGGTCGAGCACATGGAGTACGATCACATCGTGTCGGCGGTGGCGAAAGTGCGTCAGCCCGGCCAGTATCTGGTCCACATCGTCGAACAAGTCGCTGACGATCACCACGATTCCTCGCCGGGTAAGCCGCTCGGCCAGGTCGTGAAAGATTGGGCCGGTGCGCGTCTTTCGCGCCGGTGGTCTGCTCCATCACCGTGAGTAGTTGCTTCAGTTGCGTCGGGCTGCTGCTGGGCCGAATCAATTGGCGGACTTCCTGGTCAAACGTCACGAGTCCTACACTATCGCGCTGATGGAGCACCAAGTAAGCCAGCGACGCAGCGGCGCACTGGGCATAAGCGAGCTTGGACATCGGCGAACTAGGCCCCTGGTAGCTCATGCTCTCGCTTGTATCCAACAGCAAATAACAGATGAGATTCGTCTCTTCTTCAAATTGCTTGAGATACACTTTGTCGGTCTTGCCGAACACCTTCCAGTCGACATATCGCAAATCGTCGCCGGGGGCGTACTCCCGGTGCTCGGCAAACTCGTTGGAAAACCCCTCATACGGGCTGCGATGCAATCCTGCGACATAACCCTCGACAATCCGCCGGGCGCACAACTCGAGTCCCTGCAACTGAGCTAGCGTGCGCGGGTCGAGCAGCGGACTGGCGGTAGCAGTGGAAGACGGCATTTGACTTTTCAGTATCTATCTCGGATCTGAATCCAAGCAAAAGCAAGCCGAGACGTCCGCATCGTCGACGAACAAATGGCGAAGCTGTCTTTCCCTAACGCGCCTTATGCCGCATCAGTACCTTCCATCACGGGTAGCGTCTCCATCAGGTGGCTCACGATATCGTCCGCCTTTACGCGCTCAGCCTCTGCATTGAAATTCGTGACGATGCGGTGGCGCAGGACCGGCCGCGCGACGGCACGAATGTCGTCGCCGCTGACATAGTATCGGCCGTGGAGCACTGCCCGCGCTTTGGCTGCGAGAATCAGGTATTGGCTCGCGCGTGGACCAGCTCCCCAACTCACATACTCACTTACCATTTTCGGCACATCGCCATAGCCGACGCGGGTGCGGCGGCAAACTGGATCGCGTATCGGGCCAAATGGTCGGCCACCGGCACTCGGCGAACGATTCGCGACAATTCCAAAATATCTTCGGCCGATAGTGCCGCCGTGAGCTGCGCGGAAACGTCCGCCGTGGTCCGTTTCACGATTTCCAGCTCTTCCTCTTCGTCCGGGTAATCCACGAGCACCATGAACAGAAACCGGTCGAGTTGGGCCTCCGGCAGCGGGTACGTGCCCTCTTGCTCGATTGGATTCTGCGTCGCCAGTACAAAGAACGGGCTGGGGAGCAGATGCCGCTGCCCACCTATGGTTACCTGCTGCTCTTGCATGGCTTCCAGCAACGCGGCCTGGGTCTTCGGCGGCGTGCGATTGATTTCGTCCGCCAGCACGATGTTGGCAAACAGTGGCCCCGGCAAAAAACGAAAATCGCGAGATCCGGAAAGCTTGTCCTCTTGAATCACTTCGGTGCCCGTGATATCGGCCGGCATCAAATCGGGCGTGAATTGAACGCGATTGAATTCGAGCGACAAGGCGTCGGCCAAGGTGCGAATCATCATTGTCTTGGCCAGGCCGGGCACGCCGACAAGCAAGCAATGGCCGCGGGCAAACAGTGCGATGAGCAACTGCTCAATGACTTCGCGCTGCCCGACGATGCGCTTGGCAACTTCATCGGTGATGTTGCGGTATGCTTCGCTGATGCGCTCGACAGCTTGAATGTCGTCAGTTTCGGGCATGAAGGGTTGAGGGTTCAGGGTTGAGGGTTGAGAGTTCAGGGTGACCAGTTCGGCAATTTAATTGCTTGTCGCGAGGCGATCATTCTTTGAGTCATTTTTCTTCGGAGGAATGCGAATCCCAGGGCCAAATGTCATGAGCTTGTCCGGCCCGGCGACCACAAGCCTCCCATTCGCTGCCGCCAGGTTTGCTCCCGCATCGCTGATCGTGCCGAGTGGAATCGGGTTGCGGCTTTGGCCGCCGGTCATGGCTTGGATCACATAAATCTCGTTGCGGGTCGGCCAAAAAACCTCGTCACCAGCCACCAGGCCGCGGCCCATGCCGCGAATTCCCGCCTGCTGGCTCTCTGGCCATACGAATTTCAACTTTCCCGAGAGCACGTCCAGTGCAGCCAACCGGTTGCCGCTGACAATCAAGTTTCGCCGCACCACGCCCAGCAAATGCAGCGCGTCGGGCAATAGGTCGCTGGTCCAGACTGTTTTGCCGGTAACGGCATCCAGCGCGAAAATGTTCGGCGTATCCGCGGGGGCAACAATCGCCAGGCCGTCCTGGTAAAGGCATGGCGACGGGTCGCGACTCGCGTGCAGCGGCTCAGTCGAACGGGCGTCCAGTTGCTGATTGGAACGCCGCTCGTAGCGGTGCAACCAACAGATGCTGCCGTCGTGTGTATCGAGTGCCGCGACCAGTCCCAGATTCGTGTTGAAGTAGATGTGCTTCCCCGCAAGCGTCAGCAAGTTGTGCGTGATTTCGTCGCCCAAACCACCGGCGAGTGTGTCGGCGGCGCCGATCGAAGTTCGCCATAGCTGTCTGCCATTCGCGGCATCGAAGCAGGCGACATAGGCATGCGGCGTGATGTCACCTTGCCGCATGGCCACGAATAGGCGACGCCCGTCGCTCACCGGTACACCATCGAACGCCCATGTTCCATTCTCCGGCCGCGCGCAAAAACTAGTTGCGCTTCGCGGTTTAGATCGAGGCCAATTAACCGGTCGCCAGGCGTGTTGCGGCCAGACTCCAGCCGCGCCGTAGCCGACCGGCCAACGCGTCCGTAAACTACGTCGTCCGCAACCGTCAAGGTATGCCGCGGCACGCCGTGGACAATCGATTCGCGCGAGTTAAATGCATCTTCGCCGGTCGGAGCTCTCGCGCCAGTGAGGGCGGGAAAGCCGGTCGAAAAATCAACCGCCCGAATTTGTTCGCCGTCGCTGTACAACACCAGCCCATGCGAAACGACCGGAAAACAGGATAACGTGCGTTGCATCTCGCGAGCGGCAGGCTGGCCTCCTTCTTCGACCCAGACGAACGGCCCTAAAAGCACACGAGCACGCCGCGGATCACGACGAGCGATTGGGGTAGCTGCCAACTGGACCGGCTCTGCCCACCCCGGGCCGATGATCGGGCCGAGCTTTGGTGCGGCCGATGATCGGGTCGGCGAACCGGCGAATGTTTCCCACTGAGAATCGCGAGTGTTTGCGGGCCATTCTTTCGCTGCCGCAATTAGTCGTTCGAGTGATTCAGCGTATGGTCCATCTTGTCCACCGAAATGACCCGCGGAGTGCGGGTGTAACCGGCGGAACACATTGAGCTCCAACTCCGCGCGATTCGAGTCGCCCGCGCGGACCGACGCCAACACCAGCCGCGCTCGAATATCGGCCAGATCTAAACTCGTATCGGGATAGGAAAGCCAAGTCGGCGACTTCGGTCGCTCACGCCAGCGGCGTTCGACGAGCGGCCAGTGGGCGTTCAGGTCAATATCACGCAGAGCGACCCACAAGGGCCGCCCGATTGGATCTCGCAACAAGGGACTGATCTGCTCCCACCATCGCCGTGCGGCCGAGTAGTCGGCTTGCTCCAGCGCCAGCTCGCCGAGGGCCAGCAGAGCATCATCGCCCCAGGAGCTGCAATACAGCTCGTCGACGACGCGCATCAAGAGCCGCTCGTCATGCTCTTTCAATCCAGCGACATACCACCGTTCGGCGAGCGGGTCGACGCGGCGACGGTATGCGGTAAGCGCCTCTGCCGGCAACCTGGAAAGCTGCAGATGACAATACGTTCGAAGGGGGACGAATCGGCCATCACCCAAATCGACAACGCGACTGGAATCGTCGGCCGCAAGCTGCTGCAGGATATCGATTGCTTCATCCCAGTTTTTGTCGGCCGCCAAGGCTCGTACTTGTTCGAGCCGAGCGGCGGTCGTGCTGGAAATCAGGTCGACCTGCGGTGGCGACAACTCACGGCGCCCCGCCGGTCCCGCGCGGAGTTGCATTGGCTGGGCGAAGGCGGCGGTGCTCGCCAGCCACACCGTTAGCAGCGGGGCAATGATGGCGCTGGTGCGTCGAACCATATGCGAATCCACCATCTGGCGATCTCCGGCAAGCGTTTGCCTGAGACATTATACGGCCGGTCAAAGTAGTGGCCTAGTTGACGGTGGATCCCTTTGCCCGCCGATTCCACGCGGTTATTGGCCCGAGTAGCGCTGCAGGGTGTGGCCGATTATGAACACGGTCATCGACGCGACGAGAAAACCGAGCATCTGCCCGAGGGTGATTCGTTCGTTGAGTTGGGCGACGATGGCAAGGAGGGGAATGGTTAGACCGAGAACCTGTAGAAATCGCGCCGCCGTATACATGCATGGCACAGTAACATTGAGGTCTTTCGGTGGCAAGCCAGCGAGAGTGGCAACCGGCGACGCAGCGCGATACGATTCATTGATGGAGCAGCATTCGCAGCAGCGCGACACGTCACCAACACCTGCAAATCAGTCGCAGCCGATGCCCGTCTTGTGGTGGCGGGCACTCCGGCTACGTTGTCCGGCTTGTGGCCAATCGCCGATATTTCGCGGCTGGTTTGCCATGCACGATGCGTGCGGAAGCTGCGGGCGGCGGTTCCAGCGAGATGCCGGATACCTGCTAGGCTCGATCTATTTCAATTACGGCGTGACCGCGACGCTCGTGGTCGCGATGTACTTCACGATGTACTTTCGCGATTGGCTTTCGGACCGCGACCGGCTCATCGTGCTGAGCCTGTTCGCCGTCGGATTTCCAATGTGGTTTTTCCGATACGCCCGTGCCTTCTGGATTGCTTTCGACGAGCGATGGGATCCGTGGCCGAATGCCGAAGAAGCAAAGAGCCGCGAGGTCGTTGCACGAAGCGAGGAGAATCGTCACGAGGCGCGCGACGCTTCGGTGTAATCGTCGGGCTGATCCGAGCTCTCAAGTCGTGCGCGGCGAATAGAAAGATACGCCAGGCTTCCGAATGTACCGAGGATCGCGAACGGCATCGCCATCATGAACAGGATGCTGTAATAGTAGCCGGCGGCAATCGACTGGCCGTGCGGATCGTTCTGGGCTAGGCCGTCCTTGCACGAGGGACAGGCCGCTGCCACGCTGGCGATCAACAGCGCCAGTGCGATCGCCACTGCCAGCAGAAGCCAGCGGGCAATCACGGGCACAAACTGGTGATTGGCGACTCGCATAAAAACTCCTGCGCTTCATCTTGCACCGACAAAGCACCGCAGGTCTCCCATGGAATTTTACCTCATTCCGCGGCTGGCGGCCAGAGATGATACAGCATTACGTACACGATCACGCCGGTGATCGATACATAGAGCCAAATAGGGAACGTCCAGCGGGCCAGTCGGATATGCTTCTGCGCGAAAGGCGGCGGCAACCGTCAGTTGTTCGGCTTGATGTCCGGGCGGCGGGCAACACCCCAGCGCGCGGAAGCCCAGATACATTTGTCGGATCGCTAGCGGCGGCACGGTAATGGCCAGAATGACATGGGAAATAAGGATCGAAAAATACACATAGCGGACTGCGCTCGGGTGCGTGAAGCGAACGCTGCCGACCTTCATGACGACGTGGTACCAAACGTAACCAACGAGAAACGCAGCCGACACTGCAAATGCGGCGAGCATGGTCCGTTTGTGGGCCTCGACGCGGCCGCGCTTGATGAGCCACAGCCCGATCACAAGCAACATCGTCGCCACCAAATTGAGCGACGCGTTCACGTGCACAATAGGATGCGTGGCTGCGAGCATTGTGGTGATGGGAATCATTCTTCACGCATATCGCCGCGAGTGCGACACCTAAGTTAGGTAGTCGTGCCATCGCTTGCGCCGGTTGCCACGCTCTCTGGGGGCGATTCCTCTTCGGCACATTGCACAAGCAACGCGCGAAGCCGCTGGCATTCGTTCTTACTCGTGGCATCGAACATGCCGCGCACCTTGCCCCACTTATCCACGACGATTGCATAATCCTGGTGGGTCTTGCGACCGAGATAAAGATTCATGCCGCGAGCCACACGGCGCGTGTAATCCAGATCCGCACGACAAAAAAGCCAACGCTTCGGATCGGCTTCCCAACGGTCTGCGTAATCGCGCAGTGCTTCGACGGTATCGTTGTCTGGATCGCAGGTAATGCTCACCCAGGTGATGTCCTTAAGCTCCGGCAAGTTGTGCATGAGCTGGATATTCTTATTCAACCGAATGCAATTCCCGGGGCACGACGTAAAGAAGTACGTGGCAACCCAGACTTTGCCGCGCATGTCGGCCGTGCGGAACGGCTTGCCGCTCCGCTCGGTTAGCTCGAATTCAGTGAGCGGTGGACCAACCATCTCCTCCGCGATTGCCTGCCCATGATTCAGCTCGAACTGCCGCACCTGCCACCATTTCCAGCCGCCGTAGGCCATCGCCACAAAGACCGCCAACGCGAGAAAATAGGGCACGGCGGTGCCGGTTGCCGGCGCGTGCTCGAAACGGCTAGGCTCGCGCTGTGGTGCTTCGAGTTTTTGTGGATCGTTCATACGAGGTCCGCGGTCGAACGCGTGCCGGCGATGCGCCATGACGCCACCAGCATGGCGCCGGCAAATGCCAGCGACACCAGCCAGCACGTCGCGGGACCAGGCAGCATCGCGGCTTCGCTCCCTCCATTTTGCAGGTAATGCCGCAATCCGGCCACCCCGTACGTGAGTGGATTGGCACGCACGATCCAACCCAACCAGCCGCCGACGTTCATGGGGAAAAAGGCGCCGGACAAGAGCCACATGGGGAGCAGAAAAACACTCATGATGGCATGGAAACCTTGCGTGGAATCCATCCGCCAGGCAATCAAGAATCCAAGAGCGGTTAGCGCGATGGCAATGACGAACATCAAAACCAATGCGGCGACCAATCCAAGCGGCGTGGGCGAGATGATATCCCCCCAACCAATTATTTCAGTCAGCCACGCCAACACGATAAACACGATGCCCTGCAACATAGCGATGGCCGCGCCGCCAAGCACCTTGCCGAGCATCATCGCCCAGCGCGGAACGGGTGCCACGAGCACGCCCTGCAGAAATCCCTCGCGGCGGTCTTCGATGATTGAAATCGTGGCAAAAATCGCCGTGAATAGGAGAATCATCACGAGCGTGCCCGGAAAGAAATGGGCGTAGTCGAGATTGCTTGTGCTCAGTCCTGCGCCAAACAGCAGCCAAAAAATAATGGGCTGGCCCAGTGCGCCAAACACGCGGTTCTTCTGACGCACAAACCGAACGAGCTCGCGCTCAGCAAGCGTGCCGACTACCTGCCACGGCGAGACGGTTGCTACTCTGGTTGCTAATTCAGAGGACATTGCTGTTCGCAAGTTCGTGAATCGTTTTTCACCACAAAGGCACGAAGTACACAAAGAAATCCGCCATGCGACTCTTCGTGTTCTTTGTGTCGTCGTGGTTTTTCATTCATGTGAATTGCTTTGTCGGTCGTCGGACCAGAATCGGTGCCCGGTCGCGTGAATGAATACATCCTCGAGTGTCGGCTTGCCTAGCGTGATGGATTCTACGCGGTCGGGAAAAGCGTCGACCAGCCGCGTTACCCATTGATGGCCTTCCGGCAGCTCGAGTCGTACGGAACCGTCGACTACCATCGGCCGAACGTTGAAGCGCTGCTCCAGGTCGGCGGCCAGTTTTGCCGGGTCACTTGTGCGGATCGTAATCGCGTCACCGCCGACAGCTGCCCGCAGCGTGGCCGGTGCATCGAGCGCGGCCACCTGCCCGCGGTGCATAATCGCGATCCGGTCAGCTCGTTCCGCTTCTTCCAACAAGTGCGTGGTAAGCACGACGGTGACCCCTTGCTCCGCGCGGATTTGCGCGAAGTATTGCCACAGGTCGCTCCGCGCACCGGGGTCCAGGCCGGTAGACGGCTCGTCTAACAACAACAGTTGCGGCCCGTGGAGCATGCCTTTGGCCAGCTCGACGCGGCGTCGCATTCCACCGGATAACTTTTCCACCAAATCGCCTTTGCGTTCGGCAAGGCCCAGCCGCGTCAACATTTCGTCGGTCCGCATTTTCAGATCGCGCCCGCCGAGCCCATACAGCCGGCCGAAATGAACGAGGTTCTCGGTCACAGTGAGTTTTTTATCGACGCTCGGCGACTGAAACACGACGCCGAGCTGCCGGCGAACCTCGGCGGCCTGCCGACGGACGTTGAAACCGAGGATGTGCACCTCGCCCTGCTGAATTGGAATCAGCGTGGAGAGCACGCGAAACAGCGTTGTCTTGCCGCTGCCGTTGGGGCCCAGGATGGCGAAGTTTTCGCCACTCTCAATCCGCACCGACAAATCGCGGATCGCTTCATGTTCGCCATAGCGATGCGATAGATGGGCAATGTCGATAGCGGATGTGTTCGACATGCAGCCCATCCTAACCGAGATGTTGACTTGCAGGCGAGCGACTTTCGCCCGTATCCGCGGGAGGCAGTGGAGCCGCTATGCGCGAGTGACCGGCAATTCTTCTAATGTTCGTCCTCGGCCGCCTCGTGCGACAATTCTTGCTCGGCGGCCGCCTCCTCTGCTGCTTCGACCGCGGGCGGATCGGCCGCGTACAGCAGTCGCTCCTGCGAATAGCGTGCGAAGCCGTTGTTTTGCCGCCAGCCAATATCCGGCACCAGCATCAGTGTCAAAAAAATCGACATGAAGCTGGCCGGTATCGTGAGCACCCACTTCCAATTGGCTTCCCACAACAAGTGCATGAAAAACATGATCACGAGCATGGCCTTGGTGCAGGAGACGGCCATCATGAAGGCCCAGGCAACGTGCTTGTCGAACGGCCAATAACTGGAATAGGTGAAGAACGATGCGCCGGTCAGCACGCACAGTGCGGCAAACACGAGCAGGTATTTGCCCACGCCGCCGTGATTGTGATCGTCGCCGTCGTGATGCGGATCGACACCCGGCTGCAATCGCACGACGTGCTCCGGACCAAACCCACCGGCGATATCGTGAGACTCGTGTTCGGACATTGCAACTAACCTATTTTGGATGTTCGCCGGCGAACCGTTGGCCCGCGGCTAGAATCTCACGCGTTCGGACGTGCCACTGGAGTGACCAGTTTCAAACGCATACACATAAAGCCGCTTAAAACAAATACAACAAAGGAAACAGGAAAATCCACACCAGATCGACAAAGTGCCAATACAGCCCGACGTTTTCGACCGCACCGGTGCGCTGGCGATTGAGTGTCAGACACAACAAGATGGCAAAAGCAATCAATCCCACCAGCACGTGGATCGCATGGAAGCCCGTCAGCAGAAAATACGTGCTGGCCCATAGCGGTCCGCCCGGAATCATGATTGGCAGTCTCAACCAGGTATACTCATCGTTGTAACCACGTGCATGCGCTCCACCTGCTTCACCGGCCGCGTGCGCATCTTCGGCGGCTTGCTGGAATGCAACCAATCGCATTGCAGGCCCTTCGGGTACCGCGCCGGCTGCCGCCGCGTGGGCCACCGTTTCGTGGTCGTGCGGGGGATAAATCGCATAGGCTAATTCCATAATCTTGATACGGCCCTGCGGTGAATCGGGCTCGTTGCGGACCAATGTCTCCGCTTCATCGACCATGCGGCTGAGATCGTCCACCACCGCCGGCACGGCCTCGCCGGCGGTCGTGAACTGGGTCCGCAGTTCGGCCAGCCGCTTGCGCACCGCCGCCGCGTAGTGGATATCGGCCTTATCGTGAACCAAGCCGTGCGGCCGAACGGGGTAAATGCCGTGGGCGAATTTTTGCTGATATTCGTACGCCTTGACGCCCAGGAAAACGCTGCCGAGTAGAAACGTCAGCAAGATGTATCCTTTGGCCTTGGCTGTCTGATTCCACTTGGCCGCCTCCAGGGCGAGCACCACCGTCACGCTTGAGCAGATGAGCACAAACGTATTGAAAGCGCCGATAGGCTCGCTCAAATGCACGTCGTGCGGTGCCGGCCAGGCGATCGCCCCGAACCGAAGCACAATGTACGTGCCAATCAATCCCGCAAAAAACATGATTTCTGTTGACAGGAACAGCCACAGGCACGTCTTGCCGTTGGGGATCGGCAGCGCGGGTTGATAAGCAAATTTTGGTGCGTGAGAGTGGCTCATGTATCGGGTGTCAGGTTGTGAGCTGGGAGCTAAGAGCCTGGAGCTAGGAGTAAGAAAACATTCTTCGGACTCTTTGCTCTCAGCTCTTAGCTCCACGCTCTTCGGTGTCGGGGATCAGGTGTCAGGGCGTCAAACGGCGGTCATCAAAAGCAGGCCCATCCAGCAAACTAGGTAGCATAAACTTGTGCGTAGTAACCAACGCGCCGATCGATCATCGCGGCGGATTAAGAATTGCGTTGCAACGACCGCTTGGATGACGCCCAAAAAGAGCGTCCAACCGCCGTAAACTACAGGACTGCCGGCGAAGGGTGAAAGCGCTGGAACCAAACTTACAGGCACCAGTGCGAGTGCGCCCGCCAACGCTTGGGCCCCGGCACGCAAGCCGGTGGGATCGACCACTGTCAGCATCTGCTGTCCGGCGCGAGCATATTCGGCCCGATAGAGCCAGGCGATCGCCATAAAATGCGGGAACTGCCACAAAAACATGACTGCGACCAAGGCCAACGCTCGCATGTCGATTGCGGCACCCGTCGCGGTCCAGCCGATCAAAATCGGCAGTGCCCCGCTCACCGCCCCCACTGCGGTGTTCAACGGCGAGCGGCTTTTAAGCGGCGTGTATGCGAACACGTAAATCAGCCACACTGCGAGCGCAATGCCGGCCGTCACGATGTTAACCCATACCGTCAATTCCAATATGCCGGCCATTAGTGTCACCATGCCGAACACGAGCACCTGCCTCGAATTCAGGCGCCCGGTGGGCAGCGGCCGTCTCGCAGTACGGGCCATGCGCGCATCTGTGGCTTGCTCCCACCACTGGTTGAGCGCGCCGGCACTCGCGGCAACCAACGCGGCCCCAGTCACGGCATGCAGCAACGTCCACGGATCAATGCCCCACGGCGACGCCAGAAACGCTGCCACAATCACGGTCACCAATTCCAAGACAACGATTCGCGGCTTCGTCAATTCAACATAGTCCGCGAGAGTTGCAAGCCAGCGGCTCCGAACCGGCGCGTCGGCCAGAGAGTACCCGGAAATCGTCGAAAGGCGACTCATACCGCGGCCTCCAACGGTCGAACGGAGGCATTCGAGGCGGTCATCGGGAGAGTCAGCAACCGACAGGCATAGAGCGATAGAGCAAGCGATGTGACAAACAGTAGCGAGCCCATCGCAACATGCGCCGTAATCACGTGGGTCTGCAGCCAGCCACCGTCTTGCACCGCTTCACGGCTAAGTGTGGCCCATTCGGGTACCCACGAGGGAGCAGCAAATCGGACCATCCAAGTGCCACCGCCGAGAACCAATTGCAACGCCAACAAACCGGCCAGCGTGCACGCCAACCCACCCAGTGGCCTGACGCAACGCACGCGCCGCAACACAGTCCACACAAGCACGAAGATATGCAACGAAAGTATCGCGGCCAGAAACAAATGGAATCGCACTGCCATTGCAAATGTCAGCGGATCGGTCGCCACTGGCATGTGACGCAGCACTGCTCCGAGTAGGATTTGAAGGTAGGCCAGGATGCACGTGACAATCGCCAAAATACAAATCTGTCCGCCGCAACCCGAAATGACTGGTGACTCGCTGCTCCGCCATCTTTCTGAAGTGAATATCGCTATCGTGACCGTAAGCCCAAAGAACAAAGGACCTGTGCACCCGTGTAACATCGCCAACGTGCGCTCGTCGAGCAGCACGCGCATGCCGCCAAGCACACCCTGCATGATGACCAATCCAAGCGCCGCCACGCTTGCCCAACGCAGCCAAAGCCGCCGTTCAGTCTTCCAAATCACGGCCAACAGGCAAATCGTCATCATGCCCACTACGGCCCCCAACATCCGGTGGCCGTGTTCCACAAATATGTCCCAGGGGCCGGCGAGCCACGTCTGCCACGGGTAAAGAAAGAGGTTATATCCATACGTATTGGGCCAGTCCGGTACTGCCATGCCGGCGTCGGTCGTCGTCACGAGACCGCCCACCCACACCAGCGGAAACGTCGCGCACGCAAGGGCCACGGCCCAGCGATGGGGCCAAGGCGATGGCACCGTGTTGCAATTCTCAATTCGCATTTTGCAATTGATTAATGACCACTCGGTGAATGCGGTCGATCGCCTGCCGGTGGCGGTTGGGTTTGTGGGTAGTAGTCGGTATCCACTTCCGGCGAACCGTACTCGTACGGTCCGCGGTAAATCACTGGCTGAAAGTCAAAGTTACCGTGGCCCGGCGGACTCGGCGCTTGCCATTCCAATGTATTGCAGTGCCACGGGTTTCGCCCTGCTTTCGGGCCAAAGAAAATGCTGTAGAAGAAATTCACGACGAAGATTATTTGCGACGCTACCATCGCAATGGCACACCACGTCATGAACTGGTTGAGCGGCAACAGGTGGCGGAACGTTTCGTAGTGGTAGGGATCGGCCAGACGGCGTGGAAATCCGACGACGCCCAAAATATGCATCGGGTAAAACACGCAATTGAGAAACACGAACGTCAACAGGAAGTGCAACTTGCCCCAATTGTCGTTCATCATGCGACCGAACATCTTTGGGAACCAAAAGTAAATCGCTCCGAATACGCCCATCGCCGTGCCGGCAAACAGCACGTAGTGGAAATGGGCCACGATGAAGTATGTATCGTGAATGAAAATGTCGACCGGCGTGGCTGCCATGAAAATGCCTGACAGGCCGCCGATGATGAACATCGACACGAACGACAGGGAAAACAGCATGGGCGTGGTGAACTGAATCTTCGCGCCCCAAATCGTGCCCAGCCAGTTGAACACCTTGATGGCACTGGGCAGCGCGATAAACATCGTAGCCACCATGAACGTCATGCCCAGCACGGGATTCATCCCCGAGAGGAACATGTGATGCCCCCACACGATGAAGCCCAGTCCTGCAATCCCCGCGATCGAGTACACCATCGGCTTGTAGCCAAATAGCGGCTTGCGGGCGAACGTGCTGATCATGTCCGAGACCATGCCCATCGCCGGCAGAATCATGATGTACACGGCCGGATGGCTGTAGAACCAGAACAAATGCTGCCACAACAGCGGCTGGCCGCCGCCGGCGTAGTGCGCGGAATTGTTCGCGCTCCAACCCTCGGGAATAAAAAACCCGGTGCCAAACAAGATGTCGGTCAGTTGCATGAAGCCGGCCGCGGTGAGCACCGGCAGTGCAAACGCCTGCAGGATGGCGGTGATGAACATGGCCCAGATCGTCATCGGCAGGCGGAACATCGTCATGCCGGGGGCCCGCATCTGGATGATCGTGGTGAGATAGTTCACCGAGCCCATCATCGATGAGACGCCCACGCATAACAGTCCGATCAGCCAGTACACTTGCGCGTGCATGGTGAGCGAGAGCGGCGTGTATACCGTCCAGCCCGCGCTGGGGCCGCCACCTTCGGCAAAGAAACTCATCCCGAACGCAATGAACGCCGGCCACATGAACCAGTAGCTCAACATGTTGAGCGTGGGGAAGGCCATGTCGTCGGCACCGATCATCAGCGGGATCAGAAAGTTGCCGAACGCGCCGGCGAGAATCGGGATGATCACCAGGAAGATCATCACCGTGGCGTGCATCGTGAACAGCATCGTGTAGGTTTCGGGCGCCATCTGGCCGCCCTCGGCTGCGTGCATCATCTTGCCCGAGCACGGGCACATCGGACCATGGATACGCCAGTTGCCAGCGAACCCCCAGTGCCAACAGCCCGCCAACCAGGAACCACAGCAGCGTGCTGAACAGAAACTGAATGCCGATGATTTTGTGGTCGCGCGAAAACACGTACGTCGTCAAAAAGCTGCCCGTGTGGGCATGCTCGACGTGGCCGTGCGCGAATGAGTCAGCAGTTACGGATGCCATAGCGGAAGGTATCAGGTTGTGAGCTGAGAGCTAAGAACTAAGAGCTGGGAGTAAGAAAATATTCTTCGGACTCTCTGCTCTCAGCTCTTTGCTCCACGCTCTTAGGTGTCAGGTGTCAGATTTCACTTGGATCGCGAGCCGGGCCGCGGGCACCGCCGCGAAGCGGTGGTCGGGCCCCGCTTATTCCTCTTCCGCCACTGCCACAGTGCGCGTTTGTTGTTCTTCCAGCTTGGTTTCAAGCCAATTGTCAAACTCGCTGCGCGGCTCAAAAGTCGCCCGGCCTTTCATGCGGTAGTGGCCCCAGCCGCACAGCTCGGCACACACGATGTCGAATCGGCCGGTCTCGCGGGCCTTGAACCACATGTATTGCTCCATGCCAGGCACCACGTCCTGCTTCATCCGCAAGTTGGGCAGGAAAAAGCTGTGCAGCACGTCGGCGCTTTTGATCACCAGCAGCACTTCCTCGCCAGCCGGGAAATGGATGTCGCCATCCACCCGCACGAGGTCGTCCGGCGTGTGCAGCTCGCCATCGGGCCCGGGGTAACGCACGTCCCAGTTGAATTGCCGGCCGGTGATCTCTGCCGTGATCGGGATATTGGGCCGGCGCATCTTCGCGTCAGCCCAGGCATTCATCTGGTAAATCGCGATAAACAGCAGCGTCACAGCCGGCAGAATCGTCCACACGACTTCCAGCGTGTGGCTGCCGTGCGAGAACTTCACCGGCTCGGGATTCACTCGGCTATCGTATTTCCAAGCAAAGTAAAACAGCGCGACTTCGGTCGCAATGAACAAGATGCCAGTGAGCCACAAAATGAACATGAACAACTGGTCGATGATGCGACCATGTTCCGAAACGTCTTTCGGGAACCAGATGTTGAAGTACGGCGCGACGACAAACGTCAGCACGCCGAACACCGGCACCGTGAGGAATACGAGGGCCCAAAAGCGATTCAAGACAAATCTCCTCCCAAGCTGCGGCTGCGTCGCAGATAATCTCAATGACCAATGACCAATGACCAAGAACACGTCGAGTTAACCGGTTGGTCATTGGGATTTGGTCATTGGTCATTCATTTTCTCGTTTAATTCACCGCCTCGACATTCGTCGGCCGCCTTTGTGGCCGGCTGGCTGGCTCAAACGGCAGCGAATGGACATAGTCGACAATTTGCCAAATCTCTTCTTGCGTAAGCGTGGCTTGGGCACCTTCCGTGGCCGGTCCGCCGGCGGGCATCGGCGTGCCCGCAATTCCGGCCGATACCCGCCAGAAGATATCCACCGGCCTGCGGCCGCCGCGATAGGTGCCGTCGCGCAGATTTCGCGGGATCGCGTTGCGCGGCGGCAGCAACGTGCCGATCAACTCGCGCCGCTGGTCCAGCTCGGTGGCCATCCGCGTTAATTCCGCGTCTGCCTCAGTGCGCTCGTCACCTTCCAACTCTGGCAGTCGCTGCTTTAATTCCTGGATCTCCAGCACAAGATTGTCCGTCTTGTCGATGAACTCCTTGTTCGCTTTGCTCCAATTGTCGAAGTCGGTTTGTTGACCATCGCCGAGGCCCGTCGGGCCGTGGCACTGCATGCAGTTACCCTTGGCAGCGCTGTAAAACAATTCGCGGCCTTTGGCGGCTGACTCGGCTATCTGCTCCGGCGTCCGGTCCGCCGGCGGAATTGCTGGTTCCTCCGGCACGATGATCTGGCTCGCCGCTTCCTGCCAACCGGTCATGATGTTGGCCAAGAGGTCATTCACCAGAAGTTCTTTCAGCTCCGGATTGCTGGCCGGATCCAACGGATCTTCCGGCTCGAGCTCGTTGAACACATAATCCGTCAGTGCCGTTTCCATTTGGCCGCGGATGCTGAGGTACTTGACGTACTCCACCAGCGCCTCGACCTCGTCAGGCGGCAACAACACGAACGCCGGCATTGCCGTGCTGGGAATGCCCTCGCGTACCGTTCTGCGGAGATCCTCGTCGGTCGGCTGCGACGCGGTGTAGGTGCTTTTGAACTTGAACACACCGTTGCGATAGTCACGCGGGTAGGGATTCAGAATGCCGGCCGTCGGACCGCGGCCGTCGCCGGAAATGCCGTGGCAGTGGGCACAATGGCGGCGATACAAGCCGTGCTTCGTCCCCTCCTTGTCGCTCCAAACGGGCCCGGCGGCCATCGTCAGCTTCCGCTGGTTCAGTCCCGTCTCGGGCATGGCAAATGGCTCATCCGGCGTGCCGAACATGGCTGCCAGAATGTTGGCAATCGCTCTCTGGTGCGTGGGCGAAATCTGCTTGTCGACGACGCTGGTCATCTCCAGTCGAAACGCTGGCGGGTCCGTACGACCGCAGCCGATTAGCGCGATCAGGAAACCAAGCCCGATGGGTAATGCGCGATGTGCAAGAGGGGAAGACGGGGAGATGGGGAGAGGGGGAGATGACAGCAGACGATCAACAGCTGCAGTCTCCCCCTCTCCCCCTCTCCCCTTCTCCCACTCTTTTCTCCATCAACATTTCCATGCTCATTCTCTAGGACGCATAGTATCGGATCAGCCGCTGAACGCGCCCGGTGGCACGACCACTTTGATTTCCTTCACCTCGTCGGGCTGCAGCGTGATGATTAAGCGGCCCCGATTGTTCCACTTCAATTCCGGCGCGTCGGGCGTCGAGCCAACCAAGCCGTTGCCTGCTGCACCGCCACTCTCGTGCCATACCTGAAACTCGAGCGGCTCGCCGGCCGGCAGGTTGGCGATCTCGAATCGGCCTTCGGCGTCGGTCACCGCCACGTAGCCATTCGCCCGGGGCAGCATGTAGGCGACCATCCACGGGTGGATGCTGCACGTGATCGGCGCGGGCGAGGGCTCTTCGCGCTGCGGCGTGAACGGAATCGCGGCTCCCGACGGAATCGTCTGGTTGAATTTGTTTGCACGTCCATCGATCTTCGTGTTGTGGCCGGTTGGATCGCTGTTCTTGATATTGATGGGTTGACCGACCGAAACTGGCAGTACGTGTGTCAGAAACACGCACGCCTTCTGGTCGAAGTCGACGGGTTCGGTCTTGGCCTGCGCGGAGTCGTGCACACGCGAGGCGCTTCGCAAGAACAGGGCTACGTTCTTAATGCCACTCGAT
Organism: uncultured Planctomycetota bacterium; assembly: GCA_963786455.1. Lineage (GTDB taxonomy): Bacteria > Planctomycetota > Planctomycetia > Pirellulales > Lacipirellulaceae > JABDGM01. Next base: position 181,390 of record CAWAZX010000028.1, on the reverse strand, counting down.
GCACTGTCGACCACGAGCGTTTCCTGCGGCGAAGCCTGACCGCCGGGAGCGCAGATGTTGTGCTCCTTGGAAACATTGTAGGGCGCCATCGTGGGCGGAGTGCCGTCGTACACGAACTGCCCGCGCAGCGTGGCCCAACCGGTGCCGGTTGAAGCGGCAGCCTGTTCGCCGACTTCGGCGGTGCCGCCGCCGCTAAGGGCCGTGCGCATCGACTCGGCGGTCGCGATATCGGCCACCGGCCCAAGATTGACCCGACGCTGACACCCAGCCGACGCAGTCACCAAGACCACGGCCGCTGCAACGCAAACAAAACCTAACCAACGTGATAACATCGAATTGCTTAATACTCAGACAACTTACGACTTACGACGAACGATTGATCAATTCACTTCAACAGGCTTGCCGGCACCTTGATATCACCGAGATCGAGTGTTTCACCTGCCGCGATTGTCAACGTAGCACGGCCTTGGCGATTGGCAGTACCACCGTTGTATTTGAGATTCTTCATGTAGCCGGATCCTTCGTGCCACATCTGAAACTCGTGCTTGCCGACCGGAATATTCTTGATCTCAAATGTTCCGTCTTCGGCTGAAACCACCATGTACGGATGATCCTGCACTAGCACATGCGCTTTCATCCAGGGGTGAATGTTACAAATAACCGGCATGGGTATCGGGGTCGCGCGCGTCGTCTTCAGCGGCGTTTCGCTGCCGATTGGTATCGTTTGGTTAAAAGCGAAAACGGCGATATTCGTATTGTGACCGACCGGATCAGAGTTCTTGATGACCAATGGCTGGCCCGCGCGCACGAGCGAGATGTGCGGCTTAAACGAGCAACCGCTGTTATCCAAAACGGCTGCCTCCTTAGGCTGCGCAGGATAGTCGGGATGCACTTCGACCTTTCCACCGCGAGGAACCCGCAGGAACACGATTACGTTGGCAAGCCCGCCGTCGGGACCAATGACGACGGACTCGTTGACCGGCATTTTTTCGATGCAGAATGCGTCTTTGGTCACCACGAGTGGCGCCAGCTTCGGCGGTGCACCATCGAGCACGAAGCGGCCTTTGATCGAGCCCCATTCGGCACCGGACGACATTGTCGTAAGCGCGAATGCTGACGAGGAAAAACACTCCCTGAAACATGTTGACTCGTCAACTTGGTGTGCATCATTTGCCTCGTCGTGTGTTGCTATCTACTGGCCGAGCGGTTATCGGGCGGTTTGTCGCTGGCGGACGGCTGCCCATCGGCGGGCGCCGTCGGTTCGCGAACCAGGCCTTTCACCGATGTTTGCCGCTTGGTGTACTCGTCGAAATTCATCAACAAATCCACCAGTCCGCTCAAGCTGATCGAAGCTGGTGCCGCGGAACAATTCCTGGCTCACGCCGCCGTAGGTGGGCGAGCTCGGATCAAACGGTATGTTGACCGGCATCCCGGTGTACGGCAAGGTGCGCTGCGGGTTGGCGACCCAGTGATGCACGAACTCCGGCCGCATGCGGCGATAGACATCATCCAAATTTGGCCCCAGCGTTTTCACCGCGCCGCGGACCTGGTAATCGCCGATGGAGTGGCACTTCACGCAATAGTTGCCGTCCGTGAGAATCTTCATTCGCATCGTTCAGCAGCGTGGGATGCGACGTCTCGAGTTGCGCAAGGTAGCCGCCGCGACGCCGGTTGTTGTATTCGTACGGGAAACTCGGCATCGCTCTTGGCCGCGAAGTAATTCACGAGCTTCGCCGCTTCGTCCGCCGACATGTGGAAATTCGGCATCCGCATCACGACGGCCGGGCGAATCGCGGTCGGATCCATCAGGAAATCGTGCAGCCAATCGGTCTGAACTTTTTCACCTTCGTGGTGCAGCGGCGGCGGCAGCCAGCCCCAGGCCTCGCTGGCGACAGCCGCCGGGTTCGTTTTCTTCTCCTCGGCAATCACGCGCGGGTAGAGATACTTCGCCAGGTCGCCGCCGAAACCGGCGTAGCGCCGTGCCGCGTGCCGGACCGCTGCCGTCGCGATTGGCCGGGATCATGAGATTCTGCACGCCGACCATTCGCAGCGCACCGGCCACCACCGCGTGCTCGTACAGCTGAAACTCGTAGAACGGCTCCGACTCGGTATCGTCCGGCTCGATGGGCACGCCGTCTTCATCGACGACGCGCGGCGCGCCCGTCGCCTCGTCGCGCGTCGGCATGCCGTACAGTTCAGCATGCAGCAAGCCGCGGCGATCGGGCGTGAGCGACGCCTGAATCTGCTCCGGCGTCACCGGCGGAATCAGAAACGGAAACTCGTTCGTTGGCGGCGGCTCTTCGAACCGGTCCGGCTCAAACGCGATCTCCCAGCGGTCCATATCCACGATGTGGCAGCCGGCACAGTTGTATTTGTCCAGCACGTGCCGGCCTTGAACGATCGCTTCCTGGCGCGGTGTCGGCTTGTAAATGTATCGCGCGTCCGGCGCTTTGCTCGTGAGACCCAGAATGAACGTCATCACCGCTTCGCGCTCAGCAGCAGTGAAGTTGAACTTGGGCATTCGCAGCCGCTCATCGTACCGCTTGGTGCGCGTGGTTTCGTAGTCGAAGCTCCGCGGCATTCGCAGTTTCTGCCAGAGGAACCCGTTCCGCTGATGCGAATTGAGCGATTGCAGGAAGTACGCCGTATCCGCATCGTATTGATCGTCGAGCGGATCCAGCTCGGCATGGCCGCCGTGCTCCTCGTCTTCAGAATGTTCAATTTCTGCTCGCCTCGGCGTGTGCATCATGCGGCACCGCCGGTCCCGTCGATGCCGTGTGTTGCCAGGAACGTGCCGATGTTCTCGAATGCGAGCTGCGACGTATCCTTGCGGCCCCAGTTCGCCAGCGGCGTGCCGATCGGCTTGGCCGTTTCGAAGCCCGGAATATCGTGGCAGCCGAAGCAGCCGTAGCGGCTCATTGAACGGCGGGCGACGTATTCGAGTTGCCGCTCCGTGCGGTTGGCCGGCGTCATGCCGATGAGCACCTTCTCATCCACTTTCACGGTGGCGGCGAGCCGCTCGGGAATTCCCTCCCGGGCGTAGCGTTCGGCCCGTTTGCGTGGGAATGACGCACTGAGCCAGACCGTCGTGAGATCCGAAAGCGCCGCTTCCTCGTCGGCCGAAAGCTCCCGCGGCGGGGCCGCCACTTCTGGCTGCCATTCAACGGGCACGCCTAGTAGGAATGCCACAATATCGGCCGCCGGGTCCGTCACTCGACCAGTAGGATTGCCACTCGCGTCAACCTCCGGGATCGGGTCCAGAAACAGGTTGGGCATCGCCGTGCGGGCGTGATAGTTTCTGGGGTCTCGCAGCCAACTGTAGAGCCAACGTTGGCCTTTGCCGGAATTGAATTTCGCCGCGACGCGCGACAAATCGGGCCCCTGGTTCGACGCGATGCCGGGGAACTCAGCGTGCGAATGGCACGCCAGGCAGCCGCGTGATTCGAACAGCCACTGTCCGCGCTCGGCCGATGCTGTTTCGGTGACGCCTTGCGGCGGATCCAAGTAATGAACGGCTGGCTGTTCCTCAGCAAGAAGTCGGCAAGCGCCCGGATTTCAATGTTTTCAAACCGTGCCGTGTACTCGCGATCGTTTACCTTCGTTTCGTTACCCGCTGCATCATGAATCGGAAATTCCTCTCGCTGCGCCGTTCAAGTGCTCGTGATGCAGAAAGAACTGCGGCATCCGCGTCGTCGGCCGGAAATCGGCCGGACGGCGAATCCAACTGAACAGCCAGTCGTAATCCACTTTCGAATCCAGGTGCCGCAGGCTCGGACCCACCCTGCGCATGCTGACCCGGCGCGTCGACGTCCCGCAGCGCATCGGCCAATGCGTGTGTCGCATCGGTCAGTCGAGGCAGTTGCTGTTCCGGTTGACCATTCGCCGGGATTCGGGTTCCCGCGGGTGTCGGAGTCGCGCTCGACTAGCGCGGCATCGGCACGCAAAGCTTGATAAAGCTCCTGGCGGGCCACGGCATCGTCCGGCCGTGCGACCACGGTGCGGGCAAGCGCCTTTTCCGCGTCATTCAGACCAGGCTCGGACAATATTTGAGCCGCCACGTCGGAATAGTTAGGCTCCGTGCGCAGGTCGGGCCCGATCCGTTTCGTCGGCCCATCAAAGCCATTGATTTCATGACAGCCGAAGCAGCCGAATTCGCGCACAAGGTGGTAACCCTTCACAAGCTTCGGTGCCGGCGGCTCGGGGAACCGCTCGCTCGGCTCCAAATCCACGACTTCATGATGGCACTTGAGGCAGTTGCTCTCGATGAACCGCTCGGGCGTCATCGGGAAAATCCAATGATGGTTGTCGAACCAGCCGTGCCTGCGCGACCAATCGAGGGCCTGCTCCGGATCGTTCGGCGTGTGAGACACCCATTTGAACTCCGTGGCACTCCCTTGCCCGTCGTGGCAGATCGTGCAGCCCATTTCGCCTTTCTTATGCGGGCTGTTCGCGCCTACAAACAAGTCGAGCCGCGGGTGCGACGTGAACGGCTGATCCAAGCCGCGTCGAATCTTGAGCGTGAGCGGCTGGCCCCATTGGGCCTCGTCGAGCAAATAGTGCGCGACGTCTGCCTTCGTGACGATCGCCCCGCCGTTGACCTCCTGCAGAATGTCGCCCGTTTGCAATCCGGCGACGGCGGCCCGGCTTGCGGGCGCCACAACCTGAACCGTAACCGCGTCCTTGTCGACCTGGCCTTCGGGTGCCAGCACAATTCCGTACACCGACTCGATAGTTGGCGCGGGTGGCGGCTCACTTGGTTCCGTGCCTTCACCCGTTGCAGCGGGGGCAGCAGCAGCGGTGAAAGGTGATTCTTCGGGCGTTGAGAGTTGCACCATTCGCTCGCGCTCGCCGCGCGGAATTGCCGGGTACGCGGGATCCGTAGCCGAGCCCGGCGCCGTCTTGTCGATCGCCCGGTGACAAACGATGCAGCGGTCGTACCGGGCAACGTAGCTGAAGTTGTAATTGATCTTCATGTCCGGCAACCAAATCTGGTCGAGCTTGATGTTGCCGGTGTAGAGCGCATCCAAGACGGGCAATCGATTGACCCACTCGCCGGTGTTTACGAGCGTACCCGGGACGCCTTCCTGCAGGCGTGCAAGTTCGGTTTCAATCGCATCTCGCTGCTTCACGAGTTCCAGCTCGTCTGCCTGGATCTCTTTTTGCGATCGTTTCGAGTGCAATACGGTAGTCCTTGGCCTCTGCGTACGCTGCGTCCACAAGCTGGATCTTATCGGCGAGCTCCTTAATCTGCGCCTCGATTTTGCCGGTGGGCCGGCCTTCGCCCACGGCCAGGCCGCGGGCACTCACGGCCGCTGTCTGATCAGCAGCCAGGAATTTCTTTTCGTTCAGCAAAGTGCTTCTCGCGCCGCCGAGCCTCGCGGACAAATCTCTCGAGCTGGCGCAAGCAGATCCTTGCGTACTTTGGACGCTTCTTCGCTGCCGCTCTCCGCACTTTCGAGTTGCGCCTAGCGATTGCTCAAGCCGGCGAAAGTCTGCAGGTGCTTGCTTGATTTCGGTCTCGGACAGCCGCGCATCCTCGGCCTCGACGAGCTCCTGGAATCGTCGCACCAGCTCCGCGTCGATCTTCGAGCTTTGTTCCGCCGCCAGCTGATTACGCAGGTCGTCGAGCTTTGCGGTCGAGTCGGCCTCGGCCTGGGCCAATTGGGCCTCCGCAGTCCAGCGTTCGCGGTCCCGATCGTCGAGCTGCCACTGACGCCACTCGCGGTTGTGATCCTTGGCCAGCATCCAGATCGTGCCACCCAGCATCACCAGCGCGAGACGCCGAAGATGACATGCATCCACGCCTGGTCACGCCAAGTTTTTTCAGTTGCGGGCATCGAGAAGCTATTAGCTGTTAGTTCTTAGCTATTAGCCAGAAAGCCGTCGGCCGGTTTGGCTAACAGCTAATGGCTAATAGCTAATGGCTTTAGAAGTTCAAAAAGTACTCCGGGTATCGTAATCAAATACTTCAAATTGAATATCCAGCGCAAAACCATCTTGATCGGCAACGACATCATGAACAAAAGCAAGTTCGCCATGCACCATGTAACGGATGAATCCCATTCGCTGATAAAAGCCGCGAAACACGGTCACCGCCAAGAGTGGCGGCAGGGCGATGAAGTAACCCAACACCAGCAAAATACCCGGCGCCTCGCGGACCAGCATATACCCGATCGTCGTGAGCGTGCCGCTACCCGGCGGCGCTTTGGGCGACGTGGTGTTCAACAAGTCATGCCAAAACACGTCCGACAGATAGATGTTCACCAGCGCTTCGACCTTGTGCGCATCCCAATGCTCGTACGGACCGAAGAAATTCCAGTTCGGCCCGCGCAGCAGCGTGCCCAGCACGATCAACGTGACCCACAGCTCAAGAAACCCAAGCTGAAATGTGATGTATGCGAACGGCCGCTGCTTGATCGTGTAATACCCGTTGCCGCCGCGTGTTGAAATCGATGTACGGAATCGCCATCAGGCCGACGATGATCAAGCTCGGCAGCACGACGCCCGCCATCCACGGGTCGTAGTAAACGAGCATCTCCTGCAAACCCAGGAAGTACCACGGCGCCTTCGACGGATTGGGCGTCTTCGCGCTGCTGGCCGGCTCTTCCAGCGGCGCCTGCAGCCAGATGGCCCAGAAAATCAACAGCGCCGACAGCGCGATCATGCAGATCATCTCGGTGTAGACCAGGTCCGGCCACACCAGCACTTTTTCATTGTCCAGCTTTTCCACCGGCGGCAGGCCTTCGTCCTTGCGGCGATCGTTTTCCACGGCGCGATACGTCGCCAGCCACGTGAAAAATGCCAACAGGAAAACCAGCGCGACGATCGGCACGTTATCCGGCTTGGCCACGATCCCGTAGAAATTCGGATCCGGCATCGACAGGCCCAGGAACAAGCAGCATCAGGTTCCAGATCGTCCAGGCCACCGTCGGCTTCACGAACCACGACCGAAACACGAACAGCACGACCAGCACCAGCGTCGTGCCGACCGAGTAAATCACCGGCCCGGTGCTTTGATTGACGAAGTCGCGAAACGCCTGTGGAAATTGCGGCATCGAGCTGAGGTTTGCCCCGGCCGCAAGCGACGCCAGGATTACGTACCCGATTGCGACGATCGTCCACAGCAGCGCATTGGTGAATGACACCACGAAGCCCGGCAGCCGCGGCACGAAAGAACGTCACCGGCTCGGCCTTTTGCCACATGTAGTACGCGGCAATGCCGTTCATCGCGGCCAGCGCCAAATAGTACGGCACCAGAAACGCGGAAACGTTTTCGGCGAACTGTTGTGGTGAAAGTCCGTGCATGTTAATCAGCTAAACCGCAAGTGAAAGGCTGCGGCTAATTCTTTCTCTGACTCCCAGCTCCACTGCTCCTAGCTCATAATGGTCCGCTGATGCCGCCGTCCTTGCGCACTCGCCAGAAGTGAATTGCCAACAACAGCGCCGCCGCCAGCGGAATCGCAATGCAATGCAGAATGTAAAACCGGTTGAGCGTCTCTTCGCCCACATTCCGCGCCCTAACAACGCGAATCGCGCATCAGTACCGCTCGTGATCATCGGATAACCGACGATCGTCAACAATTGGTCGCCGGGCCCTTCGTGGCCGAATACGGGCGTGGCCCGGGCCATGTTCGAGCCGACCGTGATCGCCCACACCGCCAGTTGATCCCACGGCAACAAGTAGCCCGTGAACGACAACAGCAGCGTCAGCAGAAGCAGGATCACGCCAATCACCCAGTTGAACTCGCGCGGCGGCTTGTAGCTGCCCGTAAGGAACACACGATACATGTGCAGCCACACGGTGATCACCATCGCGTGCGCACCCCAGCGGTGGATTTCGCGCATGATCCCGAGCGAGTACACGTCACGCAGTGCGAGGATATCGTTGTACGCCCACTCCAGCGTGGGGCGGTAGTAGAACATCAGCAGCACGCCGGTGACCGTCTCGACCAGAAACAAAAAGAACGTCACGCCGCCCATGCACCATGTGTACGACAGGGCGATGCCTTGCTTCTTGATCGACACCGGGTGCAGGTGCAGGAAGAAATTCGTGAGCATCACGACGATTCGATTGCGCCGGTCGACCGGCATCGGATGTCGAAAGATGCTCTTCCAGATCTGAGATTCGGTAATGATTTCGCCTATGCCAGGCATAAAACTTCTAACTCGCGATGAATGATGTTTATCTCACACCGGGATGTAACTGCTGGCGTTGGCCCACTCGCCTTTTTCTTCGAAGAATGTGCGGCCCTTGTCCACTTCAACTTCGCCGTTGCTGGCAATGGATATCGCGTAGCGCTCCAGCGGCCGCGGAGCCGGGCCTTCAAAGTTGATTCCATCCTTGTAAAAACCGCTGCCATGGCAGGGGCACTTGAATTTTTGCTCCGCTTCCAGCCAGTTCGGCGTGCAGCCTAAGTGAGTACACACCGATTTAAGAGCGAAAATCTGCGGCTGACCGTTGTATTCCGCGTTGACGATCCACACGCCGAACTGCGCTTTGAATCGCTCCTCGACCTGTCCGGGCGGAAACTTATCGGGCGAACCCACGGTGAAGCGGCTGGGCGGCTCGCGCAGAATATTGGGGAACATGAAGCGCACGGTACCGAGCGTCCAAGCGGCCGCCGTCGCGCTCAGTGCCGAGAAGCCGATGGCCAACGCCGACATTCCAAACAAAAACGCGCGGCGTTCGGCAACTTGCTCTTTCGACGCCTTGGCCGCGGCCAGCTTCGCGTAGGCCGGCTTCACCGGCATCGGAGGCACGACGATCGCTTCTTTGGCTTTGGCTTTCTTCGCGTCTGGTGCAGCCGGCGAAGCTTTCGCCGCGGCCTCTGCCTTGGTCATCGGACCGGGCTTTGCCCCTTTGCGCGCTGCGGCCAGAATGCTTTGCGTGTCGACCGGCCCTGCTTTCGCAGGCGAGCCTTCTTTTTTCGCGGCGGGCGACTTGGCTGCCGCAGGCGCGGCGGCCGGTTTTTCTTTGGCTTTGGTTGCCGCGGGCGCCGGAGCAGCTGCGGCTTGCTTTTCACCGCGCGCCATCGCCAACATATCCGCCACACTGGGGCGTGCGCCGCCTGTTGCTTTCGTGGCGACCGATGCCGCCGGTTGTTGAACTCCCGTTGAAGATGCCGCTTTCTCCGGCGTCGTTTCCGCGGGCGCACTTTCGGCTGGTGCGCTCGGGGGCGAAGCGCTTTCCGATGCACCGCCTGTTGCATCCGCCTTTCGCGCGGCTGCCAGGATTTCTGCCACCGTCATCTTGCTCTTGTCGGCCATCACTCCACCTATGTGCTGAGTCAACGAACCTGCCGTTCGTGGGCTGCTCAGCGGCAGAAGTGCAAGCGTCCCGTCGCTTGCGCAAACGCGGTCGCTACCCGCGACAGGCCCGGCTGGTTAGACCAGCAATCCTTTGCACTGCAACAGGTTATAGGAAGGACGCGGGCGTCGGGTTAGGGGATTGTGACATTTTTCACAATCTTCCTACCCTCTGTTTATTCCTCCCGCGTTTGCTTGTCAACGGCTGTTGGCAATTTTCCGTCCTGCCGGCTCATTCTCAACACGTCGCACTACAGCGTAAAGAGCAAAATGTCCAAGCACGTGCGGACTAAATCGCACTCGTTTGAGTTTAATGTGCGCTTCGCTTCTGTGATTGACGATCGGCAGGCAGGCGCGAAACTGAGACAGTCTTCGCTTCGCGCAGTTGACGCTGCAGCGTCGCTTTCGAACTCGTTGAAGAGAATCGTGGGCGGAACTGAACAATTCTCGGGATAGAATTCAGCAGTCATCTTTGATCTTTCAATCTTTCCATCCACCACGCACCCATGAACATCCTAGTAGTTGGCAGCGGCGGCCGCGAACATGCGCTAGCATGGAAGATTGCTCAAAGCCCGCGCGCTGAACGTGTGTTTGTTGCGCCCGGTAATGCCGGCACGGCGCTGGATGCCGAGAACGTTGACATTCCCGCCACAGACGTTCCGCGGCTGTTGGATTTTGCCCGTCAGAACAAGATCGACTTCACGGTCATCGGGCCGGAGGCAGCGCTGGCCGCCGGTATCGTCGACGCGTTTCAGGACGCTGGTCTGCGCGCGTTCGGCCCATCGCGCATAGCGGCCGAGCTCGAAACCAGCAAGGTGTTTTGCAAGAACTTGCTGCGGCACGCCGACGTACCCACGGCTGACTATCGCGTGTTTCGCGACGCCAGGGCGGCAGTAACTTTCCTGAAAGACCGCGACGACGTGCCTGTCGTCGTGAAAGCCGATGGGCTCGCGTCCGGCAAAGGCGTCATCGTTTGCGACAATCGAGAGCAGGCGCTGGAAGCCATCGAGCGGATTGCCGCTCAAAAAGGAATTCGGCGCGGCCGGCAATCAGGTAATCATCGAAGAGACGACTGCACGGACAAGAAGCTAGCGTGCTGGCCCTCACCGACGGCCACACACTACTCACGATGCCGCCCTGCCAGGACCACAAACGGGCCCACGACGGCGACACGGGACCTAACACCGGTGGCATGGGCGCCTATTGCCCTACCCCGCTGATCACCGATGCACTATTGCAACGCGTCGAGGAAAAAATGCTTGTGCCCACGGTACACCAGATGAAGCGTAGCCGCCGCCCTTTCCGCGGCGTGCTGTATGCCGGGTTGATGGTCACCAGCTCAGGGCATTGAAGTGCTCGAATACAACGTGCGGTTCGGCGATCCGGAATGCCAGCCGCTATTGATGCGCCTCAAAGAGCGATATCTTGGACCTGCTCGAAGCGACGGTCGATGGACGTCTGGATGAACTCCCTCCGCCGGAATGGGATCCGCGGCCGGCTGTGTGCGTCGTGATGGCCAGCGAAGGGTATCCGGGAAATTTCGAGCGCGGCCAGCCGATCCGCGGCCTCGACGAAGCGGCAAAACTGCCCGACGTAAAAGTCTTTCATGCTGGAACGGCGCTGCGCGACGGCCAGGTCGTCACCGACGGCGGACGCGTGCTGGGCGTGACAGCACTCGGCTCGAGCATTTCGGCTGCAAAACTGCAGGCCTATAAGGCGTGTGAAGGCAATTCGCTTCAGCGGCGCCTGGTGCCGCAAGGACATCAGCGACAAGGCGCTAAGCTACGCGTAAACGCACCGGCCGCCGTTAGCGTCGGCCGCCAAGCCGAATTCAACCGCCGCTACCTTCGCGAATGAGCTGCGGCGTAGCCGCGGACGCTAAGTTAGGAATCACTCGCCACCGATTGCGTTGGGCCAGGCGCCGTTTCTGGCTCTCGACTTTCGACCCGTGGCTCTGGACTTTTCTCGCCACGCGGCGCAAACACCAGGACCATCACGGCGCCGGTAATCACGAGAATCATTCCTGCCCAAAAGAACGGATTGATTTGACCCCAAAGTCCGTGATTCGCGACGCTAAACAGAGCGTTTATCACCGGGGCTCCGCCAAACACTACTGGCATGATGAATACCGGCTTGCCGCCAAAATTGAACGCCATGATGATGCCTAGCGCGCCCAGTGCACCGAATGCACCGGCTGCGAGACTCCACAGCGTGCCAAAACTTCGATAGGTACTAGCCTCGCCCATCTCTCCGAGAAAGAAATACGGCACGACGACCGCAATCACAAAGTACGCCAGTCCAACGCAAATCAAAGGCCTCAGTCGGCTGTGATGCATCGCCGCTTGGCCTTTATGCAACACTGGTCCGTAGGAGCCCCAACTCACGACTGCCAGTGCGATAGCCAGCAGTTGCGCGATCCAAGTGCCGAACCCGCTCGCGGTTTGTTGAACCGTTGAGCGTGCCGTTTGCGCCGGTGCTGCCGCCGCCTCGGCACTGGCTGTGGCCGCTTGCTCGACCGCAGGCGGCTCGATGCGGCGCAAAGACCAAGACCATCACTGCACCGAGGATGACGATAATCAGTGCGGCCAGAAACAGCGGGCCGATTTCTTTCCCGCGGCGAGCCAGGTAGATCGTCAGGAATGCATTCACCACGGGCGCGCCGCCGAACACAAGGGGCATCACATAAATGGGCCGGCCGCCGAATGTAAATGCCAGGACGATTCCCAGTGCGCCGATAGCTCCCAGCGCGCCGCCGGCCAAGCTCCAGATGATGCCCGTCAGGGTCCACTCGCCTTTTTCACCACGCAGATGCAGCCACAGGCCGGCCGCAATGACGCCAATCAAAAAATACGCTAACCCCACGCATACGAACGGCCGCAGACGAGCGACTTCGGGCGGCGGGTTAAGCGACATGCCCGCCTGGCCGGTCTGCAGCACCGGCCCGTACAGGCCCCAACAGATAACGGTCAAACCGATCGACGCTAAAAGTAAGAGAGGGCTACGCATGGGCATACTGTAGTCAGCCGGAGGACTGCTAGCTAGTCACCACGTAGCGCCGGCAAAATGGGTGCCCGCAGTGCCGAGCGTGTGGCCAACCAGCCCGCCGCCAGACCCACAATAGCAATTACCGCCAAAAGACCGGCCAACGTGGCCCAGGGCACGCTCGCCTCTCGTGGCAGCCACAGCGGAAGCAGTGCGACTGCCGCCGCAACGCACCCCACGGCTAACCCGCCGACAAGCAATAGGACATTCTCCACCATCACCATGCCCAACAAGCGGCCGCGTCGAAAACCGGCGGCACGCATCAGCGCCAGCTCGCCGCGGCGTTCTAAAACACTGCGTAACTGCACAACCGCGAGTCCAACGGTCCCCAACAACAAACCCAGCGCCCCGAGACTCTGGAATGTGGACAGATACGTATTCTGCACGGCCAAAAACTGCGCCAGTTGTTCGTGCGCATCAACAACATCGAACCCATCCTCGGCAAGCGTCGATTCTAATAGCTGCGCCACGTCTTTCCGCTGCTCCCTCGCCGCATCGACAGTTTCCGGCGAGCTGCTCGCCCGATTCGGACTGCGCGTGGCCTCCCGGCTATTTGTTTGTCGCGCCCCTCAATCAAAAAATACCGATATCCGCCGATGTCGGGAAACAAGCGAAGGAAGTTTTGTTCGCTGATCAGGAGATTGCCCTGCAGCACGCTGTTTTTCAAAAGGCCCACGACTTCGAGTGTGATCGGCCGATTGTCCGCGTCGCGAATGGTCAAGTTCGAGCCAACACCCTTCAAATGCAAGCTGTAAGCGGCCGTGCTGGCGTCGAGAACAACCGGCACGATCTGCCGATCAGCGCCGTCTTGACCAAGGTCTGCCCGCAACAGTTCCCAAGGTGTTGAGCTTGCGAGGCGGTTGCTGCCACTCTCTGCGGACCATTCAAATCCGCCGCGTTCGATCAAAGCGTCGGGAACACCCAGCACGCGTGGTTGTGCCGGCCGGTACAAGTTCAGACAACTCGCATCTTCGCCATCCGCTACGCGCAACGAAAACACGCGCATAGTTGCCAGTTGCTCGCTCCCCTCGTCTGAAAACCCCAACTCGAGCTGGCCCTCCGGAGTGTTCAGGTCATGATGAATCGGCTGGTCGCTGGTGGCCATCCAATCGAAGCCACCCGTGCCTTTGTCACTCGTCTCCAAGCGGAACGCACTAATGGCGATGATCAAGAAACTGGCTGCGCTCACCAAGCCGATCGTTAGAGTGCTTCGACCCGAGCTGCGCGAAATGTTGCGCGTCGACAAACCTGCCATGGACATACCGCGCTGCGGACTGGCATCTGCTGAATCACGCAGCCGCCGATGGATTTCGCCCAAGAGTAGTGACAGCACCAAGGCGCCCGTCCCAAAGAATAATCCGGCGACGATTTCACTGCGAACCGAAGGACCAAAGAGCACGAACATCAGATTCGCGAAAATCAGCAGCGCGAGCGCGCCGCGGACAGTTGGCCAGATCGATCCTCCGGACGTTCTTTCGGCCGAACCGCGTTGGTTGCCAGTCGGGATTCCCGATAGCAATCGATTGACAGGCATTCGCGCGAGGCGACGGATGGACCACCAGATTGCTAACCATGATATTGCGACGCCGATGATCCAACCGAACAGCAAGCTCCGCGGAGTGACGTGTAGTTGGAGAAACGGCGTGCCAATGGCATCTACCCACCAGGTCCGCAAACCGGCGATCATCAGCCAGGCGTACCCAATCCCCGCTGCGATGCCGATTGCTGCTCCGATTGCGGCGACGACTAATCCTTCGCGGCCTAGTAACCGCGATATTTGCCGGCGGTCGATCCCCGCTGCGGCCAACGTTCCCAGTTCACGCATGCGCTGCTCGACGCCGAGCTGAAACAATAGCGCGATGAGCATCACGGCCGAAGCCATCAGAAAAAAACTGAAGCCGAGGAACAGGAAGTCAAACGGCGTGGTGCCGCTGGCGGCTGCGAGGCCTTGTTGCTTTACGGGGAGGAAGGACATGCCGAGTGCTTTGGGATCGATTTCGCGCTGGAGTTGGTCCGCTCATCGCGGCTGCTGAAGCGGCCTCGCCGTCAGCGATTCGCAGCAGGCTGATTGCTCCCCAACGGCTCGACCACAAGCGCTTTGCGGTTTCCAGCGATACAAACGCTTTGGGTGTGGTGCGGTATTCGTCCCAATAATCCTCGTCCTGGTGGCGAATTGTCTCGACCAACTCGAACGGCAGGTCCCAGTCGTTGATCGATGCCTGGTCCGTGACGCCCCGGAGCTCCGGCGTGAACTTGGGATCGGCGGCGGGCGTCGGCTCGCCGTCCGCCGTTTTCAACTCTGCGATCGCCTTCAGCTTGAATGGTGGCGGCGGCGCGTGTTCACGCAGTTGGCCATGGCTGCTCTCCGGCTCGTAGAATGTCACGATGATCGTGTCGCCGACCTTCGCACCTAAATCGTCCGCCGCCCAACGGTTCAACACGATTTCGTCATCGGCAAGCTGGATGGGATTGCGGGCCTCATCCAGCAGCGGACCGAGCCCGGAAATTGAATCGACGCCAGTAATCGTGGAATACGGAATCTTCTTTTGCGCAGCGCCTTCACCTATCGACAGCGTGTTCGCCAAGTAAGTCACCACCGGCTGCAACTGGCTGTCTCGAAAGGCCCGTTGGGCTGCCTTGACCACCTCATCGGGAAGCACGAGTTGGTCGCTAACGATTTGCAGGTATTCAGTCGGTGTTGAGACTTGTTCCACACGCACGCCAAAATCCTCCAATTGCGGCCGCAATGCCCGCTGCAACGCCTGTTGTGCTTCGTCGCCCGATGCCTGTTCTGCATCGCCACTGGCCACGAGAATTGCATTCGCTTTGCCTGGCTGATCCAGTAAATCCTGCAGCGCGGCAATCGTTACAAAAGCGTTCGCCGGCGTATGCTGGCTTGGGTTGAGCCCAAATCGTGCCAAGCCCTCAGTGGGTAAAATTGCTGCCACTCGCAACTGCCGGGAGAGCGACGTATCACTTTTTTCACCAAGCGGACTGTCCGCAGGAATTGCGCCGGCTTTTGGTATCCGCAACAGAATCTGATCGCCCACGTCGGCCCGCAGCTCACGTGCGAGCGAATCGGTGATCGCTACGTCGTTGTCCGTGAGCGGTTTCTGCGGTCCACCGCTCCCGAGCGACCAAAACTGCGGCTGAGTTCCGACAATCGATACAGAAGTGGCACGGCGGACATCATCACCGTTACCGGTCTGTGCGCTGCCCGTAACGAGAATTGCGGGCTCGGCCGCGGTGAAATGCCGCTGAAAATCGGCGTCGGCTGCCAGCTCATCGGCCAAAGCTGCCCGAAACATCTGACCGCCGACCAGCGCAGAATCAATTCGCCCCAGCCGCTGAAGCGTTAAGTCGCGCAGGCTGCCGCGCACGGAGTCGCCGACCAAAAGTGCCCCGGTGAGCACGGCCGTTGCCACCGCCACGCCCAGCGCGACTGCGACGTGAATCCGCCGGTAATGCCGCAAGCTGGCAACAACGAATCGAAACGGCGACATTTAAGTTCCACGCACCAGGCCGAACCATTCGATCTGCTTCCGCGGGCAGAACACGAACCCTTCCGATTCGCAGTACGGCCGAAGCCACAGTGCACGAGCCTCGAGCTGCTGCTGGTCGGTCCCCTGCGGCATCAACAACACGCGCTCGCGGGCAATCTCCGGAAACTGTTCGAGGTATCCGGCAACTACGTCCAGATCGATCCGCGTATCGATCACGAATTTCATCTGGTACTCAAATTCGGCAACTAGCCGGCGAATTACATCGGGCCGATGCCGCTCGCGCTCGTGTCGCCGATGCCAATGCGGATGTTCCGTGGCCGACGGCGCGGAACTGGAAAACTTCGGGCTGATCGACATCAAGTTGCACGCGACCGGCAAGTACAGTGTGCCGGCCGTCTCGATCGTGATGTGCCGTCCGATCCCGCGTAACCGCGTGCACAGCGGAATCAACTCGGCAAACAGCATCGGTTCGCCGCCGGTAATCACGACGTGCGTCGTGTCCCACTCTTCCACCTGGGCGATGATTTCATCCGCCGACAGGTCATGCCCTTCCGGCCGCCACGATGTGTACGGAGTATCACAAAACCAGCACCGCAGATTGCATCCGCTCGTGCGCACAAACACACTCGGCATGCCGGTGAGCAAGCCTTCGCCTTGAACCGAGCGGTATATCTCGGCGATTCGCATAGGACTTTAACCACAGAGACACAGAGAGCACTGAGAAGAACACAGAAACACCGGAATTTGGAATGACATCAACATTCTCTTCCTCTTCTCCGTGTCCTCTGTGTCTCTGTGGTGAATCTCTTATCTCATTTTCTTGTACGCAATCGGATCAGTGAGCCCCGCTTCGGCAAAACCCTTCAATCGCAATTGGCAGGCGTCGCAGCGGCCGCAGGCTGTCCCATTGGTGCTTGGCGCGTAACACGAGTGGGTCAGGCCGTAGTCCACTCCGAGCTCGGTGCCGCGGCGGATGATTTCGGCTTTGGTCATGTTGATTAGCGGTGTGTGGATGCGGAACTGCATCTTGCCTTCGACTCCGGCTTTGGTCGCCAGGTTCGCCAGCTCGTTCGAAGGCAGCAATAAATTCCGGCCGGCAGTCCGGGTAGCCGGAATAGTCGATCGCATTCACGCCGATGAACAGGTCGCTCGCCCCCACCACTTCAGCATATCCGAGCGCCAGCGAGAGAAACACCGTGTTGCGGGCGGGCACATAGGTGATCGGAATGCCTTCGGCGATTTCCGGTTCATCGCGGTCCAGCGGCACGGCGATGTCGTCCGTGAGTGCGCTGCCGCCGAATTGATCGAGCCCAACGGAGGCAACAACATGTCGCACGACTCCGAGCGATTCAGCCACGCGACGCGCCGCATCGAGCTCGTATCGATGCCGCTGTCCGTAGTCGATCGACAACGCGAATAGAGCGAAGCCTTCAGTGCGGGCAATTGCGGCAGTCGTCGCCGAATCGAGGCCCCCGGACAGCAGGACGACGGCCGCGTGAGTATTTGTCGATTTAGGCTTGCGACATCGATGACTGCGTCGGGACAAGCCCGCGACCGCTAAATGAAGTCGATCGCCGCCCCTTTTGCCGCCGTACCTATCATGCCAGAATGCACGGCTGGTCGAAAGGAGCGAGCCGATGTCGGACTTTCGCAACCTGCTGGAAACCTTTGAAAACCAGTTTCCAGATCGCGATTACCAGATCGAAATTGTCGCGCCGGAATTCACGTCGGTCTGCCCGCGGACCGGCCAGCCCGATTTCGGCACGCTCACGATCACGTACACGCCGAACAAGAAGTGCGTCGAGCTCAAGAGCCTGAAATTCTACCTGCAGAGCTTCCGCAACCAGGGCATTTTTTACGAGCACGTCACGAACACGATTCTCGACGATCTGGCGGCAGTAATCGAGCCGCGCTGGATGAAAATCGAGGCAGCCTTCAACGCGCGCGGCGGCATGACCGAAACCGTGACCACCAAATATACAGCTGCGATTTAAGCCAATTTCACCACAGAGACACAGAGGTCACAGAGTTAGACATTGAAGAGTTGTACGTGCCAAAGCGTTGTCAGCGAAGTTTCGCAAGCTTACCTTTAATCGGCTCCGTTTCTTCTCTGTGTCCTCCGTGTCCTCTGTGGTTTAAATAAAGGTCGACTATGTCCGATCGCCCGCAAGTAGTGCTCTCCGGCTTTGGCGACGAAGCCGCCAACCATAAAACGGCTGTCGAGCAATTTGCCGCCTTTGCTGCGCTGGGGTTGCAGTACTACAGCCTGCGGTTTGTCGATGTCGGCGGCGGCGTCAAGAACGTGATGAAGCTCACCAAGAGCGAAATCACAAAGCTCCGCCATCTGGAAGACGAATATGGCATGAATGTGGCGTCGATTGGCTCGCCGATCGGCAAGGTGAAGCTCCGCGACGTTGACGATGGCACTGGCAACCAGTTCGTGCCGTTCGACCGCTACCTGGATAAGGAAGTGAGCCGGGCCTGCGAGCTGGCTCACGCCTTTGAAACCAAACTGATTCGCGGCTTCTCGTTCTATCATCCGAAGGGTTCCGATCCTTGGGAGCACGTCTACCCAAGCGGCCGACCAGCTGGGCCAAATCGCCGAAGCCTGCCACCGCAGCGATCTTACCTTCGGCCTGGAAATCGAGGCCAATTTGGTCGGACAGACGGGCGAGCTGATCGCCGAACTTCACCGCCGCGTGAACCATCCGGCGCTGGTCACGATTTTTGACGGCGGCAACGTCGTGAGCCAGGGCTACTCGACGGAAGAAACTTTCGCCCAGTACCTGGCCATGAAACCCAGCATCGGCTGGATGCACATCAAGGATTATCACGACCCGCAGCTCAGCCGCAGCGGCCCATGTCGACGAAGACAAGCTGAAGAATTTCGTGCCGGCCCATCTGGGCGACAGCGGCCACGAGCGGATCTTGCGCGACTTTGCCGAAGTCATTCCGCAGCTCGACTCAGAAGCTCACCAAGCGCGGCATCCCGGGCGTCATTCTCGACTTGGAGCCGCATCTCAAAGGGGGTGGGCAATTCGGCGGCTTCAGCGGGCCGGACGGAATGGGCGTCGCTGTCCGCGGTCTGTGCCGCGTGCTGGACCACGTCGGCATCGAATACCACCTGCGCGACTTCGATGACGTCCGCGCCGCGCGAGGATTCTGAAAGCGTCGAGAGCCCGCGAGCTGAGGCGCCACCGCCGACGTTTCTTCGTCTCTCTCACCGCTCTACGTCTATCGGCAGCGCTGGTCGGAACGGATCGATCAAGTTCTCGAGCAGCTCCTCCGGCCCGTCATACGCCGCCGCGCGAAACGATTCGACCAAGGTACCGTAAGTTTGCCCGGCCCAATACGCGGCCGCAAGAAGCGCGACGCCCGCGGTGATGAATTGGAAGTCGATCCAACCTGGTGCTTCCAACATCACAAACACGCTTGTCATGCCGGCGAGGGTGGCAACAATTGCCTTGGTAACCGCATTGCGGCGATGTTTTTGCAGCGCATGCGTGCTGATAGCTCGCCGCGCCGATTCGTTCGCCAAGGCCCGAAACGCCTCCAAGTTGGCCGGGCGACTCGACGCTCACGGACTTGCGGCGAACCGTTCCCAAACTGGTTGTCAGGAATTCCTCTTTGTTGACCTCCGAAGCCAAAGGGGTCGAGGCAACGGTGGGAAGTGGCATTCCGTGAGAGCTTGCCTGTCCGGCTGGTCCGGGAACTTCGGCCGCCGCAATCGGAGCTTGAGACGCCGCGACGCGAGGACCCTCTCCACGCACGCGCTTCATTAGCTTCGCCATGTACTGCTCAATCGACTCCTCATCCTCGCTGGGCGCCGGCGCCTGGTCGCTGGGCACAGTTCCGCCAAAGGCCCTTGGCTTCTGCACGAGGTTGTCGTCTTCCGCCTGGCGGGGCGACGCCGAAGGCTGCGATGCCTCGTCAACCGAGTCATCGTCCGCGAACATATGCGCGTAACGTTCAATAAACGAGCTGGTTCGCGAATTCTTACCGGGCCCTATGTCGTTCGGTTGACTCGGCTCCGATGCAACTGCGGATTGTTCATCGGCCGGAGTGCCCAACGCTCCACCCCTGGCTACGCTGGCCCAAGAGGCGTTTGAGTCATCCTGTCCCTTGGTTGGCTCCTGCGGATCTGCTCCCTGATTCCAAATCGAGAATTCTGCAAAGGGCGCAAAGTCGTCTTCCGACTCGGCTGGCACCCCGCTCGATGACGCTGGCCATCCAAATTCTCCCGCCGGCACCGAGGGCGATCCAACAGGCGTGTTGTCGGACTGGGCAGAACGCGACTCGCGAGCTGCCGACGACGTATCGGACGCTGCATGCGACTGCCATGCGTTTTCCGCAATGGCCGGTGTGTCCGTAGGTAATACATCGCTATTTCGTGAGTCCCTGGCTTCCGCTTGCCAGCCTGACCAGTGCGAACTTGTCGACGTTGCACTCTCTGAATCCTGCGCCGCGACTACGCTCGGTTCGTCGCCTTGACTGCCGGCCTGCCATTCCGACGCCCGTGAATTCCTGGTGGCCGACCAGTCAAATTCGGCGGCTGCTGCTTCGGGCGTTATGGTCGGTTGGAAACTTGAAAACGAGGGCGGTTGGCTATCAGAAAATGGACGATCCGGAAGACTGGATTGAGGCAAGGCTTTCGGCCATGCGTCTGGGGTTGGTTGCCCAAAGCCGCGGTGTTCGGTGACAGGCGATGCTTCGCCAGCCGATACTCGCTCATTTTCAGTTCCACTCTGCCTGCCGCGAATCTTGGTTTCCGTCCAAGTTTCCTCGTTTCCTTCCGATTTCCTTCCAACGGCGGCGAGTTCCTGTTCCAGCTTCTCGATGCGACTGAAGTATTCGGCCAATCGGATTTCCGATCCCGCCAATCGCGCTGTACATCGGAACGATGCGTTTCCCACTCAGCGCGGTCGGCCTCCCATCGGGCACGTTCCTGATCCAAGGCCTCGCGCCGCAGCTCCCACTCTGCGATGGCTCGTTCGACCGCAGCTAAAAGGCTCTTCAGGCTTCCGACCTCGCATTCCAACGCCGCCGTTTTGCGGGCGAGTTGATCGCTCGCTTCCGTAGACGGCACAGCCTCTGAAACAATTGCGGCCGCCGGCGACCGTTGCTCATAATCGACATTTTTCTCCGTCAGATTCTCCGGCTCAAACAGCGCCGCTTCCAAAAGGCACTCCAAGCCTTCCACGCGGTCCGCCAGCTGGCGATATTCGTCGCTCGTTTGTCGCACCCGGTCACGCTTCCAGCGAGCCCCACAAGCTGGCTTATCGCCGGCGGTCCCCAAATCGATTTCGCCGTCATTCGCCGTGACCGGCGGCAGTAGCTTTCGCTCCGCTTCGGCGTCCAACTCAACGATCGGGGTGATTTCCAACGCCGGCGGCGACACGGTTGCCCGTTCGACGGTTTCAACCTTACTTTCGACGTCCTCTGCAGTCGGAGCGTCCGATTCGCTGCAATCAGAATGGGCACTAGTTCTGTCCTCGATCTCGATCTCCACCGAAGCGAATGCCAAGCAATCGCCTGGCTTAAGTGGCGCATCCCGAAACTGAACGCCATTGAGCAGGCTATCGCCGGCCCAGCTTCGCACCGTCAAACCGTCCGGCTCTCGAACTATCAACAGGTGGACCGGTCGAACTCCTGATTGCTGGATTCGCACATCGCAACGCGGGCTCGATCCGATCGTGGTCTTGCCGAACCGCAGATGGATGAGCTGTTCGGCCGCATTTCCGCCGCGAACGCGAAGTCGCATGCCGCTGGAGTCTCCCTCAGTCGACGTCCACAACTCGGTATGGTGGCCAGCAAGCAACATTGCGTCCGGGCTCGTCAAAGTTTGTGAAGCTGGAAAAATGGCGCCGACCTTCGGGCGCACAGGCGCTCGCACCGAGTCACCGCGAATACTTTTTCTCGATACCAGCATGTAGCTTGCGCCGACGCCCAGGTCAAAGCCCGGCGACAGTGCATTGCGAATGGGGTGCTGGCAGACGCCTGGCCGTCGCCGGTCGGCATATTCCGGTAACTTCGACTGGCCGGCTTAGGAGGGACCTGTCGATTACCGATAGGCGCGCAGAGGCAAACGACGCTCCGACAGCCACCTTGCCAAAGTGTCTGCCCCGAATTCTTTACGGGGACGACCGCTGGGGCTGTAAGCGGCGTTTTCGCACGGCTCGCTAACACATTATCAGATGGCATTTTAAGACGGCCGCGATGTGACGGCGTGGCAACTATCGCAGTTTCTGCCGTTGCTAGCGACCCACTTTATTGGCCGTGCGTACTATAGTTAGGTTGCAGGCTGTTCGATCAAAAAACCGATTGGACGTCCCGCACCTGCGAGGGTTCGGCTTTGTCGTGCGTCGGAGGACGCCAGGCGGCCTGACTCTTAAAACGGCAACAGAGAAGTTTGGGGGGCGATTGGCCGCTTGACGGTCCCGGGCCTGTTTCAGGCCTCGGTCGGCGCGACCGATTTCCCACCTATGGCAAGGTGGAATGTTATGACACGCAAAGACTCGATCATGAAAATGCGGGAACTGTTGGTCACCCGGCGCAATGCACTTCGCAAGGCGCTGGCCGGCGACTTGAGCCTGCTCAAGCAATTACGCGAACAAACCGGCGGCGACGTTGTCGATGCGGCGTTGGACGCGGCCCAGGATGAAATCAGCTCGCAACTGGCCGAAGTGGAAAGCCGCGAATTGGCCAACATCGAGCGGGCCTTGGTCCGAATGCGTACCGGCACCTACGGCGAATGCGAAATCTGCAACTGACAAGATTCCGCTGGCCCGCCTGAACGCCCTGCCCTATGCCACCAGCTGCATCGAATGCCAGCGGGCTGCCGAGATCAGCGGCGGAGCCAACGGTCAATCCGGCGATTGGAGCCGCGTGCTGGATACCGGCTTCAGCGACGTGGATGTCTCCTTCAGCGACCTCGAGGCCCAGTGAGCCACTGGTCGCCCGTCGGTTCCAGCGCATTCGGACACAACGACCAAGATATTTTAACGGAGGGGTGTGCCCCGCGTGGACGCCCACGCTCGGCCCCTGAAACTTGTTTCCGCATGGCGGAATCCAAGCTATAATTGTGCCCGGCGGCGATTATGTATCGTCGCCGGGCTTTTTTCGTGCCGCCGCGGCGGTTGCTACTCCCGTGGCAGGCAGGCACAATCGCAGCGATCCGGCAAACTAATGATTACCGTTCCAAAGCGTGAGCGACTCGTAGCGGGCCGGCGGATGCCGCTGGCTGGCTTATCCGCAGTGTTGGCGCTGATTACCGCCACCGCCTCGGGACAACTAACCGACGTGGCAGCCACTTCCTTATCGACGCCCGCCACGCTGCTGCCTGCCGCCCGGACCGACAGAGAAGCCGAATATGCCTCACTTGCTCGCGATGTCGAGGCGCTGGGCCGCGAGTTGGGGTTGGTGAAGCGTGTCGTCAAGCTCATCACCCCGGCGGTGGTTCACATCGAATCGAAGGTCGCTCCGCGATTTCAAGGCTCGCTGCGAATCGAGGAAGCCGGCTCGGGTGTTGTAGTTCAGCTTGGCTCGCGTTACTGTGTGCTCACCAATCGGCATGTGATTCGGCATTCGACGCCGCGAGCTCATCGAAATTCATCTGGCGGACGGCCGCGTGCTGCATCCGATTCGGATTTGGCACGACAGCGAAACCGATGTCGCCGTGATGTCGATTGAACAGGTGCCGGGCCTGGCCGCCGCGAAATTTGGCGACAGCGACGCTTTAGAAATCGGCGACTTCGTGCTGGCCGTGGGCAGCCCGTTCGGGCTCAGTCAAAGCGTGACTCGCGGAATCGTCAGCGCCAAAGGTCGCCACAAGCTCGATCTCGGCGACGATGATCTCAAATGGCAAAACTTCATCCAGACCGATGCCGCCATCAACCCTGGCAACAGCGGAGGGCCGCTGGTGAATCTACGCGGCGAGATCGTCGGCCTCAACACGGCAATCGCTAGCGCCTCCGGTGGAAACGAAGGAATCGGCTTCTCGATCCCGGTGAACATTGTCTCCAGAACGGCATTGGCGCTTTTCGAAGGCCGGCCCGTTCCACGCGGTTACCTGGGCGTCGATTTGGACGATGGGTTCAATCTGCGACGTGCCCGCGAGCTGGGCTTGAACCATCTGGTTGGCTCGCGAGTCATTCGCATGCGCGGCGGCGAGGAATCGCCGGCACAACGTGCCGGCCTTCAAGTGGATGACATCATCGTCCAATTCAACGGCGTGACAATCGAGGACGACATGCATTTGCGCGGCCTGGTGAAACTCACCGAAGTGGGAAAGCCTGTCGATCTGTTGATCTACCGCGCCGGCAAGCCGGTTCGCACAACGGTCGAAATCGGCAATTTTGCCGACTTTCCACAGAATTGACGCATCTCACGCCGCTTGCGTAAGTCCGCGCAGGATGCACTCCGACACCGCCGCCGTGTCCATGTCGATGGCCACGTCCATGTTGGGTTGGCTGTCCGGCAGGCGCCGACGATCGAACACGGTTGCCCCGTACGTGAGCGCACCCTCGGTCTCAACGTCGCCAAACATCCGCTCGGTGGTGAACAGCTCCGGCCGGATCGAAGCCACGATGGCCACTGCATCATGCAGGTGAATGCCCTCCATGCCCAACTGTTGCCGATAGGCTCGAAATGCACCGGGCAACAATTTCCGCAATAGCTCACCCCCAAACGCGTCATCGCCTGGGAGTTTGTCCAACAAGTCCAAATTCAGCGTAATGCGGCTGGTCAAATCGATCGGAATGATCGTCTTGGTGACCTTCGAGCGAAAAACAGCGCGAGCCGCCTCGGCATCGCAATACATGTTGAACTCGGCCGCCGCGGTCACGTTGCCGGGGCCACTCAATGTGCCGCCCATGATGATCAAATGCCCAATCACCGAAGCGAGGTCAGGTTGCTGCTGCAGGGCCGCGGCAATGTTCGAGAGCGGACCGGTCGCCACGATCGTCACCTCGCCCGGCGCACGCCCGAACTTCATCGCAAATTACCTTCACGGACGGATGGCGGTGATGCCTCTGTGCAACGGCAAAATGAGCACCGCAAAGTCCGTTGGAGCCAAACAGATGCCGCCCGTCGCACCGCAGGACTTGTTCGGTCGATGCCATGCCTAAGCGAGGCCAGCGGGGCGGATCGAGCTGTTCGACGATCGCTTGAACATTGGTCGTCGCTTGTTCCGGCGCAACTGCGCCCCCGGTCGCGGTGATGGCCAGCACATCTAGCGACGGATCGCCCAGCGCCAGACATAACGCCACCGCATCGTCGATACCCGGGTCGACGTCGAGAATGATTTTTCGTGCCATTCGACCCCCCGGCAGATCCGCCTCTACACGGGAAGGATCGCCCGATCCCTCGGCCGGCATTCTACGGCTGTTATGCCCAAATCTCAAGCGGAATCCGGTTTCGTCGCCGCTTGCGGCTTAGCGGGCATCGAGCACTTGTGTGGATACGGCAACCGCTGCACGCCTGCTACAATCGATCACCATGCCGCACGAAACCACGATGATACTCGGCCGCGTTGCCGGAGGCGAAAGCCTGTCACTCGAAGAAACGTCATCGGCCATGGACGCCATCATGCGCGGCGAATGGACCGACGATGCAAATCGCGCTGTTGCTTACGGCCTTGGCTGCTAAAGGCGAAACCGTGGAAGAAGTCGCAGGTGCCGCGCTGGCCATGCGACGCCACATGACGCCTATTCGCAGCCACCACCGGGAAATTCTCGACACTTGCGGCACGGGCGGCGGCGGCTCCGCCATGTTCAACGTGAGCACCACCGCAGCCATCGTCGCCGCCGCGGCAGGTGTTCCGGTCGCCAAACACGGCAACCGCAGCATCACCAGCCGCACCGGCTCGGCCGATGTCCTGGCAGAGCTGGGAGTAAACATCAATGCTTCCGTGCAGCAAGTGGAAGCGTGCCTCATCGAACTGGGCCTGTGTTTTTGCTTCGCCCCGCTCGCCCACCCCGCGATGAAGAACGTTGCGGCAGTCCGCAAGCGCCTCGGCATCCGCACCATCTTCAACGTGCTGGGGCCGTTGGTTAACCCAGCGGGCGCTTGTTTTCAGTTACTTGGCGCCGGGCGCCCCGAATTACGACCCCTATTGGCCGGCGCCATGGCCCGCCTGGGCACTCGTCGGGCCCTTGTCGTCAGCGGGGAGGACGGCCTGGGCGACGTTACACTCACCGGTACCACCTACGTAACCGAAGTGACCACGCAACAATCTCGACGGCTGGAAAATGGTCGGGACGATGGCCAACGCGATTTTACCTGGCAGCCCGAGGATTTCGGCATTGCGCGCTCTTCGGTTGACTCCTTGACAGTCGATGGCCCAACACAAAGTGCGGCAATCATCCGCAACATCCTGGCTGGCGCATCGGGACCCGCACGCGACGTCGTGATTCTCAATGCCGCGGCCGGCTTGCTGACCGCCGGAAAAACGGACCGCCCCCAGGAAGCGGCAGCAATCGCCGCCAAGGCCATCGACAGTGGCGCGGCACAAGTCTTGTTGGAGAGCCTTGTCCGGCGATCACACGCACCTATCCCCTAGCGGCTACACACGCCAATTAACGGCGGGGATTGCCCCGCGCGGAAACGCTTGACCCATTGACTCTCCAGTTGCTTTACCATTAACCAGACGGCATCATACCGGCATGAAAACCTACACAATCGGACTCGCGTTGGTCGCTCTTGGGCTTCTATCGCATCAACTCGTTGCCGCCGAAAACGCGGAAACAGGTGCAACGCCGATCCTCTGTCAGGGCGAATACCAAACCGAGTCCCAAGCCGTCGAGCAGCTCGCGCGGATGGCCGCAACTTACGCGAGCCTGGACGAGTGGCGATCCCGCGCAGCGGCGATTCGCAAACAAATCCGAGTCGGCGCAAAACTCGATCCATTGCCGGAACGCACCCCGCTCAACCCCATAATTCACAAGAAGCGCAGCTATGACGGTTACACGGTCGAAGCCGTCGCCTTCGAGGCTCGCCCCGGCTTTTTTGTTTACGGAAACCTGTATCGACCGATTGGCAAGCTAGGCCCGTATCCCGGCATCCTCTGCACGCACGGCCATTACCGTGGCCCCAACGGCGGGCGATATTCCGAAGATGAGCAACGGCGCTGCGCCACGCTCGCGCGACTTGGTGCCGTCGTACTATCGTACGACATGATCGGGTTTGGCGACTCGTTGCATCTTGGCTGGGACCACGGCCATCCGCAGGCCCTCACGCTACAAACTTGGAGCAGTATCCGCGCGCTCGATTTCCTCCAATCGCTGCCGGACGTGGACGACCGCCGCATCGGCGTTACGGGCGTCTCGGGCGGCGGCACGCAAACTTTCTTGCTCACGGCGGTCGACGATCGGGTAAGCGTCAGCGTGCCCGTGGCGATGGTGTCGGCCCATTTCTTCGGCGGCTGCGATTGTGAGAGCGGCATGCCCATCCACAAAACAGCCGAGCTGGAAACGAACAACGCGGAAATCGCCGCCCTGGCGGGGCCGCGGCCGATGTTGCTAGTGTCCGTTGGTGGGGACTGGACCAAGAATACGCCGCAGGTCGAATTTCCCTACATTCGCAATGTCTACAAGCTATCCGGGGCCGAATCGAACGTAGAAAACGCCCATTTTCCAAATGAGGGCCACGGCTACGAGGCGGTCAAGCGGCAGGCGGTGTACCCGTTTCTGATGAAGCATCTTGGCCTCGAACCCGAGGGTGTCCGTGACCCCGCCAGCGGCCAATTCGACGAAAGTGAAACGGTCGTCGAAACGCCTGATCAGCTGCGTGTCTTCGATGACGCCCATCCGCTTCCAAAGCATGCCTTGAAGCCGGGATCATTAGTCGATTTTTGAATTGCTCCGCCGCGTATAATTTCGCCAGCGTTTGTACGATCGAAATGCTCTGTCCCTCAACTCTCGACCCTCCGCTCTTGACTTCTCATGGCCAATCGCAACACGCTCGGCGGCGTCATCCACACGTACCAGCAGTACGATCCGGCGCGCTTCCCCAGCCCCACGCAGCCGCCGCCCGACCTGGTGTCGCCGGCGCTCGAGCACATGCTCATGTTCGGCGAGCGCCGCGAGCTGACCGAAGAGGAGCTGGCCCGCGCGATCCGGCTCGACCCCAGCCAGATCGCCGGCCTGGGGCCCAGCATCGACGCGCTGATCGCGATGCTCCAGGAACGGAAGCGAAAGATCCTGGCCCGCTACGAAACGCGCACGGTCCGCAAGCGGGCCCAGCAGGCGTTTCGCTGATCAGGCCAGCGAAGTAAAGGTGCCCAAGAAGTTCCGCGAGCGTTTTTACAACGCGGTGCAAGACCGAGCAGATCCGCGACCTCGAGCGGCTCTGGTACGCCGCCGGCGACGACCAGTCGCCGTTCGCCGTGTGCGCTGGTGCGGCTCATCGAGCGGCTGGGCGACAAGTACCAGGTCGACGAGCTCGCCGCCAAGTACGAGTTCACCGGCCACGAGTCGATGACCGTGCCGCAGGCGCTCGCGGTCAAGGAAGAGCTGGAAAAGATCGACGAGCTGCTCAAGCAGCTCGAAGAAGCCCGCAAGACGGCCCGGATCGGCATCATCGACATGGACCTGCTCGCCGAGTTCGCCGAGCCGGGCGACATCGACCAGCTCAGCGCTCTGCAGCAGCAGATCCAGGACTACCTGCGCGAGCTGGCCGAGCAGCAGGGCTCGAGCAGAAGGCCGGCAGCTTCCGCCTCACGCCCAAGGCCTACCGCCTGTTCCAGGGCAAGCTGCTGGAGCGGCTGTTTCAGGAACTGGCCCCGTCGCGCACCGGCCGGCACCAGGGGCCGGTCGTCGGCGAAGGCGCCGTCGAGCTGCAGGCCACCAAGCCATACGAGTTCGGCGACTCGATCGCCAACCTCGACATCCCGGCACGTTCGTCAACGCGCTCGTGCGCAACGGTCCCGGCTTGCCCGTGCGATTCAACGCCGACGACATCCAGGTCCACCGCACGCGCAACACGCCCAAGTGCGCCACCTGCGTGCTCATGGACATGAGCGGCTCGATGCGCTACGACGGCCAGTACATCAACGTCAAGCGCATGGCCCTGGCGCTCGAAGGCCTCATCCGCCGCGACTACCCCGGCGACTGGCTGCGATTCGTCGAGATGTACACGTTCGCCAAGCTGGTCGAGCCCGGCCGGATCGTCGACCTGATGCCCAAGCCGGTGACGCTGTTACGATCCGGTCGTGCGGCTGAAGGCCGACATGAGCCGCGACGACGTCAGCGAGTACCGCATCCCGCCGCACTTCACGAACATCCAGCACGGCCTGTCGCTGGCCCGCCGGCTGCTTGCAACGCAGGACACGCCCAACCGCCAGATCGTCCTGATCACCGACGGCCTGCCCACCGCCCACTTCGAAGGCCAGATGCTGTACCTGCTCTACCCGCCCGACCCGCGGACCGAAGCGGCCACGCTTGCGCGAAGGCCAGGCCTGCCAGCGCGAAGGGATCACGATCAATCTGTTTCTGCTGCCCAGCTGGTCGCAGACCGAAGAAGACGTGCGGTTCGCCTTCCGCCTGGCCGAGTCGACGGCCGGCCGTGTGTTCTTCACCGCCGGCCGCGATCTGGACCGCTACGTCGTCTGGGACTACCTCAGCCGCCGCCGCGAGCTGATTAACTAAACTGCTGCCGGATAATGTGTTACGCGTTGTCCGACATGTTGTCGTGCGACCGCAGCGGCTGTACGTTCGGTGCCGCCCCGATATATTACCCAATCCTGCGGGTCATTTGGCGGGAGTAAGAGCCGAGTTGTGTTTAGAGCGGCTCGCCGCCAGCGGGAATCTTTGCCGGTGCTGCAACGTCAATCAGCGCTGGACTCGATTTTCGGCCGATGACGATATGGAGACGCCGACCATAACCAGGTTCTACACTTCACTGAATGCCGTACGCCCTCCTTCCCAAGTTGATTACAAGCCAGGAGGATGTGCATTGACAGCCATTTTGCCTTGGTTTCGTCTATGCTCAGCCGCCGCGCTCATCGCATTGGCTTCCGCACAGGTCGTTGCCGGGCCGCCAAGTGACGTACTGCTGCCGCACACGACAAAAGGCTACGTCTCCGTTGCGCGGCCAGCCGAATTCGAGGACCGTTGGGACAAGACCCAACTCGGTCAGATGTTCAACGATCCGGTCATGCAGCCCTTCGTCGAAGATCTACGCAAGCAACTCCAGGATAAGTATCGCGCGGTCGAAGAAAAGCTCGGCATTACCTGGGACGATCTAGACGGCGTTGCAGCGGGAGAGATGAGTCTTTCGCTGATCGAACGCAAAGGTGAGGATGCCGTGCTGGCGATCACGATTGACGTCACCGACCATGCCCAGCAGGCCGAAGAATTGCTGGCTGCCATCGAAAAGCGGTTTGCGGCTCGGGGCGGCAGGCGCGAGAACCTAAACAGCGGTGACACGGCAATGCGAGTATTCACAGTGCCAAGCGACGCCGGCAGTCCACAGCAAAAAACCGTCTACTTCATCAAAGACAACGTGCTCTGCGGGATCGATGACCGATCCGAGGCGGATGCCATGCTGAAACGGTTCACCGGCGAACCGAACGACAACTTGCGAGCCGTCTCCGCATATACGACGACAATGGATCGATGCCGGCGTGAGGCCGGCCGACTGCAGCCGGAGGCCCGCTGGTTCGTCGAACCGTTCGGTTTCATCTTCGCTGCCCGCACACTCGAAAAAACCGCGCGCCGCCCGAACGAGCAGGACGTCGCCAAAATCCTCTACGAGAACGGCTTCGACGCCATACAAGGCGCGGGCGGGTTTTTGAATCAATTGGTCGAAGGTGACATCGAGTTCCTGAACCGCGCGTCGATCTATGCACCGCCCGCGCGGGGAAAGGAGAACGATCCGCTGCGTTGGAACTTATCGATGCGGATGCTGCAGCTTCCGAATGCATCAGGATTCGAGCCGCCGTCTTGGGTACCCCGGATGTCGGCCAGCTATGCCACGCTACAACTGGAAATTAACAAGGCCTTCGACAACGTCGGACCGCTATTCGACGACTTACAGGAGCACGAAGACGCTTGGGCCAACACGCTCGAAGGCTGGAAGACAGACCCCTACGGCCCCAAAGTCGATGTCCAAAACGAGTTCATCGCTAACGTCGGCCAACGAATTACGATCATTGCCGACTACGATTTGCCGATCGACATCAAGAGCGAGCGCTCAATTCTGGCGATCGAGTCCACAAATGAACAGGCGCTGGCTGCGACGCTTGCCAGGTGGATGACCAAAGAGCCCGATGTGGAACGCCGTGAGTTCGGCCAGTACGTGATTTGGGAGCGAGTTCCTCAGGCCGTCGCACTTGAAAATCCAGCAATCGACGTGCTGCCGCCCGGTTTTAAAGCAGTGCCAACGGACTCCGACAATCAATCTAAGGAAGGCGAAGAGCAGCGCGAGCGCGTGCTTCCCAACTCCGCCGTTTGTGTGGCACTGGGGCACCTAATGATGGCCTCCGACATCGATTACCTGCGTGAAATCCTGGAAGGATATGCCCAGCGCGAGCGATTGGCCAGCAGCTTCGATTACCAGCAAGTGGAAAATGCGATGGAACGATTGGCCCCGGGCGAGCGAAGCGCCTGGTCGTTCGGTCGAACCGACGAGGAAATCCGGCCGACGTTCGAGCTGCTGCGCCTGGGAAGGATGCCCGAGGCCGAAACCATGCTCGCCAAATTTCTCAACAACATGCTCACCACTGAAGTTGAACGTGATGAAGGAGCCATCCGAAAGCAGCGCATCGACGGCAGCCGGCTGCCAAGCTTCGAAGCGGTGCGGCGCTATTTGGGCCCGGCTGGACGCGTCCTTCGTAGCGAACAGGACGGCTGGATTTACACCGACGCCCTGCTCAACAAGGAAGCACCATGAGCAAATGGCGAGAGCCAAGAGTCGAAAGTTCTCGCATTAATTCACACGATCGACGTGCATTCTGGCTCTCGACTCTTAGCACTTGACTCTCGACTCGCTCACGGCGTCTCCATTTTCGCCCAAAAAGGATGCTGCCGATCACCCCGCGTACGAGCGTCCTCCAGCAGCACGTTCAAATCCGGTCGCACGATGCGGTCGCGCGGCGATATCGCGCGGTTATTCACTTCGACGACGAGCCGCTCGTTGAAATCTACCAGCTCGGGCGAAAGCCAGACGATCGCTTTTTCGGCCTGCACCTTCACCGCTAATCTTGTTCGTTTCCAACCGCTTGCCGCTGATATTGTGTTGGGCGGGCCGTGCGGTCCGGCGGCCAATTGCCGGGAAGAACCATCGACCGCTCCGGCAAACCGTCCACCTCGAGCCACCAGAAGAAATTGTCCCACGGCCGCATCGATACGCATTCGATTTCCTTCGGTATGTTGCGACGCCGCCGGCCCATCCAATCGAACAGCCGCTGAATCTCATCGCCAAACGGCTCGAACCCCCGGCCCAAATATTCCACCACCGTGAGGTCGGAGTACTGCTTGAAGTATCGATCCAGCTCGCGCGCGTTGCGGAGCATCTTGTCGCCGTCCAACTCGCCGGCCACGACGTACCACGACAAGTAATCGCGCGTTCTTTGAATAACGTCCGCAATACCGGTCGGCCACCGCCACGATCGGGATGACGCCGGCCCAGATATCCGGATGGGCCAAACCGATGTCCCACGCCGCATCGCCGCCGATTCCGTGGCCAGTCAAAAAAACGCGGTCCGTATCGATTGCAAACCTACGGCACGCATCGCGCAGCGCACCAAGCACGGCATGGTGCTCGCGAGCCGAGTAGTCGTACGACGATTGATGCGGTTGCCGCCAGTCGACCGCAATCGTGATGTATCCGTGCCGTGTCGCCTGACCGAGCCGCTCGCCAGCTTTTTCCTTGCTCGAATGGTCCCGCCCAGAAGTCGAGCATCTGCTCCGGCGACGCGGTCACGTCCGCCAGCGTGACGATCGCCGGATAATGCCGGAGCGGATCGTATTCGGGCGGCACTTGCACCAAGTATCGCGTATCGCTTTCGCCCGGCAGACCAGCAACCGAAAGCTCGAACATCCGCGGGCCACGCTCGGCATCTTTCGGCACCGCGAGCGGCGGCTTCATCAACTTGAGGATTTGAGCCACACGCTCCACAGATGCTGCTTCGGTGTCAACCAATTCCGCAGTAAGCGGGAAGTCGTTTTTCAACGCTAGGGCTCACGCAGAAACTGGATCACCAAGTCGCGCACGTGAGCCAGCGTTACCGCCAATTGAAAATTGTCAGTCGCCTGGTTCGCGCCGACGAGCCAGCCGCTGATCGCCAGGGCGACTTTTTGCTCGGCCGTCATTGTCGCATCGTCCGCCAGCCGTTCGAACGACGCTAGCCGCTGAATCGTGTCCTCGTTCAAGTCCTCGCTGATTTCCTTCACCAACCCGTCGGCCAGCCGGCGGCCGTTGTCATCCGCGATGGCCGCCACATGTTCCTGCAATTCCTTGCAGCACATTCTGGCGGTGCTGATCGTCGGCCGCGTATTTATCCAGCAATTCGCGGACCTGCGCGAGGGTCTCGCCGGAAACGCCCTCGGTGGGAAACTGCGTCAAGAGTCCACGGGCCAACTGGTGTTGCCCGGCTTCGCCGCGCAGCTGAATCTCCCTGAGGATCAGCCGCCCACCGAGCTGCCGCAATTGCCGAGTGAATTGCTGCAGGTCCTTCGCGCTCGGGGAAGTCTTTCACGATTTCTTCCAGCTCCGCGCCGGCGTCGCGATAGCGCTCGCTCGTGGAATACAATCGCACAATTTGCAGCCGGCCTTCCAAATCGTCCGGCTTAACCGCTGTGGAAAGGATGCGATTGAGCGTCTCGCGGGGGATGCTGCTGGTGGCAATCCGCATGTCCCACACGATCGGCCGTGGGCTGCCCATGAGCCCTTGAACTCTCGTGTACAGCGGCGTGATTTGCGTGATGCCCTGGACGATGGACAGTGGCCCCTCGGTGCTCCGCATCTCATAAATCCGCCGGCCGAATTCGTCGAACGGATCCACGCGAACCGCTTCGCCGATGCGGCCCACGCCGCCGCCTCGCTCCGCCACCGGCTGCCACAAGTTGATCCGCACGTCGCGACGCGAGTTCTGCTCCAGGATTTCGCGGACTTGGCTGCTGTGGATAAAGGTGCGACGGAGGCCGTCGTCAATCACCAACAATGGCGTCAGAGGCACTTCGCCGGATTGTGCCTTCGGTGCGAGTGGATTCTCTGCCACGCTGGAGATTTCCGCGTAGCGGTTCCCTCCAGCGCGCGGCCGTCCTTCAACAAGAGCGTCGTGGCGATCACCGGTCGCACGGCTGTGAAACACAGCAGCAGCACGAGCAGTGGCGCCGACACTTACGCCGATGATGTGCCGACAATAGGGCACGAACTTGCCTCAGATTATAAGTGTCTGAAAATACGCCCCCATTCCATTTTCATCTCGAAGTGGGTGCGGTCAATCGATTTGCGGCCGGCAATGCGGGTATGCCGCACGTAGCAATACAGACTATTCGGATATTCGGCCCTGTAACATTCCCGCACATTGACAGCACCGGCAGGCTGGGCGAAAACGGTGACGGAATTCAGGCTATCCCCCCATTTGGCCGCAATATGACACTACGCTCGGCCACCAAAGTTTTGCTGACATTTGCTCTCGCCTTGCCAGTGATTCAGGCCGTGTTGATCTGGGTCACCGGCCTGCTAAGAGCATGGGTGACGACGCCGGTGCCACGATCATCCGCCACGTCGGCACCGGCTGCCAGGTAGTCTGGGCGGTCTCACTCGTGGGCCTGGTCATCATCCTCGCACTTATGACACTAAACAACCAACCTGAAAATGAAGAATAACTCGAACACACAGCTCCGCGACGGATGGATCACTTCAGTGATCCGCCATAAACCAAATTCCCAACATTCTGGCCCTCGGCTCTCGACCCTCCGCTCTCGACACTTCATGCACGAAGTCTACGAAAACCCGCTCATCTCCCGCTACGCCTCGCGCGAAATGGCCACGCTGTGGGGCGACCAGCGCAAGTTCAGCACCTGGCGGCGGCTGTGGGTCGCGCTGGCCGAAGCGGAAGCCGAGCTGGGCCTGCCGATCACGCCGGAGCAGATCGCCGAACTGCGGGCCCACGTCGACGACATCGATTTCGACGCCGCCGAAAAGTACGAGCGCAAGCTGCGGCACGACGTGATGGCCCACGTCCACGCCTACGGCGACCAGTGCCCCACAGCCCGGCCGATCATTCACCTGGGCGCCACGAGCTGCTACGTCACCGACAACACCGACCTGATCCTGATCCGCGAGTCGCTGCAAATGGTGGCCCAGCGGCTGGCCGGCGTGATCATCGCGCTGGCCGATTTCGCCAAACAGTATCGCGACCTGCCGACGCTCAGCTTCACGCACCTGCAGCCGGCCCAGCCCACGACCGTCGGCCGGCGGGCCTGCCTGTGGGCGTACGATCTCGGCCTCGATCTGGCGGAAGTCGAGCACCGCATCGCGGCACTCAAAGCCCGCAGCGTGAAAGGCACGACCGGCACGCAGGCCAGCTTTCTGGAGCTGTTCGACGGCGACCACGCCAAAGTCCGCCAGCTCGAACAGCTGGTCGCCAAGAAAATGGGCTTCGACGCCACCTACGCGGTCACCGGCCAGACCTACTCGCGCAAAGTCGACGCCCAGGTGCTCGACGCGCTCGCCGGCATCGCGGCCAGCGCCCACAAGGCGGCCACCGACCTGCGGATCCTCGCCCACCGCAAGGAAATCGAAGAGCCGTTCGAGAAGGACCAAATCGGCTCCTCCGCGATGGCCTACAAGCGCAACCCGATGCGAGCCGAGCGGATTTGCGGCCTGGCCCGCTTCGCGATGAGCCTGCCGGCCAACGCGGCCCAAACGCACGCCACGCAGTGGATGGAACGCACGCTCGACGACAGCGCCAACCGCCGCCTCGTCACTGCCGCAAGCGTTCCTGGCCATCGACGCGATCCTGATCCTCTACCAAAACATCGCGTGCGGCTTGGCGGTCTATCCGCAAGTCATCGCCAAGCACCTGCGCGAAGAGCTGCCCTTCATGGCCACCGAAAACATCCTCATGGCCGCCGTCGCCGCCGGCGGCGACCGCCAGGAGCTCCACGAACGCATCCGCCAACACAGCCAGGCCGCCGCGGCCGTCGTGAAGGAACAAGGCGGCGAAAACGATCTCATCGCCCGGCTGAAAAACGACAAGGCGTTCGCCGGCGTCGACATCGATGCGGCCATCGACCCCGCCAAGCTCACCGGCCGCAGCAAGGAGCAAGTCGATGAGTTCCTGGCCGAAATCGTGGCCCCCATTCGAAGCCGCTATCCAAGCAGCGGCGCCAGCGACGAGGATGTTAAAGTTTAGATGTCATGAGCATCTACGTCGAAATACTCATCCGCGGGCCAATCAAGGCAGTATGGCGTAAGACGCAAACCCCTGAACTGCACGAGCGGTGGGATCTCCGCTTCACAGACATCGAGTATCTCCCGAGCGCAAATGACGAGCAACCACAGCGATTTCTCTATCAGACGAGAATCGGTTTCGGTCTAGCGATCCACGGCGAAGGCGAGAGCGTTGGCAGCCGAAACAACGCGGACGGAAGTCGTACAAGTTCGCTCAGGTTTTGGTCGGACGATTCCAAATCGCTGATCAAAGAGGGCGCCGGTTTCTGGCAATATTTGGTCCAAGACGATGGAGTTCGTTTTTTGACCCGCTATGACTATTCGGTTCGCTTCGGGCGTGTTGGTTACGTTTTCGACTCCATCATTTTCCGCCCATTGCTAGGCTGGGCAACGGCCTGGAGCTTTGATCGTTTGCGGCTTTGGATCGAGAAAAGCATCGATCCAGCTATGTCTTTGCGGTTTGCTGTGCTGCACGTGCTGGCTACGATTACAATCGCCTTGGTTTGGATTTATCAGGGGGCGATCCCCAAGCTTATTTTTTTGAATGCCGATGAGCTCGCGATGCTCACGGATGCAGGATTTCCTACTTCCGCAGCTCCCGCGGTTCTTAAGGTGGTTGGCCTGGCCGAAATCGTGCTCGGGTGCCTCCTAATCATGTTTGCTAAGATGCGCTGGCCGTTTGTACTGACGATCGCACTAATGGTGGCGGCCACATTGGGAGTCATCGCCAATTCGCCGTATCAGCTATCAGCCGCATTTAATCCATTGAGCTTGAATGCCCTCATGTCTGCCATGGCCGCGGTCGGCTGGGCATGTATCGGCAATTTTCCAACGGCAAGCAAGTGCTTGCGAAGAGCACAGAAGGTGCGGCCGTGACCTCGATTTATCAACGTGCGCTGGGGAGCGATTTCCAACGGCTACATCCAAAGATTCAGCAGCGATTCGGCTTCGACAGCCGCACAGGTGTTTTCGCCATCGGCACCGGAGTAATGGAAGAAGTATGGCACGGCAAATTCTATACTCTGCCCTTTCTGTATGTCGGCACTTGGCGACGAATTATGTTTCCCGAGCATGGCCAAAACATTCCGTTCATGATCGCCAACTACGCATATCGTGATTCATTTGGCAGAGAAACGGTCTCTTGGCTACGGACATTCCACACACATAAAGTTCGCCGCTTCGATGCCTATATGATCTACAGTGACCGGCGTCAGCGGATCATCGACTATCTTGGCACCCATCAGCATCTTGCCGTTGATTTGGAATTATCGGTCGACGATGGTGGGGCACTTCGGCTGAAATCAGATGCCCAACGGTTTTACGAAGGACCAATCTCGTTTCGATTCCCACTGCTGTTTTCTGGAGTTGCTGACGTTCGCGAATCATATGATGATTCGATCGAGAAATATCGAATTGAAGTCATTGTGACCAATCGCCATTGGGGACCGCTCTTCGGCTACCGCGGATATTTTGATTGCCAGTGGAAAAGCATTACGGCTGACGCAATCCCGCACGACGTAAAGCCATTGCGGGAAGAAATGCGCGAATGAACTCAGCTGCCGGCGCCGAATGGTCGAACTCGTCGAAGCACGCGGCTTGTCAAATCAAATCCAGCGGCGACTGCCTGCGATGCCGCTTGCTGCTGCAATCGTGGCACACGCCGGTGATGATCAAGCGGTGACTGGTGACGCGGAAGTTGTGCTCGCGGGCTACTGCGTCGCGGATGTCCTGCAGCTCCTCGCTGCTAAATTCGATGAGCTTGTCACATATCTGACAGTACAAGTGATCGTGCTGCGGGTAGCCGTAGTCGTGCTCGTACACGGCCCGGCCGCTGAGAGACATCTTCCGCAACAGACCCGCCTCAACCAATTCGTTCAGCGTACGGTAGACGGTTGGGCGGCTGATTCGCTCGCCCTCGTGCCGATCAGCCAGGCTGGCGATCAGCTCATCGGCATCGAAGTGGTCGTGCCGTGAGAAGATGAAATCCACGAGGGCCCGACGCTGCTGAGTGATCCGCTTGCTCCGGCTCTGCAGATACTCCTCAAACCGCTCCTGCGGAGACAGCGAGACGTGCACTTCACCAAGTGAAAAGTCGTTGGACATGGCGGACGGCTGGGGACTGGCGTCGGTGTCGGCGGTCGCCGAAGCTGCGACTCCCAATCCTGTCGACTGGCTTATTGAGACAAGCGCGATAACTCGTGCAGGTCGGAACTCTAGAAATAGAGGGACGTTACGCCTGACGCGGACGCTTATTGATTCTAAACGGCCTTAGATTCCCAGACAAGAACCAGCGCCACTGCTACGGGACGTGAGACTTCCGCGTGCCGGCAGCGAATCACCCAATCTCGTCCAACAGCCGCTCCACGGCCGTGTCGAGCTTGCCGGGGGTTTCATAGGTGCCGGCGTCGATCTGAGCGCGAATGCTGTCCACGAGGCCCTGGCGGACTTCACCGGTCTCCGCTGCATGAATGGCCGCTTCGGCCGCCGCGGAAATATCCACCCGATCCGCCGATTGGGCGGTCGGTGCTTCGGGGGCCATTTGCCCTCGGAATGGAGCATGGGGCGCGTTGATGCCGTGCGGGCCGTGAATGTGTGTTGTTCCGTGAATTTGCATAGTGGCGTTCTCCCACGCAGTGCGGGCGTTGAGGTTTGCCTGAGATTGCCCTGATTCGGGCGCCTGGTTTTGCTTTGGGCCGTTTAGGATTAGCTTCGAGAACGGCCAATTTCGCGAATGCGCTGTGACGAGAGCATTATCAGAATCGGCCGCGTGTTGATCGAGGTTATAACAATTTCTGCGAGTGACTAATCAGCGCTGACGCACGATTTGTACGACGTGTAGCGGTAATCTGCCGACTCAGGGAATCGAATCATGACGACTGTTTGCGATTATCGGAGTGTCCGTGGCCAGGCCACAACTCCACCGGCGTGTCGGATGCCAAAAATCATCACCGTCCGACTTGTGGTCTGATCTCAATACGCCGACTATGCCCTTGGGGTTTAGCCAGCAGAACTAACTCCAGTGCATAACAATCCGCTCGACAGGATAGAAATGGCGCCAGGTTGCGTCAATCCAAGCCGCCCGGCCGATGATAGCAGGCCACCTGGCGGAAGGACATTGCCGATACCCAAGGGCCATCCGGCGGTTTAATTCTATGGTAATCCATGAGGAGCGTCCCATGACCTGGCGGCAGCACGCACCAAACTCAGCGTCCGTCGTTCGCGTTACAATTGCGCCGATAGCAACGGCCGTTATCCTGTTCGCCGCCGGGATTGCGCCGGCAGCTCCATTGATGGAAGACTCGGGGCTGTTCGACAAGCTCGATTCCGATAAGAACGGCCACATCTCAGCCACGGAAGTTCCGACGGAACAACGCCGCTTGTTTGATCGCCTGGTGCGCCGCGGCGATACGGACGGCGATGAGGCGCTATCTCGGAAGAATTCACGGCAGCGCTGGTACCCAGCCGGCCGGAAAAGCCCATCGAAGAGAAGCAGCCCGCAACATTTCCTCAGGCAAATGCTGTGCGGTGGCTATTGCTCACTATGGATACGAATGGCAATGCTCGAATCGAACAGCCCGAAGTTCCGGAGGAATTGCAGCGGCTGTTCGATGCGTTAAAAACTCCAATCGACACGAACAAGAACGATGTCCTGGAAACGGTCGAGCTTTCGCGCGGTGGGCGGCCGTTGGCACAAATCGCCGGGCGCTATGTGCAGCAAAACGATATCGACGTCGCCGACGAGCTCAAAAAGCTTGAAGAACAACAAGGTGCAGCCGCGAGCCGCTTCGAGGCCCGCCCACTGCGGCTGGAAGACCTGTCCGATCCCCAAAAAGCCCGCCAGGCTTTCGTGCAGCTCGATACGAACAACGACGGCCAAATTGAAATCCGCGAGATTCCCGATCGACTGCAACGACCGATTCAGCGGCTGTTGCGCACGGCCGATCGCGACCGCGACGGGCAGCTTTCAGAACGCGAATTCATGACCGGCACGCGGCGAATCGCTGCCCGTGCGGCCAGGCAATCGGCCGCCGGGATGCCTGCGACTGAAGCGATGCCGGCGAACGAGAAATAACCGCCGGCGGCTTATGAAGGCGTGTCCCAAGTGACGCGGCCAAATTAGGTCTTCCTTCCGCTCTCCATGCTCCACGCTCTCGGCTCCCCGTCGCCTCCGCGCGAACCCCGAACTGTGCCGGCAGGTCTTGCGTAATAGTAACAGCCCGACGGGCCGGCGCATCTTTGGAACGAGCAAGTGCGGCCCGCGAACGCCTCGCGGCGTTTGGGCTACAGAGAGGAAGGCCCCACGATGCATGCCCTGCCGCCTGCTGCTAATCCACTTGTCTTGTCCATCGACTACCCGTGGTTGCCGCCGATCCGTTTCGGCGTGAAACCATATCTGGCACTCTGCCGGTCGGTTGACCAGGCGCTCGCGGAGCTTGAGGCGCGGTACCCGTCCCATCG
Source organism: uncultured Planctomycetota bacterium (assembly GCA_963786455.1). Classification (GTDB taxonomy): domain Bacteria; phylum Planctomycetota; class Planctomycetia; order Pirellulales; family Lacipirellulaceae; genus JABDGM01. The sequence continues at coordinate 140,681 of CAWAZX010000028.1, read as the reverse complement.
GCCGCTACTAACGCGCGAATCGCGCAACAAAAAGCTCAAGCACCGGCCGAAATAGGCTTGCCGCACTCATTCGCCTGTCCGCTTCCCGTCCTGCGGGCTATCATGAAACCATGAAGGTTCTCTTGGCCAGCCCGCGCGGCTTTTGTGCCGGCGTCAACATGGCGATCGAGTCGCTCGATCTGGCGCTCGCATCGCTCGCGCCGCCGATCTACGTCTATCACGAGATCGTCCACAACAAATACGTGGTCGAGCATTTCCGCGGCCGCGGCGTGACGTTTGTCGACGATCTGGCCGACGTGCCGGCGGGCGCGACGCTGCTTTTCTCCGCCCACGGCGTATCGCCGGAGGTTCGCCGCGTGGCCCGCGAGCGCAACCTGCGGGCGATCGACGCCACCTGCCCGCTGGTGACCAAGGTTCATCTGGAGGCGATCAAGTACGCCCAGGCCGGCTACACGATCCTGCTGATCGGCCACGAAGGGCATGACGAAGTGATCGGCACGATGGGCGAGGCGCCGGAGGCGATCCTGCTGGTGGAATCGCCGGAGGATGTGGCGGCACTTGGAAGTGGCCGACGAAGGCAAAGTGGCGTACCTCACGCAGACGACGCTCAGCGTCGACGACGCCAACCGGATCATCGCCCGGCTTGAAAGAGCGTTTCCCAAGAATCGCGGCACCGCCCAAGGACGACATCTGCTACGCCACGCAGAACCGGCAGGAAGCCGTGTCGATTCTCGCCGCAGAGGCCGATCTGGCCATCGTGCTCGGCAGCCAGAACAGCTCGAACAGCCAGCGGCTGGCGGAGCTGGCCCGCGAACGCGGCATTCCAGCGCACCTGGTCGACGGCCCAGCTGGATCTCGACCCAGCGTGGTTCGACGGCGTGAAAACCGTGCTGGTAACGGCCGGAGCGAGTGCCCCGGAAGCAAGTCGTCGATCAATGTCTCGATTGGCTCCGCGAGCGATTCGGCGCCACGGTCGAACCGCGATCGATCCGCGAAGAAAGCGTGTCGTTCCCGCTGCCGCGGGAACTGCGGAATCGCGATTTCCGCATCCGGTTGATAGGGCCTGCACAATCCCCCGTTACGTCCGCGACGATGCCAGCTGGCCCTTCCGCTGCGGCACGTGCGGTGCGGGTAATGGGTGACGGCGTCGTCTTTTTAGGGACGGGGAAAACCTTGCCCAGCGGGCCGGCCAAGATTGCCGGCATCATGATCAGTTCGGCCACGACGCCGGCCATCAGGATCGTCATCATCAGCCAGCCCAGCTTCTGCGTGGGCGTGAACGTGCTGAAGGCAAACACCGACAGGCCCAGGCCGCTGATCAGCGCCGCCTGCAGCGTCGGCGGCGCGCACCGCCGATAGGCTGAAATGATCGCCGCGTGCCGATCGCCAAACTCATTAAGCCCCTCGCGATACCATGTCAGATAGTGGATCGTGTCGTCCACCGCAACGCCCAGCGCGATGCTGGCCGCCATCATCGAGCCGATGTCGACCGGCATGCCCAGCCAACCCATGCCGCCGAACACCACCAGCACCGGCAGCACGTTGGGCAGCATCACTACCGCGCCGCCGCAGAATGCTCGGCACACCAGCATCATCAGCGGCGTGATCGTGACAAACGACCAGAACGAGCTCTGGATCAGGTTTTCAAGCAGCGCCCGCTGCGCCTTGTACACGATCGGCACGACGCCAGTGTAAACTGCCGCAATCTGCGACTGGTGCACGGGCAGCGCTTCCGCGTCATCTGGTCGAACGACGTGCCGCCCATCGACGACACGCACGCCCGCATCTGCAATCGAACGCAGCTCCGCGTCGGTCACCTCGCCCACCACGCTACGCAATCGAACGACTTGAAGTGATCGATGGCGCCTGCGACGGTCATCTTCACTTAGCGCCGGCAAATCGACGTTTGCGGCGGTTAACTTCAGCCGGGCCGTGCCCAACAGATCTTGCACGGCCGTGGAATAGATCTGCTGTTGCATCCACCAGTCGACGTTTTCGGACTCTCGCAGCCCCTTTGACGTCGCGTGCCCACAAGCAAACCTTGCGCCACCGATCGATTCATTCTGGCGTCCGGAAGCCACCTGCTGCGAGCACGTTCTCGCGTAGCCGCTGCGCGGCCAACACGGGCTCGATCACGGCCCGCACGCTGTTGACGAATGCGCCGTAGTCCAGATCGGCAAACGCGGCCGCCCGCAGGCTGATCCGCCACAATTCGGTTCCGGTTTCGGGGTCCTCGCGCAAATAACCGCTTCGCTCCAATGCCGGTTCGCTTTCTTCCAGCTTGACGTTGGTCACGTTGACGGCGAGCCATCGCCCAGGAATCGCGATTGCCCGTCGGCACGGGCGGGGCAAACGTCACGGGCGACAGCGACGGCCCCACCAGGTTTCGGCCACTCGGACCAAGCTCTTGTCGATCGTCTGCTGCGTCAGCGAGACGAGCTCCAGCCGCTCCAGAAGGACAGCGTGTGAGCCGCTTTCGCGGCGTCCACTGCCTCGGCTCGCCGCGCGCTGCTTGTCGGCGCGGAAATTCGATCACGACTTCCAGCGGGACCAGCCGGCCGATGTTTTGTTCGAGCCAGGCATAGTCTGCGCGCACTGCGCACCGTTCGTCGAACAACTTCAACAAGTCGATGTTCGTGTGAACGCGCGTCAGGCCAAGGCCGACGACAAATATGAATGCGAAGCAGGCCATCGCCACGGCCGCATGATGCCGGATGATCCATCGAGCCAAACCGCTGCCAATACTCTTCGAACCAAATCGTGCCTTCGCCCAACCCAGCCTGGCCGTCCGGATGGTCATGCGCTCCATCCTTGCGCGCTGCGCGGACGGATCGGCCAGAAATGCAGCGCTGCCGGCAAGAACAAAAATAAAAAGATCAGCATCAATCGCGACGCCGGCGGCCGCATAAATGCCGAACTTGCGAATCGGTTCCAGGTCGCTGGTGCCCAGCGATGCCAGGCCGATGCCGGTGGTGACATTGCACAGGAAGCGCGGGCTTCCAGCCATGTGCCAGCGCGCGTTCCGGCGCGCCTTCCAGTCCGTGCTCGTGCACCGCGTCGCGATAGTAGTTCACCAAGTGCACGGCGCCGGAAATCGCCAGCACGTATATCATCGACGGCATGGACATCATCACGGCGTCGGTCGTCTGACCGGTCCAGAACACGAATGCCAGGCCGGCCGCGGCGCTCAATACTGCCGCAGGCGAAGACCATCGAGCGTCAGCCGCACGCTACGCAGCGACCACCAGGCGAGGACCAGCCCTAACAACCCCGACAAAGTCGCCAGCCGGGCCAGCGTCCGGTCGCCTTCTTCGTCGATGGCCACATTTTCCACCGGCGGACCGCCGAGCCGGGCCGTTTCCGGATCGATCCCGCACTCCCGCAGTGCTTCGATCAGCACGCCCGGCTTGCGGTGCCAGGGCATGGGACCGTTCGGCACGTGCCGGCCCACCACGACGCGGAAACCTTTGATCGCCTCGTCCGACAGCATGACCACGACGCAGGTCTGCTTGCCGTCGGGGCCGATGAGCGTTCCTTTCAGCCGGTTCACCGCTTCGTCGTACGGCACTTCCGACGGCTTGGACGTAAGCTCGTTCAAGCGTCCGACGCGCCGTGGTTACCGATTGAAAATACTTGGTATGACTCGAGCTGCGCGGCGCTCGGCGGCGCGGCGCATCTTCGGGCACCAGAAAACTTGGCCAGCCGTTCGATCCGCGGGTCGTCCGGCTTGGCGTCTGGCGCCAGCGGTTCATCGCCCAGCGTGCAGCCCGGCCAGCTCACGACCACAAACTGATCGGCCACGAAGTGCTTGCGGAACCAGCGGAGTTCCACCGTTTCCTTGAACGACTTGGGCAGCCAATCGACGACCTTGTTCGTGTTGCTGCGGATGGCACGGTGCGCACCCTGGATCAAAAGCGGCGCGGCGAAAAAGAACGCCATCAAGATCGGCAGCGAATACCTGGCGTAAAAGCTCTTGCGCATGATCGCGTCGAGGTTCCGTTCGTTCAGGCTGCAGTTGTGAAAGCTGAAGTGGCGGGGTTTTCCAAACGATACGCGTGCCGGCTCTCGGCAGACGATGGACAAGCTCTGGAAAATTCCTTCAGCAAAAGATCCACGTTGCGGAACGCCATGTCCGGATCCATCGTGGACAGACAAACCGACGCACCGTCACGACAATCCTTGCCGGTCCATTTTAGCAGCGATTGCGACCCCGGAGTATCTGCCCCAAAACCCGCGGATGTCAACTGCTCGAAAAAACTGGGCAGCCACGACGATTATGTCGCCGTATCGGTCGATGCGCGCGTAAGTGCTGGCGCAATCCCAAGATATGACCTGACTGGTGGATCACGTTATTTGCTAAGACGCAAAAAATGGGCAGACTTTGCGTCCGGCATCCACGCGGTGGGCCGACCCTCATTCCGCGAATGCTTCTGCTCCCAGGTTCTTGCTCAGAAACGCCCAGCGATCGGCGGCGATTTCGATCAGCTTCGTCACCGGCGTGCCGCCGCCGTGGCCGGCGCGCTTCTCGATGCGCAGCAGGATCGGCGCGTCGCCCGCTTGGGCCCGCTGCAGCGCCGCGCGCGAATTTGAAGCTGTGCATCGGCACGACGCGGTCGTCCGTGTCGGCCGTCATGATCAGCGTCGGCGGGTACTTCGTGCCGTCCTTGATGTTGTGGTAGGGCGAGTAGGCCAACAGCGTTTTGAACTCGTCCGCGTTCTCGACGTTGCCGAATTCGTCGCGCCAGAACTGGCCGGCCGTGAACTGGTGGAAGCGGAGCATGTCGAGCACGCCGACCATCGGGATGCATCGCGCCGAACAGCTCGGGCCGCTGCACCATCACGGCGCCGACCAGCAGGCCGCCGTTGCTGCCGCCCATGATGGCCGAGCTTTTCGCGCGACGTGCGGCCCTCGGCGATCAGCCACTCGGCCGCCGCGATGAAGTCGTCGAACACGTTCTGCTTCTTGAGCGTCTTGCCGGCCAGGTGCCAGTCCTCGCCGTATTCGCCGCCGCCGCGCAGATTGGCCACCGCCAGGACGCCGCCCATTTCCATCCAGGCGATGTAGTCGGGCTTGAAACGCCGGCGTCAGCGAAATGCTGTAGCCGCCGTAGCCGTAGAGCAGCGTCGGCTGCGGCTTGTCCGTCGGCGAGGTCCTTGCGATAGGCCAGCATCATCGGCACGCGCGTGCCGTCCTTGCTGTTGTAGAACACCTGCTCGACCGTGAACTTGTCCGGATCGAACTTCACGTTCGGCTGGCGAATCAGCTCCGACGTGTTCGCCGAGCACGTCGTAGCGATAGACGCGTCGTCGGCGTGTTGTAGCTCGTGAAGATGAAGAACGTTTCCGTGTCGTCCTGGTCGCCGCCGAAGCCGTCGACGGTGCCGTTGCCGGGCAGCTCGACCTTGCCGAGCGGCTTGCCGGCCAGGTCGAACACGTCGACCTCGGTCAGCACGTCGACCATGTACTGGCCGATGATGCGGCCGCTGAGGATGCTGGCCGCCGTCGAGCGTCGCCTTGCGCGCCGGCACGATTTCCGTCAGGTGCTCGCGGCCCGGCTTGGTCGATGTCCATCGCCACGATCCGCTTCGTCGGCGCATCGAGATCGGTCAGGAAGTAGAACTTCGTCGCCTCGTTGCCGATGAACGAGAACTCGTTGTCGAAGTCGCCGATCAGCTCCGTCGAACGGCGCATCGGCAGCGGCGGACGCGCTCGCGCACGAGCACCTGGTTCTGCGGATCGGTGCTGCGGTGGATCGACAGCACCAGGTACTTGCCGTCGTCCGTCGGCCGAAGCCGAAAGTGCCAATCGGGATGATCGGGCCGGCGGTAGACCAGCTGGTCCTCGTCCTGCTTCGTGCCCAGCTTGTGGAAGTAGATCATCTGGTTGAGGGCGGCCGACTGATACTGCTCGCCGGGCGGCGGCTCGGGATAGCGGTTGTAGTAGAAGCCGCTGCCGTCCTTCGTCCAATCGATGCCGGTGAAGCGGGCCCACTTCAGATGGTCGTCCAGCTGCTTGCCGGTGTCGACGTCCAGCACGTAGATTTGCTGCCAGTCGCTGCCCGCCTCCGCGCGGGCGTAGGCCAGCTAGCGGCCGTCGTCGCTTGCCGCTGAACGCACGCATAGTGCGATCGTGCCGTCCTCCGACCACGTGTTCGGATCGACCAGCACGCGGCCCTCGGCGTCGTAACGATCGGCCACGTACAGCACGGACTGGTTCTGCAGGCCGTCGTTCTTCGAGTAGAAGTACTTGCCGCCTTCCTGCCGTGGCGGCGAGTAGCGCTCGTAGTTCCAAAGCTCGGTGAGCCGCCGCTCGATCGCCGGCCGCTGCGGAATCGCGTCCAGATACGCGCGGGCGACCTTGTTCTGCTGCTTCACCCACTCGGCCACTTCCGGCGACTCGCGCACGTCGGCCTCCAGCCAGCGATAGGGATCGGCCACTTTCACGCCGTGGAATTCGTCGACCTGCTCGACGCGGCGCGTCTCGGGGTAACTTCATTTCATCTCGACTTTCTCCTGCCGACTCGATGCAGAAGTCGTCGTGGCCGTGACAGTCGCTGTCGTCTTTACGTCGACATTGCATCCAGCGTAGCTGACGATTCCGATAAGGACAGTCGCATTTGCAGCTAGAGTCCAATTCAGTCGCATGAGTATTCCTCACACTCGGAGATGCCGTGTTTGGTACTTGCACGCCCACACGCTATCAGCCATGAAATGAATATGCAACCGCCATGTGAAAGCTCAGTTAGGGTGGCATGCTCTCGCGGCGAAGCCGCGTGAGCATGATTGTGGTAACGTGTCGATGCCAGACAAACATGCCTACGCCGCGACGCGGCGAAGGCATGCCACACTTCATTCAGCTGCTCGCGCTGCGATAGCTCAGCAGCGCCCGCTGAAAGACCCAGCGGCTGGCCACGAGGCTGACCACGGTCGCCACGATCGCAAACAGTGCCAGATAAGCGTACTCCGGCTGCAGCGGCTTGGCCAGCATCCGGGCCGGCACGTTCACCACGATCAGAATCGGCAGCACGAACGTGAAGACCCACCGCAGCCAGCCGCCGATGGGGCCGCTGTAGATTTCCATCGGGTAGCGCGAGAACGTCGTGATGTAGAACCAGAAGTCGTAGATCGACGTGTTGCGGCCAGCCAGACGCTCGCCGCCGCCAGCACGATCGTGAGGCTGTACAGAATGCCGACGCCGGCCAGCGACGTAGAGCGGGTAGAGCAGCACCTGCCAGACGCGTGAGCGTGAACCCTTCGACCCGCGGCAGCGCGTAGACCATCAGCACGGCCGCCACGACGAAATTCGCCAGCGACGCCCACTCGATCCGCCGCAGCGAAATCAAGAACTGCGTGTCGATCGGCTTGAGCAGCGCGAAGTCGAGCCCGCCGGTGCGGATCAGCTCGCTGAACTCGTCGGCGTTGGTCATGAAGAACATCTGCACGATGCTGTTGATGAACATGCTCGTGGCGATGAACACGAAGAACTGGTACTTGTCCCAGGCGCGACCCGGCCGTGCTGCCGGCGCCGATCTGGTCGGTGTATTTGAAGATCAGCAAGTAGAAACCGACGTTCATCATCACCCAGCCGAACGACGAAATCGTTTCGATGATGAAGTTGGCCGGGAACATCATGTCCCGCACGAGGCTGTTGCGGACGAACGTGAGGAAGACGCGGAAGTAGGAAGGACGTGGAGACATGCGATTAAGATGTTCGATGTAAGATGTGTGATAGAAGATGTCAGAATGAAGAAATTGCGAACGCATGGTTCTGACATCTTCCATCTAACATCTCACATCTTACATTCCTCATCCTCCAAATCCGCTGTAGCGTCTTCACGCCGCGCGCAGTACGTCACGCGGCAGGCAACGATGAAGAACAGCACCCACGCCGCCTGAATCGCCAAGCCCGATCCACAGGTCCGGCCCGCTGATCTTTTGCAGGAACACGGCCGCCGGGAAAGTACGCCAGGTATTGCAGCGGGATCATCTGCACGATCGTGTTCCACGGCTGCGGGCAGCATGTCGAGCGGAAACATGTGGCCCGAGAAGAAGAAATTGAACAGCATGTAGACGAACAACAGCGAGCTGACCTCCAGAAACCAGAAGCCGATCATGCCGATCGTCGCTTCCAGGAAGAAGCCCAGCAGGAACGCGAGGATCAGCGACGTGATGAAGGCGAACATCACGTCGGCCGGCGGCCAGCCGGGAAAGTAGCCGCGGCACAGGTAAAACACGAGCGCGAACGGCACGATCGCGACGCCGTAGTACACCAGCTTGTGGGCCACGCGCATCAGCAGCAGAAAGCCGATCAGGTCGACCGGCTGGACGAGATACTTCTTGATCTCGCCGTTGCGGATCTGCAGCGCGATGCCGCTGGCCAGGCCCGGCATGCTGGAAAACGCCCGGCTGACCATCGTCAGCAGGTAGTACGCGACGAAATCGTGGTAGCTGTAGCCGGCGATCTGTTGCCGCCGGCTGCCGCTCCGCGCGGCCTGCATGCCGGCGAACACGGCCCCCCACAGAAAAATCTGCGTCACGATCGGCAGGAACCGCATCAGCGTGCCGAGCCAGAAGTCGCCGCGATAAACGAGCCGCTCCTCCAGGCAGATGCGAAGAATCGTCCACCAGGTTTGAGCGCGGGCGAGCATGGGAGCGAGAGCAAGGAGCCGAGAGTCGAGGAGCATGGAGTCAGATCTAGCGGCGTCGTTTGCGACGCGCGACAGACCGATGTCAGACAGCTGCCGAGCAATCAGCTAGACAATGCGCGCGGCGGCCGGTTCCGGCACCGCCGCCAGCTGCCGCCGAGCCGCTGCCGCTGCCGCCGTGCGCATCGCAAAATTGCTCCGCCACACTGTGTAATCCGCCGCCGTCACCGTGCCGGGCGTCGCATCGTTGGGCAATCGTGACCGATTGGTTCAACCGTGTTCCGCCACACGACGTAGTCGGCCGCATCGACGATGCCGTTGTCGTTGTAGTCGCCGATCGATGCCGTCGGCGGTGGCGGAGCAATGCTCCCAACCAATGTCCGTCAGCGCGGCGGCATCGAGGGCCGTGAACCGCTTGCGCGTGCCGTTCTGCACATCGGGATCCATCGCCGCTTCCTGCGCCGTCGATCTGCCGTAGACCACACTCATGCGTGCCGTTCGCCCAATGAGCCCGTCGGCCGACAGCGGCACCGGTTGCCACCGTTTTGCACCTTGGCGTTGCCGCCGTCAAAAAATCGAGCCGCTGACAAAGCGATTCCCATTCCGTACGAGCTCGGCTTTGTGATCCGAAGCCAAGCGCGTGCGCCAGCTCATGGATTGCGACGGAATAAAAATCTGTCACGTTTCCAGATGGCGATGTCGTGTGATTGAAATGCCACGCTGTGTGAGACATCCGTGTCGAACGAGATCGACTCCGCCCCAACGGCAAAGCCCGACGGCTCACCGCGATGTCAACAGTGTTCGAAGAAGTTGTCGGTGATCAGCGTCTGATGTTGATTGATATCGGCCTGCGTGAACTGCGGCGCTTCCGGAATGCTGCTTACCATGCCGTAGCCGCCTGGCCCGCTCCAACCCCCGCCGTGTTACCTGCAAGACTCCGTGCACCTGCGTAGATAACGTATTGATCGGCCGGTGATCGGTCGGATTCAGTCGAGACAACTGTGCGCACCAGTCGACGGATGCTGAAATAGCTGGTCCCATGACCAGCGTCACGACGCCTGTCGAACCGGGAACGTGCTGTGATACGGCGGTGGGATGGTGATCGCCGAAAACGTGTCGTTCAGGATATGCTGGAGAAGTAGCTCGGCCGCCGCTTCGAGCGCCGCCTTGGCTTGCATCCCGGCCGCCGCGCCCTGCGGATTGCCGCTGCCGAAGAAGTTGTTCGTGTCGTAGGTGTAGTCGATCGACGATGTTGATCGCGTCGGCCGGAGCGCGGCCATGTGCCGATGCGACAGCACCATCGCGAGCAGTCGCAATCCTTGCCAGCTGTTCATTGATTCGACGACTCGCGAGCCGCTGATTCATCGTCGACCGAAGGTGCTAATCTCTCCACTTTACGCAGTCGCACGCCAAATTCGGCCAGCATAACATCGCGGCGCAATGCCGCTCGACAACGGCCGCTGAAGCCTAAAATGACGGTTCACATCACGACACGAAAGCCAATCTCAATATCGGAAAGGCAGCGACAGCCATGAGCATGATCGTTGACATCCACGGCCGCCAAATTCTCGACAGCCGCGGCAATCCCACCGTCGAGGTCGATGTCACGCTCGACGACAGCACGGTCGGCACGGCCGCCGTCCCCAGCGGGGCCAGCACCGGCGTGCACGAGGCCTGGGAGCTGCGCGACGGCGACAAGTCGCATGTACCTCGGCAAGGGCGTGCCGAAGGCCGTCGCCAACGTCAACGACAAGATCGCCGACGAGCTGATCGGCATGGACGCGCTGGACCAGATCGCCGTCGACCAGCGGATGATCGAGCTCGACGGCACGCCGAACAAGAAGAACCTCGGCGCGAACGCGATCCTCGGCGTCTCGCTGGCCACGGCCCATGCGGCGGCCCGGTACTGCGAGCTGCCGCTGTACCGCTACCTCGGCGGCTCGAACGCCCGGCTGCTGCCCGCGCCGATGATGAACATCGTCAACGGCGGCCAGCATGCCGACAACACCGTCGACGTGCAGGAGTTCATGGTCATGCCGCTGGGCTTCGACAAGTTCAGCGACGCGCTCCGCTGCGGCTGCGAAATGTTCCACCACCTCAAGAAGGTGCTGCAAGACAAGAAGCTCAACACGGCCGTCGGCGACGAAGGCGGCTTCGCGCCCGATCTGCCGAACAACGCCGAGGCGCTCGACCTGATCCTCGAAGCCGATCGAGAAGGCCGGCTACAAGCCGGGCGAGCAAGTGTGGATCGCCCTCGACGTCGCCGCCACCGAGTTCTACGACGCGAAGACGAAGAAGTACACGATCGACGGCAAGCGAGATCGACTCGGCCGGCATGGTCGATCTGCTCGCCGGCTGGGTCGAGAAGTATCCGATCTGCTCGATCGAAGACGGCTGCAGCGAAGACGACTGGGACGGCTGGAAGATGCTCACCGAGCGGCTCGGCAACAAAGTGCAGCTCGTCGGCGACGACCTGTTCGTCACCAACACCGAGCGGCTGCAGCGCGGCATCGACGAGGGCATCGCCAACAGCATCCTCATCAAGGTGAACCAGATCGGCACGCTCACCGAGACGATCGAAGCGATCCAGCTGGCCGCACCGCAACGGCTACACCAGCATCTCGAGCCACCGCAGCGGCGAGACCGAGGACGCCACGATCGCCGACCTGGCCGTCGCGCTCGGCACCGGCCAGATCAAAACCGGCAGCGCCTCGCGCAGCGACCGCATGGCCAAGTACAACCAGCTGCTGCGGATCGAAGAGCAGCTCGGCGACGCGGCGCAATACGGCGGGCCGTTGTTTCCGAAGCGGAAATAAAGCGTTGCGCAGACGACAGAAATCAAATGTAAAATGCAAAATGTTCAATGCAAAATGCATAATGCCGAATTGATATTTAACATTTTGCACTGAACACTTTGCATTTTGCATCCTTCTTCGATTTTGGCGTCTGGGGAATCCGGACGATGGATCCACAGCCAAGTTCGCCGGTCACCGACTCGCCCTGGTTCTGGGTGATGATGTTTTCGCTGATGGCGCTGGCCGCGCTGACAGCGATTGGCGGCAAATATGGGCGGCGGCAGGCGACCATCGAGCGGCAGTATCAAGCCCGGACCCGTGTCGCCGAGCAACAAGCGAACGAGAATAATTCAACGGCCGACACTCGAACGGATCAACAGACGGCGCCACGCGATTTCGCTACGCCTGCGGATACGTTGATCCCGCTGTGGCCGCTGGCGGTCGTTTTGTTGCTTGTCGCACTTTCCGCGGGCTTCATGCTCGTTCGGGGCCGGAGACGGCCCGGCTTGCTCGTGACTGAACGTCCATCGCCATGAACTATCTTGCCGAGAATGCGCTCCCGATTTGGATGGCCGGCGCAATTGCGCTGACGATGGCGCTGGTCGTTTATCTCCAAACGCGCAACAACAGTGCGCTCGGTGCTATGGCAGCAATCATTGTCGTCGCGGCTGCCCTATTGGCGGTGGAATCGTGGATCGAGACGCCGCGAGAGGCCTTGGAGCGAACTCTCTACGAGCTGGCCGCGGCCGTAGAATCGAACGATGTTTCCGCCGCAATGGCCTATGTGGCGCCGATGGCCGACGCGCAAATACGACAGGACGTCGAAACGCTCATGCCACTCGTGAAGTTCGAGCGGGTGCGGATCATCGGCACGCCGGAAATCAGCGTTGGGGACGGCAAGCCGCCTCGCACCGCCACGACGCGATTCCGCGGCTTGATTATCGCTACCAATTTGCAACGCGGCATGAAAGGGGCCGCCGACGACAACGTCACCTTGTATTGGATCTGTCCCGACGATCGCTGGCTGGTTAGAAGTTATGATTCGGAGCGCAAGTGGCACCGCGCGTTGGGGCGATAATTTGCGGGCCGGTGTAGCCCGTATACTAGTCGATCAACGTCAATCGCCGTCGCCATTCTGGTTGCCGTGATGGCCTCCGCCATGGTGAGGGCCATTCCCACCGTGCGGCCAGCCTCCCTGCTGCGGGAAACCGCCATGCGAGCCCGGAAAACCAAAGCCGGGCGCAACGCCCCAACCTGGAAATCCGAAACCCGGAAAGCCGCCGTGGCCGGGTGTGAATCCCCAAGGATTGAACCCGGGCCCTTGGTTGTAGGATCCGCCGCTGAGATACGACTCCTTCCAGGCATCGTGGAACCGTTCCCACTCGGCATCGATGCCGCCGCGACCATTGCCCCACGCCTGCACTTCGTAATAAGTATCGAACGAGCCGTTGCTGCCACGCAGGTTCGTGCGCGAGCGGCGGTAGCGGCTCGTGACCATTCGCGGATCATCCAACGGCTCAACCGGCGGTGTGCGCATGTACTGAGCCACGCGTGCGCCGGTGTACGGATCATGCGAATACGTGCTGCGACGGAAAGCCCAGCTCGGGGCCTCGGTTTCGCTCAGCGGACATGCATCGCATGGCCCGCTTTGGGCGTAAGCCCAAGTAAAACTTAAAAAGTACGAGAGCGACGCAACACCAATCGCAAGCGCGAGGCGGCGCCAAGCTGAGAGCACGTTCATCGGGGAAGCTTTCGTCAGAAAAGCCGGCGGGAGGAGGAGGGGAAGCGGTGCACTGCAAGCACCAACTCCATTGTAATCAGAAGCACGGCAGATCAACGCCGCTTGTCGCAATTAGCGTCGGCGGCCACGCCGAATCCTCATCGCACGGGCCGACACTCACACCGCCCGTAACGATTCTGCCGCCAATTCCGACCGTGCAATCACTGCGGCTGCGGCGCCGCTTCCGCTTCCTTCTCCACCACGTACAACGTCCCCCACTGCCCTTCGCTTGGATCGTAGAGAAACTCGTGATTCTCTTCCTTGAAGCCCAAGTCGATTCCCAGCGGCTGAACAATCTGGCTCATGAACTCCGCGTGGTCTTTGGGTAGCCGGCCATTGGTCGCCTGAAAATGCTGCACGCCTTGAATCCATGCCAGGCTCTCGACCTTATTGAGAATGTGCCGCCGTGCCCCGACGATGGCCGTGTAATATCCGCCCGGTGCCACGCCTTCGCGGCCCGCGACTTGTCGCTCCGGCTCCGCGACGGCCGTCGCTTGCTGCGCTCTTGTGCCGCGCGCTCCGCATCTGTCTGCGCTTGATCTTGTTGCTGCGAACTCTTCTGAGCATCGAGTGCATCGGCCATTGCATCCATGCTTGTGCCGCTGCCCGTGTTGGCAGAAGAACCACAGCCGACGCCCATCGGCATTGCGAGGAAACACACCATTACAACGTAAAACTTCGCGCCTGCCGACATCTACTTCTCCCTACTTCCGTTTCGAAACCGATTGGATCGACAACTTCCAATCGCGCATCCGTTCGAGGATCGCGACTTCGGTCCGGTCGATTCGCAGCGGCGTGAGTGTGATGAAACCTTTCTGCCAGGCCTCCAAGTCAGTCAATTCGCCCGCTTTGGGAACCGCCGGCGAGCCCGTCGCCCAGTAATACCGGCGGCCCTTGGGTCGACGCGACGATCAAACTCGGAAGGCCAACCGACAGTGGCCATGGGCACCACGCGTACCTCCGCCGCTCGCTCCATCGCCACGGTCGGCATATTGATATTGTACAGCGTGTGGCCAGTGGCTCCGCCGCGCTCCAGAATTTGCTCTATCAAGTCAACCGCTATTTCGCCGGCCCGATCGAAATGGGCGTGCTCATCATACTCCAGCGACACGGCGACGCTCAGAATACCCGAATACGGCCCCCTCCGTGGCCCCGGCTACCGTGCCCGAATACAGCACGTTGATCCCCAGGTTCAGCCCGCCGTTGATGCCGCTCACCACGAGGTCCGGCGCCGGGCAGAACTCAGCGAGCGCCAGCTTCACGCAGTCTGCCGGGCTGCCTTCCACGGCCCAACCTCGCCGTCGCTCGCCATCGAAAACTTCCTTGGCCATCAGCGGACTCAGGAACGTGATCGAATGCCCTACGCCGCTTTGCTCCACCGCCGGGGCCACGACACACTTACATTGCCCAACCGGCCCAGCGCACGCTCCATCGCCGCAAGACCTGGCGCATAGATGCCGTCATCATTCGTTAGCAAAATCTTCACGCCGCTACCTTCGTCCATCAAGCCGCGACCGTGAGTCGCGCGGTTACGTTAATTATTCCCTAAGCATACGCGTATGAACCGCGCGCCACAACACACCGACAACGGACCACTGGTTCACATGTGCTACCGGCGCTATAATGCTCGGTTTCCTACTCCACACGAGCTGCCCAGGAGATGGCTACTACCAAGCAAGCGGCGTCCGACAATCGTCAGCGCACCAACAACGTTGCCGACGAGCGCGTCCTGGTGCTGGACTTTGGCGCGCAATACGCCCAGCTCATTGCCCGCCGAGTGCGTGAGCAGCACGTGTACGGCGAAATTGTGCGGCACGATATTACGGCCGAGCGCGTTCGCCAGCTCGCCCCCAAGGGACTGATTCTTTCCGGCGGCCCGTCGAGTGTGTATGCGCCGGCGCACCCCACTGCGATCCAAAGTTATTTGAGCTTGGGATTCCGGTGCTTGGAATTTGTTACGGCATGCAACTGATGTGCCAGGCGCTTGGTGGGCGGGTGCAAAACCATCCCGTTCGCGAGTTTGGCCGCGCACAGCTTTCCGTCAGCACGACTAACAAAGATACGAACGATTTGTTCGCCGGCATCCCGGCAACGACTCAAGTGTGGATGAGTCACGGCGACCAGGTCGACACGGTTTCCGGCGACTTTGTGCCGCTTGCACAAACCGGTAGCTGTCCTTACGCGGCGGTGAAACACCGCACTCGCCCACTTTACGGCGTGCAGTTCCACCCAGAGGTCACGCACACGCCCGATGGCAAAACAATCCTCGCCAACTTCCTGTCGAAGGTGTGCGGCACGCACCGGAACCTGGCGGCTTGATGATTTTGTCGAACAAACTATCTCACAGGTGCAAAATCGCGTGGGCAACGATCGCGTGATTTGCGGTCTGTCCGGCGGCGTCGATTCCGCGGTCGTCGCCGCCCTACTCTATCAAGCAATCGGCTCGCAACTGTCGTGCATTCTGGTGGACAACGGATTGCTACGCAAAGACGAGGAACAATCGGTAATCCAGGAGTTCACAAAGCATTTCAAAACCGACCTGCACGTAGTGAAGGCCCAGGACCAATTTCTCTCCGCACTGGCCGGTGTGACCGAGCCGCAGGAAAAACGACGCCGCATTGGGCACGTGTTCATCGATTGCTTCACGGAAGAGGCTCGCAAAATTGAAGGTGCCAAGTTTCTTGCGCAGGGCACGCTGTACCCGGACGTGATCGAAAGCGGCGCCGCCCCCGACGGCCCGGCCGACACCATCAAGCTGCACCACAACGTCGGCGGTCTGCCGGCCGATCTCGGCTTTGAATTAATCGAGCCGCTGCGCGACTTATTCAAAGACGAAGTCCGGCAGCTCGGCCTTCAGCTCGGCCTCCCCGAAGAAATCGTCTGGCGGCATCCGTTTCCCGGTCCCGGCCTCGCTGTGCGCTGCTTGGGCGAGATCACGCGCGAGCGGCTCGACACGCTCCGTGAAGCTGACGCGATTGTGGTCGGCGAAATCAAAGCGGCCGGCCTGTATCGAGCAACTTCGCAGGCATTCGCCGTGCTGCTGCCGGTGCGCACAGTCGGCGTAATGGGTGACGCCCGTACGTATGATGATGCGATCGCCGTCCGCTGCGTCACCACCGACGACTTCATGACCGCTGACTGGACCCACTTGCCGCACGACCTTTTGGCGAGAATCTCCACACGCATCATCAACGAGGTGAAGGGCGTCAACCGCGTGGCGTATGATATTTCTTCGAAGCCACCGGCGACGATTGAGTGGGAATAGGCCGATTCACACAGTCCGGTTTGGATTCGGCGGGGTTAGATGGTAAAGTAAGCAAGTCGAATTAAAAATCGGAGGCCTCAGAAAATGCGACAGCCCATTCAAATTGCTTCGCGGCGTCAGTTCATCAAGGGGGCAACGCTCACCGCCGCTGGTCTCGCTCTGCCCGCGTTCTGGAACGTCCGGGGTGCGTTCGCCGAGGCGCTCGCCCTCACGCCGCCCCAAACCGAAGGGCCGTTTTATCCCAATAAGCTGCCGCTCGATACGGATAACGATCTGTTGATCGTTAACGACGGCGTCACACCGGGTGTTGGTGAAATCACGCACCTGACCGGCCGAATTCTCGACTCGTCCGGCAATCCGCTGCGCAACGCGCTCGTGGAAATATGGCAGGTCGACGGCAACGGCGTGTATCTTCATACCGCCGATACCCACGCCAAGCGCGACGCCAACTTTCAAGGTTTTGGCCGCTTCCTCACCGGCTCCAGCGGCGAATATTACTTCCGAACCGTGAAGCCGGTGCCGTACCCCGGCCGCACGCCGCACATTCATTTCAAGATCAAGCGTTCCGGCCAGAGTGAATTCGTCACGCAGTGCTACCAGAAGGGCCATCCGCAAAACGAACGCGACGGCGTCTATCGCGGCATCCGCGACCCGAAGGCCCGCGAGGCAGTGAGCATCGACTTCGCGCCGATCCCCGATTCAAAACTCGGCGAGCTGGCGGCGAAGTTCGACATCGTCATCGGCGTCACGCCAAGCCAAAGTTGACGTCGGACGGTCTCAACTCACGCCCCACCGCACCCAGTGCCGAATCCGCCTGAGCATCCGACGGATGAGATCGACGCTTTTGGGTGCCGTGTAATCCCACGACCGTTCCAATGCCCAAAACGGCATCCGCGACGGCGTAAACACCTCGCCGGCGTGCGAGTCGTCGACATTGCGTGTAAACTTTTCCAGTCGCTCGGTGAAGGATCGCCGCGTCGTAGGTATATTTGCAAACCATTGCACTTTCGCATCTTCTGGAAAAGCGAGAGCCATAGCGTCGAGCAGCGTCCACGCTTCCGCGCGCGCAGCGCTTTGGCTACATGTTTGCGAATTTGAGGTGACGGGTCGTAGCGAAATGCCGATAATCCGTAGTGCCGACGCGGCTCTGCGCATTGGCCCAGTAACCACACACACAGCGGGATCATTTCGGACTGGCATTTGGCGAGATAACTATGTATCGATGCCGGGTGTGAATTTCGGATCACCGCCCGAATCTCGGGTCGGTAAGGTATTAACCAAGCGACATCGGTGCCATGTCCCTCCGCTCGATCATTATCGATTTGCCGGAGGAGCTTAAGAACCCAGTCCTCCGTATAGCGTTGCTGGATGTGCCGCCAGTGTCGGGCTCCCCGCTTCACGGTCGGAAAGTGAAGCGACACGAAATCTGGTGCATCAATGTCCTGTGACATGGGGACGGTGCTCCAGCAATCGGCAATTTCGCCGTACCCAGTTGGCGAATCACATGACCAATTGTACCATTCTGGATCAACCTGAACATCACGAATCGAACCTACGGCAGTTAGCCCCGCATGACCCAAAAATATATATTCCAAATGGCGTCGCTGACCAAGAAAATTGGCCAGCGCGAAGTACTGAAAGATATCTGGCTCTCCTTTTATCCCGGTGCCAAGATCGGCGTGCTGGGCCGTAACGGCTCCGGCAAAAGCACGTTGCTGCGGCTCATGGCCGGTAAGGACAAGAGCTTCGACGGCGAGGCCCGACTCACCGACGGCTTCACCGTCGGCCTGTTGGAGCAGGAGCCGCAGCTCAACCCAGACAAGGACGTGTTCGGCAACGTCGAGGAAGCGGTGGCACCCACTCGAGCGCTCCTCACCGAGTTCGAGCAGCTTTCGGAAAAACTGGGCGAAGTCACCGACCCCGATCAGATGGAAAAGCTGCTCGAACGTCAGGCGAAGGTGCAGGACAAAATCGAAGCCGTGAACGCCTGGGAACTCGACCGCCAGGTCGAAGTCGCGATGAGCGCGATGAACTTGCCGCCGGGTGACGCCGAAGTGAAAACTCTCTCCGGCGGCGAGCGGCGCCGTGTCGGGCTGTGCAAAATCCTGCTCGAAAGACCTGATCTCCTGCTACTTGACGAACCCACCAACCACCTTGACGCCGAGAGCGTCGCCTGGCTCGAACGGCATTTGGAAGAGTATCCAGGCACGGTCGTTGCCGTAACGCACGACCGCTACTTTCTCGACAATGTCGCCAAGTGGATTCTTGAGCTCGACCGCGGCCAGGGACATCCGTTCGAAGGCAACTACTCCTCATGGTTGGAACAAAAGCAGCGCCGGCTCGAAGTCGAAGAGAAGCAAGCCACCGCCCGCCAGCGCACACTGGCTCGCGAACTGGAATGGGTCCGTATGGCCCCGCGGGCGCGGCAGGCTAAGAGCAAGGCCCGCATCAAAGCGTACGAAACGCTTAGCCACGAGCAGTTCCAGGACCGGCCGGACGAATTAGAAATCCAAATCCCGCCCGGCCCCCGGCTCGGAGACTTGGTTATCGAAGCAGTCAATCTCGCCAAAGCGTACGGCGATCGACTCATCTTCGAGAACGTGAATTTCCGACTGCCCGCTGGGGGCATCGTCGGCATCATCGGCCCCAACGGCGCCGGCAAGACGACGCTGCTCCGCATGCTCATGGGGCAGGAGCAACCGGACGAAGGCGAACTGAGAATCGGTCCCACAGTCGAGCTCGGCTACGTCGATCAAAGCCGCGATGACCTCGTGGCCGACCATACGGTGTACGAGGAAATCTCCGGCGGTCACGACACGCTCGAAATGGGCGGCCGCAAAATGAACTCGCGGGCATACGTCTCGCGGTTTAACTTCACCGGCCCGGACCAGCAGAAAAAGGTCGGCGTTCTCTCCGGCGGCGAACGCAACCGCGTTCACCTGGCGAAGTTGCTGCGGCGCGGTTCCAACGTGCTGCTTTTGGACGAACCCACTAACGACTTGGATGTCGACACGCTGCGTGCGCTGGAAGAAGCGGTGGCGAACTTTGTCGGTTGCGCCGTCATGGTCACCCACGATCGCTGGTTCCTCGACCGCCTGGCCACCCACATCCTCGCATTCGAGGGCGATGGCTATGTCCACTGGTGCGAGGGCAACTTCCAAACCTACGAAGAGCAGCGCCGCGAGCGGATGGGCGAGAGCGCAGACGAACCGACACGCTTCCGCTATAAAAAACTACAGCACCGCTAACCGTCGTTGGCGGTATCTTCTGCCTTGGCGGGACTTGCCCCGCGCGATCGAATCCATACCACATCATCTTGCACACGGAGACCCATCGGCAATGAGTATCACGCGAGTCGGGACCACGAAAAAATATTCAGACGGCTGGGACAACATCTTCAGCGGCGGCAAAAGTCGCGCGGCTACCAAAACCAAGTCGGCGAAAACCACCAAGCTATCGGCGAAAAAGAAATCACCCAAGAAAGGCAAGCGCAAAGTCGCGAAGAAACCGTCACGCCGCAAGTGAGCCGGTCAGGACGCGTTCAACCAACTCCACAGGAGTAACGCGAACCCTGTTACCGCTATCAGGCCATGGCCAATCACGAACGCGATTGGTAGCGGCTTGTTGCGCAGATGAAAACCGAGAAACAACGTGGCTCCGCCCAGCGCCGCAAGAATGAAGATGACAAGCGCCGCCATCGCTAATGTGGGAATGCCCGACGTCAATGCAAAATAGGCCAAGACGGCGACGCCAGCGGCCGCCACCGCACCGTGCACTAGCGCCAGCCACATCGGAGGCAATGGTGCGCCGCGAATTCGCATCACGGCCATGGTCAATCCACCCAAGGCAGCCATTCCCAAAAGAATCATTGCTTCGAACATATTTCTATTTCCCAATTGACAGTCGTGTTGCGGCATTTGCCTAGAGTAGTTCAACCTGCCGATGCGCAACTCGGTGTTTGACGTACCGCGGCGTGCTAACTTGCCTTCCAGCGATCGACAAACGCCAGCAAAGCCGCTTCGTTGTACGACGAGCCTTCTTCCAGCTCTACCGTGTTTTGCGAATGCAGCAGCGTGCCATCGCTTTCCAGCACGTACAAATGCGGATAACCCGGGATCGTTGGGTATTGCGCTAGAAATGCCTCGTTTTTATTTTCGTCGCTGAAATTGACCTTCATGATTAGGAAGTGCTGGCCAATAGCCTGCGACACTGCTGCATGGTCTGCGATGTAGTTGTCGAGCTTGTGGCACCAGCCGCACCACTCGCCGCCAACTTGCAGCAAGATCCGCTTCTTCGAATCCTGTGCGATGCGGATTGTCTCTACGAGTTCCTTTGCCGGATCGACTTGCGGATCGTATTTTGCGACGGTGTAGAAGGACGCAGCCTCAGCAGCCGGTTTCACTTGCACTGGTTGGCCGTCGACTCCAGCTGAACCTTCGGAGTCTGCTGGCGTTCCGACGTATGCGTCGTGAACAATTACGTCGTGCCCGCAACCTACCGCTGCGATCGCGGCAAACGCCGCCAATTTCCACCATCTAAAGGCGTCATTCCAAGCATGGTAAGTATCGCCGCTTCGCATGGCTTCTCCTCGTATTGATCGTTGATCGAGAAAATCCCAGATCAAGCTCGCGCCAGAAAATCACCGCTCCGCGTATCGATGCGAATCATCTCACCCTGCTTCAAGTACTCGGGTACGTGGACGATGAGCCCGGTTTCTAATGTGGCTGGTTTCGTGCGCGATGTGGCAGAGTTGCCGCGCACAGCGGGGTCGCACTCGGTGATCTTCAAATCCACGGCCGTCGGCAACTGAATGCCCACGCACTGGCCGTTGTAAATCATCGCCAGCATGCCCTGCAGATCCTCGGTGATGTACTGCAGCTCATTCGTTACGTCGCCGCGCGGCAGCGAGTACTGATTGTAGTCGCCCGAGTCCAGAAAGTACGCCGCGTCGTTGTCGGCATACATGAACGTAATTTCGCGGCGATGGAAGTCGGCATCGTCCAACCCGTCGGTGCCCTTGAGCGTAATATCGGTCTTTTGCTTGGTGACCAGATTGCGGGCGCGGAACTTGTACAGCGTCGCGCTGCCGCGCCGACGGCGATTGCACCATCACGCTTTCGATCATGTGCGGAGCATCGTTGTAATTCACAACCGCCCCAGGCTTAATTTCTTTGGCAAGCATGTTTAGTCGAGAGTCAAGAGCTGAGAGTCGAGAACCAGAATGATGATACCGATCCGTGGCAGATTCAGCCGCATCGGCCGCGAAGCGCGACTACTAAAGAGTCCCAAGAATCCTAGGTCGAAAGCCAAGACAAACCAAAGGTCACTCATTTTCCTTCTGGCTCTTGACTCTCGACTCTCAGCTCTCGACTTTTCTCACGCCAATATCGCGCCCGACGCCGGATCAATCGGCAGCCCACCAGTTAGCTTGGCCAGTGCTTCCACCACGTTCAACAAGCTGGACGGGTCGAGCGAACCGGATTCCCATTCGTCCTCGTCCTCGCCTTCCTCGCTACCCCAATTGTTCGAGCGCACCCGCTCGAATAGCATCACGTCCAACCGTGCATCGGCCTGTAACATTCGTGTGAGTTGCTTTTTGTCCAGTTCGCCTTTGAGTTGCTTTGCCAGATCAGTGCTTTGCGCAACTACCGCGTCGCCTGTTTCGTAGCTGATCTCGAGCGCCGCATTGTCCTCGGGCGCCTGCACTAATACTGACTCGAACATTCCATCGTCATCGGCTTCAAGATGCTCCAGCTTCAGCCGGCGTGAAGCCCCGCTAATCGCCGATTCTACTTGCGTCAGCGTCGGCCGGTCCGACTGACTAAAGAGAATGAAGTACGTATCGCGCCACTCGAGCTCGTCATCATTATTAGAATCACTCATGATCGGTACCCCTGGCCAAAGATTACCGACGTCGCCATGCAACACGCATCCTCATTCCTCTTCTAACCAATTCTCATCATCCGGTTCGCCGTCGTCCGGCACGTCCATTCCGCCGTGCCACGCTTCTAGTCGCTGGAGCATTTCGTCGCGTTCGGCGGTCGTGGCCCATACGGCCTCGCCTTGCTCCAGCCGAATTTCATACGACCCCTCGCGAACGCAGTCTTCCTCGCCGCAATAGTGCGGCGTGGCCGAAACCCACACCACACGATACAGCGGCACATGCTTGTCATCGATGCGACAAAAGATCGACATCTCTATCTACTTCCCCTTATGCAATTGATTGGCCGAGCTCCGCGGAGCGCTTCGTAGCGGCTACGACGGCCGCTTCGACTGCCTCGCCAAACCCCCGTTCCTGAAGCACAGCCAGGCCGGCCAGTGTCGTTCCGCCCGGGCTGGTGACCCTGTCGCGCAGCACGGCCGGCGTCTCGCCGGTCACGAGCACCATTTGCGCCGCTCCCGATACGGTGCGCGCCGCCAGCTCGCTTGCCAATTCGGCCGGCATCCCGGCTGCCATGCCCCCGCGAGCCAGCGACTCAATCATACTATACACGAATGCCGGTCCCGACCCGGAGAGTCCTGTCACCGCATCCAATAGTGTCTCGGGCACTTTGAACGCCACGCCGACCGCCGAGAGTAACTTCGCAACCAGCTCGCCGTCCGCCGGCAACGCAAATTCGCTCAAACTATACGCGCTGGCACCTTCCCCAATGAGCGCGGGCGTATTCGGCATGACGCGTACAATTCGTTGCCGCAGCGGCAAGCCGGCCGAAAGGCGACTAAGCGTCACACCCGCGGCGATCGATACCACGAGCGCGTCCGCTCGGATCGCATCGCGAATGTCTGCCAGGACCTCGCTCATCTTCTGAGGCTTCACAGCCAGCAACACGACATCGGTCTGCGATACGACGGGCCGATTGTTCTCCAGCACGCTCGAGCCAGGCACGTCGCGCGCGAAAGCGCTTCGCGACGCGTCGCTTGGGTCACTGGCGAGAATCGATGACGGCGCCAGCATGTCGGCTCGCACCAGTCCCTGTGCAAGCGCCGTTGCCATGCGGCCCGCTCCCACGAAACCAATCTGCTGTCGCAGCCCTGCTGGCATACAGAAGCACCACCCGAATATCGTCGCTCGCCAAGTTTCGCCATCCTACGGCAATCTCCCGGCGACGACAACGACAAGCCAGCATGGGCGCCATTTAGCGGAGCTGGGTAATGCGGCGCAGCCGTGGTCCGGCGCGTTTCCTACGCCTGGGGCAAGCCCGCCGCTAAATATGGGAAGCCGCACTCGAAAGCAGTCGTTGGAAAACCAATCTGGCGCCCGGCGCCGTTTTTGGGACATTCGCCGCCTCGACTCCCGCGAGTTGTAACGAGCCGCCCGTGGTGCGGGCGAATTTCCGGCCACGCATTCTCGCTCGGACCCAGCGAGCTGAAATTGCTTAGCCACACTTTTCTGGAGGCATGAAAGGCGATGCGACCCACTGCGTGCGCGTTGCTTACGGTTGTGTTCCTCGCTGTGGGTAGTTGCGCCACTGTGAGCGCGGAAGAACCTGGGTTTTGGCGATGGCCGTTTGGCCGAAAAGCCGCGGCCGAGCCGGCTGCCGGTGAAGTATCCACAGGATCGGTCAGCGGTTTACAGCCGACCGCGCCGCCCAAAACGGCACCGCCTCCAGCGATGACACCGGGCCCGGCAGCAACTTTAGGCGCGCCGTCTCCGCTTCCGCAAAATTCGAATCCGGCGGTTTCCGCGCAACATTGGATGTACGAGTCGCCGACGTCCAAAGTCAGTTGGCCTCGGATTCACATGCCAGAGTTCTCGTTGCCCAAGCCGCGACTGCCTCGACCACAAATCTGGCCGCGCAAAGCGCAGGTGAATGAAGCGCGAAACACGTGGGTGCAAGAGAATCCAGATCCGAGTCGTCCGTCGCCGTTACAGGCCGTGAGGCAAAGTGCACAGCGAGTCGGCGACAGCACCCGCAGCGCCTGGCACAAAACGGTCGACGTGCTTACGCCGGGTAACGCATCTGCCGGATCCAGTTCCCGAATCGCCCGTCAGGAAATCAAGCCACCGTTCTGGAAACGGATGTGGGGAGCGGACGACCCGGGCCCCCGGACCATCCCCGAATGGATGGCCCAAGAACGGCTCGATCCATAGCGCGGAAGGATGTAGGGGACAGGGACGAATTCAAGATGTCCTATCCCTGCCCCCTGCATCCCTCATCCTTTTCCTAGTCTGCTGCTTGGATACTCGCCTGCCAGCGGTCACAATAATGCGCGTCGACTACCGCCGCGCCTCCGGAGACCCTGGCCATGGCATCCAAACCACTGGATTTTCTCAACCGTATTCCGACTGTGAGTGAGCTGCTCGAGAAGCAGCCAGTGCGCGCGCTAACTGATCGCTGGAATCGCAGCACGGTGTCTGCCGGCGTGCGATCGTTTCTCGACGAGTTGCGAACCGATCTGCGTCGCCGCGCGGCCGATGTGCCTGGCATCCGCGAATTGGCTGAACGTGCTGCCCAGTACGTCGTCGACTTGCAGCGATCCACTCCGCAAACGGTAATCAACGCAACCGGACGCATGGTTGGCGCTCCATGGGCCGCAGTGCCGCTTTCGGACAAAGCGCTGGAACGGGCCGTCATCACGGGGCGAGATTTTGTCGCGACTCCCGATGCGCCGGCACCCGCTACCGAGATTTCCTCGCATATCTGTCGAATCACCGGCGCTCAGGCCGCGGTTGCCGTGCACAGCTACTCTGGGGGTTTGTGGCTAGCCCTGGCTGCGTTGGCTAACGACCGCGAAGTTCTGGTGTCGCGCGCCGAAGTAGGCGAAGTCGACTCGGCCGGGCCGCTGCCGAAGCTGGCCGCCGCCGCGCGATGCCTGCTGAAAGACGTCGGCACGGCCAATCGCACGACGGCCGCCGACTACGAAGCGGCCACCTCGCCGCGTGCCAAAGTATTGTTGAAGCTCAATTCCGACGAATATCGCATTGTGGGCGATACCGCTTCCGCCGAGCTGGAAGAGCTCGTCGCGTTGGCCCGTGACCGTGAGCTTGCGCCTGGTTTGCGCGCTCGGCGCCGCCCCAATCGCCGAGCCACCGGCATCGATCCAATGGCCACGACCGTCGGCAAAAGCGACACTTGGGATGGGCGCAGATCTTGTGCTGCTGCGCGGCGATGGACTAGTCGGCGGACCATCGTGCGGCATCCTTGCGGGCCGGCAGGATTTGATTCAGAGCATTATCTCCCACCCGCTCTTTGCTGCCTGGCAGCTTGATGCGCTGCGCGCCGCAGCCCTAACCGGCACGCTTGAGAGCTATGCAAACTCGGCCAAGGGACAGCAAGGGCCGGAATCGCTGCCCGTCTGGCAGGCTCTTGCGACTCCGCTGGAGAATCTTCGCAATCGCGCGGAACGAATCGCGCCGCAAGTGGCAACGGCCGCCGACGTCGCCTCGGCAACGGCGGTGGAAACTCGCAGCCCCATTGCGGCCGCATTGCTCGATGGCGGCGGCTGGCCCTCGTACGCCGTGGCAATCACTGCCGCCAATGGCGACATCCGTTCGCTTGAACGCCGACTTAGTCATGGTGATCAGCCGGTGATCGGGCGGGTTGAGAACAACCAAATGATTCTTGATCTCCGCACCGTGATTCCCCGCCAGGACACGGCACTCGTGCAGGCCATCTGTGGTGGAATAGCAGGCCAATCCGCTGGGGATTCCAAGGACAATCCGACGTAGCTTGGGTAACCACCTCGCATCGCCGCCGAACCACCGCGCCTGACAATCCGTATCTCTAAATCAATCGGAACGGATCTTGCCAGCCGGCGCACCAATTGCTTCTACCAGAGGTTGCCGGAGTTTTTTTGATTTCGCGTCGAATTCCGCCAATTCGCCTGGGTCCGATTGCCGACTGGTTAGGTTGAGTCTAGGGATACAAGCTGGACTTTTCCGCGGCTAATCGGTAAAGTTCGCCTCGCTTGCCGAATCGGCGGACAGAGAGTACGATAACATTTAAGTCGTTGCATGACCACAACTTAGGCCAATTATGGCGGTGCCGAGACCTTCCGGGCCGGTGTGCCGCGATCGATTGGTCTCGAATTCATCCTCCTCCACCATGTAGCATTCCACCCCATCTTCCCTGGGGACCAAACAGGAAAACTAAGTATGAAGTATTTCAACTTCTGCCATAACGCCCGCGTTCGATTGGCCTCCATGTTTGCCGCGGTAATCTGCGTTGTCGGCCTTATTTCGTCGGTCGGTGCAATCGCCCGGCCGACGCAGCCTTCCGCAGCCGACCGCCAAATCACGCTGGCCGTGTCGATGCTCATGGAACGCCAGCACCTTTCCCAGCAGGCGCTGAACGACACGATCTCCCAGCGATGCCTGGAGACATTCATCAAGGAGTTGGATCCGCTGAAGTTATTCTTTTATCAGAGCGACGTGGATGAGTTCATGCAAAACCGCACCCACCTGGACGATCTGATCCGGCGGGGCGACATCCAATTCGCGTACAACGTGTTTGCGCGTTTCCTGTCGCGGGTGAATGAGCGAATCATCATGGCGCTGGCCCAATTAGATAAGCCGCATGATTTCGCCGTCGACGAGGAAATGGTCCGCGATCCCGAGGCCGCTACATTTCCGAAAACGCCCGAGGAGGCGATGGAGCGCTGGCGGCAGCGCGTGAAATTCGATCTGCTCAAGGAAATCACCGACGACGTCGCAATGGATGAGGCCGTGACGAAGCTCCGCAAACGCTACGACAGCATCCGTAAGAGCTGGCAACAAACCGATAACGATGAGCTGCTGGAGCGCTATCTCTCCGCAATGACCACCGGATTCGATCCGCACAGCAGCTACATGGCGCCCAGCACGCTTGAAAACTTCAACATCACCATGCGGCTGGAGCTTGACGGAATCGGCGCTTCGCTGCGCAGTCTCGACGGTTACACCGTGGTGCAGAACATCATCCCGGGTGGTGCGGCCGACAAAAACGGCGGCATCAAGCCGGAAGATAAGATTGTCAGCGTCGGCGAAGGCGAAAGTGGGCCCATGGAAGACATCGTCGACATGAAGCTCAACGACGTCGTGAAAAAAATTCGCGGTAAGCGGGGCACCGTCGTCCGGATCGAAATTGACCCGGCCGACCATACCGAGCGAAAGGTCGTCAAGATCGTGCGCGACCGGATTGAGCTCAAGGACAGCGAAGCCCGCAGCGAGATTATCGAGCGCGGCAAGAAGGCCGACGGCACGCCCTATCGCCTGGGCGTCATCCAATTGCCCAGCTTCTACATGGACATGGACGGTGCGCGGCTCGGTCTGCGCGATTACAAGAGCACGACGCGCGACGTTCGCCGTCTCCTCGAGGCGTTCAAGCGCGAGAAAAACATCGATGCCGTGGTGATCGATCTTCGCTGGAACGGCGGCGGCTCGCTCACCGAAGCGGTCAATATGACCGGCTTGTTCATCGACGACGGGCCGGTAGTGCAAGTGAAGGGCCCGGACGGCCGCACGCAGCCCTACCGCGACCAGGAGCCCGGCATGGTTTGGGAAGGGCCGCTGGTGGTCATGATCAATAAGTTCAGCGCCAGCGCGAGCGAGATTTTCGCCGGCGCCGTTCAGGATTACGGTCGAGGCGTCGTGATCGGCGACCACGCCACGCACGGCAAAGGCACCGTACAGCAATTATTCGATTTGGGCCAAGCGTTGTTCCGCATCCGGGCCGTTCCGAACATGGGCGCGCTGAAGCTCACGATTCAACAGTTCTACCGCCCCGGCGGGGATAGCACGCAAAACCGCGGCGTGGTGTCCGATGTCGAGCTGCCTTCGATGACCACCCATTGGGACGTCGGCGAATCCGATTTGGATTACGCGCTGGCTTTCAATCGCGTCGATCCGCTGCAGCACGACATGTATCAACTGGTCGACGCGAAAGTGATCGAGGGCCTGCGGCAACGCTCGCAGCAACGGACGTCGCAATCCGACTACTTCGCCAAGGCCAATCGGCAGATCGCCCGTTACAACGAGTTGAAGGACCGTAAGACGGTCACGTTGAACAAGGAAAAGTTCCTGGCCGAACGCAAAGAGCTGGATGCCGAAAAGGAACAGGAAGATCTGTTCGACAACATGACCGATCCCACGCGACCGGTGTTTGAACTGGACGGCTACGGCGAGGAAGCGCTCGACATCACGGTCGATTACCTCGACCTGTTGGGCGGCAATCGCGTGGCCGTGGCCCGGCCCTCCAACGGCCTGCCGCAGGCGGCGGTGATCTCGCAATAACTCAAATTGTGTGGCATGTTTTCCCGGCGCGGCGGGATGCAGGCCACAGCGCTGACGGTCACTTTTATGCAAGCGGAATCCGCTGCCCGTCGTACGCTAGCGCCATTCCTTGTGGAAGTTTCGCGTTCGTAGCCTCGTGCTCCAGCTCGTGGCTCATGTGTGTGAAGTACGTCTGCCTGGGTGCCAGCGCATTTGCCACCTCGATTGCTTCCTCCAAGCTGAAATGCGTCGCGTGACCGCGTGGCCGTAACGCGTCGATGATCAGCACCTCCAGCCCGCTCAGTCGCTCCATGCTCTCCGTGGGGATTGCGTTCGCGTCGGTGCAGTAGGCCACGCTGCCGATGCGAAAGCCCAACACTTCCAACCGCTTGCCGTGCTTGAGACGAATCGGCATAACCTGTGCTCCAAGGACTTCGAACGGTTCCAACGCGATCCGTCGAAATGCGAGCTGTGGCACGGCCCCTGTGTGCAAATGCTCTGTCGATTTAAACGCGTAATCGAACGACTTGCGAACGCGATCCTCGACGCGTGATTCGCAATACAGTGGCACCGGCCCGCCCAGGTGAAATTGCATCAAACGCAAATCATCCAGACCAAACACATGGTCCGCGTGCTCGTGCGTGTACAACACCGCGTGAACGATGCCGATTTGCTCCCGCAGCAGCTGATATCGCAGATCCGGCGACGTATCGATGAGCAGATTGCCGCCGGGAAGGCCCAGGATCGCGCTACACCGCGTGCGATTATTGCGCGGGTTCTCGCTGCGGCACACATTGCAGCCGCAACCGATAGCTGGTACCCCCACGCTGGTGCCCGTGCCCAGCAGGATCATTTGGCCGAGGATGTCGGTGGTAAAGAGCTGGTGGGGCACGGGTGATTCCCAAAAAGCCGCAGATGGTGTCGCCGGTCCGCTGGGCATACCATGTCCGGCTTTATGTTGTACCAAGTGAACGAGCGTTCGGCATGGGAGCCAACTGCGCTTGACCGTCCGCGGCAATCGCAATAAACTTTTTGGCGGAGCCACGTTACGCGCATTCCCCACTTCCCACCCGATTCCGGGCCGTCGCTACGCTCGGTTGCCGCGCGGACCATCAGAATCCCCATTGTGCGTGGGCCTCCAGCCCGGCCGAGCTCGCCGAAGTCCGACCCCGCAACCAATTCGGCTCGTAGAAATACATCATGGAAATTCTCGAACGTATCTGGGAAATCGTCGCGGCCATTGGCAACGCTATCCTCGGTCGATTCGAGCGGGCGATTACCGGCCTGTTCGGCTCTGCCAACGCGCGGTTCCTGAAGCGGCTGCAACCCAAGGTCGAGGCGATCGGTGCTTTGGAGCCGAAGTACCAGGCCATGACCGACGCCGAATTGCGCGGCCAAACGGCTGAGTTCCGCCGTCGGCTGGAAGCTGGCGAAACGCTTGATGACATCCTCGTCGAAGCGTTCGCCGTTTGTCGCGAGGCCGGTCGACGATTCATCGGCCTGCGACACTACGACGTGCAGCTCATGGGCGGCATGATCTTGCACGAAGGCAATATTGCCGAGATGGTCACCGGCGAAGGCAAGACGCTCGTGGCGACCCTGCCCGCTTACCTCAATGCGTTGAATGTCGTCAATTACGTCAAGAACGGCGACGAGACTAGCCCGCGTGGCTCAGTCCACGTCGTCACCGTGAACGACTACCTGGCTCGCCGCGACATGGAGTGGATGGGCCCGCTCTATACTGGGTTGGGTCTCAGCGTGGGTACAATCCAATCGGGCATGGATTCGGGCGAGAGGCAAAAATCGTACGACTGCGACATAACCTACGGCACGAACAACGAGTTCGGTTTCGATTATCTTCGCGATAACATGCGAATCGCCGCTCGCGGCGACGAACGCTATCCAAAGCACCAGCAGCAAGCTCAGGGGACTCTGCACTTCGCGATCATCGACGAAGTAGACAATATCCTCATCGACGAAGCGCGGACTCCGCTCATCATCTCCGGTCCGGCTGAAGACGATATCACCAAGTACCAGCGTGCCGACAAAGTGGCCCGCCAGCTTCGCAGGGATGTGCACTTCGAGGTCAAGGAAAAGGAGCACACGGCCAACCTCACCGACGAGGGTGTGCGCGAGGCGGAGCGGCTCGCCGGCGTCGAAAGTTTTTATACCGCGGGCAACATGCAGTGGCCGCACTTGATCGATAATTCGCTCAAGGCCCACCACCTCTACAAGCGCGACGTGAACTACGTTGTTCAGGATGGCGAGGTCGTAATCGTCGACGAATTCACGGGCCGTCTCATGCCCGGCCGCCACTGGAGTGATGGCCTGCACCAGGCTGTCGAAGCTAAAGAAGGCGTGCCCATCAAGGAAGAGAACCAGACCCTCGCCACGATCACGCTGCAAAACTTCTTCAAACTGTACAACAAGATTTGCGGCATGACGGGTACGGCTCTAACCGAGGCCAGTGAGTTCTGGAAAATCTACAAGCTTGACGTGATCGGAGTGCCCACAAACAAGCCGCTCCGCCGCACCATCCACGCGGATGTGATCTACCGCAGCGAGCCGGAAAAGTACACCGCCATCGCCGATGAGATCGAGCGCCTCAACCGCTGGGACCAAGTCTTGCTGGATAGTGGCGACATAATCACCGGCACCATCGAAAAAGAAGTCGGCGACCAGGTGACGATAACGCCACAAGAATCGAAGCAGCGCGACGTCATTCCCAAGAGCAAAATCAAAGAAATGCAGCTGCGAGGGCGGCCCGTGCTCGTGGGCACTGTGTCGATCGAAAAGAGCGAGCGGCTATCCAGCCTGCTGGACAGGCGCGGCATCAAGCACGAAGTGCTCAATGCGAAGCACCACAAGCGTGAGGCTGAGATCGTAGCCCAAGCCGGCCGCAAGAGTGCGGTCACCATCGCCACGAACATGGCCGGCCGTGGCACCGACATCATCCTCGGCGGCAATCCTGAGACAATGGCCTGGGCCCAGCTGCAAGACAAATACGCAACCCGCCTCGACGTGCCGCAGGAAGAGTGGCACCAGCTCGTGAGCGAGATCGAACGCCGAGAAGGGATGAGGACCGAAGGCGAGGAAGTAAAAAAGCTCGGCGGACTGCACATCGTCGGCACCGAGCGGCACGAAGCACGCCGGATCGACCTGCAGCTCCGCGGCCGTTGCGGCCGGCAAGGCGACCCCGGCAGCAGCCGCTTCTATCTCTCGCTCGAAGACGACCTGATGCGGATCTTCGCTGGGGAATGGGTGAAGAACCTGCTCACACGGCTCGGCATGCAGGAAGGCGAGGCTATCGAAAGCCGCATGGTTTCGCGCCGCATCGAAGGGGCCCAAAAGAAAGTCGAAGAGCGAAACTTTGAAGTTCGCAAAAATCTACTCGAATACGACGAAGTGATGGATGAGCAGCGGAAGCGAGTCTATCGCTACCGACAGCGGATTTTGAACGGCATCAACTGCCGCGACCTGATCACGGAAATGATCGGCCACCAGGTCGACGAGCACCTGGCCCGCTACCTCGATCCGACCTACGGCAGCGACACGTTCGCCGCGGCCGCCGGCAACCTGCTTCACGTGCAGCTTGATGCCAAAGACTATCGCAACACCGATTTCAAAGACGCCGAGCGGATCGCCGTCGACGAAGCGAGCCGCATGGCCGAGTCGCAGGTGCTGGACGCCATCGAAGAAAACCTGCCCGAAGACGAAGACCAAAGCGAATGGAATTGGGCTGCGCTGGCCACCGCGCTCAACACGCGGTGGGGCCTTAACCTGCGCGATCGCGATCTCAAGAAGATCGGCCGCAACGATCTCGCCGAGGAATTGATCAAGTTGGCCCACGAGGCGATCGGCCGAATCGATCTGTCATCGTGCGCTCGCTACCTGGAGGCCGATTTCGGCATGCGAACGGCGTGCGCCTGGCTGCGCGACAAGTTCGGCGTCGAGCTTTCGGCAAAGGAAGCTGATGAGGTGGAGCCAGCCAGGTTCATACAACTCGCTCACGAACGGGCCATTTCTGCGTACGACCAGCGCGAGTCGGAGTATCCGGTGCTCGCCGGCCTATACCGTTTCTCTGCCCGAGGTGCGGGTGGCCAGCGACAGGGATTTTTGCGCGAGGACCTGGTGGAGTGGGCCAAGCGGCGAT
Organism: uncultured Planctomycetota bacterium; assembly: GCA_963786455.1. GTDB lineage: Bacteria > Planctomycetota > Planctomycetia > Pirellulales > Lacipirellulaceae > JABDGM01. The sequence goes on along the minus strand of CAWAZX010000028.1, from coordinate 107,854 downwards.
TCGATGCCGAGCTCACTGTCGACGACCTCAAAAACAAGCAGCGCGAAGAGATCCACTCCTTGCTCGTTGAGCACAGCAAGCGAAACAATGAGCGAGCCAACCAGGTTGCGGCCGAAGCGCAGCAGAAAGTTGAAACACTGTTTGGCGACGATCGAAGCGCAACCGCTACGGTCGGATCCGTTACAGGTCACAACGGCAAGCTCGTTGACCTCACGACCTGGCTCAAAAACACCTGCAACACGGAGCTTTCCAGCGACGACCTGGCTAAGCTCGACCGTGAAGAAGCATGGCGAAAGGTCTCGCAAGTGGTCGAAGACCATTTCCGGCCCGAGATGCGTCGGATGGAGCGGGCCCTGCTCTTGCAAATCCTCGACAGCGCCTGGAAAGAACACCTCCTGGCGATGGACCACTTGCGCTCCAGCGTGGGCCTGCGTGGTTACGCACAAGTTGACCCCAAGGTGGAATACAAGCGCGAGGGAATGCTGCTGTTCGACAACATGTGGGTGTCTGTCGGCAACTACGTGACCGATTTGATCTTCAAGATGGAGCAGCTCGACGAGGGATTTGTCGGCAGCACGATGGTCGAAACGGCAGCGATCAAAGAGGATGCGCCGGCCGCCAGCGACATTGAACGCCAGCAGCAAGCCGCGATCGCCGGTACCGAGGCCAGCCAGAAGCTCGAACCCATTCGCAACCTAGAACCGCGCGTCGGCCGCAACGACCCGTGCCCCTGCGGCAGCGGCAAGAAATACAAACAATGTTGCATGCGAAAGAATTAGTATAACCACCCAGACACGGAGGACACCGAGAAGACGAGCAAGCGGAGGCAGCTAAGAATTAAACTGTCTGTTTTATTTTTCTGTCGGCTGCCTCTGCTTCTTTCTGTAAAAACCTCTTCTCCGTGCATTCCGTGTCTCCGTGGTTCATTGGTTTGTTCGTTGCAATAGTGGGAAAGGAATCCCGCGTGATTCGTCTAGCGTCGTGGTTTCTGAATACCGTCTATCTCGCGGTGATAGTCGTTATTTCACCGCTCATCGTCTGGCAATCGACCCGCACAGGCAAATACCGCGCCGGTTACCGCGAGAAATTCTTCGGTCTAGTTCCGCGACGCGACGGCGACGCCACTTGTGTCTGGATTCACGCTGTGAGCGTCGGCGAAGTGAATTTGCTGTCGACGCTGCTGGTCGAGCTTCGCCGCAAGCACGCCGATTGGCAATTCGTCGTCTCGACTACCAGCCGGGCAGGATACGAGTTGGCCCGAACAAAGTATGCCGACCTCACCGTGTTTTACTGCCCGCTGGATTTCAGTTGGGCAGTGAGGACTGCCATTCGTCGCATGCGGCCATCGCTCTTGGTGCTGGCCGAACTGGAGCTTTGGCCGAACCTCATTGCGGCGGCCAAGCAGTACGGGGCTGGCGTAGCAATCATCAACGGCCGGCTCAGCGATCACAGCTTCCCGCGATATCGCCGTGTCCGCCCGCTGGTGAGCCGTGTAATACGCCAAATCGATCTCATCGCCGCTCAAAATGCTGAGTCGGCCGAGCGATTTCGCATGCTCGGCGCACCAGCCGACCGCGTTCATGTCACCGGCTCGTTGAAATACGACGCGCGCAAACCGATCGCGACAATCCGCGCACGGCCGCACTCCGCCAGCTGGCACATTTCGCCGAGGATGATATCGTGTTCCTCGCCGGCAGCACGCAGGAACCGGAGGAGCAAATCGCCATCGATATTTTCCGCCGGCTGTCACCGATTCATCCGCGGCTACAGCTCGTCCTCGTCCCACGCCACCCCGAGCGCTTCGACTCCGTAGCCAAGCTGCTTGACGCTAGCGGATTGTGCTGGGGGCGACGCTCGCAGTTAACGAATCCAGCTTCTCAATTTAGCCGCGACCCAACGGGTGATCGGCAGCAACCAATCCTGTTAGTCGACACCATCGGCGAACTCGGCGCCTGGTGGGGCACGGCCCAAATCGCCTTTGTCGGTGGCAGCTTCGGCAGCCGAGGCGGACAGAACATGATCGAACCGGCCGCCTACGGCGCCGCCGTCTCATTCGGCCCAAACACGTGGAACTTCCGGGACGTTGTCGCCAACCTTTTGGCCGCCGATGCGGCGGTGGTTGTCGATGACGGACAATCACTCGAAGCATTTGTGCGCCGCTGCCTGGGCGACCCGCAATTCGTTGCAAAACTTGGCGAACGGGCCCAAGCGCTGGTACGCACCCAACTCGGCGCCACGGACCGCACAACAGCCCTGCTGGAAAATCTATTGAAAACGACGGTGGCAAGCCTTCGCCGGGTAGCGGCGTAGGTCTGTCTAAGCTGCGACCAACATGCTTACGCCCGCCGCTGCGGGCGAAAACATGCCACGGTCAATCTAACGCGCCGTTTCGCGAGCCACTTCCGCTTCGCGAGGCACGATATGTTCGTGGTTGTGCAAGTGATCTGGGCAATAGCACCGCTCGCCGCCGCATTTTGAACAGTAACGAAACTGAGCTTGCGGCGAGTCGTCGCTGTTCAGCCCGCACACGGCACACGTATGAACCAGCCGCTGCGGTGATCGCAGCGTACGCGATTGATGGCGCATCCGCCGATGGCCCTGCTTCATATCTCGCCAGATATCCCTCCCAAAGAACAGCAGGTAATTGAGCACCGAAGCAACGACCATCCCGCGAATCATCCAAGTGGGTGCCGTCAACAACGACATTCCGTAGATGCACCACTGAAAAAATGCCAGCCACCGAACTTTAACCGGAAAAACAAAGAAAATTTGCAGCACAAAATCGGGGTACAACCTTGCGAACGCCAGGAATATCGTGCCGTACAAGAAGCCGTTGTTTGCCTGAATGTTCGCGCCGCCGAAGCTCGCGTACACCGCAAACGACATGACCACCGTCGCCAAATAGCCGATCGCGAGGAATACGTTGTATCGGAACGTGCCCCAGCTTTGTTCCAGCGTTGTGCCGAATAAATAGAACAGATACCAGAAAAAGAACGCAAACACTGGGTTCGTCGCCGGCGGATCGAACAAGAAAGTCACCAGCCGCCAGACCTCTCCATCGAGCACATATGCCGGATACAGGCGAACCTTCTCCAGCACATCAGCACCCTGTGCCGGATTAAACATCGTTGCCAGGTACAGAAACACCTGTCCGGCGATCAATACGACCGTGAGATTCGGCACTGCATAGCGGCCAAATCGTGCATTTAGTTTGGAGATCAGCGACATGACGACGTCAGAGTTGGCAAATTCAAACCACGGCTTCTGCTCAACAAGTATTGCATGCGATTTGTGCAGCCGCCATGCCAGCGCGGCGACACGCAGTGGGCATTGCGACTATCTTAAATGACCAGGCCCGAAATGACGAATGACGAATGGCAGATTGACGAATGAAAAGGGAAATGCATTCGACATTCGACATTCGACATTTCTTCATTCGTCAGTCCCCTGTCCGCCCATTCGGCCGCCGCCTATAATCACCCGTTCTATGCCCGTCATCGAAATCCGCGGCCTGCGAAAGTCGTACCGCGTCTATCAAAAGAAAGAGGGCCTGCGGGCCGCTTTTCGAGGACTGTTCCGCCGCGAGTACCGCGACGTCGAGGCCGTGCGCGGTATCGATCTGGATGTCGACGAGGGCGAATTCGTCGCGTTCCTTGGTCCCAACGGCGCGGGCAAAACGACGACGCTCAAACTGCTCTCCGGCGTGATCAATCCCACGGCGGGCGAAGCGCGCGTGCTCGGTTACGTGCCGTGGCAACGCGAGAACGCCTATCGCCGGCGGTTCGCGCTCGTGATGGGCCAGAAGAATCAACTCTGGTGGGACCTGCCGGCCGCCGAATCGTTCCGGCTCCATCAGCAAATCTACCGCATCGACCCGGAGCAGTGCCGCCGCACGCAAGACGAATTGGTCGACCTGCTGGGCGTGCGGAACCTGCTTAATCAACCGGTGCGCGAACTGTCACTGGGCGAGCGGATGAAAATGGAACTCACGGCGGCCCTGCTCCACTCGCCCGAAGTGCTGTTTCTTGACGAGCCCACCATTGGACTGGACGTAGTCGCCCAGCACAACATCCAGAAATTCTTGAAGCACTACCAGGAAGTTCGCCGGATCACAATTCTATTGACCAGCCACTACATGAAAGACGTCGCCGCGCTCTGCCACCGCGTGGTCGTCATCAACCACGGCCGGATTGTCTACGAAGGCTCCCTATCCGGCATCATCGATCGCTTCAGTAGCCACAAAGTGCTGACGCTGTTTTTCAGCAACGGCCAATTGCCGGGCGACCTCACCCGCTACGGCGAAGTGTTGGAGCTTGCCGAGCCGCGCGTTAAGCTCCGCGTCGACCGCCAGCAAATCTCGCGCGTGCTCTCCGCCGTGCTGGCCAACCACACGCTCGACGACGTAAGCGTCGAAGACCCGCCGCTGGAGGAAGTCATAGCCAAAGTGTTTGCGCAATCGGCAGATCAATCGGTCAAATAGTGCGCACTGCAACGCGTCAGCCCATATCAATACTCGCCCTGGCAAGAATTGCCTCGATGACTTCGGTTTTGGCATCGGCGTAATTTTGGATATAAGTCCAATTCCGTTTAGCTAACTCCCGTTTCTTGCCTTCATAGAGCTTCCGATCTGCCGCGGAAGTCCGTAGGTCGTCTCGGAACTGCAACATCCGATTTACTTCGTTGCAACCGACGGTAAATACATGGAGATTCACATCCGTGTCAGGTCCCTTGAGCACGCGGTGCTCGTGCCAATCTGGCTCACGAATGCGCAGTTCGTAGCAGTGTGACTCAAGTGGTGTTACGTATGCATTCTCGTCGCTCGAATCAGTCACTTCCATCACGATATCGATGATCGGCTTTGCCGCTAGTCCTGGTACAGAAGTCGAGCCCACGTGCTCGATCGACTTGGCAGTTTCACCTAGAAAACTCTTGATCCGAGCAGCTTCCCGCGCGAATAATCGGGGCCAAGCGGGGTCGTAGTCGGCCAGATGTACTGGTCCGTCCAGACGACGGGCGCCGCCAATTGTGTACGACTCAATTTCGGCCTCGGTAATTGGTGCGCGATGTCGGCGGGCGATATCAGACATTCATCTCACGACTTCGAGGAATCAGCCGGACGATGGCGGCGGATCGCATCAAGCCACTCGTCTGTCGGCACGCCGTACGGCCGGAATTTTTCCAGAGTACCCAGGTCTTCGCTGGCGAACAGGCCGCGATGCTGACGGAGCCTGGTTGCGGCCGGTGAATCGAGCAGGCTCGACGAATCCGCCGCACTCATCTGGAATGCCACGCGCATCTCGAACTCGCGGAGTGCCATTCGATCCAGCAACCGGTTGACGTTGTTATACGAATCGCACCACAGAAGCGTGTGGATTCCCCAGGCGGGGCCGTTACGCAGGATTTCGGCCCAATGTCTGTCCGGGCTGGGCGGCTTGTCGCGATCGACCGAGAAGCTGAACTCGTCCTCGCCGCGGCGCAAGTCACGGAATCTGCCGCCGTTGAAAATCACCAGGTAAATGGCGGGGGCGTCTTCGTCGCCGGTAGATTCGCGCCGAGCAAGCTCGGCCGCTAATTGATTGATGATGCGAGCCGTGTCACGCAGGCCTCCAACTTCGATTTGTTTCGGAAGTGCGTCTGCCACACGTTGCCACGTGCCGGCTTCCGGCGATTCCGGCCGCATGCCGTCCAGGATGAAGATTTGCGGACCCGCGCTCGATGTATTTTGGGCCGCCAGCGCCAAAACCGCGTTCGTCAGCACGCCCAGCGCCGAATCCTCCCACGCGCCGACCACGAGCAAATTGCTGCCGGCGTGTCGACCGAATGTGGCAGCCGTGGGTTCTTTGATCGACACCGCTGCGCCGAGCCACGCTTTTTGCGATGCCGTTGGTGGACCGGACGGTGCGCGCTCCATCACGTCCCGAAGTTGCAAGTTGTCGGCCGGGTCGGCAGGTTGATCGCCTTCGAAGACAATCGTTTCTCGATCCGCGGGCCGGGGTCGGGGACGACCCGGCTCGCTGTTCTTGGCTTCAACCTGACGCAGGTACTCAATCCGCTTCGACTCCGGCAGCCACACGACTTGGAACGGGTGGTTGCCCGCGAGCAAACCGTTTTGGTCGTTGTAAATCGCCTCGCCGGGGCGGCTCAAAAATCGGGCTGCCTCGTTGCGCTCGTCGTTGAGGATCAGGTGTGCGTCAGCCTCGCTGCACTGCAGCGCCATGCGCACCGCCATCTGCCCCATCGTGCTGCGTGCCAGCGAATACGCTCCGCTGAGCGTCTGAGAACCCAATAATACGTGAATTCCGAACGCGCGGCCCTGCCGCACCAGGCGATCCATCAACAGCGCCGAATCCTGCGCGAGCTTGTCGTCTTCGACAAACAGTTCCTGAAACTCGTCGATCACTAATAGCACCCGAGGCATTCGCTCGCCCGGTCGCGCTTTACGAAAATCCGGCAAATCCTGCACACCCGCAGCGCGGAATAAATCGCCGCGGCGGCGGAGCTCGGCGTCGAGCCTTTCCAGCACGCTGAGGCCAAACTCTCGCTCACTCTCGATGGCAATCACGCGCGCATGCGGCAAATTGTGGGTCGCATATGTCTTGAATTCAACGCCCTTCTTGAAGTCGATCAGGTAAAACTCCACCTCGTCCGGGCTGTAGTAGAGCGCTGTGTTTGTGATCAGCGCGTGCAGAAACGTCGACTTGCCGGAACCGGTTTTGCCGCACACTAGCAGATGCTGCGACGTACCTTTGCCCAATCGCACCGGCTGCAACCGCCTCGCGCCGGCGCGGCCAATCGGCACGACCAGCTCCTTGCCACAGTCGCCGCTCCAGTATTCGCTTTCCGCGGGCGCCACTTGGTCGAACGGCACTTCGACTTTCATCGAATCTTTAGCGGCCCGCCCCGCCGAACGTACCACGTCGTTGAACCGCTCCGCCGCCGGCGGCCGATCCAACTGCAACGGCATGTGTTGAAATGCCGGGTACCGCCAACGAAACCGGCCATTGTCCCAGTCGAGATGCACCGCACTTGCGGCAAGATCGTTCAGATCGAAGTTGGCCGGCATTCGCTGCTTGCGATCGACGCCGACCAACGTGTAGACGCCGCAGCGCGGACCGCTCGTGACGATGCTCACCAGCTTCCTCGCGGCCGCCTCGCTGAAATTCGCCGGGAAGTTCGCCACGACGAGCACTTGAAACGGCTCAGCTACCTCGCCCGCTTGCGCGTTATACTCGTGGATTGTAGCGAACTCGTTGCGCAGATATTTCTGCAGTACTGTTTCCATGTGCGCGGTGAGCCGTGTGAGTTGCTCGTCGATTTGCCGCGCATCCGTCCAAATTCGACTGGCGATGAGCTGCTCGTCAAAATCTGCCAGGTGCATGAACGAGGCAAAATTTTCACCGAGTCCCACGGGGTCAAGTATGGTGAACCTCACTTTGCCGGGCGGCATCGCGGTGAGCATCCGCAGCATGACGAGCTGCAATACGTCGATCGCTTCACGGCGGCCGTCTTCCTCCGCAGTTGCCAGAAGCACCGGATGCTCCTCGAGAGTCATTAGCCCCGGCAATTGGATCGTTGTTTTATCCGGTCGCAGCCGCTCGTCTTGTGGAATGCCGTTCTTCACCTGAGTCAATTCAAGCGTCAGCTGCCCAAACCGAATCGCAGGCGTCGGCTCAGTTGGATGCGGCCAGGCATCGAAGTCGGTGATGTTCCAATTGGGGAATAGCCGCTCGCACTCGACTTCCATTTCGGTAAACGCTTCGCGTATCTCGGCCAGGCCATCATGCCATCGCTCCGCCAAAGCATGCCAGTCGCGATCATGTTCGGCGCGAAGTTCTGCACACCGGCGTTGAAATTGTTCGCGAATCTCCATAGTCCGCTGGTCGCGCCCTTCCGTCACCCGCGACAGCGACTCGGCGTGCTTCTGTTTGGCCGACTCAAGGCTCTGCTCCAATTCCTCGCGAAGCTCCGCCAGCCGGGATGGAAATGTCTGGCCGGCGCGGCTCATTTCGGTTTCCATCCAGCGTTCGCGCTCACCCACCACGGAGTGCAGCTTTTGCTGCACGGCGGCAAGCTGTTCGTCGCGCTCACTCACCAGTGCATGGGCTTCGCGCCGCCCTCGCTCACGGGCAGCCTCCACGGCCAGCACCACCGCCCGGCGCGCGTCGACCACAAGTTGCTGAACAGCTCGAAATTGCTCGCCGCTTTGCCGGCGCGCAATTGGCCAGAACCACGCCATCAGCCCGAATGAACTAACGATTGCCGCACCGACGCTCACCGCAACCCATTGCCAGCCGCGCCAACCGAACAGCATTCCGCTGGGGATGATAAACATCGCCCACATCAAAAACAAGATCCCTAACGGAGTGCCGCCCTCGAACCAGCGCGATAGTTTCTGCCGCTGAAGGGCTACGGCGGCTTCGCGCAGTGCGCTGGTCAATTCGTCGACACGCTCGAGCGGCATTTCGACCGGATCGGCCGCCGGCGCCGCGTGCTGCGTGGCGTGCCGGCTGTTTTGAGCTGAGCGGCCGAGTACTACCCGATGCGCCTTGTTGTTACCTGATTGCGATTGTCCCTCATCGCGCGGCGAAACGGCGGGAAACTCCCGCCACTGACGGCGCATTTTCATGATCGTCGCGGCGTCGTGCTCCAGCACGGCAATTTCTTGATTCGCACGCTCGAGTTGCTTCACCGTTTCGAGATAACGCTCACGCGGCCGGCCCTTCAAAGCGTCGAACACGGTCAGCGCTTCCCAGCTCGCATGTTGCTGCTCAGTCCGGGCCGCTTCCTTGACGCGTTCTGCCTCCGATTCCACGCCGTGCCGCAACCCCTTGTATTGCTTTTGCGCCGAATTGCGGTCTTGTTCGTAGCGGGCTCGCGCCTTTGCCGTGGCCTCATCATATTCCGCTGTCGCGTTGGCACGCCCTGCGGAAAAATCGCTTTCAATCTTCGCCGCGGCCTCGTCGCGCGATTTCTCAGCAGTGCGAAGACCCTCATCCAGCGCCGTACGGATTCGCGTCTCTTCGCGCCAGCGCTCGTTCGCCAGGCGCTGCAAATCGCGCAGCAACTCGAGCTGCCGACGCGTCGAGAGCGACTCGTGCATCACCGTGTCAGGTTTCGCAGTCACGCTCTACCTCGTTCATCAACAGGCCCATCCGTGCAATGGCGTCCAGCGCCAGCTTCAGCGCGGAATCATCGGATCCAGATGCTGCTCGCGAAACCGGCGGCTCACCGCGTCATTCCAAGCGTCGGAGTTCTCACTCCACGCCGTCTCCACGTTCTCCAGCGCGTGTCGGATTCGGGCGGCACCGGTGGCAAGATCGCATCTCCGCATAGCGTTATTCCTTCACTCCACTCGATGTTTCGTCATCTTGTTTCGCATCCGCAAGTTCAGCGTTTGCGTCTTGGAGTCCAACCGAAGCCTCTCCCGCCGCCTCGCCGGGCCACAATTCCTGCGCAAGCGACAAATCGTTGTACGCCCCGTGAGGATCATTCGTGCGAATCGCTCGATACTCTTCCAGCCGCCCCAAGATCTTATGCAACACGCTCATGGCCTGCGGCACGTCGACTTCTACGGTCCGCACCAACTGCGATATTCGACCTTCGTACTCAAACAACTCGTGTTGCACGGTGCGCTGCCAATGCCGAACTCGCTCGACCTTTTGCTCACAGTATGCCAGCCGCGCCTGCGTTAGTTTCAGCGCTGCCCGTTCCTCGTAGCACGAAGGCCGTTCGCCGGCGATGGGAAACATCAAGCAGCGATGCAGCGCCTGCTGGGCCTCGTGCACCTTGTCGTGCGCGATGCGGACCTGGTTCTTCCAATATCGAGGCCGATCGTGCTCCAACCACTCGAGCACCCGACGCATCTCGCCTCCCAGCTCGGTGAGCGCGTCTTGCACCTGTTCGGAAAACAGCGCGAGACTCCCCCGCACGGACTCGATTGCTTCGGAGGAATGTACGTTAGCGCCGGTGGTCATGAGAATGGGCGAGGGTCTAGGGTCGAGAGTCGAGGGCCGGAACTGAGTTTAACTTGGCGATCTCATCATTCTGGCCCTTGACCCTTGTCCCTTGACTGTCGACGTTCATCTCTGCTGTAAATACTCCTCGATCCTTTCCGCCTTGCGAAGTAGGTATGGCGCGTGTTGGTTTGTGGCTTCGATGTACTTGGCAATCACCTTCATATGCTCGTCGAAATCCTCGACAAATTTTTTGTGCTCCTGATCGCGCCATGTGGCGCCCAGCGAGTGCAACTGGGCGCGTAACGACGTCAATCGTTCCTCAAGCTCCTGGTTGAACTTCTTGAGGTTCTGAGCGAAACGGCGCAATTCAATCGGGTCGACAATTGCCTGCGGCATAGGATACTCGAATCGATGACTTACAACGAAAAGCAAGGGCCGATCGGCCGGGACCCGTGGAGCGACCGAACCCGAGTCCTACTGCTACTTCAGGTGGCCAGGTTGCGAGCCAACCATGCGTAGGCGACGCATCCCTGGAAATATCGGCGAGCGCCCCAGCAAATGTGCGTCGTCCCTTGCTCGATATTCCATTATAGTCGTGGCATTTCATCCGTAAAGCATACGCATCACACGACTTGTGGCGAGGCGGCTCCGCCAACGCAACAACTCCGGGTCACGACTTAATCGGCGTTTTAACCACACCGCGATCCAACACGCGAGGGTCCCACTCTGCTCACGTAGTGCAAAGTTGCTTTGCACGCGCGAGGGGCAAAAAGTAGAATATCGTGGGCAGGTTCGAATCGTGTCGTCGGATTTGTGTTGTACAGGATTTAAGGAGTCCCGCGTTGTTAACTGAGCAAGAGGTCGCGCGCAGTTGGAGTCAGATTTTCAAGAAAGATAACATTGAGCTCGCGTCGTTCGACCGCGCCGAGCAGTTGCTAGATGAATTGCGACCGGAGAGCCCGTTACGTCATCGGCTGACGACTGAGCTCGAGGAACTGCGCAGCATTCACGCCCGACGGATGGCTGTGGCGGCGCACAATTGAGCTTCTCGCTCAATTGACCAGCGCGAATGGCGCCCTTCGTATGCGCCTAAATGCCAAAGTGTGTCTGGCAGAACGCGCCAATTAGGCGGCAACTTTGCTGGGCACACATTCTAGTGCACAAATTCCACGCCGAGGTCGAAACCGTTCACCAACAGGTCTTGCGTGCCGACATCGTTATATCCAAACGCCGGAAGGGCGTAGCGCACGGACGGCGCCGCGCGGCGGACATTGCCGACAAACATGCCGGTGTAGCCTACCGTCATCGAGAATGCCGTCGAGAAGTGATACCGCGCCCGCAACCGCATCTCCGCCACGGGCGAGAACTCACGCTCCACCAGTCCGTGGGAGAACGCCGTTGGCCGGGCATAGAGCGGCTGATTCAAGCCACCGGGAACCAGACCTTCGCCCATCAAGCCGATCTGGTCCCAGTCGGCCGTGTTGTATCCGAACATGAACCGGCCGTCGGCGGTCAACGTCCACCGCTGCCGTCGATTTTGCCAGTTCACGCCGACCTGCGGCCCGACAATCGAGTTGATGAAAGATGTGTCGACGGATACGTCGTGCAGAATACTGCCATTCATGACCGCGGAAAACTCATCATACATCCGCAGGAATCGCGCTCCCCAGCTCAGTGTTACCTGGTTGTTCTGTTTTTTTGCCATGTAGTGGCGATTGGTGAGGTTTTGCGCCACATCGCCTCCACGCCGTCGGTTTCTGTCGTGTTGCGAATGGTTACGTTGTCAAAAAACACATTGAACACGTGCAGGTCTTCCCAGTCGTGGATGACGCCTAATCGGGCAACGCCGTCTTCGCCAATGATCAGGGCCGGTATTGAACCAGGAACGCCGTTGCCGTTGAGGTCGTCCGCTAAGCGGAAGAAGGCGACAGGCAGCGTATCATCTTCCAAGCTGATCCCGTAATTCCCGATGTACAGGAACGGACCACCTTGCGTACCGATCGTTGCATCGGCAAGAAAGTTGGTATAGTCACGAAAGCCGGTGAGGTATCCAGGCGGCGTCTCGAACAACACCGGTACGCTGCCGAAGCCAAACGCCCGAAGATCGAACCCCGCTTGGGGTGCACCATTGGGTCCCGGGCCGATATCCGAGTTCGGCGTGTAATCCGGTTCGATGAACGGCGGCAGGCCGTCGGGTATGCCGTCACCGTTCGTGTCGACTCGGGCAAAGCCGTAGAACTCGGTTTGATTCAGTTCCGGACCGTCCAGCACGCCAACCACCCAACCGTGATCCCGGTCGTGGTAGCCCAATTCATAGCGGTTACCGAATGCGAAGCCGGCTTTCGGAGGCACGTCTTCGAGCGTGTTGAAAATCTGGTGGGGCGCTGGCGGATCGTCGCCAAAGTCTTGCGGATTATCGTAAAAGATTATCTCTGCAAACTCGGTGACGTTCGGACTACCCACCGTCACGCGTTCGCCGCTGTACGACCAGAACAACTTGTCGTAGTTAAAAAAGTAGCCGGACCACTGATCGGTCACCGGGAGGTTGTCTAAGTCCATCTCCATCGGCGCGAAAAGCTGGAAATTGTGCTCGTAGTTCGACGGCCCGAACGGCAAGTTTTCTTGTGCCCTGAGGGTGCCGCTCAGGATTCCGAGCAGCAAACTGGCCTTGGCGATCGAGTGGAATAACTGCTGTTTCATCATCTCCCCCTACCGTGACAAACGCGGTGGAAGCGCATGGGGCCAGAGGCGCAAGCGGCGGCCCTAAGGTCTACGTGGGGGTAGTATCGGATGCGCCATTCGTACCAGTTGAGTAAGATCGGTAAAGAGTGCCGAAAATCGGGGTTATTCCGATTTTGCAGGCGGAGGCATGCCTGGAACGGCTATGGGAAGGGGCCGCCAAGCGATTACGCCTGAGAAGTTCACCCCCGCTGCTGGGGGCGCAGTTGAATGGCCGGCCGGGGGGGCAAATCGTCCTACTCAGGACCAGGAACTCGCTAGATCGCCTGGAACACGCGGCCAAAAAAAAGCTCCCACAGGCGGGGCAGGAACCTGTGGAAGCCGTGGAGTCGAGGCGCAGTGGCCCCGATACCGGCCATGATACTCGATTCCTGCGAGGCGGCAAAGATATTATGCAAAAAATTTGCCACAATTTTATGAAATCGCTGGATGTATAATACGTTTCTTGCGACTTTGAAGGCAAAACGGCACGACCGCACCAACTCCACGAGCTGGCCGGCCCGATCGCCACGATTGACAAACCATTGGTGGTCGTGCGTCATAAAGCTTCAGGGCAAGCATGGCGTGAGGGCGTTACCACGGCCGCTAAGTCCTCTCAATACGCCTGCGGCAAGACGCTACGACTATCGAGGCATTCAGGGATGTTGCTACGCAACCGCTTTGTCCGTAGTTACGTCGGGGCGTATACTTGCCAGCAGGTGCTATTTCTCGTCCTCGTTCGTCCAACGCAGTTGCGTTGTGCGAACATCGGGCCGCAACCTTATAAGGATCCGGCGATGACGCCGTACTATCTTCGCATGAATTGCCTGCCTGCCTGCCATGGTTTTGATGGTGTTTCCGTCCGCCAAGCTAGTCAACGGACATTGCTGCCAATCGTAGCAGTGCTGGTGTTGCATGCGACGTGCGGCCTCGTTTTCGGGCAAGCAGCCACGCTCGATACTGCGCCGGATGTGGCTACCGAGATAAAGCGGAGGACGAAGGAAGTAGCCGCCAAGGAAGTCGCGCCGACAAAAACCGAGATTGGACACGACTGGGTGCGCGTGCAGTTCGGCGACGACGACAAGCCTGTTGGAATGCAGACAGCTATCGTTCGTTACGCGCCCAAGGCGATTCCGGCCGGCACTACACCGCAGTCCATCACGGTCGACTTAATTGGAGCGGTTCATGTTGGCGACATCGACTACTATCGAGAGCTCAATCAGCATTTCAAACAATATGACGCGCTGCTGTACGAGCTAGTGGCGCCGGAAGGCACCGTGGTGGAACGCGGACGCGGCACTTCCAACGCGCATCCTGTCGGAGCGATGCAAAACGGCATCAAGTCGCTGCTGGAGCTGGATCACCAACTTGAAGAGATCGATTATACTCGGCCCAATTTCGTGCATGCCGACATGTCGCCCGATCAATTCATCCAGGCGATGAAGGACCGCAACGAGAGCTTTTTGCAAATGTATTTTCGTTTGCTCGGAAACGCGATGGCCCACCAAAGCGAAATGACGGCCAAGGGCCAGTCGCTGGACTTCGAGCTATTCGCCGCGCTGTTTGCCAAGGATCGGCCGCGGCGGCTAAAAATGGCGCTCGCCAAGCAACTGGCCGAGATGGAGAGTTTGATGGTCAGCTTCGGGGGAGAGGAAGGCTCCGTGATCATCTCCGAACGAAACAAGATGGCTTTGAAGGTGCTCAAAGATCAACTGAAGGCCGGAAAACGGAAGCTCGGCATTTTTTACGGAGCCGGGCACCTCAACGACATGGATGAGCGGCTGCGCAAAGACTTCCAGCTCGTGCCCGTGTCGATCAGTTGGCTAACGGCATGGAACCTGGCCGCGAAGCCCTGACTGAGTCTGCATTTAGCCACAGGGTCCGCCACAGCGGATTCGCCGTGGCGAACTTGCCCTGCGCCTTGAAGCGCACTCGGCCGCATGATACTTGCGCTTCCGAGCGGCCAGTTGGGCTGCTAAACTCACGTATTAAATCACTTTCGTCACAAGGAGTATCGCAATGGCCAAACCAGGTCGAAAAGTAAAGAAGGCCAACCACGGCCGGCGCCCGCATGCAGCAGGCCGCGTAAAAATCGGAGACATAAAGTAAAGACGTAGGGAACCGAGGAAGCTTCGCGCTCACGGGTGTTGAGGCACCGCCACAGCTCGTCGAGACTCTGGGCAACGCGCCAGCCACCTGCTGCGCATTTTCCCTTCACCATGCAGCACGACCGGGATTCCGCAACAGTCGGGAAGCAGCTCGTGGCCACTAAGAAACTGATTCTCGATTTCTCGGCATACGACCTGGAAAGGGTCCTGGCGGATATCGACGAAATCCGCCGCTACAACCCGCAGCGCCATGAAATGGAGCACCTCACGGCGATCGTCTACGACGATCCGGAGGCCGGCATTTGCGTTGGCTACAAAGACGTCACGCCGAACGAGTTTTGGGTTCGGGGTCACATGCCCGGCATGCCGCTCATGCCGGGTGTGATTATGTGCGAGACGGCGGCCCAGTTGTGCAGCTACCATGTTCAGCGGCACAATTTGATGCACGTGGAGATGGTCGGCTTCGGCGGCATGGACGAAGTTCGCTTTCGCGGCACGGTCGTTCCCGGAGACCGGTTAGTTGTTGCGGCCCAAAAGTTACAACTCCGTCTTGGGGCGATGATCCGCTGCCGCTTCCAATGTTACGTGCGGCAGCAAGTCGTCTGTGAAGGGCAGATTCGCGGCATTCCGATTCCCGTGAATATGCTCAGCGGGCGCGTATAAACCCACCACGTCGCGGCCCTGAGGGGCTGACATGCTCTTTCCACTCTACGACCTGAATCCGCACCATCGCTTTCCGTGGCTTACGCTGGCGATCATCGGCATTAACGTCGCAATTATGGCTTGGATGTTCGGCCTCAATGAAGAATCGCAACAAGCCGTCGCTTTGCGCTACGGTTTTGTGCCCGCACGCCTCACGCACCTTGGCGAAGACAAGCCGGTAATAGCGCCGGTTTTGGAGATCGATCCTCGCACTGGTCGGCCGATAAAAGTCGGCGACGCGCGCCTCTCCACGGCCCCCTCGGACGTCTATTCCACTTTTCTCACCACCATGTTTCTGCATGGCGGTTGGTTGCATCTGCTGAGCAACATGTGGATGTTGTGGATTTTCGGCAACAACATTGAAGATCGGCTGGGACACCTGATGTATTTCGGCTTTTACCTGGTGGGCGGCATCGTTGCATCGCTGTGCCATTGGGCCGTCGACCCCGGCAGCATGATGCCGGTAGTTGGCGCCAGCGGCGCGGTGGCAACGGTCCTGGGCGGATACGCGCTCACTTATCCCACGGCCAAAGTCCGCACGCTGGTGTTTTTTCTCCTGATCTTGATCGTCGATCTGCCGGCGCTGCTGCTTTTGGGTATCTGGTTCGTGCTGCAGATTGCGTCCGGCGTCATGGGATTGATGGCCTTGGACATCGCGGCGCAACCCGTCGCTTTTTGGGCGCACGTGGGCGGATTTGTCGCCGGAATGGTACTCATGCCGCTGCTCTCGCTCGGCACCCCGCCGACTGGAACCGACTGGCGCAAAGAATCGGACGACTTGTTCCGCTTCGATGACCCTCGGTGGACGGAATTACACAAAGAGAAACGTTAACCGCAGTGGTCTTGTTCCTTTCTTTCCTTGTCGCCCCTTCTCCTTGTTACCTTGTCGCGATTTGTCATGGGCCGACGTGCACTGGGAAAGATCGATCCGGCGCTTGATCTCTCGCGTCATCTCAAGTCGTGGGGCGAACTACCGCGGCCGTGGAATGCTTCGCTCCTGTTCGGCCATGATGCGCCGCTCGAAGTCGAGGTGGGCAGCGGGAAGGGACTTTTTTTGCAGTCGGCCGCGGTGGCGCTGCCCGAGCACAATTTCCTTGGCATTGAGATCGCGCACAAATACGCCCGCTTTGCCGCTGCCCGCCTGGCGCGGCACGCGCTGTCCAACGCGATCGTAGTGGACACCGACGCCCAGCGGCTATTCACCGAGCTTTTTCCGAACGATGTACTGGCCGCAGTGCACGTATATTTCCCGGACCCGTGGTGGAAAAAACGGCATCACAAACGCCGCGTCATGAACGAACGATTTGTGCAGGCTGTGGTGCGCACGCTCGCACCCGGCGGCAAGCTCCACTTCTGGACCGATGTCTGCGACTACTTTGACGCCACGCTGACTCTTATCGCAACCCAACCGCAGTTGTCTGGCCCGTTCGACGTTCCAGAGCACTCGGCCGAGCATGACCTGGACTATCGCACTCACTTTGAGCGTCGCATGCGACTAAGCGGCGAGCCGGTATACCGCGCCGAATTCCGAAAAGAGTTTTCCTCGAGCAACGAGCTCCAGCCGCGAGATCAGCCAACTTTTGCTCCTTAACTATCCAGTTTCCAAAAACAGCCCGCGGGCCATACGAACCGCGGGCTTCGAGGAAAAGGAAATCGAAACGCAGAAACTAAGCAGCTCATTTCCGTCGCCGCACTGCGAACCGCAGTGCCACAGCACCAACGGCGGCCAGTAATAGCGAAGATGGCTCCGGAATCAGTCGGTTCGTTGATTGCAGCGTGGACACCTCGCCTGCGGTCAGAGCTCTTCCGACAACCCAAACTTCGTCCAAAGCTCCAACATAGTATCGATTGTTATCCCGCTTCGCACCCAGCGCTCCGACCGTCGAATCGGATACCAAGAGGTTGAGATTTGCGCCCGTTTGTGTGCTTGTCTGCGTATGCCGCAGGACGCCGTCGGTAAAGAACCGCATTTCGCCGGTGGCCTTGGTCCATGTCCACGCGAGGTGATGCCAGCCGCCGTCGTCGAACGTCATCGGGCCGCCGCCCGTGCCGGCTTGCGCGGCGCTCAAAGTTGTTGCGACGATATCAACGGTCGCGGGATCGGGCGGCGCATTAGCAGCGCGAAGTTGAGCGCGGGGCCGAAGGCCGGCGTTCGTGTCAACATTGTCCAGTTGAAACCAATACGTAAAGCGGCGCGTGCCCGCCGGCGCGTTCCCCCAGTCGATGAGAATTGGATTGTCATCCCAACTAGCTTGATCGGGAACATTCACCCATGTCGCCACAGTAAAGTCGCCGGCCGTCAGTCCGGCGATTTCTGTAAGTTGAGGAAAACTCATCCACGCGAAATTCGTTTGAGCCTGGCCGTTGACATTGGTGTTATTGAAGCGAGCCGCCTGGCCGAACTGCCCGGCAACGGATGTGATATTCGCCCCGGTGCCGCCGATTTGCGTTGTGGCATGGTGTGAACCGCCGACGTCAGCCGCTGTGAGCACGCCAGTCGGATCGGTCGTAATGTGCGGCGTATCGAAGGTCCAGTGAGCGATTGGGCCGGCAAGAATGGAACTGGAAACGAACAGCACTCCGCCAAGGGCAAGCAATGCCATAGAGATGCGTACAAGCCGCCTTCCAATCATTAGCCACTCCAGATGATCGTTCGACCGCTGTTAGTGCCCAGAAGTACTTCACTGCATTGCGGGCGCAACGCGACTAACCCACCATCGCACCTATCGTACGGATGGTCCGCCAGCACCGCCATAAAACTCGGCTACGTTTTCTATTCACTTTTTTTTATTTTTTCGGCACATTCCCTGCCTTTGACTGTTGAGTCCGAACGCGTAAACCCAATCGGGGCAAAGTGACGCGTCGAACGCGCTTGACTGAGCTGCACTTTGTTTCCGGAAGGCGCGGATTACCGCATCACGTGCGCAGAATACCGTGCCTGTCGGCCGCTGGCCGACTGCCGACCTACGTGACGCCAGGCGAGGCAACCGCCTCAAGGGCCTCACCACCACGGATAATACGCTTGATACGTGTTCACAACTGGATACGCGACCGCGGGAGTGGAGTAGCGGACTCGCGTAATCCCGCCTACGAGAGGCCGGTAGTACGTGGTTACGGCCGGCGATGTGCCGTAATAGACCGTAGTGGGTGACGATGCGTAGTACGTCGTCGCGGGAGCCGCGCCGTAGTACACGGTCGTAGGCGACGAAGCGTAATACGTTGTCGTCGGCGCGGCACCGTAATAAACAGTCGTCGGCGAAGACGCGTAGTATGCCGTCTGAGCTGGTGGGTAATAAACCGTCGCCGGCTGGTAATACGTGGTCGCCGGGTAGTACGTCGTGTAATACTGTGCGTGAGCCATGGCCGTCCAGCCGAGAGCAGCCACCACCAACGTCATTGAGACTTGTGCGAAACGTTTCATTGTGGACGCTCCGATCGGAATTAAAGACTTACTACGGAACGGACCCATCCTTGACCAACGACGCAAAACCTTCAATTGCATGCGATAGATTATCGCCGACGAGGTTCAAATGCAATTATCAGGCCAATCCTTTACAGCTGGCCGGTTTGTCGTCTTCAATGATAGCCATAGCCCCTCACTTTTTCTCATTTGCCGCAACAGGCGCAACTCCCATGGCCAAAACGCGCGTCCAAGATATCCTCGATCGCCACGGTCCCACTGTTTTTCCCGGCGTTTATGACACGCTTTCGGCCAAGTTGGCGGCCCGAGCCGGCTTTCCGATGGCCTTTATTTCCGGCTACTCTGTCTCCGCCACGGCGATCGGCGAGCCCGACCTCGGGCTGCTAACGCAGACGGAAATCGTCGACCGGGCACGGCGCGTCTGCAGCAGCGTCGAGATTCCCATCATCGTCGACGCCGACACGGGCTATGGTAACCCGCTGAACGTGATTCGTACTGTTCGGGAGCTGATCGAGGCCGGCGCGGCCGGTTGCTTTCTGGAAGACCAGCAGTGGCCCAAGAAGTGTGGCCATATGCGAGGTAAGCGAGTCATTGAGCGCGAAGAATACCTCGACAAGGTTCGCGCTGCGATCGACACGCGGGCTGGATCCGATTTCTTTATTGTTGCGCGGACTGACGCACTGGCGGTTGTCGGTATCGACGAAGCGATAGAGCGTGTCACCCAAGCCCGTGCTGCGGGTGCTGACGCCAGCTTCGTCGAGGCGCCCAACTCGCTTGAGGAGATGGCAGCCATCGGCCGCCGCGCCGGCCCCAGTGGTGGCCAACATGATCGAGAAAGGCAAGACGCCGGTACTGTCGAAGCAACAACTCGCCGAGTTGGGCTTCCACCTGATTCTCTATCCGCTCGCCGGGTTGTTTGCCGCCGCGCACGGACTGGCGAGAATTTACGACAAGCTACGTCGCGACCATACGACTCTTGGCGCAGAGGCCGAATTGATGGCGTTCGACGAATTCAATGATCTGATTGGTGTGGAAAAAAACTACGCCCTCGCCGAGCGCTACGGCGTGAGGTAGAGCCAGGGGAACAGGTCCCATTCCATCAGAGTTCTGGTGACCAGCCTTAAACGCCAACGGAAATGGGACCGGTCCCTCTCCTCGCCTGGCCAGTAATCCGACATCTTGCCGCGTAAATCGTAAGTGCTTGCCGCGAAACACTTACGATGACCTGCAAACGGGCCTTGTGCCAGCCCGTCGACAGCGTTGCGAAGCGTGCATAGAATGACCCACTGAACTGGCACGAAGGAAATGGATATCTACTTGGTTCGAGAGCGCAGTTGGTCGACTGCTTGATTTTGCAACGGCGAGGCTGACCCGCTCACGTGTTGTCGGAGTCGCGGCCTCGTGTGCCGTCCCGCCGCTCCCGCATTGCCACGGCTTTCATCTGCTGCGGCAGTTCTCAACCGATTCCATCGGCGGGTCATCGACGCAACTTCGTTTGCGTATTCATCCATGAACTTAGAGGTCGATGTCGAGCGCATTGGTTTGGCCCGGAAGACCGTGCGCGCCGAGTTATTGGCGGAGCGAACTCACCACAGCCGTTGGGTCGGCGAAGTGTCCAGCTCACCATTTGCTACGGCCACCGCAATTAGCGCTTTGGTTTTGGCTCATCGCAGCGATACGGAAGACGTTCTAAGCGCAAAGAAGGACAGTGAGCCCGGCGACGGACAGGTGATTCAGCAAATTGTGCAAGGCGACTTGTGCGAGCTTTTGCTCGACAGTGTGCAGTGGCTGGCCCGCCACCAAAACCCGGACGGCGGCTGGGGCGACTGCGACCGCGGGCAGTCGAACATTGCGGCCACGATGTTGGTGCAAGCCGCGTTTCGCCTGACCGGCATCCCGGCAAAATATGCCGATTTGATGGCCCGCGCCGATCAATACGTGCTGGCTCGCGGCGGCGTCTCCGGACTGTGGAAGCAGTTTGGGAACGACAAGGCGCTCGCGGCCGCGGTGCTGGCCAATGCGGCCCTGGCCGACATGGTCGCCTGGAGGCAGGTTCCAACATTGGGTTTCGAGGCCCTCTGCCTGCCCACACGCTGGCAGCGGCGACTTCCACCGCCCGCCTCGCCGGCGACGCTGCCGGCGTTTGTCGCCGTAGGCCGTGCCAAGTTTCATCATGATCCGCCGCGAAATCCGATCACACGGCTGCTGCGGCATGGCGTGCGTACCACAAGCATGTCGCTGCTGGAGCGACTTCAAGCCTCCGACGGAAGTTTCGTCGATTCGATACCGATCACGTCATTTGTGGTGATGAGCCTGGCGAGCATCGGCTGTCAGGATCATCCAGTGGTCCAGCGCGGCATGGAGTTTCTGCTCTCGTCGCTGCAAGCTGACGCAAGCTGGCGCGCCGAAAACAACCTCGCTGTTTGGAACACGACGCTGGCAGTGAATCACCTTGTCGACGCTCGCCCGGTGTCCGCTCCAAGTTCTCTGGGACGTCTCGGCAGCCAGCTGTTGCCGGAGAAGTTGGCTTTCTCACCTGCTGCTTGGGATGATTCGGCGCGCGTTAGTGAGGGACTGGCCGACACATCAGTCGCTGACGAAGCGCGCTCGATTGGTTCTGAGTCCGAACCGCACCGATTTGGCGAAGAAGATACGGTACTCGATGAGCGGTGTCTCGATTGGCTACTTGCGTGCCAGCGGACGGAATTCGACTCGGCCACCGGAGTCCCGCCAGGTGGCTGGGCACGAAGCGATTCACCTGGCGCAATTCCCAATACAGTTGACACGGCCAGCGCGTTATCGGCATTGGTGCGCTGGCGGCATCGTTTCGCCGAGTTGCACTCCGAGCGGATCGATCGCGCGGCCGGGCTGGGCGTGGGGTGGCTTATCGATTTGCAAAGTGAGGACGGCGGTTGGACGACGTTTTCTCGCACCAGCAATTCAGCCCCGTTTGGAGAAAGCAGCACGGAGGTTACCGCGCTAGTTCTGCGGGCGCTTGACGCCTGGCAATCTCAATGGCAGTCGGAATGTGTCGAAGGCGCACCGCACCGGCATCTGCATTTGAAACTGGGCAGCGATTCAGCGGTCGAGCGAGGTTGGCGCTATCTCGAATCACTGCAACACGAGGATGGACATTTTGTGCCGCTGTGGTTCGGCAACGAACTTCATCCGCAACACGAGAATCCCGTAGTCGGCACCGCGCAAATTCTGCTCACCTGTGCCGATCTTGTGCGACTGGATAGCCAGCTGGCTTTGCGGGCAGCACGTTGGCTCATGACCGCTCAACATTCCAATGGTGGCTGGGGCCCGCCCCGCGCACCATTGGACTATTCGGGTACGTACAAAGACGGCTTCCGTGCCTGGCGCGCCAACGACGAGCTCGCCAAATTCTGCAGCATCGAAGAGACCGCACTTGCCGTTTCCGCTCTGCTGCCTCTGGACGAAACCTCCCCATTGTTTTCTCGTGCGGTCGCCAATGGTCTCACGTGGCTGGCCGGCGCCGTGGAACAAGACGCTCACCGGCAGGGCGCAGTCATTGGTTTCTCTTTCTCAAAATTGTGGTATCATGAGCGGCTGTACCCGTTGGTATTTGCCGAACAAGCGCTGGCGCGAGCGGCTAGGCGGCTTGAGGCACAGCGCCAGCCCGTGGCCCACCTCGGCTGAACTAGATGGCCGAACGTCGGTGATAGCGGCGACTTGCGGTGCATCAAAAAGCGCTCAAGAATGAGTTAATACTGCTCGCCGTTTGCGGTCATTACCTTGGAGGGGCAAGCAGTGCCGCTCGCCGAACCGGCAGTCCCTATGCTCCGGCGCGGGCAGGGTTCAGCAACCGGATCCGCGCGATCAGGCGCAAATACGAACGTAGGCCCGCCACGAGGTGGATGAAATGACCGTTGTGCGACAGGACGCGCCGTCGAAAACGCCGCCAACCTACGCGCATTTGCTCCATGCTGCGCGACAATTATTTCATGCCGATGAATTGGAATTGCTGGTTCCGCGGACACGCGGCGGGCCACGGCTGGCCGAAGTGAACGGCCAGGGGGCGGCGGCGCTCGATCCGATCGCCGCCACCGAAGCCATCGCTTACGATTTCCTGTCAAAGGGCGGCAAGTATTCGCGCCCGTTCATCACGCTGGCCGCTTACGATGCCCTCACCGGCGGCCATTGCACCAGGCCCGACGGTGCCGACGAAATCGGACGGCCGACTAACCAATTCGGTCCGGCGGGCCGCCGTCTCCATCGAATCGTTCCACAAGGCGTCGCTCGTTCACGACGACATTCAGGACGGCGACGAGTTTCGCTACGGCCAGCCGCACTCTGCACATCGAGCACGGAGTGCCTACGGCGATCAATGTAGGCGACTATTTGATTGGCCTGGGTTATCGCGTCGTCAGTCGCGATGTCGGCGAACTGGGTGCGGACGTAGCGGCCGATATCCTCAACAAGCTGGCCGAATGCGCATACGAAGTTGAGCGAAGGCCAGGGGGCAGAGCTTGTGTGGCGCGACAGCCGCGACAAACGCCTGACGCCCGGCGAAGCGCTGAAGATTTACGCGCTCAAGACCGCGCCCGCCTTCGAGGCCGCGCTCTATTGCGGCGTGCGGCTGGCCGGACCCGGCCGAACAGTACGCAGACCGCAGTCACACAATTGGCCAGGCACTTGGGCATCGCGTTTCAAATTCTGAACGACCTGCAGGATTGGCGGGGCGACGATTTCAACAAGCTCACGCTCGGCGGCGACGTGCTGGGCGGCCGCCCAACCGTGCTTTGGGCGCTGGCGCTCGAAGGCCTGGAGGAAGGTGATCGCCGGCAACTGGAACAATTGGTCGCCGAGGGCGACGCAACGCCTGCCGTGTTCGCCAAGATCCGCCGCGTGTTCCAACAAGCCGGTGCTTTTGAAAAAGCGCTGCGGATGGTCGAGACGCATCGCCGTGAGGCCCAGCAACTGGCCGACGAGCTAACGCCCGAAGCACTCCGCCGCCTCGCCCATTACTTGATTGAAACGGTCCTCGAGCCGCCCGCTGCTACGCGCCCACCACCCGCCGTCCCTTGGCAGTTCCCGCCCGGTGAAAACCGATCCCTCCCGCCAGTCGGCCGATGCCGACCTGTTTACCAAGCAGCGCCTCGCGTCTGGCCACGCTGTTCTACGACAGCCTGGATGATCTAGGCCACTTCGAGCCGGTGCTGGTCGACGCGTTGCCCGACGACTACCGCACGCTGCTCGCGCACCACGATCATATGACGGTGGCGCTGGAGGCATTCCACAACAGCCTGGTCGACGTCCGGGCGATTGCCGAGTGGCAGGACGAAACGTCGTATGCGCGGTGCAGTCTGTTGAGTCGCCAAACGGACGGCGCGGTCGTACAATTCGGAATCATGCGGATCTGGCTGGCCGACCTGCCCGAGGCCGCGCAGGCAGGAGATCACTGAGCAAGAAAGCACCGCTGGGCCGCGTGCTGATTCGCCACAACGTGCTGCGCGAAGTGGAGCTGATCACGCTCTGGCGGATCGATCCGGCCGCCGAGCTGCGGCGACATCTGCAGCTCCCAGACGACAGCGCCGATCTTCGGCCGCTCCGCCCAAATCCTCGTGGACGAGCGGCCGACGGTGCAGCTTTTGGAAATCGCGAAACTCTAACGTTAAATGCAAAGACAGTATTAACCACAGACGACACAGAGAACACGGAGATAGAACGAAGAATACTGCCTACGCCAAGGCTACCAACTAAGTTTGTAGCCTGCATCAAGCTTCAAAGAGGGTTCATCGAGATAGGCGTTGCTGATTTTTATCTTCTCCGTGTTCTCTGTGTCTCTGTGGTGAAATCCTGAGTTCTTAAGCCATGATTCCCTTATCATCTGAATACGATTGCATTGTGATCGGCGGCGGGCCGAGTGGCTCGACCACCGCGGCGCTGGTGGCCGATGCCGGCTTCAGAACGTTGCTCCTGGAGCGCGACGCCGAGCCGCGCCGCAAGGTCGGCGAGTCGCTGATGCCGGAGACCTACTGGGTGTTCGAGCGGCTGGGCGTGCTCGACGATTTGAAGAAGGGCCCGTTTGTGCGAAAAAGTCGGCGTGCAGTTTGTCAGCAGCAGCGGCAAGGAATCGTCGCCGTTCTTGTTCACGCGGCACGATCCGCGCGAGTGCGGCCGCACCTGGCACGTCGAACGGGCCAAGTTCGATCAGTTCCTGCTCGATAACGCCGCGAAAAAGGGCGTGGAAGTGCACCGCGGCGTTCGCGTGCTGGAAGTCGTTTTCGAAGGCGAGCGTGCCGTCGGCGTGCGACTCGCCGCACCGGACGAACGATGGCCAGCTTCAGCATCGCGCAGCCGGCGATATCATCCGCGCCAAGGTGATCGTCGACGCCACCGGCCAGGCCGGCCTGCTCGGCGCCCGCTTCGGACTCCGCCAACCCAATCCCGAAATTTCGCAAGGCGGCCATCTGGGGCCATTTCCGCGGTTCGCGGCGCGACGTCATCGAAGACGGCGTGATGACGGTGTGCTTCCGCACGCTGTCGAACCGCTCGTGGTTCTGGCACATTCCGCTGTCGAACGACGTCGTGAGCATCGGCGTGGTGGGCGATGCCGATTATTTCTTCCGCCCGGCGCCGGCACGCCGGACGAAATCTTCGCGGCCGAAGTCGCCGACTGCCCGGCGATGGCCAAGCGACTCGAAGGCACCGAAAAAGTCGCCGGCCTCGACGTGGTGAAAGAATATTCGTACGCCACGGGCAAATCCGTCCGGCGACGGCTGGGTGCTCGTCGGCGATTCGTGGGGGTTCATCGATCCGATCTATTCCTCCGGCGTGTGGTTCGCCCTGAAGAGCGGGCCAGCTCGCCGCCGACGCCATCGTCGAAGGCCTCCGCAAAGGCGACACGTCCGGCGCGCAGCTCGGCAAATGGGTGCCCGATTTCGCCCGCGGCACCACCTGGGTCCGCAAGCTGGCCGAAGCCTGGTACTGCGGCCAGTTCCGCGTCGGCAAATTCATCCGCGAGTATCCGCACCACGTCGGCCCGATGACCGACATCCTGATCGGCCGCATCTTCCACCCCGAAGCCGGCCGCCTCTTCGATGACCTCGACCCCTGGCTCGAACGCATGAAAGCGGAAGGTGTAACCAGCTAAACCGCAAGCGTGAGGCGTCCATGAGTTTCTGGCTCTCGACTCTCGACTCTTGACTCTCGACTCCTTATGCGCATCGCCTACATCGCGGCCGGGGCCGCCGGCATGTACTGCGGCAGTTGTCTGCACGACAACACGCTGGCCGCCGCGCTGTTGGAGCTGGGCGAAGACGTGCTGCTCGTGCCCACCTACACGCCGCTGCGGACCGACGAAGCCGAACGTCAGCATCGACCGCGTGTTTCTTCGGCGGCATCAACGTCTACCTGCAGCAGAAGTCGGCCGTTTTCCGCCACACGCCGTGGTGGCTCGATCGCTGCTCGATCATCCCGCCCTGCTTGAACGGGCTGTCGCGCAGTGCCGCGCAGCGTCGACCCGACGCAGCTCGGCGACATGACCGTTTCGATGCTGCGCGGCGAAGCGGGCCATCAGCGCAAGGAACTCGAGAAGCTCGTCCACTGGCTGGTCACCGAGGTGCAAGCCGGACATCGTCCACCTGTCGAACTCGATGCAGCTCGGCATGGCGCGCATGCTGCGGCGAGCAGTGCGGCCCGCCGGTCGTCTGCCAGCTCTCGGGCGAAGACCTGTTTCTCGAAAAGCTGCCGCCGCCGTATTACGACCAGGCCCGCGCGATGCTCCGCGAGCGGGCCGCCGACGTCGACGCCTTCGTCGCGATCAACCGCTACTACGCCGATTTCATGGCCGACTACCTGGCGGTCGATCGCGCACGCGATCCATGTCATCCCGCACGGCCTGAAACTCGACGGCCACGGCACAGCGTATCGGAAAAGCGGCCGGACGAGCCGCGCGTCATCGGCTACCTCGCGCGCATCTGCGAAGACAAAGGCCTGCACCTGTTGGTCGAGGCCTGCGAGCGACTGGCCGCGCGCAACGACATGCCGCCGTTCGTGCTGCACGCGGCCGGCTACCTCGGCGGGAGCGACCGGCCGTATCTGCAGACAGCTCGAAGCACGCGCTGCCGCCGGGCCCGCTGGCCGGCCGGTTCAAGTACCACGGCGAACTCGATCGCGCCGAAAAAATCGCGTTCCTGCAATCGCTCGACGTGTTCAGCGTGCCGACCGTGTACCGCGAATCGAAGGGACTGCCCGCGCTGGAAGCGATGGCCAACGCCGTGCCGGTCGTGCTGCCCGACCACGGCAGCTTCTCCGAAATGGTCGCCGACACCGGCGGCGGCCTGCTCTGCCGACCGCACGATCCGGCCGACCTGGCCGACAAACTCGCCGAACTGCTCCGCGATCCGGCGCGGGCCACGCAGCTGGGCCTGGCCGGCCAGCAGGCCGTCCACGACCGCTACCACGCCGCCGCAATGGCCCGGCAAACCCTTGAACTTTACCGCGATAGCGTACAGCCAAAACTAGCTGCTGGACATGCCTAGTCGCGCGGACGACCTTGGCGATCGAACCGCAGACGACTACAATGCAGGACTCAATTACACGCATATCCGATTACCAGGTAGATCGTCGCCATGCCTCCCTATCAACAGAACAAGCGCAACAAGCACATCAAGAAGGTTGCCAAGCGCGATCCGATCTACATCGACGGCCGCGCTCCGCGGCCGATGTACGTCGACTACAAAGATCTCGACCTGCTGACGAAGCTCACCAACCGCCACGGCCGCATCGTCAGCCGCCGCAAGACCGGCTGCCACGCCGCCAGCCAGCACGCCGTCGCCCGGGCCATCAAGCGAGCCCGCTTCATGGCGCTCCTGCCGTATGTCGGCGACTGATATGCGTCGAGAGTCGAGAGTCGAGAGTCGAGAGCCGGAAGCTGCTGGCTCTCGACTCTCGACTCTCAGCTCTTGACTCTTCCCATGCCCACTCCCTTCCACACCTCCCGGTTCGTCGAGTTCAGCGACACCGACATGGCCGGGATCATGCACTTCTCGGCGTTCTTCCGCTACATGGAAGCGGCCGAGCACGAGCTGCTGCGCAGCCTGGGCTTCAGCGTGTATTCGGAAATCGACGGCGACGTGGTCAGCTTTCCGCGCGTGGCCGCGTCGTGCGAGTTTCATTCGCCGGCCCGCTGCGAAGACGTGCTCGACATCGACGTCACGGTCCGCCGCGTCGGCACCAAGAGCGTGACCTACGGCTTCGCACTTCTCGCAGCACGGCCGCGACGTGGCCACCGGCGAGATGACCAGCGTCTGCTGCCGCGTGCCGCACGGCGAGCCGCCGATGTCGATTCCCATTCCCGATGTGATTGCCGACGAAGCTTCGCGAATTGGCCGCTGACTAGATTTAGATGGCCGGTATGGCATGACCGACATAGCTACTGCCGCCGATCTTGTCGTCGATAACATCGTCAAGGAATATCCGACGCCGGGCGAGCCGCTGCGCGTGCTGAGCGGCGTGTCGTTCTCGACTGCGGCGCGGCGAGAACCTCGCGATCCTCGGCCCCAGCGGCTCCGGCAAAAGCACGCTGCTTTCGATCCTCGGCACGCTCGAACCGCCGACCTCCGGCAGCGTGCGGCTCGCCGGCCAGGATCCGTTCGCGCTCGACGAAGCGGCGCTCGCCGCGTTTCGCAGCCGACAGATTGGCTTCGTGTTTCAAGACCATCACCTGCTGCCGCAGTGCACCGTGCTGGAAAACGTGCTGGTGCCGTTCCTGGCCGACGGCGCCGCCACGGCCGACGACCAGCGAGCGGGCCACCGAATTGCTCGCGCCGCGTCGGCCTGGCGGAGCGGCTCACGCATCGGCCGGCCGAGCTCTCCGGCGGCGAACGGCAACGCGTGGCCATCGCCCGCGCGCTCGTCCGCGAGCCGACGCTGCTGCTGGCCGACGAGCCGACCGGCAATCTCGATCGCACGACGGCCCAGTCGATCACGAAGCTGCTGCTGGAACTGCAGGCCGAACGCAACACGATTCTCGTGGTCGTGACGCACAGCGCGGCGCTGGCCGACTGCGCTTCAGCGCCGCATGGAACTCGATGCCGGCCGGCTGGTAGCCCCGCGTGACGTGATTGACAGTCGGCCGTTCTTCTGCGGACAATTGAGTATAGCGGTGTCCAAATGAAAATCACCACCATCCCGCAAGTCTATCGCAACGTCAATCGCTGGGGCGAGATCCTCACGATCCTCAGCAAGTACGGCCTGGCCGGCTGGATCAGCCGTTTCGACCTGGCGCTCGTGAAAGGCGTGCTGAAGAATCGCGACGGCGAAGCGCTCGCCCACTTGAGCCGCGAAACGCGCATCCGGCTGGCGATCGAAGAGCTTGGCCCGACGTTCATCAAGCTCGGGCAAGTCCTCAGCACGCGGCCCGACCAGGTCGGCATGCCGCTCGCCCAGGAACTGCAGAAGCTGCAAACCGAGCGTGCCGTGCCGACGATCCTCGAGGCGATCTGTGAAACCATCGAAACGGAACTCGGCAAGCCGCTCGAGCGAACTGTTCGTCGACTTCGATTCCACGCCGCTGGCCTCGGCGTCGATCGGCCAGGCGCATCGGGCACGGCTGCACTTCGGGCGAAGACGTCGTCGTGAAAGTGCAGCACGCCGGCATCCGCCGCCGCATGGAAGTCGATCTCGACATCCTCGCCGGCCTGGCCAACCTGGCCGAGTCGATTCCCGAGCTGCAGCCGTACCGGCCGCAGGCCACGGTAGCCGAGTTCCGCCGCGTGGTCCGCCGCGAGCTCGACTTCGCCCGCGAGGCCCGCAACCTGGAGCAGTTCGCGCGCAACTTTGCTCGCGCAGCCGCACGTGCGCATCCCGCGGCTGTATCCCGATCTCTCCACCGCGCGCGTGCTCACGATGGAATGGCTCGACGGCGCCAAGCTTTCTGACCCCTCGGTGCAACAAATACCGGATATCGACCTCAGCCAGGTCGCCCGGCACGGCGCCGAAATGTATCTCGAGATGATCTTTCACCACGGCTTTTACCACGGCGATCCGCATCCGGGGAATCTCATCGTGCTGCCCAGACGGCGCGATCGGCCTGTTGGATTTCGGCATGGTGGCCGGCTCGACGAATCGCTGCGCGAAGACATCGAGGACATGCTGATCGCCATCGTCACGCAGGATGCACAGCGATTGACCATCGCTCGTGATGCGGCTGGGCGCAGTGCCGCCGGGCCTCGACGAGGCGGCCCTGAGCGTCGACCTCACCGAGTTTGTCGTGCACTACGCCAATCAGCCGGTCGACGCGTTCGATCTGGGCGGCGCATTGACAGAAATGATCGAAATCATCCAGCGGTATCACATCGCCCTGCCCTCGTCGCTGGCGATGCTGATCAAAGTGCTGGTGATGCTCGAGGGCACGGCCCGGCTGCTCGCGCCCAACTTCAGCCTGATGGAGCTGATCCAGCCGTATCAGAAAACGATGCTGCGGCGGCGATTGTCGCCGGCGCGGCAGATGCGAAAGATGCGCCGCATCTATTCTGAAGTGGAGCAGCTGGCCGAAATCCTGCCGCGGCGGCTGCGCGACATCCTGCAACAAGTCGACAGCGGCAAGTTCGACGTCCACCTCGATCACCGCGGCCTGGAGCCTTCGGTGAATCGGCTCGTGCTGGGCATGATGACGAGCGCACTGTTCCTCGGCTCATCGCTCTTGATCAGCCAAGACGTGTGGCTATTTCGCGGGGTTTCCGTGCCGGGCACGCTCGGTGTGCTGCTCAGCGCATTTCTGGGCTGGCGCTTGTTGCGAGCGATCAGCAAATCCGGCCGGCTCGATCGTCGGAAATAGCCAATTGAAGGAGATATGGCAATGCAAAATTCAGTCTCCAACACCGAGGACCACCGTCCGACGCGGCGCAATTTGCTCAAGATAGCTGGCGCAGTCGCCGCCACGTGGGCCGCTTTGCAATGTCTCGTGGCCGAAGCGACCACGACAACGAAAACTCACTTCGTCACGCTGAGCTTCGACGACGGGTTCAAGAAATCGAGCATTCGCACGGCCGAGATCTTTGAAAAGTACAAACTGCCGGCGTGCATCAACGTCATTGCCACCGCCCACTTGCCCGGCTTTCAGCTGCCGAATGAATACCACCGCTGGCCGGTCGGCGATTTTGGATTGTGGAACGAGCTGCAGGCTCGCGGCCATGAGATCATGCCGCACGGCTACAAACACGCGAACAAATCGCAGCTGCCGCTGGAAGAGTCCGTCGATCTGATTCGCCGTTGCCTCGATTTTTTCGCCAAAGAGCTCAAGGAATTTGAAGCGAAGAAGTGCGTGTTCAATTTTCCGTTCAATGCGTCCACGCCAGAAGTCGAGCGATGGCTTGCCGGCCAGGTGATGGCCTTTCGCACTGGCGGGCCTGCCATCAACGTGCTGCCTCACCAAGGCCAATCGAAGCTAACCTGCACGAGCTTCGGCCCTGAGAATATCGATGAACATCTGACCGGCGAAATCAACAAGCTGCTGGCCCAACCCTCCGGCTGGTTGATCTACAACACGCACGGTTTCGATGACGAGGGCTGGGGCCCAGTTAGCTCAAACGTGCTCGAAAAGTTGCTCGCGCGACTCGTTGAAATGCCGCATGTAAGCGTGCTGCCGGCTGGACTGGCGCTCGCTGCCGTGAAGCCATGAAACTCCCACGCCCTACTATGCGGCGGCGCGCTGCTCGCCGTCGAACTGCGGCACGTCACGTGAGCGGCTGAACTCGGCCAGCGCCGCTTCGATCTGCGCGTTCAGCTCGTCAAGCTTGGCGATTAATTCGTCGTGACGCGCGTCGAGCCGTTCCACCAACTCGCGCGGTGTGCAGGGGGACTTCGCCATGCGGTTGGGCTTGCGGCGGGTCGGGGGGCTTGAAGACAGGCCGGGGAAGCATGCCGCCGAGCGTGCCATGCCGCTACCGTTCATCGGCATCGATTCAGCGGCGGCAACAGCCGGACAATCAACCAGCAGTGCACATGGGTGGCGGAATTGTCAAAGTATGCCGGCGTATCCGAAAATGCAGCCGCGGTAACCGTCGGAATCATCGAAGCCGGCGACATTCCCAGAGTGATTCCGTGTATGTCCGTGGTTTATGGCTTGTGCCGGTTGTGACGTGCCGGCAATTGCTGCAATACTTTGCGGTGAATTCGAGTGGACGAGATGGGCTGGCGATTGTTAGAATGTTGGGTTCCGACCGGTATGGGGTATGGCCAAGTCGATGTGGGCCGCGTCGTGACCGGCGGTTAGGCGGCGGAAGAGAACTTTTACAAGGTGACAGGAGTCGATGTGGTTAAACTGACGTTGCGAGATCGCGAATCGGCCCAGGAGGCCGTCCGCCGCTTCCGCAAACTGGTGGAGCGGAGCGGGATCAAGAAAGAAATGCGCGTTCGCGAATTCTATGAGAAGCCCAGCGAAACCAAGCGCCGGGCTCGTCTGCGAGCGCAGCGCCGCGCACGCCGCGATCGCTTCTTCGCCACGCACTAAATGCGCGTGTGCTACTGATTGCGATCGCACCGAATTTCTTTTTCGCTGCGCATTAATCACTTCTCACCGTTACGCAATGAAAGACCCCGGGAAGCAAGCAGCACCAATCTGGCGATCGCGGCGCCCTGTGCTTCACCGCGAGGTCGCCTAGGCGACCACACGATACAAAAAGGGCCGACCTCCCGGACGGAGGTCGGCCCTCGGAGACGATGCGAACGTTTTTGAGGCGGCCCGCTCGCCCAGCCGACTGATGCTCGGTTTTGTCATGAGCCGGCGATGTCCAGCATCCGCTCATGAAGACTTCTTTCTTAAAGCCCCTTAGTACGCGACTTCCAATCGGGCGAAGAAGCCATCGAAGCCCAAGATGTTCCCGTCGTCGTAGCGCGTTTCCATTAACGTGGGAAAGTTAAACTCGTCGCGGAATCCCAGGTCGTGCCAGGCGCTGAACAGATATCCCGTCGTGATCGACGAGTTGCAAGTTATATGGGACGTGAGCCCTGCTTCCATCTCTGTGACAGGAATGATTTGCCGGGTCTCGAACGTTTGCGTGTTGAGTGTATCGACATCGGTCGGTGTCGTAGGATCATCGGTGATGCGAGTCGCGTTCAATCTGACATCGCCTAAGAGCAACGAGATATCGCCCTTGAGGTACACGCTCATGCAGCCATTGTCGAAGAAGTAGCGGCGACCCTCCAAGCCCACGCGTAAGCCGCCGCCGCGGAAGTTCATCGATGAAACGGCCTCGGTGGTAACGAATTCGTCGTCGTCGACGGCCGTGTACGTGCGGTTCCAATCGACGTCGGCAAAACGAAAGCCTCCCGACCAGGTGACGTCCCAAGCAGGACAACCGCAGTCGCTACCGCACGCATCACCGCAACCGCAGGGATCGCCGCATTCACAACCGCCACCACCGCCCAGCGGAATCGTCTTGGCGAATTCCAAATCGAAGGACTTGACGTCGACATCGGCGTGCACGAAGGTCTGGCCGCCCGGCGGCGCCGACACTTCGTACGGCAGGAACGAGCCCTGCGGAGCAATGTCGTCGGCCGTGCTGCTCAACCGCGTGAACAGGAACCGGACTTCCTCATTGCAACCACAGGTGCGGTACCCGCCGCCAAAACGGTACGACGATTCGTAGTCAAAATCGAGCTCATGAAAAACATCGGTGCCGACGCCTTGGATCGTGTCGTCCGTTTGTTCGAGAAACGCGATGGCCTCGCTGAAATTGGCTCGGACATACAGGTAGTCGGCCGTGACGAAAAAGCGTCCCGGCGGGCACACGGTCCCGAACAAGTTCGTACCCAAGCCGCCGCGATGCCAGCAATCGCCATCGCAACCGTTGCCACCGCACGAGTTGCAGCAACCATCGCTGTAGCCATTTTCTGTACCACAAAAGCTGCCGGAGTAACCGCCGGAATAGCCGCCGTCACCGTAGTAGCTGCTCGTCGGATAGCCACCATGGCTGATTCCATTTTCCACGTATTCGTCGGAATACGGCGCTTGTCCGTGCATCATCGGTTGCGGTACGCCGACAGCGCCTTGGGGCATTTGCTCGGTATACTGCCGCTGCGGCGGCGTTGCAGTCGCTCGACCACCATTCGGTCTAGCGGCTCCGACTCCCGTTTGGCCGCGTTGGTTTTGCGCGAGTGCCGATTGCGCAGCGGTAACGATCGAAATGCAGACCGCTAGCGCAAGCATCACCTTCAAGTGATGGTTCATCACAGAATCCCCCCTGACAAGCAATTCGAGCTCGGCCAGCGTTGCGGGCGGCCTGGCCGACATGCGGAAAAGCAATTCGACTGAAGCCCGGCCGAATGGCAGCCGGCGTATTGAGGCGGCCGGCCGAATCGCATGTGCCGAGCAATCATTCCCAAAGATCGGTACCGATACAATCGCTACTTTGCTCTTTTTCGGTTTAATCGGTATGCACGGAAGAACAGTTGCAGGCCGAAAAGCCGGCAAATTTTAGCTAACCGGCAAAGTCTTCCAATGCTCGATTCGATCGCATTCGAAAGACAGTTGTACGGAGAGGCGGCGTCCGGATTCAACAACGGATTAGCGCCGTCGGTACGACAGCATTCGCCGCGTGGGCGCAATAGATCGGTGGCGCTGACCGCGTGAGCGGCGCGACGAACGCCTTGCGCGGGTTCGACACCGCTGATGCCGGGCGCGGCAAGAAGCATGTTGGCCGCGGCGGCGAGTCGCCCTGGAGCGGTTGGAACGCCAACCGCGTTGGATGGCCGGATCAGCTGGCATTTGTTTGCGCCCTACGTTCGCGACGACCCGCGTCGCGAGCCATTGCATGTCAAAAACCCTGCCAGCATGGCAAAACCTGCCAACAGCACGCTACTTGGCTCGGGGATCTCCGCTTCCCCCCGCCTTCCAATGCAAAGGTGCGCACCGGATCCATCTGGCCGTAGCGCCTGTAGTTGTTGTTGTAAAAATCGGCGGCTGCACCAGACACCAGCTCGTCCTGCAGCGCCACCGGGATCGTCGCCGAATCGGCGCCCGCGGCCGGATCGAAAATCACCCAAGCCTTGCCGTTGTCCGCGGCACTTTGTTGCTGCAGGCCGTCGTACACGTTGAAGCCATTCATATCAAACAGAACGGTCCGATAGTCCGGGTGAGCGAAGACTTCGTCGGCAAATCCTGGGTCGACGGCCAGGTCGATCTTAAATCGCACTACTTCTCCTGGTTGCAGACCGCCGTCGCCGATGCTCACAACCAGTTCGTCACCCAAGTTTCCGATGGTGCTGGCCGTGATATTAAAGCCCGGCTTGCTGCTTCCCAGCATGGCGAATTTCCCCATGACGTCGTCGGAAAAATTGAACCGCGTGTCGCCAATTGTCAGGTGCAGTTCTTTGATCGGAGACGTCGAGTCGGAATCGTTCGTCAGCTCGAGATAGGGCATGTTTCGGTCGTTCATCCGCTGGAACGCCAGATCCCACATGAGGTACTTATCCCACATCATGTCGCTGGGATGCTCCAATTTCATTTCCTTTTCGCTGAATCGAAGCGTAAAGGAGTTGTCTTGTGCTTCAAGCCGTTCGGCCGACAGCCCCGTGACGGCAACTATGACGAGACAGCAAGCGAATGCCGCCGGGCCTTGTGCCGCTCGTGGTTTTGAATAACTCAAACGAATCATTGTTGTCGTTCCCTGTTTCTGTTCCTGCAAACAAGTCGCATTGCCGAAAGGCACATGGGCTATCGGCGGTGCGCAATGTCACTGGTGTTGCGTTTGCCGGCACTCTCCGCCCGCACCAAGTGCGCGCATCGTGAGAAACGCCTGGCAAAGCTCGTGGATGCTTTGCGATTAACGGGCCTTTGGCAGAGTGCCCATCGCCCCATCGCCGAATTTTTGGCAGGGACGAAGGCTCGCTAGA
The DNA here is from genome assembly GCA_963786455.1 of uncultured Planctomycetota bacterium. Taxonomy (GTDB): domain Bacteria; phylum Planctomycetota; class Planctomycetia; order Pirellulales; family Lacipirellulaceae; genus JABDGM01. The sequence goes on along the minus strand of CAWAZX010000028.1, from coordinate 72,083 downwards.
CCGGCCTGCAGGCGAAGAAAAAGTCGTTCGCGCCCGACGTGTGCGCGCAGCATCAGACGGAAATAAATCTGTCCGAATTGCGTCCGTGTCGGATCGCGCTGACCACACCAGACATTGCTGATGTACTACCCCGTGGCGCAACATCAGCGGCGTTCAGCCGGCGAGAATCGGAGGACCAAAGTCCAGCGGGTCTCGAATGTCATGCGGCCAGCACTGCGAATTGCTTCGCTGCTGCCGATCTGACACTCATGAGGTCGCTCCGAAGTAGTGAATAATCTGCTGGTGTTCCGAGAAGTAGCACCGAGTTTGTGCTCTGCGGGAGATAGGGCTCCCGGTCCTCACTTTCACTTATAAACAGGGATTTCCGGCCTGTCAACAAGTTTTCGCGAAGATGCCGATTTTTGCGCCCTTGAGTTCTGTCCGGGGGCGTCGGCGTGGATGTTGCCGGCCTGCTGCTGTGAGCTCGACACCAGTGAACAACCGGTGGTCGTCAGCGCAAAAAAATGACGCGGCGAGGTCCCCTCAAGCTCCCAGCTCGTCCCGCCGCGTCGACAATCAACACCTCTCCCCCAAGGTGCTGTGTCAAGGAAACGTAGTTCGGCCGGAGCGGCTGTCAAACACCGGTGCGGAGTAGAAATTGGGATCATCCTTCGTTGCCGATTTATCCCTTGCGATCCGACCGAACCGCCTCGCGGAATCACGGGTTTTCGATCGATGTCGTCCAAAAACAACACCCGCGAACAGGTCGATGTTGTCCGTTGGAAACAGGCAATAGAGCGATTCGCACGATAGGCTCGTTACGACGTAACCCAGTCCAGGCCAACGTCCAGTGACCTGGCGGAATGAGTGAGTTCGCCCACGCTGATTCGTTCGACCCCCGTGAGGGCAATTTCTCGCACAGTGTCGAGCGAAACGCCTCCCGATGCCTCGAGCTCGATGTGCGGCGCGAGGTCGTCGCGGCGGGCTACGGCGGCGCGTAACATCTCAGGCGGCATGTTATCCAACAGCACCAAGTCCGGGCCTGATGCGAGAACATCGTCGAAAGCGTCTAGCCGATCGATTTCGACTTCAACAATCATGCGGCTGGCATCGACGCCCGGCACCAACTCGGCGGCCATGCGATCCAAAAAAACCCGAGCGCGGCGAACCGCGTCGGCCGGTGAAAGGTTTTGTTCTGATGCCAGGCGCGAGATGATTATCCTTGATGAGCATTGCGTCGAATAACCCGGTGCGGTGATTCTTACCGCCTCCGCAACGCACGGCGTATTTTTCCAGCCGCCGCCATCCGGGTGTCGTTTTGCGCGTGTCATAGACTCGAGCGCGGGTACCCTCGAGCCGGCTCACGTATTGGCGAGTCAGCGTGGCGATGCCGGATAGCCTGCCGAGAAAATTCAAGATCGGCCGCTCGCAGGTGAGCAAATCGCGGGCGGAGCCGAATAGTTCGGCAACTACGCTGCCGGCCCCAACTTCCTCGCCGTCGGCGGAGCGCAACTGGCAATCGATTGCGGCTTGCATTTCGTCGATCACGACCGGCATGGTGCGTAATCCGGCCAGCACGCCGGCCTGGCGAACCACGACGGATGCCCTGCCCTGCTGGTCGGGTGTGACCAGTGAGACTGTGGTCCAGTCGTATTGGCGGTCGAGATCTTCGCGCACCACCAAACGAATCAGTTGGCGCAGATCATCTTCGATCAATTCGTTCCAATCAAGCTGTTGGAATTCTTTTGCCATGCGTAGGTCATCGCTAAGTCGCAAGCGCTCGCTTAGCGGTACGGTGGCGGATTGCAACGCGGCTCGCGGAAAAAAGCATCATCAACACAGCCGAACCTATCAGAAGCGACTGCCGAATTCCACAACTTTTTTTGGCCACTTAACCGTGGGACGGTGCCTCTGCGAGAATTGTCCAGCCGTCGTCACGCTCGACCCACTCATGCTCATCGCAATAATACCAATTGGCGGATTCCGCCCCGAGGACAAACGATGCCGGCCGAGCGACCGATAAGAAAACTCGCACACGATAAGGAGGCGCGTCCATTGTTGCGGCGGATGGATCAGGTTGCCGTTGCGGCGCTTGTGATGTTTGCACTCGTGGGCATGGGCGTGTATTGGTTTGTCCATGGCGGGCATCGAGGCGAATTGATCGAAATCGATCGAGCCGAGCCGCTGTCGGCACAATACCTAGTCGATATCAACGCGGCCGAATGGCCGGAGCTGGCTGAATTGCCTGAAGTGGGCGAGACACTGGCGCGGCGGATTGTCGAATCGCGTGCCGCGACCGGGCCCTTTGGCGATCATGACGATTTGCTGCGTGTGAACGGCATCGGCCCGCGGACGCTTGACACGCTGCGGCCGTATTTGCTGCCGCTGCCTGACCAAGACGCGGTGGCGGGCGGCGAACAGGACAACATCGAGTCGGCGTTGTAATTCGACGATACAGGTTCGCAATTTCTTATGACGGAACATCGCCCGACCAAACTGTTCCTGCGGATTTTTGTCGCTTCGATTGCGGCGACGGCGGTGATCGGCATCATTGCAATCGCGAAACCCGGTGAAATTGGCTGGTTTGAAGTCAAGGTGTTGTTAACGACGGGGACGATCGCCGCAGCGAGCATTTGCGGCTTATCTTGCGCGGGTTGTCTCACGCGCGGGCGGACCATCCTGCCCGTTGCCGGTCTTGCTTTAACGATCCTAGCCGCCTGCTTGCTAATATTTGGAATTTGGACCGAGCTGGAGTTGGAATTCTACTGGAAGCTTACTGCATCGGTATCATTTTTCGCAGTTGCGTGTGCCCATCTATCAATGCTGTTTCTTGCCAATTTGGCGGGGGTCTACCGTTGGGCGTACCTTCTGGCATACCAGTTGATATTGGGTCTTGCCGCGTTGTTGGCGGTTGGTGTGTTTTCCGAAGTGTTGTTTGATAACGAGAGTTACGTACGATTCACAGGTGTCGTTTCCGTGCTGGTCGCGGCGATCACGCTGTTGATTCCGGTGTTTCACTACATGAGCCGCGACCACTTCGCCGCGGCGGAGGCGGAGGCGGACCCATTGTTTGTCGTTGAGGAAGAAATTGCGCGGGTGAAAAAGCGATTGATTGAGTTGGAGAATAAGCGGCGAATGCTGTTGGGGCGGGTGGAAATCATCGGGGCCGAGGCCTGCGGCGAGCTCAGCCGAGCGGATGGACCGGCTCGCTGAGATTAGTGAATGGATAGGTGATCGTGGAATTTCGTTTGCAGCACCGTTTGAGCCGGCCGGGGATCAGCCGGAGGCGATAAAGCAACTGGTCGAAGGTCTGCACAGCGAGTCGGCCGGCACGATCGCTTACCGGTCTACTGGCGACGCAATGATGCAAGCACACCGATCAAACCAAGAAGTAGTAAGACGCAGGTGGCAGGCTCAGGAATCGGCCGAAGCTGCGTGGCAGAAATGTAATGACCGATGGCTCGGCCACCCGCCAGGCCGTCCTCGTTGTCGAAGCTCCAATGAATTCCGCCATACAAGCGGCTGTTTGACGCTTCCGTGGAGGCCTGCGAAAAGCTAGTGTATGTCCGATCCGGGACGGAGAAGCCCTCGGTCGAGGATGTAAACGTGATGTTGTCCGTGCCAAAGAAGTCGGCCAGCACCGCGCCGGACGCACCGCTCAGCGTACCGTGCGCGGCTACGTAGCTGGGGTGGTTTGGCGTCGTAATGAACGAGCTCCAATTCGGGTCCGCTTCCGTGGCCGGATTGCCGTCGGTAGCAGCCTCGCGAATCGCCGTCACCGGCCGCCAGTGGTTGTAGTGGTACTTGTTATCCCAGGATGAAATCAGCGCATCTGCCTGAGCAATGCCCAAGAGCGCAAACAGCCGCGAGTTCTCCTCAAGCGTATTACCTTGGGACTGCGCAACCGTCTGAGCAATCCTGTTCCAGTGACCAGGCGGAGTGGCGGTTCCTGCTTGGCCCGCCCAAAACTGGGCAATGTTCGACTGGTCTTGTGTTCGTGTGGCACTGGTCGAAGAGCCGATTTCTTTCACCTGATTGAACGCGGACGTGTATTCGGCGCTGTTTACTACGGGTGGACCGTCCGGATTCTGGAACTGGGAAACGCTGGTCATGGCCCACGGCGTCAGGTTCGCCCACTGCGGGGCTGCTGCCGGAGAGTTCGCAGGCGGAGTCGGTCTCCATTCTCCCGGTTGCGATCCGGGCGTGTAGGGCACGACGACGCTGGCGCCATCATTGGCCCGTAGTGCCAGGATTGCAGCACCGACCGTGTTTCCCAAAGCCACTCCGGCAGTCTTTCCTGGACCGTCGGGCAAACCTGATAAGCTGTTTGTCAGCGCCGCGTCGAACGTTGCCTGATTCGCCGGAATCAAGCCGCTCAATACGCGATGAGCCGCCTGAGCGGCAGCGGCTTCGCGACTGGTGCCTGGAGTGGCAGTCGTGTCGACGTGGTATGGACGATGCGTTCGAGCGATCGAATTAATGGCATCGTACATGGCCGTGTTCATCGCTGCCGATATCCGCGTCGCCGGAAGTGGACTCATCGAGTTCGTACGGACCGAGTTGTTCATGACGTTGTTCCAGTCAATGATCACGTCGGCCGACAATTGAGCCGGCCCTAAGAGGCAAACGACGATCAGAGCGGTAAAAACGCGTGTGACTTTCATGGTAACATTTCCTGTAAAGGTGACACTTCCCTGGAAGTAGGAGCATTGGGATCGCCGTATCGCCAAGCAAAGGCCAAACCACCTCAGCCACTTGTCAATAGGTCGTTGGCTTTACACACCGATCTCGAAGTTAGAGACGGGGAATGTCAAGAGCATCGGAGGTGGTCCGACGTAGCTATCGTCACCCGCACCGCCATCGACCAAGCCTACAAGAATTTGCGTGTTTCCCAGTCCAATAAAACCCAAGAGCGTGGCGTCGCTCCCATGGCCGAGCAAGACGGTGAAGGTTGAAACCTCTCCGTCGCTATCGTCGGTGAATTTGACGATGGCGTTCCATTCATCGTCGCCGGAACCAGTATCGGCGAAATAATCGACAACACCTTTGAAATCGACCGGAGCTGTTTCGGTTCCCAATAGGAGGTTGATTTGGTCATTGCCCGCGCCGCCATCCGCGTTGCATTGAAACTCGCCACTGTTTTCAATGCCCGTGACGATCCAATTCATGATGTCGTTACCCGCGCCGCCATTGATGAAGCAGACGTGTTCGCCGAGAATTGTCCCTTTGCCACAAGTCAGCACATCGTCGCCGGCTCCGCCCGATTGTTGGCAGAGAGCCGAGCCGGTCTCAGCGAGATTCGTGAGTGTGCAAGAAACAACATCGTCGCCAACACCTCCATTCCCAATGCACTCGGTATGTCCTGCGACGTCCATTTCTATGCACATGATAACGTCATCGCCAATCCCGCCGATCGACTCGCAGACGGCGTCCCCACCTGCGAAAACGTTCAATTTGCTGCAAAAGATTTGGTCGTCTCCGACTCCTCCACGATTATCGCAAGCTGCCAGACCGGCAACGTTGTTCTGAACGCAGCTGATGATGTCATCACCCAATCCCCCGTCCATGAAACTGAGGGCGTCGCCTTCAGAAAGGACGGTGGCGAAGGATGTGCTAATCTCATCGGCCCCCAATTCGCCAAAAATTCTGGATCGCAGTTTTCCGCCGACGGTGCCGTAGTCGAGATCCGCAACATCAGCACCGGAACCCAGATTGAGCAGCAAATCGGAGATCGAAACCTCGCCCGCGGTCTCATAAAACACCCGGTCGGCTCCTCCGTGGGTATTGATCAGCACGCGGTCGATTTCGGAGTAGGTCACGCCATTGACATTCAGCGTCCCTCCGCCGTTATCCACAATCGCGATCAAATCGTCCCCGGAATCTCCCGCGATGATGAGCGAACTCCCAAATTCGGAGATGGCGGTCGTCAGACAGTATCTTCGCTCCAGTTGTTCGAGACTCCAGGAAGGGTTCTTTCCCCTTCTGGAACAACGGGCACGAGGGCGAGACTGGGGACCTTTGATAGATCGAGCGATGCTGTACCAGAGATTTGTGATCATTGAGAACAATCTCCCATAGCGGCGTTAGTCTGGTCCGCCGTGCGTGTGGTGCTGTTGGTGGCTCCGATGGCTTTCACTTCGTTGACCGCGTTGGCATACGCGAGGCTCGAAAGAGCCGGCGGACCTGTCATGTCGCGAAAGAAGTCGTCGGCAATCGCTTGTCGCAATACAGTGCGACGTTCTCAACAAAACCGCGCAAGAAAAACTTAAAGAATGCGCAGCAGCCGGCAAACGGCAGCGAGTACGGGGGAAACCAATGCCGGTGTACGAGACGATTCGGCGGATTGCCGATCGAGTAAGATACTACGTCGTGAACGAAGCTATAAGTTCTCGCGGAGCGTTCCACTTGTCCATGCAAACAAGAGTGGTCCAGTGGTCCGGGCCGAGCTTGGCTTTCGCAAGCGCAGTACGTACTGAGGTCCAATTCAGCCTTTTTTCAGGCGCACGGCTGTCGAAACATCGTAAGCGTTCCACTAAACACACGGCTGCAAATGTCCCCGCGAGCAGCCGCTTCACCAGAATCGGGCTTGGAACGCCGTGATGCCGGCCCCGTCAACTGCATCCATTCGTTCGGCGCGACTTGGTCCGGAAACGAGTCGGGTCCGTTTTGTTTTTCCCTACGGAGACGGATCGTCTATAAACTCTCGAGGCCATTTCGCGGTTAGACGATAATCGTTATCCGAAGTCGACTCTTGTTCTCCGGTTGGCGGTCTTTACTTCTCCCGCGATGGGTCAGCTCCCGCCTCCTGGGTTCCCCCGTCCCACCCGTGATTCAGGTCGGGGTAGAACGTGACGCCGCCTAGGCCACCCCTGCCTGGAGTCCAGATGAAAATCAGCCAGCCCCCCGGGACTCGGGCGCGGTAGCCGTACTTCGCGGGCTTCTCCCCCTCGTACTTCAGATTCAACTCTTCCAAGCGTAAAACCGGCTTTTCTGCCATTGCGATCTCCTGTGCTGGAGCAACAGAACCCTCAACGAATGCCGCAGGGCAACCTTTGCGGCCGAACTTGGCTTTATTGAAGCCTGCGCGGTCAATGGGCCATTAACCCGACGCGTTAGCGAGGGAGTGCCTCGCTGACGCGTCGGGTTGGTAGCGTTAGCCGCGCAGTTCTCAATAGGAGGGTCAGCGTATTACCTGCGAACGGCCATAAATGTTCAGCCTTCTTCAGGCGCCAGCTCACCAGCAAGTTCATCCAGAAATCCACACCGGCAGGCCGGTCGAAGAAGCCGCGTCGTTTGGATCGGCGATCGGTTGTTTCTAACTAGTTGTCCATGTTTGTTTCCTGTGTGTGACGTCGTCTACTGGGCCAATCCGCGCTTAATAAGCTGCTTCAGCCAGTTTTCTAACGGCGCGCTTTCTTTGATGCTCAGCAGTTCCGCCGCCTCGGCACGAATGTTTTTCAACCCACCGTCATCTGGGTCGTTTTTCTCCATCCACTGGAGGGCCTGGTCATACCACTTACGTGCCTGTTCCTTCTTCGCCGAGTCGCCCGTGGATCATGGCGAGGTAATAACCAATCGAGACTATCGCCGCCATTGCGGAGCTTCGTCGCCTGCTGAAATGCCGTCAGCGCATCGCTCCATTGTCCAGCCCGGTAGTGGGCTATACCGAGCGTGCCCCAGTATTTCCCCGCTGTTGGAGTCGCCTTGACTGCTTTCTTGGCCAGGTCAACGGCCTCTTCGAAGTGATCGACTCCGGGACGAGGCCAATACACCAGCAACCGTGCGAAGTCATTCTGTGTGGCGGCATTTTCGGGGTGAAGGGAGAGAGCCGCTGTATAGAAGCGAGCCGCATCTTCCCATTGAGGAGGCTCCTTGACTTGCGTGCAGTGAGGCTAACGTGTAGTTGTTCCAAAAGTCATCGGGTCGATGGCGGTGGAGCCGACGCGTTAGCGTCATTAACTGCTCGGATTGCAACGGCTCGGGCTCGAGTTGATACAATGCCGCAAAAAGGAGACGCGAGGTCGGCCACTGCAGGACTCGGTCGCTTTCCGTCGTGAGGAGGTCGCTCAGAGCTTTCGCGTCGCGAGTTTCCTGCGCGTCCCGAATACGATTGCGTAATTCATCCGGATCGGCCAAGCGCGCGGCGGCCACCAGCTTTTTCGCGATCTCGTCACCCTCAGGTCTCACCATCCATCGAGTAAAAGCCCAGTTATCGAGCTCCGAAGCTAGCTCAAGCCGGATCGTCGTGGCCGAAGTGCGATCTGCGATCTCCTGGGCCCCGAGGACGCGTGCATCGACGCCGAACTGTCGAAACGCCTCGGCGTATGCTTCATCCTCCTTAGCGAAGTCGAATTCGCCCTCGCTCGTGGAACGCGATCCTTCGAGAGGGATGCTCTCCAAGCGCAAAACCATCTGCAAGTCTTTGCGCAGGTCGCCAGCGCGCTTTTGTAATTCCTGACTGCTGCCGCCGGACAAAAGCGCCTCTGCGCAGGGCCGCTGACAGGGCCTCAGCATACTTTCGCTGCGCCTGAAGTCGCGTAGCCTCTTTCAACGCCAAGTTTACTTCCACTTCGATGGCGGCCTGCCGGCTAGCGCGGTCGCGGACGGCCCAGCCGATGCTTCCGGCCACAACTCCCAAGACGACAAGCAGGGCCAAGGTCAGGACCGTCGCGATCACCAGCCCGGTCTTTTGCCGCCGGGCAAACTTGCGAAAACGATAGACTGCCGATGGCGGGCAAGCCTCGACCGGCTCATCGTGCAGGTAACGCTCGACGTCGGCGGCGAAGGCCGTTGGCCGTGTCGTACCGCCGGCTGCGGTCCTTCTCCAGCGCCTTCATCACGATCCAGTCGAGCTCGCCGCGCACCAGCTTCGTGCAGCTTGGCCGGCTCCATGTGCCGTTGGGCGGAAATCGAGGCCAGCGAATCCTTCGATTCTGCTCAGCCGCGTGCTTGGCTTGGGCGGCTCTTCCTCGCGGATGATCCGCCGCATTTCGTCGAGCGCCGCCTGCTTGCAGCCGCTCCTTGTCGAACGGCGTCGTGCCGGTCAAGCAGCTCGTACAGCAGCACGCCCAGCGAATAGACGTCGCTGCGCGTGTCGATGTCGAGCTGAGCTCATGCTCGGCCTGCTCGGGGCTCATGTACACCGGCGTGCCGACCATCTGCGCGAACTCCGTGAACAGCGTCTTCTCGGTCAGCTCCTGGCCCAGTCGCCTTGGCGACGCCGAAGTCGATCACCTTCGGCACGCCGGCGTCGTGTCGTGCTGCAGTCACCAGCACGTTCGACGGCTTGATGTCGCGGTGGATGATGCCCTTCTGGTGCGCGTGCTGCACGGCCTGGCAGACCTGCACGAACAGCTCCAGCCGCTGCGCGAGGCGTGAGCTGATGCTCGTCGCAGTACTCCGTGATCGGCACGCCCTTGACCAGCTCCATCACGAAGTACGGCCGGCCGGATTCCGTGGCGCCGGCATCGAGCACCTTGGCGATGTTCGGGTGGTCCATCATCGCCAGGGCCTGCCGCTCGGCCTCGAACCGCGCGATCACCTGCCGCGTGTCCATGCCCGGCTTGATGACCTTCAGCGCGACCTTGCGGCGGACGGGCTGCGCTGCTCGGCCATGTAGACGATGCCGAAGCCGCCTTCGCCGATTTGTTCCAGCAGCTTGTAGGGGCCGATCGACGGTGCCCGGCCGTTCGCTTATCGGCTGGTCTACTGTGGCATCGAATCCCGCGGGTGGCGAATCGAGAATGAAGCTCTCCGGACGTGCATGCTCGTCGAGTAGCCGCTGGACGCGCTTGCGCAATTCGGCGTCCGCTTGACAAGCCTCGTCCAGCAGCGCGGCACGTTCGGTTGGATCATCTCTTTCGAGGGCTGCGATGAAAATGTCCCGTTCGAGCATGGCTAAGACCTCGCACCAGCATTCCCGCGAACCTCCAGGAAACAGTGCGACGAATTGCGCGTGGTCGCGCAAAAAAAGGCGGCGTGTTTTTTTCCTGCTCACTTCGCTCTTCCGGCTCAACATTGCTCCATTTCGCGCCGCAACCAGGCTCGGGCGAATGACCACATAAAGTTGGCCGTCCGGGGCGAAACGCCCAACATTTCGGCGGTTTGCGGGATTGTCAGTCCCGCAAAGTACCGGAGTTTCACCAGCTCGGCCGACTGTGGATCCTCTTTCGCCAATCGCTCCAGCGCGTCGTCCAAGGCAACCAACGAGTCGTCCGGCTCGCTGGACACGCAGAGCTCGGTGTCCAGGTCGACACGACGGCGTCCGCCCCCATGCCGCGACCGCTTCTTACGCCGCGCTTGTTCCACAAGAATGCGGCGCATCGCCTCCGCAGCGGCCGCAAAGAAATGCCCCCGGCTGTTCCATTGCTGGGCCTCCTGGGCATTGACCAGACGCAGATACGCGTCGTGCACAAGCGCCGTGGCCTGAAGCGTCTGTCCCGGCTTCTCAGGTGCCAGCCGCTGCGCCGCAAGAGAGCGTAGCTCTTCGTACACCAACGGCAGGAGCTGCTCGGCTGCCGCCCGATCGCCTTGCTCTATTCCCGCCAGAATGTGGGTAACATCCCCCATGACAATCTAACATACCGCGCGGCGTAGCTGTTTTCAAAACGGTCGATTTGAGGACATTTGACGGCCACAATACGAGTGACCACCGCTTATACGATCACCTGCTTCGGTGAAGTTCTCCTCAGCAGGAATCCAGATTGGGGATTCCTGCTTCGGAAGAGCCCGCCAAGGCGCCTCTCGCCAAGTCGCAAACGCACCGAGTCATCAAACTGATGGCGCCAAATATTGATTCGCGAGTCAGGGCAGAAAGTTATCGTATCGAGCCTTGGAGAACGACACGGAGGGTCCGCGCGGACTTCATCGGTCACTAATGTCTAACCGACATTGGGCTCTTCCTTGTCAACCAATGACACGCCCTCCTTGGAAATTTCCACCAATGGTAGCCCAGGAAAGTGTAACCCATGCAAGTTACCGGGTACGCGTTGTGCCTTCCAGGAAGGAGCGGCCCCGACGAAGTCCTGCCTGGCCGCGTCATGTGCCCGTTCGGCTGGGCATTTCGCGTCGTAGTCATCTCTGCGTGGCGCACTGCTAGATTGCGACAGTTTCTACGGTGTTCGTCGGACTTCCGCGTCGGCACGGATGGTCGCAAGTCTTTATATAAAGATGGCTGTGACACCTGCCCGCTGGTTTGGCACGGTCAGTGCTACCATTCCTTATCAGTAAGATCAGGATGGTGCGCAATCGGGTTCGAGCTTCCGCTCTGAACGCGGCATCCATTTTCAAGAGAGTAGCGATGAAAACCTTGGCATTAACACTGGCGATTTTTGCGGGACTAGGTTGGTCCGGTCTTGCGAGAAATGAAGCGAATGCTGGTGACTTCGGGTTCCATATTTCCGGGCCCGGCTACAATATCGACTTCGGCGGGCCTCACTACAGGCGCCGGCACTTCGGTCATTGTGGGGCTGCATATCTTGGCTGGAACGGTTGGCAGGGGAGTCGTTCCTGGCACGATACCAGCCATTGGGATTATCATCCAAGCGAATGGGTGCGGCACGGCTATCACTATCACTACGTCCGCGGCCATTACGACTTTCATGCGGACGGCCACTGGGACCATCATCATTGGTAGCCCAGAAACAAAAACGGACCTTGGTTATTACCCAAGGTCCGTTTGCATTTAGCGAGTGAGTTTCCACTCATCGACGCTGGCTATCAACGCCTTGCCCTTCGCCTTGAGAACGCCAGCGCCAACCCCACGGCTACCATTGACACGCTGATTGTTGCCGGTTCCGGCACAAACACGCGGATGTTGTCGAATTGCACGGTTCCAACCGGCGCCGGACCGAATAGACCTGCGCTCAAGCGGACGTCGCCAAACGCGGGCACTACCAATGGCGGTGACTGGCCGGCCGGTACGATGACGTTAAACGGCCCGAGAGTATTCCAAACTCCCTGTGGAACAGTTGCCACGTCGGTTGTCGGCGCGAATTCGCCTTGGAATGCGCCGAAGTACCGCCACCCGACATGCCGGTGAAGAACCGCAGATCTGTGCGGATCGTTCCGGTCGCTCCCTGCGAAACCTTGTAGTCGAGCAAGTACCTGAGTACTTGCCCCGGCGAGACGGGGAACGCCTGCGACCGCCAATCCGCGCCGTTTTGTGACGAAACACTCTTCGTTCCGCCGCCGCCCGAATCGTCGTTGGGGTATCCGGTTGTGCCGCCGCGGAACCACAGATCCGGGTTGCCGCTGGCGTCGGCGTCAATTTCGAAATCCGGATTGGGCACAAGATTCACTTCGGCGCGGCCAACATCAGCGGCCACCATCGCCGCAGCCAGCGCCCACAAGGCAGGCATCCCTCTTGCAAGTTGCCAATTCATGAGGCACCTCCAAAGAAAGGTTACAGAGAAACACAGACAGTAAACATGATTCGAATGCAATACAACTAAGTCAGCGGTCAAGCTTGCGGTTTTCCGCTCTCATAGATCTCCCGGATCTCGTCGCCATTGAGCGGGGAGTCGAACAAGATAAACTCGTCGATCCGACCGTTCAGGCTGCGGATGCGATAATCTTTCAAGTCCTGAGGAACCCAGTTTCCGATCTCGGCCGCGCCGATTCGCAACGTGGTTTCGAGGCGAATGGGTTCGCGGCTGACCTCGGCGCCGTCGAGGTAATGGCTGACATATCGTTCGTCGCCGTTGTAAACGCACGCTAGGTGCACCCACCGGCCAAGGTCACCAGGTCCGATAATCGAGGGCGAGTAAAAATCGTGCGAGCGTTTGGGCTCGGCCTTGACGCCGAGCATGAGCTGGCCGAGGTCAGTCATTTGCCAGTGCACCTCGCCCAGCTCGTGACCGTCGGTCAACATCAACGAGCTGAGCCAGCGCTCGAGCCCTTCCACTCGGAGCCACGTGGCGAGGGTCAACGATTTGAATTCACCAGGGATGCTAAGCCGGACCCGATCGCTGGTGCGCTTGAACTCGAGAGCCTGCTTGCCACTCCACCGACCAGTGGTCCACTGGCATCCGACGATCGCGCCGTCGCGTGATTCACCTTCGAGAGTCTCATTGCGTAGCGCCGCCTCCCAGGGTGCATTGCCATCAAATCCGTAGTAAAGAATGACATTGGGAGCCATTCGCATCCGCTCACTGAACGTTCGCCACTCCGCGTATCGTTCGAGCATCGCTTCCGCGGCCATTTCGGAAATTCGCTTATGGCCAATGAATTGCGTGGGCGAGGCTAGGACTTCCTTCAGCACGCCCGCGGGATCGGCCTGCATACCCTGCCCACTTGTGAGGTGTTGGGCGAGAACGGCCGGATCGATTCGGCCATCCCAGAGCTGGACCTCGCCGTCCAAAACCTGGAACTGGCTTTCACCGGTTTGCTGCACTTCGACGGTGAACTCGGTGCCCAGATCGACTGCGGAATAGTTGGGCGTTTCGACCGTAAAGCCTCGGGCTTGAGACGGAATGTGAGCCCGGACCTTTCCCAGCTTACACTCGATGCGATTGGGCGACACCAGCTCAAACTCGGCAGGAGCTTGAATGATCACGCTCGCGCCGCTGAAGAACTCGACGAGCACCACGCCTTGCTCCAGCTTGTACGTGCCGGCCGTGAGCGAAGAGCCCATCTCGATGGGCAATTTCGGATCGGACCAAGTTGCTCGGGACGCCTGTCCCAGCACGGCCAAGGCTCGTGCATCGGTCGTGGGAATTGGCACTTCGTCAGTAGACGAGTATTTTGTTCTTGAATCGTCGATTCGGTTAGACGCAAGACCGTCTGCCAGTTGCGTCGAACGGAGACTTGGAATCCACCCCATCACGCAAAGTATAGATGCTGCAATGGCCAAGAAACTGGCGGCGATCCGCCATGGATGATCGACAACCCATCGGACGGAATTCGACCCCGGTCCCGAAATGTACGCCGCCGAATTCGCATTGTTGTAATTAACATGCTCGTTGTAGGCCCGCGCGTCGTTATCGCTGGAAGTAGTCTGCAGCAGCGGCGGCAGAAGCTGGAATTCAGCGCTCGTCAGGTCCAAATGCATAAGCGCATGCAAGGACATGAAATTGCAATAGACATCCTGCGCATCGGGGTTGTCACGTAGCAGCTCTGCTAATGCGCGCTGGCCGTCTTCGCTCAATTGGCCGTCGAGCAATTCGGAGATTAGCCGCTGTAATTCATGCATAGACTTGAATCCCTCTCAGTGAGCGCTGGCAAGTTGGCGCTCAACGCAATGAGCCAGTGCCTGTCGAATTCGCATCAACGCCATTTTGACCGAACCTTCCGACTTGTGTCGCTGCTGCGCAATGTCGGCGATTGACTTTCCTGGTGAGTACCTATCGCGCAAGAGCTCCAGCGAATCGCGCGAGATAGTGCCCAAGCAATGCCGCATGGCGATGCGGCGTTCGTCCTCGTCGATGGGGGCAGGACGTGACGCCAATTGCGCCAGCAGCGCATCATCAAAAATGTGCTTATCTCGTTTCTTGTCCCGCAAGAACGCGAGCGTCTGATAATAGGCAACTTTGCGTGACCACACTTGGAAATTCGTGCCTAAATGAAACTCGTCCGCCTTGCGCCACAACACCATGTTGGTCTGCTGCAGCACGTTACTGGCATCGTTCACGTTGCCCAGCAGCGTCGTGATATAACCAAATAGCCGCGTTTGTTCGCCCGTCAAAAGCTGGACGAACGTGGCGCGCTGCTGGTCGAGGTCCGCATCGCGCTCACCCGGAGTGACCGCACTATTTTCTGCATTACTCATATTGTCCGGCTACCTGACCGTCGGCACGGTGAGCGAGAAAATTGAGCGTTGTGAAATCAACATCATAGGAAATGCTCTGGATCGAGCCATCACCGAACAACGCGTGCACTCCCGACGAATGAGCAGATCCAATACTCATGCCATAGTCGGTGTCGCTAAGATCCGCTTCTCGTGGTGCGTCACGCCGAATCGGGTAAGTCGGCGAGCGAATGATGTCGGGATCCCAGCCATCGGTCCAGCCGCGGTCGTCGTACCAACAGTACACGCTGCCGTCATACATGGAGGGCTCCATCCGCTTCTCCGTAATAATGATTGTCTTGGTCAAACCGTCGGTGACCTGCGCCGCTTTCGCCGGTTGGCTATTTGGCGCTTCTTCGAATTTGGAGGTAAAGCTGTTGTAGCCATACGGCGTGCGGACGATGATCCCGTAATACCGCAGACCGAACAGCGGTGCTCTGGGGTTGTCGCGGCATCCGGGGCAGCACCGCTGCTGATTCTCGCCGCAGCCCAAAAAGCTCAGCTCATCCTTTTGGTTGAAATCCCAGCTCGGCGTGGCCGGAGTGCCGTCGCGCCCGGCGTAGTCGACGCGTAATCGATTCCCCAGCGCGGCGTTGCCGGCCCACCTGAACCTTGAGTGGACCGCGTCGGCGCTCGGCGAGAAGGGCAGAAGTACAGCGTCACGAAAGCTTCATTGAGCTGCGCTTGCGTAGTCAGGCCGCGCAGCGCCCTTCTTCGAGGTACGGCAGAATCTGGTACGCCCAGCCCAGGCCCTGCTTTTCGGGGCCATTGGGCGGACCTTTGCGTTGTGCTGGATTAGTTACCGTGAGCGTGTCCACCAAATAGTCTTCGATGTTCGGGAAACGGGCGTTACCGCCCGTCGGAAAAACCTTGTACGTGTTTTCATGATTGTGGATCGCCAAACCGATCTGTTTCAAATTGTTTTTGCACTGGTTGCGTCTGGCGGCTTCTGCGCGGCCTGAACTGCTGGCAACAACAAGGCCACGAGAATACCGATGATGGCGATTACGACGAGCAATTCGACCAGGGTGAAGGCAAATCGACTTGTCCGCAGACAATTTGGGTTGCGTTCCATACACGTCGCCTTCCGTAAATCAATTTGAAGCGGCCGGCAGTTGCTGCTGGAACTCCGCTTCCGCCAATTCTTCAACTGCCCCGGTGGATGCACCACCTTCCACTTGCCGTCATCGCGCTGGCTCTCGTACGCAATGATTGGGTTGGGATCCGTCACGCTACTCGCTCCGTACCGCACGACGATCGATTGACCATTTTCATTGGGAGCAAAAAGCTCCTCCGCTTGCGCAAGTCCAAACTGTTTCAAGATCGATGCGCCGTTCTGGTTGATGAATTTGACAAATTCCTGTTGGTTCGGCGGCATCCGGCCGCTATGGCTTCCGATGTATCGCCCGTAAAGCACCGCCAGCGCTCCCAGCTTCTTACCTTCTTGCGGAGCACTTGTTTCGCCTTGCCCGCATCCGCTAATCGTGAGTAACACGACGAACCAACTAATGCGGTTGGCATCGGCCAGCTTCTTATACGTATTTGACGTCATTATTTCGACTAACTGCTGAGCAAATCATCGTCAGCGCACAAATCGCGCTCTCCACCACGGAATCAGCGTTGCCAAAACAAGCCCAAGCGCCAGGCAACTTGGTTCCGGAACGGCACCACTAATGCCCAGACTTGCACCGCCGCCGGCCATAGTGCCGAATCGCGTCCGCCATTCGGTGTAGTCTTCGAGTGTCACCTGGCCGATTGTCGCAACTTCGTTCTCCAGCGGCCCTCCATTGCGCCACAGAACATAGTCGGCCGCATCGACCGTACCATTCGCGTTGTAGTCGCCTGGTAATCCTTCTAGTGGACGAAACACCGAAACATTGTCGACTCGCAGCTGGAGCTGGTCCGTGAATACAGTGTTAAATGCGTTGATGGACACACGAATGTCGCCAAAATTTCCGTCGGCCGCATTGATCGGTGTACTGGCAATCCGCCATAAATCGTTGTCATCTGCGGCGTCCTGGTCGCCGAAGATGTCGGAGCTGAGCGTGTGCCACTGGCCGTCGTTAAAATTCGCCACGGTCACGCTCGAGGGCGGATGGGGGGCTGATCCGCCGGTGACCCAGCCGCCGCTGTCGCCAACGCCGTCGGCGTCCGTATCGTCGCCATAACCGTGCACGTACACGTAAACAGTCTGCTCGCCCGCGAACGTGCCGGCGGTGCTGCCGCCTTCCGTGCCGCCGTCAAACGACCGCAGCTCGATGCGAAACCCCTCGGGTAAGCCGAGGCCGGGCGTATACGCGTAGTTGAGGAACTTGAAGTCGAACGACCAAAAAAGCTCTTCACCAGGGGTGGTGACAATTGCTGTCGAACGCCAATCGGAGTGGGCATTGATGCTCGCCGAGTTCATGGCCGCGGAGTATTGTCCCGTTCCATCCGAGTCATCGGCGGGATCACCATTCTCCGGTCCAATCAGCTCGGTGAGCGGCACCGTGGGGCGATTTGGATCCGGCCCTGTGGCCCGAAACCATTCGATGGGTGTCGCATTGCCGAAGGCGTCGCGAGTCGGCATCGGCGGGTCGCCGCTGACGGCAAGCGTTTCAAAGTCGCCGTTTTGTAAAAGCTCCTGGGCCGATGCAGGAGTGAAAAACAACATGACCACGAGCAACGCCTGCACCCACGCAATTGACTTCATCGATCCACCTCCAGATGAATTAGCCAGCACTCAATCCTCGAATGAAAATTCTTTGCCCGTGCCGAAAGCTACGCCTTGAAACAATCGTCGACATCACCAGCAAGATCCAGGCGGCCGGCTCCGGCAAGTTGGCAACGGCACTTCGAGAATTTGCCGAAGTTGTGCCAAATGCCGCGCGCCAAACCACATAGTCTTCTTGATTTATCACCCCGTCTCGATTTCCATCGGCCCCGCCGCCGGCGACACCGGTCTGGCCGAGCGTGTTGCGCCACACAACATAGTCGGCGGCATCCACCCGGCTGTCGGCGTTGTAGTCGCCGGGTATCGCCAGATTCCGCAACAACTGGACATTATCGATAAGTATCTGCCCACCCGTGAAGGGTCCAAAAAACGTGCTGAACCGCACATCGCCGAGGGTGGCTCCAGCCGGCACGACAGCGGTGGTGGTGAAGTTGTGCCAAACTGCGGGCGAATAATTCGCCGCATTGAGAAACTGAATCGTTTCGCCGACAAAACTGCTTGCGGCTGTGAAGAAGCGTGCGTCGGCCCGAAAACCGCTGCCATCGGCCACACCATTCAACATGAAATCAAAAGTGAACGTAAGTCGCTCGCCGGCCTCCACGGCCATCTGCGCCGAACGCCAATCCGCATTCGTTTGATTGATCGCAGCTGCCTTCGTGCCTTCGCCCGTCGAATCGACGCCAGTCACAATCTGCGTGGCACCTGGCGCCGTGGCGTAAAACCAGTTTGCGGGACGACTGGAATTCCCTGGAGCGGGAATCTCGAAGCTGCCGTTGAGCAGAATGTTTTGACCGATCGGGTTGCCCACGATCGTGCCATAGTTGTTTCGCAAGTGGATCAGCAGTTCTTCTAGCGTGACTACTTCGACGTCTGCGTCGAGTCGGTCGACGATGTATTTGACGTTGGCCATGGGGTTGCCCGTGCCGCCTCCGGCGGTGTTGGTCGACCACGGATGGACATTCACGATGGTATACGAGTTTTGATCCGCAAGCGGGTTGGTCGGCGCGCCGTTCACCGCGCTGACGATGCTGTTGGGCGTATCGAAGCCGTCCCACAAGGTGTACTTCACAGAAACGATTGGTTTGCCGTCGTGCCAATAAATCGTTCCGTGCTGCCCGGCATACGCGGCACCCGTTTTGAGCATCATGCCCATGATGTCAGGCCGGGCCACCATCTGCTGCAGTTTGGACAAATTTATGGTATCGTCCAGCACCGAGATGATGTTTTGGTCCACCGCTTCCATCGCCGGCACGGTGGCATCCATGAATCCTTCGATGTCCGGCGTCTGGCTCGGGTAGTTTAGGCCCCAGCCACCCGCGGTGACAAAGAATGTCTTGTGCGGGTCGCTTGCCGCCTCGTCATAGAAATATTTAAGTGCGACGGGGTTTACGTCCGCCAGTGACGGACTCATATCAAACGTGAAATCGAAATTGCCACGATTGGGCGAGCCGAACCAGCGAGTGCTCCGGGCGAAATCGTTTGTCAACCACTGCACATTGTCGCCGTCGCTCATGACGAACGCGACATAGTGCTTGTTCGGGTCTGTCGGTGTGTTGACGGGGGTATGCGCCGGTTGATCGGGAATCGCCACCTCCCACCGTGCCGGTGCGGCTGACCCCAACAAATGGTCTGCCGGTGCTCCCATCAGATTGTGCTGCGACGCGGAGCCAAAGAATTCGCTTTCACTTCCATTGAAGCCCCAGCCGAAGACGCGCGAGTTATCGTTCTGTGCGGCCAGGAATGTATCTCGCGTTGCGCCGTGTTGTTAAACACAAACCCGGCGTTGAGCACCGCCAGGCTGCGCAGCTGCTGATTGAACGACGGCATCTGGCGGAAGATCATGTTCTTGTTCAACATGCTGCCGTAATTGTTGAAAACCCACGTGCTGTCCCGGCCCCGTACGTCTTCGACTTGCGCCAGTCCCGCCGTGCTGAGAGCGCCGGTAATGGACGGCAATAACGTTTCGTGCACCATCGCCGCGCCGCGCGCCGGCGACGCTGGTTGCTTCGTTGATCGACGCGCTGTTGTAGATCACATAACCGCTCAACTTGTCTTTGTACCGATCGATGTAGAACGGCAAACTACTTTCCCAGACGACATTTGTAGCCGGGTTATCTTCGACGAACTTGTTGAGCCAGAACTCAGGATCGTGCGTGCCATTTGAGCCTTGGTCGGCCATGAACACCTCGGGCGAGGTCCGGGCGACCACGCCGGACAAGCTGGCCATGAACGACTCACCGTGCGTTGACCCAAACGGATAAACGTAAATAGTGCTTGGATTTGCGGCCTGGACAACCATCGTCGCCGCCGAAAATCGGACCATCCCCGCCAACAAAACAACCATGGGAAACCGGTGGCGGGTCATGCTGCTGAAGGCGGCGGATACGCACGGAATCTCTATTGCCCCTACCGTAATACCGTCCCTTGGCTATTGGTAACAGAGAATCGGGCCGTCAAAGCAAAGACCGCACACCAAAGCCCCTAATTTACCGCAATCCGCTGTTTTCTAGCGGGCGCAAGCGCCCAGATTCACCTGAGCGAGTAGCCGATGTCGATGAAAGCTGCGTGTGCGCAACCAATTATCGGGCACATAAGTGCGGTCATGCGCGTTAGTCTTCCTACGACTATTTGAGGGTCAATCAAAATAGAATTGTACCACGATCGCGATTTTTCAGATCCTTCGAAAGAGGGTGTCCTCTTGACACACAATTCGAGTCGCGTTTTCTGCGGAGCCAGACGAGCGTGATTGACTCAGGACACGCCCTCATGAATGCCGTGTGGACCAGGCCCGTTTTATGCTCCGGTCACGATCATCAGTTCAAGGTAGCGATTCGCCACTGTGTCGATTTGATGGCACATTCAGACCGTCTTTGAGAACGGTCGCAAGTCAAACTGATCGGCCACGAGGAGGGCGCCGCCGAAGCACTTTGGATAACTCCGGTTCTGGCTCCGGTCGTGAACACCTCAGCGCGCAAGCGGTTGACCTACGTGGAATCGGGCAGGCTCGGGAAGTTCCAAAAACCGTCGATTGATGAAGCATATCACGCGCAAGTGAGTTGATGGCACTCGCGCCTCAATTGGGTGTGCTAGAAAGTCCACGACCGCTACTCCGAATGCGAGTAGCAATGCGCTCGCCGGATTGTTCACGATCAACACGTAACGTGCAGAATCGCGTTGACTTCGGCATCGGGGCAATCGGCAATTAGCTGGCATGCTTGCTCGGTCGGCACAGCGACCAGCTCGATGCCTCTGCGCTCTGCCTCACAGGTGACTTCTGGCATGATCGGCAGCCTGCCATAAGCACCAGTACCGACGATCAGGCGCCGCCCGCGCCAAGGAATCGACTCGCCAACCGACAGCGGCGTGTGGCCGTATCGGTCGCGGTAGTCCTTGGAAGGCTTCTTCTTCCACTTGCGGATCTGACCGGCTTCGATGACGACGTCCTTTGCGAAACGCTGGCCATCGACGTCGAGTTCGCCAAACTTTACAAGTCTCGCGTGCATATTGGCACTCTTAAGACCTCGAACTTTGGAAATCAATACACCCAGTTCTTTGGGAAGCCATCAAGTGCTGCTTCCTCCGATGGTTTCCACAGAACCACTTCCTGGATGCGACCCGCCAGTTCAACATCGCTGTAGGTGACCGCTCGCACCCGATGGGTTTGCAACTTCACCGTCACTTTAGCATATCCGACACTCAGGTCGGGATGGTGCCAAGCGGCCTCTGCGAGATAACCGATTGTGGCAATCAACATGACGGTATGAGGCCAGCCTGGCGTTGTGAAAGTCCGCCGCAGCCAGCCATCGCGAACTTCCCATTCAGGTAGCGTGGCGAGCGCCTCGTTAAGTTCTGATTCGGTCAATACATGGTCATCGGCCATAGGATGGACCTCCCGTTCGCTTGAAGCCTGATTGAGCCGCTTCACCGGTCGTCGCGATGGGCAGCGACAAGCGCGACGGCCGTTAACTGATGGGTAAATTACCTGCAATTGTCACGCCCGCGACAGGAGTCTGGCGAAACTGAGTTCGTGTCCATCTGGATCCGAGATGTGAAAATAGCGCTCACCTCAAGGGGCGTCGCGTGGCGCGGCGTCAGGATAAAGCCCTTGGGCAATCGCGTGTTCGTAGAAGGCGTCTACATCGGACACGTAAAATATTACTCAGCCCCACCACGACCATGGTCGTTCCGACGGTTGAAGTATGATGTTGACGTAGCTCGAACCGGCATTCAAGCTCGTGAACAGCGACCGTTCGCCACCGGTGCGGAGTGTGAAACCAAGCGCTCGATAAAATCGCACAGCGCGCGTCATGTCGTGCGTCGCCAGCGTGACAGCGCTGATCGCCTTTATCTCCCACGGCGATTTGGGCTCAGAGCGCTCGTGGCTGTTGTCACGATTCATTTCAACGCTTCCAGAACTCGCGATTACCAAAAAGCGCTTGAAGCCAGGGGACGGTCGACACGTCTGTTTTGGCGAACTAGACTACTCAAGCCGCACATGTTCGACGTTATGCTGGATCATCCATTTGAGCCACGCTTCCTGCTCTTCCGTAATTTCGATTTCCACGGAGTTAGCACTATCGAGCGGCGAGACAATTCGAATGACGCCCTCATCGTAGCGACGTTTTGCATCTTCCCGCCGAACCCACCATTCTCCATCTGCGATCGTTTCGGGCACGCCTTGTTCGCCCGCTTGTGTGACAAAATATGTGATGTCGTGCTTGAATCGAGCCGGCATCTCAAAAGGTGGAAGTTTGGGTTTCTCGACTGCGTAGACAAGGACAGGCATCGATGTCGCTCGGAAATAAGGGATGTGCTCCAATTCTGAATACGCACGTACTTTTGCAGTTAGAGTATCCGACGGGTGGTCTTAGGCGAATGAGTACTGCCAACACCGTAGCCGTCTGTTATCTTACAGCCAACGGCCCACCAGTGCTAAGACGTCCAGACATTGCCATTCAAGCCATCGTCTCGCTTAATGTGACAAGCCAGCAGTATCGTCCTTAATGCGGCCGACGCGACAAGCCGCGTGGCCGGCCCGCACTTTAGCTCAACGATAAAGTTAAAATGTCTATGACGACTGAAGAAATTCTTAGAGCGAGCTTCATTGCAGTGGCCGCTGACAAGAATTTTACCGAGGCCGTCATGCGATTGAGTGACGAAAGCATATTATGTTTCTGTCATCGCGTCGATGAACGTTGGGCAAAAGCCATCGGTCCGGAGGACAAAGAAGATGAAGCGGGACTCGCGGGAGAACTCCTTCGCGCCATTACGATATTCCGGCTCAACGCCAAACATCTTGATATCCAATTTGAAGACGGAAGCCGATGGGATGAAGCTTTCCAAGATCTCAATCGTGACAGCTAATCCATGATCGAATCTGTACAATCAGACGAATCAACGAAGAACGGTCGGTTTCTCACGTGACTACCGAAGGTAACTGCAACACACGCGATGCATAAAGTAAAATCTTGTAGCTATGTGCAGCCCCTGGGGTCGTACGGCCACAATACGACATCAACCACCGGCATCACTGGCCGTGTTCACGTCCCGCCGCTGCTGAGTCAGAACCATGAAGCGCCGTGTTCAATCTTGTCTCTTTGCGACATGCGTTGCAGCGGTAGGCGGTTTGCCAGCTCAAATTCCCGCCGCCAACTGGTCCATAGCTCGCACCAACCACATGGTGGTGTCGCCTCCCGGCGGAGTAAGCGTCGCTGAAATGAGCGGCGTCACGTATCTTGGCCCGTCCGCTAGTGGGCACCGATTCATCGCCGCTGAGGAAGCCAAAGAAGAGTTACTCGCCTTCGACCTCGCGATTAACGCCGCCGGCGCCATCACCGGAATCAGTAATGTTACCGCCATTCCAATCACTTTCTCTCGCGACTTCGAGGGCATTGCATACACCAATCCCACTCGCAACAGCGTTTTCCTCGCCGACGAAACCACCGCCAACGGGCCTTGCGTCCGCGAGTTGAGCCTTATGACCAGCGGCCAGTTTCAGATCGTCACCATTCCCATGGTCTTTACGGCCAACAAACGGACCAATCTGGGTTTCGAGTCGCTCGCCCGCAGCCCCGATGGCACGGTGATGTGGACCGCCAACGAGCAGGCCCTCATTGTCGACGGCTCGACGTCGACCGCCACGGACGGCACGGCAGTGCGGCTACTGGAGCTCGACGTGAACGGCAACGTTGTTACCGCCGGCCAGCAGTTCGCCTACGAGGTCGAGCCGATTCATGGGACCAGCACGTTCGGCAGCCCGCAAAGCGGTCTCTGCGACTTGGTAGCCATGCCCGACGGCAGGCTGCTGGCGCTGGAACGGTCGGTCGTCGTGGGCACGCCGATTTATCTAAGTCGCATTTTCGAGATAGATTTTGCCGGCGCGACTGACGTGAGCATCGGAGTCCTCGGCAACGGGCTCGCCGGCCAGGATTACATTGCCGTTGGCAAGGAGCTCCTGTTCGCCGGCGCGGCCGATGCCGCCAGCGGGCAAAACCTCGAAGGTCTCACTCTGGGTCCCCAATTGGCCAACGGAAACTGGGTGCTCATCGGCGTCGTCGACAACAACAACGGGACTGATCCGCTGAGTATTAACACGATCGTCGCCTTCACGGCTACGGCCATCTTGCGCGGTGACTTCAACCATGACGGCGCTGTCGATGCGGCCGACTACGTCGTCTGGCGCAAGAACGACGGCACGCCAGAAGGCTACAACACGTGGCGGACCAACTTCGGTCAAACAACGGTTGGTGGCTTAATCACTAATGCGACAGTGCCGGAACCATCAACTGCCGTATTGCTTGTTTTAGCGGCAGCTATTGGATGCTGCAAAGTCTGCCGACTCTTCTCGCCGGTTCCGTAACTCGTTTAGCGTGACAAACGCCAATAATCGACCGTTTTTCAGAACGATCTTGTCGAAAAAGGTTATCCGCCAGCGCGACACATGACGAACCGTCATTACGCACAGGATTTCAAGCCCAAGGTCACGCCCTCCTTGGTGCTGTGGAGTCGGGCTCACTTCGGGCTCGGGTCGCGATCAGCCAACGAAGGAAATGGGTTGCCACTGTGTAGTTTTGACGGCGCAAACAGACCATCGGTTCGAGCGTTCGCGAATCAATTTGATTTGTCACGAGGTGGGCACCACCGAAGCACTTTTGGATAAGGCCGATTCTGCTTTCGGTCATGACACCGACGCGCGTTCGCAAGTAGCGGTCCAGGCGGCTGGTCGATGCGACCGGAGCAAGTTAAGGGGCTGAAATGGGGCTTTCCCTTGGGGTGTAATCGCGCACAAAAAAGCCTGACTTCGGGTGCCGGAACTATCTGGGACGGCGCGTGCTACAGACACAAAACGCGGCAAGTGACATTAGCACTAGCGTCAAGGTAGTTGGCTCTGGAACCTGGCTTTGAGAAAAGAGCCAATCGTAAAGAGCGCCATTCGTGGTGGGGTTGTAGACGTCTCCCCAAATACCATGGCTGCCGCGCCAATCGGTGTAGTGAAGGTCGAGCGGAGGGAAATCAAATTGGATATTCGGGCCAAACGAGAAGAGTGGCGGGTACGTTGGGTGTGGCAAGCCGGCTTCAGTAAGCAAACTGTTGATAGCATCGCGGGTGGCAGTAGCAGGAATCACGGTATCGAAGCGGCCGTGAAAGGCCCAGATCGGTTCATCGAGATGGTCGGACGGCATGAAATTCGGCGGCGGCCCGACGGCGCAGATCGGTACCGATGCGGCGATGCGATCGGCGAATTGGTTGAGAACATTCCACACGCCCCCACCGCCCAGCGACAGACCGGTCACGTATACGCGGTTCGTATCGACGTTGAAGTCGGCGATCGCGCGGTCGATCAAGGTGATGGCATTTGGAATAGACGGGCCATCGCCCCACCCGCTATTGGTCTGCGGGGCATAGAGGAATGCGCCACGTTGTTTGGCCGCAGCGAGCAGGTTATCAATGTTGGCATTAATTTGCGCGAGGTTATTGGTGCCTGATTCACCGCCGCCGTGAAGGAAAAGAATCAACGGACGTTCTATGTTCGGATTAGTGGCGTAGTCGGCTGGGACGTGGAGCCGGCCGGGGAGCCGCACGTTGTTGTTGCCGTCGACGACACTGTAATTGATAAAGTCGCTGACATTCGCGGCAGAGCTGGAAAATGCCGGAAAGTACGCAGCGAGGGCAACTACCGTCAGGCTTACAATGATTCGCATGATGACACTCCGCGTGCGACTGAATAAAAGCGCTCGAACGTCAGCATAATGATTCGGTGTTGACATCGGTAGCTATTCCAACGCTTAAAGGTCACCTCGCCCATGAGGTAGGCATTCTCAATACGCCACTGGCCGTACTGATTGGAGACGATGTCCGCGCAGTTCATACGGATAGATGCGCAGGTTGAAAAGCTGGGGAACGCGGTACTCAACCAACTGCTTTGCGAAGCAGCACGGGAAGGCGTGTCCTGTGGTGGAAGCGGCGAGAGCGCACCGCTCTTCAGTAGCGACACGCCGCCGGCAATTGCCGAACGTGTTAACTTGCTTCGGTGAAATCGACCTCACCGGTTCGGCGATTGATGCTTCCGTAGGGCCCGCTTAGGCGTCGTCAAACCGACGACGGCAGCACGGGCACTCGCCGTCGTACCCATTGAGAATCGCGGAGAAGGCGGTTGGCTGCGGCAAAGTCATGACAGCTTTGAATGCCAGCGGGGCCCGGTGGGCATAGTGCCGATAAGTGACGCCTCCCACCGAATGACCGAGGATCTCAATTGACGATTCCGGCACAAGCTCGTCGTAGTAGGTCGCACACGTCTTGCGGAGATCCTTTAACTCCCACGGTTCCTCGCTGCCGGTCTCGCCATTCGTTTTGGGCTTGATGCCCGCAAGATTGCAGATCGCATGGAATCGAGCGTTGGGGCGTGCGCCGCCGCCACGGAAAATCGGAGCATCGGGATCCGGAATTGCCGGCATGATGCTCTTGATGTGAGCGTGCACAACGCGATTCATCGGACGATAAAACGACTTGCCTGTCTTGACGCGCCGATAGAAGAGCCATCCCCAGCGAGACTGCTGCTTGATGTCGCGATCTGGGGAATGCCTTTCCCAGTACACATGCCGCTAAGGAATTGGCTCGTGAAATGACGCTGACTTCCATACCGTTCCGGTATCGAGGCCATAGTTGAAGAAGACGACCAGCGCAGCCCGCCAGTAACTACCGATTGAAATCGGCTGCTGCCAACCTTTCGGCGGTTTCATTTGGTGTGTCGCGAAGTAAAGGGCATTAATCTCCGTCTTGGTCAGATAATGACGGCCACCGCGGCCCGCACACAAGTTGCCGAATCCTACTGCGGTGCAATCTCCGTGCGATCTGAGGGAGCGAAGTCACCTCATATGTCGGGTCGTGTTGAGCGCGCAAGTCAAAGCGGCCAATCGTCCGCGTTCAGCAGCAAGCGGCCAAATGGGATGACGTCGCGCGTTAAGCGCGTGACCACAGTCCGCCACTCGTCAGCTGCAACGCGATGCTCAGAATCAGGTGGCCTTGCCTCGCGATCCTGCTAAACTGATTCGGTTGGTTTTACACTTCCGCGAAGTAGCTTACTTGAACAATGCACTGCGGCGAACCCCGCGGGAGAGTCGCGGTTGCAATCTACGCGTCCCGTGCGCCGGGGCCCTGAGCTTAGGTCATTAGCCAAAATGAGAATCTTCAGTCTACTACAGCGCACTCCACACCACTCACAATGAAACTACCAAAGGATTAAACCATGAAAACGACCCATCTCGCCGCCCTGCTGACGTGCTTCGTCCTTGCCTTACCAACTCCGGTCCGGACGGAGGACTTTTCCAAGGACGAAGCCGGAGCGCGTGAAACGAAACCGACCACGCCAAAGGACGTTCTGAAGTCCATGGTCGGCTCATGGGAAGGCACCTGCCAGACCTGGTTCATACCTGGCAAGCTCGCCGACGAGTCCAAGGTAAAAGGAGAATTTCGCTTGATACTTGACGGACGCCTCGTTCGTCATACGTATGAGGGAACGATGAAGGGTAAGCCACGGCACGGCGAGGAGACCCTCGTATTTAGTTCGGTGGCGAAGCGCTTTCAGGTCTCGTGGTTAGATGACTTCCACATGAAAGATGGGATCCTGTTCTCCGAGGGCGAAGCGAGCGAGCGGGGATTCACCGTCAAAGGAAAATGGGGCGCCCCGGGTAGTCCACCGTGGGAGTGGAAAACCGTCTTCGAACTCGTTGACGACGATCATCTCACGATCACCGCCTACAATATCAAGCCAGACGGGCAGGAAGGGAAGGCCGTGGAGACAAAGTATAGTCGCGCAAAACCGTAACGGGAAACCGGGGCGTCCCCGCGCCTCAGTTGCGCCCGAGGGGAAATCGCCTATGCGCGCATGCTGCTTTGATATGCGTGCTTCGGAAGAGCTCTCCCGGTGGAGAATCGGATTCGTCACTCGGTGGGCGCACCGAAGCACTTTTGCGAAGCGTGGCAAACACTGCAACT
Source organism: uncultured Planctomycetota bacterium (assembly GCA_963786455.1). GTDB lineage: Bacteria > Planctomycetota > Planctomycetia > Pirellulales > Lacipirellulaceae > JABDGM01. The sequence continues at coordinate 44,112 of CAWAZX010000028.1, read as the reverse complement.
TCGGACGTCATACGCCGGCCGAAATCACCGCTCCACCGCCGACCTGCCCGCTGGCCTCATCATTTGCCATCAGCCGGCTGCGGAAACGCAAATGACGGCGACGCGTAATCTCCACGAGTGGTCGCCAGACAAAGTGCGTTAGCCTGTGTTTAATCAAGAGATACCAAAACAAGTTCGAGCGTTTGTAGAGGTAAGACATTGCCAGGTACGGTGGCACACTGCGCCAGTCGCGCGGTCGCCGCCGCCAAATTGAACGGTGTGAAAACAGCCGCCGGTAGCACCATGCGTAGCCGGCTGCCAATTGCGCCGGCGTCATCTGCTTCGGCTGGAATACAACGTGCCCGGTGTCGTACAACTCCCAGTTCTTGTGCAACAGCCGCCCTTCGCATTCCATCTGTTCAAACAGCGGCGTTCCCGGATAGGGCGTCAAAATGTGAAAGGTCGCACATTCCAATCGCTGCTGCTCGATCCACTTCACGGTCGTTTCGAACACGTCGGGCCGATCATGATCGAAGCCCAGCACAAAGCTGCCGTTTACCTGCACGCCGTTGCGATGGAACACTTCCACACGCTGGGCGTACTCCTCAGTTCGTGGGCTCTTCTTGTTCGCCGCGACAATATTGTCGTTCTGAAGCGATTCAAAGCCCACAAACACGCCGGTACAACCGGCCAGCGCCATTTCACGCACCAAATCCGGTTGATCGGTCACGTCGATCGATACGGCAGCGCTCCAGATTTTTCCGATCGGCCGCAGGGCGTGGCATAACCGGCGCAAATATTCCGGTCGAGAACCGAGATTATTATCGACGAATACGCCGTACGGTTGTGCATCGGCTTTGAACTCCGCAACGATTTGCTCGACATCACGCACCAAATACGGCATATGCAGGCCCTTGGTCGCTAGATAGCAAAATCCGCATCGGTTGTGGCAGCCGCGGGTCGCGATCAGGCTCGACGTGGTGAGGAAGCTGCGACGCGGCAACAAATCGCGCCGGGGAGCGGGATCGTCCCGATACGGTCGCCGATAGTCGCCGTGATATTCCGACTGAAGATTTCCAACCGCAATGTCGCGCAGGATCTGCGGCCAAATTTGCACGCCATCGCCAATCGCCAATGCGTCGGCATGCGGGGCCGCTTCCTCGGGGCACGACAACACGTGCAGCCCGCCAAGTACGACCTTCGCCCCGCGGTCACGGTACCAGCGGGAAAGTTCATAGGCACGGTTGGCGAAGGTTAAATGCACGCTGATGCCCACCACTTGCGGGAACGGTTCCCATGGAGGCGGACCTTGCAGCAGGTTTTCGTCCCAATACGTAACGGTCCAATCGGGCGGCGTGGCGCCCGCGACACTGGTCAGCGCGAGGGTCGGCGTCAGAACGTGCTTCCCAAAGCTGGCGTGCGGATCCTTTGGATAAAACGGGTTGATGAGCAGTGCGTGACGCGGTTGCACCGGACCAGTGTTTCGATGGTGATCGAGTAGCGGCGCGACGCGCATTGCGCGGGGGAACCAGCGGATATGCACGAGTCGTCTCCTTATTTCAAAGCTTCTCGATCCGAGGCTTGGTCCTTCCTCTTGAAAAACTCTCGCAAATCCGCCACGCCACCAATCACGGCACCTGCGATGGCACCTGCACCGGCCAGGAAACTACCCACAAACAAGATGATAGCGCCTGTGTCTCTCGCCGATTCGCCGCCCGACGCAATACTTACACCCACACACCCAACCAGGAATCCGATCCCAGCACCAGCGAGCGAACAAACGAACGAGCGACTCATGAAACACCTCATCCCCGGAGGGCGGACAGAACGAAACCAACACCAATCCCAGTCCTACTTGCTTTGCATTGCAAAGTAAATGGGCAAAAACGAAACCGAATTGAACACGCTAAAATACGCCTAGGCCGATGAAAGACCGGGGGCGACTCTTCCTCGTTTGACGGCAGCTTGCGGTTGATTAGCCGCCGCGTCAGTCAACACTTGCTCCAGCACGTTCAGGTATTGCTGGAACCGGCGCCGGCCAGCCGGCGTCATCACCACCATTGTCTGCGGCCGGCCACGTTTGGCAGGCCGATTGGTGGTCACTAACTGCGCTTCCTCGAGCACCGCCAAATGTCGGTTTAGATTGCCGTCGGTCAACGAGCAAAGCTCTTTGAGATCGTTGAACAACAACCCTTCCGGATGAGCTACGAGCGACGTGAGAATTCCCAACCGCGCTTTTTCGTGGATCGCGCGATCGAGTCCTTCATAAGCAAAACGACCATCGCCGGCCGCGTTCGGTTTGCTGCGAGTTCCCATCGCGTTCAATCCAATTGATCTAGGGATCGTTCTAAGGTGACGTGCAAAATGACGGCTGTCAGAAGTTGCCCGACTCCAAACGTGATGCCCATGATCCACGGAGACAACGCGGCTTCCCCTTGTCCCCACGCCAAAGCGAGAACGCCCGCCGACGAGGTACCACATTCCCGCGATCGATACAGCCCGCGGCAATAATCGGCACGAGGCAAAAATACCAAGGCTAAACAACAATGCCCACAAGCCCGGCAACATCCAAACCGACTCGCTCGCACGCTGCACGATAACGACGGTGAGCAGCCCGCCTGCCACTAACGAAGGCAGAAATTGCTCGACCGCAAAAACTGTCGTGCGCCGAGTGAGGGCCATATCGGCCGTTTTTGCTCTAAACCAGATCTCAACGCCGACGACGACCAAATTGATGGCTGCCGCGCCGATCCACAGCGCCAGATAAGCTCCCAATCTTTCGGTCGGTTTTGGCAGCCAAGATGCCTGAATGGCCGCCGCCGTCAGGCCGACCAGGCCCGAGAATCCGACGGTCAACGACCGATAGCCGCGAAACACCTCCGTACGTGCCAAATGCTCGCGGATTTCGGACACCTGCGCCAGCGCTTGCCGTAATTCCATTTCATCCGTTTCAAATACAGCTTGAAAAACCGTCGCATTTTTCATGGGGCAAACTAACTCTGCATTGCAAAGTAACGATGGGTGATGAGTTTGTCAAGAAAGTGTGAAGGGAAATCGCACGCGGGGCCAGGGTTTGACATGGAATTCTTGATTTCGCGTCGGTCCAGTCTCGTTGTCGGCAGCGCGGCTCGCGTCGGTAGCGACACACCGATGCAGATTCGGCTGATCCGTAGCCGTCGCATTTCCAGCGCGGAATGCGTCGTCGAAACGACCACAATGGCTCCCTGTCCTTTCAGCCCCCGATGTGAGTAAGGTGGGCGTGTCCTGTGTTAGCAGCGGCGAGAATCCGGCGCGCGTTGGTAGCGACACACCGAAGCAGGTTCGACTGATCGCGTGCTCCGATTTAGAAAGTTCTTGCTGCGGCGATCTGTGCGTGGTCCGAAAAACGGTCCGTATTCGGCACGTGTCACGGACGATTGAGCTTATGGCAATGCCGCGCTGCGGCGAGAGAACATCGCGAGTATTCCCATTACGAGCATTACCGCGGTTGACAGTTCCGGGACGGTGGCATTCGCACCGGCCCCTGAGCCGCTGCCGGCGGTTTGTCCGAAGTGTGTCCGCCACTCGTCATAGTCGAACTGTGTAAAGTTGGTTCCCAGTCCGTTTCGCCACACAACGTAATCAGCGGCATCGGCGACGCCGTTCTCGTTGTAGTCACCGACCAAAGGAGTGGTCCGAATGAGAAAATCGGTTGGATTGAACAGACCGGCAGCCAGTGGATTGAAGCTCTGATACCGAACTTCATCGATCCAGCCATTGAACAGGAGCGCCCCCTCTTCGTTCATGCCAATGGGTACGCCGCCCAACGAAAACCCACCCTCGGCGGCCACAGGTAGAGGATCGGAAGTCGTTTCGTGCACAAGTTTGCCGTCATAGTAATAGGCGGCACTTCCCAACGATTGAACGTATGCCAAGTGATGCCATTCGCCTATCGTTGCAGTACCCAGTGATCGTTCAAAGGATCCAATTCGTGCGACATAATCCTCGCCGTGTAGGAACAGCCCAAAGCCGTTACTGTCAGGTTGGCCGTTGTATGCAATCAGGCTGTTGCGGATGGAATCCAGATCGGTTGGGCCCGCCTTTACCCAAGCCTCTAACGCAAATCCCTGTTCTACCATGGACAGCGAATCGTCCCGGCCATAGAAACCTGGAAATGCCGGACCACCCAGACCCTCATTGGCAAACGCCATCCACAGCCTTTTCGCAGAGGGACCGCGCGGCGGGAAATCCGCCGAGTATTTCGGCGAACCAAAGCGCTCCAGGTCGAGATTATCGCTGAATGAATCTTTCGTCGGATTGTTGCCGACGGCACCCGCCATTGCGCCAGGATCGTCCTCGCCCAAGCGATAATAGGCGCCCCGCACGAACGCGCTAGCAAGGCCTTTCTGGGGAACGAAAACAACTGCAGTCAAACACAAAAGAGCACCGACTAGTCGGATACCTGACATGATCGAGCCTCCTGTCTTGCCGCGCCAATCATGACAGCAGAATGGTAAAACGTGCGCCTAAGATTATATGCCGTTCCGGTCGAATTGTCAGATCGCACAGCAATGAACGTCCGATATCCTTCAGTCGTAACATCGGTCTGATGCGGCGTTTTGTCAGCCGGCCTACTGATTAAACTGTTCTTCGAAACCAGACACATAGAATTATCTATTCTACGTGAGGTGGGGCTTACCTAAGAGCGCAGTGAGCGGGGCACATGTCGCCTCGTTCCGAAAAACAGTCAAATCGGTAACCGGCGTCACGCGTTGATGAGTTACGGGCACTTTATATGCAGCCTGCCACGCCTGGAGTTACTAGCTATCCGTGACAAAGAGCATCGGCCATCGGCCGGTAGCGGGTCCGTGATCTTGGCGACGCAAGGCGGCTAAGTTGGTTACAGCATAGTAAATCAACACAGTAAAGGAACTGAAAGTCCAAGTAGTTTTAATGCTGCCCGTCGCGGCCAAGATTCGAGAAATGGTAACCCACGTCCTGCATGGCGTGAGCTTGATCTGGGAGCTTCCCGTAACCGACGCCGTAACGGCAGCGTTCTTTGAAAGTATCGCTCAACAATAATAGGATGCCAGCAACGAGTAGCATCGCGGTCCGCGGCTCAGGAATAGGCTCTATGTATGTGCGAAAAGCATGGTCGGACGAAAGCGATCCAACGTTTTCTAGGGTACGCCACTCATGATCTGCCGTCGAACGGTAGCTACCGGCACCGCCCCTCGTATTCGCCGGGAGAATGCCCGTGCCACACATACGTGAAGCCACGAAACAGATTTGGATCATCGCTGCGCAAGACGATCGCCAACACGTCTCCCTGAAATACTGAAAAGCGAGAGTCCGATAGATCAATATGGACAAGGGCCATTGGCGCGAGGTGCGGCCCATCTAAATCAATAAACGGCGAGCCAATCGACAGGCCAGGCGGAGGATCGAATGGCTTGGAAATCGCAATCAAGTCGGCGCGCAGTACACCGCTTGCAAGGATGTCCGGTCCGGAATTAGCATCTACGGGAACGCCAGATAGTGTTCTGCGAATATCAATCAGCAAAGGCTCTCTAACGTTTGCGTGCCTTGTAACCCACATGTCAAAGCCAACCAGCATGCCATTGATGCCAACCGTGAAAGTCTGCGCGGTGTGAACGTGTTGGCTGGCGCCAACAATGCCATGACTGTTGGTCGTTGCTGGTACGTAGTGCTGGTCGATCAGAGCGCCGCCGGCTGTGCGGCTCACAGTAAGGGCGAGTACCGCCGCGGTATAAAGAGGATTCACTAGAGTCATGCGACTATCCACGTGCGGATGCGGCTAGATCGACTATTTAATAGGCCGGTTTAAGCCGCACTTGTCACTATGTTTCACGCAAAGTAGCTGTCGATAACTGTAACCCGCCGCCGCGTTCCAATGACGTGGCGCCCTCAGATTTCCACTAGATTATGAGATTGTGTTGCATCGCTCACGCGGTCACTCGTAAGCCAAACCAGGTGATTGATGGACTGTCGAAGACGCTATTCCTAGGCGAGGTGGTGCTCGCCGACACGTGGGAATCTTCTAATACTTGGACATACGCACTGGCACATGGGGATTGCCTGCGCACAACCTATAGCCAACTGAATACACGTCCCGGTTTGGGTGAGACCTATGAGCGGCGAAACGGCGCCTTCGGTAGCCAACATCCGCATGGCGGGCTATTTGTTTTCGGTGACGCACACGTGGAGTTTGTGCCGGATGACGTTGACCTGGACATTTATCAGGCGCTTTCCACGATCGCAGGTGGCGAAGCCGATGACGACGAAGAGGATGATGAGGAAAATGAATAGAGCGCGGCGCACTTTTCTTTGCCATTGCGGTTTCATGCGAGGGGTGGTTACTCAGCTCGCTTGGTCGTGGTACATGAGCTGAAGCCTAATCCTTGCGCGTAGTCAAAATGATCCCAATGCGTAACACTTCTTGCGTTCCATGATCGTGACCGTCGTGCGAGTGGATAGGGCGCACCGAACGCATGAGGGCGTGACATTTGTCAGTTGCGCTTAGGAGAAAATCACTCATCGTTCCACACAAGTCCGGTTTCGATTGCTTCGCTAGCGTCTTTCTGCAGCAGTGCTATCGAGCTTGTCAGTCATTGATGTGGTGCGAATGATTTCGTGGCTTGTCACTTTCGAGGGACTGTGGTGAGAAAGCAGTTCTCTTCTGATTGCTTCTTTCATGGAGGTCCCCCGATGTCTGTTTCGCTTGCGGATGAAGTTCGGTGTCGCCGCGCTTGGCGACGAGAGGTTAACCAAACGGCTGGGTAAGTTGATCGAACAGCTCGGCGCGAAGCCGAACATGAGCGTGCCCGCCGCCACAGATGGCCGAGCGGAAATGGAAGCCGCTTATCGTTTCTTCGATAACGACAAAGTCGTGCCCGAGAAGATCCTCGAACCGCATATCAAGGCGACGCGGGAAAGAATCTCGCAAGCCGAGGTTGTCTTGTTAGTACAAGATACGACCGATCTGGATTTGACCAGGCCTAAGCAGCAGGTCAAAGGAGCAGGACCGCTGGAATACGAGACTCGGCGCGGCTTCTTCTTTCACCCGTTGCTTGCTTTTAATGATCACGGTTTGCCGTTGGGCATTGCCTGGCATAAAAGCTGGGCTCGAAGCCAGATCAAGAAGATGACCCGGAATGAGAAAACTCGCTGGCTGCGAAAGACTCCCATCGAAGGAAAGGAGACGTTCCGCTGGATCGAAGGCTTGCGCGGTGCGTGAAGTCGCCGAAGCTTGCCCGCAGACCAGTTGCATCTGCATTGCCGACAGCGACGCGGACGTTTACGAACTATTCTGCCAGTCACGGGCGACATCCTACGGAGAGAGCGCACTTATTGATCCGAGCCTGCAAGATGTGCATCAGCGACCAGACCGGCCTGAATTGGCTGGAGGCGGCTCGTGCCACAGCGTGCCTATTTCAATGTAGCGTGAACGTCAGTGTGCGCACTTCGAAGCTGGTCACCGACACGCGTAAACGTCACGAAACTCGTGATGCACGCATTGCCGAATTAGAAGTCCGAGCCACAACCGTGACGGTGTGTCCTCCTTATCGCCAAGGTCGCAAGCTTCATCGCCAAGGCCGCAAGCTTCCGAAAGTCACGTTGAACGTGGTCCTTATTGAAGAATCGAATCCGCCGGACGGCACTACACCAATCCAATGGTTGCTGGCAACGACGCTGCCGATCGACGACGTCGAACAGGTCCGGCGAATCGCTTCTTACTATTCCGTTCGTTGGCAAATCGAAATCTATTTTCGAACTTTAAAATGCGGTTGTCGGATCGAGGACCGGCAATTTGAAACGCTGGAGAGAGTCTTGAACTGTTTGGCCGTGTATTCCATCATCGCGTGGAAGGTCATGTATTTATCCCGACTAGGGCGGGAGTGCCCAGAGCTCAGTTGCGAGTTGATTTTCGAACCGAGCGAATGGAAATCGGTCTGGATGACGGTTCGCAAACAGGATCCACCGTCCAGTCCGCCGTCATTGAATGAGATGATCCGGATGATCGCTTCACTAGGCGGCTATGTGGTGCGAAAGTCCACTCAGCCGGGACCGCAAACGTTATGGTTCGGTCTGCAGCGAGTTCACGACCTGTCCACTGCTTGGGAGACATTCGGCCCCGATTGATTATTTTTTTTCGCCGAAGACTTGTGTGGAACGATGAGAGAAAATCACCTGAGCACACAACGCCAGGTTGCTTGCGCCTGAGGAAGAGCCCACCTGGTGGAGAATCGGATTCTTACGGAGGAGGGCGCCACCGAAGCACTTTTGGATAAGGTCGATTCTGCCTTCGGTCGTGAACACCGACGCACCTAAATAATCTCCGGTTCGACATCTTGGTCGAGTTGAGTTATGTGCACAAGGCGCTGCGCTCCAACGAAGTCCGCATGTCGAAAACGGTGGTTAGTTGACCAATGTCGTGCGTTGATGAGTAAATGGGGCTTCTTATCTGGCCTGACCTCGCCGGAGACATCAACCAGCGGTCGCGAACATCAACAGCACCAGAGTTGTCGGCTCGAGGACGGTGGCATTCGTGCTGGCGACTGAGCCGCTGCCAGTTGTTCGGCCGAAAGCGTTGTAACCGGCGGGAGTGCCGTCGGTCTTGCGGCAGACGCAATAGTCGGCGGCGTCGACGCTACCATCGCTGTTGTAATCGCCTAGTAGTGGTGCCTGGATGGTTACGCCAAGCGAGAGGGCACATCATCAGGTGGTACCGAGTCGGGTTGCATTGCCTAAGTTTCGAATATCGCCGCCACCAGAAAAGACGACCTGCGCAAGATTGTCCGTTTTCTTTTTTCTACGACATTGAACTTTTTTTCAATTTCAGGGCCAATGTAGTATCAGTAAAATAGGGCGGTCCTTTATCCCTTCGAGTCTACTTCTTTCCGCGCTGGATGCTGCGGTTTCGCCCGCACGTTCGCAGCAAGGAAGCGAGTGAAGCGGTACGTCATGCGATAGCTTTTCAAAGGAGGTATTCGAACATGTCCAACAATGAGGGCGGCGGTCAAGCTAATTCAACTTCAAGGCGTTCCAAGTTTTGGTTCGCATTACTTCTGCTTTCGTCGTTTCTGGGACCGGTGTCCAATTGCTATTCGTGGGATTTGGCGATCGAGGGTGATTTGGCAATCAACGGCCTTGCTTCCTCGCCTGCCGTCGATGGCTCCGGCGTCGCTCCATCGTTGAATCCGCCTATTAACTGGTCCTTTGATTGGGGAGATTTCGCGGCTCCCGATGCGGTTACGATTCCCGGCGGTGCGGGCATTGGGACCGACACCGAGATAAACGTCGTCGATGTCGATGTCGGGGCGCGGGCGCCGGCGGCGGCGGCCTCGACGGCGCACTCGTATATGCGATGAACGCAACGGAAGCGAACCATCTCGTGTTCGACGCGAACACCTTCGAACTGGCAGTAAAGCTCACGGTGCAAAATGACCACGTCAACGTACTTGACAATGGCGGCGTTCCGGGCACTCAATCCGGATTTCGAATCATTCTCAAAGATTACGATGGAATCGACGCCACTAAGGCTTTGCGTCACAGGAAGACCTCAACTACGAATTTGACATCACGGGCGTGCCCAAGGGACAAATGGTTGAGTTGGTCAAGCCGCTGGATACGCCCTCCAGCATCTACCATGACCCACCCAACGGGGTTGGCGATTCCATTGCGAACTTCGACCCCGATGACCCCTCCGGTGCTGGAACGGGAGGCGCGTTTGAACTGCAGGTGGGGGTTCCATGGGCTAGCCATGGCAGATTCCATATCACGCTGCATGAAGTGATCATCCGCGAAATCACAGCAACCGCGCTGCCCGGCGATTACAACAACAATCTAGTCGTCGATGCCGCCGACTACGTCGTCTGGCGGGAAAATCTGGGAACGAACTTCAACCTGAACGGTAACGGCAACGAAAGCGGCGGAAGCGCAGGCACTGTCGATGCGGCGGACTACGCTTGGTGGAAGCAACACTTTGGCAATTCGAATCTCGGGGCGGGCAGCGCTTCACTCCAAGGCGTCGGTAGCGCGATTCCCGAGCCGCATGGCCTTGTGCTGTTGCTGATCGGTCTGTTGTGTTCGTCGCTGACAAGGAAGAAATGGAAGATGAGTTGACTTTCGAAGTTGGTGATCGGTCTCGATTGTACGTTGCTGAAAAGAGCCGTGGAGATGCGAAGTTTATGAAGTTGAGTGCGCTTGGCAACGATTGGCGATTACTATTCGTTTTGATGGCCGGTTTGCTCGGTCCGCACGAGGCCAATGCACAAGTGCCGATGCAGTCAATCGCATTTCAGTCTACCACGACTGAGTTCCTTAATCCGGAGCGTGGATTTCTCCGCTATACAACGCTAACTAATCCGTCGAACTATTCACAGATCCGCGCTAAGGGACAAACGTTGGTGTGGGGTCGCGTGGTCGCCACCAGTTTCCGCAATCAGCCGCTCAGTCAGTCGTTTCTCGATTCGATTCAACATGGGTTTGATGTCGCACGTGCCAGCGGTTTGAAGGTCAAATTTCGCTTGGCCTACAACGACGGATGGCAGGAACCGGATGCGCCCAAAGCTGTTATCTTGAACCATATCCAACAGTTGAAGCCCCTCTGGGAACAGAACAAAGACGTGATTTTTAATTTGGATGCGGGCTTCATCGGCTCCTGGGGCGAATGGCACAATTCAACCAACGGTCTAGACAATCCGGTCGATCGCAGCGAAATTTTGCACGCCATCCTCGATGCGCTGCCTGTCGACCGAACGGTTGGTGTCCGTTACCCGCACTTCAAGCGAGAAATCTTTGGCGGTTCCCAGCAATCCGACTCAGCTGTCATAACAGCTGCCAATGCGTTTGACGGCAGTGATCTGTCCAGGGTCGGCCATCTCAACGATTGCTTCTTGTCTTCACCCGCAGATGTCGGGACCTATGTGAACCCCGGTGCGCTTTGGCCTCTAAGCCGTGAACTGGACTACATTGGCGGCGAAAGCAAATTTGCCGTTCATGGCGGTGAAACTTGCGCCTCTCATGCCCGTAACGATTCGTCTCGAGCGATTGCCGAAATGGAAAGACTGCACACTGACTACTTGAATCTTGATTACCATCCGGATGTTATTCAGAAGTGGAAGGATGAGGGCAGCTTTGATGAGATTCAACGACGGCTCGGCTACCGATTCGAGCTCGTGACAGCCTCCCTGCCGAAGGAAATTCGCCCCGGTGGAGTGATGCCGTTGGAGTTCACGATAAAAAATGTCGGATTTGGCGAGCTGTTTAATCCCCGGAATGTCGAAGTCGTGCTTCGAAACAATTCGACGGGAGATTTTCTGACAGCGGCATTAAGTGTCGACCCGAGGTTTTGGACCGGCGGCGAGACCGATTTCATTACAACGCACTTAGCGATACCGGGTAATCTCCCTGACGGAATCTACACCGTTGGTCTCTGGATGCCCGACATCGAGGCAACTCTTCGCAACGATGTTCGGTTCGCAATACGCTTCGCCAACGAGGGAGTGTGGGAGGCGGCCACTGGGATCAATATCCTCACGAGTGCGTTGTTGATCTCCAACGAAGCCATGGGGCCACGGTACGAGAATGTCGCTCAGTTTGTGGAGATACAGGATCCAAGTTCGTTAGTACTCATCGGCGACTACAACGAAGACGGTGGTGTGGATGCGGTCGACTACGTTGTCTGGAGGAAGACGTTTGGTTCGTCGGTGAAACAGTTTGCTGGTGCCGACGGAAACGGAGACGGCATTGTAGGCGCTGCCGATTACGTGATATGGCGAAAAAACCTCGCAAACGGCTCAAGCAGTTCATCGCAAAGCGTCGTTCCCGAACCAGCCACTGTCGTGCAGATCATCGTTGGACTACTTGGCGCGGCATCGATGAGGCATTCTTCGTCGCATTGCCGGACTAGCGGGGATTATGGCTCTCCTTGTCGAGTTCGGTTACGACTTACCCGTCCTGTACAAAAACGATGCGAATCGCAAATCGTTGGCAGCGACGGACGAAGTTTACGACGAGAGCTACGCTGATTGCCAAGTGAAGCGACGCTCGCGTGCATGTTTAGAACCGGTCGGAGTCAGCGCGACATTCCGACGACAAGTAACGTCCAGAGCTTGCGTGCGGAGGTGAAATCGACCTCAGATAGATGGCAACAAGCGCACCTCCCCAAGGAGCGCGCCGCGGCGGTCGATCCTGACAGGAGTCATTTGATTTACGTCATGGCGGCGTTCACTGCGGCTTCCGCGAGCCGTTTGAACTTCCCATTCCGAGGATCACTGCGCCAGCGCCCGAGGCGATAAAGTTTCGGCGCGACAGTTGATTAGCCATGTTTTCACCTCGCCGCCAATGCGGCCAAAGATTGAAGTCTGCCTGCCTTGGCCACAGATGAGACATTGAACTCCGACATACCGGAAATGCAGCGCTGGAAAGCTTCAGTTATTTATCTCACTCCATGCCTGTCGATGCGAATTCTTAGACCGCGTGCCGCTTCACACTTTGGCCGCCAGCGCTTGCCGTTTTTCGTTGATCAAACGCACATGGTGGGGAATATGTGCCGTGATGCGATGTAGCAGCGTCTCAAGCGAGAGCGACCCATCCTCAGAGTGATTGCCCGTTCTCTTAAAGGCTTCATCGCTGAGGGTACGCAGAATAACAGCCATGTTCCGCCGCACCGCCGCCACCAGCACAAGTTCATCGGTTACGCCCCGATTCCCGTACGCGAGTCCGGCCGCAAAGATGTCAGGGTCGCCGCCAAAAAATGTGGGCTGCTCTTCAGCGATCACGCGCTTCATGCGGTCGGCGTAAATTGGCTCAAAGTCTGCGATGTGACAGACGACTTCTCGCGTCGACCATTTACCGGGCACCGGTCGAGCATCAAAGTCTTGCTCCGACATTCCCGAAACTGCGTCTTGCAAGAGCGTGGGGCCAGCCAAGTATTCGTCAATCATTCGCTCGTAATGCATTTCCACTCCCTCAAGACGTTGAAAGTTGACTGGGACGGATTGTCATCTAACCGTCCCAGCGTCGCCACTTATCCGTGCCAAAGTCGGAAGGTATTATGACTCCATTCCTGGTCACCGTTTGCCTTTTATCGCTTTTCGTACGTGCCAACGAAGTGGCTTTGTCGCCTCACGATCGACTATGCCCTTCGCTTCCAGATCCAACTGCACTACCTTTGCCCGCCAAGCCGCCTTCGCGCCACCGGGAAAGAGATCTTCTGGTAGGTGCTTTAGGACGGCTTGCCGAATCTCTGCCTGTGTGAAGCCGGGTGCCTTCTTCGGAAGATCGGCGAGGAGTCGCCTTTCGCATCGCTTCGTACTTGGCGACATCGACCTGAACGGTATATCCGGGTACGTTCACGTTCTCGACGGTAACCCGGCCAGGATCAGTGGTTCTTTTCGACATCATTCATTCCATCTTTGCTCAATTGCCAAGGATTTCGAGGAAACGGTTCAATCCGTGGAACAATCAGCAAGCCGGCCTTGCCGAACGCCGCTACTCCAGCCGTACGTGTTCGATCTCATGTTGAATCATCCATTTGAGCCACGCTTCCTGCTCTTCAGTAATTTCGACTTCGACGGAGTTGGCACTATCGAGCGGTGAGACGATTCGAATGACGCCCTCGTCGTACAGACGTTGAGCATCTTCCAGTCGTACCCACCATTCTCCCTGGGCGATTGTTTCGGGCACGCCTTGTTCGCCAACCTGTGCGGCAAAGTAGGTGATGTCGTGCTTGAATCGAGCCGGCATCTCAAAGGGCTGAAGCTCAGTTTTCTCGACAGCGTAGACGAGTATGGGCATGGTGGCCACTAGAGATAAATAATGAGTTCTGGATCGGCACGAGCCTTTCCGGTTAGAGTACTGGATGAAGCGATCGGGACAAACAAATGCCTCCAATGTCGCAGCTGTCCGTTATCTTACCGCGTACACGTCAGCACTGCGAACCGTTCGGTGCATTGCCACTCGTCCATGACCCGTGAACAAATTCTTCGAGCGGGGCTCGTAGCAGTAGACGTAGACGAGAATTTTACGGAAGCCGTCATGCGCCTCGGTGACAGCAGCAGACTATGTTTTTGCCACGTCGTCGACGAGCGGTGGGCGAAAGCGGCCGGTCCAGAGGATAACGAGAATGAAGCAGGACTCGCGGCAGAACTTCTGCGCGCCATGACGATGTTCAGGCTCAACGCCAAGCATCTTGATATCCAGTTTGAAGACGGCAGCCGATGGGATGAAGCTCTATAAGAACTCATTCGCGGCGGGTAGAGTATGGTGGAATCAAATGCAAGACTAGCCAAGTGCGCAGGCTTGCGAATTGGCTATACTATGGCCGTCCGCTCGCTTGGCACCATGCAGTTGCGCGGAGTGAAATCGACCTCAGCGCAAGCACGATTGAGATTCCTGCTGAGGAAGAGCCCTCCGGAGCGGACTCACGTTTGTGATGTGTCTGCCACACCTCATGTTGTCCCAGGTTTCATTTTCCGTGCTCATCTGCTCCACAATGCGCCTTTCTGCTGGCCAAAAAAACTTGTTGAAACGCCGCTGCGATTTGCTAGACTAACCGGGCAAGTACTGAATTAGTGTACAGATAGACGCAAGGGAGGCCGCGCGTTGTTTCGCGCCTTGCGCTGCGGTCAGCGCGCGGTCCGCGCTCTATGTGCTGCGCTTAGGACACAACCGATACCGCCCCATCCGCGCGACGACTTCTATTCGAATGGGCCATGCTGCGAATAACGCTCATCAAGCCTGAATGGATAATCCCGTCAGGTCGCCGACTCGAACACATGTTGCCCGAGTTTCCGCAACGGCTGCGTCTCGTCGTTGCATTGCGGCCAACAACCATCCTCGAAGAGGACCAGTTTCTTGGATGTCGTCGAGTGTTCAAAATTCATAATTCAAAATTGATCTAGTCCGGCCGCACCGAAAGGGGCCTGCGATTATGCCGTTCACGTGCTACGCTGCCACACCGCAAAGCGTGTCGGCGAATTTGCTGCTTGGTTTGCTAGGTGCCGTCGACGTAGAATGATGAGTTCGGCTCTTCTCATTACCTGTCCCGTGGAAGAGCTTGGATCGGGGGAATAACGTTGGAATTTCGTTTGCAGGCACCATTTGAACCGGCCGGTGATCAACCGGAGGCGATTCGGCAGCTCGTGGACAGTCTGCGCAGCGGGCGACGCGAGCACGTGCTCATGGGCGTTACCGGTTCGGGCAAGACGTTCACGATGGCAAACGTCATTCAAGAGGTGCAGCGGCCGGCGCTCGTGTTGTCGCACAACAAAACGTTGGCAGCGCAGCTCTATGCTGAGTTCAAGGAATTCTTCCCGTACAACTCGGTGAACTATTTCATCAGTTACTACGACTACTATCAGCCGGAGGCATACATTCCGCAGCGCGACATTTACATCGAGAAAGATGCTTCGATCAACGAAGAAATCGACCGAATGCGGTTGGCCACGACGAGCTCTCTCGTGAGCCGGCGGGATGTAATTGTCGTGGCGAGCGTGTCGTGCATTTACGGATTGGGCTCGCCGGAGGACTACCGGCAGATGATGGTTGGAGTCGGCAAGGGGGACGTGATTGACCGTGACGCGATGCTGGCCAAGCTCGTCGATATTCAGTACGAGCGGAATGACACCGACCCGTCGCGCGGTAAATTTCGGGTACGAGGCGACTCGGTCGAAGTCTGGCCGTCCTACGAGGAGTTTGCCTATCGGATTGAGTTCTGGGGGGACGAAATCGAGCGAATTTCGATCATCCACCCGGTGTCGAGTGAGGTGGTCGACAGTCTGGAGCAAGCCTTTATCTACCCGGCCAAGCACTTCGTGTTGCCGGAAGAGCGAATCCACACCGCGGTGGATGAGATTCGCCGCGAGCTACGCGAGCGACTGGAGCTGTTCAAGTCGCAGGGCAAGCTGCTGGAGGCCCAACGGCTCAGCGCGCGGACGCGGTACGATGTGGAAATGATGATGGAAATGGGCTACTGCCCGGGGATCGAGAATTACAGCCGGCCTCTCAGCGGTCGCAATGCGGGCGAGCCGCCGTACACTCTGTTCGATTTCTTCCCCAAGGATTATTTGCTGTTTGTCGACGAGTCGCACGCCACGGTGCCGCAAGTGGGGGCGATGTTCAACGGCGACCGCAGTCGCAAAGAAACCCTCGTCGAACACGGCTTTCGGCTGCCCAGCGCACTCGACAACCGGCCGCTCAAATTTGACGAGTGGAAGGAGCGGATCAAGCAGGCAGTTTATGTTTCCGCCACGCCGGGACCATACGAATTAGAGCGGACCGGTGGCGAGGTGATTGAGCAAGTGGTACGGCCAACCGGTTTGTTGGATCCCGTCGTGGAGGTCGTTTCCGCCCGCGGGCAGGTGCCCCATCTGCTGGAGCAGATTCGCGAACGGTCGGCGGCGGGCGAGCGGGTATTGGTGACGACGCTCACCAAGCGCCTGGCCGAAGATTTGGCGACCTACTTCACCGACGAGGGCTTACTGTGCAAATGGCTGCACAGCGAACTCGATGCGTTCGAGCGAGTGGAGCTGTTGCGCGATTTGCGGCAAGGCAAATTTGAAGCGCTGGTGGGCGTGAACCTGCTACGCGAGGGGCTCGATCTGCCTGAGGTGTCCCTCGTGGCGATTCTCGACGCCGACAAAGAGGGCTTCTTGCGGAGCGAAACGGCGCTCATGCAAACGATTGGCCGGGCAGCACGGAACGTCAATGCGAAAGTCATCCTGTATGCCGACAGGGTGACAGAAGCCATGCAGCGGACGATCGAGGAGACGGCTCGGCGTCGCACGCTTCAAGAAGAATACAACCGCGAGCACGGCATCACGCCGGAGACGATCAAGAAAGCGATCTTCGCTGGAATCGAAGCGGAAGCAGCGGCCCACGCCGAAGCAAATGCCAAAGTAGGTCGTACCGACGAGACCGAATACATCACCGAGGAATACATCGCCGAGCTCGAAGCGGAAATGTTCGCCGCGGCCGAGGCAATGGAATTCGAGCGAGCGGCCACGATCCGCGACCGCATCGGCAGTTTGCGCGACCAGATCGGCAAACCCGTGTCGGCTGTAAGCGAGCGGGACGGCGATGGTGGCAAAAAACGCCGTGTAGCGAAGCGTAAAACGGGTGACCCCGCGGCGTGGAAAGGCCGAGTGCCACGGCCGAAACGAACGCCGTGACGGGTTTTATTGACGGCTGTCGCCAGCGCGAGATAAAATCGCGAGTGGGCATGGCGTTGAGCGGCGGGCGCTGCGTTTCTTTCTTTGCAAGCATTTCGGAGGCTCCGTTTCTGACATGAAACTTCGCAAGTTGGGTCGCGGATTTGTCTATCAGTTGTTGGGCGCCACGTTTGCCCTATCGGTTGCGAATGCCCAGCCTACGCCGGCAAAGGATGCCGCGCCGGCTTACAATCTGGCGGACGCGGTGCGCGAAGTGAAACAGTCAAAGCGGCCCATGTTCGCCGTCTCCTATTCGGATACGTGCCCGATTTGCCAGGGGCTCCTCAAAACTTTGGATACAGAGGAAAGCCTGCGTCCAATTACCGCGCAGTTCGTGCACGCACGGATCAACGTTGAAAGTCCCGAGTTTCGCACCTGGGAACGCAGTTACCCGCGGCCATCGACGGCGATACCGGGCGTGTACGTCGTTGATTCCGACGGCAAGGCGTTGGTGTTGAAGGCTGGAGGTCAGTCAGTTGATGAACTCCAGTCGATGCTCACAGAAAGCCTCGAGCAGACGGGCCGGTTGCCCGATGCGGAGCAACTGAAGGCACTGACCGAGGCGTCGGAAGAGGCGCGGCCCGACGTCGAGGCGGGAGAATTCCATCGAGCGATGGCGGTCTTGAAGCCTGTGGAGCAAGATCTGGCACGAGTGTACGATTCGCTCGCACTGACACCGGAAGGCAAACGGATTCGTGCTGTCGTGGACTCGATTGTCGCGCACGCCGAAGAGAATTTACAACAGGCCGAGATGGCTTCGCCACCGGACGCTTGGAAATCCGCTTGGCTGATCGCATCGACGGCCGGAGACTTCGGCCAATTGCCCCCAGTGAGGGAGAAGAGCGACGAGGCCAAAGCCAGGTTCTCGGAAACAGCGGCTCAAAAACGGTTGCTCCAACAAGCTCAGGAGCTGCACCGGGCTCAAGTGCTGTTTGCACAAGATCGTTCGACAAAGGGACAGGCCGCACTGAAGCGAGTTATCACGAAGTTTCCCGGCACCGCGGCGGCGCAGCAGGCTGCAGCGCTACTTGTCGGCAAGTCGGCCGATGCCGATGTCGGTTCGACGGGTGCCATGCGCAAATGGACGGACCGCACCGGGAAATTCAGCGTGGATGCCGAGTTCTTAGGCACCACAGGCGACATCGTGCGCCTGAAGCGCGCCGATGGAAAGATTCTGTCCGTACCGCTCGCTAAACTTAGTGACGAATCGAAGCAATTCGTAAGCGCGCAAGCACAAGGCTTATGACAATCCAACCGCACCGTTGAGCGCGGTCAACGCTTCGCCAATCGAGCCGCGGAGCGTCGCGTCGGCGATCGCGTCGAGCGGCGTCGGATCGCGGTTGATGATCACCAGGCGGCGCACCGCGTTCTTTGGCGATGCGCGGCAGGTCGGCGGCGGGTGTCACGACGAGCGACGAGCCGATCGCGAGCATCAGGTCGGCTTCGCGCGACCAGCGCGTGGCTTCCATGAGCACGTCGGGCGGCAGCATTTGGCCGAACGAGATGGTGGCGTGCTTGAGCCGGCCGCCGCACTGTGGGCAATCGGGCACGCGGTCTTCGGCTAGCGAATTGTGCGACGAGCGGTTCGATGTCGTAGCGGGCGCGACAATCGAGGCAGGCGGCCTGGCGGGCCGTGCCGTGCAGCTCCAGCACGCTGCTGGCTGCCGGCCATTTGGTGCAGGCCGTCGATGTTTTGCGTGATCACGCCGCGGAGTCGGCCGGCCGCTTCCCAGCGTGCGAGAACCTGGTGGCCGGCGTTCGGCTGGGCCGGGCCGAACTCGCGGTGCATTTCGCACTTTTGCCGCCAGTATTCGTAGCGGCCGTCGGCGCTGGCCAGGAATTCGTCGAAGAACACCGTGCGATACTTCGACCACACGCCGCCGGGCGAGCGGAAGTCGGGGATGCCGCTCTCGGTGCTGATGCCGGCGCCGGTGAGCACGACGGCGGAACGCGAAGAGGCAAGCCAATGGGCGACTTGGGCGATCGGATTCAGCGGTCGATGTCATGCGCCGACTGTTGCGGCGGGCCACAGGGCGGCGAAGATCAGGCCGGTGATCAGGCCGTAGGCGATGCCGTCGATGATGTCGGCGATCATTTTGCGGCCGAACCAGATGCCGTTGAGGATGTTGGCCGTGCCGTAGGTGAGGATGCCGGCCGTGCCGACGAAGCGGAACACGGTCAGAAAATCGGTCGCCCGGTGGAAGCGCCATGCCGGCCAGGTAGGCGATCACGAAGTTCGCGATCGTGAAGAACAGCACCGTGCAGAGCATGTTCACGCCCATGTTGGGCGGCTTTTCCAGACGGTGAGTGTGCCGGTCGGCCCTGCCTCGCGACGGCGTTTGAACTCTTCGCTTTTCCAATCTTCCGGCTTGCACGAGTACGGGAACATGTACTGGCCGGGACGCAATTCGAGCGCTGCGGAGCGCTTGCAAGAACGCGTCCTCGTTGGGCAGACCCTTCCACTCCGGCTTGTGATGCGGCAACAGCATCCAGGCCGCCAAGCTGGCGAAGAACAATGCGATGCCGGACACGATGATCGGCAGCCACAACGACCTGAGAGCTTGTTTCCATGGATTTATGCTCCGAAAAAGAAAAGTGTTACTGCCCCCGCGGTATAGTTTAGCCGAGATGAGCGGTGCGCGGGGAGCGGGAGTGTGAAGCGAAGAGCTGTGAGAACAAACTGCGCGTCGCAAGCGACGCGGCTTAGTCGTCAGCCGGGGCCATGGCCGTAGAGGTGTTGGATCGGGGTTTTGTGTCCCCAGGCGATCTGGTCGACCGGCACGTTGAAGACGGCGGCGATTTTTTGGCGCTCCGCCGGGCTGGGTGTCCAGCGGCCGAGAACGATCGCCAACGTGCGGCCTTCTTCCAGCCCGCTGCGCTGCGACAGCTCGGCGCACGCTGAGTTCGTGCTCGCGACAGAGATCGGCGACGGTTTGGATCATAGCGATCGCTCCGGCTCCGGCGGATGGCTGCTCGGCCACGTTTGGAGCGCATCCAGGGGCTGGCCAATGGGTTGCGTCCTGGGTTTTTCGGCGCGGCCGATTTTCGTTGGCAACGGCTCTAGAAATTGTATAGGATATTAGCCGGTGTCTATAATTCTCATTGACGGAATTTAGAGTAGGCCGACCACCGCGTTCCTTTTTCTCTTCCACGACGGTCCTGCCCAGACAACACGACGCGCGACGCGAACCCTCCCCCGGGTCCTCACTTGCTGTGAGGTTCCGGGTGAGGGTTTGGAATTCTTGATCAGCGCAGTGAGCGCCAGCGGCTCGTCCGCGGGCCGTTGGTGGTGGTGTTTCCAGGTGGCGATGGCGAGGCGTGTTCGCGCTAAGCCGCAAGCGGTGACTACTGCAGGGAGCAAGCGATGGCTACCCAAGCGATTGATCGGACGACGACCGATATTCCGCTCGTAGAACGGGTTATCGAGAAATTCCAGTACCCGGGCATTCCCACCACGTGCGACGGTGCCGAAGCCGTGGTGTGGGTGGAGACGCACATTTCGCAAGGCTGCGGTGCGTTCCCGATCACCAGCTCCACGACGATGGGCGGCGGCTTCAACCAGGCCGTGGTGAACGGCGTGCCGAATCTGTGGGGCGACCAGCTCGTGTTCGTCGAGCCGGAGAGCGAGCACTCGTCGGCCTCGTTTTGCGAAGGCTTCGCGGCGGCGGGCGGGCGGGTGACGAATTTCACTTCCGGCCAAGGCCTCGTGCTGATGAAGGAAGTGCTCTACACGATCGCCGGCAAGCGGCTGCCGGCCGTGTTCAACATCGGTGCCCGGGCGCTGACGAGCCAGGGGCTCAACGTGCACGCCGGCCACGACGACGTGATGAGCGTCGCCGATTGCGGCTGGGGCATGCTGTTCGCCCGCAACGCGCAGGAAGCGGGCGACTTGTGCCTGATCGCGCGCCGCGCGGCCGAAGCGTCGTCACACGCCGTTCTTCAACGTGCAGGATGGCTTTCTCACCACGCACACGGTGGAAAGCGTGCGGCTGATCGAGCCGGAGTTCATGCGAGGAGTTCGTCGGCAAGCCCGAAGAGAAGCTCATGAACCTGATGGACCCGGCGAATCCCGATGATGTCGGGCGTCGTGCAGAATCAAGATTCGTACATGAAAGGCAAGATCGCCCAGCGCTGGTATTACGACCAGGTGGAGCCGGCGCTGCAGGAGGCGTTCGAGGAGTTCTATCAGAAGACGGGCCGGCGATACGACTTCGTGATGCCGTACCGCTGCGACGATGCCGAATACATCCTGGTCGGCATGGGCTGCTACATGGAAACGGCCCAGACCACGGTCGATTGGCTGCGCGAAGGAAAAGGGAATCAAGGCCGGGCTGCCTCAACGTGTACTGCTTCCGGCCGTTCCCGGCCGTGCAGATCGTCGAGGCCCTGAAGCACTGCCAAGGCGTTCACCGTGATCGAGCGGATGGACGACCCGCTCTCGACGACCGGCAACCATCTCACGCGCGAGATCAAAGCCGCGTTCTGCGACGCGGTGACCGGCCAGAACGGCCAGGAGCGGATCGACCGCGTGCCGAGGATTTATCACGGTGCCGCGGGGCTGGGCAGCCGCGACGTGCGGCCCGGCGACATCTATCGCCATCTTCGAAAACATGATGCACGACGGCCAGGACTTCTTCAGCGTCGGCATCAAGCATCGCACTGGCGCTCAAGGTGAAAGAAGATCCCGACCTGCGGCCGCCGGGCGCGTTTTCGATGCGCGGCCATTCGATCGGCGGCTTCGGCTCGGTGACCACGAACAAAGTCATCGCCACGATCGGCGGGCAGGTGTTCGGCAAGGACGTGCAGGCCTATCCCGAAGTACGGCTCGGAAAAGAAGGGCCTGCCGACGACGTACTACCTGACGATCGCCGACTCGCACATCTATTCGCACAGCGAACTGGAGTACGTGGACCTCGTGGTGCTCAACGACACGACGGCCCTGTTCAGCGGCAATCCGCTGGACGGCCTGGTCGCAGGGCGGCGCGATCTTCATGCAATAGCCCGTACACGAATCCGGTGGACGTCTGGCAGCGGATTCCCGACGCGCGACAAGAACGACGATCCGCGAAAAGCAGCTGCGCGTGTACTTCATCGACATGGTGCAGATTGCCCGCGAGGTGGCCTCCGAGGCCGACCTGCAGATGCGCATGCAGGGCATCGTGCTGCTGGGCGCGTTTCTGAAGCTCACGCCGTATCGCCAGGCGAGCAACATGACCGACGAGCCGGTGTATGCCGGCGTCGAAAAGGCGCTGCGCAAGTACTTCGGCAAGCGCGGCGAGCAGGTCGTGCAGGACAATCTTGACTGCGTGAAGCGCGGCTACAGCGAAATGCAGGAGATCCCGCGGGAAGTGATTTACGAAGGGAATGGACACGCGTGAGTCGTGTCAATTGATAGCTGCAGCTATCGATGATTGCCGACTGTCTCGAACAGCTACAACCGACAACTAACAACGATCAGGTACTACCATGGCCACCGCCGAACTTCCTCGTTCGATGAACGAAGCCAACGAGCGCGATCCTTACAACAACAACTGCTACGGCACGCTGGTCGATCGCCGGCTACAAGCAGGTCAAGCTGCCGATTCTCGACGTCGACGACTTCAACGAGCGCATCATCCGCGGCTACGAAGAAGGCATCGGCGAGAAGGAACTGCCGGCCGATCTGTCGCTGGCCCGCTCGCTGATTCCGGCCGGCACGGCCACGCTGCGCGATTTCAGCTACATCGCGCCGGAAATCCCGGAGTACATCCCCGAGAACTGCACCGGCTGCATGGACTGCGTCACCCATTGCCCCGACACGGCGATCCTCGGCAAAGTGATCGCCGAAGCCGGAGCTCGAAGCAGAAGCTGGCCGCGATCCCGACGAGGCCGACCGGCGAGATGTTCGCAGGCCAGTGGTCGAAGACCCGCAAGTACTACGACGGCCCGCAAGAAGAAGGCTCGGCGAAGGCGGCATGTTCGCACATCATCATCGACCCCAGCAAGTGCAAGGGCTGCGCCGAGTGCGTCACCGTCTGCGACGACCTCGCGCTGAAGATGATTCCCAAGACCGAGCCGGTGATGGACGAGCATCCGCAAGAGCCATCGCTATCTTCAAGAACATCGGCCCGTCCGACGACCGGTACATCAACGACAACCTGCTCATCGACATGATGCTCAAGGAGCAGACGCACGTCTACGTCGGCGGGGCCGGCTCGTGCGCCGGCTGCGGCGAAGGGACCGCCCTGCGGATGATGTGCGCGGCCACCGGCGCCAAGTACGGCGACCAATGGGGCATCGTCGCCGCCACCGGCTGCAACACGGTCTACACCTCGACCTATCCGTACAACCCGTACCTCGTGCCGTGGACCAACTCGCTGTTCGAAAACGCCCCGGCCGATGCGATGGGCGTGCGCATCGCGCTGGGACCAGATGGGCTGGCAGGACAAGCCGCTCTGGTGCATCGGCGGCGACGGCGCGATGTTCGACATCGGCTTCCAGTCGCTGTCGCGGATGTTCGCCTCCGGCATGAACATCAAGGTCTTCGTGCTCGACACGCAGGTCTACTCCAACACCGGCGGCCAGGCCTCGACCAGCAGCTACACCGGCCAGAACACCAAGATGAGCGTTCACGGCAAGGCGATCGCCGGCAAGCAGGAGCGCCGCAAGGAGATCGCCCAGATCGCCATGATGCACCCGCGGACGTTCGTGGCCCAGACGACCTGCGCCCACATCAACCACTTCTACAAGTCGGTGCTCGGCGCGCTGGAGTTCGACGGCCCGGCCATCGTCGCTGCTACACCACCTGCCAGCCGGAGCACGGCGTGGCCGACAACATGGCCGGCGAGCAGGCCCGGCTGGCGGTCGATACGCGGGCGTTCCCGCTGTTGATCTACGATCCGCGCAAGGGCGACACGATCAAGGAGCGGCTGTCGCTGCAAGGCAACCCGGCCGTGAAGGACGACTGGTGCACCAATCC
The DNA here is from genome assembly GCA_963786455.1 of uncultured Planctomycetota bacterium. Lineage (GTDB taxonomy): Bacteria > Planctomycetota > Planctomycetia > Pirellulales > Lacipirellulaceae > JABDGM01. Next base: position 19,959 of record CAWAZX010000028.1, on the reverse strand, counting down.
CAAGACGGGCGAAGTGGTCGACTTCATCGACTTCGCCCGCAGCGAAGGCCGCTTCGCCAAGCACTTCGACAAGGACGGCAACCCGTCGGAAACGCTGCTGCACGCCAAGCAGGACCGGCTGGAGAACTGGCACCTGCTGCAGGAGCTGGCGGGTTTGCGGTAGTTCGCAGGCAATTACGCCCGAGACCATCCGGGAATGGCGTTACCTTCGAGCAAAACCATCGGGTTTTTGCTAAGATGGCCAAAAACCTCCACCCTCATCTTAGCGGACGCTTGAGCTACGGCCATTGAACCTGCCTGCCGCCGTTCAGTGCTGCGTTTCCAATTGTCATCATAGACAAATTGGTGAATTCAGGCTGCTCATCTTCTCGTGCTCTTTGCGATTATGAGTCTGTCGTCGGTCGAAGCCTGCGCTTGCGGCAAAACCGCTAAATCCACCGTCAAATTCACTGCGACTGGACAATCCAGGAAGACTGAGTGCTTTGTGGTGGATAGGTGATTGACTAAGCATTTTTCCTGGATACCATGAGAGACTGTTAAGCCGGAATAAGCAAGCTAGTTGGACTCCGTAGTTCTGGCAATTAATGCGGTCTGCTCGACCCAATCCCCCATTCTTCCCCCCTCTTTCCAGGAGACGACACCCAAGATGAGCAAAGCTATTCTTTCGACGCTAGTCGCCACGCTGATTGGCGTGGCCGCCTCAACCGCTAATGCGGCCAACGGAATTTCGGCCGACGCGTTGGCGGACATGGGGCTTTCGGGCCTGACCGTGATGTCGGACAACGACGCTCTGGCCATCCGTGGCAAGGGCTACGCTGGCGGCTCTCAGAACGGCGGTTGCCGCCTTTGCGGACCGCGCGAAGAAGGAACCGTGGTCGGCCGCGGCCGGCAATTCGTTCGCGAACATTCGCCTGGGTGGTGAATGTCCGGATTGCGTGCCTAATGGCGACGCCCACAGCGAGAACGCCTACGCGGCTGAAGGCCCGTATGCGGCATCGGGTGAGAACTTCTCGGAAGCCGGCGCCGAAGTGAGCAACATCGAAATAGTCGTCGTCGACGGCGTTACGAAGTCGATCACCACGACTGTCAAGGCTCGCGTCTTCGCGGGTGGCTTCAGCTCGGCGATGAGCTTCTAGTCTCGACTCTGGGCCATGAAACGAAAAGGGCGCCCTGTTGCAATGGTGCAGCAGGGCGCCTTTATTATTGCGCAGTTGGTTTTGAGTCGACGAGTAGCTCGTGACCAACCAGCGATTCCATCGACGGCTTGACGCCTACCACGTCAGGCCGGTCGACAGGGCGATACCGATCAGGTCCATTTGCGGAACGGAAGCGGCGGCGTTTGCCGTGATAATCGACACGGGGTCGACCTGGCCGACGATCTCCGCCCCGGCGAACGACTGAGACTGCGAAAAGCCCTTGCCGCCATCCCATCGCTGATATTCGAGCGCAGCCCGGAAAAAGGCGTTTGCGGGCACGCATTGCAGGCAGTAGTCCCATTCCAGACCGAGCTGGAGCTCGCCGATGAACAGCGTGTCATCCACATTCGTGTAAGCACCGTTGACCGACGCGGCACTGCCCGAAATGTTCGGGTCGGCAACAGTATGCACCGAGGCGAACGTTTCAACGGACGTTTGTGTGGGGCCCCACAAAGCCGACCAACGCGCGTTGTAGAACCAGTGCACGCAGGAACATGGGAATATCGGCTTGCGGCCATATAGGCCGAACTGCAGGCCGGTGCCCCGCGACAGGCGATTCGCCCGGGCCATACCCGTGAGCAAGCCTTGGTCGGCATTGGCCAACGCCCACAGCGATTCGTCGTGGTCGATTTCGGCGTGACGGATACCCATGGCAGCTTGCATCGCGCAATCGTTCAGGCAGAACCGGCGGGTGAGTTCGAGGTCGATCGTGTAGGCTTCCAAACGGCTGCAGGTAGTGAAGCCGAAGTCGGGCACGCCGCAATCGTAGTCGGTCCAGGTGCCCAGACCACCAATGCTCGGGTCGTAAGCGCCTTCCGAAGCTTGAAAATGCCAGTAACGGAGGTTCGCACCCCAGGCACAACCTTGCACGCCCAGCCAGATCCGCGGCGAGACGTAAATCGAATCGATATCGTTGGACAGAGTCGTGCAGATATCATGGCGGTTTTCGTCGATTTCTTCGACGTCGACACTCACGCCGTCGGTGTTCAAGTCGGGGTTCAAAAAGGTGGCTTCCACGCCGGCCGTCCAGAACAGACGGGGCTGAGGCGGGCAGCATTCACCGTAGTACATCGGGTCGCCATCCAGGTGCGGCACGTCATGTTTCGTTCCGCTAGTTCCGTTGGTTCTGTTATTTACGTCGCCTGGCGCTGGCGGAAGCGTCTCTTCCTGTGCAGCTCGTATTACCTGGTTATCCATCAAGATTTGCGATACGAGCTGCAGCTGCTCGTCAGTAAGTCGTACTTCCGGTCGTGGAGTGTCGGCGGTCGCCGGCTCACTGGCAGCGCTGGCCGCAGCTTGAAGATTGAGTTTGGCAGCCAGGCTCATCGAAGAAGTTGAATCAGATCGTTCAATTTGCTCGGCCGCGATAGCTTGAGTCACAGGCGCATAGGCGCTCTCAGCGATCTTTGCCAGTGGACGGGCCTCTGCAACTTGGGCCGGCGCGGCCGGTGCATGAGATGCTTGCGGAGCCGCGGACGCGAGGTTCGGCACGCCGTGTTGTGCGGCGTTTCGATTTTGTTCGATTTTTGGAGCCTGCGACTGGGACGCGGCAGCTGCGCCGATTGCCGGCTGATTCGAGCGTTTGGTGACCGCGGCGGACTGTTGCGGCGAAGTTGAAGTCGGACTGGTCACATTGCTGACGTGCTGCGCCGCGACAGCATTCGGGGCGGCCACACCTGGCCTTTTGAAGCGGATGTCGGCGCCCGCGTCGAAACTGCTGGACTTCCAGGCTGCCGGTTTACCGGCGGCCGAAGCGGCACTGCGCCGCAGTGTGATTTCCGGTACGTCGCCGTTCGTTGAAGCGGCGGCTTGCCCCGGCTGCGCCGCAGCATTGGTTAACTTCGCCGCAGCCGGCGACAGCGACAGGGCCACGAATAGCCCCAGGACGAGGTTTTGACGGTAGGTCATTTTAAGAAGCCCTCCTAATGACGAAGTCCGCGTGCCCCGGCTGCTAGCAGCTGCGGTCGCGGTGCGGCATTCGATGCTGGGTCGCCACCTGTCGGACAAGAACGCGTAACAGCCATTTCCGCTACAACAGCAATGACCGTTTCAATCGTGACTTGCGGTACAGATGGGAATGCCGCTGTAAAAGTCGAGTTCGTTACAGTAGCCATTTCCGGCACAAACGGTACGGTTTATCACCGTACAACGAACGATCGACGAGGGCCGTCGGAACGATCGAGTATTTGCCATCGCGATGGCACAACCGGAATAAACCGCAGATTTTATCAGCCGTGTATTGAAGCTGCGCCGTGGCGCTAAGCTTTGACGACTCACTGGCAAGTCGCGAGGCCGGACTGCTTTCCTAACCGGAAAAGTTTACCAGCAGCTAGCTGGTTTGGAGTGGGCGGCCATACCAACGGCATCAAGAAAACCTTTTGCCCAGACCGATCTATCGATACAGCCGGCAAAGTCTGCGCCACAGGTTCGCGCCTCGTAAACGGCACGACTACTACAACGCAGAGGCTTTTCCCATCCGGCAAAATGAACGTCAACAATCGCCAGCCAATGAGCTTTCGCCCCAGTGTTACGACTGGTTGCGTGCACCGAACGCCGAGTGGCGGCGGTGCGCGCACTGCTAGCGTGCTGTGTGGCGTGGCTATTGTCGTAATATTCCTGGCATGCGGTAGCGCGTTGGCAGATGATTCCCACCAGGGTTCAGCGGCTAGTCGACCAAAACGCGAGGGGCTTTTTTCCTGGTTACTGTATCCGGTGACGGGGAAGCAGGCTCCGCCGGCAGCGGCGACGCCGGTCGCGAAGACGCCCAGCGTAACGACGCCAAGTCCTTCGACGAAACCGAAAACCGGATCGGCGCTGAGCCAGGCTGCCCAATCGCTTTCGCAACCCACGACTTGGGCTCCGACGTTCGAAGCAGAACGAGTTGAAAGCGTACCGCATCGAAGTGCGGCTGTTCCCACATTGCAGCAGCCGCAATATTTTGCGCCCGGCAGTGGTCCGATTATCGCGGCAAACTACGGCAAGCCGCAGCCGGACAATAAGGAATTGGCGGCTACCAATGCTACCGGAGTCCCGACGCCGCCAGTCAATCGCTCCGCGAGCACAACGGCGCAGCCAGCAACGCAGCAGCCAACCGAGGGTCAATCATCCCTGTGGCAAATGGCGGTGGGAACCAATCCTCGCGCGCCGACAGCGACTTCTCCGCCCCAAGCCACGCGGCCGACTGTCACCGTGGACAAAAGCCAATTGGGCCAGGCTCGCTCGCTGGTGGATCAAATGATCGGCCCGTCTAGCGCGAGCACGCCGAGCGCCCACGGAGTACTCGTGTGAGCGCGACGAACGCGGCCAGCCAAACCGCGCCGCCAACAAACGGATTCCCGTCCATCGCAATTACTCCACCCAGCGATGCCGCACGGACAGCTGTTCAAAAACGTACCGGATCACTTTGGCAACAAGTCGCAGGCCAAGGCGGGCCGAGCGACAACAAAGCAGCCTCCGCGGCGCCAACTTCAATGGCCACCACGGCCCTGGCGCAAGGACTCGTGCCATTACCCGCTGATGATGCTACGGCTGCCGCCAAGCGCGAGTTTCAAGCCTCGGCTGCCGGATTGTGGCGGCCGCTGACGGGGCAACAAGATAACCCGGCTGCTCTGGTAGCCGGGCAGCCAACTGGTTCGCCATCTTCTGCGGCGACGTCGCCACCAAATGGCGATCGGTCCGGTAGCGGGCCGATTGCGGAATCGAAAATAGGTTCGGCTCTTTTGCAGCCGTTTTATACGACGAACGTCAGGCCGGCCAGCGCGGCGGCCGGTATCCCGTATCCGACCACCGCTGCTACGAATGCCGTGGCGAGCGACCTCGGCAGCGCAGTGCGCAACTCTGCGCTCATCCAGCAGCTAGCCACGGCGACAGACAACCGGACGATACGTCGATTGCCGAGCACCACGACGATCACGACGCCCGAGCATGCGAAGCTCGTGGCCTATTTGCAAGAAGAAGCGCCCGAGCCCGAGGACCTCGACATCAATGCCGAGGGCCAACCGGAGACTGCCGCAACGGACGAAGACACAGCGGAGGCCGGCGGCGAGGAAGAAGGGGGAGGCGGGCAAGGCGGCCTGGCCGAGGCCGAACAGCTTGGACGGGAACCAGAAGACAACACACTCGAGTTCCTGCGGACTGAAACCGTGCTGCTCAAGCCGGGCGATACTCAGTGTGACGTCGGGCTCAACTACCTGCTGACCGAGACGGAATTCCCGATCCTGCTGGCCGACGACATGGGCGAAATTATAGGGGTCGACGAAATAAACTTCCGCGTCCGCGAATTGACGCTGCCCATCGAGTATCGCATGGGCTTGCATCCGCGCGTGCAGGGTTATGTCGGAGCGCCGATTGGCTGGTCGAATACGCAACTGGCGCTCGACACGTTCGAGGCATTCCAAAATGACGGGGGGTTCGGAGACATCGACTTTGGCCTCACCATGCAACTGGCCGAGGCGACCGCAAACAAGCCTTACGTAATCGCTAACATTTCGGCGACGGCGCCCACGGGTGGCGATCCGTTTACAGCCGCCGTGGGACTGGCTCCGACGGCACCGTCGCTCGGACAGGGATTCTGGTCGGTGAGCGGCAGCTTGCTGTGCATCAAGCCGTATGACCCGATCGTGTTTTTCTACGGAATCGGGACCGAGCGGTTCTTCGAGCGCGAATTTCTTGGTTTGGAAATCCGGCCAGGTGCGCAGTACACGTACAACTTCGGCGTTGGTTTTGCCGTGAATGAGCGGGTAACGCTGAGCACGCGGTTCAACGGCGCCTACGTCGAGGAGCTGGAGGTCAACGGGGAGCGGCGGTTCGGCACGAATTCGGAGCCGATGTCGATCCGCTTTTCAGCAACGATTTCGCAGCCGTGCGACCGGCTCGTGGAGCCGTTCGTCGAGTTCGGCATCACAGACGATGCGATCTCGTCGTTCATCGGCGTCACGTGGACGTTCTCGCACATCCACAAGGACGCGAAAAGCAACGGAACCGAGAATGGCTCCAGCAAAACCGAGAACGGTTCGCAAGAAGCAAAGACGCCGGAAGAGCCGAGCGAGGAATAACTTCGATTCGTTAGCCACGAAGCGAAATTTTTGTAGCCCATCTCTTTGGTCCGGCGAGACGTAGCTCGCCGGCTGTTGTTATGTGCGGAATTTTGTTGCAGCGGCGAATCCAATTGACCTCGGCGCATGGTTTGATTGCCGTGATCATCAGCCTGGCATTCCCGCGCGTCGGCGAGTGCCAAGACCGCAATACGGCGAACCAGCATCGGCACCAGCATCAACAGCGTCAGGAACAACGCACGAAGGCGGAAGAAAAGCCAAAGGGGCCGCCCCCGGTTACGCCACCGGTGCGCGATCCGGATCACACGTTTCAGCTGCGGGTTCGCGACTGGCTGGAGCTCAAGCAGCGAAACATCGTCATGCAGCGCCGCGATTATTCGTGCGGAGCGGCCGCGCTGGCCACGGTTGGCAGGTACTATTGGGGCGACAACGTGGACGAGGATTTGTTCCTGCGGGCGCTCGATTCGCATTCTTACGGACGAGGAAATCGCCGACCGAATCGAAAACGGGCTGGCGATGAGCGATTTACGGCGGGCGGCCGTGGATGTCGGCTATCAAGCGGTCGTCGGCAAGACGACGTTTGAGAAGCTTATGGAGGTGAAAGTGCCGGTGATCGTCGGCATCTCGCCGGAAGGGCACGACCACTTCGTCGTGTTCCGCGGCACCGACGGCATGTGGGTGTACGTGGCCGATCCGATTCGCGGCAACATCCGGATGCCGGTTCAGGAATTCACCAAGCAATGGCAGGAGAACGCGATCCTCGTGATCCACAAGCCGGGCGAGAAAGTGAGAACCACTTCGCCACTGCACGTCAGCCCGGAAGAAAAACAGTTCGGCGAGACAAACAAGCAGTTGATACGCACGCAAGCGCAGCGTGAACCGGCGATGCGGAAACCGCAGTTGAGAAGGTAGGATCGGGGCCAGCGATGGCCCGGCTCGATTGGGACGAATTGGGCCGCGGCGATGCGGCGCGTCAATCCATGCACTTTCGAGCGGCGTCGTTGATCGTGCCGAAGTAGAAGCCTGCCAGGCGGAAGATCATCAGCACGATGATGCCCATCACGAGCGAGCCCGACCAACGTGCCGAAGCACCACGGCCAGCGCCTTGACGGCCGCTTCGGCCTCTTCTTCGTAGCGCTTGACAGCCGGCCCATCGATTCGACGGTTTGGCCGCTTTCTTCGGCGACGGCCAGGGCGTCGATGAACGTGGCGGGAAACGCGCCGCTGCGGGCGAACGCCAGGTGGAGCGGATGGCCCGCAGCAACGTCGGCGACGATCTGGTCGGTGTGCTGGATGTAGTGATCGTTGCCGGTGGCCCGCAGTGCGAGCGGCACGACGCGGCGGAGGTCCATTTCGACGTTTAATCGTCAGATGCAGTGCCCAGGCCAGCCGAGCGAGTGCGATTTTCTCCAGGCTGGATCCCACGCCCGGCAGTCGCATAAGCGCTCGCTGCAGCGGACGTGTCCACAGCACGCCGCGGCGCATGGCCACGACCAGCGCCGCTACGCACAGGCCCACGACAATGATGAAATTGATGTAGATGAACAGGCCCGCGGTGCCGACCAGGCCGAAGCCGAGGATATCGACGGACTCGGCCCGCCGCGGTTGGCGACAATGCCCATCACCCAAATCAGCACGCCGATCACGACGATGGCAAACGCCAGCTCGAACATGGGCCAGGCGATGGCGCGGAGAAAAATGCGCTGGGCCTGCATCACGCGGCGATAGTGCGACTCCAGGCGTTGAAACACGCGGCCGAGCGTGCCGGTTTGTTCGCCGACGCGGCCATTTCTCGAAAAAGCGGCGGAAACACGTTGCCGGTGCCGAGCCAACGCCACGGCCAGACTCTCTCCTTGGGCAACGGCGTCGCGGACCTGCGCAAAATACGGCTGCAGCCGGCCGCGGGCCGATTCCGCCTCGCGCTGCCACGTGCGACGGATGTCGATGCCGGCATCGGTCTCGACCGCCAGACGGTGGCAGAGATCGGTGAGCGCCTTGTTCGAGAGTCGGGGCTGGAAGCATGGATGATCAGTTGTTAGGTCGTAAGTCGTATTGTCGTTGGTGGTGAGTCGCATTGGTACGGCACTTACGCTACACTGCTCTCCCCGCAATTATCGTACAAATGCGGCGAAATGGATAGCGGCCGAATTGTTCGGCGTGGAGCGCGGGAAAGCCCCGCCGCTAAATGGCTACGGTTGATTGGGATTTATTGATCTGCATTCGCCAATGCTCGCCATTCGTTGTACACAACTTGTGAAGCGCTACGACGGCAAGCCGCCGGTGGAGGCGGTGCGCGGGTTGGATTTGGCGGTGGAAGCAGGGCGAATGCTTCGGACTTCTGGGACCGAACGGAGCGGGGAAAACGACCACGATCGAAATCATCGAGGGATTGCTGGAGGCCACCGTCGGGCGAAGTCGAAGTGCTCGGCTACCATTGGGGCCGGCAGGATGATGAAATTCGCCAGCGGCTGGGCATCTCGCTGCAAGAAACGCGGCTATCCGAAAAGCTCACCGTGCTGGAAACGCTAACGCTGTTTCGCAGCTTCTATCGACAGGGCATCGAGCCGGAAGAGGCGATGGCCCGCGTGTCGCTTGGAAGAGAAGGCCGAAGGCGTGGATCAAGAGTCTTTCAGGCGGGCAGAAGCAGCGGCTGGCGGTGGCCTGTGCACTGGTGGGCGATCCGGAGCTGTTGTGTCTCGACGAGCCGACCACCGGGCTCGATCCACAATCGCGACGGCAGATCTGGGAGATCATCCGCGAGCTTTCGCCAGGGCGGCCGCACGGTGCTGCTTACGACGCATTACATGGACGAGGCCGAGCGGCTGTGCGACCGCGTGGCGATTGTGGACGACGGGCGAGTGATTGCCCTGGGCACGCCGCAGGAGCTGATTGCCACGCTTGGCGGCGACCATGTGATCGAGTTCACGTGGGAAGGCAATGGAATCGAGCGTCGCATCGACCCGGCCGAATTCGCGACGCTGCCCGGCAGTCAGCGAAGCGCGGCATCGACGAGGATCGCGTGTCATTCTCGGTTCGCGAACCGCACGTGGCGCTGCCGGCAGTGCTCGAAAAACTCGCGGCCGCTGACGTGCAGCTGACGGGTTTGTCGACGCGGCATGCGAGCCTGGAAGATGTGTTCGTGAAGCTCGCCGGCCGGCACATCGAGTAACGACGAAACCGATTCGACAAACAAATGAGTGAACCAGAATCGATCATCGTCGAAACGCTATTGGCCCGTTGGCTCAGCTTGGTGCTGGCCCGGCTGCGCGAGTTCATCCGCGAGCCGGAGGCAGTGTTTTGGGTGTATGGCTTTCCGATTCTGATGACGGTGGGCCTGGGCATCGCGTTTCGCAATCGGCCGATCGAGCGAGCTCCGTGGTGATTGTCGATGGGCCTGTGCGGCCTCGGCGACCAGAGGAGGCGCTCGCCTCTTCCGAAACGTCCGGAGCGGTTCAAGGTCGAGGTCGTTGTCGGCCGAGGAAGCGCGGCGGCAGTTGCGGACCGGGAGGACCGATGTCGTCGTGGAACCCGAAGAGGCGGCGACAGATCGCACGCCGCATTACACATACCAGTTCGATCCCACGCGGTCGGAAAGCGTGCTGGGCCGCAAGGCGGTGGACGACCAGCTTCAGCGGGCGGCCGGGTCGGAAAGACGTGGCCGACGTGACAGCTCGTCGAAGTCGACGAGCCGGGCGGGCGGTACATCGATTTTCTCGTGCCGGGGCTGTTGGGCATGAGCCTGATGGGCGGCGGCTTGTGGGGCGTGGGGTTTGTGACGGTCGACATGCGCGTGCGCAAGCTGCTCAAGCGGTTTCTGGCCACGCCGATGAAGAAAACCGATTTTCTCTTGGGCATCATGATCAGCCGGATGCTGTTCATGGTGCCCGAGGTGCTGGCGCTCTTGGTGTTTGCTCGCTACGCGTTTGGCGTCGTGAATCACGGCAGCCTGCTGGCGGTGACGTTCTTGATTCTGCTGGGGGCGGTGATGTTCTCGGGCATCGGCCTGTTGGTGGCCAGCCGGGCGAAGACGATTGAGGCGGTTTCCGGCATGATGAACCTGGTGATGGTGCCGATGTGGATTTTTTCGGGCATCTTTTTTTCGTCGGAGCGGTTTCCGGACGCGGTGCAGCCGTTGATCCAAGCCTTGCCGCTGACGCCGCTGATCAGCTCGCTGCGGGCGGTGATGCTCGAGGGGAAGTCGCTCAGCGAACTGCTGACGCCGATCGGAATCATGACTAGCGTGGGGCACGGTGAGCTTTGCGCTGGCGCTGAGGTGGTTCCGTTGGAGATTAAGGCCGGACAGATCCAATTGCGGCAACGTTGTTATTCGTGAACTCACGCTCTCGCCCGTAGCTGGACCTGTCCCCGTTGACCGACCAGATGCCCCGCCCTGCCCTGCGGGCTTCGTCCTGGGCCGCGGCGAGGCGGCGTTTCATCGGGCCGCTGTAGCGATAATCGAGTCGTGCTTCGGCGAGGCCGGCGCGGACCAGCTCTTCGTTGAGCATCTGCTCGCCGTTCCATACGAACGCCAGGAAGCGGTCGTGGCGGTCGCGGCGCTCCAGGCCGAACGTGAGCCGCACGCGGTCGCCGGCTCGCGGATAAAGTCCTTCGTGAACTGGCTGGCTTCGGGGCCCCAGGCTTCGACGGGGAAATCTTCACGGACGGTTTCCGGCGTGTCGATTCCTTGCAGCCGGACGCGGGCGCCGGACGTCATCAGCAGCGTGTCGCCGTCGACGACGCGGCGCACTTCGTGCATGCCTTCTTCAAGCAGCTCGGGCCGGGCTGGTCCCTGATCGACTGCCAGCATCCGCCAGATCACGACCAGCCGCGATAGCAACAGGAGTAACAGCGCGCGAGGCTGCGCCGATACGGGCGAGGCGATCGTTTCATGACTGGCCGAGTGTCTCGAGGCCGTCAATCAGCTTTTGACTTTCAGCGCTTGCTGAAGTCGAACTGCGGTGCTGCGTGCGGCCCAACGGCTGTTTCAAAAACTGCTTGCAGCATTCGCTGCACAGATCGAAGCGGCGGGTTTGATATGTGTCGGCACGGGCAAGCGGCCGTCGGCATCGAATTCTTCAAAGCGTTCCAGAACATCGTGGATGTCTTCCAGGTGATCGCGATCATTGTCGATTGCTGCATCGGCCTCCACCGGCGCCGGGTACACTTCCATTCGTACCACGTAGCTCGTTTCGTGCGTTGGGTCGAGCTCGCACTTACACATGTCGCAACTGTAGTGAATCATGTCGCGATAGTCCTTTCTTGATTCACGGATCCAAATCGAACGCCTGTCGCGCTGGATTCATCGTAATGAGGAGTTAGCGCGCGCAGCAAGACAGACTGTTAAGATTTCGCTGAAATGCTGCCGGTTAAAATATGACCAACGAACGGATGGAATCGGGCAGAAGTTCTGTGGTACGAGACTTGCACAACGCCAAGGCCCGTAGAAACGATGAGTTTGCGGGCAAGCGAAAAGTCGCTACAGCGCCGGAAGAGAACGGGGACGATTCTAGGAATACTGTAAGGTTGAGCGCTCGTGTGTCAGGTCCCAATCGCTCGAATTGCCGGACGGTCGCGACCTAATTCCAGTCCTTACAAGCGGTTTGTTCACTAGTCCCTCGCGAAGCCGCGGCAGACCACGGCTGAAATTGCCGGCTGGTACGCCGTTTTCGCCTTGATTAAAATAAAACTGTATAGTGATTGATAGGCCACTCACGACTGCCCTTGGCGGGAGAGTCCATCATCGGTCGATTGGCGATCGCGCCTCTATGTCCACGGCTTCCATCTCAGCTCTGAATTCCAGCGTCCTGTTGCTCAATCGTCAATATGTCGCGATTCACGTCGTCGACGTGCGTCGGGCATTTGTGCTGTTGTTGCGGCGGCTGGCCGAGGTGATTCAGATCGAAGACGGCCAGTGGGCCAACTACGATTTCGAATCGTGGCGCGAGATCAGCGAGCTGCAGTCGCAGTTCAAGGAGCCGCACCAGGATTGGATCCGCAGTGTGCATTTGAGATCCAAGTGCCGCGGGTGCTGCGGCTGCTGCACTACGATCGCGTGCCGAAACAGCGCGTGCGGCTCAATCGCCGCAACATCTTCGCCCGCGACGGCAACCATTGCCAGTACTGCGGCAAGCGGTTCGCCACGAGCGAATTGAGCCTGGACCACATTGTCCCCACGTGCCGCGGCGGCGACACGACGTGGGAGAACCTGGTTTGCGCGTGCGTGCGGTGCAACGTCCGCAAAGGCGGCCGCACGCCGCACGAAGCCGGCTTGAAACTGATCAAGAAGCCGGTGCGGCCGAAACGCAGCCCGCTGCTCACGATCAAGCTCGGCAACCCCAAGTACGCCAGCTGGAAGACGTTTCTCGATAACGCGTACTGGTCGGTGGATTTGAAGTAGAGCCGTCGGAGTTGGCCCTGGTCACTGAAGTGACCAGTCCGTCAAAGCGCGAAACCGCGTCTGGCGGCGGTTGCGAATTAGCTTTCCGCGAGGGGCGCTTTCTTTTCCGTGATGACCGGACACTGCGGCGCCATCTCGGCGTTGAGCTGCGTGAAGGGCTTCCACTCTTCCGGCACGTTGTCCTCGTGAAAGATTGCCTCGACGGGGCATTCCGGCACGCAAGCTTCGCAGTCGATGCACTCATCCGGGTGGATGTACAGGATCTTCTCGCCTTCGTAGAAGCACTCCACCGGGCAGACCACCACGCAATCGGTGTACTTGCAGCCGAAGCACGGTTCGCAAACGACGTGCGTCATGAGTGAAAATCTTCCTTTCTGGCAAAAGCCCTAATGGCACCGCAAACGATTCGCCGCGTCCGGCCGCGGCCAACAGATCCCGCCTGGGCCGTCGCCTGGCAATAAGGGCAAGTCATTGCGACCAAAGCACTTGAACGCCGCTTGCCGCCGCGTTTTGGCAATCCTAGTTCTGCAAACTACGAGTGTCAAGCCGCACGCCAAGGGGTTTGTCTTCCGAATCTGCTCGCCTTGCTCCTCGCGCATTTCCTACCTAGAATTGAAGTGCTCGAGTGAAATTCAAGCAATCTGCGGGTCAGGTCGCCCTGCCTGGCTGGAGTTGAGCTCCTCGGCCAAGTCTCAGGCCTGTCGCCATGCAGCGGCCGCGATTGCATAACTCGCGCAGCGCATTCTGAAAGAGGTGCTGCCCGTGGCGCTGTCGGAAATCGACCGCAACCTGCTCGACCGCTGCCTCCACCGCAAGCCGCGGGCGTGGGAAGATTTCGTCGATCGATTCATGGGTCTGGTCGTGCATGTGATCAACCACACGGCCCAATGCCGTTCGACCAATCTCTCGGCGGCCGACCGCGAAGATCTGGCGGCCGAGGTTTTTCTGGCCATTGTCGATAACGATATGGCCGTGCTCCGCCATTTTCGCGGCAAGAGCTCGCTGGCCACGTATCTGACCGTGGTCGCGCGGCGCGTGGTGGTTCGCAAGCTCGTCGAAGGCCGCTCGGCGATGCCGCTTGGCGATATGGTGGCTCAGGCCGAAGCCGAGGAATACGAGCCGGAGCAGCGAATCAGCGACCACGAAGAAGTCGACCGGCTGCTGGGCGAGTTGCACGGTTCCGAGGCCGCCGTGGTGCGGATGTATCACCTGGAAGGCAAGAGCTACCAGGAAATCAGCCGCACCGTGGGCATGCCGGAAAACAGCGTGGGGCCGATGCTCAGCCGCGCCCGCGCGAAGCTCCGCCGCCGGGCCGGCGCAGATCAAGCCGCGATCCTAGCGTTGCTATCAAGCCGCTCGCGGCTTAGCGTTGCCCTCCACGCATCGGCATTCTTTGCGCCATCGTCAAATATTTGCGACGCGACCTGCTTCGGTCGCCGGCAATCCGTAACGGCCTCAACCGAAATAACGGATTCAGCCGACGTTTCTCTAGGAAACCATAATTTATAACGGCACGAGCTAGACGTATCGTGTGGAACTCGGCAACCAATGTCGCTTGCCAAATAACGTCCGTTACTTGGCCGCCAGGAGGCGAATTACCCATGCGTCGATTTCTGACTCGAGCGGCTTTGGTCGGCGCTGTGTTTGCCATCTGCTTGCCGTTGGTCGCTCAAGACCTCGAACCCGAAAGTTATCGGCCGTCGACAGAAGAAACCATTCCGTCTTATCAAAGACCAACACCTCGCGAGATCGTTCAATTGAAAGCCATGGCCCGCGGCGAGCAGAGAGCGCGACGAATCGCCTGCGCAGGAATGGTACGGCGTAAGTAAAGCGCGATATTTGTCGGCGTCAACTCCATTTACCGCTCCGGATCCGCTGTGGTGGGATCAACCAGTACAGCGACCCTATGCCTACTACGAAGCCCTGAAGCGGCCATTCGAGCAGCGAGTATGGGGCGATGTAACCGTCGGCCCTTATATTCCAGTACGTGCGGCCAATCAGCATCCGGCGGTGCGTCGATAAAGGCCGGGCGAGCGGCCGTTTAAGTAGAACGCAGCGGGCCGACATACGTTTCTACCGCTAGAATCGTGTCGGGTGGGCATGGCCCACTATCTTCAGCACTCGAGTCTCAGCGCCAAAGCCAGCGATTTATCGGCTTTTTGCTGCGTTTGACTGTCCTCGCTCCTCTTGTAGAATTGATAGTAAGTTCTTGGCCGATCGATACTTGAACACGCAGCCTCGCGGCGTTGTGGTGAACCATTGTTACTGGCTTGGATTCCGGGCGTCTGGGAGTGGTTGATATTCCTGGCGATTGTGCTGTTACTTTTCGGCAGCCGATTGCCGTCGCTGGCGCGTTCCTTGGGGCAAAGTATCACCGAGTTCAAGAAGGGCATGAAGGAAATCCAGCAGCCTTCGGACCAGGATAAGCTGGAGTAACAAGACCGTAAGATTCGCATTGGTTTGCTGAGGATCACAAACCGCTCAGCGGGTCGGGAGTGAATTGCAATGTTTGGTATCGGCTCAACAGAGATGATCGTGTTCGGCATCATTGCCGTGATCCTCTTCGGCAGTCGGTTGCCGTCGGTAGCCCGCTCGCTTGGCAAAAGCATCGTCGAGTTCAAGAAGGGCATGAACGACATCGAAAACGAAGTGAAGTCGTCCGTTTACTCGGAGCCAACCGCCCGCGTCGGCTACTCCGACCAAAGCGCCCCATCGTCACCCCGCTTCGAACCGCCCACCGCATAGTGGCTTGCTTCGGACCGCCTTCTATGTGAGTGCCGTCGAGAGCGTGCCGGCTAGCCTCCATCAAGACGTCACGGTCCGCGCCTCGGTTGACAAAGAATCAACCCACGCACTAGGCTGTTGAGACGCAGTCCGCACAAGACGGGCGACTAGCTCAGTTGGTTAGAGCGCTGTGTTCACACCGCAGAGGTCACTGGTTCGAGTCCAGTGTCGCCCACTCTGGAATACTAGGCCATCAGACGTCGTCGCACTTGGAGGAACGCGGCGAAGATATGTAAGAGCGTACATAAGTGCCCTCGCATGGCCTTTTAGACACCCAGATTGAACGACGAACGACGAACGATCAACGACACTCTGCCAAGTGGTGATCCATTTGGCGGCATAGTTTATTCGTGCGTTCACTGAAGCTGCCCCGCCCGCTTTCAGGGCCTGGCGCGCGCTTCCTAAATTAAAGTGTGTCGAAATGTCTCTGGAATCGAATTCTTCTTCGAATCCCGATCCTGTCAAGTGGTCTGCGAAAAAATCAGTTGACCACACGCGAAAGCGTATACCGTCCTACTGCGTGCACAAGCGGCAGAACCACGCCTTCGTGCGGCTCACTTGGCGGACGCCCAACGGGCTTATCCCCAGGTCCTTCCCATTGGGCAAGGCGTACACGCCCGACAGCTACGCCCTCTACGACCAAGTGCTCAAGTGGTATGCCGACAATTTCATCGGTCCCGATACCGATTTGAAGAAGCTCAAGCGTGAGTGGTAGACCTCCTGCGCAACGGCAAGCGGGACATGACCGTTGAGGTGGCCGCCGAAATGTACTCGGAGCATGTCGCCGGCCGCAACAAGAAGTCAGAAAGCGACCACACGAAGGCGATGGTCAACTGCCTCGTCGAGCTTTTGCAAAGGCCCGTGCTGCGGAGATCGGCCCCCGCGAACTGCGGCGGGTGCGGAAGGCGATGATCGCCAGGGGTTGGAGTCGCACCTACGTGAACAACCAGACCAGCCGCCATCCGCAGGTGCTCAAAAGAGAATCAAACTACGTACTTCTTCGTCATCGTTCCGAGCGGACCCCGGACCGACATCGTGTACAAAAGTCCACATTGGCACCCACCGCCTGAGTTGGCCAGGTATCTCCCACGGCGAGGTCGGTCACGCCGTCGCCGTCGAGGTCGCCCAGCGGCGCAACCGCGCCTCCGAATGCATGTCGCCATTGGCGAGCATCGGTCCGCCGTTGGTGCCGCTGGCGATCTTGACTGGTCTTGCCCGCGTCGGCCCACCCGCGCGGCCGCAGTGATCGCTACGCGGTAGTCTTCGACTTCGCCGTCTGCCGCCGAGCCCGTCGGATTGCCAGCCGCAGCGTCGGTGCTCAGGCGGAAGCGGGCGTAGGTCGTGCCGGTGAAGCCGGTTGGCACCGCCGGGAATACGAGCGTCTTGATGAGGTTGTTCGTGCCGTTGGGCACAGCGACCGAGGCGCGTTCCGTGGCGTTGTCGAACACGCCGTTGGCGTTGTAGTCGATCCAGCCGTAGAGCGTGGCGGCCGAGCCGGTCGTGTTGGTGACGCCGCACGTTCACGGTCGGCTGTGCGCCGATCGTGAGCACGAGGTCGGCCGCCGGATTGGTGAGCCCGTCTTCATCGTCGGGCAACGCGCCGTTCACATCGTCCGCATTAGCCGTAGCGTTCTGCAGTGCGCCGCCGTCGCCGTCGACATTGGCGCCCAGCTTCAGTCCGACCACGATCGTGTGGCTGGGGCCGTTGTCGGTCGAGAGCGTGTTGTAGTTGCCCGGGCCCGGTGCCGAGGGCCGTGTCCGGCGCATCACCCCAATCCACCGCGAGCAACCGCCGATCTTCCAGCATCTCGAAACTCGACCGTCGAGTCGCTGGCGGTTTTTTATGTGTCGCAGTCCGACGGGGCGTGAGCCCCATTGCGACTCGAAACTCGTGCAGCCACTTGGAACGTTTCATGGTAAACCTATTGCATTCGAAAATCGCCGGCGGGCTGGACAGCACGAAGTTCTGGAACCGCGGCTTCGCAATTTCCGCCTGGCATCGTAAAATCGTAAATACGTCGTGATTTGGAAACGGCGATTTTTCTGCGCAGAAGCGGACCCTCTGGGCCGAGGCATGGGGACGCCCAAAACCATCTTTTTCCCAGGCCGTACAGGCTGTACGCGCAAAGTGGCCCGAGCCCACTCGCTTCATGCGGTGGGCTTGGGCGAGGGCCGGCCCCTTCACTTTCGACTGCGTTCTCGAATCATGTATCGGCTGAGGCTTCCGGCAAGCACCAAGGGATCAACGAGAACACAGCCGACCTGCCCCGCATCTTGTTCGGCGATGAACTGCGCGGCCGAGTTATAACACTCGACCGGAAAGTCGTGAGCCTTGAGGGTCGCCTCCAATGAGCTCGACAGCGCGGCGCAACGGTCCACAATAAAAACACTTGGCGGCTTCTTCACGACCCTTCCTATTTCGCGGACAATACGGGCTGACCCTTGGCTTACTGGCCCCTGTCGACTCTTCTCGCCAGATCGTTGGTAGCCGCGGCCAATCGGGAGGTTCAATCGATGAGTCCCCATTTGAGCAAGCAAGCCGTCAAGTTGCCATCGCAGATCTCTCCGTCCGCGGCCGCCAGTGTCACATCAGATATGACTTTGGCGGACACATACGTCCTGCTTTGTGACTGGCACGTATTTCCGCCGCTGAAGGCCATCATGAGGCCTATTGCTCTGCGAGGATGGCGGCCGCTTGCTCGTCAGTTAACTCCTGCCGAAGTGCGAGCATCTGTTGATGCAAAGCTCTGAGGCGTCGTGCTTTCTTGCGATCCTTTCCAGCGTGCGCCGATCGTTTGAGATTTGGCGGAGGCGAGCCGCTTTGCTTTCAAGTCGCTCGGCGTAGCAGTTCGTAATAATCGGCGGCGTTCGCGAAGTCCTTCTTGCGTAGCGGGAAATGAAGTTTCGGATTCCAGCCGGTGATGTCCCGGCCCTGAATCAGTGTTTTCAGTTGCCCTTTTCGTTGGATCGCCCCAAAGCACTTTCTTGGCTCGCTTCTTCGTGGAAGGTTTACCGTTTGATTGACAGCTTCGTGTTTTGATAGCTGACATCGGACGGTCTCCTAGTACGTAGGTTGGCCCCACGTACGGTCTCAACCCGATTAGTGTACATACGTCACCTATCAAACCAACGGCAATTTGCCACGAATCGCTGTCAACGAAATACGACTGGCCGCGGTTCGAGCCGAACCACACCGGCCGGGCCTTCCGCGGCTGACCCGGCCCCGCTCGCCCATCACAGCCTAATAGCCACGCCACGGCCCAACCTCGGCCCCGCCGCCAACCGCCGGCCGCCGGTAGGCCCCGTTAGGTTTAATGGCCGACCTTTGGGCTCACGGCAAGTCAGAGCTTTGCCACATTCCTAGCAAAGGCACTAAACCCAGCATTTCCACCAGACCGCCGAAGTGGTTCCGTGAGAAGTGACATTGGTCGCCTGTGAAGTGACACTCGCGAGATGGGCGGCAAAACAGGCCGGCCGCCCGGTTTTGAGAGCAAGTGATATTGCATTTTGCTGCTCGAAGCTGTTGCACCTTGGCTTGCAAACATTGAAGCCACCGAAGTAGCTCAGCCTCGTTTGTTTGATAGTGCTCATTTATCTGTCCACACATTTCGATATTCGCTTCGCAGAGCTTCTAACCGGTCGAGCTAGAAGAATTGGTTTGATAGAGGCTGGATCATGGTTTCTTCACCGCGGTAGTTGCCGGAATCTTTGTTTTTGGAAATCTCAGCTCGCCGCGCCAGTCTTCGACGTGCTCAATGATGTCTTCCGTGGGCGGGGAGATTCTGAGCGAGCCGGTGAGGTAGTAGTCCTTATCCGGCGGCAGTCGCCAGTATTGGCCCTGCATGGGACGCAGCGGCAGAACGAGGTCTGTTGCTTCACCACGTCCCCAGCCGCCGGGGTTTGCTCGCAGTCGAACACTGGAATCGTACGGAATCGTGATCCAGCAAGTACCGACGTCTCCGCCGCTTCCGAATGTCGGCGTGTGGGGAATCGGCTTGTCGTTGGCGTCTAACACCTCAAAGTTCAGACCTTTCGACGCATCGAAGAAGACGTTCAGCGGTTTGCCCCAGGCACCGTTGGTGTTTTCAATTTCGACGTAAACCAATACTTCGGCACCGGGGCCGGCATAGGCGCGCGAACGGCCTTCAAGCACCAACACCCGGGCCCTTAGAAAACGGTCGTGGCTTTCTACCGACTCGGACCAATCGCTAACAGCAATGATCTTGTGCTCCTCGGCCATGATGCAGCAGGGATATGATGCGAGCACCAACATCAAGGCGAGGGGTTTCATCATCACAGCGTCTTTCGAAATAGATTTGGACTAGTGAAATGATATCTGCTAGGACCGGTCGTCATATCAGACGAAGATGACCGCGTAAGGCGATTCGGAGACTGCTAAATCGAATGCCTTGGTCGGCGTCTAGCGTCGAAATGAACTCGTCGGTCGCTCGACAAGCTTCGTCCCGATGAACGTGTCCGAATCCCTTTATAGCGAATCATGGCATGCCTCGAAGGCGGTTTTTCTTGC
>CAWAZX010000027.1:0-344919 GCA_963786455.1 uncultured Planctomycetota bacterium | reverse complement strand
CGGCAGTGCCGATCGGAATCGCGGCCGGTCGAGAGCTTCCAAAATCGACGTAGCGGCTTTGGGGCGTGACGACCTTTTGCTCGGCGGCCACCTTCGCGAAACCCGACGTCGCGGCCTGAGCGGTGGTGGCAACGGGCCTCCGCCTGCTGTTTGCCCAGCCCGAATTCGTTCACCTCGGCCGGAGTCGCGACAGCAGATTGAAGCGGGCCGGATCGCGCCAGTGCGGAGTGCGAGGACGACCTGCTCTGCGACTTCGTGGGGCGAGATTATCGCCCACATCGATTTGGCCGTCCTCGTTGCGATCGATGCCCCAACGGGTGCCCGACGTGTTGAACCAGCGATACTGGTCGGCCTGCTTTGTTATAATCTGAATCAATGTCGCGATACACTTCGACGCCATCCAGGTAGTAGCACCATGGTCCACCTGGTTGTCGGCGTTCGTGTCGGCAAAGCGCGCAGGACTTCGCCTTTCGGA
The DNA here is from genome assembly GCA_963786455.1 of uncultured Planctomycetota bacterium. Taxonomy (GTDB): domain Bacteria; phylum Planctomycetota; class Planctomycetia; order Pirellulales; family Lacipirellulaceae; genus JABDGM01. The sequence continues at coordinate 344,444 of CAWAZX010000027.1, read as the reverse complement.
TCTCGTAAGATCCAAGCCACCACGCCTTCTTGTTTCTCCGGCCGCATCGTGCAGCGGGATGTCGGCCTTCGCCGGCGAGGTGTAATCGACCATCGGCTGCCGCGGAGTGAGGCCAGGCGCCTGGTCACAAGGTGGCATTTTCGGCAGCGGCAGCGCGACCGGCGATCCGCCGCGGCCGCGACGATGGCAAAACAATCGAATGACGTAGAGCTGTACGCAAAAACATCCTTGGAATCCTCCTGAGTCGAGTGGTGTAATTGAGCGATGGTGCAAGCGGTGGCAGCTAGCGACCGGGCTTGGCAGAAACGGATTTTAACCGAGAGGCGGCGCAGGCTCGCCGAATTGAGGTTCGGAGTAGATTGCCGGCACAAGATCCGTATACGGTTATACGGATTGTTTGGGGATGCCGCCGCCGCGGGGCCTGGAACATTTCTCGGATGCCAGCTGCCAGTGACGACTGGCAGATCGAATGGCGCGTTCAATGAGGCGGAACGTTGCAGGCGACCGAGACACTCTGGTAATCGCGTGGCTTTCCATTGTGGATTCCCGAGGAAGGGGACGTTAAAATACGGCCGATGCAACTTTTCGCGGGCACATAGCTCAGTTGGTTAGAGCGCAGCCCTGATAAGGCTGAGGTCCCAAGTTCGAGTCTTGCGCGCCCACTTGGAGAGAGGTCAGAGGTCAGAGGTCAGAGGTCAGAATGCGATTTGACTTCTCTGACCCTGACCTCTGACTCGCTCTCCCACCGGGGCCGTAGCTCAGTTGGGAGAGCGCTAGCTTTGCAAGCTAGATGTCGAGGGTTCGAGTCCCTTCGGCTCCACTTTTATCCGGAACCGCCACGGTGGCAATCTATTCAATGTTGGTTGGCTGACGTTCCTTCGCTCGGCGCATGGTCAGAGAGGGCCGCCCGTGTCATGTACCACAAGCGGCCATCGATTCGATAGTTCGCCAACTATTTGGCCAGCGTTGGCATGTATTGCTCAACAGTCTCGCGAAGTTGTTCGTTGGTGAAGGGCGTCATCAGGCAAGCAGACGCATTCGGGCAATACTTTTTAAGGTCGGCAACGGTGACCGACGACGGGTACGTCACCACGATCGGTATGCCTCGAGTCGAATTTGCGAAACGACTCTGCCAACTCTCGACCAGCGTCCATGAGCGTGTTGAATTCGATGAACACAACATCGAACTCACCCGATTTGACTGGCTTGGCCGCAAGCTCCTCGGCGTTGAGCTCCGTCACCGTCCTTACTCCGATCTGCTTGAGAGGTCGTGTCAGCGTGTTTCGCTCCATGGATCGACGATCCACCACAAGGGCCTTGATCTTCATGCCGCACCTCCTGAGAGGATGTTCGGATGCCGGCCGAGTTCACGATCAGCTGGTCGCGGCCGACGGTGGCGGCCAGTCAAAAAAGCGTAGGTCAAAATGACGCGTAGTGTCGGATTGTGAACCCATCGTTTGAAACCGCGGAGCCAGATAGGTGGTGCCGCATCGACAGAAACCTCTATTCTGCAGCAGTGTTCGCAGCTTCCGCTCAAATGCGTCGCGCTGCTGCGACCGTCGCCATGCGAGCGGAGGAAATGGATATGTAGCTGCTGCATGATTCTTTGATTGGCTCGGTTCTGCCTTTTCCAGGTTGTTTCTTGGCCCTACTGTCGCCGGGATGGTGCTGCCGGTGTATATCACCTCGCGGGCAGTACTCTATTGCCGCACGGCGGGAGCGGGACGTGCGTTCTGGCATCGTACTGGCGAACGAACAGCCTCTGCACTCTTGGGGCGGGCCTGATTGTGGCTGGTGGATGATCAGTCAGTCGAAATCGGTCTGTAAATGTTTGATTGCTGTTCGCGAATCGAGCTGTATCCGGCTCCGGTAGCGCCGTGGTACTATTTCGGGATTGTGGGCACTCACTTTTCGATTTACGAGCAAGACACGTACTGTGGCCGAACCTGAACTATCGTCAAGATCGAAGTCGACTGGGCCGATTCTGTCGCTGCCGCGGTTTCAATTCAGCATGGCGGGGCTGATGATTACGGTCACGCTGGTGGCGGTGCTATTGGGCCTGTCGGTACTGTTTGGAGGCTTTGTCGGCGCGATTTTCGCGGCGCTGGTTTGGTGCGTGTTGCCGACGCCGTTGGTGATTTGTGCGGTGTACGGACGGCGCAATTTGCAGGCGTTTGCAATCGGCGGATTGATTCCCTGGGGGCTGTTTGTGATGCGAATTCCTCCGCTCACGACGTTTCTTCCCATGACGATTTGGCTGGTGGCGCTGGGTGGCGTTTGTGGCACGGTGGCGGTGGTGACGCGGCGGTGGTTGGAACGAAGTGGCGGGGAGTGAGCGGCGTTTGGCGACAAATTGGCGGCGACTCGGTTGGGGATTGCCCGGCTCACCGGCGGCGGGGATTCGGGCGTAATTCTTGTCGGGCCGGCTTTTGCCCCTTGCCCGCCAGCTGGACATGCGTAAAATCTATCTGACGACGGATTTGACACGGTCGAGACAGGCCGTTATATTCTGCGATTCCTCCGAAGGGGCCTAGCTCATCGGTGGTCCGCCACGCGAAGTGGCCAGAGGCTGGTAAGGCAGCCGATTTCCAGGAGGGATTGCTCTGCCTTGTCGGCCTCTGTCCATTGGCAGAGCCGAGCAATCGGTCTGTTCGATGTGATAGGGCCCGGTAGATTGTGACCGAGTCGAGCGGCTTGACGGCCGCCAATCGATCTTTGACAATTTGGTAGTGTAAGCAAGAGTGGCATCTTGCTGAGCATGTCACCGGCTCAGCTCGTGCGCAAGCTGCGGTCGAGTAGGTGAGCATGTTCAGCCAAGACTCTTTTTTTGTCCTTAGATTGAAGTTTGAATGAGCGTTACTCGTCCAAGTCGCCTTCGCCGGTGACCTGGACAAAACGTAGCGTGAGTCGGATATGCAACCGACTCACCAAGCATTGATCGATTGTTCGGCTGAGGCTGACGGCTTATAGCCGACAGCTTCTCGAAGAGCGTTCGATAAATGTGGCCAAGCTACTAAGGGCGTATGGGGGATGTCTTGGCATCAGGAGGCGATGAAGGGCGTGGAAGTCTGCGAAAAGCTCGGGGGAGTTGACAAACAAGTGATGATCCCGAGATTCCCGAATTAGCGCGTAGTGAATCCATAGCTATGCGTGGCCAACGTGGGGAACTGAAACATCTAAGTACCCACTGGAAAAGAAAGAAAAATCGATTTCGTCAGTAGCGGCGAGCGAAAGCGAAATAGCCCAAACCGCGGAGGTTTCCTCTGCGGGGTTGTAGGGCCTCTCACATGAGAGTTACAAAATTGCCGACTAGCAGAATCTTTTGGAAAGTTGAACCATAGAGGGTGACAGTCCCGTATGCGGCAGTCAGCAATCTCTCGAGGGGTACCTGAGTAGGTCGGGCCACGTGGAATCCCGACTGAATCTACGGGGACCATCCCGTAAGGCTAAATACTCCCTGATGACCGATAGTGAACTCAGTATGGCGATTGAAAGATGAGAAGAACCCCTGCTAGGGGAGGAATGTGAACCTGAAACCATACGCTTACAAGCGGTCGGAGCACTATGGCTCTGCAAGGAGAATGTGTGACGGCGTGCCTTTTGCATAATGATCCGGCGAGTTACCGTCTGCGGCTTGGTTAAGGCCTTACGGGCCGAAGCCATAGGGAAACCGAGTCTGAATAGGGCGACTATTGGTCGTTGGCGGTAGACGCGAAACCACGTGATCTACCCATGAGCAGGTTGAAGCGCGGGTTATACTGCGTGGAGGACCGAACCCACTTGGGTTGAAAACCGAGGGGATGACTTGTGGGGAGGAGTGAAAGTCTAATCAAACGTAGAGATAGCTCGTTCTCTCCGAAATAGCTTTAGGGCTAGCCTTGAGCCACTACGCACCGGGGGTAGAGAGACTGAATTGGTTTGAGGCTCTTCACCGAGTACTCTGCCGAACCAAACTCCGAATACCGGTGCGACTATCTCAGGAGTCAGTCCGCGAGGGATAAGCTTCGCGGTCGAGAGGGAAACAACCCAGACTATCTGCTAAGGTCCCGAAGTGATGCTTAGTCACTAAGGAAGTTGAATTGCTGTGACAACCAGGATGTTGGCTTAGAAGCAGCCACCATTTAAAAAGTGCGTAACAGCTTACTGGTCGAGCAATTCTGCGCCGATAATGAACGGGAGTAAGCATCACACCGAAGCAATAGATGCAGTGAGCCTTCGGGCAATGTACGTGGTAGGAGAGCGCTGTACGTCAGATACAAGCCGTACCGTAAGGAGCGGTGGTGGGGCCTAGAGGTGATTATGCCGGAATGAGTAACGATAAGGCAGGTGAGAATCCTGCCCGCCGAAAGCCTAAGGTTTCCTGGGGAAGGTAAATCCGCCCAGGGTTAGCCGGTGCCTTAGTCGAGGCCGAAAGGCGTAGACGATGGACAGCAGGTCAACATTCCTGCGCCAGCTATGTGGACCGATGGAGGGACAACGTCCGAAAGGTGAGCGGTACGATTAGAAATGTCCGTGGACCCTCGCAAGGTGGCGGGATAGGTAAATCCGCCCACATAAACCAAGCGAGGGGACCGAGTGCGTTTATGTTCACGAAGTCATCGGAAGGACGTTCAAGAAAAGCTTCTAAGGGTTGAAGCATAGTTGACCGTACTAAAACTGACACAGGTAGGCGAGACGAGTAGTCTAAGGCGCTCGGGAGAATAGTGGTTAAGGAACTCTGCAAAATGACCCCGTAAGTTCGCGATAAGGGGTGCCCTGGAGCGGTTCACGCTGCCCGGGGCCACAGTAAATCGGCTTCTGCGACTGTTTATCAAAAACACAGGTCTCTGCTAACACGCAAGTGGATGTATAGAGTCTGACGCCTGCCCGGTGTCGGTAGGTTAAGGGAGAGGGTTAGCCGTAAGGCGAAGCTCACGACCGAAGCCCCGATAAACGGCGGCCGTAACTATGACGGTCCTAAGGTAGCGAAGTTCCTTGTCGGGTAAGTTCCGACCTGCATGAAAGGCGTAACGACAGAAGCACTGTCTCAACCACTAACCCGGTGAAATTGTAGTCGTGGTGAAGATGCCACGTTCCCGCAGCTAGACGGAAAGACCCCGTGAACCTTCACTGTAGGCTGATATTGGGCTCGTGTATAAACTGTGTAGGATAGGTGGGAGGCTTTGATCCCCGGGCGCCAGCTCGGGGGGAGCCGTCGGTGAAATACCACCCTTTTTATGCATAAGTTCTAACGCTGATTCCCGTGAAACCGGGCAGCGGACAGTGTCAGTTGGGCAGTTTGACTGGGGCGGTCTCCTCCTAAAGAGTAACGGAGGAGCCCAATAGGTACCCTCAGCCTGGTTGGCAATCAGGCATCGAGCGTAAAGGTAGAAGGGTGCTAAACTGCGAGACTTATCAGTCGAGCAGGTACGAAAGTAGGGCTTAGTGATCCGGTAGTCCCGTATGGAAGGGTTATCGCTCAACAGATAAAAGGTACTCCGGGGATAACAGGCTTATCGCTCCCGAGCGTCCATAGCGGCGGAGCGGTTTGGCACCTCGATGTCGGCTCATCACATCCTGGGGGTGGAGAAGCTCCCAAGGGTTCGGCTGTTCGCCGATGAAAGTGGTACGTGAGCTGGGTTCAGACCGTCGTGAGACAGGTCGGTCCCTATCTACTGTGGGCGCACGAAACTTGAGGAGGTTCTTCTTTAGTACGAGAGGATTTAGAAGGACGGCCCTCTGGTGTTCCAGTTGTCGCGCTAGCGGTACGGCTGGGTAGCTATGGCCGGAACGGATAAACGCTGAAGGCATCTAAGCGTGAAGCCCGCTCCAAGATCAGGTTTCGTAGGCTAATAGCCGAAAGTCCCCTGGAAGACGACCAGGTTGATAGGCCGGATGTGTAAGTGCAGTAATGCGTTCAGCTAACCGGTACTAACGGACGAACGCTTGGCCACATTTATCCAACGCTCTTGAATGGTCAAAGGCGTTGAGTGCTGAGAGGTCAACGTGAGATCGAGGCATGTCAGGTCAGTTCTGACACCCGAAACCCGACGCTCTGACACCTCATCTGCCACTCTTGCAACACTACCAAATCAAGTCCAGGCTCGCGGCCTGACCGCGCCGCGCACTTTTTCTGGCGACCATACCGGAAAGGAAACACCTGTTCCCATTCCGAACACAGCCGTTAAGCTCTCCGGGCCGATGATAGTGCCTACCAGCGCGAAAGTAGGTATCGCCAGGTTTATTTCAAAAACCCCGTGGGGACCTCCCAGCGGGGTTTTTGTTTGCACCGTGCCGGCTTGACCAACGCTCGCTTGTGTATTACTATTGTGACAGATTGGTATTATCGGCACTCTGCGGAACTACGTCCATGAAGAATGTCTCCCTCAAATTGCCGGACGAGTTGAACGCCCAATTGGAGCAGGCGTCGAAGCAGCGCGGCACGGCTAAGTCCAATATCGTCCGCGAAGCCCTGGAATTTTATTTGGCCAATGGTAAGAACGGCAGGCAATTGTCCATCGCCGAGTTGGCTGCCGACCTGGTCGGTTCGGTCGAAGGACCTCCTGACCTCGCGACCAATCCGAAATACATGCGCGGCTTCGGCAAATGAAAGATGCGGTCATTGTCGATACTGGCCCACTGGTCGCTTTGATCAATCGGCGTGAGCGGCACCATGCGTGGGCTCTCGAACAATTCGCATGGATCAAACCGCCGGCGTTCACCTGTGAACCGGTCATCACCGAGGCAGCTTATCTACTTCGCGACTTTCACAAAGGCATCGATTCGCTGGTGCAGCTTCTTGAGCGCGGCCATTTGACGATTCCATTTCGTCTGGCCGACGAGCTTCCGGCCGTCACTCGGCTGCTGAAAAAATTCTCATCCGTGCCGATGTCGCTCGCCGACGCCTGCCTCGTGCGTATGGCCGAACAGTTCTCAGCGTCGCCCGTCCTGACGCTCGACGACGACTTTCGCGTGTACCGCAAAAGTGGCCGCACCGTAATCCCAACCCTCATGCCCTGACATTCACTACTCCTGACACCTGTCGGCAGTAACCGGGGCCAAGCAAGTGCGGCTCCCCGAGCAGTGCGCAGGCGCATCGCCGCACGCGGTAGCGAAACGGGTATTGCACCGAGCTGGCAAGGAGGAAGTCCGAAAGCGTTAGCGTTTTTGTTTTCCACGCAGCCGCCCTACCCCCGGCACGAAGCCTACTAGCGACGCCCCTTTAGCTCAAATGAGAGCGGTTGATGTGACAATTGATCTGATCGTACGACAGCGAGGACGCGCGTGTCATAACCCAGTTGGACACAGAGCTGCGGAAGCGACAAATCTCGGCCGGAAGGAACCCGCCGGCGCACCAACTTCCGATAGATGGCTTTTTACGCCTGCCGCGACTAAATTGGGTAATTCGGCGTCGGCGTGGTTTCATCCCGCGGGTGCGCACACGGCGGCACATCCGTGCTCTGCGCAAATAGCACTGTTCCCTCTTACAAACTTGGAGTCGTAGTGCGATGCGAAAAGTACAACCGGTTCTCTGTCCAGCGGTCTTCCTGCTCTGCTGCACGGTGTGTTTAGCGCAGTCGTTTCCCGAGCCCGGGCCCGGAGCACGAAAGACTCCGCAAAATGGAGGGGACATGGGACGTCTCAATGACCCTTCCTGGCAACTTGAAGGCCACGGGACGATGACGTGCAAAATGGAATGCGGTGGGCTCTGGCTTACGCGAGATACCGAGACAAAGTTCCGCGGCCTGACATTTCAAGTTAAGGCCCTCGATGGCTATGATCCGGTAAAAAAGAAATACGTCAGCGTTCAGTTCGACTCGATGACCACCATGCCGATGATGCTCCAAGGGGAACTGGACGAACAGACGAATACGTTGACACAGACCGGCGAGGCTCGGGATTTTAATGGGTCGCCCGAACAGGTTAAGAGTGTCCTCAAACACATTGATGATGATCACCAATCGGTTGAAGTGTATCGTGTTTATCTCGATGGTAAGGAAGCCAAGCATCTTACGATCGAATATGCACGCCGAAAGAATGCGAAGTAGTCGGCATCGTGAGTCGTCACGGCTTCGGGGCTCAATTGCAGTCTGCGAATGAAGATGAACCGCTAGGTTCGTGGAGGAAACAGGCAGACCATCCAAGAGGCAAGTTATGCTGAAACCCATTGCCGCCGTCGCGATCATCGTCTCGGTGACAGCTCCTTCCCTGGCGGCCGATCAGCCCTTGGGGCGAAAAGTCGAAGGATTCCAACTGCAGGACTTTCGCGGCAAGAAGCACACACTTGCTGATTATCGCGATAGCAAGCTCGTCGTCATCGCCATTCTCGGGACCGAGTGCCCATTGGCAAAACTCTACGGACCGCGTCTGGCACGCCTTGCGGAGACATATGAACCGCAAGGCGTGAGCTTCATCGGCATTAATGCAAATGTTCAGGACTCCCTCACGGAAATTGCCGCGTACGCTCGGATCCACGGCATTCACTTCCCCATTCTAAAAGATGTGGCCAGTCAATTCGCCGACACCATCGGCGCGGAGCGGACACCCACGGTATTCGTATTGGATGACCAGCGCGTGGTAAGGTACTGGGGACGCATCGATGATCAGTACGGCGTCGGATTCGTCCGCAAAGAGCCGCAACAGCATGATCTGCAGGCCGCGATGGATGAATTGTTGGCCGGCAAGGAAGTTACCACTTCGGTGACGGACTCGGTCGGCTGTCATATTGGCCGCATCAAAAAGCCTCAACAAGATTCGGCGGTGACTTATTCGAAGCAGATTGCGCGAATCTTGCAGAATCGCTGTGTCGAGTGTCATCGCGAAGGCGAGATCGCGCCCTTCGCCCTCACGGATTATCAAGAGGTCGTCGGCTGGGCAGAAATGATTCAGGAAGTAGTGCGCGACGGGCGAATGCCTCCCTGGCACGCCAGTGAAAAGTACGGATCCTTTGAAAACTGTCGCATGCTCCCGAACGACGAAAAGGATTCGATCGATGCCTGGGTCCGAGCCGGCTCCCGAAGGCGACGCCAAAGACCTGCCCGTGCCGCAAACCTGGGTGACCGATTGGCAGTTGCCCAGAACGCCGGATTTTGTGGCACCACTTACAAAAACGCCGTTCCATGTGCCCGCGGAGGGCGAGGTGCGCTATCAGTATTTCCAAATCGATCCTGGTTTTGAGGAAGACAAGTGGGTGAGTGCCGTCGAAATCCAACCGGGCAACCGCGCGGTCGTACATCACGTGCTAATGTTTGTCCGGGTTGCGAACGACGACGGTGGAAATTTTCGCGGCGGCGCCTCCGGGTACGATGGAGTGTTTGTGCCCGGTCAACGCGTGCGGCCCTATCCGGCGGGAACTGCCCGACGTATTGCGGCTGGTTCGCGGCTTGTTTTCCAGGTGCATTACACTCCAAACGGCACAGAACAACTTGATCAAAGTCGAGTAGGAATGACTTTCGTCGACGCAGAGAGCGTCAAATTTGCTGTCCGGACCGCAAGCGCGGTCGATACCGAGCTACGGATTCCGCCGCATGCGGCGAATTTTCGCGTGGAGGCGACCAGCGCACCGCTTCCCAAATCGGCTCGCTTGTTGGCGCTGAACCCGCACATGCACCTCCGCGGAAAATCGATCCTGTACGAGGCAATATTACCCAGCGGTGATCGCACGACATTGCTCGACGTGCCCAACTACGACTTTAATTGGCAAACCTCTTATCGATTCGCCGATCCCTTGGAATTTCCGGAAGGCACGCGGCTGCACTGCGTGGCCCATTTCGACAATTCCGCCGACAACCTCAACAATCCTGACCCAACCAAGACCGTTCGCTGGGGTGAACAGACATGGGACGAAATGATGATTGGGTATTTTGATTATGTCGTGCCGATCGGTGAAGAATTGAGTCGCACGGCAGCCGATCGAACGCAAGAGCGTATTCAAAGCCTGTTCGCCCAGCTGGACAGGAATTCCGACGGAAAAGTCGTCGAGGACGAGGTGCCCGCGAAGTACCGCTTGTTCTTCAAACCTCTCGATCGCGATCACGATGGCGCTTTGAACGTGGAGGAAGTATCCGGCGTGCAAGCTCTTTTTCCGATGGGGAATCGCCGACCATAGAGGAACCCTGCCACACGGCTGCCCAACGCGCCGGTTGGCACTGGCTCTGTCAGGAGTCCTCGCGCGAACCAAACGTCAAAATCCGGCGTACGAATCAGTCGCGTACCGGCGGTTTCGCACTGAACGGCCATCCCATCGGGCTCCGTCTTGACCAGCCCTTCCAACTCCACCGCCGTGGACTGCACGATCGTCGGCGCGAGCTTCGCCGGTTTGGCGTGTGCCACCGTGCTTGCGCGCCGCGGCTTGCGCGTGCGGGTGTTAGAACGTAAGCACGATCCTGGCGAGCGGCTGCATACCACTGGAATCATCGTCAAAGAGGTCGTCGACCAAATCGCCCTCTTCGATTCCTTGCCGTCGGAACTCGTCCGGCACGTACCGGGCGTTCGGCTTTACGCGCCCAACATGCGGTACGTCGATCTCGATGCGCCCGGCTACTACTTTCTCGCGACCGATACGCCCAACGTCATTCGCTGGCTCGCGGCCCAGGCACAGCAGGCGGGAGCCGAACTTGCGTGCGGCACTTCGTTCACGAGCGCAACGAAAACCCGCGACGGCTATCATCTCGACGGCTTGGGCGACACCCGTTATCTGATCGGGGCCGACGGACCAAACTCGCAAGTGGCCAAGTCCCTCGCGCTCGGGCAAAATCAAAAATTCCTGTTCGGCATGGAGTACGAATTCGCCGCAATATCCCTCGCAGATGATGACCGCCTGCACTGCTTCCTCGACCGCAAACTCGCCCCCGGCTACATCGGTTGGATGGTGCCCGGCGTGGGCGTCACGCAAATTGGCCTGGCCCGCCGCATGCCTCGCGATCCGGAAGCCATGAAACGTGTCATGGAAAAATTTCTCGACAAAGTTGCGAGCGTGGCCGATGTGCGCGGTCGTGAACCGACGTCGATCCGGGCCGGCGCCATCCCTTGCGGCGGAGTCGTGCAGGCCGGTGGCAACCGAGCGGGCACTTCTAGTTGGCGATGCGGCCGGCATGGTCTCGCCGGTAACGGCCGGCGGCATCCACACCGCGCTCAAGCACGGCCTTTCCGCCGGCCATGCCGTGGCCGAGTTCCTCGAGGGCAAGTGCGAAGATCCCTCGCAGTGGTTCGCCGCAACCTATCCCGAAGTTCCGCACCAAGCGGCTGCTGCGATTCCTGTTCGACCAGTTCCAAAGCGACTTGTTCTTCAATGTGATGCTCGCCTCGCGACCCATGCGCATGGCCGCGAGCCAAGTCTACTTCCATCGCCGCGGCGTGATGAAACCAGCCGCATCAACAACCAAAAGGCCCGCGTCCGATACTTGAAATCACGTGTGCGCCACAAAGCCATCAGCCTTCAGCTCTCAGTCCTCGGCTCACCCTGCCCCCTGCACGAGCGCATCCTGCATCCTTCACCCCTGGTACTGTTCATCGCTCACGTGTTCCATCCACTCCACGGCGGTACCGTCGAGGTGCTCCTGCACGGCGATGTGCGTCATGGCTGTGGTTGGCGTGGCGCCGTGCCAGTGCTTCTCGCCCGGCGAAAACCAGACGACGTCGCCCGGCCGGATTACCTCGATCGGACCGTCCCAACGCTGGGCGCGTCCGCAGCCACTTGTCACGATGAGCGTCTGGCCTAACGGATGCGTGTGCCAGGCCGTTCGCGCGCCCGGCTCAAACGTCACGCTCGCGCCGCGCACACGTGCCGGCGCCGCCGCGTCGATCAATGAGTCAATCCGCACCGTGCCCGTAAAATACTCGGCGGGCCCAGGGCGCGAGGGGACGGAGCCAATTCTTTTGATTTCCATTTTGTGAATTCCTTTACTAAGGGCGATTGTACATTTCGCGTAGCCGTGTGTAGTAGCCGGCGACCCGTTGGGTCGCGGCTATCGAGAAGGTAAGTTCGAAAAGTGCTAAGGCGACTTGTCCTGTATCTCGCGTTTGTTTTGCCGTGACTCGCCCTTATTAGCAAGTACGGCGCCGTGTCGCGTTCGTATCGCCAGGTTTTACGCTCAAAAACCCCGCTGACCGCAAGATCGAACAGGTTTTTTGGCGCCGCACCTCGTGAAGTGCACGCTTGGAAATAAGGTACACTTTTCCAGCACAAAACCCAGGTCCCGTGGCGTAGTGCGCCAAACGAATGTCTGTAAGCAGCTTTCACTTAAATTGGAGCCGCGTAGCGCAAAAGGTGCCTTCCATGAGTGACGCCCAGCGTAAATTTTCGAGCATCGGTTTTGCAAAGACGTTCGTCCTGCCAGGCTTTTTGATTTTCCTGGTGCCGGTCGGTTCGTTGTTCTTTTTCCTACATGCGCAGCATTGGTTCGATAAACTGGCTCGCGACCAGGTTTTGGCTGAGATACGCGCGGACGCGGCTCTTTCCCCGGAAGATCGTGAGCGTGCAATCGCCCACTTCACGCAGCATTCAATGTCGGAGCTCATCCAGAATGAAGAATTTGCGTCCAACGTCACATCACAGGCCCGCTTCGACTATGCGACGTTCCGCTGGATGATTCGCTTGTCGGCGATATCAATCGCGGCAGCAATCGTTGTCTTCCTGCTGGTCGGCTTGTGCGTTTTGTTTTCGTTGCGATCTCAGCGCGTCCAATACCTGAGCCTGTCGGCAGGCTGGCAAGTACTGCGGATTTACGGCGCGTTGCAGACAGCCGCTCAAGGCATCCTGCTGTTCGCGCTGTCGTACTGGGTGACTGCCCTATGGTTACAACATTACTCGATGAAACTGGTCCTCCTCGCCGCCGTTTTCGCCGTCGTCGCGGTCGGCGCGGTTGTGGCGGCGATCTTCAAACGGATCGACACGACATGGACTATGGAAGGAAAAGTCATCCGCAATACGATATCCATGCCCTTGTGGGATGAGCTAAATGCCCTATGCGCGAAATTGGGCACGGCCCCGCCCGATCAGATTATTGCGGGGATTGATGACAATTTCTTCGTGACCGAACACCCAGTGACCATCGACGGCAATACGCTTCGCGGCCGGACGCTGTACGTCAGCCTCGCGCTTTTGAAGCATTTGAATGGCGCTGAAGCGGATGCCGTTTTAGCCCATGAAATGGCCCATTTCAGTGGCGAGGACACGGTGTACTCGACGAAGATCTCGCCCTTGCTCCGGCGCTACGGAACCTATCTTGAGGCGCTTTACAAAGCCGGCGTCACCCGGCCAATCTTCTATTTCATGCATTGCTTCCGAGCCATGTTTGAGCTTTCGCTCAGCAAACTGAGCCGGCTGCGAGAATTTCGCGCCGATCGCATCGCGACGCAAGCCACCTCGCCGCGTGATTTTGCGGGAGCGATGCTGCGAATCGCCGCGTACTCTAAGTTTCGCAATCAGGTCCAGCAGGAACTGTTCAAGCAAGAACGATCGCTAGAGGCCGCTAACATTTCGCAACAAATTGCCGAAGGGTTTCAAAGTTTCGCCAGGCGATTCGCAGCAGAATACGATGCCGGTGCGCTGGCCACGTCGCATCCCTTCGACACCCACCCACCCATGGTCGAGCGCTTGAACGCGGTTGGCGTACAGCTAACGCCGCAGTATGCGGAGCAGATTTTGGCCACTCCCGGCGACGGCCGGTGGTTTCAGCGAATCCTCAATGCGCAGGAAATTGAACAAAAACAGTGGGAAAAGTTCGAGAATCAATTTCGCGATTACCACGAAGAGACGTTGCCTTACCGGCTTTTACCGGAAACCGACGAGGAGCGCGCGATCGTTACGCAGGCATTCCCAAATGTGTTTTTCGACGGCCTGCAGGGCACAATGAGTTTAAAGTACGAAAGCATTCATTTTACAGGCTGGCCCGCACCAATTCCTTTCCGCGAAATCAACCAATTTGTGCTCAATGAGAAAACGCTCGAAGTGAAATACGGCCCAGGCGGAAAGCAGAAGCAAAAAATACCATTCAAAGATTTCTTCCGCCGGGAAGAGGCCCTCGAAGCCATCAATTGTTATTATGGTCGGCACATGCACGCGGCCGCGTACCAACAACAAAAGCGACCCGCTGCAAACGTAGATGCCGATTTGGAACCGGCGGTGCCGGCGCTCGTCGGATGCGGAACGTGAGAGCCGACGGACCGGTGATGTGCCCGTCGCACTGTATCCCGCCTCTCTGAGGCCGTTTCGCCGGCGCTTCAACCTCAGCCTTCGCACACCTGACACCCGACGCGTGCCAGTGTGTCCGATACTAATTGTCTAGCGATTCTTGTTTGGCTGACAGCTGATGGCTGACGGCTAGTTCGCTTTTCCCACATCCGCGCCCGAAAATCGGTGGTACGCCGCGATCGCCGGCGCGTATCCTTGAAGTATGAACACCACGAACTCACTTCCGCCCGTCGCTGAAATGCAGCGCGCGTATCTGGAGCGTGACGCCACATTCAATGGTCTCTTCTACCTGGGCGTGCGGACGACCGGGATTTTCTGCCGGCCCACATGTCCGGCTCGAAAACCTCTTCCTCAAAACGTCGAGTACTTTGCGACCTCGCGCGAGGCTGCCGCGGCCGGCTATCGCCCGTGCAAACGGTGCCGGCCAATGCAGGCAAGTGACGAGCCGGCTTGGTGCCGCCAGTTGATGGACGACATCGAGCGGGAACCTCTGGTGCGCATCCGGGAGAGCGATCTCGCCTCGCGCGGCGTCGATCCGGCCACCGTCCGTCGCTACTTCCAAAGCCGCTATGGCATGACATTCCACGCCTACGCTCGGGCGCGACGGCTGGCCGGCACGCTGCACCAAATTCGAGAAGGAATGCCGCTCGACTCTGCCGTTTTCACGAGCGGTTTCAACTCGCATAGCGGATTCCGCGATGCCTTCATCCGAGCGTTCGGAAGCGCACCCAGCAAGGTTAACGGGCGCGAGTTTCTCCATCTGGCTTGGCTGCAGAGCCCGCTGGGACCTCTCGTGGCTGGCGCGACATCGCAGGGCGTGTGCCTTTTAGAATTCAGCGACCGACCGATGCTCCCAACGCAGCTCGCCACGCTGCGAAAGCTCTTCGACTCGCCCGCTGTTCCCGGAATGAACGAACATCTGCGGCAGCTTGCTAAGGAGCTAGGCGATTACTTTGCTGGCACACTGCGGACATTCCGGGTTCCACTCGTCTATCCGGGCACGAGCTTTCAACAGCGCGTCTGGGACGAGTTGCTCCGCATTCCCTACGGTCAGACGCGCTCGTACGAAGAGTTAGCAAACGCAGTTGACCTGCCCGGCGGACAGCGACCCGTCGGCCGCGCCAATGGCCTGAACCGCATCGCGCTTCTCATCCCGTGTCATCGCGTGGTCCGCAAGAACGGCCCGCTCGGCGGCTACGGCGGCGGCCTGCGTCGGAAGCAGTTTCTGCTTGAGCTGGAGCGGCGCACCTCCAGCGACTCGTGAAATGCTGTCGGCTGGTTGCTGATTGGCTGACAGTTTTGTTGCTGCCCTACGCGTTCGTTGAGCGTCGGGCCATAAAGACCAGAACAAGGCCAATCGCCACTGCCACGATCCCCGCAAGCGGGCTGACAAAGATCGTGTGCGGCCGCTCCACTTCCCATGTGAAGAATCCCAACGGCCCGGACACGTGTTCTGTGGTGAAGTACGTAAAGCTCCGCACCAACAGCGCGAGCACGCCCAAAACGATAAGCACCAAGCCAACAATAGAATGAGGTCGCATGATCGGTCTCCAACGGAGGAATCAGGGACCTTCCGTGAAACAATTTGGAACCGCCCCCCATGGCAGGCTACTGCAGATTTAACTTTTGCAATTCTTGTGCCGGCCATCAGAAGCAGTTTAAGCGCAGAAATGTGGTGCATGAGGCGCAGCCTGACTGGTGATTGGCCAGTATTCCAGTCGCTGAACGGCTGGCAGTAATGAGTTAACGCCACCTACTTACCGTTACGGCAACTCGAGCTTCTGATTTAACAAGCCCGTTGGCACCCACCCGCTCTCAGCGGACGGCAGAAGAATGCGGCCACCAAGCCGCTGCACGCCAGCACAATCGATGAGCATTCCGGCACGCGGTTTACCGGTGTGACGCCGGCCACGTAGATGCCGCCGGTAAACGATGGATAAGCGAAGTAGCTCAATGAGAGCGCCAAATCGTTGCCGCGAAACACTTTCACGTGCGATGCCGCGTCCGGCCCCAGGCCCGTGATGATGTCCGCGAAGCCGTCGCCGTCCACGTCGCCGCCGCCCACGCGCACCTCATTGTTGACGCCTGGGTAGGCGAAAAAGCTGTACAATTCGCCCAGGCCGTTGCCGTTAAACACTTTCACATGCGTGGAGCCGCCGATGCCGGCACCCGTAATGATGTCGGCTCGCCCGTCATGATTCACGTCGCCGGCAGCAACATAGACTCCGCCCGTGAATCCACCGCCGTACGCAAAGAAACTTGCGAGTTCACTCAGGTTCGTGCCATCAAACACCTTCACATGAGACGCTGCTCCGGCGCCTAAGCCGGTGATGATATCGGCAAATCCGTCGCCGTTCACATCGCCGGAGGCCACGCGCACTTCGTTGTTAACTCCCGGATAAGCCAAGAAGCTGAGCATTTCGGCGTTGGTCGCGCCGCTGAAGGCTTTCACGTGCGCTGCGCCGCCGGTACCGGCACCGGTGACGATATCGGCGAAGCCATCCCGATTCACATCGCCCGCCGCCACGTATACGCCACCCAAAAATGACGGACCATAGGCAAAGAAGCTTCGTATCTCGGCTTGATTCACGCCGCTGAACGCCTTCACGTGCGAAGCCGCGCCATCGCCAACACCGGTAATGATGTCGGCCGTTCCGTCGCCATTCACGTCGCCGGCGGCCACACGCACACCGCCCGTAAAACCTCCGCCATAGGGCAGAAAGCTGGCTGTCTCAATGCCTGTGGCGCCACTAAATCGCTTGACATGCGGCGGCACCGTACCACCAGTGCCGGTGATAATCTGGTTTGCAGTTGCTGGCCAGCCTGAAAATGCAACGATCACGGCAACGGCGGCGAATTTGCCGTAGAGGGCCGAAGCCAAAGAAAACCGATCTCGGAGTCGGCTTCGAAATAAAGTTGATCCCATTAGCCCGCACTCAAATTCGTGGCGACAACGGATGATGGCAACGCTTTAGTATCATCGCGGCCGTCACGGAATGCAATGAAAAACTGTCGCGCTCTGATACGGTGAGTCCGCCGCGCGGCACCGTTGTCGGCCGCATATCAATGATTTACGGCGAATCGCTATCCGACCACAGCTTCTGCCTGCCTTCAATTCTTAACGGGTCCGTTAAGGGCTTGCCATCGCGGACGATGATGTAGGCGTCGGCGCCGGGGACGCTGTCCCATTGCAGCGTCGCACGGCCGCCAGCTTGGACTGCCGGCGACGCGGGTGTGGGGTCGCCTTGCGCGCTCAGCGCGATGATAGCGTATTCGTGTCGTCCAGAACCGTCATCTTGTACCACAGTTGGCGCAGCCGGCGTGGGGACTTTCAACTGCTCGATCGCGCCGCCCCAGAGCTGCAACACTTTCGATGGATACGGCAGCCCTTCGCCTCCGAATCCGCCGCCGCCCAGCGACATCTTTCCCTGGCCGATGAGCACATCGGTGAGTGGTTCCTGATGGCCGGGACGGAACGTTTGGAAACGAAGCCGGCCAGGATGCGTGCCGCCGTTCCACCGCTCAAGGGGCACTTCGAACAATTCGAGTCCCTCGCCTTGAACAATCGCCATTTGCCGCCAGGCCCCGTCGAGCCACACGTTCCACGAGATATGGCCGGGCGCGCGGAACATCGACTTGTCCTTGTTGACCGCGTGGAACCGATCGTCGAATGGGTCGTCAATCTCGGTTTTGATGAGCCGGCTTCGCACCCACAGCCCTCCGGTTCCATGGCCGAGCGAGCGGGCGTACAGACCACGCGCAATCTGCTCGTCTTCAAAACCATCCTCCCACGCGCGACCGGTGTCGGAGACGATGAGCTCGTCGCGCACAATGAGTCGCTCGACGTCGAGTTCTTTCAGCGGCTCGCTTCCGACCTGCTGCAAACCAAATGTGGCTGAAACCGACATAACGATGGTGATCAATCGGTCCTTCATGGTCAGACCTCCGAAGGTGGCACAACTTGCAACTAGTGGGTGTTGAGTAATTGCGGCGAGAACTGGCTGGACGATCATGCATGACACACGGTCATTCGTGTGGCTTGCGGCCGATGTAGACGAAGCGAGACATTCGGCGCTCGCTGGTCAGGCGATGGACGGTAGCAAGAAATCGTTGTAAGCCAGTGAACGTTTCCTCGCCTTCCAGCCGACTCAACTCCTCCGCCCGCTGCTGTCTGGCATCGTGCCAGCGGCGGGAGACCTCGCGCTCGTTCGCCGTAACGTCCTCGGCCAACACCAGCTCGAACCCCGCTTCGCGAATCAGCGCATCGTTCACGCCGGGCGGTCCGAACGCGAATTCGCCGGTCGAGCTGCGCGTGGCGAATTCCTCCTTGGCCACCAAGCCGGTCACCACCACCGGGTCGGTGACCAGCAGGCGGCCGCCGGGCCGCAGGACGCGGCGCCACTCGCGGAACACGGAGCGACGGTCGAGCAAGTGGCACAGCACGTCCATGCAGACAATTACGTCGAACGCTTGCTCGGGGAATGGCAGGCCGCCGCGAACGTCGGCGTGTCGGAACTCGATCTGGTTCTGCAAGCCCGCTTGTTGTGCGAGAGCCAGCCCGGCCCGAATGCCCGCGTCATTGAAGTCCACGCCGGTGACGCGGCAACCGACTTCTCGCGCCACGAACAACGCCGGGCCGCCGGATCCGCAACCGACATCCAGGACGTGGTCGGTCGGCTTTAAGTCCACGAGTCGGAAGAACCGCCGGTACTCGTCCGCGGTCACCCAGCTGCTCTGGCCGAAGTCCTCGCCGTAGGTATCGCGCCGCACCTGCTCCAGCACTTGCGTGGCGAAATTGCCATAGGCCGTTCCGTAAAGATCGACGGATGGAGACATGGGATCCTCGTCACGAATGGTGGCAATTGCGGGCACCGGGTGCTGCTGCTGGTCCGCTGCAGCTCATTTTTCGCAGTTTCGCTTCGTTGGCTTCACCGTGCAATCGAAGTCCGAAACTTGGGTGCAACTGGCTTCGCCGGTGCTAACGACTGCGTTCTCATCTGGCTTGACGAAGCGTAGGGTCCCGAAACTTCGAAAGCAGCCGTGATTTACTGACAAACCGAAAAGTGCCAGCGTTGGATCACACACCCCACTGCCGCGATACAAGTTATCGCAACACCGAAACCATGAGAGGCGATTGGTTGGACGAAATCCGACACGAATTGGCAACAGCGATCGCGTTATTCGATCGGCCGCATGGCGTGGTGGCATCTTGACAGCAATTGTTTTTGATGCTATGATTGCAACATGAGAACTACCGTCACTTTGGACCACGATGTACAGCAGCTTTTGCGCGATGCTATGCGGCAATCCGGCCAGGGGTTTAAGGTTACGCTGAATCAGGCGGTCCGAAATGGACTTGCCGGCTCCGGTGCCGGGAACGAGGAGCCGTTTGTCGTGACTCCAAAGCCAATGGGGCTTCGACCCGGAATTGATCCGACACAACTTCAAAACTTGGCCGACGAATCGGAAGTCGATGCGTTTCTCGAAACGATTCATAAGCTCCAGCGGACCAAGAAAGAATCTGCGTGATTGTACCTGACGTCAATCTGCTTCTATATGCTTACGACAGTACTTCCCCGTTTCACGATCGATCCCGTGCGTGGTGGGAGTCGTGCCTCTCGGGAAGCGAGCCAGTCGGCTTGACCCACCCGGTCGTCTTTGCGTTCGTCCGCATCGGCACAAACGCCCGCGCGTATCTTCGGCCAATGAGTCTTGTGGAAGCGTCTGCTCAAGTTAGGAGCTGGCTTGGCCGTCGGGTAACTCGCGTACTGCACCCAGATTCGGCCCACGTCGAGAGGGTTTTGGAATTGCTCAAAGAGGCAGCCTCCGCGGGCGGCAATCTCGTTACCGACGCGCAAGTCGCCGCCCTCGCACTGGCCCATAAGGGAACAGTTCACACGGCCGACCATGATTTCGAGCGATTCATGGGGCTGGAATGCCGTTTTCCGCTCGAAGAATGATTCTCCGCGGCGCGGTCGCGCAGCTCACGGCAATTTCCGACACGAATAGATATGCTCGTTCGGTTGCAGGCCATATTTTGCCGCCTCGCGGTAGCCGAGCTTGCCTGCATAGTCGATGATTTCGACTACAAATCCGGCGTCCGCCAGGCGGTCGGCATAGTCGGGTCCATAGCGGCGAACATGATCAAATTGACCGAACTGGCATCTCGCTCCCGTGGGTCGGTCACCGACGGATCTTCAAACGTCGTCTCCGCGGTAATGGGGACCTGCAATATCGCCCATCCTTCCGGCACCAGAACGCGGCAAAGCTCCCGCATCGCCCGGCGATCGTCAGGCACATGTTCCATCACGTGACTACAGTAAACCACATCGAACGAATTGTCCGGGTATTGGATATCCGTAATGTCCATCCTGACCATCGCATTGACATCCATCAGATCGCCCGACAAATAGTCCACGTTCTCAGCAGCGCGGAACAGCCGCGCAAGATAAGGCTCTGGCGCAATGTGCAGAATTCTCTTGGGTCGGCCGTCATGAAGGTCCGTCTCCTTGCGAATATAAAGCGTTAGCAGCCGGTCCCGCTCCAGCGAACCACACACGCCGCACCTGGCGTTCTCCCGTGGAACTAAACCGTATGGTTTAAATCGGCGGAGCGACGATTCGCAGCACGGACAATAGTGGTCCATGCCCTGCTCCGTCAAACGTAACAACGGCCGCATCGCGTATCGGGCCTTGCCCCAAACCCGCTTCGTCGTCGAACGAACGGCTTCCTTGCTGATCATTGTGAGGGAACCTCATGTTCGATAGCACTGTGCACCACATGCGGAACTCAGTTAGTGCGACGTTGGCAATTATGAGGTGATCGTTTCGCTCTCGCAATATCGCTCAACGCGTCGGTGGCATGCACACGGAGGCTTACTTCCGTGATGACCTGCCACCAATCTGTACACGAGTTGGGAGCATGCGCGTAGATAAATCCGCAGCGCTTCTGGAGCGAAGCCGAGATGCGAACGGTTCGGCAACTTTACCCGTGGCAGCATGCAAAACTCAGGGTCTGAACTGGACCATGCGAACCCATTGGGCGTGCCAACAGGCTGCGAGTTAATCGTCGAGCGTTACCGCACAAATACGCCTTGGCGTCCGAGAGTTTTGTCGGTATTTCGCGCTTCGGCGCCAAATTGACGTGCAAGAAAGATCGGAGCCTCAGCGTCCGATTCTTTGCGGTTGGTTGACTTCCCCCCCGCCGCCGGGCTATCCTGACGCGCCGGTGTATCGGTTGATCCAGTCGCTTCAAATCCCAATGCGTGAGGACTCAAAATGAACAGGTGCTTTTGGTCCGCAGTGTGTCTCGTGTTGCTCGCTGTTGCTCCCGGATTGGCCGCTAATCATGGCATGACGGAGGGCACGCCGGATGTGAAGTCGGTCGGGCCGCTCGCGTTTGGGCCGAACGGCGTGCT
Organism: uncultured Planctomycetota bacterium; assembly: GCA_963786455.1. GTDB lineage: Bacteria > Planctomycetota > Planctomycetia > Pirellulales > Lacipirellulaceae > JABDGM01. The sequence goes on along the minus strand of CAWAZX010000027.1, from coordinate 322,854 downwards.
GTTTGTCGGGGATCCGATCGGTGCGGCCGTATTCGCCATCGATACGCAAGACACGGCCGGCAACCCCGAACGGGCTAAGGTCGCGGTGGAAGGCATCGACGGCAAGGTTGCTTCCGTGCTGGGAACCACCCCCGATGACATCCTCATCAACGACATCGCGGTGAATCCGGCCAACGGCACCGTGTATTTGAGCGTTTCGCGCGGCCGCGGACCGGATGCGGCCCCCGTCATCGTGCGGGTCGATCAGAAGGGCGAGCTCAAAGTCGTGTCGCTGAAGGACGTAGCGTTTGCGAAGGCAGAACTGACCAACGCGCCGGAGAACCGTGTAATCGGCGAAGGCCGTCGCCGTGGCAACCAGCGGACAGAGTCGATCACCGATCTGTTGTATCTCGACGGTCGCGTCTACGTTGCCGGCCTATCGAACGAAGAGTTCGCTTCGAAAATGCGGTCCATCGCCTTCCCGTTCGAGAAGGAGATTACCGATACGAGTCTGGAGATTTATCACGGGGCGCACGGCGCATGGGAAACTCGCTCGCCAGTCCGCACGTTCGCGGCCTACAATGTCGACAACGAGCCAAACATACTGGCCGCTTACCAATGCACGCCGCTGGTGAAGATTCCGGTCGGCATGTTGGTACCGGGGGAAAAGATCACGGGAAAAACGATCGCGGAACTGGGAAATCGCAACCGCCCGCTGGATATGGTCGTCTATGAAAAGGGCGGCGAGAGTTTTCTGTTGATGGCGAACAATGCGCGTGGCTTGATGAAGATTTCGCTGGACGAGATTTCCGCTGTGGAAGCTATCACGCAGCGCGTGCCGGATACCGCCGGCCTGGAATACGACACGATCGAGGACGCCGAAGGAATCGTTCAGCTCGACCGGCTCAACAACGACAACGTGGTGGTGCTCGTCGACAAGGATGGCGGGCAAAACCTCAACACGATGGCTTTGCCGTAAACCCGTGTCGGCCACGCCACCACTTGTGCCACTGGGCGTCTCAGCCAGCCGGACGTGGGCGCTGATCCTCGCGATCATGTGGCCCAGTCCGGCCACAGCCGAGGTGGCGATCCAATTTGCGTCGAGTGATCGATCGCAAATTGCAGTCGTTGGACTGCCGGCAGAATGTGTCGCTGATTTAGTTGATGCGCGCTTAGACCCAGAAGCATGGCAGCAAGTTTTTTCGCTGTACGTGAACAGCGAGGGCAATCGGCCGACGTTGCCGGTGCTCGGCGACTACTCTGTGCAAGACAACCGGCTGATCTTCACGCCGCAGTTTCCGCTCAAGCCGGGCCTGGCGTATCGCGCGGTGTTCGACGCCAACTCGCTTGGGACGCCGAATAAGCGAGAGCACGAACCACGCATTGAAACCACGCTGCACGTCCCTGGCCCGCTGCGCGGCCAAAAAACGGTCGTGGAGGCCATCTATCCCTCCGGCGATGTGTTGCCCGAGAACTTGCTGAAGTTCTACATTCACTTTTCCGCACCGATGAGCCGCGGCGGCAGCTACCGGCATATTCGCTTGCTCGACGAGGCCGGCGTCCCTGTCGACTTCCCCTTCCTCGAATTGGCGGAGGAATTGTGGGATGAATCGGGAAAGCGGCTCACGCTGTTGCTCGACCCCGGCCGCGTCAAGCAGGGCCTGAAACCACACGAAGAGGTCGGCCGAGCCCTCGCACAAGGCAACGCCTACACGTTGCTCATTGTCGACAACTGGCCGGATGCGCAACGGGCACCGCTCGCCCGCGATCATCGCAAGAAATTTCATGTCGCCCAAGCCGACACGCGGCAGCCCGACCCAAAGCACTGGCGACTTCAGTTGCCGGGTACCGGGACACGGCAGCCGCTTATTGTGGAATTCAATGAGCCACTCGATCACGCGCTGTTGCAGCACACGATTCGCGTGGCGGATCCGACGAAAAAAGTGCTCGACGGTCGTGTCGCAGTTTCTGAGCAGGAGACCGAATGGCGCTTCCAACCGGAAAAGCCGTGGGTCGAAGGCACCCACCAACTGCTCATCGACACCATTCTGGAAGACCATGCAGGCAACAGCATCGGACGGCCATTCGAAGTCGACGTTTCTTCGGGCCGCCCAACCGAGATCGCAGAGTGCGCGGTTCCATTTTCAATTGGAAGCAATTCGACTGACTCGGAAGTTAAACTTCCGTCTTCAAACGATCGCTGATCATCGCCGGTGGTGGGTCGAAGCCCGTAGGGTTGCACAACAGGAATGCGACCGACTCTGTCTATTTTTTTGAATATTCCTGATAGCACTTGGCAACTTCGCCGACAAGGGCAGTAAAAAATCCTCTGGGAATTTCCAAAGATGCTCAAAATTCCCCCCGTATTTTTGAGCATCTTAGCAGCCTCCGTTCGAATGCCGGCCGGCCAAGGCCTCGCGAGCCAAAGGCCGGCCGCGAAAGATATTTTTTAGCGCTCTAGCCAAGTTTTGCGGCCGAACTCCGAATACGCGGATAGCCGGGCGACCGGTGGGTATCCCGATCGGGGTGACATGCTTTCGGGCCGGGCACTGTGCCCGCCGTCGCGTACACATGGTTGTCGCCCCTATTTCTTTCGCAGTCTTTTTCAAAGGAGGAGCGTATGTCGAGTCCAAGAGTTTTCATCGCCCGACGAGCGGGCAGCATCGGGGCCTTCGCGGCCGTTGTGTTTTGTAGTCTGGCTGCAGCCCACGCCCAGGAGAGCGAGGACCGCAGCGGGCCGGCCGGCCGGATCGATTTCAGCCAGGCCGATTTGCCGGCGGCAACCGTCGAAGTCGATTTGAGCCAGGGAATGTTCCACGACCTGTTCGGCATCGGCGATGCCGCAGTCGCCGGCGTCGCCGAAACGCTCCTGAAATCGTCCGAAAACGGCGACGCGGAAGGCACACGCATGGCCGCCCAGCAGCTGGCCGCGGCACGGCAGATCATGCAGCTGGCCGCCGACGTGGTCCGCGAAGTGCGGGTCCGCGTTTACAGCGATCTGCCCGAAGCGAGTGCCCGGCCGGAAGCGGTGGCGTCGAAATTTGACGAGCAGTTGCGCGAAGGCGAATGGGACAACGTCGTGCGCGTTCGTGAGGATGATGCGACGGTGCGTGTCTCACTGTTGCGCGACAACGGCGCGGTGCGCGGCATTTTCGTGATCGCGGCCGAAAACGACGAAATCGTGCTGGCCAACGTCGTCTGCGACGTTTCGCCGGAAAATGCCAAAAAGCTCACGACCGCGGCCGCCCGCATCGGCCTGGAGAACGGCCTCGCGCAGATGATCGAAATGAAAGATGCGCGAGGTCAAACACCGGCTCCCGCCGCCGGTCGAAGCGCCCGAAAAGGCATCGAAGTAAGTCCCTACACTCGGGTAATGTCACGACACATTTGCGGTTTGCTACGCCGCAGGCGTTTTACAACAAAGCCCAGGGTCGTCCCGAGCTTGTCGAGGGGCGCACCCTGGGTTTTGATGCGTTCTAAGATACAAACCCCGCAGGGGTTTCCCAAGTCTTAGTCCCACACATAGCGTTCATCGATCTCGACGCCATATTTCTGACAAATCCGCCGGAATTCGTCCTGAAAACTTACCTGGCGATGATGCTCCGCTTGATTCGCGATGTAATCCTTCAAATCCGGGACGTGCGACGGACTCACGGAAAACGCGCCGTAGCTATCTTGCCAGTGGAAATCCGCAAGCGCGGGTCGTTGTTGCTTAATCCATAATGACGAACCGCGTTTCATTTCGCGGAGTAGTGTGGCAATGTCGATTGTTTTTCCCAGGCGGCAGAGCGTGTGCACGTGATCTTTCACGCCACCGATGATTAACGACGGGCATTCATGGTTTTGACAAATACCGGCAAGATACGCATGGACCTTCGGGCGGAATTCGGCGTCTTGAAGAAAAGGCTTGCGATGTTTGGTCGAAAATATCGCGTGCACGTAGATTTGCGCGAGTGATTGCCCTATTGGCCGTCCCTTTTTGTGCAACCGCTGCGCGGTAGAGTTCTCATCGTTTGGTGACCCAGGGTGCGCCGTCAAGCCGGCGACCCTTGGGCTTTGATGTTCAACCGCTTCGCGGTGGAATGCACGATGCGCGGCTGCCCGACGAACTACTTGCTCTTCAGAGCGAAGTCCGCCTTGTCGGTGCCGTCGGCGGGGACTTCGAACGAATGCTGACGCTCTTTGGCAGGCACGCGCTCGGGTGGTGGTGGCGGCTCGGCGGGAACGAAGACCGTTGTTGGTCGGGCGCCCGGCGGTGGCGGTGCCGAGGGATCATACGCCGTGGAAAGCGATACGCGGAATTTGCCTGGGGGAGCGCCGGTTCCCTCCTTTCCGGCGGGGCGGAGCTCGTAATGGCCCTGCGCATCGGTCTTGCCGGTGTACCCAATATTTTCTTTTACACTGAGTTCCGGCTGATCGAACACAACGTTGATATTCGGCAGCGGCTGCCCGTCGAGAGTGATGACGCCCTCTACCGGAACCAGACCACCGCCTCTGCCACAGCCGCCACCGCATAACGCGCAAGCGACAAGTGTTGAAATAATTAACCGCGTGTCGAGCATTGATTCAAGCCAACCGGAAAAGGGCGGTTCATACCGCTTTCGCGAAGAATCTCAACTATCCACGTCCGCCGCCGCCGGCTGGGTTATGCGGAATCTCGCTATCGCCGGCGGCGATGCTTCCCCACGCGGCAAAGAGATTCAAATCGATGTCGAAGGACATGAAGTCCCCGGAGCCATCGCACATGACTACATTCATGCCGCCGGGATGGTAGCTCCACCACGCCCGCTTGCACACGCGGTCGGATGCACTCGCCGTTGGCGTATTGACTGAACCATTGCCAGTAGCGAGGCAACCACCAAGCGGACTTGGACACTGTGTGCCATTTCCACCGCAATACGAGTTTGAGAAGATTCGCGGCTGAGGGGCAGTTTGCGACATCGCATATTGTGCATAAGTAAACGCCCAAAAACTGCGGCGGCGATTGTAATCGCCATTCGTGTACTCACCTATAAGCAAGGTCTTGCTTGTCCCATCCGTAATTTGCTTCATTTCGCAAATCTCTACGGCGTACGACGGATAGTTTGTCGCGGTTGCTCGCTTGGTTGCGGCAAAAACTCCGGTGAGAGGCCCTTTCCAACCTCGATGTAAACCACTTCCATTCCCTTTTATCTGACCCGGATTTGGTACTTCTTCCCACAGATCCCAAGTTGTGAAACCGTCAGTACGTCCCGCATTCCCGCGGTACGAACTGGACCGAAACAGAACCGTTGCAACGCCGCTGCCAGGCCCACTGTCCGGATTCGCAAGCTCGCTCGGCAAGTCCGACGGGCATTGGTACATCGGTACAAACGTTTGACGAAACTGTATAACTTTGGGATCCGTCGGGTGGTGAATCGGCAGTGTGGGTTGATATACCTCCCGCAGAGACTGATCTTCGGCGAAGGCCATGATTTCCCGCGTCCAACCATTGAAGTAGTTGCCTGAATTGTCTAACTCAACACCGGGTGGGAGCGTTTTCTTATTCGCTTCATAGTTCAGCGTCGCCAGTCCCATCTGCTTAAGGTTGTTTTGGCATTGGGTGCGCCGTGCGGCTTCACGGGCGGCCTGAATCGCGGGCAAGAGCAGCGCGACGAGGATGCCGATGATCGCGATCACGACCAAGCAGCTCGACGAGTGTGAAGCCGAGATTGCTGCTTCGTCGAATTCGAACGCGCGCGTCAGACCAACCAGAATTCAACATGGCCGTTTCTCCGTGAACAGTTTGGGCTGCGACGTTTTGCCGGAACTCTCGGCGGGCACGTCCGCCAGGCAGCGCGAGTTGCTGCCTCGTTGCGGCGTGCGACGGTGAGGAAACCCAACCGCGCAGAAAACGTCGCCACCAGCCAATTCCAACGACAGGATAAGATCGCAAATAGCCCCAGTCAGCATGGGAGCTAAGAGCTGGGAGCTGAGAGCCAGGAGTAAGAAAATACTCTTGGACTCTCTTGCTCTGCTCTTCGGCTCTTGCACGGCCGCCCAACCCCAGCAATCAGCCGTCGCCCCATGGGTCAAAAACTTATTCTAACGTATCGACAATGCATTTGGCAATGATTTGTGCGAAGGATTCAACCTGTACCCAACCGGCACAAACCAGCCAAATCCTCGGGGGTTCTGTTAGATTATTCCCGTTCAGTCGCGTCGAGACAACCTGAGCTTTTGGATCAATTTCCTTCACTATTCGGGCAAAGAGAGCGGAAGCCACCGGCAAGGCCCGGGTTTAACCTCTCCCTCTCGGGAGAGGTCGCGAGTTATCGAGCGGGTGAGGGAACCCGCGTCGCATCGGATAAGGCGCGAATCCTCTTAACGCTATAAAAATGGCGGCGCGACCATTTTTGGCCACGCCGCCCTCACCGCTCGATAGCTCGCTGCCTCTCCCAGAGGGCGAGGCGATTCTAGGACGGCGACGCCGCGGACGAACGCAAAGCTGAGAACAATGGGAACATCCACTAACCCCGGCATCAATGCCGGGCCTGTTACCGCCTGCGGCGGGAACGACCGTAAACGGCCGTGAGAATTCAGGGGCCGGCCGCGGTCGTTGTCGGCCAGTCTTTCATCGGTACAATCTGGTTTTGCACCGTAGGTCAGGCTTTCCAGCCTGACATCCTGAATTCTTTGTCAGGCTGGAAAGCCTGACCTACGTTCCATGCAGGACCTTGCCGTCGTCAATTTTGCTCCCACGAAACACAGTGTGGAGCTGCGCGAAATTCCCCGGGCGACCATCGGCGAAGATGATGTGCTGCTGGAGGTGCAGGCCGTCGGTGTGTGCGGCAGCGACCTGCACATGTGGACCGGCCAGCAGAGCTGGCCGATGAAATATCCGGTCGTGTTGGGGCACGAGTTCTGCGGCGTGATTCGGGAAGTAGGCCGCGGGTCGTCGGCTGGCAGGAAGGCGACCGGGTGGTAAGCGAAACGGCTGCCGTGATCGATGCCCAGAGCCCGCTCTCGCGGCAAGGTATGTACAACCTGGACCCGAACCGGCGGGGCTACGGCGCGACGGTCGACGGTGCGATGCGCCGTTATGTGCCGGTGCCCGCGCGGATTCTGCACCGTATGCCCTCGGGCATGACATTCGACGAGGCCGCCCTCACCGAGCCGTGCTGCGTGGCGTACAACGCGGTGGTGAATAATGCCCGGATCCGGCCGGGCGATCGGGTGGTGGTGCTGGGCCCCGGGCCGATCGGCATTCTTTCGGCCGCCGTTGCCCGATTGTGTGGTGCGATAGTGGCGGTTGCTGGATTGGAGAACGATCGTGCGCGCCTGGATGTTGCCCGGCAGTACGGCGTCGAGCCGATCGTCGGCGATGCGAGCGAGTGGGCGCGGCAGGGCGACGGCTTGGGCGTCGAGGGAGTCGTCGACGCAACCGGTGTGTCCGCATCGCTGATGACGGCGCTGCAACTGGTCCGGCCCGGCGGTTGGATCAGCAAAGTGGGTTGGGGGCCGCAGCCGCTGGCCGCATCGCTTGATCCCTTGGTGCAAAAAAACGTCACGCTGCAAGGCAGCTTCAGCCACAACTGGCCGATTTGGGAGCGCGTGATTCAACTGATCGCCAGCGGCATGCTCGACGTGCGGGCCATCACCGGCGGCGTCTGGCCATTGGTCGCAATGGCACGAAGCGTTTGAAAAGATGCATTCAGGACAAATCGTGAAAGCGGTGCTGAAACCGTAGGCGTTAGTAGTTAGTCGTTAGTCGTTAGTAAGACTGTTGGCTTTCCACTAACGACTAACGACTAACACCTAACGACTTCAATCCCATGCGACTACACGGCAAAGTCATACTTGTTACGGGCAGCACGACGGGCATTGGTGAAGCGATTGCCCGCCGCGTGGTGGAGGAAGGTGCGCGCGTTGTCATTCATGGCCGGGACGCCGAGCGCGGCCAGGCGATGGTGGAGCAGTGGCCGGGGCGGGCTGTGCTCGCGCTCGCGGATCTGGCAGACCCGGCAGCGGCGCCGCAGCTTGTGGACGCCGCCGTTAGGACGTTTGGCGGGTTGGACGCGGTGGTGAACAACGCCGCGTCGGTGGCCCGCAGCAATCTTGAGACCACGGACGCCGCTTTTTTCGACAAGATCATCGCCGTGAACGTGCGGGCGCCGCTGCTCCTCATTCGGGCCGCGTACGCGCATTTGAAGCAGTCGCGTGGTTGCGTGCTCAACATTGGTTCGATCAATGCCTATTGCGGTGAGGCCAACCTGTTGGCCTACAGCGTGTCGAAGGGCGCACTGATGACCTTGTCACGCAACCTGGCCGATGTGCTCGCGTACGATCATATTCGCGTGACGCATTTCAATGTGGGCTGGGTGCTGACGCCGAACGAATACAAACAAAAAATTGCGGATGGGCTGCCGAACGACTGGCCGGAAAAACTCGATCCGCAGTACGCGCCGTCGGGCCGGTTGTTGGCGCCGAGCGACATCGCGGCGGCGGCCGTGTATTGGCTGAGTGACGAGAGCCGACCGATCAGCGGCAGCGTGCTGGAGCTGGAGCAATATCCCATGATCGGCCGCAACCCCACCAAGCGAGAAGTGTAGACATAGGTAGTCTTCACGCTCCGCGTGAAGATCCCTCACGCGGAGCGTGAGGCGATGTTTTGAAGAACCTCACGCGGAGCGTGAGGACTACACTGGGAGGCGACTGATGCCACGATTGGCTGCGTTTCCCAAGGCGTTCATCGACGCTCTGTGTATCACCGGCACGATGACGATCCGCGAGTGGATCGAAGCTGGCGGCTACGCTGGGCATCGACGGCCTGGAGTTCTACACGGGCTTTCTTGAGTTGCGCGAGCCGGCGGGCGACGAAGACCGCGCGGCGAATCGCCGCCGATCACGGCCTCGAAATTCCGATGTACTGCTGCTCGCCCGATTTCACGCATCCGGACGCGGCGTTTCGCCAGCAGCAAGTCGAGCAGCAGAAGAAGTGGATCGACCAGTGTGCGGAGCTCGGCGGACAATATTGCCGCGTGCTGAGCGGTCAGCGCCGGCCGGAGGTGTCGCGCGAGGACGGCCTGCAATTCGCGGCCGAGAGCATCATCGCCTGCTTGCCCACAGGCCGCGTCCTGCAGCGTCACGTTGATTCTGGAGAACCACTACAAGGACAACTACTGGCAGTATCCGGAATTCGCTCAGCACATGGACGTGTTTTGCGATCTGGTCGAGTCGGATCCATTCGCCACATTTCGGCGTCAATTACGATCCCAGCAACACGATCCTGGCCGGCGAGATCCGCTGGAATTGCTGCGGCGCGTGAAGCATCGCGTCGTGACGATGCACGCCAGCGATCGCTATTTGGCCGAGGGCACGCTGGAGGATCTGCGCCGCGAGGAGGTCAGCATCGGCTATGCCAAACGGTTGAGGCACGGCGTGATCGGCCGCGGCATGAACGACTACGATGCGATCTTTAGCGAGCTGGCGGGCGTGGGCTTCGACGGCTGGATCAGCATCGAAGACGGCGAAGACGGCCTGGCGCAGCTGCACGAGAGTGTGCGCGTTTCTGCGAGAGAAGATCGCGAAGCACTGGCCGGCGGCTGGATGCTAGATGCTGGATGCTGGATGGCGGCAGAACATCGGCTAACAATTGAGGATGCACCGGTGAATTATCGTGATCTTGAGATTTGGCAGCTTGCGCGTGGACTTACGATCGACATCCATCGCATGTCGATCCGGGAATTGCCGAAATTTGAATTGTATGAGCAGGGCAGCCAGATACGGCGTTCGATGAAATCCGTCCGTGCGAACATCGTCGAAGGTTATGGTCGTCGACGATATAAGCAGGAATACATTCGGTTCCTTACTTTCGCGCTAGCATCGAATGATGAAACGACGGATCACCTCGAAACACTTTGCGAAACAGAGTCGCTCGCCAACGATACCTTGTTCCATGACCTGCATGCACGACTCGATGTCCTTGGTCGAAAGCTCAATAACTTCCTGCAGGCCGTCGAGAGCGGCCACCGAACGTAACCAGCATCCAGCATCCAGCCTCACGCTTCCTTCTCATACTTCTTACGGATCAGGTCGAACAGCTCGCCGGCTTTCCGCGGCTGAGGTATCGCCGTTGCGCGGAAGCCGTTCGGCCTTCTCTGCAAGCTGCTGATCTTTGATTACGTGGCGGAACCATTGGGCATAGTCGCCCTGTTCGCAGGTGGTGCAGCCACGTATCATCGTCCACGCCTGCGCCGACTTGCATGAAGATCCGCAGGTTTTGGGCCGGTAGATTCAGCTCGCCCTTTGGTCCGCGAAAATAGAAGCGGTGCTCCGGATCCATGTCGCCGTCGAGGTAACCGTGTCGATGCCGTTGGTGATCGGCACGCGACGGCTGACGCCGAATCCAGGCCGGTGGGCCCAACTCCCGCCACCAGGCCAACGCATGATGTTCCTTCTGGTCGGCCGGTGACGGAACTTCCGGCGTTGGATGCGCCAACGAGCTCGCAATACTGCGCCAAACTTTTCGTTGGGTCGTCGCCAATCGCCACGAAGAGGTCGACGCTGCGGAGAATGGTTTCCGGCAGTTGATCGGGAAACGCGGTGATAAACATCACGCTGCGGAGCTCGTCCAGGTGGAGGTCTTCGACCGGTTTCCACTTAGCCGGCAGCGGATAGTGGGCCTCGTCGATGATGTACCAATGCGGCCTCCCCGTCGTGCTGCGATATTGCATGAGCGCCCGCAGCAGCCGAGCGAATACTTCCGGCTGTTCCTCCCGCTTCACGCCGAACAAACTCATGACGCAACTTTTTTCCGGGTCCTCCAGCACTTGGAGCACTTCCTCCACGGGCGGAGCTTGCTCCAGCGTGCCCAGCACGACCGGATCTTTCATGCCCTGGTAGTCCCCCTCGGGGTCGACCACGCATGTCTGGTAACACTTCTGCATGAGTTGTTCGAGCATGGTGACGGCAAACTTCGACTTACCCCCGGCCGGGCCACCGGTAACCAGCACGCGCGTGCCGTACACGGGAATGCGAAATTCGTTGCCCACGAGGTCGGTCCCCATTACGATTCCGCGATTCGTCCGGCGGTGGAGCTTTTTCAAGTCGTCGGCAAGCAGCCATTCAATGAGCTCGACCACCCCTGCCCCGCGGGCCCCGCGCATCACCAAATCGACTTGCCGCTTGACGACTTCCAGCGCATTGTCCACGGCGGCCGAGGCATCACAGAATTTCAAAAACGCTTCGTCATTCTCTGCATCGCCGATGCCGACCGTATTGTGCTGCGATAACCCGAGCTTGCGGAGCGCCGCGTGGAGGCCCGTGGCTTTGTTGACGCCGGTGGGAAGCACCATCACGGCGCCTTTGTTGAAAATGATCTGCAGCTCGAGGCCCAGATCGCGGATCGTTTGCAGCACGGTGGTTTCGTGCGGCTCCCAAGTGGCCACGATGACGTCACCAACTTCGATGCGCGGCACGCCGCGGCGCGCGAGCGTATCGATAAACTCCCGCGGCGGAGGGTCGGTGAGCGTGGTCACTTCCTCGGTTTGTGGATCAAACAGGACGGCACCGTTGTCGGCGACGACGAGATTGCACAGACCGATTTGCGGGAACACATGCAACAGTTGCTCGACGATGCGACCGGTAACTAGGACCAGTTTTCGTCCCGATTCGCGGAGTCGTCGCAGCGCGTCGATGGTCGCATCATCGACGACGCCATCCGTCGCCAACGTTCCGTCGTAATCCACAGCCAGCGTGTGGTAAAGCATGAGCGAGGTGCCGTCCGTTCGTGGGTTGATATCGAGTGCGCCGCAGGGCACACGTCCGAATCGGGGAGCAAAACCCATGCCATGCTAGCACCAATTTGATCAGCGTTCCGACGGACAAAAAAAGGAGGGTCGATTTGTCGTTGCCCCGCGATCGTGCTTTCTCACAAGCTCCTGTTTTCTTTCGCGGAAATCTGGCTTCACCGCATGTTTCCGCCAGCCACATGCTGTGGTGCGACTCCAACTGGTCTTTTCCGATTCTGGGAAATCCACTAAATCGCTGTCTGCTTTTACCGTCCTGGCAAGGACAAGCCAAGTAGGACCTAGGGTGGCCTGGCCAATAACCTTTCGTTGTCGATAGGTGCCAGCAACCGTAATCAAGTGAGGATGTCGCGTATGAAACGCTCGTCAACAATTCAGCGAATCGCTGTCGGCTGCGGTGCGCTGGCAATCGCACTCGCCGTGCATTTGCCTGCGCTCGCTCAGCAACGGTCCCAGTTGCAGATGCCGGAAACATTTCACAATTCCTTGCTCGACGAAGGGCAAGATGCCGCCCGTATCGGCAGCGTCGGCGGCTCGGGCGAAGTGGAAATCGTCCGCGAGCGGTATCCCGATGGTAAAATTCGCATCGAACGCCAGGTGACTCAAGACGAGCAAGGCAACTACGTCAATCACGGCGCTGGAAGATGTTGACTTCCCAGGGCGAGGTCAGCGCCGAAGGACAGTACAACATGGGCCAGCGGGTTGGCCTGTGGATCCGCTGGCACGGCCGCAACGACAACCCCATTTTCAATGAATTCCCCTTCAACCGGTTTGAAGCACCGTACAAATCGCAGGCCAACTTCACCGACGGCCAGTTGGACGGCGATTGGCTCATCACCGATGCCAACGATCGCAAGGTCATGCAGATCGCACTAAAGAATGGCCAGCGGCATGGTCCGGCCGTCACCTGGTTGCCGACCGGAAAGACCTTCCGCCAGGCTACGTACGATCAATCGGTGCCGGTGGGCGACGTGTTGGAAGCCAACAGCAAGACCGGCGAGCTGACACGTGCTGAAAGCTACGTGGATGGCCGCAAGGTCATCACGCAGCACGAGCCATCACAACGGCAATCGACAAACACAAGAAGACCGAGTCGTTGTACCTGGCCGCGACCACGATCCAGCAATCACCGGACGAGTATTGGAACTTCCGCCTGGCCAAGTATGCGACCGAGGGCAAAGACCTCAAGCACGGCCCGTCGAAGTCGTGGTTCGCCAACGGCCGGCAGCAGTTTGACGGGTCCTACCAATTCGGCCAGCGGTCCGGCACGTTCACCTATTGGCATGAAAACGGCCAGGTATCGGCCACGGGCGAGTACCAAGAAGATCGCCCGGTAGGGATTTGGGTCTGGTGGCATCCGAACGGCCAGAAGTCGGCCATCGGCAAGTACGAAGGCGGCTCGCTCATCGGCGAATGGCGCTGGTGGAACGAAGAAGGCAAGCTCACCAAGCAGCACGAGTACGATGGTAGCGAGTCGATCTCGTCGCAGGACGAAGACACTTTCGACGTCGGCGCGCTGCCGGATGAAGCGGAATCCGAAGTCCGCTAGGCTGCTTGCAATTCAAGTCTTTGCGAATCTTTACACCCCGCCGGACAGCTTGTCCGCGCGGGGTTTTTTTATAGCTGGCCCGGACGGGCTTTCACGTCGTAGCACCAGAGCCGATCCCAATCGCGAATGTAAAGCCGGCCGTTGGCCACCACAGGATAGGCCCAGGCCCTGGTGTTCCCCCGCTCCGGAAGGTTGGGCGGCGTGAATCGGCCGTGCTCGCGGTAGCCTTCCGGCGTGGCCTCAATGAGCGCTACCTGACCATCGCGTTCGGCGTGCAAGTAGAGATTGCCGTCGGCAAAACAGAGCGACGAAGGCGCCAGCTCGCGCTCTTTCGTCCACACGATCTTGCCGGTCTTGAACTCGGCGCAAACCGTAGTTTCGCCGGTGGTGCCATAGAGATAATCGCCCAGCAGCACCGAGCCGCCAATCGCTGTCGGCAACTTGCGGTCGAAATAAACTTCCTCAGCCTCGAGCTTGCCATCCTTGGCAACGATTCGCACAAGTGCCCCGCCACCGCGGCCGCTGGAACTGTAAACCAAGTCGCCTTGGGCTACCGGCGTGGGGATGTTCGCTGGACTCTGGCCGGTCCGCTCGTACTGCCACAGGAATTTGCCCGTGTTGGCGTCGACGCCCACCAAACCCTTCTGCAGGAATTGCACATATTGCTTCACGCCGGCCGCATTGACGATGATTGCGGAGGCATAACCGGGTTCCTGGTCGCCGGGCACCTGGGACTTCCAAATCACTTCGCCAGTGTGTTTGTTGAGGGCCACGAGCGTGGCCTGTTCGCCACCTGGTGTGCACACCAGCACGTCGCCATCCACCAGCGGCGACTCGGCATAGGCCCATTCGCCATACTTTCCGCCAAAATCGTTGCGCAGATGCTTCTGCCAGCGAATCTTGCCTGTTTCCGTTCTCCAGGCACACCAGATCGCCGTCGGAACCGAGCGCATACAGCACGTCGCCATCGACGGTCGGGGTTGAGCGCGAGCCGGGATACGGCGGGCGCTGATCCGGATTCCCCACGATGCCGATTCGCTGGGCCCAGATCTGCTTGCCGTCCGCCACATCGAGCGCCTGCACGAATTCGTTGTCGAGACCCGTCGTTGCTGATCAAATAAATCCGGTCGCCCACAATCGACGGTGTCGAGTAGCCATTGCCAATATCGTTTAACTGCCAGAGCAACCTGGGGCCCTCGCTCGGCCATTCCTTGAGCAGGCCGGTTTCTTGTGAAATGCCTGTCCGCTGCGGCCCACGCCACTGAGGCCAGTCCGCTGCCAAAAAGGAACCTACGGCGATCAAACCAACACAGCAGATTACTGGGCGGACTACCGACCTCGAATACCTCATCGCAAACTCCTCCGGACCTGAATTGATTGTTGACGGGCCGTCACTTCATGTCACCTACCAACGAGTGAATCTGGAGTAGGCGACAGGCGAGCAACTTGTTAGCTTTCACATCACGATAATGTGGGATATTGTTTTGGCGCACGCCGGGCATGTCAAGCAACCGCGACGACTTGTGCGGTCCCGCATTAGTTTGTGAAGTCGCAATAACGACACGTTTCTAGTGTTTTCACGTACCTGCCTATCCGCAATCCATGGCTGAGCTACTTTCCGCAACGTCGCTAATGGCCTTTGTCGCGCTGACGGCACTTGAAATTGTGCTGGGCGTGGACAATCTGGTGTTTATCGCCATACTTTCGGGTCGCTTGCCGCCGGAGCAGCGCGGGCCAGCCCGCCGGCTCGGACTGGCAATGGCGGCGATCGGACGCATCGTGTTGCTGCTGGCCGCGTCGTGGGTCATCACGCTCGAGAAATCGAAGCTCTTCAATGTGGGCGATTTGGAAATTAGCGCCCGCGACGTCATCCTGATCGCCGGCGGGCTGTTCTTGCTCGCCAAGGCGACCTGGGAAATTCACCATACCATGGAAGGACAGATCCATGAGGCTGAGCACGGTGTGCCGCAAAAGCAAATCAGCTTCGGCGGCGTGATTGCTCAGATCTTAATGCTGGACCTCGTGTTTTCGATCGATTCCGTATTAACGGCCGTCGGCATGGTCGAGCCGGAAAAATTCACTTCGCCGCCAATCCCGTTCACCAGCGTACCCTGGCCCGCGATGGCACTCATGAGCGCGGCCGTGCTCGTCGCGGTCGCTGTCATGGTGTGGTTTGTCACGCCGGTTTCGACATTCATCGAGCGTCATCCCACGGTAAAGATGCTCGCGCTGGCGTTCCTGATCTTGATCGGCGTGATCCTCGTGGCCGAAGGGCTGCACCAGCACATTCCGCGCGGCTACATCTATTTCGCCATGGGTTTCAGCATCTTCGTCGAGATGCTGAACTTGAAAGCCCGCGGCACCGCGAGCCGCTCGGTACAACCACGGATTGAAAGGGCGCAACTGGCTTAACGGACGTTGGTGCGTGGCGCGGCTTTAGAGGTGCCTATCAGTAAAGTTGCTCCAACACGGAAATAACGGAGCTCATCATCTTGTGGCTGATTCTTATCCATCCACAGGGCAGCCTTGTCGCACCACCTGCGGGCTTCATCGTGTTGATCAGTTTGCCAATAAGCCATTGCCAGGAAGAACCAATTGATTGCATCGCCTCCTCCGCGCAAATCCATCGACTTCTTAAGCGCCTTGATGGCGCTTTTCCACTCGCCGGCGCAGTACTGAGTTGCCCCTAGCGTGTTCCAATAGTTGCCGTCGTTCGGCGATGCCTTGGTAGCTTGCTTCGCCGCTGCGACGGCCAGGGCCGCAACGTCCGGCCCAATTTGCCAGGCCATCGGCGGCGGTTCCGCAAACAGAGCAGTCACCAGATTCCGAGCAAGCTCGTTCAATGTCGAGGGGTCAGTCAGGCCCAACTCGTCGGCCTTCGCCGCGACTTGATTCGCTTCGTCCATCTGGCCGATTTCGGTCAACAAACGAACGAGCGTGAGGTATCTGCCTGCCAACTGCGGCTTGAAGTCTACAGAGGGATTGTCGCGCTGAACCTCTTCCCAGAACGAGATCTGTTGCCGACATGCCTGCACGGCCTCAGAGCGCTGGCCGGTCGCGCATAGCAGTCCCACGTTTTCCGTTTGCGCTAGTTGCAGTGATCTATGCACATTGGCATCGTCTGAAACTCGCAGCGTGATTTCGCTTAGCCAATCGGCCATGTGGCGGGCGGCTTCGGCTGCCTCGGCAGAACGTTCCAGCCGTTGAAATTCCCTGATGAGCGCCGCCTGGGCCCGTCGCGTTTGGTACAGAATGACCGTGGAATCCCCCGGAGGGTGACGGGTATTGACGTTCAGGCGACGCAACTCGGAAGAGGCATGCTGGAGAAGTGATATGGCATGTTTGGACGGCTGCACTTGGAGCTGGCAAATACCTAACTCCAGCTCAGCTATAGCCATGGTTCCCCGTGTCGCCGTTGTGGGGTTGTCGTCAAACACAGTTTGTATCCAACTGTGCCCTAGTTCGAACATTGGCAAGGCCTTGTCCGGGCCGGCGGCGGAAGAATTTTGAAGCAAGCGCCCAAGCCAGATTGCATTCTTACCTGAGGTTAACCGTTCCAAAGTATCACTCGGATTGTGACGCAGATATTCTTCGCTTCGCCATATGCTTTCCTGAAACCACCGCTCGGCCGCGACCTTATCTCCGTGACGTTCCAGCGCGACTTTTCCTAGCGTCCAGAAACAAATGGCCATGGGTTGTAAGGCTTCAGGGTGGCGAAGATTGAATTTCCGGCGCGAGTTCACCAAGTCATTGCAATAAGCCGCTAACTCGGCCGCTTTTTCACCGGTCTGGTTTTCGGTGAATAGTTGGGTGAACATGATGCGCAACATGCGTTCTTTTGCCCGCCCCAGATTCGCGAGGCAGACAGGATTTTCACGATCTGCATCAAAGCACTTTTGTGCAATGTCAATGGTTTGCTGACAGGTCCGTCGTGCCTCGTCCAAACGGACAAGACCGGTTTGAATGTCGACCATTTGTTCCAAAATGACGAATACCACATCATTGGATTCCTCGTCTTTCTCGGCTTGCTTCAAGACCAGCTCAAGATGTCGCAACGATTCTTCGCGCAGAGCCTTGTAATTCACGTTGCCACCAGGATTCTCGGTAAGCCGGTAATCTATTCGCGTCACAAGTCGCCCCATCTGTCGGGCGGTCTCAGTAACCGTAGCGAGCGACGTTTCGTTCGCCTTCAATGCCTTGGCCCTGGCCTCCGATTCACGGCGAATTCGAGCATTGCTGACCGCCAGAATCACGATCGCTGATACCAACAGAGCGACGATTGCCGAGCCGGCCAGCACGCCCGCCTGATTGCGGCGAATGTATTTTTGCAGCCGGTAGGTCCGTGTCGGAGAGCAGGCCTCTACCGGCTCGTCTTTCAAATAGCGTTCGATGTCCTGCGCCAAGGCGTTGGCCGTGTCATAGCGGCGGGATCGATCCTTCTCCAGGCAGCGTATCACGATCCAGTCGAGGTCGCCTTCAACGAGTTGCCGCAGGCGGCGGACATCCGTCCCCCGGTGGGCCGCTGCTGCCTCGCCCGCCTCGCCCGACATGCTGATCCGCATGCTGGGGCGCGATGGTTCCTCCTCGCGGATGATGCGACGGACCTCGTCGAAGCCTGCTGCGCGAAAACGGGCAGGATCAAATGGCGTCGTGCCGGTAAGTAGCTCGTACAACAACACGCCCAAGGAATAAATGTCCGTGCGGGTGTCGATGTCGAGGGCGTTCATCGCCGCCTGCTCGGGGCTCATGTAAATGGGCGTGCCCATCATCTGGGGAAAGGCAGTGAGCAGGGTTTTTTCAGTAAGCTGCAGGCCCGTCGCCTTGGCGAGGCCAAAATCGATGATCTTCGGAACGCCACGCCCATCGTGCCGTGCAATCAGCACGTTCGACGGTTTGAGATCGCGGTGGATGATCCCTTTCTGATGCGCGTGCTGCACTGCATGACAAACTTGGACAAATAGCTCTAATCGTTTGTCAATGGTCAGATGGTTCTGGTCGCAGTATTCTGTGATTGGTGTGCCGCGGACGAGCTCCATGACGAAGTACGGGCGGCCCGATGAGGTTGCCCCCGCATCGAATACGCGAGCGATGTTCGAATGATCCATCAAAGCCAGGGCCTGCCGTTCGGCTTCGAAGCGAGTGATGACTTCCTTCGTGTCCATCCCCGGCTTGATGATCTTGAGCGCGACCTTGCGAGTCACCGGGCGATCCTGCTGGGCGACGTACACCACGCCCATCCCGCCTTCGCCAAGTTGCTCCAGTAGCGTGTAACGACCAATGACCGAGCCGCTTTTCTCGGTGATCATGTCCGCTGAATTGATCACCTGATCGAGCTCGAATTGAATACGCAACTGGTCGGCAACATCAGGAAACCGCTCGACGTATTCGGCCAGCGTCGGCTGCTCGCCCCGTCGTTCCCGCAGCAGGACTTCGCTGTAAATCAGATCCAATAGCGATTCAGTGTCGTTTCGCAGCGACGGCAATTGTCCACAGTATTCTTCGACGAGGACGCGTTCTCCTTGGAGCCAGCGCCGTTTTTGATCGACCAACAACATGGCCGGCGTGTCGGTCGCCGCGCCGAGCAAGTCGGTATTATCCGAGTCGTTCGTAGTCATTCCAGTCCTACCTCGTGGAGGACACGATCGAGCGCTCTCGAAAGTCGTTTCCGCAGCACCACTGGCGTGCTGTTTTTTTCACGAGCGATGCTGACCCAGTCACAGCCGCGCTGCCGTAACTCAACTAACTCGCGTTCCTCGGCATTGAGTCGCAGGAGCTTCCCGGCACAGCTCCCGCGCTGGACTCGTCGCATGGATCAGGTTCGGTCGACCGAAGTTCGTCGACCTCACTTGGGTCTGCGGATGGACAAACCGCGCAATTGCGGGCGAGCTCTCTCCGCGCCTGACTGGCTAACTTATTGCGGGCCATCGACGTCAACAATTTGACGAGTTGCTCCGGTGTATCGATGTCATACTGCCCAGCCGCGGCCCGAACAAAAAAGCTTGCCAATACCGACTGGCAAATGTCCATCGAGTCGAAGTGGGATCGCAGCCTGGCGTCGTACAGGCGGAATCGTACCGCGCGTCGAATGGCCGACTCGTAAAGTCGGACCAACTCCGCCGCAGCGTCCTGGTCGCCCGCACGGACCTGTTGGATCAAATCGCAGAATGATTCGCACGCCATAACCGGCCCCCTCGTGAGCATTTCGGTCTCATCATATCAGCCAGCAGTCCCGGCCGCCGACAAAAAATCACAGATTCGGGTCACAACCCGTCTTCGTACGCGATTATCTCTTGGGAAGGATTTCCTGCCCGCCGCAATGCCGAAGTCAATAACAATTGTGGCAGATCCGCCTTGGCAACGATGGCCGTGAATTGCCGACCGAGAATGTTCGATGAGGCGGCGCACGTCGCTCAAATAAAGATTGCATCAATTCCGTAAATGCCTTCGCCAATGGAGAACACAGCATGAATACGTTTCGACTTGGCTAATTTTTTTTCATTTCGTGGCCCCGCACGTGCGGACCAGAGATCAACCGTTGTTTCTGTACAGGAGACGAAACCATGAGCTTCCTTTCACTTCCGACTTTTCCCAAAGCAACCTGGACCATGTGTTTGGCATTCCTCTTCGCAGTCGTTCAGCAAGGAATGTTTCCCGAACTGGGAGTCGCAGCCTCGAAGAAGGGGGTCCCTTTCAAAGGCACCATACAAGCAGTTGAATCCAACGACTTCCAGTTCCCGACATTGTTTGTGGATGGGAGCGGGTCTGGAAAAGCGACATATCTTGGTCACTATACGGTGACCTATGTGTTCGAAGTTGACATCCCAACGCTGATGGGAATTGGGACATTTCACTTCATCGCAGCCAACGGAGATAGCCTGTTTACTGACGTTACCGGACAGGCTTTTCCCACCGAGGACCCTGACATCCTTTTGGGCGTGACAACGCACTCCATTGTGGGCGGGACCGGCCGTTTCGATGGCGCAACCGGGGAGTTCATTGAGATAGTATTGCTGAACACCGTCACCGGCGTCAGAAGCGGTTTGCTCGTCGGAACCATCATCAAATAAGCTGCCACGCATCACTGGCGACATGTGGGGAACTGCACACAGGACAAAGGGCGGACTATGGTTCACTACGTATACAGAACTCAAGCAAGCCGTGTCGGGCTATTTGCCTGCTGTCTGGTCGTTCTCGCGGCGATGGATGTCCGAGCGCAGTTCATCACGGGAAGAGTGCCTGTCGGTAGCCTAGGCCACGAATTGTATTACGAAGTGCAAGGCACCGGCGATCCGGTCGTTTTGATCCACGGTCTGACGCTCGATTTGCGGCAATGGGACACTCAGATGGACGCTTTGGCCGAGCACTACAAGGTCATTCGATACGATGTGGTCGGGCACGGAAAATCGAGTGGACTAAGCGCGTCGTTGCCAAATGGAGTAATCCGCGACTGGGAATACCTGCGAGATTTGCTCGATGAACTTGGCGTCGATAAGGCCCATGTGGTGGGACTCTCGATGGGCGGAGGAATCGCCGTCAATTTTGCACTGCATTATCCCAATCGCGTGCAGACACTGACGCCAATGGATTCGCGGATCGCGGACTATAACGCCGCCAGTGAATTAACTAATCGGGTCAACGGGTATATCAGTGTGGGAACAACTCAGGGTCTTCAAGCGGCATTGCAGCTGTGGGCGGCGGATCCACTATTCGCACCGGCCAACGCAATTTCAGAAGTTCAAGCCCAACTCAAGGAAATCGTGATCGAGGGCCACGGAGCGCTCGGTGCGGGTGCGACTTTTCAATTGCCGAATCTGCAGAAGATCGCAAATCCTGTCCCGCCTGTGCTCGGTCGGCTCAATCAGATTAGCGCACCGACCCTGGTCATGATCGGCGAGCTCGACCTGATCGACTTTCAGTTGCAAGCCGACATCCTGGACCGTGATATTCCAAACTCGACGAAGTTGGTCGTGCCTGGCGCCGGCCACATGTCGAACATGGAGAAGCCGGAATTTGTCACGAACGCGCTGCTCGAGTTTATCGCCGCCTATCCGATCACCGCGCAGGTTCCCGGCGACTTCAGCCGCGACGGCATTGTTGACGCGGCTGATTATGTCGTATGGCGCAAGGGCTTCGGAACGGAATACACGCAAGCTGACTACGACGTGTGGCGTGCCCATTTTGGGCAGACGGTCGGCAGCGGAGCTGCGTTACCCTCCGCCGGGCCGCTGCCGGCTGGCGTACCCGAGCCAACAAGCGTGACGTTGTTCGGTTTCGGCCTTGCGCTATTTTGCCAGTTCGCTATGCGGCAGGTGCATCTCAGCGCTTCTAGAAGTTTCGGCTGACACTGTTGAAACAGCTTGACTTTCGTCGGTGACAGTGTCAGTAACCGAACCGAGATCGTGTTCGCTGATGCGCGCGTTCCAAATGTGCAGCTGACTGGATGGATTGTCGCAAATGTTTGCGGTATGTAAGTGCAGACTGCGGCTTGAAAGGACGCATATGAGTTTTCGAACTGGTTGGATGACGTGCGGATTGCTGTTTGCTCTCGTGGCCGCGGGACGCCGCAACCCGAGGATCGCTTCGGTGCTGCTGTTAACGTTGGCTTGTTACCGCGACGCGTGTCGTGCCGACATCTACCGCTGGGACACTGGAACTCTCCTGCCAGGTACTCAAGGACTCGAATTGTGGCCCGGTGTCCTGCTAAACAAGCGGACTCTGGACTATGCGGACTTGTCCAATTTGAACCTTTCCTCATCTAACTTCTCTTCGTCCGATCTGATTAAGGCGAATTTCACAAGCGCCAATCTATCGTCCGCCATCTTCGCGTCGTCCGATCTGACGAAGGCGAATTTCACGAGCGCCAATCTCTCATCCGCCACGTTGGAAAACGCTACTCTCGCAGGGACGAATCTCGTGGGGGCCAAACTCATCAACGCTAACCTACGCAGGGCGACGTTGGCCAACGCAGACGTTGCCAGGGCCGCCGTTTCCGGAGCCAGTTTTGCAGAAACGACTTCCATGGGCTTCACGAAATGGCAGCTCTACTCCACTGCGAGTTACATCACGAAAGACTTGCATGGGATCGGACTTTGGGGCAATGATCTCAGCGGCTGGAACTTCAGCGGTCAGAATCTCACGGACGCTTCTTTTAGTGGCTCCACGCTTACGAAAGTCACATTCGTGGGTGCGAATCTTACCAGAGCCAGCCTCGACGATGCGACGCTCTCAAATGCCGACCTGACCGGGGCGGATATCACGGGCGCTTCCCTTTACGGTGCGACGCTACGAATACCAAACTGTCGGGAGCCGTCGTCGCGGGGGCCTCCCTCCCGGCGGCAAGTTCGCGGGGACTTACCAAGGAGCAACTCTACTCCACTGCCAGCTACAAGTTGAAGAACTTGCGCGGAATCGGGCTTCAGGGCGTGGAGTCGGTCCCGTATTTCAACAACCCTGCCGCGAGATCGGATCTGACTGGCTGGGACTTCCGCGGACAAGATCTCACGGGTGCCAACCTGGGTCTTGCAACTCTCACTCGCACCGACCTCACTGGCGCCATCGTGAAAGGAGCCAGTTTCGCTTACTCGACTTCCAAGGGCTTCACGAAGGAACAGCTCTATTCCACTGCGAGCTATCAGGCAAGCGACCTTGCTGGAATCTGGCTGGACGGCAACGACCTAACAGGCTGGAACTTTGCCGGCCAGAATCTCACGGATGCGACTTTTGGTTTGTCTACATTTCGGAACGCCAACGTTTCGGGCGCCGACCTTTCGGGTGCCGACACTCGCGGTGCGCGAGGTTTCAATCTGGCTGAAATCTTGACGCGCAATACTATCTTGCCGGACGGCAAGATCGCCGGACTCGACGTGGCCACGGGTGAACGAGTGCTGGTGCGCGACGACGACGGCGTGCCGAACACGCCACAACCATCGCCGCTGCCAACAATACTGGCCGCCATGTTCGATTTACAGCTCGCGCCACGACCACCGATACCGGTGGCTGTAAAGGACCGCCTATCGATGGCAGACGGCAGTGTTCTGCAACTGCAATTCGACGCGGACAACTGGGATTCACTGATTTCATTCGAGCCTGGCATCCCTGTTGACCTTGGCGGCGCCTGGAGCTGACCTTCGCCGACGACGCGGATGTGGCTACGCAAGTCGGGGCACGCTGCGGATTTTCGACTGGACCGGCGTATCTCCAGACGGGAACTTCAAGATTCGCAGTCCGTACGTCTGGAATGTGAGCCAACTGTATACGTCGGGCGAGGTAACGCTAGTCGCGGTGCCCGAACCTTTGGCGTCGACCTTGTTGGTTGGCGTGTTGTCGCTTGCCGCTTGTCGTCGATTTCGTGCTCATAAACTGTTTTGAGCAACACTTTTCGCAAAACGCATCTCCACTCAGGTGGCCGGCGCTAGTTGCCTAATTTACCACTAAGATGTCCAAATATATGGGGAGTAATTCTGGCCATCTTAGCAAAAACTCGAGGTTTTCACGCACCTGACGGTCAATTGAATCACGTCACGCCTTTAACGTCCTGTGACTTGCACCGTGAGCCCGTCCGGATCGGGGAAGTACACGCGGTTGCCTTCACGGCGGGGCCGCAAGCCAGCGTCGCCAATTTTCTGGACGGCGTCATCCGCGTTGAATTCGCGGATTGAGTAGCAATAGTGGTTCAGTTGCGGCCGCTCCGCGCGAAACAGCGTGAGGAAGAAGTCGCGATCCGCACCCATGAATAGGGCGTTGTCGTCGCCTCGAACTACGCGCAGGCCAAGGTGCTTGGCGTAGAAGTCTCGCGAGCGCGGCACATCAACCACATCCAACGCAATGTGGTCCAGACCGGTGGCCTGGAATGTCGGCGACGCCGCGGTGCCCTCTTCTGCCGTCTGAGTGCCGCCGGCCTGCCGTTCTTGTCCGAATGTGGTTTCTTTCATCGTGGCGATGGCCGCCCCCAGCCCCATTAGCCGCGCGACAAGCTGCCGTCGCGAGAGTCGCCCGTACTGAAAGTCATCGACGATTTTGTCCGCAAGACTGTCTGGCATGGTAGGACCTCCCGAGGAATGTGCAAAACAACCGCTTTCCACTGTCGAATAGGCGTTCGGCAGCCCGTTGGGTGCCACGCGTACATGCTATGCTTGTGCAGCCCGCAAGGAAATGCCGACCGGGTATTCACCGACTTTTTTGTTCCGGCTGACTGACCGACTATGACATCTCATGCCGTTTGGAAAAGTTTCTTCAGCAATTGGCCCACGGGCATCCCGCACCGCGGCGTGCTGATGAACTCGCTCAACGAGGCGATGCCCTTTAAGGGCTTTATGGTTAAGGAAGATTTGTTGCTGCTGGAGCGAACCAATGTCGATCCGCTGGGGGCGCGGTTCATTCTGTTAAGCTTCGACGCGATCAGCTCGGTGAAACTGATCGACCCATTCAAAGAGTCGATCTTCACGGACGCCGGATTTCTCGGCAAGTTAGAGAAGTACTAGCCTTTCGCTGCATGGCATGCCTTCGCAGCGCGGCGGCGCAGGCATGGAGTGGCGGCGATGAACATGCTTACGGGACCATACTTCGCACGGTGCCCGCGCCGAAAGAATGCCACCCTCCGAGAACCGGGCTCCCGCCCGCCACTGGAGAACGCCGTATCGCGTGGTAGAATCACACGATGTTGTGACCTGCGCCGCCACTTGGCGATGGCGAGTCGTTTCAACGTTCACAGTTCAAGCATACAAGGAGCACGGGAATGTATTACTGTCGATTCATGTTGGCGGCCTTAGTGATGCTCGTGGCAGAGATGGCATCGACGGAATTCGCATACGGGCAAAACGCAACCTCAACCGCAACCGAAGCGGAGAAAAAAGAAGCCGCGCCGGTCGACCCCACGGGTACCTGGAAATGGGAAGTTGAATTGAATGGCAACACGGCAGAGTTCACGTTAAAGCTCAATTGGGACGGCAAAAAACTGACGGGCAAGTATACCGCCTTCGATAACACCACCGACATCGAAGCGACCAAGCTGGAAAAGGATCAACTATCGTTCGTCGACAAGCGCGAATTCAATGGGAACGAGGTCGTGGCGGAATTCGACGGCACGTTGAAGGCCGACGACATTGAAGGCACCGTAACAGTCGATTTCGGCGGCGACGAGCCGCGCGAATTTGATTGGAACCCGAAGCGCGCGTGCGGAAATTGACGACGTCGTCGGAACATGGGACCTCAGCCTGGAAGGGCCCAATGGAACGATCGAGCCTCAGCTGACGCTCAGCAAAAACGGCGAGAAGCTGAGCGGCAAATACGTCAGCCCGTTCGGCGAGCGCGAGCCAAAGAACGTAACACTCAAGGACAACAAGCTTTCCTGGGAAATCTCAGGAGACGCAGACGGCGCCCAATTCAAGGTGGTCTACGCGGGCACTCCGCGCGGGAACAAAATCGAGGGCAATGCCGAGTTTGACTTCGACGGCAATACAGGGTCGATGGAATTCACTGGCAAGCGGACGCCGCCGGAAGAGAAAGAAAAAGCTGCGGCTGAAGCGAAGCCGGCGGCAGAAGCAGCGCCGGCAAAGCCGGCGGACGCTGGCGAAAACTAGTCAGCCCTGAAATGAATAAAAAGGGGCCGGCGCATGAGCGGGCCCTTTTTTAAGCGCTCGCAGGTGGTTGAAACCTTCGAAGGCGCTGTTCAGGAGATGGGCAAACCTCGGGATTCTCTCGAAGGGCGCTGGTGGCTGGGTATTAGAATGCGCCGGGATCTTGGAAGATGCAAATCGCCGATTTGCATAATCTTTGGGTTCTGCGTCAATTCACAGTTTCACGCGTACAAGGAACAAGACTATGAATCATTGTCGATTCCCACTGATGGCCTTATGGGTGCTTGTGACAGTGACGGCATCAATAGAAATGGCGTACGGTCAAACCGCAGCCGCAACCGAAAAAAAAGAAACGGCGCCCGTCGATCCTACGGGCACATGGAAATGGGAATACTCGTTCAACGACAATGCGATTGAGGGCAAACTGAAGCTGAAATGGGACAACAAGAAACTCGTCGGCAAGTATACGGCCTTCGACAATACGACCGACATTGAAGAGGTGAAACTAGAGAAAGATCAACTCTCGTTTATCACAAAACGTGAATTCGACGGAAATGAGTTCGTCGTCAAATTCAACGGCAAGGTGAAGCCGGATGATATCGAAGGGACCGTGGCGATCGGCTTTGGCGGCAACGGGCCGCAGCGAATTTGATTGGAATCCCAAACGCGCGGTGGAGATCGACGACGTCGTGGGGACGTGGGACCTGCGTGTGGAGACGGCCAACGGCGTCGTGGAGCCGAAGCTCACGATCACCAAGGATGGCGACAAGTTGAGCGGCAAGTCGATCAGCCAGGTTTTCGGCGAGCTCGAAGCGAAGAACTTAGAACTCAAGGACAACAAACTTTCCTGGGAAATATCCGGATCCAACGGCGGGTTTGATATTAATGTGAAGTACGCCGGCCAGCCGCGCGGCAACGCAATCGAGGGCACGAACGAGTTCACCGTTGGCGAAAACACCGGTACGATGAAGTTCACCGGCAAGCGGACGCCGCCGGAAGAAAAAGAAAAACCGGCTGCCGGAGCGAAGCCGGCAGCGGAAGCAACGCCAGCCACGCCCGCTGCGGAGGCCAAACCGGCGGAAACCAGCCAAAACTAGGCAGCTACGCAATAAAAAGAGGGGCCGGCGTTTAGCCGGCCTCTTTTTATTGAATCACCCGCATTTCTCGCGGACATAACTTCTCCACACTTTTAACATACTCATCGTGCCCTGTCCGAGGTTTTACGAAGAGCTATGCTTGTAACATTAGTGGCCCATTCAATTTATCGCGGATCAGGCGCACATCGCAACATGAAGCATTTCTTCATCGCACTTTTGTGGACCATCATTCTGGCTGTCGGCTCCGTGACCGCCCGCGCCCAAATCCTCCACCCTACACGCGCCGTAGAACTAAGCGCAGACCTGGCGAATGCCGGAGAACTGAGCGGTGTCACACGCTGGCGCGATCTCTTGGTCGTCTGTCCGGACGAGGGTGCTGAGTTCAACGTGCTCCGCGCGACAGATTCGCGGTATGACGTCATCAGCACGGTGAACTTACTATCGGGAAGCGACGAAGAAATCGATATGGAAGGCGCCGCGAGCGACTTCGAGCACGTGTTTATTGTCGGATCCCATTCTATCCGTCGCACCAAGATCAATGAGGAAGGAACTTACAAGAAGAACCGCAAGCGGTTGACCCGTGTTCGGCCACATAGCGAGAGTTACAGTTTGTACCGGATAACATTAGGAGACGACGGCGAACTGCTGGAGAAACACCGCGTGGATCTCAGGGATGCTCTTCAATCCGACGAGATTTTGGGACCGTTTTTCGCAGTCCCTGGCAAAGAAAACGGAATCGACATCGAGGGCGTCGCCGTTAAGGGTGGAAAGCTCTTTGTTGGATTTCGGGGACCGGTGATCCGGGGCAACTTTGTTCCGGTGGTAACTTTTCAATTTGAGAACCCAGAGGAATATGAACTCAAATTTGTGCAACTTCACGGGCGAGGAATTCGCGATCTCGTCGCTGTCGACAATGGCTTCTTGATTCTTGCTGGTCCAGTGGGTGAGGGTGACGGCTCGTACAAACTTTACTTTTGGAATGGCGAGGATTGTATTCCGGACCAGGAAGAACTACGGCACCAGATCATTGACCTGGGAGATATGGCAATAGCGCCTGGCGACAAACCGGAGGGTGTCACAGTTATGTCGGAGAATTCAAACGAGTGGCGGTTACTTGTTGTAAACGATGGCCACGCGGTGGCATCAGAATGGATTGTGCCAAAACCCTAAACTGCGCCTGACGAGATTTGCGTCAGACGATTGGGGCATGGATCGGACGCTCCAGCACAGTGCTCAAAGAAAAAAAGGGGCCGGCGTTCAGCCGGCCCCTTTTTTGTTGATCCAATTTGAAACGGTGTGGATTAACCGACTCGCTTCCGCCGCATCGGCGTGACCATCGCCACGGCACCCAGCAGAGTCAGCAGCATCGTGCCCGGCTCCGGCACTGCTTGGAAGTAATTCGCTGCCACGTAGTCGGCGACGGCGCGGCCCAGAGCCTGGCCGTCCTCCTGGTCCATCCGCCAGTGAATGCCGAGGTAAATCCGGCTCATGCTGTTTTCACCCTCGGGGGAGTTTTCCAG
The DNA here is from genome assembly GCA_963786455.1 of uncultured Planctomycetota bacterium. Taxonomy (GTDB): domain Bacteria; phylum Planctomycetota; class Planctomycetia; order Pirellulales; family Lacipirellulaceae; genus JABDGM01. The sequence goes on along the minus strand of CAWAZX010000027.1, from coordinate 294,366 downwards.
ACCGGGGCCGATGCGGGCCAACCTGCGTGAACCGACTGTAGTTTCGAGTACTGCCGCTGCCTGCTTCAATCGAATTCAACGTGTATTGCGTTGTAACAGGATCGGCACCGATCAACGCATCGGCAATGTTGAAGTTATTGGTGCCGTAGAACTTCTCCAAAGCCCTGTAAATTGCTCCACCCATCGTGGCATGGCCGGAGGTGTAGGCGGGAAACGGCGGCGTGAAATCGTCCGTCGCGCTGGCGTGCGTCCCGCCAGGCGCACCCATGTATTCCCAGTTTGGATCCGCTGTAGTGTTCGGATTGCCATCGGTAGCTGCTTCGCGGATGCCCGTGATCGGCCGCCAAAAATCTACTTCATATTTTGTATCCCAAGCCGCGATCACCGCGTCCGCCTGGGCTACTGTCGCCATCGCGAACAAGCGCGCGTTCTGTGCGGGTGTATTGCCGATAGCGTTCCCGATGTCGATGAGATTCTCGGTGAACAATACTGGTGGCGCACCGGTACCCGGCCGGTCATAGGCCCAGAACAGCCCGATCGCCAATTGATCCGCTGTGCGGACCGCGCTGTTGCGCGAGCCGTATGCTTTCACCTCATTGAACGCATCGGTGTACCGCTGCGTATTCATGTCCGTCAAGTGAAAAGGAGTTGTGGAATCAAACGAATCGGGATTTGGCATGGCCCACGGATGCACAGAACCCCAATCTGCTCCCCACCCTTTTTGTATCCAAGCGGGGCCGACCATTGGGTCCGTGCCCCAGTGGCCAGGTCCCACGGTTGGAGTGTATGCGTCGGGCAAATCCCAACCGTCGTTTTGGTGAGCATCAATGTAATGTTGTGAGATCTGGTTCCCGAGATTGATGCCCGCGGTCTTTGCAGCTCCGTTTGGGACTGCACCCAGCCGGGTCGCCAAAGTACTGTCCAATGTCGCCTGGTATTCAGGATAAATGTTGCTGAGGACTTTATAGGCAGCTTGCGAGGCGGCGGCGTCGGCCGAGGCGCCGAGGGCGAATGTATTGACCTTGAAAGGTTTGTGCGTTCGATTGATCGCCTGAAACGCGTCGTAAATCGAGCCGTTCATCATGGCCATGGCACGCGTCGGAATGCCGGGATTGTGCTTCGACGTTACCGTCCTGGCCGCGTCGTTCAGCGTTACGTTCCAATCCTGCACGATATCCGCCCGCAACGTAGAAGGCGCAAGCACACCGGCACAAATCAAAGCTGCGAAAAGAAAGCGAGACATTGGTATCTCCCACACGTAGAAAGCCTTATCCCAACAGAACGCGACGATGTTCCCCGCCCGCCAACACACCGTCGCACGATTAATGGAATTCAGCACGCCCCGCTTCAGAAAGAAGCTCGCTCCCTCAGCGAAATTCGCCTTAGGTGCAAATGCCGATTCCCCTCATTAGGTCATCAACTCCGTAAATGCGATTTGAAAAGTAAATTCAGGCCCGATATTGCAGTAATCAATATGCTCCTCTCCTAACGGAATGTCAAGAAATTGGTGCAAAATATTTGTCTTAAAGCGGGCGTTCATAGGGAGTTAGAATAAGCGCTTTCACCGCTATCAACCGCAAGGCCGGTATATTCCGACCATTTCATGGATGCTTGGATAGACATCCGGCGACTGACTAGGCCAGGTACTCCGACTCCCTGACACACAACCGCTCGATGGCGATTGCCCGGCCTGTCTCTGGGTCGGCCTCGACGATCGACGCCGCAAAGACGCACGTCGCCCGTGGCCACGTCGAATTCCGTCGGCAGGCCGGTGAGCGTCGTTTCCATCACCCGGTCGATTCGCCGGCCGATGATGCTGTCGAATGGGCCGGTCATGCCGACGTCGCACTGAAACGCCGTGCCGCCGGGCAGAATGCACTCGTCGGCCGTCGGCACGTGCGTGTGGGTGCCCAGCACGGCCGTCACGCGGCCATCGAGGTAGCGGCCCATGAGCTGCATGTCGCTGGTGGCTTCGGCGTGAAAATCGATCAGCCGCACACGCACGTCGCTGGGCATCGCGGCCAGCACGCGGTCGGCCGCCTGCCAGGGGCTATCGACCGGCTTCATGAACAGCCGGCCCAGCAAACAGGCGACGGCAACCGGCACGCCGTTGCGGGCCTTCACCACGGCCCAATCGCGGCCGACCGATTCGGGCGGCAGGTTCGCCGGCTTGACGATGTTCGACTCCGCTTCGAGCGTCGAATAAATCTCTTTGCGGCGATAGACGTGGTCGCCGAGCGTAATCGCATCGACGCCGGCTTTCGATCAGCTCGCGATAGATTGCCGGCGTCAAACCGGAGCCGCCGGCGGCGTTCTCCGCATTGGCGACCACCAGGTCGAGCTTTCGCTCGGCAACGAGTCGGGCAACCGCGCGGCACACAATGTCGCGCCCCGGCTTGCCCACGATGTCGCCGATGAAGAGGATGCGCATGCGAGATGTTGGAGTAGGTCCGGCGAGCCGAGCCGGACGAATTCGTGTTGCTGCGCATCACTTGTGCCGCTCGGCTCGCGGCACCTACTATTTCGCCGTTTCTGTGAACCGGCTCTCGCGAATCATTGTGACTTTGATCTCGCCTGGATAAGTGAGCTGGTCCTCGAAGGCCGTGGCGATGTCGCGGCAGATTTTGGCGGCCGATTCGTCGGTCGTCATTCGCGTGCTGGCGATGACCCGCACCTCGCGGCCGGCCTGGATCGCGAACGCCTGCTCCACGCCTTGAAAGCCGGTGGCGATCGTCTCCAGCTCTTGCATCCGCTTGATGTAGCGGTCGAGCGTTTCGCGGCGGGCGCCAGGGCGCGAGGCGCTGCACGCATCGGCCGCCGCCACCAGCACCGTATACGGCATGTCGGCGCGGATATCGTCGTGATGGCCGAGCGCGGCGTGCACGACTTCCGGCCCTTCGCCGTATCGCTTCAGCAGATCGGCGCCGATTTGCGGGTGGCCGCCTTCCATGTCGTGATCGGCCGCCTTGCCGATGTCGTGCAGCAAGCCGGCGCGGCGGGCCAGATCGCCGTTCATTCCCATTTCCTCGGCGATCATGCCCGACACGAACGCCACTTCGATCGAATGCCGCAAGCACGTTTTGGCTGTAGCTCGTGCGGAAGTGGAGCCGGCCGAGCAGATTCACCACCTGGTCGTTCAGCCCGCGAATCTGCGTTTCCTGCACGGCTTCCTCGCCATACCGCCGAATTTGCACGTCGATCTCTTTTTGCGTTTCGGCGACGAGCTCTTCGATGCGCGAGGGATGAATGCGGCCGTCGGCGATGAGCTTGTTGAGCGATTTGCGGGCAATTTCGCGGCGCACGGGGTCGAATGCGCTGACGATCACCACGCCGGGCGTATCGTCGATGATCACGTCCACGCCCGTGGCTTTCTCGAAGGCGCGGATGTTTCGCCCCTCGCGGCCGATGATGCGGCCCTTCATTTCGTCGCTGGGGATATCGACGGTGCTGGTGGTGGCTTCGGCCGTGTGGGCGGCGGCGAACCGTTGGATTGACGTGAGCAGCATCTCCCTGGCCTTGGCTATCGACAATGGCTGCCAGTTCCTTTTCCTTGCGTGAGAATCAGGTTGCCTTGCTCGTGGCTCAACTCCTGATCGAGGCGCTCCAGCAGCCGTCGCCGGGCCTCGTCGGGGCTCAGCCCGCTGATTTGATGGAGCGCCTGCCGCTGCACGTCGAGCAAGTTGTCCAGCTCGGACTGCCGGCGGTTTGCGTCCTCCAGCTTTTCGGTGAGCTTGCGCTGGTTGTTCTCAACCATTTTCTCCTGTTTTTGGAGTTGCTCGGCACGCTGCTCGATTTGGTCCTGCTGCTTGTCGAGAATTCGCTCGCGTTCAAATAGCTTTTGGCGTGATTCGTTGAGCTGCTCCTCGATTTTGGATTTTTCGCGAAGCGCGAGCTCCTTGGCTTCGACTTCGGCTTCTTTGCGGCGTGCGCCGGCCTGGATCTCGGCCTTTTCGAGAATCTGCTGGGCCTCTTTTTCAGCGTCGCGCTTCCGCAGGTATCCCAACAACTTGATAACGCCCATGCCCATCGCGGCGGCCACCATCGCAACGACGATAACGAGCCACACGTTCGTGCCGTTTTGGGCTGGGGCTGGGGCTGGGGCTTGGGCTAAAATCAACAGCGAGGTGCTGGACACAGTCATCGCTCCTTGGTCGCAAATCGTACGTTAGCCGGCAAAACATTTGGCGCTGGGCAAGATCCCAATGCGCAAGAGCGCGGCTTCAAGATGGGCTTGGAGCGACGAACGAACGACGGATGACTGCGGGCAGATACGCCGCGGCAACAGGCCGACTTGCTTGTGCGGCCAATACCACGACGACGGCAGAATCGTTGCCGTCCGTGCGCAACGCGACCAATTGATTAGGTAAGATCAAGCCCTCGGCCCGCCCGGACCATGCACCGTGTACTCCGCTGGGGAAGCCGGCGGACCAGGAACATCATGGCGATACGAACGGGGAACTCGCGGAAGTAAATGCCAGGCGGAAACTGTTGTCGACGGACCGTCATGACGTCGATTGCTGCCGAACCGGCGAACTGTGCGCAAGCCACACACGGCCGAAGACCGCCGTAGCTTGTTACCCAGGTCTCGGTTCGAGCTGCCGCTTCGACGGCCTGCCGCCTGTCAACATTCGTCAGATCACGCATCTGCCGACATACCCATCCCATGGCAGTGAAGACTGCCACAATGGCCGCCGACGGCAAGCGAAACCCGAGCAATTCAGTAATGTTCAACGACTGACTTGAACTCATCCCAAACAATCTCATACAACGCTGCGCTTGAGCCCAACAGAATCCAACGGCTGTCGAACCAAACACATCTATTATTACTCAATGAGGCCAGGTTGACCGCGAAGGAATGCGGCCGGATATATGATTGATATCGTATCAAATGTTCACGACGCCGCAAGTCGGACGAGGCCGACCGAGGCAGCAGTCGCGTGGATTGTGAGCAAACAAAATGCGGTAGCCGTCAGAGTTTTACTGTTCTGCGCGGCTCGCCAAACATCGCTTTTGAGAGTTCGGTCATGACCACCGGGCGGGAACAAGCTCTGGAAAGCCGCGTCCAACGGGATTGGCCGCCACACGATTGGTGCGATTTGCACGTGGTGCTGGCCGTTTCGGCGGGGCCAGATAGCGTGGCAATGCTGCGAGCAATACTCGCGGCGAAGGCCACCTGCGGCGGTCATGGCGATCTTATTGTCGCCCATTTCAATCACGGTGCTCGCGGCGCCGCGGCAGATGCGGATCAAGCCTGGCTGGAAGAGTTATGTCGCCGACTGAAACTTCGTCTGGTTTGCGGTCGGGCAAGCGAGCAAGTCTCAGTGGACGACCGAGGCGATGGCTGGGAAGCTGCGGCCCGTGCCGCCCGCTATCGGTTTCTGCGCGAAACTGCCGAAAAAATCGGGGCGCGTTATGTCGCGGTCGCCCACACTCTCAATGACCAGGTGGAGACGGTGCTCCATCGAGTTCTTCGCGGCACTGGGCTCGACGGACTTGCGGGAATCCCGCGGCATCGGGCTATGTCGCCCACGGTGACGCTGTTGCGTCCCCTGCTGAGTGCAAATCGCCTGGAAATCCTGCAGTACCTCTTGGATATCGGCCAGGACTTCCGCACTGACGAAACCAATGCGGACACCCGTTGGACCCGGAATCGCCTGCGGCACGAACTGTTGCCAATGCTCCGCGAGCGGTACAACCCAAGTGTGGACGATGCATTGCTGCGATTGGCAGCGCAGGCCGGAGAGGCGAAGCAACTGATCGCCGGATTCGCCCAGCAAATTGCTGATGGGTGCGTGTCGCGGGAAGTGGCTCACGTAGAAGGCTCGAACACCGAGGTCGTCCGCGTCCGGATCGACTGCCGTCAACTTGCCAATTCTCCGCTGCCTCTCGTCCGTGAAGTTTGCCGGATCGCGTGGCAGCAAGCCCAATGGCCGCTGCAAGCCATGGGCTATGACGAATGGCAGCAGTTGGCGGAGTTGATCATGGATGAATGCGATGCGCCGATTAATCTTCCCGGCGGTATGCGGGGCCGGCGGGAGAATGCCGTGGTTGTATTGGAACCGATTGGTTGACGATTGCTTGCGCCTTGCTCGTGCTAGCTCGTCTTTCACGGCCAGTATTTGCTCCCCAAACTGGCCACTGAAGTGGCCGGTCCGTCTGGGCTTTTAGCGGGCGGCGACTTGGCTTGACCGCGTCGGCCAATCGTACCTACCATACGCCGCCCCAGATTGCGCAGACGCGTCAGATTGAACTCTCGTTCACCTGTATCAGGCGAACGATCGCGCTTGCGCATCCGTTACCTTGCCGCCGAGGACCGTCGCGATTTTCACTCGCCTGGTCAATTTCTGTTGGGTCATTTTTCAATGGGGCCTGTTCCTCGCGGTCGGTGCTGCGCTCGTGGTTGGCGGATATCTCTACTTTTGGCTCGACGACGAAATTCTGCGCCAGGTTCAACACCGGCTGGCCAGCCACTATCAGGGCATGAGGGTGCACGTTGGAAGTGCCCGATTCGAGCAAGACCGGGGTATCGCCGTCAGTGATATTTCCTTGACGCCGCCACAGGACTCCGCTGAATCGGCGCCGCTGATTTCGATCGAAGAAATGTATTTGGCCGGCAAGATCCGCATGGAGGAATTGATTTCCGGCGAACCAGCCGTGGAACGAATCATCATCCGCCGTGCCCGGCTTCACGCGGTCCGCCAAAAAAATGGGAGCTGGAACGTGGCGACGCTACTTCCATTGCCGCGTTTTAGTGACCAGCGTCCGGAAATCAAAATTGAGCATGCCACGATAGTTTTTGAGGATTCGTTCCAGGCGACGCCGAGTGCCATTTCACTACAAGATGCAAACCTGACGCTGACACCGATACAAGCAGATGGCCCGAAGGTGGCGCTATCGCGCTATCGAATTGTCGGTTCAGTGACGGGTATCCCTGCGCGCGAGCTCCGTTTCGATGGTGAAGTGGGCATCGAGGATGGAAGTTTGGATGTGGCCGTAACCGTCGCCGGTCTCGAAGTGACTCGCGAGCTGTTGGCTTCGCTGCCAGGTCTCCAGCCATTGCTGCCAACCGGTGCCGAGGCGTCTGCCCGCGCCGACATGCAACTAAATGTGAAGCGGAAAGCGGCGGGTGCTACGCTGGAATGGACCGGCGCGTTGAACATTGACCGGGGCCGATTGGCTCATCCGCTGCTGCCTGAGCCGCTGACAGATGTCGAGATGGCAGTTCTCTTCGATTCAAACCGGTTGCTCATCCAGCGACTAACGGGAAAATGCGGGCCCGCCAGGGTAACTTTGGCGTGCGAGCGGGCCGGCTGGACTACTAATGCGCCTCTGGCACTGGCGGCCAAAATCGTCGGGCTTTCCGTCGACGAACGGGCGAAGGCAGCGCTCCCGGAATCACTCGCTCGCGTGTGGCAAAGATTCCGGCCGGCGGGGATTGTCGATGTCAATGTGCGGGCCACGTTTGATGGTCGCCAGTGGCACCCCCAACTATCAGCCGAGTGCCGCGGCATATCACTCACCGACAATGAAAAGTTTCCCTACCGGTTGGAACAAGCACAAGGGAAACTGCAATACGAGCCGGCCAGCAGTACCGGTCCAGACAAGCTGCAAATGAACTTAGTCGGCATCGGCGGCGGGAGGCCCGTCCGAGTTGCCGCCGATCTCGCCCAGTTAGTTCCGACCGAGATTGAAGGGGAAGCCATTGGCTCAGGTCTGGCCGGCGCAATCGAAGTCGATCCTCCAGATCCGCAAACCTCCGGATATCGCGGTACCGTTGGCGGGCGCACGGATCGCAAGCGGCACCCCGTGGGCTGGGTTGAAATCTCGGGCAGCGACATTCCGCTTCACGAGCAACTGCTGGCAGCGCTGCCGGAAAAAGGGGAATTGCTCGTCCGAGCACTGCGCCCGCAAGGCGAAATTGATTTTCAATTCCGAGCGGAATGGACGGATCCATTCCAACCGCGGGCCGATGTGACCAAGAACATCCGGCTCAAGAACTGCGCAATCCAATATGTGCCGTTTCCGTATCCGCTCCATAATGTAAACGGTCTCGTGTCCGAGCGCAATGGTCATTGGACGTTGCAAGACATTCAAGGCCTCGGTGGAGATGAAACGACGGTCGTCATCTGCCGTGGAACTTCGACTCCGATTGCGGATGGTTGCCATGTCGATTTGAACTTCCGCGCGAACAACGTTCAACTCGACGACAATCTCAAGCGGGCCCTCGAACCGCCGGCACAGCGGGCATGGGATGAGCTGCAGCCTCAAGGGCGAATCGATCTCACCGCGCACGTCGTGCACGAAACAGGGCGGCCCAAGCCAACCGTCGTGGTCACGTTGCAGCCGCGCGAGCGGACGGTTTCCATTCAGCCGCTCAAATTTCCGTACCGATTTGAGCAGGTGGAAGGCGCGGCAAAGTTCGAGGCCGGGCGGGTAGAGCTGTCCGACATTCGCGCCCGTCACGATCGGGTGGACTACTCGGCCGCATCCGGCACCTGGCAGCCGCGCACCGATGGCGGCTGGCAGCTCGACCTGCGTGGCGTGAACGCCGACCGGTTCATGCCGTATGGCGACCGCGATTTGCTCGTCGCTCTGCCGCCCACATTGCAATCGATCGTGGAGCGGCTGCAGCCCAGTGGCACGATGAGCGTCGTCAACAGCAGCTTGAGTTTTGCGAAATCACCACAGTCGGAGCGTCTTACGGCCGCCTGGGATGTAAATCTGGATTGTCATCAGGCGGCCATTCAAGGCGGCGTGCCGCTGCAAAGCGTGACGGGCGGCATCCAACTGCGAGGCCGCTTCGATGCACAGGCAGCCTACACATTTGGTGAGTTGAAGCTTGATTCCGTCATCTGGAGGGACATGCAATTCACGAATGTGCGTGGGCCTTTGTGGATCGATCGCCAGTCCTGTCTTTTCGGCGATCCGGCAAGTGCAAAACTCGCGCTACCGGCTCGTAAGGTTACCGCCGATACGTACGGCGGAAGTCTCACTGCCAATGCTGAACTGCAGCATGTTGGGAGTCCGAATTACAAGTTGGAGCTGGCGCTCGGCGGCGTGAGTCTCGCGCGTTTTGCGAATGAGCGGCTCGGGGGTCCGAGCGAGCTGAACGGCAACGTATCCGGCAGACTTCTGCTGGCCGGCACCGGCCGTTCGGTGCAGACTCTTAACGGGAACGGCGAGCTGCATGTAGTCGACGCGAATATCTACGAGCTGCCGGTGCTGATGCGGTTGTTAAAGGTCCTCACGAATCGTCCGCCAACGACGACCGCCTTCAACCGCTGCGATATGCAGTTCGCGATCCAGGGCGACCATGTGCACTTCCAGCAGCTGAACCTGCTGGGAGACGCGGTGAGCTTGTACGGCAAGGGGGAAACGAACTTCGACCAAGAATTGGATCTGGTGTTCTATACTTTGATTGGGCCGGCCGATCTACCGATCCCCTTGTGGAGGTCGATCGCCGGCCAGGTGAGCCAGCAGGGTTTGCAGCTGAAGGTCGTCGGCAACTGGGACGACCCGGACGTGCAGCGCAAGGCCTTTCCGGCCGTGAACGACATGATTCAACAAATCCAAGCAGGCGCGGCCACGATGTCGCCAACCACCGCGGTGCGCGACGCGTTCATTCCGCGGTAGAACGCAATCGCAGGAATCCTGTTGTTGGTCAACCGATCCCGTCAGTTAGGCGAACGGGGGTGAAGAATGAGCATGGGACCACTGGGAGGAATCATTGGAAGCACTGCCGGGGCTCCGCTCTCGCAAACCGCCGGCAGCGAAACGGAGCGACTTCAAAAAGACAGCCTCACGCAAAACCGACAGGCCGAGGCGGAACAGAAGGCGGAGCGCGCAGCGGGAATCGGCCAGACCGAACAGGACCAGGAAAGTTCCGAACGCGATGCCGACGGCCGACGCTTGTGGGAGGCACCCCTCGACCCGACTAAATCCAGCCCGGAGAAGCCGGCCGAGCTCGCCGCGGCCGTGCGACAAAGCAAAGACGCCACCGGCCAATCCGGCACGCAACTCGATCTGACGGGCTAACACAGTCGCGAACTTGTACATCACGATCGCGGTCTTGAAAACAGCGGTTTAAGCGTAGAGAATTCATGACCACTAACCACTAACCACTAACGACCAACGGCTAACCCCTGCTTCTCCCATGCACTTCACCAAGATGCACGGCGCCGGCAACGACTACATCTATGTCGATTGCTTTGCCGAGCCGGTGCCGCCCGAACATTCCCGAGCTGGCCCGCCGCATGTCCGACCGCCGCTTCGGCGTTGGCGGCGACGGCCTGATCCTGATCTGTCCGTCGGATCGGGCCGATGCCGAGATGCGGATGTTCAACGCCGACGGCTCGTCCGCAGAAATGTGCGGCAACGGCATCCGCTGCGTCGCCAAGTACCTGTACGACCACGGCATTTGCCGCCGCGAAACGCTGCAGATCGAGTCCGCCGGCCGGGTGCTGTCGCTCGAATTGCAGCATGAGCGGGCGGCGTGGTCGAACGGGTCCGCGTCGACATGGGCGAGCCGATCTTGATTCCCGAGCAAATTCCGACGACACTTCGCTCGCCCGAACGGGCCGCGAGCAGCCGGTCGTCGACGTGCCGCTCTGACGGTCGGCGGGCGCGAGTTCCGCGTCACCTGCGTCTCGATGGGCAACCCGCATTGCGTGATGTTTGTCGGACGAGCCGACCGACGACTGGGTGCTCGGCATTGGCCCGAAGCTGGAAGTCGACCCGCACTTTCCCAAACGCGTGAACGTGCGAGTTCGTCAAAGTGCTCAGCTGGTACGCGAACTGCGGCAACGCACTTGGGAACGCGGCTCGGGCGAAACGCTGGCCTGCGGCACCGGGGCGTGCGCGGTGTGCGTCGCCGGCGTGCTCACCGGCCGCACGGGCCGCGATGTGATGATCCACTTGCTGCGGCGGCGACCTGGCGATCGAATGGAACGAAACGGACAACCATGTTTACATGACCGGCCCCGCCGTGGAAGTTTTCAGCGGCGAGTGGCATGAGACATAGCCGACCCATTTGAGTCGATAAGAGCGCAGACTCTTGGCTCACTGCTCGCCGGGCTCGTTTCTGAACGCACATGGATGTGCCGCGATGAATCGCAAGAAGCGATTCCAACCTGCGCCTGCCCCGCTTTCTTACTGAACGTCGGCGGCCTCGTTACCGCCGAAGCGAATTCGCGCGTGGATGCGCACGCTCGACTACCGGGCCGTGTTCTACGATCGCTCGGTCGATCCAGTGCTACGGCGTCGACGGATCCGCGGATCTACGTCTTCTGGCACGAAAACATTCTGCATCCCGCTCTACCTCCGCGGCCATTGCCACCTGGCGATGCTCCTGAGCCAACACGGCGACGCCGACATCCTGGCCCGCGTCGCCTACCACTTGGGTTTCGATTGCGTCCGCGGCTCGACGTACCGCGGCGGTGCACGGGCCATCTGGGAACTTTCCGAACGCAGCCACCGACAGCATCTCACGATCACGCCGGACGGCCCGCGCGGCCCGCGCCGGCAACTGGCCCAGGGACCGATCTATCTGGCCTCGCGGCTGCAGCTGCCGCTCGTGGTGATGGGCTTCGGTTACGACCGGCCCGTGGCGGGCAAACAGTTGGGACCGTTTCGCCGTGCCGCGGCCGTTTTCGCGCGCCCGGGCGGTCATCGGCCCGCCGACTGCTGACTGCCGCCGGACCTCGATCGCGCCGGCCTCGAGCACTGACCGCCAGCGCGTCGAACACTTGCTCAATTGCCTCACGGTCGAAGCTGAAGCCTGGGCCGCTGCCGGCACGCGCAAAGCGGGCGAAGTCGTCGATCTGCGCCGCAACACGCGCCGATCCGCACTCAAGTCTGCATCGCAAACTAAATCCGGCGCAATGCCGCTCTCCCGCGTCGCATGACCCACGTCGCGATCGCGAATCGACGCGCTACGAACTGAATGGTATCTTGATCGCGCGGCACTCCGCCGCTGGTTCCCCATGCCGCTTGCGGCTTAGCTGCTCCCGCCATGTCCGCGACCACCTCGACAACTGCCCAGCAAACGCTCACCGTCGCCCAACTGACGGCCCAGATCAAAGACTCGCTCGAAGGCGAGTTTCCCGAGCGTTTGGGTGGCCGGCGAGATCTCGAACTTCTCGCGGCCGCAGTCGGGCCATTCGCTATTTCACGCTCAAGGACGACCAGGCCCAAATCTCGCGCCGTGATGTGGCGCGGCACGATCGTCGCAACTGAAGTTCGATCTTGCCGACGGCCTCGACGTCATCTGCCACGGCCATCTCGACGTCTACGCGCCGCGCGGCAGCTACCAATTGGTCGTCGACCAGCTGCAGCCCAAGGGCGTCGGGGCGCTGGAACTCGCGCTGCGGAAGCTGCGCGAAAAGCTGGCGGCCGAAGGGCTTGTTCGATCCGGCCCGCAAACGCAAGCTGCCGGCCTTTCCGCGGCGGCTGGCGTTTGTCACCAGCCCCACCGGCGCGGCCGTGCGCGATTTTCTCGAAGTGCTGCGGCGGCGCTGGCGCGGCGTCGACGTGCTGATCATCCCGGCCCGCGTGCAGGGCGACGGTGCGGCCGCAGGAAATCGTGGCCGGCATTCGCCTGGCCAATCGACTGTCGCCGCCGCCCGATGTGCTCGTCGTCGGCCGTGGCGGCGGCAGCCTCGAAGACCTGTGGGCGTTCAACGAAGAGCCGGTCGTGCGGGCCATCGCCGCCTCGCGAATTCCGACGGTGTCGGCCGTCGGCCACGAAATCGACGTCACGCTTGCCGACCTGGCCGCCGACGTGCGTGCGCTCACGCCCAGCGAAGCGGCCGAGCGCGTCGTGCCGGCCGCCGAGGAACTCAGCGGCGCGGATGCGCGGATATCACGAGCGGCTGCGCCATGCGCGCCCATCGGCGCGTGATGTGGCTTCGCGCGCGGTTCGAGGGCATCGCCGCCCAGCGGCCTTTTCGCCGGCCGTTCGAGCTGGTTCACGATCGCAGCCGGCGGCTCGACGAGTTGGCGCTGCACGGCAACTCCGCGATGCGGCGATTATGTTCGCGACCGCCAACACCGGCTGGCCACGCTCGCCGGCAAGATCGAATCGCTCAGCCCGTTGGCGGTGCTGGCCGCGGGTATACGCATTACGCAAGATGCCGCGATCGGGCACGGTCGTGCGCACCGCCGCCAACTTCGCGTCGGCCAGTCGATCGTCACCCGATTCGCAGACGGGCGAAGCGGTGAGCAAGGTCGAATCGATTCGATCCGATGAATTGTGCGGATTAGTCATCGCCGGGTCAGGATTGAGTCGACAAGGAGCTTAAGTCATGGCCAAAAAGAAACCGACTCCGCGTGACGAATGCGCTGACACATTCGAAGAGTCGCTCGACGAGCTCGAAAAGATCGTCGCCGAGCTGGAAAGCGGCAAGCTCGGCCTGTCCGACGCGCTGGCGCGCTACGAGCAGGGCGTCAAGCATCTCAAAGGCTGCCAACAACTGCTCGAGCGGGCCGAGCGGCAAGATCGAGCTCTTGAGCGGCGTCGACGCCGACGGCAATCCGATCACGCAGCCGTTCGACGAAGCGCGAACGAGCTCTCGCTGGAGGAGAAGGCGGCCGCTCGCGGCCAGCGCCGCACGACCGTCGCCAAATCGTCGTCCGGTACGCATCTCGATCGGGACGACGACATAGACGACCCGAACCGGCTGTTTTAGAATGACGCTGCGTGAGAGTCGCCCTCGCCAATGCCATCTTGCCTAATCGATACCACCGTGGCCGTTTCGACGACCGACGAACAGCCCGAATTAGATCGCGGACGCGGCTGCGGCCGGCGGATCGACGCCGCGCTCGACGCGGTACGCGCAGTTCGACGACGGTTGCCCGCCGCACCTGGCCGAGGCGATTCGCTACGCCCTGTTGGCGCCCGGCAAGCGGCTGCGGCCGCAGCTGGTGCTGTTGGCGGCCGAAGCCTGCGGCGGATCGATCGACGCCGCGCTGCCGGCCGCCTGTGCCGTCGAAATGGTCCACGCCTACTCGCTCGTGCACGACGACCTGCCGGCGATGGATGATGACGACCTCCGCCGCGGCCGGCCGACCTGCCACAAAGTGTTCGGCGAGGCGGTGGCGATCCTCGTGGGCGATGCGCTGCTGGCCCGGGCCTTTGAAGTGCTTGCCACGCGAAATCCAGCCGCCGTCGCTGGCCGCGCGCTGCTGCGCCGTGCTGGGCCGTGCGGCCGGCGCAACGGCCCTGGTCGGCGGCCAGGCGGCCGATCTGCACGCGCGAATCGCCGATGAACGCCGGTGACGGCCGATTTGCCGGCGCTGGAAGTCGATTCACGCGCGCAAGACCGGCGCCTTATTCGTGGCCGTCGCTGGAATTGGGCGGCATTGTGGCCGGCGCGACGCCGAACACAGCTAGCCGCTCTCACTGCGTACGGCACGCAAGGTCGGCCTGGCGTTTCAAATCACCGACGACCTGCTCGACGTGTCTGGCAATCAAGCGGCGGTCGGCAAGCGGTCGCCAAGGACGCCGGCCGCGGAAAGCTGACTTTTCCCGCAGCTTTTGGGCGTCGACGAAAGCCGCCGCCGGGCGACAAACGCTGATCGACGAGGCCTGTGCTATGATCGAAGTATTCGGACCGCGTGCCAGGCCGCTGCGAGCGCTGGCCCGATTCGTGTGCTCACGCGAAAGATAAGTTAAGGTGATGTCGTGGCGACGAAGCATTGATGTTGCATGCACGACCGCTGAGTGCATGCCACTCGTGACTGTGACGCATCTACTATTGAAATGACCAAGACGCCGCTGCTTCCCACGATCCAGTCCCCGCACGACCTGCACGAGCTCTCGCTGCCGCAGCTCGAGCGGCTGGCCGACGAGATGCGCGAAGTGCTGTGCAACCTCGTGAGTTGCCGCAGCGCCCATTTCGCGTCGAACCTGGGCGTCGTCGAGCTGTGCCTGGCACTGCATCAGACGTTCGACTTTCGCCACGACCGGCTGATCTGGGACACCGGCCATCAGATCTATCCGCACAAGTTGATCACCGGCCGCTTTCCGCAGTTCGACACGATCCGCACCAAGGGCGGCCTGATGGGCTACCCCAACCCGGACGAAAGCGAATACGACCTGTTCATGACCGGCCACGCCGGCTCGAGCGTCTCGACCGCGCTCGGCCTGGCCAGCGGCGACGAACTGCTGCGGCCGGACGAAAAGCGCTGGAGCGTCGCGGTGATCGGCGACGGCGCGTTCCCTTCGGGCATCGTCTACGAAGCGCTGAACAACGCCGGCCGGTTTGGCCGCCGCCTGCTGGTGATCCTCAACGACAACAAGATGTCGATCTGCCCGCGCGTCGGCGGCATGGCCGACTATCTCGACCGGCTTCGCATGAACCGCATGTATTCCGGCCTGAAGGAGGAAGTCGTGAAGGTGCTCAGCAAGGTGCCGCTGTTGGGCGATCCGGTCGAGCGGTTCCTGGCGCAGCTCAAAGAAGCGGCCAAGGCCGGCCTGCACGGCGGCATGCTGTTCGAGGACCTGGGCCTCCGCTACTTCGGCCCGATCGACGGCCACAACATCGGCCTGTTGCGCAAGTACCTGCGGATGGTCAGCAACGTCGAGGGCCCGATCCTGCTGCACGTCGTCACCGAAAAAGGCCACGGCTTTCAGCCGGCCGCCGAGGATCCCGGTGCTGTTCCATGCCCCGCCGCAATTCGAGCGCGCAGGCCGACCAGGTCGTGCAGATGAAGAAGAGCTCGGCGCGGACGTTCACGCACGCCGCGTCGGCAGCGATCTTCCAGCAGATGACCGACAACCCGCGCGTCACCGTGATCACCGCCGCGATGTGCCAGGGCAACAAGCTGGAGCAAGTCCGCGACGCGTTCCCCGACCGCTTCTTCGACACCGGCATCTGCGAAGGCCACGCCGTGGCGCTTGCCGCCGGCCAGGCCAAAGTCGGCCTGCGGCCGATCGTCGACATCTACAGCACGTTCCTGCAGCGGTCGTACGACCAGATCTTCCAGGAAGTCGCCCTGCAGAACCTGCCGGTCACGTTCATGCTCGACCGCGCCGGCCTGGCCGGGCCCGACGGGCCCGACGCATCACGGTGTGTTCGACTTCGGCTACCTGCGCGTGTTTCCGAATATGGCGTCATGGCCCCGGCCGACGAGCACGACCTGCGTGCAGATGCTCGACTTTGGCACTGCGTCACGACGGGCCGTGCGCGATTCGCTATCCAAAGGCGATCGTGCCGCACGATCGACGGCGAACGCACGCCCGTCGAATTCGGCAAGAGCGAAGTCTTGTCCTGGGGCGACGACGGCGCGATCGTCGCGTTGCGGTGCACTTGCTGCCGGCGTGCCTCGAAGCGGCGCGACTACTTCGCGACGAAGGGCTCGACGTCGGCGTGATCAACGCCCGTTCGTCAAGCCGCTCGATACCGAAACGATTGTGCTGCGAGCGATTCGCGACTGCGGTTTCGTCGTCACGGTCGAAGAAGGCGCGCTGATGGGCGGCTTCGGCTCGGCCGTGCTGGAAGCCGCCGCCGATGCCGGCCTCGACACCAGCCGCGTTCGCCGCCTGGGCATCCCCGACCACTTCATCGAACACGGCGAACGCGGCGAACTGCTCGCCGACTTGGGCCTCGACGCCGCCGGCATCGCGGCCGCTTGCCGTGCGCATGGCCAAATCCAAAGTAGGACGGGCCAGTCTGCCCGTCGATTGACGCGAGTCAGACGACGACAGGATTGCCCGTCCAACGGTGATCAACGTCAATGGCCGCCAAGCATCGTCCACCGCGGGTGATGATTCTCGCCGATGGCTCGCGGCCGGAAATGCGGCGCGGCCGTCGATCGGCTGCGGCCGGTCGATCGAACGGCATCTTGACCGTCGTCGGCGTGTCGCTCGATTTCGCGTCGAACCTCGAGCGCGATCGACGCCGACCTGGCGATCGTCCTCGGCGGCGACGGCTCGATCCTCCGCGCCGCGCATCAGATGGGCTATCGACCAGCGGCCCGTGCTGGGCGTGAACCTGGGCCGGCTTGGCTTCCTTGCCGCGCTGCAGCCCGAGCAGCTCGACCAAGTGCTGCCGGAGATCGCCGCCGGCCGGCACCGCGTCGTCGAGCACCTGATGTTCGAATGCACGGCCACTGCGCGGCGGCAAGCCGCTGTGCCATGCGCTGGGGCTCAACGAAGCGTCGGTGCTAGCAGGCCCGCCGTTCGCGATGGTCGACGTCGCAGCTTTACGTTGACGGAGAATTGGTCACTACCTATAGTTGCGACGGCCTGATCGTCAGCACGCCGGTCGGCTCGACGGCCCACAGCCTGTCGGCCGGCGGACCGATCCTGCGAAACAACCTGCAAGCGTTCGTCATCCTGCCGATCAGCCCGCACACGCTGACCCACCGGCCGGTGGTCGACTCGGCCGACCGCACGATTGAGCTGGCCGTGCCGCGAGCCGAACGAAGGCACGTCGCTGGTGGTCGACGGCCGCGTGCTCGGCGACGCTCGAGCCGGACGATCGCGTGCGAATCGTGCGCTCGGAGGCCCGGTTTCAAATGGTCGAAGTGCAGCGGCCAAAGTTATTACCGCACGCTCCACGAAAAGCTCGGCTGGGGCGGGCAGATTCGGATCAATAAGTCGCCGAGCCGAGGCGGACGGACTGACGCATCGTGCCGAGTGCAAGACTTCGGACCATCGCTGACGTCGTCATCGGCTGAGCTCATCGTGCCGCTCGGCTCGCGGCACCTACATTGCAAGGAAGCAATGCCATGACCGATCGTTTCGTTGCTGCGGCTCGGTTATCGTTCCTACTGCTCGCTATCGTCGATTCTGCTTCGTCACTGTCAGCTCGACGCTAGGCGACTTCGCCGAACGAGCGATCGCGCCGACGTCGACGAGCTCGCGCCGACGCCGCCCGACGCCAACGACGTACGACCTGCGCTACAAGCTCGCCACCGGCGACGTGCTGCGCTACGACGTGACGCACCGCGCGTCGATCCGCAGCACGATCGACAAGACCACGCAAGCCGCCCAAACGAAGACCGATTCGGTGAAGCTCTGGAAAGTGACCGACGTGCTGCCGAACGGCGAGATCGAGTTCATGAACGTCGTCGAGCGGGTGCACATGGTGAATCAGCTTCCCGACCGCGATCCGACCGAATACGACAGCGAGCGCGACAAGACGCCGCCGCCCGGCTTCGAAGACGCGGCCCGCGCCGTCGGCGTGCCGCTCAGCGTGGTTCGCATCACGCCGCGCGGCGAAGTCGATTGCGCCGCGATGTCAAAATTCGCCAGCAAAGCGCCGAGGAGGATGCGTCCGATCGTCGCTCCGCTTGCCGGAACAAGCCGGTGGCGATCGGCGACACGTGGGACGAGCCGTTCGACGTGAAGTCGCGCTCGAAGGCGGCGGCACGAAAGTCGATCCAGACTCGCCGCCACCACGAGCTGACCGGCGTCGACAACGGCATCGCCACGATCGAAGTCACCTACCAGGTCCTCTCGCCGATCGACGCCACGATCGAGAGCGCAGCTCGTGCAGCGGCTGATGAACGGCGAGGTGCGGTTCGACATCGAAGCCGGCCGCGTCGTCGAGCCAGCAAATGGAAATCGACAAGCGCATCCTCGGCTTCGCCGGCCCCACCAGCAGCATGCACTACGTCATGCGGATGGAAGAAAAGCTCGCTCGAGACGTCGAGCCAAAGGTCGCCGCGAACCGACCGCCGACCGACTCGCACCCAAGGCGACGACAGAGCACCTCGCCATCAAGCGCCGCAAATCGCGCGAACGCCCGACCGCGAGGACAATCGCCGTTGATCTCGCCGTCGAGAGCCGCGAGTGTCGAGCGGCCAAGGCAGTCCGCGTCGCGTCGACGCCAGACTCGTGCTCGCAGCGAGCGTGCCAACCGTCTCGACTAGCGCGCATGGCTGCTCGCAAGCTACGACGCTAAGTCCGGCTACGCCCTTCGACCTCGTGCACGAGCACCACGTCGTGCACGCCGCCGGCCATCTCCTCGCCATCCGGCCCGGCGGCCAGGTGCGAGCCGCCGACGATCACGATGCGGTCGCCCTTCGCGGCGTAGCCCATGCGGCAGGCCCACTCGTCGGCGTGCCTGATCAGTCCCTGCATGTCGCGTGGCCGGTGCACCGCGCAGCGGCGTCACGCCCCAGTACAGGCACATCTGCCGCAGCGTCTCCTCGCATGAGCTGACGCCCACCGTCGGCACGTAGCTGCGATGCTGCGACAACGCCGAGCGCCGTCCGGCCCGAGTGGCTGGCCACGAACACCAGCTTCGCGTCCAGATCGTAGGCCATCTGCCCCGCCGCCCGCACCACCGCCCGCGTGATGCCGTGCAGCTCGGCCGAATGGCCGTCCGGTCGCCCGCGGCGGCCGGCGCTGAAAGCTCGATCTCCGTCGCCAGCGCGATGCGGTTCATCATCTCCACCGCCTCGAGCGGATATTTGCCGACGGCCGTCTCGCCGGACAGCATGCAGGCGTCGGCGCCGTCGAGAATCGCGTTGGCCACGTCGGTCGCCTCGGCCCGCGTCGGCCGCGGCGAATCGTGCATGCTGTCGAGCATCTGCGTGGCGATGATCGCCGGCCGCTGGATGCTGATGGCACGCGGCGATGATCCGCTTCTGCTCGATCGGCATCTGGGCCACGTCGATCTCCACGCCCAGGTCGCCGCGGGCGACCATCACGCCGTCGGCCGCCGCGACGATTTCGTCGAGCCGCTCGAGCGCTTCGCGCTTCTCGATCTTCGCCACGACGCGCGCGCTCGAACCGCACGAACGCAGAATGTCTCTTCAGCGTGCGGACCTCGTCCGGCGAGCGCACGAAGCTCAGGCCGACGAAATCGACGCCCGCCTGCGCCGCCCAAATCGCGTGCTGATGATCGGTCACGCTGATCGCCGGCACGCTCAGCTTCACGCCGGGCAGATTGATGCCCTGCCGGCTGCGGATCGTGCCCCGCTGGACCACGCGCAGCCGTGCGCGGCCGGCCTCTTTGCCTTCGACGACCATGGTCACCGTGCCGTCGGCCAGCATCACGCGGTCGCCGACCGCAGCTCCTTCACGAGCGGCGCGTAGGTCGACGTCAGCTCGTTCGGCGCCTTGCGACTCGCGCCGCTGACGAACCAGAATTCGGCGTCGCCGTCTCACAGAAGATGCGGTCGTCCGGCAGATTCGCCCAGTCGGATTTTCGGGCCGGCCAGGTCGACCAGGATGGCGATCGGCTCGTCGAGCTCGTCGCTCAGCGCGCGGATGTTGTCGACGTGCTGCTGCTGCTCGTCGGCGTCGGCGTGGGCCATGTTCAGCCGGAACACGTCGACGCCGGCCCGCACCAGTTCGGCCAGCCGCGCTGGATCGGCAGCAAGCGGGGCCGACGGTGGCGACGATCTTGGTGCGCGAACGCTGGCGAGGATCCTGGGAGCATTCCATGGTGCTCGGCGCACTCGAATGCGTAGACGTCGCCTGTTGAGGGAGAGTTGCGGTGGCCATGTATTGTGGCTTTCAATGGGACGAAGGGAATAGGCAGTCGGTATGCCGCTTGATTCAGACCGGTGCCGATCAACCATACTCTTTTCCGCTTTCGGCGTTTTCCGGTCGCGCCTCGCCGCTTGCCCCTAAAATCGGCAAATCGCCCCACCATGTCGAGCGAAGACCTGCAAGATGGCAATGGAAGCCAAACGTCGGCAGCAGACGATCTGCCGGCCGCTGCGTCGTCGACCCATAAACTCGCACCCCGCCGGTTTGATCGCCGCCTTACTGGTAGCCACTGCACTCGCGGTAGCCGGGCTGTTCATCTTGCTGCTGCAGTTGTTTGTTGCCGAGCGGCTGCCGAGCTCACCGATGCCAAGCTCGAGCGAGGCCGAAAAGCTTTGGGAGAAGCACGGCCCGCAGAACTACGACATGGACGTAGAACTCCGCGGCGCTCAGCCGGGAACCGTCCAGGCATCGAAGTCCGCGACGGCGAAGTCGCGACCATGACACGCGATGGCAGGACCGCCGCAGCCGTGGACCTGGCGATACTGGTCCGTTCCCGGAATGTTGGAAACACTTGAAAGAGATTTAGCGTTGGCGGAGGATCCCAGTTCACGAAATGGGAGCCGCGGCCGGCACGCAATGGCAGCTACGCTGCGAATTTGATCCGCAGTTTGGCTACCCGCGGCGATACCATCGCTTTGTCTCCGCTGGCGGGCCGGAAGTATATTGGCACGTCACGCAGTTTCGAGCCGAAGTGATGAAAGAAGGATTATCGTGTTCCCACACTCTGCGTGGAACACAGTATCCGCCGCTCTGCGGCGACATCAGGAGTTAACAATCGACGCGGAGCGTCGAAGTAGTGTATTCCCACGCAGAGCGTGGGAACGAGGAGCGTAATGTCCTACTGGCGCGGCAAACGGGCAGTGATAACCGGCGGTTCCGCCGGACTCGGTCGGCGCTGGCTGGTGTGCTGGTGCAGCATGGCGCCCGCGTCGCCATCGTCGCACGACGGCCCGAGCCACTCGAAAGAGCGGCCGGCGAGCTACGCGACGTCGGCGGCAATGTGCTTTCCGTTGCGGCCGATGTGACCAATCCAACCGATGTCGAGCGGTTAGCGGCTACCGTTCAAAGTGCCTGGGGCGGGCTCGATCTGTTGTGCCATTGCGCCGGACGATCGATGCGCGGCACCGTGCTGACGACGCCAATCGAAGACTTCCGCGACCTGTGGGAAACCAATTTTCTCTCGGCGTTGCAGTGCAGCAAAGCATTTGCACCAACGCTGGCCCACAGCCACGGCCACATCGTGTTGGTCGGCTCGCTGGCGAGCAAAGTCGCGGCCGCCTATCTCGGCGCGTACCCAACCAGCAAATTCCCGCTGGCTGCGCTGGCCCAGCAACTGCGATTGGAATCTGGTGAAGCGGGACCGCACGTGCTCTTGGTTTGTCCCGGACCGATTGCGCGCGACGACGAGGACTCGACGAACTCGCCCGGTCGTTACTCTCAACAAACCGCCGGACTTCCCGCAGCCGCTCAAAAGCCGGGAGGCGGTGCCAAAGTGCGCGCGATCGATCCGCGATGGCTCGCCGAGCAAATTCTCGATGCCTGCCAGCGGCGTCGAGCAGAGCTCGTCGTTCCGCGCCGAGCGCGACTACTGTTTGCCATCTCACAACTTTCGCCCCGCATCGGCGACTGGATTCTGCGCCGTATGACGTCCGGATAAGAACAACTGCGTTGCGTGGCATGCCTCGCCGCTCGGCGGCATAGCATGTTCCGCGCCACAGAACATGCTCACCCGCTACCGCGTGAGAGCATGCCACTCGCCGCGCTTACACGCCAACAAAAAGAACCCGGTTGGCCCGACGTGTGCCAACCGGGTTCTCGAATTCGGGAGGAATATTCGCTGCCGCACGGCGTCATCCATCGCCTACGCTTCGAACGGATGGCGGGAACCGCCGTGCGCCGGCTAACTCTCCCTGGTGATGTGAAACGTGCAGTATCCCGTGACGGGCATGGTCGCCATACCGCGGCGACAGTTTGCTAAGATTCACAGCCGAAAAGTCTAATGCGACGTCGGCGTCGTGGCCCGGAGAGTTGAGAGGCGGTCGACTGCCAGCCAAGACGACGCCCGTCGTCGTCGCATCTGTAAATGCACTTGGCATGCCAAATCGCGAAGAGTATTGGATCGCGTCAGGGGGCAACGGTTGATGGGATGTAAATCGGCCGCAGAATTGCCCGTTTCTGCGACGTGCGTAAGAATCGCAATCAGTTTTGACGGCGACCAAACATCGCTTTTCCGATCCAACAAACGACTCCCGCCTTGTAGCTTTTACAAACTGAATGCTGGCATGGCATGCGATGCGTCGGCCGACGCTTGCGTCTGGAGCAACAGCACCGAGCCTTCGTCTGGGTTGCCATTGTGATTGCTGCCTGTTACGATTTGCGGCCCTTTCCACAATTCTTCTGCCAGCACGCCAATATTTCCGTGCACTTCTTGCCGCGTCTGGGTTCTCGTCGCAGACAACGTCCCGGCGTTGCGATCGCAGCGCGCGGTGAGTGTTGGTTCGTGTTGAGTTTGTTGGCGGTGACGCTGCTGCCGATCGCGCCGGGTTGCGCAGCGTTCGGCCGTCGTGGTGCCTCACAGGAAAAAGTCGTAGCAAGTCGCGAGCTCTCGCGCAAGGCGTGGCAGCAATCGAAACGGGCAACTGGCCGCAGGCCGAAGCATGGCTGCAACAGGCAGTTGAAGCCGCGCCGGAAGATGCCGATGCGCAACGCCACCTGGCTGAGGCCCTGTGGCACCGCGGCGCGGCGGACCCGGCAATGAGGCACATGGCCGAGGCTCTCCGCCTCGAACCAAACGACGCCACACT
Organism: uncultured Planctomycetota bacterium; assembly: GCA_963786455.1. GTDB lineage: Bacteria > Planctomycetota > Planctomycetia > Pirellulales > Lacipirellulaceae > JABDGM01. Next base: position 271,056 of record CAWAZX010000027.1, on the reverse strand, counting down.
CGTGGTCCGAGCGGGGGAAATGTCGTTGGCGCTGGGCGATCACAACGTGGCCCTGTCGCGTGCCGAAAGGGCAATTCAACTCGATGCGAATTTGCCAGGTGCTTGGGCCCTTCGCGGCCGAGTGTTTGGGCGGCTGGGCCAGCCGGACCGGGCCATGGCCGATTTGCAGCGTGCGCTGGAGATTTCTCCCCAGAATCCCGAGGCGCTGTTGGACGTAGCACTCATGTACCGCCAACGCGGAGAAGCGGCCCGCGCACTCACCACCCTGCACTCCCTGCTCGACACGTACGCGCCTGGAGAAGAACCGCAGATGGCCCTGCAACTGGAGGGGATGACGCTCATGAATCTGGGGCGGGCACACCAGGCGGCCGAAAGCTTACAACTTGCCGCGCGGCGGGGACCGCCCAATGCGGATGTTCTATACCACCTGGCGCAGGCAGAATTCAGCGCCGGCCGGTATGCGGAGGCGACTGACGCAGCCCGCCAGGCCCTGGCCATCGACGGTTCTCACCAAGCCAGCCGCCAGTTGCTAACACAATTGGCCGCCAACAGTCCGCCAGCCGAACCCCAGCGACGTTAACGCCAGCGGCAGCACACTGTAGGATGGGCACCGCCCATCAAGCGTAGGGTGGGCACCGCCCAACAAGCTTTGCTGCTCAGGCGTCGCCATCGAAAGGCACAAGCCGTGGTGGGCAATGCCCACCCTACTCTTTTCGCAATCGTTACAAGCGTACCCTGACTGAGAATTGATTTGCCCGAGCGTGTTCTATGACGTATGTTTCTGCGGGTCATTGCCGTCCCCTGGCGGCCTCTCGCCGATTTCCGCTTACACGTGCTCAGGAGTCAACACGCATGTCTGCGACCGCGACTGTAATCCCCGAGTCGTTCATCGATCGACGAAGTCCGGCCCTGCCCGGCACGGAACCATTGTTTGAACGCCGCCAGTTCGCTAACAGCTACGAGGAGCTGTCGCCCGACGCCGCCGAGCTGGCCCGCGCCATCGACGGCTACAAAGTGCAGCACCGCCGCCGCTTCATCACGTTTGAAGAAATGCTCGCGGTGATCAAATCGCTGGGCTACTCGCGATAATTCGTACTTGCTGGATTCTAGGTGCTGGATGATCGCATCCAGCAACCCGTATCGGGCATCGAGTATCCGGTTTCGGCAATCATTCGTCCCGCGCACTTGCCTGCGCGGTCGCCACGTCGAACACGTCGATTGCCGGCACGAGCATCGCCCACGTGACGAATCCGTAAGTCACCGTGGTGACCAGAAACACGGTGCCGAAATGCCCGAGCAAATAGCTCGTAATCACGTAAAACGTGAGAATTGGCGTTAGCGCGGACGCCCAGAAAATGGCGCTCGATGGATTTCGCCACCCCAGCGCCACGTACATCGCCACGCTGCCGCCGGCGATGAATCCCAAAAACGCGGCAAACTGGTAATCGAATGACTCGCTGAACGCGAGCATGATCCGCATGCATGCCGCGATGCCGAGGAACAGAAACAACAGTGTGCCAATGCTGGTAGCTATGGCAGTTCGCGAGTTGGCGTAACTAATCCCAGCGTGCAGACCGAGCATCGCCGCAAAGGCGGTCATCACCAACTGCCCGCCGATCAGAAATACGAAATTCTCCGTCGACAATCGCCCGACAAGCCAGAGATAGGCACATAGCGCGATCGGCAGCAGAATCATTTCTTTCGCGTTGTATAACGCACCGCCCAGCTTGCCGAACACGATTTCCTTGGGCGACAAATCGGTCACAAGCAACAAGTCGAGCGCACCGCTATCGCGCTCATTAGTCAGCGATGTCACGGCCAGGGCATTCAGCAAAATCAGCCCCACGAACAGCAGCGTGACCAGCGGCTTGGCAGCAGCCGGAATGGCACCGTCGGCGAATGAATCCACGCCAGTCGACGCACTTCTCACGAGCGCGGCCGCACAAATGAGAAACACCGTCCAGTAGGCAATACGAATAACTAAGATCCTCTTGCCGAATGCCCACGTGCGAACTTCGCGCCACAAGATCGGGATTGTCCCAGACTTTGCGGACCTTGCCGCCTGCGCCGTGAACATCAGCCGATCGCGCGATCGCCGCTTCACTTTGCCTGGCAGTCGCGTCGTCGGTCTCCCGAGGGCGTTCTGCTGATGCCGCTTCGCGCGGCGGATTCCATACGCGCACCAGTGCAATCGCCACTCCGTTGAGCAGTATCGAAACCAATGAAAAGGCAACGAGGAACATGTCCACCGGGTTCGCAAATGCATATGAATTCGTGGCAGCCGCGTTCGCAAAACGGGGGCGTGTTGCTTCCTGAATGGCCTGCCAGGGACTCAAAATGATGGCCCAGGTTCCAGCCGGCACGCCCCACCAACTTGACTGGCCCGCTCCGCCGGCGATGACTTCCCAACCGACGAGCCACAACACGATCGCGAGCAATGTCATCGCCAGTGCTTGAAACGTCTTCTCGCGCCACAGGGCAATCGTTGATCCCAGGCTGCCGGCCGCCAGGGCGCTGACCAGCGTCACAGCCTGAACTCGAAGAATCTGGCCGCTCGACACACCGCCCAGCAGTGAGACGATGGCCAGTAGCGGCCACGCCGCCACGACGACCATCACGACCGTTAACATGGCGGCCAGAAGCTTCCCCAACACCAGCTCAGAGTTGGAAAGGTTCGTCAGCAATAGTAGGTCGAGCGTCTTGCGATCTTTTTCGAGGGCCACGGCCGACGCTACCAGCAAGGCAGCGAATGGCATCGCCACCGCCAATTGAAGCGGGGCCAAGATCTGAAATGCTGCCGCGCCAAACCATGCCAGGTCGCCCGGGTTCTCAATCTGTTGTGAACCCACGAGCAGTTGCCAAGAGGTGAGCGTCAGCGCAAAGAGGGCCGCCGCAAACACGGTTCGCGCAGCATAGAACGATGCCCGCCGCGGGGCGATCACCGCTTCACGCGCAAAAACCGGTCCAATCACTCTGGCCTATCTGTTTGCGTTACGTCGTCGGGCCGGCAAAGTTCGACTTATGTGCTGAAGTTTCGCATTGTAAACTGGTTGCTTGATCTTCGTCCCGCGCTTTGTCGAGAGTTTTCGGCCTGACCTCTGCCGTGCCGGCCGGATTCGTCTACAATCGAATAATAACCAATCAACTTCTCGGAGTGGAGTTCACCCGCCAGGCGGGCGACCGATTCGGCCGCCTCCCTCGTTCTCGTTGACATGGGGAATTCCGATTCGACCGAGTTATCCATTCACCGCAGCTCAGTGAGGACTTGTAATGATGGAATGCTTACATCGGTTTTTCGTTTCTCCATGGGGATATGTGCAGCGGCTTGTGCACACGCTCGTGGCGATCGCCGCGGTCGCGAATACCTCTACGGCGCAGATTACCACACAGCATCTGATCGGCGACGCGGTTTCTGAAGTATCTGGCGGGCGGTACGCCGATGTCGATGAAGCAATCAAGCGTTTTGCCAATCGCGATGTTCTCGGTGCACGTCAGTTTTTGGAATCGGCAAAACGCAAAGACGCGACGCTCCCGCCGACCGACTTGACCCTCGCGAAGATGTACTTTTTGGCGAATAACGCGGCCGGGGGACGTGCCTCGCTGGAAAAAGCAGCACAGGATAACCCGGGTGACCCAGAAGCCTATGTCATCCTGGCCGATCAAGCGATCCGCGAGCGGCGGAGCATTGAAGCCGAATCGCTGTATGACAAGGGCCTGCAACTTTCGGAGAAATTCAGCGAAAACGCGCGCCGCAAACGAAACCTGGAAATTCGTGCCCGTACGGGCCGCGCCTTGGTGGCCGAGCAACGTCGAAATTGGCCGGCTGCCGCCGCCGACCTCCAGGCGCTTCTGAAAATCGACCCGGATAATGCCGTGGCACATTATCGATTGGGTGCCGCGCTGTTCATGCAAAAGAAATATCAAGAAGGTTACACCGAGTTTCAAAACGCACGCAAGCTGGACAAAACCAAGGCCATTCCAGACCCCTACGCCGCCGCCGCGCTCATGTACGACCAGCTGGATATGGATAAAGAGGCTCAGACCGCATTCGAGCGAGCGTACTCGGCAAACAAGACCGATCCCAACACGCTTACCCAATATGGCCAGTGGTTGATCAAAACCGGGGATATTCAACGAGCTGAACAGGTTTTGAGCGAGGGACTTAAGTCCAACCCGGATTCGCTCGGTTTGCTGATTCTGAGCGGGGTGGCAGCCCGAATGAACAAGAAAATGAAGCCTGCTGAGGACTATTTTGTGCAGGCCTGGGGCATGTCTCCGGCGAACATTGATGTGATCAATCAGCTTGCGCTATTGCTTATCGATCAGCCGGACCAGGCAAAGCGTGAGCGGGCGGTGCAGTTCGCCCAAATAAGTGCGCAACTCAACAATCAAAGTGCGGACGCATTCGTGACGCTGGCCTGGGTGTACTATCAATTGGGCCGCGTGGGAGAGGCCGATGCCGCGCTGCGAAGCGCCCAGCAATTGGGCAATATCAGCCCGGACAGCAGCTACTTGTTCGCCAAGATCTTCGTCGACCAGAAGCGGCCAGAACCAGCCAAGCTGCTGCTGCAAGATGCGTTGGACGAAAAGAACCAGGGCATTTTCATCAATCGCCAAGAAGCGCAAGCGCTGCTCGAAACGCTCAAATGATGTCAATCGGGGTTAATGACATCGCCACCAATTAGCGGCGGCGCTTGACTTCGGCGAGCTCAGTCGACCCCGCCCCGCGCGATACTCGCGACAGATGCGATCATCACGCCCAAACAAAAAAGGTCATGGCAAGCCGATCCGTCGTCTTGCCATGACCTCTATCCTGAAGCAAAACACACTGTGTTTTGCCCTCCCGTTATGATCATGTTATCGACGCTCGCGGGCCCCTTGCCACAAACACAACCTCGCTATCCGGCTAATTGATCGATTATTCATATGCACGGCGCGACAATCTAACGGTCGCTGAAAATTTGCCGCCGAAGCGCGCAGTGGCGGTGCTCAAACCTGCTCGTTCCAGCTGTGGCGCTAACGCTGCGGTGCGCCGGCCGGCGGTTCGGTGCCGACCGCAAGATCGTTTGGAATCTGGCCCAGCCGTTGGAACTGTACGGGTTCAAACCCGATGCCGGCCTCCGGGCGATACATCCAACCAGGTCCCGGGGCGGGGCAATTGAAAGGCGCCGCACTTTCGGCATAGAGCGAACCATCGGCACAATCGCATCCTGCCGCATAAACCTCACGATCACATCGACCCGGCAAGCGCGGCACAAAGTAAGGCCGTAGCGGCGTCGCGGGGGCATATTGGGCGTGCCAGGTCCGTTTCCAGGCGCAAATCGTGGCTGAGTCAAGGGCCCGACTTTCGCTCGGTGCAGCAAGGCAATAGATCGCGAGCAACATCGATGGAAGCAACCTGGTACCGACAGACGAAGCGAATCGCATGGCAAGCCTTTCGCGGAGGGAGAACGTCGAACTCTAATCCGACGGGATCGCAGCGGCGGGAGGTGAGTAAGGACGATGCCTTAATGAAACATCCACCACAAACGCGCGTTGTGCAAACGCAACATGAATTTATTTTGTTACTGCACCGCCATACCGCCGGCACATTCGGCGCGATTAGAAAAGTCGTAAGACGAGCGAACCAGTGCCCGGCTGTCCCATCGAAGACTTTCCGGATATCACGCGGCAGCATTGCCGGTGTCGAGCTGAAACAGCGCGAACACTTCTTCGCGCGAGAGCCCGCCGCTCGTCGTCGCCATTGATTCGCTAAATACGGCGTCGAATAATTCGCGTTTTCGCTCCAGCACCTGATTGATGCGTTGCTCGATGGTATCGACTGTCAAAAACCGAGTTACGGTCACCGGCCGCTCGGCCCCGATGCGGTGGGCCCGGTTGATCGCCTGATCTTCCACGGCCGGATTCCACCAGCGATCGAACAGAAACACGTAGCTGGCGAACTGCAGGTTCAGTCCGACGCTGCCGGCGCCGTAGGTCATCAGCATGACCTGGCACGTGGGGTCGTTGCGGAACTGCTCGATGACGGCCTCGCGGCGTCGATGTGGGATTTTGCCGTGATACTCAGCCGGCCCGAACCGCGCGAGTCGCTCTCGCAATTCGACGAGCGTCTCCACCCACTGGCTGAACACGATCGCTTTTCGGCCGCTGGCCGCGCATTCTTCCAGGTCGGCCTCCAGCCGCTCCAGCTTGCTACTGGCGCCGGTGGCCGGATCGAAGTTGCAGATTTGCTTCAGCCGCAGCACCAGCTCAAACACGTGCTGGATCGTCAGCTCGTGCTTCATTTGCCGTAGCCGCACCACGCCCTCGTCCTCGGCCAGTCGATACGCCTCGGCCTGCTCGGGCGTGAGCTCCACTTCGGCATCGCGAAACAACTTGGGCGGCAAGTCGGTGAGCACCTGGTCCTTCGTGCGGCGCAAGCACGTGGTCCGAACCGCGCGGCCAACAGCTCGCGGTTTCATCGTCTGCATTCAACTGGCCGGGCGAGACGAACTCGAAAATCCCGACCAGATCCTCGACGCTGTTTTCGATCGGCGTGCCGGTAAGCGCCCAGCTTCGGCCGCGGGGAATTGACCGCACAACCTCGTTGGTGGCACTGCCGGCGTTCTTGATGCGCTGCGCTTCATCGAGCACAACGAGGTCATAGTAGTTTTCGGCACTGCAGACATCCGACCGATCGCGAACGAGCGCTTCGTAATTGGCGATCGTCACCAAGTCGCTCGCTTCTCGCCACAGCCATTGCCGCCGCGCGGCGCCGCCCTCGACAGCAGTGACGGGCAGCTCCGGCGCCCACATGGCAAACTCGCGCTGCCAGTTGGTCACCAGCGGCTTGGGGCAAACCAGCAGCACCCGACGTAACTGACCGTGATGGACCAACAGCCGCACGGCGGTGACGGCCTGCATCGTTTTGCCCAGCCCCATTTCGTCGGCCAGCACCGCTTCATGCCGCGGATACAGGAACGCCACGCCATCCAACTGGTAACCAAACGGCGGAAACGCGAATCGCAACGCTTGCGCGGCAAGCAGCGATTCCAGCGGCGGCTGCAAGAGAAGCCGCAGCCGGTCTTCCAGCTTCACGATGTCGCGCGGCGGGCGGATTCTGGTTTGGCCGGAAGCGGGCAGCAAATCGCTCGGTGAATGTTTGCATTGCTCCCTGCTCGCTGCTCCCTGCACCTTGCCCCGTGCGTCCTGCCGCGGATCGGTCAACTGGTCAAATACAAAGCCAATTGTGCGAACCGCGCACGCGGTGATTGACGAAGACGCGACGCCGGCCGGTGCAATCTCCAGGTCAACGGTGGTGCACTCTGGATTGGGGGAATGAATCGTCTCGAAAGCGTCGGCGACAGCCGCCGCCGTGCCCGGTTGCAGCCAGGAAACTATTGGTGACCGAACGGCAAAGTCACTCGGCTCCAGCGACCAGATCACTCCCGTCGTCGGACGATTATGCAGCGTGGCCATGAGACTCTTGGCTGCGCGCCGATCCGCTGTGCTTCGCGAATGGCTTCGTGAATCCGCTCAAATGGTTCCAGCAGATCGACGCGCCGACGAAGCGAATCCAAAAGTTCAACGATCGTGTCGTGCTCCGATTCAAACCCGACGGGTAGCTGGAGCAAGCAATTTGGGATCGTGAACGGGTCACCCCACAATTGGTGATCGCCGTACACGGCGGCGGAGCCGCAGATGCTAGCAGCAAGGTTGTCGCCTGTCGGCTCACCAGGAATCGATCTGCTGCGCTGACCCGTGTTTGGCCGTACAAGCACTTGCGGCGCCGCACCTTTTTGCCGCGTCAGGCCGAAGTCGGCAAGGTCGGTCAGGATCAACCGCGGCGTCAGCTTGCCAGCAGCAAGCAACGAACCGGCAATTTGTTCACCCAGAAGATACGACGCGAGTGTCGCACCATAGAGTATTCGTTGAGCCCGGCTGGGGAACACAGGGGCCGTGCAATGGAACTCAAGCGGCCTGCCCGCGGATGAAATCACGAGATAGCCGCCAAAGTATCCGTGCTCCGCCGACTCGATAGCGGACAAAAAGCCAAAAGTTGTTTGCCTCTCTAGACTTTCGGACATCTCAGCAAGACAGCGGCAGGGAGTCGTAGGGATGGTTGTCGTGCGAAAATGCGCAGACGATGCGGCCGACCACCGGCATTTCCACGGAGTACAGAATCCATCGGGACTACCTTCAACGCGACTTTAGATGCTTCACGGCGAAGGTCGCCCGGTGCCACGTAGACGGCTGGTGCCTTCGCCCGACACTGCCGCCCCCTGGTGCGTGGGACGCAAAAAGGCGGGAAGAAAACTGGCCAAATCCTGGAATCGGTCTAAAGCTTTCGTTAAACTATGGAGAGTGGAGGTTCGCCCGGTCGGTCCCAGCGTTTCCCGATGGCAATCGTGCCTGAGGAAACTTTGCTGACACTTCAAACGGTCTGCACAACGGTGGATGGCCTGAACCGGGCACCAATCATAGTCAACGCCAATAGCTGAGATTGCGCTTGGCAATGAAAGTAATTTAACGGCCGTCACGGTGCACAAAACCGCGGCGTCAAGCCGGCTTGGCCTCCGCAGCGTTCGATTATCCATCAAGGAATTAATTGTTCATGACAACGACACGCCGTCCAACTCCCCCCTTGTTTTCCCAGGTGGACGTGACCACCGCCGCGCGGCCCCAGCCGGTTTTGTCTACGCGCGAGGATCAGACCGAGCTGCTACGCGAAATGCTGGCCTCGCAGGATCGCACGAACGAGCTGCTGGAAGAGCTTTCGGGCACGCTCGCAGCTTCCCACAAGCAGCGCGCCAACGAGCTCAATCAGTGGCGCAATGCCCATCCGGCGCTGTCCAGCGCGTGTCGCGAGGCCGCTGAGGCATTAACTCGCGTGCAAATCGAGTATCTCGAGCGCATGACCGAAGAGATTAATGACACGAGCGATTGCTTGGTCGAGGGCGATTTCATGCTCAACGAATTCATCGACCGCTATGGACCGCGCCTCGCCCACTTGAATGGCGTGATCCAGGTATTGGCCCAGCTCAGCAGCGTACCGAACCCAGCCAACTCGCAACAAAGCTGAGCCTGGCTCGGCTTCAAAATTCATCTTCATCCGGCCTCGCACTTGCGCGGCCTGTTTTTTGCGCTGCGGCCTGGAACACACGACGCCTGTGCACTCGACCGGTCTCTTGGTAAGCTGGAGACTCTAGTTCTGGTAGACCTGGCCCCACGAAGCTGAGTTCAGTTCATGGCGACCCCGTCTGAAGCTACTGCCCGCCGCGCCCGCGATTTGCTGGATTCCCACGTTGTCGAAACCGTCGCCTGGCATTTTCACGACTCCACCGGCTGCCCATTCTGGCTGGATTTCCGCAAGCAGCTTGAAATTCGATCCGCTCAGCGAAGTCAAGTGCTTCGACGACCTGAAGAAGTTCCCGCCGTTTGAAGACGAGTGGCTGCGCGGCGGGCCGGTGCGGCGGTGGGTGCCCAAGGGCCTGGCCGACAAGCCGATCTACGTTTTTGAGACCGGCGGCACGACCGGCGTCCCGAAGAGCCGCATCGCGCGTCGAGGACTTTCGCATCGACTACTCGCTGTTCAGCGACACGCTGCCCGAGAAGTATTTTCCCATCGGGCTCCAACTGGCTGATGCTCGGCCCGTCCGGCCCGCGCCGGCTGCGGCTGGCGGTCGAGCACCTGGCCCAGCATCGCGGCGGCATTTGCTTCTGCATCGACCTCGACCCGCGCTGGGTCATCAAGCTCATCAAGAAAGGCTGGATGGAGCACCTCGAAGCGTACAAGCAGCACTGCATCGATCAGGCGATCACGATTCTTGGCGCCGGCCACGACATCAAATGCATGTTCGGCACGCCGAAGCTAATCGAGGCGCTGTGCCTGGCGCTCGAGGAGCGCGGCAGCAGCCTGCGCGAGACCGGCATCACCGGCATTTTTTCCGGCGGCACGGAGTTCACGCCGCAGTGGACGCGGTTCTGCATCGAAGAGTTGTTCGGCGGCCCGCCGGAGGTGAGCGGCATCTACATGACGCCCACCTACGGCAACACGCTCATGGGCCTGGCCTGTTCGAAACCCGTGACCGCCGCCGAGGGTTACAAGATTAGCTACTACGCCCCGCAGCCGCGGGCCGTGGTCGAGGTCGTCGATTTCGACGACACCGACCGCGTCGTCGGCTACGGCGAAACCGGCCGCGCGAAGCTCACCACGCTCACCAAGGAGTTCTTCATGCCGGGCTTTTTGGAACGCGACGAAGGCGAACGCGAACCGCCCTGCGAACAATACCCCTGGGACGGCATCAGCGGCACCCGCCCCTTCCGCCGCTTGGCCGAAGCAACCACGGTGGGCGTCTATTGATCGGCAACAAAACAACTAGAGAAGATGACGGAAACACCAATGACCAAGCACCAATGACCAAATTCGGTTCGCGCAATTCTTTTTGGTCATTGGTGCTTGGTCATTGGTCATTTAATCCATTCAATCCGGGTTCACGCACGATGATCAAACTTCCCGTCATCCGCTGGGGCCAGCCGTACGAATCGCTCGAGGTGGCCGATGTGAATCACTTTGCCACCGGCGAGCCGATTGCCAAGGTTTGCCAGGCCGGCGGAGGCATCATCAAGCGCGACATGCGCCAGGCTCAAAACGCGCGCGACGCGCTCCGCCGGATTCCCAGCCGCGAGCTCATCGGCATGCTCGCCAAGGCCGCTGACTTGTACGAACACGGCACGCTGCCGATGGGCGATGGCACGCAGTCGCCCGCCGATTTCGTGCACCAGCAATCGGCGAGCACCGGCCTGCCCGAGCACATGTGCCGCGCCAACATGGCGAAGAATTCGTTCGTGCTCAAGAACATGGAGAAGATTCTGGACTGCCTCACGCGCGGTCTGAATCTCGAAATTCTTTCGCGCGGCTTCGGCGAGGAAGGCCGCGGTGTGACGGTTAGCTACCAGGCCCAGTCGCCCGTGCTCGCGGCCGTGCTGCCATCCAATTCACCAGGCGTTCACACGTTATGGCTGCCGGCGATTCCACTACAGTTGGGGCTGGTACTCAAGCCGGGGCCGCAGGAGCCGTGGACGCCCTATCGTATTTTCGCGGCATTCACGGAAGCCGGCGTGCCGCGCGAGGCGTTTGCGCTTTACCCCGGAGAAGCGGAGGCCGGCGCCGCCGTGCTCGAAGCCTGCGACCGCTCGATGATTTTCGGCGGCACGCCTACGGTTGAGCGGTATCGCGGCAATCCGAAAGTTCAGGCCCACGGCCCGGGCTTTTCGAAAATCCTGCTGGGCGACGACGTCGTCGATCACTGGAGCAACTATCTCGACCTCATGGTCGAGAGCATTTATCTCAACAGTGGCCGCGGTTGTATCAATTGCTCCGGCGTGTGGGCATCGCGCCACACCCATGAAATAGCAGAAGCACTGGCCGAGCGCCTGGGCCCCATCGAGGCCCTACCCCCCGATGATCCGAAGGCCGGCCTGGCCGCGTTCACGGTGCCGGGCATGGGGGCGGCCGTGTGGAAGCAAATCGAGCAGGATGTGCAGGGCGAGGGCGTGACTCACGTCACCGCCAAATACGGCCCGCGGTTGGTCGAAAAAGAGCGGGCCAGCTACTTGCGACCAACGGTCCTGCATTGCGAATCGGCGGAATCGCCGGCCGCACACAAGGAATACATGTTCCCGTTCGCGTCGGTCGTGAATTGCCCGCAGGCCGAAATGCTTCGCCGCATTGGGCCCACGCTCGTAGGCACCGTAATCTCCGACGACTCGACCCTTCGCGACGCCGCCACAAACGCCACAAACATCGACCGCTTAAACCTCGGACCGATACCCACCACCAAACTCAATTGGCTTCAACCCCACGAAGGCAACCTGGTTGATTTCCTGTATCGCAACCGCGCGTTGCAACTGGGGTGACACGCACAGTATCCATCCACCGCATGGAGCACACCGATAGCCGCGACCTGACTGGTCGCGCGCCGCGCCGGCGACCTGTTAGGTCGCGGCTGAGCCCAATGCCACCGCCTGCCCCGCCGCCATGCATTCCTTCGATTTTCAATGTCCAACGCGGATCGTTTTCGGTCCCGGCAAGTTGGATGAGCTCGGTCCCGTGGCGGGTGCAAATGGCTGGAAACGTGCGTTGGTCGTGAGTGATCCTGGCATCGTCAAAGCCGGCCACACAGCGCGTGGAATTGAATCGCTCGAGCGGTTCGGCCTCGACGTGAAACTGTTCGATGGCGTCGCGGAGAATCCCACAACAACGCAGGTCGATGCCGGATTGATGCAAGTGCCGCGAGTTCCAGCCGGACCTGATCGTCGGACTGGGTGGCGGCAGCTCGATGGACTGCGCCAAAGGCATCAACTTTTTGTACTCGTGCGGCGGTCGCATGCAAGACTATTGGGGCGAAGGCAAAGCCACTGCGCAGCTGTTGCCGATGATCGCCGTATCCACCACCGCCGGCACCGGAAGTGAGACGCAGTCGTACGCGCTGATCGCCGATGCCGAGACTGGCGTCAAAATGGCCTGCGGAGATAAACGGGCCGCGTTCCGCGTTGCGATTCTCGACCCCGAGTTGACGGTCACTCAGCCGCCTCGCGTGACGGCACTCACCGGCATCGATGCGCTCGCGCATGCGATCGAGACGTATGTCACCAAGCGACGTACGGCGATCTCGCTTACATTTAGCCGAGAAGCCTGGCGGCACTTGGCGCCAAGTTTCATGCGTGTTTTGGACGAGCCGCAAAACCTGGCGGCCCGCGCCGATATGCAACTGGGCGCGTGCCTGGCCGGACTGGCAATCGAGAATTCGATGCTCGGCGGAGCCCACGCACTGGCCAACCCTCTGACGGCCAATTACGGAATTGTCCATGGTGAAGCCGTCGCCCTCATGCTGCCTCATGTTATTCGGCACAATGGTAGACAAGTTGACCCGTGGTATCGCGAACTCGTGCAATCCAACGGCCTGATCGGCCCGCGTTCCGACACCCAAAGTGCTGCAGATGCCCTGGCGGACTTCGTGTCCGGCGTTTCCCGCCGGGCGGGTCTGGCTGGTACACTTACAGAGTGCGGCGTTCGGCGCGATCAGTTACCCGTATTGGCCGCCGCGGCCGCCAAGCAATGGACCGGCAAGTACAACCCCGTGCAACTCACAGAAACCGATTTCGAGCAGCTCTATGAGACGGCCTTCTAAGAATTTGCGCAGTCAAATTAGTCGGTTCTTCGCCACCGTTGTTGCCACAGTACTGGGCGGATTGACTTGCTCGGCCGTTCCTGCCGAAGATTGGCCCGTCGTGCGCGGTGACACTCTCGGCTCGGGTGTCGCCAACACGACGCTGCCGGACCAGCTCGAAACGCTGTGGACGTACAAAGCCGTCGACGATGCCGGCATTGATGCAACGGCGATCGTGGTGCAGGGCATCGTATACGTCGGCGACAACATGGGCACCTTTCACGCCGTTCGCTTGGCGGACGGCTCGCCGGTTTGGACCAAGCAGTTCGAGGACGGCAGCTTTGCTGCGGGCGCCGCATTTGATAATGGCAAACTTTATGTCGGTGATTTGAATGGCATCGTTCGCTGCCTGGCAGCCGCGGGCGGCGAAGAATTGTGGTCCGCCAACGTGGAAGGCGAGATTTACGCCGGACCAACTCCGCACGGCGATGACGTACTGGTGACATCAGAGCTCGGCACACTCACCTGCCTGAACGCCGCCGACGGCAAACTGCGCTGGCAGCCGTTCCGCATCGAAGCGCCGCTCCGCTGCTCGCCGACGATTCTGTCCGGCCGTGCAATGCTTTCCGGTTGCGACAGTTTGCTGCACATCATCGATGTGTCGAACGGCACTGAAATTCAAACGGTGAAAATCGACGGCCCCACCGGAGCAACCGCCGCAATTCATGAGAATCGCGCCTACTTCGGCACGGAGGGCGGCACGTTTTTCGCCATCGACATTCCTGCTGACGGCGCCGACGAACCCCAGGTTGCTTGGAAATTTCGTGATCCGCGGCGCGGCCAGCCGATCCGCGCTGCCGCCGCCGTCACCAGCGAGATCGTCGTCGTTGGCAGTCAAGGCAAAGCAATCTATGGACTTGATCCAGCCACCGGCAACGAAAAGTGGAAACCAATCACAACGCGCAGCCGCATCGAAAGTTCACCAGTTATCGCCGGTGAGCGTGTCTTGGCCGCCACCGCCGCCGGAAAGATTTACTTGATCGATGTCAAATCGGGCGAGGTGAAATGGGAGCAGGAAATGGGCGGCAGCTTCACCGCTTCTCCCGCAGTCGTCGACAACCGCATCGTTCTCGGCAACGGCGACGGCACACTGTATTGCTTCGGATCGAAAGACAAGCAGGAAGGATCGACCACGGAGACACAGAGTACACGAAGAACTGAATCAGGTGAGAGATCTGAGTCGAGGGATGGAAACTAGGTTCATGAAATCCATGTTTCATTCTTTATCGTTCTTCTTTTTATCTTCTCCGTGCTCTCCGTGCCTCCGTGGTTAGCTGAGATTTCATCATGTCCACGAGCTCCACAAAAACCGAGGTTGGCAGTTACTTCATTAGTAACTATCCGCCGTTTTCCGCGTGGTCGCCGGACCATCTGGGCGATGTCCGCGCCGCGCTGAGCGCGCCGCCGGCTAACGTGCCGCTCGGCCTTTACCTGCACATTCCGTTCTGCCGCAAGCGTTGCAAATTCTGTTATTTCAAGGTATTCACGGACAAAAACTCGGCCGAGGTGGAGCGCTATTTGTCCGCCCTGTCGCGCGAGATCGAGCTCGTCAGCAAGCTGCCGGTAATGGGTGGCCGGCCTTTCCGCTTCGTGTACTTCGGCGGCGGAACACCATCGTTCCTTAGCTCCCGACAGCTGGCACGCTTGGTCGATCGGCTGCGCAAGTGTCTCCTGGGACAAGGCTGAGGAGGTAACGTTTGAGTGCGAGCCGGGCACGCTTTCCGAAGCCAAGGTGCACACGCTCCGCGAGATCGGCGTCACACGGCTGAGCCTTGGCGTTGAGCATTTCGACGACGCGATCCTGCGCGACAACGGCCGCGCCCACGAATCGCCAGAGATATACAAAGCCTGGCCGTGGATCCAGGCGGCCGGGTTTGCCAACACGAACGTCGACTTGATTGCCGGCATGGTCGGCGAATCGTGGGACAAATGGCGCGACGCCGTGGCCCGCACCATCGAACTCAATCCGGACAGCGTAACGATCTACCAAATGGAGTTGCCGTTCAACACGGTGTACTCCAAGGATATTTTGGGCGGTGTGATCGAAACGCCGGTTGCCGATTGGGCCACTAAGCGGGCTTGGGTCGATTATGCGTTTGACGAACTGGCCGCCGTCGGCTACTCCGTATCCAGCGCCTACACCATGGTCAAACACCCGGAGCGAGTGAACTTCAGCTACCGGGACAACCTATGGCAAGGCAGCGATCTATTGGCCACCGGTATCGCCAGCTTCGGGCACATTTCCGGCGTGCACTATCAGAATCACCCGGAGTGGGAACAGTATTGCGGCAGCCTGGAATCGGGCGAGCTGCCGCTGAACCGCGGCATGCGAGTCTCCGTTCACCAGCGGCTCGTGCGAGAAATGATTCTGCAACTCAAGCGAGGCTATTTGAACATTCGCTATTTCCGCGACAAATACGGAGTCGATATCCGCGAGCGCTGGGCGGACGCGTGGGCCGGCTACGAACAAGATGAATTGTGCACGATCGATCAGTCAGGCGACCGAATCAACCTGACGCGTGAAGGCCTGCTGCAAGTCGACTCCCTCTTGCCGGCATTCTTCGAGCCGCAATTCCAAGGCGTCCGCTACACCTAACCGTCGAACGCTCACCCATTCCTTTTCTATTTAGCGGCGGGACTTGACTTCGGCGAGCTCAGTCGAGTCGCCCCGCCCGTTGTCCGGTGCCAGCGTCGGCATATAATTTGCTGCTACTTTGGTCGCCTTCATTTCACACTCGGGAATGAACAAGGGGACACAAATGGACAAGCAAGAAATGATTCGCGCATTGAACGAGGACCTGGCAGGCGAATTGGGCGCCATCATCCAGTACATTACCTACGCGGCCAAGACCACGGGCCCGTACCGCCCGCAGCTTTCGCAATTCTTTCTGCAGGAAGTCCCCGACGAGCAAGGCCACGCTCAATACCTGGCCAATAAAATCGTGGCGCTCGGCGGCGAGCCGACGACCGTTGCCCGCGAAGTGCCCCGGGCCAAGAACAACCGCGAAATGGTCGAAGCAGTTCGCGACGCCGAAAAACGCGCCGTGACCGACTACACTAAGCGGGCCAAACAGGCCGAGGACTTCGGCGACAAGGGCCTCGTGGTGCAGCTCGAGGACATCGTCAACGACGAAACCGGCCACCTCGAAGAAACCGAGCGCCTGCTGCGCGACTGGCCGCTGTAGCCAATTCGCCACGCCGGGCGTACGTAGCGGACTTAATCCTTCCACGACCTTCCGTCGGTAGTTCGAACCACTTCGATCGCGGGTCGCTGCTTGCCGGGTATCAACCGGAAGGTCAGCGGGAGCACCGCGCTTCGGAGCGCTGGCTTTTTCTTCACGGACGAGACGCCAACCGGCGTAAGTTTTCTGCCCTTCAATCGAAGTAGCTCCAAGTTCCACGGATCGCGGTCGACGATTAGCAGCTCGCGCACGCCGACTTTGGCATAAAAGGTCAGCTTCTCCCGTACCATATCGTCGGGACTGACAATTTCGACGGCGAAATCCGGCCCGCCATACCAATGTGTGTCGAAGTTCTTGGCATTCGTGCCAGGTAGGTAAACGACGACGTCCGGACAACGGTAGTTATATTTCCAGTCTTTGAGACGATCGCTTACGTTCGTCCCGGGAAGCACAATCGTTTCTTCGTTCCAGCCAACCGTATCTTCGAGAATTGTAGCCATGCGGTTTACGACTTGTTGGTGTTCCGTATTCGGCAACGGAGCCATCATGTACGTCCCCTCCCAGACTTCGTCCCATCGGTCCTCGCCTGATGCTACTCGCTCTTGCTGCAAATGTTCCGCAAGACCGCGATCCAATACTACAGTGGCCATGGTTTTGCTCCGTGTTGGCAAGACCCTCACACTACTATTCTATACAGCGCGCCCGAGCCATCATTATAAGGCCCGCGTAACGGGCACTTGCACCCGACCCGCCGCCGCTTCATACGTCCGCGCCGGCCAGCTTCCCGAGGCATCGCTTGCCGGGGCAGATTTGGCATTTGTCAATGCGATCTGGTAGAGCTTCTGGCCGTGCGGCGTCGGATAGTGGCCGGTGATGCACGCCTGGCACAGCTCGTCCGCCGGTCGATCGACGGCGCGGGCGATCGACTCGACCGGCAGGTAGCGCAGCGAATCGGCGCCCAGCTCGCGGGCCATCTCGGCGTACACTTCCTCGATGCGGCCGGCCGTCGCGCATGAATCGCGGCGCGAACAGCTCGGCGATCGTCGACATGTCGATGCCGTAGAAGCACGGCGCGATGATCGGCGGGCAGGCCACGCGGACGTGGATCTCGCGCGCCTGGCCCACTGTGCGAATCCGCGAGATCAGCACCCGCATCGTCGTCGAGCGGACGATCGAGTCCTCGACCAGCAGCACCCGCTTGCCTTCCAGCACTTCGCGCAGCGGCGTGTACTTCGTCGGCGGCCTTGCTCACCCGGCTGTCGGGCCTTCGATGAACGTGCGGCCGGCGTAGCGGTTGCGGATCAGCCCCTCGACGCACGGCACGCCCAGCTCGATAGGCCATCGCGTCGGCCGCGCCTTGCTCGTGTCGGGCACCGGCACGACGATCGTGTCGTCGTCGATCGGCAACGTCTTCCAGCCGGGCCAGCTCCTCGCCCAGCGCCTTCCGCGCCAGATAGACGCTGCGGTCGTCCATCGTGCTGGCGACGTTGGCGAAGTAGATCCACTCGAAGAAGCAATGGGCCCGCCGCGGGCTGTCGGCGAACCGCTCGATCTCGAACTTCGCCGCCGTCACCGTGATCATCTCGCCCGGCTCCAGCGAGCGGATGCTCTCGGTGCGAAAGCCCAGGTTCAACAGCGCCACGCTCTCGCTGGCCGCGGCGAACAGCGGCCCTTCCATCGCGTAGCACAGCGGCTGGATCCCCAGCGGGTCGCGGGCGATCAGCATCTCGCCCAGCGCGTTCAGGAGCACGAGGCTGTACGCCCCGTCGAACCGCTGCGCCACGTTCCGCATCACCTCGACCAGCGGCGGCCGCCGGTCGCCCGACAGCTCGCGGCTGATCTCGTGCATGATGATTTCGGTGTCGGTCGCGCGGGCCAGGTGGTGGTCGTCGTCGGCCAGCAGCTTGTCGCGCAGCTCGGCGTAGTTGGCCAGCTGGCCGTTGAAGGCGAAGCTGAACCACTTGTGCTTCTGCAGGTGGTGCCGCTCGAACGGCTGGGCGTAGCTGCGGTCGTCCTCGCCGCAGGTGGCGTAGCGGACGTGGCCGATCGCCGCCCGGCCGGCGTACTGCGTCATGATGCTTTCGGCCTTGCCCCGATGGCTCAGGCGGAACACCTCGCTCACGCGTGCCCACGCCGCGTACGTGTCGAGCAGCTGCTGCGCGTCGCGGGTTGATAGCTGGTCATGCCGGCCGAAAGCTGGCCGCGGTTCTGCATGTCCAGCAGCATCCGCGGCATCAGCCGCGAGACCTCCTCGGGCCCCTGCGGCGGGCAGAGCGGACTCACCGCTTCGCCGGGCAGATGATAGACGGCGGCCACGCCGCATTCGTGATGCAGTTCGCTCATGAAATGTCGTCGCACCGCTGCAGCGTAAGCGCGACGAGCGGGCCTCCTTGAGAACAGCTGGCGGCTCAAGGTGGCGAAACGAAGAGGAGCGCCGTCCAAGCTGTCCGCCCCCATTTTACGGCCATCGGCGGCCGCACTCAACCGGGAGGCAATTCCGCCTCATTCGTGCCGATTTCGATCGACAGCCTCAATTTCGGCGACACGCACCCGCGCATCGTGAAGTCGCAGCTCCAGTTCCCTCCACTCCGGCGTGCGGAAGCGAACCAGGTTGTTCCGCTCTGCCCACAAATCGCGCAGACGCAGCTCCGCCTCCATCAGGCACATCCGCATGTCTTGCAGCGACCAGGCAACAGCGCTGCCGGTCGAGAATCGGTCAAACGGTCGAAATAAGCGCAGCCGTTCTTTGTAAATTCGGATCTCGGCCTCAGTGAGATCGATCTGCGCTTCCAGTTGACGACGAATCCGCGGATATTCGATCTGCCAGTAATTGCGGAAATCGACTTTCGCCAGGTACAGCTCGCGGCGTGCGGCGGTACGTTCTTGTACGTACGGCGACTCTTGAGCCTGCACAGTCATCGAAGTCGAACAGATCACAGTGATTGCCAGCGAAAGAAGATGAGGGGAGAATTTCATCGCGGACTCGGAAAGGAGAGAGATTGAGGAGGGACAGAGGCGAAGCTTGTCGCGCTGCGCAAGGGGGTTAAACTTCAGCGTAATTGGTCTGCCGCGTCACCGCAAATTTGGCGGAAGCTTGCGAGAATCTCCTACCAGCCTGATCGGCGCGAACCGGCTAACCGACGCCACCGTCATAAACCAAACCTGCCGATGAATGCTTTGGGTGGCTGGGGGCTCGCTGACGCTCGACCCCAGCCACCCCACTTTCCACGACCAGAGAATTACAGTGACATTTCCAACGGAGCTAACCACCGAACGGCTGTACCTGCGTCCGCCGACCGAATCCGATGCGGAGCGCATGTTTTTGCGTTACTCTCGGGACCCGCAGGTCTCCCGATACATGAGCTGGACTCCGCACCGCTCACTCGGCGACACGCGCGAATACCTCGTCCGTATCATGTGCGAGAACGACCAAGGGACCAGCGCGGGCTACTTGATTTTTTCCCGCGACGGCGGCGAGCTGTTGGGCTCCGTCGGTGGGCGAATTCAGGTCCCGCTCATCCAGTTCGGCTATTGCCTGGCCCGCGACGCCTGGGGCCGGGGCTTTGCCACGGAAGCCGCCCGCGCGTTCGTCGCCGAGGCCATGTCGCTACCCTTCGTCTGGCGCGTGCAGGCGTTTTGCGATGTGGAGAACCGCGCGTCCGCCCGGGTATTGGAGAAAACCGGCCTCACGCTGGAAGGCACGTTGCGTCGCTACCTGGTGATGCCCAACCTGGATGACGCACCGCGCGACATGCTCTGCTACGCTAAGGTTCGCGAGCCATCGGCCTAGCTATCGCGGCCGGCGTGGGACAGCACTTGTCGTCTCGGGGTGGTCTGACGTGGCCGATTCCCCGGCGATAACCGGCGGCGCTTCGTCAAATTCCACCAATTCGTGAATGTTGCCAATGATCGGGCTGCTCTCGAACTTGCCATCGGCCGCTTGGATTTCCATCAGCAGGCCGTTGGTCGGCACCAGCATGGTCGACTCCACGTGCACGCCGACGTTGGCACCTGGCACGACTGCCAGCCGAAAACGTGACAGGATTTTGGCAAGAGCGATGCGGATGATGGCCGTCGCCAGTGGCCCACCGATACACAGGCGTGGGCCCGCGCCGAACGGGTGGTAAGCGTACGGGCTGGGCCGCAAGGTGTGCCACCGGTCCGGCAGAAATTTCTCGGGCTGCGCGTAGATTTCCGGCAAGTGATGCGTCACCAGCGGCGTAAACACAATCCCCGTTCCGCGCGGCAAGAACAACGGCCCAAGCTGCACCGGCACGACGTTCATCCGCTGCGAATAAGCCGAGGCCGGCAGCAGCCGCATGCTTTCTTTGATTACGCGATCCAGCAACGAAAGCTCGTCTCCCTTGGGCAGCGACCCATCGGCCTGCAGTACACCCATCCCACGATCGCTTCCAGACCCCAGCCCCCAGTCCCCAGCCCCCCGCAATTCCTCCCACAACGGCCGCATGACCGACGGATGCTGCGCCAACAGCAGCAAAGTCCAGGTCAACGAATGGGCCGTCGTCATGTGCGCCGCACCAAACAATACGGCCGCCTGACCGACCAGTTCTTCATCGCTCAGGCCGCCTTCTTCATCGTGCATTCGCACGAGAATGGAAAGCACGTCGCGCCCGGGCTGCCGGCTCTCGCGCCGCCGCCGAATCATGTCGCGGATGTCAGCTTCCAATTCCTCAGCGAAATGAAGCAGTTCCTCATAGTGATCAAAAAACTGATCATTGGGCACCAGCGCCCCAGGTCCCACTTCCTGGTTCAACGACACCCAGCGAGCGATCATATCGCCCAGCCGATAAGCCAATTCCTGATCGTTCAACCCGAATAGAATCGTGCTGGTCACCCGCAACATGAACTGCCGCATTTCCTCGGCCATATCGCGCACGTCGCCGGGCCGCCAATTGGCCAATAACTCGTCCGTGAGTCGTCCAATCGCTTCGCCATACGTACCGATGGCCTTCAGCCCGAATGGTTCCTTCACGACGCGGCGATTCCGCCGATGCTGCTCGCCGTTCATCGCCAACAGCCCGCACGTCAAACGCCGTTGAGCCGAGTGCTTCGGGCCCCGCACGGCAAAAAAACGGGCGTGGAAACGCTCGGTGTCGGAGAGCACCTGTTGGTTAAACTCTGGGCTGAACAGAAACACCACTCGCTGCCCACGGTCCTCGATGGCCGCGATGGGACCGTAAGTGCGGTGTAGCTGACGGATGCCGTGCAACATATCACGGGAGAATTCCCCCAGATCGACCCGCGTGACCGGCTCCGCCGCAGCCGCGGTCGTCGGATTGTACGTGGCTAAGTGCGAATCATCGGTCAGCGAGGCGGACATTCAGAACTCGAGCGGCAAAAACTCGCCTGTCGTGGGTCCGGCATCCTGAAAACAGCCGAAGGATGCCCGCACCAGCAACTATGGAAGCATAACTAGCGGATCGGCGTAAAACACGACGCATTTAACGCGGACTCCGTATTTTAACAATGCTAGCTTAGGATCGCAAGATTATCGCGATGGATGACTTCGTCGTAGGGACAGTGGCCCAGAATCTCGACAATCCGCTCCGTCGCGTGCCCGGCAATACGCCGCAGCTCCTCGGAACCGTAGTTCGACAGCCCCCGGGCGAATTCGGGGCCCTCGTCGCCACAGAGGGCCACTACATCCCCTTTTTGAAAAATCCCTTCCACGCGCCGGACACCGATCGCGAGCAGGCTCCGACCGTTCAGCTGAATCGCTTGCTGAGCACCGGCATCTAGGATTAACCGGCCGCACGGCTGTGCCGTTAACCCGATCCACCGTTTGCGGGCGGTGACGGCTGGACCTTGGGCGATAAAAAGTGTACCGACTTGTTCGCCAGCGAGTAGTTCGACAATCACGTTGGGTCTGCGGCCGTTGGCAATGATGACGCTTTCACCAGCGGAGACGGCCAGCCGCGCCGCCTCGAGCTTGCTGGCCATGCCCCCGCGGCTCAAATGATTTGGTCCACCCACCACCGCTGCTTGCCGCTGGAAGTCGCGCATGGCAGCTTCCAGTTGCGAGACAAGCGGGATCACCTGCGCACCCGTCTTCGCTCGGGTGACGGTCATAGAGTCCGTCAACATCCGAGAGCAGGACCAAAAGCGGCGCCCGCAGGAGATTCGTCACCATCGCGGCCAGCCGATCGTTGTCGCCTACGTTCCGCTGCAGCTCGTCGACGCGCACCGTATCGTTTTCGTTGATGATCGGCAGCGCCCCAAATTGGAACAACGCCAACAGAGTGTTGCGCACGTTGAGATAGCGCATGCGGTCGTTCAGGTCGTCGGCCGTGAGCAGGATTTGCGCTGCGTGCCGCCCATGCACTTCGAGTGCTCGATTGTACGACTCGATTAGCCGGCTCTGGCCGACGGCGGCCACCGCTTGCAGGTGGGCCAGGTCGGCCGGTCGCTGCTTGAGTCCCAGGCGGCCGATGCCGGCACCGACCGCGCCGCTGCTCACGAGTACGACTTGCCGCTTATCTTCCTGAAGCCGGACCACTTGTTCAGCGATCGCGGTGACGCGCTCTTGATCCAGCGTGCCGTCGTCGTGTGTCAAAACGCGAGTGCCAACCTTCACCACGACGGTTTTCGACGAGGCGGTAATTTGTTGGCGAATCGGATCGGACATATTCGGATCGAAATCGATCGTCCAAAGAACGATGAGATTTTAGCTTGATACAGAAGCCGCGAGCCAACGGCTCGCCGGCCGTTCGTTCAGACCGGCTCCAGCACCCGTATCTCCACTTCCCCCACCAGATCCTTGACTCGCTCACGGTGCCTTAACATGTGAGATGCCGCCAGGTGATCCTCGAGCGCCGCCACGCTCTCCCACTTCTCCACCATGATCACAGCGTCCTCGCGGACCTCGGCGGCAGCTTTAATTGGCGTGGCAAGATCGACCGCCGTTCCGTACTCGACGCACCCTCGCTCGGCCCGAACTTGGGGCACTAAATCGCGGAACGCGGCGAGCAGTGCCTCCCGTTTGCCAGGCACCGTCCGAATCGTAGCAATGACATGGATCATACGGAGGTTCCCCGTGGTTTTTGCAGCCAATCCACCCCAGCGGACGGCATCGGTCGGGCCCGGTAGCAAATTGGTTTCTCGATTCACAATAACGGAGCCTAACCACGTGCGAAAGGGTTTGCAGAATCGACCGCCGCTCATCAATTCCCACGCCGGCGGGTGGAATTTACAAGCGTAAATCCGGCATTGGCCGTTGCAGCATACCGCCGCACTGCGGTCGGGTACCGGGACACAGGCTTCGCCAGGCCAAAACTTTGCCGAAGATTCCTGTACGGATGCTATTGACGATGTACGCCCGTATATTATATTTTGAGAAGCGTACATACGAAAAACTTTCCAGGCCCTGGGGGCCACGCTGTTCGTTAGACCTCAAATCCAAATGGATGGAACTCGTCTCATGTCACTTTTTTCGCACCTTACCTCCCGCCAACGCGAAGTCTTCGATTTTATTCGCGATAAGATCACCAACCGCGGTTACGGGCCGACGGTCCGCGAGATCGGCGATTACTTTCGCATCAGCTCGCCCAACGGCGTGATGTGCCATCTGAAGGCGCTGGAGAAAAAGGGCCTGATCACCCGCGAGCCGAACATGTCGCGGGCCATCCAGCTCACCGATGCCTACAAGGAAGAACGGGGCATGCCGCTGGTCGGCCAGATCGCCGCCGGCAACCTGACCGAGGCCATTGAGCAGGCCGAACGGTTCGACTTCGAGGATTGGTTCCCGCAGCGGAAGAACGCAGTTCGCCCTCCAGGTGAAGGGCGACTCGATGATCGACGCCCAAATCGCCGACGGCGACATCGTCATCTGCCGCCGCGCACGCACCGCCCACAAAGGCGACATCGTCGTGGCCCTCACCGACGACGGCGAAGCCACGCTCAAATACTGGTACCCAGAAGCCAATCGCATCCGCCTGCAACCGGCTAACTCCTCGATGAAGCCGATCTACTCGCGCAACGCCCAAGTGCTGGGCATTGTCACCGGCGTGGTGCGACGAGTAGCGTAAGCGGCGGCAGCCACTAGCGTCGTTTTAACAACTCCCGGTCGACGCCAGCGACACGTCAAGCCGACGTATCGCCATTTCGATTTCTGCGACATATCCAAAAAACGTGTCGTTGCGGACGACATATCCGGTGCCGCTGCGACCAGGCGAATTCTCGCAAAGGACTCAACTCAACCGGCGCAGCTTCGTAATCCGCCCGGTCGCCACCCATTCGGCGACGAAGATGTTGCCGTCGGCGTCGAAGCAGGCGTCGTGCGGGTGGATGAATTTGCCGGCCGGCCATTGGTCGGGATGCGTTGCGGACTGCCGTCTTTCATGCACGTGCTCGCGCCAGTCGGCATCGTCGCCAAGATGGGCGATGACTTTGTTCTTGCCGATCGAGCAGCGTGACGCGCGACTGCAATTCGGGCACGAGCATCACGTCGCCGAACGTGTCGACGTTCGCCGGCAGCAGGAAGCCGTCGAGCGTTTGCTGATGCTTGCCGTCGAGCGTGAACCATTGCAGCCGGTCGTTGACGCGGTCGGCCACGACGACCGACGGCTCGCGGCCCGGCCGGCCGTCGATCCACACGCCGTGCGGCAAATCGAACTGGCCGTCCTCCTTGCCGGCTTTGCCGAACGTCGACTTGTAGTTGGCGTCGCGATCGTAGAGGTGGATCGACGTACGCGCCGTAGCCGTCGGCCACGTAGAAGTCGCCGTTCGTCGGATGGAACGCGATGTTCGTGGGCATGAACCGGTCGCGGCCCCACGCGCCGGTCGGCTTGGTGTCTTCGCTCGCCGCGTAGATGCCCGATTCCATCGGCGCATGCCGCTCCCAAACTGTTTCGCCGTCGAGCGTGAGCTTGGCGAACTTCTTGAGGTGCTGGTACCCGGTGACGTACAGAAACTCCTCGCCGTTCTCCTCGTGCACTTCGAGGCCGTGCCCGCCGCCCTGAAATTCGCTGCCGAACGAGCGGACGTACTTGCCGTCGGCATCGAACACGAAAATCGCCGGATGATCCGGCTTGTCCTTGTGTCCCTTCGTGAATCACGTACAGGTTGCCGGCCTTGTCGAACGCCACGTTGTGCGTCGTCTGCCAGGTGAACTGATCCGGCAACTGCGGCCAGTTGTGGATGCACTTCGTAGCGGTGCTCGCCGCTGCCCAGAATGACGGGCGAATCGGTTTTCTTCGCGGTGAGAATGGTCGGCGCCGCCGCCACGGCCGCCGCGCCAGCCGCCATTGCAAAAACTCCCGCCGACGAATCATGGGACATCATGAATTCGTCCTCCAAGCTTGAAGCTATTCCTTGTCCTTATCTTCAGCTCGCGCTCGTCCGCATCCTTCTTTGTCATCCGCCGGTTTCTTCTCGGCTTCGCCATCCGCGGGCTTTTCTTCGGGCTTATCCTCATCCGCAGTTTTCGGCTTCTCGTCCGTCGCTTCCGGCTTCTTCTTCCGGCGTCGGCGGGCGGCTCGAGCTCCTTGAGCTGCTTCTCGATGTCCGCCAGCCGCGCGTTGACCGCCTCCGCGTTTTTCTTCGCGGCTTCCAGTGCTTGCTCGGCCTTGGCTTCCTCGGCCTTGGCTTCCTCGGCCTGCTTCTTCACCTGCTCCAATTCCTTGGTCAGCCGCATCTTCATGACCACCGGATGGTTGTAACCCAAGATTGACCATCAAGCCCGGCGTGTCCTTTTCCATCGCCATCGCCGCATCGTACGTGACCTTTGTTTGCCACAGATAAAGCCGCTGCAGATGCTTCAGCCCGGCCAGGTGCTTCAGGCCCTCGTCCGTGATGCCCGTGCCGTACAAATTGAGATACTGCAGGTTCGCCAGGCCGGCCAGGTGGGCGAGGCCAGCATCGGTGACCGACGATCGCTCCAGGTGCAGCGCGGCGAGATTCTTGAGTCCTGCCAGCGGCGCCACGCCACGCGTCGGTCGGCTTCGCATCCGCCAGGTTCAGCGCATAAACCTGTTCGGCAACGCCGGCCAGCAGCGCGATCTCCGCGTCGCCGGCCGGTTCGCTGCGATGGGCGAACGACACTTGCAGCAGCGAACTATCGGCGAACAGCGGCATCACCTGCGCCCCGGCCGCCGTGAGCTTATCGATCGCTTCCTTCGGCGCCGCAGAAACTTCCGGCAGCGCAGGCTCCGCCGGCTTCTCGTCAGCTGGCTTATCCGCTGCGGTCGTACCTGGCTGCGGCAGCAGGCGCCGCGGCCAAATCAGGCAGCACCGCGCCTTGCTTGATCCAGTTGGCGATCAGCTCGATCGTTTCCTTCGGCAGCGGGTCGGCCATCTTCGGCATCCGCTTCTTGTCGTCGGCGGGCAGCACGAGCCGCTGATACAGCTCGCTCTTTTCCGGGTCGCCGGCGACGATCAACTCCTTGTCCGCATCCCATTTCTCCTTGAGCCCGGCCGCCGTGTGCAGCCGCATCTTGCCCGAGGCCATTTTCTCGCCGTGGCACTTGACGCAATTCTCGACAAAGATCGGCTGAATCTGCTTGGCGAAATCTATTTTGTCCTGGGCTCGACCAGCAACGGAGCCCACCGTCAACCCAACGACCGTCGCAGCAATGTAGGTCCTCAACATGATACTGAACCTCATACGTTCGAATTACGGCAATTCCCGCGGTGCCAAGAACACGTTTCAACTAAACGACAATTGAACCACGAAGGCACCAAGGTCACCAAGGAAGAGATTATGAGAATTGAAATAAGAGAAATGAAAACAGCGACGCTTCAGTTCTTCATTTGCTTTCTTCGAGTTCTTCGTGCCTTCGTGGTTAACCAAATTCCAATTGACTCTCAAGACCCGTACCGACCCAACCGGCACATTATAATTGAAGGACGGAGCCGTTGGCACCCATGCCAGAATGGATGCGGCTGCAAAGATTCGCGCTTGTCGAAACCTATTCAGCCCCGAGGCGCAGCACGATTGTGGTGCCCAGCAGCACGGCGATTGCAAACAGCGTCCGCCAAATGGGCCCTGGCGCAACGAGTATCAGCACGCCAACTTGGCCGGCGAGAATTCCCGCCAGCGGTGCAATCCAACGTGCCCTCCCCCGGGCGGCGGAAAAGAACATGTGGAACACGCCGATCACCCCGCCAAACAGGCCCACGCCGCCCAGCAGCGCGACCAACCGCCACGGCCAATCCTGTGACAGCCAGGTGTACTGCTGGCGCCACCTGTCCACGTCGGTGCAGGCCAGCGCCGCGGCGAACACGGTGATCAAAAGCGCCAGCGAGGCCAGCGGAAAACTGCTGCGCGTGCGTTGGGCAGCGGGTTGCGATATTTCACTCATCGAGACCAATGGGCTTATGGTAATTCGCGTGCGTCGACAATATTGCCGTCCTCGCGGTGGGCCAGCCGGCCCATCAAACTCGCCGAGACGTTGTCGGCAATGAATCGCACGGATCCGTCGCCGAATGAAAAATTCACGCCCCCGCTGTGGCTACTGGAAAAACCGCCCACGGCGAGCGGTTTTTTCCCGTCGCCGCCCATTTTGCTGTGTTTTAGCCGACCGTCGTCATCCGATTCCGGTTCAGAATTCTGTTTCTCGTTGTCGTTTGCGTCTTCGCCACTTGCTGTGGACTCTGGCGCCGCCTTGACGTCTGATTGCTGTTGCTCGGCGACATTCGCCGCCGTGGGTGCCACTGTCACCATTTCTCCCGTGAGCGGATCGACCTGTTGGTTGTCCCACGTCCACGAGTCGTCGTTGGGCTGGTAGGTGAACAACCATGGGGGACTTCCTGCGCCCCAAGCTGCGCCGCGACCCATTGGATTGAGCGGGCTACCCGTGTTCCGCAGCGTCGAGGGCGTGCCGGAAATCCAGCCGAGGTCCGCATCGTCGGGAAATTTTTCGCCGATGAATAGTGTGTGGGCGGCGCCGTCCTTCAAATCGTCGCGCGTCACCTGGCTATTAAGAAAGAATACTCCATGGTTGTTGGCGTCGATCGGTGCCTCCACGTCGTGATGACATCCGGCGTAATTCGTGTAGGGCCAGTAGCCCCCTGGAAACGAAGGGCAACTCAACAACATCAGCGCGGTCTGCCGGGCCATATCGTTCTTATGGTGATAGGCACTGAGCGATAAATCGAGCGCGTTGTATAGGGCCCCTTCTTCAAGATACGGCAGGACCCGCGCGATCCAACTAATGTGGTGACCCTTGGGAAGGTTACGGATCGGCCCGGCCGCATCGACAGTGCCGGCCGGATAATGCTCGTGCGCCATTTCATAATCGTGCACGGCGATCGTGAGCTGGTGAATTTTATTGGTACATGACACGCGCCGCGCCGACTCGCGACTCGCTTGAATTGCCGGCAGCAGGAAAGCGACCAGAATCCCGATGATTGCGATCACGACCAATAGTTCGACGAGCGTGAAGCCCGATCGCTTGCTGAATTTCATGGCGTTCCCCCTGGTTCCGGATTGGGAAGTTCAATCTGCCTCGTAACCTGTGCGCGCTGCACGGCGCCCAGCGGAAACTCCGCCGTCGCCGCGATGCGAAGCTTGCTGCTGTCGCCGGTCGGCACAACGCGGGTTCGCACTTCGGCCGCACGCACGTTGTCCAATACTCCGGCGGGCACCGACCAAGTTTCTTCCGTATAGGCGCGATTGGCCGACTGCCGCACGATGGCGCGGCGGACGCCCGACTCAGCCAAACGCACCGCTTGCAACCTCACTTGCTCGAACGCGCGACCGTCGGTGTTGCCCCACGGCTCGACGTGCCCACACGCCGAACAGCGTCAGACTAACCGCGAACACGACCAATACCGCCACCAACACGAAGCCTCGCGGCGGTGTGTAACTTCGGCGGGTTCTGATTTTGAACGAGTGCGACATGATCATCGTTTAAGGGCATCCGGTAGGTCCGCTCCCAAAGCGGCGTAGACAAAAAACGGCATCGCCGTCGATTGCCTTTCCGTCTTAGTCGATCGGTGTAGCGACGTAATATATAGCGGCCGCCGCCCAGGCGGGCCCTGTTTTAGCGACCACGCGATAGCCGGGCCAATCGCATAAAAATCGACGCGAGGTTTTTTCATTCCCGGTTGGCTCACGATTCGCTTGCAACCGCCGGCAGTCAGCTCGTATCGCATTTGCCGTTTGTCGGGCGCTCGATCAAGAGCACGGTCTGGGCGGCCAGCGAGACGTCGTCCGCCGCCCGAACATCGGTGCGAATCATCTCGGTCAGATCGCCCTGCCGTTCGTTGTGAATCCCGAATAGTTGCACCTGGCGATCCTTTTGAATCAGGGCCACGAACACAGCGACGATCACGCTCATGACGATGCTGGAAAGCGTCACCACGACCAGCATTTCTATGAGCGTGAACGCCGGCCGATCCACTCTGCGCTGCCGGCAGTTGGGAATCCGTTCGGCGGTGGTTGCGGAAAGTAGTTTCATTGTCATCGCGACGGCAAAACATCCGGAAACACCCAGGTCGTCAACTGCGCTGGCCCGACAGGCTGGCCGCTCGGCCCGTTCCACTGCAACTCAACTTTCACACGCTTCGCCGCGATGGGTTCTTGTTCCTCGTCGAGCTCGATCGTCAATTTGGGATTCGGAAGATGGCTGGCGACGATGGCGGGGATTTCCACTCGTTCAATCGATTCGGTCGTGAGCTCTTCCCAGGGCGTGTTTCCGATTTGTTCGACAAGCGCTTGGACCGTTCGAATTGCCAATGCGCGTCGTTCAACGCTCCGCTGCTGACCACCCAGCGCGGATCATTTGCACGGACACAGTCATAAGCGCGGTCAATATTGCGACTGCAATCGTGATCTCCAGCAGCGACATTGCCCGCCGCGTAGAACGACTGGGGGCTCGCTTACAGCTCGACCCCAACCACCCACTGCACAAATGATTTGTCAGCGTCAAGGCGTCAATCCTTTGATTAAGTTCACCAACGGCACAAACAGTGCCACCACATAGAACGCCACAAACGCGCCCAGAAACAGTATGGCCGCAGGGTAAAGAATCTGCAAAGCGGTTGCCAGGCGGTACACGGCGCGTTTTTCGCGGCGAAGCGCAATTTGCCGCAGAGCCCAGGGCAAATTGCCGACCCGTTCGGCCGATGTCAACAAAGCCTGCTCTGCGTGAGTGATCAAGCGCGATTTCCGCAGGGCTTCACGCCAATCGAGGCCGGAGTTCACCGACGCCGACGCCCGCGCGAGGCCGTTTCGAATCGGCATCGATGGATATACGCGCGCCATATTGTGCATCGCCTGCGCCAACGACTGCCGCTGTTCCGTGGCCACCGCCAGTATCCGCAGCACGTGCGCCGCGGGCCGGCCGCGAAACAGCAAATCGCCCCACGGCCGCAACACGGGCATATCCCACAAGTAGCACAAGCCCACAGTCACGGCCCCCAGCAAGATAACCGCCATTCCTACGATGATCGGAATGCCCAGGTAGTCCACATACAACATGGAGAATCGAATGGCCGCGACGCTGATTGCCGGCAATTCGAGATCGAACTCTTGGAAGATCTTTTCAAACTCCGGCACGATTTTCATCATGATGAACGAGAGCACGACGGCCATCGTCATGACAACGAATGCCAGATATGAAATGCGATCGACACACGCCCGCCACACGGAAGCCAATTCACTTTGCTCACTGCGACTTAGCTCGCGCAACGCGGCGGCCTGCGATGGAGTCGTTTGTCCTGCGGCCACGTAAGCGATCGCCTCTGGTGGCAATGCGCGGATAGGCCGCGATGGCTTCCAACAATGGCGTCCCCTTGCCGAGCGCCCGCAGCAGCTTTTCCGCCGCCCGGCCCGCAATACCTCGCATCTCCTGGCCGGCCAATAGCACGGAGGAGTCCAATTGCTGACCGCGCTCCGCCAGCAAGGCCAGCATTGTGCACATCGAGCGGCGTTGCGCCGCTCGACGCTGAACCATGGCCTCCACGAATGTGGAGGCCGCCAAGAGCCCAAATAGCCCGCCGACGACCGTAATCAAGCCACCCAGCACCGCAGGCGCAGACCAAGTCCGATCAGCACCCAACTGTTCGTGTTGAGAAACACGTAGATCGGGTCATCCGGCTCCGGACCGCGCACACCATAGGTCAACCGCAGCGCCATGCGCAGTCCGAGCCCGAGCAGAATCAACGTCGGCCAGGAATAAAGTAACCAATCCATGCCCAAACCAGTGGTGAGTAAGTGAGTATGTAAAAAGCACCTACTCACCTATTCACTTACTCACCCACTCACATACTCAACGCCTCAAGTAATTTCAATAATGGCACCATCAAGCCGATGATCACGACAAAAATCATCACGCCGACGACGATCAGCGTCACCGGCGGCAGGAGCCGTTGGATCAGCGAGGCATGCTGCTCGATACGGTCATCGAACACTTCGGCCGATATCCGCAAGGCCTCGGGCAACACGCCGTGTCGCTCGCCCCAAGCAATCAACGTAACCAGCGAACGATCGAAATGGATCGATTGAGATAGACTCTCGCTCAGCGGCTGGCCGGTTTCTAACCGTTGCGATACACGGCGGCATGCACGCGATAGGTTGCGGTCGCTCATCACTTCGCCCGTGTGGGCGACGGCATTCGTCATGGGCAGCCGCAAATCCAGAAACGAAGCCAATAGTGCCGCAAACTCCCGCTGGGCGCACCACATCCACAGCGGACCGACGAAAGGCGTCGCCGATCGCGCCCGATGAAAAACCCACCGACCGCCCAACAGCCGCAACAAAATCGGCACGCCGATCAAAAACAACAGCAGGCCGAAGATTACTCCCGGCAATTGCTTGCCGGTTTCTAGCACCAGCAGTGTGATTCCCGGCAAAACGAGATCAAACTCCTCAAACATTTCCACAAACAGGGGAATCACAAACGTGCTGATAAACAGCATCAGCGGCACCATAATTACCGCGATCAGCATAGGATAGGCGATCGTCGCGCGAATCCGCCGACGAATTCGCTGCGTCGTCAGCCGCTGATCTGTGAACCGCGTCAATGTACCGGCCAGGTCGCCGGACTCGATCCCGGCCCGCAATAGTCCCCGGACTTCGGCGGGCAATTGCCGCTCCAATCCGGTTACCGCCTGCTCGACCGGCACGCCGCGCTCGAGCTCGGTTACCAAACGCTGGGCAATTGCCGCCAGACGCGGATCTTCTTTCTCTTCCGCCAGGGCTGCCAGCGTGACCTCGAGCGGCATCTGGCTCGCCGCGGCCGTCCCCACGGCTTCCAGCAGGATTGAAACCTGCTTGCCGCTCATCGCGCCTTCTCTGTCCGCCATGGCAATTTATTCCTTATTTCCAATTCCAGCCCGCCAGCTCACTCAACGTCGCTGCATACGGCCACAGCACGAGCAGCGCAAAACCAACCGTGAGCGTGCCGCCGACACCGACGGTGAGCGCGATCGGCATGTACTCGGTATACCACTCGGCCATGCGAACGGCCCGCTCGCGATACATCGTGGCCGCTTGCCGCAGGCCACTGACAAGCAGCGGACGATTATTCGTTTGACGCAGCGCCACGCGGATCAGAAGCGGAAACTCCGACGCTGCCGAAAACATTGTACGATCGCTTGCCGGTTTAGCGGCTCCCCCTTGGCTGATTTGTTTGGCGAGCTGTTCAGCGGATGCTCGCAGCCGTGGATCGTCGACCGCTTCGCCGGCAAGCCGAAGTGCTCGATCGAGCGGCAAGTTGCGCTCCACGAGCAGTCGCAGCAATTCGACAAACGTCGCCGCCTGGCTCCAGCGATGCACGCGGCGCGTCCCCGGCAGCCAGGCCAACGATTTCAATCGGGCGGACGGCCCGCCACTTACGCGGCCCGAGCGTCGCCACCAAATCACCGCCGCGAGCATGACTGCGCATGGCACGATCACAGCGAGAATGGGCACCACGAGCGGCCAGTGCGCCAATTGCCTGAACACTCCAAAATGCGGTTGATTCAACCACTCGAACGATGGAATCACCTGGCTGATGATCACCGCCAACAGCACACAGGCAACGACCACGATGATGAGCGGATATAAGATGGCTATTCCGGTCACGCGGCGCATTTGATCCAGCCGTGTCGCAGAGTCCACGAGCGACTCCAGCGCTGCCCCGAGTTCGCCGCTCTGCATTCCGGCGACAACAACGGCCTGATACGCCGGCGGCAGCGACTGGCATTCGGCATCCATCGCCTCGTCGAGGCTCTCACCCGACTCCATCCGCCGGCCGATCTGCTCGGCGAGCGCACCCGCTTTGCCCGGCAATTCGCGGCCCAATCGTGACAGATGTGATTCAAGCGGCAGCCGCGCGGCACGATCGCGGCGATCTCCTCGTTCAAAGTAATGAAATCCGCCAGCGCGGTGGCGGCAGGTACTCGCCCAGGCGAGTCGAAGCCGCCAGTCGGTGCGTTCATCCCAGAGCCCCTCTCTGTTACCGAATCGCGTGCTCGACAAGCGCGAGGCCCATCGGGCGACGCTACGAGTATAGCAGGACGACGGGTGATTCAATACATGAATAGGGCATCATTCGCCTCTCCCACTGGGAGAGGCAGCGAGCTATCGAGCGGTGAGGGCGGCGCGGCCATAGATGGTCGCGCAACGACTTTGCTTGCGTTACGGAAACCTGAGCCCGAATCGGACGCCACGCGGATTCCCTCACCCGCTCGAAAACTCTCGACCTCTCCCGGAGGGAGAGGTGCGCCTCGCGCCGTAGCCCCAACACGCGAAGCACCTCGAGTGGACTCGTCGTGCCCGCTTCGACGAGCGCTTCCGCGCTGGCCCACAATCGCTCGTCCCCGATCGGCGGCTGCGCTGCGCTCGCATGGTCGATTACTTGCCACTCGGCCAATAGCGCCCGGCCACGGTAGCCGGTGGCATGGCATGCGTCGCAACCGACGGCTACGCGGCATTGGGAAACTTCCAGTCCCAATCCTTTGGCATCGTTCTCCACATCGCCCGGTTGCGAGCATTCGCATAGTCTACGAACCAGGCGTTGCGCAACGACCAGCCGCACCGCGTTCCGCACCGCATAGTCTGGAATTCCCAGTTCAACCAGCCGGTGCACTGCATCACCGCAGTTACCGGCATGAAACGTTGTAACGACGAGCTGACCCGTCAGCGCGGCCTGCAACGCGATCTCCGCTGTCGAACGGTCGCGCATCTCGCCGATGAGAATGACCTCGGGATCCAATCGCAGCAAACTGCGCAGGCCCGTAGCCATGTCGAATTCCACGGCCGGGTTCACTTGCGATTGAGCTACGCCGGCAACCGACACCTCGATTGGATCTTCCAACGAGGCGATGCTGCGGCCACCGCCGCTGTGCGCCACGATGTGTCGCAGACAGGCGTAGGCGGTAGTCGTCTTGCCGCTGCCGGCCGGGCCGACAATCAGCACGGCGCCGGACGTCGCCGCCAGATGGCGATCCAATTCAGCGAGCACCGCCGCCGGCAGGCCGAGCTGCGTCAGTGAGTCCAGCGCTTGTTTGCTCGCACCGAGCAACCGCAGCACGGCCCGTTCACCGTACAAAGTGGGAAACGTGCAAACGCGGACTTCCACGCGTAGCGCATCATCCCAGATGCGGCCTTCTTGCGGCGTGGCCGTTTCGTACGTCAACAGGCCGGAAAGCACCTTAAGCCGCGCGATGATGTTCGGACCCACTTCCTTCGGCACGAGCCCAAGAGGTTGCAGCACGCCGTCCAACCGCCAACGCACGTCGACACCGTCGACCGCAGGATCCAGGTGCACATCACTCGCCCCGGCGTCGCGCGAGACTAACAGCGCCTTCACGAACTCGGTCGCAAACTGCGGATCACCAGGCGCGGCACGTTGCAATAGTGCTGTAAGTTGAGTCGAGTCGCCGCCAGCGGACGCCATCGATTGAGCATTCATGTTGATCCACGAACGCGCGTCGGCTACTTCCCTGCGGGGAAAATCACACGAAACAACCGCGTCACCGGGTCGTAGAACCGATCCACCACGCGCTCCTTGAGCGGAATGATCGCGTTGTCGGTGATCTTGATGTGCTCCGGGCAAACTTCCGTGCAGCACTTCGTGATGTTGCAGTAGCCCAGGCCCAGCTCGTCCTTCACCAGCTCCAGCCGGTCGCCCGTCGTCGAGCGGGTGCATCTCCAGGCCGGCCACGCGCACGAAAAACCGCGGCCCGGCGAACACCGTCTTGCTTGTGGTGCTCGCGCAGCACGTGGCACACGTTCTGGCACAGGAAGCACTCGATGCACTTGCGGAACTCCTGCACGCGGTCCGCTTCTTCCTGCGAGAACCGCGGTTCGCCCTCCGTCTGCTGCATCTTGAACGCCGGAATCTTCTTGTTGACCTTGAAGTTCCACGACACG
Source organism: uncultured Planctomycetota bacterium (assembly GCA_963786455.1). Classification (GTDB taxonomy): domain Bacteria; phylum Planctomycetota; class Planctomycetia; order Pirellulales; family Lacipirellulaceae; genus JABDGM01. The sequence continues at coordinate 235,345 of CAWAZX010000027.1, read as the reverse complement.
TCGCACACCAGGTCCTTCACCACCGGAAACGTCTTCATCGGCCGGATCGTGATCGGCTCGCCCGCCGGATACTTGTCCATCCGGTCCATGCACATCAGCCGCGGCTTGCCGTTCACTTCGCCGCCGCACGAGCCGCACTTGCCCGCCTTGCAATTCCAGCGCACGGCGAGATCCGGCGCGTGCATGGCCTGCACCGCGTGCACCGCATCCAGCACGACCATGCCCGGCGCAACGGGGACCTTGTAGTCCACCATCTCGCCCTGCTCGTTGTCGCCGCGATAGATTCTCAGCGTCGCTTCTTCAGCCATTGATATCGTCCAATCGAATCAATTAGATTGAACAGGAGGACGCAGAGAAAGCAGAGAAGATCAAGTCGAACGTCATCCTCCGCGCCTCTGCATGCCTCCTGTTCGAAGCATCGTCTCGAGTTCATTCACCTTTCATCAATTGCTGCAAGCTCCGCCGGCATTTCGGCGCAGCGGCTCGCGCACCACTTGAATGCCGTCGCGCGATCTGCCGCACGATGCACGTTCACCTTGCCCCATTCCTTGTCGGTGTCCGGGAAATCCTCGCGCGTGTGGCCGCCGCGGCTTTCGGTCCGCTCCAGCGCCGCCCGCGTCACCGCCTCGCTGATGTCGAGCATGTTCTTCAAATCGAGCGCGAGGTGCCAGCCCGGATTGAATTGAATGTTGCCGCCGACCTTGGCCTTCGCCGCCCGCGCCGCGCAGCTCAGCGATCTTTGCCAGCGCCGCCTTGCAGATCTTCCTCCGTGCGCACGATGCCGACCAGGCTCTGCATCACGGCTCGCAATTCTTCGTGAATCGCGTACGGATTCTCGCCCTGCCCGTCGCCGAAACAGCGCAAGCGCCTCGGCCGCCTCGCGCTCGACTTCGTCCTGGTTGATCTTGCCCTTGCGACGTGCTCCTTCGCCTTCTTGGCCGCGAACTCGCCGGCCCGCTTGCCGAACACCAGCAAGTCCGACAGCGAATTGCCGCCCGAGCCGATTCGCCCCGTGCATGCCGCCGCCCACTTCGCCGGCCGCGATACAAACCGGGCACCGTCGATTCCTGCGTCTCATCGTTCACGCGCACGCCGCCCATCATGTAGTGGCACGTCGGCCCGACTTCCATCGGCGCCGTCGTGATATCCACATCCGCCAGCTCCTTGAACTGGTGGTACATGCTGGGCAGCTTCTTCTTGATGTCCTCGGCCGTGCGCCGCGAGGCGATATCGAGAAACACGCCGCCGTGCGGCGTGCCGCGGCCTTCGCGAATCTCGCGGCGAATCGCCCGGGCCACCACGTCGCGCGTCAGCAGCTCCGGCGGCCGCCGCGCAGTCGGCCGCTCGTCGGCGATCGTCGACGCGACCCACTTGTTCGCTTCCTCTTCCGCTCTCGGCAAACTCGCCTTTGAACATGTCCGGGATGTAGTCGAACATGAACCGCTCGCCCTTGCCGTTCAGCAGCACGCCGCCCTCGCCGCGCACGCCTTCGGTGATCAGCGTGCCGCGCACGCTCGGCGGCCAGACCATGCCCGTCGGGATGGAACTGAACGAACTCCATGTCGATGAGGTCGGCCCCGGCCCACATCGCCATCGCGTGCCCGTCGGCCGTGTACTCCCACGAGTTCGACGTGATCTCCCAGCACCGCCCGATGCCGCCCGTCGCCAGCACCACCGCCTTCGCCTTGAACACGACGAACCGCCCGCTCTCGCGCTGATAGCCGAAGCAGCCGGACACGCGGTTGCCGTCCTTCAAGAATCGAGCGGATCGTGCACTCCATGTGCACGTCGATGCCCTGGTGCACGCCCTTATCCTGCAGCGTGCGAATCATCTCCAGGCCGGTGCGATCGCCCACGTGCGCCAGCCGCGGATACGTGTGCCCGCCGAAATTCCGCTGCAGAATCCGGCCGTCCTTGGTGCGATCGAACACGGCGCCCCACTCTTCGAGCTCGCGCACGCGCGCCGGCGCTTCCTGGGCGTGCAGCTGCGCCATCCGCCATTGATTGAGAAACTTGCCGCCCCGCATCGTGTCGCGGAAGTGCACCTGCCAGCCATCGCGCGATCCACATTCGCCAGCGCCGCCGCCACGCCCCCCTCGGCCATCACCGTGTGCGCCTTGCCCAGCAGCGACTTGCACACCAGCGCCGTCTTCGCGCCCAGCGCCGACGACTCAATCGCCGCCCGCAAGCCCGCCCCGCCGGCGCCGACCACCACCACGTCGTATTCAAATGTTTGATATTTATCCATTAATCAGATAATTCGCATAGTGGCCACGAAGAATCGTAGCCGGATCGATGTCGCCGAACCGACTATCAATTTACTGCTGTCGAACTCATCCTTCGTCACTAAAGCATCTAGAACAATCACTCAAATCGTGTAATTCGCCCCGACGCCACCATCCACACGTACAAATCCGCGAAGCGTCACGCCGAACAGGCTCGTCCACGCCCAGAACATGTGATGCTCGTTGAGCCGCGTCGCGCCGCGCCACAGCTTGTAGCGCGTCTGCCCGCCGGCACGCACGAGAAACAATCGACATTGCCGCCGACCAGGTGCCGCAGCGAGTGGCAGCTGAACGTGTACAGCGCCAACAAGTCGGTCGCCGTCGTCAGCACGAGCGACGCCGACGCTCACGCCAAACGTGCGTCCGCCGTCCGCCGTCGGCCAGATGAACGAGTGGATCGCGTCGTAGCCCAGAATCAGAATGAACACCAGCGCGATATACAAGAAGTAGCGGTGGATATTCTGAAACAACAGCAGCCGCGTCTCGCCCGCGTATTGGTCCCGCGGCTCGCCCACCGCGCACGCCGGCGGATCCAGAAAGAATGCCCGGTAGTACGCCTTGCGATAGTAATAACAAGTCAGCCGAAACCCGCCCGGCATCCACAGAATGAACATCGCCGGCGAAACCCACGTCGGCACCCAGGGCAGCACCAACAGCGGCGAGTACATCGGCGAGAGCAGATACGCATGCTCCGGCAGGACCTCGGTGCCGTGGCCAAACTGATAGTACGCGTTCTGAAAAATCCGAAACGTCGTATAGACGACAAAGCCGCCCAGCACGAGCGCCGTCACCAGCGGCCCGGCCCACCACGCATCGCGACGCTGCGTCTTGCCAAATCCATGCTCTCGAAGCGTCGCGGCGTCGGTGGCCATCTGCGTCAAATTCCTCCGAGTCGAATGTGAATTCGGCACTATATCTCGTGCTCGCCGCGAGCGTCAATTCGCGCATCGATGCTCGCCGTCATGCTGGGTGACGCCGCGAATCCACGCAGATTCCTGCCGCGCACGTACCTCAGCGTGACATCGCCACGCTAGTGCCAGTGCCGCCACGACCGCACTCGGAGTATGATAAAAGTCTCGTCGCTGCGCGACGATTCTCTAGGTGGCCGCCGACTCATGCGACGCATCGTCTCTCCTATTACTATTGGCCCTCGCAGCCGGCCCAAGGTTCGCGCTCGCGCCGACGAACGAAGCCGCTCGATTTCAACCGCGACGTCCGGCCGATCCTTTCCGAAAACTGCTTCCAGTGCCACGGCTTCGACGAAAAGGCCCGGCAGGCCGACCTGCGGCTCGACGTGGCCGAGTCGGCCCTCGCCGATCGCGACGGCGTGCACGCCGATCGTGCCCGGCCAGCCCGAGCAGAGCGAAGCTCTGGCGGCGCATCACGAGCGACGACGAAGCGGAAATGATGCCGCCGCCCGATTCGCACCGCGCGCTCAAGCCCGAGCAAAAAGAAACGCTGCAAGCGCTGGATCGAAGCAGGGCGCGGCCTACGCCAAGCACTGGTCGTTCATCCCGCCGGTGAAAGCCGACGCTGCCCGAAGTCTCCGACAAGGCCTGGCCGCGCAACGAAATCGACCACTTCGTCGCTCGCGCGCCTCGATGCGGAAAAACTTCAGCCGTCGCCCGAAGCCGATCGTCGCACGCTCATCCGCCGCCTCTCGCTCGACCTCACCGGCCTGCCGCCTCGGCCGAGGAAGTCGAAGCGTTCGTCGCCGACGAATCGCCCGACGCCTACGAAAAACTCGTCGACCGCCTGCTCGCCAGCCCGCACTTCGGCGAACGCATGGCCCTCGTCTGGCTCGACGCCGCCCGCTACGCCGACACCAACGGCTACTCGATCGACGGCGGCCGCCACATGTGGCTGTGGCGCGACTGGGTCATCGACGCCTTCAACACGCAACCTGCCGTACGACCAGTTCCTCCGCGACCAGCTCGCCGGCGACCTGCTGCCGAACCGCACCGAAGCCCAGCTCATCGCCACCGGCTTCCAGCGCAACAACATGAACACGCACGAAGGCGGCACGATCCCCGAAGAGAACCTCACCAACTACAACGTCGACCGCGTGAAAACGCTCGGCGAAGCGGTGCTCGGCCTCACGCTCGGCTGCTGCCAGTGCCACGACCACAAGTTCGACCCGCATCACGCAGCGCGACTACTACCAGATCTTCGCCTACTTCAACACGCTCAGCGACATCGGCCTCGACGGCGACGCGCGGCATCAACTCGCGGCCGTTCTATCGAAGCCAAGACCGTGCTGCAAACGGGCGAAGAACCCGAGCTCCGAAAGCAAATCGCAGCGCTCAAAGACAAACTCGCCAATCCCGACCGACAGCCGATGTCGAGCAGTGGGAAGCCGACGCAACGCTTGCGGCTTAGCGCCCGCGGCAAGGACTTCGAGCTCCACCCGGTCGAGCTGCTGAAAGTCAGCACGCCGAACACCGGCACCGGCTTCGACATCGACCCGCCGCGTTCGTCCACATCAGCACGCCCGCCGAGCTCGTCGCCTACGACGTCTCGATGCGGCTGCCGAAACTCGACAAGCCGATCACCGGCGTCCGCGTCGTCTTCCATCCCGACCCCAACACGCCCGGCGGCGGCCGCGGCTACGGCACGCTCATCGACCGCGATCCGCTCGAGCGACAAGGAAGCGCAACAGCCCGATCGAAGTCAAAGGCACGTTCGTCCTCACCGCCTTCTCCGCCAGCGCCGAACCCGTCCCCGGCGACCAGGTGAATCTCAACCGCTTGCTCGACGTCGCCGCAGTCACCGCCGACTCCTGGCTGCCAGACTATCGCCCCGAAAACGTCCTCGACACCCGCAACGAAAACGGCTGGTCGCCCGACGCCGACGCAGGATGGCCCGGCGCACATCACCGTCACCTTCGACAAGCCGATCGACGCCGCGACGACGCCGTTCATGACGGTCCAACTCAACTTCGGCCACGGCAGCAACCTCGTCGCCGCACGGTTCGAATTCCTTGCCATGACCGGCACCGACGACGGCAGCGACCTGCCGCCCGACATCATCGCAATCATCGAGACAAGCCGCAGCCGCCGAGCGCACGCCCGACAGCAATCAGAACAACTCCGCGCACTACTTTCGCCGCCCACGCCGACGACCACGAAACGCGATCCGCATCGCAGCTGGCCAACCTCGAAGAGCGCCTCGCAGTGCTCACCGAAAAGTTCCCGACGATGGTGATGGACGATCGCCGACAAGCCGCGCGAAACGTTCATCCTCAACCGCGGCGACTACTCGCAGCCGACCGAAAAAGTCACCGCCGGCACGCCCGCCGTGCTGCCGCCGCTGCCGCAGCCGGCGGCTCGCCGCGCCAACCGCCTCGGCCTCGCCAACTGGATCACGATGCGCGAGCACCCGCTCACCGCCCGCGTCGCCGTGAATCGCCTCTGGCAAATGCTTCTTCGGCACCGGCCTCGTCGCCACCGCCGGCCGACTTCGGCGCGCAAGGCGAATACCCAGCCACCCCGAGCTGCTCGACTGGCTCGCCGTCGATTTCATGGACAACGGCTGGGACGTCAAACGCCTCGTCAGACAAATCGTCACGTCGTCAACGTACCGCCAATACGTCGTCGCCGCCGAGCTCCGAACTCGGATGCGAGTGTCGGCGACTCGCACTCGCGACCCTCAAAACCGCCTCCTCGCCCGCGGCCCGCGCTTCCGCCTCCCGCCGAATTCATCCGCGACTCGGCACTCAAAATCAGCGGCCTCCTGGTCGACCGCCTCGGCGGCCCGAGCGTGAACCCCTACACGCCCGGCAACCTGTGGCGCGAGATCAGCCACTACGGCAGCACGCCCGCGACCGCGCAAACGTTCGAGCAAGACCACGGCGAAAAACTCTACCGCCGCTCGCTCTACACGTATTGGAAGCGCACCGTGCCGCCGCCCAACATGGTCGCGTTCGACGCGCCGAACCGCGAAATCTGCATCGTCGCGCGGCCGACGACGACGACGCCGCTGCAAGCGCTCGTGCTGCTCAACGACGTGCAGTTCGTCGAAGCCGTCGCGGGCATTCGCCGAGCGGATCCTGCAACAACCGAGCGACGACGCCGACCGCCTCCGCTGGGCGTTCGAAGAATGCGTCTCGCGCCCGCCGACCGACGACGAACTCGCCGTGCTCGCCGAACGCGCTCGACTCGCGAACGCACGCGCTACGCCGACGAACGAAGTCGGCCGCCGAAGAATACCTCGCCAACGGCGAATCGCCGCGCAACGAAAAAATCCCCGTCGCCGAACACGCCGCCTGGTCCCAAGTCGCCGCGCTGCTGTTGAACCTGAGCGAAACCGTCACGCGCAACTAAATACACCGATTAGCCCGCGCGATCAATGACCGGCGCAGCTGAATCGTACAACACCATGAACCCCCTCCACGACTTCCAACAACAACGCCACCCGCCGCACGTTCCTCGGCGCCACCGCCGGCGCCGCTCGGCACCACCGCCCTCAGCACCTTGCTCGGCCCGCACCGCCTACGCGCGGTCGCCTCGGCGTGCCACTGGCTCGCGCCAGTGCACGGCACGCTCGCCACGCCTCCCCCACTTCACCCCCAAAGCCAAACGCGTCCTCTGCCTGTTCCAATCCGAAGGCTTCTCGCACGTCGACCTGTTCGACTACAAGCCCACGCTCGACAAACACCACGGCAAGGAAATCCCGCCCTCGGTGAAAGGCACCCAGCGGCTCACCGGCATGACCTCGCGGCCAAGGCGCGTATCCCGGTCGTCGCCCCGATGTGGCCCGGCCGCCGCTGCGGCCAGCACGGCACGTGGATCAGCGACCTGCTGCCGCACATGCAAACGATCGCCGACGACATCTGCATCGTCAAGTCGATGTACACCGAGGCGATCAACCACGACCCGGCCATCACGTTCATCAACACCGGCAACCAGCAGCCGGGCTACGCGAGCATGGGCGCGTGGATCAGCTACGGCCTGGGCAGCGAGAACGAAAACCTGCCGACGTTCATCGCGATGATCTCGCAAGGCACCGGCAAGAACCCGGGCCAGCCGATCTTCTCGCGGCTGTGGGGCAGCGGCTTCCTGCCGTCGTCGCACCAAGGCGTCGGCCTCCGGCCCGGCGCGAACCCCGTGCTCTATCTGAGCGACCCGCCCGGCACCGACCGCGACGCAGCGCCGCGCACTGCTCGACGACCTCGCCCAGCTCAACCACCTGCGCGCCGCCGAAACCGGCGACCCCGAAACGCTGGCCCGCATCAACGCCTACGAAATGGCGTTCCGCATGCAAACCTCGGTGCCCGAGCTGACCGACCTCAGCGGACGAGCCGCGAAGCCATCGTCGAATCGCTACGGCCCCGAAGTCCACAAAGCCGGCAGCTACGCCGCCAACTGCCTGCTCGCCCGCCGGCTGCTCGAGCGCGGCGTCCGCTTCGTGCAACTCTTCCACCGCGGCTGGGACCAGCACATCGCCATCGCGCGGCAGCTGCCCAACCAATGCCGCGACGTCGACCAACCCACCGCCGCGCTGCTGAAAGACCTCAAGCAACGCGGCCTGCTCGAAGACACGCTCGTGATGTTCCTCACCGAGTTCGGCCGCACTGTTTTCAGCCAGGGCACACTCGGCGACCCCAGCATGGGCCGCGACCACCACGGCCGCTGCTTCACCGTCTGGCTCGCCGGCGCCGGCGTGCAAGCCCGGCATCGAATACGGCCGCACCGACGACTTCTGCTACAACATCGCCGAGAACCCGGTCCACCTCCGCGACCTGCACGCCACGATGCTCCACATCCTCGGCATCGACCACAAGCGCTTCACCTACCCCTTCCGCGGCCTCGACGTCCAAGCTCACCGGCGTCGAAGAAGCCCACGTGGTGAAGGGAATTCTGGCGTGAACGAATTTCGCGGCCGTGCGATTTCTATATTGCTTTTATCAGGAAACGCGGCATACCATGGAAATATGAGCACCATCGAGTTTGAGACCGAATTGCGCGGCGAGCCAATCTTGGCATTGCCACCCGATGTTGTAGCAAGGCTCCCCAAGTCAGGCCGTGCGATAATAGTTGTATTGGTCCAGGACGATCCAGATGACCTTGAGTGGCGCCGCGCGTCTTACGAACAGTTTATGAAAGATGACAGCTCGGACGATGCCGTATACGACGCCTACCAATGAAGTTTGGCGAAATACACATCTGCCGCTTCCCTTTCACTTCGGGCGCAACAAGTAAGCCACGCCCATCTTTGGTTTTGTTCGACTTGGGTGCCGATGTCATAATCTGCCGCATCACGTCCACTTCGCATAACGGTCCGTTAGACCTTCCTGTCAGCGATTGGTCGGCGGCTGGCTTAGCCAAGCCGTCCGTGATTCGCTTGAATCGCATCGTCACAGCGGAGAAGGCACTCTTGCACGTGCGCCTCGGAGAACTCTCGAAAGCCGATCAGGAAACAGTTCGCAACCTATGGAACGCGAAGATGATCCTTTGATCGCCCTGAATTATGGCTCACGGCTGACGATTGAGAGCAATTGCATCAATCCGCAATCAGCGTCTTGCGAAACGCCCGCGGCGTCGTGCCGAACGATTTGCGGAACGCCACGCCGAACCGCGTGGCGTTCGAGAAGCCGCAGGCCAGCGCGATTTCGGTGATCGATAGCTCGCGCCGGCCCAGCAGTTGCCTGCCGCGCTCCAGCCGCACGCGGCGAATTTCCTCGGCCGGCGAGCGGCCCAGATAGGAGCGAAATTGAATCTCCAGGCTGCGCCGCGAAATCGGCACCTCGCGCAAAATGTCTTCCACCACGATGCCATGATGCGCATGCGTGCGGATGTAGCGCAGCGCCCGCACGACCGCCGGGTCGTCGATCGCCAGCACGTCGGTCGATTGCCGGCTCACCACGCCGTGCGGCGCAATCAGCACCGGCTCCTTGGGCGGGTCGTCGCCGGCCATCATGCGGTGCAGCATCGCGGCCGCCTCGTGCCCCAGCCGCTCGCAGGCCACCGAGATGCTCGACAGCGGCGGCGTCGAAACTTCGCACAACAGCTCGTCGGTATCGCCGGCCAGAATCGCCACGTCATCCGGCACGCGCACGCCCGCCGAAGTGACAAATCTCCGCCAGCTGCCGCGCGTGGTGCGCATCGACCGCCAGAATCGCGATCGGCCGCGGCAGCGACGCCAGCCAGCGATTCACGCGCCGCTGCTGCTCTTCCCAACCGATCTTGCGGCCGGCGCGATAGCCGGGCTGATACTCGTGACACTCGTAACCCAGCTCGGTGACCGCCCGCACAAACGCCTCGCCGCGATTCTTCGAGTAACGATTGCTGGGCGGTGCAAAGTACGCAAACTTGCGAAATCCCGCGCGCCACCAAATGCTCCAGCGCCAGCCGCGCCCGCTCGGCTTCGTCCGTGATCACCGTGCCGACGCCTTTCAGCCCTTCGAACACATCGTCCACGTTGACCACCGGCAGATTCTTCTCGCGAATCTGCTGCCACTGCGTGCGGCTGGAGATGCGGGCGATGATGCCGTCGCCGTGCCAACCTTCGGGAATCGCCGAGCGCTGCTCGTGATCGCGCGGGTCGATCAACAAATGCCAATGCGTGTGCTTCTCGGCGAAGTGCGCGATGCCGCGAATCACGCGACCGCCCCAGCTCGTCTCCGTTTCGATCAGCACGGCCACGTGCTGGACGCGAAACTGGTTCGTCGTTATTCGCTTCGTGAATCATCGAAATCGAGGGTCGCCCGAATGCGGCACGAGTGTGACGAGGCGGCGGTCGACCCGCCGTGGTGCTGTCAGCAAAATGAACGATAACTTGCCTCGATATAGCATTCTTTGATTCCCTCGCGCATGCAAGCGATTTGCAACCGGCACAGGAAAATATGACGAATGCGCAAGCTCACTGTGCCGTTCGACACCCTTGACGAGCTGGCCATCGGTGGCGCAAAAATTGGCGCAACTGCTTGTCGCACCTTGCGTTATTCTATGGGTCAGCGATCGTGGCAAAAAAGCACCTACAAAAAGTGCTGGGGTTGATGAGCGGCACCTCGGCCGACGGCGCCGATGTCGCGCTCATCGCCACCGACGGCGAAAACGCCATCGAGTTCTTCGGCGGCCTCACCCTGCCCTACGACCGCGACCTGCGAGCCCGCGTGCTCGAGGCCTCGCAGCACGACGTGCCGCTCCTCGAACTGGCCCGCGTCGAACGCGATATCACGCTGCATCATGCCGAAGCCGTCGCCGAGCTGCTTCGCACGTTGCCACGCGAATCGCGAAGGCGTCGACCTTGATTGGCTTCCACGGCCACACGGTGCGCCACATCGCCAGCGAGCAGATCTGTTGGCAGATCGGCAATCCCTGGCTGCTTGGCCGAGAAAACCGGCATGCGCGTGGTCAGCGATTTCCGCCGGCACGACATCGCCGTCGGCGGCCAAGGCGCGCCGCTCGTGGCCATGTTTCACCGCGCGCTATTTCCGAACGAGCCGCGACCCGACGGTGATCCTCAATCTGGGCGGCGTCGCCAACATCACCTGGCTTGGCGAGAACGACGAAATCATCGCCGGCGACACCGGCCCCGGCTGCGGCCTGCTCGACGAATGGATTCAGGAAATGGCCGGCCAGTCGCACGACAAAGACGGCCGCATCGCGCAGCAGGGAAAAGTCGACGAGGCCATCGTCGACGGCTGCGCTTGCCACGCCGTTCTTCTCGAAGCCGCTGCCGCGCTCGGCCGATCGCTTTGATTTCGATCACGTCGATGTTTCGGGCATGAGCGTCGAAGACGGCGCCGCGACGCTGTGCGCGGTGACCGTGCGGGCCATCGTGCAGGCGGTGAAGCAGATGCCGAAGCCGCCGGCCGTGGTGTGGGTCACCGGCGGCGGCGTGCATCATCCGGTCATCATGCGAATGCTCACCGAAAGCTTCGGCAACGTGCAAAACGTTCGCCAGATGAATCTCAATCCCGATACGCTCGAAGCCGAGTGTTTCGCCTGGCTCGCCGTGCGGCACACGAAGGGCCTGCCGCTCACGATCCCCGAAACGACCGGCTGCCAAAAGCCGGTCGGCGGCGGGACGATTACGTGTTGAGTTGTTTATCCTCTCTTAGGCCCTCACCCGGCAGGCGAAGGCCTGGGAGAAGGTAAATCAATGCCACTCCACGAAAGTGCCGGCGAACTCTTTCGCGGCCAGTCGCACGCAACCATCCAAGGGTTCTTCGACAACGCACAGCTCACAATTCAACCCTAGATTTCGCAGCTCGCCTTGCAAGCAGTCTCGCATCGTCTTCGACGCCACCAGCACGCCCCCGGAAGCCGCAACCGCGATTGGATTCTCGGTAAGTCCGACGAGGCGGACAGCGCGGCCAACGATGTTGGCCAGGTCGCGCGCCGCCGATTCAAGGATCGTCTGCGCGGCCGAATCGCCGTCGGTGGCCGACGTAATGACAATGGCGGCAATTGCGGCAATCTTCGCCCGGACATCCGAGCACTTGTAAACGCTGTTGGTCAATTCGGACACCGAGTTAACGCCCAGCGCGTGAAGCACGGTTCGCGAAAGTGATTTTGGTTCGCCGCCCGCTTCCAATCCTCGCAGCGCTAATTGCAGTGCGGCCCGACCGATGGCAAATCCGCTGCCTTCATCGCCGAGCAAGTAGCCCCACCCGCCGCTCCGCGCAGTTTGCCCGTCGGACGCAGCGCAAATGCGGACGAGCCCGTGCCGGCGATGACTGCCACGCCGATGCAGTCAGGGGTTCCGGCGGCCAGCACCGGCAGGAAATCGGAAACAATCGCCACGCGTTGCGATAAGCCAGTTTCATGCGCCCATTGAACGATCTTGGATCGCATGTCCGCGTCGGCCGCACCGGCAATCGAAAGAATCGCTCGCGCGATCAGTGCGGAGGGCAGGTCAGCTTCCGCACGGGCTTGGGCAAGGGCATCGGAAATCGCTTGTGTCGCTTCGACAAACCCCACCGAAAGCGGATTGCCGCCCGAGGATCGGCCGCGGCCCACAATGCGAGTGCTGTCAGAGTCGTCCGACTCAACCAGCCAGGCGGTCGTCTTCGTGCCGCCGGCGTCCACCGCAAGTAACCAATTCGTTGCCGCGGTGTACGACTTGGACTTTGTCACGTCGGTGAACCGTCCAACGAAAAGTGGCCAATCGTATCCGATGGGTGGCATGCTTTCGGACGCCAGCCCGTAAGCATGTCGTTAACGAGTATTCCACCCATCATAGCACGTTCATCGGTCGGCTAATGCGCCGGAACGTTGTTCGTGACGCGGCCTTCCAGCGCCTTGCGCAAGTGGCCGTGTGAATCGGCAAGCAATCGCCGGGCTTCGACCGAAGAATAGCCCGTGTAATGGCTGACGATGGCCGTTTTCACTTCGCCGCCGCAGTCGCGCAGCAGCCGCTCCGATTCGTTATCGGAAAGATTCGTCACGGCCCGCACGATCCGCCGGGCCCGGTCGGCCAGCTTCGAATTCGACGCCCGCAGGTCGACCATCAAGTTGCCATACGTTTTGCCCAGGCGGATCATCGCCCCGGTGCTGAGCATGTTGAGCACCATTTTCGTGGCGGTGCCGGCCTTCATGCGCGTGGAGCCGCTGACCACCTCCGGCCCGACGACCGGCGTGATGCTCAGATCGCACCGCGTGGCAATTTGCGGATCGCGATTGCAGCTCAGACCGATTGCGTATGCGCCGACGCTCTGCGCGTATTCGAGGCTGCCCAGAACGTACGGCGTGCGGCCGCTCGTGGCGATGCCGACCACGACGTCGCGGTCGGTCAGGCCGACATTCTTCAAATCTTCGATCGCCAACTCGGGTCGATCCTCGGCACCTTCGACGGCACGTCGTCAGCGCCGAGTACCCGCCGGCAATGAGGCCGACGACTTGCGTCGGCTGCGTGTTGAATGTGGGCGGGCACTCGACGGCATCGAGCACGCCCAGCCGCCCGGACGTTCCGGCGCCGATGTAAATCAACCGCCCGCCGCGCGCGAGTCGCTCGGCGATCACGTCGATGGCTTGCGCAATGGCATCGTTCTGCTCGGCGACCGCGGCGGCGACCTTGCGAGTCTTCCGCATTGATCAGCCGCACGATTTGCTGCGCGGTGAGTCCGTCTAAATCTTCAGAAGCGGGATTGCGCGCTTCTGTGGTAAGATGCTCGAGCATGAACGCCTGTTGATTAAGGTTTGCGAGCGGCGTGCCTCTCGCCGCGACGACTGCATTTTATTCCGCGCCGCAACGTCAAACAGATGAGCTGCGCAAAAGAGATAAGGAACTGCGCTGGCCGGACTTATTGCTGCTGGCGGCATTATTTACTGTAAGGTAACCGGTTGTCGCAATGCGAGTGCGTTTGCTGGTCCTGCGCTCGTTCTATTGATTTCTGCGCGATAGCGATGGTTGCGTGCCGTGCGGCGATTGCTGACGAGTCGCAACCGCGCACTGCCATGGAGCCGAATTGGCGTGTCTGATTTCCCCGCGCTTCTGGCTGTGGCGATCGGACCTGTCGACGCGCTGATCGTCGTTGCCTACGTCACCGCCGCTGCGGTGCTGGGGATCGTGCTGGGACGCGGCCAGAAGGACAATCGCGAGTTCTTTCTGGCCGATCATCGCCTGCCCACGTGGGCACTTCTGCTGTCGATCGTCGCCACGGAAACCAGCACCGTCACCTTTCTGAGCGTGCCCGGGTTGTCGTTCAGTCGAGGACGGAATTTTACGTTTCTGCAAGTCGCGCTGGGATACATCGTGGGCCGGCTGGCCATCGTGGTCTGGCTGCTGCCCGGCTATTTTCGCGGCGAAATGCTCACCGCGTACCAGGTTTTGGAGCAGCGCTACGGCATTGCCACGCGGCGGTTGGCGTCACTCGTGTTTCTGGTGATGCGGAATCTGGCCGACGGCTTGCGCTTGCTGCTGGCAGCGATGGTGCTGCACACGGCGTTCGATCTGGATTACTTAACGTGCGTCGTGCTGATCAGCGCGGCGACGGCTATTTACTCGTGCGCGGGCGGCGTGCGGTCCGTTGTTTGGAACGACTGCCTGCAGTTTGGCGTTTACATGTTGGGAGCCGTCGCGGTCTGCGTTTCGCTATTTTCAGCGGTGCCCGGCGGATGGCAAGAAATGTCGCAGTTTGGCTCGTCCACCGGCCGCTGGCAGTTTTTCGACTTCGACCCGTCGCTCACCAATACGCACGTCACATTCTGGTCGGGCCTGCATCGGCGGGGCGTTCCTGGCCCTCGCCACGCACGGCGCCGACCACATGATGGTGCAGCGGTACTTGTGTGCACGCAATCAGGCGTCCGCCAGCTGGGCGTTGGCCTTGAGCGGCTTCATCGTGTTTTTCCAGTTCGCATTCTTCTTGTTCATCGGCGTGGAGCTGGCGTGGTTCTTTTCCAACAATCCTCCGCCGGCGCCGATTGCCAAAGGCGATCAGGCCCTGGTTACGTTTGTCGTCAACCACACGGGCACCGGTTTGCGCGGCCTGGTGCTGGCGGCGGTGTTTTCCGCATCCATGTCGAGCTGCTTGAATTCGGTGACCAGCTCGCTGATGAACGATTGGCTCGCGGGCCCGGTGTCGAGAATGACCGACCGGCAGTCGTTACGACTGGCGCGAATCTTGACGCTACTTTTCGCGGTGGTGCAGGCGGCCGTGGCGATTGCGGCTTACGCGTTCGATATGACCAGCGCCATCATCAATGCGGTGCTGAGCATTGCCGGCTTTTCCACCGGCCTGATTCTGGGCCTGTATTTCCTCAGCCTGATCGCACCGCAAGACGTCGGAGAAAGTGGCGCTGGTGGCATTTTCCGCTGGTACAATCGTACTTGCTGCGCGGCGTTTGGAACACAGTTGGGCTTGTTTGAGAAACCGCTGCACTGGTTGTGGTATTCGCTCGTTGGCAGCGGGACAATCGTCCTGGTTGGGCTAGCGCTCAATATGCTCCTTGATCGCGCGGTGCAAAAAGAGCACGCATCCACGTAGAGTACGCATCACACTGAAACGTCCGTATGTCGATTTTCAGAACGCTTAAAGCTTACCACTTGATGGCTTGTGTTTTCTTGCTGCAGGCCGTGCATGCTTCCGCACAACCGGCTGCGCCAGCGCGGATTTCATTCGAGTCGGCCGGTATGGATCCGGCGCTGGAAAGCCGCATCGAGCATGTCGTGGCCCGCTCGATCGAGCGCGGCGACATGCCGGGTTGCGTCGTGCTCATCGGCCGGCGGGCCGGCATCGTGTTCGAGAGCGCCTACGGCCACCGCAGTATCGAGCCGGAAAAAGTGCCGATGACCACGGACACCGTGTTCGACATGGCCTCGCTCACCAAGCCGATGGCCACGGCCACGAGCGTCATGATCCTCATCGAGCGCGGCCAGTTGCGGCTGCAAGACAAGGTGGCCAAGTTCTTTCCCGAGTTCGCGGCCAACGGCAAGGAAAACGTCACGATCGAGCAGTTGCTCGTCCATTCGGCCGGCCTGATTCCCGACAACTCGCTCGACGATTACGACGACGGCTGGACGTCGGCCAAGCCGAAAATTTGCGATTTGAAGCCGCTCGCCGAGCCGGGCACGCAGTTCAAGTATTCCGACGTCGGCTTCATCCTGCTGGGCAAGATCATCGAAAGCGTCACCGGGAAGCCGGTGAACGAATTTGCCAAGGAAGAGATCTTCCAAAAGCTCGGCATGAAAGACACCGGCTACCTGCCGTCGGACGATTTGAAGGCCCGCGCAGCCACCACGGAGAAGCGCGACGGCGAGTGGCTCATGGGCGAAGTGCACGACCCACGCGCGGCGAAAATGGGCGGCGTCGCCGGTCACGCCGGCCTGTTCAGCACGGCCGCGGACATGGCCATCTACGCGCAAATGATGCTGCAACACGGCCATTCGGGCGACGTGCAAATTCTGAGCTCGGCAGCAGTCGCGGAAATGATCGCGCCCGCGCAACATCGACGGCCAGCGCCGTGCACTCGGCTGGGACAGCAACAGTGCCTACTCGCGCAACCGCGGCGAATTCATGACGGACCGAGCGTTCGGCCACGGCGGGTTCACCGGCACCGCGATGTGGATCGATCCGGAGCTTGGATTTGTACGTCATTTTCCTCTCGAACCGGTTGCATCCCGATGGCATCGGCGAAGTGAACGACCTCGCCGGCCGCATCGGCACGATCGCCTGTGCGTGCAATCAGACGGGGAGAGGGCGAGACGGGGAGACAGGGAGACTTATCCGCATCGCTTGCCTCCCCTTCTCCCCCTCTCCCCGACTCCCCCTCGTCCGTCCGTCTGGGCATCGACGTCCTTGCCGCAAACAACTTCAAGCAAGCTCGACGGCAAACGCGTCGGCCTGATCACCAACCACACCGGCCTGGACCGAAACGGTAAGTCGACCGCTGATCTGCTGCACGCCGCGCCGAACGTGAAGCTCGTCGCCTTGTTCAGCCCAGAGCACGGCATTCGCGGCACGGAAGATCGCGACGGCATCACGGACTCGGTCGACGAAGCGACCGGCGTGCCCGTGTTCAGCCTGTACGGCGAGACGCGCAAGCCGACGCCAGAACAACTGGAAGGAATCGACACGCTGGTGTTCGACATCCAGGACATCGGCACGCGGTTCTACACGTACGCATCGACGATGGGCCTGGCGATGGAAGCCGCCGCGGAGGCCGGCATCGAATTCGTCGTGCTCGACCGGCCCAATCCGATCGGCGGCGAAATCATCGAGGGCCCGCTGCTGGACGCCGGCCGCGAGTCGTTTGTCGGCTATCACACGATTCCCGTGCGGCATGGCATGACCGTCGGCGAGCTGGCCCGCATGTTCGCCAAGGAACGCAACATCGACGTGAAGCTCACCGTCATCGAAATGAAAGGCTGGCAGCGGGGCCAATACCTGTTCGACACCGGACTCAATTGGGTAAACCCTTCGCCGAACATGCGATCGCTGGAGGCGGCCCTGCTCTACCCCGGCATCGGCCTGCTGGAAACAACGAACATTTCCGTCGGCCGCGGCACCGACACGCCGTTTGAAGTGATGGGCGCACCGTGGATTCGCGAACGTGAGCTGGCCGAGCTGGTCAACCGGGCAAATCCGCCCGGCGTCCGCGTCGTGCCGATCCGCTTCACGCCCACCAGCAGCAAATTCGCAGGCGAGGAATGCGGCGGCCTCAATTTCGTCATCACCGATTGGAACCGCTTTCGATCGTTTGACCTGGGCATGGTCGTCGCCAAGGCCCTTCGCAAGCTGCACTCGGACAATTGGCAGACCGACAACTACATGCGACTATTGGGCAACGACGAAGTCCATCGCCGCGTCATCGCCGGCGATGATGTCGCCGACATTCTAGACTTCAGTGACCAGCAGGTGCGGCAGTTCCGAGAGCGACGCACGCTATTTCTGCTATACGACTGATCCAATACATGGGAAGCCACAAAGAATACAAAAAGTCACGAAAAGAAAGACGGAATGGTCATGGCATGGGAGAACATCAATCAACTGTGCGACATTGTGAGGGAAACTAGTTTTGCGATTCATTCCTACCATCGTAATGGACATCTTGAAAAAGTTTATGAGAATGCGCTTGCGCATCGACTTCGCAAATTAGGACTACAAGTGGAGCAGCACCACCCGCTCACTGTCTACGATGAAGATGGCACGATTCTGGGTGGCTATGTTGCGGATCTATTTGTTGAGGGATGTTTAATTGTAGAAATCAAGGCATGCAAAAACGTGGCAGAAGAACATATTGCGCAAATCCTCGGATATTTGAAATCCGCGCACATCGAGACAGGCTTGCTCATCAACTTCGGCGCACCAAAACTCCAAATCAAGAAATACCTGATGTCATTCCAACCCTCCTGATTGTTTTCGTGCCTTTTCGTGTTTTTTGTGGCTAACTGAATTGATAGAACATCGAAAATGAATTTCACTTCCAAAATTCGTTGGACATTACGGCTGTTGTTCATTCCGGTCCTATGCGTGATTTGTGGTGCCACTTCGCCGGCGGCCGCCGATGAAGCGACGGGTTCGCGGTGGATGGTAGCGACTGGGCATCCGATTGCCACCGACGCTGCGGCCGATGTGTTTCGCGACGGCGGCAACGCCGTCGACGCGGCCGTCGCTGCGGCGCTGACAGCTGGGCGTCGTCGATGGCAATAACTCGGGCATCGGCGGCGGTTGCCTGATTCTGATTCGCACGCCGGACGGCCGGTTCACCGCGATTGATGGTCGCGAAATGGCGCCGGCCACCGCGCACAAGGACATGTTCCTGCGCGACGGCAAGCCGCTGCTGGAAGCCAGTCAGACCGGGCCGCTGGCCTCCGGCATTCCGGTGCGCTGGCCGCGTACCAAATGGCGATCGATCGCTGCGGCACGATGAAGCTTGCACGGCTTCTCCAGCCTGGGGTCAAAGTGGCAGAAGAAGGGTTTGCCATCAGCAGCGGTTTCGCCGGCGCTATTCGAAGCGAGACCGAGAACTTGCGGAAGTTTGACGGCTCACGTGCCGTGCTACTGCACGCCGATGGCAGCCCGTTCGAAGAAGGCGAGCGGCTCGTGCAGCGCGACCTCGCCAACACGTACCGGCACGTCGCCGAGCACGGAATCGATTGGTTCTACCGCGGACCACTGGCGAAAAAAGTCGGCGACTGGATGGCGGCCAACGGCGGCATCATGACGGCGGCCGATTTCGCTGCGTATCAGGCCAAACTCCGCGAGCCGCTGCGCTCGACCTACCGCGGTTACGAAATCGTCGGCTTTCCACCGCCCAGCTCCGGCGGCGTCCACGTTGCGCAGATCCTCAACATTCTTGAAAACTTCGACCTGCCCGAAATGTACAAGGCGGACCGCGCGGCGTCTGCCCACATCGTAGCCGAAGCGTTTAAGTTGGCGTTCGCCGATCGCGCTCACTGGCTGGGCGACGCCGATTTCGTCGACGTGCCGCGCGGTCTGGCGTCGAAGGAATACGCGAAGCAGTTGGCGGCGAAGATCGATCCGCAGCGAGCGATCGACGTGCCCGCACACGGCTCTCCGCCGAACTGGCGACAGGATCTTTTCAGCCGGCACACCACGCACATCGCTGCCGCCGACGCGGCCGGCAATTGGGTCGCCATCACCGCGACGGTGAACACGGGCTTCGGCTCCAAAGTGATCGTGCCTGGCACGGGCGTAGTGCTCAACAACGAAATGGATGATTTTTCGATCTATCCCGGCGTGCCGAATGCCTTCGGCCTGGTCGGCGCGGAAAACAACAGCGTTGCGCCCGGCAAACGGCCACTTTCGAGCATGAGCCCCACGATCGTGCTCGACGCCACTGGAAAGCCGGTGCTCACCGTCGGCGCCGCGGGCGGGCCAAAGATCATCACGCAAGTGGTGCTGGCGATCCTGCGCAAATCGACCTCGATCATTCGCTGGCCGACGCGGTCGATCGGCCGCGGATTCATCACCAGTGGCGGCCGAATGTGGTGACCTACGAAAAAGGTTTGGATCAGCCGGTCATCGACGGGCTGCGAGCCCGCGGGCACGCGCTCGACGAGGTTACGGCGGCCCGGCCGCACGCAAGCGATCGCGGTCACAAACGACGGGAAGCTCGTCGGCATCAGCGACCCACGGGGAACTGGCAAAGCGGCGGGGGAATAATGCCGTTGCGCAAGGGGACTGGTCCGTCTTTGTTCAAGGTCTTCGCAGCCCAATTGCGGCAGTGCGCAAAAATGGACCTGTCCCCGTACTCCGCCTAGAATCGATTTGATGCTTCGCGATGTGCTTCACTGTGTGAAAGGGGTTGTGATGGATTGGGTCGGCTGCGCGAAGCGTGTAATCGTGGCCACGTCGGCGATTGTGATCGGAATGATCGCCGGCGATCGGCCCACAGGTCTCCGCCGCATATTGGCATTCGAACCGCTCGAGTCGCGGCTGCCGCTCTCCGCCGCCGGACTGGTCGATGTCGGCACGCAACCGCAAGGCGGCCTTTCCGGCAAAATCGTCTACATCCACGGCGGGCACGGTTACACGGCCGACAACGAAGGCAACGGAACGTGGAGCTTTCAACGCGCCGAATTGTTCGAGATGATCGAGGACCTGGGCAATGTCGACCAGATGACATTCCTGGCCGACTACCTGTTTCGCGCCGGTGCCACGGTTGTTCCGCTGCGGCCGGTCGGACATCAAACCAACGAAGTCGTGCTCGACAACGACGACGCCGGCGTCACCTTTGCCGGCAACTGGTCGGACAGTTCCGCCGCGGTGTACTTCGGCAGCGCGGGCGACGTGCCGTATCGGTTCGCCACGACATCGCTCACCGAAACGGCGTACGCCCGCTACCAACCGAATCTCCCGCAGGCCGGCTTTTATCCTGTGTACGCCTGGACGTCGTCCGGCGGCAACCGTGCCACGGACCAGCTCTATCCGCGTGAATCATTCAGGCGGCATCACCGAAGTCACGGTGAATCACCGCCGCGTGGGCAACGGCCTGGTGTATCTCGGCACGTATTATTTCGACGCCGGCACCGGCGGCTACGTCGACATCAGCAACCGCTCGAGCGCTGCCGGCGATGCGGTGATCGCCGACATGATCCGCTTCGGCAACGGCATGGGCGACATCAACCGCGGCGGCGGCGTCTCCGGGCGGCCCCGCGAAGACGAAGCCGGCCTGTACTGGGTCAAATGGCATGTCGATCGCTCGCAGGGAATTCCACTCAGCGAGTATCTGCAGGTCGATGCGCAAGGGAATCAGGATCTCAACGATCGCGATGCCACCGTGTCGGCTCTCGCCCCGCTATGCCGAGTACATGAACCGCGAGCAGGACGGCGCGTTGAAAGACCGCGTGTTCGTCAGTTTCCATTCCAACGCGGCAGGCGGCCGCGGCGTGCTGGGGCTGTACAACGGCAACAACACACCAGCCAGCAGAACGCCCAATCAGTTCCTGCTGGCCAACACGCTCGGCCGCGAAATCAACGACGATCTGGTGGCCCAGAACGGCCAATTCGAGCACGACTGGT
The DNA here is from genome assembly GCA_963786455.1 of uncultured Planctomycetota bacterium. Classification (GTDB taxonomy): domain Bacteria; phylum Planctomycetota; class Planctomycetia; order Pirellulales; family Lacipirellulaceae; genus JABDGM01. The sequence continues at coordinate 214,129 of CAWAZX010000027.1, read as the reverse complement.
TCAACCGCGGCACCAATGTCACGCTCGACCGCTCCGACATCGAATTCGGCGAGATCAACAACTAGCAGATCAACAACGAATTCGACGCCACGATCGTGGAAGTGGCGTTCCATGACAACCAACTGGACGCCGAGCTGATGCGCGATCCGCAAGGTCCGCGACGCGCTGGCCCGGGCCACGTACCAGGGACTGGTCAACTATTTCCGCTCCGTCGACGGCAACGCGACGCCTTGGACAAAGCTGCCAGCGACGCCGTGACCGGCGTACGGGCCGAATCGAACGCTGCCGGCAGCGTGACCATTTCCTGGACGCCGCCGGCGGCCAACGCGTATCTGGGCGACGCGGCCGACGGGCTATCGCATCTTACGCTTCGACGAACGGCTACGGATTCGACGGCGGCACGTTGGTGACCGGCGGCGCGACGACGACGGCGACACTATCCGGTTACGACGCCAATTTGCCGTACTACTTCAAGGTCGTGGCCGTGAACGAGGGCGGCGAATCGCCGGCATCGGAAGTCCTCACCGTGCTGCCCAGCGGCGGGGACGAAGCAAGTGCTCGTCGTCAACGGCTTCGATCGCATCGACCGCGCGATGGCGGACAAACAGCCCTTCGGCGGAGCGAACACGGTCGACCGCGTCCGGCCTGCGATCCGGCAATTCGCGCGATTACGTCGTGCAAGTGGCGACGGCCATTCACGCGGCCGCGCCGGGCGTGCACGTGGACAGCACGAGCAACGAGGCCGTGATCAGCGGCAGCGTCAACCTCACCGATTACGACACGGTGATCTGGATCCTCGGCGAAGAATCGACTGCCGACGACACGTTCAACGCCACCGAGCAAACCAAGGTCGAGCAATTCATCGCCGCCGGCGGCAACCTGTTTCTCTCCGGCGCCGAGATCGCCTGGGACCTCGATCAACAGAATAACGGCCGCACGTTCTTCGAGAACACCCTCAAGGGCAACTACGTTTCCGATGATGCCAATACCTACGCGGTGACCGGCAGCACGGGCAGCATCTTTGCCGGTCTGAGCTTCTCGTTCGACAACGGCACACTGTTCTACAACTCCGATTTTCCCGACGTTATCAATCCGCAAGCGGCCGCCAAAGCGGCGCTTGGTTACAGCGGCGGCACCGGGGGCAACGCGGCGATTCAAGTCGCCGGTGTGGAAGGGCGCGGCGGCATCGTGATGTTCGGTTTCCCGTTTGAAACAATCACCACAGCAGCAAATCGGGCCGCGGTGATCGACCGCGTGATCGCGTTCTTTGGTCTGGCCGCGTTTTCACGCCCAACGGCCGATTTCAACTATGACGGCACAATCGATGCGGCAGACTACGCAATGTGGCGCAAGAACAAGGGCACGAACGTGTTGCCGGGTACGCTCGGCGACGCCGACGGCAACGGCATGGTTGACGACGCCGACTACCAGACCTGGCGGGCCCAGTTCGGCACAATTCCTGGCGCAATTGGATCGGCGTTAATCCCTACGGCACCACAAGCAGTCGTGACGCTCAGCCAGAACGCCGTAATGTTTGACCCACTGTCCACAGCAACTCAACTCGCAGCGCGTCACTCGTCACTTACGGCACGCCCGCGCGCGTTCGTCGGCCACACTCAAGTGTCAGCGGCGCCACCTCACGAGAGTTGGGACCTGCTGATCGCCACTGTGGCGGCTGACCGAAAAGCGAATGTCGAGGTCGACGCAAATCGAATTCGCGCCACTTCCGACCGGACGGAATCTAAGCCAGGCGATGCGGAAACGCCGTCAGCACCGTCGATTGCCGGCCTACTTTTCCCATCGTAGGCTCCTGTCTTCGGATCTCGATTCACAATTCACGCCAACTCGCGCAAACCACCAGGGAATCGTATCCGACGCGCAAAGAAGTCTCCCATATGCGCAACAGGAAACAGATTTGCGTGGAAATGTCTCACAATTGCTTGACAGGCGGCCGTAGCCGCAGGCATGATGCAGGCGGATTTATCTCTTCGTCCGAGTGTGGTGGGCTCGGAGTCTGAATTTCGATGGGAGGGTCTAATGAAATTCTACCAAATTGTGCTTTCGCTCGCGGCTGCGCTGGCGCTGCCAGCCGTTTCTTTTGGTGCCGCACTCTTCTCGGAGAACTTCGAAGTCGATCCGACAGCGAATTGGACAATCAACAAGGGTCCAGCAACGACCGACGAAGCACACGACTTTTTCTTCAACTATGGCACGGCCGGCATTCCGGCGGCCCCCTCTGGGGCTGGCACACGCGGATTGAAGTTGCAAGCCAATCAGTCCAGTGGAGTGTTCGGTGGAGTGAGCGTTTCGCCGAATGGCCGAAGCTTTACTGGCAATTACAGCGTGCTGTTCGATTGGTGGGCGAATTTCAACGGGCCATTTCCGGCCGGCGGAAGCGGATCCACTCAGTTGTCCACTTTTGGCGTGGGAACGAGCGGCACCGTCGCGCAATGGGCGGGCGGAACACAGGACAGTATCTGGTTCGGCGGCACGACCGATGGCAACTCGTCGAGCGATTGGCGAGCTTACTCACCTGCACCCGCCGGAGTCACGCGGTATGCCGATACGGCACCCGGAATTTATGCCGCTGGCATTCAGGCCGGAAGCAGTAATCATAGCGACGCCTACTATGCGAATTTTGGCAACGTGGCAGCGCCCGCAGCTCATCTCGCTCTGTTTCCGCAACAAACCGGCAACACGCTCGTTGGCTCGGCCGGCATGACCTGGCACAGAGTGGAAATTACCAAAAGCGGTCCCAACGTGCTGTGGAAAGTGGACGGCAAGCTGATTTCGACGGTCCCCGTCGCCGATGATACCGTCCTCACCGGCAACAATATCTTCTTCGGACATTCGGACACAAACGCGACGTCCTCCACGGACGTGAATGACAGCGCCCTCCTGTTCACGCTAATCGACAACGTGCGGGTAGTCCCCGAACCGACAAGCCTCGTGCTCTGCTGTATCGCGGGATTCATGGCACTAGCAACGCGAGGGAGATTGGGTTGAATCGACAGCGCGATTTGTAAATCGGCAAACACAATAGTCAGTTGAGCTGACATCGAACCAGGCATGGACAGTTGATTAAGGAGTGAGCTAATGCACCGACTTATCTATGGCGCAGCCGTCTGCGCTTTTTTCTTTTCGTCGGCGATGTCGTGCGCCGCGGTGATTATTAACGAGGTCGTCTATGACGATGGCGGCGCCGCGGATGACCGCGAGTATGTCGAGCTCTACAACAACGGTGCGGTCGCCGAAGCCATCGGCGGCTGGACGCTCGGCGGACAAGATGCAACGGGTCCCAACACCTCGACCGTGATCACGGCCGGCACGATGCTCAATCCCGGAGCGTTCTATGTGATCGGCAATACGGGTGTGCTCAACGTGAATCAGACTGCGGCGGCTGGCTTCCTGGAGAACGACGCGGAAACGGTGGAGCTGCGTAACGGAGCCGCGCTCGTCGATGCCGTACTCTACGAGTCCAATAAGGGAACCACCTCGTATGGTGTGCTTCCGGCGGATGTCGCCTCCAACGTTGGTCCCGGTGTCTGGGGCAATAATCAATCGAGCGACTTGACAGGCACTCCGCTCGTCTCCAGCGCCGGTCTGGCGCGATTTGTCGACGGCCGCGACACCAACAATAACGGCCGCGATTGGGGTTTTCGTCCAAACACACCGGGCACGAGCAATAATCCAGTCAACGTCAATCAATACATCCCGCCGATCGTTTCCGCAGCGGCGGTGGGCTCCGATCTTCCCGGATTTGGTTACTCGTTCGTACCGCCGCGCGTCATTAATCCGGGTGTGGCGGATGTCAACAATCCCAACGCCATACCAGCTCCACCCGTTTCTCCCAATTGCGCGATCATCGCGTGGGATTCATCCGGCGGCGGAAATGCCGTGACTCCTACCGAAACGTTTAATACCGCGCGATCGAAATTCGACATCTTCGCGTATATTGACACCCGCGACTTCCCGCAGAATTCGAATGCCACCGGGACACTTTTCCGCGGCTCGGAATTCACGGTTTATGGAATTGGCAGTACCGAGGCGCTTAACAACTTGACGGATATTAGCGGCCAAGTCGGTGGGCCCGACCCCACTCAGAACGGCACGACGGGCGTAGCGTGGATCTATGAGAAAGTTGCCGCGCCGAATCCCAACGACCCGCCCGGTCCAACCAACCTCGTCTCCGAGAAGCTGTATCTGGTAGATGCGGGCGACGGCGGCGACGCCGGCCTAGGTGGAACGGTTCCGTTTGATTGGACAATTCTCGCAACGGTCGACTTGAGCTCCACGCCATCCGGTTGGTACCGACTGGGCATCGACATCAATTCGGCCGGGGCTGGTGTGGCTCGATTCAATAACCAGACATTCAACTTCACTACAGGGTTGCACAGCGCCGCGTTTGGAGTTGCCTACCGCGAGAATTTACAGCTTGCGGCCGATGGTACACCGGACGCGATTATGCGTCCGCCGACATTCGTCCGCGTTCCCGAGCCGGCGAGCTTGGTGCTTGTAGCGCTCGCTGTTTCCGCGGGTGCCTACTGGCGCCGCCGCTGATCAAAACCGACATGAACGAAGTCCCAAAAAATAAGGCTGCAGCTGCAACATTGTGCGCAGAAATTGAGCTAAAAATTCGCGAATGGTGAGGTCTTCTGGGGCGAACAGTTGGTATGATGTGAGCGTGTGGGGAGGCGATCTGCCGTGGGGCGGCGGTCGCCTTGGGTTAGGTGGAGTGGCATGCCGCTGGGGCGGGCAAGCCGCTGTGTCCGGGCTGCTTCTCGGTAGGCAGCTTGGATGGATACGTTTCAGGCGTAACCATTCGTCATTCTGTGGTGGCCGTGGAGATGTTCCGATCGTGCGCAGTTGCTGAGCAATTGCGCCGTGGGACGACCGCGCAGAGCCGCGCAGAACTCAATTCGCACCATTAGCGACAGCGGGTTTCCCCGGGAGGGATATTCATGCGACGCTTTCACCGCAACTATCGACTGGCGATGCTGACTTTGTTATTGGCCGCCGGGCAATCGATCTCCGCTTGGGCCGTTCCGTACGCGTCGAGCGTTCGTAACTTGAGCGGAACGGATTGGGAATTTGTCCTGAACGAGGCGGCAGATTCCGTCACCGTGTTGCGCGACGGGGGCAATGCCGTCACGCTGCCCGGAACCGTCGGCCGCCATAGGTTCAGCATGATGAACTTCAACGCATTTTCCATTGAAGTATCGAAGAGCGCCGGCCGCCTGGAGTTCCATTACCGATCCGAACAATATGTTCGACGATTTCACAATCCCCAGCGGCGTGGTGATTAATAAGAATCCGGCAAATCTGGCATACTTCGGTACTGTGTACGTGAGTCAAGCGGCGGTGGCCGCGACCAAGTCAGGCCGGGCGCAGGGCGATGGCATCTACTCTCTCACGGCCGATATGAAAGGTGTCAACCTGGCCAGCAGTTTTGCTGCCGTAACCGATCCGAACGACACTTCGCAAGCGAAGCATCCCGGTTTTGACGTCGCGGGCAGCACGACGTCATCACCGTGGCGGCTGAACCTCGATGCCAGCGGCAACTTACTTGTCAGCGACTGGTCCGATTTGTCCGGCGGCGTCAAGTACGCTTCCCGCGATTTGGCCATGGGCGGTCTCGTGCTCGGCGGCGTCACAGCCGATGGCAACCCGGTCGCCGACGGTGGTGGCAATGGGCCCGCGGGCGGCATCTTCAGCCAGGAGTCGGATGAGTTCGGCCGAATTCCGTTGCATGGCTCGAGTGCGGCCCGAGTGTACTCAACAGGCACCGTCGGCGTTGACCTAACACTGTGGACCATGGACGAAGACCTCGACGTGGACCTCGCCTCGCCGAACAACGATACCAACAGTATCTGGCGCTACAACGTCGGCAGCGCCACGAACTACGATGCGCTGGCTCCCACATTGGTTGTCAATTCTCTGAGCGTTCCCACGAACACAGATGGAAGTGTCAATCTGATTGGCGCGTTTCGGTCCTGGCGTGGCCTCGGGCATGCTCTACAGCGAGCGGTTCGGACATTGGTACGTCAACCAGCCGCGAGCCAACGGCGACACGTCCGCCGCTGTGGCGATCATCGACGCCGCGCTCGACGGCTCGGACGCTGACGACCCCACCTTGTTATGGTCCTCCATTCAATTCACGATCGACGATAACCTCGACGGTGACACCACGTTGGCGGATCCAAATAACGACGTATTCCGCCGCGTCCGGGATATTTCGATCTCGCCCGACGGAAAGTACCTGGTTCTGCACCGCAACGGCGCCGATTCCAGCACGCACGTGGGGCTTGGCGACGGTGCGGTCTATCTTGTTCCGCTCGACGAGAATGGTATCCCCGATATTACGGTTGAGGGCGGCATGATCACCAACGTAATCAACATCACGACTCTCGGCGACAACGGCGCTCATAACTCCGGCGCAAGGTGGAATTCGACGCCGCTGGAAACCTGTACGTTGCCAACAGCGCTGTCAGCACGACCAGTGAAGATCCGCTGCTCACCGGGCAGTTGGTGCAGGTCTTCAGTCCCGGCGGCAATTGGAAGGCAATCACTCGTTCCGATGGCACGTTCAGTTTGCAGCCTCTCACCGCAGGCGGCGTGCTGGGCGACTACAACGGAAACGGAACCGTCGACGCCGCCGACTATGTGACCTGGCGCAACGGCGGACCTCTGATGAACGAGAGTGCGAGCCCTGGGACAGTAGATGATGCCGACTACACGTACTGGCGGTCGCGCTTCGGCATCAACAGCGGTAGCGGCAGCTCGCAAGCGTCGGTGCCGGAGCCGGGTACCTCGATGCTCTTACTATTTTGTGGACTCGGCGCACGCATGAAGTCTCCACGCCGTCGGAAGTAGCCCGGCTGCGATTGCAACTCGGCGCGATCGCTCAAGCCTACTCCGTCGACTTCGGCGAGCTCAGACGAGTCGCGGGGCAAATCCATTCCTCGCCGTGTCACGCCGATACTCCCCAACTCGGCCTCATTGCATCGCCCCTTTCCGCAGATGCGAAGCAGTGCGCGAAACCGAGAAAAAAAGTCGTGTTTTGTGGAAGGACGTTTGCAACCGCTTGATACAATAGCGGTTGTTTATCGGGGCTTGCACGTGGGTGGGGTGAACTTTTGGCCGCTGGGTGTTGAGGGTGGGCGGCACTTGATGGGGCAGTCCATTGCCGATGTTTCCCGTCGGCGGCGTGTCTTACTCATATCGTTGGGCATCTGTGTTAGCCGTGGAGTCGTGGTCGCGTTGAGTTCCATGCCGTGATCTTCAACTAGGTGGAGAGATTTTCAATGCGAGTGAAGTTCCGCTGTTTGGCAATGATGTTTGTGGCCGGCTGCTTCGGCTCTGTGAGTTCGCAAGTGTTGGCGGTTCCGTATGCCTCGGGGGTGCGCAACATGGGTGGGACGAATTGGGAATTCGTGCTCAACGAAGCCGCCGATATCGTCACGATCACGCGTGACGGTGGAAATCCACTGGTGATCAACAACGCGACCGTCGGGCGACACACGTTCGACATGATGAGCTTTACCAATTTCGAAATCGCAGTCTCCAAGGCGGCCCCGGCCGCGTGGACCGAACTCAGCGATCCGGCCAACCTGTTCACGCGGTTTGAGCGGCCGACTGGCCTGGCTGTGAACAAGAATCCGTCGAGCCCCTACTTCGGCACGGTCTATGTGGCGCAAGCCACTAACCTGTCGACGGCGGTCGCCGGCGCCATTCCTGCGCGGACATTGGGCGAGGGCATTTATTCGTTGAGTGCTGATCAAAAAGGCGTAAATCTGGCGAGCAATTTTGCAATTGTTGCCGACCCGCTGGATACGACGCAGGCGAAAGTACCTGCCGCGTGGGTCGTCGACAGTGATCACACGACGCCATTCGCAACGCGCCCGAGCGGTTACCGATCACCCTGGCGAATATCTCTTGATGAAGCAGGCAACATCATTGCCGCAGACTGGTCAGTAGATACGGGCGGGATCAAATGGGCGTCACCAAACCTCACCAGCGGAGGCCCGTTGTTGGCGATCCAAGATGGCGAGGACGCAGCTTTCCCGATCCGAAACACGAACAATGCGGACGATCTGCACAGTCGAACCACTTCTGCGCCCTACGTCACGGGTTCCATCGGCAACAATCTGACCGTCACTGCGCTGGATGTGTTATTGGAAGCCACCGTGGAAACGCCATCGGTCATATCTGACCGCCTCAATGTCTGGAAGTGGAACGTCGGTAACCATAATTTCACAACGAACCCACAAGGCTATGACGGCGACACACCGCCGCCGCAAAGCGATTTCGTTGTGCCGGACCTCGTCATCAAAGGCATTGAGCTGAATCGGGTTCATGGTCCGGCGCAGACGCAGGCCACTGGAACTCAGTGGTTCAACTCCGTTCCGACCGTACTTGCGGACATGCATTACTCCCCGCAGCACGAACTGTATTACCTCACGCAGCCGCGCAGTAATGGAGATCAGCCATCGCTGTTGATCGTCGATGCCAATCTGGACGCCGATCCAACAGGTTCAACTCCGATAGTAATGTTTAACTCGCGCGAATGGACGCGCAGACCACGGCATGGATGGTGCGATTGGCGTCGCTGCATTGGGCGGCCCGACTCCCGAAACCGAACGGAATGGCGAGGATATCTTTCGTATGGCAGGTTCCGTTGAGATCTCAGCGGACGGAAAGACCATGTTTCTGCGCCGTCAACAAGTCGTTCACATCCCGTTGCCCAGTGCCAATCATAATGAGACGCCCGTTTTGGGAATGACCAGCAACAATCCTTTCGCGGTGCTGGCGATCCCCTTGGATGACAACGGCCTGCCGATCATCACGATTGATGATAAGGGAACGCCGACGGATACGACCGACGACATCATCTCCAATTTCAGCGGCTTCCAGCTGACGAGCCCGAATACATCTCCTCAGAATCACGAGATCGAATTGGATGCTGCCGGTAACGTCTACACCACGCACAGCACGGCCGAGGTCCTCCAGGTCTTCAGCCCGGGCGGCAGTTGGACCGCCAAAACAACGAGCTCGGGCATGTTCAGCTTGGTGCCGTTTGTACCGCCGATGGGCGGCGTGGCCGGCGACTACAACGACAACGGGACCGTCGACGCCGCCGACTACGTTGTATGGCGCGACCTGTTGGGCACCAGCACGCAGCTCGAAAACGAAGGCTCGGGCGTGACGCCCGGTATGGTCACGCAAGAAGACTATGCCACCTGGCGAACCAACTTTGGCCGGACGCCCGCGCCCGGTAGCGGCGGCAGCGTGGCGGGTGTGCCCGAGCCCGGCACGTGCTTGTTAGCCATGCTCGCGATTGCCCTGTTCGGCGCTGGCCGGCGCCGGCACAGTTAGTATGGCACTCCCTGGCGGCAGGGCGAATTGATACACGAGCGAGGCGGGCGTCGTGGACATTCCCACGACGCCAGTTTCGTTTGTAAAGCCCAGGAGATGCGGCGATGAATCCGACGTTTCGCGTTGTAGGTGCCGCGAGCGACTCGACTGAGCTCGCCGAAGTCCGAGCGGCACGGCGAGCGGAGAGCCAAGAGCAAGTAGCAAGGAGTGAATCAATCCCCTCCGCTCCACGCTCCCCGCTCCCTCCTCCCAGCTTTCGTCCGACTCGGCTCGTCGGATCTACTGGTTTCACACTCGTCGAGCTGCTGGTGGTGATTGCCATCATCGGAATTCTCGTGGCGCTCTTGTTGCCGGCGATCCAAGCGGCTCGTGAGGCGGCCCGACGCAGCCAGTGCAAGAACAACCTCAAAAACATCGCACTGGGTTGTCTGCTGTACGAAGACACCCATGATTCGTATCCATCCGGCGGATGGACGAAGTTCTATACCGCCGATCCGAACCGGGGATTCGGCCCGGATCAGCCCGGCAGCTGGTTGTACAACCTGTTGGCTTACATCGAGGAGCAAGGCCTACGAGATCTGGGGAGCGGGCAGGCGGTTAACTCAGCCGCTTTTCGCGCCGCGTCGATTAAATTGCATCAATCGGTTATTTCGATCTTTCACTGTCCCACGCGCCGCGCCGCAAAGCTCTACCCGCACGCTTGGGGACCTGTGACTGAGCAAACGTGGGTCGAAACACTCCCAGCGGTAACCAAGTCGGACTACGCCGCGAATTCAGGCGATTCGCTCACGCACGCGGGGAACGGATTCGGCTCTGACCAATTCTGGCATCCGGGAAATTACGCCGTATTGAATACCGATCCGCCGAAATGGACCGATACGTCATGCAAGGCCACGATTGTCCGCGGCAACACGATCGTGTCGCGGTTCTGCCAGACCGGCATCATGTACTACCGTAGCGATCTAAAAATCGCCCAGATTCCCGACGGCACGACGGACACTTATCTACTTGGCGAAAAGTTCCTCAGCGCCGACACGTACGAACAATTGCCGACGCTCGGCAACGGTCGCTACGGCGACAATCAAGGAGCCTGGTCCGGCTACGAATGGGACAATCATCGCGTGGCTTGGAGCCCCGGCAGCTCGATTGATCCGCTCTCGTACCAGCCGCGGCAGGACACCATCGGCGTAGACGACCCGAATATCTACGCGTTTGGCAGCGCCCACTCGGCCGCCATGAACATGGCCATGTGCGACGGCAGCGTACAGTCGATTTCTTACGACATCGACCGCGAGACCCACCGCTATCTCGCGAATCGCATGGACGGCGAAGCAGCGTCACTCAGCCCATGATGTTAATAGCTGTAAAGAAAAGCTCACGCAGAGGCGCAGAGTTCGCGAAGACAGAAGAAAAGCTAATCGTCGCTAATTGACATCAATCCGAATTAGTGGAGATTAGCGAAGATTAGCGATCTTTGCCTTCTCAGCGTCCTCTGCGCCTCTGCGAGAGTCTTTGAATGATTTCACGGGCTGCTCTTCAGCGCAAAGCCCATGTTGTTGTTGATCATTCCAGGATCGTCGTAGGAAACTTCCTGCCCCAAAATCGTCTCTGTGTTGTAGCGCGCAGGGATCAACTCGCGGCCGTTCGCAACCTTCGAGATGCGCACCCGATAGAGCCCAAAGTGCGCACCGCCGGGAAGAGTAGGATCAGGTCGTTCTTCGGGCGGAATCGTGGCGCCGCGTCACCAAATTGATTCGTTTTGCCGGCAGCCGTTTTGATCTCCTCTCCCAAAAATGCTTCGGGCTCAAAAACCACGTTCGCGCCCACCAGCGGCTGTCCATCGAGCGTGACATGGCAACGAACCGAGGCCAGACCGGTGCGCATCGCCTGCCAGGCCTCGACGCGCACAGTCACTTCGTCGGCACTCACGCCGCCGTCGCTGTTGGCATCGAGCCGCGCCATGGCGGCTTTCAGCGCCGGCGCTTTGTCCAATTCCGCGCCAGTTGCGACGCCGTCGCCGTTGGTGTCGTACATTTCCATAGCCTCGCCGCCGGCACGCGAGGCATTGATCGACGGCGGCCTCACCGGCGACGGCCCATAGCTGCACGAGTTGCCGATCAGCACGATCGTTGCAATCGCAATCTGACTCCAAAGCTTGCTGATTTTTTGTGCGTTGGGCCGCTTACGATGCGACATAACGTGTCCTCCGGGCATGACCAGTCAGGCGACGGGCATTCATCATGCCGTCCGCACCACAAGATGTCGACCCGCACCCTAAGAGCCCGCGTTTTCTGAGCAGTATCTGCGCACCCGAGATACACAAGTGCGCAGTCGCGCATTGTCCAATACCACCGCTTTTAGTAGCATAACGTGGGGCTGCAGATACTGTACGCTGCGCAGGCGTAATCCTTATCTCGGTTGGGGTGGGTTGGGAATATGAAGCGCACTTTTTTTGCATTCACTCGTACTTGCGCGGTTTTACCTTGGTCGAGTTGTTGGTGGTCATCGCCATCATCGGCATCCTGGTGGCGCTGCTCTTACCTGCCATTCAAGCGGCGCGCGAAGCGGCACGGCGCTCGCAGTGCCAGAGCAACTTGAAGAACGTGGCGCTGGGCGTGCTGAACTACGAATCGTCGAAGAAGATCCTGCCGATGGGAACCGTGTTCCCGAACCTAGTAAAAGGCGTGATCTCGGACATCGCCAGCAACATCAATTTCGGCGAGAGCTGGACCGTTTCGATTCTGCCGAACATAGAAAATCAAGCACTGCACGATTCTTTGGTGTTGATCGATCCGAGCACGAAGGCCGCGGTGCCCATGCGGGACCCCAGAAACAGAATCCAGCGCGGCACCGTGCTGCCCGTCATGCTCTGTCCTTCGGACCAATACAACCAGGTGAAATTCCAAGGCACAACGGCCCAGGGAGACAATTGGGCCCGCGGTAACTACGCGGCCAACGTCGGTTTGGGTGCGACGCACCCACTTCCGAAGTTCCCTCTGCAGCCCGCAGGGATCATGGGTCCTGATAGCTGCGGTTGGAATGGCTTCGATGGGAATATTGGCAGTAAATGTAATCCAGATCCGCACGCTTTCTCGCGCGGCGTAATGGGCCCCAACTGCGCATCGACGATCGCACAAATTACCGACGGCACAAGCAAAACGATCATGGTCGCTGAAATTCGCGCGGGCGTATTTCAGGGCGATCCAAGAGGGACCTGGGCCTTCGGCCATGCCGGCGGCAACTTGCTCGCCTTTTACGGCTGGGGCGGCGACGATAACGGTCCCAACTATTGCGGCCCGGACTCAGACGACATCGGCGGCACTGGGTTTTCCTGTGGTGGTAATCTGGAACTAATAGCTGAGTGCATGTCGTGCTACGGTCCCGGGTCTTTTGATCAAGCGACCTCTCGGAGCATGCATGCCGGAGGTGTATTCGTTGCCATGTGCGACGGCAGCGTGCAATTCATCAGCGAAGACATCGAAACGAACGGCGCACTTGGCCCCTGCTGCTCGCCGTGGGATTTCCTGGTACTCAGCCAGGATTCCGGCTCCCCTCCGGCCGGACCGCCTCCCCGGCCACCGCGGCCGTGAGCAGGACTGGCCACGCCGTTCAACGCCGTGCGAGGCGGCCATGCGCAAGATCATTTCGTAACGTTAGCGGGGCGAATTGATGAATGGTTCGAAGCGTAGTGCACGGCCCACTCAATGTCTGTTTAGTGTTGCGCTCGCACTGGCAAGCGTCGGCCTGGCCGGCTGCGGTGCCAAAGAGTCCTATCAGGTTCGCGGCCTCGTCCGGTATGCCGACGGGTCACCAATCACGGGCGGCGTGCGCGTGATTCGCTTTCAGCCGACCGGCGACACCACGGCGAAAATCCGCAAAGCCGCATCGGCCCAAATTGCCGAAGACGGCTCGTTCGAGGCGTTCACCCGCCGGCCGGGCGACGGCGTGTTCGCCGGTAAATACGCCGTCACGTTTTCCGTCCTCACCCAACCGCTGGGCGGCACGTCGCTCATACCCGACTATTACACTGATGTCAGATCCACGCCTTTCACCGTGGAAATTGACGGCGATAAAGAACTGAAGTACGAGCTGGATAAGTTGAAAAAGTAATACTTGGTGACATGTGTCGGGCGTCACCGCCGCAGGAATTCGCCATGAAAAAATTCTCAAGCATCCGGCGTAATGCATTAGCTCGCGGGTTCACACTCGTCGAGCTGCTAGTGGTAATCGCCATCATCGGCATTCTGGTGGCGCTCTTACTGCCGGCGATCCAAGCCGCACGGGCGGCAGCCCAACGCACACAGTGCCAGAACAATCTCAAGAACATCGCCCTGGCCGTGTTAAATTACGAATCGTCGAAGGGTGAGCTGCCGATCGGTTCGATCAATGCGAAGGGGGAACAGCAAAGTGGGCTTGGCTGGCCAGTGCAGATTTTGCCCTACGTCGAAGAAAGCGCAGTGAGTGAGGATGCCGTCGCCCGATACAAGACTAGCGGCGACGCCTACGGCAGCCTGTTGGACGAAGTCAATTCGTTGCTCTTGCCAATGTACCTTTGCCCCAGCGACGCGGACATCCGCACTGCCCGCGAAAAATTTGGCAATGAAAAGCGCAAGGGCATGAGCTATTGCGGCGTGACCGGTTCCTATTTCGCTCGCACTGGTGTGTGCCCACAAAACCGCACGGCCGGCCAGTACTGTGTCTTCGGGGGAACGGCGCTGTTTGGCCCGAACAATTACGATGGATTGATCATTCAGGATTGGCCCGTTTCGCTCAAGCAAGTGACCGACGGCACGAGCAAGACGCTCCTCATCGGCGAGCGGTGGTACCAGATGCGGGCCTGGATGATCGGCGCGTATTGGCGGAATCCACTCAACGCGGACGGCACCAGCGGCGGCGACGGCCGTCGGCCTGGACTCCCCACCGGTTCGAGCCTGGCAGGGCCGCAGCCCAACACGGCCTTCTTCGCTTCCAAGAACTTGAGCGACAAAGTGCCGATCAATCACAACGTACACACGGGTTGCTATATCGATCACCAGAACGATTTGGGAGATCGACCCACGGTTGCGAATACCGTGCCGCGGACGCTTTCAGTGAATGATCTGCCGTTTACGAGCTTTCACAGCGGCGGCGTGAATTTCTCGTATGGCGATGGCAGCGTTCGCTTCATGCCGGACGACATCGACGCCAAGCTGTATTTGGCGCTCGGCTCGCGTAACGGGGACGATACCGTCAGCGACTTCTAATTGTCAGCGAGTTGATGTGACCGGTCGCACCCAGCCAATTAGCGTTTTGCACTGCTCGCCACGCCAGGTGCAAATCTCTTTCACCCGCGATTGGTTGCTGCTCGCGGTGCTTGTCGCAGCCGGTTGTGGCGGCGGCTCATCCGACACCGTACCGGTGCAGGGCAAAGTCTCGTACCGTGGCGCACCGTCACCAACGGCAGCGTCACGTTTTTTCCACAAAGTGGCAGGCCAGCCTCGGCGCCTCTTTCCGGCGAAGGTGGATACGAAATCGATCTCCCGCCAGGCGAATACCAGGTGTCGATCAACGTCGGCTTCACGTTGCCACCGGGCTGGAAAGAAGGCGAGCCCGTACCCCCGCCGAAGTTCGTGCTGCCTCCCAAATACACGACGCAGGCCAGGTCCACGCTGTCGGCATCGATTTCCAGCGATGGACCGGAATCCGTCGACTTCGCCCTGGATTGACCGAATTCGTGCCTGGCCGCCAGCGTTTTTGCGAAAAAGCGAGAAAAAAATGCGCACCAGTTGGTTGCGGCCTTGGCAGAAGTGGTTAGCTTAAGGATACACGCAGGCCCCGAAGGCCAGACTCGTCCTGATTTTCTGACTATCAACTTGGCTTTTTGCAATCGTCGGCGGGAGTCGTTCTAATGAGCCCAACCTTACTTCGAGCGGTCACCGCGGCGCTGTTTCTATCTCTTCTCACGGCCATGCCGGCCGATGCCGCATCTTTATTGATGTCGATCGGCATTCGCGAGACGGGCAATCCGAATAATCTCTTGGTGGGGGCCAACGGCGGCGCCGCAAACGGCATCGAATTCGTCAATCGCGACGGTCAAACCCTCAACGCTGACGGCACCTGGCAGCGTTTCGTTTTCACGCCGCTCACCGATCCACTGACGGCGTTCGCCGGGACAACCGCCAACGCCATGCTGGACGATGATTGGGGTGTGCTGGAGCATGTTCGCATCGCCAATGTCGTCGATGGCGCCACGCGGTTCCGCGTGTGGATCGACGACATCGACAACACCATCCAGTCGTCAGGACCGATCAACTTCGCCAACTTCGAGTCGGCCACTCTCGGCACCGAAGTCGTGTTTCAAGAGCCACGCTTTTCCGGCTCGACCAGCGCACTCCTCCAACTGCAGCCGAACACGTCGCTGGTGACCAACTCCATGGCCCACACTGGCACGCAATCGAATCAGATCGACTTTGCGTTCCTCACCGACGGGCCCGCGCCGGCCAACTGGTTGCGGCTGACGACCTCGAACACACCAAACCAGCCGAACCCATTGGTTCGCTTACGCGAATCGGTCGCCGGTGCGCCGGCCGTGGCCACCACGATTTCGTTCTGGGCTAAGGCGATTGTCATTCCCGAGCCGGCATCGCTCGTGTTGGCGGCTGGGATGCTCTCAATGCTGCTCCCAGGCTGTCGTCGGCGCGGTTAATCTGCTTCGCCTGATTGTCCGCGGGCGGGGTTGATGCGTGACGAATCGCGGATCAGAGAGCTTTGGGGACTCGCCCGAGGCTCGTCCCCCGCTCGACTGAGTTTGCCGAAGTCAGCCACGCGAAGAATACGAGAAGAGCCAAAGTCGCTGACGTTGGTTCGGGAACTTCGCTGCCGGCGAGCTCGAAACTGGAGTCTCCTGCGGCGAATTGTTTGCGCCACACGACGTAATCGCCGGCGTCGATTTCACCGTTGTCATTACCATCGGCGCCGAACCCGGAAGACACCTGTTGGCCGAACGTGGCACGCCAAGCATCGTAATCGACTGCGTCCACCAGGCCATCATCGTTGTAGTCGCCGGTAAGCGATGCAGCGGCCGCGAGCAGTCCGTTGAAATTGTGCGAGACCGTGTCGAAATAAATCTGTGCATTTCCGGTGCCGCTGAAAAAGATTGAATCAATGGTCACGTTGACGCCCGCGAGATAGGCATCGATGTTGCCGTTTGCACCGCTGGCGTACGCATCCCAGCGGGCATCGTCGACGAAATTCCACTGGTAAAGGTGCCACTGGTTATCGGCTACGACACTTTGTGAATAGCCCTGCTCCAGCGCCGAATTGCCACCAACCGGATCGTCGATGCCCAGTCGCACGGTGATTCCCGGATCATCGGTCTTCAGCCAAAAGCCGACGTAACCCGTGGCCGCGAGCGGCACGTTGCCGGCTGGCGCGGCAGCCGAGCCGATGCCGGAATTATGTCGCAGAGTCCAGGCTCCGCCGGGAACGTTGCTGACAAGGTTCAGCTGTTGCGAGCCGAGGCCATCGTGGGCTTCGGTTGTGACGCGCTCGATGGTCGTTTCCGAGGCCAGACCAGTCGTTTGTGGCGAAAGGTTATAGTTCCAGCCAAAATGGTCCTCATCGGATTCGAAGTCGTCGATCACATTGCCGGGCACGGTGGGCGATTCGAGGAAGCTCTGGATCCTTTGCCGCTCGGCGGCGGTGTATTTCGTGGCATAGGCCGGATAATCATAGAAGCCCACCCCGTCGGCGCCGAACTCGTATGCCCGTTGAATTTCGCCCAGCGTGAGTGCGGCGCCCCCGCCGCGGGCAGGATCGGTGTGCAGGTAGCTGGCCACCGTGGGCGAAACGCGTGCGTTGGTCGCGATATTGAGCGTGTTCCGAAGGTTGGCGTTGAAGTAGGTGGCGTCGTTCGTTTTATCCAAATAGATCATCGGCATGGCGATGTCCAACAGGTCTTGCTGTAACCAGGTGCGGTAATCCTGCAAGTACTCGTTCTTGCCGACGTCGGGGTCGCGCCACACCGAGGCGCTCAACTCAATCAGACGATCGTCGTTCAGATCAGCCGGGTTACCGATTTCCACGGTGTCCACCGTTTGCTTGATCGACGCGACAAGGTCCGTAATTCGGTTCATGACGAAGCCACGATAGGCCGCGGCGTTCGTAGCGTTACCGCCATCGAGACCGGTGGCATCCATGAACATCTGATGCGAAAGGTCGTCGTGCGGCAGCGTGTTGAAGGCGGTGCCCGCAGCGTAGCGAATGTAATCCAAATGGATGCCATCGACATCGTAACGCGTGGCGATATCTCGTACGACGTTTTTGATGTGGTCGTGAGTCGTAGGAAGCACGGGGTTGAACAACGCGTACGTGCTATAGCCGTTACCGGGCTCCACCATCCCGTTGTTGTCGAACACGCGAAAGCCAGGATTCGCCGGCGTGGGATTGGTGACCTTGTTAAACGGGTGGAGCGAAGGGTTTTGCACAGTGCTGGAGCTGGGAGCCGCGTCCAGATTCCATAGCGGCAGGGAATTGATCCACGCGTGCAGCTTGAGCCCGTTGGCATGCGCCGCGTTGAGAGCCACGGCAAGCGGATCCACGCTTCCAGCCGCAGTCGCCTTGGGCTCGTAAATGCTGCCGTTGTAAAACGCGTCGGCCCGGCCGCGGACCTGAAACATGACGTCCGTAAACCCGAGGCTCGCCGCATTGTTGATGATCGAATTGATGTTGCTCGCGCTGGACGCCGTATAGTCGAAGCGGTCGACAAAGATCGTGCGGCTCGCCAGCTCGGCGAATGCCCCGTGGGCGGCGAAAGCCACGCAGTAGACAAGCAACAGTGCGAGTTTTAGCACACGGCGGAAATAACGTAACATGAATGATCTTCTCTTGTCCGCGTGGACCTGGCCGCGATGTCGCGCCAGCCGTTAACGCCCCTAACTCAAGCGTACGCATCCAACGCAAACGCGCCAATTGCGAGTGCTTTCGCAGGTGCGCAATTACGTGAGCAGCCTGCGCAGACATAGGTGATGGGTCGCCGTGGCTCAGTTATGTTGGCGGTACCGGGGCGATGCCGGAGCGTACACCCGCCATTTAGCGGCGAGCTTGCTCCGCGCGGGACTTCCCGGCCGCTAAATGATGTCGACGGAAAAGGCGATTTCTGTGATTTTACGAATTCAAACACTCGCAACCGTGATGCTCGCCTCGAGCACAATTTGCGCCGTTGCCAGTCACGCGATTGCCGCAGATGATCCGCCCCCCGTGGCACGGGAGTTTCGCGCCGCGTGGGTCGCCACGGTCCAGAACATCGACTGGCCGTCGCGGCCGGGGCTGCCCGCCGACGGCAGCAGCATGAGCTGGTCGCGATTTTCGACAAGGCGGTCGAGCTGAATCTCAACGCGATCATCCTGCAGATTCGGCCGGCGGCCGACGCGCTCTATCCGTCGAAGCTCGAGCCGTGGTCGGAGTATCTCACGGGCAACATGGGCCAGCCGCCGGAGCCGTTTTACGATCCGCTCGAGTTCGCGGTCGACGAGGCGCATCGCCGCGGGCTGCAGCTGCACGTGTGGTTCAACCCGTACCGCGTGCGGGCACCCGGGGCATGGTCGCCAGCCGTCGGCCGATCATGCGAGCCATGGCCCATCCGGAGATCGTGCGCAAGTACGGCGAGTACCTGTGGTTCGATCCGGGCGAGCCGGAGGCGGCCGATCATTTCATTGCGGTGCTCAACGACGTCGTCAAGCGGTACGACATCGACGGCGTGCACATCGACGACTATTTCTATCCGTATCAGATTCAAGGACGAAGACGGGAAGATCGTGCCGTTTCCCGGACGATGCGAGCTACGAGCGGGCCGTCGCTGCCGGCGAGACGCTCGAGCGCGACGATTGGCGGCGGCAGAACGTCGACCACCTCATCGAGCGGATGTACGACGAAGTGAAGCAGGCCAAGCCGTGGGTGCTCGTCGGCATCAGCCCGTTCGGCATCTGGCGGCCCGGGCATCCCGACGGGCATCGTCGGGCTCGATCAATACGCCACGCTGTACGCCGACGCACGCAAGTGGCAACAGGAGGGCTGGCTCGACTATCTCACGCCGCAGCTCTACTGGCAGATCGACAGCAAGGGGCAGAGCTATCCGAAGCTGCTCGCCTGGTGGGACGAGCAAAACGTGAAGCAGCGGCATCTTTGGCCGGGCAATTTCACGTCGAAAGTCCGCCGTCGACCTGGCACGCCGGAGTCGCGCGACGCTTGGTCGGCCCGCGAAATTCTGCGGCAGATTGAAGCCACGCGTGCTCAGCCCGGTGCAACTGGTAACGTCCACTTCAGCATGAAGGCACTCATGCGGAATTACGACGGCATCGCGGACAAGTTGAAAGCCGGGCCGTATGCAGAGCCCGCGCTGGTCCCGGAGTCGGCGTGGCTTGGCGATGATTCGCCGCCGGCACCAGAAGTTGTCGCTCGACGATCAAGTGATTCGATCGTCGTGGAAATGAAGCTGCCAAACGACCAGACACCGTGGCAGTGGGTGGCCCGTGTGCAGCAGGAAGACGGTACCTGGAGAACCGCGATTGTGCCCGGCCACCAGAACCGCCATGCTGTTGTTTTGCCAGCCGGCGCTCGTGCCAAACAAGTCGTCGTTTCGGCGGTAACGCGCTCTCGCGCGAAGGGCCGATGACCCACGCGCCGATCGATCAGCCCGATTAGCCAATGTCTGTCGATTCGATTTCCGCTGAGAGTCCGCCCAAATCCTCCCGCGGGCAGTGGTGGTGGGTACCGAGCTTGTATTTTGCACAAGCCGTACCGTACGTGCTCGTAATGACTGTCTCCGTCGCGCTCTACAAGCGACTGGGAGTTTCGAACAACGACATCGCTCTGTATACAAGCCTCTTGTATCTGCCGTGGGTACTGAAGCCACTGTGGAGCCCGCTGGTCGATGTGTTGGGCACCAAGCGGCGCTGGATCCTGTCGATGCAGTTGGCGATCGCGGTCACAATACTGGGCGTCGGGGCCACAATTCAATCGACATCGTTTTTCACATTGACATTGTGTTTCTTCTGGCTCATGGCCTTGAGTTCGGCCACGCACGACATCGCCGCGGACGGCTTTTACATGCTGAGTATGCCTCCACACGATCAAGCGGTGTTCGTGGGGATTCGCAGCTCGTTCTATCGCCTGGGCATCATCGCCGGACAAGGATTGCTGGTAATGCTTGCCGGCATGTTAGAACATCGAATGTCGACGCCATCCGCGTGGTCGTGGACATTTCTCGTTGCTGGAGCAATGTTCTTCCTGCTCTCGTCCTATCATCAGTTCTCCTTGCCGCACAGCGAACGGCGCGAACAAAAAGCAATTCGACAATCGATCGCGCAATCGATAATCGACACGGTAACTTCGTTTTTTCAGAAGCCGGGCATCGCCATATCAATCTCCTATATCTTGTTGTACCGCTTCGCGGAGGCCCAGCTCGTCAAACTGGCCCAGCCGTTCTTGTTGGATGAGCGATCCGTTGGTGGTCTGGGTCTGAGTACCGAACAGCTCGGTTTGATTTACGGAACGGTTGGCGTCGGTATGCTCGTGGTGGGAGGAATTTTAGGAGGCCTCGCGGCCGCGCGGCACGGCCTGAAGCATTGGATATTCTGGATGGCGCTGGCGATCAATTTGCCGAACCTGGCTTACGTCTACCTGGCATACGTCCAACCTGAGCAATTGTGGGTAATTGGCGCATGCGTTGCCATTGAGCAATTAGGATACGGATTTGGCTTCGCCGGCTACATGCTCTATCTCCTTTACATTTCGCGTGGCGAGCACGAGACGGCCCACTACGCGATGTGCACCGGTTTCATGGCGTTAGGCATGATGATTCCCGGTATGTTCGCTGGGAAATTACAGGAGTGGCTGGGGTACGAACAGTTTTTTGTTTGGATCGTAGTTTCGACAATTCCCAGCTTCCTGGTGACGCTGCTTATTCCGATTGATCCGCAGTTTGGCCGCCGTGAGAGCACCGCATGACTACGTCGGATTCATTGCGTGATACTTCGGCACTGACGCTGCGAGAGAAGCTTGCGCAGCTGATCTTCGTGCGAATCGGCTCGAACCTGCCGCCGATTCGTATGGTGGAAGAGGATGAGGAACGAGTTGCGCGGCTGCTGGAGGACTGTCCAGTCGGCGGGTTGCTGCTGTTCAATGGCGGATCGCGGCCGCGAGAATCGCTCGATCGCCTGCAGAAACTCTCGGCAGTGCCGCTGCTCGTGGCGGCGGATATCGAACGCGGCGTCGGACAACAAGTCAACGGCTACACGCTGTTTCCGCATGCGATGGCGTTTGAACAGTTGGCGAGCGAAGCGGCGGCCGTCGTCGCCGAGTTCGCCGACTGTGCTTGCGCGCGAAGCTCGATCGACGTAGGAATTCACATTTCGTTCGGCCCCGTGGCCGATGTGAACACGAATCCTCAAAACCCGATCATTGCGACGCGGGCGTTCAGCGAAAACGCCGACCGCGCGGCGGAGTTGGCGGCGGCCTACGTGGCGGCGGCGGAGGCGGCCGGGCTACGGACCGCGGCCAAGCACTTTCCCGGCCACGGCGATACGCACCAGGATTCGCACGATTCGCTGCCCAGCGTGCCGCGGTCGCTCGATCAATTAGCGGCCTGCGAGCTGATGCCGTTTCAAGCGGCGATCGAAGCGGGCTGCTCGCTGGTGATGACCGCGCACGTCGCCTTTCCGGCGATCGACCCCAGCGGAATGCCGGCAACCCTTTCGCGACCGATTCTGGAAGGCGTGCTCCGTCAGCGGCTGGGATTTCAAGGCGTGATTTGCTCCGACAGTCTGCTGATGGCCGGCGTGCGGGATCGTTTTGCGAACGAAGAAGAGATGGCGCTAGCCGCGCTGTCGGCCGGCGTTGATTTGCTGCTCGACATCAACGAGCCGGCACGGGTGGTCGAATTCTTGTGTGAATGCGTGGAACGAGGGACGCTTGCTCAGCAACGCGTTGACGAGGCATTCGAACGAGTTTGGGCGCTGAAGCAACACGTTTTTTTGCAGCGAGCGGACACTTCCCCATCACGCGGCAACCGATCCGACGAGTCCGCGGCAGCGCTTGCAGAACGGGTAGCACGCGGCGCGATCGAAACTGCGAGGTAGCGGCACGGCCCTGCGCTTTAGCCCCGACCGTGCCGCTGGTTGCCATTTTGCTGAAGCCGTTTGAGACGCCGATCGATCCGCCGGAGCAGCCGCTGGCTGCCGCGCTTCGCGAGCGGTTTCAAGACTGTGAAATACTTGCAACTCGGTCCACGCGCCGATGCAGCAGCAATGGATGCCGCGGACGAGCTTGCCCGCGCTGCGGAGCAACTGCTGGTGGCGATGATTGTTCGGCCGGCAGCGTGGCACGCCTTCGGCCTGCGGCCCGAACAATGCGAGTTAGTGCGGCGGCTCACCGCGGAGCGTGATGTGGTGCTGGCGTCGCTCGGCGTTCCGTACGCGCTCGACGATTATCCGGACGCCGCCGTGCGGATCTGCACGTACAGCGATGTGCCGGTGTCGCAACAGGCGCTAGCAGAGTTTTTGACCGGAGAGTTTTTAGCGGCGAGGCTTGCCGCCGACTGTTCGCCTGCGCAATTGATTGAAACGGCTGCGCTTCGCCTGTTAGAATGATTCGACCGAAACGCTTACGATCGAGGAAAGGAGATCCGCACCGTCCCATGCCCGCACGCCGCATCGTGATTCTGACCGACGGCCACACCAACCCGATCACCGCCAAGACGGCCTCGTGCGTGGTCCGCTACAAGCCGGAGGAAGTCGTCGCGCTGTTGGACACGACGCAACCCGGCAGGACGTCGCAGGAACTGCTGGGCGTCGGCGGCGCGATTCCCGTCGTCGCCAAGCTGGCCGACGCGCCAGACGCCAACACGCTGCTGATCGGCATCGCGCCGAGCGGCGGCAAGCTGCCGGCGGCGTGGCGAAAGATCTTGCTCGAAGCGATCGACCGCGGCATGAACATCGTTTCCGGCCTGCACGATTTTCATTTCGAACGACCCGGAAATCGCCGCGGCCGCCGCCAAGCCGCGGCGTGGAGATTCACGACGTCCGCAAGAACAACGAGCGCGACGTCGCCAACCGCCGGAATCTGCGCGAGGATTGCCTGCGGATTCACACCGTCGGCCAGGATTGCTCGGTCGGCAAGATGCTGGCCTCCGTCGAGATCACGCTCGGCCTCAAGGCCCGCGGCCACGACGCCAAGTTCGTCGCCACCGGCCAGACCGGCATCATGATCGAAGGCGACGGCTGCCCGGTCGATTGCGTCGTGTCCGACTTTGTGAACGGCGCGGTCGAGAAGCTGGTTCTCGCCAATCAGCATCACGATATCCTGGTCGTCGAAGGCCAGGGCTCGCTTTCGCACCCGCGGTATTCGGCGGTGACGCTCGGCCTGCTGCACGGCTGCGTGCCGCACGGCATGATCATGGTCTACGAGGCGGGCCGCAGAACGTGCTACGGCATGGATTACGTGCCGCTCACGCCGCTGGCAGAAGTTGGTGGAAGTGAACGAGATGATGGCGTCGCTCGCGATGCCGTCGCGAGTGATCGGCGTGGCGATGAACAGCCGGCTGCTCAACGCCGGACGAAGCGGAAGAGGAACGCGAGCGCGTGCGGCGCGAGCTGGGCGTGCCGGTGTGCGACGTGATTCGCCACGGCCCGGACGACCTGGTCGACGCCATCCTCGCGTTGCAGCACGAGTTATTTCCGCACCTGGCGGCGAAGGCAGGATAGTAGGTCCGCCGAGCCGAGGCGGACGTCCGGCTTGAAACCTGACACGGAACACTGTGAAGTGCCACTCGGCTCGTGGCACCTACTATCACATGCAACTCACCTACCAAAAATTCGACCTGCCGCTGAAGCACGTGTTCACGATCTCGCGCGGCTCGGTCGCCGTGCAGGAAGACGCTCATCGTGCAGCTCTCGGCAGATGGCGAATTCGGCTACGGCGAGGCGACGACCAATTCGTTTACGGCGCGACGATCGAGAACATGTCGGCCGCGATCGAGTCGGTCCGCCCGCTGATCGAGGAATCCGGCCGGCTCGACGACCCGCTGCCGCTGATCGCCGCGATTGCGGAAGAACTGCCTGAAAACGATTACGCGATGTTCGCGCTATCGCGCTCGACCAGGCGATTCACGATTTGTGGGGCAAGCTGCGCGGCGCGCCGGTGTATCAGCTGTGGGGCCTGTCGACCGACAAGATTCCGATGTCGGACTACACGCTCGGCATCGACACGCCGGAGAAGATGGTCGCCAAGATGAACGAGATGCCGGGCTGGCCGGTCTACAAGATCAAGCTCGGCACGGCCGACGACCTGGGCATCGTCCGCGAGCTGCGCCGCCACACCGATGCGACTGTTCCGCGTCGACGCCAACTGCGGCTGGACGGCCGAGCAGACGATCGAACTGTCGCCCGTGCTGAAGGAGCTGGGCGTCGAGTTCATCGAGCAGCCGCTGCCGCCGGAAGATGTCGACGGTGCCCGGCGGGCGTTCGACGAATTCGGCCCTGCCGCTGATCGCCGACGAAAGCTGCATCACCGAAGAAGACGTCGACCGCTGCGCAGGCTGTTTCCACGGCATCAACATCAAGCTCGTGAAATGCGGCGGCCTGGCGGCGGCGCGGCGGATGATCGCGCGAGCGCGCGAGCTTGGTCTGAAAGTGATGGTCGGCTGCATGACCGAGTCGACCGTCGGCATTTCGGCGCTCGCGCAGCTCCTGCCGCTGTTGGATTATGTCGACATGGACGGCGCGGTGCTGCTGGCGCAAGGACATCGCCACCGGCGTCCGGCTGGATCGCGGCAAGTGCATTTATCCGAATGTCAACGGCACCGGCGTGCAGTTGATCGACGGCCCGTTAGTAAGACTCCGATCACCATACGCAGATGACATTGACTATCATGAGAAATCCGATATCGCGTGCGCATTTGAATTGACTGCATCGTCAGTGATCATCAGTGCGCGCATCAGTCGACTACTCGGCGTCGCGATTGGTTGCGCGCCTGCGCAGCAAATCGACGCGAGCCGAAAGAAGTCGCTTGAGCGACGTGCTGCTGCCGGCGATCGAAGCAGCATCGCGGCGACGTGGCGGTTGCGGTGAAGCATCTCAAGACGGGCGAGTCGTTCGAGTATCAAGGCCGATCAAGCCGATGCCGACGGCCAGCCTCATCAAGTTCCCGGTGATGATCGCCGCCTACGATGCGGTCGAAAAGGGAAAGCTGTCGCTCGACGACATGATCGAGCTGAAGAAAGACGACAAGGTGCCGGGCTCCGGCATTCTGACGTCGCACTTCTCGCCCGGCACGACGATCTCGCTCCGCGACGCCATCCACCTCATGATCGTGTATTCCGACAACACGGCCACGAACCTGGTGCTCGATAAGCTCGGCCTGCCGGCGACGAACGAAGTGCATGGAGTCGCTCGGCTGCCGCGAGACGCGGATCAACTCGAAAGTGTTTCGCCGCGATACGTCGATCGCCCCCGAACGGAGCAAGAAGTACGGCCTCGGCAGCACGACGGCCCGCGACATGGTGAAGCTGTGCGAGCTAGCTTTACGACAAGAAGCTGGTGAGCGAAAAGGCGTCGAAGCAGATGCTGGAGCACATGTTCGCCTGCGACGACAAGTTGAAAGTGCCGCGCTTGCTGCCGACCGGCACGCGTGTGGCCCACAAAACCGGCTCGGTGAACGCCTCGCGGACCGACGCGGGCATCATGGAAACGCCGAGCGGCCCGATCGCCTTCTGCATCCTCACGAACAAGAACAAGGACCAGAGCTGGACCGACGACAACGAGGGCGACCTGTTCTGTGCGGAAATCGGCTCGGCCATCTATCAATATCTTCAACCCAAGGACGATGCGCGCCGGTCGCGCCGGTCGCACGGATACTGCAGATGGGCGCGGACGGCGAGCTGGTCGATCGCGCTGCAGCGCACGCTCAACGCGCGGATCAAGCCGTCGCCGGGCATCGGCACCGACGGCGACTTCGGTCCGGAGACCGAAAGGGCCGTCAAGAAATTTCAGACGCAGGACAGGCTTGAAGCCGACCGGCATCGTCGACGCCGACACGTGGAAGGCGCTTGGCCCGCTGGTCATGGAAGAACAGCCGGCGCCGGAGCCGGCGGTGGTCAACGCGGAGCCAGTCAAAAAAGCAGCCGGCCGATTCGCTCGACGGCCCGCCGTTCGTCACGTGCAAAGCCTGGGCGATCGTCGACGGCAATTCGGGCGAATTTCTGGCCGGCGATCATGAAGATGAGAAACGCGACCCGGCCAGCACCACCAAGATCATGACCGCGTATCTCGTCACGCAGCTCGGCCGAGAAAGATCCGAGAGTGCTCGATGAAATCGATCACGTTTTCCGAGCGGGCCGACAAGACGTCCGGGCTCGACCTCGGAAGTGAAAGCGGGCGAGAAGCTGCCGGTCGGCGAACTGCTGTACGGCTTGATGCTGCCCTCCGGCAACGACGCGTCGGTGTCGTTCGCCGAACATTTCGGCGAGCGCTTCGCTGAGAAGTCAAGCGAGGGCGAAGCCAAGATGGCGACGACAAGCAGAGCAGCGACGTGGATGCTTACGACAGTTTCATCGCCGCGATGAATCGCAAGGCTGCGGAAATCGGCATGAAGTCGACGCATTTCAAAAATCCGCACGGCCTGCCGAGCGAAGGGCATCAGACCACAGCCCGCGATCTGGCCCAGCTGGCCTACGCGGCGTTCCAAGCGCCGCAGTTCAGGAAGTTGTCTCGACGCCGCAGCACGGCACACGGTCGACTCGGTGACCGGCTACAAACGCAACGTGGTGTGGAAGAACACCAACCAATTGCTGCGGTACCGAAGGATACGACGGCATAAAAACCGGCACGACCGGAGCGGCCGGCAGCTGCCTCGTTTCGACCGGCGAGCGCGACGGCCGGCGGCTGATCATCGTCGTGCTTGGCTCAACTTCGACCGACTCGCGCTACACCGATACGCGCAACTTGTATCGCTGGGCATGGAACGACCTGGTGAAAGAGGGCACGACAAACGCGGCAGGTGAAACGGCGAGCAACTGAAACGGAATATGTCATGTTGAAAATGTTTGATCGGGTTTGGCGTCAGGTCGCTCTCGCACTACTTTGCATTTTTAACGGCGTCAGCATTTGTTCAGCAGCCGAGGACGAGAAACAGGCCGAGCGAGCACCGGTTGTGCTCACCGACCGGGCCCGCGAGCTTGCACCGCCGGTCGCTCCTGATCGACGGCCACAACGACATGCCGTGGGAAATCCGCAAGCAGGGCTCATCGAATTTCGACAAGCTGGATA
The DNA here is from genome assembly GCA_963786455.1 of uncultured Planctomycetota bacterium. Taxonomy (GTDB): domain Bacteria; phylum Planctomycetota; class Planctomycetia; order Pirellulales; family Lacipirellulaceae; genus JABDGM01. The sequence continues at coordinate 186,454 of CAWAZX010000027.1, read as the reverse complement.
TCGCCCAGCCGCAGCCGACGCTGCAGACCGATATCCCGCGGCTGCGCCAGGGCGGCGTCGGGGCGCAGTTCTGGTCGGTGTGGGTGCCGGTCGAGCTGGGCTACAAGGGCGAAGCTCTTGCCACCACGCTCGAGCAGATCGAGCTCGTGAAAGCGATGATCGCCCGCTATCCCGATACGTTCGAGCCTGGCACTTTCGACAGCCGACATCGAGCGGATTCACGACGAGGGCAAAATCGCGTCGCTGATCGGCGTCGAGGGCGGGCATTGCATCGAGGAATCGCTCGCCGTGCTGCGACAAGCTGTACGAGCTGGGCGCCCGCTACATGACGCTCACGCACACCGACTCGTTGAGCTGGGCCGACTCCGGCACCGACGAAGCACGCAACGACGGACTCACGCCGTTCGGCGAAGAAGTCGTCCGCAAGATGAACGAGCTCGGCATGCTCGTCGACCTGTCGCACGTTCGCCGGAGACGATGCACGACGCGCTGAACATCACGCCGCACCGGTGATTTTTTCGCACTCATCCGCCCGCGCGGTCGCCGATCATCCGCGCAACGTGCCGGACGATGTGCTGAAGCGACTCAAAGAAAAAGACGGCGTCGTGATGGTCAATTTCTTTTCCGGCTTCATCGTGCCCGAGGCGACCGCAATCACCAAGGAAGGCATGGCGGAGCAGCGGACGATACAAGCGAGAATTCAATGATCCGGAGCACGTGCGAGCGCGAGATGCGCCGCTGGCAACGCCGGCATCCCTATCCCCGCGGCACGATCCACGTTCTGCTGGACCACATCGACCATATCGCCAAAGTCGCCGGCGTCGAGCACGTTGGCCTCGGCTCCGATTACGACGGCGTTAGCGTGCTGCCCGAGCAGCTCGACGATGTGAGCTGCTATCCGTACATCACGCAGGGGCTGTTGGACCGCGGCTACACGGAGTCGCAAGTTCAAGGCATCTTGGGCGGCAACCTGATGCGCGTATTCCGCGGGGCGGAAGCGACTGCTAAAAACACGGCGTCAAATTGACAAGCAGAATGTCTCACGCAAAGGCGCGAAGGCGCAAAGTCCGGATTTAAACCACGAAGACAACAAAGAACACGACGAAGAAGCATTCAACAGGAGGAAGCAGAGGTAACAGAGAACGAGGTATCGATCCATCTCTGTTCCCTCTGCTTCCTTCTGTTCATGAATTTTTGAGTCCTTGGGTGCCTTCGTGCTGCAATTCATTCTTTCTTTGCGCCTTAGCGCCTTTGCGTGAGATTTTTTGGATGTACTAGAAAAGGACCATTGAGTGCTCTCTCGCGCACAATACGAGCGGTTTCGTGTGTCGCCAATTGATCCGGCAACAATTCGTGTCGCGCATGTTGAGCACACGCTCGCGCAGCTTGAACCCGCGTCCGGCGGGCGGCTACGCGTTGAAAAGTTTGCCGATTCGTTCGAAGACCGGCCCATTTTTTTGGCGACGCTGGGCAGCGGACCGCGGCGCGTGTTGTTGTGGTCACAGATGCACGGCGACGAGCCAACCCACACGGCCGTGCTGCTCGACCTCTTGAGTTATTTGCTCCGGTCACCCGCGGAGCCGTTCGCCAACGAAATCCTGGCGGGCTGCATGCTCTATATGATTCCCCTATTGAATCCCGACGGCGCGGAGCGATTCACCCGCTTCAACGCGCAGGATATCGACGTCAATCGCGACGCGCGGCGACTCGCGACGCCAGAAGGTCGGACACTACGGCGGGCCGTGGAATCACTAAAGCCGGAGTTTGCTTTCAACTTGCACAATCAAAACGCGCGAACCGCCGCCGGCAAGCCGCCCCAAGTGGCGGTCGCCTCGCTGTTGGCCCCACCACCCGACGAACAGCGCACAGAAACGGACGCGGTGCGTCGGGCCAAGCAGGTTGCAGCATGCTTTGTCAGAGCCACACAAGCCGACGTTGATCAAGTAGATGGCATGCTCTCGAAGTACGACGACACGTTCGAGCCACGTGCTTTCGGCGATTGGGTGCAATCGACCGGCGCGGCAACGGTGCTCGTGGAAGCGGGGGGCTGGCCAGCGGCGGACGCGGAGCCACTCGTGCGGCTGCACTTTCACGGCCTGTTTACCTCGCTGCACGCCATCGCCACAGAAGATTACCGCAACGCCGATCCGGCAATCTACGACGCCCTGCCCTTCTCGAACAGCAGCAACCTCATGGATTGTTTGATCACTGGCGGCCAAGTGAGGGACGCCGAGCGCGGCGCAGAATTCATCGCCGACATCGCGATCAACTACGCGCACGGCAATCGACTGACGCGAGTGAAGCAGCCCAACGGCAAGATCACGGAAGTTGGCGATCTCAGCGTGCTGGGCGCCAAGCTGACGATCAATGCGGCAGATTGCTTGGTGTTGCCGGGACGAGTGGCGCTGCTGGACGCTGGGCAGCTCGCACGTCCTTTGGAAACAGAATTTCTCGATTCACTCCTTGCTGGTGGTGTAACTACGATCGTCGGCATCGTACCAGCCGCCGACCGCGCCGAAATTGAACGCATCACCTCGATTGCGGAAATGCCTGTGAATTGGAGTTTCATCGTGCGGTTGGATTCAGGCGGTACTTCCAGACCGACACTCATTGAACAGCTCGCATTTGCCGCGTCACAAGGTGCGCTTGCGGTTGTAGCGGCTCAGTTCGATTCTTCAACGAGCGAAGTACTCGCCTCACTGAGCGCTCCATATGTCGAGCTCGACAAACTGCCCGGATCTCGGAAGAACTTGATAGATCTTGCGCGACAGAATGGGGAACTCCAAAAGGCACTCGGTTTGAGCACCAGCCGCGGCCGGATCGGCGCGACTTCGTCGCCGACCTGCAGGTTGTGGATGAGAACATCAATAGCGATCAACCGCCGTACCTGCCGTACACCGTGAAGCGCGTGCTGGTGGCCGGCGAAACGGTGTGGGAAAATGGCAAGCGAACTGGGAGCAATCCTGGCGTGTTTCTTCGTGGCCGCTGAGTCGACGATGCGATTATGGAAACCATCAAGCCCAAGGCGCTGCGGCGTGGCGATGCGATCGGCGTGGTGGCTCCTGCCGGGCCGTTGGATCGTGTGCGGATCGATCGTGCGCTCGCGCGGCTGCAGCAACGCGGTTTTCGCACAAAAACGTACGGTGACATTTATCGATCGCAAGGCTATTTGGCCGGCGATGACGTCACGCGCGCCACTGAGCTGATGGCCGCGTTTTCCGATCTGGACACCACCGCGGTGTGGTGTGCTCGCGGCGGCTACGGAGTGGCACGCCTCTTGGATCGAATCGACTTCGACGTGATTCGCCGCCATCCGAAGGTGTTCGTTGGCTTCAGCGATATCACCGCGCTGCACCTGGCAATTCACAAGCGAACCGGGCTCGTGACATTTCACGGCCCCAATTTGCAGGATGGCTTCGGCAAAACGGACGACGTGCTGGCTGCAAACGAAACTGCGCTGTGGCGGGCGGTGTGGGCGGAGGAGCAGTCCGATCCACCAAGTGGTTATGCGCTCGACGCAGTTGGAGTGGAACAGAATTCTTTAAAAGCGATCCGACCTGGCCGCGCGACGGGCCAACTCACCGGCGGCAACTTGTCAGTGCTTGCCGGCTTGATGGGCACTCCGTACGAAATCGAAACGGCCGGCCGCATCTTGTTTCTTGAGGACGTCGGCGAGCGGCTGTATCGCGTCGACCGTTATCTGGCGCAGCTATGGCTGGCGGGCAAGCTGCAGACAGCTGCCGGCGTGCTGCTCGGCAGCTTTTCGTACGAAGAGGAGCCATCGGAGCCGCCCGAAGCGCTGGCCAAGTTGTTCGACGACTATTTCGGCCGCCTGAAAGTACCCGTCCTGGCCGGGTTTCCAGCCGGTCACGCTGCGCGAAAATCTCACGCTGCCGATGGGTGCGCTCATGGAAATCGACGCGGGTGACAAACGGGTCGCCGTGTGCGAGAATGCTGTGGCAACGTAAGTCATGCTTTCCAGCCTGACGTCCCACGACTGTCTCCGACTTAACGGCGTCAGGCGAAAAGCCTGACCAACTCTGGCGAGGCCCCTCTATGATTCGTCGCTTAGTTGCGTTGTGCATCGTGCTGCTTATTGTTTCCGGCCGGCTCACCGCCGCCGAGCCAAAGGATTTATTCAACGGCACGGACCTTACCGGTTGGGAAGGCAACAAAGACGTCTGGTCGGTTGAAGATGGCGCGATCGTCGGCCGCACGACCGCCGAAAAGCCGATTCGAAACAACACATTCTTGATTTGGCAGGGTGGCGATGTGCGCGACTTCCGCCTGACTATGGAGTACCGTATCGAAGGCGAGCGGGCCAACAGTGGAGTGCAGTATCGCAGCCGCGTGGTCGACCCGGCGAAGTGGGTCGTGGGAGGCTACCAGGCCGATATTGATGCCACGAATCGATACACCGGAATTCTGTACGACGAGCGCGGCGAGCGAGCGATCATGGCGGAGCGCGGCGAGCGGGCGACCTGGAGCCCTGATAAAAAGAAGTCGGCGACCCGTTTCGCCGACGCCGCAGAGTTAGCCAAGGTCATCCGCAACAACGAATGGAATGAGTATGTCATCGAAGCGCGCGGACCGATTTTGCAGCACACGATCAACGGCGAATTGATGAGCGAAACAACGGACAACGATGATGCCAGGCGGGCCGACTCCGGCATTCTCGCGCTGCAATTGCACACCGGACCGCCGATGGTCGTGCGGTTTCGCAATTTAAAATACGAGGTGCTGGACGGCGCGGCAGCAAAATAACGGCGATCGACATGGCAGTCCAATCGCACATCCTGATCGACGCCGATGAATTGATCGTGCGCGACGGCTTTGTTGCCGAAGGCCAAACGGTTACATCGCGATGGCAAATACGAATGCGCACCTGCCGCGGCGGCCGATCCGAAGGTGTGCACGTCGTCGAAATCGACAATGGCTTGATTTGCATCGACGTGCTGCCGCACGCGCGGCATGGGCATCTGGCGCGTGCGCCGCGGCAACAAAACTCTCGGCTGGAAGTCGCCGGTGCGCGGGCCCGTGCACCCGTCATTCGTGCCGCTGTTCGATCCCTCTGGGCTTGGTTGGCTGGAAGGCTTTGACGAGCTTTTGTGCCGCTGCGGGTTGGAAAGCAACGGCGCGCCGGACTTCGACGCGAGCACCGGCAAGCTGCTCTACCCGCTGCATGGGCGGATCGCAAATCTGCCGGCCCACCGCGTTGAATTAATGATCGACGAACAGGCCGGGCGAATTTCGCTCCGCGGCGTCGTCGATGAAACGCGGTTTCATTTTCAAGCGCTGCGGCTGACATCCACGCTTATCACCGCAATCGGTTCGAATGAGTTCTCTTGGACCGATGAAGTGGAGAACATCGGCGGCCGCGATGCGACGATGCAAATGCTCTACCATTTCAACGTGGGGCAACCGCTGCTGCAGTCCGGTGCGCGGATCACGGCTCCAGTCAGCATTGTGGCGCCGTGGACTCAAGTTGCGGCCCGCGCCGGAACCGAGCGATGGAACATCATGCCGCCACCGCAACCTGGTTCCGCGGAGCAAGGTTATCTGGTCGATCTGCTTGCCGACGGTGACGGCCAAACGCGCGTGCTATTGAGCGGCCTGACGGACGGCGAAGCGGTCAGCCTGCGATTCAATAAGACGTCGTTACCTCGCTTCACACTCTGGCGCAACACAGCCGCGGAAGCCGATGGCTACGTGATGGGCCTGGAACCGGCGACGAATACTCCCAACCCGCACCGCTTCGAAAAACAACATGGCCGCGTAGTGGCGCTGCGGCCCGGTGAAACATGGCGAGGGGAGGTGACGGCGACTTGGCACTCTGATGAGCAGTCAATTGCACGCGAGGAGGTCGCCATCCGTGATATTCAGGGCGGACAAAAGCCGGAGATCCTTACCAACCCACGCTCCGACTGGTCGGCAAATCCGTAGCATTGGCTCTACGGATAAAGAAAACGGGATTGGAGCCCGCCGCGCCAGCAAGGGTCGCGATTGGCACCTTGCCTGCGCTGCGGGATTCAATCGTGGAATACTGCCAAATTGGAGGTCACATTCTGTGACCTCCGTACAGGTTCGATCGGTCTCTGCCGAGTGCTTCGCGTGCGCGTCGCGGCTAAACAGTTATGCGACCTCAACCCATTGGCCGCTCTTCGCACTGGCCAGCACGGCGTCGCACACTTTTTGGGTTTCGAGTGCTTCGCGGAATGTCGGCGACGTCGGCTTGTTCTTCGCCACGCCGTCGAGGAAATCGGCCACCTGGTGGACGAACGAGTGCTCGTAGCCGATCTGCAGGCCCGGCACCCACCATTTGCCCATGTAGGGCATGTCGCCGTCGGTGACGTGGATCGAGCGCCAGCCGCGGACGAGCGACTCGTCGCGGTGGTCGAAGTAGCTGAGCCGGTGCAGGTCGTGCAGGTCCCAGGCGATCGACGCATCCGCGCCGTTGATTTCGAACGTGTAGAGCGCCTTGTGGCCGCGGGCGTAGCGGGTCGATTCGAAGATCGCGAGCGAGCCGTTGGCGAAGCGGCACAGGAACGCGCAGGCATCGTCGATGCCGACCGGCTCGACCTTGCCCGATTCCGCGTGCTTGCGTTCCTTGACGAACGTCTCGGTCATCGCCGTGACGCTCTTGATCGGGCCGTTGAGCCAGAGGGCCGTGTCGATGCAGTGGGCCAGCAGGTCGCCGGTCACGCCGCTGCCGGCCGCTTGCGCGTCGATCCGCCACAGGCCGGCGCCGCCCTGCGGCAGGTCGGCCGAGATCGTCCAATCCTGCAGAAAGTTCGCGCGGTAGTGAAAGATGCGGCCGAGCCGGCCTTCGTCGATGAGCTGCTTGGCGAGCGTCACGGCCGGCACGCGGCGGTAGTTGTACCACACGGTGTTCGGCACGCCGGCCTTTTCGACGGCGGCGACCATCTCCTGCCCCTCGGCCACGTTCATCGACAGCGGCTTTTCGCAGAGAATCATCTTGCCGGCCTTGGCGGCGGCAATCGCGATGTCGTGATGCAAATTGTTCGGCACGCAGATATCGACCGCGTCGATGTCCTTGCGCTCGACCAGCTTCCGCCAATCGGTTTCGACCGACGCGTAGCCCCACGTGTCGGCAAACTGCTTGGCCTTCGCCGCATCGCGGGCACACACGGCCTGCAGCACCGGCTCGTACTCGAGATCGAAGAAATTGTTGACGCGGCGATACGCGTTCGAATGCGCCCGGCCCATGAAGCCGTAGCCGATCATGCCGATGCGAAGAGGTTTGGGCATTGCGACATCCTGTATCAAATAAAGGATTCACCACAGAGACACAGAGGACACGGAGAACATATGGACGCGAGATTAAGAATTAACGAAATATTGCCGACGGACTATTACGTCATCGTAATTATGCATCTTTGCTCTTTTGTATTCCTCTGTGCACTCTGTGTCTCTGTGGTTAATTTCCTTATTCATTCCAGCCATGCGCGTCGCGGACGGCGACCATCGCCGCCAGGATGTCGTTCCACGTGCGCGGTTTCATGCAGCGTTTCGTTGGGGAACATGCAGCCGTCCCAGCAGATGTGGCTGGAAGCGCTTGCGTCGGCTGTGCCGCGTTCGTCGCGGAGCCAGTAGCCGGCGTACTTCACGATGTCGAGCTTGCCGTCGGGCGCGTTGGGCAGGCAGTGCCGGCCCGTCTTGTCGTGCGAGCCGGAGCCGAACACTTCGCCGTTGTTCTGGGCGACGTGGAAGTCGATCGTCCACGGACGCAGCGCGTCGGTCAGCTGCTTGTAGCCGGCGTCGAACGCGGCCGTGTCGTCCCAGCGGAAATCGGCGGCACGAGCCGGTCTTCCGGCGCGTTGTGGCCCATCATGAAGAGCAGCGTGTGGGCCATGTCGGCCTGAAAGCCGAGCGTCTTCGGGCGGTTGACGGCCTCCAGCAGCTCGACCATGTGCCGCGTGCTGTGCATGCCGCCCCAGCAGATTTCGCCCTCGGCCGCGAGCCGTTCGCCGAATTCCTCGGCGATGTCGCACGCCTTGCGAAACGTGTCGGCGATCCGCTGCGTGCTGGCCTTCGGGTTGGCGCGCCCACTCCGTCGGCGAGCAGGCCGAGTCGATCCGCACCACGCCGTACGGCCGAATGCCGAGTTGCTTCAGCGTGCGGGCGATGCGGCAGCCCTTGCGGACTTGCGTGAGAAACTGCTCGCGGGCCGCATCGTCGCCCATCGCCGAGCCGCCGCCGGTCGGCGGCCAGACCGGCGCGACGACCGAGCCGACGACCAGCCCGTGCGAGCGAACTTTCTTCGCCAGCTCTTCCAGCTGCTTGTCCGTCGAGTCGATGCTGACGTGCGGATCGAACAGAAACAGATCGACGCCGTCGAACCGCTGGCCATTGACTTCGGCCGCGGCCGTAAGATCGAGCATCGTGTCGAGCCCGATCGGCGGCTCGCTCCCCTCGCCTTTGCCGACGACACCGGGCCACGCCGCGTTATGCAGCTTCGGAAAGTTATTTGACATCAATTCAACTCTCACAATTGTTTAACCACGACGACACGACGGACACGACGAAATAATAGATCGTTTGTATCGCACGTTGTGCTCGTCGTGTCGTTGTGGTGAAAAAGTATTGGAAAAACTAAGACGACTTCGCGATCGACGGCAGATTCTGATGCACGTCCGGGCCGAAGTAACGCAGGCCCACGAGCGGCTCGCTGCCGGTGTTTTCGATCTTGACGCCGCGGCGGGCGGCTTCGTGGTGATGAACACTTCGTCCTCGGTGTCGGCGCCGAAGCGGATCATCGACGGGCGTCTGGATAGTCGAGCTTGCCGATGCGGCCGCGGCCTTGCACGGTGATCCAGCCGCTGGCGCCGGGATCTTTGAGCGTGCACTTCGCGCCGGGCTCGAGCGTGAGCTCCTTGGAGCTGAAGAGCTGCTGGCCGTCGATCGTGCCGTACACGATCCAGCGATCGGTGTAGCCGTCGCCGCTGCGCTCCTTGTCGACGATCGGCTCCAGGTAGTTGTGCTCCTTGAAGTGCGTATCGACGTTCTTCTCCCAATCGAGCTGGCCGACGATGAAGTCGAGGTCCTGGTGCTTGTCGGCGGCATGTCTTTCACCAGCAGCGACCACGGCACTTCGCGGCCTTCGACGAGCGACTGGAACATGCCGAACACGTCGGAGCCCCACTGCGGCTCGTAGGTGCAGAGCGAACCGGGTGCGTGCAGCACGCCGGGCGGAATCAGCCAGCCGGTGCCGCGCTTGAGGCGGTAGGCCCGCGACAGATCGAGAATGCCGTTGTCGCCTTTGCTCCAATCTTCGAGGCACTTGCGGACTTGGTGCCTTCGTCGTGCCCGGCTCCAGGCCCATGAACGTGTAGGCGAAATTGTTGTCGACGTTGTTGTATCTGCGGCGGGAAGTAGTAGCTCTCCGGCTTGCCTTCCTGGCCGACGAGCTTGGCGTCGGCGAAGCCCTGGTGCATGTGGTGCGGGATCGGGCCCATGTTGTCGAAGAACTTCGAATACACGGGCCAGCGGTTGTACTTGCTTGAACATCGCCTCGCCGATCAGCTGCGCGCCGGCTTCGGCCACGGCGTCGCGCAGCAAGAACTCGCTCGCCTTCGAACTCGCAGAAGCTCAGCCCTTCGTGCCACACGCGGCCTTCGTTCGCGGCTTCGGTGGTGCTGGAGAACCAGCGTTCGTCGATGCCGCCGCGATGTGCGCCGTAGGCGTACCAATCGTCGGGGTGCAGCTTGATCCGCTTGCCGGGATGCAGAAACGACCGCGGCACCCACGTGGGCGTCAGCCGCAGCAACCCCTCGCCGGCATCGAGTGCGCGCTCCAGAATCGCGCCAATGTTGTCCTGCTTAACGAGGTTCGCCGCCTGTTGATCGACCGTCTTCATCAGCTTAATTGGAGCGGTTGAGGAATTCGTCGTCGATGCGGCAGCGGGCACGTTCGGCCAGCTCGCGCGGCGGTGAGGCCTGGAGCGCTTTCTCGCCTGCCGCTGCCGCCGCTGCCGGGTCGGAGTCTTTGATCTTCTCGCCGATAAAAATGGCGGTCTCCACGGCGCGTTGGCGGACCTGCGCATCATCGACCAGCGAGGTGGCCAGCTCGATGGACTCCGCCGACGGGCACGCTTCATCGCATCCAGCGCCAGCGAGCGTTCGTCGGCCCGCTCGGCAATCGCGAGTGCTTTGCGGCACATGTCCAGCCGCTCGGCATCGGGCATGTCGAGCTGGCGGGCAATCCGCAGATAACCGCGCAGTGCGCGCGTCTTGTAGGCGTTGTCGCTGGACGCGATCTTGTAGAGCATGCGGGGCGGCGTCGGCCGTCATCCACTCGCCGAGCACGCGGGTTCCCACGTCCTGCAGCTCTCGTCATCGCCTTGTGCAGCCCCGGCAATCGTCTCGAGCGCCTCGGGCCGCCCATTGCACCGAGGATTCGCAGCAGTCGAGCCTGGTTTGCCGTCGAGGCACCGTTCATCGCTGCCGAAAGCTGTGCGGCGGTCGCCTCGCGATCGGGCATCCGGATGCTGGCCGTTTCGCAGCGCCTTGCCGGCAACTTCCGCGTCGGATGCGCTCTTGGGATCATTAACTTGCGCAATGAGCACGGCCAATTCCTTGGGCCCGGCCGTAGCGCCTAGCGCGGTGAGCGCCGCAGCGGCGAATCGCCTCGTCGGCATGGTCGACTACTTTTACAAGCTCGGTCGTCGCATCGATTCGTCGCTGCGCCAACGTTTCGATGAGCACCACGAGCGATTTGCCCTCCGCCGTGGGAAGTCGTCGAGCCAGCTCGTCGTTCACATTCTCGCCATGATAGCTGCGTCAGCGCGGTCATCGCGGCTTGCGACAGTTCGCCGTCGGAATTGGCGGCAATCTCCAGCAGTGCGGGCACGCTGTATGCGTCCCCTCGCTTGCCGACCGCCTGAATCGCCGCGAGACGCACTTGCGTGTCGCCACCCAGGGTGGCCAGCAATACGGCAAGCGGCAAAGCAGCGTCATCGCGATCGCCAATCGCAGTGACGATCAACGAGGCTCGTTCCGGCGAAGCACTGGCCAATTCGGCCGCCAATGCCTCGGACAACTTCACTTCCTGGCAACTCTCGCGCGGTGCTGAGGCCGAGCTGGAACATCGCCTTTGTCCGGCGATTTCAGTTGCTCGATCAACAGCGGAATTCCCTGTTCGCCGCGGGCGAGAATCGCACCGCGCGTGGCCTCGAGAATTCGCTGCTGCGGAACGTCGCGCTTGACGGACTTCGTCGTAGAGTTCTGCTGCCGCGCTCGTGCTTTCCTTCCGCCATCAGCTTTTCCGCGCACAGCATACCACCTTCAGCAATGGCCGAACGCACTGCAGGTGCTCGCACTAGCGAGCGATTGGCGAAGTATGTTGGTCGCGGCGTCGCTGCCAATGCGGCCCAGTGCCACGGCCGCGGCCGACGCGACTTGCGCATCCGAATCCTTGAGCCGCTCGGCAAGCTGATCCACCGCGCCGGCGGATCGCCGGACACCAATCGAATTGATCGTGCCCACCAGCAACTGGCCTTGCAACGTTTTCGCCGCCTCGACCAACGCCGCGTCCGCCGCCGGATCGGGAATTGCTTCCAGCGCGATCCGCGACCACGAACGAAGTCCTCGTCGGCCAGCAGCTTCGCCAATTCCGGCACCGCCGCCTTGCTGCCGTAAATCGCCAGTTGTTTGCAGGCGATCGCCTTCTCCGCCGGCTCGCCCGATGCGAAGCGGTTCGATCAGTTCCTGTTCGGATTGCGCCGCCGGAAATGGACGCGACAATTGATCGGCGTCCAATCGGTCCTTTGAGCAGTCGAAGTCAACTGCGCAGCGAGCGAGACAACGACCGCAAGTGAAGCGATCCAGATGAGTTTATCTGCAAGATTTGGCCATTGATTTATTCCTGACAACCGAAACGAGACCGAACGTAAAATCGACTCTTGTTAATTCACGTTCATCAATCCGCTAATCTAAATCCGCCACGGTTCGCGGAGCGCTTCCGACCGCAAGCGATTGGCCTGCTCATCGTCGATGAACTCGTGCTTCGCGAGATCGTACTTCACCTTGCGATTGAGCGCGAGCGCGATGTTCGCCGCGTGGCAGGCGATGTGTGCGTTGCAGGCCGCGTCGGCGTTGCCCTTCGGCTGGCTGCGCGTCTTCACGCAATCGAGGAAGTCGCGGACGTGGAACGTCGCCGGGTAGCCGCCGATTTCCGCCACGTCGCGTCCGGCGATCAGCTCCGGCGAGCTCAGCACCAGCTTGCCGCTGTCGCCCGCTTCGACCCAGCCGGTTCGCCTTCGAATCGCACCGGGCACGAGCCCAGCGGAATCCAGCCGGTCTCGCGGAAGATCAGCTTCACGCCGTTCGCGTATCGGGCAACGATCTGGCCGTCTTTCGGCGGGTTGTATTCGACAGGCGACGGTCATCGTCGCCAACGGCCCATTGGCACAGGTCGACGCAGTGCGAGCCCCATTCCAGCACGCCGCCGCCAACCAGCCCGCCACCCTTTCTCGAAGTTGAAACCGTCGAGCAGCTTGGCGTTGAACGGCCGCCACGCCGCCGGGCCGAGGTACATGTCCCAATCGACGACTTCCTTGTCCGGCTCTGGCTCGGCCGGCAGCCAGCCGCTCATCAGCGCGCGTCATGCCCACCGGGTGGGCGTAGACGGTGTGCAGCTTGCCGAGCTTGCCGGTGCGAGCCAGCTCGCAGGCGAACGCGAAGTGCGGCAGATTTCGCCGCTGCGTGCCGGCCTGAAACACGCGGCCCGTGCGGCGCATCGTTTCGGCCAGCGTCAGGCTCTGCGCGATGTTCTTCGTGCACGGCTTCTCGCAGTACATGTCCTTGCCGGCCCGGGCGGCGTACATCGCGGCCGTCGCATGCCAGTTCGGCCCGGTGGCGATCAGCACGGCGTCGATATCGTTGCGGTCGAGCAGTTCGCGAAAGTCGCGATACTGTGCGCAGTCGTTGTTGCCGTGATGCTTGTCGGCGATTTTCTTGACCGCGTCGCGGCGGGACTTTCTTCACGTCGCACACGGCGACGAACTGCACGTCCTTCTGCTCCAGGAAGCAGCCGAGGTCGTACGTGCCGCGGTTGCCGATGCCGATGCCGCCCACAGTGATCCGCTCGCTGGGCGCGACATGTCCGTCGCGCCCGAGTGCCGAGCTCGGCAGAATCGTAAACCCGGCCGCGGCCAGCCCCGCACCCGCCGACCGCTTGAGAAAACCACGACGCGATACAAGGCCGTTCCGCCTAGCATTCATGGCATCACCCGAACTGGTTTAGCAAGGGAAAAGTGGCCGCGACAGCGGCGGCCGCGTTCATCCCTTATATATCTCAGCGAACCGCCTTCCGCAAGTCTCGGCCGATGGCGCAAGTCTTGAATTGAGCAGAGGATGCGCGGAAACCGGCGTCCAGCACCATTGGCTCTCATGCACACCGCAAAGTTAACGGAGGATGCGGCTTGTCGAGCTGTCGCGCAGCCAGCCGGGCCGGTTCGTCGTGATCGAAGTGACGCCCCAATTCGCGATAGAAGCGAGCCACCTGCGGGGTCATCCACCGTCCACACGTGAAACTCCGCGGTAACCTGCGTCGCGCAAGCTTCTGGATGAACGCCTCATCGAAATGCTCGGGCATCGCTTTGGCGTCGACCGCGTCGGCACCAGTGCGCTTGAGCGTGGCGATCACTTCGTCGACGATCGGCTTCAGCGAACCGTCCTCCTGCTTCTTGAAATCCGTGAGCCAATACGCTTTGACGTTCGGCAGCTGCTTCTTCGCATTCGGCGACCGCATCAGCGTGAAAACTGATGATCACCATTTGCTCAGGCTTGAGAGAGCTCGCAGCGATCGCCTTGGCCATCGGTGCAACTACTTCGACGGACTCGATTTCAACTCAATGAAGATTGTTTTGTCGGCGGGCACGGCCGCCAGCACCTCCTGGAGCGTGGGCATTTGCTCGCCCTTCCACTGCGGCGCCTTTCCAATTGCCCACGTCCATCCGGCGCAGCTCGTCGAACGGCGTCTCCGTGATGGAAAGCTTTCGGCCGGTGATGCGCTCGGTGTCCTTGTCGTGGAAGCAAACGATGTGGTTGTCACGCGTCAGATAGAAATCCGCCTCGAACGCGTCGGCACCCTGCTCGATGGCCAGCTTAAACGCCGAAAGCGTATTCTCCGGCGCATCGTGCGAAGCGCCGCGATGTGCGATGATCAGCTGACCAAACATTGGTGAGGCCATCGCGCCAAAATCCACAGATTCACGCCAAATCGAAAAAAAATACTCATAGGAAGCCTATCCTGCCGCCGCGGAGGTGACCAGAGCGTAGCTCACGCCGCACTCGGTAGCAACAAAATAAGCCCCGCGATTGGTGCGCGGGGCCTTTCTCTTGTACTCTTGGCCCAAGCCACAAACTTCACTTATCATTGGCAACTGAGTCGAGCCATTAGTTTACGATTCGCGATCGGCGGTTGTCAATCAATTAACATGATTTAGCGGCCGAACTTGTTCGGCGCGTTGAAATTCGCGCTGGTCAAATTCCTCGGCCAATTCATTTGGAGCAGTTCATTGCCATCCGACCTCTCGCGAATTCGCCACATCGTGCTCGACATGGACGGCACGATTTATTTGGGCGAGCGGCTGTTTGAAACCACGTTGCCGTTTTTGTCGCTGCTGGAGCGGCTTGGGATCGGCTACACATTCATCACGAATAATTGTTCCCGCAGCCGAGCCGAATACGTCGCAGCGGCTGCGCGGCATGGGAATCCACGTTTCGCCCGATGCGATTGCCACGTCCGCACAAGCGACCGTCCACCACCTTCACTCGCATCTTCCGGCGGTCAACCGGCTGTTCGTCCTGGGGACGGCAGGGCTATGCGACGACTTGCAAAGCGGCGGTTACGAGATCGTCGACGACCGGCCCGACGCCGTGGTCGTGGGATTCGATAGCGGACTGACCTACGATCGGCTCGCGCGAACCGCTTATTGGATCGCCCAACAATTGCCGTATGTCGCCACGCACCCGGATCGCGTTTGCCCGACGGACGAGCCGACCGTGCTGCCCGATTGCGGTGCGATCTGCGCGCTATTGGAATCGGCCACCGGCCGGCGGCCCGACGCCGTTCCAGGCAAACCGAGCCCCGCCATGCTACACAGCATCGTCGAGCGGCACGGCCTGCAAGCTCATGAAATCGCGATGGTCGGCGACCGCTTGTACACCGACATCCGCATGGCCCGCGACGCTGGGGCACTTGCAATTCTGACTTTGACCGGCGAGACGCGTGTTGACGACGTCGACAAAGCGCCCGTTCGCGAGCGACCCGATCTTGTCGTTGCGGATTTGGATGAGCTGTCGCGATTGTTGCAGGAAAGTCGGTAATTGCCGTCGAGTCCGGTTATGGAACCAACGCCTCACAACTCCACGTGGCACTTATTCGCTCCGCCTCCGCCGGCACCGCCGTTGCCGCCGGACGATGTCGAGCGGCTCTACCCGTGGTATCGCTGGCGTGCGCTGGAAGCGACGTTCATCGGCTACGCCATGTACTACCTGGTGCGCAACAACCTCTCCGTTGTCGCGCTCGAGATGCAGGATTCGCTCGGCTACAGCAAGGCGATGATCGGCCGCATCCTGGCGATCACTGCGCTCAGCTACGGCCTGAGCAAATTCCTGATGGGCTCGGTCTCCGACCGCAGCGATCCACGCAAGTTCATGGCGGCCGGGCTGCTGCTGTCGGCAATCTGCAATTTCGCGTTCGGCGCATCGAGCAATTACAACTTGCACCTAGCGTTGTGGGCCCTCAACGGCTTCGTGCAAGGCATGGGCTGGCCGCCGTGCGGACGCGTGATGGGCCATTGGTTCAGCGAATCGGAACGCGGGCTCACGTTCAGCATCTGGAACACGTCGCACAACGTGGGCGGCGGCATCGCCGGCTGGCTGGCAGCCTGGGCCGTCGATTCGTTTGGCGGATGGCAGTACGCGTTCTATGTGCCGGGCGGCCTGGCCGCGATCGGAGCCGCGTATTTGTTGTGGCGACTGCGCGATACGCCGCAATCGGTCGGGCTGCCGCCGATCGAAGAGTATCGCAACGATTACCCGGCGGAACACGATGCCGGCGTCGACCTCGAGCGTGAGCTGTCGTTCAAAGAACTGTTCGTCGACAAAGTGCTGCTCAACAAATTTGTGTGGCTGCTGGCGATTGCGAATTTCTTCGCCTACATCACGCGCTACAGCATGCTGGATTGGGGTCCGACCTACTTGCGCGAAGTGAAGGGCGCCTCGCTGCAAGGACGGCGGACTGGCTTTGATGGCCATCGAATTCGGCGGCATCCCCTCCACGATTTTTTTGGGCTGGGTTTCCGACCGATTAGGCGGCCGCCGCGGCATGGTCGCCGCCCTGTGCATGATGCCGATCGTCGCCGCGTTCGCCGCCATCATCGCCACGCCGCCCGGCCACCTGTGGTTCGACTTTCTGATGCTCATGACCATCGGCTTCTTCGTCTACCCGGTCATCAACCTGATCGTGATCGCCGCGCTCGATATCGCATCGAAGAAAGCGATCGGCACCGCCGCCGGATTCATCGGCCTGTTCGGCTACATCGGCCGCACGGTGCAGGCCGAGGCGTTCGGCCGCACGGTCGATCATTACAGCGCGAGCCTCGGCTCCGCGGCCGCCTGGAACATCGTGCTGTACTCAATCCTGGTTTGCGGCATCATCGCCGGCCTGCTGCTCGCGCTGATGTGGCGAACAAAACCGAGAGCGTAGCGTGGGCACCGCCCACCACAAAATTCTTGAAAAGAATTGGTGGGCAATGCCCACTCTACTCGGCCACTTCGTTCAACCGGCAGAAATACACCCGCTTGCGAACGACTGCGCCGTCCTTGCCGTCAACTCCCGCAAAGAACTCCACGCGATCGCCGATGCCTTTCGTAGACCCCTGCGAGCTGCGGTACCTGAACCCGATGCGCTCGCCGCCCTCCGCAATCCATTCCAGAAACACGACACTGTGGCCCGATTGGTTCGTGCGCCAAAACTGCAGGAAGTCGCCCGGCTGGGCTTTTTCCGACTCGATCCGTTCGCCAATCCCTATCGTTTTGGCTGCGAGCGCACATTGAATCTCGCGGCTCTCTTCCGTGGCACCATACCACTGCTTCTGGAACCTCCGCACCTCCTCGACAGACTTGTCGCGCAGCAACCCGCGCTGCATCGCCGCATCCATCACCACCGCATACGTGAACCCGCAGCAATAGCTTCCGCGGCCCTTTGACAGTATCCGCTCATCCTTGAATCGAATCTCCGCAGGCACACCGCTGCCTTTCCACGAGCTGTCGTAACCGCCGCCGTCCGGATAGCTGCGGGCGATTTCCAACACGCTATCGCCGCTTTTCGTCGACGTCTCCGAAGCGCAGGCAGCGACCAAGATTCCCGTAATTACTAGGCCGTAAAACATTTGCTACTCTCGCCAAGAAAAACGCAGCGAAGGAATATCTGGGCACATATTTTGCAGTGTGAAAGGTCAACCCTACCAAGCAATTTTAACCCATGGCCACTACGACCAAAACATCTCGCCAGCGCAAGACCGGGGTATTCACCCGCGACCGTGGCAAGCTGCTGGTAGTTTCGGCGGCCACCATTCTCTGCGTCTATCTCTGCTACCGATTGGCCCAGCCGTTTATTCCTGCCCTGGTGTGGGCGATCACCGGGGCCGTCGTCACGCATCCGCTTATGAAATGGCTGGGCCGCGGGATCCACTCCTCCAGCTGGCGCCTGGTATCACCGTCGGCTTGGTCGCCGTGGCGCTATTTGCACCGGTGATCAGCCTCGTGTACTTCGCTGCCCTGCAAATCGGCACCGCTTTGCAGGATTGGAATCCCGCGGAACTCCTGACCCGGTGGGATGCCGCGCTGGCCGACAACCAGTTTCTCGGCAGCGCCTGGGCCGACATCTCGCGAAACCTCGACCTGCCGACGACGCTTACGCAACTTGGCGAGCAAATTCGCACCTGGACCGCCGCCATCGTCACCGGCACGTTGTATCTCGTATTTCAAGCCGGCGTGGCGCTCTTCATCTTGTTTTTCCTGTATCGAGATGAAGAGCGGATTCTAAGCAACGTGCGAAAACTTTCCCCGCTACACAGCAGCGAAACCCACCGCCTGCTCAAACGGCTCGGCGACACCATCCACGCCACAGTTTTCGGAACCGTGATGGTGGCCATCATTCAGGGCACGCTGGCCGGCCTCGTCTTCTGGCTCCTTGGCCTGCCGACGCCGGCCCTGTGGGGAACTGTCATGGGCATCTGTGCGATGATCCCCTATCTAGGTACGTTCGTCATCTGGGGCCCTATGGCCGTGTTCCTGGCCGTGAGCGGCGATTGGGTCCGCGCGCTGGTGCTCATCGGTTGCGGCGTGGGGGTGATCGCCGTAATCGACAACTTGATCTACCCGATGCTCGTGGGCAACCGACTGCACCAGCACACGGTGATCACTTTCCTCGCGATCGTCGGTGGCGTCGCGCTATTCGGCGGCACCGGCATCATCCTCGGCCCGGTCATCGTCAGCCTCACATTCTTCCTCCTGGAAGTCTGGCGCACCCGCACCGCCGACGGACGCCCCGCAGAGTGTACCTGACGCGGTTCCTCGTGCGGGAGACGTCTCCGACTTCGATTCCGTTCGACATTACAATATGGCAGAATCGCTATCCGCTCGCGGTCAGAGACCCTCGGCCATCTTGGTACAAAGTAACCTTACCACGCGGAAGCATGAGCAGCGAAATCTCTCCGTATCCCCAGGAAGCGCTGCTGATTAACGCCGTGTCGGAGATATCGGCGCGGCGAGTGCTATGTACGTCGCCTGGCTTGGCACAGTTTGCCGCTCGCGTCGCCCGCTCCTTGCCGCAGGCGGACGTCCGCTGCACCTATCTCGACCTGTACCGCGCGAAATTGGCCCTGGATCATTGGCGCGACGGGCCGCCGAATTTGCGGATCGCATGCGATGTGGATCTCGCCGTGGGAGAGGCCGACGTCGTCGCGTTACCTTTTTCCGCCGGCGGCGAAGCGGAGCTGACTCGCGATCTTCTGCAATCGGGCCACGAGCGGCTCGCGCTGGGCGGCAAACTATTCGCCGCCACGGACAACGCCGACGACACCTGGCTAGACAACGAGCTGCGCAAGATCTTTCGCAAACTCGAGCGGCGCCCGTCTTCGCCCGGCGTGCTGTATGTGGGTACCAAGTCCGAGCCGCTCAAGAAACGCAAGAACTTCGCCTGCGAGTTTGCATTTCGCGACTGCGGCCGGCTGATCCGCGCCTGCAGCCGCCCGGGCGTTTTTTCGCACCGGCACATCGATCTCGGCGCCCGCCGTTTGATTGATGCAATGCAAATCGATCGCGGGTCGCGTGTGCTGGATATCGGATGTGGGGCAGGCACCGTTGCGCTGGCCGCTGCCTGCCGCGCCGACGACGTCACCGTCCACGCCGTCGACTCAAATGTACGGGCCGTGCAAAGTACCCAGCGCGGGGCGGTACTCAACGGCTTGACGAACCTCACCGTCGAATTGAATGCCGAGGGCAACTACCAAGGTGCAGGCCAGTTTGATCTGGCGCTCGCCAACCCACCCTACTATTCCGGCTACCGCATCGCCCGTCACTTCCTCACCGCCGGCCGACAAGCCCTTCGCCCCGGCGGCACGATCTTACTGGTGACCAAACAACCCGGATTGGTACCAACAGCACATGCCGCAATGGTTTGACGAACTAACCGTAACAGAGCGCAAAGGATACTACCTCCTGCAATCAGCGCGGCCACCAGATTAACGATTGGCATTAACGGACGGCTGACGGCTGAGACCTGACGGCCTATTACTCGCGCGTCAACTCACGTGCCCATCGCTTCCCTCCCCCGCCAGCCGCTTCAGCGCCACGCGGTCCACCTTTCCAACGGCCGTCGTGGGCATCTCGTCGAGCACGACGATCTCGTCAGGCGCTTTGTAGCCGACGCGGGCCTTTGAAAATTGAATCAGCTCCGCCGTGGTCGGCCGTTGCGCACCCGGCCGCAATGTGATGTACGCGCGCACGTTTTCGCCGTGAATCAAATTGTGGATGCCAATCACGCCCGCGCTGGCCACTGCCGCATTTTCGAGCAGCGAGTCTTCCACTTCCTGCGGGCAGATGTTCGATCCGTCATGAATAATGATTTGCTTCTTGCGGCCACGGAACCAAAGGTAGTTCTGCTCGTCGGCCGACACCAGGTCGCCCGTGTCGAGCCAACCATCGATAATCGTTTCGCGATGTCGCATCCGGCCGGTTCCAATAGCCGATCATGTTGCTCGGCGACTGGATCCACAGCCGGCCGGTTGTCCCGGCGGGCACCTCCGCACCGTCGTCGTCGCGAATCGAGGCCGCGAAACCCGGCGCCATTTGGCCAATCGAGCCAATCCGATTCAGCACACCGCTGGGGTTGTATGTGGCCGTGCCCGTTTCCGTCATCCCATACAATTCCTCGATCGCGTGTCCGGTGAGCGCCGTGTATTCGTGCCCCAACTCCGCGGAAATCTTATCGCCGCCGGAAACGCACCGCCGGATCGATTGGAAATCTTTCCCCTTCGCGCCGGGGTCGCGCACGAGGGCAAACAGCGGCGCAGGCAGCATGCACAACAGCGATGGTCGCGCACGGCGAACGAGCGGCAGCAATTCGTCGGCACCGAAAGTCCGCGCGATCGCCACGCAAGCCCCAGCAGACAGTCCAGCCAATGAGAACGAACAAGCCGCGACATGCGAGGCCGACGTCGCCGGCAGGAACACGTCGCTCGGCGTGATCCCCAGACCGGCGATCGCGCTGGCCACCATCCAGCCGAACGTGGCATGCGAATGCGTGACGCCCTTCGGCTTACCCGTGCTGCCGGATGTAAAAAAGATAATTGCCGGCGCTTCGGGCAGTGGCTGCGGTGGTAATTGCGTCGGCGGACCATCCACGGTCATTAATTCCTCCAGCCCGCGCTCGCCAGCGCCCGTTCCCTCAAAAGCGATGCGTCCCAGACGAAGCCGCGGAACCCATTGGCTCGCCGCCAGCGCATCATCGCGCTCCGCATGCGCGACGATCAGCGACGCGCCGCTGACTTCGAGCGCATGATCGATCTCCGGAGTCTGGTAGCGATAATTGAGTGGCGTCGCAACCAGCCCGGCCTTGAAACACGCCAGATACTGCACCACGAGCGCCCCGCGGTTGGGCAGCAGCGTGGCGACGCGATCACCCGCAGCCAGGCCCATCGCCAAATACCGCTTGGCGAGTCGCGTGGCATCCTCCTCCAACTCCCGCCACGACCAGCTTCGCTCCAGCAAGACGAGGGCTGCTTCGTCCGGCGCGGACCTTAATCCCACGTCCAGCAGTTTCGCGAGCGTTACCGGGCGTTCCAATTTGGGTCCAGAAATCGGCATGGAACGTTACTCTCTTTCCAAGTTGTCGTCGTTCATGCACTTCAGCCCATCGCGCAACTGCCGCCAAATATGCTACCCGATTGCGGCGCCGACTTGCATCACCGCCGTGTGGCATTCGACGCCAATAGCTGGCAAACCGCTATGGGCTAATGGCTGACGGCTGACATCCGAAATGCGAGCGAAAATGGAAAGACCCCTGGAATTTGACGCTGCCAATTTGAAGCTCCCGTCGACGATGCAGGAGGATCGATAGCATTCGCGGCCGAGACCTTGCACCAGCCCCTCGGTCTCCGGCCCCCAGTCCCTCGATGGACTCACGAGGACGGCTGATTGAACTTTCCGATGGTAATAAAAGGGTGCTTATGATATCCTGAAAGACATGGAAATCACTTCTCAATTCTTGCCACCAGAGATTGAAGCCGCGGTCGAAGCGCAGCACGGCGGACCGGTGTCGGTGCCAGGCCAGCACGGGAAATATGTCGTGATGAACGTCGACGTCTACGGCGGAGTGCTCGAAGCCACGGCTGAGGAGTTGGCCGATTCCGTCGCCGCGATCAAGCGCAGCCTGGCACAAGCCACGGCCGGGCAAACTCGCGACGCCGACGAGGCGCTGGGCGAGCTTGAAGCCCGCTATGCCTCATAAGGTCCGTATCACGCCCGAAGCCGAAGCAGACCTCCGTTCTATTGGCGACTACATCGTGGCGCAGCACGCTCCAGTGGCAGCGCAGCGGTTTGTTCAGTCACTCCGCCGCCGGATCACATCGCTAAAAGACTTTTCCTGAAGGATACGGCATCGCACCGGAAGCGCAGGCAGCCGGAGTCGAACTCCGGCAAATAATCCACGGCATGTACCGCGTTTTGTACACCGTCGAAAGCACCACGGCTACGATCCACGCGGTTCGACACGGCGCTCGTCACCCGCTCCGAAGCGATGAACTGCCAGGTCGGCAATAGTTGTACGTACGCATATTCGGCGGCGTGGCGTTCTGAGCCTCACTCGGCCGTGCGGCGCTAACAGCTGATGGCCGCCACCTAATCGATCAAGAGCTTCGGTTTGGCTTGCCGCAGACTCTGCAGAGCACCGTTACTAATCGCCCGAGTGCCCGGTGGGCGCAGCAACCAGAGCGACTTGGACTTTTCCAGGTGCTTGATCCCAGCATCCGTGATCTGCTCGCACTCGGCCAAATCAAGTAAGCCGAGTTCTGGGAGCCGACTTACTCGTTCCAGCACCGCATCGGACACGCGTGTCTCCCCGATGGCGAGGTCGTGCAATTTGCTGAATCGCTCGATCCTGGGGTTTTCGATCAACGTTGCCCCAAGTGCCAGCTCTTGTAACTGAGAGAGAGGTTGGAGCTGTTCCACACCCGCATCACTAAATTGCGTCTCGGAAATGAGCAGTGCCTTAAGGCCCGTCAGCTTGGCAAGCTTCGGGGCGGCCGCGTCTGTCAGTCGGTTGTCCGGAAGATAGAGTTCTTCCAGGCCGTCAAGGCTGGCAATGTCGTCCATCGCATCGTCACTAATCGACGTGTTCCATAGATCTAGATGGCGGAGCCGCGGGAACTGCCGCAGGTGCCGGGCCGCTGCGTCATTGAAACTCGTGTGTCGCAGGTTGATCCATTCAAGTCGGCGAAGTATGCCGAGATGCTCGAGCGCGGAGCCGTCGACTGGACAATTACCGATCGTCAAGTGCCGCAGTCGGCGAAGCGTGCTGAGTTGCGTGAGCCCTTCGTCGGTGATCGTCGTGATCCCTGGTGCCTCGCTTCCTGTCCCGATGGACAGCTGCTCCAGCTGCGTCAGCTCGGCGATGCGCGCAAGGCAGCGTCGCTGATTAATGTGTCCCGCAGTTCCAGCGAACGGATGCTCGATACGGGCCGCAGCTTGGGTACGACCTGTTCCACGAAATCATCGCGGATGCCTTTGAAAATGACGGTGTCGCGCATGATGAACAGATCTTCGCCGAATGTGTCGCGCAGCCAGGCGGGCGCCGAAGGCGGCTTGGACCTCTTCTGTAAAAAACCCTCCGGACCCACTTCAAAAGTGTAGTGTGCATGCCCCCCCAACTCGCGCACAGCCGCCACAGCCTCCCGCTGCTGCCGGGCTTTCACAACCCACCAGCCGAGTGCCACACACAGCAGCGTCAGCAGAATGAGCGCCGTCCGCAGACTGAACCGAACGAAGCGGCTTTTTCGCATCACTTGATCCGCTCGATGTTGGAACATTGCGCTAGCCGCAACGGCATCAACTGTTACTATCTCTCGACCACAGTCTAACGCAAAACCGTAGCGGATCGCATCGGCCCACAATATAATAAGGTGTATGTCCTCTAGCGACATCACGCAGCAAGCCGTCGGCCATGGGACGCTAATGAAATAGTTTCGCCCACTCGTCAAAAATGCAAAGGCAACGTTCTATTTACCCGTTCGCGCACTCATCGCTGGTCGGGCACGTTATGGTTGCCTGCGTCTGGCTTGCGCTCGAATCTTGTCCCGGCCACGCCCTGAACACGGGCCCCTCACGTTATTCGTTCGTCGATTTGGGAACGCTCGGCGGTCCAAACAGCGTGGCCTACGGTATCAACGCGCTGGGACAGGTCGTGGGAGAATCCGACCTGCCCAACGAAATCGACCATGCATTTCTCTATAGCAACGGCGTCATGACCGACCTGGGAACTCTCGGCGGCCTCGGAAGCCTGGCCAACGATATTAATTCCGCAGGGCAAATTGTTGGCCAATCGTTTATCGGATCATCACTTCATGCATTTCGTTACAGCGGCGGCCAAATGAGCGAAATCAATTTTGGCGGCACCCTCGGAATCAACGACGCGGGACTCATCGTCGGCGCCGAATTCGGCGTGTTTTCCAAAGCGTTTCGATATTTCAATGGTGCCGTCACCTACCTTGGCACCCTTGGTGGTGGCGGCAGCCAGGCTCATGACGTGAGTAACGCGGGCCATATCGTGGGCACCTCGGGCGTGCGACGCATCCCGAACCAACCGCGCGATTTTCCCGTGCACGCCTTTCTTTACCAAAACGGCGTGATGACCGATCTGGGCGTATTGAACAACGGCCCCAATAGTGTCGCTGTCGCGGTGAATGACTTAGGCATCGTCGTTGGCGTCTCCGAAGTCGGCGACGTGACCACAAACCACGCGTTTCTCTACCAGAATGGCGTCATGACCGACTTGGGCACGCTCGGCTTTGGGTTCAGTAACGCAACCGACATCAATAATGCCGGACAGGTCGTCGGCGCGGTGAGCACGGGCGATGGAAACCCCAATGGGTTCCTGTACCATACTAACGGCGTGATGTACGACCTAAACAACCTGATCGATAGCATGCCGCCAGGTTGGAAATTCAACGAAGCCCAAGCCATCAACGACAACGGCTGGATCGCCGGCAACGCCCGCACCGCAAGCGGCAGTATCCACGCGGTCCTCCTAATTCCAGTTCCAGAACCGGCAACCGCCCTGCTCTTCATACTCGTCGCCGCCGCACCACATCCCCGCCGTCACCGCATTCGCATCCGAGACGTGCAACCTTCCTCGCCCCTGGCCCCCGACTCCCGTCACCCCGTATGACTGACAGCTGATGGCTGATGGCTAACGGCTGCCATCCGAAATGCGAGCCAAATGAAAAAACCTCTGGAATTCGACCCGTTCGATTTGGCGCTTCCTTGGACTCAGCAGGAAGATCGAGAACATCCGCGTCGCGGATCATGCCCCGCCATCTGACACCTGATCCCTGTCCCCAACTGGCGTCAAATTTGCACCAGCGCACCACCGCCGTGCATTTCCCGGAAAACATTGTCTGCCAAAGGAGGATCACCATGCGGGCCCGTCTCACCATCGCCGTTGGCATCGCGATCATGCCGGTTCTTCTCCTCTCCAATTTGCCTGCACAGGAGGGCACGGCCGAAAGGATCGGAAAACGCATCGATCAGGGCCTCGATGAATTACGAGAAGATGTTCAGCAGGCCTGGACCGACGTTCGCAAATCGGTCGACAAACTCAGCGTACAAGGCAGAGTCTACGGCCGACTGCGCTGGGACAAAGCGCTAGCGAAAGAACCGATCGAAGTCGACGTTCAAGAGAAAGACATCGTCGTCTTAACCGGCCGCGTTCCAGATCAAGAGGCGCGCCAAAAGGCGATCCAACTAGCCAAGGACACCCTCGGAGTTCGCGATGTCGTGGACCACCTCCAAGTCGAACCTCGGCAACAAGCAGAGGAACCAAACCCCGACACCTGACAACTTGTTTGGCTGACGGCTGGTGGCTAACGACTCATAGCCTTACTGCCTGTCAGCCGCACGCGTAATTGCTCAACCGAACGACTGTTCTACGATATCGAGAACCGGTGGTAGCACTCGATCGATACGGACACGATCGGGAAAATCTCGAAAGTAAATGCCGTAACCACGAAAACTGAAGACACGCAGGTCCGGCACCAGGTCATCTTGCTTTCGTGCCGGACTCGGGAAAGCGCGCGAAGAACTCGCATTGCTGTTGGAGCGTGTCAACGAGCCGCACGGCGGCCTACAGATTGTCTTGGGCGACATACCTCAAAATGACCAGCAAATCGTGGTATGCCTTTTCCGAAACAAACAAGGTTCTTCATGCGCAGGCCCTGCGGCTAACCTGTGTCGGTGGTCCCATCTGCGCGTGACGCATCGGTAGCGTTGCGCGCAGCCCGAATCGTCTTGCCGTCGCTAAGAATTACGCCGACCCGTGCTGAAAAACAAACGATTTCTGAAAATGCCTTGCACAAAAATTCTATGACTGTTGTCGCACGCGCCAGCGTCGAACATCAATTATTTGGGCCTAAACGTCGATCATCACGGAAAACCACAAAATGCACGGCCGAAGCACGACCAAAAAAGTCGTAATCGACGAGGGCCAAGATTGGCCCAGCGGCCATCTGATCATTCAGTTGGAAGCGGCCAGTGTACAATCGCAGGATGAAAGTTCCCATCAGAAACCAGTGAGATGTAGACAATGTGTGCCTTCATCGGGCAGATGCGTTCGCGGCGCCGACGCGAGCGCCGACGGTTCGCGAGCTTTGGGGCGAGCGCCGCTCTCATGGTCGCCGTGTGCTCGGCGGAGCCGATCCCATCGGCACCGATTTCGTCAACGCCGACCACAATACCTGGAGCCAACGCGCGCTCGCCGGCGATCAAGCCGATCGACCAAGCTGCCTTGCAGTCCATGGTGACGACAACTGCAAAGGATCTCCTAGTCCCGGGCGCCTTGGTTCTGCTGCACATTCCCCAGGGAGAATTCACCGTCAACTACGGCACTACCCTGCTGGGCACAACCACAACACCGCGCGCCGACACCCACTTCCGGATCGCTTCGAATACCAAGACCATGACGGCCGCAGTAATCATGCAATTGGCTCAGGAAGACAAACTAAGTCTCAGCGACCCAGTGTCGAAGTATGTTGCGGGCGTTCCCAACGGCGACAACATCACCCTCGCTGAGCTGCTGAAGATGCGCAGCGGCCTCTACAACTACACCAATGCCCCGGAACTCTCGGTGCAAATTGACCGTGACCCGACCAAAGTGTGGACCCCGGACGAATTGCTGGCCATTGCGTTCAAGCGCCCACCCAACGCGCCGCCCGACACGGTGTTCGAATACAACAACACAAACTACGCGCTGCTGGGCCTGGTTATCGAGAAAGTTGACGGCCGCCCGCTGGCCGCGGCGATGCAGGATCGGTTGTTCGAGCCGCTGGGCATGGAGAGCACTCTGCTTCCCGCCGCCACCTCGAACACGATTCCGAAACCGTTCTCGCATGGTTACTTATACGGCAGTTCCTCCGTGGCCTTGGTGGGTACGCCGCCCTATTCGCCCGACGTCCAGAATGCGGCCCGGGCCGGGACGCTGCTCCCCAACGATTACACGGACCTGAACCATTCGATTGCCGCGGCGGCCGGCGGCGTCGTTTCGACCGCCAGCGATTTGGCTGTTTGGATTCGGGCGCTCGCGACCGGCCGAGTGCTCAACGCCGAGTATCAGCGCCGCTGGCTCGACAGCTTGCAGCTCGAGGACTCTGCCAAGCCCGAGGGGCAGCGGTACGGGTATGGCATCGCCCAACTTCGTTGGGGACCGAACGCGTTCTATTTTCACGGCGGCGAGACGCCCGGCTACAATTCGTTCATCGGCTACGACCTGACGAACAAGGTGACGCTCATCGTGTGGACCAATTTGACAGTTTCGCTCGACCAGTCGCCGACTGCCAACGCGCTGATGCTAAAGGTGCTCGATCAAATTTATGTGGTGTCGCCGATACCGCCGTCCCCAGCGCCGACTGCAGCACCCAAATAACCGGCGCCACAACTGGGCAAATGTGCTGACGTCGTTGCGCACACATGTCGAAACGACCGGGTGACACTGACCTCGAGACTCATGCCTATCTCGTCGACGGCGTAAGGCCTAACCAGTCTTCTACTTCGATAGACGCCAAGATTCGCGGCAGGCGTGGAAGTCGCTCTGGAGATCGTCGATTCGGACTCAGTAACTACTGTACTTACAGATACGACATTCGACGATGCGTCGCGAACATGGGCCACATTGATTGGTCGATCGCGAGCGATAGAATTCGATATGACGGAGAACAGAATGGCTACAGCAGCGGACAACGCCGGAGTCGTCGTGCTACCGCCTCTGCTCTACGGCGTTGCGTTTGTCGCAGTTCTTGCGCTTCGTTGGTTCTGGCCACTGCCGATCCTTGGGCATGTAATAGTGCTTTGGGCCGGCATTGCGTTAGCCATGATTGCAGTGGCGATTGCCGTCTGGGGAAGTAGAACGATGCGGATGGCGGGTACTAACGTGAATCCCTCGCTCCCAACCACGGTCGTCGTCACATCTGGTCCGTTTCGCTTTTCTCGCAATCCTCTCTATGTTGCCTTGACCCTCTTCTATCTCGGCCTCACTTTGGCGCTCAATACGTGGTGGGGTATTGTCGTACTAGTCCCGTTACTCACCATCATGCATTACGGCGTTGTCTTACGCGAGGAGCGCTACCTCGAGCAGAAATTTGGTGATTCGTACCGGCAATATCGATCCTCGGTACGGAGATATCTGTGAAATTGGGCAAGTCCATTACCGTCGAGACCAACGACTCGGTTCTATGCCAGGCGTTCGTTCCAGCCTGAACGATGACACCTACTGACGAATGCTCGCTCGTTTCAACCGAGAATGCCAGATGCGAATTGCGACGTTCTCTCGGACGTCGGTCTCATCCCGCAGAGTCTCACCAGCTTCCATAGCTTGAAGGAAAAATGGAAGTCATTTCAGTTGGGCTAGATCCTCATGGCCAGTTGGATTTCGCGAACCTGCTACCGACGTGGTGGCGCGAGGTCGTCGGTTGACTATCATGGACCTTCAGAGCTTTGGTCGTCAGAACGGCCGGATCCGAGGTCTATCGGGATTACCAAAGTTCGGCCGCGCCGGCCATGCGCGACCGATGACGCGAGCGAACAGCCCGACACGAGCCATCGTGGCATCACGGTAGGAAATCGGACGGCGTGCGGTATTAAAGTTGCTGGAGTTGCGTCGGAATTGGCTGGATATGACAGGGGGACGGGATTTCTATGAAAACAACCTGGCTGCTGCTGCTGATACTAGCCGTCTCGGCGCCGGCTCGGGCTGACGTAGTGCTTGATTGGAATGATGTGACGCTCTCTGCAATTCAGCGGACGTCGACGCCGCCGCCGGTGGCAGCCAGGGCGCTGGCGATGACGCACGTGGCGATTTACGATGCGGTGAACTCGATCGAGCCCACCCATCAGTCGTTTGTCTATTCCGCGTTTTCCCCGGCCAGCCTCGCGCGAATCGGCGGCAGCGCAAGCTGCATTTCGCGTACTTCTGCAGCTTTTTCCCACGGAGCGGTCTCGTTTGGAGAACGCGCTCGCCAACAGTTTGGCGCGAGTTCCGGACGGACTTGAAAAATCGGCCGGAATTCGGCTAGGAGATATCGTGGCAGGGCGGGTCCTTGCCTGGCGTAAGAATGACGGATCGCAACGTTCCGGCGTCTATACACCCGGAACGCAGCCGGGACAGTGGCGGCCGACGCCGCCCGACTTCAGGCCGGCGTTGTTGCCGCAGTGGTCGTTCGGTTGCGCCGTTTGGCATCGCATCCGCGTCGCAATTCCGACCGGCGTTTCCACCAGACCTAACCAGCGACGAGTATGCCAGCGATTTCGAAGAGGTCAGAACGCTCGGTGCGCTGAATAGTGATATCCGTAGTCGAGACCAGACCCAAATTGCCTACTTCTGGGCCGATGGCCCTGGCACGGTAACTCCGCCAGGACACTGGAATCGGATCGCCCAGTCGGTGGCGCGCTCGACCGGTTTATCATTGCACGAAAATGCTCGGCTCTTCGCCCTGCTGAACGTGGCCTTGGGCGATGCGGCGATTGTGTGCTGGGACATGAAATTCACCTGCAATCTCTGGAGGCCGATCACCGCCATTCAGGAGGCCGACACCGACGGCAATGACCGGACGACACGGGACCCGAGCTGGCGCCCGTTACTCGACACGCCTCCGTTTCCAAGTTGCACGAGCGGTCATAGCACATTCAGCGGCGCGGCCGCCGCAGGTGCTCGCGTTATTCTTTGGCCGAGATGCGATGCATTTTACCGACACCTCCGGCGTCGAGAGAGTCGAGTCGCACCTACCACAGTTTTTCGCAGGCGGCCGAGGAAGCAGGACGGAGCCGCATTTATGGCGGCATTCATTTCCAGTTCGACAATCGGGCCGGGCTCCAGAGTGGCCGTGCCGTGGGCCGATACATCTTCGAACACTACTTGCAGCCAATTTCGGCGTCGACGAATGACAGATTGGCGACTCGAACGGCAAATCGCCTTCCACCTGATGACGGCTGGGTGAGTAGCTCGGAGGCGGGCAACCGACGGGACTCCCATGCTAGTTCGGCACGTCCTGTCGTCACTTCCTAACTCCAGCGGCAGCCTCAGTCCGGCCACCACGTACTATGTCCCAGCGACGACATGCACTTGCCCAACAGTCGTGTACGCAGCGGACTCGATCGTTGCGCAGTACCCTCAAATCCCTGTGCTGTACTACGAGCCAGTCGTCGGCGAGTACGCCGGAGCCACCGAGCTTCCACAATTGGAGGTGACGTATTTCTTCTTGTCCGGGTGGTAGTTCGCCTGGGATCGCTCACGGACCCGAACGGCATTTCGGCCGCGATCTCGCCCTGGCGTATGCCTCGGCGGTCGACAGGCGAGAGCCTAAATGCGGAGCTTCACGCTTATGGTATCGGCTATTCGCCGGGGTGATTTGCAGAGCCAACGATGATAGAATCGTGGGCGACGTCTGCGACAATTCACCGCGGGAATCCAAAATGCTCATCCGACCATTCTTCCTGGCTTGCGTCTCTTGTATCGCGATGCTTGCCGGTCGCGTCGCTTCAGCGGCCAGCCTGAGCGACTTCGTCGATTTCACAATGCCGAACCCCGGCATCGGTTCGCCGCTGCTGCCTGGGCGCCTCTACGTGCCACCGGAAGCAGCAAGCGGACCGCGACCGTTGATCCTGTTCCTGCACGGGGCGGGCGAAAGCGGTATTAACAATACTGCACAGGTGAACGGCAATATCGACAACCTTCTTTTCGAGGCCAAGCGTCGCGGGGCTTACCTCTATGCACCCCAAACGAATAACGGTTGGGGCAATACAACTACTAATGGCCGCGTGATGTCGATGATCGATCGAGCAATGTTCGAGCAGAGCATCAATACTAACCGACTGTATGTCACGGGGTTGTCGATGGGAGGAGGCGGCGCGTGGAATTTTCTTAGCTTCTATGGCGATCGGTTTGCCGCGGGCGTCCCCATCTGCGGCGTCGCGCCAATGACAGGCTTCTTGTCGTCAAACCTGCTCGATGAGCCGATCTGGGCGTTTCATGCCCGCAACGATGCTACCGTCAGTGTGTCGAACAGTCGCAACCGTATCAACGGCATCCTCGCTGCTGCCGCGCAGCCGCCGCCGGCGTACCCTGGCAGCGGAGATTTTCAATTCGACGCCGCGACGCTGGATCTGCATTACACCGAGTACGCATCCGGCGGTCACGGGATTTGGCCGCGTGTGTACGCGACGCCTGTCATGTACGATTGGCTGTTCGCCCACGCTATTCCAGAGCCGAGCAGCTTGGCACTGCTGGCGTCGATGACATTGTCGTTGTTCGCCCAACGGCGTCGATGCTCGTAACTCGCTCGCAGGAAGCGTTGGGGCAGGGTAATTCGTGGAACGCTTACGAACGATTTGTCGGCGCCGGAAATGGCTCTGACCACTGGCGCTGAACATCTGCCTCCCTGGACAGCGGCGGCTGGCGCCGGTTCCAATAGCATCCCGCCGATTCGAGCGCTAAGATCCTTCCCAGTCACGCACGCGCCTCGCCTTCCGGATCGAGGCCATCTGAGACTAGAGGAGACGACATCGATGAGTGAAATGCAATGCAAAACTCGATCTGGTCGGCTGACGGCGGCCATTGGCCTCGGTTGTCTCTTGTTCACGCTCCCAACCGTGGCGCGCTGCGAGGAACTGGACGATCAGGGTTTCGTGCCCTTGTTCAACGGCCAGGATTGGTCCGGATGGGAGACGACGGGCAACTGGGCTTTCGGGCCGGACGGCGTCCTGATACTACAACCGAAGCCCAGAAGGTTTCGTCTGTTCCCCGACTACAAGTCGTTTCTCTGGTCGAAAGCATCATACGACGATTTTGTCTTGGATCTTGAGTTCAAGGTGCCTGAGCAGGGCAACAGCGGCGTGTTCTTGCGCAGCTCGTCACAGCGCAGCTACCTCCAGGCGCAGATCCGCGACTCCCATGGAAAGGCGGAGCCGCTCGGGAACGACGATTGTGGCGCCGTGGTAGGCGTGGCAGCTCCCAGTAAGAACATGTCGAAACCGGCCGGCCAGTGGAATCGCATGATCATTACCTGCCAACAGGATCGGATGCAGGTAGAGCTGAACGGAGAAGAAGTGATCAGCCTCGACCTCACTGAATCGCAGAAAACCCAAACAGTACGCTCCGGCCGTATCGGCTTCGAAAACAAAAACAGTCCGGTGTCCTTCCGCAACGTCCGAATCAAGGAGCTGCGGTAGGAGCAGCAACTGGGACAGGACGACACGCCGAAATAAAACGCGCCGCCCAGCATGCTTTCGTCGCCCGATGTCGAATGCGCCATCCTCGTGATCGTTTGCTCCGGCTGCTCTTACCCAGTAATCGCGCCCGGCGGATACCTGGGTTGCGAGCGATGTACTGGGGGGCTAACATGCCGCTGCTGCACCATTGAGAGAAAAGTCATACGCTTCGCACTCGTAGTCGGCCCGTGGAACATGCGAGCTACGCTTGGCTTCCTGTTTGTGTTGTTCATCTGTCAGTCGGCAGCGGCGGTCACCCACGTTATTACAAGCCATGGTGAATCAGCTGGGCGCTATCGCTGTGAAACGGTCCCGGGCCCAACAACTTTAAGTTGGGAACTCGCCACGGCGGACAATCGTCGCGTCGGACTTACGATCCACGGAATTCAGCCGTCGCCAGTCTTAGCCCAGCGCGGACAGCTAATTATTAGGGAAGACAGCGTTATTGACTCCGCATTCAATATGCATAGTGGTTTCACGCTTGATTGGACTGCGTTTGAGGCGGCTGCCAACGATCCCTCGTTCACGCAATCACTTGTAACCTTTGGTGGAATGACGAGTGAATCACCCTTGATTCGCACTTTCTCGTTCGATGAACACTTTGAGCTTTTTGGAGTGAGCATAATTCTTGAGGACTATATCTATCCATCCCCGGGCGCCCAGGGGATTCCGTTCATGCCGCACATAAGCGTGGGCGCATCAAGCCCACCCCCCATCGTCCCCGAGCCAAATGAATTTGTCCTCATGTCGGTCGCCGCCACATTTCTTGGATTACGCAGGCGTGTCTGACGACGAATGGGCAGCGTAGTTCTAACTCGCGCGCTTCGCCAGTCCGTGATCTACCTGTATCCCGAGAGCGTCTTCGAGTATCTGGGAGAGGTCCGCAAAACCGGATTGACCGTTCTCGACCTGGACGAAACTTTTTTTGCCCAGACCGAGTTCCGAATCGATGACCCCGACCGGCAACCACCTCTGGATCGACCAACGGACCACGCCCAAAGTCTGAACGGGTGCCACTGCTAACTTGTTAGCAGTATCGTGCTGCGCTACCCTTGCGGTATGTCCCGTCTACTAATTCTCCACCGCAATCGAGTCGGCACAATTCTGTGATGTCGGCAGCAAGGCGAGGTCAGAAAACAACACTGCTGGGCGAGCCAGCGGTGGCCCCTCGCGATCACTGCACAGAGACAAATTACGCGAGCAGCTCCTTGATCACCTGCGCCGGCTCGACGCCGGTGAGCTTCTGGTCGAGCCCCTGGTGCTTGACCGTGAACCGCTCGTGGTCGAAGCCGAGCAGGTGCAGCACCGTGGCGTGGAAGTCGCGGATGTGGACCGGGTCCTTCGACGATGTTGTAGCGAGAAGTCGTCGGTCTCGCCGTAGATCGTGCCGCCCTTGATGCCGCCGCCGGCCATCCACATCGTGAAGCAGCGCGGGTGGTGGTCGCGGCCGTAGTTCTGCTTCGACAGGCCGCCCTGCGAGTAGATCGTGCGGCCGAACTCGCCGCCCCAGATGACCAGCGTCTCGTCGAACAGGCCGCGCTGCTTCAGGTCCTGGATCAGGCCGTAGCACGGCTGATCGACGTCGCGGCACTGGTCGGGCAGCCGGCCGGCGACGTTGGCGTGCGTGTCCCAGTTGTTGTGATAGATCTGCACGAACCGCACGCCGCGCTCGACCAGCCGGCGGGCCAGCAGCGCCGTGTTGGCGAACGTGCCGGGCTTCTTGGCCGTCGTCGCCGTAGAGCTTGAACGTCGCTTGCCGGCTCGCTGGCGAGGTCGGTCAGCTCCGGCACGCTCGCCTGCATGCGGAAGGCCAGCTCGTACTGCTGGATGCGCGTGTGCGTCTCCGGATCGCCGACGCTGCTGGTAGTTCAGCTCGTTGAGCGCGTTGAGGCCGTCGAGCGTCGTGCGGCGGACCTCGCGCGGCACGCCGGGCGGGTTGTTGATGTACAGGATCGGGTCGCCGGCCGTGCGGAACGACACGCCCGCGTGCTCGCCGGGCAGGTAGCCGACTGACCACAGCCGGGCCGAGATCGCCTGCACCTGCTCGGTGTTGCGTCGGCTGGGCGACCAGCACGACGAACGTCGGCAGGTTCTCGTTCAGCGAGCCCAGGCCGTAGCGACGCCCACGCACCCGAGGCACGGCCGGCCGGTCACCTGGTTGCCGGTCTGCATGTAGCGTGATCGCCGGCTCGTGGTTGATCGCCTCGGTGTGCATGCTGCGGATGAAGCACATGTCGTCGACCATCTTCGCCGTCTACGGCAGCAGCTCGCTGACCCACATGCCGCACTTGCCGTACTGCGCGAACTTGTACTTCGACGGCGCGATCGGGAAGCGGGCCTGGCCGCTGGTCATCGTCGTGAGCCGCTGGCCCATGCGGACCGATTCGGGCAGGTCCTTGTCGTACCACTCGTTCATCACCGGCTTGTAGTCGTACAGGTCCATCTGCGACGGCCCGCCGACCATGTGCAGGTAGATGACGTGCTTGGCCTTGGGGGCGAAGTGCGTGAGCGCTGCAGGCAGCGGTCCGGCGCTCGCGGCCGGCGCTGCGCGCCAGCGCATTGCCAGCCAACGATGCCAGCGCCGCCGTGCCGAGCAGGTGCGAACCGTGCGGCAAAGAAATGCCGGCGCGTGACGTTCTGCCGGAATTCGTCGAAAGGGTTCATGGCAGTGGTAGATGTCAGTATCGGTGTCAGATGTCGGATAAACCTGACATGAGACCTGACACCCGACACCTATTTGTTCAGCACTTCATCCAGGTTCATCAGCTCGTTCGCCACCATCGTCCACGCGGCCAGGTCCGCGGGCGTCGAGCGTTGCGTCGGGCTTCGACTCGCCGACGGCGATCAGCTTGCTTCGCGTCCTCGGCGTGGGCCGCGTAGTGCTCGCCGAAGTTCGTCGAGCGACTGCCTGCACGATCGGCGAGCTCCTCCGCCGTGAGCGGTCGGGCCAGCAGCCGCTCGGCGATGAAGTCGATCCGGCTCGTCCGTCGTCCGCCTGCCTTGAATCGCTCGCTGCGGCCAGGTGCCGGGCCGCCTCGACGAACTGCGGGTCGTTCAGCGTCACCAGCGCCTGCAGCGGCGTGTTGGTCCGCTCGCGGCGGCACGGTGCAAGTCTCGCGGTTCGGCGCGTTGAAGATGTCCATCGACGCCGGCGGGGCGGCCCGCTTCCAGAACGTGTACATGCTGCGGCGATACAGGCTCTCGCCGGTGTCCTGCTTGTAGTCGCGCGTGTTGCTGCCGATCATCGCCACCGCTTCCCACACGCCCGCCGGCTGATACGGCTTCACGCTCGGCCCGCCGATCTTCGGCGACAGCAGGCCGCTCGCCGCCAGCGCGTAGTCGCGGACCATCTCGGCATCCATGCGGAACCGCGGGCCGCGCGACAGCAGCCGGTTGTCGCGGATCCTTCTCCAGCTTCTCCGGCGTCGTCGACGGCGCTCTGGCGATACGTGGCCGACGTCACGATCAGCTTGAAGAACTGCTTCACGTCCCAGCCCGACTCGCGGAACTCGATCGGCCAGCCAGTCGAGCAGCTCCGGATGCGACGGCAACTCGCCGGTGACGCCGAAGTCGCCGGCCGTCTGCACGAGGCCCGTGCCGAACACTCCTGCCAGAAGCGGTTGACCGTGACGCGGGCCGTCAGCGGATGCTCGGGCCGCAGCAGCCACTTGGCGAAGCCGAGCCGGTTGCGCGGCAGATCGTCCGGGAACGGCGGCAGCATCGCCGGCGTCGCCGGCGTCACCTGGTCGCTGCGCTGGTCGTACTCGCCGCGGTTCAGGATGAACGCCATCGCCGCCTCGGCTTTCTCCTGCATCACGTGGGCGATCGTGCCGCGGGCCTTGATGTCGGCCTGCTCGCGCACCAGCGCGTCGTGCGTTTGCCGACAGCGTCTTGTACGTCGTCGTCGAGGCTCGTCAGCCACCAGTCGTACAGCGCGTCGAGCTCCGCCTCGGTGCGCTTGTCCGGCGGCGCGGCCACGACGGCCGACAGCGCCGACTTCGCCAGCGACGCGATTTCGCCGTCCGCCAAGCTGCCGGGCGTAGATGCGCACGTCTTGGATCGTCGCGCCCGACAGCGGCGACGACTTGTGCCGCTGGCCGATCTTGAACGGCACCGTCGGTTGCGATCGTGCCGTTGAGCGTGTCGGCCTGCACGTTCGTCGGCTGCAGCTTGCCGTTGACGTAGACCTTCACGCCGGCCGCCTTGCTGCTGCCGTCGTAGGCGACGGCGACGTGCGCCCACTGGTCGGCCGGCAAGCTGATCGCTGCGTCACGACCTTCAGCGCGTTGTCCGGCCACTTGTTGATGATGTGCGTGCCGATCCGCCGGCCTTCGACCCACAGGTCCCAGCCGCGGTAGTCGTCGTCCTCGTCCATGCGGGCGAGGATCGCGCCGGAGCCGTCGTTGGCCGGCAGCTTCACCCACGCCGCATAGCGAGAACGCCTGGTTCGTCTCGAAGTCGCCGGCGTCCGGCAGCTTCGAGAACCGCGCCCTGGTTCAGATAGGCCGCCTTCGGCGCCGAGCTTGCCCGGCCGCCACTCGACCGTCGGCGGCAGCGGCGACTTCGCGCCTGCTGGCCGCGCAGCTCGTATCGCACCGTCGTCGCCGCCGTCGTCGAGCGGCACGTGCAAGCTCGAGATCGGCCGTCGGAATCTCGGCCGCCACGTCCGTCGGCTTCGCCGTCGCCAGCCATGTGTCGAACTCCGGCCGCGCGTCTGCTGCGGCGGTCGTCGACCAGCTTGCTTCGCCGCCGGAATCTGCTTCGCCAGCTTCTTCCCACCGCGGCCGGTCCTCGTCCTGCGGCACCGTCACGATCGGCGGCGTGTCCTTGATGTTGCCGTCCATCGGCTTCTGCGTCGTGTTGTTGAAGAACGCCGCCAGCTCGTAGAACTCGCGCTGCGAGAGCGGATCGAACTTGTGGTCGTGGCAGACGGCGCAGCCGGCCGTCAGGCCCATCCACACCTGCGACGTCGTCTCGGTGCGGTCGCGCGTGTAGAGCACGGCGTACTCTTCGTCGATCGCGCCGCCTTCGTTGGTCGTGATGTTGCAGCGGTTGAAGCCGGAGCCGATCTGCTGGTCGAGCGTCGCGTTCGGCAGCAGGTCGCCGGCCAGTTGCTCGATCGTGAACTGGTCGAACGGCATGTTCGCGTTGAACGCGTTGATGACCCAGTCGCGGTACGACCACATCTCGCGGTAGTTGTCGAAGTGGATGCCGTGCGTGTCGGCGTAGCGGGCGGCGTCGAGCCAGTACCGGCCGCGATGCTCGCCCCACTGCGGCGATGCCAGCAGCTTGTCGACGAGCTGCTCGTAGGCGTCCGGCGACCGTGTCGTTGACGAACTCCTCGACCAGCTCCGGCGCCGGCGGCAGGCCGGTCAGATCGAGACTCAGCCGCCGGGCCAGCGTGCGGCGATCGGCCTCCGGCGCCGGCGTCAAGCCCGGCCGCCTCCAGCCGCGCCGCCACGAAGCTGTCGATCGGATTGCGGACCCACCACGCGTTGCTCGACCTTCGGAACGGCCGGCCGCGTCGGGCGGAATCAGCGACCAGTGCGGCTGATACTCGGCCCCCTCGCTGATCCAGCGAACGAGCAGCTGCTTTCTGCTGCGTCGGTGAGTTTCTTCTTCGTCTCCGGCGGCGGCATCCGCTCCGTTTCATCCTCGGACAGAATCCGCCGAATCATCTCGCTGGCGTCCGGGATCGCCGGGCGCGATCGCCGCCATGTCGATCGGCCGCCTCGCGCTGGTCGAGCCGCAAGTCGGCCTTGCCGCGACGCGCTATCCGGCCCGTGGCAGGCGAAGCAGTTCTCGAGCAGGATCGGCCGGATGTCGCGGTTGAACTCCAGGGTCGAGTCCGCGCCACGGGTCGATGCGGCGCAACACGAAATAGCTAGCGCCAGGGCTAAGCCCCCGCCCCGCCCCGTCACTGACTTTTGAATTTGAGATCGAAACATGGAACGGGCCCGCGGAAGAGTCGACCAGCCAGCCGAATACCGTCAAAGCGTCGGCAGTTCATCATAATCCCGGCGTGACGGGGAGCCAAGCGAGGGGTGGCGCCGCCTGCTCCAAGTCGGCCCGACGACGCGGGCTTAGGCGCAAACAAGATAGCATGGTGCGCCCCACGACAAAACGGTCCGGCAATTATCGCAAAACGTCGGGCACGTGAACCAAAAAGAACAAATCCAGCCCGATCCGCCTTTGCATAGATTCGCCCGGCGCCGCAGTTCATCGTGAATGCGCAACATGGCTCCGTGGCACATGCACCTTGAGCACACCTTTTCGATACTTGGCCTCGAGAGCGTCGCCGGCGGCGGCCTCCGGAAGCAACATGCTGTGCTTGAACGCCTCGCTGGCCCGCCGCTTGGACTCCGGGCCGTTGCTCGTCTTTCTCGAGCGTCGTTTCATCCCGCGGATCGTCAGCGTTTTGTCCCGGCGCTCGACATCAATCCCGACAACCCGAAGTACGTCGCCT
Organism: uncultured Planctomycetota bacterium; assembly: GCA_963786455.1. GTDB lineage: Bacteria > Planctomycetota > Planctomycetia > Pirellulales > Lacipirellulaceae > JABDGM01. Next base: position 147,430 of record CAWAZX010000027.1, on the reverse strand, counting down.
GGCATTGCCTGGCACCGTACGAAGATGGTCACGGACCGACCGCACGGTGAATTACGCGACCGGTTTCCTTGTGGCGAAGGATGAGTCTGGCCGCGACGTCAATCATTTCTTAGTAGCCGCGATCAACTGCGCATGCGAACGGTCGTGTCGTCCACGATCCACAGTTTGCCGGTCAACGGTTCTTGATCTAACACCGGCAACAAACGTTGGAACGCACTCAATATTCGATTCTTGTCGAGCCGAGCCAACCGCAACACGATGATACCGCCGTAATCAGTGGGCGGATACGCGCGAATATCGGAGAAGTCTAAATCTAGCGTGACGATAGCGCGGTTTTCCTGCCGACAAACAGTCGCCACGTCAATATCGGGCTGGCCACCTAATCGTTGATCGGGCACCGTCACCGCATCATGCCCGGCGTTGGCCAACAACGCGGCCACTTCAACTGGCATGTTCTCATCGACCTTGAACTTCATCAAGCGACACCGCTGGGCAAGTACACCATCCGCTCGCGTGCCAGTTCAGCCGCATACTCCAGCGCTGCCTGAATATCCTCCCGCGAAAGCGTCGGGTAGCTTTTGAGTAGTTCAGCAGTTGATACTCCCGCCGCCAGGTTGTCGAGCACGACCGATACCATAACGCGCGTGCCCTTAATGCACGCATGGCCGTGGCACACGGCCGGATCAACCGAAACTCGTTCTCGCCAATTCATTGTTTGACCCTTGCCACTTGTCTCGCCTTTCTGCATCTAATTCTATCAGATGGTTGCTGTCCACGCAGCCGCGATTCAGCCAATCGCCTATCACGGTACGACGGCCCTGATAGGTACGACACATAACAGCCAGACGGCACTTGGAATACAGACGAGATACAGAATAGGTCGGAACGAATTTGTGTGTTGTAGCCGCATTTTCCGAGCTTGTAACGTTCTGACGAGTTGATCTAAACCGGCGATCCCATCGGAAGCAACCATAGTAAATCGGTAAGTGCAATCGTTCTCGAAGGGTGCTTAGGTATGACCGATCATCGCGCGTTGCAGGCCATTCGCCGACAACGACTAATCTGTCGGCAGGCCATTTTTACAAACCTCCGTTGCGTCGGGATCGTGGCATGATGATGAGTCAACATCTCACTTCGTTACCGTGACCACGGGCGGATCGACAAATCGCTGGACGCCAACCGCTTCGTAGATTTCAGCTGGAAAATACACGCTGCCTGCTTTCATTACCAGGCTGACGCGGCGGATGTCCGAGATGTTGGACGTTGGATCGCCAGCGATCAGTATCAAATCGGCCAATCGTTCCCTCTTCACGCTGCCCAGCGTGCCGAGCGTGCCAGTGAACTTGGCGCCATTGTGTGTTGCGATCCGTAAAACGTTGGGCGCGGGAACGCCGGCTTTCGCGTACAGCTCGAGTTCGCGGTGCAGCGTGAAACCCGCGATATCGTCGGTGCCGGCCACGAGCGGAATTCCCTCTCGGTGCATCAGTCCAATAAAATCCAGCATCTTGGCATAGGATGCCCGCCATGTCTCGGCGTTGCTCGGGTTGAGGTCCATCGAGTTGACCAGCCATTGCCGCCGCAGTGCGACCGGCACGTGCGTTTCCACAACTCCATAGCTGGGATTCGTCTCCCCTTGCATTTGCGTGAAGTTGGCCTCGAACACGGCGGCGGTCGCGTCGATCGCCACTTCGTGTTCCTTCAGCTTGGCAATAAATTGCCGCACCTCCGGCGACTCGAGATCGAGCGCGTGAATCTTGTCGGCAATCAGCGTGAATCGGGCGAGCGTGCGGGTATCGTCCTGCGGGCCGACCACAAAGTTGAGCAGCACCTGGTTGATGTGCTGGATCTCATCGTATCCGGCTGCCACCACCTGCTCGGCTTTCATAAACGCAGGAACGTGGCCGCTGACTCGCAACCCGCGCTCATGCGCATAGGCCGCGATCGGACGGGCCCAATCGGGATGAAACGAGTTGTAAATCTTGATTTGCCGGTAGCCGCGCTGGGCGTACCAATCGACCGCGTCCTGTGCGGCCTGGAGACTATCGACGATCTTTCCGTTCCGCGCGGAAAACGGGCTCTGCCCCTCGATAAATCCGCAAGGAACAATCCGCGGCCCCACCAGCTCGCCCGCTTCAATGCGGGCCATCAACTGGGCCAGATACGGATTGTCGTTGCCCATGTCACGCGCCGTGGTCACCCCGCCGGCAATCTGCAACAAGCTGTTCCAAGCGTCTTCATGGGCATGCATATCGAACAGGCCAGGCATCAACGTTTGGCCGGCGCCGTCCACGCTCGCGCCGGCCTCGTGCGCCTTCGATCCGGCCGGATAGATCGCGGCGATCCTCCCGCGGCGACATACACGTCGCATGGCTCGGAGCGCGTGCCCGACGAACTATCGAAGACACGCACGTTGCGAAATACGAACGGCTCCGGAAACAGGTGCGTCACCCGCTTGGCGATCTCCGCCAGCAGCTCGTTCTCGGCCTCGATCTGCAATTTCTCGAGCCGGTCACCGTGAGACTCGCTGCCCGCCAGCACGGTTTGCCGGTTGCCCGGTGAAATGGATGCAAACAGCCGGTGGGAATCGTCGCTGGTGAGCCAGACGAAAACCGGATGCGTCGTTAACCCATGCAGGGCGTACAGCGAGACGTCAACGCTCCCGTCCGCGGTGTCGATCGTCGTGTCCTTCACCTTTTCGGCCGAGAGCGTGCCACCGGGCAGAGCGGCGAAGCCACGCGAGGGTGAGCGCAGAACCGCACGCGTAATGATTGCGGTAGATTCCGGCGAGCACTCGGAAAGAATCGACTCCGGTACATAAACAGCCGGCTGCTCGCTGTCGATCACACCGCGTCCGGCAAGCGTTTGCCACGAGCCGCGTTCGCCCGTGCGCTGGAACGTTTCCTCGATCGGCGACCCGAAGGTCGACTTCCCCTTAGCGCTGTACGAAACCTGCGTCCCGTCGTCGGCCAGCACGGTCTCTTCGCGCAAATCCGGCCCGCGGCCATTATTGCGGTACGTATAGTCGACGACGATTCGACCATCGTCGCCGACCGTGGTCGTCTGCGTGCCGTTTGTCTTGCCAGAAAACACAACACTATATCGCGAAACCTCCTCGGCGCCGTGCCGTGGCACAAAATAAAATTGCAGCGGCAATGGCCAATCGCATAACAGCACTCCCGTATTGAGAACTCTAACAAAACCCCCTCTCCCTCTGGGAGAGGGCCGGAGTGAGGGTGTCGTGGAGCAAGTTTGGTTACAGTCTCTTAGATCATTCCGCCGGCCATCATAATCTACTCAGCGGCCGGTTGCTGAAAGTTTGGATGTTCAATCATTCGGTCATACTATGGCAGCGCCTCTGCAATTCGCAACTGGGTATTTGCTGCTGTAACTTGCTGACCCCGCGTCAAAATCCAAGCGGGCCAATCTCGCCGCAAACGTGCGCAGTGTGATATGATATGCGGGTGAAATCAGCTGCCAGATGCTCCTTCGAAAGGAGGCGGCCATGCGGATTTTGGTGGCTTCGCTGCCAGTGTGGTGTTTGCTCGTTGCGCGTGTTTGGGCAACACCGCTCACGTATGATATTGGGCGTTTCACTCTCCTAACGAGTCCCAGTCAACCGAACCCGCAACAGCACATTGTCACCGGCACGATTACAACGAACGGCAAGATCGGTCGCTTGGAGTCGACGGATTTTCTCTCCTGGTCAATTTCTGTTGATGGCCCAAGTCCATATAGCTTTCATCCCGGCAATCCCGGCCCCTGGTTGGAGCCGAGCGATGTCGACGCTTCATTGACGGGGATAACAACAGTAGGACAGTTTGGCTGGCTATTTATTGGCGCGTTCGACAACACAGCTCGTGCCCCCTGGTTGAAATGGTCGGGCTGGGGCACTGGCGGCCTTAGCTACATTTACTATGGCCCGCAGTTTCGCGAAGCCAATTCGTTCGTTCCGGGCTATCCTGTCATAATTGCAACGCGGGTTGTCCCGGAACCATCAGGTTGGCTTGCTGTTGTCGTTGGAATCGCAATTTTTATAGGCGCTTACCGAGTGCGAATAAACAAAAATCCCGCCACTTAGATTTGAACCGCCTATGGATCGCCCTCGCATACTTCGGCTGCTGCGAATACCTGCAACGTCAGTTGCCGCGCGTAAACGGGAGGGAATCTGGTGAAAGCAATCGCGTCGCTTGTGTTACTCGCGCTATCCTCTTCAATTTCCAGCGCCGCGTTGAACATCGACATGGTCCCGGTTGGCAACCCCGGCAACAAGGCAGACACGCGCTACGACGCGACTGGAATTGGCGCAGTTCGCTACCACTATCGCATCGGCAAGTATGAGGTCACGAATGCGCAGTACGTTGCGTTTCTCAATCGCGTCGATCCGACCGGCGCCAATACGCTAGCCCAATATAACACAAACATGACGAGCGACGCCCGCGGTGGCATCATTCTAAATCGGGGCGCGGGCGACGGCGCGAAGTATGAGATCAAGCTCGGACGCGCCAACAACCCGGTGGTATGGGTTTCCTGGTTCGACGCGGTCCGATTCGCCAACTGGGTCCATAATGGACAAGGTGCCGGCAACACGGAAAACGGCGCGTACACCCTATTGGGAGGCACGCCTACGCCGTCCAATGGCGATACCATCACGCGCAACCCTGCGCCCGTTTTTGGCTTCCCAGCAACGATGAATGGTATAAGGCTGCCTATTACAGGATCGATGGCGTGACGGGCCACTACCTGAACTATCCCACGTCAACTAACACCGTTCCCTATAGCGTCCCCCCGCCGGGTAACGACGCGCCAAACCCATCGAATACGGCCAATTTCCGCACGCATGATTTCATGGTCAATGGCTACGATGATGGCTACGCAGTTACGGCGTCGACGGAGTTTTCGAGTTCTCAGAATTATCTCACCGATGTAGGTGCATACACGCTTTCCATCGGACCATTCGGTACATTCGACCAGGGCGGCAAATGTTTCGGAATGGAACGACTCATTCATCGAGACACCCATTGGAAATTTGCGGCGCGGCTGGCGCGGTGGCTCATGGGGACACGACTACCAAGGCCTGCACGCCGCCTTTGTCCAGCTAGGTTTCGTTCCTTGGGGAGAGAGTTTAGACACTGGGTTCCGTATAGCTACGCTAATTCCTGAGCCAAGCTCACTGCTACTCGTGGCGATAGGTAGCCTAATCCTGCGCTGCTGCAGGATCGGCGCGACACGGACACGGATCAATATGACAAACGCCAAGGTCAGGCCGAGCACGGCAGCAACAAAAGTCGCGAACGACATAGCGTCGCACTGAGTGAGGAATTTTGCGGAATGCTCAACGACATGCGATCCAAAGTTGAATGGAAAATTGGCGCGGAAACGTGGTAGAATCGGCGGCACGAGGGGCGCTGTTGTGAAAGGAGGCGGCCATGCGGCTTTTGGTCTTATCACTATCAGCGTGGTGCTTAATCATCGAGCACATTTCGGCAACGCCGCTAACCTACGAATTGGGCCCTATTACTCTTGTGAGCTATGAAGGGCTGCCACACGTCGAAGAGCACGTTGTCACAGGCACAATTACAACGAACGGTACGATCGGCCGTTTGAATTCAACAGATTTCGTGGATTGGTCAATCTCTGTTGAAGGTCCGCGACCTTACACCTTTCAACCGAGTAACCCTGGTGCTCAGGTGTTGTCAGGCTGGGTGGATGCTTCCTTAACGAAAATCACAGCAGAAGGACAGTTTGGCGAGTTGTTCGTCCGTGCCTATGACAATACGATCGCAAATTGCACGGGTTGCGCAATGGTTGAAGTGGTCTGGCTGGGGCTACGGGCAACTTACTTATCTTCACTACGACACGGACGATTATGTGCCGACATTCCACCCCGGTAACGTGCTCGTGGACGAATACCCATTTGTAATTGCAACACGCGTTGTCACAGAACCACCCCCTGGTGATTTTGACAAGAACGGAATCGTAGATTCGGGCGACTACGTCGTGTGGCGCAAAGGTCTCGGCACCACCCATACACAGGACGAATTTGACACATGGCGGGCCAATTTCGGCAAAACTACAAGCCAAGCCACGATCGCTACTGCCTCTCTTCCTGAACCGGCGACGTGGGTGCTTATCTTAGCAGCCGCCTTAATCGTCGCGCAACCAGCGCCACGCCGTTGAGCGCTGTGCCGCGTCAATCCCCTATTATTGGCCAGGGCGGCGCGGCCAAAAATTGTTGCTGCACGCCTTCGCGGCTTCTGTTACGTTGGCGAGTGCTTTGATTTGGACGCCCGCGCTAGTTGTTGTTTCGATTGGATCGGCCGCAGCCTTGGTGGACAGTGCTCGGTACAGGCAGATATCTGACCCGCGTAGGATCGCCGCGTACGAAGCATTCGCAAGAACCGCTTCGCCGCCTCGTACCCTACGTTCGTTTTCGCGAAGCACTGAGGCGATCACTGCCACAAGCGCCATGCGGCAGCCGGAACTTTCGACGGCAACCACGACGGGCGGCCCGATTGCGCTTGCGCAGCGTTGTGCGGGGTGAGGAAATCCGCACAACTCATACCGGTCAGCGCGATCGATCGGCCGAGGGGCCCCTCGATTTTTTTTAATGCACGTTGTCAAGAAGTTTCACCACGGAGGCACGGAGCACACGGAGAAAGACGAGACAATACATCAGAAGAACGGCAAAGAATGAGTTGGCGGCTGTTCTGCAGGTCTACTTTTCTGCCACTCTTCTCCGTGCCCTCTGTGTCTCCGTGGTTACTTTCACCGCTCGACGATGAGGCATCTTCTCAAGATCGACTTGGCAGACGAGTGTGCAAAATTCACAATTCAAAATGGCCCGCGGCAACCACGTCCGCCAACTCGGCCCTCAGCTCGGAAGCAGCCGGTGCACGACGCGGCCGGTTTGCTTGTTGCGCAAAATTAGCTTGGTCGTACCGTCCGGCATCCGCTCTTCCTTGAGAAGTACGTGATCCGCGTCGAAATCGCGCAGGACCGCGAGGTTTGGCGCCGATTCCAGACCGCGCCAAATTGGAAGTTGCACTGGTTGCCATTGCTTAGAATCGATGGAGGCATACGCCGCGTCGATGATCGCGTTGACAACGTAGCCGTCGTAGAAAGTTTCCGCGGGAGTCGTTCGTCCATCGAGAGCGTCGAGCATGTCGGTGAACATATCGACGTAACCAAGCGCGCCGGGCTCGTCGCCCACCGGAAAAAGCCAGCCAGTGGTGCCTTCGGCCTTTTCCGCCACGTAACCGCGTTGGCCCACGGCCGTGTACATTTCCATTCCGGTGCGGAGCCAGTGGTTGAGCCAAATGGTACCCTCGGTGCCGGCCACTTCGTCGCGCAAGTCCATCCCTCCGCGAAACGCCCAGCTCACTTCAAACTGGCCGATCGCGCCGTTCTGATATCGCACCAGGCCGATGGCGTGGTCTTCGGCCTCGATCGGGTGCACTTGCGTATCGCCCCAGCACATGACTTCCACCGGGCGGATGTCCTTGCCGATGAAGTTGCGAGCGATCTCGATGCAGTGGCAACCGAGGTCGACGATCGCGCCGCCGCCCGAAAGTTCCTTGTTCCAGAACCAGTCGCTATGCGGGCCGGGATGAGTTTCACGCGAGCGCACCCAGAGCACCTTGCCAATAGTGCCGCTGCGCACCGATTCGAGCGAGCGTAGCGTTTTGGGTGTGTAGCACAAGTCCTCTAAGTACCCATGAAAGACGCCGGCTTTCTCCACAGCTTCGAGCATCCGCAGCGACTCGGCCGCGTTGCGACCCAATGGCTTCGTACACAACACGGCCTTTCCGGCCTGCGCCGCCGCGACAACTGCCTCTTCATGCAAATGATTCGGCAGTCCGACGATCACTACGTCCGTATCGGCGTCGCGGACCGCGTCCTCAAGATTCGTGGTGTGCTTCGGGATGCCCCACTGTTGGGCGAACGCCTGGGCGCGATCGGTCGACCGTGAATAGGCCACCTGCACGCGATCACGCCCCCGATGACCGTGCAGGGCCATCGTGTAAAACATGCCGATCAGGCCGGTGCCGAGTAGGGTGATGCGGTGAGACATGAGAGCGAGGAGCGAGGAGCGAGGAGCAAGGAACAAAGAGCGAGGAGTACAGAGCTTATCTTGCGCTCGGCTCTTTGCTTCCAGCTCTAAAGTGTCAGGTATTAGGGCTCGGTAACTGGACGGATAACTGCTACGAATCCGCCGCCGGAGGCGAGGGCAACTTCGAGTGGTCTGTCGGACTTTACGGCTCGCGTGTTTTGCTGAAGCTCGTTTGGCTTCTTGCCGTCACGTGAAGTGTCGGAATAAGTCGTTGCTTCAAACTGACCGTCGCCGAGGAGGGTCAGCGGAAGCTTCAACTCCCGCGGAGTCCAGTTAGTGATGCCGCCGAGGTACCATGTGTTGCCGCTGCGCCTGGCAAGAACCAAATATTCGCCGGCCTCGCCAGCCACGAACTTCGTTTCGTCCCAAGTGGTGGGAACGTCGACTAAAAAGTCGAATCCCGGCTGGTCCTCGTAGGCCTCCGGCGCATCGGCCACCATGGGCATCGGGTTTTCATAGACGACGTACAGCGCGAGCTGGTGGCATCGCGTTCCCAACACCATTGGCATCAGGTTGCGCGGCTGGAAGTTGTCACGCGCGACGGCGCGAAAGCCACCGAGGTGAAAGTCGGTGATGCCCGTCAGGTTCCGCGTATACGCCACGTTCACGTTATGGGGCGGCGCACACGAGTCGCTCCACTTCAGGTATTCCAGGTTCAGCACGCCCTCGCGATTGAACAGATTGGGAAACGTGCGCTGCTCTCCGGTCGGCTTATACGAGCCGTGGAATTGAATGTGCAGTTTGTGCTTGGCCGCAGCTCGCACGCACCGCTCTTGCCACTCGACCATTTCCTGGTCGTCGCGATCCATGAAGTCAACCATCAGTCCCTTTACGCCCCAGCGTTCGTAGGCGGCGAACGCTTCATCAAGCTTCTCGCTGAGGGGCTTCCAGTGCACCCACAGACGAATTCCGACGCCCTTCGATTTGGCATATTCCAGGATGCGCGGCAGGTCGAGGTCCGGACGCGGCGTGGTGACATCGCTATCCGGCCAAGGTCGGCCGAAACCCGGCTCGGCTTGCATATGCCAGGGAAGATTGCCGGCCACGCTGCTGATCGCGTGATACTCGATTTTGTTCTCAGCGCAAAAGTCGATATATCGTTTGTTGATAGCGAAATTCACGTCCGGCGACGACGGCGGGCCGTGTTCCACCTCGCCGTTCCACCAGGGCAAGGTCGTCTTGCCCGGTTCGAGCCAACTGAAATCGCCTTTTGGTGGGTCGTTCAGGCACAGCAGCAGATTGCTTTCGAGCAGCTCGCCGGCGTTGTCGGCCAGCAGAATTACCCGCCACGGGCTCCAGCGCGGCGTAGGAGATTCCACAACCGCGTTCTTGTTGCCCGGTAGCGGTGACAGCCGGGTGCTCAACACACTCCCTCGCCCAAGAGGAGAAGGCCGGTTTTCGAGATACATGCCGGCAAAATCTCTGAGCCGTGCTTCGGTGATCGCCGCCTGCGCGGCCATCATTCCACACCGCCAGCAGCGGGACGGCCAAGAGTTTTTGTTGCGGCAAATCGGATAGTCGCTTCCTCTCGTAGAGTGCTTTGTGCGACGTGGTGAAGTTTTCGAGCGTCAGGAACAGCAACGATGGATCGCCGGCCAGGCGAAATTCCGTGGCCTCTTCTTCCACCACGATGTCGCTTACATTTTTTTGCTTTAGAACTCCGTACCGTATCGCGACGCCATCGTCGTACGCCCGTAACTCGATATTCCACTCCATTCCGCCGCGCGATTTCAGCCTGACCATAACGGCGCGACAGTGATCGCGAATCTTCCGGGTCTTGCCCCAGAGCAAATCACTCGTTTCATCGATCACCGTCTCCGACAGGCTCTCGAAACGCGCTGCATCTTCAAGCGATCCAATCATCGCTAAGCGAATTGCGACAGGCGACGGATCGACGACGGGCTTACCATCTCGATCAACGGAGAATCGCACGCCTTCGTCCACATCCGAAACCGCGAGCGTCAATCGCACGCGTTGGTTGGGCGATTGAACCACAATGTCTCGGGCGATGACAGCGGCATCGCTCGATAAAAATCCAGAGACGATTAAGCACAAACAACCAAGCCGCTGATACCGCCACATTTAAATACTCGCCGCGAAAACCGAATCGTTACGTACAACCCATAAGAAATAATCCGCAATTGCGCACCGATTAGACACGATCAATTTGTCCGCGCCGAGACGCTCTGGTGTGGGGGCTAGCGCCGCCGTTTCAGGGCCGAGCAAATACTCCGTTGTGTCTGTTCCCAGGGTGGCGGACAGGCTCGCAAGGCTCGCGGTGCGCTGACTGTCCCGCCAACGTGCCATCGGCACTCGATTCACGGTCCTTCGTTTGACTTGCGTGAATCTTTGCGTCCGGCAAACATATCTGGCAATTCGAGATGCTCCTCCCACTGGTCGAGAGGCAAATCCCAGGCCCGCTCGCGGAGAGGTTCGGTGAGCGGCATGATCCACGGGCAGCCCAACCCAGGCGGTTCCGCCGCCGCGAGATTGACCATTGGATCGATCAACAACTGAGGTTTTCGCCCGTTCAATGACGCCAGCGCCAGGGCACGGATCTCCAAGTTGCCATATCCGCGCTGCGCCAGGTCGTTGCGGATGAACTGGCACAATTGATAGATCATATCCGGATCGTGCGCGCAATGCGCCGTCTGATGCTCGCTAAGATAATTGCGAAGGTCGATCGTGCCGGTGCGGCCGGTGGCTGGGTCGGTCGCATACAACCGCAGGCCGCATTGTTTGCCGCGCAGCATCATATGCCAGGCGAAGTAGTGGCCCTGTTCCGTCCAATTTGCCGATCCATGATACGCGAAATGCCGTAACGGCACGAGGAGCTGCAACGCAACGTAAATTCCCAAGAGGATAGCGCCGAAAGGATGCAACTTCCTTGCCCAAGATGCAGCCGATTCAACCGGCAATTGCTCGCCAGGTACGGCGGGTTCCAATCGCAGCAGCCGCTGGAGCAATTCGGGAGGAAAGTAAATGACGGCTAACAGGCCCATTAACCAGGGAAACACACCGATATCGAACACTGCTGCATTCGTCAGATGAAACGCCAGAACGAACACGAATGCCAGTGGCCGCGTCTTTCGCCACAGAAGTGCCGGTACGATCAAAAGATCGAACAATAGTCCGCCATAGACGATCAGCCACAGGCACCATTCCTGTCCCAGGAACTGGCCGACCAGCGGCGCATCGCTGCGGGCGGCCAGCGACGTTCGCATCGGCTGACCGCGCAGCCAATCCGCATCCAGCTTGGCTATGCCACCGTAAATGTACGGCACCGCGATCTGAAACCGCACGAGCCACAGCGTCCATGCGGGGGCGAAATTGGTTCTGATGGCCGGGCGCAGCAGCGCGTCGACGGACAACGCATTTCCCGCGGGCAAAATCACGGCAATCCAACTGAGCAGGCAAATCAGATAGTAGTGATTCTGGTAAAGCGTCTTGTCCGCGAGAAACAGTTGCGTGAATCCGACCGCGACCAATAGTGCGCTCAGGCGATACGCCAACCCGACTGCGACCCCAATCGAGGCCGCCAGTAACGTCAGAAAGTGCCACTGCATCCACTCACCCGGCCACACGCTAACCCAGGCAAATTCGGGATACTTGAGATGGAAAACGGGCTCGATGTAATAGCGAGATACCGACTCCTCGGCGATCGCCTTGGCGGCCCAGGCACCGATCGCCAGGCCGAAGATGATGCGGAAGTACACGATCGGACCAATTGGAATCGGCTGAGAAAGCTGCGCCATCCAACTTTTTGGCCAGCGCAATTCGTCAGCGTTCGAGCGAGTTTCGTAGGTCGCGGATGTTGTCGCCACAGAACGCGTCAATCGCTTTGGGTCACGCGAAAGCCATCGCTCATGCGAATATCGATTGAGACCTCGTTATCTTGCCCCGGCAAGACATCGACCGCGAATTCCTCCGGGCCGGAATAAATCATCCTCGGCGCTCCTTCCTCCGTCGGACGATCTCCGAGAACGGAAACCCGGTATTGTCCCGCCATTGCGCCGTCGTTTTCGCGGATTGTGCTCAGCTGGAACGTGCCGTCCTCTTGAATCAACCCAAACGCGGCCTGACCTTCTGAGACCGGCGTGAAGATCACCTTCCCACCAGGCAGCGGCTTCCCCTCGTGGGCCACCGCACCATGCACTGCGACCATGGATCCGCCGCAGCCGCTGAGCACGGCACTCATTAAAACGATTGGCGGAAACCAAGCGTAGCTGCTCAGGAAACGACGGTTCTGGTACAGATTAACCGCAATACGCCGCGCCGTGCGCATGGAATCGATTGACCCATTAGTAGTCTTGAATAACCAGCCCGTCGTCCTTCGTGCCCATTCGGCTGTAAATTAGCGTCATAGGATCCGAATTCGTGTCATTCGATGGCGTGAATCGATTCATCGAGGAATCGCACTGAGCCATCGGCGAAGGCAAAAAACGCGCCACTGCTGTGCCAGCTGAAGGCACAGTCATCATCTTCCGGGCCGAACACGTAATTTCTACGAAAACTGTTCGTCGATTTCGGTGAAATACGGCAGTTGATTTCCGATGGCGCCTCGGTTTTGAAAAGTACTGCCTCATCGGGATCACCACCGCCGTACGCACCCATCCAGATCGGCCAGTCGTGGTGACGACCGTTAGCTTCCTCGATATAGTACGCCGACTCGCCCAATGCGATCGTCTTACTTAAACCGTCGGTGACATCGGTGGCTCTCACGCGGGTGGATTTGCGCGTTTTCTGCCAGCCATCTCGACGCTTATAAAAAATGCCGTCGTCTCCTCGCCCCGTACACGCCTTGTAATCGCTCGTTGCGTACCCGTTAGCACGCGCCACTGCGGCGTCCATGTTCAAAGCATACGGAGGCAATTCCGAGGTTGGGCAGCGGAACACGGGAAGCACGGTATCGCCGCCAGGGATAATAGCCTTCGTACTGCTGAACGTGGTTGTAAAAATTCCGGGAGTCCGCTTGGGAGCAACTCGGTCGTATAGCGGTTGCTCTTCAAGTTGCGGCAGAATCCAGACAGCCCAACCAAACCCGTCGCCGCGGTAAATGTCCTCCAAGGAACCGTACACCCCCACAGGATACCGCTTGTGTTGCTGTTCGTAGTTGACGAGCGCCAATGCCTGCTGCTTCAAATTGTTCTGGCACTGGCTGCGCCGGGCCGCTTCGCGGGCAGCCTGGATGGCCGGCAACAACAGGCCGACCAAGAATCCGATGATGGCGATAACCACCAAGAGCTCGACGAGCGTAAAACCGTGTTGTAGACACGCTCCGCGTGCCGTAACCTCCACACGTCGATGGCCATCTGTTTTCGCCGCGGCAGCAGACGGCAAACGGAGTGCGCCTGCTATGTAGCTAAAGCCAATGGGCTGCGAGAGCTTTACCATGTTAGATCGCGTGGTACGGCGAATTATGTATGGAAAAGACCAAACTCGGAGGAGGACGGCGGCGTGATACCGCGGTTGTCATCGTAACATCCAAGTGAGTTTGTTTCAATCGATTTGTCAAGCGATTGATGCCATTTCAACAATTGAGTCGTAGCGCAACTCATGATGTCATGAACTAGCATCTTCCGGCAGTAACAACGCAAGTGCGACAACTATACAGAGACGTGGCAACGGCCCTTGTCGCAATCCGTGATCGAATCAGTTCAATGCACTTTCGTGCCTGGTCAACGCCAGCAGAATGACTGCGCAGATTGTGTCGATATCTTCCTCAGCAAGTAGTGGATGTAGCGGCACCGTCACCTCGCGGGCAGCAATCTGAACCGTTCGCGGGAGGAAGATTTCTCCGACCAACCGGCGGTAATGCGTGAATTGATGCACGGGCGGATAGTGAACGCTCGTTTGAATCCCGCATTCTTGTAGCTGCATACGAAACGCCTCGCGCTGAGACCCGTCTGGCAACAGCAGCGGGAATATATGGCAGGCACTATCGTCAGTGCGATGACCAAACGGGAGTGTCACGCCTGGTGCCTCGACGAGGAGCTGGCGGTAACGGGCCGCCAACAAATTACGCTGAGCGTTGGCATGTGCAAGTTTTCCCAGTTGAATTATCCCGAGAGCCGCGGTGAGCTCGGTGCTACGATAGTTGTAGCCCAGCTGCACGACGTCGTAGTCGGCGGCGCGGCCATGTGCTTTATCCCAACTCATTTTCGTCATTCCGTGGGAGCGAGCAAGCCGCACTCGTTGTGCGATTTGTTCGTCGTCGGTGACGAGCATTCCACCTTCGCCGGTGACCAGGTTTTTGTTGGCGAAGAAACTGAAACAGCCGATATCACCAATGGTGCCGGCAAAACGGCCGGCGAATGGGCTGCCGGGCTGAGCCTCATACCTGGCTCCGATTGCATGGCAGGCGTCTTCCACCACTGCCAATCCATGTCGGCTGGCTATTTCCATGACCCGATCCATATCCGCCAGGAAACCAGCCAGGTGCACTACAACAATGGCCTTAGTGCGGGGAGTAATCTTCGCTTCGAGATCGTCCGGATCGAGGTTCAAATCGTGCGGGCCGACAATGTCGACGAACACTGGCGCGGCCCCGTTGTAGAGCACGGCATTGGCCGTCGCAACAAAGGTGTAACTCGGCAACAAGACTTCGTCGCCTTGACCTACATCAAGTGCCGCCAATGCCAGATGCAACGCCGCCGTGCAATTCGATAGCGCAAGGGCATGCTTGCTGCGGAAGTACTCGCCGAACTGCCGCTCAAACTCGGACGTTTGCGGTCCAAGTGAGAGCCACTTACTGCGAACGACCTCGGCGACTGCCTGCGCCTCCGGCTCGCCCATGTCGACATCAGATAATTGGTAACGGTACGGCACGCATATCCCTCGAGTTAGTTGTGGAAGCGGGAATCAGCCGGATTTGGCCACAGTCCGGCTCGTAACGCGCGATGCACTTCGGCAATTCCATCATCGACCGACCATTGAGCGCTGAAGCCAAGCTGCCGCTCGATTTTCGCAAAGTCAACGCGGTAGCTACGCGGATCTTTGTTTTGCTGCACAAATTCAAGATCCGTGCCTTCGACATGCTGCTGCACTTTTTTCGCAAGCATGATCTTTTGCACGTTGGCCGCGTTAGAGCCAACATTGTACACCGCACCGCTCACGATCGACGGATTCGCACTGAGCACGGTCCAGATCGACTCGCAGATATCTTGAATATGCACGAAGGGCCGCCAAAACTGCTCGCCATACACGACCACCTTGCGATCGCGGACTGCCGCCAGAGTGAAGTCGCTCACCATGAGGTCGAACCGCATTCGAGCGGAAACCCCAAACGCCGTGCTGAATCGCAGAATCGTCGGGCAGAACGAGCCATTGGCGGCAGCGAGGATCTCGCCTTCCGCCTCCACTTTCGTCTGCGCGTACGTCGAGATTGGATTTACCGGCGCCGTTTCGTCGACGAATTGCTCGGAATCGGAAACGCCATAGTTGCTGCACGTGCTGCCGAACACAAATCGCGGCGTACCGGCTGCCCGGCATGCGGCAACAACTTTACGAGTTCCATGCAGATTGGTATCAATCGCTGCTTGCGGATCGCGGTTGCAGGCACGTTCTCCGACAATGGCGGCCAATAGCACG
Source organism: uncultured Planctomycetota bacterium (assembly GCA_963786455.1). Lineage (GTDB taxonomy): Bacteria > Planctomycetota > Planctomycetia > Pirellulales > Lacipirellulaceae > JABDGM01. The sequence continues at coordinate 131,730 of CAWAZX010000027.1, read as the reverse complement.
ACCGCGTCGTGTCCTGGCACAACTTTGGTCAGTAGCTGCTCATCTCGCAGATCGCCGGCAAACAAGCGAAACCGTGGCTGGCCCCACAGTGTCACCAGCGACTCGCCACCGAAAAGCAGCAAGTCCAACACCGTGACGTCGCAACCACGCGACCACAGGCAGCGGGAGAGCGTCGACCCGATATAGCCGGCTCCTCCGATCACGAGCACTTTCATGATCGTCTCCCGTTAGCTTCGCCCAGGCTTAACGTCGAGTTGGCGATCGGCTCTCTTGGCAGAAATTCTTCAATTCGTGCCATGAACGTTTCGCTCGCCTCCGCGTAATCGGAAGGTCGGCCAATATCGAGCCACAGGCATTCGGGCATATAGACTTTTACATTGGCCTTGGCGCGATCAGCAAGTTCACGAGCGTGGGGAAGTCGATCGGCTGGTCGCTGGAGATCGTGTCTATCGCGCTTCGCTGAAAGACGTAGACGCCCATCGATGCATCATAGGGAATGGTGGGCTTCTCGCGATATCCGGTGACTTGATGCTGGCCGTTGAACTCGATCACGCCCAAGTCGACCTGCGTATTGCAGCGATGGCAGGCGATCGTCAAATCGGCCTGTGAGTTTTCATGGTAGCGATAGAGCCAGTCGTACTTCAGCGAGGTGAGCACGTCGCCGTTCATCACCAGGAATGTCTCTGGCAGATCATCGATTAAGCGTAACGGGCCGACGGTTCCGAGCGGACGCTCCTCGCGCGAGTAATCGATGCGCACGCCCCACTTACTGCCGTCGCCAAAATATGCAACCAACAATTCGGCGAGATGTCCGGTCGCCAGCGTGATGTGCTCGAACCCGGACTGCGCCAATTGACGGATGACGATTTCCAAAATGGGCATATCGCCCACCGGCACGAGTGGTTTGGGAAACGTGATCGTGTAGGGAGCCAGTCGGCGTCCTTTCCCACCGGCCAGGATGACGGCTCGCATGATATTTCTCCCAGATGCCAAACAAGTTGGATCGTTACTATTTCGCCGACTGTCGCTTAAGCGAGGCCGACAGCCACCTAACCAGAAACAACGAATTCGTGAAGGCATAACGGCGCCACAGCCGGCGCGGTTCGCATATTAAACGGTATAGCCATTCTAAACCACGGCTGCTGCATCCACGTGGGCGCCATTCCCTTCGTGCCAGCGTGAAACTCAAACGCCGCCCCGACGCAAACCTGCACAGCCTGAATCCGCTGCGCGTGATCCGCCGCAAAGAAATCTTGTTTAGGACACCCCAGTCCGATGAACACAATTCCCGCCCCACTATCATTAATTCTCTGCACAACACTGGCATCTTCTTCTGGAGTGAGCGCGCGAAATGGCGGCGATTCGGCGCCCGCGATCCTCAGCCCGGGATACTTTTGCACCAGCTCTCTCCGCAACAATTCGATGACCGCTTGAGTGCTTCCATAGAGATAAATCGGGATTGATTCGTCGGCTGCCATCGCGCACAGCCGCAGCATCAACTCTGGCCCGTACACCCTGTCCCTGAGCCCTGTTCGGTGTAAATGGTTCAGTGCCCAGCGTACAGGGTGCCCATCTGGCCCGATGGCGTCGAAGCTGTTGACTTTAGCCAATAGCTGGGCGTCGCGTATCGATTCGACAATCGCATGCACTGCATGCAATGAGACCACGGATGGGACACGTTCAATGACAGTGCGCAAAATGGTCTCCACCATTTCTTCGTAGTTGGTGGCGCTGACTTGAACCCCGAACAAGTCATATTTCGCGGGCCAAACGACGGTGGGTCTCGTCCGTTCGGTCAGAGCCACCTGCGGCGATGCGGACAGCGATCTCATACGGTGCAAACCTCGTCTCGATTGTCGGCGTGATAACTGTCAGGGGAATTGGCGTACTTGCCTATCTCCGACGCAGAAGCGCTGGGGGTTTGGTTGACGCGCGCCGTGCCTACATGACGCGTTCTCAGAGCATGGCCGTAAATCTCCAGCAGTCGGTCGTAGCTCGACGATGCGGAATACTGTGTTTCGAACAGTCGTCGGGTGGCGAGGCGCATTCGGGCGAGGCGGGCAGCGTCGCAAATCGTGCGAGCAACTGTGCGTGCTAGATCGGCAGCATCGCCGGCCTTAAAACACGCTCCGGAGATGCCCTCGTGAACTAGCTCCGCCATTGCGCCAAGCCGTGACGCCACGACAGGAGTGCCCTTCGCGTACGCCTCGACGATGGTTTTGGGAAAGCCTTCGAAATTAATCGATGGCAATATAAACAGCGATGCTTCGCCGAGACGCCTGAGCACTTCGTCATCGGAGCGGTTCGCATACCACGCAATGCGATCGGATCGCGCGGCCGCATGCTCAACCTTTGGAGCGAGCGGACCATTGCCGCAAATCACGAGCCGAATTCCAGGTTCATGTTTTAGCCACGCGTCCAAGAGTGTGTCGATGCCTTTTTCCGATGAGAGCCGACCCAAATAGAAAGCGTAACCGCCGTCACCAAGTCCAATGCCCGGATCGTCCAGCATATAGTTGGGCCGCAGATGTGTTTTCGCGGCAGGTAATCCGCCAGCGATCAACTTCTCCCGAGAGAACTGGGAGAGCCGCGATATACGCATCGACCACACGCCGGTACGTGCCGAGCCACCGGTGAAACGTCAGCATTGCTGCGACAGCCGTCGTTGCCGCGCGATTGTCTCGATAACATGCGTGCATCACTGCCGGCCAGGGAACCAATCTTCCCAGGCAACTTTCACAAGGCGATCCATCGCGAAAGAATGTGGCTTTGGGACACACCAGTCGATAATTGTGCAACGTTTGCACAACGGCAGCCCCGCCCCGCCGTGCCGCATAATAGGCAGCAGGTGAAATAAGAGGAAGTGTATTGTGAAAGTGGACGATGTCGGCCCGTACATCGCGGACCAGTTTTTCGAGCTGGCTGGCAGCCTGCTGGTTCCAAATCGTGCGAGCCGCAACCGCCCAAGAACGCATCCTGGGGACCATATCGTTGTGCCGAGTGAAAGTTGCTACGTCGTGGCCGCGTGTCGATAACAACTCCGAGTCGTCGGCGAAGACGCGATCTTCGCCGCCGGACTGTTGATAGAAGTTATGAGCGAATATGACTTTCATTGCGATGACGATCCTTGGCGGCCAACGATTGGTGGTCGCACCTGGTTAACGACACGTCGAACTCGCTCCGCAACGGCCGGCACATTCATCGCGGCGACAGCCCGACGCGCGGCCCTGCCCATAACCGACCGCTTATCTTGTGCGTCCCATGCGAGCTGGAGCCCGTGCGATGTCGGAGCGATTTAACGGATCGACAACCCACCCCGATTTACCTTCCACGACTAGATCGCGCTGCCCGTGTATTTCGAATTAATTACCGGCAGACCTGAGGCCATCGCTTCATTGACTGCCAAAGCCCAGCAGTCCTCCAGAGTGGGAAATACGAATACATCGGCAGCATGATAAATTGCGGGGAGCCGATCTCGTTGGAGATGACCCAAGATGCGCACGTTGTTCAATCCCGAATCGGCGATTCGTATTTCGAGACTTGGCCTTTGATTTCCTTCGCCAACCAGAACTAGCGTTGCCTTCGCATCGAGTTGCCTGGCAAATATTTCCCAAGCTTCGAGTAGCTGGGCTACGCCTTTGCGGGCAACTATGCCCCGCAGAATAGATAACAGTACCCTTGAATGCCGATTTCGTTTCGCACCGCACAACGTACGTCGAGATTCACTTTACCTGCAAACGAATTGATATCCACGGGTTGACCGATCTTGAAGATTGACGAAGTCGGAATTTGCAGGCTTTGAAGGTAGGCCTCGCCTTGTCGCCCGTCCACCATATATGCGTGAGGAGCGCGTCGGATCGTTTTACGGATTAAGCGCTGGCTGAAGTTGATGTCGCGTTCTGTGTGTGTGGTGCCCTCGAACGAAACGATGAGTCGACAATTGGAGACTTGAGAATATAGCGTCGCGATCAGAGTGCGGGCGCCGAATTCACCGGAAATGATCACGTGCGGCCTGAAGCGGCAAAGGTCCCAGAATAATCCGATGGGCAGGTGAACCTGACGGCTGTCATCGAAGCATATTGAGCCGGTATGATTAATTCGACGCAGGTACGACAGCGAATAGCTTTGCCAAACTGCGAAATCAAACTCCTTCGTCACATTCCAAAGTCGATCGATCTCGCGGTCGACACATGTAAACACATGAAAATTCCAGCCTGCCGTCGTTGACAATTCTTGATAGAACGGAGCACGATAAGGCGGGATCTCATTTGTCAACCAGGCGACGCGTAACGCTGTCGCCAACTTCGATAAGTCTGTGGCGCCCGCGTCCTCGCAACCGTAAGGTTCGATTTCTTCTTTCGTCAGCGGCGATTTCAGTAAAGCGCTCATTTATACTTCAGCGGTTGCCACGTTTGATGATTGGCGTAAATCCATACCCATCTGTTGCCAGAATAAAGCGATCAGCCAGATAATCGTGTGCGAACGCGGCATTGGACCATAAAGTAACGGTTCGGTAATACCTGCAATTGTTATCACGGCGAGTGCAATAGCCGGTACCGGGCTAGGGCGACGAAGAACTGCGACAAGTTGATGAACAATCATTGCCGCCAATAAAAGCGCTCCTGGAAAGCCCAAAGACAAGACGACATTTAACAAAAGGTTGTGTGCATGATTCGCTTGAAAATCAAATGGATAACTCGGGTCTTCGTGTAGTGCAAAACGTGCCGCTCCGTATCCACATCCCAGCATTGGTGATTCAAAACATAATTCCCACACGTACTCCCAAATTTCGGTGCGACCGGTGAAGTTTTTCAGTTCTTCAATATTGCCGGAACGAGATAAACTTAGAGCAACATCGCCGGAATCGACGGTCATTCCGCCTGCAAGCGCAATAAATGCCACGACGATCAACAAAATCGCACCGGCGATTGCCAACTGGCGTTGGCGGTGTGTAAGCCCGAACCAAATCGCCAAGCTTGATGCTGCAAGTGTCGTCACGGCCCCGGTGCGACTTTGAGTGAGCGGCAGCGTCCCGATGAGCACGATCACTGGCAGCAAAGTGCTTCGCCAGGATCGCAACCCGGCGAATGCCAGCGTCACCAAAAACCCGAGAGCCCAGGCGATATGAAGTGCTAGTTGCTGCGCATCATTTCCGAACCGATAGATCACCGCGCCATCCGGCATTTCAAAGGCCGAACGTGCCAATGTTGGGTACGTAAAATAGAAGAACCAGTTAAGCCCCACAAATATTAAGAGCCCGGTCAGTATCGTTTCGATGGTCACCCTGCCGCCAAGCTGCAGAAGAACTGCCGGGGCAAACAGGTTCACACACACAAGCGCAAATACAGCCGCGGCGGAATACGCCGGTGAGGCGCTAAACGGAACCGTGATAAGTGCCCAGGCACAAATCAACGTGCTCCATGCGCCAGGAAATCGAAACAGGTGTGCAATGGTGTTTGTAAGATACATGAAGCCATAAAAGCCACATGCGGCGCACATAGCCAATCGAGAAATCGTTTGCCAATCAGTAGCGAAATTTGTGCCTTCGTTTTCGCGAACGAAGTCGAATGTTGTAAAGTTAAGGAGCAGGATTAGAAGAATTCGGCCGATAGGCTGGCCGAGCGAAGTGGTCGCTTCGCCGATCGGTCTAAGTACTGGATGCGGCACTAATTGGGTAAAGGTTCGTGTCACGGCAACTCAATCCTGGACTTATTCGGCGCTTTGCGCTTTTGTTGGCCTAGATCCGCAATGGTGAACCAAGCCAGAATTACGGCCACGAAACCATGAGCGAGTGTTACAGCAATCGGGATCGACATCTCAGCCAGACGACCGAAGGCGATCGACACCGTGACGACCATCACGATAGCCGCACCCATTCGGGCCCAGATTCCCACCTGTATCTTGCCACGTCCGCGAAGGTGCCCTTCAGCAACCTGTGCGAAGCCATTAATGGAATGCGCCGGGATTAATGCCAATGCGAATGGTATGGCGCCGGCAAATTCTCGGCCATAAAAGAGGATAATTAGCGGACCGATCGCGAGTGCCAGGAGTATTGCCAAAATCATTTGAAAAGCTGCGACGAGAGCACCCGCAAGAAACACTTGTTTGATGGTTATGAGTTCTTGTCGACGGCTACCCGCATTGAAACTAAACAGCGAAAGCGCGTTGGTTCCAACCATCAACATGCCTGCCGCCGGCACCGCCGCGGCATATAGTCCCTGTGTTACAAAACTGCTGAGCCAAAGAATCAGGAACTGATCGAGCCGCTGATACAAGTCGCAAACAACGACCGAGAAGGAATAGGGGAGGCCCTCACCCAGAATTGTTTTGAGTCGAGGCTCCGGACGCTTGTTCCTCGGGGGACGCTGCATGGCTAGTCGAAGAATAAGCCCGGCGCAAGGCGGTAAGAGAGTTAGAATTGCGGCGGTCAATATGGAAGCCTGGCCTGTTGTCCACAGAACAATCAATGCGATGGGGAAAACTACGCTTGTAAGCAAAGTTACGACATTGAACCTAAAAAACGATCCGCTGCCTTGATCGACTGCGAGCAATAACAAACGTGAATGTTCAAACGGCAAGGCCAGCACAGCACACGACACACAAAGCCGCTAAGTATTGTTTTGCTTCCGGCAGCGTCGTGAACGCAAGCACCGTTATGACGATCGCCGTTCCAAGACCCGTCACGACGCCAAGGCGCAATGCCAATTGCGAGAGCTGTACGCCATATTCAGGATTGCGGGCGGCCCTACGAGCGATCGCATATTGCGTACCCAATAAACCGATGTAAGTCAGTGAAGTGGTATAAAGGATCGCCGTTCCAAACTCTCCACGTGCGTAGGGGCCCAGCAGCCGTGCGAGGATGATGCCCTGAACAGCCGTCACTCCGAATGTTGCAAATCCAGTCACAACCGTGGCGGCAACGGACGGTCGCAGCCAGCCGCCAAATATTTGCGCGACGCTTGTCGCGCGAGCCGGCCGGGCTTCCGGCAAATAGGACTCCTCCAGCGTCGTCAACGAGCCAATTTGTTCGGCCAGCTCCATCGCGTGCTACTCAAAATGTTAAATGGATCGTGATAGGGAGCCTGTATCATAAATTGACTCGAGATTGCGAACCGCCGTTGCCACGGCAGACACTACGCCATGCGGCCCGAATCGAGTTCGCCGGCGAAGACTCAAGTGATCCGATCCAACCAATTGGGCAAATCGCGGCGACAACCTGTCAACACGGCGCCGAAAAGTTGCATTCCATCCGCAAGCAAATTTTGAACTGCCTGCTGGGCCGACTGTCTCGTTGCCTTTTCCGATCGAATCACTAACAGCGCGGAGTCCAGTGCGGCGGTAAATGGGAGGACCTTCTGCAAGTATTGGGCTTCCGGCAAGTCACAAATCACAAGTGCGTACTGTTCGCGTAGTTGAGCGACCAACGCTTCGACTTGGTGTGGAGAGAAGCTGCTACGATTTCGGCGAATGTCTTTCCCGTGAGGCAAGAAGTACAGGCCGGGTATCGAGGTCGCTTGAACGCAGACGTCGAAATTCACCTGGCCCGCCAATACATCCGTCAATCCTAAGCCGTTCTTTGCGCAAAAGTGTATGCAGCGTTGGATGGCGGAAGTTGCAATCGGCCAGCAGCACCGGCCCAAGCTTGTGGTCGGCGGCGCGGATCGCTAGGTTGGCCGCGACCGTGCTCACGCCGGCCTGTCGATCACTGCTGGTTAGGCCGAGCAGGAGTCCCATACCACCCGCTGTTTCCAGCCGCGGCGCGATTCGCCACAGCAGAGTATCATAATGCTCGGCGCCAGGCCGATCAGGCGCACCCGCGATTCGACCGCCATGAGTCCGGTCACGGCTGGCAAGTTGTGGGTTGTCCGCTTCCAAAGGCGAATTCTTTGTCTCGGGGAGATCATTAATTTGAGTTGACATGGAAGTTCGCTCCGGCATCAGCTTTTGAGGGCGACTGCGCTTCTAGGGAGTTTTCAATTTCGACTGCCGGTTAATGTTGCGGCTCCATTGCTTTTGATTGCCGGCACGCAACTGCCGGTTCGTCCGCGCGGATGGATACCAGCACGGGCAAGTCGAGTGCACGCGCGACGTCCTCCTCCGAACGGAGACGGTCGTTAAATACCTCGCTCATCAAGATGAGCGCCGCTGTACCGATCGACGCCAATATTAATGTGGCCATTACCACCATCGGCTTCGACGGTGAAACCGGCCTTTCGGCAAGTGTCGCTTCCTGTACCACGCTCAGGTTCGATATCCGATCGGTTTCAAGCTCCGTGTCAAGCCGGGCCTCCTCCATGTTTTGCGCGTAATGCATGAAATTGTTACGCGCAGCTCAGCCTGACGGCTAAGTTGGTCGATCGTCAGCTCGTTGTCATTCAGGGCACGCAGATCGGCGAGCACTGACTCCTTCTGGTCATTCAACTCGACTAACGTTGACTTCAATCCGGCGTACTGGCTACGAATTTGCTTGAGCTCGAGGGATAACTGTCGATGAATCGGATTGATGCTATCGGTTGTTTCAGTTCGTTCGCTCGTTTGTTGGGCGAGCACGCGTTGTGCCTCCTGGACTTGCTCGTTGACGGCTACTACCAAAGGATGCGCATCGCTATATCGAGCCTCCATATCCATCGATTTCATTTGTAAATTGTAGAGCTGTTGGCGGAGCAAATCGGCACCTGAATTTGGCATATTCTTTTTGGAGTCGATGAGCCGCTCAGGCATCTCCGCCAGTTGCCGCTCCAATTCGACGATTCGGGCATCACTCATTGCGATTTGTTGCTGTGTGTTGAGTCGGGCGAGCTCGACGGCGCTGAATTGCGCCTCGAGAGTTTGGCGTCGCTCCTCGACGCTAGGCAACCCCTTTTCGTTCTTGACATTGCGAAGAGCTTCAAGGGAGTCGTCCAACTGTTTGCGCAATCGGTCATGCTGTTCCGCAAAGAAAGGCCGCGAGTCTTCACTTCGATGAATGCGCATGTGCTCCTGTTGATAGACTTCGACGATAGCACTGCATAGACTTTGTGCCGCTTGAGGAGTCTTCGCGTCGCACGACATCGAAATCAGGGTCGAACCCCGGTCGGCAAGTACGCGAAGGCTTTTTTCGACTTTGATGATCGCTCGCTCCCGATCCGAAATCGGGTCGATCTCTTTTAACCAGCCGCTAACGACCTGCAGAGGAACGACGACGGCCTGTGACAACCCATTCGCTTCCGACTTGCGTGGTGCTCCGTCGGACAACACAGCCTCCGCGCCGACCTGGTCGACGGCTTTCGCAATCACTCCACGGCTTTGGATGACGTCCATCACCGAGGCGACCTCGTCTTTGCGATCGGAATTCTGCGTCACGATCGTTTGGCCTGTGGTTGCTGTTGGATCGAGACCGATGTTTTCGCGGCCCAACCGCAGAAACACCTGAGCCTCGCTGCGGTATGTGCGCGGAAAATACAAAAGTACGAGGGCCCCCACCAATATCGCCGCGAGGGGAATGAACAGCACCTTCTTCTTGTGACGGAAGATCACCGCGCACAGATCACGTCGACTCAGGTTTTGAGAGGGCTGATTGTTCATGTCGAAGATCTCGCAGACGATCCGGGATTCACGGCAAAGCGACAAGTGTAAGCAAATCATGCCGCAGCTGCGGCCCGCCCGCGCCGTCTAGCGCGGGCCACGCTGAAATACAATCGCTGGGACTGTTGTTAGCAACAGACCCATGTCGCACTTGAGCGAACGGCGACGCACATATTGCAGATCCATACGCATCCATTGCTCGAACGAAACCGAGCTACGCCCCTGCACCTGCCAAATGCAGGTCATCCCGGGCGTCACCGAAAGGCGTTGACGCTGCCAGGGGGTGCATTCCTGCGATTCGTCCGTGGGCAGTGGCCTGGGGCCAACCAGCGACATCTCACCGCGCAGCACGTTCCACAGTTGCGGTATCTCGTCCAAGCTGGTAAGGCGCAACCAGTGTCCGATCCATGTCGTGCGCGGGTCATCACGCATCTTAAACGCCGGACCGTCTTGCAGACTGTATGGTCGCAGCGCTTCTTGATGACGATCGGCGTCAAGACGCATAGTTCGAATCTTGTACATACGAAACCGGCGTCCACCTAACCCCTCGCGTTCTTGGGAATAAATCACGGGGCCGTGTGAGGTGAGCTTCACTGCGGCAGCTACGACGGCCAACAAGGGGGCCGATGCAAATAACCCGCCGATAGCTCCCACAACGTCAATTGCTCGCTTCCACATCGGAGTCGGAGTTACGAACAGCGAATCCATTGTGGCAGCGGGAGAACTGTCGACGGGGTGGCTGTCGCGGCACGCCTCACCGTTCCGCCGATGCGCACCGTCATCCGGATAAACAAATACCTCGCAGCTCGGGCGATCCAAACCGACGGGATAGCGGCTGCAAACGTCGCTCGCCACTTTCCAGGCACCCGACTTAGGCGTATCGGGCAAAAGCACTCCAATTCGTCGCTCCGATAGAATGCCGATCGTGTCGGTGATTCGAGTGCGGCGGATAAGCGTGCGCCCTAAGAAATCCAAGTCACGCGGCGTCGCCCGATCGGTCGGAAGTTCGATTACTAACAGCGCGAAGGGCAATCGGCTTCGGTCGACTGCGCATTCGTTCCCGCGCCAGCTCAAATCGAAAGCTTCTCTCATCCAGAAACATCCGGTTTGCTCGAATGCGATAATGAAAAACCTTGGTCGACAGTCTGTGAATCCAACCATCGTGGGGCATTGCCGAAGCTCTCCGACACCAGTTGCAAATCCAAGCTGCCGAGCCAATCAACAAAAGGTCCGATTCTACGTATTCGACACCAACCACTCAATCCATTTATTCACTTCAGTGGTCTCATATCAGCCACAACTCCTGTCTATCCATGACTTTGAGTTTTTCCATATCCTGTTAATTTACCGGATCTCTTCACACACTGAGGCGGTGGTGACTATGGGGCGTATATTGTATACGGCCCATTTTAGCGCTAACCAATTACGAAAAACTATAAAAAAGTTCTAGTTTTCATTTTAATTACCAACACCGCTGGTGGTGTTGACTTATATACCGTTTACGCTGCGCTTTATGCGGTGAACGAGTGTGAATCTCGTAGCGCGTCAGGTGGAATAGTGGGAAAGAAGCCGCTGGCGAGGAGCGACTACGACATTTTGTCGTTGTGCTTCGTAACCGTGGCGTCAAAAGGGAGCGGACAGCAGCCCGCTCGAGCGGGACGCGATTATTGCGGTATGGTAGGCGCTTGCCAAATGGAGGCCAGAATGGGTAAATTTCGCCGCTTTCAGCGACGCATATCCGCATTTGCTTTATGCGGTGCGCACAACGGCCCAAGGGCGGTCGAGTTTTTCGCTACCAATACACATACCGCTGAAACAACTCGCGTTCGCGCGGCGGCAGCGCTTCGACGTCGGGCACCAGGTAGCGGTTGTCGTCGAGGTCGAGCAGCACCTTGCCGCGCTCGCCGAAATCCTGCACCTGGCTCTGGCTCCACCGCATCGTGAACCGCCGCGGGCCGTGCGTCGGTGCGGACGTCGAGCGTGAGGTGGCCCAGCTCCAGGCGGATCTGGTCGACGCCGGTGATCGTTTGCAGATAGTAGCGGCGGTCGAGCGCGGCGCGGACGAGCGCCTGCGCCTCGGCCGGCCACTCGTCGAGCTGGCGGAGGATGCCGATCTCCTGCTCGTCGCCGTCGCGGTTCCACACGCGCAGGCTGATGTAGTCGTCGGGGTTGGTGGCGGGGAACAGGTTCACGGCGAACACGCCGCGATAGGATCGGTTCGCCATCGAGAACGCGAGCTTCCATCGCGCCGCGAGCGTGCTGCACCAATGATGCGCGTCGGCCGGCGTGAGCCAGCGGGGCAGGAACGATTCGGCGTCGGCTGTCTCATGGCGCTTGGCGTGTCCGTTCGAGCTGACGCCGTCTCGTCGCGGCGTTGCTGCCTGCTCGATGATCTTGTCGATCGACGCTGTCCGGGCGAGACCTGCGATTGCAGCCGCACCAGCTTGGCGTACTGGCCGTTCGGTTTGCCAGCAGCTCGTCGTGGCTGCCTTGCTCGATCAGCCGGCCGCGGTCGAACACCAGGATGCGGTCGGCGTCGCGCAGCGTCGACAGCCGGTGGGCGATGGCGATCGTCGTGCGGCCGCGCGTGAGCGCCTTGAGCGCCTGCTGGATCGCCTGCTCGCTCTCGGCGTCGACGTTGCTGGTGGCTTCGTCGAGCACCAGGATCGGCGGATCGTACAGGATCGCCCGGGCGATCGACAGCCGCTGCCGTTCGCCGCCGGAGAGGCCGGCGCCGCGCTCGCCGAGCCAGGTGTCGTAGCCCAGCGGCGAGTTGAGGATGAAGTCGTGGGCCTGGGCCGCCTTGGCCGCGGCGATCGCCTGCTCGGGCGTGCTCGTCGGCAGGCCGTAGACCAGGTTGTGCCAGATCGTGCCGCGGAACAGGAACGGCTCCTGCAGCACGACGCCGATGTGCCGCCGCAGTTGCGTGCGACGCGAGTTGCCGCACGTCGACGCCGTCGACCAGCACGCGGCCTTCGTTCACGTCGTAGAACCGGCAGAGCAGATTCACGAGCGTCGTCTTGCCGCTGCCGCTGCGGCCGACGATGCCGATCGTTTCGCCGGGCTTGATCTCGAAGTCGACGTTGCGCAGCACCGGCTGGTGCCGCTCGTAGCCGAACGTGACGTTCTCGAACTCGATGCGGCCCTCGACCTTCGGCAGATCGACCGGGCTCGGCCGGGTCGGTCGTCTCGACCGGCGTGTCGAGCAGCTCGAACACGCGCTGGCAGCCGGTGAGGAAGTTGGTGAGCCAGGTGGTGAACTGCGAGAGCGTCGCCAGCGGCGTGTAGAACATCGCCAGGTACGCCAGGAACGCCATCAGCGAGCCGAGCGTCATCTTGCCGGCCAGCACGTCGCGGCCGCCGACGTACCACACGATCAGCCCGCCCAGGCTGAAGATCAGCTGCATCGTCGCCGAGAACGCGGCGGTCGAGTAGTCGACGTGTCATGCGGCACTGCGCGGAGGTAGTCGCTGATGCGGTTGAACCGGGCGTACTCGCGGTCTTCCTGGGCGAAGGCCTTCACCACGCGGATGCCCGAGAGCATGCCGGTGAGCATGCCGGCCTGCTTGCTGCTGGAATCCCAGTAGCGGTAGTGCTTGCGGGTGCACGCGCTTCCAGAAAAACCAGCTGCCGGCGATCACCAGCGGCGCGGGGATGAGCGTGTAGACGGCCAGCTTCGGGTTGAGCGTGAACAGCATCACGCCGACGGCCGTCACCTGCACGATCTGCAGCAGGAAGCCGCCGGTGATTTGCTGCAGCAGGCTTTGGATCACTTCGCTGTCGTAGGCCACGCGGCTGGTGAGCGAGCCGACCTGGTGCCGGTCGTAGTAGCCCAGGCCGAGCGCGTGGAGCTTCTCGACCAGCTTGCGCGCGCAGGTCGAACGTGAGCGCCACGCCGACGCGCGTGGCCAGCCGGCCCTTGGCGAAGTTCACGACGCTCAGCACGCACGCGCGCCGCGGCCAGCGCCAGCACCACGGCGAGCAGCGCCGTGACGAGCGACCGCGGATCGGGCGTCGCGCTGGCCGCCGTTGAGGATGTCGTCGACCAGGTACTGCTGCAGCTTCGGCGGCACCAGCTCGGCGGCGACGGCCACGAGCATCAGCCCGCACATCACCGCGGCCGTCGCCCGATAGGGCCACAGCATCTGGGCGAGCCGGCCGAGGATCGCCTTTCGCGGAATGCAGCGCGGGCACGATTCGTTGACTTCCGGCAGCCGCTGGCCGCACTTCGGGCAGTGCGTGACTGTCGGCGGCGGCGTCGGCGTCGACTTCGACCTCGCCCGTCGGTGCGCAGGTCTTCCAGGTAGCGGGCGACGCGGTGCGAACCGGTCGGCCTCGGCGTTCGGGTAGCGGGCCAGGTCGACCCAGTGGTCGTCGACGTACGCCTGCAGGAAGCCGGAGCCGATCGCGCCCTGCGTGCGAAACTCCTCCACCTCTGCCACCGGCACGTGGATCGCCACGGCGACCGTCGCCGTGGCGACGTCGACACTTCGGGAGCGTCGCCGTCGGCCACGGCGGCGACGTTCTCGCGCGTGGCGACGATCCAATGCCGGCGCGGCTGGCCGGAGAGCGACAGTTCGGTGCTCGTCGAGAGCAGGACGGGACGCCGTTGAGCCCGCGGCGGTCCAACTCGTGGTAGACCGCCAGCGGCAATTCTTCATTCTTCATCGTAGTCGCGAACACAGTTCCAAGGGACATTTGCAATTTCAACTGGGGATTGATCGCTAGCGCGTTCGCGGAGCCGCACGAAAGCGGCCGTGGAGCGAAACGCTGGCTGTAAGAGTGGCAGCAGCGGTGCCGCCGGAGGGCGGCGGCGGAATCAAATCAAATCGGAGAAGCAAAATCCATAGCGATTCGACAATTTACTGACGACGCAAGCACGAGAAGGGTCGAATTTCGCCGACTTGCTGGTAAATAACCGCGACGTCGACCGGCCAGAAATGGCGTGAGTGCTATCAGCGGCAATTAAGAATATGCAGCCGCGACAAATCGGCAAGTGCCCCGTCGGAAAAAAACCCTCCAGCACGCGCACTCCTGCCGACTCGACTGAACCACGAAGGCGCCAAGGACACAAAGAGTTTTGAACAGGAGGACGCAGAGGAAACAGAGAGGTCTACTAAATGGGGATAACAACGGCGCCAACGAGCCGCAGGTTCTCCTATCCTATTCCTATCATTCGTGTTTGAGGTGCGAACATTTCGGCTTGAAATTGGCACCGCTATTCTTTCCGAAGCCAGACGCCAGTATAGTCGATTGGGTTGAGCAAGAACGACAAGCGTCGCTCTTCCTCAAACTGATGCACGGCCTTCCTGCAGCCTTCCCAGTGTCCATAATCGTCGATCTGAATCATCCCGCCGGGCGTCACAGAATCGAACAGGTTACGAAAAACGTCGAGTGTGGATGTGTACCAGTCGCCGTCGGCATGCAATAGGGCAATCGTACCGAATTCATCCTTCATCTTGGGCAACGTGTCGGCGAACCAGCCTGGAACTGGCGTTACCACATCGCGGACTTGAAGGCGTCGGCAGATTTCGTCCAGACCTTCCTCGAGCGGCGCCTTCAAAGTGCCGGCGCCGAAGCGAGTTTGATTTGCGGAAACTCCCTGGTGCGTATCGAACGACGTCGGCTCCGGCATGCCTGCAAAGGAATCGCAGCAGTAGATTCGTCTGGGCCGCCGGCTATAGGATTTGATGACGTGGGCCAACACCGCAGCCGCCCCGCCTTTGTAGGTGCCGCATTCGACAAAGTTACCTGAAACGTCGCGCTGACACAAATCGCGTGCCAATGTGTACAACGCAGTCAGACGTCGCTCACTTAGCAGGGTGAAGCCGTGGACACGTTGCAAGAGTCCGCGAATCTCTGTCCGAGCCTGGTACGGGTTGAAGTCGGCGCCAACCGCTGACGGGATGATGCCGAAGATGCGCCGGTAAATCCCACGCGATGCTCGGATCGGGAACGTGCGGCGCAGGCTGGACGTTTCCTCGCCAGGCGACTCCCATGATCTGCATCGTTTGATAGAGCATCGTCTTCCAGCCTTTTTGCTGAAGGAAGTCGAGTCCCTGCGTGACGTCGGGGGCCGTCAAGTCGTGAAACAGGATCATGGCATCTGAAGCAGCGTAGTGCTCGCAGGCGATCGCGTCGTTAAGCGGGAACGGAGCGGCATGATTGCCGTCGATGAAGATAAGTGACCATTGGCTGTCGTTGCGAGCTGCGACCTCGTGGACCTTCTGCGGACTGAGACCGCCGACGAGCGTGACCGTGTTCGACACGCCGGCGACCGACAGCGAGTTGGCGACACTGGCGTAAACTTCAGTTCGTTCGAGGAGGGGGTCGATGACGTCAAGTTGGACGCCGGCCAACGCGAGGTGGCACGTGGACCAGCCCATCCAGCAGCCGATCTCCAGGGCGCGTTGTCCTCGAAACTGCAGGGCGTTGTTGTACAAGATATGGGCTTCGTCCCGGCTAAGAAAGCCGATCGACGGGACACGGCGGTCGACGTACCAGTTGTGCCCGATCTCGCGACGCAGGTACCGCCACTGACAGGTACCCGTGTTGCCAATCAAGATGTTGGGAAAGGCAAAGTCGGGCCAGACCGTTCTTAGCCCGGGTGATATGTAGTCACCAAGGGTAATCATCGTCGCCCGGAGCTGTGGTCTCTCCGGCCTTGAGTTGCGAGCGTCTGGTCCTGTGCAGAATCGGTTCCAGCTCTTACTTGTTATCCTGCTTCGGTAGCGACACACCGAAGTAGCTGACCTCGGTCGATGCGACCGATGCGACTTGGCAATTCAAATTATACAAATGAAAAGTCAGTGAAGCCGGCTAGCATCTCGCAAGTGGTTTTTTGCCGTGGCGCTAATGTGCACCAGAAGGGCTCAGGTCGGGTCTTCAATGGTGCTTCCTTTCGCGCGTCCGGGCCTTCTGAGTGAAAGCATGCTGGCGCTGGCGCACCTTTCCAGTTGCCTGATTCTGGATGCCGATCACATTGGTTGAACGCACCATCTTCACCAATCTTGGACCACCTCGTCCGTCTGCCGCGTGGCGACCGCTCGCCAAAGTGATTGGTCGATCGAGTTGGACGCGAATCTCACGCTACCGTCGCAAAGCAGCACCATGACGCCGCCGGGATGCATGCTGCGTGCGGCCGTGAGCGCCTTTTGCTGCTGGAGGTTCATGCAATCCCACGTCGCGGCATTCGGCGAGTAATAGTGGTTGTAGAGAGTGTTGCCGTAGTTTCCAAGAATCCATTTCGCGCCGCGCTCGCGGTAACAGTTGCCGGAGCTCGGTGAGGCACAGGCGGCCGGCGTCGTATCATTGCCTCCGGGAATCTCGAGCATCAGGCGCTGGACATCGGATTCGAGGCCGCCTGAGTCTTGCAGACCGGGACCGTTGAGACGCTCGCTCATCGCGACTGTCTGCGTTGAGCCGTCGGTAATGTCGCGGAAGTCCGATCTGGGAACCTTTGAAAAACACGCCGTCGGCGTCGGTCAGTGATCCCCATTGTTTGAGGCCGCTCCCCGTATTGGCGGCGTAGTTCGTGGATCCGAATTCCGATCCGGGAACGCCGCCGGCGAGGGGATCGCTCGGACACTGCAGTACGGAAAGTCGAGCTGTCGCCGCGGGAAGGTTGGCAGTTCCGTCGTGCACGACACCTCCCGCCACACTGAATGTGGTCGGCGCCTTTCGGAAATCGATGACCTGACGGACTGATGTCTGTTCCAGGTGTTCCAGCAAATAAGCATGCGCGGAAAAGACGCCGGGAAGCGGATCGCCACGACCCGGCGGAAACCGCTGATGAGCGCTGTGAAAGTTGTGCAGCGCGACGCCGAGTTGGCGAAGGTTGTTGCTGCAAGCGATTCGCCGACTGGCCTCGCGCCTGCTGCACGGCCGGAAGCAGAATCGCGACAAGAATGCCAATGATCGCGAGGACAACCAAGAGTTCGATCAATGTAAACCCGGACCACTTTCTCGCGTCAGCACAACGACTGCGGGAATTGGACCACATCGTGAATCTCCGAGTCGTTGAGCTTCAGCCGCGCCTGGCGGTCATGAGTTGACCCTTTGTTGTGACAGAAAACCTCCGTATTGCAAGACGGCAAATGGATTTGAACATCGCTTTGTTCACTAGGCTGTACAGGCTGTGCACAGGCTGCTTACCCCTTAGCGAGGACGCTAACCCCGAGTAAACTGGAGCATTCAATGTGCCACAGCACTCGCGCGACCCTTCCCGGCTCTTCCACGGTCTCCGTTCCGACCAGGCCAGGGGAGGAATCGAAGAAACTAAGAGAATCTTTCGATGAGCCTTCATTTCCGACTTGCCGTTCTGCCCCTCGTTCTAGCCGCCGCGACCGCCCGGGGCGATGATCCGAATTCCGGTGGCCGCACCCTCACCGGGAAGGACGCCTTGGGCGACTGGACGACCGACGCGCCGGGCGTGCGGCGGAAGATCACGGTCGACGACCTGGCCAGGCCCTACGACACGCCTTCGGCCAACAACCACCCACGCATCGTCAGTCGTCCCGAAGGAGCCTGGCCCAAGGCGCCCGAAGGCTTTGAGGTGACGGAGTTCGCCACCCAGCTCGAGCAGCCGCGCGTGATCGTTCGCGCCCCGAACGGCGACCTGTTCGTGGCCGAGAGCCGCGCCAACCGTATCCGCGTCCTTCGCGATGCCGACGGCGACGGCAAGCCCGAGGTTAATGAGGTCTTCGCAACCGGCTTGAACCGACCGTTCGGGATCGCCTTCTACCCGGTCGGACCAGAACCCAAGTATGTCTACGTCGGCAACACCGATTCCGTGGTCCGTTTCCCCTACAAGAGCGGCGACACGAAGGCCTCGGGCGGGGCGGAGACGATCGTCAAGGACATCCCCAGCGGCAACGAGAGCGTCGGTGGCGGTGGGCACTGGACGCGGGATCTGGAGTTCTCGCCCGACGGTGAGACTCTTTATGTCTCGGTCGGCTCGCGCTCGAACGTCGACGACGACAAGAGCGAAACCCGTCGAGCCAATATCCTGGCGTTCGACCCCGACGGCAAAAACGAGCGCGTCTTCGCCTATGGCATCCGCAACCCGGTCGGCTTGGCGACGCATCCGAAGACTGGCCAGCTCTGGACCTCGGTGAATGAGCGCGACGGGCTGGGCGACAACCTGGTGCCCGACTACATCACACACGTTGAGGAGGGCGGTTTCTACGGCTGGCCCTGGTATTACCTCGGCCCGAATCAGGACCCGCGCCACGAGGGAAAGCATCCCGAGCTGAAGGACAAGGTGATCGTCCCCGACGTACTCTTGCAGTCGCACATGGCCTCGCTCGACCTGACGTTCTACGACGGCGACGAATTCCCGAAGGCGTACCATCACGACGGCTTCGCCGCCGAGCATGGCTCATGGAACCGAGCCCGCCGTGTCGGCTACAAGGTCATCCGCGTGCCGATGAAGGACGGCAAGGCGACCGGCGAGTATGAGGACTTCCTGGTGGGCTTCGTCACCAAGGAGGGCAACGTCTGGGGCCGCCCGGTGGGGGTGGCTGTGGCCAAGGACGGGTCGTTGATGGTGACGGATGACGGTTCGGGGACGGTCTGGCGGGTGGCGTATACGGGGAAGAAGTGAGCCGAGGGCAACCTCATCAGGATTGAAAGGCGACCTTTCTGCCAGACAATCGAGTCGCAGGTTGGGGCGAATGCTCAGCTGGTGATTTTTGTCGCTGAGTTTTGTCTGCTTTCGGACCTCTGCGAAGGCGCGTTCTGAATCGATGGTTTTGTGTCAACGGTGCGGATGCTACGGAGTAAGTGCACGATGAGAGTGTTTGTCGGCCGTGTTGCGTGTTCCATCCTGGTATGGATCTTTTCATCCAATACTGTTTTGGCGGACGATATCGAGTCCC
Source organism: uncultured Planctomycetota bacterium (assembly GCA_963786455.1). GTDB lineage: Bacteria > Planctomycetota > Planctomycetia > Pirellulales > Lacipirellulaceae > JABDGM01. The sequence goes on along the minus strand of CAWAZX010000027.1, from coordinate 112,288 downwards.
AAATTCGCGCGATCTTGAAAGTGGAGAAGGAAGGGACGGGGCATACCGCGGCCGTCCCCGCCGTGAAATACCTTACGCAGCAGTCCGCTTCAGCACTGATACCTCTATTGCGAGGAATGAATCAGGCGAATCCTCTCGCCGAGAATTGGTTGCGCGGAGTGTTCGTATCGATCGCGGATCGAAATCTCAGGGAAAGAACACCTCTGCCCAAGGAGGAGCTAGAACGCTTTGCACTGGATCGCTCGCACGCTCCACAGCCTCGCAAGTTGGCATTCGACTGGCTCGTTCGAATTGATCCGAGTGCTTCGGATCGGCTCATCCCGGGAATGCTCGATGATCCAAGTGCGGAGTTTCGCCGCGAGGCGGTCGAGCGTGTGATTGATGCAGCCGACAAGGCTAGCGAACAAAATGATGCTGCCAAGAGCAAGGAACTGTACCTGCAGGCGTTTCGTGCCGCCCTGGATCCGGACCAGTTGAATCTGGCTTTCGATAAGCTTTCCGCGATGGGCGAGAAGCCCGACCTGAAAAGTCAACTGGGTTTGCTCGATAGTTGGTGGCTGATCGGGCCGTTTGATCATCGTAATGGGATCGGCTTCGAAGCCGTTTATCCGCCCGAGACAGAGATCGTTTTGCGCAAGAAATACGCGGGAACTGAGCAAGAGGTCTCGTGGGTCAAGAAAGTATCGGATCAGCGACATGCCACGCTGGACTTGAACAAATTGATCGCGCCGCATCACGGGGCGGTAGCCTACGCATACCACGAATTCGAATCGGACCGCGCAGGAGGTTGAAATCCGGTACGGGACGCCAAATGGTTCGAAGCTGTGGGTCAACGGACAACTACTGTTCGCCCACGACGAATATCATCAAACGATGCGGATGGATCAGTACCGGGTACTGGCGAAGCTTCAGCCTGGAACGAACAAGATCCTGCTGAAGATCTGCCAGAACGAGCAGACGGAAGACTGGGCACAGCGCTGGGAATTCCAGGTCCGCGTCTGCGATTCGTCGGGACCGCTCGTGCTGCCGGTGGATAGCGACTCATCCCGAAACCACGAGCCCCGATCCAGGACTGATTTTGATGCAAACACGACCGTTCAAGGCAGCTGAGACGCGAACCCGCACAAGATGCTGAAAGGAAATTGATGAGAGTCTGCGTGCTAATTCTTGGCTTGGTTATTGTACCGGCGTATGCACTGGCCGAAGACTGGCGACAGTTTCGGGGTAACACGAGCTCCGGCGTCAGCTCGGAATCAAACCTGCCGGTGGAGCTCGACGATGCGCGCACGCTGCAGTGGAAGGTTCCACTTCCCGGCCGGGGACTGTCGGGACCGGTTGTGATTGGGGATCGCGTGTTCCTGACCGCGAGCAGCGGCTACCGGGACGACCGGCTGCACGTGCTTTGCTTTTCCGTTGTCACTGGCGAACAACTGTGGGACCGGCAGTTTCGGGCCACGGGTCGAACCGTTTGCCACGAGGCGATGTGCATGGCGACTCCCCAGCCGTGCAGTGATGGGGAGCGGATCTATGCGTACTTTTCCTGCAACGATGTGATCTGCCTGGACCTGGATGGGAATCTGATCTGGTATCGCGGATTGGGGCTTGATTATCCCAATGCCAGCAGCTCGCTCGGCATGTCCTCTTCGCCGATTGTTGTGGATGGAACTCTGGTGCTGCAATTGGATACAGAAAGCGAGGCGCTCGCAGATCGGGTTGAACGCTCTCACCGGAGAGACCCGCTGGAAACTGGACCGGCAGAATTCGGCGATCTATGCATCGCCCGTGCTGTTTCACTCGTCGATTGACGCCCGACCGCAGGCGATTCTGCATTCCAAGGAATCGTTGCTGTCGGTGGATCCGCACACAGGAAACGAGTATTGGGAAGTTCAACAACCGTGCGGAGCAATTGCTTCCATCAACTGTGGCCGGTGACTTACTGGTGTCGCCGCTCAATCAACTAGCGGTGCTCCGGCCAGTTGGAACCTCAGGGACTCCCGAACTGATCTGGAGCGAGGCACGCCTTTCGCCGGACACGCCGACGCCGGTAGTCTACCGGGATCGCGTGTACGTATTGAAAGGCTCCGTCCTGTCGTGCGCTGATCTGATGACGGGAAAGGTCGATTGGCAAATGCGATTGAACAGCAAGGGTTCGTATGCCTCTCCCCTGGCCGGAAATGGACACTTGTATCTGGTCGATGAAGATGGAATGCTGCAAACGATTCGCCTGGGCGGAAAGAAAGGCGAGGTCGCGAGCCGCCTGGAGCTAGGGGAAAAGATCATGTGCACGCCTGCGCTCGCCGGGGGAGCACTCTACGTGCGCAGCGACCAGCACTTGTGGAAGTTTGCGAGAGCAAATTGATTTGGTACAAGTCCGGCCGTGCGCGGGGCGTCAAGCCATCACTCCCGTTACCGGTTATTACCACTTTTATTTTCTCCGGTCGAAAGTCGTTTTAATAGTATTGTTTCCTTACTCTTCGTCGGGCGACTGAGACGGCAAAATGCTCCCGCAAGGAGAAGAGTTGCCGAAGGCGGTTCAGGAACCAGTCGCCATACCACCGCGTGCGTGTTGCCGGCAGAGTCGGTCGCTGTGCCAAATACATTGGCTTGGGCGTCGATCGAAGTTGCAAAGGAATAATTAAATCGGGGAGGCAAAAGGAGGTGAAGATCAACGGCCGAATTGGCGGTGCCGGCCCAAAGAAGCGCATGTGCTAATCCCGAACTCGTGGGCCCGACGCCATAACCGACTTGATAAACGCCATTGGTTGCAACCGCGCTGGAAGTCTCAAAGTCGCCAAGGTTTATGGGATGGAGATCAACGGCAGACTGGGCGGTGCCATTCCAAACCGTGGCGTGTTCGATTGGTGTGTTGGAACGGAAGACGTGGCCGACCTGCTGATTGCCGAATACATCTGACGCGACTGAGTTATCGAAGTTTGTAAGCGTGAACGGATGCAGATCGATTGCCGAACTAGAAGTTCCGCTCCAAAGCAACGCATGAAGACGATCATCCGGATTACGGGGGTCCGTACTCATGCCCCTGACGAGTCCACTTCCCACTTGATGGATGCCATCCGTCCCGCTGGCTCCGGAGTACACGAAGTTATCAAATTGGGAAGGGTGTAAATCGACGGCGGAATCTGGCGAAACATTCCAAAGCAAAGCGTGTTGCAAGATTGGATTGTTCCGGCCACCTGTGCCCACATATTGGCTGCCGCGAGCGCCGTTGATTTGGGAATATTGAAAGTCGCTTGGACTAAGATTCGTTGGATGAAAATTGACAGCGGAATTGGCGGTACCATTCCATATTCAGCGCGTGGGATGTGTCGATATCCGATCTGTGACCAAAGCCGAATTGTGTCGTCCCTGTTGTGCCTATCGCAAAGGACGTATTGAACACTCCAAGCTGGGCGGGATGGAGTTCGGCAACGGCTCCGTTTGGCCCAGTCCAAAGCAAAGCGCGTTGGAGCGAATTGGGAGGAGCACCAAAAGTCCCAACACCAACAACCTGACCAGCCGTAGCTGACGAGGGGAAATTCGATGCCCCATAACTGCTCAAGCCGCTCGGTGGAGCGAGCATGTATAGGTCAAAGCCTCTGTAGTTCGGAGCAGCATCGACAGGTAAAGAAAAGCAAGTAGCGGCAAATACAAGCCACGGCGATCGCCTAATCTTGCGAGTCGAACACATAGGTAACATCATACACGCTGTTCCGATAGTTGTCTGGAATCGACTGCTGGAGTTTGGCGATTCGGATATCGTCGGCCGGTCACGGCGTCGAAACGTGTGCTCCAGGCCGAGTTGGCGAGTCACCTTGCGCGCACATGCGCACAAAAGACTGGTACTACAACGCACGCTACGTGGTAACTCACTTACCTTTGTCACTTAGGTTGGTTCCGGTGGGCGAGCCGTTTAGAATCCGTATTGATCGCGGTTCAGATGTTTGTGTGATGAGGTATCTATGTTGCACTCTCTCCCGTTTGGCCTGTGGATCGGTTTATTGAACGGGCTGCTGATGGGGTTGACTGCGACTGGCGGCGCCGAGGTTTTGGCCCAGTCCTCGCAACAGGAACCGTCGGGGCCGGCGGCTGGCAGGTCTGCAGCCGTGCAGTCCGGCCGGCGGGGCGGGCGGGGACAGCGCGTGGCCGTGGCATCCGAACAAAGCAACCTGCTGCGCGGAGCCTACGGGCCGTATCGCGAGAATAACGATCTCGTGTATTACCATCTCGACGTGCGGGTTGATCCCGAGAAGAAAACCATCGCCGGCAAGAACACGATTCGATTCAAGATGCTCCGGGATGGAACACGCATTCAAATCGATCTGCGCGACATCTTGCGCGTCGACAAGATTCTGCTCGGCACGACGGAGCTGAAGTACGAGCGGCAGGCCGACTCGGTGTTCATCGACTTCCCGCAATCGCTGAAAAACGGGGAAACGTATTCGATCGAGTTTTACTACTCCGGCTCGCCGACGCCGATCGGACGCTTCGGCGGCTTCGTCTTTGACCAGGATCCGGCGGGTCGCCCGTGGATCTTTACGGCCTGCGAAGAAGAAGGGGCCTGCATGCTGGTGGCCCTGCAAAGACCAGTGGAAGGACGAAGTCGAGAAGATGGATATCAGCGTCACGGTCCCGAACGGACTGACCGACGTTTCCAACGGCCGCTTTGTGGGCAAGACCGACCTGGGAGACGGCTACACCCGCTGGGATTGGCACGTGTCGTATCCCATTAACAGTTACTGCGTGTCGTTGAACATCGGCAACTACGTGCATTTTGCCGACAAGTTCGGCGATCTGACGATGGATTACTACGTGTTGCCGGAAGACCTGGACAAAGCCAAGGCGCAATTCGTGCAGGCCCGCGGCATGCTCGAGGCATTCGAGCACTATTTCGGCGAGTATCCCTTCAAGCGGGACGGCTACAAGCTGATTCAAGTTCCGTATACCGGCATGGAGCATCAAAGTGCGGTGACTTATGGCAACGGCTTCCGGAATGGCTTCGTCGGTCGCGGACGCGGCGCCGGCCTCAAGTTTGACTTCATCATCATCCACGAGAGCGGCCACGAATGGTTCGGCAACGCGGTCAGCGCCGCCGACCGCTCGGATATGTGGATCCACGAAGGCTGGACGAACTATCTCGAGAGCCTGTACGTCGAATACCACTTCGGGCACGACGAGGCCATTCGGTACGTGAATAACGGCAAAGACCGCGTCGGCAATCGCCAGCCCGTCATCGGTCCGCGCAACGTGTATGCCACGCCGCCGGGGGATCAGTACAAGAAGGGCGCCTTGTTCCTGAACACGCTGCGCAGCGTGATCAACGATGACGCAAAATGGTGGAAGCTGCAGCACGATTTCTTTCAGAAGTTCAAATACCGCAACATCATGACGGAAGACGTCGTGGAGTTTTTCAACGAGCAGACCGGCCTCGAACCTCACGCCGATTTTCAACCAGTACCTGCGGCACGCGGACGTGCCGGTGCTGGAATTGAAATTCGACGAGGCGCGCGGCAGCGTCGATTATCGCTGGCAAGCGAGTGAGAAAGATTTCGCCATGCCGATCAAGGTGGGCAAACCCGAGGCATGGCAAATCATCACGCCCACCAGCGAATGGCAAACGCTAAAGACGCCGATCACAAAAGATGAGTTCGAAGTCGCCACGGACCTGTATTATGTCGAGGTAAACGAACAGTAAAGTGTGTCGAGCTTCACGAGACACACCAGTTCTGGTCCAACCCATGGTGTGTCTCGCGGACTCGACACACCCTACAAATCCATCGCCATTGTCTCATGGTTCCTTCATGCTCATCAAGAACTCGGCGTTCGTCTTGGTCTTTTGCAGCCGGGTGGTGAGCAGCTCCATCGCGTCGGGGGGGCTCATTTCGTTCAGCACGCGGCGGAGCAGGCAGATGCGGCGGTGCTCTTCGGGGTCCATGCAGCATTTCTTCCTTGCGGGTGCCGCTGCGGTTGATGTCGATCGACGGCCAGATGCGGCGGTCGACCAGCCGGCGGTCGAGGACGATTTCCTGGTTGCCGGTGCCTTTGAACTCCTCGAAGATCACTTCGTCCATCTTGCTGCCGGTGTCGACCAGCGCGGTGGCGACGATCGTGAGCGAGCCGCCGTCTTCGACCTTGCGGGCCGAGCCGAAGAACCGCTTGGGCTGCTGCATGGCGTTGGCGTCGATGCCGCCGGAGAGGATCTTGCCGGAGTGCGGGCACTCGGTGTTCCAGGCGCGGGCCAGCCGCGTGATCGAGTCGAGGAAGATGACCACGTCGTTGCCGTACTCGACCATCCGCTTGGCCTTTTCGATGCACCATCTCGCTCACCTGCACGTGGCGGGCGGACGTTTCGTCGAACGTGGAGCTGATGACCTCGCAGTGCGGGCCTTTGATCTGCCGCTCCATGTCGGTGACTTCTTCCGGCCGCTCGTCGATCAGCAGCATGATGACGTACGCCTCGGGGTAGTTCGTGAGCACGGCCTTGGCCATCTTCTGCAGCAGGATCGTCTTGCCGGCCCGCGGCGGGCTGACGATCAGGCCGCGCTGGCCGAAGCCGATCGGCACGATCATGTCGACGACGCGCATGTCGACTTCGTCGGCGGTCGTCTCCATGACGATCCGCTGATCGGGATGCAGCGGCGTCAGGTCGTCGAAGAAGACCTTCTTGGCGAGCAGGTTGGGGTCGTCGCCGTTGATCGCTTCGACGCGCAGCAGGGCGAAGTAGCGCTCGTTTTCCTTCGGCGGGCGGATCGTGCCGGCCACGGTGTTGCCGTTGCGCAGGCCGAAGCGGCGAATCTGGCTGGGCGAGACGTAGATGTCGTCCGGGCAGGAGAGGTAGTGGTAATCGGGGCTGCGGAGGAAGCCGAAGCCGTCGGGCAGGATTTCCAGCGTGCCCTCGCCGTACATCAGGCCGTTGAGCTTCACCCGCTCCTTGAGGATGCGGAAGATCAGGTCCTGCTTCTTGAGGCCGCTGACTTCGGGGATGTTTTCCGCCTCGGCCGTGTCGATCAGCTCCGGCATGCTCATCCGCTGCAGCTCGGCGATGTGGATGTTGCGGTCGCGGGCATCGTCCTTGGCGATGGCTGCGCCGATGCGGCGGACGCGCTCGGCGGCCTTGTCGAGCTCCTCGGCGAGCGATAGCGGTTCTTCGCGATCGAGCTCGGCGAGGAGTTCGCGATCGATGGTGACATCGCCGTTTTGATTGGGCCGGCTGCGACGGTGCATGGGCGCGCGGACGATGGTGGCCGCGTGTCGCGGTTGACCTGAATCAGCCATGAATTGTTCGCTCCTGGAAGAGATAGAGCGTGGCGCAGGACGGCGCCTGGGGTGGGACTGACAAAACCAGACAGGAGAACTCAGACGGCAAGCACGAACGGCCCGCCATGAGGTGCCTCTGTCGTTATTATTGCATGGAATGACGGTGGAAGGGAAGTCGAAACGGGGAGCCGCTGCTAGCCCCGCCAAAATTTAACAATCGGCACAATAAGTGTGAGGCCTGCGCAGTGCGTGTTCCCGCACCCGCTAGCGAGTCAATTCGGATCACCGCAACATGCGTCCTGCCAGAAATCGACGACGGCCTGGTGAAGCTGGGTTTCGCTGCCGTCGTTTTGAATGACGACATCGGCCGCCCGGCGTTTTTCGTCAACCGGCCACTGGGCGGCTTCGCGGCGATCGAATTCTTCCTCGGTCCACCTCGCCGCAGGCCCGTGCAGCCGCAAATCTCGGGGGCAGTCGACCATCAGGACGACATCGCAAATGGGCCCCCAGCCGGCTTCGAGCAGAAGGGGGGCGTCGAGGACCACGGCCGGTTTGCCCTCCGCTCGGCACTGGTCGCGGATGTCGGTCCAGCCGCTGGCGAATCCGCGGATGAAGCAAGTGTTCCAGGAACCGGCGCTCGACCTCCGCGGCACTTGCCCTCGGCAAACACGCGCTTGGCGACTGCGGACCGATCGACGCTGCCGTCGGCCGCAAAGACGGCGTCGCCCCAGCGCTCGCGCAGCGCCTCGTGCACTTCGGCGTCTTCCGCCAGCACCGCGTGGCCCGTGCGGTCGGCGTCCAGAAGCGCGGCACCCAAATCGACGAGCATCTCGGCGACCAGCGACTTGCCGCTCGCAATCGCCGCCGACCAGGCCGATGGTTTTCATGGCATTCAACAAAGGCAGCCGATCCGCAATCGGATTGGTCAATTTTTCACCACGACGACACGACGAACACAACGCTGCAGGCAGTCACACGAATGTTGAATCGACCAAATTCGACATTTGAAACTCGTCGTGTTCGTCGAGTCGTCGTGGTGCATCAAAATACTAGCCGAATCGATGGGTGACAATCGTCATTCGGCGTCGGCCCAGTTGTCGCCGGTTTTCACGTCGACCTTCAGCGGCACGCGGAGCGGCAGCACGGTCGCATTTCGTCGCGAACGAGCTGGGCCAGGCGGTCGATTTCAGCGGGAGCGACTTCGAACACCAGTTCGTCGTGGATTTGCAGGATCATTTTCGCGTCGCAGCTTTTCGTCGCGCAGCCGGCGGTGGATCGCGATCATGGCCAGCTTGATCATGTCGGCGGCGGAGCCTTGGATCACGCGTGTTGACGGCGGTGCGTTCGGGCAGAGTTGAGCGGCCGGCGGCTGGGGTGCTCGGTGACCAGCGTGAGCTGGTCGATCGGCCGCACGCCTTGGATCGCGCGGCGGCGGCCGAGGATCGTCGAGACGTAGCCCTTGCGGCGGCATTCGTCGAGCGTGCGAAGCATGAACTCGGCGACGCCGCGATACGTGGCGAAGTAGCCGTCGATGAACTTGGCCGCTTCCTCCTGCGAGATGCCGAGGCCTTTCGCCAGGCCGAACGGGCTTTGGCCGTAGATCACGCCGAAGTTGACGGCCTTCGCGCTGCGCCGCATGCGCGGACGTCACTTCGTCCAGCGGCACGCCGAAGACCTGGCTGGCGACGAGCGTGTGGATGTCTTCGTCGCGGTCGAACGCGGCGCACATCGCGGCGTCGTCCGAATAGTGGGCGAGGATGCGCAGCTCGATCTGCGAGTAGTCGGCGGCCAGCAGCTTCCAGCCCGGCTGGCCCGGCGACGAACGCCGAGCGAATTTCGCGGCCTTCCTCGGTGCGGATCGGAATGTTTTGCAGGTTGGGGTCGCTGGAGCTGAGCCGGCCCGTGGCGGCCACGACCTGGTTGAACGACGTGTGGACGCGGCCGGTTTCGGGATGGATCATCGTCGGCAGCGCGTCGACGTACGTGTTCTTGAGCTTCGAGTACTGGCGGTACTCGACGATCTTGGCCGGCAGCGGGTGCGATTCGGCCAGTTGCTCCAGCACGTCGGCGTCGGTGCTTGGGCCGGTCTTGGTTTTCTTGACGACCGGCAGGCCGAGCTCCTGGAACAGCACCTGGCGAGCTGCTTGGGCGAGCCGATGTTGAGCGGATGGCCGGCCAGCTCTTCGATTTCTTGTTCCAGCTGCGGCGAGCCGCTCGCCGTAACGGTCGCTCAGCTCGGCGAGCCGCTGCGGGATCGACGCGCACGCCGGTGAATTCCATGTCGGCCAGCACTTCGATCAGCGGCACTTCGACGCGTTTCGTTGAGCTCGGCGAGCTCCATTTCGGCCAGCCGCTGCTGCGAGAATCGGGTGCATGCGCAGCGGGATGTCGGCGTCCTCGGCGGCGTACGTCGCCGACTTGCGCCACCGGCACTTCGTCCATCCGCTTCTGGTCTTTGCCTTTGCCGATCAGCTGGTCGATCTTGATCGTCGTGTGGTTGAGGTACTTTTGGGCGAGGTCGTCGAGGTTGTGGCTGCGGCCGCCGGCGTCGAGCAGGTAGCTGGCGATCATCGTGTCGAACGCGACGCCGGCCAGCCTCACGCCGACGTTGCGAAGCACGATCATGTCGTACTTGAGGTTCTGGCCGAGCTTGCGGATGGCTGGGTTTTCGAGGACGGGCCGCAGAGCGTTCGAGCGTTTCGTCGGGATCGAGCACGCGTCGCCGGCCGGGCCGCGGACGGGGACGTAGTACGCTTCGCCCGGCTTGAACGCGAACGAATAGCCGACGATTTCGGCGCACCGCGGCGAGACGTGCGTTGTCTCGGTGTCGACGCTGATCAGTGTCTGCTCCGCGAGCTGTGCCACCAGCTCGGCCAGCTTGGCGGGCGTGTCGACGAGCTGGTAATTCGGCGTCGCGCGGCCGTCGACGGCGGCGCGCCGGCGGCGGCTCGATGCTTGGCCGCGCGCTCGAGCAAACGTGCGGAAGCCGAACTCGGCGAACAGCTCGGCCAGCGCGTCGTGATCCATGCCGCCGACGCGGCTGGCGTCCCAATCGGGCACGATCGGCACCTGGCTGTCGAGCCGCACGAGCTGGCGCGAGAGCAGCGCGATCTCGCGGCACTCGACCAGCTTCTTGCCTTTCGCGCCGGGCACTTCGGCGGCGTGTTCCAGCAGATTGTCGAGCGTGCCGTAGGTTTCGAGCAGCTGCTGGGCCGTCTTCGGGCCGATGCCGGGAACGCCGGGGACGTTGTCGACCTTGTCGCCGACGAGCGCCTGGAAATCGACGACCTGATCGGGGCCGACGCCCCATTCCTCGCGCAGCGCGGCCGCGTCGAACACCTGGTTCTTGCGGATGTTGTAGACGGCGACGCGATCGGTGATCAGTTGCCGGCAATCCTTGTCGCCGGTGACGATGAAAGCAATTCGCGCCCGCTTCGTCGCACATCCGGGCGACGGTGGCCAGCACGTCGTCGGCCTCGTAGCCTTCGCACGCGAGAACGGGAATCGCCAGCGCCTCCAGCACGCGCTCGATCTTGGGGATCTGGCCGACCAGCTCGTCCGGCATTTCGCCGCGGTCGGCCTTGTAGGCGTCGTACAGTTCGTCGCGAAACGTCGGGCCCGGAGAGGTCGAACGCGCAAATCAGGGCGTCGGGCTTCTTCTCCTCGATCAGGTAGAGCATGTCGCGGACGAAGCCGAAGACGGCGCCGACCTGCTCGCCGCGCGGGCTGCTCATTTCCGGCAGTGCGTGAAACACCTGGAAGATCAGCGAGTGGGCGTCGACGACGTAAACGTTCCAGCCCTTGATGTCGACCGGCTGCTGTGGCTCGTCACACGGCTCGGATTCCCGGCCGGCTGGAGCGTCGTCGCCCTGGTCTTTCGCCCGTGGCGTCGATACCATTACTTCGTTCCCACTCGTCTCCTCGCGCGGAGCATCCTGGTCCAATCCGGGCAGAGAGCGTTGTTTTGATCGCGATGCCATGCGTCGCCCAGCAGCGATGGCGGATGAAATAATTCGGGTCCAGCAGGCCGAATACACATCGTACCGCTTCGTTGACATGCGGTAATCCCCTAATTAAGCTGGACTTAGGGTGATTCTGTCGACTTCCAGTCGAACGCGGGGCTATTCGCATACGAACTGGATCGCGCTCGTGTCGAGGCTGCCAAAATGTACTTTGGCTCACTTGGGCGAGATCACAGACGAGCCCTGCCGGGTTACCATGATTTGGTCCCATGGCCCGAGGACATATTGAAGAGGTAAGCCATGCCGGCCCGACAAGATCAAACACTGCAGATCTTTCTGATCATCTCAATCTTCTTCTCGCTGGTGTGCGCCGTGCTGGGGTTTCTCGCCTGGCGGGCCTACAGTGAAGAATCTCAGCGATACGCCGCACTCGAGAACGATAACCGCTCCAAACAAACTTCGATCGGCAATCTCACGGCGGAGAACGAAGGCTTTCGCGAGATGATTGGATTCGGTGCCAACGATAATGCCGCAGATATCAAGACGGCGTTTGACGAGGAAATGAAGTCCCGCGGCGCCGGCGTCGCGGATGAAGGCAGCCGGAACTACCGCAAAGTCTCGGAGACACTCTACGCCGACGTTCAACGCCTGGCCGCGAGCGAGGCGTCGCTAAAAGACCAGGTGAAAGACCTCAGCAACCGGCTCTCCGCAGTCCAATCCGAGGCGGATAATCAAATCAAGAAGTTCGACGAGCAGCGCGTAGCTGCCGAAACCAATTTGGCCAACGAACGCAACACGTTCAAAGAGGACCGGGCCAAGTTGGAAGCTGTCCAAAAGGAATTGATGGCGACCGTCGAGAAACAATCGACGGAATTTGAGGCCAAGCTGGCACAGAGTGCGGCAGAGAAAGCGGAACTGGAAAAGAAGGTTGCTGAGCTCGAACGCTCGGTGACCCTCTTCGCGGAACAGCGCAAGGATGAACCGGGCAGCTTCGAAGTTGCCGACGGCCGAATTTCGTGGATCAACCAGAACGGTACCGTGTGGATCAACCTGGGATCCCTCGATTCACTTCGCCGCCAAGTCACCTTCAGTGTCTACGATGCCGACGAGCACGACGCGGAGAAAGCGGCCAAGAAAGGCAGCATTGAAGTCACGCGGATCCTGGGCGAACACATGGCCGAGGCGCGCGTCACCGAGGACGATGCGACCAACCCGATTCTCACGGGCGACCGAATCTATAGCCAGGTGTGGCAACCCGGCAAGCAGCTGCACTTCGCCCTGACAGGGCTCATCGATCTGGACGGTGACACGCGCAGCGACATGCAACTTGCGCGCGAGTTGATCGAGCTGAATGGTGGCGTGGTTGATGCCTATGTCACGGACGACGGTAGTATCGAAGGAGCAATCGAAGCCACGACGCGCTATCTTGTGCTGGGTGAGTTGCCGGAATCGGCTTCCCAGGGGAAAGCGCAAGAGAGTTGGCATACGATGAATCAAACGGCCAATTCGCTGGGCGTGGAAACCATTACGCTAAGCCAGTTCTTGGGCCAGATGGGTTACAAGCCACAGGATCGTGCAGTGCGGCTCGGCAGCGGAGCGAGCGCACGAGATTTCGCACCACAGCCCGGCGACAATTTGCGGCGTGCCAATTCGGGGAAAGAATTCCGACCCCGCTCGCCGTATCGCGCAGCGCCAGCCGCAACTCCGCCGCGTTAGGCTTTCGAGCCTGACTCTTGAGGTACATGTCAGACTGAAAGCCTGACCTACTCATCCGAACAGCCGGTCGCGAAGCCGCCTGATCTCATCTGCCGCGGACTGCATGCTTTCCGGCAAGTGGCTTGTTTCGAAGTGCTTGGGTTCGACGAACAGGCGCGCCGGCTCGGTGATACCTCTGGCGGATGCCAGCCGCCTGAGCTGCCGGCGATTCGCAAACGACAGCCGATGCGCCCGGCACAACTCCCGGAACAGCTTTGCGTGGTTGTCGGTATCAAATTCAGACTTGATTCGTCGGGACGAGCGATAGATTGCTACCGCGAAGCCTGCAAACAGTACAGCGCAGCCGAGAAGTATCCACCAGTGAGTGGAATCGAAGCTGGGGCGCTGGTGATCGAAGCGGCCCCAAACCGACCGCGAGGCTAGCATCAAAAAGTGTTTCATCGTTGGCTGGAACATTTCAAGGGCGACGAAATTTTAGTCGGCAGTTGCGACAACTTGCTGTGGATTCTGGCTATCTTCAATCAGAATGCGTTTCAGGCTCGCAGTGGCCGCCTCGCGGACACTATGGCTGACGTCCGCAACGGCGAGGCGAAGGGCGCTTCAAAACTCGTGGTCCGGTACACGAGCCAAGCGCCGCGACCGCTTCCTTTCTCACGGTGACGCTGTCGCTGCGAGCGAGCTCGATCAATTGGTCGCTTACGTCCTCGGCGGCATTCATTGCCAACGCCATTTCAATGCCGCGCAGCTTGGCCGCCATGGATGGTGACGCCAATTCATGCATCAGCCCGTCGCGCACCCCATGGTCGACTTTATGCACCAGCAGGCCTGTCGTTCTTCGCGCTCGCTCGTCGAGTAAGTCAAACATCGCGCGATAGCGAGCGAAATTGAATTCGGTGAGCGATGTGCGGGCGGCGTCGCGGACTTCAACGGAGCGGGAGTCCAGCAGCGATACCAGGAGTCTCAGCGCATCTGGCAACCCTCGCGGGCGGAGCTGCCTGACGGCGGCCGCCTGCACGCCGGCATCCGGATCGTCCAGTGCGGAGCGGACCTCGGCATCGGCCTCCTTGCTCCCGAACTTGGCCAGCGCGGCGCAGCTTGCCGCGGCGGCCCTCCGCCAAGCCCGATCTCATCATTAGTGCCAACAGCGCAAAAATCGACGATTCGCTGATGCTGCTGGCTGCAGCCAATTCCACCGCCACCGCTTGTGACCGGCCGTCAAGCTCCAACAGCACTTTGCAATGTTCTTCCAGCCACGCGACTGACCGCAATCGCTTCATGTTGTGCACAACCCGCAGGGGCACGGGGTGCTTGATGCTCGCCAGCAGGAGCCGAATGAACTCCGGATCGCTGCGGCGGGCCAGCGCTTCGAGCGCCGCGGTGGGGGCATCCGTGTTACGCAGTATCTCCACAAGTTTTTCGGCAATTCCGGCGACCGTGCTCTGCGCCAACGATTCAAACATGGGCGTGTGGCACGGATGCTGCCTCTCGTTGAGCATCCGCAGCATCGGGGAATGGTCGCAGGGGGCTAGCAACAGGTATGCGTCGATGAGCTCCTGACGCTCGTGCTTGGCAAACCGCGCCAGTGAGCCCTCCAAAGTTGCTAAGACGTTTCGTCGCACGAATGTCGGATCACGGCGCTGTTTTGACAGGCGTTTTTTTTGGACCTCCAGCTCGCGATAGAGCACTTTGGCAATGTGCTGGATCGCGGCGAGCACAACGGGCGCAACCGTGTTGCGTGTTTTCCGCCGCCTGCACCAGCGCGGGGAATAATTCAAAATCGCAGCACGATGAAATAATCCGGCAGGCCGCGTCGCACAGTTGTGAGTCGCCCTCGACTACCGCCGCCTTTAATCTGGCCGCCATGTGATGCGGCATCGCGCGGTGGGCATTACACAATACGGCCTGGTCCGCGGCACTCAGTTTGGCGAATAGTTGAATAAGTTGACGGTGGCTTTCGCCGTCATGGCGGCGTACCAGGCAGCGAATCGTCGCCGCCCGCTTGGCCGCGCTATCGGAGTGCAATGCCCGTGCCAACAGCGGGAGGACCGCTCGATTACGCGTTTTGGCCAAGACTTCCCACGTCGTGTGCAGTCCGCCACCCACCGGTCACCTCGCCCGTCGCTTGCACGAGTGGCCCGCTCGATAGTTCCGCGTCTGGCCCTTGGGCCTTATCGGCAAGCTTTCGATCGCGATGCCAGCGGAAACGGGTTATAGCAGATATAGCACCGCGGACGGCGAGGAAGTTGACGAGCCTCGACAAATAGATTCAAGAAAACTGCGTTGCAAACACGACCGCCGGCGGCCAAACTGAAGTGTCCCGTGCGGATCGACCCGTTGAAAACCACCAGTAGGAGCGAGCGATGTCCAACCTGCGCACTGCCAGTCAGGTTTTTGACCAGGAGTTCTTGCCGATCCGGGCGAAGCTGCTGGAAGTGGCGGCGGCGCTCGATCGGCTCGACCGCGCCGAGGGCTCGCTGGCGAGTGATCCGCGGCGAACGCAGGTGCAGGCGGCGATCCAAGTTCTGCTGCGGCCCGAGGACGACCGGGCGGAACAGATTCAATTGATTTTCAGCCGGCCGTATGAGGACGATTGGCGGGAGAAGTTTGGAGATAGACAAATGACGAATGTCGAATGACGAATGCGGCATGATTTCGTCATTCCGTCATTCGTCATTCGTCATTTAGCGTCATGCCATGTACTACATCGACCCGCACATCCACATGGTCTCGCGGACCACCGACGACTACGAGACGCTGGCCAAGATGGGCTGCGTCGCGCGTGAGCGAGCCGGCGTTCTGGGCCGGGTTCGACCGCGGCAGCGTCGACGGCTTTCGCGATTACTTCCGAGCAGCTCACCGAGTTCGAGCCGAAGCGGGCCGGCTGGTACGGCATTCAGCACTTCACCTGGCTGTGCATCAACGCCAAGGAGGCCGAGAACGTCGCGCTGTCGCGCGAAGTGATCGCGATGATCCCCGAGTTTCTCGACCGGCCGGGCGTGCTGGGCATCGGCGAGATCGGGCTCAACAAGAACACGCGGAACGAGGCGACCGTGTTTCTGGAGCACCTCGACCTGGCGGTGCAGACCGACGAGCAGATCCTGATCCACACGCCGCACCTGGAAGACAAGTACCAGGGCACGCGGATGATCCTCGACATGCTGTGCGACGACAGCCGGATCGACCGCGAGCCGCGTGCTGGTCGATCACGTCGAGGAGCACACGGTCCGGCACGTGCTCGACGACGGCTTCTGGGCCGGCATGACGCTCTACCCGGTGAGCAAGTGCACGCCGGCAGCGGGCGGCCGACATCGTCGAGATGTACGGCCCCGAGCGGCTGCTGGTGAACTCGGCCGGCGACTGGGGCCCGTCGAAGCCGACGGCCGTGCCCGACTTCATCCTGGAGATGCGCCGCCGCGGCCACGCGGAAAGCCTGATCCGCCGCGTCGTCTACGAGAACCCGCTGACTTCTTCGGCCAGAGCCGCAACTTCGTGTTCAACCCGCCGGATGTGGCGGAGCACGCGGAGGTGTGATGCGAGTACGCGAATAACAGCTTGCCGCGGGGCTCAGGGATTGGACGGCCGAGTGTCGGGCGCTCTCGATCCACTCAAGGATTATTACCTCAGCGTTGGCAAGTGTCGTGATAGTCGCATCCGTCTGCTCCGCAGCCGGGCAACTCAGGAACTTCGGCCACAAACGCGAATTTCTTTGTCCAGTAGAGGCAATTGCGTATCGCATGGTGTTACAATCAAATGACGTAATCGGAGATTCGAATCACCAAATCTGATGTTATCAAGGATCGAAGCCCGCAGTGCCAGCAAGACAGTTGACGATCCCTTGCTGGCGCATGCGGGCTTCAATTCCTTTGAATTTCTTTCCGCGGGTTCCGTCGATCCGAGATTAGATGTGCGTCACTCCATCTCAAACTGCCGCAGCACGATGTCGGCGACGTCGGTGTCGGCGAGCCTGCCGCCGAGGAAGACGCCGGGTTCGGAGGAGAGCAGCACGCCGCGTTGGGCCGGCTCGTGGGCGGGGCGCCGTGCGAGCCTTTCACCAGCTTCGCGTTGAGCGGGATGCTCTTGGTGCGGGCGTCGAAGAACAGCTCGACCGGGTCGTAGCCCGGCTTGCGGTGGATGTCGACCGTGCGGGCGAAGTGCGGGCGCTTTGGCGTCGTCGTGCCACCAGTAGTAGGCCTGCCAACTGTTCGGCTCGGAGACGAGCACGACGTCGCCGCTGCGGGCGTGGTCGAGGCCGTACTTCGCCGAGCGCTCGCCCGTGAGCACTTCGGCGATGCCCGGCTGCTTTGGCGAACAAGCCGGCGACCTTCTTGATCGTCTTCGGATCGGAGTCCTGCACGAAGACGTGCGAGAACTGGTGGTCGACCAGTGCCCAGGCTTTGCTGGCCGCGAAGTCGAGGTCTCGCCGTCGTCGGATCTCGCTCACCTTCAGCAACCCCGCGTCGCGCAGCAATGCGGTTCGGATACAGCACGTGGTCGACCGGCACGATCACGTACTCGCTGGCCACCAGCCACAGCGGCGGCTCGCGGTAGGCCTTCTCGAAGCCGGCGACCAGCTTTCCGATCTCGGCGTCCAGCTCGGCCAGCGACTGCTTGGCGGCCTTGCTGTCGGGCCCGCTCTTCTGGGCGGCGTAGTCGAGGTGCGGCAGGTAGATGTAGAAGAAGTTGGGCCGATACTTTCGGGCGGCATAGATCGCGGAGTCGACGATCCAGGCCGTCGATTGAATTCCGGCGAGCGGCCCCCAAAAATGCTGCAGCGGGAAGTGGCCCGATCTTGGTCTTCAGCTCGTCGTACAGCGTCTCGGGCCGCGTGAAGCACCAGAGCGATTCGCTGCCGTCGGGGTTGTGGACCGGCGCGGGCGTGCAGATGTAAGTCGGCGCCGCAGCCCTTGCTGTGCAGCGGGAACCACACGGCCGACGTGATCGACCGGTCGCGGTCGTGGAGGATGTCCCAAATCTGCGGCCGCTGGATGCAGTCGTTCCAGGCGGTCCACATTTCCACGCGCCGCTGATCGCGCCAGTAGAAGCCGTTGGCGACCACGCCGTGCTCGCGCGGGCGCATGCCGGTGGTCATGTTGGCCTGCACCGGGCAGGTGACGGCCGGAAAACTGGGCACGAGCGTCGCGTAGCCGCCACCCGTTGCCAACCGCCCCAGATTGGGCATCGACGACAGGTCGCGCTCCCGTAGACCGGGAATCGACAACAAGACTACGTGTTGTGGCATCGGCACCTTTCTGAGCGGGGAGCGGGGAACAAGGAGCGGGGAGCATGAAGCGGGGAGTATTCGCTCTTACTCCATGCTCCTGGCTCCCTGCTCGTTTGTCGACGACAGTTTGGCTAACCGTGGGGCGTATCGTCAATGAGCGGCCGCAGGTAATTATACGCACGCCGGGCGGCCGTTGGCCCCTCGTGGCTGTGCCGGCTTAATTCGACGCTCACCAGCCCAGAATAACGTATTTGACGTAGTGCCGCGATGACCGGCGGAAAATCAATTTCGCCCTCGCCGAACATCAAATGCTCGTGCACCCCCTGCCGCATGTCCTCGATGTGCACGTTGGCCAGCCGGTCGGCCCACTTACGAATTTGGTCGGCAATCGGCACTTCCCCCTGGCAATGCAGATGGCCGATGTCGATCGTCAGCCGCAGCCGCGAGGAATCGATATGATTTTTAGCGAGTTCTTCCAGCAAGTCGGCGTACCGGCCCATCGTGTCGATGAGCATTCCGGGCTCCGGCTCGAAAGCCAGGACGATGCCCTTAGAGTTTGCGTAATCCAACACGTCTGCCAAGGCGCCGACAAGCCGCGAAAAAGCCTCGCACTCCCCTGCCCCATCATGCACCACGCCAGACCACAGCGACACGCACTCGGCTTTGAGTTGGGCGGCGATGTCGATCGCCCGGCACAGAAATTCCACGCGCCGCGCTCGCCCGGCTGCGTCGGTGCTCACCAGCGTGGGCTCATGTTTGACATGGGGATCCAGCAGGAATCGGCCACCGGTTTCGATCACGCACTGTAAATGTCGCAACTTCAAAAGCTCGGACACCTCAACTAGTTGCACAGGCGTGCAGTCCGAGTACGGATTCAGTGCGCCATGGTCCAGCGTGATCGCAATGCCGCGATAGCCTATCGATGCTAAAAGCGCGATTCCATCGATCAAGTCATGATGGGCCAAACCGTTCGTGTTGTAGGCGAGCGCAAACAAGGGGCATGCCACGAACGGACCTCTATTTGCGTTGCGAGTGAGGTTGCATTGTCCAGAATCCACGGGCCGAACTATTTAAACAACTCCTCGTCGCCGTCTAACATCTTTTTTGCGATGTGGGCTTGGATTTCTATTTCAGTCCATTCTGGGAACTCTCGCCTGAGACGCTCAGCGGCTCGTCGACGGGCAGCTTCGTTCAGCTCGCCAACTAGTTGAATCCTTTGGGCCGGTGTCATCGCGCGGAGCTTTGCAGCGGTCACGTCATCGACAACCTCGATATTCCTAAAATCGATTTCTCGCGACATAATCGATCTCCTGGTTCGCTTTGGCAATTGTATCAAAATGCAATGACAAGACGAAACAAGTGTATAAGCTTCGGTCAATGGCCGCTTTCATGAACACCGAAATTGCTACGCTGATTTTTGCCGTCATCATGGTTGTGGGTTTTCTGGTCTGGGTGTGGTCGCTGCAGATGGCATTGGGAATCGGCCGCAGCACGACCAAACCAGACTGGCGGATGCTGGCGGAGGAGCAGCCCAGTCAAACTAACACCGAATCGGCGCGCGAACTGTGCGGGGCACGCCGGAAAAGCTTTCCGCAGCGCTCGCACGGCTGATTGTTCAGCATAATGTCGGCACGTTTGGCTCGCTGTTCGAAGTGGCGGAGCGGACGCCACAGCGAATTGTCTTGAGAAAGAATGGCCCGCTGATGTGCAATCAGCCGCCCAGCCTGTACTTCAGCGAAGCAGAGCTTAATTTCGAGCCGGTTGGCAATGAGACTACACGAGTATCGTACGTTCTAGGCTTCGACCGCCTGGCTCGCAGCGTGAAAATCGTGGCTCTGTCCATCATCCTGGGAATCGGCTTGCCCGCTCTCTTGATCGTCGGCGGGCTCATTTGGTACTTCGTGCTGCCGAGCCCGAACCCGGCAGTTCAATGGCAAGTGCTCCAAACATTACAAGTCAGCCACGCCCTCTGGCCGCCGTTTTTGTTCCTGTGGTTGTATTCCGCCGGCCGCCGGCAATCGAAAACTTATTTCTCCAACCTGCTCAGCACGCTGGAGCTGGCAGAGTGACGTAGTGTCGATATCAGTGCGTGCGAATTCGTTGACCAATATCCATGATCCGCAGAAAATACGGATTCGGCAGCACGATCCGGCCGATGGGTGTTTCACATGAGACACTGTCAATCTGCTTTACCATGGATCGTGTTGGTTGTGATGTTTCCGGCGCCAGACCTGGCAATAGCCAAATATTTTTTTTCGGAATGTGATCGACACGACCGGGCCGCTGAGCGCGTTTCAGTCGGCATCTATCAACCAAACCGGGACGGTGGCGTTTGCCGCGCAGTTGGACAGCGGCGGCGAAGGGATTTTCACGTTCGACGGCGAAACCCTGCGCACGATTGCCGATACGAACGGCGAGTTCAGCGCGCTCAGTGGATTGGTAGTCAACGCCGCGGGTTTTGTCGCATTTCGGGCTGACCACGACGCTGGGTTTCCAGCACAAGGCCAGACGATCTTCGTCGGCGACGGCCAGACTCTTTTGCCAATTGTCGACACCAGCGGTCAGTTCTTTCAATTGGGCGGGCTGCCGGCCGCTAACGATAGTGGCGCTGTCGTGTTTCGCGCGCAACTTGATGACGAAGTTTGGGGCATCTACCACCGGGCAGCAAATGGCTCTGTGGTCACCATCGCCGATGACCCAGGCCCCTTCCAACGCATCGCCCTCAGCTATTTTGAAAACGTTCCGTCGATAAACAACGACGGCACTGTCGCGTTCGCTGCCTGGCTCGATTCAGGCGAAGCGGGCATTTTTGTCAGCTCCTCGGGCACCGTAGACACCCTTGTCGATTCCAGCGGTCCACTTGCCAATTTCGGTTGGAACCCGGTGATCAGCGATGATGGCTCCGTGGTTTTTTCGGCCTCACCCGACGTCGGCCGCAACGGAATTTATTTGCACAGCAACGGCATGACCCAGCCAATTGCAAACGACAGCAACGTTCCCTTTCAATTGCATAGCCCCGTTGTCAATGGTTTCGGGGACGTTGCCTTTGGCGCTTGCTACCACGATCTGGACGGCTGCGTAGTGCGCGGCATTCTAACGGGTGACGATCCGCTCGCGGACCAAGTGATTCGCGACGGCGACATCCTGTTCGATGCGATCGTTACCGACATCAGCTTCTATCGCGGGCTGAACAACAATAGCGAAATCGCGTTTGCTTATGAGCTGGATAGCGGCATCGCAATTGCCACGCCGACGCCCATTGGCGACTACAATGCCGACCTCCACGTCGACGCCGCCGACTACGTTGTCTGGCGTGATTCCATCGGCTCGCCGAGGAATCTTTCAGCCGATGGCAACCGAGACAATAAGGTGGATGCCGCGGACTACAGCGTATGGAGGGCCAACTTCGGTGCAAGGACGGCTGCATGGCCTGTGCCAACGAACCTTGTGCCCGAGCCCCGTTGGCATTATGGCCACTGGCGATACCTTTTGTCTTCCTCCGGATGCAGCGAGCTACTTACCGACACGTTGCAGAGCTTCGTTAAGCGATCCATCCTCCAACACCGGCACAATCGTGAGGTCCATGAGATCGCTTCATTGCAGGGCGAACTCGGCCAGGGCCCTAGGATCCTCGCTGTCCAACAAGTCGTAGCGGCCACTAAAATCGCAGCGCTTCCAGCAAATGAGTCAATCACCGAGCGATTGTGCTCAAAGAATTGCCGCGAATGATCCCAGCGGCCAACGTCGAAGGGACATTCGATGAAGCCATGAATGATAACGCGGATGCCCATTCGAGATCAGTATACTGGTGTCGTCATTCACAGCATTGCGATGCGGCGGCGCAATAAAAAACCCGGCGGTGAGGTGGCTAACCCTCACGCCGGGTTTCTCAATATCAATCTGGTAAGCTCGCCGCGCCTTGCGGTCGGACGATCCAATTTCGTCAGTTCAAGACTCCCCACATAACCGGCTGCTTTGCCGGCCTCAAAGAGGCCAGCTCCACATCCGGCTAAGGATAAATCCTTAGAAAGGAGGTGATCCAGCCGCAGGTTCCCCTACGGCTACCTTGTTACGACTTAGTCCCAATCGCGGAGTTCGCTCTAGGCGCCTGCTTCCCTTGCGGGTTAGCGCAGCGACTTTAAGCGCCCCCCACTTTCGTGGCTTGACGGGCGGTGTGTACAAGGCTCAGGAACACATTCACCGCGGTATGCTGACCCGCGATTACTAGCGATTCCGGCTTCATGCAGGCGAGTTGCAGCCTGCAATCCGAACTGGGCTGCGTTTTTTGGGATTTGCTTGCTCTCGCGAGTTTGCTTCCCTTTGTACGCAGCATTGTAGGACGTGTGCAGCCCTAGTCATAAAGGCCATGAGGACTTGACGTCATCCCCACCTTCCTCCGGTTTAACACCGGCGGTCTCGCTAGAGTCCCCGACATGACTCGCTGGCAACTAGCGACAAGGGTTTCGCTCGTTAAGGGACTTAACCCGACATCTCACGACACGAGCTGACGACAGCCATGCAGCACCTGTGCACGTTCCACCCGAAGGCGTGGCCCGGCTTTCACCGGGTTGATCCGTGCATGTCAAGACTAGGATAAGGTTCTTCGCGTAGCCTCGAATTAAGCCACATCCTCCACCGCTTGTGTGAGCCCCCGTCAATTCCTTTGAGTTTCAGCCTTGCGACCATACTCCCCAGGCGGAGCACTTAACACTTTCGCTACGACCGAGAACCTATGGGGGGATCCCCGATCAAGTGCTCATCGTTTACAGCTAGGACTACCGGGGTATCTAATCCCCTTCGCTCCCCTAGCTTTCGTACCTCAGCGTCAGAAGAGACCCAGTAAGCCGCTTTCGCCACCGGTGTTCCTGATGATATCAACGCATTTCACCGCTCCACCATCAGTTCCGCTTACCTCTGTCTCCCTCAAGCACTGCAGTATCGGGCGCAGTTCCTCGGTTGAGCCGAGGGATTTCACACCCGACTTACAGCGCCGCCTACGTACCCTTTAAGCCCAGTAATTCCGAATAACGTTTGGACGGTTCGTATTACCGCGGCTGCTGGCACGAACTTAGCCCGTCCTTCCTCCTAGGATAGGTCAAACCCCGTTCTTCACGGAGCCTTCCTCCCCTACGACAGCGGTTTACAACCCGAAGGCCTTCATCCCGCACGCGGCGTCGCTCGGTCAGGCTTTCGCCCATTGCCGAAGATTCTCGACTGCAGCCACCCGTAGGTGTCTGGGCAGTGTCTCAGTCCCAGTGAGACGGGTCACGCTCTCACGCCCGCTATGCATCATCGCCTTGGTAGGCCATTACCCTACCAACTAGCTAGTACGACGCAGTCCGCTCCCAAGGCGGAATCACACCTTTGATCCGAAGATATTATCCGGCATTACCCACAGTTTCCCGTGGCTATTCCGGACCTCGGGGTACGTAACTACGCGTTACTCTCCCTTTCGCCGCTCTCAGGAACTGCTCACTTCGAAGCTGTTAGCTATTAGTCGTTGGTCGTTAGTGCAAATTACGATAACGACTTACGATAACAGCTGAAGTGAGCAGATTCCCTACCGCTCGACTTGCATGCCTAATCCACGCCGCCAACGTTCATTCTGAGCCAGGATCAAACCCTTCAATTGGTGTATGCATTAACTCGCACGATCCAGGTCGCTTACGCTCCCGGCTCGCCTCGATCAATGAGCCTTTTGAAAAAGTTTGAATGGCTAATTTTTGAGGCGCGTACTGCAACGCGAACGCTCCGAACGCGAAGTTCCGGCTCGCCGTGCTGCCGACGCTCCTCAGCCATTTGAATACAGTCTTGGCTGACAAAAAAATTGGAGGTCACTTACCAAATTGTCAAAGAGCAAAGCTAAGCATTCTAGACCCGTTCTGCCCGTAAGCAAGGGCCTAGAAGAAAAAATCTCACCCGAAAAGCGGCCCCAAAGAGCCACTTTCGGCTGAGAGCAAACGTAATAGTACGCATCGGCAGCCGGGTGTCAACGGCTTAATTTCAGCTTTCGTAAAGATGATGACGGCACCGAACCCCCCATTCCCCCACGCCGTAACAGATTATCACGCACGTGTGTCAGAGCAGCCGACAAAGCCAAATTGACGCAATAGAACTCGCTTACTTGGTTGCGTTCACCGGTGATAGGGGAGCCCACCGCCGCACGAAACTCCTCTTCCCGTAACCCGGAATTCCAAGTGCGTTGACCGGCATATTCGCTCCCACCGTCCTCAAGCGAACCACAATCGATAATTGTCGCTCGATTTCAGGTATCGCATCGGGCACGACCTATTTCTCAGCTGACGCATTTGAGGCGAGAATAGAGTTTTACCACGAATGGTTGTCGCCTCCCCTATGCCCGAGTTACCGCCCGCCGGCGAGAGTCTCACGATCGTGATTCCTGCTCTGAACGAGGAGGGCGCGATCGGAGATACGGTCACGCGCTGTCTAGAAGCTACGCCCAAATCAAGAGCCAGGCCGACCTGTCCGATGTCGAAATCATCGTCGTCAGCGACGGCTCCACGGATCGTACTGCTGAAATCGCCAAGAGCTTCGCCGATGTGAAAGTGATTGTGTTTCGGGAAAACCGCGGTTACGGCGCAGCCATCAAGGAAGGCTGGCGAATTGGACGGGGCACCCTGTTGGGATTCCTGGACGCCGACGGCACGTGCGATCCGCGCTACTTTGCATCGATGTGCGAAACGGCCCTCACTGAAGACGCTGATATCGTCCTCGGATCGCGGTTGGGCCCGAACTCAAAAATGCCCAAGGTGCGACGCCTCGGCAACCGGATTTATGCATTCTTACTTGGGCTGTTGTGCGGCCGTGCGATCACCGACACTGCGAGCGGCATGCGCGTGGTTCGGCGCCGCTCGTTGAAATACCTCTACCCCCTGCCCGACGGTCTTCATTTCACGCCCTCCATGAGCGCGAGCGCTGCTCAACGATCTGCGCCTGGTAGAAATGCCAATGGATTATTCTGACCGCGTTGGACGGAGCAAGCTGAGCGTCGTCCATGACGGCGTGCGCTTTCTGCGCGATTTTTGCGGGCGTTTTGTGTTACCGGCCCGAAAAACTTTTGTTGCTCGCGTTCATCACGTGTGCCCTGTTAGCGATGCTCTTCGCCGCTTATCCGACGGAATTTTACTTTCAGCATCGGCGGCTCGAGGAGTGGATGATCTATCGTTTCGTGGTCTGCTACATTTTGGGGTCGTGTGGCCTGATGCTGCTCTTGGCGACGGCATTGACGAGTCGCATGGCCTCTTTTGGTCCACGCCGGCAGGGTTCGAATTCATTCTGGCCGGCGGTCGTCGCCTCGATTTTGAGCGGCAAATCGTTGTGGCTCGTGCTTGGACTACTACTGGCGGCTGCGTTATTCTTCCTATGGCCGGGATTCGTCGAGTATTGGCAAACCAAATCCCTTACTCTGCACTGGTCACGCCTCATCGCCGGCGCGTTCAGCTTGTTTTCCGCCCTGCAGACCATCGTGTTCTCATTTCTCATGGAAGTGGTCTCCGTGTGGTTGAAGCAGGTGGAGCAAACCCAGCTCGACAAACCAGCTCGTCGCCAAAATGCCATCGAACGCCCCAGTGAGCCGATCGTGTCATGACTCGCGCGTTGCGACATCCGCCACGTCTTAGTTGCAACACGATGACGAGCTTCGATTCCTACGCACTCGACTACGAGAATGCCCTGAATCGCGGGCTGGCCCTTTCCGGCGAGAGCAAGGATTACTTCGCCGCCGGGCGGATGGCCTGGCTTGGCCAGTGCCTAAAACGCTTGAATTTCGTCGTTAGGCGAGTACTGGACTTCGGGTGCGGCACGGGCACGGCGACGCCATTGTTTTTCGACGTTCTCGTGCTTCGGCGTGTTCTCGGCGTGGATACATCGGCAATGTCGCTGAGCGTCGCCCGGGAGAAGTACGACGGCCTGCCCGCGACGTTTCAGCTGGTCGATGAATTCAAGCCGCAGGGCGACATCGACCTGGCGTTTTGCAACGGCGTGTTCCACCACATTCCCAAGGGCGATCGTCAAGCATCCGCCAATTATGTTGCGAATGCCTTACGGCCGGGCGGCGTGTTTGCGATGTGGGAAAACAACCCGTGGAGCCCGGCCGCCCGTTACGTGATGCGCCGCATTCCGTTCGACCGAGACGCTGTCATGGTCTGGCCTGGGGAAGCACGAAAGCTCGCGGAGGACGCGGGACTAACCGTCATCCGCACGGACTACGCCTTCATCTTCCCAAAGAAACTGGGATTCTTGCGCATGATC
This sequence comes from uncultured Planctomycetota bacterium, assembly GCA_963786455.1. Taxonomy (GTDB): domain Bacteria; phylum Planctomycetota; class Planctomycetia; order Pirellulales; family Lacipirellulaceae; genus JABDGM01. The sequence continues at coordinate 85,867 of CAWAZX010000027.1, read as the reverse complement.
GAGCCGTCCGTCAGGCGGCTTCCGCTGGGAGCACAGTACCAGGTGCTCTCGCTAAAGAAATAGCGAAAGTGTGGCATGCTTTCGGCCGCCAAGCCGTAAGCATGTTGTGCCAACCATACGCCTAGGGCTCGGCGGATTTCGCAGTTCGAAAGCCAGCCTGCAAATCACCATTGCGGCGATATTGCAAATCGGGATTGAGATACTGCGCCGCTGGTAAAGGGGAGTCCCAGACGAGAGTGGGAACCCCTTCCTTGTCATTCTCGCCCAGATGGACAACGACTCCATGCCGCGACGTTGCCTCAACAAGCGTCGGCTGCGGGACCGGCGGGAAATTGCCGTCCCAAGTCGGAATTACAAATGGATAAAACAGATACGCGTGCTTGCCGAATTCAGGCAGCTTCGGATTCTTGCGGTATCGCAGTTCGACTCGCAACGCTTCGTCGGCCATCGGGAGAAGGAATAGCAAAGCGAGGCCGACAATGATAGGCCGCCTGTAGAGAGCAACCATTTCAGCCGACACCAGCCGGCTAGCTGCTATTAAGCACGTCGCCGCCAGACCCCACAGCGCGAAGCTGCCCATTCGCGGGCTCGGCCCCGTAAGAAACCACGCCACAATACTGGCCGCGTACGCTATTACCAACGGCCAAACGGACAATCGCGAGTCTTCGACGCCGTTGTCACCGCAATCGGCGGAGGAATTTCGCCGCCGCCAGATTATTGCAGCAAGACACGCCGCGGATATTAAAACCGGGAGCACCGCTTCAACCGGCCCACGAAAGCAGGATCACCTGCACCAGCCAGTGCGGTACCCAGCCCCAGCCGGGCTGAAAGCCGACCTCGATATTAAAGTACGCCGCGCGCGACCAGGCATAAATTACCCGACGCAGCTCAGCGGCATCCTCCGCCGGGTAGATCCAGTCCACGGGTGCGCCAGCGATCGTTGCCGGAAACACTGGATAGCCACTGAGGATATAGCCCCGCAACATCCACGGCAAAAATACAACCACAACCCACGGTAACATGAAAGCCATATTCGCCACGACAGACTGCACGGGCCGTGATCCACAGCGATTGGCGAGTTGATAAAGACTGACGACCAGTGCTGCGGCCGCGAATCCCGCAAAGAATATCACTGTCGTCTTGATCGTGATGGCGGCCGGCGCAGTAGCAGCGCGATGGCGAGCAGATTATAGCGCAGCCGCCCTCGCTCCGATTCCGCTTCGAGGAGCTGGATCGCCAGCAGTCGCCAGGCGGCCACCGTTACCAACATGGCGGCGGCGAAATCGGGATGGGCCGACGAAATGCGGCGGTCCACCGCCGAGAACGCCACAATCATCGCCAAAGCCACGGCAAACCAACCGAGATGCCTCTCACGGCCTCTTCCGGCGACGGCTGCCGACAAGCCTTGCACGATGATCGGCACGGCCATGGCTGCCAGAAGTCCATTGACGACGTGCGCCGTGTAGTTCCGCCAGCCGCCCAGCTCCAGCATTGCGTGCAGCAGGAAGTTCGAATTGTTGAACGCCAATCGGTGATGCAGGTTCGCGAGGCCAGGTACGATCCGGTAGTCCGTCGCCCAGCGGATGCCATTCATGTAATACAAGCCGTGGTCGGTATATATTTGCGTATTCAGCGACCGGTTGGCGAGCCACACAATTAGCAATGCGGTCAGTGCAGCTATCGCGGGCCGTGACCCTGTCTGCGACACCATCGCCGCAAGTTGCGGCCGGCAAAACCCGGCGGCTCCCAGCAACCCAACCGTGCTCACGATGGTGAACGGAAAGGCATTGATCGGAGCCGCTAAATGCCAGATTTGGAGAAAGGCAATGACGCTCGCGACACCGATCCAAGGGCTCACCAGGAGCGACGTGGAATCCTGCCGATCGCAGCGGGCGATCTGGCACACGATCGTGCCCCAACCCAGAAAAACCAGCCACAGCCACAACCAAACCGCCAGGATAGTAAAAGTCGCAACAATCATGCGGCGGGCCGCTCCAAATGCTGATAGTTTATGTGACCGCAATTCCCGGTATAGTCGGAGCTGGAACCACGGCTCTCAAACATCACTCGTTACAATAGAATAGTTCGTGTGGCGGGAGGCCGGTGTTCATCTTTTCTGTGGAGCGGCGGCGATGTCAACTTGCCGTGGAGTTCGTGGCGCGACGACGGTGGAGCACAACACTCGGGAAGAAATCCTGGCCTCTACCCGGGAGTTAGTGGCGTTAATGGTCCGTCGCAACGGCATCGACCGCAAGGACGTCACCAGCGCAATTTTCAGTACCACGCCCGATTTGGATGCCGAATTCCCCGCCCTCGCTGCCCGCCAGTTGGGTTGGCTCGATGTGCCGCTATTGTGCGGCCACGAGATGGCCGTGCCCGGTTCGCTGCCCCGCTGCATTCGTATGCTGGTGCATTGGAACACCGATCTGCCGCAGAGCGAGATCCAGCACATCTATATTCGCGACGCGGTGAAGCTGCGGCCCGACCTGTGCAAGCTGCCGCCCGTGAATTGGGAAGAGCTGGAAGCGTGGATCAACGAGCAGATGACAGAGAATCAGTAGGTTGGCCACGAAAAACACAAAAAGGCACGAAAACGGTACGGGAGAATACCGACGGCAGTAGGCTACTAAATCAGCGGTTTCGGTATGGAGTACTTGGTACTCGGTACGCAGTAATGACGACGATATAAAGTTTTTCTTTCGTTGCCGGTGGCGGCATTCACGAGATCGCTCTGTCTGACTCGAATTCCTTTTGTGTCTTTTCGTGTTTTTCGTGGCTACCGTTCTACGGCTTCGCGGTGGGCCGCGGTAGGCTAACCAGTGCGGCGCTGGAAATTGCAAGCCAGAATGCGTGCGGCTCTGGAATGAACGTTGCGCTTGCCAACGTGTTTTTTATGGGCTGGTCGGTCGCTGTCACAGCACGGCGCCATACGGCATAGTCGGCCGCATCAACGACACCGTCGCCGTTGCCGTCGGCAACGACATTGGCGCTGCCAAACGAGGCGCGCCACGTCTGGTAATCGGCTTGGTTCACCATGCCGTCTTGGTTGTAGTCGCCTGCCACGCCGAGACAATTCGGGCAGGCCTGCGGATCGATAAGAATAACTTGAGAGAAAGCGGGAAGTTCAATCGCAGCCGCTGGGAGAGGCGCAGCCGTCCAGGACCCATCGAACGGATCGGCTTGTAGTGGACGAAATTCGGCCGTATTGCCTGGTGCGGCCCTCTGCAAGACGGCGAAGTTAGGCACTGCAACCGATTTGGCCGAGTCGTTGGCGTTAACAATCCACTTCCCCCAGGTGAAGTCCCAGACGAGCGCCGTGTTTAACTGCGCATCCAGCGAGGTGTCGCCGTATGTCCCGCCCATTTCTGCAGTCGGTAGATTTGGCGTCGAGCCGGCCGCCGTCGGATTCGCCAGATTGAGCCAGCGATTGCGGGCAAATTGATAGCTCGCGGGCACCGTTTCCGGCCCGACGTTCACGGCCGTGCTGAATTCGCTCGCCATGTCGTTGTAGACCATGCGATTATCGTGGAATTGGCCGTTCTGCGTATCGATGATCGCGTTGCCCTGGTTCTCGTTGAGAATTCGCGCGACCCAATTGCCCGGGCCGGTGCACCAAGTTGTGGTGAAACACGCCGCCGTCGATGTTCACCCAGGAAAACGCCGACGAACCGCCGATGATGACGTTGCCCTCGGCCATGATTTCGTTGGCCTCGTAATTGGAATCGCCGTCGATGAAGCGGAAGAACTCGGTACCGGTCGAGCCGCCCGCCTGAACGGCCCGGCCGGAGCCGCGCGGCAGCTCAATGCGATTGGCGCGAAACGTGATGTCCTTGCTGCCGCCCTTGGGTTGCAGCGTGGTGCCGCGCGTTGGCCGTGTTCGTGTGCGCGAACAGCGAATTCTGGATCAGGCCGTGGTGGCAGCCGACCATGTCGACCGCGCTGCCGCCGGTGCCCCAGTTGAGCACGCGCACGTCCGTCGATCAAGAAACCCGTCACGCCGGAAAGTTTGATCCCGTCGTGATTGCCGGGATTCGCGATGTCGCGCACCGTGATATTTCGCAGCGTGATGCCCGTGCTGGGCGTCTCGAAGGATCCGCCGTCGTCGATATTGAGGCCGTTTGCCGTATGATTGCGAAACTCGAGATCGCTGATGGTCACTTGCTGTGCGTCAGAAAGCTGAATCCCGTTGACTGCCGCCATCGATGATCGCCTGGTTGTTTGGATCGACGCTGCGGATCGTGACCTGCTGCAAGTTTTCGCGATAGTGTCCGCCAGCGTACACGCCGGGCTGAAGCAGAATTCGATCCCCCGCGGCAGCTGCGGCGAGGGCCGAGGAGAACTCCGCTGTCGTCGCGACGATGCGATCGGCACCGGGTGTCTGCAAGGGGCAGTTAGCCAGGCAATAAGTGGCAACGATGGTGCGCGAAATGCAATTCGTTCTCATGTCATTGATCCATCTGCGAATTGAGCCCCATAGTGTTCAAGGATCGAAGCCCGCAAAGCCAGCAAGGGAATCGGCCACACCCCTTGCTGGCGCTGCGGGCTCCAATTCCAGATGTTTTTTTCCTCGATCTGTATTCTCGGAATACCTCACGTTGCTGACTTCGGCGACCTCAGTTCAGTCGCGCGACGAAGGCATGCCGCCCGTCGCCGTCTGTTTCTCGATGCGGCAGACATCATCAATCCCGCGAGAAGCACTAGAATGCATGCCGTTGGCTCAGGGACAGCCGCCGCGTACACGGCCGTCGTGCTCGCCGCCGTGGTACCGAAGTTCGTTCGCCAGATATTGTAATCCGCCAGGTCGACCACTAGATCGTTGTTCGCGTCGGCGGCCAGTCCGGGCCCACTCTCGGTCAGCGATTTCCGCCAGAAGGCGTAATCGGCCGCATCCACTTCGCCGTTGTGATTGAAGTCGCCGGGCAGCGTCGCGGCGGGGGCCACGGCCGTCAAATCCAGCTGATACATCTGCACGATTGGCGTCGAGCCGATGACGCGGGCGTAGTATCTCCCCGCTGCCGGCAGGCGGATGCCCGTCAACGTTTCCACTCCGCCGGCCGCAGTTTCATTCGCAATTCCCAGCAGCGACGTGCCGTTCGTGCCAAACACTGCCAGGGTTAAATCGCTGCGTGAGTTGGCATCGAATTGCGTCTGGGCGCTACCCTGCGGGGCCTGGTTAAAAATGCCGCCCAACGGAGTGAGGACGGCGTTCAGCCCCGTAGGTGCGGGCACTTCAAAAGAAAAATAATCGGCGTCGGCCGAATTGGCGATGCTGACAAAATCGGTTTCGTTCGCCTCGACGACCGTGTCTCCAGCCGCGGCCGCGCCAATCGAGCGCGTGAACCCATTGACGAGCCAACCCAGGTTGGTGGCCAGCGCGGGCGTTTCATTTCCCGACCCGCCGTTGGATTCTTCCAGCCCGTCTCCGTAATACCATTGTGCGCCGCGAATGTCGTCGAGCTGCGGCCCGTCGAAGCTGATGTTGATCGATGGCTCCATGAGAAAGCGGTCGGTATTCGAGACCACGTGATCCAGCCCGATTCCGTGCCCCAACTCGTGCATGAACATGTTGCGAAATGCCCGATGGTTTTCGGTCGGATTCGAGAAGAATGTCGTATCGCCGGTGTCGATGACCGTGTCGGCATTGCTCGGAAAAAAACTATAGCCGAGCGTGCCGTTGCTGCCGTCGATAAACGCGCCGCCGACACGCACATCGCCGCGGATATTGATCAGTCCTACCGCGCTGCCATGGTCGGCTCCATCATCCATAGGTTCGTAGAGGAAGTTGAGCCCGCTCACGCCGCTCCAGCGTTTGAAAGCACTATCGACGAGCGAAAACCATGGCCGTTGCTTGAGACTTTCGCCCCCCGGGCCGGCGCCAAACACCCCGTCCAGGAACTGAATGAGATTGCTGCCGCCTTCGCCTTGAATGTGCGTGCCATCGGGGACGATACTCCAGGTGAGCGTGACCGGCCGGCCAGTGAGTGTTGGCAGGGCCGTGGCGGTCGACCCCCAACGCTCTTGCGGCACGAAGGCGAAGGTCGTGCTGGCGAACCAAAGCGGGGTGGTGGCGGCAATGGCGGCGACTGCGCCGGGCAACAGGGAACGACAAAATAATCGGCGCAGGCCCATCTACCTATTCTAACAGCCATCAACATTCGCGTGGAGAATCGGTCGGGCATTTAGCGGCGGGGCTTGCCCCGCGCGGGGCAAGCCCCGCCGCTAAATGGGAGTTCTAACTCACTTTCCCGAGACCGGCCGCAGGCCGCAGCGGCGGAAACAACGTTGAGCAGCCGGCGTTGCGAGGAATTCCAAAAGCTCCTGGGATTCCGCCAATTTCACTTCTCGGGTGATCGCCGCCGCTTCGTAGATGGCCGACGCTTTCGCTAGCGGCACACGAAACAGCAGCTGCCAATCGCCTTGGCGGGATGCGTCACTGGAAAACGCCAGGCCGGCGTCTGCGGCCTTGGATGCAACCGCTGACAGCACCGCCCGTGAATTGTCGACCCACAACACCTTCGGTGCCAGCCGATCGTAAACGCCCGCTGACTGCAAATAGTTCATGCAACATCGCCCCAGCGGCGATGCGGGCTCTGCCAAGGCAATGCGTTTAATCCGGTTCGATTCGAGATCGCTGACTTTGCGAATCGACTCGATCCCGGCTACTCCAATCGCAGCCAAACCATTGCGAGCGACAGCCCGTCGACTTTTCGCTGCGATTAGCTTGGCGGCATCGAGCCGGTCCAGTTCAGTCGGCTCAGCCGAAATGAACACGTCACCCGGCGCGCCAGACAGCAGATGATCCGCCAGCTCGTTCGATGCGCCGAAAATTGTCCGCACATGAACCGCGGGCCGACGGAGCGCGAACTCGGCCAGGATTTGTCCTACGGCTTCCTGCAAACTGATCGCGGCCGCGACGTGTAATGCCGTAGCTACGCTGGCATCGATGCGAACGGCGCGCTGCAGCGCGGCGGATGCCGACCCGACCAGCGACTGGCGCATCTGTTCGTAGACCTGCGAGCGCTAGCCGACCTCGTGCCGTGAGTCGTGCCCCGCCGCCCTTCACACCACCGGCAGCAGTTTCGACCAGCGGCTCGCCCGCTGCCGCATTGATCGATTGGATCATCGACCACCCATGCCGGTAGGACATGCGTAGCGACTTGGCGGCCCGCGTGATGCTGTTTTCGCGGTCGATGGCGGCCAGCAGCTCGGCTCGGCCTTCTCCCAAAACGGCCTCGCCTTCGCGTTCGATCCACACGCGGATCCCCACGCGCCAGTCGTTCATCCACTGGGATTCGGCCATTCGGTTGACGCCTGCCAAGCCGGGAGTAAACTGGTCGCTATACCCGACGGTGCATAACGGTCTGGAGCTGTCAATGATCGCTGCGACCCGCCGGCCTGCGGGCCTGACTATACTGGAATTACTGGTCTCCGTCAGCGTAATCACGCTGCTGGCCGGGCTGTTGTTGCCCGCGGTGCTACATGCCCGAGCGTCGGCCCGTCGGACGGCGTGTCAGTCGAATTTGCGGCAATGGGGGCTCGCCGTGCACATGTATGCCGATACGCACGACGGACGCTTACCCTATCGCGGGCAAGGTGTTCAGCCGACGACGGTGCTGAACCGCCCTGACGATTGGTTCAACGCCCTGCCGCCGCTGATGGAAAATGCGCCGTACGTTGAGCTCGTCGGTCGGTCGGCGCAACCCAAGGCAACTCAATCCAGCCTGTGGATCTGCCCGGAGGCGCTGCACATTGAAGACATGTGGCCCTTGGCGAAGGGAATGAGCATCGATGAGAAAACTTTTTTCGTCTATGCGATGAATATGGCACTTTCGCCGCCGTTCAACGGTCGGCCCGACCACATCGAGAAAGTGGGGCCAAAGCAGACCATGGTGTTCATGGCCGATAGTCTGGGTCCTTTTTGCTCGACGCTTCCGTCGACGGAGGCGTATAGTCCAATTGCGCGGCACGTCGGCAACACGGTGAATATCGCGTTCCTTGACGGGCGTGTGGAATCGTACGCCGGCGAGGAAGTGGGCTGTGGCATCGGCGACCCGCAGCGGCCGGATGTTCGCTGGTTTCCACCCAACAGCAAATGGACCGGGCCACCCAAAGCATCCACGTCGGCAATTCCCTGACACGACTTGATTCACTGCACCTAAGAAGTTGCACCACGAAGAGAAATGCTCATGAACTGCCTGCGGATTGTCGGAGTGATTGGGGCGCTTGTGATCATGCCGGCCACGGCCTGGCCAGCCACGGCAACCATTAACGCCGGCAAAGATAATTCGATTTATCAAAACAACGTGAACAACAGCGCGGGCGGTGCGGCTGGGATTTTCACGGGAGCCAGCGGCGCCGGCTCGCCACGCCGTGGACTATTGGCGTTCGATATCGCGGCCAGTGTGCCGTCGTCGGCTACGATCACGGGCGCAGCTACGGCTGTATTTAGGGAATGCGCCCAACTCAACCAATCAGACGATTGGCTTGCACCGGCTCGCTGCGGATTGGGGCGAAGGCACGGCCGGCAACTCGACGCCCGCCATCGGCGGCGGCGGGAATGGCTTTGCCCCAGCGAATGGCGACGCCACCTGGAATCAGCGCAATTTCAATACGACACCGTGGACAAACCCTGGCGGCACCGGAGATTTCAACGCAGTCGCCAGCGCCAGTTTGGCGGTGGGCGGGGCGGTAGATAATCCCCACACGTGGCTGACGACGCCGGCCCTGGTCAGTGACATCCAGAGTTGGCTCAACAACCCGGCGACAAATTTCGGCTGGGCTCTCATCAACGCGGGAGAAACGACAGGCCAGTCGGTAAAAGCCTTCTATTCGCGGTCGGCCACACAGAATTCAACGGGCGGCACGCTCGACCCAACCTGGCGGCCTCTCCTCACGGTTACCTATGTGATACCGGAACCCGGCACCGCGCTGTTGCTTGTACTTGGCGGAACGCTGGTGTTTGCCAGCACGCGGCGCTCATCCATTTGCGATGAAGGTAAATCATGTTAGCCACTGCGTTCGCGACACGAACAAATTTGAAAGATGCCAGCCGATTGCCCACCTGGTCGCGCGCTGCGCGAGTGAGCGTGGCGGAAGTGGCACTTCTGCTCGCCTGCGGATCACTTGCCGCAATTGCGATCGGCGTGTTTCACATGCAAATCCGTGTTCCGGGCCATGCAATTCTACGCGGGGTGATCCCGATGGCGTTGGGACTCGCGCTGGTTCCACGCCGATCGTCCGGAATGGTGATGTCGGTAGGCGCTGGCATCGCGGCGGCAGCCATGAGTTGGGGCCAAATCGGCCGGTTTCCTCCCGCGGCGGTCCTCGGTATTTTGGCACTCGGTCCAGTGCTCGACTTGGCACTTGCCGGCGAGCCGCGCGGCTGGCGTCTCTATGCGCGGTTCATTGCGGCAGGCGCGCTGACGAACCTCGTGGCGTTCGGCATGCGGTTTGGCACGGCAATGGCTGGCTGGGAGTTTCGCGGCAGCCGGCAATTCACCGAGTTTTGGCTGTCCGCCCTGCCCTCATTTGTTCTTTGCGGTGCTTTGGCCGGTCTGATCAGTGCCGCTCTCTGGTTCCGCCTCTCGAGTCGCCGATGATCTACGTCGGACTTGACGATACCGACACGCTGGACGACCCGGGCACGAACCAGCTAGCCCGACATTTGGTCCGCGAATTGGCAGGCAGCTATAGCGGCCGGATCATCATCCGCCATCAACTACTCGAAGATCCGCGCGTGCCGTGCACGAAAAAGAACGGCTGCGCGTCGATAATGTTTGCACCAACTGCGAGTACGTTGGGTGGCTGGGGTCGAGCCTCGGGCGAGCCCCCGTTCGATCACGCTAAATTAATTTCGACGCTCCGCGACATCATTATTCCTTGGTGTCCAAAAGGCAGCGATCCGGGACTGTGCGTTTCCAAAACCGTCCCGCCGGCGGTCATGGATTGGGGGCTACGCTGTAAACGCGAGCTAGTAAACCAATCCGAAGCGCGGCAAATCGCCGCGGACCATGGCATCTACCTGGAAGGTCTGGGCGGCACCGAGGACGGTGTCATCGGAGCTTTGGCGGCGGTTGGGTTGATGGCGACCAAAAACGATGGCCGCGTGGTTTACTTTGGCTCGAGCGGCGAAGATTGGTACGATGTCACTGGTTGCTTGACTGTCGATGAAATCCTCGCGCGCGGCGTCCAAGAGGTTTGCACAATGGATGGTACATCGCTCACGAGCGGCACGGTCGATGTCGGCAAACGGCTACGCCCGAATTACCGCCAAGGCAAAGTTGTGCTGTATGTCAATCGTATCGAAGCGCCACATTGGGAAGCCGTCCGGATAGCATGAAGTTTGTTCGGCGCATGTCATCCGTCACCCGGTTTAGTTCGATGCCCGCCTATTGTCACCCTGCCTCGTATGCCGTGTTCGCCGCGGAGATGCCTCGACTCGATACGACTTCCGGCCTGTTTCGGGCGGCGTTTGCCATTTCGCAACATGAACGACCTGAAAGCGATGTGCAGCAAGCTGAAGCGACCATCGCCGAGCTAATCGGGACCGTTCGCCGCCGCGTGCACTCACCCAGCATTGAGGCCAAACTGGCCCACTTGCACGACGTGTTGTTCGAAGTGGTCGGCTTTGCCGGCAACGTCGAGGACTACTACAATCCCGCGAACAGCTATTTACCAGAAGTGCTACGCACACACCGCGGCTTGCCGATCACACTCGCACTGATCTACAAATGCGTGGCCGAGGGCGTCGGGCTGGTCGTGCGTGGGATTAACTCGCCGGGGCATTTTTTGGCGGCCGTGCAGATGCCAGAAATTGCGGGCCGAACCAATACTTCTCCCCGTAGGTGGATGTACGTCGATCCGTTCTATGGAGGCGGCATGCTCGACCGGGACGATGTCTGGCGGCGTATTGCTGAGGCATCGGGCAGCGCTTCCCCGCCCTCGCCCGAGTGGCTCGCTCCGGCTACGCATCGACAATGGCTGGCCCGCATGCTGAACAATTTGCAGGCCGTGTTTGCCCACGCCGGCCGCGAACGCGACCTCTACGCCATGCAGGAATTACAGGAATTGCTGACGAATCCCGCGTCCTGACTGGCCGGCGGTACAGAAGTCCACCGATCGTCGAAATGTAGGTCGCCGGCATATTGCGCAGTAGAATTTAGGAATGGGCCACGCTTCTTTAAAATCCTGCGTCAGCCGATTGCATTCTGCCAGATGGGCGGTCACCTGGCTGCTGGCCGTTCTGACCACGTGTACCGCGAACGCCGATGTCATCGTCCTGGCCAATCGCATGGCGACGTCAATCCAGTTTCAATTCCAGCCGGTCGTCGGCGAAACCCAGGTGGTTTCGCTGCCATCTGGCGAATCGACGCCCATGTTCGTCGACGGCCGCGCGAGTCTATTATTCAACACCCAGAGCGGTGCGAAGCGGTATCAGCTCGACGCGAACTGCGCGTACTACTTCGGCCGAGGTCCGGGCGGGCGCGTCGACTTGCAAAAGATTGGTTTGGGTGAAGATGCAACCACGATGCGCGGCCGCTCGCTGCCTGGCAGTGCCAGCCGGGCGCCGATCGCGACAATTCCCGTGAAAGTTTTCGTCGACGAAGAAGAGCCCAGCCGGCAAGCGTACTGGGAGCGACGGGCGCGACGGCGGATCGAGTCGGCATCTGACATTCTGGAGAAGCATTGTCGCGTGAGATTTCGCGTGACCGCCGTCGGCTCGTGGAATTCCGACAACGCCACCACCGACTTCATCGCCTCACTCGGAGAATTCGAACGTGAAGCCGATCCGGCGCCGGCCCAACTGGCGATTGGGTTCACCAGCCAGTGGGCGATGGTCCGTGGCCGGACCCACATGGCCGGCACGCGCGGGCCACTCCACTCGCATATTCTCGTTCGCGAGGGATCGCCGCAAATTGCCGAGCCGGAAAAACTCGAATTCCTGGTGCATGAATTGGGACATTACTTGGGTGCGTCTCACAGTCCGGAGCGGAACAGCGTGATGCGGCCCGTGTTGGGTGACCGGCTTGCCGGCCGGCCTGGTTTCCATATTCAGTTCGATCCCGTCAATACACTCGTAATCGCGCTGTTCGGCGAGGAAATCCGCCGCCGGAATGTCAAGCAGCTTCAGGAACTGTCAGCCGACACGCGCCGGCGGCTGCAGCAGATTTACGTCCAATTGAGCCAGTCGCTGCCGGATGATCCCGCGGGTATGCACTTTATCCAACTAATGGGCTCGGCGACGACCACGCCGCTGGCCGGGCCGGCCAAGCAAGTGTTGCAGGCAATCGTCCGTGCGGCGATCGCGAATCATGCGCTGCCGGACGCGGCGTCCGGCCTGGGCGCGGACATGCCGACGCGGCGCACCGGCGATGCGCTCACCGAGCACTACGTTCGTCAGGCGGCCCGCGCGGCCGATGGATTGACGGACGACGTAGCGGCCCGCGCGTTTCTCGCCGCACTGGGCGTCGCTCTGGATGATTCCGACATGTTGGCCAAAATTCCCGGCGCTGGCGGGTTGTACCGCGCCGCCGAGATGCCGGACGAGCGCATGATCCGGCTCTCCGTGATTGGCGAACCCACGGTGCGAGGGCGGCGCGACTTGGCGCAGCATTTCTTTGTGTCGTGTTATCTGACTGCCACAATGGGTGGCGAAGCCAGCAACGCCGCCGGAGTCGCCAAGGAGTTGGTCGACTCGAATACGACGAGCGGTTTCAGCTTTGCCGACCTGGCCGCCGACCGTGCCGGAGTACGGTTTGCCGAGGGCGTGATGAGTCGGCGGTTTCCCCTACACCTCGTGGGACAGGCGTTTTCGATGGCGTCGTTTATGCCGGAGGTGAAAGATTTGCCGGAAGGCCTCTCGGCCACCGACGTCGCGTCGCAGTACGGCACGGCCGGCGACCCGCGGTTTCAAAAGCGGCTCTATGAAATTGACCAGCGGATTCAGTTGTTGCCGCCGTATCGGATTTCGACGGGCGGTTTTCGGCCGTAACGTATATCAAGTGGGATTTGTCCGCGCGGACGCGCCGAACAAGTTCGGCCGCTAAATGACTGTAAATGCGCGGACTCGACCAACGGTGCGGCGCCCAGTAAAATGCGACCTTTTGCGTCGCCTGTGCCGATTTATCGTCACTCGGCACGTCGGTCGAGGAATTTCACGGCTGCCCCATGTTCTCGATCACACCCAAACACGACTTCCTGGTCGGCATCGACTCGGACGGCTGCGTCTTCGACTCGATGGAGCTGAAGCACAAGGAGTGCTTCATCCCGCAGTTCATCAATCACTACGAGCTGCAAGGCGTGAGCAAGTACGCCCGCGAGGCGGCCGAGTTCGTGAACCTGTATTCGAAGAGCCGCGGCGTGAATCGCTTTCCCGGCGCTGGTCGAGCAGCTCGACTGGCTGCGCCGCCGGCCGGAAGTGAAGGCCCGCGGCATTCACGTCGCCGAGCCCGAAGGGTCTGATCGAGTGGATGGCGACGCGAAACGAAGCTCGGCAACCCGGCGCTCGAGAAGGCGGTCGCGGAAACGGGCGATCCCGATTTGAAGCAGGCACTGGCCTGGTCGCTGGCGGTGAACAAGGCGATCGCCGACATGGTCCGCGGCGTGCCGCCGTTTCCGTACGTCCGCGAGTGCCTGGAGCGGTTCGCCGAGCAGGCCGACATGCTCGTCTGCTCGCAGACGCCCAACGCCGCGCTCGAAGCGGAATGGGAAGAGCACGACCTGGCGCAGTACGTGCGTGGCGATCTGCGGCCAGGAAATCGGCAGCAAGAAAGAATCGCTGGCCGCCGCCAAGCAGTATCCGCCGAATCACACGCTGATGATCGGCGACGCCCCGGGCGACTACAAAGCCGCGGTCGGCCAACAACTGCCTGTTCTTCCCGATCAACCCCGGGCGCGAAGAAGCGAGCTGGCAGCGGCTGCTCGACGAAGGCATCGAGCGCTTCTTCGACGGCACGTTCGCCGGCGACTATCAGCAGCAACTGCTCGACGAATTCGACACGTTACCTGCCGGAACGGCCGCCGTGGCCCGTTGACGATTAACACTTAGCATCTGATTTATATCGCGTCGCTCGACAACTGACGACTTATCAACAGCACGGACATTCAACCATGCCGCAACCTTGCGACATCGGCCTCATCGGCCTCGCCGTGATGGGCGAGAACCTGGCCCTCAACATCGAAAGCCGCGGCTACCGCGTCGCCGTCTTCAACCGCACGACGAGCAAGGTCGACGAGTTCATCGCCGGCCGCGCCAAGGGCAAGAAGTTCGTCGGCTGCCACTCGCTCGAAGAGCTGGTCAAGAACCTCGCCAAGCCGCGCAAGGTCATGATGATGGTCAAGGCCGGCCCGGCGGTCGACGACCTGATCGAGACGCTGCTGCCGCTGCTGTCGACAAGGGCGACATCCTCATCGACGGCGGCAACACGTACTTCGCCGACACCGAGCGGCGCACGAAGTACGTCGAGAGCAAAGGGCCTGCTCTACATCGGCACCGGCGTCTCCGGCGGCGAAGAAGGCGCACTGCAAAGGCCCCAGCATGATGCCCGGCGGCAGCGCCGACGGCCTGGCCGCTCGTCAAGCCGATCTTCCAGGCGATCGCCGCCAAGGTCGGCCCGAAGAACGACATCCCCTGCTGCGAATGGGTCGGCCCGCGCGGCGCCGGCCACTACGTGAAGATGGTCCACAACGGCATCGAGTACGGCGACATGCAGCTCATCTGCGAAGCCTACTTCATGATGAAGGAAGCGCTCGGCCTGTCGAACGACGAGCTGTACGACGTGTTCGACGAGTGGAACCGCGGCGAGCTCGACAGCTACCTCATCGAGATCACGCGCGACATCTTCAGCGTCAAGGACCCGGAGGCGGGCGGCTACCTGGTCGACAAGATCCTGGACAAGGCCGGCGCCAAGGGCACCGGCAAGTGGATGAGCCAGCTGGCGCTCGACCTCGGCGTGCCCAGCACGCTGGTCACCGAAGCCGTCTACGCCCGCTGCCTGTCGGCGATGAAGGACGCCCGCGTGCGGGCGAGCAAGGTGCTCAAGGGCCCGTCGGCAAAATACGACGGCGACACGCAAGAAGTTCATCGAGCAGATTCGCCAGGCGCTTGTACGCCTCGAAGATCTGCAGCTACGCCCAGGGCTTCGTGCAGCTGCAGGCGGCGGCCGACGGAGCACGACTGGCCGCTGAACTTACGGCGACATGCGCGCTGCTGTGGCGCGGCGGCTGCATCATCCGGGCCGTGTTCCTCGACCGCATCAAGGAAGCGTTCGACGCCGATCCGAAGCTCGAGAACCTGCTGCTCGCGCCGTACTTCACCGAAGGCGGTCGCACGAAGCGCAGGACGCCTGGCGGCACGTGGTCGCGACGGCCGCCGAGCTCGGCATTCCCGTGCCGGCGTTCGCCACGGCGCTGGCCTACTACGACGGCTACCGCCGCGACCGCCTGCCGGCGAACCTGCTGCAAGCCCAGCGCGATTACTTCGGCGCGCACACCTACGAGCGCACTCGACAAGCCGGGCACGTTCCACACCGATTGGATCCGCGTACGGCGACAACCGCCAAATAAGTAAGCGTGGGCATCGCCCACCACATACTCTTGGTCGGCACTGCCCACCCTACGGCTACTGCTATGTCCGACTACCTGCAAAAACTGTTCGGCCTTCGACGGCCAGGTCGCCGTCGTGATCGGCGGCACCGGCGTGCTCGGCGGCGAGCTTGTGCGACGGCCTGGCCCAGGCCGGGGCGACGGTCGTCGTCGCCGGCCGCAGCGCAGAACGCGGCAACGAGCGCGTCGCGGCGATCGAGAAGCTCGGCGGCAAGGCGACGTTCGTCGAGTCGATGCCGCCGATCGCGAGTCGGTGCAAGCGCTGCTCGACACGGTCGTCAAGCAGCACGGCCGCGTCGACGCGCTGGTCAACTGCGCGGGCGTCAATTCGCCGACGCCCTACTTCGACATCAGCGACGAAGAGTTCGACCGCATCGTCAACACGAACCTGCTCGCCACGCACCTGGGCTGCCAGATCTTCGGCAAGCACATGGTCGATGCCGGCGGCGGCGCGATCCTCAACATCGGCAGCGTGACCAGCTACCGGCCGCTGTCGCGCGTGTTCATCTACTCGGCGTCGAAAGCGGCCGTGCTGAACCTCACGCAGAACGTGGCCCGCGAATTCGCGCCGCACGGCGTGCGCGTCAATTGCCTGTGCCCCGGCTTCTTCCCGGCCGAGCAGAACCGCAAGATCCTCGACAAGACGCGCGTCGAATCGATCCTGCGCCACACGCCGATGGGCCGCCTCGGCGACGCACCGGAACTGATCGGCGCCGCGCTGCTGCTGCTCTCGCCCGTCGCCGGCAGCTTCATCACCGGCGAAGCGATCTACGTCGACGGCGGCTTCACGGCGATGACGATTTAGCGGAAGGTGGAGCACGAGCAGGAGCCCGAACGGATAACCGATTGCGATACTGTCCGCGCCTCCCCACTCCGCCTGCTCCAGCTTACGACCATGCCCCACACCTTCGTCATCTTCGGCGCCTCGGGCGATCTGACGCAGCGCAAGCTGATTCCGGCGCTGTACCAGCTTGTTCCGCAAGAGACGGCTGCCGGCGGACACGCGATCGTCGGCTTCTCGCGGACCGACGTTCACGCACGACGCCTGGCGAGCGAGCTGGCCGAAGTCGGCCGCCAAGTATCGTCGGCAACGATTTCGACGCCGGCCTGTGGGACAAGTTCGCGCAGAACATCTTACTACCACGCCGGCGACATCGGCCACGCCGGACGATTTCGACACGCTCGGCCGACTTGCTCGACGAGATCGAAAAAGCCGACGACAGCACGCGCGTCTACTACCTGGCCACCGCGCCGCAGTTCTACGAACCGGCCGTCGAGCAACTGGGCCGCTCCGGCCTGGCCGACGAAAACGGCGGCCGCGCGCCGCGTGATCATCGAAAAGCCGTTCGGCACCGACCTGGCATCGGCGCGGCAGCTCAACGCGGCCGTTCACGCCGTGTTCAGCGAGCAGCAGGTCTATCGCATCGATCACTACCTCGGCAAAGAAACGGTGCAGAACCTGCTCGTGCTGCGGTTCGCCAACACGATCTTCGAGCCGATCTGGAACCGCAACTACATCGACCACGTGCAGATCACCGTGGCCGAGGAAGTCGACGTCGGCAGCCGCGCCGGCTACTACGACTCGGCCGGCGTGTCCGCGACATGTTTCAGAACCATCTGCTGCAGCTGCTGATGATCACGGCGATGGAAGCCCCGGTCCGCTACGAGGCCGATGCGATCCGCGACGAAAAGGTGAAGGTGCTGCAGGCGATCCGGCCGCTGACGCGCGAAGCAGGTTGCACCGCGACACGCTCCGCGGCCAGTATCGCGGCTACGCGAGCGCCGAGGGCGTGCGGCCCGAGCAGCCACACGGCGACGTTCGCCGCCATCAAGCTGCTCGATCGACAACTGGCGCTGGCAGGGCGTGCCGTTTTATCTGCGCAGCGGCAAGGCGATGTCGTGCCGCACGACGCAGATCGTCGTCCAGTTCCGCGAGCCGCCGCACATGCTGTTTCCCGACGGGCCGAAGAGCGCCGCCGAATCGAATCGGCTGGTGATTCAAGTGCAGCCGGCCGAAGGCATTCAGCTCCACTTTCGAAACCAAAGTGCCCGACGCCGGCATGAAGCTGCGGCAGACCGATCTCGACTTCAGCTATCAGCGCGAGTTCCGCGGCACGATGCCCGAGGCGTACGAGCGGCTGCTGCTCGACGCGCTCGAAGGCGACGCCAGCCTGTTCGCCCGCGCCGACGAAGTCGAAGCGGCCTGGGCGATCTGCGATCCGATCCTCGAAGAATGGCAACGCAGCGACAAGCCGCCGCTGTACATCTACGAGCCCGGCTTGTGGGGCCCCGAAGAGTCGACCGAGTGGATGGCCGCCCAGGGCCGCCAGTGGTTCGACATCTGCCCGGTGTTGCATTAAAGTCGAAAGTGGATTCCTGTCGCCTGCGGCTTAGCGTAAACAACCGTGTCGATTGCTTCCATACCTGTGACTCACACCACGAGCAACCTGAGACTGAACCATCACTGCCGCCGGTCACCGGCTGGCCCGAGTGGTTCGAACGCTTGCCATTCGCCTGCTGGGGTTGGCGAGAGTTGAACCTCTTCGGCTGGCCGCTGCTGGCTGCCACCGTCGGACTCGCTACTTCTCGGTCAGCCGTGGTGCTGGCTGGCCATCGTGCCGGGCGCGTTGTTGCTGCTCTTGCTCTATTTCTTCCGCGATCCGCCGCGGCGAATCCCGGACGCACCGGATGCCATCGTCTCGCCGGCCGACGGCACGGTCGTCGACGTCACGCCGCTCGAGCACTACGACTTCATCGGCGGCCCGGCCGTGCGCATCGGCATCTTCCTGTCGATCTTCAACGTGCACATCAACCGCGCGCCGCTGGCCGGCCGCGTCGTCGAAATGCACTACCAGCCGGGCGAATTTCTCAACGCCCTGCGGCCCGAAAGTTCGCGAGCGCAACGAATCGATGTGGATCGGCTTCGAGACGCTCGAAACGCCGCTCCGCCGCTTCGCCGTGCGGCAAATTTCGGGCATGTTGGCCCGGCGAATCGTCTGCCCGCTCGCAGTCCGGGAGCAGACGGTCACGCGAGGCGAGAAGTTTGGTATGATTAAGCTAGGCTCGCGCACCGAGCTGATCCTGCCGGCCGATGCCGTCGAGATCCACGTTCGGCTCGGCGACAAGGTTCGCGCCGGCAGCGACATCGTCGCCCGTTGGAAGTAGGTCAGGCTTTCCAGCCTGACGTTCGTGCAAACATACTGTCCGTTTGTCAGGCTAGAAAGCCTGACCTACGCATGAAACCCATCCGCGCCGTCGCCGTTCTTGCCGACGCTGTTCACGCTGGGCAATCTCGTCTGCGGGTTCTTCGCGATCGTCGTCCTGTCGCGCATCGAAAAGCCCGGCGTCGAGCAATTCGAGCCGGCCCCGCGGATCGAGCTCAAGCTCGAGTCGGCCAAGGAGCTGACGAATCGGCAAGGAGTTGATCGGCAGCGACGATCCGACGCACAATCTGATGCTGTGCGGTGCGCTGATTCTGCTGGCCATGCTGTTCGATGCCGTCGACGGCCAGGTCGCCCGCATCACGCGCGGCGTGACCGATTTCGGCGCGCAGCTCGACAGCCTGTGCGACCTGGTGTCGTTCGGCCTTGCGCCGGCGATCCTGCTGGTGAAAATGTGTCCGCAATTCACCAATCTGCACAGCGAGGCGATCTGGAGCATCGCGGCGCTGTTCGCCTGCTGCGCGGCGCTGCGGCTTGGCCGGTTCAATGTCGAGATCGACGAGGACGACGACCACACGTCGTTCGCCGGCCTGCCGACGCCGGCCGCCGCGGCCGCGATCGCCAGCTTCGCCATCCTGTCGTATCACTCTGCGCAACGAAGCGAGCCGTTCGTCACGCATGAAAACTTCGCGATCTACGACTGGTGGATGCAGCGACTGCTGCCGCTGTTCGCGGTGGTGATTGCCCTGCTGATGGTCTCGCGCATTCCCTATCCGCATCCGCTCACGCAGTTCGTTCGCGGCCAGCGCAGCTTTGCCCAACTGGTGGCCATCGTGTTTTCGCTGATGGCGCTGTTGACCGTGCGCTGTATGCTGTGCCGCTGTTGTGCGTGATGTTCGTGATTGGTCCGCCCGATCAGTTCGCGTGGGAAGTGGTGTGGCACCGCCGCGTTCGCGAAGAACCGCTGTTTTGAGTAGGTCAGGCTTTCCAGCCTGACACAATTGCATATGTCAGGCTGGAAAGCCTGACCTACAAGATGTTCACCGGACTGGTCGAAAGCCTGGCGGAAGTTGCAGCGATTGTGCCTGAGCCGCCGGGCGTGCGGCTGGTCATTCGCGATGCCGCAACTCGCGGCGAGCGCGAAGATCGGCGACAGCATCGCGCTCAACGGCTGCTGCCTGACGGTCGTGGCGGTCGTAAGGCGATCGACTGGCGTTCCAAGCCGGCGAGGAAACGCTGTCGCGCACCAACCTGGGCGAGCTCGCACCGGGCGACATGGTGAATGTCGAGCGGTCGCTCTGCGAGCCGGCGATGCGATCGGCGGGCACTATGTCACCGGCCACATCGATGCCGTCGGCACCGTCGATGAGCGACATCGACGACGCCGATTGGTGTACGATGTGGTTCCGCGCTCCGGCCGCACAACTTGCAGCAGATGGCCAGCAAAGGCTCGGTCGCGGTCGACGGCGTGAGCCTCACGCTCGTCGATGTCGAGGACGACCGGTTCAGCGTCGCGCTGATCCCACATACTCTCATGGTCACGACGCTCGGCCGCCGCAAGGTCGGCGATCGCGTGAATCTCGAAACCGACGTGCTCGCCAAATACGTCCAACGTCAACTTGAGCAAGTACAACTTCGCCGCTAACCGAGTAAAACGTTTCAATCATTCCTGACAGCCGACAGCTGACAGCTACCTACTATGACCCGCCAAACCAAAACCTTTCTGCTCGATCGCTTCCGCGAGATGGGCATCCGCCCCGCCACGCGGCACGGGCAGAATTTTCTGATCGACCTCAATCTGCAGCGACTGATCGTCGACGCGGCCGAGCTGACGGCGGACGATGTCGTGCTCGAAATCGGCACGGGCACCGGCTCGCTCACTGCGATGATGGCCGACTCGGCGGCCGCCGTCGTCACGGTCGAGATCGACGCCCACCTGTTCGAGCTGGCCAGCGAGCAACTGATCGATCTGCCGAACGTGACGATGCTGCAGCTCGACGCGCTGCGAAACAAGAACAACTTCGACGACCGCGTGATGGAGGCGGTCGGCGAGCACTTGCCGGCCGCGCCCGGCCGGCGGCTCAAGCTCGTGGCCAACCTGCCCTACAACATCGCGACGCCGGTGCTTTCGAATCTGTTGCTCTGCGCGGCACGTGCCGCATTCGATGACGGTCACGATCCAGAAGGAGCTGGCCGACCGCATCACGGCCAGCCCTTCGACCAAGGACTACAGTGCGCTGAGCGTGTGGATTCAGAGCCAGTGCACGGCGGAGATCGTCCGCGTGCTGCCGCCGTCGGTGTTCTGGCCGGCGCCGAAGGTGACTTCGGCCGTGATCCGGCTCATCGTCGATCCCGAGCGGCGAGCGGCAATTCGCCGACCTGCAGTACTTTCACCAGATCACCAAAGCGCTGTTCCTCCATCGCCGCAAATTTCTTGCGGGCGAACGTGGTGGCCGCGATGAAGCGGCATCTCGACAAGGAGCAGGTCGACGCGATTCTGCGACGAAATGGGCTTCGCCGCCGACACGCGCACCGAGCAGCTCGACGTCGACACGCTTATCAAGCTGGCGGACACAGATCCGAGCCGCCGCGCCGGATTGGAAGCTGTAGCTCCGCACGTTTTCTAGTTCGTGGCAACTGCGGAGTCATCGCTCCAAACCTGCTGACATCTGCGACAACCTTTGTTAGAATAGCCGGCGTCGAAAGCCATGCATCACGCATGGCGCATCGAGGAGACTTGCGGAATGTCGTTCATCGAAATGACCGGCACGACGCTCGGAACGAATCGTCGCCGACGACGAACTGCATCACGGCGACCTGGCCGCGGCCGGCGTGAACGGCCAAACGATCGTCCGCGTCAACCGGCAGGGCGACATCGAAGTCCGCCGCCCCAGCGGCTGGGACGTCATCGGCGGCCTCTTGGGCGAATTCGACGAACGCGTCCGCCGCGAAACCGGCCTCGACTGGGCGTGAGCTCGATCGCAGATTTCGCGCACTCGTGTTAGCTTGACGAGCCGATTGTAGCGAAAAGTTCGGTTGAACCAGAACCGATTGCCTCGTATCAGTGTCTTCGCTGTGCGGCTCGCCGCGGAGCACTCGCAGGTCGCATTCGGCAGTGCTACGATGTCGGTAGCACAGCTTTTCATTGCAACAGGCACGTGTATGGCCCGCACCGCCACCATCGACCGCAAAACCGCCGAGACCAAGATTCGGCTCGCGCTCGATCTCGACGGCACGGGCCAGGCCGACGTCGCGACCGGCGTCGGGTTTCTCGACCACATGCTGACGCTGCTGGCCAAGCATGCGGTCGATCGATCTGACCGTTCGGGCCGAGGGCGACCTGCACGTCGATCAGCACCACACGGTCGAAGACGTCGGCATCTGCCTGGGCCAGGCGCTCAAGCAGGCGCTCGGCGACAAGGCGGGCATCCGCCGCTACGGACACTTCACGCTGCCGATGGAAGAGACGCTGGCCACGGTGGCGATCGATCTGAGCGGCCGCTACGCGCTGGTGTTTCGTGCCGATTTCCCAGTCGCGAAGATCGGCGACTTCGACAGCGAGCTGGTCGAAGATTTCTGGCAAGCCTTCGCGGCCAACGCGCTGTGCAACCTGCACATCCTCGTGCACTACGGCCGCAACAGCCACCACATCAGCGAAGCGATTTTCAAGGCCACCGCCCGCGCTCTGCGAATGGCCGTCGAATCCGATCCGCGGATGACCGGCGTGCCGAGCACCAAAGGCACGCTCACGAATAAGTGGTGAGCACTGCCCACCAACATTCGATGCGCTGCCGACGGTTTCGAATGATGGGCGAGCCCATCCTATTTCGCCAATTGCCGGCGCGTCAGTTCTTCTTCGTTGACGTACGTTTCCAGGAACCGCGTCAGCCGGTGGAAGTCGCTTTCGGGCTCGATGTAGCGGACGACCGTCACCAGCGTGCTCGGGATCGACCAGTTCTTCGAACGGCACGTAGTGCAGCTGCAACTGGCCGGAGACGGAGACCATCACGCCGTTGAGGCCGCTTCTCCACCAGTGCCCGATACGCGCCGACGCCCAGCTGGCTGCCGAGCATCACGTCGAACGCGTGCGGCTTGGCGCAGCGCGCTTCGTAGCCGAGCTGCAGCGCCGTGATCTTGCGCTTCTTGCCGGTTTGCGCCGTGTATTCCTTGGCGATCAGGTCTTGAAAGATGTCGTGCAGATTGCACCGCCGCGATGCTGATGTGGCCGTGCTCGTCGCGGCCGATGCCCTCGAGATACTTCTCCGGCAGCAGCTCGGCCAGGCCTTCGGCGATCACGATCACGCCGTATTCCTTGCCCTCGCGCTCGCGCGTGGTCATCGTGAGCACGATCCGCTTGATGACCTTGTCGACGTTCATGATCTTGCGCTGGCTGACTTGCCCGGTCTTCGGATGTCGTCACTTCCTCGGTCGCCGCGTACGGGCCGTCGATGTCTTCGACGCTGATCACCAGGCTCGCCTCGCCGGCGATCGCCACGCCGTAGGCCAGCCAGCCGGCGCTGCGGCCCATCGACTCGACCAGGAAGTACGCCCGTTCGCCTCGGCGTCGGCGATCAGGTTGCGCACCTCGCGGCCCAGGAAATCGACGGCCGTGAAATAGCCGAACGTGAAGTCGATGCCGCGGTAGTCGTTGTCGATCGTCTTGGGCAAATGCACGACCGGAATCCGCTGGGCGTCGGCCGGCAGCTTCTCCTGGAACAGCTTGAACTTGTTGGCCGTCTTGAGCGTGTCGTCGCCGCCGATCGAGATCAGCGCGTCGACGCCGATCGAGCGCAGCGCCTCGTACACGGTCTTGAGCGGCTTCACGCGCTCGGGATCGTCCAGGTGCGTCGGGTGCGAAACGTTCTTGCCGGGATTCGTCGCGGGCCGTGCCGATGAGGATGCCCTGCGAGTTGCGCGTGCGGCGCAAGCATGCGGTGAGTCGAGCATCACGTAGTCGCGGCCCTCCTGACCAGCGGTCGGTCGGGCGAGTACTCGACCAGGTGCGAATAGCCGTGCAGAACGCCGACGACTTCGATGTCGTTCCGCAAGAACGCGGTGGCGGCGGTGGAGATCACCGCGTTGGCAGCGGGCGCCGGCCCGCCGGCAAACAGAATCGCCACGCGGCGAAAATTGTGCTGGACGCGCGGCGGGCGCATGGTAGAGGCATGTTGTTCAGACATCACTGGTGCTCCGTAATTGAGCAACTTTGCCGAGGCATTCTAGCAGAACGTGCGATTGGCGTCACCGCGTTTTAGCCGCCGAGCTCTGGGCATTTCACGCGCGACGGCGACTGAGCTCGCCGAAGTCGCCGCAAACGAATGCCTCGACTCTTATCGGCGCCAGCAACGTCCGCTCGACGAACGTCGTGTCGATGCGGCCTTCGACGAACGCCGAGTGGCTGAGGATTTCCTGGTGAAGCGGCACCGTCGTCTTGATGCCCTCGACGCGCAGCTCGGCCAGCGCCCGCTGCATGCAGGCGATCGCCTCGGCCCGCGTCGGCTGGTGCACGATCAGCTTGCCGATCATCGAATCGTAATACGGCGGCACGACGTAGCCGCTGTGGGCGTGCGAATCGAACCGCACGCCGAAGCCGCCCGGGCGCGATCAGCTGCTCGATCTTGCCCGGCGACGGCTGGAAGTTGCGCTTGCGGATCCTCGGCGTTGATGCGGCACTCGATCGCCGCGCCGCGCTGCACGATGTCGTCCTGCGTCCACGGCAGCGGCTCGCCGGCCGCGACGCGAATCTGCCACTTGATCAGGTCGATGCCGGTGACCATCTCGGTCACCGGATGCTCGACCTGGATGCGGGCGTTGACTTCGATGAAGTAGAAGTTGCCGTCCTGATCGACGATGAACTCGACCGTGGCGGCGTTGGTGTAGTTGGCCGCCTGGATCAGCCGCCGGGCCGCCTCGCACATCGCGGTCCGCGTTTCGGGCGTGATGCTCGTGCTGGGGCTTTCTTCGATCAGCTTCTGATGCCGCCGCTGCACGCTGCAATCGCGCTCCCACAGGTGCACCACGTTGCCGTGATGATCGGCCAGCACCTGCACTTCGACGTGCCGCGGCTGCTCGATGTATTTCTCGAGATAGACGTCGCCGTTGCCGAACGCGGCCTCGGCCTCGGCCCGGGCCTGCTGCAGCGCCGACTTGAGCGCCAGGTCGTTCGACGCCACGCGCATGCCGCGTCCGCCGCCGCCGGCCACCGCCTTGATCAGCACGGGAAAGCCGACCTCGTGGGCGAACTGCAGCGCTTCCTCTTCGTCTGTGATCATCCCTTCGCTGCCGGGCACGACCGGCACGCCCGGCTTGCCGGGCCAGCTCGCGGGCCGCGTTCTTGTCGCCCAGCCGGGCCATCGCCTCCGGGCTGGGGCCGATGAAGTCGATGTTGCAGCTGCGGCAGATTTCGTTGAAGTGGGCGTTCTCGGCCAGGAAGCCGTAGCCCGGATGGATCGCCTGCACGTTGCCGACTTCGGCGGCGCTGATCACGCTGGCGATCTTGAGATAGCTCTCGGCCGCCTTCGCCGGCCCGACGCAATACGCCTCGTCGGCCAGCTCGAGATACTGCGCGCCGCGGTCGGCCTCGCTGAAGATGGCCACCGTCTCGACGCCCAGCTCGCGGCACGCGCGGATGATCCGCAGCGCGATTTCACCGCGGTTGGCAACGAGAATTCGCTGATACATGGGAGGGTCTCAGGGTTCAGGGTTCAGGGTTCAGGGTTCAGCGGTTCGATACTGAACCCTGAACCCTGAACCCTGAACCCTCAATTCGGCTCCACGCGGAACAGCGGCTGATTGAACTCGACCGCGTCGCCGTTCTGCGCCAGCACGGCGACGATTCGTCCGGAGCACTCGGCCGGGATCTCGTTGAACACCTTCATCGCCTCGACGATGCAGACCGTCGTCTCCGGGCCGACCTGGTCGCCGACCTTCACGAACGGCGGCGACTCGGGATTCGCCGCGGAGTAGAACGTGCCGACCATCGGGCTGCGGATGAGACAGCGCATTGCTGTCGTCGACCGACGTCGGCGGCTTCGTCGGCCGCTGCGCCGCTGGCCGGCGGAAGCAGCCGACGGCGCTGGCCGGCATCGCCGGCGCCGCGGCAACGGTCACCATTTCCGGCCCGCGGCGCAGCCGAATCCGCTGGTCGCCTTGCCGCAGATCGATCTCGGCCAGATCGTGCTCGTTCATCAACTCGATGAACTTGCGCACCTTCCGCACGTCGAACACGTCGCCAGGGACTGGATCCCGAATTCGACGTCATGCCCGTCTCCCTGATTCGCTCAATGATCTCGATGCCGAAGTCTGCGCTGTCGTGATGAGCAGCTGTCCGTCAATACGCTGCCGATGCCTGCGTCAGCCGCCAGTCACCGTCAGCGACTCAAGACGCCAACACGCAATCTTCCAGCTGCTTCGGCACGTCGGTGAGCACTTCGTGCCCGGTGCGCGTGACCAGCACGTCGTCCTCGATCCGCACGCCGCCCCAACCCGGCAAATAAATGCCCGGCTCGACGGTCACGATCATCCCCGGCCGCAGCTTGGTCTTTTGGCCGACGGCCAGCCGCGGCGCTTCGTGAATCTCCAGGCCGGTGCCGTGACCCAGGCCGTGCCCGAACGCCTTGCCGAAGCCCGCTCGCGTGATGATCTTGTCGCGCCACGCGGTCGACCTGCTTCGCACGTCACGCCGGGGCGAATCGCGTCGATCGCCGCGAGCTGCGCTTTGAGCACAACTCCATATATCTTACGGAGTTTGGGCGAGATTTTACCGGT
Organism: uncultured Planctomycetota bacterium; assembly: GCA_963786455.1. Lineage (GTDB taxonomy): Bacteria > Planctomycetota > Planctomycetia > Pirellulales > Lacipirellulaceae > JABDGM01. The sequence continues at coordinate 59,336 of CAWAZX010000027.1, read as the reverse complement.
CACGATGATTCGCGTCAAGTCGCTCATGTAGAGCCCCGAGTTCACGCCCCAATCGATCAGCGTGAAGTCGCTCTCGCTCAGCTGGCGCTGCGTCGGCGTGGCGTGCGGCAGCGCGGCGCGCGGTCCCACGGCGACGATCGCCGGAAAGCTCAGCGCCTTCGCGCCGAACCGCCGGGCTTGATATTCGAGCTCGGCGGCGACTTCGAGCTCGGTCATGTTCGGAGTCAGCGCGGCACGCACGACGTCGAACGCACGCCGGGCCTGTTGGCAGGCCACGCGCGTGGCTTCGATCTCGTCCTTGTCCTTGACGATCCGCAGCCGCTCGACCAAGTTCTCCGTCGTGACGAGATTTAGCGTTCGGCAGCCTCTTGGCGAGCGATTGCTGCAGCGAGACCGTTGCCGAATTGCCTTCGATGCCCAGCCGCTCGATCCGCGCCGCCTCGACCACCTTCGTCACCGCTTCCAGCATCTGCACGCCCGGCTCGCGAATCTCCAGCTTCAGTCCCGGGCACTCTTCTTCGAGCTGCGTCGTGTAGCGCGGGTCGGTGATCAGGAGTTCGCCGTCGAGCGTTGCCAGCAGGTAACTGTCGTCGCCCGTGAAGCCGGTGAGGTAGGTGACGTTCTTGAAATTCGTCACCAGCAGCGCGTCCGCCTCGGCCTTGCGAACGAGGTTGCGAAGTCGTTTGCGGCGAACGGCAAAGGGCGGCATGAGATAGTCCACAAGATGCAGGCGAGGTGCGAATCCAGGAAGGTGGCACTATGATAAGCGCACCGCGGCGAACGGCAAATAGCGCCGTTGGGGTCGGTCTCGCATACGGACTGCGAGCTAACACGACCATTTAGCGGTCGAGTCCGCCGCGGCGGATTCGCCGTGGCGAACTTGCTCGGGGCGGCACGCGCGGGGTAGGCCCCGCCGCAAACTAGCAAGGCGGCGGTTAGCGCAAATGGAGTCCCCCGCCGCCTAACGCCGCCTTCGTGCGAATACGAAGTGAAGCCCGCCGAGCAGAACCAACATCGCCGCCGACGGCTCGGGTATGGCATTGCTGCCAAATAGCGAAGCGACCACGGCACTAGAAATCTGTCCGTTGAGGGCGGTGCGTAGCCGCAAGAAGTCGGACACGTCCGTTCGGCCGTCGCGAGTCAAGTCGCCTTTTTTCCATGAGGTGATCGTGCCCTGGCTGATGCCATTGTTGTAGTTCCAGCCGGCGATAAATGCGGTGACATCGTCCGTAGAAGCTGGGCCAGTGCCGTTGCCCGAGACGATGCCGTCAAGATTTACGTCGCCGGAGAGCGAATAATCGGGATGCGTCGCGATGATGTTCTGAATGCTGTGAAAATAATTCTGATTGTATTTCGACAAGTCGGTAAACATCGTTGCGTTACCGAACATCGCCGTCCCGCCCGGTTGATCGTTGTATGTGAAGGCCGCGTTGACAATGCCCGCCAATTCCCACTGATTGCCGCGCTTGAAGAATACAGCACTTCCGGAATCCCCCGGCACCGCCTGCACTTCAAGATTGACATTATTCACACCATACGCCGGTGTGCCTGGCTGCCCTTGTTGATCGTACACGACAAGCGAGGCAATGATGTCGCGGAACTCGCCGTCGTTCGTCTGAAAATGACGGACGCCCGTCGTATCGGAGATGATGCCCTTGTCGAATAGGTTCGAATAATCCATCGCACCGGGTTCGGACGGATCGCCGGGTCCATTTGGACGAGGGTCTGCGACGCGGTTTGTTCCCCAGCGTTTCTGGGAGGAGTCGGGCTGCGTAAAAAATCCTTGATACTCGCCAGCCCCGGTTGTTTGACTCCAAATCCAAGGTTGTGTTTGTTCATTCGCGTTCCACTGCGACTGGTTCGCAGCTCGACCGCTGCTGCCACCCACAATAACCACTGAGGGCGCATCGTTTCGCGTGAAATTCGTCGTCGCCATCGGCTGCGACGCAATTGTCAACGACGGCAATCCCGGATCGCCGTTGATGCGGAATAACTGCAAATCGGTGAACTGAGTAAGTGAAATATTCGACCCCCCCTCCAATTGCACTGACGAGGGGTTTTCCACGGCGTAGTAATGCTTGCCGTCGCTCCACAGATATCCGTAGTCGAGATAGTGGCTGCCTGGAATTCGCTGAAAGCTTGCCGGGCCACTCGGTGTTTGGAATTCAATCGGCCCCGAATATCCCACGTGCCGCGCCGAGAGTACCCAACCGTCGCCCAGGTACACATAACTACCGCCGGTCGAAAAGTTTGCCCAACCGGGATCGCCTTGCGTCCAACCAGGAAAATTGACCGGGTTCACGGTCGTATTGGCTACGGTGCCGCCGACATTGCCAACGACAAGGGCGTCGGAAGTGCGCGGCGAAGTCATGAGAAACATCGTTGCGGCGACGAAAGCCCATGCGATCGGCGTTGGACACCGACCGGAGCTCTTTTCGAATTGGCAGAATAGAGCGCGTTCCACCATCGATCGTGACTTCGTCGAATATCGAAGAATTCTGTTCCGTGATCCGCTTGTCACCGGCCGCGCAACTCCCAGCCTCTGGTTCAGGGAGATGCGTACGCAGTCAACTACAGGTAAACCCATGCAGTGCAAGACCGGTACAAGGTGGCACCGGCACGGGCCCTTGCCGGTCATTCTGTCATTGTACAACAACGCGCCGATTTGTGTAGCAGGATGCGGGAGCGGACACGCGCCCAACGCGATTTTGCTCGAGAATATCGGCCAATATCGGCCAATCTCATCGATTCTCGGTGGACTTAGCTACCCAGGCCCGGCGACTCCGTTAATCCCGAAATCCGAAAAAACCGACATAAATCCCTGCTCCAGCGGTTGGCTTGTGAATGGCTCGCAGATCCAATATTGCCGGTCTGTGCCCACCGGCTTGTTCGCCGTCTGCCAGAGATTTTAGCCCGCCCTTGAATTCCTGGCAGCAAACCGGATCATTGGACCATGCGGGAAAAACGTCTGCGACCGACGACGGGGCTGCTCTTAAGCGGCGGAATCGACAGCGCCGTACTTCTCGATCAGCTTCTCGAGCGCGGCATGCGCGTTGTGCCGTTCTATGTCCGCACGGGCTGCGTGTGGGACGACTGTGAGCTTTCCGTCCTCGAGCGGTTCGTGTCTGCCGTGCCACGTGATGAGCTGGCCGATTTAGTTGTGCTTGAGATGCCGCTGGACGATTTGTACGGCGATCATTGGAGCGTCTCCGGCGTCAACGTTCCGGACGACCAGACGCCCGACGAAGCCGTGTTCATGCCGGGGCGAAATCCCCTGCTGCTTGTGAAGCCGGCGGTGTGGTGCCAACTGCACGGAATTCATCGCCTGGCACTCGCAACACTCGCGAATAATCCGTTCGACGATGCGACGCCGGAGTTCTTCGCTGCCTTCGAGGCAATGATCGGCCAGGCCACGAGCGACCGCGTGGAGATAGTGCGCCCGTTCGAGCGCCTGCACAAACGCCAGGTGATGGAGCTAGGCCGCCACTTGCCGCTAGAGCTGACGTTCTCTTGCCTGGCGCCAGTCGACGGCTTGCATTGCGGCCAGTGTAACAAGTGCGCGGAGCGTCAGCTTGCATTCCGCCAGATCGGACTTGCCGACAAGACGCGCTATTCCGGCACTCGCGCTGAATGTGGAAGGCCTCTCTGAGGCCGAATGATGCCATCGCTTAGATGACGGAATCGGCGCCGGAGACGCCTCCCACACTCGCCGGCTTTGCAGTGCGTGCCGATAGCGCGAAATAAAGCAGTCCGGGCGGCAGAGGAGCTGAGAGCAAAGAACGTAGAGCACAGAGTCAGAAAAAACTCCTTGCTCTCAGCTCTCAGCTCTCAGCTCCCATGCCGGCTCCGGACTGCGCCCCCCTGGGAATTCGCGACTGTACGTCTCGCGCACTTGCTGTGCTACCGTCGACCGGCGTTCGGCCGATGTGCCGACAGTGCTGTCATTCACGCGGCGTGATCTCGACGTGATGCGATGCTGAGGATATCGGCACACCGGGCGGCAACCTTTGGGAATCTGTGCCGGTTCCGCCGACAAACCGGATCAGCGAACTTACACGCGCTGGCGGTGGATTTTCACTCATCAACTTTAAGGCTTAGGCCGATTTTGAGGGACAAGGACCCGTCCATACGGCAATGGCGATGCGCGCATGCGCCGCGCAGGTCGTCAAGCCGTGTCACCTCAGCAAACATAAACAGCACGGAAGCACGCTGATGGATCCAACTGCAATCACGCAACTGGTAATCGCTTTGGCCGCCACGGCCTCCGCCATCATTTCCTTCAACATGCTTGTGGGAAAAGGGCCGCGCGGCACAGTTTGGATCGTAGCTGCTTGCCTCTTCACCTGGGGTGCCGTACTGCCAATTGTCTTGCGCGATCCAGACAACCTCTCACTTAGCAACCAAGTCGATCAACTCGTCTCTGTTTTGATGTTGTGTGGCATCATTGGATTCGTGCTTGGTATTGTCGACCTTCTGCAGCAACGCACAACGGATAAGCGGCACGCCGTTGCCGAATGGGCGCTCCGGCAGCCCTTACTGTGGGGAGTCGTCGTTTGCGCCGATTTCTTTGCACTTCTGTATCACGGCACGATCGACAGCCCATTGCTCTGGCGCTACATGGCCGGCCATCCGGTGGAGATCGTCGAAGCCGCATTCTTCTTCGTTGGCATGGCCTTCCTCGTGCTTCGATTGGCGGATGTGATTGGTCAAAGAACGCAAGTCCACGAGGTAACTCTGGGACCCGCACCGGCAGGCGGGCAGAGTGTCGACGACTGCGACGGGCTGCTTGCGCGAATCGCCGACATGCCGAGTCGTATTCAGCAGACGTATCTCATTGTGCGTTCTGCGCGACGCGATCCAATTCGTTCACCGCAAGGGTTCCGCCGACGCCCTCGATCAGCAGCTCCGCCATCTTGAGGAGTTGGACGCGATCCAGATGCACTCAGCGTATGCGACGCTGCGAATTATCATTTGGGCAATTCCGATCCTGGGATTCTTGGGCACGGTGATTGGAATCACGGTGGCCATTGCCAGCTTGTCACCAGAGGCATTGGAGCAGTCCATGTCCGAGGTGACGCAGGGACTTGGCGTGGCGTTCGATACCACGGCCGAGGCCCTGGCGCTGACGATGATTTTGATGTTTACCAAAGCATTGGTGGAAAAGTTCGAAAATCGATTGCTGGGCGAGGTTGACTCTCACGTGTCCAAAGAGCTGGTGGGACGCTTCCAACAGACCACCGTCGAACATGATCCGAACGTCGCCGTGATTCGCCGAATGTCAGAGCAGGTGGTTGAGGCAGTCGAAGCATTAGCATCTCGGCAAGCCGAAGTTTGGAAATCATCGATCGACGAAACGCACCAGCAGTGGGCGGCCGCCACCGTGGCGACCGGCCACGTCGTGCGGGATGCTCTCAACAGTTCGATCAAAGACGGCTTGGAGTTGCACGCCCGGACTCTCAGCGACGGCGTGCTCAAGCATTCCGAGCGAATCACCGCCAGCACCGCACATCATGCCGATCGACTGGCTGCCTGCACGGCTCAGCACGCTGATCGAATTACCGTTGGTACCGCTCAGCATGCCGATCGACTCAGCAGTAGTGCAGCCCAGCATGCCGACCGAATTACAGTAAGCGTCGCGGAACACGGGGCGCAAATGGAGCGTAGCGCGCAGGATACCGCCGGGCGCCTGCGTGAGGGGTTGGAAAAGCTTGCCGAGCTACTCGTCGAGGCGTTGCATCGGCATGGTGAAATCCTCACCGCGAGCGAAAAGGAATTGGCTGAAGCCAACCGCCAACATCTGACGGAAGTCGAGGCGGCGCTGGGGCAGGCGATGGTCACGGCAGCCGATCGCCAGGAGCAACTTGTACGGGCGAGCGAACATTTACTCAAAGAGATGCAAATCGCGCTTGTCGAAGCGGCAGGTGCCGCTGTGCAGCAGCAGGAACAACTCATTCGGCAAGGCGATGTGTTGTTGAAAGTGGTTGATGCGACGGGGCAAATCAAAAAGCTGGAAGCCGTGCTCAACAAAAACCTGGCTACCGTCAATAGAGCGCACAATTTCGAGGAAATGGCGATTAACCTGTCGGCTGCAATTCAATTGCTCAGGCGCGGCTCGGGCACAGCTGCCCTCCCAGTCGCAGATACTCATGCTGACGACGAGACCGCCAGCCAAGCCGCATGAGCCGCGCCAAACCAGTCGACAATTCGGCCACAGTCTCGCTGTTTCCGTTTCTAGCGGTACTGCTCTGCACGATGGGCGCGCTGTTGGTCGTCCTGGTGGCCATGACGCGTTCAGCGCGAACCACGGCGCTGCGCCGTGCAGAAGCGCAATCGCAGCCGCCGGTCGTCGACATCGACCTCACCGCCAAGAAAGAGATCGACGACGTGAATCGCTTTGTTTCTCAAATTGATCAAATAAAGCGGGAAGCTCTCCAGAAACTGCACGAAGACCAACAACGTATGAGTCATCTGGAAGATCACATGCGCCGCCTGCAGGACCAATTGGAGAAGTTGCGGGTTGCAACAGCCGAGCTGGAAGCGTTGGAAGGCGAACACTACGACGATCGCGAACAAGCGGAACGAGAGGTCGAGCGATTGCAGCAGCTCATCGCCAGCATGCGCGAAGCGATCGAATCGCTCAAGCAAGAGCAAACCACAAAGAAGCGATCCTACGCGCTGGTGCCGTACGAAGGGCCACACGGCACGACCAGGCGGCCGATTTATCTGGAGTGTCGTCAGGGCGAAATAGTACTGCAGCCGGAAGGTGTGCGGATCACGCGGGATGACCTGCGGCCACCGCTGGGTGCCGGCAACCCGTTGGCCTCGGCGCTTCGAGCTGCGCGCGACCACATGATTCGGTTGCATCCCGAGGAAGGACAGAACGGCGACACGGAACCATATCCGTTGATCGTCGTGCGCCCGTCGGGAGCTGCGATTTACGGGATTGCGCAGCGAGCCATTCACAGCTCCGATTTCCAATTTGGCTACGAACTTGTGGAAGAAGATTGGGAGTTGAAATATCCGGCAGCCGATCCGCAGCTGGCGCTTGTCGAACAACGAGCAATCGAACAAGCCCGCATTCGTCAATACGCGCTAGCCGCCGCAGCGCCGCTGCGCGTATCGTCATCCCGCGATGGCTGCGGCTGGCCGATTTGACGAATTCGGTGACGGCGCCGACGGCTTTGGCGGATGGGAAGACGGCGATTCACCGGAGGCGGGGAGTGGCGGATTGCCCGGGACTGGCGGCGGTTCTGGCGGGTCGACTGAGCACGATGGCTCCGGCGGCGATGGTGCCAATGGGAACGGCGGTGGCGGATCGCAGTACGGCGCAAGTGCAGAGAATTCGCACCTGGACTCGCCAGGTGTCGATACGCAAGGCGTGCCGAATGCGCCCGCGAACAAGCCGGGCGACAGCTCCGGCGCATCGACTGGTGGCGACACTGCTGTCGGATCGACCGGCGAAGCAAGTGCTCAGGTTGCCGCGGGCGGCAGCGCAGAGCCGCAACCGACGCCAGGAGCTGCCGAAGGTGGTACTGCATCCCGTGCAAATTCCGGCGGTCCAGCCAGTGGGACGCCAAGCGTTGTGCAGATGCACTCGCCAGACGAACATCACGAGATGGATCTGTCCGCCGTGCGCGGCAATGACTGGGCGATCAAACAAAAGAATGCGCGCGCTATTCCGGTGCGCCGCACAATTCCAGTGATCGTCCGGAACGGTCACCTGGCGATTCTGTCCGACGACGTCCAGCCCCATGCCCCGGCTCGCGCAGCGAAGACCATTCCGCTCGAGCGCGACACCGTGGAATCGATCGATGAATTCGTCGCCGCGGTGCAGAACCAGATTGAAGGCTGGGGAATGGCCGGCGACGGGCTGTATTGGCGACCCGTATTGTCGCTCCATGTCGGTCCGGATGGACATCGCCGGGCACAGGATCTGGCCCGACTGCTAAAGAACAGCGGACTGGAATTGCAGCCGGCTGCCGCGAACAATCCCAATCCACAAGGAAACTCGCGTGCCACGCGTTCAAGATGACGCCGACGAAATGGTCGGCACTGATTCGTTTCTCGACGTGGTCACCAACATCGTGGGGATTCTGATTCTGTTGGTGATGGTCGTCGGCTTGCGCGCTTCGAATGCCGTCGAGACCGCAGTCACGACGCAGCGCGCCTTAGACGTCCAACAACAGAGTGTTACTCAAGTCGATGTGCAACGAGCGCATGAATCGGCGGCAGACGCTGAGCGGCACGTTCGCGACCTGATTCACCGCGTAGTCGACACCCGGCAGGAAGCATTACTTCGAGAGAAAGAGCGGGCAGTACTGAATACCGTGGTGGCGGAAGCCGAGCAAGAAATTGCCGATCGTCGCGAGCGACTCAACTCACAGCAGCGGCGCGATTTCGACGTTCGCCGAAAGTTGGCCGAAGCGCAGCACACGCTCGACGACCTGACGCGCGAGCAAGTGGCCCTCCTCTCTCATGAGCCCGACGTCGAAGAAATTGAATGCCAGCCCACGCCGCTCGCCCAGACCGTAACCGGCAAGGAAGTGCACGTGCTGCTAGCCGATGACCATATTGCGGTGGTTCCTTTCGACGCATTGCTCGAACAAATGAAGTCCGACATTCAGGAAAACGTTTGGCGGCTGCGCGAGCAGGATCAGCTCGAACGGACTGTCGGGCCACTAAGCGGTTTTCGGCTGCGCTACTGGTTTGTCAAAGCGGACGTAATTGCACGCGGCGACGCTGGCACGGTAATTGCCGGTCGTGTGCCACGGTTTTCGCACTGCTTTTTTGTGCCGGAAAGAACGCCTGCCGGGGAGCCTGCCGTCGAGGCACTGCGTCCTAATTCGGAGCTTCGGCAATATCTGCAACGGCTGAATGCGCAGGGGACGACCGTCACCATTTGGACTTACCCCGGCAACTACGACCGTTTGCGAGAAGTCAAACGGGGAATTCGCGAGCTCGGCTTTCAAATCGCGGTCCGCCCGTTGCCGAAAGGCATTCCGATCGGTGCTTCACGCACCGGCTCGGAGTCGTTGACCGAATAGCGGATCTGAACGGCTACGTCGATGCATCCGAATGCAGTCGCGGCGCGCGTTTGTCGTCCGCCACTTCTTTAGCGGCTTGATCGGGTTGCCGCAGCGCGTGAAAGAAAAGAACTGCCGCGCCCACGACCAGGAGCGAGTCGGCGATATTGAAATTGGGCCACCGCCAGCGATCACTCGCTTGCCACAGGATCCAATCGCGAACCGCGTAGATCGTCTCGCCTGCGCGGATGGGTAGCGGCCAAACTTCGCCGTGCAGACCAAGCCGATCATGCAAGTTGCCCAGCACGCCGGCCATCACGCAACCCAGCGCGACCGTCAGCCACGCATCGCGCCGCGCCGAAGCGAAACAGCCACACTGGAATGACAATCGCCGCGGCCACGCTCAACGCGGCAAACAGCCACACCTTTCCTTGGCCCATTCCGAACAACGCACCTTCGTTCCAACTGAGTTGCAGGCCGACGTGCCCGGTCCAAAACCAGTACGTCTCGCCGGCCCGCAATTCCGGCCAGGCGAACATAAAGTGCTTTGTGGCCAGATCGATCGCGCAGCCCACGATCGCGGGCAAGAGAAACAGAACGAATCGATTGCGTGGGACGCGGTCCATCGCGGCTCCATGGATATAGGCAATCAAGCAGTTCGACATCTCGGGTGGCACGCCCAGAGCCCACGGCGATGGGCGTGGCGAACAGCACTCGCTACCACGCCCTTCGCCCGAGGCTCAGGGCGTGCCACCCAACTATCGGCTACACGCCGTTTTGATGGTTTTCCTGTTGCTCGGCACACTTGATGCACACCGGCGTGTAGGGAATCGCGTTCAGGCGCGCTTTGGGGATCTGCTCCTTCGCACTGGACGCAGCGCCCGAAGCTGCCCTCGTCGATGCGCTCCAGAGCCGCGTCGATCAATGTCGAGCGTGTCCTCTTCGGCTTCCATCAGTCCCAGCGTAAACTCCTGCTCGAAGTTGTCGCTGCCGAGCTCGGCCATGTGGATCGGCATGGCGTTGCTGTCGCTGCCTTCCATGCCCGATTTCCGCAGCGCGACTTCGGCCATCGCCGTCACGTCGCCGCGCAAGCGGCGCGAATGGCGTGAAGTTTTTCCTTGTACGCCAGAGCATTCCGTCTTCTTCATGGTGGTTCTCCAAAGTGCATCGATCCCTTCGCCGTCCAACGCTGCCGTTCACGGCGAAGACTCGTTATTTTAAATCGCCCGCAATTCGACTGTCCAGCAGTTGGTTGGCCGGGCCGCAGTCGGCACTTCTGGTTGCGGCGCATGGCGGCACTTAAGTAAACTGTCACTAAGTTGTTCGGCAGCAGGGCTTTATTGTCGCGCATGCAGTTCGCTGACGAGCGGCCAAATGCCGCGCCGGGCGATTGCGCACTGCCGCATTGCATCGAAGCTGCTACGACCGTGAGGATACTGCGGTGGCATCCACGGTGAAAACTAAAACCGACCTCGCCTTTCAGCGCTGCGTGATGCCCGACTGCGCGGCCACGTACGACGTCGGCGAAGTCCGCACCAGCTGCGACGCGTGCGGCTCGCTTGCTCGACGTCGCCTACGACTGGGACTGCGCTGCCGGTTCCCGCGTCGCTGCGGCAGTTCGAAGAAAAGTGGACCCGCCGCCACGAGCCGCTCTGCCTCAGCGGCGTCTGGCGGTTCCACGAGCTGCTGCCGTTCGCCCCGGCCGAACAAGATCGTCACCATCGGCGAAGGCCAGACGCTGCTGCAGTCATCCGACGGCGTCGCGCGATTCGTCGGCCTGCAGCCGGGCAGCCTGTACCTGCAGTACGAGGGGATGAACCCCTCGGGCAGCTTCAAAGACAACGGCATGACGGCCGCCTTCACGCACGCCCACACGATCGGCGCCCGCCGCGCCGCCTGTGCCTCGACCGGCAACACCAGCGCATCGCTGGCGCTGTACTGCGGCGTCAGCAAGCTGATGCAGGCCGATCATCTTCATCGGCTCGGGCAAGATCTCCTACGGCAAGCTCTCGCAGGCGCTCGACTACGGCGCGCTCACGATCCAGATCGCCGGCGACTTCGACGACGCCATGCACCGCGTCCAGCAAGTCAGCACGCAGCTAGGCATCTACCTGGTCAACAGCGTCAACCCGTTCCGGCTCGAAGGCCAGAAGACGATCATGTTCCGCGTGCTCGAAGCGCTGCGCTGGGAAGTGCCCGACTGGATCGTCGTGCCCGGCGGCAACCTCGGCAACTGCAGCGCGTTCGGCAAGGCGTTTCACGAGCTGCACGAGCTCGGCCTGATCGATCGCATGCCGCGGCTGGCCGTCATCAACGCCGCCGGCGCGAACACGCTCTACGAGCTTGTACGAACGCCGCGGCCTGCGCTGGAACGGCGGCCGGCCCGACGCGAGCATCATCGACAACTACTACGCCGAGCTCGACGACGCCGACCGCCGCGCCTCGACGATCGCCAGCGCCATCGAGATCAACCGGCCGGTGAACCTGCACAAGTGCCTGCGGGCGCTCGAGTGCTGCGACGGCGTCGTCCGCGAAGTGACCGACCAGGAGATGCTCGACGCCAAGGCCCAGGTCGGCGCCGGCGGCCTCGGCTGCGAGCCGGCCAGCGCCGCCAGCGTCGCCGGCGCCAAGCTGCTCCGCGAGGAAGGCGTCATCGCGCCCAGCGAGCGCGTCGTCTGCATCCTCACCGGCCACCAGCTCAAGGACCCGACGGCGACGGTCGCCTATCACACGCACGACCAGGACGAGTTCAACCGCGTGCTCGGCAGCCGCGGCGTCAGCCGGGCCGCGTTCGCCAACCGGGCCGTGCAGGTCGAGAACGACCTCGACGAAATCATCCGGGCGATCGAGCTGAATAGTTGATACTGTAGCACGGCCGATCCGTGTGCCGTCCGAGCACGTTGTTCCGATACTGGCACGCGGAGCTCGACTACGACATCAGGCGATATCTAACATGAAACTCGCCATCCACGGCGCCGCCGGACGCATGGGCCAGCGCGTCACCGCGCTGGCCGCGAAGGATCCGCGCTTTCAAGTCGTCGCCGCGCTCGAGTCGGCCAATCATCCGCTGCTGGGCAAGGACGCCGGCCTGATCGCCGGCGTCGGCGAGATCGGCGTGCCGCTGGGCGTCGTCGGCGAATCGAATGCCGACGTCGTGATCGATTTCTCGGTGCCCGACGCGGCCGTCGCCGTCGTCGCCCACTGCCTCGAGTTCTCGCGGCCGCTCGTCGTCGCCACCACCGGCCTCGACCCCGATCAGCAGGAGTATGTCGCGCAAGGCGGCCAAGAAGATTCCGATCGTCTGGTCGCCCAGCATGAGCACGGCCGTCAACGTGGCGATGAAGCTCACCGAGATCGCCGCCAAGGCGCTTGCGCGATCTGCCGACCGGCGTCGACGTCGAGATCATCGAGCGTCATCACCGCTTCAAGGAAGACGCGCCCAGCGGCACGGCGCTCAAGTTCGGCGAGATCGTCGCCGACGCGATGGACATCACCGAGCACACGCACGGCCGCTCGGGCCGCCCCGGCACGCGGCCGCGCAACGAGATCGGCTACCACGCCGTCCGCACCGGCGACAACCCCGGCGAGCACACGATCATCTTCGGCATGCTGGGCGAAACGCTCGAGCTCCGCGTCGCCGCCTCAACCGCGATTGCTACGCCCAAGGCGCACTGCTCGCCGCCGAGTGGCTCGTCGGCAAGCCGCCGGGCCTGTACGGCATGAACGATGTGCTGGGACTGTAGAGCTGCAGGCTTTGAGCCATGAGCTAGATCGTCAGATTCGAACTGCTCAGCTCTCGGCTAACAGCTCTGACCTACCCATGGCCAAATGCGACGAAGGTTATCTGTGCGACGTGTGCGGCCAGGATGTGGCCGAGCTCACCGATAGCGATCTCTACCTGCGCTACATCGTCGGCATGCTCGACCCCGAGGTGCTGCACACGACGGCCGAGCGGCACATCCGCTGCAATCCGACGCTCGCCCAGTACATCGTCGCCGACGACTTCGAGCCGGTCGTCGTCGAAGGCCCGTTCGACAAACGGCAGCTCGACGTCGGCGTACGTGTCGGAGCGCGAGCGGCTCTCACTCGCGGCTGGCAGCGGCTCAAGGAAGTCGCCGGCCTCGGGAGTCCCGATCATCGAATACCCGCTGCCGGAAGTGATCGCGCAGAATCAAGAGCCCGCAGTGTCGGCCCCAACTAATCGCAACCTCGCTTGGTGGTTGTCGATCTCGAGTGATAGAATTGGAACAGATCGATCGACGCTAGCGTCATCTTCGAGGGGGGCATGGAGATCCGCTTTTACATCAATCCTGAAACAAATGAACCCCACATTTTTGATCACGATGTGAGTGAAGCCGAAGTGGACCAGGTCATTCGTGGTTCCGGTGAAGACCTGCCGGCAAAGCGTGGCGCTCGGATGAAATTAGGACAAACAGCGGCTGGCCGGTACTTACAAGTGATCTATGTACCGGACGAAGATGAGAATAGCATCTTTGTAATTACAGCCTATGAGTTGCGTGGTAAGGCAAAGACGGCTTTTCGCCGACGTCGAAGGAGAAAACCGCGATGAGCACTCGAAACTTCCCCCCAGGCTGGGATGAAGCCCGCATTCGCGACGTGCTGGCTCAATACGAACAACAGACAGAAGATGAGCAGTTTGCCGAGATTGAAGCAGCGCGAGAGTCAGAGGACGTCACATTAATTGCTGTTCCATCCGACCTCGTTCCAGAGGTCCGTGCATTGCTCGCCGCCCACAACGCAGCAAATGGCCCAGCGCCGTGACTTTATTGTCGCATAGTACTGACTCCAAGGTTTCTAGTGACCTTGTGGCCTCCCTCGCGAGTCAGTCATAATCGCGCTCATGGCGATGCACGCAAGAACGCCGTCGGGCAAAGTCTCTATATCATCCAACGGTCGCGGCACATTTGTGAAAAACCGGGAAATCGAGTCGGCGATCGAATCGGCTGCGCCCGAAACGCTGCCGCCGCTCGCCCGTGACACGAGCTTCTGGGGCATGGCGGCCACGCAGTTTCTCGGCGCTTTTAACGACAACCTATTCAAGCAATTGATTCTTTTGTTGGCCACGCCCACGGCCGCACAATTGGCGGCGGAAGCCGGCACCGACCGACAAGCCGAGGCACAAGTTGTGTTTGCCGGTTCGTTTTTGATTTTCTCTGGTTTCGCTGGTTTCCTCTCCGATCGCTTCAGCAAGCGCCCTGTTATTATCCTCTCGAAAGTCACGGAGATCGTCGTCATGCTGCTGGGCATGATCGGATTCCTATTTTACGATTCCATCGGATTCGCCGGAATGTTGTTCGTGTTGTTCCTGATGGGAACGCAGAGCGCGTTCTTCGGACCGGCCAAATACGGAATTCTGCCTGAAATGCTGCGGCCGGCCGATTTACCACGCGCGAATGGCCTGTTTCTGATGCTGACATTCCTGGCAATCATCTTCGGAACTGCGCTGGCGGGTGTGCTGCTGACGCTATTCGACCGGCGAGTTTGGGTCGCGTCGCTGGCCTGTGTTGGCATCGCTGTGTTAGGAACCGCCACATCGTTCCTCGTGCGGCGCGTGCCTGCCGCCGAGCGCGACTTGAAATATCACTGGTCGGCCTGGGGAGTGTCACCGGCGATTTTTCGATTGCTACGGTCCGATCGCGCACTACTGCTGGCAGTCGGAGCGAATACGATGTTTTGGCTGGTCGGTGGCATGGTATTGCCGGCTGTTAACGCGCTGGGCAAAACGCAGTTGGGGTTGGAAGACGGGCCGACGAGCTGGCTAGCCGCGTCGATTGGATTGGGCATCGCTATCGGCTGCACACTGGGCGGGTATATATCACGTGGCCGCGTGAACCGATCGGTCGTCGTTTACGGCGCGGTTGGCACCGTGGCGACGTTGGTCGCTATGTGTCTTCCCGGTGGCGAGCGCGGCCATTTGCTGGGCTACTACGGCAGTATGCCCGTGCTGATAGCAATGGGCGTTTTCAGCGGAATGTTCATCGTGCCGGTGCAAGTCACGCTGCAATCGCGCCCACCGCGAAGAAAAAGGCCGCATGGTCGCCACGATGGCACAGTTCAGCTGGGTTGGCGTGATCCTGGGCGCCGTCATTTTTGGAGCGTGCATCCGTGTGCTGGATGCCACCGACTGGCCGCGAAATATCGTATTCGGCGTCACCGCGGTGCTGATGCTTCCGGTCGCGCTGTTCTACCGGCCGGCTGATGAAAAGTTAGCCGACGAATAGTTTAGTTAGCGGCCGACGTGTCGAGTTCGCCAGTCGGCTTCGCTTCAGAACCATCGGTCGCTGCAACACCATTGGTGGCAAGTGCTGATTTTTCGAAGCCCTTATCCACTAGTGCGGCGATTACCTGCTGCGAATCAAACGACTGCTCGTCTATGGCAACTGTGGCGCTTTTGGCTTCAAAGTCGACGCGCACATCCTCGATGCCCGGCTGAGTAACTAAAATGTCCTCGACTGCTTCGGCGCAGCCTTCTTCGCACATCATGTCCGGCAAGGCGAATTCGACCGTTGGCAACTGCGATGCATTAAACGACGGCTTATGCGTCGACTGCAGATTATCAACTGCGCCGTGCTCAGCGCATCCGGTGATGCAGAGCGCAAGACAAAGAATCGCCCGATGGGATAGTTGTGACAACATATTCTGCTCACGAAGTGGCCGCAAAACCGCAAATCCTATTCGCATGTTATAGAAATCGAGCCACTCTGCCCAGTCCGAGGACAACAATACGCTCAACTTCTTTAAGCTGTCGCAGTACAGCGCCACCATTGTAAACTGTGACTCGACTAAACGCACGTAAGCTCAACGGAATCACTTATGGACTACTTTCTCACGATCATGCTGATCTCGGCCATAGCGTGCGGAAACTCTTTGGCGGCCGAGCCGGGCGAATCATTGACCCTTGTCTCGACTCGCAAGATTTGGGATCAGGCACCCCACAATGCGTTTACCGACTTGGCATATTGGAATGCCCAATTTGTCTGTGCTTTTCGTGAAGGACGGAAACACGTGTCGTCCGACGGCAAAATCCGCGTGCTGACTTCGCACGATGGAAACGAATGGAAGCCGGCGGCACTCGTTGAGCTGACAGGCTACGACCTGCGCGATGCCGGTTTGTCGATCACGCCCGATGGCCGGCTCATGCTCATCGGCGGCGCAGCACCTCGCAAAAACGACAACGAAAATGCGCCCACGGGTTCATTCGTCTCGTTTTCCAGCGACGGCGCATCGGTGGACCGAGCCAAAGATTGTCGTTGAGCCGGGTCGATGGCTGTGGCGCGTCACCTGGCACGATGGAAAAGCTTACGGTGTCGCGTATGCGGCCAGCGCCGGTCATCCCTTCACGTCGCTCCTTCGCAGTGACGACGGCACCGAGTTTCGCGAAATGGTGCCGAAAATGTTCGGCGACGGTTACCCGACTGAAGCCGTGGTGCGCTTTGACAACGATAACACGGCGTACTGTCTGCAGCGCCGCGACGGCGAACCGCCACACAACTCGGCCTTTCTCGGCATCAGCAATCCGCCGTACACTGAGTGGCAATGGCACGATTTGGGAATATATTTCGGAGGACCGAATTTCATTCAGATTGCCAGATGGCCGCTGGATGGCGGCGGGCCGCGTTATTGAGAAAGGTATCGCGACAACCGTATTAGCAGAGCTGAATGTCGACAAGAAAACACTGCAGCCGATGCTGACACTGCCCAGCGGCGGCGACACAAGTTACCCCGGCCTCGTGTGGCACGACGGCCAGTTGTGGGTCAGCTATTATTCGAGCCATGAAGGCAAGACCAGCATTTATCTGGCTACCGTCAGGCTCGAATAACGTCGCATTATTCGCTGGAATTTGCAAACTTCTCAAGGTACACTTCGAAAGGCTCACCCTAATTGCACCCAGCCATGACCATCGAAAGAGTTCGCGAATTCTACAATGCGCAGCCGTTTCGCCCATTTGTCATTCACCTAGCGGATGGACGAGACATTGCTGTGCACCATCCCGACTTCCTTGCCGCAGCACCAAGCGGGCGTACGGTCGTGGTCTATCAGCCCGACGACACAATGAACGTCATTGACCTGTTGTTGGTGACTGATTTGGAAATCAGTGCGCGGACAAATGGAGCACGACGGCGGCGTAGAGGAAGTTGACCCAGCCCTTATCGCTGCTCATTGTTTTCTACGATTCCACGCAAACAATCGTGGAACCGCCGCAGGCCCTGCTCCATCGGCAGTTGATATGGGCCCTGTGCATTCTCCCCACGATCGAATAGGGCGCGTCGGCCGTCTTGCAACCGCTGGGCGGCCGCCTGGTCTTCGCCCGTTACCTCGTCAAGCACGGCGAGGCCACATTCGACGTAGTCGCGGCGAGTGGCGGCGATTTCACGATCGAAGTAGTATTCGCTGCGCAGGCGAGTGCGCGTGGGCGATAGCGGTGTGTAGGTCGTCGCGACCATCGTGAATGGATACCATTCGATCAGCAGGCCATTGAACAGGGACGCCCAAATTGCGGCGAAAGGCGGGCGATGGCCGGCCAGCACGTCCATCAGAATCTTCTGGAACTCGGCAAACAATGGCGAGCCGGCCGGCGGCAGCGGCCAGCGGACATTTACTTGCTCACAATAGAATCGTTCGCCGCCCACAGCTTGCAGTGCGCTGCGCAAGTCGGACGGATCGACCATCGCGCGAAAACCCGGATGGCACGCACTGATGTGGTAATCCTCTAGATACACTTCCAGATACGCCTTCCAATTGAGGTCGTGCTCCTCCTCGTCGATGCGCTCCAGCACGTAACTTGACGCCGATAGTTCGGTCCAACCGGCAAGCGGCGCGAGTTCATGGCGCACATCGCGCGGGCCAGTGAACAACATGCCGTTCCACTCGCGCAGTTCGGTGCGCTCCAGGTCGAGGCACGGGTTCTCCGCAAAATGGGGAGCGGCGACCTGCCGGCCGTTGAGATCGTAGGCCCAGTTGTGCACCGGACAGACAATATTCTTCACATGGCCACTGCCGGTGAGCATCTGCGCCTGCCGGTGTCGGCAAACGTTCGACACGAGCTGCGGTTTGCCGTTGTGTCGCACTAGCAGTTTGCCGCATTGTTGGCCGCCGAGCGCCATGTAGTCGCCGTCTCGTGCAACGAGCGACGTGTGACCGGCATACGTGGGCCCTGCGGCAAACAACTCTTGCCGCTCGATCTCCAGAATCTCCGGGTCAAAGTACCAGGAAATTGGCAAGCCGACGGAAGTCTCGCGCACTGCCTTTCGAATCACTGTTGCCTGTGACATTGCGAACGCCCCTTAACGATTGCGATTGAGAGCAATCGATCCGCAATCGGTTATTAATCTCACGCTACCACACGAATTGTCTCGAACGTCGGATCGCTCGCATACGGGTGCGCCCCCGCGGCAAGCAACTGACGACACACATTAAGCGTTGCCTCGGTAATCATCTCACCCGGCATCAATAATGGAATGCCGGGCGGATAAAACATAACCATTTCGGCACACGTACGGCCAGCGGCCGATGCCAGGGGAATGCTCATTTTTTTACCCAGCGCGGCGGTGCGCGGCGGCATGGCAAGCGGCGGGATCGGCGGCTGGAGCAGGGAAGTCGAGAGTCGAGAGTCAAGAGGGTGGGCATCGCCCACCATCGCTTCCGATCCCAATTCTTGGTGGGCGGTGCCCACCCTACCCTGCTCACTCACCGCGCAGCCCCGCGATTAGGCGCTCTCGGGCCGCGGGATCGTCGTGTGGGCTGAGCACGTACACCACGTTGTACGAGTCGGCCATTTCGTCTTCGACTTGGAATTCCGTGCGCAGAAAACGCTCGACTTCGTAACCGCTTTGCCCGGTGCCGGTCACATTCACGACCATTCGCAGCGGATCGCGGCGATGGCCGGCCAGGCGTGGATCGGTTTCTGGTCGCAGCACTCTAAGCCCGGGCATGGCATCGATTTGGTCTTCCAGCGCGTGTGCTTCATTCACGGCCGCGGCAAATAAATCGTGACCCTCTCGGGCAAGGCCGCGGCGAGTCACATCGAGTGATGCCAGTAGCAAAAAACTCCCACTCGTCGTTTGCAGTACGTTGAGTGCATCCTGCACGCGGTCTGGCTCGACGGGTGATTCGTGGCCGACATGCAGTTGGGCGGAACCCACCAGCGAACCGAGTGTTTTGTGACAGCTCTGCACCACCAGGTCCGCCCCCCCGGTAAGCGCCGGCTGCGGAAATTCCGTACGTCCGCCGAGCCGAGGCGGATTCGCACCGGCCGGATGTGCCGCTCGGCTCGCGGCACCTACGGGCAAAAAGTGCAGATGCGCCCCGTGCGCTTCGTCAACTATGAGTGGTACCTGCCGCCCACGGCAAATCGCCACAACATCATTCAAGTCGCGAGCCAATCCGTAATAACTTGGACGCGTGAGCAGCACAGCCGCTGGCCGTGGTTCCGCATCGAGTGTCGCTGCGAGTGCTGCCGGAGAAACTCCCAGCGCACCGCATTCGCTCAGCACATCGTGGGGAATGAATCGCGGCAACGCGCCGCTGAGCACCAGCCCCGCCACGACCGAACGGTGGACGTTTCGCGGCATCGCCACGGTTTGTCCCTCTGGAACCGTCGCAAGCAGCGCAGCGGCCACTCCCAGCGTCGAACCGGCGGACAGGTAAAACGTCTGCGCGGGCACCAAACAGGTCGGCCGCCAGCTGCTGCGCTTCGCGCACGCAGCCGGTAGGGTGAAACGTGTTGTCGGTGGCCGTCATGGCCGGCAAGTCGAGCGCGAGGCCCGACTTGCCAACCAATTCGGTTAGTTCCGGAGCGGCAAAGCGGCCGCACTTGTGGCCGGGTGTGTGGAACCCGTATATCCCCGAGCGTGCGTACCCGGCGAGCGTTTCAAAAATCGGCGCACGCTCTTGATCGGCTGCGGCGAGCCGTGTCGAGCTGAATCGGCCGCTCACTCGCCGCCGACTTCGATCAGCAAATCGGGCATAACCTCGCCGGTGGTGGCCGCCGCGCTCGCAGCAGCGGTCTTCGTCCGGCGCGCCTTCCCGTTGCCGTTACCATTGGAATGGCCATTGGTGTGACCGTTCGCATGGCCATTGCCATTGGTGGCAACGACTTCGCTCTCGGTGCCGGCAGGAATACGCTCGATCCGCATCGGCTCGCATGGGCCGGGCCAACGAAGCCGGGGCAACGCCCGCCTTGATGGCGGCCAGGATGCCGGCTGCCTCGTAGTAGTTCTGGGCGTAGTGCAGTTGCCCAGCGCGGAACGGCAGCGCCCGCAGGTCATTGCGCATGAGGTTCGTATTGTTGCGAACCGCGATGACCGGGATGCCCTGCTCCACCGCTGCCAGCGTCGGCAAGCCGACACAGCCGTCGGGGATGACCAGCGCCGAGACGTCCTCGGCCGTCAAAATCGACGGATCGTAGACGCCGGTTGGCCGGAGCACCACTTGCGGAGCCTTGTTGAGGCCCTTCAGCACGCAGAACAGGTAGGTCGTCGAAATGACTTCGGCGGCCTTCCGCGGTTCGACCACGCCCCAGCTCTCGGTCCGCAGGGCTTCGCTGCTCATCGTCGGCGCGTGGGCCGACGGAACATCGAGCACCGTGGAAACCAGGTGCGTGAGGATCGCCTCGACGCCGCCCCACGGGTTCGGTCCGCCCTGGCCGAAGTACGACCGGTGCAGCTCGACCGTGTCGATATGCGGCGTGATCCGCGTGGCCAGTGCCACCGCGTCGTACGTGCCGCGCTTCTCGCGAAGCACGTCGAGCAGATGGCCGAGCCGCTCGACGCGGCCGGTCACGCGGCCCGAATCCGACACGCCCGTCTGCAGGAACAGCTCCTGCTCCAGGACCATCACTTCGCTGATGTCCATGCCGAGCGTGGCCCGGGCACCTTCCGCGCAGTTGATCGTCTGGTCGACGACGTTCGGCGCGTCGCGGCGGTCTTCGGTCACCAGCAGCACGCGGTTCTGGCGGACCTTGCGCAGGCCGACGGTGCCCATCAGCAGCCGGCAAATGAGGCTACCTTCCGCGTACAGGCAGTTTTCCGTCTGCTCGTTGACGTCCGAGGCGTTGACGACGTTCGGGTGCAGCACCAGGTGGTCGCACACGGAGGCCAGCAACCGGGCGGCCGGCGTGGCATCGCCCGCGTGACCGCCGATGGCGCAGTCGACGCCGGTAGGGATCAGCATCACGGCGTTGAACGCAGTTGGTGCGTCCTAGCCGGCGCTGCCGGAAGTTGAACACGCGAGGCCTCGCTGTCGTCGGAGCCGTAAATCTTGGGCTCGACGGCTTCGATCTCGCATTGGTGGCCGCCCCGGCTTTTGCCGGTGACGATCACGCGCAGCGGCGTGGCGTCGGATCCAAACGCCAGGTCGGCGGCATCGCGCAGGTTCGGCGAGCGGCGACTGGCCGTTGAGCAAGTGGCGAACAGTAAGTTGTTGAGAAGAAACTTTCATGTGTAGCGGAGCTCCTAAAAACGATTTTTCCTAAATTGTGAGCCGGGTCGTCCCCGACCCCGGCAGTGGAGCGTCTCAGCTGGAAATCGATCTGTTGGTCGGTTGCCACGGCAAGGCTTCCAAGCCGCCATGCAGGTATACGAATTCAGCTTTGAGCAAAAAGCGAATGCGAAAACGAAGGCCGCCGTTCCTCAAGGCGAACAACGGGCCACAGGTCAGATAGAGCCGTCAGCCACAAAGTGACAGGCTCTGTGGGGAGAGACTCAACGACGGATGCGCTCGCGCCAGCCCATGAGGCAGGGCATGACCGGAATGTGGAGCACTTCCCAGTCCAGCCCCGAACGGCGGCTGGGCCGGGTCGACCGCAAGCGGCGACGCAGCTTCAACATTCCTATGGTGAGGGCAAAATTCACTTCAGTGATCCGTAGGTCAGGCTTTCCAGCCTGACGTCTTAATGGCTGTGTCAGGCTGGAAAGCCTGACCTACTCTTGCAGGCGGCAAACCTGACTTATCTTGTTCAAACAATCGGCGAGTGAGCCCCGCCAACTTCGAGAATACTTAGTGCTGGCAAATTCTACAATGCTCGCCGAGTGAGTAAATACTAATTTTGCCGTGAAGCGGAAAAATGCGCACGCGCGGCGAGCCGCCGTCGTGCTCTGTGACGCTCGCTGCGCCGGCGATGCGGCTAGCGCATTGGTGGAGGCCGCGCACACGTTGAGGGCGCGTAGAGACTGTCACGCGGCCTGACGTGGCGTGGCAGCACGATGAAACCGCCTCGCGAAGACGGCAAGCGGAGACCAAGCGTCAATTGAGCTCGTTCACTTCCACCGCACGATTCGCCCAATCCGCTACAACCCTGCCGCGTGCGGCCGCGCCGCTGCTCGCTCGACTGCCGGCAGTCGAGTCATCTGGCAGCATGAGCCACCCGCCGCGCTCGGTAGCTGCCGGCCGGGCGACGTCAACGTCTACCTAGCGGTGATGCTTTTGGCCTGGAAGCGCGGCGTCCCGGTTTGCCTGCACGTGGGCGGCGCGGGACTGTTCGAGCACGTCAATCACCTTATCATGGTGAATTACGCGGATCGGGGCGAGCCGGCAGCAATCCGCACAGGCCTACGCGGCCGGGGCATGTAGGTCAGCCTTTCCAGGCTGAAGTGAACCTGCGCTTTCAAAAAGTCAGGCCAGAAAGCCTGGCCTACGAATAAATGACCGACCGGTTAAGAAACAAAACGGCGTTGGTGACCGCGGCCGCACAGGGCATTGGCAAGGCCACCGCCCTCGCCTTTGCCCGCGAAGGTGCGTCGGTAATCGCAACAGACATCAATGAAGAAGCAGTCGCGGCACTAGCAAGCGATGACGCCAATTTGCGAGCCGTGAAACTCGATGTCCGCGATCCAGCCGCGATCCAACGGATCGCCGGCGAGGAAGGATCCGTCGACATCCTCTTCAACTGTGCCGGCTTCGTTCATCACGGCACGATCCTCGATTGCGACGAGGCGGCATGGGCCTTTTCGCTCGATCTGAACCTGACCTCGATGTACCGCATGACCCGCGCCTTCCTGCCGTTCATGCTCGCGGTAGGCCACGGCAACATCATCAACATGTCGAGCGTGGCCTCCAGCGTCACCGGCGTGCCGAACCGCTTTGTCTATGGCGTCACGAAGGCGGCGGTGATCGGCCTGACCAAATCGATCGCCGCGGATTTCGTCGGCCGCGGCATCCGCTGCAATGCGATCTGCCCCGGCACCGTCGATACGCCGTCGCTCCACGAGCGGTTAAGAGCCCAAGGCGACTACGAGTCGGCCCGCGCCGTCGTTCATCGCCCGCCAACCGATGGGCCGCATCGGCACGGCGGACGAGGTGTCGGAGCTGGCCGTGTACCTGGCGTCCGACGAGTCGGCGTTCACCACAGGACAGATCCACGTGATTGACGGCGGCTGGACGACGTAGATGCTGGATGCTCGATGCTCGATACCCGACGACCGATGCTGGATGATCGCTTGAGTACTACATACATGGTATCCGGTACTCCGCACTTCGTTTCACTGAAACCGTAAACCCTCAACCCTCAACCCTCAACTCTCCCCCATGAAACTTCTCCGTTACGGCCCCTCCGGCAAAGAGCTACCTGGCATCCTCGACTCCGCGGGCCACGTCCGCAGCCTGGTCAACGTG
This sequence comes from uncultured Planctomycetota bacterium, assembly GCA_963786455.1. Taxonomy (GTDB): domain Bacteria; phylum Planctomycetota; class Planctomycetia; order Pirellulales; family Lacipirellulaceae; genus JABDGM01. The sequence continues at coordinate 35,681 of CAWAZX010000027.1, read as the reverse complement.
GTGGAAGACATTGCCGGAGACTCCCTGTCGCCTGCAACTTTCGACCAGCTCCGCGAGCTCAATCTCGAGTCCCTGCCGCTGGTTGAGCCGCCGGTGCGCATCGGGCCGTGCGTCGGGCGTGTCGGCAAATTTATCGCGATCGGTCTGAACTACTCGGAACATGCGGCCGAGACCAACGCCAAGATTCCCGAGGAACCGGTCGTGTTCATGAAGACCACGAGTTGCATCAACGGCCCGTACGACGACATCGTGATTCCGCGGGGCTCGAAGAAGACCGACTGGGAAGTGGAGCTGGGCGTCGTCATCGGCACGAAGGCCAAGTATGTGAGTGAAGCAGAGGCGCTCATCATGTCGCGGGCTACTGTGTGGTCCACGACGTCTCCGAGCGCGAGTTCCAGATTGAGCGCGGCGGCACCTGGGACAAAGGCAAAGGCTGCGACACGTTCGGCCCTATCGGCCCATGGCTCGTGACCACCGATGAAGTGCCCGATCCGCAGAACCTGCGCTGTGGCTCGAAGTCGACGGCCACCGCTACCAGAACGGCAGCACGAAAACGATGATCTTCCCGGTTCGGAAGCTCGTGAGCTACCTGAGCCAATTCATGACGCTCCACCCCGGCGACATCATCACCACCGGCACGCCCGCCGGCGTCGGCATGGGGCAAAAGCCGACGCAAATCTTTTTGCGGCCTGGTCAGACGGTGCGGCTGAGCGTGGAAGGCTTGGGCGAACAGCAGCAATGCACGGTGGCAGATTCTTGAACAGCGTATCGGCTAGGACATTTTTGATTACAACGCACTCGGCTGCTTGTCCGGATGAAGATAAATAAAGCTCTTGCCGAGCCGGCCGCCGTAGTTGCCGGCCGAAATTCGCAACAGGCCGGGCGTATCGACCGACGCAGCGATCGCCGCTTGCGTGGCGCGAATGATCGCCTCCAGATCGCGGCCGTTGATGATGATCTCCATCACCGAGCGGACGCCCGCCGGCAGCTGCGAGTCCGCCTCGGGGTTATCGACCAGCAGCGGGCAGAACTTTTCGTACGTGCTGGCGAACATGAACTTGTACTTGCTGCCGGCCTTCGATCCGCTGCCGGCGATGCCGCCCGGAAACGGCATGATGACGCCGGGGCACTTGCGAACGGCGGCCACGCCCGCCTCGGCCGCGGCCAGCGCGGCATCTTCGCCGTTCGCCGAAGAACCACAGGTTGCCGCCCATCAGCCCGTCGGCGTAGCCGAACCGGCGATCGAGCACGAACTCGCCGCCGAGCGTGGGAATCCACCACATCTTGCGGCCGAATCGCTCGATCCGCTTTTGAAAACCGTCGCCGAAATAGGCGATCTTTCGGCCGATCGTAAAATTCTCTTCGGAATCGATCAGATTGAAACACGCGGCGGTCGGACACGTGAGCACGTTCTGGCTGATCGCGCACCAGCGCGGCATGCTCCAACGCCTCGACGCGGTCCTTGCGAAACCGCGGCACGTGCAGCTGCACGATCGCGCCCGGCCGGCCGTCGGGCGTTGCAAACGATTCGTCGCCGCCCGGGCCGACGAATCGGTCAACGCCCGCTTCGCAATCGCACAGAATCGTGCTCGAGCGTTCCCCGTCGCGGCGTTGACCGCATGCTCAACCCACTCCGGATCGCGCGCCGTGATCAGAAACTCGACGTAGATGCTGCGAAACGCTTCGGCGTAGGTGTCGTCGATAACGGCGGGCATGAACAACCTAAGTTCGCGAGTTGCGGTTTATCCACCGAGCTGCCGGCCTCGGCCTTCGTACACCGCACGTTCGGTGACGACTTTGTCCATGAAGACGTCGTGCGGGTCGACGATCAAATCGTCGAACAACTGGCATTCGTAGCAGAGGCCAACGAGCGGGCAATCCGGCCGCACGCGCTCCAGCAGTCGGTCGTAATAGCCCTGCCCGTTGCCCATCCGGCCGCCCTCGCGACTGAACCCCACGCCAGGCACGACCACCAAATCGATCTCCTCCGGCTGCGATCTCCTTGCCCGGCTCGCCCCACCGCTCGCGCGGCGGCTCCAGAATCTTCCACTTGCCGACGACCAACTCATCCATGCTCTCCAGCCACCACAGGCCGAGCTTGTTCGCCCCGGATCGTCCACCGTGCAATAGGGAACGATAACCCGCTTTCCGCTCGCCAAGGCGGCGGGAAGCGCGTGCCGCGTTCGCAGCTCCGACCGGCAATCGAGATACCACAGAACCGTTTGGGCCGCCTGATACTCCGGCAACTGCATCAGCGACGCAACGGCAATTTCGCTGACGCGGTCCTTGTCGGCCTGAGCATTGCGAGCATCGTAGGCCGCGGCGCAAGGCGCTTTTGTGTTCCGTCGGTTTGGCAGGTACATCGCTCAAGGCGAAAAATCCATTCTGAGGCCGCGAATTGGCTCTGTTTCGCGATTAGACGACGCAATGCGGCGCGTTGCAAGTCCCCCTGCTTCGCCCTAGGGAAGCCAATTGGCATCTCGAAATCCATGCGGCAATCAGCCAGAGAATTCTGACGTCGGCCGCGCTGAACGACGATAGGAATCGCGACCCGCGCTGCGCTGGTCGTCGCTTCAACCAAACCTGGCCGCAATCGCGGCGCCAATTGGAACGCGCCTCTTTCTTGCCCGGCCAATAGTACAACCCGCCGTCCGGAGCACCATCGGTTACGATTGATGTTCCGTCTCGCGCGAACAAGGCCACCGATGCTCTAACGTCCAGACGCAAAGTCTCTTCGCCCGTCAGAGTATCATAAGTGCACGCGTATCCGGGCTCGAATGCGACGGCGATCCGCTGACCGTCGGCGGAGTAGCTCATTGCCGTCGCAAGGTCGTTGCTATATCCACGAATTTGCTTACCAGTATAAGCGTCATGATCGTGGACACCATCGCCGTGTGTAATCAGGATCCGATCACCGTTCGGTGAAAAAATGCACGTCTGACGCTCAAGAAATTGCCTAAGTGGACGATTGTTCCGCGATCGAGGTCGCAGACGTATATTTTGCCATCGTCATTCGCGCCGCACATGCGTCTGCCGTCGCGAGAAATGTCGAACACCAACTCCGGAGCCCCGGGAGCATTGAGGTTGTCAATTCTTCGCTCTCCGACAAATGAAAACGGATGAACATTCCACCGTCGCAGTCTTCCGTTCCCAATCTCGATGATCTGCGAACCGTTGCCCACGATTCGCGCACAGCATTTGGTCCGCGTCACTCGACCGTCGGACCCGATTTCAAATCGCGTTGGTATTGAATGCGCTTGAGCGTCCCATTGCGCTAGCAGGGCGTGGGCAGCTTCGGGGAATGGCGAGACCAGGTTTTTGTGCTGCTCTTCTGACCCCGCTGTCGCCGCGGAAACGTCGGTCGGGACGCCGGCCACATCGACAACCTCCGACGGCGATGTGGACTGTCCCGTCGTTACATCCCATAGCAGATTCAAACCATCGTGGTACACAGTGCTCACATGCAGGCCATCTTCCAGAAAGCCGAACCCCCATAGGCCACTTTCTTCAAGTTGCGCAAAACCCCAATCACCACGAGAGGCACGCGACCGGGACTCGGGCAAATTCAAGTGCAGACGCGACGAACCATGTTGCGGATCCCACACGCGAATCGTTCCGTCGTTACCGACCGACGCCAATGAGTCGCCGGAGGGGGACCAGGCAACGTGCCATATGGCCCCTTCCTGGTGACCGAAAAAGCGATGCAAGAGTTTCCCCGATGGGAACTCAAAAACACAGACCGAGGAGTCATCCGATGACATCGCAATCTGATCGCCCCGAGGAGAAAATGTAATGCAGTTCACACCTCCCCCGTGATCCTTTATTACGTTGACAAGCATCCCGTCGCGCAGCCGATAGATGTGCACATATCGGGGCCAAACAGGGACCAGTAAATACTCCTCATCCGGAGACAGTGTGGCCCCAGCTCGCGGATCTACGACGTCCATGCGACGGGACTTGACCCACGAATCGCCTTGCCGATGCCAGACCGTGGCGTAGTTTTTAACAAAAGTTACTGCCGTTCGTCCCGATTGACCCGCGATCACGGCCTGAAAAGCTTCGTCCGGTGGTGGCCATGTGGGTCGCAACGTTCCATTCGGCATGTCCCAAAGGAGCGATTGTCGCCGGCCCTCTGTTTCACTGGAGAGGGACCCCAGCAGTTTGCCGCCGTCCAGGAAATGCGCACGCGTCGACTGGAAACGGGTGGGGAAGCGTCGAAATCGGTTTACGCTGACTCAAGCTCCACAGCTTGACGGACTTATCGCCGCTGGAAGTGGCGAACGTGTCGCCGTCCGGAGCGAAAACAAGGCTGCTTACGGATTCTTGATGTTCATGGACGACGGACACCGTTTCACCCGTTGCGCATCCCACAATCGCACCGTGCCGTCTGAGCCACCCGAGACGATATACTTGCCGTCCGGAGAGTATGCAACCGAATACACGCGACCGGTATGCCCGCGAAGAATTCGGTGGGGCGAGTTGGCAAGGTGATTGAGATAGTACCATTCAAAATGCCGCAAACCGGCATCGGGCGTGCCCTCGGCATAGTATTGCAGCATCACTTTCAATTATCCCATTTGCCATCACGCCAGGCTTGCTGGCTTCCTCATCCGCGACGCATACATTAAGCGACGCGTAGCGGCTTGTTCGTCAAGGACCCGCTGGCGCTGCCGATCAGCCAACGTGCGCAGTTGGTTTGACTCCTCAAGAGCACGGTCGGCGTCTTCGATGCGTCGCGCATTGATGCCCTGGACCATTGCCGCGGCGACGATCGACACCACGCACATGCCGCAATGGCCGGATGTGCCGAGTCCACTTCACAAGTCGGGCATAGATGGGCAACGGCCGGGCCCCCGTTGGCCGGCCATCCTAGGAATCTGCGCAGATCGGCCGCCAGCTCGCCCGCCGTGGCGTACCGTTCGGCGCGTCGTGGGCCAAACATTTCAGTGTGACTGCCTCCAGATCACGCGGTGCATCGCGCCCGAGCCTGCGCGGAGCAATCGGCTCACTGACAAGTAGCTGGCGCAGTCGTTCGACGTCCGATTGCCCGCCGAAGGGAGGCGTGCCTGTCAGCAACTCGTACAGAATGGCTCCCAACGCATATACGTCGGTGTGCGTATTTAATCTGAGCGGTTTCGCCCTCGATTTGCTCGGGGGCCATGTAGGCCAGCGTGCCGATAACTCCGCACCAGTCCGAGTTCTATCACCGCCGTCCTGCTCCAACAGCTTGGCCATGCCGAAGTCGGTCAGCTTGGGCGACCAGCGATGGGCCCTAGCGTCGCCGCCCGCTTCAGCCATCATGACGTTGCTCGGTTTGATCTCCCGATACAGAACGCCACGACTGTGAGCGTGCTCCACGCCGCCGGCGGTTCGAACCATATTTCATCGACCGGCGTTACGCCGTTTTGTTGCGCGAAGCCACTGGGCCAGCGTCAAACCCGGACAGTACTCCGATGCCAAATAGCAAATCGAATTGTCCTCGCCCACTTCATACACAGGGACGAGGTTGGGATGACTGAGCCGCGCGGCCGCCTCGGCTTTGCGCAAGAATCGCCGTCGCAGGTCATCATCCAAGAGCGCCCTGGAATCGTGGTACCTTGAGTGCCACTTTGCGACCGAGCCGCGGATCGTGAGCAAGGTAAACGATGCCCAAACCGCCACGGCCCAGCTCGCGCTCGAGAAGGGGACCCACTTAGCCGGCGCGGGCTCGAAGCAGGGGACACGGAGCTTGGAGCATGGATAGGAGAGCTCACCTCGTTTCGCTCCTTGCTCCCCGCTCCCGGCTTTCTCTCCCCCGCTGCGGTGTGCTTGATCGAGCAGCTCGAGGCATTCCTCTAGTCCCGCCCAATCAGCGCCCAGCAGAGGATCCAGCTCCGCAGCCGTGCTTATCAAACGCATTGGTCGACGCGTCCGCCGCGAGTGCTTCGTCGTAGTCCGCCATGAGGCCGACCAGCAACTCTTCTCGCTGCTCGGCTTCGCGTGGATTCATGGTTGATCCTGCAATTCGGCCTGCAATTGCCGCACGGCCCGGCCCCACATCTTTCGCAACGCATCGGGGGTGGCTTCAAGCTGCGCGGCAATCTCCACAAACGTCTGTCGCTCCCACGTCGTAAACCAATACGTCGCCAATTTCGGCTTAGGAGCCGCTGCAGTGCCTCCGCAGCCGCTGCGAATCGTCGACCGCGATCAGCGCTTGCGCCGCGGCGTTTCACGACAAACTCCGTTGCTCAACCTCGTCTCCAGTTTCGAGCGACTCTTCCCGCTCGATGTCCCGCTTCAACGTGCCGCGATAATGGCGGGCGTTGTTGCACAACCGGTTCGTGAGAATCTTTGTGAGCCACGCGAGCAGCTCCCGTTCGGCGGTGCCCTGAAAATGCGAAAAATCCTGGTGTGCCTCGAAAAACGTATCCTGGACCAGGTCGGACGCACCACCTTGGGCCTAAATCTGAATCGAGCGAGTCGTTTGCCACCAGGAGCAAATAGCGCCAGCACGTTCCATAACTGCCCCAGCGCCATCCGATCCGCCGCGAGCCTGCTCGATCAGCGGCCCGAACCTTCACCAAGCAACGACTTGCCGGCACCCACGCGCGGTCCTCCCCGCCAAAAGTTTTCCGCCCTATCCACCATGAGACCGCTTTAATCCAAAGCCGGACAAGAAAAGTAGGAGTTTTCGATGTTAACCGAGCCACACGCCGCGGCAACGCAATTGGGCAGCAGACGACGCCGAACGAAGAAAAGAATCGGAATTTTTTTCCCGGTGCGTCCGGTCGGCGCCAAAGGCGTTCTTGAGGAACTAGAAGGGTTTCGCGAATCTGCGCGCTCAGACGGCGGTCGGGGTGTGCGTGAATGGGCCAATTTTCACAAGTCGCGCTGTCACATTCTGCACTCCCTGCTCTGCTGATATCACCATTCCATGGACCTCAAGGATAGCACGATGACACTTCGTCGGATCAATAGTCGGCAGGTTCACACTCGCGTCACCCAACGAAGAACGGTGGCAAGGCATGAACGGGCCCGACGGCTCGCATTGGAAGCGCTCGAACCGCGGCAAATGCTTTCCGCCACGCCGCTCGGGTTCGAACATCGCCTCGATGGACGATAAGCACATATACGATCACGACCACCATGTTTTGCCACCCGGACTTGTGGGCGTCGAGCAGACGCATTGGATCAGCGGTGCAACTTTTCAGTTCATTGCCGACCCGGCATTTGTTTTTGGAAGGGTCCGGTGTCAACGAGACACCATCACGGCCACCGGCGCCCTGCACCCGCTCTCCAGCTTCCCGCAGCTGCACAGCGACCAGGCACGACCGCCAGCTCTATCTCGATCTCAACGGCCACTTCGAAGCGCAGTGGGGCAGTTACAGCAACATCACAACGCCCGTCTTTGATCAAGACGGCGACCCGACGACCTTCAGCGACGCGGAGCTAGAGAGCATCTACGACATCTGGAGCAGGGTCACGGAGGATTTCGCTCCGTTCAATGTCAATGTCACGACGGTCGAGCCGCCCGAGCTTGCACCGGGAGTCCCCGAGACCGCCGCCAACGGCGTGGCGATGCGAATTTCCATCGGCGGCAACGGCAGTTGGTACGGCGCGGTGGTTCGCGGAGTCGCATATATCAACTCGTTCACCAACTCGATCCCCAACGTCGCGTACGTATTTTCGGACAATTCGCAATGGCCCGGTGACACGGCGTCCCACGAAGCAGGCCACTCGTTCGGCCTGCATCATCAGAGCGTGTATGACCAAAACGGCGTCAAGACGGAAGAAAACTCCACCGGCAGTGGGGACTGGAGGCCCATCATGGGCACCTCGTCCAAGGACGTCACGACCTGGCACAACGGCACCAGCACCTACGGACCAACCGAGTACCAGGACGATATGGCAATCATCGCTGGCAGCGTCAACGGCTTCGGCTATCGCGCGGACGATCACGCGAACTCGCTGAGTGCCGCGACGCCGCTGGCCACCGACGGCAGCATCTGGAGCGGCAGCGGCATCCTCGGCGCCGAACGACGATGTGGATGTGTTCTCCTTCACGGTCGCGGCCGAGGGCATTTATCACATGGCGACCAATGTCGCCGCGATTGGCCCCAACCTCGATGCAGTCCTGGAGCTTCGAATGCCGCCGGGCGAACTTCTGGCGGCAGCCGCCCCATTCGATATGCAATCCGCCGAAATTGTCCCCAACCTCGTTGCCCGGCGGCTATTTCCTGTCCGTGCTGAAGACGGCCGCCTACGGCTGGGTCGGACAGTACACCGTCTCAATCGACACACCGGAAGCAGCCATCTTCGTGACGCCGGCGTCTTATCCGCTCATCACTAGCGAAGCGGGGGCAACTGCCAGCTTCAGCGTCGTGCTTTCCACAGCGCCAACCGCCGACGTCCAGATTCCAGTCGCCTCCAGCAATGCGTCGGAAGGAGTGGCTTCCGTTACGAGTCTCGTCTTCACCGCCGACAATTGGAACGTGCCGCAGACGGTGACCATCACCGGAGCGACGACGATCTGACAGACGGCGATGTGTCTTACTCGATCGTTCTTGGCGTGGCTGCGAGCGCCGACGCACGCTTCAACGGCCTCAATCCGGCCGACGTCTCGGTCACCAACCTCGACAACGATGTGAAGTTCTATGTCGTGAATGATGCCGCGACCAATATCGCAGCTACAAGTATGGTGCAGATGGATCGCCCGGGGCGACACGTCGCTGGGCTCGGGCAACACCGCGCCGCGCGGCGTGGCCAGCACGATTGCGGGCGATAAGACTTGGGTCATTGACGCCAATCGCAAGGTTTACGTCTACAGTGCCGCGCGGCGCCTCTTCTCGGCTCATGGACCGCCGGCACTATGGCCAATAGCGCCACGCCCGAAGGGATCGCCACCGACGGGACCGACGTCTGGATCGTCGATAGCAAAAGCGACAAGGTCTTTCGCTATGCCGGTGCCGCTAGCCGCCTTTCCGGTAGCCAGAACGCCGCCAGCAGCTTCAGCCTCTGAACAAGACGCGAGCAGCAATTAGAATCGAAGGACATCGTCACCGACGGGCAGCTTCTCTGGGTGGTCAACGATTCCGCCGACGGACAAGGTCTTCAAATACTCGACTCCCGGCAGTTTGCTGGGAAGCTGGACCATCGATCCGCCAACAAGGCACCGACCGGAATCACGATCGACCCGGCCAATGTCAGTCATATCTGGATCGTCGATAGCGGCACCGACCTAGTTTATCAGTACAACACCGCCGCCTTCCGCACCTCGGGCAGCCAAGCGGCCGCACTCTCTTCGCGCTGGCAGCAGGCAACACCAATCCGCAGGGCATCGCCGACCCGCCGGCCCCGTCTATGGAAGTAAGAGTTTCATCGGTCATCGACACACGGCTGGAAACACGCGGCCCGCTGAGGACCGGCAACTGACTCACCAGCGAGGGCAGGCGACCACTAGCCAATCGACGGGTTCCCTGCTTGTCGTCGACCTCTCCTAAACCTGAGTTCGCACAGCACGAGCTGTACTCCGCGAGGGATGAATCCCCCGCTGTCGGGCACGTCTTCACTGAGAGACACAGATACGGTCGACGCGGTGTTTGCCACCGTTGGCGATAGTCACTGGCCAACCATCGCTCCGGAAATTGAGATTCCGACCTTTGCTAAGCTCCCGCGAATGCTCCCCATGTCACAACGTTATCGCAGCACATTCTTGCCGAACGGCGCAACACGCCCGGCAGTGACGTGTGCCCGTTGAAACTCGGGGATGTATCCGCGGCTGCCGGTGACGCCGATGCGGTGGCCGACGTACGGCTGCAGGTTGACGTCCGGTGACGGCGTGACGAATGACACGACCTGGCCGTGTTCGTTGAGCAGCGCGAACTGCGGTGCACCGGTTCGCTTGGAGACGACTGGCCGCAGGATGCCGACGGCGTCGTAGCCGAGGCTTTCGGCTGCCGGCTGTTGGCTGTCTGCGATCGGCGTGATTGGCGGTTGGCCGGGTGGTGCGGCCACTGTTCCAGTCGGTCGCCGCGATAGCGTCGGCCGATCGCAGCAAAGCGGTCGATCTTGGCCAGCGTCGACTGCACCGCTTGGCGCTCGTCGGCCGTTTTGGCCTGTGCGAGGAGTTGCTCGACTTCGCGGGCCAGCGGGTCAATCTGCCAGGTGACTGGCGGTTTGGCGACGATTCGCGAAAGCTGCAACTCAACGCCGGTCAGGCGGCGAGCCATTCGTCGCCCAACGGAGCGGTTGGTTGCGGCGAAGGTGCGTTCGAAGGGGACGACTGCGAAGTCGTTGCAGCGGCTGTATCGGATGCCGGGGTCGGCGTCTTGCTGTCAGCGCTATCGGCAGCCAACGGGGCGCAGCCCCTCATTGGCATCGCATCGGCTGGCGCGGCACGCCATTTCTGCTGCGCCGCCGGTTGCGACTCGGTTGCTTGCACGACAGGTGTGGCGCCGGGAGCTGCACTTTCAGTGGTTGCCGCGACAGTAACGATCGGCGGCAACGATTGTTCGACCGGCTGGGGTTCATCTGTTGATGGTTCACCCCGCGGAGCCCGGTCGGTTTGTGCGAAGTGTCGGGATTGGATCCAACGGAACTCGCCGGCTGGCGGCGCAATCTTGTACCACGTCTCGCCGTCGATCGATTGCTCACCGATGATTTCCACCACTTCGCCCTTCTTCAGCCGTATCTGCACGGCGTTGCGCTGGTCGCTGACGCGACTGCCGATGCGCGAGGGGACATCGTCCTTTTCTACTTCGGCCAGGCCATTGTCGAGTCGTTTCACATGCCGCGGAATACCCAACTGAAACTGTCCTCTGGCGGACGGATTCCCAGCCAGCCGCCGGCGTTCTCTCGATACACTTCCACGACGTCACCCTGGGCAAGCGTATCCGTGGGGTAGTAGTTTTCGCCTGGTCCACTGGCACCGTGCGCCGGGCGTGACGATTTGCGCTTTGTACGGCCGTGCTATTTCCGCAGTCTGTGCCGGAGCGGCGAGAATCGTGAGCAGCAAAGCGACGGCGATTGCTGTTGAATGACGGCAGGGAAATTAATGGCGGCGCATGCGATTGACTCCGCACAATTGGCGCGACAATGAGGCGCAATTCTACAATCGAGAAAGAGTGCGGCTTCTAGCCGAATCGGCCGGCAAGTTCAAGAGCAACCACTGCCTGTGCGCCAGCTTGCACCGACATTGCTGGTTCACGAGAATCGGAGTTGATACGATGAAGTGATGCTAGCTCGTCGGAAGCCCGTGAGTAAAAGAGTCGATTACTCAAACAGAAAGACAACCGCCAAGACGTCAAGAAGCAAGAGAATATTAAATCACGTTCATTGGTGATCCGTGAGAATGTAGCAGGCTAGCATCAGAAGTGATCAGGCGACCCGGCGATGCCGATGCTTCGGCGTCCTTGGCGTCTTGGCGGTTTAGATTTTTATACGATAGCTAGGTATACGGCCAGCCATGCAACTGACTCGCCTCGGACCCTATGAAATCGGTAAGCCGCTCGGCAAAGGCGGCATGGGCTCGGTGTTCGAGGCGACCGACACGCAAACCGGGCAGCGAGTGGCCGTCAAAGCGCTGTCCCCGCATCTGGCGATGGCCGAGGGATTTCGTGAGCGGTTTGAGGCGGAAATCGAATCGCTGAAGACTCTCCGCCACGAGGGCATCGTTCGACTGTATGGCTACGGCGAACAAGACGGCGTTTTGTTTTATTCCATGGAGTTGGTCGAGGGCGTGAGCCTGGAAGACGAGCTCAAAGCAGGTCGGCGGTTCAACTGGCGCGAGGTCACGAATATCGCCATCCAGCTTTCGCTCGCGCTGAAGCACGCCCACGATCACGGCATTGTGCATCGCGACATCAAGCCGGCCAACATCCTGCTGTACGGCGAAGACCGCGTGAAGCTGGCCGATTTCGGCATCGCCCGACTCTTCGGCACAACCCAGCTAACCACGGCGGGCGGCGTGCTGGGCACGGCCGATTACATGTCGCCGGAACAGGCCGACGGCCGCCCGGTGACGGCTCGCTGCGATCAATACAGCTTCGGCGGCGTGATGTACGCGCTGTTGGCCGGGCGGCCGCCGTTTCTCGCCAGGAACTTGCCGCAGATGCTGCAGCTCCAGCGGTTCGCCAAGCCCGAACCGGTGCGCCGCTACGCGCCCGATACGCCGGAACAGCTCGAGCGCGTGATCATGCAGCTGTTGGCCAAGAACCCGTCCGAGCGGTTTCCCAACACGCAAGTGCTCGCGCGGCATCTACAAGCGATGGTCAAGGCGCTGTCGCGGCCGGCATCGGACGATTTCGCTTTGGCGGCGACCACCCTGCGACAGACGGCACGGAGGAAGACCGATCCAATTGTCGGCTGCCGAAGTAACTCAGTTGGACGTGGATCAGCAGCGAAAGCGGCCCATTGTGTCGCCCGAAGCGAGCCCCAAAGAGAACCGCACGCCACCCGATCGCAGGACGCAATCACCATGGCTGCCGACGAAGTTGCTGGCCAACCGTGCATCGGACGTCGTGCCCGCGAGTTCTTCGCCGCGCTGTCGCCAGCGCCGCCGTGCTGAACGACCGACCCGCTTCACGACCGTGGAAGAGGATGAGCTGCGGCGGCGAGCCGAAGCACAGCGGTCGTGGATTGTCGTCGCCACGCAATTGGCGGCGTTGCCGCGGTGCTGGCCGGGATGGGCGCAGTCGCGATGTATTTGTCGCGCCCGCCGTCGGCCGATGAATCTGTATCGAACGATTACGGCTCGCGCATCGTCGCCGACGAGGCTTCGAGTGGCAACCACGGAGCAGGAGATCAATGAGTTCCTTGAGTGTATCCGGATGATCCACGTGTGGCCAAAGTTGCAGGCTATCGCGACGAGATCTTGTTCGATAAAGCCGAGCGCAAGTTGCAACGCGAGGCCCGCGGCGGATTGTCCGATCGACCACTGCTGCCCGTCGAGCAGCTCTATCTACAGGCCGTTGATACCGAGTCAACTTCGCCCGACGCGGCGCTATCGACGCTCCAGTCGCTCATTGATTTATACGCCGAAAATGCTCCGGAACACGCGAGCAACGGGACTGCAAATAGCGGAGATCGAGCGAATGGACAGAGCCGCGCCGCCGTTGTCGTGCAATTAGCCCGGCGCCGGCTCGCTGAATTGCAGAAAGACATTGCCAAACGGCGGGACGTGCAGCTGGCCGAGATTCAGGAGCGGCTTGAAACGGCGTCGCGACTAGTGGCGAGCGATCCGACCGAAGGCCGCAGCGATGTATCCGCGCGATCATCGATTTGTACGAGCACGAGACGTGGGCGGCAGAAACCGTAGCGCAAGCTCGAGAGCGGCTCGAGCGGATGGAAATGACGAATGACGAATGACGAATGTCGAACGACCGCGAGAAGCCACGCGATATTCCAGCGGGCATTGCAGCTCATGCCGGGCGGCGTGAACAGCCCGGCGCGGGCGTTCGGCGCGGTGGGCGGCGAGCCGATTGTTGTCGAACGCGGCGCAGGGCGCGTATCTGTGGGACGTCGACGGCAACCGGTACATCGATTACGTCGGCTCGTGGGGGCCGCTCATCTTGGGTCACGCATATCCGGCTGTGGTGGAAGCGGTGTCGCAGGCGGCGCGGCGCGGCACGAGTTTTGGTGCCCCGACTGAGACCGAGAACGAACTCGCCGAATTGATCATCGAGGCCGTGCCGAGCATCGAAAAAGTGCGGCTCGTGAGCTCCGGCACCGAAGCCACGATGAGCGCGATTCGGCTGGCCCGGGGTTTCACGGGCCGCGATGTGATTGTGAAGTTCGCCGGCAATTACCACGGGCATGTCGACAGCTTGCTGGTGGCGGCGGGCAGCTCGGCCGCGACGCTGGCGGTGCCCAATTCGCCAGGCGTCACCGTTGGCACAAGTCGCGATACGCTGGTGCTGCAATACAACGACGTGGCCGGACTGCGAGCGGCATTTCACGGCGCACGGATCGCGAATCGCCGGCGTGATCTTCGAGCCGGTGGTCGGGAATATGGGCGTTGTGGTGCCCAGTCGCGAGTTTCTCGTCGCATTGCGAGATGTGACACGACGGCACGGCGCACTATTGATTTGCGACGAAGTGATGACGGGCTTCCGCGTGGCCTACGGCGGCGCACAGCAATTGCTCGGCATCGATCCCGACATCACGACGCTTGGCAAAATCGTTGGCGGCGGCCTGCCGGTCGGGGCGTACGGCGGCCGGGCCGATGTGATGGATCACGTGCTGCCGGCCGGCAAAGTGTTTCAGGCCGGCACGCTGAGCGGCAACCCGCTGGCCACCGCTGCCGGCTGCGCGATGCTCCGCGCTCTGCGCGATGATCCACCGTACGAACGTCTGGAGGCATTGAGCCTTCGCCTCGAAGCTGGGCTGCGCGAAGCCGCCCAATCATCGGGAATCGCTCACCAGCTGGCCCGTGTCGGCAGCATGATGACACTGTTTTTCAACGAGCAGCCAGTTATTGATTGGCCGACAGCCAGCCGGTGTGACACGGCACGATTTGCGAGGTACTTCTGGGGCATGCTGGAGCGCGGCGTGTATTTGCCCTGCAGCCAGTTTGAAGCTCTGTTCGTATCCGCGGCCCACACAGAGAAGGATATTGAATCGACCGTTGCGGCAGCCCGCGAAGTGCTGAGTTTGATCTAATGATATTGTCAAGCGAAAGGAATATTCGATGTCCGATCCCGTTAAGCTCTACGATGAAGCCGACAAACTAAAAGACGCCGGTAAGCTGGACGAAGCCGTTGCTAAATTCAATGAAGCGCTGGGCTTCGACCCAAACTACGCGCTCGCCCACTCGGCACTGGCAGTCGTGCTACAGAAGTTGGGCCGGCATGACGAGGCCATCGCCCACGCCCGCAAAGTGTGCGAGATCGAACCGAACGATCCGTTCAGCTTTACCGCGCTGAGTGTGACCTATCAGCGGGCATTCGCCGGCACGAACAACCTTGGTTACATCCGCATGGCCGAGGACGCGATGGAGCAAAGCCGCATCCTGCAAAGCCGGCGATAGCTGACGACGGGTCCAGCTAGTGTCAGACGCTCGAGGTAGAGCACGCAGATTCAATAATTGGACCTGTCTCCTTGGCGGCGCGAACCTGCCAGCGCAGCGGATGTCTACGTGAGCGGTCGGTCATTGTTAATCACCGCTCTTTGTCGCCGGTGCGCCCGCCATGGACCCGTGGAAAGAATATGCCGCGTGCAAGAGTGCCGAGATGCAGTGCGCCAGTGGGCCGAATTGGAGGGCAAGAGTACCCAGATGGCCGAGGACCTCGTGCGTGAACATTCCCAGTGGACGGATCTGGGAATTGGTACACATGCCTTGCTAGCCGCCTGCGCACGATTCGCCGCATGGGCGGTTGAAACGTTGTGGCACGTCACGCGAAAGTAGATATCAGGGTGGCTGGGGTCGAGCGTCAGCGAGTTCCCGGTTCTCAACATCGTGACTGCCATTTGCGATCATCTGGGGCTCGGCGAGCCTCGACCCCAGCCACCCGATGCAACTACAACCCCACGTTGAGTCGCTGCAAATCGTCGGGCACGAACCGGCCGTCCTTGCGCACCAGCTCGCCGTCGAACCAGATTTCGCCGCCGCCGTAGTCGGGCCGCTGGATCAGCACCAGGTCCCAGTGGATGCGGCTGCGGTTGCCGTTGTCGGCGATGTCGTAGGCCTTGCCGGGCGTGAGGTGGAAGCGAGCCGCCGATCTTCTCGTCGAACAGCGTGTCGAGCATCGGGTGCCGCACGCGGTTGTTCATGCCGATCGCCCACTCGCCGCAGTAGCGGCCGCCTTCGTCGGAATCGAGGATCTGCGTTGATCTTCTCGGTGTCGTTGGCCGTGGCCTGCACGATCTTGCCGTTCTTGAATTCGAACTCGATGTCGCTCGAACACCGTGCCCTGGTAGCGCGACTGCGTGTTGAAGCGGATCGGCCGTTGATGCTGTCGCGCACCGGCGCGGTGAACACTTCGCCGTCGGGGATGTTGCGCTCGCCCAAGCAGGGGATCACCGGAATGCCCTTGATCGAGAACTCCAGCTCCGTGCCGGGCGCGACGATCCGCACGCGGTCGGCCGCTTCGCATCCGCTCGGCCAGCGGCTCCTGGGCTTCCTTCATCGCCGCGTAGTCGGCCGTGCAGACGTCGAAGTAAAAATCCTCGAACGCCGCCGTGCTCATGTTGGCCGCCTGGGCGAACGAGTCGGTCGGATAGCGGAGCACGACCCACTTGGTCTTCGGGACGCGCACGTCGCTGTGCACGGTCTTCCACCAGTGCTGCTGGTAGAGGTCCATCTTCTCCTGCGGCACGTCGGCGAACTGGCTGCTGTTGGCGGCGCCGCGGATGCCGATGTAGGCCTGCACCTGCTCCATGCGGGCCACTCTCGAACTGCGCCGGCCAGCTTCATGCTCTCCTCGGTCGCCGTGCGGTAGAGCGACCGCAGCACCGCGTTGTTCTTCCACGTCACCAGCGGCACGGCGCCGCGCTCGGCCGCGCCTTCGACCAGCCGGCAGACGAGCGTCGGCTCCGGCAGGTCGAACGCCTCGATGAGCACCTTCTCGCCCGCGCTTGATGCGGCAACTGTGGTCGAGCAGGATGTCGGCGAGCTGGTCGATGCGAGGATCGTGCATGGGAGGATTCAGAGTTCAGGGTTCAGGGTCTGAGAGCGAACGCGTCAGCAGCGATAGCCGCGACGCTAACAGGTCGCCGGCGACGTGCCGCCATACACAGCAGTCAATCACCGTGGGCGGACGCGGAAAATCATGATAGGCTGTTCGTTGCCGTCCAACAACCGCAGCGGTCGCCTGACCTATAATGGAACAGGCACTTGTGGTTGTGCCTCGCCGACCGACATCAAGGACCATCGAATGACCACGGAAGCACCGCAAGCCGAACGCACGCAGCCCCGAAACCTCGTTTGCCGAGACGGCGCTCAAGCTCGGCGGCAAGAGCGCCGACGAAGCCCGGCGGACCGGCGCCATCGACACGGCCGACGACCAGGTCGAAGCGCTGTTCGCGGCCGAGTATCAAACGGTCAACAGCCCGGCCCATCGCGCCGTGTGGGACCGCGGCGTGCCGGTCGAGCTTGTTCGCCAGCGCGCCGCCCAAGACGCCGCCCGACGTGCAGCGGGTGATGGACGACTCGATCGCCGTCGTGCAGCGGCACAGCGACGCCGGCACGCTGCACAACGACGAACGGCAAGATCGCCGAGCCGGTGCTCGCCGAGCTTGGCAGCCGCCGGCTATTGGGGCCTGCTGGTCGACAAGGAATACGGCGGCTCGGGCGCGCCGTTCAGCTCGTTCGCGCCGTTTCTGACGCGGATGGCGACTGGTCGATCCGACGGTCGCCGGGCTGGCGTCGGTGCACGGCTGCATCGGCGCCGTCGATCCGGTGCGCACGTTCGGCAACGCCGAGCAGAAGCAGCGGTTCCTGCCGGGCCTGGCCGACGGCGAGCGGCTCAGCGCGTTTGCGCTCACCGAGCCGTGTGCCGGCAGCGATCTCACGGCCCTGCGCACCACGGCGCGGCGCGAGGGCGACGAGTATGTCGTCAACGGCGAGAAGCTGTTCATCACCAACGTCGTGCCGGGCCGCACGATCGGGCTGGTGTGCCTGATCGAAGACAAGCCGGCCGTGCTGATCGTCGAGCTGCCGCACGAGGAGAACGAGCACTTCCAGCTCCGCAAGTACGGGCTGTGGGCGCTGAAGCACACGTACAACCGCGGCATCGTCTTCAGCGACTTCCGCGTGCCGGCGGCGAACCTGCTCACGCCGCCGCGCGGCGACGGGCTGACGATCGCCTATCACGGGCTCAACCTGGGCCGCGTCGCCCTGTGCGCCAACGCGGCCGGCACGATGCGGCTGATGATGGCCAGCATGATCCCGTGGGCCAAGTTCCGCCGCACGTACGGCGCAGCCGATCGTCACCCGCGAGCTGGTGCGGCGCCGCCTGGGCGAATTGGCGGGGCTGATCGTGGCGTGCGATGCGCTCGTGGCCTGGTGCGCGGGGCTCATCGATCGCGGCTACCGCGGCGAGATGGAATGCATCGTCGCCAAGATCTTTGGCAGCGAAGCGCAGAAGCACGCGGCCATCGAGCTGTTCATGAAGACGCACGGCGGCCGGTCGTTCCTGCACGGGCCACACGTTCGGCGACAACGTTCACGAGTACCTGGCGCCGTGCATCTACGAAGGCGAAGGCGAGATGCTGGCGATGGGCTTCTTCAAGTCGCTCGTGAAGGACCACGGCAAGACGTATTTCGAGCCGATCGGCAAAGCGCTGGCGGCGGCCGGCATCAAGCAAGCCCAATCCGCTGCAACCCGGCCCACGCGTGGGCGCTGAAGGACGTCGCCCTGCCCGTACGCCAAGTGGATGATCGGCGCGCCGGTTGCGGCCGGTCGCGGCCGCGCAATTGCCCGACATGCCCAAGCCGCTGCGCGAGCATGCCGAGTTCGCCTGCGAGCGCCTGCAGCGGATGGCGCTGGAAATCTCCGGCACGATGAGCAAGTTCCAGTTGAAGCTCGCCGACCGGCAGTGCCGCATGGCGGAGCTGTCGCAGCGTGCGCAGGATCTGATCACGATGCTCACCACGAGCTTGTATGGTGCGCGGCATGACGAACCGTTGGTGCGCGACGCGGCGGATGTCCTCTGCCAAAACTTGCGGCAGAAGTTGCTGGGTCGGCGGCCAACGAATCATTATTTCCGACGCACGACGGAGTTAGGCGCAGCGATCGCCGATGGCCAATTTCGTTCGCTTGCCGGTGTGGAAGCGGATGAGATTTTGATGCCGTATCAGGAGTAAGGTGCGTAGGAACGCCGCGGAACAAGCTCCGCCGCTAGATGTTTATTGAGGGCCTACTCGGGCTCGCTTTTCTTCGGCTGCGCTGGGGCGATAGTAGGCGGGCGCCAGTTTCCAAACGTCGTCGCGCTGACCGGCTTGGTACATTTGCCATGCGAGTTTTCCCGTGGCGGCGGCTTTCGGCTGCCATTGCTCGTCCGCCACGGCAATAATTCCAGCAGGCAGCCGCGGCAGCAGTCGCTCCAGCGCGGGTCCGGTCACTCGATCGCCCGCACGCAGGCCGGCAAGCCACTCATCTTGTGGAATTATCCGTGTCTCCTTCGACATCGCAATTCCACCGGCATCGTTCATTTCGAACTTCACAGCGAATAACTCCTGCCGCTGCGCGTCGATGATCGCCCACAATGGCGCCGCAGATTGAGGCGCCTGCCACGCCAACACTTCGAGCGTGTTGACGCCAACGATCTCCGCGCCTACCGCATAAGCGAATGCTTTCGCCGTCGTGACGCCGATTCGCAAGCCGGTGAACGAGCCGGGCCCGACGGCAACCGCTACCATGCCGATCGATGCCGGCGGCCAATTCGTTTCAGCCAACAAATTGCGCAGCGCGGGAGCCAGCGCCTGAGCAGTTCGCTGCTCGCCGCCCAACGATGTTTCGCGTAGCAATTTCGCTCCATCCGCTTCGCCGGATAGAACGGCCAGCGACCCGTGCCGCCCTGAGGTTTCGACCGCGAGGATTCGCATGGTTTTGCTTGGTGATATTCGCCCCGCCGATTCACTCGTGCCGCCGAATCAATGCGGCTTGACCCTTGCCTAGGGGAGTCCTAAACTACCGGATTACTAGCCGTCGCCCGATATTTGCCGCAACGTCGAGCCCTCAGTTCAAACTCCGCGTCGAGGTGGCGTCCATTGCGCGCCTATAATTTCAGGAGCGGCTGTGCCGCCTCCCATCCAGTTGTTTTGCCAACCTAACTTGCCGAAGCGAGCCGTGAGTTGAAACGGGCGATTATCAGCGACATTCACGGCAACCTGGAAGCGCTCCAGGCCGTGCTGGCCGACGTGCGCGCTGCAGGCGTCGAGGACGTTTTCTGTCTGGGTGATATTATCGGCTACGGACCCAATCCGTGCGAGTGCCTCGACCTGGTAATCGAAACCACCCGCGTGTGCCTGTTGGGCAATCACGATCAGGGTGCGCTGTTCGATCCGGAGGGATTTAACACGGGCGCGGAGCGGGCAATTTTTTGGACGCGCGATCAATTGGAAAACCCCCGCGGCGATCGTTCGTCGGTCGACCGCCGGTGGGACTTCCTGGGCGCCCTGCCCCGTACGCACCGCGACACTAAATGGCTGTATGTCCACGGCTCGGCCCGCAACCCGGTCAACGAATATGTCTTTCCGGAAGACATCTATAATCAGAAAAAGATGGAGAAATTGTTCAGCCTGATTGAGTTTGGCTGCTTTCAAGGCCACACCCATGTGCCGGGGGTCTTTACCGAGAGCCGCAATTTCATGACGCCCGACGAAACGGGCTTTGTCTACCGCTTCGAGGAACAGAAGTTCATGTGCAACGTTGGCTCGGTCGGCCAGCCTCGCGACGGCGATCCGCGGCCCTGCTACGTGGTCCAGGAGCCACACCAGCTCACCTTCCGCCGCGTAGAATATGATCCGACCGTGACCGCCAACAAGATTTACAGCATTCCCGACCTGGACGACTTCTTAGGCGACCGGATCAAGCAGGGAAGGTAGTCGTTAGTCGTTAGTCGTAGGTCATGAGATTGCGGGCGCTTCGGTCTACTGCATTTACTAACGACTAACGACTAACACCTTTCGTCTTCTAACCAGGATTCTCAATTTTGGACCAACGCCGCTTTATTGCGTTTCTGATGCTTTCGGCAGCGATCATGCTGTCGTTCAGCGTCTTGTTTCCGCCACCACAAAAGCCGAAACAGGCCGCGGTCCCCGAAGCTGAGCAACTGGAGGGCGCCGCGGCGGAAGATGGCGAAGCCGTTAATGCGGAGGCGGAAGTCGCCGCCCAGACGGATCCAGCCGAGCAACCGCCCGACGCTGCGCCAGCCAATCCGTTGCCGCCCGTGGCGGCGGCTGCCGTTCCCACGCAGTTTTTCACGCTTGGCTCGCTCGATCCAGAAAGCGGTTACCGGATGCTGGTCACCGTGACCACGGAGGGTGCGTCGGTGCGGCGGGCCGAGATGTCCAGCCCGCGCTACCGCGACCAGCATGATCGTACCGGCTACCTGGGCGAGCTGGAGCTCACGCCCGTGAACGGCGGCGTGCAAGTCCAGGCCGTGGGCGCGGGCACACCGGCCGCGACGGCCGGCCTCGCGGTTGGCGATGTCATTGTCGGCGTCGGCGACCCCCAAGCGACGGAGGTGCGCAAGGTCGATGACTTGCGCACTGCACTCGCCAAAACGTTGCCGGGCCAGAAGATCACGCTTCAGATTCGCCGTGGTGACCGCGGAGCGAAACCAATTGTCGTAGAAAAATTGATTTGGCGGCCGTTCGCCGTGGTGCGACCGGAGATCGACAACTTTTACATGCGCGACGCGGAGCCGCCGGCCGATTTTGACGATCCGCAGTCGTACCTCATGACCGTGGTGAATCTGAACGGCCAGCCGTTGGACACGGCCAACGCAAAACAGGTCGCCGAGCTGTTGAAGGCGGGCAACTGGGAAGTGGCGGACAATAACGCGACTTCGATCACATTTCGACGTGCTTTGCCAGAGTGGAATATTGAGATTCTCAAGCGGTACACGCTCGAGCCCGTGCCGCAGTCGCAGCGGGAGGACGTCGACTATCCGGGCTACCATTTGACGTTGGACATCGAGCTGCGCAACGCCGGCCAAGCGCCGCAGACGATTGTCTACCAAATGGATGGTCCCACCGGCATGCCGATCGAGGGCTGGTGGTTCGCACACAAAATCAGCCGGCACCGCTGGTTCGGCGGCGGCGGCCTGCGCGACGTCGTCGTCCGGTTCGACGGCAACCCGGTCTGGCAAATCGATTGCCCGCAGATTGCCGCGGGCGACGTCGAGCCGATGGGCGACGGGCAGGCGCTAACGTACACGGGAGTCGACGGACAATATTTTGCGGCCGTCATGATTCCAGTGCGCAAAGAGCTGAACGACGCGTGGTTCGACACGACCGAGGCGATCGTGGTTGGAACGCCGCTCGATGCGCGGACGCCCGTCACATTTACCAACGTCACCTGCCGCATGACGCGTCAATCGCTGCAGGTCGACGCTGGAGCCACTCACCGCGACAGTTACCAGATATTCATGGGTCCCAAGCGGCCGAACTTGTTGGCCAACTATCAGGCCGCCGGCGACCCGGATTATTCGCTCAAAGATATCGTGTACTACGGCCTGGCATTGTTCGCCGCCGTGGCCCGGGCGATGCTTTGGCTGTTGCATTTCTTCTACTCGATTATCGGCAACTATGGCATCGCGATCGTGATGCTCACGGTGCTGGTGCGCGGGGCGATGTTTCCGATCAGCTTCAAGCAGACGCAGAATATGGCCCGCATGCAGGCGCTCAAGCCGGAGATGGATCGCATCTCCGAAAAATACAAGGCCGACATGCAGAAACGCTCCCAAGCGATTCAGGAGCTGTATCGCAAGCACAGCATCAATCCGCTGGGCGGGTGCTTGCCGGTGTTTCTGCAGCTGCCGATCTTTATCGGGCTCTATCGGGCGCTGATGGTGGACGTGGAGTTACGCATGTCGCCGCTGTTCAGCGAGGCGATCCGCTGGTGCTCGAACCTCGCGGCGCCGGACATGTTTCTGAATTGGTCCGGAGTGATGCCTGAGTTTGTCGACAACGGCATCGGCATCTTCGGCCTCGGTCCGTACCTGAACGTTTTGCCGCTGGTGACCGTTGCCCTGTTTCTCGTCACGCAAAAAATGGCGATGCCGCCGGCCGAGACGGAACAGGCCGTTATGCAGCAGAAGATGATGAAGTGGATGACCATCTTCATGGGCCTGTTGTTCTACAAAGTGGCCAGCGGCTTGTGCCTGTACTTTATCGCGTCGAGTCTGTGGGGCATTGCCGAGCGGAAACTTCTACCGAAAGCCACGCCGCCGGCCGCTGCAGCAGGCGGTGGCGGTACCACGGGCACGTCGCCGGGAGCAAGCGGCAAGGGGCCGAGCAACGGCGGCAAACCGGGCCCCAACGGCAGTCCCGGCCCGAAAGACTCGTCCAAGCGGAAGCGAAAGAGGTCGCCGAAAACCTAGGTCGATCAGCCGGAGCGAGTGAATCTGGCTCGTGTTGCGGACTGCCGGCATCGCCCGTCTCCATGCCCTATCATCCGGACGACACGATTTGTGCGATAGCGACGGCCCTGGGCGGCGCTGCGCGAGGCATGCTTCGAATCAGCGGACCGGACGCGATCGCTGTTGCGTCACAATTATTTTGTGCCATGGTGGTGAGTCGCTCGTTCGGTTGCGTCAGCCCACGTCAGTGCGCGGGGAAGTGTGGGTTGAACTTAATGATGCGCTGCACCAGGTACCATGCGACCTGTTTGTTTGGCCCACCCGCCGCAGCTACACTCGCCAACCGGTGGTGGAGCTGCACACATTTGGCTCGCCGCCGCTTTTGGAAGCGCTGGTGGCCACACTCTGCGCGGCCGGCGCTCGGCTGGCAGAGCCAGGCGAATATACGTTACGCGCGTTCCTGGCGGGCCGAATTGACCTGACCCAAGCGGAGGCCGTGCTGGGCGTCATCGATGCCCAGGCACCCGACGTGCTTAGCACCGCGCTTGCGCAAATGGCCGGCGGTCTTTCCAAGCCGTTGCAACGTTTGCGCGAGGAATTATTGCAGTTGCTCGCGGAGCTTGAGGCAGGCCTCGATTTTGTCGAAGAGGACATCGAATTTGTTTCAGCCGAGCAAGTCGTGCGGCGATTGCAGTCCGCCGCGCAGTTGCTGATGGAGACTGCTGACCAATTGGCGTCACGGCACGCGCGTGGAGCCGCTCAGCAAATCGTGCTCCTTGGCCGGCCCAACGCGGGGAAGAGCAGCCTGTTTAATGCTCTGGTCAAAACGTATGGATGTCGTACCGGCACGGACCAACCGCAATCGCCTGCCGCGCTCGTCTCGCCCCAGCGCGGCACCACGCGAGATTACCTGATAGCCACGATTTCGCTGGGCGGAATCCAGTGCGAAGTCGTGGACACCGCTGGCATTGACGAAGCAGGCATCCACGATGCAAGTGCAGCTTCAAATGCGGCGACCGATCGCACTGATTCGACAGCAAAAATCAGCGCGACAGCGAAGAAACTTGCAGAACGGAGCGGTGAATGCGCCACCCTGCGTGTTTATTGCATTGAAATACCTATGGACAACGCAATCGGCGAGTTTGCGATTGCATCGCAAGCCACAGACTGCGAAGTGCTGGTTCTGACAAAGGGTGATCTGCTGCCAAACATCGACCAATTTTCCCGCATGCAGTGGAGCAAACCACTGGTTGTAACCGCGCCTTAATCGGGACGGGACTGGAGGAGCTTGCCGAAACATTGCGATCGATATTAACAAGCGAGCGAACCGCGCAGCATGGGCAAGCTGTCGCCGCGACGTCGAGCCGTTGCCATGCGAGTATCCGGTTGGCAGAGGACGCCGTAAATCGGGCAATTGAACTTGCGTCGGACGGAATAGGAAGTGAGCTGATCGCGGTGGAACTTCGTACTTCTCTGCATGAACTGGGGAAAGTTGTGGGTGCGGTCTACACGGACGACCTGCTGGACCGTATCTTTAGTAAGTTCTGTATTGGGAAGTAGTTAGTAGTCTTTAGTCTTTAGTCGTTAGTCGTTAGTTGAGGCAATACATCACTACTTACGACTAACGACCAACTACTAACGACTGTTCTTAGGAGCTTGTATGAACCTCACCGGCAAACGCGCATTGATCACGGGCGGAACGAAGGGGATCGGCGCGGCGATTGCCATCGATCTGGCGCGGCAAGGCTGCGATGTGGCGATTAATGGCCGCAGCGACGACGAATCGGCTGCGGCGGTGCGGCAGGCCATTGCAAATGCCGGGCGAAAATGCGTCACGCTCATCGGCGATGTCGCGCGGCCCGACGAAAACGAGCGAATCGTCCGGGAAACCGAGGCCGGCCTGGGCGGACTGGATATTTTGGTCCACTCCGCCGGCGGGCCGTCGTGGGGCACCATCGACGACTGCCCACCAGAGCAGTGGAAGGCGACGTTTGACGTCCACGTTCACGCGGCGTATTTCCTGTGCCGACGTGCCCTGCCGCTGATGCGCAAAGCGGGCGAAGGTGCCGTAATATTAGTGTCATCCGTCGCCGGTATCCGCGGCTGCCCCAACGCGATCGCTTACGGCACGGCGAAGGCCGCCATCTTACATTTCACACGGATGCTGGCCCGCGATGAGGCCGACAACAACATCCGCGTGAACTGTATTGCACCAGGTATCATCCGCACGCGATTCCACGAAAACATGACTCCCGAGGCCAAGGCCCACAACCTTGCCGTGCGAATTCCGCTGCACCGCGAGGGTACCTCGGAGCAAGTGGCCGAGGCCGTGCGCATGCTCATCACCAATGATTTCATCACTGGCGAATTGCTGGTGGTCGACGGCGGCTGCTCGATGCAGGTCTGCAGGTGAGGAGCGGGGAGTAAGCAACAATGAGACTTCAACTAATATGCGCAAGCGCTATGTGGGCAGTGGCAATTTTATTGATGCTACACTTGCGAGCGACGACTTTTGCCGAAGCGGCGACAAACATGTTGCTGACTGCGGCGCTCGACTCGATCACCAGTGACGAACTCTACGAGCACGTCGCCGTCCTGGCCGATGATGTTTACGAAGGGCGGGAAGCTGGCACGCGTGGTGGCCACGCCGCTGCCAGCTACATCGCGAAGGAATTGCGCAACCATGGCTTGAAACCGGCCGGAAGCAACGGCGACTTTGTCCAATCGTTCGACCGCGACTGGCGGAACGTCCTCGCCTTGCAGCCGGGCGACGATCCCGAGTTGTGCGCACGAGATCATCGTGGTCGGCGCACACTTCGACCATGTCGGCTATGGCCGGCGCGGCAATAGCTATGGGCCCGCCGGCCGCATTCACAACGGCGCCGACGATAACGCGAGCGGCGTTTCGCTGATGCTCGAAACTATCGAAGCCTTCGCGACGTCGGGTCTTCGCACGCCTCGCTCGATCCTATTTTCCTTTTGGGACGGCGAAGAGCACGGGCTCGTCGGTTCGCGACATTGGCTGGCCAATCCCACACTGCCCATAAAGGATGTAAAGCTCGCTATCACGATCGACATGGCGGGCCGCTTGCGTAAGGGGCAACTGTTTGTCTACGGCACGAGGACCGGATTTGGTATGCGGCGGCTTATGAGCGGCCCGGTAGAAAATCCTTTGTGGCTCGATTTCACGTGGGAGCTGGACGGCAACAGCGACCACTGGTCGTTTGTCGAAAAACGAGTCCCCGTAGTGATGCTGCACACCGGTTTGCACAACGACTACCATCGGCCCAGCGATGACGTGGAAAAAATCAATCGCGAGGGACTGCGCGAGATCGGCCGGTACTTATTGGGCGCCGTCATGAAAGCAGCCAATGAGGACCGCTTGCCAACGTATCGCGACCGGGGCCGGCACGAGACCAACAACATGCGCCGCACAATGGAGCGACCGCTGGCGCGGATGTCGCTGGCACAGTTACCGGCCAATACGCCGCCACCACGCCTGGGTATTTCGTGGCGCAAAGACGTGGCCGAGCCGGGCAGCGTGCTGGTGACACGCGTCGTGGAAGGCACGCCCGCAGCCGCGGCGGGCATTGCTATCCAAGACCGCATCTACGAAATCAACGGCCAACCCTTCGCCGACGCCGCGGCATTTCAGGCCGCGATTCTGGCGCTGTTAGACAGCGGTGCGCCTGAAATCTCATTCCTCACCGAGCGCCGCGGCCACGAGCGAACCGTCCCGGTGACGATGCAGTCTTTGGAAGCAGCAGCGAATTAGCAATGCATTTCGATGCGCCACGCGACTAGCCGTCATATATATGGCCGACTATACTGCAATGCACTTCGCATTCGCGACCACGGGGATGTGGCGGAATTGGCAGACGCGCTGGATTTAGGTTCCAGTTCCCAAAAGGAGTGCAGGTTCAAATCCTGTCATCCCCACCTAGTTTTCTAGGGCTTTTTTACATCAGTTGTTTGCTCAGGCTGGCGAGTGTTACCGCCAGTGTTACCCACGGCGGCCCAAACCACGTCCGCGGTCGCTTCGGCGTTCTGGCCAACGTAATACTTCATGGTCGTGTTGATATCGGTATGCCGCATCAACTCCCGTAGCACGGCCGGCATGACGTGCAGCGACCATCGCTGGCCGAACGCTCGACGTAGGTCATGGGCCGACGCTTTCTTGCCTTTGTCGTTGACGACCACGCCGGCTGACTTGCCTATCGCGGTCACCAGCTTACCTACTTTCGTCCTACTGGCCGGCAGTAGCGTGCCGTCGATGTCAAGCAGCTTGAATACCCTGCCCCGCCGCTGGGCCTCAGGCACGCTCTCAAGCAGCGTGGCGAACTCCGGTGTCATCGGCCAAAGCTGGTCGCGTCGTGCCTTCTGGGCCTCGCCTGGAATGCGGAGCATTGGTCGCTTGTGAGAGAAGTCCACCACGATGGCGCCCGGTGCATCATCCCATCGCAGCACCAGTGATTCGGTAAGCCGCAAGCCGCTATCCCACAGCCCTTGCAGGTAGAACCGCCACGAGGCTGCCGCCGCGTTCTCGACTACCTTTGGAACATTGGCCAACATTCGCTCAAATTCTTCGGCGACGACTGCCCTGCCCTTCATCATCGAGACACCCCTAGTTCGTTTGGGCATCTCGAATTGCGGTAGGGTTTGCAAAAGCCCCTGCCGCTGAGCCCATCGCAAGATGACTTTCAACTGCCGCAGATGTCGGCCGACGGTCGCTTCGCTCAGTTTTTGCTCGCGTAGCACTTTGGCGAATCTCATTACCTTGCCAGCTGATACATCGGCAAGCTTCTGCGGATTGCAGGTCCGCTCGAACACGTTCAGCGTGGCTTCGTACGTCGTCGCACTGCTCGCGGCTAACGCTGTTAGTGCATTGGTCGCGTAGTAAGTCGCGGAACGCTTCCCACGTCAGCCTAGACGGCTTCTGATAGCGGCCGTTATGCAGGTTATCCTCCCACTTAGCCGCGGCCTTCAACGCTTCTTTCTGGTTCCGCGTGCCAGCCGTCTTGGCAACCTGCCGGCCGGTGAACGGGTCGCGGTAGCGCATCATCAGGTTGCGGCCCGCGCCATAGTCAACAACGTGTACTTTGATTACTTCGCTCATAGTTTCATTTGTTGTTAGAGTTATTTTAAACCAAATACGTGGAAATCCGACATTGCTCTCTCAGTTGACCAATACAACGAATGGTTTCTGCAGTTTGCCCCACAAACATTTCGAGAAGTGAGAAAAAAGGCAACTCGAGATGTAGAGGCAATGCTAGAACGTACGAATTACCTTCGGCAGTTCACAATCGCTGAATTAAAGACTCATCCCGGAATACTATTTGCATTGCGAATGTCCACAGCTCCGCCCATCGCGCGAGACCGTTTGGTGGGTCTTGCGGACGTGCCAAAGATTCTGGTAAACGCCATGGAAAAGAAAGGAATACTTCCATTGCGCATGAAGTCGGCTGCCATTGATTCGCACCTCGGCCGAATCGTGGACATGATCATGCGCCTCGTTGACTCCGATATCTTCTCCTGGCTCGAAACAGGGGCCGCCCCAAGTAATCATGAAGTACATAGAGCTGCGACGATCGTTGCCGACCGACTTTGCGGGGCGAATGCCGATCCAATTGTCCGTAACGCGCAAGAGCGGCGGCAACTTCAAAAGATTAAGACATGGCTTGAGTCGCGCGGGTACACCGACTGCACTGGGAGGGTTGCCGTAGAATCGATGAAACCGGGAAGTTTTGCTTTCCGATTAAATGTGCCGGGCCTAAAGGACGACTCACAACCAATAAACATTCCAGTTGATGCCGTGGTGAAACCACTTCGGGGGCGAGTACACCGACTTCCGTTGCTAATTGAAGCAAAATCAGCAGGGGACTTCACAAACACCAATAAGCGCCGCAAAGAGGAGGCAACGAAGGTTTCTCAGCTAAGGCGAAGATACGGCGCTGACATCCGTTATGTGTTGTTCCTCTGTGGATACTTCAATTCCGGATATCTAGGCTACGAAGCGGCGGAAGGCATCGATTGGGTATGGGAACACCGAATGGATGACCTGCAAAAACTGGGACTGTAAATTATGGCGCCATCAGTTGATTACGAGTCTTCTCGGCTCAACGTTCTCACGAAACTCGATGCGGGTAAATCACAAATGGCCCGTAACAGACTCGGACAATTTGCTACCCCATCGGCGCTGCACGCACGACATTGTGCAATTTGCAATTGCGCATCTACCTTCGCGTTGTCGGCTCAGGTTTTTGGAACCTGGATTCGGAACCGGTGCATTTTATTCTGCGATGCGGTCCATTGTAGAGGGCAATCGAATCGAAGTTGCAGCCGGCTATGAACTTGATCCCTATTACGGATGTCCCGCGGCAGAGTTGTGGAACAACACTGGACTAAAATTGACAATGGAGGACTTCACCATTGTTGATCCGCCGTTAGATTCATCAGAACGATTCAATTTAGTTGTGTGCAACCCTCCTCATGTGCGCCATCACCACCTAAAGCGACATCAGAAGTCAGTATTGCGACGTATAGTGGAGCGCAACATTGGAATTGAGATGAATGGCTTATCTGGTCTTTATGCGTACTTCATGATCTTGTCACGCCCATGGATGTCGGACAATGCGATCGGAGCCTGGCTTATCCCGAGCGAGTTCATGGATGTAAACTACGGTCGGCAAGTAAAGGAATTCTTGCTTCGCCACGTGAAATTGCTGCGAGTGCATCGATTCGATCCGAGCCAATCGCAGTTTGATGACGCATTAGTTTCATCGGCGATTGTAGTTTTTCAAAATTGCCAACCGAATGAGAGACACAAGGTTGAATTCTCATACGGTGGATCAATTTGCGAACCAGCTCAGTGTCACGTGATTACCGCAAGAGAACTCATGTTAGTTCAAAAGTGGAGTCATATTTCGTCACAGAAACCACCGGCTCCCAAAAGAAACCGCGGACGATCCTTGAGGGATCTTTTCTTAATAAAGCGCGGTCTGGCAACTGGCGACAACAACTACTTCATATTGGATAGTGATATAATTGAGCGGTTGAATCTGCCTCGGCAATTCTTCATTCCAATTCTTCCAAGTCCTAGATATCTTGAGTCTGACACTGTTACTGCTGACGAAAACGGTGATCCGCAGATCAGTCGTAAGCGATATCTTCTGGCGTGTGATCTTCCCGAAGAGCACGTTCGCAAATCGTACCCATCACTTTGGGACTATTTTCAGCACGGAGCTTCGAGTGGCGTTAAGGATCGGTACTTATGCCAGCACCGACAGCCTTGGTATGCCCAAGAGCGTAGACCAGCAGTACCAATACTGTGTAGTTACATGGGTCGAACAGTCGTTAATAGGCGCTCGCCTTTTCGGTTCATTCGAAATCACTCTAACGCAACAGCGCCAAACGTCTATCTCATGCTATACCCACGAAGTGGTATTCAAAGAATTTTCGATGCCCATCCCGAGGCAATTGATCTAACATGGTCCGAACTAAATGGAATCGGTTGTGACTCTCTGACTCGGCAAGGACGTGTTTACGGCGGAGGTCTCCATAAGATGGAGCCGAGCGAACTTGGCAATGTGTGCGCAGATGGTGTGATCGAGAAATTGTCCCGATTCAGTAGATTAATATCACATACTCAACGATGCCTATTTTCAGAATGTAATTCTGAGTCGGCTCCTGCTTTGTAGCTCGTATTTTTAGTAGTTGCGATCCAAGTATTGACATCACTCGAATCCACTCGAACCCGCCGAAATTCTTCAATTCCCGTCGCTGCAACCACTGGCCAAAAACCGTTGCTGAAAATGGCCGCGCTATCTGCTAGCCTGAACTCACGCTGCAGTGTCAGCAGTTGATCTTTGATGATTGAGAAGTATGGCGCTAGTAGTTAGTCGTTGGTCGTCGGTGGCACGAACGGCTTGCACTCGCGCTGTTCGCATCGGTCGGGCGACGAGGTGTCCGGTTTACGCGGCACTGGCGCTCAATTCGGGAGTAAATTACCCGAGTTTTGCGCGACGCGTTCGCCGTCTTACTCCATAGAAACCAGGCATTTACGATCGCAGACCGTTGCAAAATCAAGGAGTTTTGCACGATTTAATTGGGACCCCTGACTGCGATGCAAAACCTAATCGCTGACCAGATCAGAGCTTGCGCTCGACGCACGACGAACTGCCCATTGCAAAACCCTCTGGTTCCCGAGAAATACGAGGATTTCGATCGCGGTCGACTGCGAAGAGTGCAAAAGCCCCCCGCAGCTTGACCACGTCGGCAGTCCGACTCGGATCAGTGACGAAGAGGGTCGAGCCCTAATACTTCCTGAGGTATGATCGCCGGCAGATAGGAGACTTCTTCATGCGAACTCATATGAACTTTGGCGCGATTGTTTTTGCCTTGTTCCTGACGGCACTGCCCGTTCTTGCCGCCGACAAGAAACCGAATATCCTCGTCATTCTCTGCGACGACACCGGCTGGGGCGAGATTGGCTTCCAGGGCAACCACAGCATTCCCACCCCCAACATCGATTCCATCGCGGCGGGCGGCGTCCGCTTCACCAACGGTTACGTTTCCGGCCCCTATTGCAGCCCGACCCGGGCCGGCCTCATGACCGGCCGTTACCAAACCCGTTTCGGCCACGAATTCAACAGCACCGCGGCACAAAGCGGACTGTCGCTCGACGAAACGACCATTGCCGACCGGCTCAAGGCGCTCGGCTATGCCACTTGCGCCATCGGCAAATGGCACTTGGGCAACAAGCTCGAGTTCCGACCGACCAAGCGCGGCTTCGATGAATTTTACGGCACGCTCGCCAATACGTCGTTCTTCCTGCCGAGAGCGTTTGTCGATTCGCAAGTGTCGGAAGACGTTCAGCCCATGACCGATCCGGACTTCTACACAACCGACGCGTACGCCGAACGCGCCGCCCGGTGGATCGAAGAGCACAGCGCAAGCCCGTGGTTTCTGTATCTGCCGTTCAACGCCCAACACGCGCCGCTGCAAGCGCCTCCAAAATACATGGATCGCTTCAACCATGTGCTGGGCAAGAACCGGCAGACTTTCGCGGCGATGATGTCCGCCATGGACGATGCGGTGGGCAAAGTTCTCAGCAGAATCCGCGACCTGGGCCAGGAAGAGAACACGCTCATCTTTTTCCTCTCGGACAACGGCGGCCCCACCGGGTCGACCACCTCCAGCAACGTGCCGCTCCGCGGATACAAGGCCACGACGTGGGAAGGCGGCGTCCGTGTGCCGTTCTGCGCCCAATGGAAAGGCACGTTGCCGGCCGGCGCAACCTACGACAAGCCCATCATCCAACTCGACATATTGCCCACGGCCATTGCTGCCGCTGGTGGCGAAGTTGATTCCGCTTGGAAGCTCGACGGCGTCAACTTGTTGCCGTTTCTCGCCGGCGCCAAAACGGACGATCGCCCACACGAGTCGCTCTACTGGCGTTTTGGCGAACAATGGGCGATCCGCGACGGCGACTGGAAGTTGGTGGCGGCAAACACCGGCAGCCGCGACGGAGAATTGTATAACCTGGCCACCGACGCAGGCGAATTGCATAATCTGGCCGCCGAACACCCAGACATTGCACGCAAGCTCAAGACCAAATGGGACGCATGGAACGCCGAGCAAGCGCCGGCCGCAGTTCCCCGCGAGAAGCCCGCCGTGCGCCGTGCGATCCCAACCGCCGTCAGCGGCAACGCGGCGCACGCCCGGCCGCGTGATTTTGCCACAGGTCACCGTGAATCTCGCCGGGGCCAAAACGCATCCAAGCTAGTCGGGATGTTCATCTCTACAGCCTGACAAATCGCGGAAAATCAGTCCCTCCGCCGCCTGAATGGAACTCCGGCATAAAATCTCCAAAATCTTTGAAATGCCTGGCGGCATCGAGCGACTAACGTTGGACTGAGTGGGTGTGCGCGAATCGCAGGAGAGGCGATGCCGTTGGATTCCGAAAGGAAATCGCAGGAATTGGACGATCCAGCCGGCTGGGTGGATCGCTACGGAGACGGACTGCTGCGCTTTGCTTTGAACCGCGTGGGATCCCGCGATACGGCCGAAGACCTGGTGCAGGAGGCGTTTTTGGCCGCCTGGAAGAGTCGTGCTATGTTCGACGGCCGCTCGTCACTGGAGACGTGGCTGATTGGGATTTTACGGCGGAAGATTGCGGACCACTACCGCGCCGCCGGACGGAAACAACAGTTCGTGGAATGGGCGACAAGCGACGAGAACACAACGCTGTTTGACAAGCGTGGCAAGTGGCGTGAGTCGACCGCACGTTGGCAAGAGTCGCCGGAACAATTGAGCCAGAATTCCGAGTTTTGGGAAGTGATGTCGAATTGCCTGGCGGGTTTGCCGGCACATCTGGCGGATGCGTTTCGATTGCGAGATTCACCAGGAAAGCGTGGAAGACACGTGCACCTTGACCGGCGTCACGCCAAAAAACTTGTCAGTCCGTTTGCATCGAGCGCGGCTTTTATTGCGTAGCTGCCTCGATCAAAAGTGGTTTCGCAGTGGAGCGTAACGAACTGTTTGCAGGTACAGCCGATGAATCTTCGTGAAATTCGAATGATTTTGGGCCTCTCCTGTGAGGAGGCGTCGCATTTAACTTCCGACGCGCTCGATCGTGAGCTGTCGCGGGGCGAGCGTTGGGCGCTGCGTTTGCATACGCTTTTTTGTGGCGGCTGTCGCCGGCTCAAGCAACAGCTCGACCTGATGCGCGCGCTGCTCTCTAAATCGCCGGATTCACTGGATCGTTTGACTGGTGAACAACTTCCGCAGCTTTCGACTGATCGCAGAGAACACATCAAGCAACTGCTTCGTGAGGCCGCACGCACAGAATTGGGGTGAATCGGATGGCTACCGTCCTGACAGAACTCTCTCAGTCCGACATTTGCATCGCGGGCGCGGGACCAACTGACCAATGGACGTGCAACACTTTGCACGCCGCAACCAACCTTCTTGGGTTTTCGAGTAGTCTTCCACTAATGCTGCCCCCACCAATGCTGCCCCTCCCAATCAACCTTGTCGATCTGCCAAAACCTCTGGCAAAGGCATCGATCGACGGTTGCCTAAGGGCAACAGGTTCAAGGATATTAGCGGCAGGTCGTTTGGTAAGCGAGTCGTCATCGGTTTTGCCGGCTTCCGTGGCAGATTCGCTGTCTGGCTGTGCCAGTGCAAGTGCGGTCGGCTAAATGTTGTGGAGGGAGCACGCCTGGCCCTGGGCGTTGCCGGCAGTTGCGGCTGCTCGAAATCTCTGAGTCCGGCGGCAAAGGAACTGCGGCCAATCCTCAAATCGCTCATTGCCCGTTGCCACGACCCTGCGAATCGGATGTACGGCCGCTATGGTGCGCAGGGCGTTACGGTCTGCAATCGCTGGCGCGAATCTTCCGAGGCGTTCGCCGCAGATATGGGGCCGCGGCCCAGTCCAAGGCATATCGTGGTTTGCCACAATGGCCACGGAAATTACACCCCAACCAATTGTTATTGGGCATTGCCTCGGTGTCGGCGGCAAGAATGGCCACTTAATCACCTACAAGGGCAAAACTCAAAACTTGTCGCAATGGGCGAAACAGCTTTGTATCAGCCGCGAGCGAATGCGTCAGCGTGTGAACAAGTGCCAGGAACTAGGGTTGCCCCTGACATTGGCGATCACGAGGCAAAGCAAACGGGGAAGGCCACGAAACAGCCAGCGGCCGACGATTGCCCGACAAAGTAATCCCGTTGACCACACAATGTCTGCATGGCGATTGATCATGGGCCGGTATCACTGATGATGATGCGAAGTAGATGTATGTTCCTTGCACTGGCACGATCGTGCTCTGGAACGGTCTTGCTGAGGCGGCGAACCAAGCCGCCAGCGCAAATGAACCGGCTCGCCCGAACGTTCTTCTGATCGTATCCGACGATTTGAACAACAGCCTGGGTTGCTATGGCAATCCCGTGGTCAAGTCGCCGGACATCGACCGGCTGGCCGCACGGGGAATGCGGTTCGATCGCGCCTACTGCAATTATCCGGTCTGCAATGCGTCACGCACTTCGTTCCTGAGCGGACGGCGACCGGAAACAACCGGCGCGCTCGACAACGCCACGCCGCCACGAGCCGCATTTGAAAGACGCAGTATTTCTGCCCGAGTTCTTCCGGCACCACGGATATCGCACGATTAAGGTTGGAAAGATCTTTCACACGGGCGACGACTTCGAAGACCCGGGCTCTGGGACACCGACATCCGCGAGACGAAGCAGGCCAAGAACCCACCCGCCGATCAGATCCTGCGTCGACAGGGTCCGAAGGGCATTGTGCTCGCGCCGAAGATGAAGACACGTGGGAGGGCCTCGTCGCCCGCCGAACGGTCGAGCTGATGCAAGAATCGGCCCCGAGTGGCAAACCATTTTTTGTCGCCGCCGGATTTCGGATGCCGCACTCACCGTACATCGCGCCGGAAAAGTATTACGTGTTTACGATCCGGATGAGCTCCGACCACGCCTCGGACCGCCGGATCATCTTGCCAAGGTGCCGGACATGGCACTCACCTACCGCAGCAGCGTCAATGCAAACTTTCCAGACAAACGCCCCGGCGACACGATCGCCGCTTATTATGCAGCCGTCAGCTACATGGACGCCCAGGTGGGCGTGGTACTCGACGCCCTCGATCGGCTTGAACTCGACG
>CAWAZX010000026.1:0-227733 GCA_963786455.1 uncultured Planctomycetota bacterium | reverse complement strand
CGACATCAAGGTCGACGCCACGGTCAAGTCGGTCTTCTTCTCGCTGTTCCTGTTTGCCACCGGCTACAAGGTTGGACCGCAGTTCTTTCGCGGCTTGAAGAAGAACGCGATGTCCCAGGTCGCGCTGACGGTGGTCCTCTGCGTGACCAGCCTGGTGACGACGCTGGCGGCGGCGAAGCTGCTGAATTACGACACCGGGACCGCGGCCGGCCTGATGGCCGGCGCGTTCACCGAATCGACGGTGATCGGCACCGCCAGCGACACGATCGATCGGCTCGATTTGCCGGAGGCCGAGAAGACGAGACTGAAGAACAACATCCCCGTGGCCTATGCGGTCAGCTACCTGGTGGGCACCGGCTTCGTCGTCTGGTTTCTCTCGGCCGCGGCGCCACGCCTGCTTCGCGTCGACATGAAGGCCGAGAGCAAGAAACTGGCCGAGCAAATGTCGGGGGGCGGCGGCGTCTCGGACCAGGAAGTTCGCCTGGCGTACAAAGAATGGAGCATACGAGCCTACCGGCTCGCCGATGCCGCGGCGGGCCGGACCGTCGGGGATTTCGAACACGCCGCGAAACCCGAGCGCGTCTTCGTCGAACGCATCCGCCGTGGGTCCGAGCTGCTTGATGCCCCGCCGACGGCGGTGTTGCAGGCGGGCGATGTGCTGGCGATCGGCGCGCGGCGCAGGGTGCTGCTCAGCGGAAAGCTGCCGATTCTCCAGGAGCTCGAAGACCCCGAGCTGCTCGACTTCCCCATGGCGACGCTCGACGTCGTGGTGACGAAACCGGAAGCCGCGGAGCAACCCTTGTTCGTCCTTGCCGAACGGCACGGGCGTGGCGTGATCCTGAACAAATTGATCCGCGGCGGCGAAGAAATTCCTTTCGATACCGAGACGATCATCAATCGCGGGGACTTGCTGCGCGTGTCCGGCTCCCAGCGCGACGTCGAGCGCGTCGGCAAGGAACTCGGATACATCGAGCGCTCCTCGAGCGAGTCGGACATCGTGTTCCTCGGCCTCGGCATTGTCGTCGGCGGCCTCGTCGGGCTGTTGACGCTGACGGTCGGCGGGCTTCCGCTCACCCTCACCACGAGTGGCGGCGCGCTCATCATGGGCCTGGTGTTCGGCTGGCTGCGCTCGATCTATCCGACGTTTGGCCGAATTCCCGAACCGGCGTTGTGGATCTTCGACACCGTTGGCCTTGCGGTGTTCATCGGCATCGTCGGATTGAACGCGGGTCCGACATTTGTGTCTGGCCTGCGCGAAACCGGGCCGAGCCTGGTGTTCGTGGCGTTGATCGTCGCGATCCTGCCGCACATGGTGTCGCTGCTGTTCGGTTACCACATCCTGAAGATGAACCCCGTGATCCTGTTGGGCGCCTGCGCGGGAGCGGGAACCATCACGGCGGCGCTGCGCGCGATCCAGGATGAATCGCAAAGCAAGCTCCCCGTTCTCGGGTACACCGTGCCCTACGCGATCGGGAACATTCTCCTGACCGCATGGGGCCCGGTCATCGTCGTGCTCATGCAATAGCGGCGTGACGACGCCATGACACATCTGCTCAAGGAAATTCAGCACAACAAGCTGCTCTGGCTGTTGATCTTCGTGCCCGTCGTGTTCGCGGCCGAAAAGCTCGCGCACGAATCGCACACGCTGCTGTTCGCACTGTCGGTCCTGGCGATCGTGCCGCTGGCCGCCCTGCTCAGTCACGCCACTGAATCGGTGGCCGCCAAGACGGGTGATGCGGTCGGCGGCCTGCTCAATGCCACGCTCGGCAATCTGACGGAACTGGTGATTGCGCTCACCGCCCTGCGCGCCGGGCAATTCGTGCTGGTGAAGGCGTCGATTGCCGGCGCGATCGTCACCAACACGTTGTTCATGCTCGGCGTCTCCCTGTTGCTGGGCGGACTCAAGTATCACGAGCAGGAATACAACCGCATCACCGCCCGCATGCAGGCAGCCCTGCTGTTCCTCGCCACGGTCGCGCCTGTTGATCCCTTCGGCGGTTTCTCAAGCCGACTCGGCTGCGGCCGCTGAGTTCACGCAGAGACTTGAGCGTCGGCCTGTCCGTCCTGCTGATCGTCGCGTACGCGTTGAGCATGTTGTTCTCGCTGAAAACGCACCGGGAATTATTCGCCAGCGCGGGACACGGGGAGGCCGGCGGAGTCGATGTTCCCGATGGGCCTCGCCCTGGCGACGCTGGCCGGCGTGACGGTGCTGGTGGCGATGGTGAGCCACATCTTTGTCGATTCGGTGCAGAAGGCGGCGGAGACGCTCGGGATGAGCCCGGCGTTCGTGGGATTCATCGTCGTGGCGATCGTCGGCGCGGCGGCGGAAATGGCGTCGGCGTTCGCGGCGGCGCGCAAGAACCGGCTGGACATGAGCGTCGGCATCGCGCTCGGCAGCGCGTCGCAGATTGCGCTGTTCGTCGCGCCCGTGCTCGTGCTCCTGAGTTATGTCATCGCGCCGTCACCGATGAACCTGCAGTTCTGGCCCAGTGCCGTGGTGATGATGTTCATCGCCAGCATGACCGCGTCGATGGTGACCAACAGCGGACGCTCGGCATGGTTCGTGGGTGTCCTGTTGTTGATGGTCTACGCGATCTTTGCCATGACGCTGTACATGTTGCCGCCGAAGGTGTCATGAGCAAGCGAGTCCTCGACCCGATCGATCGCGTCTCCGAAGTGCTCTTCGGACTGATCATGGTCCTGACGTTCACCGGCTCGCTCAGCGTCGCCGAGGCCGGCCGCGAAGATGTGCGCGCGATGCTGATCGGCGCGCTCGGGTGCAACATCGCCTGGGGCATCATCGATGCGATGCTGTATCTGATGGGCTGCCTCGCCGAAAAAGGACGAGGACTCATCACCTTCCAGGCGGTGCGCACAGGCCGCCGATCCGCAAGAGGCGCAGCGCCACATCGCCGACGCGTTGCCGCCGCTGGTCGCCTCGATCCTGGAGCCCGCGGAACTGGAAACGATACGTCAGCGGCTGATGCAACTGCCGGCGCCGCCGGAGCGCGCCCGCCTGAGCAAGGACGAGTGGCTGGGTGGGCTCGGCGTTTTCATCTTCGTGTTCCTCTCCACTTTTCCAGTGGCGATCCCGTTCATCTTCATGCACGAAGTCGGATTGGCGCTGCGCGTGTCCAATGCGATCGCGATCGTGATGTTGTTCTTGTTGGGCTATGCCTTCGGCACGCATGACCGGGCGCCACCCATGGCTGGTCGGTATTGCGATGGTGGTGCTCGGGGCCATGCTCGTCGGCATGACCATGGCGCTCGGAGGTTAATCCAGTGCGACTACTCGCCTGCCTTGTGATTGCGCTCGCCGTGATGCCCGCCGCGGTCGTTCGCACAGACCTCGACGAACCGCCGGTCGCCGCGGCACGACCGCAGCCCGAAGACGAACCGGCGTGGGAGTTCTCCGCCGCCGGCTACACCTACTTCGTCCCCGACGACAGCAACTTCGTGCAACCCACTTTCACCGCGGACCGCGACTGGCTCCACCTCGAAGCCCGCTACAACTACGAAGCGCTCGACACGGGCTCGGCGTGGGTCGGCTACAACTTCAGCGGCGGCGAAACGGTGACGTGGGAACTCACGCCGATGCTCGGCGCCGTGTTTGGCGCCACCGACGGCATCGCGCCGGGCTACAAAGGCTCGCTGGGTTGGAAGAAGCTCGAGCTCTACAGCGAGGGCGAGTATGTCTTCGACGCCGGCGAGTCCGCGGACAGTTTCTTCTACAACTGGTCGGAGCTGACGTTTGCGCCCGTCGAGTCGTTCCGGTTCGGAATGGTCACGCAGCGGACGCGGGTCTACCAAACCGATCGCGAGATCCAACGCGGCCTGCTCGCCGGCTTCTCGTTCAAGAACCTGGACATCGCCGGATACGTCTTCAACCCGGACGACGAGAAGCCCACGTTCGTCCTTTCGGTCGCGGTGACGTTTTAAGCCCATGACCACAGCCGCAGTCGACGCACGACCTTCGCGGCGCTGCGGTGGGTGCGCGAGTATCGGGCCGAGTGGCTGCGGCCGGATCTCGTGGCCGGCCTCACGCTGGCCGCGTACCTGCTGCCCGCGGGCATCGGCGATGCATCGCTGGCGGGACTCGCGCCCGAGGCGGGACTCTACGCCTGCCTGTTTTCGGGGCTCGTCTTCTGGATCTTCTGCAGCTCGAAGCAGACGGTCATTACCGTCACCTCGGCGCTGTCGCTGCTGATCGGCGCGTCCGTGGGCGATCTCAGCGCCGGTGATCCGGAACGCCATGCGGCGCTCGCGGCCGGCGTGACGCTGATGGTCGCGGCGATTGCGTTTGCGGCGTGGCTGGTCCGCGCCGGCAATGCGATCGGCTTCTTCTCCGAGACCGTGCTCGTGGGGTTCAAAGCCGGCCTGGCACTCTATCTGGCGAGCACGCAGCTGCCAAAGCTCTTCGGGTTCAAAGGCACGCACGGCGACTTCTGGGAGCGCTCGGCATACTTCGTCGCGCATCTGGGCGAGACGCACCGCGTGTCTCTGCTCGTCGGCGTCGTCGCCCTGACCGTGCTCATCGCGGGCAAGCTCTGGCTCAAGAACCGCCCGGTGGCCTTTCTCGTGGTCGTGGCCGGCATGTTCGCGGCTCGATTCATGGACCTCGATGCGCAAGGCGTGGCGTTGCTCGGAGAAGTGCCGCAAGGCCTGCCCTCCCTCGGCTTGCCGGCGGTGAGCCGGCACGATCTGAACGAGCTGATGCCGATCGCGCTGGCGGGTTTCGTCCTCGCCGCCGTCGAGACGTCCGCCATCGGCCGGATGTTCGGCCAGAAGCACGGCTATCGGTTCGATGCGAATCAGGAACTGCTGGCGATTGGCGCCGGCAATCTGCTCTCGGGACTCGGTCGCGGGTTCCCGGTGAGCGGCGGCATGTCGCAGTCGCTCGTCAACGAGAGTGCGGGGGCGCGGACACCGGTGTCCGGCCTCATCGCCGCCGTCTTCACGCTGATCGTCGTGCTATTTGCATCGGGACTGCTGCGAAACCTGCCGCAACCGGTGCTGGCGGCGATCGTGCTCGCGGCGGTCATGGGCCTCGTCAACATTCGCGCGCTGCAGCACATCTGGCGATTCAGCCGAGCGGAGTTCCTCGTGGCCATCGCCGCCATGTTCGGCGTGCTCGGCTCGGGTCCCGTCAACGGCGTCCTGCTCGGCGCCGCGATCTCGATCGTGCTGCTGCTCCGGCAAGCCGCGCGACCGCGCGTGGTCGAGCTCGCCCGGGTTCCCGGCACCACGTATTTCGCCGATCGCGTGCGCCACCCGGAAAACGAACCGATTCCGGGTGTGCTGGTGGTCCGTTGTGAAGTCAGCGCTCCTCTACTTCAATGCCGAGTTCGTCCGCGAGCGCCTGCTCGAGCTGTTGAGCGCGCGCCAGGATCCGGTGCGGCTGATCGTCTTTTTCCTCGGCGCGGTTCCGAAAATCGACCTCGCCGGCGCCGAGCTCCTGGCCGATCTGCACAAGACATTTCAGGCGCGTGGCATCGAGTTCCGGCTCGCCGAGGCGCATGGCGAGGTGCGTGACGCGCTTCGACGGATCGAGTTCGAGCGGGACGTACGGGACGCTCGAGACCGGCCAGACCGTCGACGGCGATCATCTCGAAGTGGCAGGAGAACACATCAATGGTGGACGCCCACCGAAAATCTCGACCATGAAACGCAAAAGTACGAAAAGGAGCTCAACAAACTACAGGTCGAGCTGAGCCATCTGCAGCGATGGGTCAAGGAGAAGGGCCTGCGGGTCATCATCATCTTCGAAGGACGTGACGGCGCCGGCAAGGGCGGCACGATTCGCGCCATCACCGAACGTCTCAGCCCGCGCGTCTTCAAGGTCGCGGCCTTGCCCGCCCCTTCCGACCGCGAAAAGGGGCAGGTCTACATGCAGCGCTACATGCAGCACTTTCCGGCAAAGGGCGAAGTCGTCATCTTCGATCGCAGCTGGTACAACCGCGCCGGCGTCGAGTACGTGATGGGGTTCTGCACCGAGGAGCAGCGCAAGCGAGTTCCTGGACGTGTGCCCCAAGATGGAGTCGTTTTTCGTCGAGGGCGGGACGATCCTGATCAAGTTGTGGATGGAAGTCGGCAACGACGAACAGAAGAAGCGGTTCGAAGCCCGCATCACCGATCCGCTGCGGCAGTGGAAGCTGAGCCCGATGGACCTGCCATCGCGGAAGCGTTGGTACGACTATTCGCGCGCGCGCGACCTGATGCTGAAGAACACCGACACCCGCGATCGCCCCGTGGCACATCGTGCGGTCGGATGACAAACGGACCGCGCGCCTCAACACCATCGCTCACCTGCTCTCGGTGATTCCTTACAAGAAACTGCCGAAGGAGAAGGTGAAGCTTCCAGGCCGGTCGACGAAAGGCGCCTACGACGACGACAAGGCGATCGCGCGGCGGCGGTTCGTGAAGGAACGCTACTAAGAAGCTAAAGGCAGCGGACCGATGACGACACCGACGCTTCCCGTGGTACAGGCCTTCGACCGCGCATTGGTCGCGGAGGTGGCAGCCGACGATGGCGATGCCCTCGAGAACAAGCTCGTGGCCGCCGCGAAGGCGATGCGCCGCCGCGATGGATGGCTCAAGCCACATCAGCGGAGCGCCGTGCTCCAGCGTGCCGCGAGTTTGCTGGAGGCCCGGCAAGAGCCGTTTGCCACGCTCGTCGCCCGCGAAGGGGGCAAGCCGCTCAGCGACGCCGCTGTCGAGGTGATACGCGCCATCGACGGATTGCGCAACGCCGCCGAAGCGCTCCGCACGTTCGCCGGCCGGGAGATTCCCATGGGCCTCACGCCGGCGAGTGAGCGTCGATGGGCGTTCACGACGAAGGAACCGATCGGCGTTGTCGCCGCTATCTCAGCCTTCAATCATCCGTTGAACCTGATCGTCCATCAGGTCGCACCCGCGATTGCGACCGGCTGTCCGGTCATCGTCAAGCCGGCGGCTGCCACGCCGTTATCGTGCTTGGAGCTCGTCAAGCTGCTTCGTGAGGCAGGCCTCGACGAAGCCTGGTGTCAGACGTTCATCACCGATGACAACGCCCTTGCGGAGCGTCTCGCCACCGACCCGCGAGTTGCGTTCCTCAGCTTCATTGGCTCAGCGCGGGTGGGTTGGTATTTGCACAGCCGGCTCGCTCCGGGAACCCGATGCGCTTTGGAGCATGGTGGCGCCGCTCCCGTGATTGTCGACCGCAGCGCCAATCTGGACGCCGTGATCGAGCCGATTGTGAAAGGCGGCTACTACCACGCGGGCCAGGTCTGCGTATCGACGCAGCGGATCTTCGTGCATCAGGACATCGTCGGCGGATTTGTCGAACGATTGACCGCTCGAGTCGGGCGGCTCCGCGTCGGCGATCCGCTGCTGCGCGAGACCGATGTCGGTCCGCTGATCGATCCTCGCGAGACCATCCGCGTCGCATCGTGGATCGAGGAAGCAACGTCGCGCGGGGCACGCGTCTTTGGCGGCGGCCGATACTCGGAGACGACGCTGATGCCGGCCGTACTGGTGGAGCCGCCAGCCGATGCCAAGGTCTCGCAACTGGAAATCTTTGGGCCCGTGACCTGTGTCTACGGATTTCAGGAGCTCGATCGGGCGATCGAGATCGCGAACTCATTGCCATTCGCGTTCCAGGCCAGCATCTTCTCGAAGGACATCGCGCCTGCGCTTCGGGCCGCTGAGCGCTTCGACGCGTCGTGTGTGCTCATCAACGACCACACGGCGTTTCGCACCGACTGGATGCCATTTGCCGGGCGACGTCAGTCGGGCTACGGGGTTGGCGGCATACC
Source organism: uncultured Planctomycetota bacterium (assembly GCA_963786455.1). Lineage (GTDB taxonomy): Bacteria > Planctomycetota > Planctomycetia > Pirellulales > Lacipirellulaceae > JABDGM01. Next base: position 219,940 of record CAWAZX010000026.1, on the reverse strand, counting down.
TGCCTCAATGGCCGACATGTCGCACGAGAAGATGATCGTGCTCAGGGACGAGGCGTAGGAATCACGCGCGCCGATCTGCAGATCACTGGACGGGTCGCCAGGATGCGTCCGGATTGTAGACCGTCATCTTTCGCGCGATGGCGTCAGTTTGCGGGCCCAAGTCACGTTCGTGCACGGTGCCGTCCTGGTTGACCATGAATGTCATGACGCCGGTCGCGTCGTACTGAGCCGGCCACGCGACCAGTGCGAATCCACCAGTCATCTCACCCTTGACGAGATAGCTTTTGGCTCCACCTGTTGCCTTGGCTCCCTGGCCGGTCAGGATCTTGAAGTAGTAGCCATGAAGGGGCGTCGGCTTGGTGCGATCCTCGTTGAGCTGACGTCCGTCCTCGGCTGCCTGTGCCAGCAGATCACCAATGGGACTCCGCTTCTGGCCGTGCGCGGTAGGCCAGTACAAGCCGTTTTCTTTGCCGGGATCGCTCTGGAACTTCGTCGCGTGCGCGCCGGCGGGCTTGCCGTCGTGTCCCTGTTCCGCGTAGCGCCGCTGCGCGGTCACATAGGCACGGGAGGTCGCGATCGCGCCCAACTCGTTGCGTCCGATCCGCCGCGCCAGCACTTCTTCCTTGCCGGCTGCGGTGTCGAATCGCCATCCATCGGGCCCTTTGACGAGCGGCACCGGAAAGGGCCACTCCTCGTTGCCGATGACGAGCGTCTTTTGCGTGGGCGTCACATCCTCGAGATGCCACTGCTCTCTGAACGCGACAGCGAACACCCGGCGGTTCATCCGAGCAGTCGCGGGATCGGATGACGCGATCAGCTCACGCCCTTCGGGGCCGAAGATCGCCACCAGCGCGTCGAGGTTCTCGGTCTTGACCGTCTCGACGAGCGCCTTGATGGCGTCTTCAGGAGTCGCAAACGCGGGCTGCTTCGCGGTCTGTGCCGCGATGGTCGCCGATGATGCGAGCAGCATCAGTAGAACGATGGTCCTGGTCATGTGTGTTGACCTCTTCCGCGCGATCACCGGCGGCGGCCCCCGCCGCCGCGCGAGCTGCCTCGGCTTTGTTGTCCGCGAGCACTGGACGAGCGTTGTGATGTTCCGCTCGAATATCCTGAGAATGCGTCCGAGCTGCTGCCGCTCCGTTGCGCCGGCTTGGCTGCCTGGCTCCTGCTGCCCTCGCCGTACCCGCGGGCTTCGGCACTGCCGGTGCGACTCGAAGGCTGTGCCTTTGACGTCGTGCTCTGGGTCGAAGCGCGTTGTTCCGGCGTGGTCCGCTCCGCTCGTTTGGCCTGCTGAGCCCCAGGATTTTCCTGCCGCGTCTCTTGACGGTCCGTGCGCTGCTCCTGGGTCGTGCCGGTGCGCTCGGTCCGCTGTTCCGATCGGTTCTCCGCGCGATCGCCGCGCTCCTCGCCGAGGTCTTCTCGGTGATCCTGCCAGTCCTCGCGCGCGTCTTCCCGGTTGTCGTAGTAATCGTCCCAGGCGTCGTTGTACATGTAGGCGCCACCATGGAATCCGTAGGGACCGTAGTAGTAGCTGTTGTCCATCGCCGCGCCAATCGCGATCCCGGCCGTGAATCCGATCAGGCCGGCGGCGATCGCCTCGTCGGCATCATCGTCTTCCTCGATGACGACCACCGACGTCGGAGCCTGGGTGTAGACCACCTCGGTGTTGTATTGAGGCACATAGACGATCTGCGGATTGGTGGGCTCGATGACGATGACCTCCTGGCCCGAAGACGTGGTCCTAGTCTCGACCTCCTGCTGCGGCGAACTCTTCAAAGTGCCGACCTTCTGCGCCTGCATCCTCAATTTCTGGATGCTTGCAAACACCGCGCTCTTGTCGGAGGTGAATGCTTGCCCCAGGACCCTCGTCCACGCGATCTGGTCCGCCATTTTCGCCACGACTTGAGGGAAGAGCGTGAGCGCCACGAAGCTCGCATCGAATCCGGCTTTGACCGCGGCGTCCTGAAGCGGCGTTCCTTTCAGCGTCTGGTTGGCCTTCAGCCACTTGTCGAGCTCGGTGATTTTCGGAGCGTCGGTCGCGCTCATCAGCATCTGCGCGAGCAGTGAGTCTGGGTAGAGCGCAATCGGAGCGAGCAATTCGTCCAGCGTGCCCGTCGGTAGCGGTGCGGACTGCGCGCCGGCGGCGATCTGGTCCTGCGCCGGACCACAAGCCACGAACAACGCGACGGTTGCGGCGATCAAGCGTGTAGTCATAGTCCAGCCTTCAGTCGCGCGGAGCGGCCTCGTCTTCGATGACTGCCGCTTGTGGCGCAGGTCACGAAATACCGTGGAACCGCCGATGGGTCGAGGCGGTTTCGGCGGAAATCCGTAGATCTGTCGACTTCCGAGGATTACTGAGCAGAGATCGTGCCGGGCGGACGTCGGCCGTGAAGTTCATCTGCGCATGTCACGTCCAGCCGCTCTGGTTCACTTCGTGCATCGTGTGTTGCTGACGGCGCAGCGACGATCCGCGGCAGAACAGCAGTCGGCGCAGTCTAGGAGGTGGTCGTGAGCGCAGCGGCAGCACGAGCTCAACCCTCGAGTCCGCGCATCGTCATCGTCGCGACCGGCGGCACGATTGCCGGCAGTGCCGAGTCCACGACCGCTGCCGGCTACCGGTCTGGCGCTGTCGCCGTCGATGTCCTCATCGCCGCCGTGCCGCAAATGAAAAAGTTCGCGGACATCCGTGGCATCCAGTTGTCGTCGATCGGCAGTCAGGACATGAACGACGAGCTTTGGGTGATGCTCGCGACCGAAGTCAATCGTCTGCTGGCGACAGAGGACGTTGACGGGGTCTGCATCACGCACGGCACCGACACGATCGAGGAAACCGCGTACTTCCTCAACCTCGTCGTCAAGACTGACAAGCCGGTGGTCCTCACGGGTTCGATGCGACCGTCTACATCGCTCGGCGCCGATGGCCCGTTGAACATTTACAACGCCGTCGGTGTGGCGTCCGATCCGAGGGCGAAAGGGCGTGGCGTGCTGGTGGTCGCGAACGACGATATCCACGATGCGCGCGCGGTGACCAAGCGTCACACCATTGACGTTCAGACGTTTGTCTCATCGGAAGCCGGGCTGGTCGGCGTCTGCCTGTTCGACGATCGTGAGTTCGTGCGCTCGCCCGCGCGGGCGCACACGACGGCGACACCATTCGTGGTCGTCACCGGCCAGGTGCTGCCGCGCGTCGATGTGATTTACGCGCACGCCGGTATGTCGCCCGACGTGATTGACGGCGCCGTTACCAACGGCGCGAAGGGCCTGGTCGTCGCCGGCGTCGGCGGCGGCAACATGACCACGCCGGCGCTCGATGCTGTCAAGCGGGCAATCGGCAAAGGCGTCGTGGTCGTGCGCTCGACCCGAGTCGGCGATGGCATCGTCCGCCGCAACATCGAGGTCGACGACGACACAATCGGCACGGTCGCGTCGAAGGAGCTCAATCCGGCGAAGGCGCGCGTCCTGCTGAAGCTCGCCCTGACCCAGACGTCGGACCCCGGGCGAGTGCAGGCATTTCTTCGACACCTACTAACGATCACCGCCTGTTGTGAGTCCGTTCACCACCTGCCGCGGGTTGCCCACGGACGGTGAGCCAAACCACTGGAATCCCAGATATTTGCGGCCCGAATCCAACGTCGTTGCTGGCCCGCTCCTTGCCCATCTGGATGACACAACTCCGGAGGGAGAAATATGAACCACACGTATGCGCTTTCAATGGCCTTGGTCGGGCTGATGTCCCTTTTGCCCCTTCAGACGAAAGGCGATGCCCAGGGCCAGGAGAAGCCGCTACCGATGCCCAAGATCCCGCAGCCCGGGGTGCCGCAGGTCATGACGATGGAGGGCAAGTTCGTGCGGGCCTCGTACAACCGCGAAGGCTACGTGATCCTCGGCTACCAGGCCTCCAACCATTCGGTCGGCGACGAGTGGATGCTCCTCGAGGTCGGCATGACGGTGCTCGACAAGGTCCCGGACTACACGATGACCCGCGACGCCATTTCGCTCGAGACGCCTGATGGCAAGACAATCCCCTTACCCTCGATCACCGAACAGCGCGAGGGAAACGTCCAGGCGATTCAGGGGCGGGCGAAGGTCCAGCGCGATTCCATCAATTACTTTCCGATGGGCGCGACGCGCGCATGCGCGCTCCTGTTCTTTCCGGACCTGACTTCCCGGGCGCTTCCGTCCGACGAGACGGAGCTCAGCAACACCCGCGCCTGTCTCGGCCGCCTTTATTTCAAGATCCCGGGCGGCATCACCTACGGCCAGCATTGGCTCAACGTGAAGTTCCAGAACAGCCTGATACGCGTGCCGTTTCGAATCCTGACCAAGGACGAAGAGAAGTTCTTTTCGAAGAACTACAAGAGCATCGAGAAGCAGGTCAAAGAGGCGTTCAAGCCCAAGAAGTGAACGAGTCTGTGCTTAGGCGCCGGGATCGTCTCTGAGCGATTCAGGCAGCACCGAGCGGGTCGTCCAATTGAAGCGGACCGTCAGGACGCGGAGCACGAAGAAGACGCCGATCGCCGTCCACGCCGCTTGCGGAATAGTGAGACCGCCATAATGCTTCAGCCCGACGAACAACGCGCACGCCAGCAGCAGAAGCAGCGACACGAACTGGCCCGGCCGCAGGATCGCCGGCACGTCGCGGACCAGCACGTCACGCAATAGACCACCTCCCGTGCCGTTGACCACGCCGACGAAGATAACGCCCGCCACCGGAATGTCGATCGCTTCCGCGAGCTGCATCCCGATCACCGCGAAGATCGGGATGCCGACGGCGTCGATGATGTCGATGAGCTTCTGCACGGTGTCGGCCCTGACCATGCGTGTGAGCGGCGTCGAGAACAGGCTGAACAGAATCACCGTCACGGCGATCAGCGGCAGGTAGACGGGATCGGTCAGCATGACCGGCATACGCTGCAGAAACAAGGAGTCACGCACGAAGCCGGACCCGAGCGACGACACCAGCGCGATCACGAAGACGCCGACGACGTCGAAATGCTTGCGGATGCCGACCAACGCTCCGCTCGACGCCCAGGTCAGGGTGGCGAGGTAATCGAAGGCCGGCGGAATCTGAAACACGGTGTCGGCCATGCTGTCCTCAGGCGTCGGACCGCTGACGACTCGTGCGCCGGCGCCGGCCGCAACGCCAACTGCCCCTGCCGCAGGTAGTCGATTGCCTCGCCGAGGATGCGCGCGGCCTCCTGCGGCGCGTGGAAACCATTGGAGTTCTCGGACTCGACGAAGTCGAGATAGAACTGGCCGTGGCGTTGGAATTCGAGCGCGGCGGTCAGCGGTGCGCCGGTCGCGCCCGCCGCCTTCGCCGCCTTGACGTCGGCAATGAGCGCCATCAGCACATCCATCGCGCGGTTCCGCAGACCGACCGTGCGCGTCCTGGATCGCTTCGACGCGTGCCCGCAGTTCGTCCTCCGGCCACTTGTGGCACGTCTGGCAGGCGTTGTTGATGTTCAACAGCGGGCTGCGCACGTGATGATCGCTGATCTTCATCGCGCCCTCGCGCTTGTAGGGCATGTGGCAGTCGGCGCACGCGACGCCCGAGCGCGCGTGAATGCCCTGGCTCCACATTTCAAACTCGGGATGCTGGGCCTTGAGCGCCGGCGCGCCGCTCTCGGCGTGGGTCCAGTCGGTGAAGCCCGCCTCGTCGGTAGTACTCGTAGATCTCGTCGACCTTCAGGCCCTTCGCCCAGGGATAGGTCAGCCGCTTTTCGGCGCCCTTGAAGTAGTACTCGACGTGGCACTGGCCGCAGACGATAGCTGCGCATCTCCTGCCGCGTGGCCATGGTGTTCACGTCGTAGTCCTTGACGCCCTGGCTGGCCTTCAGCGCGCGAATCCCTTCGATGAAACCCGGCCGCGTGACGCGCAGGGCCATCGTGTCGGGATCGTGGCAATCGATGCAGGAAATCGGGTGCGAGACAGTCCTTGCGCGCCTCGGCGTATGGCATCTGATTGTAGTGCTCGAAGCCCTTGATCAGATCGCCGTTGCCCGCCTTCTTGTAAGGCACGTACACCGACGCATGACAGTGGATGCAGGTGCCCGGCTGCTTGAAGTGCCTGCACGCGCTCGGTGAAGGTCTGGTCCTCGAGCATGTAGGCGTGGCCGCGCTTCTTCGCGGAAGTCCACCGCGAAGGCATAGCCCGCCCACATCGTCTTCAGCCGCGGATCTTCTTCGAGCCGGGACTGCGCGACGACGGAACGCGGGTCGGCTTCGGTCGGCGACTGCGGCATCGCCTCGCTGCCGCCGTAGCGCGTGCGCTGCTGATCGACCGTGCGCAGGTAGCCGTCGTATTGCAGCGGAAAGTTCTTGCCCCAGATCGCCGGATCGATGGTGTCGTCGGTCAGTTCGACGACGCGGAAGAAGGCATTCTGCGCTTCCTGCTTCCGCTCCATGATGTTGACGAGCAGTGCCGCGGCCGCTGCGGTCGCCGGCCGCCGCCACGATTGCCACGGTCACCACGGCACCGCGGCTCCAGCGACGTACGCCGCCTTCTGATTGATCCGCCATGATTTACCTCGAAGCCTCACCGACGTTGGTTGCGCCGAGCTCCATGTGTCCGACCGATCCGTGACAACGGATACAGGAGATGTCGCGGGAGCCGACGTGGGCCGGCGTGCCCATCGCCTGGACGATCGGTTCGTGACACCGGCGGCAGTTCGCCTCCGCGATTTTCCGGCTCGGCGGCAGCGCCCGAATCGGCTCGGGGAACGTGCCGCTGGTGAAGTAGTACGAGTGCCAGAAACCGTTGCGCGCCTTGGTCGCATACTTGGCGACGAAGCTGTGCGGCACGTGACAGTCGTTGCAGACAGCGACCGAGCGGTGGCTGCTCTTGACCCAGCCGTCGTATTGCTCGTTCATGACGTGGCAGTTCGCGCAGGCGCGCGGGTCGTCACGTGAGGTACGACCAGCCGCGCGCGTAGGCGAACGTGTACGAGCCGAGTCCGAGTCCGGCGCCGAGCAGCACCGCGACCATCACCAACGACGCGTGGGATGCCTTCATGCGCTCGACCTCGCCCGGTCACCAGGGTGCCGTCGATTCGGCCAGGACCGCCGAAATGGCGTGAATGCTCATGATGTCTTCGTCTTGCCGGGGGCTGTGCCGCTGAGAGCAGGACGCGTGCCAAGCCGCATCGGGACCGGCGTCAGCGAGGGCCCGCGCCTGGAGCGGGAGCCCGGCTCACCGCCGGCCGTGGCCCCCCCGATATCCCGAGAGCACGGCCGCTCGACCATCGCGATGTTACCGCTGAGGGCCCCGCCCTGCTCGAACTGGCACGGTCCGTGCTGAGTCCCGTCCCAGGTTGATCCCAAATGACTCCGAATCCTCGTCCACTCGACGCGCGCTCGCGCGCGTCACGTCTCGCGCCCGATGCGTCGGGCCTGCTCGCGGCGCTGTGGTCGCTGGCCGTCGCCGGCCCTGGCGCACGCCTCGCTGCTGTCGCACGAAGCGAAGACGCGCTGGCGAAATGGATCGCCATCTTCGTCGCTGTTCTTCGTGCCGGTGTTGCTGATCGTGCTGTTCTGGCTGGTGCACATGCTCCCGGAGCAGATCGCGCACAAGCGGCACCATCCGCAGTTCGAGGCGATCCGGACGTTGTGCCTGCTGTCGCTGGTCTTTGGCGGGCTGCTCTGGCCGCTCGCCTGGCTCTGGGCGTACACCAAGCCGGTCGGCTACAAGCTGGCGTACGGCACCGACAAGCATCCCGACTACTTCAAGGAGCACGGGCTGCCCGAGCCGGACGAGCCCGACCGCCGACATCCGGCAGCGGATGGCCGCGCTCGAAGAGCGCGGCGTGCCGGCCAGTGAGCTCGACGCCATTCGCGCCGACCTCGCGCTGATCGAGTCGCGGCTGGCCGGCAGCGATCGGAGCGAGGCGAAGTAATGGAAGCCATCCTCCTCGGCATCTACTCGTTCTTCGTCTGGCTGATCTTCATCAAGTTCAAGCTGCTGCCGTGGACGACGCCGTGGAAGGTCGGCGTCGCGATCTTCCCGGTGGTCTGCATGGCGGCGATGCTGCTGCGCTGAACATCGGCGCGCCGACGACCGGCTGATGTCAGGGTCGTCAAGTACGTCGTGCCGATTGTGTCGCGGTCACCGCGGACGCGTGATCGACGTCGCCGGTCGCGAACAACCAGGAGGTCAAGAAGGGCGACGTGCTGTTCCGGATCGATCCGACGCCGTACGAGGGCGAGGTGGCCATGCTCGAGGCGCAGCTGGTGTCGGACGAGGCGAAGGTCATCACCGAGCGGGCCCGCCTCGGCGAAGTGGAGACCCGCCTGCCCGATGCGGAAGCCGGCGAACGCGAGCTGCGCGAGCAACTCAATCAGGCGACGCAACCAGATCGCCGTCCCTGCAGGCGTCGCTCGAACTGGCGCGGAAGCGCGTGGCCCAGAACACCGAGCTGGCCGCGGCCGGCGCCGGCAACCGTTTCGACCTGGAGCAGGCGCAGACCAATGCCAACGAGCTCGTGGCGCAGATCGCCGCGGCGCGCGCCGCCGAGCAAGAAGTGAGAGAAAAGCTCTCCGGGCGCGTCAACGGCGAGCTCGCGCCCATCGCCGGCGTCAAGGCGCAGATCACCACGGCGCAAGCGCAGATCCGCGTCGCCATGGCGCAAATCGAGAGCGACCCGCGCCAAGCTCAAGAACGCGCGCTGGGATCTGGAACAGACCACCGTGATCGCGCCAGGCAACGGCACGATGGTCAACGTGATGCTGCGGCCCGGAGCTTCTTCGTGACGCGGCTGGCGTTGGACGAACTGATGACCTACGTCGACAACGAATACCAGATGTTCGCGCTGTTCAACCAGAACGAATTACACCAGGTTGAGCCCGGGAACGAAGCGGAAATCACGCTCGACACCTACCCCGGTCGCATCATCAAGGCGCATGTGGATTCCATCATCTGGGCGCAGTCGCAGGGGCAGATGGATGCCATCGGCAATCTGCCGACAGACCACCGTCGACGCCGCCGCCGGGCAAGTTCCCGGTGAAGCTGGTCGTGGCCGAAGCATGACAGCGCGCTGTTCCTCGCGGCCGGCGCCCGCGGCACCGCGGCGATCTATACCAAACGCTTCACGCTGATTCACCTGATCCGCAAAGTGCTGCTCAGGACCTCGTCGTATCTCGACTACATCATCATCAAGCACTCCATCAGCATGGGGCACTGAGACACATGGCCTCCCCGCACATCACGATTCGACGCCGGCTTCGCGCCGTCGCGCGCCGCTCGCTCGTCGGTCTGGCGACGATGGTCGTCGGGCTGCGCGCTGAAGGCGCCGCCTGACGCGGCGGCGATCAAGGAGCAGGCGCTGCCCGCACTGCAGGCACCCGCGCAGTGGGCCGTGCACCGCCCCCGGCGTGGGCGCGGTCGTCGAGGGCTGGCTCCTCGCGTTCAACGACGATCAGTTGACCGCCGCCGTCACCGAAGCGATCGCGCACAACGCCGATCTGCGCGTCGGCGCGGCGCGCGTCGAGCAGGCGCTGCTCCACGCCAAACTCGCGGGCGCCAAGCTCTATCCCTCCGTTGACCTGCTCGCGCGCGGCGGCGGCAAGCTCTCCGGCGACGGGTCGGGCCTCCAGGGTGGCGTGCTCACCGCAACCTGGGAAGTCGATCTCTGGGGCCGCGTGCGCTACGGCCGCGCGGCCAGCGCCGCGCAAGCCGCGTCGGCGCAGGCCGATTACGCCTACGCGCGCGAGTCGATCGCGGCGCTCGTGGCCAAGAGCTGGATCCTGGCCACCGAGATGGGGCTGCAGGCCGAAGCGGCCCGCGAAACCATTCGGTCGAACGAGGAGCTGGTCCGTCTCGCCGACGAACGCGCGCGCATCGGCGTCGGCAACCAGGCCGACGCCTATTCGGCGCGCGCCTCCGTCGGCGGCTACCGCGACCTCCTGCGCCAGCTCGAACTCGGACGCTCGGAAGCGATTCGTGCGCTCGAGCTCCTGCTCGGCCGCTATCCGGCGGCCGCCGCGGTCACGTCGCCGCAGTTGCCGTCGTTCCCCGGCGCCGTGCCTGGCGGGCTCCCGTCAGAGCTGCTCGAGCGGCGGCCGGATGTGATCGCCGCGGAGCGTCGCGTGGCGGCGGCGTTCAACCGGATTGGCGAGGCCAAGGCGGCGCGGCTGCCGGTCATCTCGCTGACGACCAGTCTCAGCGCGATCTCGAGCGAGCTGTTCGTGCTCAAGGATCATGACAATCCGGTGTGGAGCGTCGGCGCCAACCTGCTCGCGCCGCTGTTCCGCGGCGGCGCGCTCAAGACGCAGGTCGAGATTCGCACGGCCGAACAGAAACAGGCGATTGCGGAATATGCGGTCGTCGGATTGCGCGCGTTCGGAGAAGTCGAAGCGGCCCTCGCGAACGAGTTCGCGGCGCGCGATCGCGAGGAGATCCTCGCCCAGGCGCTCTCCGACAATCAGCAGGCGCTGACGATGGTGCAGACGCAGTTCAAGATCGGCAGCACCGATCTGCGATTCGTCGAGCAGCGCCAGCTGTCGGTGAGCTCAACGCGCTCGGCGCTGATCCGGATGCAGGCCGAGCAGCGCATCCAGCGCATCAACCTCCACCTGGCGCTCGGCGGCAGCTTCGAGCTGCCGCCGCCCCCGCCGCCGCCGACGACCAGCGCAGCGGCGTTACGGCACCTCGACGGCGTATGACGTGATCCGCCAGGCGCCGTTCTCCTTGCGCCAGAGCATGCGCATCACCGGCGCGTCGCCGCTGCGGGTGTTGAATCGAATGTTCATGCTGAAGCCGGCGCCGTATTCGAGCGGCACTTGATCGGCGCGTGCTGCTCGCGAATGCGCGCGCGCCACACTCCGCCGCATCCGCGAGCGCGTTGGGCATGCTGGTCAGGCTGAACACGCGCGAGAACGGATGGTTCATCACGCGGACGGCTGGATGCAACGGTTCTGGAGCGGACAGCATGGCGTCCAGAGAACGTGATGTGCCGAGTCGCGGTGCCCGCCGCCTCGAGGCCCGCACGCAGCTTGCGCCCCGCATCCTCCGGCGATGTCGACGCGGGCTTGGCCGGGTCGCGTTCGAGGTCGTAGCACGCATAGGCTTTCGGCGACAGGTAGGCGAACGCCGCGTCGTAGTTCTTTCTTGACCAGCCAGCTTTCGAGGAATCCCCGTGCCGCCTGCACCAGGGTCGGGTCGGCGCTGATGCGCGCAAGCGCGGTCACTCCGCGACAGGCGCTCGCGGCCGGCGTCCGCGGCATCGTCGGCGCCCACCTTCCACGAGACGATCTTCCAGTAGTCCTTCTTCCTTCGCCCACAGCAGCGCGACCGGTTCATTGCGGACGGCCATCGACCAGGAACGTGGCGCCGAAATAGTTGCCGTACGCGCGCTTGACCTGTTTCGGATCGCCGAGCGTCACCTGGCTTTCACAGTCGAACGCGGCGGCGACGTCATCAGGGCACCGAGTAGATGACGAACTGGCATGGTGCGGTTGCGTGACCACGCGCAACGCGGGCATCGTCGAGGCGCAGGCCGGTGACGACCGTGTCCAACGACGCTCGCGATCCAAGCGCATCGCGTGCGGCCTTCATGGTCGATCATCAGCTGAAACGGCGCCAGGCCGTAATCGAAGTCCGCGGGATTGTCGCTGTTGCGGGCGAGGCACGCGTACGATCGCTCCGAGACGTAGCCCATCGACGCGACGATGTCGCCCTCGACCAGCCACGCGGTCAGGAAGTCGTTGACCATCGCGTCGATGTTCTTCTTGCCGAGGCGAGGCGTCGTCGGAATGGCGGCGCCGGGCGGAAGCGCCTGGCGCCTCGGCGCGGGTCTGACGAGTCCCGAAAAAGCCGCCCCACCATTTCTGGAAACCGGTCCACCGGCTGACGTGGCGGTCGTAGTTGTTGCCGGCACGCACATCCGAATTCGCCGACGTGAGATGGCCGTTGAACAAGGAGGTCGGAAAGCTCGAGGCGCGATAATCGACGTCGATGTCGGCGCGACGGCCGTCGAGCGCGATCGAGATCTGGACGGACGGCATGCCGCCCTGCCCGCGATAATTCGTCGGGTAGCCCTTGTGAAACACCGGTTGTCGGCGCCACGCTTGAACTGTTGCGACCGCGCGAGCGTCTCGCGCGCGGCGGGAGTCAGGCGCACGTACATCCGGAACTGGTGATCGCCTGCCGCGCCGGTGACTTCGCCTTTGACGGTCTCGACCTGCTCGACGAGCGACAGCGCGTCGCCGAGGCTCGCGTCCGAGGCGTCGGTCAGCTGGATCGCGTTGCAGGGCGTGCGTCACGGCCTCGAACGTGATCTTCGAGGACAGGACCATGAAGTCGTCGTAAAAGGGCCCGGGTTCGACCTTCTGGCCGGTGGTCTTGACCAGTCGAGCGACCCAGTCGTTGACCAGCGCCTGCCGACGCGCGTCGAGCTCCGCGTATCCGCCGCCGAACTGCGGCGCAGTCGGTTGCTGGCCACTCGCAACGATCACCGCGGTCATCAGTCACGCCATCGCGCACGCCAATCCCGCCAGCAGACGCGTCAGACGCAGATACCCAGGCATCATGCGACCCCCAGTCTTCAAAATACGGCGCTCAACAGGCGCTTGATCAACTCTTCAAACGAGATCATCGTCAGCAGCAACGGCGCCACCGGGAGCGAGCGTGACGATCGCCAGCTGCAGGACGGTTTCCTTCGAGAACGGCACGAACCGCATCGTCCTGGATCACCGCGAAGCTGTTGCCGAGATCGGCGAGTGACTGAATGTCGGCGCTGCCCATCAACGGCTCGGCCGGGTCGCTCGCCGCGCAACCACTTGGCGTCGAACTCCCTGACATAGTGCTGCGCCAGGCCGCCGTATTCCCCGAGGCCGGTGCGCTTGACGCGCGCCAGCTGTCCCGCAAACACCATCAACGGGAACAGCACCAGGAATACCAGCACGCCAACGCCGCCGAAGATCTCGACGATGAACTGCGTCAGCTTGGCGCCGTCAAAGAAGATGCGGTCGGCGATCAGGCCCGCCAGCAGCGCGCCGTGCGCGAGCAGAATCGGCGTGAACGCGTAGACGACGTTGGTCAGGAACCCCAGCCCGCCGACCCGATCCGGATGGGTCGGCACGAGCCTGAGATTGATCCGCGACACCTGCAAGAGGAAACGCGCCCAGATGAACACCCGGAAGTACCAGCGCAGCAGCAGGAACTGGAACACCGGCACGCTGACGAGCGCGTGCCACCAGCCGGCGAGTCGACAGATTGATGAAGCCGGTCGAGCGGTCGGCCGACCCGGTGGCCCACGTGCTCGCATCGACGGCGAGGTATTCGCGCATCGGAATCCCGACCGCGTAAATGATCACGATCAGGGCGACCTCGACCGCGACCGAGTTCCGCAGCCGCATCGCCGATTCGATGGCGGCCTTGATCCGCGGCAGATCCTCGTCGGCGATCAGGTCGCGGCGGAAAAACTGCGCGACGAGCTTGCGCATGCGGATATGGACGTCGAGTTCGGCCAGGACGAGCAGCGGCATCGCGATCAGGAAACGCGCCTGGACTTCGGTGTTGAGCAGGAACGGGACTGTGACGCTGCCCCACCACGCTCGCCCTTCGAGCAGTGACAGCAGCAGCAGCGGCACCCAGGTGATCAGCACGCCGGCGATGATGCGCCGGTGAACCAGCGCCAGCGCGTCGTCCGAGAGCCGCGCCCGCCGCAGCAGCTGATACAGCGGCCCGCCGAGCACGACGGAAAAATCGGACGGCGGCGGGAACGGATCGCCGCGTGGTTGCGTTCACTGCATGCTCTTTCGCGCCACCAGGCTACGGCGAGTGATCGTGACCGCCGCGTTCAATTGAAACTGCAGGCGTGTTTCGGCCGGCAACTGCAGGTGTTCCTTGCCCTGGCTCGCCACCACCGCGCCGGTCGCCCCTCCCACCGCGGCACCAATCGCGGCGCCGCTGCCGCCGCCGGCAATGCCGCCGACGATGGCACCGAGGCCTGCACCACCACCCACCTTTCGTGCGGTCTTTTTCCCCTCGCCCGAGCCTTTCGTTTCGATATACGCGGTGACGATCTCGTAGGTCTTGCCACCGAGAGTAATCGAGTTGGCTTTCAGGGAGATCTTGTCGCTGCCCTTCATGGCGCCCGACTGCGCCACGCTCACGGCCTGCACGATGACCACCGCGCTTCGCGGGATGACGACCTTCCCGTCGAGCATGACCGGGTCGTCGACCAGCGAGCGAAACGTCGCGCCGGCCTTCGTGCTATCCACATCAATGCCTTCGGTGAGACGGACATTGAGCATCGTCTTGGCGGGCACGGTCACTGGCGCCGGCGCGCGCGCCGGCGTCGGTGCCGCGGGCGGAGGCGCCGGCGTGCGGGACGCGAACTCGATGGCGGCGATGTCCGCGACGGGCACATCGGTTCGCGTGCCGTTCGCGAGGAGCACTCGGACGCTGCGTGAATCGGCGCCGGTGAAGGTGCCGTCGATAACCTTGCCTGACCGGAGCCGGACGCGGTCGGCGGAGACGATGGTGCCGGCCACGCAGGACCAGCAGGACGACCAGAACCTGGCGGGTGTGACGGTGTATGGTTTTCACTGTTTGACCTCGCTCTTGACGATCGGAAGGGATGCGGCGATCTGCAGGTCGATGATCAGCAGCAGCTGGTTTTCGACCTGAAGGAATCGGGCCGCCGTCGTGGCCGACAGCGCCGTCTTCATCCGCGTGTAATATTTTTCCTTGAGCGCGGTGCGGCGCGTTTCCAGCTCCAGCGCTTTCGTCGCCAGCTTGTCGGCCAGCGCGTCGGTCACCTTGTCGTAGTTGCGCGCGTACTCCTCGATGCCGGTCACGCGCTCGTCGTTGATCGCCGAGAGCTCCGTGTCGTAGGCGCGATAGATCGGCCAGAAGGCCTTGTCTTCGGCGTCGGTGAATTCCATCAACTCGGTGAAGAAGGCCACTTTCTGCGCGCGCACGTCCGCCCGCAACAACTCGACGTAGGCGCGCAGGTTCAGGTCCTTCGTCTCGGCAGGAGTCGGGCGCCGCCTGCTGCGCCGACGCGGCAGTCGCCGACATCATGACTGGCCACAATCACACCGCACCGTGTCGGTTCACCATGTTCCGCTCCTTCATTTCTTGGCGATGCCCTTGGCCAATCCCTGCTTCTGGAGTTCCTTCACGGATTCCTTCACGAGATCCTCGACGAACTTCTGCAGGGTCTTCGGGATTCCGCGTTTCGCTGACGCCTGCCCACAGCAACTTGTTGAGCGGCACGCTGAAGATCAGGCTCTCGACCGTGATGACGGTGTCGCGATCGACGCCGCCGATCACGACCACGCTGCTGTAGCTGTAGCCGTAGTAGCCCCAGAACGTGTTGTAGGACGGGCTCATCCACAGGCTGTCGTTGTAGCTGATCCGCTTCTCGCTGCTGACGGGACGCAACGCGACCACGCCTTCGACGTTGGCCTTTTCGAACCAGCCGCGCGCGCTCTCGGCGCTTTGCAGTACCTCTTTCGGCGCCATGCGATACGTGGCGACGGCCTGCATGCCGCGCGCCGTCAGCTCGGCGACCAGCGACTCTTCTCCGGCGACCCGCAGCGAGTCATCCTGCGTGATGACCAGCGCGGCGACTTTCTTGCCGGCGAAGCTGACCTTCGCCGCGTCCGGCGATCGCCACACCGACTTGAAATCGGGCGCGGCCGACACGACGGCCACCGCCATGACGTCGCCGGCAGCGTGATGAGCAGGAGGCGCTTCATGACGGCTTTCGCGCGATGTTGGTCAGCGTGATCAGCTGCTCGGCAAAGTCGTCCAGCAACACGCCGCCATCGCCATCCGGACGCACCCGCGCCGCCGCGGCCATCGATCCGCGTGCCGACACCCTTGCCGTCGATCCGAATCTCGATCACGGCGACTTCAAATCCCTTGCGCGCCGCGAGGTTTTCGTCCGCTCGGCCGCCGCCGACGAAGAACACCGGCTTGTCGGTGACGAGGACGAGCCGCCGTCCGGTCGCGTCGACGCGTTCGCGGGCGTAGCGAATCGAAAACGGCGCGCCGCCGCCGAGCACGAGTTGGCCGACTTCAGGCGCGTTGCGAATCGCGGTGAGAAAGCGCGGATAGCCGCCTTCCTTCAGCGCCGTCTCCACCGCGGTCTTGTCGAACTGCGGCGTGACGCGGCGCAGCCGCACTTCGATGCGTGCCGGAGACAGCGCCCGTGGCGTTCTTCGCCTGGGCCGTGCCGGTGAATACTTCAGGCTGGCCATCGGCCGGCTGCGCGAGCACCGATCCGCCGGCGCCAAGGAGCAGAACGATCGTGAGAATCTTTGCGGTCGTCACAGCGTCTCCCATTCCCTAGCTTTTCTTCCAGCGGCTGACCGACACCGGCGCGCCGCTGTCGTCTTTCGTCGTGAGCGTCAGCACGTCACCGTTCACTTCCCAATGCCGCGGCTTGTTGGGCGACAACGGTCCGCCACCGGTCTTCATCGACGACGCCTGTCCCTCGAGAATGTAGGTGAGCGTCTTGTTCTGCATGTCGATCGCGGTGCGGCCGGTCGTCGAGATGACGCCGTCCGGAATCACGATGCCCCCGGCTCGCAACAGATCGGATGAGGCCTCATCGGCCTTGATGTTCATCTCCAGGTTCCCGAAGTCGTCGTAGTTCAGGACGCCGGTGCCCTTCAGCGTGATCGGCTTCCCGCCCGGCGGCGTGATGACGGCCGATTCGAGGAGCCAGCGGCCCTCGAGAAACTTGCGCGCCGTCGCCGTGGTGCCGGCGCCCGTCGGCACCGGTCCCACCGAGACCGGGCGCTGGCGCTCCGATGCCGCGCAGGCCATCGCGCCCGCCAGTAACGCCGCGATCGCGGCAGATTTCCAGACCCGATTGATATTCATGGTTGTGCTCCACATGAGCCGTCATGAGCTGATGGGCAAACTTGCGGCCATTCCGCGCGGGCGGCGAATCGGGCCAAAATCGGCGTTTCTCCCCCGTCAGATGCGACTGCTGGTCGCAGCGGGCGGTGCCGTCGAACGAGCGCCCTGACAGCCGGTCGTGAGTCGATCGGAGAGCCTCGGCAAAAAAACGGCCCGCCAGCGGGCGGGCCGTAACGGAGGTACGTGAGGCGAGACGAGGACCCGGGTCCGCTATTTCGCCTTGGCCTTGGGCGGAAAATTCTTGAACAGCTTCGTCGACGCCTTCTCGAGGCGCTTCGCGTTCTTCTCGGGGTTGTCCGAGATCTCGTCTTCGGCGGTGCCCCTGAAGATCAGGTTCTTGCTCTTCGCGTCGAACATGTCAACGACCAGCGTGCCGACGGCGTACTCGCTGACGACGGTTTGCGAGGTACCCATGCCGCCGAAACCGCGGTAGCCATACCCGCCATACCCGCCGCTGTAGAACGTGTTGGCGCTGCGCTTGGTCTGCGTCGCGCCGTGAAGGACGACGATGGCGTTGGCCTGGGCGGCGTCAACCTTCTTCCAGCCCTTCGCGGCGATCGCCTCGTCAATCTCGGTGAGCACGCGGCGCTCCGAGAGGTCGTTGCCCCACGTCGTGCCGATCGAGATCGCATACGTCTTGACCGTGGAGAAGTCATAGGCCTTGTCGAAATCGATCTTCACGTCCTGCGCCGAGGCCAGCGCCGGGAGCATCAGAGCCGACGCGGTGATCAGTGTCCGTAACAATTTCAAAGTGCACCTCCTGATGGTGTCGTCACTCGCATTGGCAAGGACCGCGCCAGCCGGCGATCGCGCGGCAATTGGCCGGGAAGATTCGACGGCGACGTCGGAGACGCACGGCGGCTCACAACATGCGGTGAGAACCTCTCGGACTACGGGAGTCGCCGTTCGCAGGAATCGCTCAAACAGTCGAATTCAAGCCAACAAATTGAATTTGTCACGTCGCAGACATTGGGCGCGGTTCTTGCGATACGGGGCATCATGCGTCTGGTGTTCGCCTCTGCCCGCAACTGGCGCCGCACGCAATGACCTCGATATGTCGTTCGCAATCGGCTGATGTACTGACCCCGGGCAAGGAGCAGGACGTGGAGTGCTGGATCGGTGTGGTGACTGAAGTCGATCGACGGGTGGTCCGCGTGGCCGGCCGGCTCGGCGTCGCGCACGTGCCGGAACTGCTCACGGCCTGCGCCGGCGACGGCGCCCTCGAGCTCAATCTCACCGATCTCGCATCCGCGGACAACGCCGGCATCGAAGCGCTGCAGCGCGTTCGCCGCAAGGGCGCCACGCTCGTCGGCACGCCGGGTATATCCAGCTGAAGATCGACTTGCTCAGCGCGCGACAGGACTGAGCGCCGTCAAGCGGCACGTGCACCTTCACGCGAGTGCCCTTGTTCACCTCGGTCACGATGCTGACATTCCCGCCGACCAGGCGAACCCGCTCGTTGATGCTGATCAGCCCGAGACCGTGACCGGTTGGTCCGCCCGGGCCGATGTCGAATCCCTTGCCGTCATCGGCAATCGTCAGCTCGACGTCATCGCCAACCCGTCGCAGCCGGACCTCCGCATTGAGCGGCGGCGGCATGGGTCACGACATTGCGCAATGCCTCCTGCGTGACCCGATACAAACAGAGCGCGGTCGCGGCGGGCGTCGCCGCAAAGTCCCCTTCGGCAGCGAACGAAATCGCGATCCGCTGCTGCCGCCCGACCTCGCGCGCAATGCATCGGAGAGCGTGGCGACCAGCCCGGCGTGTTGCAGGACGCTCGGATGCAGGTCGTGCGACAGGTGCCGGATGTTGTCGGCGAGTCCGGCCGCGCGCTGCTGCAGTGCCGCGAATTCGGCCTGCAGATCCGGATCCCTGGCACTCGCTGACCCGCCGCTTCAAGCGGCTCAACGCGATCGATAGTCCGGCGATCTGCTGGCTGAGATCGTCATGCAGCTCCCGCGCCGATGCGCGCCCGCTCGCCTTCCTGCGACGCGATCAGGCGTCCGGCAAGTTCGCGGATCTCGCGGTGGCTGGCTTGCAGCATCGCTTCGCTCTCGCGCAACGCCATATCGGCGCGCCTGGCCTCCGTGACGTCACGCACCAGCGTCAGGATCTGATCGTTGTCGCTGCGCACCAATCGCGCCTCGTAATTCCGGTGCCGTCCGGCATCGGCAGCTCGTATTCGATGCACGACCGGCTCGGATGCGGTGGCGGCCCGCCGGAACGACGGCTCAATCAAGCGCGAGCACGGCGGGCGGCAAGACATCGCGCATGTTACGGCCGAGAAACTGCTCCGGCGGCATGAAGAGCATGACCGCGGATGCGGCGCATGATGATCGAGAAACACGCCATCGGTCGTTTGCAGGAACATCAGATCCGGGACGGCGCGCAAGATGGCGAGCCGCTCCGTGCTTCGCTCGCCCGCAGCTCGCGACCCAGTTGCGACGCACGCAGCACATCCCGGCTCAGCTCGTATCCCATGCGGCCACCAGGATCAGGTAGTACAAGCTGTTCGCCGTGGGCAGCTCCAACGCCGACCAGAGCCCCAACACCGACATCAGGATGCTGATCGACAGGAAGAGCGCCACGGCGCCGCCAACCATCAGGCCTTGCGGCGATCGCCGCGCCGCCACGCGGTGATCGTGGCATCCACGACAAAGGCCAGGATCAGCAGCAGCGTCAGCGTTCCCATCAAGGCCCATGGATTGGGCACGCCCTTGATGATGGCGACCGATTCGCCGGCGAATTGAATGTGTTCGAGCTTCGGGATCTCGAGCAGGTTCGGATTCCCGCCCATCACCAGGTTCGGCAGCGCGAACACGGCGCGCACGCCGCAAATCGTCCACGCGAGCCAGCGGCGGCCGGCGTCCAGATACGTGGCGACAAACCACATCAGCGACAGCAACGCCACCGAGGTCGGCAGCTGCGCCCACCGCAACACCGCGTCCATCGCCGCCGGCGTCGGCGCGAGCAGTAACCGCAGTTCAACGAACCCGTAGACGCCAAACGCCGCGGCCGTCACGGCGAACAGCAGGTGCGCGTGATTGGTGCGGTGCCTCGACCAGACCAGAAAGTAGATGGCCGACAAGGCGAAGCACACGGCCGCGCCCATCGACCAGATAACCGTGACCCAACTCATGGCGGGTCACTAATCCTACTGCCTCCTGCCGCCCTTCGGGCTCGGAAAGCGCTGGTTACACCGAGGCGCCCATCGGCGTGCGCGTGTTGGCGCCCTCGTTCCGCGGGGCCCGCCGACGCCCGAGTTTCTTCATCCGGAAGCGCAGCGTGTTCGGATGAATGCCCAGGCGCTCGGCGGCGTTGCCGTTGCCGTTGATGCGCCAGTTGCATCGCTGCAGCACCGTCTCGATGTGCATCGCGCTGCACGTCGTCGAGGTTGTCGGAATCGCTGACCGGCACCGTCGCGCCGCGGTTGAACGCGCAGCGGCTGATCGAGCTGCAGCGTGTCGCCGGTCGACGCGATCATCGCGCGCTCGACGACGTTCTCCAGCTCGCGGATGTTGCCGGGCCAGGCATGGTGCTGCAGCGCGTCCATCACCGCCTGCGGCACTTTGGTGATGTGCCGGCCCGAGCTCGCGCTGGTGGCGGTTGATGAAGAACCACACCAGCTGCGGGATGTCTTCGCGGCGCTCCCGCAGCGACGGCAGCTGAATCGGATACACGCTCAGGCGGTAGTAGAGGTCGGCGCGGAACGTGCCGGCGGCGACCGCGGCCTCGAGATCGCGGTGGGTCGCGGCGATGACGCGCACGTCCACCGTCTTGGTGCGCGACGAGCCGACGCGCTCGAACTCGCCCTCCTGCAGCACGCGCAGGAACTTCACCTGGATGTCCAGCGGCAGGTCGCCGATCTCGTCGAGGAAGATCGTGCCGCCGTCGGCGAGCTCGAAGCGCCCTGGCGCAGCGCCACCGCGCCGGTGAAGGCGCCCTTCTCGTGGCCGAACAGCTCGCTTTCGACCAGCGTCGGCGGCAGCGCCGCGCAGTTGACGCGCACCAGCGGCCGCGCGTGCCGGCGGCTGCGCTCGTGCAGCGCGCGCGCGAACAGCTCCTTGCCGGTGCCGGTCGGCCCGAGCAGCAGCACGCTCGAGTTGGTCGGCGCGACCTGCGACAGGCGCGCCAGCGCCAGCCGGAGCGACGCGCTCTCGCCGACGATGTCGTCGAAGTCGTGGTAGCTCTTGATCTCTTCCTTGAGATAGACGTTGTCGGCTTCGAGCCGCGCGTTGAGCTGCTCGATGACCGTGACGTTGGCGCGCAGCGCCGTCTCGTGACGGCGCGCGCTGCAGCGCCGCGGCGAGGATCTCCGACAGCAGCTGCAGCCGCTCGACCAGCGCGCGCCGGCCAGCGGCGCGGCACGCGGCCGCCGTCGACCACCAGCGCGCACGATCACCTTCCCGCCGGACGAGGCCGGCGCGCCGAGCATCGAGTACGGCCGCGGTGCGGCGCGCCTGCTCGCGGCTCATGACCGCCTCGCGCGGCAGATCCTCCGGGCGCGCAGATCGAGACGAGCTCGCCGCGCCGCAGGCGCTCGACCAGCCAGTCTTCGGGGCTCGGGCCGGCGGCCGGGCCGCTCGCGTGCGGCCGGTGGGCGTGTGCACTCGCGCGACGTCGCCCGAGTCCGTGAACTCGAGGAGCCGGCAGCCGTCGACGCGCACCGCCGCGGCGATTTCGGCGAGCGCTTCGCGCGATGGCCGCGGGCATGTTGTCGACCAGCGACGCGGGTGAGCCGGCGTGACAGCGACACGGCGAGCTCGGCGAGATGATCGTGATCGGCTTCCAGGTTGCGTGACGCGATATTGACGACTGACATATGAACACCCTCGTGCAAAACGTTCGTTCGGGTACGGCTGCCTACTTCGCGTGCGTTCGTCTGCTTCGAAGTGCAGCGAGCGGCTGATGTGACGTTCGCCGCGCAGCGCGGCGTGAATGGCGGGGACCAGGTCATCCCCCGCCGACAGCTTCAGGACGAATCCCAGCGCGCCGGTCTGCAGCCCGCGCGCCACCAGGCCGCGATCGCCGTGCACGGTGACGAGCACGATCCGGGCGTCGGGGTTGTGCGCAGGATCTCGGCCGCGGCCGTGAGCCCGTCCACGTCCGGCATCGAGATGTCGCTGACGATCACGTCCGGCGACAACCGGCAGCGTGCCTGACCAGCGTCCGGCCGTCGGTGACGTGCCCGATCACGTCGAACTCGGGCTGCAGCAACGCGCGCAGCAGTTCGACGGTTTCGAGTGGTCGTCGGCGAGCAATAACCGGGGCCGCAACATCATGAGTTAGAGCGTGCGGCGGAGCATCGTGACGGCGTGCAGCGTGTTCGGCGGCAGCAGCTTTTCTTCGCGGCGGGTGCCGGATTGCTCGATGTCGATCGCCGGCCAGACGCGGCGGTCGGCCAGCTTGCGGTCGAGCACCAGCTCCATGTTGCCGGTGCCTTTGAACTCCTGGAAGATCAGCTCGTCCATGCGGCTGCCGGTGTCGATCAGGGCGGTGCCGACGACGGTCAGCGAGCCGCCTTCTTCGAACGCGCGGGCCGTGGCGAACAGCTTCTTGGGGATGTCCATCGCCTTGATGTCGACGCCGCCGGTCATCGTGCGGCCGGTGTTGCCGACCCACTTGTTGAACGCGCGGGCCAGGCGGGTGATCGAGTCGAGCAGCAGGAACACGTCCTTGCCCATCTCGGCCAGCCGCTTGCAGCGCTCGACCGTGAGCTGCGACAGCCGGACGTGGCTTTCGACGTCGCGGTCGAGGCTGCTAGGCGAACACTTCGCCCTTGACGTAGCCGCTGCATGTCGGTGACTTCTTCCGGCCGCTCGTCGACCAGCAGCACGATCATCGCGACCTCGGGATAGTTGGTCGTGATCGCGTTGCGTGATGTGCTGCAGCAGGATCGTCTTGCCGGTGCGCGGCGGGGCGACGATCAGGGCCCGCTGGCCCTTGCCCAGCGGCGTGAGCAGATCCATCACGCGCGTGGTGAGCGGCTGCTGGCCCGGTTTCCAGCTGGAGCCATTCTTCGGGGTTGATCGGCGTGAGCTCGTCGAACGATCTTGACGTTGACGTAGTCGTCCGGCGCCATGCCGTCGACGTCGAGGATTTCCTTGAGCCGCGGGCCCTGGCCGCGTGCGATGCCGCTGCACCATGCCGCTGATCAGCACGCCTTCGCGGAGGCCGAACTTCTCGATCATCGTGCCGGGCACGAAGGGATCGGTCCGCTCGCGGGTGAAATTGGTGGCCGGGTTGCGGAGGAAGCCGTAGCCGTTGGGGTGCATTTCGAGCACGCCGGAGCCGGCGACGAGCGGCAACGGCTCGCCGTTTTCGTGGACTTCGACATCGTAGCGATCTGGCGATCTGGGGCCGCCCATCGGCCGGCGCCGTCCGCCGCCACCGCCGCCACCGCCGCCGCCGCCACCGCCCGCCGCCGCCGCGGTTGTAACCTCCGCGACTGGCGGTTTCGCGATAACGTCCACCGCCACCGCCTCCGCCGCCGCCTTCCGCTTTTTCTTGGCCATTTCTCTCAATACCCTTACCTTGATCCTTTGCAAAACAAACCCATCGAAAGAGACCGTGAACATGTCATGGTCTCGACCATGCCGTGCAGCAATCGCACGGCGCCATGCGCGATGCGCCCAACCTCCTCGAGTCCCGTCTGAGACAGTCGGTTACCGCAATTTGCGCGATCGTGTGCCGATGTGCCTGTACGTAGCCGCCAGGCCCACTTCTCGGCACGAATTCATAACCATCCGGCCAGCGCCGGCTGAAGCCTGCCACTAGTTTTCAGCAATTAGAGTGCCGAAACGCGTATCAATGATTCACAGCATGAAAACGTTGGACGTCGTCAACTGGACGAACTGTTACCCCTCAACGCTGATTCGTTGAACGCGACCAGTGGGGAGAACGAACTGGCCGCACTTGCACATCGCACGATGCGACAATATCCATGCTAAGCGCGCACACAACGAGGCGCGACCGATAAATTGGCTTTGCTGTCACATCGCTGCTGCACGAACGGCCGGCGACCGGCACATCGACGATTGCAACAGACGGTGCTCCAGCAGACGTTAAGCGTCAAACTACCCGTGGGGATTTGGCCGGACTTCGAACGTACGCTCGAAGCCACAGTGCCAAGGCTCCAACGGATACCTCCCGCCCAAGAGTTATCCTGACGGCGGAAAGGCGGCCTTTGGCTTACCGGACAGCGACACGTTTTCGCAAGCCGCCGCAAGCCAAAGCATTTGGCCAGTAGAACCTGCCGTAAACAAAGGGCAGGACAATCAACTCATGCGTATTCTTAGCTACAAATCGGCTATTGTCAAGCTTCAGTTCGACGGTCCATCCACAAAAAAACGAAGATTTCGTGATCGCTCGGGGAGTTAAGAGCCGTTCATGATTTACCGGGCCTGGAGCGACCCAACGCGACTGGCAAGACGCCTCGCATCGCGACACGGCGAATCGCTTGACCGCAGACCGGAGGTGGGCTCGTGTTCCTGGATGATAGGGCGGGTGGTTTGGTGACACTTGATGCAGTCGTCCTCCGCTACGGCAACGATAGCGGGGTTTACCATCGCGCCCTCACCAGCGGCCATCTCAAATTCACCGCTACGATCGGCCGAATCGTCAAATTTTCCCTAAGTCTCGTACGCGGGCGGCCGATAACCGAAGGCGGGTGCGCAGCGAATTTGGTTCCGCGTGCTGTGCCGCAGGAGCGAGTCCGTCGACAAAGGGTGAATTATGCGACGCCAATTGCCGCATTTTCTGTTTTTCGTTTGCGCAATGCTGGCGGCGCCAGCGGCTGCCCAGCAAGGCGGTGTTAATTGGCAGCAAGACATCGAAACTGCCAAAGCTACCGCAAAACAAACCGGCCGCCTGGTGCTTGTTCACTTCTGGACGCCCAGCTGCGCACCGTGCTTGATGCTCGAACAAAATGTGTTCAACCAACCGGGCGTTGCCGGCGCGATTGAGGCACAGTTCGTGCCCGTAAAACTGAATGCCAACGAGAATTCGGCCACGGCTACTGGGTTTGGCATTTCGCGAGTTCCCACGGACGTGATTCTGACGCCGGACGGGCATGTCGTGGGCAAATTGATCAGCCCGCCCACACCGGCCGCTTATATCGCAGAAATGTCCCAGGTTGCAAACCGGTTTGCCACGAAGGGCGGACAGGCGTTTGCGAAGGCGGCTGCAGCCGCACTGCGCCGTCGCAACTCAACTCTGCCTACGCGAACCTGCAAGTTGCACCAAACACGGTGCCCGCCGCTACAGCACAGTCGAGTGTATCGAGCCCCGATCGATATGCGATGGCCCCGACTGCTGCCGCCGGCCTTGTCGGTTCGAATTCAATTGCGCCTGGCGCATCCACAAAGCGTGCAGGCCGGATCATTCGCGCCGTGGAGCTCTCCGACGCAAAATCCAACTACTGCTGCACCTTCCGCCACGACGTCTTCGACTCCGTCGCCATCCTCAACGCCCGTGGTGCCGGCGCCAGTTTTCAATCCGTACCCGCCGGCAGGTCAAACCGGTTTGTCGGCAGAAGCCAGCCCTGCTCCCAGCCAGATGGCGAATCCTCACGTTGGCGGCGGTCAAATAGCTCCGTCGATGGTCGCGGCTACAACAGTCGCTCAAGCTTCTACTCAGTCGCCGGTTCAAAACGCTGCTACGGGCGGCAGCGCCGTGATGCAGCCATCGGCGCCCGATCCGCGAGCGTTGCCTCCGAACGCGCCGCCGCTAGGTTTTGATGGTTATTGCCCCGTGAGCATGCGGCAGCATTGGAAGTGGGTGCCCGGCGATCCACGTTATGGCGTAGTACATCGTCGGTCGAACGTATTGGTTTGCCGGCCCAGATGAGCAGCAACAGTTCCTGGCCGATCCGCACCGATTTAGCCCGGCACTATCGGGCATGGATCCAGTGATGGCGGTCGATCATCGGCAACAGGTGCCAGGCAAACGCGAGCACAGCATCGACTACGATAACCTGTTCTACATGTTCTCCAGCGAAGCGACGCTGCAGCAGTTTGCTGCCAGTCCGGAACGCTACGCGAACAGCGTGCGCCAGGCGATGGGAATTCAGCGCGGCCGGCTCGCCCGATGAGTTTCGCCGAGAAAGTTCAAGCAATTAGCGGTGGGGCTTGCGCGCGCCGAGCAAGGTCGCCACGTCGAATCCGCGGTGGCGGACTCGGCCGCTAAACTCCAGCCGAAATATCAAACGCGCTGCTAGTCCTGTTTGCGCGAGCGCTGCAGCCGCACGACCTGCGTGCGGACCTCTTCCAGCCCGGGATTGAGCCGCAGAGCGCGACGAAAAGCTTCCAGCGCGGCGACGGGGTTGTCCTGCAACAAGATAGCACTGTCCCATTCCCGCCGCCGCGGTGAAGTGATACGGATTGATTTCCAGCGCCTGATGGCAATCGCGAATCGCCGCTTCGTACTGGCTCATGTGGTAGTGGGCGATGCCTCGTTGGCACCAGGCCTCGGCGATCCAGGGCGAGTCGTGGATCAATTCCGTGGCCAGCCGAGCGGCCTCCTCGTGCCGGCGCTGATCGTTGAGCTCGAGTATCGCGCGAAGCTTTTCGCGGTGCCGCCTGTCGGAAACACGGCACCACAATTCGCGAATACCGCTTTCGGCGATCGTCCGTACGCCGCGGTCGCGGTCGACGAGTGCTCGCCCCAACACTGCGTTCGATGAATAATCGCCGAGCAAACTAAGTGCCAAGACTGCCGCCCGCCGCGTGGTGTGATCGCCCACCGTGGCGAGCCGTTCCAGCGTCGCACAAGAGTAGCGCCGCGCGACGCGCTTCAGAAAAATCGAGCAATCGTTGTTTGTAAGATAGCGATTGTAATAAATCACCAGAACCGGGATGCGCACTCGACGGGTGTCCACGTCAATGACTCCGTACAACTGGCCCAAAGAAGTCAACTCATGATGTACGTCAGCCGCGGTAGCGCCGTCGCTCCGGGCTTCAGCCCAAATGCCACTATCTGCCCATTACCGGCGTCAACCGTTCGGATCGCTCCATCAAGATCCGCACTTGCCCCATGCGGCTCGCACGTTCATTGCGGTTGGGAACGGCGCATGAAATGAGAAGCCTTTCACTTCACGGGCGGCCGGAGTGCCCGCCAATTTGCCCATCTCTATCGCTTGAGTGTAATCACAATTGAACAAAGCACAACGAAAAAATTTCGGCACGCTTGCAGATTGCAGATTCATCGAGTGACCGATGGACCATGCAAATTTGGTCCAGATATAATGACTGCTAACTTCACGGCCAAAATCGATTGAGTTGAAGGTAAATCGCACTACATGCCACTCGACTTTATTGATCAAAAAGCATTTTCTCTTGACACAATCTATTCCGACTTTTCGTCAGCATGCAATTTCGTACAAAAGCCTTGACAACTCCGTTGGCCGTTGCTCTTGATGCATGCCGATTGCGAAATACCGCAGCGGTGTGTGCCGCCTTGGTCGCGATTGGTGTCAGTTTGAGCGATCGACTTTCCGAGATAGCCAGTGCGCAATCGGTGCGCGAGAGACCTCTTCAGCGAAAACAGGTGCAGCGTTCCGTTTCGATCCAGTGGGAGCGTGTGCCGCTGCGCGATGTCGTTGCACGAGTTGCGAAACTATTCGACGAAACAGTGTTCATCGACCGCCGCGTCGATCCTGATCTGCGCGTCACTCTCGAGCTTGAGGCGACGTCGATCGACGACGTGCTGCGATCGATTGTCGAGGCGCAGTCGCTCGGCATGAGCCGATTGGGCAGCGCACGATATCTCGGCCCGCGCAATGCGGCAGAGCATTTGCGCACTGTATCCGTCGCGCGCGGCGAGGAAATCGCGCGGTTGAATCGTGCCGAACGAGCGGACCTCGAGCGAAAGCAACGGCTGACTTGGCCGCGGCTCAGCGAGCCGCGTGAGCTGGTCGTATTGTTGGCCCAGCAGCGGGGCTGGCGAATTTCGCGTGCCGAGCGGATTCCGCATGATTTATGGGCGGCCGGCGCATTGCCAGAACTGTCCGCAGCCGAGCAGTTGACCCTGCTACTAGCGGGCTTTGATCTTTCCTTCAAAACGCAAGCCCGCGACCGATCGCTCGAAATTGTGCCGCTGCAGCCAGTCACCGTGCGACGCGAGTACCGCCTGCCGAGTCGATCATCGGATAACGCGTTGCTGCGACAGGAATTGCAGGCCGCCCCAGCCGCGCGGATGGAGGACCGTAAGTTGGTCGTCGATGCCCGCATTGAGCAACATGAGCGGCTGGCCGAGATTATCGCAGGGCATGCCGTCCCGCCGCGTTCTCGCCGCCCAGCTACGGAGTCCGCGCGGCAGTACACGCTTCGTGTGCAAGACCAGCCGGTGGGTGCGATTCTCAGGCAACTGGCTGAGCGAATGAATTGGACGATGGAATTTGACGAAGCATCAATTCGAGCGGCTGGGCTCTCGCTGGATCGTCGTGTCTCGTTCAGCGTGGAGAATGGCAATCAAGACGAGCTGCTCCAGGCAGTATTGGCTCCGGCCGGTTTGGATTACCGCCGCCAAGGCGAGCGGCTAGTCATCGCGCCTCGCTCCGGACGACAGTAGGCGTCACCACGGGAGGCATGCTTTCGGGTGCCAGCCCGTAAACATGTTTGTCGCGACAACACATACCTACGCCCGCCGCGGCGGGCGAAGGCATGCCACGCAACATCATGCCGCAACGAGCCGCTCGAGTTGTTCGCGAATCGCCGACTCGATCTTGCCGCGAAACATCATGGCAGAAAACGGCAGGTCGCCGGCGCAACTCAACTCACTCGCACCGACGGTGATTCCACCTGAAAGCGGGATGCCGTATGTTTTAAAGCGAAAGTTCAGCGTGTCGTTTTCCCACGACTGGTGCAGTTCGCTGACTTGATTCTGGAACTTTTTTTCAAGCAGTTCTGCGAACCGCTCCAATCGGGTGCGCGCTTCCTCGTTCGACAGAGAATGGGGCACGTTGACGTTGAACTTTGGCATATCGAATGGTGTCCCGGCGGCCAACGCGCGTCAAGCGGTTCAAGAAAGCAACCGGCTACCGAGTCGCCTCCTGCAGGGTCTCAATCCGTTTCTGATTGATCGTAACTGGCGCGATCATCTTCGTGCCACAGCGGCAGCCCGGCGCGGGCCCGCGCGGCTAGTATGTCAAGCTTTTGCCGCGATCCGGGAATTGCCGTCGTTGCATGAAAATGACCGGAATCCACTTCCTCCGGCTCGAAAAACCAATCTCCCTCACGAATTGCATCTAAGACACTTTTCGACACGTGACTACCCCGTTCGTGATACGAACTATGCTTGCCGGCCGGTCCCTCGAGTGTCGAGATCAATGCCACAACACCGCCGGCATGCCATGCCAAGGGGATCCTTTCCCGTTGGCCCGTGACCGAGCGAATCGAATCGAGCGTCCACTCCGCGTGCAGAAATCGCCTGCGGGGTGATGCGCTTGAATCCGGTTCCCCTCCCGCCCGTGAACGAATCTGGCCTGGATCGAACTGTCCGAGATTGCCTCCGAGTATGGGAATTTCGTGGTGGTTGTCAAGAAAATTCTTTTAGCCATTGAAGATCAAGGAGTTACGTTCTCGACTACGAGTGGCTGGAATTCTGAGCGACCCTATTGACGCGCAAGCCCAACGCTGCTGAACGGTCAAATTGGCACCGACGCAGATGTCGACGATTGAGTGCCGGCAGTGGTGATCATTTGCTTCAATGCGGCCACGCGCTCGGCGACGATGGTTCCGCGGCGACCGTTTTCGCAGGCTGCACCACGCACGGCCACCAGGTCGGGAGCAAGTTGCGCAGCCGTCGTCAAGCTCGAACCGCTCAAAGAGCCGGCCAGAACCACCGCCATGCGCCGAGCACGAACTTGCGCAATGAATCGGTCTAATTTACCCAGCGACCAGTGCTCAAATAAATTGCCGGCGAATTTGTCCCAGGTGTCGATGAGCAGGGCAGAGCAGCCAAGCCGCACCGCAATTCGGAGTACTTCCAATGGCGTTGGTGCGCGAGCCGTCAGCCAATCGGCATAGACGACGGCCACAGGCCCGGCGGGATTAGCTTGCGCGCGGCCACGAGCCACTGCCAGAGACCAAAGTTCATCCCAACCAGGAACATCGCGGCAGCCGTGAAGACCGATCTTGCACAACGAAATGCCGGACGGAAGTGATTCGACAATTCGCATCGCACCCCGCGTGCCAGTGTCGAGTAATTCACCAGCGGCTGCCGTGACCAGAACCTGGCCCCGCACGACGCACAGGATCTCGGTCATGGTGTCCGGGTCGGCGGCGCCCAACGGCCCATGGTCTGGCTCTTTCACATCGATTACGTCGGCCCCGCCGGCGAGCGCCGCGACGGCTTCCGCCGCGCTACGTACACTTACCAACAAGCCAGGCGAGTTTCGAAGAAAACTAGAAGGATTCATGACGCGTTACTGCGCACTTGCTTGTTGCTTTACTTCGTGCAGGCGACGATTCAGCCGGCGTAGCACGACATCGTCAAGTGGCTCGCACCACGTGCCGTTAATTGTCACGTAGCCATCGCACCATTTTCCAAGGGCGGGCTTCACGTCGCGGCGGGCCCAGTCGGTCTCGCGCTGGGAAAGCCGCGCAACGAGATTGGCAGTTTGGCGGCGATTCTGTACGCCGCCCGGCAACGTGGCCGAGCCTTGCCCGACAAAAAATGATTCCACGATTTGGACAGGTACAGCAAACGGCTCGCCGGAGCGTAAATGAAAAAACACGTGCCCGCCGCCGTAGGCGATTCGCGGACGGAGTATTTGCCGGACCAGGGCGGCTACGGTCGCGATGCCGACCACGATCATGGCGGCACCCAGCCAGCGGAGCCAATTACCTGGCTCCCCGTCGATTCCAACAGCAAGCCATAAGCCCAGCGCGGCGAGCATCAGTGGAGGCGCACAGCCAAACAAAACCGCCCGCCGATTCGGCCATAACCAAACCTCATGCATTTGCGGTATTTCACCACAAAAAGGCGGCGTCGGCAAATCGACTCGATCGCTAATCATCGATTTAGCGGCGGGGGTTGCCCCGAGTGAAGCACGTCGAGCAAGCTCGAACTCGCGGCGTAGACGAGCTTCTGCGTCGCCGATAATCTACTCTACTTGAGTACTTCGGTGAGTTGAACAACAGGCGGCGGGAGATGTTGATGGACCGCGCACATCATGATGGCGGCAATCCGCGAACGGTTGCCTACGCAATTGCCGCCGTGATCGCCGCATACGTGGTGGCACTAGTTTTCGGCTGGCCGCAACTCGGGACGAAGCGAATCGTTGAGGCGGCAACTCATCACGCGGCTACAAGTCGTGACGCGACGGACGCCGCGCCGCCGCCACAAACACCTTCGACGGTCGCCCCGCCGGTGTGGACCGTGATGCCGTTCGTCTTGTTGCTTACCGCTATTGCCGTGCTGCCATTGATACCGGCGACAGCACACTGGTGGGAATCTAATTTGAGCCGGTTCCTCGTGGCGCTGGCGCTGTCGGCGATCGTCCTGGCCTATTATGCGTTCCTCCACGGCACGGCAATCGACGGGCATTGGCCGGCGCATCATGAAGTCGAGCCAACGGACGGTCCGGTGCAACTCAACTTTGTGCGGGCCATTCTGGAAAACGCTATCTTGCAGGAATTCATTCCGTTCATCGTCCTGTTGTTCAGCTTGTTCACAATCAGCGGCGGCATCCGCATCACGGGCAACTTGCAAGCCAATCCGATGACGAACGTCACGTTCATGGCCGTCGGCGGCATTCTGGCCAGCTTCATTGGCACCACCGGTGCCGCCATGCTCTTAATTCGGCCTGTGCTGGAAACCAATCGAGAGCGCAAATACGTGGTGCACACCGTCGTGTTCTTTATTTTCATCGTGTGCAATTGCGGTGGATTGCTGTTGCCGATCGGCGATCCGCCGTTGTTTTTAGGATACCTGCAGGGCGTGCCATTCCTGTGGACATTGCAGCTTTGGAGAGAATGGCTGTTCGTCAACGGCCTGTTGCTGGTGATTTATTTGTTGCTCGACGGGTTATGGCATTATCCCCGCGAGAAACTCGGCGATCTTCGCCGCGATATCGCGCAGCAGCGCCGGATGCGGATCAGCGGCTGGCAAATGAACGCACCGCTGCTCGTGGGCGTTGTGCTCGCCGTGGCCTTGCTCGATCCGAGCAAGACCATTCCCGGCACCGACTGGCACCCGTGGATGTATCTTCGCGAAGTAGTGCAGCTAGGCCTGGTGGCAATTTCCCTAGCGTGGGGAAATCAGCAAGTCCGACAGGCAAACCAATTCAGCTACAGCGCGATTGTCGAAGTGGCCGCACTATTCAGCGGTATATTCGTCACCATGCAGCCGGCGCTGCAGATTTTGGGCGTGAAAGGCGACGAGTTGGGTCTCCGCACGCCGGCTCACTTTTTCTGGTCCACCGGCAGCCTGTCAAGCGTGCTGGACAACGCACCCACATATCTGGTGTTCTTCAAAACTGCGCAGGCGATGCCGGCCGAAGCCGGCGCCATCACGGTGGCCGGTGTGGACGCCAGGCTGCTGGCCGCTATTAGCCTGGGCGCCGTGTTTATGGGGGCGATGACGTATATCGGCAACGGCCCAAATTTCATGGTCCGCGCGATTGCCGAGAAATCCGGTGTTAAAATGCCCAGTTTCTTTGGCTACATGGTATATAGCGTTCTGATCTTACTGCCGCTGTTAGCCTTGATGGTCTGGCTATTTCTCGTGTGATTTGAGATGTGAAGCCCGCGCGAAGGCTGTCCGACCGGGGATCAGTTCGTTATTCTTTGACGTATCGAGCTATTCACTATTTGGCGCACCATTCCATTTGCCGTGTCGCACGAGACGATTACCTCTCCAGCACAACTGACCGATTTCTGCAATCGGCTCGCGCGTGCGGACCGCATCGGAATCGATACCGAGTTTGTGTCCGAAGATACATTCCGGCCCGAGCTGTGCCTGGTGCAAGTGGCGACGGCGAACGACTTGGCCGTCATCGACCCGTACCGTGTCCGCGACCTCACCATGTTTTGGCGGACTCTGGCCGACGGGAGTCACATTACCATTGCGCACGCAGCCCGCGAAGAGTTGAATTTCGCGCTGCTCGCTTGTGGCAAGCCGCTGGCCAACTTGTTCGACACGCAAATTGCCGCCGGTTTCTGTAGCAATGAGCACCCGGCTTCCTATGGCTCTGTAGTTAACAAGTTCCTCAACGTCCGTGCGGCGAAGGGCGAGCAACGCACCGATTGGCGCCGCCGGCCGCTCACTGAGCACCAAATTGACTACGCACTGGAAGACGTCCGCTATCTTCTGCCGTTGCAGGAGGCGATCCATCGCCGATTGAAGCGGCGTAACCGACTCGAGTGGCTCGAAGAAGAAATGAACGAGTGGCTTAGCGAAGTGCGGCAGGCGCGTGAGCGGCCGCGCTGGCGGCGAGTTTCGGGCATCGGCAACTTGTCGCCGCAAAGCTTGGCCGTGGTGCGCGAGCTGTGGATGTGGCGACACGAGCAGGCCGAGCAACGCGACATGCCACCTCGTCGAATCTTGCGTGACGACTTGCTCGTGGAGTTGGCCAAGCGCAAGAGCGACAACGTCGAGCGAATTCGTGCCATCCGTGGCATGCAGCGCAACGTGAAACGTGAGACGATTGACGAAATCGCCGCTTGCGTTCGTCGCGGACTGGAAGCGCCGCTGGATGAATTCGAACGCCGAAACCAAGAGTCAATGCCCTCGCAGCTCAATGTGCTGGGCCAATTCCTGTCGCCGGCCCTTTCGAGCATCTGCCGCAGTGCAAATGTTGCTACCAGCCTTGTCGGTACTGCGACCGACGTCCGCGATCTGATCGCCTACCGGCTCGGTTTCGCGAACTCCGATGCGGACGAACCACCGCCGCTACTCGCGCACGGCTGGCGGGCGGAACTTGTCGGCCATTTGATCGAAGAATTATTGGCGGGGGAAAAATCGATCCGCATTGTCGATCCGCTGAGCGAGCATCCGCTGGGATTCGACACCGTCGTGGACGACCCAACGCTTGTCGAGGATGAGTAACGTGGACGCATATGCGGTGGATGTCGAAGCCTGCCGCGGCCGGCAGAGGCGACTACTTGAAGCGGTAGAGCCGCTGGGAGTTGATTTGACAATTCTCTCCCGGCGTGAGTCGGTGCAGTGGCTCACCGGTGCGCATGTGCGGGTCCCCTTCGAACCGCTCGCTGCGATCACCAGTGCTGGTCACGTGACCCTCGTGGTTCCTGATCGGCAGCTGGGCAATTCCAACGCTGCCGACACAATACTTGGCTACGCGGGTAAGTGGCTGTCCACGATGCGCGATGAGCAGCGGGCGTCCAGCTCGGCCGTGTTGCAAGAACAATTGGTCGCCCGTCCCAAGCGAGTAGCTTGCGAATTCGAAGCGTTTTGCCCGCAACTATTTTTGAGCTGGAACGTGCCGTTGGTTGAGATTGACGCCGTCGTATTCGAGCTGCGCCGGCGAAAAGATGCCGACGAGTTGCGCATGCTTTGCCGCGCGAACGAGGCGAATCGAGCGATGTACGCGCAGGCGCGGGAAATTGTGCGGCCCGGCATCAACGAGCTGGATGTGTATGCCGAGCTGCACGCCGTTGCGGTTCGCACGCTCGGCGAGCCGCTTACCTATTTCGGACAGGATTTTTGCAGCGGCGCCCGCGGCGGTCCGCCGCGAAACCGGCAAATCGAGGCCGGCGAGCTCTATATCCTTGACTTGGGCGTTGGATTTCGCGGGTACTATTCGGATAACGCCCGAACAATCGCGGTAGGAGGCGAACCTTCGGCCGCGCAGCGGCGCGCGTGGGAAGCTGCGACCGCGGCGTTCAAAATCATCGAAACCAAAGCGCGGCCGGGCACAAGCTGTCGCGAGCTGTTCCAATTAGCGAATCGGCAACTCAACCAATACGCGCCCTGGGTGTTCAATCACCACTTGGGACACGGCGTAGGACTCGCCGCTCACGAAGGGCCCCACCTCAATCCCAACTGGGACGATACATTGGCTGAGGGCCATTTTCTTGCAGTCGAACCCGGCTTGTATCACGACGAGCTGCGTATCGGCGTACGTGTGGAGCAAAACTATGTGGTAACTGCTGATGGCGTCGAGCTGCTGACCGACTGGCCATTAGAACTGTAGGGTGGGCATCGCCCACCGATTCCTATCTGTGCGCTGCCTTCAGCAGGAAGGTGGGCGACGCCCACCTTACGCCCATAGGTGGCTAGGATTGGCCAGACGACAGCACTGCCGGCTGCCATATGGCAGCACGGCCTTCCCCACGCCGAACCCGCTTGACGCTTTACGACTGGCCGTTATACTCCCCCCCGCTTTTCTACCGCTTCCGACCGGTCTTCGACCGTTCGATTACTCGTCTGAATCATCAACGTCTCGGTACATCGTCTGCGCCGGTACCGGAATTCGAGTTCACAGATGAACTCGCCGCGCGCTCGGCGCTAGTGGAACAACCATGAGCTCTGGTTTTGTCGACATTCACTGCCACTTGCTGCCGAGCGTAGACGACGGCGCGAAGGATTGGCATGAGTCGCTCGCCATGGCACGTATAGCGGTCGACGACGGCACGACAAGCATCATCGCTACGCCTCACCAACTCGGCAGCTTTCAACACAATCTGGGTACCGACATTCGCAACCTCGTGGCAGAATTGCAGCAACGACTTTCGGCCGCCGGCCTGCCGCTCAACGTCTTGCCGGGCGGCGATGTGCGAATCGAGGAGGACGTGGTGACTCGAATTGCATCGGGCGAAGTGGTCACACTGGGCGACCACGGTCGGCATGTATTATTGGAGCAGCCGCACGAGCTGTTCTTGCCGTTGGAACCTGTGCTGGCCAGGCTCTCGCGTCACGGAATTGTCGGCATATTGTCTCACCCCGAGCGAAACGTCGGAATACTCAGCCGCCCGGAGGTGATACTGCCGCTGGTCGACGCCGGCTGCCTGATGCAGATCACGGCGGGTAGCCTGTGCGGCACATTCGGTCCCGAGTGCCAACAATTGGCCGAGTGGATGCTAACTGAGGGGTTAGCTCACTTCGTTGCTACCGACGCGCATGGTCCGCGATCGCGGCGGCCGCTGATGCGCCGCGCTTATGAACGAGTTGCCGAGTTGACTGATGTCCACACAGCGGACGAGTTATGTTGTCATAATCCCGGCTTGGTCGCTGCGGGAAAAGCAGTTGCGCGTGGCCGCCGCCAGATGCCTATCCGTCGGCGAAGTTGGTGGCGAAGGAAAACAGTAGCGTGAGGCGATTGATTAATCGGATGAGTTTCTGTTGGCCAGATCTGTCGCGTGCCTCTGCGGTCGCCCTGGTGGCGCTAGTTGCGGCGGTGAGCGGGCGCGGCGTTGCGGCACAAATCGCCTGGCTCGACTCCCGGCAGATCGAGCCGTTCCTCATCCAGGCCACGTTTCCGCTTGCCGAGTACGATGGGCTCTTCGCAGAGCTTCCCGAATTGCAGCGGGAAATCTCACGGACCCTGGGTGTACCGCCGGCACACATTCCGATTGACATTTATCTCTTCGCCGACGTAGAGCAGTACCGGTCGTATACGCAGCGCCATTTCCCAAAAGTGCCCTATCGGCCCGCGCTATTCATATGGGACGGCGGCACGCCGGCGGTCTACACATTCCGCAAGCCGGATTTGGACGTCGATTTACGCCACGAGTGCACTCACGCTTTGCTACATTCGGTGTTGCCTGTGGTGCCGCTCTGGTTGGATGAGGGACTGGCGAAGTACTTCGAAGTGCCTCACAAACAACGAGCCTCGGGTCATCCATATTTCGACGATCTCAAATGGAAATGGAGTCTGCGGCTGGGCATGGTCCGCACCATCGAATCGCTCGAACAGCGGCAGAACCTTACCGAGTTGGACGCGGCGGACTACCGCTTTTCATGGGCCTGGGTGCATTTCATGCTGCACGGCCCCAAGCCGCGCATCAAGCGTTGGTCAGCCACGTAGCGTGCTATCAACAGTCGGTGCCGGCGGGCAAGCTTTCGGCGCGGCTGGCGGCGGCGGTGCCAAACTCCACGGAACAAATGATTCAGCATTTCAAGCACTGGCGCTAGTAATCCGCGCTGAACACGGTGAATTGCGTGCTTCAAAGTGAACAAAAAGCTGTAGCGGTTTGAACGATCAAGTAACCTGGTGAAAGATTACGGTCTTTTTGTGACAGCAAGCTATAAGTGTGTGAAGAGATGCTTACGCCATATCCGATACCGGGGATCAGCAGCTATCGTCGCGCGATTGCTAGTATTGTTTTTGTGGATGCGTTGATAGCATTCAGCCGAAGAGAACATAGAACGGACGGACGCGCAGTTCTACCCAGGGGGCAGTCCAAGATTCATTACCACGCCAACGGGTAAGGAGGCGAAATGACACGGAAATCAGTCGGGAATTTGGCGGCCGCCCTAGCATGTTGGGCTATGATCATGCCGTCATCGGCGCTGGCGGTTGAATCGAACGCGCAACATGCCGACGTAGCACTTCGTTCGGGCGGTGTTCTTGTTGGTCAAGTGGTGGACCAACAGGGTACCGCTAAGCCGGGTACGGCGGTCTCGGTGCAGTATTCCGACTATGAGGTTGTTCGCACGACGACCGACGCCAACGGCGTGTTTGCCGCGCAAGGTTTGCGTGGAGGCCAATATCAGCTAGTGACAGAGGATGGGATCAGCGTGTGTCGGCTGTGGGCACCGAACACCGCTCCACCGGCGGCACGGCCAGCAGCGCTGGTAGTTACCGGAAACAACGTTGTCCGTGGACAATGGGGTGGCGGACCTGTGCATCAGTGGGTCGATTGGGTGAAGGCGCATCCCTACATCACTGCTGGCGTCATCGCCACCGCCATTGCGGTACCGTTTGCAATAGCCGACGACGACGACGATCCAGCGGGAAGCTGATTGCCGTCTCGCCTCGATCGCAAAGCAAATCAATACATTGGCCGGGTTGTCGCGATTCCAGCGGCAATCCGGCCTGTGTGCTTTCAGGTATTCGGGCGGCTTGGTTCGAGTTGGTCGCGGCGCGAGAGTCCCCCGTCTTACCAACGGCGGTCCTTCCACTGCGGCGGCCTCGACCCCCATCGGCCCGCCGCATAATCGCGACTTCAAGTACATTCCGCTGCTGGCAGTTTCCGATGTTGTAAATCAAGAGCCTTTGAATGCGCTTGCCCTCGCGTCCCCTCTCTACCGCCCGCCGAAGGAATGTGTCGTGGCTGCTGCCAACTGGTTTCGGTATGCATATCGCGCTTATCTTTCCCAACCGCGAAACGTTCGTCAACTTTACCAGTTGATTAAACGCAATAATGTGGCGCGGATTGTGGAGATCGGCACTTCCGACCTCCAGCGCACCGTGTCATTGATCGAAGTGGCCCAGCGCTACGCCGAAGGGCAAAAGGTATTTCATACAGCGGTGGACGGATTCGATGCGCGGCCGGCCAGCCTCGCGTCGCTTTCGATTAAGGAGGCGCATCGTGTGCTGAATGCCACGGGAGCCGCGGTACGGCTGGTTCCCGGCACGCCGAGCGGTGCACTTTCCGCAGTGGCGAATTCACATCGAAATACGGATTTGATCCTCATTTCACACATCGTTACCAGCGACGACCTGCACGGCGCATGGTTCTATGTACCGCGCATGTTGCACCATAAGTCCGCGATTTTGCGTGAGCACCAATCTGCCGACGGTCCGTCGTACGAATGGCTCACGCACAGCCAAATCGCGGAATGGGCGGGCCGCTTCGGCAACCGTCGTGCTGCGTAGGCGGGAAGCTGTCCGGTTGGGCATCTAGATCGCGAGTCGCTGACACCGAATCGACGCGAGAACGGCCTGCCGGAGCATTGTTTTTTAATCCGCCCCTGCCCGAAACTCATCGCGCGGAGTACGATGTAGGAAGCCCGAAGGCAGGCTTTCTCAGGTGTCCTCCGGAACCAAACCGGTTCAATCCTTGTCCTTATTTCCGACAAGGTGGAATGTTATGCCGGATCGAGAATTTTCGCGCCGTTTTGACGCTCCATCATCATCGAGTACCGGGGCGGAGACGGTGATTGCGCATCCCCGGCTGCATAAGGGGAACGGAAGCGAGAGTGCTCGCAACGACGCCCGCCGGCATGTTGCACTCGTGGAAGGCAGTACGCCCCACATGAGCGCCGAGACGCGGGATTTGCTCCGCAACCGGCTGCGAATCGCCGCGATTTTGTTCTTCGTCGGCTTCTTGGTGTTTCTCATCCGCTGGGGCTTCAACTGGAACGAGTGGTTCACCGCCGAACACCGGCCGATGTTTTTTATCCACGCCGCGATCACGGTTGTGCTTGGCGCGTTTGCCACCGGATTGTGCCGTCACTGCAACTATTCGATGACGAAGTTGCGCGTGGCAGAGATGGTTATCTTCGGTTGTCCGGCGTTGTTTTTCTTTTTGCAGGGTCTGCAACAAGCCACGTACCTGGCACAACTGCCGGGCGAGCGAGCTCGGATTGATATGCTCGTAACGCCGTGGCTGCTTTTGATCTTCACGTATGCCATGTTCATTCCCAATACGTGGCAGCGAGCCGCGGTCGTCACGGCTGCGATGGCCCTGGTGCCTGTTGGAACCCTCGTCTATTTGTGGGCCACGCTTCCGGCAGTCAGCCAGATCGCGCAGCGGCTCGAGTACCGTGGATTTATCAGCGGCCAGGTTCTGATTGCCGGAATTGCCTTGATGATTGCCATCGTCGGCGTGTATACGATCGGCACGCTGCGCCGAGAAGTGTTTGCGGCCCGCCAGCTTGGCCAATACCGGCTCAAACAGCGGCTGGGTTCCGGCGGTATGGGCGAGGTGTATTTAGCCGAGCATCAAATGATGAAGCGGCCCTGCGCCGTCAAGCTGATTCGCCCGGAAAAGGCTGGCGACCCGCGGATGCTCGCCCGCTTTGAGCGTGAAGTTCGTGCCACCGCCAAGCTTTCCCATTGGAACTCAATCGACATTTATGACTACGGCCGTACGGCCGACGGCACGTTTTACTACGTGATGGAGTTTTTGCCCGGCCACAACGTGGGAGAGATCGTGGAGGAGTACGGTCCAATTCCGGGCGCCGCGTGGTGTACCTTATGGATCAGGTGTGCTCGGCGTTGAATGAAGCGCACGGGATTGGCCTGGTGCACCGCGATATCAAGCCGGCGAATATCTTCTGCGCCTACCGCGGCGGCGTGTTCGACGTAGCCAAGCTTCTCGACTTCGGCCTCGCCAAGCCCTCGATCGAAGGCAACGGCGAAATGCAATTGACGATGGAGGGCACGGTAACAGGCTCGCCGCTGTTCATGTCGCCTGAGCAAGCGCGTGGCGAGGACCGCGTCGACGCCCGCAGCGATATCTATTCTCTGGGCGCGGTGATGTACTACTTGCTTTCCGGCCAGCCGCCGTTCATGGCCGATAACCCGCTTAAGGTCATTATCGCCCAGGCTTCGCAAGAGGTCGTGCCGCTGCGCCAGGTCAATCCCGAGATCGCTGTGGAACTGGAGGAAATCGTGATGCGGTGCCTGGAGAAGGACGCCGACCATCGCTTCCAGGACGTCGCTTCATTGCAGCGGGCGCTGCGCGACGTTGTGCTCGATGAACCGTGGTCGAGCGACCTCGCCGCCGAATGGTGGAGCTGCAACGGCTGTCCCGAACGGAAGAAGCTGGCGGCGGAACTGGTCGAAGAGGCCGCCGTCTAGTAGCGTCTTGTCTTGCGGATGCACGGTGTTGTATTGCGCCCAGACGCGGTATAACATCATTCTCCAGTGTCGGCAGCCGAATTTACATCGTGAGGGAATTACAAATGCCGCGTCGTAAAGTTTTTCTGGCAATCTGCTTTTGGTGCTGCTGTGGGATGTCCGTAACGAGCGCGGCTATTGCCGCAGAGCGCTGGACGCCCGAGCAGGCAAACGAGTGGTACAACGCGCAGCCGTGGCTCGTGGGCTGTAATTTCGGACCTGGCACGGCGATCAACCAATTGGAAATGTGGCAGGCGGATACATTTGATCCGGCAGGCATCGACCGTGAGCTTGGTTGGGCCAAATCGATCGGCATGAACACGGTGCGCGTGTTTCTGCACGAGCTACCGTGGCGCGAGGATCGCGATGGGTTTTTGGGACGAGTCGACAAATTCCTGGAGATCGCCACCCGCCACGGCATTCGTCCGCTGGTCGTATTCTTCGACGGCGTGTGGGACCCCGATCCGCAGAGCGGGCCGCAGCGCCGGCCGCGCACCGGTGTGCACAACAGTGGATGGGTCCAGAGCCCCGGCCGCGTGGTGCTGGCCGATCACGCGAAACAAGATGCGCTACAGCCCTACGTCACCGACATACTCACGCGCTATCGCGATGACAAACGGATCCTCGGTTGGGACCTGTTCAACGAGCCGGATAACGATAACGCCAACAGTTACGGGCCGCTGGAGCTGAAGAACAAAGACGAAGCGGCCGAGCGGTTGGTGCGGCTGTCATTTCAATGGGCCCGGGCCGTTGGCCCCTCGCAGCCGCTCACGGTCGGTGTGTGGCGCGGCGAAGAGTGGGATAAGCCAGCAAGCATGAATCGAGTGCACCGTGCTGCGGTCGAATTGAGCGACGTTATTTCATTTCACGATTATCGTGGGCCCGAATCGATGACGCGGCGCATTGGCCAGTTGAGAAAGTACGGCCGCCCGCTTTTGTGCACGGAATATCTGGCCCGCGGCAACGGCAGCACGTTTGAAGAAATCCTGCCGATTCTGAAACAAGAAAAAGTGGCTGCCTACAACTGGGGCCTGGTCGACGGTAAAACGCAAACCAAATACCCGTGGTCGACCTGGCAAAAACCAATCGTCGGCGAGCCGCAGCCGTGGCACCACGAAATCTTCCACGCCGACGGCAAGCCGTATCGGGACGATGAAGTCAAGCTGATTCGTG
This sequence comes from uncultured Planctomycetota bacterium, assembly GCA_963786455.1. Taxonomy (GTDB): domain Bacteria; phylum Planctomycetota; class Planctomycetia; order Pirellulales; family Lacipirellulaceae; genus JABDGM01. The sequence goes on along the minus strand of CAWAZX010000026.1, from coordinate 178,144 downwards.
AATTGACCCGACGGTGAAATTCCGCGTTTCGTCGTACCGCCGTTTCTAAGTCTTTGCCCAGGCGCCGATTTGCAGCTAGAATTGCCGGGTATCAGACTTGTCTGTGCAATCGATTGAACCGAGGCGGGCTGGCACTTGTCCTGCAACGCGGGCGCGCAAGGGCAGCCAGTTTATCCGGCAATTGAGACGAAGATGATCGCGAAACCACGCACGCTGTGTGAAAAGATTTGGGACGAGCACGTCGTTTACGATGAACCGGACCGGCAGACGATTTTGTACATCGATCTGCACCTGGTGCACGAAGTCACCAGCCCGCAGGCATTTGAAAGTTTGCGGCTTTCCGGTCGAAAAGTTCGCCGCCCGGAGCGAACCCTTTCAACGGTCGACCACAACGTGCCAACCACCGACCGCAGCCTGCCGATCCTCGACGCCATCTCGAAGCAGCAGATCGACACGCTGCGAAACAATTGTCAAGAGTTCGGCATCACGCTGTACGATATCCACGACGTGCGGCAGGGAATCGTCCACGTCATCGGTCCCGAGCAAGGCTATACGCAACCCGGCATGACCATCGTCTGCGGCGATAGTCACACGTCGACGCATGGCGCGTTTGGTGCGTTGGCGTTCGGCATCGGCACCAGCGAAGTCGAACACGTGCTTGCCACCCAAACATTGCTGCAGACAAAACCAAAAACGCTCGAGCTCCGTGTCGACGGTCGGCTCGGCGACGGCGTCACAGCTAAGGACATGATCCTGTATCTCATCGGCCAGATCTCCACGTCGGGAGGCGTCGGCTATTGTGTCGAGTACACCGGCGACGTCGTGCAATCACTCTCGATGGAAAACCGCATGACCGTCTGCAACATGTCGATCGAAGGCGGTGCGCGGGCTGGCCTCATCGCGCCGGATGAAAAAACTTACGACTATTTGCGCGGCCGGCCGCAGGTTCCGCAGGGACGTGCATTCGACAAGACTGTCGAGCGCTGGCGTCGACTGCCCACCGATGTGGGTGCGGAATACGACAAGTCTCTCGTGTTCGATGGCAATCGCATCGCGCCGCAGGTGAGCTGGGGCACCAATCCGGGCCAGGTCGTCCCGGTGACGGACCGCGTGCCCATGCCCGCTGAATTCGCCGATCCCAACGAACAGAAAGCGGCGGCCAGTGCACTCGACTACATGGGTCTCGCCGGCGGCGAGCCAATTTGCGACTTGAAACTTGACCGCGTGTTCATCGGCTCCTGCACGAACGCGCGGATTGAAGACCTGCGGGCAGCCGCTGCAGCCGTGAACGGCCACAAAGTGGCGGGACATATCCATGCGATGGTCGTGCCCGGCAGCGGGCTCGTGAAGCAACAGGCCGAGCGCGAAGGCCTCGACCGCATCTTCAAAGAAGCCGGCTTCGAATGGCGCGAAGCGGGCTGCAGCATGTGTCTGGCAATGAACCCCGATAAGCTCGCCCCGGGGGAGCGCTGCGCGTCGACTTCAAATCGCAACTTTGAAGGCCGCCAAGGTCGCGGCGGCCGCACTCACCTGGTCTCCCCCGCGATGGCGGCCGCCGCCGCATGTGCCGGCCATTTTGTCGATATCCGCGCGTGGAATTAAAATATGAAACCATTCACGAAACACACTGGCCGCGTTGTGGCGATGGACCGGGCCAACGTCGATACGGACCAGATCATACCTAAGCAGTTCTTGAAGCGAATCGAGCGGACGGGCTTCGGCGAGTTTCTGTTCTGGGATTGGGCTCGCAACGAGGACGGGTCACCGCGCCCGGAGTTTGAACTGAACAAACCGGAGGCGCACGGTGCCAGCGTGCTGCTCGCGCGTCGCAACTTCGGCTGTGGCTCCAGCCGCGAGCACGCGCCGTGGGCGCTGGAGGACTGGGGTTTCCGCGTGCTCATCGCGCCCAGCTTTGCCGACATTTTCTACAATAACTGCTTCAAGAACGGCATGTTGCCGATCGTTCTGGGCGAAGAGCAAGTCGAGGAGCTCTTTCGGCGCGTGGCAGCCAATCCCGGATACGCATTGACGGCCGATTTAGAAAAGTGCGTGCTCACCGACGACGGTGGCTTGTCACTCCACGTTGAAGTCGAGCCGTTTCGCCGCAATTGTCTGCTGAATGGTCTGGACGATATCGGCCTGACGCTGGAGCACGAAGCAAAAATCGCTGCGTACGAACAGGCACACGGAATTGCCGGCTGATTCGGGCGATTTTCTCAACCTGGCCGCAGGAGGAAGTGGGCGATGAGCAGGCCGGTAGTGATTGCTTTGGCGACGATTTTCTTCCTGATCGCATTGCCTCGTGCTCGTGCCGCGGACGAAATTACCGTCGAAAAGCTTCTTATCGGCCTGAAGAATCCGTGCGGGGTCGCGATTCGGCCTGTCGAGTCAACCGAGCGCTACGAGATATTCGTTGCCGACAGCGGTGCTGGCCGCATCATCCGGATCAAGAGCGATGCAGAGGAGTCGTCGCCTGTCGACGTGATCACGGGTTTCCCACTCTCCAGCCTCGGGGACACAGGACTCTCGGTTGGTCCGATGGGTTTACTGTTCTTGGACCGCCGGCGGCTGGTTGTCGGCGTAAGCGGTGATGCCGCCGCGACCGTTCGACTCTTTGAATTGGAGGACGAAGGGGTCGCATTGTCAGCCGACAGCTCCAAACAGCAAATCACCTGGAAAGCCGAACAGGCCAACTTCAACCACGTGTACGCAATCGCCAGAACTCGTGCCAACGATCTGGTTCGCGATGCGCTCATAGTGACGTGTTTCGACAATGCTCTCTCGGGCGACGTTGCCACGATTGTTCTGCGGGCAGATACGTTGACAGAATTGGCATTGTTGAACGCCTCGAAAGCGGGCGCCGACAGCAATTCGCCGGCAGCGATTACCATTGGCGATGGAGGCTATATCGTCGTCGGCTGGATCGGCAAACTCCGACAACCGCACGAGAGTCGGCTCGTGTTTCACCATCCTGCAAGTGGCGCCGGGCTGATGGAACTTTCGACCGAGTTGAACGATATTCTGGGTCTAGCCTACAGTCCCCGGACCGGGAACCTGTATGCCGCCGATGCGGCGTGGATGGATCCCAAGAATGGCGGCGTATTTCGTATCGATGCCGCGAATGAACCCAGCGTATTGAAATGCGTTTCAGTAAAGATCGCCGATGCCGTGCGGCCGAGCGGACTTGCGTTCGGCCCCGACGGCGCCCTTTACGTTACGGCCTTCGGCGACCCGGACGAAACAAATTCAGCCGGCGCGCTCCTAAGAATTACCGGTGACTTGTAGCGGCTTTGATCATTCCGATCCCTGCCCTTGACTCCTACATCCTGATCCGACCGCAATGTCCCGCCGCCAAAAAATTGAGGCCATGCTCGCCGACGATCCTGGCGATACCTTCCTGCGCTACAGCCTGGCGATGGAGCTCGACAAAGAAGGCGACCACGACGCAAGCGTGGCAAAATTTATGGAATTGACGCGAGATAAACCGCCCTACGTGCCTGCATTCTTCATGGCCGGGCAGCAATTGGCCAGGCTCTCTCGCAAGGACGACGCCCGCGCAATTCTCCGCGATGGAATCTCTGCCGCCCATACCCAAGGCGACAACCATGCCGCCGGCGAAATGAGCGAGTTCCTCGCGTCGCTGTAGTAAGCGTCTCGGACGCCGATTTAGTCCAAACTACAGCAGCTTGATCTTGATATTCTTGAACCAAACATCGTGGCCATGGTCTTGCAGTCCGATGTAACCCTCGCGAGGGAAATCTTTGACCGCCTTGCCGAATTTGTGCGCGCTGCCATCCGGTCGCTTGCCGGGCTGGTCCCATTCGTCGCAGTTGATCGTCGCGACCTCTTCACCGTTGACGCTCGCCGTCACATTCGGTCCTTCACAGCGGATCTCGAGCGTGTCCCACTTGCCTGGGCCATTCGTAGCATCTGTCGATGGCGCCACCAGGTCGTAAATCGAACCGAAGTTGTTGCGGCCGGGTTTTGTGCTTGATGACACTTGAATCTCAAGCCCCGAGTAGACGGGGTCGTTCAGGTCGCCTGTGCGGACAAACACACCGGAATTGCAATCGGGCTGCGACATTTTTACGTCGCACTTAAGCACGAAATCGCCGACCGGTTTCTCATGTACGAGCAAGTAGCCGCCGCTGCGATAGGGGTTGATCGCGCCGTCTTCAATTCTGGCCCGTGCGGGTTGGTCATTGTTGTTTTTCCAGCCGTTCAGCGATTTGCCGTCAAACAGCAGCACCCAGCCGTCCGCTTTTTCGGCGTCGGTGAGTGTATTGTCCGCGGCAAGCGCGGGTCGAATGGCCGTTATCCCCAGAAGAATCGTGAGTGCAATTGCCGTACGACCAATCGGAAAACGGTTTGTAGAGTTGCGAAACATCGAAGTCTCCTGGAGATGTAGCTCTTTGAAATTTAGCGGCGGGGCTTGCCCCGCAAGGGATTAAACGTGGCGCCCATTCCAGCGCTGGGCAAGCCCCGCCGCTAAATGCTCGTGACCAATATAAAATTACCAGCTCTTTCGCATTATGGGAAAATGCGGCCCACGGTGCCAGTCGCGCCTTCATTCTCACGACGCGCGCCTCGTGCCACACGCCCCCGACACGGCGCACGAACTGCACGTATCGCATCCGCCGCGGCCTTTTACCTCTTCCGTGCCGCAGCCCGGACCGCAGCCCTCGACCAGCGTTTCGGTGAATTTGCGAAATTGCACTTTCGTTTCGTACGCTGCGGCCAATCGTTCCGTGAACAACTCCAGCGCCGGACTCACGTCGCCCAGAAAATAGAAAAACAACCCTTGGCCGTCGAACAGGTGCTCGACATCGACGAGCAAAGCCCGCTGCCCATTCTCGGCCAGCAGTGCGGAGCATGCTTGGTACGCCTCTTGCCGATGTTTTTCCAGGCGCGCACACAGCAATTCGTCTTGCACTGTCATGCCGCGCAGAATTTCGCCGTCGGCAAATTGCCGAGGGTCATCGCGTTCATCGGGCGGCGATAACACCTGGCCAATTTCTAGCCCCCGCCGCGTGCGCAGAATCACGCGGCTATGGCGGGGGTACCGCACCGCATCGACCGCAGCAAACCGGCCGACTTGGCCCATGGACCCCACACGAACTAAATGAAATCGCGACATGAACAGTAAGTTCCAAAGCGGTCGATAGAAAACACCAATAGCGGGCGACGGGCACCGTTCGCAGCATGGTCGGTGTCGCCGGGGCTGCCAAGTTCAATCGCTGCCCCAACCCGTCAGCACCATTTTCGCCCCATCCGAGGCCCATGCCAAGCGGAATTCACTGATTGAGTCGGCCTGTAACTTCACGACCACCGAAATTGCCCCTTGGCGTTCTTCCGCTGGCCCGCGATATTACGAATTCCTCCCGGCCAATCTGCCGCGGGTTGAAATTCGCTAATGAATTTTCCAAAGAATGAGAGGCATTGCGTGTTCGGAACAACGATGGTGGATGGCGTAACTTCTGCACCGTCAGCTTCCCAGTGGCATCAGCTCGCCAGTCGCGTAATTGGCGGTGACGCGTTGACTGCCGCGGAGGCCGCGCGGGTGTTGGAGTGCCCGGATGAGGAGCTCTTAGAATTGCTCGCCGCCGCGTATCGTGTCCGTCGCCACTGGTTCGGCAACCAGGTCCAATTGTACTTTTTGATGAACGCCAAGAGCGGCCTGTGCCCGGAAGATTGCGGCTATTGTTCGCAGTCGAAGGTTTCCGAGGCCGAGATTCCGCGCTACAACCTGCTGAGCCGAGAGAAGCTGCTCGAAGGCGCGCGCATCGCGGCGGAACAAAATGCCCGCACGTATTGCATCGTCATTTCCGCGCGCGGTCCGAACGAGCGCGAGATGCGGGCCGTCACCACCATCGTGCCGGAAATCAAACAGCGCTACAACTTGAAAATCTGTGCATGCCTGGGTTTGCTTACCCCCGAGCAGGCGGTCGAGTTGAAAGCCTGCGGTGTAGACCGCGTGAACCACAATCTCAATACCAGCGAGCGATACTATCGCGAGATTTGCACAACGCATACCTTCGCCGACCGCGTGGCCACTCTTTGCGCCGTGCGCGATGCGGGCATCGAGCTATGCTCCGGCGGGATCATCGGAATGGGCGAATCGCCGCGCGACGTCGTGGACATGGCCGTCGCGCTGCGCGACCTGGGCGTGGAATCGATTCCCGTCAATTTCCTGAACGCGATCGACGGCACGCCACTGGCTGGCCGCAACGAGCTCACCCCGCGATACTGCTTGAAGGTGCTCGCCATGCTGCGGCTGGTGAATCCGGACCGCGAAATCCGCATCGCCGGCGGACGTGAGCTGCACCTTGGCAGTATGCAAGCACTTGGCTTGTACGCGGCCAATTCGATCTTCGTGGGCGACTACCTCACAACCAAAGGCCAGCCGCCGCAGGCCGACTACGAAATGATTCGCGACCTCGGGTTCGAAATCGTGCGAAACTCAGAGGTTGCGTGTAGCTGAGAAGATCCCTCTCCCACGCCCTCAGCGGGCAGTGAGGTATTAGGAGAGAGTTACCCATCTCTGCAGTATTACCTATCTTTTTTTATCGGAAATCTCACTTCATTCCGATAAATCTTTTCAACCGGCAAAGCCGATATACGACCGACAGTAGCACACACTACGCATCGTCGGGTATTGCGCGGCCACGAATTGCCAAGCCGCGGATCCGCCGGTTAATCCCCCCTGATGGCAAGGATGCGATCATGTCTCGTCGTTGGATTGCACTGACGAGTGGGCTCGTTTTGAGCACTCTGTTTGTCACCATGGCCTCGGGCCAGGCTTCAAAACCGCCGGCCAGCCTGGCTGATCGGATGTCCGCTCTGCGTCGCGGCTGGTCGCAAGGCCAAACGCAGTCAAACGCGAACGCCGCTGCGAATTCCAGCGGTATGGAGCTTCAGTCCAATGGCCCAACGCAATCGGAATCGCGTTCCATGTGGCCGAACATCTTTGGCCGGCGAAACGAAAGGCCGGCGGCGCAAGCGAATAGAAACGCAACTCCCAATCGCGTTCAAGGGCAGACGAATTCGGCGCGGCGAACAAGCCCACAAAGCCAGAGAACGGGTGACACGCCGCTGGTGCCGAGGACCGCAACACGGCCACGCGCCGGTTCCGTGCAGTCGAGTACACCGCGCGCGAACAGCGCCACTTTGCCTGGCCTTGGCGGATCACCACTACCCCGGTCAGAAGCCGCGTCGACACCTGTAAAGCCGTCCGGCGGGCCGGATATCTCGCAGGAAGTCGCCAGCGACTCTCCGGGTCTTCGCAACAACACGAGCACGTCCACAACGCGCAGCGATACGGTCCGTCAGTCGCCACACCGGCGAACAGCCCCGCATATCGATGCAGATCAACTTCGCCGCGAATTAAGCGGAACGTTTCCCATGTCCGAAAATGACGCGGGCGCTACACCGAGAACGGCACGCGGCGATAAAACCAGGCCGACGGAAAAAAATAACGACATGTCCGACGCCGAATTCGGCGAGAGCGCTCGCAGCGAGTCCACGTCAGCACCGGGATTAACTCTGCCGTCGGACGAGGAGGCGCCGTTCCGCATCAGCGACTCCACTGAGGCCTCTCCGTCGGAGAACAAGACGGAATCGGCCAGCATTACCGACAATTCTACGACTTCCTCGCCAGCCAAGACGACCGGATCGAGCCCTGATCTCGGGTCTGCGTTTGGCAGCGGCAACAGTTTTCGTTCACCACGTACCAACGCGACCCCCGCCGAGCAATCGGTCGTTCGCGGCGATAACTCTACCGGCGACGCTGGCCGGCTCAGCGCTCACGAGGCTGGCGTGCTGGCTTCGAATCAAACTCCCCTCATCACGACGAACATTCGCGGCCCGAAACAAATCCTGGTTGGACGGGAAGCCACATACCAGGTGCAACTGCACAACGCGGGCGATGTCGCGGCCGAGGGCATTGTGGCCAACATCCGCATACCCTCGTGGGCCGAAGTGGTCGGCACTTCCTCCACACAGGGCACGATTCAACAGGGTGGAGATGCCACTAGCGGAGGGCAGCTCGACTGGCAACTTGCACACGTCGAAGCGCGAGGCAATGAAACCCTCGACATCCGCTTGATTCCGCGCTAGCAGGCCGCTGGAGCTAGGCGTTTCCTGGACACTCACTCCGATTGGATCGCGGGCCGTTGTCGAAGTCCAAGAGCCCAAATTGCAAATGACCGTGTCCGGACCGGATGAAGTGTTGTTCAGTACGCCGCAGGTATTTCGGCTGACACTCTCTAACCCCGGCACAGGAGTGGCGGAGAATGTGAAAATTGATCTCATGCAGCCGGGCGGCGGTGAAAGTGTCGTCACCAGCCATCCCATTGGCGACCTGGCACCCGGCGCGAGCAAGACCGTCGAGGTCGAGCTGACCGCCAACGAAGCGGGCAAGCTGTTTGTGAAGGCCTCGGCCACCGCCGAAGGAGGTTTGTCTTCCGAAGCGTCCAAGGAAATTTTCTGCCGCAAAGCGGAGCTCGACGTCGATTGGCGAGGGCCCGAAAAAAAGTATGCCGGCACGCCCGCTACCTATTTCTTCCGTGTGCGCAATCCGGGCACCGCCCCGGCTGAGAACGTGACCGTGCATGTCACGCTTCCCGAAGGCGCCGAGTTCACCAGCGCCAGCGAAGGTCAGTCATATGACGCAAAGAAGCGCGACGTGGAATGGCAGGTTGGCACGTTGGGTCCCGGCGACGACAGCTACATGGAGCTCAAATGCGTGGCCAAGACGGCCGGCGTAAACCAATTCCGGATCTCCGCGACTGCCTCGTCGGGCAACCTCACTGCCAACAAGGTGGCCGAAACCACAATCATTGCCTTGGCCGATCTGAAGTTGCAGGTGAGCGATCCGAGCGGGCCGGTGGCCGTCGGTGAACCTGCCGTGTACGAAATTCGCGTGAACAATCGCGGCGCTGATACGGCCAAGGAAGTGAAAATCCAGGCGCTGTTCTCCGACGGGATCGAACCCGAGCAAGTGGAAGGCGCCATGTACACAGTGGCCGACGGCCGCGTCACGTTCCGCACGATCGAGGAATTGCCGGCCGGCAGAGAAATGGTGCTGCGAATCCGCGCTCGCGCGACGACAGCCGGTACGCACGTGTTCCGAGCCGAGGTCGCGTGCAGCGATTTGGATACCAAGCTCATGGTCGAGGAGACCACGCGCTTCTACGCCGATGACACGCAGTCGGATGGACAGGATTCTGGAAGTCAGGCCGACTCGTTCAGCCAAAGCTTCGAGTCCTCGGCACCGGCACGGGCAACGCCAGCCCCATCGCCGGCACCGCAGGCATACCCATAGTAAGATCACAAGTCGACCATTTAGCGGCGGGGCTTGCCCCGCGTGCACCGACGCGCCGAACAAATTCGGCCGCTAAATGCCGGATTTGGGCATCCTTTTCTGCCCTTGGTTCAACTTGCCTAGCGGCTATAATCCCTCCGCGCTAGCGGCATCGCACGCTAGCACTCTCGCCTTGGTTAGATCCCAGCGATCCATGCACCTGCGTCGCGCCGATGCCATTTTCCGATCACAAACAAATAACGAGCGCCTTGCTCGTATTTTGCCTTTTGGTGCTTTCCGGCTGCGGCACTACGCGCTCCACAGACACCAACCGCACGGCCACCGAGCAGTTGCTGATTTCGGACGCAATCGACCGCGCGGTGCAATCCATCCAATTGCAGACCCTCGCCGGCCAGACGGTGTACTTGGACGATTCCCGACTCGGCGAAGTCGTGGACCGCAATTACCTGGTGAGCACGCTGCGACAACACTTGCTGGCGAGTGGGTGCCAGCTGCGCGCGAGCGCGATCAGGCCGAATTCATTGTCGAGGCGCGTGCCGGAGCGATCGGCACCGATCGCAACGATTTGTTATTCGGCGTGCCCTCGATGAACGTCCCGCAGATTATGCCCGTGCAGCCGGTGGCCGCAGCGATCCCCGAGGTCCCGCTCGCCAAGCGGCGAGACCAGCGTGGGATCGCGAAGATCGCCGTGTTCGCTTATCACCGCGAGACTGGAATGCCGGTGTGGCAGTCGGGCATCGCCCATCAGGAGAGCTCTGCCAACGATGTGTGGATTCTCGGCGCCGGCCCGTTCCAGCGGGGCACCATTTACGACGGCACCGCTTTCGCCGGCAACGCGATTCGCGGCGACGAGGCCCAAGCGCACGAGCGAATCAGCCGCCACCCAGCGATGGATTTGGCTCGCGAACGCACGTTCACCTCGCCGCAGCAATTGGCTAAACAGCCACCAGCCGAACTGCCGGATCACGGAGTCGTACCAGCCGTGCACCAGGAGCCGGTATCTGCAGCCCCGGCACCCACTACATCTGTGCAGCCGTGACCGGCGGCGCGTCTAAACGAGGCGCCGAGCGTCTCACGTTTAGACGCAAGTCTCGCATTGAGACGCTGCCAAAGTTATTTCGCGTACTAAGTATGCAACTCTTGTGGCCCGAGCAGCGTCTCAAACTACGCCGTTTCCTCGAAGAAAACCGCGAATTAGACCCCAGTGTAAATGACATCGCTCCGAGCGACGAACCATGCGGCACAATCCTTGCTCTTATCTCAACCAGTCGCAAAACGCGACCGCAATGCTCGTTGGGTAATGCCCGCGGGTTTACACGCTTAGCGAGTCAGTCGACAAGGAGTTTGTAATGTTGGTGCTTAGTCGAAAAGTAGGTGAACGGATTCATGTTGGCGACGATATCATCCTCGAGATCAGGCGGATCACCGGTAACCGAGTCACGCTAGCACTCGATGCTCCGCGCAACGTGAGGATCCTGCGCGGTGAGTTGGAACGAGCGGCACGCGAATTCCACCAACCTCAAATGACAAGTCCGTCCCCAGCAACGCCAGCGGCGGTTGTGCCGGGGCGTATGGCGATCTTGAACAATTTGCCTGCGGCGCCGACCGGCCGCGATTTTGCTATCTAAATTTGCCCATTGGATTTTTTGCAAGCTTGTAATTCAGACTCCGCCCATGTCAGACCGCCGACGCCCAAGACATCAATGGCGCGTTGGCGGTCTGACTTCTTTTGGTGCTAGCTATTCGGACGCATTGACCGGCTGTCGGCGGATATTCTAACCTTCCGCTCCTGACGGCGCTGGCCGGCACTCATCTACCGTCTCCTCGCTATTGCCTACGGTCGAGTGGGCACAATCGCCGACGCGCCAAACCAGCGGTGTGCCCGTATGTGTGCATGGAAGTGCGCGCTGAATTCTGATGCCTTGCGCCGCCGGCACTCGTGCGCGCTAATGCTGTGGCTTGCCGCGGCATGTGTAGTCGGCTGTGCTACTTCCGAATGGGTGAAAGTCCGAGACACACCGAAGAATCCGCTGGCCGGGACGCTTGACTTGCTGTCACCCGCCGGACCAAAACCCACTCCCAGAACCATGCAGCTTCTGCGTCGGTACGACCTGGCCGGCGAGCTCAAAGGCGATCAAGCCGCGCTCTTAACGCGATTGCAAGAAATTCAGCGCCGCGAGCCCGACCGCGAGCACGAGTACGCGATGGCGGAGATCGCCTATATCACGGCCAGCCAGTCGGAGAAAATGCGCAAGGCCCGCGCATTGGAGTTCTACGGCACCGCCTTAATTCATGCGTATCGATATCTCTTCGAGCAGGACGAAGTACTTGCCGCGAACCCGTATGATCCACAATTCCGAGGGGCATCGGATTTGTACAATCAGTCGCTCGAGGGCATGCTCCGGCTGGTCCAGCACGAAGGGGAGCTGCGGCCCGGCATGTCGCGAACCATCAAAACCGCCAACCATACGTGTTCGTTCTCCGTCGTGATGCACGGCACTGGTTGGCACCAGGAAGACATCGACCAGTTACGGTTCGTGAGCGACTACAAGGTTCGCGGGCTGCGAAATCACTATCATACGTACGGGCTGGGTGTGCCGCTGATCGCCTCGCGGAAAAAGCACGAAAGCCAGGAGCCAGCCGAACAGTTCTATCCACCGAACGTTTGTTTTCCACTGACCGCCTTTTTGCGCGTCGATGCACCTGGTTCAACCCAAGCGAACTCGATAGCCACGGCGGCAACAACGATCGGTCCGCGGCATTCGTTGCCCGCGCCTGCGATCATCGACCCAACGGCACCACACTTCGTGCTGGAGCTGTACGATCCACTCGACCGCCAGGCGATCGACGTTGCCGGCCGCGAAATTCCGCTGGAGGCCGATCTTAGCACGCCGCTGGCTTACTTTCTCAATCAGCCGCAGTTTCAGGATGCCGACCTTTCGACGCTGGGTCTGCTGCGCCCGGCGACGCCAAGCAGGTCCAGGGCTTGTACATGCTCGAGCCGTTCGACCCGGAAAAGATGCCGGTCGTCATGGTCCACGGGCTGTGGTCGAGCCCCATCACTTGGATGGAGATGTACAACGACCTGCGCAGCGACCCGCTCGTTCGGCAGCACTATCAATTCTGGTTCTACATGTATCCGACCGGCCAGCCGTTCTGGGTGAGCGCCACGCAGATGCGAGAGGACCTGGCGGTGATGCGGCGGGCACTCGACCCGTCGCGCGCCTCGCCGGCTCTCGACCAAATGGTGCTCGTCGGCCACAGCATGGGCGGCCTGGTGTCGAAGCTGCAGACCGTCGAAAGCGCGGACGCGTTCTGGCAAACCATGAGCGACCATCCGTTCGCGGAGCTCAGTGCCGATGAGGACACGGTCCGTTCATTGGCCGGCATGTACTATTTCCGGCCCAACCCCTCGGTGCGCCGCGTGGTGACGACTCGGCACGCCGCACCGCGGCAGCGAGTTCGCCAACGAAGTTACCCGCTGGCTGGGACAAAAGGCGATCACGCTTGCCGGCGAAGATGCTTGAAGGGCGCAATCAGACTGATCGCCAAGAATCGCGGTTTCTTCCGACCCAACGCGCCGCTGGATATCAAAACCAGCATCGATTCGCTCGATCCCGACTCGCCGGTGCTGCACGTGTTGCTATCGGCTGCGCCGGGCCCGTGGGTGGCGTACCACAATGTGGTCGGTCGTGATCCGGATCCCGGCTGGAGCGAGTACTTGGTCGGCGACGGCGACGGCGTCGTCTCCCTCACCAGCGCTCGGCTAGATCAGATGCGGCAATTGCGATCGCAGATCATTGTGCCGGCCGACCACATCAGCGTGCATCGACATCCGCAGAGTATTTTGGAAGTACGGCGCGTGCTGTTCGAGCAACTGGCCGAGCTGGAGAGTTTTCCGAACTCGATTCGCAGCCAAATTGCAGGCGAGCACGATGCTGGCGATTCACGTATCGCAGTGGAGCGAACCGAATTCGAGTGGAATCAAAAGCGCTGACCGCGTCTTATCGGTGCCGTCTCCGCCCATGCCAAGGCATTAGACGGTCGCCGACCGCTGGTCGAGCAACTCGCGCAAGGCGCCGTTGCCGGGGATCAGTCGCGGAAGCACTTGCCCGACCTTTCCGCGCGGAACTCGGCGGTGTTCAATCTCTGCCTCCGACACGCCATGTTGACGCGACGTCGCTTGGCGAGATCGAGTCGTCCACGCAGACTCGGCGGCGACCTGGCGAGCCCGCTTTCCTCGCGCTGCTGTTAGCATGCCGGCTGCTGCAATTGCGGGCTCTTCGTCGACTCTCGATTCAAACTTCAATTCGCCGCGTACAACGGGCACATTGGCCGGTGCTTCGATCCCCAATCGAACCGCTTTGCCTTTGGTTCGCAAAACGGTAATCGTGATGTTATCGCCAATGCGGATTTTTTCCTGGTACTTCCGTGTTAAGACCAACATTGAAACACTCCCTTGGTGGTGGAAAAAAAGATCGTATGTGATTCCGTCGCCAGGATTGAGGCGGCCCTCACCTCAAAAACGTTCTTGATTGCCCGCCGCTATCGTTTAGCCGCACCTTCACAACGGCCCACGTCTACTACGCACCCATTGTGCCAAAGGAGGTAAAAAAGTCTGCGAACGAAGAAAGTCTCAATACGACAAAAACTTAAGCGCGGTGCTAGCGTTGCGAGCTGTACACCGAATTTGGTGTACGTTTTACATGACTGGTTGCAAAACGTGCGAATGACTGGTCGTTACGCTACCAAGCAGGCAGCAAGAATACCGAGACATTCTGCCACGATTGATTGCCGCGATGAATGAACCGACAATCCGGCGACACAGGCTCAGCCTTCCCCACCGTCGTCATACAAGAGCGCTTCTTGCAGCAATTCGATTTCTCGCTCGTCGTGAAGGTCGACGTCGTCGAGTAAGGCGCGTAGATCGTCACACACCTTCTCGAAACGCGGCTCTTCCCACTCGCTGATTTCGTTTAGTTCCGGGATCAGTCTGTGCAGGCGCGTCCGAAATCGGGCGTGGTCTGTCGACAAGCCGTCGATCCGTTCCTGAAAATATGGCCGGGCCTCGAGTACATCGGCCATGTAGCCGCCGTTCTCCTCGAGCGAAATCACCCGTTCCAAATGCCGCTTGAACGATTTGATCGTGAATTGCAGGCTCGAAAGCTTGCGGGGCATACTTACCACAGGGGCCTGCCAATCGAGCGTCACACGCAGTGCCTGCTTGATGTGGTGCAGAACCTGGTGCTCCATGCAGGCAGTCGCGATGGACGACTTATCTTGCAGCGTACGCATCGTATGTCTCCTCAGCTTGTGCGTTCGCGGCGGCTGCGTGCTAGCATCGTTGCAACGAGTCACTCATTGCGTAGGCCGCATGGCCGCCCTTACTCCGTTTCCCCCATTGCGCCCGAGACGGGCAAGTGTGCAGGGACACAACTGCAAGTGCTGCGTCGACGATTGTCCCCGCCGATAAGACAGCATCAATATAGCGGTCGCCCCTGCTGGCTACACCCCATATATGGGGCTGCGACAAAAGTCGCGTGGCAAAAAGATCGCAAGTAATATGCCAAAAGAAAGTTAGAGCTAGTAAAACAAGGAAGCTTGGGGGCTCTCGGGTGGCGTTGTGGTAGAAACGAGAATCACTAATGCGGCTATGAAATTAACCTGCTGTCCCTGTGTGCTACATCACATTTCGCGATGCCACTGCGAGCTTTCCTACTCATCTCTGGTTGGCGGCCGTCGACGGCGCTTTTTTTCGGCAGCCACCCGTTTCTCGCTCAACCTTGCTTCCTTGGCCTCGCGGGGAACACGGGTTTTTTTCCGCGGCCGCGGAGCCCTGGCAACACTCAAAACCAAATCCCGCAGCTTGGCCAAGCAATCTTCGATGTTTTTCGCCTGATCACGATAGCGATCGCTCGTGATAAACAACTCGCCGCGTTCGTTAATGCGCCGGCCATAACGGTCTAAAAAGCGCTGGCGAACCGATTCGGGAAGCGAAACACTTTTCGTAACGGGCCAGTGCAATGCCGCCTTGGATGCGACTTTGTTGACGTTCTGTCCCCCGGGCCCGGAGCTGCGGACGAATGAAAACCGCAGCTCTTTTCGGGGTATCGAGATCTCCGCATTGATGCGAACTAGGGAAGAGGCCGTCACGCCAGGGAACTCGGGGCCGGAGCATGCGCCAGCTCGGTAAAGATCAGCCGCGACTGTTCGAGCAACATCCAATAATCATTCGAACTAATTTCGGGGCCCAGGAGCTTCACGTCAAATGCTCCCGTGTACCCGGACTCCAGCAGCGTGGTCACGATCTGGGCGAGCGGGACACGGCCTTGTCCCAGCGGACAGCGTCCTGGTCGATGCTGGGCGGCACTCGACGATCCGCCAGATGGACGATGCCAATATAAGGCGCTAGATTCGCGAGCGTGCTGCGCTGGGCTGGTCCCAGCGGGAAGTGGTAGGTGTCATAGGCGAGCTTCAAGTAGTTGCTTTGAAACTCGTCAATCAGCGAGACAACCGAGTTGAGATCGGTGAGAAAGGTGCAGTCTGCCGCGCAACGCGGATGCATCGGCTCAAGTGCCAGCGGCACTTCGCAGGTTTCCGCGAGTGGAAGCAGCTCATCCAGTGCCGTGCGCAATAGGCGGCCGGCGTGGCGGTAGGTGTGATTGTTCCGTCCGCCGGAATAAACGACGAGGCAGCCCGCGTGGAGCGCAGCCGCCAGCCGAATCGCCTGCGCGGCATCCTCAAGGCTTTCATCCAGTGTGCGGCCGTCACTGCCGGTAAATCCGCCGGCCCAGAGCACGTTGGAAACGGATAACCCGCTGGCGGCCAACAGATCGATGCCTCGATCTTCCTCCCCATCGGCAAGTTTTTGACGCCACACGCCAATCGACTGGTATCCGGCATGTTGGTAATGTTCGACGTCCTCTTCCAGCGACCAGCGAAAGGTCGTGAGTTCGTTCATCGACAAAAGCGTCATAAATTGTGGTCCCCTGTTCTGGCTTCGCGAATGAATGCGTTCAGCGATTCGCTGGACGATGAATGATGAATGGTGACGTTTGAGTATGCGGCATATGGTCGCACCTGTAAAGCTGAATGCGCTCGCGATGAAACTGCCAATCCTCGCGCCGATTAAAGTTGTATTCCGATAATTGGCACAAGTTTCGACAAATCGGGATTGGTGTGTACGAGTTCGCGAGAATCGGCGCATTCCAATGCGTGGGTGCTAGCACTCCGTTCGCGTAACGAGCGATTGCCGAACCAATAATTGGACGTTTCATGATCAGAATTATGCAGTGCTTGGTTCGCCGAGCGCGACTGGTCAAATCGAGCGCCGAATTTGACAATGGCTTCCCTCGCACGTCGATGGAGGCAATGCCGCTGCGGTTCGCCACTCGTTGACGTGTTGGCGATATTTCGGCCAAGGCATCATAGTGTCATAGGATGTATCGCATTCCACTCCGCGCAGTAACGTGTAGCGTGAAGATGTATGCGCTATTTTGCTGATCATTGTGACACCGTACTCAAATTTTTGACAATGATCTGGAAATCCGCCGCTTGGGAACGGCGTTTCATTTCACATGCGTTGGACGCTTTTCGCGGGATGAGTCGCCGCGACCGGATCCGCAGTGAATGACATGGAGCGTCCTCAAGCGAATCCAACGGTCTGGGGCAACCGCGGGATAACCCGTCTGAAATCGCCCATACCGGCGGGGGTAATCCTCCACCCTCCAGCGGCATCAGGGCGTTGCCGGAATGTCTTGTAGTTTGTAGCCTATACAGTAGGAACAGGGAGTGTGAAGCTCCCACGATGGATGGATGTGGTATCTCGTCACTCACCTTGCGCCTCGAAATAGAGGCAACGTGCCAAAGGCGAATGGCCGCCCCTGGAGCCGCCATTCCATCGATTCCCGCGGATTGCGGGGACTGTCAAGGCCGCGAGCACACCTTTTCCCTTTGTTTACCAGTCGTTGGTGTTATCCGTGGCTAGTTTGCGGCAATGCCCGGTCCCAGTTCGCCGCTAGTGCCGTCCAGGCGCCCATACGGACTATTGGAACAGAAGAAAACTCGTGAATGCACGTTGCGCAACTGCCCGACGTATCGAAGTGGACTATCGGTGATCTTGGATGGCACTTTAGTCGACTCGATTGCTCGCCATGCGAAGGTTTGCCGTCGCGGTTTGAAAGGTTTGAGGGTTCATGGCCATTGATCTGCTCATTGCCGATGACCACGAGGTCGTCCGCGTGGGATTGAAAACGCTGCTCCAAGAGACCGATATTCGAGTCGTCGCGGAAGCAGACGGGGGCGATGCGGCGCTGGCGCTCGCGATCAAGCATCGGCCCAACGTCGTGTTGTTGGACGTGCGAATGCCCGATGGCGACGGTCTGAATTGTCTCTCTCGACTTAAGCTGGAATTACCGGACACGCCGGTGATCATGTTCAGTGGCTTCGAGAATCCAACGTACGTGGCCCGGGCCGTTGCACTGGGGGCCGCCGGCTACGTGTCGAAACGCGCCGGCCGCGACGAGATCATTGACGCCATCCATCTTGTAGCCCGTGGGGAGGCGGCCTGGTCAAAAGATGAATTGCGACGCGTGACAGGTGCCTTAGCGGGTCCGAGGGCCGCCACCGATGTCGATGTTTCGCTGACGAAGCGTGAGAGCGAAGTCCTGAAACAGTTGGCATTTGGGCTCACGAACAAAGAAATTGCCCAGTCGCTGGGAATCAGCTACGAAACAGTCAAGGAGCACGTCCAGCACATTCTCCGCAAGATCGGCGTCACCGACCGTACGCAGGCCGCCGTGTGGGCGGTGAGAAGAAACCTGGTTTAAAAGACGCTCCAGATTTAATGCGTGACCATCAATTATCGGCGGTTGCCCCGCGCGACGACGCGGCGAACAAGTTCGGCCGCTTTATCCCCGGCAATTCAAAGACAAGAAAAAAAAGCGGGCCTCGAATGAGCCAATCACAAAATTGACTCGACACAGCGGTCAGGGGCAAGGCAACCGCTATGCCACTCTTCATTCGAGGCCCCGCGGGCCAGCAAGGTTGTCAGTCGGCCTGGTTTCGACGGATCGAAATCTGGCCGGCTGGCCCCCAATCAGTGGCATGTGCCGTACCAAGTGGGATTTTAAGTTGGTTGTTTGTGGTCTACGCCGACGCCGCAACCCATTGTTCACTTGGGCTTTAGCGTGAGACAAAACACTGCGATGAGAAGGCTTTGTGCTGTCAACTCGAAAAACGGAGTGATCTAATTTGCTGTTCCATCGTGCGTCACGTCGATCCGTTTTTGTGCCACTCTGACGCAATTAAGCGAGGCTGGAGGCTGCTCACCAAAATTTCGTTGAAGCCGCATCAAAGTGAGACGGCAGGCGGCCTAGTTGACGTAAGTCTTCCGTGTACAATCAGTTGTAGCCGGGCAACGTACGATAGGTGGAAACCGGCTCAAACTTGGCGGGCACGATCGAATGTCACGCATATCTCAAGCTGAGACGGCATTTCAGACCCGTCACGGTGCCGTTCAGCCGGACCCGGCCGCACGCGAAATTCTCATTAGTTTCAACCCGCGTGCCGGTTCACGATCGTGTCGAAATCGGGCGGGGGCAATTGGCCATGTGCTCGCCGAAGCGGGCTACCACGTGCGTTCGACCACGGATTTGAACGAGCTGGCGGCCCTGTCGGCCGAGGGTTTGAAGTCGGGCGATCTGCGGGCCGTTTTGGCCGTGGGAGGTGATGGAACAGCTTCCGTAGTACGCCGGCATGTGCCGCTTGCAATTCCAATAGTGCCGGTACCAATGGGTACGGAAAACCTGTTGGGTCGCTTCGTAGGCCAGGCCACTACGCCGCATTCAGTCCTCCGCACGGTCGAGGACGGAGTGACGGTCGGTCTTGACCTGGGTAGCGCGAACGGGAAGCATTTTTTGTTGATGATCAGCGCCGGGTTCGATGCCGAGGTGATTCGCTCACTGCACGAGAGTCGGCAGGCCAACATCAACCGCACTGCTTATTTTTTGCCTACCCTGCGGGTGATCCGGAGTTATGCTTATCCTCAATTGCAGGTTTGTTGCGAAGCAAGCAGCTCGAATGTAACGCAATGTGGCCGATGGCTGTTCGGCTTCAACCTGCCGCTGTACGCGCTAGGACTAGCGATTGCGCCAGATGCGGTGGCGACCGATGGTCAGCTTGACGTCCAATTGTTTCAGCGAGGAAACGTTTGGAGCATCTTCCGATACTTGTGGCACGTGAAGCGCGGCCGGCACCATTCGCTGGACGATGTCTCAATGATTCGCAGCCATTGCTTTCGAATCGATGGACCCGCGGCACCCGCGGTTGCGTATCAAATAGACGGCGACTACGGCGGTACGCTGCCGGTCGATGTCGAAGTGTTGCCTGGAGAGTTGCGGCTCTTGGTCTCGGTCGACACGGCTCGACGTTTGGGGTTTACACTGCCGCAAAACTCAGAGAATCGTAGTCGATAGTTGTAGATTATTTGCCAAATTTAGCGGCGGAGATTGCCCGCGCGATTCCCCGACGGGGCGCGGGGCAAGCCTCGCCGCTAATTACGGTTCGAGACGGATGATATTTCCTCGTGCTTAACTACCCTGCAAGAATTGGCACTTATCGCTGTGGCGCTGGCGAGGAGCTGCTCGTCGTGGCCGGACCGTGCGTCATCGAGAGCGAGTCGTTGACGCTGGAGATTGCCGAGCGACTTGCAGAAGACACTCGCGATCTGCCGGTGCAACTGGTGTTCAAGGCGTCGTTCGATAAGGCCAACCGCACGAGCCTCGATTCGTACCGCGGGCCGGGAATCGAGGCCGGTTTGCACATCCTCAGTCGAGTCAAAGTTTCGACTGGACTTCCGGTGACGACCGACCTCCATGAGTCGCATCAAGCGGCCGCGGTGGGTGAGGTATGTGACCTGCTGCAGATTCCGGCATTTTTGGCACGTCAAACCGATTTGTTGAAAGCGGCCGCCGCGACCGGCCGGGCCGTGAATGTGAAAAAAGGCCAGTTCATGGCGCCCGGCGATATGCGGCACGTGGTGGGGAAGCTGAAGTCGGCTGGGTGCTGCGATGTTTTGCTCTGCGAGCGCGGCACATTCTTTGGCTATGGCCGCCTGGTGAACGATATGCGGGCGATCCCGCAAATGCAGGCCTTGGGCGTACCGGTGGTGTTCGATGCCACGCACAGCGTGCAGGAGCCTGGGGGACTCGGCAACGCGACCGGAGGAAACCGGGCCATGGTGGAGCCGCTGGCCCGCGCCGCCATCGCGCTGGGTGCCGACGGTTTATTCTGTGAAACGCATCCTGATCCCGACCGCTCACCCAGCGACGGCCCGAATATGGTCCCTCTCGATGAGTTCGCACCGATGTTGCGGCGGCTAATCGAAATCCGCGCGGTGATTAACGAAATGTATCCCACGACGACCGCGGCGCCGGGAGTGAATAGTTGAGGTTCGAAGTGTCAGTTTTTCGGATTTCGATTATCGGAGTGGGAAAAGGCGAGCCGGGGCGTCCCCGCCCTCGGTTGGCCCGAACAACTACCGGAATTGTTGCCGCAATTGTTACGGCCGCGCTGGCTGGCTGTCCCTCACCGCAGACGACGCCGACTGGCACATCGACTGGAAATCAGTCGCATCGAGACGAATTACGCCGTGCCGAACGCGGGGCCGCATTGCTCCAGGCCGCGGTTCGGCAACTTAACGATTTACCGGCGGGTGTCGATACCGCATGCGACCGCCAGTGATCGTCCTTGATGCTTCGAAAAGCGTCGACGCGCAGGATGTGCTGGCCGTTTTACTTCCGAACCCGAGCTCGCCCGACGGGACGATCAACGTGGTCGCCGTGCCCGCGAAGAACTCGCGCTTTATGGGGAATGGCGTCCGTTCGGGAGACATCTTGAAGTACTATGTCAAAGAAGACGAGACGGTGGATGAGGAAAGCCGCCGCTCTGGGTTCGCTCGCCGGACCGCGATGGAATTTGCAATCGCCCAGGTACTTGACGATCAGAGCCTGCTCATCGAAGGTGGTCTGAGCCCCGACATCGACATCGACGTATTGTTGTTGGAGGCGGTTCCGCAACTTGGCGAACCGGTGCAATCGCTAAGGCTGTGCCGGCACTGCCTATGGCCAGTTGTTTCCGCAAAACCGCGCCGCCCCGGTACCTGAAAAAATCGAAGTCTGGCGTTACGTCGATGATCGGCTCGTGGAAATCTATCGCCAGTTGCGAAATTATCGGGACCGGCGTTTGCCGCCGCTAGGTTGGGAGCCAGGACCGGACGCCAAGACGTTGTCCCAGATCGTGGTCTTGCTTAACCAGTGGCTACGACAAAGTAGTCCGACGTCGGAATGGCGAGTCGAACCGATGCTGCAGTCGCTTCCGCCGGAATTACTGGCCGACGCGCAGCTGGCGCCCCATTTGTCGAACGAGGCACTTGGTGCTAGGGCCTTCGAGCCGCATGAAGGCCGGCTGTTACAGGAGGCCGTATGGCTCCGCGACATCGCCCGCTGGGCGCGCGGCGAGAGTTTCAACAACGTCGATCGCGCGGCCTCGCTGTTCGACTGGACGGTGCGGAACGTGCAGCTCGAGGCCGACAAAGTCTCGGTGCCGCACCGACCATGGCACGTGCTTCTATACGGTCGCGGCAACGCCGAGCAGCGCGCGTGGATATTTGCACTGCTGTGTCGGCAGCTCGGACTCGACGTGGTGATGTTGGCGATCCCACCCGCGCCGCAGAAAGTCGACGCCGATTCAACGGCAGCCGCATCCACAGCAAGTGGAGCAGCGCAGTTTTGGCTCCCGGCATTGCTCGACAACGGACAGTTGTATTTGTTCGACACGCGGCTAGGGCTACCGGTGCCCGGTTCGAACGGCCAGGGCGTTGCCACTCTTCAGCAAGTCCAGGCGGATGATGCCCTGTTGCGACAACTGGATTTGCCGAATGAGCCACATCCGGTGACCGCCGACGCGGTCAAGCGCGTGCTGGCTTGGATTGTTGCCGATCCGTTTGAACTTACGCGGCGAGCGCGGCTCGTCGACGGCGAGCTCACCGGAGACGACCGTCTTGTCTTGAGCGTCGACGCCGCCGCGCTGGCCGATCAATTAAAATCGCTGCCGCAAGTTTCAGGCGCAACTCTGGGAGTTGCCGTTCCGAACGCTCCGAGATAGGTTGACGCTGGAGAATACGTCGCGAAATCCCGCGAGAGCATGAAGTGTTGAAGTTCGAGCCCTATGCTGTCCGCCCAGTGCTTTGGAAAGCGCGCACGCGTCATTTTCAAGGCCGCCGGCAGATCGTTGACGACGAGAAATCCAAGCAGTCGGACCAAACAATCGATGATCATCGTGAAGCCGCGCAGCTATACACGGACAAATCCGTGCGGCCCACAGACCGCGCGATTGCTCAAACCGCCGGCGAACAGCAACGCGTCGACACGTCGGCGAAGCTCGACGCCACATTTTGGGTCGGATTGTTATTGTTTGCAGACGGCAAATACGATGTGGCCGCGTCTTGGCTCAAGCGGCCGGAACTGCAGTCGTCCGAATCGCGCTGGAAATTTGGCGCGAATTACAACCTGGCGCGCACGTTGGAGGCACAGGGAAAAATCGAGGAGGCAGTCGCACTATTGGAAGCGGACACTTCGCCTCAGCGACATGGCAACCTGCTTCGGGCGAAGCGATTGAAGTCGCAGCCAGAAAAAACGATTGAGTAGAACGCATTTCAAACCCCCTTCCCCGGCCCCTCACCCGGGTGAGGGGCCGGGGAGAGGGGGTTTGTAACACTCATGCTTGCGTTTGTTCGGCAGCGATGGTTTCTATTGACGCTCGTTGCCGTGCTGTGGGTGGGAATGGCGTGGCCGGGAGCGGCGGCGCCGCTCATTCGCTGGCTGCCAAGCGACCTCGTCGTGGCCGTGGTCACTTTTGTGATGGCGCTGCCGCTCGAGACTTCCGCGCTTTGGCGGGCGGCGCGTCGGCCGGGACCTGCGTGGTTGGCCGTCGCACTCAACAGCGGGCTTGCGCCTCCTCTTGGTTGGCTGGCGAGTCGTATTCTGACGGCCGAACTGGCCATTGGCGTAGTCGTTGCCACGACCGTGCCCTGCACGCTCGCAACCGCCGCCGTTTGGACCCGCCGTGCAAGAGGCAACGACGCCGTTGCGTTTCTCGTCACAATCATCACCAACATGTTTTGCTTTGTCGTGGTGCCGGCATGGCTGTGGCTCCTGGCCGGGACCGGAGAGCTGGCTGATATCAGCCGAGCGAAAATCGATTACGGCCGAATCGCCCTGGGCCTGATTATGTTGGTTGTTGTACCGATTATTGCCGCACAGCTACTGCGGCAACTCAGTGCGATTGGCAATTGGTCCGTGCGGCATAAGGAAGCGCTCAGCTCCATCGCCCAATGTGGCGTACTGATGATGGTGTTGATCGGCGCGGTCGAATGCGGTGAGCGATTAGATGTGGCGACGAGCGAGACAATTCTTACTGCGCGCAACGTGACGCTGATGATACTGGCCGTCGCTGCCGTTCATGTCACGCTGTTGGCAGCGGGATTTGGCCTCTCAAAGTTGCTGCGGTTTCCACGAGAGGATGCGATTGCGGTGGCCTTTTCGGGCAGCCAAAAGACAATGATGGTTGGCGCGTACCTCGCCCTGGCGGTGGGACCGCTGGCGATTCTGCCGATGGTCGCGTACCACGCGGTACAATTAGTGACTGATACCCTAATCGCCGACTATCTGCGACAGCGCCATGACGCCGCCGCCGATCAGTCAGCGGTCAACGATGCGGTCGCGCGGTGTTAGAACCGCACTTCTCGCCATGTCTTAACCAGCGCTTTCCCGCGAAATCCGGAAATGACGCACAGGTACTTGTGGCGGCGCAGCTATGTGTCGGTTCGCGTGTGGAGCAGCCTATGGATCCACAGCAGACACTGGACGATCGACTCCCCCGGCTGATGCGAACGGAGCTTCCGAAATATTCCCCCCATGCGCGATGCGGTGTATCAACCTGCCAGCGAACCGACGTCCGGCGACGTACTCGCCTCGAAGGCGCGTCGTAACGCTCTCACCCCCGCATGTAATGAATCTCGCCTGCCCGCGCTTACGCCGCTGCGAGAGATGAATTTGCCGCGCGTAACTGCGCAGCAAGTGAGTTCGTGAGAACGGCCGACGAGGACTCTTCGTGCCTTGTCATCGATCGCGGCTCCATCTTGACCACACTTCCATGCGACTATTCTGCTGGCCGGCCCCTGTTCCGTGGCCACAGCGATGCCCCTGCCGTATTCCTGGTCTTCACCGCGGAACACAGCCCTTGCCGCCATAACCATCTCGGGATAGGATAACGTTTCTAGCTATTCAGAAGGTGAAGATCATGAAAGACGACATTCATCCCGAGTATTTCATCACGCAAGTGAGTTGCGGTTGCGGCAACAAGTTCGCCACGCGCAGCACACGCAAGGAACTGAAGGTCGATATTTGCAACGTTTGCCATCCGTTCTATACGGGCAAATTAAAGTTTGTCGACACGGCCGGTCGGATCGAGAAGTTCAAGAACAAGTTTGCCGCGGCCGGCTACGCCAGTCTCAAGCGCGGCAAGAAGTAGGTCAGGTTTTCTTGCCTGACGTTTTATTTCGATTGAGCACTTTCTTGGCTCGTTTTCGAGAATGTGTCAGGCTGGAAAGCCTGACCTACGCGACGTAGCCGCTTTCGTGCCTGGCGAGTAAAATCTGCGCGGGCAGATTCTTGTCGGCCTCAAATAGTCCCTGGTTTTCCGTCCCCATGCGAGATCTGTTAGACCAGAAACTGGCTCGCTTCGAGCAGCTCGAAAGAGACCTCGTCAATCCCGAGGTGCTGTCGAATCCGCGCGCATCACCGCCGTAGCGCGCGAGCATGGCTCGCTTGCCAAGTTGGCCAAGAAGTATCGCAAGTTCAAGCAAATCGCCAGTCAGATTGCCGAAGCGCAGCAGATGATCGACGGTGAGGATGCCGACATGCGCGAGCTAGCCGAGGCTGAAATGCCAGCGCTGCGCGAAGAGCGCGAGGCGTTATGGAGCGAGCTGTTGGAATTTACCGTCGGCGGCGAGGACGCTAACCGCACGCGGGTCATCATGGAGATTCGCGCGGGCACCGGTGGCGATGAGGCCGCCCTGTTCGCCCGCGACCTGTACGACATGTACCAGCACCACGCGACGATGAGAGGTTGGAAGACCGAAATTCTCAGTCACAGTCCGACAGAGCTGGGCGGTTTCAAGGAAATTGTCGTCGGCGTTGAAGGGGAGGGCAGCTACCGCGAACTCCAATATGAAAGCGGCGGCCACCGCGTGCAGCGCGTGCCGGAAACCGAAACGCAGGGGCGAATCCACACGTCGGCTGCCACCGTGGCGGTGCTTCCGGAGCCCGAGGAAATCGAAGTCGATCTCAAGCCCGACGATTACCGGTTGGATACCTTTTGTGCGAGCGGACCCGGAGGGCAGCACGTCAACAAAACCGCCTCAGCGGTGCGACTTACGCATTTCGAAACGGGCATCGTCGTGCAATGCCAGGATGAAAAAAGCCAGCTCAAGAACAAAAACAAAGCGCTCCGCGAGCTGGCCGCACGCATTTACGATTCCAAAATGCAAAAGGAGCACGCCAAACGGGCCGCCGAGCGAAAAAGCCTGGTCGGTTCCGGCGACCGCAGCGAACGGATTCGCACGTACAACTTCCCTCAGAATCGCATCACGGACCACCGCATCGGCCTGACATTGCACAATCTGGATCAGGTCATCGCTGGCAACCTCCAACCCGTGACGGACGCCCTGGTCGACTACGATCGGCAGCAACTGCGCGACCAGATGGGCGGACTCGACTGAGGAATGTGAGATGTGAGATATAAGATGTGAGCGTCTCAATCGGGACTTTGACATCTGCTATCTACCATCTCACATCGAACATCGTATGACTGCTCCGGAAGAACCTTGGACGATCGGCCGCCTGCTAACGTGGACGATTGACTATCTTCGGCAACACGGGGCAGAGAACCCACGGCTCGATGCGGAGGTTCTACTGGCGGCGGCCCGCGGGTGCCGGCGGATCGAGCTCTACACCGCGTACGGTGAGCCGGCCGACGATGCCACGCGCACCGCATTCCGCGAAATGGTCCGCCGCCGGGCCGCTGGCACGCCGGTCGCATACCTCGTTGGACATCGCGAATTCTATTCGCTCGAATTTGAAGTCACTCCCGACGTGCTGATTCCACGGCCGGAGACTGAGCTTGTAGTCGTCGCGCTGCTGGACCATGTGAAGCAACGAGCGACCGGCGACACAGTTTTTGATATTGTCGACGTCGGCACTGGAAGTGGAATTCTTGCCGTGTGCGCCGCCAAGTATGTGGTGAATTCGCGAGTGAAGGCGATCGACATCAGCCCGGCGGCACTGACGGTAGCCCGAAGAAACGCCGAACGACACGGTGTGGCGGAACGTATTCAGTTCGTCGAAGGTGATCTACTTTCCGGCGAACCTGCCGAGCCGCGGTTCGACTATATCGTGAGTAACCCGCCGTATGTTTCCACCGCGGAGATGTTGAATCTAGCTGCGGACGTGCGCGAGCATGAGCCGGACGTTGCGCTGCGTGCGGGTGAACGCGGAACCGACGTGATCGCCCCGCTTATCGAGCAAGCGGCCGTTCGGCTTAAGCCAGGCGGGGCGCTGTTCATCGAAATCAGCCCGATGATCGTGGCGGAAATCGAGCAGCTGATCAACGACACCCCGGCGCTTGAAGCTCGGAGAGACGAGACGAGACCTGGCTGGCCATCCGCGAGTCGTGCAGGCTGCAACGCGGCAGTTAGGCACCGCCGCGATACACCTGGTAGCCGAGAATCGTGCGCTTGGAGGTTAGCGGGCCGCTGTCCGTATCGTCCTGGAGTGCGCAAACGAACATCTGCAGTTTTGCGTCGAGGTCGTCGGCATAGTGCACGATCAGCGCTTCGGGCGTCATCGGCGGTTTTGGTGCGCCCCACTCCGGCAGCCGCTGGTGCGAAACGATCACGTGCTCCAATCGCAGCAGCAGTTCCGGATCAATCGCTCGGCCGGCGGCCGCCTCGCGTACGATATCGCGGCCTTGCAGCACGTGGCCGATGAGGCTATCCTTCCGGCGTATATTCCGCGCCGGCCGGGTTCACCGCGAGTTCACGCAACTTGCCAATATCGTGCAGCACGGCACCGGCGATGATCACGTCCTTGTTGAGCGGCGGGTCCATGTCGCTGTACAGCTCGTCGTACTTGTCCGCCAGGTGGCAGCAGGTGCGCGTCACGTTGAGAACGTGCTCCAAATAGCCGCTGCGAAAGGCGTGATGGTTCTTGGTGGCGGCCGGCAAGAGCAGCAACTGCTCGCGGTTGTGTTCCAGGATATCGCTGACCAACTGGCGCAACGGGGCGTCCTGGATTTTGACGTCGAGGATGTTCATCAACTCGGCAAACATCTCCACCGGGTCGAACCGCGACGCTGGCTGACACATCAGCGGGTTGAACCCGTCGTTCTCGTCGCCGTTTTCGACCTCACGAATCTTCTTGATTTCCAGCTGCGGCCCATATTTGGATTGCCGAAGCACGGCCCGCATCTTGTAAAACCGACCGGGGCTCCACTGCGCGCGGCAAGACTCGGCAAGCGGCGAATCGGACCAGATGGGAAAGCCCACTTCCCGACGCGCGTCGCGAAAGATTACACGAAAGTACGGCTTGCCGTCTTTCGTTTTCAGCTCTTGCTTATCCGAGAGTAGTGCAAAAAATTCGCCTTCCTGGTCTGCCGAAAGTTCGCACAAAGGCACGGTTCTCGCGGGCATGGAAGATTCCTGAATGCAAAATGCTTGTGGTGAATGATCGGCGTCATTCTAACCGGCGATTTTGAACAATGAAAGCCGCCGTCGATGCACTCATCTATTTAGCGGTGGGGCTTGCCCCGCACGTGTTCGCTGGGAACGCGCGGGCAAGCCCCGCCGCTAAATTGAATGATGTTTCGATTTCGTTGACTCACACCGGCGTGCGTTCCGCGGCGAGGTCGTCGATCATCGACTGCAATTGCCGCCGCACTTCGGCCATGATGGGATCGGAAATCGCGTCGCGAATCCGCTGGGTTCCCACCGGGATTGCTTCGCCCACTTGAATCACCGCATGGAACGGCTCGTGGACGCGCATGTGGTCGGTAAAATCCTCCTCAAAACGTTCCACCGTTTCCACGACGCGTTCCGGCAGATTCTTTTCGCGGAGAATGTAATCGCGCGGATAGTGCGACATCTGCTGCGCGTAATAGCAGGCCGCAAGATCCCGCCAGCGGCGCTCGCGCTCGTCGGGCGTTACCTTGCCTGCGACCATATCGGGCAGGATGGCGGTTCGCAATCGTTTCACCCGAGCGATCACGCTGCCGGAGGTGTCCTTGATCTGCCAGGCGGCTTCGAGCTTGGAGAGAAGCTCCTGCACAAGATTTTCGGCCCGCTCGAACGGATTGCCGCTTCGCGGTGTGCCCAGAAACTCCACCTCCTTAAGGGCCAACAGGGCATGACCAATTTTGTCGATTCGTTCGACGAGCGGTTAAGTGCTTTTGCGGCTGCCACGTAAATCGTGCCTCGAGCTCCTCCAACACCGGCTGCAGGGTTGTAACCAGATCGCCTTGAAATGCATAGCGAATCGCGACCGGGTGAATCACGACTTCGCTCGGACTCGTTTTGCTTTGCCAGCCGCTTGGCCGCCTGGCGGGCAATAAACGACGGCCCTTCCATCATCTCCTCGATGAGGTCGTTGTGCCGCGTGATCGCGCCTTCGGGAAACATGATCAGCGGCCGCCGGCGCTCCACCAGGATGTCGATTGCGGTGTCGATTGCCTGGCGATCGTTGCCCTCGCGAAAGACGCTGAAGGCCCCCATTCGCCGGATCATGAACGTCTGGAACCGGCTTTGCTTGAACAAATGCCAACTGGCCATCGCGAACAGATGGCAATCGGCCTCCATACCCAGGATGCCGAGCACTAATGGATCGGACATGCGGCAATGGTTGGGCGCGAGCATGATGCTATGCTTCGCGGCGCAGCGAGGCCCGGAGTCGTTCCACGTGCCGGCATTCGACCGAGTGAACGCCATACGTCTTGCGCAGATAGCGGCGCAGATACGGGCGAAGCAGGACCGGCCACCACTCCGAATAAACCGGCGGCACGAATTGATAGGGTTCGTCGATGACGACTTTTTGCATAGCGATCCGCGGACGTGCCCGCGCAAGTTATCCCAATCCGCACAACCGGAAGACGCGGCGATAGCATACCCAACGCGAACCGTCTCTGCCCAGGGCAAACGCAGCCGTTCAAGCAGGATGTCGATAGTGTTCTACGAGCACGGTGCTGGTTGGTTTGTCATCGTAGTCATCGTGGCGTGTCAACTAACAGTCGGGTTTTGGTAGGCGACGCCCGCCCTACATCGCTATGCCTTCCAACCGCAAACAGATTCAAGCCGCGGCGAATGGCGGCCGCGGAAAACGCCGCCCGGTGGCGCGAAGCGTTTGTGCGATATTCCGCACGGAATGCCACCTGGCCGAAAATAGCGTGCTCGCCTACGAGCGCGATCTGCGGCGGTTCTTCGACATGGCTTGGCGGCCGGCGAATCGAAGGGCTGCGCATTTCCGATCTGGCCGACTACCCGGCCTGGCTCACGGGACAGGAGCTCGCACCGGCCTCGATCAGCCGGCACGTCGTGTCGCTGAAAGTTTTCTTTCGGTATCTGCAGTTGGAAGGCGTGCTGACCGACAACCAGGCCGAGCTGTTGGGCACGCAAAAACTGTGGCAGCGCGTGCCGACGGTGTTGTCGAATTCGGAAGTCGAGTCGCTGCTCACCGCACCCCGGCCGCCGCGGCCTTGGTGGCGGCGCGATCGGGCGATGCTGGAGCTGCTGTATGCGACGGGCTGCCGTGTTTCGGAATTGTCGATCCTGCGGCCGCGCGACGTCCATCTCGCCGAGCAATATTGCCTGTGTCACGGCAAAGGCGACAAGCAGCGCGTCGTGCCGCTGGGGCGGAAGGCGGTGGCGGCGGTCGAAGTCTATCTGCAGCACGAGCGGCCGAAACTGGCCGAACGCCACGAGACGCCGTCGCAGTTTTTGCTGCTGTCGTCGCGCGGCGGCCGCTTGCGACGCGAGCGGATTTGGGAGCTGATTAAGCTTTACGCGACACAAGTTGGATGCTCGCCCGATTTGAGCCCGCACTCGTTACGTCACAGTTTTGCGACGCATCTACTCGCTGGCGGCGCCGACTTGCGGCAAGTGCAGGAAATGCTCGGCCACGCGAGCATCGCCACGACGCAAATTTACACGCACGTCGACCACTCGCGGCTCAAGAGGGTGCATCAATCGTTTCATCCGCGAGCATGAGAGCGGGCAGCATGGAGCATAGAGCAGGGAGTGGAATGAAGGCACAGCGATCAGCGGAGACTAGATTTACTCCGTGCTTCTCTCTCCCTGCTCCCCGCTCTTATCCGGCGGCGTGAATTTGATCCGTTCGATCAGCTTGTGCGGCTCGCCGTTTTCGATGTAGCCGGTGATTGCCGTGATCGCTCGCATGACGTACTCGTAATTCAAGTCGTAGTCGGCGTCGATTTCGACTTCAAGATCCGAGGCCGTGCCGGGGCCGCCCGCGTCGTTCACCGTGCCGCGGATTTGCTGGTGCAATTGAGCGAATGCGTCGGGCCGATTGCCGAACGATCGGCCGGCCAGCCGCAGCTCGGCCAGCTCGCCGTTGGGCCCGGCCTTCATCACCAGCGTCATTGGCAGCGACTCGCTGATCTCCGTGGCCCGGGCCGCCGCGGCCGAAGGCATGCGAATATTGAAATCGCCCTCCGGCAGGACGATTTTGAACGTGAACAAGAAAAAGATGTTGAGCTGAAACACGATGTCGATCATCGGCGTCATCTGCAGCTCAATCTTGTCCAGCGTCTGCGGCTTGTGGCGGAATCGCATGTCCAACGTCCTTCTATGCCATTCATTAATCAGCACGGAGACACAGAGTTCACGAAGAAGAACCTGTTTAACAGGAGATAGCAGAGGTAGCAGAGAAGATAAGGATTACTATTTGCTCTGCTTCCTCGCCTACGTCCAGTTTATTGTTGTTCTTCTCCGTGTCTTCCGTGTCTCCGCGGTTAATCAATCCTATTCTTCAATCAACGTCGATCGATCGCTTTGGCGGCCACGGAGGGCGAACGTGTCGAACTCCGCTTCCTGGCATATTTGAATTAACTCTTGAACCTTCCCGGTTTTTGCCATGCGATCAGCACGAATCACACCGTCACGTCCGAGAGCTCTTTTTCCGCAAAGCGAATCAACCTGTGCCTCGCGTAACAGCGCCGATTTCAAGGCATTCGTGGTGAGCTCGTCGCCGGCAAACATATCGTGTCCTCCGACGTCAACTGAATCGTCAGCGGCTGATCGTAGGCGACTTCCGGTGGACGCGCCAGCTCGCTCAACGGCAAGTTGATCCGCTGGTCCTGATCCACTTCGGAAAAATTCAGCACGAACATGAAGAACGCGATCAGCTGGAACGTGACGTCGATCATCGGCGTCAT
Source organism: uncultured Planctomycetota bacterium (assembly GCA_963786455.1). Classification (GTDB taxonomy): domain Bacteria; phylum Planctomycetota; class Planctomycetia; order Pirellulales; family Lacipirellulaceae; genus JABDGM01. Next base: position 146,262 of record CAWAZX010000026.1, on the reverse strand, counting down.
GTCCATCTCGGCGGTGAGAGTCTTGTGCGGTTTGGTGAGTCGCATGCTGAGCCGCTACGGAGCCTTTTGACCGCCTACACTTTGAAACCGACTCATCAAGTTCTCGCTAACGATGCCGACTTCCAAGACCAACCGAGCAAACCGATTTCGCAAGATGTTGAAGGCGCAAATGGCCGGAATCGCCAGCCACAAGCCGACCAGCGTAGTCACCAACGCCGTGGCGATGCCGTCGGCCAATTCGGATGGCTTTGGCGAAACGGTGGACCGAGCGATCACTTCAAACGCCTGCACCATGCCGTCCACAGTGCCCAGCAAGCCGAACATTGGGCTGATCGTGCCGATGAGGGCCAGATAGCTGAGGCGATGTTCGAGGTGCATGTTTTCTTCCTCGCCGACCTCCTGCATGGCTTCGATCGGCTTGCGGATAGCCGCTCGATAAGCGGGCCAGGCCGGCGGACAACACTTTGCCCAGAAACGAATCGTCGTTTTTGGCGAGCTCGTACGCCTCCTGGTATTTTTTCGCGTTGAGTTGTGCTTCAAAGCCCTCGATCAACTGCGATGGCAAGATCACCTCGCGGCGAGCCGCCAACAAGTTCATCACGAACACGGCCACCAGCGCAAACGACAAACCGAGGAAAATGACGCTGTACAGAAGTCCTAGTGAATCGTATAGCCACGCCAGGTAGCTGCGCCGGGGGGCGGGAACCGAGTCGGTTGCGGCTGTATTGTTAGGCGCCGGCGCCGTGTCGGCCGGCGCGGGTTGTTCCAAGTCATCGGGCACGACTTCCTGGTCTGCTGCATCCGCATCTTGTGCGACTGCGACATGCGCGTTGATCACCGCCACGACAAGCGTGGGCAAGACAATAGCGACTGTCGACAAAAGCGCGATCGCCATTGTTCGCGCAAATGCCCATGGTCTGGCCATAAAGGGCTCCCTGGAAATTGAGATCGTCTGTTCCGTTGCGAAAAATATATATGTCAGCCGTTAGTCTAACTGGCGTCGAGGCGGGGCGTAAAGCGTGCCGCGGGCAAGCCCTGCCGCTAAATTGGTTCGCCATCCGCGGGCCGTTTATTCCGCTTGTTTCGCCCACGGGCTTCCGGCGTAGCGCTCCTGCAACTGCTCGCGCGATTCTCGAGCCCGCTCCTGTTGTCCGATCGCTTCCCACAGCGGTACCATGTGCGCGAGGGCCTCGGCATGCGCTTCGGGAACCGTGTTGTACAACACGTCGACGTGTAGGAAGGCGAGCAATGCGTCTTTAGTTTTCCCGGCTTTTTCGTAGCAATTGCCCAGCGCGTTGTAGGCGCGGGCGTGGAGTTCTTTTTCTTGAGGATCGGTTGACTGAATGATGGATTCGATGCTGGTAACCGCCTGGTCGACGCCGCCGGTTTCCGACTGGCTCACCGCTTTGGCCAGTGTGGCGGCGAGTTTTTGACTTTCGGCATCGGCACCAATATCTGCAATTGAAAGCGCTGAGTCGAATTGGGCGATCGCCTCGGCGTGCTTGTTCTGTGCTTGCAGCGTGCGGCCAGCCGCCACGGCGGCCCGGATTTTGTAGTCAGGCCACGGCGCTTTGGCTAGCTCGGCGTATTGTTTTTGTGCCGGTTCGAATCGGCCATCCGCCATCAACAGGTCGCCCATAAGCTCCGTCGCTGCCAGATAGTGAAAATTCTTGGGATAAGCACGGACAAAGCTGTTGAGCTGCCGACCCGCGTCGACAATCTCGCCGTTGCCGCTTATTGCAAGTTTGCCGGCGCAAAACGCCTTGTAAAACTCAATATCCTGCTTGATGAAATCCCGCCGGATCGCGGCGATGTCGATTTTTTCCAGTGCATCCAGAGCCTTTTGATAGTTGCCGTTGGCCGCACTTATTCGCGCCTGGGACAACTCCGACGGCTCGCTGTCGAACACAACCGATCGAATTTGGTTTACGGCAATTGGCCGGTTGCCCGGCAATCCCTTATTCAGCGTGATCTCGGTCTGCGTCATGTCGGAGACCTCGCCCGATTCCGACCCGCGCGAGCCGCACGCGATCGGAGAGCCGCTGCCCCATAGCTGGTGAAACCAATATAGCCCCTAGTACGTCGACAAGAACGCACGTGAACACTCGAAATCGATCAGCGGTCATGAGGACTCCAAATAGCTTGCCAACTCCATTAATCTTGTTTCGCCGCCTGAATTTGCTTCAGCAGCGCCTGAAACTGTCCGCGCCAGGCGTCTCCGCCCAAATCGGGATACAGTCTGCGCCAACGATTGAATGCTCTGCTGTGCCTTGAAAAGGCTTTCGGCGCGGGCGGTGCCGTTACCTTTCATTGCGGCCAAATAACGGCAACGCGCCATGTTGAATCGAGCTTCATAGAACGTGTCGCGATATTTTTCGTCTGATCGAGCGGTGCGCGCGGCAACTTGCGAAATCCTCAGCCAACCCCAAATGCGGTTCTGGCCAGTGGACTTCAACGTGTAACCGCCGTGGATCGCGCGCTCAAGCCATTTTGGATCTTCCAGTTGCCCGCGCTGCTGATACGTGTATGCCGCGGCGCGTTGCACCGTGAGCGAGGCTTCTTTGTCTTTCAAAATGTCGGAAAACGTGTCCAGCGCCTTTTGGTATTCACCCAGCGCGATAACATTCGCCGAGCTGCAGCTTGGCGGCGAGCACGGCGTTTTCGTTTGGCGCAAAGTTGGGAGTCTTTGCCGCCGCGAGCAATTGTTCGTATGCGCGATGCGCTTTGACGAGGTATTCGTGCGCTGTTCCGGTGGCGAGTTTGATGGTGGATTCACTGGGTGACGCGGGGGCCGAGGACGGCCCGGCTCGCTCGCTGGTGCCTAAGCTGTAGTACGTCTGCGCGAGCCATGCGCCGGTGGGCCAGTTCCGCTCGGATGGTTGTGCGTCGATCCGTTCCAGGAATTTGGTGAATGCCGCCGTCAGTTGCTTCGCCTCGGCGCCGCGACCGGCGCGTGAGGTCGTCGATTTGCTTTTGGAGCGCTACGCCCATCGCGATGTAAATCCTCGCGAGCTGCTGCGACGCCTCGCCGGCCTTTTCGCCGCGCGATTGCACCGCCTGTTCGAGCGATTTCATGGCTTCGACCGCCTTATCCTCCTGCGGCGGCGAAATCTGAATGTAGGCGCGCAGTGCGGCCTTGTATGCCTCCATGACATACTGTGGCTGGGATGCCGCAGCGTGCCCTTGTGCAATGAGTGTTAGCGGTCCCCGCTCGTCGTCTTCGAGTAGTGCGATCGCTTCCGCGTACTGGCCGTCGCTCAGATGTGCCTGGGCTAAATAGAGAGCTGCCATCGCCGTGGCCTCGCTCGCATGATTTGCTGTGGCGGTTTGCTCAAAACTGCTGCGTAGTTTGGCTAGGGCCGATTGCTTGTATTGTTCGAGCGTTGCGCCGTCTTGAGCGTCGCCATCGCGCGCCTGTGAAAGTTCGAGATAACGGCCCCACATAGCATTGCCCAATTGCAGCTCGAGCCGCGGCCGCGATTGCTCGGACGCCTCTGCCACGAGCCGTTCGGCATCATCGATCCGATTGTTGCGGATGGCGTAACTCATCAACACGCCGAATGCGGTGTCGGCATCGGGAGTGCCCGGCCAGCGGCGGGCAATGAACTCCGCCATATTTGCCATGCGGCGGGCCTCGAAATCGGTGTCTGCTTTACCATTCGACCCGGCCGCGGCCGACTGGGTGTAAAGCCGCTCGTACGATGCCATCGATATCTTGGCCGCTGAGCTGGCCGCCGCATGATCCGGATAGTGCCGGGCGAGAAATTCGCCCAACACGGCGGCACGGTAGTAATCCTGTGCCTCCCAATACAACCAGCACAGAAAGTAGCGCACTTCGGTCACGAGCGCCGGATCGGTGTCGTCCTCAATGAGGGTCGTTGCCAATCGGAAATAGCGGCGGGCATCGTCTTTGCCTTGATTCATTTGGGCCTGCAGCTCGGCGACGGCAGCCGGGTTGTTGTTCTCAGCTGTGGGTAAGGCGAGGTTGGCCGCGTTGTAGGAAGCGAGTGCATCCTTTCCCAAATCGTACGCGGCTTGAAACGAGGTTGGTTCTTCCGCGGCCGGACTGTTTCCGCGCGCGAATGCGCCGATGGCGGTCCGCGCGTCGGGCTGAAACTCTCCTGGAGTGCTCGCTACAAAGCGGAAGGCGTCGCGGGCTTCAGCGACGAGTCGGCGTTGGTCGAGTGATCCCGCGGACAAGCCAGCCGATTTCTTTTCCAGCGCTTGAGCCAGTCGGAATCGCACGGCGAGCCACTCGGACGATCGATCTTCCTCGCCCACCGCATCTTTCAAGCAGGCGTTGCATAGTTCAATCGCCTCGTCGAGCTTCTCCTGAGCGAGCAGGACTTCCGCCTTACGATGAACGGCGCTGGCGATGAGCTTGCGGAACGCAGGCAACACGTTCGGCTGAGCGAGAATGTCCTCATAGCAACCGAGCGCCATTGGGTACTGGTTCAGGGCCTGGTAGCAGCGGCCCTCGTAGAGTCGCGCATAAAGCCCAACCATCGAGCTGCCACTGCGGGCGAACTCATCAAAAAGTGCCGACAATTCCTTGGCTGCCGATTCATGCAGTGTGCGGAACTCATCGTCATCTGGCGCGTATGACTGCGCCGTTTCAAAATACGTTTGGGCCGCGAGGAAGCGCAATTGCGCCATGCGCGCTCGATACTCTTGCCGTTTGCTGGCCTGGTCGTTTTCGGCATCCGACGCGGCAGTGGGCGGCAGCTTTTCCAGCTCCGCACTGTACGTCGCCGCCGCGTTTTCAAATGTGTCTCTGGCTCCAGCGAAATGAACGCGAGCCTCCTGTGATAAGGTGCGGCGCTGATTGTCGTACAACGACTCGCCGGGCAGATTTTTCGCTTGGGCCACGAGTTGCTGGCCGCGTTCGAGTTGCATGCTGGCCAATTGCAGTTGCGCATCGGCCGCCTCTACGCCCTGAGGATTGGCACCGGCAAACTTTTGCAGCTGGGCCTGCGCTTCATCCAGCAAGCGGGAACGCACCGCCGGATCCGCTGATTGGCGCGACTGCTCGATCAGCACGACGCCGCGATGGTAAGGAATTTTTCGCCGGAACTGGTCGTCCACCAGCGGACTGGATTCCATGCGGTTCAGGTATTCGAGCGCCAGCTCATTCAGCCCGCGTTGCTTCAAGCCGTCGAGAAACTCTTGAGCCTGTTCGGCTGCAGATGCGGGCGTGGCGACCGTCGCGGAAACGGCAAGAAGAAGCAGCGCGATCAGCGCAGGGCGGGACGCACGGCGCGAGACCTCGAATGGCAAGCCTGGGCGTCAACCGTGCGCATGAAGAATCCAATTTCGTCCGTTGCATAATCCTCCCCAACTCCATTTTAACGGCTATTTGCGTCATTGCTACCGGCAGGAACTTGGGGTGGCATGCCTTTGTCGCGTTACGACACAGGCATGTGCTTGTGGATAAAGACATGCTTACGGGCTTCCGCCCGAAAGCATGCCACCCGCGACCAAGAATAGTCGTGTCCCTTTGGCGGTCAGCAGCCCAGCCAGTCGACCTGGTCCGCGGCGTCTTCGGGCATTGTGTAGACGAGTAATCCGAGCCGCGTTATGAGGCCGTCCGGTAGCGGCACGGCACGCAGCGCCGTGTCGATGGCGCTGTCCTCGCCGCGTTCCGACGGAGGCGCATTATCGCCTGGTCGGCGTGACCCATTGCCGTTCGACAGACTTAGCCCGGCACGAAAATGTGGTGATGGAATATGTGACATACCAATGCATCCCAAAACAGACACACCAGCATCGCCTGCCACGATCATTGCAGGCGTGATGCCTCCCAGTATTCACGCTCGCCGCTCCCTACGTGCGCTGACGACTTCAACTATGACTTAATGCGAGCATGTGCTTTCTTAGACGCTGACGAGCACGGCTGACCCGTGACAACACGGTGCCCAGGGGGACGCCAAGCGTGTTGGCCGTCTCTTGGTGGGTGAGCTCACCGACGACAACCAACAGAAGGGACTCACGCAATTCTGGAGGAAGTTGAGAGAGAGCCTGCTGCATTTCGTCCGTGAAATCGTTCGCGGTGGGATCCACCCCGTTGACTGGCACCTCCAGCGGACCATCCCCGGCGAGCACCAGCCGGCAGCCAGTACGCCGCCAGCGATCGATCACTCGCCGCCGCAGGATCGCGGCCAGCCATGCCCGCTGACCACGCCCGCATTCAAAATTTTCCCGGCTCTTCCACGCACTGCGCAGTGTGTCCTGGACCACGTCCTCAGCATCGTGGCAATCGCCCACCAGCCGATAGGCGATGCGATACAATGCCGGGGCGTGCTCGTGGATCAGGACGACAAAGTCGCTCCGCGAAAGCGCCACCCGTTGCCTCTCTCGTTATCTGTTCCGCGATAACCGGATAGCTGCAAGCCGTGACGCATTGTAGCACAGGGCCGGTTATCAAGAATCGATTCGCGGGCATTGTTCGCGGTTATTCCCGGCGGGCGAAATAGGATTCAAAGATGGGCCGGGTGGGTCGCGGCCGGGACGGATTGCGGGCGATCTGCGTTGTCGCAAGCGCAAGCGGCAAATAGAATTAGGGATATCTCGTCGCTGATGATGGTCATCCCGAAGCGTCAGCCTGGAAAGGCTGACCTACCTGAAATTGCTTCGCTTCAATACCTCCAAACGTCCGGCCCGCAATTATTTTTCCCGACGGGAACAGTGGCGGCTCCTGCTGCTGGTGACGTCGCTGGGAGTGGTGATCATCGTCATGCGCCAACTGCGCCAGCCGGAAATGGCGGAGAGAGTGTCCCAAGTATTGACGGCTAGAGGCGCCCCTGCCGCAGCGCGTGGTGGACAGAATCTGGATCAAGCGACTTCGTCCACCAATTCCCGCCGTCGGCCGGATGACGCAATTGCGATCGCGGTTCCAGCAGAAAACGCAACGCCGGCGGGCGACTCACCGACTTCAGACGAACTACGGCGCGAGGCATTGCAAGTCGTTCGCGATAACACGTACTTTCGCACCGCTGAAAAGGATCCTTGGTTCAATTTAATTGCGAGTCTCCAAGCGGTGACGCAGGATGAGCTGAAATCCAGCTCATTGGGCGAAGCCACCTACGTGCAACTGGTCGATCAGCCGCGGGCGTATCGCGCCAAAGTGGTGACCGTTCGCGGCACAGTGCGCCAAGTGATTAAACAAACCCCTGCCGAAAATGACATCGGGTTGAAGTCGTACTATCGCCTTGTAGTGCAGCCGAGCGACGGTACAGTGTGGCCGTTCTTTGTATATTGCTTGGAGCTGCCAGAAAATTTTGCAGAGAGCAGCCGTCCGGCAATCGATGTGACGGCCACGGGTTATTTCTTCAAAAACCTGTCGTATCGCTGGCAGGATGGTCTCGGCACCGCGCCGGTAATCTTGGCCAAGACGATAACGGTTGATGCTGGTGGTGCGAATTCGGATGCGCCAGCTGCCGCTGCTCGTACCCCCGTCGCCGGGGATTCGTGGCGTGAGACTGAATCTGGCGACATGCCACAAGCTCCGCGCCAGCGATCAAACATTCGCGAGCTGTTGGCGATGGCCGGTTGGGATGCAGAGCGCTTTGCTCGCTTCGTCGACGACCGACCCGTCGGCGATGAGGAGCAAAGTGAACTCATCGAGCTGCTGTGGCGCGTGCGATCGTTCGATGCGGCGAGCATCGACCGGTGGTCGCGGAACGGCGCAGATATTGACGAAGCATGGGACAATCCGCCCACGCACAAGGGAGAAATGGTGCGGCTCACTGGCGATGTCGTGAGGGTGGAGCGGCATGAATTGTCGGCCCACGACGCCGCTCGACTGGAACTTCCCGCCTATTTTACCTGTGAAATCGCCTTGGCGGATCGCCCTGGCCGGGCCAGCGTGATTGCATCGCGCGTTCCCAACGATTGGCTCAACTCAGAAGCATTGAACGAGCCGGCCAGTGTGGCGGCCGTGTTTGTGAAGCGGATCGCATTAGCTGAGGCAACGATCGCAGAAGCGACGACTGAAGATCCCACGATGCTGTTTGTAGCGAAACGCATCGCGTGGCATCCGCGGACCACCGACTATCCGCGTGTCTCGCTCGGCAAGTCGCTGCTGGGCCGGCTTGGCATGGACGTCGGCTTGCTCGACGACGTGCAAAGTCGCGGCACCATCCAGGCCGCCGAGCGAGAGCCGTTTTATCAAATGCTCCGTGCGGCGGGTCGAATCGACTCCAACCAGCTCGTTCGCGCGGCACAGGACAATCTCGAGGCGATGCGGGCCCGTTGGGAAAAAGCGTTAAGCTCGTCGCCAGTCGAAGGGGAACGCGCGTTGGCCCAGGAAGTGATTCGCCGTGCTGACGAAGGCCGCTACAGCGTCGCGCCGTTATTCAATGAGCCGCAACAACACCTGGGCGAATTGGCCGTGTTCGACGGTGTTGCCCGCCGCGTCGTCCGTGTGGACGTCGGCACGCGGCCGGACGGCAGCGGGCCGAGCGACGTAGCGCAACGGTTTGGCTTCCGCGAGTACTACGAATTGGAGGTTTTTACGGACGACTCGCAGAACTATCCGCTCGTGTTCTGCGTGCGTGAACTGCCGCCAGGCTTGCCGACGGGCGGCACGGTCGAGGTTCCAGTTCGCGCGGCCGGATTCTTTTTCAAAGATTGGCGGTACACAACTCGCGGGACCCGAAATGACGACACGGGACAAATCGATTCGAGCGAATCGCGGGCTCAGTTTGCGCCGCTTTTGATCGGCCGCGGCCCGGTGGTTCTGCAAATCGAACGGCAAGAAAACCAGGTCGCGCAATGGGTCATGGGAGGCGTGTTTCTGCTCGGCTTGGCCGGCATCTGGGCCACAGCCTGGTGGTTTGCCCGGGGCGACCGCCAATTTGCCGCACGGACGCGGGGTGCCGGATTGTCACTCCCAACGGGCCAATCCCTCAACGACTTGAACGTTCCAGCGGCAAACGAGCCGATCAACATTACAGGCAATGCCGATTTCAACACGGGCGATTCCCAGTGATTAAAATGAGTGGACGCCAAGAGCCTGTAGTTTTGCCTGTGCCGGATATGAATTCCGTTCGAGAAACGGCCGCGCGTTCGTCGTATTCCGTGGAGCCGCCGCGCACCTACCCCGCCTGGGCCCCGCGCTTCTGGCACGGCATGGATTTTATTACCTGGATGCGGCTTTTGGCGAGGAATCGATTCGCGGTGGCGCCGATCCGCTTGCCACTAGCGACTTGGATCACTCTGGCCAGCGTGCTCAACAGCTTCGCAGGGGTGTTCGATCGGCTGATGTTTGATCACTTAGCGCGGCGCACGCGAGTTGAAAGAGCCGCCGCTGTTCGTCCTCGGCCACTGGCGCAGCGGCACGACGCTGTTGCACGAGCTGTTGATGCTCGACCCGCGGCACATTTGCCCGAACACGTACCAGTGCTTTGACCCGCACCATTTTCTGTGGACCGAGTGGTTTGTGCCACCGATGTCGCGGTGGATGCTGCCGCCGATGCGGCCGATGGACGATGTGCGAACCGGCTGGGACCGGCCGCAAGAAGACGAGTTCGCGCTGTGCAATCTGGGCGTGCCGTCGCCGTATCTGGCGTGGGCGTTTCCGAATCACGGACCGGTGGCCGACGAGTATCTTGATCTGCGGTCGTTGCCGACAGCCGAGCGCGAAGCCTGGAAGCGCACGTGGCTGAGTTTGTGCAGCGTGTGGCATTGGTGCGCAATGGTCGGATCGTGCTGAAGTCGCCCACGCACACGGCCCGTGTGCGCACGATCCTGGAAGTCTTTCCCGACGCGCAATTCGTGCACATCGTCCGCGATCCGCTCGTGCTTTTCCGTCGACAGTTCGGCTGTGGAAGTCGCTGAGCGAAGTGCAAGGCTTGCAGCAACGAGCGGCGATCCGGCTGGATCGAACGCCACGTGCTCGATACGTTCGTGCGGATGTACGAGTGCTTCGAGCAAGACCGCGAGCTGGTGCCGGCGGGCCGGCTGATCGATGTGCGCTACGAAGATTTGGTGGCCGACCCGGTCGGCCAGATGCGCGAGGTTTATCATGGTCTAGATTTGGGCGACTTTGCCGACGTCGAACCGGCGCTGCTGCGCCACACGATGAAAGCGCGCGATTATCGCACGAACAAGTATTCGCTGCCGCCGGAAGTGGCCGACCGCGTCCGCGGCCGCTGGGCGCCGTACTTTCCAGCGCTACGGCTACAACGGGCACGAAGCGGAGTGCGTGCCGGCGTAGTCGCGAGCTACGGGGTCGGGAGTCGTGGCGTCGTTCGCGGTCGCGATGGTCTTGTTCACGAACTCGCTTCTGCCTTCACCGTGCGGTTTCAAGACTCCCGATCCCATTGGCGTCACGCCGCGCGGCGTTGGCAGCTTCTTGCCCTTGAGCTGATACACGTACGCCAGCACTTCGGCCACGGCGGCGTACGATTCGGTCGGAACGGGGTGGCCGATTCCACTTCCTTGTACAGCAGCTGTGCGAGCGGCTTGCGCTCGACGATGGGAATGTTGTTCTCCAGCGCCAGCCGGCGAATTCGCTGGGCCAGCACGCCGGCGCCCTTGGCCACCACGACCGGCGCCGCCATCTCGTCCGGGTCGTATTGAATCGCCACGGCCAGCTCGGTCGGATTGGTGACGACGACGTCGGCCTTCGGCACGCTGCTGGAAATGCGGTTGAGCACCATCTGCCGCTGAATCGCCCGGCGGCGGGCGACGATCTGCGGATCGCCTTGCAGGTTCTTCATTTCCTCGCGCACTTCCTGGTGCGTCATCCGCAGGTCCTGCTCGTGCTTCCAGCGTTGCAGCGCATAGTCGAAGATCGCCAGGATCACCAGCGCCAGCCGATCCACAGCACGGTGTTCGAGCGAGATATCGATCAGAAACCTGCCGAGCTGCGGAACGTCGAGCGCGCTGGCGCGAAGCACTTCGTCCCACCGCCGCCACAGCACGGCCACGGCCACGACGCTGACGACGAGCACTTTGAACAAGCCGAAGCCGAGCCGCATCGTGCCGGTGAGCGAAAAGATCCGCTGTAAGCCGGCCAGCGGACTGAGGCGGCTGACATCGGGCGCAATGCGATCGGGCACCCACAAGAAACCGACTTGCAGCACGCTGGACGAGCACGCCGCCCAGCATCATCAGGCCCAGGATCGGCAGCAAGACGATCGCCAAGCCCCAGCGCGATGCCGAACCAATCGTGCAGCAGCGTCTGCTGGTTTGCGACGAGCTCGGTCACGTCGCCCAACTTGTGCTGCATGAGATTCGTGCAAAACGCCAGCGACCGCCGCCGCCCAGCATCATCAGCAACAAGCACGCCGAGCATCAGCAGCGCGGCCGAGCCGAGGTCCTGGCTGAACGCAACCTGCCCCTTCTCGCGGGCCTCCTGCCGGCGATGCGGTGTCGCTTCAAACGATTTTTCGCCGGCGTGTTCGGCCATGGAAGAGTCGAGAGTTGAGAGTTAAGAGTCGAGAGCCAGAACCAGATCGACTATGAGTTTTCTATTCGCTTGCGGCTTACGCGGCGAATCACCTAACGGTTTACCACTACCTCTCGCAATCTGCTGCATCACGTCGACCGTCGGCTCCTGAAACGTCCACGCCACGGCGCCGATCGACAAGAACAACATGCCCAGCGCCAGCAGCGAATTCACGCCGAAGCCCACCGCGATCACGTTGATCTGCGGCAGCGTGCGGCTGATCAGACCGAGCACGAGGTTCGACAGCAGCAGCGCCGTCAAGCAGCGGCGCCGCGGCGCGAATTCCCAGCGCAAAGCTTTGCGTCAGGATGTTGATCAGCACGTCGACGAAATTGTCTCCCAGCACCGCGTGGCCCGGCGGCGCCGCAGCAAATGTTTCGCAGCAGCGCTTCGGTCACGATGCGATGGCCGCCGACCGCAACGAACACGGCCAGCGTGAGAAAGTAAAACAGTTGCGAGAAAACGGAAACGTCTTCCTCGAAGCCCGGGTTGAACACGTCGGCCAGCGACAGGCCGCTCATCTGGCTCACGATCTGCCCGGCGACCTGGATGCCGGAAAACAGGATGTTGATGCCGAGCCCCAGAGCAGGCCGACGAGCGCTTCGTTCGCCAGCAGCCGGCCGTACTCGAGCGATGTGGTCGACCGGCGGCATGCGACGTGCTCAGATAAACCGGCGTCACCAGCAGCGACATCGCCACGGCCAACAGCGCCCGCACCTGTCGCGGCAACGCCTGCGTGCCGAAGATCGGCGCCGTCATCATCAGCGCGCCGGTCCGCGCGAGCACCAGCGTGAACACCATGAACCGGCTGACGAGAAATGTTTCGAGCGCGGACATTCTGTAGGTGGGCACCGCCCAGCCACGCTAAGTGTCAGTGGTGGGCACTGCCCGCCCTTACGTGGCACATTCACAGAGTTCCGGGAATGTTCGAGATCAACTCGCGCGAGTATTCGATCAGCCGCGTCAGCACCCACGGCAGCGAGAGCCCAGCGCCAGCGACCATCGCGATCAGCTTCGGCACGAACGCCACCGTCTGTTCTTGAATCTGCGTGAGTGCTTGAATCAAGCCGACGATCAGCCCCACGAGCATGCCGGCCACCAGCACGGGCGCGGCAATCAGCGTCGCGATCACGATCGCTTCGCGGCCAAGATCAATGGCATCTTGTGGTTTCATGACGAGTCGAGAGTCTGAGAGTCAGAGAGTCGAGAGCCAGAATAGCTCCAGCTAACGACTTGCGACTAATAGCCTAACTCACCTACAACACGTGAAAACTTTCCAGCAACATCTCCACCACCAGATGCCAGCCATCGACCAGCACGAACAACAGCAACTTGAACGGCAACGAGATCAGCACCGGCGGCAGCATCAGCATGCCCATCGAGATCGTCACGCTGGCCACGACGATGTCGAGAATCACGAACGGCAAATAAATCTGAAAGCCGATCAGGAACGCCGTCTTCAGCTCGCTGAGCATGAACGCCGGCAGCAGCGCCACGAGCGGCACTTCCTTCTCGCCTTCGGCCGGTGTCGTAGTAACACATATTCGGGCGGCTCGCCGGTGTTGCGGATCAATCTCTTCCGGCATGTAACGCAGGAACAAGTACACGTCGTCGTCGTTCTTCGTGCGCTGAATCTGGTGGGCCATGAACCGCCGCACCGGCTCGACGCCGCGCTCGAACGCTTCGTCGAGGCCGATCTCGCTGTTGGTGTAGGGCCTGAATGCCTTTCTCGTACGATTCGCTCCACACGGGCGCCATCAGCAGCAGCGTCATGAACAGGGCGATCGACGTGATCACCTGGCTCGGCGGCAACTGCTGCGTGCCGAGCGCCTGCCGCAACAGGCCCAGCACCACGATGATCCGCACGAAGCCGGTGGTCATCAGCAAGATGGCCGGCGCGAGGCTGACGACCGTCAGCAGCAGCATCACCTGCAGCGTCGAGGCGAGCCCTTGCGGGCTGGTCCAATCGGCGGGTCCGCCAATGCCGCCGGGAATTAGCGCGATCGCCGGCACTTCATTTTGCGATGGCCAATGCAGCGAATATGAGCACGCGAGCCGTGACGAGCACTGCGGGCCAGTGCCGCGAAGACACTGGCGAGCTAGTGGCATCGCGATCGGCCGATTAAATGAGTGTTAAGCACGCGGCGGCCTCCCCGACCTGTGAGCGAAACGTCGTCGAACGACGGCTGATAGTGCTGGCGGCGGTACGTCGCCGCCCAAAAAGCCGCTCGGTGCCGGTTCGCGCGACAATTGTTGGAATACTTGCTCAAACGCCTTGGTTGTGCTGTGCGGATCGGATTGCTGGCACAGACCGACAATTCGGTCCACTTCCACGGGGTCGGTCACTTCGGTGAGCGTTTCCGCTCCGCTGGGCGACAACGTCATCAGCACTAGCTTGTTGCCCACGTGCAGCAAGTCGGCGAACTGCCGCGCTGCGAGCGGCACGCGGCCAAGCACGCTCACTGCTCCGGCGGGCAACGTCGGCACTGCGACGCGGGCACCTCGCTGCAAAAGATATGCACACAGTAGAAATGCACCGATCACAATCGCCAGCGCCCAGACCACGGTGTAAACAGTATTGAGTGGCAGGCCGAACTCCATGGGCTCGAACTTTGCTGGCGGCGCGGTCCTGCGCCGCCGTACTGGCGCTCACGGCCCGAGCCGTGGAACTCGGTGGTGGTAGACGACGTTCGTCGCTCGCAGCCGCCGGCCGCTGTTCTGCGAGCGGCGCGGACGTTCGTGTTCAGGTCAGACAGACTGCGCCGTCCTGCCAGGCAGGAGGACCGCTCGACGTGACGGTTTCAGCACTCCACGACTTCTCGCCGACGGCCGCGAATAGTGCAAGCGCAGCAATGCCAAGTGATCGCAACATGATTGACGAAGAGCCGAGCGATTTGAGCGCGGCAGAATGGAAAAGAAACAATGGCAGATGAGTGTGCTACAAAGGGACGTGCAACCGCGCAGGAATGCAAATCGCCCACGTGCAGCAGGAATCTTATAGAGTCGCGGCGGAAAACAAGCCAGATCAACCCGCTCGCGCTTTGCGGTACGATGGCGATGCTTGCTTTGCTCAACCGCTGATCGCGGGCATTTAGCGGCGGGGCTTGCCCCGCGCAGGACCGAACAAGACGCGCCGAGCAAGTTCGCCACGGCGAATCCGCTGTGGCGGACTCGGCCGCTAAATGGGTAAGTCTTGATCGTACAGCTCGGTCAAGCAACGGCGGCGTCTTCCGAAATCAATTCGGCGACGCGAACGCAAAAGCTGTCGTTCAACACGAGCACTTCGCCGCGGGCGATAAGTCGGCCATTGGCGTAGATGTCCACTGGGTCACCTGCCAGCTTGTCGAGGGTGACCACGGCTCCCTGCTTCAATCGCAGCACGTCTTCCAAATGCATGTGCGTGCGGCCGAGCTCGATTTTCAAGTCGAGTTGCACGTCGCGCAGCAAATCGAGCGAAGCGGTTTCGTTGGCAGTCGTCGAGCCGGCCAGATTCTTGAATTCGAACGGCGTAATTCCCGGCGGCAGCGGGGCGGCGGGTTCATCCAATGAAGACAGTGCAGCTTGCGCCTCGTTCAACAGCGATTCAATGCTGGCCTGATTGATCGTGGCAGGCGTCGCTGCGCCGGCAACCCCCGTCGCCGATGGGTCGGTTGGGCTGGCCGCTGCCTGCGCGCCTGCCGGGCTCTGTACGGGATTGCCGGAAGTTGCCTCAGGCGCGTCTGCCATCGGGTCGCATTCCTTAAAGCACGACGAAGTGTGTCTTCAGCGCGCAAAACCGACAAGAAGAGCTTACTGCAGACAAATTCGCAGTGACTACTAGCTCCGTTCGCGCTACGCGCCTACCGCTCGACAAAGCTGAACTTGCTGAATAGCACTTCCTTGAGCAGCGGCTGCCCCAGCGCGCGGTTGGTTTTCTCTAAAATCCGTCGTTTGATCAATCCCAACCCGGCGTCCGTCAAGTCGGCCGACGCCGCTCCATGCAGCGTCATTGTCACTTGTTCTCGAATGCGTGCTTTGTTGTGTTCGAATTCGTGCTCGAATTCGGTCTTGTCGGACGCTAGCACCGTTCCATACAGCTCGAAGTCGATCGCCAGCGTCGTGTTGGTGGCCGGGTTAAAACGTGTGATGTTGTAGATCCCTAGTTCTACCTCGTGGACACTTTCTTCATCGTGATGGTCTTCATGCTGGCCGTGCTCATCGCTCCTTTCGACCGTTTCGCCAGTTGCAGCGGCGGAGATTTCCTGGCCAAGCCGTGCAGTTTCCTCGGCCGACGGTGCTAGCATCGCAGCGGCGACAATCTCCACGATCACAATTACCGAGACGAAGGCCACGGCTTTGACGATTGACAACAGGCCGCCGCCACCGCGTGTTCGCGGTGGCACCGATGTGCCTTCTTCGAGTTCCAATACTTCGTCGGCCACAGCTTTGCCTCCACTCTCCGTCACAACCGTTAGCTTCGATTCCGGCGGCCCATCCGCCGGGTAGCGCCGTAGCAAGTCTAGCTTATGGTTGACATGGCGGCGTGGGCATGGGATGGCGACAGCGACATGCCTACGTCCTGGCGGTCGAAAGCATGCCACCCAAAAAATTCCGCACAGCAAGCTACGTGGGAATGCCGCCTAATTCAATTGCCGCGGTGGCCTAGCGGCGCAGCGACAATAGCTCATCGAGCAACTGCTGTGCAGCGGTGATCACACGCGTGCCGCCGCGGTACTGGGTGGACGCCAGGATCAGCTCGATCAAATTCTGGCCGATGTCGGTATTCGACAGCTCCACGGCACCGGCCGTGAGTGCGCCGAGCCCGCCGTCGCCAGGATCGCCCTCGATCGGCTCGCCCGAGTTGATACCCTTGGTGAACACGTTCTCGCCGACTTGCTGCAGACCCGTGTTGTTGGCGAAGCGGGCCATGCGCACCTGTCCCAGCGGCGCTCGGTGCCATTGCTGAACACGCCGCGAATGAGGCCGCTCTCGGTAATGATGAAGCTGGTCAACGAACCTGGCGGAAAGCCGTCCTGGCGAGTCATGCTGATCGTGCTGACGCTTTCGCCCAAATTGTTCCGCACATCCAGGCCGCTGATCTGTGAGAAATCGAGGTCAAACGCCAGTGGCGATTGTGAGCCGGTTATCTCGCGATCGACCGCGATGCTCGCCGTGCCGCCGCCGATAATGCGACCATTGGCGTCGAACGTGATCGTGCCGTTCCCAAGCACGGTATCGATGCCCAACGATGGCTCATTGTTTTCGGACGTCGCATACCAGCGGTACGTACGGTTGTCACTCGTCTTTTCTTCCATCACTGTGGTGATGCGGACATTCAAGGGAATGCCGAGCGAATCAAACACGACGAAATCCGTGGTCGAGCCGTCGCCATTGACATTGGGTTCCGTTTCCTCAAATCCAATGGAGATCGATTCCGATGAACTAGAACCCGTAGGCACAAGTGTAAACGCTGAGAGCGCCACGCTAAGCTGGTTCTCCAGACCCATATTGGAGGTGAACTGGATTTGGCCGTCCGACGTAATCGCCCCCCCAGCCGACTGTGCAAACGCCGGGTTGTCAGGAGAATCGATGCCAAATGCCTCGTCCATGAACGCGATCAAATCGGAGACTGTGGATGACGCCGTGATTGTGAACTGCTTCGGCGCTAATGTCCGATCCCCCTTCCTCCCCTCAAATGTCAGCACGCCTTCCTGGAAGGGAGTCGAGTAGTTATCGTTGTCGCGCACGACGACACTTGTGAGGAGCGTGCCGGAGTTCGCTTTCGGCCCGATCAGGTCAATTTCAGGATTGCCGACGATGGCGGCGTCCGGCGAGTTATCGATATACGTCGTCTCACCGTCAGTAAGTGTATCAACGAGAAAGAATTGAGACGGGCTGTTTTCCGTATTTCGGTAAATCCGGATTGCATTGAAATCGGGTGGGGCAGGCGCCGGGATATCTTCAATGCGAATGCGGCGATTCACGTCGGAAACGGCCAATGACCCGATTCGATTCGTCGGCCGACTTTCGAGACCGGTGTTCGTGTCGTAAAATGTAACGTAGTAGCTGTAGTTGGTCTGATCTAACGAGTCGTCGTCCAGCACGGCGCCGCCCGCCGCAGCACTGTCGGTGACGTTGGCTGTCGTGGTATCCGGCAGAGTGGCGACTAGTTCAAAGGCGCCGCCGTTGAGTGATCGGTAGAGATTCCGGCCACTCCAAAGTCCGCTGCCATCCGTAGGAAGTCCCGTCAAGTCGATATCCTGGTTCGGACCCGCGGGCACCGTAACATTTCCGAATGAGGTGCTCGGCGGACCTTCGTACACTGTTGCTGTGCCAGACGTGGTGAAAAACGCAACGCGGTATTGGTAGTCGCCAGGCGGCACGGCACCTGCTCCCCCAAGCGCAGTCGTCGCGGTTACGATCGGCGGCGTGCGGACAGAGAAGTCCGCGATGGTGAAGTTCGGATCGCTGGGAAAGAGCACGTCCACGTCGCCCAATACTTCGGATAGGATTCTCGACGGATTGGTACCGACGTCGGCCGTCGGTGACAGCACGCCGGAAAAGAACGCTGTCTGCGTGGCTTGCGCTACGGTTTGCGCGCCCAGTGGAATCTGCAGCGGTACGAGTGTTTCTACGATGTTGAATTCCTCATCGACGGCGAATCCCAGCACGCGGTTACCCGTCACCGTCGTCACTTCATTATTGGCGTTGGTCTGCAACTGCCCGTTGCGCGTGTAGAGCCGCTCGCCTTGCGAGCCCTGAACCATCAAAAACCCGTCGCCTTGAATTGCCACGTCGAGCGGGTTCGCGCTGATCTCCACGGTGCCTTGGGTGAAGTCGGGATTGATGGCCGCCACCTTGGTGCCCAGGCCGATTTGCCGCGGGTTGGTGCCACCGCGGGAATCGGAGGGCGCTGAGCCGATGCTTTGCGTTTGCAGGAACTGCGTGGCGAACAGCACGTTCGATTCTTTGAAACCGACCGTGTTCGAATTGGCGACATTGTTACCGACGACGTCGATCGTCGTCTCGGCTGCTTGCAAGCCGGTCAATGCCGTCGTCATTGCTGATTGTAGACCCATTGTTCTCTCCTCCCCGTAAGATTGAAGTTACGTTGCTTGAATTGATGGACGTAGTAAGCGGGTCGCCGGTACCAGCCCGGCGAATCTCGCCCACGTTTTTCAAACTGGCTTTGAAGGTCCGCATGCGGAGCCTGGGATCAGCATTGAACGGCTCGATCTGCCGTGTTTCCGAGCGGGATTCGTCGGCCACGGTATCCAAGTACGTCGATTGCGATCCGTCCGTGAGCGTAGTGACCAATTGGTAGTCGCCTAATCCTGACGCATCCGTGCGGTAGATGGCTTTCGGGCCCGCGCTCGTCGGCAGATTGCGCAGCCGGATCGACTGGTAGTTGTTCAGGCTGCTGTCGGTGGAGACGGCGTCGGCGCCGGACAGTTCCATTCCTTCCAGCTTGCCTTCGGCGTTCTGCCACACGATGCGGTAACCGTACGTGCCTTTTTCGATATCCCCAGACTCGATCGATGGTTCGGCACTGACGCCCAAATCCAGATGCAGCTTCGGGTCGCCGTCTTCGAGCGACACGCGTGACACCGTGCCGGAGATGCGCTGGTTGTCGTCGGAGACCGCATCGATGTCCGCGCCGATCAAACTGGTAGCACTGGCGATGTTCTGTCCGAGCAGCACCGATTCGAGCGTCTCGGTCAGTTTGTCGGTCGCGCCGACCTCGCGGAGCTGGCTGATTTGCGCGAGCATGTCCTTGTTGTCGAGCGGATTGAGCGGATCCTGGTTCTGCAACTCGGCGATCATGATCTCCAAAAATGTACCCAGATCGATGTCATTGATCGCATCGGTCGTGGCGAGCGATTGGTTGCGGGGAGTCGTGCCGAGAGTCGAAGGTACGCGTGTCATGGATCAACCTTCCGTGGTTGACGGGTGTTCGTTCGTGATCGTGCCGCTGCCAGGCTTTCCCGGTTTTTTGCTATGCCAACACGTTGAGTCCGTTATTAGTCATCCGCGACTGCAGTGCCGAAATGTCAGGCCCTGGGGCATCGCCATTGGACGGCTGCGTTGCCTCTCGCCGTTGTGTCGAATGTTGGAATGGTTGCTGCCGCTGCTCGTGTTGCGAGCCTCGCGGGTCGGGCTGGCCGCCGGAACCGTCTTGCCGCACGTCAACATCGAAGCGCTCGATGCGAATGTTCTGCTCCGCGAGACGGTCCCGCAGTGACGGAAGATGGTCCAATAGCAGCTGCCGTGCCGCGGGGCTCTCGGCTTCGAGCGACGCGGTCATCACGCCTTCATGAACGGTAAGCTGCAAGCGCAGCGACCCGAGTTCCGGCGGGCTGAGCCGCAGCTGTAATGCGCCGCCCCGCTCGTTCGCCGTTTGAATCGCCTTGGCAACACGACCGACAAAGCGTGTAGGGTCGATGCGTGGCAGCGAGTTTGAATTCTCTGCACGTCCCGCGCGACCGGCGGCGGCATGGCCCCGCGCACTTTGTGCCAGTGGGTGCAGCAGCACCTCGCTCTTTACGTTTGCCGAGTTGCCAGCTTTTGGCGCTGGCTCATCGCCGATATTTTTGGCGGACGCTACTGCGTCGACCCGGATGTCGCTCACTACGCGCATTTGTGGCCACTTGATTGGAACTTGCAACGGAGTCGGTCCGAGTCGCACCGCGCGATTCACCTTTCTCACTCGAGCGGCGGCGTGAATCGTCGGTCGATTTGATTTTGTCCGAAGCTCGACGCGTGTTGTGAGCCGTGTCATTATCCTTAGACTTCACATGTGCGGCGTTATTTACCGCGGCGCGGTCCCGCGCTGCTGTGTCACCCGCATGTTCGCCATCACGCCTCACGGCTCTTGCCTTGCGAGACGGTCTATCTGCATCTGCGGCAGCGGGCTGGGCTGCATTCGATTCCCCAGATGTGACGGCGGCAATCTGTGTTTCTGCATGGACAGCAAGCACGCTCGTTTGGGCCGGCTGAACGGTGTTCACCTCGACGTCGAGCTTTCGTAAATTGCTTGGGAAATCGGTCGCAACATCCGGATTGCCACTG
Source organism: uncultured Planctomycetota bacterium (assembly GCA_963786455.1). Classification (GTDB taxonomy): domain Bacteria; phylum Planctomycetota; class Planctomycetia; order Pirellulales; family Lacipirellulaceae; genus JABDGM01. Next base: position 125,762 of record CAWAZX010000026.1, on the reverse strand, counting down.
CCCGGTGATAATGGTTCGCCGTTTCCGCGTTGCGAAGCAGGTTGGTTGCCGCTCGAATGCTCGGTGCCCTCGATGGTTTTCGCTTGAACAGCGTCGGTTACGACGTTCTTCAGCGCGATCTGGATCGAAATGTTTGCGGCATCACTTTTCCCGGCGATATCAGCACCACCCAAAACCTCTTCCGTGACGCTTTCAGCTTCATCGCCATCCTCGTCAGAATCACCTTCATTCTGTGATGTGGCGTCGTTGACCGAGGTGGTATGGCTAGCAGCTTCAACGGACGATTCATCCAACGACACGGTTTCATTGGCCTCGGCTTCGTATTCCTCGCCACCGCAGGCCGCGGGTTGGGTGCACTCGGCACACGCGCCGTATTCCTCAGGCGGCAAATCCGCGTCTGACGAGTTGTCATCGATGGGGCCGGAATCGGCAGCAATTGGGCTCCCTTCGAGTGGACCGGATGGCGCCGGCCGTTCGCGCAGTTCCGTGTGGTTTGCACGGCCCGTTTTCGAGCCCGATGCCTGGGCCAGGTGATCGCCAAACCCTGGTCGATCCGGCCCATTGAAGCCGGGACCAGTGGGCGGGCGTTCCATTAATGGCGCCGTGACTTGGAGCAAATAATCGAGATTGGATTGAGTCATCATAAATTTTGCCCATGGTCCGCGGCGTTTCAGCTACCGGAGTCAAGCGCATTCAGTTGATCGAGCGCTTCCTGTAGCTTCGGCGTATTGCCGCTGCCAATGATGCGCTGGTGAATTTCATGCAATCGTTCAATTTCCTCATCGGTCTCGAACGTTTTGAGAATCTTCTTCAAGCTGCTCTCCGACATCTTGTTCATGAGCAAAATGGCATCATCCATGCGGCCTTCATTGATCCACAGCATGAGTAATGCCTTGCCCTTGTCGGCCTTGACTTGCTCGAGTTGGCTCACGACCTTGGCCAGGTTTTCCTGCGTCGCTAGTTCTTCTTGTTTTTTCAATCGACTTTGCCAATCCTGGGCCAGACGATCGTAGCGGTCGGTTTTTACTTCGAGATCTTGCAGGCGGAGATCGTACTCTTGGCGACCGCGCTGCAACGCCAGCAACTTGACTTCATAGTTGCGGTCATGCAGCTGCTGGTGGTGCGCCACATCCTCCAGGGAAGCTTCCTCGGGCGGCACTTCGTCGCTCGACTCGCTGCGCGACTCGCCTGGTTGATGCAATTCGACGTCCTGCAGCAGGGCCACTATCCGGAAGACTTTTTCGTCGTTGATTTGATCCGTTTGCCAGAGGTAGCCGAATCCCAGCGCAAGCGTGATCATCGTCGCCACGCAGACATAGGCGATCAGCGCGAACAGCAGTTGAATGATTCTTGTCATGGGATGCTATGCCCACGGGCAACCGCCCGTCTGTTTGCAACCTCGTCGAGCTGCTTGACCTCGAAACGCTGCTCACGGCGGCGGTGCTCTCCGAGATGACGTTCGTCGAGCCGCTCCAACACTCGCACGTCGCGGTCGGCTTCAATGAGCAGTTGGCGACGGCGTTCCGTTTCCACGGCCAGCAATACTTCCTTCTGCGCGAGTTCCATGGCCTGTGCCTTAAGCACCAGCTCGTATCGCTGTGCTTCGAGGAGCCGATTGACATCGAGCAAGGGCCCCGCGACGGCGGACCGCTGCAAGGTTTGCAGCTCGGCCGCTTCGGACGCCAATTCCCCTCGGCGGTCAGCGAGCACTTGTTCTGCCCGAAACGCCTCGGCGAGTGCGGTGCGCTCCCGATTGCGCCGTGCTTCGCGCACTTTTTGCAGCGTTGCCAGTCGGAATTTGTATTTCGCCATGATTCAACTACGCCAGTTGGTTCGACGCGCCAGCGCCGGCACCAATAATTGCCGGCGCGGCTGAAATCTGAGGCGGCGATTGCATTCTCGCCTGGCATTGCGCGGCCAGGCTGGTTAACTGTTCCACAGTCTTATCGAACGGCAGTGACTTATCGACCGCTTGTCGCAAGAGTCCGTCGATCGCGTCGCGCATATCCATGGCGGCATCGACTGACTTATTGCTGCCACGGCGATACGCGCCGATCGAAAGCAAATCTTCGTGCTCCGCATACGCGGCCAGAAGCTGACGAATTGTCAGTGCGGCAGCCCGGTGTTGCGGTGTCGTTACATCCAGCATCAAGCGGCTGATGCTGGAGAGTACGTCGACCGCCGGATAATGTCCGCGTCCTGCCAGCTTGCGCGACAACCATACATGTCCGTCGAGCAATCCGCGCATCGTGTCGGCCACCGGCTCGTTTTCGTCATCGCCTTCGACGAGCACCGTGTAAAATGCTGTGATGCTGCCGGCCGGGCTCGTTCCCCCGCGCTCCACTAATCGCGGCAAAAGAGCAAACATCGACGGCGGATAACCGCGCGTTGTGGGCGGCTCGCCGGCCGAAAGACCGATCTCGCGCTGAGCCATCGCAAACCGCGTGATCGAATCCATGAGCAGCAGCACCTGATTGCCCTGATCGCGAAAGTACTCGGCGACGGCCGTCGCGGTGTAGGCGGCGTGGACGCGCGCGAGCGCCGGCTCGTTGCTCGTGGCCACGACCACAACGCTCCGCGCCAAACCGGCTGTGCCGAGATCGCGCTCGACGAATTCATTGACTTCGCGGCCGCGCTCGCCGATCAGCCCCGTGACGATGACGTCGGCATCCGTGCCTCGGCTCATCATGCCCAACAGCACGCTCTTGCCGACGCCGGAGCCGGAAAAGATTCCCAGCCGTTGACCCCGTCCGCAGGTCAAGCAGTGCGTCGATCGCGTGCACGCCCGTTGCCAGTGGCTTGGTAATTCGCGGCCGCTGTGTGGGCGACGGCGGCAGACGATCTTGTCGCACGCGGCCTGCTAAGATCGGTTGCGGCCGGCCGTCGATGCGCGTGCCCGCGGGCATCGATGATCCGTCCCAACAGCGCCGGCCCGACTCGCAATGAGCGGTTGGTTCGCACGAGCCGCACGCGGATTCCCGCGCCGAATGCCGGTCGTCGCTGCCAGCAAATACACCAGCGTGAGGCCGTCGCGAAAGCCCACAACCTCGCCTTCCGCCGACGGTCCTGCGTCGCGATCGACCTCGACCACCGCCCCAATCGGTGTGGGAAAATCAGCCACGGCGACGCTCATGCCGACCGTCTCCACGACGCTGCCTGCGAGGGCCGCGGTCATGGTTGAAGTCAAGTTGTCGAGGTCAATTGCTTGCATGCAAATTCATTGCATTCGGGCTGGGTGCCATGCTTTCGGGCCTGAGCCCGTAAGCATGTTCTTGGGCCGTCACGCTAATTCCTCTTCGATGCGGCCGAGTTGCGATTCAACTTGTTGATCAATCGAGCCGAATTTCGTCTCCACGCGGCAACCACCAACGGAGATCTCGTCGTCGGCCACGATCTGGCTGGGAGCCAGTTGGGAAATCGTCGCGCTGAGCCGCTCGATTTGAGGGCCCATGTTTTCATAATCCGTCGGACTGACGTGCAATGTGATGTCGGCCGCGCCGGCCGCGAGGCGCAGCGCCTCCGCGATCAGGTCCAGCGCGATTTCCGGCTTGTGGGTCAGCTCGCGCCGAATGACGCGTTGGGCGATGGCAGTGATGACGCTTAGTGCGGAACGTTCCCAGCGCGAGAGGATTTCGCCTTTCGCATCATCAATTTGGCTCACGACCTGCTCAAGCGCCGGAACGAGTGTTTCCATGCGCTTGGCAACTCGTTCTTCGAGGATCTGCTCCGCGGCGGCTTCGGCCGCCTTGCGGCCTGCCGCTTCTGCCTGGCAGCGAATTCGCTCGGCATCGCGATGCGCCTGCCCGACGATCTTGGCAGCTTCCTGGCGCACTGTCTCAAGATATTCGGATGCCTGACCGCGCATATCCGCAAAGCTAAATGCCACCGGCTTTGCCGCGTGTCCCGAGAGGGATTCGATCAGTTTGTCTTTACGAATGATTATCGCCATGTAAAAAAGTCTGAAACGTTCCTATGCGGTGTTGCTCGGTTATGAGATCGTGGCAACTTTATCCACTTGACCGGCCGCTAATCTCCGGGCCGCGACGCCCGCCACGGCGCGCTGTGCCGATTCGACATCACTCAAGCGTGTCGGCCCCAGTTTTCGCAGCAGCCGGCGAAACGATCTCGCGGTGCGCGCTGACATTTGGCGGCAGACGCGATCGACCAACGCGTCGGCTGAGCCGGCGAGGGCCAAAACTAATACGTTGGAATCCACCTCGTTTAATACCGCCGCCAAGGCCCGATTATCAAGGTGAATCAGTTCATCAAAATGAAAATCGGGCAAGGGTTCCGGCCGTCGAGCGGTTGCCGGCGGAATCCGCTGAGGCGAAGCGACCTTGGGCGCCAGGTTGCGCGGCGGTTTTAGATCGCCGCGCGCGAGCCTGTCGGCGCACGCAGCGGCCTGAGCGGAGAGGTCTTTTGTGCGCCGAGAACGTTGTCTGCTTGCGACGCCGGCCGTCTCGAATTGATTCGCAAGGGCAGCATTCCGCGACCGCAAAGATTTCAAGATCTCGCTTCGCGTCAAGGCATCGGTGGCGGCCAGGATCGATGCGGCCGCATTGTTTGACGGAAAACCCACGCTTCCGCCATGGGCTCGATTTGCCAGCCACGCGGCCAATTCCTTTTCCAGTACGACCACACTTTCCGGATCCATTTCACCGAGCACCGCCAGCCGTTCGACCGTGTCGGCTTGCAGTTTTTCCGGCAATGCGGCAAGCACATCGGAAGCGCGGCTGGGCGGCAAGTGGGACAACACGACCGCGATTGTCTGCGCGTGCTCGCGCGCCAGATACGGCACGAGAGCTTCAATGGGCGCCTGATCGAGAAATTCGAACCGTTTCACCGTCGACATGCTGGTTGGAACGCTTGGCGGATCGCTCGATGGGAGGATTGGCGCGGCATTGGATAGCTCGAGCTCCACGCCGTCGCTGGCCGATTCGGTGGCCAACGGCCTCGCGCTGCGAAACTCAGCAACCACGTCGGCCTGTTCTTCCGGATCGAGCGCGCCGATCGAGCGAATCGCCGCACGCAATGCTTGAGCTTCGCTCGGCGAAAGCTGCGCAAGCAGAGTTGACGCCGTCTCGGCGTCGAGACTGCGGATGAACACGGCGGCTTTTCGCAAATTAGCGGTCGACTGCATTTGTTTTTCACTCACTTACTGTCTCACCGACGCACAGACCGTACCACTCATGCCACTTTGCCAATCCACGATCGTAGGATTTCGGCGGCCGCATCGGGATCTTCATGCACTATTTCCACAAGGTCGTCCTTCAGCGATTTGCCCTTCTTCAAGCGCAGGCGGGGCCTGTCTTCAGCAGGTTCTTCCTCGGCCGCATCGTTTGCGTCGCGATGCGTCACATCGTCCGAATGAAGCGTGAGCGCGGCGCCACCGCACTGGCGGCGGTCCCATCCGATGGTGGCACGCCCTTCACGACGGAGCGCATGATTAGCAAGCTAAACATCGCGACGCCCAGCATCGCGACGGTGCTCCAGTACCGGCCGGCCCAGGCCATTGCTTTGCTCGTCGTAGACGGCGGTTCAATCGTGGGGACTGGCAGCGAGTCGAGAAACTCCACTTTGACGTACTTGAACGTGTCTTGGCCGCGATTCGCTTGTAACATCAAGTAGGGCTCGACGAGATTTTCAATCTTGGTTCTGGTCTGCGATTCAACCTGGACGAGATCCTCGGGCTTCGGCGGATCGGTGACGGTCGGATTTCGATTCTTCCAAATGCTTTCGATATAGTTCGTTGGAACCATCACCGTGGCGATTACGGCTTTGGGCGTGTAGCCTTTACGGCGCACTTGACTTTGCTCCCTGCCGACGAGATTATCTGTTTGCGTTTCTTCGTTCTTTACCGTGTTGCTGTTTTGCTGAGGCGATTCGGTTGCACCTTGCCGTGTGGGCCCTTGGGCGACGGGACCCGGCTGGCCACCGCTTTTGGTCGTTGTTTGCGCGGAATTTTCAATCACCTCGACCGTGCGGGTTGCAGCGATGGAAGTTTTGTCCGGTTTCATGTTGGTTGTGATTTCTTCGATGGTATCGTCGAGCTCCGCATTCACTTCGACACGCACTCCGGGGATGTCGCGCAGCACGCTGAGAATGGCTTCTTTGCGCTGCATTTCAAACGCGATCTTGGTTTGATAGTATTCATCGTCCAAGAGATCGAGGGCACTGCTGCTCGAACCATATGCACCGCCGCTGTCGCCGAGGTCCGTTACCGCCACGTCCTCCGGCTTCATTCCGACTAAAGACGACGCGACGAGCTTCTGCAGCGTTTTGATCCGACGTGCGTCGAGTACTTCACCTAATATTGGTCGCACGCTGACGGAACCGGTCACGAGCTTCGTGCGCGAAAGACCTTGTGGCGACTGCTCGTCGTACAGGACCATCGCTTCTTCGACCCAGGGCATGGCGCGGATCATATCGGTGAGCGCGCTGCTTGGCGATTTTTTGCCGCTCGCGCTGCGCGACACTCGATTCCCAGGGACCGCCTTTGCCGAGTGAATCTTCCAAAATTGTGTTGAAATTCATGGGCAGCGCGTCCGCGTCGGCGACGGCGCCGAGTGCCGTGGTTTGCTGGCCGGACGGAACGCGGATGCGATTGTTCTCGCGGACCCACGTGACGTTAGCCTTACCGAGCGCCGCCTCGATGCGGTTGAGCTCGCCGTCGGATAGCGCCTGCCCGCCGAACAGGAATGCGTCCGGCCCGGTGGTGCTCTGCCGGAACAAATAGCCGAGACTCACGACCACGACGGCCAGCAGCAAGCCGGCCGTGATCCGCGCCCGGGCGTCATCGAGCGAAACAGTTCGCTTAGTTGAGCGAGAGACTTATTCAAAAAATCCATCCGTGGAATCCTTGTAGGTCGGCCTTTCCAGGCTGACGCTGTTGCAAGTCAGGCAGGAAAGCCTGACCTACGCTAAATCCGTATGTCCTTGATTTCCTGGTACACTTCCATCAGCTTGTTGCGCATTTGCATCGTGAGTCGAAACGCAAGATCTGCTTTCTGCACGGCCGTGAGCACTTCGGCCGGGTTGATATCACCGCCGGTGAACATCGTTTCGACGGCATGGTCTGCCTCGAGTTGCATCGTGTTCACTTGCTGAATCGAATCGACCAGCATGTCTCTGAACGAGGGGCCACTGGCCTGCCCGCCAATTGCCGGCGACGGCAAAGTCGTCAAGTTCTGCGCGATGGAGACGTTGTTAATCATGGACATGGTCGAGCACCGCTATTACCTTTTCACCCACTCACTTACTCACGAGTCGTCACGCAATGATCCGCAGTGTTTGCTCGGTCATATTCTTGGTCACTTCAATCACACCGATGTTCGCCTCGTAGGCCCGTGTGGCTTCCAGGGCATCGACAAACTCCATGGTCATGTTGACGGCCGGATAGCGAACGATCCGCGCTCGTCGGCATCCGGGTGGCCCGGCTCATATTTTTCATTGGGTGGTGCGTCGGAATACTCGACGCTGCCGATCTTCACGCCCGCGCCGCCACCCGGCGTCTTCATCTCGTTGTCGGTTTGAAACATGACATAACGCGGCTTGAACGGCTCCGCCTCGCCAAGTTCATTGCGAGTCGTCGACATATTGGCGATGTTCGTCGAAATGGCATTAAGCCGCGCCCGCTGCGCCACAAGCCCGCTTGTGCTTACGTCGAGACTCGAGAACATGAAAGGCTCCTCAAATCAATCTCAAATTATGGAACCACAAAGGCACGAAGGACACGAAGGCGACAAGACAATAGATGTATATGTGATCAGTTAAACTACATACGGAGGAGTAGTAGAGCGAAATTGTTTCATCTTCTGTCGCTCATCATTGCTTATCTTTGTGTCCTTCGTGCCTTAGTGATTCAGTTGTCCCTATGCAACTCGTTCGGTAATCGCCGCTCTCAATAGTCGAAACTGCGCACTCATGATGCTGATCGCCAGGTTGTGCTGCTGTTGGTTCTTTACGATTTGGTTGATCTGTTGTTCCATGCTCACGTCCGCTTCATCATGCCGCAAAATGCTTTTCATCGAATCCTTCACTTTGCTGAACGCGCGGAGCTCGCTCTGTGCGCGGCGGCTGGAATTGCTCGCGGCGGACATACCCGGCGAACTGGTGTCATACGTGTCATACGTTGAATTAGGCGGCTGATGCCGCGTTTGAATCGCCTCCTGCAATCGCTCTTGAAACAAATCCGGCGAAAGATCTCGCGTGCGGTAACCGGGTGTATCCATGTTGGCAATATTCCCGGCCAACACGCCATGTCGCGCTTCCGTAAAGTTGACGACCTGCTCCAACACGGGAATGGTCGACGACTGAAACAGCGACGAAAGCATTGCAACCTCCATGCCGATGCGATGCAGTCGCATCAGGCGCTGACAATTCACTGCTTGCGAGATCTCTCCAGCTTGCGACCGCGCGATCTCCGGCAACTATTGCCAAAGCTAGCGGCAAGGTCTGCCGAATCTTCCGTTAACTTACCTTCGCAAACTCCTTTTCGCGCGGTGCATAACCATACGCTCGCAGTTTGCCGCTGAGCGTACGAATGCCAATGCCCAGCGCCTCGGCAGTCTTAGCTCGGTGTCCGTGATATTTTTCAAGCGTGGCCACGATCATCCGGCGTTCTAGTTCATCAAGAGTCAAATTCGCAGTCGGGCAACCGGTAGGCTCGGTGCGATCTACGATCGACAGCCACGGTCGGATGACGTCCGCGCGGATTAGTTCGCCTTGATTCAGGACGCACGCACGGGTGATTACATTTTGCAGCTCGCGAACATTGCCGGGCCAAGGGTAGTTAGCAAGCAAGTCACACGCCGCTTGTTCGAGCGCGAAGGGTTCGCGCTCGAGTCGTGTCGCGGCGTGCTGCAAGAAGTGTGCGGCCAGCTCGAGTACGTCGCCAGGTCGCTCGCACAGCGGCGGCAGCGCGATCGGCACAACCGCCAGCCGATAATACAAATCCTCTCGAAAGCATCCGGCGGCGATCTCCGCAGGCAAATCGCGGTTGGTTGTCGCCAGCACGCGGACGTTGACATGGATCGTTTCACTTGACCCGACTCGCTCGAACGAGCGCTCTTGGAGCACGCGGAGCAGTTTTGCTTGAAGCCCCATGTCAATCTCGGTGACTTCGTCCAACAGGATCGACCCACCGTGGCCGAGCTCGAAACGACCTATTCGATCCGCATCCGCGCCGGTGAAGGCACCCCGTTTGTGGCCGAATAATTCGCTTTCAGTAAGTTGCGCCGAAAGCACTGGACAATTGAGACTTACGAACGGTCCGCTAGCCCGCCGGCTGAGCGCGTGAATGGCTTGTGCGACAAGTTCCTTGCCGGTGCCGCTTTGGCCGCAAATGAGGACGGTCTCGTCGGTGGCGGCGACTTGCGCGATGCGCTCGCGAAGCTCGCGCATCGCGGGGCTGGAACCAATCATCACGGGAGTGGAGGGGCAGGGCGCGGGGAGCGGGGAGCTTGGAGTGCCGTTGCTTCTTACTCCACGCTCCTGGCTCCCTGCCCCCTGCTCATTTAGCCGATGGCGCTGGCACGCTTGTGCTACTGCCCGCTCCAACTGCACGACGTCGAACGGCTTTTCGATGTAGTCGAATGCGCCGTGGCGCATCGCTTCGACGGCGGTGGCCACCGACGCGTGTGCCGTGATCATCAGCACTTCGACCGGCAATCGCCGACGTTCGATCTCGCGGATGAATTCCAGGCCGTTCATGCCCGGCATCTGGAGGTCTGTCACGACGAGTTCGACCTGCTGTCTCCCAAGTCGTGCCAGCGCTTCGGTGGCGCTTGCGCACGTGGCGACTTCGTAGTCGGCTTGGCGCAGCACGTCGGCCACCGCCTCGTGCGCCGAGGCATGGTCGTCGACCACCAACACGTGAAATCGTTCCTCAGTCTTCATCTCCCCACTCATGCGGCGGCTCGCATCGATCGACGAGGAATTTTGATGGTGAACGCGGCGCCGCCCTCAGGGCAATTGGCAACGGTGACGGTGCCGCCATGCGCCTCGGCCACGTGATGCACAAACGCCAATCCCAGGCCCGTGCCGTTTTGCTTCGTGCTATAAAACGGCTCGAAGGCCCGCCGCTTGGCCTCGTCGGGCAGGCCCGGGCCGCTGTCGGCAACCTCCAATTCGAAGCCGCGGGCACTGTCGTACGACGTGATCACCAGCGTTCCACCGTCGGGCATGGCGTCGATCGCATTGAGCACCAGGTTGAGTAATGCACGGCGAATCATTTCGCGATCGGCCGACAGCAGCGTGTTCGGCGGCACGTCGATGTCGACGTCAATCATTTGCGACTCGAGCTGCGGCTCAAGCGATTCGCAAACTTCGCTCACGAGGTCGCCGACCAGAAAAGTTTGCCATTGCGGTTGACGATGGGCAGTAAAATTCAGGAGATCGTTCACGGTCGCATCCAGGGCGGTGAACCCTGCCTCGATCTTTGCCAAAATGTCTTGGCTGCCCGAATCATCGGACAACCGTCGTCGTAACAAGCTCATGTACAGCGATACCGGCACCAGGTTATTGCGCACTTCGTGGGCAATGTGGGAGGCCATTTGCCCGAGATCGGCCAGGCGGTTTTTGCGTGCCAGCTCGCGATTCTTGATTTCGAGCTCCCGGGTCAACCGAGCCACCTCGCCGCACAGTGTTTCGTGCGTGCGTTCGAGGCGCAGCGTGGCCGTGTGCCATGCCGCAAGAACGGTCTCCAAATCGACTTCGGGACCGAGCGCACAGGGTGACGCGGCAGCCAGGCTTTCCTCGAGCGTGGTAGGCTTTATGGCCGGTTCGAGTTGATTGGTATTGGCAATGGTCATTGATTCAGTTTGTAAATGCGTCGCGCTCCGCAGCGCGCCGCGGCTAAACATTATTTGTGAGCCTGGTAGGCGCTGCGGACATGAGCGGCGGCGTGGGCTTGTTGCAATTGTTCTGCCACTTCGTTTCGCCGGGCCGCCATCATTTCTGCGCCATGTTTTTCCAGGTGCACAATTTCTTCAAGCAGCGCGTTGCATTCCACCGCCTGCTGCGCAGTATTGCGCGATCCTGCGGCGACGCCCACGCACGGCGGTCGGGATCTTCGGCGTAAAACGGCGTGAGCTCGCGCTCAACGCCTTGCAGCGTGGAAATCAATTGTTGTTTAGCCGCCAATAGCTTTAGTAACGACCCGGTGTCGCCGTGGTTGATCAAATCTGTCTGCCGCTGGCCGACATCGCGGAGCTGAGCCAGAACCTGGCGCTTCTCCCCAATCAACTCGGAAAGCCGGTCTGTCGTGAGCGTAATCATCATTCTTGGCATGCGTTCGACAGGTCGACACCCACTCACCAACTCACTTACTCACCATTTGCTCAAATCTGCCAGCAGCGTCCGCCATTCGTCACGTTCGAGCGATGTGGCCTCGGCAAAGTCCGCGTCCGGCGGCAAACGGTCGAGGGCGATTTGGGCTTGCTGGATCGATCCGCGCGCTTTGTCGGTTTGATTTAGTCGGCGCCAGCAGCTGGCGATTTGCACAAACGTTTCCAGGACAAAAGGTTCGTCGGGATACAATGATGCCACATTCGAAAACGCCTCGATTGCCTCTTTGTATCGCTGCAGATCGAACAGCACGGTTCCTTCAAGCATGTAGCAATTGCGGAGCATGGCTCCCATCAGCGGGTCACTATGGATGTCGTGCGTCTTGAGCGTGATGGTTCGCTGTACTTCCTCGAAATGCGATAGTGCGGTGTTCAAGCGTTCGGCAAAGATCTGCTGGTTTTTGTTGCGTTCGCTTTCGGTGCGTATTTGGGGCACACGGTCGAACAGTTCTTGCGCCCAACGCCGATACGATTCGCCGATAAGATACTGCGATGCCAATCGCTGCGGATCCTGAGGATAGCGTTCAATTGCCTGTTCCAGCGTGCCTATCGCATCTTCGTGCCGCCCCATTTCATGCAGCAGCATACCGAGCTCAAAAAGCGAGTCTTTCCATTCGCGGCTCGTCGGCCGAAGCGAGGTGGCCGCCAGATTGTCCTGCAGCAACCGCTCGGCTTGGCTCGTTTTGCCGTCGTTCCAATACGCGTTGGCACAATCAATCCGTGCCTGAAATGTGGAGCTGCTGAGTGGGTGGAATTCGATGCATTCCTCAAACGCGGCAATACTTTGCGGCATCTGACCTAACGCCAGGTGCGCCTCGCCCAGTCGCAGCAGCGCCTCCGGATTGCGCAGCTCCGACTCGTTCTCTAAATACTTTTCGAGCAGCCGGACAGTGCTGGAAAAACTGCGACCGCGGAAGTAATTATCAGCGCTGCGCCACAAGTCGTCGCTATAGAAACGAGTGTCGAATCGCGCTTCGGCAAGTTGCTCGAATGCCAGGCCGGCGCTGCGCAGGTGTCGCCGGCCGGCGGCAAGATCGCGGGCGGCTTCTGAATCGTCAGCCGACACATGCTCGATCAAGTCGTTGCCCCAGCGTTCAAGCGTGTCGCCGCGCAGTTCCAATTGCTCGGCTCTGGTGAACAAGGGCGAGAAGTACTCCAGTAGGACCAGGGCATCGGCAAAACGTTTGCGACCTACAACGTCCCGCAGTGCCAGCATCAATCGCTCGCGGAGTTGGGACAACGGCAGGACGACGCTGCGATACTCGGTGGTGTCGGCAAACGTCTCCAATACGCGGCGATAGCCCAGCATTGCGCTTCAAAGTCGCCGTTCTGTCGCAGCAAGTCGGCCTCGGCAAGTGCTGCCGCCAGGCCTTCCAACGTATCTCCATAGAGTTGGCGGGTGCGCGCGAACTGTTTCACGGCCTCATCAGATTGTCCTTGTAATTGCAGCCCTCGGCCCAGGTGGTAACTAGTTTGCCGTGTGACGAGCCCGTTTTCTTCATCCAGTGATCGTGCCAGCTGCAATTGCTGCATGGCCTCGACTATTTTCGCATTCGATTGATCGACGATGCTTTTGCGTTCGTGGGTCGCAACGCGCTCGAGCGCCGCGTTGATTTCGTCGAGATTGATCTTGCCGCGCATCAACGAGATGTCTGCCTGTCGACTCGTATCGGCCGGTGCCGCAGTGGCCGCTTGCCGTGCCTCATCGAACCGTTCGAGTCGGGAGAGGCACTCGGCAAGTTGCAGCAGGGTTCCGGCGCACTGTTCGCTGGATAGATCCGCCTTTTCGAGAAGCCTTTGCGTGTGTTGCAGTGCCTTTTCCGGATTCGATTGAGGCATCAGCAAATAGGTATTGGATAACAGGCGGTGCGACTCCCAAGCCAACGGGTGATCGTCCGGTGTTTTAGCGCCGAGCAGTTCATTCAGAACACGGATGCCCTCATCAAATTGGCTGCTTTCGACGAGACTCTTGCCCAACAGGTACAGGCCGTCAAGCTCTCGCCCTTCGGGCACGCCGTAGGTGTTCGCTTCTTTCAAATAGCGGGAAGCGACGAGGTACTCAATTCTGCGCCGGTCGGCAGCGGATTCCTCCTCGGCATCGTGGGACTTGATAGCGCCGAGAACGAAGAGAGGACCGCCGTATTTGCTGCGCGCGAGACGACCACTTTTGAGCAACTTTCCCACCAGCGCGCGGGCTTCCTCGTAGCGGCCTTTGTCGAAGGCGTGGAGCGCCACGTCGATTGAAATCTCGCCGCTGCGCAAGGCCACGCTCGCCAGGTAGGCCCAACCGGCCATCGTCGATGCAATCAACACCAGGATCACCGCGGCAACCAGAACGCTGCGCAGCCAGTGTCCGGTTGCCCACGAACGCAGGTTGCCAAAGAGCCGCATCACGCGCTGCAGGCGGCCCAAATCGGCGGCCGGTTTGATTTCCGCAGGCTTCTCGAGCGGCGTATCGGTTTTGCGCTTTTGATCAGCCAAATTGGAACCCTTGCGCGAGGCGGTCGCTAAGCGATAAGCCGCGCCGGTAACGAAGGAGCCCTCTCGCCGCGGCGAGTGTCGCCGGCAGTGGTAGAAAAGCGGCCAGCTTTTACCGCAGTTTGCGGTCGAGTGTCAATGGTCGTTGGCCAATGTGGCGGCAACGACAGCAGACAAGTAGATGCTTGCAATTCGCCGCGTGCATTGAATGAACACGTGATGTCTAGCTATCACGTCGTGCGCCAGCGCACACGATTTCCATGAGCCAGCGGTTCATGTCGGCGAGCATGTTATTGGTCAGGTCGTCGGCACCGGGGTACTGGCGGAGGGCGACGGTGCAACCTGCTGAGTGAAGCAGCCGTAGGTCGCTGCACATTTGCTTATCGGGATAGGCGCGATTCTCGCGCGACGCCGCCAAGAGGCAAGGCACTCGGCGCACTTCGTTCACTCGGCGCAGTGGTTGCCACCGGCTTGGCAATGGCCCGTTCATGGCGACCACACCGGCAAAACGGCTGGGATCGTTCCACGCCAGGCGAAGTGCCATCGTGCCACCACCGCCACATCCGGCCAGGAAAACCTTCGACGGATGAATGTTATAGCGTCGCGAGGCGGCCGCGATGCAATCGACGACACGCGTCTGAGCTGCTTCGATGTCCTCACCCATTTGTCGCCAGGAATACTTGTTACGGTGCCCACTGCTGGGTGACAGCGCTCGTGGGGCGATCGCCACGTAGTTTCGCATGCTCACCAGGGGCATTACGTGCCGTAATTCGCGCTCGCTGCTGGCTGTGCTGTGGAGCCACACGATGAGCGGATACGCATAGCCCGGTTCATAGTGGATCGGTGCAAACGTCGCATAGGGTTCACTCGCAACGCGCTTTGCGCGGCGACTCGCAACGTTCGCGACACCAGGCAATCCATAAGAACCAACAAGCGTCGTGGGAACTGCTATATCTTCCGCGGCGAATGCGATACGGTTCATCGGAAAAATGGCATCCTGGGTGAACGGTTAGCGGGCTGCGGGTAGTCGAATTCGCGTAAACTTGGAACGTCCGCAAGTGTGGTACGGACCGTCTGGCGACTTCGGCAAAAACCATTACGCTGCGTGAAGCTGGGAATTGCGTGCTAGCAGTTTGCAAAGCGGGTATTGGAGGATTGCATGCAACGCCTCGCGACTGTACTCAAGAGCGCGAGCAATGTCAACGGTGACAGAAGCGTGGAGCATGGAGCGAAGAACTAGGAGTGCAAGACACATGTCTTTGTCTTGGACTCCATGCTCCACGCTCCCTGCTACACCAGCTTCGCCATTGCGGCAACCAACTGCTTTACTGCGTCGACACTCTTCTGAAATGCGGCACGTTCGTCGGCTGTGAGCTCCAGCTCGATCACGCGCTCGACGCCGCTAGCACCCAGGATCACGGGAACACCGACGTAATATCCACCGACGCTGTATTGCTTGTCGCAATACGCGGCGCAAGGAATCAATCGCTTTTGATCGCGCACGATGGCTTCGACCATTTGCGCGGTGGCGGCGGCGGGCGCGTAATACGCGCTTCCGGTTTTCAGGAGTGAGACAATTTCAGCGCCGCCGTTGCGCGTGCGGTCGATGATTTCGTCCAGCCGCTTGCGGTCGAGCAACTGCGTGACTGGAATTCCGCCCACCGAGGTGCAACTGGGCATCGGGACCATCGTGTCGCCGTGGCCGCCCATCAGTAGCGCCGAAATATCCTTGACGCTGACGCCCAATTCCATGGCAAGGAACGTGCGGTAACGGGCAGTATCCAGAACGCCGGCCTGTCCGACGACGCGGTGCGGCTCGAACCCGGTAACTTGCTGCGCTCGTTGTACCATGGCATCGAGTGGGTTGCTGACGACGATCACAATCGCGTGCTGGCTGGATTTCTTCACCTGCTCGCACACGTCGGTCATGATTTTGGCATTCGTGGCCAAGAGGTCGTCGCGGCTCATGCCGGGTTTGCGAGGGATGCCGGCCGTGATCACCACCACGTCGCTGCCGACCGTGTCTTCATAGCTGGTGGTGCCGACGATGTTCGAATCGAACCCGACAATCGGTCCGGCTTGCACAGATCGAGCCCCTTGCCTTTAGGCATGTCGCCTGTTTGGGGAATATCGAAGAGGACGATGTCGCCCAATTCGGCTGCGGCACACCAATGGGCGGTGGTGGCACCGACATTTCCGGCACCGATGATTGTGATTTTGCGCGTCGCATATCAATTCTCCCATTCTGGAAATGGATTCGCTACACACGGGAACCCGTGAGTATCGCGCGACATGCTGGCATGCAAGTGGCAGAAAAGTCGTCATCCTTCGGCCTTCAGCCCTTCGTGGAATTGGTGAACTCCAATCTGGTTAGATGTCTTGCAGCTACGCCTTTCGTCTTGAGTTTTCGGCCTTTTACTGACGGCTGATTGTTTTTTTGACATCGCCCATGTCGTCCGGGAGTTTTATAAGGAAGACCGATCGGTATTAGAGCCCGAAGTGCCAGCGGGGGTTGCAGCTGACTCCCTTGCTGGCACTGCGAGCTTCGTTCCTTGAAAAGTATGCTGCTAGTTGAGTCGAATTCTTGGACGCCGTCGGACACGCCAGCAGTGGTAACCGAAGCGTCTTGCGCTCTGGACATTGGGGGGCGGCTCACTAATCTTCCGCCCACTCATCTGGCCGTGGCTGCGCCGCGGCGACTTGTCTCTTCACCAATCTTTCATCTGTCGCTTCATGCGGCGGGAGGCCGTTTTGGCATCCGGTGCGTCTACTGTGGCTTGGGGTGCCGGGTCGCGAGACCCGCAACAGAGGGGCTCCTGGGCCGCAGCCAAGATCTGATTCTGCCGGTTGCCATCATCGCCAGCGTGCTGGTGATCATGGTGCCGCTGCCGGCTGCGCTGATGGACGTGCTGCTGGCCGGCGAATATCACGGTCGCCGTGCTCGTGCTGCTGACGACGATCTACGTGCGCACGCCGCTGGAGTTCAGCGTGTTTCCGTCGATGCTGCTGGCGACGACGCTGGCGCGGCTGGTGCTCAACGTGGCGACGACGCGGCTGATTCTCACGCGGGCCGGAGCGGACGGCGCTGAACGCGGCCGGGCACGTGGTGGCGTCGTTTGCCGATTTTGTGGCGGGCGACAAGATCGTCGTCGGCATCATCATCTTCGTGATCATCGTGGTGATTCAGTTCGTGGTGATCACCAAGGGCGCCACGCGGATCAGCGAAGTGGCGGCCCGGTTTGCGTTGGACGGCATGCCGGGCAAGCAGATGGCGATCGACGCCGATCTGAATGCCGGCATCATCGACGAGCGCGAGGCGCAGACGCGGCGGACCGAGATTACGCGGCAGGCCGATTTCTACGGGGCGATGGACGGTGCCAGCAAGTTCGTGCGCGGCGATGCGATCGCGGGCATCATCATCACGGTGATCAATATCGTGGGCGGGCTGATCATCGGCATGGCCGAGTATCGGCATGCCGCTGGCCGAGGCGGCGAAGGTCTACACGCATCTGACGATCGGCGACGGCCTGGTGAGCCAGGTGCCGGCGTTCTTGATTTCGCTGGCGGCCGGCTTGCTGGTGACGCGCAGCACGCAGAAGTCGAACATGCCGCGGGAGTTCTTGCAGCAGATTTTCTCGCGGCCGCAGGCGCTGGCGGTGACGGGCGGGTTCTTGAGCGATTCTCGTGTTCACGAGCTTGCCGCGGGTGCCGCTGCTGGCGCTGGGCGCCGCGTGCATTGGGCTGGCGCGGATGATGACGCGGCGCGAATCGCGCGAGGCGGAAGTCGGCGGCGCAGCAGGCCGAGCACGACAAGAAAGCCAAGCAGCCGGAGGAGCGCGTCGAGGATTATCTCACGGTCGATCCGATGGAGATCGAGCTGGGCGTGGGGCTGATTCGGCTGGCCGATCCGAACCGCGGCGGCGACTTGCTGGATCGCGTGCAGCGCGTGCGGCAGAACATCGCGGGCGAGATCGGCATCCTCATGCCGAAGGTTCGCATTCGCGACAACATGCGGCTGGATGCGAATCAGTATCGCATCAAGATCGCCGACATTCCGGTGGCGCAGGGCGAGCTGGAGCCGACGCAGCTGCTGGCGATCGACTCGGGCATGACGACGGGCAAGGTCGACGGCATCGCGACGAAGGACCCGGCGTTCGGCTCGGATGCGAAGTGGATCAATCCGGGGCTGGCGGACCAGGCGGAGCTGTATGGTACACGGTCGTCGAGCCGGGCGCGGTGCTGGCGACGCATCTCACGGAAGTCTGCCGGCGGCATGCGGACGAAATTCTCACGCGCGATGCGACGAAGCATCTGGTCGACGAGCTGAAGACGACGTCGCCGACGGTGGTGAGCGAACTGATTCCGGGCGTGATGTCGCTGGCGGAAGTGCAGGCGATTCTGCACCTGCTGTTGCGCGAGCAGGTTTCGATTCGGCAGCTGAGCGTGATTCTGGAAACGCTCGGCGATCATGCGCCGCGGTCGAAGGATCCGATTCTGCTGGCGGAGTACGTGCGGCATCGGCTGGCGCGGCAGATTTGCACGCGGTATCGCAATGCGGAGGGCGAGCTGTACGTGGTGGCGTTCGATCCGGCGCTGGAGGATCGGATTCGGGCCGGGTTCGAGCACACGGAGCGCGGGCTGTTCATTCGGATGTCGCCGCAGAGCGTGGAAGCGACTTGCCGGGCGATTAGCGAGCGAAATCACGAAGCTGACGGCGCGCAGCCATACGCCGATCGTGCTGGTGAGCCCGCAGATTCGCGCGGCGGTGAAGCGGCTGACGGAGAATCATCTGCCGCAACTTGGTGGTGCTGAGTTTCAACGAAGTGACGCGGGATACGAAGATTGTGACGCTGGGGATGGTGGCGGATGGGAAGGCATAAGCTGTTAGTCGTAAGTCGTTAGTCGTTAGTGAACGAGCTTTCGGCACACTGGCTATTAACGACTAACGACTAACGACTAACGACTAATACCATATGGATATTAAAACTTTTCGTGCCAAGACGATGCGGGATGCGCTGGAGCTGGTGCGGCGCGAGCTGGGGCCGGCGGCGGCGGTGCTGCATACGCGCGAGGTGAATAGCGGGCCGTTGGCCGGCTGTTGTTTGGGCGGCAAGTATGAAGTGGCGGCGTCGGCGGCGGTGAATGTGCCGAGCCGGTTGCCGGAGAGCGGGGACTGGGAGTCGGGGACTGGGGGCTGGGCGACTTCGAGTCCGCTGCATCCGGACACCCGCAGCCACCCAGCCCCTAGCGCCGCAGGCCCATTTGGAGGTCGACTATCGCAGCCAGTATCGCGATGACTTTCGTCAGCAGGTGGCCGGGCAGCTGGACGAGTTGCACGCGATGGTGGAGAAGCTGTGCCAGCGCGCGGCCTCGGCGCCGGCGCATGATTTGCCGGAGGCGCTGTTCCATGTGTTCACCGACTTGATCGAAGCGGAGGTCGACGAAGCGATCGCCCGGCGAGTGGATCGATCGACATTCGCGACGAGTGCGCGACTCTCGCGAACTGACCGATCGCGCTGCTCGTGAAGGCGCGGGTTGCCGAGTTGCTGGAAGACGAGATTCAGCGTGGACGGGCCCGATCGCGACGGATGCCGACAAGTGCCGCGTCGTGGCGCTGGTGGGGCCGACGGGCGTGGGCAAGACGACGACGATCGCCAAGCTGGCGGCCAACTATCGGTTGCGCGAGAAGCGGCGCGTTGGGTTGATCACGGTCGACACGTATCGCGTGGCGGCGGTCGAGCAGCTGCGGACGTATGCCGACATCATCGACCTGCCGATGGAAGTCGTGGCCACGCCGCGCGAGATGCGCGAGGCGGTGGCGCGGATGAGTCACCTCGACCTGGTGCTGATGGACACGGCCGGCCGCAGCCCGCGCGACGAAGTCAAGATTCAAGAGCTCAAGTCGATGCTGGCGCGAAGCGGAGCCGGATGAAGTGCACCTGGTGCTGAGCAGCACGGCGGGCGCGAAGAGCCTGATCAGCACGGCGGAGCGGTTTGCGGACGTCGGCACGACGGCGCTGCTTGCTCACGAAGCTGGACGAAGCGCACAGCCTGGGGCACCTGGTGTCGCTGGTGCGCGAGTGCCGGCTGCCGATCAGTTATCTCACCGATGGGCAGAATGTGCCGGATGATATTCAGGTGGCGGAGCGGCGGCGGTTGGCGGACATGTTGCTGGGAATTGAGTCGTGAATCGTAAGTCGTAAGGTGTTAGTCGTTAGTCGTTAGTCGTTAGATCGTAGGCGAGGTTTTTGTACTAGCGACTTACGACTAATGCCTAACGACTTCTCCAATGCTCGATCAAGCTGTCAAACTGCGCGAGTTGATTCAATCGGCGGCGCCGGCAGCGCCAGCGCGTGCCGACGGGACTGCCGATGATCGTCGTCGCGGGTGGGCGGGCTGGTGTCGGTGCGACGACGGTGGCGGTGAACCTGGCAGCCGTGCTGGCCGATCGCCGGTGAGCGTGTGGTGTTGGTCGATGCGGCCCGGCAACGATGCGAATATGGACGGAGGTGGTCGGCGTCAATCCGCGCATCAAGTTCTCGCTCGACGACGTGGTGGCCGGCAAGTGCCCGGCTGCGGACGCGCTCGTCGCTGGGCCGGCCGGAACGATGCTCTTACCTGGCGTGCGGAGCGGACGCTGATACAGGTTTCTCGCCGGCGCTGCGCAGCAGCGGTTGCTGGCGGAGCTGCAATCGCTGGAGAAAGCGGCCACGCTGCTGGTCGTCGATTGATGCGGGCACGGGTTGACGCCGTGGACGCGGCGACTTCTGGCTGCGATGCGCAAACTGGTGATGCTGGTGACGACGTCGGACGACTGCCGCATTATTGGATGCGTATGCGACGATCAAGCAGAGCGCGGCGCGATGCGATGTTCTGCCGACGTCCGCGTGCTGGTGAACCAATGCGATAGCGACACGATTGCGGCCGACGATGCGCACGACGCGTTGTCGATGGCATGCGAGCGGTTTCTTGTCGTCGCACCGTGGCGGCATTGCCAGCGTTGCCGTGGCATGGCCAGTCCAGCGGCACCGCTGCAGGCGCGTGTACCGCGAGTTTGGGAGTCGCCGAACTCGGCGTTCGGTCATGCGATGCTGTGGCTGGGCCGTGCGGTGTGCGACGTGCTTGCAGCTGGATTGCGATGAGCCTGCGCGGGAGATGCGGCTTCGGAACAATATCAGCTCGCGTGAGTTTATTGCGAATGTTGAACGAAATGATTCAAGTCGCTCAGTGCCACGAATACCGATAATGTGCGACATCACACCGGCGTGCCGGTGTGCGTCAAACTGGCGGAACTGCGGCAAGTTTGACGGCACGGGTCAGGAACGAGTATGGGTCGCGTTTACGCCGGCATCCTCGGACCGCTGGCCATGGCAGTGGTGATCTGCCGCGGCTGGCTGGGTTCGGGCGGCGTCGAAGGCACGCTTACGCTGGCGATCGCTGTATCTCGCCGTGTTTGCTCGTCGTTGGCGCTATGTCTCGGGCACATCGCCCAAACCACGATCGACGAATCGGTTCGCGCCAAGCTCGAGCAGCAGTTGGCACGAGCGCAGCGCGGCTCAGCCAAGCTGACAAGAATTGAACCACGAAGTGCACAGAGTGACACGAAGTCAGTCAGGATCAGACAGCTAGAGATCGCTTTCTCATCGAACTCCTGTGTACTCGTGCATTCAAGTTCTAGAAACTAATTCGAGCGTCGAGAAGGATCTCGACGTACGCCGGCAGCGATGCCGGCGGCCGATCACGGAGGATTGCATGGCCACTACGTTCTCGCACACGAAGAGAGCTGCTTCACCGGAAGAAATTGCCGAGATCTGGAAGGAATTCAAAGCCGGTCCAGACGAACAAGCAGCTTCGCAACCGGCTGGTCGAGCAGTACTTGCCGCTGGTGAAGTACAACGGCGAGCGGATCTGGTCGCGGCTGCCGGACGGCGTCGAGCTCGACGACCTGATCTCGGCCGGCGTGTTCGGCCTGATGGACGCGATCAACGCGTTCGACCTGACTCGCGGCGTGAAGTTCGAAACGTATTGCGTGCCGCGTATTCGCGGCGCGATGCTCGACGAGCTGCGCACGATGGACTGGGTGCCGCGGCTGGTGCGCAGCAAGGCCAGCAAGCTCAACGAAGCGCATCAAGACGCTCGAAGCCAAGCTCGGCCGCTCGCCGAACGAGAACGAGCTCGCCGAGCACATGGGCCTGAGCGTGGCCGAGCTGGAGAAGATGATCACCGACGCCAACGCGGTGAACCTCATCAGCCTCAACAAGAAGTGGTACGAGACCGACAGCTACAAGGACGTCCGCGAGATCGACATCCTCGAAGACAAGAAGGGCGAAGACCCGACCAAGCGGATTCAGAAGTCCGACCTGATGCGGCTGGTGACCAAGGGCCTCAATCGCAACGAGCGGCTGATCATCATCCTCTACTACTACGAAGAGCTGACGATGAAGGAGATCGGCGCGACGCTCGATCTCTCGGAAAGCCGCGTCAGCCAGATGCACAGCGCGATCGTGCAGCGGCTGCAGGGCCAGCTCGGCCGGCGCCGGCCGGAGTTCGGCGCGGCGTAACGTGCGGTCGAATTGGCATGCCTTCGACGCGCGATTGCGACGCAGAGCATGTCAATGCCCGCATGCGAATCTCGACTGTTTTCGCACGTCTGGCGTGCCGAACGCATGCTACGCTCGCAGCGCAGCAGCCTCGGTCGGTTGCTGCGCGCGGCACCGACTCCTATGATTACGCGATCGCCGGCCAGCTGATCGGCCGGCTTTCGTGCGCGCTGGAGTTGATCGTCGTGCTGTCATCTGACTCCTGCCGCCACAGGCGGCTGCCGCGGCCCCAGTCTTCGTAGTGCCGCCCTGGTTCTGGATCGCGTTCTGCGCCGGCACGGTCGTGCTGCTGATGCTCGACATGTTCGTGTTCCACCGCCATGTCGCACGAGCCGACGCTGCGCGAGTCGGCCATGTGGACCGTGTTCTGGTGCAGCCTGGCGCTGGCGTTCAACGGCTGGATCTGGTGGTGGGCCGGCGCGCAGCACGCGCATCGCGTTTTTCACCGGCTACCTCGTCGAATGGTCGTTGTCGATGGACAACGTGTTCGTGTTCGTGGTGATCTTTGCGTTCTTCGGCGTGCCGCTGAAGTATCAGTATCGCGTGCTGTTCTGGGGCATTCTGGGCGCGATCGTGATGCGGCTGACGTTCATCCTGGTCGCCAGCGCAGTTGCTCGAGCGCTTCGAATGGATGCTTGTATCTCTTCGGCGCGTTTCTGGTTTACACGGGCATCAAGCTGGCCACGGCGCACGGCGTCGAGACGCATCCCGGATCAGAACATCGTGCTGCGGCTTGCGCGGCGAGTATCTGCCGCGTCGCCCACGGCTCGCACGGCGACAAGTTCTTCGTCCGGCAGGACGGCAAGCTGTTCGTGACGTCGCTGTTTCTGGTGCTGCTGGTGATCGAGAGCACGGACGTGGTGTTTGCCATCGACAGCGTGCCGGCGATTTTCGGCATCACGCAGCGAGCCGTTCATCGTGTTCACGTCGAACGTGTTCGCGATCATGGGCCTGCGGGCACTGTATTTCCTGCTGGCCGGCGTGATGGACCTGTTCCGCTACCTGAGCTACGGCCTGAGCGCGATTCTGATTTTCATCGGCGTCAAGATGCTGCTGCACCATTGGTGGAAACCGGAGCCCTTGGGCAGTCGCTGCTGGTGATCGTGTCGCTGCTGGCGATCGTCGATCGTCGCGTCGCTGATTGCGGCCAGCCGCGAGCGGCGGATGATCCTGGAAGGCCGGATTCCGCCGCCGCCGGGCGCGGGCGAAATGAGGCGAATCGGCACGTGCTGCGGGTGGCATGCTCTCGGGCTAGCCCGTGAGCATGGATTTGGCTGAAATGACCGCAGCATGCCTACGTCGCTATCGCAGCGAAGGCCTGCCACCCAAGCTGCTTTTCTTGACAGCGTGGCCCAGCGCGGTGCAATAATAGATGGAACAGATGCCCGACCGCATTGGGGCCGCGGGTCGGGACAGAGGAACTTTTCTCATGCGCGATCAACTCGATCGCGTAGCTTAGCGTGCTGAGCACGCCGACCATCGGCACCGCTCACCGCTCGATAGCTCGCTGCCTCTCCCCAGAGCCGAGGCCGACAGCCGCGGCTTCACCCTCGTCGAAATGCTGGTCGCGATGGCGATCACGCTGGTGATGATGGCGGCCGTGGTGACGCTGTTCGCCAATGTCAGCAACAGCGTCCGCAATCGCCGGGCGACGATCGAGATGAGCGGCCAGCTGCGGCACGTCCGCAACGTGCTGCAGCAGGATCTGCAGGGGGCGACCTGCCCGGGCCTCACCTGGCAGCGGCCCGAGTCGAACCACGGCTACATCGAGCTCATCGAAGGCCAGTAACGCGACCAGAACCCAACGCCGCTGTTGCGAGACGTCGATGGCAACGGGATGTGGACCCAGCGATCACAACTCGACCCCGACTTATCCGCGATTCCGCGGAATAATGTCGGATCGACGGCATTCTCGACGGCGCCTCGAGGCAATTTGCCGATTCAAGAACGCGAGGCTCATCATCAGAAGTTGGGCAGCCTGATGGCGGCGGCCTGGGCGACTTCGACGACATCCTCATGCTCACGGTCCGCAACGAGCATGAGCCGTTCGTGGGCCGGATGCCGTCCGACGTGCACCGGCCAACCACGAATGTCAACGACGGATTTAGCCAGCTGGGGTCGAAACGCCGATCGAGTCGCCGCTGGCGGAAGTGGTCTGGTTCGCGATCGAGAATCCGGACGGACGACAGAGCGGGCGAACAGATTTCTTCGGCGAGCCCGGCATGCGGACGATCTATCGCCGCACGCTGCTGATCGCGCCGTGGGTCAATCCGTATGCGGAAATCGCGGACGCCAACACCGGCCTGGTACGTTTCGCAGACGGCGGCCTTCAATTCAAAGCCGAGCCAGGGCTGGTGCGGCTGCTGCCGGAAGATATCTAGCGTGGAGCAAGCGATCGCGGCGGTCATCGCGTTTCAAGACCGCTACGACTTTCGGTCCGCCTGGAATGGGATCACAGCCTGGGTGACTCGGCCGCTGGAAGATCATGGCCAACACGCTGGGCGACTTGACCAAGCGCGAGAACCGCTTTGGCCATTACGGCTTTCGCCCGGGCACTGGTACGAGCGCCAGCGGCACGCGGTTCTTTTCCTATCCGATCATTTCGTTGGGCAGCGGGTATCAAGGAACTACACAAACAGTGGAGTTTCTGTCGGATCCCGAGGTCCAGCCGGCGATGGAACCAGCCGAAGCGCTGGCCAATGTAGAACCTCGCAGTCGGGCTCCGGCCACTGGGTCCATCATTTCGTTTACCACATTCCCGGCGAATTTCGACACGCCCACGAACAACCGCCGGTATGCGGTTCGCCCGTTCGCATACGTCGAAGAGCCGCCGATGGGCGGCGTACCCGCAACATGCAATGCGATGCTCAACGACGAGGGCCAGGTGGTGCGCGTCGTTCACGGCCCGGTGCCGCTGTGGGGCAGCCGCCGTGGCGAAGACGTGATGATGACCGGGCGCTGGCGTTCGATGTGCGGGTGTATGACCCAGGTGCACCGCTGTTTGGTTATCGTTATCAGGGCGGACTTGATATCGAAACCGTGCTGGAGCCGAGTGACGCGGGTTGGCGTGGTCAGCCGACCAATCCGCCGGTGTTCGGCGCGTATCTTCACGCCAACAATATGGGCCCAGCCGGCTCCGGCGCGATTGGCACCAATGTCGGCACCAGCGCAATCTATCCGTACGTGGGACAAGGCGCGTATGTCGACTTGGGCTATGGCTATGACAAGCGTTGGGCTAACGTACCCAGTTCCACCGGCATGCTTGTAGCACCAAGATACGCTACACCATTTTTGTCCGCGGCGCCACCATGGTTCTTCGAGTTCCGCGCGCTTCGCGATGTGTTTGGCAATCCACTTGCGCCGGGCTACGCGGTGTACGACACCTGGTCGTTCCACTACGAGAATAATGGCGTCAATGAGGATAGTGATGAGATTGAAAACGCGCCTGGCAATTGAACGACGGCGATAACACGGGAACGCCGTCGATCGACGAAGGCACGAATGGATTCGACGACTTCGGACACTATATTAATGCCGCACTCGGTAATATTGTCACGAACATGCAACTGGCGTCGACGACGTCGGCGAGCGCGAGACGGTGCCGCCGTACGACAAGCCGCTGCGCGGCGTGCAGGTGCTCGTGCGGGTCTACGAGCCCGACAGCCGGGCCATCCGCCAGGTCCGCGTGAATCAGCATTTCATGCCGGAGTGAGAGGAGTCGAGAGTCGAGGGTCGAGAGTCGAGAGCCAGAAGGATGCGAAGTATCCGTATCTGGCTCTCGACTCTTGACTCTCAGCTCTTGACTCGCCGCCCCCTTGCCTCACGACATTCACGTCATTCGTCTCCGCGGACCTGGCAGCTGGAGCCGCTCGCGCGCTTTGTTCGGCACGCGGACGGCGCTTCGAACGCTCGACCGGCGGCTTGCCGCTAGCGGACGCTCGACGATGCCGGCCGATTGGGCCGACCTCTTCGGCCGCGATTTCTTTGGCCGCGTCCGCTATCGTCGGACGTTTCAGAAGCCGACGGGGCTGGAATCGGGCGAGCGGGTGTTTCTGGTCGTCGAGCCGCCGCGGTCGCGGGGCGTGGTATCGCTAAGCGGCAAGCCGCTCGGTGAAGTCGTGTGGGGCGGACCGCCGGCCGCTTCGATATCACCGAACTTCTCGAGGACCACAATCGGCTGGAAATCGTGGTGGAACATCCGGTGCTTGACGGAGCCGCGTGGCTGACGACGATGACTTCTCCCAATCGCCCGGCGGACTCGTGGGCGAAGTGCGGTTGGAAATTGAAGAATAGATTTACCACGGAGGCACGGAGGGCACGGAGAATAAGAACGTTAATCTGCGCTGATCTACTCTAATCGTTGAACAGCAGATTATTCTCGCTTTCTGGGATATGAGCGACGATCAGCGAAAATCAGCGTTCTGCCATCGGAAGTCTCCGTGCCCTCCGTGTCTCCGTGGCGAAATATTGTCGAGGCAGCTATGAAGGATGCGGCGTGTTTCGCGTTTGGATTGTGTGCGATTTCGTTTCTATGCCTATTCGCGGCCGAGCCGCAGTTGTTGCCGCAGGGAGTTGCTCGATCAGGGTTGGATTTCAGTTGTTTGATGGCGAGACGCTGTTTGGCTGGCAGCCGACGGGCGAGGCGAAGTGGGAAGTCGTCGATGGCGAGATTCGCACGGACGGCGACGAGGCGGGGTTTTTGGTATCGACGACCGAGTGGGGCGACTATGAGCTGCATGTGGAGTTCAAGCGCCGCCGCCGCGACGAACAGCGGCGTGTTTCTGCGCACGCCGAAGCAGCCGACGAATCCGGCCAGCGATTGCTACGAGCTGAATATTGCGCCGCCGGACAATCCGTTTCCGACCGGCAGTTTTGTGGGGCGGCAGAAAGCGCGAAGTATCGGACGCCAAGTTTCCCGCGGCCGACGAGTGGCACACGTTCGACGTGACGGCTGAAGGCGACACGCTCACGGTCGTGCTCGACGGCGAGCAGTTGTATGAATTCGGCGATCCGTCGCCGATCCGCATCGGCCATATCGGTTTGCAATCGCGCGAAGGGCCGGTCGCGTTTCGCAACATTCGCCTGCGGCCGCTCGGCTGAAGCCGCTGTTCAACGGCAGCGATCTCGCCGGCTGGAGCACCGAGCGGCGCGGAGCAGAGCAAGTTCGACGTGACCGAGCGAGGCGAACTGCACGTGACGAACGGGCCGGGCCAGATCGAAACGAACGGCGAGCTGGCGAATTTCGTGCTGCAGCTCGATTGCAAGGTGAATGGCGACGGGCTGAACTCGGGCATCTTCTTTCGCACGCTGCGCGAAGGGCGATGGACCGGCTACGAGAGCCAGATCAACAACGTGTTCAAGGACGGCGATCGCACGAAGCCGGCCGATTTCGGCACGGGCGGCATTTATCGCCGGCAGCCGGCGCGGCGGGTGGTGGCCGACGATCACGAGTGGTTCACGAAGACGATCGTGGCCGACGGGCCGCATATGGCGGTGTGGGTGAACGGCTACCAGGTGAGCGATTGGACCGACACGCGGCCAGCCGGAGAAAGCCCGCGCGAAGGCGCCGCGACTGGCGGCCGGGCGTGATCGCGATTCAGGGGCACGATCCGACGACGAATTTTCTGTTTCGCAATATTCGCGCGGCGGAGTTGCCGCGAGTGATGCATGCAATTAGCGTCGGCCGCAGCGGCCGAGTCTATTGCCGCGGCCGCCTTGTCAGCGGCGCGTCGACGAACCACAATGGTTGCAACGTGTCTGTGAATAGACGTGGTCGGCTACGCGTGTACGCTCTTGATTCGTCGTGGCCGACGACGCTAATCCATTCTCCCCTGCATCCGGCATCTTGCACTCACTACTATGCCTTCCTGCGTTCTCGCGTATTCCGGCGGACTCGATACTTCGGTCATTCTCGGCTGGCTGCAGGACGAAGGTTACGACGTGCACTGCGCTGTACGTCGACCTTGGGCAGCCGTGCGAGGACCGCGAGGCGATTTTGAAGAAGGCCCGCGATTGCGGGGCGGCGTCGGCCCGGATTGTCGATGCCCGCGAGGAGCTGTGCCGCGACTTCGCGTTTCCCGTGCTGGGCTGGCAGGCGAAGTACGAGGGCATCTATCTGCTGGGCACGTCGATCGCCCGGCCGCTGATCGCGAAGTGCTGCTTGCAGGTGGCCCGCGAAGTGGGGGCCGATGCGTTCGCCCACGGGGCGACGGGCAAGGGCAACGACCAGTGCCGCTTCCAATTGGCGGCCGAGGCGCTGGAGCCGGGGATTAAAGTCGTCGCCCCGTGGCGAATCAAGAAGTATCGCGACACGTTTCCCGGCCGCAAGGAGATGATCGACTTCTGCGCGGCGAAGAAGATTCCGGTGAAGGCGTCGATCTCCAAGCCGTACAGCTCCGACGAGAACTGCCTGCACATCAGCTACGAGGCGGGCAAGCTGGAAGACCCGGCGGTCGACGGCGTCTCGATCATCGACTTCGGCATGACGGTTTCGCCGCAGGAGGCGCCGGACAAGGTCGAAGAAGTGACGGTCGGCTTCGAGCGCGGCGTGCCGGTGACGCTCAACGGCAAGCGGAAGTCGGCGCTGGCGATGGTCGAGGAGATGAACAAGATCGCCGGCCGCAACGGCGTGGGGCGGATCGACATCGTCGAGAACCGGTTCGTGGGCATGAAGAGCCGCGGCGTGTACGAAGCGCCGGGCATGACGGCGCTGTACGCGGCCCACCTGGCGATCGAGCAGCTCACGCTCGATCGCGACACGGTGCACCTGCGCGATCGGCTGGCGCCGGAAGTGGCCGAGATGGTGTACTACGGCTTCTGGTATCATGCCGAAGATGGACGCGCTGATGGCGTTCTCGCGCGAAGTGCAGCAGGCCGTGAACGGCGAAGTGACGCTCGGCTTCTACAAGGGCAATGTGCTGGTGCGCGGCCGCACGAGCCCGAACAGTCTGTACGACGCCGCACGTGCCAGCATGGAAGCGCGGCGGCAGTTACGATCAAACGGACGCGGAAGGGTTTTTGCGGATCCAAGGGTTGCCGAGCCGAGTGCTAGGGCGAGTGCGGCCACGAAAGTACTGAGTACCGAGTACTGAGTACCGCAATCGTTACTGTACATCGTCGAAAACCCCGTTCTCCAGCGCGAGCTTCTCACCAACCTCCGGATGACGCGGGCGTTTGTGCTGTTGTTTGTGTATGTCGCGCTGTTGGGCGGCGTCGTTTATCTGGCCTGGCCGCAGGAGCAGCGGCTGGATATGGCGCAGCCGGAGGCGGCCAAGCGGCTGGTGAATCTGTTCTTCTTCGGGCAGTACATGCTGGCGTCGCTGATGGCGCCGAGCTTTGCGGCGGGGGCGATCACGGGCGAGAAAGAGCGGATGAGCTACGAGATGCTGCTGGCCAGCCCGCTGCGGCCGGGGGCGATCGTGCTGGGCAAGCTGTTCGCGGCGCTTGTGCCACCTGGGCATTCTCATGATCTGCTCGCTGCCGATCGTGATGCTCTGCCTGCCGCTGGGCGGCGTGTCGCTGTACGAAGTGTTCGCGGCGTACTTTGGCGATGATCGCGACGGTGGGCCTGTTCGGCATGATCAGCTTGTGGGCCAGCAGCTACTTTCAGGCGCACGAGCGCGTCGCTGGTGGTTTCGTACCTGATGATCCTGCCGCTGGCGATGGTCTGCGTGCTGGTGTGGAACCAGCTGGAGCAGCTCGGGCGAGGCGCGGCTGTTGGTCGTGGTCACGGTCGTGCCGATCGCGTGCCTGTCGCTGGTCGCGCTGATGTGGCGGAACGCTTGCCGGCGGCTGCTGTATCCGCCCGACCTGGGCAGCGAAGGCAAGGAAGTCGTCGACCTGGAGACGGAGGCCCGCGAGGCGGTGGGCCTGTACATCAAGCGCGACGAGTTTCCCGACCGGCTGTTCGCTCCGCCGAAGCGCACCATCGTTCATGGAAGAGGGCGTCAACCCGATCTACGACAAGGAAATGCGGAGCGAGATCTTCAGCCAGGGCACGCTCATGCTGCGGCTGGTGATTCAGATCAGCATGCTGCTGGCGCTGTTCGTGATGGCCGTGCTGCCTGTACATCTGGCCGGAGTACGCGCCGTGGTACATCTCGTACGTGCTGCTGTTCAACATGCTGGTGGGGCCGGTGTTTTCGGCGGGCAGCGTGACCAGCGAGCGCGAACGGCAGACGCTCGATCTGCTGCTGGTGACGCTCGTGACGCCGTGGCAGATGCTGTGGGGCAAGCTGCTCTCGGGGCTGCGGGTGTCGAGCGTGCTGACGTCGTTCCTGCTGTGGCCGGTGCTGTTGGCGTGCGTGATGCCGCTGCCGTTCTGGTACAACCTGCCGACGATGGTCGGTTACGTGCTCGATCGTCGCGCTGACGCTGCGTGACGACGGCGGTGACGGCGCTGTTTTGCTCGACGATCTTTCAGAAGTCGGCGACCAGCCTGATTTCCACGTATCTGATCATCGTCGTGATGTTCATGGCGCCGGTGGCGGTGACGTTTTTCGCCGAGACGTTTTTCAGCGGCACGTCGCGGGCGGCGGTCGTCGACAAGCTGGGCGTGCTCAGCCCGTTTTCGGCGACGTTCGCGCTGCCGCTCGACGTATCGCGGCGACGAGATGCAATCCGACCGCGGCGGCGCCGGCGGCGAACTTGCCGCTGTTCTTCGGGTACGTCGGCTGGTCGATTCGTCTACAACGGCGTGCTGATTCTGGCGATGATGCGGCTGTTTCAGGTGCGGTGGCGCGTGGCGGATTGAAGTAGGTGTCGGGTTGTCAGCGTATCAGCTGTCAGATTAGTATTAGCTGACACGGCTGACACCCGAAACGCCGACACGCTTCGCGTGCCACTTGACGACCTCGCGCATCGTCGTGCGATAACAGCGCTAACGACCCATCGCGGCACGGCTGCCGGTGACGTCATGTCTACCGCACCCACCATGAAACGCCCGAAGACGCAGGACGAACGCGACCTGCTGCTGTACGAGTCGCGTTTGCAGCGGCCGGTGCGGATGAAAACGCCCGAGTTCGAGCGGAACGGGCGGATTCGGCACGTCATCTTTTCGGGCCAGTTCCCGGTGCCGTTTCTGGAAGAGCTGGGCGGCATTGCGGATATGATCCGCATTCTGTCCAAGAGCCGCGCGGGGCAGGATTTTCTGATCAACCTGCTGCCGCACAAGCGGGCGATGCTGTATTTCACGCAGCCGTCGACGCGGACGTTTTTGTCGTTCATGGCGGCGTGCCAGATTCTGGGCATGACGTGCAACGAGGTGCGCGACCCGAGCACTTCGTCGGAGACGAAGGGCGAAACGCGGTTCGATTCGATCCGCATGTTCAGCAGCTACTTCGACGTGATCATCATGCGGAGCCCGATCGCGCGGCTGGCCGAGTCGTGTGCGTACCTGATGAACGACCTGGACGCGAGCGGCAGCCGGAGCGTGCCGATCGTCAACGCCGGTTCGGGGGCGGATGAGCATCCGACGCAGGCGCTGTTGGACATCTACACGCTGCAGCGGTCGTTCCAATTCGCCAGCCCGAAGGATTCGCCGGCGGCGAACCGGTTCGACGAGCTGCGCGAGCAGAAGGGCTACGCCGGGTCTGACGAAGGGCCTGGCGCACAAGACGTACGGCTTTTGCGGCGATATCGGCCGCGGGCGGACGGTGCGGTCGCTGGCGATGCTGCTGGCGCTGTACGAGGATGTGCGGCTGGTGTTCATTGCGCCGGACCATCCGAAGCTGGCGATGCGCGAAGATTTGCGCGAGCGGCTTGTGGACCGCAACGTGCGGTTCTACGAATTCGAATCGTTCGAGGACAAGCTCGACGGCAGGCCCGTGATCGAGCAGCTCGACGCGCTGTACATGACGCGCATCCAGAAGGAGCACAACGATCCGCAGGATGCGGCGACGATGGCGCAGCATCGACTTTTCGCGGTACTGCCTGACGCCGGAGCTGGTCTCGCGGATGAAGGAGTACGCGCCGATTCTGCATCCGTTCCCGCGCGACCAGCACTTCGGCGAGATTCCGCCGGAGATCGACAACGACCCGCGGGCGATGTACTTCCGCCAGGCCCGCAACGGCATGTGGATTCGGGCGGCCCTCTTGGCCCACGTCTTCGACGTGGACCACCTCATCTCGCGGCATTTCTTGAGCGAGTATCTCGAGCGGCACAACTACAACGACTGACGTTCAGTTGTGAACGGTCGGCATCTCCAAAATAGCGCCGCCGGACGGCCGTGCCGATTGCGTAAAATGTACGGCTTACGAGGGTGCAAGTACCCCCGCCCGCGTCAAACGCTCGATCCTATAAGTGGTTGGTGTGTTTGTGCACAAATCTGCCGCCACTGCTTGAGGGAACGTGCCATGTTCCGACAAATCCTTCCCGCTACGATCGTGGCGGCTCTGCTGATCGTCGCATCGCCAGACGTAGTTATCGCCACGGGTTATTGGAACCTACCGAGCAACTTTTGCCAGTGCATCGGATGCGGATTTGGCGCCGGGCACCACGCTCCACTCGTTCTTGGACCCGCGAATTGGGACGGAATTTGTGCCCACAATGAGGTTCGCTTGCCGTACCCACCATCCGTGCCCTATTCCGGCTGCGGATGTGGTGATTGCGGCCGCAACTTCGCCGAGCCGACCCTCATGGATCCGACTCCGGCTCCGGTCGCACCGATGCCTGTACCGGTCACGCGGCGGCCGCGCCCGCTGTTTCTGCGGTAGCCGTTCGTGATACACTGTCGCCGCGCGTGAATTGCAGTGGGCGCAGCCAAGTGCACGCGCCGTTCCGCGCGGAGCAAGTTCGCCACTGCGAATTCGCCGGGGCGGACTCCGCCGGTAAATCTGTCGATCGGTGTGGTGACAGCGAGTGATAGGCTACTTGTTCTGGATTCTGGCTTTCGTGTTGCTCATGGTAGCGTGGCTGCTGTGGGCGCTGTTGCGGCCGTCGGTTTTCGCGCATCGCGTTCGGCGAGCATTGCGGCAGTTCGTGCGTGATCGGTCCAATCTCGAAACAGCGTTTTTTAAGGCCGCGGCGGCCAGCGGCAAGCCGCGCGGGCTGGCCTGGAAGGAGTGCGGGTTTCAGCCGGGTGTGCTATTGGCCCACGACCGTGCGAACGGAGATCTCGTGGGCCTTGTGGCCGTGAGCATCAGCTTTGAGGCGATTGAAGGTGGGGGCATGGAAGACGTCGAAGCCGTCGGCAATTTGCGTGCCGGCACGGCCGTGTTCAATTGGAACGGGCGGGCGTGGACCACGCAGGGCCGTGCAGTTTTTAATCTGGAGCCGCGCGAAGTTTTAGATCGCTACAAGGAGAGCTTGGATCCGATCTCTCAGTAGGGCCGGTGATCGAAAATCGAGATTGTCACGCACGTCCGGCGCACAGCTTTTGACTGGATCAATTGGAAAGATCCTCTAGATATCCGCGATGCCCGTTGGAGTGCGGGAACTTGCCAATTGCTGCAATTCGCGGTGAACGAGTTCCAATATCGACGACTCGCGCGGGTGGACCGAGCCGCGCGTCAAAGCGATCCACGCGAGCGGGTTTTCCCAAACGAGCTGCCGCGGTTTCTGGGTTTCGCGCGTGACTGGCCCGTACTTGTTGATCGCCGCTTCGCTCACCAAGTGAAATTGATCTGTGGGGAATGAGGCCGCGATGCGGAACAACTTGCCATCGACAAATTGGTACAGCAAAAGTTCCGTTTTCACGCCGGCCACGGTGGGTGAGTTTTCCTCGGCCGGCAAGTCGACGCGAGCGTGGATAATGCCGGCCTCGCGGTGCCAGGGCTCGCTGTGCAACGACGCCTTGTTCGCACCAAAAGCGGTATCCGAGCACAGCGGCAGCTTGTAACCGCCTTCGACCTGCCGGTGATACTTCTGTTTGAAGTCATCCAGGCTCATGCCGAGCCGATCGCCTTTGAGTTGGTACAGCATTTCGTCCGCCGTGAGGGCATGGGCAGCCGCTTCCTTTTTGCGAGGGCCGAAACGTTTCGTGAAGCTCGCGACCAATTCTGCAAATCGCGCCTGATTGATGTCTTCGGTGGCGATGCATTTCAAATCGCTGTCAGGCAATGTTCGCCAGATCGTAGGTAGCCGTCCTCGGGCGTGGGAAACACCAGCAGCATTGCACTCTGCTGCCGGCGAAATAGCTCGCGGACCATCGACCTCCGGCGTTGCTTCAAAGACCGGCGGCGAAAAGTTGCTGCTGCTGCTGGGTCTGCCGGGCACGGTCACGCGATGGCCGCACTGGACGCATTTGCCATGCTTGCCTGCCAGCTCGTCGGCCACCTGGATGATCGCCTTGCAGCCGGGGCATTCGATTTGAATTGGCATGGCGAGACCAAGGAAAAGAGGTGGCAAACCTCCGCCACAGCGGCCCACACGCGGAGTTCCCACACTCAATCTTACCCGCCGGACCGCATTTGCCAAACGGCCGCAGAAGGGGGTCGGGAGTCTTGAAACCTTGCCGTACGAGATTACCGTGCGAAGGATAGTTCGGCCGCTAACAGTCAAGCCGTTTCCGACTCCCGACCCCAGCGCCGCGTCACTTCGTAATCACGCACGACACGGGCAGATGATCGGAGTGGCCGCTCCCGTGGAAATCATTCGACGTATAACTTTGGTTTGGTCGGGCAATGGCGCCGGGCCGCCGGGACTGAAAGAATAACTCGGGAAACTCGAGCCGCTGGCTGCTGTCTGGTTTCCAATGAAAGCCGGCCGCATCCAGCATGCCAGGCGAAACGATGATGTGGTCGATCAATTGCCATCTGTCATCCCATACGAAGGTGCCTTTGTTTTCGGCACGCATCGGGGCCGTCGTATCGTAGAGGGAACCGGCGGGCAATTTGTCTTTGGTCGCGGATGCGCGCAAGTGGTCCTTCAAGCGAAACATTGTCGGGCTCATCGTTGAAGTCGCCGATCAGCACGAAGTCGGCCTTTGGATCGGCTGCGAGAATCTCGTCGAGCCGCGTACGGAGCACCGTGGCCGCCTTCACGCGCTGCCATTCGTCGTTGTTTCGCGATGGCCAATGGTTGACGAACACGAACAAGTCGGCACCTTCGTGCCGCAGCCTGGCTTCGATGATGTCGCGAGTTTTTTCGGCGTCGACGAAATGGAACTTTGAACCCGACAAGTCCGAAGATCCTTGCGTCGTAGATCAAGGCGCAATCGATACCGCGGTCGCTTGGCGAATCCTGGTGGACGATCTCGTACTTGCCGCCCCAGCGGCGCGAGCTTTGCCACGAGCATCTCCACCACTTTGCGATTCTCGACTTCGCACAGGCCGAGCACGTCCGGCCCGCGGCCGTCGTTCATCCTGCGAATGACGTTGGACAAGATTGTTGAGCTTGATTTCGAGCCGTTCCTGCGTCCATCGCTTCGGCGCTTGTGGCGTAAAGTCCTCGTCAAGCTCGACAGCAGGATCGTCTTCCAAGTCGAACAGGTTTTCGACGTTCCAAAAGGCGATGTAGAATTCGCTGGCATGCGACAACGACGCACGCCCTAACCAAAGCGACGTCACGATTGCAGCAGCCCAATACAACGCGCACCATTTCATTGCTCCAAAGATCGCAATATGCTTCGGAATGGTTTCTAGGCCCGCAAGCAGCTTCCTGAGCACCGTCTGCAGGATGCCGCCGTTGCGATAGTAATCCAGCTCGACGGGCGTGTCGATGCGCACGGTGGCTATCGAATTCCTTGCCGATCGCCGTCGGGACTGGTGGCGACGACCGTAAGTTTCTGCCGCGGCTGGAGGTTGTCGCTCGAGGTCGGGAATGTCGAACATTTCTTCGCCGGTGAGGCCCAGCGGATTGCCAGGTGGTGCTCTGTGGCGAATTCCAGCGGCAGGATGCCCATCATGACGAGGTTGCTGCGGTGGATGCGCTCGAAGCTCGCAGCGAGCACGGCCCGCACGCCTTGCAGGAACGGCCCTTTGGCCGCCCAGTCGCGGCTGGAGCCGCTGCCGTATTCAGCCCCGGCCAGCACCACGAGCGGCACGCCTTCGGCCTTGTATTTCATGGCGGCGTCGTAGATCGACATCACCTCGCCGTCGGGCAAATGGCGCGTGACGCCGCCTTCGGTGCCGGGGGCGAGCAGGTTGCGGATGCGGATGTTGGCGAACGTGCCGCGGGTCATCACGCGGTCGTTGCCGCGGCGGGCGCCGTAGCTGTTGAAGTCGCGCGGCTCGACGCCGAGCGACATGAGATACTTGCCGGCGGGACTGTCTTTGGCGATCGAGCCGGCGGGCGAGATGTGGTCGGTCGTCACCGAGTCGCCGAACGCGGCCAGGCAGCGGGCGCCGCGAATCGGCTGGATCGGCCCGGGCTCGGTGCGCAGGTCTATCGAGGAACGGCGGCTCCTGGATGTACGTGCTGTCCGGTCCCATTCGTACAGCTCGCCCTCGCTCGTTTCGATCGCGTTCCACTTGGGATTCTTGTGCCAGATGTCGCCGTACTGTGTCGCGAACATCTCGGGCAGCACGCATTGCTCGACGACCGCTCTGCACTTCGGCGTGCGTGGGCCAGATGTCGCGGAGGTACACGGGCGAGCCGTTTTTGCCGGTGCCGATCGGTTCGTTGTCGAAGTCGATGTCGGTCGTGCCGGCCAGCGCGTAGGCCACGACGAGCGGCGGGCTGGCCAGGTAGTTCGCTTTCACGTCCGGGTTGATGCGGCCTTCGAAATTGCGATTGCCGGAGAGCACGCCGGCAACCACCAGGTCGTTCTTCTTGACCGCTTGCGAGATCGGCTCCGGCAGCGGGCCGCTGTTGCCGATGCAGGTGGTGCAGCCGTAGCCGACGGTGTAGAAGCCGACCTTTTCCAAGTACGTGTCGAGCCCGGCCTTTTCGAAGTAGTCGGTGACGACGCGCGAGCCGGGCGCGAGGCTCGTCTTCACGTGCGGCGGCACTGTGAGTCCTTTTTCCACGGCCTTCTTGGCCAGCAGTCCGGCGGCGACCATCACGCTGGGATTGCTCGTGTTCGTGCAGCTCGTGATGGCGGCGATCACCACGTCGCCGTGCTTCAAATCGAATTGCTTGCCGTCCGATTCGATCGGCACGCCGCGCGAAACCGGGATCGGCGGGCGTTGCTGCCGGCGTGGCATGGGCCGCCGCTTTGGTTCGACCTTGTGGCCGCCCTCGCCTTCCCAGCGGCCTTCGGGCGAGCCGTTCGTCGATCTGCGACTGTTTGCGATAAACGGTCGGCAAGCGCTTCCCGCCAGGCCGGCTTCATGTTCGACAGAGCGGCACGCGGTCTTGCGGCCGCTTGGGGCCGGCGAGGCTTGGCTCGACCGTGGAAAGGTCGAGCCGGACGACTTTGGTGAACGTCGGCACCGGCGCGGTGTCGGTGCGGAACAAGCCTTGCTCTTTCGTGTAACGCTCGACCAGCTCGACTTCGGCCTTGGTGCGGCCGGTTTGGCGCAGGTAGCGCAGCGTCTGGTCATCGACGGGGAAAGAAGCCCATCGTTGCGCCGTATTCGGGCGCCATGTTGCCGATCGTGGCCCGGTCGGCGACGCGCCATGGTGGACACGCCCGGCCCGAAGAATTCGACGAACTTGCCGACGACTTTCTCGCTTGCGCAGGATTTCCGTGACCGTGAGCACGAGATCGGTCGCCGTCGCGCCGGGCGAGAGCTGGCCGGTGAGTTCCATGCCGACGACTTCGGGCAGCAGCATGTAGATCGGCTGGCCGAGCATCACGCCCTCGGCCTCGATGCCGCCGACGCCCCAGCCGACGACGCCCAGGCCGTCGATCATCGTGGTGTGGCTATCGGTGCCGACGAGCGAATCGGGAAATGCGACGGGGCCTGCTGCGGTCCTTGCCGAGGAACACGACCTTGGCCAGGTATTCGAGATTCACCTGGTGGACGATGCCGGTGCCCGGCGGCACGACGCGGAAATTGTTGAACGCCTTCTGGCCCCAGCGCAGGAATTCGTAGCGCTCGCGGTTGCGGGCGAACTCCATGTCGATGTTCAGTTCGAGCGCGTCGGCCGAGTTGAAGTAGTCGACTTGCACCGAGTGGTCGATCACGAGGTCGACCGGCACGAGCGGGTTGATTTTTTTCGGATCGCCGCCGAGCCGCTTCATCGCGGAGCGCATCGCGGCGAGATCGACGACGCACGGCACGCCGGTGAAATCCTGCAACACCACGCGGGCCGGCTTGAACGGAATTTCGACTTGCGCCGGCGCGCGGCATTCCAGGCGGCGAGTGCTTTCACGTCGGCTTCGGTCACTTCGTAGCCGTCGCAATTGCGCAGCAACGACTCCAGCAGGACGCGGATCGAATAGGGCAGGGCGGCGATGTTGCCGAGCCCGGCGTCTTCGAGTTTCGAGAGCCGATAAATGCCCGCTTTGCCGCTGCCGGTGTCGAAAGTATCGCGAGCGGAGAATGGGTCGGTTTTCAAGGTCGCATTGGCCATGGGGACATCCTTAATACATTCCGACAGCCGGCGGGGGGATCGCGGGCACTGCGGTAAAACGCCTGGATTGATTATGATAATGCTTCGCACCCGCGACGTCAGCCGGGGCAGGCTATCGCCGCTGCGTGTGAGTATTCAAAGTCGAACATTCGCCGGCGGGCCGTGTCCTCTTTGGAGTGCTATTCCCCTTACGGAACGGGCAAGGATCGAGTGAGAACCGTAATGCAAAGGTTGGTCGTTATCGCAGGAGTCGTGCTCCTGGTTTTCGGCTTGCTTTGTCTGAACTATACGAAGGCCAGCGGGCTGGAACGTCACCGGGCTTTTGCGCAGCAACATCATTTGCCGGAACCGGGAAATGGGATCCTATTGGGCGGCGTCGTGTTCGTGAGTTTTGGGTCCACACTAATTGGTTACTCGCTGGGTTCGCGTGTGCGAAAGGGCACGGAACCCCCGCCGGATTAACGCGTCGCAGTGGTCAAGCGGCATAGTCAGTACCACGCTGCGGCGTTAGAATACGCGGTTTTCGGATCGTTGACGAGGTACACGTGATGGCTGAGCGAGTGTTTAACTTTTCCGCCGGACCGGCGGTGCTGCCCGAGCCCGTGCTCGCCGAGGTACAGCGCGACTTGATGGCCCTGCCCGGAGTCGGCGCGTCGATACTCGAAATCAGTCATCGCAGCAGCACATTTGAAAATATCATCGCTCAGGCGGAAACTAATTTACGGCAGTTGCTGCAGATCCCTGAAGACTATGCCGTGCTGATGCTGCAGGGGGGGGCCCGGCTGCAGTTCTCGATGATTCCCATGAACTTGATGGGCGGCGGCCGGAGGATTTGCGATTACATCGTCTCGGGCTCTTGGAGCAAGTATGCCGCGCAAGAAGCGGTCAAATTCGGCGAGGCCCACGTGGTTTGGGACGGCAAGCCGACGAACTACGATCGCCTGCCGGCACAGGCCGATCTGCGACTCGATCCGAAAGCTGCGTATGTCTATTACGCTTCGAACGAAACGATTCAGGGCGTGCAGTTTTCCGGAGAACCGAATGCAGGCCCGGTGCCGCTGGTGTGCGACGCATCGAGCGATTTCTTGAGCCGACCGGTCGACGTGCGGAAGTACGGGCTGTTTTATGCCTGTGCGCAAAAGAACGCCGGCCCCGCAGGACTCACCGTCGTAATCATCCGAAAGGACTTGTTGCGGCGCAGCAGCGACAAGCTTCCCGGTTACCTCAATTTTCAGATCCATGCCGAGGCGCAATCGCTGTGGAACACCGCGCCGACGTTTCCGATCTATGTATTCATGCTCGTCACCAAGTGGCTGATCACGGATGTCGGCGGCTTGGCGAACATGGAAGCCCTAAACCGCCGCAAAGCCAATTTGCTCTACGAGGTAATTGACCACAGCAACGGTTTTTATGTGGGCCATTCGCAGCCGGTCTGCCGCTCAATGATGAACGTGTCATTTCGCCTGCCGAGCGAGGAATTGACGGCGAAATTTGTCGAGGGGGCGGAGAATCGCGGCATGACCGATTTGAAAGGCCATCGGTCGGTCGGCGGCATCCGTGCGTCGGTTTACAACGCCATGCCGGTCGCGGGTGTGGAAATGTTGCGCGATTTCATGAACGAATTTCACAAACAATACGCGAAATGAATTAGCGTCGGCAGCAACGCCTAATCCAGTAAAGTTGCAACGTTTGCTGCGATATTCGGCCTCGCGGCCGACGCTAAAAAACCATCCCTGAACTCTGGACCCTGAACCCACTGCATCGCATGCCCCGCGTAGTAGTTCTTGATTCGCTTGCCCCAGAAGGCCTCGACATGCTGGCCGCCGCGCCGGGCATTGAGTTCGAAGTCCGCACGGGCCTCAAGGGCGATACTCTGCGCGAAACGCTCGCACAGTTTGACGGCGCGATCTGCCGCAGCGGCGTGCAAATCTCCGCCGATGCACTGGAGGGAAATCGCCAACTGAAAGCGATCGTGCGTGCCGGCGTCGGCACCGATAACATCGACAAAGACGCCGCTACACGCTGGGGCATCGTCGTGATGAATACGCCTGGCGGCAACACGTTGAGCACCGCCGAGCATACCATCGCGCTCATGTTGGCCCTGTCGCGCAACATCGCCCCCGCATACCAAAGCTTGATGGCGGGCAAATGGGAACGCAACAAATACATGGGCACCCAGGTGGCCGGCAAGACACTGGGCATCGTCGGGTTGGGACGGATCGGCGTGGCGGTAGCCAAACGGGCCCGCGCGTTGGAAATGAAAGTGCTCGGCTTCGACCCGTTCCTGTCGCGCGACAGGGCTCAGGAGCTGGGGATCGAGCCGGTCGACACCGTGGAAGCCCTGTTGCCGCGAGTTGATTACCTCACGGTCCACACGCCGCTAACGGACGAAACGCGCGAGCTTGATTGGCGCGGCGCAAATCGAAAAGATGAAGCCCGGTGTGCGGTTGATTAACGCCGCCCGAGGCGGCATTTATGACGAGGCCGCGCTGGCGACGGCGCTCCAAGCGGGCCGGCTAGGCGGCGTGGCGCTCGATGTGTTTGCCGCCGAGCCTTGTACGAACAGCCCGCTGTTCGGGCTGCCCGGCGTGGTGTGCACGCCACACTTGGGCGCGAGTACCGAAGAGGCCCAAACCCAAGTCGCTACCGAGGCAGTCGAGCTGCTTGTGGCCTACCTCACCACAGGCGCCATTCGCCATGCCGTGAATGTGGCCTCGCTCGATTCGAAGACCCTAGCATCGCTGCGGGGATATCTCGACGTGGCCTATCGATTGGGGATGCTGCTCGCCAGCTTGGAGCCGAGCGGCCTCAAATCGTGCCGCTTGCTCTATCGCGGCGAGATTGCCGAGAAAGAAACGAAAGTGCTCACCGCGGTGTTCGCCGCAGGCTTGATGCAAAACGCGCTCGACCAAGAAGTGAATCTCGTGAATGCCGAGCTATTGCTGCGGCAGCGCGGCATCAAGCTCGCCGAAGAGTCGCGGAGCGAGATGGGCGCGTTTCGCTCGTCGATGTCGGCCGAGGTAATCACCGATCACGCTCAGCACCGCGCGACAGGCACGATTTTCGGTCAGCACATGCCGCGGCTTGTATCCCTGGACGACTTTCGGCTGGAGGCCTATCTGGACGGATTGCTGCTCATTTTTCGTCATCGCGACGTACCGGGGATCATCGGCGGGGTGGGCACGATCTTCGGCCGGCACGGCGTCAATAT
This sequence comes from uncultured Planctomycetota bacterium, assembly GCA_963786455.1. Taxonomy (GTDB): domain Bacteria; phylum Planctomycetota; class Planctomycetia; order Pirellulales; family Lacipirellulaceae; genus JABDGM01. The sequence continues at coordinate 83,729 of CAWAZX010000026.1, read as the reverse complement.
CGCGCAAATGGCCGTGGGCCGGGCGACGGCCGGCGGCGAGGCGGTCGGTGTCTTGAATCTGGACAGCCAGCCCGCCGCGGAGGCCCTGGCGGAGGTCCGTCAGCTTCCGGCCATCACTTCTGCCATCGTGGTCCACATGCCGCCCGCCGGCCAGTTGCCGAGCTGGCTGCAGGGATAGGCTCTAGCGCCGCTAGCGAGTACTGGCGTCGCATTCACGACGGCGTAATTACCAGCCTTGCCGGCAGACAGGCCTAAAGGCGGAATAGCCGGCATAAATACGCCGGGTATCCACTCGAACCTCGGTCAAGGCGGGCGTTCAATTCGACCCAGTCGCTAGTTTCTGCCGATCTTTTCTCTCAGTCGCCGAAGCGCCAGCGTCCATTGAAGCCACGACACAAAGCGCAAAGTTTTTTGCCCGTCTGGCCGCCGCGTCAAAAAGTCGATGCTACTTTTGAAAGACGCCGGACTGTAATTGCCACGCGTTGCAATCCGGCGTACAACCCACCGACATATTCGAATTCTGGCTAGCACATCCATTGCGTGTCCGCGAGTTACCCCACATGAGCACCGCCGCACTTTCTACCCCGCTGTTCGATCGAATACACGAAGCACTCACGGCGAACCCGTATGTGCCCAGCCGCCGGCAAGTTCGCGTCGAAGCTGCTGATGGACATGTTGTGCTGAAGGGGAGCGTCCGCTCGTTCTTCGAAAAGCAAATGGCCCAGGAGGCGGTTCGCCGGATCGACGGCGTGGAGATGATCGACAACCTGCTGGAAGTCAATTGGGCGTGAGCTGTTCGCCGTCGCACCCGCTGCGGGTAGTACTCAACCGACCGCCGCGGTCGGCTTTCTCTTCTACACGGCCGAAGCACACCAGGCACATATCGTCGCTCTGGTCAAAGCCGTCGACGAATCGGCTGACGTCTTCCAGAATGTGCTGGCCGAAATCGGCAACATCCACCGATGGCGTGGCGATTTGCTGCTTCAGGCGGTCCAAACCGTAAAGCTCGCGCTCGCCGTTCATGGCCTCGCTAAACCCGTCGGTGAAAATCGTGACGACGTCGCCCGGCTCGAGAATATGCGTGTGGTGCTCATATTGAAAACCCTCGGAAACGCCCAACGGCAATCCGGCGGCCTCCTCGCCGATTTCCTCCACACTTCCGCCACGACGACGCAAAAGTGGGGCCATGTGCCCGGCATTCACGATTGTTAATTCATTGGTGCGCGGATTCACTACCGCAGTAATCATGGTCACGAACCGGTCCTGCCAGTCGTGATTGGCGAAGCTGTCGTTGATTTGTTGAACCGCTTTTGCGGGGTCTTCTTCGCTGGCCAACAAGAAGCGAACGTCAGCGGAGAGGCGGGCCATTAGCAGGGCGGCAGGAACGCCTTTCCCCGCCACGTCGCCGACGATTACCGCAAACCGACCGCCGGGCAACTGCACGTAGTCATAGTAATCGCCCCCGACTTGCCGCGCAGCCTGGTAATAGTCGAAGAAAAAGTACCCTGGAACCTGCGGCGGCTTCGACGGCAGTAGTGTCCGCTGCATGCGTCGCGCCAGTTCCAAATCGCGTTGCATCGCCCGCTGGGCGACCACCTGCTCATGCATGGACGCATTGTCGAACGCCACGGCCGCGTGGCTTGCGATACCGGCGAGCACTTCCAAGTCCTCGTCCGTAAAACGGGCACGCTGATTCAGCGTATCAATTTGAATCACGCCCAGCGGTTTGTCGTCGCTGCCGATCATCGGGCGCAAATCATGGAGCGAATCGAAAAATCGGCGATGCTCTGCGCCATGCCGAATCGCTCGTCGCTCGCCGCATCGGCCGACAGGATCGCCTTGCGCGATTTCATCGCTTCTTCGATGATCGTGCGGCTGATGCGCATCCGCTCTTCGTCGCCGGATCGCCGGCTCTTGACGGCAACGGGCACGAGCGGTCCATCCACCTTGGTCCGCATCACCACGAACCCGCGATCGGCCTGCACAAAGATTTTGAACAGACTGTCCAACAGTTTCGGCAAAATTTCGTTCACCGACAACGTTTTTGCCAGATTGTTGGAAATCTCCAACAGGGCAGCGAGCTTCACTTCGGGCTTGGCCGATAGTCGCCAGCTCGCCGAGCCACCGCTGACGTCGAAGGTGGCCATCACGCTGGCGCGTTGCACTGCGGTGGAGTCGTCGACCAGTTCGGCAATGTCCGTTGCGGCCAGAGATTCGTCCTCTTCGACAAAGGAAGAGGCGTTGCCGCTATAGAAACGAAATTCCTGGTCGCAGATTACTAGTTGGTCGCCGTCGCGGAGCGGCGTGCGATCGACGACCTTGCTGTCGTTGAGAAACGTGCCGTTGCGGCTATTCAGGTCTTCGATAAAAAACCGGCCGCGGTCGCGGGAAACCACCGCATGGCGCCGGCTCACGGCGGGTACATCGAGCGGTACCTCGCACTCGGCGCTGCGGCCGATGACGGCACGATCTCCGCTGAGAACGAACCGAGTGCCCGGCAACGCCCCTTTGACAAGTTGCAAGAATGCCATGACCTGTTGACCGCCCGATCGGACCGCTGGATGTCGGCTCGATCGAATCCGTGCGGCTGAACTGACCTCAGAACCGTCATTCTAGCCGGGGGTGGTGCCGGGCCACAAGTCGCGGGCGATGACGGCGAGCGGGCGCCCCGCCACGCAGCCCGCCGGACTTGACCGGTTTACCGGCCCCGCGTACCGTAAGCGCAAGCGACGAAAACCACGGCTTACGCTGCCCGGCGGCATCGTTTTGATGCATCGAATGACCACGGGTCCGGCATCTTCCATCTTGCGTTTGCGTCAACTCTTGGGGAATGGTGTAACGGTAGCACGAAGGATTCTGACTCCTTTAGTCTAGGTTCAAATCCTAGTTCCCCAGCTTCTTTTCGAGGTCGTCGGTACAACGATGCTGCATTCGATCGAGGACGGTAATTCACCGCGATGTTCCCACGATCCAATACCGAGAAGAAACTCTATCTTGAAACGAGCTCGACCACGTGGCCGTCTGGGTCGTAGAGATAGACCTGCTTGAAGCCGTCGGGACGCTGTTGCAAGGGCGACGCAATACGCGCGTTGTGAGCTTCGACAATCTCGATTGCTTTCACAACATCATCCACGGCAAATGCAATGTGGTGTCCGCGCAAAGTCACCTGCGCGCTCGATCGCCCCAGCCGGCTTGTCCTGCTTCGGTATTCTGCTGCGTGGCATGAATTTGAACATTGCCGATTTGAAACCACCGACCTGGAAATCCAAATGCCGGCCGCGCAACCTCGGTCATTCCCAGCAAGTCGACATAGAAATTGCGAGTGGCGTCGAGATCCGCGCAAATGATCGTGACGTGATCGAACGACGTGACAGTAATCCCGGCTGGCTGCGGCATGCGCCGATTATTGCATAACTACCTGCCGGTCAGAACCCACCATTGGCATGTGCGTTGCACGCCTGAGATTTCGTAACCGGATCGCAACCAACTCCGCTGCCGCGATTTTCCGCGAAATTGCCTGCTTTCTCTGGTGGTTGATAGTGCGCACCACTTCGGAAAATGCTTCCGAGAATTCAGATTCAGTGGTAGGGCTGCGCTCAGAGTGGGCACGCCGTGAGCAATACCGCTTGGACGAAGTCCGGTATGACATTTATGTCGCAACCCGCAATGGCGGATTTCGCGGCGTTTGGGTGTGCCTCGATTGCGGTGAGCACGGGTCGTCGAAACTGCAAGATTCCGCAGGTAAGGCTAGCGCCAAAGCGCAGCTCGCCTTGTGTGCTCACCATAACACGTTTCACCGGCCGGTGCGCAAGCCGAGGTAAAGATTCGGCCAAGTATTATTGTACGCGTTTACGGTGAGGGCCTTTCTCGTTCCTTGCATTCATTTGGCGGCAATAATTGCCCTACGCCGCTTTCGCAGCTCAAGTAATGAATGTGCACGTTCAGCTCGTGGATTGCATCGTACGCTCTCAAGACCGTCGGAAATAGTCCGTCGTCAGAGGGAAACCGCCTCTTCTCCATCCGCTTCTTGAGGCGATTCAGATAACCGAGCATCGGCCGAATCGATGATTTTAATTGTTGCGCCTGTGCGGAGGTGAGGTCGTCGCTTCGCATGATGGCTGCACGACTGGAAACTTACCGGGCAGTCCACCATACTGGCGATGCGCTCCGAATGGTATGCAGGTTTTCTGTAGTCTCTCAACGTCCAGCGCTTCTCTAAGTGCGGCCGCGCAGGGAATTCAGTTTCAAAGCCAATAGTCGAGGTATGTCATGTGTGTCATCTCTTCGCTGCTGCTTGTCACGGGCATGTTCACGGGATTGCTCATCGGCGATGCGAAACCAATTTCGCCGGCCGAAGCGATCGAGCAAATCGGCAAGCCTCAAGTGCTGGTCGAGATGCGTGTGCAGTCGGCGAAGGATCGACTTGAGAAGCGAGGCATCATCTATCTCGACTCCGAGGAAGATTTCACGTCTCCGAATAATCTGGGGGTTGCCATTTCGGCTGAGGCTGCGGAAAAGTTCAAGACGAATGGGATGCCCGATCCCGCCACGCATTTCATGGGAAAAACAATTCGCGTGCGGGGATGCATCATGCGGTTCGAAGAGAGGCCGTATCTGCCGGTTCACTCGCCCGAGCAAATTGTCATGATCGATAAGCCCTGACAATTGAATCGCTTCATGTCTGTTGGCTTGCGGTGAACCGCTGATGTGCGGGCCGCTTAGGTGTTTAAATGTGGGCGGCGCTCATATGAATGGGGAACTCGATCACATCCTTTCCGAGTAGCACTGGTGGGGATCCAGGCGCTTGGCCGCAATTGTCGCACGTCCGTTCTGTCGTCCCGCATCGACCCGGTTTTGTAGCGCTCTGCGCAAATCCACGTGCTTCCACTTATTTTTGTTCCGGGAGGATTAGCTAGCCCAAGCGACAGCCCACGACATTCTTGCGCCAGTACGAGCACGGCCCCCCGCTTAGGTTATAAGATTCGCGGCGACGAACATAAAAAAAAGAATAAATCACGTATTGCCGTGCAACTGCCTTTGTCCGCATAATACGTTTTTCCCGCAGTGGACTTCTCTTTTCCGGCGGCCATGAAGCGCCGCTAGATGCGACCAAAAATGGTTCCAGAACTTGTCATTTGCGATCGATGTGGCCGGACGGTCATGGTCCTGAGTTGGTCGCCAATCTATGACGACGTGGTGGAATTGGCATCCATCGACGACTCACACACGTTGGAAGTTACGTGCCAGGTCGAATGCCCGGTGTGTGGCCCGCAAATTCAAAGAGTGAGACCCGAGCTAAGCTGCGGTGAAATGCCGGGCGCCGTATAACAAGGTCTTGGGCGGTTGTATCAGAGCAAATCAAACAGCTTGCGATGTCACGCACCTTGTGCACTCCACCGCGCTCACTTCGGGTGGCCCTGGCGATGAGTCGTTTGCTGCCGAACTTCCTTGCGTGAATTCGTATTGTCACGCGTTGACCGCTGCCCATCTTTTGTGGAAGCGGCCGCGGCTTTCTTGGCGGCTTTGCCGGGCGGCTTTGCTGGCTTGGGCGTATTCGCGGATTTTTTCTTGGCCATTGTTTGGTTCCTCGCAGATAGATTGAACGCGCGCAACGTCGTACGGCGCATCAATTGGTGAGTCGTTCTCGTTTGGCCACCGCGACAACGTCAGGCGGTGGCAGTTTTCTCGTTCGGGACGACCGTAAATTTGGTAACTTGCGACGTCGGTTGGTCCTCCCACATTCGAAGCCCGCCGAAATACGCGTTGTGGTTGCCGCCGCGACGGCAACTTTCGGGCAATTCTTTGATCTCATCGGCGTTGCCACCCCCGAGCACCAAGTAGTCGGCGAAGAAGGCCGGCTTAAGTAACGCGGTGGCTTCGGCTACCGCTTGTCGCCAGCGTTTCTTGCCATGTCTGTTCAAGCCGGCACGGCTCAAGTAATGGTCGAACGTCTCGCCCTCCCATAGTTTCAAGTGACCCAGCGCAAGCGGCACGATATACCCATCGGAGATGAATACCGTTCCAACGCTGGTGCCCAAGCCGAGGTAGAGCATCTTGCCGCCTTCGTAGCTGCCCAGTGCCTGCATACAGGCGTCGTTCATTATGCGAACCGGGCAGTCGAAAGCTTGTCCGAAGTCGAAATCAACCCACCCCGGTGCAAGGTTGTAAGGTTCCGCCACGGGCCGGCCATTGCAGATCTCCCCGGGATAGCCGATCGACACGCGTTCGAGCGGCCAGTCGGCAGTGACTTCCCGCACGCCCTCGATCAGTGCTTGAGGCGTGAGGTCCTTCCCGGACGGGAACTTCGTTTTTTCGGCCTCCTCCGTCTTCCAGATTTTGACGTTGGTGCCGCCGATATCGATGACCAGGATGTTCATTTTCACCGAAGAACCGAGAGCAATCTACAGTCCGACCGCTGACATGATTCGCCTACGGAGCGGTTTCGACGAGCGCTTTTTCGAAGCTCCGTTCGAGCGATCAGCCGTCTCGTCATCCGTATTGGCTTGCACGTTGATCTTCATCGCCAACTTGGTAAGCGATTTATCCGTCTCTCCCTCCTCATCCAACGTCTTTTGCAACAGGCGGGCCGCGTTTTGACGCCCCATGTGCTCCGCGTACGTCCGTACACAACCATAGCCGGCGATTTCATAGTGTTCCACCTTTTGAGCAGCGGCGATCAACGCGGCGTCCTTGACCTCTGGATCTGCCTCTTCTTTGATGATTTCAGCGCCTTCGTGGATTAGACCCTCCATCGCTTTACATTTCTTACCTCGCGGCGAGAAATTGAGCTCCTCACAGACCTGCTGTAACCGCTCGACGTGGACTTCGGTCTGTTTGAGATGTTTTTCAAAGCCGTTCTTCAACTCCTTGGACGTTGCCGCCTTGGCCATTTTTGGCAGTGCCTTCACGAGCTGCGTTTCGGCGCTATAGAGATCTTTGAGTTCCGCGACAAACAAATCATGAAGCGACGCGAGTTGCATGGTAAAACCCCTTGTGCATATGCATGTGTATGTGCCCGGAAAACCTCTCTGTCCGGCCCTGAGCAACAGGCTCAAACGTTCACGTGCTTCTGGGAACGCAAACTGCGTGCCAACAGGAAAATCAAGCAATACGTTCGAAACGCCCTTCAGGTAAGTGCATTACACTTGGTCGTTCTGGTCGCAATCGGTTCAAATGCGATCAAGCACGAGATTACACCAGAGAGCGAAGCGAGGCTCTGCCTCTTGGAAGCCGTCGATCCTGCTGATTCGACGATGTGGACTTATGCGTTTACCTAGAGCGTTCGACCAACTGAAGCGTGTGATTGCGCTGCGGCTTTCAAGTGTCGAGCCCCTCGTACTCATTTTGTTGGCAATAGGTACCGCGTCTTTGTGGGGCTTCATTGAAATTGCGGACGAAGTTTTTGAAGGCGATACGCAGGCATTCGACCGTTGGGTGCTGGGATTAATGCGAAGCACAGACGATCCGAACGATCCTATTGGGCCGCGGTGGGTTGAAGAGATGGCCCGCGACGCTACCGCGGTGGGAGGCTTCGCCTGGCTGACTTTCACACTTCTCGTGATTGCGGTGTACCTGTGGCTGATTGATAAAGTACACATGATGTGGTTCATGCTCGCAGCCGCGATAAGTGGCGTATTGGTGAGCGTCGGTCTGAAAGCATTTTATGATCGCCCGCGTCCCGACGTGGTGACACACCTGACGGACGCGTATTTGAGCAGCTTTCCCAGCGGACATTCGATGCTTTCGGCAATTGTTTACTTGACTTTGGGCTCGCTGCTCGCCGCCGTGATGCCCAATTTCAAGTTACGAGTCTATGTGCTGTTCGTTGCGATACTCTTGAGCATCTTCGTGGGCGTCAGTCGAATTTACCTTGGAGTACACTACCCAACCGACGTGCTTGCCGGGTGGCTGGCCGGTCTGGTATGGTCGCTGGTTTGTTGGCTCGTGGCCCGTTGGTTGCAAATTCACGGACGAATCGAACAGAGGATGGCGCAACCTGGTAGCGGCTACGCACAGTGACGTAAGATATTTGTCCCGATCTTTTGCTCATCCAAATGCCCAAGTTGCCAAGGTGGCTGCAGCGGTTTTGGGAGTCCTTCTCGTATGTGGGCCTGGCGGTCGCGACGCTGTTCTTTGCCGCGTCGCTCACGCCGTCGCTGTTGCCGCGAAACTTCGCCGTCCAAGGTGTATTGTCCGGGTTTGCACTCGCCGTCGGATACGGCGTCGGTGTGTTTTTTGTTGCGCTGTGGCTTTTTCTTGAAATCCCCAAGCCCGGCGACCGAATCCAACGTGTCAGTAAGCAAATCACGACGATCGTCGTCGCATTTGTCGCCACACTTTTCTTATGGCGCGCCACCATTTGGCAGAATTCGATTCGCCAGTTGATGGAAATGCAGCCTGTCATGACTGCTTACCCGTGGCGCGTAGCCGGCATCGCGCTGCTGACAGGAATCCTGCTGATTGCTTTTGCCCGTGGCCTGCGAAATCTTTGGACATATGTCGATCAGAACGTCAGGCGTGTTGTTCCCCGGCGAGTCTCGTACGTCGCGAGCGCGCTGATCGTGGTCGTGGGACTGTTTCTGATTGCCAATAACGTCATTGCCCGGCTGGCTTTGAATGCGGCCGATGCCATCTTCGTGAAAATGGACAAGATCGTTGACGATGGCGTTGTGCAGCCTGAGGATGCGCTGGCATCGGGCAGCAACGAGTCGCTCATCGATTGGGATACGATTGGTCGTTACGGCAAGGAATTTATTGTCGCCGGGCCGACGAAGCAACAGATCAGCGAATTCTCGGGCACAGACTCCATACAACCGCTGCGGGTCTATGTCGGCCTTGGTTCAAAAGAAACGACACAGGAGCGGGCGGAGCTGGCCCTGCAAGAGCTCATTCGCGTGGATGGATTCAGCCGATCACTTTTGGTGGTTGCGACGCCAACCGGCACCGGTTGGCTCGATCCGGGGGCCGTCGACACGCTCGAATACCTGCACGCAGGAGACACCGCGATCGTCAGCATGCAGTATTCCTATCTCCCCAGTTGGATTACGATCCTGGTCGATCCGACGCGGTCGCGCGATTCCGCCACGCTCCTGTTTGACGAAGTCTATGACCACTGGAAAACGCTTCCCAAGGACAGCCGGCCCAAGCTTTACCTGCATGGTCTGAGTCTCGGGGCACTCGGTTCGGCAGCCAGTGCGGACTTGTTCACGCTGTTCGAAGAACCGATTCAGGGCGGGCTTTGGAGTGGCCCGCCGTTTCCAAGCGTCCCTTGGGGGAGAGTCACCCGATACCGCAATCCCGACTCGCCAATGTGGATGCCGAAATTTCGAGACGGGTCGATGCTGCGATTCACGGGACGCGAAAACACGTTTGCACAACGGCGGAAAAAGGTGGGGGCCGATGCGATTTGTTTTCATGCAACATGCCAGCGACCCCATGTCGTTCTTCGCACCGGAGCTGCTATACCGAAGACCGGATTGGCTGGTCGGTCAACGTGGCCCAGATGTGTCGCCGTATTTGAAGTGGCTCCCCATCGTGACGTTCCTGCAAGCCGGCTTCGACATCCCAATGGCCACGACAGTCCCGCTGGGATACGGTCACAATTTTGCTCCGTCGAGCTACATCGACTCCTGGATTGAAGTGACGCAGCCGAAAGGGTGGACTCCTGCTGAGATACTGCAGTTGAAGCAGTTATTCAGCCGGCAGAAATAGCCAACGGCCGACGGGTTAACGAAGGTCCGTGACGTGACGACAAAACTGGCTCATGTGTTGACGAATCGAGCGAGGGTTTTTGGCCTCCTCGCCGGAATGTTGGGGTTCGTCGCGATCTGCGTGAATAGCGCAAGATTCTTAACGCTGCCGGATCGCGATGCTGTCCTCAATGGGTTGCGAGACGAAATCAACGTCAATTATGGATTCGACGAAAATCGATTTCCGCGCGTCAACTGTGGGCCATGCGCACGCTTCGCCATCCTATTTCGCGACAAGTGGAATGCTAAATTCGGCGAAAAGCTCAATATCGCGTGCGCGATGACGACGGACCGTCGGAATGTGGTCACGTGGTGTTAAAGTTTCCGGACGGCAGCTATTTTGATGGAGGAAATGGAGTCGTTTCAGCACAGCAACTACAGGCGATGTTTCCAAATCATCCGATCGAGGAAATGGTCGACTTTGATTTGCAGTTACTGGACAAAATAGTCGGCGGGCTAAATCAGAAGCACTATCCCCTCTGTCCGAAATATTCGGATAGTCTTACAGCGAAGCTGATAGACAAACACCTGATCGGCTTGCCGAGCAGCGCGGACTAAGACGAAAGACGCTGGCGGCGCTTCGCACAATAGTGGACGGCTCCGCTCAGGCAGGCCACTACGCCGACCAGAAGCAGCGGAGTAGGCTCGGGAACGGCTGTCGCCGCGATCCGAAAGCCGATGGTTTGGAGCAGGTATTGCGGACCCTCGCCATCGCGGAATGAGGCCAGCAAGTCCCCGTCGCTGTGGTACCAGTGGCCGCCGCGGATGCTCCGCTCCACCATGGCCAGATCAAAAAAAGACTCAGTCCACTCGGCCACGTTTCCGCCCTGATCGAGGGTCCCGTAAGGGCCGACGGCGTTGGCGTAGGCGCCGACGTTGGACAAATAATTCTGAGTATTCATCCAAATCGGCGTACCATCGGTCGATCCCGTCACTGCGTAGCCATCGTCGTAGCCCACAGGTGCCGCATTCTTAAAGAAGTTTCCCACGTTCGTTGTAAGTGGCGCGTTGATGCCGGGCGGTTGATCACTGTTGGGTGCGGTGTTCGATTTGGTTGGGTAATCGAAATAACTTCCCGTGTTGCCATCGTAATAAGCTGCTTTGTACCACTCGTTTTCGCTAGGTAGGAACCACGTGGCACTCGAGCTTCGCGTAATACTTGAGCCGTTTGATGGAATCGGCGTGCCACCCATCAGTGTGTAAGCACCCATCTCGGTGCTACCGCTCCCCTGGCCATTGTGCATCCAATTTGCGAACCGCAGTGCACTGTACCAGGAAACAAATACAACGGGATTGTCGGCGCGGCCCGTTTTGGCGCTGTACTTCGCGCCGTTTGCAGCGACGGGGGAAAAAGCTATGCCGCCACTAAAATTGCTTGTCATCAAATCCGAATAGATGCCGAGTCCGTTCCCACCACTCGGATCCACGGCATTCAGAAACTCGATGTACTGCGAGTTGGTGACTTCATGCTTGCCGATGCTATACGTGTTGCCGACCCCGCCAAAGCCGGACGAGTCGTGGAAGTTGCCGGGATTGCCGACCTCTACCGTCGGGATGGCAAGCGTTGCATGCAACGTCGCTGCGCTGCCGAGCACAATCACAAACTGTACTATGACGCTGATGCGACGCATGGATTACGCTCTCCACTCTGATGGCCGCCCAATATGAAATTCAGGGGCCAATTTGACGTTACTCCGAGCCTGTTCCAATTGCAAGAAAAAAGCGTCCAGCCGGTGGTTTTGACGTCTCCAACTTGCCAACCGGTCGACCGGAAGTTGTCGTTGCAGTGACCATGGCTAATTGGCGCCGAGTTGCGATGTTGCCTGGCAACTTCGGTGATTTGGCGGCGTAGGCTAGCCGAATTGCCGATCCTATTGCAACGGCAATTGGGTTGCTACAATTCGATTGGCGGCTCTTTACATGCGGCAGTTGGCGAACATTCGGTTAGGAATGCGTCCAATGAATCGACCATCCCGGTCACTTGGTCACGTCGTTCTCCTGCTAGTGATCGCGGCCTGCGGATGCAACCGCGGCGACACCGGCGGGAACAATCCTGGTGCGAGCGGAGCAGACGCAAATTCCGCCAAGCAGGTGACGATTGCCGTGATCCCGAAAAGCATCGGCGGCGAGTTTTGGGAAACCGTCGAGGAAGGGGCGCGCGAGGCGGCCAAGGAGTTGAATGTTGCCATCAAATGGGAAGGGCCGCACGCCGAGACCGAGCTCGCAGAGCAGAACAAGATCATCGAGAACATGGTCAATCTGGATGTCGACGGCATGGCATTGGCGCCGCTCAACAACCGCACGATGCGCGAGTCGGTGGAGAACGTCGTGGCGGCTGGCATTCCCGTCGTTATTTTCGACTCTGCCGTGGACGGAGACGCTCACACCAGTTTTGTCGCGACGGACAATACGGCCGGCGGCGTGATCGCGGCAAAGCACGTGATCGAGCGGCTTGGCGAAGGAAAGAAGCGGCTGTTTTTGCTTCGCTTCATCCAAGGCACGGCTAGCACCGAGCAGCGGTCGCAGGGATTTCTCGACACGGCGAAGACGGCCGGCTTCGAAGTGCTGGCAAACCCGTACTGTGACGATGCCACCGTGGCCGGCGCAAAACGGACTGCAACCAACGTTCTGGAGCAATTTGTCGAAGACGGCCGGCTTGAGCTCGACGGCATGTTTGCGACGAACCTCTATTCCACGATGGGCCTGTTGGAAGCGATCAAGGATTTGCGTGACAGCGGCGTCGAGGTGGGGGCCGTCGTCGTGGGCTTTGACACGTCGCCGGGTTTGATTCGGGATCTGCAGGCCGGCAACATCGACGCGCTCGTCTCGCAAAATCCGCTGCGGATGGGCTATTTGGCCGTCGAAACCACAGTCCGACTTGTAAACGGCGAAAAAGTCGAACCGCGCATCGACACGGGCGTCGAGCTCGTGACACGCGATCGGCTGGAAAAAGAGCCCGAAATCCGCAAGCTGGTCGGCCTCGATTGAATGTGCGAGCGAAAAGGGAGCCACAAAGGCACGAAGGGCACAAAGTGAGACGAAGAGAAAAGTCGGATGGAGGAATACAACGCAAAGGCCTAATTCCCATCTCTCAGCGTTGATCTCTCTTCATTGCTTCCTTCGTGCACTTTGTGTGTTAGTGGTTCATTTTTTTCTGTGCATAACCGCAGCATTCATTTTTTACCGGGAATACCAGTGATGAGCGGCGAACCTCTGGTCCCAAGGGCCGATGCAGCTCGCTTGGAAATGCGCGGCGTGTCGAAGCGATTTGGCGCGACGCGAGCGCTGCACCGTGTCGATCTGCAGGTGCGGCCCGGCGAGGTGTTGGCCCTGGTGGGCGAAAACGGGGCCGGCAAAAGCACACTCATGAAGGTGCTTTCAGGCGCCCATGCGCCGGACGAAGGCGAGATGTGGCTCGACGGCCAGCCCTACAAGCCGCGGAATCCACTCGACGCACGCCGGCACGGAATCGCCATGATATATCAGGAGTTGTCGCTCGCGCCCCACTTGTCCGTCATGGAAAACATCCTGCTAGGAATTGAACCGACACGCGGACCGCTGGTGCGCTGGAGCGAAATGAGGCGCCGTGCCGCTGCGGCACTAGAGCAGGTCGGTTTGGCTAACGTCCGGCCGGAAACGCCGGTGCACCGACTGTCCCTCGCGCAGCAGCAAATGGTGGAAATCGCCCGCTCGGTCGCACTGGAAAGCCGTGTGTTGGTGCTCGACGAACCCACCAGCAGCCTCACGCGCAACGATATCGACCGGCTTTTCGGGCTAATCCGCACCCTGCGCGGCCGTGGACTATCAATCATTTACATTTCGCATTTTTTGGAAGAGGTCGAGCAGGTAAGCGACCGGTTCGCGGTCTTGCGCGACGGCGAGTCGGTCGGCACGGGAATTACCGCTACGACACCGGTCGAGCGGATTATCACGATGATGGTAGGGCGTAAAGTGGAAGATCTATACCCGCGCTCGCGCGCGACGCGACGATGGCGAGGTCGTGCTGGAAGTCCGCGCTTGCCGGTGCGGAAAAACCCAATTCAGCAAGCTTGACGCTGCGCCGCGGCAGAGTGTTGGGCATTGCCGGATTAATGGGCGCCGGCCGCACCGAGCTCATGCGGGCGATTTTCGGCCTGGCCCGCGTGGCGAGCGGCGAAATCCGCGTGGGAACGTATTCCGGTACCTACGCTCCAAAACAGCGCTGGGAGCAGGGCGTCGGCATGGTGAGTGAAGATCGCAAACAGGAGGGGCTCGCGCTGGGACTGAGCGTCGCCGACAACTTGACGATGTCGCGACTTGACGGGTTGGGCCCATGGCGGTTCGTGCTTCCCTCGCGGCAGCGGGCCGCCACGTTACCGTGGATCAACCGGCTGTCAATCAAGTCCGCGGGACCAGCGCAAATCGTGAGTGCGCTTTCCGGCGGGAATCAACAGAAGGTGGCCATTGCACGTCTGTTGCATGCCGATGTCGACGTGCTGTTATTGGACGAACCGACGCGCGGAATCGATGTCGCCTCCAAGGCGCAAGTTTACCAGTTGATCGACGAGCTGGCCGCCGGCGACCCGGCCAAGAGCCGCGCTCCCAAAGCCGTGCTCATGGTCAGCAGTTATCTGCCGGAGCTGCTCGGCGTGTGCGACGAGATTGCAGTCATGACACGCGGGCGGCTCGGTCCGACGCGCCCGGTTGCACAATGGAACGAACACCAACTCATGCTTGCTGCCACGGGTAAAGAAGAAAGTGTTTCCGCATGACGGCAACTGCATCCAAGGGCAATCGCTCTGAAGCACTCCGTCCTTCGGTCTGGCAGGCGGGCTGGGTTAACACGATTGGCCGATTTGTCGTTCTGCTCGTGGTTTTCGCTTTTTTTGCGGTTGCGGTGGAAAACGGGAAGTTTTACACGCCGCGGAACCTGGAAAGCATCCTGCGACAGAGCGCTGTCTACGCGACAGCTGCCTTGGGAATGACTCTCGTGATTATTGCCGGTGGAATTGATCTGTCGGTTGGTTCGATCATTGCACTCGCTGTCGTCGTAGTGGCTTGGGTGCTCAATTTGTCGGTTCCCGGTTCAGCGACGCGTGCCGCACAACAAGCCGGTTATTTGATTCATCAATGGCCGAACGTGTTACCAATTCTAGCCGTGTTCGCGGGAGTGGCGGTCGCCACGCTCGCCGGCGCGGTGAACGGCTTGCTGATCGTCGGACTCGGACTTGTGCCGTTCATCGTCACGCTGGGAACGCTGGGAATCTGGCGCGGATTGGCCAAGGGTATTACCGGGCAGAAAGACATCTATCCACCGGAGAGCACGTGGCTGAGCGACATCATGGATCCTACGCTAATTCCGTTTCTCGATTGGCTGAACGGGACGCGTGCACAGGCCCCCAGCGGCATTGAATGGCTGGTGCTACCGCTCGGCGTGTGGATACTCATCATCGCGGCGGCCACGGCTGCGCTCTTGCTGCGCTACACGCGCTTCGGCCGACACGTTTTCGCTGTGGGATCGAACGAAAGCACGGCACGGTTGTGCGGTGTGCCGGTCGAACGCACAAAGATCATTGTGTACATGTTGGCTGGTTTTTTTGCCGGCCTGGCGGGCCTCATGCAGTTCTCCTATGAAGGCGGGAATGGCTATCCCACTACCGCATTGGGATACGAGCTGCATGTGATCGCCGCGGTCGTGCTGGGAGGTGGCAGTTTGTTGGGCGGCGAGGGCTCCATATTGGGCAGCGTCGTAGGAGCGCTAATGATCACTATTCTGAAAATGGGCGGCGAACAAATGGACTGGCCCAAATGGGTGCAGGAGGCCGTGATTGGCGGCATCATCATCGCCGCCGCCACGTTAGACCGTGTTCGGCACCGCGGGGCACGATAGCGGCGTCCTGCCGGAGAGTACCCAACCGCGTGCCAGCACGATTGACGCAAGCTCTCGGTCGCGTGACGCAGGATCACAAATAATTGGGGCTACAAGAAAGTGAATTCGTCGCAAAAAATGGATGTGACGGGTATCTGCGTTTCACTTCAGACTACGGACCAGGATGCTTGGCGAGATGCTGACACGACCACTTAAAATCACGACCGAGCACTGCCGGCCGTTTGGCCGAACCGGGCTCCAAGTGCCGCCCATCGTGTTTGGCACCTCGGTGTTGGGAAATGCGTTTCATACGATACCCGATCAAACCAAATCCGCCATTATCAGCGAGTGGTTCCGGCACGTCTCGCCGCCGGTGTTCATTGATACTGCCGGCAAGTACGGTGCTGGGATGGCGCTTGAAGTGATCGGGCGTGCCCTCGATCGGCTCGAGATTTCGCCGCAAGAAGTAATCATCAACAACAAGCTGGCGTGGAAGCGGGTTCCATTGAAGGAAGGGGAGCCGAATTTTGAGCCCGGCGTGTGGATGAATCTCCAGCACGATGCAGAGCTGCGCATCGGCTACGACGGCATCCTGGAATGTTGGGAAGAGGGTTGCCGCCTGCTGGGCGGACGTATCGTCCCTCAATTGGCCTCGCTGCACGACCCAGATGAGTATCTCGCGGCCGCATCGTCGCCTGCCGAACGCGACCGCCGGTTCAACGACATCTTGGGCGCATATCGAGCGCTGCACGAGTTGAAAGCCAGCCGGGCTGGTGCTCGGCATCGGCGTCGGTGCCAAGGATTGGCGAACGGTGAAAGAGATTGACGCCTCCGTGCAGCTCGACTGGGTCATGTTGGCCAATAGCTTTACGATCATGAATCACCCGGCGGAGCTAACGAAGTTCATCGCCAGCCTCGCCGAGCGGCAGATTGCCGTCATCAATTCCGCCGTGTTCCATGCCGGTTTTCTCGTTGGCGGCCGGTATTTTGATTATCGCGTAGTTGACCCCCGAAGACCCCGTCGGCCGGCGGCTGTTTTCTTGGCGAAAGTCGTTCGCGGCACTTTGCGAAGGGCACGGCATCTCACCCGCTCATGCATGCGTTCAGTTCGGATTGTCGGCACCGGGCATCGTGGCGGTTGCGCTCAATACGAGTCATCCGGACCGCATTGCGGAAAATGTCGCATCGGTACTGAACAAAGTCCCAGACGGTTTCTGGGCATCGATGAAAGAAGAGGGTCTGCTGGCGGAGGATTATCCGTATTTGGGCTGACCGAAGTGCATGGAGCATCGAGCAACGGGTTGATATCCTGAAAGCTTGGTAGCACCGCTCCTGTTTTCTCCTTGCTCCCGGCTTCCGCCACATGCTCAGGATCGACTCTCATCAACATTTCTGGAAATACGATCCGGCTGAATACAGTTGGATTAGCGACCGGATGTCGGTTCTTCGCGCCGATTTTCTGCCGGCCGATCTCGACAAGGAAATCAAGAATGTGGCGATCGACGGCGTGGTGAGCGTGCAGGCCCGTCAGACATTGCAGGAAACCGAGTGGCTGCTCGACCTGGCCGAAAAGCACGACTTCATCAAAGGTGTTGTCGGTTGGGTGCCGCTGGCCGCGCCGGACGTTCGCACGCATCTGGAAAAACTTGCCAAGCGGCCGCAAGCTGAAGGGCGTTCGGCATGTCGTGCAGGACGAGCCGGATGATCAGTTCATTTTGCGCGACGATTTCAACGCCGGCATACGGGCGCCTGGCCGATTACGGGCTGGTGTACGACATTCTGATCTTCGAGCGGCATTTGCCGGCAGGCGATCGAGTTCGTCGACCGTCATCCGAATCAGCGTTTTGTGCTCGATCACCTGGCCAAGCCGCGGGCGAAGGAGCATCGCGTGGAACCGTGGCGGACCAACATCCACCGGCTTGCCAGAACGCGAGAACGTTTTTTGCAAACTTTCCGGTTTGGTGACAGAAGCCGATTGGCACGACTGGACGGAAGCGCAGCTTTCGATTTATCTGGAGACTGTGCTCGACGCCTTCGGCCCGCAGCGCGTGATGTTCGGCAGCGACTGGCCCGTGTGCCTGTTGGCCACGCATCTATGCTAGATGGTATGACGTCGGTCGCACGATTCTGCGAAAAGCTGTCGGCGGACGAGCAGGATCGAGTCTTCGGCGGGACGGCGGTCGAGGCGTACGGATTGTAGCGGTGGGCACTGCCCACCAATTTTGAACCAAATGCAAGTGATGGTGGGCGATGTCCACCCTACACCATGAAAGCTTTTGTTATCGACGCGCCGGCAAGACGTCGTTCGCCGACGTCCCCGAGCCTTCGCCGGGCGATGGCGACGTGCTGCTACGTGTCCGCACTGTAGGCTATTGCGGCACGGATTTGAGTACGTTTCGCGGCGTAAATCCGCTGGTGAGCTATCCGCGCATCCCCGGGCACGAGCTCGGCTGCACGATCGCGGCGATCGGCTCGGCCGTGCCGCAAGAAAATTCCGCATCGGCCAGGATGTGCTCGTGCATCCGTACAAAGCCTGCGGCCGGTGCAGCGCCTGTCGCCAACAGCGGTTCAATTGCTGTCGCGACAACGAGACGCTGGGCGTGCAGCGCGAAGGCGGCATGACGGAGCTGATCGCCGTGCCCTGGGAAACGATCTACACTTCGGACAAGCTCTCGCTCCGCGAGATGGCGCTTGTCGAGCCGCTCACGGTCGGATACCACGCGGTGCGGCGCGGACGGGTTACGGCCAGCGATACGGTGGCAGTGTTTGGTTGCGGCGCGATCGGGATCGGCGTCATCGCCGCGGCCGCCAGTTTCGGCGCGACGGTGAGTCGCTATCGACGTGGACGACCGCAAGCTGGAATTAGTTCGCAAGGTCGGTGCCGCCCACACAATCAATTCGGCATCGAGCGATTTGCACGCCGAGCTGCAAAGACTCACCGACGGCCAAGGGCCGCACGTGTTAATCGAGGCCGTCGGTCTGCCGCAGACCTTTCGCGCCGCGGTGGACGAGGCCTGTTTCGCCGGCCGCGTCGTATACATCGGCTATGCCAAAAAGCCGGTCGAATACGATACGCGGCACATCGTGCAGCGCGAGCTCGACATCATGGGCTCGCGCAACGCACTGGCCGACGATTTCCGCGCGGTAATCAGCTACTTAGAACGGGGCACATTCCCGGTGGACGAAGTAGTGACGCACACCGTGCCGCTTTCGCAAGCCGGTGAGGCAATCGCGGCCTGGAGCGCCAATCCGGCCGAATTCACGAAAATCCACGTCGAGATCCCATAACAGCCGCTTGCGGCTTAGCGGTCAGTCATTCGTGAATGCACCTGGTTACCGAACATTAATCGGATGCACCGTCCGCGCCGTCGTGGCCGCTTTTCGATTGCGGCGAAGCTGATAGGCCAGCCGCTGCCGAGTAAGCCACTTCAGACCCGTACCTTCTACATAAACGAACTCTAATTCCGGCAGCCAGCGCACCACGTGCAGCCCTTCCCAGGTAATCGGCGTATGGTTCAAGTTCAGCTCGGCCAGATGGCGGAACACGCTGAGTTGCCGCACGGCGGCGTCGGACACGTTCGAGCCCGTCAAATCGAGATGCCGCAAATCCCGCAGCTGTTCGTGCTGGCTAACCAAATAGCCGAGCACTTCGTCGCCTTTGGGCGAATTGTGCAGATGGACGGAAATCACGGCCTCCGTGAGCTGGGCGAATTCGCCGAACGACCGCTGCAACCAATCGAGTGAGTCGGTCGCCACGTCTGCGCCGAACTGCCGCAGCCGCTCGATCACTTCCTGCACCGCCAGGTACTCGTCCATCTGCTTGGCAATCCAACCCCGCCGGTCGCCGCGGAACTTCACGTACTCCTTGGCTTGAATGTACGCGTTCTGCACGGCGTAAAACGCCTGCCGGTCGCCGCCTAAATCGGGGCGGATCTCTTTCAGCTTGGTGAGGTACGCTTTCTCAACGTCGTCGGCCGTGTACGGCGGCAACAGCCCGAGCGTTGCCATGCACTCGGGGCGTGAATCGGCGGACGCGGTCTGGCGCGGCGCTATGTTTTGCATTGTGCATCCTGGGAGCCGCACATTGTACCATTCAGAGCGATGGGTTTTGTAGGGATGAGATCGCGAATTGAGGCTTGATAATTCGAACAGTTGCAGCGATTGGATCAATTGACAAGATCACCCGGCGTGTCGATGTCGCGGCAAACGCCCGGATCGACGACCGGAACGCGAACGCGCAACTCTGGATGTGCCATCCAAAAATTACCAAGGCCCGTCGGGCACTCGTGTTCGAGAATGCGCATTGCAACGGCGGGCGGAATGAGCACAGGATGGCCGCCGCGCCCGAAGAAGTCGGGAATAACTGCTTGTGACTTTCGATCACGCGACATGTCAGTCAAAGCCTTCAAAGTTTCGAGCGCAACCTCGGGATGGTCGCCCGGTTGTAGAACCACAACGGCGTCGGAATCAATCGATTGGGCCACTTTGATTCCGGCGCGAATCGAATCAACATGGGGGCGTCCGGGTCGCTGTGCACCGGATGAAACGGCCGATCGCCAAGAGCAGCCATGACCGCGGCTGCTTCATGCCCGACGACAACGATCATTTCGTCGCAAATATCGCGAATGGCATCGTAAGCCGCGGCGACAAGCGGTGTCAGTCCGTCCGCTTGTGGCCAGGATTCAATTGTTTTGTGCGGCCCATGCGGCGACCGCGGCCGGCTGCCAAGAGTACTCCGATGCGGCGAGGTACTGGCATAAGTAGGTCAGCCTTTCCAGGCTGACAAGGTGTGCGACAATGGTATTCGTCAGGCTGGAAAGCCTGACCTACGTTTGGCGACGCGCTTTGGGCTTCGTGATCGCCTGCGCGGCGGGCGAATCGCGCATCGGCAATTGCGTTCGTACGATGCCGTCGTATCTGTACAGCGCTCCGGCGATGCAGGGGCCGTCGGCACCAGGCCGATCTCGCCGACGCCGCGGGCACCGTACGGGCACTCGGGGTCCGCTTCTTCGACGAAGATCAGCTCCATCTCCGGCATCTGGTGCGAGCGCAGCACGCCGCAGTCGTTCATCTTCTTGGCGCAGGATCACGCCGCCCTCGGCCTCGAAATCTTCGGTGAGTGCGTAGCCGATGCCCATGTGGAGCGAGCCGTACATCTGGCCCTCGAGCTGCGTCGGGATTGAGCACGCGGCCGACGTCGTGGGCGGCGACCATTTTCACGAGCCGGCCGTCGTCGTCGAGAATCGCGACCTGCGTGGCGAAGCCGTAGGTGAGATGCGTCTTCGGCCCGCCCGGTTTGTCGAGGTCGTAGCCGAGCTTGATCGTGTAGGTGCAAATCCACTCGCCGATGAAACGTCTGGCCGACGAGGTCGGCCAGCGTTTTGCCGCCGTCGAGCTCGGCCTTGAGTTGCTTGCCGGCTTCGGCGATCGAGTTGCCGGCGAGCACGGTCGCCGCGGCTGGCCGTGGTTTGGCCGCAGTCGAGCATGAACTTGGTGTCGGTCGAAACTTTCTTGAACACTTCGGGCGGCAGGCCGGTGGCTTCGACCGCGAACTGGATGCAGAGCGTGAACAGGCCCTGGCCCATTTCGGTGAAGCCGGTGCGGATGTGGATCGTGTTGGCGTCTTCGACGGTGAGGGCCGACTTGCCGATATCGGGCATGCCGTTGCCGATGCCGACGTTCTTGATGCCGCAGGCGATGCCGGCGTACTTGGCGCTCTTGTAGGCGTCTTTCACCGCTTCGAGCGTTTTGCGGAGGCCGAACGGCTTGTCGAGAATCTGGCCGGTGGCGAACGCTTCGCCCGGTTCGAGAATGTTGCGGTCGCGGATGTCGTAGCCGTCGATGCCGACTTTCTCGGCGAGCCGATCGAGCAGGCCTTCGATCGCGAACGCGGACTGGTTCGCGCCGAAGCCGCGCATCGCGCCGCAGGGCGGGTTGTTCGTGTAGACGGCGAGCGATTCCATGTCGATCGCCGGCACGCGGTACGGGCCCGTGCAATGGCCGCCGGCGCGCTCCAGCACTTTCGCGCCGACCGAAGCGTACGCGCCCTTGTCGCCGATGATGCGGGCCTGCACGGCCGTGATGCGGCCTTCGGCATCGCAGCCGATCTTGTACTTGAGCTCGATCGGGTGCCGCTTCGGGTGGATCTGGAAGCTTTCGGGCCGCGTGAGCGTGAGCTTCACCGGCCGGCCGATGAGCCAGGCCATGAGCGCCGTTTGGGCCTGGATCGACATGTCCTCCTTGCCGCCGAACGCGCCGCCGTTGCTCACGAGCTCGGTCTGCACGCGGTCGCGATCGATGCCCAGCACGCGACGCGACATTGCCGCTGATCGTCGAAGACGCCTTGGCCTTGGGTGTAGATGAACATCCGGCGTTCGCCGTTCGGCGTCGCTTTCAGCGGATAGCCGGCCGTCGAATGGCCGTTGTGCTTCCACGCCTCACGCAGCTCGTCGAACGACAGCGACGCATCATCGACCGGAACCGCGATGCACGCTTCGGGCTCGAGGAACAAATGCTCGATCCGCTGCGTGTGGTACGTGTCTTCGATGATGTGGGCCGACCGGCGGAAGCCTTCTTCGACGTCGCCGCGTTTGAGCTTCGATTTGCTGAGCAGGTTCGTGCCGCGCTTGGGATGGATCAGCGGTGCGCCGGGTTCGAGTGCTGCTGTGGGGATCGGTCACCGGCTCCAGCACTTCGTATTCGATGTCGATCAGCTCGGCCGCCTTGCGGGCCAGCCGCTGCGTGTCGGCCACGACGCCGGCGATGATGTCGCCGCTGCAGCGAGTCTCTTCGCCGATCGCGACGAACACCGGCCAATCCTTTTCGATGAGGCCGACGTAGCGGTCGCCCGGCACGTCGGCGGCCGTGACGACGCGGTGGACGCCCGGCAGCGCCAGCGCCGCGCGTGGCGTCGATCGCGAGCACCTTCGCCCGCGGATGATCGGTCAGCCGCACCGCGCCGTACAGCATGTCCGGCACGGTCATGTCGTCGATGAACTTGCGGTCGCCGAGCACGGCGTCGTGGCCGGTGTAACGCGGCAGGTCGGTGCCGACGCGGCCGGACATGTCAGCGGCCGACGGCTCCGGCATCGGCTCGCCGCGGCGCAGCTTGGCTGTATTGTTCGATGCTGTCGACGATCTGCGTGTAGCCGGTGCAGCGGCACAGATGCGGCTTGAGCGCAGTCGGCGATTTCGTCGCGACTGGGCGTCGGATGTTTTGTCGCACAGCCCGACGCCGCGCATCGCCATGCCCGGGATGCAGAAGCCGCACTGCACGCCGCCGCAGCGGACGAACGACTCGGCGATCTGCTGGCGATGCTCTTCGTCGAGCCCTTCGAGCGTCGTGATCGATTTGCCTTCGGCCTTCGTCGGGCGCGAGCGCACACGAGAGCACCGGCTTGCCGTCCATCAGCACCGTGCAGCAGCCGCATTGGGCCTGCGGCTGGCAGCCATTCTTGGGCGACGTGATGCCGAGAAAATCGCGCAGCACGTCGAGCAGCGTGAGGCCGTCTTCGTTCGGCAAATCGAGCTGGACTGGCTCGCCGTTGACCTGGCAAGAAAGCTGACGGATCGCGGCAACCGGTTCGGTCGTTGCCGCCATGGCAGTTGGCCTCGTAAGGAGATAGAAGGAACCGAGACGGAAGCGAGTCAATCGCCTGCCTTCGCGGATGGTGGCCAACTCATGCCTGGAAGATGCCGCCGACCGGGCGGCCCAGACTCTCCTTCCACCGTACTCAAGTTTCGCATAGAATTCTGCCCTCTTTCAAGTGTATCGTAGTAGGTCAGCCTTTCGCATGACTGCTGGACAAATCGCGAACAGTTGTCAGGCTGGAAAGCCCGACCTACGATCGATGACGAACAAGAACGCCTATCCTCGACGCCGCCCGGAAGTACGAAAAACCGATGGTCCGCTTCCTGCGCGACATGGTCGCGATCCCTTCCGAGTCGGCCGAGGAAGGGCCGGTCATCGAGCGGATCAAGCAGGAAATGGAGTCGACCGGCGCGTTCGACAAGATCTGGACCGACGGGCTGGGCAATCTGTTAGGGCAGGTCGGCAAGCCGGGCAAAGGCAAGAAGCTGATCGCGATCGATGCCCACGTCGACACGGTCGGCGTCGGCAATCGCGAGCGAGTGGAAGCACGATCCGTACAAAGGCAAAGTGGCCGACGGCAAAGTCTGGGGCCGCGGGGCAGGGGACCAGGAAGGCGCGATCCCCGCGATGGTCTACGCCGCCAAGATTCTCCGCGACCTCAAAGTCGACATGTCGGAGTTCTCGCTGCTGCTCACGTTCACCGTGATGGAAGAAGACTGCGACGGCCTGTGCTGGCAGTACATCGTCAACGAAGACAAGATTCGGCCGGATGTCGTCGTCGTCACCGATTCGACCGATTGCAAAATCCTCCGCGGCCAGCGCGGCCGGATGGAAATCGGCGTCACGTGCCTCGGCAAGTCGTGCCACGGCTCGATGCCCGAGAAGGGCGACAACGCGGTCTACAAAATCGCCAAAGTCGTGCGCGAGATCGAAGCGCTCAACAAACGGCTCAAGGGCGACGAGTTCCTCGGCAAAGGCACGATCACGGTCAGCTACATCGATTGCAAGACGCCGAGCCTGTGCGCCGTGCCGGGCCAGGCGTACATCCATCTCGATCGCCGGCTCACCGTCGGCGACACGAAGAAGTCGGCCGTCGCCGAAGTGAAGGACGCCGTCAAGCGGGCCGGCGTCGAGGCCAAGGTCGAAGTGCTGCGCTACGCGCGGCCGAGCTACACCGGCCTGGTCTACGAAACCGAAAAGTATTTCCCGATGTGGTGCGAAGCCGAAGATTCGCTGCCGGTGCAGGCGGCGGTCAAGGCGCATCACGAAGTGCTCGGCAAGCCGCCGATCGTCCATCGCTGGACGTTCAGCACGAACGCCGTCTCGATCGACGGCATGTTCGGCATCCCCTGCGTCGGCTTCGGCCCGGCGCCGGAAAACGTCGCCCACACCGTGAACGACTCGGTGCCGATCGAGCACCTCGTGAACTGCGCCGCCTTCTACGCCGGCTTCGGCCCGGCCTACTGCGACCTGGCCGCCGGCCGCACGAACAAGACAACCGATGAAGTTCAAACGAATCAAGTAACAGCACAATTGTAATTGACAGAGATCACAGGATGCACAGAGGACGACAGAGATAAGCAGATATCGAATGACTCTTGAATTTGCATGAATCCTCGTAGTCCACTCGTGCTCTCTGTGTTCTCTGTCAGTGAATCATTATCGATTGAAAGCGAGTAAGCAATGGCCAATCTCAAAGGCAAAGACTACATCGAGACGCAGGATCTGTCGCGACGACGAGCTGCGATCTGCTGCTCGATACGGCGACCGACCTGAAGGAAAAGTACCACCGCGGCGAGCCGACGCTGCTGCTGCCGCATCAGACGGCGTTCCTGTTGTTCTTCGATAAGTCGACCCGCACTCGCAACGCGTTCGAAGCCGGCATGACGCAGCTCGGCGGGCATGCGCACTTCCTCGACTCCGACGCCACGCAGATCAGCCACGGCGAAACGCCGGAAGACACCGGCAAGATTCTCGCCGCGATGGGCCACGGCATCTGCATCCGGCACGACCTCGTGCTCAACGAGGGCAACAAGTACATGCGGGCGATGGCCGCCGCCGCCAACGTGCCGATCATCAACATGCAGTGCGACGTCGACCATCCGACGCAAACGCTGGCCGACCTGATGACGATCCGCGAGAAGTTCGGCAACGAATCTCAAAGGCCTCAAGATCGCCGTGAGCTGGGCGTTCGCGCCGTCGTACGCCAAGCCGCTCAGCGTGCCGCAGGGCCTGATCACGCTGATGACGCGGTTCGGCATGCACGTGTCGCTCGCCCATCCGCCCGGCTACAAGCTGATCGACCGCACCGTCGAAGCGGCCAAGTCGAACGCGGCCAAGAGCGGCGGCAAGTTCGAGATCGTCGACGACATGGACGCCGCGTTCAAAGACGCCGACATCGTCTATCCCAAAGAGCTGGGGCGTGTACGACCTGATGCTGGCGCGCCAGCAGGCGAAGACCAAGGAAGAAGTCGCCGAGAACCAGAAGGCGTGCCTCGCCATCAACGCCAAGTACAAGAACTGGATCTGCGACGAGAAGCGGATGAAGCTCGCCAAGAAGTCGGCCGTCTACATGCACTGCCTGCCGGCCGACCGCGGCTCGGAAGTGACCGACGCCGTGATCGACGGCCCGCAATCGATCGTCTTCCCGGAAGCCGAAAACCGCCTGCACACGGCCAAGGCGATCATGGCCTGCACCATGCGCGAACGGCCGTTCTAAGATAGGATGCAGCATGCGCGATGTCAGACTGCAGGGCAGAATTCGAACTGACTCGCCCTGACACCTGCATCCGCATCGTCGACATCTCATATCATGTCCGACATCCGCAAACGACTCGTCGTCGCTCTCGGTGGCAACGCCATCAGTGCGCCCGGCAAAGCAGGGCACGATCGACGAGCAATTCGCCCAGGTCAGCGAAACGGCCGAGGTGCTCTGCGACGCGATCGAGCGCGGCTATCAGCTCATCGTCACGCACGGCAACGGCCCGCAGGTCGGCAACATCCTGCGGCGCGTCGAGCTTGCCCGCAGCGAGCTCTACCCGATTCCGCTCGAAGTGTGCGTGGCCGATACGCAGGCCGGCATGGGCTACATGATCGCCCAGTGCCTGTCGAACGCGATGAACCGGCGGAATCTCACCTGCGATGTGACGGCCATCGTCACCACGGTGCTCGTCGATGCCGAACGACCCGGCGTTTCAGCGAGCCGAACAAAGCGATCGGCCCGGTGCTCACGGCCGCGCAAGCCGAAGCGCATCGCACGAACGACGGCTGGCAAGTCCGCGACGAAGGCGGCGGCCGGTTTCGCCGCGTCGTGCCCTCGCCGTTGCCGCGGAAGATCATCGAGATGCCGGCGATCGAGCATCTGGTGGACGCGGGGCAGATCGTCGTCTGCTGCGGCGGCGGCGGAATCCCAGTCGCCGTCGATTCGACTGGGCCGCGTCCGCGGCGTCGCGGCCGTGATCGACAAGGATCGCACCACCGGCCTCCTGGCCCGCCATCTCGCAGCGCCGACGCTCGTGATCCTCACCGCCGTCGAATACGCCTGCATCAACTACGGCAAGCCGAACGAACAGCGACTGGAGCAGATCACGGCCGACGAAGCGGAGACGCATCTCGAACGCCGGCCAATTCGGCGCCGGCTCGATGCGGCCAAAGATCGAAACCGGCGATCGATTTCGTCCGCCACTCGCCGCACGCCGACGCCGTGGCCATCATCGCCCACGTCAACCACTTCGCCGACGCCCTCGACGGCAAAAGCGGCACGCGAATCGTGCGAAGTGTAACGTAGACGTAGCCGATGCGTTGCGACCATGCCGCATTCGTGCAGTTCGTTCGGTACGCGCACATCTCGACCGCACGCGAGCACGAATTGACCGCTTCGTCACACGTACACGACGTGTCCATCTTGCAGACGCCACTCAGCCGCCGATCATCACGTCGCGCACGAACTCGGGCCCCATCGCGAACAGAAAATGTCCGGCGAGGTTTTCGGCCGTGAGCGGCGTCGCCGGGCGGTAGTTGGTGAGCACCAAGTCGGCGGCGGCGCCGGTTCCAGCACGCCGAGTTTCACGCCCAGGCATTTCGAAGCGAACCGGGCCGATTGGCCGAGCATTTCCAGCGACTTGCCGAACGGCAGCGGCAGGCCGGCATCGTGGCTTTTGAATTCGGCGACGCGGGCCTCGCGCCACATGTCGGCCCCGATGCCGTCGGTGCCCAAGTTGCGGCGGTCGTGTCAACTTTGCGACCGGCGTGTAGCCGACGCCGTTGTTCATGTTCGAGTTGGGATTGTGGGCGAGCGAGATCGCGTCACCGCGTTCGTTCGACGTCGCGATGTCGGCATCCGAAAAATGCGTGCCGTGGGCGAGGATCGTGCCGGGCACGTCGAGCAGGCCGGCGCGCTGTGAATCGCTCGATGAGGCCGCAGCCGAATCGTTCGCGGGTGATTTGCTCGTCGACCGGGTCTTCGGCCACGTGGATGTGGATGCCGATGCCCAGTCGCCTGGCCAGATCGACGCAACCGGCCAGCGATTCTTCCTCCATCGTGAAGCTGGCATGGGCGCCGACCATCGCGGCGAATCGGCCGTCCGTCGCGCTGATGGCACAGCGTGAGCGTAGCGCTCGTTTTCCGCCAGGCCCTGCCGTCCTTCATCGCGGCCGATTGCGGTCCGTCACTTCGTAGCACAGCACGCCGCGGCAACCGACCGCCGCGATGCCGTTTTCCAAGCGCGGTGAGACTGCCGTCGATCGCGTTGGGCGACGCGTGATGATCGATGAGCGTCGTCGTGCCGCAGCGGACCGCAGCCAGCGCGCCGATTTGGCCGCTGACTTCGACGCTTTCGAGCGTGTGCGCCCGATCGAGCCGCCACCAGATGAACTTGCAGAATCTCGTGAAAGTTCCGCGGCGGCCGCGGCGGCGCCGGCATGCCCGGCGGCCAGCGCCGAATACAAATGCGTGTGCCCATTCACCAGCCCCGGCATCAGCACCGCGCCGCCGCAATCGACAATTTCATCGCCCGGTTCGCGACTTAACACGTCCGACCCGACCGCAACAATCTGCCGTCCGCCACGCGCAAGTTGCCCGCTTCGACCCGCGGCGGATCGAGCTGCACGAGCAATGCATCGCGAAAGAATGTGGCCATGCGAAGATATTAACCACAGAGGCACGAGACACGGAGAAGAATCGACAGAGAGCAGAAACACAGAGCACGTTCAAATTGATCACAATTCTCCGCGTCCTCTACTGCTCTGTCAATTTCTTCTCCGTGCTCTCTGTGTCCTCTGTGGTAAAAACTATTTCGTGAATCACAGCAATTTCAGTACGCCCGTGCGCTCGTTGAACGACCTTGATCTGTTCGTCCCACTCGTCGACCTGTGCGAACGTGCGTTCCCAGAACTCCGGCTGCCATAGCTCGCGGAGCTCGTCGGCCGTGCGGCCTTGCTGCTCGACCCAGGTGAAGTATTTGAAGTTGTGCAGCGCCTTGCGGTCGTGATACGTCAGCTCGCGCAGGTGGTCGGTCACGATGCCGTCGAGATAGCGGGCCTGATCGTAAGCGGCCCGCTCGGCTGTGTACGGGCCGTGCTCCGCCGCGAGTTCTTCAAGCGGCTGCGCGTACAGGCCGGCGGAATCGGTGAGGCACGTGAAGATCACGTCGCGGCCGTCCATGTCGTAATATTTGGCCGTCTTGATCGCGGCCACCAGATTGCAGATGCCCGAGATGCCCAACAGCGGCAGTTGCTGAATCAATTCATCGCGCACAGCGATGATTGAGCATGCGTTTGCCCGGCCGGCTCGTTGAACAAGCGGAACAAGCGCCAGGCACTGCTCATCGTCGATCGCCGCGACCATGTCGGTGTTGCGCACGTTGTGAATCCACGGCACGTGCTTGTCGCCGATGCCTTCGATGCGATGGCCGCCGAAGCCGAGTTGATAGAGCGTCGGGCACTGCAGCGCTTCGGTGGCGACGACGCGAAGCTGCGGATGCACGGTCCGCAGGTAATCGCCGGCGGCGATCGTGCCGGCGCTGCCGGTGGCGGAAACGTAACCGGACAGCCGCGCGCTGCCGCCAATCCGATTGAAGATTTCCTCGATCGTTTTGCCCGTCACGTGGTAATGCCACGCCGCGTTGCCGAACTCTTCGAACTGATTGAAGATCACGCAGTCGGGCCGCGTGCGGCGAATTTCCCAGCACTTGTCGTAGATCTCTTTGACGTTCGATTCGCAGCCGGGCGTGGGGATCACCTCGGCGCCGATTTCCTTCAGCCACTCGAACCGCTCGCGGCTCATTTCCTCCGGCAGAATTGCCACGGCCGTGCAGCCGACCAGTGCCGAATCGAACGCCCCGCCGCGGCAGTAGTTGCCCGTGCTCGGCCACACCGCCTTTGTGCTGCGTCGGATCGAACTGGCCGCTGACCAGCTTCGGCACCAGGCAGCCGAACGCCGCGCCGACCTTGTGTGCACCGGTGGGAAAGAATTTGCCGACCAGGCCGATGATCCGCGCGTCGACGCCGGTGAGCGCCGACGGAAACTCGATCCAATTGCCGTGGTTGAACAGCCCGCCCGTTCGACCGGCTCGTTCTTCCACGTGATGCGGAACAGATTGGCCGGATCGACGTCCCACAGGCCGACGTTTTTGAGCCGCTGCTTGATCTTCTCCGGCACCGCTGATCGGATCGCGCATCTGGGCGAACGTCGGCAGCAGAATCTTGCCGCTCGCGGAAGCGCTCGACCGTCCGGGCAAGAACTTCGTCGTTCATCGGCATACGCGATTCCACTAATCAATTACGACTTAACCACGGAGTACACAGAGATCACAGAGAAGTGAAGACAGACTAATACGACGATCGCTTACGTTCAGTGAATCGTATTAGTTTTTTGTGGATGTTTGTCATTCTCTGTGCTCTCCGTGTCCTCGTGGTTAATTCTTATTATCTGCTCGACACGGCGTCGACGTTCGGTTCGATTGCGATCGGCCGGCCGGCGGCGCGGATGGCGTTTCTGCGTATCTTTGAGCCCGCTGCCGGTGATCATCACCAGCACGCGGTCGTTGCGGCCCAATCGTTTTCGATTCGATCGCCGACGACGACGCCGGCCAGCAGCGGCCGCGGCGGCCGGCTCGGCGAACACGCCGTGCCGGCCGGCCAGCCGCATCGCCTCCAGTATCGCCTCGTCGCTCGCCGTCACGAATCACGCCGCTCGGACTCGTGGATCGCGCGCACGGCCTTCCGCCAATTCCGCGGCACGTGCACGTCGATGCTGTCGGCGATCGTCTTGCCGTCGCTCGTCTTGCGGCAACTCATCGTGCTCCATGCGCATACTCGATCGGCTTCACTTCCGCCGCCTGCACGCCCAGCAGCCGCGGCAGCCGATCGATGACGCCCAGCTCGTGCATCTGCTGCAAGGCCCTTCCAGATGCCGGCGATCGTGCAGCCGTCGCCGACGCTCACGGCCACCCAATCGGGCACGCCGCCGAAGTCGGCCGACTGCTCGGCGATTTCGAGCCCGGCCGTCTTCTTGCCTTCGACGAGCACCGGATTGATCGCGCAGTTGCGGTTGTACCAGCCGAACTCGCTGGCACGCCTTGCGTGCACAGGTCGTATGCCGTCATCATACGACGACTTCACCGCGAACACCGTCGCGCCGAACACTTGCAACTGGGCGACCTTCGGCTCGGGCGCCGTGTGCGGCACGAAGATGTACGCCGGCAGCCCGGCCAAGCGCCGCGTGCCCGGCCAGGCTGCTGGC
This sequence comes from uncultured Planctomycetota bacterium, assembly GCA_963786455.1. Classification (GTDB taxonomy): domain Bacteria; phylum Planctomycetota; class Planctomycetia; order Pirellulales; family Lacipirellulaceae; genus JABDGM01. The sequence goes on along the minus strand of CAWAZX010000026.1, from coordinate 52,800 downwards.
CGCGTTGCCGGTCGATGCGCAGGCGATCGTCTTCGCGCCGACTTGCAGCGCATGCGCCACGCCGACCGAGCTCGACCGGTCCTTGAACGAGCCGGTCGGATTGCGGCCTTCGTCCTTGAGCAGGATTTGCCGCACGCCCAGTTGCTGCGCCAGCCGCGGCGTATCGACGATCGGCGTCCAGCCGACCGGCCAGTCGTGATCGAACCGCCGCCGGCTCCAGCGGCAGCAGTTCCGCGTATCGCCATTGGTTGCGCGGCCGCTCAGCCAGCGGCTTAGCCTGCCACGCCGCGCGCACGCGGTCCAGGTCGTAGCCGATGTCGAGGATGCCATCCATCGGCCCGCACCGCGGGCACACCATCCACGTCGCTTCGGCCGTCGATCAGATTTGCGCCCGGAAACGTGCGACCGCAAGTGATGCACGTTAATTCGGTTACGCAGCAGCGGCCATATCGATGCCTCTCCACTTCTGAATGTAACCAGCCATTACTGCCGCAGCCAGAGAAACTGTGCCAAGCTATAATGATGTCGGTTCGATTGAATGGGTTCCGAAGAAATAGGAACCACGAAGTCACGAAGGACACAAAGAATGTAACTAGGAAACTTAGTGTTCTTCGTGCCTTCGTGGTTCGATAGAGATTTGCAGTGACGAATTGCGTGCATGGTCGATCTTTTCTGCACGCCGTTCGTCGACTTGATCCAGCGGATGCGGCTGGAGTTTCGCAACCAGCAGGCCATTTTCGATCTGCCGGCGCGGAAGTGGTATCTGCCGGCCGCCGATGCGAACTGCGCCCGATTTGTCGGTGCGGTTTCACGATCGCGTGGCCGGGAATCGCGTCGGGCCCGGCGTCCGGGCCGCAGACGCAGATGGCTCAGAACCTCGTGCTCTCCTGGCTCGCCGGCGGGCGGATCATGGAGCTCAAGACGGTCCAGGTCAACGACGAGCTGAAGATCTCGCGGCCGTGCATCGACGCGGCCAACGTCGGCTACAACGTCGAGTGGTCGCAGGAGCTGCGCGTCGCCGAGTCGCTCGATCAGTACGTGCAAGGCGCGATGCTGATCCACATGCTGCGGCACGCGCCGGAAGTGTTCGGCCACCCGTTCGGCGACGTATCGCATGGCCGGCATCGAGCGGCGAGCCGATCTACGACATGTCGATCGGCTACGACCTGGCCGGCATCCAAACGCCGAAAGTCGTCGAATTTCATCCGCGGCATGATCGACGCCCGCGAAAGCGTCGACGCGGCTGCGCGACCAGATTCCGCGCTGGCTCGGACCGCTGCGCGACCTCGACTATCCGACCGCGCTCAGCCGCAGCATCACGCTCTCCACGTTCCACGGCTGCCCGGCCGACGAGATCGAGCGGATCTGCGAGTTCCTGCTCACCGAGCTCGACGTGCACGTGATCGTGAAGATGAACCCGCCGATGCTCGGCAAGGAGCGGCTGGAGCACCTGCTCTACGACGTGATGGGCTACACCGATCTGCGAGTGAACGAGAAGGCGTACACCTCGCGGCCTGCAGTTCGACGAGTCGCTGGAGATTTGCGGCCGGCTGTCGCAAGCTGGCCGCGTCGCGCGGCCTGCAATTCGGCGCCAAGTTTTCCAACACGCTCGAAGTGGAGAACCATCGCGACTTCTTCCAGCCGACGCGAAAAGATCATGTACCTGTCCGGCGCACCGCTGCACGTGATCACGCTCACGCTCGCCGGCGAATTTCGCAAGGCGATGGGGGCGGAGTTCCCGATCTCGTTTTCGGCCGGCGTCGATCGCAAGAATTTCGCCAACCTCGTGGCCTGCGGCATCGTGCCGGTCACCACCTGCACCGACCTGTTGAAGACCGGCGGCTACGGCCGGCTGCCGCCGTATTTGCACGACTTGCAGCAGCAGATGGAGCAGCGTCGGCGCGCGAACGATCGACGATTTCATCCTCGATTGCCGCGGCCAGCGCGAGGCGGCCGGCGGCGATCCGGTGCAGGCCGGCTTCCTCAACACGCCGATCATCGTCGCCGAAACGCAGGCCGACCCGCGCTATCGGGCGGCGCAGAATCGCGCCGTGCCCAAGAAAATCGATTCGCACCTCGTGACGTTCGACTGCATCACGTGCGACAAGTGCATTCCCGTCTGTCCCGAACGACGCGAACTTTCTCGTACCACACGGGCGAAGTGCGGCTGACGTATCGCGACGTCGAAGTGCGGCCGGATGGCAGCGTCGTGCCCGATCGGCGAGGAACGGGTGTTCGCGCTGGAAAAGGCCGACCAGATCGCCAACTTCGCCGACTACTGCAACCACTGCGGCAACTGCGATACGTTTTGCCCCGAATACGACGGGCCCTACTTGAAGAAGCCAAACTTTTACGGCAGCCGGCGGGCGTTCGAAGCCGGCGCGCCGCACGATGGTTTCTTGCTGGAAAGCACACCTGGAGCGCTTTCAATCGTGTGTCGTATCTCCGGCCATAACTATCGCTTGGACGAGCTGGCCAACGGTGATGGACACCGTTATTTCGATGGCGTGACGGCACTACGCGTGAGCGCGAATGGTTGCATAACGTTAGACAGTCGCGCGTTTGTACCCGACGACGTGCATTGGATCGACGTCGGCCGGTTTCACGCGATCGTTGCATTGTTGCGAGGAATCACTGACGTGTCGCGAGTTCATGCCGTCAACACGCCGCTGCTGGCACTCAAATCAGGTAATACCACCCATCCTTCTCGCTGAGCCCTTCACCGCGCCGCGGGCAGTCATCGCACACATCGTCGCCGATCGTTTCGTAGGCGAACCGCACGGCCTCGAGCGTGCTGGTCCAGAACATGCCCGTCTCTTGAAACACGAATACGCGCTCCGACCCTAACCGGCTGGCCAGGCCGCTCGAGTTGATCACATTCATAAAATCGGGCCGCACGCCGCACAGCAGCACGGTCACACCGGCGTGGTGCATGCGATCGATAAACCGATCCAAAACGTTCATGCACACCGCGTCGGCGTTCCTCACCCGTTTTAGCCGCAGGACGATCACACGCGCGCCTTCGTCCGCCCTGGCGGCGATGGTTTCAAAGTGTTGCTCCAGCTCCGGCGCTGCACCGAAAAAGAACTCGCCCTCCAAGCTGAAAATGCGGATGCGGCGGCAAGGCACATCGGTCGCATGCCGTTCGCGAACGACGCGCTCCGGCGTCATCACGAGTTCCGTGATATGGGCCCGCGCCGCCTGGGGCACGTACAGCACGAATGACGAGAACACGCCAATCAGCACGCAAAACTCGATCGACACCGCCACGGCCGCAATTGCCGTCAGCAACACGATCCAGGCGTCAAATCGCGTCGTGCGCAGGTAATACGTGAGCTGGGGACGGTCCACCAATCGCCAGGCGGAAAGCATCAGTATCCCGGCAAGCCCGGCCTTGGGGATGTAGTAGGCGTACGGCGCGAAGAGAACCACGGTCAGCGCCACCGCAATCGCTGAGATCACGCCCGACCATTGCGTTTGAGCGCCGGCCTGCGCGTTGATGTTCGAGCGTGTCAGCGAGCCGGAGCCGGGAAAGCATTGGAAAAAACTGCCCGTCAGGTTAGCGACCCCTTCGCTAAGGCACTGTTGGTTAATGTCGAGCTTCTGGCGAGTCTGCGCCGCGATCGCCTTGGCCATCGCGATCGCTTCGAGCAGGCCGAGCAGGGCGATGGCCAGGGCGCTGCTGGAAAGGGCGTGTACGTGAGACCACTCGACCACCGGTACTTGGAATGATGGCAAATGGGCGGGAATCGCGCCCACGATCGGTACGCCCTGACGATCCAGGTTCCAGCTCCAAACCATAACCGCCGACGCAATGACCGCCAGCAGCAGATCCGGAAGCCGCAGATTCAGCCGCTGATTGAGCCACCGCAGCGCGAGCGCGATGCCGATCGTTGCCAGGCCAAGTAACAATGCAGCTCGATTGGTCTGGTCGACGTTCGACAACGTGAGCCAAACCCGCTTCAGGAAATGGTCTTCCCCGTGGCCGGCGGCGCGCAACCCAAGCAGATTCTTGAGTTGATCCAGCACGAGCAACACCGCTGCGCCCAGCGTGAAGCCGACAATCACGGAGTGCGAAACATAACGCGTGAGGTCGCCCAGCCGCAAAAGCGAGATTCCGGTTTGTATGATGCCGACCAGCAGCATGAGCAGGATCGCCGCCGGGATCCGCTCCGCGTCGCTGAAGCCGACCAGAGCGCTGAGCACGGCAATGGAAATGGCGTTGGTCGGCCCATTGATGAGCTGCTTGGACGAGTCCAACAGCGCACCGACCGTGGTCATCACAATGGCCGTGTACAGTCCGTACTGCGGAGGCAAGCCGGCGATCTGGGCATACGCCATCGCCTGCGGCACGGCCACGGCTGCTACTGTCAGGCCAGCCATCGTGTCACGTGTCAATGCGTCGAGCGAATAGGTGCGCAGCGAATCGAACGCGGGGACATAACGAAACAAGGCGCCTGCGCAGCCGACAATGTGCTCCATTCGTCCTCAAAATGCGAAATGCTCTCACTCATCGACAAAAGGCATCTGTCTGGTACGCTTCCTGGCGGCACGCCAATTCTAGGAGCCAGCGGTGGCAGCAGCAACACGAATGCGGAAGGCGATAAAATGCATCGGTGTGGCATGCCTTCGCGACTCGACTGAGCTCGCCGAAGTCCGCGAAGAGGCGTAGGCATGTTTTTGACGCGCATTGATCATGCTCACCCGCTGCCGCGTGAGAGCACGCCACCCACTAAGTGGACGGCTCGCGATAGGCGGCCCAGTCGATTTTCAGCTTTCGCATGCGCGCCTGAGCGTGTGCGGATTGATTTGTAATAGCCGCGCCGCGCCGCGAGAACCTTCTACGCGGCCATGCGTGGCGTGTAACGCCGCTTCAATATGGGCCCGCATCGCTTCGTTGAGCGACAGAATTGAACCTGCGCGGGCCCGGAGCACCGGCACGCCGGCGCCCAGGCTGGCAGCCGATGTCAATGTGCCCAAGGGTGTGGCCACGCCCAACGCCGCAGCCAGTTCGAGCGTGTCGCCGTTACCCAGTATCGCCGCGCGGTCGATGACCGCGCCGAGCTCTCGAATATTGCCCGGCCAATCGTAGCTCTGCAGCAGTTGGATGTCGGCATCCGTGGGCACGACCGGAGCAAGCCCGAAGCGAATCGCAGCCCGCTCGGCGAAATGCACGCGCCAGCGCCGAAATATCTTCGACACGGTCCCGCAGTGGCGGCAAAAGAATCGGAAACACGTTGATGCGATACCACAAGTCTTCGCGAAACGCGCCGTCGCGAACCATCCTGGCCAAATCCCTATGCGTCGCCGCCACGACCCGGACATTCACACGAATCGATTTTGTGCCCCCTACACGCTCCACGAAACCATCCTGCAGGACGCGCAAGAAACGGACCTGCGCATCCAGCGGCAACTCGCCGATCTCGTCGAGAAACAGCGTGCCCATGTCTGCCCGCTCAAACCAGCCGTGGCGAGTTTCCGAGGCGCCTGTAAAACTGCCACGCTCGTGACCGAACAATTGAGAATCGATCAACTCGCGCGGGATCGCACCGCAGTTGACCCGCAGAAACGGACCGCTATGCCGCTCGCTGCGATTATGGATTGCCCGCGCCACCAACTCCTTGCCCGTGCCCGTTTCGCCGAGAATCAGCACGGGCACTTCCGATCGGCTCACCAGATCCACCCGCTGCATTACGTGCGCAAGGCCCGAGTCTTCGCCGACGATTGTGTCGCCGGCCTCGTTGCGTCCTAACCGGCGCAGTAGCGATTGACGCTCGGCCTCAGTCGCTTCGCGAAGTGCTGCCAATTCGTGAAGCCGGGCTTCATTGTCGAGCGCCACCGCCAATGGCTCTTGCAAAGCAGCTAACACATCGAGATGTTGGCGCGAGAAATATTTCTTGTCGCTTGCCGCGACACACAACACGCCGCGCGAGCCGTGCTCGCCGTTGAGCGGCGCCAACGCCCAGTCGTGGGTCGACGCGGCGCTAGTGAAACGCAAAAGAATCGACTCCGATTTCGTGCCATTTCTCACGGGGCTTACCAATTCGCCCTGCCGTGCCCAGCGCTCCAGCCGTCGCCACTCACTCTCCGAAAATGACGACAAGTCGTCGTCCTCATCGTCCTCGCTCGGCCAGTGGGCGATCCGAGGTGCGCGACGATGGTCGCGTTCGAGTCGTCGAATCGTGAGTCGCTGCAGAGGGATATGCTTGCGGAGAAGTTCCGCGACCGAAGCCGTGGACTCATTGATTTCAAGATGTCTGGAGACCTCTTGCCAGACAGCTAGCAGGAGATTCGAGGGGAGGGACATCGCGAATGGCAGTTACTAGATCCGTGATATTTAATTGCAATCAGGTACATTTAACGGACAAATCTAGTATATATCACGGACAATTGCCCCGCAAGGGTGCAGGGCTAACAGGGAATAGACCTGCTTTTCTAGGGCTTTCGCGAAATTCCACGCAGCGACGGAGCTTTGGCATCCGCATTGCTTTATGCCGGCTCTCAATGCGTCTGGATCATACCCTGCCCTCAGTAGTGCAGCAAACCATCAGCAAGGGAACCGCAATGACGACGGGCCGAAACAAGTTGGAGAGGCAATCAAAATTGTATCGCGACGTAACCGCGGTAACGCGCATTATCAGCGCCAGTTTCATGTTAGGGATCGTTACTCTCGCGATAAGTGGCTGCAACACCGCTAATTCCACCACGGTATCGACGTACGGCGGCGACAATACTACGAACGATAAACCGCCAGTCACGCTGCTGAACGTTTCGTACGACCCGACGCGCGAGCTCTATCGTCGAATTCAACAACGAGTTCGCCAAGTCATTGGAAGGAAGAACACGGGCAAGAAGTGACGATCGAGCAGTCGCACGGCGGCGCCGGCACGCAGGCCCGGGCGGTCATCGACGGCCTGAAGGCCGACGTCGTCACGCTCGCCTCGCCTACGACATCGACCAGATCGCCGAGCTGACCGAGTCTGATGCCGGCCGACTGGCAGAAGCGCTTGCCGCACAACAGCTGCCCGTACACGTCGACGATCGTGTTCCTGGTTCGCAAAGGCAACCCGAAGGGCATCAAGGATTGGAACGACCTGGTGAAGGAAGGCGTCGAAGTCATCACGCCGAATCCGAAGACCTCCGGCGGCGCTCGTTACAACTACCTGGCCGCTTGGGGCTATGCCCTGCAGGCAGAACAACAACGACGAAGCGAAGGCCCGCGAGTTCGTCACCGCGCTGTTCAAGAACGTGCCGGTGCTCGACTCGGGTGCCCGCGGCTCGACGACCACGTTCGTGCAGCGCGGCATCGGCGACGTGCTGCTGGCCTGGGAAAACGAAGCGCTGCTGGCGATCAAGGAACTCGGGCCGGACAAGGTCGAAATGGTCGTGCCGTCGGTCAGCATTCTGGCCGAGCCGCCGGTGACGGTGCGTCGACAAGAACGCCGAGGCCAACGGCGCGACGGAAGTCGCCAAGGCGTATCTCGAATACCTGTACTCGCCGGTCGGCCAGAAGATCGCCGCCAAGCACTACTATCGGCCGAGCGAGCCGGAGTTCGTCGACGCGGACGACGCTGAAGCAGTTTCCCGAAGCTCGAGCTGTTCACGGTCGACGAAGTGTTCGGCAGCTGGACGGAAGCCCAGGCGACAAGCACTTCAACGACGGCGGCGTGTTCGACTCGATCTACGCACCGCAGTAATGCGACAGCTTCGGCGTAACGACGTGACGGAGCGTCTGCGACATCGTCACGAACAGTTCGGAACGATTCCCATGTCATGTCAGCACGAACAAAATCGAAGTGTCCTGCCCGGCTTCGGGCTGACGATGGGCTACACGGTGCTGTACCTGAGCCTGATCGTGCTGATTCCGCTGGCGGCGCTGGTGATCAAGAGCGCGAGCGCTGGGCTGGGACGGCTTCTGGGCAGCGGCGTGGAACCCGCGCGTCGTCGCCTCGTACAAGCTGACGTTCGGCACGTCGCTGGTCGCGGCGTCGATCAACGCGTTGTTCGGGTTCATCGTCGCCTGGACGCTGGTGCGCTACACGATTCCCGGCAAGCAAGTTCATCGACGCGCTGATCGATCTGCCGTTCGCGCTGCCGACGGCCGTCTCGGGCATCGCCCTCACGGCCGTGTACTGCACAGAACGGCTGGATCGGCCAGTATCCTCGAGCCGCTGGGCATCAAGGCGGCGTTCTCGCCGCTGGGAATCACTGATCGCGCTTGACGTTCATCGGCCTGCCGTTCGTCGTGCGCACGCTGCAGCCGGCGATCGAAGAAATCGACCGCGAATCGGAAGAAGCGGCCGCCAGCCTGGGCGCGACGCCGCTGGCAAACGTTCTGGCGAGTGATCCTGCCGGCCGTGCTGCCGGCGCTGCTCACCGGCTTTGCCCTGTCGTTCGCCCGGGCGCTCGGCGAATACGGCTCGGTCGTGTTCATCTCCGGCAACATGCCGATGAAGACCGAAATCGCCTCGCTGCTGATCATCACGAAGCTCGAACAATACGACTACGCCGGCGCGACGGCGATCGCCACGATGATGCTGGCCGCCTCGTTCGTCGATGCTGTTGGCGATCAACGCTGCTGCAATGGTGGAGCGGCCGCAACTATCGAGGTGCCGTATGAGCACAGCCGCCAATCCATCGCTGGGCGGCATCACGCCGAAGACGTCGCTCGTCGAAACCGACCTGGCCGGCCGGCTGCGGCTGGCCACCGACGAGCCGCTGGTCGGTGAAGCTGCTGCTGATCGGCACGTCGCTCGCGTTCCTGACGCTCGTGCTGTTCGTGCCGCTGGCGGCGATCTTTGCCGAAGCGTTGCGCAAGGGCTTCGGCGTCTACTTCGCCAGCTTCACCGATCCGCACGCACTCTCGGCGATCCGGCTGACGCTGCTGGTCGTCGGCGATCTGCGTGCCGCTGAACCTGGTGTTTGGCCTGGCGGCCGCGTGGGCGATCGCCAAGTTTCAATTTCCGCGGCAAGAGCCTGCTGATCACGCTGATCGACCTGCCGTTCGCCGTGTCGCCGGTGATTTCCGGGCTTGATCTTCGTGCTGCTGTTCGGCATGCAGGGCTGGCTCGGCCCGTGGCTCGGCGAGCACAACATTCAAATCATCTTCGCCGTGCCGGGCATCGTGCTGGCGACGCTGTTCGTCACGTTCCCGTTCGTCGCCCGCGAACTGATTCCGCTGATGCAAGAGCAGGGCAGCGACGAAGAGCTGGCCGCCGTGTCGCTCGGCGCGAGCGGCTGGCAGACGTTCTGGCGCGTGACGCTGCCGAACATCAAGTGGGCGCTGCTGTACGGCGTGATCCTGTGCAACGCCCGCGCGATGGGCGAGTTCGGCGCGGTGTCCGTCGTCTCCGGCCACATTCGCGGCAAGACGAACACGATGCCGCTGCACGTCGAGATTCTTTACAACGAATACAACTTTGCCGCGGCGTTCGCCGTGGCCTCGCTGCTGGCCCTGTTGGCGCTGGTCACGCTGGCGGCCAAGTCGGTCGTCGAATGGCGCGTGCGCCGCGAGTACGAACAAGCCCTTGAGCCCGCACAGGCAGAGGAGTACATTCCGATGAGCATCGAACTTTCGCACATCAGCAAGTCGTTCGGCAGCTACCAAGCGCTGCGCGACGTCAGCCTGTCGATTCACGACGGCGAGCTGGTCGCGCTGCTTGGGCCCCAGCGGCTCCGGCAAGACGACGCTGCTGCGGATCATCGCCGGGCTGGACACGCCGAATCGCGACACGCGCTCGCGGATCCGTTTCTACGAAGAGGACGTCGCCAACCGGCCGGCCGCCCAGCGGCGCGTCGGCTTCGTGTTTCAGCACTACGCGCTGTTCCGCCACATGAGCGTGTTCGAGAACGTGGCGTTCGGCCTGCGGGTGCGTGCCGCGCAAGCGTGCGGCCGGCGAAGACAGAGATCGATCAGCCGCGTGCACGAGCTGCTTGCGGCTGGTGCAACTCGACGGCCTCGGCAGGCGGTTTCCGTCGCAGCTTTCCGGCGGCCAGCGGCAACGGGCCGCGCTGGCCCGGGCGCTGGCCGTCGAGCCGAAAGTGCTGCTGCTCGACGAGCCGTTCGGCGCGCTCGATGCCAAGGTGCGGCAGGGCCTGCGGGCCTGGCTCCGCCGGCTGCACGACGAAATTCACGTCACCAGCATCCTGGTCACGCACGATCAGGAAGAAGCGCTCGAAGTGGCCGACCGCGTCGTGGTGATGAACCACGGCCGGATCGAGCAGATCGGCACGCCGGAAGAAGTGTTCCACAAGCCGGCGACGCAATTCGTGATGGAGTTCCTGGGCCAGGTGAACGTGTTCCACGGCCGCGTGCAGGGCGGCAAGGCGATGCTCGGCGAAGTGGCCGCTCGACGGCCATTACTTCCCCGGCAAGGACGAAGGCGCCGCGATGGTCTACATGCGGCCGCACGAGCTCGACATCAAGCTGTACCGCAACGGTGCGCCGAGCTTCCCGGCCAAGGTGACGCGCATCAACCCGGCCGGCTCGATCGCCAAAGTCACGACGCGAACGAACGAAGGCCAGGAAGTGCTCGTCGACCTGAGCCTCGAAGATTACCAGCGGCTGAGCCTGACCGAAGGCAGCAACGTGTTCATCTATCCGAAGAACGCCCGCGTGTTCTTGCCCGAGTACGAGATTTAGAGCACAGGAAAGGAACCCGACATGATCGGTGGAGGAGTTGTCGTGACGGAGCCAGTTTCACAACAAGCCAAGACATCCGGCCAGCCGAACGCGGCAGCGCCGCCGATGATGCGCTGAACCAGATTCGCGATTCGCTTCGCGGACTGCGGTTCGGATCGGTGAACATCATCGTGCAGGACGGTGTCGTCATTCAGATCGATCGCACGGAGAAGCGGCGATTGCGAGGCAATCGCAACAACTCGACATGATTCGTAGCCGATTCGTGTTTTAACGATCGCAAAATAAGTTTGTCTGTTGCGAGCAATTTCAATTCGCTGCCGACTGGAGTCACCGGAGGCGCATTTCCACTTAATTTGGAGGTCGCCTTCGATGGTTTCTACTCTGCGTTTATATGTCGGCAGCTACTTCATGCGTCGCCGAACTTTGCCTCGTCGTTGTTGGCTCGCCGGCATTGCTCTCGAGTGCCGGGTGCTAGCAGCGATCCGACAATCGCGTGCCCGTGCATCCGGTTCTCGGCGCGATTCAATTTCGCGGCCAGCCGATTAACGGCGCATTTGTGTCGCTCCATCCGAAGAACGTTGCGAAGTGCGATGCGCCGACACCCGCGGGCAACGGTCGACAACGACGGTTCGTTCACGCGTGAGCACTTACGACGGCAACGACGGCGCGCCGGAAGGCGAATACGTCTCACCGTGCAGTGGTACAAGCCGGTGAAGCAAGGCAACGACCTGGTCGGCGGACCGAACGTGCTGCCGGTCAAGTACGCCTCGCCGCAGACTTCCGATGTGCGAATCACTGTGGCGGCCGGCGAAAACCGCTTGAAGCCGATTCAGTTGCGTTAGTTTCGCGTCACGCTCTCAATCTGGATCTGTTCTTCGTTCCATGTCGTTTTCAATCCGGCACTGGCCGCCGGACCGACTACAGGAGATACCCATTCACATGTCTAAGACGAGAATCAAGACGAAACGCATTTACGTCTGGTCGAACTGCTGGTCGTGATCGCGATCATCGGCATTTTGGTGGCCCTTGTTGCTGCCGGCGGTGCAGGCCGCGCGGGCGGCGGCCTGGCGATCTTCGTGCCAGAACAATATCCGCCAGCTTGGTTTGGCCGTGCACAATTACGTCGATTCGAAGAAAACGTTGCCGTCGAGCGTTCGCCCGCCGGGGCTGACGACGCTGCCGCGCATTGCGGGCATGACGCTCTTGCTGCCGTTCTTCGAAGAGGCGGCACGCGATTCGAGCCAATATGATCAGACGAAAAACTGGTTGGATGCACATCGACAACCGCAACGCGCTCGTCAATCAACGGATCTCGATCCTGCAATGCCCGTCGGCACCGGATCCCGAGCGCTTGGACGGCGTGCCGGAAAATCAGCCCGTGGGCGGCTGACGTCGGAGCACCGACCGACTACTCGCCGACGATTTACGTCGACCAGCGGCTCAAGGACGGCCGGTCTGGTGGACGAAGCGGCCACCGGCACGATTCCACCGGCGAAGGGTTCGCCCGGCCTCGGCATGTTGGCGTACAACATGACGTCGCGGCTTGCCGACATTACCGATGGCACGTCGAAGACGATCATGTATGCCGAGTCAGCTGGCCGGCCGTTACCTGTATCGCCGCGGTAAGCAGATTGGCCCGTTTCCAGATAAGCGCGTGAACGGCGGCGGCTGGTGCCGGCCGGCGAGCGACATCAGCATCGACGGCTCGAGCGGCGACGGCACGACCGACGTCGGCGCCGTGCGCGATCAACTGCACGAACGGCATCGAAATCGGCAGCGTGCCAGTTCCCACATCCGTATTATGTGTCGATTGGCACGGGCGAGCCGTACTCGTTCCATCCCGGCGGCGCGAACTTCTGCATGGGCGACGGCTCCGTGCGCTGGGTCAACGACAGCATCGATATCCGCGAGTTCGCCCGGTTGGTGACTCGCAACGGTGCCGAACTGGCCCCGGAGCAGCAATAGCATCAGGTGTCGGACTCTACGGCACAGACAAACCGTCGGTTGTAAATCAGGCGACGCGCGGCATGCGAATTGCTCCTCGGACGGGCGATACAGGAGGGCGCTCGTTTTGAGGACGCAACGATGCGAGGTGCAGCAAACAACGAGATGGAATACTTGGGTGCAATTCGGGGTCGGAACGCAGAAGATGCAAATCTGGCACGCGAGTTGGGACGGCGACTGGAAGCACTCCGACGCTTTGATCAGCACTTTTGCGATGCCGATTGGCATCCGAAAACCCAACGGCGCGGAGCAGAAAGGGATTGTAAGGAATCGGAATCGTAAGTCGCATCGATAGAAGGAGAATCCAAGATGAACTGGGACACTGTGAAGGGCCAGTGGAAGCAATTCCGCGGCCAAGTAAAAGAAAAATGGGGCAAGCTGACCGACGACGATCTCGATCGGATCGAAGGCAAACGAGATCAACTCCTAGGTGCCGTGCAAAAGAGATACGGGATTGCGCGCGATGAAGCCGAGCGGCAGCTTCGTGAATTTGAATCGGCGAGCAAATAACCCTGCTTACCACGTGTTGCGCATTGCAACCAACTATCGCGGCTCGCGAGACACGCATCGGTTTCACGCAATCTGTGATTCCTGTGTGGCCCGTCGAGCCGCGTTTTTTCTTCCCGCAGTCAACGCCGTTCTGAAATCTGTGAGGGCGATGGCTTAATTTGAGTCGGCTGGATCCACCTGAGTGTCATCAGGCCGCACAGCGTCTTCAGCCTTGTGTAGCGCGTCGGTGCCGGAGTCCAGTGCCTCGCGCGTGTCGTGCCGAATTTGCTCCGTTTCCAGGTTAATGCTGGAACGACCTGGAGCAGTGCCGAAGGTAATCCAACCCACCAAGGCCATCAACAAGATGATTGCAGCGATAAGTATTAACGCACGCACGGAATTTCTCCTTTCGACAAGTTCAAAACCGGCAATTCATCACGCGTCAAAACAATGCAAAGTGCGTATCCGAAGTTTTGGCGGAGCCGGTTGGTCAAATATGTGCCAGGATGGCAGCATAGCGCGTCGTTACCGCGACACAATTGCACGAAGGGGACGCAATGACGACTGGCGCGGCATTCGGCACGCCAATTGCGGTCATTTTGTGACAGTGTTACAGAAACCAAATACGTGGTATGCCGCGACAATCGCGCTCTGCCATGCATGTGGTACGTCCTCCAATTCGTTACCGAGAAGGGATGGTGCATCATGTTGAGCTGGGCACTTACATTTTTGGTGATCGCTTTGATCGCCGCGGCGCTGGGCTTTGGTGGGCTTGCCGGTACGGCGAGCTCGATAGCACAAGTGCTGTTCTTCGTGTTTCTGGTTCTGTTTTTAATTAGCCTGATCGCCCCGCGGTTTCGTCCGCCGGTGGCTTAGGCTTATAGCAGAGGCACGATCGCACGGCGACGCCTTTTTTAGGCACGCTCGAAGTGATCATCGAAGTCAAACGGCCCGGCAGATTGCAAACATCTGCCGGGCCGTTGCTATTGCGCTCAGAACCTTCACGAGAGCGCGGATTCAATCGCGAGGACATTCAAGCCTCGCGGAGCATCGATGTGACGTGACTATTTCAAAGGGTGTTGCAATTGCCAGCCAAATACCAGCGGCCGTCATAGGTCCTGAATCGCCCGGGCTCGCACACCCAATGCGTCCGGTGTTGAGGCCGTTGGGGCAACAGCTTTAGTAAAAGCTATTTGGAATTGGTGCCCACAGGGCAAGCAAGATTGCGGCGCGGCCCTTGCTCGCGCAGCGGACCTCGTTTTTGGAAAGAGATTTCCCGGGACGGACTCGCCAGGCGCTCAATGCGCGTGGGCACTGAATGTCGAATGCGTCTCATGAGGCGTCAGCAAATAATGGTGCGGCGCCAAGTGGTGATGAGACGTGGCCGCTAGCGGCATGCCCCAGGACTTGAGCTTTCGCTGCAGCGTGCGGACCGAGATGCCCAGCATCTTGGCGGCGTGAGTTCGATTGCCGTGATGCTGAGCTAACGCCTGTTCAACCGCGGCCCGCTGCAAATCCTCGAGCGACGTACCAGGTGGTATTTCGATGTTCTGGCGAGATCTCCTTCCGCCGCGCGTTTCATCGTGCGATTCCGGATGGCCATCCAGCAGTTTTGCCACCAGCATCCGCAATTCTTCCTGGTCTACAGGCTTTACGAGGCAGTCGGCCGCTCCGAGTTTCATCGCCTCGACGGCCGAGGTCACATCACGATCCTCCGTAATGAAGACGAACGCCGTTTGCGGCTGCGACGTATGCCATCGACGCAGAAGATCAAGAGCGTCAAATGCGTTGGACTGAAGGTCGATAATCACCAGCTCAGCGCCATGGTTTAGATGCTGTCCGGCCTCATCGGGACGATCGCTGGCAAGCACGCGATACGGCTCTGAATCAAGCGTTCGAATAATCGATTCGCGATCTTCTGAATTGTTTCCAACGACTAATATGGTAGGTTCTGTCGACATGGTCGTGTTCCGTTTCGAGTTAATGAAGAGTCGTACAAGTTGCTGAACTACCAATCCGAGTCACGAGTTCCTACCGCAAATGTCATACCGCTTACCCCTCCGGTGGGGTCTGCAAAACTCTTGTGGCTGCGGTACTTACGGTGATTTTTTGCGCCGGCAACCTGGGAACTGATGGGCCGGTAAACTCTTCCGCTTTAGCGTGGCGCAATCCCCTAGAAAGCAAGGAATTCGGCTCGCTTCTGAACCCTGCACAATGAACAATACCTCGTCATGCGACGTCCAAAGGGTGGCTATGGATTGGACATCCTGACGCGGCTGCGACCAGCGCGATGTTCCAAATCCCACAACGCCCGCCGTCGCCATGAAATACCAGGCGAGGATCGTCGCACATGCTACCGCCTTATCGCGCCGACGGTTCGTGTTCCGCAAGTAATTTTTGCAAAACGTCTGGCTCGACCGGTTTCACGAAATGATGATCGAAACCCGCCTCCCGCGTCCGCCTTTTGTCCTCTTCTTGTCCCCAGCCGGTCAAAGCGGCCAGCACCATTTCCTTGCCCCACGGCTGCTCGCGGATCCGTCGTGCGGTCTCGTAGCCGTTGAGTTTCGGCATTCCGATATCCAACAGCACGATGTCCGGCCGAAATTGCTCGGCCAGATCAATGGCGGTCAATCCGTCGAAGGCCGTACGCACGTCGTTCCCCAGGGCCTTCAACAACATGGCGAGCACATTCGCTGCGGTCTCGTTGTCGTCGACGACCAGGATGCGCCGCTTGTCGGCCGCGAACGACGCACCGCCGTTGGTTTGGACCGGCTCGCTTAACAGGCCAACCACCGCCGGCAAGCGGACGGTAAATTCGCTGCCCTGATCGGGCCCGGCACTGCGCACCGCCACTGACCCACCGTGCATCTCCACCAGTCGCTTGACTAACGTCAGTCCAATGCCCAAGCCGCCGTGCGAGCGCTCGAGCGAACCGTCCACCTGTGTAAACATGTCGAAGATGCGGTCGATCATTTCTGCCGGGATGCCGATGCCCGAGTCTTTCACGGTCACGAAGGCGGTGCTTTGCTGCCGATCGGCAACCAGCACGATCGAACCGCCGCGGTCCATGTATTTGGCCGCGTTATTGAGCAAGTTCGCAATGACTTGTGAGAGGCGCGTGCCGTCCGCCTCGAGCACAATCGGCTGCTTGGGAACCGTCACGTTGAGCTTGTGGCCCATTTCTTCGATGATAGGCCGGGCCGTCTCCACCGCATTTTCAATCACGGCGCTGAGCTCCACCCGGCATTTGCGCAGCTCCACTGTGCCGCGTGTAATGCGGCTGACATCTAACAAGTCGTCGATGAGCCGCACCATCTGCTGCGACTGGCGATCCATCGTGGAGCGCAACTCCTCGATTGCCGCGTGATCGTCGCCGGCCAGCCGCATCAATTCCAATCCGGTGCGAATTGGCGCCAGCGGATTCCGCAGCTCGTGGGCCAACACGGCCAGAAACTCATCTTTGCGGTGGTCGGCGTCGCGCAGTTCTTCCTCCACTTGCTTCAGTCGGCTGATGTCCAAATTGATGCCGGCCCATGCCGTAACCTCACCGTGCTTGTTTCGGACGGGAACGCCTCGCGCCAGGATCGGGTGCCATTTCCCGTCGGCACCGCGAAAGCGATGCTCCACATCCCATGTTCCGCCCGTACGCACGCACTCGCGCCAGGCCGCGATCGTGCGCTCGGGCATCATCGGGGTGAAGCGCATCGCCCCAGCCAAACTGCGAGCATTGTTCCTGGGTCATTCCCACCAGCGTGAGAAACGATTCGCTGGCGTACGTGCAACGTCCCTGCGGGTCGCAAGTCCACACCCCATAGTCGATCGACTCGCCGATGGCGCGATACATTTGTTCGCTGGTCCGCAGCGCTTCCTCCGCCAGCTTGCGTTCCGTGATATCGATCACCGATCCGATGAAACCCAGGAAACGCCCGTCCCCAGCAAGTCGCGGCACAGCGGCGTCGATCACCCAATGATACTGACCGTCTTTGTTCAGCACGCGGTACTCGACCCGATACGCGCGTTGCCCGGCATTCGCCACGAGGAACGACGAGCGTGCCGATTCGCGATCCTCCGGATGCACAGCATCCACCCAGCCGAAGCCCAGGCTCGCCTCCGGAGTGCGGCCCGTAAACTCGTACCACGATTTGCCAAGGAACGTGCAGGCACCGTCTGCATCGGTCACCCAGATCATCACGGGCGCGTGATCGGCCATGTGGCGGAATCGCTGCTCGCTTTCCCGCAGCGCGATCTCCGCCGTCTTGCGCGCCGTGATGTCGACCACCGTGCCGATGTAGCCCGCCAGTTTTCCGTCGGGATTCCGCAGCGGCACCGCGTTCCCTTGCAGCCACGAGACCTGGCCGTCGGGCTGCAGGAAGCGGAACTCCGCCTCGGACGAAGCGCCGGCGCGGACCGCCTCGCTCCAACCGGTTTCGACTCGCTCGCGGTCCTCTGGATGGACGGCTCGCAACCAGCCGCTGCCAAGCGCCTGTTCGGCAGACAGTCCCGACATCGTGCACCAACATTCGTTCACAAACACGGTGTCGCCGTCCGGCCCCGACTGGAAGATCCCCACCGGGGCATGGCTCGCCAGCGTGCGAAAGCGTTGTTCACTCGAGCGAAGCGATTCCGCAATTCGCCTGCGATCCGTGATGTCGATCGCCATGCCGCCAACGCAGGCGGGCGCTCCGTCGACACCCGGAATCGAGAATTTATTCACCAGCGAGTGGTGCAGCGTGCCATCCCCGTGTTCCAGCGTTTCGATCGTCTGCAATCCAGATTCCGAGCCGAGCGCTTGCAGGTCGTTAAGCTCGAATTGCGCGGCCGTTTCCGGTTCAAACAATTGCGGATCGGATTTGCCGTACAGTTTTTCGGCCGTTGTTTGAAACGCCTTGTGCGCGGCATCGTTGGCATACACGTAGCGACCAGACACGTCTTTGATCCAGGCCAGGCCGGGCAAGTGTTGCATGAATCGCGCAAACCGCTCCTCGCTTTCGCGAAGTGCTTGCCGGCTTCGCGCTATACAATTGCGTCGGCCGCGTGACGGGCGCACAAATCGGCAAGTTGAATCTCCGAGTCGCTCGGAAGCCGTGAGTCTTTGAAATGCACCGAAAGTATGCCAAGCACCTCGCCGGCACTCGTGAGAATGGGCGTACTGTGCACGCCGCGAAAGCCAACTGCTCGGGCGATCTCGCGGCAAGCGTCGAATTGCGGCTCGGCCTGAGCATCCTCGACAATCGTGCGCGTCTTATATGCAAATGCGCTGCCGCATGCGCCCGATTCCGGCGTTGGTGAGATTCTTGCCACGCTGGCCAATGCCGCCTCGTCGAAGCCAACGCACGCATTCGCTAAGAGATACCCGCTCGCCGGATCGTAGAGGGACAACAATCCGAAATCGGCGTTGTGGACGTCGACCAGTGTATCTAGAATCGCCTGCAACGCAGGCTGCGGCTCGGAAGTGCTGGCCAGCCGCATTGCCAACTCGTGCAGACGCGACAGCGCTTTTACCTGCAGCGAGAGCGCCTCCCGAGTGGCCGCCGATGAAATATCGGTCGGACCAAGGGAGGCGGTTGTGTTGGTTTGCAAATCGGCCGAATCCCCGCCGGCCATTTTCGGGGCGTTACGTCGCCGGGCCATCGACTTTCACCTCCGGCAGACCGTTCTGGTTTGCGAATCCTCAGTATATCCGTGTGCTCGGCGAAAGCGGAAACTCAACACGAACCGGCGAACTGATTCTCGCACCGGCAGCGGCGTTCTCCGGCGTCGGTGCGTCAGTTCGCCATGGTGGATTCTACAAAGCGTCGCCAGCGGGTCGTTGATTCAAGCGGAAACATCCCAAGGTTTACGCGTGAAGTTTAAGCTTTCGGCTTAAAATGAACGCTGCGCGACCAACGTGGCGCCCGAGAGCACAGCGCATGCTGGCACTTTTATGCGCCTACGATGCTCTCGCGGGACATATCCTCGACGCTGACTTAAATTTGCGGTGATAGGTTTCGCTCTTCGAAAAGCGCCACGTTTGCGGTGTTCTGCAGAAAATGCCTGTGCGAAACCGCTTTTCACGATACCCTCGCACCATTACGACTTCGCCCCGCCAAAATCCTCGGCATGGGGTTTGCTCCATATAATCCCATCCTGAGGCGGGAGTTCGCGAACAATGCTCGAGGCCGCTTTCTGTGTCCACATTTCCGGGTTTGCCGGCATATGGACACCGGATGCAACGTAGCCGCGACACAGCGACACTCCCACCCGAACTGATTTGCGAATTTTTCAGTAGAAGGCCCAATACGCGGGGCGGCGTTCCCGCCAAGTTAGCACTCAGGCACTAAGACTTTCGGCAACGCCGAAGGCTCTAAGCCGATGCCGCCGCCCCGCGTATCTCTTTTTAGTCTCGGCCGCTTTTTCTACCAGTTCCGTCATCGGCACGCTGTGTGCTCGTGTGTTGATACGTCGGAACATTGTCCGTCGCAGTAGCGTTTTTGCGTCTCCGTGCGCGAGTCACACGAATCGACGTGCCGGTAGCCATCCATGCTGTGCGACTACACTTCAGGAGGCCAATCATGGGAATCTTCACGGGCGAAACATTCAATTCGATGGAGGATTTACTCAAACACGAATTGAAGGATCTTTATGACGCGGAACATCGCATCGTCGAGGCACTGCCGCAGCTGGCCGACAAAGCCCATAACCCCAGCTTGAAGCAAGCGTTTGAAAACCATTTGCGCCAATCGGAAAAACACATCGAGCGGCTCGAAGCAGTTTTTGAAAGCTTGGGTATCGACGCCGAACGAGTCAAATGCGACGGCGTGGTCGGCTTGATCAAAGAGGGAAGCAACGTGCTGGACGCCGAAGGCGATCCCGATACGATCGACGCTGGCTTGATCGCCGCCGCCCAACGCGTCGAGCACTACGAGATCGCCGCCTACGGCACGGTTCGAGCATTTGCACGGCAACTCAACAACGAGTACGTGGCCGAACTATTCGAGCAAACGCTGGACGAAGAAAAAGCTACCGACCAGTTGCTCACCAGCATCGCCGAACGCGCGGTCAACCCGGCGTCGATTTGAATTGCTCAAGGCGACTGTCGTTTACATTGATTTCAACCCACTGCCCCCGGCTCGACCGGGGGTTTTTTATGCGCTGAATTTATCGTGCGGGGCTCTTCATAAAACGCCGGTCAGGTCGGCTTTTCCGGCTTCGCTTGGTTCCAGCGGCAACGTCGTTCCGGGCGGTGGTGGACCGGATGAAAACATCGTCACCAAATTCGAATACGATAAAGCCGACAACCGCACTGCCATCATTAATCCGCAGGGTCGCAGGACTGAGTTTGTCTTTGATCTTCTCGATCGCCCAATCCAAGTAACGGCCCCCGATCCCGACGGTGCCACTGGCTCCGCCACTGCTCCAGTGACGCATCTTGGGTACGACGCCCTGGGTCGGCTGATCAACGAGCGCAATCCGCGCGGCAATACGACGCATTACATCTACGACAAGCGTCATCGCCCCACGGTACTTATGGATCCGCTGGGTTTCACAACCACGTTCGTCTACGACGCGGCCGGCCAGCTCGACAAGCTGATCGACCCGGAAGTTCGCACCACCGACTACAACTACGACTCGGCCGGCCGGCTCACCGAGCTCCGCCTGCCCGGTCAAACGGCGACGCCAGTCCTCTACAAATACGACACGGCGAGCAACCTCCGCTTCGTTCACGACCAGCTCAACCACACGACCGAGTACCAGTACGACAATCTCCTGCGGCTGGAGAAGGAGATTGATGCGAACGGGGATGACGTCGAGTACACGTACTACAACGACGGCCAAATCCACACGCTGAAGGACGGCAACAACTACGCCACGACGTGGACCTACGACCTGGCCGGGCGTGTGGCGACCGAGACGAATACCAGTCCACTCAGCGACGCGCGGAGCTTCAAATACGATGAGTTCAACCGGCTGGTGGAGCTGACCGACCGCAACGAGCGAGCTCGCATTCACTCACAAGAATACGAATAAGTTCGCCGTCTCACTTTCATCGGAATTTCATATCGAGGGAGACCTCGGGATTGAGATTGAAGATCCCTTTCTGATTCAAAGTGAAGTTATAGTTCCTTTTACTGGATTATTGATAGTTCCAGAAAACTTGGGTCTCCATTCGCTCACAGCACATCAAGTGAAGAATATTGTGCGTCAATATATCGACCTATCATTCTTCAGCGCACCGGAGTCTGAGCGACGAGGTTTCAGATTTCGTCCACTTTGTTAGAAGTGGGACGACAACGGTGTAGTGGTCCAGCGAGCGCGGCAACGAACTTCCTGCTCTGGCCGCTCACCGACCACTTGGGCACGGTCTGCGACTGGATCAATTCCTCGGCCATGATCGTCGAGCACGTCGAGTACGACTGCTTCGGCAACGGTTAGACACACCAGCCATCGACGCCGCCTTCGGCTGGACGGGCCGCTACGGCGAGCCAATCGCCGGCCTCCAATACAACAACGCCCGCTGGTACGACCCGGCCATTGGCCGCTGGCTCAGCGAAGACTTCATCTGGGATGGCGGACAAAGACGCCTATACCGGCAACGTCCCGACGATGTATATCGATCTCAGTCATTGCCGCGCCCTAGCCAGGAAAGCACCTGGCGACTATACTGTATGGCAAGTTGGTTTGACGACGCGATCGTAGCACGCATTCCTTTAGCAATCGGCCTGCTCCTTTCTCTTTCGCCGGCCCACTTGGCGGACCACCATGTTGGTCCCTTTCGGTTCGACCCGGAAAGTCTTGATTGGGTCGGCTCTGTCCTGAGATTGGACTGTTTCGTAGGAGTATCGTTGTGGGTAAGAAACTTTACGTAGGAAATTTGAGCTATAACGTGGATGGAGCCCGGCTGGAGGAATTGTTTTCCCAGTACGGCACCGTTCGCAGCGCCGAAGTGGTTCAAGATCGCGACACGGGCCGAAGCAAGGGTTTCGGTTTCGTCGAAATGGCGGATGACAATTCCGCCCTGGAAGCCATCAGCGGGTTGAACGAAAGCGAGCAGGACGGCCGGCGATTGACGGTCAACGAAGCGCGACCCAAAGAGCCGCGTAGCGGCGGTGGCGGCGGCGGTTACGGTGGCAGCCGCGGTGGCGGTGGCGGCGGCCGTGGCAGCTCCGCGTACGGCCGGCGCTAAGCCGGACGCACGCTGTTGAAAATGTACACCGGCCGCCGAATGTTACGTCGGCGGCCGGTTTTCGATGTCCGAGGCGAAGCGAGCCAAGCGCCGCATCGCGATGTAGCTTAGGGGCGGCCGACAAGCCTCCCATGAGGGCCAGATGAGCAGCGAAAAAACCATCGACATCGTCCCTCAGCCTCCCAGGAATCTCTGTCCGATCTGCGGCAAAGCCACCTACTCGGCCGGTGGCATCCATCCGCAGTGTGCAATGCAACAAGCGGACGAACCAAGATTGGTTCGCCTGCGCGCTGCGAAATCAGTAGAAACCAAAACCAAAAAACCGGTGCAGCAGTCTTGGAAAAAGAAGTGCCCCAAATGCGGCACTCAAGTACCGGCACGATTAGAAGTCTGCAAATGCGGCTTAAAGTTCCGCACTCGCTGATCATCTCGTTTACCGCTCTCTCGGTACAATCATCGCGCGGCATGCCACTGTTAATCTGTTAACAGTGTTATGCCGCGTCACCCTTGCGGCCTGTCCAACCATGCGGTTGCCAATCCAGGCGCACGAACCTCGCAAAGGGAATTAAAGATGATTGATGTAAGATGAAGTATGGACAAATGCGTTTGGCTTATCGCCCACTACCATCATCACTCATGCCTCATCCGCTTCTTTCTTCGTTTCGTTTGTGCTCGTGGTAGTTCAAATTCAACGCCGTTGCGCATGAACATTGCCGCGCGCAAAAAAATCGCCGGCCAAGCGGTGGGGGAATTCGCCTGGCCAGCGAGTCACGCAATTCGCCGCCGCTCGGAGCGGGGATCGGCGATGCTATGTTTTGGTGCGATTATGTACCTGTGCCACGTTCCACGCCGGGCTTATTACTCGGCGCGGTGCCTGCTGGCCCCTGTCCCGATTGACCCGGGGGCGTGGGAGGATTCAAGCCGGGATCGGTCCCTTGACCGGAGGTGTTGTATTGAGTTTCATTGTCGCGAGTTTCGGGCCGATTGCTCGATTGTTCGCCCTCCATGTGAATCGGTGCGGGCGCGGCGGTGGATTCGCCGTTCCGCCGGCCGTAGTAACGCACCTCACTTTGCCCTTGTGCCGAATGGACGGTACCCTCACCGTAATACGCGCCGCCGCTATGGGAACCTGCTTCATAGGAACCGCCGTTGCTGCCGCAGCCATTGTTGTAACCGCCATGTGAGCCGTTGCCACCGTAGCTGCCGTTACTGCCGTGGCTGCCATTTCGTCGCCACCGGCCGCCCCAACTGCCGTGGCTGCCATTGCGACGCCCACGGCCACCCCAGCTTCCGTGGCTACCGTTGCTTCCGCCATTGCTGCCCCAGCTGCCGTTACTTCCACCGCCGCGGCGGCGGGCCTGCGCGTCGCTGGCGTCCGCCAGGACAATGCAAACCGTCGCGAGGGCGATCAAGACCGATCCAAGTTTCCGTGTCATAATTGGAATCCTCCAAAAACGAGAAACGAACCAACCGAATCCTCGAGCTCGTCAGGCATTGACGACTTCGCCGCCGTTTGGGTGCAGCATTTGGCCGGTCATGTAGGACGAATCCGAGGATGCCAAAAAAACGTACGACGGGGCCACTTCCTCCGGTTGGCCGGCCCGTCGCATGGGGACGTCAGAACCGAACTTTGCCACTTCGTCGGCTTCGAACGTGCTGGGAATGAGCGGAGTCCAAATCGGGCCCGGTGCCACGCCGTTCACACGAATGCCCTTGTCAGCCAGCGCCAACGCCAACGAGCGCGTGAACCCGACGATTGCCGCCTTCGTCGACGCATAGTCGACCAGGTGAGCACTGCCGCGATAGGCGGTGACCGAACTGGTGTTGATGATCACCCCGCCCGGCTGCATGTAGTTCAAGGCTTCCCGTGCCATATAGAAATACGCGAAGATGTTTGTGCGGAAGGTCCGTTCCAGTTGCTCAGGCGTTATATCTTGCAGGCTCTCTTGTGGATGTTGCTCGGCCGCGTTGTTCACCAGGATATCCAATTTGCCCAGGTCTTCAAGGGTTAGAGAGACGGCATCGGCACAAAAAGTTGGATCTCCCACGTCGCCGGCAAGCAGTAGACACCTCCGACCCAACTCCTCGACGCGGGATTTCGTAGCCTTGGCGTCCTCGTGCTCGTTGAAATAGACGATCGCCACGTTGGCTCCCTCCTTGGCGAAGGCGATCGCCACGGCTCGTCCAATGCCGCTATCCCCACCCGTAATCAACGCTACAAGATCTTGAAGTTTTCCGGCTGGGCGGTAGTCGGCCCCTTCCGATTCCGGAAGCGGTTTCATGCGGGACTCGATCCCCGGTTGGCGCGATTGTTTCTGGGGCGGTCGTTGTACGGTTTCTGAAGTCGATTTGCTCATCGCGCGAAGACCTGCAGGTGCCAGAGATCTGGAGCGGCCGAGCCACCGCTGCGCGGGCCGACAAGTACCCCGCGCGGAGGGTTATTTAGCGTTGCCCGTTCGGGGTCGTATTTTGCTGGGAGTTCGTGCTCGTGCCGGATGGGCTGGAATCGGGCTGAGTGGGGTTGACGTCTACGTCGACACCCTCGCCACCGCCGACTCGGACATCCACACCGGTTTCCGGTTGCGTCGTGGAACCATCGGGAACGACGAGATCCGCATCGTCTTCAATTATGGTTGTATCCCCATCGTCAGGGTCGACAACCACGGGTCGGGGCTCGCAACCGAGGAATGCAACTGAAAGTAAGCCGGCCAGCAAATATTTACCAAGAGAATGCGTCATCGGTTCGCTCCCCCCGTAACAATGAAGTGTCAAACCTTGGCTGGAAGCGCGTGGTCAGTACCGACGCACGCGCACGGTCCACCGATAGACAGCACGTATCGTGCCAACTCTCCGCGGGTGCGCAGGCCTGGAGAACGAGGGGATTTTCAGCAATTGTGAGGCCAATCATGCAATTTTTGGCCGTTATGTGTCCATGCTGGTCGTACGTGATTCTGCGGGAGCGGGAACCTGATTTTCCGCAGCGGCAGGCCGCTGGAATGTTGCCACGATCAAGGTTTGAACAAGCACCTTGGCCAGATCGAAAACCGAGTTGATCAACTGGTCTGTGACGGAAGACTGCCTGGGCGAACTGAATTGCGTCGGCACACTTGGAGAATCAACTGCAGAGGTCGGCTGCCCATTTGGACGCAACCGCGAGATCTTGTCGTTTATAGACTCCCCCTTGGCGGGCGTGACCGCCGCAGCAGCCGCAAAGCCGGCTGCCGTGGCTGCGCCAGCGATGCCCACGGATAGTACTTCACCCACTGCCGAATATCGGTGCTGTTGGTCACGCCGAGCTTCAAGCCGGCGAGTGATTCAGTCAGGGCCGCCCTGGCGTCGGCGACTTCGCGAGCCAGGTAGTCGGCTTCGGAAAGCTCGCTGTCACGTTGACTTTCGCTGGGTGACGTCGACACCGAACTTTGCTCGTTGTGCATCGTGGAGATTTTCATATTTGCGAATCGTGTGTTCTCTGGCACTTCGCAGCTTCCGTGTGATGTAGACGCCGGCACTCACCGCGATTATCAACAACACGCCGCCGCCGAGCGCAACATTGCCGACCCACGGGCGACCGCCGGCGGCGATGCCAATCAATTCCGCGAGGCCGTCGGCCAACATGATCGTGCACGCAATCACAAACGTGACGGCCACGATGGCGGCGCCGAGGCCGGCTGCTGCCTTAAGCATCGTGCGCCGTATGGCGGCCCGCGCCGCGTCGGTTTGAGCCTCAAAATAATGCTGCGCGTACGCTCTCACGGCAGCAATCTGTTCCAGCAACGGTTCAAGGGGATTCGGTGCTTTGGAAGCATCCGGCTCGGCGTCCGGTGCCGCCTGAGTGTTGGAATCTGCCGTGCGCGATTCCGATTCACTATCACCCTGGCGCGTCCGACCGTATGCATCGTGGGGCGTGACAATCATCAATGCATCCAGGGAGATACTGCGTTGGGGAACCACTGTCGGTCCGGCGCTATCGGCGGACCCACAATACCCCGAGCAGAAAGCCGATGCCCGCCGCAATCAGAACCGACTTCATCGGCTGATCTTGTACGCGGTGCTGCACCGTCTCACTGAGCTCGCGAACACGGGTGCGTCCTTCATCAAGGTATTGGTTGGCAGATTCGCGTAAGGCTTCAACGCTGTCGTTTGCCATCCGTCGGGTTGCGTTGCCGACCTCGTTCAAGTCCCTGGCGATCGTCGACGCCTGTTCCGCAACGTCGTCGCGCTTTGACCGTACTGAGCTGGCCATGACATTTCTCCTTTACAATTCGAACTGTGGGCGGCCAAAACGAGACAGCCGCGCCGGTAAATCTGCGGTTTGTGTTCGCTTACTGCATTCGATATGCCAATTCGTCCCGTTACGACGTCTCAAAAAAGAGAGCTGCCTTATTTTACGCGAGGGAGAGATCTGGCGTCGACTCGGCGCTCACGATTGCCCGCACGGTCACCAAGGTAAACCGAATTTACACATGGATATAGGTTATACAAGTGGGCGTTCAACATTCGGGCAACGCCAGACGTCGCCGCGCACTAACCTTTGGGCAATTCGAGCGGCTTGGCACCGGCGTCGGCGAGAATTCGCGAGGCGTCTGCTAAACTCGGCCGGTCGTTGGGAGCGCCGCCTGCATGGCCGCCGGGTTCTTCCGCGGCCACCAGGATTTGTCCGTCAATAACCGCTTGCTGATAAAAATTGGCCAGCTCCTTCTCGACGCCGCGGGTCATCATGGCCCCGACCAACCCACCGGCGACACCGCCTGCCCAAGCGGTGATGGGGCCAGCCGCCAAAATCGCCACGCCACCGGTCGCGGCCGAGGCGACGACCACTGATGCTCCTCCCAGTAGAGCTCCAATGGTCGCTCCGGTAATTGCTGCGGCCGGCGTGTAGGTGCCGGCTGGTTCCTGACGTTCAAACTCTTGGAAGTAGCGTTCCTTCGTTTCATCGGAACACATCACGGTGATCTGATCTTTTGGGAAGCCTTCTGCTAGCAATCCTTGAACAGCGCAGCGCGCACTTTCGACCGTGGTGAATACGCCGACCTCAAGACGGTTTTCTATCGTTGATTTCTTCACTGGATTGATCCATTGGTGAAACTTGCCGAGCCACCAGGAAGGGCGGCCGAGGCACTACTCGCACGTCGCGTGCCAGAATTGCGCAGTACTATCGCAGGGCCGCACCCGCACACGCGGTCAATCCGCCGCTAGGCAAGAAACCCTACGACACGTGACAATCCCCGGTGATTCGCGCACGACGTAGGAGCTAGAGAGATCTACTTGGGAACACGTCGAACGACGCGCCGCTCATTGGAAAGCGCAAGGCAGCTTTTCTTCAACAAAGTTTCCTGGCGTCATGCGGGCGCGGGCATCCAAGACGAGGACTTCATCCGCGCTAACTCGCGTAGCTTTTCGATCCGTTTCCCGGCGGCGCAACTGTAACTCGCTCCATGTTGGCATAGATGTATCCTCCCATAACAGCGTGATGCATTGTAGGCAGTCTGTCGAGCCTAAACTAGCTTGCAACTTTTACGCCATCGAGTCGCATTATGAGCCGCGAGGCTGGTTAACGCCCGCTTATTGGTAGGATGGAAAAACAGCGCGATTCAGCGAACGTGTTTGAACTCCTTAAAAGACGAGTTGTGTGGTTCCGGAACGTCCACATTGGGTTCTCCATTGCCAGATGCTATTTGTGTCGAATCGACGCGGGCCAGAACCACTTGCACACGATGAGTCCGGCCATCATCGTTCAGGCAGATTTCGCCATGCGGGGTTGGTCTATCGTCAACCGTCACTTGCGTTGCACCGCGCTCGACGCCGGCTGGATTTTCGACACGAATATTCCACGTCGTTGATCGCCGGCGAATACGAATCTCGTAGCCCGGCCAATCCGCCGGAATGCACGGCGATATCGTCAGACGGTCGCCGCGCAATCGCACACCAAGAATGGATTCGATCGCGACGCGGTACATCCAGCCGGCCGAGCCGGTGTACCAAGACCAACCGCCCCGACCCGCATGGGGTGGCGTGCTGTAGACATCAGCTGCAACAACATACGGCTCAACACGGTAGTTTTTTGCACCTGTCGGCGAAGCGGAGCGGATGGGATTCAGTACGTCGAACACTTGTACGGCCTCGGTACCTTTTCCGAGCATTGTCAGCGCTTGTACGAACCACGCGGCCGCGTGAGTGTATTGTCCGCCGTTCTCACGAATGCCGGGCGGATATCCTTTGATGTAGCCCGGGTCGAGCGGGGTTTTGTCGAACGGCGGGTCAAGAAGTTGAACGATGTGATCATCGGCCCGGACCAACCGATCCTGGGCCGCTTGCATCGCAGTGCGGCTACGCTGTGGATCACCACCTGCGATGACCGACCACGATTGCACGAGTGAATCGATTTGGCATTCATCGTTCTGAGTCGAGCCAAGCGGTGTGCCATCGTCGAAGTAAGCGCGGCGATACCAATGGCCATCCCAAGCGTGTGCCTCAACGTTGCTCAGTAACCGCTCGGCTTCGGCGGCGTATGCCGAGGCTCGTTGCGTATCGCCGCGCGATTCTGTCAGAGGAACAAATTGCTGCAGCACGACTCTCAGGAACCATGCCAACCAGACGCTTTCGCCGGTGCCATGTGCGCCGACGCGGTTCATGCCGTCATTCCAATCGCCGCAGCCCATAAGCGGCAGTCCGTGCTGACCATAGCGGAATGCATGGTCAATCGCGCGAAGGCAATGCGAGTAAAGGTCCTCGGTAACTGGTGAAATCTCGGGCAGCTCATAGCGCTCGTCCTCCTGCGGTTCCAACAACGGTGATCGCAGGTAGGAAATTGGTTCATCCAAGATGGCCATGTCGCCGGTAGCGGCTACGTAGTGACTGACTACCAACGGCAGCCACAGGTAATCGTCGGAGAACCGCGTGCGAATGCCGCGACCGGACGGTGGATGCCACCAATGCTGCACGTCGCCTTGCTCGAACTGCCGCGACGCTGCCAGCAAGATCATCCGCCGCGCCACATCCGGCAGGCTATACACGAGCGCCATCACGTCCTGCAGTTGGTCGCGAAACCCGTACGCTCCACCGGATTGGTAGAACGCCGAACGCGCCCAGATGCGGCAGCTCAGCGTTTGGTACAGCAACCAGTGATTGACCAAAATATCGAACGAGCGGTTGGGCGTCTGGACTTCGATGGACTGGCGAACATCGGTCCAGAAGCGCGTCGTTTTCTCGATCGCCTGGTGGACGTGATCGCGCGTGGCATATGCTGCGAGCACTTCGGCGACGGAATTCGTGCCGTCTGACCACCCGATCAGAAAAATAACTTCGGTCTCCTGGCCGGGGAGCAGCTTGACCTTTTTCTGAACCGCTCCACAGGGGTCGAAGCCGGCGCGCGTCTGCCCCGACAGATCCACGCGGCGCATCGCAGCAGGCATGCGCAGGTTACCGTTACGGCCGATAAATTCGGTGCGATCGCCCGTCACGGAATCGGCTCCTCCCAGCACATGGAGAAAGGCGACCTGGTCGGGAAACTCTTCGTTGTAACTGTTCCTGGCCGTGAGCGCCCCTGTTGCATCATCGTGCGACGTGTAAACGTGCATTTGAGAAGTGTCGCGGGTGACGCTCAACACCCATTCAGCGAAGTACGTAATGGACAGTCGCCGCGGCCGGTCGGTCTCATTGCGAAGCTTCAGGCAGGCGAACTTTACGGCGTCCTGCGGAGCGATCGAGAGAGTGAAATCGGAGTGAATACCGTGCGCCGTGTGACGAAACTGTGTAAACCCGCGTCCATGCTGGACACGATATTCCGACTTGTCGCGGATGGGCAGCGGTGTTGGTGTCCACACCGTACCGGTTTCTTCGTCGCGCAGATAAACGACCTCACTGGGTGGATCGGAGACGGGATCATTCGACCAGGAGGTCAACTTGTTTTCGCGGCTATTGCCGGCCCAGGTGTATCCGCTGCCGGAATCGGTGACCAAAAAGCCGAACGTTGGATTGGCGACGACGTTCGACCACGGGGCCGGAGTTCTTGTGTCGTTTTGGAGTTGAATGACGTAGTCGCCATTTGCATCGAACCCGCCGAAACGATTGGCGAATTCCAGCGGCTGCAGAGGTTCGGTAAGTCTTCCGTCGGCAGTCTGGCCGGAAACAACGGCATCGCGGGCGGGTCGAAGTTTCGGTCGTTCTGCCGGCGGGACAATCGTGGAAATCTCGACTTGTCGCGCAAGTGGTCCATTGTCGCCAAGGAGACTAATCGCCGCCACTTCCTGAAATAACAAGATTTCTTCCGGCGACATCTGCGTGGTGCGCAACAAGTAGACGCCGCCCGGCTTGGAAATCGGCATGCGCGTCGTGGTGTTAATCAATTCCAAGAGCTGCTCTTGGAACTGGTCGAAATAGCCCGAGGGATGTTCGTTGATGATCACCAAGTCCGCCTTCAAGCCATGGGTATTCCAGAACTCATGTGCGTATAGCAGCTCGCGCATCAAACTGCGATGGTCCGGCTTGCTCACGCGCAGCAGGATGATCGGTTCATCACCCGACACGCCATGCCGCCAAAGCGCCCTCTGGCCGAGCCGATTCGCCTTGAGCACCGCCTGCGATGCACGCAGCGACGGGTCTGGGTAGAGCAGCGCGGAGGCAAGCCGCTGGTACAATTGCAGGCTCGTTGGCGATACGTGCAAGTGTCGCAGCTCAACCTGACTTTGCGCCCACGCCATTTCAAAAGTGCGCAGCACAAGTCGCGGATCTCGGAACTGATCGGCTAACTGCAGGGCTTCTTCGCGCGACGCGGCATAACCCGTCGTGAACGCCAGACTTGCCGATTCGTCGGGCGCAATGTGCAAAAGTCCGCGAAGGCTGAAGATTGGATCAAGAACTGGTCCGATGGTTCCTGTGAGAAGGGCATTTGCGTCAAGCGCAGCGGGTGAGGCGGGCGTGCGACCGCGGCCGAGGAAGCGGGCGCGATCGGTCTCAAATTGCAGGCACTCCAACGAAGATGGCTGGGCGGCCAGCACGTGCACCGCCCAAGGTACTTCGGCACCGTTCTCGCGCGGCCGGCGACGCGCAATGAGCGCGGGACAATCGCCCAGGAATTCTGTTTCCACGAACATCTTGTTGAACGCCGGGTGCGCTGCATCGGCTCGGGCCGCGCACAGCACGAGCTCTGCATAGCTGGTGACTTCGACGGTGGCCGGCTTTCGACCATGGTTGGTGATCGTCACCTGGCGGACCTCGGCCGTTGTTTCCGGTGAGACGGTGACTTCCAAATGGGTTTCGAGGTTTCCGTCGCGGCGGCGAAACTCGGCTTTGTCGATCGAGTACGTGACCTCATAGGCGTCGGCTTCGGATTGCACGGGATGGTAGCCCGCTGACCACACTTTGTTGTTAGACAGGTCGCGCAGGTAGATGAATTGCCCCATGTCGTCGCGGGTAGTGTCCGCTCGCCAGCGTGTGATGGCGAGGTCACGACAACGGCTGTAGCCGCCGCCTGAATTCGATACCATCACGCTGTACTGCCCATTGGAAAGCAGATGGGCGCGGGGAACGACGGTGTGCGGCGACGAAATCTGCCGACTGACCGGACCAGTCGTGACGGGTATCGACGGAACTGAGATCGCGGTATCTTCCGGCGGATTGAAATGCAATACGGCAGCAGGAACCCGCTCCTGCAACAAAAGATCGGTCGAGCGCACGAGCGGCTGGCGCTGGAAACGGCGTTGCATTGCCTGGTCGCGGAGAAAGTTGCTCAGCGCGGCCATGATCATGCCTTGGTGATGCGCCATGTAACAAAACACGATGACGCGGCGTTCCCCTTTAGGCACACGCTCCGGCGTGTAATCGAGCGCATCGTAGAAACCCCACGGTCCCTCGGCGCCTTGGCTTGCCAGTGCCCGGAAATTGGCCATCGCAGCGCCGGGTCGAATCGGCAATGCGAGCGCGGTTGAGTATGGTGAAACAACCAGGTCCCTGCCCAAGCCGCGCTTCAGGCCGAGTCCCGGTACGCCGAACGACTGATAATGGTAGTCCCCGTTGGCAGCCTGGGCGGAAAATGCCGATTCCGAAATTCCCCAGGGAACGTCGCGCTGCCGGCCGTAAGCGATTTGCCGCGCCACGGCGGCCTCGCAGCTCCGCTCCAGCAACGAACCAGGCACGTCGCGAGTGAAGAGTGTCGGCATCAGGAACTCGAACATCGTGCCGCCCCACGACAACAGCCCGACGCCCCCGCTGGGCGTTTCGGTCAGTGCGCGGCCGAGCTGGAACCAATGTCGGTGATCGGTGTCGCTTTTGGCGATCGCCACTAAACTGGCGATACGAGCTTCAGACGCAAGCATGTCATAGTGAGCGCGGTCCAGTCGACCTTCTTCCAAGTTGAACCCTACGGCGAACAGGCGGCGCTGCGGGTTGTATAGCAGTGTGAAATCCATTTCCCTGGCAAGCGCTTCATAGCGTCGGCCGAGCGTCACCATTCGGTCATGGCAAACTTGTGCGTGCTCGGTACCTTGTGTCAGTAGCCCACTTAAATGCTCGAGCCAAGCACGAGCCGCTTGCGCCTCAGCCTGTGGAACGCGGCCACTATCGATGATCGCAGTCAGGGAATCGAGCATCGGAGCGACGCGCTCTGGGAGCCTCGCCAGGCCGTAGAGCGTTGGAATTGCCAGCAGCTCGGAAAGCAACGGATCCCACGCCGATTGCCACGCCGGATCGACAATTTGAGCCGGAATCCACGGCTGATGTTCGCTCGCCCGTGTTTCGTCAGACCGCAGGCAGCGGGCCCACGGCATCATCGATTCCACATCATGGTGCACGCCCGCGATCGTTTCTTGCAGACAACGTACCTTCGACGCCAGTTCACTTGCCTTGAGGCCAAGCGATTTTTCAAAATCGTGCAGGAGCGCTGGCAACCGATCGGATTGAGACTTCAAGTTTTCTACGACCAGCCACCACGCGCAAGCATCGGCAACCGGAGAGGCGACGGACTTGCCCAAATCGCCAAGTGCAACTTCCAACGAGTCCAGCGCCTTGCTCACAAATCGGGCGCCGCGGGCTGCAGACGCCCCAGCGCTTCTTCGGCGAGTTGCACGCTATCCGTCACGCCTTCGGCAACGAATGGGCCGAACAAAGGCGCCGCCAAGATGTCCTCGATCCCCTGGTGCGCCGTAAGAAAGCATGCGGCGAGGTTGCCGCTGTCGGCGGTGGAAACGTATCGAGGTGGAAGCGGCTCGAGTGTCGTCGTGTCGTACCAGTTGTAGAAGTGTCCGGAATACTTGTCGAGCCTGGTCCAATGATCGAGATTGCGCTGCAATGTCCTGGCCAATTGATCCACACCCACGTAACCGAAATCACGGGCGGCAATGGCCGAGAGCACAAACAGCCCTTCGTTGGTGGGCGATATTCGGTGGGCGATCTTCGGCCGGGGAAACTCCTGGTAGTTATCGGGCGGGAGCCAATTATCCTCCGCCCCGACGAACTCCTCGAAGAATGACCAGGTCCGCCGTGCGATCCGCCGCAACGAACGCCGATCCTCCGCCGAAAGGGGGTCTGTCGCCTCAACCCGTGGCCGGCCGAGATAGTACACCACTGCGGGCGACGTGAACCATAGGGCCAGGGCCGGCAATGCGGCCGTGCGCGATTCCGGCGGAAGCATCGCCCCGACCACCACGCACGCCAATGGAATCCAGCTCGTTGCGACCAAAAGCGACGCCGATCTGTGCCTTAATCGGCGTTCGGCGGCGTCGGCAGTTTCCCATTCCAACAACTTGCGGCGAGATATGTACAAGCGGCAAAGCGTTCGCAAGACAGCGTCCGTTGTGTAATAGGCGCGAAACGGCAGTTGCACAAGTGCCAGCAAGCATTGCAATAGTGTACGGCCGACCGTCGTTAGAGTGTCTCGAAACTGTTGCTTCCAATACTGCCCGGGCGCCAAGTTAGAATCACCGCCAGCACGTGGAAGAGAAATGGACTGGCGAGAGCAGCGACCGTCGCAAGTGTTGCCACGGTTGCGGCATCGGAAAAAACCATCCAGCCGGACAGGCACAACAGCACCAACGAGATAGGAACCAGGCTGCGCCGCAGATTGTCGACTATTTTCCACCGGGACAGCGCATTCAATGGATTCTTATGCGCTGCGTCGAGTGTTGGAACGTGGGGAAGCAGCCAGGGAAGTAGTTGCCAGTCACCGCGAATCCAGCGATGCTGACGCCGTGCTTCAACTTCGACCCGAGTTGGATATTCATCGAACAGCTCAACGTCGCTCACCGAGCCGACGCGAGCGAAACAACCCTCGATCAAATCGTGGCTGAGAATATGATTAGGGGGGAACGTGTCTTTTGTGGCGGCGGTAAACACGTCGACATCGTAGATGCCTTTGCCAGTGTAGCTCCCTTCGCCGAACAGATCCTGGTAGACATCGGATACCGCAGTGCAGTAGGGGTCGAGCCCCCCGCTATTGGAATACACACGCGCGAACAACGAGCGGTTTGCGCTGGCCAGACTCACGCTGACGCGCGGCTGCAACACGCCATATCCGCGGGTGACGAGATGTGTTTGGGGGTCAAAGTGCGGGCGATTGAGCGGGTGCGCCAATGTGCCCGCCAGTCGACGCGCGACCGCATGAGGCAGCCGTGTGTCCGAATCCAGCGTAATGACGAACTGGACCGAAGTTAGTTGCGCACGTTCGTCCGGCGTGACGATGAAGCTGGTGTCCGGACTACCACGGAGCAAGCGGTTGAGTTCCAGCAGCTTTCCGCGCTTTCGCTCCCAACCCATCCATATTTTGTCAATCGGATTCCATTGTCGATGGCGGTGCAACAGGAAAAATCGTTGCTCCGAGTGGGCGGAGTGCCGATCGTTGAGCGCTTGTATTCCTGCAGCGGCCACCGCCAGCAGTGCACGGTCATCTGCCGTTTCTTCGTCGAACGAATCCACAAAATCGCTCAGCAGAGCAAAACTTAATCCGGCCTCCGGGTTGGCTAGGTAGTGGATTTCCAGTCTTTCCAACAAGCGATGAACGGCTTCCTCACTACTGAGCAAAGTAGGCACGACCACAAGCGTGTGCCAGTTTGGCGGTACCTCCTCGGAGAAATCCAGCTTTGGCAGCACGCGCGGGCGAATAGAAAGTGTCACTAAAAAATTGATCAGCCCGACGGCCAATTCGCTCGCCGGAAGTAGCGAGAGGAAACCGAGGATGATGCCTGCAGAAATCGTTGTGCCGGCCAACTGCGCCGCGACGGCTATGCCCGCGCTGAGAGTAGACGTCACGAGCGCGATACCCCCCAGATACGCCTCCGCCGCGTGCCGGCGAAGCCAACGCACGAATCGTACCTTGAACTTCGGCTGGTAATTGAACTCACTTTCGAGTTTCGCCTGGCCGTCGCCAATTACGAAGTAACCGACGTGACGTTGCCGCGGGTCCTGCGTCTGTTTTTGCAAATTCGCCGAAGCGTGCCTGAGCGCCGCTCCAGCAATTAGCGTTTCGTCGTGTTCACCGTGCTTGGCAATTCGTTCGATCTCGTGGCGGTATTGATCTCGCGTTGCAAAATCCATCAGTGGGTAGATTCCAGCCGGATCTTGCCGGAGGATCTGCTCCACCAGGCTGACGCGCTCGAAAAACAACGACCAGTCGAGCGCCGTCAGCAACCGCATGCTGGTGATCAAGTTTCCGATCGATACCTGGTTTGCTGCTAACCGCTGCTGCTCCCTGCGCATGCACTCGTCAATCATTTCAGGCGTCACGCCGAGCCGTTCGAAGAGCTCGTGATCACTCGTGCCGTGGTGGATCAAGCTCGAGCGGGACAATAGCTCAACGAGCTCGACAATAATGGAGCAATCCTGGTTAGCATCGAGTCGGGGTATTGCTACATCCTGCGCTTGCCATTTCTTGAGGATAAGTTCCGCCTGTGGGCGACTTTCGCGCGTGACAAGCATCTGGCTGCAGAGTCGACGTAGATTCTCGACGAGCACCAATCGAAGCATGATCGGCACAGCCCAAATTTCACCGCTGGTAAGCGCGGTCTTGCGTTGGTAGGCCGCGATGAAGCCTCCGATTAGCTCTTCGTCCAAGCTGCTGTCGGTGTGAACGACAAGCTCATGGGCCAGCTCGTAGACCCGGGGGAAATCGGCGAAGGGTCCGTCTGTCAGCTTCGGCAGTTCGAGGTAAAACCGCCGGGGAAGATCTTCGCGAATCTCGCGTAGCTGTTCTTCGACGATGTAATAATTGTCGACTAGCCATTCCGCGTCCGGGGCCAAGACCTCGTCTTGTTGCGCGGATTCGATGACGGTCCGGTATGCGGCCGCGATGAACCGACTATTGTCCTCAAATCGATGGACGAGCCGCCGGTCTGCTCCGCCGCGGCGCACAACGTGCCGCGTCGCCAATTGCTCGGCGAAAGTCCACAGGTGTTCGGCACTAAACGGTTCGCCGCGAAGCGGCGGCTCATGCTGAAGTTGCCGCGCGTTGCTGGATATCGGCATTTGCAAGTTGATGTCTGCTGGGGAGGTCGAAAATCGAATGGGTCGCGTGACATGCGGCGGCCCTGCGATTTTAGTAGTCAGCGGCCATACCGACCAGTCGTCGGCATGAGAGTTGCGTTACGCCCTGCCGTACTTGTCGCGACAACAAGTGCCAGCATTGGCAAACCGGCAGCGCGGCGTTTTGCTTTGGTAGTCGCCACGACGTAGTAGAGTATACAGGCGCCTGGTGCCAATTGATCCACGATGAAAGTTTTGAATGCAGAATCACACTAAATATAGTTTCA
The DNA here is from genome assembly GCA_963786455.1 of uncultured Planctomycetota bacterium. Taxonomy (GTDB): domain Bacteria; phylum Planctomycetota; class Planctomycetia; order Pirellulales; family Lacipirellulaceae; genus JABDGM01. The sequence goes on along the minus strand of CAWAZX010000026.1, from coordinate 15,767 downwards.
ACCAAGGATCGGAGTCACAAGCCATGAAAGCGCTAAATCCATTGCGTTCGCTCCCCGATATTCAAGAAGTCCGCCATTGCGCGGCAGAAATTCGCAAACACTGGTCACCAGCCGAAAAGCGCCGCCGATTCGGTCTTCCGCCAGACGCGCCCCTTCGGCTGCGACAATACGTGCTTGGACAACCATCGTTCGAATGGCAAACGGCTCCCAACGATCCAACATTATGCCGATAGACAATGAAAGAATTTCTCCCCCGCAGTGAACCGAGGGCCACGACGGGGTTCGCAGATTATTCATAGTAGGTTATGATGTATTGATGGCCGCGATAGGTACCGCGACCTTTCTTAACGCCGCGATGGTGAATGTATGAAAGTCGAGAGTGTACCGACCGGATGCATCTTGGATGTTGAAGGAACACTTGCCCGCTTTGGCGGCGACTCTGAATTGTTCGTCGAGATGGCTGGGTTTTTTCTTGAGGACGCGCCCGTTCTCTATTCAGATTTGTGCGATGCCGCGAAGTCGGACAACGCCTCTGCAGTACGCATGAAAGCGCACGCGCTTAAAGGGTTGGTTGCCGGCTGCGGCGGTGTGCGAGCTGCTCATGCCGCTCAAAAGGTCGAAACGGCGGGTGAGGAAGGGGACCTCTCACGGATTGCAGAGCTTGTTGCCGCGCTCGGCGATGAGCTAGACCTGCTCAAGCAAGCGCATCTCAAATATCGCAGGTGAAACCGCCGGCGTTTACACTTCGCAAGGCTCGCCTTCGACTTGCACCAGCGTGTCGATCGACACTTTGAGCGATCGGACTTTGCTCCGCAAGCAGCCGCGAGTGATGCCTAGCATACGTGCGGCCTTCGATTGGTTTCCATCGCAAACGCGGAGCACCCGCGTTACCACGTAACGGTCCATAAATTCCAGCGCTTCGGCGTACAGGTCGCTCGAGCCAGCTTGCAGCCGCTCGTCGACGAAACGCCGCAAGTCGGTGCCGGACGGTTCGCCGGTCGGCATCTCCGCCAAATCCTCGTCTGGAACGCGGACTCGGTCGGGAATGAAATCGGGGATGATCACGTGTCCGGCGGACCGCAGCAGCGTTTGCTTCAACACGTTTTGCAGCTCGCGGACATTCCCGGGCCAGGAATAACTAAGCAGGACATCCATCGCTTCGGGCGAGATGCCATGGACGTCCTTGCTTAGTTCTTTGCTGAAGAGCGCGAGGTAGTTTTCCAGCAGCGGCGCGAGATCCTCGGGCCGATCACGAAGCGGCGCAAGCTGGATCGTAAATCCGCTCAGGCGGTAATAGAGGTCGGAGCGAAATTCTCCCTCTTCGACCATTTTCTCAAGATCGCGATTTGTGGCGGCGATCACGCGAACGTCGGTGGTGATCGTCTGATTTCCGCCGACGCGCTCGAATTGTTGCGATTGCAGCACGCGCAGCACTTTGCTCTGCACGAGCGGCGACATGTCGCCGATTTCGTCGAGGAACAGCGTGCCGCCGGAGCACTGCTCGAACTTGCCGATGCGGCGCTGATCGGCGCCGGTAAACGAACCCTTCTCGTGACCGAACAACTCGCTTTCCAAAAGCGCATCGGGGATCGCGGCGCAATTGACGGCCAGGAACTGTCCCTTGACGCGCGGACTGTGCTGGTACAGCGCGCGGGCGACCAGCTCTTTGCCGGTGCCGCTTTCGCCGCGGATCAGCACCGTCACATCCTGCGGAGCAACGCGGCCGATCGCCTTGTAGACTTCCTGCATTTGCGGACTGTTGCCGACGAGCGTGTCGCTGCGGCTGTGGGCCGCCTCGCCGTTCGCGTCGGTCTTGCGCGCCGGGCATTTCGACCGGAATGCTCATCAGCCGGCGAATTTCGATCGCCTGTCGCACCAGATCGCGAATCCGCGCCGACATCGAGCGGCTTGAGCAAATAGTCGAACGCACCCAGCGTCATCGCCTTGATCGCCGTCTCGCTGCTCGATAGCGACGTGATGAAGATCACGGGCAACTTGCGTATCGGCGTCGCGAATTCGCTCGAACAATTCCAGGCCCGAAGTTTCGGGCAGCAGAATGTCGAGCAACACGACGTCGGGTTGCAGCTCGCTCAATAGGTGCAGGCCTTCTTCGGCCGTAGCGGCGGGAACCACCTCGACATCGGTGTCTTCAAACGCCTTGGCGATCAAATGCCGAACGGATCGGTCGTCGTCGATTACAAGTATTCTAGACATCGACCCAACTCCTAATGGATTGCGATTAGCGGCCGCCAAAATGGCGACACTTCTATTGTCAGCAGCAACATGCGAGTAAAGCAAGCGGGCCCACTTTTTTTCGAAAGAATTCACACTCGACTAGTTTGCCCAGTCGGAATTTTCGACCCGCTCGTACTGCTATCGTCCCGCCTAGTTGTTCGTGATCCGTGTCGCTTGCTTCAAACTTTTTCGACAGCGATTCCAGTTCTGTACCTATGCTTCGGTCGTCACTTGCCTTGCGTCAAGCAACTCTCGCAGTGCGCCCATGTCGGCCGGCTTCACCAGGTGGTGATCAAATTCGGCCTTCCGCGCGTGCCGGTTCACTTCGTGCTGGCCATATCCTGTCATTGCCACCAACAGCGGCGCGTCGTCGCCCATCTCGCTGCGCAAGCAGCGCGCCACTTCGTATCCGTCCATGCCGGGCAGGCCGATATCAAGCAGCACGACTTCCGGGTTGTATTCTCGGACGGCCAGCAGCGCTTCGGGTCCGTCGGCGGCGGCACGCACCTCGTGCCCCAACTTCTTCAGCAACGCCACCGTGACTCTGCGAGAGCGCGGGCTGATCTTCGACGACCAGAATCCGCCGCGGTTGCGACGTTGGACTCGGAATATCGGATCGGTTCCGGCACTTGCTGTTTTGTCGCGTGCCGTTCTCGGCCGGCAGGCAAACGACAAACTCCGCTCCGCGGCCAAAGCCTTCGCTGTTAGCCCAGACCCGTCCCGCCGTGCAGTTCGGTCAACCCGCGGACGATCGTCAGGCCAATGCCCAGACCGCCTTCCGCACGGTGCAGCGAGCGATTTGCCTGCGCAAACAAGATCGAACACGTTCGGCAAGCAAATCGGGCCCGATGCCGATCCCGGTATCTTTCACGCGAAACACCACGTCGCCATTCTCGCGAGTAACGCCAAACCAGATCTCGCCGCCCGGATCGGTGTATTTGGCCGCATTGACCAGCAAATTCGAGAGAATTTGCTCCAGCCGATAGGGATCCGCCTCCAGCAGAATGTCGCTTCGCGGGATGTTCAAGTGCAGCTGTGTGGCCGCGCGAAGTAAACAACGGAGCATTCGATTCCGCGACGCGAGCGACGACTCTCGCCGCGTCGACGATCGTCTTTTGCAATTGCACGCGGCCGCTGGTGATGCGGGAAACGTCGAGCAAATCGTCGACCAGGCGCTTCATCAGCGCCGCCTGCTGACGAATGATTTCGAGCGATTCGTGAAACGTCGGCTCCGCCGGGTTCGAGCAGCTTGGTCAGCTCGCCGGCGTTGGTGATCGCGGCCAGCGGATTTCGCAGCTCGTGACCGAGCATCGCCAGGAACTCGTCTTTTCGCCGCTCGCCGTCGCGAATGGTCTGGAAGAGCTGGGCGTTGTCGAGTGCCGTGGCCGCTCGGCTGGCGAGATTTTCAATTAGCGCCATGTCGGCCGGCTCAAACTGCCGCCGCGAACCCTGCAGGCACAAACAATCGCGCCCAGCGGCATGTCGCGGGCAATGAGCGGCGCGACGATCGCGCTGGACCACTCTGCTTCGGCGCCAAGATCCGGGGCATTATCGACGATTTCTGGAGCAATCGGTCTGGGCATGGCCGCTTTCGACCGCCTCGTCGCACCGCTTCGGCCAATTGCGGGTCGACCTGCTCAATGCGTGCGTGCGAACTGAGACATTGCCGTTAGCGGCGTTCGTCTTCTCAAGTGCCACGTGGCGCGAACCAGATTTCTCGATTCGTATCGTAGAGCACCAGTTGGCATGCGTCGGCCAGCGACGGCACCACCGTGCGATGCAGGCTCGCCAGCGTGGCGTCGAAATCGAGCGAACGCGACAGCAGCCGGCTGGCTTCGGCCAACAGCGCCGAGCGCCGCATCGCCTTTTCGGCCACCTGCCGGGCCGCCTGCTCGCGAGCCAGCTGAACGCGATGAGCCGCCTGCTGGCGGATCGTTTCCGTCTTCTGATAAAGATCGACGAACACGCCGACCTTGGTCCGCAGCACTTCCGGGTCGATCGGCGTGGAAATGAAGTCCACGGCACCGAGCGAATAGCCCTTGGCGATCTGCGCCTCATCGTTGTACGCCGTGACGAAGATGATCGGCGTGTGCTCGGACCGCTTTCGCTCGCGAATCAGCGCGGCCGTCTCGAAGCCGTCCATCTCCGGCATGTTGACGTCGAGCAGAATGACGGCGAAGTCGTCTTTCAGCAGACAGCGCAAAGCCTCGCGTCCAGACGACGCCTTGACGATGTTCTGGCCGAGTTCCGCGAGCGTGGCTTCGATCGCCATGATCTTCTCCGGCACGTCGTCGACGACGAGTATGTTGACCGGCTCGCTCGTCTTCATGCGGTCTCTGACCCATGTCGATTCGATGTGGCCGCGTCCATGATTCTGATCATGTTAACGACGAATCCATGCCCGCAGCACGGCCAGCATCTGTTCGGGATTGACCGGTTTGGAAAGGTAATCCCAAGCTCCGGCTTCGATGCACTTTTCCCGGTCGCCTTTCATCGCCTTGGCCGTGACGGCGATGATCGGCAGCTCCTTGAAATGCGGAATTTCGCGAATCGCCCGCGTCGTGTCCAGCCCATCGAACTCCGGCATCATGATGTCCATCAGCACGGCGTCGATGTCGGGCGTGTCCTGCAGAATCTGGATGGCATCGCGGCCGGTTTCCGCCGACAGGATATGCATATTATAGCGTTCCAGCACGCTCGTCAGGGCGAAAATATTGCGGATGTCGTCATCCACGATGAGCACTCGCTTGCCATTCAGCACGGCATCGTCTTCGTGCAGTTTTTCCAGCATCTGCCGCTGAGCTTCTTCAAGCTCGGCGACGGGCCGATGCAAGCAACAAGCTGATCTCGTCCAGCAGTCGCTCGGGCGATTGCACGTGCCGAATCGACGCGAACGCGACTAAGCCGGTCGGTCATCGCATCGTCGAGCAGCAGCGGCTCGTCGGAGTACATCACCAGTGGCGATCTCGATCCGTGCGCATGGTCGCTGATCTTGTCGATCAAGAGCATCGACCGAAAGAGTCGGGCCGCGCGACGTCCAAGACGATGCAATCGAAGCGGCGTTCCTCCAGCAATCGCAGGGCTTCCTGGCCTTCCGCGGTCGGCGGTCGACCGCACGTCGCCGTTGCCGATCAAGCTTAGTATACTGCTCGCGTCGTTGCTGGTCCGGTTCGACCACCAACAAGTCCTTGACCGGGCGTTCGACGAAGCGTCGGATCTCGCCGAACAAGTTCATCGATGGTTTCCTTGGTTTGAATCGGCTTGAGCACTGTGCCGACTGCGCCCAACTGCGTGCCCGCTCCTGATCATCCTCGGTCGACACAATGTAGACGGGAATGTGGCGCGTCTCCAAATCCTGCTTCAGCTGCGGAGCACTCGCCAGCCGTTGATATCGGGCAGGCAGATGTCGAGCGTCACGGCACAGATTGGGTATTCTCGCGCCAGCGACAGCGCGGCGGCGCCGCGCGACGTGGCAATCCCTTTCATGCCTGCCTCGCGGGCACGTTTCCAACAACAACTGAACGAACGTGCGCGATCGTTCTCGACCATCAGCACTACCCGGTCATCAGGTTGAATGACGTCGCGATCGTCGTCGAATTCGTTGAAGGTCGATGGGCTCTTCCACTCGCGGCAAGTTCAGCAGGTTCGACGACAGGCGCTGGCCCGCACGACCGGTTCCGCCATGGGAACTGCGGCGGAGCGGCTTGGGCGTTGACATACGACAGCGGCAAGTAAAGCGTGAACGTGCTGCCGGCGCCCGGCATGCTCATCAGCCGGATTTCGCCGCCCAAGAGCCGGGCCAATTCGCGGCTGATCGCCAGGCCCAAGCCCGTGCCGCCATACTTGCGGCTGGTGCTGCCGTCGGCCTGTTGGAATGCTTCGAAAATGCTCTGCTGCTTATCCGGCGGAATGCCGATGCCGGTGTCGGTCACCGAGAACGCCAGGACCGCGTCGGCCGCGTTGAGCGCGTCGTTGTCGCTGCTCCAGCCATCGCGAGCCGGCCGCACATCGAGCGAGACCGTGCCGCGATGCGTGAACTTGAACGCGTTCGACAGCAGATTCTTGAGCACCTGCTGCAGCCGCTTGGCATCGGTTTGCATCGTGCGGCGGCAAATCGGGCGCCACGTGGATCGAGGAAGTCGACGCCCTTCGCCTCGGCCACGTGGCGGAACGTGCGCTCCAACAGGTCGTGCAGATCGGAGAAGCTGCACCTCGCCGATATCGAGCACGACCGTGCCCGATTCGATCTTCGACAGGTCGAGAATGTCGTTGATCAGCGTCAGCAGGTCGTTGCCGGAGGAATGGATCGTCTGGGCGTATTCGGTTTGCCGGCCGTGAGATTGCCGTCCGGGTTCTTCGAGAGCTGATCCGAGAGAATCAGCAAGCTGTTGAGCGGCGTGCGCAACTCGTGCGACATGTTCGCCAAGAATTCGGACTTGTACTTCGACGTCAGCGCGAGTTGCTTGGCCTTTTCTTCCAGGCCTGGCGGGCCTGTTCCACTTCGCGGTTCTTGCGTTCCACTTCGACGTTCTGATGCGCGAGCAGCCGGGCCTTTTCCTTGAGCTCCTGGTTCGTCTGCTGCAGTTCTTGCTGGCGATTCTGCAGCTCCATGGCCAGCGATTGCGATTGCTTGAGCAAGTCTTCCGTCCGCATGTTGGCCGCGATCGTGTTGAGCACGATGCCGATGCTTTCGGTCAGCTGTTCGAGCAAGCGCCTGATGCGTCGGGCTGAATTGCTCGAACGATGCCAGCTCCAGCACCGCCTTCACCTGGCCTTCGAACACCACCGGCAGCACGATGATGCTGCGCGGCGGCGCGCTGCCCAGTCCCGAGCCGACATGCGTGTAGTCGGCCGGCACGTTGGTGAGCAGGATTTGTTCGCGCTCGATGGCGCACTGGCCGACCAGACCTTCGCCAAGCTTGATCGTCGTGCCCACGGTTCGCGGCGGCTGATAGGCATAGCTGGCCAGGAGCACCAGCTGCGCTTCTTCCTGCGCCGTATCGAGCAAGTAGAACATCGCTTGCTGCGCGTTCACCACCGGCGCCAGCTCGGAGAGGATCAGCCGACCGACCGTGAGCAGGTCCTTCTGGCCTTGCAAGCATGCGGCTGAACTTCGCCAGGTTCGTTTTGAGCCAGTCTTGCTCGCTGTTCTTGAGCGTCGTGTCCTTCAGATTGCGAATCATCTCGTTGATGTTGTCTTTGAGCGCGGCCACTTCGCCTTGGGCCTCGACCGCGATGAACCGCGTCAGGTCGCCCTTGGTCACGGCGGTGGCCACTTCGGCGATGGCACGCACCTGCGTCGTCAGATTCGCGGCCAGCTGATTCACGTTGTCGGTGAGTGCTTTCCAAGTACCGGCGGCACCCGGCACGCTTGCCTGCCCACCCAGTCGGCCTTGCACACCCACTTCGCGGGCCACCGTCGTCACCTGATCGGCGAACGTGGCCAGCGTCTCGATCATGCCGTTGATCGTGTCGGCCAGCGCGGCGATTTCGCCCTTGGCTTCCACCGTCAGCTTGCGCTTCAGGTCGCCGTTGGCCACGGCGGTCACGACCTTCGCGATACCGCGCACCTGGCTGGTGAGGTTGCCGGCCATGGAGTTCACGTTGTCGGTGAGGTCCTTCCACGTGCCGGAAACGCCTTTCACCTCGGCCTGGCCGCCGAGCTTGCCTTCGGTACCCACTTCGCGGGCCACGCGGGTCACTTCCGCCGCGAACGAGCTGAGCTGATCGACCATCGTGTTGATGGTGTTCTTGAGCTCGAGGATTTCGCCCTTCACGTCGACGCGTGATCTTCTTCGACAAGTCGCCGTTGGCCACGGCCGTGGTCACTTCGGCGATGTTGCGCACCTGGCCGGTGAGGTTGCTGGCCATGAAGTTCACGCTGTCGGTGAGGTCCTTCCACGTGCCGGCCACGCCGCGCACATCGGCCTGGCCGCCGAGCTTGCCTTCGGTGCCCACTTCGCGGGCCACGCGGGTCACTTCGGACGCGAACGAGCGGAGTTGATCCACCATCGTGTTGATGGTGTTCTTGAGCTCGAGGATTTCGCCCTTCACGTCGACGGTGATCTTCTTCGACAAGTCGCCGTTGGCCACGGCCGTCGTCACTTCGGCGATGTTGCGGACCTGGCTCGGTGAGGTTACTGGCCATGAAGTTCACGCTGTCGGTGAGGTCCTTCCACGTGCCGGCCACGCCCTTCACCTCGGCCTGGCCGCCGAGCTTGCCTTCGGTACCCACTTCGCGGGCCACGCGGGTCACTTCCGACGCGAACGAGCTGAGCTGATCGACCATCGTGTTGATGGTGTTCTTGAGCTCGAGAATTTCGCCCTTCACGTCGACCGTGATCTTCTTCGACAAGTCGCCGTTGGCCACGGCCGTGGTCACTTCGGCGATGTTGCGCACCTGGCTCGTGAGGTTACCGGCCATGAAGTTCACGTTGTCGGTGAGGTCCTTCCAGGTGCCGGCCACGCCCTTCACCTCGGCCTGACCGCCGAGCTTGCCTTCGGTACCCACTTCGCGGGCCACGCGCGTCACTTCCGCCGCGAACGAGCGCAGCTGATCCACCATCGTGTTGATCGTGTTCTTGAGCTCGAGAATTTCGCCCTTCACGTCGACGGTGATCTTCTTCGACAAGTCGCCGTTGGCCACGGCCGTGGTCACTTCGGCGATGTTGCGGACCTGGCCGGTAAGGTTACTGGCCATGAAGTTCACGCTGTCGGTGAGGTCCTTCCACGTGCCGGCGACGCCGCGCACATCGGCCTGGCCGCCGAGCTTGCCTTCGGTACCCACTTCGCGGGCCACGCGCGTCACTTCCGATGCGAACGACCGCAGCTGATCCACCATCGTGTTGATGGTGTTCTTGAGCTCGAGAATTTCGCCCTTCACGTCGACCGTGATCTTCTTCGACAAGTCGCCGTTGGCCACGGCCGTGGTCACTTCGGCGATGTTGCGGACCTGGCCGGTGAGGTTACTGGCCATGAAATTCACGCTGTCGGTGAGATCCTTCCACGTGCCGGCGACGCCTCGCACATCGGCCTGGCCGCCGAGCTTGCCTTCGGTACCCACTTCGCGGGCCACGCGCGTCACTTCCGCCGCGAACGACCGCAGCTGATCGACCATCGTATTGATGGTGTTCTTGAGCTCGAGAATTTCGCCCTTCACGTCGACCGTGATCTTCTTCGACAAGTCGCCGTTGGCCACGGCCGTGGTCACGTCGGCGATGTTGCGCACCTGGCCGGTGAGGTTGCCGGCCATGAAGTTCACGCTGTCGGTGAGGTCCTTCCACGTACCGGAAACACCTTCCACCATGGCCTGGCCGCCGAGCTTGCCTTCGGTACCCACTTCGCGGGCCACGCGGGTCACTTCCGATGCGAACGACCGCAGCTGATCCACCATCGTGTTGATGGTGTCTCTTGAGCTCGAGGAACTCGCCCTTCACGTCGACCGTGATCTTTTTCGTCAAGTCGCCGTTGGCGACGGCCGTCGTCACGGCGGCGATGTTGCGAACCTGGCCGGTGAGATTGCCGGCCATGAGGTTCACGTTGTCGGTGAGATCCTTCCAGGTGCCGGCGACGCCTTTCACTCTGGCCTGGCCGCCGAGCTTGCCGTCGGTGCCCACTTCGCGGGCCACGCGCGTCACTTCCGACGCGAACGACCCGAGCTGGTTCACCATGCGGTTGACGGTCTTCGCGGTCCGCAAGAACTCGCCTTGCAGCGGCCGCTTGTTGATTTCCAGCGCCATCGTTTGCGACAGGTCGCCCTTCGCCACGGCACCGATCACGCGGGCCGTTTCGACCGTCGGGTGGACCAGATTGCTGATGAGCGTGTTGACCGAGTGTAATCGCGTGCGCCCAGGAACCGGATCCGCCGACCTCGCCCAAGCGTGGCCCGCTGATTAAGCCGACCGGCCTTACCGACGACCTGGCTGATCCGTTCCAATTCGCCGACGAGGCGTTCGTTGCAACTCCACAACTTCGTTGAATGCTTCGGCAACCTTTCCTGCCACACCGCCGCTTTCGCGAATCGAGCCGGACGGAAAAATCGCCCTTTTTGAAGGCATCGAGTGCCGACAATAGCTGACGTGCATCCACGGCGCTTCCCGAACGTTCTTCGACACATTGCATGGCCAAGTTCTCCAGGGGCCCGATTTACGGGTTTACCGACGCGACTCATTCACATCGTTATTGCTCGGCGCGAGTGGGCGAGGCTAGATTAATCCGGCGCGCAGCACGGACCATTTGGCCCACCCCACCTAAGCATTTCTTGGGCCGTTGCAAATTCAGAGCAATAAACAGCCAAATTACAGCATTCTCAGCGGTTCCTCCAAATTAATTGGTCGCCAAACGACCACCCTGGTCTCCCTTCAGTCGGGCTGGTCACCATACGTATACCCTGGCGGATCGCAGTTCCCGCTCGGCGGATGTGTTGGTGTCGTATTCCCTCGCAATTAGACTCGTTTGAGGCTTAGTTATGCCTGTGCAGTGCCTCCCACATCCAAGTGGCCACGAGTGATGACAAAGTGTCGGCAGCAACAAATGAAAATCGAATAGCAAACATCATTCCCTTGGTGGAGAGTGCGATTGCTGTCGGCGACGGACGACGGCACGCGGTTTGCGATTTGACGATTCATGACCGCAGCAGAAGAGGCGAGTACGAATTACGAAACAGTCTCTCGCCGTTGTTAGATTCAATTATCATTTGCGATAAAAGGTCACGAACATGCACAAACTCGTCGCTCGTTCTGGCAAGGTTGGTTACATAATTCTGTGGTTGCTTGGCATTCCCATTCCGATTCTGCTACTAATCTACGCCCTGCGTGGCTGTAATTAGTTCAGATTTGAAGTACGAGGAATCAATCGTAGTTTGATCGATTCGAGTGTTCATGGCGTCGGAGCAAAGCCGACTTGCACGGTCGTGGCCCAGAGCAGTTGAACGGTGGTATGATGGAAGCGAATACAGACACCGCACTTCGAGACGCACTCACGGCATTCGAGACCAGCGTGACTTCACCGGTGGTATCAGGCGAGTTGTCGGATTGGATCGAGAAGGTCAAGAAATCCTGGTCGACGGTGTCCGCACAAGTCACCGAGCACTTGCACCAGTCTCCATCCGCAGCAATTTCAGGAAATCTCCGAGGCAGATGCAGCGCTGTTTCGGCAGGTAGAATTGCTCAAGGCGGAGGACGAAGCGATCGAGTGCGATCTTGAAAAGCTTGGCCACACGATGTCGCGGATGGCCGAGCATTTGCCGAAGTTGGAGCCCGACGAGGCGAAGGCGCAACCGCACGTGCAAAGCTTAATGGATCAGAGCGTTGCACTCGTGGCACGCGTGCGAAAGCAAGAAGTCGCCGTGCAAACCTGGTTCGCCGAGGCCTTCAACCGCGAGCGCGGTGGTGGAGACTGACTTGCTTATTTGTACTGATGTCTCTTGCTTGGAGCGAAAACATCCAGTGCAGAATACTAGTAATAGAAAAAGTCCACCGACCGTCGTGAGTCGCCTTTCGTCTCCGTTCCAATGGCGTTACCACGAGGCAAAAACCAAGTCTCTGTCCGACAACTTGTCGAAAACGGGGCAAATTGGCGTATTTGCCACGATTTTCCGCCCCAACGGTCCTCATTTTTGTGGCATCTCGCGGATGTTTTGTGGTATCCTCGCTAGATTACTGCGCATCGCATCGGCGGGCCTCTTTAAGCGCGTTTCTCGGAGGAAGCATCTTTGGGAACATTGTCGAGTGCGACTCACCGTTCACGACTAATCGCGCTTACTAATGTCGTGCGCAAATTTGGGTGGGGCACGTATCTTTCGTTCGGGCGGATTTTACCGGGGCGCAACCGTTACCAAGTCCCTACACGTCCGTCACGCAAGTCTATAACAACAACGGCGTGTTTCAGCCGATGCCCACCCAGATGAATTTCCGTCCGCTGGCAGCGGCTGCTGTTCCTGGTGTTTCCAACATTTTGGGCATCGCTCGGCAGAATGGCGGCGTTGACTTGTACGATGCGTCCAACGGCTCGACCACAAAGTTGCTGCAGATACCGATTGCGCCCTATCCGTTTTTTGCTCCGGAATACAACATGGTCACAGTTCCCGGGGGTTTAACACCCGTTCCCGGAGTGCTGTATGCCCAGGGCGAATCCGGTTTGCTGGGATTGGCTTTTCATCCCAACTATTCTGCACCGGTTGGGACGACCGGCAGGCGAAAGTTTTACGTGAACGCCACGACCTACAATCCGGGCATCTTTCTACCTGGTAACCCAACAGATGGGATTACGCACGAATCCGGTGAACCAGGCGAAATCAACGACGAGCTGGACGCCATTAATGCCAGCCCGCAGCTCGAACAATGCTTTATCTGTGATCACCAAGGCGACGATTTGTTTGCCTTTGTTGGCCCGACTGGCCGCATGGGCTTCGGATGTCTTACACCTGCGTTTAAGGACGCCTCGGCATTGAATCGAACGTTTACTGAGATCCGCGAATACACAGTCAACGAAGAAGGCACCGACGTCGTTAAAGATGGCCTGGGCAACCCCGAATTTCGGACGATTATGCCGCTTTCAAAGACGTCGCGACTTTCACAATGGGGGTACGATAGCCTTCGGGACGGATGGCAAACTTTACATCTCCAGCGGTGATAGCCAAGGCACTCCTGGCGAAGGCCTCTCGACCCCTCATGCTCAACCACAAAACCCGTCAGCCGACTTCTTTGGCAAGGTTCTGAGAATCGACGTCGACTCCAATCTCGATGTAACTCCGACGGCGAACGGGACTGTCGAGACTTACTCGATCCCGAATAACAATCCTTTTAAGGATCCGACAAACCCGAATTTCACATCATCAACCGCGGCCGACGATGCAGTATTCGCATACGGGATGCGCAATCCGTGGAAAATGAGCGTCGACAGAGTTGCTGGTGACCTGTGGATTGGCGATGTGGGCTGGGGCAGCGACGTCGGGGGCGCAGAAGAGGTGAATGTCGTGCCGGAGAGTTCCGGCGGCGGTCAAAATTTCGGCTGGCCCCGCTTTGAAGGAGGCGTGATCGATCACGACCCGGACGGGGAACGCATGATCGACCCGCCCCCGCCCTACAACAGCCACCCAGACATCGATCCCGCATATTCATTATTCGACCACGCAGTCGGTTCGCGGCTCAATCGTCGGCGGGCACGTCTATCGTGGCCCCGATCCCACGCTGCAGGGGAGTTACATCTTTTACGAATCCATCCAACGGCAAGTCTGGAGCTACAACCCGGCTACGGATACGGCAGAGAACATTACGGACAAAGTATTCGACGATATAAACAACAATGGCCGGCCGGACGTCAACGGTGATGATGTTGGGCTTCTTGCGTCCTTCGGTGAAGACTCGGAAGGGAATCTGTACTTATTGAGCCATTCGGATGGGGACATTCACCGGCTTAACACAAGCAACCCAGATCCAACAAGCATTATGTCGGGACCGGGCCGACTGGGAGACTTCAATAGTGACGGACTAGTGAATGTGACGGACATCAGTCTCTTGGCTCGAGCAGTGCGTCCCGGGGCCAAACCACCGCTTCCCGTTTACGACCTGAAAGTAGATGGCGCGGTGACCTACGACCAAAGCCAAACTGGGATGATTCTCAGCGATTCCGACATATTGATCCGCAATATTTTGATGACGGAATACGGCGACACGGACCTGGATGACGACATCGATACAGGCGATATCACGGATACGATCCTCAATTTCACTGGAGCGGGAAACAGCGGCAGAAACTGGGCGACGGGTGACTTCGACGGTGACGGCGACAATGACACGGGCGACATTACAACTGTCATCAGCAACTTCACCGGCCGGGAGGTGGAGCCAGTGCTGTTGCACGAGCCGCCCTAGCAACAGATTGGGTGCCTCCCACGTTGGTCTACGATACCCGTACTGGTGAAGTCGTCGTTGATTCGGGCAGTGCGACGATTCTGTCGTTTTCACTGCAGAGTGACGGCCTCTTTTCAGCGTCGGCCGACTTCGGCGAGCTGGATGCACGTGTGCTGGTCAGCAGTCTTCATTCGTCGATAACACGGTCGATCAGATTGGATGGGTAAGTGTCGCGGCGATTGCCGGACTGGGGCTCAATGGCGCCAAACAGATAGGGACGATACTTCCTGCAGGTTTAAGCGAGGGCCAGCTGTCCGTCGTATTGAGCCGCTCGTGGGCAGGTCCCCACAGCGGGAGGATCGTTCGAATTGGTTGTCGTCCCGAACCAAGTGGCTTGCTATTGACGATTTTCGGAGCCTTTTCTGTATGGTTCTTTCGCACAGGCAGACCGCTATTTATAATTGGCATCCGTGAGGGTATTGACCGATGAATAGAACGACCACTTCGAATACGTGTTTTCCATGCCTGGTCATGATAATGATTTGCGTGGCACCGACAACCGTTCACGCTGATCTTGGTGGTTGATGCGGCAGCTTATAGCATTTCAGAAAAAGAGGGGATCGCGTTCATGCTGCAGGACGTGATCTAGGGGACATCAGCGTTCGGCCTCAGCCCAGCAATCCGGATCTACTCTATAACCCCGCGACAGGCAACGTGCAGATTGATGCCAACAGCAACCGAAATCGTAATCGTTCAATTGGGAAAGCAACCCCAGGACAGTCCTCATAAATAATTGCCACTGTTGCGGACTTTTCCGATCTGGACAACGATGTTGGTTCAATTATGTCGCCCTTTACTGACAATTATACAACAACGACCATCGGATGGGTCAGTGTTTGTCGATTCTTATCGGTGTTGGTTTTGATGGACCGGCAATTGCGGATATTGGCAATATCTTCCCAACTGGACTGAACCTGTCGGGCCTCCCAGAATCTTCTCTCGAACAATATGTGGGCTGGCCCCACCGGTTCTTTTACCGGGGGCAGCTTCGATCTGGTGGTGGTGCCAGAGCCGAATGCTTTTCTCTATCTGTTCGTATCGTCTACGGGCTTAGTTTTCGCATGGAGCTGTCGTCGGATTTGTCCCAACATGTTTCGAGCTTGAGACGCTACTCTCGTCCGCCGTCGCATCATTATGCTTCATTGTCAGGTTGCTTTCGCCTGCCGTGTCAACTAATCGCCGGTTGTTCCGCAAGGCCTTCTTGCTGCGTTCGGTTACCGAATAGATAATCGGGTCCGAAAGTACCCAACGGCTTTTAGCAGGCGAAGACATGCGAATGCGAGTCAGTTTCTGCAGCCGCACAATTGTTGCGCTAATTGGTATGGCGGCGATCGTGAATGTTAGCCAACTTTTGGGGGCCGAACCTGTTGCTGAAGCCCCGCCAGGCTTCTCGATCGAAATGGTGGCGGGGCCGCCAATGGTTGAGCGGCCGATTGTCGCGGCGTTCGACGACGACGGCCGCTCTATGTAGCCGAATCCTCCGGCTCCAACGATCCGGTCGAGCAACAACTGGAGATGCAGCCGCATCGCATCGTGCGACTTGAAGACGTTGACGGCGATGGCAAATACGATGGCGAAGCGGTCTTTGCCAACCGCATGATGTTTCCCGAAGGCACGACA
>CAWAZX010000025.1:0-406565 GCA_963786455.1 uncultured Planctomycetota bacterium | reverse complement strand
ATCATTCGGCGTGTATTTAATTAACACAGCCACCGCGATTCGGCCCGCGGAGGCGGGCATCTTTTGCGCACGCAAGGGGGTGGAGTCCCCCCATCAAGGCTTGCGCCGGGTTCTCTGCAATAGCGACACGGTGCCCAGAACCGCTCAGTTCGATGCAGCCAGCCAACGGATATTTACCTAAGCCCGATCGGGTGCTAAATTCCTGACCTTTTCGGGATTAGAGTGTGTTCACGTGAGGAGGGCACGATGAGTACAGCTTTGCAGTCAGGGTCCTGCAGCCCCGTGGGCATGAGCGCCTTTAGCTCGGTTCCATTGCAGGATTCAAGAGCACCGTCCGCTGAAGAGCAGTTGGCAGATCTTAAATTCGCTGCTGCCTTTCTGCGGTCTCTTTCACATGACGCGTCTCAGCCCCGTTACGAGGCGGTACCTGAGTTCGCCGGACGGTAATGTTTTGTTTTGGGACAGCTTGGTGTGCCGAGCTAAAGCTTTGGGATGAGCGAATCGGGCGGAAGGTGACCTTTGTGACGTGGGCCTAAAACTATGATCTGCCGGCGACGAATTAGCCCTAGCAGTTGCAGCTGACTGCGACCTCGATTCGATTCATATGCGAATCGGCATGAGTTTTGCTTTTTTGATGGACTTACTTCGAAGCCTTTGCAGACGAACAGGAGTTAATGACCATGACGTTCAAGAAGGGAGATAAAGTTCGGACCGACGACGGCTACATGGGAGAAATTCTGTTTATCGATAACGACGGCATTGAAGCCCAGGTGGCACTGGAGCGCGTCAGCTTGAGACTGCGAACGGATACCTTGCGGAAGTTCGACGAGAACGACTCCGCTGCGGCTGAATTGGACAAAGCAAGGAGTAAGCGGCCGGCGCCGAAGGCGAAGCGTGCCAAGCGGAGTGCGAAGAAGTAACACGCGAACCGTAAGCTGGTCGGAACACGTCCTGTGCCGACGATTAACGGTTGCAGCGAACTGTTCACGACAACATGAAAGTATAGCCGCGAGAGACTCTTGTCCGGGGCCCATTAATTAAAAGCGATGAGAAACATTACGTGTGAAAGATGTGGGCCGAATACGAGATTATCGAACATCGAACTCCTGTGAGCGCCCAAGACAGTTTCCAATGCGATTGTGGCGAAACGCTGATGCGGCAAAAGGAAGTAGTGTTTTATAATTTCAAGTTGATCAAACTTGGAGAGGAACCGGAGAAAACGAAACCACGCCAGTAGCGACAATTCCGCTTAACAGGTTGTTTCCAACTGCAACTGCCGCTGAGCTTTAATAAGGCCGTATATGAACCTCTTCCAATGGTTATTCGCTTGGCGATCTATTCGAAGCGAAGCAATGCACCTTTACCGACTCGGCTTGGCACGAGATAAGAAGGGGGATTCAGATGGCGCCTTGCCGCCTACTCCTCCGCGATCAGTCTTGCTAACGCACCCGATGATGTAAAGGCGATGGCTCTGTATAATCGGGCATTGTTATTTGCTGCTCAGGGAGATCGTGACAAGGCAGCGGCCGACCTTAATGCGGTTATGGTCATGCCAACGTCGGTCCGTGGCGTTACAGATGCGGCAAGACGCCGATTGGAACGTTTGCAACACCGACAGGATGTAGCCGACAGCGCGCGATCGGAACGCAAGCCTACGTCGTGAGTGGCCGAATCGAGCCTTCCAAGTCTGGTGGCATGAAGGCAAAGCTCACCCCGCGGGAATCAAATCAACACGCCAACGGTAATGCCCCTGATCCGACCAAAATACATAAGCGCGGAGATGAGTTCCGAACCTTGCTCCGCACGAACTTTAAATGTGGAACGAACTTCAAATAACCCAGCCGAAACAAATTTGAAATACCACTAGCTCGTTAACTCGTGAGATTAGTCAACGATCGACCATTTAGAATTGCCAGCTACCGGAACTCATGCATGTTCCGATGCCTTACTACGACAAGATCGGCGATCAGGATCTGCCGGCCGCCAACTCGGAAACATCCAGTACAAGTCTGATAGACGGTCCACCAGCACTCTTACTGGTACGCATTCTCAAGGCTTTCAGTGGTTGCGGTAATCGTGCTCAGAACCACCGATTTGTGGTGCTGCGATTTTCGCGTGCCGTCATCGGGGCTTGGCCGATGCTCACCCAGGCAATCGGCGAGCCATTGGGTCGATCGTCAAATCTTCGACTGGTTCGTAGTGCCAGATGCCGTAGAATCGAAATGCTGGGTTTGCGGGTTAGCTCCGGCACACGATTGGCCCCTGCGTTTCGGAGCCATAGTCGGCACGACGCCCGGCCGGTCGGTCCGGCCAGAAAGGATGCTACGCATGGGCGGAAACAAGGTCGGTAGCTCCAAGAAAACACCGCGGAGGATTTCGCTCTCTATGGCCGCGGAAGAATTGGCGAATGAATTGATCGTTCTACGCACTGTCACTCTGGACGATTCGGCCAAATTGGCTAGCCGTAGCATCAGGCGATTGATTTCTGTGGTCAATGCCTGCTCGGCACTGATGCGGCAATACGGCGATTTATTTGCGGCCGCTGTCGCCGTTTCCGATGTGATTGAAATCACTGGCCAATCATATGGCAGTGCCCGCAGCTATGACAGTGCTCACCGCGCGGCCGTAGGTGAAGCCGGCCATCTTCTATTGGGGCTATGGATTCACCTCGACCCAGCGGGACAAAGTGAGTCGATAAAGGAATTCCTTGCCGAAGCCGGTATAGCAATCGCTACCGGCGTGGCATGCAAGAAGACACCAAATACAGCGGCGTCTGTCGGCGCAAACGGGACAGGATTGAGCCCGCTGCTGGTAGTTGAGCGATGGAGCGAAGCTAAGGCAGAACTATTACAGCGGCTGTCCGCGACGTGGGAGCGGGACTTTCGAACAATTCCGGCTCAGATTAAATGCGAACGCACGCGTTTAGGGCAGACGCAGCAGCATAGAGAAGTGAAGTGACCTGCCCCCCGGGACGGAACCAGTGTTTAGGGTTGATGTTGCCAACAGACCAGCCCGTTCGTTGTGAGGTGGTGACGTTCTGGCCCCCGGGGACGTTTAATAAGCGAATGGCCCGGTTGACCTACTGCTTTTCCAAGCGGTGGGCCAATCATCGCGTGAGGCGAGTGGCCGTCATGTTCGCCCATTACAACTACTGCCGTAGCCATCGGGCATTGAAGGGTCATACCCCGGCGATGGCTCACGGACTGACAACTGAGAAGTGGACCGTCCGCCAGTTGTTGGAGAACGTGACGCGCGGACGGTGAGGATAGTTACTATGGACCTCGACAATACTTTGACGCCGGAGGCAGCGAGGGAATTTGAGAATGCTATTGAGCAGGCTGTCGCGGCAGCAATTAGTGGCCGTTGCGGTTCCGCAGCCGCTCAAGTTCCGACATGTCAGCCTCATACCCCTCCGCAAAATCCTCCCGCATCATCGAAATGATTTCGGCACCCTCGTATGCGTGGGCCGTGCCGTCCCGCATCCCGGCATCCGATGTTACCTTTAGTCACTCCAAGCTGACCCAACGTCAATTTGAACATCCCGCTAGTGGTAATCACTACATATTTCATAGCCAAGCCCCCCAGTGTTAGGTATCACACAGAATATACACATTTAAGGGTTACCCCATGCTGCCCACAAATAAAGAACCACTACCTAGGTTCGGCATGGCAAGTGCATTAGCCGACATAGCCACTCGTATAGTTGCGCAGTCGTTGTCGTTCTGCCGTGCGATGGCAGACGAATTGAAGACGGAGGTGAGTCATGTGGAGCAAGCTAGCTTTATCGTGTCGACGGTGGTGGTCGCCGTTGCATTAACGTTCGCACCTGTAGTTGCCCAGGAAATGCGAGATTCCGGCGGTGACACTCGTACCACAACCAGCGTAGCGGACGACAGGGAAGACCTGAGCATCAGGTTGAGCTATTCGGGACTACTTGGCTTGGTTGGCCTGGTGGGATTAATGAGAAAACCCAATCAGGTGGATCACGATCGTGCAGATGATCGACGCACAGGGAGACGCACATTTGATCGGTCAAAATGTCTACGCGACTCTAATGGCCACTCGTCCCCGTGACGAGTGGCCGTTTTGATAATCGATAGGCTAAAGTCATGAGGCCGTCAAAATCTCACACAGCCAACATCTCGCCGTCTACGAGGGCCTAAATACTATCCTGTCTAGCACACAGGAGCGCCGGAATCGTACGGCCGCGTTTGTGATACATCAAGGACGCCCTCTTGGCCACCGATACTGTGAGCTGGCCTGCGGCCTGGATTTTACCCCTTATTAGCCATGTTTACTAGCAGCCGTTTTTCGCATGAAGCGGAAGGATCGCCCTGTTTGCAGGTGCTCACTGCGTGGAAGCGCGAATTATTTCGGTGCAAGTTGCTGGTCACGTGACTATTCCACAAATAAATAACTCCACAGATCCATTGTCGATGGACGAGTCGACCGAGTTAAACGAAGTTGCAACCTTGCCCGTCGCAGACCCCGTGCCCGAGCTGCCGGTCGTGACTTCGAATAAGGTGTCATTGCGAGCCCGTGCCGTAATGCTCATAGCAGTGATCACGCCGTTCTTCGGCCTGATCGCGGCCATCATATCGTTTTGGGGATGGGGGTTCCGATGGAGTCGATTTGGCACTGCTTCTGGGAATGTATGTATTGTCTGTACTTGGCATTACGGTCGGCTTCCATCGCCTTTTTACGCATCGCTCCTTTGAGACCAATCGCGCGATGCAGTTTGTGTTTGCCGTTCTAGGTTCAATGGCCGTTCAAGGGCCATTGCTGCAGTGGGTCGCCCTGCATCGCCGACATCACCAGCACAGCGATGATGCCGAAGACCCGCATTCGCCCCATCATCAAGGCAGCGGAGTTTGGGGGTAGTGCGAGGACTTTGGCATGCCCACTTAGGATGGATGTTCGCCTCAAAGCCACCGGACCTTCAGCGATACGTCCGGGACCTCAGGCAAAGTAAACTGCTCCGTGCGGCGAGTGCTCTGTTTCCGTTGTGGGTAGCGGCTGGGCTTACTGATTCCGACAGCGCTCGGTTGGCTGCTCATTGGAACGCCGAGCGGAGCATGGACGGGATTCGTTTGGGGAGGGCTGGTCCGAATCCTGTTCGTTCACCACGTTACTTGGAGCATCAACTCTGTCTGTCACGTTTGGGGACGTCAGCCTTTTCGCAGCGACGACCAAAGCCGGGACAATGCCCTGTTCGGCATCTTGGGGATGGGGGAAGGTTGGCATAATACGCATCACGCTTTTCCGACGTCTGCGCGACATGGCTTGCGGTGGTGGCAGTTCGATATGAGCTATTGGGTTATCCGCGGACTTGAACTCGCGGGCCTGGCTTGGAATGTAAAGCTCCCATCGCGAGCGGCAATCGAGCAGGGGCTCAAGGTTGTAGGAGCAAGGGCATTGAGGGGTGGCGCCTTCAGGATCTCAGATTTCAAATCATATGGCGCGTGCGAAGTCGATCAATGACTCGTCTCTCTGAACGCGCTCATCGCTGCGGCTATCGTCGTGGCGGCACTTTATGTCGGCCGAGACATTCTGCTGCCCTTCGCACTTTCTATTCTGCTGAGCTTTCTATTAGCTCCTCTAGTCGAACGTCTCGAGAGAATGGAAGTTTGGTCGCATCCCGGCAGTCCTAACCGTTGTGACGTGGCCTTCTTCAGTTTCGCAGCTCTGGCGTTTGTTTTGGCTCACCAGGTCTACGATTTGGCCTATCGGCTGCCTGACTATAAGGAAAACATTCTTGCCAAGGCGCAGACCTTTCAGGGCGACGGAACGGGAGTCTTAAGCCGAATTACAAAGTCGGTTGACGAAATGCGCGCAGACACTTTCCGAGCTCCCGAGGCGAAGAACCCGCGGTGCACCGGCAAACTCAGAGAATCCGTCCAGAGACGTTGGCCTGATGATTCGTCCGAAAATGAAGCGACAGCCGCCCCTACTCGACGAAGGTGCGGCCAGTTCCGAAGAAGCCCGTTCCGGTCGAGGTCGTCGAGACCTTGTCTGCAAAAGAGATCGCTCAAGGAATTCTGGGACCACTTATTTCGCCATTGGCATCGGCAGCGATGGTGATCGTGTTTGTAATCTTCATGCTGCTAAAACGGGAAGATCTGCGCAATCGTCTGATTCATTTGATTGGCGGCGAGCAGTTAAATATTACCACGCAAGCGCTCGATGACGCCGCCCGCCGGGTGAGTCGCTACCTGTTGATGCAATTGATCATCAACTCGGCATACGGCTTGGTGATTTGCGTGGGACTGCATTGATTGGGCTGCCGAACGCTCTGCTCTGGGGAGCGCTTACCGCGCTGCTACGGTTTGTCCCTTATGTCGGTCCTTGGATCGCCGCGATCATGCCGATCGCGATTTCGCTCGCGGTATTTGACGGCTGGTTGCAACCCGGCTTGGTCGTTGCGCTGTTTGTCGTGAATGAGCTGATTAGCAACAACGTCATCGAGCCGTGGCTGTATGGCTCCAGCACAGGGATTTCTACCATTGGCATCTTGGCTTCGGCCGTTTTCTGGACTTGGATTTGGGGACCGCTCGGATTGGTCATGGCAACGCCGTTAACCGTGTGCCTCACGGTGGTAGGCAGGTACGTGCCTCAGCTCGCGTTTTTCAATACCATGCTGAGTGATCAGGACGTGCTTCCACCGCAGTCGCGATTCTATCAGAGACTTTTGGCGCTGGACCCGGAGGAAGCCACGGAAGTCGCTGAGGACTATCTGGCGACAAGCTCTTTAACAGAGCTCTACGATATAGTCTTACTTCCCGCGCTTAGCTTAGCTGAACAGGATCGGCATCACGGCGAGCTTGATGAAGAGAAGCAACGGTTCGTGCATCAGACGACGCGCGAGATTGTGGAAGAGCTAGGGGAACGAATAAGCTAAGGCTGCAAGCGACGAATGACAAGGCTTTGAATATCGCGTCCTTCCGAGGACCGATTCGTTCGAGCGAGAAGGCTTCCATTCTCTGCTTGCCGGCCAGAGACGAAGCGGACGAGATTGCGGGGTTGATGTTGGTCAATTGCTTGAGCAGCGCGGCGTTAGCGCACGCGTCGTCTCAACCAAGACATTGAGCGGCGAAATGATAGAACAAGTCACTGCAGAGTCGATTGCGATTGTGTGCGTTTCGGCATTGCCGCCGTTGGCTGCGACCCACGCCCGCTACCTTTGCAAGCGGCTGCGGCCTAAATTCCCGCAGCTGAAACTTATTGTCGGCCTCTGGCAAACAGGCGGCATCACCAAAAAGACGCAGGACCGTTTGACTGCGACCGGCATCGACAAGCTGGTCACGACGCTTGAGCGAAGCGGCAAGCGAATTAGAACGTCTCTCGCAGAATGCGCTTGCGGGACAGGGCGGGCGATCTGTGACGGCTGATTTCGCAGAGAATGGCACTGAACGATAAAAGGCAACGGCCAGGGCTTATCTGCCTCGCGCTATTCGTCGAGCGCATCTTAGAGGTTTTCGAAAGGTCGACGTTGGCCGGCAAAACACCGTCCTTCCGTATCATACTGCGTGCAACTCTCGGCGCAGTGGTGACAAACGGTCGAAGCTGGCCCGAATGCGGTCTCGCGGCCAAGTTGTAAACGGGGGATGCGCTTCGATGATGGCCAAGGCGTTAGCCTCTGACTGCCTAATGTGGGTCGGTCATTGGCCAATTGGCCCCGAGGAGTAAATCTCCGAAGCGCGAATCGGCTCGTACGTTGCGCCCTGCTGTAGAGCCCGCCTAGGCGTCGTCAAATCGACGACGGCAGCACGGACACTCGCCGTCGTAACCATTGAGGATGGCGGAGAATGCCGTGGGCTGGGGTATTGTCATGATGGCTTTGAATGCCAGCGGAGCCCGATGAGCATAATGCCGGTAGGTGATGCCTCCGACTGAATGGCCAAGGATTTCAATCGACGATTCCGGTACATGTTCGTCGTAATAGGTCGCACAAGTCTTGCGGAGATCCTTTAGCTCCCACGGCTCCTCGCTGCCGGTCTCATTATTTGTTTTTGGCTTGATGCCCGCGAGTTTACAGAGCACTTCGAATCGAGCGTTGGGGCGTGCGCCGCCGCCACGGAAAACCGGAGCATCGGGATCCGGAATTGCCGGCATGATGCTCTTGATGTGAGCGTGCACAACGCGATTCATCGGACGATAAAACGACTTGCCTGTCTTGACCCGCCGATAGAAGAGCCATCCCCAGCGAGACTGCTGCTTGATGTCGCGATCTGGGGAATGCCTTTCCCAGTACACATGCCGCCAAAGAATTGGCTCGTGAAATGACGCTGACTTCCATACCGTTCCGGTATCGAGGCCATAGTTGAAGAAGACGACCAGCGCAGCCCGCCAGTAACTACCGATTGAAATCGGCTGCTGCCAACCTTTTGGTCGTTTCATTTGGTGTGTCGCGAAGTAAAGGGCATTAATCTCCGTCTTGGTCAGATAATGACGGCCAGCCACATCACGTTGCGGTTTCGGCTTCGGGAATCGTGGCAGCGATTCAATGAGGTCCTGTTCCCAAGCCCATGAAATAATCGCTTTGAGGTGATCACGCGACTTGTTGGACGTACGCCCAGGGTTTGTGCCTCCTTTCTCAACAGCGCGCTCATATACCCAGTCCAAGAACTCTCGGACTTCTTTACGCCCTAATTGTTCGAGCGGAACACCCTTTCCCCACTCGTTCCACTTCTTGAGCGTCGTGTGGTATTCATTGCGAGTTCTCTGGGCGCGGTTGTTTCCACGGAAGTACTTCATAATGGCTGTCCTGAGAGACGTTGACATGGGCAAACCTCAATGGTCGCCGGTGCTTGCTCCCATGCATGTTCCTTCTGACCCGCGACACGAATTGCGCCGCCTGCTGGGTATCGTGCTTAGTCCGCTAAGCGAGTTGGGTTTTGGCGCGAGAATTAGGCGCCCGACTAAATCTCAAGCTAATTCGCCGCGACGCGAATACCACCAACGGTCAAAAAGACACCCACGAACCATCGAAGCGGACGATGCTGGCGAGTTTCATCGATAGTTCACGAGACTGCCACGAGGCGGGCACCACCGAATGCATTTAGCCACCTGCCCATTCTGGCTTCGGTGATTACACGAATGGCACTTAGATTTCCATATGTGCTTTGAGCATTACGAGTTTCGCCTCCTGTCTGGGCACGTTTAAATTGCGATAGAGTGGGGCTCTTCGTTTTAAGTAACGAGGTTCAAAGCGGCCAAGTCGGTCGGCGACTCGATGCAGTGCGATGGAGTCAAGTAACTGTCGATAGAGGTTCAAGCGGAAGGAACTGCCACGATGCCCCTGAAAGTCAATCAGTGGCTGAAAAGCTCCCAGTGTTTGGAGGGCTCCCTTGAAGCTGATTGTTCGGGGCTCGATATCGTGCCGAAGCGCGGATTGCGCCATGATCGTGCGGATGAGATTGTAGGCCAGGATGTGCGTCCAGACTTCCTTGTGAACGAATTCGGGCGTCTTGCAGCGCAAGATGTCCATTTGCATGGTCGACTTGATCGAGCGTAAATCGAGTTCATTGTTCCAGCGGGCCCGATACAAATGAGCCAGCTCCTCCTTGGTCGTTTGTTCGGGGTCCAGTAACGTCGTCACCACGACGATGCTCTTCGTGCGGAATCCTGGTTGCTTGACTCGAATGCGGGCCTCTCGAACCGTGACGAATTCCGGCAGCCGGTTGTAGGTTTTCCGATCCACCGAACGAATCGATGTGGGCTTGCGCCAGCAGACTATATGGTCGTCTTTGCCCAGACGTACTCCCTTGCGAAAGTCGGCTCGGCGATGAGCTTTGTTGAGGCGGCTCACCAACTCGAAACTGCGCTCTTTGAGCATCACGATGCTGAGCCAATTTGACATTAAACGATCGCCCAACAGAACATCTCCGGGCTGAAGAATATGCCATAGTCTCCGGAGCAGGCTAACTTCACCTTGCCCTTTACCCGCATACCGACAGAATCCTAGATTGACGATCGCTCCACAGGAAAGCGACGTGATCGCCCCGATCCTCGCGATTGGAAAGCCCAACCCTCGCTTCTGATTGTAGGGCTGCGGATACGCCTCTTGATTCTCTGGAGTGTCGGGCATGCTCACAATCGTCCCGTCGAACATGTAGACGCGACGCCCTTTCCATAACCACTTCGGATCTGCTCCAGAATCCAACGCTCTGCCCACGAGGCACGTTACAGATGAGAAGAACTTCTCCGGCAGACGTTGTCTGGCTTGACAGTAGGCACCGGTCTTCGACGAGCAGGCTGCCTCTCCTCGAGAAAGGCGATGAGCTATCAGTCGAGCAACTGCCGCTCGACAGGAATGATCGGCGCCGAGAACCTGACCAAGAAACACCCACAACGTGACGAGCGGAGTGTAGATCCGATCCTTCCAGCAGCGGTCGATCGCTTCCAACGCTGGCGCGATGGTCTCTTCCGACAGAACGTCGGTAAAGGGAAGTTGTCCTTCTTGCAGAAATTGACGCCTCAGAAAACTGATCTGTCGCCGAATTGTTCCTCGATTACAATTTCGCACTCTTGAGGCCTCCTTGCCGTGTGATGAATCTGTTGACGCGATCCATCTACGCAAGCGAGGCCTTTTTGCATATGTCAATTCAACTGAAGGACTTACCGAAATCTAAGTGCCATTCGTGAAATCGACCGACGCACACAAGCGGTGGACCATTGGAGCCGTCGGTCGCATCGACCTAGGTCGCAAACGGCTGTTCGCTATCGTGCTTCGGTAAGCCCCACCGAAGTAACGATCTCGCTTGAATTAACGCGGCTGCCGCGATCGATTTGATGGTGCTAACGACTGCTTTTTGCCTTTTGACGGAGGACACCAGTTCAAGCTTCGATCGGTCGTCCAGCCGCATCAAGTCGCCGCGCCAATTTCAATGTAAAGTTTCGTTCGGGCATCGCCGGTTACCGCAGATAGATGATTCACCGGAATCTCAGAAAGCCCCCGTCGTGTGGTAAAGATTCTGATGGCGATGGGGCCCCCTTGCCATTGTTTGGCCCGGAACGGGTTGTGAGTGCAGTGAAGCAGCCGTCGACGTTGCGATCTACCGCGAAGCTCTAGCCGAGTGCAAGGGAAAGGAACCCGATCTCCGCTCGTTCTCCACTCCGGCTAGATCGCTGCGGGGGCACCGGCAGTCGTCGCCGCGGTGACGCTGTTGACGGAAGAGACGTTCCTAGGCAAATCTCTAATATACGCGCGGCGGAGCGGAACATGTTCAGTCGCAAGCCAAGCTCAGCCCCTCTCACTGCGGTACGGTCTCTCCATCATGGCTCTCGAATCTGCATCGACGCCAAATCCTTGATCGCCTCTGCTGCGATTTCTAAGGCCACTAGCTTGCCCTCCCACATTACGGAATTGCGGTCCGGCTCTTACCTAGTGCCACCGCATTGCTGCGGCGACGGCCGCTTCTAGGTGGCATAGAAGTGATTCATCACAGGTGGCAAGATGGGTCAAACAATTGGTCGGGTGTTGTGTTCGACGGTCACGTCGATTGAGTAGCTCGCTCTGACCCGAAACGAAACTTTGTCTACCGCCAACTGTGTTTCCGTCGCCGTCGCCCATAAGTGCTTTCCGGGAGTTCCGATTCTGGGAATTGTGGGAACGCCCGCCGACTCTCAACATCTCGAACTGCAACCTCCGAAGCCGGGCGTACGGATTCCATGCATGACTGTCGGCCAGATTAAGTGAAACACGTACAGCTCATTTGGCCGCCCGGAGCATCGCCACGAAGCTCGCTTTGATTGCTTCCGACAGTCGCGGCCACGCTTCGACGACAGCAGCCAATTCAGCGTCAAATGGGCCATTTTGCGCCAAGTGTCACGCTTTTTGCGCGCTTTGGACCGAACCTATTGAATCTCCCGCGTTCTGCATGTATGTTCGAATCCTGTCCTCTCCGCTTTCAGAATTTCGTCTGTTGACTGCGACGCCTTGACCGATGTGATGCGTTCGGCATGGTTCGAATCGTTGCGTCGCTATTGTGAGCAGAGCTGCGACCATGCCGCACCGATGCATCCTTGGTAATGCAGTGCTGCCCGCCTTCTGCTGGCTGTAAGCATGGAGTGGCGCGGGCGCCGCGCTAGTCTATTCATGGTCCCAGCCGGTTACTACCAACTACTGTTTCGCCGAGCGTGATTTTGCGCGCCAAACCTTCTACTGCGAAGCATTGACGGGGTGAAGATGCCCGCAGTGTTCTCCAGCCCACTCACATCGAAAGGGGTGAAAGTGTAGAATGCGGCACTGAACGATGGGTTCAAAACGTCGCTGTATGGCCCCTCCGTCAGGCTCCATGTCTGGTTGGC
Source organism: uncultured Planctomycetota bacterium (assembly GCA_963786455.1). GTDB lineage: Bacteria > Planctomycetota > Planctomycetia > Pirellulales > Lacipirellulaceae > JABDGM01. The sequence continues at coordinate 394,256 of CAWAZX010000025.1, read as the reverse complement.
CAAGTTGTGCGGCACGTAGACGGTCCATTCCGATCCTAGTTCGTTAGATAATAGTGCCGTACCTGGTGCGAAAACGCTCCGTCGCAGACTTAGTTGCGGCTGAACTGTAGCAGAGGCCAATAGAATGGATGTTGAAATCATCTCGGTAGCCACCGCGACACCGCCCCATAGACTCGACCAGGGCGACGCCCTCACGATGGTGCAGCGGATTTGCTGTGTCGATGAACGACAGTCGCGGTTGGCAACGGCCCTTTACAAACATTCGGGAGTACAGAATCGCCATACGGCGGTTCCCTACACCGACGCCTACCGTTGGGTGCCGGAGAGAAACCCGGATGAGGCACCCGAGCCGAATTTCGGGCCCACTACGGAAGAGCGGATGGCGCTTTACGAAGCACATGCCTTGCCGCTGGCTTGCGAAGCCGCAACTGGTGCGCTGCGCCAATCGAAGCTGGCGACGAGCCGTATTACGCACGTCGTAACTGCGTCTTGCACAGGCTTCACCGCGCCCGGCGTCGACAGTGGCTTGATAGGTTTGCTAGGGCTTCCACCCACGACGCAACGAGTTCATGTTGGCTATATGGGATGCCACGGTTCGATTAACGCGCTGCGGGTTGCGCATGGACTCGCGAGTATCAACTCTCAATTCCGAATTCTTGTGTGTGCTGTGGAGCTTTGCAGCCTGCATTACGCGTTTCATTGGAATAGTGAGCGTATGCTTGGAAATGCGCTGTTCGCAGATGGTGCCGGGGCCGTGGTGATCGGGGGCAAGGCTCACGATTCGGCAGATGCAGCGCACGGCCGATGGCGGCTGGCCGCCACGGGTTCGTATCTGTTTCCCCAAACGTCCGAGTTCATGACCTGGAACGTCGGAAACCATGGCTTCGCGATGACAATTTCGCCCCGGTTGCCGGAATTGATCCAGCAGAATCTCGGAGGATGGCTCGCAGCCTGGCTTGCTGAGAATCAGTTACGCATCGGCGACATACGATCGTGGGCAATTCATCCGGGAGGTCCGAGGATTCTGGAAGCCGCCGAGACAGCGCTTGGCCTCACACCCGACAAGACTCAAATTTCAAGAGAGATTCTCTCTCAGCATGGAAATATGTCCTCGGCGACGGTGCTCTTCATCGTCGAGAAATTGCTGGCCAATCGCAGCGCTGCCCCCTGTGTGATGCTGGGTTTTGGCCCAGGTTTGGTCGCTGAAGCGGCGCTGCTGCGGTAAGCATCATTCTTTCGCTGCCGGGGCAGGAAAGTCCTGGATCATCTCCAGCGCGTTCGCGATGAGGATTTCGCCCGTCATTTCGCCGAGTGACGTGCGGGAGACGTATTCGTAGCGCTGGAAGCTATTGAAGTCGACTTTGGTGAGGATGTAGCCGAAGGCGTCGTTGGTCAGGCCGAAGAGGAGGTTGTTCTCCCCTTTCATGTGGCGTTTGAGATAGTAGCCGATGTTGGGCAGGGCTTCACCAGGGATGGTCAGAATCTGAGCATTGCCGATATTGACCAGATTCAGCCGGGTGGAGATTGACTTGTCCTTGTTGTACGGATATTTCAACGGGGATTCCAAGATGATGATCCACATCAAATCGGAATCGACAGGAAACTTGACCTCTCGAGCATAACAGGCGAGTGCAGGGTCCGTCTGCGGCTGGGCGTCCTTGACGATGCGCTGGGCTTCGGAGGCCATGAGATGTCCGATGCGGAGGCACTCCTCCCAGGAGCGGGCGTCGTTCCATTTGGCCTTGATCGGATCCGCAGGTTTGTCGATGAGGCGGTTATCGGCCGTAATCATGCCGCCTTGCGCGCCATTCATGAACATCGCCATGCCGCCGAGGTCTGCTTCGAGCTGTTCGCAGAGAGGCCCGACGAGATCGGGACTCACCAGACCGACTCGGTTGCCGAGGACTTCGGGATGAATCGCATAGTTGACCAGCGTGCAAATCGTCTTGCCGGCAGGGGTGACGGCCTGGATCACGCTCATGCGCGGGTCGTATAGCTCCGGCGCGTAATAGTTGTAGGCGATTTTTCCCTTCGCTTCGCCAGTGGCGATCTTGAGGTGCGCCGGCTGCAGATTGTCGAGCGCTTGATTGATGGCGACCGCGGCCTGATTGCAGACGAAGTCAATGTAATTGAGGTCGGCCGAGGTTTTGCCGTCGAGGCCGGGGAAGCCATAGCAATCGGGGGCGCTGTGCGTGTGGGTCGAGCCAATGAGGATATTGTCGGCGGGGATGCGGGGAACTTGCTTATGGACGCGCGGCGAGGACGGACGGAAACCCGAGGAGGTCAAGCTGGACAACAGCAACTTTGGTTTCACCCTGCTGAAAGACCATGGCGCGGGCCGTCAGCTCACCCTTCTTGCCGGTGGTGGGAATGCTCGGGCCAACGCCTCCGGAAACAGGGAGCAACGGATTGGGCGTAATAATCGTCTTGCCCACTCCAACTCGGAGTTCGGCATGCGCGAAGGAAGTAAATAAACACGTGACCATGAAAAGCGTCAGCAGTCGGCGGCGGTGCATGGGGGTTTTCGTTTCTTTAAGGTGACATTCGTCGCATACGCCAAGCGACTTCTGCCTGGTTTGCGCACTCGTGATGGTGTAACGATTATACTGCGCTGATGCGCATTCACCTACGCAGCGATGTGGCCTGGTCAGGCTCAACGAAGTTGCAGGCGGGGAGCACACGACCATCCGTGGAAGAATCCGATAGCCGTCTAGCGAACCAATTTGCGTCGAAGACTAATTGTCGCCATTGCCGCGGCGAGGAGACAGGCAATCGTCGGGGGCTCCGGCACAGGCGCAACCAGGACCAGATTTGGCGATGAGTCCAGGGCGTGGTCTTCGACGTTGATCAAGTCCTCAAACTCGAGCTCCCCGCCGACATATCCTCCAATGACGAAGTTAGGTCCCAGGCCAGACGTGAAAAAGTAGTTGGTGCCGATCGCGCCAATGCCTTCCTGTATGTCGCCAAAATCTGGATCTGTGGCCGGATCGTCGCCGATTCCATTCGTGCCAAGCTGGTATACCAAGCCGAATAAGTCGTCCAGCGCCAGATCGAACCCCGGTGCGCAGTGAGTTGCCGGAAAAGTGCATTGAGAACGCGTGCAGCTCGTTTACATTGATTGGCGCCGCTTCCTGCTCGGGAAAGTGCACGAGAATTCCATTGCCGTCGAGATCGATGCCGGCAAACGCGCCGGTGACCGTCGCGCCTTCCGAATAGCCGGTCTGAGAAAAAGTGAACGAACGCAATTGATCCAAGGCGAGTGCAGGACGGCTGTCAAATGACAGCGCCACGGCCAACATGGCCGCCAACCGCAGTGATGTCCGATTCATGAGCTGCACTCCAGGTCGTGGGTTGACGCCCTGCTCGGTAGGTTGCTTATTGGCCCTGCTACATTACTCGACATCTGCCGACCTGACCATGATAATCACGAATTGCATAGATTCAACGTGTGGCGCGGAGACGAACCATGAGAATTCCGACGTTCGTGCTGATACTGATCGCCGCATTCGGCATCCGCGGCGCCGACGCGGCTGAACCTCGTCAAACCGCGGTCTCGATTCACGGTGATGCGTTTCATATCAATGGCCGGCCCACTTACGCCGGCCGCACCTGGAAAGGGCACAAGATCGAAGGCTTGCTGCTCAATTCAGCCGGATGGTGCAGGCCACGTTTGACGATCTCAATCCAGAAACAGCGTCGCAATGGGCGTATCCCGACACGGGCAACTGGGACGCCGGAGCGTAACACGCGCGAGTTCGTCGCGGCCATGCCGCAGTGGCGCAAGCACGGGCTGCTGGCGATCACCGTCAACCTGCAGGGCGGCAGCCCGAAGGGCTATTCGCGCGAGCAGCCGTGGCACAACTCGGCCTTCAATGCGAACGGCTCGCTTGCGCGATGAGACTATCTGCGACGGATGGCAATGGTGATCGACCAAGCCGACGAGCTCGGTATGGTCGTGATCCTCGGCTACTTCTACTTCGGCCAGGACCAGCGATTCACAGACGAAGCGGCAGTGATCGCCGCAAGCGACGCCGCCACTCGTTGGATTTTCGATAAGGGATACACGAATGTGCTGGTCGAGATCAACAACGAGTGCAACGTCCGCTACGATCACGCGATTCTGCAGCCGGACCGCGTGCACGAAGTTGATCGAACGCGTGAAGCGGACCGAACGCGATGGGCGGCGGCTGCTGGTCGGCACGAGCTATGGCGGCGGCACGATACCCGAGGAAAACGTCGTGCGGGCGTCGGACTTCCTACTGATTCACGGCAACGGCGTTGAACGAGCCGGCGCGAATCGCCGAGATGGTCCGCAAAACGCGCGGTGTGCCAGGCTACCGGCCGATGCCGATCCTGTTCAACGAGGACGACCACTTCGAGTTCGACAAACCGGAGAACAACTTCACAGCCGCAGTGGGCGAATACGCCAGTTGGGGATATTTTGACTTTCGCCAATCGGGCGAAGGTTTTGACGACGGCTACCAAAGCGTGCCGGTGAACTGGGAGATCAGCAGTCCGCGGAAGGCGGCATTCTTCAAGTTGCTGAGCGAAATCACGGGGGAGCAGCCGTGAGGGCGTAGCTGAGTCGGGAGTCTTCAAGGGGCGTTACGGTTCACGACACGGGTGGGGATCGATTCCTGACCGAGCTAGGACCAAAGTTTTACCGACTCGATTCCACAAGTTTGTGCTCAATTCGACGCAGCGTATCGCGGATATCGGTCAACAGAGCAGAATTCGCTTCCGTTGATACGACCGGCGACTCGCCAGTAGTCGGCGTCTTCCGATCCTCATCGCTACCAACCACGAGGTCGCGTTGCTTCAGCACGGCGTCGCGGAATGCCCGACCGTCTTTGATACCAGCCAGTTGCATCAGCGCGCCTTGCGACGACTGGCCAGCAGTCTCGACAGAGAGTGCCTCGATATCAAACAACCGCATGATGGGTCCTTGTACGAGTCCCAGGTCGGTAATGCGGTCCAACGGGATGGTCTTCTCTACCTTAACGAAAACACCGCGAGACAATTTGAGCGACCGGTTTGTGAGCGTGCAGCGGTGGCTCTTGAGATATTGGCCGGTAACAATCCAGCCAAAGATAAACCACAAGGGCAGGAGCGGAATGCCTATAATCGTTGCTGTCAGGATCAGAGCACCGTTCAACAACCAATAGGTCGTGACGCGGGGATTGAATTCGGCTTCCCACAGTACGCGTTCGTCAGTCATCGATTTGGCCCCGTTGTGATTTCATTTTTTGGAACACTAATTTCCGCGAATCTCCACTAGTTACCGTGAGAGTCGATCAGCGAAGATTAGCGTTCGCTTCCATATTTCATTATTTCGCTGCCGCCGGTGGGTAATTGTTCCAATTTCCCACCGATTGCAGTAAAGTATCGTCGTTGTTTCAGTTGCGTGCGGAATTCACGCACCTTGTATTGACCCTATTTATCTGCGATAGAATCTAAAGCGATGATAACACAATTAACAGTTTACGTAGCACTCCGTTACCTTTTGATCTCGATGTTCATGGCAACCGCAGTCGCACGGGGACAGGAAAGCGGCGGGTCCGACGACACCAAGGTCACACCTGATGACACGCTCGTCTATGTCGGCACGTACACGGGTCAAAAGAGCAAGGGAATCTATCTGTACAAGCTGAAACTGAAGGGCCTGGAGGTTTCGCAGAATCAAACGCTAGTGCCGTTGGGATTGGCGGCCGAGATTGCCAGCCCTTCGTTTCTGGAAATCGACCCAGATCGCCGGCTGCTGTTTACTGTTAACGAAGTGAATGAGCTGGACGGCCGACGGAGCGGCGGTGTCAGCGCGTTCTCCATCGATCCAAGCACGGGCAAGTTAACGCTGCTCAATCAGCGCGCTTCGATGGGCACGGGACCATGTCATTTGGTTTTAGACAAAGAGCGGCGCAATCTGCTCGTGGCCAACTACGGCAGCGGCAGTGTGGCCGTGCTTCCTGTCGGAGCGGATGGACGGCTGGGTGAAGCCAGCGATGTCGAACAGCACACCGGCAACAGCGTGAATCCTCGCCGGCAGGAGGGACCGCATGCGCATTGCGTGACATTCGACCCGGCTGGCCGCTTCCTGTTTGTCTGTGATCTGGGACTCGACAAGGTGATGATCTACCGCTTCGATGCCGAGCAGGGAAAGTTGACGCCGCACGAGCCGGCATTCGCGAGTGTAAAGCCAGGGGCCGGCCCGCGGCACATGGCCTTCCGCCCCGACGGCCGGTTTGCGTACGTCATCAATGAGCTGGACTCAACGATCACGGCGTTCGCGTACGACACAGAAACCGGCAAGCTGTCGGAAGTGCAAACTGTCTCCACATTGCCGCCGCACTTTGACGGTTCCAACACGACGGCCGAAATCGCAGTGCATCCCAACGGCAAATACGTCTATGGTAGCAATCGCGGCCGCGAGAGCGTTGTGCTTTTTGAAATCGACAAGGATGCGGGCACGCTCACTTACGTCGAAGAACAAAGCACGGGCGGCAAGACGCCGCGTCATTTTGGACTTGACCGCGAAGGTGAGCATCTCATCATTGCAAACCAGAACACCGACACGCTTTTGGTATGCCGAATTGACGGTGGGAATGGCCGCTTAAAGCCGTCCGGCGTGTTCGTGGATTCGCCCTCACCCGTGTGCGTGGTGTTTCTGGAGCCGGCGAAGCGAGACCGCGATTGACGCCAAGATTGCCCACCTTGTCGCGAATACGCATTAACGTGCCGCTGGTTTGCCACGCTTGCGGGCAGTGAATTGACAGTCCCTTGCGCGGCAGGGTATACAGACGGCGTTGGGGCAAATAAGCCGGTCGTCGGTCTCGAATCGCAAAGGGTGGTCCTATGATCGTGGGCAAATTGTGGCGGGCGCTGCGGGCGCAATTCAACAAGCTTGCCAACTTTTTCTGGACGGCCGATCCGATCGCCCAGATGCAGTATGAGTACGACCTCGGCCGTCGAGCAGCTCAAGGGTGGCCGCGAAGGGCTGGAGCAATACCGCGCACTGGTGGAGCGCGTGAGCCGGCAGGTGGCCACCGAAAAGCAACATGCCACGATGCTCGAAGCCAAGGTCAAGAGCTACCTGCAGGCCGGCGAACGCGAGACGGCCGCCAAGTTCGCCCTCGAGCTGCAGAAGGCCAAGCACGCAGCTGAGCGAGAACGAAGGCGCAGCTCAAGATGCACGAGGAGGCGTACAACAACAACGTCATCGAAGATCAAGCACGCCACCAAGAAGCTGGGCGATGTCAAAGCCAAGATCATCAAGTACGATGCCGAGCTGAAGATGAGCCGGGCCGAGGCCGAGATGGCCAAGCTGGCCAACGAGCTTCGACTTCAACGTCACGACCGACTTCGGCCAGATCGAAGACGTGATCCAGGACAAGATCGGGCTGAACCGCGCCAAGGCACGCGTCGCCGCCGATCTTTCCAGCGAGGGTCTGGTCGACATCAAGCGCGAAGAAGCCATGGAAAAAGCGATGGCCGACCAGGCCCTGCGCGATTTCGAAGTGCAAATGGGCATGGTCACGCCGGAAACGGCCAACGTCGTCGGAAGCGACGAAGGAACTTGGCCCGGCGACCAAAGTCAAAGGTGACCGAAGGGTAGCAGGAGCGTAGCAAGTAACTGAACCGCCAAGACGCAAGTACGCCAAGGAATTCAAGACGTTTTAGCCTCAGCTAGTATTTATGTCTTGGCGTTGTTGCGAGTCTTGGCGGTTTGCGACTTCATCGACATGGCTCAATCGAGCGTTCTTAACGGCGAGCAGAAGTCTGCCACGCCAGCGCGGCCGGCAGGGCCGTTGCCGGATTGGTATCCGGCCTGGGCGGCCGAGCTGGCCGATCTGTATTTTTCCGGCACGACCTGCGTGTTCGTGCTGCACGGCAATGTGCACGATCTGGTGCGATTGCCGGACGGCGACGAGCACCGCTACTGCAGCCTGACCGATTTCTGGCCACGCAGGTGTTTGGCCGCTGGGACATCGTGCTCGGCTACGATTTGAGCCGCGGCCTGCGGCCGCTCGCCGGCCAGGATGCCGATCGGCTGCGCTCCATGTCGCAATACCTGGTCGGCCGCTGGGGCGAACCGGCCACCTGGCCGCGCGAGCCGGAAAAAGTGCTGCTCGGGCTGGATGCGTTTGTCGAGCGCAACCTGCTCGAAGAGCCGGCCAATCGAAAAAGCGTCGCGCTCGTGTTCGAGTATGCACAGTTCTTGTTGCCGACGAGCGATCTGGACAGCCTGGCCCAAGGCCACGCGGCGCGGCTCGTGCGATTTCTTGTCCTGGGCGCAAAACCCGCTCATCAAGCGCGTGAACACCGCGTTCGTGCTGGTCACCGACAAGCTGGTCGAGCTGAACGAGCGGCTGGTGCAAAGCCCGCACGTGGCGACGATCGAAGTTCCGCTGCCGGACCGCGATGAACGCGAACAATTCGTTCCAGTCGCCACTGACGGCCAAGAGCTCTCGAAGCTGGCCGATTTCACCGCCGATCAACTGGCGGAAATTTCCAACGGCCTGAGCCTGACGAGTCTGCAATGTCGTGCTGGCCCAAGCGGCGCGCACCGGCAAGCGGCTCGATGCGGCGCGGTTCCGCCAGCTCAAGAAGTCGATGATCGAGCGGCAGTGCCAGGGATTGGTCGAGATTCATCGAGCCGAAGCACACGCTCGATTTGGTCGTCGGCCTCGATGCGGCCAAGAAGCGCTTGCAGCAAGACGCCAAATGGATCAGCGAGGGCCGGCTGGAATCGGCGCCGATGGGCTATCTGGTGTGCGGCCCGGTCGGCACCGGCAAGTCGTTTCTTGGCCGAGTGCTATGCGGGCTCGATCGGCATTCCGTGTCTCGTGCTGCGCAACTTCCGCTCGAAGTACGTGGGCGAAACGGAAGGCAACCTGGAGCAAGTGCTCGGCGTGCTGCGATCGCTCGGCCCGGTGGTGGTGATCGTCGACGAGGCCGATGCCGCACTCGGCAACCGGCAAGCATCGGGCGATTCGGGCACGTCGGCCCGCGTGTTTTCGATGATCGCCAGCCAGATGGGCGACACGCGCTATCGCGGGCAGATCATTTGGATGCTGCTCACGAGCCGGCCCGATTTGCTGCCGATCGATCTCAAGCGGCAAGGCCGCGCCGAAGTGCACATCCCGCTGTTCTATCCGCACAATGCGGCCGACATTCAGCAGATGCTGCGCATGATGGCCAAGAAGAACAAAGTGAAGCTCCCCGACGACGCGATTCCGGAGGTCGATCCGGCGCGGCGACTCTCGGGAGCCGATCTGGAGAGCATCGTGCTGGCTTCGCGGCGAGTGGCATTGGCCGCTGGACGCGACGCGGTGACACGGGCCGATTTGGAACAAGCGCTCGCGCGAGTTCATTCCTTCCGCCCAAGGCCTGGAAAAGGAATTGCAAGAAATCGCGGCGGTGCTCGAATGTACGGAAAGAAGTTTTCTGCCGCCGGAATGGCAGGAAAGGATCGCCAAGCCGGACGGCCGTTCGCATCTTGCAAGAGCGACATGGTGGCCATCCGGCAATTGCTGGAAGAGATGGGTTGAGCAACACAGCGACGAGGATCAACACGATACATAGGCTTGAGCTCGAAAAGGTAACAACAGGCAAATGACGCAACGCCGCCAAGTCAGCCTGGTTCGACGAAGACGCGGACACGCCTCTGATTGCGGAAGAGGCCAAGCGGCTTGATTCGTTTGTCGCCGCGATGGCCGACGGCAAAGTGACCGACGCCGAAGTCAAGGCACAGGAAGAGCGCGTCGTGAAACTGATGAAGGAAATCGAGCCGCAGCTCGATGCCAAGCTGCACGACCGCGTCACCGAGCTGCTGTGCGAGCTCACTGCCTACGACATGATGCAAATGCTCAACATGATGCAGCAGTCGCGGCCAGCGTCGAAGTTTCGCGGATAATCGTCTGGCCACAGCAACACAAAAAGCACACGAAGTCTGGCACCGTTGCGTTTCGGAACACAACGGATTCTACTACGATTTCTTCGTGGCTTTACGTGTTTCGTGGCATCGACCGATATCCAGGAAATGAACGATGAACGGACAACCGAAAACTCCGTTTTATTTGGTGCTGTTTCTGGTCGTCGGCGGCCTGCTGGCGTTTGCCGCGTATCGCAGCGATGTGTTCGCGCCGAAAGGGCAACGTCCAACGAGGACCGGACGGCGGCGACATCGATCCCGGCGAGCTCGGCCAGACGGCTGAGGCGGCCGACTCCGCCTCCGTCACCACCGTTAAGGAATACACTTCCGGCCGGCCGAGCGCCTGCCGGAAGTGAAGGGCACTGCGGCCTACAAGCCGCTGGAAGACAACACGGTCCGGTTCGCGCTCAACGTGTGGGCCGGCTGGGGGCCGATCATCCTGGCCAACGAAGGCTTCAAGCCCGGCAAAGTTTGGAAGACGCCCAAGGGCAAGGAATTCAAAGTCGAGCTGGTGCTGATCGATGATCCCGTCGCGATGCGCGACGCCTACGCGGCACGGCGAAGTGCACATCGGCTGGGCGACGCTCGACATGGTGCCGCTGTTCATGGAAGGCTTCGTCGACAAGACCGGCCAGCCGCGCGACAGCCGCGTCATGCCGCGCATCTATCCAGCAAATCGACTGGTCGAACGGCGGCGACGGCATCGTGGCCCGCGAGGCGATCAAAACCGTGGCCGATCTGCGCGGCAAGAAAGTCGTGCTCGCCCAAAATTCGCCGTCGCACTATTTCCTGCTCAACATGCTCGTGTCCGGCGGCGTGCAGCCCAGCGAAGTTGATCATGATGTTCACCGAAGACGCCTTCGAGGCCGCGGCCGCGTTCAATGCCCAAAAGGATATCGCCGCGGCCGTCTCCTGGGCACCGGATATCTACAACCTGGCCGACGTGCAAGGGCAACCGCATGCTGGTCAACACGCAAACGGCCAACAAGCTGATTGCCGACGTGTGGTTCGCCCGCGCCGATTTCGCCAAGGACCATCCCGACAAGATCGAGGCCCTGGTCCGCGGCATCTTCGATGCCATGGAAGAGCTGAAGAAAGATGATCAGAAAGCGGAGTGCGCCAAGCTCATGGCCGACGGCTACAACATCCCGGCCAGCGACACCATCAACATGTTCGCCGACGCCCACAACACGAACTGGGCCGAGAACTTTCAGTTCTTCCTCAATCAGAACAATCCGACCAACTTCGAGCGCGTCTGGTCGCAGGCGTACTACCTGTATCGCCGCATCGGCGCGATCACGCATCAGCCGGTGGCGTTCGACAAAGTGATGGACTTTTCCGTCATCGAGCGACTCGGCAAGGAGCCGAAGTATCGATCCAGAAAGACGAGTACCAGGTGCAGCTCGCGCCGAAGGCCGTGCCGCAGATTCATGCCGAGTCGGACGAAATCCTCACGAACACGATCGTCATCCAGTTCTATCCCAACAGTTGGGACCTCTACAAGAAAGATCAATCACGATGAAGACGGCACGACCGACCGAAGTGCTGTACGACCCGAATGTCGATAATGTGTTGGAGGAAGTCGCGAAGCTGGCCGGCCAGTTTGGAGCCGCGCGGATCATCGTCGAAGGACACACCGACAGCTCGCGCGAGGGCCAGGTGCCCGAGTCGCTGGTGAAGGAGCTGAGCCTGAATCGCGCCAATGCCGTTCGCGAAGCGCTGGTGAACAAATATCAAATGGACGCGAACCGGTTCGCCGCGGCCGGCATGGGCTGGGATCGGCCGGCCGACCCGAACGACCCGCAAAACCACGCGAAGAATCGCCGCGTGGAGATCAAAGTGTACTCGGCCGAGAAGGAGTGAGCGCATGAGCGGCGGATGAGCGACAAGTCCGACTCCGAAACTCGCTTCCTGCGAAACCGAGCTCGGCCGATCCCCGCCGACACGGTGCGTCCGCAAAACGGCTGACCGCGACGGCAAGACGGGCGGCGGGCATCTTTGCGTTGCGCCGACCGATTCCACATTGGGCCGGCATATTGCTGGGAATCTGCTGCATCGCCACCGTGTTCGGCATTTGGTGGTTTCTCACCCGCGGCGTGCCGGAAGAACGGATCCTGTCCTATCGATCGCTTCCCAGCCCGGCGGAAACATTCAATCGCGATCAGCTCCAGAGACTTTGGTTCGATAACGCGCTGACGCGCAACCTGTTGGCCAGCTTGCGGCGCGTGGTGCTCGGGTTCGCGCTGGCGGCCGCGATCGGAATTCCGCTGGGCGTGCTGTGCGGCTGTTTCCCGTGGGTCAACTCGTTCTTGGCGCCGATCAACGTGTTCGGCCGCAACATTCCCATTGCCGCGCTGATCCCGCTGACGTTTGCCTTGTTCGGCATCGGCGAGTTTCAAAAGGTGCATGTTCATCTTCATTGCCGCCGTGGCGTTCGTCATGATGGACACCGCGACTGCCGATCGCCGACGTCAGCAGCCGCTACATCGACACGGCGTATACGCTGGGAGCATCGCGCTGGCAGATTATTTTGAAAGTGCTCGTGCCGCTGGCCATGCCGCGCGTGTTCAATTCGCTGCGGCTGCTGTTCGGCTTGGCGTTCGGCTACATCATGCTCGCGGAACTGGTCACCGAAGGCGGCAGCAGCCGGTGGCTTGGGGCAAATCATCACTGATGGCGCAACGTCGCGGACATGGCGAGACAATCTTGCTCATCTTGATGGTCATCCCCGCCGTCGCACTGGCAATCGACCGCTTGCTGTACATGATTCAGAAGAGCTTGTTCCCGTATCAGTACGGCAGCAATGGCGTTCTGCACAATGCCTGGCGCGGCTTGATGCACGGCGTCGAAGATGTGAAGCACCTGATTCTTTCGCCGAAGCCGCTTGATACCGGCGCAGCAGGCCGCGCTTGACCGCCTCCAAGGCGCGCACTTGAAACTCCTGATGCCGGATAATCGATGACTGCCGATTCAATCGCCACCGCGACACCCCCGTACCTGTCGTCCAAGACGTCGGCGTGGGGCATGTTCTGCGAACACGTGCGGCAGCCCGATCGAAATCAAGCGCCGCACGTCGTCGAGTTTCGGCAAGTCAGCAAAACGTACAACTTCGGTCAGGCAAATGAATTCACGGCGATCCGCGACGTCAATTTCGTCGTGGCCGATTTGCCGAACAAAGGCGAGTTCGTCTGCATCCTAGGCCCCAGCGGCTGCGGCAAGAGCACGATCCTGCGGCTCATCGCCGGGCTCGAGCCGCAGCACCCGCCCACCACGGGCGAAGTGCTCGTGCTCGGCAAGCCCGTCACAGCGCCCGGCTCCGACCGCGGCATGGTGTTTCAGGATTACACATCGTTCGACAACCGCACGGTGCTCGATAACATCGCCTTCGGGCTGGAATGCCAGGGCGTGGCCCGCGGAGATCGGTACGACCTGGCCCGCCATTGGATCGAGCAAGTCGGGCTCAATGTGGCGACGGATCAGTACAAATATCCGCACGAGCTTTCCGGCGGCATGCGGCAGCGCGTGGCCATCGCCCGCACGCTCATCCTGCGGCCGCGGATCATTCTCATGGACGAGCCGTTCGGGGCGCTCGATCCGCAAACCCGCATGAATATGCAAGACTTGCTCGTTAGGCTGTGGCGGGAAGTCGAGGCCACCGTGTTTTTCGTCACGCACTCGATCGAAGAGGCCGTGTTCCTGGGCGATCGCGTCTATATCATGTCGACCGGGCCGGGCCGTGTGGAGAAAGAGCTGGAAATCGAGCCGGCCGACCGCCCGGCCCTGGAAATGGCCCGCGTGCCGCGGTTCCAGGAAACGGTATACTACATTCGTGACTTGATTGCGCAATTGGAAAAAGGGGCAAGGAGCGGGGAGCAAGGAGCAGGGAGCAAGGAGTCCAGAAATTAGGTCTCCTCATTTTTTTCTCCTCCATGCTCCCCGCTCCTTGCTATTAACCGTGCGATTCGGCAAGTACCTCAAAGCGGCGTTTTTGAACCACTGGAACCTGCTTGCGTTCCTGGGTGGCTGCCGCGTTTGCGCTGATTGTCGCCGGCGCCGGACGTGCTGCTGCCCGTCGTGGCGGCCGGCGAGATCGCCTACCTGGGGATGCTGGGGACGCATCCCAAGTTTCAAGCATACGTGGAAGCGCAGGAGGCGAAAGAAACTCGGGCGGCGACTTCCGTTTCGGCCCAGCAGACGCTGGAGCGGATCACTTCGTCGCTGCCGAAGGAGCTGTTCGACCGGTTCGTGGCACTCAAGACGCGCTGCCTGGAGTTGCAGCAGATCGCCGCCGAGTTGAAACAAACGGGCAGCGAAGAAGTGCATCAGCCGCTTGAGAATTATCAAATCGCCGGGCTGGATCGGCTGCTGTGGATTCACTTGCGGCTGCTGTACACGCAATACGCACTCTATCGCTTCCTCAAGCAAACCAGCGAGGAGCAGATTCAGGCCGACATCAAGCGGCTGGAAACCGACTTGGCACGATTGCCGGAGTCGCCCGGCGGCGAACAGCAGCAGCGCGTTCGCAAAGCGCTGGAAGATAACCTGCAGACCAGCCGCGACCGCCTCGCCAATCTGCAGCGAGCCCGCGACAACTTCGATTTGGTGAAGCTGGAAATCGACCGGCTGGAAAACAAGATCCGCTCGCTCAGCGAAATGGCCGTCAACCGGCAGGAGCCGGACTACATTTCCGGGCAGGTCGATCAGGTGGCGGCCAGCATGCTGGAAACCGAGAAGACGATGAACGAGCTGCAGTTCGTCACGGGCTTGGATACTGTCGATGAAGCACCGTCTTTACTGCATGGCGAAGAAGTGGTGCCTCGCAAGCGCATCAAGCAGTTGAATTAGAACTGCCCTCGGCGATCGGGTGGCTGGGGTCGAGCGTCAGCGAGCCCACAGTAAATGAATTCCGCGTCTCACTGGGGGCTCGCCGGAGGCTCAACCCCAGCCACCCCCGTGATCGCTATTTGGCCCGCCGGAGCGGCAACGATGTTGGGCAACGCTCGTCACGGTTCGCCCGTCGCGAATTGCTTGCGGCAATTCGCTCCAGTGCCAGGATCATCAGCAGCGGCGTGGCGTTGAGTGCCCCACTCAACGAGAATTCCATTCCCAGCGCCGAGCGGGCCGCCACCCTCTCCACGGCAAGCTCTTCAAACGCTTCCATGTGGGCGGAATCAAGGCCTGCAGCGTACGGCACCGCGGTATTTCGCTGGGTAGTGAAACCCAAGTGCCGTTCTGCAGTTCGTTCAAAAGCCAGGTGGCCGGCCGGCAGCTCGGCAACAAATCCGCCGAGCAGGCCGATAATAGAAGTTGCTTGTGCCGCTATTATTTTGCCTTGCAGTGCTGCCGCGACCGAGATTCGGCCGAACTCTCCCCTTTTCATCTCAGCCGCGGAAGATAGCGGCTCGCGCGGCATCGGCCGCGAATTGGGGTCCGGCGAAAGCTTGGCGTTGTGCTGATCGGCTTGTGCGGCTCGCTCGGAGTCGCTCGGTTCGCCACCGGCCAATTCAAACGCCATCGCCCGGGCCAGCTCACCCGAAATCGCGCCGTCGCCGGACTTCGTAGTCCTCGCCAGGCGTAGCGGCTTGTCCGCGTCGTCTGAATCCCGTTCCGCCGGCGATTCGGTAACTGCATCGTTCAATTCGGGACCGGCCAACGATGCCATGCTGGACAGCACGGATTCGATTTGGATCAGGCCGCCCTCGTCAACGAGAACTGCTTCCTGACGTAATCTCGCGAAGCTCGCGTCGTAGCTAGGGCCGTGCAGTTGCTTTTCCCAGATTGGAATCACGCTGGGTTGCAGGTCGAAGCCTCCGACTTGGGGCCCACCTATCAAGACCTCCGTAAACGTGTCTAGGTTTGAATCTAGCGGGGAACCGCCATATTCCTGGCTATCCAACTCCGTCTCAGCAGGCGTCGGCGGCTGGAGAATATCCGAGTCGTTCACACGCGGCATCGTCGGAATCGAGACATTGGTGTGCGGTTCGGTCACCCGCGGAATCGATGGCAGCGGTGTACCGATACCCGGGACGGAGAGAGGGCCGGAAGAATACGGCGTCTCGATGAACCCGCCTGAGTTGCCCGCCGCATTGTATATCGAGGCCTCGCCGCCCGGAGTCGGCGCCATCGAGTCGAAATTGAACTGAGCAGCGGTCAAATTCAGCGGCGGAAAATCGACCTCCGCGGTCGTTGAGAGCATTAACCGGCCTTCCATGCCTTCCAGGCGGAGGCGGCGAGACGTGCTGCCGAACACTCTCGCTCGGTGCCCTGTCGTGATTTGTCGGCGGCGATGCTGGCTTGATCGTTTGGGCATGGCAGCAACCTCAGTTCTCGATACCCGGCGACGGGACGCCGCCGAGTTTCGATTTGTGCTCGGTAGTTTTTCCACCATCAAGTTCGGCAACGAGCGCTTGGAAACCTTCGTGCTCATGAAGGTATCGGAACCGCTCATCCGTGGCCAGATTGAAGTTCGGCGCTCCGCTGCATTCACGAACCTGCTGCAGCGTGGCAACCACTTCGTCGTCGAGACGCTGCTGCAGCTCGGGTGGGATCGCGGCGGTTTCATGGCTACCGTCGACATTACCGATGCCGGCCAGCTCCACGGCGACCCCGAGCAACCGTTCTCCGTTGCCCTGCCAAAGTTGGCGGCGAGCCAGGGCTGCCGTGGAGGCTTCTTCCCATCGGCCGGTTTTCTCCAGCGACTGCCGATAGTTGAAGTACATCTTGCTCAATAGCTCGCGCATCATCACCGAGCGTGGTGACATCTCGCCGGAAATCCGCTGCGATTCTATTGCCGCGGGATAGATTTCGAGAGCTTGATCGAGCCGCCCGGCACCCGCCAGTGCCAGCGCCTGGTTGTTCAAAAGCGCCGCCAGCGATGTGCGATAGGTTAATTCCTGTGGATAATCGTCGGCCAGCGTGGAAAGCAGTTCTGTTGCGCGGGCAAACGCGGTATCGGCCTCTTCGCCGCGCGCGGCACTGCAATATGCTACGCCCAAATTATTCAGGCTGATGGCCAGATCGCTGCGATGCCGCACGACTGCCGGCGCTTTTCGCATGAGCCGCTCCTGCAGAGTGATTGCCCGCAAGTGCCATTCAATCGCTTCGCTTAACCGGCCTTGATGGCTTTCGAGCGCCGCCAGGTTGTTGTAGCAAAGGGCCAGGTCATCCTGAAATTGGATTTCGCCGGGATGGTCATCGGCAAGCTGCTGCAGGATTGTCACGGCCTCGCCCGCTGCGCTCTCTGCGGCGCTCGCGCTGCGCTTTCGCAGCACATAACTGAGGTTGTTGCAGGCAATCGCCAGGTTGCGGGCGTACTTCGTTTCGCCGGGCCGCGATTCGGCGAGCGGGCGTAGAACGCCCACCGCCGTGCGCAGCGCCGCTCGGCCGCGGCCGCCTCGCCGGTTTGATCGAGCAGCATGCCGAGGTTCGCCTGGCTCTCAGCCAGTTGACCGGCAAATACCGGTTCATCGGCATGCTGTTCGGCCGATCGCTTTTGGATGTTAATTGCCGCCGTGTAATGCCTGCGTGCCGCATCAACATCGCCGCGTCCGGCCAGCAGGAGCGCCAGATTGTTATGTGTCACCGCCAGTTGGTCGGAGGTCTGCCCTGCGTTTGGTTCTGACTTTACCAATTCCGCGAGCAGCGTCTGGGCAGCCTGGTATTCGCGGATCGCATCGGTCGCGAAACCAAGTCGTCCGGCAATAACTCCCGATTTGAAATGGGCCAGGGCCAGCTCGTGCCGAAACTGTGGGTCGTGGCCCGCATCGGCCATAAACTGCCGATAGTACTTGAGTGCGCCAACTAACAAATCGCGTCTTACGGTTTCCGCGCCAGGCACGTCCGACAATCGATCGGCCATCTGCAGGCCGAATTGGTCGACCGCTCCGCGCGCTTCTTCGAGATGTCGTTCCGCGCCTCGAAGTTTGCCGTGGCTGTCTGAAAGTTTTCCAACGTACGAGCCTGCTCGCGAGCCAACAGGAACATTCCCACCGCCGAGATTACGCTGAGCACCAATACTGAGCACGCGCCAACCGCCACCAACGATCGGTGCCGCCGGGCCCATTTGGCCGCGCGATCGCCGAGCGTCGGCCGGCGGGCTAGCGTCGGCTTGCCGGCCAGAAACCGCTCCAGATCGTCGGCCATCGCCTGCGCCGAGGCGTATCGCTCCTCGCGGGACTTGGCCATTGCGCCGAGCACGATCGTTTCCAGATCGACGGGCACCGCCGGATTGTGCCGCCGCGGCGGGATCGGATCGTCGTTCACAATTTGCTGCAACAAGCTGTGCCGATCTTCGCCTTCGAACGCGTGCTGCTGTGTCAGTAGCTCGTACAGCGTGACGCCGAGCGAATAGACGTCGGTCCGCGCATCGACCAGCGCCGATTGGCCGCCGGCCTGCTCGGGGCTCATGTACCGCAGCGTGCCGACGACGTCGCCCGTGAGCGTCACGCCGCTGTCCGCTTGCATTCGGGCCAGCCCGAAATCGGTGACCCACAGTTTGCCTTGGTCATCGAGCAGCAAGTTCGACGGCTTGATGTCGCGATGGACGATGCCGTACTCGTGGGCGTGCTGCAAGGCCTCGGCCGCTTCTTTGCCGAGCCGGGCCACCGTGCGGAAGAAATCGCCGTGACGCATCGGACCGGTGCGATGTCAGCCCTCGGGCTGCGTCGAGGTGTTGCGTCGTGGTTGAGCCGTTCATTCCGCCGACGGCCTTCGTCGATCCGTTGCCAGCCTCGTCGAACTCGCCGCGCAGCTCGGCGATCGCCTGCTCCAACGACTGGCCGTCGATGTATTGCATGGCGTAGTAGTAGACGCCCTGCTCCTGCCCGACGGCGAACACCGGCACGATGTGCGGATGGTGCAGCTGGGCCGCCGCCTGGGCTTCGTTGCGGAAGCGGGCGATTTGCCGCTGATCGAGCACTGCGGCGAACGGCAGAATCTTCAGCGCCACGCGGCGGTTGAGCGATTTCTGATGCGCCTCGTAGACGATGCCCATGCCGCCGCGGCCGATCTCGCGGACGATCCGGTAGTCGCCGATCTGCCGTGCCGTCGGCGGCTTGCTTCGTTGACTGCTGCGTTTCGTTCGACTGCGCAGATCGTCGATTCACACGCATGTCGCGCGTCGCGCCGTGCAGCAGCCGCAGGCTTTCGAGATACGGCCGCAGCTCGTCGGCCAGCTCCGGATGCGCGGCCAGCAGCGCTTCCTGATCGGGCGCATTCCCCTGCTCCAAGCTGGCCAGATAGTCTTCCAGCACGTCGACCAGCTGCCGGCGCGGCGATATGGCGGCCGAGCAGGTCGAATCCAACATTGGTGAGCCGATTCTTCACTCTACTTCTCGCTGTTCCAACGTCTCGCGCAAGCTTCTTCAGCGCCCGCAGCCACAGCATCCGCACGGCCCCGGCGGTCCGCTCCATCCGCTGCGCGACCTCTTCGAACGGCAATCCCTCGATGTGCCGCAGCACGATCACGTCGCGATAGTCGGCCGGCAGCTCGGCCAGCGCGTCGGCCAGCAGAATCTCATGCTCGTGCCGGACCGCGCAGCGGCTCGGCGAATCGGCCTCCACGGCCAGCAGCGTTTCCAACCGCACGGTCGATTGCTCCAGCCGGCGGCCGATTTCCTCCAGCGAGACTTCGCGCCGCACGTCGCGCTTTTCGGCCAGCACGTGCTGCTCGACCACCCGGAGAATGTTATTGACCACGATCTTCCGCAGCCAGGCGACGAATTCGCCGGTCGATTGGCCGCGGAACTGGTCGAAATCGCGATGGGCTTCGAAAAACGTGTCCTGGACGATGTCCGAGGGGCTGACCCGGCCCCGCAGCCGGGTATCGAGCTGCGTGGCCACCAGCAGCTTCAGGTAGTTCGTATAGAGGGTGAGCAGCCGCCCCAGGCAGGTGCTCGAACCGTCGCGGGCGGACGTAAATAGTTTGTCGACTTCGGTTTGCGCTTGCACGGTCATCCCTACACCTGGTGCGTTACCCAGTATTATGGGCAGAAGACCGGTGTTTTTGTCACGTCAAAAGTGGCAAATTCGCTATTTCCGGTCCAATTTGACGGAGCGGCGTAGAGGTGGGCTTTGCCCATCGCTCCTTGCCATGACGCTCTTGCAGGGAAGTGCAATTGGTGGGCGATGCCCACTCTACGAGGTCGACTTGACCGGCGTCCAGCTCGGCGGATCGCTAGCAGGAAACGACTCCTCCCCAGCCTCGTCGACGATGTCTCGCGATTCGTCGGCCGGGTTCGGCTGGCCCGAGTGACTATCGGGTGTGCCGCAGCTTGGCGAGAGTTCATTATTCTCCGCCGCGGCCCGTTCGTTGAGCGCGGTGAGCACCGAAGGCGACCACGCGGACGTGGAATCGCAGCCTGCCACGGCGGAGCGATTCATGCCGGCCGGCGCAGGGAACAACCGCGCCGCAATCGCATTAACCTCGGCGGTCAAACCGGGCGCGAGCGCGTCAATCGTCACGGCCAACTTTGCGGGAAGCGAAAGTGTGACTTCGGCTCGACCGTATTTGCACGCCGAGAGAATCTTTTGCGCCGCGCGATCGGCATTCATCGACACGAGTGGCAAAGCGCCGCTAATGCTAAACCAGGCGTACTCGGCCCGGTGATTGCCCTTGAACTGACCGTGTCGTGGACTGCCGGTCCGCATCAGTCCCGGGCATACCGTCGTCACATAAATCCCGTCTTTGACTAATTCAGACCGCATGCATTTCGACAGTCCAACCAGGGCAAACTTACTGGCACAATAGGGCGCAAGATGAGGCACAGCGATTTTTCCGCCAATGGAGGCGATGTTCACAATGCGGCCTTGCCGGCGGCGGCGCATCTCCGGAAGCACCTGCTGAATGCACAGATACGGCGCCCAAAAATGGGTTGCCATCGCCTCGTGCACTTCGTCCGCCGTCATTGTCTCTAATGGACCGACATGAATCACTCCGGCGTTGTTGATGAGCACATCGACCGAGCCGATTTCGCGGCGGATGCGATTGAACAACTCCGTGATCTCGTCCGGTTGCGTGAGATCACACGTGTAGGCGGCAACGTACGGCGCGATATTGCGCAGCTCTTCTTCCGCGTTGGCTAGCTCTTCATCATTGCGAGCGCAGATCACCAGCGCGGCTTCTTGCCGGGCCAGGTGCCGCGCCAGCAGCAACCCAAGGCCGCGTGATCCGCCGGTAATGACAACGAGCCGGTTGCGAAAATCATATTTGCGCAGCCAGCAAATCGAGGCGCGAGCCGCCGCATAGGCGCCGGCGGCGAAAGCCGCCGTAGTTAAGGCGCGTTGGGTGATTGTGTCCATTTCAATTCCTTTCTCAAACTCCGTTATCTCTTCGCCGTACTTGCCGATTTAGAACCGGACGACTCTGTCGTGCCCTCGGATTCCACGATGTGCTTGAAGCGTTCCAGGTCGTCGTCGAGCTTCTGCTGAAGACCATCGCCAAACCAGTCCGCGAGTTTGTGCGCCAACTTTTCCTGCGGGCGGGTTGAACTTCATCGACAGCGTCACCTCGGTGCAACCGGTATGGCGTGAGGGTTTGAAATGAATGCTGCCGGCCGTTTCCAGGTCGCCACCGGGCAACGATCGCCAGGCGATCATCTCGTTCGCGGCTGGTTGTAGATTTCTGCATCCCACTCGAGCTCAGTGCCCAGCGGTCCGTTGACGACCCAATGCGATCGCTGCGCATCGCATTGCCCCACTTTTTTCACGTTATCCATGATGCGCGGCAGGTTTTCCAAATCTCGCCAGAAGTGATAGAGCTCCTCCGGCGAACGACGAATCGTGATTCTTCGTTCCACCTTCTCGCCTTGTCCTGCCGGAATTGCCGTAGCGGGATTGTGTTCCGCCGTGTTGATACCCAAAGCGGTGTAACATTGGCACCGCCCTGTGTATCCTCGCCAGATGAGCGCGCCGCCGAGTCCGCCCAATAACAGGCCGTCCCAGCGACCGCGCGCCAATCCCAATGCCACAAGCCCCGCCCCTGCGGCCGCGGAAATGATCCGCTCCGTTTCGCTAATGTTCTGCGCCGTTCCCGAGCCGCTCGCCGGCGCATGGCTTTCTTTGCGCAACGATGGGTTATCAACCTCTGCGCGAAAAACTGTTCGACACGAGCGTATTCTTCTTCCAGTTGTCGTGGCCCCGCTTCGCCATGTTGATAATCTGTTCCAAGCTGGCTCATTTTCAGACTCCTTTGCGAAAAATCGCGCGTCGACAGCTGTTACGGCTGCATACGACGGCGTTGCAATTGGCGTGCCCTGACAGATGCGGGGAACCAACTACCCGGCGTTGCGAAACGGCCGAAAATGACGGGCCGTCAGGATGTCGCAGCTAGGCGGCTTTTACTCAATCCTTAGAAGTGGCGGTCAGTCTTGGTGGAACTTCGGCCAACATTGCTTCCGCGTCGGTCAGTGCGCGGGCACCAATTCCACCTGCAGCCAGCCCGTTTCGCGACGATCGAACGATTCATACGCCTGAGTGGCTGAAAGTAATGATTCCTGTCGCGGCATAATCATCGTCGGGTCCACCTCTCCCGCACTGACCATCTGCACCAATTTCGGAATGTATCGGCGATGGTGGCAAATGCCCATGTTCACCGTCAGGTTCTTGTCGAAGGCCTTACCCAATGGAAACGACTCGAAACGTGGCGGGTACACGCCCAAGATTGCAATCGTGCCGGATTTGGCTATCGAATCGACCGCCCAGAGCAGTGCCTGCAAGGGCGCATTCCCCGGCGCCCATGGCCTCGTCTCCACTTGCGGCTCTGACCAGACCTGGCTTCTCTGCCGTTCGATGCGCGCGATCTCATCGTCGATCACGGAAAGGTCCTCCATCTCTTGCGGGCTTTCAGCGTCGACGCCCACCGCGTCGATAACTCGGTCCGGTCCAATCCCGCGCGTCAGCTCCATTAATGCATGCACGGGATTGTCATCATCAAAATTAATTGCCTCGGCACCCTGTGCGCGGGCAATTTCCAGGCGGCTCGGTACGTTGTCGATAGCGAGTACTGCGCCCGGCACCCCGTAAGTACGCGCTAAGAATTGCAAATTGCCCCACGGGTCCGCAGCCGAAGACGGCAACGACGTCGCCGGGAACGACCTCGGCCAGCTCTGCCCCGAAGTAACCACTCGGAAAAACGTCTGAAAGCAGGATCGCCTGCTCGTTCGTGAGATGTTCGGGCAACTTTACGAGGCCGACATTCGCGTAGGGAATGTGCGCCATTTCGGCCTGCAAGCCGTCGAAGCTGCCGCTGCACTTGGGTCCGCCGAAATATGCGGTGCCCGCACGGCGGCCATGCGGGTTGGCATAGTCGCATTGGGCGAAGTAGCCGTCGCGACAATAGGAACAATTGCCGCACGCGATCGTTGGCGATACCACCACTCGATCGCCGACATCGAGATTATGCACATCGCACCCGACATCGGCCACGATGCCAATTGCCTCGTGTCCCAAAATCGTGCCGGGTTTCATGCCGGTCATCGTGCCGCGAACGAAGTGCAGATCGGTACCACAAATCGCACTTGCCGTTACTTCGATGATCGCATCGGTTGGTTCTTCAATTGTGGGAGAAGGCACGTCCTCCAGGCGAATGTCGCCGACATCGTGAAATACTACCGCCTTCATGGTGCCCTCCTCCGTGATTGAAGCTACGACTAATTTTCGCCCTCAGTTGAAGTACTTGCAAAACCCGTACCGCGCAATTGTCCACATCGTCGCTTTTTGCGCAGACTACCCTCAACGAAACGAGCGCCTATTGCACCAACGATGGGGCCAGCGTTTCCAGCGGCTCGACTGTGGAAGCGCGAAAAACGGCCATCGAGCAGGCGGCCAATTTGTAGGCCCCGGCGGCTGACACATCCTCGCCTGGCGTTTCGGGCACCGCGGAATCCACAAATCCCGTGGCCGTGTCGAACAGGCGCTCCCACGGCGTGATGCCCTCGATTTTGGGAAGGGCGAACGGAATTTCTTGCTCATGATCGGCGTTGAACAGGATCAGCATGATGGTCGCCGATGATCGGCTCGCCGTATTCGTCGACGTCGATCTGCCCGCCCATCAGATGCACGCCCAGGCAGCGCACGTGGGCCGTGCTTCCAGGCCTCGTGTCGACATTTCCTTGCCCGTGGATCGAGCCAGGCGATTTCCGGCGACTGCTCGCCGTGCAGCGATTTGCCGTGGAAGAAGCGGCGGCGGTGGAGCGTGGGCTCTTCGCGGTAGATCGCGATCACGCGGCGGACGAAATTCAGCAAGCTTCTTCTGGCGATCGTCGAGCTTCCAATTGAGCCAGGTGATCTCGTTGTCCTGGCAATAGGCGTTGTTGTTGCCGCGCTGCGTGTGGCCGATCTCGTCGCCGGCCAGCAGCATCGGGATGCCCTGCGAGAAGATCAGCGTGGCCAGGAACGACCGCTTCTTCTTTTCGCGCAGCTCGATGATCTTCGGATCGTCGGTCGGGCCTTCGGCGCCGCAGTTCCAGCTGTCGTTGTCGTTGGCGCCGTCGCGGTTGTCTTCGCCGTTGGCTTCGTTGTGCTTGTGGTCGTAGGAGACGAGGTCGTTCGAGCGTGAAGCCGTCGTGGCAGGTGATGAAATTGATGCTGGCGTGCGGCCGGCGGCCGCTCCATTCGTACAAGTCGCTGGAGCCGCTGATCCGCGTGGCGAACTCGGACGCCACGCCGCCGTCGCCCTTCCAGAACCGCCGCACGCATGTCGCGGTACTTGCCGTTCCATTCCGACCAGCAACGCGGGAAATTGCCGACCTGGTAGCCGCCTTCGCCCAGGTCCCACGGCTCGGCGATGAGCTTCACCTGGCTGAGCACCGGGTCCTGATGGATGATGTCGAAGAACGCGCCCAGCTTGTCGACTTCGTGCAGCTCGCGGGCGAGCGTGCTGGCCAGATCGAAGCGGAAGCCGTCGACGTGCATGTTGATCACCCAGTAGCGCAGGCTATCCATGATGAACTGCAGCACGCGCGGGATTGCGCATGTTGAGCGTGTTGCCGCAGCCGGTGAAGTCCATGTAGTAGCGCGGATCTTCCGGCGAGAGGCGGTAGTAGCTGGCGTTGTCGATGCCGCGGAACGACACCGTCGGGCCCGAGCTGGTTGCCTTCGGCCGTGTGGTTGTAGACGACGTCGAGAATCACTTCGATGCCCGCGTCGTGCAGGTTGCGGACCATCGTCTTGAATTCGCTGGATCACTTCGGACGGGTGCGTCGGCCGACGCATAGCGCGGCTCGGGCGCGAAGAACGAGAGCGTGTTGTAGCCCCAGTAGTTCACGAGCCTGCTGTCGAGCAGAATGCGGTCGTCGGCGTGCGTGTGAATCGGCAGCAGCTCGACGGCGGTGACGCCCAGCTCGCGCAGGTAGCGGATCGCCGGCTCGGACGACAAGCCCGCGTAGGTGCCGCGGAACTCTTCGGGGACTTCCTCGTTGAGCTTGGTGAAGCCCTTGACGTGCATCTCGTAGATCAGCGTGCGGTGCGACGGCGTCTTCGGCGGCCGGTCGTCGCCCCAGGTGAACGCTTCGTCGATGACGCAGCCGAGCGGCGCGTCGGCGGCGCTATCGAGCTTGCTGAACGACAGGTCCTGCTTGCTTGTCGCCGATGATGTAGCCGGACAGTGCGTCGGTCCAATTCGGCATGCGGGCGATGGACTTGGCATACGGATCGAGCAGCACCTTGTTGTCGTTGAAGCGGTGGCCCTTCTCCGGCTCGTACGGGCCGTGGACGCGATAGCCGTAGAGCTGCCCGGGCCGCACGTCGGGCAGGTAGACGTGCCAGACCATGTCGGTGTGCTCGGGCATGACGATCCGCTCGGATTCTTGCTTGTCGTCGGCGGAATCGAACAGGCAGAGCTCGACCTTGCGTGGCGTTCTCGCTGTAGAGGGCGAAGTTCACGCCGCGGCCATCCCACGTGGCACCGAGCGGATAGGGTCGACCTGGCCAAATACGCATTGATTGAATTCCTTAATCTGACTGAAGAGTTAGCAGGGCGACCGGAAAGACGTCGAACAACTGATCGATTTCCAACGCAGTATGTTCGCCGGACGTCTGTCGGATTCAAAGACTCGGCCCGGATAACGCGACAGCGCCACGTCGCGGCCGTCGACATCGGGCAGAATGATGCTGGCTGCCGCGCCAATTCGGCGTGCGGGCGCGCCATTGGTTGCCGCCGCTGGTTGACTGCCGCGAAGTCGTTGAAACTGCCGCGGCACGACTACCATGACGAATTGCTCTTCGAGCCGACGTGCGAAGCTGACGATATGCTCGGCAGCCGGGCCGGCCGCCGTTAAGGGAATGTATTCGCCGAACGAGAAGACATCGGGCAATTCGCGGCGCAAGCTGCCAGGCAGCGCGACGTGACCCAGAGCTTCATGTCGGCATCGGGCCAGCGACGCGATTACGTCGAGCGCAGTCTGCTCCAGATCCTCATTCGCGCGGGCAAGCAAATTGTTCGAGCCGACGGCGGCGCATCGCGAAGTCGACGGGCCGGCGGTTGTCGGGGTCGACCAGATTGAAATCCCACAGCTCGGTGCCCTGATAGAAATCGGGCACGCCGGGAAGCGTGATTTTCAGCAGCACTTGCGCCAGCGAATTGACGAACCCGCTGTCGGCAATCTCGCTGACAAACGTGCCGAGATCGGCTCGGAATTTCGCGCCTTCGTCGCTCGAGCAAGTCGCGA
This sequence comes from uncultured Planctomycetota bacterium, assembly GCA_963786455.1. Lineage (GTDB taxonomy): Bacteria > Planctomycetota > Planctomycetia > Pirellulales > Lacipirellulaceae > JABDGM01. The sequence goes on along the minus strand of CAWAZX010000025.1, from coordinate 367,664 downwards.
ACGAAATCTCGACACGGCGGCTTCGTAGGCTTCGGACGGATTCATCCACGACGTGTGGATCTTGGCCTCGCGCAGCGCCTTCTCCATGTATTGCACGATGCGGTCGGCGTACTCGTCGCGTGCGTCCGCCGACATCGGGGCCAGTCGGCCATGTGCCGACGAGCGTTTGGTAGAGCAGGTATTCTTCGTTGCGTCGGGCACGGGCTCGCCGTCGACTTCGCGGACCAGCGGCTGGTTCATTTCTTGCCAGCGCAGGAACGCGGCCGACCACTCGTCGGGCACTTCGGAGAGCACGTGCAGCCGCGCTCGCATGTCTTCGCCGCGCTTGGAGTCGTGCGTCGCCGTGGCGGACATGCGAATGCGGCCAGATTCGACTGCGCTGCCGCATCAGGCGGTGAAATTCGTCGACGGCGAGCGGCTTGGCGTCGAGCTCGCCGCCGACTTCGTTGAGCGACGCCAGCGGATAGTAGCGATAGAACGCCGTGTCTTCGACGCCCTTGGCCGCGACCGGCCCGCTCACCTGCTGCAGCTTGAGCGCGAACTGGCGCCGCTCGGCCGCCTGCTCGTCGGTCAAGCGTCGGCGGATGTTCGAGCAGCAGCACCGACGCGATGAAATCGAACACCGACATGCGGCATCGTGCGATTGCGCCGCTTGGCCATGCGCACGGCCGATCGTCACTGTGCGATAGTCGGCTTCGCTGACGTCCCAACTATCGCCGCGACGTACGTGCGATAGACGGTCATGCAGGCGATGACTTCGCGCAGTGCCCGCTGCAGCGTCGGCCGCGTGAAATCGCGCGACGCGCGGTGCTGTTGGGCGATGCGATACAGCTGCGCGGCGAGCATTTGCAGCTCGCTCGCCATGCGTGCTGAACAGCACGTCGCGCTTGCTTTCGTAGACGATATCGGCCGGCTTGCGTGTTCCCGATTGCAGACGTCGTCGTAGAAGCTCGCGAAGCTCGGCTAAGCCCGTCGGCATCGACTTGCAGCCGGCTCAGAGACATTCAACAAATCGTAGCCGGTGGTGCCGCAAACGGCCCAGTCGCTTGGGAAGCGGCTCGTCGCCGGACAGGATCTTTTCGGCGACGACGTAAATCTCCTGGCCGCGCTTCGCCACTGGCCGGCTGCTGCGAGCGGTAGAAGCGCTTGCAAGTTCTTGAAATAGGTTTGCGGGTCGCGCAGGCCGTCGGGATGGTCGATGCGCAAGCCGGTCACCCAAGCCTTCGTTCGAGCAAGTGGCCGACCAGTCGGTGGACGGCGTCGAACACGCGCGGTTCCTCGACGCGAATCGCCGCCAGGTCGTTGATGTCGAAAAACCGGCGGTAGTTGATCTCGTCGGCCGCGACACGCCAGTAGGCCAGGCGATACCATTGCTGATCCAGCAGTTTTTCAAGCTCGATCGAAACTCTCGGGTTTCCTTTCTCGCCATTGATCTGTCGGATCGCGCGATCGAGCGCCTGGTTTACGGGCGGTCGACGACTTGACCAAATCGGCCAAGCCGCTGCCGCGCGATTTTCTGTTCGCGATAGCGTTCCTCCATTGCGATCGGATCGCGACGATCGGCCGGCGGCAAATTGCGCAGTTGCGTGATGATGCTTTGCAGCTCGATCCAATCGGCAGCTGCGTCTCGCCGCGTCGTCTCAACCTGCGGCGCACCCAGGTCGTAGCGCCGATTCAAGAATGTCCGGCCAGGTTGGCGGCGCCAGCGGAAATCGTCGCGGGCCATAGCCAAGCTGCAACCGCTCGTCGTCGTAAACGACTTGCAAGTCGCCGTTCTCCAGCACGCGGCCGAACGGCTCGCCCAGAAATGGCAGCAGGACCTTGTCCTGCAAGGCGGTTGCCGGCGGGGTGCCAGTCGATGTCGAAGAAGTCGGCGAAGTACGAGCCCTCGCCGTTTTCCAGCACATCGAGCCACCACGCGTTGCCCGGGTCGTTGATCCCCATGTGGTTGGGCACGACGTCGAGCAGAATCCCCATGCCGGCTTCGCGGGCGGCTTCGGCCAGGCGCTCGAAACGCGGCCAAGTCGCCGATCGCCGGATCGATCGTGCCATGGTCGACCACGTCGTACCCGTGGCTGCTTTCCGCCCGGCGCGGAACAGCGGCGACAGATACAGGTCGCTGATTCCCAGCCTCTGAAGATAGGGCAGCAAGCTGCTCGACTTGATCGAGATTGAAATCTGGACCTAAGTTGCAGCCGGTAGGTCGAGAGCGGGATGCGATTTACTCTTTTTGCGATCCGTGGTGGCTGTGGTTGCGGCTGCGGTGAGTTGCGTCATGAATAACCTTCGCAATCAATTCGTTCCGACAATAGTCAGCCGATATCCGCAGGCAGCCGCGACGTTTCGTGGCACAAAATATGCGTTCGCTGGCAGTCTGCGCAGGAAAACAGCGTGGGAACGCAAAGGATATGCCAAATGAGTTCTACCACAACGACCAGCCGACAACTTCCCTGCGGGGCCGAAATTGTCGACGGTGGCGTCGATTTTCGCGTGTGGGCGCCGAACGGCAACCGTCCACGTGGTTTTCGTCGATGCGGCGGGCAACACGCTCGCGCGGCGGACGATGGACGAGGAACCAAATGGATTCTTTTCCATTCGCGTTGCCTGACGCCGCGCACGGCAGCCTCTACTACTTTCAATTCGACGACGATCCGCAGCAGTATCCCGATCCCGCTTCACGATTTCAACCGCACGGCGTGCATGGCCCGTCGCAGGTGATCGATCCGCGCCGGTTTGACTGGACCGATGACGCACTGGCCGGGGGTTCGCCTGCAAGGGCAGGTGATGTACGAGCTGCACGTCGGCACATTCACGCCGGAAGGCACGTGGGCGGCCGCGGCGGAAAAGCTGCCGCACCTGGCCGACCTGGGCATCACGCTGATCGAAGTGATGCCTGTCGCCGCGTTTCCCGGCAAGTTCGGCTGGGGCTACGACGGCGTGTATTGGTTCGCGCCCACGGAGCTCTATGGCAGCCCGGACGACTTCCGCGCGTTTGTCGATCGGGCGCATCGGCTCGGGATCGGCGTGATCCTCGACGTGGTCTACAACCACTTCGGACCGTGCGGCAATTACACCGGCGCGTTTTCGCCCTACTTCATTTCCAAGAAGCATCACACGGAGTGGGGCGACGCGATCAATTTCGACGGCGAACATTGCGGGCCCGTCCGCGATTTTGTCGCGGCGAATGCTGCCTATTGGATTCGCGAGTTTCATCTCGACGGCCTGCGGCTCGACGCGACGCATTCCATCTTCGACGATTCGCCGGAGCATATCGTGGCTGAAGCTCGCGCGAGGCTCGAGTCGCCGCCGGCAACCGGTCCATCCTGATCTTCGGCGAGAACGAACGACAACAAGTGCAGTATGTGGTGCATCCGGAAGCGGGCGGCTACGGCATCGACGGATTGTGGAACGACGACTTCCATCATGCGTGCCGCGTGGCCGCCACGGGAAACCGCGAGGGCTACTACAGCGACTACGCGGGCTCGCCGCAGGAACTGATTTCGGCGATTCGCCTGGGCCATCTGTATCAAGGGCAGTGGAACGCTCGGCAGGGCAAACCTCGGGGCTCGCAGTCGCGAAATATCGCCGCCCCGCACTTCGTCCACTTTCTGCAGAACCACGACCAGGTCGCCAACTCGGCGCGCGGCCTGCGGACGCACGCGCTGACCACGCCGGGCCGCCAGCGGGCATTGACGGCGCTGCTGTTGCTCGGCCCGCAGACGCCGATGTTGTTCATGGGGCAGGAATTCGCGGCCTCGAACCCGTTTTTGTATTTTGCCGATCACGAGCCCGAGCTGGCAAAACTGGTGTGCCAAGGTCGGTGCACGTTCATGTCGCAGTTCCCCAGCTTCGCCGGCGATCGGTGAAACCGAGCCGAACTGGCGCGACCCGGCGGACCCGGCGACATTTGCGACTTGCAAAATCGACTGGAGCGAGCGCGAGGCCAACGCGCATGTCGTCGACCTGCATCGCGACTTGATCCGCTTGCGCAAGCACGACCCGATCTTCTCACGCCAAGACAAAACCGCGATCGAAGGGGCGGTCATCGGGCCGGAAGCATTCGTCCTCCGCTGGTTTGACGATGCGGATGATGATCGCCTGGCAATCTTCAATCTCGGCGCAGAAATCGAATCGTACCCGTTGGCCGAACCGCTACAGGCACCGCCGCCCGATCGCAAGTGGGAACTGTTATGGTCGAGCGAAGATGCCCGCTATCGGTGGAATGGGCACGCGGCCATTCAATTCGAGCGGCTGGCGCGTGCCGGCGCACGCGGCGATCGTTTTCCGCGCTGAAAATACTTAGGTTCCGACCATCGGAGTAGCCGGCCATAGAATGCCAATCGATCATGCACGGTGCAGGCGTCGCAAGATTGCTCGCTGCTTTAAGATCGACGGCAACTTGGCATCCTATGGGTTTCTTTATCCTGCATCAGCAAAATCTTTGTGGCCAATAATCGTTGTGGAAAATGGTCGCGATTTCGAATAGAGTGGCCGACCAGTTCGCGCGGTTTCAAGACGCACCCGTCGGACCCTGAAGCACCGGTAAGCAGGTGTAAAGTCAGCGGTCTGCGCAGGGTAGAAGAAGAGCCCGCGACGAGAAGTTGTTGCTTCTTGTCGCGGGCTTTTTTTGCGCGAGTGCCAACTTTGAATCAGTGATGCAAAACGAGGTGACTATGTTTCAGTGGATCAAACGTTGCGAAATGTGTCGCGTGGTCGGTGTGCAATATCCGGCCACGTTCACGGTGCTGGGGCCACGCGATCTGTGTGGCGAGTGTTATTTCGATTACCGCGCCTTGATCCTGGCGATGGCTGATTATTTCAATCGGCACGGCCAACTCTCCCCACGACAAGCTGCAAGTGAGACCAACCATGCGACAGCCCACCACACGAATTGACGAGTTTCTCGCCAAGCTCGTTCGCGCGACGGGCCGTCCCGCTATCTGCCGTGGCGACAGCTGGCAAGCCCTTTGCCCGGCCCACGACGATCGCACGCCAAGCCTCTCGTTTCGCGTGAGCGATTCGGATCACATCCTCGTGAAATGTCACGCCGGCTGCACGGCAGAGGCGGTGACCAAGGCGCTGGGAATGCGCGTATCCGACCTAATGCCCCCGCGGCGAGTTGATCAAAGAATGCCAAACAATCATACGAACAGGCACCCGACGTCTGAATCACGACAACCAGCCAATCCTTGTCCCACTGGCACTCAATGTGCCTCAACGACTCGCATCTATAAAACGTACTCACACGCCTGGGCGGCGGTGACACGGCGTCGGCGCGAACCGGATCAATGGTGGACATACCACGACCGCAGCGGCGAGCTCGTGGGACTGGTGCTGCGCTGGAACTTGACAGGCGGTGGGAAGGACATTCGCCCACTCGCGCGGGTTGAGGCAGGGTGGATCATCGGCGCCATGCCGTCGCCGCGAGTGCTCTATCGCTTGAACGATGTCCTTTTCGGCCCGAACGTGTTGTCCCGCGTGTACGTGGTGGAAGGCGAGAAAGCGGCCGACGCGGGGAGCAGCATCGGTCTGGTGACAGTCACCAGTGCGGGAGGAGCTTCGGCGGCGCACCTCACCGATTGGTCGCCGCTGGCCGGACGCGATGTGGTGTTGCTTCCAGATAACGACGCCGTGGGTCGCAAATACGCGGCCACCGTTGTAGCGCAGTTGCTTCGACTCACACCGCTACCCACCATTCGCCAGGTCCGGCTGCCCAAGTTGCCGGAAGGCGGCGATCTTGCTGATTTCGTTGCGGCGAGCAAAGACAACCAGGGCGGCGACATCGTCGCGCAGATCGAATCGCTTTGCGAACGGACAGCAACCGTAGGGTGTGTCGAGTCCGCGAGACACACCATCGCACGGGCAGATTCGAATTCAGATCGGTGTGTCTCGCAAAGCTCGACACACCCTACGCCCCTTAACCAGGAGATCGCGATGCACACGCACTCACAATCGCAGCTACCTGCCGAAATCGCCGACGCCAGCCCGGTCGTCACGCGACTCGACAATTGTAATTCCTCGCCGATCCGCTGGCTCTGGCCGGGCCGTGTGCCAGCCGGGAAACTCACGCTGTTAGTGGGCGATCCGGGACTGGGCAAGTCCTTCGTCACGCTGGATATTGCGGCCCGCGTGAGTCGAGGCCAGTCGCTGCCGCATTTGTCGAACGAGCATCCGGCAAGTGACTGCACCACGCCAGGCTCCATCGTGCTGATTTCTGCCGAGGATGACGTGAAAGACACGATTCGCCCGCGGCTCGTGGCGGCCGGCGCGGACCTCGCACGGATCACAGCCTTGGAGGCGGTCCGATCACCGGACCCGGAGCGTGGACAGCCGCGCGAACCTGACCTTTTCACTCGCCAACGACCTGGGCGTGTTAGAGCAGCTGATTTCCTCATTCGACCGATGCCGACTCGTGGTGATCGATCCAATTACGGCCTACTTGGGTGCCGGCGACTCGCACAACAACGCGGAGATGCGCTCGCTGTTGGCACCGCTTTCCGAGTTGGCTTCGCGTACGGGTGTGGCGGTACTCGCCATCAATCATCTCAACAAGACATCGCAGGGCCCGGCAATTTATCGCTCGATGGGCAGCCTGGCCTTCGCGGCCACCGCGCGGAGCGTCCTCGCCGTACTGCGCGACCCGCACGACCAAGGGTCCTGCGTGCTTGTGTCGCTTAAGAGCAACCTGGGCGTGCCCATTGACGGAATTCGCTACCGGATTGCCAGCGTTTCAACCGTCGATGATACCGGCAACGGCGTCTTGTCGCCCGCGGTCGAGTGGGACACCAATCCGGTGCGTATGAGCGCCGACGAACTGCTGGCCGCCGCGGCGCAACTGGCTGCCACAGGGCCCGCGATCGCCGAAGCTGCCGAGTGGCTCGCCAGCGTGCTTCAGGAAGGACCGCAGCCGGCCGTCGATCTCAAACAGCGCGCCAAAACCGATGGCATTCACGAGCGAACACTGCTGCGAGCCAAACATCGGCTCGGGGTTGTTGCCCGGCGCGAAGGCTTCGGCCCCGCGGGACAGTGGGTTTGGCAGCTCCCTAAAGCATGACCGATTGGCATTCTATGGAGTGAAACGGAACGTCGGCGGTACCCAACTTTGCGAGACACACCAATTTCCGCAGCTTATACCCCATGCTACCTGTTGACGGAGATCGGATTGGAAGCCCGCCACCCTCGCGTCGGACTTTTTCGCGGTATGGTAGGGATGGCGGCATTGGCCATAGGAATTTGTAAGATGAAAACGCACGCAGCCGCACTAGCCTTACTCCTGTTTATCGCCATCCAGTCCGCGGAAGCTAAGCCAGCCAGCGTTGGGGTTGGTACGGGTTTTGTGAGGCACAACCTGCCGCCTTCGCCCCTAGTTTATACGTTTGGGTTTCGCTCTATGTCCGGGGATAAAGTAAGCGTAACTATCGATGGCATTATTGATGATGGCAGTGCCAATAATTTTCAGTGGAGAGTAACTGAAACTACGGCTGATGACTTCGGAATTGATTGGGCTGCATGGGAGGCAATAATCAATACTCAGCGGACGGCTGGCAAGCTATTCGGCACGGTTACTCTGGGCGATTGGGTGCGCGACAGAGGTGAAAACGATCCGATGTGGCATGACTTCCGCGAATATTTCGACCTCAACGAACTAGTTTTCGACGTTTCGTTTAACGTCGATGGTATTCAAGATCGGTTTTACGCAGCTGGAAGAGCGGATGGATTCGATACTTTCGTTGTTCCTGAACCCCGGTCAATTGTGCTCCTGCTCGTTACGGGCACTTGCTTTACGGTCTTCCGGAGACGAAAAGTAATTCCCCACAAGTACCTCACCCGCGGCTGCGGGTTAAACGACCGGGCTCCGATCCCAGTTTGCGGCTAGCCGTACTTTTCGCGCAGCCGCTCGGCCGCGGCGACTTCGTTTTTCAGCTTCGTGTAGACCTCGTCGAGGCTCACGTCGGCGGCCGAGCCGGGGGCGAAGCCGCAGTCGGGGTTGAGCGTGATCCGCTCCGGGGCGACGATGCTTGAGCGCCATCTCGACGCGCTCGACGATCGTGTCGGCCGAGTCGATCTGGCCCGGCTGGCAGCTCACGCAGCCCAGGCCGATCTCGACGTGCTCGGGCAGCTGCTTGAAGACCGACATGTCGCCGGCGCCGGGCGACGTGAACTCCATCGTGATGTGATCGACCTTCAGCCGGCCGAGCTGCCGGAGGATCGGATCGTAGCCGCCGCGATGATCGGCCTCGCCGCGGGCCCGCGCCCCGGCCCGGCGGCACAGGTGCACGGCCAGCTTCACGCCTTTGATGCCGTCGACCACCTGGTTGTCCATGTCGACGGCGAAGTCGGCGGCCCGGTCGGCGTCGTCGTACTGGCTGCGCACGTCCGGATCGACGAACAGGCACAGGTGCGGGTCGTCGACCTGCACGATCGACACGCCTTCGTCGCGCAGCAGCTCCACCTCGCGGCGCAGGATCGGCACGCAGTCGCGCACGAAGTCCTCGCGCTTCGGATACGCCTTCGCCGACTTCACCGGGTCCCACATCCGCTCGCCCAGCAGCGCCGGCGCGGGCACCGTGGCCTTGATCTTGCCGCTTCGTGAGCTGTTTTGAGAAACGCGACCTCCTGGGCGATGAAGCCGGGCTGCTTCGGCGAGAGCTTGTCGACGACGACGGTCCACGGCCGGCCGTCGGCCGGATTGCGGCTCAGCTCGAAGCCGTGGGCCAGCTCGGCGATCACGCCGATGTAGCTCTTCCGCCACCATTCGCCGTCGGTGATGACGTCCAGCCCGGCCGTTTCCTGCAGGGCGACGGCGGCGCGAATCGCGTCGCCCATCAGCCGGCGATACTCGTCGCCCTCGAATCGGGCAGTCGTCGGCGATCAGGTCCTTCACGAACTGCGGCCGCGGCAGCGAGCCGATCACGGACGTGGGAAACAGGACGTCGCCATGTCATCGCTCATCTCTCTTGAGGTGCTTGGTGAGTCCAGTGCTGCGCGAGCGTACTCGAAATCCTGCTGCGTATCGACTTCGATGTAGCCGCCCGGCGTGTCGACGTGCGCGAACCGCTCGCCCTGCTTCGATCATGTCCTGAAACAGCAGGATCTTGTACGCCTTTTCGAAGACTGCGCGCCTCGCGCCACGGCTGGCCGGCGAACTCGGCCTGGCGCACGGTGGTAGTGCTCGCGCAGCCGAGCGGCGCCGGCGGCCGAGAACTTGGCCACGCCGATGTACTCGCCGTGCGCCTCGCCGTTCGGGAATCTGGCGGTGGATGCGCGTCACGCGGCCGTTCGCGACGGTCACCTTTTCGGCGTCGTCGGGCGGATGATCGGTCCGCTGCTCGTAGCGCTCGAGCCAGGCGGTGTCGACGCCCAGCGCCATGTCGTCCGGCGACGCCGCCAGCCGCCCGATGACGTCCGGCGTGAACAGCACGTCGCTGTAGCAGCAGATGAACGGCTCGTCCATCAGGTCCTCGGCGTAGAACAGCGACGCCAGGATGTTGTTGTGCTCCCAGTCGGCGTTGTGGCGGAACGTGAACTGCGGATAGTCGGCTCTGCACTTTGTCGATCTGGTAGCCGCCGATGAAGCAGACGCGGTCGAGGCCGTTGGCTGCAAACGCGTCGAGCGCCCAATCGAGCAGCCGCTTGCCGGCCACCTCGGCAAAGCACTTCGGGGCGTCGGCGGTGGTCGGCATCAGCCGCCGGCCGCGGCCGGCGCCGATCACGATGACTCGCATAGCTGCTCCCTTTCGCTCCACCAGAATCATCAGGTGGTGATCATCGTCAGTCCGTAGGCGACGGCCGCCACATTCAACTCCCAGCTAACGCTACTCGGTGCCTTGAACATACGAAGCAAACACATAGATCAGGCCGGCGGCTGCCACGGCAAGGCCGGGACGGCTGCCCAACGCGAAACCAGTGTTCCGAGCAGACAACCGGCGGCCGCAATCGCGGCGACTTGCAACGCGCCAGGCTGCCCGGCCCAGCCAGTCGCGGCAGCCGCCAGGCCGAGCGTCGCAATTGCGGTCAGTTTCGGCACGATCGCAGGGCACGAGACCGACTTTCCCCGTGGTCGTATTCCACAAGAATAGCGGTGATCGCCGCGCCGGCAAAGGCCCAGCCGGCCCAGATGTAAATCGCCGTCTGCCAGCCGCCATGCTCCGGTGCCGAATAATAGCCGGTGACCACGTCGCCGGTGGCGGCTCCCATGTACCCCATGAAATTGACGAATCCGGCCGCCGCCGCGGAAGTGCCGCGGTGGGCCAGGTCGGCCGGCGCCGTGCCGACCAGCAGCACCTGCGGCCCGTAGATGCAAAAGCCGATGACCACCAGCAGCAGCATCGTGCCGACGATGCTGGACTGCACTGCTGCATCGTAGACCAGTGAGAGGCAGCCCAGAATGGCCATCAGCACACAAATCACCGGTCCACGGCGGCTGCCGAAGAAGCGATCGGTCGCCCAGCCGGCCAGATAGGACCCGGCCGTGGCGCCGATCGCGATCACGAAGAACTGCAGCCCGGCTTTTCCCACATGCACGTCGCGCGTCTCCATCAGATGCGTGACGCCCCAGTCGAGAAACCCGTAGCGGCAGGCGTTGAGCAGCCCGAGTGACAGGCCCAGCAGCCACAGCGTGGGATTGTACAGCGTCCAGTACAGCCCTTCCGAAAACGACAATGGCGCGACCAGCGGCAATCGGTGAGCGTCGTCCCCGGTGCCAGTCCGCTGGTCGATCGGGCGATTCCCGCAAGAACACGAGCATGAACACGCCGGTCAGGCGCCAGCAGCACGGCCGGCACGTACAGTGCCCCGCGCCAGCCCAAGCTACTCGGCCGCCTGGCTGGCGATGACGTATGTCAGCCCCAGCGTGATCTGGTAGCCGGTGCCGATGATGCCGATCGCGTGGCCGCGGCGCGCGACGGGAACCCAGTTGGCGGCCACGCGCACGCAGGGCGTCCAGCCAAGCGATTGGCAGAAGCCGTTGATGGCCCACACGAACAGCAAGAAGTAAAAGCCGGTGCTGAAGCCGAACAGCACGTTGAGCGCGGCCGAGCCGAACATGCCCATCGCCAACATGACGCGCGGCGAGACGCGCTCGGACAACTGGCCGTTGACGAGCTGCCCCAGGCCGTATGCGATCTTGAGCGAGGCCAGAATCCAGCCGACCTGTTCCGGCGTAAGGCCGAGCCCGCCGTCGGCAACCGACAACTTCATGCCGGGCACGGCGGTCGAGAGATTCTGCCGCAGAAGTAAAACGCGCCGTATGTCAGCCACAGCGTCCAAATCGTGGCGTTCTCGCCCGGCAAGATGAACGGCTGCGAGGAGTTATGAGCTGAAGCAGATTGAGGTGCGGGTCGAGTTCCGCTAGGTTCACTCATCGGTAACGGACTCGGCGTCGCACAGAATACGGCAGGATCTGAGTAGGTCAGGCTTTTAGCCTGACATCGAATGTTGGGACGTCAGGCAGGAAAGCCTGACCTACGGCGATCGAATCACTCTAGCATACGGCGATCCGAAATCCAGTGCGGGAGTGTGAAGGTAGCCAACCGTCGCGGCGCAATGGAATTAGCATTTGCAATGCGAAGCGACCAAATGCGAAGCGCAAATGGCTTATCGTCGTCGCCGGGTCGCCGTTATGAAAGCGAGGGCCGACAGCGCGAGTCCTGCCAGCGCGAGCGTGCCCGGCTCGGGTACCACGGCGCTGGCCAATCCAAAGCCAGGGCCCACACCGGAAAAGAGGCTGGCTCCAAGATTTTCGCGCCAAACCACGTAGTCAGCGGCATCGACCACGCCGTTCTTGTTGCCGTCCGCGTTGTTGCCGGCAACGCCCACGGTTTGGCCGAAGGTCGCTCGCCAGCGACTGTAGTCGCCGTTGTCGACATCCCCATCCACGTCATAATCGCCAGGCAGACCATCGCGGATCATAAAGTTGTCGAACACCGCGGTCGACGTGAGGGCTAGGGAGACCGGATCGCCGGCGGCGGCAACGGTCCAAAGATCGGCATCGGAAAACGTGTTCAATTCTTGGGTGGCGGTATCATCAACGAAGTGCGACGAGAGGACTTGCTCGCCATTGACCAACCCAAAATACGAGTCCGAGGCAAAATCCAGAACAAGCCGGAAATGATTCCACTCGTTGAACAGAACCGTTGCAGGCGTATTCACGAAGAAGCCGTTCTCTGCTTGCTGATACAACACTTCGCCCGTCGTGGCATCCACACCTAACGAGCCCAACACGCGTGTCTGGCCGCTCGTCCGATCATTCGAATCGACGCCGAAGAACGGGCCAAGTCCGGTGGAAGTCGGTGCTTGCGCAACTCGCATGTCCCAGTCGATGGCAATAAATCGCTGCGTCGGCAGGCCGGTCTTCGGCATCGCCCAGTGACGATCGGAATTTGGCCTGCGCGTAATTAGCACCGCCTGACTCCCCGTCTTGGCGATGGAATTTTGCACAACCGCGGTGCTATGGAGGTTCGGATCTAATCCGCCTCCGTCCCACAGCCATCCGGACTGGCCTTGCAATACGCCACCTCCCAACGTGCCGCCCGTGGTGGTGTACCCCGGCGCCTCAAAACCAGTCTCAAGCGCCACGCCGGAAGCCATCACGACGGCGGGTAAGCCAGTCACCAAGCCGCAAACTACAAAGGCACTCCAAATTACCGGACTTCGACATCGATCCATCGCTTGGAACATGGCGGCACCAGTTGTTGATCAAGAGGGATTACAGCTTGCGCCTAGTCCAATTGCGGGACCACCAGCAGCCCCGTCTCAGCCGGATGTTTGACCATTAGTATAAGCGTGCTGTCCCTTTTGAGCAAGGATTCCGACAGCCATTCTTCACACTCAAATGCTTTTGTAGATTGCATTTCCGACGACGACCGTTCGTCGTGGTGCGACATAAACGCACCCGCAACAGACGCTTGTTTCACCTGTTTTAGCGGAAGTACCGGCTCGAATCCCTCGCGGTCGAACTGGAAACGTTTGACGATAGCACTCGGCATGGCTCGTACGGAAAAGTCGCTTCAGTCGCTCCCTACGGCACATTCCTCTCAATTCAACAATTGCTGTCGGCCGATACTCGATGTCAAGGCTTTAGGTCCAAGGGGGAGGCTATGGTTCGCGCACAAGATGCTCCGCCCACTGCGCCAATTAGCACGCCAGACTGCGATGCCAGCAACATCGCCAGTTCGCATCCGCTGCCCGCGATTCGGTGCCAGCAGCGAATGTTCTCGGCGTTCGCCCGCGCAACGCACTGAGTTGGAAACTCGCGCAATTCGCGGCGGTTGCTGGCAGCATCATCCTCTCCGGCTGCACGGTTTGCCAAAACTACAGGCGAACCATGAAGTACGAGCCGGAGGCGTTTTCGTGGAAGCACGATCGCGAACGAAGTACCGAAGTTTATGAGCAGTGGGCCGAGCGGGTATGGGGCGAAGAGTCGGCAAACTGCCCCGAAATGGCATCCGAGAGAGATTACTATCTCGGTTTCCGGGATGGCTTTGTGGATTTTGTTTGGGCCGGCGGAAGCGGCGAGCCGCCACCAGTACCGCCACGGCACCTTTGGAATGCGATGCTCCGCTCGCCCGACGGCAAACGTCGGGCGGATCTGTGGTTTGACGGCTATCGCCACGGTGCGCGAGTTGCCCGATTCGGGGGCTACCGCGAAATGGGCACCATTCGCACTTCGTTAGCTGGCGTCGCCCGAGATTCGAACGGAATGGAATACCCAATCGATGCGATTGGCCCTCACATTCCCACCCCCATCGAACCAGTTCCACAAGATCAAGTCCTGCCGGCGCCACCGGCCGCAGAGGCCAGTCCGTCGCTCAACATTCCGGATAGCGCTCCGACACGTGTTGCTTCCCATGTGCCGCTCGAGGAACCAATGCAAACGGAGACCCGGGCGGCACAGATTGCGAGACCGGTGAGCAAGCAGCCGGCCGCGTTCGAGGCACTTGGGTTGGCGCTTTTGCCAACGGACCAACCAGCGACAAAGTCGGCCGGTGCGTTGGAAATGCGCGATGGCAACCGTCCCGTTCTACGCGGCATCAAACCGACGAATTCACTGCCGGATCGCTATCGGCGTAATCCACGGCAAACCAACGCCGCCGCGCCGCCTGAACCGACAAAAGCGGACGCTACGCCTGCCGTGAGGTCGATACCCAGTACGCGGAACCGCGAGAATGTTCCGACGGGCGAATTCGCCAACCAGACGATCCGCGATATCGTGCTCGATCGATCGCCCGGCGCTGGAAAAGTCGTTGCGGCGGCACACTCCGAGCCGATTGCGACGGGACCAATACGTCCGGCGACACACGACAGGGGCACTGCGAATCTCAACTCGAATTCCACGTCACCGTCCGTAGGCAAGCCGGCCCGTGAATCGGCAGTCCGACCAAGTCCACAGTCCGCCGCCGACCGGGTAATCGCCGCAATACACACGGAGCCAATTGTGCCAATTGCCGAGGAGCCGACACTCTATGTCAAAGTGAAGGCTGCTGGCCGTACACCGAGCCAGCCGCAGAATGCCCCGGTTAAATTTCTCAATACGATCACGGAGCCCGCGGGTGAAACGACCGCTAAGGTGCATCGGGCTACCGACGCATTGTCGCCGCCACGGGTCACGATGTTGGCAGGCGACGATGGACAAGTGGAGCGGATCGTTATCTCCGGCCCTTCGCCCGCGAACACCCCAGCGAGCGCCGCGGCCCAATCCAGCACCATCCAGGGCACGATCAAGATTCGTGCGACGAGCGACGAAGTCGAACGACTGCCGGTCACGGCAACCGGTTCCAAGGACTAACGACGTCGATAGTAAGAAATGGCACACACGAAGAACCCAACACGCCCGACCTGCCTGATCATCGGATCTGGATGTCGGTTCGCGCGGTTTGTTGCCGCAGGATCTGCGCTATGCGTATTGCTGCTGGGCGGCTGCGCGGCGCTGACCAATCCCGTGGCCAACGGTGTGCCGGCGCGCCTTCTGCCGGACGAGCTATTGGCCGAATCGAGGGAAGGCTGGGTGCCCGTTCCGCTGACACTGCTCCGTCAACCTCCGCCAGAGAAATACGTGCTTGCGGCCGGCGACACCCTGGGCATCTACATCGGAGGCGTTTTGGGATCCGAGGAAACGCCGCTGCCGGTCAATATTCCAGACACCCCCGACTTGCCGCCGTCTGTCGGTTACCCGTTCCCGGTCCGAGAGAATGGCACGATCTCGCTGCCATATATCGACCCTGTCAAAGTTGAGGGGATGACGATCGAAGAGGCAGAGGAGGCGGTGACCCGCGCTTATCTCGACAGCCAGATTCTGCGCCCGAGGAAGCACGAGTTCTGGTGACGTTGATGCGGCCGCGATACGTCAAAGTATTGGTGCTGCGCGACGATTCCCAGCAGCGGCAATACTCGCTACGTACGGAATCGCTGCTAGGCCTGGGGACGTCGACTACCCAAATTGGCGGCGAACGCGAGGGCACCGGCATGGTCGTTGAGTTGCCCGCTTACCAAAACGACGTTCTCAATGCGCTCACTCGCACTGGGGGCCTGCCCGGACTGGAATCCACACAAGAAGTAATTATCCAACGCGGACACTGGGACGGTCGTTCGGACCCCATGGCTGGAACGTACGGCCAACCCGGTCAGGCCGATCTTGAATCGGGCGCCGACTGCGCGACGGCGAATTATCCGGATTCCTATGCGCACTCGTGGCGGCGAACCCGTAATGATCTCCCCGGACGATGTCATCCTTCGCAATGGCGATATCGTCATGGTTCGCGCGAGGGATCCGGAGTTCTATTACACTGGCGGCTTGCTGCCCTCCGATGAAATACCACTTGCCAACGACTATGATTTGACTGTCGTAGAAGCAGTACTGAAAAGCCGCGGACCACTCCTGAATGGTGGCCTAAGTGCCAGCAATTTGAGTGGTGCTGTCATCCAAGCCGGCGTCGGTAATCCGTCGCCCAGCCTGTTGGCGGTTCTCCGGCAGACGCCCGGAAGCGGGCAAGTGACGATACTAGTCGACCTGAACGAGGCGGTCCGAGATCCCAGGGAGAATATCCTAGTGCAGGCGGGAGACGTCCTCATTCTGCAAGAAATGCCCGACGAAGCCATCACGCGCTACTTCACCCAAGTCTTCCAGATCAACCTGTTCACGCGATTCTTGAATCGCGCTGATGCACAGGGATCGGCATCGTTCGTCCTGCCGTAACGGCTGACAGAATCAGTCTCAGATTTGGAAACGCCTGCGCTACGCGCGCACTCTCAACCGTTCAGAAGGCGGAAGCGAAGACGCGGCTGTAAAACGGCCAAACGGAAATCAGGGTCCGAGTGGTCCGCTTGGTGGCGGACGATAACCGCTGCGCGGGGTCGGTCGGAACGGTGGACGAACACCACCAGCTCCAATTCCCGGGCTATCGAGAGAAGCCGACTGGGCAGCTGTCGAAGCAGCCGCCGACGTCGTGGCAGCCGCGACGGAGGCCGGATTCACCTGGGCAAATGCTATCACCCCAAACGGGTTGATCGTCAAATTGCCACTCGAGGTCGGTCGAAACGGGTTGAAGAATCGGGGTTGTACCTTGGCCGTCCCGCGCGCATTCTGCGCTTGGGCAGTGCCAACTGCGCCGAACAGAGCCACCAAGGCGAACACGGCAAGTATCCGACGACGCGACATGGTTTATTGACTCCGAATTGATATAGTAGGCAAATGCAATAAGACCAAAGCCCAAGCCCGGTGCGTTCCCTGCAAATGGGCTGCCAACAGTCTCCCTGCCACCCCTCGTCGGGGGCTATAGCGGCTCAGTGATAGTGTAATGAGGCCGAGACTAAGCGTCAACGGATTTCAATGAAATTTTTGAAAATCGGCTTAGTTTGCTGCGTAGTGGCCAAAAATCGCCCGTTTCGGCAGATTTTCGTACAGCGCGATGGCGAAAGTTAACATGCAGAATCGCCTGGTTCTATATGTTGCGACGCTATTGTCTGGTGTGATTCCACAGGGTCCAGCCAGCGCTCAAGACGACCCAATTCCGCCTCCCCCCGCCAGCTACAAAGGCCGCGAGATCGCCCAGACCATGCACTATTTGGGTGCCCCGTGGCTCACCCGGGAGTCGCGCGACCGCGAAGAAGATTCGCAAGACTTGCTCAAAGCATTGCGAATCCAGCCGGGCGAGACCGTTTGCGATATGGGATGCGGCAACGGCTTTTATTCGCTGCGGATCGCACCTCTTGTCGGAGAGCGCGGCAAGGTCATTGCGGTCGACATTCAGCGGGAAATGCTGGAGCTGCTCAAGGAGCAGGCCGCGGTCCAGGGGGTTGCGAATATCGAGACTGTGCACGGGACGGTCATCGATCCGAAATTACCGCCGGCGTCCGTCGATTTGATGTTGATGGTGGACGTCTATCATGAGTTCTCGCACCCGGAACAAATGCTGGCCGCCATTCGCAAGAGCCTCAAGCCGACGGGCCGCGTTGCTCTGGTCGAGTTTCGAGCGGAAGACCCGGATGTGCCGATCAAGCCGCTGCACAAAATGAGCAAAGCACAGATCATGAAGGAATTCCCGCCCAACGGCTTCACGCTCGTGGAGGAGTTCGACAAGCTCCCCTGGCAGCACCTCATGTTTTTCCAGCGTGACGATGAGGTGAAAAAGATAAGGAGACAAACAGACGCGGAGACAAGAAGATGAAGTGCGACGCAGTTCAATCGTTTCGCCATATAATTAGCGGCCGAGTCCGTCACAGCGGATTCGCCGTGGCGAGCTTGCTCGGCGCGAGTTTTGGTAAAACGCGCGGGGGCAGGCCCCGCCGCTGAATTCAGTGTTGTCTAGGTCTGCCCGACGATCCTTCTTGGATTTTCGATCAAGAGCTGATGGATATGCTGCTTGTCGAGCCCTAAGTTTCGGTGCAGATTCTCTGCCGAGCGCTTCATCGTGCCGGCGGAGCCGATCAGATGGCTGCGGTCGGCCGCCCACGTGGCAAGGTTCTGGTCGACGACCACGCGGCGGTCGCCCAGAGTGTATTCGCCGGGGCCCAATCCCGCACCGCAAATTGCGTCCGTCACAATGAACGCGCGGTCGTAGCCGCAGCATTTGAGATAATTCGCCAGAGCAACAAATGGTACGTGCACGCCATCCGCGATGAAACCGATTTGAAGGCGATCCGACAAGCTCAGTACCCGCTGAATGATGTTATCGTGCCGCGGCAACATCATGGGGCAGCCGTTGCCAAGATGGGTGAACAGCGACAGACCGGCGTCGATGCTGGCGTGCAGTTGGTCAATCGTCGGATCGCAATGTCCCGCCGAAACCTTGACGCCATTTCCAACGAGATAATTTGTCACTCGCGCTCGCTCGTCTCGTTCGGGTGCCAGGGTCACGATGCGAGCAAGACCGCCGGAAGCCTCCAGAAGTCGTTTCATTCCCTCAATTTCGGCCAGCCGAGCGCATGCGGCCGGATGTGCGCCGATATACCCGGGTGTCTCATTCAAAAACGGGCCTTCGATATGGATGCCCCAAATCATGTCGGCGATTGCGCGATCCTGTTCACGCACACGAAAAATGTTCGCCAGGCGGCGACACATCGCATCCATATCGGCCGTGATGACAGTTGCCAGGATCCCGGCGACTCCATCATCGCGCAAACGCCTGCAAACAGTCGCGACTTTCTCCGCATCGAGCTGGTCCGCGTTGAAGTCGACATCTGCGTATCCGTTCACTTGAAGATCGACATAGCCGCTGGGAGCATGCATGGCGCGTCGTTGGTAAAACTAGCGTGAAGTTAATGAGGACCGCATGGATATCGTGATTATGGCTGACAAGCGCGCGCTCGGAAAGGCGGCTGCCTCGACCGGCGCGGCACTGTTGCGCAATGCGCTCTCCAAACGCGGCGTCGCCAACATTATTGTTGCCACGGGTGCTTCGCAATTCGAAATGTTCGACGAGCTGGTGCGCCAACCGGACATTGCCTGGAACAGGGTGACCGGCGTTTCACTTGGACGAATATGTCGGTCTATCGATTGACACACCCGGCGTCATTCCGGCGCTACTTGTGGGAGCGTTTCGTTAGCCAGCTACCGTTGCCCTTGCGTGCGTTCCACTATCTTGATGCCGAGAAGGATCCGCAGGCTGAGTGCCGCCGCGTGGGCGAAATCATTCGCCACCATCCGATCGACGTGGCGTTCGTCGGCATCGGCGAGAACGGCCACCTGGCCTTCAACGACCCGCCGGCCGATTTTCAAACAGACGAGCCGTACATTCTCGTCGAGCTCGATGAAGCGTGCCGCCGGCAGCAACTGGGCGAAGGTTGGTTTCCGACGCTGGACGATGTCCCGCGCCAGGCGATCTCGATGAGCGTGAGGCAGATCATGAACAGCGCGGCCATCGTCTGCACCGTGCCCGACCAGCGCAAAGCCGAGGCAGTTCGCAACGCGGTGGAAGGCGATGTGACGCCACAGGTGCCGGCGTCGATCCTGCAGCAGCACGAGCGCATGACTCTATATTTAGACGACGCCGGCGGCATCACTTCTGAGTCGCCGCACGTAAGCGAGAGCTTTCGAAACCCGCTCCGTATTTCAGCGAGATGCGGCTACTTCACTTCCAGCTGCAGGTTCCGGAAGCGGACTTCCGTGGCGTCGCCCGAGTGGAGTTGCAGTGCAGATAATGCCGCGGCGTTTGCCGTCGGGGTCGTCCAGATCGACGCACGGCTTGCCGTTGATCCAGGTGCGGATGCGGCTGCCGATGGCTTCGATTTCATACCGGTTCCATTCGCCCTTCTTGACGTGCGGCTCGCCGGATTTGTCCCACAACAGCGCCCGGCCGTTTTCTTCGTAGAGCTTGCCCCACCAGCCGACGCCAATATCGGCCTGGTAGCCGCGCAGTTCCTCGAACCCCTTGAATGGCTCGGAGCGGAATTGCACGCCGCTGTTGCCGGCGTCGTCCACGAGCTTCACGTCCAACGACAACCGAAAATCTTCGACCGCCAAGTCGCTCACCAAAAACGTATTGTGGTCCAGCCCGGAGGTGCGACCGACAATCTCGCCGTTCTCCACCGACCAAAGCTGCGAATCGCCAGTCCAGCCCGCCAGGTCCCGTCCATTGAAAAGGGTGTTGGCGTTGTCCTTCGTGGCCAGCATCGGCACTTGGGCTTTGTCGCGCAAGTAGGAAAACAGCGAGAGAATCTCGTGCCTGGTGAACATGCTTCAATTGATCGTCGGGCATCATCGAAACGTCGCTCAAGCTCCGTTCTTCGATTTCGTCCTTTGGCACGACCAATGTCTCTGTGGCAGTGCGAATCGTCAGCGATTTGTCGTCCTCGGACGTGACAATTCCGGTTAGCACGCGGCCATCCGTCGGTAATGACCAGCGTCGACTGATACTCCTTGGCGATCAGGCCGCTGGGATCGAAAACATTCGACAACAGGTACTCGGCGTCCGAGCGGTTGGAGCCCGTGAGATCGGGCCCGATCGTGTCGCCGACGCCGTAGAGCTTGTGACACTGCTGGCATGTTTTGGCGAAAATTGCGCGGCCGAGCTGCTGGTCGGGTTCGTCGTCCGGATCGTCCGCAAGCAACTTGCGATGGTCGGCGATGAGCTTGGCCTTGTCGGCAGCGGTTGGCCGCACCTGGCCCCAGATCTCGGCCAGCAACTTGTCGACGGAGGAGTCGTGCAAGTTGCTCAACTGGCGCACGAGGTCGGCCGACAGATCGGTTGCCGGAATCTGCTTTTCTGCAATGGCCTTCAGCAACTGCGAACCGTACGCCGCGCGGGCCGCGAGTGTGGCCAACGCAGAGCGTTTCTCTTCTGCCGTAAGCGACGGATAGACTTCAAGAATCTTGGCCGGCGTTTGGGCGTCGTCGTATTGCGCCAGCCCGGCGAGCGCTTCAGCTCGCAGCGTTGGCTCACCCAACAAGCGTTGCAGCGTGGTGGCCAGCCCTGGGTCGCGGGCATCAAGCAGTGCCTTGAGCGCTCGCTGCCGGGCCTCTGCGTCGGCACTATTCGATGTGATCAACTCACGCAGCTCGCTCATGGCCTTCGCGTCGCCGAATTTCACGCCCAGCGCCGTGGCCTCGGAACGCAATCTTTGATCGCCGTTGCCGGCAATCTTGCCGAAGACGGCGGGCCATTCGGCGGGCGGAGAAACACGCCGGCGGCCGGAGAGGGCGCGGTCGATCCCGCGCAAGATGACCAATTGCTCGTCGGCATTGTTCGACGCGCCAAGTGCCCGCACCAACAACGCAATTGCCGGCCCTGTGTTCAAACTGCCGATGCGCCGCACCATGAACTCGCGCAGCTGCGGAATTGCCTCCCGCACGACAGGCCAAAGGCCAGTGCCCGCTCGGGATCGGCTTCGGCCAGCGGCTCGGCGGCGTACCAATACATTAGCGGAAGATTGTGATCCTCGTCGTCGCGGCTATGCCGCACCAAGCCTTTAAGTATGTCCCAACGCTCTGCGAGCGGCATCCGCTGCAGCGCAGATGCCAAATACAGCCGCACGACCGGCGATTGGTCGCTCTTGCGCCAAGGCAACAAAGTGGCGTCGCAAACCCGTGAGATTTGGATTCTCTCGATCAAGCGATAATTGAATGGCCCAAGCGCGTACATATTCCTCGCGGCTACCCAGCAGCCCCGAGATAATGTCGTTCGGCAATCCTCCGGTAACATGCAGCGCCCACATCGCACGAAGCTGGAATGGTTGCAATGGATGCGCGATGGCCATTTGGCGAAGCTTTTCTCGTATTGAGTTGCCAAGCGTTCCCGCGGCTGCCCTTTCCTGGAGTATCCGCCGGGCATGCCGAACAAACCAATCGTTCTTATTCACAAGCTGCAGCACGAGGTCCTCGTCGCTTAACTGCTTGAGATCGACCGGCAGTGTGTGGGCTGTCGCCATATGAAACCTTGTAAATCCGGCCGTTCGTGCGGTCGTGCCCTTCCACGTTGTTGTGGTGGCAGGCGTTCGTGTCGTACCAATCGATGACATACGCGTTGCCATCGGGACCGTAGCGGATGTTGAGGAATTGCGAGGCCAGGTCGCCGGTAAGCAGGAAATCCGGGCCGTGGCTGCCGACGAACCCCGAGCCGTCGCGCTTGAGGATATCGGTGTTGAGCCGCTGGCCGTGGATGTTGTTCATGAAGATGCGGTTGCGGTACTCGTCCGGCCAGGTGCCGCCCAAATAGATCATTGCGCCGGAGTGGGCATGGCCGCCGCCGGCGTCGTCCGAGCTGCCGTTGCCGCCGTGCGGATGTATCGCCGACGTAATGCCGATGATCGGCGATGGTGTTGATGTCGTCGTAGGTGTGCGGGTTGAAGTGCGAGCCGGCCTGCCGCTGGTATCGCGCACCCTGGATGATGTGGTACAGGTGCGGAATCACGCAGGCCGTGCAGAACGCCTGGCCGTGGTCGTCGAAATCGACGCCCCAAGGATTGCTGGTTCCTTCGGCGAAGACTTCGAACTTGTGCCGCGTGGGATGATATCGCCAAATGCCGCGTTGAGCGGGATCCGGTCGCGGTCGGGCGTGCCCGGCTTGCCCACGCGCGAATGCGTGAACACGCCGTGGCAACCGTAGAGCCAGCCGTCGGGCCCCCAAATGAACGCGTTGAGCGTCTCGTGCGTGTCCTGCCAGGCCCAGCCATCGAGCAGAATCTCCGGCTCGCCGTCGGGCACGTCGTCGCCGTTGCTATCCGGAATGAACATCAAGTACGGTGCGGCGCCGACCCACACGCCGCCGAAGCCGACTTCCAAGCCGCTCACCAGGTTCAGCTTCTCGGCGAACACCTTGCGCTTGTCGAAGCGGCCGTCGCCGTCGGCGTCCTCGAAGATCAGAATCCGGTCGCGGCCGTCGCGGCCCTCGGCGCGGAACCGGATATTCGTACGCTTCGGCAACCCACAAGCGGCCGCGATCGTCGAGCGCCATCGCGATCGGCTGCTTCACATCGGGCTCCGCGGCGGCGACTGTCACGCGGAAGCCTGCCGGCAGCTTCATCTCGCGGGCCGCTTCGTCGGCCGGCAGACCCGCATGCGGATAAAAGTCGGGCGTCCGCTCGCCGGGAGCAGTGGCCGCGGTAACCGCTGGCACTTGCGGCGGCTCGTCGTGAAAGCGGAAATGGTCGAAATTGACGTGCCCCCAACCAGCGCTGGCGCGGTCATTGATCCGCACGAAGATCTCCTTGCCTTTCACTTCGCGCAGATCCGCCACAACCAGACGCATTTCCTCCGCGCTGCGGCCGCTGGCAGAAAACACGACGTCGCCCGTATCGCGCCGCACAATTTCGATACGCAGCGCGCCCCCTGCTCCTCCTCCAACTAAAAAGCTTGCGTAGGGGTGACTCGCCTTAAATGGCACCGACGTGAGTGTGCCCTGCGGGCCATCACCGGACCGTTCATAGGTGCCGATCCAATATGTGCCGCGGTGACCGCTGACGCTGTCGTTGCGCCGCGGGTGCACGGTGTCGTCCTTAATTGGTTGCCGCTCGAAGGCCCGGCCTTCGGCCACCCAATCACTCAAGTCGCCCTGTTCAAAATCCAAGTTGAGAGTTCGCCCATCCGCAGCCGTCGCCGGAAACCCATCGGCAGCCGCTTGCGGCTTAGCGGCCGCCTGCGTATCGTCATTCTGCGTAGCAACCGGCTGAGCAGCCTCCCAAGTTTTCTGATCAACCTGCTCCGCTCGATGCAAGAATACAAACGTGCCCTTCTTGTTCCCCATCACGATATCCGGCAGCTCGTCGCCATTAAGATCGCCCGCCACAATCTGCGTGCCCACGCCGGAGTTACTATCGATTTTGTACGGTACGAATCGCACCTGACCGCCGTCGCGCACGGTGCGGAACCAATACAGCACGGCTGGATCGAGCGAGCCGGGATCCAGCTCCTTATGTGCCCAAAACCGCTTCCCAGTGACGACGTCCTGCACGCCGTCACGGTCCATGTCGGCGAGCGCAAGAGCGTGAAGCTGCGAGAAAGCGATGCCAAACTCGTTCTGCTCGGGCTTTTCGCCCATGATGAGGTGCTCGCGAAACTTCAATTCGCCTTCCGAGACACCTTCATTTTTAAACCAGGCCAGACCAAACGCGTGGGCCGCCTTACTCGTGACCACGTCGTTGTCGCCATCCCCGTCGACGTCGTAGACGAGCATCTGGGCCCCGCCACCTTGGCTGAACGGCACGGCGTGAAATTGCCAGAATGCCTGTTGCCCAGTAGGTTCGCCGAGCCGAGGCGAACGTGAACGTGCCGCTCCGCTCGCGGCAACTACAGGTTGCTCCCACCAGCCATCTTTTTCCAATAAGTCCTGGCGGCCATCTCCGTTCACATCACCTACGCCCATCCCGTGCGTGTAACGGTGATAGCCGCGATTGGGCGAGATGGAATGGAACTGCCCACGGCCTGGTCGGATCCTCCTGTGGAATTTCGGCATAGCCGAACTGGCCGCCGGTTGAGCACACCAAGTCGGGCCGGCCATCGCCGGTGATGTCGGTGAATGTGGGCGATTCGTTGTCTGTCACCGCCAGCATCACATGCCGCGTCCAGTGCCCCGGCTTGCCTTGCGGATTCTCAAACCACCAGGTTTCCTTGCCGGGAAAACCGATGATCACAATGTCCTGCCAGTCGTCGCCGTTAATATCGTGCGTGAACGCAAAGAAGTTCTCTGAGTAGACGTCGATGTTGAACGGGGCGGCGCGTAGTACTCGATGCCTTTCGGTATATTTCGGCCCGGCATACCAGTAAGGACCGGAGACGACATCCATCACGCCATCGTGATTGAAATCGCCGTAGTTGGCGCCTTCGCAAAAGAACTGGTCCGAAAGTTGAATCCGCTGAAAAGTGTGAAGCGTGTAGGGTTCGGCGCTTTCCGTGATGGTCCCAACCGCCAACACTGCCGCAACACAACCAACAATTCGCGTGACATGGATCATGATTGAGTCGCCATCTACGAAAGGATTTCACACCGAGGCGCAAGCGCAGAAGGGAAGAACACTGATCTCCACTAATTATCACTAATCTATCAGCGAAGATTAGCGAGGATTAGTGTTCCAACATTCTCTGCGATCTCTGCGCCTCTGCGTGGGAACGATTGAAATTATGCCGACGTTTATTTCCTGCGTGTGAACTCCGGCAGCCGACGGATTTCGCCGCCCGCCATTGCCGATTCGTGGGCGAGGATGCCGACGCTTGTCCAGTTGGCACTGGTCGGCGCATTTGGCCATGGATCGCGATCTTCCAGCAGCGCGTTCACGAATTCGTTGACCAGGTGTGGATGCGAGCCGCCGTGCCCAGAGCCCTGCAGAAACGACAGGTGCTCGGCATCGACAATCGATCGGGTGAACGGCTGAATCTCTTTGGGTAACAGATGCGCAAAATCGGGCACTTCCACGCGCTCGGGAATTTCCGGTTCCGGCCGCTTTGCCGTGTGCATTACGTGCGACTCGCCTTCGACTAGCGTCCACTCGAACGATTTTTTCGAGCCGTACACGTCGAAGCTTTCGCGGTATTGCCGGGCCGTGTCGTACAGGAATCGCCAGATGTGCGCGGCCACATCGCTGTTGGCGATCTTGATGTGGCATGATTCCACGGCAAACGGGCTGCCCGATTTCTCGCGGATATCGTCGCGAACGCGACCCGAGCCAAAGCACGATACGTACTCGGCCAGGCCGTTCACCAGTCCCAGCACGGGGCTGACCACATGCGTGGCGTAGTGCATGGGGATCATCCGCTGCCAATAATCCGGCCAGCCGTCCATATCCTGCGGGTGCGAAGCGGCCATGTACTGGATCTTGCCGAACTCGCCCGACTCGTACATCTTGCTTGATGAACAGAAACTCGCGGCTGTAGACGACCGTTTCGGCCATCATGTATTTGAGGCCGGTCTTGGCCACGAGCTGGCAAATCTTTTCGCAGTCGGCCACGTTCGTGGCCATCGGCACGGTGCACATCACGTGCTTGCCCGCTTCCAGCGCCTGCTGGCTCATCCAGGCGTGATCCGCAATCGGGCTATTGATGTGGACGAAATCGATGTCGGGGTCCGCTAACACCTGTTCATACTTGGTGAATCGTTTGGAAATCTTGAAGGCATCGGCCACGTGATTGAGCTCGTCTTCATTGCGACGACAAACGGCCACGACCTCCGCCTGCGGATGCCGTTGATAGATCGGAATGAATTCCGCACCGAAGCCCAAACCGATAATTGCAGCATTTACTTTAGATTTCGCCATGCTTGCAAACTCCGCCTGGAATTGAATTAACCACGAAAGCACAAAGGCCACAACGATTCATAACAGGAGGACGCAGAGGTAGCAGAGAAAGGCGAATACTACATTCTTTCTCTGCTCGCTCTGTTCCCTCCTGTTCCAAATGTATCTACTTTGTGTCCTTTCTGTCTTTGTGGTTCAAATTGATCTTCAACGCCGGTTATGCGTATTCGCGATCGACGACCTTGCCTGGCATTGGGATCGGGTACTTGCCTTCGGCGTCGGCGATGAGCGGCGCGGGCGATTCCAGCGTCAGCTTGTCGACGTTTGGGGCAAATTCGTGGTCGTGCTTCAGCAATTGTTCGCGGGTGATGATCCGTCCCGTGTGGGCCGCCATCCGGCCCATCACGCATTGCAGGCTGGCCTCGGTGCCGCGCTCGGTTTCGTTGTACGGCTTGTCCTCGCGAATCGCCGCAATGAGATCGTCCCACTCCATCTGGTACGGATTCGGCTCCGTTTCCGGCTTGCCGAAGGTCCAGGAAATGTTGGCATCGGTCATGTCCTGGTTCTTGAATAGACGGCAGTGCGATGGTGCATGTGCCGCGGGTCGAAATGAGGCCCGAGCCCTTCGTACCGTGGCAGTAACTGGAATGGTCGCCGAAGCAGCCATCCATCGTGCGACCGTAAAGGAACAGCTTGGCCCCGTCGGCGAACGTGTATTCGACGGAGTAGTTATCAAAATTCTGATCCACGTTGTTGCCGCGGTAGTGCCGGCCGCCGGAGGCCTGCGCCTTCACCGGCCAGGCGTCTTTCATCCAGCAGCACTCATCGATGTTGTGGATTAGAAAATCGCTGTACGATCCGCCGCTGGCCCACAAGAACGCGTGAAACCATTTGATCTGCCAAATGAGCTCGCTGGTTTCCGTGCTGGGCATGCGCGGAGTCGATTCCTTGGCAGTGCGGCCCGCCATGCGGTAGGCCCGCAGCATGGTAAGGTCGCCGATCTCACCATCCTTGATCCGCTTGAGCATCTCGCCGCGGGCCCGGCAGTGCCGGCACATGAGTCCCACGCCAACCTTCAAGTTTTTGGCCACCGACTCTTCGCCGAGCTTGAACATCTTCATCGAGGTCGGGGCGTCGACCGACACCGGCTTCTCCATGAACACGTTCAGCCCTTTGTCGATGGCATATCGGAATTGCACCCAGCGGAAGACGGGCGGCGTGCCCAGGATCACGACGTCGCCGGGCCGCAGGGCATCCATCGCCTTCTTGTAGCCGTCGAAGCCGACGAAACGGCGATCCTCCGGCACGTCTACCTGTTTCTCGAACCGGCGACTCAGATTGTTGAAGCTGTTCGAGACGCGTTCTGAAATGACGTCGGCCAAGGCAACCAATTGGATCGGCCCGTTTTTGACGTTAAGGGCATCCGCCGCCGCGCCGGTTCCGCGTCCCCCGCAGCCCACCAGCGCCACGCGGATCGTATTGTCCTCTGCCGCATGGACCCAGGGCGTTGCCGCGGAGACAATCGTCGTGGCCGCGGCGAATCGGCCCGTATTCTTGAGGAACTCACGGCGTGTCGTGTCGCTTACCAATGGTTGGTTCATGGATCACCTGTATTCGAGTAGGTCAGGCTTTCCAGCCTGACGAGTTCACGTTCTTTGTCATTCTTACGGCCCAATTACGTCCCTCACTGTCAGGCTAAAAGCCTGACCTACTTGGCGCTGGCGTTGCGAAGTAGAACGCCCCATGATAATTTAGCCAACACCTCGTCCACTTTGAATGAGAAAAAGCGCACGGCGGTCGTGCTTTTTTCCAAGTAGGTGCCGCGAGCCGAGCGGCACAACTAGCCAGGAGCAGGGAGCAAGGAGCAGGGAGTCGATCGACCCGTTCTGCTCCACGCTCCCCGCTCCTTGCTCCCGGCTTCCGTCCGTCTCGGCTCGGCGGAACTACAAATTGTGAGTTAAAACATGGCGGAACAATCCCAAGCGCGGCGGCTTTTTCTCGGATGCTTTATTGCCCTGGTGGCAACGGCCTTTGGCTTCGCCGTACGCGGGGCTGTGCTCGAAGATTGGGCCCGCCAGTTCAGCCTCTCGGAGGAACAGAAAGGCATCATCAATGGGGTGGGCCTATATCCATTCGCGATCTCCATCATTTTGTTCAGTTTGATCATCGATCGCATCGGCTACGGCACGGCCATGGCGTTTGCGTTTCTCGGCCATATCGCGTCGACCATACTGACAATCTTCGCGCCGAACTTTGAAGTCCTCTATTTCGCGACCTTCATTTACGCACTGTCGAACGGAACCGTGGAAGCGGTGATCAATCCGGTTGTCGCTACGGTCTATAAAGACAACAAGACGCACTGGCTCAACATTCTGCACGCCGGTTGGCCGGGGGGCATGGTGCTTGCCGGGCTCTTGGCGATTGGCGTGCAAAAAGCCGGCGCAGCTTGGGGACGGCTCTTCCGGGCGAGCTGTGGCAATGGCAAATGGGCATTTTGGTGTTGCCGATCATTATCTATGGTGCGCTGCTCGCTGGTCTCCGCTTTCCTGCGCAGGAACGCGTCGTCGCGGGCGTTTCCTACAAGGAGATGTTGAGCGAGTTCGGCTGGGGAAGCGCGTACATTGTTTCGTTCCTGTTGATCATGGGGATCAGCCAGATCCTCACCGTGCGTGGTAGCCAGGCAATTCAGTGGAATCACGCGATGCTGTACGCGTTGATTCCAACTCTGATCTTCGCCGTTTTCATTCGCTCGTTTGGTCGACCGATGTTCGTCTTCCTGCTGTTGGTGATGTTCCTGCTGGCGACCACCGAGCTAGGCACCGACGCCTGGATCCAGGACATCATGCGCTCCGTGCTCGATAACCCGACGTCTGGTACGTTGTTCCTGGTATACACTGCCGCAATCATGTTTGTGCTGCGATTTTTTGCTGGGCCCATTGTCCACCGCATTTCGCCGCTGGGGCTATTGGCCGGCTGTTCGGCGCTGGCGGCGGCAGGCCTGTTGTGGCTGGGAAATGCTGGAACGAGCGTAATGATGCTGTTTCTTGCCGCGACATTGTACGGCGTGGGCAAGACCTTCTTTTGGCCCACGACGCTGGGCCTGGTTTCTGAGCAGTACCCGCGTGGCGGCGCGCTGCTGCTGAACGCCATCGCGGGCGTTGGAATGATTGCCGTGGGTACGATCGGCGGTCCAGCCATCGGTACCCTGCAAGACAAGGATTTCAACGTCGCCGTGCGGGAAGAGGCACCTGAGCTGCACGCGAAGCTGGCGTCGACCAAAGAGGGGCTGTTTTCTGAATACGAGTTTGTCGACTCGAGCAAGGTCATTACGGCAGAAGTCGACCCGGAACAAGCAAAGCAGCTCAAACAACTGGAGAGTGCCACCAAGCAGCACGTGCTGACCAGGATCGCGGTGTTGCCCGCCATCATGTGCGTATGCTACCTGGCGCTGATCGTGTACTTCATATCACGCGGTGGCTACAAGGCCGAGGTGTTGGTGGGCCACGCGGCCCGAGACGAAAAATTCACCGGCGGCGTGCAAGGACCGATGGAAGCGTGACGCACTTGCGGCGCTCCGTCGCCTCTCCCCTCGGGAGAGGCAGCGAGTTATCGAGCGGTGAGGGCTTGCGGAATGTGTCCTGCGGAGCTGCCAGAATACGCTGTTGGCAATACGTTGACTGAATTCGCACGTTTCTCAGCCACAGCGCCGATTCCCTCACCCGCTCGATAACTCGCGACCTCTCCCAGAGGGAGAGGTTCGCTGCAACGCTAGTTAAGTTCGCGTTTCGTGGCCTCTGTCTCCCGCGCCGCCGCGGCAAGCGCAGTGGTTTTCTCGACCAGCAAATTCCATTCGATTTCCACGCGTCCCAACAGCCGGTCCCACGGCTTCTGGTCGGCGGCGGGCTCGTGACCGTATTCCCGGACCAGTCGCTGGTATAGTTCCAAAAATCGGTCGGCGCACTTTTCCAAGCTGAACTCGCTCGCCGAATCACGAGCCGCCAAACCAAGTTCGCGAAGTCGATCCGCGTTGTCCGCAAGTTCTGCGATGGCGCCGGCAAATTCCCGGTCCGAGGCGCCGCCTGGCAACAGCCGACCGTTACGATCGTTCACGATTTCCCGGGCCCCCGGCGCGTCGAGCGCCACGGCCGGCACACCGGCGGCCATCGCTTCGGCCAGAACCATGCCTTGCGTCTCTGATTGCGAGCTGAACACGAAGAGATCCATCGCGGCATACGCGTCGGCCAGATCCTGCCCGGTCTGCAACCCGGCCATGATCACCTGCTGCGCTCCGGCAAATTTCTGAAGACTGCGCTGCATCGACTCGGCCGCATCGCCGGAGCCCACGACCAGAAACACGGCCGTCGGATGATCCGCTAGGAAGCGGCCCACCGCCATGGCGAGATAATCCAGGTTCTTCTCCGCTGCCAAACGGCCCACGTGCCCGATCACCGTCGCGTTCGGGTCGATGCCGAAGCGGTGCCGAAAGCGGCTTCCGTTTCCGCTGCCAAAGAGCTTCCTGTCGATCCCTGTGGGAATCGACGTGATCGGTGTCGTAACTCCGCGCTCCCGAAGCAGCGCTGCCACGCTCTCGCTCGGGGAAACCACGTGCGTGCACAAGTTGCAGTATTCGGTGCTCATCTGGATCACGAACCGCTTGAGAGCATCCGAGCTCAGCGGCACGTAGTGCGTGTACTGCTCGTACATCGTGTGATGCGTGAACACCAGCGGCAGCCGCCGCGACCACGCCACGCGCAGCGCGGTATCGCCCAGCAGAAACGGGTGGTGGCTATGCAAGCACGTCCGGCCGGAAGTCGTCGACGAAATCGGCGACCAGCCCCGGCTGCGGGAATCCGCACGGAAAAGTCGCTGCCGTTGAAATTCTGAATCGCCGGTGTACGGAGCACGCGTCCGCTCGAGTGCTCCGCACCTTCGAACTCGGGGGCGACGATCCGCACGTCGTGCCCGCGGCGGCGAAAACTCCTCCTCGTACGTGCTCACCGAGCGGGCCACGCCGCCCACATGCGGCAGGTACGTGTTGGTGAACATCATGATTTTCATCGAGCGCGTGCTCCTCAATGATGACGGCGTTCGTGTGCGGTCGTGCTGGCGCCGTTCAAGGCTGCGCGGCTGGTCCAGGCCCCGCACTCTCAACTCGTCGCGCCGCAAGGGAATCGCCGAGCTGCAATTGGCATCCACCATGAGCGCAAACCCTGGACTTCCACATCGACACGCGGCGGGTCGTCTCGCCAATGGGCGTCGACGGAAAGTAGCCGCTCGCCAGCGGGACGCACGATGCGCACGGTAACCGGTCCCCACGGCGTCAGCGTCGGCCCGAACGAAATGTCCTCGTCCGATTCAAACCATTCGGCAAACAATCCCGAGCCCACGATCAAACGATGACCTTCCTCGCGGACGAAGAAATTGCGGATCATCATCACCCACTCGGCCGCGGCCCAGCCGTGCTGCCCGTCGCCCATGCAGCCGCCGCCGCGTGTGCGGGTGGATGGCCTCGGGCCACTGGCCGGTGGGCGACGCCAGGCGGGCGACTGTCTCCATCAGGTCGCGATAGCGCGGATCGCCGGCCCGGAGCAGGGTCTGGGCGATGTCGAGCGTGAGGTAGGCGTTGATCCCGGAGTGGATGATGTCCTGAAAGAATCCGCCGCGGTGGAAACAACGTTCAACCAGGGCGCTCGACCGTGGCCATGATCCGCGGTGCAGCCGGGCGGAAACAGCTGCAGCGGATAATCGGCGACCAGCGAGCCGACCGCCCCCGCATCGATCCGGCGATATGGCGAGGCGGGGATGCCGCCCAGCGATCGCGATTGCGGGATCCGCTCGATGCTCCGCTCGATGGCCCGCCGAACTTCGTCGGCAAGCCGGCGGGAATTCTCCGCGTCGGCGCGTCGGCCGGCACGGTCGTAAATCCGCTCGGCGGCCCGCAGCCCGGCCTCCGCCCAAAAATCGTCCCAGTAGTAATGGTCGTTGGGCCCCAAGT
Source organism: uncultured Planctomycetota bacterium (assembly GCA_963786455.1). GTDB lineage: Bacteria > Planctomycetota > Planctomycetia > Pirellulales > Lacipirellulaceae > JABDGM01. The sequence goes on along the minus strand of CAWAZX010000025.1, from coordinate 335,512 downwards.
GCTCGGCGCTGAAACCGGCCGGCAACAGGCCGGCGTGCAGCGCTTCGCTATCGGCCGGTCCGCGTTTGCGATCGATCCAGGTCACGGCTTTGTCGATCGCTGAGAGCAGGTTTGCGCCCAGCGGCTCGCCGGTAAGCTGCGCGTAGCGGTCGATGATCCAGAGCACCTGTCCGTTGGAGTCCCACTCGCCTTCCTGCGAGCGGAAGTAGCCGTTGTGCAGTTGCCGCTGTGGAAAATGCTCGATCGACCGCCGGGCACGGTCCGCGAGCCCGATCGCCAGGAGCGCGTTCAGCATCAAGCACGCGTCGCGAAACCAGAACCGGCGATAGGTGTACGGCCCCGGCACGATTTCGTCGGCCGACAACAGAGTCAGCGTTTGCACGGCCGCATCATACAAGAACTGCAGTCGCTCGTCCGGGATCTGCAGGCCCGCCACCTTGGAACGAATCGCCGGCCAGGTGACGGCCGGATCGAACTTGCGCGCTCCTGCCAGAGCCGCAAGTTCTTTCGCCAGCGGCATGCGGACCGTGAGGTCGGCCAGCGGGCCATCGAATCGATAAACCGAGGCGGCCGTCGCCATGCCTGTGGTACATCGCACGTGAGTCGACCCATTCAATTCCGTGGCCGGCCGCACCGGACCACGCAGCTGATTGAACACGTCGCCGTTTTCATAGTCGGATACAATCAGTTGATCCGCCGGCCGATCGGTAATGACTTCCAACCTGTCGTTAATGCACCAACCATCACCATTCTTGCGAGCCCGAAGACAATCGATAAACTGCACGCCCTCCGGGTTGTAAGGACGAATGGCCAGCACAAGCGAGCCGCCCGTCGGACTCGATCCCCGAACGTCGATCTCCAGCACGGGGTGGCCGTCATGCACGTTGACAGATGCCGAGTGCGTCGAGCGCCAAATCGCCGTGACGTGTACTGGTCGCGATCGATAGCTGGTTGTCGATTACAAGCTGCTGCGTGCTGGCATCCTCGTGCGTGCGGCTCGGAACGAGCGCATTGCCGGCCGGATCGAGCAGCCAAAAATCGATCGACCAGCCGTCCTGCACGGGCGTCACCAGCCCGCGCGGATCAACAATCGGATAGATCGGCAGCTCCGGCAACCCGAGCGCCGTCCAATTGCGGTGGGTCAGATTGATGTGGCTCAACGAGAACGAGCGGGGAATGAACGAGATATCGTCCGGATCAAACTGCCGCTCCACCCAGTACGGCCAGACCCAATCGAGGTTGTGCTGGATGGCCTTGGCATTGACGATGCCGCGGGCATGAAACAACACACCAGCCCGCACCAACTCAATCGGCTCCTGCACCTCTGACGGTTGCGCGAACTTGCGAATCCGCGCGAGCCATAGCGCCGGGTCGGCGAAGCCATAGGCCCGGGCTGCGCGCTGCACGATGAATTTCCAAGGCAGGAATCGAAACATCAAATAGCCGCCTAACGAATTGACATTGTCAAGGATAGGTGAGGCACGATGATGGCAGTGTTTGTTCCACTACGAGCAAACCAAGGCCACGGTTGGGAGGCTGGGCCCGGCGAAAACAGTTCAAAGTGCGACGTGCCGTCGCTCTTTCGGTGAAATATTGGGAGCAAAACGGGTGCCAAGCGACCTCCGTTACCACCACTGGCCTGACGCTTCACATTACCTAGACGCAGGCCCGCTTCTATATCTTGTGCGGCGAGAGCACGGGAGATTTCTACCAAAGTCAAAGCTTCTACCGTTGGGCGATACTCATATTCTCGAAGGCGACATGTTTCTTCGAAGACGTCAAGTTTCTCGAGGGTGCAAGTTTCTTCTATGCGGACATGCGAAACTTTGATCCGCGCGCATCAGGGCACCGGATGGAGACGTAAGGAGGTTACAAGGCGATCGGCTTGGCCCTAAGCGATCGCCCGAAATCATCGGTTTCTATCTAAACCGATGTACAGTATTCGAAGTTAGCCGATGTGGTGGCCAAAAACAAGCAAATTAATCCGGCCCATTCCGTGGCATTCGCCCCATCATAGCGCGCGGCCGGCGAGCCGTTTGTTTGCGGCTAAGTGTTTGTGATTGGACAAATACAGGATAGAGACGGCGCGGCGGCAAGAGGATGCTACGCCGACAGACGTGCAATGTGGAGATAACCACCGAATGTCGAGTATGAAGCTGGTAAACACGTCAGAATGCCAGGCTATGTTTATTCCAGCGTCCGCGTAAAACAAAGGCTCGCCAATTGGCGAGCCTTAACGGATGAGTAATCGTAGCTGCGCAGCGACTTCAGTTCTCCTTGCCGAACAACCGTCTTGCTACCGCTGCCAAACCTACGACGCCACAGACCAGGCCGCCGAACAACACGGCGGCTGGCTCAGGAACTGCGATTGGCGCAAATGCGATTCCACGAAAAGCCGTGTTCAGTGTGGCGGTTGCCAGGATGCTGGGCGCTCCACTCAACGTTCCGTCGTAGCCCGAAGAGTCCACCAGGCTCACAAAATCGCCACCTCCATCGGCATCGTCACCTCCCAGTCGTACGGCGTACAGCGTTACCGTTGATCCAGAAATCGATCCAGTCAGACCGCGATAGTGGTCCGTAGTGCCACCGACAGTGCCATCGGATGCCCAGTTTAAGCCGTCAAATGTGTATTTCGTGAGTCCGCTGACGTCGTCCGATGCAACATACAAGGTGTCCAGGCCTGTGACGCCGGCGCTGAGATCAGCAAGAAAGAAGGCGTACGGCTCACCACTCGTCAGAAAGCCTGGCAGATTCGTAATCGTTTGACCTGAGGTTGTCGGCTCTCCGCTTCCAACAGAGCCGATTCGGACCGCGGAACCCGACGCCGTCGAAACATATAGCTGACCACCAAAGATATTCGTCTGACGCAGATTTGTGACCGTAGTGCTCAGTTGGAGCGATGTGTTGCTATTTGAATTGGGAACAATCGTCGAGGCGTCTTTATAACGCACTCCACCGGCACCACCAGCGATATATAGATTCGAACCATCTATGACCGCCGAGCGCGGATTGCTGCCACTCGCAAAGTCGCTGAAACTGTACATTGTGATGGTTTCCGCCGCGTCGACCGTGGCAACTGTCCTATTAATTGTTGACGCTGTGGTGCCGCTCAGCGCCGACCCACCGCCGACCATCGTGTCGTAGCCAGTCAACGCGAGGCGTGTTCCATCAGGACTGCGGGTCAATAGTCCTTCGGAAAACGCGGTGCCACTAGCGATAAGTTTGACAGGATCTGTAACTATTGACGGCATAGGGATCGACTGCACCAACGCTCCGGCCGGCGTGTACTCGTCGATAAATACCTCATTTCCCGTGCTAACAAGACTTCCTGTTCCTGTCCCGACTCGATAGATCACCAAGTTACCGGGGACGAAGTCAGCTTTCAAAGTCACGGCATCACTTAAAGCCACCCCGACAAACAAAGCCACAATGGCAAAACGAACCTTAGATCGCACGGTAGACTCCTTCGCAAATTTGCGCGCCGCGAGCTGTCGTGTAGGCAAAACATGGACGCGAGCACGGGTTAGGCCGCCGAATCTGGCTGCTGATTGCGCCCGAAATTGTGCGTCCGAGGCTGCGAAATGTCAACGATATCCGGTCGAATTCGAGGTCTGCTTGGCCCCCAAGCCACCTAATTGCCGCAGCCAGCCGTGCCTACGGCTGACAATTCTTTTTCCAGCGTTGGAGCAGTGGATTTGTCGGCAGTTCGCCTCGGGGCCGCGTTAGCGCGCCCGATGAAGGCACTTAAGACTACGAGACTGAAAATGGCACCGACCAAGACAACGGCCCCAGGCTCGGGCACAGCACTTGATGTTAGCGACAGGGAAAAGTTTTCAATTGCCAGGCCGTGATCCACGACGTTGTCGTTTTGCTCAATATAGCGCACCCACAGCGTTTCACCCGGCTGCCAATTGAGACCAGTAATCGTGCCACCAAGATTGGGCGTGCGGTTGGCGGGCGCATTTCCATTCAGCGCTCCTTGGTTGGTAGTGAATACCGGAGAAGTGAAATCGAAACTCGCGCCGGGGGTATGCCACATGCTCACTCCGCCGAAAGTCGCGCCAAAACCATATTGAAATACCATGGTCTGAGCAACTGGTTCGTCATTGCCGGCGTCGCGCCACTGCTCGCCATCGTATCTCGCTGTGAATTGACTGAGAATTGAACCGGTATTATTCATGAAACTCACAGCGATCCAACCGACAGCTGCGCCAGGGGGGACATTGCTGACCTCCGGCGGGCTAATGCTTCCAAAACTCCCATTCCCAACACCACCTAATGCACGTTCGAGGCTTTCCATATCGCCGAAAGTGTAGAAGCGCCCATCGCCGGAACTGCCATTGCTAACGACGTAACCGACTATCGGGACCGGTGTCGGATTGCTGTTCGAAGTCACACGAAAGAGGCTCCATCCAGCAAGCGTGAAGTCATTCAGCCAAGTTTCGTCACCGTTGTAGGGCGACGACAGATCAAAATCAAAGTCCTGCGAATAGCTGTAGTTGACCGAATCGACGACGAGCGCCGCTATCGCTGGCTGGCATCGAACACCCAGCAAGAAAACCGTGACAGCCACGAAGGACCGCATGGCAATCGGCTCCTGGGAAAGACGGGAAGAATTGGTGAGCCGGGATTATTAGGTAATCCGCATGAAAATGTCAAGTAGTTTGTTCCTAACTTGCGTAAATTTTAACAACCAATTTGGTTAGGTGCCGGTCCTCTGACCCGACGCACTTAATTGCTTGAATTGGTCGAGGAAACAGGCGGTGTATCCTCGGCGGGTGCGGATTGTTTGTTGGAAGTCGTCGCTCCCACACGATACTTGAACGGCCGATAGAGCGGGTCGCCGATCAGTGTCATCATCCAACTGTTGTAGGGAGAGGTGCGCGCGTAGCATTCCACGAGGGTCAGGTCGCCCCGCAGCAGCAGTGCAAAGAATTCGTTCGGGCGCGGAAACGAACCGAGGTACGGCTCATAAACCGGGCCGATCGTCGCGCACACGCCGTCCTCGAGCAATTTCTTGCACCAGGCGTGACTGCCCGGGTCGCGCAGCGTGTGCGCTTCGCTGCTGGCCAGGTGATACGCCACGGCACCCGGTTTCCAATCGAAGGCATCGACGTATTTCGCCAGGCTGTACCAGCCGCAGTAGAGGGCGGCGTCCGGGCAGGCTCCCGCTTGAAACAGTTGCGGCGACGTATCGAGCGCGACTTCCAGCTCGGTTTGTTCTTCGATCCCTTTAGCCGTGATGAGTAGTGCCCGATCGTAGTCGCCATAGCTGCCGGGGATGTGGTTCGCATCCTCCAGCTTTGCGATGCCGCGGCCGTCGAGGTACACTTTGCCGCGAAGACCCTCCGCTTCGACCTTGATCGCCGTGTCTACCAATGCTTTCGCCAGCATCAGCGTCGGCGCATCCAGCCGGGCCACCATGAATGTGCGGTACACTTTCGGCAATTGCGAGTTTTCGTAGTTTGGGCGCAAGTAGTTCGGCTGCCAGCGCAGCAGTTGGTAGTCGTCCGGCCACATCACGAGTGCGAGCTCACTATCGAAGCTGGCACCCGATTCGTTCTGTGTTACGACCTTCAATTGTTCGTCGAGCCATTCGACGGATCCGAGCAAGCCGCCGATTCGCTCCAGGATGGCGAGCACCATGGCATCGCGCTCGATGCTCGGTGACGTTTGCTCCATCAGGAATCGAACTTCCAGAAAAGCGGCCGCGCGGCCACGCAGCGCATCGAATTCCGAGCGTGCGGCCGGGGCGATGTCTGGATTTGCAGTAATCTGTTGATTGAGTCCTTGCAGGATGACGTTGGACCCGCCCGCCGCGGCGGCAAGTTGTTGCAGTTGGAGCTGCCCGCGGCGTCGCGTGTCGCCGGCCGCCAGCTTACCGATCCGGATTTGGGCCGCTTGCAGGGACTTTTCCAGCCGGGTGCGCGCCCGGACAAGCTCCGATTCGACCTTCTCTTCAGGATTGGCACTGGCCGCGGGCTGACCGCTGATTTCTGCCGGCGGGCTACCAGTCGCTGAATCGATGCCCTCGCCTGCAGGAGCTTCCGCCGCTGGGACTTCGGCGCTGTCCCTGTCTGACTCCTCGAGTTTTTCGGTTTCGCTTAGGTCGGCGACACCGGTTTCCGGAGCAATCTGGTCCAGGCTCTTCTGCAGGACATTCAATAGCTTGAGCCGGTGTGCCCGCTCCGCCGTGAGGAAGTGCTCGTATTCACGTGACTGCACGTCCGCTTCGGCGGGACCAATTTTCAGCGGCACGCCCCACACCGTCAGCAAGCAACGAATCTTTTGCTCAGGATCGTTTTGCATAAGCCACTTGCGAATTTCCGGGCGTACGCCGGCTTCCCATGCTTCGCGCGGCAGCACTTCGCTTCCCGGCAGATCCATAAGGCACAGGTTCTTTGTCGGCACTCCGCGAACGCGCGCATAATAACGGGCTAAACCTTCCGACTCGCGGCTGCCGCGGGCGGCTACGATGACGATTTCCTCCGGCGCGAGCGCACCCAAACAACTGGTCGCCAAACTGATCGCCGCTGCAAACCATGCAATGATGCGAAAAATCACTCCAAAACCTCCAAAACTAAATGGACAACGGCAGCGCCGGCGCACGGTTGGTACACGATTTAAGAACGATACGTCGTGTGCCTAGCGGCTCGTGAGCGACCGCGCGGCATGCTCTTCGTGTACGCGGGCCAACTGTTTGTCGCCCAACGCATCGTACGCCTTAGCCAACGCTCGGTGAATATCCGCCGAGTCCGGCATGCCGTTCGCCGCGAACTCCAAATCATCCACGGCACTTTGCCACCGGCCCAGGCGGACTAGAACTTGCCCCCGTGTTTCACGAAAACGAAACTCGTTGGGCGACAAGTCCAGCGCTTTGTTCACCGCCGCCAGGGCATCTTCCATGTTGCCGTTGGGATCTTGCGATACGAGCCATGCGTAGTTGTTCCAGGCAATCGCATTGTTGGGATTTTTCTTCACCGCACGCTGCAGGAACTCTTTTGCTTTCTCTGTTTGGCCCATCGTTGCGGCCACGGTGCCGGCTGCTTCGAGCAATGCCGCGGGAGATTCGGGCAAATTCACAACGGCATCCACCACCCGTTGCGCCACCGGTGATTGAGATTGGAGACGATAGAGCGATGCCAGCTGCAGCTGCAGCACTTGCGGATTGTCGTTGAGCTGCGCTGCTCCGACGAACAATTTTGCCATTTCGTCAACGTCCGGCTCCGGGAGCCGCAGCATCGAGTCAAATAACCGGAGCTTCTGCTCCAGCAGAACTCGGCGGGCAATCTTGTTGTCGGGCGCCAGCTCGGACCATTTCTCGGCCAATTCATGGGCCTGAGAAGTATTGCCCAGAATCCCTTCAGCGATCGTCCAGGCAGCATAGTCCTGCGCGGCGAGATTCTCGTCGCGCCGCGTACGGTCTTCCATATGGGTGCGGACCAGCCGGGCATCGCTCCGCGCCTCTTCGAGCCGCTGGAGTGAAGCGTTAATCTCCATGCGCATCATCGCTGCCTGCGGGTACCGACCTGTATATGGCGCGAGCAATTTGGCTGCATCGTCGAGCTTTTTTTCCGATTGCAGCGCAAATGCCCGCATCAAATCAAATTCAAATCCCTTGACGCCCAGCGACTGCAAGTGATCGAGGTGAACGCGAGCGAGCTTCTGCCGCTCAGGCGCGGGCATTTTTAGTTTTTCCGTTAAGAGCTGCATTGCAATCCAGTAATGTGCGGGCAGATATCCCGCTTCGTCGACCGGCGCCAGCTTCTGCATTCGCTCGTACGCTTTGTCCACTTCGCCGTCCTGGGCCAGGGCGAGCGCCGTTTGATAGTCGGTCATTTCCGTAGCAACACCCAGCTGTGCGAGCTTGCGTTCAAACAATTCAACGCGCTCATAGTCTTTTTTCTCGCGCACCTCTCGAACCGCCAGGCGGTACTGTCCGGCGATGCTTTCGTTGCCCCGCCATAACGTCCACCCGGCGATCGCTGCGAGCGGTAATAACGCCAGGATGGCCGGCAGGCCCCACAGCAGCTGCTTGTAGTTGCGAGTCGCCAGCCAGGCGGAAATGAACCCGAGTACGGCGGCAAACGGATACCAAATGGGCCGCGTCCATCTCACTAATCGCCAAATGATACCGTCGAGATTGATCGCTTCCGCAAAGCGCATGAACGTCACTACGGTGAAGTGCCACAGCGATCGCGCCAAACGAAACGGCGCCGCAAGGACGTTCCGCGCGGAATCAGGCAAGAGTCCGGCAGCCGCCGACAACAGTCGCCATAACATCCGCAGGGGCCAGGTAAGCATCCGGCCAATCCCCAGGAGAACCGAATCGATGCCTTCGAAGCGCTCGGTGGCCGCGAAAAGCCTGCGAGTCACACTGGCCAGCGCCGCTCGAACGGCGCGATGAGCATTGCGCCAGCATTGGACAAGCGCCGACCCAGCCGAAAGAGGACAAACCGCAATCGAACCAACAGCGGGGGACGTTCGGAAGGAAATGCCATTAGTTGGTAGCAATACCAGACAGTTGTTCTCGAACGCGGGCCGCGTCGCAAGCATTTAAATCGTTACGACGCAATCGCTTAGAGAAGCCGGCCGAACCCCCAGTATAGTCCTTATACGCACCCAGTTCAAGCGACCGGTTTTGCCACGACCGCGCGAACAGCCAGTTCCGGCGCAATCGCTAGGCGCCGTTTCGTGCTTGTCCCGATACCAAGTTCGCGGTGGAATTTTGATGGCGAGCCGGCAGGAAACAGGCCTATGTCAGATGCTGGTTAATCCATGTCGTCCAGTTCGAACATTCTTCCATTTTGGCCCAAACACCATAACCGTCAAATTGACCGGCCGAGAACGGCTTCTCGCCGACGGCAACCGCCAAGTTGTTTGTCGTGGGTGAGGGTTTCGGATAAAGTGAGAGGTACCGCACCTGGGCCAAATCGCCGAATTCCGCGTGCGAGCGATGAAGTGAGGTCAGTAGCGTGGTCGCCGCTAAACCAAGCTTGCCCATTACGGGGCTTGCGAGCTTTTCGTTAGCCCCGATGTCGTTGGACTCTTTGCTGCATCCGCTTTGTGTCGCGAAACAGGCTGCACAATTCACTTCGAGGCACCGCTATGTCGTCGTTGGTCGAGGTTGAACCCTATCAGCTCACCGTGGCCGAGCCGCATGCCCCTGTGGCCGAGCACACCGAGAACCATCGGGAAACCAATCTGCTTCATCTCGCGTGGCGAAATCGCTGGTTGATTTTGCTGTGCATGATTATTGGAGCGGCGGGTGCATGGGTTACGTTGCAGCGCGTTACGCCTCGCTACACGGCCTACTCGCGGGTATATATCGACCGCAATTTGCCGCAACTACTAAGCGACGATCTCCAGATTGGGTATTCCGCCAGTTACTTGTACACACAGGCCGAATTGATCCGCTCCACTCCTGTGCTGATGGCCGTCGCTGATGCGGAGGCGAATGCCAATTTAATGAGCTTCAAGGGAGTTGATAACCGAGTGGGTCTTCTTAAGGGAGTCATCCAAGTCAGCGTAGGCAGTAAGGACGACATCATCGATGTCCGGGCAGAACTGCCGGACGCGAAAGATGCGGCCCAGCTCGTCAATTCCTGCGTCGACGCATATATCACCAAGTACGGCAATGATCGGGAGAGCGACGCCGTTGACATTCTCAACATTCTGCGGACCGAAAAGAATAAACAAGCCGCTGAATTGGAAAAACATCAAAGGACACTGCGAGAATTTCGCAAGCAGCATCCGGAACTTGCCGTCCAGGTGCAAAAGGAGAACGTCGTAACGCAAAAGTTCGCCGCACTTTCCGGGGTATTGAGCGAAACGGAGCTGCAGCTGATCGAAGCCAAGGCCCGCTACGACAAGGTCAAGGCGATGTACGACAACCCCAACGATCGCGGCTATCTGCTTGAGTCGGCCAGCAGACAGCAGACGAGCATGCGCGACGCCAACTTGGAAACCCAGGTTCGGCAAATCGAGCAGTTGTTAACGACTGAGCGATTCCAATGGGGCGAAGGTCACCCGCGCGTCGCCTTGCTCCGCGACCAATACACCAAGTTGCAAAACCAGTTGAAGAAGCAGCAAGATGCGATTATCGACGCCTTTGTGGAGAGCCTGCAACAAGATTACGAAGTCGTGGAGCACAAATACAATCAGCTCAACACGGCTCACGAGCGGCAACGCAAATTAGCCACGGAAGTCAGCTCACAGGCTCTCGACCTGGCCGAACTTGAAGAAGCCGTCAAGCGCACTGAAAATCTCTGTGACATTCTAGACAGCCGAATCAAGGAGGTCGATCTCTCGCAGGCCGTTGGCGCGATGAATGTGAGCATCCTCGAGGCGGCTGCCCCCTCCATGCAAGCAAGTTACCCGGTCCGTTCGAGATTCTTCGCGTCCGGACTGCTGGGCGGCGGGTTGATCGGCTTCGGACTGGCCTGGCTGCGCGAACTGTTGGATCACCGCTTGCGGTCGGTGGAAGAAATCGCAGCCGTGCTGCAGTTGCCGGTGCTTGGCGCGTTGCCTCATTTCGGCGACAGGCAAGATCAATCGCAAGCCGGGCGGCTGGTGGCACTGACGCCGCGGTCTTCCGCTGCCGAAGCATTCCGCACGCTGCGGACGGCATTGCACTTTGGTCTCGCCGGCCGGGACGTGAAGGTGATTGTGGTCACGTCGCCCTCGCCTGGTGACGGAAAATCAACCGTCGCCAGCAATCTGGCGATCGCGATGGCACAGGCCGACCAGCGGGTTCTTCTGATTGACGCGGACCTTCGCAAGCCGAAGCAACATTTGATTTACGAGGTGTCGCCGGCGCTCGGTCTGGGCACGGTGCTTACCGATCGCCGTCCCGTGGAGGAAGCGATCATTGCCAACGTGGCAGACTCACTAGATTTGTTGCCATGCGGCATGCTTCCCTCGAACCCAGTAGAGCTATTGAATAACGGCTTTTTCGCGGACATGCTCAACCACCTCCGCGAGCGCTATGATCGCATCGTGATCGACTCGCCGCCGGTGATGCCTGTGGCCGATGCCCGCGTGATTGCTGCCCTGGGCGAAGCCACGCTGCTGGTATTGCGGGCGGAGCGCTCGACGCGCCGGCTCGCTCAGGCCGTGCGCAATGAACTATGGCGCGTGCGGGCAACGCGGCTGGGCGTCATCGTGAACGGAGTTCCGCAACGTAAACGCGGCAGTTACGGCGGCTCTTACGGCTACGGCTATGGAGGTTACGGCGAATATGGTTATACGTCGTACGGATACGGCGATGACCCCACGACTACGAGTGGCCGCTCTTCGAAGAAATCAAAAGCACTGTTAACCCAATCCGCGGGAACGGTGAATTCGATTGTCGATTCAGCGTGAAACTGCACAGCTCTTAAAAGCTTGGTCGCGACAATGATGTTGCGTCTCCTCCGGGGCAATGCCGCGGTGAATTCGGCTACTTTAAAAAGTATGAACGCATGTGGCAGCCCCGTGCCCGCCTGAAATGCCACGATCCAAGAAAAGAAAGAAAGCCCTTCTGGATCCAAACGCCCTGTTCATTTCGGGCGGGCCCTGGGACTCGCTGACATTGATCTTGTTGGGGCTGCTGCTGGCGTTTGCCCCGGCCAGTTTTGGGGCAGTCGAAGCCTGGAGTGAACTGGTCGTCATCTTATTGGCGGCCGCGCTGTCAATGTGCGTCGCCATTCGCGCGCTGTTGGACCGCGACTTCCGGCCGGCATTCACCTGGTTGTATGTGCCACTGGCGTTCTTCCTGTTGCTCGTTGTCGGCCAGTTAGTACCGTGGCCCACGCCGCTTGTGTCGTTGGTTTCGCCTGCGACTGTGTCCACGAAACAGGAATTCTTGGGCACCGGCGTCGAGTCGTTAAGCCGGACTACGCTCAGTTTTTATCCGCTCGAGACTGCCGCCCACTTGCGGCTTGTGCTGATCGGTACGGCGGTCTTCGTGGCCGTCGCAAACATGATTCGAGGCACTCGCCAGATAAAGCTATTGTTGCTTGCCATCTTTGCAATCGGCTGCGGCGAGCGCTCCTGGCCGTCGCTCAAATTGCCGCCGGCTCTGACAAGATTTATTGGCAAGTGCCGACTGGACGGAGCGTCGCGACGGCCGGCTCCTTCATCAATTACAGTCACTTTTCTCAATTCATGAACCTGTCGATCGGCGCGGGGATCGCCTTCTTGTTGATTCAATTCCGTGAGCAGCGCCGAAACGAGGTAACGGGCACGTCATGGCAATATTCGGTGTCGCACTTTGGTTGGGACAAATACGGCTGGCTACTGTGCGGGATGGTCGTCTGCGCTATCACCGTCCTGACATCCATGAGCCGCAACGGGGCGATTTCGATGCTCGTTGCAGCGGCCGCCGTCGGCGCGGGGTTATATCGCGGCGGCTCGCTCCAATGGAAAGGCTGGTTGCTGGGTGCAATTCCATTGGCCGTATTCACCATGCTGCTGATCTTCGGCTTCGACGTAGTATACGATCGACTCGCCACGCTGCAGGATAAGAATCCGTATCAATTTCGCTGGGAGATGACGGCTGCCACGCTCCGCGCCTGGACCAAGTTTCCAATTTGGGGTACGGGTCTGGGGACGCATGCCGTCGTGTTTCCAATGTTTGACACTTCAGTAACACCGTATATCGCGGCACACGCCGACAACGATTACGCGCAGCTATTGGAAGAGACCGGCGCGGTGGGTGCGGTGCTAGTGGCGGCTTTTCTCGCCGGCATTACAATGTTCGTCACTAAGCTGGTGTTGCGTGGTCGAAGTTCGGCCGCGGCGGGCGTCCTGGGTTTGGCGTTCGGCTTGATCGCCGTATCGATTCACAGCTTCAGCGATTTTGGTCAGCGCATACCGGCCAATCTCAGCCTCTCGGCAGCGATGTGTGGACTGATCGTGGCGATCGCCATCGAAGAAAACGAGAAGCGGAATTCCAACCGCCGCGCGGCCATAGCAAGCTTCCCCCGAACGTTTCGCATCCGCCGTGCCGCGGCGATTGCCGGTCTGACGGGTACGCTGGCTGTGTGGGGCTGGGCCATTCAAGATGCTTATTCTGCGTATCTGGGCGAACAGTGGTGGTCGGCCGCATTGACATTCGAAGCTCGCGTCCAGAACGCGGCCGCGCAGGCCACCGACGAGGATTACTCGAATCTCATCATTGCTGCTACCGAAGCGTCTAGCGCCGAGCCAGACAATGCTAATTATGGCTATTGGCTCAATTCTTACCGTTGGGCCTCTCTCAGTCGCGTCACCGACCCGGAGACGGGTGAAGTGCTGCTGCACCCGGACGTGCTGTCGTTCGTCGGGCAAATTGCCGACGAGCTGGCCGAGGTTCGTCGAATCTGTCCGACGTTTGGCCCACCGTATGCCCTGGAAGGTGAACTCCGTTTGTTCGTGCTGAATCAGCCAGACGGCGCCGAGTTGATCCGCAAGGGCGTACGGCTGGCATCCTATGATCCCCCTACATGCCTGGTTGCCGGCGAGCTGGCGGCGCGCGAGGGCAAGCTCAAGGAGGCCGAAGCTTTGTTAACTCGCGCGGTCGCGCTTCAGCCCGCCTATTTCACGGACGTGGTCGATATCTACCTTCACAAGGTCAAGCAGCCGGAGATGGCGCAACGACTCGCCGGCGACGACTACACGCGATTGGAGGAGCTGTCGCGGGCTTACGCCGCGAATCCGGAATATGCCGATTTGGTCGAAGAAACCCGCGCAAGAGCTATGGCCAGCTTACGACAACGCGCGACCGTCTCCGATGTCAGCCCGTATGAATTGGCAGCCTTGGCTCGGGTCGAGCTCGCCGACGGCAAGGTCCAGCCCGCCATTGACTTATATCGCCAGGCACTCGTTCACGATTATCGTCAAGTCGATTGGCGACTCGAATTAGCCCGTGCGCTGGCGGATTCAAACCAAGTCGAGGCGGCGATCCAGGAAGTACGAATTTGCCTGCGACTGCGGGCTCAGTATGCCCCGGCAATGCAGCTGATGGAAGATTTGATCAAGCGCAAGGAAGCTATTCGCGACTGAGCGGTTGCGCTGTTAGCTCACTGAAGGCACCGCCTCGGCGACGATTGGCTGTGTCGCGGCGTACTCATCATCGGCAACAATCTGCGCAATTTCGCCGTCCAAGGGCTCCAGATATTCGAGCAGTTGCTGCATGTCGGCCAGGGCCTGTTCGCCACCCGTTGAACCGACCAGCGACAATCGGCCAATGGACTGTCCATCATGGACCAATGGAATCGACATTCGCCACACGTCCTCGCTGTAGGCGGCATCGGTTCGCTTCCAGGTCGCATAAAACGATTCGTGCAGGCGTGGAATATTGACCTGCAGGGTGAGGCCCGCCACGTTGTAGAGCGGCGCCGCCTCACGCAGCGCTCCCCAGACACGTTGCCATTTGCGCGTACCCTGCACTTGCACGGCGCTCTCTGTCTCAGAGGTATGCCGGCGGACGGTTCGCAGAACCAAGCCGCGCACCAGCGATCGCGAGCGCGAGACCACGAGAGCTGCCTCGGCATGACCGAAGACGCGGGCCGCTGCCAACGTGACAAATACTCCGCCGGTGATGGCCAGCGCGTAGATATCGTTGCCCGTGAAGAAACTCACCAGTGCTCCGGCGGAAGTGAGCGCGGTCAAACTGGCGATAAACGCCACAGTCTGCCCGACGGACCACCCCCGCAACATCAACGCATGATGCAAGTGCCCGCGGTCCGGCGTGAAGACACTTTGCCCCGTGGTCACGCGCCGCACCAGCGCGGCCGCGGCATCGAGAATGGGGATCGCACAGATCGCCAGCGGCACCGACAGCACAAACGCTGCCTGTTGCTTGACAGAGCAATCAATCGCGACCGCCGCTACGACCAATCCCATCAGCATGCTGCCCGTGTCGCCGAGGTAAATCCTTGCCGGCGGCACGTTATAGCGGAGGAATCCAACGAGCGAGCCCGCTACGGCGAAGCAAGCCATCGGGGCGACCCCGCCTCGCGATGCCGTGATCACCCCCAGCGTTGTGCACACGATCGCACCGATGGACGACGCCAGGCCATCGGCGCCATCAATCAAATTGAACGCATTGATGGCCCCCAGGCAGAAGAAGATGGTAAACGGAATCTGCAGATCGCCGAGCGGAATAAGTATGCCAAACAGTGTAATCTGATCGAACTGTGCCCCCGCTGCCACTAACACCGACACGGCCAAGACCTGCCCGATCAGCTTGTAAATGCCAGTCAGCGTCAGCACATCGTCGATGATGCCCACGACGAGCAAGACGGCGGTCGCGGGCAACAGGCCGCTTACCAACCACGTTGATGTTTGATCGCCGGCAGGTGGGAATAGAAGCACGGCCAGGACGGTTGCCAGAATCGCCGCGAGCGTCACCGCCACACCGCCGCCACGAGGAACAGGCTGCGGCTGACTCTTGCGGCGCCCGTCTGGCTGATCAATCGCCCCGAGTCGCATCGCCAGCCGGCCGACAACCGGTGTCAACGCAATTGCCGCGAGCCACGCGGTCACGAAGGCAGCGGCTATACCTAGAAGGTGCGTCACGTGAAAACGACCCTGGCAAGTCGGCTCAAGTTGGATTCGATCCGCGGGGCTAGCTCACATTATAACCACGTTTCTTGCCAAACCGTCAAACACTTTGTCGCACACTAATCGGAAATTAATGAGTACGCGTCAAAATGGCTAACACCCGGCAAATTGCTGGCATCCGCACAATCGTTGCCTGGCCGAATTTGCACCACGATGAGAACTGCAGGCTCACTGGAGCACGGGAGTGCCGCCCTGCCAGTGACTGCACGACTGCACGATTTGGTAACGCCCGAGTCAATCGCGCTGCTGTAGCTGCAAGCGTTTGACGGCCCGTTCGGCCACATCGTGCTGCATGAATAACCGCCACACCAGGCCGGTCCGAACGTTTTCAATCGCGAGCAAGAGCGGACCGGCATCGATGCCGAGGTTATCGCCGTGCCCATAGGGCGGGTCGAGACTGAACGAATCGACGAACCCGTAGCCTCCCTCGACGGGGTCACGCCACGCGAGCGGTCTTGCCATCCGGGCCTTTCAAAGACATGTATTCGCTCATCGCCGCGATACTCTCGGCCGGCGCGAACATGATCGCCGACCCGGCCGCGTACGGCGGAACGACGCCGTCGTACCAAACGTCGTTATCGCTCACGTTGGGCCGCACCTCATGGACGAAATAGTGGTCGCGAAACGAGCACGGAGCCAGCCCCCAGCGATTTGCCGATAGCGTGGGGAACTCGCGGCTGGCCTCGATGCAGCGCGTGCCGATGCGTGAGCACAGCCCGCCGCGAATTCTCGAACCAGTCGACGCCCGGCGCATCGATGCCGAACTGCCCCGGGTCGTCGGCCGCCAGGTGCCGGTAATCGATCCAGCAATGGCTAAAAAAGTAAGTGAACAAGGACCCGTTCCAGGAGACCACGTACGGAGGCAGGTCGCGATGCCGCTTGATCGGTCGCCGCAGCCGGTAGTAGGCCGCCGGCTCGACCATGTGCTCCTCCGTCGGCGCCCCGGCCGCAAGGAAATAGATCAGCCGCTCCTCGTCGCTGGACCACTCCCAGAATGAGGGCCGAATTTCCCCCGGACCATCGGGGCCTCGCTCCGTCGAAGCTCGCCAGCCCATCGTGATCCAACCGCTCTCTTCGGTCATAAACTGCCTGCCAGTTGGCGTTGTTGCAGATGTAGTCGGCCAGTTTCTCGACATCGCCGCCGAAGTACGACGCCGCCGTCATTGCGCCGGATTGAAACAGCGCGTGGTCCACCGTGCTGGCCTGCAACTCGTAGCGATGCTTGGTGCGCGTGTAGTCGGGCAAGCCGCCGGTTCTTTCATCGAGATAGTGGAAGTAAATGCCGAATTTCTTGTTGTCCCGCCGATCCACAAGGGACCGCAGCACGGTCAGTGTCCTGTGCTGTCCTTCAGCCCGCGAAATCCAACCGCGCTCCACGGCAATCGGCAGCGACGAGAGTTGAAACCCGACGGCCGCGATACTGCAGACCGTGTCACTGGTTTTGTCCTTGGCCAGCAGGGCCGGCGTGCCGACTTCCTGCCAGAAGTACTGGAAGCAACCGCGCTGCACCTTTTCCAACAAGACGTCGTCCGCTGGCGACAGGTCGTACTTCCACGCGGCCAGGCTCTCGGCGGAAGCCTCGACCGCCGGCGCGACGGTCGATTTGCTGCGACCATACAGGTAAACAAATTGCACCGAAGGCAATGCAACTCCAAAGACCGACCGCGAACGGAATGAGAATACGTCGGCTCACAGCGGGTATTTTTATCGACCGTACTTTCATCGCTTTCAATTCACCAAGCAAAACTCGCCGATCATTGTCAGCCACGAAAAACACGAAAAGTCACGATAAGCAATCCCGCGAGGGCCAACCAGGACGCGACCGATTCCCCTGCTATTCCTTTTTCATGCATTTTTGTGTTTTTCGTGGCCGCTCTGTGCACTGTCTGAGAGTTGCGATGACGGCTAATCCCTGGCGTTTCCTTCTGGCAACGGCGGAACTTCGAGCTCGGTTCGCAGCCGCGCCAGCTCCGCCTTCAATTCGCGTCTGCAGTTCCGCATGCTCGGGCAGACCATAGATATTCACCATTTCATCGGGATCGCTCGCCAGGTCAAACATCTCCCACTCGCCAATGGGATAGTAGTGAATGAGCTTGGCTTTGCCGTTGGTGACGCCTTCGTGTTTGTAAACGTGGTGATCGCGTGCGACGCCTTCGTAATAGTGGTAGTAGAAGGATCTTCCGCCAGTCGCCTGGATTCTCGCCGCGCAGAATCGGCAGCAGGCTGCGGCCCTGCATGTCGTCGGGCACCGTTGCGCCCGCCGCTTCCAAAAACGTTGCCGCGAAATCGACATTCGAGACGATGCGGTCTTCCACGCTGCCGGGCTTAGTCACCCCCGGCCAGCGCATCACCAGCGGCGTCCGCAGCGATTGTTCGTACATGAATCGTTTGTCGAACCAGCCGTGCTCGCCCAAGTAAAATCCCTGGTCGCTGGCGTAAACCACGATCGTATTGTCGGTCTGGCCGCTCTGGTCCAAAAAGTCGAGCAGAGCACCGACGCTGTCGTCGACGGAGGCCACGCAGCGCAGATAGTCCTTGATGTACAACTGGTAATACGCGCGCCGCAGCTCATCCGGTCCCTGCGGATTTTCTTTTTCCAATTGCTGCCAGTCGTGGATCGACGTGCTTTTCCCATGCTGCCCGCTCGTCCGGCGTCATGTGATTGTAAAGCCAGGTGCGCGTCGGCCCATCCTGGCCCCACAGCTTGAGGTCCGATTCGGGCGCCATCTGCTCAAGCCGCATTTCCGCGCGCTTGGCCGCCGTGCCGCGATTGGCGTAATCGTCCATTAGCGTGGCCGGTTCGGCAATCCGCTCGTTCTCGAACATCGTGAGGTACTTCACCGGCGGGTCCCAGCGGCGGTGCGGTGCCTTATGGTGCACCATCAGAAAAAATGGCTTCGACGTGATCGCGGCCGTCTCGCAGCCAATCGATCGCCTTTTGAGTCGTGACGTCGGTCACGTAGCCGGGCACGTTATGCCGTCCGGCAGATGTGATAAACGTGGGTCGGTAGTAATCGCCCTGCCCCGGCAAGATTTCCCAGTGATCGAATCCGGTCGGTTCACTCACCAAGTGCCATTTGCCGACGATCGCCGTCTGGTAACCGGCTTGTTGCAACAGCTTGGGAAGCGTGGTCTGGCTGCCGTCGAACTTGCTCTGGTTATCGTAAAAGCCGTTCTTGTGGCTGTATTTACCAGTGAGAATGCACGCCCGACTCGGCCCGCAAATTGAATTGGTGACATAACAGCGGTCAAACCGCATCCCCTCGTTGGCAATCCGATCGATGTGCGGCGTCTTGTTGCGATTGGAGCCATACGCGCTGATCGGCCTGGTACGCATGGTCATCGCTCATGATGAACAGAATGTTCGGTCGTTCGGGGGCCGCCTGCACGACCCCACGTGTCACAACGATGTTAAGCAGCAACCCCAACATTCCAATACCGATCGGCACACCGGCTAAGAATCGCATGAACATTTCGAATTTCTCAGTTAGTGTCAAAGAAAGCGGTGACGACCGTAGACGTGCATCCACAACTGGCCGAAATCCACACCGCTTATGGCTCCTGCCATATGCGTCGGCAACTCCCGCAAAAACTCTGGGCCGACCTGCGGCGCTCGTCACTTCGACTAGTTTTTCGAGTTTCGATACAAAACCAGGCCAGCAACACTAATATATGCGAAGTCGGCTCCGGAACCGATTGACCAGCTTCTCCAGCCCGTGCGCCGCGGCCGGCGAAAATTCCGATCGTTGCACCGAAGTCGGCTCTCCAGAGCGAGTAGTCGTTGATGTCGATTAAGGAATCACCGTTCGCGTCGGCCCCGGTGCCATGAGTAACCGTATGGCCGAGTGTCTTTCGCCACTGCACATAATCGGCAACGTCTATTTGCCAATCGCCGTTGAAGTCGGAGGGATGGCGCTCGGTGATCGAAAGCACTTGATTCGGTTCCACATTGCGCAGCTGTTGCACGATACCGGTTGCGGGCCATTCGACCTGGATCATGTCAACCGGATTGTCGCTCGCACCCAATCCAAAGTGGGCGACGTGTTCGCTCTGGCTGATGAAGCTGCTTCCGCCATCGATCTCCCAAACGAGCCGGTGGTGGGGATTGTCTAAGTCGGGCGTGACGGTGATCCAGGCGCCGATCCCGTCGCGATTGGAGAGGGTGCCCTGGGGCTTGATGCGGAGGAAGTGGTTGGCGTTGCCGCCGTCGTTGCGATAGAGGATAGGAGCGGCGGCGTTATTGACGACGACCAGATCAAGATCGCCGTCCTCGTCGTAGTCGAGATGAATGAGGCCGCGGCCTTGCTGGGTGTCGGTGATGCCGGTGGTGTTGGAGACGTCAGTGAACACGCCGTTGCTGTTCTGCCAGAGAAAGGTTCGGTCGTCGATCCAGCCCTCGCCGTTATAGCCGTTGGTCGCCGCAAGATCGACATCGCCATCGTTGTCGTAATCGAAAAACGTCGTGCCCCAAGCGAAACGGCTATCGCGGACACCGGCGGACTCGGTGACGTCGGTGAACGTGCGGCTGCCATCGTTTCGGTACAGGCGGTTCCAACGGCCAAAGGGTGCGATGACGCCCGGCGCCGGCGTGATGTTGGTGATGAACCAGTCAAGATCCCCGTCGCTATCGTAGTCGCCGAAGGTGGAGCCCATGCCGTTTTCGTCGGTCCCGACGCCGGAGGCGAGTGTGCCGTCGGTAAAGGTTCCGTCACCATTATTCCAAAAGAGTTGACTCGTTTGGAAATCGGCGGCAAATGTGAGGTCCAGGTGACCATCCCGATCGAGATCGACCAGCCGCGGGGCGTATCGATAGCTGCTTTCCTTGCGGTAGACGTTGATGCCCGAGGCTACGGTGGCGTCTTCGAAGTGGCCCGGCTGCGCGGTGCCTAGATTACGCAACAAGCGAGACTGAGAATCGGCGATAAAATTGCCCCAATCGCCGGTTACGAGGTCGAGGTAGCCGTCACGGTCGTAGTCGCCAAAGGTCGCCCCTTGACCGCTCCGTTGGACGCCGTTGGCGAGCGCGGCAGGATGGTTGAGGCCGGCGTCTGTGAAGTAGCCGCTGCCGTTGTTGAGATAAAGATAGTTGCGAGTGTACCCAACGGAAGTCATATAGAGATCAAGATCGCCGTCATTATCGACGTCACCGGATACAACGCCGTTCGTATACGTGGGAAAGATGAATCCTGCCGAGGCGATGCGCGGTTCAAACGTGCCGTTGCCGAGATTGCGGTAGAAAACGTCGTTATCGTTGAGGCGGGTGAACACCAGGTCGACGTGACCGTCGCCATCAAAGTCGCCGGCCGCCGCACCGCCGGCAAAGAAGGCTTCTCCAGGAAGAAACTCGATTAACTCCGGATCGGCGTGAACGTGATTGATGCCGGCGCTGGCGGTCACATTCGTAAAGACAACCGCATTGGCTTGCGATGTGACAAATACGGCGAGCATCCCTGCCAGATGCACCAGGCAAACGTATTGAGAAGCGCAACCCGGAGAAGATTGCGAGCGAACGGCCGATGTGCGCTGGTTGGACATGAGCGATAATCTATCCTCATCGAGCGCGCAGCCGCCAGCCGCCTAACATCGCCGCAACAATAAGCAAATAAGCGCTTGCCGGTTCGGGCACATGCTGGCCCTGGAAGTGCCGTAGCGCGAGGTTCCAAGCGGCGGGTCCGACGAGGTGACCGATTCGGCGTCCCGCGAAGTCATCTGCCGGAGGATGGATGCCACCACTTAAACGCGACAGCGACGCCTGGTCGGAGGCATCGAAGTACGTAGCGAACTGGAGCTTCATCGTGGCCATTGGGCCATATTCGAAATCAAGCCCTGATCCGGCGGGGATCACGAATTCGTAGATGCCGCCGGGGAAAAACTCACTGCCTGTCAACATCGTCATCACTTCGGCGCCAGTGCGGCTGAAGGTCGAGTGGCCGGAAACGTAACCGGCGAAAGGCGGCGTGACGAAACTGATCAGTTGGTAGGGCATCCAGTTTTCAGCGAGGATCCAATCGACGCCGCTCAAGTCGGCCGGGTCGTCGAAGGGCGCCAGCCCGTCCACGCGCCCTGCCAACTTCGGATCGCAACCTTTCCTTCGCTGCCGACGAGATGAGAGTGCCGCTCGCCGGGGGCAGTCGATGCGGCCGTAATGACTTCGACCAGATCCGCTTCCAGCGGCAGTCCGTCTGGATGATACGATGGCCCGCCCGGGTCCGACGACTGCCCGAGCTGGCCCATGTAGCGAATCTACGAGATGGGTCGCGACGAATCGTAGATGCCTTTGTGATTCCAGGCGGCAATCGCGGCGTCGTGCAAACCGCCGTTGAGCGCGAACATGCTTTTAACGTCCCATTCGAGGTCGCTCGCGACCGGACTTTGGTTCGCCGAACCGCTTGGCGATACCTAGTTGTTCCATTTTGTCCGTGACTTCGTTGCGGATTTCGTTCCAATGTCCGGGCGGGGCGGTCGACCGCGGACCGTCCGCCCAGAACTCGGAAATCACGCGGCAAAAATCGCCGCGGCGGACAAGCTCCGGCTGGTAGGGCTGGCCCGTGTAGGGATTCACGCGTATGCCCGGCTTGGTCATAGCTCTCTGTGAACGGGGCATTGGGCGTATTGCCGCGCGACGCCGGGGAAATTCCATCATCGCGCCGTCGTTTGGATCGAGATAAGACGGACAGTCGGATTACGTCAGCGCATCTGCCTTGAACTGAGCTTCGTCCGCGCCGGCCGACACCAGGCGGCAAACCTTGGTCGTGGTACACGCCGTTCGGGCTGCGATCAGTCAGCCGTCATTGAGAACGGCGTGACCGCGCCCCAAAACGGCGTGAGATGGCGCTGGGTCGATTCCATTAATCGGCGTGCCGAACTGATCGATGCGGTTGCCTAGAAAGTGTAGCGGCTGCCAACGGTTGGCGTCGCTCATCATCGGTGCCGGGGTCTTCAAATGTCACCGGCTGGTTAACCGGAACAAATTGTCCCGGCTGGATTGGCGTATTGATTTGATTCATTGGCGCCATCGGCCAGGCCATGCTGAATCACCGATTGGGCAATGCGGTTGCCCACGGCGGCCGGCGAGTTGCCGACGGTCGTTGTGAAGTCTGGGTCAAAGCCCAGGGCGGTCATTTGATCGCGGATTTCGACGACCGTGGCAGCATCGACCCGGACCGACGCCCGCCGGGCCCGTTACGAAGCGATGCAGGATGAGGTTGTAGGCCGCGTAGCTGATCGCTTCGCGGCGGGCGGCCTCGACATCGACTGCGGAGAGCTTTTTCATGATGGATATGCGGCAGCGCCGTGACGTCGTACGCCGCCCACGCATCGTACATGGCGGTCGACAAGTGAAACAAATTGCGGGCATGCACGGTGGGACGGGCTGTGTCGATGCTGATTGCGTGAAGCAACTCTTCATTCCAGATACGCGCGACAGTCGGAGCTGCCAGAGAATCGGAAGATAGGTACGATGCCACCAGCGCGGCATGTGTTAACAGGACTAGAGCGCGGCCAGCGTTTCGACGAAAGCACTTTTTCATGCGCCCCTGTTGGAGCAGTTGTCAGTCTGAGAAAAAGTGATTTTGCGAGATAGACTACACGTCCGCACAGGTCCGATTCCTTTCGCAGTACAGCAGCAGCCAAATGCCGCGCCGATCGACCTTTCAAGCAAACAAATGGGACACCGGTCCGAAAGCGACCGGTGCCCCAATTATAGCTAAGCACACGTTTTTCCACCAAAGCCGGCACGAACAATCAAGCGCGGCCCCGGCACGATCGTTCGTACAAAGTTTATTTTCTCCGTCGGCGAATGCCCACGACAGCCACACTCGCCAAACCGAGCAGCGTCAGACACGCCGGCTCAGGAATGATTCCGACACTGAAATCGTCGAGGAAAACACGTGCTTCATTCTGACCGGCGCCGAACGTCGAGATCGCGTACGTAACGACCAACCCTGTCGTTCCTGGTGGTGCGATGCCCGAGATTGAGAACTGCTCGTAGTTCGTGCCGATTGGCCCCAACGAATCAACCCGTGTTTGTGGCGGGTTCGGCGAGCCCTGCCATTCGAGCTTGAGCTCGCGGGTAGCACCAAACGGCTGTATCAGGGACTTGTTCCATCCGGTTAAGGTGATCTGGGCACCGGGATTGATCGTCCTGCCCAAATTCTGAAACACGCCGGCGAATCCGTTCGCTCCACCAACTGTCAAATCCATATGAGCCGTGCCAGTTCGCGGCATCGTGGTGCTGCGTACCGCCGTCACCGGTGTAGCGCTAGAGAACTCGTTCCAGTTGGCCGCATTGGTCGGCATCGCCATATCAATTGCTTCAAAGCCTGGATTCTGCTGCACTTCTGCAGTGCTACAGGCCACTAAACCTAAAACTACAAACCAAACCAGGAGTCGTTTCATTATTCTCCTCCACTTAATGCCAGTGAGTTTGATGCCCGGGCTGCATGTCGAAGTTTGTCGCCAAACCGATGCAAGCATTTTCGGCGCCATTCTCGCAAGATATCATGACCGTAGCGAATGTCAATAAACTTCGCGAAAAAATTCCGAAATGCTGGCAATTCCCACTCGTTTAAGTAGTTTAACGCTGACGAGGTGGTAACGCGGGAAATAACTCGGAGACTGGCCGAATGCTTTTTGAAATCACGGATCGGACGTAAAGCCGATTTTTTTCGGCGCCGGTGTAATCTCCGGGTTGGCCATGAAGTGCTTCCACACCAGGCCGGTGCGGTGGTTCTCGATGCCGACGACGATCTGGGCCTGATTGAGGCCCATGTAGACCTCGTCGAACCAGTTCTCGGTCTGGTTGAAGCCGTCGTGAAAGCCGTAGACGCCCCAGATCTTCGGTCCCAAGTCGCGGTAGAAGTGCTTGAGGGCGGCCATCGATTCGTCCGGCGTGTACGGGAAACGAGCCGAGCGCGGCCGAGCAGCAGATCGTGCCGTTGTCGTCGCGCGGCAGCGGCCGGCCGCCGCCCGAGTTGATGCCCGCCGAGCGGCCCCAGCAGTCGGGCCCGTAGCCGGCGAACTTCCGCGGGTTGTCGATGCAGTAGGCGCGATTGATCAGGGCGATGTTGCGATTGTTGTGGAAGTAGTTCGTGTAGCGATCGCGTTTGCCGCGCGGGTCGAACCCCAGGAACGAGAACTGCGTGAAGAACAACTCGCCGCCGGTGCCGCTGCCGACGTCCAGCTTGATGCCGTAGTACTCGTTGCCGTTGGTGAAGTGGTCGCCCTGCGTGGTGCGGCTCCAGTTGCGGCGATAGCTGACGGCCTGGTCCGACTGCCCGGCCCAACCGGTGTGGTACATGCTCGCCGGCACGCCGTGCGTCGGCGAAGCGATCGCGAGCAGGTAGACGATCATCGTTTCGTTCCAGCCGATCAGCGGATGGCTGATGTGCCAGCCGTGGTCCGGCGACCAGTGCCAGTACAGCACTTCGCTGTCGGGCGTCTTGCGATACCAGTCCCACTCGACCTCGCGCCACAGCGTGGTGATCGTGTCGCGAATCTCGCGCTCCGCGTCGGTGATCGCGATCGAAGTACTGCCGCGCGGCGAGCAGGCCCTGCATGAGAAAGGCCGTCTCCACCAGGTCGCCGCCGTTGTCGTACTTGCCGAAGTAGGGATTCACGCGGCCCGTGCGGCCATCGAGAAAATGGGGCCAGACGCCGTGGAAGCGGTCGGCCCGCTGCGAGGAACCGCACGATCTTGCAGCATCCGCTCGACGCCCTCGTCGCGCGTGATGAACTCGCGCTCGATGGCGACGAGCATGCGCCATGATGCCGAAGCCCGCTGCGCCCGACGGCCACCAGGTTCTCGTCGCCGGGCAGAATTTCCACCGCCATGCCCGAGTCGGCGATTCGCCGCCTCCCAGTAGTAGCGGAAGCAGCCCTCCTGCACCATGTCGAGCAGCTCCTCGTCGCTGAACGGCCGCGTTGTTCCGCTCGCCGCTTCGTGAGCGGCGACTCGTTGTGGTGCACAGTCGATCGCGCTGACTTTGTAGAACGCCGTTTTGCCGGAACCGCCGACGAAATCGACATACCGGCAAGACCAGCCGGGCCGCGTGCCGATCGGCTGATACTTCCGGCCGTCCCACGATCGGTACACGCGATAGCTCAGCACATCGTTCTCGTCGATTCGGCTGCCACGATAAATCGAAGTGGCTGTCCTGGCCTTCGACGACGAGGTTCGCCGGTGCCGCAGGGGCGACATTGTCGACGGCCGCGCCATCGATCACACGAGACGTCGTCGATGTACAGCGTGTGTGCTTTGCCGTCTTCGAGGCCTTGCACGAAGCTGACGCTTGCCAACTGCCGCGGATCGAATTTCGCCATCCTCAGTGCCCTGAAACGGGCCGGCGAACTTGACCGAACGGCAGCCGCAACTCGGACCCAGCGTCGCCGCGGGCAACGGGCCGTGATGGGCCAAAAGTGGAATCGTCGGCACGCCGGCGCCCGCCGTCATCCTGCACAAAGATTCGCGGGGCGTCGTCGACGGCCAGCCCCTCTTCCGAAAAGCACCACAGCGACAGCGTATCGCCTACGAATTCGAATCGCCGGCCGTAGCGCGTCGCCACCTTCAATGTTCATCCGCCAGTCGCCGCCCGGCGCCGACTTCCATTGCAGGCGCAGTGCGTTCGGCGGGCTGACAAATCTCGTCGAGGCCAACGGAATCCTGCCCGCGCGAAGCTCGAGCTCGCTCGGAGCAACCAGCGTCGCTTCGCTATGAATGTGGCCATGATCGCTGCGGCCGTTGTCAAAGACAACGCGGAATCGTAGTTGCCGGCCGAGTCGATCACGGTCGAGTCGCGATCGACTGCAAGAACAGTGGCTACCCCCAGGAGCAAGACAGCACAAGCGGTCGCGCTTAGTCGGCAGCATGACGAGACGCAAAAGAATCTAACAGGAGAAAGCAGAGACAACGGAGCAGCGAATTGGCAATTGGGCGCACGGGCACATATTCCGCAAGCATTCTCTGCTTTCTCTGCGTCCTCCTGTTCACACCTATAATAGCGAGCCGAAACGCCTCTAAAGATTTTCCGTGACCGTTTCTCCATCCAGGCGGTTGGCCATGCGATTCAAGTTCTCCAGGTCGACTTCGTAGGAGATGAATTGCACCGAAGCATCTCCGAACAGGGCATTGACACCACCTGCGTGGCGGAGCCCAACGGATAGTTGCCGGGATCATTGGCGTTACCATCGTTTGGTTCCGGATCGGTTGAATCAGGCCGCGGCTTGATTAGGGTACTTCGTAAGGCATCGAAGTCCCAGCCGTCGGACCAACCGCGATCGTCTGCCTGCCCGCCGCTGCCCAAATACTTGTTCACATGGACCCATTTTTCGGAGGCCATCATCGTCTTGCTGGCGCCATCGTTGATCTTGGCAAAGGTCATCTTCACGCCGAAGCCGCTATGCCGCCACGGCGGCGGCGCACTATCACGTGATACAATCCAGTCGGTGCGCTGAATGATGCCGCGAAACTTGGGCATTTGTCCGGCTTTGAATTTGTCGTCTAACTCTTTCAGTCCACGGCCGCCACTTGCCGGACAACCAGGACACCCCCAAAACACGTCCGCTTGCTTACTCACAAATTGCGGATACGTCGGATGTGGGTCGTTCAAGTATTTGTTAAATTCCGCGTCACCGATCTCGGAGCGGGCCGGTCCGGCAACGGTCGCGGCATAGTCCACGAGAGAAATCCCCGAACCCTGATGAAAGGTCGTATTTCGCCGGGATGGGCAGTTGTAGAGAGGAATGGGAATCTTCGTGAGCTGACTGGTTCGAATCAAGCCTTTGACGGCACCTTCTTCCAGATAGGGCAAAATCTGATACATCCATCCCAGTCCCTGCTCCAAGGGACCGTTGGCCGGACCTTGCGCAAGAAAACATTTGGCTGCGTGCGGGCATCACGCAAGTACTCCTCGATACCGGGATTGGGAGTCGTACCGCCTGTGGGAAAATACTTGTACGTATCCACAAGGTTATGGATCGCCAGGCCGATGTTTTTGAGATTGTTGCGACACTGCGTGCGCCGCAGCTGCCTCGCGCGCCGCTTGAATTGCTGGCAACAGCAGCGCGACCAGAATGCCAATGATCGCAATCACGACCAGCAGCTCGACCAAAGTAAAACCGTCTTGTCGCAAGCGCTTTCGCAGATCGATCCGCATCGCCTTTACTCCTTGTAAACGTTCGATCGCACCCGTCTATGCGGATGATTTACATCGCCATGTCGCCAGCGTCGCGACGCCGCGAGGCCGATCAAAGCGACGAGCGCAACATCAGGCCCGCCGGTTCCGGAACGGCGGCCGCCGACGCGATCGAATTGCCGCTGGCGGGGCCGGCGGTGTTGCCAAAGCGGGCCCGCCAGGCAGTGTAGTCCTCTGGGGTATGCTGGCCGGGCGTGACGACTTCATTCTGCAGCGGCCGGCCGTCGCGCCATTGCACATAATCTGCCGCGTCCACCGTGCCATTGTTGTTGTAATCGCCCGGCACACCTACGACCTCCAGATCGAGCGACAGATCATCAAAAAACGCCGACTGCGGATTAAGCCCCGAATCCATCATGCCAATTCCTGAAACGGAAACACGTACATTCGCGGTGCCAGCAGGCGAGGTGCCGTTCAACATGTATTGCCGCCACGTTGCGTCATTCACCTGGCCAGCAGTCCGCAAGTTGAGCGTGAGCGGCGCACCGATTACAGCATTCGAGGCGTTGAGAAACTCCATGCTCATGAGCGTTTGAGTATTGGATAATGGATCTGCCCAGAGTAACCGGTCTCCCAAAACGACCATGCAGAAAACGTGTAGTCGCCGCCCACCACGCCGGCGACGGTCTGCGACATCGTCGCATCGCCAGTTTCAAACGCTGCGCAGCCAGAGGCCCTGTTGTCCGTCCTCCGTGTGATTGGCGAAATCGCGGAACGATGCCGTATCGGTGCCCGTTGGAGATTCAACCAGCTCATAGCCGCTGGGCGGGCCGACCATGTTCAAGTCGCCATTGGTTAGGCGGTTCGTGCCGGCCAAAACATTGTCCATCAGCGAAAAATTGTCGAGGTACGCGTTTTGGAACCCCGTATTATCGACCATGTCCCTTGCCGCGGCGGTGACCCGCACCCTCGCTGTGCCCGTAGGCGCGGTTCCCATGACCGACTGCTGACGCCACATTCCGTCGGTCATCTGCTCCGGGCGGAGATCCCGCACCATAGGAGTGCCAATCACGGCTCCGGCGGCATCGAGAAACGCCAATTCAAACGTTGTTTGCGTCGGCGAGGGAACAGCGCCGGAGGCGGACGCCTCGTCGAGAATCGTGACGCCGCCGGAATAACCGTCGTTGGTGACCGGGTCGGCGTCGCCGCCGAAGTAAGATTGGCCGGTGAACGTGTAGTCGCGGCCGGCCACACCATTCACCGTCTGCGAGAGAATGTAGTTGATTTTGTGGTTTTCGTCTGCATACGTACCTTGGTTACCGGCGAAGGGTCGGAGAAAGATGCCCAGCTCACCGGGGGCTGGCGCTGGTTCGTTGGCGAAGCTGATTTGTTCGGATGCATTCACGGTGGCGCCCGCCAAACCCGTGACGGTTTGTTCGAGCATCCAACCTGGTGGTGAAACGGACGATTCCAAGTTGCCGTTGACCAGGAGCTCGACGGCCAGCGCCCGCTGGCCGGTTACGCCGCATGTTGCCAGAACCACTAGTGCGCCAACCGCCAGCAAACCACCTATCGATTTCATCGCGTGCTCCCCGCTTGTGAAGTCAATCGAGTTTCTCGTCTGTGGGAGACCAACCCGTTGTAATAAAGCAGCTGCAGAATCGAGCAATTACCAGACCGCTGCCGGAAGAGCCTGCCCCGTTCCGGCGAGCGTGAGTATGGCAAGAGTAAACGCCCGACGCTGAATTCCGCCTGTCGCCGCATGGAGAAAATGCCGCGGCGGGGCGCGTTCACTGCGCCGGCTCACCCCAACCAATCCACAACGCATTCTATCTCTGCAAAACGTGGATTGCAAGCGCTTTCAATAGGAGGTCCAAATTCGCGTCGCGAACCGAAGTCGCAGCGCCCCGGACACGGCGCGAATGAGCGGATGTGCCGCTGCCGCTTTGGTCACCGCGATGCCAATAAGCTATCCCCATTCGGGAGGCACCAACTCGGCAACGTCTTGGCCAGCGGCGGGTGGTAGACGCCAGAGCTGCGGCGAAAAACAGTAGTGCCGCGGCATTTGGTTCCGGCACCACCGCGAGCGCAGAATTGCCACCGGTGGCAACGAACGCCTTCCGCCAGATTATATAATCTGCGGCGTCGACGACGTTATCCTTGTTACCGTCGGCTGCCAATCTAGCTGTCGAGCCAAAGGTCGACCGCCACAAATCGTAGTCGGCTGCATCGACCAGACCGTCCGCATTGAAATCACCGGCGTTCAGCGCCGGAAACATCCGGTCGCTAAAAAAATTGGGGTCCAAACTTTCTACGAGGCCGAAAAGCAGAAACAGGTGATCGACCAGCCCCGCATCGGTTGGAATCCAAATCGGTTGTAATGCCGATTCGCGCACCAATCCGTAGCGGTAGCGCGAATTGGACGTCGGAGGTTGCTCGGCGATGAATTTGAGCATGGTTTCCAAATCGCCCCAGGCCACGACCGCTTCGGGGCTGAACACGTTTTGCGGATGGTCGAGAATCCGATCAGCGTGATATCCGTTGGGAATTACGCCCGCGGTCAATCCGTATCGGAACTCCTCGCCAAGGTTCTGGCTCGAATACAACCGGTCGGCCAACTGCTGATTGACAAAATACGCTTCGAACTCGGGCGAGTGGCGAAAGTCGCCGTTAAAGAAATGCATCTGTTGCACCCAAAATGCGGACGCAAACGTGCTGGCACTGTCCGAAATTGTCTCGATGCCCTGGAACGTCCGTTTCGGCAGAAAGTCTAGTGTCCTGCCAGAGATGCTTTGCGGCCAGCGCACGTGAATTGTCCTCTTCGCGGAGTGCCAGGCTGTGCACGAGCATGTACTCATTGAAGGGCCGTGCGGTGCCGCCGGTGCCGCCCCCGGCCTTGGTCATGTTGTGAAAGACCCGGCCGTTGAGCGTGGGATGTAGGGCCGCATCGAAGTCGACGCTATCGTTGAGCTGCTGCGTCAGGGACGCGATGGTGCTGTTATCCGAAAAATGGTTTCGCGCGAATTCTGCCCCGGCCACCAGCAATGCCGTGCTGATCGGGCTGTAAGAAGCGTCCCAGCCGCCGCCGGCAGGCCCACCCGTGGTAATGTTCAGAAAGTGCATGAAATGCCCGTCGGCGGAACGCTCCGGCACGACGCCCGGCCTTTTGGCCGGCGTATGCGGAAAGAATCGTCTCAACTCGCTGCTCCGCATCGGGAAGCTTGTCCAAATGATCGAGCGCGCTCAGCGCCAACAACGCGAACCCCGCGGCATCCGCCGTGGCCGGATGAAAACTGTTGCCGCTGAGCACCAGCGAATCGCGCACGAGGCCGGAGGGCAGAATCGCATCGACCACGTAGTTTTTGAGCCGGTTGATCTGGTCATCGCGAATGGCGTCGAGATCCTGAGCGGCCGCTGAACATGCCGATGCAAGAAGAAACAGCAGGATGATCAGACCGCGACGAACCATAACATCAACCGCCTAATATCTGTCCGTTGGTGCGAATCACATCGGAATAAAACTGAGCGGACGACTTTGGCACCCGTCGCTGCGTCTCGAAATCGACATGGACGATGCCAAACCGCTTAGAGTAACCGCGACCCCACTCAAAGTTGTCAATCAGTGACCAGACGAAATAGCCGCGCAAGTTCACGCCGGCCTCGATCGCTTGCCGCGCTGCCAGCAAGTGCTCACGCAGGTATTGTACTCGTTGCGGATCATCGACGGCGCCTGTCGCGTCGACTTGATCGTCGAACGCCGCGCCATTCTCAGTAATGTAAATTGGCAAATCCCCATAGCGCTCGTTGATCCACGCCAACGTATCCGTCAAACCCTGCGGATAGATTTCCCAATCCATCGCCGTGTGTGGACAATTAGCCTGGGGTACGATCCGAGCCCGTGTGGGGCCTTCAGTCGGGTCGTCGCGCACGACGAGCTTCAAATAATAATTGACGCCGACGAAATCGAGCGGCTGCTTTATTTGCGCGAGTTCTCCGTCTTCCCACGGCTGCCAGGCCGGACCGAAAACGTCGGCCAGCTCGCTGGGGCATTCGCCCAATAACGCGGGATCCAAGAACTGGCGGTTGAGATACGCATCGAGCCGCGCGGCTGCTGCGCGATCGGCGGCGGAATCGCTCGCCGCGTGAATCGGTACGAGGTTGACAACCAGCCCGATCTGAAAATCGCCTTCGGCGCGGCCGGCTTGCACTGCAGCGGCGTGAGCGCGCAACAAGTTCTTCGACACGGCGACGGCTTTCGGCAAATCACGCAGCCCAGGTGCGTGCTCTCCCTCGACATAGCCGTGATCCATCACCACCCACGGCTCGTTAATCGTAGCCCACATTCGCCGCGGTCGCCCAACGAACGAAACATTAGCCGGGCGTACTCGGCGAACCAATCCGCTACCTGCGGTGCGACCCAGCCGCCACGGTCTTCCAGCGCCGCCGGCAAGTCCCAATGATACAACGTCACCATTGGCTGGATGTTGTGCTCGAGTAGGGTGTCGACCAGCCGGCTGTAAAAATCGATACCTGCGCGATTCACACGACCAGTGCCGTCCGGCAAAACGCGCGACCAGGATACGCTGAAACGGTAAGCTTGAATTCCGAGCTCGCGCATCAACCGCACGTCTTCCGCAAAACGCCGATAGTGATCGCAGGCCACGTCGCCACTGGAACCATCGGCAATTTTGCCAGGAGCATGCGCGAAGCGATGCCAGATGCTCGCGCCGGCGCCATCGGCCAGCGGCGAGCCTTCAATTTGGTAGGAGCTGGTGGCGGCGCCCCAGAGAAATCCGGCGGGAAACGTATTGTCAGTCAAAGTTGATCATCCAGTACGTCCGCCGAGCCGAAGCGGACAGAAGCCGGGAGCATGGAGCCACGAGCATGGAGTCGGAGAGTCGATTTGCTCCCTGCTCTTTGCTCCCCGCTCTACGTGCCGCTCGGCTCGCGGCACCTACAGCCAAACTAACGACTCGATGCGCGCCGCCGTCGTGCACTAAGGGAACACGTACAGCACCACAATCCACGGCAACGTCCTCGCCGTCGACACTCGCGCTGGTCACGCCCTGCTCTTTGCCCTGCGGGTTTTCGATGCGGATTTCGTAGCACGTGGACTCGCCCGGCAAGCGGTATGTCAGTCGGCACTGGGGCCACGCTGCCGAAATCGCGGGTTTGATGACGAGTGTCGCCCCTGGTCGACCGTCAGCCCGAAGATCGATTCCACGGCGACGCGAAACATCCAGCCGGCCGATCCGGTGTACCACGTCCAGCCGCCGCGGCCAACGTGCGGCGGCTCGCCGTAGACATCCGCTGCCACCGCGTACGGCTCCGTTTGATAAACGTGGACGCGCTCCGCGCGTGGCCGTGTGCCACACCGGGCTGAGCATCCGCAGCAGCTCGACTGCCGTCGTGCCGCGGCCCATTTCCGCCAGTGCCCTGACGACCCACAACACGCCATGCGTGTACTGTCCGCCGTTTTCGCGAATGCCCGGCAAGTAGCCCTTAATGTATCCAGGATCGTGCGGCGTGCGGTTGAACGGCGGGGTGAGCAGCTTGATGATGCCGGCATCTTGCGATCGACCAGCCGCTCCAGCACCGCGTCCATGCGCTTGACCGGCGCGATCGGCCGGCGCCACGCCGGAGAGCACAGCCCAGGCCTGTGCCAGCGCATCGATCTGGCATTCATCGCTGCGTTTCGATCCGAGCGGTTGGCCGTTATCGTAATACGCGCGGCGATACCAGGCGCCGTCCCAACCGTGGGTGTTGAGCGCCGCCACGAGCCGCTCGCGGTACGCGCGTACCGCGCGCGACTCTTTCGTCGTCCCCGCGCTGCGCACAGATCGGCAAAAATTGCTCCAGCACGGCGTGGATGAAAAAGCCGAGCCACACGCTCTCGCCGCGTCCCAGCCGGCCGACGCGGCTGAACCCATCGTTCCAATCGCCGCATCCGATGAGCGGCAGCCCATGCGGCCCGGTCGTCAGGCCACGATCGAGCGCGCGGCAGCAGTGCTCGTAGATCGTGCCGTCCTCTCCGGACGCCGCAGGGCAAAGATAGGCTTCGACGTGTCCGTCGGCGATTTCGGACGCGGTGATGAACGGCGCTTCCTCGTCCAGGATCGCCGCGTCGCCGGTCGATTCGACATACTGCGCGGTGACGTACGGCAGCCACAACAAATCGTCGGAAAAGCGTGTCCGCAATCCGTATCCGTGTCGGCATGCCACCAGTGCAGCACGTCGCCTTCGACGAACTGCTGACTTGCGTGGCGGATGATTTGTGCTCGTGTGATGTCGGGGCGGACGCAAACGAGCGCGGCCGCATCCTGCAACTGGTCGCGAAAACCAAAGGCCCCGCCCGGTTGATAATACGCCGATCGACCCCACATCCGGCAGCTCAAGTTCTGGTACGTCAGCCAGCCATTCACGACCAGATCGATCTCGCGGTCGGGTGTTTCAATTTCAATGGCCGATACGGTGTCGCGCCAGAATTTTTCTACAGCCGCGAGCGCCTGCTGTGTGCGGTCAGCGTTCCGATACTCTTCAATCAGATTGGACGCTGCGGCGTGCGTCGGCGCTTCGCCGAGCAAGACGGTCAGCTCGCAAGTGGCGCCCGGCGGCAGCACTACGGCGATTCGCCAGGCTGCACAGGGATCGAAGCCGCTGCCCGTTCGGCGGCGCAAATCGCCGGCGGATGCAAGTGCCGCCGGTGACGCCAGATCACCTGGCGAACCTAAGAACTCGACCCGATCGCTCGTGTAGTCGGTATCCGTCTGGCACAGGCCCTCGCGCGCAGCGACCGCACAAAACGCAACGTGCCCGCCGTAATACTGACAATGCGGCGTTGCTGGCAAAAATCGCTTGCAACCGGGAATCGCAGGATGTCGATACCGATCGCGCTGTCTCGGTCGCCAATCCTCCCAGGGCCCAATGCAGCGTACGCAAAAATTGACAGCCGCCGTGTGCGCTGGCTCCGATTCGCGAGCCGCAGCCGTGTGATCTTCACCGGCTGGTCGGGCGCCATGAACATGGTGGTCTCGTGCGCGAGCTCATGACTTTCGTGCTCGAACCGCGTGTAACCAAAACCATGGCGAACGATGTACTCGACTGGTGCCGGCGTGGGCCCCGGCGTCACCGACCAAAATTCCCCAGCATCTTCGTCGCGAATCCAAACGACTTCCGAATGCGGGTCGCACACGGGATCGTTGTGCCAGGCCGTGAGCCGATGCAAACGACTATTGCCGGACCATGTGCAGCCGGCACCGCTTTCGCTGACCGTAAACCCGGCGTGTTCATTAGCAATCACATTCACCCACGGTAGCGGCGGCCGGCAATGACCGCCGCTGCCGTCCGGCTGCAATCGAATAACGTACTCTCGGCCGTCGGCCGAAAATCCGCCGTAGCCGTTCTCGAACTGCAGCGGCTCTCGAAATGGGAGAGACATCACATCTCCCTCCGGCAAATTCGTGGAGGCTGTTCGATATTCCGGAGACTCATGTTGCGCCGCCACGTGCGACCGCGGCGCCGAATGGGGCCCGTGAATGATGATCCGCTCGTCGGGGTCGCGAGGATGTTCGCGTTGTACATCGGTAGGTGTCGCGCCGTTGCCGGACTTGCCTCGGGGCACGGCGCGATTCAGCTCCGCGTCTACATCCGATAACGCGGAAAACTCGGTCAACATGGTTTGGATCACATCGCTATCCTGCCCGACGCCCAACAAAAACGCGCACGCCCGAGATTCGCCGGGCGCCAGCGTCAGTACCGTCCGCAAGCTGCCGATTGGATCGAGGACTGCCCCGATGTGGCCCGCGAGCTGCGTTGCAGCCAGCGCTCGCGGTCGCTGCAACGTTCGACCCCGACCGATAAATGCGACGCGATTGGTTTCGTATTCGATCGCTGGTGACTGTCCGCTCGATTCGTCGCCTACGAGCCAGTGCAATCCCCATATATGTGGGTCATCGCTGCTTCGCGGCCTCCGCCGGGCGACGATTGCGCGATCCTCACGGCGGAACTGCGTTTCGACAAATAGCTTGGAAAATGCCGGATGATTCACGTCCGCCTCGCGCGCGGCAAGTACCCACTCCAAGTAGCTTGTCAGCTCGATTCGCCGCACACGCCGGCTGCGGTTGGTCACGCGGCAACGGCGAAGCTCGCAATCCAACTTTCGTGCCACGCCAACCGAAAGCGCACATTCCAGGCCATCGTCCACACGCACCATCTCGGCGACGCCGTGTTTGCTCCGGAACGCATATTCATCACCAGCGACGCGCGTCGGTTGAAATCCCACCGACCAGACGGATTGATCGTCCAGGTCGCGAACGTAGACATGAAACCCGTCAACGCGACATGTTCTGTCCGCCGACCAACGGGTCACGCCGAGGCGGCCCCAATCCGAATAGCCGCTTCCCAGCGAATCCAAGTGCACGGTGTAACGGCCGTTCGACAGACAGACCTCTTCCGCTGCCGCAGCTTCGAGTCGCTTGCCGGAAAACCCTGTGAGAGACGTCGACGATTCGGTGGGAACACGGGACATGGGCACAGCCCGGGCGTAAAAAACTCCGGGCGCCGGAGAGACCGCAAGCGCTTTTCATCCAATGCCTTGAGTCTAATCCGGGAAGGGAATCGTGGATAGAACCTGGCAGATTTTGGGCGTTCCCCGCGGGTGTGGCATGCCTTCGCGACTCGACTGAGCTCGCCGAAGTCCGCTCGGGGCGTAGGCATGTTGGGCCGAGACAACATGCTTACGGCCGGGCGCCGAAAGCATGCCACCCGTCGAAAGCACGCCCCACGGTGCTGACGCATGCCACACGGATTAGTTCGTACCCAAGGGACTCAGGGCAATTTTCCGGAACCAGACCTTGCTGCCGTGGTCCTGCAGTTCGATCCGCCCTTTGGCGTTTTGCGCGAAACCGGCCACATCGTGGAATTTGCTGTCCGCGATCCGCCGCTTCCAATCGTCCGAGCTGGTGTCGGCCTCGACGACTTTGGAACCGTTCAGCCAGTGTTCGATCTTGCTGCCGCGGACCACGATCCGCGAGTCGTTGAACTCACCCGCCGGGAGCAGCTTCTTGTCGGCCGACGGCGCATACAGCGCATAAAGGGCACCGCAGCTATGCTCCGGACCAGTCGATCGGCCGACATCATCAAACAACTGGTACTCGCAGCCCAACAGTCCTGGGTTACCGTATACACCCTTTTCAAAAAAGGCGACCCGATACTTGATGCCGCTGTTGCCACGCGGGGCGATTTTCCACTCGAAGAGAAGATCAAAGTCGCCGTACTCTTTAGCCGTGAAGATCGAGCCGCCGCGACTTTCGCGGACCAGCATGCCGTCCTGGACAGCCCAGCCCCGCGTGACCGGCTCGCCGCCAGCCGTGGTCCACCCGTCCAGCGACTTACCGTCGAACAGTGCAATCGCTGCCTCGTCGCCGATCGCGGTTGCCGGCTGTCCAATTTCAGCGAGTAACAGCAAACCGAATACTGCGCGTAAAAAGTGTTCGTTTCATAGCATCAGCAAGAACTCGTGGTGGCGGAACGCAATCATTGTAGTCCAACTGTTTCTGAACGCCATCCGCCGGCTTGGATTAGCAGGCGTTCCACGACCTCCATTGGTTTTGTAGTCTATGTTGGTAGTTTCCTTGGTGTCGCGGTGTAACTTCGGGCCCGCTCTCAATGTCAACCGACCATCAGCACACGATCGCCCCGGAAGACCGGGTTCCGTGGCACCAGCTGATCGCCTACGGCATGGGCGGCTTGATCCCGATTGCGCTGTTCAATATCGCCGGGCAGCTCATGGGTTTGCTCGGAAATATCTCGCTCGGGCTTAGCGCGTTCTGGCTGGGAACGATCATGATCGTTCCCCGGCTATGGGATGCGGTCTCCGATCCGATCATGGGACACCTTTCCGATAACACGCGAACCCGTTGGGGGCGCCGGCGTCCCTACATTCTCCTGGGCGGCATCGCCACGGCGCTCAGCTTCGTCGCCATGTGGTGGGTTCCTCGCGGCGAATGGATCCGAGACAATCTTCGTCACGGAGTCGTCCTACAACTGGTTCCAACTCGCATACATCCTTGGGGGCGTGCTCGTGTTCTTTACGGCCACAACGATGTTTGAAATCCCGCACGGGGCGCTGGGTATGGAGATGTCCGGCGACTACCACGAGCGCACGCGCCTGTTCAGCGCCAAAAGCTTCTTGGGCAACCTGTTCGCGATGGGCACGCCCTGGCTGATCTTTCTGGCGGGACTTAATTTTTTTCGCGGGCCAGCGGGCGATCTGACCGACGGCATGCGCTATGTTTCGATGTTCATTGCGGCGCTGCTCATCCCGATGAGCTTGTGGTGGTTTGTCGCACTGCGGGAGCCGGGATTCGCAGCGGCCAGAAAAGAGCCGAAATCGGCCTTCTGGCAAGACATGCGCACCACCGTGAGCAACACCACGTTTCTCAACTGGTGGCGATTATTTTCACGCTTGCAATGGGCTTTAATTTCGTCCAGATCTTCAACTACTACATCACGATTTTTTATCTCTACGGCGGCGACGCTCTGACCGCCGGCACGTCTGCTGGGAATCAACGGCACGGCTTGGGCCATCACCGGCCTGGTGGCCGTCTTCCCGCTCAACTGGCTCAGCAATCGCTTGGGCAAAAACCGAGCGCTCCTGATCGCCATTCTGCTGATGTGCGCCGCACAGCTATCCAAGATCGTCTGCTACAACCCGGAGCTACCCTTACCTGGTACTGATTCCCACCGTGCTGCTCTCAGCCGGCATGTTGATGTTCTTCACGTTGGGAGCCTCGATGGTCGGCGACATTTGCGATGAAGACGAACTCAAGACAGGCACGCGCACGAAGGCAGCTTTTATTCCGTGTATTGGTGGTTCATCAAAATGGGCAGCGCTTTGCCAGCTTTGTCATGGGCGCGCTACTGGTTTTTACCGGCTTTGACGAGCGGCAAAATGTGACGGTGGACGCCTTGCAGGGAAGCATCGCGCTCATCAAGTCGGAGACCGCAGAGTGGCCGAATCGCAATATGACCGAAGCGGACCGGATCGCCGTCGTGACTGAGCAAATCGGCCGCGCCGTCGCGACTGCCGACAATTTACGGCGGCATTTGGGCGAGCGCCTGGAAAAACATCCCGATCAGTCGGAACATATCGACACTTTACTCGAACGCACGGATGCCGTCCGCGCACAAGCCGTAGCGCTGCAAGAGCGAGGCGCGAGTCTGGTGAACACGCCGTCGGAAATCGTCCGCGAGGCCGACGCGCTCTGACGCAAACGCATCTCCTTAAGATGCAACCGCCCAAAACTTTGTTCCGATTGCGAGTTGTCGAGATCGGCCTGCCGCTCGCAATGAGCTGCATCTCGATCCTGCTCACACTTCGCTACCCGCTAACCGAAGCCCGCTGGCGAGAAATCAAAGAAGCTCTAGATAAGCGGCATGCGAACCGCGATTTGAAAATTCACGCAGCAGGGCGCGAAGAATGGAATTTGAACCACGAAGGCACAAAGGACACGAAGGACTAAGACGAAGAATGAACAGGAGTGCACAGAGGTAGCAGAGTTGGGTTTTCACTGGTGTATGCCCTCAATTCACCTCTGCTGCCTCTGCGTTCTCCTGTTGGAATTCTCTTCTTCGTGTCCTCCGTGCCTTTGTGGTTCAAACCTGCTGCTACGTGGTTCAAGCTGAATGTTTCTTCACTCCGCAGCCGCACGATTCGCGGACCACCAGCTCGGCCGGCAGCGAGACTTTGGCCGGCGGGCGGTCCGGCTCGGCGATCCGCTGGCACAACAGCTCGATGGCTTTCGCGCCCATGCTGCGACATCGGCACGCGCACCGTCGTCAGCAGCGGATTCGTCATTTGGGCCACGCGCGTGTCGTCGAAGCCGACGACGCCCAGATCGTCCGGCACGGCGACCTTCATGGCGTTCGCCCCGGCGATGATGCCCGCCGCCATCTCGTCGTTGGCGGCGAACACGCAATGCTTCGGCCCGGCCCAATCGCGGACTGCTCGATCGCCAGCCGATAGGCCGACTCGTACGTGTAATCCAAGTGGTACACGTCCTCCTTGTGAAATTCGAGGCCTGCCTTGCTGCAGCATGTCGCGATAGGCTTTGTAGCGGGCCTGCGTGTCGATGTTCGTTTCCAGCCCGCCGACGAAAAACACCCGCTTCGCGCCGCACTCTTCGACCACGTGCCGCATCATCGCCAGTGCGCCCTGCCGCTGATCGATGATCACCGCATCGTGCTCCACGCCGTCGATCTCATCGTCCAGCACGACGATCGGCATGTGCAGCTCGGCCAGCGTCTGCGCCGATGCCGGCCGCCATCGTGTCGGAGACCATCACCGCCAGGCCGTCGATCAGCGCCCGCTGGCCGATCGCCGACAGCCAGCTTTCGCGCATCGTCGCCGGGCAGCGCGGAGGAGAGCAGCAAGTTGTGCTCCATCTCGCGGGCCTGCAGATTCGCGCCGCGAATGATTTCCGAATAGAACTCGCCGTGCAGGTCGGGCAGCACCAGCCCGACGATGCCGCTCTTGCGCAGCATCAGCCCGCGGGCAAACGCGTTGGGCCGATAGCGCAGCTCGCGGATCGCCGCCTCGACGCGCTTGCAGGTCGCCTCGTTCACCAGCTTGCGGCGGTTGATCACCCGCGAAACGGTGCTGATCGAAACGTTGGCCAGCTTGGCGACGTCTTCAATGGACGCAGGCATACGAGCGGAGAGCGGAGAGCGGAGAGCAAGAAATGTGGGTCAACCGAGCGAGCGAGAGAACGCGGTTATCATTCGGCAAATCTGGTCCAATTCGTCAAGTAGGTCGGGAATATTCTCGTCCGGTATCAGCATGTTACGCCGAAATACTAAAAGCATGTTGGCACACTCAAAAGCAGAGCGATGCGCGACGTTGAGAAAATTGCGAAAATCATTGTTGGAGTTACTCCCCGAGCCTTCCGCAATGTTGTTCGAAATTGACAGCGCGGCCCCTCGAAGCTGCTCGCCAAACCGGTAGAAATGTCGCTCCGCTAAGCTGTCGGCAACGCGTCCCAACGGAAATGTTACATCGGCCGCTCGCTGCCAGACATCTAAGTGCTCAAAGCGGAACAACTTTTTGTCGGCCGCCATTTGCTTCTTGCTCTCAGCTCTACGCTCCCTGCTCTTAGCTCCAATGCCGCCGGAGGGAGTTGAACCCCCACCCACTTACGTGGACATGGACCTGAACCATGCCGCGTCTGCCAATTCCGCCACGGCGGCGAGAGAGCAATTGTAGCACTATGGCCAGCCAGAGTTAAGGCGTAAGCGATAGGTGTTAGGCGTTAGTCGTATGTCGTGAGTAAAATTGTTCCGATCTAACGACCAACGACTAACACCTCCAAAATAAAACCGCCGCGGCAGGTTTGCACCTGCCGCGGCGCTGTGGGTTTCTGAAGTCAGCTTGCGCTGAGCGTTATTGCACGTTGTCCACTTCGCGACCGTTACGAGTGATCATGTGCAGATAAACGTTACGGTCGGTCGTTTCGGAAATGCCTTCCGCGTGGGCATCGGCGAAGCCGTGCTGGACCGTACCAGGATGCCGACTACTCGGACCCCAAACGCGGTCGGCACCGTTGTGGGGATTTGTCTTCCCCGAACCCTGGTAGAACTTCACGCGATCACCTTTCGTATCGCCTTTGTTCAAGGCACTGTCGCAGGTGGTGCCGTCGACGCAATTCCAGTAAACCGGGCTGCCGGCCGCAGTGCCTTGCATCACGCCTCTCGGCTGATCGGCAACGTTTGGCCACGCACCGACGACGTACGAGGCAAAGCCGCTGTACCAGGACGTGAAGGTCTCCTCGCGACTTTCTGAGACCAGGATGCACTTCGAGGTGCCGTCGGACAGGCTCTGGAAACCCAGACCTACCTTTTGCACCTGGTTCCCTACCAGGCCGGGGAATGGCATGCGCGCCGTTACCGCAGTACGCGCCACTCGCGCAGTTCTTGCTCGTGGCGACATTATTGGAGGCGGGCAGACCGCTCTCCAAATCTTGATTACCCGATTGGTAATGCGTCGCCGCCACGGCCACGTAGTTGCCCGTGCCGATCTTTACGCCCGAGGCGCAGTCGGAATCGAGCCGAACGCCGGCACTTCCTCTTCACCAGGAAAGCTGGGGCAGACCATCACCGCCAGCTTGGTGGAATAGATCAACGGGTTCGTCGGGATCGTGGGCGCCGTGCCGGGGCTCTGCGTTGGGGCGGAAGTGCCCGTGGCAAATGCCGCATCCTGCAACTTGCCCTTCCTAATCGTGCCGGACTGCTGAACCAGCTTGTCATACAAAACGTTCTCTTCCATGAACGGCAAGATCTGCACGATCCAGCTATAGCCGTCACCGTCCTGACCAGCGTACCACTTGAGTGGCGCGGTTGGGCTGGGGGTGGCGGGCTCCTGAGTGCCCAGCTCCCCATACTTGACGTTGACGCTGCCGCCCTGCTTGAACGGGGCCGTCGAAGCCAGGGGCAGCTGCTTCCGCGTATCGTGGTGATTCTGCAGCGCGATCAGTAATTGCTTGATCTGATTCAAGCACTGGTTGCGCCGAGCCGCTTCACGCGCGGCCTGAATTGCAGGTAGCAAAAGGCTACCAAGATGCCGATGATCGCGATGACCACCAGCAGCTCGACGAGGGTGAACCCTCGCCCGGACCTGCGTCTCGTGTCCATAACCAACCTCCTTAAAAAAATGAAACGAAACGAAATGAGGAAAAATATATCGCCGACCGTTACGAGGCCGGCGCCTCTTCCAAAATCTATCGCACCTTTGCACGAATTAGTAGTCGCTGTCGGAGTTGAACGGATGGCGCGGCTGCAAGATCGTGCTCTGCGCGAGCCAGGCGACACGCATGTGCCAACTGAAGTCACTCCTGAAAAGCTACTCCGCCCCGCCGATATCCCACGACGAATCGCACACCTGGCGTCCCCAGCGCGAGACTTTCGGCGAGTATATGCCCAAAGTCTAACCAGTATTCGACCGTGCTGTCAACTGTTATCGTCCGGCAACGGTGAAAGGGGTCGGGAGTCTTCAAGCCATCCGACTATTGACGAATTTAAACGCTAGTATCCGTGTCGACTGGTAATTCAGGCATCGACTCCCGACCCCGTTCGGGCACCGTGCGCGAAGCTCCTTGACGCTGCCGGACTTACGGCCAGAATTCCTGATTGGGCCGGGCGGCAGCCGCCGGCCGGTGCGTCGCCTTTCTCTAGTCGCTTCCACGCTGTTCTGAGTTGCCCTCCGTGTCATCCGAAGTCGTTGTTTATCTGGGACCGGCCCGCTCTGGGAAAACCGAGGAACTGTTGCGCCGCTACGGCGAAGCGCTGCAAAGTGGGCCGCATCG
This sequence comes from uncultured Planctomycetota bacterium, assembly GCA_963786455.1. Lineage (GTDB taxonomy): Bacteria > Planctomycetota > Planctomycetia > Pirellulales > Lacipirellulaceae > JABDGM01. The sequence continues at coordinate 292,437 of CAWAZX010000025.1, read as the reverse complement.
CACTGGCACATTGCTGTGGCTGGCCCCGACGGCCAGGGCTGCCGCAGGCGTGCGAGAGCAGCTCATGACAGGCGGAGTGGACGGCTGCTTCAACCCGGGCGTGATGATGTTCGACGACTTCGCTACGAGCGTGCTCCGGGCGTGTCCGTCGCGCCTGCGACGTATCGATGCGACGATGCAGCGGGCATTACTGCAACGCTTGATTCAAGCTGCCCTGGAACGGGGCGAGTTGGATTTTTACGCTGAGTCTGCCGGCCGGGCCGGCTTTACCGACCTGGTTCTCGACCACGTCCGCGAGCTGAAGCGCCGCGATATCTTGCCGCTCGCGTTTTCGAAGGCCCCAGCACCCCATCGCGACGCCCGGCAGCAGCAAGAACTTGCGCAGCTCTATGCCGACTATCAACAGCAATTGACGACGCACAGCCTGGTCGATGCAGAAAGTTCGTATTGGGCGGCCCGCGACGCGCTCGCCTCGCGTGCTTGTACTGCATTTCAGAACCTCGAACTAATCGTCGTCGATGGCTTCACCGACTTCACCCACACGCAGCACGAAATTCTGGCGCTGCTGGCGGGTCGGGCCAAGCAGCTCGTCATTGCATTGCAGAGCGATGTCGATCACCCTCTCCCAGAGGAAGAGAGAAAAGTTCGTCGTGCGCGACCTATTTGCCAAGACGTCCGTCACCCTTGCCGGCCTGCGCCGTTATCATCCACGCTTGGATGAACGGCAATTCGGGCCGCGCAAGTCGGCCTGGCCGGCGCACGACTATTTGCTGAGTTACTTGTTTTACCCGCCGGGATCGGCGCCGGCACTGCCGTCTGACGCGATGGAGATCGCTCCCACGGTACGAATTCGTCGCCGCCGCCGGCGCGCACGATGAGATCGTGCAAATTGCGCGGCGGATCAAACGGCTGCTCATTGAGACGGCGACGCGCCCGTCCGACATCCTCGTCGTTTTCCGCGCTGAACGATTCTGCAGCGCGAGTGCGTGAAGTGTTCGATCAATTCGGCATTCCCTATTACCTGGAGAGCGGCGAACCGGTGGCAACGACCGCGGTTTGCAAAACGCTTAAGGCATTGCTGCGGCTGGACAGCGAAGACTGGCCGTTCCGCGCACTGGTGTCGGTCATCACGAACAACGCGCTCACGTCGCTCGACGACAAGGCGCGCCAAGCCGCCGATTGGCTCGTCCGCGATCTGCAGATCGTCCAGGGCCGCCGGGCACTGTTGGACCGAGTCGAACAACTCGTTGCCGGCCATGGGACCGCTAACGAGTTGAGTCAGCCCGCACAGCGCCGAGTGGATCGAGCGAAATTAGCCCTGCCAGCGCTCGGACAACTGGCCGCCGCATTGGACGAACTTACGCAGGAAGCCACCGCGATCGAATGGTCGAGCGCACTGGCGAAACTGGCAACGCGATCGGGCGTTTCTCGAACTAACCCACCCGACGAGCTCGCCTGGCAGCGCATCGAGGAGCATTTTGCCTCACTCCAACGTTTGGACACATGGCTCAATCAGCCGCCGCGAAAGTACTCGCGGCGCGACGTTTCCAACGTTCTGGCAGACGTCGCGCGTTACCAGGTTCTGCCTCGCCAACACGACGACGCCGGTCGCGTGCGCGTTCTCACTGCCGCCGGCGCCCGCACGGTGTCGGCCAGGCATGTCTTCCTGGCCGGCATGACGGAGCAGGCGTTTCCGGCACCGAACGTGCGGGCCGTCTGTACGCCGAGTCCGAATACCGATCCTTCTCCCGCACCGTCGATCAACCAGCTGCCGGGCGAAAGGCGACTCCGTCGGCAGCGACACGTTCCCAAGAAGAGATGCTCTTGTTTTACGGCGTGCTGGCCTGCGCCGAGGAGTCGCTCACGATCAGCTACCCGGCGCTCGACGACAAAGCGCAAGCGCTGCCGCCGAGCCCATACGTCACCGAAATTCGCCGCACGTTGGGCCCAAAGCACAATCGCTCGTCCGTGTTAGCGATCCGCAACTCTCGCCCGTTGGGTCCGGCGACGCGTTCGGCTCGGCTGATTGGCGAATTCAAGCCGTGGCGCAGAGCGCTCGATGGCAAAATTGAGCCGCTAGCGGGATTGTTCCGCTGCGAACGCGGGGACAGTCCCCAGATGTCCGGCGAAAAGAGAAAAGAGCTGGGCGAAAGGGGGACTGTCCCCGTCTCCGCGATCGATGCGGGACTGCGAATCGTTCATCACCGGGCATGTCGCGAAACGTTCGGACCGGCCGAGGGGTTGCTCATCAGCCCGGCAGCGGCGGCGCGTTTTGCCGACCGCTTTGGACAGCGCCACTTGTGGAGCCCAAGTCAATGGGAAACGTATGCCGCGTGCCCGTACAAATTCTTTCTCGAAAATGTCTTGCGTCTGGAGCCGCTGGGCGACCTGCAGTTGGAAACCGACTACCGGCGCCGCGGCAGCCGATTGCATGACGTGCTGGCCGAGTTCCACCGACAATGGAAGGCAGCACGGGGCGAACGCACGCTGGCGCCCAACAGGAAGCCGAGCAATTTGCCGACGATTTGCGGAACGTTGTCGCAAAGCGCCTGCGTCACCTCCCGAACCGGCGTCGAGGCTGCCTTGGTGGAGCTCGATCGACGTCAAATCCTCAAGTGGGCCGAGCGGCATTTCGATCACCACGCGCGTTACGAAGCCATCTGGTCAAAGCTCGATGCGCGGCTGGAGCCGGCCCACTTCGAGCTGCGATTCGGACCGCCGCGTTCCGGCGAGGGTGACGCCGACGATCCAAATTCATGCGACGACGCGTTTACGCTTACGATCCATGGTGAACCGGTCCGCGTGACCGGCCGCATCGATCGCATCGACGTCGCCCGCATCGGCGAGCGACGTTGTCTTCAACGTGATCGATTACAAGTCCGGAAAAAAAGTCAGCTTGAAGGAAGAACACATCAGTTCGGGCGAGCACTTGCAGTTGCCGATCTACGTTGCCGCCGCGCAAGCGCTGCTGTTCGACGGCGACGCCCAGCCGCTGGCCGCGGGATACTGGACAATGGCTAGCGGCTTCGACGCCAAAGGCGTGCTGGCCGTCCAACACGGCGACGGCGAGAGCCGGCAGCACTGGAGCAAGATGCAAGCCACGGTCGAAGAACTCATCGGCCAGTTCATCGGTGCGATCCGCCGCGGCCAGTTTCCAGTCTTCAGCCGCGATGACCAATGCACCAGCCGTTGCGACTTCAACACGATCTGCCGGATCACGCAAATCCGCAGCCTGGGGAAGACGGTCGAGAGTCGAGAGTCGAGAGTCGAGAGCCAGAAACCTGGCAAGCATCAGCCCCCAGCCCCCAGCCCCTAGTCCCGCCAGTTCATGCCGGTTCGCTCGCTTACATCTGAACAGCTGCTCGCCATCGCCACCCGCGATGTGTCCGTCGCGCTCTCGGCCGGCGCCGGTTGCGGCAAGACGTTTGTGCTCACCGAGCGGTTCATCTCCCATCTGGATCGCGTGGTGGTCACGAGCGACGCGGCCGAAGCGGCCGAGCTGCGCCAACTAATTGCCATCACGTTTACCGATGCCGCCGCTCGCGAAATGCGCAGCGCGGATCCGCGAGGCATGCTATGAGCGGCTGCAATCGGCCGCGGGCGAGGAAGAGCAAGACTATTGGCTCCGCCTGTTGCGCGAGATCGACACGGCCAGGATCAGTACTATCCACTCGTTTTGCACGTCGTTGCTTCGAGCGCACGCAGCCGAGGCCGGGCTCGAACCGACCTTCGGCGTGCTCGATCAAGGTGACGCCGACGTGCTGCAATACAACGTGATCGATGACGTGCTGCGCGAGCAACTTGTCCGCACTAGATGGCGACACGCTCGACCTGGCCGCCGCTTGTGGGTTAGCCCGATTAAAGCAGCAAGTCGCCGTGCTTCTCAACGAGCGGCACCACGTCTACTTCCACACGTGGCAAACGGCAAGCGCCGACGAAATTGCCGACCGATGGTTGCACTGGTATCAGCATGAGGCATTCCCCCACGCACTTCGCGAAATTGCCACCGCGGCGCCGGTCGACGATCTCCTCGAGCTACTGCGCTCCGTCACACCAACGAAAATCACTTTTTGCGATGCACGGAACGGATTGCTGGCGCTGTTGCCAAAGCTCGCCGCTGCTCAATTGAACGAACAGGATCTGAACACGATCCGCGAGCTGGCGCGCGTTCAAGCCGTATGCACCGCCAAGGATTGGCCGACGGCCGACGCCTTCAACGCGTATCGCGACGCCTGCAAAACGCTCCGCGACGTGATCGACGAGCATAAACCGCTACCATTCGATCGCTCGATCGCTCTGGAAGCGGCTCAGCTTGGGTTGGCACTGCTGCGGCTCACAGCAAAAGTTGTTGCCACGTACACAGCCCGCAAGTCGGCACTCGGCCAGCTCGATTTCGACGACTTGCTGTCGAAAACCTACGCACTTGTGACCGATCCGCAAAACTCCGCACTCCGCGAGCGGCTGGCTGACGATTTGCGGTTATTGCTTGTCGACGAGTTTCAAGACACCGACCAGCTGCAGGTCGACCTCGTGAAAGCGATCTGCGGACCGGGGTTCGACAGTGGCCGGTTATTTTTTGTCGGCGATTTCAAGCAATCCATCTACCGCTTTCGCGGCGCGGCACCCAAGGTATTCCGCGATTTGCGCGAGCAACTGACGGAGCACGGGCCGGCTTGCCACTGAACGTGAATTTTCGCAGCCAGCCGGCGGTGCTCGACTTTGTCAACGCCCTCTTCAACCAGGCATTCACTCGCGACGGTCACAGCTATGAGCCATTGCGGCCCAATCGGCCGCAGACCACGCCGTCGCCCGCCGTTGAATTCCTGTGGACCCTGACGCCGGACAAAAACACAAAGGCCAACGGTGCCGCCGAAGCGGCCCGCCGCGAGGAGGCCCGCGCCATCGCCCGCCGGCTTCGCGTGCTTGTCGATTCATCAGCCGATGAGCGGCCAATCGTCGACCGGCACAGCGGCCAGCCGCGGCCGGTTCAACTGGGTGACGTCGCCATTCTGTTCCGCGCGCTGAGCGACGTGCACCTGTACGAAGAAGCGCTCCGCGAATACGAGTTGCCTTATTACCTTGTCGGTGGGCACGCATTTTACGCGCAGCAGGAAGTGTACGATGTGCTCAACTTGCTCCGCGCAGTGGCCAGCACGGCCGACGAGCTGAGCCTGGCCGGTGCACTGCGTAGCCCATTTTTTTCGCTGGAAGACGAAACACTCTTCTGGCTCATGGAAACGGCGGGCAGCCTCAACGACGGTTTGCTGGCTGAGCGGCCGCCCGCGCAACTTTCGGCTGAAGAAAGCGCCAAGGTCGCCGCGGCCGCCGAAACAATCCGCACGCTGCGCGCCAAGAAGGACCGTGTGCCAATCGCCACGCTACTCGGCGAAGCACTGGCTCGCACCGGCTATGACGCCGTGCTGCTGGCGGAGTTTCTTGGCGAACGCAAGCTCGCGAATCTTCACAAGTTGATGGAGCGTGCCCGCGCCGCGGATAACGGTGTAACCGATCTGGACGGCTTTATCACGCAGCTCGCCCAGTTCATTTCACGTCAGCCGAAGGAAGCACTCGCGGCCACGCTGCCGGAGACGGCCGATGTGATTCGATTGATGACCATCCATCACGCCAAAGGGCTCGAGTTTCCGCTGGTAATCGTGCCCGACCTGGATCGGCCGCCCAACATCCGCACGCCCTGCGCCGCGCTGCACCGCGACTTGGGCCCGCTTGTCCCGTGGCCCGTGGATGAAGACCCGAAATTCGCTACCGGCATGTCGCTCTTCGCCGCGATTGAGCGCAGCGAGGAACTGGAGGAACGCAAACGACTGTTGTACGTCGCCTGCACCCGCGCGGCCGACTACTTGATTCTCTCCAGCAGCCTGGCGGCACACGATGAGCCCAGGAGTGACTGGATGAAGTTCCTGGCCGAGCGGTTTAACCTGGCGAGCGGCGCGTTGATCGGCGAACTGCCGCCAGGATATGTCTCGCCCCAAGTACGAGTAACTTGCGACCCGCAGACCGAACACAAGCCGGCGGGCAAATCGCGTGGGCCGGATTTGTTGAAAATGCTGGAAGAAGCGCGGCAACTGGCCGCGGAGGGCGGCGGCATCGTTCCGCACACCGTGGGGCCAGTCGCCGTTGACAAGGCTGCCCGCCGGCAGTTCTCCTTCTCACAGCTAACCGGCCAGCTCGTGGACGCCGAAGATGAATCGCCATACCCAATCGATGAAGGTCGAGACGGGGCCGCGCCGGCAACCGATGCCCGCGGCTTCGGCAGCCTTGTGCACGATGTGCTGTCGCAGATTGAACTTGCGGGCAAGTGCGATGTGGCCGATTGGTGCCGGCATCTGGCAACACAGTACACTAGCTCGGATCATGAGTCGGCAGCCGGCCAGGCGAGCGAAATGATCGGTCGATTTCTCCGCTCGCCAAGGGCAAAGCAGCTGGCACGGGCGCGGGCGCTGTACCGCGAAGTAGAGTTTATGTTGGCCTGGCCGCCGGGCGAAACCAATGGAAATGGGCGTTATCTGCGTGGTGTCATCGACTTGCTTTACGAGGATGCCGTCGGCCACTGGCAACTCGTGGACTACAAGACGAACCAAGTGGTGGCAGCCAATGTCTCCGCTGTAAGCCGTCAATACGAGCTGCAGTTAGCCATGTACGCCCTTGCCGCGGAGCGTATCCTCGGCAAACCGCTCGTCGACCTCGTCCTATATTTTCTTCAACCTGGTGTGGATCACTCAATTACCTGGAACGACGACGTTCGCCATGACGCCATCGAAAAACTAAACCAAGCAATCGCCCCGCGACGGACCGGTCAGTTCAGTGACCAGTGAGTCCACGTATCGCCTATGCCCGATCCCATCCATCAACGCGCTTTCGCTCTGGAAATCGTCCAGAAGCTGCGCGGCGGGCTTTGAAGCCCTGTGGGCCGGCGGATGCGTACGCGATCAACTGCTCGGCCTGGTGCCCAAAGACTACGACGTCGCCACTTCTGCCACGCCGGACCAAATCGGCGACGTGTTCGGCCGCCGACGCACGATTCCCATCGGCGCGGCGTTTGGCGTGGTGACCGTGCTGGGCCCGCGCGCGGCGGGACAAATCGAAGTCGCCACGTTCCGCAGCGATTCCACGTACAGCGACGGCCGGCATCCCGACAGCGTCACGTTCACCGACGCCCAGCACGACGCCCAGCGCCGCGACTTCACGATCAATGGCCTGTTCTTCGACCCCGTGGTGGAAGAAGTCGTCGACTACGTCGGCGGCCAGGACGACCTGAAACGCCGCACACTCCGCGCCATCGGCGACCCACGCTTGCGTCTTCGCGAGGACAAACTGCGCATGCTCCGCGCCGTACGCTTCGCCGCCACGTTCGGCTTCGAAATCGAGCCGGAATCTTTCCGCGCGATTCAAGAAATGTCGGCCGAAATTTCCAGCGTCAGCGCCGAGCGAATCGGCATGGAAATCCGCCGCATGCTGGTCGACAACAATCGGGCCGACGCGCTGCGGCTAATGAGCGAAACCAAATTGCTCCCTCACGTGCTGCCAGAAGTTGCCGGTTTATCGTCGAGCGAGTTCGACGCAACGCTTCGCATCCTCGATGCGCTTCATGAGCCCACATTGCCGCTGGCTCTGGCGTCCTTGCTGTTGAATGTGCGCGAACAAGGTGCGGCCCACGCCGTCGGCCGTCGATTACGTTACACAAACAAGAAAACCGACCGGGCGGCATGGCTGCTTGCGGCTCGAGAGTTCGTTGCGGCGGCTTCTCAGATTTCGTGGCCGCGATTGCAACGAGTGCTAATCCACGACGGTGCCGCAGATCTGCTCGCACTTCACGAGGCGATCGCCGGTCCGGCCGATCCCGCGCTCCAATTCTGCAGTGAGCGTTTGTCCTGGCCGCCGGAGCGGCTCAACCCCGCACCGTTAGTCAACGGAGCGGACCTGATCGCTCGCGGCCTCGCGCCCGGCCCCGAATTCGCCGGACTGCTCGAGCAAATCCGCGATGCTCAGCTCAATGGCGAAATCCACACCTACGACGAGGCGCTAGCACTGGTCGACCGTTTGCGGTAAAAGGGGACAGGTCCATGAGCTGAGAGCTAAGAGCGGGGAGCGAGAATGCTCCTTGCTCTTCGCCCCTTGCTCTTTGCTGATGGACCTGTCCCCGTTTGTTCGCGCGACAATCGTATGGAGACATGCAATATGACCGAACTCGATGTTGTGCTTGTGTTCGCCCAACAAACGATGCCCGAGATAAATCTCATGTATTGGGTGATGCTGCTCTCGCGCATCCTGCACATCCTGGCCGCGATCATCCTTGTCGGCGGTATCTTTTATCTCCGCACCATCGTCACCCCGTCGATTGCTACTCCAAACGCCAACGTCGACGAACAATTCGGCGGGCGGCGCGCTGCCTGGGCTATGTGGGTCGGCATCGCCACGCTGCTGTTGCTCGTCACGGGACTGTGGAATTACATGCAAATCATCAAAACGCAAGAACGGATGGCACTCTTCGTACCACATGGTCGCCGGGCTAAAAATGCTGGCTGGTATTGCGCTGTTTTTGCTCGCCGCGCTCGTGGCCGGACGATCGCCCGTTGCGGAAATGATGCGGCAAAAGATGCGGTTTTGGCTGAATGTGTGCCTGCTGGTAGGAATTGTCACCGTGGTTCTCGGCAGCGTGCTGCGGACTTACCCGCACAATCCTAAAGTCGACGCCCCCGGCCCGTCGATCCTGGTCGCCCCGGCAACAAACGCACCCGCCGAATGACTTATTAATTATCCTAAACCGCCTGCGGACTGGTCACTTCAGTGACCAGTTACAAGACGAACGCCCCCAGCGCCCCCCAATGGACAAGAAAGCCAAGAAACGCATCGAGCTTTTGCGCAAGAAAATTGGCGAACTGCAGCCGCGGCTCGCCGGAGCCAAGCGTCAAATGGACGACCCCGACGAAGTCCGCCGGCTCGAAGCGGAACTGGCAGCAGCACAGGCGGAAATCGAAAAACTCAAACAATCGTAGCGCGCGCTGTTGCCGCTCCGGCTATCGCGATTGCGAAATCCGCGCAAGTGCCGCCGCTGCTGCCGCGCAACTTCTGCGTCGCCATCTTCCTTTGAAACGCGAGCGAGCGATTGGGCAGCCGACTTTGCCGCCGGTCCCCACGCGGCCAGCGCCTGGGCACTTTCATGACGGGTTTGCGCGTCGGCACTCGACAGGCCGCTGGTCAATTTGGCGACAGCCTGCGGAGCGATCGCAGCATCGTTTGCGGCAATCTTGGACAGCGCCCAGGCGGCCGCCATTGCGTCAAACGAATTATCCGCTTGCATTCTCTTGACCAGCGCTGCACTCGCAGCTTTCGCTCCGGGGCCAATCTCACGCAGGGCGTACAGCGCACTCTCGCGGATATGCTGATCGTCGCTGGCGATGGCCTCGGCCAAAATTCCGGAGGCCGGCGCCGCGGCGGGCCCAATCGCGGCTAATGCGAAGTTGATTTCCGCGCGAAACTGGGGGTCGCCATCCTTTGCTGCGGCGATAAGCGGCTGCACCGCGGCGGCAGCCTTTGGCCCCAGCCGTGCCAAAACGCGTGCCGCGGGGCCGCGAAGCTGCGGGTTCTGCAATGCGCCGACCGTCCGCGGAACTACCGATTCGCCCAGGCTGGCTACGGCGTTGATTGCATTCTCCTGTGCCTCGGGATCGGGATCGTTGACTAAGGCGATGAGCGCCGGCGCCACCTTATCTGGCGGCGCCTGCAGCATTTGCAGACTTTTCGCCGCGGCTGTGCGGATTCCCGCATCGCTGTTCTTGAGGCCCTGCGTCAACTTCTCGATTGCCGCCCCCTGAGCGGCCTCGTCATCCGGATGCAATTTGGCGATCGACCACGCAGCGATCATTTGCAAGAACGCGTTATCCTTGCTCGCGGCGCGACGCAGCGCCGCATCGGCATTCTTGGCGCCGATCGAACCCAGCGCATACGCTGCCGCGACAGGCACGGTCGCGTCGTTCGGCATCTCCAGCAGCGGCACAATTTGCGGCGCCGCCGACTCCGCAGCCGGACCGATACTCGCCAGTGCCAATAGCGCCTGAATCAACAATTGTGAATGGCGTGTTTTCCCCAACAGCTCCGTAAGCGCCGGCACAGTGGCCGCGGCCTCGGGACCGATGTGCTCGATTGCCGCGCAGGCCACGTAGGCGGTTTTTGGTCGCTTCGAGCACTTCGTTGAGCATCGGCGCCGCTGCGGCTCCCCGCTCGATAATTGCCTCCATCGCGTGCAGCGTGACTGCTTCATCACTTGATTCGAGCGCCTTTCAAAGACCGCGATGACATGCTGCGGATCAGGCTTAAGGTTGCGCAATGCCGCGATGGCCGCGCGAGCCACCCGTGCGTCTTGGCCAGTCGTCGCCGCAACTAGCGCGCGGACCGTCTCGTCAGACCGGTCGGCCACTTTCCCAGCGCAACCGCTGCCTGATACTGAACGATGGGATCTTTATCCGCGAGCAACTTACGTAGCTCAGGAGCGGCGGCGGCAGCCAGATCGCCGAAATCGCCAATCGCCCGCGCACTGCGCCAGCGTACCTGTGCATCGCTATCGGCCAGCAATTTCCTCAATTGCGGAATGACTTGCGATGCACCTTGGTGTCTTTCGCCCAAATCGTCGATGGCCGTATATCGCGTTGGACCGGTACCAGTCGTCGCCGTTTGCAGTTGTTTAGCCGTGTCCGGCGGTTGGGCAAAGGTCGGCGCTGCAACGACAGCGAACAAGCAAAAAACAGGCACCGTCATTCGAATAAAACTGGAATTCATCGTGTGCCGCTCCGCAATAAAAACTGCGCACGCGCGCTTGATATTTCACCGCCAACCGTTACCAGCTCAACCCAAATTGTCGTTGATCTCTCGGCTCACCTTGAGAATGAATTGCGTCATTTGCGATAGTATCCGTGGAGGATACACATCTCTCTGCTTGGTTAGCATTGCGCCACTCTTTCGATGCGGCGGTGGCCTGCATGTACTCCTCACCCGACAATGCGCCCTGGTACGCGCGCTTCTGCATCAGCTCGTCCAGCGTCTTTCGATATTGGTCGTACTGCGTCTGCTCCAGTACTTTCAGCCAGGTGATCTGCCCGGTCGTCCGATCGTATTCCTCAGGCGTCAACGATTGCAGCCCGTGCCTCGACAGATAGTCGGACCGCTTTTTTCCAATCTCGGCGAACTCCTGTTGTTGCCGCGCTTTGTAGATATCCTTCTGCTCCCAGAAAGTGTTGACCGCCTTGGTGCTGTTGTCGAGCGCCGCGGAATAGGCGTCCTGAACGTTGATTGCCGCTTGCGAATTGTTCAAGTTGCGCTCTCCCTGCGCTTGGATGATGCCGCTGACGCCGCGGGCGTAACCCTCACCCGCCGTCGAGGCGTTGTTGTAAATCACCTGCCCGATGGCAATCGTGGATACCAATACGCATACCAGGCCCATGCCAATCGATACGCATTTCATAGCTCGCCCTCACCAACTTCCCGTGAATGGGTAGAATCGCAAAGCGAGTGCCATCATAGCACGGGGCCAGCCGATAGTCACGCGCCGGCCGCGCGGGCGGATGAGCGAATGATGGCTTTTCGAAGCGGCCGGCCAGATCGAAAATATCGCATTCTATGGCGATTTCGACGACGCCTGAGTGATGCCTACACGCAGCCGACCATCGGTGAACCAGCGGTCGCCGCGCCACGTCGTGGCGTCGGGGGCGATGCATGACTGAGCGCATAAAAATGCCCGGTCCCGTGGCTGGTTGGGGCTGCACACGGGACCGGGCGACGCCGGCGGGAAAAGTATGGTTGCGAATTTAGCGAGGGGCTTCTTCGCTTTCCGTCTCTCGTTCTCGGTCGCGATCTCGTTCGCGGTTGCGTCCTCGTTCTTCAGTTTCTCTCGGCCAGGCATCTTCGTCGCCGCCCCGGCTAATACCTCCGCCTCCGCTGATGCCACCACCACCGCGGCCGCCCCCGTACCCCCCACCAAAACCTCCTCGTCCAAACCCGCCACCACCTCGTCCAAATCCACCAGGGGCCGGTTTCGGCTGCGCGGGTGCGACAACGGCGAGGGGCGCCGCCGGCGGGACCGGTACAGCTTGCGGGATTCCCAGGGGACCTTGAAGCTGGAGCGCCACGGGCCTCCAGGACCGCCAAGTCCTTCACCGCCAAAGAAGCCTAGTCCGTCGGCCTCATTGAGCAGCACTTCCATCTGCAGGTCGAGGATGTCGCGCTTCTTCTCGCGCCGCCGCTGCAGCGTCGAGCGAAGCTTGGTGACGCGCTCCTCTACCTCGGCCAGTTCCTTCTCCCGGCGATCCATGTCCGATTCAAAAAACTCGTCGAGCAGCTCGGTCATCTTGGCCTTGGCGTCGGACCGGGCGTCGTCGCCTTCGGCCTCGTTCAGCGCTGTGGCCGCTTCCCGGATCGCGTGCATTTTGTCGGGCGGGCCGCCATGCAGCGCGATGATCTTTCGTTGCACGCCGTTCGTGGCCATTTTAACCGCATCCGCTTTCAGCTTGATGACGTCTAATGCTTCAATTTGCGGCTGAACCCGCGCTGGGACAGGTGCTTCGATCAACACATCGGCTTCTTGCGCACTGCCGCTGCGCGTTGCTACTACCGCGAGACCGGCAACCGGCGCTATGGCGGCAAGCAACTTCAGATTCCAGACTTTCAAAATCATCGCATTTCTCCTTTCGTTTTGGATTAACCAAGAAATCTTAGCCACGAAAAACACGAAAAGGCACAAAAAAGGAGGAACGGCATTGCTACAGGACGTCAATCGACCGAATCTTCACTCTTCGTGTTCTTTTGTGTTTCTTGTGGCTGGGCTGACGATTGAATTGCAGTTTCCAATTGCTGCACAGCATGCTGAACAAATTCCAAATCGCGGTTCCACTCGTCGGTTCCTTGGAGGAAGAAAGTTTCACCGTTCGTCCGGCTGATGGCGCTTTCCAGCTCTTCGAAACCAATCGAAACTTCTCGCTCGATCTGCCGGGCTATGGCACTGGCGTTTTCGTCGCGAGGCGACTCGGTTGTTTGCACCTCACCGCCGTTGATACTCGATTGGGTTATCCAAGCGAGCCACATCGCCCCGGCAACGGTTAATGCCGTGATCACCGTTGCTGCCGCCGCCCACGCGATGCGACGGCGCAGACGCCTGCCGCTCCAACCACGCCAGCGCCGCCGGCCAAGGCCTCGCTGCTGCACGCGGCTCAACAGCTGCGACAACTGCTGCTGCACGTCCTCGGCGCTCGCCGGCCGGCGGGTTGGTTTCTTCTCCAGCAGCCGGTCGATGATGTCGCACAGCTCATCGGGAATGTCCTTGTTCAGCTGCCACACCGGCCGGTGCTTCTCGCGGCAAATGCGGTGCAGCACGGCCAGCGTGCCGACCGCGCGAAACGGCGGGTGGCCGGTCGCCATGAAATACAGCACGGCGCCCAGGCTGAACAAATCGGACCGATGATCGATCGGCCCGCCGGTCGCCTGCTCGGGCGACATGTAGTGCGGCGTGCCGGCGAGGATGCCGGTTTGCGTGAGGCTGGCATCGTCGATCGCGCGGGCCAGGCCGAAGTCGGTCAGCACGGCCCGCTCGACCTGGTTCTCCAGCAAGATGTTCGACGGCTTCACGTCGCGATGCACGAGGCCCTGCCGATGTGCGGCCGCCAATCCACCGGCGGCCTGCATGCCGATCCGCAGAATTTCCTCGACGCCCAGCGGCCCGTCCTCATCCACGCGCGCTTGCAGCGAGCGGCCCGGCACGTACTGCATCACCAGAAACGGCACCGGGCCGTCCGATTCGACGTTGTAAATCGCCACCACGTGCTCGTGCACGACGGCCGCCGCCGCCCGGCCTTCGCGGGCAAACCGCTCGCGCCGCGCCGACGTGGGCCAGGTGGGGGGCGAGCAGCTTGATCGCGATCGGCCGGTTCAGCTCGCTGTCGTGCGCCTTGAGCACGATGCCCATGCCGCCGCTGCCGATCACGCGCTCGATGTCGTACCGCCCCAGCCGGCCCAGCATTTCCGGATGGCCGGGCGTACCAAGCAGGCTGAGGACGCGTCTTGAATCGATTCGGCCGACTCGGCGGCGAAATCGGACGAGCACTTCCGTTTGCGATGTGTCCGGCTCCCAGCGCGGCTCGCACTCGCCGCTCAGCAGAGTGTGCGCATCGCTCCACCAACTCGGCTCCGCGGCCAGCGTGGTCAATCGCGGCTGGCACGCGGCGCAGTCTCCACATGGCCCGCAGCACGCGAAAATCGTCGCTCGCCTCATCATCGGCCAGCAGCAGCTCCAGCCGCACGTCGTGACATTGCTCGGAGTTGTGCGTTCATCGCTCGACCTCCGACGCGCGGCGCAATATCGCGTCGTCTCTTCGCGCAGCTTCGCCATCACCCGGCTGCGGGCGATGTAGACGCTGCCCACCGCCATGCCCAGTGACTGCGCCACGCCGGCAATCGGCCGCGCTTCCACGCTCGTCTGCCAGAACGCCTGCCAGGTGCTTGGCGTCACGGTTTCCCGCACCTTCGCGGCCGCCCACAGAAAAACTTCGCGCCGATATTCCAGATCGAACACGGCCGTTTCACCGCCATCGGTCGCCGGATGCTCGTGCAGCATCCGCATTACGTCGCTCTTGCCGCTGCCGGTAGCTTGGTACTTCGGCCGCGTCAAGAAATTGATGATCATGTTCCGCGCGATCCGAAACAGCCAATCGCGAAACCGGCCCCGCTGCGGGATCGGGCTGCCAGCGATGCACGGCCCGCGAAACGGCCACGAGCACTTCCTGCCCCAGCTCCTCGGCATCCGCATGCTGCAGCCCTTTGCGGCGGGCCATGCGGTACAGCAGCGGCAGATAAATCTGCACAAACTCGTTCCCACGCCTCGACATCCGCCGGATCCGAAAGCCGGGCAATCAAGCTGGCACGAGTATTCACGGTGGACGCCATGGCACCATATTAACACACGGCGGCCGGCGAGATCTTTCACAGAAAACCGCGACCGTTGGTCGCAGTCACGGGAATAGCCGACGTGAAAAAACCGCGACCAAACGGTCGCGGCTTTATGGCTGACGGCTGAAAGCTGACGGCTGACGGCTTCTCATCCCGCTCGCCGCGTCAACCGGTCGCCGATCGCGCCGGGGCGATAGACGCCGGGGTCGTCCGTGCCGTCGTCGTTCCAGTCGCCGACGACGGGCTTATCGCCATCCGCGCCGAGCTCGAAGACTTTGTCGTTCGCGTCCATCTCGCGGTTGCGGTCGACGTCGACAATCCATTGGCCCGCGCGGAAGACGCCGATTTCCTCGAAGCCGTTGCCGTCGAAGTCGCCGACGACTGGCGAGTCGCCCGCGGTGCCGTACTCGACCGCGGCGTCGACTTCCGTAAACCGGCCGTCGCCGTTCAAGATCCAGGTTCCACCGGCCGTCGCGGAACACGCCGATTTGCCGGATGCCGTCGCCGTTCCAGTCGCCTGCCACCGGCATGTCGATCCGGCGTGCCGTAGTGGAACACGTGATCGATCAGGTCGGCGCGGTTCGTGCCGCGTGCCGTCCGCTTCAGCAGCCGCGCACCGCTGGTGGCATCCTCCTCCGCCGGCGGCATGTTTTTCATCTTGCCGCCAGGCTGGATGGGGAAGTTGTCGGCGTCCGGCAGGCCCGGCTCGTGGGCCACTGCCCACGGATCGAGCGGCCAAGCAGGGCCGTAGATGCCGATGTCCGTCTTGCCGTCGACATCCCAATCGCCAGTGACCGGCCGGTCGTCCCTCGTTCCCAACTGGGCCCACAGGTCGCTTTCGTCCCAGCGGCCGTTGCCGTTGAGATCGAGATACCACTGACCGTCGATGAACACGCCAATGTCGCACACGCCGTCGCCGTTGTAATCGCCGACCACCGGGATGGCGTCGACGCTGCCGAACAGCTCCTCGCGCAGCGGCACCACACGGTCGCCGTCAACGGTTGCAAGCATCCAGCGGCCGCGATCCAATTCCACGTTATGCCAACCCACCGCGTCGATTTGCGTTGACGTCAAACGGAATCGCACCTCGGCCGGCGTGATGTTCCGCGGCCAGCCGGCGTTGACCACGCTCAAATGCCACGTGAAGCCGATCACGCGGTTCGAGCCGCCGAAAATTTCGGGCGGAGTGATCGGCGGCACCACCAGGGGAAACAGGAGTTTGGGAACGAACGGTGCACCCGGCTTGGCAAACACCGGTGGCGGAGCAGGCGGCTCCGGCGGCGGAAACACCGGCGGCAGACATCGGCTGCGTGGTTACTTCGCTGAAATTGTTGACCTGCGAATTCTGACCGGCAGCGAGCGGGATTCGCACAATGGCATCGTTGCCGAACTGCGTACGAAACAACTCGATCGTCGCCTGCGTGCTTGGCGTCGGAATGAGCGACGCATTGTTTGGCTGGATGGTATGGCCGTTCGGGCGGTTCGGATTCACGGCAAAACCGCCCAACGTGCCGGCTGTGTCGACGCCGTCGATCACACCCTCCGGTGAATGCTCCACCACCGCGTAAGTTCCCGCCCGCAATCCGGTGAATCGATAGAAGCCTGTCGCGTCGGTAACAACGCGAATCGGATCGTCCGGTGCACCGGTGTAGTGCCCTGGCAACGCCTGGTCGACAAAGATCGGGTCGCCAGACGCGCCTTGTCGCAGTTCCAGCACCACGCCGCCGAGCGTCCGGTCGTCGGACGTGCAGCCGCCCGTCGCGCAGCACCGCAATCTGTTCCGGCGTGAGCACTTCGTTGGTGACGATCGGCGGCCCATCGATGAATACATAGCCCGAGAGCTCCGCCGGCGGCTCCTCGCAAAAGTCGTACTCGAACAAATGCTGGTCGGAGCCGATGTCGATGTCGCCGATCAAGCTGGGCGTGAGCCGCGTGCCGGTGCCCGTGCCGACGTGCGCGTCCAGGTCGAAGTAACCGGCTGGCTGATGCTCCCGCACGCTGTACACGCCGGGCCGCAAGTCGGTGAATGAGTATTCGCCGATCGGCGTCAGTCGTTGTGGTGGCGAGCACGTTTCCGCTGACGTCCAGCAGGTCGATCCGCACGCCCTCGATCGGCGGCTCGCCGTCGCGCGGTTCGCACGCCGGATCTGTCGAAACGGCCACGATACCTTCGATGCTGCCCGGCAGCAGCTCGCCGAAGTTGTATTCGGTGCCCATTTCGCCCCAGTTGATCATGATCTGGCTGATCATGTCGCCCGGTGGCGAAACGGCCGCCACGCCGCCCAGGTTGCCCGGCGTATCGATGCCGTCGAGCCAGCCCGAGGGATGAATCTCCATCACCGCATATTTGCCGGCCGCCAGGTTGTTGAACTTGTAAAAGCCGGCAGAGTCCGTTGTTGCACGCAAGCCCGTGTCGTTGCCGCTACCGTCGAGCAATTTCACCACAACACCGGCGATGCCCTCCTCCGGGCCACGATCGAAGACGCCGTCGTTATCACGGTCGTGGTACACATTGCCGGACAGCATCACGCCGACCTTCTCGCAGAAGTCGTACTGGATGGCATCGCAATCCCGAATGATGTTGATGCCCGTGAAGATGCTGTACACGCCCGGCACGTCGTGCTTCGCACCGCCGGCCGTGCCGATCCGCTCGCCGCCGTCGTAATACTGTGTGGGCTGGTGCTCGCGAACGCTATACGTGCCCGGCCGCAAACCCGTGAACGAGTACTCGCCGGCGGCGTTTGTGCGTCGTCGTGGCAAGCACGTTGCCACTCGCGTCGAGCAAATCGATCCGCACGCCTTCGAGCAGGATTTCGGGTTCGTCGAAGTTGCAATCTTCGTGCTCGTCGGCGTGTACGCGGCCGGCGATCGAACCGGGCAGCAGCTCGCCGAAGTTGTATTCGGTGCCCATTTCGCCCCAGTTGATCATGATCTGGCTGATCATGTCGCCCGGTGGCGAAACGGCCGCCACGCCGCCTAGGTTGCCCGGCGTGTCGATGCCGTCGAGCCAGCCCGAGGGGTGAATCTCCATCACCGCATACTTGCCGGCCGCCAGGTTGTTGAACTTGTAAAAGCCGGCCGAATCCGTTGTGGCGCGCAAGCCCGTGTCGTTGCCGCTGCCGTCGAGCAACTTCACCACCACGCCGCGCGATGCCCTCCTCCGGGCCACGATCGAACACGCCGTCGTTGTCGCGGTCGTGGTACACATTGCCCGACAGCATCACGCCGACCTTCTCGCAGAAGTCGTACTGGATGGCATCCAGATCCCGAGGTGATGTTGATGCCCGTGAAGATGCTGTACACGCCCGGCACATCGTGCTTCGCGCCGCCGGCCGTGCCGATCCGCTCGCCGCCGTCGTAATACTGTGTGGGCTGATGCTCGCGGACCTGATAGATCCCCGGCCCCAGACCGGTGAAGCGATATTCGCCTTTGGCATCGGTGAGCGTCGAACGCAGAAAACGTTGCCGTCGCCGTCGAGCAGATCGATCCGCACCCCTTCGAGCAGAATTTCGGGTTCGTCGAAATTGCAATCTTCGTGCTCGTCGGCGTGCACGCGGCCGGCGATCGACCCCGGCAGCAGCTCGCCGAAGTTGTATTCCACCGCGTGATCGCCGAAGTTGAGAATCGCCCCGAAGATGCGATCCACTCGGCCGGCCGATTCGCTCGCCGCCGCGCCGCCATGGCTGCCCGCCGTATCTTTGCCGTCGAGCCAGTCGGCGGGTTGCACTTCGCGCACACCATACTTACCGGGGAACAGATTGCGGAATTCGTAAAAGCCGAGCGTTCCCGGATTGGACGAAGTCGTCGTGGTGATGCCGGTGCCGTTGCCGTCCGCATCGAGCAATTCGAGCGTCACGCCGCCGATGCCCTGCTCCGCACCGCGATTGAACACGCCATCGTCGCTGCGGTCGTGATACACCCATCCCGATAGCGAGGCGAGCGGAACTTGCGGGGCGTGAACCACGGCCCCCGCGGTGCGGTCGGTATAGTCGTGCGTGGGAGAATACGCGTCGTTTGGCAGCGCGGCCAACACCAGCCCTGTCGCGGCCTCGGCCGCCGCGCGCTCGTCGTCGAACTCGTCCCAATAAATTCCCGTCAGCGTAAGATCGACATAACCGGTCGCAACGAACTCGCCAACGACGATCGATCGCTGAAATTCGGCGCCTTCCACCAGTGAATTGACGTCGACGTCGCTGCCGTTGATGAACTGCGCTTCGTCGGCATCGACGGACAACACGAGTTCCTCACCGGCGTCGAAGCCGCTCAGATTGAATACGATTTGCGAGCCACCGTCGATTACCGTCACGCTGTTTACAGTGAAGCCGGTCGCACTCACGATCGACAATCCGCCGTGATGAAACGCGCCCAGCCCACCGGCCGCCGTGTCGAAAAACACGTCGCCTTCGGTAAAGCCGTTTTGATGCTTGTCGCCGTTGATCGTCAGATGATTGAGCGTCGTGCCCGTGCGCCGCCGACGAATGAAACTTCGATGATGTCAACTCCGCTGTCGTCGCCATTAGCCTCTTCCCAGTACACCGAGCCGAGCAGCACTTGCGGAACGGCATCTCCCGCCAGAAGCCGGCGCGCTTCGAGCTCTTCCAGATGCAAACGTCGACGATTGCGGGACCGCGTGCCAGCAAGCCGGGTCGTCCTCGACCCCGATTGGGGCGCGACCATCGCTTCACGATAGTGCCCGCCGCCCGGCTCACTCGCGATGCCAAAGACGTCGGTACCCTCGCCCGACCACAAACCGCGAAGCGTATTGAACAAACCCACGAGCTGCCTCCCTGCAAAAAAATGGCAGGGAGCGGGGAGCAAGAAGCGGGGATTCCCCGATTCCTACTCCTTGCTCCCCGTTCCTTGCTCCTTGCTCTATCGCACTGCCTCGTTCGGTCGACCGCGCCACCTCCGGCGTCGCGCTGTCGTCCAGCTTCCATACGCGGAGCGTCGTATCGTAGCTGCCGGAAACGAGCAAGCGGCCGCTCGCGTCGCAGGCAAGCGCTGCCACCGTGCCGGTGTGTCCTTCCAGCCGCCGTGTTACCAACCGGGTATTCAAATCCCAAATCCAAATGCGGTTATCCGTGCCGCCGGTGGCCAGCGTGGTGTGATCAAGGAACACGAGCGCGTGCACTTTGGCCGGACGTGTTTCGAGCTTCATGACTTCCTGGCCGGTCGCCACGTCGAAGATGCGAATTTCCGCGCTCGTACCCGCGGCGGCAAGTTGCCGGCCGTTCGGCGAGAAGGCCAGTCCGCGGATTCGCCGCCTGTCGGTGTGGATGTCCCGTACGCGCGACCCGTCGACCACGTTCCAAATTCGCACTCGGCCGTTACGGCCCGCCGCGGCCAGTCGAGTGCCATCGGGCGAGAACACGACGGTCCGCACGTCGCCGCATGGGCAGGCGAGCTGCTGGCTCGTGTGGCCCGACGACGTATTGACAATTTGCATTCCCCGGCTGAATCCGACTACCGCCACCTGTTGGCAGTTCGGGTGAAAACAAACGGCCGCGATCGCGTTATCACACGCGCCGGTTTGAAAGACTTGTTCGCGGCGCGTGATGTCCCACAGACAAATCGAGTGGTCGCCGCCTCCAGAGGCCAGTGTCTTGCCATCGGGCGAGAGGCCAACCGTCCGCACCCAATCGGCGTGCCCTGTAAGCCGCGTCACTTCCTCCGGCTTGTCGATGTTGCAAACGAGGACGCAATGGTCATCGGTTGCAGCGGCAATCGTACGGCCATCGGGAGTGATCGACACGCCTGTAATCACGGCCGGCCGATGCACGTCCGGCGTACCACTTTGGATCACGCTTGCCGCGCGGAGAACTTCCGGTTCGGCAGCGGTCGCGAAATTGACCAGAAGCCCACACCAGGCCGCAGGCATGTGGCCGCGGCGAACGTCTGCAGTTGCGCATTTAGCTTTGCCACAGCGAGGCCCCGAATGCTAGCAGTTCCGAGACTACGACTCTTCGGAATCTATCGACCGGGGCAGTTGATTCGCCGAAGGTGAACTCGTGGCGCGGACTACGAGCGGCAAGCTGAAACGACTAGGGCAGAGTTGAGGCGGGTAGCGGGCGGTCGAGCGACAGCGAGCCCCAGTTTGGACACAAGCTGGGGGCTCGCCCTAGGCTCGACCCCAGCCACCCGACGTAGGGATTTTCCGAGCAGGACGGCTATAGTTCCGAACTGCCTGGTGGGCTCGCCGATGGCTCAGCCGGTGGGTTTTGTGGTTCCGCGCCTTGCGAACCCTCGGTCGGTGCCTCTTGAGCGGAGGCGGGAGTCGACTCGTTTGACGGCGAATCCGGTTGAGCGGGCGGCGTCGTACCTTCGGCAGTGGCATCCGCGTCCTGGGCCGGCGGTGTTATTTGCTCGGGCGGAAGACCTAGCCGTTCGCGGCGCTCGGCCTTCTCTTCGGTGAACTCCTGCTCGCGATCGAATTTCTCGATGACGTCCCACAACGGGAAATCGTCGCCCAGTCGCTCGTCGAGCTGATCCAGCACGTCGCGATATTTCTTGACGAACTCGAGGAGGTCATCGCCGGTGGTCTGGTCGTCCTCCATAATCGATGGGAACTCATCGATCACTTGCCGCCACTTGGCGAAGCCTTGCTGATAGAGCTGCTTGGCCCGCGGCAGGTCCGCGTCCTCGAAGGCGCGGCGGGCGTTGAACATGGACTCGCGAGCCGCCAACGCGTTGTCCGTTTGCTCGAAATCGGCCCGATTCTGCCAGTAGTCGTAGTTGGCGTCCCGTTTGTAGTTGATCGTGAACAGTAGTTCCTGTGCGGTGCGATCCAGATCATTGGCCAACTGCAGCACCTGTTTTTCGTTGGCCGGTTGTTCGCGAGCGATCCGCTGGGCTACTTCGCGATCGGTGACGGTCGTTTTCTCCTGCAGCGTGTAAAGCTTCTCGCTTTGCTGAGGCGTCAGTTTTTCAGCCGGCGTGTCCAGAATTTGTCGTTCTTCCTCTGTGAGTGCCTGACGCTTCTCCGTGACCAATTCCTCGCGTGTGCCGGGCCGTAGCGCTTCCAACCTGGCGCGCAGGTCGGCAACTTGTTTTTCCAGCTGCGGCTGCGTGCCCAGCCGCATCTTCACGCCAGTAGAATGCTCGATGAGCGTGTTGCCGAATTGCCGCCACTCTTCAGCGGCCCGGGCCCACGCCCGGCGGGCCAATGGGAAGTAACCCTCCTCTTCGATCGCCTCGGCATAGTTCATTTGCGATTTCGCCGGGCTGGAATAGAAATCTCGCGGGCTCTTGCGGCCCAGGCCGAAGCCCTTGTTATCCACCGAGTCGATCGCATCGAGGTAGTACTCCTTGCCCACCAGCCAATTGTCGCGCTGTTCCTGCGGTCGATCCGATGGGTGGAAGTCATCATCCCGTTTGAATAGCCGGCGATACTGGACGTACTCGTCGGCCCGGCCGATCTTCTGCCCGACGAACCAACCCAGGTCCCACAGGAGGACCGGATTGCCGGTGTTGTAATTCTCGCCGTCCTTCAAGAACTCAATGCCGCGGCGGACATAGTAATAGCGGTCGTTGTAGTCGTCGAACTCAACGGAAACGTTATACGTGAGGTTCCAGGCTTGGAACTTCCAAAACGTAATGAAGTTGGGCTGCAGCTTGGCCAACTGTTCGAGCGTGGCGGTGAGGTTCGTCCAGTCTTCGACCTTCTTGTAATAGTTCGCCTTTTCCCACAGCAAATTCACGGCGACGCCGCGCAGCCCGAGTGTGGCCAGCTTGATCGTCTCGCTCGCCGGGTCAACTTCGCCAATACCCGATTGCGACAGCCCGTACCGAGTGCGCAATTGGGCAAGTCGACCACCCTCGCGCGTCGTGGTGGCCGGCGCACTGATCCAGCCGATCAAAAAACACAGCGCCACAATGGCAATGCCGTAACCAATCTTGCGATAAAAAGAAGTACGTTCGGTCACTTGGCCACCTCGCGCGTCCGCAGGAAAAAGTAGCCCATCACAAACAGGCCCGCCACGTAGGCCAGGCACGTAGTCAAATCCTGGAACAACTTATCCATCGGAATATTAAAGCCGTATGCCACGTAATCCACGGTGCTGAACGAGCGGAAATCGGGTAACACGTAGGCCAGGCTTTGCATGCCAGCTTTCAGCACCGTGTCGATCGTAAACATTAAGTCCGTGCCGATATTCTCCGGCAGCGGCGACATCTGATTCATCTGCGTGATGATGCGATACAACGACTCGACCGGCCCGCCGCCCACTTGCTTGCCCGTGGCCACATCCACAAAGAACTGTTGGAAGAAGCCCAGCGTGATGAACGCGATGGTGAACATCATGGCGACTGGCCCATTCACGATGGTGCTGCAGGTGACACCGATGGCAATCACCAGCACCATCTGCACCCAGATACTCAAGAGTGCTTTCACAAAGTTCCACAGCGGCGAGCCGTCGGGCAGACGTATGTACGCGTCCGGCTGAGCGAAACCATAGTATTGAGCGCTGTCGAGACACTGCACGATGACTTCCAACCGGCCGTCCTTGGTCACGAGATCGTTGATCAAGTCGATCGGATTCTGATCCACATCGTCTAGTTTTCTCGGCAGGTCGAAATTACTAATCGACGCGTCCTTGGCCGTGAAAGTCCACAGGTCGCTCGTCAGCTTCGAGTCCGGGTTGCGCAGCTGCAGGCTGCCTTGAATGCCGGTTTCGATATCGCCCTTGTAAGTACGGAACACGCGGACGATTAGTTCCAAGGGCAACACCTGGCCCTCGGAGTCCGATCGCAGAACCGATTCGTTGATTCCATTGAAGGTCCAGATGGCGGCCGCCCGCGACCCTCCTTCAATGAAGCTGCGGTAGGTCCATTCGCTGCCGACGCTGATGCCGCGGGCCACTTCGACGCCCTGCCGGTCGAGAAACCGTAATTTGCCATATTGCGGCACGCGGGCCCGGAACATGCCCTGCGGGCCGCTCAGCGCATACACCGTTTGACCGCCGACCTGTTGCGAGGTGATGGCGTGCTCATGCTCGTTGGTCGAGAGTGCCCTGCCCGTACCGTCGGAATAGATCTCCACGTCGTGGCGATGCCCTTGAGCGGCCGTGGTTCCCAACGTGGCCGTCTTGCCGACTGGATTGCCGTTCGAATCGTAGCGGTTCTCGAGCTTGTCAATTTCGACCGCGTGCGTGTGGTTGAGCATGCGATAAACGAACGCCGCACTGAACAGCCCCATAAACGCCAACAGCACCGTGCCCACGATCGTGAAGCCCAGTATGCGTCCCAGAACGATGTCACCGGCCCGCACCGGCTTGGTGACCACCGTGTAAATCGTCTTGGTTTTGAAATCTTGCGGCAGGCTGAACGCGCTAATCAGTAGCGCGATGAGCAGCGTGAGGTACGTCGTCGCCATGAGCACGAAGCTGAAGAACAGCTTGCCCGGCTCGCGGTAGCCGGTCTTCAAAAACCAACCGGCAAACAAGAGCAGCACCACGTAAACGACCAGCGCCACAATCACGCGGCGGCGAATCGATTCCTTCACCGCCAGGCGGGCGATCGCCCACACGCGGCGGGGCGAGGTGCGGAACAGCTCAACCACGCCGTTCACCACGACGCGATAGGTGATGTCACCCGCCTTCATCGGCCCGTGACGCACCAGCGCCACCAGAAAGCCGAACACGAGCGACACCACGGCCAGCGCGGCAGCCGTCATCAAAAAGATCAATAGCGCACTATTGAGGAACGAGCGAAAGTCGCTCCAGGGATAGCCCAGCAGCCACGTCAGGTAGGGAAGGAGTTCCTGTTCGAGAACCATGATTGCGATTTCGGATTGTGGATTGCGGATTGCGGATTGCGATCGGTTTGAAAATCCGCAATCCGAAATCCGCAATCCGAAATAGTCTTAATTCGGCGAAGGCGGCGGGCCGACTGCTTCGTCTCGAACCACGCGCCGTCCCGGACGCGCCTCGCTGTCGCGAACGATCGAGAGGAACAGTTCTTCCAGCGTCGTGGTCGGATGTTCCACGCTTATTAGCTCGCCTTGATGCCGCTCAATTACCTGCCGGATATCGTCGATGCACGGCTCGCTCAACCGCTTCGCGCGAATTTGCGTGATGTCGGCTTGTGTCAGCAGCGAGTCGACGCGGCCCAATTCTTTGAGCTCGCCCTGGTGCAGAATTGCGATGCGGTCGCAAACGTCCTGCACGTCGGCCAGCAAGTGGCTGCACATCACCACGGTGGTTCCCTGATCGCGGAGCCGGAGGATCATGTCCTTCATTTCCCGCGTGCCGATCGGGTCTAAGCCACTGGTAGGCTCGTCGAGCAGAATCAGTTCCGGCTCGTTGATCAGCGCCTGCGCCAGACCGATCCGCCGCGTCATACCCTTGGAATACTCTTTCAACTGCCGCTTGCGCGCTCGATCGAGCCCCACCATCTTGATCAGCTCATCGATCCGCTGCTGCAGGGCGTCATAAGGTATGTCGAACAGCCGGCCGTAGAAATCGAGCGTTTCCTCGGCATTGAGGAAGCGGTAAAGATACGACTCTTCCGGCAAGTAACCGAGTCGCCGATTCTTACTCACGTCGGTGGCATCTTTGCCGAATACGAGCGCTTGTCCATCCGTCGGGAACAAGAGGCCAAGCAGCAGTTTGATCGTGGTCGTTTTTCCAGAGCCATTCGGTCCCAGGAGGCCGAACACTTCGCCCTGCCGAATGTCGAGGTCGAGCGCTTTGAGAGCCCGGACTTTCGGGCGCCCCCAAAAGTCGCGATAGGTCTTCGACAAAGCCCGTGTTTCGATGACAGTCTCACCCGCCATTTCATGCCTCAATCGCGCCGCGAAAATGGACCAACCCGTGTACTGCGCTACGCGAACCAGGTGTCGCTGGTTCGCGCCCCATTGGCGCGGCGTCGCAAGCTGCCGCGTCGGGTCTAAACCGCTCACTATAAATGGGTTATGGCAGGCTGGCAAGATGTCGTAGGTGCCGCGAGCCGAGCGGCACTGGTCCTCACTCCGCATCAAAACGCAGTAGCGCGTAATTTTTCTTGCCGCTGCGGAGGACCATCACGGTTTCGCTGGCCAGGTCCCTGGCCGTGAGTCGCGCATTGACGTCGGCAATGCGGTGGTTGTTGACGTAGGCACCTCCCTGTTGCACCGCCCGCCGCGCATCGCTCTTGGTCTTCGCCAGTCCTGCGGAAACGAGTGCATCGATGATCGGCAGACCATCGCCGTTGGCAAGTATGCTGCGCGGCAACCGCTCGCTCGGCACGTCGGCGAAGATTTCTGTCAGTTGTGCATCGGTCAAATCGGAGATCTCGGCGCCGAAAAAAATGTCCGTCGCGCGCTGTGCTGCGGACAGGCCTTCGGGGCCGTGTACGAGCCGCGTCATCTCTTCCGCCAATCGTCGCTGGCTTTCCCGCTTCGCGGCATCCACATTGCGCGCGGTGTCGAGCGATTCGATTTCCTCGCGCGGCAACGTGGTCAGCATGCGCAGACATTTCCCCACATCGGCGTCGTCGACGCGAACCCAGTATTGATAGAACTGGTACGGGCTGGTGCGAGCCGCAGAGAGCCACACGGTGCCCGTTTCCGTTTTGCCCATCTTCGACCCGTCACTCTTGGTGAGCAGCGGACACGTGAGGCCGTACAACTGCACGCCGCGCATCCGCCGCGCCAGGTCGATGCCAGCGGTGATGTTGCCCCATTGATCGCTGCCGCCGACTTGGATTTCGCAGCCGAGCGCGTCGTACAAATGCACGAAGTCGTACGCTTGCAGCAGCATGTAACTGAACTCGGTGTAACTCAACCCGGCATCATCGCGCTCCAGCCGGCTTTTGACCGAGTCCTTGGCGAGCATCACGTTCACGGGAAAGTTCTTGCCGACGTCGCGCAAAAACTCGAGGTAGCTGAACGGACCGGTCCATTCGTAATTGTTGACAAGCATCGCCGCGTGTGGGCCGGCGTCGAAATCCAAAAATCGCTGCATCTGCTCGCGGAGACCGGCCAGATTGCGCTCGATCGCCTCCGCCGACAACAGATTGCGTTCCTGGCTCTTGCCGCTCGGGTCGCCGATCATTCCCGTCGCGCCGCCGACAACTGCGATCGGCTTGTGCCCAGCCTGCTGAAACCGCCGCAATAATAACACCGGCAACAGGCTTCCCACGTGCAAACTGTCGGCCGTTGGATCGAATCCGGCGTATACGGCGCGAGATTTGGTCTCAAGCCAGGCGGCCAGACCGGCATCATCCGTCGTTTGATGCACCAAGCCGCGCCAGCGTAGATCGTCGAGAAGCATTGTAATTGTCAATTTCGGATTGCGGATTTCGGATTGCGGATTTGCAATCTACAATCCGCAATCCGAAATCGATCTACCGCCACAGATTGTCGTCCGCAAACGGGTGCTGAAATCCTTCGAGCTTCGGCTTCGGCAGCACCTTCAAGACTTGCTCGGCCAGTTTCAAATCATCCCGCGAAGTAATTTTCAAATTCAGCGGTGAGCACGGCACGACCGTGACCGCATGGCCCAGGCGTTCGACCAACTGCGCATCGTCGGTCACGGCGTCACGGCCACGTTTGGCATAAGCCTCGATGATAAGCTCCCGGCGGAACACCTGCGGCGTCTGCGCTTCCCACAGCGACTCGCGATCGACCGTGGCTGTAATGTGTTTTTTCTGATCGACTCGCTTCAGCGTGGCGTTGACCGGGGCTGCGAGAATGGCCGCACCATCGCGGCGTGCCGCCTCGAAGACCGAATCGATCCAGGGGTCCGCAATGCACGGCCGGGCCGCGTCATGAATCGCGACAAACTCGATCTCTTGCTTCACGCGTTCCAACGCGCGCTGCACGGAATCGATCCGATGCTCTCCGCCCTCCACGACCTGCACGCCGAGGATGGCGATATTCGCGCCGAACTTCATGTTGAACAATTCACGATCTTCTGCGGCAACGACGACAATCACCTGCTTCACGTCGGGCCGGTTCATGAACCGTTCGGCCGAATGCAACCACACGGCCCGGCCGCCTAGCGGAGCGAACGGCTTTTTGTACGCCTTGTCGTGAAAGCGGCGGCTTTGACCGGCCGCTGGCAGAATGACCGCGAAGTTCGGCATGACTTGAGGATACCGCATTCAGATGCCGGAGTCAGGTCCTGCATTGACACGAATGCGTGCGACATCGTTCCCGGGTTATTGCCGCAATTTCGCATGAAGTGGTGCCAAATCGTAGCGGCGAGTCGTGGACGCCGGCAATCAGAATTGGCTACGATTCAAATAGGGACAGAATGGAGCCGGGCTGGCGCTGTGAGCCCTTGAACCGATGTCGAAACATATTAATCAAGCCACACGTGTTGCTAAAATCATCGCGGTCGCAACGAGCCTTGCCGTGCTGTGCGAGCCCGTTTATGCGAACCTGACACTGCAAATCGATCCGGAGACGGGCACCGCGCAGATCAAGAACATGTCGAGCGGTCCGATCACCTGGAACAGCTATCGGATTACCAGCGTCACAAGCTCTCTTAATGCAACAGGCTGGAACCCTATCTCGAATGGGAACGAACTAACGGACCAATTCCCTCCAGGCGATGGCACCGGCAATGGCTGGGAGGTCGCGCCTAATCCCAACGACGGCGAACTGGTGGAATGGTACCTAAACAATAACTCGACGTTGAACCCGACCCAGACTCTATTTCTAGGAAACGCGTTCAATCCAACAGCAGCGCATGATGTGGCATTTCGTTACACCATGGTCGACCTGACGCTTCAAACTGGTATCGTTGAGTATGTTCCGATAACGCCGCCTGCCGGAATCATAGGCGACTACAACGAGAACGGCGTGGTTGATGCCGCAGACTACGTTGCCTGGAGACGAAACCTGAACCAACCCGTTACGCTACCAAACGACTCGACGCCCGGCGCTGTGACTGAGGCTGACTACAACGCGTGGCGGACAAACTTCGGTAAGACATCGGCTGGCGCGGTACTTGTCGCGGGAACTTCGATTCCAGAACCGGCGACTTACGCTCTTGTTCTGCTTGCATTAATCAAGGTGCGTTTCCGATCCGCAAGGCCGCAATAGCCGGCGAGCTTCGTCTCGCCGGATGTCCCGCATGGACTTTCATCCATCGCGGCGCCGTATGAGCCGCCCCTCAATAATCGCCAGGATTCCCTTCGCAACGGTTTCCTTAGAACCCGCAAGCGATGTAATCACCTCGCTATTCGGCGTGATGACTTCAACCTGATTGTCTGCCGCGCTGATCGCCTCCGGACCATTGGAAACCATCAGGTCGCAATGCTTTTGCTCTGACTTGGCTAGCGCCCGCAAGCGGCGGTCCTCCGTCTCGAGGGCGAAGCCGACGACCCAGCGGCGACCCTTGCGCTGACCGAGCGTGGCGACCACGTCATCGGTCTCTACGAGATGTAAATCAATCGGCTGCCCGGTCTTGGCGATCTTGTGCGATTCGACGCGCACCGGCCGATAGTCACAAGGCGCTGCGGCACCGATAAGGCCGTCGCACCGCTCAAATTCAGTGGCCGCCGCTTCCAGCATTTCCTCAGTCGAAACGACGTCAACGACGCGCGCCGCGCTGGGATAACTCACTTCAACCGGGCCACTAACGATCACCACGTCGTGCCCTAATTCGATTGCAGCCTCTGCCAAGGCGCGGCCCATCCGTCCGCTGGAAGCGTTCGTGAGATAGCGTACCGGGTCAAGGAACTGCCGCGTGGGACCGGAGGTGATAAGAATTCGGGCCAAAGAAATCCCGCCACATAGGGCACAGAGCACACGGAGGAAATAAAAAAGCGTTATGTGAAGTTCAAGCTGGAGAATGAAGTATGCGTGGATTTCGTCAAGAATAACGTCGCGATCGCTACTCTGTGGACTCTGTGCACTCCGTGGTGAATCTCATTTCTTCGACCGCAGCAGCCGCTCGATAGCTGCTTCGATTTCCGCCGGTTCCGCCATTCGTCCCATGCCAACACGGCGGCAGCTTTGCCAGCCTTCCTGTGGGTCAACGAAATGAAATCCGTCTTCGCGGAGTGTCGCGATGTTCCGCTGTACCGAGGGTTTCTCCCACATGGCGGTGTTCATCGCGGGAGCGAACAACACGGCGCCACTGAAGGATAAGAGTATCGTGCTGAGCAGGTCGTCGGCTAAGCCGCAAGCGGCTTTTCCCAACAGATCGGCCGACGCGGGCACGACACACAACAACTCCGTCTTTTCGACTAGTTCGATATGCGCGCCCAATGGAAAACCAGGATCAAATTGATCGGTGACTACAGGCCGATTGGTAAGTGCCCGAAAAGTGGCCGGTCCCACGAACTTGCGCAGCACGAGTCATGACCACCGAGACTCCGTGCCCTTTCTGAACCAACGAACTGACGAGCGCGGCCGTCTTGAATGCCGCAATGCCACCTGAGACGCCGATGATCAGTTCATGAGACATAGGGGGACTGGTCCATTTTTATCGACAACCCAGGCAGGTGCGAGGTTCCGTTGCTAAAAATGGACCTGTCCCCTTTCCCGTGCTCAAAGGCTCGCGAAGTCGAACTCGGGCGGACCGGCAGATGTCGGGCCAGTTTCGCCGACTGTCTTCAACTCGTTCGACGTGTCGAGAAAGATTTTGTCCTGCAGAATTTCCTGGACGATGATCTCCAACTTATCTTCGCTGCCCGCATCCACCAGCGGCCGTGCGCCCGCGTTCAGCGCGACAAGGCGCTTCTGGATCAGCGTGGAAAGCTTGAACCGGCCGCCCACTTTGTTGACAATTGCTTCTTCTTTGAGTGCCTCAATCATCTCGTGATCCCTTTGTAGGTCAGGCTTTCCAGCCTGACAATTCTATTGAAACGCGTCAGGCAAGAAAGCCTGACCTACACGATCCCTTGCTTGGTCAATATTTCTGTAATTTCGTCAACCGCGCGGTCGACGACATCGTTCACAACTTGAAACTTGTAGCTGCCGGCTCGCGCCAATTTGCGCCGGGCTACTTCCAGCCGACGGGCAATTGCTTCGGCTGATTCGGTGCCGCGAGTCCGCAGGCGACGCTCCAGCTCCGCTTCCGAGCTGGGCCGTAAGAAAATCGTCAGCACCTCGGGAAACCGGCTACGAACTTTCTCCGCGCCATCGACGTCGATATCTAAAACTACCCATTTTTTGCCGCCGCGGCTAGGTGTGACTTCCTCCAGCAGCGTGCCGTACCAATGGCCGCGGCCAAAAACCTCGCAACATTCGAGAAACTCACCCGCCCGACGACGACGCGTGAATTCCTCATCGCTCAGAAAGTAGTAGTCGACGTCGTCCTTTTCACCCGGCCGCGGCGGCCGCGTGGTCGCCGACACAGATAGCCGAAGCTGATCCTCATGCCGCGCCAGCAAACGCCGCAGGACGGTCGACTTGCCGACTCCGGAGGGGCCGGAGAGAACAATCAGGTTTGCGGTCGTCGAAGCCTTATCCACTTGGAACAACTGCGAATTGAATACGGAGAATGTTCAATGCAAAATGCTAAATGCAAAATGTTAAATGAAGAGACGCCGACGGCTATTTAAAATTTTGAATTGAACATTTTGCATTATCTTCCTCATTCCACATTCTGTATCTGCTCGCGGATCCGCTCCAGCGCGGTCTTGATATCGACCACGAATCGCGAAATCTCCGCGTCGTTCGCCTTGGAGCCGATCGTATTCACTTCGCGTCCCATTTCCTGGGCGATGAACTCCAGCTTGCGGCCGGAGCTTTCCGGCAATAATAGCGCAGCTTCGTACTGTTGCAGGTGGCTGCGCAGGCGAACGATTTCCTCGGAAATATCGCTGCGATCGGCGAAGACACTGATTTCTCGCAATAGATCGGCGGGCTCAACAGTGACATTGAATTCCGAGAGCGCCTGCTCGACGCGCTGCTTGAGCCGTGCTTGATACGACTGCACCACATCGGGAGCGCGCTTGGTGATGGCGTCGAGCAACTCCAAAATCTGCCGCCCGTTATGGGCCAGGTCGGCCGCCAGTGCGACGCCCTCTTCAGCCCGCATTTTCGACGTGGCGACCAGCGCATCGCATACCACGGGCTTGATTGCCGGCCAGTCCTCGCGCGGATCGTAGTCGGCACTTGATCGCTCGGTAACCGACCCCGGCAGCGACAACAGCATTTGCAGATCGTTCGGGTCGGACCATTCCGGCCGCCCAGTGTATTTCTGCAGCTGCCGGCGGTAGCTCTCCAGCACAGCGGTGTTGATGCGGTAATCGTCCACTCCCGCAGCGCGATCCACTCGAAGACTCAGTTGCACGGTGCCGCGACGGATCACCTCGCGCGTGGCAGCTTCAATCTCAGGCTCCAGCGCGGCATACCCTTCGCTGGCTCGATAGCTGAGCTTGAAATGTCGGCTGTTGATCGTGCGAACCTCGACCGCAACGGCCAAACCTTCCGTCTGGCGGCGGGCTTCGCCAAAGCCGGTCATGCTGATGAGCAAAGCAGAGCACTCCCGCGAATTGCCACACGAAACGCGGCTTACGGATTCTCGGCCGGTGTCGAACTGCCGCTGGTGCTGCCCGGATTGGCAGGTGCCGAATCGGCAGGCGCCGTAGCGCTGCCTTCCGTTTCCTGGGACGATGCGGGCGGCTGAGGTCCTGTTGCGGCGGGCGCCGTGGTGGCCGCCCCGCCATTCGCTGTTCCAGCCGGGGGACTCAATGGCTCAGTTCTGACTGGCGCGGCATTCGGATTCGTGCCACTGAACGCGTCGCCCCCATGCTTGGCCCAGAACACTGCGATCAAGCAAACCACGATCCAAATCGAGGCGGTTATGATGGTGATCTTCGTGAACACGTCGCCTGCTTTGGCGCCGAAGGCGCTCGAACCACCCATGCCGCCGAGCGCACCTGCCAGACCGCCACCGCGACCGCGCTGCACGAGGACAAGCAGAATCAAAAAAATTGCCAGGAATGAAAGCAGCAGGGCGAAGAATACGTCGGTCATGGAGGAAGGATGCAGGATTCAGGGGTCGGGGAACCAGTCGAGTCAGCGCCAAATCATTTCGCTGCCGCGGCGATGCCGAGAAAGTCGTCGACCTTCAGGCTGGCACCGCCTACGAGTGCGCCGTCGATATTCGGCTGCGACAACAATTCTCCGGCGTTGCTCGCTTTCACGCTGCCGCCGTACAGAATCCGGACGTTCTCAGCCGACCCGTTATTGTACTGCTCTGCCAGCAATGTGCGAAGGTCACCATGAACGGCCTCCGCTTCCTCTGGCGTGGCCACTTTGCCCGTGCCAATGGCCCAAACCGGCTCGTAAGCAATCACCACCTGCTCAATCTGGTCGGGAGAAACATCGGCCAGCGAGCCGTGAAACTGGCGGCTGATCACCTCGGCGGTTCGGCTCGCCTCGCGTTCGGCGAGCAATTCCCCGACACAGACGATGGGAATGAGCCCCGCCGCCAACGCGGCCAGTGTTTTGCGGTTCACGTCCGTGTCGGTTTCGCCCAAAATATGCCGCCGCTCGCTATGACCGAGGATTACATATCGGCAGCCAATATCCTTCAGCATCGCAACGCTGATCTCGCCGGTAAACGCGCCATTGGCCTCGTGATACATGTTTTGCGCGCCAGCGCGACGGGCGATTTGGAAATCACCTCGAGCACCGGCAGCAAATAAACCGCTGGCGGACAAACCAACAAATCCAGGCGGCCAAACTCGCCAGCCCGCTCGGCAATATTACGCGCCAACGACACCGCCGAGGCGCGATCCGTATTCATTTTCCAGTTACCGGCAATCAGTTTGCGACGCATGGCTGAAAGTCAAGAGTCTAGAGTCAAGAGCCAGAATCATTCGTCGAGCAAGCCAAGTCGCAACGCCAACGCCATTTCTGGCTCTTGACTCTCGACTCTGAGCTCTCGACTTCCGGACTACTCTACCCGATCGGATCGGTCTGCGCATAGGAGCCCAGGACCTCAAGCCGCAAAGCATTCTTTGCGAGCGCTGCGATTGCTCGCCGAGCGTTGGCATCATCCTGGTGGCCGACGAATTCGACGAAGAACAGATACGTGCCGAGGGTGCCGGGAATGGGGAATGATTCGATCCACGTCATGTTTAGCCGGCTTCGCTTGAAGATCACCATTGCGTCGGCCAGGGCCCCCGGTTGGTGCGCGATCTGGAACATGAGCGCCGTTTTGTCCTTGCCAGTCCGCTCGGCCGTGTTGGTGGAAATCACTGCGAATCGCGTCACGTTATGCGCGTTGTCCTCGATGTTCCGCACAAGCACCGGCAAGCCATAATGTACTCCGGCTTGAGCGCTGGCCACGGCGGCCGAACGCGGATCGTCTTTTGCCCGACGAGCGGCATCGGCCGTGCTCCCTACCTCGTGCAGGTCCACGTTCGGCACGTGCCGCGCGAGCCAATTGCGGCATTGCGACAGCGGCTGCGGTTTGCTGTACACGGTACGCAGGTCGTCTCGCGCCGAGGCCCAAAAGGCAATGGTGAATCCGCAGCGGCAGTCCGGCACAAATCCGCACGTGCGACCGAGCGAAACATTCCAGCGTGTCCGACACGCGCCCATCTGTGGAATTCTCCATCGGCACGACGCCAAACTGGGCCTGACCGCGCTCCACTTCTTCGAACACCACAGCGATCGTACCCACAGGCACGAGCTCGGCCGACTGTCCGAACCCTTCGATCGCTGCCAGGTGGCTGAACGTGAATTCCGGGCCGAGATAGGCAACTCGCGTCGGCAATTGCACATCACGCGAAGCGCTTACCAATTCGCGAAACACGGCCCGCACCGCGTCATCGGTGAGAGGTCCGATGTTGTTGGCCACCGCACTTTGGAGCACCTCGCTTTCCCGCGCTGGGTCGAATACACCCTTGGCATCGCCGCGTTTCAACTGGCCAATTTGCTGGGCGATCGCCGCGCGGCGATTGATCGTCTCGACAATCGTCTGATCAATCTCGTCCAATTCGCTGCGCAACTCGGCGATCGTCCGCTTCGCCGGATTGGTGGCCAATTCGTTCGAATCGTCGGATGCTTGATGGCCGTCCGAGATTCTGCGCGCCCGTCTTCGCACCGCTGGTTTTTTCTGCTTAGCCATTTTCCAAGAATCTCTAGTATCTGACTCCACAGCGTGCGTTAAGGCATTGACACATAAAATGTTGCACGCAGTGGTCTGCCAGTCTGGCAGATTCGGGGAATGCTTTTGCCATTGGTGAGCCGAGATAAAACGTCAAATTGGCAGCTAGGGAATACTACGTCTGTGCCCGATGGCCGCTTCTAATGAGCGGGACGCGCCGCTAAATCGCTATTCTACAACAGGTTACGACGGACGCTAGTGCGGAGTACATACTGAGGCACGCACTTTGCTTATTGCGGGGAAGGACACCGTTCCGTCAGCGGGGGTTGGGGCTGCGCAACTAACCGCGCAGTGCAAAACAAGATTGATTGCCACCACAATCTGGCGCGACAAACTTCGAATCGAACATTTTTGGTCTGCGAGTTGCCCGCCACAACGGTTGGAGCCGTGCGGACCTTGATAGGAGAGATTTATGGCTGCTGGTGAAAAAATCATTGGCATCGACTTGGGCACGACCAATTCTGTCGTCGCGGTGATGGAAGGCAAAGAGGCGAAGGTCATCCCCAACGCCGAAGGCAACCGGCTCACGCCGAGCGTCGTCGCGTTCAACGACAAGGGCGAAGTGCTCGTGGGTGAACCTGCGCGCGGCAAGCTGTCACGAACCCGAAGCGTACCGTCTATTCGATCAAGCGCTTCATGGGGCGGCGGCACAGTGAAGTCGAGAGCGAAGAAAAGATGGTGCCCTACGAGGTTGTCGGTGGACGGGAAGACTACGTGAAAGTCCGCGCGGGCGACAAGGAATTCACCCCGCCGGAAATCTCCGCCATGATCCTGCGCAAACTGAAGGAGGCGGCCGAGGCATATTTGGGCCACAAGGTGAACAAGGCGGTCATCACCGTGCCGGCGTACTTCAACGACGCTCAGCGACAGGCCACGAAAGACGCCGGGCAAATCGCCGGCCTCGAAGTGGCCCGCATCATCAACGAGCCCACCGCCGCATCACTCGCCTACGGCCTCGACAAGAAGGGCGAAGAAACCATTTGCGTGTTCGACCTGGGCGGCGGCACGTTCGATGTCTCCGTACTCGAAGTGGCCGAAGGTGTGTTCCGCGTGATCTCCACGAACGGCGACACGCACCTGGGTGGCGACGATTTCGACGAAGTGCTCATCAACCACGTGGCTGAGCAGTTTCAACGCGAGCAGGGTATCGACCTGCGTAAGGACCACATGGCGTTGCAGCGGCTGCAGGAAGCGTGCGAAAAGGCGAAGAAAGAGCTTAGCTCCGCCCAGACCACGGACATCAACCTGCCATTTATCACGGCCGATGCGAACGGCCCGAAGCACTTACAGATGACAATCACCCGCGCCGAATTCGAGCGGCTGGTGGATCACTTGATTGACCGCGTCCGCGGTCCGGTCAAGCAGGCGCTCAAGGACGCCAAGCTGGATCCCAGCAAGATCGATGAAGTGGTGCTGGTCGGCGGTTCGACGCGGATCCCTAAGGTGCAGCAAGTCGTAAAAGATCTGTTCGACGGCAAGGAGCCGCACAAGGGCGTTAATCCGGACGAGGTCGTCGCGGTCGGCGCAGCCATTCAAGGCGGCGTGCTCTCCGGCGAAGTGCAGGACATTCTGCTGCTCGACGTGACACCCTTGTCGCTGGGCATCGAAACGCTCGGCGGCGTGATGACCAAGCTCGTCGAGCGCAACACGACGATTCCCGCCGAGCGGAAGCAAGTTTTCAGCACGGCCGACGACAATCAAACCGCGGTCACCGTGCGCGTGTTCCAAGGCGAGCGCGAAATGGCGAACGACAATCGGCTGCTGGGCCAGTTCAACCTGGAAGGCCTTCCTCCGGCGCCGCGGGGCGTGCCGCAAATCGAAGTCAAGTTTGACATCGACGCCAACGGCATCCTCAGCGTGGCGGCCAAGGACCTTGGCACTGGCACCGAGCAGACCGTGCGGATCGAGCAATCCAGCGGGCTCTCGGAATCGGAAATCGACAAGATGCGCAAAGACGCCGACTCACACGCAGCCGAGGACAGGCGCAAATGCGCGGTGGTCGAGGCACGAAACGAGGCCGATTCGCGTGCGTATCAGCTCGAAAAACTGATGAAGCAACAAGGCGACAAGCTGCGCGACACGGACCGGCAATCGCTCGAAGCGGCGATCGCGAAAGTTCGCGAAGCAGCCAAGGGCGACGACCCGGACAAGATCAAAAGCGCCGTCGGCGAGCTGGAAGCTGCCTCGCACGCCATGAGCGAAGCGTTGTACAAGACTGCGGCGAGTGCGGGAGCAGCACCCGGCGCTGGCCCATCCGCGAACGGACCGTCCGAAGGCCCGTCCGCTACGACGCCGGAAGACGATGCAATCGACGCGGAGTTCGAGGTGAAGAAGTAATGATCGGGCAGAGGTGAGGGTTCCGAGGCCTGGGGATCACAGGAAGATTAGCACCGCTGCTCGTTACGGTTGTAGAATGGAGTCGGACCCACGCAACCCCGGGAGAATGCAACCCGTGACCGAAATTATCCTCACAGGTGACCAACTGCATCAACTGGCGTCCGCGACCGACGACGTAGTGTTTGCCGACGGTCAGGGAAACGTAATCGTCCGGCTCCCGCCCAAGATTTCGGACGAGGAAGCTGCCATTATCGACGAAGCAAAACGGCGCTTGGCTTCCGATCAGCCGAGGATTCCGTATTCGGATGTCATCAAACGACTCAAGGAGCTAGAACGGCAAGAGAATAAGGCGTCATGAGTCGCTATACAGTCCTTAGCACTCCGGAGGCAGAAGATGACCTCGCGACGATGTGGACGGACGCCGACGATCGAAAGCAAGTCTCCGAGGCTGCCAACGCAGCGGATCGGCTACTTGCTGAAAATCCATTGCGAGACTCGGTCTACCTAAGCGAGCAACTGCGGCGTCTCGATGGCCGCTGCGATTCTACTTCGAATTTCGTGCGGATGATCGAGTTGTCGTGATTAGCAACATCGTTCGTGTGCCGGATTAATGCACAAGCAACCTATCCTACATCGCTGAATCCTCCAGCTCCTCCTCCTATGCCCTTCCGTTTCGACAAACTGACGATCAAGGCTCAGGAGGCTGTGGCCCGCGCAGGAGATGGCCGCCGAGGCGGGGAATCCGCAGATTGAGCCGGTGCATCTGTTGACGTCCCTCTTGCAGGAAGAGGGCGGCGGGATCGTGCGGCCGGTGCTCGAGAAGATCGGTGCCAATGTCGCGCAGCTTGAAAAGATCCTCGAGGCCGAGCTCAAGCATTTGCCGAAGGCCAGTGGCGGTTCGCCGCCCGGGCTCTCTCCGCCACTCTCCAAAGTTCTCGATGCGGCCCAAGCCGAAGCCGATGGGATGAAGGATGAGTTCGTGTCGACGGAGCACTTGTTGCTTGCGCTCGCTGGCACGGCATCGAAGGCCCGGGAAGTTCTGCAGCTCAACGCGATCACGAAAGACAAGCTACTGGGTGCGTTGCGGGCAGTTCGCGGGAGTGCGCGCGTGACCGATCAAACGCCGGAAGGCAAGTTCCAGGCACTGGAGAAGTACGGTATCGACCTGGTGGAGCGCGCCCG
Organism: uncultured Planctomycetota bacterium; assembly: GCA_963786455.1. Taxonomy (GTDB): domain Bacteria; phylum Planctomycetota; class Planctomycetia; order Pirellulales; family Lacipirellulaceae; genus JABDGM01. The sequence goes on along the minus strand of CAWAZX010000025.1, from coordinate 253,911 downwards.
ACAGGGTAAGCTCGACCCTGTGATCGGCCGTGATAAGGAAATCCGCCGCGTGATCCAGGTGCTCTCCCGGCGTACCAAGAACAACCCGGTGTTGATCGGCGAGCCGGGTGTCGGCAAAACCGCAATTGTCGAAGGGTTGGCCCAGCGGATTGTACAGAGCGACGTGCCGGAGAGCCTCAAGAACAAGCGAGTCGTCGCGCTCGACATGGGTGCTCTCGTGGCCGGCACGAAGTTCCGTGGCGAGTTCGAAGAGCGGCTCAAAGCGCTTGTCAAAGAAGTGATCGATGCCGGCAACATCATCTTGTTCATCGACGAACTGCATACGGTGGTGGGCGCAGGCCGGGCTGAAGGCGGCAGCGATGCCGCCAATTTGCTGAAGCCGGCGCTCGCCCGCGGAGAGCTGCGCTGCATCGGCGCCACCACGCTCGACGAATATCGCAAGTACATCGAGAAAGATCCTGCACTGGAGCGACGCTTCCAACCAGTACAGGTCGGCGAGCCGAATGTCGAAGATACGATCGCCATCCTCCGCGGTCTGAAGCCGCGTTACGAAGCGCATCACAAGGGCGTGCGGATCAAGGACTCCGCGCTCGTGGCCGCGGCCGAACTTTCCAACCGGTACATCTCCGATCGCTTTCTGCCGGATAAGGCGATCGACCTTATGGACGAAGCCACCAGCCGCCTGGCTATGGAGCTGGAAAGCGTGCCGACCGAGATCGACGAAGTTCAGCGGCGGCTTACGCAGCTCGAGCTGGCCGCCCGGCAACTCGAACAAGAAACCGAAGAGCACGCCAAGGATCGGCTGGAAGAAATCCACGAAGAGATGGCCGAGCTTCGCAAGAAGCTGGCCAGTCTCCGCGAGCAATGGGAGGCCGAAAAGCTGGGGCTGGGCGACGTGGCCGAAGTGCAACGCCGCATCGAAGACGTGAAGCTTCGTTACGATCAACAGGCGGCCAAGGTCCGCGAGCAGCAAGCTGCTGGCCGCGTGGATGAGGCAGCCTATCAGAAACTTTACGAGCTGGACGTCGAACGCAAGAACTTGCAGAAGCATTTAGAGGACGCCGAGTCGAAGCAGGCCACGGGCGAGAAGGTGGCCGGTGCCGACGGCCGGCGACTGTTGCGCCAAGAGGTCGGCCCGGACGAAATTGCCGAAGTGGTGAGCGCGTGGACCGGCGTACCGGTGTCGCGAATGCTCGAGAAAGAAAAGGCCAAGCTGCTCGTGCTCGAAGAACGGCTGCACCAGCGGCTCGTGGACCAGCAGGAAGCCGTCGAGGCCGTGTCGAACGCCGTGCGCCGAAGCCGCAGCGGGTTGCAGGATCCCAACCGCCCAATCGGCTCGTTCATTTTCTGCGGCCCCACCGGCGTCGGCAAAACCGAGCTGTGTAAAGCGCTCGCCGAAGTGCTGTTTGATGATGAGAACGCCATGGTTCGCATCGACATGAGCGAATTCATGGAGAAGCACACGGTGAGCCGGCTGATCGGCGCGCCGCCAGGATACGTCGGCTACGAAGAAGGTGGCATGCTCACCGAAGCGGTCCGCCGGCGGCCCTACGCAGTGATCCTGCTCGACGAGATCGAAAAAGCCCACCGCGACGTGTTCAATATCCTGCTGCAGGTGCTCGACGACGGCCGGCTCTCCGACAGCCACGGCCACACGGTCGACTTCACCAACACGATCATCGTGATGACCTCGAATGTCGGCAGCCAGATGATCCAGGAGCTGGCCGGCCAAGGCGGCAGCTACGAGGAGATGCGCACCGCCGTGATGGAAGGCCTTCAAGTGAGGTTCCTGCCGGAGTTCCTCAACCGGGTCGACGAGATCATCGTGTTCAAACCACTCTCGCGGGAAGACATCCGCCAGATAGTCGACATGCAGGTCAACCGGCTGGCAAAGCTGTTGGACAAGCGCGGTTTCGGTTTGGAGGTCACCGATGCGGCCCGGACGGAAATCGCCAACCGCGGTTACGACCCGGCCAACGGCGCCCGGCCGCTGAAGCGCGTGATTCAGCAGGAGCTGCAGAACCGATTGGCCACGGAGCTACTCAAAGGCGAGATTCCGGAAGAGAGTACAATCCGCATCGACTACGACGGCGAGGACTTTACGTTCCGCGCGATCGGCGGCGGCAACGGGTCGGCCCGCAAAGGCGATAAATCACGCGGCGATGAGATTCTGTCGGCGCAAGTAGTGTAGGAAAATGACCAATGACCAAATCGCAATGACCAAAAAGATTGGGCATTGGTGCTTGGTCATTGGTCATTCTTTCATCTAGCGGTCCACCGGCGCCAGGCCCCAATTGGAGATCACAACCTCAGCGCCCGGCGTCATATCGCGAACCTTGCGGGCGATTTCCACCTGCTCGCTCTTGGTGGCTTTGGGCAGGCGCTTCTTCAGATGCGTGAGCTTTTCGCGGCGCTTGCGGCGCCGACGAATTTCCTTCTTGCGTTCGCTGATGGTCAAGTGGGACTCCTTGAATTGCGGCGGAAGTGGCAGGGAATGAACCGTTTTTTGTACCGGTAGAGCACCGCAGCGTCAATGCAAGCACTTCTCGCGTCGTAACCCAGTTAGATTTAGTCGCTACGAATTCTCGGCCACATTCACCCACTACCGTTTACGGTCGTTCCCGCCGCAGGCGATGATAGGCCCGGCATTCATGCCGGGTTTTGCAATGCACCATTGTTCTCGGCGGTGCGTTTGTCCGCGGCGACGCCGCGGACGAACGCACCGCCGAAAATGGAACGGGCGCGTAACGAACCCGGCATAAATGCCGGGCCTATTATGGCAGAAGGGGCGTAAACGCCCCTCCATGAAGAATCATTCATCCCTGATCCACACCGCGGATCGTGCCGCCGGAATTTCGCCGCGGCGGCGGCCAGCGCCGCCGCCTTCTCGATTTCCGCGCTCGCGCTGGGGAATGCGGTTATTCCGCACGAAGTTCGGGATCGCCACCAGCGGCGAGCCGTCGGCGAACTCGCCCTTGATCACCACCACGCCGCCCAGCAAATCGGGCCGCCACTCGGTCGTCAGCTCGGCATCGCGATCGAGCACGCCGTCCATGTTGTTGCCGTCGACGCTTCGATGTTGTACACCAGCGGTCCGTAGCGGAGCGCCACGCGGCCGCGGTTGGCTTCGACTTCGTCGATGCATTTCACGCGCTGCGGCTTCATCGGCAGCACCAGGTCGATCTTGTCGCCGGCCTTCCACTCGCGGTCGATCACCGCGTAGCCGTTCTCGATTTCCGCCTTCGACTGGCTGGCCGTTGACCGCAGATCGACTCAATGCCGTCGGCCTCCGGCGTGCTCGTGTACAGCTCGCTCACGCTGCGGTTCGGCGCACGCACGCGCACGGCGAACTGTTTCGCCTCCGCCGGATTGACGGTGATCGCGACCTTGCCGCTCCACGGGTAGTCGGTCTCCTGCACCATTTCGACGTCGGTGCCCGCCACGTCGTCGACCTTGATCGTGCTGCCGATGAACATGTTCACGTAGAGGCCGTCGTCGTCTTTCACGTACGTCCACGTGGGCACCATCAGCAGTGTCCGCGGAATGTTGCCCACGCAGCACGGGCAGGCGTGCCACGGATAGCGCGGCCAGCCGCCTTCGAGCGGATTCTGGTAGTAGAAATTCTTGCCCTCCAGGTCGATCGAGCCCAGCAGCGCGTTGTACATCGTCTCTTCGTACAGGTCGGCGTACTTGGCGTCGTGGTACGACAGGTTCATCTTGTACTGGAAGAAAATCTGCCCGCAGCTCGAGCACGATTCGCAATACGCGTTGTGCCGCAGCGAATAGTTGGGGCCGAAGCCTTCGGAAGTTTCGCCGCTGCCGATGCCGCCGGTGACGTAATACTTCTTGTTGGTGATGTTGTCCCACAGCGACATCACCGCGCTGCGGTAGTCGAGGTCGCCGGTTTCCGTGGCCACGTCGGCCATGCCGGAGTAGTTGTACACGGCCCGCACGGCGTGCCCCACCGCTTCGTACTGCTGCTGCACGGGCACGTGGCTCTGGTCGTATTCGCTGCCGTCGCTCGGCTACGGCAATCGAGCAGGAACTTGGCCAGCTTGATGTACGCATCGCCTTTGCCGCCGCCTTCCATGTCGTTCACGAAGCGGCCGAAGCGCACCAGCGCCTGCTCCATTTCCTGATGGCCGTCGTACCACTCTTTCTTGCCCGGCCGGGACCGATGTTCGCGACCCAGCAATCGGCCAGCTTCTTGGCGGCGTTGTACAGCCGCAGGTCGGTGCCGTCGGTCAGCGTGTAGTGATTGATCGCCGATTCGATGAAATAGCCGGCGGTGTAGCCCTCATGATCGGCCGCGATTGCGCGGCGACCACCGCTTCTTGCGCGTCGTCCAGCGTGAACGCCGTTTGCAGGTAGCCGTCCGGCTCCTGGGCGGCGAGGATCTTGGGAATCCAATCCTCCAGCGTGGCCTTCATTTCGTTCTGCGCGGCGATGATCTCCCCGTCGCCCTGCGGATCGACCATCAGCGCGATGCACATCGACTCGACGGTCTGATGCACCCAGGCGTTGGAGAACACATAGCCGCGATGCCGGCCGTGCTGCCTTGCCGGCCAGCTTGTTGGCGGCGTCGATGAAATTGTCGATGCCGCCGGCGCCCTGCCGCAAATCGGGCGTTTCGATTTGCTCGATGCAATGGGGAATCCAGTTGACGATCAGCGCCTTGGCGCGGTGGTTCCACAGCGGGCTGTCGATCTTGTAACGCTTGGTGTAAACCACGCCCAGCGGCTTTGCCGGCGGCGGCGCGTCGACCTTCACTTTGAGCGTGGCGGAGCCGTCCAGGTCGCCGTCCTTGGCCGTGAGCTTGAGCACGTAATCGCCCAGCTCAGAAAAAGTGGCCGTGGTCTCGCTGGCAGATGCGTTGGCGAACGTCACTTCGCCGGGGCCCGATTCCTTGCTCCACATTACCGATATCGAGTCGTCCGCGACACCGAGCGTCTTGACCGTCGCCGTTGAGATACGTTTTGCCGCCCAGCACCACGACGCGATCGATGCCGGCCTTCACCGACGGCGGAAACTTCGGCGACTTCCCCGAATCAAGCACCCTCCATTCGAGTATGCCAGTCGAGAACCCTTCGTCGGAATCGATCTCCAGCCGCAGCTTCGATGTGGTGACTTCGTCGAACGTCGTCGTGTTGAATTGGTCCCGTTCGACGCCTAACCCCTCGGCATTGTCTACGGGGACAAACTCATTCTCGTTCCAGTAGAGCAGTCGCGATGCGACCGGCAGACCCACGCCCTGCCCGTCGGCCCACCAGTACACTTCGATCCTGTTGGTGCTGATCGGCTGGCTCCACTCGTATTCGACCCATTGCGTGTCCTGGCGTGGCCAGTTGCCGTAGGAATTGCCGCGGCCGCGACTGCGCGAGCTGCGCGGCTCGTAACCATCGTTGAGTGCGTTGACCGTCGTGTCGCCGGAGACGAACGAAGCGGATGGTTTCGCCACCAGCGCGAGATTGGGCCGCAGACTCTCGCCGCTGCCGCGACGGCCCCGCTCTTGCGCAGGCTGAGATTGGTGCCAACGGCCGCGAGCGCGACCACGCTCAGAAGCGACAATCCGGCTGCGACTAGTGTTTTCATCGTACGGCTTCCGCTTGGTGTGAGATACGAGACCCGCTCAGCTTACGTTACCTTGTGCACAAGGTCAACTATTTGCCGCGAACGCGTATAATGAATTGAAGGAATTGGGAGTGGCCGAGTGCGTTCGCTCGCGCTTCGATCCGCTGCAGGTTCCGGCACCGAATTAACTCACCGCGAATTGGAGTTGCCGCTGCGCACGGGTTGATCGACTCAGTGTCGTCGGGCGGCGCGGCGTGGGCTTTGATTGACACATTGCGGAGGGGTCAGTAGCATACCTCCGAGAATTTTGTAGAGTCCGGTCGAGCTTCTTTCAGACTCTGAACAGTCCAACCGCCAAGAACGCCAAGATGCAGGATATATATATGGAATCCTTCTTCTTCTGCTCCTTGGTCTTCCTTGGCGTCCTTGGCGTCTTGGCGGTTTAAGCATTTAGTTTTAAGTCACTTCATCACGCCGCAATCACGCGGCCTGCCACATGACGCTTGCCGATCATGTTTACGAAGACCTGGCGTCGCGCATCGAGTCGAAAGATGCTCTGCCGTGCAAGCTCACATTCTCTGCGCTGGCCAAGCACTATAAGGTGAGCCTCACGCCGGTGCGCACGGCCGTGACGCGGCTGGTTTCTGAAGGCTATTTGAAGACGCTCGACAACGGCCGGCTGCAGGTGGGCGACACTCCGCCGGCCGCGAAGCGGCGCTCCAAACCGTCGCTGCCGCTGGAGCTGCCCAAAGACCGCGAAGCGGCGATCCGTGCCGACCTCATTCGCATGAGCCTCACCGGCGACACGCGCTACATTCGCGAGGCGGCGGCCGCCTCCCGCTATGGCATCGGCCGCACGGTGCTGCGGCCGATCCTCAGCCGGCTGGCCGGCCAGGGGTTATTGGAGCACGTGCCGCGGTGCGGCTGGCGGGTGCGGAAGTTCGACACCAAGGACCTGTGCGATTTCATCGAAGTTCGGCAAGCGCTGGAGCTCAAGGCACTGGAAGAAGCCCGGCCCAAATTGCAGAAGGAAGTGCTCGAGCAATTCCTGGAGGGCAACCGCTCGCCGCGCGGCGGCGACATGCAGATGGGCGCCCTCAACAACAACCTGCACAGCTATTGGATCAAGCTCTCGGGCAACCGCTACATCATCGATTTCTTCGAACGGCAGGCGGTGTACTACACGACGCTATTCGACTACGCCGCGCCGGAAGCGCACGTGGTGGAAGAGATGGCCGGCCAGCATCGCGAAATCCTGGAAGCGCTGATCGAAGAGCGCTGGAACGACGCGAAGAAAGCGCTCTTGCGCCACATCCGCGATCAGAAGCCGATCGTCCAGCAGCTCATGGAGCATATCCAAAGCGGCAACGCGGCGAAAACGAAATCGGCCAGCGCGTGATCCGCCTCTGCCTGTGGGAGAGGTGAAAAACTCGCCTCTCTCTGGGGTCGAAGATCCGCCGTGGCAGAAGAGGCATGGATTTATCGAGCGGTGAGGACCTGCGCACTCGAAGCCGAAATCAGCAGGAAACAAGCCATTCGCAAACGCTCTACGAACCTCCGTCGTTCGATTGTCCATCCTGACGGTTGGCCATTCGCTGGAAGACAACAAATTCGACATCGTAGGCGAATTGCACGTGTCGAACCATCCGAGAAGCCGGCATTGAATCCGCCCGGATGGACGCCGCCGAAAATACAACAATTGCAAGCAACTTCGCCAACGGGCATTAGGTGCGTTGTTCACAGGAGTATCATTGCGCACCCAATGTCCGGATTCGTTGATTTGCATTGTAACGGCCAAGCATAGCGGACACCTTCCCATTCGGAGCCGCGCGTCCAGGCGAAATTGTCGCCATAGGATCCACCAAGGTACGTGTTCGACGGCACATATTTCTCTCGCCAACAGCATCGTGTGCGAAGTACCGTCGGTGATGTGCTTTGTCGACACAAGTGGATTTCTTAATGCGCCCGGATTTCTTAAGCCTCGATCCTGCGTGATTATCACTCCGTGTGACGTTGGGCCGTCGGGTCGACTGCGTCGCCGGATCGACAATGGGAGCGGTGTCAACCCTTCAGTCGCACGTCCTCCACTATCGCTGGTGTCGCCGCCATTTCCGGAATAATCCGAAAGCATTTCGCCGGTGGGCAGCCAAAAAGTGTGGATGGTGCGTGGCCGTCGACTGGGGCAAACGCCCTTCGGCTGGGCCCCTCGCGGTAGATGACGAAGCTCTTGGTTTCGTGGCAGGCTCCACAGATTTTGACATTCGATGAACGGCATCACCTGGTACATCCATCCCCAGGCTCTGATCCTTCGAGGACTTCAGGCGTGCCGCCGACATCTGGCGGACGTTTTGGCCGCTCGAAAATTCCGGGCCAACCAGCCGGTCGGAAATGCCTTGTGCGAATCGATGTGAAGCAGGCAAGCCAGGCTCCATTGCTTCACGTTGTTCTGGCATTGCGAACGACGGGCCGCCTCGCGGGCGGCCTGGATCGCCGGCAATAAAAGTGCGACCAGGATGCCGATGATTGCGATGACGACCAACAGCTCCACCAAAGTGAAACCTGTATCCACCGAGCCGCAGGTGGACGCTGTCCCGCTCGGACTTCGGCGAGCTCAGTCGAGTCGCTCGCGAAACCTAGGTGCGTTCCTGGTGCGACCGAAAGACCGAATCTGCGTTGTCCATTGGTACGCGCCATATCACGACTCCTCTCCACCTTGGTGAAGCGAAAAAATGCGACAAGATGAAAACGATATAGGCACCCTCACCCCGACCCTCTCCCAAACGGAGAGGGGGTTTTTAGGGGCATCAAATCTCTGGTTTGTGATCCTTCGGGAATTTCAGCTGGCGTAATTCATCGTCCGTCACCTCTCGGATGTCGCTGTCGGCCGTGACGACCATCCGTTTCCCGTCGACACCCTTGCGTTCATATGCGACCACCGTGTCGCCCGAAGTCCTGCTCTAGGTCCAGGCCCCAGACGACAATAAATTCCTCTCCGTCGCGCGGCGAACTAACGTACTTCGACGGATCCGGATCGAGCGCGGCATAGATCGCCTTCATCTCCTCCATGATCCTTTGGCGGTCGACCCAGAGTCGCGTGCCGCGGTCGCATACGTACGGAACATGCCCCGCAGATAACTTCATCCGTCGGCTTATTGACCTGCGTGCCGCCGTCGCAGCCGACCGCCGTGAGGAATGCCAGTATGAACAGCGACCGGACGACGATGCGCCAATCGCGACTGCCATCGCGCAGAATAACTCGAACTGCGATCTCTCTCGTCATCGATCGGTCCCAGCACTTGTTTGCCGCCCGCTTGCGCAACCCGGCCATCTCGTTCCGGTGCGCCGCCTGCAATCCTCACAGGGTATCATAATGGTGCACAACATGCAATCCTTAGTGCACAAAAACATATTCCCAATCGAAGGGGACTGGTCCAATTTTCACATGGAGTCTGTGTACGGTCACAATCGCTCCAAATAATGGACCTGTCTCCGCCTTCGAAACTCCGTGTTAAGACTGCTCCTCCTAAGATGGCCAAAAATAGGGGGAGGAATTATGGCCATCTTTGCGAAAACCCGAGGTTTTTACGGAGGTGCCGCCAGTCGTTCCGACTTCGGTTGCGCAATTGTGACCGACAATTCGTCGGGCTTGGGCGTGTGCTTGGTTGACGAGTGTCGATGCACCCAGCATTTTGGCTGCGCATAGCACTTTAATTGTAGCTGCGTCGAGGGGCATTTATGCCCCTTCTTCTCGTAATAGGCCCGGCATTGATGCCGGGTTTGTTGGCTCGTGATTTCTTCGTGTCGGAGCTGGGCTGCGGCGGTCGCCGCAGCCCAGCTCCGACACGAACGCGAATGTTTGGATCGATCAACGCGGCATAAATGCCGGGCCTAATATCGCCTGCGGCGGGAACGACCGTAAATGGTCGTGGATCACGTTAACCGTCGTCGTCGGGTGGCATGCTTTCGGGCTTCAGCCCATAAGCATGTGCTCCCATGCCTACGCCGAAACCGGCGAAGGCATGCCACACAGGAATACCGTCCGGCTCGGCTCGCCGGACCTACTGCTGGGGAATCACTATCTGCAATTCGTCGGGCCTGGGCGTGTATTTGGTGGTTTTGCCGTCTGGCCAGCGGACTTCGATGGAAGAAATTTGTGCCCGCTCGCCCAGGCCGAACCAGAGTCGTGGGGGATTGTTGCGACAAGTACCCGCCGCCGGCATGAACCTCTGCCGTTTGCCGCAGGCCATCGTTGCGAATCACGGAAACTTGCGCCGACACCGGTGGGATTGCCCGCGCGGCCGCGGAGGCGGACCGCGGCGACGCGGCGTCCCGGCATGCCTTGGTTTTCAAACGCCAGCACATTCGCGTCATTCCTTCCGACGACAACATCCGGCCGGGCGTCGCCGTTGAGGTCCGTGACGACCGCGCTCTTGGCATCGCCCGGGACAACCAATCCGCTTTCGGCAAACGGCACGGCCGCCAAGCGGCCGTTTTGCTGTCCGGCCAGCAGACACGCTAATCCCGCCGTCCCAGCGGCCGATCTCGCGGCGCGGTGAAAACGAGTTCTGCACCAGATACACATCGGTGAACCCGTCGGCATTGAAGTCGGTCATCACCACGCCGAAGGCTGGCGGACACTTGCGCAAGAACCGGCAGCGGCTCCACCGTGAAGTGCCCCGCGCCATCGTTGCGGAGGACCACGCTAACTGCAGTATTGGCGGATAGCTCCAGCGCATCGGCCAGAGGTTTTTCGCCGACGATATCAGCGAGCGTGGCGGCCGCGAATTCATGGAACGTTGGAAACGCCGCTTCCACCAGCGGCAGTGCTTTTTCCATTTCCGGCTTGTTGCGCGGGCACCAGGCGGCCCTGCTCGTCGTATTTGGCTTCGATCGCCAGCGGCTTTCCGTTGGCCGCGAAGTCGCCATAAAACAGTTTCGCCGGTCGCTCGGCCGACACCCGATACGTGGTGTTTCGCCCAAGATTCGTCGCCACGTAATCGATGTCGCCGTCGCCGTCGAGGTCGCGACCGGCAATGCCGTTCCACCAACCGAGCAAGTTCGCGAGGCCGGCAGACTCGGTTGCGTCGCGCAGTTTCCCGTGCTCGTTGATGAAAACTTTCACCGGGCCCCAGTCGTGCGTAACGAGCAAGTCGATCCACCCGTCGCCGTTGACATCGGACCACAGACCACTGGTCACGAGCCCGGAGCGCTCGAGCTCGGGCGCGCGTTTGGCGGTCGCTTCGCGGAACGTGCCCTTTTCGTTTTCGAGTAGTCGGCTGACAGGCGTTTCAGGAAACCGGCCCGGTACACAGCGGCTGCCAATGAACAGATCGAGGTCGCCGTCGCGGTCGAAGTCGGCCGCCGCGGCCACGCTGCCGCTGTCGCGCAGATCGGGCAGCATGTCCGTCGCCGGGTGGCTGAACGCTCCCTTGCCGTCGTTCAAAAACAAACGGTCGCGGAGCAGCGGATCGTTGGGCTCGCATTCGACGCCGCCACTCACGAGGAGCAAATCAAGATCGGAGTCGCCGTCGGCATCGAACAGCAGCGTGCCCATGTCTTCGACATCGAGGTTCTCGCTCCAGGGTGGAAAGAGATCCTGCAGCAGCGACCACTTGCCGCCGCCCTGGTTGAGACTGAACGTGCCCGCATTGCCGCTCGCGCCGCCGAGGAAAAGGTCGTCGCGCGCGTCGCCGTTCACATCGCCGGCCGCGAGACCCGGGCCGAGCTGCGACAGTCGCAGGGCCAGCAGCGGCTCCCGAGCAAAATCGTCGAACGTCCGTTCGCGATGCGTGAACGATTCCAGCACGTTCGAAGGAATAAATAGCGAATAGGTCCGCCGAGCCGAGGCGGACTTTGGTCTTGGTTTTGCATCCTCACGACTCGACGCTTCCGCTTGTCCGGCTCGGCTCGCCGGACCTACTGGTTCCGTAACCGTGTAAAAGCGGTCCGCCGGCAGGTTGGCGAACGATTGCTTCTGGCCGCTGGGCCACTCGATGTCGAGCTCGTCGATCACCTCCGCCGCGCCCAATCCAAAGTGAACGACCGGTTCGCTGGAGGACATGAATCCGCGCGACAGCGTGAGGTAACCGGCCTGCGACTGGCCACCCGCGCGAACCGCACGGTCGCGCCGATTCCCCAGCGGTTGCTCGTCGAGCCTGCCAGTCGCAGCTTGATCGCGTGCCCCGACGTGCCGTTGTTGCGGAACACGCCCACCATGCCGTCGAAGTTGTTGACGACCAGATCCAAATCGCCGTCGCCGTCGAGATCGCCGAACCCTGCACCGAAACACACGCCGACGTCGTCGAGCCCCCACGCCGCGCTGACATCCTCGAACCGCAGCTCGCCCAGGTTGCGGAACGCCAGGTTGGCCTCGGCCAGCGGCGGCTGTTTGTCCCAAAAGGCATGGAACGCATCGGAGTTCTGCGGCCCGAATTTCAGTGCCTGGTTTTTGAGATCGATGTTCGTCCAGTCGCGGCTCATGCCGTTGGTGAAATGGACGTCGAGCCGGCCGTCTTGATCGAGGTCGACAAGACGGACCGACCAGGTCCAATTCGTGGCTTCCAGGCCGGTCAGGTAGGCCACTTCCAGCAGCCGCTCGACGCCCGTGTTGAGATAGACTGCGTTCCGCATGTACTGCCGCGGGATCGGCCGCTCGAGAAACCAGACAAAATCGAAGATCTCGCCGACCGTGAGCTTGGCCCGGTAGTCGGTGCGCGAGGCCATGTCGGTGCCGATGAAATCGAACAGCCCGTCGTTGTTGATGTCGCCCACGTCGCTGCCCATCGAGAACCACGGCGTGTGCGGAATGGCTTGCGGGGCGACGTCGGTGAACGTGCCGTCGCCGTTGTTGCGGTACAGATAGTCGGAGGCGTAGAAGTCGTTGGCGACGTACAAGTCGGGGCGGCCGTCGCTGTTGTAGTCCCACCACGTTACGGCCAGGCCATGATCGTTGCCGCTGAAGCCCGCCTCGTGCGTGACGTCGGTAAATGTGCCGTTGCCGTTGTTGCGGTAGAAGTGATCGCGCTGGCCGACTTCGATGACGCCGTAATCGCCCTCGGGCATGAGCAACAGCCCGTGGTACTCCTGAAACTGAGCGGGCACACGCGGTACGCCGCGTTGGTCGTATTCCAGCCGGTACTCAATCTCTTGCGGCGGCGGCATGTGGTTGGTCGCGAGATAACCGTCGAGGTCGCCGTCCAAGTCGTAATCGGCGAACGCCATCATCACGCTGGAGCCGTTGAAATCGAGGCCGAACTGCTTCGACTTCTCTTCGAACGTGCCGTCGCCGCGGTTAATGTAGAGATGGTTGGGGCAGCCGTAGCCACAGACAAAGAGATCCAGGTCGTCGTCGTTGTCGATATCCAAGAACGACGCGCCGACGGTCCACCGTTCGGGGTCGTCGATGCCGGCCCGAACCGTGACGTCCTCGAATTGGAAATTACCGAGGTTGCGGTACAACCGCCCGGCATCGGTGGAGCGCGGCAGGAACACGTCCACCAGGCCATCGCCGTCGAAGTCGCCCATCGCCACGCCGCTGCCGGTGGTGTTATTGCGTTCCTGACCGGGCCGCTTCGTCCACTTATGGAAGAAATCGATGCCGATTTGTTTGGGATCGAGTTTTTCAAACAGCCGTTCCGGCGGGCGATCGTCTCGTGCTACCAGCGGGACCGCTTTGATGTTGGGCATTGCCGAAACGTCGGCCGCCCTCGGCGGAGCGGGTGCGTTGGCATCCGCCCGCTGGGCGTCAGGTTGCAGCTCGGCTGCTGGTGAGCCACAACCGCATAGAACCAGGTGCGGTGCAAACAACACCGCAACGATGAGTACGCGATTTGGATCGCGCATCTGGCAGACGAAAAGTTCGCGCGTCCGGCATCATCAACCCCTGAGACTTGCGGCGTGTTACACGCGCCCGCATTGGTTCGGGCCAAAAAATGAAGCAGGCATTCCAGGCCACACTGTGATTTTATCGTAACTGCCGCAGGCACGGCGAGAAGTTGAACCCGGGATCATTCGAAGTCGACAATCCGTCGATCAATTTGGGGGTCTAAACGCACCGGGCGATTCAATAAAAAACGAGCCGTAGAAGATTTCTACGGCTCGTTCAAATTGTCGAAGATTTCAAACCGTGTGGCTATCTATCGCTTACGCCGGATCAGGCCGACCAGTGGGACGACACGCCAGGCAGATCAGCGCGACGCTTGTGGGCTCAGGAACGAACAGCCGAACCGTAAGTATCAGGTCATTCGAAACCTGGCCCCAGTCGTTAGTAGCCCGCACGATCCAGCGATATGTACCGGGCGGACCATTGCTGCGCCGGAAGCATGTTGCCGGCCGCCGTATTCATGATCACGGCCGTATTCCACACGGAAGGTGGATGAGCCAAAGGGTGGAAACGCCGGCAGCGGAAAACCCAGGGCATCTGCCGCGGCCGGCTGTCCGCCGTTTCCGCCTGGAACAACGTGGCTGTTGTGCGGTTAGTGGTCGCGGTTGGTGGCGCGGCCGGATTCCCGGCATCCGCCGTCAGAGTCCATTGCATTGGACCTTCGTTGGGAGTCGTATTGTCGATGTGCATTGAGCCAGACTACCACGGTGAAATTGAGTTCGAGGCTGGCCGGGAGTACTGGAGCACCCAGCGCGGGCAGCGGCGCATAAGTGTCTAATCGTAAAGTCGTCAAACTGAGTCGTACCGGACAGCGTGCCGAAATTCATGGTACGAAATGCCAACTTGCATCCCAACCGCAGGATCCCTAAGTGCATTGCCGGCCGTGGGCCGAACTCGACTTTGGAATTGATAGGACGCACCATTGTCAGTCGATACCCAAGTGCGGTAGGTAATGCCGCCGCCCACGCGCTCCATCCGCACCAGAATTGGCAGAGGCTCCGTGACAGTGGCATTGATTGCAATGTTGTTGTCGTTCACTTGCGCCCGGCCTCGATTCTCTTTTGCAACGTGTTGCCTTCGTTCACGTTCGCGGCATCGGTGCGGAAGGTCGTGGACGTGACAAAGTTCTCATCGGTGTTGATTTGCCGCCAGTGCCAGGGGGCGTGGGAGAATTTGCCGCCCGGGCGATCAGTCCCGCCGCCGACCATTGACCACTCGTTTGCGATGTACATCTTCACGGTTGCGGTGAAGTCTTGTCCGGCTGGAACATTCGTAAATAAAAACGGCGTCTTGACCGTGTCCCTTCCCACCCCATGTTCGTCGAGCCGTTGTCCTCCACGGTCAACGCTCATCGTCGAATGTCACGTTGAAAAAGCCAACCGCCGCAGATTGGGCATGTTGTGGCTGCCGTCCCAAATGCCACCGACCGCGCCACCGGAATAGTCGAAGAAGGTACTGAAGTTGTCCGTCTCCACGACGGCCTTCGCCGGAGTCACCGCTATGCCAAGACAAAGCACGGCAACCACAGCGCAGCCCACAAGCTGGGCCGAAGACTAGCGAATCGGAGTCACTCATGAGCCATGACCTCCCGGAAAGAGAACTTGATTCCGCTCAGCAGTTGTTAGTGAAAAAACAAATCCTGTCGCCACCGAGGCATCGCAAACCGGGAGCGGCATTCTGCCGAACGCCCGACACCGAAGGCCCTGGCATCCCGCGATTGCGTGAGCCCCTGCTGTTTCCCTATCCGCACATAATTAACTCTGTGCACAAAGAATGCAAGAGTGTGTTCAAAATATTCGAAAGTTTTTTTGACCTGCTGAAAGCCGTATTCCTGATTCCAGCGTGACGGGGGGCCTGAGACTGTACTGTTCGACGCCGTGGAATCTTCCTGCGTGGCCCTGCAGATCACGAGATTCGTGGAATTCTGCGCCACATATTTTCCCAATAAATTCCTTGACCTCAGGTACCGTAAACATTACTCTGTACTCAATGTACTATTTCTGTCCGGAGTCGTAGCGTAACCGTTTCCATCGGGTTGCGCCGGGTGCGGACGGCACGGCGGCCAATGGTTCCCCTTGGTTTGACCGTCGTGGCGCGGTT
This sequence comes from uncultured Planctomycetota bacterium, assembly GCA_963786455.1. Taxonomy (GTDB): domain Bacteria; phylum Planctomycetota; class Planctomycetia; order Pirellulales; family Lacipirellulaceae; genus JABDGM01. The sequence continues at coordinate 238,358 of CAWAZX010000025.1, read as the reverse complement.
TGTCGCGTGTGGGAAAACTTTGGATCGCGAAGGAAGGGACGACATGTCGAACAGAACTCTTCTGCTCACGACGCTGCTGTCGCGACGTTATCGTGGCGTCAAGCATCCGGACAAGTCCAGCCCTCAATTCCGGCCCCGATGGCGGACTTCATATGGGCCTGAGCGGAGTGGGCTGGGAAGCCAACAATAACTCGGGACCGCTGCTGTTCCGCAATGTGAATGAGGCGGAGCTTGTCTCGGTTTGGGCCAAGATTTTCAGTCAGACCGCCGGCAACTGGTCACAAGCCGGCGCGATGGTTCGTGTTCCCAATCTGATCAGCGCCGGATGGCACCGAGAACTGGCGATCCTCCTGGAGTTTCCGCGCTCCCCGCGGCGGGGCCCTTTTCGCATCAATCGAATATGGTCACGGCAGGCGTGGAAGCCGAGGTGAATACGGGCATGCAGACAGCCGACAACCTGATGTATGTTCGGCTGGATATATGGGTGGCGGATCATTTCTTGCCTACCGCGGCTCCGGCACCGACGCCAACATTACTTGGACAGCCCACGAAATGGGCCCGCAAACGAACGCGGCCCTGAGCGGTATTATGCTTCAGGCCGGCGTGGCGGGCGGCGCATCGGAGCCCTGCCGAATTCCAGCGCCGTGTTTGATTCGGTCGAATCCAGACCACGACCGGAAACTTTCGCGACGATTTCAACTATACCCACGACTTCGGCACGGGCTTGCCGGCCACCACGATTTGGAGCGGCGTGGAAAATGCCGCGCAGCGTTGCATTTCTTGCAGTTGGAACCTGGCGGGGTCGGGCGACTTCACGGTTCCAGGCAATTGGACGCCGCTCATTGGTTTCACGCCGAGCGGCAACAATGTCACGGTCACATTTGGTGCGGCATTAACTCAAGCCGCTGCTACGGTCTGACAACACACGAACTGACCCTTAAGCGAGATCAATTTCGACGACGCCCAAGTGTACGTATCAGGCCGACCGACCATTACACTGGACGCCGATACCGGTAATGCAGGCATCAATGTTTTGCAGGGCTCGCATGAGATTCAGCTCGACTTGATCGCGAACGACAACGTCACCGCCACAGCCGCCGCGGGCACGACCCTCAATATCAAATTTGCCCGTGTTTCTCAACGGACATACCTGGACCAGCTCGGCGCCGGCACCATCAATTGCAACGACAGCCCCACCTGTTTGATCGGCAACGGCACTAGCAGCCTGGTGAACGACGCCAATTTAGTCGGATTAGCGAGCTTTGCTGGCGACTTTACGCAAACCGCGAGCGGCAGCCGGCGGTGGAAGTCGGTGGCGGCGTGATCGACGTGTCTGGCTCAGCGCAGCTGGGGGCGTGCTCAACGTGTCGCTCGCCAACGATTTCGTACCGCGCCCGGTGCCAGCTACACGGTGCTGACGGCCGAAAGCGTCACCGATCTTGGTTTGTCACTCACCGGCAGTGCGGCTGCGCGTTTCATCTGGCCGTTGGGCCCGGTAGCGTGTCGCTCGTGGCAGGAGCGATTCCCGAGCCGTCGACGGTATTGTTAGCGTCGTTGTGTGCGGCAGTCGTTGCTTCGATGGTGAGGGCGCGCCGTCGTCATGGTCCACACCAAAGCGTGACGTGCCTGCTCGCGATGGGAGGACTGTTGGCTGCATGTACTCCAATCACGCGGGCAGACGTACTCACGTTTGGGACTCCCAGCGACGCGAACGCACCCGTCACGTACCGTGACGAGTTCAATGTATTCTTCGACTATGCCGCTGGAGGCGGCGCGGCGGCAACCGGAACATTAATCACTTCCACCCCAGGAGCGACGAATAAGTCGTGGACAGCGATTCACAATCCGGTGGGTGGCGGGACCCCGGCGATTCCGCCGTCCTCGAAGCACACGGGCTGATTTTGGCGGAACCCGAAGCCTGACGTGCTGTTCATTGAGGACTTAGTGCTGCAACCCAACACCAACGCCTCGCTGGGCATGGGGTGGGAAGGAAATAAGACCAACGGACCGTTGCTGCACGCGAATGTGAAAGCCGAGGATAGCTTTGACGCGGTGATCAAGATCAATGCGCAACGGCCGGTAATTGGTCCTATACCTCGATCATCGCCCGCCGGGCCGGGCCGGGCGTTGGCCGCACCGCCGGCGACATGCTCGAACCGACGGAGCGGTTCGTCACCATGGGCAGCTTCCGCGGAGATGCCGGAAACCCAAACAATGGAAATCTTTTGACGCAAAACATCCTTGAGGTTGACAACACCGATCCAACGCCGGAGGAGCAGGAGATCAACACGGGCGGAGCAGCCGGGATGACGGTAGGCTTGCCAATGTGGCGTGCGCATGACCAAAAGCTGCGCGCAGTTCACTTCCGCCACATCGCTCGACGGCATGACTTGGACCAATCGGAATTCGGTATTCAACCAGGACCTGAATATCACCGGCCAAATGCTCGAGGTCGGCCCGTCGTTTACGTTGCATAACAATGCCCCGGTTGCGCGCAGGTCAGACCGAAATCGATTTTTTCGAGATCACCGTGCGCAAGACCCAGCGGCCACTGGATGCAACGTGGAATCCAGGCAACGCCAACGCCAGCGGCAATTGGAACGGCGCTGCGAATTGGAGTTCAAATACATTGGCTCAAATACCTGATGCCAATTCGACCGACGTGATGTTCTCGACGGCGAATCAAACATCAGGCCCGGCCACGATCTTTACCAACCGCGACACCCCAAACATTGTCCGGTCATTGACATTCGACAGTGCCAACAAATACGCAATCGCCGGCGCTGGCGGGATTTCGTTGGAGCCCGATCCACAGAGCCTCATCGACAACGATCAAACGTACATTAACGTGCTCGATGGCAGCACATGAGATTCAAGTCGACGTAACGCTCACGGCAGCCGCCGCAAACGACAACAGAATCAACGTCGCCAATGGTGCCCGGCTAGATATTAACAATGCATTCAATATCAACGGCAAGCAGCTCCGGATCGAGGGCGACAGGCCAAGTCAACTTCAACAACAATATCGATACGGGCACTACCGGCAACGTACTAGTCGCCGGCGGGAACTTAGGCGGCTCGGGACGAATCAACGGCGCTCTGTCGAATGGAAATGCGACAACGCCAGGCGGCACTATTTCGCCCGGAAACAGCACGGGCACTCTCACCGTCGACGGAAACTTTACCCCCCATAGCAGCGGCAGGCTCGCAATTGAGCTCGGAGGCAAGGCCGCCGGGCAGTTCGACGTGCTGCAAGTCATCGGCGTGGCCAATCTGGCGGGTACGGTCGACGTTTCTCTCGTGAATAATTTCGTGCCTCAGGTCGGCGACATGTTCACCATCATCACGAGCACCGTGGGCCTGGGAAACCAGGGTGGCATCACGCTGGATCCCGCGGATGTTCCGTTCTACCAACTAATGGTGAACGCCGGCGCCGCCGGTAACGCGATGCTCAAAGTCATCGCCGCTCCTGGCGGAGGTATCACAGGCGACTTCAACAACAATGGCGTGGTGGACGCGGCCGACTACGTGCTGTGGCGGAACGGCGGACCGCTGATGAACGATCCGACAAACGGAGTTCAGCCGGAAGATTACGGCGTGTGGCGCGAACTTTGGCAAAGCCAATCCGGGCAGCGCTGCGTCGTTGGCTGCGAGCGTGCCGGAGCCGGCATCTTGCGTTATAATGGCGCTGTCGGTAGCCGTAGCTTGCTTGGTGTTTCCGTCGCGACGTTCGTGAGCCAAGAAATTTCTAGCTGCGAATTGCGCGATTGAGGCGTGGCGGCAGCGCGGGCAGGGCTGCCGCCGCAGGACAGGAGTGTCCCGCATTTGATGGAACTTGTGAGAAGAGAGAGCCATGTCTCGATCCACGAGATCGGTCTACCCGCGCCTATTCCCATCTTGCGGGCCGATTCGCTACCCATTGCTGGCGCTGGTTGGGCTAGCAATCCAAGCGAGTGGATCCGCTTGTTTCGGCCAAAACGTCGGCGCAGCTTTTACTCGACTTGTCCGGCGGCACCTTCAACGGGATCGCGTATACACAAATCGCGCCTGTGCCCGGGCGGCCGAATGATCTGTTCATTTCGCGGCAAGACGGCAACATCTATCGTTTCGATCTAACCACCAAGACGCAGAGTCCATTCTTCTCGATCCCCAACTCGATGGCCAATGACGAAATTGACACCGGTCAATATTGGGGACTGTTGGGATTCACCTTTGCACCGGACTTTGCGACCAGTGGCGACTTGTATGTCCACGTGGCGGATGACCGAAACAATCCCGACATGCTTCCGGCACCGTACCACCACCGGACCTATATCCGACGTTACTCACTCACGGACCCGCTGTCGAACATCCCAACGGCTGGCCCATCGACGAACATTCTCCGATGGGCACAACCTCTCGCCGACCACAGCGGCGGTTGGATGGGATTCCATCCGAATGATACCGATACGCTGTGGATCACCAGTGGCGACGGCGGCAATAGCGACAGTAATCGTGACACGCTGCGTACGGGGCAGAATCCTCGCGATCTCCTGAGCGGAATCTTGCGGATCAATGTGTCTGGTAGCGGGGCGGGTGAGTTTGGCCAGTATTCGATTCCGCCAGACAACCCGTTTGCCGATGGCGTGAATGGGGCCCCGGAGATTTTCTCATACGGTGTTCGCAGTCCATGGCAGGGCAGCTTTGACCGCGTGACGGGCGACTTTTTCTTTGGTGACGTCGGCGCCTTCCGAGATACGAGTCAGCCCATTTGGACCTCCGGCGACGAGGAGGTCAATTTCATTCGCAATGAAAGCCCAGGTGGTCAGAATTTCGGCTGGCGGGTGATGGAAGGAGACTTCTGTGCGCCGGCCTCTGGCCAGGAAGCCGGGGATTTACCTTGCGGCCACCCCAGCTTCGTGGCCCCAGCGTACGTGTACGACTATGGCGGCGGATATGGCACGGGCGGCGCACAACCGTTCCAAGGGCGCTCCGTGACCGGCGGTTTTGTGTATCGAGGTCCGATTGAAGCATTGCAGGGCATGTACATCTTTGGTGACTGGTCGAGCCATCAGGTATGGGGAGTGAGAATCGACCGCGATGCGAACGGCGGATTGGGCGGCGTAGTACCGGGATCGCTGGTGAATTTGTCGACCGCCTTCAATCGACAAACAGCGGGCGGCACTTCGGAAATCGAGGGCGTCACCGCGTTTGGCGAGGACGAAGCCGGTAACCTGTACTTCATCGAGCTCGGTGGCGAGTTGTACAAGATCACGGGGCCGATCATCGGCACAGCGGCGGGTGATTACAACCATGACGGCACGGTGGATGCCGCCGACTACGTCATGTGGCAAGATTCGCTTGGTCAAGAAGTGCCGTTCTACACGGGCGCCGATGGAGACGGTAGTGGCGTGGTCGACGATGCAGATTTCAACCTGTGGCGGTCAGAATTCGGCACGAGCCTGACCAGCGGTGCTGCAAGTGGCAACGCTTCACTGACGCCTGAGCCGGGTTGTCTTGCGTCCTTCTGGCCGGCAGTGGTGCGCTATACTGCGGCGCGTCTGCACGTCGCCGCCGATCTACATCGCGTTAGGCGCACACGGCGACTTCGTGCTTCCGCGATTTGACCTTCTGCGCGGCATCGAGTAAGCTGGCTGCCAGCTTGTTTTTGTGCACGATGTCGCGTCCTCCTTCTCAACTGCCATGTCGTTCCGCGCGCTTCGATACCTGGTTCTTGCAGGTGGTCTCGCCACCGCATTTGGTGGCGCTTCCAGCGCGGCGCCGGAAGCACAAATCACAATCGATGCAGCGACGGACGGGCCGCGCGTCAATCCGCGGATGTACGGCATTTTTCTGGAAGAGATCAACCACGGCGTCGACGGCGGCCTGTATGCCGAGTTAGTTCGCAACCGCGGCTTCGAAGATGCGCGGGCCCCCGAAGGATACGAGCAGCGCGGCGACCGTTGGGTCGATGCGAATGGCTTCCCGGCAGGCGTCGAGGAGTTTGGTTATGAAGTCGGCGGGTTGCCATTTTGGTCGCTGGTACGCGAGGGTAACGCATTAGGGGCGATGCGCCTGGAGACCAGCGGCGGCATCACGGAGGAATCGTCGCATTGCCTGCGGTTGGAGGTCGTGGATGCTGGTGGGCGCATCGGCGTTGCGAACGATGGTTTTTTCGGCATCGGGACCCATAGCGGCGAGCGGTATCGGGTGTCGTTCTACGCGCGCGGGAAGGATTTCGCCGGGCCCCTGACGGTGCAGCTTGAAGACCGGGGCGGAATTGCTTGTTCCGATGCGGCGACGATGAATGGCATCGGCCCGGATTGGAAGCAGTTTCAAGCCACGCTGACGGTGGACCGGACGAAGTCGCAATCCAGGCTGGTCATCCGAGCGGGCAGCTCCGGTACCGTGTGGCTCGACTTTGTCTCGCTATTCCCGGAAACGACGTGGAAAGATCGGCCGAATGGTTTGCGGCCCGACATCGCGCAGATGATTGCCGACCTGAAGCCCGGTTTCGTGCGGTTCCCCGGCGGCTGCGTAGTCGAAGCGCGGCACGGTCGAAACGGCCTACAACTGGAAGCACACGATCGGCCCCGTGAGAATCGCCCGGAACGCTGGGGGCCGTGGAATTATCGCCGCACGCACGGCATGGGCCTCTTCGAATATCTGCAGTTCTTCGAGGACATCGGCGCGGAGCCATTGTGGGTTGGTTTCTGCGGGCAGACGTGCATTTTCCGCCGCCACCGTGGCGAAACGGTGCCGATGGACGAAATGGGTTGGGTCCGCGATAACTTTCTGACATCTGTCGAATACGCCAACGGCCCGGTCGATTCGACGTGGGGTGCAAAGCGAGCAGCGGCCGGGCACGCTGAGCCGTTCGGATTGGAATACATCGAAATCGGCAACGAAAACCAAGGCCGCGAGCTGCGCGATCGCTACCTGCTTGATCTACGACGCGATGAAGGCGAAGTACCCGGACTTGAAGTATCTCGCCGATCTGTCGTGGACGAGTGACGACTCGATGCGGGGCGCAGTGTTCGACATCGTGGACCGGCACTATTACCAGAACCCGCGCTGGTTTCAGTCGCGGTTCCGCGAATATGACGAGCGCGACCGCAGCGCTGCCGCCGCTGTATCTGGGCGAAGTGGCGGTGACTTCCGGCGATGCCGGCCCGCTGCGGGGCAATCTGTTGGCCGCGCTCGCGAAGGCGTTTTTCTGATGGGCTGCGAACGGAACGCCGACACGGTGCAAATGGTTTCTTACGCGCCGCTGCTGGGCCACGTGGAAGGCCGCACCGCGCTCACCGGCGCGCCGCCGCCGTGGCACGCGATGATCTACTTCGACGGCACGCGGGTGTTCGGCACGGCGTCGTACTACCTGTGGAAGTTGTTCGGCACGAACCGGCCCGATCAGATGGTGGCGAGCAGACGTTAAGTTCCCAAACGCCAAACCGCCGATCATCGCCGGGCAGATTGGCGTCGGCACTTGGGCCGCATCAGCCGAGTTCAAAGACATCCGCGTGGAGAAGGATGGGCAGGTGCTTTATGCATCGGATTTCGCAAAAACGACAGAAGGTTGGCAGCCGGAAGGCGGCCGGCGACGCGGCGGGAACCGTGATTCGTGGTCCGTCGAAGATGGGGCGTACCGCCAAAGTCGCGACGGCCAGGCGCTGAGTTACTTTGGCGACGAGAACTGGTCGGACTACACGCTCACGCTGAAGGCCCGCAAATTCACAGGCGAGAAGGCTTCTTGATCGTGTTCGGCCGCAAGGGCGCCGACCGATTCTGGTGGAATCTGGGCGGCTGGGGAAACAGCCAGCATGCACATTGAACTGAATCAGACGCCGGTTGGCCAGCCGGTGCGGGGACGGATTGAATCGGACCGCTGGTACGATATCAAGATCGAATTGGCCGGCAATCGCATTCGGTGCTTTCTGGATGGCGAGTTGATTCACGACGCCACGTCGACGCCGCCGGAGAAGTTTTTCGTGAATGCCGGTCGCGACGAAGCGAGCGGCGAATTGATCGTAAAGGCGATTAACTTGGCGGCAGAGCCGCTCACGGCGTCCATTAACTTGCAGGGTATCGACCAGCGTCGCACCGGAGGCGGCGGTTAGCGTGCTGCAATCCGCCGAGCTTTGGCGGATAACAACAGCCTGGAGGAACCGGATCGCATCGTGCCGGTCGAAAGCCGCATCGACAGCGCGGCGACGAAGTTCGAGCACGTGTTTCCGCCGCATTCGCTGACGATTCTGCGGCTCAACCAGAGCCAGACTTGAGCCGCGAGAATCCGATTTGATTCAGACTATGAAAGTTCAGCACGCATGGCGTGACGATGAAAACCGTATTTGCCGCGACGCTCACTTGCGGTGTTTGTGTTGTGCGTCTGGAATCGCAGTTGCCGATCCGATCGCTCCGGCAGTTCCCGATGTCGCCCGACCGCTGCCGCTGACCGCCGTGCGGCTCACCGGCGGGCCGCTCAAACATGCGCAGGACATCACGGCGAAATATCTGCTCGAGCTGGAGCCCGATCGCATGATGGCCGGCTATCGCAAGCGCGCCGGCCTGGAGCCCAAGGCGGAAGGCTACGGCGGCTGGGACGCCGTCGACGGCCGGCAGCTCACCGGGCATATCGCCGGACACTATCTGTCCGGCGTGAGCTTGATGTATGCCGCCACGGGCGACGAGCGGTTCAAAGAGCGGGCCGACTACATCGTCAAGGAAATGAAGGAAGTTCAGGACAAGCACGGCGACGGCTACCTGGGCGCGCTGTTGGGCAACAAGCCGGGCGTGCGGCAGCGGCGCGGCGGCCAGCCGCGGCCGGACGATCTGGCCGACGGCAAGGAATTGTTCGAGCTCGCTTTCGAAGGGCGAAATCCGTTCCGGCGGATTCGATCTGAACGGCATGTGGTCGCCCTGGTACACGCTGCACAAGACCTACGCCGGACTGCGCGACGCCTACCGCCACACCGGCAACAAGACCGCGCTCGAAGTCGAAGTGAAGTTCGCCGAGTGGGCCGAGAAGATTCTCGCGCCGCTCAACGACGAGCAGATTCAGCAGATGCTCAACACCGAGTTCGGCGGCATGAACGAGATCTTCGCCGACCTCTACGCCGACACGGGCGACAAGCGCTGGCTCGATCTGTCGTACAAGTTCGAGCACAAGTCGTTCATCGAGCCGCTCAAGCGGGGCGAAGACAATCTCGCCGGCAAGCACGGCAACACGCAGGTGCCCAAGCTCATCGGCTCGCTGGCACGCTACGCCTACGCCGGCGATCCAGACCGACCTGGCGGCGGCCCGATTCTTTTGGGAGCGCGTGGCGGACCATCACAGCTTCGCCACCGGCGGACACGGCAAGGACGAATACTTCGGCGAGCCGGACAAGCTGAGCGATCGCATCGACGGCCGCACCGCCGAGACGTGCAACGTCTACAACATGCTCAAGCTGACGCGCACGCTGTTCGCGCTCGAACCCGAACCGCGGTACGCCGAGTTTCATGAGCGGGCGCTGTTCAACCACATCCTCGGCTCGATCGATCCGGAGGACGGCAGCACGTGCTACATGGTGCCGGTGGGCATGGGCGTGCAGCGCGAATACGCAGACATGTTCCGCAGCTTCACGTGCTGCGTGGGCTGCGGCATGGAGAGCCACGCGCTGCACGGCGACGGGATTTACTACGAGGACGGTGAGCAGCTGTGGGTCAACTTGTATGCGCCGTCGACAGCCGAATGGAAAGCGGCCGGCGTGACGTTTGACGATGGAAACCGACTTTCCCGAGGGCGAATCGGCAACCGCGACGTTGACGCTCGAAGCGCCCAAAGAATTCACGCTGGCGTTGCGGCGGCCGGCTTGGGCGGGCGATGGATTCCGCGTCGCAGTCAACGGCGAGGCGATCGCCGATTTGCCGAAGCCGGGCTCGTACGTGGAAATCAAGCGAACTTGGAAGACCGGCGACAAAGTGGAGCTCACACTGCCGAAGACAACTGCACCTGGAACCACTGCCCGACAACCCGCAGCGTGTCGCCGTGATGTGGGGGCCGCTGGTGCTGGCCGGCGATTTGGGTCCAGGACGCGAGCGCGGCCGAGGGCGCGGCGCGGCCAGCGCGACCGGGAACAACCCAGTGCCCCGGCGTTTGTCGCTGCAGAGCAACCGGTGAGCGAGTGGGTTGAACCCGTGCCAGATGCCGCGGGCACGTTCCGTACCGACGGCGTGGGCCGCGACCGCGACGTCGACCTCATGCCGTTTTACCGGCTGCATCGCCGGCTCTACTCGGCGTATTGGGATCTGTTCACGCCCTCGCAGTGGGCCGAGCGCGAAGCAGCAAATCGCCGCCGAGCGCGAACGGGTCCGCAAGCTCGAAGAAGCCACCGTGGCTTTCTTCCAACCCGGCCAAATGCAGGCCGAGCGCGACGTCAATTTCGAAAGCGAGGAGGCCTATGCCAGTTCGCGAAGCGGGCCGAGCAGGGCCGCGTCGGCCGCGACTGGTTCTCATTCGAGTTGCCCGTCGATTCCCAGCAGCCGATGGTGCTGGTTGTGACGTACTACAGCGGCCGGCGCCCGCGCGAGCCGAAGTTCGACATCCTCGTCGACGGCGAGCCGATCGCCAAAGAAGAGACGGTGAAGCGCGACAGCCCCGGCACGGTTCTATGATGTCGAGTACCGTATCCCCGCTGACCTGGTCGACGGCAAAGAAAAAGTAACGGTGCGATTTGAAACCACGGAAGGAAACTCAATCGGGCCGGTGTTTGGTATGCGTATGATTCGTGCCGATGCGGGGTCGTAACTGATTCGACGAGGAAACCGCCAAGACGCCAAGGACGCCAGGAACGCCTTAGCGCGAACCCAAGGTCATTGTAAGAATTCCTACTGCTTGACTTGGCGTTCTTGGCGTCTTGGCGGTTTCAATAGCTGCCTTGTTGACAAATCTCAAAGATAGGCGGACGCCGTGGTAGCAATCGACTGGATCGTCGTGGCGGTGTATTTCGCGCTGATCCTGGGCCTGGCCTGGTGGGTCATTCTGCAGAGCAAGGACACCGCAGCGATTACTTTCTCGCCGGCCGCCACTTGGGCTGGTTCGTTGTCGGCGCGTCGATCTTCGCCTCGAACATCGGTTCGGAGCACCTCGTGGGCCTGGCCGGCTCGGGCGCGACCGACGGCGTGGCCATGGCCCACTTCGAGCTGCATGCCTGGTGCCTGCTCGTGCTCGCCTGGGTGATGATTCCGTTTTATATGCGATTCGAAGGTATTCACGATGCCGGAGTTTTTGGAGCGGCGGTTCTCGCCGGCCGCGCGCTACGATCCTCTCGGTGATTTCGCTGGTGGCGTATGTGATCACGAAAATCGCCGTCGGCATTTACGCCGGCGGCATTGTGTCCGACACGCTGCTGCCTGAGATGAGCTACAAGATCGGCGGCTTCACGCTCGATAGTTTCTGGATCGGTTCGGTGCTCGTGGTGCTGTTGACGGGCCTGTACACGGTGCTCGGCGGCATGCGGGCCGTCGCTTACACCGAAGCGCTGCAAACGATCATTCTGATTGTCGGCTCGGTGCTGGTTACCTACTTTGGCTTACAGCGGATTGGCGGTTGGGAAGAGCTGCGGCGGATTGCTCAGTCGGACAGACCCGCCGGGACACGTCGAGATGTTCAACCTGTGGAAGCCGGTCGTGCCGGAAAACGGCACCTGGGCACCCGTTCTGGAAAAGCGATGCCGCCGGCGAAGTCATCGGCAAGCCTGGTACTTCAACGAGAATTATCCGTGGCTAGGCATGCTGTTCTGCGCGCCGATCATCGGCCTGTGGTATTGGTGCACCGATCAGTACATCGTGCAGCGGCGCTCGGCGCACCGAATCGAAACGCAGGCCCGCCGCGGCTGCATTTTCTGCCGCCTATCTGAAACTGTTGCCGGTGTTCATCTTCATCATTCCCGGCATCATTTGCTTCGCGTTGGCCAAGAGCGGCAAAGTGGCGGAGCTGGCGCCGCTGGTCGATGCGAACGGCAATGGCGGTTGCGGCGGAGTCGCAGGCCGCGTTTCCGCTGATGGTCAAACACGTGTTGCCGGCAGGCTTCCGCGGAGCGGTCGTGGCCGGGCTGCTCGCCGCACTGATGAGCTCGCTGGCCGGTGCGTTCAATGCGTCGTCGACGCTGTTCACGATCGATTTGTATCAGCGGTTTCGCCCCGATGCATCGCAAAAGCGCTTGGTGTGGGTCGGCCGGATGGCAACCATCGCGATGACGATCATCGGCCTGGTTTGGATTCCAGTCATCCGGCAATGCGGACCGCGGCCTGTACGATTATTTGCAAGCCGTGCAGGGCTATCTGGCTCCGCCGATCTTCGTCGTCTTCTTCCTGGGCGTGTTCTGGAAGCGGCTCAACGCGGCCGGCTGCCTGGCCGCCTTGATCATCGGCTTCGCGATGGGCATCTTTCGGCTGGCAGTCGACACGCCCGTGAAACTGAAGCTGTTTGGGGTCGATGAAAACAATAATCCCATCGAGTATGCCTACGGCTCGTTCCTGTGGATGGCCAACCACATTTACTTTCAATACTACGCGCTGTTGATCACGATCGTATCGATTTTGGTCATGGTGATTGTCAGTTTCCTGACCGCGGCGCCTTCACCGGCGCAAATTCAAGGTCTTACCTACGGCACTCGAACGGAAGAGCAGAAGCGCGAAACGCGCACAAGCTGGTCCGCATTGGATGTGATCACATCCGCCATCGTGCTAGTCGCGATCCTCGCCGCCTATTTGTACTTCCGAGGCTAGAAATCAACGTGTAGCTAGATACGTTTAAAATCTCATCGGATCATTGACATGCCAACGCTGAATCGACTGCTATTTGGTGCACTCTTTGTTGCGTCAGTTGTTACCGGGAGCCCATCGGCCGATGCCGCGGAAAAGCCACCAGTACTTTCGCCGCCGCCGGAAGAATTCTTCGAGCTGGTGCGTTCGCGGGACCGCGACGCAGCGCGGGAATTCTATAAGAAATTCGTCGACGTCAACGGCATCCCTGTTGTCGCCGCCGGCGTGGTGGCCGATGAAGCGCTCGTGCGCACCCACGAGATCGTCAGCCACATGCTGGCCGGGCGGCCGGATGTCGTCGAGGCCATGAAGGAACGCGACATGTACCTCATCATCATCGGCAAAGACCAGCTCTACACCGACATGCCCGAGTATCGTAACGCGCCGAACCCCGAGTACTTGAATGAACGCGTCCGCGGCACCGGCGGCAACCCGACCAGCTTCGGCGAAGAGAATCTGCTCAGCCTGCCGATCGACCGCTACGACGATGAAAGCATCGGCGTACACGAATTCTGCCACACGATTGACGGTGCACTGCGGTCGATCGATCCGGATTGGAGCGAGCGCCGAAACGCCGCGTACGAAAACGCGCTTGCCAAGGGTCTCTACAAAAACGCGTACGCGGGCAGCAACCCGGGCGAGTATTGGGCGGAGATCTGCCAGGCATATTTCGATTGCAATCGCGTAAACAATTGGAACCACGGCCCAGTCGGCACCCGCGAGCAGTTCAAGACGTACGATCCAGAGGGCTACGAGCTGTGCCGCACGATCTTCAAACTCTCGCCCGAACAGGATTGGCGCTACAGCTTTGTACAGAAGCTGCCGAACGTCGCCGCGCCGCCCGAGAAGTTCAAGATCGACCCGTATTACACCAAGTTCACCTGGGCTCGCGAGTTCACCGTAATCGGCCGCGAGGCAAGTGACGAAGCGCTGCTCAAGGCCAACGATACAATCCGCAAGATGTTCGCCTATCGGCACGATATCCTCAAGGCGCTCATCGCCGATGGCGTGAAGCTCGTGGTGCTTGGGCCCGGCGAGAGTCTCGCCGATCTGCCGGAGTTTTCGGACAAATCTGCGAACGGCCAGATCGATCTTTTGGCTCGCACGCTCACTTACAAACCCGAAACGAAACTGCTCGCGGTCGCGGAGGAAAACGTGCTCGGAAATCCGTCGCTGCCCAACGTTGGTAGCAACCAGGTGATCCAGGTGATGACCGACGCCGCCTACCGCGTCACGGGCACGCGGCCCGTCGACCCCGAATTCAGCAATCGCGGCCGTAACGTGCAGCAATACGAGCTGCGCGTCCAGCGGATGGACGAACGATTCGACGCCAAATTGAAGGAGTCTGTTCGAAAAATCAACCGGCGAGGGCAAATGGAAAGGAACACTCGCAATCCAAAACCGTGCCGACTACTGGATCGCCGGCGTACTGGCATATTTTGACGCAACCGGTCAGGAACCCGCACCCGGCGACGTTGATTTCCCGATCAACACACGAGAGGCGCTGCGAGAATACGACCGCGGCCTGTACGACCTCGTGCACGAGACCATGGCGTATGCCGGGCGAGTAGCTTGGCGGTTCAAGCCGGCGAAGGCCGACTAACTTCGATACACTGAATTCCAATCCACACGAGACCACCGATCTTTATTCGACGATGACTCGCAATCTGGACAATCGCATACATCGATGGTCATTGCTTCAATCGAAGGGATTGTTTTTCATTGCAATTTGGATCGGGGCTTCACAGGACGCCGTCTCAAATACACCTCAACCCGCTCCGAAGCACGAACCGCGCGCCAACACGTTTTCAATTGTCGCGTTCGACCCAAAGACCGGTGACTTGGGAATTGCCGTCGCGAGCAAGGTGCTCGGTGTTGGGTCGATCGTGCCGTTTGCCAAGGCGAACGTGGGAGCGATCGCCACGCAATCGGCGGCAAACACCGCGTACGGTCCGGAGGGGCTTGCGCTACTCGCTGAAGGCAAGGACGCGAAAGAAACGGTGCGACTTCTCACCGAGGCGGATCGCCGCCGCGAGACACGTCAGCTCGGCATCGTCGATGCGCAGGGAAACGTCGCCGCATTTTCCGGCGAAAAGTGCAACGGCTGGTTCGGGCACATCGAGGGGGATCACTATACCGTGCAAGGCAACTTGCTGGCTGGCGAAGAGGTCGTTAAGAAAATGGCCGCGGCGTTTGAGGAGGCCCGCAAGGCGGAGGATACTGAGCTTGCGGACTGGCTGCTTGGCCGCGCTCAAGGCCGGCGACGCAGCGGGCGGCGACAAACGCGGCAAGCAATCCGCCGCCATCCTGGTCGTTCGCGACAAAGCGGGTTACGGCGGCAACGATCGTTACGTCGACTTGCGCGTGGAAGACCATGCCGATCCGGTCACGGAGCTCGCACGTCTTCTGGTCGTCCACAAAAAATTCTTTGCCTGGGCGCATCGCAATCCACCCGAGCATACCGAAAACGAGCAGCAAGACGATGGCGAGAATTGATGTCGCGGCAGTCCTGGTTTTTCTTACGATGAGCGCCCCAATGTCGTTGGCCGCCGACTTTCCCGCACCGAAGGAAGGCGACATTGTCCTGCGCGATTTTCGCTTTCGATCCGGCGAAACCCTGCCCGAAGTGCGGATGCACTACCGCACACTCGGTGCGGCACAGCGCGACGCACAAGGCCAGGTGAATAACGCCGTATTGATTCTGCACGGCACGACCGGTTCGAGCGCACCAGTTCCTGCGGCCCGAATTTGCCGGCAAGCTATACGGCCCGGGCCAGCTGCTGGATGCGTCGCGATATTACCTAGTGATTCCCGACAACATCGGCCACGGTCAGTCGTCCAAACCGAGCGACGGATTGCGGGCCCGCTTTCCCAAGTACGGCTATCACGACATGGTCGCGTCGCAACACCGCTTGTTGACTGAGGGCCTCCGCGTCGATCATCTGCGGCTGGTGATCGGCACGTCGATGGGCGGGATGCACGCGTGGTTGTGGGGTGAAACGCTATCCCGACTTCATGGACGCGCTCATGCCGCTTGGCTGTCTGCCTACACAGATTTCTGGCCGTAACCGGGCCTGGCGGCGAGTGCTGATCGATACGATTCGCAATGACCCGGAGTGGAAAGGTGGCGACTACGAATCACAGCCGCGCAGCCTGCGGACCGCGCTGTCGATGATCTACGTGATGTCGAGCAACCCCGCCAGGCGGCAGGAGGAAGCGCCGACGCTCGCCGCTGCCGATGCTGCGCTCGAGCGCTACCTGGCCGAAAGGCTGCGCGACGCCGACGCCAACGACCTGCTCTACGCGTTCGAAGCGTCTCGCGATTACGATCCTGGCCCCGATCTGGAAAAAATCAAGGCGCCGCTGCTTGCCATCAACTCGGCCGACGATCTGATCAATCCGCCAGAGCTCGGCATCCTGGAGCGCGAAATCAAGCGTGTTCAGCGCGGCCGGGCCATCGTGCTCCCATTGAGCGACCAGACGCAGGGTCACGGCACGCACACGATCGCCGCACTCTGGAAAAATTACCTGGCCGAATTACTCGCGGAGACAGAAAAGGAAGAACACTGATACCCACTAATCTCCGCTGATTTGATTAGCGAAGATTAGCGTCGATTAGTGTTCCCCACCTGGCCGGGGTCGAGCAAACTCCGTCGCTCGAAGGTTCGTTTCGACATACTCCTTCGCGCCTTCCGTGACGCGAATAACGCCGTTTGTCGGCAAGTCGGCGAACACCTGCGTTTCATTGGATTTCGGCCAGAACACTTCTAAGCGTTTGACCCGCGCGGCCTTCCCCACGCCGATTTGCTGACGCAGCGAGTTGCAACCAAAGCTGCCGCCGCTGTTGACCCAGCGATAAATGGATCGCGTCTTGCCGTCTTCTTCCACGTCGACGCGAATCCGTGATCCCACTCCGAAGCGATTCGACTCGACGCCCACCAGCTCGACGGCAATAAAGTTGTTGCCAAAGCCGGGATTCTCAAAGAGGGCGTCGACGTATTTGTCGACTGGATAGGCACCGCCCATCTGCATGAAAACGTCTTGATCGCCGTCCGCGTCCAAATCGGCGAACGCCACACCGTGGCCCTTCTGAAGATGGGCCATGCCGGCCGCTTCGCTCACGTCCGCAAACCTCTGCCCCTCGTGATTCAGGTACAGCTTGTTCGGAATGATCATCTTGTAGTCCGGGCTGCCCGTGCCCAGGTACATATCGAGCCAGCCGTCGTTGTTCAGATCGCCGAAATTCGATCCCATCACCAGCGTCGGCTCGTCGAGCCCCAGCTCCTTGGTCGCCTCGATGAACTTGCCCTCAGGCGTTCCGCGAAACACGCGCGGCATGCCGGTCTCAATAGTCTGACCAAGATAGTAGCGGGCAACCTGTGCGGTGTTGGCGTGATACGCCGAGACGAACAGATCCAGCACGCCGTCGTTGTTGTAGTCCCAAAACCACGTGGGGAACGAAGAATCCACGTCCAATACCCCGGCTTCGCGCGCAACGTCAGTGAACGTTCCATCACCGTTGTTGCGGTAGAGCCGGTTGCGGCCGTCCAAAGGAGGCGGGCTCCTCAAGTTCGACACATACAGATCGGGATATCGGTCGTTGTTGTAGTCGCCCCACGAAGAGCCTTTGGTCAGTTGATGGGTTTCCACGCCGGCAGCTCGGGCCACGTTGGTGAACGTGCCGTTCCCGTTATTGTGAAACAGCCGGCACGGTGCCCGATTGTTCGGGCCCTCTTCGCCGGCAACAAACAGGTCCACCAGTCCGTCCAAATCGTAGTCCGCCCACGCGGCTGTTTGACCGGGGTAACTTTCCTCGGCCAGGCCGGCCGCAAACGTCACGTCCGTGAACGTGCCGTCGCCGTTGTTGCGCAACAGCGAACAGGGATGGCTACCATCGCCGAACAACCATGCGCCGCGCAGAATGTACACGTCGATTCGACCGTCGTTGTTGTAATCGGCCTGCACCATGTTCAGCCCGCCGGCCATTCCGTCGAGGCTCGCGGCACTGGTGCGGTCGTCGAATTTGCCCGCGCCATTGTTCACATAAAACTTCAGCGGCTCGCGCACGTCCCACGTGCTCACCATCAAATCGAGATATCCGTCATTGTTGAAATCCTCCGCCACCACGCTCCCGCACAGGCTATTGGTGTCGAGTCCCAAGTCGCCGGCAATATTCATGAACCGCGGAAACTTCTCGCGCGACAGGAATCGCGCGGGCTCCATGCGGTGCTCGGCCGGCACGCCCTCTGGAAATTCGCCCAGGTTCATCGCAGCCAGGTTCCACAACCAGATCGCTTCCAGATAACGCTCGGAGCCCCTTGACGCAACGGCCACGACCTTCTCGAAATGTGAAATTGCGGCACGAGCTCCGTCCTGCCGCGTGTGGATCCCGCCGCCGCGGATCGGCAACAAACAACTGTCCTTGTTGTGCAGCAGGCAGCAGTTTTGCGTCTCACCATGTCGCAGATGAACCATACCGAACAGAAAATGTAGTTCCGCGGCCGCCTCGGGCCGGATTCGATTGCTGGTGTTCTCCACTTGCTCCACGGCCGGGACCATGTGCTGGAGCGCCTCGGCTTCCAACCCTAAATCCATCTGGGCGAACGTCAATCTCAAGAGCATCTTGAGCCGATCTTCCTCGGCTACCGCCAACTTGAGCAACTGCTGAGCTTCGTCCAAGCGCACGGTGCCGTAGTAGGCGTTGGTGCGCGATTCGCGCTCGCGCAGCGCTGCCAGCTCACGCAGCATCCGATTGTGTCCCTCACGATCGGCCTGGGAGATCTCGATGGGTGGATCTACATCTCTCCGTCGATAACCGGACTTCGCTTCCGGAACGTCGGCGCTGGCCGCCGTGTCCGCGGTTATATCACCTTTCGACGCGGCACTTCGCAACGGCTGGGAGTCGTTCGAACATCCCAGTAGCAGAGCAAAGACGGATATCCCATACACAGAAAGCAGGGATTTCGCATGTTTCATGGGATTAGATTAGATCCGCACTTGGGTGGCACGCCCAGAGCCTCTGGCAATGGGCGTGGTCAACAACACTTTGTGAACAAACCAGGCCCTTCGCCGCGGGCTCGACTCGACTGAGCTCGCCGAAGTCAGGGAAGTGCCACCCAGTCGCCCGTCATTAATGGCAAAGCCCCTCTTCCAGCGGCAGGCCAAGCGCCTCGGTAAAGCGGTCAAACATGTTGGCCATGCAAATTACCTGCACGATCTGCGCCGTTTCCGCATCGCTGAAATGTTCGCGCACTTGCGCAATGTCCGCGTCCGTGATCAGATGCGGATTCGCGGTGAGCTGGGCGGCGAGCCGGTAGGCGGCCGCCGCTTCGCCCTTCGGCTCGTTGCTGATCAACCCCGCCATATCTTCGTGACTGGCCCCCAGACTGTGCAATCGGCAAGCGGCATGCCCCACGGCGTACCACGCGCGATTATTGGCCGCGGATATCAAAAACAATTCCGCCTTGAGCCGCGGGCTGAGATGGTCGTCCGTAATGATCGCGTTCAGTGTGGCCACCTGCGACGGGCCATTGCCTGCGAGTTGGGCCATGGCACGTTCCCAGTTGCGTGGCTCACGCTGTTCGACAACGCCGGCCAGCGCAGCGACGGCTTTTTCTTCGCTCGACAATTCGACGCGGGCCGCGCGGTTATGGCATGTAGCCATTGCCTTCATGGCTTCGAGAATGCTCGGCGGCCCGGGTCGTGAAGCGCGCGTCTGCGGCGTGGCGACACTCACCGTGTTCTGGAATTTCTCATTCGTCGGAGTATCGAGCGATGAATCTTCCTCACTGAATCGTTGGTCCTGCGGGATACCCATGCCGTCGGTCCAGCGGTTGGTGGCATTGAATCGCGCGATATTGAATGTTAGCTCGATGATTTCGGCATCGGTGAACAGCGATTTCAGGGCGGCGATGTCCTTGTCGCCGATCAGCTGCGGCTCGAGTGTGAGTTTTCGAGTGTAGGCAAGCGCGGCCTGCTGGCGTGGTTCGAATACGGACCAATCGCTGTCGAGCGATGCAATCGTGTCGTCGTTCAAACCAGCCCCGCGGAGTTTCAGTTCCTGGTGTCCCAGACAGTAATGGCAATTGTTACCCCGCGACACGATCCAAAACAGTGAGGTGGTGAACGCGAAATCCATCGTCGAATTCGGATCCTGACCAAATCGGCCGGAGCCGCGCCGGCCGTCGCGTCCTCGTTGACGATCGCGCCCGCCGCGTCCGCCCCCGCCGCCCCATCCCTCGGGCAAATACTGGGCCCGCATGCGGCCGTTGTTGACGCCGCCCTCCCCACGTTCCGGAAGTGGGAGGCGTGGCGTGCGATCTTTGAGCGCTTCGAGCGCCTGTTTCATTTCGGGCCGTGTGGCGGGCACCGCCTTGGGTGTATCGGATGGCGGATCCGCGGCCCGCGTCGCTGCCGCCGAAATCAGCACCGTGAACATGAACGCCGAAGCGACAAGAAAGCGTTTCATAATCAATCCTCGCTTGTGAATGGTTTTACTCTCCATCGCGGAACAGCGTAACCACAGGCTGCGTACCGACGATGTAGTTTACTACGATCTGGCGGTTGCCGCGCGGCGGTTGGGCAATCGTCAGCGTCACAGGAACGCGGAGGTTCTTGCCGTCAAACATGCCCGTGCCAACTTGGTAACCCACAAGCCGCCGGCCAAGCTTCCAGTCCGTATCTCCAACAACGACTTCGGGGCTTTCCTGCCGCATTTCCTCGGCCGTGCGGCCCGCCTTCCAGGCATCCAGCGCCGCGGTTAGTGCGCGTGCGCACCGCCTCTTCGGTAGCAGGCACGCCGCCGCCACCGCATCCGACCGATTGCAGCAAAAGTGCAGCAAGCAGCCATTGGAACATGGGGTTTTGCGATTTGCCTCTCGACATGTCACGACCCCATCTCGTAGCGGAACTCCCCTCATTCCCATGGCTGCGCTGCACGTCAAAACTGCTCGTTGATGATCTCTTCGCCATTGCGGCTGCCCAGCGCTTGCCAGGTGGGCCGGCTGACATCGTTGGACACGAAACGAGCCGAGCCGTCGCACATCATCACGTTCACGCCGCCACTGTGCCGGCTGCTGGCGGTGGTCATGATCTGGCCCGGCGGATACATGCAGGACCGGCCGTTAGGCGGCATGTTGTGGTAATAAATAGTCGCGCTGTGGTACGACTGAATCCAAGGAAAACCAACGTCGGAATATCCCTGCCTCGCGAGGTCGCTGATGTTGACGGCCAGACAATCCTGGTAGGCCTTCTCGACTCCCGGATGCGTGGAGCCTGGTGCAAATGTGTCGCTCGCTTCGGTGACCGTGCCTTGGTCACCGTCGCCGACAACCCGCTCAGAGAAGGCGGCCGTGTGGCTCATGCCGTCGATCACGTCGCCGGTCTTCACGCCGCCGTTGCGAATCAACACGCCGTTGGGCGGCCCGAGCGCGTAGTTGGGATCGCTTGGATTCGAAGGAATGCTCCAGACTACGCCGGAACCTTGATTGGCCTGGTAACTAGTCGCTGCCCCTTTCAGATGCGTAGAAAGCGCGTTTTCACCGCCGTCCGAAGGGCACAGGAACATGGCAACGCGTGTCATCCGTGCAGTGTCGTTGGATGCATTGTCATAAGCGGCGCTAAAATTCACCAAACTGCGAAGACCAGCCTCTTCCACGAACGGCAGCAGCCGTGCATGGACGGATAATCCCAAAGAGGACGTCAGCAAACCCGTTTTCGTGTTGGGCACCAACACGTCCGATGGTGGAAAGACTCTGTAGCTCGACTCGTAGTTCAGCATCGCCAGACCCATCTGGCGAAGATTGTTGATACAGCTCGATCGCCGGGCCGCCTCGCGCGCCGCTTGAATCGCCGGCAGCAACAGGGCCACCAGGATTCCGATAATCGCAATGACGACTAGCAATTCAACCAGAGTAAAACCTCGCACTCGTCTTTTGCGAGACAACATAAAAGGCCCTCCCAAATAGAATTACGCAGTACGTCGTACACGTTGTGACATCACAAGATTCCTCGCGACTACCGATCCGACAACAATCAGCAGCGCCGCCGACGGCTCGGGCACGAGTTCAAGCTGGGCCGCGGATGCAAAACCGCCTACCGACGCCCCAAAATTCGCCTTCCAAAGATCGTAATCAAGCTGATTGACCGTTTGGTCGTTGTTGCCGTCCGCCGAGAGTCCGGTACCCGTCTCACCCGATTGAGTGCGCCAGATCACATAGTCGGCCGCATCGACCACGAGGTCATCGTTGTAGTCGCCCTCTAGCGGCGCCGGCCCGGTGATTTCGATCACGTTCAACACCTGATTCGCCGAAACATTCGCAAGTTGCTGTACGATGCCGCTGGGCCACGCGACCGTAATCAAGTCGATGTTCGCAGCGCTCGGACCCAGGCCGACGTGAACAAGCAACTCATTGTGCCCGAGGAAATTGCTGCCGCCGTTCAATTCGCGGACCATTTCATCGCCCGTCGTCATCGTGTCGGGATCGACCGTAACAAGCGCACCTAGACCATCTCGGTTTGAAACCGTTCCTTGCAATTTGAGCTTTAGCCAGTCGTTCGCGTTACCGCCGTCGTTGCGGTAGAGAATGGGCTGCGCTCCATGATTTGCAATGTAGACATCGAGGTCACCGTCGTTGTCATAATCAAAGCTGACCAGCCCCCGCCCGAATTTCATGTCCGTGACGCCGGCGGCATTCGAAACGTCAGCAAATACCCCGGCGTCATTTTGGAACAGGCGTGACTGATCGTTGGTCGTCGTATCCCATCCGTTAGTAACAAACAGATCCAGGTCGCGGTCGTTGTCGTGGTCGAGAAAGGTGGTTCCCCAGGACCAACCGGAATTTCGCACGCCTGCCACGTCGGTCTGATCGGTAAATGTGCGATTGCCGTTGTTGCGAAAGAGGCGGTTGCCGCTGTGTGGCGCAGGACCGCCGGGCACATCGACCAGCGCGGAGACGAACCAATCGAGCCGACCGTCGCCGTCGTAGTCGCCGATGGCGCTGCCCATACCGTCCTCGTCGGTGCCGACGCCCGCCGCGGCAGTGCCATCGGTAAACGTGCCATCACCGTTGTTCCAAAAGACCTGGCTCGTGAGGAAATCGGCTGCAATCGCGAGATCGGGATGGCCGTCGCGGTCTAAGTCCGTGAACGTCGACGAGTAGCGATAAGCGTTGGAATCGGTGCTGCCGTCCGCAAACCGCGAGGGGCGAAAAACATTGAGACCAGCAGCTGCGGTCACGTCCTCGAAATGTCCCGGATTCGCCGCACCAAGATTGCGCAACAAGCGCGACGCGCTTACCGCGCTGTCGGTGGCCCAATCATTGGTGTGAATATCCAGATAGCCGTCGCCGTCGTAGTCGCCGAAGGTCGCACTCTGTCCGTAGCGGAACACGCCGGAAATAGCGGCTCCGCGCGAGTTGCCTGTTCGCTGAACGTGCCATTGCCGTTATTGACGTACAAATAAAACCGCGTCCCGCCCGATGACGTGACGTACAAATCCTTGTCACCGTCGTTCTCGATGTCGCCCCAGGCCACACCGTTGGCAGGAAGGCTGGAAGTGAATCCGGCCGTCACGGCGACGTCCTGAAACGTGCCGTTCCCCAGGTTGCGGTACAAGAGCGGGCGCGCGTTGAGGCGTGTCACGAACAGATCAGTCAACCCGTCGTTGTCGTAATCGGCCGCGGCCGCGCCGCCGGTGCGGAACAGGCCCGCCCCGGCGCATTGCCAACGTGCTGCAAATGATTGATCCCGGCACTTGCCGTGACATCCGAGAACACGGCGATCGCCGGCATACCACAAGCGCAAACGACCACCACCGCTGCCAGAAAAGCAGCTATTTCGTGGAGAAGTCTACACACTAGCCGTTGCGATGACATCGATAGATTGCTTTGCTACGATTCGAAACGCCGCACTCGCAGACCGCACATCA
Source organism: uncultured Planctomycetota bacterium (assembly GCA_963786455.1). Classification (GTDB taxonomy): domain Bacteria; phylum Planctomycetota; class Planctomycetia; order Pirellulales; family Lacipirellulaceae; genus JABDGM01. The sequence continues at coordinate 214,648 of CAWAZX010000025.1, read as the reverse complement.
AACTTGCAGCAACAGCAAAAAGAAGCGCGCTCGCGGGTTCTGGCACCCCTGCAAACAACAACATGGACCGATGAAACGCGTCCGGGCCCACCATGTTCCCGATCCGTCGACCGGGAAAATCATCCGCCGGCGGGTGAATGCCTCCGTAAATCCGCGAAATCGACGCCTGATCCGAGGCGTCGAAATAAGTAGCGTACTGCAACTTCATCGCGGCCGACGGGCCATATTCGAAATCCAAGCCCGCTCCGATCGGAATCTCATATTCAAAGATCCCGCCGGGAAAGAACTCACTGCCCGTAAACAGCGCCATCACTTCCGCGCCCGTGCGGCTGAAAGTCGAGTGTCCCGACACATAACCGGCGAACGGCGGCGTAACGAAGCCGGCCAACTGATACGGCATCCACGTTTCGGCCGTGATCCAATTGACGCCGCTGATTTCGGACGGGTCGTCAAACGGGGCAATGCCGTCGATAGCCCCCTGCCAAGCGCGAATGGCCACCTTGCCCTCATGGCCGGCAAGCTGCTCGTGCCGTTGGCCCGCCGCTGTGGTTTGTGGTGTGATTACTTCCACCAGACCCGGCTCGAGCGGCAAACCGTCGGGATGGTACGTATCCACCAGGTTGCCGCCGCCAAGATCGACCTTGAGGTTCGGATCACTCGATTGCCCGAGCTGACCCATGTAGCGAATGAATGAAATTGGGCGCGCCGAATCGTATACTCCCTTGTGGTTCCAGGCGGCGACGGCTGCGTCGTGCAATCCGCCGTTCAGCGCGAGATACTTTTTGACGTCCCACTCCAAGTCACTGATAACAGGGCCGGTTCCACCAATCCGTTTCGCAATTCCCAGCGAGTCCATCTTGTCGGAAACGTCGTTGGCGATTTCATTCCAGTGTCCGGGTGGCGCGGTCGAACGCGGGCCGTCGGCCCAAAACTCGGCCACAACGCGGCCGAAATCGCCGTGCTTCACTATTTGCGGCGTATAAGGTTGGCCGGTAAATGGATTCAAAGCGTAACCGGCCTGCGCGTAACTTTCTGTGAATGGCGCATTGGGAGTGTTGCCGCGTGTAGCAGGCGAGATGTCGATCATCTCACTATCATTGGGGTCCAGGTGCGAAGAGATGCGTAGGAACTCCAACGCGTCTCTCTGCTTGAACGCCGCGTCCGTCGCCCCGCCGAGCCGCCGCGGCGTGCCTTGGTCGTGGTACACGCCGTTGGCACTGCGATCAGCGGACGTAATCGCGAATGGTGTCACCTGCCCCCAAAACGGCGACAGGTGCACTTGCGTCGATTCATTGATCGGCCGACCAAATTGGTCGATCCGGCCGCCGAGAAAATGCAGCGGTTGCCACCGGTTCTTGTCGACCATCGTGTTACCAGGCAGGTCGAACGTTAGCGGCTGGTTCACACGTGCGAACTGCCCTGCGGGCGTCGCGTATCGGTTCACTTCGTTGGCACCATCTGCAAGACCATGGTTAATCACGGCCTGTGCTATGCGATTACCCAACGCGGCCGGAGAGTCACCCACTGTGGATTTGTTGTCCGGATTGTAGCCAAGCGCCGTCATCTGCTGGCGAATGTCGGCAAGCGACTGTACTCGGCCTGGGCCGACGCCGGCAGGCCCGTCGTGAAAGCGGTGCAAGATGATATTGAACGCGGCATGGCTGATTGCTTCGTTGCGCGCCTGCTCGATGTTCACTGCTGTGGTTTTTCCCTTGAATATAGATCCGCGGGCCGTGTTATCGTAGGCGGCCCAGGCGTCGTACATCGCAGCCGACATGTGATACAAATTGCGGGCGTGCACTGTCGGCCGCGCCGTATCGAGACTGATCGCGTGCAGCAGTTGCTCATCCCAAATACGGGCGACTGTTTCAACCCCTTGCGCACTCTTCGTGGAATAAGCGAGGATCAGTACCAGCACCGCCAAGCCCATGCGGCGCGGGCATTTCAGGCGATTGCGCTGGGTATTGAAATTCATTTTGCGAGTCAATGCAATTTGATTGGTGTAAAGCATGTTGTCGTTCGATTTAGTTTAGGTATTGGATTTGGGTTTGTAGAATGACCGGCGTCAGTGCGCCACATTAGTTAAGCGACTCGTCATCAACCACTTCCTGTCCTGCGCGTGGCGAGTGAATTGAAAACCACGACGTCGATGTCGTAGCTCAACGTTTGAATCGATCCGTCGGCAAAGATGCCGTGGAAACCGCCGGAGTGCGCCGATCCAAAATAAACCACATCCTTCTCGTGCCCGAAAATGTCGTCCGCCCCCAGCGACTGAAACTGGTAGCCGTCGCTGTCCGGATAGGGTTGGAAACACGTGGAGCGAACGACGTCGGTATCCCATCCTTCGCTCCAGCCGTGATCGTCCGACGAGCCCCCTCCTTGGTAGCTGTCCGAACGAACGTACTTTTCGCCGAGCATGAACGTTTTGCTGGTACCGTCAATGATCTTGGCGAAGGTTGTCGGCGCGGGCACGCCGCTCAGAAACTCACCACCACCCGGCGCTCCATGCGTAAACAGCGGATCGTTTCGGCGCCAGGCAGACCGGACGATGACGCCGTCGTACACCTGGTTGTGCGCCTGCAGCCGGAAATTCGGATTCTTGCCTCCCCAAAGCGACGGCCAGTTGATTTCATAGTTGGCCGGGCTGATCGGTACCGCGTCTCGCGGGTTGTAGCGCGCGGCGGAGTGGAACAACCGGCACTGCCCGCTGGGCATTCCACCGTGCACGGCTGCGCCGCCGCGTAATCGATCAGAAACACGGGCTTCCCGCCGAGGTTTTCCGCGCTCGACCTTGGCCGACGACACGGTGCGCCGAGACGGACACACATAGAGCGGAATGGCCGCCGCTTGAAGTTCATCCTGCTTCACCAGAATTTGGAGCGTGCCTTCCTCAAGATAAGGCAGAATCTGGTAGGCCCAACCAAGCCCTTGCTTGTTGGGACCAAATGGCTTTCCGTTGGCAATGTAGTGCTCGATCTTCGGATTGACTTCCGCACCACCAGTAGGAAACACGCCGAAAGCGTTCGCGTGGTTTTGAATTGCCAGGCCAATTTGCCGGAGGTTATTCTGGCAGTTGCTCCGCCGCGCTGCTTCCCGCGCCGCTTGAACGGCCGGTAATAAAAGTGCGACCAACGTTCCAATAATCGCGATCACAACGAGCAGTTCAACCAGCGTGAAGCCTCGTTGAAGGCGTTTGGTAAGCATCGGTGATCCTCACGTCCTGAATCCGTTAATTGCCGGGGGATACAAACACGGATGGCCGCCGCGAGCAGACGGCTCGCGGACAAACCTACTTTTTTTTTGCGGGCGATCGCTGCCGCTTCTTTCATCTACACGCCGCTCACTGTCAAATACGCAGCGGGCAACCAGAAGCGCCACGCAGATTCATTAGGCGAATGCCACGGCGCAGCGCAACCATCGAGCGACAAGCGGCAAACCACTTGGTCGAGCAAGAAACAATCGCTTAGACGCGAGGAGGATGCTCGATGCGCGCCTTAAAACCGGGAGCAGCGCACACGTTCGGCTCGCGATAGAATTTCGATTCAAGTCGCAACGCATCCTCACCCGCGAGACAGACAAAAACGGCAAGCCGATCAGAATGATACGTAATGCTCACCGGCGTATTGGGAGACGGATGAAACGGTGCGCTCCGACAATAGGGACCGTTGCACGGCTTGGATCTTGAAAGCGGCGTCGAATCGCGTTGACTGGCAGTCGACGGATTCGTTGTTTCGCCGTGGGCCATTGGCCTCTGATGGGCCAACATCTGGCGTTCACCCGGCACCGCCAGCCAATCACCACAGGTTGCGTCCGCTCGGGAGACGGCTACGAACTGCAGCACAACGAGACCAATAAGTCCGCACGCTACAGCCGAACAGCGTTGATGTAGGGCCAAGACGACCATAGAGACCCAAACATGTAGACGAGAAATATTCGAGGCACGCGGGACAAACGGGTTGCCCATCATTTTCCCTCCCCCCGCGGACCTAGCCGATAGGATACTCGGTACACAAGGAAATGCAAGTATTTTTGCGCTTCCGCCGCGACAGAACTGATCGCGTTACTCAAAATCGCCTGTAATTTCAGCCGGTTTTACAATCGCCGCCGGGTAGCCATTGATTGACAGTTTCCGGCTAGAGGACTAGTCTGAAAACAAGCTGTATGTGCGTTCGAATACCGGAGCTTTTTGGCTCCGCTCACTAGTTCGTTGTCCTAAATTTGGGCTCGTTGTACGTGACGATCCTGCGCCATATTTTTGGTCGGGATGCAGCTGCTGGCCTTGAACGTTGTGGCTGGCACGTCGACGGCGTTTGCGTCGTGCGGTGATTGGCTAGCACATTCGACCGGTTCGGGTACCTCCTTATCATCTGAGCAAAGCGCTTCGAAGTTCTCGAACGCCGTACACGCGCGGCGGGCTGAAAGCTCTCCCGATTCCTCGCAGCGAGTGCCTTGCAACGGCCCCCATTGTCGGCAAGCGCCAGACCATCCGGCAACTCCGGCAGCCCCCGGATTCTCCTTCGCGGCGCCCGAATCGGCCCTTCTTGCTGGCTCGGCGTCACTGCGGACGCTGACTCTTCCAGATGCGATCTTGACATGTCTCAAAGCTCGAACAGCGAGGGGCTTTCCTTCGCGAATTGATCATCCCCCGCGCACGTAGCTCAATTCTTTTTTTGTGTATCGAGCCGCGCATTCTGCGGAAGCCCACCATGATTTGGAGGGCACGGCCACGTCTTACGATTTCGCTTACGCTTCCACAGTTGGCGCTACGAACGCCGGCCGTGGGCACGACACTTTTCTGGCTCGGTCAAGCCGCGTTGATTATTATGTCGGTCGAAACTTTTAGCCCTGGTACTTCGAGCCCACCGCCGAAAAAATACGTGCGCGCGGTCGGACCGCGCCTGCGCAAGCTGCTGTACTTCATCTTTGCGCTTGTGGCCCTGCTGGGTGCAAACTCGGCATATCTTGCAGCGGTCACCGCCGTGGAGTGGTCGACCGGCCGCACGTATCAGAACTATTTCTACCAGTACATGTTCCTGGGCCACCTGGTGCTGGGCCTCGTGCTGGTTGTGCCGTTTGTCGTGTTCGGCATCGCTGCATCTGGCTGTCGCGAGGAATCGGCGCAACCGCCGCGCGGTACGCATCGGCTACGCGCTGTTTGCCGTCTCGATCGCCGTGCTGGTCACGGGCGTGCTGCTGATGCGCATGGGCGGGTTCGATCTGCGGCAACCGCTGGCCCGCAACACTGTATACTGGCTGCATGTGGCCTGTCCGCTGGCTGGCCGCCTGGCTGTATTGGCTGCATCGGCTGGCCGGGCCGCGGATCAAGTGGCGGCTCGGACTGGGCTATGCCGGCATTCGTCGGCGCGGTCGTGCTGGGCATGGTCTGGTTCCACGCGCAAGACCCGCGGCAGTGGTACGCGATCGGGCCGGAATCGGGCGTGCAAGTATTTTGAGCCGTCGCTGGCCCGCACGGCCACCGGCAATTTCATCCCGGCCGACAGCGCTGATGAACGACCAGTACTGCCAGAAGTGCCACGCCGACGTGCATGCCCAGTGGAGCGACAGCGTGCACCGCTTCAGCTCGTTCAACAACCCGCCGTACCTGGCCAGCGTCACCGAAACGCGCGAGGTGTCGCTGAAGCGCGACGGCAACGTGCAGGCGTCGCGCTGGTGTGCCGGCTGCCACGACCCGGTGCCGTTCTTCAGCGGCGCGTTCGACGACCCGAAGTTCGACACGTCAGCCATCCCACGGCCCACGCCGGCATCACCTGCACGGTGTGCCACGCGATCACCCACGTCAACAGCACGCGCGGCAACGCCGACTACACGATCGAAGAGCCGCTGCATTACCCGTTCGCCTTCAGCGACAACGCCGTTGCTGCAGTGGGTCAACAACCAGCTCGTGAAGGCCAAGCCGGCGTTCCACAAGAAGACGTTCCTGAAGGACTTCCATCGCACGGCCGAGTTCTGCTCGACCTGCCACAAGGTGCACCTGCCGCTGGAGCTGAACCACTACAAGGAATTCCTGCGCGGGCAGAACCACTACGATCCGTTCCTGCTGAGCGGCGTTTCGGGCCACGGGGCGCGCAGCTTTTACTATCCGCCCAAGGCGGAGGCGAACTGCAGCGGCTGCCACATGCCGCTCAAGCCCTCGGGCGATTTCGGCGCGAAGCTTTTCGCCGGCGCCGACCGAGCTGAGCGTCCACAACCACCTGTTCCCGGCGGCCAACACGGGCGTCGCCTGGCTGCGCGACCGGCCGGACGTCGATCGCCGCGCATCAGGAGTTCCTGAAAGGCGTGATGCGCGTCGATATGTTCGGCGTGCGCGAGGGCGGCGAGATCGACGGCAAGCTGATCGCGCCGCTGCGGCCGGAGGTGCCGACGCTTGAGCCGGGCAAGAAGTACCTGCTGGAAACGGTGATCCGCACGCTCAAGCTGGGTCACCTGTTCACGCAGGGCACGGCCGACTCGAACGAAGTCTGGCTCGACGTGACGGTGACCTCCGGCGACCGCGTGATCGGCCGCAGCGGCGCACTCGATCCCGAGCGCGGCAACGAAGTCGATCCCTGGGCGCACTTCGTCAACGTGTTCATGCTCGACAAAGACGGCAACCGCATCGACCGCCGCAACCCGCAAGACATTTTCACGCCGCTGTACAACCATCAGATTCCGCCGGGCGCCGGCCAGACCGTGCACTACGAACTGCACGTGCCGGAAGATCTGGACGCGCCGGTGACGGTCGAAGTCAAGCTGCAGTACCGCAAGTTCGACCAGCGGTACATGGATTTCGTCGCGCAGAAGAATGACGAGATCACAAGCGCTCGGGCGAACGAACCGCCAATCCGCGGCCACGTAGCCGGGCAGGCCGTATCGCAACGAGCTGCCGATCACGACGCTGGCCGTCGATCGCGTGACGTTTCCCGTCGCGGGCGTCGAGGCCAGCGTGTCGAAATCCCGACCGCGACATTCCCGCTTGGCAGCGCTGGAACGACTACGGCATCGGCCTGTTGCTGAAGGGCAAGGCGGAGCTGCGGCAGGCCGCCGAAGCATTCACCCAAGTCGAAGCAGCTGAAGCGCTGGGACGGGCCGATGAATCTGGCCCGCGTGTACAACGCCGAAGGGCGGCTCGACGAAGCCGTGGCGGCACTGCAGCGTGCGGATGCAGTTCCGCGACGAGGAAGGCTATCCGCGCTGGACCTGGGCCTGGCTCAGCGGCGACATCAATCGCCAGCAGGGCCGGCTTGACGAAGCGATTCGTCAATCTGCGCAGCGTGCTCGAGGACCGCACGCGCGGATATGCAGCAGCGCGGGCTTCGACTTCAGCTTCGATTACGAAGTGATCAACCTGCTCGGGCAGACGCTGTTCGATCTGGGCCGGCTGCGGGCACGGCAAGGCCGGACCGAACGAGGCGCGCGCAGGCCTGGCAGGAAGCGGTCGACGCGTTCCAGAAGAACGCTCGCAATCGATTCCGAAAACGTGACGGCCCATCACAATCTGCAGCTCCTGTATGCCGAACTGGGCGACACCGAGAAGTCGCGCGAGCACGAGCGGCTGCACCTGCGCTACAAGCCGGACGACAATGCCCAAGGCCGGGCCGAACGACTGGCCCGCGAGCGGTATCCGGCCGCCAATCACGCGGCCGAGGCCGTCGTGAAGTATCCGCTGCAGCGGCCCGGCGCGCCGGGACTCGAGTCGACAGTGCTCAGAGCCGCAGCAGAAGCTGCGGTCGATCATCGGCGGGAGGTGCACCGTGAGTCGCGATATCGTCGAAACCAGACGCAATCGTTCCGGACGAAGTTCGATCCGGACACGCTCGAACGCGATGACGCGATCATCGGCGTCGCGCTGCGCTGGTCGCTGGCCGTGCTTCGTCGTCGCAGCGGTCGCGATCGGTGCGGCCGTGTACTATGCTTCGGCCGAAGCGCCGAGGACAAGCCGGTCCAGCAAACGGAGCTGGCGGAAGTCGCAGGTCCGCGCATGCCGGCCGGCGCGGTCCCGCACGTTCGCTTCACCGACGTCACGAAGCAGGCCGGCATCACGTTTCGCCACGAGAACGCGGCCAACGGTCGCAAGCTGCTGCCGGAAACGATGGGCGGCGGCTGCGCGTTTTTCGACTTCGACAACGACGGCGACCAAGACTTGCTGTTCGTCAACAGCCTCGCGCACTGGCCGTGGGATGAAAGCAAGGAGCAAGGAGCGGGAGCGGAGAAGTCGTCGGTCCCGGCTCATCGCCACCTCGGCGACTCTCTACCGCAACGACGGCACGGGCAACTTCGAAGATGTCACCGCCGGCTCGGGCCTCGACGTCGTCGCTCTACGGCATGGGCGTCGCCGTCGGCGACTACGACAACGACGGCGCGTCGACGTGTTCCTCTCCGCGGTCGGCACCAACCGCCTGTTCCACAACGAGGGCGACGGCAAATTTCGCGACGTCACCGAGCGAGCGGCGTCGGCGGCGACGAGCGACGCATTGGAGCACCTGCTGCGGCTGGTTCGACTACGACAACGACGGCGATCTCGATCTGTTCGTCTGCAACTACGTTCACTGGTCGCGCGAATACGACGAAGGCCAGAACTTTCAGCTCACCGGCGGCGGCCGGGCCTACGGCCGGCCGCAGAACTTCGAGGGCACCTTCCCCTATCTCTATCGCAACGACGGCGACGGCCGCTTTCGCGAAGTCGCCGAAGCAGGCGGGCCTGCACATTCGCAATCCCGACACCGACGTGCCGCTGGCCAAGTCGCTGGGCGTCGACGTTCGCCGACGTCGATGCGGACGGCTGGATCGACATCGTCGTCGCCAACGACACGGTGCAAAACTTCCTGTTCCACAACGAAGGCGACGGCACGTTCCGCGAAATCGCCGCTGCAATCCGGCGTCGCCTTCGACATGAACGGCAACGCCCGCGGCGCGATGGGCATCGACGTCGCCCGCTTCCGCGACGACGACGCGCTGGGCATCGCCATCGGCAACTTCGCCAACGAGATGACCGCTCTCTATGTCTCCTACGGCGATCGAAATGCAGTTCATGGACGAAGCGATTCCGACCGGCCTCGGGCCCAGCACGCGGACCTCGCTGACGTTCGGCCTGTTCTATTTCGACTACGACCTCGACGGCCGGCTCGACCTGCTCACGGCCAACGGCCATCTGGAAGAGGACATCAATCGCGTGCAGCCGAGCCAGCACTACGAGCAGCCGCCGCACCTGTTCTGGAACTGCGGGCCCGCAGGCCGACACGGAGTTTCTGCCGCGTCACCGAAAAGCAATGCGGGCCCCGATCTGTTCAAGCCGCTGGTCGGCCGCGGCGCCGCTACGCCGACATCGACGGCGACGGCGATCTGGACGTCCTGGTGACCGCCACCGGTCAGCCGCCGCGGCTGTTGCGCAACGACCAAGAGCTCGGCCATCATTGGCTGCGATTCAAACTCACCGGGACCAAGTCGAACCGCGACGCGATCGGTGCCTGGATCGACAGTCGAGCTCGAGGACCGCACGCTGCGCCAGCAAGTGATGCCCTCGCGGAGCTATCTCTCGCAGGTCGAGCTGCCCGTCACGTTCGGTTTGGGCCGCGATGACAAGGTGCGGGGCGTCACCGTGCACTGGCCGCGCGGCGGGAAGCAGGAAGTCGACGTTTCGGCCGTCGATCGCCTGATCGAAGTGACCGAACCTTAGCCGTCGCGTCAATACGATTCGCGGTACCGCGCGAGAAACCAGCCGTCAGCGAGTGCAGTCGCCCGTCCCAGCTGGTACTCAGTCATGAGTCCACCTCGGAACGATCGAGGCACCGAATGCGACGGGTGCCATTCAAGCCAGGAGCCAGATTCGTTGCCCGCCAACTGAAACCGAAGTCCGCCGGACGAGGACTTTTCGATCGCTGAAATTGCTACTCCTGCTCGACCGATTTCGGGCGTCGTTAGCAACATCAGCGTTCTCGGATCGCCCTGCGGATATGCCATGAACGGCCCGATTTCGGGTCGCTCACCATCGGCAGCCGGCCAGTTCGCAACGAATGAAGCCGCAACCGAATCCAGGCCGCTGAGCCGCCATTGCATGCGTAACGTCTGACTCTGCCAGGCCATTTCCCGCCAGGAGACAGCCAACGTCAACCATGCGGCCGCCAGCACGGTGAAAGCCAGCCAAGATCGCACGCGCCGATGAGCTGTAGCACCGAAAAACAAACTTGCGAAGATGCCAATCCCGCTGCCAACGGCGACAAGACCTAGCAAAGCGAGATACGGCCAGCGACTTAGAATCAACGACCAACCACTGAGCGGATAGTCTATGAATCGCTGAAGAACCACGGCACGTAAAAAATCGACGGTCTGCGGAAATCGGCCGTCAATTAGTATCCAGCCACAGAATGCAGCAAAGGCAAGCAGATTCACGATCCACAATGACCATCCGACGACGGGCGAAGTGAACCTGATCCTCGATCGGCGCTTTTTCTCAGCCGCCGAACCTGCTGCTAACCGATGTCCGTTTTCCGCACCGGATTGAATCGCCACGTGGAAATCGCTCTGCAACACCAATCTGAAAACTCACTACGGCTGGGCCGGCTTTGCGTCACAGTAAGACAGCGCGATCAGTGCAAACGACGTCGCAAGATTCGCATCGTTCTCAAACCATTGCCGGTTCGAATTGGTCCACGAACCATCGGGTTTCTGGCGCTTCGCCAACTCCGCCGCCAGATCCTTGCGCCAATCGTGCGATTGACCGGCGTCGTCAGCAATCGCATTCAAAGTCGACGCTTTCAAAGCGGCAGCGAATGCGTGGTAGTAGTAGTACAGTCCTGCATCTCCCTGCCCTGGATTCTTTTCGACCGTGTAATTCTTCTTAATCCAGTCCATGGCTGCCTTCACTCGCGGGTCGTCTTGCGTCAGACCAGCGTAAACAAGGCTCTTGAATCCGGAATAGGTCATCGAGCCGTAACTTCGCAGCCCGCCACTTTCATCATACCGTTCCGACGTCGAAGGATCCTCATTCTCGCTCGGAATGACGTAGTAAAAGCCGCCGTCGTTCACTAGGGAAGCGAATTTCGTGTCGTTGTGCGGGCTCTTCAGGTTCTGGCACCGAGATACGAATGCCAAGGCTCGCTGAATCGCCGGATCGCTGGGTTCCGCACCTCCAGCCACGAGCGCGTCGATCAAATAACTGGTGTTCGAAAGGTCCGGCCGGCCAGGCCCGCCGTAACCCGCGCCGCCGTACGACGGATCGGACGATTCCGCCGCACCATCGACACCGATTTGCAAGCCGCGGACAAACTTGTCCGCATTGGCCAACAGCTCCTTGTAGCGGCCGTCCCTATTCGCCAGCTGAAAACAGACAATCGCCACGCATGTCTCATAGTTTTTCAGCCGACCCTTGCCATAAATGCCGCCGTCCGGCTTCACGAAACCCTCCAGAGCCTTGAGGCCCTTGGCCACCATCGGATCATCCACCGGCAAGCCGTTCCGCAAAGCTGCCGTGATAGCCAGCGCCGTCAACCCCGGCCCCGCTTGAATGGAAAAAGTCCCATCCTCCGCCTGACCGTGCTCGCGCAAAAAGCGCAGTCCGCGCTCAATCGCTTGTTGCCGTACCGAATCAGCGGTTTCCGACGCAGCGTTCTCTTGCGACTGTGTCGCGGAGGCAATCGCACCAACCAAGAACAAAGCGGCTGGAAAACGCGTCACGGCTAAATTGGTTAATTTCATGGTGGACATCCTGTTCGTTCGAGGCGGCAATGGAATCCCAACGGAAGTCACAGAATTATAGCTTTGCCGACCAACATAGAGAAATCCTTGCCCCATCGGCGGCGATGAGTAGTCGATATCACGATTGCAATACTGTCGCAGAATTCGACATCCGCATCGCGAACCAACACCTTGATCGACGCCGCGAAGACCTCACAGCCGCCATCTAATGGTGCCCGTAAAAAACAACCTAGCACCCACCGCTTGCGGCTTAGCGTATTCAATTGAACCGCACCCAAAAATCAGCGCACCTGTCATCCACTGGCACCCCGGGCCGATCGAAATTTCCGCCGACGAAGCGTTGGCCATCAAACCTCGCGGCCCCCGAAGCGGAAGACAGAATTGCCGCCGCTCCATGGTTGGGGCAAGTCCTCGCCACCCGCGGCCCACAATCTTCCAGCGAATTGATCGAAGAAGGAAGCCAACTCGGCTTTTATTCGCGCACCCTCCAACGGGCATTTCACACCATCGGAGGCCACACCGAAAAAAGAGGACCTGCTCGAAGGTTGGTGGTGGTCGCTGTCGCCGAACTCCACAAATGGCACCTGACCACACCGGAAAAACTTGTCGCCGTCGAAGGAACCTGTCGCCTTCGGAAACTCAGTTGGGTTCAATTATGGCGCTTTACAGCATGACTCTGCCAAAAGCCGGTTGCAAAAAGTTCGCTTTGTGCACAAAATACGGCTCGGGCAGCGTGGGGGCAAATCCTCAGAATTGCCTTGGCGTCGACGAGCGAATCTCGGTCGACTGGATCGTGGTCTAGCCCACAATTATCGAATGAGGTGCAACGATCGCAATGGAATCACGCATCTCGATCCGAAAACGAATATGCGCCGCAGCCGCGCTATTGCCGCTCTTCTCCGCTGTCGAATTGCGGGCGGACGATAACTCTGCGACGCCACAGGCAGCTGCAGAAGGTGCACGTTTCTTCGACACCCAGGTACTTCCGATCCTGCGGGCGCATTGCCATTCGTGCCACGCGCCGCGTACCGGCCATGAGTTGGAAAGCGGACTGAACTTGACCACGCGCGACACTGTGCTGCGCGGCGGGGATAGCGGGCCGATCATCGATGAAACGAATCTCGCCGATAGCGCGCTGCTACGTGCGATTCGCTACGAAGATTTGGAGATGCCCCCCAAAGGGAAACTACCCCAATCACAGATCGATATTCTGACCCGCTGGGTGGAGATGGGCGCACCATGGGGTACTTCGGAAGCCGGTGCGGCACACTCCGGGCCACCGAAAGTCGATGACCACGCCCGCGCGTTTTGGTCGTTCCAGGCGATTCGCCGACTGGAGGTTCCGGCTGTTGCCAACACGACATGGGTAAAGACGCCGGTCGATGCATTTTTGTTGTCCAAGATGGAATCCGCCGGGCTGGCACCAGTGTCACCGACCAGCCGGACAACAGTGTTGCGCCGCGTGTACTACGACTTAATTGGACTGCCACCGACGCCGGACGAGGTGCACGAGTTTCTCGCTGACGAATCGCCGGGCGCGTACGAAAAAGTTGTAGATCGCCTGCTTGCTTCGCCACAGTATGGCGAACGTTGGGGCCGACACTGGCTCGATCTCGTGCGCTATGCCGAGACCAACGGTTACGAATTCGACAGCCTGAAACCCGAAGTGTGGCGGTACCGCGATTACGTTATCGACTCGTTCAATGCGGACAAACCGTATGACCAGTTCATCCGCGAGCAGCTTGCCGGGGACGAGCTGGAGGAAGAGTCGCCGGAAGCAATCATTGCGACCGGTTATTACCGGCTAGGTGCCATGGACGGCGGGGCGCCGGACCGGCTGCAAGCCGAGTTCGATGAGCTGGACGACATCATGGCGACCACCTGCCAGGTGTTTTTAGGCCTTACGATCAACTGCGCCCGGTGTCACGACCACAAGATTGACCCGCTGCCGACCGAGGACTACTACCGCATGCTGGCCTTCTTCCGCGGCATCCGCCGCGGCGTTCGTGGCTCGACGCGACCCATCGGCATGATGCCGGGCCAAGTGGCCGAAGACCCTCGTGAGGTGGCCGGTTACAGGCGGCGCGTCCGCGAAGTTGAGAAGCAAATCAAGGTCATCGAGGATTCCGTCGTCCCGTTTCTTGTCGGAGCCGAAGTCGACGACTTCAAAGCAAAGGACTATCGTCCGCCAATCGTCCGCAACCATTCGCCCAAGGACATTAGCGCGGAAGAGCTCGAGCGTTACGAGCACTTGCTCCGCGATCGCCAGCGACTCGAAGAGAATCGCCCGAATCGATTAGCGCGGGCATTGTGTGTGTCCGAGCGCGGCGCGGACCCGCCGCCAACGCACGTTCTGTTGCGCGGCAGTCCGTATGCCGAGGGCGACGAGGTCGAGCCAGGCTTCCCGTCGGTCATCACGTCGATTTCCCCGACCATCCCGCCACCGGCAGAGGACTCCGAATCGTCCGGCCGACGGCGCGTGCTGGCCGATTGGATCGCCAGTTCGGAAAACCCACTCACAGCACGCGTGATCGCCAATCGGCTGTGGCACCACCACTTCAACCGGGGCCTCGTCCGGTCGACGAGCGATTTCGGCTACGGCGGCACCCCGCCAACCCACCCGGAGCTGCTCGACTGGCTGGCCACGGAACTGATCGCCAATGGCTGGCGGCTCAAACCGATGCACAAACTAATGGTGATGTCGAGCGCGTACCAAATGTCGAGCGTTGGCTCGACGCGAAGCAGCAGAGAGCGACGTTGCGAACGATTTGTTCACGCACTTTGAACTGCGGCGGCTCGGCGCGGAGGAAATACGCGATACCGTTTTGTTGGTGAGCGGCAATTTCAACCCGAAGTGCGGCGGCCCGAGCATCTATCCGACCATCGCCAAAGACGTGCTGGCAGGACAATCGCGGCCCGGCCAAGGCTGGGGCCGTTCGACCGCAGAAGAAGAAGCCCGCCGCAGTGTTTACATTCATGTGAAGCGTTCGCTCTCCGTGCCGCTATTGGCCGTGTTCGACGCAGCCGACACCGATTCGAGTTGCCCGGTGCGGTTCGCGACGACTCAGCCGACACAAGTCACTCACCATGCTCAACAGCGAATTCCTCAACGAACAAGCCGCGATTTTCGCGGCCGACGTGCGAGAGCAGGCGGCCGACGACGCGGCGGAGCAAGTCCGCATTGTTCTATCTCGCGTCACACAGCGCGAGCCGACCACTGACGGAGATCCAGCGCGGCGTCGATTTCATCAGCCGCATTCAAAACGAACACGGAATGAATAGCGAGCTTGCTTTACAGAAATTTTGCCTCCTGGCGATGAACCTGAACGAGTTTCTTTACATCGACTGACGTTGGACAATTTACAAACACGGAAATACTCACGCCAAGTGCGCAAGTGATTTGACATCAACCACGAAGCACACGAAGAGCACGAAGGATTACAAGCAAGCGAATTGACGAAAACTACCGTCGTGTCCTTTGTGATCTTTGTGGTTCAATTCTGTATTTATCGGCACCTTTGAGTGAGATTAATTCACACGGAATCGAACTATGGCACAACGACGAAACAGTTTTTGCGGGACGGACGCGGCGCGAGTTCCTCTGGGAAATGGGCGCCGGGTTCACGGGCGTGGCCCTTTCAGGTCTGCTCGACGACGCGCTTTTTCGCCGGCGCAGGCCGCCGCAGCCAAGACGCAGTTCGCCAATCCGCTCGCGCCGAAGCCGTCGCCGCGTCCGGCAAAGGCCAAGAGCGTCATCTTCCTGTTCATGTACGGCGGGCCGAGCCAGATCGACACGTTCGACTACAAGCCGACGATGTATCGGCATGGACAACAAAACGGTGAAGGTGAAGACCTTCGGCCGCGGCGGGCACAAGAACGAGGGCCGCATCGTCGAGCCGCGCTGGAAGTTCAAGCAGTACGGCCAGTGCGGCAAATGGGTCAGCGACCTGTTCCCGCACCTGGGCGGCGTGCGTCGACGACATCGCGTTCCTCCACTCGATGACCGCCGACTCGCCGCAGCACGGCTCGGCCATGCTGCAGATGAACTCGCGGCAAAATCCTCAGCGGCAGCCCGTGCCTGGGCTCGTGGGTGAACTACGGCCTGGGCAGCGTGAACGAGAACCTGCCCGGCTTCGTCGTGATGCTCGACCCCCGCGGCGGGCCGATCAGCGGCGCCAAGAACTGGTCGAGCGGCTACATGCCGGCCCACTTCGCAGGGCACGCTGCTGCGATCCGTGGGCGAGCCGATCCTCGACCTCGCGCCGCCCGACGGCATGTCGCGACGCGGCGCAGCGCGACCTGCTCGACACGCTGCAGCAGTACAACAACGAGCACTTCGACCGCTGCGGCGGCAACTCAGACGCTCGCGTCGCGCATCGCCAGCTACGAGCTGGCCTACAAGATGCAGAGCACGGCGCCCGAGGCGATCGACCTGGCCGAGGAATCCGAAGAGACGCTCGAGCTCTACGGCCTCGACCGCGACGTGACGCGCGTCGTTCGGCCGGCAGTGCCTGCTGGCCCGCCGGCTGGTCGAGCGCGGCGTGCGGTTCATCCAGATTTACTCCGGCGGCAACCACATCGACACGAGCTGGGACGCCCACGGCGACCTGGTCGTAGAACCACAACTTGCACGCCGGCGAAACCGACAAGCCGATCGCCGGCCTGATCACCGACCTGAAGCAGCGCGGGCTGCTCGACGAAACGCTGATCGTCTGGGGCGGCGAGTTCGGCCGGCAGCCGACCGCCGAATACGAAAAAGGCACCGGCCGCGACCACAACGCCTACGGCTTCACCATGTGGATGGCCGGCGGCGGCATCAAGGGCGGCGTCAGCGTCGGCACGACCGACGAACTCGGCAGCGCCGCCGTCGAGAAGCCCGTACCACGTCAAGCACCTGCACGCCACGATCCTGCACCAGATGGGCCTCGACCCCAACCGGCTGACCTACTTCTACGGCGGGCTGGACCAGAAGCTCGTCGGCGTCGAGCAGACCGAGCCGATTGCGGAGCTGATCTGAACGAGACGAACTGTCAAAGGTCACGCTATCAAAATTCCGTCACGGTGCTGCGCCGGCCACGCGCTGTTCACCGGAAAGCGAATCGTAGAACCGCCACTCGGGAACGCCATCTTTTGACAGTGACTGGTCGGTGAATAGCGCGCGGACCATGACCACCGGCATGTTGCCCTCGTGCAGCACGGCATCGTGGAATTGGCGGTCCGTCATGCGGCCGGAATCGACCAGTTCGGCCCGCAGACCGCGGAATTGCAACCCGCCTAACATGTACGCGGCTTGGTAGAGCGGCTCGGCAGTTTCGAACGATCGCCGAACTTCGGCTGCGGCATTGTGAGCGTCGAAGCCCACGTTCGCCACTAGGTAGTCGATGCACTCTTGCGGCCGCATGCGGCCCAGGTGGAAACTGAGCGAGAACACAATCCGCGCACAGCGGTGCTTGCGCCACACCAGGAAGCCGACGCGATCCTCCGGCGTTTTTGGAAAGCCGCGCGCGTACAAGCACCATTTCCCAATAGAGGGCCCAACCTTCGCCCCAGAACGGCGTCGAGAACAGCCGCCGGTAGGGCTTGTAGCGCGAGGTCATGAAGAATTGCAAATTGTGTCCTGGAATCAATTCGTGATGCACCGTGGCGCGGGCAAACGGAATGTTGTTGCCGCGCATGCTTTGCAGTTTCTGGTCGTGCGTCATCGTATCGGTTGGAAACGAGACGCTGATTTCGTTGCCGCCGGTGAAGAACGGGTTGATCAGCTGCCGGCGCGGCGACATCATTTGCAGTCCCCAGGTTTCGGCAGCCAGCGGTGGCACGGTGACCAGGTCGTTCTCGCGCAAGTAGTTGATCGCCTCCCAGGCGAGATCACGAATCAGGTACGGCTGTTCGCCCGGCGGCACGTGCATCGTCTTCACTTTTTCCACAGCTTTCTGCCAATCGTCCCCAAGGCCCATTTCGTTAGACGCCTTCAGCAGCTCGGCTTCGCACCAGGCATTCTCGCGGACGGCGATTTCGAGCAGTTGCTCCGGCGTGTAGGGAATCATTTCATTGCGCAGCTCGACCAAGCAGCGCGTCGCGGCCGATTGGCCGGCCGGCGATGCCGCTGGAATCCAGCGCGGCGGGCCGCTCGTCATCGTCCGATGTCACTGGCGATTTCCAGCCGCTTCAGCCGGTATTGGATGTGATTCTTGAGCATCAAATAATCGACGCGGTCGGCTTGCGAGAAGCTGTCGAAATTGAGCCCGTCGAGTGCAGTCGCCCATTCCGTCAAGCGGCGTTTTTGCCGTTCACGAGCTTCAGGCGTATTCTGCTGCCCGCGGCGGCGATCGCCCGATCTGGCGGTTCGCTCTCGACCCGAATCGTCACGGTCGGCCAGTTGCTCTTCGTCGTCATCGTCATCTTCGTATCGATCACGAGCCGCAAGTCGGCGAACTCCTTGGTCATCTCCGGCATCGCGTAAATCACCACCTGCTGATTCACGACCTCCGCCTCGACGACCGCCGCGCCCGCCGCCCCAACCCCCGAAGCCGGGAAAGTCGGAGCGAAACTTGGCGATGATGGCTTCCATTTGCGTGGGAGGTTCGGCGATGAGCGCCGACAAATCGGGCACATCGACTTCGGCCGGGTTCGCACTGGTGGGCAGCGCTTGCGACTTCGCGGCGTCATTATCTTGAGCTTGAAAGCTGGCTTGCGTCGCCGCGGTCGCCTCGGCAGCGGGCGGCTCGATCAACAGAGCGGCGTACTTTTCCAACTCCGCGTCCGTTTTCTGGTAAGGCGCTCGCACCCACCAACTGAACATCGGATCGTAACCGTCGTAGAACCGAAACCAACCACGCAAATTCGAACGCAATTCGCGCACTGTTTCGGCTGCCATCTTCAAATTGTCGGCGGAAAGCTCCGCATCGTCCGCCGCCCGCGATTTCAAGCGCGCTTCGAGCGACGAACACAACGCTTTAATTTCCAGACCTAGCTTGTCGACGACTGCCGCCGACTTTTGCGAGTCGACTTTCTTCACCTGCCGTCGTTCCTCGGCCAATTCGAGGATTGCCGGCGCGAACGGCAGCAGGTGCGCCGCCTTCGCGCCGCGTTGCGTGTTCCTTTCCACACGGGCAAACGACTCCAGGATGTCGTTTTTCAGCTCGTCGTAGGCCGAACGGTTACCATCCGCGATGGTACTTTCGGGCAGTGTCAACACGGCCGCCAGCCAGTCGGCGTAAAACTTGCGGAACCGCGCGTGCGTGGTCGGCGACTGCTCAACGACATAGTACCGACGCAGGCTGGCTTCGTCGGAGCGGAAGCGGTCGGCGATTTTGGAGATCGGGCCAATCGACGCGATTGCCGACAAATCGAGCGGACTGTCATTCGCCCCGGAAGTTTGTCGTGCGACTCGGGTTTCCCTCGGCACATTGCGATCGGGCGGTTCGGTGCCGAGCAAATGGCGGACGAAGAAGTCGTGCATCCGCCGCGTGCCGTACTCGCCGCCCATGCCGTGGCCCGCGCCGGGCACGACGACCAGGTCGAAATCCTTGCCGGCCTTGATCAGCGCGTCGGCCAATCGAAGCGTCGATTCGGCGGGCACGTTGTTGTCCAGCTCGCCGACGATCAGCATCAGCTTGCCTTGCAGCCGGTGCGGCGTTGTCGATGTTCGAGCACTCGGCGTACTGCGGCCCGACGGGGTAGCCCATCCACTGCTCGTTCCACGAGGCCTTGTCCATGCGGTTGTCGTGGCAGCCGCAGCCGGCGACGGCGACCTTGTAGAACTCGGGATGGAACAGCACGCCGGCCGCCGCGTTCTGCCCGCCGGCCGAGCCGCCGTAGATGCCGACGCGGCTGAGTATCCATGTACGGGATACTTCGCGGCGGCCGCCTTGATCCACAGGATGCGGTCCGGGAAGCCGGCGTCCTTGAGGTTGTGCCAGCAGACGTCGTGAAACGCCTTGGAGCGGTTGGCCGTGCCCATGCCGTCGATCTGCACGACGATGAAGCCCAAGTCGGTCAGCGACGCGTAGCGATTGCCGCCGCTGAACGACTTGGGCACGAACGAGCCCTGCGGCCCGGCGTAGATCGATTCGATGACCGGATACTTCTTGCTCGGGATCGAAATCGCGCGGCCGGCAGATGACGCCCCAGATGTCGGTCTTGCCGTCGCGGCCCTTGGCGACGAAGACTTCCAGCGGATGGTAGTCGCCGCGCTCCATCAGCTCGGTGACGTCGGCCTCTTCGAGCTCGCAGACGAGCTTGCCGTCCGTCGGTGCGGCGCAGCTCGTGCATCGGCGGCATGATCGACGCGGCTGTAGGTGTCGATCAGGTACTTGCGGTCGGGCGAAAACTGCACCGAGTGATTGCCGTTGCCCTCGGTCAGCGCGACCAGGCCCGTGCCGTCGAAGTTGACGCGGTAGTAGTGGATGAAGTACGGATCCTGGTCGGCATTCTTGCCGCTGGCGTGGAACCAGATCTGCCGCTTCTCCTCGTCGATGCGGTCGATGCCGCGGACGACGTACTCGCCGTTGGTGATCTGGTTCTTGATGCCGCCCTTTTTGGCGTCGACCAGTACAGGTGCCGCCAGCCGTCGCGCTCGGAGACGTAAATCGCTCTCGTCGGCTGTCGGGCAGCCAGTTGATGCGCTCCAGGTCGACGTTCTCGGCGTGGGCGGTCCAGATGAACGTCTCGGTCTTCTCGTCGATGATGTTGAAGCGTCTCGCCGGTGTGCGCATCGACGTCGATGATCCGCAACCGCTGGTGGCCGCGGTCGACCTTTTCATAGGCGAAGTGCCGGCCGTCGCGATTCCAAGAAATACGTGGAAAGTGGAGGTCAATCTTGTCGACGTTCGGTCTTGATCTGCTTCTTCGTCTCGATATTGAACACATTCAGCTCGTAGGACGTGAGCTTGTCGCCGGGCAGGTCGTATGGCCGGCTGCGCAGAGTTCGCCCGGCCGCCGCCGGAGGGCGACGACTCGACGAGATAGACTTCCTTGCGGTCGCCCGGTTCGATGCGGAATGCGACGAGCGTTTTGGAATCGGGCGCCCACTGCAGCATTCCGTAGCGGGCTTCTTCGGTGCCGTCCGTGCTGAGTTGAAATTCGACGGCGGGCCGTTCGCTGTTTTCGGTGTTTTCGTCTTCGCTGCCGGCTGGCGCGAACATAAACGTTGTTATCACGGACAAATGCGTTCCACTTGCCATCGGGAGACGGCCCGCCGCCGGCACCGCGCCGGTCGCCGCCTCGGCCGAATCGCCGGCCACGACGATTGCCGCGACCGTCGCCTTGTTCGTCGTCATCGTTGTCTGTCTTCGGGCGCCGGGCCGACTTTCGCGCACTCGTACGTTCGAGATTGCACTCCCATTGCGATTCGCCGGCGACGAATCGCACGGACTTTGCACCATCGGTGAACTCGATGCGATTGAACGGCAGCCGATTGGCTTCATAGGTTGTCTCGGCGGCTTTTGAGAGGGACGCCGCCAGTTTTTCATGATCGAATGCGGCCCCGCGCTCGCCGCCTCGCCGCATTGACGATCACGAATTCTTTGCTGCGATCGCGCCAGATCATTGCGGTACCAAAATCGCGTGTTGTCGCTGAACCAATTGGGTTCGAGCCGCGCTTTATACACGCCCTGCATTCCAAAGCCGCGACCTCGCCGCTGTTGTGGAGATTGCGGTTGTTCGTCGTCAGATAGCGTGTCGAAGTCGTTTAAAACTGCGGTGTCATCCGCGTTTTGCAGCAGCGAATCATCGGCCACCGCATTGAGTCCGTTCGCATTCAGGACGACGAGAGACAATACGAACGCAGAAATCCACGAGGCGTTCACGGTAAACTTGGCTGTCATCGATTGCTCCCCGATGAGTTTACATTGTGCACAAGAATCCGAACCTTATGATGATTTAATTGAGAGTAAAAGTCCAGCAGGCGCCGCATTCGTCGGAGCGAATTTGGCGTGGCAAGGGTGTTCGGATGCCCCGCGCGGGGCAAGCTCGCCACGGCGAATCCGCCGTGGCGGACCCCGCCGCTAATTCGTCTTTACTGAGGCGACGAGGCCGCCGTGCTTTGGCGCTTGTCGTAACGGACATATCGCCACGGGGGACTTTTGAACGACTCGTCGATCAGTTGGAACAATTCCGGGTCGTATTCCTTCAGCTCCTCGCGTGTTCAATCTCGTTGTGAACACGACGTCGCGGCGGCGCATTGCAATCGAAATACGATTGCACGGCCTCGGCCCAGTACTCTTCCGGATTGCTACGCGGCGTACGTGTCTTGCCACAGACCTTTCTCCTTGGCGGCGTTGAAGAGTTCGGTCAGGCGTTTGTTGAAACCCTTCATCCAGTCGCCGCAGGCCATAGTTGTGGATCGTGTGCGAGAACTCGTGGATGAGAATGTTCTCTTTGGAGTAGCGGTCGCCCGGCAGGTTGAGCAGATTCTCTTCGCCGCATGAACAAATGCGGCCGCCCAGGCCGCGGGCCCGCCGGTCCCAGTACTCCTGTCCATGTGCGATTGCTCGGGCACGTCGGTGGTCATTTCGGTTGGCGCCATGACGACGAACCGCACGCGCCGCTTGATCATCTCCTGGCGAACGTCTTCACGATTGGCCAGCATCTGGTCGATCAGATAGGCCGCCTCCAAAAGTCCCGCCGGCGATACCTTGGCCGAGCTGAGGATCGGCAATCCGCCTGCGTCGACGTACTTCTGGTAAAACGGATCGAGCTCGAATTTTTCGCGCAGTGCCGGCGGAACTGGTTCGACCCGCCGTGTACTGTTGTCAGAGGATGTCGTCGGTGTCTGCGGCTGCGGCTGCCCCATTGAGTTTCACGAGTCAGCAACGAAACGCCCTGCCGAGGCAGCTTGAATTCGATTGTGGCTTGTGCATTCTCCACCTTCACGTCGGCGGCAGCGTCCTTCAATTCGGCCAGTTGGCCAGCCTTCTCCAATTCGGCGTATTGCTCGATCTGTCGGCTCTTGCGGTGAACCCATGCGCTTCCAGGCGGCATAGGCGTTGCTGTGGTCCTCGTCGATGCGGAAGTGTTGGATTTTCGCTGTGCCCGATTGTCACAGGCAAGCCTTCGCAGCGTCAACTTCACGTCGGCGGCCGGACCCGGCACATCATCATCGTGGTAGTGCCACACCATCACCGCCAGCGTATCGCCGTCGAGCGCAGGCCAGCGCAGCAACGTCCGGCTGCTCGCGAACGCCGCGGCGCACAATTCGATCGAGCGGCACGGCGTGGTCGCTTTCGACACTGAGCCGCTTGCCGCCCATCTTGCTGAACATGCGAAACACGTTGAGCACCGGCTTGTCGATGCCGTTGGTGGCAAGCGAACGGATAGCCGGCGAAGTACGGCTGGTCTTCAAATTCGAACGCCCAAGTGAGGCGCCTTCGAGATTCACGCCGTGCCGCGCGGCCAGTTCGTGCTTGCGGGCAAAACTGGCCGCCGTGTAGCTGGAGAACATCGTGCCGTTGCGGTAGTCATGTTGCGGGTACAGCTTGGCGAGGCGGCACAGCCTTCCGGGTCCGATTCGCCGATGACGATCGGCTTGTCTTTGGTTTCCGGGTACGACGCGATGATGCGAAAACCGGCGTCGATCGTGCGGAGCTGGTTGGCGATGCCCATGCGCACGTGGCCGTCGACGACACGACGGCGCGCCTTTGGCGTGAAACGACACGAAGTCGAGCGGCGTGCCTTTTTCGCCTGTGGCGAAGTTCGTGCCGTGGAGGCAGTGCTCGATGAAGCGGCGCGTGAAGCGGCCGCCGTCACCGGCCGTGTCGGCCCCGCCAACCTTCGCGGTGGGCAGCGCACGGCGCACGCCGGCAATCGCGTAATCGTGCAGCTTCAAGAACTCGTCTGGGCGTGCCGCGCCAATAGCCGATGTTGGCTTCGTTCCAGACTTGCCAGTACCACGTTTCGACTTCGTCGCGGCCGTAGCGGTCGACGCAATGCTTCGTCCACTGGTAGACCAGCTCGGCCCACTTCTCGTAATCCTTCGGCGGATACGCCCAGCCGGTGAAGATGCGTCGTAGTCGTCGCCGCGGCTTCCAATCGTGCTGGTACGGCTCGGGCTTGGTCGACAAGTCCTTGGGCATGAAGCCGATCTGCACGTAGGGCCGCACGCCGCGCTCGAGATACGTGTCGAAGATCCGGTCGAGAATCGTCCAGTCGTAGACTGGCTTGCCGTCGGCGTCCTCGCGGTAGGCGTTCGGTGGAGCCCCATTTCAGCGCGGGCGTGCCGTCGCCGGAGCAGAGCAGATTGTGCGTGCGGAAAAAAACCTGCTTCGGCGCGCAGCTCGCCCAGCTCGCCGACAGCTTCTGGCCGTTCTTCATCGTGGCGTAGTTTGGCTCGTCGCGCGCCGAAGAATCGCCAAATCGGCTTCAACTCGCCAGCGGTGCGCCGCGCATCGACGCGAATGGAGACGGAAAAGTTCCTGCGCGCAGCAGTGATTGCGACGCCGACGATTGCCGACAACGCAATCCAAGCAAGGCCAATAGAACGAATCGCAATCGTGAATTCGCATAGTTCGTGCTTGCGCCTCGTGAAAATGATGAAGACGTTAGAAGCTTCGACTTCGATCCGTTGACCGTCGTATGTGACAGTTTTCCGCTCGCCGCCGGGCACCAGTTCGACGACGAACGTCCGCGATGCGTGGTTCCATGTTCGCCGCCGTCCGGTTCGATCGTCAGCCGACGCTTTGCATCGTTCCACTGTGAACCGCGTCCAGGCGAACTCGCCACGCTGATAGTCGAGCGACGCGCCGTCGTCTTCGTACAAGCGAAACTCGCCGTCGCGCACCGCGGTAGATTCGCACAGTCGTCGGCTCTTCCGTCGGCTCGCCCGTGTACTGGCGAACCGGGTCGAGCGGCAGAATCGCGCCGGCCCGCACGATACAGCGGCAGCGTTGCCAGATCGACCTCGCGTGATTTCGCGGCCGCCGGCGTGCCTCTCGTTCGTCCAGAAGTCGTACCACTCGCCTTCCGGCAAGATAGACGCTGCCGCTCGCGTCGCGCCTTTCTCGACGACCGGGGCGACGAGGATATCGCGGCCCCACAGGTATTCGTCGCCGCGCGTCACGGCCTGCGTCGTCGTTCGGATAGTGCAGCCACAAGCGCCCGGATCAAGCGGCAGGCCCGTGTCGTGTGCCTCGCGGCAAAGCGTGTACGTGTACGGCAACAAGTCGATAACGCAGTTCGAGATACTTGCGGCAGATCGGCTCGACGTTCGGCATTGTGCAGCTCGTTCAGATCGACGCTGCGATTGTGCTCGTCGGGCCCCAGCTCGCCCGTGTTCCAGCCCCACGGCAGACGCAGGTGCCAGGTCCGCCCGTGGGCGCGAAACGACGGACAGAACGCGCCGAACTGAAACCAGCGGACGTACAACTCGCCGGTGAGCTCGCGAGTGGGATAGAAGCCGCCGATGTCGGTGCCCCAATACGGCGACAGGCTGAGCGCGTGGTTCTGGCCGATCGGCACTTGGGTTGCGAGCGTTTCCCAGCGGCTGTCGATGTCGCCGGTCCAGATCCAGCCGCCGTAGCGCTGCACGCCGGCGTAACCGGTGCGCTGCAGATTCCAGGGCCGCACGTTGGGCCGGTCCAGCAGCGGGCCCTGATAATACAAGCGGTGGCGGGCGATCCGCGACTCGCGGCGCAGTTCGTCGCCATCGTCCGGCCACCAGCCGTCGACGCCCAGTGCAAACGTTTTGCGATGCCGGGCCCAATACTGCGGAAATGTCGCTGCTGCGCCGATTCGGTTGGCGCGTTTCGCTTCCGTGTCGTCGACGTCGACGCGTGTGACTTCGTCGCCGGTCAGCCGTCGCGGCGGGGCGTTTTGGTGGAGCACGATGTGGAAATGCTGGTCGTGCAAGGCGTCGATCATTTCGGCCGGCTTGTCGAACGTGGCCGGGTTGAAATCGACGCTGGCGTGCCCCGTGTTCCAGCCGGCCGGGCAGTAGCCGGTGCCGAGATAGATCAGCGCGTCGCACGGGCAGCTTCTTCTCGCGAAGCGTGCGGGCCACTCCGAGCACCTCGTCCGGCCCGGCCAATGTGCGGTGCGACTGCATGTAACCCAGCGCCCATTTCGGCGGCAGCGGCGCCGGTCCGACAAGCCGGACGTACTCCCGCAGCACGTCGGCGGGCTTGTCCCAGGCGATCACGTAGGCCACGAGCGGCGTGTCCGTCTGGCCAAGCCACGGCGTGAACTTTGCCTCCGGCTCACGCAAATCGAACTCGCCGAGCGGATGGTGAACGAAGCAGCGCCCAGCCATCGGTGCCGACCAAGAACGGCACGGCGACCCAGGAGCCGTGTGTGGGCCGTTCCCATGCGCCCCAGCCGTCGCGCATGGTGTACCTTGCGCCGCGGCGATCGAATTGCTGGGCGCCTTCGCCCATTCCGAGCACGGGAGCGTCCGTGCGGAACGAGAACGTGTCACCGCTACGTCGAAGGCAAGTGTCTGCACGACTTCACCCGAAGGGCGGCGAATCGACGATTGTAAGTGGCTCGGCTTTTACGTCGACGCGCAGCTTGCCGACGGCGACTTGCTCGGCCGCCATCCAGCGTGCGGCGACGCAGTTTTTCTTGTGGCTGCAGCTCGACGATCACGCTCGACGGCGGCACCGGCCGCGGCTCGCCGGTCGATTCATCCAATCGGCGCAAGAACAATCTGCAGCGTCCGTTCGCTGATTTCGTTAATTGTCAATTCGGCGGGAGCGCCGCGATAGCGAACCTCGGCCGCCTCGCAACGGACAATTGATACAGTTGACACGCATGCGGACCACGTGAAGGCGCACACGGTAGTCGGACAGAGCGATTCATGGGATGCTTCCTCTTTGTTGATGCAACTTGTTCTCATGGTAACTGATCGGGCTCGGATGTGTGACCTACGTGCTGGGGCACCCAACGCGTGTTGTATTCGAGTTGCCAGTCGACCGGCGGAGCAGCGTCAGGTGACTCGCGCACTACTGGCAGCGGCTCGACGCGCCGGTCGGGCAACGTGTTCGGATCGGCTTCCTTGATCCATCCGCGGGTATACAGCATGAGTGTCGCGCAGTGTCCGGCTGCGCGTGCCGGCAGCGGACTTGCAGAAAACTCGATCGTCGCTCCGTCGCCCGAGTTGAGGATCGCCATCATCGGATCGGATTTCGCCACAAGCGGCCGAATGTCGCCGTAGCGCGTGCACCAACCCTCCACCATCGTGAGACCAGGGCGGCGTGCTCGCTCATGTGCGACAAGGTTTGGCACCTGCGGCTGGTCGATCGGCATTCGGACGCAGCTCGGCAAAGCCGTGCCACTGAAGATCGGCAGTCGCCGGTTCGAGTTCAGTGACGCGAAGCGCATCGGCCGGCACGGCGTCGTACAGCGCGATCCGGTCCCAGCGGACTTCGAACGAAGTCGTCAGCCGCAGGCGTCGCGTGCCGGCGGGCAGTCTTCCAGTGAGGTCGCACACGATCGTCTTCGTGTTTCCGGCCGGAAAGCCAACCATTTCTTCCACGGTTTGCCAGCGGCCATCGGCCCCAGCGGCTTCGAGCTCGCGGCCAGATCACCTGCAAATCGCCGCGCTGCGACGCCGCAATGTTCGTCGACGAATTGCCAAAGCGAAACCAGCCGGTGAGCGCGAGGAAGCTGTTGGTTGCCTCGTCCAGTTCGCCGAAATCCAGCTCGATCGATAATGGCTCGGTGAATCCGACGCACGGAGGCGGCAGCACGCGCCCGCCGGAGCAAACACGCCGTCCTCCTTCGCCAGCGCCGCCGTGCGATCGATGCCGTCCGACCCTGTTGCGGAACGCGGTGCACGTGGATTTCGGCCGGCGACGATTTGCTTGCCGTCGATTGCCGGTTGGCGCAACCCGGTCGCGCGAGAAAACGGTCGTGTCGGCCGGATGATCGACGGCCAGCAGCTGCACCTCGTCGAAATAAATCACTTCGCGAAGCTCGGATGTAACACGCAATCGCGCCGCGACGGCGCCATCGGCGAATCGCTCCGCCGGGCCGAGGACCACGACCTCGTCCGGATCGGGCGGCAACGGCACGCCGCGGGCCACGGACACGTTGAGCGGCGCGGTGCCCAACAATATCGGTCACGAACTCCCAAGCTCCATCGGCCCAAGCATAGAGAAACGGGCACGAGCTGCTGCGGACGAACTCCACGATCGTGATCCGCACCGGCTCGCCGGTGAGCTGCAACGCCAATTTCGTTCGCGCGATGCCGTTCATCCACAGGGTTTGGATCGAATCGGCCTTGGTGTTTTGCGCCAGGCCGATTTCGATCGGCAGCTCGCGGCTGGTCCACCGGCGTAACGACATGATCGCCGCTGCGGACCTGCACGCGGACGCCGATCGAGCTCGGGCTGCCGACAAATGACCGCAGGGCGAGCTTCAATTGGCGGTTGGAGGTGGGAGTTTCATTTCGCATGAACTCCAAACGGTCGGCTTCACCAATAAGTGTCAAGTCGGTGCGGCCATCGCCATCGATGTCCGCATCCAGCAAGCCGTTGCGACGGACCTGAGCGGGTGCGGGCAGCGACTCGACCGCAGCGGCGAGCCGACCGCCGACATTGCGGAGCAAACTTATCTTCGGCGCCGCGGCCGCCGCGCCGGCAACAGCAATGTCGAGCCAGCCGTCGTTGTCGACGTCGATCGTTGTGGCGGCGTCGATTTGCTCCAGCCCGAGGGCAAGCTGCTGCCGCTCGTCGTGCCCGTTAACGACAAGCGTGGCGTCTGCGGCCGAAATGAAAACAACGTCCGGCAAACCGTCGTTGTTGAAGTCGTCGACCAGTACACGTTCGGCCGCCGGCCAGTTCCTTGCGATCGGTTCGTCTCGCGCGAAGCGGCCGGCGTATTGATTTCGATAAAGCGACGATGCCTTTCGGGCCGGCAACTACCAAGTCGACGCCGAGATTTGTGGCGTCGAAATCGGCGGCGGCAAAATCGACGCACGGCCCCACGTCGCCCAGGCCAAATTCGTTCGTGGCCTCGACGAATCGGCCGTCGCTGTTGTTGCGCCAGACGCGCAAGCCGGCCGAGGACGCCAGGCACAAATCGATGTCGCCGTCGTGATCCAGATCAATCCAGTGAGCCGCAACGCCCCCGGCCGCCGACAGATTCGACGCCGCCGTCAAATCTTCAAACCCGCTGTCAGGGTGATATCGCACGAGCCAGGATTGCTGCGGCGTGACGATCGCGATTTCCGGTTGGTCGCCTTGTCCCTTGCTTTCTTCGTCCGGGCGACCAGCGGATCGCGCCGCAGCGTCGACAAATGCATTGCCGACGAGAACCGTTGCCTGGTCACCGACGGCGCCGATGGTCTGCTCGCTGCGGGCAATTTCTTTGAAGCCTACGGCTGGATCGAATCCGAGCACAAGGAGCATGGCCATCGGATGTAACGGCGACCGATTGGTATCTGCCGACATCATCCATCGACAGTACCGCCAGGCAACCACGGGCGCCGGCGCCGTGCGCATCTGCACTTGCGGTCGTTGCCGCGTGAATACTGCGGTCGGACCGGGCGGAATTGGCGGCGGCTTCGCTGCTGATTCGGTCCCTCTGCCTTCGTGTAGCGGTTCTTTCGAGCGATTGCGGATCGGCCGGGCCTTTGATCGCGCGAATCCGCTGTAGTCGCCCATGTAGCGGGCGAACGCTTCCTGGTCGCCGGCCTTGCGGGCGATCGTGGCCAGCTGATATTGGGCACCGCCGTGCAGCGGATCGAGTTCGGCGGCTTTCTCGAATTGCTGCTTCGCGTCATCGGCTCGGCCGAGCGCAGTCAAGGCAAGGCCGTATTGGTATCGAAGCGTCGGCTCGTTGGGATCGAGCTCGATCGCCTTGCGGAAATGTTCCGCCGCATCGTCGTTGCGAATTTGTCGCAGTGCGGCGAGGCCGGACAGATACTCGATCGCGGCCGACGGTTGCCGGAGCCGCAGCCTGAAGACGCTTCAGCTCTTCGAGTGCAAGCGCGGGCTGGCCGCTGAACGTGTAGGCGCGGGCCAGGTTGCGGCGCATGGCGGCGGATTCGGGCCGCAGTTCGAGCGCTTGCTTCAGCGTCGGAACCGCCTTTTCAAACTCGCCGTTCTCGAGTTGCGCTTTCGCGGTGTTGGCGAGTGTGGAAAAGCCAGACGCAGCATCGGCCGCGATATTTGCACCGCGCTGCCGGATTGTCACGACACGGTCGACTCCTTCGACTTTGACCTCTTGCTTGGATCCATCCGGCCACGTGACTGTCAAGGCTATCGACAGCCGTCGCGTTGCCCAGTCCGAATGTGGCAATCGGTTCGGTTTGCGACAGATAGCTGCGCGTGGGCTGAACATTGCGCCGCTGCGTGACGCCACCGGCGCGCAGTTCGACAACGGCACCGATCGCGTGCGGATTTCCCGGCGGCCCCTCAGTTTGCAGCGCAGCCAGTGGCCGCCGAGCTTCTGGTCGTTGCGCAAGCAGCAGCGGCGGGCCCTCCACCTGGTTGATCACCAGGTCCAGGTCGCCGTCGCCGTCGATATCGGCCGACGCCAAGCTCGCGCCGACGATCGGCTTGGCCAGGTCCGCGATATTCTCAGCCGGCAGGTCGACAAACTGGGGCTGCTTGTCGGCCCCGGCGTTCCAGAAAAGTTTTGCCGGCTGCCGATACTGCTGGCTCGGCTGCGCGATCGTGATCGTCTCCTCCAAATGGCCGTTCGTTTCCACCAGGTCGACGCGGCCGTCCAGGTCGAAGTCGTCGAACAGCAGCCCAAAAGTGAGCACATTGCGTGTCGGCCCGCCGATGCCGGCGGAGATGGTTTCGTCGGTGAAGAACAGATCGTCTCTTGCCTTGCAGCACGTAGAGCGAAGTCATTTCGTTGGCGAAATTGCTCATCGCCACCGCCAGTTCATCGTCGTTGTGAATCCAGGCGGCGTCGATGCCCATGCCGCTGGTGGTAAGGCCGGCCGCGTTGAGCGCGAAGCCGCGCGACTCGCCGACCTCTTCAAACGTGCCGTCGCCGCGGTTGCGAAATAGAAAATGCCGCACGGTGTCGTTGGCCACGAAAATGTCGAGCCAGCCGTCCTGGTCGAAATCGACGAACGTGACGGCGAGCGCCTTGCCAACGGGCTTACCGGTTTCCGGGTCGGTAACGTGGATGCCGGCCTCGGCCGCAACATCGGTGAATCGCCCACCGTCGTTGCGATACAAGAAGTTCTGCACGCCGTCGAAATTCGCCGGATGGGCGTACGTCAGCCCCTCGCCGGGAACGCGCTTGGTCGCCGCCTTGTCGATCTCGCGCGTCCAGCGCAAATAGTTGCACACGAACAAGTCGAGATCGCCGTCGCGGTCGTAATCAAAGAAGCCGGCACTCGTGGTCCAATCGTCGGCACTGCCAGCGACGCCCGTTTCGGCAGTTACGTCGATGAATCGGCCGGCGTCGTTGCGAAACATGCGGTTGGCGCCGACGGCAGTGAAAAACAAATCGTCGTCGCCGTCGCGCATCGTAGTCGCCAACGGCAACGCCTTGGCCGTAGATGTCGGCGACCAGTCCGGCATTCATCCGTGACATTGGCGAACTTCTCGCCATCGTTGCGATAAAGCGCGAGGGAGTTAGTAGGTCCGCCGAGCCGAGGCGGACTTGACTCACCATTCGAAGGTGCCGTTCGGCTTGCGGCATCTACGGCGTTCCAGGGCCAGGCCCGACCGCTGACTAGCACGAGGTCGGGGTCACCGTCGTTGTCGTAATCGGTGAATGCGCAACCGGAGCCGCCGGATTCAGGCAGCATTTTTTCGCCGGTGGCCCCGCCCTGGTGGACGAAATCAATCCCCGCCGAGGTCGCGATATCGCGAAACGGAATACTTGGTACGGCGCTGGCGGGAAGACTTGTTTCGTCGTCCGCTTTCGCCAACGGCGGCACGGCATCCGGTGCTCGGCGAAAGTAAGCGACACCATAGGCAGCCGCCACAACCAACGCTGCCGCGACCAGAAATAGGATTACCCAGCGACCTCCCGTATCTGGCGATGAGTCTTGCGGCGAATCGGCCATGGATTGTCCTTATTCCTTTGATTCTGCGCGCTGCGAAGGTACAGCATCGACTTCCAACTGCGCCGTCACCTCGTCGAGTGCGCCGAGCCAGGGCCGCACTTGTTCCACGCGGCGGCAAATTGAAATCACATGATCGTCCCGGAATCGCCCGCCGACAACCTGCAATCCAACCGGTAAGCCATCGGGCGTCCGGCCCGCAGGAACCGACGCGGCCGGATGACCGGTGAAATTGAAGGGATGCGTAAGGCACCAGCCGATGCATCGCTCGACCGGCCGGCCATTCACGGTCGCCGGACCAAGTGTTGTGCCGTCGGCGGCATTGGGCACCGGCAAGGCACCGAGGGTCGGCGTGAGCAAGCCATCGTAATTGGCGAAGATCGCCTGCACGGCGCGCCATACTCCGGACCGCAGCGCGTCATCGCGGCGAACGTCGAGCGCAGAAGCGTTACGGGCAGTATCCACCATCGCGTGGATCGGCGGCGGAATGTCGTCGGAGAAATCGTGTAACAAGTCACGGCCGCTATGGGCCATTCCGTCAAACATTTCCAGGTACAGCACACCGACTTGCGGCACCAGAGCGCGGCGAGCTCATCCTGATCGAGCGGCAGGGCAATGTCGATTTCATCGATGTGCAACCCGGAACTCGCGAAGCGTTTCAACACAATCGTCGACGATGCGTGCCACCGCGGGTTCCACCGCGAACACACCCAAGTCGCGACTGTAGGCGAGGTGCAATTTGCGGGCGTCCGTTTCCACCGATGCGACCAGGTTCATGCCATCCGTCGGGCAAGCTGAACGGGTCGTCGGCATGCGGCCCGGACATGACCTGCGCCATGAGTGCCGCGTCGCGGACGGTTCGCGCCAGCGGCCCGGCGTGAACGAATGGCGTGTGGGAGAAAAACGCGTTCGGCGCGCCGGTGTTCGGCACTCGGCCATACGACGGCTTGAACCCCACGACGCCGCACCAGGCTGCCGGAATCCGGATCGAACCGCCCGCGTCGGAACCCTGCGCGAGCGGCACCATGCCGACGGCGACGGCCGCCGCGCTGCCACCCGAAGAGCCGCCGGCATTTCGGGACAGATCGAATGGACAGCGGGTGGGGCCGAACAGCCGGTTATCGGTCGTGCCTTTATGCCCAAACTCAGGCGTGTTGGTTTTGCCGAGAATAATGGCCCCGGCGTCTTCCAGCCGATCGATATAGGCCACCGTTTGATCGGGAACGAAGTCGACCATCGCCGGACAGCCGAACGTGTTACGAATTCCCGAGCGGAAGTCATACAAGTCCTTGATCAAGATTGGCACGCCGTGCAGCGGACCGAGCCAATTGCCGGCCGATGCAAGTTTGTCAGCACGTTCTGCCGCCTCGAGCGCCAGGTCGAACGTCGTCGTGACAACCGCATTGACAGCCGGATTGAGCCGTTCGATCCGCTCGATCGATGCGCACCGCCTCGTTGGCGGAAACATCCCGCTCGCGCAATTGTCGCGCCAGCTCGGTCGCATCGGACCAGCTTGAATTGCTCGGTGGGTCGCCGACGGGCGCCGCAAAATTTGAGCGCGTCATGTTAGGTTCGGGGCTCGGTGGGAAAGGCTTCGGGCTGAGGTCCTGGGGAGATAACGATTTCGGCGTCGCCAAGTTTTTGCCGCGTTTCATCCGGATTAATTGCCAGCACGATGGCAACGAGCACGACTTGCATGCAACCAAGGACGACGTGCGCGCCAGTCATCGTGAAGCTGGTTTCGAACTTGTCGGCGACGATCGCCCCCAGGCCATTCGACACATTCAACAGCGCCATGAACGTGGTGAATTGCGTGGCGGCAACGGGCGGCCAACAAAGCCCCATAAACATCGCAAACATCGACACTTGCAGGAATCCCCCCAGGCCCGTTTCGGCCAGATAAAGTAGAGAGACGACGTTCGCGTTCGTCCAGTAATCGCTGGCCAGTGCGTACGCAAACCAACAACCGCTCATGGCCGTGATGCTAAGAATGACCGTCCGCTTGGCGCCGATCAACGAGGCCAACGCACCGCCCACGAGCGAGCCGACCAATCCGAACCAAACGGCGTAGCCGCCTTCGAGAGTCAGCCACCGCTCCTGGCTCCAGCCAAGTTGGCGCTGCACGTGGACGGGCCAGAAGATGAAGTGGCTCTTGACGGTTATTGTCGAAAGAATTGCCAACACGGCCGCAAGTCGCGTGGAGCGCAGCGAAAACGCGCGGTTCCAGAGCCGAAATACCTGGCTCAGGGAGGTGGGTCTGACCAGTCCAGCTGAGGTGGATCGGAGGGCGGGATCGCCACGCTGCCCGGGCAGCAAGGCGTCGCCCCGCCTCTCACGCAGCAAAAGGGGTACGGCGGCGATACACATCAACACGACGGATTGCAACTTGACCGCGGCCGAGAAGCCGTATTGGAGAATGTACGTGCCGAGTATTTGGCCGCCGAAATAGGAACCGGCGTAGTTGGAACCGTACATGAATCCGTTGGCGAGGCCGCGTTCCTTGGCCGGTAGCAAGTCGACTGCAAGCGCATCGACCGAAACATCTTGCAGCGAAGCAAACACGTTCACCAGCAGCACCATGAACGCCAGCATGCGCAGGTTGGTGGAAATGTTGGGAATGAAGAGCATCCCCAGCAGCGTGATCGCCATGAGCACCTGCGCGAGCAAAATCCACGGCCGTCGGCGGCCCAGCGCGGAGTACCCGAAGCGATCAATCACCGGCCCCCACAGGAACTTGAGCGACCATGGCCAGCTCACCATCGCCACGACATTCCCCACGGCGTTCGTTGTGACGCCCAAGTGGATCAGGTGGTTCTTTAACGCGATTTGAACGAAGCCGTCAGGTATTCCTTGAGCGGCATAGAGCGTACATAGAGTGCCTAAGCGTAGCGGCCGATTTTCGTTCAGATAAAGCGTCATGTTCGGCCGCTCGGC
Source organism: uncultured Planctomycetota bacterium (assembly GCA_963786455.1). Lineage (GTDB taxonomy): Bacteria > Planctomycetota > Planctomycetia > Pirellulales > Lacipirellulaceae > JABDGM01. Next base: position 180,054 of record CAWAZX010000025.1, on the reverse strand, counting down.
ACTTGCTTGGCGTGGTAGGGCCAGTATATACTCGGCTTAGGTTTTTGTACACTAAATCAATATCGTGGGTTGGTGTGCGCGACTGGGTGCCGGCGGAAATCGCGTTCGTTTTGGCGAACTGTCGCTATCCACGTCCCAGTCCAATAGGAAGAACGGGACTTGCTCGACGGCCATTTATGAGACGTCGCTGACGGGGAACGCGCGGTCACCGAGTGACAGAGACGAGCAAATCCGGACAAAATCCAGCAACGAGGGGCATTTTGATGACATTGAATTGGCGCGGTGTCTTTCCGGCCGCCACGACTCAGTTCGCTGAGGATTATGCCCTTGATATCGCAGCGACGTTGCGGCACCTGGACGTAATGATTGATTCCGGCGTGCATGGCCTGATCATGCTGGGCACCGTGGGAGAAGGTTGCTCCATTGATTTTCAGGAAAAGCTGGAGCTGCTGAAGGCCACCGTCGAGCACGTGGAGGGCCGCGTACCAATTCTGACGGGCGTCGCGGAATACACAACTGCCGCTGCGTGCCGTTACGCCGAAGCCGCCGAAAATGTCCGCGTCGACGGGCTGATGTTGTTGCCGGCGATGGTCTATAAATCGGACCCGCGGGAGACGCTTGCCCATTTCCGCGCAGTGGCTGCCGCGGTCGACCTTCCGATCATCTGCTACAACAATCCGGTAAGCTACGGGGTAGATATCACGCCGGAAATGTTCGACGAACTGGCCGATGAGCCGCGGTTCGTGGCAATCAAGGAATCGTCCGAAAACTGCCGCCGGATCACGGACATCAAGAATCGCTGCGGCGATCGCTATGCATTGTTCTGCGGCGTCGACGATCTGGCACTGGAAAGCATTATGCTGGGGGCGGTCGGTTGGGTATCCGGTTTGGTGAACGCGTTCCCGCAAGAAAACCGCCTGCTGTGGGACCTGGCTATCGCCGGTCGCTTTGAGGAGGCCGTCGAGCTGTATCGCTGGTACACGCCACTGCTTGCATCTGGACACGCACCCAAAGCTGGTGCAGTACATCAAGCTCGCGATGGTCGGAGTGCGGCTATGGCACGGAGACCTGTCGTCCGCCGCGGTTGCCGCTGGTGGAGCCGGAGCGGTCACAGATTCTCGCGATCATCCGGCGGTCAATTCAAAACGCGCCCCGCGCACGTCCACCAAGCCAATCACCGCCGCGACTTGAACGACACGGTCCGTTCGTCGATCAGTCCATCGTCGTGTCGTTGTCGAATTACGTCGCGGGTAGATCATGGCAGTAGAACCTATTCTTATTGATGGACAGTGGCGGCCGGCACAGCAAGCTGGGACGCTGCGGGCCGTGAACCCGGCGAACGGGGAACCGCTGCCGGCTGAGTTTCCGATCAGCTCTTGGGCCGACTGCGATGCGGCGCTGACCGCGGCAGCTTCAGCCGCGGCGACGAAGTTGGCGGCGCTTCCTCCCGAATACGATCGGCCGACTTTCTGGAACGCTATGCGGATCGGCTCGCAGCCAATGCCGAAGCGATTTGCGGCAGGCAAACCTGGAGACGGCTTTGCCGGTGAAGCCGCGGCTGGCCGATGTGGAAATGCCGCGGACGATCAACCAGCTTCGGCAGGCCGCGACCGCGGCGCGAGAAGGCACGTGGCGGATGGCCACGATCGACACGGCGAGCAACATTCGCTCGTGCTACTCGGCAATCGGTCCGGTGGCTGTCTTCGGGCCCAATAATTTTCCGCTGGCGTTCAATGGCATTTCGGGCGGCGATTTTGCCGCCGCGATCGCCGCCGGCAATCCGGTCATCGCCAAAGCGCATCCGTCGCATCCGCGCACGACGCAACTCATGGCCCAACAAGCACATGAGGCCGCGCAGCAGGTCGGGCCTGCCCGCCGGAACGGTGCAACTGTTGTACAAAATGAACCGCGGCGGACGGCGTGCGGCTGGTGAGTGATCCGCGTTTGGGAGCCGTCGCATTCACCGGCAGCCGCCCTGGCGGACTGGCGATGAAAACCGCCGCCGACGCGGTGGGCAAGCCGATTTACCTGGAAATGTCGAGCGTCAACCCGGTCTTTTTCTTGCCCGGCGCCGTGGCGCAGCGGCGAGGCGAGTTTGTGAACGAATTGGCCGGGAGTTGTTTGCTGGGCAGCGGCCAGTTCTGCACTTGCCCCAACTTGTTCGTGTTGTTTGCCGGCGACGCGGCCGAGTCGTTTATTGCCGAGTTGAAATCCCAATTCGAATCGCGGCCGTGCGGTCCGCTGCTCTCGGAACACGTGTTGGAAACGCTCGCCAATTCGGTCGCTGCACTGCGCGAGGCGGGTGCGGAGTTGGTCACCGGCGGCCAGGCCGGGAAAGGGACCCGGATTTTGCTTTCAAAATACGCTGCTGCGCGTTTCCGGCAGCCAGTTTCTCAAGTCGGCCGAGCGATTGCAAACCGAGGCGTTCGGCAATGCGACGCTGGTCGTTGTGGTCGACGGACTGGAGCAAGCGAAAGCCGTGGCCGCGCGATTGGAGGGCAGCCTCACCGGGTCATTGTATTCGGCCGCCGACGGCAGCGATGATTCGCTGTACGACGCGTTGGCTCCTATCCTGCGGCGACGTGCCGGCCGGCTGCTCAACGACAAGATGCCGACCGGCGTGGCCGTTTCGCCGGCGATGAATCACGGCGGCCCGTTCCCGGCGACCGGGCATCCCGGCTTCACGGCCGTCGGCATCCCGGCCTCGCTGCGGCGCTTCGCCATGTTGGAATGTTACGACAACGTGCGTCCTCAGCGGCTGCCTGCCTGGCTACGCGACCAGCCGCCCAACGGCACCATGTGGCGATATGTTGATGGCAAGTGGACGCAGGGCGCAGTCGGCAAACTCGTAATCGTCGTGAACTATGACTTCGTCGGCCGCCGAACCGTATTTTCAAACGGCATTTGCCAATGATGAGTTTGCCCGCCATCGTGCCGCCGTGGCCGACGCCATTGGGAACGGCGTGGCTGTGCTGCAAGGGATGCCGGCCACAGGCGCATTCGATCTGTTCCGGCAAGACAACGATTTCTTCTATCTATCGGGCGTCGAAACACCGCACGCCTATCTGACGATCGACGGGCGCACGGGCCGAAGTGTGTTGTACCTGCTTCCGGTCGACTCCGTCCTGCTGGAGAAAGAGGGCGCCGAACTAAATGCTGATGGGGCTGAAGCGGCGATTCGACTCACCGGTGTGGACGATGTGAAACCGCTTGCCGCGCTAGTCGGTGACCTGGCGAGTGCCGGCGAGTTGTATTTTCGGCACCAGCCACCCGAGAGTCGCCAGGCGTGCCAGGATACGCTGCGGCATGCGCAGCATCAGGCGGAGCGAGATCCCTGGCGGTCAGCCGGTGAGCCCTTCCGGAAAACCATCGCACGGCTTTGTCCAACCGCGCAGATTCGTGACCTGTCGCCGATTCTAATCGGCTTGCGTATGCACAAGAGCGCGGCGGAGTTAGACATCATGCGCCACGCCGGCCGGTTGACTGCGCTCGCGGTGCGCGAAGCGATCCGCAGCACCGAGCCGGGCATCATCGAAGGCCAACTCGCCGCCATCGCCGATTATGTGTTCCAGCTGAACGGCGCAAGCGGCGGCGGTTATCGGCCGATCATCGCCTGCGGCGACAATATTTGGAACATGCACTACTATCGCAACAACTGCCCGCTGATGGCCGGCGAGTTGGTGCTCATGGATTACGCCCCGGATTGCTGGTGTTACACGAGCGACATCGGCCGTATGTGGCCGGTGAGCGGCGAGTACGAGCCGTGGCAGCGGGAACTGTACGGCTTCGTTGTCGATTACCACATGACGCTTTTGGAGTTGATCGCGCCCGGTAAGACGTGCGCGGAGATTTGCCGGCAAGCCGAGGCCCGGCTGATGCCGGTTGTCGAGCGCACCCGGTGGACTCGTCCGTCGTTTGCCGACGGGGCACGGACACTTCTGCAATCAGAGAAGCAATTTACGCACACCGTCGGCATGGCTGTGCACGACGGCGGTCAATATAAGGACCAGCCGCTCAGACCGGGGCTGGTCTTTGCGTTGGACCCTCAGCTTTGGGTCCCCGAAGAGCGGCTTTACATTCGTGTGGAAGACACCGTTGTAGTGACGGAATCGGGCGTGGAGAATCTAACGCGTGACTGCCCACAAGCTCCCGACGATATCGAACAACTCATGACAGAAACCGGGTTGCTTCAATTGCGGCCGGACCTGCTGGTGATTTGATGGGAGATTCCGCACCGAACACGATCCGCGTGATCGACTCGCACACCGGGGGTGAGCCGACGCGAGTTGTAATCGAAGGCGGTCCCGACCTGGGCAGCGGCGACATGGCGGCCCGCCGCGCCGTATTGCAAACGTCCGGCGATTGGTTGCGCACTTCGCTCGTAACCGAACCGCGCGGTAGCGAGTGCATGGTCGGCGCGATTCTGCAGAAGCCGGTGTCGCCACAGGCGGCGGCCGGCGTCGTTTTCTTCAACAATGTCGGGTACTTAGGAATGTGCGGGCATGGGCTGATCGGCGTAACCGCGACGCTTGCCCATTTGGGCCGCATCGGCCCGGGCACCCATGCATTCGAAACACCGGTTGGTGACGTGACAGTGCGGCTAGGCGAGGACGGCGCCGTTTCGTTTGATAACGTTTGCAGTTACCGACATTTGAAAAACGCTGCAGTCGACGTTCCGCGATTGGGACGCGTCGTGGGCGACGTGGCGTGGGGCGGGAACTGGTTTTTTTTCACGAATACCGAACGGCAATTGCTGTTGGCGGACATCGAGGAATTAATCCAATGGACGACCGCAATTCGGGAGGCGCTTGACGCGCAACATATCACAGGGAGTGATGGTGCAGAGATCGACCACGTCGAATTGGTTGGTCCGCCGAGCGATCCGTCCCAGGCCAACGCTCGCAACTTCGTGCTCTGTCCCGGTGGTCAGTACGATCGCTCGCCGTGCGGCACGGGAACGAGCGCCAAGTTGGCTTGCCTGGCTGCCGACGGCAAACTCGCTCCGGGCGAAGTCTGGCGGCAGGAATCGATCGTGGGAAGCGTGTTCGAGGGCTGGTATCGCCAGACCGAAGGCGGGATCATTCCGACCATCTCCGGCCGGGCTTTTGTCCAGGCGGAATTGAAACTCGTATTCGATCCACGTGACCCATATCGTTTTGGCATCGGGGTCCACCAGTGATAGTTCAGCCGTCGCTACCGGGGTCGCGCAATCAAACGGCGGTTGTCATTGGCGGCGGCGTTATCGGTTGCGCTACGGCGTATTATCTATCGAAGCTGGGATGGCGGGTGCGTATCGTCGAGGCCGGCCGACTTGGTCGGGGCAGCTCGCACGGAAACTGTGGCTTCATCTGCCCGAGCCACGTTCTGCCGCTGACAATGCCGGGTACCGTTTGGCCCGTCATGAAACGGATGTTCCGCCGCGATTCGGCGATGTATTTGAAGCCGCGCTGGGATCCAGCATTGTGGGGCTGGCTTTTGCGATTTGCCCGAACGTGCCGGTGCGCCGATGTGCTGCAGGTCGCTGCGGCGCGGCACGCGCTATTGACCACCTCGATGTCGCTCTATCGAGAGTTAGTGGCGGAAGAATCGCTGGATATTGAATGGGAGGATCGCGGGCTTTTGCTTGTGTTCAAGTCTGCGCACGAGTTCCAGGAGCACGAACGAATTGCCACGCTGGTGCACAAAGAATTCAAGATCGATGCCAGGCCGTACGATGCTGCACAACTGGCGGAGTTCGAACCGGCACTCCGTGCCGGACCCGCAGGCGGCTGGCACTACACCGGCGATGCCCATCTGCGGCCCGATCGGCTGATGACGGCGCTGGCCGGCGTGCTGCGATTGCGCGGCGTCGAAATCATCGAGGAAACGAGCGTTTCGCGCATTACATTGGAAAATGGCCGGGCCCGCGCGGTCGAAACGGCGGCTGGCTCGTTGGAAGCCGACGCGGTTGTGCTGGCCGCCGGGGCACTGTCGACGGCTTTTGCCGCGCAACTTGGGTGCAAGATTCCCATTCAGCCGGGCAAGGGCTATTCCATCACGCTGCCCCGTCCGCGCATCGCACCACGAACGCCGATCATCTTTGAAGAGTTTCACGTAGCAGTCACGCCTTGGCCCTCCGGCATCCGCGTCGGTTCCACAATGGAATTCGCCGGCTACGATTCAACAATCAATCAGCGCCGCATCGCGTTGTTCAAGCGCGTCGCGGACGAAAGTCTGGTGGAGGCGCCGCAGGGACCGATCGAAGAAGAATGGTCCGGTTGGCGGCCCATGACGTTCGACGATCTGCCGTGCATCGGCCACGCGCCGAAGGTGCCGAACGTCATAATCGCCGCGGGACACGGAATGATCGGCATGGCGACGGCCACGGCGAGCGGCAAGTTGGCGGCGGAGCTCGTCACTGGCGAAAAGCCGCACATCGATCCAACCCGGTATTCTCTGCGGCGGTTTGAATGTTAGCGATGAGGAGCACGCCGCGAGGTGGCTGGCATCCCATCGCTGGCAAGCCTTAGGGTGTGTCGAGCTCTGCGAGACACACCGACTTCAGCTCGACACACGGGTTCTGCCCAATCCATGGTGTGTCTCGCCAAGTGCTAGGAATCTAATTAACCGTTCAACCACGATAATCTGACCAATGACGATCCAGAAAACATCTGTTACCCGGGCATTCAAGTCTCGCTAATTCCACCGCAAATCGCCAACCGCAGTGCGGCCACGAATAGTTGCTGAATTCGGCCGCGCGTTCTGCTACGCTGCACGAACACTGCTTTGCGGTGTTCGTTCTTTGGAAATTGAAAAAGCGAAGCCAACAGCTTTCAGCCGTCAGCCAGTCCGACGGAAGCAAAACTGCACGCAGTTCTGCGCTAGCGATAGTGCGTGATGCGCTAACGGGCCAGGCGTTGGAATGCGCCGCAACGCGCAAAATCCAGACGTTTTGCAACACGTTTTGTGGGACCCATCACCGCGTTGCAAAACGATAACCCTTGCGCTGCAAGGAGTTATCAGCCGTGCGCTGCGAAGACCCGATTGCAAAACTCGCTGGCGCTCGAGAATGGCGCGGTTTTGCGCCGCAAGCGGACCGCAGATTGTGCAAAGGCGTCGACATTTGCAGCAACGAACATGCTTACGGGCTGCCGCCCGAAAGCATGCCACCCGATTCTGCTGTCGTTTGCACTGGTTCGGTTTGGTTCCGAAACGTGCGCCATGTGCCGTTTTGAACCGCGAATACCAGATCGGGCTTCGCGTCCCCATTAAGGTCGACGACTTGCACCTTGTGCGCATCGCCGGGTACAACGATACCGCTGCGGTTGGGCCAGAGCGGCTCGAATCCGCCCTGGCCATCTCCGACAAGCAACAAACTCAAGCCGCCGTCCAATTGGCCGGTCGTTGGGTGAGGACTATAGAGATTCTGTGCCAGGACAATATCCGGGTGACTGTCGCCATTGAGGTCGGCGATTTTCACATCCATGCCGGGTGCAGTTTGTGCCAATGCCGGCAGCGGCTGGAAGCGAAATCGGAATTGACCTTCGTTGATGAGCACGCCGGACTCGAGAGTGTTAACTTGCCAACGCTGTGCTTGCTCGAGTCGCTGCGGCGAAAAAATTGCTTCCAACGACGTGCGGCCAAATTTATCGAAGGTATCGAAGCTGGACTGCAGCACCGGCATCGCAGTGGCGAGCGCCGAGAGGTCGCGGCGCGGGTACAACGTTGCCCCTTCATACCGGGCCTCGATTATTTGGGGGCGGCCGCTGCCGTCGAAATCGCCGTAGTACAACAACTCGGGCTTGTTGGGCGTGGCGCGATATTTGGTGTTGAGGCCAATATTGGTGACTACAAAATCCGCGTCGCCGTCCTTGTCCAAGTCACCAGCGGCGATGGCCTGCCACCAACCCAGCCGGTCGCCCAGCCCGGCATCGGCCGTCTTCTCGACAAACTGTCCGCGCTGATTCGCGAACATTCGCACGGGGCCCCAATCGGTTGTGATTACCAGGTCCGTTGAGCCATCGCCGTCGACATCGGACCAAATTGCGTCCGTAACCATACCCGCATCCCGAATCGCGTCGGGCGTCTCATCTTGGAAGCGGCCCTTGGTGTTGATAAGTAAGCGATTCGACGGCGGCAGCGGGTATTGCCCAGGCACAGAGCGGCTGCCCACGAAAAGATCCTCGTCGCCGTCCTGATCGAAGTCGCAAGCGGCCACGACGCTGCCGCTGTCGCGCAGGTCGGGCAACGCGTCATCGGCGGCCTTGACGAATCCGCCCTTGCCGTCGTTGACATAGAGTCGATCGCGATAGGCAGCGTGACCCGCTTCGTGTTCCACACTGCCGGTGACAACGAACAGGTCACGATCCCCATCGCCGTCCGCGTCGAAGAAAACGGCCGCAGTAACTTCGCCATCGAGGTCCTGTTCGAATGCGGCGACTTGGCGCAGGCTGAACGAACCGCCGCCCAAATTGACAAACAACCGTCCCGCCTGGCCGTTCGAGCCCCCCACGTATAAGTCATCAAGCTTGTTGCCGTCCACATCGGCCCATGCCATTGCGGGGCCAAGTTCTGATAGCTTGTGCGGTAAAAGCGGTTGCTGGGCGAAATCGTCGAACGGAGTCTCGCGGTGTTCGATTTGCGGGAACTCGGTGTCCTCGACGAAGTGCTCGGCCGGTTCCGGCGAGCGTTTTATCGTCCCAGGAGGCGTGGCCTGGTGCGTCGTCGATGGTTGATCGGGCGGTTCGGCAATCGTGTAGAACTGGTCGACGGCCAGATCGGTAAACTTCTGCTCATGTCCGCTCGGCCAGGTGACCGTGAGCTCGTCGATTTTTGTCGCCTCGCCGAGGCCGAACGTCGTAATCGGCTCCACCGCAGACAGCCAGCCACGCGCGAGCGTGACGTAACTTGCCTGGCGCAAGCCGGCGGCAACCAGATCAATTTGCGCGCCAATTCCGAATCGGTTACTCGCTTGACCGTGCAATCGAATGCGCACGCGGCGGCCGGTATCCGAGACATTGCGATAGATGCCCAAGGGCACGTCGGCGTTGTTCACGACCAGGTCGAGATCGCCGTCGTTGTCGAAGTCGGCGGTTGCTGCGCCGAAGCTCACGCCCACGCGATTCAGCCCCCACGCATCGCCGACGTCCTCAAACTTCAGATCGCCCAAGTTTTTAAGAGCCACGTTGGGCTCCTTGTGCATCGACTGCTGCGCCCAGAAACGCGACCATTCCGGCGAATTGGGCGTGAAATGCGTATCGGCATATTTTCCCAAATCGGAGTTCATCGTGTCGCGCACCACGCCGTTGGTGATGAACAAATCGACCCGGCCGTCGTTGTCGAAATCCGCCAGCCGTGGATTCCACGTCCAATCGGTGCTGGCCATATCCAATTGATAGGCCGCCTCGATCATTCGCCCGCTGCCCGAGTTGAGGTAGAGCGCGTTCCGCACGTATTGTCGCGGATCGGCGATCCCCAAAAACCATTCGCTGCCGGCGATATTCCCGCGCATCACCATATCGCGATGGTGTGTGCGGGACGACATGTCGGTCGCCAGGAAATCGATCAAGCCGTCGTTGTTCACATCGGCCAGATCAGTTCCCATCGAGAACCACGGCGTGTGAGGAAGAAAATCTTTCGCCACATCGGTAAACGTACCGTCGCCATTGTTGTGATAGAGCCGGTCGGGGCCATAGAAATCGTTTGCGGCGTAGAGGTCGGGAAAGCCGTCCTGGTTGTAATCCCACCATGTTGCCGACAGCGTGAAATGAGCGCCGTCGATGCCGGCCATTCTGGTGATTTCCGTAAACCGCTCGCCGTCGTTGCGGTACAGATGGTCGAACTGCCCGGCCTCGGTTTTGAACGCCCGATCCCCTGGCAGATACATGAGCTCCCAGTACTCGCGCAGCTGTTGCAACACGACGGGCTTGTTGCCTTCGAAGCGAACCTGGAACTTAACTCCCGGCGGCGGTGCAATCGCCGTTGTGGCCAGGTAGCCGTCCAAATCGCCGTCGTTGTCGATGTCGGCAAAGGCCATCGTCATGCTGGCGCCGCTGAAATCCAGGCGAAAACTGCGCGAGCGCTCGTGGAATTGAACTTTGCCGTCGGCTTGCTTTTCGCTGATGTACAGCCGATTCGGCTGACGATAGCCGCAGGCGTAGATGTCCAGATCGCCATCGTTATCGATATCGACGAACGTGGCGCCGGTGCCCCAAAACGACGGGTCGTGCAAGCCGGACATGGCCGTCACGTCCTCGAAGCGGAAATCGCCGCTGTTGCGGTAGAGTCGATTTCCCCCTCGGGGAGTCGTGACGTAAAAGTCGGTCCGGCCGTCGTTGTCAAAATCCCCGGTGCAGATCCCGCCATTGACGTTCAGGTGGACAACTTCCCGGACGTTCTTTTCAATGTCCGGCGGCGTCATCTGGAAATCGACACCGGTCCAGTCGGCCCCCAACAACTCGAAAAGTGTCGAGCCACCAGGCCTCTGTCCGTGCGCGATCAGGGGCTTCGAGACGATTCCGCCTGGTTCAGGGTTGGCTGGCAAATCGCTCGCGCCGAGCGTATTTGGAGTTGTTGATTTAGCATCCGACAATGGAGGAGCCTGTTGGGAGTCGTCGCCACCGCAGCCGGTCACCGTGGTGAGTAAAACACAACATGCGAGCCAAATTAGCGAATGTAATTTCGCCATCCGTGATCCCTAGCATTGGCTCAACGGTTCTTTGTGAAATGCCTGCAACATTCCTATAGTCTAACATCGATCGCAGGGAGCAGAAACGAAACGAGCCGGCCCCCGCATTGGGAGCCGGCTTCGTGTCGAATTCAACTGGTTAACGCACTATCAAAGTGCTTAACTGCGTGGCTTTCGTCGCATAGCCAGGAATCCGCCAGCTATGGATGCGACGAATAGTGCCAGGGTTGCTGGCTCCGGAACGATGGGTCCGTTCGGCCCGTTGCCAAACGAGATTCTCGCCTGGCCTGGCGTGAACGCGTGATCGTAAATCCGGAATTCATTGTAGCTGCCGTCGAAGATCGGATCAGGCCACTGCGAGCGGCCGAGCCAGTTGTTGTTGTCGCTGGCCGTCCGCAAGTTGGTGTCGGGGTGAATCGCACCCGTGCCGATCTGGGCACCGTTCAGATAAAGTGCCATCGTGCCGTTCGGGTTCGTCCCACCCGATGTATTCGTGTGGTCGTAGACCGCCACGACATGTTGTTCCGTGCCGACAGGGAACGGCCCATTTGTACCGACGTTTGGCTCTGCAAGGTTGCTGGCCGGATGATTGGTCATTTCCAGACCGTCCATGAATCGGCCCGAATTGGGGGTGATCAATATGTATTGAGACGTCGAGCCACTGGGCGACATATTCTCGCCCGCATTGCTCGTGCCGAAATCCCCGAATCGTTGCCAGGTACGCTGGGTGGCCACCGTGGCCCAGAATTCAAACGTAAGGGCACCGTTGGTTCCGGACAATGCGGCCGACGAGACGATGCCGTTCGGCAGGTCCACGTACGCGTCCTCAGTGATTGCATTGGACGCTTGGCCGGCGTTCAAAGACAAATCCAGCTGGCCGCCCGCAAATGCGTGGTTAGGAGTCGTGCCGGCATCCACCACGGTGCCATGGGCAGTTCCCTTTGAGTCGTTGGCATTCGCCGTAAAACTGTAGCGATGTTTCAGAGCGGCGTCTGCTGAAGCAGTCACCAGCAACATCAGTCCTGCCGCGATCGCGGCAATTGCAAGACAAGGATTCGAGCAGCATGCTGCTCGTGCTATCTGCGTGCTCCGCATCACGATACTTCCTCCCGCCACAAATGTGGATCGAACAGAAAAAGAGTATTAATTTGATCCGCCGCCCACATCACTTACCCGTGAGGGCGCGGCCCGGTTCCATACCGCCAAATCTCTGTTTGTTTGATGAGTTTCTGAAACCCCGATCGAAAAACCCATCCAACCGAAAGGGTGACGGCTTTACGTAGCTGCCTGCCGTTTTTACAGGGGTTTTACCAGTGCACTAAGTAAAATACGCCCGGAAATTCGGATTGTCAATGATTTCAAGATAGTTTTTGCATATTTTCCAAAATTGATCCTCAAGGCTACTCTAATAGCCACTTTGTCGCCTGATTTACGTTAGATCACCGCAGGCGTGGCCGACGCCAACGACTTGCCGTTCCGTCAGGGGCGCAACCGGGGCCACGCGGGCCAGTTTTCAGCGCTAAGTCGCATCTTCTTGCGATTTTTTTTGTAATGCGACGTCACGGGTCGGACTAAATTCATCGGCCGAGACGAAAACGGTACCGGCGTTGGTTTGATCCGGATGTGGTTGATGTGGCGCAGTGTCCGCAATCGTTTCGTTGGTGATTCGACGACTCAGCGACAAATCGATTACATGTTCTTGCTGCTTTCTAAGTGTCTCAAAACAAGGAACTCAACTCGTCACGGATAGACATTGGCTGGACGACTTGCCGCACCTAATGTTTTCTGCGTGTGGGTTTTTCGTGCAAGTAGCATAATCATTTCTGAGTTGCAAGGATCGGGGGCAGCGATTTTACGTCGCGAAACCATAAAAATGTTGCATTGTACGCAATCTCTGATATGCTGTTTTGCCAGCGGTGGCAAATTCGCTACAGAGCGAAGCTTGTCGTTTGTTTGTTGCTTGATGGAGGGAGAGGCGGCGGTCCAAGTCGAGCATTTCTTCACTTGTATTGCGCTGTTTTTCCCGAGAAGTGGCTGGAGTTCGAAACCTGCGCCCATGCAGGAAGATACTGTAGTTTGCGCGCTGCCAGAAGCCGCCTTAATTAGGGCATCGCGAGACAGCGCCACGGAAGAATGCTGCTGAAGTCACCGCTGTTAGCGGAAAAGTTCGAAGCGTGAATTCATGCGGCAGTTGTGGACGCACGCGTCGCGGGGCAGCGACTGCCGTTACCGGTAATTCCAACGTCTGTGATGTGAGCATGGTTTCGCGGCGTTGTGTTATGCCGCAGTATCCTTCCTTGACTAACTACCAACTTGATCAATCGGTACGTGATTCCTGCTTCGATGGGGCACGTGAGGGAGACTAAAGATGATGGCCGACGTGAGTTCAAGAGGCCTGGCGATTTGGCTGATTACGGCAGCCCGTGCTGGTTTAGTGATCGGGTGCGCTCTTAGCGGCGGCTTTCTACGGAAGGACGGCCGAGGCGATCAAACGGCACGAATATACGTTTAACGGCGGCAACGCCAACGATTCCGTCGGCAGCGCGCACGGAACGCTGCAAGGGGGTGCAGCCGTCTCGGTCGGTCAGGTGAATCTCAGCGGAGCCGGCGCCTTTGTCGATCTGCCGGCCGGCACGATCGGGATCAACAATTACACGTCGGCCACGCTTGAGGGTTGGTTTACCAACACCAATACGGCGGACTGGCAGCGACTCTTTGATTTTGGCGTAACGAACGCTGCCAATGAGTGCGCCAATTGCTTCTTTTTCTCGCCGAGCATTGGCGGGACCGGCTTCCGGGCAGCGATTACCAATTCCGATCCGGGCTTTAACAACGAAGCGCAGGCCAACGGCGCCGGCGACCTGCCTGCCAACACGCAGCATTACATCGCCGTCACGGTCGATGCCACGTCGATCAGCTTGTACAACGACGGGGCACTAGTACAAACCACGCTGCTTAATACCGCGCCGCAGACGGCCACGTTGGGCGCTCCCACGCTGGGCCAGGTGAATCCCACGTCGGCATACTTAGGTCGTTCGCTTTACACTGCGGACGCGTTTTTCTCCGGCGCCATCAACCAGTTCACCATCCACGATAACGTTCTCACGCCAGCACAGATTCAAGCCAACTTCACCGCCGGGCCGTCGGGGCCAAAAGGACCGACGCTCCGCGTTAATCGCGATTCAGGCGCGGTCACTCTGCTCAATGAACAAGCCGGCGTAAACATCGTGGGCTATACGATCACGTCGGCGGCCGGTGCGTTCGATCAGACGGGTTGGCGACCCATCGCCAATTTTTATGACGCCAACAGCGGCGGCTCATTCGACAACGACGACAACTGGATGGTTCTTTCCGCCGCCGGCAGTAAAGACGACCTGAGCGAGTTTGAATTCGACGGTGGCATGGGCGGCATTCTTGGCAGCGGGGGAACGACATCGCTCAACTTGAGCAACGGCGGCCTGTGGCGCAAATCGATCTATGAAGACGTTCAAATTACGGCCAAGCTTGCCGACGGGAGCAATCTGCCTGTCGCTCTGGAATACGTCGGCAACAGCGGCGTGGCTTTCAGGCGCAGCGATTTCAACTTCGATGGGCTCATCAATATCAGTGATTGGAATATCTTCCTGGCAAACAACGGCACGAACATGAGCACGTTTAGCGATGCCGAGTCGTATGCCCGCGGCGATATCAACGGCAATCAAATCAGCGATCACACCGATTTTCGCTTATTCAAAACCGACTATAACGCGGCAAATGGCGCCGGCGCAGTTTGAGGCACTGGCCGGCGTACCGGAGCCATCCACGTTGATGCTGATACTGTTCGGCTGTGCGGCGTTGTTCATCAGGTCGCGGCGTCCTTGATTTCGTTCAATTACGTAAGCTGATCAAGCGTCTACAACATTGAAATTTGTGATCGACCCAGTACACCTATCAATGCCCATTCGAGCTTCGATTTTTGGCTTTGCAACCGTTTTGGTCGCATTTGTTTGTTCTGCTGATGCAGCGCTGAGGCACCGCTATAGCTTCAGCGAAGGCGTGACGGCCAACGCGACCGGTCGGACGATTATCGATTCCGTCGGCGGACGGAACGGCATGGTCATTGGTCCCGCTGCGGGCGGTGGCGTTCCCACAGCAACCGCAACGCAGGTCGTGCTGCCGGGTGGCCCGAGCGCCACATCACCATACGTGGATTTGCCGAACGGCATAGTTTCAGCATTGACCGACGCCACGTTCGAAGCCTGGTACACGATCAACACGGCCCAGGCCTGGTCGCGCGTTTTCGATTTCGGCTCAACCACGGGCGGCGAGCTGAACGCTCCCGGTGGCGGCTCCAACGGTCAGGACTTTATTTTTTACGCCCCCATGCGCGGGACCGACATCGCGACGCAGCGCGTCGGTTTTGGAAACGACGATCCGATGTCCCTCGGCGGTGCGCCGGGAGCCGTCGCGGGCGGCTTTTCCGATCTGGATCCCGAGTTTACGCACGTGATTGGCACGCAGTATCACGCCGCGGTGGTGATCGATGCGGACGGCGGCGGCCCCGGCATCGCCACGCAAACGCTCTATATCAACGGTGTGCCCGCGCCCGATGGCGCAGGCGGCCCCGCCACGATTAACTCAGCCCATCAACTGGCCAACCTCAACGATGTGAATAATTGGCTGGGCCGGTCCAACTGGACTCAGGACTCGAATTTCGGCGGTTCATTCAACGAGTTTCGCATTTACGACAATGCGCTGAGCGCGAGCGATGTGGCAAGAGTTCCATCCTGGGTCCCGACTCGTTGGAGGGGGACGCCATATTCTCAGTTGAAGTCAACACCACGACCGGCCAGACAAGACTCCTCAACAGTCGCGCCGAGGCATTGACGTTCGATTATTACGAAATCTCCAGCACCGGGGGTGCGCTCAACCCGGCTGGTTGGACGAGCATCGATGGGGACACTCCGGCCGGAGAGGGATGGGATAAATCCGGCGGCGCAACTGCAAATTTGCTGCGAGAGTTTTATCTTCCCGAAGCGGGCTTCAGTTTTCCGGCGAACGGCTCGCTGCCGATTGGCAATGCGTTTAATCCCGCGGTGTTCGGCGCGGGGAACCCCGGCGATCTGCAATTCCGGTTCGGCCTGGCCAACGGCGCGTTCTTGACGGGCCCGGTGAATTATGTCTCGACCGGCCCCCAGCTGGCAGGCGACTACAACCAGAATGGCGTGGTGGATGCGGCGGATTATGTGGTTTGGCGTAATAACGTCGGCGGATCGGCGCTGCCCAACCGGGGCACAGGAATCAGCGGGCCCGTCGGACCGGCGGATTACGATTTCTGGCGATCACGTTTTGGTGCGACGTCGGCTCCCGGCGGCGGAGCATCCGCGGCCGTGCCGGAGCCCGCGACCCTAGTGATATTGCTCTTTGGATGGATGGCGACGCGCTCCGGGCGGCGCAGACCATACTTTTGATAACCCGTCTTGATTAAACAGGCAGCCGGATGATGTACAAGCTACTCACCTATTTGCGTGTATCGCTGGCGACCGTTATGGCCGCGTTCGTGATGCTTCCTGGCCAGGCGGATGCCGCGCTGAAACATCGCTACAGTTTTACGTCGAATGCCAACGACTCCGTCGGCACTGCCCACGGCAACGTGGTTGACGCGGGAACGATGCCGAACTTCGCTTTCACCGCTGGGATGCTCGATCTATCGGCCAATGCGGGGCAAGGGTCCAACGCCATTACCGAGGACGCGTATGTCGATCTGCCGAACGGGATCATGTCGGGCGCGGTTTCAAGTGGCACCGCCGGCGCGGTCACGTTTGAGTTTTGGGCGACGGTGGCCACCCAGCGCACCTGGCAGCGCTTCGGAGATTTCGGCACGAGCAACACCGGTGAGAATATGTCGCCCAGCGGTTCGACTGCCCAATACGTGCTGATCACTCCCAATTCGGGCCGCTTCGGGAACGGCTTGGAAATAACCAATCATCCGGCGAGCAACGTTGCGGAGCCCAATGTGGGACAACAGGGTCCGTTCCCGATTGGCAGCTCACAGCACGTTGTGGCCGTGTATGATCACACGAACACGTCCGGTGGAGCAAACCCGAACGGCACAATGACGCTGTACCGTAATGGCGCATTGATCGGTTCGAATGCGATTCATCCCGACGTGAACCTGGCCACGCCAAGCGACAACAATAACTGGCTTGGCCGGTCGCAATGGCCGGACCCCGTTTTTGACGGCAGCTTCGACGAGTTTCGTATCTACGATCATCCGGCGTCGGCAGACGAAGTGGGCAAGAGCTTCTTTTTTGGCCCGAACAGTGTCATCACCGGCGACGTGATTTCCGTCGAAGTCAACACGACGTCCGGCCAGGTCAAGCTCGTTAATGAAGTCAATCAGCCATTAAATATTGATTACTACGAAATCAAGAGCGCGGGCGGCGCGCTAAACCCGACCGGATGGAACAGCCTGGACGACCAAGAGGGGGGCGATCCGCCCGGTCAAGGTTGGGACGAATCGGGCGGCTCCAGCGCGAACCAACTGATCGAGCTGTTTCTGGGCGACACTCCTTATACGGTGCCGGCCAATGGCTCGCTCAATCTCGGTAACGCGTTCAATATCGGCGGGGCAAACGACCTGACGTTTCAGTTTGGTTTGTCGGACGGAGCCGGGTTGTTGCTCTCAGGCAGCGTCGACTACATCACGGGTCCCGGCGGTGTGGCGGGCGATTATAACGGCAATGGCGTTGTCGATGCGGCCGACTACGTTCAGTGGCGCAACGGCGGACCGCTGCAGAATGACCCGACGCCGGGCGTCCAGCCGGCAGACTATAACTTCTGGCGTTCACGGTTTGGCGCCATTGCGGGTGTCGGTAGTGGCGTGGCCGGCGGAGTTCCCGAACCTTCCGCGCCTACGTTGATCATGTGCTCTGTGCTGGTGTTCGGCTCGTGGCTCCGCACTTGGAGACGCGGCTAGTTTACTAAAGTAAGTTTGAACTGTATTAAGCATCCTGCTGAAGGTAAGCGGAGATAAGCAATGATAACCAAAGCGAAAGTTGTCGCCCGATCGTTGACGGCGCTGGTCCTTGGTGTGGTGTTCGCGGCAAGTGTTCTCGCGGGCACGCCGGATCGCAGGCATCGATTTGGCGACGATATGGACGAGCTTCCCGTGCTCAACTCCCCACCGAACTCTGAATTCGGCGCATTTACGCTAGACAGCCATTTTTCCAGCACGTTGCCGACTCCGACCGATGCGTCGGACCTCAGCTTCTCCGGCGGACCAACGTATTTCAACGCCGGCTCGGTGCGCTGGCCCGGCCGGGTGCCGCGGCCGGCAGTTTTGGTCTGCAGTTCAACGGCACCACCGATGTGCTGTTCCGCGCGGACCGGGGACTCGGCGTTCCCGCTCAGGCGGACGACAATTACGGGTCCGGAACCAGCGGTGCGCCGGGATATGCGAACATCACCACGCGCTACATTGATGGCTGGGTCCGACCAACTGGCGGAGCCGGCACGCGGCGCGATGTGATCAACGATACGGCCCGGTTTGGCATTTTTATTGGAACGGATAATAACTGGGGCATTCGCAACGGCACCACCACGGTGAATTCCTCGACCCCGGCGACGGTTAACGCGTGGACGCACGTGATGCATCGCACGTTCGGATCCGGCGGCGGGGCGGTCTTACTGGTGAACGGCATCGCCGTGGCGGCAACGCCAGCCGGCTACGCCACGGCGCACAGGCTGCTGCCGATCTGCCAATCGTATTTGGCGCCGGCCTCAACCAGACCTCCAACTTCTTCCAAGGGCAGCTGGACGACTTCGTGCTCGGCGTGGCCGGTAACAATACGGGCCAGCCAGGCGGCCGGGATTATGGTGCGGTCAACCTCGCCAACGACAACGAGTTCATAAAACAGAATCTGGTGGGGGTCAACGCGGGCGACATCAATCGCGATGGCATGCTCAACAACACGGACGTGAACACGTTCGTGACCAATTGGCGGCGAGCCCAGCAGGTCAGCGGCGTCACCGTGGGCGACCTCAACTCGCGGCTCTTCGGCGACCTGAACATGAACGGTACCGTCGATATCGACGATGCCTATACGCTCCACTTCGCGCTGCGGTCGGCCGGGGTGGGGGCCGGACTGGACTTCGGCTTGCTAGGTGTATCGGTTCCCGAACCGTGCAGCGGCGTCCTGGCGGTGTTCGCAATTGCGGTGGCAGGAATGGCACGGCGACGACGACGCTAAGTGCTTATTGCGCACTAGACAAGGTTGTCGGCGGCCCGGAAAATGGATGAGGACTTGCTATCCGGCGTTCCCAAAGACGGGGCGCATTTCAAGGAATCCTGTATGGCTGATCGCACCCGCCGGCGTTCTGATCGGGTTCGACGAAAGTATTGTACCTGCTGGATCAGCGCCGCACTGCCGGTGATTGTAGCGGCTGCGATTGTGGGTTGCAGTCAAGGCGGCAGCGGCAAACCCACCGCTCACCTGAGCGGCGCTGTCACCATTGATGGTCAGCCTGTCCCCGACGACGCGTGGGCAACGATCAATTTTCGGTCGGCGGGTACGGGTCAAGCGACCAGCGCAGATTGCCAATAGCAAGTACGACTGTCCGGACGCGCCGCTGGGCAACGTCGACGTAGCCATTCAGATTCTTCAGCGGACTGGAAAGATGGTCTCTGAAGGAGGCCGAAGTTGGCCCGAGACGCGCAGTTTGATTGCGGATAGCTATGCCAGTGGAATCAAATTGGAAGTAACAGGTGACAACTCAGACCAAGATTTTGCGCTGACATCAAAATAGCGGATCGCGGGGTATTTATACGAACAGGTCTCAAAGCCGAGTGGTTATTGACGGTCTTCAAATCGGTCCTGTCGGACCAATTCCATATAGTATAAGTGCATTGATTGCCTGGTGTGGGTAAGCATTTGGCAGTCGTGCTCGGAGGTCGATGCCATGGCAAAGCAAGTTTTCCCGAAGCGCGTCGGATTCACATTGGTCGAACTATTGGTAGTGATCGCGATCATCGGGATTCTGGTTGCGCTTCTGCTGCCGGCAATTCAGGCGGCGCGCGAAGCGGCTCGACGCAATCAGTGCCTGAACAACATCACGCAGTTCACCAAAGGCATGCTGAATTATGAGAGCTCCTACAAGGGTTTTCCGCCTATGTCGCATGCCTGGACGCCACAGCAGAATACAGAGTTGTATACGAACTTCGTTCAAGGCGGTTGGTTTGATGGTCACGGCTGGTATTCGTTGATCGCGCCTTTCATCGAGGAGAATGCTTGGGCATCCCTGATAAATTACAAACAATCGTTCAGCTACGCACCCACGGGGCTGACTAGTCCTCATTACAAGGCTCGAACCACCATCCTGAACATCCATGCATGCCCATCGGATATCGGTATTCAGCGCAACGAGTGGGAAAGCGCAACCTGGGCGAACTCGTACCAATTACGTTATAAACGCCGGAAATAATGTTTACGGACAATACGACGTTCAAGTCTCATTCGACGTTGTTCAGCCCGATGGCTCGGTCAGCAAAATTCTCAAATTCCTCGGCGCCCCCTTCCGAGGTGGCAAGACGTGGCCGGTAAGTAAGATCGCCGATGGTCTTTCAAACACCATGATGGTGTCGGAGATCTTGGTACTTCCTGAGCTTTCGGCCGGGGAAGGTGGTGGCGCGGCCGGGTGGGGCGGGCCTTACGCCGATACCAACACCGGCTTGGGAGGCCAGGTGTTCACCGGGATGAACCCTCCGAACAGCCGCGCGTCCGACGGCATCGCCCGCTACATCCCGCCGGCGGCGCCATTCATCGCTAACGGAATTCCGATACCGTGCAGCACAGACAGCCGGTGCAACGGCGTCGACTTCGTGAGCGGCTCTCGAGGACAGTCAGTTCCGCCTGAACTGACTACCGATCGATCCACCAGACTTCAATGGATCACGCCCCGGAGTCACCATCCTGGCGGTGTTAACGCCTCCCGTTGCGACGGATCAGCCGACTTCGTCAGCGAGAGCATCGAGTTTATTGTGTGGCAAGCGCTGACATCCGCGTCGGGCGGTGACTTGATCAGTCGTTAGCTTGCCGTTGCGCCCGCGACGTATCGTTCGGCCTGCAGCACGGCATGCTGGTTGTGCAGAGCGATTGGCAAAACGGATGGATCAAAAGGACACGGCAGGGAGATGGCCGGCAATGCTACTTCGGCTGTTGATTCGCTTACTTGAGAACCGCACATGCAGCTTCGCCGTTTCGCCATACCGCTTGCCGCCGGCTGGCTGCTATTAAACTTTCTTTGTCCTGTTGATGCGGCGGAAGTCTCGCTACGCGTGGAAGTCGGCAAACCTGCCCACGCTATCAGCCCGCGGCTTTACGGGATCTTCTTCGAGGACATCAATTTTGGCGGCGACGGTGGGCTCAGCGCCGAGCTCGTGAAGAATGGGTCGTTCGAGTTTCCGCGCGGAATGATGGGGTGGAAGGAAAGCGGCGAGGAGCGAGGAGCGAGGAGCGAGGAGGAAGGCCACGAGATTGAGGTCCTAGATGAGAGCCCAGCGTTTGCGACCAATCCGCACTATTTGCGGCTGACGGCTTCGGCCGACGGTGGTGGCGTTGTGAATGAAGGCTTTCGCGGCATGGGGGTGCGTGCGGGCGAGACGGTATTTGTTCTCAGTGCAGGCCCGGTCCAACGGCAACGATGCCGTAACTCTCCGCGTATCGCTCGCTACTCAGGATGGCAACGAGCTGGCCGCGGCGCAAATCGATGGCATCGGTTCGCAGTGGTCGAAGTTTACCGCCGTGTTGGAACCGCGCGAAACCGAACCAAAAGCGCAGCTAATGATCGCGATAGAAGCACCCTCACCCCAGCCCTCTCCCGAACGGAGAGGGGGAAGGAGAGGGGGGGTGCAGCAGTCGACCTGGACATGGTCTCGCTGTGTCCCGAGAAAACCTGGAAGGATCGCCCGCACGGCCTGCGGGCCGATCTTGTGCAGTTGCTCGCCGATCTGAAGCCGGCGTTCCTGCGATTCCCCGGCGGCTGCATCGTCGAAGGCGAAAACCTGGACAGCCGCTATCAATGGAAGAACACGATCGGCGACCTGGCCGGACCGCAAGCTCTCGATCAATCGCTGGAACACCGAGTTCCGCCATCGGCCCACGCCCGATTATTTCCAATCGTTCGCGCTCGGTTTCTTCGAGTTCTTTCGTTCTGGCCGAGGACATTGGCGCCGAGCCGCTGCCGATTCTCAATTGCGGCATGGCGTGCCAGTTCAACTCGGGCGAGCTGGTGCCGCTCGATGAGCTGGGGCCGTACATTCAAGACGCGCTCGATCTGATCGAGTTCGCCAACGGCCCGGTCACCAGCCCCTGGGGTGCCCGGCGGGCGGCGATGGGCCACCCCGAGCCGTTCGGCATGAAGCTGCTGGGCGTGGGCAACGAGCAATGGGGGCCGGAATACTTCGAGCGTTACGAGGCGTTCGCCAAGGTGCTCAAGGAAAAGCATCCGGAGATCGAGCTGGTGTCCGGCACCGGCCCGTTCCCTTCGGACCCGAAGTTTCGCTTTGCCTGGCCGGTGGTGCGTGCGCTCGATGCCGACATCGTCGACGAGCATTGCTACGCGATGCCCGATTGGTTCTTGCGATCGGCGACGCGATACGACAACTACCCGCGCACCGGGCCCAAGGTATTCATGGGCGAGTACGCGGCCCAATCGGTCGACATCACGTCGCCGCACAATCGCAACAACTTGCGGTGCGCACTGGCCGAGGCGGCGTTCATGACCGGGCTGGAGCGGAATTCCGATGTGGTGATGATGTCGTCCTACGCACCGCTGTTGGGCCACGAAGAGGCCTGGCAATGGCGGCCCAACCTGATCTGGTTCGACAACCTCCGCGCGTACGCCACGCCGAATTACTACGTGCAGCAACTGTTCAGCCATCACCGCGGCGATGTAGTATTGCCGGTCGAGCTGACGGACTCGCGTCCCGCGGAAACTGCGAAGGGGCGCATCGGTGTGGCCACGACCGGCTGCAGCGCGGAATTCAAGGACCTGCGCGTGGAGCGCGGCGGCACGACGGTGTTCACTGGCGACACGCTCGACGACATCGGCAAATTGACGACCTTCGGTGGCAATTGGAGTGCGGCCAACGGCATCATCCGGCAGGCTGATGCGAGAGGAAATGGAAGATTACTGTTCGGCGACCTATCGTGGAGCGACTACGCCCTGTCGCTCAAGGTTCGCAGAGTTACCGGCCGGCGCGGTCTGGGCATCATCTTCCGCAACAGCGAAGGTGGTTCCTTCCTGCAATGGACACTCGGCGGCTGGGGCAATACGCAGCACGGCATTCACGCCAACATGGCCTCGCACAGCGAGGATATTCCAGTCGCCGTTCAAGCGCATGGCTCGATCGAGTCCGACCGCTGGTATGATGTGCGAGTGGAATTGGCTGGCACGCGTGTGCGGTGCTACCTCGATGGAATTTTGGTTCATGATGTAGAGATCGCACTACCCAATGTGCCGCGACTCGTGGCCACCGCCAGCCGCGACAATCAATCCGGCGAGGTGATATTGAAGGTCGTCAATCCAACCGCCTCTCCAACGGAGGTCGATGTCGATCTCCGCGGGATCGCGGGCGTTTCGCCCCGCGCACAGGCGATTGTTTTGCAGGGTGGGCCGGAAGATGAAAACTCCCTGGCGGAACCGAGCAAGATTGTGCCCAAGACCGGCATGCTGGAAGTGCCAGCCACCAAGTTTCAACACACGTTCCGGCCGTATTCGCTCTCGATCTTGCGATTGAATGTAAACTGAATGTTGATTCGCCTCTCCCTTTGGGAGAGGCAGCGAGCTATCGAGCGGTGAGGGTTTTGCCCCCGGCAGCGCGTACCCCTCACCCGCTCGATTCCTCGCGACCTCTCCCAGCGGGAGAGGTATCCACAGGAAGAGGTGAGTCGCATGCAATTTAGGAACAGAATTGTCGAGGCAATTGCGCTGTGGTTGGTCGCCTTGGGTTTCTCCTTGGTGGCGGTTGACCGCGCGTTCGCTCAGGGTTACCGCATTGAGCGGATCGCCTCCGGGCTCAATCAGCCGACGTACGTCACCCAGGCCCCGAACGATCCGGCCAACATTCTCTACTACACCGAGCGGACGCTGAACGCAAATCCCGGCTTCGGTGCCAGCAACGTGATGGGCAGGGTCTGGCGTTACGACGTCGACACGCGCACCAAAACCCAGGTGCTCGATCTTTCCACGCGCAGCGTGACCAACGACACGGGACTGCAAACCATTGCCTTCCATCCCGATTTCAACACGCCGGCGACGGCCGGCTTTGGAAAGATGTATCTGTCGAGCGCACAATCGGGCGGCACGGCGCTCAATCGCGTGGAAGAATATACGGTTAATCTCGCCGGTCCGAATCCAACGTATGCCGCAACGCTCAACCGCCTGTTGCTGCAGTATCAGAACAACACGCAGAACAACCACACGGTCGACTGGATCGGCTTCGATCCGACGGCCACGGGCGACGCGCGAAACTACCTGTATATCAGCACGGGCGATGGCTCGTTCGGCAACGGCTACAATGGCGGCACGTCGCCCACCGGGCCGGCCGTCGCAGAACCCCAACGATATCGCCGGCAAGATGCTCCGCGTCGACGTGGCCGGGCCTGACGCCTACCCGGCCAACGCGCTCAAGAACTACGCCATCCCCACGTCGAATCCGCTTCCAACGTACAACGCGGCCAATCCCGGCTCGCCCATCGCTGGCCTGGGCGAAGCTTATCTAACCGGGCTCCGCAATGTGTATCGAGCCAGCTTCGATCGGGCCAACGGCGATTTGTGGATGGGCGACGTCGGCGAAGTTTTCGTGGAAGAGGTCAGTTTCCTGAAGGCCGGCACCAATGTTTCCGGCCCGCCGGCTGACCTTGGCTGGCCGCAACGCGAAGGCACGTTGGGCAGCGACGTTCCGGGTGCTCCTGAGAGTCTGGTGAATCCATTCACCGCCGTCACGGCGCTGCAGCCGCTGCAGCAATTCGTGCACGACGGCGGCGGCGAGGCCGTCATTGGCGGCTACGTTTATCGCGGGCCCGTGGCGGAGCTGCAAGGCAAGTACTTCTACTCCGATTTCGTCACCACCGGCAATGCCAACCAAATCTGGATGCTTGAGTTCGACCGCAACACGCCTACGGCGAACTACAACGGCAACAACGGCACGCGAACCGACGTGAGCTGCGCTGTGGCAGTCGCTGGTCTATCGACCCGACCGACCCGTCCTACGTGCCCAACTCGACGACCGGCTCGAGTGCCGGGCTGGACCACATCGTGTCGTTCGGCGAAGACAATGCGGGCAACGTATATCTTGTCGATTTCGGCAACGGCGCCGGCTTCAACGGCCAATACCCGGGCGCGGGCCTGGGCGAAATCTTCCGCATTGTGCCCGATCTCGCAAATCACGGTGACGATCAGATCGCGATACGGGCGAGATGATCTTCGCCAACGAGACCGGGCAATGCACCGACATTCGCGGCTACACGCTCGCGTCAGCAGCCGGGTCGCTCGAACCGGACGCGCTCACGCCGATCACCGGCCGGCTCGACGCCCCACCCGGCGGCGATGGCTCGATCGACCCGAATAACGCGTGGGCAATTTCCTCCGACGCCGGCGACCGTCAACGAGTTCAGCGAAGCGTCCACCGGCGGGCCGCGAGCCTGTCGATCGATGAACAGTTTGTGCTCAGTCCCGGACGAAGGCTGGATCCCTTCCATTTACGAGGATTTGCAGTTGTCGGTTGTGCTGGGCAACGGCACGGAAATACCGGCCGTGGTTGAGTTCATCGGCAACGGCGGCCAGCCTTTCGACCGCAGCGATTTGAATTTCAACGGCATGCTCGACCCGGCCGACTGGCCGATCTTTCGCTCGACACCACCTGCAGAGCTTTTCCTGCCCTCACGCGGGCCGCAGTCGTATCAGCATGGGCGACCTGGACGGCGACGGCGACAACGACTTCGCCGACTTCCGGCTGTTCCAAGCGGACTATGTCGCGGCCAACGGTGCAGCCGCGTTCGAGGCGCTTTTGAATGTGCCGGAGCCAACGGCCGCTTTGTCGCTGTTACTTATGGCGTGCGGCGCGTCGTCGTGTGGTCTTCGGTCGGCGACGTCGGTCAGTACCGCCACCCTACCCAGCGGCTGCGATGGAAGTCTTCGCAGGGCTGGATTGCTTCGTGGCCGCGACGTGCAATCACCTGCGGTGTGCATCGCATCATCCGCAAGCGCAGCGCTCCGCCATCGCTACAGTTTCAACGAAGGGGCCGACCGCCAATGCCAATGGCCGCGACGATCATCGACTCGGTGGGTGGCCGCGAATGGCACCGTGATCGGTCCCGCCACCGGGGCCAGGATTCCTCGGCAACGGCCATCGCAATTGATCCTGCCGGGCGGAGCCAAGTGCCGACGGCAGCCGTATGTCGACCTGCCCAATGGGATCATTTCGAGTCTCACCGATGTGACGTTTGAAGCCTGGTACACGATCGACACGACCTGGGCCAGGCTTGGGCCCGCATTTTCGACTTCGGATCCACCGACCGGCGGCGAACTGACCGGTCCGGGCGGCGGCGGCGAAGGGCTGGACTACATCTTTTACGCGCCGATGCGCGGGAACCATTATCGATCAGCAGCGCGCGGAGCTTCGCAACAACGATCCGCTCTTCGGGCCAGGCGGCAGCGCCGGGTCCCGTCGGCGGCGCTGAGACACCGATCGATCCCGAATTCAATCATACGCTCGACGTGCAGTATCACGTCGCACTGGTGTTCGACGCCGACGGCGGCAACGATCCCGGCGAAGCAACTATGACGCTGTATATCAACGGTGCACTGCCGCCCGGATGACGCGGCATAATCCCATGGAAACGATGATCCAGCTCGAGAATCTCAACGATGTGAATAACTGGCTTGGCCGCTCCAACTGGACTGGTGATTCAAACTTCGACGGGTTGTTCAACGAGTTTCGCATCTACGACGAGGCCCTGTCCGCGGACCAGATTGCCGCGAACACGGCGGCCGGTCCGGACGTGATCCCTGTACTTGGGAATTGTTTCTCTGGAAGTGAACACTGTTACGGGCAGCGTCAGAATCAAGAACAGCTGTCGAGACGCCAGTGCCAATCGACTACTACACGATCACCAGCGCTGCCGGGCGCCTCGACACGGCGGATGGAATAGCCTGGCCGATCAGAATCTCGACCCATCGGGCCCGGCGAGGGAGAAAGCTGGGATGAAGCCGACCAATCGGATGAATTCGCGCTGACGGAGCTGTTCTTGCTGGGGTCTTCGGCGTGAGTCTCCACGTCGCCACTTGCAACTTGGTCATGCGTTCGACGTGTCGGCGTTTGGACCGGGCATGAATGGCGACCTGCAATTTCAATACGCCAAGCCAGGCGGCGGGCTGGTTAACGCCATGGTCACGTATGTTACACCAGGCCCGCTTGCCGGCGACTACAATGACAACGGCACGTGTGGACGCAGCCGACTACGTCGTCTGGCGCGATACGCTTGGCTCCACGACGTGCTGGCCGCCGACGGCGACGCGGATGGCGACGTCGATCAACACGACTACACGGTTTGGAGGCGGACATTCGGCAACATGGCGGCCGGGGCAGCACACGCAGCTGCCTCGCGTGCCCGAGCCGGTCAGCGCTGCATTTGCTCATGATCGCCAGCTTGTTTTGATCTACGCCAGAATCTCTGGGAATGCGCGATCGATCGACCTGAAACGTATAATTCACATAATTCTTGTTCCATCTTACCAGCGAGTTGAGAATCACTATGATGAATGTCAGCAAATTGCTGAGTCTCGTCTTCAGCAGTCGACCGCGATGTTACTTAGTCGTCCTGTGTTCCCTGCTGGCGCTGCCCAGGCACTCGACGCCACAGCCGTCGTTCAAGGCGACGAAGACGGCGGCAAGATCAGCCGGCACATCTACGGCCATTTCGCCGAGCACCTGGGCCGCTGCATCTACGACGGCATTTGGGTCGGCGAAGATTCGCCGATTCCCAATACGCGCGGCATTCGGAACGACATCATCGACGCCCTCAAGAACCTCGACATCCCGAACCTCCGCTGGCCGGGCGGCTGCTACGCCGACGACTACCACTGGCGCGACGGCATCGGCCCGCGCGACAAGCGGCCGCACCGCGTCAACATCCACTGGGGCCAAGTGATCGACACCAACGCCTTCGGCACGCACGAGTTTCTCGACCTGTGCGAGCTGATCGGCGCCGAGCCGTACATCGCCGGCAACGTCGGCAGCGGCACGCCGCAGGAACTGCGCGACTGGATCGAGTACATGACCTTCGACGGCGACAGCGAGCTGGCCAACCTGCGCCGCAAGAACGGCCGCGAGAAGCCGTGGAAAGTCCGCTACGTCGGCGTCGGCAACGAGAACTGGGGCTGCGGCGGCGAACATGGAGCCGGAGTACTACTCCGACCTGTTCCGCCGCTACGCCACCTTCTGCCGCGATCTTCGGCGACAACCGGCTGGTCCGCGTCGCCTGCGGCCCCGGCGGCCTCAACCGCAATTATGCCCGCGTCGTGATGGACCGCGTTGCGCTCGGCACATGCAGGCGCTCTCGATCCACTTCTACACCGTGGTTCCCAACTGGGAAAACAAGACGCCGGCCACCGGCTTCGGCGAAGCAAGAATGGTTCGCGATGCTCCGCGAATGCCTGCAAATCGAACGCGCAATCCGCGAAAGCGAAGAGGAGATGGACCGCGTCGATCCACGCCGGCGGATCGCCATGTTCGTCGACGAATGGGGCTCCTGGTATCGCACAGAAGAGGCCATCCCGGCTATACGCTGTATCAGCAGAACTCGATTCGCGACGCCGTGCTGGCCGGCCTTTCGTTCCACATCTTCCACGAGCATAACGACCGCGTGAAGATGGCCAACATCGCCCAAACCGTGAACGTGCTGCAGGCGATGATTCTCACCGACAAGGAAAAGATGCTGCTCACGCCGACCTATCATGTGTTCGAGATGTACAAGGTGCATCACGACGCGACGCGGCTGCCGGTCG
Organism: uncultured Planctomycetota bacterium; assembly: GCA_963786455.1. Taxonomy (GTDB): domain Bacteria; phylum Planctomycetota; class Planctomycetia; order Pirellulales; family Lacipirellulaceae; genus JABDGM01. Next base: position 151,340 of record CAWAZX010000025.1, on the reverse strand, counting down.
ATCTGCTGTCGCCCGGTATGAGTTGGGCGACCGCTCGATGCCGGCGCTGAGCATGTCGGCCTCACGGGATGATGATGGAGCCACGCACTTATCGATCGTTAACGCCCACGCCAAGGAAGCGATCGAGCTCGCCTGCGAGCTGAAGGAAGTTGACGCTACAAGTGTTGCCGGCCGGATTCTTACGGCCGAAGAGCTGGACGCCCACAACACGTTCGACGAGCCGGAGCGTGTCAAGCCTGCGAATTTTGACAACGTATCGCTCAACGACGGCAAACTCACCGCCAACATCCCGCCGCGCTCGGTCGTTGTGCTGACTTTAAATAAATGATTCCAATTGAAAACAAACGGGCCACGGAGCACACAGAGTTCACAGAGAGATTAAAGACAGCAGGATAGAATTGGCCAGCAATTTCATCAGTTGCGTCGGAACTTTTTTCGATTCCGTGTTTTCCCTCGGTGATATCTGTGGCCTCTGTGGCTGAATTTTACAGGGATCAAAGGCATACAAGTATGAGGCAGAGTGACGCGTTCCTACGGCTGGCTGCTTGGTGTCTTGGACTGGCAATCCTCGCTTGGGCCAGTGTTGCAGTCGCCGCCGAGCCTCAGCTCCTCACGCTCACCGGCGACCTTAATGTCCACGATCCCGTGATGTTTAAGCATGGTGACGATTATTATCTATTCGACACGGGCCCGGGCCGACGCCGCATGCCCGGTATTACTCCGATCCACACATCGCGCGACATGCGCGAGTGGAAGCGCAGCGGAGTCGTCTTCGAACGCTTGCCCGACTGGGTAAGCGCCGAGGTGCCGCGTGCTCGCAACGCCTGGGCGCCCGACATCTCGTTTTTCAACGGCAAGTACCACCTGTACTATTCCGTTTCGTCGTTCGGCGTGAACCATTCCGCAATTGGGCTGGCCACGAACACGACGCTCGATCCCAGCGACCCCAATTACAAATGGGTCGACCAGGGAATGGTGGTGCGTTCGCGGCCAGGCGAAGACGATTTCAATGCGATCGATCCGAACCTGGTCATCGAAGACGAACAACAACGCCTGGCTTTCGTGGGGAAGCTTCTGGGGCGGAATCATGATGCGGCGCGTCGATCCCCAAACCGGCAAGCTCTCCACCGAAGACACGACGCTACACAAGCTGGCCTCGCGCCCCCGGTCCGATACCCAGCAAACGCCGCCAACCAACGGCGCCATCGAAGCCCCGTTCATCGTCCGCCGCGGCGAACACTGGTATCACTTCGTTTCTTGGGATTTCTGCTGCCGTGGAGCGAGGAGTAATTATAAAGTAGTCGTCGGCCGCTCGCCGAAGGTCACGGGGCCGTACCTAGACAAGGACGGCAAGCCAATGAGCGAAGGCGGCGGAACACTCATCCTCGAAGCGGCCACCGACCAATGGCGCGGCGCCGGCCACCCAGCCGTGTACGACGAAAACGGAACCGATTATCTCGTGTTCCATGCCTACTCGGCCGAGAACGGGCGCTCGCGCCTGCAGATCTCAACGATGGTCTGGGACGACGGGTGGCCGAAAGTAGCCGCGCTTCCATGAACGGACTGACAAAGCTCATGGTCGATCGGCGGAAATCTGCGAGTCGCCGTCAGTTTTCTTAATCTCCACGCGGCGGCCAGCCGGAGCTTCATGCACGGAAGTCATGCCGTCAGGCCAGCGCACTTCAATTTGCTTGGCCCGCGACTGGCCCAACCCGAAGAACAGCTCGCCGCCATTCTGAGACAGATAACCGCTGCCGGCTGTCACCTCGGTCGTCTGCTTTATGCCATTCGACATGTGCACGGTGACTCGCGCGCCGACCGCGGTCGAATTTCCTGGCGCGTCCGATAGCCGCACAACGAACGGGTTTCCCTCAGTGGATTGATTCTCAAACGCCAGCACCTCGCCGTTATTTACTCCGACAACAAAATCGGGACGCTGATCGCCATTGAGATCGGTTACGGTAAGCGACTTGGCATCGCCCGGCACGATGAGCCCGCTGGCATCGGGCCAGACCGGCGTAAACGCGCCTTTTCCGTCGCCATTCAAAAGCAAGCTCAGGCCGCCGTCCATCCGCCCGGTTTCCGGCTGTGGACTGAAGAAATTCTGCACGAGGTAAATGTCTGCGTGCCCATCGGCGTCGACGTCTTCCAATGCCACGCCAAACGCAGGCGCAACCTGGGCCAGGCGTGGCAGCGGGCGGAATTCGAATCGGCCGTCACCGTCGTTGAGCAATATGCCCGTCTCCATCGTATTGGCTTCAAACACCTGGCAGCGCTGCAAGGCATCTTCGGTGTAGATCTCGGGCAGCGTGGCGGCCGCGTAGCTGTGAAATGTCGGAAAGCGCTGTCGCAAGAACGGCATTGCATTTTGAACCGCGCTTTTGTCTCGCAGGGGAACAAGGCCGTTGTCGGTGACAGCGGCCTCCACAATGTGATTTCGGCCGCTGCCATCGAAGTCGCCATAGTACATCCGCACCGGCCGCTTTGCAGAGGCCTCGTACTTCGTATTCAGTCCGATGTTAGTAACTGCGTAATCGATGTCGCCGTCGTGATCCAAATCGCGTCCGGCGATGCCGTTCCACCAGCCGAGGCGGTCCGCCAGGCCGGCACGGTCGCTGACGTCGTCCAGCCGCTGACCACGTTCGTTGTGAAACAGCCGCACCGGTCCCCATTCGTATGTCACCAACAGATCGAGCCACCCATCGTTGTCGGCGTCGGACCACAGTGCACTAGTGACCATACCTCGCGCCGCCAACTCGGGCGCGATTTCTCGCTCCACGGAGACGAATTGCCCGCCGGTGTTTCTCAGCAGGCGGCTCTCCGGCGGCAGCGGATACTGGCCGGGAACGCACCGACCACCTACGAACAGATCCAAGTCCCCGTCGCGGTCAAAGTCGGCGGCGCACACAACGCCGCTGCTGTGGGCATTTGAGTCGGCAGATAATTCTTCTGCGCAACTCGTCGTAAATTGCCCCTGCCCGTCGTTGATATAAAGTCGGTCGGCCGCCGCCGATTCTAAGCGTGAGCTGACCACATAGAGGTCTTGATCTCCATCCGCATCGGCGTCAAAGAACAATGGCGCCATGTCCTCCGCCAGCCTGTCTTCGTCAAAGACTTTCGGCGTTTCGACGCGAAATGTGCCATCGGGTTGCGCAGGACCAACCGGCGAGTTTGGCCACTCGCGCCCGACAGATACAAATCTTCGTCGCCGTCGCCGTCCGCGTCAGCCCAAGCCATACCCGGACCAAGTTGCGATAGCCGGTACGGCAACAATGGCTCTCGTGTGAAATCGGCAAAGAATTGCTCGCTATGTTTGAGCGTCCCCAGCACGTTGGAGCGGGCAAACAGCGGCGATTGCCCTGGTGGTGCGCGATGTTCTGGCGGAGGCCCGACCGGCTCAGTAATGGTATAGAACTTGTCCGCGTCCAGGTTCTCGAACGTCTGCACGTGACCGCTGGGCCATTGAATGGCGAGTCGACGAATCACCGTCGCCTCCCCCAGACCAAAATAAACCATCGGTTCATCCGCCGACATATAGCCGCTGGCAAGCTTAAGCTGCCGGACTTGATTTCCCTTCTCGGTATCGAGTGAAACCACAGACCCGATACCCCATCGATTGCTCGCGGAGCCTTTAAGCCGCAGCTTGATCGATTGCGCGTCACTGGTCTGGTTGCGATAGATGGCGGCCTGTTCGTTGTAGTTACTCACCACCAGGTCGAGATCTCCATCGGCATCTAAATCGCCCGACGCGGCGCCGAAGCTAACGCCTAAATGATCGAGCCCCCATGCGGCGGCCATGTTCGTGAACTGCAAATCTCCACCATTGCGGAAGGCCATGTTCCGATCACGCTTTACCGATTTCTCCTGCCAGAACTTTTCGGCCTCTTCCTTGGTCGTTACCAGTTTTTCTTGTTCTTTCAAATCGCTGTTAAAGGCGTCTCGCGTCATCCCGTTGGTAACGTAGACGTCGAGCCAGCCGTCACAGTCCAAGTCCGCAAGTTTGATCGACCAGGTCCAGTCGGAGTTCGCCAGACCGGCCAGGTAGGCAACCTCCATGAATCGTCCAGCGCCCGCATTCAAATAGACGGCGTTACGCATGTACTGCGGCGGGTTCGGATAATTGAGGAACCATCGTTCGGCCGCGATGTCACCCAGTCCGACCTGCCGGTTGTAGTGCGTTGTGCCCGACATGTCGGAGGCGATCAGATCGAACTTGCCGTCATTGTTGATGTCGCCGGCGTCCGAACCCATGGAATACCAGGGCGTGTGCGGCATGGAGCTGGGCAACACGTCGCTAAACGTGCCGTCACGATTATTGCGGTACAATCGGTCGGGCCCGTAAAAATCGTTGGCCACATAGAGGTCGGGCCACGCGTCGCCGTCGTAGTCGAACCACGTCGCGGATAGACCGATATCCGTTCCGCTGATCCCGGCCGCTTTGCTGACGTCCGCGAACTGAATGTCGCCGCTCTCGTTTGCACCGCGATTCTCAAATAGATGGTCGAACTGGCCGGCTGCAAACGTGAACACCGTTCCGTTCGGCTTCACCATCGCTCCGACGCCTTCTTGGTTCGCCTCGGGCACCTCGGCCCGGCCTTGGGCCGGATTATATCGAACGCGCACCTGGCCTTTCGGCACCAAGCGATCGAGTGCACTGGTGAGCAGGTAGCCATCCAGATCCCCGTCTCGGTCGTAGTCCATAAAGGACATGATGACACTAGCGCCTTGGAAGGCGAGTCCGAACTCGGCGGCGCGTTCGGTAAAAGTTCCGTCGCCTCGATTCACGTACAACTGGTTTGGGCAGTCATAGCCGCACACATACAGATCCAGGTCGCCGTCGTTGTCGATGTCGACGAACGTCGCACCCATTCCCCACATGCCGTCGTTGCGAATTCCCGAGGCAGCGGTTACATCATCAAACCGAAAGTTACCGAGGTTGTGATACAAACGATTGCCACCGGCAGGCCGCGTGAGAAAGATATCCGGCAACTTGTCGCCGTCGTAATCGCCAATACACACGCCTTCAGCTGTGTGCTGGGCCGAATTGGTGCCGAAATTAATCGGCTCGCCGCGGGCATTTGTTTTTTGGACGGCCCCCTTGTTCACGAAGTCGACGCCCGATTGCTCGGGTGACACGTTTGCGAACAATTGCGAAGTAGTTCCAGCGGGCCGCGGCGCGAGAGGTTCGCTCGCGATGTCGGTGGTAGCGCTGCGGTTGTTGGCGGCAACGCCGTTGGGAGTACTTGCGCAGGTTCACTTGCAGCTCCACAACCACCCGCGCAGGACAGAAAAACGAAGATCCGGTAGAGCCATGCGAATTGCCTGAACCGTATCGCCGTTTCAGACATGACGCAATCGCGGAAAAACCACCGCTTACCGAGACATACGCAGAGTTTTTGACGAGAATTTAAGTATAAGCCGCCAACTTTCTGCCGACAAGAAGTAGTTCGCTGAGGCTTGCTTTCAGGGGGTGCGGCATCTCATTACTCGGTGCGCAACAAATCTTCCTTCAGACCCATGCCAGTGAAAGCGAGCTGCTCGAAGGCGAATTCGATGGTTTCTTCGCGGTCGCCCTGCGCCGATGAGGAATCGCCAACGTCCGCTTGCTTATCGCGAATACTCTGCCAAGATTGGTGACGGATGGCTGGCAGTAATTCGTGAATTGTCGATTTCACCGCTTCTTCTACGGTGCTCGTGACCAATGTCGATTTGGCCGCGCTCGACGATAAATTGTCCACTTCGTACGTCGTAACAGTAAATGCGGCAGCGACGCCGGACACTTCTCGGATGGCCGATTGCGCTACGTCTTTTGACACAACTGCCGGCGCCTCGATTGGCCGAAGTTCGCGCCACAATTCGTAATCGGCCTCGTCCACAACGTTATTTCGGCTGCCGTCGGCACGAAGATCAGCCGTCGAGCCGAGCGTTTTCCGCCATAAGGCGTAGTCAGCCGCATCAACTTCGCCGCTCGTATTGTAGTCGCCGGGGCCGACGACAAACTGCACGGTGTAGATCGGTGGCGTCGGCGGCTCACTCATGCCCGCGCCAGAAAGAATCCAGGATGCGGTGGCTGGTTGTACGCCACGTTCTGCCAAGCCACGTCGAGGCGATACTTGGGGTCGTGCATCAGTGTATACAGACGGTTCGTCGCTGGAATCGTCGTCGTGTAGATTCGCAGCTCGGTGTTGCCCGTGTTTCGCCAGATCACTTCCTCGCGCCAGTCGCCAAGAATATCGGCACTGAGACTCGGAGTCGATTTCGTGCCGTTGTTAGACGTGGCGCCGCTGGCCGTCAGCAGGCGCGTATCACCGGACAGGCCGTATTTGTCAATGTGATTAGAGTCCAACAGCTCGCGGACGGGATCGGCATCCCACCACACGAGAAAGTTCGAGGAGCCCGGCGTTCGTCCCACAATGTTGCCTGTGGCGCCAAACAAATTCGTCATGCCCGGCCCGGAACCCCAGTATTCGGCTCCAGGGTTTCCCGCGTACACGTCGGCGGCTACGCCGCGGCCAGGGCCTTCGTCGCCGCTGGCCACGATCGACGTCGTGGAGATCGCTTGTCCCGTGCGGGCATCGCGGAGATCGGAGCCCGGCACATTCGATGGCTCGTGAATTTGGAACACTTCCAAGCCGGGGCGATCGGGAACAAAGTCGGACATATGCATGGCGTCGCCATGGCCGAAGCCGGTAGAGTACCGCCCCGTGCCGGTGTCGTCGAACACGGCGGCGCCGTAGACGATTTCATCCTTGCCGTCATTGTCGATGTCGCCGACGCTGAGGTTGTGATTTCCCTGCCCCTGGTAAATACCGTTGCCTGGCGTTGTGCTGTCGAACACCCAACGCTGCGTGAGCTCGCCGCCACGCCAGTCGAATGCGGTGAGGCGAGTTTTGGCATAGTAGCCACGGGCCATGACGATGCTGGGGCGCACGCCGTCGAGATACGCGACCGCCGCCAGGAAGCGATCGACGCGGTTTCCATACGTGTCGCCCCAGGAGCCTACCGAACCGCGCGGCGGCGAGAAGTTGACGGTCGACAGCGCAACCCCCGTCGACCCATCGAAAACCGTCAGATACTCTGGCCCGGCAAGGACTCGCCCCCAGCGGCTATCGCCGGAGCCGGTGTAACCGTCGCGGTAATCGGCGGCCGCGTTACCGATCACCTGGCCAGCGCCGTCGATCGTGCCGTCGGCCGTTTTCATTACGACCTCGGCCTTGCCATCGCCGTCAAAATCGTAAACCAGGAATTGTGTGTAGTGGGCCCGGCGCGAATGTTGCGGCCCAAATCGATCCGCCATAAACGCGTGCCGTCAAGTTTATATGCATCCACCAATACATTGCCGGTCAGGCCCTCGTTCGCGTTGTCTTGTGCGTTCGAAGGATCCCACTTGAGTACGATCTCATATTGCCCGTCGCCATCCAGGTCGCCGACACTAGCATCGTTCGCGTTGTAAGTGTAATTGAGCGTTCCGGAGGAAGGTGTTTGCGTGCCGGCTGGAAGCGTCACGATGCCGCCCACCGGTCGCTGCAGCGGAACGCTCAAATACGGTCGCGTGGGCGCGTTCGCGGGCAGAACGAATGTTTCGCTGGCCGTTTGCTCCACGCTGCTAATCACCGGCCGTACAAAGTAGCCGTTTGCGACAGCCAGGTTCAGACCAGTCGCTGCGGAATCGACGAAATCGGTTGTTAGCGTGAGTGGCGCCGCGTTGAGCTTCACGGGCGCTTCGCCTTCGGCCAGGCGGTACAAATTGAACGCAATTTCGGCTGGGTCGGTACCCAACATTCGCCAGCTGACGTAGGCGCTAGAGTCTCCCGTCCGCAGTGCAACAAGACCCCGGTTGAGGTACTCCATTTGTCGTACCACGGGCATGTCTTCGCCGGCCGAGTGTCCTAAGTACCCGTCAGGTGAACTCACCTGTGACAGGCTAAGGAGAGCTCGCTCTTCCAGATTCTCGAATCGCAGCCGGCGCTGACGTCGAAAACAAGCGCCGGAAGGCGCGATCGATTGCGCAGCGGCAGCGGCATGTACACCGTCCTCTAAGAATTGCGCCGGCAGGCGCCACGAGCCCTAAACTTGAATCTAGCAAATGGGCGATGTTCATTCCAACAATCGACGGCCGGAGGCAGGTGGATCCGCCCACCTTCTCGCGGGGCTGGTTCAGTGTGACAGCCCCTACCTAAATACGAAAATACTGGCACAATGGGCGTAACGTCAGGCCCTGTCGATGCTTATCATAGATGGGTCTTCGAGGCCCAGACGGCCCAGGTGGAGCGCAGCATGTATGTTTTCCGTCTAACGCACTTGTGGAGAAATCAAGTGACAACAAAAGGATTCGCTCGTGCCGTGCTGGCGATTGCTCTGATTGTGGCGCCACGCCTGTGCATGGCCCAACGGCAAATGGAGCAGCTTGGTCGCGGGCTGGTCGCTTTGCATTCTGAGAGCGGTGACGCATGTGTTCAGTGGCGGCTTCTTGCGACCGATCCACCCGACGTCGCGTTCAATCTCTATCGAATGATCGGTGACGGCGAACCGGTGCGCGTCAATGCAGAGCCGATCAGCGGCGCTACGCACGTGACCGACGGCGATGCCGACCCATCGCAGCTAAACGCCTGGTATGTTCGGCCGGTAGTTAACGGCCGTGAGCAAGCCGCCACGCCCACGTTCGTGATACCCTCTGGCAATGCTACCCTGCCCTACCTTTCAATCCCCATCGCGCCGCCGGACGGATATCATGCGAACGATGCGTCGGTCGGCGACCTGGATGGAGATGGCGAGTACGAAATCGTGGTGCACCTGGTAGGCCGCGGGCGCGACAATTCGCAGGACGGCGAAACCACCGAACCTGTTTTCGACGCATACCGGCTGGACGGCACGCGCATGTGGCGGATCAATCTGGGCAAGAATATTCGCGAAGGCGCACACTACACCCAATTCATGGTGTACGACTTGGACGGCGACGGCCGAGCTGAGTTCGCCTGCAAGACGGCGGACGGCACGGTCGACGGCCGCGGCACTGTAATCGGCGATGCCAGTGCAGACCATCGTAACGAAGCGGGCCGAATCCTCGACGGACCGGAATTTCTCACCGTGTTCGACGGCCTATCCGGTGCCGCATTGGCTACCGTCGATTACATTCCACCGCGCGGCGACGTGGCGCGTGGGGTGATGACAGGGCCAATCGTGCCGACCGCTTTCTCGCATGTATCGCGTATCTCGACGGCCAGCGGCCAAGCCTGGTCATGTGCCGCGGTTACTACACACGCTGCGTACTGGCCGCGTGGAATTGGCGCGACGGCAAGTTGTCTCACGTGTGGACGTTTGACACAAGCGACGGCACGCCGGGCAACGAGGCGTATCGTGGCCAGGGTAATCACGGCATCAGCGTGGGCGATGTCGATGCCGATGGGCGCGACGAAATCGTCTACGGCTCCTGCGTGATCGACGACAACGGCAAGGGGTTGTATTCGACCGGCCTGGGCCACGGCGATGCGATGCACTTTGGCGATATTGATCCGGATCACCCGGGATTGGAAGTCTTCAAAGCCAATGGCGACGGGCGGAGCCCGGCGGGCATCCAACTTCGCGATGCCCGCACCGGCGAGCAAATCTTCGGCATCCCGTCGACGCGCTCCGGTGGCGTCGGTCGAGCGCTGGCGCTGGATATCGATCCGCGTCATCGCGGGCTCGAAATGTGGGGGTTCGAAACGGACGAAGGGCGACGTCGCGGACGTGGACGAAACCGCGGACGTGGCCGCCGGCAAAACGACGGCCAGCAGCGCCGGCGCTCAAACTCAAACGATGAAAATGAATCACGGAACCAGAACGATTCGCCAGCTTCGCAGAGTCCACAAACGCCAGACGATTCGGTTGAGGGTGCACAGCCAACCCAACAACCGTCAGCCGAATCACAGCTTCAAATTCGCGGAATATTCAACGTTCGCGGCGAACAAATTTCCGAAACGATGCCGCGCTCGTGCAACATGGGTATCTGGTGGGACGGCGACGTACTCCGCGAGTTCCTCGATGGGGTGCGCGTCAGCAAATGGGATTATGAGAACGAGCGGCAGATCGACGTGCTGGATTGCGGCGACTTCGATTGCGCCGCGAACAACGGTTCGAAATCCAACCCATGTCTGTGTGCCGATATTCTCGGTGACTGGCGTGAGGAGATCGTTGCCCGCACCCGCGACAACAAAGAACTGCGAATTTTCGTGACCACGGTTCCGACCGATCGCCGCATGGTCACACTGATGCACGATCCGATTTATCGGCTTGGAGTAGCGTGGCAGAATGTGTCGTACAATCAGCCGGCACATCCGGGTTTTTATTTGGGACACGGCATGACTGACCCGCCGCGGCCGAATATCATCTCCGTCGCTCCTGCTACCGCATCGACCCCCCAATAGAGGACCTCCATTGCGAAGCGCGGCTATCCTAATCATTCCGCTTGTTGCCCTTACCGCGCATGGCGTGACAACGAACGTCGCGCGTGCGGCGGAGAAGCCCCGTGCAACCTCGGCGCTCGAATGGCCGGCAGTGACACAATCGGCGAAACCATGGGCTCGTTGGTGGTGGCTTGGCTCGGCAGTCGACAAGGAGAACCTCACCCGCTGCCTAGAGACGTATCACGCTGCCGGCTTGGGTGGCGTGGAAATCACTTGCATTTACGGCGTCCAGGGCCAGGAGAACCGACACATACCGTATTTGTCCGACCGGTGGGTTGAAGTAGTTTCTCACGCGATCCAGGAAGCTAACCGGTTGGGAATGGGGGTCGATTTGCCGCCGGGTTCCGGTTGGCGGATCGGCGGGCCGAGCGTCGAGCGCGGCGACGGCAACGCGGATGTTCGGATCGCAAGCGAGAGGCTCGATGCCGGCACCGCATTCGAAAAGGAATTCGACGCATTGCGGCTGTCTTGGCTCGGAGTTCAAGTGGAATCGGAGGGGCTGATTTTGTGAGAGACTTCGATCACGATTTCAGTTTCCTTGCATTGACGAACACGAGAAGAGGCTAGCCGGGGTCCAGGGGCGGCAATGAGTCGCCCTGGTCGCTCGCACGATGCGAGCGAAATCCCGACAGGATGTCCTCTTCACGCGGCGTCCTCCATCATCTTTTCCAACTTCGCCTGCGCCGCGCGGGCCCAGGCCTGCCAACGCGGAATCTGGATCTTCCGCCCGTCGCGATAAACTTCGATCGGCACCAGCACGTCGCCACCTTCCTCCGGAACCAAGGCCCAATGAGGCCGACGCTCGTTGTAACGAGCGCGGAACTCGGCCAGGCACTCGCGCGCGTGCTGCGGATGGTCGTACAGCCGCCAATACACTTCCTCGGTCTTGAGCGTCTGCGTGGAACCGCTCCAACAGGCCCAATTGCTGCGGCGTGCGGTACTGGATCCGCACGTGGCTGAACTGATCCTGGATGAACGCCGTGAACCGCCGGGCGATGAACGACGGGCCGTTGTCGGTCACCAAGAACGGACGCTTCACCAGCGGGCCGTGGATCCGCTCCGCTTCCTCCCGCGCCAGCTTCAAGGCGTAGGCCGTCTCGGCCGCGCTGTAGCTGGGCGTCAGGTGACAGGCGAGCAAGTACCGCGAGTAGTAGTCGATCACCGTCACCGCGTACCACCAGCCGTAGCCCGGGATGTGGATGTACGTCACGTCCATCTGCCACAGGTCGTTGGGGCCCTGCGGCAACAGCTCGAACAGCTTGGCCGCCTGATAGACCTCGGCCCGCCGCGTCTTGCGCTTCTGCAATAAACCGTGGTCTTTCATCACCACGTAGGCCTCGCGGTCCTTCACCGCCTGGCCCGCGCGGCGGCACATCACGGCGATCCGCTTGTAGCCATACCAGGGATTCGCCGTCGCCATCTCGACCACCGCCGTGACCACCTCGTCGGCGATCAGCCGCCGCGCCGGACCGGGACGCTTTCGCTCTCCCTCGCGCGGCGCGCGATGCCAACTCGACGGCGCCACGCCGACCAGCCGCAGCACGTGCGTCTGCCGCGCTCGGGGCGGAGGCGTCTCGACTTGGAGTTCAGTCGTAATCACGCTCACGGCTCTCCACGCTCAAGCGGACTGGCCCGAAAGTTTTTTTAAAATGCGGTTGGCGATCGTGTACTCCCCGATCACCTGGTCCCGCTTCTCGATCTGCTGCTCCAGCTCGGCGATCCGGCGGTCGCGCGGATCGGCGCCCTTCTTCCCGCTGCCATTGGCCAGCGCCGCTTCGCCAGCCGCCAGGAATTCGTCTCGCCAGCGGTACAGCGTCGGCTCCGCCACGCCGATCCGCCGCGCAATCACCGCCGCCGCCTCTTCTCTCCGCAACAAACTCAGCACCGCCTCCCGGCGGTCCTTCACGTCCACATTCGATTGTCGTGCCATCGCTTCGACTCCTCTATGGTCTTGGGTCCTTCAGCCCCAATCTACCAAAGAAGTCTCTCACTTCGCGATTCCCAGGAACCTTGAGCGGCCGCAAGCAGTGATTGCGTACGGACCGGCGGGCGAGGTTGTCGAACTGACCGATCGAATTGACTCCGATGGCAAGCTATCCTGGCGAGTTCCAGATGGTGACGGCAACTGGACTGTGTACACGCTTGCGATGCGTCTCACGGGTGAGCGGGTGAAGCGCCCCGGCCCTGGCGGCGAAGGGCTCAATATCAACCCATATATACGTCGGTCGGTTAACAGTTTCTTGGAATCTTTCGGTACGCGCATCGACAAGCTTCCCGCGCAAGGGCTGCGAGCAACTTTCCACGATTCGTTCGAGTACGAGGGTAGTTGGTGCGACGACTTCCTCACTCAATTCCGCCGGCGCCGCGGCTACCCGCTCGAACATCATCTGCCGGCGCTCGATGGCAAAGGCGAGTCCGAGGAAGTCGCTCGTGTGAAAAGCGATTATCGGGAAACGATCTCCGACCTGGTGCTCTCGGAATTGATCGAGCCGTGGGCCGCGTGGGCACACAGCCGTCGCCAGGTCGCCCGCAACCAGGCGCATGGCTCGCCGGGAAATTGGCTCGATCTGTATGCGGCGGCAGACATTCCCGAGACCGAAAGTTTTGGGCGGTTGGAGGGCGGTGACGGGCATCTGCTGATGTTCAAGTTCGCCAGTTCAGCGGCCCACGTCGCCGGCCGGCAACTCGTGTCGAGCGAAACGGCCACCTGGCTCGATGAGCACTTCACCGAGACATTGGCGAAGGTCAAACAGATCATCGACCGGCAGTTCCTGGCCGGCGTGAATCACACGATTTATCACGGCACGGCGTATTCGCCGGCCGACGCCGCGTGGCCCGGCTGGCTGTTTTACGCCTCGTCGCAGCTCAATCCGCAGAACCCTATTTGGCGTGACTTCCCGGCGCTCAACCGCTACGTCGCCCGCTGCCAGTCGCTGCTGCAGGCCGGCACGCCCGATAACGATGTCCTCGTCTACTGGCCGCTGCACGATTTCTGGCACAATTCACGCGGTATGCGAGAGGCCATCCGCGTGCACAACGCCGACCGGTGGTTCCACGGCACGCAGCTAGGCGCACGGCCGAGTGGCTGGATGCAGAAGGATTTGCGTTCGATTATGTGTCTGATCGGCTGCTGTCGACGTGCAAAATGGAGAACGGGCCGCATTGTTGCACCCGGCTCGAGCTACTCGGCGATCCTCGTGCCGCATGCCAAGTACATGCCCGCTGCCACGCTTGAGAAACTGCGCAGTCTTGCCGAGGGCGGCGGCACAATTATCTTCTGGGAAGATTTGCCGACGAGCCCCCCAGGTTTGACGAACGAACAGCACGAGCGCGAGTTCGACGAAGCCCGCTCGGCGATGACAAAAGCATTGGCTCGCACCAATTTCGACGAAGCCGTGTCCGAGCCCTTGGGCAGTGGCCGCGTAATCGCAGGCAAAAACCTGGAAGACGTTTTTGGCTCCGCGGGCGTGCGGCGCGAATCGTTTCGCAAGGAAGCGGGCATCCAATTCATTCGCCGGCGGCTGCCCGATGGTCTGTGTTACTTTTTATACAACAACGGCGAACAGCCGTTTGATGATTGGATCACATTCAGCCATCGTTTCGGCTCCGTAGCGCTTATGGATCCGATGACGGGCGAAATCGGCATGGCGACGTCAAAGGACGGGCAACAGATTCGGCTGCAGCTCGCACCGGCCCAGTCGATGATTGTTCGGATGTTTGATGCTGAGATATCCGGTATTGCATGGCACTACCTATCGCCAGCTGCCGACGCCATGCCGATTGAAGGCGGTTGGAACATCGAGTTCATAGCAGGCGGACCCACTCTTCCCACCGCTGTGAGCCGGCGTGATCTCGTTTCGTGGACAACATTTGACCCGCCGAACACAGAAGCGTTTGCCGGCACCGCCGCCTATTCCGTCAAGTTTGACCGGCCTCCGCAGGAAACGGATCGTTACCTCCTGGACCTGGGCGACGTGCGGGACAGTGCGCGGGTGATTCTCAACGGGCAGGAAATCGCCACGCTGATCAATTCGCCGTATCGCGTGGCGATCGGCCCGCTCCGCCCCGAAGGCAACGAGTTGCGTGTAGAAGTCTCCAACGTCCCCGCAAACCGGATTCGCGACTTGGATCGCCGCGGCTTCCGCTGGCGAATCTTTCACGATATCAATCTGGTGAACATCAACTACCGACCGTTCGATGCCTCAAATTGGCCGCTCCGCGACGCCGGCCTGCTGGGGCGCGTCACGCTGCAGCCGCTGCAGTAGCCTGTTCGTAAATCACCGCTCGCTCAGTACGTCGTGCTCGTAGCTCCGCACGTCGTCGAGCCAGGCCTTGCCGATAGGAACGTTGCTTGTTGCGCAGTGGTAATCCCAAACGGCTCCGAACGGCATGTTTTTTAGCTCTTCAAACATCGCCAGTCGACCCGTGAAATCGCCCTCCACTTCCAATTGCCGCAGCAGCGCGACCGGTTCCAGCAGGGCGTGGAGAAGTGCGGTCAACGTGGCCCGTGTGCCGATTACCCAGGCGGCGACGCGGTTGATACTGGCGTCAAAAAAATCGAGCGCGATGTGCGTGCGGCCGAGGTAATCGCCGCGAACCAACTCTTGCATGAGGGCCCGCAGCTCGTCGGAGAGAATTACCACGTGGTCGCTGTCCCAGCGTACGCCACGGCTCACGTGCAGCAGGATTTCATCCAGCCACGTCAGCACCGCGGAAATTTTGTCGGCCACAGACTCGGTCGGATGGAAGTGTCCCGAGTCGAGACACAATAGTACCTTGCGCTGGATCGCATAGCCGAAATAAAACTCGTGCGACCCGACCACGTAGCTTTCCGAGCCGATGCCAAACAGCTTCGATTCGACGGCATCCAGGTTGTGCCGTGGATCGAGTTGGTCCGCGAAAATCTCATCGAGCGATTGCCGTAATCGTTCGCGCGGCCCGCGGCGGTCGACGGGCAGGTCCTTCGAGCCGTCCGGAATCCAGACGTCGGTAATGCACGCGGAGCCTAGCGCCTGTCCTAATGCCGCACCAATTCGCCGGCAAGCGCGGCCATGCTCGACCCAATACCGCCGAATCGAATCATCGGGATGACTCAGCGTGAGACCGCTCACCGCCAACGGATGCGAAAAAAAGGTCGGATTAAAATCGAGCCCCAACCCCTGCTGCTTGGCCCAATCAATCCATGCCGAAAAGTGCGTTGGGTTTAGCGCGGTGCGCTCCACGCGCGCCCGCCCGTTTCGGCATAAATGGCATGCAAATTCACACGATGATTTCCAGGAATCGCACGAAGCGCGCGGTCCAAGTCGCTTCGCAACTCGTCGGCCGTGCGCGCCTTTCCAGGATAATTGCCTGTGACGGCCAAACCACCGTCGAGGGTGCCTTGCCCTTCAAATCCGCCAACGTCATCGCCCTGCCAGCAATGAAGCGAGATCGAGACGCCGCGGAGCCGTTCCAAAGCGCGATCCGTATCGACGCCAAGTTCAGCGAACCGCTTCTTTGCATCGTTGTATGCCCGGTCGACGTGATCTCTTACAGCATGCATGGCAACTGTCCGTAGCTATGTCTACGTGCATAGCAGCGTTGACGCGATCAACTCCGGATGGCTCGAAGCCACTGAACCGGAAACAAAACTATACTGTCTTCATGTCGTTCATGGAACATAATGAGCTTGTAGTGACGCCGGCTTGGGAGTTAGTCGGCTGGAATCGCACGAGACGCCTCAAGCGGTTACCAGTTGTGATAAGCAATTGAACCTGTTTGGGTGGCCGAGTGCTTTCAGGCACCGGTGTTGGTGAAACGTCGGGTGACACAGTGTTTTTCGGCGTTTCTAAATCGGCCATGCCCCGCTAGACGCCGATAGAAAGAAGACTGGGTAGCGGGGTATCGTCCGTACTTAAGTGCTGACGTGAAGCCAGTGAAAGTGGCCGACTCTGATTCTTATCGTACTCGCAGAATTGACCAACGAAATTGGGCCGCGAACAACATCACAAGAAGCATGAGTAGGCTGGTTGCTGGCTCAGGTATCGGTACCGGTGCCACGTAGGTTCGGAATAGAAAATCGGCGGATACTCCGTGAAAAGGGCTGAAGTCGTCCGGGGAACCGGCAAAGAGATCACCGCCCTTGTACTTATCATCAAAGTCATCAAAGCTGCTTGCCCAGTAGTATTCATCCCAGTGGTATTGATTATGTTGATAAGGAAACAACACGAATGCGAGTTGCTCTCCTTTGTGAACAGCTGTCGGATCTAAAACGAACGACACCCATTGAAAGTCTAAACCATTTGTAGTGCCGCTGTGGAAGACCAGCGGAAAAGTCCCTGCCGCGAAGCTAGTCGAATCCGAAGCCAAAATGTCTTCGGTTAGCAAACTAGGATTGTCGTTCCGCATACGTACCAGACGGAGTTCTACGATCTTAGTTGCTGGTGAAGACTGGCCAAGTGGCCCTCCTCGGAGCGCAGCTTCAATTCGGACTAGATTTCCGGTTATACCGACGGTGAAGGACTGTCCCTGTATTCCACCATTTGTCGTGTTCGTTATAGCATTGTAGTTCTCCAAAGACTGATCCAAAACCGCTGCGTGAGCGCGTGAATGCAGTGCAAGTAGGAAGAGAAATGTAAATGCTGAAACTAACTTCATATGTTAGCCCGCCGTTTTTTCACTAAAGCGATCTACCTGTGGACAGATGCCCCCTAGTTAGACGCAGCAATAATGACCAAATGTCATGCCGAAAACGTCAGGCAAACTGAAAGCGACCCGCCTGGCGCCTAATGTGGCAGATCATTTCAAAACAGCTGGCGCCACGCAATATCTCTTAAGTGCCTACAATTGACACCTGCATACACGGCTCATACAGTCAAACGGGCAGTTATACACGAGTCTTCTTCGAAACTCGGAGATTCGCGTCTCGGAGAGACGCGGGCATTTGGTTGGGTGGCCGAGTGGTTTAAGGCACCGGTCTTGAAAACCGGCGTACGGGAAACCGTACCGGGGGTTCGAATCCCTCCCCAACCGCTTCCGAATAGCAAAGCCCACCACAAAAAGTGGACGCGAGCGGTCCTATTGCCGACAATGTTCACGCCCGATTGGACAGCCAGTCTTCCACGATTAAGCCCGGAACTTTGACAAAATCGACCGTGTTTCGGGTCAGGACGGTAAGGGAGTGAGAGAGTGCAGTCGCCGCAATTCGTAAGTCCATCGTTCCAATCCTGACGTGCTGTCGCAAGGCATCGTATTGCGACGCGGCGGGTTCATCGAAGGGCAGCACTTGAAAGCGGTTGAAGTCGATCAGACAGAGCTCCAACATTTGATAGCCGCGCACAACAGTTTCTCTCGTCTTCGCGCGTGCAATGAACGCGTTTGCCCCTAGCATTTGCTCGTGAAAGCTGATGACCGCGAGGTAGAAGTCGCTCGCACTATACTCGCTCATGGCCGCCCGAAGCACACTGTATCCGGGCTCGCTTTGGCGCTGGAGAACTACCAGATGGTCGGTATCGAGCAAGAACATCCCCTGCGTCACTCGCCCGTTTCTTGATTTCGCATTGACTCGCGAAACTCTCGCCCCAGGCGAACAACCTCGTCAAACTCCGGAAACTGCTTCATCGAACCGGCGATTTCATCGACCCAATTGCCATTGGCTTGGGGAGTTGTTAAACGCAGTTTGATTTGAGCAACTTCGCGCTCCAGGGCTACTAATCGCTTTTCGAGTGGGGATTGTTTGGCCATGATTTGTCATCCGCAAGAACTCCAACTATTATCTCTTGCGCTTGATTCTACGGCAAGTCGGCGAGTATGGCACACGTTCTGAGCCTGGGTTTGACACGCCCCGATTGCTAAGGCGCCGGTCTTGAAAACCGGCGTACGGGAATCCGTACCGGGGGTTCGAATCCCTCCCCAACCGCTACTTTTGCAGCCGCTCGGTTCGCAGCGCTGGCGTCAATTGGAATCTCCGGAGTATCCGTTCTACTTGTCAGAACTGTCAACTTCAGTCGCCGGAAGCGAAAATCGAGGTCGACTTTTGGCCTCGTAACCGTTGCCAGCGATAACTTCGGTCCCATTTTGGCACGCGGCCGTCTGCCGACTTACACTCGTGCAGGCGCCGCGGTCATCTTGCCGCCAGCCGCGGACCGTTAATTCGTCAATGCGGCAACAGTCCCCAAAGAGAGGTTTGTCATGGAAATCAAAGCATTGGTTGCCAACAGCTCGAACAAAGAGCGGAAGAACATCACCCGGTCGCTCAAGGAGATCGGCGTGATCGAGGTTGTGGAAGCGACCGACGGCAACCAGGCGATGGAGCTCCTGCAAACAGGAAAGTTCGATATGTTCTTCGCCGAATGGAACACCAAGTTCAGCAAGGGCGAAGAACTCGTGAAGACGATCCGCACGATCAATGGCAAGCTGCCGATTATCGTGACCGCTCCCCAATCGAAGAAGATGGACGAGCTGAAGAAGGTCTGCCCGAACGCGTCGAACTACATCTCGACGCCATTCACGACCGATCAGCTCCGCACGACGGTCAAGCAATACGTGCCGTCGCTGGCCGTTTGAGTTTGCTGTGAATAACAAGGGCCGCACGCGTCTTGAAGGCGCGGGCGGCCTTTTTTTGTTCTTTCAGCTTGTGTGCCACTGCTTGCGGCATACCAAGTTGCGCAGCCACTCCGAGAGCACTGCTCGCTGTTCAACAGTCGCCGGCCGTGCGAAGCAAGTAGTGCCGCGTCCCGAACGTGCGGCCCTTTGGGTCGCCGCGAGCAGTGGCACACACCTGATGCTATTCTTCTCCGCCGCCGAACTCCTCCGCGAACGCTTGAGCACGCAGCGGCTCTCCTGTTGCATGGCGAGTGAGATCGTTCCAGCTCAGGCTGCGGCCGGGCGCGAAGACCCGCTCGCGCATGAACTGGCCTACGCCCGGGTTGTTCACGTAGTACGCGCTTGGCCAATCGTCGGCTTTCAGCACTTCGCGAGCGATCGTGCGATGCACCTGGCAAGCGAACAATTGGCCCAGCATGTAATTGTGGTAGTACGCCGGGGCACTGACGATGTGGATCTTGCTCGCGTAGTCGGGCGCGTTGCGGCCATCCGGCCGTTTGAGCCCCTGGTATTTCTCGACGAGGTCCCACCACAGTTTGTTGAGATCCTGCTCGGGGTTTTCGTACAGTGCTTTCTCGAACCGCAGCATCACCTGGCACCAGCGCGAGAAGATAAGCAACTGATCGCGACGCATGCGAGCGCCCGCCTCGTTGTAGGCCCTCACGTCCGGCACGTCGACGCCCATCGCCACGAGCCAGTCGCCGCTTTTTGCAAACCGCTCGAACATCATCGCCACGCCTTCGGTGGCGAGGATGTGCGCATCGGAGCGCAGCACGTACGGCATGCTCATCGGGATGTTCTTGCTGGAATAAACGGCGTGTCCCAGCTCGTGGAGCATCGTGCTCATCCAGTATTCGTTGGGCACGATGTTCGCCAGGACACGGACATCGCCTTCGCGGTTGATGTCGGTGCAGAAGGCGTGGGGGCTTTTGCCCGGCTTTTCGTACAGGTCGCTGCGCTTGATTACATCCTCAATCGGCAGCCGGATCCCCGCGTAGAACATTTCGCAGAGCCGGACGATGTCTTCCTTCTCGTATTTTTCAAAAACGGTGTCGAGATTCGTGCCGAAAACACTGGGCGGCTCCTGGAAGAACGGATCGTGATAGTGCCATGGCCGCAGCTCGTCGATCGGAATTTTGTAATTGGCTGCCAGCTTGGCATCGATCTCGGCCTTTGTCGCCATGAACGGTCCGCGCGTCAATTCATCGAGCTCGTCGAACAATTTCAGAATTTCGTCCTGGTTTTGCTCGTTGATATACAGTTGCATCACGTGGTAGTTTTTGAATCCCAAATGCCGGGCAACTTCGTTGCGCAGCAAAACGACCGCTTTGAGGTCGGCCTCGACAGTCGGCCCGACTCCCTTGCTCGCCTCCCAAACTTTGTTCCGCTCAGCGGAATCCTTCGAATCGGAAAGCACTTTGCGGACTTCACTGTCGGTCAGCTCGCGCTCACCCACTTTGGCCCGATATACATTGAACGCTTTTTCGATGGCGTTGGATTTCGAAGTGATTTGCCGCAAGAGCTCCGGCGGAACTTGCTTTTCCAGATATGTGAGGTACAGGACGGCAATTTGTCGCGCGACGAGCGGATCGGAGAGTTTGCTATCTCGAAGGGATTTGAGCTCTGTGAAACGCTTCGAGTCGGCAAGCGCCTGGTCGAGTCGATTTTGAGCTTCTTCCTTGGCTGCGAAATCCTCGTCTTTCCCAGTGGTGTTGGCGTTCCACCACGCGGTGCCGACGGCTATTTCCAGCGGCCGCATACGGGACTCGTGGTCAGCAATGAACGCTCGCGCGCGGGCGTCGGCATCCGTCGGAGCGGCCTGTGCCGCGAACGAGTTGCTCGTGAGGACCATGAAAACTGCAACCGCACTCAATGAAATGGACAACCAGGTGAATGAGGGAGACATGCGACCTCCTGCGGTGTACATTTTGGCAGTCATTCTCGAAAGCTGCGCGTATAAAGCAGCGACAAATTACTTGCGCTCAACCTAACTTTCGCACGACGCGAACGCAAGTGACTGCTGACGCTGGCATGCTCGCCAGCCGGTCAATTCTGACACGACCGAGCATCTCGCCCGCTGCAAAGTGCGTGACAAATCACGAGCAGACGGATTATGATTGAATGAGACACCATCCCTTTGTCGGAGCGCATCGATGACTCATTCTCGACTTCTGTGCCTGGTCGCGATTGCCATTGCGCTGCTGCAGCCGAAATGGGCGGCGGCTGCGGAACCATTCCGATACCCCGAAGCGACTCACGGAAAGGGTGAGCTGAAATACATCTACGGGATTCCGGTATTAACGATTGAGGGAAGGCCGGAAGAAATGGGGGACCAGCTCGGTGCGCTGGCTCTAAAGCCGGCGACCCGACTGACTCGATCGGCCGATGAGTTCATCGCCCAGTATGGCTGGCAAACGTTGTACGCGCTGGTCCTGAAGTCGGGAAACATACTGCTGCCGCGATTCCCCGCCGATCACGGCAAGGAAGTGGAGGCGGCCGCACATGCATCGGGTTGGCCGCGTGATTTGTTGGTGTTCAGCAACACCGTATTGGACTTGCGCCGAATCATCGCTTGTTCGACCATCATTGTGGAGGGCGACCGCACGACCACGGGCGGCCCGCTGTTTGGGCGAAATCTCGACTGGCCTCCGGTCGCACAACTGCACGAATACACGTTGGTCGTCATTTCTCGACCGGATGGAAAACGTGCCTTTGCGTCTATCACGTTTCCAGGCGTGCTGGGTTGCACCACGGGCATGAACGACGCCGGACTGACGATTGCGATGCTCGACTCGTACTCGTCCCGCGACGGCTCGCCGGGCTTCAACCCTCTAGGGATTCCGACCGTTTTCATGCTGCGTCGATTATTGGAGGAGTGCACCACAGTCGACGAGGCAGCAACACTTCTGCGATCGGTCCAGCGTGCTTCCATGCTCAATATCGCTATCTGCGATAAGAATCGCGGCGCTGTGCTGGAGGTCACGCCGATGACTGTGATCGAGCGCCGCTCGGAGGAAGGCATTTCCTTGTGTACGAATCATTTTCGATCACCCGAGCTGGCGACCAACACTCAATGCCGCCGGTACGAAACATTCTTGAAGAGCATCACTGCGAAAGAATATTCCTTACCGGATATTGTCGAACGGATGCACGCCGTGAATCAAGGAGAGCTGACGCTGCAGACGATGGTCTTCGAGCCGGCCACGCTGCAAATGCACCTGGCCTTTGGACCCGGCCCCGCCACGCGCTTTCCCATGAGCCGGCTCAACCTGGCCGAGCTGTTTCAGCGCGAACGAAAGCAATGAGGCGTTGTGAATACTCAGAAGTCGCTAATCTTCCGGCATTTTAGTTAGCCAGGCCTCGGCAATTTGACATCCACGGCCCGCGCCTCCACGCTCTGGATCGGCACGCCAGATAAGCGTGAGCTCGCCGCCTGAAGTTGCCTCCCTGGGTATTTCAAATTCGACCGGACGAACCGGCTGAGGTTTTAACTGAAACGGGTGCACTTCGATTTCGTGCGCCGCACCATTCGAATCGTTCGCGGCTGCAACCAACCGCACCTTCGCCTGGAAGTTGTCGCCCGCGTAGACGATGCGCAGCTTATAGCGTCCGTTGGGGTCGAGCTTTTCGTAGCGCATCGTCACGGGCGTCTCGTACAAGCCATCCACATGAGTGCACCACGATCGACGCCAGGAAATATCGGAGCGGAAACCGATCGTTGGCGTTTCCAGAAAGCTGGGGTCATCAGCGTACGAGCCGTCGCGGACCAAGTGAGGCTGGCGCGTTGGATTCCCAAGATCGTCGTAAAATCCACCGGGGCCGGGATCGGTCCAGTGGAGGATTTCACCGATACCACGGAGTTTCGCCGCGTCGCTTTCGAGCTGACGCAATTCAGCAAAGCGATTCTTCAACCAAACGCGGTTATTGAGCGGCACGCCGATTTCGTCCAAATTTGCCCCGCGGCCAACATCGATTGCCTGGTATTTTTCGACCGAAAGTTGCATGCCGACGCTTTGAAAAAGCGCCTCGGCCAACTCGTTGACTCGCCCCCGGAGTACACTGGAATTCGTCGGTGAACCAGCGCGATCGAGAATCGCTTCCGCATCGTCGATTGCCTGGGAAACGCCCTTTTGCGGAGCGTTGGCCAGTACGGCCATCGCTTCCGCCTCGTTCGCCGTCTCTTCAATCAAGCGTTGATGTTGGTACGCATCATAGGTCGCTCGATAGAGGGCTTGCTGAAACCGCCAATTGCGACGCGTGCGCGGTTCCGCGTTGGTCTCCATCGCGCGGAACTGCTGAAGCGTTCTGAGCACGCCGTCATTGCTAAGCAGTGGACCGCGCCAATTCCGCTCAAGGGCCAGCAGGCCTTGGGCGAAATCGTCGGTGTATTTAGGGCCAATAAAGTATCGGCTGTATTCGCGGAGCGTTTCGATCGGCTGCGCTTCGGGATCCCAACAAAGTCGGCTCCAGATCGCTTTGTTCACATCGTCGTTGCAACCTTCGGAGTAGGTGATAACCCCTCGCGCGTGCTGCGGGTAGCGATTAAAAATGATCGTCTGGTCCGTCGGCCGTGGGTTGATGACTTCGCGCCCTTCGGTGAGAGCGTACGCACGATCCCAATCGGGGACTGGGTACTCGCAGCGCATGCTGTGCGTGATGTCGGGGTAGCCGCGAATCGGATAGCGGCTCGGCACCAACTCGCGCAACTTGGCGACACTGACCCGCACCTGCGGACCGTGGACGACGCCCGCCAGCCACTCCGGCTCCTGCCGGAGGATTTTCAGCATCTCGTCAAATTGCGTCTGCGTAAAACTTTGCACGGAAATCCAGATGCCAGCGCCCGGGTGCAGTCGCTTCAACTGCTCGGCTTGTTTGGCGAGCATTGCCATCAGCTCATGGGGAGGCGCATGGCCGGGGTCACCGCTGGGCACGAACAGAGCGTCGACGCGAGGCAATTTCGACAGCACTTCGCCCCATTCCTTGACCGCCGCGGCGATTGCTTCCGGCGTGGAGTAGTTGGCGTCCATCGCTGGGTACCAAATCCAGACGTCGAGCCCATAGTCCTCTGCGAGCTGCGACACGCCGATCATCATTTCCATCGGGGGCAAGGGGAAATGGGGACTGTCCGCGTCGTCATCCGAACGCGGGGGAATCAATTCAATCGAGTTGCAGCCGAACACCGCCAGGTCGCGGATGTATTGCTCCCATTGAGCCAGGTCCCAGGCATCGTAAGAATTCGTCTTAGGCCGATAGCCGATTTGATGACCACGAATCGGCATGGCAGGCGCGGTTGTCACTTGGAGGGGCGCTGGCAGCTCGACTCGATCGCGGGACATCTCCAGTGAGCGGAGCAGTTTTCCAATCCCAAAGAACACACCGCGGGAATCGTTGCCGACAACCAAAATGGCCGGAGCGCGATCGTTTGACATCTCTGTCCGGATGCGGAAACCTTCCTGCGCGAGCTGACGTGAGTCGTCTGCCAATTCCTTCGCCCAGTTGCTGGCAAACCTTCCTAACGCGTTGACAGGACCGATTGCGATCACAGATGTTTCGGGGTTGGCAGGCCACTCATGAACCACGGGCAGTCGCAATCGCGTTCGGACGGCGATTTCATCAACGAGCAGCCGGACGGCGTTTTTTTCCTGCCGGTTGAGATCGTCTGGCACCACAATATGAGCCGCTCGAAGGTCAATTGCACCGGTAGTTGGTTGGCCGTCGGCGGCGCACGGATTCAGCGAGAGGAAAAGACAAATCGCCATCACCAAGCGATGACTCGCCGCTGCTGAATTCTTCGCGTTGTGAAACATGAATTTCCCCGGTCGCAACTAACTGCTGGTGACAAATATCGATCCTCGACAATTACCAGAACCAGTATAGCCCGGCGCCATGCGGCCATCATGTCACCTTTCGGGCAGTCACTCGGTATCTTTCTTGGAAACACGACTACCAAACGATAAGATGCACTCACTTATCGCGGCGCTGTGCCGAAAGATTGACCCCTCATCATGTTGCAGAACACGCTCGTAGTGTGGACTCAAGTCTACAATCCGACCGGTTCTGAAGTGCTGTCCACGCTTCTGGCGGCGGCGCCGGTGATCGCGCTGCTGGGCTCGCTGGGATTACTCGGCTGGTCGGCGCCGAAAGCGGCTGCCTTGGGCCTGGCCACTGCGCTGGCCGTGGCAATTGGCGTCTACGGAATGCCGTGGCAATCAGCCGTGGCGGCCGCTGGCTACGGCGCGTGTTTCGGATTGTTTCCCATTGGTTGGATTGTGCTGGCCGCTGTGTTTCTTTATGTGCTGACGGTAGAGGCCGGCGAGTTCGAAAAAGTGAAACACTCGGTCGTGGCGCTGTCGCCCGATCATCGTATCCAAGCGCTGTTGATCGCGTTTTGCTTCGGAGCGTTTGTGGAGGGTGCCGCAGGATTCGGCACGCCGGTGGCGATCTCCGGGGCACTTTTGATCGGCGCCGGCTTTCCGCCACTTCAAGCGGCCGGACTCACGCTGATTGCCAACACAGCGCCGGTCGCCTTTGGCGCGCTGGGCACGCCGATCATCACGCTGGCGAAAGTCACCGGCCTGCCGGAAATGCAACTTTCCGCGATGGCCGGACGGCAACTGCCGCTGTTTTCGCTGATCATCCCCGCTTGGATGGTGTGTGTCATGTCCGGCTGGAAAGGACTCCGCGGCGTGTGGCCTGCCGTTCTGGTGAGTGGCGGCAGCTTCGCTGTGGTTCAATTCCTTGTGTCGAACTACCTCGGTCCAACATTGACCGACGTGGCCGGCGGCGTCACATCGATGGCGGCGCTTGCGGTGCTGCTTCGGCATTGGCAACCTCAAGAGTTGTGGCAATACCCACCGCGCGACATGCACGAGCAAACTAAAGCCAACGAAGCGTCGTCGATGCGAAATTTCACAGGTCGCGAGACGGCGCGGGCCTGGTTGCCCTGGGCCATTCTGTCGATATGCGTTTTTCTGTGGGGCGTACCTGCGATTCGAACGCTGCTCGATGGTGGAAAAACTGTGCCCACAACACCTGTGGCAACAGGTCAGGCAACGCCACGCTGGTGGGAGCAGCCGAACTTTATGGCCGGTATTACCGAACGGAGGTGGCAGGTGCCATTCCTGCACCAGAAGGTTCATCCCGACGCAAACGTCGTGGGCGAGAGTGCGGCCAAGCCGGCCGAGTTCCGCTTCAACTGGCTCAGTGCCACGGGCACCGGCATCATGGTTGCCGCGGTGTTGTCGGCCCTCTTGATGGGAATTACACCGTACCAATTCGGTCGCTTATTTCTGCATTCGCTGCATCGTTTGCGGTGGTCGCTATTCACGATCGCCTGCATGTTGGCGATCGCGTATACGACACAATTCAGCGGCACCGATGTCACATTGGGGCTCGCCTTCACGCACACCGGCGTGATGTACCCATTCTTCGCCGCGATGTTGGGGTGGCTTGGCGTGGCGCTCACGGGAAGCGATACGTCCAGCAACGCGCTGTTCGGCAACTTGCAGCGCATCACGGCCGAGCGATTGGGCCTCAATCCGATTCTTATCTGCGCCTCGAACAGCACGGGCGGCGTGATGGGCAAGATGATCGATGCGCAAAGCATCGTCGTGGCCTCCGCCGCGACCGACCAGCACGGCGACGAGGGGCGAATCCTGCGGTTCGTGTTTTGGCACAGCGTCGTATTGGCCAGCCTCATGGGCGTGCTAACGCTACTGCAAGCATACGTATGGCCCTGGATGATTCCGGGGCCGTGAATACTTCCCAATGTACAACAATTTAGCGGCGGGGCTTGCCCCGCGCGTTTGCGGACTTGGCGTGGTTCTGCCGAGTACGCGCTGGGCATGCCCCGCCGTTAAATGATTTTGACGATAGTTATGCTTGCATCGTTTGCCGCCGTGATTTACGCTGGCGCTATCACCAATACGGAGTCGTTGTCATGAAAAATCTCAATCGGGCGAATTGTCCGAGTGTTTCGCGGCGCAGTTTTATCCAAACTTCTGCCGTGGCCGTTGGAGCGGTAACCGCACTGCGTGCCCCGTTCGTCCACGCTTCCAGCGAAACACAAGCCGGCGTAAAGATCGGCGTGATCGGCTGCGGCGGGCGTGGCACCGGTGCCTTGCTGGACGCGGTCGGAGCTGCCACCAACGTCATTTACCCGCAAGACGGATTTCACACTGAGGACGTCGCCGAAGGCGCGACCGTCGAAAAGAAAGACATCCAGGTTGTGGCGCTGGCCGATCTATTTGAGGATCGGCTAGAGCGATGCAATCGCAACCTGGACAAGCTCAATCTCACGGTCCCGAAGGAAAATTGTTTCGTCGGATTTGATGCGTATGAAAAGCTGCTGGCTCATCCCGACGTCAACTACGTGATTCTCGCCACGCCGCCGCACTTCCGGCCGCAACATCTTATGGCGGCGATTGAAGCAGGCAAGAATGTATTCATGGAGAAGCCGGCCGCCGTCGACGTGCCCGGTGTGAAGACCGTCATCGAAGCAGGTGAGCTGGCTAAGAAAAAAGGTCTCGGCATCGCCGCCGGCACGCAGCGCCGGCACTCACCCAATTATCGCGAAACCATCAAGCGCCTGCATGACGGCGCGATCGGCGAGATAGTCTACGCGAAGTGCTACTGGAACGGCGGCCAGATCTGGGTGATCGATCGCGAGCCCGGCTGGAGCGACCTTCAGTGGCAGCTCAAGAACTGGAACTACTTCACGTGGCTCGGCGGCGATCATATCGTCGAACAGCACGTGCACAACATCGACGTCATGAATTGGGTTCTCGGCGCGCACCCGGTGAAAGCCGTATCCGGCGTAGGCGGCCGGCAATCTCGCCGCGGCACCCGGCACGGACACATCTTCGATCACTTCGCTGTGGAATACGAATACCCCAATGGCGTAACGATGTTCAGCCAGTGCCGGCAAATCAACGGTTGCAAAAACATCGTCGGCGAGTTTGTGGCCGGTAGCAACGGAACCAGCAACTGCGCCGATTCCATCCAACCGAAGGATGGTGAAAGCTGGCGATACCGCGCCGGCCATCAGCGCGTACCGCAAGGAACACGAGAACCTGATCGCCAGCATTCGCGCCGGAGAGCCGATCAACGAAGCTCAAAGCATTGCCGAGAGCACGATGACGGCAATTATCGGCCGCGAAGCGGTGTACAGCGGCCAGGAAGTCCAGTGGGACAAAGCGATGAAGTCGACAAATGCCTGGGACCCGAGCGGTACGATTTGGAATCATTCCCGATTCCGCCGATCGCCCGCCCTGGCACGTATCGCTTTACTTGATCAATCGCAGTCAAAGAGTCTCACGCAAAGGCGCCGAGGCGCAAAACTGAATTCTGTACCTTGGCTTTGCTTCTCCGTCTTCCCCTTTGCGACTTAGCGCCTTTGCGTGAGAATTATTTCACGACTAGGCGGCTGGCGTTTGGGCAAGAAATGCGAGGTGCCAGTATGTCGAAACTGCCTCCGTTCGGGAAGGCTTGCTTATTTCTCGCCACGCTGGGCCTGATGCAGACGGCACATCTTGCCGCCGCGCCGCAGTACGACGTCGTGATCGCGAACGGTCGCGTCGTCGACGGCACCGGCACGTCCGCATACATGGCAGATGTTGCGATCGACAATGGACGAATCGCGGCGGTTGGTCGCATCGACACAACCGCCGGCAGGAAGGTAATTGATGCCGAAGGATTGGTCGTCGCGCCGGGATTCATCGACATGATGGGCCAGACTGCCACGCCGATGCTGCGTGACCCCGAGTCGGCCATCAATTTGCTCACGCAAGGAATCACGACGATCAACGCCGGCGAAGGCGTGTCGGCCGCCCCGCTGGATGATTCGTCCGGCCGCAGCGAAGGCTGGACCACGATGGCCGAGTACTTCCAGCTCCTCGAACTTCAAGGACTTCCGGTGAACGTCGTGCAAACGATCGGCCACACGCAAGTGCGGCAGATCGTGCTGGGCGATACCGACCGCCGTCCCAGTGACGAAGAGCTTGAACGGATGCGCGGCCTAGTGCGCGAAGCGATGGAGGCGGGGGCGATTGGCGTTTCCACCGCGCTCATTTATCCGCCGGCGGTGTATGCCACGACCGAGGAAATCGCCGCGTTGGCCGAAGTCGCCGGCCAATACGGCGGCCGCTACTACACGCACATGCGCAACGAAGGCGACCAATTGCTCGAGGCCATCGACGAAGCGATTCTCATCGGCCGCAAGGCAAAAACGCCCGTGCACATCTTTCATCTGAAAACGGCCGGCCGGCAAAACTGGGGCAAGATGCAGCTGGCGATCGCACGTATCAAAGCGGCCCGAGCGGAAGGCCAGCAAGTAACGGCCGACATCTACCCGTACATCAACAACGGCCTGTCCCTCGAATCGTTCATCCATCCGCGACACTTCGCACACGGCCGGGGGCGTCTGATGTCGCAGCTCGACGACCCGGCGATCCGGGCCGGAATTCGCAAGGAAATGGAAACCACCTCTGGCTGGGAAAACTGGTATCGGCACGTCGGCAACGACTGGAACAAGGTGATCATTGGCCAGGCGACCGGTGACAAATTTGCCGAACTCTCAGGACGCAGCCTGGCTGCGATTGCCGAATCGCTGAAGCAGGATCCGTGGGATACGTTTTTCGAATTGGCCCGTCGCGGCGCGTTCGCGCTGCCCGAAAGCATGAGTGAGGCCAACAAGATCCTTGCGGCGCAACAGGATTTTGTCAGCTTCTGCACTGACGTCGGTCCTGCCGGCGGATCGAGCATCGCGTCCCACCCGCGGGCATACGGCGCATTTCCACGATTGCTGGGGCGATATGTCCGCGAGCTGAGGCGCACTCTCGCTGGAGCGGGCGGTGGCCCAAGCCAGCGCCGGGGCTGCCAACAAGGTGCTGGCGTACGACCGCGGGCGAATCGCCGTAGGGCTGGCCGCGGACCTGATCGTATTCGACGCCGCCGAGATCGCCGACAAAGCCACGTTTGCCGAGCCACACGAACTGTCCGTCGGCATGCGGCATGTATTCGTGAATGGC
This sequence comes from uncultured Planctomycetota bacterium, assembly GCA_963786455.1. GTDB lineage: Bacteria > Planctomycetota > Planctomycetia > Pirellulales > Lacipirellulaceae > JABDGM01. The sequence continues at coordinate 121,285 of CAWAZX010000025.1, read as the reverse complement.
ATCCCGGTTCTCGACGACGGTAAGTTCACTGGTAAACGTCCAGGACGAGTACTCCGCGGGCCAGGCTACCAGCGCGAGAAGGCATCGTTCGCCGTCAGCACGGGCGATTTGGACAAGCGGCTCACGCCGATCGACGCGGCGATTCGACAGTTCATGGAGCAAAATCGCATTCCCGGCGCGGCGCTCGCCGTATCGGACCAAGGGCGGCTCGTGTTGGCACGAGGTTACGGCTATGCCGACGTCGCCACTGGACGACAGGTCACCCCCACGAGCCTGTTTCGAGTTGCCAGCATTTCCAAGCCGATCACGGCCGCGGCGATCATGCAGTTGGTGGAGCGGGGAAAGTTGCACCTGGAAGACCGTGTGCTCGACATTCTCAAGTACGAGCCGCACCTGGAAAAGGATGCCCAGATCGATGAGCGGTGCCACACGATTACGGTCGAGCACTTGCTACAGCACCGCGGCGGGTGGGACCGCGAAGTTTCCTTCGACGCCATGTTCCAATCCGTTCGCTTTGCCAACGCGCTTCACGTGCCGCCGCCGGCCCAGCAACAACACGTGATTCGCTGCATGCTCGGCCTGCCGCTCGATTTCAATCCCGGCGAACGGTACGCCTATTCGAATTATGGCTATTGCTTGCTGGGGCGTATTATCGAAGTAGTGTCGAACCAAAGTTACGATTCCTATGTGAAGGAGCACGTCTTCGCGCCGTTGGGAATCCAGTCGGCGCGACTCGGGAAAACTCTGATAGACGGCAGCTCAAACGATGATGAAGTGCGGTACTATTCGCCCGATGTTTCGAAAAGTGTATTCGTTGACGACCTCAACACCTCGGTTCCGTCCGCGTACGGCGGGTGGAATCTGGAAGCGATGGATTCGCACGGCGGCTGGCTCGCGTCCGCGGTCGACCTGACCCGATTCGCCTGTGCGTTCGATGACCGTGCAAAATGCGCTGTGCTTAACGAAGATTCAATTGCCCGCATGTTTGCCCCGCCGACCCAACTGACGAACGACAGCAAGAACGCCGACGACAATTCGTACTATTCCTGCGGTTGGTTGAATCGCCCGGTCGGCGATAACGGTGAGTTCAACAGTTGGCACACCGGCTCGCTGCCCGGCACGGCAACGCTGCTAGTAAGGCGCCACGACGGCAGAGACTTCGTAATTCTTTTTAATGCGCGATCCAGCCCTGACGTGGAACATTTCGGACGGGCGATCGACGCAAAGTTGAATCAGGCCATCAATCAAGTCGATGAGTGGCCGAAGGTCGATTTGTTTGAGGAATTCTAGGCCGGTCAATATGGGGACTATTCATTCGTGATTCAGCACCGAGCAGTTCTTCGTTTCACGATTTGCGCGCTCGCATGTTGGATTGCGGCCGGGAAATGTTCCGGGCCTCACGCACGTCGCGCAAATGCGCAAGTACGAGTGTCGGCGACACGCACGACAAAACCGCCCGTCAACGGTTACGACGATATCGCGCAACGGCTTACCGCATTCATCGAGCGTGAGATCAAGGACAAAGACATCCCGGCCGTTTCGATTGCGCTGGTGGACGGAGACCGAATGGTGTGGGCGAAGGGGTTCGGCCATGCGGATGCGCCGCGTCAAACCAGGACTACGGCCGACACGATCTACCGTGTCGGCTCGGTCTCGAAGCTGTTCACCGACGTCGCGGTGATGCAACTGGTGGCCGCCGGCAAGCTCGAGCTCAACGCCGACGTTCGAAAATACTTGCCCGATTTTTCGCCGCACAACCCCTTCAACACGCCAATCACCTTGCGACAACTCATGTCGCACCAGTCGGGCCTCGTGCGCGAGTCGCCCGTGGGGCATTACTTCGACGACACAAGCCCCTCGCTCGCCGATACCGTCAAGAGCCTCAACGACACCAAGCTGGTCTACAAACCAGGCACGCGCACCAAGTATTCGAACGCCGGTGTTTCGGTCGCGGGATTTGTTGTCGAAAAAGTCGTTGGCAAGCCGTTCGAGGAGCACATTCGGGAGGTGCTTTTTGGCCCGCTGCGGATGCCAACGAGCGGATTTCGTCACACTTCGCAAATCAAGGAGAAACTGGCAACCGCATGGATGCGGAGCCATCATGCCCCGAGATTCGTTGCACCCGATTTTGCGCTGGGTACGCTGCCCGCGGGGAACCTGTACGCCAGCATGAATGAGCTGTCTCACTTCCTCATCGCGATGTTAAATGATGGCCAGTTCGAGGGTACATCCGTGATTGAACCGGGCGTGCTCGAATCGATGCTCGAACCCACTCGCGCGACAAACGATCGTGTTCATCAATACGGAATTGGATTTGGCCTCGGGGAAATCGATGGCCACCGCACCTTCAATCACGGCGGAGCCGTGTATGGTTTCTCGTCGCAGCTCGTCGGCCTGCCCGACGAAAGAATTGGTGTCGTGGCGTCCGCCGCGCTCGACGGGGCAAACGGCTTCACCCGTCGATTAACCGACTACGCCGTGCGGCTGCTGCTTGCACACAAAGCTGGTAAATCGCTGCCGGAAATCGAACAATCGATGCCGATACCACCGGAGCAACGTGCAAAGCTGCTGGGTAGCTACGTCAGTGGCCACAAGCGGCTGGAAGTCCTCGAGCAAGCTGGCGACATTTATTTGTACGACGAGTTATTTCTGAAACGGCTACGCGCGGTCGACGATGGAGTGACGGTAGATGATTTGACCGGTTTTGGCCCGAAGCTCGCGATCGCCGGCGACGGCGAGCTCGTGATGAACGACCGCGTTTGGACGCGCATCGACGAACCCTATCCGCCGCCTGCACCGACGCGCTGGACCCGGCTCATCGGCGAATATGGCTGGGATCACAATCCGCTGTATATCTTTGAGGACCGCGGCCAGCTATCGGCACTCATTGAGTGGTTCTATTTTTATCCACTCACGGAGATTACTCCCACCTTGTTCGCCTTCCCCGACGAAGGCCTGTACCACGGCGAACAACTCATCTTCGCAACCAATGGCAACAAGCCGGCTACGTACGTGACGGCGGCCAGTGTGCGTTTTGACCGTCGACACGCTGGTCTCGACGCGGGGCAAACTTTCCGCATCCAGTCGCGGGCGCCCGTCGACGTGCTCTATAAGCTGGCTCGCGAGGCATCGCCGCCGCCAGAACGCCGCCAATTGCGTGCGCCAGATTTTGTGGAACTCACGTCGCTGGATCCGACCATCAAAACCGATATTCGCTACGCCGGGACGAATAACTTCATGGGTGCGGCGTTTTATCGTCAGCCACGCGCGTTCATGCAGCGGCCCGCGGCCGAAGCACTCGTCCGTGTGCATCAGTCGCTCAAGAGCCAGGGCTACGGTCTGTTGATCCATGATGCCTACCGCCCGTGGTACGTGACCAAAATGTTCTGGGAAGGCACGCCGCCCCAGTTTCGCGACTTCGTCGCCGACCCGGTGCAAGGCTCCAAGCACAACCGGGGATGTGCGGTCGACCTCACGCTCTACGACCAAAAAAACCGGACACGCCGTGCTGATGGTGGCGGGCTACGATGAAATGTCGCCCCGGTCGTATCCGTTCTATCCGGGCGGTACCGCGCGGCAGCGCTGGCATCGCAAGCTGCTCCGTGACGCGATGCACCGCGAGAGATTTACCGTGCATCCGCTGGAATGGTGGCACTTCGACTACAAAGACTGGGAGCAGTATCCGATCGGAAACGTCGGCTTCGAGGAGATCGATGCCAAAGCCGACGAGGCCTCCACGGAATAGAATGAAGTGCCCGGACGAGCAGATGTTTGTCGTCGCTGGGGAAGCGTGAGGATCGTTTAGGATGAATCAATGTCGAAAACTGAATTAGTAAGCGCGTCGCCAATCTCCAAGGCCGATCTCGGCATACTCTCCGCGGCCGTTTCCCATTTGGAGCACCCCAGCCTGGCAGTGAAGCTCGCGGCCATTGTCGGCATGCCGGTCGAAAAACTGCTGGGTTGGCTGCCAGATGGGATTCAATCGCAGATCGATGGCCTGGCGGAAGAGGCGCTGTCCAAGGCGCTCAAAGTGGCGATGAAGACGCTCGACAGTGAAACGCCAAGAGCCCCTTGGAATCTTTCGCATAAGGTGGCGGCCACGCTGAGCGGCGTGACGGGCGGTATGTTCGGTGCACCAGCGCTGTTTGCTGAGTTACCCATAACGACCGTGATCATCCTGCGGTCGATCGCCGACATCGCGCGCTCCAAAGGCGAAGATTTGTCTAATCCAGAATCGCAATTGGCTTGCTTGGAAGTGTTTGCACTCGGCAGTGGAGAGAAGCGAACGGCGGAAAAGGACGTCATCATTGCAAGCGATGCGGCGAAATCGGACGCACAGCATATCCGCACCACATATTTTGTGGCGCGGGCGGCAATGGCCCAACAAGTGACCGCGGCCGCAGAAATACTTACCAAAGGATCCACCGCTGCCAGTAGCTCAGCCTTGACCCGATTGATCTCGAAAATCGCGTCCCGCTTCGGCATTGCCGTTTCGGAGAAAGCGGCTGCGCAAGCGGTCCCCATCGTCGGAGCTGTCGGCGGCGGCTTGATCAACGCGCTATTTATGGACCACTTTCAGAATACTGCCGAAGCACACTTCAATGTTCGCAAACTAGAACGTGCTTACGGCACAGAGGTCGTCCGCAATGAATACGAACGCCTGGCGGCTAAAGCGGGCTAGGGCGATTTCGAGATGATCTCTAAGTTACTGTCCTGAACTGTTGAAAACTTCGTCCAGCGCTTCTTCCCACAGATTTGCGCCGGATCAAGTCGAGCACCGTGAATCGTCGGCGGATATGATAGGCTTTCAAAAAACTCTCATGTAACCGCTGTAGTGAAATCCCGATCTGCTCTGGCTCAACCGGGCAGCCGGCGTTACGCAGCATGCCTTGCACTTCGGCACGCGGCATAAGCTGTCGAGAAAGGCGATCGCGAATCGCCGGCCACTGCTGTTGAAGCAACCGCAGTTGCGAGCGCAGTGCATCGCGATCGATATGTTTGATGCCGCTCTCCAGGCTGGCCTTGCGGGCTAATTCAGGAATTGGAAACAACTCTTCGATCTGGCGTTCATTGGCCATCGCATTGGGCCATGCTCTCACCGCACCTTCGACATCCAGCCGCTCGATGTCCGTTTTCATCAGCACTTCGTAGAGAGCCAGTGACGCCAACGTGCCGATCCCTACCTTGAATCCGTGCGAAGGGACCACGCCCTCGTGCGTGTGGTGCTCCATATCCCACAGGTGGCTGAATTGATGCTCCGCGCCGGACACCGGCCGGCTCGAGCACGCCGCTTGCATCGCAAAACCGGTGAACATTAGTGAGGTCGTCAGTCGACGCACTGCCTCCAAATCGCCACGTCGGATTCCGTCGGGATCACACATCCAATGGCGCAGCCGCGACTGCACCATGTCCCAGTTGGCTGGGTCAATCGGATCGATGCCCAGAGCGTCGGCCAGAATCCAATCGGCCCCCGCCGGGCACTTTGCGACCAGGTCCGCATAACCGGATGCGTTTAACCCTTCCGGCGCGGCGGCAATCACTTCCAAATCGGCGACGACACCCAGCGGCGCCGGGCAGTCAAACGTTTGTTTGGAACCGTCGCGCGTGATCGACGCTCCGAACGCCGTGTAACCGTCCATTGAAGCGGCCGTCGCCACAGACAGATACCGCCGGCTGCACAAATGTGCCGCCAGCTTGGTCAGGTCATTGATAGAACCGGAGCCCACCGCGATGGGAATAGCGTCGGAGGCATCCACGGCGTGCTGGATTCGTTCGACAATTGAGTATTCCGCGTACAATCCCTCGGCCTTAAGTACCAAGGGTTCGCGGCAACGGCGGCCGGCTGCGCAAGCGCGTCGTATACATCCTTCCCAAGGACGGCAAACGTGTTATCGTCCGAAATCAAGATGCACGGCGACGAGCCGAAGAGCTCACCGAAAATATCCGCAATTTGGCGCCGAGCGCCAACGGCGATCACAAGTTTGCGCGTATCTCGCGCTTGTTTCAGTGACCGTTCAAGCAAGCCATCGTCTGTCATCACCCCGCCACATCCTGCTTTCGAAAACTCTCCACCGCTTGAAGTGTGACCTCTCGATAGTCGGTGGCAAACAACTCGACGCCGATTGCCAGCGTGTTTTTGGGCATCGCGATCCCCGTACCACGGTGCGCCCGGATATGGAACCTAACCTGGTCGCTCACGTAGGCTCCACAAAATGACGTCGCGTAGCTGGCGGTCCAGATCAGCAGTAACCAAAGACGCTCCCATCCACTCGGTTTCCTCGACTTTGCCCGGAACTCCTTACCTGTTCCTTTGGTTTTGGGTAGACGATTCACGTGGTAGCGTTTTATCATGCCAAGCCGCGGAATGCCAATCGCTCAGCACTCCAAGCAATGTGCAAATAGTGCAAGCTAATCCTGAATTGGTCCGTATCGGCCGAACTCCGAGGGGACCGGACGTGTCTTGATTCGTCTTCAACTAACCTTCGTAAACCGAAACCCCAGATTCGAAGGCAGAGACAAATGCAATGACGCTCAGCAATCCCAACGCGGACAGCGACCGTTCCTGGTGGGGTCGCCCGAGCGGCGGACGCGAAGTGCTGCGCATTGCCGCGCCGATGGTCGTCTCCAGCTTGTCTTGGACGATCATGACATTCGTCGACCGGATGATGCTCAACTGGGTTTCCGGCACCGCGATGGCCGGGGCGTTTAACGCGAACATCGCCTGGTTTTCGGTGTTGTGTTTGCCGCTGGGTATTTGTTCGTATGCGAATACGTTCGTCGCGCAGTACGACGGTGCCCGGCAGCCGCACCGCATCGGCCTGGTGGTCTGGCAAGCGGTTTGGATAGCGATTGGCTTCACGCCGCTGGTGATTGTGGCGGTGTTCATCGCACCGCCGATGTTCGCGCTGGCCGATCACTCGGCTGAATCGTACGCATACGAAGTACAGTATTTTCAAATCCTTTGCGCTGCGGCGCCGCCGATGCTCATCGCGCAGGCCGGCGCCGCGTTCTACAGTGGCCGCGGCCAAACCTGGGTATTGATGCTGGTCGACTCAGCCGCCGCCGTGCTGAACCTCGTGCTCGACTATTGCTGGATTTTCGGCTACTACGGCTTCCCCGAGTGGGGGCTCGCCGGCGCCGCCTGGGCCACCGTGCTGGCCACGTGGATCAAAGCCCTGGTGTACGTTGTGCTGCCGCTCCAAGCGAAGCATCGCCAGCAATATGGGACCGTCGCCGGATTGCGAATCGACTGGTCGCTCCTGCGCCGCATTCTGTACTACGGCGGCCCTAGCGGCTTTCAAATGCTGCTCGATGTGACCGGCTTCACCGTGTTCATTCTCCTCATCGGCCGTCTGGGCGAGGTGCAATCCGAAGCCACGAGCATGGCGTTCAGCATCAGCTCTCTGGCTTTCATGCCAATCTACGGGTTGCACTTAGCTGTGAGCGTGTTGGTCGGCGAGCGGCTTGGAGAGAACCGCGACGATCTGGCGGCTCGCGCCACATACACCACGCTGCATATCTCGTGGGTCTACATGCTTGTAATCTCGCTGCTATATGCTTTGTGCGCCGGATTGTTCCTGTACGGGTTTTTCCCGGACCACTCCGCGCTCGACGCGAAACAGACCGCCGTATGGCAGATGGCCGCGCTCTTGCTGCAGTTCGTGGCGGCCTACAACTTGCTGGACGCCACGCAAATGATCTTTGTCGGCGCGATCAAAGGCGCCGGCGATACACAGTTCGTGCTGCGAGTGAGCCTGGTGCTTGCCGCATTACTTGGCGTGTTTAGCTGGTTGAGCGTTGAGGTCTGGGAACTCGACGTGTATGGCTGCTGGACGTTGGTGGTGTTCTGGTGCTTGATCGCAGCACTCACGTATGTCGTCCGCTTCTGGCAGGGCAAGTGGCGGCAAATGCGCGTCATCGAAATGAGCCGACCAGAAGCCGCTAACCCATTGACGACGGCGGTTGCCGAATCAGACACCCTTTGATCAGATTCGTGGGCGGCAAACGAAAGAGGGTAGCTGACTTCGCCGAAGTCAGCCACCCATCACAGAATCTCAAAATAGGTTGTTGCTTCTACAGCGAGGCCCACCATGCGTCGTCGAGCACCGCCGACAGGGCCATGTCGCTCACCGATTCATCCTCACCGTCGGTTCCACGCCACACGGCGTCGTCGGCATCCAGATCGCTGCCGCCATCGAGCTCGGCCAACACACGATCCAAGAGCAGCAAGCTGGAGTCCGCCGCCGACTCCACAACCGCAGCGCTACCGATCACATCGGCCGAAGCGTCGTTCGATGAAATCGCGATCGCGTTGAACAACGGCAAGCCAACCAGCAGCGACGTTTCCGCAGCGACGCTTTCCACGACTTCCGCGGCCACTTGCGGCACGGACGAAAGACGGCCATGAGAGACGAAGCCCGCTGCCGTAACCGTCGAGCTGGACTGGGTCACCACCGGCAAACCGAGAAGCGCATAATCCAAGCTGCCGCTGGCACTTGTGCTGGCGCCACCGGTGGCGCCACGATTCATCCGCCACACCGCGTAGTCGGCCGAATCGATGACGCCGTCATTGTTGCCGTCCGCACGCAAGTCGCTGGTGCTACCAAAGGTGGAACGCCAGAGAGCATAGTCGTCGTCGTCGACCGTGCCGCTCACGTTGTAGTCGCCGGCCAGTACGACCGACGGTACGATCGAATTCGGCAGGTAGTAATCTTCCACTTCGCCGATGGCGGCCGGGCCGTCGAAGCCCAACCCGCTCTCGCCCCAGCGGAATCGCGCGGCCAACGGCCCGGTGGCCGTGCCGACTGGCAGATTCACAGTCACCTGTCTGGTGCCGGGATTTAAGTCGACATTCGTCAGAACTTGCTCGCCGACATCGAAGTTACCGTCGCCGTTGATGTCAATCCAGCCATTCAAATAGCCGCCGACGCCCACTAACTGAACTTCCAGGAGATTTGGCCCAACCTGGAGCGAGCCATTGTTTGACAGAACACGAACTCCATCCTCATCGTTGCCAACGGAATTATCACCATCGGCGCCTGGAGTCGGAATTCCGTTGACCTCGCCATCGATCGTTTCGCCCATTCGAAAACCAGGGATGACAATGTGGTTCGGTCCGCCCACAATGCTGTCACCCTGACGAGTGATGTACGACGAAGGCAAATCCCCCCAATCGCGATTCGCGCGGTTGCCGACACCGAAAGGCGCGACGCGGAAGGTTTCTCCCGGACCCAGGCTCACTTCTCGGAAACCAACGGTTGGAACCGTCAATCTCCAGGACGCATTCTCGGTGCCCTCGTTCACGATCTCGATTTCGATGCGATGCAGGCCGGGTGCCACGTCCGATAGGACGTACGATCCGTTGCTTCCGCTAATCGCGAATTGTTCACCTGCGTCGAACGAGCCGTTCTCGTTTGCGTCGAGATAGACTCGGAAGCCAGGCACGCCCGCATCGCCGACATCTCGGGCACCATTTTCATTCACATCGACGAACACGACGCCAATGATTTCGCCCGGCTCATCCTCACCCGGATCCGGAATTGCGCCCTCTTCAGGCAGCAAATGGAAATTGACGTTGTTGAGCACCGTTCCGGGACCGGCGAATATATCGTGGACACCATCCGACGGATTGGTCGGAATCCATTTCACCGTGGGCGGCACCACGCCGACTGCGTACGTATCCGCGTGATCGGCGAAGATGGTCATCGTGTATTGTCCGACCGTGAGCGGGTCTTCGCTGGTGACCACCGTTTGTTCGCCGGAATCGCGCACGCCGTTGCGATTCACGTCCTGGTAGACGATCACGCCGCCAACAGCCGCGTCATCGCCGTTGAACGCGCCGTTCCCGTCCAAGTCGGCGTACACCGTTCCATTGAGGATAATCTCATTCGGCAGGGCATCCTGCTTGAGCAGGAAGTTGAGGTTCGTGATTCCAGAGGGCACGTTTTGTGAGCCGATGCCTTGCACGATGTACTCAAATTTTTGTGGAGCATTCGTCGCGGCGTCGTAAAACACTTCGCCCAGCTTGTACTCTTCGAATGGAAACGCAAAGGGATCTGAAGGATCTGGCGGCGGACCGGGCGTCTGGGTGGGCAGGTCCCGCTCTTGAGCAAAGAACCAATCCTCATTGATCAGCCACTCTGTCCTGAAGTGTTGCAGGAACATCGGATCGGTTATTGTGTCTTCGAGCGCGACCCGATCCTGAGGATCGGTAGCTCGAATCAAGTAGTCGCCCGGCACCAGATCAAAATAGTAATTTCCGTCCGCGCCGGTGAGGAACTGTGCGATCGGATCCGATTCTTCTTGTCCGTTAACGATCCGGAACGCCTCGACCAGTATGTTCTCTGCGAACGGCTCCTGGGTCAGGTCCAGTCGGCTTTGAAATTCGGTGGAGCGGATGACGCCGGGGTCTGCATCGCGATCAAACAGCACCAAGTTACCGCGCGTGTAGTTGAACTCCTCATTGGAATTCGTGTCGATGCCGACAAAACCCTGGACCCGCTGCGCTTCTTCCTCAATCGGCTTGCCATGCCAGATGATTTCCACGGCGGCAATCCGGTAGTCGGTGTTGGACCAGTTCTCCATATGGAGTTCCCAGCCACGCGAAAAAGGCGCAACCGGTTGGCCAAAAAAATCAGTTTCCATCAGCGGCTCGCCCGTGGTGGGATCCGTGATGACTTTCGACTTGGTGGTCTCACCCCAGTGCCGATTCGTGCTGAAGGTCCACACAAAATTGCCGCCCACGCCCACGTCGCCGGCCGGATTCAGATGGCCGGCAGGGATTGACGCCTGCTGGAACGAGTAGACGCCAGCAACAACCTCAGGGTCGGCGTAATAGTGGTTCAGCTCCGACACCGTGCCGTCCGGCGAGACCAGGCTCATCTTGATGAAATCAATGTCGTCCGGCCCGCCGCCGTCGAGCGAAACTTTCACTTCCGCCCATTCGATGTTGATCGACTTGTCATCGGGTACTTCAAACTCCCAATACGAGCTTCCGCGTGAGTTGACAGGCGGATCATCACCGGAAAACGGTCCATCGTCCGGATCAGCCGGATCGTCGTCCTCAAAATACTCGTCCCAGTAATCGATGAATCCGCCAATTCCACCGATGCCGCCGGGCACGATCATCGCGCCATTGTCGTTGTCCATCTTCTCGGCTGCCGGGAAAGTCCAGCCGGTCTGTGGTCCGGGTTGGACAACGAACGTCGAGTAGGTTCGTTCCGGCGGAAGGTTCTGGCTCAGTGTGTGCCAATTCTCAGCCATTTGAACGGCTAAGCCGATGTCAATGACGCCGTGCCCATAGCCGACCAACTCCGAGTACACGCCGTAGCCTTGGCTCACGGTGTACCCGGCACCGTTGGTGTAAACGCCCGGCAGCGATTCATAGAAGCTGTTGGAACGTGTCGGAAAACCGGGGATGCCGAACAGTCCGGGCAGTTGATTCGGATTGGCCGGCGGATCGTACACCGCCGGGAATGGAAGCGGCGGAGCGACAAAGTTCCACGGTTCCGGGTCGCGAAACGGATTAATCTGGTTCGTTTGCCAGGTGCTCACGAGCGGGCGCTCTACCGCCGTGCCGCCAATACCACCCGAGGCAGGAACCTCGAACTGCGCGTTCTGTCTGGCACTGCGAACGAGAATTTCTTGAACGTCGCGATAACTCAAATTCGGATTGGCTTCCAACATCAGCGCGATGGCGCCGCTGACAAGCGGCGTGGCAGCCGATGTGCCGTTAAAGCGCGACGTGAAATTGGGATCTGCGAGAAAATCACGATCCGGATCAAAGCCCGACGGCAGCGCTTCCGCGTTATATCCGAAGTCGCCGATCAAATCGGTTGTCCACATGCCGCTACCCAAGCCATTGTCATCGCCAATGTTCAGGGCCGCATTCGAGCCCGTGGGTGCCACAACCAGCACATTCGGACCAGCTTCCGGATAGGCAGTGAACGTACCGTCCACGTTGGAGTATTGACCATCGTGATCGACGCCGCCGACGGTGATTACGTACCGCGAGGCGGCGTAGCCGTCGTAAACTGAGCTATCCCAATTGCCGATCGTTTGGAAACCAGGATTGAAGGCGGGACCACCGCTGTTGCCGGAGGCAAACACGTGGATGATCCCCAAGCCGTCGCGACCGAACAGGATGCTGTCGCGCAGCGTGGCAACTTCCGCGGCCGTCATCGGAAATATGGTGCGATCAAAAATCGGCTGCGGCGGTCCCCAGCTATTGCTCGTGATATCGATGCCGTTCTGGGTTGCAAAGTTGATGGCCGCAGCCATCGGCACGCGGCCAATCAGCCCACCAAAAAGACGCACCGGGACCAATGTCGCCCCGGGCGCCACGCCAGTGCCCCCGATGCCGTTGTTGTCGACAGCCCCAATCAAGCCCGCCACGGCCGTGCCATGCGGCCCTTCAGGATCAAACAGACTGGGATTCGCGTTGGTGGTCCCGGTGATCGCGTTGAATCTCAGCGTGGGATGAATGTTTGCGGCCAGATCCGGGTGATTCAACTGGACACCTGAATCCATCACCGCCACGAGCACGCCTTCGCCCGTGTAGCCCAAATCCCAAGCGGGTACGACATTGATGTCTTCCCCCGCCACGCCGAAGATTTCTTGGAAGTCGGGGTTGCCGACTTGTTGCCCCGTGTTCAGCAAGTGCCACTGGGCGGTGAACAGCGGGTCGTTCGGCAGCGCCATGCTGACGTTCTGCCCGACATTACTGCCGTAACTTGCGGTGGCCTCCTGCAGCATGGCCCATTGCATTTCGCGCATCCACAGCGCAGCAGCGCCCTCGGCGGTATCGTTGGAAATGCCATAGGTCTGTACATTCGGCATTGGCGAGACCGAAAAACAGAACCGATCCTCCAGGCGCTCAAACGAGCGCGATCTTGCGTCCTGCGCTGCGCTGGCCGCCCAAGAACCCCAGCCCGCTACGACGCGGTGAATGCATATGGCGACGACCGAATCGATTACGTCTCTTCACGACAGATTCCCCTTCTGCTGAACTCCACAAGCCCCCGTGGTGGGCGGTTTGCCGTCGCCGGTTCCGATCGGCGTTTCGGCAAGAACGAGGCAACCGCCAAACGCGATTGCACCAACCAATTCTGCTCGCGATATTCCCGCCAGTGCTTGCATACTGAGAGCCATCGCGGGCAAAGGATTGCGTCCTGACACCCGTCCTCTGGCCCGACGCGCTTCAAGACCCACCCTGCTTCAACCTCGGTCAAAAGTCGTGCTATCGCTACGACCCGACCTATCCCATCATCCTAGTCTCCTTCGGAACAAGCGTCAAACTGTTTGCTACCGGTAAGTTGCGGCCGCCGCGGTCCGGCAAGATTTCCTGTGGCGCCTGGGACGCGAACCGGCCTTTTTTAGTTCCGGTTTGCCGGCCGCACTTATTCGCGGGGCACTGCATCGGTCGCAAGTCGTGCGTTAATAACCAATTGCGGTGAGACAGCTATCGTGGGTCGAAGTTAGGCGGCCTGGGCAAACATTTCGGCATTTGCCGAAACCTCTGGCTTTTCCGCAGATGACGGTCCGATAGTCTTTTCCGAGTACATTATCCCGACTCAACTATGCGCCGAAGCGGCGCATGGAATTTCGGATGGAATTATTGCGCCGGGGTCGTTCAGACCTCGATGCGCGCCGGGTCGATCGCGACCCCGCCTTGGGTCGTGAACGACCTCGCGAAAATTCCAAAATCCGAATCGGTCGGAGGGGGGACACTTATGCGCTGCGGATCGCTGACACGATCAATCGTTTGCCGGTCGTCACTTCTCTTCGCCACTGTCGTGCTTACGGCGTGCCCTTCACTCGCGCAGGCGCAAGTACTCGGAACAAACGAACCGAGCGCACAACCAAGGGCAACCCGGCAAGCGCTGTTTACCACGCCTGTCAGCTCGATGTTCGCGAAACAGAAAACGCCTTACGTCGACGCCTACGGTAACCCCGTCGTCGTGCCGGCTAACTATGGCCAGCCGTGCGAATATTCGGACGGCACCATGGGCGGCGCACCTGCGGCTGCGATGGATCCGGCTGCAGCGATTGCGGCGGATATGGTGCGTGCGATGACGGCGGATTCGGGCACGGCGGCGGTTTTGGACACGGCGGCCATGCGCATGGCGGCTTTACCGGCCCGTATCCGATGGGCGCAGGCGGCACCAGCCCACCGGTTGGCTACGATCTAATGAACGACGTCGGTATGGAAGGTTACATGGTCGATCAGCGCGGCCCGCACTATTTCGATCTTCGCGCTGAAGCCGTGTATCTCGAGCGTGATGAAACGTTCGGACAGAACATCGACTTCACGATTTTCAATCTGGGCGGGCCGATCGTGCTCTCGAGCAACCAACTGGAGTATGACGAGGAACCGGGTTTCCGCGTACTTGGCCGTTTCGATCTGGGCCCGCTGTCCGTGCTGGAATTCGGTTACATGGGCATTTATGACTTCGAGTCCAGCGCCTCATTCACCGATCCGAACCCCGTCGATCCGATCACTGGGACCGGCAATCTGTTCTCGCTGTTTTCATTGTTCGGAACAGACCCGAATAACGTGCCAACCGCCGGCGGCCCGATGCCAGAGACCGAGCGTTCAATCTTCCATAGCATTTCGATTGATTCCGACTTGCAGACGGCGGAAATGAGTTACCGCCGCTACTGGGTCGGTTTCATGCCGCGTGTTTCGGGAACGTTGATCGCTGGCTTTCGTTACACCCGGCTGAGAGAAGATTTTCTCTTCCGCACCGTCGGCGAAGCGGCAGCGGATTATGACCTGGGCGCCGACAACGACCTGGCTGGCTTCCAAACCGGTGCCGACGTATGGATCAGTTTGTGCCAGGGAATGCGCATCGGCGCTGAGGGCAAGGCCGGTATTTACAACAATCACTACACCGTGGAAACCGAGGTCACAACGACTCCGTTGGGCACGACACCGCCCAGTCTCAATGAGGAATTTGAGGACGATGAAGTCGCATTCATCGGCGAGGCGAGTGTCGACTTCGTGGCGGATATTCTGCCGAGCTGGTCGATCCGAGCTGGTTACGAGATCCTATTCTTGAATTCGATTGTGCTGGCCGGCGAAAACTTCAATACGGGCTCGCCCTACAATACGGGACCGGTGGATAATGGTCTCGGTCCACTGAGAGTGCCATTCGTGGCTGACCAGGGTCAAGCGTACTACCACGGTGGCCACGTGGGCGTGGAATTTATTTGGTAATCCCGCCCGGCCGAGACGTAGAGTGGCATGCCTTCGCCGCTCGGGGCGTAGGCATGTTTCGCATCCTCGCTACAGAACATGCTTACGGGCTGGCGCCCGAAAGCATGCCACACTCCGCCTCTCTCCAGGTAGAGGCCAAACTCGCGCGAACCTGCTAAAACCGGGCGGCCTCTTGACAGGGAGGTATAATGAACTGAAGCAGCGACGACGGGCCCGGTTGATCAAACGTCAAACCGACTTTCCTACCGGCGAAATCGCTTCAAACCCGAATAGGAGGCCCCCACCCTAGTGAAAGAAAACGTCCGTAATCTGGGCGTCCAAAGCGAGTCGGCCATCCTGGTCGGCGTCGAGCTGCCCGATCAAAACGCCGCCCGCGACAACTTGGACGAGTTGGCCGGGCTGGTGCAAACCGCCGGGGCGGAAGTTGTCGGTCGACTGACCCAACGCCGCCAGGCGCCCGATGTGACGACCTATCTCGGCAAAGGCAAGCTCGAACAACTCGAGTTGATGATCCGAGCCACCGACGCCGACGTCGTGATCTTCGATAACAATCTCGCTCCCGCCCAAATCCGCAACCTCGAACGCGAGCTGGGCGTCAAGGTGCTCGATCGCACCGAAGTGATTCTCGACATATTTTCCACTCGTGCGCGAACCCACGAGGCCCGCCTTGCCGTGGAGCTAGCGCAGCTCGAATACTCACTGCCGCGGCTGAAGCGGTTGTGGACTCACTTGTCGCGCATCAAGGCCGGTGTCGGCATGCGCGGCCCTGGCGAAAAGCAGCTCGAAACCGACCGCCGCCTGGTCGAAAAACGGATCGCCGATCTGCGCGGCGAGCTGAAGACTGTGCTCCACCGCAAAGAGCGTGAAGTTGCGGCCCGCAGCGATCGCATGACCGTCTCGCTAATCGGCTATACCAACGCGGGTAAGAGCACGCTGCTCAACAAGCTCACTGGTTCCGACGTGCTCGCCGAAGACAAGTTGTTCGCCACGTTGGATACCCGTACCCGCCGTTGGCAGCTGCCCGGCTGGGGCCCGGTGCTTTTGTCCGATACGGTTGGTTTCATCCGCGATTTGCCGCACAGCCTGATCGCCAGCTTCAAAGCCACATTGGAAGAGGCCCGGCAGGCCGACCTCTTGCTGCACGTGGCCGACGCCAGCAATCCGGCCGCGGAAGAGCAAATCGCCTCGGTGTACAAAGTGCTCGAAGAGCTCGGCATTCAGGAAAAGGACACGATTCTGGTGCTCAACCAGATCGATGCGGTCCACGAGCCGGGTACGCTCGATATGCTCCGCCGGCGCTATCCCATGGCGATCACGATCAGTGCGCGGACTGGCGAAGGCCTGACACGTCTGGCGGCCGCCGTGAGCGATGCACTCAGCCGACACTTTCGTTGATGTCGACGTCGAGACCGATGTTACGAACGGCCGCCTGCTGGCCTACCTGGCCAAAAACGGCGAGATCTTGAGCCGCACCTATTCGGACGATCGTGTGTCGATCCATTGCCGCATGCCGCGCAAGTATCTCGGCCAGATCAATTCCGCTGAGGCGACGATCAATCTTCGCGGCGTGGGCCATGACTTGCCACGCAACGGCAAGGCGTTCGGCAACGGCCATTCGCCAAACGGATACGCCACATCAAACGGCGAATCGATCGAGGATGTGGCATAGCGTCGAAACACCTACGGTGGGCACTGCCCACCAACAACGCGTAGTGTATCCGATTGCTTGGTGGGCGGTGCCCACCCTACGCTCATGGCCCAACGACGACTCACCGATCGGCGGGCTCTTGTAACTGGGGCCTCGAGCGGCATCGGTCGCGCGCTGGCAGTTGAGCTTGCCCGTCATGGCGTCGACCTGATTCTGCTCGCGCGGCGTGAGGACCGACTGGCCGAAGTTGTTCAGCAAGTGGCCCAGCGTCGGGCGGCGGGCAATCGCTGTCGCGGGCGACGTTACTGATCCGGCCGCACGCCGTCGTGCGATCGAAGCGGCTCAAACCGAGCTAGGCGGGCTCGACATCCTCGTCAACAACGCCGGCATCGGCGCCCATGGCCGGTTTGCCGAAGCCGACCCCGCACGCCTGCGGCCGATCATGGAAGTTAACTTCTTTGCACCTGTGGAGTTGATCCGCGAATCACTGCCGCTGCTGCGCGCTGGCCGACAGCCAATCGTGGTCAACGTTGGCTCGATCCTCGGCCGAAGGGGCTGCCCGCATAAGAGCGAGTACTCGGCCAGCAAGTTTGCCCTGCACGGCTTCAGCGAAGCCGTGCGCCCGGAACTGGCTCACCTGGGAATCGACGTACTGGTTGTCGCCGCAGGCCCGACCGAAACCGAGCACTTTGACGTGCTAATAGAAGATAAAGGCGAGCTGCCTTGGGGCGATCCACGCCGCAAACCGGCGGCGGGGGTTGCCCGAGAAATCGTCCATGCAATCCAACGCGGTCAGCACGAGGTGATCCCCAGTTGGGGCGGCCGCCTGTGGTTGATGCTAAACCGCTTGTCACCCCGGATCGTTGATCGGATCATGAACCGCTACGGGTAGCGCGCTTCGCCCTTCGCGCAGCAAACTCGATTTCGGACGGAAAACCCTGCTTCGAGAAAGACGACCCGATGAATCGTCATCGCGGGAAAACCCGATTCGTCGGCTTGCGAAGAATCGCCGCTGTACTGTTGATCGTTGGGTCAAAAGTCGGATCATGCAGGGCCGGTTATATGCAGGAACCACCGACGATTTCACCATTCACCGAAGTGCGACATGAGGCAGATCGAGTCATTGTGCGTGTGCGAGGAGAGCTCTATGAGCTCGTCGCCCTGGACGACCTTGCCGCGACGAAAATCCTGCAATCGGCCAAAAACCAATTTGGCGAGCTTTGGCAAAAACGGTTTGCCGAGGATTTGGTCAAAGTCCTCTGGGGTATGGGCCATCGACCCGGCGCAACGGTGAAACTCGAGTTGCGTGCGCTCGTCACCAACCGACTGGTGACAATCCCCGATGCGGAAATGACCGAAGCGAACCGCCGACAGGTTTGGCGCGCCGACACGGAGATCCGATCCGACAACCGTCCGAGAAACTTTCTCCCCAGCAGGTGCTCGCGCTGATCGAGGAATTTAAGTCCGTTTTGCGCGAGCGATGGTCGTACTATCCGTTCTCGGCGGCAACGATTGAACCGGCGATTGCGTCGCTGGCTGAGCGAGCTGGTGAATTGTCAACCACTCCCGTGCTCGCGTTGGAATTGCAAAAGATCGTCGCACTGGGCATCGATGGACATGCAGATGTACGCGGCTGGAGACTTGATGACGGTTTCTTGCCGTTCTTGATCGAACCTTCAGGTGACCGATGCGTCGCATTCAGCCCCGGCCGGGACCGCTTCCTTGCCGATGACCTACCGTTCATCGTCTCCATCGATGGCCGACCAATCAGCGAGTGGTGCCGCGCAGCCGCGACTCTGGTGCCGAAAGGTTCACCGGGTTATGTCCGGCGGAACGCGCTGCGGCAGCTCCGCAACATCGAACATTGGCGAGGCGAATTAGGATTGGCCCGCGGCGTACCCCTGCAAGTTGAGCTGGCGTCGGCGGACGGAAGCCGGTCGAAAACTGTGAGCATTCCGATCGACGACAATCTGCAACCGTACGGAGTTTGGCCGCGGCTGCCGTCGCGAGCGTTGCCGGAAAATGTCGGCTACTTGCGATTGGCATCGATGGATGATGCCGCCGTCGCCGAGATCTTCGAAATGATGCCTAGCTTTCGCAACACAATGGGATTGGTCGTCGACGTTCGCGACAACGGCGGCGGCTCGCGCGAACCGCTTCGCTGGCTGTTCTCGTATCTAGCATCCGAAAACGATCCGCCCCGAGTGGTTAATTGCGCGCGCTACCGACTATATGAGGGCTATGCCGACGATCACTTGACGTCGCGTTTCTTGTATCCGGCTAACTCGAGCGAGTGGAATGAGAATGAGCGCGCGGCGATCACGGACTTTCAAAAATCGTTTCGCCCCGAATGGCAGCCGCCTGAAAATGAATTCAGCGAGTGGCACTACATGGTTTTGAGCCGCTTGGACGATCCGCGAATCTACCACTATTCGAAACCGGTTGTTGTGCTGATGAACGAGAAATGCTTTAGCGCCACCGACGTATTCCTGGCGGCACTCAAGGGGATGCCGAATGTGACCCTTGTTGGCACAACGAGCGGCGGGGGCAGCGCCTGCGCAGAAACAGTCCGCCTGGGCAACTCATCAATTTCCGTTCGATTGGGCTCGATGGTTTCGTTTATGCGAAACGGGCAATTATTCGACGGCAGCGGCGTTGAACCAGACGTCGTCGTCCAACCAGAACCCGACTATTTTGTGGGCCGCACGGACCGCATCTTGCAAAAAGCCGTTGAGGTCGCCGGCAGCAAATAGTCGCGATCGTGCGGCAGGGGACCCTTCTGCCAAAATGGCATAAGCTTGCCATATCGCGATGACCTGTTTTCGTACGTGAATGCTCTCTAAGACATTTTCCGCCAATTATTTGCGGCACGAGCCACTAGTCCTGGCACGGCGCTTGCGTCATATTGCGGAATCTCGCGGTGCGCCTGCCAGAATTGTTGGCCCAGGCTGACGCCGGTGGGGGGAGAGATTCGCCAAAACGATCGCGGAGTGTTCTGCACTCCGTTTCTACGATTGCCAATTAGTTCGTTCCAGATGACCGGAGGAATATCGCGTGGCAGCAAAACAAATGGTGTTTGACGATGAAGCCCGGGCCCCGTTGGCCGCGGGCGTAGAGAAGTTGGCCCGGGCGGTCCGCAGCACGCTTGGCCCCCGCGGCCGCAATGCGGTGCTGGACAAGGGTTGGGGCTCGCCCAAGGTGACCAAGGACGGCGTGACCGTCGCCGAGGACATTGAGCTCGACGACCCGTTCGAAAACCTCGGCGCGCAGCTCGTGAAAGAAGCCGCCAGCAAGACGAACGACGTCGCCGGCGACGGCACCACGACCGCCACCGTGCTGGCCGAAGGCATCTTCCGCGAAGGCTTGAAAATGATCGCCGCCGGTGCCGACCCGATGGCCCTCAGCCGCGGCATTGCCAAGGCCGTCGCAGGCTGTTAGCGACGCAATCGAGAAGCTGGCCGAGTCCGATCGACGTGAAGGACAAGAAAGAGCTGCAGCAGATCGCGACGATCGCCGGCAACAACGACCCCACGATCGGCGGCGTGCTGGCCGACGCCTTCACCAAAGTCGGCAAAGACGGCGTGATCACGGTCGAAGAAGGCCGCGGCAGCGAAACGACTGTCGAAGTGGTCGAGGGCATGCAGTTCGACCGCGGCTATCTGTCGCCGCATTTCGTCACCGATCAGGACGAGCAGACCTGCGAGCTGGAAAACCGCGCTGATTCTGATCTACGAAGAAAAGATTTCCAACGCCAAGAACCTGGTGCCGCTGCTCGAAGCCATCGCCAAGGCCGGCAAGCCGCTGCTTGATCATTGCCGAGGATGTCGAAGGCGAAGCCCTGGCCACGCTCGTGGTCAACAAGCTCCGCGGCATCCTGCAAGTGTGTGCCGTGAAGGCACCGGGCTACGGCGATCGCCGCAAGGCGATGCTGGGCGACATCGCGACGCTCACCGGCGCCACGGCCATCTTCAAGGACCTGGGCATCAAGCTCGACGCGCGTGAAGCTCTCCGACCTGGGCAGGTGCCGAGAAGGTCAGCATCACCAACGACAACACGACGATCGTCGGCGGCGGCGGCAAGAAGGAAGGCATCGAAGGCCGGGCCGAGCAGATTCGCCGTGAGATCGAAACGACCGACAGCGACTACGACCGCGAGAAGCTGCAAGAGCGGCTGGCCAAGCTGGCCGGCGGCGTGGCGGAGATCAAAGTCGGTGCCGCGACCGAGACCGAAATGAAGGAGCGCAAGGCGCTGTTCGAAGACGCCAAGGCGGCGACGCAGGCCGCGCTGGAACGAGGGCATCGTCGCCGGCGGCGGCGTGGCGCTGCTGCGCTCCGAAAAGTCGATCAAGAAGCTCGACCTGACAGGCGACGAAAAGCTCGGCGGCGAGATCGTCGCGCAACGTGCTCGACTACCCGCTGCGATACATCGCGGAGAACGCCGGGCGTCGACGGCGACGTGGTCGTCAATCGCGTCCGCCAGATGAAGGGCAAGAACGACGGCTACAACGCCGACAAGGACGAATACGGCGACCTGATGGCGGCCGGCGTGATCGATCCCGCCAAGGTCGTTCGCACCGCACTGCAAAACGCCGCCAGCGTGGCGTCGCTGTTGCTCACGACCGAATCGCTCGTCACCGAGATTCCCAAGACCGAAGAAGAGCCGGCCGGCGGCCATCACCACGACCACGGCATGGGTGGCATGGGCGGAATGGGCGGCGGCATGGGTGGCATGGGTGGCATGGGCGGAATGATGTAAGCGATGAGTCGTTAGTTGAGAGTCGTTAGGCTTGAGTTGCAACCGCTTCGCTCAACTGCAACTATCGCTTTCAACATTCAATCAATCATCAAACTATACAATACATAAATAGGAGTTTTCACATGGCTAAAATTAAGTTGCGTCCGCTGGATGATCGTGTTGTTGTCGAACCGCTGGAGGCCGAGGAAATGACGGCCGGCGGAATCGTGCTGCCGGATGCCGCACAAGAAAAGCCGCAGCGCGGCAAGGTGGTGGCCGTCGGCCCCGGCAAGCTGCTCGATAGCGGCAATCGCGGCGAGCTTTCCGTCGGCATCGGCGACGAAGTGATCTTCGGCAAGTACGGCGGCTCGGAAGTCGAAGTCAACGGCGAAGAGTACAAAATCCTCCGCGAAAGCGACATCCTCGCGAAAGTCGTGAGCTAAAAGTCGTAAGTCATAAGTCGTTAGTCGTTAGTGATATCGAAGTATACTAACGACTTACGACTAACACCTAACACCTGACATACTCAGGAACCATAATCCGTGGCAAAGCAATTGTTATTTGAAGATTCCGCGCGGTCGAAAATGCTCGCCGGCGTCGAGAAGCTAGCCGACGCGGTGGCGATCACCCTGGGCCCGCGCGGCCGCAACGTCATCATCAACAAATCGTTCGGCGGCCCGACCGTCACCAAAGACGGCGTCACCGTCAGTAAGGAAATCGAGCTCGAAGACCCGTTCGAGAACATGGGCGCGAAGCTCGTGCACGAAGTGGCCGACAAGACCTCGACGCTGGCCGGCGACGGCACGACAACCGCCACTGTGCTGGCCCGCGCGATCTTCAAAGAAGGCACTCGCAACGTGTTTGCGGGCAGCAATCCAATGGCGGTCCGCCGCGGCATTGAGAAAGCGGTCGCCGCTGCCACCGAATATCTCGACAGCATCTCTAAAAAGGTTTCGAGCAAGCAGGAAATCGCTCACGTCGGTGCGATCAGTGCCAACAACGACCGGGCAATCGGCGACCTGCTTGCCAACGCCATGGAAAAAGTCGGCAAGGACGGCGTCATTACCGTCGAAGAAGGCAAAACCACCGACACCACGCTCGAGCTCGTCGAGGGCATGCAGTTCGACAAGGGTTACTTGTCGCCGTACTTCATCAACGAGCCCGCCACGATGTCGTGCGTGCTGGAGGATGTCTACATCCTCATTCACGAAAAGAAAATCACGAATCTCCGCGAGCTGCTGCCGCTTCTGGAACAAGTGAGCCAGAAGGGCAAGCCGATGTTGATCATTGCCGAGGATGTCGAGGGTGAAGCCCTCGCGGCCCTGGTCGTGAACAAGCTCCGCGGCATACTTAACGTGTGTGCCGTGAAGGCTCCGGGCTTCGGCGATCGTCGCAAGGCGATGCTGGCCGACATCGGCGTGCTCACCGGCGGCACGGTGATCAGCGAGGATTTGGGCATCAAGCTCGAGAACGTCACGCTCAACGAGCTGGGCCGGGCCAAGAAGCTCACCGTCACCAAGGACGACACCACGATCGTGCAAGGTGCCGGCCGCAAGGAAGACGTCCAGAAGCGGATCGAGCAAATTCGCAAGGGAATCGAGCAGACCACCAGCGATTACGATCGCGAAAAGCTGCAAGAGCGGTTGGCCAAGCTGACCGGCGGCGTGGCGATTATCTCGGTTGGCGCCAGCAGCGAAGCCGAGATGAAGCAAAAGAAGGCCCGCGTGGAGGATGCCCTGCACGCCACGCGCGCAGCCGTTGAGGAAGGTATTTTGCCAGGCGGCGGTGTGGCACTGCTGCGTTGCCGCCAAGCGGTCGAAGGCTGCGCGGTCCGGTGCGAAAGGCGACGAGAAAATCGGCGTCGACATCGTGCTCGGCGTGCTGACCTCACCGCTCAAGCAAATCGCCGACAACGCCGGCCAGGCCGGCAGCGTGATCGCCGACGAAATCAGCCAGAAACCATTGAACACTGGTTATGACGCAAACACCGGCGAGTATGTCGACATGATGAAGGCGGGCATCCTCGACCCCACCAAAGTCGTGAAGACCGCGCTGGCGAACGCGGCCAGCATCGCCGGCCTCATGCTCACGACCGAAGCGCTGGTCACGAACTTCGATAAGAAAGACGAGGGAAAGAAAGCCGTCGTCGGCAGCATCCGCTAACATTGCAAGAGTGTAGTCTTCACGCTCCGCGTGAAGAATCTCCTCACGCGGAGCGTGAGGACTACACTGTTGATATGGTTGACAGCCGCTTGCGGGCCACTTCGCCTTTGGGCAAGTGGCCCGCTTGCATAGAATAAGCAAGAATTAAGTACAAAAGCACCAATGACCAAGCACCAATGACCAAGTCCGCGTTGGACCATGTTTTGGTCATTGGGATTTGGTCATTGGTCATTCGCAAGTCATGGCCATCCAACGCGACTATTACGAAGTGCTCGGCATCGAACGCTCGGCGTCAGGCACCGAGATCGCCACCGCCTATCGCAGGTTGGCCGTGAAGTACCACCCGGATAAGAACCCGGGCGACCAGGAAGCGATCGAGCGATTCAAAGAGGCCGCCGAAGCCTTCGAGGTGCTTAACGACCGAGAGAAGCGGGCCCGTTACGACCGTTTCGGCCACGCCGGCCTGAACGGACAGTATGGTGCGCACCACTTTACCGATGTCGAGGACATCTTCTCGGCGTTCGGCGATTTGTTCGGCGACCTGTTCGGCAATCGCGGCCGCAACCAGCCGCGCAAAGGGCGCGATGTGCGGAGCGACGTGACGCTCACGCTCAAGGAGGCGGCCCAGGGTGTCACCAAGAGCGTTGAATTTCACCGCCACGAGAAGTGCGAAAAGTGCACGGGAACCGGGGCAGCTTCCGGCAGCCGCCGCGAGGTCTGCAGTTACTGCCGTGGACAGGGCCGGGTGATCCAATCGGCCGGCATTGTGCGGATTCAAACCACTTGCCCGGCTTGCCACGGCCAGGGGTCGACGATTAAGCACCCCTGCCCAACCTGCCGCGGCAGCGGGCAGACGCTCAAGAAAGTCGTCACCGAAGTGCAGATCCCGCCCGGCGTCGACGACGACATGCGCGTGCGGATCACCGGCCAAGGCGAACCCAGCCCGAACGGCGGCCCACCGGGCGATTGCTACTGCTTCATCTCGGTGCTTCCACACCCGCTATTCGAGCGCGACGGTCAAAACCTCGTGTGCCGAGTGCCGATCACCTATGCCCAGGCGGCGCTTGGTACGACGCTCGAGGTGCCAACGCTGGAAGGCCGTGGCGAGTTAGAGATCCACGCTGGCACGCAATCCGGGCAAGTGTTCAAGCTCGGTGGCAAGGGCATGCCCGACCCGCGACGGCGTGGTTTAGGCGACCTGCTCGTACAAGTTGTGATCGAAGTGCCCAAAAAACTGAGCAAAGAGGAACAGACTTTGCTCCGCGAATTGGCGGAGCTCGAACACAAGCATGTGGCGCCGGAGCGAAAGACTTTCTTCGCCAAACTGAAAGAATACTTCACGGCCGAAGAGGTTGATGCAAACAAGTAATAAACGACCACGGATCAGCCGTGCAACCCGTGGTTAAGAATCGAACGCATCCAATGGATGATCATGAACGCTAACGAACAAAAACAAAACGAATTCGATTCCGGGCCGCCCGACGATCGCGATCAGGCGTTCGCCGAAGCGCTTTCCGACTCCGACCAGCTGACAGCCGAGTTGGCTGCCGCAAACGATCGCGCGCTCCGGCTGCAGGCGGAGATGCAAAACCTGCGTAATCGCACGTCGCGTGAAATCGCCGACGAGCGCCGATACGCCGCACTGCCCGTGCTGCGCGATCTATTGCCGGTCGTGGACAATATCGAGCGCGCAATCGAAGCCGCGGAAAAGGCGGGCGAGGCCGAGAAGCTGCTCGAAGGCTTTCGCCTGGTGCGGCAGCAGTTGATGACCACGCTCACTCAGCACCATTGCGAACCGATTCCTGCCGACGGTCTGCCATTCGACCCGAATTTTCACCAGGCAATTCTTCAGCAGCCGTCGGTCGATGTGCCGGCTGCCCACGTCATGATGGTTACCCAGCAAGGTTACAAGTTGCACGATCGCGTGGTGCGGCCGGCGCAGGTGATCGTTTCGAGTGGTCCGTCGCAATAAAGCCGGCGAGCACGACCACGCAGAGCCGTGGTGCCCGCTCGCGGCTACTGTCATTTTTCCATACTCCTTGCTCCCTGCTCCAAGCTCCCCGCTCCTATGCCCACCTACGACTACGAATGCGACGCCTGCAGTCATTCGTTCGAATTGTTCCAATCGATCTCCGAGCCGGTGAAGAAAAAGTGCCCCGAGTGCGGCAAGCCGAAGTTGCGTCGGCTGTTCGGCACCGGCGCGGCAGTCATGTTCAAAGGCTCCGGATTCTATCAGACCGATTACCGCAGCGACTCGTACAAAAAAGCAGCCGAGAAAGACAAGCCGGCAAGTGAATCGAAGAGCGAGAGCAAAAGCGAGGCGAAGTCCGAATCGGCAACGGATTCCAAATCGACGTCTGAAAAGAAATCAACAGGCGAGAGTGCAAAAAGCAAGAAGAAGTCGACCAAGCCGGATTAACATTGCGCGTACCTCTCATCATGCACGCTTGCGCATTGTCGCCCATTCGACGCCGCCTTTTGTGCCGAACGTCGGCTTTGGCGTTCTTGCTCTTTGTCGCAGCGAGAGTTGCATTGGGCCAGCCGATCGACCGCCAGTCGCTGGTCACGCGGCACAATCCGGTGTTGCGCGAGTTCGATATCGAGTCGCCGCTTTCGGTGGGTAACGGCCAGTTTGCTTTCACGGCAGACGTCACCGGCTTGCAAACGTTTCCGGAGGCGTTCGAGCGGACAATTCCGCTGGGCACTCTCTCACACTGGGGCTGGCACACCGCGCCGAATCCCAACGGCTGGAGCATCGATAAATTCAAGTACACAGAGTTCGAATCCGGAGGCCGAAAGATTGGCTACGCCGATATCCCGCGCGACCGCCGCGACGAAACCGAATGGCTGCGAAGCAATCCGCATCGCCTGCACTTGGGGCGGATTGGCTTTCGCCTCACAAAGCCAGACGGAACGCCAGCTGCCGCCAGCGATCTTGACGGACATTGAACAAACTCTCGACCTATGGAACGGCGTTCTGGTGAGCAAGTTCAAACTGGATGGCCAGCCCGTCGAAGTCGAAACCTTGTGTCACCCCTCGCTTGATCTGGTTGCCGTCCGAGTCACGTTCGCCGCTGGTCGCGAAGAAGCAGTTGACGATTGAGTTGAAGTTCCCTTACGGCACGGGCGAAACAGTGACCGCCGATTGGCGCCGAGCGGATGCGCACGAAACCGCATTGACCATCGAATCGCCCAACACCGCACGCTTTGCGCGACGCTTGGATGGCGACACGTACCATGTCGCCGCAAGTTGGACGCCGGGCGGCTCGCTGGACGAAGTAGGAAAGCACGACTATGTGCTTTCGCCGCCGGCTGACTCTCAGACGTTGGATTTCGTCTGCCTGTTTACGCCGCAGCCGCACAACGATCAATTGCCGGACTTTGCGGAGACCCGCGCCGCCGCTGTGACCCACTGGAATAAGTTCTGGAGCAACGGCGGTGCGATCGATCTCTCCGGCAGTCACGACGAACGCTGGCGCGAGCTAGAGCGGCGGATCGTACTGTCGCAGTACCTCACGGCAATCCAGTGCTCCGGCCGTTACCCGCCGGCGGAAACCGGGCTCACCTACAACAGTTGGTACGGCAAGTTTCACCTCGAAATGCACTGGTGGCACGCGGTGCATTTCGCGCTGTGGGATCGGCTGCGACTGCTCGAGCGAAGCCTCGCCTACTACCAAACTATCCTCCCTCGAGCGCAGCAAACCGCCAGGCGGCAAGGCTATGAAGGCGCACGCTGGCCGAAGATGACTGATCCCAGTGGTGCCGAGTCGCCGTCCGGTGTCGGGCCGTTTCTCATTTGGCAGCAGCCGCATCCGATCTATTACGCGGAGTTGTGCTACCGGGCGCATCCCGACCGCGAGACACTCGAACGATTCAAGGACATCGTCTTCGAAACGGCTCGCTTCATGGCCTCCTACGCCAAATCGGGACGATGCGACGCAGCGCTACATTCTCGGCCCGCACGCTGCAAGGTGCGCAGGAAGAATTTCCCAAGGACCGCACCGTGAATCTCACGTTCGAGCTCACCTATTGGCGGTGGGGCTTGGAGACAGCGCAAAAATGGCGCGAGCGGCTCGGCCTGCCGCGTGACGAAAGAATGGGACCGCGTACTCGCGCAGCTGTCGCCGCCGTCCGTCGCCGACGGGAAATACCTGTTTGCCGAAACGCGCACCGACAGTACACAAACCGTCGCTGGCGAAACGACCACCCGGCCGTGCTGGGCGCCTTCGGCATGCTGCCCGGCCCCGGCATCGACCAGCCAACCATGCGCCGCACCTTCGACTGGGTGTGGGACGAATTGGAATTGGCCCGACACGTGGGGCTGGGACTATCCGCTCGCTGGCGATGAATGCTGCCCGACTGGGCCAGCCCGAGCGGGCTATCGACGCGCTACTCATGGACACTCCGAAAAATTTCTATCGGAAAAACGGCCACAACCACCAACGGCCCGGGCTGACAATCTATCTACCGGGCAACGGCGGCCTGCTCACCGCCGTGGCAATGATGGCGGCCGGCTGGGACGAGCGCGCACCGGACCGGTCATGCGACGCGGGCTTTCCAGATGACGGTTGCCTGGCACGTTCGGTGGGAAACACCTTCGACGCGACATGCCTTAGGCGATCTCGCCAAGCAAACCGAAGCCGCAACTCCACGCCGGCTGGCGGCGGCGCGATGATATCCACCGCTTCGCCCGTCATCGGGTGATTGAATCCCAGCTGCCGCGCGTGCAGCGCGATGGCTCGCAGCCGCTCGTCCTCGAACTGCTCGCCAAACGGCCGAGTCGAGCCGTATTGCGAATCGCCGAGCACCGCGTGCCCGCGCGATGCCGCCTGCACGCGAATCTGGTGCGTGCGGCCGGTTTCCAATTGCACTTCCAGCCAGGAGCCGCTGTCCGCTCGTGCCAGCACGCGGTAGTGCATCACCGCCAGCTTGCCGCGCGGATCGTCCGCCGGCACGACGATCGCCTGGGCCATGCCGTGGCGCTTGTGCAGATGGTCGGTCCACGTGCCTTCGTCGGGCTGCACGTCGCCTTCCACGAAGGCCCAATAGACCTTTGTCACGGTGCGGTTTTCGAACTGAGTAGAGAGCCGCTGGGCCGCCCGCACGTGCCGGGCGAACACGATCGCCCCGGAAACCGGCCGGTCGAGCCGGTGCGGCAGCCCCAGGTAAATGTTGCCTTCTTTCTGTTCCCGCTCGCGGTAAAACGCCTTCACCCGCACTTCCAGGCTGTCGATGCCCGCCGGTGCTTGCGTGAGCACGCCCGGCGGCTTGTTGACCACCAGGCACGGGCCGGAGTCGTAGAGGATTTCGAGTTCTGCGGCGGCGGACATGCAGTAGGTCAGGCTTTCTAGCCTGACGAATTGCGCGGCGAAGTCGTCAGGCTGGAAAGCCTGACCTAGCGAACCCCATCAGAACGCCGCTGTCCCTCCCGCAAGGCGTTATGCCCCGTAGCGGGCGGCACGCAGGCTCGCTAGAATGCGAGGCTCAATGGGCTGGTGGTGAACGCGTTTTTCACGGGCGTGGCAGGGCAAATGATTCGTGTCGCCATTCTGGGTGCTTCCGGCTACTCAGCGCTCGAGCTGATCAAGCTGCTGCTGCGCCATCCGCAGGTGGAAATCACCGCGCTCACGACGCGTCAGACCGAAGCCAGGCACGTCGGCGAAGTGCATCCATCGCTCGCCGGCCGGCTTGATCTGCGACTGGAAAACCTCTCGCCCAGCCAGGTGGCCGAGCGGGCCGACTGCGTGTTCTGCTGCTTGCCGCACGGCGCGAGCGCGGCCGCAGTCGCCGAACTTCTTGCCGCGCGGCAAGAAAGTCGTCGACCTCAGCGCCGACTACCGCCTCAACGACGCCGCCGAGTACAAAAAATGGTACGGCCTCGAACACGCCGACCCGCAGCGCCTCGGCAAAGCCGTCTACGGCCTGCCGGAACTCTACCGCGACGAGATCAAGATCGGCTCAGCTCGTCGCCAACCCCGGCTGCTACCCGACCTCCGCGATCCTGGCCCTCGCGCCGCTCTTGAAAGCCGGCGCGATCTCGACGGACGGCATCATCATCGACAGCAAGAGCGGCGTCAGCGGCGCCGGCC
This sequence comes from uncultured Planctomycetota bacterium, assembly GCA_963786455.1. GTDB lineage: Bacteria > Planctomycetota > Planctomycetia > Pirellulales > Lacipirellulaceae > JABDGM01. The sequence goes on along the minus strand of CAWAZX010000025.1, from coordinate 91,434 downwards.
GCGAGCCCAAGCCGCATCTCCACTTCCCCGAATGCAACGAGAGCGTCTCGGCCTACGGCGTCGGCACCCACCGCCACATGCCGGAGATCGACCAGGTGCTTTCCGACGCGGCCGGCAAGCGACGTTCGCGTCGTGTTCACGCCGCACCTGATGCCGATGGACCGCGGCATCCTCACCACGGCCTACGCCCAGCCGACCGACGAATTCGACGACAAATCGCTGCTGGCAATCTCTGCGCGAATTCTACGCCGACGAGCCGTTCGTCCGTGTCTCGTCGGCACTGCCCAGCACCAAGCAAGTGGCCGGCACGAACTTCTGCGATATCACGGTCCGCATCGTCCGCGGCCGCGTCGTCGTCATCAGCGCGATCGACAACCTCATAAAGGGTGCATCCGGCGCGGCCGTGCAAAACTTCAATCTGATGCACGGCTTCGACGAAACCACCGCGTTGTCTGTAAGTCTCCAGATTGACGATAACGACTAATCAACTAACCGCACTTACGACTTCATCCTCTCCGCATGTCCACTGCGCCTCCCCATCGGTTTCCGAGCCGCCGGCGTCTATTCGGGCGTCAAGCGCAATGCGCCGAAGCTCGACCTGTCGCTGATCGTGTCCGATCGGCCGGCCGTCGGCGTGGGCGTGTACACGAAGAATCTCGTGTGCGCCGCCCCGGTGAAGCTCGACCGCGAGCGGACGCCCAGCGAATCGATCCGCGTGGTGGCGATCAACTCCGGCGTGGCGAACGCCTGCACGGGCGACCAAGGCGACGACGACGCACGGCAAATGGCCGCGTGGGCCGCCGAAGCCTGCGGTGCCGAAGCCGAGCAAGCACTCGTGATGTCGACCGGCGTCATCGGCACGATGCTGCCGATGGAAAAGATTCACGCCGGCATCCGTGCCGCTGCCGCCCAGCTCGGCGACGACGCACAATCGCTCGAAAACGCCGCCCGCGGCATCATGACCACCGACACGGTGCCCAAAATTCGCGGCCGGGAAGTCACGATCGGCGGCATCACCACGCGCGTCACGGGCATCGCCAAGGGCGCCGCGATGATCGGGCCCAACATGAGCACCATGCTCGCGCTGGTGATGACCGACGCCGCCCTCCGTGTGAGCGACGCACAAGCCGCGCTCGTCGACGCCGTCGACGAATCGTTCCACTGCATCAGCGTCGACGGCCACATGAGCACCAACGACACGGTGATCCTGCTCGCCAACGGCGCGGCCGGCGGTCCGACCTTGCTCAACGGCAAATCGCTCGACGACTTCCGCACGACGCTGTTCGAAGTCTGCGAGGACCTGGCCCAAGCCGATCCCCGCCGACGGCGAAGGCGCCACGCACCTGATCACCGTCGAAGTCCACGGCTGCCGCTCGCGGCCAGGACGCACTTACAATCGGCAAGACGATCGCCGACAGCCCGCTCGTGAAAACGGCCATCGCCGGCGCCGACCCCAACTGGGGCCGCATCGTTTCGGCCGCCGGCTACGCCGGCGTGCCGTTCGACCCCAGCAAGGTCACGCTCCACCTCAACGGCCTGCTGCTCTACGAGCGCGGCGCCCCGGTCGATTTCGACGCCGACGCGGCCGCCAAATCGATCGCCGCCGACCGCGACACGAGCATCGTGCTGCTCCTGGAAGAAGGCCGCGCCTCGGCCCGCTTCTGGACCACCGACCTCACGGCCGAATACGTGCGGCTCAACGCCGATTATCACACGTGATGAAACCACGCCGCCGATGACTAAAAGTGGTCTGTGTGTTCTTTGCACTTTACGATTTGGATCCCACGCCGTCCAATTCCAGGCGGCAGATCAACTGAGATTTTGGGAAGGTTGATTCCATCGCGCTTGTCCGGCCAAACGTAATTCGCCAGGAAGTCGACCTTTCCATGACGCTCGACGTGCTACACTACGCCTTCGATTGGATCAACGGCGCTCGCGCGTTTTCCTCTTGCACGAGGCACATGGCCCGTCGACCGAAACCGCCGCCCCTATGCTCTGTAAGTGGGGCTTGGGAAACTTGCCGTCGATCCCCTCGTAAAATTCGGCCATCGGCAGCCGGGTCGCTCCGACCATCAATTCGAACGCCACGAACCAGCGTCGTTTACGCTCCTTTCGCTCGGCTGATCATAGGCCGAGATCTTACCAGTCCCCGATTTCGTCTCAAGCTAATTGTCGCGAAAAGGAAATTCGTCAGCCAATACGTCGATGGTTCCGGTGACTGGAAGACGTAGGCGGCGTTTTGACTTCCATCGGCTGCGGCGCCACGACTATGGTCCAACCTTGAATTGCAACGGAGGACCCAAATCGCTCAGATCGGAAACCATCTGGATCAAATGGTTCGAGCCGTGCAATCTGCTTCCAGGTCCCATCGGAAAACTCGCGAAATGCGTATGCGACACTCTCGTCGCTCACGATGGCAATATCACCATCAATGGCGACCGACCGCACCGCGTAGTAGCCTGTGGTCGACGATTCTTCAGGAATCAGTCGTGTGATTTCGTGCCATTGCCCTTGCGAATCCGACTTAAGAATAAACGCTGTCGGTTCAATTGCGCCGTCAGTAGGGACGGATCCAGATACCACCATAGTTGTTCCACTGATGGATACTTTCTCTCCAAAGTCCAGTGTTGGAGAGTTGGCAATGATTTTTTGCACCCGATTCCATTCGCCATTCCCGTTCTCATCAAAAACATGAACGGCGCCATAACTAGTCCCGCCTAGAAATTCGCCCGGATAGCCGACGAAAGCCGTCCTTCCGCTTAAAGCTACAAGCGCAAATAAATCCCCTGGCCTAATTTCTGACGTAAACTTAGCAACCTGCTGCCAACTGTCATTCTCATTGCTTTCAAATAAATAGGCGGCACCCTCGGTTGGCTCACCGAATCCGTACGCGCCAGGAGCACTAACGAGGGCGAGTGACTCATTGATAGATACGGCAGTACCAAAGCGACGATAGGCTTTACTGTCGCTTGCTAGTAGCTCGGTAGTCTGTGTCCAATTCCCATTGGAATCTTGGTCGAATAAATAGGCCGCGCCCATGTAGGCATATGGTTGGTACTTGTTCGGCATCCCACCATCAGCCTCGACCCCTTGCTTGCTACCGCAGACCCGAAACCGGCGACGAAATCGCTGCTCGAACTCAGCTTGCTTAACTCCATCCAACCACCAAGCTCATCTTGTTTATAGACATATAGATGCCCTGGGTTATCTGTCGGCGCACCTACAAACACCAAAGATCCGTTAATGTCGACCGAAAGACCAAAGCGTCGTAGGAAGCCGGAACTTTTGGGCGAAGCCGTGTTGCGATTTGCAACGGCGCTGCAGCGACAAAATTTATCGTTACCGACGTAACGACAAGGACTGCCAGATGGGAAACGAAACTGGTCCAACGCTTCGCATGCCTCATGCGCATCTTTCTCCTCCGTGAGATGAAACAGCGAATTTATACGTTGAGTCTTGACGTAATGTCCAGTGCGATCAGGAGCCGCGAAGTTTGCGAAGAATGCCCGTCACTTCCGGCCATATCGAAACTGCACCTCGGCAAGGCGGACCTACGTTTTCGTCACCGCCAGCAGAAAGCTCGGCTTCACCGGGTCGAACGACAGGCGGTCGAGCTGGTCGGTGCCGCGGGCCAGGTTGATCATCCAGACGTGGATGTCGCGCGAGTGGCGGCCGAGCGCTTCGCGCAGCTCGGCCAGGTGGTCGATGCTGACGACGTTGACCACCAGCCGGCCGCCGGGGCGGAGGCGGCGATAGGCGACTTCGGCGATGCGCGTCACTTCGCGGCCGCCGCCGGCGATGAACACGGCGTCCGGATCGGGCAGCTCGTCGCACGCTTCGGCGCACGGCCCAACACGGCGCTTACGTTCGCCACGCCGAAGCGTTCGGCGTTTTGGCGGATGAGGCCGTGGTCCTCCGCGTCCATTTCGATCGCGTACACGGCACCCTCGGGCGCCATCTGGGCCGCTTCGATGCTCACCGAGCCGCTGCCGGCGCCGATGTCCCACACGATGCTCGACGGGGCGATGTCCATCTGAGCGAGCGCGATCGCACGCACCTCGGCCGGCGTCAACAGGCCTTGCTTCGGCTTCGATTGCAGGAACGCCTCGTCCGGGTTGCCGAACAGCCGGCGGCCGACCGCATCGCGCGGCCGGTCCGGCGCATTCGGATCGCGGACGAGGATCATCACGTTGAGCGGATCGAACTTCTGCGTCGGCGATCTCGGCCAGCGTGCCGCGCGTCACGCGCTCGTCGCGGGCACCCAGGTTCTCGCACACGTACGCGGTGAAATAATCGATCCGCCGCGCCAGCAGCGCCTTGGCCACATCGGCCGGGCCGCATTGGTCGGTCGTGAACAGCCCGACCTTTTGTGCCGTGCGGATTTTTTCCAGCACCGCATCGAGCGGATGCTTGGCCAGGTCGCTGAGATACGCTTCTTCCCACGTCTCCATCACGCGGGCAAACGCGAGCTGCATGCTGCTCACGTGCGGCACGACGACGAACCGGTCCTTGCCGAGCCTCTCGCGACACATAGCGCGCCAGGCCGTAAAACATCGGGTCGCCATAGAGCAACACCACGATGCGCTTGCCGGCCGCCTTCTGCAGCGTGGCGACGAGCTGGTTGAGGTCGCTCGAAATCGTATGCCGCTCGGCCGCCGACTTGGGCACCAGCGACAGCGTGCGCTCCGTGCCCAGCAGCACTTCGGCATCAGCGATCATTTGGCGCACGTTGTCCGGCACGGCCTCCAGGCCGTCGTCGCCGATGCCAATGACGTGGATTTGGGAGGACAAGGTGTCAGGTGTCAGGTTTCGGGTGTCAGGGAATGCGAGCAATATATCACATCAGTACAGCGAACGCTTAGACCACCGTGTCATAGCTGTCACCGTGAGAATTCTGTGCTATGTCCTGACGCCTGACACCCGCCACCCTGACACCTTCCCCTACTCCGCCACATAGCACCGCAGCGAATGGGCTCGAGCACAATCGGCTCCCGGCCCGGCGGCGGGCCGTCGGCGTCCGGGTACATGTCGCCGGGCGACTCGGCGGCCGTGTCGACGAACAGACCGCCAAGCAATGCTCGCCACCGCCGGCGGCACCACGAACGGCTGCGGCTCGCCGCCGGCGTGGAGCATGATCATCACCGGCCGGGCGGCCGGATCGTCGAGGCCGCTGGTGCCGAACACGCTCGTGAGGCTCGGCCCCACGGCGTTCCAATCGACCGGCTTGCCGCTGGGCCGTACCAGCTCACGTCCGGCAACTGGCCCGGCTTGGTGGCCTTGCCGGTGAGGAACGACCCGCGGCGCACGTTCGGCTGCCGGCGGCGGAACGCGATCAGCGCTTGCGACGAACCGCAGCATCTCGGCGTTCTTCTCGACCAGCCGCCAGTCGAACCAGCGGATCGCGTTGTCCTGGCAATAGGCGTTGTTGTTGCCGCGCTGCGTGCGGAGCACTTCGTCGCCGGAGAGAATCATCGGCACGCCCTGGCTCAGCAGCAGCGAGGCCAGCATGTTCTTCATCTGCCGCTGGCGGAGATCCGTCGATGCTCTTGCGGCGCGTCGGGCCTTCGACGCCGTAGTTGGCGCTGTAGTTGTTGTTGTCGCCGTCGCGGTTGTCCTCGCCGTTGTCGGATTGTGCTTTCGCTCGTAGCTGACCAGGTCGTTCAGCGTGAAGCCGTCGTGCGACGTGACGAAGTTGATGCTGTGATACGGCCGGCGGCCGCTGGGCTGGTACAGATCGCTCGAGCCGGCCAGCCGCGTGGCCATCGGGCCGGTCATGCCGACGTCGCCGCGCCAGATAGCGGCGAATGTCGTCGCGATAGCGGCCGTTCCACTCGGCCCACCGCTGGTTGGCGAACGAGCCGACCTGGTACGCGCCGGCGGCGTCCCACGCCTCGGCGATGATCTTCGTGTCGGCCAGCATCGGGTCTTCGGCGATCAGCTCGACCATCGGCGGATTGGGCACCAGCTCGCCCTTCCGGTTGCGGCTCAGGATCGACGCCAGGTCGAAGCGGAAGCCGTCGATGTGGTAGTTGTGCACCCAGTGCCGCAGGCAGTGGAAGATCATCTCGCGGACGATCGGGTGATTGCCGTTCACCGTGTTGCCGCAGCCGGAGTAGTTGCTGTAGCGTGCCGTCGTCGTTGAGCATGTAGTAGACGCGGTTCTCCAGCCCCTTGAAGCTGAACGTCGGGCCCTGCTCGTTGCCTTCGGCACGTGTGGTTGAACACGACGTCGAGAATCACTTCGATGCCGGCCGCGTGCAGCTCGCGGACCATCTCCTTGAACTGCCGGACCTGGTCGCCCGGCTTGTGGCCTGCCATGTAGCCGCGGTGCGGCGCGAAGAACGCCATCGGGTCGTAGCCCCAGTAGTTGCGGCGCGTCGAGCTTCGCGCCGTCGGCCTCTTCGGTGGGAAACTCGTGCACCGGCATCAGCTCGACCGCCGTGACGCCCAGCGACTTCAAGTACGGAATCTTTTCGATGACGCCCGCGTACGTGCCGGGATGCTCGACGCCGCTGGTGCTGCTGCGCGTGAAGCCGCGGACGTGCATCTCGTAGATGATCGTTTCGGACAGGCGGCGCTTGAGATGGCGGTCGCCTTTCCAATCGAACGTGTCGTCGACCACCACGCACTTGGGCGGGCGGATCGATGCCGTCGGCCGAGGCAGGAACCGGCCGGCCAGCGCCTCGGGCGTACGGATCGATCAGCCGCGCGTGCGGACTCGAAGCGTTGGCCCTGGCCGGGATCGAACGGGCCCTCGGCCTGAAAATGGTAAAGTTGGCCGGCCTTGATGCCGGGCACGAACACGCTCCAGATGTCGCCCCAGCGGTCGGTCTCGCGGATTGAACTCGATCAATTGCTGTCGGCTCGCGGTCGGTCACGCGTTCGTAAAGCAGCACCCGCATCGCCGTGGCCGATCGGCTGTAGACGACAAACTGCACGCCGCCGTCGCGCAGCACCGCGCCGTACGGCAGCGGGTAGGCAAATTGCAGTTGCGGCTGGGAGTTTTGCGAGCGGTCTTGGGCATGACCACAAACGCGTGGCGGGCCAGGAAATTCGTAGCGGTAGTAAACATGGTGCCGTGGGCTCGTGTCGAAAAGAGTTGAGGATTGTATCGTGCGCGATGGACAAGGCCGGTGGACCTGCCGGTTATGCGGCCGGCCGCCGGATCGCACTGACATCATGTCAGAGCCAGACGGAAGTTAGCGGCACTCGCCGCCCGTGCATCCGTCCACAATCGCGCTCACAAGCGTCCTTAACTTCGACACCCGCCGGGAGTACTCTTCAATGCGGCGTCATCCTACCGCAGAGCTTCGCCGTCTAGAATCCTTGTTTTGACTGACAAGTTCGGAAGGGCCCGGGGGCTGGGAGCTAGGGACTGGAGAATTGGGATTGGCTAAGCCGAATGATTCGGCCAGCTAATGGGAACACCACGTGAAGGACTGAGCGAAGAATGCTGTTTGTTGTATATTCCGGTGGTGGAATCGCTCGACAGCGGCAATCGTAACGTCAGTCCCCAGCCCCCAGCCCCGGCATGGCCAAAGCAACTTACAAAGATTCCGGCGTCGACCTGGACGTCTATCGACAGTCGATGGCCCGGCTGCCGCGGCTGTTGCGGCGGACCCATTCGCCGCGCGTGCTGCCGGCCGAGGGCGGGTTTGCCGGCCTGTTTCAGCTCGATTTCCCGGACGGGCTGTTTGCCCGCAAGTATCAAGACCCGGTGCTCGTTTCCGGCACCGACGGCGTCGGCACCAAGCTCAAAGTTGCCCAACTCGCCGGCGTGCACGACACGGTCGGCATCGACCTGGTGGCGATGTGCGTGAACGACGTCCTCTGCTGCGGGGCCGAGCCGCTGTTCTTTCTCGACTACGTGGCGATGTCGACGGACGATCCGGCGCTGTTGGAAGCGATCGTCACCGGCATCAGCGACGGCTGCGTCGAAAGCGACATGGCGCTCGATCGGCGGCGAGACGGCCATCATGCCCGATATGTACCAGCCCGGCGACTACGACCTGGCCGGGTTCTGCGTCGGCGTCGTCGAGCGCAGAAAGTGCTCGACGGCTCGACGATCTCGCCCGGCGACATCGTGCTCGGCGTCGCCTCGAGCGGCCTGCACTCGAACGGCTACAGCCTGGTGCGCAAGATCGTGTTCGACATCGCACGGCTTGAAGCGGGTGACTTCATTGAACCGCTCGGCGCAACAGTCGGCGATGTGCTGCTGCGGCCGACGACGATCTACACCCGCGCCGTGCGCAGCGTGCTCAGCCACTACAAAGTGAAAAGCGTCGTGCACGGCATCGCCCACATCACGGGCGGCGGACTGCACGAAAACCTGGCTCGCATCCTGCCGCCAGGCGTCGGCGTCACGATCGACCGCGGCAGCTGGCCGGTGCCGCCGGTGTTTACCTGGCTGCAGCAACTGGGCGAAGTCGACGATGCCGAAATGTTTCGCGTGTTCAACATGGGCATCGGCCTGGTGCTGGTCGTCAGCCCGTTCTATGCCGAGAGCATTCAGCAGCAGTTCGCCAAGTCGGGCTTGCAAGCTGGCCGATTGGACGCGCAGTGGAGGGCGACGAGCAGGTCGCCTGGGCGTAAAGAAACGGCAGTCAGCTTTAAAACGTCTAAGCGGTAAAATATCGCGCAGACTGGCCCTCGTGGTACTCGCCAACGTGTGCGCGAAATTGTTATATTGCGGTCCAATCGCACAGGTTTTCCCCAAGGTTCATTTTAATTGTTTACAAAGGAGGACACAGTGATGAGTAGTTTTGCAAGCGCGCCGCGCGGATGGAAAATCGTGTTCTTGGCAACAATCGCCGTCGGCGTCTGCGTCGCCACGATCGCTCAGCTTTCGGCCCAGGAGACGGCCGTGAAAGCAGAGGCGGAACCGTCGAAACTCGCGGCAGACCTCATCGGCACCTGGCAGCTCGTGGGCAGTCCCGAGGACGCGCAAGAGATGCCGGTCAACAGCTTTAAGTTTTTCACGGGAAAGCACTGGTCAGTCACGTATCACGATGAAGACGGCAAGGTCGAATACAATCACGGCGGAACCTATACGATCGATGGTGACCAGTACGCGGAAACGATTAAGTACGCGACAGAGCAAACCGCTTCCCTGATCGGCCAGACAATGAAATTCAAGATCAAGGTGGAAGGCGACAAATACACACAAATCGGCGACGGAAATCCGTACAACGAGATTTGGAGGCGGGCAAAATAAGGCCCGCGTGCACGATCATCCTCTATCGGCCGGGATTCTAAAGGCTATGGAACACGTCCTTGGTGTCGGCGGCGTTTTCTTCAAGGCCCGCGATCCGCAGGCACTGGCCGCGTGGTATCACGAGCACTTGGGTGTGCCCGTCGAAGCCGGACAAACCTACGCCACCTTGAAATCGGCCGCGGCGAATGAGGCGACAGTCTGGGCGACTTTTCCGATGGATACTCAATATTTTGGCGCACCCACGGCAACGTTCATGGTCAATTTCCGCGTGCGAAATCTGGACGCGATGCTCGAACAGTTGCGGACCGCCGGCGCGCACGTTGAAGAACGGGTCGAAGACTACGATTACGGCCGCTTCGGCTGGGCCACCGACCCGGAAGGAAACCGGATTGAACTGTGGGAGCCGCGCAATAGTTAGCCCCCGGTCAGTGACCGGGGGCTAAATACACAACGGCGAACTCACGATCGAAGTGCTTCGACGTTAGTGAATCTTGAGCTTGAAACGACTCACCTTGTCGTGGAACTTCGTCACGTGCTCATGAAAGTCGTCGATCGAATTCTTGAACCGGACGGTGCCTGCGAAAGTATGATTCTTGATTCGGTCGCGGAATTCGGCGACGTGTTCTTGGAACTCGACCTTGCTGAGTTGGTAGTTTTCGAAGCCTGCCAGGTGTGAGCCGGGTTCGAAGCCGTGGCCACGAATGGCCGTCGCCTCACGATCGGAAAGAATCTGCAGACCGGCCAGACCCATGTCGGCGAGAACGGTCGAGCTTGGCGTGCCCAGCTCCGCTCGAGCTGCCGAATAAATCGTGAGAACAATCATCAATGCTGCTGCGCGCGTCATCGTAGTCACCTCCAAAGTAGAATGTCTGCCGGCCAAACCTGCGAGTTTGCGTCGGTGAGCCTACCGCGGCGACAGGGCAAAAGTCAAGAATCGACCGTGGCAGGGACGAGATGCGCTCGCCGCTAACTCACGGTGTGTCGCCGATTTGATTCATCGTGGGCGAGGCGGCGACGGCTTGCGACGCCCGGACAGGCCGGCCGCTGGTGGCTCGCTGCAGGGCGTTTAACAAATCCTGTTGTGAATAACCGCCGCGAAAAACAATCGGCTGATACGGGGCGTTACCCGGAAAGACAGCGATCACCGGCACGCCATTGGAACGCAGAGCCTTCAGCGTGCGATCGATTTCGGGTGGATAGTCCGTGTAGTCGGCATACATCGGCACCGCACCGGAGCGGGCGATCGCTTGCTTCACCGGATCTGTGTGGAGCACGGTCTTCTCGAAAAACTTGCAGTTGATGCACCATTCGGCGGAGAAATCGACCAGCACGGTTTTGCCTTCGTCCACTGCGACTTGCTTTAGCCGTTCCAACGAAAATGGCTGCCACGCGGTATCCGATGGTCCGCTAGCGATGCGATACAGCACTCCAAACGAGACACCGATGAAAAGTAACAGCACAACTCCGGCGAGCGCCCACGACTTGAGCCGGTCGCCGAATTCGGCCGTCAGTGGCGTTCGCGAGAGCAGCCAGCAGGACACGCCGATTCCCAACAGCAGCGCGACCGTTGGCACAACGGCCGCGGGTTCAATGAACGACAGGATGAACACCACGGTGGCCAATAACACGAAGCCGGTAACTTGTTTAAACGTCTCCATCCAACGCCCGGGCTTGGGTAAAAAGCGCAGCAGCTCCGGGTACACACCGACGAGCACATACGGGCTGGCCATGCCGACGCCCAGGCTCGCGAAGACGGCAAGCGTCGTGGCGAATGGTTGAGCCACCGCCCACGCGACCGCGCTCGCCATGAACGGCGCCGTGCACGGCGTGGCAAGAACGGTGGTGACGATGCCCTTGAGGAACGCACCCAGCGGGCCCTCTTGCGCGGCGGCCGTCTGCACTGAGCCGCTGCCGAAAAAGCCGGGGATCGGTACTTCCCACACGCCGAGCAAACTGAGAGCCATCGCGAATACGACCGCGGCGATCGTCACATTAAACGCGGTGCTGCCGAACTGGCCGCCCCACGACAAGTTGACCGTCGCCGCAAGAATGCCGAGCAACAGGAACACGGCGATGATGCCGGCGGCATACCACAAATTCAGTACCAGCGCGTGCGTCCGGCTTCGCCCGGATTGCTCGACAAAACTCATCACCTTCAGCCCGATTACCGGCAACACGCACGGCATCAAGTTGAGAATCAGTCCGCCGACGAACGCCAAGGCAATGTAGTAACCAAGCGAGCCCGCTTCACTGTCGACCTGCACCAGTGCCAGCTCGTATGCATCGCTGGCCTGAATTGTGGGGGTCTCGGCCCGCTGCGATTCGGCCGCAATTGCTTGATCCTCCGCCGTTTGACGCGGTGGTGCCGCGCCCATCGATGCAGATTGCCGATCAAGGTGATCCGCGAATACCGCGGCCAGCGTGGCGGCCTCTTTGTAATTCTCTGCGGGGGCGAAGGACAGCGGCGCATTGCCGCCGGCCCCTTCGTTGCCAACCCGAACCGTGCCGGCAAACCGCGCCGCTTGTGCCAGCTCGCAGGTGCCCTCGCCGCACGCCTGAAATCCAAATAAGCCACTCACTCGATACTCGCCATGCGAAGCATTGGCCGGCACGCCCAGCGGAAGTTTCCAAGTGACCTGGCCCTCGTGATAGCGCATCGGCCCGAAGGCTTTCACCGAATCGTCGATCTTGATCGGTGACTCGGTGGTCGGTTGCTGCGGCTGCAATCCATCGGCGCTGCGCAATCGCGATCAGCGTCGGCTTAGTGCCCGGCTTGTTATCGCGCAGCGAATGCGCATAGACGTGCCAACCCGGCGGCGGCGTGACGGTGATCACAAGTCGCGCCGATTCGCCAGGCCGCACGATGGCGGGCTCAATCTGGCCGGTGATTTGCACGGTTGAGCCCTGTGGTTGATAGGTGCCTGACGCAACTGTCCGTGGTGTCTGGCTGGTAGATTTACCTGGGTACTCAACCGCAGGAAGCGGCATGGCGGCGTTCGACGCTAAGCGAGCTGCAAACTCCTTTTCCACCGGAATGCAGGTGCCACCGGTTTCACAGGCATCGGCCCGAAGTGTGCCGCGAATTTCGAGCGCGTTGGCATCGACGCCCGCCGCGATCTCAATCGGCGCGTACCACGTGACCTTGCCGTCATGTTCCTGAATCTTGAGGCCGGTCCAAACCGGGCCCTGCTCGACATGCGATTTCGGCGCCGGCTGCGAGCGGAATGGGGCGAGCAGACGATACTCGGCAGAGGGTGCCAACGCGATTCGCGTCGGATTCGGTCCGCCCGGTGGCTGCGTGAGCGAGTAAATGTGTTTGCCGGGGGCGACCTTGGCCGTAAGGAGCAGGACAGCGGGTCGGTCGCCCTGAGCGGCGAGAAACTGAGCGTCGACGGTCACGGCGTCGCCGAATCGACCGGCGGACCCGTCAAATTGGCCGACGATCCCGCCAAACTCCAGCGGCGGGGCGAAGGGGTCCGCTTCGTTCTGACCGCGCGCCGTGCCGCCCGGCCACAAAACTGCGGCCGCCAACAGAATGGTTGCGAAGATTCGCACTTGTTGAGTCCCTTGCAGTAAAGTGCTGCCAATCTACCAGGCCGGACCGATTTCGCCTTACGTCGCGACGGCCCGCCTGCCTAGTTTAGATTCCCAGTGCACCCAGAGTATCTACGCAAAGTTTACTGGTTTTGCTCACGCCGGCCTACCGGGAAAAACGGCCACGGCGGCCCAAAAAACGAGTCGTTTTAGGCCTCCGTTAGAACCTCGCCGGATTCATGAACCGCAGGAAAATGTGGACGTTTGCCGGCAAGCAGGATAAATTGAGTCCCGCACACAAACTCAATTTGTGCACCATTGCGAGATTGTTTCGGCGCCGGTCGCCGGCTCGACGACGGAGGTCACCACCATGCAAATGAAACGGACCATCGCGTTTACCGTAAATGGCCAGAAGCGGAGCGTTGAAACCGATCCCAATCGGCCGCTGCTGGATGTGCTGCGAGAAGACCTCGGCCTGATGGGCTGCAAGTTCGGCTGCGGCGAGCGGCAGTGCGGCGCGTGCACGGTGCTGGTGAACGGCCGGCCGACGTTTTCGTGCTCGACGCGCGTGGCCACCGCCAACAACCGCAAGATCGAAACGATCGAAGGCCTGTCGGACGGCGAGACGCTGCATCCGGTGCAGGAGGCGTTTCTGGCCGAAGGCGCGCTCCAGTGCGGCTATTGCACGCCGGGCATGATCATGAATGCGGTGGCGCTGTTGCGGGAGAAGCCCAAGCCGACGCGCCGACGAAATTCGCATCGGCGATGGACCGCAACATGTGCCGCTGCGGCACGCATGTGCGGATCATGGCAGGCGGTGGCGCGGGCGGCGGAAGCGGGAGCGTTAATGGAGGGCAACAGTCATGAGACAACGTTTTGCAGACAGGCGACAGAGACAAGGAGATCGGTGGCGATCCGCCCGTCGGTGCCGCAATCCGAAATCCGCAATCCGCAATCTACTCGACGAGATCGACTACGACGAGCTGCTCGAGCCGGTGCATTTCAGCTTTGCGATCGATCGGCGCAGCTTTGTGCAGATGCTGGGCGCGGGCGTGCTGGTCACGGCGATCGGCACGCCCGCGTTTGGGCAGCGGCGCGGCGGACGGCGACGTGGCGGCGGCGGTTTTCGCGGTGGGCCGCCGCCGGCGCTCTCGGCGCGAATTCACTTTGCGCGACGACGGCACGATCACCGTGCTCTCCGGGCAAGGTCGACGGCGGGCAGGGTTCGCGCGGCCAGCTGGCGCAGGCGGCGGCCGAAGAACTGCGCGTGCCGCTGGAGCAAGATTCGCAGTCGTGCTGGGCGACACCAGCATTGTGCCCGAACGACGGCAGCACGGCCGGCAGCCGCACGACGCCGCGCACCGTGCCGGCCGTGCGGCAAGCGGCGGCCGCGATGCGGCAGCTGCTCGTCGATCATGCGGCCGAGAAATGGGGCGTCGAGCCGGACGCGGTCGAAGTGCGCGACGGAAAGATTGTGCACGCGGCAGTCGAACCGCTCGCTCACTTATGCCGAAGTGGCCAAGGACGAAGCGCTCGCGGCGAAGTTTGCGCAGCAGACGCCGTCCGACGTACGAGCTGACGCCGATCGCCGAGTGGAAGGTGCTGGGCACGGAGCAGCCGGCGCCGGCAGCGCGCGACAAAGTGCTGGGCCGGCATCAGTTTCCGTCGGATATCAAGCGGCCCGGCATGCTGTACGGCCGCGTGCTGCGTTCGCCCAAGTATCGCGGCAAGTTGACGTCGGTCGATCTGGCGCCGGCGAAGGAAATGGACGGCGTCGTCGCGGTGCAGGACGGCGATTTCGTCGGCGTGGCGGCGCCGACTGCGTTCGCGGCCAAGCAGGCGATCGAGGCCGTCGCGAAGACGGCCAAGTGGGAAGCGGAGCCGATGCCCTCGAGCGACGAGCTGTACGATTATCTGCGCGAAAATGCCGATGGCGACGCCGGACGAATCCGTTTGCCGACGAGGTTGGCGAAGGCAGCGAAATCGCTGAAGGCGACGTACACGTCGCCTACGTGCAGCACGCGCCGCTGGAGCCGCGCACGGCGGTGGCCGAGTGGACCGACGGCAAGCTCACCGTGTGGACGGCGACGCAGAATCCGTTCGGCGTGCGCGGCGAGTTGGCCGGAGCGTTTCGACTTGCCGGAGGACGACGTGCGCGTGATCGTGCCCGATTTCGGCAGCGGCTACGGCGGCAAGCACACGGGCGAATGTGCGGTCGAGGCGGCCCGGATCGCCAAGGCGGCCGGCAAGCCGGTCATGCTCCGCTGGACGCGCGAGGAGGAATTCACGTGGGCGTATTTCCGGCCGGCGGCGGTGATCGACATGGAAGCGTCGCTCGACGACGGAGAATCGGCTCGCCACGTGGTATCACGTCAACATCAACTCGGGCGGCAACTCGATCGATTCGCCGTACGATGTGCCGCAGAAGCGGTCGCAGTCGGTCGGCTCGCGGCCGCCGCTGCGGCACGGTTCGTATCGTGCGCTGGCGTCGACCGGCAACTCGTTTGCCCGCGAGTCGTTCATGGACGAAATGGCGGCGGCCGCGGGCGTCGATCCGCTCGAGTTTCGGCTGGCCCACCTCAACGATCCGCGACTGCGGCCGGTGCTCGAGGAGGCGGCCAAGCGATTCAACTGGACGGAGCGCGTGAAAGACAAGCAGCCGAATCGCGGCGTCGGCCTGGCGTGCAGCATCGACAAGGGCTCGTTCGTCGCCTGCTGCGCGGAAGTGGAAGTCGATCCGCGCGCGAAACGAGATCCACGTGCGTCGACGTGTGCGAGGCGTTCGATTGCGGCCCGGTGATGAATCCCGGACAACCTGCGCAATCAGATGGAAGGGGCGATCATCATGGGCCTGGGGCCGGCGCTTCGCGAGGAGATGCAGTTCGCCGACGGCGAGATCAAGAACGCCAGCTTCGTGCGCTACCGCGTGCCGCATTTCAAGGACGTGCCGACGATCGAAACGCTACGCGATGAATCGCAAGGACGTCGAAGCGGCCGGGGCGGGCGAGACGCCGATCATCGTGATCGCCCCGGCGATCGGCAACGCGGTGTTTCACGCGACGGGCCAGCGGATCCGCAGCATGCCGCTGCGAGTTGCCGAAGGCGTAGCCGCGTTCGCGGCTTAGCGGCACGACCGCGTCAGCAATTCGCTGCGAAATCGTTCGATCAACTTGCGTGCGGATCTTCGAAGTCGCGTCCTTCGACGTAGATCCAGCGGATCCAATTGCAGCCGGCGAGGATC
The DNA here is from genome assembly GCA_963786455.1 of uncultured Planctomycetota bacterium. Classification (GTDB taxonomy): domain Bacteria; phylum Planctomycetota; class Planctomycetia; order Pirellulales; family Lacipirellulaceae; genus JABDGM01. Next base: position 75,445 of record CAWAZX010000025.1, on the reverse strand, counting down.
GTGCCGCTGGTGTCGAGTGCGGCAACGGCGCGCGATTCGTCGGCGCGATAGCGGAGCCGCACCGTCGAGTAGGCGGCGAGGCCGGTTCTGCCAGCCGACTGCCGTCATCGCCGAGACGAGGCTGCCGAGCAGGCGGGCGATGTCGCGTGGCGGGCGTGTCGATGTCGACGGCGCCGAAATCGACGATGCCGGTGACTTGGTCGCCGGTGAAGAGGACGTGGTCGTGCCAGATGTCGCGCAGGCAGGGTTGCAGCGGAACGCGACATCTGCCAGTGGTTGCGAGCTGGGCAATCGCGCGCGGCAGGGCTCGTGGCAGCACGGCGAGGAATTGGCGGGCCAGCGGAGCGAGTTCGGGCCAATGTGCTGTCGGTGATCGCGTGCGCGAGTTGTCTGATGACCGCCGTGTGATAGTTCGTGGAGCGCGTCGAGGCGGCGAGTGATCGCTGGGGACGCTGCCGGCGACGTCGGCTGGATCGCTGCCGATGGGAAATCTTGCGACGCGCGACGTGGAATTTGCGCGAGGGCAGTCATCGCGGCGCGGAGTTTCTCGTGCTCGGCGCGCTGTTCGTAGTCGGCGGCGCCGGGCATCCAGGGGGCGAGTTCCCAGAGGTGGCCGGCATGTTGAACGAACGATTGGCCGTCGTCGCGTCGTAATTGGCACGGGCAGGAATGCAATGCCGTGGCGCTGCGCGTGATGCCAAGCACGGCGTGGATGAATCGCAGCCGCTCGGGCGTGGGATGCTCGTCGGCCAGCGGCGCAGGACTAAGTGTCGCCGCGCGGGGCAGTCAGATCCGCCAGAATTGCGCACCGCTCATGCCGCCGGCGAGCCGAGCGGTTCGACGCTGCGTGGGCTGGCAATCGGGCGGGTAGTGTCTGCAGGATTTCAGCGGATTTCATGCACGTGATTCACCGCAGGAATGCCGCGCGGAGCAAGCTCCGCCGCTAAATCGTTTGGTATTGCGCGGCAGTCCACGATCGCCGGTTTATCGAGAGGGACTTTACCGAGTCGGTAAAAGCGCGAAAAATGGGGTATATTCACGTGGGTCATTCTACAGGCAGCTTGATGACCGAATCCCCTCTCCGCGCGCCGCTCGCGGCCGCAAGTCTTAGTCCTAAGGTAGTTATCATGCGCTCGCTCCCTCGTTTCGTCATGCCGATCGCTGGTTTGCTCCGTTGGTCTGACGCTGGCCGCGCCGGTTCGTCATGCGGCGTTACAGGCCGAAGATTTGGATCAATTGTTAAAGGCCGCAGCAGAAGATGCCAAGCCGGAAGACCGACTCGAAAGAGGAAGACAAAGACGAAAAGCCAGCGAAGGACGAAGCAAAGGAAGAGTCGAACGGCGCCACCAAGGACGAGGACACGAACAAGCCGTCAAGCCGACAACGCCGCGCCGAAAGCGCCACGGCCAAGCCGAAGCCGAAATACCCGCCGTACGACGAAGTGCATCAAAGACGCCGAGACGATCGAAGGCCTGATCACGCTGCATCGCAAAGACGACCAGCTGTTTGCCGAGCTCGGTCCGCGGCAGCTGGATCGCGATTACATCGTGCTGATCACGATTGCCCGCGGCATCGGCCAGACGCCGATCGTGGGCGGCTTCAGCTGGGGCTTCGGCGACGACGCGGTCTGGCAATTCCGCAAGGCGGGCGAGAACATTCAGTTGGTGCGGCGCAACGTGCGGTTCACCGCCGAGCGCGGCAGCCCGACCGAGAAGGCGGTCGCAGTGGCGTACACCGACAGCGTGCTGTTCAGCCTGCCGATTCGCACGCGCAGCCCGCAGGGCGCGTACGTCGTCGACCTGACGCCGGTGTTCATGAGCGACCTGCCGCAGATCGTCGCTGGTGCTGCCGGGCTTCTCGTTCTCGCCGCAGCAAGATCGACGTGGGCCGAAGTCAACGGCTTCCCGAAGAACGTCGAGCTGCAAGTGGCGGCCACGTACGCCTCGAGCGGCATGGCCAACATCGATTCGGTGCCGGATAGCCGCGGCGTGACGGTGAACGTGCACTATTCGATCAGCGAGCTGCCGGCGACTTCGTACCGGCCGCGGCTGGCGGACGACCGCGTCGGCTACTTCCTCACGGTGCTCAAGGATTTCTCCAAGAAGGAAAGCGACGACGACCGGTTCGTGCGGTACATCACGCGGTGGAACCTGGAAAAGGCCGATCCGCAGCGCCGAGATGTCGACGCCCAAGGAGCCGATCATCTTCTGGCTGGAGAAGACGATTCCGTTCAAGTATCGCAAGCCGATTCGCGACGGCATCCTGGAATGGAACAAGGCCTTCGAGAAGGCCGGCTTCTACGACGCGATCGAAGTGCGGCAGCAGCCGGACGATGCTACCGTGGGAGCCGGGCGACATTCGCTACAACACGTTCCGCTGGATCACGGCGGGCGCCGGCTTTGCGATGGGCCCCTCGCGCGTGAACCCGACGACCGGCCAGATTCTCGATGCCGACATCATCTTCGACGCCGACTTCCTGCAGTTCTGGAAGCAGGAATACGAAACGTTCACGCCGGAAAGCGTCGCGCTGCTGACCGGCGGGCCGATCGATCTCGAACGAATATCGGGCCGAGATGCGGCGGATGCCGGCGCACATGCGGAATTCGCACGACGCCCGCTGCGCGTGCAACCTGCTGGGCGGCATGTCGCGGCAACTGGCGCTGGGTGCGTCGGTGATGGCGTCGCGGAAGCGCAGCGATGCCGAGACTCGAAAAGCTCATCATGCAAGGCCTCAAGGAATGCGCGATGCACGAAGTGGGCCACACGCTGGGCCTGGCGCACAACTTCAAGGCCAGCACGCTGTACTCGCTGGAAGAGCTGAACGACGCGGCGAAGACCGGCGGCGACCGGCATCGGCGCTTCGGTGATGGATTACAACCCGGTGAACATCATGCCGGAGGGCATGACGCAGGGCGATTTCTTCTCGACGACGATCGGCCCGTACGACATGTGGGCGATCGAATACGGCTACAAGCCGCTCAAGGGCGGCTCGCCGGACGGCGAAGTTGCCGAGCTGCGCAAGATTGCCGCTCGCAGCGGCGAGAAGGGACTGGCTTTCGCGTCGGATCGAAGACGCCCGCGGCATCGACCCCGATCCGCACAGCGATGCGCTACGATTTGGGCAACGACCTGGTGGCGTACGCCAAGGTCGCAGGCGAAGCTCGTTGCCGAAAGCTGGCCGAACGTCGTGGACGACATGACGAAAGACGGCGACGGATATCAGCGGGCACGCCGGGCGTTCGGCGTGCTGCTCGCGCGGCACGGCGCAGGTGATGTTCTCCGCGGCCCGGTACGTCGGCGGCCTGTACGTGAGCCGCAGCCACAAGGGCGACGAGAACGCGGCCAAGCCGTTGGAAGTCGTCCCGGTAGAGCGGCAGCGCGAAGCGCTGGCACTGTTGGAAGAGCAGGTCTTCGACGCCACGCCGTTCAGCTTCCCGCCCGATCTGTACAACCAACTGGCGGCGTCGCATTGGGATCACTGGGGCACCGAAGTGGTCGAGCGCGGCGACTATCCGGTGCACGACATCATCTTGATGTGGCAGGACCGCATCCTGAGCCGGCTGCTCTCGCCGCTGACGCTGTCGCGGCTGCACGACAGCGAGCTGAAAGTTGCAGCCGATGCCGACGCGCTCACCGCGGCCGAGTTGCTGGAGCGGCTCACCAAAGCGATTTACACGGAAGTCGACACGGTGAAGACGGGCGATTTCACGAACCGCAAGCCGGCGATTTCCAGCCTGCGGCGCAACCTGCAGCGGGCGTATCTGCGGCGGATGTCGCAGCTTGGCGCTGGGTCAAACGGTCGCGCCGGAGGATTGCCAGACGGTCGCCTTCGCCGAGCTCGCACGGCTGAAGACCCGCATCGACACGCATGCTCGCCGGCGAAGTCAAGCTCGACAGCTACTCGCGGGCGCACTTGCAGGAAACCTCGGCGCGGATCACCAAGGTGGTCGACGCGCGGATGCTGGTATCGCCGTAAAGCGAGCTCATCCTGCCGACTTCTGCTTGCGACTTTCTCCGATTATAATTCGGTCGGAGACTGTCGCCATGAAAATGATCTTTGCCGTCATTCAACCGACCAAGCTCGACGCCGTGCAAAAAGCACTCGCGCGGCTGGATGTCACGCGGATGACGGTGTGCGACGCGATGGGTTATGCGCGGCAGCGGGGGCAGCTCGAAACCTACCGCGGCCACGAATATAAAACGAACCTGCTGCGCAAGATCGCGCTCGAAATCGCCGTAAACGACGACTTCCTCGATCGCACTGTGGATTGCCTGGACGACGTCGCCCGCACGAGCGCCGAAGGACATATCGGCGACGGCAAGATCTTCGTCGTGCCGATGGAGCAGGCCATTCAAATCAGCGACGGCTACCGCGGCAAAGGGGCCATCTGAGCGGCCAATGGGCGTCCTGCTACTAAGCGGTGATTTGATGGTGCTTTCGCGCGTCGAAGCGGCCGCCGCGCGGACCGGGATTACAGTTCAAGCAGTCGCTGACTCGGTGCAGGCTGTCGTCGCCTGCGATGCAACTTCGGCTGAGCTGTTAATCGTCGATCTCGCGTCACCGCAACTGGACATCGCCGCGCTCGTGCCGGATGTCAAATCGAGAAACGATTCCCAAACGCGGATCATCGCGTTTGGCCCGCATGTGCATGAAGAGCGCCTCCGTGCAGCCCGCGAAGCCGGCTGCGACGAGGTGGTCAGCCGCGGGCAATTCTTCGCCCAACTGGACACATTCTGCGGCGCTGCGTCGCCAGGTGAGCGCCAGCACGGCGCCGAGTGCAGCAATTCTAGCGGCATGCGGCTCGGGAACATTGGCCGCCGCCGCTTCTTCCGGCGGCGGAACCGTCGCGCCGAAATTCGCACGCCATAACTGGTAGTCCGCGTCATTGACCACACCGTCGGGGAGGCCATCGGACCCGGTTCCGTCCGCAGCCAATCCGCGACCGGTCTCGTCGAGGCTATCTCGCCACACGACGTAATCCGCGGCATCGACGACGCCATCTGCGTTGAAGTCACCGTCAAGCAACGCGGCAATGCGAAGCACCATGGACTGGGGATCCGACGTATCGATTTCCCAAACAAGTCCTGCGGGCAACTCCGGCAGATTGATCTCGCCAAACGAGCCGCTGATTTCACCCGCGGCGGATAGGATGCTGAAAAACTCTCCGTTGACGGGCTCGAACAGGCCGGACCCGCGGTCGAACAGCGTGACGTCGAGCGCGCCCGCAGCAATGAATAGGCCACCAACCATTAGCTGGTCATATTGTGGATCGAGTGGATCGGAATTGTCGGTGCCGCCCAGTTGGATTTTGAGCTGCGCACCGTCATGCATCGTGAAGGAATTGTCAATGGTTAGCACGCCGATTGAATCGCCAGGCGCGACCGTGCCGCCATTTCGAACCGTAAGGTGAGCGAGTGTGCCGGTGCCTCCGAGCGTGCCTTCCTTCACCACGGTTTGCCCCGCAATTCCTTGCACCAATAATGTTCCGGGACCAAGCTTGCGAATGCTGCGATGCTCGGTTTCCGCCATCAGTTCCGATTCGATCGTGGCAATGACATCTTCCGCAACCGTCACATTACCGGAAAGGATACGAAGAGTGCCCTGCCGCAGAGTGTATGGCGCATTGAACGTCGCCGCCGACACAAGCTGCTCCGCTTCAAGCTTGATAATCGATTGAGTCGATCCGCCGACAAAGACGACATGGTCCTCGGCAACAAACGCGGAATCCACTACCGCGCCGCGAGTCCAATTTGCGCCGTGGCTCCAGGACTGGCCGTCGCCCGGCGCGCCGACTGCCGGATTGTCGCCATTCCAAACGACCTCCTGCGAGTGGGTTGCAACCCGAAACACTCCGCCGTTTGCATCGAGCTGCACCGCGTACAGGTTCCCGTCCGCGTCTTCCGCCCACGACGGCACCTGCCCCAGAAAAATGCCGTCGTACGAACGTGGCAGCTTGCCCGCCAGCGACATTACCGATGCCGGAATATCTACAGCATCCGGATCGAGCGTCCAGATTTTTGCCGGGAGATTCGTGTCGTTGAAAAAATAAAGGCCCTGAAACGCGGCAACGGGTCCGCGGTAGACGAAGCCGCCCGTGACCGCGCCGCCGGATAACTCCGTATCGGGAAACAGGTGCGGGTAATCGTACACCGGATCAATTGCACCGGGCGGCCGTGGCCCGCCGACAGTTTGATTCGGCGTCGCAATGGTTCCCTCGCGAAGTCGCCAGCCGAAATTGGCGCCACCTGGATGACCCGCTGGCAGTAAATTAATTTCTTCCCGTGCACCTTCGCCCACATCACCAATCCACAAGTCGCCGGTGAGGCGGTCGAAGCTGGCCCGCCACGGATTGCGCAGGCCGTAGGACCAAATCTCGTCGTCCCCCTCTTGGCCAACGAATGGATTGCTCGGCGGAATTGCGTAGTTGCGGAGCGTGTCCTCTGGAAAGTCGTCGCCCTTGACGTCGATTCGGAGGATTTTGCCCAGCAGATTGTCGGTGATATCCTGCGCATTGCCGGTTTCCGGCGTGTGACCGGGTCCGACATCGAGGCCGTTGCCGCCATCACCCATGCCGATGTACAGATACCCATCCGGACCGAAGCTCATCCAGCCGCCGTTGTGGTTCACCTGTGGTTGCACGATGGTCAAAAGCGTGTGCGCACTGTCCGGATCGGCGACGGTTGAAGTCAGCGGGTCGCCCACCATGCGAAACCGCACGATATGCGTGTTGTTGTCCGCCGGCGTGTAGTTGAGATAGAAATATCCGTTCGTCGCGAATTCTGGATCGAATGCCAGGCCTAGCAATCCTTGCTCGTGGCCGGCGAAGGCTACATCGCGATGCAGCACCGGAGTCAGCTGCAGCGTGCGGTTCACAAGATCCACCAGACGAATGTCGCCGGTGAACTGCTCCGTCACGAAGATGCGCCCCGTTTCGCCGGGGGCAAATGCCGCACCAGTTGCACGGTTAAGTCCGCCGACCAGGAAATCGGCAAACGTTTGAGCGGCGACCGAGGAGACCGGATGAATGACGATGATGGCCGTTAGGAAAACCCAAAGCCGAGTAGAAGACGAACAGAGGCGCAACTCGATTATCGACCGGTAATCCGTCATTTGCAGCGCCGAACTTGAATGCCCCAGTCCCGACGAGTCCATTATAACGGCCAGAACGCCGTGATGGCCTTTTGAGTCCAGACGCTGCAATTGGGGAGAACTTTCCACCCGCGGAGTTAATCGGTCCGCGGCAAATCGTCGGGGTTTGCCGTGTCGCCGGCGCGGGCAGCTTGTGTGGGCGAGACCTCGGGAACACCAGTCGCCGCGTCGCCCGCCAGCGGTGGCATCCCATACCCTTCGTCCTGGTCCAGATAAACCTCGGTTGTCTGCACGCCGTCGATGTCGCGCCGCAATAGAAGGTACACGCCAACGGCCGCCACCCACAGAAAGCCAGCCTGGTAACCGGCAGCCAAGGCGGCCATGAGCGACTTCCAGAAATAGATCGTCCGGCGTGCACCCGAGCGAAACATGCCTAATTCTTGCCCCGCGTCTTCGTCCACGGTGTCAGTATCGACGTCTTCACGCGCCGGCGGCTCCAAAGCGGGGGGCGCCAGCGGAGCGACCGTCGACACTTCCGTGTCGACATCCCGAGGCAACGCATTTGGCCGGACCACTTCGTTCATCGTTTCCTGATCCAGCCCCCAATTGATCGACCAATCACCTAGCGCAATCGCCGATGCCGCGAACATTTTCACGACGAACATGCTAAGTGCCGCGAGTAGAGCCGCAAACAACACATACCAAAGCAACCGAAACGGCCGTTGATACGTGTAGGCATAGCTTCGGCTGAGCGCATCAAAAGCATCCGTGCCCTCCACGCTGATCGTGGCCCACATGAACGGCCACCCGATGAGCGCTCCCAGCAACAAGATCGCCATCAACAAACCGAGCATCAGCACAAATGGCCAAACCAGGCCCGCCAGGAACACGAAGAAATCCAAGCGCATCAACACACCCAGCACGGCGAGCTGGACAGCGAATACAGCCGCACCACACAAAGCCACGAGCGGAGGCAAGCTATAGGACGGCAGCTTGGCGGCAGCATGCTTGAGTGCCGCGACAGGCCCCAGCGCTTCATCGCGAGTAAATTTCAACGCCGCGATCCGCGTGATCGCCCCACCGATCAAACCCCATACCAACAGTTCCCAAACGGCACACAGAAGAAAATAGAGAAAGGCCCATGCGCTCACGTCGGAAAACAAACCGCGAAACGGACGTGTAAAATACAACCACAGGTCGAGGGGCGCTTGCAGAAGCTTTTCTCGCGCGGACAAGAAGACTTCGTCGGCATCGCGGGCAGACATGTTGAGTGAAAACGCCGGCAGATTTTGCCAGACCCAATTCCCGGCAGCGGCATGCCCGCGCTGAATTGCTTCATCGCTGCTGCCGAAAATCCACCCGATTACCCACCATCCAATGGTCGTGGCGATCAGCCCCGCGGCACCCAAGGCGATCACCCGCGCCGTGAGCGCGATGCGTACCGAGTTTGCGAGCATCGTCCACGGGAATAACTCGCCCCACGCAACATCGCGAAGTTTTCGTTGAGATTCAGCCATGTGAGCTAAGCCGAAGGTTTTCGGGGAACGACAAGCAAAGTTACCGGCAACCGGGCCGATTATAAAAGCCCGGTGCTCAGGTTGCTAGAACGGCTTATCAAACATAGCACGCGCGGCCAGACCAGTGCGCAACAGCGTTGTCAATTGGTCAGTCGCCACCGGATCACGGTGACTCACCCTTAACGCCGTTACCTTCCGCAGCGTCCTCTGCGGAGGGTTCGTCTTCTTCCGGGTCGGGAGTCACTGGCAAATGGTAGGTTTCACCCAACCATCGACCCAAATCGATCGTCCGGCATCGCTCGCTGCAAAATGGCAATGCAGGCGACGACGCTGGCTCAAATTCGCGTTTACACGTAGGACAACGCACGGTTACGACTCGCGATATGAATGTTTGGAACAGGATCTCTCGTTTGCCGGACCGGTCACTTCTGCGGCCAGTTCGAGCTCTCAAAACGGCGGCTGCCACCCCGTCCACACTAACCAATTGTAGATCCACGGATGCGTCCAGGGATTCCACGTCGGATAACTCGCCGAGAGGACCGAAAACGACAACAGCACAACTGCGAGCGACATTCCGAGAGTGGAGCGAGCCAGCCGGTCGGCCGCCGGCAGCATGACCACCAGCCACAACGGCGCGCACCAGAACATCCAGCGAAAGCCGCTGGTCATGCCGCCATAGTTGCGATCCTCCTGCGGTCGCATGCCAATGTAAAACACCAGGCAAATGACCGTGATGAGGATTGCCACCAGTGCCAGCTCGCGCGCGACTCCAATCCGGCGATCCGAGCCACATCAACATCCCCGCCATGCTCAGCAGCCAGATCGGCGTGAGCGAAAAAATGCCGTGATGCCCGACGAGCGCAGTGCAGCGCATACAGCGACTTGGTCGGCTCGCCGCGGTCGATGCCCTGGCGATTGAGCCAGTAGCTTTGCCTTCGTCTGCCGTTGACCGTGTAGGTGTAATGGTACCAGTTGTCGTCCGGATTCGTTTCGCTGCGGTGGAGTAGGCAGGTCGGAGCGTTTGGTGGGCGATCCAGTTCGTGGCAAAAAAGGCGGCGGCAACGAGCGCAACGCCGGGCACGAAGCCGGCAGCGTCTGGCGCGGTGCATGCCAAAGTGAAACCAGCCCGACGAAGGCCAACAGCGTCAGGGCGGGCAATTCGTTGGCGGCGGTGAATGCGGCGGCCAAGCCGGCCACGAAGAAATACCGCCAGCGCCGCTCGCCGTCGGCCGAAATCCGCACGAATGCATACATGGCCACGGTCGCGCTCACGGCGGCGACGATGTGATTATTGAGCACGACGGCAAACGTGTTGAGCAACGTGCCCAGCGTTGCCGCGGCCATCACGAAGATGCGGCCCCAATCGGTCGTGCCGAATCGCTCGACCAGCCGCGCCAGCAGCACGTACATCAGCACCAGCGGCAGGATGTTCACCGTGAACAGCATCACCCGGCCGATTTCGTACGGATGATCGTCGCAGCGTCGCGCCGGTGAGCCGGTGGATCAGCCAGTACTCGCCGGCGAGGAGCGTCGCCAACAGCGGCGGCTTGCTGGAATAGAAGTGCAGCTCGCCGTCGCGGCCGCGATGCTGCACCATGTCGATCGTGTCCCAAGTCGGCTGGCCGACGATCGCGTCGATCTCGTACGTGCCGTGCTCGACGAGCGAGCGGATCGTCATCCAGCGGCTGCGGTCGTTGGCGCTGAGAAACGGCCGCTGCAGCCGCAGCTCGTTCTGAAGCCGCGCTTCAGCTCGGCCAGACTGTTCGTCGAGCTGTTCGTCCGTCAAGCCTTCCTCGGCCAGCCGAGCTCGCTCGCGGTCGAGCCGTTCCTTGATGCGGAATGCCTCCAGCTGCGCCTTGTCGACCGAATTGACGGCCAGCAGCCGGCCCGTCATGTTGCCGACCGCGACGGCGATCAGCACCAGATAGACGCCCCAGCGGAGGCGCAGCGAATCGGATCCTCGGGCATGCGGTCGGTCATGGCGTGTCGCTGATCTTGGCCGAGGGCGTGTCGCGCGACGTGCCGGCCGGGCGGCGTGTGCTCGGCGATCGAATACGTGTCGGCGTCGCGGACCAGGTACGCGGCGATCATTTCGCCCAACAGGCCGATCGAAATGAACTGGGCACCGATCATGAACAGTGCCAGCGAATAATAACAGCGCGGCCGTTTCGATGCAGGTGGACGTCGTCCAGCAACGTCGATCATGCGCGAGAGAATCCACGTCGACGGCCAGATACACCATGCCCAGGCCGCCCAGCAGAAACGCGATCAGCCCGACCGTGCCCAGCAAATGCTGCGGCCGCTGGCCGTAGCCGATCAGGAACTTCACCGTCAGCAAGTCGAGCAAGCCCTTGCGTGAGCCGCGACACGCCGTACTTCGATCGGCCGATGTTGCCGCGGCCGATGCTGCACGACGACTTCGGCGGTGCGAAAGCCCTTGGCGGCGGCGAGCACCGGCACAAAGCGGTGCAGCTCGCCGTACAGGCGAATCTCGTGCATCACTTCGCGGCGGATACGCTTTCAGCCCGCAGTTGTGATCGTGCAGATGGACGCCGGTCAGGTGGCTCACCAGCCAATTGAACACCCGCGACGGCAACACCTTGTGCCACGGATCGTGCCGCTCGCGTTTCCAGCCGCTCACCACGTCGAAGCCTTCGTCGAGCTTCGCCAGCAGGCGGGGGATCTCGGCCGGATCGTCCTGCAGGTCGCCGTCGAGCGTGACAATGCGGTCGCCTTCGGCGGCGTGAAAGCCCGGCGCTCAGCGCCGCCGCCTTGCCGAAATTGCGGCGAAAGCGGATGCCGAGAATCCGCGGATCGTTCGGCCGCCGCCTGGCAAATCGCCGACCACGTGCCGTCCGTCGAGCCGTCGTCGACAAGATCATTTGCAGCTCGTAGCCCTTGGCATCGGCGACGCGATCCAACTCCCGCAGAGCTGCGGCAAGTTTTCCGCTTCGTCGAGGATGGGAATGATGACGGAGAGCATAGGAAGCGAGAACTAAGGATTCCGCGACGGCGTGGCGCCGACTACTCAATCGATTTATGTTGACTGGCACGCCTCGCTCCGTAACTTTCCCAATCGCTCCTGCTATCTACAGGATACCTACAGGCGCTGGCGTGCGACACTCCTACTATTAGCTTCGTCTCGATACAAATGCGTTCGCTACTGGCTGCCGCAGGAAGCTTTCTAGCCGATACGCCAGCCAAATTCGATAATCGCGGGCACTATTGTCCTGGGCCGCTTGGGACGCGGCAAGATTGGCGATTGGGCAGCGAACACATTTTGGTAGAATTAAACGCGCAAGAAGCCCGGTTGTGCGCCGCTCGCGGCTCTTCGCCCTCATTCCCCGCAGGCGTTCCTTTATTGGCGCAGAGGAGTCTCCGCGTGCCACGTGTCATTTCATTTATCGTCCTCCTGGCGATCGTGCTGTTAGTCGGCGCCGTGTTCTTCCAGGTCATGGCGCAGTTCATGGTGCCGTTGTTCCTGGCGTGCGTGCTGCTTGTCGTGTTCGAGCCGCTCCATCGCTGGATGCTTGCGGCGGATTCCCGGTTGGCCTCGAACGGCAGCCTTGCTAACCACCGTGTTAATTCTATTGCTAGTGCTGTTGCCGCTGATCTCGCTGGGATGGAACGCGTACGTCGAACTTCACGGGCTGCTCATTCAGTCAGCTCACGGCGACACGAGTCAAGCGATTCTGCCACCAACGACGGGTACCGATGGCGCACTTCCACCGGCCGAAGAAGAAAAGCTGGCCGGAAAGTTGAAGACGGTTGCGGACGACATCCTCGAAGGAATTACGCGCATCACAGGACTGCAAATCAATGCCCCAACCGCGGAGAAACTCATCGACCGAGCAGCCAGCTTTGGAACCGCGCTGGTCATCGGCGTCGTGCAATCGACGATCGGAATTCTCGTCGGTATGGCAATTATGGTGATCTCTCTGTACTACTTTCTTGCCGATGGTCCGGCGATGATTGCCACGGCAATGCACCTGTCACCTCTTGAACCGGCGTATGAAAAAGAGTTGCTTGAACGATTCGGCCAGGTCAGCCGTGCGGTTGTGGTGGCGACGTTGTTATCGGCGGTGGTTCAAGGAGCTCTGGCAGGTGTCGGATATTATTTTGCATTACCGCCGGGAAAACCGATTTTCCTGCTTACAGTCTTGACGATGGTTACGGCGATGGTGCCGTTCGTAGGCGCCGCGTTTATGTGGGCGCTGGTGTGTGGCTGGATTTATCTGTATGGCGATCAAATCGCTGCCGACGGCACGGTGATTCACGATGGAGACCCGTTAACTGCGATCGTTCTCGCCGTGTATTGCACGATCGTGGTCTCCGGCATCGACAACGTCATCAAGCCGTTCATTCTGCATGGGCAATCGAAGCTCCATCCGTTGCTAGCATTGCTGAGCATTCTTGGCGGGGTTCAGGTGCTCGGTCCGGTTGGCATTCTTGTCGGGCCGATGCTGGTGTCGTTTTTGCAGGCGCTGCTGAACATGCTCCGCAAGGAATTGGATTCGTTCGGCGGAGTCGAGGCGGTCGACGCTCAGCTAGCAGACGTGGTGGAAACGGTTGATTCCATCGCCGGCGAAAATGCGGCCCTGGCGATTGCCACCGAGGATGCGGCACGACAAAAACCGTCGGACGGTCGTCGCGCGACCGACGCCAAATCGTCGTCGCCAACGGTTAAACCAACTGCTGGTCGCGGTTGGAAACGCAAACGCGGACGGTAACTTATCGTTCAGATTTTCCGGCGTTTAGCGGCGGGGCTTGCTCCGCGCGTTTCTTGTCTAGGACCGTTCGCACTCTCTCACGTAGAATGCGAACCTCGGAAAACACTATTTCCGCGCAAATTCGAATAGGGACATTCCCGAGGATCGTGCGATGGATGCCGCATCTGCTTTATTGGTTTTGGTCGCCGCGGGCGTAAATTTTGGTTGGCAGCCGGCCGAAAACGCTGCCGACGGCTACGAATACATCGTTCAGATCGAGCCGGAGCTGCTCGACACTTTGCGGCGCGGCGAATCCATGCCGATTGAAAGTAACGTTCCCCCGGAGGTCGGCCCAATTCGCAAAGTAAGCATCGTCGTGGGCCGCGGCGAAGTGCCGCGCGACACGTTCCGCGCAGTCCAGCGCACCGCCTACTTTGCCGGGCAAGGCACTTGGACACCCGATCGATTCAACACCGCACCGCCGGCCAGCGCACCAGCGACCACGTCCACGTACGATCGTTACGGCCAGTTGCCGGCCATGTCACCCAGTGGAGTGTCGCCGCCCCCCTCAGTGATCGACCGGCGCAGGCCGCCGCCACCGAAACTGGCACCGCACTCCGCGACGGTGTCGAAGCGGGCTTCCAAGCAGCGAACCAGCAATTCTCACGCGCCGGCGACCAGGTTATCGACGCGACGCGGAACGCCGGTCAGGAGTTCGGCCAGCAGCTGCAAAGTTTCGCGAACGATCCAGTCGGCCAAATGCAGTCGACGACCAACAACATTCGCGTCGCAACGGAACAGGCCTTGGGAACTGCCCGCACTCAATCGCCGCAGGCATCCAATCCGTTTACGGCGTCCAGTTCGCAACCCACCGCGACAGGAGCCCGTACGCAGGGCGCAGTGGCGCCGCCGCCATGGCCGCAGACGGGGACGCAAAATGCGGCTCCAGTGGCAAATGCCTCGAACCGCGACCAAACGGCCGCACGCGGCATGACGCCAATTCAGACGCAGACCGGCTGGACGAGTATCGGCAGCAACGTGGCGGCGCCGCCGCTCATCATTCCACAACCAACAGCAACACCCACGAGTGCCGCGCCATTGCGAATGGCCAACGGCGGCCCCAGTTTTCCGGCGTCAAGCTGGGACAACAATGCCGCCCCAAACCCAGCGACCATCGGCCGCGCGGGAAATCTGCCTGCTGCGGGAAACACCGCACGTGACCTTGTACCGGTGCAGCAGCCGCAAGGCCAGAATGTGCAGTCCTCTCAGCAAGCCGCGAGCACTTGGGAAGATCCATGGGCGAAAGATCCCTGGGGCCAGGCGCCGCAGCCGGCAGCAACAGCCCAGTTGCCGCACGATGCACGCAACAATCCGGCTACGATTCGCGACGCAGCCGCCGAATGGCAAATGGGGAACAGCCCATCCACTTCAATTGCCACGCAGCCTACAAACCAACCGCTCAGCGGCAGCCCCAACAATGGTCTGGGCACGATCGGTGCGCCGAACCGCGCCGCCGCATGGTGCAAATCAAGCTCAGCCGATCGTGACGGCCGAGCAGGTGCCATGGTTGCCGCTGTTATTGGTAAGCTTGTCGCTCATGGGCTCACTCAGCGCGAATTTATTTCTCGGCTGGAGCTACCTCGACGCGCGACAGAAATATCGAGACCTCGTCCGCAAGACGGCGGACACATTCCGCCGCGTGACCAACGCCGCGGCGTAGCGGGAAGCCGGCGCGACATTTACCAGCGCTGCGGATGAATTACCGGCTCTGGCATCCAATCGCCTGCAGCTGGCTCGGCGACTTCGGTATGCCCATTCGACTCTCGCGCCGCCGGTTCCCACCAATATTCCACTTCCAATAGCGGAGGCGGAGGCGGCACTTCATCCGGCTCGTCGACGATTTCCATAACGGCATCGTCCGTAGCCACGGGAACTTCGAAAACTGGCCGTGGAATTGTGCAACTTCGACCGGTGGGGGAACCGGCTCCGGTGCGGCGACGGCAACCGGCTCGGCCAGCACGATCGGGACGCTTGGCTCGTCCGTGATTTCGCCATCGCCGAATCGGTTTGGTATTCGCCGCGTGTCCACCTTGAGTTCTTGAAACATCCGCCACACGTGCTCGTGGCACGTAAACACGAGAAGCTGGTGTCCCTGCTTCGCGAAATCGCGCAACACGGCACAAGCGGTTTTCGTGCGACCCGCGTCGAAATTGACGAACACGTCGTCCAGAATCATCGGCAGATGGATCCCGCGACGAGCGTACGCCGCCACGAGTGCCAGCCGCAAGCTGACGAATAACTGCTCGCGCGTACCGCGGCTCAGCACCTGCACAGAGAGTGCCTGACCGTCCGACGTGTCGACGAACAAAATGTCGTGCGCCAACGGCGTCCAAATCCGCGTGTATTTGCCGCCAGTTAGTTGCTGCAAATAGCCCGACGCCTCCCTGAGCGTTTCCGGCTGACGATGCTTTTCATAGTCCTCGCGAATGCGTTCGAGAAACAAGCTCACCGCCGCCCGCTCGCGCCACGCCTCCACAGATTTCTTAATCTGCTCTTCGACGATGTTGAGCTCGATCTGCTTAGTCGCCAGCGAATGATCGGCCGCCAGTGCCCGCTGCTGCTCGACGAACGCACCGCGGCGCTGCAGCAAATCCTTGAGCACCCGGTCGAGTTCGTCACTCTGCCGCGATAGGGCTTCGAAATCGGAATCCAATCGGCCGATAACGTCGGCCGCCAACAGCGGGGCGAAGTCGGCCTCGCTGCCATGCTTGCCGATTGCGGCGGCTATTTCTCGCGTCACCGTATCGCGTTTCTTGCGCAGTTCATCGGCTTCGTCGAGCTGGGCCGCCAATTGCCGCAATTCCTGTTCATCGGCCACGCCGCACTTCTGGAACAATGCTTCGCGCCGGCGAATAGAGCCGGTCGCGGCATGCGCGTGCTCCAATTGCGTGGCTTTGAGTTTCTTCGCCCGTTCGCGCAGCTCTTTGCGGTGCGCGACACGCTCCTGTTGCTTATGGAATTCCGCCCGCAAGTGATCGAGCTGCTCGAGTGGGCTTGCCTCTTCGCGACGCAGCCCTGTCTCTTCCGCCAGCGTGAAAATCCGCTGCGAGACGACCGTAAACTCGCGCTGACGGCGACCCATGTCGTCGCGACGATTCTCAATCCGTGCTTCCAGCTCGGCCAATCGCTCACACTGGCCGGCCATCGTGGCCAGGCTGCCGGGGCTGATACTGATCGGGCAGCGCCAGCGCACGCAGCTTGGTTTTCCAATTGGCCAGCGCCGCCGCGTGCTTTTCTTCGGCCAGTTTAAGCCGCCGCTCGGCAGGCCGTGATTTCGTTGGCCGCCTCGCGGCGTTGGCTCTCCACGGGCAGCATCCGTTCCAGCTCGGCCAGGTGCCGCTCGGCATGCTGCAGTCGCATGGCCACAGAGCCCTCCGTGAGCGGCAGCTCGTGGTCGAGTCGCGCTTGCTCTTCTTCCGCTTCGTCGATCTGTTTCAGGACCAGCTCGATTTGCCGATGGCAGGCATCGAAGCGGTCGGCGGCCGAGTCCTCCGCGAAATATTTGAACAACCAGGCGAACACCGAGCCGACGATGCCCACCGCGGCGAGCCAACCGCCGTATTTTCCCAGTGACGCGGCCGGCACGAGCCACCACACGCCCAGGGCGACAAAACCCAGTACGAACACCGCCATCAGCCAACTGAACAAGCCCATCGGCACGACCTGCTCGTCGACCAGATCTTGCGCTTGTTGCTGCAAATCGTCGGCCTGGCGACGAGCCGATTCGATCCGCTGTTCCACCTGCTGCCGGCGGCGGAGCTGGGCCACGAGGTCGCCCGCCGCATCCAGGTCTTTCGGCAGTCCAAGCTTGTCGCCGCCCGTCATGGCCGATTCGATTTGCGCGCGGTATTGATGCTCGCCCGCGCGATGCACTTCCAGCTCGTGCTTGGCCGTCTGCAGCATTTGCTCCGTCGCCTCGATCGCGCGGGCCTGCGGCGTAAGTTGTTCGACCGTGTCGCTCGTGATGCGCGGCGGCAGTTTCCCGGCACCGGTCCACTCGTGACTGAGGCGCTCGTTTTCGCTGGCGAGCCGCGCTTCGAGTATTTTCACTTCCGCGGCCAGCTCCGCCGCCATTCGCTCCACGGCTTGCAGCCATTCCTGCTGCTCTAACAACGCCTCCAAGCCGCTGTCCGCTACGTACCAGCACGTCGTTGATGCCCAGCCGCTTTGCCTCATCGTGAAGTTGTTGCCGCTGGCCACGCAGGATATCTCGCTGCCGCTGGTGCTCCTCGATGCGTTGGTTTAATTCGTCGAGTGCTGGGATCGTGCCGTCTTCGAGTGGGCGTAAATTGCTGAATCGCTCGAGCTGATCATCAATTTTCGAGCGTTTGATCCATAGTGGCTTCACATTGATGGCAACTTCCAACCGCCGCAGTCGCGCCGATAGCGATTTCGTTTCCACTTGTCGGCGGTCGACCTCGTCCGCCAGCTCGCGAAGCTTCACCGCCGACTGCGACCAGCGCCGGCCTTTGGCCACCAATTCGTCAAGCTCCCCGCGAAGCTGCTCGCGTCGCCCGGCAAGCGTGCGGATTTCCGATTTCTCGTCGGCCGAGTTCGAGAAGCCGCTTCCGCGTGCCCGCCAGCATGTGGATCACATCGTAGAGCGAGATGCGATCCAAGCCGGACGTGAGGCGGTACAGCCATTGGGCGGCGGCCGTGTCGCTGAGCGATGCCCAGCTCCTGCACCTCGCGGAGCCCGACCGCGAAAATGTTGTTGTATGTCGGCTCGTCGACGTGCTCGAGCGCTTCGCGCAGCAAGCGGTCGCCCTGCTCTTCGCCTTCGGCCGTGATCACCGTGACTTTGCCGACGTCCGTCGGTCCGCGGTCGGCATAGCGGCTGATCGTGAGCGGGCCGTTGTCGCTGTTGACTTTGAGCCAACCGCCAGGCCGGCCGCCCACCACCGGCGGCAGGTACCGCTCGCGCCGCTCGGCCGACACGCCGTACAGCACCGAGCCGCATGAACTGCATCAGCGTCGATTTGCCGGCTTCGTTCGGCCCGTAGAAAACCGTCAGCTCGGACGACAATGCCGCGCAGCGACAAGATCGTGCCACACGCCAAAGCCGTCGATCTTGATGTCGGTGATTTTCATGTGGGTCGAGGGTCAAGAGTCGAGGGGCAGAACACGATGCACGGTATTGCGTTCGCATCAGCCGCGAGCCAACGGCTCGCCGGCGATCACGTTCGCGCAGATCGCCTTCCTCCAATGGCAACGTCAGCAAATCCACGCCCAGCTTCGCCGCGCGGAGCAACAGCTCACCGCGTCCCGTGGTATTGTCGACGTGCGCAATCGCCGCCAGCGCATCGTTGCCCAGGTCTTCGGGCAGGAACTGCTGCAGGTCGAGCGGAATATCGTCGTGCAATTCGAACTCGCGAACCTGCCGCAGGAAATCGCCGAGGCACGTTTCCTGGTCGTACCACTCGGCCGGCACGCTCAGCGGCGACTCGCATTCGATCGAAACGCTCCACGCGACGGGCGAACGCTCGCCGAATTTTCGCCGCAGATCGACAAGCAGCTCGTCGGCCAGTCCGCCCGGCCGCAGGCGATTCACGAGCGGACCTGTGCCGCGAATGGTCCACCGCACAAAGTGATCGATGCCCGGGTTGCTGTGCCTGCAGTTTTTCCAGCCGCTCGACCATCCGCTCGTGCAGCTGCTCCGAGCGCGTTGAGGCGGTGACTTCGAGCGCTTGCTCCGACCAGCGAACGGCGTCCGTGGCGACGAATCGAGTCTTCGCGCGGCCGCTATCGTCGACCGTGACCACCGTGCAGCCGTGCGGGCCGGTTTCGGTCGGTCCGCGGCCTTGCGGCGTGCCGCAATAGTGGGCGATGCCCGGCTGCTCGTCGACGGTTTGCTGAGCGTGCCGCCCGCCGAGGGCCATGTAGTGAACGCGGTCGCCCTCGTGGCCGGGCGAATCGCTGGTGCCGTAGGCGACGCCGATCGTGAACAGGCCGTGCGCATCGCGGTGAAAGCCGCGGGCTTCGACTTCGCCGTCTTCGCGGCAACTCGTGCCTTGCACGCGGGCAATCGTTTCGCCGCCGCGCACCAGATCGAGCGTCTCCACGCGGCCGACCGGAAACACGTGCACGTTTTCCGGCAGCGCCACGCTCCGCGGCCAGAGGTCGGGCAGATCGACCGCGCCGCCGGCCCAATAAACCGGAATGCCGCGGTCGCCAAGCCGGGCGAACTGATCGAGCAGCAGCACGATCGCCGGCGGCCCGGCGCGATCGACGTTCAGCACGTCGCCGGCCAGCAGCACGGCGTCGGCATCTTCGGCGAGCGCGGTTTCGAACACCTGCTCGGCGGCCTGGTAGGGTGCTTCGATCAGCAGCTCGCGCAGATGGTCCGGCACTCGGCCAGACCGTAGATCGGCTGCTCCAGGTGCAAATCGCTGGCATGCACCAGACGCAATCGGCTGGGTCATCGACGCCTCCATGCGCGGGGATCGGGGAAACGGCGTCGGGAGTCGTGGGCGACAACTAAAATAGGAACGGACCACCGCTTCGATGCAGAACCGATGGCAGCGCGGCTTCAAGACTCCCGACCCCTTCGCGTTGCAGTCTAGCTCGCGGCACGCAATTCTCCAACTTCAGCTTGCAACGTAGCTTGCTGCCGACAGGCCAATTTGCTGCCATCTACCACGTGCGATCGATAGAAGTGCTAGCGTCGAGCCGATCTGCGAGTGCGAGCGCGACGTGACCGCTTCGTCGGTTTGTTCGCCTCCGCGGCCCGCGGCGGGAAGTTCTCCGCCTGGCCGGTCATTTCGTAGAGAAACCGGCTGGGCATGGTGGGCTGCGGCTTGCCCCATTTGCGGCGGGTGAGTGCGAACGACAGCGTCAGTTGTTCGCGGGCCCGCGTGACGCCGACGTAACACAGCCGCCGCTCTTCGTCGATCGCCGAGTCGTTCTCCATCGCCAGCGACCGCTTGTGCGGCAGAATGCCCTCTTCCATGCCGACCAGATACACGCGCGGAAACTCCAGCCCCTTCGCACTGTGCAGCGTCATCAGGGCGACCGCGTTGCGGGCCAGTTGCGATTCCTTTTCGTCGCTGTCGTCGCGCTCGCTGAGCAGCATGTCGTCGAGGAATCCGGACAAGCTCGGCGGCGACTTGACCCGCGGCGGTTTTTCTCGTAGCTGGCCGCCGCGTTGACGATTTCCTCGAGCGATGCCAGCCGCGATTCGCGCTCGGTCGGGATCGGGATAGAGCTTCGCCAGCGCGTCGCGGTAGTCGGTTTTGTCGATCACCTGCGACACGAGCTGGGCGATGCCGCATTTTCGCGTCGCGATTGCGAAACTCCTCGATGAGCCGGCGAAATTGTGCGACCGCGTCGGCCGTCTTGGCATCGACGCCGTCGATCACGAGCGCATCGGGCAGCACGTCCCACAGGAACTTGCCGCGCGACGTGGCCTCCTCGAGCAGCCGCTTTTGGGCCGCGTTGCCGATGCCGCGCGGCGGCTGATTGATGATCCGCACCAGCGCCGGCTCGTCGTGCGGATTGTCGATCACCTTCAAATACGAGAGCATGTCGCGGACTTCCTTGCGGTCGAAAAACGACATGCCGCCGATCAGCACGTACGGCACGTTGGCCCGCCGCAGCTCGGTCTCGAACGACCGCGGCTGCTCGTTCGTGCGGCACAGGATGGCGATGTCGCGCGGCTCGCTGCAGCGCGGCGTCGAGCAGCTGGCGAATGTCGGCGACCACGCGCTCCGCCTCCTGCGTTTCGTCCTGGCACTGCATGATCGCCGGCCGCGTGCCGCCGGGCTGCGCCGGCCCTCAGCACCTTGTCGTGCCGCTGGCGATTGAACGCGATCAGCGTGTTGGCGTACTGCAGAATCGCGGCCGTCGAACGGTAGTTGTCTTCCAGCCGGACGATCTTCGCCTCCGGCCAATCCTGCTGGAATCGCAGGATGTGCGTCACCTCGGCGCCGCGCCAGCCGTAGATCGATTGATCGTCGTCGCCGACGACGCACAAGTTGCGATGCCCGCCGGCCAGCGCCTTCACGATCTGGTACTGGCTGCGGTTCGTGTCTTGGTACTCGTCGATGAGCACGTGATCGAACCGCTGGCCTCGGCGCGGCGCACGGCGGGAAACTTGGCGAGCAACTCTTCGGTGAGCAGCAGCAGGTCGTCGAAGTCGACCGCGCCCAGACGCTTCAAGATTGTCCTGATAACGGCGATAGCCGGCGGCGGCCAATTGCTCGCGCTCGGATCGGCGACGGCGGCCGCCTGGTCGGGCCGCACCGAGCCGGCTTTCCATCGGCTGACGATGCCCAGCAAATCGCCGGGCGCGAGGGCCGCATTCGCCGTTCGCAGCTCGCGCAGCGCCGCGCGGGCCTGGCGTCTCCTGCTCGCTGCGATCGCAAATGACGAACTTTTGCGGATAGCCGAGCTGCTCGATGTGCCGCCGCAGAACTCGCACGCACAGCGAGTGAAACGTCGAGATCTCCGGTCGTCGCCGGAGCGTTCTTGCGAGAATTTGCAGTCGCGTCCGCCGCGGCGACTGCGCGGTTAGTAATTCGCTGGCCCGCTGCTGCATTTCGCCCGCCGCTTTTTTCGTGAACGTGACCGCCAGAATTCGCTCCGGCTTGATGCCGCTGCGAATCAATTCGGCGATGCGGATACGTGACGACGCGCGTTTTGCCCGTGCCTGCCCCGGCCAGCACCAGCAGCGGACCGCGCAACGTTCGCACGGCGTCGAGCTGAGCCGGATTCAAGTCCGCGGGCATGAGAATTCCATTCTTCGACGACGAATTTTCGGCCTGCCAGTGACGTTATTGCGAGCCAACTAGCGTACAAGCTCGCAATACGATCCGCCAGTCGCCCTTGACTCTAACGTTTCAATCGCCATAAACTTTTGTGAGCTAAGAGCCTGAAATTCTACGAAAGATTTACCGATGAAATCTGAACATCGCCATCAATTGGAAACCAACACACTCGCCAAGAAACTCGATGTCGCGATCGAGCGGTTGCGACCGTACGCATCGACGATCGCCGGCTGTATCGTTGCTGTCGTCGTCGTGATGTTTCTGTGGTCTTACTTTGCCGGATCATCGTCCGCGCGGCAAAGTCAGGCCTGGGATGTTTACAACCAGGCCGTGATTGAATCCGTGCCGGACGTCGAACAGCTTCGGCAGACAGCCCAAGAGCATCCCGGCACGAAGATGCAGCAAATGGCCGATGTCACCTGGGCCGACAGCCAGGTGTGGATCGCTGCCCGTGATTACATCTACAACCGCCCGGCCGCCATGGAAGCGATCACCAAGGCGCTGAGCGCGTATCAATCCGTAATTCAATCCTCGGACGATGAGCGACTCGTGAATCGAGCTCGCTTGGGTGTTGCGCGAGCGTACGAAATTCAGGGCAAATTGGATGAAGCGGCCAAGTCTTACGGCAATGTGAAGGGTGCTTTCGAGGAGTACGCCAAGCGTCAAGCCGAGCGACTTGCCAAGCCGGAAGCAAAAGATACTTATGCTTGGTTGGCGACGGCGCGTCCCAAACTGCCGCAAGCCCCCACAGGTCCCGGCACGCCAGGAGTTCAGCCGGAGTTCTCCGCCGGAGAATTGGCATTGCCCGGTGACACGACAGGTACGGCACCGCCCTCAGGAACTCCGGCAACCGGCCAAACGCTCGACGACTTGCTGAAAGGGCTGGAGGTCGACTTCAACACGCCGACGGGCGATGACCGCTATGCACCTGCATCGGGGGCAACAACACCGGCACAAGATAGCACGCAGAACGAAACAACGCCAAACAGTCCGCCGGCCACTACCGTGACCGCGCCGCCTTCAACTGCTCCGCCAGACGCTGCCGCCACGACCGATGGCAACGCGCCCGCGGACGCGGCAACCAATCCAGCGGAGCCCGAAGCTCCGAAGTAATTAGCGCACGACGTCCATCAATTTGCCCTTCGAATTCCCACTCTGTCTTCTGACCCCATAGTCTGGCCGCAGCGATTCCTGGTCGCGCCTGAGCAGGCAGGTCGGCGACTCGACGTGTTTCTAGCCGCACACCTGCCCGCATTTAGCCGGGCAACGTTGCAGCGGGCGATTGACGCCGGTCACGTGAATGTCGACGATGTCGTCGCCAAACCGTCGCTGCGTTTGCGGGCCGGAAACCAGGTTATCGTGCGGCAGATCGATGTGCCCCGCGAAGGGCCGGCCCCACAAAACATCGCGCTGGCAATTCTGTATGAAGATGATGCGATCGTCGTAGTCGACAAGCCGGCGGGCATGATCGTTCATCCCGCCAAGGGCCATTGGGAGGGCACTCTCGCGAGCGCGCTGGCACACCACTTTGGCACGCTCAGCGGACGCGGCGGCCCAACCCGCCCCGGTATCGTCCATCGGCTTGATCGCGATACAAGCGGCGTCATCGTCGTCGCCAAGAACGATCAGGTACACGATGCGCTCTCCGCCCAATTCCAGTCCCGGCAGGTGGAAAAGGAATATCTCGCCATCGTCGTGGGTTTGCCCGACCGCGATCAGGACGTCATCGACGAGCCGATCGGCGATCACCCCACGCATCGTGAAAGGAAAGCAATTCGCCGCGAAGACGCAAGGGCCCGACCGGCCGTTACGAAGTACGAAGTCATCGAGCGTTTCCGCGGATTTGCGTTCGTGCGCGTTTCGCCGCAGACGGGACGTACGCACCAAATTCGCATTCATCTCGCGCACGCTGGATACCCGGTCTTGTGCGACCGGCTATACGGCGGCAGAGCAACACTGAGCGAGCTGGAATTGATGTCACGGGGAATGAATTCTGCGGGTACCACTTCCAGCGAGCAAGCGAATGCACTATTACTCGACCGCCAGGCATTGCATGCCCATCGCTTAGCAATCACGCATCCACTCACGGCCGATCGAATGACATTTGAGGCACCCCTGCCAGCCGATATCTTAAAAACACTCGAATCACTGCGCCGCTGGCGCAGTGGATGAGACCTCAAAAATAGCCGCGACCTGACGGGTCGCCGGCGACTTACCTCGTTGCTCCAACAGGAGATGGCCATGAGCGTATTTCAAGAATTCAAGAAGTTTGCGCTGCGCGGCAACGTCATCGACATGGCAGTCGGCATCATCATCGGTGGCGCATTCGGCACGCTGGTCAAATCACTCGTCGACGACGTGATCATGCCGCCGATCGGCTATGTCACCAGCGACGTGGATTTCAAGAACTTGTCGATACCGCTCAAGAATGCGGTCCCGGCCGCCAATGGTGCACCGGCCCAACCCGCGATCAACCTGAACTATGGCGCGTTTATTAACAACGTGATTACGTTTATGATCGTCGCCTGGGCGGTGTTTCTGCTCGTAAAGGCAGTAAACCTCGCCGAGACTCGGCTGCGGGCCAACGAGCAACCGCCAGCCGATGCTCCACCGCCACCGGAAGACATTTTGCTGCTGCGAGAGATCCGCGATTCGCTTAAACGCGCGTGAGATAGTAGGGTGGGCATCGCCCACCAATTCTTGACGGCACGTGCCGCGATGATAGGCAGGTGGGCCATGCCCACGCTACTCAAACAGTGAGCGCATCAAGTCCTTGATCACGATCGGCCGCGGGCTATGCAGCATTTCTGCCGCAATGACGCCGGCCGACCGGCCCAAATAACGGTCCGCCGCGTCCACGCGATCGAACAAGTGCTCCTTCTCCGGCGGGAACTGTGTCTTGTAGCAGCGAATCGCCGCCAGCTTGCGCGCCAAGGTGCTGCTGATGTCCACCACGATTTGTCCGCCAGGCATCGTCGGGCTAGCCAGTGGCGAACCCAACAAGCAATAGAGCTGCCGAGTAATCACGTGCGGCGGCAAGTTGCTAAACTGCTCGTCCCACTTCGTGAGCCGCGAATAAAACACGGCCGCGTCGGTGATCTGCATCGCTTGCCAATGGTCGGGCGAAGCCATCGGCGTTTTGTCACCGAGGCCAATCACGAGCCGCGGCCGATGCTTGCGAAACTCAATCGCCAGTTTCACGCGCGCTTCGAACGTGTCGAATAGCCGGCGGTTCGGCAGATGCAACAGCGTGCGCAGCTGAACGCCAAGCGCTTCGCCTGCCGCCTTCGCCTCAGCCATTCGCACATCCGGACCGGGAGAAAGCGGAGTCGGCTCGCCATCGGTCAGGTCGATGATGCCCACCTGAAAGCCGGAGTCGACCAGCATGGCAAGCGTCCCGCCGCAGGCGATTTCCACATCATCCGGATGGGCTCCAACGGCAATAACATCGAGTTGTGGGTAAGTCGTATCGGGCATGGCAGTGTCGAAGGGGTCGGAGACGTCGCGCAAATTCCATAATTAACTGCAGTTCAAGCATCCGTAACGTATGCAATCAAGTGGCTGGTTCAAAGACTCCCGAACCCGTTTTGTGCTAAACCGCTCTTTCGCCTTCTGCCCAGTTTGGCTAATCTTCGGCCCCCAAAACAGGTCCGCCCGCGATTTCCTTATATGGCCGACATCGAATTGCCCCAGCGCCCACCGCGGTTGTCGGTAGCGATGATTGTCCGCGACGCGGCCGCTATGCTGGCGACCACGCTCGATAGCGTGCGGGCTATCGCCGATGAGATCGTCGTGTGCGATTTGGGATCGAGCGATGCCACACTGGCAATTGCCCAAAACGGCGCGGATATCGCCGATCAGATTGAATGGCAAGACGACAACTCAACCGCCCGTAACGATTGTCTGCTCCGCGTTACCGGCGACTGGGTCTTGTGGCTGGAAGCAGGTGAAACACTCGACGAAGTGGCTAGCCAGCAACTTCGCAATTTTGTCGACGAGTCTGCCGAGCGTAACAAGTCGTATTTGCTATTCCTGCAACGGCCGGCGTCCAGCTCGGCAACGTCGGCCGATCAAGTTGGCCAGTTGCGGCTGGTGCCCCATCGGAGCGAAATAAGTTTCGCTGGCCGCATACGAGAAACAATCCTGCCGTCGGTGTTGACCGCGGAAATGGGCGTCGACGCACTGGATTGCATCATTCAATTGCCGCAGCCGGACCGGGAGTCGGAGCGGGCCCGTGCCCGGCGCATTTTGAATCTGGCCAATTTGTCGCTCACCGAGAACGCGAACCAGGCGATTCCGCTGCTGGCCCGGGCCGAGGCGCTGGCCCAGCTTGGCCGACCGAAGGAATCCGCCGAGGCATATCGGCATGCGCTCGATGTGGCCGAACACGGCTCGTCGGAAATGCTGGAAGCGTATTACGGCTTATTGACGACGATGGACGACAACCCGTCGGCCGTCGACGCACAAATCAACACCTGTTTGGAAGCGCTGGAAATATTCCCGCTCGATTCGCAACTGCTGTGCGGCATGGGCAGCTATTTACTGCGTTCGCGACGCCTCGACCTAGCGGCTCGATCGTACGAAATGGCCGTCCAAAACGGGAAAATCGACCCGACGATTTGGCATCTGGCCGACCTGGCGGATGTCGCGGTGACGTGCTGGAGCCTGGTTCTGCAACTGCAGGGTGACACGAATCGGGCGGAAGCGGTGCTGAAACAAGCCGTGGCCGATCGGCCCGATTCCGTGCGCCTGCGGCGGCAAATGATTGAGCTATACGTAAAGACCGGCAGAGAACGTGAAGCAATTGCCCAATGTCAACTGCTGCCCAATGATTACGCCTGGCGGGAAGAATTGCCCGCCGTGGTCCGTGGCGCGGGGCTGGTGGCCGCGAAAAAGGCGGCCGCCGGGCTGGGCCTGCTGCGGCGCGCCTATCAGGCCGGGTGCCGCGACCTGCTTTGCCTTCGCTGGCTGGCGGCAGCCAATCTGGCCGTGGCGGACCTCGCCGGGTTAGACGTGGTGATCACCGAATGGGAACGTCACGAGCCAGGCAACCTCGAAATTGCCGCATTTCGTCAGGCCGCTATGCAGCGAAAAGCAACCCGGCTTTCGGCCGGAACAACCCACCGCGTCGACGGTGCCGCCCGCGCCGGACTCCCCATCGAACCGCTGAAAGTCACTTCTCCGTCAGCATCTACGCGAATTTAGCGGCTGGACGTGCCCCGCGCGGTCTTTTCGAATGTCTCTCCGCGCCAGCAAGTTCGCAACCGCGGATTCGCCGAGCCGGACTCCGCCACAAAATCTTGGGGGCAATGGTGACGGTTCCTCGTCGATTCTTGACAAAATCGGTCCGCAGGCGCATAAGAATTCCCTACGCAGCCATGGCCGGCAACTGGCTCGCCGCTGGGGGCAGGCAGGCGTATCATTCATGACTGGAAGTCTGAACACAGGACGAGGGTGAGAAAGATGAGTTGCGGTACGACAGTGTCCACGTGGGCGGGAATCGATTGTCCGAGCATTGGCTCTGACGCTGCGTTCCCGGGGCAAGCGATCGACGACCGATTGGTGTGCGCCACCGACCCGTTCGACGATTTCGACGACGATGACTTCGACGATGACTTCGACGATGACTTCGAGGAAGAGTGGGACGAAGAACTTCCCGGCGACGCTGATCAGTTCGAGGACGACGACGTCGAAGAGAAGGAAGGCGGATTGCCCGTCGAGCCGGAATTTGAGGACGAGGAATAAAGGTCGATCCGACGTCGTCGACGCCTGACCGATCAAACCGACCAACCCAAGCCGACCCGTCCCGGATCGGTAAGTTCCTGCCCCATCGGCAGCTACGCAATTGCCATCCACGCTGGGGCAGCCTTTGCGATTGCACGGACATCGTACCCGTGTTCTATTCGCCTTTCCAGCCGTAGGTCAGGCTTTCCAGCCTGACATTGCAATGACATGTCAGGCTGGAAAGCCTGACCTACGTCTAGAAACTAGCGTAATGTTCCAACCCGTTGAAGCCAACGTGAACTTCCCATCACAGGAGCTAGCGATCGGCCGCTTCTGGAAAGAACAGCGAATCTACGAAAAGTCGCTGGAGCAGCGCGAGGCTGCGCCCGCCGTTCGTGTTCTACGAAGGCCCGCCGACGGCCAACGGCATGCCGCACCCCGGCCACTGCCTGACGCGGGCGATCAAGGACCTCTTCCCGCGCTACAAGACCATGCGCGGCTACCGCTGCGAACGCAAAGCCGGCTGGGACACGCACGGCCTGCCGGTCGAAGTCGAAGTCTGCAAAGAGCTGGGCATCCACTCCAAGGAAGAGATCGAAGCCTACGGCATCGAGCCGTTCATCCACAACTGCCAGCAAAGCGTCTGGCGGTACATGCAGGAGTGGGAGCGGCTCACCGAGCGGATCGGCTTCTGGGTCGACCTCGACGAGGCCTACGTCACCTACCACCAGAGCTACGTCGAAAGCGTCTGGTGGTCGCTCAAGAACCTGTTCGACCGCGGCCTGCTTGTACCAGGGCCACAAGATCGTCTGGTGGTGGGCCCAAGGCGGCACGGCGCTTTCGGCCGGCGAAGTCGGGCAAGGCTACCGCGAAGTGGCCGATCCGAGCGTGTATGTGCAGTTTCCGCTGCTCGATGATGACGGGCAACGTGACGGATACATCGCTGCTCGTCTGGACCACGACGCCGTGGACGCTGCCGAGCAATCAATTCGCCGCTGTGCATCCGGATCTGGAGTACTCGATGTCGTCGATCAGACGACGGCACAGCGAGAAGCTGATCATCGCCGCGCGACTTGTCGAAACGATCGCCGCAAAAGTCGAAGCGACGAATTGCACAGGTCAATCGACCTGTTATGGGACGCGACTTGTCGGGCGGACGATATCGTGCCGCCGTTTGACTACTATCTACAAGCGTATCAGCGAAGGCGCGACTCAGGCGATCTGAGACGGACGACTAGAACGGCGGCAAGAATATCGTGGCTTGGCGAATTGTCGCCGCCGATTTCGTCACGACCGACAGCGGCACCGGCGTCGTTCACCAAGCGCCGGCCTTCGGCGAAGTCGACTTCGACGTGCTTGTCGCTGAGCAGCAACGATTTCGTCGATGGCGAAGGCCCGAAGCTGATCAACGCCGTCGGCCCCGACGGCAAATTCACCGCCGAAGCGCCCGACTATGCCGCGGCCGCTGGGTCAAGGACTGCGACAAGGACATCATCCGCGATCTGAAGCAGCGCGGCCTGCTGTTCCATCAGGAGCAATACCTTCACGACTATCCGTTCTGCTGGCGGGCCGAAGAAGATCCGCTGATCCAGTATCCGCGCGAGAGCTGGTTCATCCGCACGACGCAGTTCAAGGACGAGATGCTCGCGAACAACGCGCAAGATCAACTGGCTGCCGGAGCACATCAAGGACGGCCGGTTCGGCAACTTTCTGGAATCGAACGTCGATTGGGCCCTCTCGCGCGAGCGCTACTGGGGCACGCCGCTGCCGATCTGGGTCTGCGAGCAAACCGGGCAAGATGGAAGCGGTCGCCAGCTACGACGAGCTGCTGGCCAAGCCCGGCGTCACGCGGCACCGAAGTCTGGGACGCAGCGAAGGCGACGAAGCCCGAACTTGCCCGACGATCTCAACGTCCACAAGCCGTACATCGACGCGGTCACCTACGACTCGCCGTTCGCGAAAGGTGCGCGGATGCGCCGCGTGCCGGAGGTGATCGACTGCTGGTACGACTCCGGCGCGATGCCGTTCGCCCAGTGGGGATACCGCGGCGAGGACGGCCGCCAGCGCCGCGAAACAATTCCATGCGCAGTTCCCCGCCGACTTCATCAGCGAAGCCCTCGATCAAACCCGCGGCTGGTTCTACAGCCAGCTGGCGATCAGCACGCTGCTGTTCGGCGGAGCGAGGACCGAGGACTGAGGACGCGGAAAGATCGACGAATCAGCTCCCAGCTCCTCGCCCTCGCCCCTATCCCGCATCCGTTCCGCAACTGCATCGTCCTCGGCCTCATGCTCGGCGAAGACGGGCAGAAGATGTCGAAGAGCAAGCGGAACTACCGCGAGCCGAACGAAATCTTCGACCGCTACGGGGCCGACGCCCTGCGCTGGTACTTCTTCGCCAACCAGCCGCCGTGGACGACGATCCGCTACAGCGAGCAGGCGATCAAAGACAGCATCCCCGAGTTCCTGCTGCGGCTGTGGAACGTGTACAGCTTCTTCGTGATCTATGCCAACATCGACGGGTTCGATCCGGCGGCTGAAGGATGCAGGATGCCGGATGCGGGGGGCGGGCGAACTTGATGCGCTGGCGTTTGCAACGGCGAAATCGTATCGCCCCGATCGAAGAGCGCAGCGAACTCGACCGCTGGATCCTGAGCGAGCTGAATCGCACGGCCGCGGCCGTCGTCGAGCGGATGGACGCCTACGACAACTTCGCCGCCTGCCAGCAGATCACCGAGTTCGTCGATGCCCTGTCGAACTGGTACGTCCGCCGCAGCCGCGACCGCTTCTGGGCCGCCGACAAGCGCGATCGCCGAAAAGCTCGACGCCTATTGGACGCTGTACGAAGTGCCTGCTCACGACGACCAAGCTCGTCGCCCCGTTCGTGCCGTTCCTGGCCGAAACGCTGTGGCAGAATCTGGCCGGCGTGTTTCGCCAAGGAACGAAGAGCGAGGAACGACAGGTGAGCAATCGACCATTCACCCCTCGCTCCTCGATCCTTGCTCCTGAAAGCGTCCATCTCGCCGACTACCCAACCGGCGATCCCGCCGCCATCGACGAAGCGCTCTCCGCGCGCATGAACCTCGTGCGCCTGATCGCCTCGCTCGGCCGCAATGCCCGCAACGCCGCCAAGCTGAAAGTGCGCCAGCCGCTGGCCAAGGTCGAAGTGATCCTGGCCGATACACGCACCAGCCGTGGCTCGAAGAGCACGCGGCGGTGATCGAGGAAGAGCTCAACGTGAAGCAGCTCGAGTTCTGCGACGACCCCGCGCAATACGTCGAGCACGAAGTGGTTCCCAACTTCAAGCTGCTCGGCCCCAGGCTCGGCAAGCTGCTGCCGAAGGTCAAGCAATGGCTCGGCCAGCAAACCGGCGCCGACCTGCTGGCGAACATCCGCGACAACGGCCAGATCGACCTCACGCTCGACGGCCAGGCAATCGCTCTTACGCACGAAGAAGTCGAAGTCCGCATCCGGCCAAGCCCGGGCTGGACCGCGGCCAATGATCAAGGGCGTCGTCGTCGTGCTGGCCACCGAGCTGACGCCCGAGCTGGTCGCCGAAGGCCTGGCCCGCGACATCGTCCGGTTGATCCAGGATCGCCGCAAAGAAATCGGCTGCGAATATACTGATCGCATCGAAGTTGGCTCTGGTCACCGACTCAGCCGAGTTGGCGCGGCCATCGAGAAATTCCGCGACTACATCGCACAAGAAACGCTGGCAACCGAAATCGTCAACGAGCCGCATCGCGGGTGTTGAACCAGTCGACGGCAAAGGTGCTCGGGCACGATTTGACAGATCTATCGTGCGAGTCGTGAAATGAGCCGAGTCTGCGCATGTCGGCTCCGCTCAAGCTCGCCGTGCTCATCTCCGGCTCCGGGCCGCACGCTCAAGAACTTCATCGACCTGGCGGCGGAAGGCGAGTTGCCGATCGACATCCGGCTGGTGATCTCCAGCACCGCCAATGCGGGCGGACTGAAGTTCGCCGAAGAGGCCGGTATTCCGCACGATAGTCGTGCCGCGGGGCGATTTTCCAGCAGGTCCGGACGGGCGATCAAGCATTCGGCGACGCGATCTTCGCCGCCTGCCGCGATGCCGGCGTCGACTACGTCGCGATGGCCGGCTTCCTGAAGCTCGCGCCCGTGCCGGACGACTTCGCCGGCCGCGTCGTGAACATTCACCCGGCACTGATCCCGGCCTTCTGCGGCCCCGGCATGTACGGCCACCGCGTCCATCAGGCCGTGCTCGACGCTGGCGTGAAAGTGACCGGCTGCACGGTGCATTTCGTCGACAACGAATACGACCATGGCCCGATCATCTGGCAGCAGCCGGTGCCCGTGTTCGACGACGACACGGCCGACACGCTCGCAAAGCGCGTGTTCGAAGTCGAAAAGGAAGCATACCCGCACGTGCTGCAACTGCTGGCCGCCGGGCGGCATCAAACTCGACGGCCGTCGCGTGACGATCCTGAAAAGTCAACGCGGCGAACGCATCGCGCAGCGGGGCGTATCCCATCGACTGATAAAACGCGACCGCCGCTGTCCAGCCGGCGTGCGTTTCAAGCTTCACTTCGCGCCAGCCGGCATCCCACGCAGCACGCTCCAATCGCGACATGAGCATGCGACCAACGCCGCGGCGACGCCAGATGGGATCAACTAACAAGCCAATGCACCACGGGCACACTTGTTGCCTTCCCTTCACGCATAGCAAGCGTCACGGCACCGATCATGTCACCCAGCGGATGATCCGCATCGCACGCTACCCAAGTGACGTTCCGCACGCCACCACGGTTTCTTAAACATCTCGTCGTAAAAGTCGGCCTCGGTCCACGACCGAACTGCTGGCAATTGGTTCGACCATCGCCCGATCGCGCAGCGCCAGCCAACGAGACACATCCTCCGGCATCTCGAACGTGCGAACGTGCACTTCCTGCATTCGACAGCGCGACTGGCGGAGCGACCAATAGTTTGCGAAAATGAAGAACTGAAGTCATCGTTTACCTCACATAAGATTACTAAACCACAAAGACACGAAGAACACAAAGAGGAAAGTACTCAAGACTCCGTGCCCTCTGTGTCTCCGTGGTCAGTTTCTGTACGAACAAACTGACGAAATGCAAGACGTCCACGAACTGAAGCAAGCCATCTGCGAAATCGGCGACCGGATCTACAAACGCGGATTTGCCGCGGCGAATGACGGCAACATCACCGTGCGGCTTAACGAGGAGGAAGTTCTGTGCACGCCCGACGATGTGCTGCAAGGGTTTCTTGAAGCCCGAGGACATTTGCGTTGTCGATATGGACGGCAACCAGCTGGCGGGCAGCAAAAAGCGTTCGAGCGAAGTGCTGTTGCATCTGGAGATCATGAACGCCCGGCCGGACGTGCAAAGCGTGGTCCACTGCCACCCGCCGCATGCCACGGCGTTCGCCATCACGCGCGAGCCGATTCCGCAGGCCGTTTTGCCGGAAGTGGAATTCTTTTTGGGCGAAGTGCCGATCGCGCCCTATGAAACGCCCGGCGGCAAAAAATTTCGCCGAAACGATCCTGCCGTTTGTGCACAAGTCGAACGTCGATCATCCTGGCCAACCACGGCACCGTGAGCTTACGGCGAGGATTTGGAGCGAGCGTACTGGCGGACGGAAATCCTAGATGCTTATTGCCGGATTCTGATCCTGGCCCGCCAACTTGGGCCGATCCATTATTTGTCGCCGCAGAAAGACGCAAGAACTTTTCGACCTGAAAAAGAAGTGCGGGCTTCTCCGACCCGCGCCTCGCTGAAGATTTCCACGGCGACATCCGCAACAACGCCACGTTTCGCCACACTTGGCCGGCCAGCGGCGTCGAGCCGCGAGCATTTGCTGAACCGAGCGATTAGCCTTTCGGACCGATACATTGAAGCAGTTCGCGAAGCTTCTCATCAATTGCTTCTGCGTTGCCGCCGACGATAACCAACCGCTTTTGCGATGATGCCTCCCCCGACACGATCTCAATCGCCGATTTTGGTACGTCGAGCGCCTCGCTCAGAACGCCAATAATTGCTCGGTTCGCTTTTCCCTTCTCCGCCGCAGCCGTCACGGCCACGCGCAGCATTCCGTTCCGCACGCCGGCAATCCCATTCCGGCGCACACCGGCCTGCGCAGATACGGGCAGCACTACGCCGCGAGAATCCTGCTTGACCTCGATCATTCGTTCAGCTTGAGCCCCCACAGCGTGAGCATCGTCAATGCGTTGAATAGCGAGTGCGCAACAATGCAGGGAATGATCCGGTGCGTGCGCTGGTACACAAATCCCAGAATGATCGCTAGCAAGAAGATTGGCACCGGTTCGGGCCCGTAACCATAGTGGGCTGCGCCAAATAGTGCAGCACTGGTCAGAATCGGGAACCAACCGTGCGGCAGACCCGCGACGCCACGCACCGGCGGAGTTGCTTCAACGGCCGGTGCCGAACAGGATTCGGCCACAGGCGTATCTACGGCAAGGCCGGCATCGTCGCTTGCGACTTCACCGGGCGAACCCATGACATGCCAGCCGAGACGTTCGTCCTCCCACTTTTCCAGCCAGCCCTGCAGCACAAGCCGGTATAGTATTTCCTCGCAAATTGGCGCAACAATTACAGCGGCAATTGTGGCCAACACGAACACGCCCAACTGCCGTTCGTCGCCGGACACCATTTTCACGAGCGGATGATTCGACAACTCTTTCTGCTGCGTCAAAGAAAGCAGCAGGGCTTGAACGCAGAGCACGGGAGCAACGGCAGCCAGGAACGTCGCCACGCCGAGCCCCACATCACGAGTCACCTGGCGAGCTGTCGGGATGCCCAAATCGCGCAACGTGGCGCGTGCCAACAGCGCGATTCCAATCACCAGCGCAGTCATCATGGCCTGTAAAACCATCGCCGCGACCAGGTGCTGCGCCGATTCCCAAGGATCCTCGATCAATTCTTGTGGTGGCCGTGCGTCACCTGCAGGATCAGAGAATAAGGCCAGCAACATAAACGCAACGGCGGGCAGAATCGCCACGGCACCCCACGGCACAGGCGAGCGTGGCTGGTATTCAAGAATCGCCTCGCCGCGCCACCACAAGACAGCGATCTGCAACCAAACTACGATGCTGGCGAAAAACACGCCGCCTTGCAGGGCAACGACCCACGGCTCAACCGAGATTTGCTCCATGGTCGGGAAAAGCCCTCGCCGTCGCTTTTAATGCGAAGGCCGTGTCACCGCTTAAGCAGTCGAATGGCGGTTTGGACGTAGCCCCAGCCGGAATAGATCGTCATGCCGATCGCGACCCACACTACCAGCCGCAGTGCCCAGGTCGTCCATTCGGGCGGCTCAATTTGCCACGACTGACTGGACGCATTGAAACCGTAGTACCATAGCCGCCACAGGCTGAAAGCAACCGCGGCGCATTGAAAGACCATTTTCCACTTGCCGGACCATTGCGCCGAAAAATCGGTGCCATGCTCCTCGAAGAAACTGCGCAGCGCGGTCACCAACATTTCGCGCGCCACGACGACCACCGCCATCCAGGCCGCAGATCTCGGATGTCGATCGACCTGTTATCGATGGACGGAACCGCCGCCAGAAAGATGAACGTGCCGCAGATGATGATCTTGTCTGCGAACGGATC
This sequence comes from uncultured Planctomycetota bacterium, assembly GCA_963786455.1. Taxonomy (GTDB): domain Bacteria; phylum Planctomycetota; class Planctomycetia; order Pirellulales; family Lacipirellulaceae; genus JABDGM01. Next base: position 39,959 of record CAWAZX010000025.1, on the reverse strand, counting down.
GAGAATTCGGCCGAGCTGCGTGATCTGACCGTAGCGCCGGGCCCAGTAGCCGTCGACCCAGTCGGTGCCGGCCGCGATCACGAACAGGATCAACGCCTGCCAGATAAAAGTTGAACGACAGAACGATGAAGCAGACGATCGACAGCACAAGCCGAGCGATCGTCAGCTGATTGGGCACGTTCCAGATTGTCGCCAACACGGGCGAGCGACCGGCTGAGATGGGCCCAGTAGAAGCGTGTTCCTCCATGAATGGAAACTCCAGCGATTTTTCGCGGTGCAATTAACGCGGCTTATCGACGGCCACTGCCACCAGATCGTAATCGCTGCGGGCCACGATCTCGCACGGCACGATCGCCCCGGTCGTCAAGTCTCTCGCCTGTCACGTAAACGACGCCGTCCACGTCCGGCGCATCGGCATACGAGCGGCCGACCCAGGCATTCTTTTCATCCGGCACGGCCGCGTCAATGAGTCACGTCCAGCCGCCGGCCGATTTGCGCGTCGTTCCATTCGAACGCAACTTCCTGCTGCACTGCCATCAAGCCGCTCGCGCCGCTCGTCCTTGACTTCCTCGGACAAGTGATCGGGCAGCTTCGCCGCCGGCGTATCGGGCTCGAACGAATACGTGAACACGCCCAGCCGCTCGAAGCGTTGCTCGCCGACGAACTCGACCAGCTCGTCGAACTCGGCATCGGTCTCGCCCGGGAAGCCGGTGATGAACGTCGTCCGCATCACGAGATTCGGAATGCGCGCCCGCAGCTTCGCCAAGCAGCGTCTTCGTGTCTCTCGCGGTTCACGCGCCGCTGCATCCGCCGCAGCATGCGATCGTTGATGTGCTGCAGCGGCATGTCGAGATAGGGCACGATCCGCTTCGACGTCGGCGATCGTGTCGATCAAGCTCGTCGGTCATGTACATCGGGTAAAAGTACATCAGCCGAATCCAATCCAGGCCTTCGACTTGCTCCAGCTCGCGAAGCAACTCGGCCAGCCGCGGCTGGCCGTACAGGTCCATGCCGTAATAAGTCGTGTCCTGCGCGACGATCACCAGCTCGCGCACGCCGTCGGCCGCCAGCTCGCGGGCCTCGGCCATGACTTCTTCCATCGGCTTCGTGTAGTGCTTGCCGCGCATCCGCGGGATCGCGCAGAACGTGCACAGCCGGTCGCAGCCTTCGGAGATTTTCAGAAACGCGAAATGCCGCGGCGTGATCCGCATGCGGGCCGTGTCGGGCAGCGGGTGCGTCGGCGCCGGGTGAAACACGGTCCGCTGCTCGGTCAAGTCCGCCCAGCAGCCGGTCGGCCACCTTGGTGACTTCCTCGCGGCCGAACACGCCCACCAGTGATCGATCCCCGGCCGCGCTTCCAGCAGCGACTCGCTTTGCCGCTCGGCCAGGCAGCCCGACACGATCACGCCGCGCAGCTCGCCGCGCCGCTTGAGCTCGAGCATCTCATCGATCGCCGCGAACGATTCCTGCCGGGCCGCCTCGATGAACCCGCACGTGTTGACGACGGCGAAATCGGCGCCACGCGGATCGTTCACCAGCTCATAGCCGTCCAGCTGCAGCATGCCCAGCATCCGCTCGCTGTCGACCAGGTTCTTCGGGCAGCCCAGGCTGACGAACGCGTAGCGGCCCTTCGTGCCGCTGCGAGCTAGCTGATTCGTGAAAGTGTCTGGCACGTGTGGTTCGAAAATCCCAGCGGTTGATGTGGCAGCCCGAATTGTCGCTGCGCAACGGTGTAGTGGCGAGTCGAGGGCAAACTACCAATTCTAGCGGTCAGAGCCCTGTCGGCCAATCGGCCGATCGAAACGTGCTGCCAAACCATTGTTTTTGGCAACGACTACTGTACATTAGTATATAACTCATCCGACTCATTAACTTCTGGGCTCTCGCCATGATCGCCGAAATTCCTGAAGACGAATTTGCCGCGGCCCTGGACGCCTGTGCCGCCGAGGTGCTGTGGGAGGCCGGCGTGCTGGAGCCGCCGGTCGACGCTTTTGCCGTGGCGGCCGGCTTGGGGCTGGTCGTCGCCCGGGATTTCGCGATGCCCTACCGCGGCCGCTTCGTGCGGCTGTGCAGCGAACAGACGCCATGCCGAGCGGGGTGGCACGATCGTCGTCGGCGCAGGCCGAGCGGCCCGAACGCGAGCAATGGGCCGTCGCACACGAAATTGGCGAAAGCGTCGCCTACCGGGTGTTCGAGCGGCTCGGCGTTGCATTTGACGAATCGCTGCCGACCGCCCGCGAGCTGGTCGCCAATCGCCTGGCGAACTGCTTTGCTGTTGCCGCGCGCTGGTTCGCCGCCGACGGCCGCGACTTGCGACTGGGACCTGTTGGCGCTCAAAGAACGCTATGCCACCGCCAGTCACGAGCTCATCGCCCGGCGAATGCTGGAAATGCGGCCGCCGATCGTGATCACGGTCTGCGATTTGGGCCGCGTGCACTGGCGTCGAAGCAACGTGACGGCGCGCCCACCGGCAATTGCTGCCGGAAGAAAATTCCGTTTGGCAGCAAGTCACACGTTACCGGATTGCCCTCGTTGGCAGACGCTCGATCCAGAATCCGGCCTGCAGTGCGTGAGCTGCTGGCCGATTCACGAACCGGATTGGAAGCGGGAAATACTTCGCAGCGAGGTGGCAGAGCTTTAGACCTCAAGCAGCCGATCACGCGGCGCGTCTTGCGTCACGCTGCGCTACACGCCATCTCGATCGTCGCAACCAACTCGTCGTTGCGCCACGGCTTTCCCAACACGGCCGCCGCGCCGCATTCGCAGCGCTCGATCAAAACTGTCGCGACGCGGATAATCTAATAACGACGACCACCGGCGCCGCGTCGCGATGACAGCGAGCGACAGAACGCAGTCAAGTCCTCAGCTTCACGGTCATCCAACTGCCCGCCGTCCCAAACGCCGGCCAGCATTCCCGCGCACAGTGAAATCGGCCGACCGGCGTACTGCCATACTGTCGCAGTAGCCGGAATTCCGCACGACGTTCGCAAGCGCCTCGGCCATTTCACGTTGAAACGTCCGCAGCGTTACCACGCCGGATGGCGCATTTCTTTGGATTACGACATTGCGGACTGCTTTCGAAACTCGAAGTTGCCCGGTCGAGCCCAGTCGGGGCACAACCCGCCACTTCGCCGCTTCAACTGCAAATGCCACCAGGCGGGAAACTGATACCAATACAGCCGAGTCACATCGGGCCACGGCCGGCCCGTACGCGCCTCCCCTTCGCACCAACTGCCTAACAGGCACAACCAGGCCGGCCAAAGGTGCAGAACGGCGTCAAACTCTGCACGACACGTTCGCTAATCGCGCCGGGCCGACTCTGCGCGATGACGATCAGCTCGGGCGTGTCGCCATCTGTCACGATGCGCACATCCGCCCGAATTTGCGCGACAGTCTCGTCGAAGTCGGCATGATCAATCTCGCCGACGAGCTTCACCAACAGGGGTGTTGCCGAAAGCTGCGCAAACTTCATGCACTGTGCCTCACGTGTTACGGATAACATCTTCACGGTCACGGACCAGTCGGTGCAGCGTTTTGGCGTCGTTCGCAGCGCGCATCGCTGCGCAGAAAATCCTGAGTCGTTGATTACCCGGCTGAGTCGCGCCAGGATCCGCAAATGTTCGTGATCGCTGGTGGAGCAGATCAAGAAAAAGATATCGGTCAGGCTGCCGCCGCTGCCGAAGGGAATGCCGCCGGGCGTGATTCCAAGCGCCAGCACGGCCTCGGCCAGCATCGGCCGGCATCGGCCGCCGCGGATGCAGCAGCGCCACGCCGTTATCCGAGCGCGGTGGAATGCATTTCCTCGCGAGCTCGCACTGCCTCAGCCATTTTTTCCGGTTCCCATAGCAAGTGCGTGCGTGCGGCAAGCTCGGTCATCTTCACAATCACGCTGCCGCGAGTGCGGGCATCGAGCGGAACTTCAATCGCCTCCGGCCGCAGCAATTCGGCAATCGAAATCTCATCTTCCGCTGCGGTATCCGCCGCCCGATCCAGTGCCCCTTCCATTTGCACCAGCGCCTCGTCATCGGACAGGCCGATGCGATCTTCCAGCCAATGGTGGATCTCCGCGGCCGAAAACCGCCACTCGCCGCCGACACGCCGGCCCGGCAGCTTGCCGCGCTCGGCCAGCTTCACCACGGCCGCCGGCATCATATGCAGATATGCAGCGAGCCGATCGATGTCGAAGTCGTCCTGCGCCATAGTTTCGGTCAATTCAATGGAATGCCAGCATTCTCCCGTGGATCTTTTAGCTTACTTTCGGCGAGCGTATAGTCCAATCCGCCAGACGTGCAATGGCGAACCTCCGCCGCTCGGGCTGCTGGCAATCAAAACCCGGCCTTGACGCTGGGACGGAAATCTTCGAACATCCCCCCGCGACGAAGGCGGCGTGACCAAATGGCCGGCCGCCAACACGCATGGCGATGCGACTTGTCCCACAAGTTCGACACGCTGCAGGCAAGGAGGCCTCGCGTGACGCAATTCATCCAACTGTGCCGGGGTTTCTCTCCGCGATTTATTCGCCCACGAGGCTTATGGCGGAATCTGCACCGGACCTCCGGGCGACCAGCTGCACGAGCGACTGGCGGCTCGTTCGGCCGGGCGACGTATTCGTCGCCGTGACCGATGCCGACAGCGACGGGCATGACTACGCTGAACAAGCAGCTCGGCGCGGTGCAGCCGCGGTCATTTGCGAGCGACCTCTGCCGGTGTTTGATGTGCCGCAGTGCGTCGTCTCAGACAGCCGTTCCGCTTACGGCCGATTGTGCCAAGCGCTGGCCGGCGATCCCTCGCGACATTCCGAAGGTAATTGGCGTCACCGGCACGCACGGTAAAACTACTGTGAGCCGATTGCTCACGTCGATTCTTCGCGAGGCGGGCAGGCCGGCAGGCACGCTGGATTCCTTCGGATACTGGGACGGCATGGACGATCGCCCCCCGCTCGATGCACCACTCGCGCCGCCGGTGCTGGCCCGGTCGCTGGCCCAGATGGCCGCAGCGGGTGCGCCGCTTTGCGGTGGTCGAAATATCGAGTCGTGAGTTGTCGCGGCAAGTATTGGCCGGAGTTTCGCTCGACGCCGTGTGTATCACCCACGTCGGACGCAACCATCTGGACTGGCACGAGTCGACAGAAAACTATCGCCAGGCCAAGCGGCGAATTTTCGATTACCTGCATGCCGATGGCGTCGCAATTCTCAACGCCGACGATCCGGTGTCGGTGCGCATGCTGAGCGATCTCAATTTTCCAGCGCTCACGTACGGGCTGCAAAACCCGGCGGAAGTCACGGCGCAAATCATCGAACAACATGTTAACGAGCAGATCTTCCTGCTGAACGCCGGCGACGATTCGGTCGGCGTGCGGACCGCGATTATCGGCGACCATCACATTTACAATTGCCTTGCTGCCGCGACCACCGCGCTGGCGTATGGCATCGATCTCGCCGCGATTGCCCGCGGCCTGGAAGCGGTCGACGTGCTGCCCGGCCGCATGGAGCGAATTGCGTGCGGACAGAACTACACGGTGTTTGTCGACGCGGCCGATACGGCGGCATCGTTACGGGCATGCTTGCAGGCCGCGCGGCGCGTGACCCAAGGCCGTTTGATTTGCGCATTTGGTGCAGATGCGGACCGTGAAGCGGGTGACTGGCCCGCTATGGGTCGCGTGGTGGGTGCGGTGGCCGACATGGCGGTCGTCACCAACAATTCCCCAAATGCTACTTCACACCGTGCGTGTGTTGCGCTGCATGGTGGTTTCGCCGACCGGCGAAAAGCCCGAGTCATCCTCCAGCGCGACGAGGCAATTGCTTGGGCACTGCGTGAAGCACGCGCAGGTGACACGGTGGTTGTAGCCGGCATGGGTGAGCGCGTGTCCTGCGTTCCTCACGACGACGATCCACCCGTGAACGATCAGGCATTGGTTCGCCAGGTATTAAGCGGCGATTTCGCGCCGGCAGCGAAGCAGCGAATGGCCGCATAGTCAGGTTTGGTACCGGAAAGGCAAGCATTAACCACGAAGGCACGAAGAACACGAAGATTGGATCCACGTAAACTCGCTATTTTTTCTTATCTCCTCTTTCATTCTCGTCGTCTCTCTTTGTGCACTTTGTGTCTTTGTGGTTCAAAAGCTCTGGCTGAGTTAACAAAGATTCGGTGGGCCGTGCCCACCCTACTTTTCAAATCAAAACATCGACATACGCTGAGGCTTCATCGTCGGCCGCGCGAAATTGCGGGATTTTGCGCGTCCACCCTCCCTGGGTTGGAGCATAAGGCTTGCCGTGCAATGCGGTTTCTGGGTCAACCGCGCATGGCAGGTGCTTCACGATGAAGCTTACGTCTGAGCACCGGGGCGGCGACGGCTCGCCGCTCCGGTGTCTCAGCGGATTTTGTGGTAGGTGCCGCGAGCCGAGCGGCACGCGAATCAGTGTCCGGCTCGGCTCGCCGGACCTACTCACCGTCTCGCTCCATGCCTCGACCCTTGCACATTGTGTTCGCCGGAGGTGTCACGCCAAGCCACCTCTATCCCGGGCTGGCCGTGGCTGCTCACGTTGTGGAGCAGCTGCCAGACGCTGTGATCACATTCGTCGGCGGCAGCCGGTCGTTGGAACGGCATGCCGTTCGAGCCGCAGGCTTCGCCTTCGCTAATCTTCCATCGCAGCCGGCTCCGCAAAATGCGCTCGAATGCAGTTCGGTTTGTCACGCACAACGTGGCAGGCTACTGGGCTTCGCGCTGGTTTCTCAGGGAACGCCGTGTGTCGCTGGTCGTGGGTCTGGGTGGCCCTGCAAGCGCCGCAACAGTTCGGGCGGCTATGTCGCGCGGCATTCCCACGGTCATGTTGGAGCAAGATGTTGTTCCCGGACGCGTTCACGCGTTGGCTGGCCCGCTCGGCCAGTGCTGTCTGCGTTGGATTTCGCGAAACGACCGCGTACTTTCCGTCTGCAGTGGCGGTCAGCTTAACGGGCAACCCTGCAAGGCCGGCCTTTGAGCGGCTCTATCGACAGCGGCAAGTGAAAGTGCCCTCCAGCGCAGCAGACCAAAATCCTGATCGCGAAAAACGACTAATCATTATCGGCGGAGCCGGCGGAGCCCGCACGCTTAACGAATCGATACCGCTAGCACTAGCCCGCTTAGGCGGCGGGTTGGCCGGGTGGCAAATCGTGCATCAATCGGGTGAGGGCCAGCTTCAAGACACGACTCGCCGGTACCGCGATGCAGGAGTCGACGCGCTGGTCGTCGCGTACATCGATGAAATGGCGTCGATCATGTTTGAATCGGACCTCGTCGTGTGCCGCGCTGCCGGCACGACGCTGGCCGAGTTGGCGCTGGCCGGTGTTCCGGCGATCCTGGTGCCATATCCTCCCGCCATCGACTATCAAATGGCAAACGCGGAAGTGTTCGCGGCAAACGGCGCCGCGATCATCATCGACGAAACCGATTTGACTGGCCCTTTCGACGCTGAGCTGTGCGGGCGTCTCGAACCGCTCCTCTGCGACACGGAACTGCGGTCCAAAATGGCGGCAAGGATGCGCACGTTCGCCTGTCCCGACGCAGCCGCAAACGTGACGCAAGCCATCTATCGCATTCTCCGCGGTTCATCATTGCGCTTGGCGGCATAGTACGTCAGGCTTTTAGCCTGACTTAGATCGCCAAAACGTCAGGCTAGAAAGCCTGACCTACAAATGCGAGCGATGCATTGATCTTCGGCCACCGTCGCACTATCTTGAGCGCGGAAGGAATTGACGCATGCCCACGCTCATCGCACAACCCACTCGAATCGCCGCCGCCGGAAACAAACCCAAACAGATTGAAGAATTTGTCGGTCGAGTCAACTCCGGCCACGCGGAAGTCAGCATTGCCCGCATGAAATCGCCGCCCGGGTGGACGGAACCAGGGCAGCGACCCGAGTTTCAGGAAATCAGCATCGTGCTCAGCGGCCGGTTGCGCGTCGAACACGAAAACGGTTCACTGACTGTCGAAGCGGGACAGGCCATTGTTTGTCAGCCGGGTGAATGGGTTTGCTACGACACGCCCGATGGCGCAGAATACATCGCCATTTGCCTGCCGGCATTCTCGCCAAATACAGTTCACCGCGATACTGATTCATAACGATTTCGGTAGGCCTTCAGAATGACTCAGCCGATACCGAACTCAGGAAGGAAAAATTCGTCGCGCACAGCGACCAGGCGCCGACCCTGCTGCGCACCATGGGGCTTTTCTCGCTCGTGGTCTATGGCGTCGGCGACATGGTCGGCGCCGGGATCTACGGTACGGTCGGCAATGCGGCCGCACAGTTGGGTAACGCAGTGTGGGTGGCGTTCGTCGTGTCGATGGTGGCGGCCATGCTCACTGGGCTCTCGTATGCCTGCATTTCATCGCGTTATCCTAGAGCGGCTGGTGCGGCCTATGTTACGCAACGCGCAGTTTCATCTCCCGTTTCTGTCGTACTTGGTCGGCTTGATGGTCACCGCATCGGGTCTGACGTCGATGGCCACTTCCACCAATGTATTCGCGAACACCGTGGGAAAAATGGCCGGCTCGCCGTGGCTGGTGACCGCGCTGGCCTTTCTCGGCTTCATGACGTTCGTGAACTTTTGGGGCATCCGCCAATCGATGTGGACGAACTACTTGTGCACGTTCGTGGAGGTCGGCGGATTACTGTTTATCATCGCCGTGGGCAGCCGCTTTTGGGGCAGTGTCAACTACTTCGAGACGCCGCACGCAACATTCGACCCGAACGGACAAATGTTGCATCACGGACTGGGCTTTTCCATGCTGATGACGGGAGCCGTGTTGACATTTTTCTCGTTCATCGGCTTTGAAGACATGTTGAATGTCGCGGAAGAAGTAAAAGAGCCGAAGCAAACCATGCCATGGGGAATTGTCCTGGCACTGGTGATCGCCACGTTTCTTTACATCGGAGTTGCCGTGACGGCCGTCTCCGTCGTGGACCATCGACGATTTGTCAATCCCGACGCCTCGGCCCTGGCCATGGTAGCCAGCCGCGCCGCCCCCTGGCTTCCCGCGCGGACCTTCGACTTCATCACTCTATTCGCGGTGTCCAATACCGTGCTCATCAATTACATCATGGGCTCTCGTTTGCTGTACGGCATGGCGCGGCAGGGCCTGCTTCCCAAAGCCCTCGGCCGAGTGCATCCGCGTCGACACACTCCCCATGTCGCGATACTCACGTTACTCGTGGTAGTGTTGGTCCTGGCTGTTTCCGGTGGAGAAAAGGCCGTCGACGCCTTAGCTTCGGCAACGGGCTTGTTGCTACTTTTCTCGTTCATGGTGGTGAATACGGCACTCATCGTCCTGAAACTGCGGCCAAATGAAGAGCCGGGATCGTTTGAAGTACCGATCATCATTCCGGCGTGCGGAGTACTGCTCAATGCGGCGCTCATTGTGGCCAGAGTGACCGCGGCGAACGCCAACCCACGCGCACCAATTATCGCGGGCGCCATCGCGCTGACGGCTGCCGTGCTGTATTTCATCCTCCGCCCGGCCAACGTCACGGAAGAAACGCTAGCCGCTGTCGAGCAGGACACGTGAGGTGCCCACGATCGCAACGACGTGCTGATCAGTACGCATACGGATACAGGTGGTAGTGGTAATGAATCCCGCCCCAACCGGGATACCCGACGCCGCCATACGGCCCCACAGTTTCGAGCTGCTTCGCTTCCGCCATGTTTTCCCGATCTTGAGCCTGCACATTTAGCTGCTGCTGTTCCTGGGCGGCCGCTGCGCTTTCTCCCTGATTGATCGCAGCATACGCACGTTGCGTGGCCTGATTGGCCGCCAGGGCTTGTTTCAACGATGCGTCGTGCGCCTGCTGCCACAGTGCTTGCCGTTGCTGCAACTGTTCCTCGGCGTGGTCGAATCTTAGCAGCCAAAGTTTTAACTGCGACGGCGTCATTTTCGCCAGTTCGTCCTGATAATGCTTCGCCATCTCGGGAGTTACCTTCGCCGAGTTCTTGCAATAGTCTACCAACCAGGCCCGCGCACGAAGCATGTTCGGGCTATTCCAGATTTGTTCGCGCTCGGAACTCGTTTCTGCCGAGGAAGCCGGTCGTGGCGTTGCAGTGTTTCGCGATGCACCTCCACCGATTTGAGCGTAGCTCACAAACTCGACTGCAAACAAAATCGTTCCGACTACCAGCCCGATCGACAGCCATTGATATTGTCGCGCACGCATGTGACACCTCCCGGCAAATCTGGGGACTAATCGAATATCAACCACACTCGTAGTTTACTCTAGCCCCGCGGCAGAGCGCACGGCAAGTGGTTTCAAGTTAAATGATTGTTCGGATGATACGTGGTGTGGTCGCCGCGGCGACCTTGCGGCGCACCGAATTTCGCCGCCACGCCGAACCACACTGCTCGCCGTCAAATAATCGCGGGCCGAGGGGAGGCAAGCAGTGCCGTGCTCGATCGCGGCAGCCCAATTCTCCACCGCGAGGTCGCCGCGGCGACCACACCCCACCACATATTAGCACGTTTTATCGTGGCGATCGGGTGCGTGCTGCCGCAACGAGACCAAACACGATCGAGCCCAGCCACAGCGATGCCGGCTCCGGCACGCCTTGCGGATCGATCCCGGCTCCAAGAGCGCCCGTACTTGAGCGACCAAAGTTGGCTCGCCACACGTCATAGTCGGCCTGCTGCACCATGCCGGGCGTCGTGTCGTTGGGTAGGGTGACGGAGGAGTTCAGATTGTCGCGCCACAGCACATAGTCCGCCGCGTCCACCGTGCCATTGTTGTTGTAATCGCCGGAGATACCTCGCGCCAGCGGATTCGTGAAGCTGACCCACGCGAAGTAAAAATCGACGTCGCGCAGCGACAGCACATCGCCAAACTGATTCTGACTGTTGGCGGGATCATTCGTGGCCGTAAGCTCTCGCGATTGAATGATGAAGTTGCCCGACCCGGCATCGTACTGATACGACATGAGTTTACGGTCCGCCAGCGTATTGGAGTTCGGCAGCGCGCCTGCCACCGAAAGAATCAGCATCCCGTCGTTTTCGCCGCGTTTGGTTGGGCCGGGGCCGTCGATGCTAAGTGAGTACTGGCCAGGGCCTGTTCGAGTAATACCAAAAAACATGTCGCCGGCTGACCTGATCAACGAACCGTTCGAACCATTCACATGCCCAGCGATCAAATTCGTCGCCGTGTACGGCACGTACAAGAACTGAAAGCTGTTCTGTGTGCCGTCGACGAGTGTCTGGCCGCTGAAATCTGCACTGTGATCTTCTCGCACGGCGATGTTCCAACCGCCGTTCACGGGCCGCGCGGCGATGTTTGTCACGTTGTCGCCATTCGTAGGCGCGACAAACAGCATGCCGTCAGTTGCCGAATTCACATTCGGCAGCCGCACAGTTGCCACTCCGTTGAACCAATTCACCGTAGATGGAGCCAAACCGGGTGACGAGGTTGCAAACTCCGCTTCGCCATCAGCCGTTCCATTGTTGACCCAGGCGCCTGTCCATCCTTGCTGATACGGAAAATAACCAACCGATGTACTCGTGTTGCCTTCACCCCGCAGGTCGTCGAAGCCGGCGATGCCCATTTGCAAGTCGCTGGAGAAGTTACCGCCATTGCGAAACTCGCCGTCATTCATGCGGAAGCCCCACCCCTGTGCGCACTGTTTGGTTGAAATACGCAATCCCGTGGATCGTGCCGACAGGCGCACCGTTGTACGAGAAATTGTTTCCATAGTTGACGCCGTTGTGGTTGACCGTGGCGAGCAACGCCCCGGTCTGTTGGTTCACACGCCATGCCAACGTTGTATTCTCAAACGGCTGTCCGCCTGACAGCGGCTGGTAGTTGTCCACAAAAGTCGTCGGCGGAAAATAGCTGGCGTCGTTGGGCATCTCCGGGCCGATCAAGAGCGCGATATCGCCTTCGTTATGCCGCGACTCGGTCCATTTAAGGGGCCCGGCTGCCGGAAATGAAATCCGCATGTTGTTCGAACCGTCCCCATCGAGCGTCGCCGGAGTGAATTGCTCCAACTTCATGTTTGCCGCCGTCACCGTCGTGGGAAACGTCCCCGGCAAACGCCCCATGGCCATGCTCTCGGGGTCAGAAGGCGTCGGCGGCTGAGCCGCCACGGGACTTGCTGCGGCGCATACGATTGAGAGGACAGAAAATAGGCGGCAGAGGCAAAGAAAGTGATTCACAGAGAACTCTCTCATGTTGCTAACACAAAGCATAGTAAGACACCAACAGTCTAACGCTTTGGGCCACGTATTTCTTGTCGAAATACTGTGAAATCAAGTAGCGATGCCGTGCGATTTGTGTACACAACGAATCTAACACTACAGCGCAACGCAGAAAACATAAGAACCACGGATCTCACGGATCTCACGGATCTCACGGATGGCAGCACGCTACAATGCCACTCACTTTGTTAAAGGGCCGGTGAAGCGACCGAAAGCGTACCGTTGCACGAAGATATCCGTCTTTATCCGTGCTATCAGTGGTCGAAATATTGCGCTATAGCATTAGAAGGGCGGCGTCACGCGTCGTCGCCTGAGCGGATTTGCACATAACTCTCATACCGCCGGGCATCGATCCACCCATCGGCCACGGCGTCTTTCACCGCGCAGTTGTCTTCGTGCGTGTGAGTGCAATCGGGGAAGCGGCAGCGGCTCACATATGGCCGCAGCTCGCGAAAGAATCCGGCAACTTCTTCCGGAATGACGTCCCACAGTTGAAATTGCCGGATGCCGGGCGTATCGACGACATAGCCACCAAACGAAAGCGGAATAAGCTCCGCTGTGGTGGTCGTATGCCGGCCCTTCTGAGATTCCTCGCTAACCGCTTGCACGTGCAACTCCAGGTCCGGCTCCACCGAATTCAAGAGCGACGACTTGCCGACGCCGCTCTGCCCTGTCACCACGCTTTCGGCGCCGGCCAGCCGTTCGCGCAACCGGTCGATTCCAATTCCCGTCACCGCAGAAACCATGAGCACGTCGTAGCCGAGCTGCGCGTACACGCCCACCAGCGGCATCAAATCGGCCGGCCTCGATGAGGTCGATCTTGTTTATGCAAATGACCGGGCGGATGCCGCCCTTCTCCGCAGTCACCAGCAGCCGGTCAATGAGATTCGGCTTGATCCGCGGCTCCGCGGCGCTGGTGACGATCACCACCTGATCGATGTTCGCCACGAGCACGTGCTGCCGGCCGCGGCTTGTGCGGCTCACAACTGCCGCGCCGCGGCTCGATGCTCTCAATGATGCCTTCGCTCGTCGCCTTCCGGCCGAAACCAGACGATGTCTCCCGCCGCCACGACATGCCGCTGATCGGTTGCCAGCGTTTTCAAGAGACGGCGCGTGGCACATTGAAATATCGCGCCGCTTTCATCGCGAACGATGCTGATCAACCCCTGCACGCGCAGGACGCGACCCAAGCAGCATCGTTCGCGGTCGACTCCCAGCTGCACGTGCATGCCGGCATCGTCTTCAACGAACTCGGCACCGGCGACCGTGCGTTTCCGCGAGATGGAGCCCTTACCACTGATGCGCTCGCTGCGCGGGGCATCAGCGCCAGCATCGTCCTCGGCAAATCTCTTATCGCGAGCCCGCACTTCCCGGTTCTTACGAAAGTCTGCCCGAACCTTGCGTCTTTTTAGACATAGAGCTAAGAGCGGAGAGCCGGGAGCGGAGAGTAAGAACGATTATTGCCATTTTTTGCTCTCCGCTCTCTGCTCTTAGCTCTCCGCTCTTACACCGGCTCGTCCGGCAGCTCGATCTGCCCAGCTTTCATGTTGCTCGGGTCGTATCGGCGTCGCGGATCGACTTCTCGGCCGATGTCGCGATGATCCAGCCCGGCCCGCGCGAACAGCGACTCCTTCAAGATCTCCTGCGACAGATTATCGGCCGGCGGCGGGCCAACCGCACCCAGTTCGGCAGGTTCGTATTCCACGCGATATTTGTGCTTGGCGATCGATATGATGTCGCCCGGGTCGATTCGCCGCTGCTCCTGGACGCGAACGTCATTTATCTTGATGCCGTTGCGGCTCTGCAGGTCGCGAACGTACCAGTAGCCCGACTCATTCATCAGTTGACAATGGTGGGCCGAGACGTTCGCAAATCGCAGGACGATGTCGCAGCTTTCGCGGCGGCCAATCAACAGCTGCTTCTTCCGCTTCGGATTGGGTAGCGGGATGGGGTCTCCGCCCCCGATGGGTATGAGCTCTCCGTACATAGTTGCCGCTCCCTTGCAGTTCCGGGAGAATGAATTAATGATGCCTGTGAGCGGTGGGTGAGGCCGACCACCGAACCCCAGCCGGTGGGAGCCGGGTCAGGCACGCGGCCCCTCACAAAATTCGGCCTCGATTTCTCAGTATTCACTCTACGTAGCGACCGAATTGTCGTCAACTAAACCACTTACGGCAAGTGACCCGCGTCCTTCGTGGCGCGAGGCGGGGCTGCCCTACTTTGCCTGCAGTTATTGGCTGCGGCAGCGGTTTGGCCACCGGGTGCAAAAGGTAAGTATCGACGCCGGTTTCACTTGCCCCAACGTCGATGGCACGGTGGCCACCGGCGGCTGCACGTTCTGCGACAATCGCAGCTTTAGCCCCAGCCGGCGGCTACCCCGTGCAGGGATCCATGGACAGATCGACGAAAGCATCGCCCGGATGCGGCTCCGCTACCGCAAATGCCGCGACTTCCTGGCATACTTCCAGCCGGCCACGAACACGTATGCACCGGTCGAAAAACTGCGCATTGTGTACGAAGAAGCTCTCGCCCACCCGCAGATCGTCGGCCTGGTAATCGGCACCCGCCCCGACTGTGTGCCAAACGAAGTCCTCGATTTAATTGAAGAGTTTGCTGTAAGGGGACTGGCTCCGAGAAAGCACCGGACTGAACCCTGTGATGGTGACGATGGCTCGGTGCCTGTCCCCTTTCCGAAAACTGGTTGTTACGTGGCGGTAGAGTTCGGCATGCAAACCATGCACGATCGCTCACTCGACTGGATGAACCGCGGCCACCACCACGACGTGATGATCGACGCGGTCGAGCGCAGCCGCGGCCGCGGTTTCGAAATCGGCGCGCACGTGATCCTCGGCCTGCCCGGCGAATCGCACGACGACATGATGCAAACCGCCCACGAAGTCGGTCGCCTTAACCTCGACGCAGTAAAAATCCACAACCTCTACTGCGTAAAGAACACACCACTCGCCGACCAGGTAGCCCGCGGCGAAGTGCGCTAATGGAGCGCGCCGAATACGTCCACACCGTCGTTGACTTCATCGAACGACTACTGCCCACGATCATCGTCGACCGCATCTCCGGCGATGCCCCACCCGACTATTTCATTGGCCCAACCTGGTGCCTCGACAAACCGGTGGTGAAGAACGCAGTGCTGGCCGAGTTCGCGCGACGCGGTTCATGGCAAGGGACACGATTGTTTGGGAAAAATCGCTCGGCCGAGACAAATTGACAGGATGATCCGAGTAAGTCAGGTGCGTTAGTCTCAAGGGTTGGAACAGAAACGGCAGACTCAAACAATCTTCGGCGTTCTCGTCGATTGTTCTTCTTCGTGTCGTGCCGTCGTTTTCCCCCGCAGCCGACGCTTGCAAGAGCGTACATTTCTCCGGAGATTTGGCATGACCAAAGTATTGAAGAAAATCGTACCGATAGCTGTTCTGATTGCAATTTTCGTTGCGTGGACAACCTATAAGAATACCAAGCAAGCAATGAAGTGCGCGACCAAGCAGTTGCTCTGCTGCAAACCTTTCCGCTGTACGAGGAAAACAAAGCGTACTACGACTCTGCATTCGATGACTTGCACGACCTGGCTTTCGACCAACCCTATAAACCGGGCGGCCGGCGGACGTCGGCCAACTTCGACGAGGAGCGGTACCGAACAATCTTGGTTGGACTGTACCATCGCAAAGCAAATGAGGATGGTAAAGTTGATCTCGTTAAGTCGTTAGACGCGTATCGTCAGCATCATGGGCTGCCAATCGTGGAGTTTCAATAGGTCTTACGCGATAAACAACCAGCCCATGCTGGTCCTGGGTTGACCACAATAACTCGCCTTACCGCTCGCTCGATTGCGTCCTGGTTTCGAATCAATCACAAAGGAATTGAGAAAAAATTCCTCGATTGCCGGATGCATATCCTTGCGATTCAAGGCGACGACCTGCGCCTGATAACTGCGGTTTCCGAGCAAGAAGAGGTGCGAATGCATGATGGCTTTACCAGGCACTTCGATTACTTGGTCTCTGCCCGTGATTCCATTTCGCGTAATTGGTTCATCGCGGATCAGGTTTCCGCCGAGCAGTCTGGGAGTTTCCGCGGCCGACGACTCGAAGCGGTCAAATTCCGAAAACTCTATGGCAACTAGCGGAATGTAATCAGTCACAGCAATCGTGAATCTCACGTTCCCAATGGAACCCGCAAACATCTCCAACGGCGCATCGCCGTACGGGGTTGAAACCGTTTTCTGAGTATGCTCGATAGGTCTTGGAAGTTGCACCGAAAAGCCTAGTCTTCCGGAACTCAATTTCTCCCAAAGTGCATCCGTTGTCTTTATCGTTGCCTGGTTTGGCGATATCGGATTCTTACCATTGAACGAGCGAGGTGTTTTGGGCGGCACACGGAGAAAGGCAATCACAATGCTTGTCGCAATTACGCTAACGAACACGATGATCGCCGCTAACCGAATACGCATCGTATTGCCGCACCTATTCAAATGACTCGTTTTTCACACCATAGGAGCCGCCCCACACCATTCAGCGCATCTGCTCCGAGTATACGGCATCTCACGCGGCACTAGTGAAATGAATTGCTCCGCCGCATTGAATAAGTCTGGACGGTCGCGAGTTGCACGTCGGCATCAATTCCGCAGCCGTCATAACCACTCCGAGAATCAGGCGATCCGAAGACTTCATGTAGTTCACGTACTACTGCCAAAACGCGCCGGTGCCACCGCCAACTTGTTAGGTTGCTCTGGCGAGTTACTCTTGCGGCATGTGCCACCAATCGATTTTTCATCGCACCCAAACTTGAAGAGTTGTCAGCCAAGTTTCTATTTCAAGCTGCACGGTGAAGACGGAAAATCACACTTTTGGGCAAGCCAGCAGTGGCACTCACCGATCATCACCAAACTCCGGGAATGAGGCGTTGCGACGCCTTCATGTAGGTTTCGTACTCGCTACCAAAATGCTGGAGCATCATGCGTTCTTCCGGTCCAACCCGAAGAGCAAACATCAAAACGAAGGCGCAAAACTCAAACGGTCCCGCGATCCAATTCGGCACGAAGAGCGCTTGCCCGATCGCCTGCAGAAAAATCGCCGCGTACATGGGATGCCGAATGCTTCGATATACGCCTGAAGTCACCAACGTATGATTCTCGCGGATGTCGAGGCTGACCGACCAGTTGGTGGCCAGGTCCACATGCGAGCGATGG
Organism: uncultured Planctomycetota bacterium; assembly: GCA_963786455.1. Taxonomy (GTDB): domain Bacteria; phylum Planctomycetota; class Planctomycetia; order Pirellulales; family Lacipirellulaceae; genus JABDGM01. Next base: position 22,548 of record CAWAZX010000025.1, on the reverse strand, counting down.
AAAAGCCAAAGCCCCAGCGAATACAAAACGACGCCCAAGAAAAATGGGACTTGGTAAAGCCGATAATCGGCGAATGACAACAGGGGTGTTGCTACCCAAATTAGAGGAAAGATCAGGCTTCCGAACCACATCAGCGTTAGCAGGACAAACTCAAGCATGCCGCGCTTGCTTTCGACCACCTTGATCGTCGCGCTGCGATGCCCGTGAGGGGCGCGAATCGCGATCATCGCGGCAATGCCCAACAGAAGCGTGATCTTTGCAATCCAGACATTCATAGGTTAGTTACTCGACTATTCGGACGGGATAACTTTCACGCAGAGGCGCAGGGCCCGCCGAGAGTATCCAATTAATCGTCGTGGCGTCGAGACTCGGCTTACCATGCCTCCCGACGCATTCTCCGCGTACTCTGCGCCTCTGCGTGATGATAACTCGGCCGCGCGCAGAATTTAGCAAGTCCCCCTGCTATAATTCATTCTCCCAAAGAGGGCCGGATGGTCGCCGGTTCGCCATTGGCGAACGGGAGGAAAGTCCGGGCACCGCAGGACAGGGTGGTGGATAACGTCCACCGGTCGCAAGATCAGGGAAAGTGCAACAGAAAGTAAACCGCCTAGGGGAGCTGTTAGCTATTAGCCGTTAGCTCTTAGCCAGAATCGAAGGTACCTCGTCTGGCTAACGGCTGACAGCTAATAGCTAACAGCTTCTCCGGTAAGGGTGAAACGGTGCGGTAAGAGCGCACCAGCAGGCGGGGTGACTCGCCTGGCTCGGCAAACCCCACCCGGTGCAAGGCCAAACAGGGAGCATGAGCCGGTCCGGCTCGTTACGACTCCCGGGTAGGCTGCTGGAGACGGCGAGCAATCGCCGTCCTAGAGGAATGACCATCGGGTCGCCTTCGGCGACTCACAGAACCCGGCTTACAGGCCCTCTTTGGGGATTTTTAGCGAGGAGCAGAGAGCTGGAGCGGGAGCAAGGAGCGGAGATGAGATCAATCGATGTCTCTCAGCTCCCCGCTCTCTGCTCCCTGCTCCCAGCTAACGAAAAACGCCCCGGCGCGATGCGCCGGGGCGATTGTATTTCGGCCTAATCAGATTGCTCTGCCGATCCGCGACTAGAAGCCGGAGGCCGACCTGAAGATCGGCTGGCTGCGGCTGAGTGGCTGGCGACGTTGGCACGACGGCGTCGCTGGTCGTCGGCTGCTGGGCGCATCGGCTTCGGTGCCGGCTCGGGCGTGCCAGCAGCTGCGCTCGGTCGGGATCAAGTCCTGCTCGATCACCTGCAGCAGCTTCGAGATGCACAGCTTGTTCATGCTGGTCCGCAGGTCATGAGCCTCGGTCCGCAGGTATTCGTGCATGCTCTTGGGCAGCCGGACCGTGATGACCCGGGTCGGCTCGCTTTCGGTGTCGGTGGCGTTCTTCTGCTCGCGGAGCTTGACCAGCCACTTCTGGATTTGCTCGAACTCCGGGCTCTTTTCGAAGGCCGTCAGGTCTTCCAGCCGGGTGAACTGGCGGCGGACGATGCCGTCCACGCCCAGGATTTCGCGGAAAAACGTGACCCAGTCCGGCTCCGATTCATAGAGCTGGCGGGCGGTTTGCAGGATTGGTTGGTACTTCTCCGTCGTTTGGGTAAGCACGGCGATTGTCTCCTTCCAGGTCGTGCGGATACGGGTGGAGGGCGACGTGGCCCACGATTCGGCCTCGCTATTTAGTGGCATTCTAAAAACGCGGCAAGTGCAATCATGCATGTCCTTGCAATGCTTGCACTTGCGAGCGATAGCAGTGCTTGCCTATATCCAGGCAGTGCTTGCACAAGAATTGGGCGGGGGGTCGTGCCTAATTCGTAGGCAGCCCGCTTTTTCCCGTTGTCCACTGTGTCCAATTGGTCGCGTGGCGTTCAATTCTCGGCATCGCTCGCGAGTCGCGGCGCAAAAGAAGCGGGCGCGGAACCGATGTGTCCGCCCCGCAGAACGTCAATCGGCGAGCTCGTCGCAGTCTGGCGAGGCCTACGCCAGACTCGGCTCTCGAACTCGCTCCAGCAGCCGTTGGGTCAACCGGATCCCTTCCACTTCGCTGGGCCGGTCGCCCTCCCATTCGATGCCGACGTAGCCGTGGTAGCCGGCGTCGAGGACGATCTTCATCATCTTGACGATAGTCGGTGCGGACCTCGTTGCCGTGCGGCATCGAACTCGTGGCTCTTGGCGCTGACGCCCTTGGCGATACGGCATCAGCTCCTCGACGCCCTTGTAGCGGTCGTATTCCTCGTCGTCGCTGACGCGGAAGTTGCCGAAGTCGGGCAAGCGTGCCGCAGTTCGGGTGGTCGACCATCTTCATCACGCCGGCCAGCCACTCGCCGTTGGACGACAGGCCGCCGTGGTTCTCGACGATCACGTTGATGCCGTGCTTGGCGCCGAACTCGCTGAGCCGGCGCGAGCCCGTCGGCCGCCAGCTTCATCTGCTCGTCGTACGCACCTTCGGAATGGGCGTTGACGCGAATCGAATGGCAACCCAGGAACTTGGCCGCCTCGACCCACTTGTAATGGTTCTCGACCGCCTTCGTCCGCTTCGCCGTCGTCGCGGATCGCCCAGCGCGCCTTCGCCGTCGATCATGATGAGCACGTTCGTCACGCCGTTGTCGTCGGCGCGTTTCTTCAGGTCGGTCAGGTAGGCCGTGTCCTTCGCCTTGTCCTTGAAGAACTGGTTGACGTATTCGACCGCGTCGATGCCGAACTCCTGCTTGGCGAACGCGGGGAAATCGAGGTTGTCCATCTTCTTGTCGAACAGCGTGCGGTGCAGCGACCATTCGGCCAGCGAAATCTTGAACAAGGTCTTTTCATCCTCCGCTGCCAGCGATAAACGGTCTGGGGCAGTGCCAAGGCCCACGGCGGCGCCCGCCGCGGCCGCAGATCTCAGAAACGAACGCCGATCGAACGAGCCTGTCATGATGCAACCCTCCCAAGAATAAACAGCCCACGCAAGATCAATCGCCCGCGCCGAGGGCTGCGATATAGGAACCAGCATTATGCGGCAGGCAACACGGGCGGGCAACGGAGTAGGTCAGGCTTTTAGCCTGACATTTTAACGTCGACGTCAGGCTAGAAAGCCTGACCTACGTCAATCGGTAAATTGATCGGCAGGCGCACCTTCGGCTATATTTGGCGGCTGTCAGATTTGCCGAAAACCACTCATGCCTCACCTCTCCTTTCGGGAGAGGTCGCGAGGTATCGAGCGGGTGAGGGAATTCGCGCTGTCACTGTACGAAGGCCCTCACCGCTCGATAGCTCGCAGCCTCTCCCAAAGGGAGAGGCGAACGAAGCATGCCTGCGTCTCTGCGTGAGATGATTCATTCAACGAATGCCAAGGAGCCGACAATGTCCAGCACTATCTCGGGCGAACCCATTCAAATGCAAGGCGGCCGCCTGTCTGTGCCCGACCGGCCGATTGTTCCATTCATCGAGGGCGACGGCACGGGGCCGGACATCTGGCGCGCGAGCCAGCGCGTGTTCGATGCGGCCGTCGAAAAAGCGTACGGCGGCAAGCGGCAGATCGCCTGGCGCGAAGTGCTAGCCGGCCAGAAATCGTTTGAACAGAACGGCAACTGGCTGCCCGACGAAACGCTCGACGCGTTTCGCGAACTTCGCGTCGGCATCAAAGGCCCGCTCACGACGCCGGTCGGCGGCGGCATCCGCTCGCTCAACGTGGCACTGCGACAGTTGCTCGATCTGTTCGTCTGCTTGCGGCCAGTGCGCTACTTCCAGGGCGTGCCCAGCCCGGTGCGCCAGCCGGAGCTGGTCGACATGGTGATCTTCCGCGAGAACACGGAAGACATCTACGCCGGCATCGAATACGCCGGCGGCACGGCGGAAGCGCAGAAGGTGCTCGACTTCCTCGCCCGCGAGTTTCCCAAAGAGGCCGGCAAGGTTCGCTTCGGCACCAAGGAGAAAGTCGACGGCTGGCAGAAGCAGCTGGAAGCGATCGGAGCGCCGCACCGGGACCTGTCGGTCGAAGTGCGGCATCGGATTCAAGCCGATCAGCTATCTCGGCACCGAACGGCTTGTGCACAGCGCGATGGGCTACGCGATTCAAAACAAGCGCAAGAGCGTCACGCTCGTGCACAAGGGCAACATCATGAAGTTCACGGAGGGCGGCTTCCGCGATTGGGGCTACCGTGTTGCAAAGCAGTTTTACGGCGCCGAAGAGATCGACGGCGGCCCCTGGTGCCGCATCCCCGACGGCAAGCCCGGCGGCGGCCTCGTGATCAAAGACGTCATCGCCGACGCCTTCCTGCAGCAGATTCTCACGCGGCCCGCCGAATACGATGTCGTCGCCACGCCGAACCTCAACGGCGACTACATCAGCGACGCGCTGGCCGCGTGCGTCGGCGGCATCGGCATTGCGCCGGGCGCAAACATCAATTACGTCACCGGCCACGCCATCTTCGAAGCCACGCACGGCACGGCGCCAAAGTACGCGGGCCAGGACAAAGTGAATCCCGGCTCCGTGATCCTCTCCGGCGAGATGATGCTCCGCTACATGAAGTGGGACGAAGCGGCCGACCTCATCATCCGCGGCGTGGAAGGTGCCATCGCAGCAAAAACCGTCACCTACGACTTCGCGCGCATGATGCCCGGTGCCCACGAAGTGAAGTGCAGCGAATTCGGCGAGGCGGTGGTGAAGCACATGGCGTAGAGAAGAGTCGTTCTTTCGGTTAGCCACCGCCCGACGTATAATAGTAGCATGGCGACCGCAATCTCTGATCTGCCTGATGTTCCGCGTTTGCTTTTACCGCCGGCGGACGACGGTCATGCTCGCTTCACGCGCGAAGCGTACCATCGCATGGCTGACGTGCTGAATAGCGGGCCGCGCGTTGAGCTCATCGACGGAGAAATCTTCATGATGTCGCCGATCGGTCCGACGCAGAGCATGCTTGTTACTCGCTTGAGTTATTTTTTCACGCGCAACCTTCCGCCCGAATTTAGGTGTCGTGTTCAACAGCCCGTTGCCGCTCGCGATGACTCGGAGCCGGAGCCGGACATAGCAATTGTGCGGACTCGGGACGACGACTATCGCGACGAACATCCGACGCCGGCTGAAGTCGCCTTGATTATTGAAGTGGCGCAATCTTCGCTCAATTTTGATTTAGGCGCAAGCTGCGATTGTATGCGTCCGTCGCCATACCGGAGTATTGGGTCGTCGATGTCGCCAACCGCAAGTTGATCGCTCATCGTGAACCGTTGAAGAAGTCTTATCGAAGCGAAGTGGCATTTGAAGTTGGTGCGACAATCGCGCCGCTGGCCGTGCCTACTTGTGTATTAGATTTGGCGTGGCTATTTAGCTAAGCGACTGGTCAGCTGGGCGACCGTGATCGTCTCTTCATCATGAGCCAAAGTACGTCTCAGCGAGATTCGGATTCGCATGAAAGCGGCGTGACGACTGAATTCTCGTAGCCTTTCCGACCCCGATGCCGCAGATCAGACGGTGATCTCAGCGTCGCCACCGCATTTGGCGCAGCCGGACCGGCCCGCCTTCAATGCGCGTGAGCTTGGGCGGGCGCTGGAGGGCCGGCAGCTCGATCATGTGCTGCTCGAGCAATTCGTCGGCGGCGGCGGAATGGGTGCCGTTTTTCGTGCATGGGATACCGATTTGTATCGCACCGTGGCTGTGAAGGTGCTATCGGCGTACCAGGTGGGCGACGTCGAGTCGCAACGCCGCTTTCAAACCGAAGCACGCTCCGCCGCACGGCTGGATCATCCCAACATCGCGCGGGTGCATTACGTCGGCGAAGACAGCGGCATCCGCTACATCGTGTTCGAGTATATCGAGGGTGCAAACATTCGCGACCTGGTGCACGCCAACGGGCCGTTGCCCGTACCCGTCGCGCTCAACTACACGCTTCAAATCACCAACGCCCTCTCACACGCCTGGGAGCGCGAGGTGGTTCACCGCGACATCAAGCCGTCGAACATACTCATCACGCAGGAAGGCCTGGCCAAGCTCGTCGACATGGGCCTCGCGCGGCTGGAATCACTCGATGGACCGGATAACGACGAAACGGCAACCGGCGTCACGCTCGGCACGTTCGATTACATCTCGCCGGAACAGGCCCGCAATCCGCGCGACGCCGACACGCGGAGCGACATTTATTCGCTGGGCTGCACGCTGTTTTTCATGCTCACCGGTCGGCCGCCGTTTGCCGATGGTTCAGTGCTGCAGAAACTATTGTTCCATCAAACCGAAACGCCACCCGACGTGCGTGACCTGCGGCCGGATGTTCCCGACGAATTGGCCGTCGTGCTCTCGACGATGCTTGCCAAGCGGCCGGACGACCGGTTTCAAAATCCACCCGAGCTCTCCGCCTCCATACTTCGCTGCATGGAACAAATCGGTGTGGCGGCCCCGGCCGTTGCGGTACCGGCCTACCGATTCCGCCGATTTGCCGCGGCAAGCTGGTGGCGGCGCCACGCGGCCTGGCTCGTGCCGACCGTGCTGCTGTTCTTGAGCGTACTGATCCTCGGCGTGAGATGGAATCGCGAGGCCGTTGCACCCGCATTCCCAAAACTGCAGATTCCTGAGACAATGACCCCCACCGACAACGGCGTGCCAGAATCTAATCGAGCGCTGCCGTCGGAGCCGCTCAGCCGCAGCGAGTCGGACGTCATTAGCAACTGAAGCCACGGACGAGAACCTTCAATGGCCTCTCACGCCTCATCCGTCAATCCCATTGCGTCGAGTGTCCAGCACGAAACATTGCTGGGCCATCCCGTCGGCCTGTATACGCTCTTCTTCGCCGAAATGTGGGAGCGGTTTTCGTACTACGGCATGCGGGCCCTGCTGCTGTTTTACATGCTCAAGGGATTCCTGGGCTATGGCGACAGCGACGCCTACACGGTCTACGGCGCCTACACGGCCCTGGTCTACATGACGCCGTTTTTCGGTGGCATGATCGCCGATCGCCTGTTGGGGCCACGCCGCGCAGTCGTGTTGGGCGGATTGTTCATGGCCGCGGGCCACCTCATGATGACGATCGAGAACTCGTTCTCGTTCTTCACCGCGCTCGCCCTGCTCATAGCCGGCAACGGCTTCTTTAAGCCCAACATCTCGACGATCGTTGGATCGCTCTATCCGCCCGGTAGCCCGAAACGCGACGGCGGCTTCACCATCTTTTACATGGGCATCAACCTGGGCGCCGCTATGTCCCCGCTGCTCTGCGGCTATATCGGAGAGACTTACGGTTGGCACCGCGGCTTCGGTTTGGCGACGATCGGCATGCTTACGGGCATCGCGGTTTTCGTCGCTCCATCCATCACAAGTCAGCTCTTGATGGCAGCGGTCACTATTGTCGCCGCTTTCGTCATCCTCGACGTGCCTCAACTGATCAGTGCGGATTCCTCGCTGCATAATCAATTCAATTTGAACTATATGATCTTGGGCGTGCTAGCCTGCCTGATCGTGGCCGGCTTGATCGTTCTCAAACGAATGGGACGAGAACAACCCGCCGAGACGGGCTTTTCGCGGCTGCTTCTGCGACTGGTAATTATGGCCACTGCGCTCGGAGCCGCGTATGGTTTGTTCCGGTTTGGTCCCGATAACATCTACTCCCAATTGATCAACTATTTCGTGGCGATCGCCTTGCTGATCGCCGCCGTCGTCGCCTGGATTGCCCTGGGGCAAGGTGGACTTCCTGCCAACACAGGTGCACCACCCGATGAGGCGGCGCTGCGAAGGCGTGTTGCCGGAATACCAGCTGAGTGGTTGACTTACTTGGGCGCGTTGCTGTCCGTCCCCGTGCTGGCGATGTTCGTCTCCGGCTTTGCACCGCTTAACGAGGGCCGCGCGTTCACGATCGTCGATGAGGCCAGCATCACGAGAGTCAAGGAAAGCGGTCCCATGGGCGAAGTCCTCGCCGTCGTACTGCAGGAAACCAGTAAGCCGGCCGGACTGATCCTGTTCCTATCCGGTCTGGTGGCGCTGGGCTATCTCGGATTGCACACTGTCAAGCTCGACCGTGTTCCACGCCAGCGCATGTATGTCGTCTTCATCCTGACATTCTTCTCCATGCTCTTTTGGGCGTTCTTCGAACAAGCCGGCAGCTCGGTCAACAACTTCACCGATCGCAACGTAAATCGCGTCATTGGCAACACGCGGACACTTACCAGCGCCGAAGTAGGGTCCACAATCCAGATTCAGCCCACGCAGGAACAACTCGGCTTCTCCAACGGCGGACGAGTCTTCACGATTGACCAACTCGCGACCATGCGAGATGCAAACACCACCAATCCGGGGTTTACGGTTGACTGGACCGTGTCGGACGACAACGCCGGCATGGTTGTCGCCGAACGTAACCACGAGATCCCCGCCAGCTGGTTTCAGTCGATCAATCCCGTTTACATCCTGGTGTTTGGTTTGGTGTTTACCGCGCTCTGGGGATTCTTAGGCAAACGGGGACTGGAGCCGGGCACACCGCTTAAATTCGCCTTGGGACTGTTGCAGCTCGGCCTGGGGTTCGGCGCGTTCTGGTACGGCGCGCAGTCGGCCGATGATCGCGGCATGGTCGCACTTGGGTGGCTATTCGTCGGATATCTACTACAGACAACGGGCGAGCTGTGTCTTTCGCCCGTCGGCCTGTCGATGATCACCAAGCTCTCGCCGGCGTTCCTCGTCAGCACGGTGATGGGTATGTGGTTCCTGGCAACGGCCTTCTCGCAGTTCCTCGCGGCGATCATCGCGCAGTTCACCGGCGTCAGCCACGGCGACGAGCAAGCTGGCGCCATTCCCGTGCCCAAGGACACGCTGCATGGCTACGGCGATGTATTTGGTCAGATTGCTGTCGCGGCAGTCGTGTCGGCCCTGGTCTGCTTTATACTTTCGCCCTTGCTGACCAAGTGGATGCACCGGGAGGTCGAACAAAATTAGTAAATTAGCAGGAGCTTCCAGCTATCCCAGTCAACGGCGGTTTACTCCGCCCCGAACCGTTGGTTGACAGCGCCGCGGTAGCAGCTTAACTTGAAGGACTGACGGACCCTGCCGTCCGTCACCCACCTTGCCGTCGGTTTATATTTCGCATCACGGCGAAGGAGCACGCGGCCCATCTCGCGTCGCGGCTGATGCCGACGTTTGATCGTTTTGCATTATTTTCACGGAGAGGATCGATGACTCGCTCGTACTGTTTAATCGCTATAACAATGTCGCTCGTGGTTGGCGGCATGTGTCGGCCTGCCGCTGCGGTCGTGCAGTTTTACATGGAGTACAAAAAGGCGTACCTCGATACGCATCCGGACAAAGAGTACGCAGCCGCGGTGAACAAGGCAGCGGATCGATGCTTCATTTGCCATCAGGGCAAGAACCGCAAAAACCACAACGCATTCGGCATTCACCTGGTGGAGCTGCTCGACCGAAAAACCGATCTCCGTGACAAGGAAAAGATCAACGCCGCCATCAAGAAGGGCGTCGAGATGCACGTCGATCCCAAGGACGAAAATAGCGAAACCTATTTGGATCGCATCAAGGCCAGCAAGTGGCCCGGCGGCGAACTGTCTGATCTCAAAAAAGAGCCGCCCCAGCAACAAACGGAACAAGCTGCTCAGTAACACGGATGATCCGCGTGTATGGGTGGCATGCCTTCGCCGCGCAGCTGCGTAGGCATGTAGTCGCGCGTTAAAACGATGCTCACTCTACGGCGCCGCGAGAGCAGGCCACACGCATCATTGCACTTCGAGTCGCACCGTTGTCTGGCGGATCTCACCGTGCTGCAAAACTTGCAGCCCCGTCTCGTGCCCTTCCGCCGCCAGCCGAATCGCATCAGGAACGCACGTGTAGGGTTCCAGGCAAATCGCTTCTCGATGCGGCGGCGTGTAAATCACGCACTGCGTGAATGCCGAATCGAATGTTTGCGTTAGAACTCGGCCACTGGCCGGATCGCGCAAGCGCGTTCGTACGAGTCCATCCTTATCTTTTTGAATGCCCGTGAAGCACGTGTCGAATTTGTGCTCGCCAAGCCGCAGACCGGCCGCCAGTGGTTGGTCGGCAGGAACGGCTTGCTTCTCGCCCGTCGGAATCATCTGCTCCAATTTCCAATACGCACTAACGGGAGCGGTAACAATCGTTTCGGCTGCACTGCCGCGCTCAGAAAGCGGCAACCGAAAATACGCATGCGTTCCAAATCCGCACGGCAACTGCCCGGTTCCTGTGTTCTCATATCGAATGTCGCTTACGAGCTCGCGGCCACGGACTTCATACGAAACGCGAATGCGAAAATCGGCCGGCCAGTGCGCGAGAATCGCCGGGTCATCGACCGACGCTTGAAACTCCCCCACAACGCGCTCGCCACTGCGCTCCACCACTCGCCACGGCCGGGTGTAAACGAACCCGTGAATCGCATTTCCAAACGCATCGGCCGGCTGCAGCGAATAGTCCCTGCCGTCAAACCGGTAGCGGGCTCCGCCGATTCGTCCCGGAAACGGAAAGAGCAGTGGAATTCCGCTGCCAGACGGTCGTTTATCACCGTCTTCGTAACCCAGCTCCGACCACAGCATCTCGCGGGCCCCTCGTCCAGCACCGGCCGCCAACTAAAACAGTTGAATCCCTGGCTGACAAGAATGTTTGCGGCAGCACCGCTCGCCTCATCTTGAATGCTGACAATTTCTGAATTCACATTCGGCTCACATCAATCGTTGGGTTACGCACTTTGATTACGATTTACCGCCGCGGTAACACAAACTATAATCGCACAACGTCAATCCATATATGGTGTCTCTGCAAAAACACCTCAATGGGCGATTAGCTCAGTTGGCTAGAGCGCAGCCCTTACAAGGCTGATGTCGCAGGTTCGAGTCCTGCATCGCCCATTTCAACCACTACTGGCAACGCGGCGATTTTCGCAGATTCTCCGGGTTTTTCGCATTCTTGTTCCGACGCGTTGCCGCCCAGTTCCTACCGGTTGCGTTGTATTGTGCGCCGCATTTTGCGCCGCTTTGGCAAAGTGCTCGTCGGTCGTCTGGAGATAATGCTTGGCCGCGACGGCCTGGCTGTTCCCAATCCACTCGCAAACCACATGCATCGGAAACTCTTCGGCCAGTTCCGTCTCCCTGGTGCTGCGTAGATTTTGGAACAGCTTGGGCCATGGATTGAGCCCGGCCCGGCGGATGATCTTGCACAGCTGTGTCCGCAGGTTGCAATTGCGGTCCCGGTACCGTGTGATTACTGGCTGTTCGCTCAGCCGCTTCTCTTTCGGGTCGAAGTCCTCAAGCAGTTCATCCAGCACCGCCTGCAGGTGCAGCCGCAACTCGGGGAACAGCGGAATGATGCGCTCGGCCTTCCCTTCGTGGTGCTCCGTCTTCGGGGATCGCACGGTGATCCTACAACGCTCCCAGTCGATGTCACCCCATCTCAGCCCCAAATGCTCCGACGGACAGCGTAGCCCCCCATAACGACTTAGTGCGAAGAGCAGCCGCCACTGCGCGTCGGGGCACGCGGCCAGCACCTGTTCCGCCACGTCCCGGTCGACAAAATGATAGCGGCTCTTATTGGCCCGCACTGAGACACCCTTCATTCGTCCGAACGGATTTTCTGCGATCAGTCGCTGCTCCACGGCGTCAGCAAAGAACTGCCGGGCGATGCCGCACCGGCGGCGGACGGTGTTATCGGAAAGCCCTTGGCCACCCTTCGCCGGTTCGTCTGCATTCTTGGGTTGTCCCAGCCACCGTCGCCAGTCTTTCGCATCGGCGATCGTGATTTCGATCAATGGCTTGTCGGCTCCGAAGTATTCCACCAAGCAGCGCCGTGTATGGCCGTAGACAGTGGTCGTGCCAGCTTTCACGTCTGACCGCTTGGCGATATATCCATTTAGGAACGCTGCCAGCGTTACTTCTTTGGCCTTTTCACGCGGCGAAACGAGGCCGTTGCCGGCTAGCTTGTCGTGCAGATCGTCGCCGATCGACGCCACCCAACGGCTAGTGTCATCGTCCGGCGCCGTGCCGTTGATCTTCGCGGCAATCAGCGATTCGATCCGCAACTTAACTGCTGCGGCTTGCTGCATGGTCGCCTTGCCGAGCCGGATGGTTTTGCGCTCGCGGTCTGCATTGAAAAACAAAATCCGCTTGCGACCATTGGAGTCTTTCACAATGCTTGCCATTCGTTACACCAACTTTCGTGTCTTCGCTGTCCGTTGTGATAAGTGTCGTTGAGCTTCGTCGTCAGTCGTGCTCTGATTCAATTCCAGTGATTATGCCTAGGTGATTCGTCGTCAGTCTGCTGATGGGGTCGGAGGCAGCTTTGCATTATGGCCACCCGAACGGGCCAGCGCAAGTAACTATGCGGCCGCTGGAGGACATCCCGCCTCAATCCATGCCTCAATCGTCTTGCGCGGCCAACGAACGTTGGTCCCTAACTTCACGGGTGCTGGAATCCGGCCTTTATTTCGCAGGTTGGTCACATGACGGTCCGAGCATTTCAGGAGCTCGGCCACATCACGCACGGTCAACATGGCTGGTAGGTTGCTATCGATCATTCCCATCCTTCCGTTCACTTGATCAAAGGACGAGTTGACCGGCTCCACTGCTGGTGAGACAAGCTGGTATTTGACCGTTTTGTTCCCCCAGACACTGGCCGCGTGGCTCACCAAGGTTCCCTGCGATTGCATCAAGCTCAAAATTCGCTTGACCCGCTCGCGGCCGATTCCTGTCTTTTCGATTAGAGTCCTGACGGTGCATGGCTCATCCTGTATCGCTTCGCTGATTCGCTCGATCGCGTCCTCGTCGCGTTGCCGTTGCTTCTGCGACTGTGCCGTTCTGAGCTTGTCCGGATCAAGTCCGTTGACCGGCGTCCATAGTGGGTAGTCCCACTTCAAAGTCAGCGGCTCGAGGCGCGGAAAGGAGCGAACGGCCGCATCCAGAACCACCACGTCTTCTGCGTCATGCTCCCGCAGGATCAGGTGGCAATCCGCGGCCCGGCTTTGGGCGCCGGCTCCCGCACCGACGTCCGTGATGCGCTTTTCACTCTGACTGCCTTTTGTCGCATGATGAATAACGACAATGCCAGCCTTGGTGTGCTGGGCGATACGGTCCAGCAGGTTGTAAGTCTTCGCCATCGCGGCATTGTCGTTTTCGTTCGCACCGTCGCTCGCGAACCGATACATGGCGTCCAGCACGATGAGCTTGTATTCTCCAGATTCGATCCTTCGGAATTCGGCCTCTAGATCCCGCAGAGAGCACAGGTTGCCGCGGAGCGGCCAGAGATGAAAGTCCTTTAAGTACTCTTGGTCCACTCCGGGGAACAACCTCTCTGCAACGCGGGGAATACGGTCCGCTATTGTCGACTTATGGAGTTCATTATCGACCAACAGGACCTTCCCCTGCGTCGTCGGGAATCTGCCTAGCCACTCAGTCCCCCTGAGCACTGATAACAGCATCGTATAACTGAACCAGCTTTTTCCCATCTTGCTGTAGGAGATAACATTGCAGATCTCCCCTTCGCGAAGTACGCCCTCGATCACAGGCGGATTGAGTCTGGGATAGGACTTTGACAGCTCGCCTATGGTCAGCTTTTCGATCGAAACGTTGGGCACTTTTTGTTCTGGCCAGACCTCGTCAAATTCCGACCCGTCCAGCGAGCCCTTCCGAGGCCTTGGAGTGCCATTTTTGAGAGCGCTGGCGACGACGGTGCGCAGCTCGCTGTCTGAGAGCGGCGGACGGCAGCGCGGGTTCCACTCCTCGCTTAGGATCATGAAGATTTCATCCTCTCTGAGGCCACATCCACTTGGGTCGGCGAAGGCGGCTACATGCCCGGCCAGTCGAAACGCGCTGTTGTTGCGGCCTCCCTGATCGACCGCTTCGGCTCTTGCCGCGTACGCCCGAGCCCTATTAAACAGCACTTCCTTGTCGTAGCCCTCGGGTGTATGACGAATCGGAGCTGATTCGGGACTAAGCTCTTGAGAAGATTGCGTTAGCAGTTCCAGCCACGCAACTGGTAGCTCGGTGAGTTCGACCTGTCCGGGTGCCAAGCCTTCGGCAAACCGGTAGGACTCACCGCTCTGGTGCCTCGAAGGCGGGGCGATTACGTAGCCTCCCTCACTCTTAACGTCGATGCCGTGCCGCCAGCCGTTTCGATTGATGATCTTTCGATTGCTCGGGTAGGCGAAGTACAAGTGGCGGCCGCCGCCAGTCTCTATTGTCACGGTCAGAGGTAGCGGCCCGTGCGCCTCTTCAACGTGGCGCAATGATTCATGTCCACCCTCCGCTTTGTCGATGTCGATCACGATGAGGTTGCTCTCTTCACCAGTCGCGATCGCAACATTCGCCTCCGGCCAGTTGCTCCACCAGCTGGCGATTTGTGCTTGATCTACCGTAGCAGCACGCAGGCCCTTGACAGTTCGGGGATGCTTGCCTGCGCAAGAGCAGGATGGTGTACCGCACGTGCATTGCCCTTCAGCGATTGAATGGCACGGGAAGACCCTCCAGCCTCGCGCGGCGAAGTTCAGGGCCATCGCAAGAGGAGATTGTGCCGGCTTGCCGTTCTTACTCGGTACTGCAATGTTGTTCATCGTGCTACACCTTGAAAAATTCTGCGGCGCTATTGAAAACCCTTACCTAAAACTGGCGCTGCCAAAGACAGCACGTACGGTGCTGTTAGGCGATCTTAGGCACCCGTCACCAGGTCTCCGATCCAATGAGCTGTCCTCATTGAACTGGGGCCCTGGGGCTGGGCTTTCGGCACCGCTGTCTAATCCTACGCAGTGGGCTTGTCAGCTACGCGTTCGATTTCGCGTGGGTGACCGGCCACTGAAAACTGCGCGAAACCGACGCTGCCGCAGTGTCGCGCTGAGAGCTGCTGATGGGCAATCCGCGAAATGAAAAGAGGCCAAGATCCTAGGCGAAAGGCCGCAGGAATAAATGCCAGAGAGGCGTTGAACGGGCTATTTCACTTCAATTTAGGGGTGGGCGATTACACCAAGCAACCACCGGACCACCAGCGTACGAGGGCGTGGTAGGCGGTCTTTAAAGAGACCGCTTACCACCCCGTTCGCGACGGATGTCACCGAGCGATGACAACCACTCTCCCTACCTATGACTATGTTTGAATCGCTTCGATTGGACCGGGTATGTCCACGTGCTCAAACCTCTTGATTTGCTCGGGTAGTCCAAACATGTCTTTCGACCCTTTCACGATCAACCTACCCCATGCGGGATGATAGCCCTTACCCTTTCTAAAGAAATAGCTGCGAACGCTTTTGGGCGGATTGATATTGTCGATTGCATTGAGAAGGCGTGCCTGCGGTACTGCCAAATGGCCTTTTTCCCGTGCTTCGACCAGGACCTTCATCATCAGTGCTTGTGATTTTGTAAGCGTGAAAGGATCGTCACACCAGACGATGCTTCGGTAATCTTCTTCAATAAAGAGGACAGAGTCATCGCCAGCCATTGCCAAGTTCTTGTTTGTGCTCGATGATTCTTGTGCGTTGTCTCCGTGAGCCTCACTCTCATGTCCGTTGCGGATGACGACCTCACCGTTTTGGATTTCTGATTTATGGCTCCGAATGAGTTCCAACATCGAACTCGCAGGGCGGCGAATCTCCTCCAGCAATCCCAACAGCGTTTCCATTGCCCAATCCTGTGCAAGGCGTCCCTCTTCGGTGTCCGCAGGAAATGGAAAAACGTCCTCCCAATCCACGAGCAAGGCAATCGGTTTCGGCCCTTTGTTCCGTACTGATTTGCGGAACCCGATCTCATCCAGCAGTTTGGAGTAGCTGGCATCGATTTCACGAAAACTGTTCACGCCATCGGCGAGGCCAACCTCACCGCAAAGTGCAACTACGCCTTCGTGTGTCGGCGAAAGTCCGCCGAGCTGGGCCCAATTCTCGGGTGTAACGGGGGAGTCCGGACCAGCGGATTGGAATCTTTGGACAATTGCACCGCAGCGATCAATCAAGTCCACAAGAAGTCTCTCTAACCGACTCAGTCTAAGATCGAGCATTGGCAATTCTCCGATTCTAGATTGGCCGCCTCGGGAAAGAGGCCAAGAACCTAGCTCCTAAAGCC
The DNA here is from genome assembly GCA_963786455.1 of uncultured Planctomycetota bacterium. Lineage (GTDB taxonomy): Bacteria > Planctomycetota > Planctomycetia > Pirellulales > Lacipirellulaceae > JABDGM01. The sequence continues at coordinate 6,527 of CAWAZX010000025.1, read as the reverse complement.
TACTACCTATTCCCATGCTGGTTTTGTGGCAGGCAATAGGCTGCCTGGCACAATGGCGGCAAATGGTATCAAGCAGCCCATCGTAGTGAGTCCTGCAGCCAAAAAACCGGCATTTTACGATCGATCGCGGCCGAGGAAAGATTGCTACGATCGACCAGATTCTTGCTCAATCAGCAGTAACTCACGAGCTCGCTGTGGTATGGGATTCCACAAATGAGTGAGAGCGGCGGCCAAGCATATACCCCGGTCTCCGCGTCGCACGGCCGTGGTTTTTTTAATTTTTTGGGACCGCCATCTACCGTATGAGCGGTCGATCTCTCGTCAGCTACCAAAGATCGTTCGGTTGATACAAAGCGGATGCAATGTTGTTCTGCAAACGCGTCTCGTTCAATCCGATCACACAACGAATCGTGACGAGAACAGAAGTTGAAGGTGCATTGATCATTCTCTGCACTGTACGAATCGAACCGATCGTACGCACATTGGTGCGGTGCGAATTTTTGAAAAGAGTTCCTATTCGGTTGGAGACGAGGCATGATTCGCAAGCAAAGTGGAAATCGAGTACCTAGTTTCTCGATCAAATAGGAACACACCATGGGTAAGCGACCGGCGGTACCGATCCTGACTGAAGATGTCCAAAAGTTGATTGCCGTCTGTAGCAACGGCACGACAGGCCTTCGCAATAAGGCTCTGCTGGACCTACTGCATCGCAGTGGTCTCCGCATCGCGGAAGCATTGTCGCTGATGCCGAGTGATATTGAAGCCACCAAAGTCCGCGTCCGGCACGGCAAGGGCGACAAGAGCCGTGTGGCAGGCATTGTGGGCGGCGGCTCCGCTTGGCTCACGGCCTGGCTTCGTGAGCGTGACAGACTCGGCTTAAGTGGCCGACAGCCCGTATTCTGCACGCTCAAGGGCAAGCCAGTTAGCACCCGCTATGTACGCGGGCTACTGAGTCGATTGGCAAAGCGGGCCGGCATCGACAAGCCAGTCCGCTGTCATGGTTTTCGACATGGTTTTGCCACGCTGCTTTGTGATCGCCAACCTTTGCGGGTAGTTTCAGCCGCTTTGGGCCATCAGCATTTGGCTACCACCGAACGATATCTAGCTCGCCTGACAGGCGGCGAAGCGGCAGATCGAGTCGCCGCGCTGAGCTTCAAAGCCTAGTGCACGATATTGTCGATGTTGTTCGAGCGGGGCTACTATTCTTGCCGTGAACCGACAGGGATGTGAGTCAAACGTGACCTATCGCACAAGGCGATAGGCGTTCGCATGGCCTTTCTCAAATGGAGACTGCTGGCGTGGAAAACCCGTTGCTGATCCAATTTAGTTATTCCCAATTCGCCTCGCTGTCCTCTTAGATTCTTCTAAGAGGACAGCGAGGCGAATTGGGATACTGGAATTGGCACAAAGCCGATCCGGTCTGAGCAGTAGCGGCGATCCAATGCTGATCGGCTGACTCTCAATGAAGACGATTCGAATAGGCGATTTTCATCTGCGCGCACCAATGCTGTGCCATCGCGTCTGGAAGCGGCGCAGGTCGCGTTAAGCAGCCGCCGCTACCGCGCTTTCCCGTGGATGTTACGTCCAGATGCTCATCCTCAACGCCGGCCGTGTTTCCGTCGTCGTCATCGTCGTAACTGCCGAATAGTGAATCGATGGCTAGAAACGTATTTAGCTCGCTGTCGTGCGAATCTCGCGCCCTGATAAACTGTCGAAAACTCGTTGCGCAATGTCGTGCCACACCTTGCGGACGCGCCCCCCGGTCAGGCGACGAGTACCGAAGGTCCGCATCCAGTTAGCGCCTCCAAATTTATTGCCCAGGTCGGCCAGGATCTGGGTCGCACGCGAGCAGCGGTTACACAGTATTGCGACGGGGGCTTAGCGGCCCGCGAGCCTGGCTCGAGGGATCTCAGCCCCGACATCCGGACTCTGCAATCGACCGTTTCAATTCACCGCAAATTGCAGCCATCAGCTCGTCGATCGAGTCAACATCGAGCAGTTCTTCCTCGGACTCAACGGCAGGCGTTTCGTCATCGGTCATGACTTTTGTCTGCTTCCGCAGTCGGACATTGAGGCCCTCAATTGCCTCACGATCTGACGCGCGGTCCAATTCGTCGATGGCCAAAGACGAATCCCAGTCGGGCCCAATCGTTACATTCCTCACGCAGTGGTCGCGCTTGGTGAACACCTCATCCATCACACGATCCGAAAGTTGAGACCAATCATTAGCCAGTCCCTCCGAAGTCAACCCTAGACGATCGTGGAACAAGCCAGCTGAGACGCCCGATATCGGCAGTCGGCGTACGCCAACCGGTAGCGCGATGCCCATGACGTCGTTGGAGTCGCCGAAGATTTCGCTATGTCCGACCAAGTGCCCTAACTCATGGGTTAGAACAGTTAGCAGGTCCACCGCCCCGGCGGCCGTTCCGTGCCCCCGCCCCCGTCCAAATTCCGAACTGTTGCCTGGCGTAGTGTCGACGTACCAGCCGTAGCCGGATGCGTCCGCGTCGACTGTAATTACCCCTGGCATGGCCCAAGCCAACTCGCCAACCGCGAAATCGTCGACGCGGACATCGATATTTCGCAATCCATTGAGTACGGCTGGATCGACGCCGCTGCGCGCCAGTTTGCCAGTGCCGCGGGCATGAGCCGTTGGACGTCGTCGGCCGAGATCATCGATCCGCCAGGCGCCGCTGCGTCGGCGGCAACTTCGAGCAATTGCGCAGGTCGCACTTGCAGATTTCCGCCGCCCAGAAGCTGTTCGACAGATTTGGTGCCGTTCCAATTACTGGAAAAGAGTAGCCCTCCGCTGGGATCGGTAAGCGTAATGGCAATCGTATCGCTTGCTCCCGGTTCGCCTTTATCAGTCAATACGATCTGAAGCACCTTATTGCCGCCCAACGAGATGGGAGCAAGCGGGTTTGTGATATCAGTTACATTGGCCTTGCTGGTAAATGTTGCCTGGATGATCCCGGCGGAAGGCGAAGTGATGTTCAAAGAGTCGATGGCGTTGCTCTTGATTTGATAAACGTTTCCATTGGCGCCGCGGGAGATAATGTTGACTTTCCCCTGCAGGTTCGTCCCATTCTTGTTGAACTTGACGTTGAGACCGAAATTCGTTTTGGCCCCAAGGGCACCAGCATAGGCACCATTGGAGGCCGAATTAATCAGGTAGCCGCCGCCGCCAATCGAACCTGCAGTCGGTTTCTTCACCGTCACCACGGTATCGTCGGCGCTCGCATTTCCGCATAGTAATTCGTGACAATGACGCCGACCGTGAAGGAATCACTATCCGCATTGCCGATATTCACGCTCCAGCTATAGGTCGCAGTACCAGTTTTGATATCGCTAGCATTCACAAGCCCGACGGGCACGTTGGACGCAATCACCGTGTTGTTGTCGCGGTTGATGAACGTGACCTTGGCGCCGCGGATGTCGCCATGGCTCGTATCGCCGGCCGCATAGGCGGTCGCCGAAATGTCCTGGATTGTGGCCGAGAGCACGATGGTGGCCGTGGAGCTAGAAGCCGACGCCGTTGTGACATAAGTTAGCCCGGTGTAGTCAACGCGGGCATCTTCCGGGCTGACGGTGAGCGTTACGTCCTTGTAGTTTGAGATCAAGTCATCGCTCACGGTGATGCGGAACATATACGTGCCGGGCACAGGTCGGCCACGCCATCGATCGTCCACATGGCCGGGCTGGTTTGGTTATCGCTGCCGGAGAATACGAGGCCTCCACTCACTGTTCCGTCATCCGGCAGGCCGGCGGACCAAGTTGCACCGCCATCGGTGCTGTACTTAATAGTTGCCGAAAGCGGGTCCGCGGCGACGTCGTTCGCGGTAAACGTAATCGTGGTGATCGAATCGCTGTAATGCTCGTTGTCACCGTCGGCGAAATTCGGGTTATCGACGTTGATCACTGGTGCCACGTTGTTGACGGTGATGATGGCCTCGTCGGAATTCGATCCGCCGTCGTCATCAGTGACAGTGTAGGTCACGGTGTAGGTGCCGTTGTCGCTAGGCACAAAGCCGAAGCTGGCGCGCTGAGCCGGCCGGAATCGCCTGACCGTTGCTGGCCACCACGCTCCAGGTCCTAGTGTGGGTGTCGGCTGAGCCCGGATCGGTGAACCTGCCCGAAAGGTTAACAGGCGTCCCTTCGTTGACCGTCTGGTCGGCACCCGCATTGACGTTCTGCGGCGCCACGTTGTTGACGGTGATCATGGCCTCGTCGGAATTCGATCCGCCATCGTCATCGGTCACGGTGTAGGTCACGGTGTAGGTGCCGTTGTCGTTGGGCAGTGAAGCTGAAGGTGGCGCCTGAGCCAGCCGGAATCACCTGGCCGTTGCTGGCCGCCACGCTCCAGGTCCTGCGTGTGGGTGTCGGCCGAGCCCGGATCGGTGAACGCTGCCGGAGAGGGTGACCAGGGTCCCTTCGTTGACCGTCTGGTCGGCACCCGGCATTGGCGTCGTCGGCACCACGTTGTTGACGGTGATCACCGCCGTGTCGGTATCCGATGCCGCCGTCGTCATCGGTGACGGTGTAGGTCACGGTGTAGGTGCCGTTGTCGTTGGGCGTGAAGCCGAAGCTGGCACCTGTGCCGGCGGCGATCACCTGGCCGTTGCTGGCCACCACGCTCCAGGCCTGCGTGTGGCGTGTCGGCGGTGCCCGGATCGCTGAACGTGCCCGATGAGCGTGACCAGGGTGCCTTCGTTGACCGTCTGGTCGGCGCCCGCGTTGGCCTTGTCGGCGCCACGTTGTTGACCGTGATGACCGCGTTGTCGGAGTTCGCTGCCGCCGTCGTCATCGGTGACGGTGTAGGTCACGGTGTAGGTGCCGTTGTCGTTGGGCGTGAAGCTGAAGGTGGCACCGCTGCCGTCGGCAATCACCTGGCCGTTGCTGGCCGACACGCTCCAGGCCTGCGTGTGGGTGTCGGCGGTGCCCGGATCGCTGAACGTGCCTGAGAGCTGACCAGGGTGCCTTCGTTGACCGTCTGGTCGGCACCGGCATTGACGTTCTGCGAGCGCCACGTTGTTGACGGTGATGACGGCCGTCGTCGGAATTCCCATGCCGCCGTCGTCATCGGTGACGGTGTAGGTCACCGTGTAGGTGCCGTTGTCGTTGGGCGTGAAGCTGAAGCTGGTCGCCGAGCCGTCGGCAATCACCTGGCCGTTGCTGGCGACACGCTCCAGGTCCTGGTGTGGGTGTCGGCTGAGCCCGGATCGCTGAAGGCTGCCCGAGAGGTTGACCGGGGTACCTTCGTTGACCGTCTGGTCGGCGCCGGCATTGACGTTGCTGCGGCACCACGTTGGTGACGGTGATGACGGCCGTGTCGGAGTCGACCACGCCATCGTCGTCATCGGTGACGGTGTAGGTCAGCGTGTAGGTGCCGTTGTCGTTGGGCGTGAAGCTGAAAGCTGCCGTGCCGCCGGCACCGCCTGGCCGTTGCTGGCCGACCACGCTCCAGGTCCGTGTCTGGGTGTCGGCGAGCCCGGATCGGTGAAGCTGCCCTGAGAGTGACCAGGGCTGCCTTCGCTGACCGTCTGGTCGGCCCGGCATTGCGTTGTGCGGCACCACGTTGTTGACGGTGATCACGGCCGTGTCGCTGACTCGTCCGCCGTCGTCATCGGTGACGGTGTAGGTCACGCGTGTAGATGCCGTTGTCGTTGGGAGTGAAGCTGAAGGCTGCGCCGTGCCGTCGGCGATCACCTGGCCGTTGCTGCCACTACGTCCATGCCTCGACGTGTGCGTGTCGGCACTGCCCGGATCGGTGAATCTGCCGACGAGCGTCACCAGTGCTCCCTTCGTTGACCGTCTGATCGGTACCCGGCATTGGCCGTTGGGGCCACGTTGTTGACCGTGATCACCGCCGTGTCGGTGCTCGCGTCGCCGTCGTCGTCGGTGACGGTGTAGGTCACGGTGTAAGTACCGTTGTCATTGGGCGTGAAGCTGAACTGTGCACCGCTGCCGTCGGCAATCACCTGGCCGTTGTGGCACCACGATGCTCCAGGTCCGACGTGTGCGTGTCGGCCGATGCCCGGGTCGGTGAAGCGTGCCGCGAGCGTGACCGAGGCCTCCTTCGTTGACCGTCTGGTCGGTACCCGCATTCGCCTGTCGGGGCCACGTTGTTGACCGTGATGACCGCCGTGTCGCGAGTTCGTGGTCGCCGTCGTCGTCGGTGACGGTGTAGGTCACCGTGTAAGTGCCGTTGTCGTTGGGGACAAACGTGAAGCTGCCGCCCCGCTGCCGTCGGCGATCGACCTGGCCGTTGCTGGCCACCACGCTCCAGTCCCGCGTGTGGGTGTCGGCGTTGCCCGGATCCGGTGAAGCTGCCACGAGCGTGACCGGGCTCCCTTCGCTGACGGTCTGGTCCTGGCGCCCGCGCTCGACCGTTCCGGCGCCACGTTGTTGACCGTGATCACCAGCCCGCTGTCGGAGCCCGGCGTCGCCGTCGTCATCGGTCACGGTGTAGGTCACGGTGTAAGTGCCGTTGTCAATGGGAACGAACTTGAAGGTCTGCCTGAGCCATC
>CAWAZX010000024.1:0-102149 GCA_963786455.1 uncultured Planctomycetota bacterium | reverse complement strand
AACCTGCAAGTCGTCGCCCACATTCAGATGAAGCGCCGAAGGCGGGAAGCTCGAAGTGCCCCCAAGTGTGAGTATCGCGCCGCCGGAAACCAATGCATCTTTTGCACCGCTGGCGGAGGTGACGTTGAGCGTGTACGGCCCGCCCTGGAACAGGGCGGTCTGGAAGCGAACGTTCGTGCCGCTGTTGAGCACAGACAGGTTCTGGATTGCCGCAGGCGCCGTGCCGAAGTTCGCGGTGTACGTGCCGGCGAGATTGAAGGTGGCCTGGTCGCTGTTGGTGGGAACGCTGTTGTCAGTCCAGCTCGCGTTCAGCCCCCACGTGCCGCTGACGGCGGTCTTCCAGGTGTCGTTATTCGCCTGGACATGCAATTCAAACGCCGTGAGGGAGCAGAGGGCGAGGATCGCAGTGGCAAACCTGCACCGATTTCGTAGTCGCATCTCCTTGGCGGCATCCTTGCGGCAAGGCCGACGTGGCCTGGGCTATGGACCGAACTGAATCGCCGGCTGCTTCGGAGAAGCTGTGCCGAACGCGTCATGGATACCTCGCTTGCCTTTTTGGCAAATTCCCGTTTCAAAACCGACGGGGAGGGTCGAGCACGCCGCCATTACGACAAATACGTGGCGTCTGATGCCGGCGCAGCATGCGCGATCGATTTGATGATGAGATGACCTCCGTCGCGAAGGGCAATCGACAACGCCCACGATTGTATCAGCTACGAAGCCAGACTGCCGGGCTTTCTCCCAAGCTAATAAATGCACCGTAAGCGCCTAATCCGATGCGAAACGATGGCGAGTCAGAAACCTTCGTTCAGATAACGCAGCCAGAGACGGTATCACACCGGATTTGTGTCAAAAAGCTCCAGGCAGACGTTTTTCGGCACAAGAATCGTGTTTCAGAAAACGTGTGTCACGAGGGTCGGGGCCTGTTGAAAAACATCGCTTATCGCTAGCACGGATTCGGCTTGATTTTTCTTGTCGAAAGGGGTTTCTGGAAGCCGTCCCGTTCCATCCGTTGCATGTTTTTTCGCGGAGGCGGCAATGCAAGGAAAGCAAGGCTTTGATGCTGACGCTAAGACTAGCATCGACTTGGAGTCATTTGTCGCCGCGGATCACTTCCTTCGCCGAATTGACGGCGTCCTCGACCTGTCGTTCATCCGCGAGCTGACGGCGGCGTGTTATGCCGATGGGCAGGGACGACCTTCGATCGATCCGGAAGTCTTCTTTCGCATGCAGTTGGTGGCGTACTTCTATGGCATTGCTACCGACCGACGTCTCTGCGAGGAGATCCGTTACAACCTGGCCTATCGCTGGTTCTGCCGGCAATCGCTGGACGGTGATATACCGGACCACTCGTCCCTAACTCGCATTCGCGATCGACTTGGAGAAAGCATTTTTGAGTCAGTATTTCGCAAGATTGTTGAGCAGTGCAAGCAGAAGGGGCTAGTGAAAGCCGACTGCCGCGTGATGACGGACGCCACGTTGGTTGAGGCCGACGCTTCGCTTGATTCATTAATTCACAACGACCCCGACAAGGCCAAGCAGGAAGCCGAAGCACGCGGCCCCACGCGGCTTGGTGGATCACACGAACAAACAAACTGACCAACCAAACACATACGAGTCGTACCGATCCCGAGGCTACGTTGTGCCAAAAACGGGGCTCACCAAGACACCTTAAATATAAGGTTCATCAGACGATCGATGCCGACAGTCGAATTATCTTGGATACCGAAGTTACCACTGGGGCAAAACACGACAGCCAACCCTATCTACAGCAGCTCGAGCGTATCGTTGATCGGTACGACATCACGATTCGCGAAGCAACTGCCGACCGAGGCTACGGATCTGCCGAGATCATTAAGGCGCTCAAGACGAAGGGAACCCAGACCTATATCCCGCTTTGGAATCGTCGCGTGGGAGAAACACAGGCGAAGCAGCAGGATTAGTGTATGAACGGGATCAGCGATCGCATTCGTTGTGCCGCTGGAAAATATCTTTATCCAAGTGCAGGCGACTATTGGAATCGTACGCGTTACGCATCATTACCAGGTCAATGTCGCGATTGCCCATGGCTTCCACCTGTGCGGCAACGAACAGACCCAACGCTCCTTATACAAGATTCGTCCTTCGCCCGAATGATCAAGACGTCTTCGATGAAGTCGAGGCTCAAATGAACGACTCGACATTCAAGCAGCGGGTCTCCGAGCGGATGTGGAAGAGTGAGGGGCTGTTCGCCGAAGCGAAGCAGTACCACAGCCTCTCGCGCAAAGTATCGCGGTCGAGCCAAAGTGCAGATCCAGGCCTACCTGTGCGCGATCGTTCAGAACCTCAAGCGCCTGCTCTTCCCACTTTATTACTGGCTGCTGGCGTTACGCTGTTCTTATTCGGCTAGCAACACGCCTGCATTGCCATCCAATCAATCGCGCCCTCCAACCGCTGAACCAAAAACCCATTCGCACTTTTTCAACACGCCCGTGGGTTATTGACGTGTGTCACGCGTTGATGAGTTGTTGGGACTTTCTACGCGGCCTTGCGTCGGCGGAGGCACCAGCCAGCCGCTGCCAGGATCATCAGTATTAAGGTAGCCGGCTCGGGCACGGCGGCCGACAGCGGATCGGCGGAGGGTAGCGCGATCCGCTGCCGGCCGTTTGGCCGAAGTGGGCGCGCACAGGTTGTAGCCTGCTTGAGTTCCGTCGGTATTGCGCCAGACGACGTAATCGGCGGCGTCGACCCTGCCGTCGTTGTTGAAGTCGCCGGGGAGGAATTCGGGCACGACCGTAATGCGCAGCGATTGACCGCCGGCCGTGTTGACTACGCCGGCGACGAACGACCGATCGACGTAGGCCGGGGCGTCAATGACGATGAACTCGGCGGCGATCGAATCCGCGGTAATGACGTCGAAGAAGTTGCCGATCTGCGGTAGAAAAAGGTTTGTACCGTTTTGCGGGTTACTTGGGTCGAGCGTTGAAAGCGCAACGTGCGCCCGATCTCGAAGCTTACATTGCCGTCGACATTGAGCTTATCGAACTGGCCTTGATTGATGCCTGAGAGTTCCAGTTCCAGCGACGACCCGACGTCCATGGCGAGATCGCCGACGAATTCTACGCTGCCAATGCCTTTGGTCCCTCCGGCGATGATCGTGCCCAACACTTCGGTATCTGCAATAATCGTGCTTTGAAAGTCGCCTAAGCAGTTTAGGCACTCGGTGAGTGGGGCCAGAGCGGCTAGGAGAGCCTGCAACGCGTCCTTTTGATTTTGCATCGCCGTTTGCAATTCGATTTTTTCGGCTGGGGAAAGTTGTTGAAGTTCATTGATATGCGCTGCGGTGAAATTGGCAAGGTTCTGCTGGGTTTGGTTGTAATTCTGGCGCTTGAGCCGGGATGCTTGCAACTACCGCCTCGGCCTGACCGAGTAGCTCTGGTGTGCCGAACAGGAGGCCGTTGTTGGCGGACAAGGTGCCGCCGGCGAGTTGCACCGTTCCTGAAATAATGCCTTGCGCGAGCTGGCCAGTTGCCGCCGTAATCAGGTTCAAGGCCTTGTTTTGTGCGACTTTCATTTGGCCGTTGAGTTCGATGGCAGCCGCGGCGATGCTGAGGTTTCCCGCGACGTCGATTTTTCCAAGATTCTTGAATTGGCTATCGACAGCATTGGCGTGGATCTCCATGACGTCGGATACATTGATCTCGCCGTGGTTCACCAGGTCGCCATCCAAGTTGATTGTGCCATAGCCGTTAATCTTGCCGGCCAGTTGGTTGATGAGCTGTTGTTCGAAATTGAGCGATCCGCCAAGCATCGACATCAATCCGTTGTTTTCGTTGTTTTCCGTAGCGAACGTCAGCGATTTGTTCATTTCGGCACGAACCTCGCCCAATGCAGTATTGTGAAACGCTCCGCCGCCAAGCACTCCGCCTCCCTTGATCACTCCCTGGTTGGTGATACCGAGCCCGTAGTTGATGCTCGCGCCGGCGGCCAGGTCCAATGTCTGGCCGGCGCCGATCGTTACGGCTTGATTGGTGACCTCGAACGTGCCCTGTTGAACCTGCACAAGTTGTGGGTTGATCACCTGATTTGCTGAAAACGAGCCGCCGTTCAATGTCAACGTTGTGCCAAGCGTGGCGGTTCCTTCGACCGTCAGCTTCTTTCCTGCATTGATTACAGGATTTGCGCCGAACAATCCTGAGATGATCGCGTCACCTGCAGGACCGCCTACGGTACGGTTGCCGCCGAGTTGAATTGTGCCGGAATTAAAGTTCACGCGGTTGAGTCCCGTAACTGTGTTAAAGCGAAGCGTGCCGCCGTTCAGCCTGACAGTACTTGTGTCGCCCACATTCAATTCATTGCCCACATACACGGAGGACTGTCCGAAAATGTTCAGTGATCCCGTGCCGAAAACGCCGATGATGGCGTCGCCGCCCACGTTCAGCGAGGACGTGCCGCTGATGGTGTAATCCCCGTTGCCGCCGGCGCAGCAGCCGACGTACAGGTGGTTCGCGGAACCGTTGATGGTGTTGGTGCCGCCAGCGTGGTTGAATGTGCCGTCGCCGCCATACCCGACCCATTCGGATTGATTGGACACGGCGCTCCACCGGACAGCGTATACGTGCCGCTTGAGCCAGTGCCCCAACCCAATGTCAGATGCCCACCCGGAGCGGCGCTGATCGTGGTGGTCCCGTTGAGTTGATCTACGATCGCCCGGCCGTTGGTGACAGCGACTCCGTTGTGACCGCCCACGGTAATTGCGTCGGCGGTAAAACTGTTGCTATTCGGCATCGAGACCACGTTTCTCATGGTGCCGGGGCCGGTAAGATCGATGCTAACTACGCCCAGCTGACCGGCGGATTGACGTTGAGGTAACGGTGCGGGACGGTGCCATCGGTGTGCACGATGTTGACAGGCTCGCCATGATCCAGGCACGCCGTTGGTCGGTGGGTTTACGTCGGCGGCAGAAACGCTGCTCCATTTGACGGGGTCGTTCCAGTTTCCGTTGACGAGCGCTGTTCCGCCAGTATCGTGTTGCGGCCGTGGCGAGCTGCTGCATTCGTGCATCACGAGGCCAACCGTCATTAGTGCCACTAACAAGAACGCCAACCGACTCGCTGAATCCTTGTCATGGCCAAGCCCTCCCAGAAAGTTTGGATGCCGAACCGTAATTTCTCGTATTCCTTTACTTGGCGGTTGCCTGTCGCTGCGCGGCGGAGTTCTTAACACATGCACTCACGAATCCTCGAGAGAGTAGCACGAATACTCCCCAGATGAGCACTACGGTGGTCGCTGGTTCCGGGACAGCGCCGCCTGTAAGCGAGCCGCTTCCGGCAGTTTGGCCGAAGTGAGAGCGCCAGACGTTGTAGTCGTTTTGGGTGTACGTCGTACCGAGGCCGTTGCGCCAGACCACGTAGTCAGCGGCATCGACGGTGCCGTTGTTGTTAAAATCGCCGGGCAACCCTGGTGCGGCACTCAACATGCCGGAAGCGAGTTGCGAAGTATCCCATGTCAGCCCAGGAACTGACGGCAATAAGACCGACGAAAATGTTCCCGACAAAGTCGCCGAATCGAACAGATCAAACGTTTGTCCGGCAGCAGGGACAAAGCCGTTGATCAGCGAAATCTGGAGTGTGCCGCCGAGAGCGATGGTGCCTGTGGATTGAAGCTGATCGTAGCCGCTGCCGGGAGTCGTGCCGCCGAGCTCCATAATTAACGTGCTCGTCGGCGAGAAAGTAACATTTCCAACCTGGAGAATCGTGGGAGACAGACCCGGTGAAAACGTTCCCGTGACGGCCACGTTGTCGAACGTGCCGACGCCTTTGACGTAGCCTGGTAGCGTGATCCGTTGGGCAGCGCTCGTGCCGGTGATGTGGCCGTTGTTGATGAGCGGCTTGGTGATATTATTTGGCGTGCTCATCGTACCGTGGCCCGTGATATTGCCGCCAAAATCCAGCGTCAGGCCGTTGGCGGCGTTGATGGTGCCGGGGCTCGCTCCGCTGCCGAGCGTGACCAGTGCAGCGGAATCCAGTACGGCGTCGTTCGCGTCGTTTAGAGTCACCAGATGCGCCACCGACTTTGATTGTGCCATTGCTGTAAAAGCCGTTGACTTTGTTGGTGTCGCCGAGAGCGAGGTCTCCGCCGCTGGCGTCCAGCAGGGAGCCGCTCTGAGCCAATATGGGGCCGCTAACGGTAGAACTTGCCGTCGCTGTGATGCGACTGTTAGCGGGCAATAGCACCGTTCCAGCGGCCAGGGTCCCGCCAGACATCGTTACCGGCATCGCGGGCACGACAGTGCCCGTCCCTTCAACCGTCAAGCGCTTTCCAGCGGCGATTGTCGTCGTGGCGCCGAAGTGTTCGATGATCACCGCGTCGGATCCGATTGAGCGGTCGCCCCCGAGCTGGATCGTACCCGAGTTGAAATTAAAGTCGCCAACTGGATTTAGATTGTACCCGTTGAAACGAAACGTCCCGCCATTGAGATTCAGGACGGATCTGTTACCAAGCGTGAGCGTCGTGCCAACATGCACCAGCCCACCGTCGTTGATGTTTAGCACGGCGTCGAGAAAGTTGCCATCGTTAGACATATGCAAATCGTCAATGATATACCACGAGCTACCCGGTCCAGTGACGGTGACACTGGCACTCAGGGAAGGATCTATTACTCCCTTGCCGCTGTTGACAATGCCCCCACCGGTGACTTCAAGGTGACCATCGTACTCCAGGAAATCATCCCCGATCTGCAACGTGGACGGTGTGGTGAAGGTGCCGCCATTGACCCGGAACGTCTGGGCAGGATTCGAGTAGATCGACGCAATACCTTCGACGGCAAGACCTTTGCCAGCGGGAACCGTCGGAACTCCGTCCAACAGCGTTGTGATCGTTGGGTCGGACAAGAGATTTCGATCACCGGCGAGCCGGATCGTGCCAGCGTTGAAGAACAGGCGGTTCATCCCCGATACCGTATTGAAGCGGAGCGTGCCGCCGTTGAGGTTGACGGTGCTCGAGCTGTTGATGGTGAGGGAGTTGTCGATATACACGGAGGACTGGCCCAGAATGCTCAACGATCCCGTGCCGGAACTGCCGATGATGGCGTTGCCGCCCACGTTCAGCTTGGCGGTGCCGCTGATGTCGTAACTCCCGCTGCCGCCGGTGCTATAGCCGACGTACAGGTTGTTTGCGGCGCCGTTGATGGTGTTGGTGCCGCCTATTTGTCTGAAAAAGCCGACTCCGCTGTCGCCGACGTATATCGATTTGTTGGAGATGAGCTCGCCCGCGCCGCTCAAGTTGTAGGTGCCCGATGAGAGGGCAAGATTGCCGAGATTGAGAGATCCGATCGCGCCGGGATTGATAGTGGTCTTACCGTCGGAGTGATTGAAAACGCCGGTGCCTAGGTAGCCGATGAAGAGCGACTGGGCCGCCACGACCTCGCCGGTGCCGCTCAGCGTATATGTGCCGGTCGAATCGATGCCGCGGCCCAGCACCCAGTCCCCACCGGCATTGGTGGAAATTTTTCCGGCCGATTGGGTGATAGCGCCGCGGCCATTGGTGGGAATGCCACCCAGTCCACCTGTCCAGCCGCCGACGAAAATGGCGTTGGCCGTCAGATTGTTGCTGCTGGTCATCGAGAGCGTATTGGCACCCGCGCCGGGGCCGGTATAGTTGATGGTCAACAACCCTAGCGACGGCGGGTTGACGTTGAGCGTCACCGTGTGAGGCAGGGCATCGGAATTCACGATGTTGACGGGATCGTTGACGAGAGGTACACCGTTGGTGGCCGGGTTTGTGTCGCCGGCAGAAGCGCTGCTCCAATTGGCAGGCGTGTTCCAGGTGCTGCTGCCGGCGGTGTTTCGCCAATATCGGGGAATTTGAGCCGTGGCAACCGTGGCATTCTTTGCCACGAGGCCGACCGCGGTGATTGCCACCAACACGAAACCCAGTCCGACGCGCTGAAGCCTTGTCATGACCAAGCCCTCCCATGAAGTCAAAATGCGGAGCCGTGCCTATTTGCTTTCTTTCGCTTCGACCGGCGCTAGGTCCTGAATACCGTCTTTTGCGTATTTCGCTCCAATGATGATTCCGTGATTCCCGTGGCCGGAACGATCGATCGCGTATCGGCCGGTGTCGATCGTGAAGTCGTACAGGCCAATTGTGCCGGGAGTCTTCTCGAGTCGTTCGGGACGCCGAGAACGAATCCGTGTACTCAACGGAGCGCGAGATGCGCACTGCGCAGTCGGCCGTGCAAGTATCCCTGAGCGATCTCGCTGAAGATACAAGCTGTCGGGGTCGGCCCCGAGAAACATCGGGGCCAGCGAAAGCTGAGTGCAATAGTCGACGCCCGGTGCGCGTTTCCTGCAATTGGCCGTCGAGATAGAGCCGCAGTTCCTTCCCGTCCCACACGCCGGCAACGTGCTGCCATTGGCGCAGCGAGACCTCACTGCGGGCAGCCGCCACTGCATAGCTCTCGGTCCAGTCGTCCGGTTGGAATACTTGCTGTGTACAACTCGATCGCCCATCGCCCGCCGACTCGTATCCAGACCGATCGCGCCGGCATCGGCCGCGCTGATGAGGGAGCTCCAGCCGACAGCAGACACAGTTCGCCGGGATGGATTGGTCAATCTCCACGGGCCTGACGATCGCTTCGAGCGTCCAAGGCGGGCGACCATCGAAGTACACACGCGGCAGGATCACGTAATCCCTGTCGCCGTCCAGGTCGAGCCCGTCCATCCCGGGCTTGCCACGTGGGGCTGCTTCCGCATTTGGCAGCCCCGACCAGGCCTCTCGTAATTCGTCCGCATTCGGAGTGTCGTGCCGATCGAGCTTTTCGAGGAAAACCTCCTGCAGAATACGCGACTCCTTCGTTCGACTTGCCTTGCCGGAGCAAACACCTGGCCAATTCGCGGCGAACCCGATTGGATCAGTCCCTGATCGGCAGCCGCGCTGAGGCACTTGCGAAACATTTGCTCGGCGTCGCCGAATCGACGCAGACCGACGTACGAACGTCCAATGGCTGCCATCAGCGCCGCATTGGCGCGGGAATCATCGGAGTAAGCATGCTGCAGTTCTTCGGCCGAGTGTTTAAGCACTTCGCCGACGGCCCAGATGTCGCGCTCAGGGTATTGCACTTGAAAGGCGCCGATCAGAAAGTTCGAAATGTCTTCCGCCTTCTTGCGCTGAGCCGCCTCGCGGTCTTTAGCGCGTCGTTCGGCGTCCGCCAATCGGCGTGCCAGTTCTCGCTCGGCGACCGCCGAGCGTTCGGCCCGCGTGGCTCGGATTGCCTGCCAAGCGCTGCCGGCGGCACCAGCGAGCACTGCGGCAGCGACCAAGAACCGCGGCCACGACCGGCACGCGGTTGCGGCGGACGAATTTGCCGGCGCGATAGAGCCGCGACGGGGCAGCGGCCGTGACGGGCTCGTCGTGTAAATAGTGCGTCAAATCGGCGGCCAGCGCGCGACGGTTTCGTACCGCCGATTGCGGTCCTTTTCCAGCGCCTTCATGACGATCCAATCGAGCTCGCCGCGGATCAGGCGGGAAAGCTTGCATTGGCTCCAGTTGCCGCTTGGCCGCAATCGATCGGCAGTGTCTCGCTCGAGTCGAGGCGGGTGCTAGGAGCCGGCGGATCCTCTTCGCGGATGATTCGCAATGTTTCGTCGAATGGGATAGTTTCGAGGCGCCCTTTTCCAACGGCGTGCTGCCGACCAACAGCTCGTACAACATCACGCCGAGCGAATAAATGTCGCTGCGCGTATCGATGTCGAGCTGATTGAACCGGGCCTGCTCGGGACTCATGTATTCGAACGTGCCGATGATCTGGCCGTACTCGGTGAACATCGTTCGTTCGGTAAGCCGCTGCGCCGTGGCCTTGGCGACGCCGAAGTCGATGATCTTGGGCACCGGCCGGCCGTCGTACTCGGCCACCAGCACGTTCGAGGGTTTCAAATCGCGATGGATGATGCCTTTTTGATGGGCGTGCTGCACGGCGTGGCAGACTTCGATCATCAGCTCCAAGCGCTGGCGGATACTGAAATGCTGCTGGTCGCAGTAATCGGTGATCGGGATGCCTTTCACGAGATCCATCACAAAGTACGGCCGGCCCGTGTCCGTAGTGCCGGCATCAAGCACGTGGGCGATATTCGGATGATCCATCATCGCCAGTGCTTGGCGCTCGGCCTCGAAGCGGGCGATCACCTGCTGCGTGTCCATGCCGGGCTTGATGATCTTGAGCGCCACGGTTCGCTGGACCGGCCGCGTCTGCTCCGCCATGAATACGACGCCCATGCCCCCTTCGCCGATTTGTTGCATGAGCTTGTACGGGCCGATGACTGTGCCAGGACGCTCTTTGATGGGTGGTTCGACGGCTGGCGAATAGTGATCGGCCGCGTCGAGTAGCACGCGCGGCTTATTGTGAGGCGCAGCAACGCGTCAACCTCAGCACGCAGTGGAGCGTCGGTGCCACATGCTTCTTGCACGTAGAGGGATCGTTCCCGGGCAGAGTCAATCTCCAGGGCTTCGAGGAACACCAGTTTCGCTGGCTGATCAGTCATGGTTGATGCTCCGGAGCCGCAGCTCCGATAAGGGTCAATGCGTAATCGGCGCCAGAATCGGGCCAAAAATGTCAAAGAGTGGACAAATCGTCGGGCTGGCTATCAATTGCCGCCGGCCAGATCGTCTAATTCCCGGCCCAGCCAGGCTCGAGCGTATGCCCAGTTACGCTTGGCCGACCGAGGTGATATCCCCTGGAACTCGGCAATTTCGTCGATCGTCATTCCAGCAAACACATGCAGGTTCACCAGCTGGGCCGCTTGCAGATCAACTACGGCAAATCTGGTTAGCGCCGCATCCAAATCGAGAAGCTCATCACTGATGGGAAAAGTGACTAGATCGTCTTCCAAAAGTTCATGCCGTTGCCTTCCGCCGCCATGGCGCAGACTTGCCTTGCGCCGAGCGGCATCAACCAATATCCGTCGCATGGCCTCGGCAGCGGCCGCAAAGAAGTGGCCGCGACTGTCCCATTGTCGACAAGCCGCGTCGTCGACTAATCGCAAGAAAGCCTCGTGCACCAGGGCCGTGGGCTGCAGTGTTTGCCCTGACTTTTCGTGGGCTAGCTTCGAGGCCGCGAGCTTGCGAAGCTCATCGTATACGAGAGGCAACAGTTGCTCCGCCGCACTCGCATCCCCGGCATCAATCTGGGACAGGATTTGCGTGACCTGAGCCATGCCCGGCGATTATACCGGTCCGCGAGGGCAGAGTTCTACGAAAGGCGGCCAATTTCAAATCTTTCGCGACCCGAACCACACCATATATGGTTGGTTAGATGACGCAGCCGGAGACGGTATCACACCGGATTTGTGTCAAAAGCTCCGGGCAGACGTTTTTCGGCACAAGTATCGTGTGTCAGAAAACGTGTGTCACGTGGGTGGGGCGTGTTGAAAAATAGCAGTTTGCGCTAAGTTGGGATTCGGCTTGATTTTTTTTGCCAAGGGTTTCTGGAAGCTGGTCCCGTTCGGATCCGTTCGCCGTTCTTCGCGGAGGCCGCCATGCAAGGAGTGCATGCATTCGATCCGAAGGCTAAGGCGAGCATCGACTTGGAGTCGTTCGTCGCCGCGGACCACTTCCTCCGCCGGATCGACCGCGTCCTCGACCTGTCGTTCGTCCGGGAACTGACCGCCGCGTGCTATGCCGACGGGCAGGGCCGACCTTCGATCGATCCGGAAGTCTTCTTCCGCATGCAGTTGGTGGCGTACTTCCATGGGATCGCGAAGGACCGCCGCCTCTGCGAGGAAGTCCACTACAACCTCGCCTATCGCTGGTTCTGCCGGCTGTCGCTGGCGAGGACGTCCCGGACCACTCATCGCTGACGCGAATCCGCGACCGCCTTGGCGAAGAGGTGTTCGAATCGGTGTTCCGCCGGATTGTTGCGCAGTGCCAGCAGAAGGGGTTGGTGAAAGACCACTGTCGGGTGATGACCGACGCGACGTTGCTTGCTGCGGACGCTTCGCTCAATTCGCTGGTTCACAACGACCCCGAAAAAGCGAAACAGGAGGCCGAAGCCCAGCGGCATCGCCGGAGAACGATCGATGAGAAGCCCCTCGCGAGCTCTCCAATCAAACGCACCGCAGCCGCACCGATCCCGACGCGACCCTGGCTCAAAAGAAGGGCACGCCCCTGCAACTCAAATACAAAGTCCATCAGACGATCGACGCCGACAGTCGGGTGATCTTGGATACCGAGGTCACGACCGGAGCTCGACAGGACAATCAACCTTATCTGGAACAGATCCAGCGGGTGAGAGATCGGTACAAGTTGACCATTAAGGAGGCAATTACTGACCGCGGCTACGGCTCCGCGGAGATCATCCAGTCGCTGAAAGAACAAGGGAATCAAGCCCTTCGTCCCACTCTGGAATCGAAATTGTGGCAGGAACTCGGGAAGTGCGGCGGGACTGGAGTACGATCGAGAAAACGATCGCATTCGCTGTGCTGCCGGCAAATATCTCTATCCCAACGCGGGCGATTACTGGAATCGAACACGGTACTCTACTTCGCCAGGTGAGTGTCGTGATTGCGCCCTGGCTTCGAACTGTGCAGCCAAGAATCGGCCGAAATCTCCTCACACCCGATTCGTGCTCCGGCGAAAGGATCAGGACCTGTTCGACGAAGTGCGGGCCCACATGAACGAGCCCGAATTCGGCGACCGGGCCTCGGAACGGATGTGGAAGAGCGAAGGACTCTTCGCCGAGGCAAAAGTAAACCACTGTCTTGCGCGGGCCAAGTATCGAGGACGAGCCAAAGTGCAAATTCAGGCTTACCTCAGCGCCATCGTGCAGAACCTCAAGCGCCTGCTCTTCCCACTTTATTGCTGGCTGCTGGCGTTACGCTATTCTTATTCGGCTAGCAACTAGCTATCTATCGCGATCCAACCAATCGGCGCATCAACCAACCGCTGAATCAAAAACCCATTCGGACTTTCAACACGCCCGTGGATTGTTGGCGTGTGTCAGCGTTGATGAGTTTCTGAGATCGATGCGAACCGACGAAGATGCCTTGACCACACCAGTCGCGATAATTAACGAGTTACAATGAAGGTGCTCGGCGCTCTCGCTGAACGTCGAAAGCCGCAGCAAGCACTCGTCGATTTCGCTCTCGCCGTCACCCGTCGCCGGCGCAATGCTGCGCCGCTCTCTTTTTCGTCAGACACGAACTCATCTTGCTGCGGAGACTGCCCGACGCGTTCAATTGCCAGCAGCAGCGACAGACCGTCATCGCTGGAGTCGGCCCGGGAGTATCGTTGAATCCTCACGCGTGACTGCGGGGCGGGATCTTGCCAAACGGATCGAGTCTCGAGCGCGGCGAAGCTGGCCGATCGAGCAGCGGCCGCGTCTGTGTTTGCGGATGCGGATATCGTGTCCGAGAGGGATTTGGACGGCCTCCTCGCCAATTTGGTCGGCAGGAGTGCTAGGCATACGATACCCGATCAGCTGGAAGTTCTTGACTCACGATACTCGAAGCTTGACTAGCCCCGCTTCCTGCTCCTGGCGGCGGCGACATTTTCCCAAAATTGGCGCCAAAGGCCGTAATCGTCTTGGTCGATCGAGCCGTTGCCATCGCCATCGGCGCCGGAAAACGCCGGAACGCCCGTGGCGCGAGCGTCATTGCGCCACAGCACATAATCCGCCGCGTCGACAACCAAATCCTGATTGTAGTCGCCAGGATACGGCCGGATGATAATGCTGGACGTGCCAGTACTGGCCGTTCCTTCGCCGTCGTCCACCGTAAAATCAAAATTGTCGGATGAGTTTGCCGCGCCATCGTTCTGATAACTCACCAGGCCCTGTATTTATCTGCTGCTGCGAAAATTGCGTGTCCGGCGTGCCATCGACCAGGATCGTGCCGTGCGACGGACCGGCATTGATCATGTACAACAGTTCCGCCGGCGAATTATCAATGTCGGTCGTCTCCAGCATCGCGCTGCTGATCGTGGCCGTAGAGGCTTGTTGTACGGTGAGCCCAGCGGTCGTGGTGAGAACTTGCTCGTCGTTCACCGCCGCGATCTCGATGCTGAATTGCTGGGCTGCGCTCTGGTTGACGTTCGGAGGCGTGCTGTTGCCATCATCTTGAAGCACGACTTCGATCGTCGCCGTGCCATAAGTATCCTCGGTTGCAGCGAACGAGAGATCGCCCGTTACGGGATCGATAGCCGGTGCAACGCCGAAGGATAGAGTGCCGGTCGTGCCGATTACTGTCACCAGAAACACGAGCGCTTGCCCCGCCTCGTCGGTGGATGTCGCGGGGCCGGGCCGGATATCGGTGGCAAAGCCGCTCACAAAAACCCCACCGGCGTCCTCGTCGGCGGCGACGAGCGAGCTCGCCAATGTAAAGCTTGGGGCATCATTGATGGCCGTCACCAGCTGCATCGCTTGTGCTTCGGCTGCGCTGAACGCGGCGCCCGTCGTCGTATCGGCCGTTCCGCCTGCCGTACCAACCGTCTGATCCCAAACTTTGAAGCCGAATATTGGGGAAGCGGCAATTTGCGAATTGAAGTCGGCTGTGGAATAAATCGCACGTAATGCGATGGTCCGAGCAACCGGGCCGCGCCATTGAGACGGCAAAAAGATTCTGCCAAATGCCGCCGCCATTGGTCGAAAACTGCCATTGCCCGTGGATGTTATCTACAGAGGTCACCGCAATTCCCAGCGGATTTCCATCAGCGTCCGTGGAGCCGCTGGCTGACACGATCGAGGATATCAAATGGCCCGGATTGCTGGCCGCCGCGATATCCTCGTCGATCGCAGGCAGCAGTACATTCGTCGGATTTGTGGGTGCCGTGTTCGCTATGTTCGCTAATACGAAAGTCAAACCCCACCCGCCGGAGATGCTTCCGTTACGCGGGTTACTATCATCGACCACATACAAACGCCAACTTCCATTCGGATTCGTGCCGACGAAATCCGAGAGCAGCGAACCATAAGGTCCCGCCGGAGCGGGCGACGGGAACGTGTCGCCTGTGCCAATATTCGTTGGCTTAAAAGTCCCGGACGTCAATTGGCCGGAGTCAGGCAAAAAATCGGCCGCCTCATCGTCCAAAACCAAATCGACGCCATTTATGTCATTGTTGCCGCCGACATCCGACAGCAGGATTATCTTTTGACCCGCCGGTCCGACAAGTAAGATGTCGATATCATCCGGACGCGCGTGCTCGAGACCAAATAGAGAAACGTTGACATCGGCCACCGTTCCCGGCAAGCCCGACACGTTGATGTTCAACGGGTACGGGCTGGCCGCCCCACTATTCGGTATGTTGATGTTCACCACATTGGAGACCGTCGCCGAGTAAAACACAGTTTGCCGATCCAGACCGTCACCGCGGTTGCGATTGTTCGACTCATCCGCCTCCGCGATGTCGCCCTCCGCATCGACAAACATCCCCACGTGGTAATGCCCATCCGTAAAAAACGGATCGTAGATCGGCACGCTCAGCGCAATCGTGGCCGCATTGTTCGAAAAGGAATTCAAGCCGCCCACTACGTGATAATTGGCGGGTTCAAGCGGGTCGTAATGGGGATCGGACGGGTGCAGCGAGAGCAAAATGTCTGTCGCCGGATCGATGATCGCATCGTCCGACAGATAGAACCTCACATCAAATGGGGCAGCATCGGTATCGCCGATATTGCGCACCGTGAAGCTCGCGGTGGCCTGGCCGCCGGCGCGAGGAGGTTGTCCGGAGCGACGCTAAGCTGCGTTCCCAACAGGTCCACGCCTTCGATGCCCATTTCCCAGATTGCCTCGCCCAAAGCCAGGACATCCACCCGACGATAGGACTGCTGCGTGTTGGTCACGTTATCGTCTTCATCATCTCCATCGAAGATCGTCGCTCCCGTCGTGCCCAACAACGACTCGAACTCGGACATGGACAGGCGACGCCCCAAGACCTGCATCTGCCAATTGCTGAGCTAGCGTGGCGATGCCCGCGATGTGAGGCGCTGCCTGGCTGGTCCCGGCATAAGACACTGTTCCGCCACTTTGGTTGGCCCCGGTAATGAATGCGCCGGGCGCGAAGACGCTCGTCATCGTCGTGCTGCGCTGCGAAAAACTGGTAATTCGGTCGGCGCCCGTGGTGAAGTCTCGCGCACCGTCCGACCAGATAATCGGGCCCCCGTTATTGGCATCCCACACCGCGCTGACGGCCAGCGAGTTGGGATCCGCCGCGGGATACGATACGCCTTGCGTCTGGAATTGGAAGTAGTCGTTCCCGGCGGAAGATACGACGATGACATCGAGCGCATTGAGCGCGGCCAGCTCGTCGCCCAGCCCATACAGGCTAGTCGTAGTGTTGTGGTTTGAGGTGTCGCCGAGCGACATGTTGACGCTCGCGATGTTATAGGCAGCGGCATTCGCCACGACCCACTGCAACGCCTCTTCCACGTCGCCGAACGTCCCGTTTCCCGAATCGGGAAACACTTTCAGCGCAATGATGTCCGTCGCCGGTGCCATGCCGCTGTAGGTGGCATCCTGCGAGGCGACGATGCTGGCCACGTTCGAACCGTGACTTTCGAAGTCGCTGGCGTCATTGTCGTTCGAACCAGAAAAATCGTACTGGAACACGATACGGTCCGCGATGCTGTCGGAATTTGAATCGGGACCAAAAAACGGGTGATTGAGGTCAATTCCCGTATCGATGATGACGGATGAAAATCCGCTGCCATTGATGCCGGCAAATCGCGGATCGGCCCGAAATGCATCTAGATTTATGTGCGGACTCGATTCAATGAGGTTCGGATGCACCAAGTCGTCAGCAGTGCTGAGCTCATGCCGATAAACGGGCATCTTAGAGGCGGTCGTTGTAAGACGAAAGCCACCGGCCATCACCATTGGCAGCGGTTGTCCATCTGGACTGAAATCCACGCCGTTCGAATCCGCGCCAAGTGTGGATGAAGTGAAGAGATCCGTGGCGAGCAGATATCGATCTTCCAACCGCTCGAGCCATAGTCGCCGATGATGATCTTTCGCGGTATAGTTCGGCCGACTATTGTTTGGGGATGTGATCCGACCCATGAGGGCCATTGGTGGCGCAGCCGGAGAGCATGGCCCTACCTTCCAGAGCGATTGACCGCAATTCATTCACTATAGGGGAGGGTCTTCCACCATGAAAGCTTCTAACACGACTGGTACTCAGTCCAATGGGTGGTTTGATGGGGCCCCGTGGAGTGTCTGAGTGTGCGCGGAGATGAGTTTTCGGAGTGCCGGAATGGTGCCGACAAAGGTTTGAGTTTTTGAGAATGCCGAGCCGCATCAAAACGGTCAAATAATGGCACGTCCGAGAAAACGTACGAGATTATGACACGATTGCGCTTTGGCGAAATATAGAGCGACGAATGCCTGCGCCCGTTGGGCCGCTGAGGGATCACCTTACCGGTGTGACCTCAGCGGCCAAGGGCCATTTGAGCTCTCCACGGTTGGCACATTTTGCAAAGTCGTTAGCGAGTGGGTTTAGCGCTTAGCTCCCTTCGCCGCACGGTCGCGAGAAAACCCATCGCTCCCGCTAACGGCGATCACCAATGCGGAAGGTTCCGGAACAACCTGGAACGGCGCGACGATATCCCAGCCGTTGCCTTGAACATCGCGCAGCGACCAGCGAATCTCGTGACTTCCCAAGGGACCAGCATTGGGATCGTCCGCCCAGGGGTACCAGACCGCCTGAGATGGCGCGCGGTGACTCGCTCCGTGAACCCCACGTCACCGGCTTACCGGCGCATCAGGCCGAATATTCACCATTTGGTCTTGCAGCGTCTCCACTTTCACGCCGTCCAGCCACATTTCGGCGTGCGAAGCAAATGGAAACAGCGAGTTTGGGATCACCGGCCCCGAAGCAAAATCGCGCGACGAACCCGTGACGCCCGGGTCGGGCACCCACATCATCGCGAACCACACGCGCGTTGGGGTTGAACGTGATCGCGTCGACCGGAAAAACCGATTGATTGACGAACCCGGCGGCAGCCGCATTGGTGGAAAGTTCGGTGTTGTACGGCGGGGAGTGCGGGGTATACGTCGCCGCCCCGGGACCTTCAAGCGGAAGAAGCAGGTCGATGGTGTGGTTAAAGGCGGCCGGGAAAGGATTCGCTGGGGCCGTGAACAATTGAAAGTCGACCGGCCGCCAAATGGGCGAGCCGACTTTTGTGAGAGTGATCGCCGGTGGTTGGGCCAGCGATGTCGTAGACTGGACCGCAAGCAACGTGAATACTGCCATGAATGCCAACACGGGCATTTTCAACCAGCAAAAAGCATTCACGAACGCGCGAACTTTGTATGTCATGAGATCGTTACTCCAATTGAGACGAACTGAAACAGAGGCACAACTGCGAATATTCGGCCGTGAATTTGCGTTAATCACCTCCTGCATGTGGGTTCGGTCTGCGGTACAACAAAAATGCCATCGAGTGTGGCGCGCAAACCATGCGCACACGTCAGTGGCCCCCTCTTTCGCGGATTAACTGGTCCGGGAGAGGCCGACTTGACTGTCGAAATCTCCTGGGACCTTTCGGTGATCGCGAGTTGTTGGATGTTAGTCCCCGCTTTGTTGTCTGTTACAAAAATCAGCTCCTCTGCGAGTTCGCCATTCTTCAGATCGGTGATCTTGTCGTGAGCTCCAGATCCAGTGAGGTTTGCAAAGAACCAATCACGCGCAGCGGCGCCAGTGAGCTGCGCCACTTCTTCGGCGCACACTGAGCGCATCAAGCTCTTCAGCCCGTCCCCAAGGAGAAGTTGCGTTTGCGAGAACGATGCCCAGATCGAACCCACCGGTCCGAATAGAAACGATAGATGCTATCCGAAAAGATTCGGCGGCTGATTCGCGCCGTCCTCCGAGGCGCATACCGAATCACTGATCGGATCTGCTGCTGACGGAAGCCCACCTTTAGCAGGCCGAAGTATATCGCCGAATCACGCGGTGTAAGTGGCTGGCACAATATAATATTTCGTGAATTCTTCGCACGCATGTGCTGTGCGGCGCCATTGTCGCATGCCAACCAGTACCAACGGTATTTGCACCAAGTGCTGTTACAAAACACTGGCGAGAACAGCATCCACGCGACATCGAGCGTGATATTATGGTCCGTAGCGCCATTCGTGAGCTTTCGATCGTCAAGCTCGCAGACCGTGGCAGTTGACGAGATTCGTTCAGCCGGGACGTCGCATAGTTCCCGAGCAAATGACGCAAAGACCTTCTCACTTGCCTGCGAGAGGATGTCTCTTCGCCGGCATTCGCTCGGCGGACGGCACCGTCGAGATGCGTGGAGACTTCAATTCCTCGACTACGCGGCTCGTCGCCACCGACGCACTAAGCTGCTTTGACGGTGCTTTTTTCAGCAAGAACGACCGCCGAGTTTCAGCCCCATAGCGGAGATGAGTGTACGGCACAGTATTACTGTGTCATCAAAGGGGTGGATTGTTAAGGATGTGTCGCGCGGCAACGAGTTTCTGACATTCGCCTGGCGATCTGGCTTTTGGAACCAAAACATTGGTCAACGCCGAACGACGCCGGTATCCACGGCGAAGCCAGTCGCTCGTGCGGCGGTTATATCCATCTCGGCGGGCGCCCGTGCCGACTCCGTGGACAACAATAGCGCGGGCTCGCGAATCTGCATTGCGGGTGCACTGAACGTCGGCACGAATTCAGCGCTGCCTGTGCCGGGGGTTGGTGCTGTCCTCTCGAGGTGTGCTCTCAGTTGCTGGCTGCGGCAGGCCCAATAGCTCGGCAGCCTCGGCGCGAAAGCGGATCAATTCCTCGTTTGCGGGGTCGTTTTTCTCCATCCACTCCAGCGCTTTGTCGTACCACACACGGGCGGCGTCCTTGTTGCCCAGCTTCCAATCAGCCATGGCGAGAAAGAACCAGTCGAGGCTATTCCCCCCTTTGCCTAGGTCCATCGACTTCTTTAGCCCCGCGATGGTGGCCTGCCAGTCGCCCGCGCGATATTGCGCCACACCGAGCGTGTTCCAGAAATCCGCGTCCTGCGGCGCCAATTCGACTGCTTTCTGGGCCAGTTCGACGGCGCGGCCCGGGTCACGATCCTTCGTTTCAGTCGCCGTGGCCAGGATCCAGGCCAAGATGTTGTAGCTTTTGGCATTGTTGGGCTCTGAGTTCGATCGCCGTGCGACCGACTGCGACCGCTTCCGCGCGTTTGCCTTGACGCAATAGACGCGGACGAGGTTGCGGCAGGCGGCGGCGTTATCGGGCTTAAGTTCAATCGCCTTGCGGTACAAACGGATCGCCTCGTCGAGATTCCCACGTTGCCATGGCGACGCCGAGGATATTGTGTGCCCTTGAATGGCTCGGGGCGATTTCCGTGGCCGTGCGGGCGGCCCGCTCCATGATGTCAAATTCCTGCTGCAGATAAGCCGACCAGGATAGCCCCAGATAGGCATCGATGACCTTGTCGCGCTGCGAGACGTCACTCGATTCCGTCAGCGCCACGGCCTGCTCCAAGGCACCGCTTGCTTCGTTCCACTCACGCCGGTCAGTTGCCGCAGAGGATAGACGCACATAGGCGGTGAGGATCTTATCGCGTCGCGGGCCGTCCTTGGACTTCGTGAGCGCAACGGCCTCTTCGAGTGCATCGCTCGCTTTCTTCCACTCGCGCAGGTCCGCATAGATTTGCGCTTGCTTCAACCGGCCGTCGACGACTGCTTGATCGGTGACGGTCGCGGCGTCCTCGAGTTCCTCACGGGCGAGCGCGTCGAGACCTGCTCGATCGCCTCGGGCTTCGAGCACCTGTCTGAGACTTCTGAAAGTGGAATCGAGACTATGGTGATCAACGCTGTACAGCTGGCGGAAAATGGCCAGCGCCTCGCGCAGTGCGGCTTCCGCCTCCGCGTACTTCCGCTGCATTGTCAGCGAATTCCCCAGTGTTAGCAGGCCCCACGCAGTTTCTACATGTCTAGGTCCGTGCAGGCGACCGTGCATTTCCACGGCCTGGCGCACGGCCTGCTCCGCCTCCGCAAAATGTTGCAGCCCCATGTGTGTATCAGCCAGGGCGTGCTGGATGGTAGCAAGCTCGGGATACTCGACTCCGGAGGAGTCCGTGCCAGCGCCAGGGTTTCATCGGCGACTATCTTGGCCTTGTCGAACTTCCCAGAGGTAATCAGGACTGCGCTGCAAGATTACGTTGGCCTGGATCACCGGCAGCTCTGTCGTGCCGCGCGCCCGGTAGATGCGCAGTGCTTCGCGAACGGAGGCCTCCGCTTCCGGATTCCGCTGTTGCTCCATAAGGCACCATGCGTAATCGACCTGGCTTTCCGCGACCTTCTCATGGTCGGGACCAAACAGACGGCGGCGCAACTCCAGCGCCTTCGTCAGTTGCGGCTCCGCCTGGTCGGCGGCACCCAGTCTCCAGTAGGCCCGGCCAATCGTCGCGCGAATCTCGGCTTCGACCTCCGGCTGGCCGGCAAGCTCGGTGCCCAGCCCGGCTGAGAAATCGTCGAGCAATTGCCGGACCGTATACTCAGCATGCTTCGCCTGCTCCGGATTGGCCGAGCCGAGCATCCCTTGGAGCAGGTCGGAAACCGCCTTGACTTTGGCGGTCTC
The DNA here is from genome assembly GCA_963786455.1 of uncultured Planctomycetota bacterium. GTDB lineage: Bacteria > Planctomycetota > Planctomycetia > Pirellulales > Lacipirellulaceae > JABDGM01. The sequence goes on along the minus strand of CAWAZX010000024.1, from coordinate 80,597 downwards.
CGTGAGGGCCCGTCGCTCATTGCGTGTCGTTTGGACATTACTCACGGCCAGCGCGGCCACCGCAGTTACGAGCAACAGCACAAACGCGGCGGCAATTTTGTTGCGGCGGACGAATTTCTTCAGCCGGTACGTGGCCGACGGCGGACACGCCTGCACCGGTTCATCGTTCAGATAGCGCTCGATGTCGCGCGCCAGGCCGTTGGCCGTCTCGTAGCGGCGGTTGCGGTCCTTCTCCAGGCACTTCATCACGATCCAGTCCAGCTCGCCGCGGACCAGCTTCGACAGCTTCGGCCGGCTCGGTGTTCCGCTGCGCGGCGATCGCTGGCCAGCCGGTCGCCGGATTGGCTGATCCGCGTGCTCGGCTTGGGCGGCTCTTCCTCGCGGATGATGCGGCGGATTTCGTCGGCCGCCGCCTGCTTGAGTCGCTTGCGGTCGAACGGCGTCGTGCCGGTCAGCAGCTCGTACAGCAGCACGCCCAGCGAATAGATGTCGCTGCGGGTGTCGATGTCGAGGCCGCTCATCTCCGCCTGCTCGGGGCTCATGTACAGCGGCGTGCCGATCATCTGCGCGAACTGCGTGTAGATCGTCCGCTCGGTGAGCTGCTGGCTGAGCGCCTTGGCCACGCCGAAGTCGATCACCTTCACGACCGGCCGGCCGTCGTGCAGCGTCACCAGCACGTTGGTCGGCTTCATGTCGCGGTGGATGATCCCCTTTTGATGCGCGTGCTGCATGGCCTGGCAGACCGAGACGAACAGCTCCAGCCGCTCGCGCGGCGTGAGATGGTGCTGGTCGCAATACTCCGTGATCGGAATGCCGCGGACCAGCTCCATGACGAAGTACGGCCGGCCCGAGTCCGTCGCCCCGGCGTCGAACACCTTGGCGATGTTCGGGTGGTCCATCAAGCGCCAGCGCCTGCCGCTCGGCCTCGAAGCGGGCGATCACCTCGCGGGTGTCCATGCCCGGCTTGATGACCTTGAGGGCCACCTTGCGGCGGACCGGCCGGTGCTGCTCGGCGACGAACACCAGCCCGAATCCGCCCTCGCCGATCTGCTCCATCAGCTTGTACGGCCCGATGACCGTGCCGGGGCCCTCCGCAACCAGCTGCTCGTAGGCGGCAGTGTGAATCGTGGCCACGGCCGGACCGAACATGAATTGGCCGGCGTTGTCGGACGCCGCCAACAGTTCTTCGACCTGCGCCGGAGTTCCGCGTCCCCGCCGCAGGCCTCGTCCAGATATGCCGCCCTTTCGGCCGGAGAATCAATCTCCGCCGCCCGGCCAAAAATCGACTTCACGTCCGGCACCGCGCTATTCATGACAGATACCTCCCGGAAAGGCCTCTATCTGTCCATGCGACGTCCTGCGCGAACGACTGCCAGGATAGCCGGAAAAATCTTTTGAGGGAGGATATTACGGAGATTTCGCGGCGAGCCGCTGAAACAGCCAGGCTCGCGCATAGGACCAGGTGCGATAGGCCGACCGCTCGGAAATGCCCAAAAGCGAGGCCGTTTCCGCGAACGACAAGCCGAGAAAATAGCGCAACTTGACGACTTGGCCTGCCTGCGGGTCAACTTGCTCGAGCGCGTCGAGCGATTCGTGCACGGCCAACACATCGTCATCCGTCGCCCGCACGGCAAAGCGGATCTCGTCGATCTCGACGTCTACCCGCTCAAGATGGCCGCCGTGCCGCAGGCGACGTTGGCGACGCGCGTTCTCGACCAGAATTCGCCGCATTGCCTCCGCCGCGGCGGCAAAGAAATGGCCGCGACCGTCCCATCGCTGCGGTTCGCGATCCGCTGGGCCGACCAACCGCAAATATGCCTCATGGACGAGCTCGGTCGCGTCCAGGGCATGCCCGGGCTTCTCACGCGCCATCTTGGCCGCGGCCAGCTTCCGCAGCTCGTCATACACCAGCGGCAAGAGTTGATCCACGGCGTTCGGGTCGCCGGATTCAATCCGCGACAAGATCTGCGTGACTTCGGCCATGGGCGCGGCCAATTGAGGATAGGCACGCCGCGTATTCTAACAGATCGGCGGGCCACCCGCTTTTCCGGCTCGGGCCGCCGAAAACGCAATTAGCGGGCCGGAGCCGTTTGCCGCCCCGAATTATTCCTAAAGGGTTGGTCTGATGAAGCGCTTTTTGGGCCGGAACTGCGAAGTATCATACTCAGCGCCGAGATGAGTTTCCGAGGCGCAGGAGAGATGCCATCAAACCTACGAGTTCTTGAGACCGGCGGCGGGCGTGTCAAAACGGTCGGTTAATGGCATGTATCATCCGAAAGTTGCGCCAACGGGTAGTTGACACTTATCAGGCGGACGACTGAGCCGCGGTACTCTTGGAAACCGCGTTCGCCAAATTGTGGTCGACGGCCATTGGCTGGCGGATTGTTGCTCCACGGTGGAGGTGCGCAGAAGTACAATCAAATGCAATTAGACTTGTGGCACCTCAGAGATTACTTGGCTAGGGAGTTCGCCAACTTGGCTCGGCATGTACTGACTGCGATGCAGTTCTCCACGATAGGCGGCCGCCAGCGATGGATGATGAGTTCGAAGACCTGATCCGCCGCGTCCGTGCCGGTGATACCGATGCCGCAACGGCACTCGTCCGCCAATACGAATCCGCTGTTCGGATCGTGGCTCGCGCCAGGTTATTCGATCCCGATATGTGTCGGCAGTTCGATTCGATGGATATATGCCAGTCGGTATTGGCTAGTTTTTTTGTGCGCGTGGCAGCCGGACAGTTTGAATTACATCGGCCTGCCCAACTGGTGGCGCTGCTTACGAAGATGGCTCAAAATAAACTTGCCTGGCACGTGCGGTACCATTTGCAACAGCGCCGCGACATCCGTCGTATGCAGCCGGACGCGGGCGAGGCGATGCAGCGTTCCACCGGCCAAGGCGACCCGGCGCAGAGATAGAAGCCAAAGAGTTGCTCGAACGAACATGGGAATCTATGGACTCAGAATTGCGCGAGATTGCCACTCGGCGCCTGGACGGTCAGAGCTGGGCCCAAGTCGCCGAAGCGATTGGAGGCACCGCCGGCGCGCGAAGAATGCAGTTCGATCGTGGCCTGGATGAAATCGCCGAGCGACTTGGGATTGACGAGGCTGACGAACATGAATGGTGATGACTCGTGTAGTTCGCATCGAATCCCGGCAACTGCCGATGTGCTGGCAGATTTCAAGTCGCGGCTTCGATTACTGCCCAGCCACGAGTGGGTGGACGAAGTCCGGCGGGATCAGGCCAGTCGCTGGCGGTCGGGCGATCGCATCTTGCTGGAAGACTATTTTCAGTGCTGCCCGGAGCTAACTCAAAGCGAAGAAGACACTCTGGTGCTGATACTGGGTGAACACCTCCTCCGTCGCAAGGTGGGCCAGGAAGCACCATTGGAGGACTACGAGCGGCGTTTTCCTAAGTTGGCCGCGCGCATCCGCATTCTGCTTCAAGTGGACCAGTTATGGCCGAGTTCAGCCCCGGATGTCGTTTCGCGAATCGTATGTCCTGTCTGTCACCACGAAATCGGGCGATCTGAAGATACGCTGGCGGAAGAGCTGGTTTGTCCATCGTGCGGTTCGAACTTTCGGCTTGACCGAAACGTTCCTGTGGATTGGCGTCCGGGCGATCAACAGCGCAAGTTTGGCAAGTACAAGCTGATCGAACCCGTTGGCGTCGGCTCCTTCGGCACGGTTTACAAAGCGCGCGACAGCGAGCTGGACCGGATTGTAGCGATCAAGGTGCCGCGTGCCGTACTTTCCGCCGCCAAGGAAGACCTCGCGCGTTTTCTGCGCGAGGCCCGCAGCGTGGCGCAGTTGCGACACCCTGGCTATTGTTTCCGTCTACGAAATCGGCCAATCGGAGCAAGCACCCTATTTGGTCAGCGAGTTTGTCCAGGGGGCAACGTTGGCCGATCTGCTGTCGTCGCGGCGGCCGGCGCCGCGGGAAGCGGCCGAGCTCGTGGCCGCTGTAGCCGACGCACTCCATTACGCCCACGAGATGGGCGTAGTGCACCGGGACGTCAAGCCTGCAAACATCATGCTGGACGAAATGGGTGCGCCTCGGCTGATGGACTTTGGCCTAGCCAGGCGCGACGCCGGCGACGTGACGATTACCATTGACGGCCAAGTGCTGGGGACGCCGGCGTACATGAGTCCGGAGCAGGCCCGAGGCGACTCGCGCAACGTGGATGGCCGCAGCGACGTCTACAGCCTCGGCGTCATTCTGTACCAGTTGCTAACGGGCGAGCTGCCGTTTCGCGGCACGACGCAGATGCTACTGAGCCAGGTGCTGCACGACGAACCGCGACGGCCGCGACACTTGAGCCATCTAGTACCGCGGACCTGGAGACGATCTGCCTGAAGGCGATGGCCAAGGAAGCTTCGAGGCGATACGCGACGGCACGCGATATGGCGGATGACTTGCGTCGTTTCCTCGGGAACGAGCCGGTTCAGGCGCGGCCGATCAGCGGCGCCGAACGTGTATGGCGGTGGTGCCGTCGCAAGCCCGCCTTGGCAGGCCTCGCAACAGCCGTCGCAGTGTTGTTGTTCTCGATCGCAGTCGGTGGGACAATCGCCGCGATTCAATTCCGGCAGCAGGCCCAAAACGCCGAAGTCGAACTCTACTTTAATCGGATTGCGTTAGCGAACCGCGAGTTGACAGCCGATCTTCCCAACCTAGGCCGCGCCGAAGAACTATTGGCGGCATGTCCGCGAGAGTATCGCCACTGGGAATGGAATTACCTGAAGCGGCTGTGGCGAACTGAGCCGGTAATTCTACAAGATCGCGATAGCGGCGAATTCAACAGTGTGGCTTTCAGCCACGATGGCACTCGGCTCGCCGCCGCCTGCGGCGACGGAGCGGTAAGGGTTTGGGACGTGGCAACCAATAACCAGGTAGCAATTCTCCGCAGGCATGAAAACTACGCTTTCGCCGTGGCATTTAGTCCGACGGACAGCCGCCGACTCGCGTCGGCCGGCGCCGATGGGACGATTCGGGTGTGGGACGTGAAGACCCAAAGCGAGATTTACCCCCCGCTTCCCGGCCAGAAGGCAGTTGCGATGGGCATGTCAAGCACTGTGGCGTTTAGTCCTGACGGGCAATGGCTTGCAGGAGCCACCAAATCGGCGGCAAACAACGATGGCAGCGTTCAAGTTTGGGATGCTGCCACAGGCCGTCTGAAATACGATCTTCCTCACCACGAGATTAAGGCGAGCTGTGTCGCGTTCAGTCGGGACGGAGGTCTACTTGCTTCCGGTAGCTGGACGGGTCGCGCACGGATCTGGAACGCCGCCACGGGCCGACTTCTGCATGTTCTCCAGGCAGAACATATCCATCCAATCGGCGGTTTGGCGTTTAGTCCGGACGGCCGACATCTCGCGGTAGGGTACTTTGATCGACGCATCGACGTATGGGACACATCGAGCGGTGAACGCGTGACGAGCCTTCCTGGTCACAGCGGTGGCATCGTGAACGGCCTGGCATTTCACCCGGACGGTCGCCGCCTCGCGTCGGCCAGCGAGGATCAGACCGTGAAGATTTGGGAATGGCCCTCGGGCCGCGAAGTCCTTCAACTCCACGGTCATGCGGACTTCTGTCGGGGCGTGGCATTCAGTCCCGAGGGCTGGGTCCTCGCTTCGGCAAGCAGCGATAGAACCGTCCGACTATGGAACGCGACTCCCCTCGTGGGCAATGAGGGGCAGCAAACACACACATTCACCGATCCCACCCACGAGATTTGGACCGTGGCGATCAGCCCTGATGGCGCAAGTCGCAGCAGCCGGGCTTGATCCCATTGTACGCGCCTGGGACTCAATCACCGGCCGAGTCACTCAATCTTATTCGGAAATGACCGATGTCGTCTTCGGCGTGGCGTTCAGTCCGGATGGCCGGCGTCTTGCTGCGGCGGGGATCGACCGTGGCGCGCCGCCGTTTGTCCTTAAAGTTTTGGATCTCCAGACGGACCACGCCGTCCTTGTGCATCGCGAGCCGCAGGAGGTCTTTGCCGCGTGCTGGAGTCCTGACGGTCGATGGCTAGCGATGGGCCTTGTGGATGGGTCTGTAAAGCTGGCAGACGCAACGACGGGTCGCGTCGCCTTCGTCGGCAAACATGACCGGGAAATCGCCATGCATGGAATTGCGTTCCGCCGAGATGGCCGGCGTCTCGCATCGGCGAGCAACGACGGAGCCGTCAAAGTTTGGGATCTAACGCCGATACTTGATTTTCGACCTAAGTCTGGCGACTCCAGCGTGCTTTCACTGTCTGAAACGCCAACTAGCCTCGCGCCTTTACGAGAGTTCGGCCGGCCGGGCATCGCGTTTTGGAGCGTGGACTTCAGTCCGGACGGCCACCGCCTCGTCACGGGAAGTAAGGATGGCCAATTGACGCTGTGGGACGAGGACACGGGAAACGAACTCAATCGGAAGATCGAGGCGTCCAGAGATGCGTTTTTGTCCGCCGCGTACAGTCCTAACGGGCGGTGGATCGTCACGGCCAGCGAAGACTGCACGGCGCGGGTCTACAACGCAACAACTTTGGACCTCGTTCATCGGTTCCGCGGTCACCTCGGCCCCATCCACTCTCTGGCGGTAAGCGACGAATTCCTTGTTACGGGTAGCGCCGACAAGACGGTGAAGATTTGGAACTTGAAGCCACTGGAGCAGGAAAGCAAAGCCTCTAACCAATAGTCGCAAGCCGAGGCGAACGGAGCTTCCATGCGGCTGCGCAGTCACGCCCTACGCTGTGGGTTAAACGAACGTTCGCGCAACTTGCGATCCTCTTCTATCTCCGGACCCGTTGTCGGCGTCCAAATCCAATTTGGCCGGCGTCGGCTGCTACCTTCGACCTTGCATCACGGTAGCAATTTGCGCCTTTCCATCGATTGCCGCCGATTTTCTGTGCCACTTGAACGCGAACGGTAATCGTATCTGTGGAGGCTGATAGTGGTGGGACCTGACATTGGGTCCCGCGGTTGGTCAAGGGATTCGTCCTCATCGTCGAGTCTGATCCAACGTCAACCGGTCCGATAACTGGCAATCCTGTTTTAACTCAAGCCGGTCGAAGCCAAACGCCAGACGGACGAGGATTTGAGCCGTGCACTGCCGGAAAAGCTCAGCAACCAAAACTGATCGCTGGCACTCACATTTAGAACGATTGGCATCACGGGCGCTTTGGTCTGCGCCGAGGGATGTCTTCCATCACGTTGCAGGCTTCAAAGGAGCAACCGTATGAAACGTCGCGTTTCCGCAGCCCAGCTTGTCTTGACGCTTATAGGTATGTTGAGCGTTGCCGGTCCAGTGTCCGCTGCACAGCAGGTGCCGTTCAATGGGCGCCTGCGAGGGGATGTCTCCATCTCTCCCCTCGATCCTCCATTCGCGTTTGTACTCATTGAGGCCGCAGGGGCGCGACCCAACTGGGGCGGTTCACGGTCACAATCCCACACATCGTGAACTTCGCGACCGCAACCGGTAGCGGGGAGTACCAGTTCACCGCCGCAAACGGCGATACGCTGAGTGCCGACTTCACGGGCTCCGCCACCCCGACGGAAAACGGCTTCTACATCGTGGAAACCGCGACCATCACGGGCGGTACCGGCCGGTTCGCCGGAGCCACCGGGAGTTTCACTTGCGAACGCTTGTTTGACACCTCCACGCTGACGACCGTCGGTTCCTTCGAGGGGACAATATCTACACCTTGACATGGTGAGTCCCCAAATAGGTGATGGGCCGGTGCGGGTCGTGCTGGCAAGCACGCTCCTCACCGGGCCCGCCACCGCTCGCGGGTTCGAACCGAGTCAAATGATTCCATATGCCGCGCCTGCATTGTGAACGACGATCTGGGTCAATCTGTGCGCTTTTAGTCTCGACTTCGGCACGCGTGCATGACTGTTGCAGTATGCATCAACCGCATCGGTGAAATATCCGACGCTGAGCAAGCCAATTGCCGATTGATATTCAGGTCGCGCCTCTCGACGCGTGCAACGGCAGCGACCGAATGAGTGATAAAACCCTTCGTTTGCCGGCATTTCTCGAGGCAATTCGAGTTACCACCTGCTTTTCGAGCGACAACGTTTCTTTACTCATGCCGATAATCAAAGTCCCATCAAACGTCAAAAGCCGAGCTTCTCACGACAGTTGAGTCTTGACCTCCGGCACCCCCAGCCAGTCGCATCGAGCTTCGTGGTTCCGCGAATTGCTGCTCTTCGTAATCGATACAGGTCGGTGTTTGCGCGCTGAGGAGAAAATCTCCGAAGCGGGAATCGGTTTGTGCGTTGCGCTGCGGTAGAGCCCTCCTCAGCTGGAATCGGATTTGTACTGCGGCGGGCGCCACCTGTGCAGGATTGCATATTGCCGATTCCTACTTCGGTCGTCTACACCTCAGTGCGCAACATTTGGCCGAGAGACCGCAATGTGCCGAAACGATTCTCACGCCTTAACGAGTTGCCGGGACTTTTTATGCGGAGCGGCATCGGTGGCGTTTTTGTTCACCAAGAACTTAAGCTTCAACCGGCCGGAGAGATGGACCCGCAAATCCCTGTTGGCAGTCATCCATCGCGACTGCCTTCGCATGAAGGCACGCCAGGCGTCCAAGCCACGTTTTTTTTGTGAAGCGCAATTGTCTGCCAAGGAATACGGGCCTACTGATCTTCCGCCTTTAAATCGGCTCGCGCCTGCGACGACAATAATCGCGCGATGCGGCCGCGGAATCCATCCAAAGCCGACTGGTATCCGGCCGCTTCTTGGTCGTACGATTGCTCGGCACGCTCTCGCCGATTTATCGTCCCGGCAATGTCATCCATAAACTTGCGGTCTAGCGGATTCGTCGGATCGACGGCGCTGGACATCGTTTGCCGGAATGCACCGACCACACTTTGGTACGCATCGTGCCGCGCTTGCATGCTCGTGGCTTCTTGATGTGCACCGATTGCCGCCTTCACCTCGGACGACACTTTGGGCGAATCGGCCAGCAGCCTCATCAACCGCGATTCGTGCTTCCGCAATTCCTCGTCCGCCAGCGCTAGCCGCCGCCGTGCTTCGGCCGCCATCCGCACGCTATCCCATGCCACCGCTGACGCGAGCAGCACGATCATACCGAGAATCGCCAATGCAATGACGCGTATCTTCATGAAAGTTTTACCACGGGAGCCTGGGCCACGGTTTCATCCGGCACGTCGAAAAACGACTTCTCTGGCATATTCTGAATATTCGCCACGGTGTTCGACGGAACGGAGCGGACCAGATTGAGATACATGTTCACACTTTGATTGTAGGTATGCCGTCGCTCCGCAATGCGGTTCTCGGTTTCCGCAAGTTCCTTCTGCAGATTAAAGAAGCTTTGGTCCGCCCGTAGTTGTGGATAGTTCTCCGCCAGCACCATGATCTGGCTGATTGTCTTTGTCAGCTCTGGCTGAACGTTGTTGGCGGCTTTTGCGTCATTGAACAAATGCGGTTGCGTCCGCAGCGCGACGATTTGCTTAAAGGTGTCGGCTTCATACCGCGCGTAACCCTTCGCCACTTCGACCAGATTTTGAATCAAATCTAACCGTCGCGTCAGTTCAACTTCAATGTGGGACCAAGCTTGGTCGACTGCGTTCCGCGCCTTTACCAGCGTGTTGAATGTAAGCAAGTACCACAGCACGATTGCCGCGCAGACAACGGCCGCTGCGAAGGTAAACACCATTTACCAACCTCCTGAAGCACCGCCGCCGCCACTGGAGCCGCCCCCAAATCCGCCACCGCCGCCACCTCCGCCACCAAATGAACCGCTGCCGAACGATGTACTGCTCGACGAACTCGGCTGCGGCAGCATTGGCAGAATGATATTCTGCACGGTTTTGTGATTGCAGGAAACGCACCGTCCTTCGATCCGCGCCCGCCCGTGCTGACGGTCGTCGCCGGTACGAGCACCTCTTGCGGATCCAATTTAAAGGTCCGCGCCTTGCACGCCGGGCAGTTCTGAAAACCGGAAAACCGCTTCACATAACGCTCCGTGTCGCTGTTTAAGCACGCCGGACAAATCCATACGTCGTAATCGACCGAGCCGATCTTCTCTTCCAGCCGCTGAACGGAGGATAGCTTCGGGTCGTCGTCCTGTTCGCTAAGCAATTCCAAGTGCGTGCCGCACTTCGAGCAACCGTGTGGACCATATCGCCGATATTTCACCAGGTTAAAGCCCCAAGCACCCAGCGTAGCCGCAGTCGTTCCGCCAAGCAGCGCCAGTGGTTGATGCAGCTTCGGCGCGCGAAATGTCAGCCAGGCCGCAATCGCCAACATGATCAAACCGCCCGCCGTCACCGCAATGAATGCGGTCGTCGAATAAAGGCGGCGCACGGCAAACATGAATCCAATCACAATCAGTATCAGTGCCACGATTCCGACACCGCTCGTCGCCACCAGCGCATTGCGCTGCGCTGCTCTCGCCAGCGCGGGTCCAGAATTCGGCGAACCTCGCGCGGCATCGGGATCCGACTTCAATACCCTCGCCAATTCTTCAGTTCCAGCGACGATGCCACCCGCGAAATCGCCCTCTTTGAATTGCGGAATGATGAACGTGTCGCGGATTTGGCCGCACAACGCATCCGTGAGTAGCGGCTCAACTCCACGGCCAACTTCGATCCGCATCCGCCGTTGCTGTGGCGCAACCAGCAATAGCACCCCATTATTGACGTCCTGCTGGCCAATGCCCCACACATTGAATAGTTCGTTCGCGTAATCCTCGACTGTCTTTCCATCCAGCGACTGCACGGTCACGACCGCCAATTGCGCCGTTGTCTGTTCCTCGACATCCTCCGCGATCTGTTCAAGCGCCGTCCGTTGATCGGCCGAGAGCAAACCCGCAAAATCATGCACGCGCACATTGGGGTCTTGCGGCATCACCACCGCCAGTAATGACGCTGCAGCGTAGGCTAAGAATGTCACATCCAAACTCCGGCGCTTACGAAAGAAATTGATTGCCGGCAGCGATTATAGCCGATCGGCAGCCACCTAGGAGTTGGATGCGAATAAAGACACGACTGAGCGAGAAGGAACCTGTCAGGAGCGGGACAGGGCATCCGCTGGGCTGCGAACACCTCGTCCGCAGCGGTTCAAAACCTGTGCATTGTTGAGCCGTGTCGCGCGTTGATGAGTTTTGAAACTCTCTCGAGTTCGTGGATTGATGCTAATAAGCAAATCGCCCACTATGGCAGCCATCGGCGACGAATCATTAATCATTGGTCAAGTTAAGTCGCCCGCGCCATTCCTGGGGGCATTTGGTGCGACCGATTCTCGGTAATCAGGTGAAAGCGTCTAGCTGAGGCGCAGATCAACAAAGGCCCACGCTAGGCACCGCTCTAAATCGGCGATTGTGCTGGCGAGGCCAGGACTCATTGCGCCAACGATGACCGACGCGATCCAGGGCGTCCGATCTGGACGATGGGAGGCTCGCCAGTCGATCCCTGCAACGGGACTCCGATCCGTGAGATTGAGATACAGCGATTCGAGTGCGGGCCAGACCACTTTTTTAATTCGCGGTTAGCCCGCAACGCTCAAGGTGCGCCGGGTACGGTGTAGGAGTCGGCGGGCATGCCGGTCCCTTTATAGTCGCACCCCCTGAAGACTACGCTTAAGCACTCCGTCCCTCAGCGGAAACGGCGAGCACGGCGTCAGCATATTGATATGCCATTCGTGCGGCATGCATTGCCGCATCCTTGTCGGTAGTGGTCGTGCGGATGACCGATTCATGCGGCTTGGCCAAAAACCCCTGCAGCAGCATGACTGCAATCCAATCGCGGGCCTTTACATCACCCATAACTGTAGAGTGTTCTTGAAGCATTTTATCTGGCTCCTTTCCGATCTGAGGGTTTCCAGTCTGTACACGGCTGGTTTTTGGAGTGTGGCTCTGGTCTTTAGCAACGGATCAGAAACCAAAGTCAACGACAACAAATAATACACGCTGCAAGCTACCGTCGAAATTGACACGAAAGTCGATGTATTGCCGAAGCAAACGACCGTTTCGATGTCGCTTCGCGACGTTCAGTTAACCTTGGTTTCTCGGCACGAATCGACCTAAGCTCTTCGCCAATGAATCTCGGCCGCAAGTTTCTAAACTCGTGTCACAAATCAAAGTGCCATCAAACGTAGTTTCTGACACAGCTCTTCGCGGCCTCGCCGCCAAGTTGCATACCGGAGACGTACTTCGAGGCTGCCAACATCGTAGCGCCCACTGCGTAAGGAGGGCGTGTCCTTAGTCGTCAAGCCGACTTTCGCTTCTTACCGAGGTCGCGCCGACCGAGAGGCCGAACGGCGGGTTGCTTGGCGCTGAGGTGTTCACGACCGACGCTGAAAACGGCGATTTGCCAACGTGGGAACGCAGCGTCGGACTGCGCAGTCGAAAGGATGACATTCGCCGCCTGAGCTTGATCCCCGAAGTCCATAAGGAGGGCGTGTCATTAGTTCCGAGTGTAGGTCCATCAGGTCGGATGCTCCTCATGGCCTCGCTTGAAGAGCCTTTAGTTTTCGATATCAGTTACCGCCGTTTTTCTCTAATAGCACAGCATATCAGTGAACGCGGAGCGTCCCGCAGCGAGCACGACAAACGCCCGTACCAGAGACGTGATTAAAATTCGCCTCGATTCCGAATCGATAAGGACGCAATTTGGGCCCAATACATCACCACCCCCAAACCCACCTTCGCCACCAGCGAGTCACCACATCCGATTCGAAGTCCAGCTCGACTGTCTTGATGCGGGCGTGTTGACGCACGGCGCTATCAGTGCCATTGCCACCAGTGGCGGTGAGGGTATTGATCCAACTCCAGAGAACCTTTAGTTCATCGTCTCCCTCACCGAGATCACAGTCGACAGTGTTCGCCCCGAGAAAGGCCACCTTAAGCGTGTCGTTGCCGCTACCTAATTCGCAGAAGATGTCACCATGGCGAATAAAGAAAAAGTCGCCGCCGTCGCCGTTGACGGTTGTTTCATCCAGACCATAGACCAACGTTCCCCGCCAAAATGTCGTCACCAAGACATGGTTATCCGACGCATCGCCGGCAATCACTAGTGCGCCGATTCGCTGTCGATCGATGCCGTTACGCCGCCGATGCCGTCATCGGGTTCATCATCGTTCGGTTCATCATCGGGTTGGTCGTCCGGTTCATCTAGTGGCGTGACGTTACCCACCCCCATGCCGTAGATATCGCGGATGCCGGCAATATCGTCGGCCAGCAGGAATGCGTCCGCAATTCCCGCAAAACGACCATCGACTATGGGGTTCATGATCGCGTCAACGTCTACCTCATGATCCAATCCCAATGCGTGCCCCGTTTCATGCAGGGCGGCTTCGAGAAAAAAACCGCCGGCGGCGGCGCCCCAATCCTCGTCACGATCAAAATGGATGTCGCCGGCTAGCCCTTCCACGTCTGAATAAGGAAGGTATGCATGAGCCAATGAGGAACCGCGCAGGCCATCTATCGTGTGATGGCCAAAACGAATGTGAGGCCGGGCCGTGGCCACGTAGTTCGTATCAGCGCTGGTGGGTATGGGACCCGAGTCGACCACTTCCACAAAGTGGAGTGGCGCGTACGTCGCCCAAACCGACAGGGCTTCTTCTACCGCCTTCTTGAGCTCCGCAGCCGGTAGTCCCCGCATCTGTCCATTTAGCAAGTTACTGAAGCTGTACGTAATGGTTACTGCGGCGCCGGGGCCACCCGGTTGAGGCCACTTAAAGCCCGTGTTGAAAAAGTCGAGTTGAACATCCTCCAGATCCAGATTCGCGCTGTCCTTATAGCACTCCGATGGCGCGACTGTCGCCAGCTGGTCGTTGCGTTCGGGCTTTAGCGACTGGCCGCCAATTTGGGGTTTAGTCTTGCGTTTACGGTTTTGGAAATCGGTGGCATATCGAAATCGTTCTGGCTTTGGCTCATCGCGCCTTCGCCTGCTTTGACCGATGCCAACCTCCTGCGGCAATCCGACTGTCAAAACGGCAATTATCAGGATCGGCCAGCCCCAACCTCTGCAGCGAGCGTTCATCGCGAAATCTCCCACCTGTGAGGGATTGATGCCCCGAACGATGATCCGCAAGTCCCCTGAAGAACTAACCTTGTCAAATGGCGCGAGTTCCGGAGGTACAGTAATTCAAAGAGCAAATGCCGAAGCCAACTATCTTGCGCCGCAGGCAACTGTTTCACGCTCCGCCTCGATCGGGGTGGGTGCTCGCTGAGTTACACAAAAAGCACTGGTTTCAACGGTCTTTTGGAGCAGTTTGGGTCCGTCACGGCGAAGTCGCTCGTGAGCGGCAATACAAGTGGTTACGCTGTCCTGATTTAGGTATTCCGGAACGCTCGATCGTCGCAACTCAAAGTTTCAACGAGGCGCGAGTTCCGCGTACCGGTGGTATAGGTTTGGTGGGACGACGACCCTCGAAAATGCTCGTACAATTCTGCAATCGCAGGAATTCTGGTGCGGTCCGTCGTATGAGGGAATGGGGTTAAATTCACCGGCGGGCACAGTTCCTCGTGGAAGGACAAAGCTAAGATGATCAATAAGAAGATTCGTGCGCTAGCTTTGGTCTTGCTTGCAGCTTGGTACAGCGTGAGCAGCTTTGCCCAGCGCAGCCCGGCGGCGGGCGAGTGGACAGATAAAGTTGCCGCCGCCGCGCAAGAGTTCCTTGCCACGCTTGATGAATCCCAGCGCGGAAAGGTCGTGTTTAATTTTAAAGACGAAGAGCAACGCAAGCGCTGGTCAAATCTTCCGGCGGGAATTTTTCGTCGCGCGGGTCTGCCCATGGGCGACCTGACACAACTGCAGCGCGACGCGGCTATGGCGGTGCTAGCGGCGGCGCTCAGTCCACAAGGCTACGAAAAGACGCTGCAGATCGTTGAGGCGGACGAGGTCTTAAAAAACGACGGCGGCGGTCGCCGCGGACCCGGTGGACGCGGCCGACCCGGCGGTGCCGGCGGACCTCGCGGGCGCGGTGGACCCGGCTTTGGACGTGATAACTATTATGTTTCCTTTCTCGGAAAGCCTTCAGCCACCGAGCCCTGGATGATCCAGTTCGGAGGGCACCACCTTGGCCTCAACATCACGCTCGCCGGCGAGCAGGGCACGCTCGCGCCGAGTCACACCGGCGCAGCCTGCCACTTACGAGCTGGAGGGGAAAACAGTGCGTCCCTTGGGTCGCGAAGTAGACAAGGCGTTTGCTCTCATTAGTTCTCTGGACGAAATGCAGCGCAAGCAAACGATTCTCGGCTTCCAAGTGCGCGACCTTGTGCTCGGCCCGGGCCGCGACGGGCAGATGATTCAGCCCGAAGGAATAAAAGGCTCGGACCTAACGGAGAAGCAGCGCGAGATGCTGCTAGACTTGGCCAGCGAATGGACCGGAATCATGCACGAGACCGTCGCAACACCGAAGATGGAGGAGATGAAAGAGAACATCGACGAAACTTGGTTTGCGTGGAGCGGCCCAACGGAAAAAGGCAGCGCCGCTTACTTCCGCATCCAAGGGCCGACGGTATTCATCGAATTCGCCCCGCAACGCATGGGTGGGGATGCGACCAACCATATCCACACTATTTACCGTGATCTGACAAACGACTACGGTGCAAAATGGTGGAAGTCATCATCATGAGGCTGGGTCGTTTGTCGCTTCTGCTCGCGTTAGTCGCCCTTCCGTCCACGGCAGATGCCCATAGGCTTGATGAGTATCTGCAAGCCACGCTCGTGGACATCGAACCCGGCGTCCTCCGGCTGCGGATTAACCTCACGCCCGGTGTGGACATCGTCCGAACAGGTCCTCGAACTGATTGACCGCGATCGCAACGGTATAGTCTCCGGTAACGAAGCCGCAGCTTATGCCGAAATGCTGAAACGGGATCTTGCGGTGCGGTTGGATGATCGCGACGTAGAGCTGGAACTCACGGCGTCGAATATTTCTGCTCCGGACGAATTGCACACTGGCGGGGGACTCATTCAGATGGAATTCTCGATGATGCCTGCCTTGCTCACCACCGGCGAGCACCGACTCGCGTTCGAGAACCGCCATTTACCGTCCTTAGGCGTATATCTATTTAACGCCGCGCCCGAGGTCTGACTCGGTCCAGATCACCAGACAGAACCGCAACGAAAATCAAAGCACGGGCGAAATCGAATTTGCATATTGCCCACCCACAAGTTCTTCCAAAGTGACCGGATTTGTCGCCTCCCTAGCGGTCGTTCTTATTGCGACGTTCGCGGGCGTATGGCGGAGAAGTAGGAGTTCGCCACGTTCGACCTGAGTTCTTTGGCCGGGCCGCTTTCCTACTTCGGTAAGCCCCTTCAACGCGCGCATCTGAAGCGACCGGACGCGTGACAAATATGTTGATTTCTCGGTACGAATCGACCTAGGGCGCTTCGCCAATAAATCTCGGCCGCCAAAGTCTCTAAACTTATGTCGCAAATCAAAGTCCCAACATACGTAGTATCTGACACAGCTCTACGTGACCTTGCGGCCAAGTTGCACACCGGAGACGTGCTTCGAAGCTGCCAACACCTTTGCGTCTAACTGCATAATGAGGGCATGACCTATGACAGTAAGGCCGGATTTACCTCCGCCGACCCGCGGGCTATATCGATTCCATTGACCGCGAGCGGCCGAGAGAAGTTTTGTCGCGCGAACTTTAGGCCAGGCTGCACTGTCAAAGAGGGATT
Source organism: uncultured Planctomycetota bacterium (assembly GCA_963786455.1). GTDB lineage: Bacteria > Planctomycetota > Planctomycetia > Pirellulales > Lacipirellulaceae > JABDGM01. The sequence goes on along the minus strand of CAWAZX010000024.1, from coordinate 63,945 downwards.
CAACCTTCGCACGGCGATGCTGATCCTCACCACCATGAAGTCATGTTCTCCGATCACTGTCGTGAACGTCGGCTACCGCTCGACCAACTTCTGGGTCGTCAGCGCCGGGCAAACGCGCGTCATGTTCGATCTCGGCTGGCCCGGGATGTTTGGCGGCATGCGGGCAAACCTCAAGCGGATGGACATTCCACTGAGCGAGATCAAGTACGGCCTGGCGTCGCACTATCACATCGACCACGCCGGCGGAGCGGAGGACCTCAAGCACTGCGGCATGCGCCTGATCGTCACTCCCGAGCAGCTCGACTGGATTCCTGCCATGCAGCGCTGGATCAAGCCTGTCGATCACTACACGCCAATCACGACGGACGACAATCTCGTGGTGACGACGGAGAACAGTCGGCGTCTGCTGGCCACGCTCGGGATCGCGGGGGAGATTGTGCACACGCCAGGGCACTCTGCCGACTCGGTGTCGCTTGTCCTCGACAGCGGCATCGCCTTCACCGGCGACCTTCCGCCCATGTCGAGACTCGCCTTGGAAGATCCGCACGTCCTCGCCGAAAGCTGGCAGAAGCTGCGCGACCGCGGCGTGACAACGGTGTATGGTGCCCATAGTCCGCCGCTTCCTATCGAACCGCACCTAAGCCGACGAAAATCTTGACGGACTGGCTCCACGCCGCAGCGATGCGTGACGAGGTGAGAGACACCCGAGTCGCAACGGCCCTTAGGTCAACTGCGCAAGGAGGGCGTGTCATGAGGTACGTGACTATGGTCACCGGGTCATGTCGGCTCCTGGTACTGCGTGTCGGGAAGCACCGCCTGTGCAATACGCTCAACTTGCTCGGCGTCGAAATGTACAACGCCGTTGATGCGCATCGCCGGCTCGAGCTCGAGGGCCGTGGCTGCCAGTTCGATCCGACGTACCGACCGTTGCAAGTTCGCAGCCAGCTGCCCAATGCTGACAAAATCTTTTTCCGCGGCGATCGTCATGTTTGATCCTCCAACTGGTGATGCCCCCAGTCTTGCACAGCGGACAGTACGGCGTTCCAACCGTTGGAGGGTTTATTCCAACACGATAAGAAATTTCTCGTGGCAGTCTTTGCACTGCGTGTGCTTCGTGCGGGTGCCGTCGCCGTTGTCGACGCTGCGATACGAATGGTGACGGGTGCCGCCGCACGCCGGGCAACGCGGCAGCCGGGCCCAGACGTATTTGCCGTCGCTGGGGGCAGCCAGACGCTCTAAGGCGAGTTCCTCGCGGCGCTTCGCCCTTCGCCGCTCGAGAAATTCCTCGGCGAGCTGCTCGTGGCGCTCGAAGATTTCAGCATGATGGGCAGTCGTGGGGCCCTGGTCGGTTGCCATTTTCTCACCTCGTTGGAAGCGGGCGGGACTCTAAGTAATGTCGACGCGATTCGCTTCGCGACGGCAACCGGCCCAAAGCCAGAAGGACCCAGCTTAACATTCAAAAAACCCCTATTTTTAGGCCACTTTTTGACTGTTGTCGACACTGTAAAACAGGCTGTTTTGTGTGCTCGCTCATTCGGTGGGCTGCGGTTTGGCCGCGTCGGGTTCGAAGTTCAGGATCGTAACCACGGGGGCACGACCAGCGCCGCGACTCACTTGGATAAGTCCAGCGTCTTCCAAGCCCTGTAGTCCGCGGTAAACCGTTTGGCGACTTATGCCGAATTCCCTAATCGATTTTGGTTCCAACTTGACTATCTCAGTTTGCTGCAGACCGGCCAGGTACTTGAGTAATAGGGCCACTGCCACAGCCTTACCCGGCAACTGCACTGCCGCGACGATCCACGGCAACGAGATTGGCCCTTTGATAAACTTGGCCCGTTGTCGTTTGATAACTCGGCAGACTGCAGCACCGGTGATCGGTTGCTTGGCGCTGGAGCCAAAGAACGCCTTATAGGTCTGGCGAATGGCGTCAGGATCGAAGGGGTTCTTATCCCCATTACTGCCAGAAGTCATAAGAGTTATTACCTATCTAATATTAACAAGACATAAGACTACAATACATAACACTGGACGGGTGTAGCGCGGCGGTACAGGTTGGGGTACGCGGCGCTACAGGTTAGTGTAGCGCGGCGATACAGGTTGTACCCGCCTCCGAACCCCGAATCTCGTCGATCAGCTCCATGACCGTGATCCAAAACTGGGCTCCCCGAGGGTCGCTGTGACGGTCGGGCCAGTGCACGAGTTTGACATCGCTTCGCAATGAAAAGCCATCCAGCACGGCCGATGATGCCTCTTGCATTGCCGTCTGACATTCCGCTACGGCCTGGTCAATCTGGTCGCTGGTCGCCTCAAGCAAGATTGCGTCGTGGATTAACCCGGACACGCGTAGCCTGCGTTCAGTCGTTCGGCAGGCCGCGACGCGGAGCATTTCGGCACCGTTGCCCTGCATAGGAAAATTTGCCAGGCTCGCGGGTTACTTTCGGTGCCCACATGCACCTCCCAACCGAAGACCGTGTGCAGCCGGCCGTGAAGCATTGCGTAGTCGACGGCCGCTTGACTCCACCGCCAGAATTTTGGGTAGGTCTCTCGATGTAGGTGTAGTAAGTTGCGGGCATACGGTTCTGGCATATTGAGTTTGACAGCCAGACTTTGAGAGCCCATCCCGTATTGCACCGCCAGTGCACAGATCTTGAACTGTTCACGAATTGCGTGGTGTGACCGTTTCGTAGCGCCCTGCGGCGCCGCTCCGGCTTGAATCGCAAACGCCAAGTAGGGGTCGCCGCTTCTATAGGCAGCGATCATGTTTCCATCATTGGAGAGCGCTGCCGCTATACCAAACTCCTGTTGTTCCCAATCGATGTAGGCCAGAGCATGCCCCGGCGCTGGCTTAATCAAATTCCGCAACCAAGTGCTCGGCCCGAAGATATATCTCGCATTACTCGGCTGATTGCGACCAGTCTTGCTGGCAAAGGCCGACAACATGCAGCGATTGCGGCCGTCACTTCCGCAGGCTAGCGATTCTAAGCGCAGCTCCGATAACGAATGCCGCAATTCTCGTAGTGGTGCAATCGTGGGATGCGCTTTGGCCATTTGCCGGAAGGTGTCGTCGTCTAACGCGAGCGCTCCGGATTCCAAGCGCGGCCAGGGAATGTCGTTGCGGATCAAGTAATCCGCGAAGCGCTGTGTACGGAAGCTAACTCCCTCGTAAACTCCGTAGGCTCGATCCACTCGCTCAACTAACGAATGCTTGATGCGCGGCCAGTATTCTCGCAAAGCGCGAAGTGTTTCGACGTCCAGTGGAATACCGTTGCGCTCTATTTGCGCCGCTGCTGCCATGTATCGTCCTCTCAACAATGCACGCGGCAAGTCGATCCGCGGCAGCATAGCTGGAAGGAGTCGAGCCAGGGCATCAACATCTGATTGACAGTAGTTCAGCAAATTGCGTCGTTCGGCCGTGGTGAACGGGCCACCACGAATGGCCAGATCGCGCATCTCTGCCTTTTCGGTGGCGCCAATCCCAACCAACCCATAGGTCGTCAGCGCCCCCAGCAAACTCCGCCCGTGTGGCATTACCAACCCTGAAGTGCAGCACCGGAATTCCGCGCACAGATCAAGCACGCGCTCGGGTAGCGGCCAGCCGAGCGCCAAGTAAGCGCCCAGTTCGGCCGAAGCGTAGTAGGCGCAGACGAGAATATCAGCACCTGTGGGAATTGGTGACTTTTTGGCAGCAACTAGCTTGTCGCGCCACAGCCGCAAGAGTTTACCGCTGCGGAATTCTCTAGCCACCATGCAATGAACCGTCGGCCACTCGCCGTCTGGTTGGCGAAATTCGAAGTCCACCAACCAGACTTGCGAGTAATGCCGAAGTGGATCGGCGCTCACGATTCGCCCCGGAGTTTTCTCAGCGCGGGGTGATCCATTGTAGTGATGCAGCGATCTCGGAAGGCGAGTTCCAAGATTGATTGGAAATTCAGCGCCGGCCATTGCGGCTCTTTTAACACACCGCGAGCTTCTGCTACTTCGTAGGCGCCGACTTGCCGGTTTGAAATGATGCGGCACCAGCACCCTGCAGCATGCCCGGCCGCGGCCAAGGCCGACTCATGCCAGCCATTCAATTTCCCGTCGATATCGGGTAATCCGATTGGCCATACGAAAACATTTCCCTGAGTGGTGATCGCAGTAATCAATCGCCTCCTTATGATCGTCGGCTCATCCACCAAGGCATCCCACAAGAGCGGATCCACCCAATACATTTCACCCTCGTCGTCCATTTCCAAGACGACTGCATCGCAGCGATAATCCGCAGACGAATGCGTCCTTACGAACCACTGTTTATGCGGTTTGCAGACGCGCACGGTGGTTAAGACTTTCTTAACGCCAATACTGGCACCAAAATCCTGGCTGAGTCTTAGCCGTTCAAGGTCAAATGGATTGGGTGCCGGATCGGACTCGACTATATCGGGTTCATCGGCTTCGATGACTCTCACGTGCACGTCCGCTGGAATTCGTTTGGACTTCTGCCGTGAGCGCTTGGTTGCTGCAGCCTTCGACGTAACCTGGCCGTTTACAGATTTAGACGCGGAACCTACAATTCGTTTTGACATTGGAAAGTCTCCGAAAAAGGAATGGGCCAGCGCCGCAACACACGGCGCTGGCTCGTTTCGTAACTAGAACGGAACATCAGCGGGTGCTTCGGTAGGCTCAAGCTGGACGCCTGGCCCGAAACTGGTTTGCGTTACAGTTGCGAGCACTGTGTGCCCGAGCCACTCGTTTTCAAGCTCGCCCCACTCGTCAGCCAGGGCGGTCGCATTCGATTTGTTCAAGATCAAATGCTTGGCCCGACCTTCGAAAGCGAGTACCAATTTATCGACAGGCGGCTGCCCAACTCTCTCCCAACGGACACCAACGATTTTGAGTGTCGTCGGCTGGCCATTGAGGTCGGAACTGGAAAACCATTTGCTGCCGTAAGCATCGCTAAACCGGGACACGCGGCACCTCCATTTCTCTCGCTTCGAGTTCGAAGTTGTGCGGAACATTCGTGACGCCGCAATCCGTTTCATCGCACCCATCGTCGGACCTCATAAAGGGAAACATTAGTTGTCGATCTCGCGCTTGTGTTTGGTCCCGCTTTCGGCGAACACGGCGGTTTGCAATAGGGAATTGTTTAAACATTGGTGAATCTCCTAATCAAAGAAAAGTTAGTATTCGCTGGGCAAAAGCAGCGTCCAGCATTCGCCATCGAATTGTGCCCAGATGTCGATGGAGTCGAGTGGGAAGGCCGTCATCCAGTAAATTTTCCGGACGAATGGCTCACAGTCGCTATCGGCTCGTGCCGTCAAGACTGCAGTGCGATTACTGTTGTTGTTGACCTCCAATCGAAAGAACACATACCACGCGAGTCGCGGATCTTTCTCGATCTCGGGTTTCATAAACTCCGGGAGCAGATACACAGCAATGTCGTTGATCAACCAATGTGCCTCGCCTGCCGTCATGACATGGCGGACACCGGGCGTGTAAATCACCGATTTGAAAACGTGCCTCCATCGCACGTCGTCTCCCTGGAACTCCCGGAGAGATTCACGCGTGAGTTGTGACGGTGCTTCGTGAGTCGTGGACATGGAAAACTCCAGAATCTCGTGACCCGGTTTTGCCCATACTCGCCGACGGTCACGATGCCGGCGGGGCGAGTGGTGAATCAGACCTTCAACTGTTTCGCACGTCGCTCCGCACGATCGATCGCGCGCTTGCGTTGATGTGGTGTTTGGCCGCTGGCTGCAGGCTGACCATTCAGCGCGGCTAAGAATCGCGTGATTGCTTCGCGAGATGTGAAACGCCGACCGCCGACTAGGATCGTTTCAAGCTTGTGTCCGCGGCAACCAGCGGTTCGCCAACGCCATAGAGTTTCGACGGCCGGTCTTTTTGGCAGCTCTTTGGCAGCCTGAGTCAGCGAAAGAAGATGTTCGCGTGTATGGTCGATCATTGTCGGGCCTCATAACAAAAAAGGGTGAATTGCATCGTCTGCAATTCACCCTAACGGCCCGCAACTATCTGTATCTAGGAACGTCGCTTAGCGGATTTCCTACCTTTTTTCCAACGACCACGATTCTGTGGATCCGGATTGGGCACATGATTGCGAATCGTCTTTTCGTCGCAATCATGGATGTCGACGGCTCGCTTCACTGCCTTCGTATAACTGAGTTTGTGCACCGTCATGCCTTCCATGACGGTAGCGCGGTAATTGGGACGCTTTGCCGCCTTGAGCTCATTGGTTTTCTTTGCCCCAGCCTTCCAACCCGGTTGTTGTCGTGCCCTGCCAAACACTGCATCGAAAACATCGACACCGGTAAGCTCATACAGTTCACGACACAAATCTTCGCCACCAAACCAAATTGCTAAACGAATCGCTTTGTCGATATCGCCAGTCTTGTGCGCTGCTTCGATTTCGTACAGGCATTGAAGGGAGTGGATTGAGCCGTGGTAGCCGGGTGGCCGCGATTTTAAATAGCACCGTTTGTTCTTGAAATTGATAATAAAGCTCGTGCGTTTCGTCGTTACGTAAGGCGCAATCAGTCTCTCTAATTCCGTGCGTCGCTTAGCTAGGTCCAGCCCTATCACATCTAATCTGCGCAGATCTGAAACGCCACCCATGTGCATCCTCCAATCGTCGGTCGATCCCGGCCCGTTGTGAGGAGGATGCCACCACAACGGAACCGGGAGTCGCAAACGGTGTACGGCCGCGCCCGAATAAAAAATTTCTACCCAACCTCTTTCGCCACGCGAGCCGCCAGGGCGTAATCGCGTTCGGCATAAACTTGGGTGACGTCGGCCTTGCTGTGGCCGAGCGTAACCTGCGCGGCTTCCAAACCGAACCGTCGCCGGATCTCTGTAGCTGCTGAATGCCTCAGCCTATTTGGAGACCAATGCGGAAGAGTCGCCTTATCACAGGCGCGATGGATTGCCCGGCGGTAGCTGTCGACGCTATACCGACCACCAGGTGCGCGACGGCGCTTGTGCCGCACGCGGTTTGATCCTGGAACATTGCCACAACTGATCGGCACTCGTCGGGCCGCGTGGACCACCGCACGACGTTTCAGTTCGGAATCCCGTGGCTGAAAGCAGTATGCTTGCATGTCACGCCAAGATACCGCAACAATATCGCCTGCGCTTTTGGGCCTAGGGGGATTCGCCGATCACGATCATGATGTTCAGTCTTGTGGGATTCGGGAGCGTACCACCACGGCTCAGCGCTGCGGTCGATGTCGCAAGGCCGCATGAGACATAGCTCTGCGGGTCTCATACCGGTGAGCCGCTGGAGCATCACCATGTCGGCCGGTATGGCAGGCAGGTGTATGATCGTGGCATCCACCACAGCGTCGGCGACTGGTCGAACCCTACCGGTTTCCCGCGCTGTAGTTCGTCCTTTGCGGAGTCCGCTCACGGATTCCAGGGCCTGCGCGATGTCGGCCGGGATCAGCTCTTGGGAAACGCCCCAGCGGAACATGCGCTTAATGCGGCCGAGTTGGCGATTGATTGTGCCACGAGCCAGCCCACTTTCAATCATCTTGTGCATGACCGATTGCAGCGCGATCGGGCCGAATTCCGAGCATAACTTACGCCCATAAAGCAGCTTCACGAATCGCACGGCGTGCCGCAGCGCCTCGTACTCGCCAGTGACCCGCCCATCTTTGCGGTAGTAGCCCTTGGCGAAATCGAGATAGGCCACGATCAGTTCGACGTTCGTAAACCCGTCGTCACGATCAGCGGGCCGTAACTGTCGCCCGGCCTGCAGCCATTCGCCGATCAGCCGGTCGTATTCCAGCTTACTGGTCTTCGTGCCATGTGGCCCCAGCAGAAAGTCGCGACCACCGAGCGTCACGATTGCCTGACCTGATTGCTTGTGCTTTCGATACCTGGGAATAGCGTTTTTTAAGAGCGGCATGCGGGTCTCCCGGAGAGGAAAGCGCAAAACGGAATCTTCCGTTTTGGCTCCGAGGTAAACGCCGCACTACCGACCACCGGCAGGTATCACAACTCTTGATTCGGCAAAGACTTCTAAGCAGTGGAGGATACCGGGCTCGAACCGGTGACCTTTTGGCTGCCAGTTGGCCCGGGCTTATCGAGAAATTCAGCCTTTTCCCTGGCGCATATCGGCATTTTAGCCATCATTGCTATCATTGCAAGCGTTGCACTAGCTTGCACAACGTATAGCGTATTTTCGGTATGGAGACGGGCCAAAACGGTAGGATACCGTCTTGGCTTGTACAGTGAACGGGGCTTGGCGTTACACTCGCCCGGATGAGCAAGTCCCCACCGAAGTACGTGCCCAGTAAACAAGAAATCGCCGCAGCCTGTGAGAAGCTTCGCGAGGATCGACGGCACCTGAAATGCAAGCGCAGAGACGGAACGCTACAGCGACACCGAACGCGACCCGAGTGCCCTGGCGTGTGCACAATCTCCCCTGCGATCCCGAGCGTGGACAGCAGCCGCCGACTGTTCTCCGTCGTCACCACGAGATTGTCGTCCGTCGTGACTTGAGGTGCCCGGACTAGCGATGCTGGCGCAGTCGCTTAGCAGGTTGGGCAAGGTCGCGGTTGGGGCAGCACACGATCCACTTTCCAGGTGCAGCCATACAAGAGGCCCGAGTGCCATCGTCCCCACTTCAGCTTTTCACAGAAGCGACAATCTCTTACCGATCGACATTTGAATAAGCGGGCCAACTCTGCAACCGATGGTCTTCAACCGGAACGCCGACCGTGAAGTGGTAGAGGTCTTGAAAGTGGTTGCCCGTAAAGCCCAGGATCTGGTGAACTGGGTCGTCGAAGTAGCACCCGATTCCCGTGGAGCGGACCCCGGCGGCTTCCGCCTCCAGATACAGTACCTGACCGACCATGCCCGCCTCCCAGAACAGATTGCGATAGAACCACGCCCCATAGCGCTCTATCGGTTCGGCGAATTCGGCAATCATTCCGAGGCTGAAGAACCCATCGGCCGCGATGTCCTGGTGGCAACTGACCGTACGCGCAGTGTCTCGACAGTCCGCGTTGGTCAGTAAGTACAATGGGAAATCCTTTGGCACACCCGGCGGAGTTTCCCAGACAAACGTGTCGCGCATCGCTTGTGTAAGCAGGTCTTTCTTGCGGGGATCGCGGATTAGCGCATAGATGCCTGGCGTCAGACCATCGATTCTGTGCACGAATAGCATCAAATGAATGGTTGGCGGCCAATACAGTGCATCCCAGGGCGGGTGCGAGCCAGGCAACGTGCGACCAAGCATGCGGAGAAACGCGTCTCGCGTCGTCTGGCCGGACCTGTCAAGTGCTAGGCAGCTTCGCCGCTGATAGATGATCTGCCGAGCATCAACGTCGGACCAGAAAAGGTTCACGTGGGGCCAATCATGGAATACATTCGAGTTCGCTTGCGACGCTGCGATTCGCGGTATCTTCGTGGCTGTCGTCACCGCATCGATAACTGGCCACGTAGCGTGCTCGTGGCTGAGCCGGTTGGCGCGACCGTACCAGTCCGCAGATTGGACTGCGTCGATCATCGCCTTCGTCGGTGGCGAAACCGTCACAGGGCGTGCACCATCGGTCGCAGTGGGGACCACCACAGCGAGAACCTCCGGCTCCTCATGCTCCTCGGCAATCAAGTTTTGATCTCGATCAAGACCCAATAGCGATGCGACGTCGTCGGTTGACCAAGTCGAGATAAGTCTAAGTTGCCAGCCGCACAGTGCGGCCGAAATCCGCAATGCCGCCACGGCGTGTCCCAAGTCGTGCTGGCAATAGCGAAAGGCCCGCTCACCATACTTCCAGGTCTCCCGCCAGATGATCGAACTGAGGCCAACGAGAAAAGACCCGTTGGGCAAATGTCCCATCAGCGATTGGCCGACCTTGTGGGAGAAGGACGCGCGGCGCTCGAGCGAGTGGGTTTCTGAGACGTAGTGGTATAGCTCCGGAGTAGCTTGGTCGGCGGAGAGCGATGTCAGCAGAACGTACGCCTCGGTGGGATGCAAATTCCCGCTGGAGGGATTCACCCGCAGCGCCCAGCGGCTTGTTCCCGCCTGCTTCCAGGCAGACAGTGCCAAGCTGTAATAAAAGAAATCGGACAAGCTCCCACGATTCACCGGCACCGGTTTAATGGAGTTCGGCTGGTAGATTTGATCGTATCCGACAGGTGGCAACTCCCTGTTCAACTCCAACCGAGTAACGGCGGTTCCTTCGTAATACCGAAACGGATGGGGCTGGTTGGCCCAGTCCATGTACCCCAAGGATGCCGCATAGCGGTGAAAATCATGCTTCGTGCGCTGGTGGTAGGCGTCAACGGTTGCCGGAACACTCATTGGGCGGTTCACCACCTGGTTTACGGATCGACGGGAAACTGTATGTCCAGTCCAAGACAATCCCAGTCACGCCTTACGGCCTGCCAGTGCCATTCTAAGTATGTTGTCGATGCGCTCCGCGCGTCTGATAATTCTAAGCGGTTCGCGAAATGCTGCCAGTAGTTCGCTTCTGTCAGCAGCCGTTGCGATGAACGTCACCCATCGCGACGACCGGTGATGACGTATCGATCAGGCTTCAAGCAAACAGGAGGTCCATCCCATGGCCGAGGACCACGTGTTGACCGAATTAGAACTGAACGAGGCGCTCGCCGGGCTGCCTGGGTGGGAAGTCCGCGACGGTTGGCTGCGGCGGACCTTCACGACGCCAGGCTGGCCTCACACCATCATGTTGGTGGCGACAATCGGTTATCTCGCAGAGGCCGCCTGGCACCATCCCGACCTGAATGTCGGATATGCTAAAGTGACGGTGAAGTTGCAAACCCATCGGGTACGAGCGGTCACCTACAGCGATGTGGAACTGGCTGGTCGCATCCAAGAAGTGGTCGTTTGGAAACCATCAGAGGAAGCGGCACTTGATGGGTTCCCAAAGAACTGGGTGCATTGATTTCCAAACTTCGAGGTCTCAAGATTTGGCAATGCATGTCCCCCGTGTAGAAATCGTGTACTGCACTCAGTGCCAGTGGCTGCTTCGCGCCGCCTGGATGGCACAGGAATTATTGACTACATTCACCGAGGAGTTGGGAGAAGTTGCTTTGATTCCGGGTACTGGCGGAGTATTTGACATCCGGGTTGATGATGAACTCATCTGGTCGCGGGCTGAGGCACACTCGTTTCCCGACATCAAACAACTCAAGCAATTAGTACGCGATCGAATTGCACCGACCAAAGATCTTGGGCATTCGAGGCGCTCGAAGGATGCAAGTTCCTGAGCGACGGTTGAATTGCTCCGACATTTCTCCGAAGGCGATTCGTAGCATTCATTTTGGGCCAACGTACCACAACCTCGATTCGAGGACGGCAGGTAGCCCGCCGTGCGTGGCCCCAGTTGCTTTCGTCCCAATGACCGGTGAGGCAGAGCGTTCGCTATCGTCGCCGTGAAATAATCAGCACCCACAAATGGGATTGTATTGAGGAGAGTTCTGGCCAAACCCGCAGAGGCTCATCCTCAGGGTGGACGAGGGCTCGATCGATTGCCTATTGATAGAGGTCGGGCGTAATGCCCGCTTCCACCGACATCGTCGAGCCCCAATCGGCGTCGCCTATCACGAGCTCTAACGTACCGCCGCTGACCGCGTTCATGCTGTGGGTCACCGTGATGCCAATATCAGAATCACGAACCACCAAAGTCTCTCCGGCCCCAACGCCGCTTCGGACGACCGAAAGGACCCACGTTGTGTCTTTGTGGGCCTCGTGCGATGGGGGCAGTGCTTCGGTCGCAATCACCTCGGCAATTTTTCCAACTACGGGTTCGCCTCTCAGTACGGATGCTCATCATGGCCTCGCGTAAGAGGCTGCGTCGTCCCTAAAAAAAGGTTCATGCCGCACGCCGTAGTTGCGCCTGGGGTATGACGTTACTTGAGACCATAGTGCGCACCGCAATCAGCAGGCAGACAATCCCGCACATCGCCGAGAACGCAATTCGCAGCAGCCGAAGGTTGCGAGGTCGGTCCATAGGCGCTCGTTAGAAGCGGCGGTCAGTTACGCGCGCATCCTACCCGCACAATTGTTTCCGCAAGCAAGGTATCAGACATCGCCCCGACCCCTCGGCGCAATTCCTGGGCATCCTTGCGATCGAATTTGAGCAAACCGAGAACTGGGGCGGACAAAAGCCCAAACGTACCGGCCAATGTCACATCCGATGCCAGTTTGGGCCGCGCGGACGGAAAGATTTGTGATGGTGCAGCACCGGTTCGTTTGGTCTGATGGACGCTCACAGGTCGGTCCACCGATGGACGAAAATCAAGTACGCCCGACGCACAGGGCATGACGTCCTCACCGGGGGCACGGACGCCCGTCGGCGTACTCAACGCTCCCCATACCCACAAGTTGGCGTCAGTATGAGAAAAAAAGCCGTCACCTACGCATCCGCTTTCTCCTTGCTTCAATTACGATGTTCGACGCTGACTCGTGCTATTTTGTTTCTCTTCCCCGAGCGTTCTTTGTTTGTGTTATTTTGTTCGTCGGTGAACGCCAACTTGGTGTCGTGGGGCCAGGATATCGGCGCCAATCCACCGGCGGGGGATTACATTACCGTTGCCGCCGGAGGAGACGACGGCTTGGCCCTGAGAGCAGACGGAACGGTCGTAGCATGGGGTGGTAAAAATACGTAAGAAGGACAAGCGAATGTCCCAACGGGCTCTCGGACGTAACGGCCATCGCCGCCGGAAATACCATAGCTTGGCGCTGCGATCCGATGGCACGGTTATTGGTTGGGGTTTTAACATCTATGGTCAGGCCTCGCCACCAATGGTCCGTTCACCGCGATCTCCGGCGGTGATGCTCATAGTATCAGTCTTACACCAGGCGGAAACGTTGTTTCGTGGGGAGGTAATCCAGTTCAGTCCGGGGCCCGCGCCCAGTATGCTGACGGATGTTATTGCAATTTCAGCGGGACAGTATCACAATCTTGCCCTTAAATCATATGGCACTGTTGTGGCTTGGGGAACATTAATATTAGACGACTTTGGCATGGATATTGTCCCTGCCTATGTCCGCTGGGCCTAGCCGGCGTAGTTGCTATTGCCGCTGGCTTCAATCACGATGTTACACTGCGATTTGACGGCTCGATTGTGGCTTGGGGGCAAAAACAACTATCACAAACGAATAGCCCTACTGGAAGCTACACTGCGATTTCGGCCGGATACGATATTCACTTCCTGCCGCGGATGGCTCCATCGTAGCCTGGGGTGACAACAGCTATGGCCAGTTGATTTCCCGCCGGGAACTACATCGCAATCGCTGCCGAAGTCGGCTGCAATCCCTCGCCATCACAACAGTGCCGGAGCCACCTGCATTTTATTTCGGAATTATCGCAGTCATTGGAACTTTGTTGCAAACCATCCGCGTGTTGGCTTTCTAAAAGAGCGTCTGTTTGAACCGGAGGGCCTCATACCAGCCTATGCCTGTGGCCGGCTTATTCGGGCCACTCAAACCCTCAGGGTCTTTCGTGATTCCAAGTCCGCCGAAAGCGTTCGCCTTGTCGATCATTTGCTCGGAGATTTCGTATTTGCCGATGCGGAAGGTATAGGACACCGATCCCGCGATATCTAGTGCCCGTAGTGTCCGGCGGATTGAATGGGTCGCCGATCGAGACAAACTCGATGTCGAATGTATTGGCGCCGCTGCCGAAGGTGTCGGCATGAGCGACCGCTGCCGCTTGAAAAGGCAGGTGCACAGACATCGCCCCGACCTGTCGGTGCAATTCCTGGGCATTCTGTGAGATCGATTGTGTCTCGAATTCGAGAGTTTTGGATTTTTTAACGCACTCGTCGCCGAGACGTATCAAAGACCAATCGACCCGTCGGCGAATTCGCCAGCATCAACGGCGAGATCCGAAGATGCAAAACACCGAAAAAATGGCCCGACATTTTGGCCAACTTAAATGCGGGTACCCCGATTTGGTGAAGCTGACAGCGAAGCGGCCAAGATCGCGAGCACCCACGTCGCCGGCTCGGGCACATCGGGCCGCATCGCTGCACCAGCGGATACGCCGGGATAGAGCGGGAAAACCATCACCGATCGAATGGCTCGACCCACGAATCGAGCAAGACGCCGAACGAATCCAGCCGGAACACGCCGGCGTAAAATCATGCCAGTCTCGCTTCTCGCTCGATGCCGCCGAAGGTGATGAGCGAAGCCGCGTGAAAGCCGGATCGTTGGCGGCAACTTGGAAGCAGAGCCCAGTCAATGCCATACAACGCGGCGTCAACTTGCCTGATGCCACATGGATTGTAAGCCTTTATCTTCCAAGGCAGGCCGAGCACAACAACGGCAAGACAATGATTATTCTCATATTACCTCTTCTCGAAAATTGGCCCCGCCGGCAATATATCATCTTGCAACAGCCGTTGCAATCGCTAGAATGGGGACATGCAACGGAAGCAACTCTTGAATCTCACGGAAGAGCAGCCGAAATGGGTTGCGATGAAGCCACCGTTTCCCGCCAGCTGCCGCTGAATTCAAGTTGGGCACGCCGCTGGGGAAACAGGTTCTAGTCTTCACGCCGAGCGAAGTTCCAAGCTACGGCGAGTCATCAAACCTCGGCCGCAGAAGTGAGGACACCATGAGCGACGAAATCAAAGTACACGTAGTCAAGTATCCCGACCGCGCAAACCTCGTGATGCGGTACGTCGACCCGTTCACCGGCAAGCAAGTGCAGCGGTCAGCACGAAGACCACGAAGCAAAGCGACGCCGAAAAGGCGGCCGGCAAGTGGGAAGCCGAGTTGAGTGAAGGCCGCTACAAGAAACAATCCCGCATGACGTGGGAGGAGTTCCGCGAGAAGTACGAAACGGAAGTTCTGCCGGGCTTGTCGGAAGGCACCGGCGAATGCAAGGCGTCGGTGTTCAACCACATCGAAAGCACCATCAACCCGCAGCGGCTTGCGCGAATTGACGACGGCACGGCTGAGCGCGTTCTCAGCCAGATGCTCCGCGATGGCGGCATGAAGGAAACCACGCTGGCAGTCCACCTGGCACACCTGAAGCCGGTTCTCAAGTGGGCCGTGCGGCAAGGCTATCTGCGAGTCCATGCCCGACATCGACATGCCGAAGCGGGCCAAGGGCGTCTCGCAAGCCATGCGAGGCCGTGCGATCACCGGCGAAGAATTGGACCGGATGATTGCCAAGGTACCGGACAAGCGCAAGCGCGAGCCTGAGAAGTGGCAGCGGCTATTCCGCGGGCTGTACCTAGTCGGGCTTGCGACTGGGCGAAGCGCTGGCGTTGTCGTGGGACGATGGCGCACCGATCAGCGTTTGCACCGCGGGCAAGTACCCTGCCCTGCGGATTCGATGCCGAAGCGCAGAAGAAGCACCGCGACGAGCTGCTGCCCATTGCGCCCGAGTTCGCGGAGTTCCTGTTGGCGGTACCGAAAGCCGAGCGGCACGGGCTGGTGTTCGGCATCTACGGCCAGGACGGCAAGCCGCTTAGCACGAAGCGGGCGAGCCGGTATATCGTCGCCATCGGCAAGGCGGCGAACGTCGTCACCAACAAGGCCGAAGGCCGCTACGCGACGGCTCACGACCTGCGGCGTTCGTTCTGCACCCGATGGGCGAAGCGCGTCATGCCGGCCGGACTTGAAAGATCTGGCGCGGCATGCGAGCATCAACACGACGATGACGTACTACGTGAGCCAGATCGGCCGAAGACGTGGGCGACGTGCTGCGGTTGGCGATAGGTACCATTTCAGGTACCAATGAGCAAAACGGCGACGGCGACAGTCGAGCGTAGACATCGACGCAAACGGCGTTAAGATAAAGGGTTAGATCTGTACTTCGGAGGGTAAGCGAATTGGCCAGCGGCCACACTGGAAATGTGGTGCCGCGCAAGGGGTTGTGGGTTCGAGTCCCATGCCCTCCGCTCACGTGCGTCCCGTTGGTTACGGCGTCGCACGTTCGTCGACGGGTCCGACTTTCTCGTGCGGGCCGACTGTCGCGGCTGGGAAATCACCGGCGAATTCATTCTCCAATGAGGTCGCGGGTTCTAGCATAACAACGGCGGAATCGACGACCGTTCCGCGACCGAGCTGCTGCGAAACGACATAGCAGCCGGCCACGGTCAACACGGCTCCGATGCCCAGCATCAGCGGTGGGAAGTGCTTTGCCTCCTGCAGCTGCTCCGCCGAGTAGCCCAGGAACGCCGCCAGCGGCTGCAGCAGGAAGGTGGTCGAGAAATTAACCATCGCGTGGCTCATAATACCTGGCAATAACGAACCAGTAATCAATACCAGCCACGCGTAGGCGACGCCCAATGGAAACGCGACGATGGCTTGCCACGGGTTCAGATGGAAAATGGCAAACAGTACCGCGGTGCCTAACATGGCCGTCGTCACCGAATAGCGAGCCAAGTAACCTCGCAGCAACAGGCCGCGGAAGAATACCTCCTCCGCTATCGGCGCTACGACGACCACCGGCAGCAGAAACAGCAACCAGTTGGACCGTGCAATTTGCTGCGTCAAATCCCGTCGAATCGATTCGGGCATGGGAATCCAGCTCGCCAACTCCAGCAGCAAAATGGTCGCGCCGAAACTCGCGACAAGCAGCGCGGGAACGATGCGCAGCGGAAACGCCCGCAGCGGGCATGCGGTGGACAGCGAAACTCCGCTCCAGCGCAAGCCAAGCCGGATGGTGACCAACCAGGCGATGAGTTGAGGAACGACCATCGTGGAAAAGGAAACCGACCCTGGCGCCGCGCCACCGGAAGAACTCGGTGGGAATCATTGTCGCAAGGAAAGCAACGTAGAACACCAGGCACAGCGCGAGCGAACGCGCAATTCCCGGTCCTGCGCACAAACGTCAATCGGGTCTTCAATAATCGCCTCGCTCATTACCGATGGCCCTTTGAATGAGTCGGAAGAAAGTCACCGACCAGAACTAGCGGGGGTTGGGGGCCGACTTCTGAGCGCCGTCGCGCAACAGGTCTTTGAATTCCTTCTGAAACTTTTCGACCTTCGGCCGAATCACCATCTGGCAATAACCCTGGTTCGGGTTGAGCTCGAAATAGCTCTGGTGATACTTTTCGGCAGGATAGAAGGTTTCAGTGGGAGTGATTTCGGTCACGATGGGAGAAGGAAACGACTTGGAGGAATCTAGTTGCCGTTTGTACTTTTCGGCAATGGCGCGCTGCTCGTCATCGTGGTAGAAGATGGCCGAGCGGTATTGTGTGCCGACATCGTGGCCTTGACGGTTGAGCGTTGTCGGGTCGTGCGTTTGCCAGAACACGCGGAGCAGGTCTTCGAACGAAATCTCGGCCGGGTCGTACGTGATTTGCACGGCCTCGGCATGACCGGTGGTTCCCGAACAGATCTGCTCGTAGGTCGGTTTGAGCACGATCCCGCCGGTGTATCCCGATTCGACGGACTTCACGCCCTTAAGTCGATCGAATACGGCCTCCGTGCACCAAAAGCACCCGGAGGCAAACGTCGCCTTTCGCAACTTAGCTTCATCCGTGGATGTACTTGATTGCGTCTTTGCCGATTCGGTGGCGTTGGTATTAGTTGGATCTGGCACTTCTGTGCTCCCTGCAAAAGCAGCTACGAAGAACGCAGCGCCAACGACAGCGGCGCCGGCAAGCGCAGGGTACGCGTTCATTCGCATGACTGAATTTCCTTTGCCAGGCCGCCAATGCGGCAAAGGGTGGCTAAGCCTTCATGGCGTTCATCTTGCCGGGAACGGGCACCGGGTAATAGCCGTCGGCATCCGGCACGACCGGCGGCGTGGCGGCGAAGTCGTACGTCGGCGGGCGACAGGTCGAGCGTCGAGTTGATCGCTTCGTCCCACTTGATCGATCTTGCCGGAGTAGGTCGCCATGCGGCCGAGGATGGCCGTCATCGTCGACTCGGCGCCGTAGTCGCCTTCGTTGTAGATTTCGCCGCGGCGCAGGGCGGCGAACATGTCGTGATGCTCCTGGTGGTGGTTGTCGACCTTCGGCGGCCGTTGCTCCGCCACTTGCCGTCCGGCCGTTGATGACCGGCCCGCGGCCGTCGTCCAGATCGGCCGTGCCCTTCGTGCCGTGGGCATGCTCGCTGACCGCGCCCCACGAGCCGTCGATGTGGCGGCACTGGCTGAACATCTTCGTGCCGTCGGCGTAGGTGAACTCGACGACGTGGTGGTCGAAGATCTGGCCGTACTCCTTGCCGGTGCGCACCTGGCGGCCGCCCATGCCCTGGGCCTCGACCGGGTGCATGCCGCTGTGAGCCAGTTGCCGACGTCGATGTTGTGGATGTGCTGCTCGACGATGTGATCGCCGCACAGCCAGTTGAAGTAGTACCAGTTGCGCATCTGGTACTCCATCTCGGTCTGCTCGGGCTTGCGGGATTGCGACCCACAGGCCGCCGCCGTTCCAGTAGACGCGCGTGGCGAGGATGTCGCCGATCGCGCCGTCCTGCAGCCGCTTGATCGTTTCGATGTAGCGCGGGTCGTGACGCCGCTGCAGGCCGACGGCGACCATCAGGTTCTTCTTCTTGGCCTCTTCGTTGGCGGCCAGGAAGCGGCGGACGCCGGGCGCGTCGACCGCCACCGGCTTCTCCAGAAGATGTGCTTGCCGGCCTTCACCGCGCGCCTCGAAATGCATGCGGGCGGAAGCCGGGCGGCGTGGCGAGGATCACCAGGTCGGCGCCGCTGTCGATCGCCTTCTTGTAGGCGTCGAAGCCGACGAACTGCCGCTCCTCCGGCACGTCGACCTTGAATCCTTGAAGCAGCTCGTTGCCGTCGCGCTTGCCGCGCTCGACTTCGCGTCGAGACCTGCCTGAGGCACGTTCGATGTCGGTCGGCGAACGCATCGGCCACCGCCCACAGCGTGACCGGGCCCTTGGTCTCCAGTGCCTGCGAAGCCGCGCCGTGCCGCGGCCGCCGCAGCCAATCAGCGCGACCTTGATTTCATCGCTGCCGGACACGTGGGCGGATCGCGCAATTTGAGCGTTCACGCCCAACATGGCTCCGCCGACCAAAGCGGAGGTGGTTTTCAGAAATGCACGCCGCGATGGATCGTTGCCGGGCAGGTGATGGATTGGTCGGACATGACAGGCTCCTGTTAAAGATCGCGCTGATAGATGGATGAGTGCGAGCGTGTGCCCAAAAGCGGCACCAGATGGCCGCCCGCCTGACAGTCCGTCCAATATAACAATGCGACGGGAAAAGGCGAAGTGTCGCCACGGGAATTGCGGGCCGGGGGCAGGGGTGGAACGGCCGGCGCCGGGGTAGGCGTGCCGCACAAGCTCGGCCGCTAAATGGGTGCGAAACGTTCCGGGCGGCGGAGAAATCCGGCAAACAGTGCGGCGAGCGTCATCCAAGTCGTGGCCGGTTCCGGCACCGATGCGACTCCCGCGGCCGTCTCCGTCGGGCCGCCGAACCGACTCCGCCATAGGTTGTAATCGGCCTCGTTCACCAGACCGCTGCCATCGCCATCTGCACCGCTGAAGAATATCGCCGGTTGTCCCTGTGCCTTGCGCCAAACGACGTAGTCGGCAGCGTCGACGCTGCCGTCGTCGTTGTAGTCGCCGGGCTGCAGGTTGCTGACGAAACCAGACAGCCACTGGGCGAGCGGACGGTTGTCCGGCTGATTGGACGACGCCGAGGGATTGATGTTCCAGGTGCTGCCTTGTGAGCCGGTCATTTCCCATTGCCAGATGTGCATGGCGCGGAAGTCTTCCTGCCGGCCGTCGAGTGCCCGCAGCAATCCCTGAAACGCCATGATCTGCTCGGCCGTGTCGACAGTTGGCTCGCCAGACTGACTCCGTTTGTGGATTTCGCGACTGTGCCGTTGTGGTGCTGGTAACCTTGCTCGGTAAACACTACCGGCTTGCCGATCCCGGCTGCGAATGGCAGGATTTGCTCGTCGAGCCGTTCGTTCCACTCGTTGGCCACCATTTGGATGAAGCTTTCCTGCGGATACGTTTGGACAGGATTCGTTTGGCTCGACGGAATCGGATAGCCGCTATTCTCTCGAAACGAAAATACGAATCGATGCCGATGTAGCTGATCTCCGGATGCGACCAGATGTTGTTGGTGACGCGGCTGGAATTGAAATTGTCCCAATTGGCGGCATAGCCGATCGGGCCGTCGTAGATCGAGGCGACCGAATCAATCACGGTGTCCCAGTATTGCTGCTGCTGTTCCAGTTGAGCTTGAGTCGGGTTGGTTTGATTGCCGGAAGTGGCGGGGTCGAAATCGTTGATGTTGTAGAAGGAATCAAGGCCTTTCATTTCCGTGCCGACGTTCATCGCATCGACGTGGTTGTTTTGCGCGATCGTCGCCACCTCGTCGAGGTACGTTTCGTAGAGTGGCCAAAAGGTATTGGCGGCCGTGCTGCCGGGCAACGGCGCGAAGTAGGCTCGCCACGATTGCCCACCGGGCAGATTCGACAATTCGACAAACGGATTGAGCGTGACCCGCATGCCCAGCTGCTTAGCCCGCACCACGCCAGCCTCGACAGCAGACAACGGAGGATACGAGGATTGGAAAGCACACCGCCCGTGTTGTTGTCGAACCGGCGGACCGGGCTGATCGAGACCTCGCGAAATCCTGCGGCAAAGAGCGCGTTCACCGCGTTCGTCCAGCTCGACCCGCTGCTGCCGCTCCAAGCGATCAAATTGAAGCCGACACCCGGATCGCTCTCGGGCTCGAACACGAGCGGATCGGCTGCGACCGGCGCAATCGCGGCGGCGCAGACCAAAATCGACACGAGGCAGAGCACCCGCAAGAAAACATTCTCATTTCGCGATCCCTGTTCCGGATCCAACCGCCGCCTCGAAAGCAGACGATTAGCTACCAGCGGATTCGACCATCAGCTTTTAGAACTCTCACGACCGACTGCAGTCACACGCAGATCGACACTATCTCGAATGGAAGCTAACTCTTGGGTTTAGGCACCTTGATTTCTAAGAACTGTCCTGCCTCTGTCACTTCGACGCGCAATGGAGTCGTTGCCGGGACGGCATATTCCTTGGGGATCTTTGGGGTCAGCTTGCCGCCTTCCAGGCACACCAAGGAAACCTTGTGTTCGCCGAGCACCAACCCATCTGCGTACTTGTAAGTCGTCACATCGCTAAAAGTCCCATCGGACCCAACGCCGACGGTAGCCGGGCGCGGGTGCATGCCATCAATTGCTGGTTCCAAGCAATGAAAATAAACTTTGATTCCCTGAGCTGGGATCGGGGAGCCGTCCTCGTAGGCCACTTTGCCAGTGACGGGAACCGAGTCGAAAGGGCTCCCTGTGCCGCTGCATCCGCCAGTAGCACCGAAAGAGTGCCGGTTGCCACTAACGGAAGACACCGCTGCAGAATCATATAGTGCAACTCGACATCTGGCTGTACGACAAATTACGTGGAAGACTCGCGGCGTGAGTGGCTACTGACCGAGACCGTTAACGACGTAGTTGTCGTCTGGGGAATTCAGCCGCTGCCACACGCCGAATGCGGATTCGACGCAGGTCAGCCCGGCCGTTTGTTGGCCGGCGTCGACGAAGTCGGAAATAAACTGGCAGCTCCCATCGCACATGGCGACATAGATTCCGCCGGTATGTTTGCTGCGGCACGCCACCTGCACACTGACGTTCCAGGAATTGCTGTTGTAGGGCAACATGCAGTCGGCCCGCAAAGCGGCCTCGCCGGACTCTTGAATGATTTGAACATTGTCGCGAATATCGTCGGTCCCCGGCTGGCAATCGTTGGGGCCCAATCCAAAGTTGGCGCCGTGCTGCATCAAGAGATTGGAACCGACCATCGGCATCGCCCAGACGCCGCGACGGTCTTTGTCGTTGCGGCCAGTCCGCAGCTCGCCGATGGCGATCGTGTGTGAAGTGCCGTCGGTAATTTGAGAGGCGGTCATGGCCACGTCCACGCCGCCCACCCCACGTCCACAATAGACCTTGGCACCGGAATTCGGGTCGATCGCCGTCTTGGCCCAAATATCCGGATTGGCGACGACCAGACCCAGGCCACCGTTGTAGCCATAGTTACCACGCGCCCATAATCCACCGCTCGCCGAACCACCGTTGTACGGCCTTCCTCGGCCATCATCCGACGGGCAAAGCATGACTTGCAACTCGCTATTGCGGCCGATGAAATTGGCGTTCGGCGCTTTGCCGCTGGGTAATATCGACGTGGGAATGTTGTTCACGGTGAGAGACATCAGTCGGCCGCTGGATTGCTTTAACGCGAGTGAATCGTACAGCGGCTGCTCTTCAATAAACGGCAAAATCATGACGGCCCAATTAGCGTACAATCGCTGACCGTCTTGCGCGGCGTAGATCCTGTGCGGAGATACTCGGGGCGTCAAGCGGCTCTGTTTGAACCGCCACGGGAAACTTCTTGTTCGTATGCTCGAAATTGAGCAACGCAAGCCCGAGGTTGCGCATGTTGTTCTGACACGACGAACGACGAGCCGCCTCGCGGGCGGCCTGAATGGCCGGCAGCAGCAGTGCGACCAGGATTCCAATGATCGCAATCACCACCAGCAGCTCGACCAAGGTGAAACCCAGTCGCGGCGCTACGTTCATTTGCCGTTTGGCTTGATCATTCTGATCCATGTGAAGCCTCCGCCAGACATTCGAGAACCGAACGAATGCGCTTTTTCAGCCGTTAATGTACTTTAACAAATTGCCGACCCAAATGCAATGGTTAATCCAATTCTATCGCTGACACACCTGGAGAGGCAACGCATCTGAGGCGGGCGCTGAAACGATCTCTCTTGAACACGCACCGCTTATGGCCGTTTTTGCCGCTTGGCCGCGAAAGTCGAGAGGCCGGCCACAGCCACAAGGGCCAGCAACTGGGTCATCGGCTCCGGTACTTGTGCCAAAGCCGACGCCAGAGAGCCGGCACCACCATTAGCCAAATCGTATAGCCGTTCAAATTCCAGTAGATCGTGGAAATCGTTTTTTCCATTGGTCCCAGACGCGCCAAAGTTGCCGACGAGATCGCCGAGCGACGGACTAGCCACCAGGTGCTGTCCCATGAACAGCGCCCAATCACCAAGATCGGCCATGCTATTGTCGTTGAAGTCGATCGGTCCCACGGGGTCGAACTCGGCTAATACCATGTTGTCGACGTAGAACGATGCGGCTTGCGTATTGCTCGAAGCGGGATTTGTGCCCCAATTGCCGTTCAGGGAAAATCCCATTTCGTAGAACGTGGGCGGGTTGGCGGGATTGGCGTTAAAGGTGAATCGCTCCAAGGGCACGCTGACGTGCACCGTGTGATTTGTAACTCCATTGAATTCTGGCGCGTTGGGATTGATCAGCGTGGGAAGCACCTGCTCGAGGGCGGCGTGCTCGAACCCGCCTCCGTCGCCATTCGCATTTCCATAAATCCCCAAGCCGATGAAGTTCACGGGCTTAGCCGGAAAATCAACGGGCGGCCCCAACCAATTGATGCGCGCAGCGCGGGGATATTGTACGTTACGTCGAATTCGATCGTAAACAATCCCTGGTTCCCGTTGACCGCGTCTTGGATTGCGGTGAAGCGAGGATCCATCTGGGCGATCGACCACAGAACCCGAGCACCCAAATCGAAATGCGTGTCGGCCAGACCTTCGCCCCCGCCCGTGCCCTTACCAACCATTTCGATTCGGAGAGATGAACTTCCCCGGGTGGCACCGATTGTCGACTGAGAGAGAGTCGACATCACGCCCGCATTCCCTTTCAGCCAGCAGCCCGTGCAGCTCGGCGCACCGTCGATCGGGGCCGGATCGAAGTCGGTTCCGGCGCCACCCATGCCGGTCGGTCCGTTGTTTTCCCAGTCGGCCAGCAAGACATCGGCAGCCAGGCTGGGTTGCGCTGCAATGGATGCGCTGCCAAGAATGAACGCGGCAGCCGATGCGATTCGAACGGCCGGTCGCATGACACTCCTCCGTATTGAAACGCGAGCCGGTTCGACCGATTCATTAAGCGGTTTGTGTCGGACCCCAAATCATTTGCTTCGCCGAGCGGTACACGCCGCCAGTACGAAACCGATGCACAACGCAAGCGTCCCGGGTTCGGGAATCGCGGCACCTGAAACTCCGGCGGCGCTTCCGCTGTTCCTGCCAAAACGTGACCGCCAAAAGGTGTAATCCGCCGCATCGATCATGCCCAGACTTGCGCCTTCATTCTGAATTGGGCCGCCGTTGCGCCACAACACGTAGTCGGCCGCATCCACCACGCCGTTATTGTTGTAGTCGCCGGTCACGCCCATTGGCGGCGCCGTGCCGATGTACGTCACGATTTGGTCGTAGGTACGGAACGATGGTCCACTGGCGCGACGGATTTCGAGGTCGATATCCTCTTCGTTCAGCGCTTCGTTGTAGAGATTGCCCAGCGCCAGCGTTTGGTTGGGAGCCAAGGTGTGACTACCTAAGATAGACGCTTCGACCAGGGCCGTCGCCGACGAGCCGCCTGCTTCGATCCACGTATTCGCGCCGTCGGCGTTCTGATCATCGAGGCTGCTCCAACCCGCGGGATCAAGCGATGCCCCGGTACTCTTGATCTCCAAGTAATCCCAGGAAATGGGATTGGGGGAAAGGTTCTTCAATATGGCAGCGCCGTTGCTGCGATTGATTTCCAGCGTTAACAAATCCGGATCGGAAATCTTCTCCAATCGAATGTTGTCGATATACACGCTGAACGGCACGTTGATCGCGTCGGCCGTGAAGCCGATATTCGCCGAGTAGCTTGTGGCGCCCTGATCCTCGACGTCGGGTAGCTCGAACTCGGTCAGCGGAATGGTGGCGGTGTTCGTGACCAGCGTCGTCTCGCCCGTATAAGTGCCGACCGTCTGGCCATTGAAGTTCAGCCCGAGCGTCACCGTCATGCTGTTGACGCCTTGATCGACCAGATCCTGCGGCCGGAACGTGACATCGGCGAGCAAATTGAAGTGCTCGGCGCCAATGTTCACGGCGTTCGCCAGCACGTCGAAAGCCGTGTCGCCGTCCGTCCAGTTAGGGTTGGTGGTCGCGACCCAGACGAAATCGGCGTCTCCAATCGTGTCCTCCGCCTGAGTAACTTTGAGGCTCCTGGTTCCCTGCGTCGCCCCGATGCTGCTGAACGTAAGGCTGGGATTGGACGGCGCAGGTGCGCCAGGGTTCACTTGGATGTTGGTCGGCCCTTCAAACGACTCGATGAGCTGGGCGTGGGCAGCTTGATGGGTACCGACGACTACGAGTGCAACCGCCAATGGCATCGTCGAACGAAACAATCGCCTGCCACGCCTGACGAGCATACCCAACAGGCCGAGTCCCAGGAGGCCAATCGTACCTGGCTCGGGTACACCCGCCAAATGAGACGTTAATGAGCCTGCGCCGAGGTTCGCCAGGTCATAAAAGTTTTCAAATTCCTGGAAGTCCTGAAAATCGTTGTCGCCGTCGTCGTCGAAGTCTCCCAGCGTCGGTTCCTCCGTGAGGTGCTGCCCCATGAAGAGCTGAAAGTCGGCCAGAGTGCACATCATGTCATTGTTGAAGTCGCACATATCCGTGGGATTGTGCTCGACGAGCTGGAAGTTGTCGAAGTAGATGTTGATCGGTGAAGTATTTGCCGATGCCGGCAACGTTCCGAACACGCTGTTGTATAGAATGCCCAGCTCGTAAAAAGTCGTCGCCGAATTCGGTTGGAAGGTTAGATCTTCCAGCGGGAAGGACGCATGGAACACGGGAAACATGTCGTTATTGTATTGAGCATCGAACGGCGTGATGTTGTTCTCGTCGAAGCCCGTGAATTGAAAGCCATCGGGCTCGCTGGCATTTCCGTACAGGCCGACCCAAAAATAGCGCTGCGGAAACTGACCATTGTTCATGGGGTCGACGGTTTCCTCGGGTGCTTGCCAGGGAATTGCACGCATCGACGCGACATCGTAAATGATGTCGAATTCGATTGTGTAAAACGAACCGGGATTGACGCCATCGACGGCGTTTTTGATCGCCGTGAACCGTGGATCAAGAACGCCACCATTTGCGTTTGGATTGTTTGAGTATGTCGCGACCAAGGGATAGTCAAAGTGAGTATCCAGCATCACGCTAACACCATTGATCGGCACGGAGTATTCGCCGCCGTTTCCTTTGCCAATCAGCGAGGCCTGCAACGACCCGGTGCCTT
Organism: uncultured Planctomycetota bacterium; assembly: GCA_963786455.1. Classification (GTDB taxonomy): domain Bacteria; phylum Planctomycetota; class Planctomycetia; order Pirellulales; family Lacipirellulaceae; genus JABDGM01. Next base: position 37,869 of record CAWAZX010000024.1, on the reverse strand, counting down.
GAGTCACGTGCGCTGTACTGCGAGAGTAAGTAGTGCCCGTGGTTGTGTTGTTGCGGGCACGCCAGCAACCGGAGCAAGTGGCCATAGCATCGAGCGTGGGGTCGAAATCGCCGCCGGGAAAAACTGTTCCCGTGGGGGCCACATCCCAGCTAGCGAGCACAGTGGATTGAGCGTGGACCGTGGGACATGAAACCGTCCGAAACATGGCCGACGCCAGAACGATCCATCCGATCCTTTGTGTGAGTTTCATACTTCGCTGCTCCGCTTTTCTCACCTCGTTCCGACACGACAAAAAGGAATAAGCGGTCTGGGTAACTCGAAACCGCTGAGTCGATTTCGTCGTGCGCGTTAGAACAAAGATCGCCGGCCCAACCCCTACGAGCGGGCCGACGATCGTAGCTGTCACGCATTCATAAACAGTCGTGCGGCTGCAAAACGCAACGGCAACGACCCGCAATATCTCATCCGTGTCGGTGGCGACCGAAACTGACCAGTCCCAGCACGGCCAAACCTACAAGCGCTGCGGTGGCCGGCTCGGGGACGAAGCTCTCGATCCTGATTGTGGCGGTAACTGGCTGACCAATCACCACGCCGCTGAATTTCGCCAACTGCAAACCCCAAGAGCGAACCGTGCTCGTGCCTTGTACCGCCTGGGGACTAGCCAAACCCCAATTGCCGTCGAATTCCGTGCCGCTGGCAAAATCGAAGTCGACCGTGGTTGGGCCACCGGCCGCAGTCACGCCATCGTTGTGCTCCCAGAACAAGAAACTGAACGTCTCACCCGGGGTAGCATCGCCGTCACTAACGCTGCCGGCTTCCGTAAAATCCGTTTGTACGAATGACTGAGCCGTGATGTCGGTCGAAGTGGTGATCCTGAGGTCGGAGCTCGTGAAGCTGCCGATATTCAGGCCGGTGCTGAGGCCGCCCTGCAACGAAACGCGAGCGAAACCCAGTCCATAGTTAGCTCCAAACGGGTCGGCTTCCTGCCCAATGCGATACGTTACGTTTAGCTCAATGCCACGGGGTATCTGGGTAATACTGTTAATAGTGCTCAGCTGCCCGGCACCGCCATGAAATGCAGCCGTCACGTTGGCCAAGTTCTTAATTTGGCCGGGACCCCAATGGTAGGGCACAGCAAGTGTGGAACGCGTGCCAACCACGCTGACAACCGCAACCGCGGCCACCAGCCACAACAATTTTTTACACCTCATTGGTTCACTCCTGCGTCACTTCATCAGAATGAGAAATTGAATGATCCGCTGCCTCCTCAAAACCACTAGAAATGTTCCACGTCGAATGGCGGGACGTTGCGCTAATCGGCAATCGTATTCCGCAAATTCGACCGCCGTCAGACCACGAACAAGTTAAGCATTAGCTTTGTCCAAACGTTTGTACGGCTGAACAATTAGGCGGGCGTCCGAAATACTTCCGCGATGAAAAGCCTCCGCCTACACTCACCGGCATTACACTTTTGAGCCAGTTAAACTACTTGTGCACCGATGATTTTAAGTTTGGATTTGCCGTCTGTCCAGCACTTTCCGAGGATTTCCTGGCAAATTTCCTAGGGCGGTACTCGAATGCTATCGCGGTTTTGCACGGCAAAGAAACGATGAACGGCTGTTCTTGCCACCCTTGCCGTCCGTGCCAGGGCTTTATTGCGTCTGCTGATTATGTGCCCGAATATCACGGCTGATATCCGGGTCGGCGAACACCGGATGCCGAATCCCTTGGGGATCCCAGGAGCCAGTGCTCCAAAAAAAGGCCGCCGACACTCGCCAGCGGGCTGGTTGTTGATCCAGAAATTGAAGTAGCGCACTGTGGTACTGGCGTCGAAGTTGCTGCATTGTCGCCTCGCGCCACGGGTTACTGCGCGGATCCCCGCTGCCGTCCCATGGGGTCTCAACCGCCTTGGCCGGCTCGCTGGCGGCGGCATCATCCTCGTGTCCGCCGCCGATTCCCACCTCGGAGAAATGCATCCGCATGGTTATCGGCACCCTCAATCCATGATCACGAAACTCTTCCATGAAGTAATCCACTCCGCGGACGAAATCCGATACGCGCGGCGTCACGCTGACTGGCCGGTAAAACGACATGCCGATGAAATCACTTTCGTCAACGAGCGTTTGCATGTGCGAGCGCCGGGCATCGGTCAGTTCAATGTCGTCTGCACGCGTGGGATTGCCTTCGCCGGCAATGCCGCTGTGATTCAGACTGATGCCGACTTTGATTTGCTTCAACTCGGTGCGTTCGCGGAGACGGCGAGCGATTTTTCGATACGATTCAGGATAGCGAAACAAGCTGGTTCCCATTTCGCCCGATAGTGCAAGTTCGACATGCGTGTCGGCTTGGACACTGTCGGCCAAAGCGTCCGCGATGGAATTGATCATCGCCTGCTCGTACGAATGGCCGTCGTACTGTTCCAGCGGATCGAAATCGACCCAATTCCGCCATGTGCGAACGCGTCCGCCAGGATCGATGTGCGGCAGAATGAAGATTTCCATATCGTGGTGCACCATGCGGGCGAAAACCTGACGCAACTGGTCCTTGAACTGGTCGTGCATCGCCGAGTCGAACTTCTCGAATCGGCGGTCGAAGCCGCGACGACTGCCAAAGCTTTTGATCCGCAGGTCGTCGGTCAGATCGACCAGGAGAGTGACGACGACATTCAGCCGGCGGTCGCCGCGCTCGGCCGCATCATCAATAGCCACGCGCGTGGTCGCGAGCGGATGAAAGCTATCCACGAAGATAGACGGGTTGACGGGCGCCGGAATTTTATTCGACGAGCGCAAGGTCGGCTCATCATCATCCGTGGCATGTTGGTCGTATTCGATCTCGACTCGTGAAATCTCGATCGGTGCGGGCTGCGCGGCCGGCGCATCTGCTCCGCCCGCCTGCCCCGCACCGCTTGACTTTGGCAGTGAGATTCTAATTTGAGAAATTGGATCGCCGGTTACTTCACCCTCAAACAGGACGGGTGTCAGGTATCCGTACACAGTTTGATTTGACGGAAACGCACGCCGCTCGATTGCCGCGCGTTGAAAATCGTTGCCATCCGCCGAGTGGGAAATATCGAGCGTCGTGTTCTCGTTTCGAGCAAAACTGTAGATTCGGTATTTACTGATCGGGCCCTCGACACGATAGGTGATGGCGGCACCCGGTTGCATCGCGTAGCGGTGGCAATCCTCCTGGACCGTGCGAGCGTTCTCCGTGGCGAGCGAAACTTCGCCATGCGTCTCGCCGGCGCGATTTATATCCTGGCATTCATCGACGAATGTTCGAGTACGCACCGTCACCGGACCGATGACATTGGACGGCTCGGACTCGCCGCTGGCATTGTGGGCCACAACGCGGTAGCAATACGACTGGCCGGGCTTAGCCGTCGCGTCGTTGAACAATGGCCGATACTGCACATCCGCGTCGGAAACATTTTCGGCAATTTTCTCCCAGGGCCTGGCTGGCTCGGCGGCACGCCACACTTCGTACGAATCTGCCCCTGCGGATCCTTGCCAGGAGATAGCGCTCGACACGCTCGATTGGCAGCAATTGTCGGCGGAGCGGGGATCGGCAGCGGCGGCAGTTTTTCGCCGCGAATTTCATGTGCCTTCTGCCGTATCAACTGCATGACGCCGCGCTCATCGTATCGGTCGCCGGAAGCAAATCCGGGCCAATGAAACGCCTTATAAATATTCCGGCCGGTGCCGACTTCCATGTGCCAATAGAAACCGCCTTCGCGGCGGTGCATACGCAAGCTCCACAGCAGCGCGCCGGAAATCCCTTCGTCGATCACGGCCTGGATCGCGGCCGCGATGTGCGGCGTTTCAACGAAGCCAAACTCGCCGACGAAATAGGGCTTCTTGCCCTTCGTGAGCGCGTGCGCCGCGCGGATCGGCTTGGAAAAATCGTGGTCCTCGCCCCACGGATAATGGTGCGTCGTGATCACGTCGACATTCGGATCCTCAAGCGACGTCAGCGGAACGCCGTGCAGCGAGCGGCCGTCGATGACCAGGTGATTCGGATCGAGCTGCTTTGATGTACGCCGCAATGTCGCGGGTCCACTCGGGCGTCGAATCGAGTTCGTTGCCCGTCTCCCAGCCGAAAATCGCGGGCTCATCGCGATACGCGACGCCGGTGTACACGTTCTTGCGTTCAATGAGAAACCGGACAGTCGCCTTGAAATCGTCGATGATTTGCCGGTCGGTCCAAAAGGCTTCGGCCGGCTTGCCGCGAAATGCTGCGTACTCGCCGATGCCGCCCCACCACTTGTGCTGATCCACCAGCGGAATGATGACGCGAATGCCTTTGCGGCGGGCGATCTCGACCATTTTGTCGAGTGCGCGGAATCCCTCCTCGTTGAACTCGCCGGGGCCGCGGACATGCACGAAGTCGCCCATGTCCGAGCCTTCGCGGTGGACGCTGACGACATAGGTCCGCGCAACCTGGCCGCCCATCTGGCGGACCGATTCGAGGGCGTCTTCGAGCTCAAACTCGTCTGGCCAGCGCCACGGGTTGGGCCGGGTGAATTCGTACGCGTCCTCGATCACCAGCAAGTTCGGAATGTTGAACGAGATAAAGCGAAACGGCCGCTCGCCATCCATGATCTGATCGCCACGGCGAGTGAGGAAGTTGGCGAGCGCTTCGGCCGACGACGCGTTTCGCCCGCCAAACCAGAGGTCGCAAGCAAATACCGCCAGTACCGCAAGAAATCGAAACGCGCGTATCATTCCGCCGTTCCCACGGTGTTTTGAGGAGGGGAGCGTCAAAACACTTGCGAATTCTCTTTCACGAACGCGATCAACTCGTCCAAATGCGCGTACGCCACGCAACACGACGTGTCGGCCGCGCCGTAGTAAACCGCGAGTCGATTGAGCTGGTCGTCCACGAGCGCCGCGCACGGAAACACGACGTTCGGCACGTGACCCGATACTTCATAATCCTGCTCAGGCGTGAGGATATGTTGGTTAGTGCGGTATAGCACGCGCCACGGCTCTTCGAGATCCAGCAGCGCCGCCCCCATGCTGTAGACGAACCCGTTGCACGTGTCCATCACGCCGTGATAGATCATGAGCCAGCCGTCGTCAGTCTCGATGGGGATCGGACCGGCGCCGATTTTGGTCCGCTGCCACCACTGTCCCACTTCGCCGCCGCCACGGCGCATCACGAGCCGGTGCATGCCCCAATGGGTCATATCGGGGCTCTGGCTCAGATAAATATCGCCGAACGGGGTATGGCCATCGTCGCTGGGGCGGCTGAGCATGAAATACTTGCCGCCAATCTTTCGTGGGAATAATACGCCGTTGCGATTGAAGGGCAGAAAGGCATTTTCCAATCGCTCGATGGTTTGGAAATCGCGAGTCGAGGCGACACTGATGGTCGGCCCGTTGTGGCCGCCACACCACGTGATGTAGTACGTGCCGTCGATTTTGCAAACGCGTGGATCATACGCGTAGTCGGCCGGGTCGCTCCAATCGCCCGAGGCGAACTGAATCGGCTCCGGCTCGATGTGCCAATCGAGCCCGTCGTCGCTCCAACCCACGTGCAAATGCGGAAACCGGCAGCGCTTCTCCACGCGAAACACGCCAACGAACCCATCGCCGAAGGGCGCGACCGCGCTGTTGTAAATTCCCTGCACGCCTGGCATGAATTGCCGCCCAATGATCGGGTTGGCCGAATGTCGCCACATTACATCGCGACAGCCAGCCGGCCGCTCCTGCCACGGAATGGCCGCTCCCGCGAGCGGCACCGGCGGATGCGGTTTCTTGTTGGCGGCATGCCCGTCGCGCGCGTCCACGGTTGCGGATTGTTTTGCAGAATTCAAATCACGCTTCATTCGCTGGTGCCTCGTGGCCATCCTCGATCGCAGCCGCTAATACCACAAAAACCTGAAGCTCGGCAGGCCCTGGAGGAGCAATTGGATTGGGCGATTGATGCCTCGAAGCGGTGTTCGCAGCCGGTGCTTCGCGTTGACATTTCGCCCGCAAGGAGAGTAAAATGACAGATGTAAACTAGTTTACTCGCGGTTGCGGCCGGTGTCTACCGAGAGGGGCGACGCCGTGAGTGCTCGAAGGCACGTGGTGCCACCGATCGCTTCGGCTTCGCTCTACACGCGCTGGTGAAGTGGGCACGCCCGGCCCTGGGCGGCAACCGCGATCTGCCACTGCATTCCACTCCGGTTCGCTCGCACAGATGGCCAACTCTCCTGTGCCTCGCCTTAAGGACGTGGCGAAAGCCGCCAATGTCTCGCTTGCCGCCGCATCGCGCATCCTCCGCGGCGACCGCGAGCGCTTCGGCGAGGAAACATGCCGACGTGTACTCGAGGCGTCGCGCCAGCTCGGATGGCGCCGCAATTTGCTCGTCAGCGGCATGCAAACCGGCCGCACGCAGACTATTGGCGTAATGATTCCGCCATTCGATTCGTTTTGGGTTAGCGTGTTATCGGGCATCCACGACACGCTGTCTGCTTCCGACTACCTGCCCATCACCGTTTGGATCGGCAGCCTGGGCGACATGCCTCATTTTGAAAAGGACGAGGCCGAGGGACTGCGGCAAATCAACCGACTGCTCGACCGGCGGGTGGACGGACTGATTATGTGGCCGCCGTTCAGCCTGGCGTATTACCACCATTTTCCGGAATTCGTGGAGCGGCGCGTGCCCGTGGCCGTAATCGATCACTACTCCACCGTCGCAGATTCTGTCGAAACCGATGAGGAGCAGGCGACATCGATCGTCGCGGACCATTTGCTGAAATTGGGACACCGCCGAATCGCGTGCCTTTCAAGTCGTGAGACGCCATCGCAAACGTGGGCTGTCAAACGACGCGGTTCATTCGAAGAGGCGGTGCGCCGCTGCCCGGACGCAATGGTCAAGAGTTGGCGATTGAATCTCCACGGCACGAATGGTCGCGAGATTGCCCGCGAGATGCTCGCCGACGAGCTGGGCCCGACGGCCGTGTTCGCCGTTTCCGACCACGAGGCCGCATTTGTTCACGACGCGGCGACGGAGATGGGCCTGGCCATTCCGCGCGACCTGTCGATCGTCGGATTTGCAGACCTGGACTTCGCCGCGACGATGGATCCGCCGTTAACCACCATGCGTCAAAAGCCGCACGAGATTGGCCGGCTGGCCGCGAAACTTATCATGGACCGCATCGACGGACTGATGCCCGACGACAACGAGCCGACAACGATCAAGGTGCCGGCTGAATTGATCGTACGCGAATCAACGGCGGCACCCCCGCAGAACAAAGATTAGCCGCGACGCGAAGCGCTATTCGCATTGCATCGAATGCTTCCGCCGGTTCCTGCCCAACGCCTGCACGCGACACGGCTTAATTCACGAGCCACCTACATGTCGTGCGTCGCCCATCGGCGCCGCCGGATCGATCGACGACGCCGGTTTATCGTGGCAACTCTTTTGTAATTGATATAGGCGCCAAACTCCTCCATGCGGTGACTACCGTGTAGGAGTGTCACTAAACTTTCCCCAGGCCATTCAACCCATGCCCGCGGGAAACAATGGCAGCACTTACCCGGAAAACGACGATTAGGCATTATGTCCGCGATTGTCGTAACAGGCAGGATGACCGACATGATGTCGCGGGAGTGTCGACGATTTTCGCGGTTCTCAGCTCGCGTTGTCGGCTGAAACCTGAGCTTGAATTTTCGGAAAGGGCCAAAGGTGCAGGCCAATGAGTTTTCGACTCTTGCCGCAGATTGCCGTGTCGGTCGGCGTCTTGTGTTTCTCGGGATCGAACGCCGGCGTGGCCGCGGCGCTCGCGAGCGAGAAAATTCCGGTTGTTGCCACGGCGGAGGATGAACCGACGGGCGAAGTGCTGCAACTCGCCGAAGAACCGACAAATTCCCTTTACGTTTCGGATTGCTACGGTTGCAACAATTGCTGCGATCCCGATTGCGAAACGTATCGTCGTCTGGATGCGTTTTTCGATCGCTGCGACTGGGTCTGTGCATCAGACGACGGCTTCAACCACTTCATCAGCCCGATCACCAATCCGTTTCTGTTTGAAGATCCGCGTACGCTTACGGAAATCAAACCGACGATTCTCCACCAGGCGACACCGGCCTCGGCCGGCACCGGCCACATCAATGTGCTCGCGATGCCGATTCGTGTGGCATTGAACGACCGCCTGTCGCTGATCGTGCCCAAAAACGGCTTCATCATGCCGGAGGCCGACTTGGATGAAGAGATTCGTGACGGCTGGGTCGATACGTCGCTCGGCCTGAAATACAACGTCATGAAGGACTATTGCCAACAACGGATTTTGAGCACGGGCTTCACGTTCGAAATACCAAGCGGGGATACCGAGGCGTTCCAGGGCAACGGCGATGGCACGTTCAACTTGTTTGCTTCCTACGGGGCGGAGTTCGGCTCCAGCCATTGGATCAGCGGCTCTGGCTTCGTACTTCCCACTAATACCAGCGACGAAAGCCAAATCTGGTGGTGGTCGAACCACGTCGACCGCATGATTTTTGACCGTGGATGCTTGAGTGTCTATGCGCTTGGCGAAGTAAACTGGTACCACTGGACGGATTCAGGCGAAGACGGTCCGCTGGATGGCATCGAGGGCAACGACCTGTTCAATCTTGGTTCGCCCGGCGTGGCAGGAAACAACATCGTGACCGGCGCGTTCGGCACCAAAGTGAAGCCGTACGGCAACGCGATGGAAGTCGGCGTCGCCTGGGAAACGCACCTCACGGATCGACGCGATCTGCTGGAAGACCGTCTGACCGTGGATTGGATCCTGCGGTTTTAAATGGCACGGATTACTGACGTGTGCTGCTCTTACACGCCACAAGAGCCCCAACGTGCAGCCGATGATTGACAAGATCCACGTACGAGGTTCCGGTACAGCCTCACGCGCCGTTGAAGCACGGTCCGAATCGATCATCACCAATTCATCAGCGGCGAATCCGCGTCGCCAGACCGCATAGTCGGCCGCGTCGACCATACCGTTCTCGTTACCGTCGGCTGCAAGCTGCGTCGTCGACCCAAACTCAGCTCGCCACGCGTCAAAATCTCCCAGGTCGACATCGCCGTCGCGATTGAAATCGCCCGTGCGGCGAAAGTTTGCGGCAAAGTGCTGGCTTAGGAATCGCAAGCCGGAGCCTTCGTTTACATACGAGCCGCCAACGTGTTCCACACCCGGCAGCACCTGAAACTGAGGATCGATGCCTAACCCAGCGAGATGATCGCGAAAGCGGACGTTACTCTGAAACTGCGAGTCGGCATCACCCACGATCATTTTGTAGTTGATTTGATCGCGAACGGCGGCGGAGTTGGCCGTTGTGACGTCCCACAGCGAGTACGGTAAGAAATTCGCCTGCGCGGCGTCGTACATCTCCGTGGCGACGGCGTTGCTGAACTGAACTAGATTCTGCCAGGTGGCCAAAGCCCCGCCGTATTCCACCACGGCGGAGAACAATTCGGGATGCTTAGCCGCATAGAGCACCGCGCCGAATCCGCCCATGCTGAACCCTTCCATGGCCCGAAATTCGCGTTGCGCGATGGTGCGGTACACCTCGTCGACGTGCGGCAGCGCCTCGTTAATGATGTGCGAATACACCTGCTTATGGCCGTCGAAGGCATCGCCGTAAAACGAATTCGTTTGACCGTCTGGAAACACCCAGATCATCGGCACGAGCTCGCCGGAATTCGTTCTGGCATCGAGCGTTGGTGCGTACAAGTTGGCGCGCTGCTGCGAATTGCCGCCAATGCCGTGCAAACTGATGACCAGCGGATATCGATGCGCAGGATTCGCGGCATAACCCGGAGGCGTATAGACTTGGAAACTGAGATTTCGGTTATTCGACGGGCTGAAAATGCTAACGGTATTTACGGCCGCGCATGCGCGGCGAGGTTCAACAGCACAACCGCAACAACTGTGGCCGCCAAAAAACGCATTCGTCGATTCGCTCCACGTGTCAAATTTGTTCTCCATCGCTTGAGAATTCGGCGGTCATCAAGCATTATACTCGCTGGGGCCAGAGTATCCTCTTGATGCGTGGGTCGTATTATGCGTTGTCATCGAATGTCGGTTAAATGCGGTACGCTGGTGGCGTTGTTATGCTTGTCGTCCGTTGCCGGATTAAGCGTGGCCCAAGAGCGCCGCAGCGGAACACCGCAGCTCTTTCCAGTGGAACAATCCGATGCCCAGCCGGCGGCGGAGCGTGAGGGCCGAAATCGCCGCAATGGGCAGCCGCGCCGGAGCGATGTCGACGAGGAGCGCGAAACGGGCGAGGAGCGACAAGGCGGTGGACGCGGTCGGCGTGCTGCCGCGTCGGCCGACGGCAATAACGTCAAAGCCAACTACACCAAATACGAATACATGATTCCGATGCGCGACGGAGTGCGGCTGCACACCGCCGTTTATGTGCCCAAGGATACATCGGAAAAATATCCGTTCCTGATGGTCCGCACGCCGTATAGCTGCCGGCCGTACGGAGTCGATGAATATCCGTCGCGATTGGGACCGGGCGGCAAGTTTACTGATGAGCGGTACATATTTGTGTCGCAAGATGTCCGCGGCTGCTGGATGTCTGAAGGCGAATTCGTCGACATCCGGCCGCACATCGCCGACAAGCGAAGTCCCAGCGACATCGACGAAGCCAGCGACACGTGGGACACGATCGATTGGCTCGTGAAAAATGTGCCGGGCAACAACGGCCGCGTTGGCCAGTGGGGAATTTCGTATCCCGGCTTCTACACGGCCGCCGGCATGATCGATGCCCACCCTGCCCTCAAGGCGTCGTCGCCGCAAGCTCCGCTGGTGGACTGGTTCATGGGCGACGATTGGCATCACAACGGCGCACTGCAGCTCGCGCACGGTTTCAATTTCCTGGTGGACTTTGGCCGGCCGCGGCCGGGGCCACTTAAGCGGAACCGCCAGCCGCGATTCGAAGCCGGCACTCCGGACGGCTACCAATTCTTTCTCGACATGGGCCCGTTGCGCGAGGCGGAAGCCAAATACATGAAGGGCCGCGTCGCGTTCTGGAAGCAGCTCATGGAGCACGATACGTACGATGAGTTCTGGCAGGCCCGCAATCTGCGGCCGCACATGAAAAACATCCAGCCGGCGGTCATGTCTGTCGGCGGCTGGTTCGATGCCGAGAACTTGTTCGGCGCACTGCAAACGTATCGCAGCGTCGAGCGGCTCAGTCCCGAGTGCGACAACACGATCGTGATGGGGCCGTGGAGCCACGGCGGCTGGGGCGGCAACGGCGAATCGCTGGGCGATGTGTCGTTCAACGCGAACACGGGCGAGTATTTTCGCGACAACATTCAGTACCCGTTTTTTGAGCGCAATTTGAAACCGAAGCGCAGCGATCGGGAAAAGCGGCCGGAGGCGTGGATGTTCCAAACCGGCACGAACCAATGGCGCGAGTACGACGCCTGGCCGCCGGCTGAAGTGGAGCTCAAAGATTTGTATCTGCGGGCGGGCGGAAAACTCTCGTTCGCAGCGCCGGACGACGACGACGAGGACCCCGGCTACGACCAGTACTGGAGTAACCCGAATCGACCTGTGCCGATCATGGAAGGCACGGCCCGCGGCATGCCGCGGGAATACATGGTGGCCGACCAGCGCTTCGCCGCCCGCCGGCCCGACGTGCTCGTGTACCAAACCGAAATACTCGAATCCGATCTCGCGGTCGCCGGCCCCATCGAAGTGGAATTGCACGTGGCCACTTCCGGCACCGATGCGGATTGGGTCGTGAAAATCATCGACGTCTATCCCGAACGATCGAACCGACCCCAGCGGCGAGAATGCGCGACGTGCGCTACGGCGGGTATCAGCAGCTGGTGCGCGGCGACGTTTTTCGAGGCAAGTTCCGCGAGAGCTTCGAGAAGCCGGTGCCGTTCGTGCCCAATGAGCCAACGCGGATCGTATTCTCGCTCAACGACATCTGCCACGTGTTCCGACCGGGCCACCGTCTGATGGTGCAAATCCAGAGCTCGTGGTTCCCACTGTTCGACCGCAACCCGCAAACGTTCGTCGACATCAATGAGGCCGGCCCAGACGACTTCCAGTCGGCCCGGCAGCGCGTGTATCACTCGGCGGAGCGAGCTACGCGGCTTAAACTGCCCGTGGTGCCGTGACAGGCCGGTGCTGGACTCGATGCGGTCTCCATATCGGCGCTTTACTTAGGGTTGCCCGTCGAATCGTAAGCCGGCGGCACGAAGACGTTGATCATCTTAAGAAGTTTTCGGCCGACATTCTTAATTTGGTGCAGTTCGCCCTTCTCGATCAGGAGCAACGAGCCTTCACGCACCGCGGTGCGACGAAGCGACGCGCGTTTTTTACCGACGATTGCTTCACCAACGCCCGAAACAATGTAGATCCACTGCTCGGACGATGGGTGCTCGTTACTCGGATTGTCGTCGCTCGTCGCGCCGGGTCTTAAGGTCATCATTGCCACCTGAGCGCCTCGGGTTTGGTGAAGCACGTCGAAATTGGCGCGGCTTCGTCTGGTCTTGAAATGTCTCATTGTGTTTGCTTGTTACCGCTAATGCTCATTTTCAATTACGATGAAGCGTCTGCTCGTATTGGCGATTTTTTTGAGTCCGCACATCACCTGCGTTTGCGGCGCACATTGTAAGCTCTATTGACGAGCGCGTGAGCCGACCTCTGCTCTCTTATGTCCGTTGAACTCTTTGTACACATCAAGCATTGCGAGATGTACTCACGCGCTCAACGACGCAGCTCAGAGCCCACTGGCGCGTTTCTTGGCGGTTTGCGGGTTCGCATCCGACGTTTTTTCATCTCGCCTGAGAACGCTAAACGCTCCATCCGGTTCGATGTAAGCGAGACGCACCTCGTGGATGTCGTCGATCCCTTGCTGTCTCAGATGACTAAGGACTTCGTCTTCGGTCAGCAGCTCCTGACGCATATTTCGCCGTTGCAATTGGCCGTTGCGAATGAGCGGCAGGGGTGGTGGCTCAAGGATTTTTGCAACCCATTTCGAACGAAACGCGAGAAAATCTAGCACGTAGTTCCAACCAATGAGCGTGCCACACAGGACGAGTCCCTCGGTAAGCGAGCGATACTCCGCAGCCATTCCGTTTTGTGCCGCGTCGGCAATCAGCACGAGCAATAAAAGATCCATCAGAGTCAGCGAGCCAATATGGCGCCGGACCAACAAGCGCAAAGCGAACAGCAGGGCGAAATACATCACGGTGCCCCGCAGAATGAGTTCGACGAGCGGCGTTTTCGGAATAAACAGGCTCGTCCAATCGAGGGTCATGGCTGTGCTGCTGCTCGTTTCGCTTCCCACCGCACTAGGCGGCGGTCGTTTCGCCGCCCAACAGGGTCAGGATTTCGCCCGTGATGTAGCTGGAGTCTGCATCCGAGGCAAAGAATACGAAGGCGGGTGCCACTTCTTCGGGTTGGCCGGGACGCTTCATCGGACTATCGACGCCGTGCTCCGACACTTCTTCCGGCGTTTTCGACACCGGCTGCAGCACGGTCCAAATCGGACCGGGTGCGACGCAATTGACCCGAATCTTTCTGTCAACGAGGTTCTGCGCCAGCGATTTTGTGAACGCGTGAATCGCGCCTTTGGTCGACGCATAGTCGATTAAAGTCTTATTGCCCTGCAGCCCAGCGACGGAGCCGCAATTGACGATGGCCGATCCCTCTCCCAAATGAGGAAGCGCGGCTTGGGTCATGTAAAAGTATCCGTAAATGTTTGTGCGGAACGTGATGTCCCACTGTACTTCATCAATGTCTTCGAGCGATTCCTGGCTTTGTTGATAGGCCGCGTTGTTCACCAGAATATCGAGCCGGCCAAGCGTGCTGACCGCCTGTCCGACGGCATCACGGCAAAAGCCGCGATCGGTTATGTCACCAGGTATGAGTAGCGCGCGTCGCCCTGCCCGCTCAATCTCTCGCTTGGTTTCGTCCGCATCAGACTGTTCGGCAGGTAGATAAATAATGGCCACGTCGGCACCCTCACGGGCATACAACACTGCCACGGCGCGCCCGATTCCGGAATCGCCGCCGGTAATGAGAGCGACTTTGCCTCGAAGCTTCCCGGCCGCTTGATATTCCGGCCCCTTGTACCGCGGGCGCGGATGCATCTGCGACTCGATTCCGGGTTTCTCCTGCTGTTGCGGTGGAAGTCGGGGGCCAGACTTTTCAGTTTTGCTGCTCATTGGAGTGCGGCGTGGAGTTGTGCGGCCTTGATTCAGAATGGCTGATTTTAAATCCAATAACCGAGCACCAAGCGAAGCGCAGCACCGCGGCTTAATTTCGGCTCGCAGTTTGCACCTCACTTGAAAGCCATCGGATTAGCAACCGTTTCACATGCGGTGCTCGGCAAGGCATGTAGCAAACGGCATTCCGCCGAGCTAGGGGTCGTCCGGGGATTGGGAGAACAACGAAATGGCCGATCGATTAGCCACCTATCTGAATGATCATCTGGCGGGTGCGAGCTTCGCGATTGATGTTTTGGAACGAATGCGGGAGGTGTGTCCGAACGCGGCACTGCGCAATTTGGCTGGCAACCTTCTCGTCGAAATCGAAAGCGACCGGGCTGTATTACAAGCGATTGTCGAAAAGTTCGATAGCGACCGGAGCACCATAAAAGAAGCCGCCGCTTGGGTAGCGGAAAAGGCCAGCCGATTGAAGCTCCAATTGGGCGCGCAAGACCGTCTCGGCGTTTTCGAAGCGCTGGAGGCCCTGTCGCTGGGCGTTTTGGGGAAACGAGCGCTATGGCGCGCTTTAGAGTCCGTTGCGCCGTTCGATGCGCGGCTGGATGGAATCGATTTCGAGACTCTGATCAAGAGGGCAGAATCGCAATTCGCCGAGGTCGAAGCACGACGCCTGGAATTCGCCAGGATTGCGTTACGAGCCGGCGAATAACGTGCGGCTGCCGATGGCTTCAGGCGTTGCCGGCGTTGTTCTCATCCTGGAGTTCACGGTTAATAGCCGTGGCGGCAATAGCACCTTCGGCTGCCGCGACTACGGCAAACTGAACATCTCCGTCGGCATCGCCCGCGACAAAGAGACCCGGGACTCCCGTGCATTGCTTGCCCTTGGCGACAATCAGCCCATCGTCGTCGCATTCGCAGCCGAGCAAGACCGGCAATTTGGACCGCTGACCCTGCGAGGTGCCGAAAAACAATGCATCGCAAGCCAACACTTCGCCATCGGCAAAGCGTACTGCTTCCAGAATTCCGCGTCCTCCTATCAATTCCTTGATGCGAGATTCGTAGTGTCTGACTCCATGCTTTTGCAGGCGGGACACATCGTCTATTGAAATCGACGTCCCGCCCGTGCAAAGCGTCACGCTCGGTGACCAGTTCAGCAGCATCAGCGCCAGCTCCACGCCGGATTCCCCTTGGCCGAATGCAGCCAGGCGCTGATCTCGGTGCTCCCAACCGTCGCAGTAGGGACAATGGTGCACGCTCGTCCCGTAGAAATCAGCAACGTTTGCGATCGATGGGAGTTCGTCTCGCACTCCGGTCGCGAGCAAAAGCTTTTTCGTGCGTACGGTGGCGCCATCTCGCATTTGCAACTCAAAGCCGGTGCCCTGCTCCACCTCGCACTGGCAGGCCCCTGTTACCTCTTCGTCGACAAACTGGACTCCATAAACGCCGCACTGCTCTCGGCCGAGCTTTCGGAACTCGGCCGGCGCGATTCCGTCCAGGCCCAAAAAACCATGGATTGCTTTGGCAGCGTAATTTCGGGGGCGACCATGGTCGATGACAATGACTCGCCGAAGGCTGCGCCCCAATAGCATCGCGGCGCTCAGTCCCGCCGGTCCACCCCCAACAATCGCTACGTCATATACGCCGTTCGACATAGCCGCGAGTGCCAGCGAACGGTATGCCGTTTGCTAATTCCCGTCGCATCCGATGACAATCAGTCGCTCAAAAATGAAAGGAACCCCCATATGAGCATTTCCAATTTACACGACCTGTTTGTGCACGAACTGCGGGACGTTCTCGATGCCGAAAAGCAGTTGTTAAAAGCTTTACCGAAAATGGCCAAGGCTGCCGAAAGCGAAGAGCTCAGCGCCGCATTCGACGAGCACCTCGGTGTCACGGAAGAGCAGGTTGAGCGACTAGAGCGCATCTTCAATAGTCTCGACATGGCTGCCCGCGGTAAGAAGTGTGCGGGGATGGCCGGTTTGGTCGAGGAAGGAAAGGAGCTTATCGAGGAAGAAGAAGCGGGCGCTCCGCTCGATGCGGCGCTGATTTGCGCGGCACAGAAAGTCGAGCATTACGAGATCGCAGCCTACGGCTCGCTCATCGCGTATGCCAAGCTCTTGGGGATGGACGAAGCCATTGACCTCCTCGTAGAGACTCTTGCTGAAGAAAAGGAAGCCGACGAAAAACTCACGTCGATATCGTCCGAGCTGAATCTTGCGGCGCAAGAAGCCGCCGCAGAATAGGCCATGAAGCGGCGCTTGGATGTACAATCGAAACAGGCCAAAGGCGGGCAACTTGCCCGCCTTCGCCATCCCGCATTGGCAAGTGTCGTCGAACGTAATATTGCCTCTATCGAGGAGCATCGGCGCGAAGCGGAAGAGAATCGCAGCTTCCAAGAACGAGTCGCCGACGTCATCACGCGCATTTCCGGCAGCCTGATTTTCGTTTGCGCACATGTCGTTTGGTTTGCGGTGTGGGTCCTGGCCAATGTGGGCCTGTTCGGCATTCGTGCATTCGACCCCTTTCCTTTCGGACTGCTGACGACGATCGTCTCGCTTGAAGCGATTTTTCTTTCTACGTTCGTCCTGGTGAGCCAGAACAGGCAAGCGGCAATCGCAGACAGGCGCGCGCAACTGGACTTGCAGATTAATTTGCTTGCTGAATACGAGATTACCAGGCTGCTTAAGCTGCAGGACGCGATCGCGCAACAGCTGAACGTCCGTCAAGCCGAACTGGAGGAGCTAAGTGAGCTCAAGGAGGATGTCGAACCGGAGGCAGTCTTGGAAAAGCTAGAGACCGAGGCGGGCGATGAACTTCGCGAAAAAAAGAATTCTAACCGAAACGGTCAGCCGACAAAGCGATGACAATTTCACTGAAGAGCAAAACGGAGGCTGAGGACGCGGTATGAAGGCTCTTTGTTGGCATGGCACCGGCGACGTGCGCGTCGATACTGTGACTGATCCGGCCATTGAACAGCCGCGCGACGCGATCATTCGAATTACCGCCAGTGGAATTTGTGGCTCCGATTTGCACTTGTTCGACGGATTCATGCCCACCATGGAGAAAGGCGATGTGCTAGGCCATGAGCCGATGGGGGAGGTGGTTGAAGTAGGCTCGGCCATCACGAACCTTAAGCCCGGCGATCGAGTTGTCGTGCCCTTCACGATCTCGTGCGGCGAGTGCTTCTTCTGCAAAAAAAGCCTCTATTCTTGTTGCGATCGGTCGAACCCGAATGCAGAAATGGCCCGCAAAGTGATGGGGCATTCGCCGGCTGGGCTCTTTGGATATTCGCACTTGCTGGGAGGATTTCCGGGCGGACAAGCGGAATATCTGCGGGTTCCCTTTGCCGACATTGGCCCACTCAAAATCGAGTCAGATATCCCGGACGAGAAAGTTGTCTTTCTGTCTGATATCTTTCCCACGGGATACATGGCTGCCGAAAACTGCGACATCGAGCCCGGCGATACCGTGGCCGTGTGGGGCTGCGGTCCGGTCGCCCAGTTTGCGATTCAAAGCGCGTGGATGTTTGGTGCCGAGCGCGTGATCGCAATCGACCGCGTGCCGGAGCGGCTCGAAATGGCTCGGAACCACGGCAGGGCCGAAACGATTAACTTCGACGAAGCGGATGTTTACGACCACCTCCAGGAGATGACCAAGGGACGCGGGCCCGATCGTTGCATCGACGCCGTCGGGTGTGAAGCGCATGCTACAGGCGCCGTGGATGCAGTGGTGGATAAAGTAAAGACGGCCGTCATGTTAGGTACGGATCGTGCGCATGTGTTGCGCGAAACGATTATGTGCTGCCGCAAGGGGGGAACGATCTCGGTACCCGGAGCGTACCTCGGATTCCCGGATAAGATCCCGTTCGGCGCATTCATGAACAAAGGGCTGACCATGAAGACAGGTCAGACGCACATGCAACGGTACATGAAACCGTTGCTACAAAAGATCGAGGCAGGTGAAATCGATCCGTCGTTCGTCATCACTCACCAAGTTGCCTTGAAAGATGCCCCGGATGCATACAAGAAGTTCCGGGATAAGAAAGATGGTTGTATCAAGGTCGTACTCAAACCATAAGAATGGTACGACCGCGCGCGGCAGATCGCACCTTCACGCAACATGCGCCAGCGCCGGCCAGAGAACTAGTTAGCGCTGCACAAGTGCGAGTTTGGACAAAACTCTACCGCTGCCAATACCAGCCGCTTGCCGTGGCCGGTTGCTCGCTGCGTGCGCTGGCCAGGTCGGACGATACTTCGGTGCGGTCGGCCACTTGCCACGGGTAGATTTGCACGCCGCCGGAGACGCTCACGATCCAACTGCGGCCGGCTTTCACGAAGCTGGCTTGCGAGGGAACCATCCGTGGGGCCGGATAATCGTCGAGCGGTTGCTGGGCCATCAAGTGTGGCGCCGTGAGGCCGGAGCGTTCCAGCAGCCCTTCTTTCACGAGTAGCGCGCCGACGACGGCCAGGTCCATCACGTTGCGGAGCTGGCCGAAGCTGGAATCTTCGCGGCGAGCTCGTCGAAATTCTTGGTGAACATGTCGGCCCATTTCTGTGCCGTGGGATCGGATTGGCCGGTGCGCTGTTTTTGGCCGGCGTCGTTGAGGAACTCCTGTTCCGTCTTGCATTGCACGCCTTGGCCGCGAAGCTCCCACGCCAGGCCGTCGGCATCGCGCCGCAGCGGGTCGTACATCGGCGCGAGCCACCAACGGGGCATGGCGTTTTGCAGTCCGCCGCGGCGGCTCTTGGCCATGTCCAGGAAGCTGGGCATGCCGTCGACCGGCGCGCGTTCAAAATCCATGGCCAGCCGTTTCATGCGAAAATCGGCGGCGACGATGACGCGGGCGAAATGGCTCGTAGCCGGCACGCCCGTTACAGTCACGGTTTGCGGGCCGAGCGCTTCTTCGATTTCGCGACCGCGCCGCTCAACGGCGCCAGCGCCTTGAACGCGCGATGCCGGCGGCAGTTGTTGCACCCGCTGCAGACCTTCCGGCGTGGGATCGATTGAGCAACTGATTCCACTGTGGTTCGATGATTCGGCGACGCGGAGGGCGACCATCAGATCATCGAGCGTGAGCACCGGCCGACGACTCGTGGCACCGACGACGCTGCCCAGCGTATCCACTCGCCAGCCTTCGGCCGGACCGGCCAGCACGATGTCCTGCTTCTCCGGATATGCGAGCACGTATTTCACGCGCTGCAATCCGGCAAGAAAGCGAACCGCATCGGGGATTGGCTTGCCGGCCTTGTTGGCCTTGGCAACTTCGGCTTCCAATTGTCGCAGCGAAACAAACCGCAGATCGGTCCACTTTTCCAGGTCGGCCGGAACGTCTTGCAGGCCCGTCTCCCAGGCGGCTTGCAGCTCTTTCAGCTCACTCACTTCTGGATTCGACACCAGGCCGTCGACATCGATCTTCACACCGCCCACCGCGCCCGAGCGAAATAACTGGGCGTGAGATGATGCGGTAAACGCGCAAGTTATCGCGGCGGTGGCAGCGAACGCGATCAGACGACTCGAACGGAATTTCAGATCACGAAACATGGGAAGTGTGCCTCCGTCGCCCGAATGGGCGCGTGGTATTAGTATCCGCCCTTCTCTGACAGAAGTACCGCGGCAAGTGGATCTCCGGGCCTCATCTTCAGCGTAATCGCTAAACCTAGTGGTTTCAACACTTTTTGAATCGTCACGACGTTCAAGTCGCGACTTTTTGCCTTTGGCCGCCGTGTGACTTTGGGTTGCCCAACGCTCGTACCATGCAATTCCGTTTGATTGCCGTCGACCATCTCGCAGTTTTTGCCGTAAACCTTGGCCAGCGTGGCGGTTCTGTGCGATGCGACTTGAAATATGCCCCCCTTGGCGAATAACTTGTAGTAGGGGTCGCTTCACAACATTCCGGCGGCGGCGCGTGGGCACCGGTCGCCGCAGCGACTGTTGCTTGCGCGCCGGTGCGCTTCGGGGCGCCTCGAACTCTCCTCTCGCTTGTCTTTCTATGGATTCGATGACGGCATACCTGGTTATTCGCGAAGGCTCCAAATGGACGGACGTGTTCCGTCTCGTGGATGGCGAGTCGGTCACCATTGGCCGGGCGCCGACCAATGCCATCGTCGTCAAGGACGAGCGCTGCAGCCGTAACCACGCCGAGGTGTTCCAGGCACAGAGCCAGTGGACACTGCGCGATCTCGATAGCCGCAATGGCACGCTGGTCGACGGTCAGCGTATTCAATCGGACTACCAGCTGCAGGCGGGCGACATCGTCCGCATCGGCAATTCGCACCTGGCGTTTGTTCACGATCTGTCGCAGGCGTTTCCCGATTCGCACTCGGTGCTGCGCACTGCGCAAGCCGTCGAAGTGGAAGACAACGGCGACCCGACTGTCGGGACCGTCGGACAGACGAAAGCGTGTTCGAAACCTACGAGCCGACGACGATCACCCATCGCCGCGTGCAAAGCCGTTTTCTGGAACCGGCCGGAAGAGGAAGATGTTGATATTTCGTTGCCGAAGGTCGGCCGGGCCGCGGCCAACCTGTGCCGGCTGGCGTTCGAGTTGGCCAAGGCGACCGACGTGATCACGCTGGCGAACGTGGCGCTCGATGGTTTGTTCGAAGGGACGCAGGTCGACGCCGGTGCGGTGCTGTTGCAAGCCCGCCGGCCAACGGCAAAGCAGCAGATGGACAGTTTGGAGGTGGTCGCCTCGCGGAGCGATTCGCCGCATCGCTATCACCGCGTGTCGCAATTCTTGTCGTCCACGGTGATGCGCGACGGGCAGGCCGTGCTGGCGCGCAATGTGATGGACGACAGCCAGCTCGGCAGCCGCGACAGCAAAGGCGACATCCTGGCCACCAGCGTCATCTGCGCGCCGATCCGCCGCGAGGGCAAAGTGCTGGGCGTGATTCATCTGTATTCGCACGGATCCGTCGCGCGCCGACCGACCCCGATGATCTGGAGTTCACGCTGGCCGTGGCCGACACGGTGGCCGTGGCCTTGGAAAATCTCAGCCGGCAGCAGGAGCTGGCCGAAAACCTCAATCAAATCCGCAGCGAAAACGTGCAGCTTCGCGAGCGGCTGGGCGTGCGAGAGCGAGATCGTCGGCGACAGCGAGCTGATGAAGCAAGTCGAGCGAGAGATTGCCCGCGCTGCGCCGAGCCGAGCCACCGTGCTGATTCGCGGCGAAAGCGGCGTGGGCAAGGAGCTGGTGGCCCGGGCCGTGCATTACTCCAGCCCGCGGCAAGAAGGGGCCGTTCGTGTGCCTGAACTGCGCCGCACTCTCCGAAACGCTGCTGGAGAGCGAGCTGTTCGGCCACGAGAAAGGCGCATTCACCGGCGCCACGGAGCGGAAGATCGGCAAATTCGAGGCGGCCGACAAGGGCACGCTCATGCTCGACGAAATCGGCGAGATGAACGCCAAGACGCAGGCCAAGTTCCTGCGCGTGCTGGAAGGGCATCCGTTCGAGCGCGTCGGCGGCAGCGAGGCGATCAAGGTCGACGTGCGCGCGATCGCCGCCACCAACCGCGACCTGGAAAAAGACGTCGCCGAGGGCACGTTCCGCCGCGACTTGTATTTCCGGTTGCACGTGCTGGAGATCGTCGTGCCCGCGCTGCGCAAGCGGCCGGAAGACATTCCGCGAGCTGGCCGAGTATTTTCTGCAGCGTTTCGTCGCAGAGACGGGCAGCAAGATCAAAGGCTTCACGCCGCGGGCGATGGAAGAAATGCTGCGCTACCGCTGGCCCGGCAACGTGCGCGAGCTGAAGAACGTGATCGAGCGCGCGGTGGTGCTCACGCGCGGCCAGTACATCGATCACGACGACCTGGTGCTTTCCACGCTGCGCACCGCCGGCGACACGGATGTCGACATGTCCGACGGCCGCGGCATACGATCGGAACCGGCATCGCTGGCCGACATGGAACGCCAGCACATCTTGGACACGCTCAACCAGACCGGCTGGAACAAGAGCCGCACGGCGATCATTCTGGGCATCGAGCGCTCAACGCTGGACCGCAAAATCCGGCGGTATGATCTGGTTGAAGGCCGTGCGGCCGGCAATTAAAGCATTTCACGCAATTGTGCATCGGCTAGCCGCGTCCCAACGGGTCGCAGGCCAGACTACACTTCATCACCAGCGCGCAGCCAGGGGTAATCGTTGGCGAATACGCCGAGATCTCGTCGTCGCGAAAATACAGCGCGATTTCGCGGGCCGCCGCCTCGGGGCCGTCCGAGCCGTGGACCAGATTCATTTGACGGCTGGAGCTGAAGTCGCCGCGGATCGTGCCGGGATTGGCCTTCAGGCCGCTGGTTGCACCGAGCATCTCGCGCACCACGCGGATCGCTTCCAAGCCTTCGACCACGGCCGCCACAATCGGCCCGCCGGTGATGAATCCTTCGAGCGCCGGGTACCACGCCTTGTTCACATGCTCGGCATAGTGCTTCTTCGCTAGCTCGGGCGTTACGCGCATCATCTTCATCGCAATGACGTTGAGACCCTTGTCTTCAAAGCGAGTGATCACGCGGCCAATCAGGCGCCGCTGGACACAGTCGGGCTTGAGCAAAATGAGCGTGCGTTCCATAGGTCAAGTCGCGGCCGAATAGTGAAATCGAATTTCGCCGACCAACCATTGCAAAGTGCAAACCGTAAATTGTCAATTGCAAATTGCCGATGTCGTACTTTAGGTGGCCGTTCCGCGAACCGCAGTTAGGGACTCGCCGAGTTGATTGTAATACTTGGCTGGTAATAATCCCTTGCTGTTGTTTTGCATCGGAAATGGAGGCTGACTTACCGTTTCCGCATTACACTGACGGCAATTGCTACAATGCTCAAATTGCTGAGGAACGATGTCGGTTCGGGGACATTCGCTGCACTGTCGCCGTACTCGTTCCCGGCGGCAATCGCGCCGACGGTGCTGCCAGTCCGGCCAAAATTACGTCTCCAAGTGTTGTATTCGAGGTTTTCAATAACTGTATTGCAGTTGGCATCAGCACCGCTGCACTTCGGAACCGTTTGCCCCAATTGATTCCGCCAGACCACGTAGTCAGCGGCATCGACGGTGCCATTACGATTGTAATCACCTTGCGGATACATTACCGCAGATAACTGTTGTGCCTCGGCAAGAGTGAGCACTCGGTCATAGAATTGAATCTCGTCCAATGCCCCGTGCCAGGAGCCATTCGTATTATCTAAGCCCTGATTGTGCCCAAACACCCACCTGGTATTCAACGAGGGAAGAATAAATTCTCCGGCATCACGCTGCATACCATCGCGGTAGACAGAAACATAGTTGGTTGCACGATCATAGGAGATGACGTAGTGTTCCCAGACGCCCAGTTGCGGTTCATCTGGGTCGCGAATGCTGCCTATGCCGATCCCTCGCTTATCTAAAGAGTTAGTATTTCCAGTCGGATTATATGTTATCCAGTTGGCAGTTAGCGGAGTCGCAAGTATAGAGTCATTTAGATTTGGCCGGCTATTGAGTCTCGACCAAAATGAAACGCTGAATTGACTTGCACTGCCCACCGAACTAGGTGAGTCGGTAATCACGTAGGCGTTCTCATCAGCATAATTTACGCCGCTTCCGAACGTGCCGGGAATCCACTGTGTGTTGCCGACGCCAAAGTTATGCAACGCAGCATGGTTTCCGCCGACCGAATCGACAGCGATCGTTCCGCTTCCATCGTCAAACTGATATTCATGCCTGACTTCTGCCAACGTGGGCGTATCGGCTAAGCACACCTCTGCCGACACTGTCAGCAGCACAACGATTAACGGGAAGAACAATTGACGATTCATACACTGCCTCTCCGATAACTGGTCGCCCTGGGGAGCCAGTCTCACCGTTCCTGAAGACCAAATTAGATGCCTGGAGTCAATCTCAACTCAATCTCCAGAGAATCCGTTATTATAACCTTGGCTTGCAAACGAGAAAAATAAGTTGGATGAGTGAAGTCGAAATGACCGGGGCGGCATCATTTTCGATTAGCAATCCACTTTGGACTTTTTTAGCCTGCTAGAACCGCCAGAACTTCTTTTCCTCTTCAAAACTCTTTTCGGCATCCTCGATGTCGTCGGGTTTGTCGCCGAAATACGCCGCCTTCACTAGCCGACCGTGGTAGGTAGCTTTGATCGTGAACGATGTATTCAGCAAGATAAGGCTTCTTGGCCATGATCTCCAAGTCATCTCGTTCAAAAATGTCTTCCAATCGGACTCTCCGGTTCATCTGATCGTCCTCCAAACGTGGTGCCGTATTTCGTCCGCCACGGTTGTTGTCGTCCCGTCATTGCTCCTCACTGGTTGTCCGTTCACGTTCAAAAACCTACGATTGTCGAATGCCGATTCTCGGAGCTCACGAATCGATTGCCGGCGGGTACTACAAAGCGGTGGAGATTGCGCGGCGGTTGGTTGCGATTGCGTGCAGATTTTCACGAAGAACAACAACCAGTGGCGAGCCAAGGAGCTGACGGATGAGGATGTGCGGCTGTTTCAAGCGGCAGCTCGACGAAATTGGCATCTCGCATCCGCTCGCGCACGATTCGTATCTCATCAATCTGGCCAGCCCCGATCCGGTGTTGTGGAAGAAATCGGTCGATTCGTTCGTGATGGAGATGTTGCGGGCCGATCGGCTGGGAATTCCGTATCTGGTGACGCATCCAGGGGCGTACACGACGAGCAGCGAAGAGGCCGGCATCGCGGCCGTCGTGCGGGCACTCGATGAAGTGCATCGCCCAGACGCGCGGAATCAAAACGCAGTGCCTGCTGGAAACACGGCCGGGCAAGGCTCGTGCCTGGGCTGCCGGTTCGAGCAGCTGGCGGCGATGATCGACGGCGTGCAGGATCCCGACTCGTCTCGGCGTGTGCGTCGATACGTGCCACATGTTCGCGGCCGGCTACCCGCTCGGCACAGAGAAGGAATACAAGGCGACGATGCGGCGCTTCGACAAGACGGTCGGCCTGAAGCTCGTGAAGGCGTTTCACCTCAACGACAGCTTGAAGCCGCTCGGCTCGCGCGTCGACCGGCACGCCCACATCGGCCGCGGCATGATCGGCAAGGAGGCGTTTCGCTTGCTGCTCAACGACCGCCGCTTTCGCAAGGTGCCGATGTATTTGGAGACGCCCAAGGGGATGGAGAAAGGCAAGGACCTCGACACGATCAATCTGCGGACGCTGCGGCGGCTGATCGCGAAGGCAGGATAGATCACGAGTCACAAAGCTATTTCAAGGCACCCTCACCCCGGCCCTCTCCCAAACGGGAGAGGGAGTGTGTGTTAACTCGGGATTTCGCGGCCGTGGGGATCCGTTGCCGCGTCGTCGACCGCTTTCTGCAGCTCTTCGCGCAGCGGCTTGTGGATGAAGTGCTCGACGCGGTCGGCCGGGGCGTGGACGTGGTCGGCGGGCAGGCCGAGGTGTTTCACGAGGTAGGCTTCCCACAGGCGGTGCCCGCGGACCAGGCGCGCGGCGCGCCAGCGGCCGTCGTCGGTCATGTGCAAGCGGCCGTTGTGGATTTCGACGCGGCCGCGGCGGCGGAGCATGGCGAGCGCCCACCGCGCGAGCCAGCCGCCGCCGACGGCCTGCACCGCTTCGCCCGGCTGCATCCGCTTGGTGGAGTCGAGTTCTTCGACGCGGTAGAGCATCAGCAGCAAGTCCTCGCGGAGAATGCGGAGCGTCGTTTGCAGATTGCGGATGAGCGTGCTGAGGATGCCGTATTGCGGCGCGAACAGCACGGCGAGGCCGTACATTCCGCCGGCGACGACGGCCATCGCGCCGGCGGGGGCGACGCCCTTCGGCGAATTTGCCGGGGAGGGCGAACCAGTAGCCGAGCACGGCCGAGAGGATCGCGAAGACGCAGGCGAGAATCACCATGCGGCCCAGGCGATCGCACAGAAGCTGCGCCGTGGCGGCGGGACGATCAGCATCGCGACGACCAGGATCGAGCCGACGGCTTCGAACGACGCCACGGTGGTCACCGCGACCAGCGCCATCAGCAGGTAGTGCATCAGCGTGGCGGAAAAGCCCATCGACGTGGCCAGCGCGGGATCGAACGAGCTGATTTTGAGCTCCTTCCACAGCAGCAGAATGACCGCCAGGTTGAGCAGCACGACCGGGCCGACCGTCGTGAGTTGGCGCGGCAATCTCGCAAGCCGGCGAACTTGAACGTGTCGAGCGCCGCGCTGTCGACAAGCATCCCTTCGTACACGCACGCCACGTCGAAGTGGAGGCCTTCGGACGTAGCGCTTGAGCAGCACGACGCCGAACGCGAACAGCGACGTGAACACGACGCCCATGCTGGCGTCGGTCGGCACGCGGCCGTATTGATGCAGCGTTTGCGTGAGAAACGTGGTGAGCAGGCCGACGGCCGCGGCGCCGATGAACAGCGGCACGATGTTCATGCTGCCGGAAAGACAGAACGCGAGCACCAGGCCGGGCAGCACGGCGTGCGCGATCGCGTCGCCCATCAGGCTCATCCGCCGCAGCACGAGTAACAGCCGACGAGTGCGCAGGCCACGTTCGTCAGCGCGCCGACCAGAATGATCCGCTGCGCCACCGGCGAAGTGAACGGTTCCCACCAATCGAATTGGGCCAGAACGAGAATCATTTCGTAGGTCAGGCTTTCCAGTCTGATTCGTAACAAAAGCGTCAGGCTAAAAGCTGATTATTAGTGCGATATTACAACAGCTCGTGCGGCGATTCGGGGACCACTTGCGGGACGACTGGCAACCGGCCCGCTGCGGCGAGCCGTTCTTCCAGCTCGCGGATCAACGGCGCCGGCAACATGTGCTCGACATCGTCGGCGTCGCGGTCGACGTGGTCGCTGGCGATGCCGGCGCTTTCGACCAGGAACAATTCCCACAGGCGATGCGTGCGCGTCACCTCGGCCGCCGCGGCCAGGCCGGCCGGCGTGAGCCGCACCGATTGCCGTTCGCGTTCGATCAGGCCGCGTGCGCGGAGTCCGGCCAGCCACCAGTGGACGAGCCACCCGCTCCAGCTGCGCTCGGCGATCAGCTTGCGATTCGTCGAACGAACGGGCGCTGCGGCAAGTTGTGATTCGCTCAGCTCGTACAGCGCGCGGAGCAAGTGCTCGCGGACAATGCGGAGCCGCAAGCGCAGCTCGGCGATAGTCCGCGCCACGACGCCGTGTTGCGGTGCGAACAGCAGCGAGAACAGAAAAATTGCGGCGGCCGAAAGCACGATCAGCGGGCCGGGCGGCAACGTGCGTGGTGTCGAACAACTGCCGGCCGAACCATCGCTCCGGCAGCGGCGAAGCGAGAAACGTGCCGATGACGCCCGCCGCCGCGCCGAGCAGCGCCGCAATCACGAGCAAGCGGCCCAAGCGATTGGTCCAGAATCGTGCGGCCGCGCCGGGCAAGATGATCAGCGCCGCCATCAGGATCACGCCGCAAATCGGCAGGCCGACGATCGTCACGACGGCCAGCGTGCCCATCATCACCAGATCGAGCATCGAGCGTCGGCCAGCCTTGCGACGGTCGCGAAATCCGTGTCGAACGACAGCAGCTGGAACTCTTTGTAGAGCAGCGCGACGACGATCAGGCAAAACACGGCGACCGCCGGCGATGAGTCGAATGTCGCGGCGAGTGATGCCGGCCGTTTCGCCGAACAGGTACGAGTCGAGGCCGGCCTGGTTGCCGCTGGGCTGCTGTTGGATGATCGAAAGCAGCACGATGCCGGCGCCGAAAAACGTGCTCAGCACGATGCCGATCGCGGCGTCTTCCTTGGTGCGCGTCCAGCGGCGGATGAGCGTCATGATGCCGATGCCGAGCAGTCCGGTCGCCAGCGCGCCGAGCGAGAGCCCGATGCAGATCGCGGCTTGCCGATGATCAGAAACGCGATGCAGATGCCGGGCAGCGCCGCGTGCGAGAGCATGTCGCCCACCAGCGCCCGGCGGCGCAGCACGGCAAACGTGCCGATCACGCCCGCCGTCGCGCCCAACAGCGCGGTGCCGATCATCACGTTGGTGCGTGATCGACGTGGCGATCATCGAATGGGCTCTCGGTTGCGGACGGCCTCGGCCGCTTCGTCGAGGATCGTCAGCCGGCCGCCGTAGGTCTCGTGCAGGTTCTCGGGAGTGAACGTGGTTTCGCGTCGGCCCGCAGGCGACGAGCCGCATGTTGAGCAGGATCACGTAGTCGAAGTAGCTGCGCACGGTCTGCAGATCGTGATGCACGACGAACACCGTCTTGCCGGCCGGAGCGAAGGTTCTGCAGCAGCTCGATGATCGCCGCTTCGGTCGCCGCATCGACGCCGGAGAACGGCTCGTCCATGAAATAGACGCGGGCTTCCTGCGCCAGCGCGCGGGCCAGGAACACGCGCTGCTGCTGGCCGCCGGAGAGTTGGCGGATCTGCCGGTCGGCAAAATCGCTCATGCCGACTTGGTCGAGGCAGCGGTCGGCGATCTCGCGTTCCGCGCGGCCCGGCCGGCGGAACCAGCCGAGCCGGCCGTAGGTGCCCATCAGCACGACGTCGCGCACGGTGACGGGAAAATCCCAATCGACGCTCTCGCGCTGCGGCACGTAGCCGATCAGGTGCCGCTGCTCGTGGTACGGCTGGCCGTAGATTTCGACCTTTGCCGCTGGCCAGCGGCACCAGGCCGAGCACCGCCTTGATGAGCGTCGTCTTGCCGGCGCCGTTCGGGCCGACGATGCCGACCAGCTTCCCTTCGGGCACCACGAGGTCGATGTCCCACAGCACCGGCTTGCGGTGGTAGGCCACGGTCATGTCGTGGATTTCGAGAGCGGGTGCAGCCGTAGTTGGAGCGATCGGTGCTGGTGACGCATTCGTGATCATGAACCTGCAATCACTGGCGACTCGCTCAGTGGGTGCCAGTCGATATCGCTGGCATCATTTCAATGCTGTGACGATCGTGTCGACGTTGGCTTTGATCATGCCGAGGTAGTTGTCGGCGCCGGAACCGGCCGGACCGAGCGCGTCGGCATACAGCTCGCCGTCCGATGTTCACCTCGTGCCCTGCCTTCGCGGCACGGTTCGATCAGCGCCTTGACGATCTGCGGCGCGATGGCCGACTCGACGAACACGGCCTTGATCTTGTGCGTCGACGAGGAAGTCGACCACTTCGTCCATGCGGCCGATCGTCACTTCCTCCTCGGTGCTGACGCCCTTGAGCGGCATCGACGTCAAGTCCGTAGGCGATGCAGAAGTAGCCGAACGCGTCGTGGGCCGTCACCAGCACGCTGCTCGGCTTGGGAATCGTGGCCAAGCTGCTCGCGGCAATATTGATCGGCCTCGTCGAGTTGCTTCAGGTAGGCGTCGCGGTTGCGTGTCGTAGTCGTCGCGATGCGTCGGATCGAACTCGCTCAGCACGTCGGCGACGTACTTCACGCACTCGGCCCACATCTTGCGGATCGTGCCAGACGTGCGGATCGTAGTAGCCTTCGAACTCGGGCGGCTTGCGCAGCCGCGTGTCTTTGCCTCGACCAGCGAGTGCGTGACGGCGAACGTCGGCTTGCGCTGGCGAGCTTCTCGAACATGTCGGCCATGCGGCCTTCGAGATGCAGGCCGTTGTAGAAGATCATGTCGGCGCCGCGAGCTGCTCGATGTCGGACGGCACGGCTCGGTAGAGATGCGGATCGACGCCCGGTCCCATCAGCGCGGTGACCTCCAGATGCTCGCCGCCGAGGTTCCGGAGCATGTCGGCGACGGGCCCGGTCGTGCAGACGACTTTGATCGGATATTCGCCGGCAAACTGGCTTGCCGAGGTCGCCGATGCCGCGTGGTCGGCTGCCGGTATCAGCCATCGCAACCGGCGAGAGCAACGCCAATACGTAACGTAGGCAACAGAATCGTAACATGGTGACGTAACATATCAATTCGCACTGAGGTTATGAAGTTGAGCGGCCAACCGGCGCGGCGGAGTTTTTGACTAATCAAAATTTTGCACTGGACAGCGATCCGGTGTCAAGATTGGATCGATACCTCCGGGACGATCGAGGACGACCGCCGGCGAAGTGCGGCATGGCGAAACTCCAACTGCATTGGCGCTGTGCGAGCTGTACGCCGACACCCCTCTCAATATGCTCCGCTTCGACGGAATCCGTTGCGGCGGACAATTCGACTGCGATGTCTCGGCGAAATCGCGTAAGTCATTGTCGCTGTCGCAAGAAAATTTGACCGACCGCATGTCACGCGGTACATTTAGGAGGCCCAGCTTGAGATTATCCGTCCGTCTTTTCTGCCACGGCTGCGTCGCGATGAGCGTCAGCTACTTCAAGCGCTTCCGGATGGAGATCGATCTGCGCGGCCAGCGATTCGTTGCCGATTTCGCTGCCGCCCGGCTATCGGCTTGTTCCCTGGCAGCCGGAGCGTCTGGCCGACCATGCGGAAGCGAAGTATCACAGCTTTCGCCACGAGATCGACGCCGATGTGTTCAACTGCCTCGGCGAGCTCGACGGCTGCTAGCGGCTGATGCAGGAGATCAGTCTGAAGGACGGTTTTCTGCCGGAGGCGACCTGGCTGGCGGCCTACCGTACGGATGGCGAGATCGAATACTGCGGCACGATTCAAGGCATTCGCGCGACGCACAAGTACGGCGCGATTCAGAACGTGGGCATCACGCCGGCGCATCGCGGACGCGGCGTCGGCACGGCGCTTGATCCGCGCCGCGCTCGCGGGCTTTCAGCAGGTCGGCCTGCCGCGGGTTATCTCGAAGTGACCGCACAAAACGAACGCGCGGTGCGACTGTACAAGCAGCTGGGCTTCCGGCGCACCAAGACGCTGTTCAAGGCGGTCGAACTCGCCTATTCTTGACGCTTGCGCTTGGCGGCTCGCTGCTGCGATTGGGTCGGTCGCGATATCTATCGACCTGCCGCATTCCCCCGTGCTAGCATCGCGAGCGATCAATTGATTCAGTGTCCACGGCAATTCTTTCACACAAACTTGCCAACGGCATGGTGCTCGTCGGCGAGCCGACGCAGTCGCTCGAGTCGGCGGCGTTCACGTTCTTGTTGCCGGCCGGCTGCTGCTACGATCCGTCCGAGCGCGCCGGGCTGGCGGCGCTCACCAGCGAAATGATGCTCCGCGGGGCCGGGCCGCGCGACAGCCGGGCCTGGGTTTCCGATCTGGAAAACCTGGGCGTCGAGCGGGGCGAATCGGTCGGCGTGGCGCAGGCAACTTTTTCCGGCGCGACGCTGCGCGACAACCTTGCCGCCGCACTGGTACTGTTCGCCGACTTGCTCCGCCGGCCGCATTTGCCGGCCGATCAACTCGAAGCGGGCCGCAGCACGTGTCTGCAGGAACTGCGGGCGATCGACGATGAGCCGAGCCACAAGCTGATGATCGAGCTGCGCCGCCGGCGGTATCCGGATCCGTGGGGCCGCTCGAGCCACGGCGACGAAGCCGTCGCTGCGGGCGGCGACGATCGACGACGTTCGCGAATTTCACGCCGCAGCACTATCGGCCGGGCGGCACGATCCTGGCCGTCGCCGGCAACTTCGATTGGCAGCGGCTGTGCGACCACGTCGAGCAATTGTTCGGCGATTGGAAGGCGAGCGACGCTGCCGAGCCCGTCGGCACGCAACGGCCAGCCGAGCCGGCAATCACATTCCGTTTCGAATCGAACCAGTCGCACGTCGGCATTGCGTATCCCGACGATTCCGTACAAGCATCCGGACTACTTTCAGGCCTGGGCGGCGGTCGGCGTGCTGTCGAGCGGCTCGAGCTCGCGGCTGTTCACCGAAGTCCGCGAGAAGCGCGGGCTGTGCTACACCGTTTACGCCTCGCTGCACACGCAGCGCGACCGGGCCAGCGTGCTTGTGCTATGCCGGCACGACCGCCGAACGGGCGCAGGAAACGCTCGACGTGACGTTCGGCGAGCTCGCAGCGGCTTGGCGAGGGCATCGAGCAAAGCGAGCTGGATCGGCTCAAGGCGCGGATCAAGAGCTCGCTGATCATGCAGCAGGAATCGACGTCGCTCGCGAGCGGGGCGCTGGCCCGCGACTGGTATCACCTGGGCCGGGCGCGGACGCTCGACGAAGTCGGCCAGTTGGTCGATGCAGCTCTCGGCGCGAGACATCAACGCGTTTCTGAAGGCGAATCCGCCGCGCGATTTGCTGGTCGTGACGCTCGGCCCGCGAGCCGCTGGAGGTGCCCGTTGGAATTTCGTAAGCACATCGCTGGACAAACGGCCTGGAAATTGTCGCCGAAACGAATGACGATGCGCATTCGATGAGCGTGGCGTTCCTCGTTCGCACCGGCGCGCGCGACGAAACCGACGAGGTCGCCGGCGTGAGCCATTTCCTGGAGCACATGTGCTTCAAGGGCACGCCGCGGCGGTCGGCCGACGATGTGAACCGCGAGTTCGACGAGATCGGCGCCCACTACAACGCGTTCACCAGCGAAGAGTGCACGGCCTACTACGCCTCGGTGCTTGCCCGAGTATCAGGAGGCGAGCGTCGATATGCTGGCCGACATCCTGCGGCCGAGCCTGCGGCCGGACGACTTCGACATGGAGAAGAAAGTCATCCTGGAAGAAATCCAGATGTACCTCGACCAGCCGCCGTTCGGCATGGACGACCGCATCAAGCAGCTGCACCTCGGCGGGCATCCGCTGGCCAAGAGCGTGCTGGGCACGAGCGCAGAGCGTCGGCGGATCTGACGCCCGAGCAGATGCGCGACTATTTCGCGTCGCGGTACAGCCGCCGACAACGTGTTCGTCGCGGCGGCGGGCAAAGTCGATTTCGACGCGCTGGTCGAGCAAGTGGCCGCGCGCTGCGGCGATTGGAAGCCGCAGGCGCGCACGCGCGACGTGCCGCGGGCCGCATCGCAGACCGCGTTCGAAGTGGTGCATCGCCCGACGGCGACGCAGCAGTACGTGCTGCAACTGGCCGACGCGCCGGCGTCGGAAGACGCCGATCGCTACGCCGCCAAGCTGCTGGCCACGATCGTCGGCGACGACTCGGGCAGCCGGATGTACTGGGAGCTGGTCGATCCGGGCCTGGCGGAGACGCGCGAGCCTGGGCCACTACGAGTATCTGGGCGTCGGCATGTTTTACACCTGGCTGGCCTGCGAGCCGGACGCTGGTCGAAGAGAATCTTGACGCGGCTGCGACGACATCTATCGCGAGGTCGAAGCGACGGCGTCACGGACGACGAGCTGCGGCAGGCGAAGAACAAGGTGAAGGCCCGCGTCGTGCTGAGCAGCGAGCGGCCGCAAAGCCGGCTGTTCAACGTGGGCGGCAACTGGCTGCAGCGGCGCGAATATCGCACGGTGGCCGACGATTTGCGAGTCGCTCGATGACGTCACGGTGGACGACATGCAAGCGCGTGCTGCGAAAGTTTCCGCTTTCGCGCTACACGACGATCACCGTCGGGCCGCGCGAGAACGATGTGCGGCCGCCCAGTTAGATGCCCAAGCGATGAACCACGCGGACTTCATGCTGTCGATTCGACCGACGACAACCTCGGCGTCATCCTGGTCGATCATGGCTCGCGGCGCGAGGAGAGCAACGCGATGCTGCTCGACGTGGTCGCAACAGTTTCGCCGCAGCGACCGGGCTAGCCGATCGTCGAGCCGGCCCACATGGAACTGGCCGAGCCGTCGATCGCCACGGCGTTCGACCGGTGCGTCGAGCCGGGGGCGACGACGGTCGTCGTGTTTCCGTACTTTCTGCTGCCGGGCCGGCATTGGAACGAGGACATCCCGCGCCTGGCCGCCGCGGCGGCCCGCCAGCATCCGGGCGTCCGCTATCTGGTCACGGCGCCGTTCGGGCTGCATCCGCTGATGGCCGAGGTCATGCGGCAGCGGATCGAGCACTGCCTGGCCCACACCGCAGGACGAAGCCGATGCTTGCGAGCTGTGTGCTGGCACCGATCGCTGCCAGCTTCGCGTCGAGTGCGTAGGTCAGGCTTCCAGCCTGCAAAGTCGGTTGCAGGCTGGAAAGCCTGACTACGCGGCAAAGTTTGACGATAATAACGAACGACCACTTTTCGCATCGTGCGCGGGCCGCGACATGCTAGCAGGTGCCGTCGTCGCACTTCTCAATTCCATGGAAGGAATTCAACATGCAACGTCGTCTCCTCACTACGGCCTGCGTTGTTGCGACTCGCGGCACTTCGCTTGTTCCTCAGTGCGCGACGGCCGGCACGCCGTTCGTGCCCGGCACGGGCGAGTTCCTCAACGATTGCTGCGACGACTTCGAAGACCCGAATTGGAGCTACAATACAACCATCCCAAGAGCAGCCACGAGCAGGACGAAAAGCAGCGCGGCCCGGGCGGCTGTCGAGCAACGGCCTGTGGCACGAAGGCGGCAAGCGCGGCACGCCCGACGTGGTGAAGCGCGTCGACACGCCGCCGGGCGGCATCGAAGGCAGCACCGGCGCGCTGCTGTTCGCCACGAAGAACTCCGGCATTCCCGGCGAGTCAGCAACGCGCAGCAGCAGGACGACCTGTTGATGATGTTCAACCGCCGGCTGGGCCGCTCGATTCCGATGGCCTGGCAGCCGAGCTGCACGGTGCGCGTTTACCTGCCGCCGTTCGAGCGAGTGGGAGAACCGCACCGGCCCGTCGTTCGGCATGCGGGCCGATTGCCGCGGGCCGCAACCCGGACGGCACCGTCGAAGAGTACTGGCCGGGCATGTTCTTCCTGTTCCGCAGCGAGACCAGCCGCAACATCGAAGAGGACTGCGCCAAGCTCACGGTCCGCGCCGGCCGGCGTGGCAACGACGTTCGCAGCCTGGACATCACCGAGCCGGGCTGGTGGACGCTCGGCATGTCGTTCACGGCGGATGGACAGGTTCACTACTACGCCAGCCAAGGCGTCGACGACCTGACGGCAGACGACTTCATCGATGTCGCAGCTTTCCGTACAGCATGACGTGCCAGACGTTCAACAACTTCTTCTTCAACGTGGCCAACTGGGACAACGGCCGTACGTGGTCGACGCAGTGGGTGATCGACGATCCGAAGATTTTCGTGATTCCGCCGGAAGGGCAAACCGTCGCCCAGCTGTACCGCGTGAAGAAGCAGCCGCAGCGACGGCAGCAGGTCACGCAGCAGCAGTCGCACGCGAGCAACGCGCAGCGACGCCGAATCGCAGCAGCAAACCAGCGGTCGGCATCAACTTCGCGCGGACGAGCGCCAGCGGTAAAATGCGGCGATGGCCGCAGCGCGCTGGGAATTCTGGATCGACGTCGGCGGAACGTTTACCGATTGCCTGGCGAAGTGCCCGGACGGCTCGATTCGGCGGCACAAGCTGCTGAGCTCCGGCGTGACGAAAGGCCGCGTCGGCGCCGGTTCGTCGCGCGAATGAGATCGTCGATCCGCGACGGCGCGGCGATCCGGCCGACTTCTGGACCGGCTGGCAAGCTTGTCGATCGTCGACGACGGCCGGCAAGCCGATCGACGCGGCGACCGTCACCGGTTTGACGCTGCCGACGGGCCGCTTGCAGTCTGCGCGGCCTGAATCGATCGCCAACTCCCGGCACTGCGTACGAGCTGCGCTGCGACGAAGAAGCGCCCGTCGTCGCGATTCGCTATCTGCTGGGCCTGCCGCTGCAGTCAGCCGGTGCCGCCCGTGTCGCTGCGACTTGGGCACGACACGCGGCACAAACGCCCTGATCACGCGCAGCGGCGCGCGGACGGCGCTGGTCACCACGCGCGGCTTCGGCGATGTGCTGGAGATCGGCTATCAGGCCCGGCCGCGGTTGTTCGATCTCACGTCCGCAAGCCGCCGCCGCTGACGTGCTGCGGTTGTCGAAATCGACGAGCGTGTCACGCACGATGGGCAGGTGCTCGGCGGAACCGAGCGGAGTCGTGCGTTCGACAGCAACTTCAGTCGCTGGACGACGCCGGCATCGAATCGCTGGCGATTTGCTTGCTGCATGCCGATCGGCATGCGCAGCACGAGCAACTCGTCGCCCGCATTGCGCGCGAAGTCGGCTTTCGCGAGATCAGCGTGTCGCATGCCGTCGCGCCGCTGCCGAAACTCGTCGCGCGGGCCGATACGACGGTCGTCGATGCGTATTTGAATCCTGTGCTGCGCGAGTATGTCGAGCGGCTGCGAGACTGCGCTGCCCGGCAGCCAGATTGCGGCTGCTGACCTCGGCCGGCGGCCTTGTCGCGGCTGAGAATTTCTGCGGCAAGGACAGCATTCTTTCCGGGCCGGCGGGCGGCGTGGTTGGGTTCTCGCGCGTGGCGCAGGCGGCCGGCTTCGCGCGGGCGATCGGCTTCGACATGGGCGGCACGAGCACCGATGTGTCGCGCTTCGACGGCCGATTCGAGCTGGAATACGAAACGCAAAAGGCCGGCGTGCGGCTCGTGGCGCCGACGATGGCGATCGAAACGGTCGCGGCCGGCGGCGGATCGATTTGCCGGTTCGACGGCGTGAAGCTCGTCGTCGGGCCGGAGAGTGCGGGTGCCGATCCGGGGCCGGCGTGCTACGGCCGCGGCGGGCCGCTGACCGTGACGGATTTGAATTTGTTTCTTGGGGCGGATTGTCGCGGAGCGGTTTCCGTTTCCGCTCGATCGGGCGGCGGCGGAGGTGAGGTTGCGGGCAACTGGCCACTGAAGTGGCCAGTCCATCGCGGATCGCGAAACGTATTCGTTGGAGGAGTTGGCGGCGGGGTTGTTGCGGATTGCGAATGCGAATATGGCGGCGGCGATTCGGCTGGTGACCATCGCCAAAGGGGCCGATCCGGCCGACTATGTGCTCGTCGCGTTCGGAGGGGCGGCGCCGCAGCATGCGTGTGCCGTCGCGCGCGAGCTGGGCATTCGGCAGGTGCTCAATCCATCCGGAGGCCGGCGTGCTGAGTGCTCTGGGCATCGGGCTGGCCGATGTGACGCGGCATCGTTCGTGCGGCATCGAACGGCCGCTCGAAACTGATTCACTTGCGTTTGTCCAACAGAACAACTTGAGTTATTGCGAGCGCGAGGCGGAGGACGAAGTCTGTGCATGAAGGTGTGCCAGCGGACCGAGTAACGGCAAATCGCGTCGCTCGACGTGCGCTATCGCGGCGTCGACAGCTATCTCACGATCGCCTGGCCGGAGGACAGCGATTTTGCGGCTGCGTTCGCCGCGCGCATCGACAGCGGTATGGGTACATCGCATGAGGATCGGCCGCTGGAAATTGCGGCGGCGCGGGTGGAAGTTGTCGGACGCGTTGCGGAGACGCTGCCGCAAAGCGTGACGCACGGCGCATCGCGCGGCAGTTCCAAAGCGCGAGGTCGCGGCATATTTCGATGGCAAGCATTGCAAGGTGCCGTTTTACGAACGTGATGAACTGGAGCCGGGAGATTGCGTCGTCGGGCCGGCGATTGTCACCGAGGATATTTCGACGACGGTGATCGAAGCGGGCTGGCAGGCAGAAGTGCTATCCGGCGGCGAGTTGTTGATCACGGATTCAGCGATCCGGAGCGCGCACCACTCGACGATCCGTGAGTCGCATCCGACTTCGCCCGATCCCGTTTTCTTGAAGTTTTCAATAACCTGCTGGCCAGCATCGCCGAGCAGATGGGCGTCACGCTACGCAACACGGCCAGCAGTGTGAACGTGAAGGAGCGGCTCGATTTCAGCTGCGCTATTTTCACGGCCGATGGCCGGCTGGTGGCCAATGCGCCGCATGTGCCTGTGCATCTGGGCGCGATGGAAGAAACCGTTCGCTATACGATTGCCGCCAACCCCGACTTGCAGCCTGGCGACGTCATCGCGACGAACGATCCGTATGCCGGCGGATCGCATCTGCCGGATATTACG
>CAWAZX010000023.1:0-153292 GCA_963786455.1 uncultured Planctomycetota bacterium | reverse complement strand
ACTCACGACCGGGTGCGTTACTGGAGCGCAAGCGGTACTGGCCGTCACGGCAACCGGCCCCCGCACGCATATCGTCGATGAAATCGCCGAGTTCCGGGCAACGATTCAAAACAATGGCGATGTGGAGGCGAAGAACGTCGAGCTGGTCGCGCGCTGCAACCCGCGCTGGAACCGGCCGAGGCCGAGGAAGGCCACCAGCAGCTTCCCGATGGCGGCATCGTGTTCCGCATCCCCAGCCTCGCTGCGGGCACTCGCACGTATTTAACATGACGGCCCGTTGCCGCTCGCCGAGCAACAGTGCGTGCACGCGATTTGTCGTAACGGCCGATGGCGGAGTGCTGGCAGCGAGCGAGGCGTGCGTCGAGATCTTGCCGCCGCGGCCACCGGGCAGTCCAATCGGCGCGGCCGGCCCCGATTTGCGAATTTCGATCGCAGCATCGGCGAATCCCGCGCACACTGGCCAGAAGTTTCCACTCACTCTCAACTTGCTGAACGCTGGCCAGCAGGCAATTGGGCCGGTTGAGTTGCGGGTAATTTTGCCTCCGCAATTGACACCGGACGCCACACAGATTCAGCCCGAAGGCCAGGTAATTGTCCAGGGCCAAATGGTTTCTTTTGCTCCGTTTCCGCAGCTTGCAGCGCAGGAATCACGCCGATACGTAATTCCGGTTACCGCGGGTACGACGGGCGAAGTTCGGTTTATGCTTCAGCTCGCGTCGGAATCGCTGGCGGTGAGTCGGAACTGGTAAACGCCGAACCGATTGTCGTCCGCATCATTCCGCAATAGTCTTTACCAGCGGCTGCTCTTGAAGTTGTGCGCGGGTTCCGACCCGGCACCGATCCGGACCGCAGGTCTTTCATGCCTCGCTTCGTCTTGCTGTATCATGCCTGCCCACCGAACTACGAGCCCGTCGCACTGGGACTTGATGCTCGAAGTAGGCGATGCACTGCACACGTGGCGCTGCAAGAACTACCCCACGATTGGCGTGCTGCGCAACGAGCTACGATGGCGATCGACTCGTCGTGTCCACCGGTGGCAATCGGCGACGCGGTCGATGCCCAACAACTGGGCCACCATCGAAAGTCGTATCTCGAATACGAGGGCCCGCTGAGCGGCGACCGCGGCCAGGTACACCGCATCGACAGCGGCAATTACTTCGGAGAACAACCGTCACCGACGATTTGGCGGATCGGCATTGGAAGGCAGCACAGTTCGCTGCAGCATCCTTTTGCAACAAGAATCCGACAACGTCGAGAATTGGGTTCTCCGCTGCGAGTAGCGT
Organism: uncultured Planctomycetota bacterium; assembly: GCA_963786455.1. Lineage (GTDB taxonomy): Bacteria > Planctomycetota > Planctomycetia > Pirellulales > Lacipirellulaceae > JABDGM01. The sequence goes on along the minus strand of CAWAZX010000023.1, from coordinate 152,009 downwards.
TCAAGGGCGATTGCTGATCCGGATGGACGTGACCCTCCGGCTATTTACTATTGCGATGGGCCTTGCGCTATTCCTTTGGCGCATCATCCGCGTCAGGGCGTCGCGCCACTTCCAGCGCCGATCGCTCATCCGTAGGCGTTAACCGCAATTCGAATTCGTCGAGCGTTACGTCGCTGCAATCGTCGCTTGCGGAGCGAATGAGATCTGGCGAAAAATTGCTGAGGGTGCCCTCCTCAGTATGCCCAGCCACGTACAATTCGCCTTCGCGCAAGCTCGATGGCATCCATGTAGAACTGCCGTTTATCTGTGGACGCGTCGCTGTGCAGTTCGACGACCGCCACAGGTTGGCCGTCCTGCCGTGTCCATCGCACGGGCAGTGATAATTCCTGGCAGGCATCGGCAATTTCGTCGGCCAGTTGCATGACGGGCAGCGGCAACGCGCCGGCCCGCACCGACACGAAACGTATCGCCACGGCGCCCTCCTCCGTGAGAAAAACGCCGGCATCAACAGAGACGACTGTTTCCACGCCGCCCGACAGACATGCGGAAGCCTAGCGTCACCATGTCGGGCGAGATCGCCACGCGCGGGTCGCGAATGCGGCTGGGCAGCTCCACGTCCAAGTTGTCGACCAACTGCACGGCAAGCCAACCGTTGATTTGCTCCGCGGTGAACACGGCCTGCCACTTGCCGGCTTGCCGCGCCTCGCTGTAGAGTGCGGTGGCCCGGCTTTCCAGCTCGCGGCTGCCGCGTTCCAACACTTCCGGCTCGATGTGGAGCGCCTGTTGGTAGAATGGCCGCACCTGCTGGGCCGCGTAGTAAGCTCCGCTGAGCACCACGAACAGACACACCGACACGCCCAACGTGCAAAATGCCGCGATGCGAAGCTTGCGGGCCATCGGCGCTGTTCCACGGATGCTAATCGGTCCGACAGCCGAACGGCGGAAGAGGCGATTTAAGCGTGCGGGGAATCGTAGGGACGCCCCTGCGGCGAGTCAACGCAATCACTCGCATGCAAGCGTCCGGCCGTCAACTCGAAGAGTCATGCTATCCGCAACGTACGCCTCGATTGCACTTCGAGCAAGCAAGCAGGACCGGTTGGGTGCAGTCACCCCATTTAGCGGCGGGGCTTGCCCCGCCCGTTTACTAGCGCGGGGCGAGCCCCGCGGCTAAATGAAGGTGGTTTCCCGCAGTACGGATTCCGAGTCGACCCGACATTGACCCGCTGTCGCTAGCCACTAAAATGTTGCGGCCGCACGGGTTGCGGCTCGCACCATCGCGATGCTCGCTGCCCCCATAAGTCTAAGAATGAGCTCCACCGTGACCGAACAACCGGCCAGCCCGCCCGCCGGCGGGGATTGGGAATCGTCACGCCGCGACAAATTGCGGCGGATTGCCGAGTTAGGCCACGACCCTTGGGGCTCTCGATTCGATGATCACGCACCAATCGCGGACATTCGTGCGCGGGCTGTCGAAATCGTGTATCGCACGCCGGACGGTCGGGAATCGCGACTGCCGGATTTCGACACTGCCGGAGCCGATTTCGATTTTCGCAAGTGGCTGGCCGATCAGGGTCCCGGCGAAATGATTGGGCCGCAGGTGCGTGCGGCCGGTCGCATCGTGCTGCATCGTGACAAGGGCAAGCTGCAGTTCATCGACATCCGCGACATGACTGGCCAAATCCAACTGTTCGTCGGCCAGCAACAAGTGGGCGACGATTGGCAGCTTGCGCAGTGCCTCGATCTGGGCGACATCATCGGCGTCGACGGCGAACTCCGCCGCACGAAAACCGGCGAGCTTTCCATTTTCGCCAAGCGGCTCACATTGCTCACCAAGAGCTTGGCCCCGCCACCCGAGAAGCACCACGGCCTCACGGACGTCGAACTCCGCCAGCGGATGCGTTATATCGACCTCACGCACAGCGAAGGCGTCATGCAGCGGTTTCTGAACCGCACTAAAATTGTGAGATCGATCCGCGACACGCTTAATGCACGCCGCTTTGTCGAGGTCGAAACGCCAACGCTGCACGCGATCGCCGGCGGGGCCGCGGCCCGGCCGTTCACCACGCATCACAACACGCTCGACATCGATTTGTACCTGCGGATCGCCATTGAGCTGCATCTCAAGCGGCTGATGGTCGGCGGCATCGAGCGGGTGTACGAAGTGGGCCGCGTGTATCGCAACGAGGGCATCAGCCAGCGGCACAACCCGGAATTCACGATGCTCGAGGCCTACCAGGCGTACGGCGACTACCGCACGATGATGGACCTCACGGAAGCGTGCATCGTGGAAGCGATTCGAGCGACTGGCCAGCCGCTAACGCTGCCATGGGGCGAGCAGACGCTTGATTTCACGCCGCCATTCGCCCGCAAAACGTATGATGAGCTGTTTGCCGAGCACTTGGACGTGAATGCCACCGATGCTGCCGCGATTGCGCAAGCGGCCAACTCGCTAGGGCTCGGACACGGCCGGCAAGCACCCCGACGTAATCAAAAGCGAGGTCTTCGAAGCGAAGATCGAAAAAGCGCTCACCGGCCCGATCTTCGTCATGGACTACCCGGCCAGTATTTGCCCGCTCACCAAGCGAAAGGCCGACAATCCGGCCGTTGCCGAGCGGTTCGAGCTGATCGTGGCCGGAATGGAAATCGCCAACGCCTACACGGAATTGAACGACCCGGACCTGCAGGAGCAGTTGTTCCAAACGCAGTTGGCCGGCGTCGCGGAGGATGAATCGATGGCCAAGATGGACCACGATTTTATTCGCGCGCTGCGCCACGGCATGCCGCCCGCCGGCGGCCTGGGCCTGGGCATCGACCGCCTGGTGATGCTGCTCACCAATAGCCAATCAATCCGCGACGTGATTCTATTCCCACTTTTGCGCCCGGAGGCCTAATAAGTTCCTTTAGGGACTGGTCACTTCAGTCACCAGTTAATCCGCCGCACCACAAATCATCCGCCCAAGGAAGGGCCCATGTACAAACTCCTCCTCTGCTGGCGTTACCTCCGCACGCGTTACATCGCGCTGGCTTCGATCATTAGCGTGATGCTCGGCGTCGCGACGATGATTGTCGTCAATGCTGTGATGGAGGGCTTCACGCACGAAATGCAGGAGCGGATCCACGGCATCCTTTCCGACCTCGTGTTCGAGAGCCAATCGCTCGACGGCTTCCCCGACGCCGAGCGTCGCATGGCCGAGATTCGCGACATCGCTGGCCCGTACATCGCCGGCATGTCGCCCACCGTGCACGTGCCGGCCATGCTGAACTACTCGTATGGCACGCAGTATGTGACCAGGCAAATCACGGTGATCGGCGTCGATGAATCGACGTATGGATCTGTCAGCGACTTTGGCCAATTCCTGCAACATCCCGAGAATCGCGAGCAACTTGATTTTTCGCTCAAGCAGGACGGCTACGATGTGATCGACCACCAGGCCGCCGATCCGGCGAAAACGATTCCACGCATTGATCTCAAGGACGCCGGTTGGGCCCATCGCAGCCACAAAGCGAAGTTCGCGCAACGGTTCGTCGCACCGGAAGGTTCGCTCGACAACAATCCATTCGCGCCCCCGGGTGACACCGCTTCCGCGGCCGCGAATCCGGGAACCGACGACACGGATTTTGACCCCGCCCGTGAACAGCACCCAGGTTGCGTGCTGGGCATCGGCCTGTGCGCGTTTCGAGCCCTGGATGGCTCAGACGGCTTTCTCGCCGTGCCGGGCGACGACGTGAAGATCAGTTACCCCACGGTGGGCCGCCCACCCAAGGTACAAAGCGATCCCTTCACGATCGTCGATTTCTACGAAAGCAAGATGAACGAATACGATTCCAGCTTCGTGTTCGTGCCGATCCGCAAGCTGCAGGAAATCCGCGGCATGGTTGATCCGACGACCGGCATCGCAAATTTCAACGCAATTCAAATTCGCCTCAAGCCGGGGGTGGACTTGACCGCCGTGCGCGACATGCTGCGCGAAAAATTTCCGCCGCAGGTTTTCAAGATCAGCACCTGGCGTGACAAGGAAGGCGCCCTCTTGGCCGCGGTGCAAATGGAAACCGCCGTGCTCAACGTGCTGCTGTTTTTGATCATCGCGGTGGCCGGGTTCGGCATCCTGGCGATATTCTTCATGATCGTGGTCGAGAAGACCCGTGACATCGGCATCTTGAAATCGCTCGGCGCCACCGGCCGCGGAATCATGGGCATTTTTCTCGGTTACGGCCTGAGCCTGGGCGTGGTGGGCGCGAGCGTCGGCATGGGCCTGGGCCTCGTGTTCGTCCGCTACATCAACGAGATTGCCGACCTTCTCGGCTGCGTCACGGGCCAGCCGGTGTTTGATCCGTCGATCTATTATTTCCAGAAGATTCCCACCATCGTCGAATGGCACACAGTCACATGGATTGTCACCGGGGCGATGGCGATTGCTATCCTGGCCAGCATTCTGCCCGCTCGGCGCGCTGCGCGGCTTCATCCAGTGGAGGCGCTCCGCTATGAGTGAATTTCACGCATCAGGCCGATCCTATAGCTCGACGGGCGTCAACCTCGCTGACATCGCACCGCCCCGGATATCATCGCCGTTCGGCGGCACGCCGCGTTCTTTCGCCCCACAATCAACCACTCACGAACCGTTTGAGTCTTCGCGATACACACCGCAACCCGCACCACAAACAGCGCCCGCGCTGGCCGAGATCCTCGCCGCTCACTTCGTCCGAAAAAGCTACCGCAAGGCGTCGATCGAGATCCCCGTGCTGCAGGGTGTCGAGCTCACCATCGGCCAAGGCGAATTTGTCTCGATCATCGGCCCGAGCGGCTGCGGCAAAAGCACGCTGCTACATCTGCTCGCCACGCTCGACTCACCCGACACGGGCGAAATCCGCTTCGAGGGGCACCGCATCGATAACTTGCCCTCGGCCGGCCGCGATATTCTGCGCAACAAATACTTCGGCATGGTGTTTCAGTTCTATCATCTGCTGCCGGAGCTCACGACGCTGGAAAACGTTCTGGTGCCGGCGATGATCGGCGACGGCGTCTTTGGGTACTTCCGCCGCGGGCGTGAGCATCGCCGCCGCGCGCACGAAATGCTGGAACTGGTTGGCCTGGGACATCGGCTCAAGCACAAGCCGCGCGAGCTCTCCGGTGGTGAAATGCAGCGCACGGCGATTGCCCGCGCGCTGGTCGCCCAACCTCGTGTGCTGTTGGCCGACGAGCCGACCGGCAATCTCGACAAAGCCACCGGCGAGGAAATCATGGCGATTCTGCGCACGTTGAATCGCCAGCAAAACCTCACTATAGTCATGGTGACGCACGACCCGCATATCGCCCAACAGGCCGATCGTACGGTAACACTCGTCGACGGCCGCGTGGCGGCTGCATGAATATAGCGGCCGAACTCGTTCGGCGCGTAGACTCATGCACAGGGCACGCCCCGCCACAAAATTTAGCGATTGTCGCAAGAGGTGAACCCGCCGACGGTGCCGCGTGTCGTTGCGGCCAGGGGAAAGTAGAGGTACAAATGGGTACATGGAATCCAGCATCGGCCGCGAGTTCCGGCGCCAAATCGGCTCGGCCCGCCAATGGACGCCGGCCACACAATACGGCCGCTGAAACAGTGTCATCCACCGCTGCGTCGTCGCCCATGTCGAGGCAAATCTACATCAGTGGCAAATTCATGCCTCAGGAAGAGGCAAAGATTAGCGTCTTCGACCACGGCCTGTTGTATGGCGACGGCGTTTTCGAAGGCCTGCGTGCGTATCGCGGAAAGGTGTTCCGGCTGCAGGAGCACATCGTGCGGCTGTTCGAGTCGGCCCGGGCGATTTGGCTTGAAATCCCCATGTCGCGCGAGGCCATGTGCGACGCCGTCAACGAAGCGGTCCGCATCAACAATATCGACGACGGGTACATTCGCCTGGTCGTCACGCGCGGCGCCGGCACCTTAGGGCTCGATCCCAACCGCTGCAGCAATCCGCAAGTGATCATCATCGCCGACGCGATTTCACTCTATCCGAAAGAACTGTACGAAAAGGGATTGGAAATCGTCACGGTGAGTGTGCAACGAACGCATCCGGCCGCCCTCAACCCGCGCGTGAAATCGCTCAACTATCTCAACAACATCCTCGCCAAAATCGAAGGCCTGCAGGCCGGTTGCGTTGAAGCACTGATGCTGAACCACAAGGGCGAAGTGGCCGAGTGCACGGGCGACAACATTTTCCTGGTACGCGGCGGCGCGCTGTACACCCCGCCGCTCGACGCGGGTATCCTGGCCGGAGTCACCCGCAATGCGGTGATTGAATTGGCCCGCGGCGCGAATATCGACGTGCATCAAATCCCGCTAACCAAACATGACGTCTACATCGCCGACGAATGCTTCCTAACTGGTACGGCCGCCGAAGTCATCCCCGTGGTCAAAGTCGACAGCCGCACCATCGGCACCGGCAAACCCGGCTCGATCACGCGCGATCTGGAGCAGCGGTTCAAGAAACTGACGCGGGAATAAGCGACGAAATCGCGTATCTGAGTCTGGTGCCGGGTTGCTTCGTGCTCCCCACCGTACCCTATGGTCCAGCTATGATGCCGAGGCGGATGTTTTGTACCTCAATTTCAAAAAGCCGTCTGTTGCCACGGATAGTGAACTGACGGAGGACGACATCATCTTGCGCTACGAGGGCAATGAAGTGATCGGCCTGACGATTCTTCACGCCAGCCGGCGTTAAGCGACGGTGGATGAAATGTGACGGTTGCCGCGGGAGGATTGCTTCTTGTTACTTCTCCTGCGGCCGCGTCGCTCGCTGGAATTCGCTGTTATCCACCGCGCGATAGCTCGCCAATGACGCCCGCACGTCTTCAATCCGGTCGTGGTCCTCGCGTGAGAGACGCCAGGTGAATTTGTGCTCCGCCCGCAGCGGTTCCTTTTCACCGGCGCGTTGGAGCTCCACGACGAGCGGCACGACTTCATAGCGGGCCAGCGCCGCGTTCAGTTGCAAGCGGGGCTCGGGCGGCGGGCCGGCGGTGACCAGTGTGTTGAGTTTCGTGTACCAATCCAGGAACTCGCGGTATTCAGCTATCGACTCGGCATGCTCGGGGCGAGTCGTGCTGACGGTGTAGCTCTCCAAATGGCTGGCGAGCACGAGCCGGCCGGCCTTGGGCTCGAACGATTCCTTGAACTGTGGATCGGCCGCGAACTGTAAGAATGGATCGTCCTGCCGAGCGGCCCAAGTTCGCAACTTGGTCATCGCTCCCGACAATTGGTCGGTTGTGATTTCGGTTTGAATTCGCTGCGCCGGTTCCAGGAGGATAAACCGTCCCGGCTTGCCGCCTGTTGGATGTCGAAAGACAGCGACTTGCGCCGGTTGTTCAATGAAGTCGTAGACCACGCCTTCGAGAAACAACGTCGTCGTTTGACTCACCGGCTCTTCTTCATCTTCATCACCCGCAAAGATTTTCGTCTCGATGCGAAAGCCTTCGGCACGCAACGAGTTTGCACCAATCGTGAAACCGACCGCAATCATTGCGACTGAGATGGACGGAAGAATTACGGACCAGCGCGAAACGAATGCCATGGTTCCCTCCAACGGCTGAATCATTCAACAACAGAAGCTGTGGCAGAATAACGTCCATGCCAGCGTGGAGTAAAGATCGCCCCGATGCTAGCTGAGTGTAGTCGTCACGCTCCGCGTGACGAAATTCCTCACGCGGAGCGTGAGGACTACACTACCCAAAATAATCCGGCTCGTTGCCGGCGATCCACTTGATATTGCAGCCGATGCTGGGCCGCTGCTGTTCGCTGGGTTTCTTGCCGGCCAGCACGTCGTCGACCGCCGCCCGCAGATCGGCCCCCGTTATCGGCTTGCCATTATCCGGCCGGCTGTCGTCGAACTGCCCACGATATACCAGACGGCGGTCGCCATCGAACAGGTAGAAGTCCGGCGTACATGCCGCGCGGTAGGCTTTGGCGACTTCCTGTGTCTCATCATACAGATAGGGGAATTGGTAGCCGCGTTCCTCGGCCTCGCGAACCATTTGCTCGGGCGAGTCGGCGGGATAGTTCGCCACGTCGTTCGAGTTAATGCCTGCCACCGCCGCACCCTTCGCCATGTACTCGGCCGAGAACTGCGCCAATGCATCGGCCAGGTGTTTGACGAATGGGCAGTGGTTGCACATGAATATCACGACAAGCGCCGGATCTTTCGCAAAATCCCCCAGCGAAACAGTTCGTCCATCGACATTGACGAGCGAGAAATCAGGAGCCTTGGTTCCAAGTGGTAACATCGTGCTGGGCGTGCGGGCCATGGGACTCTCCGTGCAATTAATTTCATTAGTTATTGGGAGCTAACGTCACTTCGCCCGTAAGTATTCCGCACGGCCCACGGCCAGGCAATGACCGGTCGTTGACACCCTACCTGGCAGCGCTATAATTCACGACCAAAGCCGATCTGAATTAAAGGAGAACCACGATGGGCGTTGCCGAATTTGACGACACGAATTTCGAGAAAGAAGTATTGCGAGCCGACGGCCCGGTGCTTGTGGATTTCTGGGCGCCGTGGTGCGGCCCGTGCCGTATGATTGCGCCGGTTGTCGAAGAGTTGGCCGGTGAGAACACCGGCTCCATCAAGGTTGGCAAGCTCAACGTGGATGATGCGCCGAATTCTGCGCAGAGTTATGGCGTGAGCAGCATTCCCACGTTGATCATCTTCAAGCAAGGCGAGGTGGTAGAACGCTTCGTCGGCGTGCAGCCGAAGTCGCGACTTCAACAAGCCATCAACTCTGTAACGGCCTAGTCGCCTGTTCGAATCAATCCGATAACGCGGTGCGACTATCAATTCGCACCGCGTTTTTCGTGTGCGCATGGAATCGCGATGCAATCGCCGATAGCACGGTCGCGCTGCGCATCATGGCCTGCGCATCTAATCTGAACTCTCCGGCTTCCGGCCGCGTGGCGGTTTGCAGCAAATGGAGTCTAGTTTTGCATCGGCACAGCCGATGGGAATGAGGCAAGTTTTGCCGATTGCCGCGAGTTTGCCAGCTATCACTCCCCCACTTCGCTGTCAGGAGCTCACTTATGTCGAGCCAACCCGATGCCCCGCGTTCGAACCAACCGGCATTTGCCGCCAACGAATTGCGGGTCGATCAGCCGCATTCTGTTCAAAGCGGTACGCCGCACGCTGTCGTCGAGCGGGCAGCGCTGCAAGTCGTTGGTGGGCCCGCGGGCCGAAGTCGCCGAGGCGGGAGCGACCGTCGAACACTCGCTTGAGCAGCTGCGCGAACAAGCGGCTCAGTTGGCGGATCGGTTGCAATCTGAACAACATACACTCGATCGCCGCGAGCAGGCCGTGGCCGCGCAAGAGGCCGACCTGGAAGCAAAATGGCAGAACGCGCGGCATTGGTTGGAAGAGCGGCAGCAGGAATTAGAGGATCGCGCTGAATCACTCGCAGCGAGCGAGCAACAAATGGCCGAACGCGAAGCCTCGGCAGAAGCCCGTGCCACCGAGCTCATGCGCAGTCCGTCAGGAAGCACTCGCGGAGCAGGAAAACCGCATTCGAGAGGCGCGAGCCGAGCTGGAGCGCCGGGCCGACGAAATTCAGCAACGGTTCGCCGCACTCGACAGCGACCGCGCCGGCTGGGAAAAGCGGCACCACGAGCTTCAGCAGCGCGAAGCGGCCATTGAAAAGCGGCATCGCGAGTTGGATCAGCGGCAAGCGCAGCTCTATCGGGATATCGAACAATTGACCGGCGAGCGCGCGGTTTGGCGATCGCACCGCCGAGATTGAGCGCCGCGAGTCGAAAGTGGCCGACTGGGAGGCACGGCTTCGCGAGCAAGGCAACGATCTGGAGAAGCAAACGGATGCCATTCGTGAGCGGGCCGGCGAGCTGGAGATCGAGCGGGCGGAACTGCGTCGTGCTCAGTCCGAATTGTCAGCTCGCGAAGCCGAGCTCGAAGCGGCGGAGCGGCAGCTTGGCTATCGCCAGCAAGAGATTGATGCCGCCCTGGAACGGTTCGAACGGCTGGGCGTGACGGAAGAGCGAATGCAGCAAATGCAGGAGGAGGCGCGGAAGTTCGCCGCCCGGCGCCGCTATCTCGACGAAGCCGAGACGCAACTCGCGCAGGAAAAGGCGGAGCTGGCGGACCAGGTTTGCGAAATCGCCAATCAGCGTCGGCAATTGGATGAACAAAATGTGCGCGAGCGGCGGGCCATCGCCGCGCAGCAACAGTTGGCCGGTACCGAGCAACAGCATCGCCAGCAGGAACTCGACCAGCGCGAGACGGAGCTCGACGCTCGCGAAAACGCGCTCGACACAGCTTCAGGCGGAGCTGCGAGCCTCGCAACGCGAGATGCTCGAAATGCGGTTGGCCACGGAAGAGACATGGGCACAGCTTTCCGGCGCGCTGGCCCCGGCAAGTCTTGCGCGATCGATCTCGCAGGTTCGGACGAAACTGGCAGACCATTACCGTTCGACGCTCGATGAAATCGCGCAGCACTCGGCCCATCTGGAATCGCTAAGACGCGACCTATCGCAGCAGTTTGCGGCCGTGGAATCACAGCGGCAGGAGCTGCAGGCCTGGGCCGAGCGCCGGCACACGGACATCGAGCAGCAGGCAGCCCGACTGGTAGCTCGCGAACAGGAACTCGACCGCCAGCAACAGCATTACGAGCTGATGGAATCGCAGTGGCACGTGGAACGGGCCGACTACCAGGCTCAACTGCGCCGCCTGCTGGCCACAATTCGCGAACTTGACCTTGAAGAAGCGCAGGCCGCGTAATTCACTCTGCCAAATTACTCAGTTGCAGCTGCGGGCTCAATCGCCCCTGCATCACTCGTGCTGAGTGCTTCGCTGCTGGAGGCGGCCTCCGAAACGGCTCGGTCGCGCTGGGCCTTTTCCGCTTCGATGCGTCGGTACGATTCGGCGTTCACTTCCGCCAGCCGCCCGGCTTCGTTCGCGTAAGCTATGCCGGCCTGAATTTCTTCACGGCTGAAGTAGGGCGGCCGTCGTACACTCCGCCGCGTGCCCTGCAACTTTGTCGCCAACTCGTCCCACCCCATTTCACTATTGAGATGCCACGCGGCCGCTTGCGTCGCGCCGTGCTGCAGCTCGCCTCGGCCGAATGCCTTCAACAACTCGATGACGGCGGGCCTATCGAGGTGGTCTTCCGCCGGCACAAGCTTGTATGGATTCGACGACGATGGATTTTGCAAACCGTGGTCTAGACAGACGACCGGCACGTTGATCTTGGCCGTTTGTTCTGGTGCGATGCTAAAGAAGCCGCCACCACCACCACCGCCCTGGCCGCCGCCCCCTAAACCTCCTCCTCCTCCGCCAACCGATTGCTGTCCGCCGCCCTGGCCACCGCCACCACCACCAAGACCACCACCCCCGCGGCCACCGCCACCACCACCAAGTTGGGCCAAAACCGGAACGCCCGCAAACGCTTCCGGCATCTGCAGATGAATCGGCTGCTTCAGCTTATTGGTGATCAGAATCCGTGCGGCACGGTCGTTGAACGCGATGAATTTCACGTCGACCTGGCCGTCGCCCATCGCGCGAAACAGCCCGACGGCGTTGCCGCTACCAACGTTTGCCGCGGTGTTGTCGGCAGCCGCGCAATTCCAACGGATCGCAGAAGCAAGCAGAATTAAAACGATGACCGCTAATCGGTTGTGACCAGACATGATCGTTGCCCTTGGAACAGAGTCAAATTGCTGAGTTGGGCTCAATTTCAAACCTATCGAGCCGACATTTAGCATAAACAGCCGGGCTACGGAATCCAAGCGAATTTCGCCGGCCGGCACACCGGCCCCTCCCGGTAAGGAGGGTTCGCAGCCATCGACGCTGGTTATTCCCGATCGCACGCCTACGTCCGAAGTGTTTGGCCGTGCCCGACATTCGGCTACACTGTCGGGCATGTCCACTTTGGCAGAAAAACTCGCGGCGTTCGATCCAAATTTGCCGTTGGCCGCTGCCCGGACGATTCCCGCCAACTGGTACTCCGACCCGGAAGTCTTCCGACTCGAACGGCGTGCCGTGTTCGACGAGACCTGGCAGGTCGTTGGAAGAACGGAACAGGTCACCGATCCAGGGCAATTCGTGACGGCCGAAATCGCCGGCACGCCCGTGGTTGCGGTGCGAAACGACGCAGGCGAGCTGGGGGCATTTATCAACGTGTGCCGGCATCGGGCCGCCCGCGTGGCGATTGAACCGGACGGCAAGGCCTCGCGGCTGCGGTGCCAGTACCATGGCTGGACGTACGATCTGCGCGGCCAGTTGCGGGGTACGCCCGAGTTCGACGGTGTCGCCGACTTCCGCCGCGAGGACAACGGCCTGCTCCCGCTGGCCGTCAACGTTTGGGGCCCCACCGTGTGGGCCCGCATCGCGCAGGGCGATCAATCCCTATCCGAGTTTCTCACCCCACTTCCCGAGCGAATGGCGCCGCTCGGGCTGGAGCAGCTGACGTGGGCAGAGCGGCGCGAATACGACCTCGCCTGCAATTGGAAAGTGTATGTCGACAACTTTCTCGACGGTGGCTATCACGTGAACACCATCCACCCGGGTCTCGCCGGCGCGCTCGATTATTCGCAATATCGCACCGAAATTGCCGGCAACACGAGCGTGCAGATCAGTCCGCTCAAACCGCCCGATGCGATCCGCGATCCGGCGGTCGGCAAAGTCCGCACGGGCGGCATGGCCTATTACTGGTGGGTGTTTCCAAATTTCATGGTGAACGTGTACGGCGGCATCATGGACACCAACTTCGTGCTACCACTAGGACCGGACCGCTGCCGAGTGATCTTCGACTTCTATTTCCGCGAGACCGAGGGCACTGAAGCTCAGCAATTCATTGCCGACAGCATCGCCGTCGCCGAGCAGGTGCAACACGAAGACGTGGCGATCTGCGAGGACGTCCAGCGCGGCTTGGCAAGCGGCGCGTTCGATACCGGTCGCTTCAGCGTCCGCCGCGAAGTCGCCGGGCACCATTTTCACGTGTTATTGGCACGTCGGCTGCAGAATGCCAACCATTAGCTGACCGCGGTGCTGGACCGCCAATGCCGCCACAGCACGAACGCGATGCATACGGCTCCGAGCGCGTATGCGATCGCCGCGGCCGACACATAAATATCGTGTGCCGTCTTGTCGAGTTGCACCAGAGTGAGCGACGTGGTGATTGCAAAGAAAATCAAGAACAACGCACTAAAGCCCAACACGAACGAGTGGTCCACTTCGCGCAGACGCGGCTTGGTCTCCAGCCAGTGCTCCCATCCGACCAGGTCTTGTATTCTGGGCTCCACGATTTCGCGCAGGTATCTCCCGGCGCGGGAAATATTGTTCTGCTCCGAGACGAACGACAACATGAGTCCCAAAAGCAGAAACGGAATGGCCGCGTTGGCAAACGCCGACGGGTGTTCCGCAGCGAGGTAACCGGACGCCATCACCAATGCCATCCCTATAATCATCAACCAAAAGATCCGTGCTTTGGATTCGCGGATCTCATCACGCAACGCAGTATACTGTTGGCGCATGAATTCGTCGGTGCTCATAGGAATCTCCTTTGATTAGGTGGAGGATGAGAGGTTTGGATATTTGCGTGGCCGGGCGGCAGGATTCCGGTCGCCGCATTCGCCCCATGCCACGTAAATGCATAAGATAATATTCGCAGTGATCGCCGCACAATCGGTCCTGAAGCGCCTTCCACGCCAAGACGATCGCTTATGCCCGCAAAAAATCCCACCTTGCACGGCAACGCGCCCGATAAATCGTCGGTCGCCATTTTATTGATCGACGTCATCAACGATCTGGAGTTTCCCGAAGGCGAGCAATTGCTCGAACATGCGGTGCCGATGGCCAAGGCAATTGCCGCGCTGAAGCAGCAGGCCAGACAAGCCGGTGTGCCGGCAGTGTACGTCAACGATAACTTCGGCCGTTGGCAATCGAACTTCAACAGCCAGGTAGAACATTGCCTGCGTGACGGCGTGCGCGGCCAGCCACTGGCGGAATTGCTGCGGCCGGATGATGACGATTACTTCGTGCTCAAACCCAAACACTCGGGCTTCTTTTCCACCGCCCTGGACGTCCTGCTCCGTTATCTGGGTGTCAAAACGCTGGTGCTCACCGGAATAGCCGCTGACATCTGCGTGCTCTTCACGGCCAACGACGCCTATATGCGCGATTTCCACCTGTTCGTGCCGCAAGATTGCGTGGCCTCGAATACGCCGGAAGAGAATCGGCGTGCTCTCAACCAAATGGAAAAGGTGCTGAAGGCCGACATCCGGCCCTCGTCGGAATTGGATCTGACACACCTGAATCGCAAAACAGATTAAAGGGATTCACCGACATCGATCACGAAAAAAAGGACAGCGTTCCAACGCACACCGCGTTGGAACGCTGTCCGCAACCCTCCCATAGCCCCTTAGTCCGCAAGGGGGAAACGAACCAATTAGCCAACCGTTACCGCATTTGTCCTCATTGTTGTTGGGTCTGCGTGCCATTTTGCTGTGGCTGTGTCGCTGGCTGCTGGCCGAGACCAACTCGTGGCACGGCTGTTGATGGGTCATCCGGTCAATTATCCCGCGTCGGAGGAGCGACGTCGTCGAAATAGCTATTGAACGGAAAGACAAACGGCGTCCCATAAATCTGCTGCCACTGCTGCTGTTGCTGGGGAGTGAGAGACGCCATCATCTGTTGGTTTAACTGTTGCTGTAACTGCGCGAATTGCTGCTGGGTCACTTGCGGATCGGCGTCATTCCCGGCTCGGCGGAGCCGCTGCAACTGCTGCCGCCATTCGGCCGACAGGCGGCGGAAGTCGCGCTGTTGCTGCGGCGTAAGGTTCAGCTGCTGGCGGATAGTTGGGTCGTTAAACGCGGCAGGACCCTGGAACTGCAAGCTCAGCTGGTTGAACCGCGTGCGAGCTCGCGGGTCGGTAAACGTCGAATCAACCGACCGGCCGAAATCTTGGTTGAACCGATTTTGCATCATCATCATCTGCTCCGCGCACTGCTGATCGGTGAGATTGTTATTCAGCCGGTTCATGGCCGCGATTGAATTTGTTCAACGCATCCAAGGTAGCTGCGGTCAGCTGATTGAACTGGTTTTGGTTAAGATTCAGCTGTCGCTGCACGTTGGGGTCGGCGAAAAACGCCCGTCGGCCGACACCAAACGTTATTGAAATTGTTTGGCGTGTTGTTGAGCTGCGGCGTGATGCCGGCTTGCCCTTGACCGTCGAGCTCCCGGTGCCTGCTCCACCGACTTGTCCCGCGGCACCGGCTTGGCCTGTGCCACCAGTGCCGCCTGCTTGGCCCGCTCCTCCGGCCCCGCCTGCTTGGCCGCTCCGCCGCCCCGCCGCTTCCGCCAGCGCCTCCTCCAGCCTGGTCGCCATACGACCACGTGGCCCCGATGCATATCGCCAAGGCGGTGGCCGTAGCTAGTGTAAGGAATCGTGACATGATTTTTTCTCCTTCGTACGAAGAGCTGCCCTTTCCTCTGCGCCGTTGACGTTCAGCGGCGACGTCATGGAGAGCGAGAGACGCACATCGTGTGCCGCAAAGTGCAAGTACGCAATCAGCGGCTGTCAGTGGCGACAAGATGTCCGGCGTGAAGTCCGGGACAAAAACTGAAATCAACTTGCGATGAGGTCGTCGAACTCGGCCTCGCTTATCACACGGACGCCTAGCTTGTTGGCCTTGTCGAGTTTGCTGCCTGCCTTTTCGCCGGCAATCAAAAAGTCGGTCGACTTCGAGACGCTGCTGGTGGGGTGGCCTCCGTGCAGTTCGATAAGCGTCTCGATTTGGTCGCGCGTATACTTTTCGAGGGTGCCCGTGACGACGAAGGTTTTACCGGAGAGCGGGCCGGCGCTGACTTTGCGGGTATCGGACGCGTCGGCGTCGAGCTTCACGCCGGCATTTCGAAGTTCGTCAATGACGAGCTGCCCTTCGTGACTGTGCAGAAATGTGTGGATCGATTTCGCGATTTCCGGACCAATGCCGGAGGGTTGTCCGTTAATTTTGAACGACACGATATTGTCGAGCGGTGTTCCCATTAGCGCGTCGATTGAGCCAAAATGTTCGGCGAGGATGCGCGGCGGTCGACCCGATGTGGTGGATGCCCAGTCCTGCGAGCACGCGGGCCAGGCCGCGCTCTTTGGCCGCTTCAATTCCCGCGAAGAGGTTGTGGGCTTTCTTTTCTCCCATGCGCTCCAACGCGAGAACGGCGTCGCGCTTCTCGGGCAGTGCGAAGATGTCGCCAAACGAGTTGAGTAATCCGGCATCAGCCAGTTGGTGGATCACTTTCTCGCCCAGGCCTTCGATGTCCATCTGGCCCCGGCCGGAGAAGTGGATCATTCGCTCGCGGAGTTGCGCCGGGCACTCCGGATTGATGCAATAGCGGCCCGTTTCATCGGCTTCAGACAGTGGCTCGGGCTTCGCGATTTCCGTCGGCTCGCGATCTTCTTTTTTCGCTCGGGCCAGTTCACGTTCGACTTTGACCGGCCATGTTTCGATATCGCGCGCGCGGCGCTGGTCGTACTCAATCTCGATTTCGCCGCCGCACTCAGTGCAGCGCTCTGGCGGCGATATCGGTTGCAGTCCGTTTGGCCGGTGTTCGGTGAGCACACGCACCACTTGCGGAATGATTTCGCCCGCTTTTTCGATCACGACGGTATCGCCGATGCGGATGTCCTTCCGCCGCACTTCGCCCAGATTGTGCAGCGACGCGTGCTGCACCGTCGTACCGGCAACGAACACCGGCTCCATCACGGCGCGCGGCGTGAGCTTGCCTGACTTTCCCACTTGCCAATCGACATTCACGAGCTGCGTGACTGCTTGTTCGGCCGCGTATTTGTAGGCTATGCACCACCGCGGGAATTTGCTGGTGTAGCCCATTTTCGCTTGCAGATCGTTGCGGTCCACTCGAACTACAACGCCGTCGACGCCGTAGGGCAGCTGGCTCCGTTGTGCACCAAACTCTTCGATCATTTTCCACACATCGTCGATCGAGGCGCACTTTCTGGTGAGCGGGTTGGTCGCTATTCCCCACACTGCCAGTGCTTCGAGAAACTCACTGTGGAGAGTGAAGGATTCGCCGGCAATTTCACCGCGACCGTGGGCGACCATCTGCAAACGTCGCTGGGCAACCACGCGGGAATCGAGCTGCTTGAGCGTGCCCGCCGTCGCATTACGAGGATTGGCAAACGGTTCCTCGCCGGCCGCAACGACGGCCTGGTTCATCCGCTGGAATTCGGCTGTCGGCATGTAGATTTCGCCGCGGACCTCCACGACGGCGGGAATCGGAAAGCTGTCGTCCTTATGAAGCGTGAGCGGAATCGCGCGGATTGTACGAACATTGTGCGTCACATCGTCGCCGCGCTGCCCATCGCCGCGCGTGGCTGCGAGCACAAGCCGGCCGCGCTCGTAGCGCAAATTGATTGCGACGCCGTCGACTTTCGGATCTGCAAGATAACCGTCAGCGATGGGATAGCCGGCCTTGTCTGCCGTATCAAGAGAGGCGTCGTATTTGGCTCGTAGGGCACTGCGACGCGCTTCGAGTGCCACACGTTCTTGGCGTGCTGCGTCACCCCGCTGGCCCTTAAGCACGGCCTCATCGGCGTCGACCGCCGCGAGCTCGGCCACGATTTTCGCTAACGTTGAATCCGTGGCCTCAAACGCCCGACGAGCCCACTTGCGAAGTTCCTCTGCCGAATATGTGTTGTCGATCGAATACATCGGCCGCGCGTGAGCCACGGTCAGAAAACCTTCGATCAACTCGCCACCAACGCGCTGCGTGGGACTGTCCGACATGACAAGCTCCGGATGCGCCGCTTCCAGTTCCTTGAGTCGCGCTACGAGCTTGTCATATTCCAAATCCGAAATGACTGGCGCCGCTTCAACGTAATAATGGCGATCATGCTTGCGAATCTGGTCGCGAAGCGCGGCGATTTCTTGCTCGGGAGACTTTGGCATATGCTGAATTGCACCCGGCGGCACATACGTTGACTATTTCGACGGACAGCGTGCAATGTATTGTGTAGCCACGCAACTCCGCGGTCCAGGACTTGCCGTGGCGTAACCGCAGACGCACAATAATTACTTCCGCGACTCGATTGCGAGGTTTCCCGTGTCTCATTCACGCCGGATAACGAGTGCTATTATTCTCTTCGCCGCGCTCATTGGAACGGCCGCGGCCGACGACGCGGCAACAATCGACGGGCGATGGAAATTCGTATCGGTTGAGTTCGCCGGCACGCCGGTTCCGGGTCTCGAAGAGGCCGAGCTGGTCCTTAGGGACGGTAACAAGTTCCTTACATTGCCGGACGGTCGTATTGAAAAAGGAACATTTCAGCTCGATGGCAGCAAACAACCGAGCGAGATCGATTCGACCACGGACGGAAGAGACGTAACTGAAAAAGGCATCTACGTCGTCGATGGGGAGACGTTGAAGCTGTGTCTTTCTGCGCAGGGCGGGAAGCGGCCGACGGAGTTCGACACGAACACTGGCACCGATGAGCTGTTAATTGTTCTGCGCGGGTTGAGAATCAATTGGCTGACGACATTGCGGGCGCCGCCAATCGCTCCGATTCAAACCCGCCGGAGAAACCCAGCGGCACGCGGCTTTTCCGCATGGGATTCACCGGCTTCGTCTACGACATCACCCTGGAGGCCGTCACCGCCTCGCGGAAGTTCGTGCGCGAGAACGGCGACATCCTGGGCCACCACATCGAGGGCGTGCCGTGGGCGGAGGCGCTGAACGGCCAGCCGTTTCCCAAGGCCATGCTCGACGAATGGGAGGGGAAGAAATCGGCGACGCCGCCGAAGGGGAAGGTGTATCTCGCCATCTCGCCCGGCCGCGGCGACCTCAAGATGGCGGACAAGGCCGGCCGCTTGCCGAATGAGCTGAAGGGCAAGGCGTACGACGATCCGCTCGTGATGAAGGCGTACCTGAACTACTGCCGCCGGGCGATCGAGTTCTTCAAGCCCGACTACCTGGCGATCGGCATCGAGGTGAACGAGATCCACGACGCTCGGCGCGAAGACGTGGCAAGCGTACGTCGCCCTGCACAACACGTCTACGCCGAGTTGAAGAAGGACCACCCCGATCTGCCGATCTTCGCGTCGTGGACGCTGCACAACATGTTCAAGAAGCGCGGCGCGATGCTGGAGGACTGGAAGAAGCTGATGCCGCACAACGACCTGGTGGCGGTCAGCTACTACCCGTTCTTCGTGCCGGACAAGGACCGCCTGGCGGCCCTGGACTGGATGACGGCGCAGTTCGACGAGTTCAAGAAGCCGTACGCGATGGTGGAGACGAACGACGCGGCCGAGCGGCTGCCGCTGCCGACGGCGAAGGTCGTGATCGAGGGGACGCCGGAGAAGCAGGAGGCGTACTACGGCCGACTGCTGGCGCTGGCCCAGAAGCGGGACTTCGCGTTCGTCGTCAGCTTCGTCCACCAGGACTACGACGCCCTGTGGGAGAAAATCAAAGTCTTCGCCCCCGAGCTGTTCATCGCCTGGCGGGACTGCGGCCTGCTCGACGAGAAGGGCAAGGCCCGGCCGGCCTACCGGGTGTGGAAAGACTATTTCGAACTGCCACTCCAAAAGTGAGGAAGATTACGGTGAAGCACCTTGTCGCGGCGATCTTTTTTGTTGTCGCGAATCAGGCCGCTGCAGCTGCCGAAACACCTGATGTTCTTCCGCCCGTCACGACTAATGAGCGACTTCGCGTCATCGTTGAGACCGATGCGGGCGGCGATCCCGACGATGAACAGTCGCTGGTACGGGTCCTGCTGTATTGTAACGAGTGGGATGTCGAAGGCGTCATCTGCAACCGCGCCCAAGCGCGTGACGGTGAGAACCGCAATTCGGAGCGGACCGGCCTGGGCATCGTCCAGCGCCTGATAAAGGCCTACGGCGAGTGTTATCCGAATTTGATCCAGCACGACCCACGTTACCCCAAGCCGGAACTCTTATTGCAACGCACGGTGCCAGGCTACGAAAACAGCGACGAAGGCGTGGAGCTGGTTCTCGCCGCCGTCGATTCGGATGACCCGCGACCAGTTTGGTTCTTGAACTGGGGCACCGACCACGGCGCGGCTCCAAGCTGCTTACGGCGCGCCCTCGACCGCGTATTCCAAGATCGCGGCCCGCAGGGATACGCCACGTTCAAAAACCGGTTGCGGCTTAGCTCGGACGACCAGTTCGGCGAGCATACGACGTCGCTCGAGCCGCCGTTCAAATTGTGGGTCGACACGTTTCGCCCCGAGGTGGATGGGAAGCGCTGGTATCACCAGTTCTCGTATCTCACGGCCACCGCAGGTGGCTTTGACCTCAACCGCGATATGTTGACCGGGCATGGCCCCCTCGGCGCCTTCTACCCCACGAACACGACGCATCGGCAAAAGGAAGGCGATACGATGACCTTTCTTTATCTGGTTCCCACGGGAATGAACGATGCTGAGCAACCGACCTGGGGAAGCTGGGCCGGACGGTATGGTCTGAACGACAATTTCAAGGATCGGCCTTATTATTGGGCCAACCTAAAGGACGACTGGCAAGGCAGCCTGCACCGCGATAACACGCTGAAGCGTTGGGCGGTTCATATTCAAAATGATTTCAAGGCCCGCCTGGACTGGTGCGTGAATGACTTTGCCGACGCAAATCATCCGCCGGTGCCTGTGGTCAGCGGCGCTTTACAATGTCGTGCGCGATCGGGCGAAACGATAGTCGTCGACGCCGGCGGCTCGACTGATCCGGACGGGCACGAGCTCCAATTTGAGTGGAGCATCTATCGGGAGCCGGGCAGTTATCGAGAGGCGCTTCCTCAACTTCGCGATGCCGCCACGCGGCAGGTATCGTTTGTGGCCCCACCAGTCGACTCCGAGCAAACGATTCACTTGATTGCCACGGTCACCGATCAGGGTTCACCACCATTGACGCGCTATGCGCGAGTGATTGTGACAGTAAGGCCGTAAATGTGGTCTCACAGAAGCCCGGTTACATTTTGCCGGGTTCGAGACCGCACTCGGGCACAACGGTGACATTCTTCCCCGTGGCCGAGTTGGGGATCAGGCACAGAAACCGCATCGGCTCCGCGCCCGTGTTACAGAACTGGTGCACGTCGTTCGGCGCGACGAACACCACGTCGCCGGCCGCGCAGCGGGCGGCGCCGATCGCCGTCAACGATCTCGCCATGGCCGGCCAGCACGTACACCTCGTGCTCGTAATCGTGAAAGTGCTTCGGAGTGTGGCCGCCCGGCGCGACTTCGAATTCACGCATGGCGAAGTTCGGCGCCTTCTCGCCCTCGCCGATGAGCCAGCGCACGCGGCACCCCGAGGCGCCTTCCATGGTGACGTCCGACGCCGGCACTTCCGTTGTTTTCTTTACTTGCATCGCAGATTACCTTTTTCGACTGTGGCCGGCCTTCGCGCGCGCTGCCAATAGTCGTCCGTGCCGATCGCCCCGAACGTAAAAATCCCCAGCAGTACCAGCTCGGTCATCAACGCTGTTTCGCCGTACCGGCTCATCCATTCCATCAGCGGGTGCGGAGTGACTGACGCTGTCTGAACACTTTCAATCGACACCGGCCGCGCCTCGCGAAACGCCATCACTCCATACGCCGTCGCAGTCAGCGCGAACGTGATGCCGGCGACCAGCAGCAATGCATAAAACGGGTTGGCGAATTTGTTAGAGCGTCGCACGGCGAAATCCTGACGGGCGTTGTCACGCTGAGAAGGAATAATTATATCAAATGACTCAATATTCGTGGCAGAGGAGCTTGCACCCCGCCCCAAATCAGAACCGTATTTGGTGGCGGGGCTTGACTTCGGCGATCTCAGTCGAGCCGCCCCGCGCGGTTGCACCACGACCGGCCAGGACACACCGAACAAGTTCGACCGCTAAATTCGCGAGCGATCATGCCACGAGCGTCCGCTGGTCCAACATGGAGTTTCGCAATAGAATGAAAGATTCGCGACATCCAATTTTGCTCGACAGGAGCAGTCACGTGGGCGAGGGTCGAATCGAGCTGCGCGGCGTGGCGGTGAACAACCTGCGGCACGTCGATCTCGACCTGCCGCACCGCCAGCTGATCGTGTTCTGCGGCGTCTCCGGCAGCGGCAAGACGAGCATGGCCCTCGACACGCTCTATGCCGAGGCCAGCGGCGGTACATCGAAAGCTTCTCGGCCTACACGCGGCAGTTCCTGGAACAGCTCGACAAGCCGCAAGCCGAGCGGATCGACGGCATCCCGCCGGCGATCGCCGTCACGCACAAGAACCCCAGCCGCTCGAACCGGGCCACCGTCGGCACGACGACCGAGGTGAACGACTACCTGAGCCTGCTGTTCGCCCGGGTCGGCGAAGTGATTTGCTATCAGCTGCGGCCAGCCCGTGCGGCGCGACTCGCCCGAAATGCGCTGCCGAGCGATTGGCCGACGCTGCCGGCGGGCGCGCGGCTGATGATCGGCTTCGAGACGCGACGTGCCCGACGATGAGCCGATCGATCGCTGGCTCGACGCACTTGGTCGAGCTTGGTTACGTGCGGGCGATCGTCGACGAGTCGCACCGAAACGATCGAGCCTGCGCTCGCCGAGCGGCTGACAGCCGGCGACCGACTCACGGTCGTCCTCGATCGCCTCACGGCAGGCGAATCGTCGGCGGACCGCCTGCGCGATTCGTTGGAGACGGCGTTCGCAGCGGGGCAGGGGGCGCTGCGTCGTGTTTGTCGAGGACGATGCTGAGCGAGCGCCGAACTGCCGCAAGCGACGGCCGCAATCGATGGCGACGCTTGGCGGCGTATGGCGTTCAGCACGGCGCTGCGCTGCGACGAGTGCGGGATCGACTACCCGGAGCCCGAGCCGCAGCTGTTCAACTTCAACCGTCCGCTGGGTGCCTGTCCGGAGTGCGAAGGCTTCGGCAACATCGTGGACACCGACATGGACCGCGTCGTGCCCGACCCAGCAAGTCGATCCGCGACGGCGCGATCGCGCCCTGGAACTCGCCGGCCTACGCGCACGAGCTCGAAGAACTGCTCGCACTGGCCGACGACTACAAGCTTGCCCGTCGACGTGCCGTTTGCCGAGCTCACCGACGAACAGCGCCGGCTGATCGATCGAAGGCGTGCCGGAGCGAAACTTCGGCGGCCTCAACGGCTTCTTCCGCTGGCTGGAGCGGCGCAAGTACAAGATGCACCTCCGCGTGTTCCTGAGCCGCTGGCGATCGTACTCGCCATGCCCGGCCTGCGACGGCGCGCGCTGCGGCCCGAAGCGCTCGCCGTGCGCGTCGGCGGCAAGAACTTTGCCGATGTGTGCCGCATGAAAATCCGCGACGCGCTCGCATTCTTCGAACGAGCTGCAATTGCCCGAATGGCAACAGCCGATCGCGCGGCCGCTTGTCGACGACGTCCGCTCGCGGCTCGCGTACCTGGTCGACGTCGGCGTCGGCTACCTGGCGCTCGACCGCCCGCTGCGCACGCTCAGCGGCGGCGAAGCGCAGCGCGTCGCCCTCACCGCGGCGCTCGGCTCGAGCCTGGTCGACATGCTCTACGTGCTCGACGAGCCCTCGGTCGGCCTGCACCCGGCCGACGTCGCGCCGCTGGCCGACGCGATCGAGCAGCTGCAACGACCGCGGCAACACGGTCGTCGTCGTCGAGCACGAAGAGGAGATCATTCGCCGGCCGACCAGGTCGTCGAGTTCGGCCCCGGCGCGGGCGACGACGGCGGACGGTCGTGTTTCAAGGCACGCCGCAAGAATTGGAAGCAGCTCGACGGACAGCCGCACCGGCGACTGGCTCGCCGGCCGCCGCGGCATCGGCGCAGCGGACCGCGCCGCTCGCACCGCCCAAGGCTGGATCAAGCTCCGCGGCGCACGCGGCAACAATCTGCAAGAATCGTCACCGTCGAGTTTCCGCTCGGCGTGCTGTGCCTGGTGACCGGCGTCAGCGGCGCGGGCAAGAGCACGCTGGTCGACGACACGCTCTACCCGGCCCTCGCCCGCCGGCTGCACAAAGACAGCGACCCGGCCGACCTGCCGCAGCCGCTGGAGTACGACGACGTGCTCGGCACCGGCCAGTTCGAAGACGTGATCCTCGTCGATCAAAGCCCGATCGGCCGCTCGCCGCGCTCGAACCCGGTCACGTACATCAAGGCGTTCGACCCGATCCGCCTGCTGTTTGCCGAGCAGATCGAGGCCCGCGACGCGCGGCTTCACGGCCGGCCATTTCAGCTTCAACGTCGACGGCGGCCGCTGCGACACCTGCCAAGGCGACGGCTTCCTCGCGATCGACATGCAGTTCATGGCCGACGTGTACATGAAGTGCCCCGAGTGCGGCGGCCGCCGCTATCGCCGGCAGGTGCTCGACGTGAAATATCGCGGCCGCGATATCGCCGAAGTGCTCGACATGACCGTCCGCGAGGCGTTCACCTTCTTCCGCGGCCAGCGCAAGGTGCAGGCCAGGCTGAAGCTGCTGATCGACGTCGGGCTCGACTACCTGCGGCTCGGCCAGCCGGCCACCACGCTTTCCGGCGGCGAAGCCCAGCGGCTCAAGCTGGCCGCCTACCTGGCCGCCAAGCGGCGCGGCCGCACGCTGTTCGTGCTCGACGAGCCGACCACCGGCCTGCACTTCTCCGACGTCGTACAATTGCTCGACTGCTTCGACGCGCTGCTCGACGTCGGCCACTCGCTGGTCGTCGTCGAGCACAACCTGCAGCTCATGAAGGCCGCCGACTGGATCATCGACCTCGGCCCCGGCGCCGCGCGACGAAGGCGGCCGCAGTCGTCGCCACCGGCACGCCCGGAAGAAGTCGCCGACTGTGCGAAGCATCGGTCAACCGGCCGAGTCCTGGCCCGCGAATTTGCCCGCGACGCGGCGTCGGTAAATGATTGAGGAATGTGACTCCATTGCTAATGCCAAGGCGACGACAATGTCGGGTCATATTGAAATCTCTGTGGGCGACGTGACCGACGTGGAAGCCCACGTCTTCGCGCGTACGTTGACCTGCGGCGACGATGCTCAGCACGTAAGCGGTCCGATCGCTGCACGGCACATTGCGCGGGCCGTATTGCGAGCAGGCCCACACGCTGCCCGCCGAGTTTCACGTTTCGCGATCTGGGTCCGCAACGAAGCGGGGTGGCCGAAGCAATCGTCACCGATCCCTGCATGTGGTCGCCCGAAATGCCGCATGTGTATCAGGCCGATGTGGAAGCGCGGCAGAGGCGACGAAGTCGTGGCCGAGTATCATGGCACGATCGGCCTGACGACTGGCTCGCATCGGCCACGGGATTGCCACATTGAATGAGCCATGAGCGAGACATCGACAACCGTTACGATCGCCAGGCGCGCTTCGCTCCGCTGGGCGAAGAAGGCCAGCAGCGATCTCGCGGCAGGCCGCGCGCTGGTCTGCGGCTGCGGTGCGCTGGGCTCGGTGATCGCCGAAACGCTCGTCCGGGCCGGCGTCGGCTTCGTGCGGATCGTCGATCGCGACTTTCTCGAGCTCAACAATCTGCAGCGGCAGGTGCTCTACGACGAGCAGGACGTGGCCGACGGCTTGCCCAAGGCCATCGCCGCCGCCAACAAGCTGCGGCGCATCAACTCGGAGATCGAAATCGAGCCGGTCGTCGCCGACGTCACGCATCACAACATCGCCGCAGCTGGCCGGCGACGTCGACGTGATCGTCGACGGCACCGACAACTTCGCCACGCGCTTCCTGGTGAACGACTTCGCGGTGAAGCACGGCAAGCCGTGGGTCTACGGCGGCTGCATCGGCGCCGAAGGCCAATCGATGACGATCCTCCCCGGCGAAACCGCCTTGCCTCGCCTGCCTGATGTCCGAAGCCCCGCCGCCCGGCACCACGCCCACCTGCGACACGGCCGGCATCCTCGCGCCCATCGTCGAACGTGATCGCCTCGATCGAAGCCGTGCGAAGCGCTGAAGATCCTCAGCGGCCATCGCGAGTCAGTCAGCCGCAAGCTCACGATTATCGACCTGTGGGACAATCAGCTGCGGCACGTCGACTTGTCACGCTGCGAGACGCCGGCGACTGCCGCGTCTGCAAGCACGGCGAATTTGACTGGCTCTCCGGCGAGCGAGCCGACGCCACGGCCGTCCTCTGCGGACGCAACGCCGTGCAGCTCAGCCCGCCGCCCGGCACGCAGCTCTCGCTCGACAGACTTGGCGGCCCGGCTCGCGGGCGTCGGCCAAATTCAACGCAACGCGTTCCTCTTGCGGCTGGCCGTCGACGGTTACGTGCTCACGGTCTTCCCCGACGGCCGCACGATCGTCGGCGGCACGAACGACATCGCCACGGCCCGCACGCGTGCATGCACGCTACATCGGTGCGTGATAGCAGCTGCGTTCCCATACGAGTTCGCGGCCCCTGCCCAAGCTCCCACTCACTGGCAACCTGTGCGGGCGAGCCGGCGGACGTTTTCATTTTCCTTGACCGGCACGACCGATTCTTTCCGCAGCAGCTCGTGCCGGCAGCCGTTCTCACCAGCCGGCATCCGTGCTGCTGACCCAGTATCGATTGGTGCCGTCGACCGCGCGAAGTTTAGAGCGGCGTACGCACCCCCTTGTCACAACGCTGCCAGCAGGCGCTGCTCTCTCGAGCAGCCGCGCTCGGCGTACGCTTTTCGTGCTCACATAGATTTATGGCAACTGTTGAATCACCGCGCACAACGCCCCGGCACCACCTCGCGTACTCGGACGCTCCGCAATTGCTCGGCCGGCTCGGGCCGTGGCAATTGGTGCGGCTACTAAGCGAGGGAAACTTCACACGCGTGTACCAGGCCCGTCCGGCCGAAGATCCTGTAAATCAAACTGCCGAACATCAGTCGGAAAGGCGACCCGCGGCTTATGTATTGAAGGTGCTTCGCAAGGAGTGGTGGCGCGATCCGCAGGCGATCGACATGCAGCGCCGCGAGGCGTGGGTCGGCGGTAAGGTTTCGCACCCGAATCTGTTGCCGGTTTTATCCGCCAGCGTCCAGGAGCCGCCGTTCTACCTGGTAACGCCGAAACTCGATGCGAGGCCGCTGTCGCAGCTGATCATCAGACCGGGCGCCGCTGGCCGTGCCGCTCGCGCTGTGGATTGCCCGCCAGGTGGCTGAGGGAATCGATGCCCTTTTGGAAGCAACCGGCATGATTCACGCCGACATCAAGCCGGCAAACATTTTGGTATCGCCCGCGGGCCACGCAACGCTCATCGATTTCGGCTTCGCCCAAACGCCTGCGGAAGCCACGCGCTGGTCCACGCGGCCACTCGCCGGCACGTTGGCATACATCGCGCCAGAAATGGTGACCTCAGCTCTCGCGGCCGGTCCACGCAGCGATATCTACAGCCTTGGCGTCACGCTCTATGAAATGTTGACCGCGCAGGCCCTGGGACACCGACGACCCAGCCGAGCTTGCCACGCTGCACCGCGAAGCAAGGCCGCCGCAACTTCGCACGCTGCGGCCGGACGTGCCACAATCGGTCGCCGACCTCGTCCAGGAAATGCTCGCCAAGGACGCACTCCGCCGTCCGGCCGGCGCCGGCGAGTTGGCCTCACGGCTCGTGAAGCTGGAAATCGAAAGCTTCTCGCTGCGATAAATACTCGCCACTCTGGCGGAAAAATCACCGGCAACGTCGCACCAGAGCCGCGGCCTGGATACAGCCGAACAAAAACAATATGGCCGTGGCGGGTTCCGGTATCAAAATTATCTGTCCGCGTATTTCGCCGCCGGCATGATCCGGAGTATGCACGTTGAAATAGAGATTGTTGGCAAATAGATTCGCGAGCTGAAGGGAAAGCGTGGTGCCGTTTCCTTCGGTCCCGTCCCAAACTCCGGTAATGCGGCCGGTCGTTGGATTGACGACTAGGTCATCCGTATCATGGTTTGGGTCCTTCATCCCAAAGACGATGCCACCATTCGTTCCCGCCGGCGCGGCATGGATG
Organism: uncultured Planctomycetota bacterium; assembly: GCA_963786455.1. Taxonomy (GTDB): domain Bacteria; phylum Planctomycetota; class Planctomycetia; order Pirellulales; family Lacipirellulaceae; genus JABDGM01. Next base: position 124,112 of record CAWAZX010000023.1, on the reverse strand, counting down.
TGAAAACGCGCCGCGTTGTCATTTGCGTTGGCCGGCGTTTGAAGTCCGTCAATATCAAGTCCCACCAGCGTAACGTCGTACGAAAGTGCAGTCATCGCATCGTTGAGTTCGAAGAGCCCGACGCCGCTGGAACCCTGAGACGGTACCGGTGGGTTAGCAACTTCTTGGTCGCTTGTGATCGTTGCTCGAAACTTAAAGACGGCCTCCACTGATTCGGCGTGGATCAGTCCGATGATCAAGAATGTCGCGGCGAACAGGATGGTTCTCATCGGTTGGCTCCAGTTTTTTGGACCGTGGTGGCTACGAACGTGGTAAGGACTTGACCGGGCATATTGAGGGAACAGTCAATACGGCGCTGATTGTAGGCAGGGACTTGCGCATTGCAAGTATTTGGCCGATGATTTATGGCTCTGGCGTGAGTCGCCAATTCTTGGGCATCACGACCGTTGAAAGCGCTACCAGATAGGCCGGACGGAGCGATAGCTCCAATCCAATAGTTCCATTGGATGCACTACTGCGAGTTGGTAGCCTTGCTCACGCGCTTCACGGGCAATTTGCAGCGCACAACCGGCGTTTGAAGTGATCGTTACGCTCGCACCGGTGCGGCGGATGTTTTCGAATTTGCGGCGGCTGAGGCGGGCCGACATTTCGGGTTCCGTGAGGTTGTACGTTCCGGCGGCACCGCAACACAGTTCGGTTTCCGGCAGGTCGCGCAACTCGAGGCCGGGGATTTGTGAGAGGAGTCGCCGCGGCGCGTCGTAGATTTTCTGTGCGTGACGCAGGTGACAGGCGTCGTGATACGTGGCCACGGTGCGAATTTCGCCCTCCGGCCGTACCAGCCCCAGCTCATCGAGGAATTCGTTCACGTCGCGGACTTTGCCGGACCACGCGGCGCGCGCCGATTGCTCCTCATCGTGCCAGTGATGGCCGTAATCCTTGAGCATCGAGCCGCAGCCGGCGATATTGTTCACCACCGCGTCGAAACGCCCGAACGGAAACGCGGCCAGGTTTTGATTCGCAAATTCACGGGCCGGTTCGCTCGAGCCGGCGTGAAAGTGGATCGCACCGCAACATACCTGGCCCGGAGGCACATGCACGTCGCAGCCGTTCTGCTGAAGCACGCGCGCAGTCGCCCAATTCACGTGGCGGAACATCGCGTCGCCAATACAACCCGTGAATAACGCCACCGTCGCGCGGCGCCGGCCGATGGCGGGCAGAAACTCCGGTAGTGGTCCTTCGTTGCGCTGCGCCGGCGGCAGCATCTCGACCATCCGCCGCAGCGGACCCGGTAACAATCGCGTCAGCCGAACCGCTTGGGCAAAGCGCAATAGGCCGATTCGCTGTGCGATCCGCGCCGGACAAGCGCACCACGGAGTTTCTTCGGGTAGGGAAACAACCCGAACAAAATGTACCGATGAAACCAGTCGTGCCGTTGCGAATCGCCTTCGGCAGCATCCATCGCCATGCGGAACGGCTCGATGAGCTTGCCGTACTGCACGCCGGAGGGGCACGCCGTCTCGCAGGCACGACAATCGAGGCACAATTCCAAATGCCGTCGCACGCGATCATTCAACTCCAGCCGCCCGTCGGCCACGCCGCGCATCAGATAAATTCGCCCGCGCGGACTCTCGTTCTCGTCGCCCGTTTCCAAGAACGTCGGACAGGCGGCTGTACACAAACCACAATGCACGCAATCGAGCAGCAACTTGTAGTCGAGCGCAGCACCAGGATTGGTAGCAGATGGTTTCAAGTTGATCGAATCTTCAGCCACGAATAATTCACCACAGAGACACAGAGCTCACGGAGAAGAAAAGGAGATTCTGAATCATGTTACTCGTCACTATATATCTATGGAATTATTTCAATCTATTGGCAAAAAAAAACCGATCTCAGCAATTCACGGACGTGGGGCCCTCTTGCATCTTCTCGGTGCTCTCTGTGCCTCTGTGGTAAATCCTGTCTTCAGAGAATGAACCGGCCGGGGTTGAGGATGTTGTGCGGATCGAATTTCTGTTTGATTCGCTCCAGTAGCATGATCGCTTCGGTCCGGCCACCCCAAACGATGTGCGGCGTCAGCCCTTCCAATGTGCTGGCGACAACCACAGCGCTGCCGCCCAGTTTTATCGCGGTCGGCCGCAATTTGGCAACGAGCACGCTCGTCAGATCGGCATGCGTAAACCGAGCAAAACGGGCAATTAGAATGCCATTGCCCGCATGCGCTTGGATCGTGCAGTCCGAATCGCATTGATGTACCGTGGCAATCATCGCAGTCGTCGCGCTGGGCGGGACCGCGATTTTGAGCACGAGTGGCGATTCGTCGGGCGTTTCTCGGGGTCCGCGGTCCGCGAACTCGATCTGCTGCTTCCAAAGCGCGTCGGCCTCCGAAGCATTGAGGCGACGAACATTGGTTCCTCCTCCTGACCACAGCTCGTACTGAATGTGATCCGCGAGCCAGGCAATCTCGGATTCGGAACCTTCAACTCGAACCGCAAGTGCAATACGTGTGCGGATGTCGTCGTCCGGACCGCTATTCGAAATCGGTAATGCCCATTTGCCAACCAACAGGTCGATCGCAACTGGCGGCACTTCCAATTGCGCCAACCGGTCCTGCAACGTGTTTGCAGTTTCGAAGTCCGAACAATCGGCCACGATCGTCACTGACTGCTCCGGCAGCGGCTTCACTTTAATCGCCAATTGCGTAATGACGCCAAGAGTGCCGAGCGACCCAGTGAGCAATTTGCAGAAGTCGTAGCCGGCCACGTTTTTCACTACCCGCCCACCGCCCTTGAACGCCACGCCACGTCCGTCGATTGCATGGATGCCAATGACGTAGTCACGCACGGTACCATAACCATATCGCCGAGGGCCGTTCCAATTCGTCGCCACGACGCCGCCAATCGTCGCCTGACCGGCGCGTGGCACGTCGATCGGTAACTGCTGACCCTCGGCCGCCAACACCGCCGCCAAATCGCTCATCCTCACGCCGGACTCGACCAATATGGTCATGTCCCGCGGCGTATAATCGACAATTTTCGAAAGCCCGCTGAGATCCAGGCTAACACCCGGCTGTGTGGGCATCATGCCATAACCCAAAGCCGTACCGCCGCCCTGCGGATACACCGGCCGCCGCGCATTGTACGCCGTGCGCACCGCTTCCGCCACACCAAATGGTTCGGCGGCCGAAATCGATTCGCTCACAAACTCTCGTTCAATCGCGGTAGACATTCATTTAAATTAACCACGGAGACACGGATGCACGGAGAAGAATTAATTTTGAGAGATAGCAGAGGGAGCCGGGAAGGTAGAGCAATGACGAATTCATTTCTCTTCGCTTTCGTCTTCCGCCTGTTCTTTTTTGTCTTCTCCGTGCTCTCCGTGCCTCCGTGTTTAATCTTCTGTATTGGAATCAAAGCGGTGCGCGTCGCCCCGGATGCACCTGTTCCATGCCACACGCCCCGGCCGTCGGCAACAGCTTTCCCGGGCTGAGCAATCCATTGGGATTCAGCGCGTTGCGCAGCCGCGCCATCACGTCGAGATCGTTTTCGCTGAACATCCGGTTCATGAAACTGATCTTCTCCAACCCGATGCCATGCTCGCCGGTAACACTGCCGCCACAGGCCAGACATTCCTCGAGAATCTCGCCGCTGGCGGCCAGTACGCGCTTCACTTCGTCCGGGTGCCGCTCGTCGAACAACAGAATTGGGTGCAGGTTGCCGTCGCCGGCGTGAAACACATTCACGATCCGCACGCCGTACTTCTCGCCGATCGCGCGAATCTTCCGCAGAATTTCCGGCAGCTTCGTGCGCGGTACGACGCCGTCTTGCGTGCAGTAACTGGGGCTCAGACGGCCGATCGCCCCGAACGCCTGTTTGCGACATTTCCAAAGTTTCAGCCGCTCTTTCTCGTCGGCGGCGAAGCGCACTTCACGGGCACTGTGCGTCCGGCAAATCTCCGCCACGCGGTCGCGCTGCGAATCGAGGCCCACCTCCGGCCCGTCGACTTCGATCAGCAGGATCGCTTCCGCATCGAGCGGGAATCCGAATTTGAACGCCGCTTCGACGGCCACCAAAATGCCCTGGTCCATCATCTCCAGCGCGGCCGGGATGATACCAGCACCGATGATGCCGCTAATCGCTTGCGTGGCATCGTCGACTGAATCGAATACGCCGAGCATGGTGCGGCAACCTTGCGGATTGCGCGTGAGACGCACCCAGATCTTGGTGACGATGCCGAGCGTGCCTTCTCCGCCGACAATCGTGCCAACCAGGTCGGGCCCGGGCGAATCCTCGGCCGCACCGCCAATTTGCACGATCTCGCCGTCGGCCGTGACCAGCTCCACGCCCAGCACGTGATTGACCGTGACGCCGTATTTGAGTGTGTGCGGGCCGCCGGCATTCGTGGCCACGTTGCCGCCGATCGTGCATGCCCCTTGGCTCGACGGATCGGGAGCGTAATGAAAGCCGGTGCCCGCGAGGTGCTTGTTCAGCGCCGCGTTCACGACGCCCGGCTCGACCACGGCATAACGATCGCGCAAATCCACTTCCAAGATGCCGCGCATCCGCGTGAGCACAACCATCACGCCGCCGCCCACCGGCAAACCGCCGCCGGCCAGGCTCGTGCCGGCTCCACGTGGCACAAACGGCACGCCGTGCTCGTTGCAGAGCTTTACGATCGAAGCAACCTCACGCGCCGTTTCCGGAAACACGGCCACCGACGGGCAGTGCTTTTCGATCACAAACGCATCGCACTCATAAACGGCCAGATCCGAATGGGCATCCAGCACGCGCTGCGGGCCGAGAAGTCGGCGAAGTGGATCTGCGAGATTAACGGAGTGCGTGACGGTCACAGGCGACTCTACAGAATGAATTCGTGGCAGCGAATTCTTGATTATAGCGCATTGAGTTCGCGCTACCCAGATGCGGCCGGAAGCCGCTTTAACGATCAGATTCGCCCAGTTGCTCGCGTAAGGAGGCGATCATGGCTTCATTTTCCATCACGCTCCTTCTCCAGAACTCACCCTCCTCGGGATCTTCGGTCCGGCCAGCAGCGTTGTCACGTTGAATCTCGAAACCGCGTATCTGACCGCGCAATTCAGTTCGGCGCAATTCTCGCCTGCGCACCGATCCAAGCAAAGAAGACGGCGCAGAGAGCTACAAGCAAAAGCAGCATACGTAACCCGACGCGAATGCGCTTCATGGTCACATTCTACTGCACATCAAAGCGCAAAAAAGGTGTGCCACCTGCCTCAGTGGGAAAGGCAGGTGGCACACAGGCGGGGAGGAGAGGCGGGAGAAACTCAGGAGGGAGCTACGACAGGGGGTGATAAATCGTCGGATGTTGATTTCGGTTCGTGCGTATCCACCGCTTGCGTCTTCGCGTCTAAGCCGCAAGCGGGCAATTCTATTTCGTTCAGTTCGAGTCTGCTGGCGGCAATTCAACGCCATCCAGAAAGCCGGCCAGCGCCCGAGTGCGATACGGCTGCTGCAGCTTGCGCACCGCCTTCGATTCGATCTGCCGCACGCGTTCGCGCGTGACGGAAAAGATCTTGCCGACTTCTTCCAGCGTGTAGGTGTAGCCGTCGGCCAGGCCGTATCGCAGGCGGATGATTTCGCGCTCGCGGTAGGTCAGGTCGTTCATCACCTCGTCGAGCCGCTGCTTGAGCATTTCCATGTTCGTGTCGTACAGCGGATCGTCGTCGCGGTCCTCTTCCAGGAACTCGCCGAAGAAGTTGTCCTCGTGGTCGCCCACCGGCTGGTCGAGCGACAGCGGCTGGCGGCACATCTTGATGATGCAGCGGGCATCCTCCAGCGACAGGCCGGCCCGCTCGGCCACTTCTTCCGGATTCGGCTCGCGGCCGTACTTCTGCACGAATTCGGCCGTCACCGTGCGCACCCTGCCCATCGTGTCGATCATGTGCACCGGCAGGCGGATCGTGCGGCTCTGGTCGGCAATCGCCCGGGTGATCGCCTGGCGAATCCACCACGTGGCGTAGGTCGAGAACTTGTAGCCGCGTTGGTATTCGAACTTGTCGACCGCCCGCATCAGGCCGGTGTTGCCTTCCTGAATCAAGTCCAGGAAGCTCAAGCCGCGATTGCGATACCGCTTGGCGATCGACACCACCAGCCGCAGGTTGGCGGCCGAGAGCACGCGCTTCGCCTCATCGTACTGCTTGCGCTGCTTCGAGTGTGCGGGCGACGAGGCGGGCCAGCGTGGCGGGCGACTCCAGCGTGATCCGCATCAAGTAGCGCAGCTCTTGCAGCAGTTCCGCGCTGCTGCTTGCTCGCTGATCAGTTTTTCCGGCTCCGCCAGCTGCTGCTTGATCGTCATCATCCGCTCGCTGATCTTGTGCAGCTGCTGCATGATCGGCATCAACTTGCCCAGCCGCAGATTCAGCTCTTCCACCAGCCGCACGATCTTGTTGCGGCGAATCACCAGCCGTCGCCAGGCGGCGTGCTTTTCGCTATTGGGCAGCTTGCTTGTCGATCGCCACGCGGAAATCGGCCTGATTCAGCGCGCAGCAGGTGCCTGATCGTGGCCAGGTTCGGCGCGAGCCGCTTGAGCGTGCGCTTCTTCTCCGCCGTGTTCGTGACCGAGATCTCGATCGTGCGGTCCAGCCGCAGCTCGCCCTTGCTGCACCTTTTCCAACAGCTCCACCGCCGCGTGCAGCACAAAGTCGTTGCCCAGCAGCAAGTGGCGGAACCGTGCGCGCGTTTCTTCGATCTGCTCGGGCGGACGACATCTCGTCGTCTCGCGAGAGCATCGGAATCTCGCCCATCTGCATGAGATACATGCGGATCGGGTCGTCGATGTGCGATTCGGCGCTGCCCTCTTCCGGCAGTTGTTCAAATTCGAATTCATCGTCTTGTTCAACGTCGGGGTCCGGTGCGTGCTCGTCGACTTCAAACACGGCCTCGACGACGTGTTCGTCGCCATGGCTCCCGTTCGCTACAAAGTGGAGGTCGTCGTTCGACGCATTCGATGCGTTTTTCTTCTTCTTGTTCTTGGCGCTACTGTGGCTGCCATTCACGCCGTTAGGCGAAGAAGTTCCGTTGACGTGGCGATTCGTGCGATAGCGTGGCACAGGCAGTTTCCTCGCGGTGAGCGTTCGAGCCGCATGGGACGTGGACGCTCGGGGATTGCAGACCCGGTGCCGGGAGAGTAAGGCGGTTTGTGCGCGCGGAGGTTAAGTTGTTGGTGCGATGCCAGTTGCGGCCAGGATGGTCAATAATCGATGCGATTGTCTTCGTCGAACATGATGCATAGCGGCAACGAATTCCCGATTACGATGTTGCCAAACCACAACACGCCGCCTCGTCGAACCAATGTGCAAAACATACAATCAGTAGGATCGGGCCCAAGGCGCGTAATCGCGACTCGTGCTTCCTGTTTCCTGCTCTCTGCTCCTTGCTCCCTGCTTTATGTACATGTCCAGCAACTCCGTCGACGTGAAAGTCGCCGGCTTCGTGGGAACGATCGTTCTCAACCGGCCCGGACGGCGGAATGCGCTTACCCGCTCGATGCTGTCGCAACTGCAGCAGGCGCTTGCCGACTTGCACATGGAGAAGCGCGTGCGGGCGGTCGTGCTCACCGGGGCTGGCACCGCATTCTGCGCCGGCATGGACATCCACGAAATGCATGCCGCCGCTACGCTCCCCGATCAAGTGAAGCAGCAAGAATGGGGCGATACGGCCGAGGCCTACCGCGAGCTCGTGGTGCAAATGATCGAGCTACCCAAGCCGATCATCGCGTCGGTCAACGGTCCGGCCGTGGGCGGCGGGGCAGGCCTCGTGCTGGCCAGCGACATCGTCGTCGGCTGTGGGAGCGCCCAATTTGGATTGCCGGAAACGCGCCGCGGCGTGGTGGCCGGCATCGTTGGACCGCTGCTTGCGTTTCGCGTCGGCGCCGGCACGGCCGCGCGGCTCTTGCTCACTTCCGAGCTCTACCCGGCCGACGAAGCATACCGCCTGGGCATCTACCACGAAATGATCGACGACACCCGGCTCTGGGCTCGCTGTGCGCAACTGGGCGAAGAATGCGCCGCCGGCGCCCGGAAGCCGTGCAGCTTTCCAAACGCCTGCTCTACGAAACGATCGGCGAGCACCTGTCCACGCAACTTAACGTTGGCGCCGCCATCAGCGCGACCTCGCGTACGACCGAAGCCGCTCAGGAAGGCCTCACTGCCTTCCTTGAAAAACGCCTACCGCAGTGGAAGTAACTCAGCGCACTTCGATGCCGACTCGCAGAGTGATCCAAAGCGTGTTGCACAATTTTCTTGGAACCTACACCAGCCGCTATTCCGATTACACCGGTTACTGGTTATTCGGCTTCATGTTCGAATCGCTCGATTGCATCGAATTCGACCTGTTCGCAGCGGATTGTATTTCACCCGTCGCTATCGACGAATTTGCCCGACGACTGGCAGTTGCCCGGTTTGCCGATCAGCTTTGCAAGTCAACCCTTGAGCGGTCGCGAGTACGGGAAGCCAGGCTGTTGATTAGGCGATTGCCCAAAACGATCAATGAACCTGTAAACGGAAGGCCGAGCGACGGCCATGGAGTGCGCTTTGAAGTCACCGCAATCATGGACACGGGCAAACGATTCGAGTCGGCAAAAACGATGTTCGTCGCTCCACACAATTCACAACGTGAAATCCGCAGCGCCAGATGGAATGAAAGTCACGGCTTGCCCGATTAGTTCTGTGATATGCCTGTACTGCGTACTCCGTACAAAGTACTCACGTATTGGGATGGGCCATTTCCAACTGCTCTGTACCTTCAATTCGTCCCGTTTGGACGTTTGCATCTCGCTTCAAAAACCAATTGTGGAACAGTTACCATGGGACTCTTTGGTTCATCATTCGACCATGCCTTAGCACCGCGATTGATCCGCATCGAGCGCCAACTGCAAGCGCTGCTCGATCACTTTCAGATTGAGTTGCCTGACGAAGGCTTTGAGGAGGTACGGCAACTTGCGGCGGCCGGCAACAAGATTGGAGCCATCAAACGGTACCGGCAACTCACCGGGGCGGGGCTTGCTGAGGCGAAGGCGTTTGTCGAATGCGGACTTTAAAGTGGCCGCTCGGCGGAGAAACGGGCCCGCTATCTCGCACTCATCTTGGCCGCCAGCACGCGCTGAATCTCATCGGCCGACATGCCCGACGCCACCATTTCCGATTTCAGGTCGTGTTCCATTTTCGCCACTGCATGTTTTCGCCAGGTTAACATCCCTGCGACGCCGAGTATCGTACCGGCAATCGAGCCAAAAACGATCATCATGGCGATAATCGAAAACAGAAAATGGGGCTCGTGGCTGAATACGTCGTACATACCGCACCTTTATCTCGGCGTTTTGATACACTGCGAATATATTCGCCCGATTATGTGCATTCTTGGACCTTCCTTGCAAACTTTTTTTGCATGTAAATCTCCGCAGTCGAGTCAAATTACGTGTTCGAAGACGTTCGCATAATCGAAAACCGCAACGAGGTGCCACTCAAGGTCTGGCTTGAGCCCTGGTGTTTTGATTTTCCGGTTCCCCCAAAACAAGCTCTGCGGGTCATAGGTCGTAGTATACGAGAGGGTCACCTGGAAGTCGCTGAATGCGAAGACTGTGTTGGGATTTATGGCTGGGAAGGTGCAACCGTCCAGGTATTTCTTGGAGATACTCTGCTTGAGGAACTGGAAACCATCCATAGTGATCCACTACCGGGCGGTGGTTCTCTCCGGTCGTTCATCGAACAGGCATTTGGCGGGCCAGGCAAAACAGGCGCGTCATGCGAGCATTCCGAACGTTTTAGCATTAACCGCGCGATCATGGTCGTTTTGCTCATCGCCATTTTGCTTGGCCTATTAGTCGCGCTCGGCCAATAGGCGCAGCACGTGCTTTCGCCGGCAAACCCCCTGGAGCAAACTGCAAATTCCCCGTACAATCGCGGAATTGCCTCGTCGCTTTCGTGCGATTCGGCATATTCACGTTTAGTCGCGACTGCGCAGTGGAGCGCATGGCTTTCTCGCTCCGCTACGCATCGTGGGCTAAGCGAACCCCGAACCCCGAACCTGAACCCTCCCATGGCTGCTGGTAAGCGTAAGAAGAAAGTGGAAACCGTGTTCCTCGTCTGCGAGGAAACCGGCGACTACAACTACACGTTGCGGCGCAAGATGGGTGGCGAGAAGCTGAAACTCAAAAAGTACAGCCCCCGCCTCCGCAAACACACGCTGCACACGGAAAAGAAAAAATAGGAGAAATGACGAATGACGAATGACGAATGACGAATGGAGTCGTAGATTCGGCCATTCGACATTCGTCATTCGCGGAATTCGTCATTCACATGGATGCCCAAACGTTGGCGCATTGCGACCTATGACCCGCGCGCGTGGCCGCGCTGGAGCGCGCGGCGGGCATCCCGGCCGTCGTCGCCCAGCTGCTGTTGGGCCGCGGCATCTGCGATTGCGATGGAGCACGGCACTTTCTCGATGCCAAGCTTAGCGGCCTGCGCGACCCCGAATTACTGCCCGGCAACTTGCAAGCCGCCGCGCTCCTTCACAGCGCCATCCGCGACAACCGCCGGATCACCGTCTACGGCGACTACGACGCCGACGGCGTGACGGCCACCGCGATCCTGCTGCTCTGCCTGCGACTGCTCGGCGCAGGGCCGATTTCTACATCCCCAACCGCATCGACGAAGGCTACGGGCTGAACCACGAAGCACTGCGCACGCTTGGCGGCCGGCGGCGCGGATGTCGTCGTCACGGTCGACTGCGGCATCGCCAGTGTCGCCGAAGCCGAAACGGCGGCGAACTTGGGCTGACGCTCATCGTCTACCGATCACCATCGGCTCGGCAGAGCAAAGCTTCCCGAACGCTGCGCGGCAATCGTTCACCCTGGCTTGCCCGGTTCCACGTACCCTTTCGCCGGCCTGTGCGGCGCCGGCGTCGCGCTGAAGCTTGCCTGGGCGCTCTGTCAACAAGCCAGCCAGGCCAAGCGCGTCGGCGAGGCGATGCGCATGTTCTTGATGCGTGCCGTCGGCCTGGCCGCGATCGGCACCGTGGCCGACGTCGTGCCGCTGGTGGATGAAAACCGCATCCTCGTCCGCCACGGACTCAACTGCCTCCGCCATTATCCCACGCCTGGTCTCTTGGCACTCGAGCAGGTAACCGGCCTCGACAAAAAACCACACATCGAATGCGAAGACGTGGCGTTCACGATCGCGCCCGCGGCTCAACGCTGCCGGCCGACTGGGGCAAGCCCCGCTCGCCCTCGAACTGCTCACTACCGAATCGCCGGAGCGGGCCCGCAAGCTCGCCGAGTTCATTCACGACGCTCAACGAACAGCGCCAATCGCTCGAGCGGAGCGTCTACCGCGCGGCCAACAAGCGAGGCCCGCGAAATCTGCGACTCCAATGGCCATACCGCGGCGCTCGTGCTTGGTGCCCGCGGCTGGCATCCCGGCGTGATTGGCATCGTGGCCGGCCGGCTCGCCGAGGAGTATCACCGCCCCGTGGTGCTGATCTCGCTGGACGAGCTGGGCACGAAGCCGGCCATGGGCTCCGGCCGCAGCATCGCCGGGTTCAATCTGCACGCAGCGCTGGCCGCGTGCGATCAGCATCTACTGGGTCACGGCGGCCACGAAGCGGCGGCCGGCCTCACGATCCATGAATCGAGCATCGACGCCTTCCGCGCAGATTTCTGCGCGTACGCGCGGAGTAAGATTTCACCGGACGATTGCGCAGCCGAACTATTCGTCGACGCCGAAACGCCCCTCTCCGCGCTGACCCACCAAACCGTGCGACAAATCGAAAGCCTGGCACCCTTCGGCCACGGCAATCACCGGCCCGTGCTGTGCACGTCCGACGTCCGCCTGGCCGAGCCACCCAAACGCATCGGTTCCACCGGGCGTCACCTCGCGCTGCGTTTCGAACAGCACGGCATTTCACTGCGCGCCGTCGCCTTCGGCGGCGGCGACTGGGAACAGGACCTATCTAGTGCCAATGGCCCGCTGGCCGTGGCCTTCAAACCAGTCATCAACCATTTCCGCGGCCGGGCAACCGTCGAAATGCATCTGGCCGACTGGCGCTGCGACAGCGAAGGGTGACAAGTCAATCGGAATTATGCGCGTTAATTGGGCCTGGCTTTGTTTTCGACGATCAGAGTCAGAGCCTGCTCCACTTGAGCTCGCCGCTGAAAGTAAACAATTCGCGCTGCCGCCTCCAATTCTGCTTTGGAATTCCCGTTCCATCGCAAATCCGCGGCTGCCCGCCGCCAATTGAACAGCGCGTGGTCGCGTGCGGCTTGTGCAGTCCGAAGTTCTTGAAGTAGCTGCTGACGACTTGGTTGTCTCGTATGAAGGCGCCATACAGCGCAAATGAATGCGACCAACAACATCAATAGCAAAAGCGCGCTTACTCGATATCGCAGCCAATTCCATCTCGGCTTGGGGATTCTCAATCTCACTTCAAAATAATCCATCGACTCCCTCGGTACGCTCGGGTGTTACGAGAATTACGAATGCGGTTTTCGTAAGAATTACCTCCACGTGGAAGAATGATTGCCTGTCTTTCGCACAATAGGTGTCAACCATCAATTCTTGGCCGCGCACATTCTCTTCCCTGCCCCAGATTCCTGCAACTTGCACTTTTTTTCTTGTAGAAGTTGAGCCACCACGTGTGCTAGGGTGGCTCGTGAAATGACCGTTCGGGTGTGGCTGCCGAAGAGCTCTCCCGCGAGAGGCCCGCTGCAACTGATTCATCACATTTCAAACGTTAGCAACGTTCCTGATGCTGATACTGCTCTGTAGCGCACCGAACCGGACTATTGGTGGCAAGTTTCCGCTCCGGACGGTTGGGATGCGATTCGTGCTCCGTCGTGGTGCCAGATCCGCGTGCGGCGTTTGGATCGCCGGCCCAATGGGCCCATCATTTCCTTTTTTGAAGGCGTAAGACGTAAGTTGTTACTCGTAAGCCATTAGTCGTTAGTTGAATAGGGGACAGTGATGTAACGCAACATGCCCGAGAAAAGGGTTGCCAAATCGCGATTGCCAGTTCAAGCTAATAGCCGCAATCGGATTGACAACGTCACTCAAAGCAACCACAGGGCTTGTAAAATGACTCGACCAAACCAGGCGCCGGAACGCACATGTCTCGCAATCGTGTCGGCATTGCTGTGTGTGTTTCTATTTCCGCATTCGATGCGGGCAGAGGTAAAGCTGCCCGCCATCTTCACCGACCACGCCGTGCTGCAGCGCGACATGCCGGTGCCGGTGTGGGGCTGGGCCGATCCCGGTGAGGAAGTAACCGTGTCGATCGCCGGCCAATCACATAAAGCCACTGCCGACGACAAAGGAAAGTGGCGCGTCACACTCGGGTCATTGTCGGTGGGCGAGCCGCTTAAGCTGGTTGTCGAAGGCAAGGATAGCCGGCTGGAACGCAACGACATCCTCGTCGGCGAAGTGTGGCTTTGCTCCGGCCAATCGAACATGGAGTGGCCGGTCGCGGCATCGACCAATGCCGACTTGGAGATTTCCGCGGCCAATCATCCGCAAATCCGTATCGTCCGCGTAAAAGGCCCGGGCAGCCAAACTACCGTGGAAGATTTCGATGGCCAGTGGGAAATCTGCTCGCCGCAAACCATCCCCGGCTTTTCCGCCGTCGGCTATTACTTCGGCCGCGAGTTGCAGCAGAACGTTGGCGTGCCGATCGGCCTGATCGACAACTCGTGGGGCGGCTCCGCATGCGATGCCTGGATTCGCCGCGACCGCTTGGAAGGCAACCCGCTGTATGCCGCGCAGCTTGAAAACTGGGACAAGATTTCGAAAGAAAACGACGAAGCCAAATTGAAGGCCGACTACGAAAAGAATCTCGCCGAGTGGCAGACGAAGGCTGACGCCGCTAAAGCAGCCGGCCAACCAACGCCATCCGGCCGGCCGAACCTCAACCATCCACTGTTTGGTAACCAGCGGCCGGCAAATTTGTATCATGCGCGATTGGGGCCCGTTCTCGGCTATGCCTTGCGCGGCGCGATTTGGTATCAGGGCGAATCGAACGCCGGCCGCGCGTATCAGTATCGCGAGATGTTTCCGCTGATGATCCAAACCTGGCGCGAAGATTGGAGCCAAGGCGATTTCCCGTTCTATTGGGTGCAGCTTGCCGACTTCATGGCCGAAAAACCCGAGCCCGGCGACAGCGCTTGGGCCGAGCTGCGCGAAGCCCAAACCATGACGCAGGATCGCTTGCCGAACACCGGCCAGGCCGTGATCATCGACATCGGCGAAGGCGCCGACATTCATCCGCGCAACAAGCTGGAAGTCGCCAGACGGTTGGCCCGCTGGGCACTCGCCCGCAACTACGACCGCGACATCGTTTGCCAAAGCCCACGCTACGAATCGATGGAAAAGGATGGCGACACAATCGTAGTGAAGCTCAAGGACGTCGCCGACGGCTTGCGGACGCTCGACACGAACGAGGTTCAAGGCTTCGCGATCGCGGGCCGAGATCGACGCTGGGTGCCGGCCGAGGCCAAGATCATCGCCCCGGACAAGGTCGCCGTACGCAGCATCGCTGTGTCCGAACCAGTCGCCGTGCGTTACGCCTGGGCCGATAACCCAGTGTGCAATCTGTACAACAACGTCGGCCTGCCGGTCACGCCGTTCCGCACGGACGACTGGCCGGGCGTGACCGTAAACGCGCGGTTAAGTTAACGCGGAGCCGGTTTGCGCTGCTGCGCTACTGCATCGGCTTGCGATGCGAGAGCAGCCAGTCGTACACTTTCGGGTTGTTGTACGTTGTCGTCCACGAATCGTGCGCCACGTCCGGATAGACCGTGAGCCGCACGTCGCCGCCGGCGCGTCGAACCGCGTCGACCATCTGCTGACTCGCGGAAAGCGGCACGACTGGGTCACGCGCACCGTGAAATGCCCAAATCGGCACGCGGCGAAGTGTGCCGGCCATCTCGCCTGGCTCGCCGCCGCCGCAGATGGGCAATGCGGCCGCGAACCGGTCAGGATGCGTTGCCACGAGCCGCCAGGTGCCATAGCCGCCCATGCTCAACCCGGTGACATAAACGCGCGTCGGGTCAATTCGCATGTGCGCCACAACATGATCCACGAGTTGGATGAGCGGTTCTGGCTTCCACGCGGTGGCAACATCTTTCATGCCGCCCGCCGGCGGCAGGCACTGCGGCGTTACCACGACGAACGGAAAATCGGGTCGCGACTCAACCAGTTTCGCCGGGCCATGAATCTTCACGCGCTCCAGCTCGTTGTTGCCGCATTCACCAAGGCCGTGCAGAAACAGCATCAGTGGCCATTGCTTGTCGTCGGCTTGGTAATCCCGCGGCGTGAACAGCAGGTAGTGAATCGTTTGCTCGCGCACGCCGCCATCGGCATGCACGCGCACACGTTACCGATTGCGGCAGTTGTTTGCCGGGCTCGATCGTGATTTCCCCGTTCGGCTGAAGCACTAGCATCATTCCGATGTAATACGCTGCACAGGCTGTCATGGTTGTCCGCTGGTGGGGTTTGTCAAGGGTCAGGATCGTTTGCAACTCGTATCATGTACTAACAAAAAACGGCAGCAATTTGTGTCAACACGTGGACGGCATGCGTTCGTCTCGATACGCTCAAAATAGACGTAACGGCGCCGGCCTGCAAATTGGCGGGCCTCGAACTCAACCGCTCTTCTCTCACGCCGCCGTCGATCGCAAGACTTTACCGACGATGATCACCATCCACGAGCTTACGAAGCGATTTTACAGCGGCGGATGCCCAATCGTGGCCGTGGATCGCTTGTCGTTCGTGGTGTCACCGGGCGAAGTGTACGGGCTGTTGGGGCCGAACGGTGCCGGCAAAACGACGACCATTCGCATGATCGTCGGCCTCTTGCGGCCCGACGAAGGATATGCCGAAGTCGCCGGCTTTCGCACGAGCGAGTCGCCGGACGAAGTCAAGTCGCGGGTGGGTCTGGTGTCGGCCAGCGACGGCGTGTACCCGTGGCTTTCGGTCCGCGAGATGCTGTTGTTCTTTGCCGATTTGTATGGCGTGCCGCCTCGGCAGGCGCGAGACAATCTGCACTCGCTTGCGGAGTTGTTCTCTCTCGCGAATCTGCTCGACCGCCGCTGCGCCGTGCTGAGCACCGGCCAGCGACAACGCGTGACGCTTGCGCGAGCACTGATCCACGCGCCGCCCGTGATGCTGCTCGACGAGCCGACGCGCGGCCTGGACGTGCTTGGCAGCCAGGTAGTCGTCGACTACGTTCGCCGCTTGCGCGACGAAGGCAAAGCAGTCATCGTGAGCACGCATCGCCTGGACGAAGCAGAGCGGTTGTGCGATCGCTTCGGCCTGTTGCACCAGGGCGAGCTGCGTCTGGAAGGTACGCTTGAAGAGTTGCGCGGCGACCGGCTGCCAAACGCTAGTGGACATGTTTCGCAGTTTCTTTCAGCCAATAGTCGTTAGTCATTAGTCGTTAGTCGTTAGTAATCGAAACGTCTGCAACTAGCATTCACTAACGACTTACGACTAACACCTAATACCCACGTCACCAATGCTCGACGGTTCGCCACAGATTTCTGATCCCGCTGCCCTCAATGCGTCGCCGCGACGGCATTTATCCGGTCGGCTGTGGCGATTGGTGGTGAAGGAGCTGCGCGAAATCTTGCGCGACCGGCGGACGATCATTACGCTCGTGGTGATGCCGATCTTGATCTATCCGCTGTTGGCGGTCGTGTTTCAGCGGTTTCTGCTGACGTCGCTCGCCGTCGACCAGGATATCCATTATGCCATCGGCGTCGATTCGGAGCCGACCAAGGCCCTGCTCGTGAATCAGCTTGCCGCAGGGGACGCCCTGCTGTCCAAGCAGGAACAGGCATCTGCATCGCAGTCCCGCGAGAATCAGAATCGTCGGCGCCAACAATCAAGTAGGGCCCCTGCCCGCGGCGGACGCCTCGACAACGAACAATCACCGCAGGTGTTTATTGAACCCATTGAAGCGGATCATCTCGAACGGTACGTCATCGATTCATCGATTCACGTCGCCGTGCTGGCCGATCGCACGGCGACGCGCACGCCCGAGCAAGGGTTGCGTTTGCCGATGCGATGGAAGCTTGTTTATCGTGTCGGCTCGCCGTCCAGCGAGGCCGCGCTGCATTACGTCGAGGTCCGGCTGCAGGCGTACAACGAATGGTATCTCGATGAGCAGCTGAAGCAGCTCGGAGTGGCGGCCGCGTTGCCGGCGGCGACGACCCGCGAGCCCATCAGCTTTTCCGGTGCGCCGGTATTTTCGCTGGCCGCACTCATTCCGCTGATCCTCGTGCTGATGACTGTCACCGGTGCCGTCTACCCGGCAATCGACCTGACGGCCGGCGAGCGAGAACGCGGCACGCTGGAAACGCTCATTGCCGCGCCGGTGCCGCGGCTGGGGCTGCTCATGGCGAAGTACGTTGCCGTGCTCACGGTGGCCCTGTTGACCGCGCTCGTGAACCTCGCCGGCATGACCATCACCGCCCACAGCACCGGGCTGGCGGCAAGCCTGTTTGGCGGCGGCATGTCGTTTGACGTCGTGCTGAAGGTGTTGCTGTTGTTAGGGCTGTTTGCCGCGTTCTTTTCGGCAATCCTGCTCGCGCTCACAAGCTGCGCGCGCAGTTTCAAGGAAGCCCAGGCCTACATTATTCCGCTGATGCTCCTCTGCCTGGTGCCCGGCGTGTTGTGCCTGATGCCCGGCCTGGAGTTCAAAGGTTGGATGGCCGTGACGCCGCTGGTGAACATCGTGATGC
Organism: uncultured Planctomycetota bacterium; assembly: GCA_963786455.1. Classification (GTDB taxonomy): domain Bacteria; phylum Planctomycetota; class Planctomycetia; order Pirellulales; family Lacipirellulaceae; genus JABDGM01. Next base: position 106,352 of record CAWAZX010000023.1, on the reverse strand, counting down.
TCGCCCGCGACCTCTTGGAAGGAAGTGCATCAAGCACCTTGGCGGTGGCCGCCGTGTGCTCGACGATTCTCTACATCGTGGCCGCGATCGCACTGGCCGCGCGAATCTTTGGCACCGACGCGATTCTGTACGGCAGCCAGGCGACGTGGGCCGACCTGGTGCGGCGCCCGTCCTCCCCACAGCCGGCCACCGGGCTGCCGGCCGCCTTATTCGGCCTGGCACTCATGTTTTCGTTTTACTTTGTGTTGGGTACGGGGTTGATGCGGTCGGTGGAAATTGGCATGAAGAATCGGCTGATCGTTTCCGCTTTGATCACGGCCATTGTGTTCGGTGGAATTCCATTAGCACTGGCAACGTTCGGCCGAGTACGTTGGTCGAGCGGCTTGGGCCTGACGAAACCCACGTGGTTGTCCTTGTTGGCGGGCGCTGATACTAGGTTGTTCGTTGTGGCCAGCGGCGCATGAGGTTTTTCTCATCAGCACGAAACTGGGATTATCACTGCTGGAAAATGAACAGATTTCCGCAGCCAGGGCGATGCTGTCCGAAATGTACGGTCTGCCGTTGTGGCTCATTTTGCTGACGTTGGCCGTGGTACCCGCTGTCTTCGAGGAGCTCTGCTTTCGTGGTTTTTTGTTTGCGTCGTTGCGCACGCTGTTGGCGGCCGACCGGTCCGTGATCGCATCCGCAATGCTGTTCGGCGTCTTTCACGAAGTCATCTTTCCGGGTCGGCTGTTGACCAGCACGTTTTTGGGACTCGTGTTGGGTTGGGTCCGAATGCGCACGGGAAGCATCATCCCCGGTATCGTGCTCCACATGGTTCACAACGGGCTGCTGCTGATGCTTTCCTATTGGCGCGAAGATCTAGAGCGCGCGGCTGGGGATTGGAAGAGCAAATGCACCTGCCGATCCAATGGTTGGCTCTGTCGGCGCTGGGCATTCTGATCGGTGCGGCAATTATAATTGCTGGAAGTCGCGTGGCTCGCGCCGGTGGCATCGGCGACTTCCGTGGCCGCGTGAAGTCGACAAGGATGGCTATTCAGCCGGCAACTGCCGCACAGTTCCCGGCTTCACGGGATCTCCACGCTCCGCACTGGCCACCGCCGCGAAGCAGAGCGCGAGGCTGTCGAGATTGTCCCGCGCGCTATTCGTTGGTTCGCGATTCTCGGCAATCGCCGACATCAATTCCGCCATCGTGCCGTGAAAGCCGTCAGGAAACCAGGTGCCTTGGAGCCGCGGACGGGCGATGCCGCTGGCAGTCGTGAGCTCGACGCGCTGCGTTTCGGTCGTGGCGCCGCCGCTGCGAATCGCGCCATGGCTGCCAATCACGAGCGTGCGGTCCATGCGATCGAACCGTGTGAAGCCGTCGAAAATCAACGTGGCCTGTGCCGACTCGTAGTCCACCATCGCCTGGGCCAACAGCGGCGGCGCAACCGATTGCGTGGCAGAACGGGCCATCGAAGCGTACACGCGCCTGCGCGGGGTTGCCGCGCATGACCGTCGCCAGGAAATCGAACCAATGGATGGCGAAGTCATAGAGAATCAAATGGCGGACCGTTTCGAAGACGGTTCCTTTGACCCAACTGTGGTCCCAGTGGACGTCGCAGTGCACTGCGTCGATCGACCCCAGCAAGCCCGCGCGGACCGCCTCGCGAATATAACTGAAGTGCGGCGCCCAACGCGCGTTTTGATTTACGGCCAGCCGCACGCCCATTTGATCGGCCAGGTCGGCCAGCCGCTCGCCCACATCCAGATCGAGCACGAACGGCTTCTGGCTGAGCACGTGCTTTCGCGCGCGCAGAGCGTCTTCAATAATCGGCGGCCGTTGCGGCGGATGCGTCGTAATGTCCACTACTTCAATGTCGTCGCGAGCCAGCAGTTGTCGGTGGTCGTCGGTCGTGCATGCATCGGGATAGTACTCGTTGCGCCGCATTTCCGCGCGGGCAATGTCAATGTCGCACAGCGCCGCGACGTTGTATCCGGCCTTCTTGTACGCCGTGAGATGCCACTTGGTAATTCCGCCACAACCGATGACGCCGATGTTCGGGCCGGTACCGCTTGGGGTCGCGAGGCCGATACGGCAAAACAGGCGCAGCCACCTTGCGGCAGTCTCACCACCTTTACCTGAGTTGCCTGTTTCGCGATACTTGGTTTCGACATAAGCCGTTCAGCATTTTCAAATCGCACGCTACCGGGTATACATGGTAGTTTACACCGCGAAGCGACGTTCAACACAACGCCAATCAATATGAGAATAATGAGGTCGTGCTCAACTCAAGATATCTGAACCACTAAGACACAAAGTGCACAAAGGAAGAGACGATGGCGATGAAGGTTAGAATGAATCCGAGCTCTCATCTTCTTTAGTCGCCTTTGTGACTTCGTGGTTAATATCGTATTCATTGAGCGTTGAATTTTCATTCCGATAAGCATTATGGCAAAAGATAAAGATAGTGGTGACAAGAAAGGCAAGCGGATTCTGCTTGTCGATGATGATGCGGAGATCGTCGAGTCGTTGCGGTTGGCGCTGGAGTCGAACGGTTACACCGTGCTCATCGCCCGCGACGGCAACCAAGGCCTGGCGCTTTCCGAGCGCGAAAATCCCGACCTCGTGATCCTCGACATGATGATGCCCAAGCGGAGCGGCTTTTTGGTGCTTGGAAAAAATGCGCCGCACGCGGCGAAACGCCGCTGCGCGTGATCATGATCACCGCCAACGAAGGCAGCCGGCACAAGGCCTACGCCGAGATGCTCGGCGTCGATGACTACATCCGCAAGCCGTTCCCGATGGATCGGCTGATCGATAGCGTGCAGCGGTTGATTGGTTAGCGTGTCCACAACGAATTGTCGGCGGACTCTATAGGGCCGGGATCCATCAAGAGCCGAGGTCGAGGCCTCGGCTACAGCTACAAGGAATTCTCCATGCGCACACTCGTGCTTGCCACTGCGGTCGCGGTGTTCACGTTGGCAACGATCGCAAAACCAATTCTCACGCACACGTTGGCGCAATCGGCTGGCGGTGAGCCGAATGCACGCAATACCGACGGAGAGCAGCCGAAGCCCGAAGTCGTGCTCCGACAGATGGCGGATTATATCAGCAATCTGCCCGCTATTTCGTGCCACGTCGACTTGACGATCCAGTTGCAGGCCCCAGGCATCGACCGCCGCGTGGATGCCCAGGGAGACCTTCGATTCGCACGCCCCAACCGCTTGGCCCTGATTTCTCGAGGGGGCGACGACGGGATGTCCATCGTGAGCGACGGCAAGCACCTGGTATACTACGCAATTGGACCGAAACGCTACACCGTGCAAGATGCACCGCCAGATTTTGCCGTGGACGGTGGCCAGTACCTCGGCGTCGGAGTCATCGGCGTCCCGACCGCATATCTTTCGGCAAGCGGCGAACAGTTCTACATGGCGCTCATGGATGGCGTCAACGAAGCGAAGTATATCGGAATGGAAAACGTCGGCGACGTGTCATGCCATCGCTGCCGTTTTGTTCGCGACAATGCGAGTTGGGATGTCTGGATCGAAGCAGGAGACCGGCCGCTGGTGCACAAGGTTGTTCCCGATTTGTCGAAGCAGTTGGCGAGTTCCGGGCCACGGCTAAAGGACGCCAAGCTGGAATACTCCATCGTTTTTTCGGACTGGAACGTGGCGCCAAAATTCGCCGCATCGGACTTTGCGTTCGAACCGCCCGCGGATGCCGAAAAAGTGGATTCTCTGTCTGAAGGTCTCGCCGGTGGTCCGGGAGAAGGCCCACACCCGCTCTTGGGTCAGCCTGCACCCGCTTTCAAAACCGTCGACTTGGATGAGAAGCCGATCGATCTCAGAGCGCATTTGGGTAAAAGCGTTGTGATGCTCGACTTCTGGGCCACGTGGTGCGGACCGTGCGTGGAAGCCATGCCACACGTTGGCGGCGTGGCCAGACAGTACGCCGATCGAGGTTTGGTGTTTTACGCCGTCAATGTGGGTGAGGACGCGGATACAATCAAGGAGTTTTTAAAGAGCCAGGAACTCGATGTGTCTGTTGCGATGGACCAGGACAACAGCATCGCACAGCAATACCAGGCCAGCGGCATTCCGCAAACGGTGCTGATCGGCAAGGACGGCAAAGTGCAGGTTGTGCACGTCGGATTCGCAGAAGGATTGGCCGAGATTCTGTCGCAACAGGTTGAAGAACTATTGACAGGAAAGAACCTGGCCTCTAGGGCGGAAACCTCCGGTCCGTCGACCGAAACGGCAAGAGACGACAGCACGGCAGCCGACGAGCCACAGAGCGCGAGCGCATCCGAATAATTCAGCGCATCAGCGTGACGCCCGTAGTTTCCCAATTGGGTCCACCCATATCGCCGTACGTGCTGCTGGCGGAAGCCCGCTTGGCCCAGATGACTTTGTTGTCTTCGCCATAGATAAGTCCCACGGCGTCAATTTCTTGCCAGCCAGGAACCGCCGGCGAATCGATGTAGAGTTTTATGCGGTTGGTTTTGATCCCAGCAGTTATTGGTAACCGCGAGACGCCGGAAGTCGCCGTGATCGGCGTGGGATCGGTACCTTCCCACAGGGTTCGCTCGATGCCGATCTTTGGAAAACTGCTCACACGTCGCAAGCCTCCGGGAGAAAGGTTCTCGTGGACGACGATTGCCTTGGGCACGACGACTGTATCGTATTCCAGCACGAGCCACTCCTGTTGGTCGTCGGAAGTAAGATGGCACCAAGAAGTGACCCCGTCGCCTGCACCTGTGTTAGGAGGGCCCGTGGCCTGTTCGGCCTGGTAATACGGACCCGGGTGCCTGAGCCGGTGCATTTCTTGAGTCAGCTGTTCGTGATCGCGCTTCCAGGCGAGCGCCATGGCCACAATCGCAATCAGCAACAGAATCGTGGTGATTCGAAAGCGAATCCATTTCCACGGGTGCTTGGGAATGCGGAGCTGGAATTCGAAGTAATCCATTCGTCTTGACGATGACGCTGGGTGGCATGCCTTCGCCCGCCGCGGCGTAGGCATCATCGCTGGAACTAACATGCTTATGGGCTGGCGCCCAAAAGCATGCCACCCCAGCAACATTTCTTCGCCTAAAACGCAAGCCCGAAGGGCCGCGAGACGGTGAGCGCCGGCCCGTCGCTGCCGTAGGAGCTGCTAGCCGTGGCCCACTTGGCCCAAATCACCTTCTTGTTTCCGTATTCGATGCCGACGGCGTCGATTTCGTTCCAACCATTTACCGCCGGGGAGTTGATATAGACCTTAATGCGGCCCGTTCTGGCGACCGTTGACACCGGCAATCGCGACACTCCGCCAGCCGAACCGACCGGTGTCGGGTCCTTCCCTTCCCACAAAACTTGCTCCGAACCCCACAGCGGTACGTGGGTCACCTTGAACACGGCCCCCGGGTTGTAAGTTTCGTGAACCAGGATCGCCGTCGGGAGGACGGACTTTTCGTATTCGAGCTGCAGCCACTCCTCTTGGTCGTCCTGCGTGGCGGAAGCCCAGGCGGTTTGGATGTCGCCGAAGCCCGACGTGTTCGGCGGCCCGGTCACCTGGCGGACACCCCATGAAGTGACCGGGTTCTGAATGTCGTACAGTTGCTCGGTTAACCGTTTGTGATCGCGATGCCAGGCCAGGCCCATCGCCAGAATCGCCACGAGCAACAGAATCGTGGTGATACGAAAGCGAATCCACCGCCACGGCTGCTTCGGAATCGGAATGGTCAGCCGGTAGTAATCCATGCAAGGGTCCAGGGTTCGGGGTTTAGGGTTCAGTGTGGCGATGCATACTGAACCCTGAACCCTGAACCCTATTTTCACTCCAGCGCAATCGCCCGGGCCAGCGGTTGCAGCACGCCGTCGACGACGTAGCCGTCCACGACTTCGCGGCAGAGCCGGGCCAGCCGGTCGATGACTTCGACATAGGTCGTATCGGGCGGCAGGCTGCCGTATTGGCGGGCGGTGACGTACACGCTTACCTGCTCGTCCTGAAACTCGCCCGTGCGAATTTGATAGGCGTTGGTGCGCGTTTCCACGTTCACGCGGCACTGCGTGCGGCATTCTTCGTCCAGCGCGAACGTCAGCGCCGGCTCGTTGCTGATGAACGTGGCTGCCCGGCATGCCGGCCAGCTTTTCAAAGGCGGGGCAGACGCCAAGCGCTTCGGCGATCAACTGGTTCTGGTTGCCGCGGTAGGTGAAGTCGAAGCCCATCATGAGGTCGAGCGCTTCGCAATCGAGCCGGCTGAGCGACAGCCCGTACGGCGCCAGCTCCAGCACGTGGCGATGCTGGGCGAGCGCCGAGTCGAACGAATCCGGGATTGACGTAGCCGGAGCAAATCCGCCGCGTTTCGACCGAGCACCAGCGGTAGCTGCCGCGCTCCTTGTCGGCCTCGAGAACGAAATCGCCTTTATCGCGGGCGTAGAAGTTCCGCATCTCCGGGAACTTCTTTTGCATTTGCTCGAAGTAGTGCAGAATTGCTTCGCGGCTGCCCGAGAGCTCCATCTCGGTGCTCAGGTTCATGCTCACGTAGTAATCGTCAGCCAGCGAATGATAAGAAGTCATCGGTTGTCGTGTCCTCCGGATGAATCATGACGCTAGAGGATCGTGCCGAGAAAATCGCATTGGAACCGCTGGATTACGAGCGGACCAGCCCTGAGGATAACTTGTCGATAACGCAACGAGCACACATTTCCTCGGCGGCGCCACCCCCCTCGACGCATGCTATCTCAAGTATAAAATGAATACTTCGGCACTGTCAAAGTGCAGGCGAATTAAGCAACAGGAAGTTGGGGGTATTCTCCATGGTGTCGACGATTGATCGTCCGCCGTTTCTCCGGCAATCGCGGTTCGGCCGGCTGGCCAGTGATCCACAAATTTCCGCAGTGGTATTTACTACCGCACTCGACCGGATGGCAGTCGCGTGGCAAGAGGATGCATTGCGTGCTGTCGCGTTTGGTCATCCGTCGCGGCGCAGGCCGCCGTGGCACTGGCGCGAGTCCTTGGATGCCGACACAATTCTCGCGATTGCTGGGCGAAAATCAACTTGCCGACGCGCCGGACTGGGTGCGCGACGTCGTGACACGTTTGCGGCTTTTTTCTGAGGGCGAACCAATTGATTTTTCCAACGTTCCGCTGGCACTTGAGCATTTGTCACCGTTTGCGCGCCGCGTTGTGACAGCGTGTCGCCGCATTGGTTGGGGGCAAGTGAGTACCTACGGTGATTTGGCTGCGGCGAGCGGTTCACCTGCCGCCGCGCGTGCCGTCGGCAGCGTGATGGCCAGGAACTGTTTTCCGCTGATTGTTCCATGCCATCGCGTGCTCGGCGCCGGCGGCACTTTGGGCGGCTATTCCGCGCCCGACGGCCTGCGGATGAAGAGGCGATTGCTTGCCATGGAAGGCGTGACAGCCGACGTCGCTCCGTAGCATGCGCTGAATGACTCTTCGCCACCAGATGATCGTGTGGATTGCTGGGCCGGCGCTTCTGATTTGTCTTCTGATCCTCGGGATCGCGGCGGTAGCGCAGTATCGCCAGTCGCAGCGCGAAGTCGAGCTGGCGATGACGCGGCTGGCGGCAAGTTACTCGTCGCGGCTCGACGGCTATTTGCGCGAGGCGGCTCGCGTTGCCGATACGACGGCCAAGCTCTTCGAGGTTGCCGCCGACGTGCCCGACGAGGCGCTCTATACGCTGTTGGAAAGCAACGTGCGCGAATCGCCGCTTGTGTATGGATCCTGCCTGGCATTTGAGCCGGGCACGCGCCGCCCGGACACGGAATTGTTTGCACCCTATGTCTATCGCGGTAAGGACGGAATCCAGCAAATGAATATCGACCAAACCGTGTACGACTGGTATCGCGATCCAAGATACACCTGGTTTACCGCGCCCAAGAAAGCTGGCCGCGGCGTCTGGAGCGAGCCGTATTTCGACGTCGGCGCCGGCGGAATTCTGATGTCGACGTATTCGGCGCCGTTCAAAACCGGCGACAAATTTGGCGGCGTGTGTACGGTCGACATTGATTTGCCGCGGCTGCGTGAAACGGTCGGCCGTGATATTGATGCAGAACTCGATTTCGTGATCCTCGCCGCCGACGGACGGTACGTGTTTCATCCGGACTCGGCCCGAATTATGGTCGACACGATGTTTGAGTACTTGGACAAGGCTGGGCACAGCCGCGTTGTGCCGGCGGCGCGACGCATGTTGGACGGCAAACCCGGTGCGGTTTGGTTGGACGGCTGGGATAGCAACGAGCCGCTCGGCGCGTTTTTCGCACCTATTCCGTCCACGGGTTGGATGTTTGTGTCTCGCGTGCCCCGAGCGAGTGTGATGGCCGATGTGCGCCGCCGCACGCTAGTGAATGCCGCGGCGCTGGCTACAACGCTGTTGCTTGTGTGCGCGGCAATTTACTTTGTCGCAGGACGCATTGCCGCGCCCATCTCGTCGCTCGAACGCGGCGTCCAGCAAATCAGCGGCGGCGATCTCAATGCGCGCATCGACGAAAAATCGTCGACCGTCGAAATTCACAATCTGGCGACGAATTTCAATCGCATGACGGCTGACCTGCGGTCGCACGTCGATCGACTCGCCGTGGAGAAGGCCGAGCGCCAACGGATCGAGCATGATTTGGATATTGCGCGGCGGATCCAGCAAGGATTATTGCCGACGGCCAAACCGGACTTGCCAGACTACGACATTGCCGGCTGGAGCCGCGCGGCCGACAAAACCGGAGGCGACTACTACGATTGGCAGCGACTGCCGGACGGCCGTATCTTGATCTCGCTGGCCGATGTTTCCGGACACGGAATCGGACCGGCACTGGTCGCCGCTGTTTGCCGGGCCTACGCGCGAGCCAGCGTGTCTGCAAACAACCAAGAGCTTGCGCCAATGGTCGACCGGCTCAACGGGCTGTTGGTCGACGACATGCCGGAAGGCCGTTTTGTGACTTTCGCCGGTGTGTTGCTCGATCCCCAGTCGCATCGTGCACAAATGATTTCGGCCGGGCACGGGCCGTTGTTTCGCTGTGTTGCGGTGGGTGGCCGATTGATTGAATCGGACGCCGACGGCCTGCCGCTCGGGCTTTTTCCCGGCAGCGAATATGGACCTGCCAACGAGTTTGTGCTCGAGCCCGGCGATTCGGTACTGCTGGTGACGGATGGCCTATTCGAATGGACCAATTCCGTTGGCGACAGTTTCGGCCTGGATCGTTTGCGTGCTGTGATTCAGCGGCTGGCATCGCAGAGCAGCGATGAGATAATTCGGGGCCTGTATGCGGAGGCGCACGACTTTGTCGGCGGTCGAGCGCAGGCGGATGATGTTACCATCGTTGTCGTGAAACGCCGAGACGAGCACAGCGCGGACTCGTGAATCGTCACCAACCGAGCGATCGCATTCTGACGTCCGTCAATACAAACGCCAGCATAATCAAGAGCCAGAAGAAACCGCCGACCGCGAACAATTTCACGAGCGGCGATCCATAGCGGACGTGCATAAAAAAAAGCACGATCAACACGGCTTTCACCATGGCGATCGCCAGGGCCACGGGCACGTTCCACGCACCCAAGTCGACATGCGCGGCCGCCACCGTGAGCACCAGCAACGCAGTGAGCCACACGAAAATAATGAAGTAAGTGGATTTGGGGACGACGTGATGCATCGTTCGCTCGTTCAGCGAATCAGGTACAGCAGCGGAAATAAGAATACCCACACGATATCAACAAAGTGCCAATACAGTCCGGTCATTTCCATCGGCGTGAAGTAAGCGGCCGAAAATGCGCCGCGCCGCGCGGCGGCCAGCAGCACGGCAAGGATCGCGATGCCGAGCACCATGTGCAGCGCGTGCAGACCTGTCATTCCAAAATAGAACGAGAAAAACAACTCCACGGACTCACTTTGGAAATCGTCGGTTGCGGTAGATGGAGCACTCACATTTAGCGAGTCGCTTTCATGCCCGCTGGTATGACTTGCCAACGTAAACGAGCGCCCCGGCACGAGCCGTTCTTCGAACTTGTGGTAATACTCATAGGCCTTGACGCCTAGAAACACGCTTCCAAATAGGATCGTCAATGCGAGAAAACGCACGGTGCCGCGCCGGTCGTCCGTTTGGGCCGCGCGCACGGCCAGCGCCATCGTGAGGCTGCTGGTGAGCAGCACCGCCGTGTTGATCGCGCCGAGCCAAAAATTCAAGCGATGGCTGCCGGCGGCAAACTCCGCGGGATACCAGTAGCGATATTGCGCGTACCCGCAAAACATGCCGCCGAAAAACAACACCTCGGTGGCGAGGAACAACCACATGCCGAGATTGGCGGCGGTGTATTGCTGCTCAGCGTCTTCGAAGTGGTGCGCGACGTGAGTTGCGGCTGCGTCCATTTGGAATGGATTCCTTTGTTCAAAAACAGAATCGACAATTAACCACAAAGGCACCAAGAACACGAAGGATGAATGATGATAGATAAGGATGGATTTCTCAATCATTACGTTGAAATCCATCTCTCATCGTTCAACTTTCATCACGTCTTCCTTTGTGCACTTTGTGTCTTTGTGGTTCAAATTCATTCTGCTTGAGCCGTTAAGTGCCGGCGACTTTCTTTTCGATGCGTTCCATTTGCACATCGCCGGGATCGTAATGATATGGCGGTTCGGTGACGACAGGTGTTGTCTCGAAATTGAACGTGGTTGGCGGCGACTGGGTTTGCCATTCCAGTCCCGTCGCATGCCAGGGATTGCGCCGGCCACTGGGCCGTAGCGCAATGACCAGATCAAGTACGCCAACGGAATCAAATAGCCGACGCCTAAGGATCGACGCGCCGGCCGACGACATCACGTTGAGTACCTGAAATTCGTCAACATATTCGTGCACCCGGCGCGGCATGCCCAGGTATCCCAGCACGAATTGCGGAAAGAACGTGAGATTGAATCCGATAAAAATGATTCCGGCGGAAAGACGGCCCCACCACTCGGGATACATTCGGCCGGTCATCTTGGGCCACCAAAAGTGAATTCCGCCCAAGTAGCCCATCACCGCGCCGCCGACCATGATGTAATGAAAATGGGCGACAATGAAATACGTGTCGTGCACGTGCACATCGACCGCCAGCGTTGCTAGAAACAGCCCGGTCAATCCACCCAGCGTGAACAGGCCGATGAACCCCAAGGCGTACAGCATCGGCGTCTCAAGCGACACCGAGCCGCGATAGAGCGTGGCAGTCCAATTGAATACCTTCACCGCCGAAGGCACCGCCACGAGCATGCTGAAGAATTGAAAAGATCATGCCGGCGTAAATCGACTGCCCGCTGACGAACATGTGGTGCCCCCACACGAAGAAGCCAATCACCGCGATCGCCAGGCTGGCAAACGCGACGAACGTGTAGCCGAACAATCGGTTGCGCGCAAAGCAGGGCACGATTTCGCTCACTACGCCCATCGCCGGTAGCACCATGATGTACACGGCCGGGTGCGAGTAAAACCAGAACAGATGCTGGAACAGAATTGGATCGCCGCCCAGTTTAGGATCGAAAATGCCAATGCCCAAACCGCGTTCTATTGTCACCAAGAGCAGCGTGATCGCGATCACTGGCGTGCCGAGGACCATGATCAGACTCGTGGCATAGTGCGACCACACGAAAATCGGCAGACGAAACCACGTCATTCCCGGGGCCCGCATCGTGTGCGTGGTGACGATGAAATTGATGCCCGTCAGGATCGACGAAAAGCCGGCCACGAAACGCGCCCAATGCCATGAGCACAACGTTGGTGTTGGAGTACGTGCTGCTGTAGGGCGTGTAGAAGGTCCAACCCGTATCGGCGCCGCCGAACACGATCGCGGCAACGGCAATCAGCGCCGCCCGTCATGAAGATGTACCAGCTCGCCAGGTTGAGCCGCGGGAAGGCCAGGTCGCGGGCACCGATCATCATCGGCAGCAAAAAATTGCCCAGCACCGTGGGAATCGACGGGATCAGAAAGAAGAACACCATCACCACGCCATGCAGCGTGAACAGCTTGTTGAACGTTTCGGCGATCACCAGGTCGCCGTTGGGCGTCATCAGCTCCAGCCGAAACAAGCACGGCCGCGGCCCCGCCCACGAAAAAAAACAGCGTGACCGAAATCATGAACAGGATCGCGATCCGTTTGTGGTCCGTCGTCACAAGCCACGAGCGGAAGCGGTAGTCGACGTTCAAATAATTGCGGCCATCGGCCGGTGGCGTCGTCATGATTTGTTGTTGGACTCGCTGCGCGGAGGCAGCGACTTGATGTATTCGATGAGCTGCAGCAGTTGCTCTTCGCTAAGTTGTCCCTGATACGTCGGCATCACGCGGTTGAAAGCCGGCCGCGACTTTCGCCGTCGGATCGACAATCGATTCGCGGAGGTAGGTGTCGTCGGCCGTCACCGTGCGGCCGTCGGCCAACGCCACGGTGTTGTTGAAAATGCCGTGCAGCGGCGGCGAGCGGAGCTCCGCACCGTCCTCGTGGCAGGTGTTGCAGCGAAACTGAGTGAACAGTCGCTGCCGCCGAGCGGTTGCGGCTGGGGCGTCGCCTTCTTCCAGCCAGTCGGCATAGTCGGCCGGCGACATGGCAACGACGCGACCTCGCATGCCGGCATGTTCGGTGCCGCAGTACTCGGCGCAAAACAAGTGATACTCGCCCGGCTTCGTGGCCGTAAACCACATCGTCGTGTAGCGGCCGGGCAGCACGTCCATCTTCACGCGAAACGCCGGCACGAAGAAGCTATGGATCACGTCCTCAGAGATCATCCGCAGCCGCACGGGCTGGCCGACTGGCACGTGCAGCTCATTGATCTCGCTGCGGCCCTGCGGATGATAAATCTTCCACATCCACTGCTTGCCGACCACTTGCAATTCGATGGCATCGTCAGGCGGTGTGCGGATCTCGAAAAACAAAACGGCACCCAGAAAAACATCACCATGGTGAGCGCCAACGGAATCAGATCCAAGCCACCTCCAAGAACCAAAGTTGCTCCGGGTGCAGGCCGTGGGCGATCTCCTGGCCGGCCGTGGCGGTATTTGATGGCGAAGTAAACAATGGCGATAAAAATCGCCACGGTGAAAAACGCGGCCACCGCCACGAGGAATCCGTACAGCGCGTCGACCCGCGGCGCGACGGTAGAGGCCTGATCGGGAAATAGTTGAAAACCTTGGTCCATTGCTCTGTACGTCAGGCTTTCCAGCCTGACAAATTGGATTCAAAGTCAGGCTGAAAGCCTGACCTGCTTCGCCGCTCGCGGCGGAGCATCATGTAAATTGCCAGTCCAATACCGCAGACGGTGGCGATGCCGGCGATGCGAACCGCCGTCATGATCGCCACGCCATATTTGCCGGATGATGGGTCATACATGTAACACATCAGGAGCACCTGGTCTGCCGCGGTGCCGACTCTTCCAGCGGATGCCTCCACCAGCGCCAGCCGCAGGTCGCGCGGGGCGAATTCGACTCCGCTCAGATAGCGAGAAAGTTTGCCGTCGGGCGTCAAGATGAACGCGCCGGACGCGTGCGCGAACTGCCCGGTGGCTTTATCAAACGTGTAGCGAAAGCCGACGGACTCGCACAGCTCGGCAATCGGCCGCCTCTTCGCCGGTGAGAAATCTCCAGCCGTTCTCCACGGCATCGCGCCCGCAACGTTCGATCGCCAGTTCGCGCGCGCGGGCCGAAAGCTCCGGTCCCTCACGCGGATCGAAGCTGACGGTGATGATGGAAAAGTCCTGCGCCCAGTTTTAGTGAAAGTGTGGATAACGCCCGCAGCAAACCGTCGCCCGATAGCTTGCACAGCATGGGGCACTCGTAATAGACGAGGTGCAGAATGACGGGCCGATCGGAGAACAGCTCCGCAAAGCGAACACTGCGGCCATCGGCATCGACGAACGGCAAATCGAGCGGAACGTTCTCGCCGAATTCGGGCACGATGGCGACTTCGTTGAAAATCCGCGGCACTGCTTGAGCGGCGACTACGTCCGGGTTCATTAGCACGACCAGCGACGCAATCGCGCAGCCCATGAAGCCTGCCGGGAACGATCGACTCCAGATTGATCGCCACGATTGAAAGTGTTTTTTCATTGTTCGTTGGTGGATTGCACCGGTGCACTGGTGTCAGCGCCAATCGATTTCGGCAAACCATTTGCCGCGATTATCTCCAATGCACGATCAAGCGGAATACGTGCTACGCCGGTCGATCGGTCTACCCATTGGTAAGTGTTTAGGAACTGTTGCTCTTTCGTCCGCAGTTGCTGCACCTGTGGCGGCACATTCCAGTCGGGATCCGTTTTTGTTTCTGCCTCATTCGCCGCCTGCATTTCTGGGGGATGGTGCGTTGTTTCCAGCCAGGCCATCAGACCCAGAATCACTGCGAATGCCCCGGCGACAACGCCAGAGAGAACGAGGCCGGTGATCCAAACCGTGCGGCACGTTGGCTTCAATCGGCTCGTGGCCAACTGGTGCCGTTTGAAGTTGTGTTGAATGGCCCATTGAGGTAACTCGGCGTTCTCAAAGTTTTGACAAGTGTCACCGGACAAGGCAGCGGTTCAATTGCCAAGCGAAAACCGCCAGCCATCCGCCGCAACACGCCGCGAATGCTGCGGCGTTCAACAAATATCCAGTCGGGCCCTGGTAGAAGAATGCGGGCACGATCATCCAATACAGGTGGGCCGCGTACATACTCAGCAACATGAGCGCCACAAATCGCAACTGCCGTGGGTCGCGTTTCACATCGCGCGATAAGAGCATCAAGAACGGTACAACAAAATGAAATACGACTATCACCAGTGCCAGCGATGCCCAGCCGCTATTCATTCGGCGCAGGTACCAGGCGATTTCGCTGGGCAGGTTCCCGGTCCAAATGATCAGGAATTGCGAAAATGCGAAATACGTGTTGACCATGAGAAACGCCAGCAGCAGGTTGCCGAGCTCGTTGTAAATAGTGTTGACGTACTCGCCGGCAGAAGTCTCATTCGACGGCGAGGCCTGCCCCGGTGCGGCATGACACAGTATTGCGCCGATAGCTCCAGCGCCGATGGTTGTCACACCAACTACGGCCAGTGCGTGTGCCGCCAGCACGCCGCCTGCGCTCAGAGAGCGCCGTAGATTGACGAGTACCACTCCGGCTCGAGCGACATACCCCAATCGAAGGCGGCGAACGTTGCGGTTGGCACCAAGAGCACGAGCGTGATCGCGCCGATGCGGCGCATGGCAGGCGTGCTGGCCGGCGGCAATTCCAGCTGCGAGGCCTTGCCCAGCAGCCAACTGAGCACCAGCCACACGATGAAGTAGCCAGCAGCGCGCTGGCAGAAAAACACCGTTTCCAGGTATACAGCTTTTCCTGGCGGCAACGTGCCGCGTATCTCAGCGTTTGCCCACGGGTAGATGTGTTCGGTGAACACACCGATCGGAACAAACAATATCGCCACAAACCAGATCGATTGTGTCGCGGCCAAATAGAACGGCCGGCTGACAATGGCCCATCTTCCACCGGTCAAGTTGCCCAAGGCGAGCAAACCCATTGCTCCGACACTTACCAACCAGCAGGCGAGAAAACCATACAGGTACGCCGGCCACAAACGTGCCGGTTTGTTCCACACCATGGCGGCGCATACGCCCACACCGACCACTGCGGCCAGCAGCAACATGCGTTGCCATCGATTTATTGAGTCGTGTGGTAGCGGCATGAATGCGATCTAATTGGTTGGTTGCGTATTTAGCCGCGCCAGATCGGCGTCAGTCAGCTCACCAGGTGGCGCATATTGGCTGAGCTGCAGTGCGCGAACGTACGCGGCGATGGCCCAGCGATCTTGTGGTTCAACCAGGTAACCGTGCGGCGGCATCCGCCCCAAGCCGTTGGTAATCACATCAAAAAAATGTCCAATCGGTGCGCGCCGCAAGCGATCTTGGTGATACGTGGGCGGGGCTGGAAAGCCGCGCTTCACGACCATTCCCACGAGCGGCTCAAATTCCGGGCCGCCGCCGATGCCCCCTCCAACCCGCCCATGACAATGCGAGCAGAAAATGTTGTAGCGCTCACGGCCTCGGGCCAATAGTTCGGGCATCGTCGTCTCGGACAACGCGGAGTCCGGCAACTCGCTTACTAACTGTCCGTCGGCCTTGCCCGTAAAAAAAGGCTGGTCGAGTTCCAAATGGCCGCGAGCAACCGTACCCGGCACGGGCGGGCGAGATGCCATGCCATTGTCGAACGCGGCGCTCGCCTCAAGTGGCTCGTAACGCGGTTGATTGGACATCTCTTGCACGCAGCCTGTGCAAATGAGCATCACGTTCAACAGGATCAAGCAAGAGAATAATGAAGCGAATGTCGAATGACGAATGACGAATGATGAATGATGCAGCGAGAGCAAAATGCTTGTCTGACACCGGAAACCCGACACCTGA
This sequence comes from uncultured Planctomycetota bacterium, assembly GCA_963786455.1. Classification (GTDB taxonomy): domain Bacteria; phylum Planctomycetota; class Planctomycetia; order Pirellulales; family Lacipirellulaceae; genus JABDGM01. The sequence goes on along the minus strand of CAWAZX010000023.1, from coordinate 89,992 downwards.
CACCTAGTATCTCTACAGCGGCACATCGATGACCTCCTTGGCCTCGAGCCGCTCGAGAAACTCGCACGTTGACTGGGAGTGAAACAACGGATCGCGCGCGAGAATGCAGATGAAAAACCGATCCTGGCTGGCTCGATCGAATTGCGGGATGGCGAACAACGGGTGATGCGGGCGCGGCAATCCGTTCATGGCCAGCATGCCGAGAACTGCCGACAGTGCGGCGAAGAGGACCGTCATCTCGAAGATTACGGGAATGAACGACGGCCAGCTGTTGGTTGGCCGGCCGCCCACGTTGAGCGGATAAGCAATGACGGTCGTATAATACTGCATCGCCCAGCCGGCAACGCAGCCAACGATTCCGCCAACCAGCACGGCCCGCGGCATCCACGAGCGATGGAATCCGATCGCGTCGGCCAGCCCTTCCACTGGCAGCGGCGAATACGCTTCCACATCGCGGTAACCGGCCTCGTGTATTTTTCGCGCAGCCGCCACCAATGCATGGGCGTCGGCGAATTCGGCCAGGATTCCGAAATAGCTGGCGGGCGCCGTCATGTCGTATGGTTCTCCGAATCTTCCACCATCTCGCGCATTTCAAAAATTGATATCATCGGCAGGAAGCGGATGAACAGAAACATCAGCGTGGCGAACAGGCCGATCGTCCCGATGTACGTGGACCAATCCCAGAATGTGGGAACGTACATGTCCCACGACGACGGCAGGTAATCGCGGTGCAGGCTCACGACGACGATCACAAAACGCTCCAGCCACATACCGACGTTGATCACGAGCGACAGTACGAACAACGCGTACGCATTGCGGCGCACTCCCCCGAACCAAAGCGCTTGTGGAATCACGATGTTGCAGGCTATCAACAGCCAGAAAAGCGGCGCATACGGCCCTGCGGCGCGATTCGTGATCGCGAACCACTCGACTTCGTGCCCGCTGTACCACGCGGTAAACGTTTCCGTGAGATAGCCGTAGGCGACGATCAGGCCGCTGGCCAGCATCACCTTGGCCATGTTGTCGAGGTGGCGATCGGTGACGAAATCGCGGAGGCCGTAGGCGGCGCGCAGCGGAATGGCGATCGTGAGCACCATGGCGAAACCGGAATAGATTGCTCCGGCCACGAAATACGGCGGAAACACCGTGCTGTGCCAGCCGGGAACGATCGCGGTCGCAAAATCGAAGCTCACCACGCTATGCACCGAAACGACCAGCGGCGTAGCCAGCGCGGCCAATAGCACGTACGCGTCTTGATAACGTTTCCAATGCCGAGCCGAACCACGCCAGCCCATCGCTAAAATGCCGTAGACGATTTGCGGTAATCGGCGCTTGGACCGATCGCGCAGCGTGGCCATGTCAGGAATCATTCCCACGAACCAGAACAGCAGCGAGACGGTGGCATACGTGCCGACGGCAAAAAAATCCCAGATCAGCGGGCTGCGAAACTGCGGCCAGATGCCCATCGTGTTCGGATAGGGTGCCATCCAATAGAAAAACCATGGGCGTCCCATATGCAACAGCGGAAACATGGCAGCACAGGCCACCGCGAACAACGTCATCGCTTCGGCAAAACGATTGATCGACGTCCGCCACTCCTGGTTGAGCAACAGTAGGATCGCGGAGATTAGAGTTCCCGCGTGGCCGATGCCGACCCACCACACGAAGTTGATGATCGCAAAGCCCCATGCGACCGGAACATTGATTCCCCAGATGCCGACGCCGACAGCGAACAAGTAGGTCACGGAGACCAAAAACAACATCAACCCTGCGAACGACAACGCGAATCCCCACACCCATCCCCACCGCAGCCCGCGCCGAGCACGATCGATGAGATCTTGTCCGTCACGGTGGCCATGCTATGGCCGCGGCCGATGAACGGCTCGTGCTCGCTCAGATTGTCGTTGTCAATCGGCATGCCGCTCGTTGGCCAGTAGTGCCAGGGCAGGGTGGGGGTTACGGATCACGCCTAGATGGGTCGTGCGTGGCCGCGTATTGAGCTCGCCCAAGACTGGATAATCCAGCACGTTGTTCTTCGTGCGCAGCACCGCGCTCCCCGAGTCGTTGAGATTGCCAAAGATGATTGCTTCAGTGGGGCAGGCGGCCTGGCAAGCGGTGACGACCTCACCGTCGCGGATGCTGCGGTCTTCCTTCTCGGCGTTGATGCGGGCGGCGTTGATCCGCTGGACGCAGTACGTGCACTTTTCCATCACGCCGCGCTCGCGGATGGTAACATCGGGATTTGGCCGCAGGCGGGCGATTGGGCTTTCCTCGAGCGACTGGTTGTAATCGAAAAAATTGAATCGCCGCACTTTGTACGGGCAATTGTTCGAGCAATACCGCGTGCCGACGCAGCGGTTATAAGTCATTTCGTTGAGACCTTCGCTGCTGTGCGTCGTCGCCGCGACGGGGCAGACGGGTTCGCAAGGTGCCAACTCGCAGTGGACGCACATCATCGGCTGATGGTAGTTCGTCGGGCGCGTCGACGGGCCCTTCGCGATAGTGATCGATGCGCAGCCAGTGCATTTCTCGCCCGCGCGACACCTGATCCTTGCCGACGATTGGAATGTTGTTCTCCGCCTGGCACGCCACGACGCACGCATTGCAGCCGATGCACGCCGACTGATTGACACTCATGCCCCATTTGTAGCCGTCGTACTTCCACGCAGGATACATCGAAGTCTCGGGCGCGGCGCATGTGCCCGCTGTGCATGAAGCCGGGGTGGTCCCGGTTGGCAAGCAATTCCTCGAGCGTGCCGGTGCGGACGATAGGTCGTCCTTCCATCAAATGGTGGTGTTGCGTGGTGGCGAGTGGATAAGTCGTGCCTGTCTTGCGCAGCGCGGTCGCTTCGGTGGCCCACATTGCGCCGCTCGTTCGCAGCAGATAGACATCGACGCCCACGCCGTTGCCGATGCTTCCCGATCGTTGCCTGCCGTAGCCGAGCGGAAGCGTGATCGTATTGGCCGGCTGGCCGGGCACGACGAACACCGGGATACGAATCGTTGTATCGTCGCGCGTGATTTCCACGACATCTCCGGTACGCAGCTCATGCTCCTCAGCCAGGTGTGGGCTGACAAGAGCGGCATTGTCCCAGGTGAGTTTCGTTAGCGGGCGCGGCAATTCGTGCAACCAGCCGTTGTTGGCGAATCGGCCATCCCACACCGACGGATCGGGGCGGAAACACAGTATCGGCTGGGTAGCTGGCTGTGTGGCAACGACGGATGCGAACTCGGTCGCCAATTCCGCCGCAAAGTCCATACGAAGGCTGGGAGTACTGCTTGACGAAGCAGTGCCGGCCACGATTCCGTCATGCAGCGCCGTTTTCCACCAGTCGTCGAAATTGCCGTCGGCAGCGTTCGACGCATCGCGGTGACGCTGCCGCCAATAGTCGCGAACAATCTCGTACGCAGATATTTGCGGTTGGCCGGAGATCGCGGACAGTAATTCGTGAGTTGTTTTGCCGTCGAATAGCGGCGCTATAAGTGGTTGCACAATGCTTACGGTACCGTCGGGCCCGCGCGTATCGCTCCACGACTCCAACAAATGTGTCGCCGGTACATGCCAATGGCAAGCCGTTGACGTTTCGTTCTGATATAGACTCAAGTGCGCCGAAAACGGAACGTTGCGCACCGCTGCTGCGAAGTTCAAATTGGCTGGCGCATCATATACTGGGTTGCCGTCCAGGATTAGCAACGCTTTCACGTCGTCGCTTTGCATGGCGGCGACTAGCGCACTGATCGATTCACCGTGAAGTTCGGGTCGGGCCTCGACGGGCGCCCGGTACTCGACCGTTGTGCCGACGTTGCCGAGAGTCTGATTAATCCAGTGTGCCAGCGCGTGGACGACGGGCGGCTGACTTCGCCCAACCATTACGAGACTTCGGCCGCGCGCGGCCTGTAAGTCTTCGACCACTGCTGTAAGCCATTGTGATGGAAATGGCGGCTCGCCGAAATTGTCGACCGACGTCTCCAAGCCAAGTTCTCGCGCACATGCCAGAGCAAACTGCGCCACGCCACGTGGGCTCATTGGCAACCGGTTATCGGCCGCTGCGCCGGTCAGGGTCGTGGTCGACTCGACAACGTACAGCCGGTTCATCGCTGAGCGGTCATTGGCATCGGGTTGCGACAATCGCCGGCGGGAGGCGAACCCGCGCGTGTTGCAAATGACCTGGGTCTTCGACAAGAAAATCGGCATCCAGCGACAAAATCACATCCGCTTGCTCCACATGGGCGAGCGTCACGACATCCTCGCCCAGCGCCAGACGATTGCCGGCAAGCGCGTTGTCGTGATTCAGCGGCTCGTACTGGTGCCATTGCGCGTTGCGGGAACTGCTCCAGCAGCATTTTCAATTGGTGACCAAGTGTCGGTGAAACGACAGTTCCAGTGAGCACGCGCAGGCCTTGCCCGCCGCGCTCTCGGAGCGGCTGCAGTTGATGCTGCAGCTCGGTTAAGAACGATTCCCAAGTGTCGATCTGTCCGTTGTGGGCGACCGCCTGCGATCGATCGGGGTCGTACAGCGAAAGCACGATGGCTTGTGCGAATGCATCCGATGCACCAAGACGCACGCGGCCCGCGGCAGGCGCATTGGCCATGATCTCCGGCACGGCTGGGTGCAGCGGATTGCCGTCGATTTTCACCGGCCGCCCCATATGACTCTCGACCAAGAGACCGACAGCGGCTCCGTCATGCGTCATCGCGGTTGCATAGTACAACGGCTGGCCGGGGATGAGTTTTTCCGGCGCTTCGACGAACGAAACGATTTGCTCCTGCGGTTGCTCCATGCAGCCCTGCACTCCGGCCAATGCGAGAGAGGCGCCCATGAGTTGCAAGAACTGTCGCCGCGTGGCCCCGTCGTTCAGGCGATTGGCGTGCTCAGGAAACTCGCGCCGCAATGGCACGAGGAACTGTTCATCATTCGACAATTCTTCGAGAGTTCGCCAGAACTGTTTGCCGCTTTGATCATGCGGTCCAGCATCTACGGCCGAGTCGACTTTTGGAACGATCGAATCCATTTCAGTAATGACACACTGAACAATCGGTTTTGCTGTGGACGTGATACGCGTCGATCCAATCGGTGTTTGAATCTTGCGGTACATCCGCCGGATTCGCCGCCGACGCGAACACCAGCTCGCGCGGTCCCACGAATCGCTCCGGGTCGCGGTGACATTCCAGGCACCATTCCATGTGCAGCGTTGCCTCGCGATCCATCAACGGCATGCGGTCTACCTGGCCGTGACAGGTCGTGCAGGCTACCCCTTTTTTCACGTGAATACTGTGGTCAAAACGGGCGAAGTCCGGCAGATCGTGGACGCGATTCCACACCAGCGGTTCGCCGCTGCGAAAGCTGGCGCGAACCGGTGCCAAAAGCGGGCTGTCCGTCCACAACTGGCTATGGCAATTCATGCAAGTTTGCGTTGGTGGAATGCCGGCAAACGACGATTGCTCCACGCTCGTGTGGCAATAACGGCAATCAATGCCGCAATCGCTGACATGGTGCTCGTGGCTGAACGGAACCGGCTGTTCCTTGATCACGCCCGCACTGGTGGCGTACGGTGAGCGGGCGATCGCCGCCAGCAGCCAGATAATGAATGCAATGATGAACACCGCGCCGAAGATTGTGGCGCGGGAGATCGTGTTCATGCTGGGATGAAAGATCTGCGGCATGGAAGCATCCGTGAAGCCCACGAGGCGGCTGATCGGCATGTGCGCTTCGCATCTCGCACGACATTGTAACGATGTATGAATAGTGTTTGTCCAGGGGGCAAACACAGATAAGCTGGCAAGTGAGGCAAGCCATTCATGGCGCCACCTTGCCGCACGCCAAATCGATTGATCGATTGCCGAGCACACCGCGCGACGCGAACGAAACCAAGATGGTGCAAGTGAGTGCGGCCCGAAGGCTGCTATTCGTATCGATTCAAGACCACGGCGGCACCTTTGGTATGGTTCCTGCTGCGCCCTTTACCATTTGAACTTCGCTGGCTCCAATAAGCCGCGAAAGCTCAACGCATGGCGCGGTGGAACCGCACTCTCTGGATGGGAGCCATTTCGGAGGGGAACTTCACAATGCTCCAGACACGTTATCCGTATTACCTCGCCAATCGGGCCCAGCAGCCCAACGCCGATCTGGACGTGACCAACAAGTTTACTGGCGAGCGGGCGTCGCGCGTGGCGCTGGCCGATGCCAAGGTGCTGGACCAAGCAATTGCCGCAGCGTCGGCAGCGGCGCGGCCGATGCGGCAGCTGGCCGCATGGCAACGCAAGGCCGTGCTGCAGCATGTGGCGAGCCGCTGCCGCGATCGGGCCGAGGAGCTGGCTCAGCAATTGACCATCGAGGCCGGCAAGCCGATCAAGTATTCGCGGCTCGAAGTCAGCCGGCTGATCGACACGGTCGAGATCGCGGCCGAGGAGTCGACCCGAATCGTACGGCGAAGTGCTGCCGCTGGATATCTCGGAGCGTGCGGCGGGCTACCGCGGGATGTGGAAGCGCGTGCCGCTGGGGCCGTGTGCGCTCATCACGCCGTGGAACTTTCCGCTCAACCTGGTCGCCCACAAAATCGCGCCGGCGATGGCCTGCGGCTGCCCGTTTGTGCTGAAGCCGGCCAGCGCGACGCCGATCGGCGCGCTGACGCTGGGCGAAATCCTGGCCGAGACCGATTTGCCGGAGGGCGCGTTTTCGATCCTGCCGCTCAAGAGCAGCGACTGCCGCCGCGCTTGTCGAGGACGAGCGGATCAAAAAGCTCAGCTTCACCGGCTCGACTCGAGGTCGGTTGGGAACTTCGCGATCGGGCCCACAAGAAGCACGTCACGCTCGAGCTAGGCGGCAACGCGGCGTGCATCATCGAGCACGACGCCGATCTCGATGTCGCCGTCGAACGAAACATCTTCGGCGGCTACTACCAGTCGGGACAAAGTTGCATCAGTGTGCAGCGCATTTATGTGCACGAGTCGATTTACGATGCGTTTCGCACGAAGTTTGTGGCGGGCCGTCAAGCAGCTCAAGATGGGCGACCCGCGCGAGGAGGATACGTTCATCGGGCCGATGATCAGCGAAGAGGAAGCCAAATCGCATCGAGCGGACGATCCAGCATGCCGTACAGCCGCGGCGGCAAGCTGCTATGCGGCGGCGGTCGCCGAGGCCGCATGGTCGAGCCGGCCGTGCTGGAAAACGTGCCGCGAGACGCCGACGCATCGTGCGAGGAAATCTTCGGCCCGGTTACGGCGCTTGCTCCATTCGTCGATTTTGCACAAGCGATCGAGCTGGTGAACGACAGCCGCTACGGCCTGCAGGCGGGCGTGTTCACGAACGACATTGACAGAATCGAGCGGGCTTGGGATGAGCTCGAAGTGGGCGGCGTGATGATCAACGAAGTCCCCTCGTTGCGAGTCGACCACATGCCCTACGGCGGCACGAAAGACAGCGGCATCGGCCGCGAAGGCATCCGCTGGGCCATCGACAGCATGACGGAAGTGCGGCTTTTAGTGATTCGCAATCGGCAAGCGGTGTGACAATTTCCGTAGGGTGTGTCGAGCTACGCGAGACACACCTTCCGTTGTTAGGCGAATGGTGTGTCTCGAAGACTCGACACACCCTACAAGCTACAAGCTCATCGTTTCATTTGTTACTTTGCGGCGACTGCGTTGCCGTTGCTCATCGTGTGCTTCATGTTCTCCACGGCCTGAGTGTTGAGCTCATCCACGAGCGATTGCAGAGCGGCTGGCTCAGCAACTTCCGGCGCGTGGAAGCCGGACTTCTCCGCGACCAGCAAACTGATCAGCGTGCCGAGCAGGCCGGTCGCTTGCGGGTTCGTTGGTCGCCGCCGCCGTGGTGATGAACAGCCGCTGCGGCACGAGCGGCTGCTGGCTGTGCGCGAGCCGGTCGGCCACTTCGTTGACGGCGAACAGCCGCGGGTCGCCGAACGAATTGATCTTCCGCGCCAGCACGGCCGCCTCGCGACAGACCGACCTGCATCACGCGCTGGCTTTCGCCGCGGCCGGCGAGCATCGCGCTCGCGGCTGTCGGCTTCGGCCAGCACGACCTTTTGCTCGGCCTCGCGGCGCGAGCGGCCCAGCGCCGCCTCGGCCACGACGATCGTCTGCTCGGCCTGCTTGCGGGCGCGGGCCAGGTCCGCCTCGCCTTGGTTTTCGGCGATGCGGGCCTGCACCTGCGCGTTGGTGAGCGCGGTTTGCATGTCGGCCTGCGCTTCGGCCGCGTTCAGCTCCTGCAGCTTCTTGGCCGCCGCCTTGCGGCGCTCGAACGTTTCGAGCTGCTCGGTCGACAGCTGCCGCTGGCGCAACTGCTCCAGCAGCGTTTCGATCTTGTCGTCGCCTTCGACGTGCGCCGGCTTGCCGATCAGCACGTCGACGCACTCGATGTCGAACGCGCGGAACTTCTGCTGCAGCTCGTCGCGGGCTTCCTGCTGGATCTCGTCGCGCTCGTGCAGCAGCCCGAGCATCGTCTTGGTGTGGGCGATGTCGCGGAAGTACGCGCTGAGCATCGGGTCGAGCGTCTGCGTGATCAGCTTCTTCACGTCGCCGAACCGCTGGATCACGCTCGGCGCCCGCTCGTAGTCGATGTGCACGACCACGGTCAGCGGCAACAGCGGCTCGTAGGCGTCCTTGGTCACCAGGTCGATCGACCGCAGGCTCTCGTCGTAGCGGTGCGATTCGCTCTTGCCGGTGATCCAGTGCAGCACGAAGTTCGTCGTCGGCACCAGGATGATGCTGCCGGCGTACGTGTTGAACGCGTACTTGCCCGGGCCGAGCGGCTTTTCCCACACGCCGCGCTCGCCGGTGGCCACTTGCTCGCCGTGGCGGAACCCCTTGCCGGACAGGTCCTGGCCGTGCCGGCCGACGTAGCTCACGACCACGCCGACGTAGCCGATCGGCACGACCGTCTTCGGAATCATCTCCACCGTGGCGAACCAGCGGTTGATGAAGTACGTGCCGTCGGTGAGCGTCTGGTACTGCCGGCCGCGGCGGCCGCCGGCGCGCAGGAACGCCTCGGCATCCTGGAAGTTGTTGTGGAAATTCGGCTGCGTCGGCATCGCTGCCGACGATCGGCGCGATGATCTCGTCCGGCGGCAGCGACGGGCCGTCGTGCACCGTCACGATGCCGATCGAGTCCACCATCGTCGGCTGCTCGGGATCGTGCTCGTCGACCGACTCGATCTTGCCGCCGATCACGACCGGATCGAAGCCGCCGATCGTCGACCAGCTCGATCGCGATATTGCTCGATCGTCTTCAGCTCCTGCCGCGACTGGATCGCAGGCAGCGCGAACACATGGTCTTCGGTGATCACGACGAACAGGGCCGGGTTGATCGCGTACACGCCTTCGCGCAGGATCGCCCGCTGCCGGCCGCGCTGGCCGCGACGCACTGCGCCGTCATCTTCGAGCGTAGTGCCGACGAGGAACGCGCGGGCGTCCTGAAAGTTGTTGCACTCGACGCGCTGGCCAAGCGTCTGGCTCGGCGGCAGCGGCTCGCCGTCGCGGGCGTAGACGTAGCCGATCTTGCCTTGCGAGATCGTCACCAGCCGCACTTTGTGCACGCGGTATTGCCACCGCCAGTAGCCAAAGTGCATGCCGCCGCGCAGCAGCTCGGCCTGGTAGCCGGCCTCGCCGTCGAGCGCGATGATCTGGCCTTCGCGGCACCGAGCCGCTCGGCGACCACAGCTTCTCCACGACGCCCACCGAGTTGTTCGGGATGTAGCGGAAGCACAAGCCAGAAGCACGAACAGCGCACCGACGGCGACAGCCGCGTACGGCCACCACGTGCCGAACCACAACCAGACGTTGCCAACTGCGCGAGCAATCAATTTGCGAAAACAGAATTGTAGCAAACATGGCTCAGTCTCCCTTCGCATGCGGTTGCCGCGATGAACAGCGACGGGTGCCACTGCTGGCTTGCCGCGAGCTCATCGGCCGTCAGCAGTGTGAATCACGTTCACCGAGCAGCTCGCAGCATCGAGCTGCGGTTCAGCAGCAAGGTATCGCGACGAAGCACTGCTGGCAGCCAGCAGTGGCACCCAGAAGTTATCTGTTGCGGCAATCCTAGAAACGAGAGCACGCAGGCTCTTCGTCGCCGCTGGGCAGACGAGTAGGCCCCTTTTCCTTGAATGAGAGAACGTCTCTCAACCGGCCGACGAGGTTAGCTGACGGGCTAGGATCGGAAAGGTATCCCGGCACTGATTGGTTCGCGTGCCTTCGCCCCGGCGGCGAGCTGCGAACATTCGCAGCGATTCGCACCGCATTGGTTCCCCCGCTCGCGGCCAGGCGTGTTCGGCCGCGATTAGGCTGCACTAGCGCAATTATACACTTTTTCGCGGCCGTCCAGCGATTGCAATTCGCATGCCGTGTAGTAACTCATTGCGCGGTGCGTAGATCATGCTCTTGCATCCCCCGAGCGGATGTCCAGCAAATACCAGGGTGGTGCGGAACGCTTGCCAACATAAACTCCAATCGCGCCACTTCGGCGACCCACCATGCGCGTATGCACAGAATAGGAGCCGAATTGTGTTCACGGCGATCGACGCGTCCCTAATTCCCGAATATTCGGCACGGGCCGCAATTCCGGCTCACGATTCGCGCCATAAGTGACTTTTTTCACCTTCGTTTTATTCGCGCACAGAACTTTCCAATTAGCCTAAAAAATTGAGACGTTTTTCTGTTATGACGCATCGTTGGTCATCCAGTATTCGCAACCGGATTACGCTAATGAAACGCACTTCAATTTCGACACGCTGCCTGCCGGGCTTAGGCTTGGGGCGCCGGCTCTTCGTCGCTATCGTGGCGCTCGCTGCATTGCAGAATGCATTCGCACTCGACTCGTCGTTTGGTGCGAGTCAAGTGACTTACGTAGCCAAGAAAAGCAAGATCAATCGCCTCAGCACGCAAAAGACAATCAAAAAGAAGCTGGCAGCTCTGGCACTCTCGAAGAAAACTCCAGTCTCGGCGGTGGCACCCAGCAGTAGTTCGACGCCAGGCACAACGACTGCACCAGCGTCCGCAACGGCGTCGGCCATTACCGCACCGCTGGGCTCGTCAGCTGCCTTGACGGCGTGGGCTTCGGTCGCGGACTTTCAGCTTGATTTCAAGCCGGGTGGGCCAGCCGCCGGCTGGACCTACGCCTGGAACCCGACCGGAACGCTGGGCAATTCTCAGGCCTTTGCTCCGCTGTTATGGAGCAATGCGGCTCAGGTTTACAACACAACCGGAGCGGCGACCACATGGCCGGCCGGTAGTCTACGTCACAACGATGACTATCTCATGTTGCATGGCAGCGGCGGTCACCCGGGTCAGCCAATTCATCTGCCGATCGTCGGTTACACGATCCAGGTCGACGACGGCGCCGGACTCTACCGCCTGTCCAACAGCTCCATAGCCAAGTCGGACGGCGTCTCGTCATACAACGAGGATGGGCTGAGAGTGCTGGTGTACTTGAATAACACGCTGCTGTCGCCATCGACGAACGTCGGCACCAACGGACTAGTGACCAACTTTGATCGTAACCTGGGCCAACTAGGGGTCGGCGACAAGATTTGGGTGATGGTCAGTCCGCTTTCGACTCAGGACTATGACAGTTTTAATAATTTCGATTTCACGATCCAGAAACTGACCGACATTGCTTCAACACCGGAGCCGGGCACGGCATCGCTGCTGCTCATCGCGCTCGCCGGGTGTCCCATGAGGCGACGCCGCAAGGTTAATCTGTAAATGACAAGATTTGCAATGGAGTGGTCTCCCGCAGAGGCGCAGAGGCCACAGAGAATCAGGGGAAAGTGAAGCAACCAGGGAATTGAAGTACACTAATCTACGCTAATCGACAATGATTACCGTTTATTAGAGACGGATCAGTAATAATTGGTGTTCCGTTTGCCTTCTCTCTGCGAACTCTTCCCCTCAGCGTGAAGCTCACGACGGCGCCTGCAAATAGGCCCGCCAGGGTGACCAGTAATACTCTTGCCAGCCTTTGGTGACGACTTCGTAATCGTGTTCCGGCACGTCGAGGTGGATCTAATCGATCCGGCCAGCGTTGGTTCCTTGGCCTGCAGGCGTGAACGAAAGTATCAAAATTGAGTCGGGATCATCGTCGTGAAACTTGAATGAGCGCCACGACTGGACGATCAAGCTCGGCTGCGCGAGGGCCAATATCATTCCACTCAATTGTCCGTCGAAAGCGCGAAACTCCGCGCCTTCCTGTGCGCGAATGGTCACCGGCCGCCCGGTGATCTCAGCATGAGCAGCCGGGTCCAGATACGTTTCGAACAACCGGTCCGACGGAGCCGGCAGCACGACCGATTGCTGAACGATTCGACGCATTTGAATCGTACGCGAGAAGGGCGGGAGTTGAAATTGCTACGGCAATGCCGCAGAGACCTCTTGCCTACCTCCTCCTGCGAGCACGTGCCAAACCTGGCCGGTCCTTGTATCAACTACGTAGCAGCCGTGGTGAACGTCGCCGTCGCGCTGCCCAGCGTAGGCAGAAATCTGATAGCGCAACACATTGCCGGGTTCCGGCGCTTGCGCCATGGCGCGATTATCCCAAAGCTGTCCGATCGCGATTCCTACGAGCAACACGACGAGCAGGCCGACCATTGTCCAGGGATTGGGCTTCATACGGGCTCCTTTTATATTTCGAACAGAAGGTTCAATGCGTTTCTGCAACTCACATGATCTCGCTCGACAGATATTAAATTGACGCGTGAGGAACTGCTAACTGCGGCAACTCGTATCGGACACGATGAATCAAGTGCAAAATCATCCCAAGCGCGATGAACACACCCACCAGCAGGACGATCGCTAACGGCGCCAGCAAACCGCCCTCCGGAATCAGCCCCAGGAAAATGATTGCGGCGGTCAGCGCGACGTACGCGATCCGGCGACGGGCTGCCCGTTCGGCAAGGTCGAGCCGATTGTGATCGGTCGCAAGCACCATCACACCGCCCATCAACGTCCAGATCAAGGCACATTGAAAGCCGGTCATCGCCAGGCCGAAGAATCGGGCTGCCGACCTGTCGGAAATAAGTAACATCACGACACTGCCCACGGCAAGGAACCAGCTCAACGCCGACACAGTGCGAAAGGCGTCGCATTGATTTATGAGCCTGGCCGTCCCATAGCCCACTAGCCCGTAGCCGATAACGTCGGGCAGCACATCAAAACCGTTGATCGAAAAGTCAAGGACGACGACCAGCAAGCCCCAGAAGATGCACCCGAAATACGTGCTCATGGTCGCGTTCGGCGATAAGTTAAGTCGCCACGATACTTGAAGTGGCCAAATGCGTCAAACGCGCCACGAACCTCGCCTCTCCGTCGGGAGAGGCAGCGAGCTATCGAGCGGTGAGGGATTCAGCGCTAGAGGCAGCGGCGGATCGCTTCGATCAGCTCGTCCTGCTCGATGATTTGTGCCCGCCCGGGCACGTCCAGCGCTTTCGCCACCACGCGCAGCTCGTCGATGCTCATATGCTGAAGCTGCGAAGCGTTGAGAGAACTGAGATCGGGCACCACGGCCTCCACCTCAGCTTGCCGCAGGGCTTGCGCGGCGCCTTCCATGGCATCATCATCTGGCCCGCTGCCCACGGAGTTTTCCATCGCTTGTGTATCGTGCGACATCGGTGGCCCTCCTGTGTTTATTTGTTTATTCCGCCGGCGGGAGGTCGACGTTGGATGGACCGTTGATGACTTTGCCGAGCTTATCGAAGCGAGACCCGTGGCATGGACAATCCCAGGTGCGCTCGGCCGTGTTCCAATGCACGATACAACCCAGGTGCGGACACACCGCTGACATCTCGTGCGCTTTGCCATTTCCATCACGGTACACGGCGATCTTCGAAACGCCCCGCCGCAATACGGCGCCGCAGCCCGGCTGAATTTCGCGCACCGATTCCACCTCGCTGCCCGACAGCCAATCGGTGACATACGCGCCGGCCATGTTGGCCGTCTCCCTGGCGAAGTTGCTTGCGGCCCGCAAGGTTTTGCGGGATGGATCGTACAACGTAGCCCAGGGGTTGTTTCGCCCGAGGATCAAATCGGTGAGCAGCATGCCTGCGATCGTGCCGTGCGTCATCCCCATGCCGGAATCGCCGGTCACGACGAACACATTCTCTTTGTCCAACGGGTTGCGTCCGATGAATGCCAGCCCGTCGATCGTTTCCATTACCTGGCCGCCCCACTTGAATTCAATCTCTTCAATCATGGGAAAGCGTGCGCGGGCCCACGTTTCCAGTCGGGCATGCCGCTGATCTGTGTCGCTAGCCTGGCCCGATTTGTGATCTTCTCCGCCGACGATCAACAAATCGTATCCGCCGTGCGAATCACCATTGCCGGAATCGTTTCGCATCGGTTGCAACCGCACATAATGATAAATATCGAGCGTATCCCAATAGAGCGCATCTGTCACGGAGCCAGCCGGAACGCGGGCACCAATCACGTAGGTCATGTACGGCGCCTGTTTGGTATGAATCGCCAGGAGGTCGTTAATTGGGGAATTCGTCGCGACGACGACCGCGTCGGCCGTCACCTTGTGCTTGCCGACGTCGATCGTTGCTTTTTTTCCGCCTTCGACATGATCGGCGTGGCTATTGGTGAAGATCCGACCGCCGCCCTGCTTGATTGCCTCCGCGAGGGCGGACAAATACTTGAGCGGATGGAATCGGGCCTGGTTCGGAAAGCGGATGGCCGGGCCCGTTTCGAATGGCAGCGGAGCGCGGGGTACCATTTCGGCTTTCATACCGGCACGGCGTGCCGCAGCCAACTCGCGGTCCAGCGTATCCTTCTCGTCGCCCGGTGCCAAAAACAGATATCCGTTGAGCCAGGCGAAATCGCAGTCGATGTCGAGGTCGCGAACGTTGCATTCGATGCGCTGGATTGCAGCCGAGTGGCTTTCGCCCGCCAGGAACGCACCTCGCTCCCCGTGCCACTTTTCGATATTCATGAAGCGGTTGTCAATTGCATCGGTCAAGTGAGCTGTGGTGACCTGCGTCATGCCGCTGGCCATTGGACCGTCGTCGAGGATGACCACTCGCTTTCCCGCTTGAGTCAGCAAGTAGCCGGTCGTTAACCCAGCGATGCCGGCACCGACGATGCACACGTCGGCTTCAGCGTTCGTAGAAAGTTTGCGCGAGCGGGGCATATCCGCGGTCGCTGCCCATACCGATTCACTTTTCGCGGCGTCTACGGGTGGTGAAGTCTTCATGGCAATCGCCTCCGCCTCAAAGAAACAGGAGTTTCACACTTCTTTCCAGGTGAGGAGCAAATGCCGTACCAGCGAATCTCGAGGCGCTAACCTAAGGCGGCAGCATGATAAGTGTCATGCGGATCACGGTTCCTCCGCGGTATGTGTGGTCGAATTGGCGCAAAAACGACGGACTTGAATTCCACGCGACCAATAACCGGACGACGGCGGAACATTGCACGACGCCAACAAAAAAGCCCGCTGACGAGGATAGTCAGCGGGCGAAAATTGGCGAGCGATTAAGATTAATGAGTAACGCAATTTCAAGCGACCCGACGCCGAGCCACGGCACACACCGCGGCAAGGCAAGCTCCGGCAATCACCAGGCTCGTCGGCTCGGGAACCGCCAGCACGGCCAGACCGCCTTCAAAGCTGAACGGCGTGGCCGCCGGACCGACCAGGCGTCCATTCACGGTGGCCCCGGTCCCAAGGTTGACGTCGTATAGAAGGTATGATCCGGTCGGACCGGGAGCCGGCGGTGCATCCGGCCGGCGATACACCGCGTAGCCCAGGTTGTTGCTCGTTCCGGGAGGCGTGAGGATATCAAAATGTGCCGGCGCATTACCGTCGATTCCGACGCCAAACGCGCCTACTAGATTCAACGTTCCATTATTGGGTGGATTTTGAATGTACAGGCTGTCGTTGCGAGTATCCATGTCATACAGCGTCGTCGTGCCGGTACCCGCGTTGGCGGTATTGTTGGTGTATGCCACCGCATCGACGAACGGCGAGTTGGTTCCGATCAACAAGCCCACATCCACCACGGCGATCTGACCTGTGCTGGAGTTCAATCGCAGGTTGGCGCCACCCGTGCTCACCAGGCGAATCCGCATGCTGCCGTCACCTTGCAGCGTCGTCGGATTGAAATCGAATCCAAAAGTCTGGTTGCCTGTCAACGTGTAACCAGCGCCGTTTGATGTGAAGCTCGCGCCGACTGGAGTTGCCGCACCGTTGTTAATGTTGATCGTGTACAGTTGCGAAGTATTCGGCCCGATGTCGATGCCATACAGGGTATTGGAGCTCGGCCGGAAATCGATGCCCTCCGGTACGAAACCGACGTTCCCAATCGTGGTTACGGTTGCCGGGCTATTGACATTGAAGCGAAACAAAGTGCCCGCGGCATTGACGCCATAGCCAATTTGAGCGTGGCAGATACCGGCCGCGAATAGAACCGCGGCCATCGCGCTGCAAACAGCGCTGACAGCTTGAAATTGTCGTCTCATGAGGCCCTCGAGATGCAAGTTATTCTGAACCAAAATCCGAACGCAGTTACTCCGCCCCAATCGTCGCAATTCGCAGTCGTTGTCCCCTTTCTCACCAACTAACCGTGAGCCCTACCCATGACCTACGACCGCAGCCCATGGATTTACGTTATACACGGTCATTGCCGAGTGTCAATTCAACGGTGAAAAAGGCGTCATATTCCTCCGATCGTGCCGATTCTTTCGTGCGCTATTTGATCCGGCCGCCGTCGCGACCGGCACGACCGCAATATATGGTGATAGCAATTCAATTGGTCCGACGACGTCCGAACCAAAACTTCTTTTATGTACTTACGAACGCTACTGCAGTTTGGATGTGCCGTTGTGGCAACATTAATATCATGCGCTCCGGCGGCCGCTGCCGTCGACGAACCCGCCTGGATTCACAGTCCATGGTTTGCCGAACAGTTCTTCACGAGTGTGGAAGAGCCGCTAGTACGATTCCACGTTAATGAGCCCATGGTTGACGGCCAGCCAATCCTGCGCAGCTCGCGGCTGATTATTTACGCATTGCCGAACGGCAACACGATCGAACAGACGCTCGGTTGCCGATTGGCAAACGGGCTGGATTGGCATTACGACATTCAGCACGTCGCAGCCCAGGTGCGGCTGCTACGCGCGCTGCAGCCGAACGAGCGGCTTGTGCTGATTTGCGTCGAAGCCGGCGGCCTGAGCTGGCCCAACTGGCGTCGCACGCAATCCGACGCCAATACCACGATTGCCCGAATGGTGGAATCGTGGCGGCGGCGGTTCGGCTCCGAAGACTGCCGAGTCACGCTCACCGGCCACAGCGGCGGCGGCAGTTTTATGTTCGGCGTCATCGAGGCATCGCCAGAGATCCCCGCGTACATCGACCGCATCGCCTTCCTCGATGCCAACTATTCGTTCGACGCAAATCTGCACGCAGCCAAGTTCGAAAGCTGGCTAACGAGCGACGAATCGCACCGGCTCATCGTGTTCGCTATGACGACCGCGAAATCATGCTCGACGGCAAGAAAGTCGTCGGTCCGACGGGCGGCACGTTTCGCGCGACGGCCCGGATGCGCGAGGCGCTGGGCCGCAAATTTGAGTTGGAATCGGCCAAAAGGCCGCCGTTCCAGAAATCACCGGCCTGGATGGCCGCATTCATTTCTACGTCCACGCCAATCCCGAAAACAAAATTCTGCACACGGCGCTCGTGGGCGATATGAACGGCCTGGTGCACGTGCAAACGCTGGGCACGCCGCAGGAAGACAAGTGGGGCACGTTCGGCGGACCGCGGGCTTACGAAAAGTGGATTCAGCCGGACCCGACGCCGAATTCCTCCAGCGTCGACTGCTGAGAACGTATTACAATCGCAACTGCCACCGAGGCCGGACGACGCCAGTCGGCGGAAGCGAATTCATCGAGAGCGTTGCAACAGCTAACCTCGAGCAGCGCGAAGCGGCCATCCTTCGCGAAATCACCAGCGGCAATTTCCCCGAGTTCCTCCGCAAGTTCAAGACGGTTTCAATCCGCGGCAAGGTGCGCGAACGAGATGGGGACGTGGAACACGAAGTCACGGCACTACTTCGAGTCATGCCCGATTATCTGGCCGTCGGCAGCGATGCCGACTTCGTCCGCATGCCGATGACGCCGCAAACCGCCCAACAAATCGCCGACCGCTTCGGCTGCGTCTTGCCGACGCGCAAAATGGTCGACGCGATCGATGAGCAGGCCGAATTGCACCTCGCGCCGCATCCGCTCACGGAAGAGCGCGAAGCCGTCGCCACGTTCCTTGCAGCATCACCACATCATCGAAAAGCAGCGCGTCGACAAGCCGCTGGGCCTGCTCACCGTCGGCATCAAAAAAGACATCGTCCTCACGCCGCGAATCTTCGAGCGGCCCGAGCGGCTGGCGATCTACGGCTGGCGGCAGCTCGACGGCCAGCCGATCCAGCCGCTCACGATCGTCCATTGGAACCGCTATGTCGATTACAGCCACGGCGCACGGCTGGTACTGAACTCGATCGAACTCGATGGCAGGTCAATGCGCATCACCGAACTTCTCGCCAATTCGGCGTGGTGCGGTTTGCTGAGCGATGAAGGCCCGATGAACCCGCTCGGGTATCCGCTGCAGTGATCCGCTGACCGGCAGTGATTATTGTTGCTGCTGCTGTCGCTCTTGTTGTTGCCATTGCTCCCGGCTAATGCCATACACCAGCGCCTCCTGCCCGTTCACTTCTGTCCGGCCTTCCAACGATTCACCAAGCCGCTCGGCAACGCGAATTGAACGCTCGTTGCCGGGTTGAATGAGGCTGACGACGTGCCGCTGGCCCAATTCTTCAAACGCGTAGCGCATCGCCACTCGTGCGCCTTCCGTAGCATAACCCTTTCCCCACGACGCGCGCCGCAAGGTCCAACCGACCTCAAAGCCGGGCCAACCACTGGGGAAATAACATCCGATCCGACCGACAAACGCGCCGGTCGTCCGTTCCTCGACCGCCCACAACCCATAACCGCGCAGTTGCCAGTGGCCCAGGATGGCTGCCACGCTCCGCCACGCGTCGATCCGACTGAGCGGCTTGCCGTCGCCAAGGTACCGCATTACCTCGGCGTCGGCGCAGATGGCGGCATAGGCATCGAAGTCCGACTCGCGGAACATCCGCAAGTCCAACCGTTCTGTCTGCAGTAAGTTCATGGACGATATACACGGTCCGCGCTTGTTTCTCACTATCCCGGCCGTCAGAATAGCAAAGTAATTCGTCCCTAACTACTGTTCGCTTATGCTCGCCAAGCTGCACACCTTTTCGCTGCTGGGCATCGACGCCTGCCGGTCGAGGTCGAGGTCGATGTTTCGCCCGGGGCGCTGCCGAAGACGGTGCTCGTCGGCCTGCCCGAGCAAGCGGTGAAGGAGAGCACGCATCGCATCGAGCGGGCGATGGTCAACAGCGGCTTCGTGCGGCCGCAGGATCGCGTGCGTGATCAACCTTGCCCCGGCGGAGCTGCCCAAAAGCGCCGGCTCGTTCGATCTGCCGATCGCCGTCGGCATCCTCGCCGGCAGCGGGCAATTCAAGAGCGAGCTGTTCGATCGAATACGCGATCGTCGGCGAGCTCGCGCTCGACGGCAGCACGCGGCCGGTGAAGGGCGCGCTCTCGATGGCGATGGCGCGCCGCCAGTGCAGCATCGTGCGATCGACAACGGGCAAGTACGCTGCGCGGCATCATCGTGCCGAGCGCCAACGCCGCCGAAGCCGCCGTCGTCGAAGAGATCGACGTCATCGCCGTCGACAGCCTCGCGCAAACGGTCGCCTTCCTCGCCGGCGAGCTCGATATCGAGCCGACGCCGTCGCGGCTCGACGAACTGTTCCAGGAGCTCTCGCACTACGACGAAGACTTCGCCGACGTCCGCGGCCAGGAGATGGCCAAGCGGGCCGTGACGATCGCGGCCGCCGGCGGGCACAATCTGCTGATGGTCGGTCCGCCTGGCTCCGGCAAGACCATGCTGGCCAAGCGGGTGCCGACGATCCTGCCCGTGCTCTCGGCCGAGGAGTCGATCGAGACGACGCGCATCTACAGCGCGGTGGGCCGGCTGCCGGCGGGTCAGCCGCTGCTGGCCCGCCGGCCGTTTCGCGCGCCGCATCACACGATCTCCAACGCCGGCCTGGTGGGCGGCGGCTCGACGCCGACGCCCGGCGAAATCAGCCTGGCCCACAACGGCGTGCTGTTTCTCGACGAGCTGCCCGAGTTCAACCGCACCACGCTCGAAGTGCTGCGCCAGCCGCTCGAAGACGGCCACGTCACGATCAGCCGGGCGCTCAATTCGACGACGTTTCCCGCCAATTTCGTGCTGATCGCCTCGCTCAACCCCTGCCCGTGCGGCTATCGCAACGATCCGCGCCGCGAGTGCCACTGCACGGTGCCGCAGATCGAACGCTACATGGCCAAGATCAGCGGCCCGCTGCTCGACCGCATCGACATCCACATCGAAGTGCCGGCCGTGCCGTTCAAGGAGCTGAGCGGCGCGCGCGACGGCACGACGAGCGCGGTGATGCGCGACCACGTGATGTCCGCCCGCGCGGTCCAGGAGGCGCGGTTCCTGCAATCCAAGACGCGGCAGAACGCCCAGATGATCGACCCGCGAGATCCGGCAGCACTGCCAGCTGAACGACGCCGGCATGAACCTGCTGCGCATCGAGCATCCAGGAAATGGGCCTCTCGGCCCGGCCCACGACAAGATCCTCCGCGTCGCCCGCACGATCGCCGACCTCGACGGCCAGGCCGAAATTCTGCCGGAGCACGTCAGCGAAGCGGTGAACTACCGCATGCTCGACCGGCAGTTCTGGAGCTAACGGCCCAACCTTCTCCCGGTCCCGGTGAGGGACCGGGAGAGGGTTTTTGAAATGGCTTCCGATATTTTTGAGAAATTTTTGATATTGCCGAGGGCACTTGCTACAATGCGGCCGAAAGCGGGCACCAAGATTGCTGAACCCCGTCGCGACATTGCATTACACACCTGGGTGACTGAAACGAGGGAGGTCGGCTAATGCGCGGTTCGATCGTTATCGGCAGCCTTTTCGGACTAATTCTTTTCGGTGCAATAAACATCTCTTCAGCAACCATCATTGGTCTGGAGCGCGTGTCCACGGGTCTGTCGAACCCAATGTTCGTCACGCACGCGCCGGGCGATAAGAATCGGCTCTTCGTTGCCGAGCGCAGTGGCGCGATCAAGATCGTGAATCTACCGTCAGGCACCGTCGAAGCGACGCCTTTCTTGTCGATTCCAAGTGTCGACACGGCAGGTGAAGGCGGGCTCTTAGGCATGGCCTTTCATCCTGACTATCAAACCAACGGCAAGTTTTACGTCAACGTCACGATCGACAATGGCGGTGATACGTCGCTCGGAGTCACATCGCCGTTCTCCAACCATATCCGCGAATACACGGTCACTGCGAACTCGAACGTTGCCAGCCTGGCATCGCAGCGAGAGATTCTTCGATACGTCCAGCCGCAATCGAATCACAACGGCGGCTGGATCGGGTTCAGCCCCGTCGATCGGCAGCTGTACATCGCATCCGGCGATGGCGGTGGCGGCGACGACACGGGCGGTGGACATACGGCCGGTACCGGCAACGCGCAGGACACCACCAATAACCTGCTCGGCAAGATGCTGCGCATTAATATCAATGGCGACGATTTTCCTGCCGACGCCAATCGCAACTATGCCATTCCACCCACCAATCCGTTCCGGGCCGGCGTCGGAAATCCAGCAGACGATATTGGTGACGATGAAATTTGGGCATACGGACTGCGTAACCCGTTTCGGGCCAGCTTCGACCGCTTGACCGGCGACCTGTGGATCGGCGACGTGGGGCAGAACGTCCGCGAGGAAATTGATTTTCAGTCTGCTGGTAGCGCTGGCGGTGCCAACTACGGCTGGCGGCTGCGCGAAGGGCGAATCCAAACGCCGTCCGGCGGCGTCGGCGGCGCCGCCTGCCGGCAATGTCGAGCCGGTCTACGATTACAATCGCAACAACGACCAGTTTGGCGGCACCGTCGTCACCGGCGGCTACTTGTATCGCGGCCCCGATCCATCGGTGCAAGGAAAGTACTTTTTCCTGGATTCGCGGAACTCGCCCGGCACCGGCGATGACAACTACTGGATGTTCGACCCCGCCAATCCGTTCGGCACGGTGCAAAACATCGACGCACTGTTGACGCCCAATGTCGGGTCACCTCAATTCCCGGTCTCCTTCGGCGAAGACGCGATGGGGAATCTGTACATAGCCTATTTAATTACAGGCGACGTGTACCGAATTCGCACGAGCGTGATTCCTGAACCTCAAACTGTCGCGCTAGCACTGGCGTGCCTCGCGCCCTGGTCCGCGCTTCTGCGTCGGCGCGCTTAACTTGCCGTCGCGCTCGAATACCCGGACGTCCTCTTTGATCGCTGATTCCCGGCAGTTCGCAAAACGTGCGCGAATCGCTATTTCTTTGAAGCTCCGCGACAAAGCTGTTAAAATATGCCTTGGGTGGGCATGCGTTTTGCGAGCCGTGCGTTTTCCGGTTACGCCGGATCACTCGCACCGGAACATGAGGGAGAGTTGTATGCGTACGTTGCGTTGTTTCGCCAGTGCGGCGGCACTTGTCCTGGCCTTCGCATGCCAGCCGGCTTTTGCGGAGATTGCTGGATTGCAACGCGTCACCACGGGCCTGTCGGCCCCCATGTTCGTCACCCACGCGCCGAACGATTCGAACAGGCTGTTCATTGCCGAGCGCGGCGGCGCGATTCGCATCCTGAATCTGAGTACCGGCGTGCTCCAGCCGACGCCGTTTCTATCGATGACGGGGATCGATACCGAGGGTGAGGGGGGATTTCTCGGCCTTGCATTTCACCCGGATTACTCCACCGAAGGAATGCCCGGATTCGGCAAGTTCTATGTCAGCATCACCACGGATGGCTCGCCGCTGACAAGCCGCATTCGAGAGTTTCAAGTTTCCGCAACCGACCCGAACGTGGCCAATTCAGGGTCGCTCCGCGAAATCTTGAATTTTGCGCAGCCGCAGAGCAATCACAACGGCGGCTGGATCGGCTTCAGTCCCGTGGATAAGTACCTGTACATGTCATCGGGAGACGGCGGCGGTAGCAACGATAGTGGCGGCGGTCACACGCCCGGCACCGGCAACGCGCAGGACATTACAAACAACTTTCTCGGCAAGATGCTGCGGATCGATGTCGACGGCGATGATTTTCCTGCCGATGCCGCGCGGAACTATTCCATCCCGGCGACGAATCCATTCAAGGCCGGGGTTGGTGATCCGGCGGACGATGTCGGCGATGACGAGATCTGGGCGTATGGTCTGCGCAATCCGTTCCGCGCCAGCTTTGATCGAATGACGGGCGATCTGTGGATCGGCGACGTGGGCCAAAGCGCCCGCGAGGAAATCGATTTTCAGCCTGCCAATAGCGACGGCGGCGAGAACTACGGCTGGCGATTGCGCGAAGGGCGGATCGCGACGCCGTCCGGCGGCGTGGGCGGACCACCACCGCCCGGCAATGTTGAGCCCGTTTACGACTTTGATCGCGATGCCGACCAGTTCGGCGGCACGGTGGTAACCGGCGGATATGTATATCGCGGTCCAGACCCAATGTTGCAAGGCAAGTACATTTTCATGGACTCACGAAACTCGGGTAGCACGGCCGACGACAACTATTGGATGTTTGATCCGGCGGATCCGTTCGGAACGGTGATGAATATTGATTCGCTGTTGCCGTTCAACACCGGCACTCCCTCGTTCCCCGTTTCGTTCGGCGAGGACGCCACGGGAAACCTATACATCGCGTATCTGCTCAGCGGCGACGTGTACCGAATTAACACGCGCGTGCCGGGCGACTACAACAGCGACGGCGACGTGGACGAGGCCGATTATGACGTATGGCGAGCCACGTTTGGCCACACGCCGCGCGGCGGTCCGTTGCCCGCCGATGGAAATGGCAACAGCGTCGTCGACGCCGCCGATTACGTGCTATGGCGCAAGAATTTCAGCACGTCGCCTTCCAGTGGCGCCGCGGTGCCCGAGCCGGCAACGTTGATATTTGCGGCTGTCACGCTATTATGTATCGCATTGAAGCGCCGCTGAAACGATTGCTTGCTGGCGATATGATTCGCGTTTCCCACCACGGCACGGTCGTCTTGCTCATCATTGCTTGGATCGCGCAACTAGGTTATGCGAGCCTTCTTGCTGCGTCGACCGAAGAGCGGTCGCCAAATGTCGTGCTGATTCTGGCCGACGATCTAGGCTACGGTGATCTCGGCTGCTATGGGCAGGCGATGATTGAGACGCCGCGGCTTGATCGCATTGCCGCCGAGGGTCTGCGGTTCACGCAGTTTTATGCCGGATCGACTGTGTGCGCGCCGTCGCGCTGCGTGCTAATGACCGGCTTGCACACGGGCCATGCGCGCGTTCGCGGCAACGGACCGACAACCATTGCATCCTTGCGATCGGAGGACGTGACTCTTCCCGAAATGCTCAAGCAAGCCGGCTACGCGACGGCGCTGTGCGGTAAATGGGGATTGGGCGATGCGCAGCGCAGCAATCAGGGCCTGCCCAACGATCAGGGCTTCGACTACTTCTACGGCTATCTCAACCAGACGCACGCCCACAACTACTACCCCGATTTTTTGTGGCGCAATACGGGGCGAGTCGCGCTGCAGAATGTAGTAACCCACGACCCGCAGCCAAACTCGCCCGGTGGCTATGCGACGAAGAAAGTTGAATACAGTCATGATTTGATCGCCGGCGAGGCGATCAACTTTGTGCGCGAATCGCGAGCGGCCTTTCTTTCTGCTTTGGGCGATCACGATTCCGCACGCCAACAATGAAGCTCGCCGCGCATTGGGCAATGGCCAGGAAGTGCCCGATTACGGCAACTACGCCGATCGGACGTGGCCCGATCCTGACAAGGGGCAGGCCGCGATGATCACACGCATGGATGAAAGTGTCGGCCAACTGGTCAACACGCTGAAGGAGCTCGGCATCGACGATAACACGCTGATACTGTTCACGAGCGACAATGGGCCGCACCACGAAGGCGGGCAGGATGTCGAGCGATTTGATCCGAACGGCCCGTTGCGGGGGATGAAGCGGGACCTGTACGAAGGCGGCATTCGCGTGCCTTTGATTGCGCGCTGGCCCAACCGCATTCCGGTCGGACGAACATCGGACCATATTGCGTACCACGGCGACGTGTTCGCAACGCTGGCCGATGTGACCAAGCAGCCAGGCGTCGAGAAGCTGGACTCGATCAGCATGCTGCCGGTGCTCACCGGACAAAACGACCAGCAAAAGCAGCACGAATACTTGTACTGGGAGTTCTACGAGCAGGGCTCCAAGCAGGCCGTCCGCTGGAAAGAATGGAAAGCAGTGCGAATGCCGATGCTCACGGGCAGGACCGAATTGTATAATCTAGAGAGCGACCTTGGCGAGACGACCGACGTGGCCGCCGAACATCCGGATATTGTGAGAAAATTGGAACAAATGATGTATGCGGCCCACGTCGACGACCCGAATTGGCAGGTCAAGTAAATCACCACAACGGCACAGCGAGCACGACGAAAACATCGAAATAAATTCGTCGTGCTCGTCGTGTCGTCGTGGTGAAGAATCGAAATGATGATGCCCGCGCCGGTTACTTGGGCTTATGGCGCATGCTTGATGAATCGTTCGAAATTGCGGCGGCAGATCGCCTGGGAAGCCGCCCGGTTGATGTACTCGCGGCAAGAGTCCGAGTATTACACGGCCAAGATGAAGGCTGCCCGGCAGATCTGCCACGGCTGGGTGAAGCCGGCCGACCTGCCCAGCAACGTGGAAATCCGCGACCAGATCGAGATGCTGGCCCGCCTGTTCGAGGGCGCGGCCCGCACCGACAATTTGCTCGCGATGCGACTGGCCGCACTGGCGATGATGCGCCGCCTCGCGCCCTTCCGACCACGCCTGATCGGCAGCGTGCTGACTGGCCACGTACGGCAAGGTTCCGATATCGACCTGCACGTATTTTCCGACACGGCCGAGGCGGTCACCCACCTGTTGGATCAGGACGGTCTCGAGTACACGGTCGAGCGAAAACAGGTCCGCAAACATGGCGAGGAACGGGTCTTCACGCACGTTCATCTGGTCGACAACTTTCCCTTCGAGTTGACGATTTACGCGGCCGACCAAGCGCATTATGTTTTCAAAAGCTCGATCACGGGCAAGCCGATTGAGCGAGCCAGCATTGCGGAGCTCGAGCAGTTTCTAACACGCGAATATCCGGACTTGGATGTGGCGGCGGCGCTGGAGGATGCGGCCGCTCAGGTCGATCGATTTCAAGTGTATGAGTCGCTGTTATTGCCGTTGGAAAACGTGAAGGGACCGCTGGCTTACCATCCGGAAGGCGACATTCTGTACCACAGCCTGCAGGTGTTCGACCACGCACGCGACCAACTTGCCTACGATGAGGAGTTTCTCGCGGCCGCGCTACTGCACGACGTCGGCAAGGCGATCGATCCGGCAGACCACGTCGCGGCTGGGTTGGACGCGCTCAATGGATTTATCACCGAGCGAACGGCGTGGCTGATTGAGCATCACATGCTGGCACATCAACTGGCGGACGGTTCACTGGGTGCCCGAGCCCGCCGGCGGTTGGAACGATCCGAGCATTTTGAGGAGTTGCTATTGCTGGGCGAGTGCGACCGCGCCGGCCGGCAGGCGGGAGTCGTCGCGCCAGAGCTCAACGAAGCGATTGAATATTTGCGCGAGCTGGGCACGATGTTTGGGTGACTCTGATTGGGAGGTTTTCATGCGCACGCGAGCCGTCTTATTAGCGGTTTTGCTGACACCGATTCTGGCAGCACTGCATGCCGCGACTCGGATTAGTAACGCACAACCTGGTGGCGTGAACGAAGCAGCTCACAATGGCGGCGGCTCCCAGCAGGAGGCAACCGAACACGGCAAATATATTGCGCACCACGTGGCGATGTGCATTTATTGCCACACGCCGCATAACCATGATGGGGCACTCGATCATGAGCAGCTCTTGCAGGGCGCCCCGGTTCCTGTGGACTCTCCGTTCGAGGGCCAGCGCTGGGCATTTCAAGCCCCGAAGCTGGCCGGCTTGCCCGGCGGCTGGAGCGAAGAGCAGCTAATCCGTTTTCTGCAAACAGGCGAAACGATCATCGGCCGTGCACCACTTCCGCCCATGCCACCATTTCGAATGACCAAGCGCGATGCGGCCGCGGTGGTAGCTTATCTGCAATCGCTGCAGTAAAGAGGTAAACGCGAGCCGTTTCCCATCACGCGCGCGCGCTCGGTGGCCCCTACGATTTGCGAGGCAACCGATCGCAAAGAAGAGCAACACGGCACTTGCCGGTTCGGGCACTGCTGCGGAATTCAGGGCGGCGGCTTGGGCTGGAGTGCCGTGGCCAAAGTTGGCCCGCCAAAGAACGTAATCTGCATCGTTCACGGTGCCGTCACCATTTCCATCGGCGGGCAATCCTGGTCCCGATTGGCCCAACATATTGCGCCACAAGACGTAGTCGGCGGCATCGACTGTGCCGTTCTGATTGTAGTCGCCGGGAATATTGCCGGGCACGTTGAACAAATACGCCGCTCCGGCGTCAGTCCCGCCTGTATTGCTCAGTGGCGCTCCGACAAGTCCGATCCCGCCGCTTACGCCAACGGAGTAGCCGAAGGCGGTATTTGGAGCGGCGTCGCTCGCCAGGAGCTTCGCAGCCTGAAACCAATCGCCGGCACCGCTTTCTTTAAATAAGTATGCTGAGCCAGACGCCAAACCCGCGTCATTATCCTGGTAGGCACCGACGATTGCCGCTTCGCCGCTTAAGCCCACTGAGAAACCGAACCGATTATTTGATCCGGCGTCGTCGGCGACGAGCTTGGTGACTTCTTCAAAGTCCATGGAAGGGTCGCGTCGATAGATGTACGCGGCGCCCGCTTCCACACCTCCGTCGGTATCGCCTGGAGCACCGATTACTGCCGTATTACCAGTCAACGAAACCGATGTACCAAATCGATTGTTTAGCGAAGCGTCGCTGGCGATGAGCTTATCGACTTGTGACCAGGTGCCCCCGCTTTCTTGAAACACGTACACCGCGCCGGTGACAGGACCAGCGTCGTTGGTATCGCGGTGTGCACCGACCAACGCCGTCGTGCCGCTGATTGCCACGGAGACGCCAAACTCATCGTTCGGCATCGCGTCGTTAGCAGTCAGCTTCGTGACTTGAGTCCAGTCGCCGGCGCCATTGTCGCGAAACACGTAAGCGGCTCCGCGCAAGGCATTGCTCTTCCAAGAACCCACAACGGCCGTGTTGCCGCTAATCGCAATCGAGTAACCGAACTGGTCGCCGTTCATGGCATCGTTCGGCGTCAGAGTATCCACTTGCATCCAGTCGCCCGCTCCGTTGTCGCGGAAGATATAAGCGCCGCCGGTGGTCCCTTTGAGAATCGCCCCGATTGCTGCGGTATTGCCGTCGATCGCGACGGACGCGCCGAAGTTATGTCCGTTGCCTGCGTCGGAGGCCGTCAGCTTGTCGAGCTGTGTCCAGTTGCCGGTGCCATTGTTGCGGAAGATGTACGCGGAGCCGGAGTCGTCGCCGGCCATGCCGGGCCGATCATCGTTCCAGGCGCCGAGGATGGCCGTGGTGCCGCTGATGCCGACCGAGTAGCCAAAGTTATCGTTGGGGACAGGGTCGCTGGCCGTCAGTATCTGGAACTCGGTGATTGCCAACGCGTTGGCCGGCAACAGTAGGAACAGTGCGAGCGCACCGCGAACCGAGACGCGGGCCAGGCGGGAATGAATTGTCACTAGACGTCTCCTCCGGGCCGGGTGCGAACCGGTAGTTGGTGCTAACCGCCGCGAAGGCGGGCCAATTTACGAATCTAAAAGACCGCACCGGAGTTGTCAAACTTTTTCACCCTCCCACAGGGGAAAATCGCGATAAAGCCGGGCATTGGTGAAGATCTAGGAGGGACAGGTCCCTTCCGCATGAGTCGCGTCGGCGCAACGAAGGCCAGGCGGTGGAGATGGACCGGTCCCCGTTGAACGCCTATTCCTTGGTGTCCAAGCTGACGTTCACCAGGAAATCGTCGCGGAGGAAGTTTCGACCTAGCAGCATGGGGTACTTCATGTTCTGCCGATCGTTAAGCGTGGCCACGACTTTCTTTTCGACGTCCTCCCAGCGGATCCGGATGCGAACTTTGTACCGCTCATCGTCCTTCTCCGATGTGCGGATCGTCACATGATCGACGATCTTGGATTCGACCCACATGTCCTCGCCGTCGTTCTTCTTCACGAGGAAACGGACGGGCTTGCCAATGTTCTGCGCGGGTCGTCGGCTGGATCCTTGATCTCCATGGCGAGGCAATGGATCGAGCAGGAAGTGGCGCCGGTATCCACGCTGCGCCGGCAGCGAAGTCCCGGTGGAAACTTCCGTCACGACGGTGGTCGCGCCAATCAGGCGTACCTGCGGCGTTTCTTTTTCAGCGGGCTCTTGTTCTGCAACGGATTCTTGGACCGCGACGGCATGTTGGGCCACAACGGGTTCTTCGGCGTACGAAAATCCGACGGCGCAAATGCACCCTAGCAGTGCCAGCATCCCTGACCGCATCCAGCGGCAGCGAAGCGAAGCATTGGTCAGACGATCAAGCGCGAAGTTGAACGCTTGCATGGACCTTTGTCTCCTCTTCTAGGTGATAGCATTGGAGGCAACGGAATCGCAGCATTTTTCCACAGGTGCTCGTTCTTAGTCGATAGCAATTCGCAGCGGCGCTTCTAGCAATAGTTTCTCCCCGCCGGCGCCGCGCCTATGAAAGTGTAGGTTATCGCTGCAATGCGTGTCGACCCTGTTTTTCCCGCCATTTTTCAATGCGATTCTGCAATGGAGCAGAGCCGCACCGGCCGCATCGCGATCCCTCGTGCGGCGTACTAGACGTTCTTCACCATCCGCGTCAATACAAAACAGGCAACGTGGCATGATGCGGTTGGTTGAATGCCGGTCCGCCGCTACTGTAAGATGATAACGCGGCAGCGCGTGCTTGCAACAAAAAGTACGTCTACGGGCGAACCATTTGCAAGAACGAGAAAACATTGCGCAACATCGACTTAGTCAATAACGCTTGTTCACCGCACTCCTCGTAGTTATTCAAAGGCAATGGTAGCGGGGGTTAAAACGCATGAGCGACTTCAACAGCGAGAAGAATCGAGCCGTTTGGTTTGATATCCCGGTAGCAGATCTCGACCGTGCGGGGCGATTCTACTCGGCAGTCCTGGGCGTTCGGGCGGACAAGGAAACATTCGGCGATTTTTCCTTTTGCGTGATTGAACATAAAGATGGCAACGGAGGCTGTTTGGTGCCAGAGCCGGCCGATATCACCGGCGGCGGCGTGCTAATCTATTTGAATGTCAACGGCCGAATTCACGACGCCGTCGGCAAGGTGGTGCCGCATGGCGGCACGGTGCTCAATCCAATGCACGCCATCGGCCCGCATGGCTTTCGTGCAATCATCCTCGACAGCGAGGGCAACC
Source organism: uncultured Planctomycetota bacterium (assembly GCA_963786455.1). Taxonomy (GTDB): domain Bacteria; phylum Planctomycetota; class Planctomycetia; order Pirellulales; family Lacipirellulaceae; genus JABDGM01. The sequence goes on along the minus strand of CAWAZX010000023.1, from coordinate 59,456 downwards.
GCGTGGCATTACACTCGATGAGCGATCAGTGAGGTTAGCCGTGTCCAACGAGCTTCCAATGCATTTCGTGCATGATGGCTGCGAACGCGCCTACGATGGGTTGAAAGCGCAAATTCGCGCCGAGGTTGAGATCGAGTATTCCGAGAGGCTTAGGTCGGCCGGATGGTTTCAGCGCTGGCGAATCGATCGCGAAATTCGGCGCGAGGTTTCAAGGCGCCTGGTGGCAAACAAGAGGTTCGACGAAATCACCTCGCCCTATAACTTGTATTTCTCTTCATAACCCGCGCAGCGTCGCAGGCTTGTTGATAACCATTCAACCCATGCTCACGGGCTGAGCCGAGAGCATGTCACCCTGTTAAAGAATCATAGCGTTTTCATGAACGCCACAAGGTTTGCCTTTTCATCCTGGGTGAGCTTGAGTTCCAGCACCAGGTTGAAAAACTCTACGGTGTCTTCCAGCGTGAGCAAGCGGCCGTCGTGATGATACGGCGGCGAATCCTTGATGCCCCGCAGCGTAAACGTTTTGATGGGACCATCCTGGATGTTGTGTTGGCCGGCGATAATTTCCGGCTCGTAGAAACGCTCCAGGTGCAAATCCTGCATCGAGTTGTCGAGGAAGTACGGCGGTTGGTGGCATTCGGCGCAGCGTCCCTTGCCATAGAACACTTTTTCACCGGCAAGTTCCTGCTCGGTCGCTTTGCCGGGAATCAACCGGCCAAAGGAGTCGAGCTTTGGCGCCGGGGGGAAGTCGAACATGTTTTGCATCTGGGCCATCATCGCCACTTGGGCGGAACGTTCGGGCAAGAACAATCCTTTCTTGGCCGCGGTTACCTGGTCGCCGTCGAAGTACGCCGTGCGTTGTTCAAACTCGGTAAAGTCCTCGATCGAGCGCAGCGAGCGCTTCGAGCCGTGGATTTGTTGTGCGAATTCACCGCGCAGACTCACCGTTTCAATACGAAACCGGTTGGCCTGCGGACGCGTATCGGGATTCAGGTGAAACGTGGCGTTCGTGTGACCGTTCGTGTGGCAGTCGAGGCAAGAAACGCCCAGCGTCGCCTCCTTCACTTTGCGGTCTTCGGACTGATTAAATTGCTGTTGCGGAAACGGCGTCAACAGCAGTCGCATACCCTCCATTTGTACCGGCGTCACCTTGCCAAAAAGCAAGCGGTAATAGTTTTTGATTGTGAGGACTTCACCTTGCGTCACGTCGCCTAAATCGGGCCGCGAGATGAGGAACATCGGCGGCGGAAACTCGGGGGTGAGATGATCGGGCAGATCGAAGTCGACGTCGAAGCGCTGTATGTCGCGGGCTTCGGCTTTTTGAATGGCGTCGATCTGTTGCTTCGGAAATACCATGCCGCCCGTTGGATGCTTCACATGCGGCAACGGGCGAAAGCCGTTCGGGAACAGATTCCGGCTTTTGATCTGCTCGGGAGTCATGGCCGCCAGACTGGCCCACGTTGCACCGCCGTGCAGCTTCACACGCACGCCTTGCTGTATCGGTTTACGGTTGCCTGACATCTGCACGTTCGAAGGATCGTTCCGCAAATCGTAGCGGCTTTCAAGCAACTCTTTCTGCCCGTTCAACACCTGGTTCTTGGCAGCGGAGTCTTCCTGGAAGATCTGCTCAAAAGGTTTCGTCGGAACGACAGGCGAATACGTGTTTTCGCCCGCTTGAAGTTGTTGGGCCGTTTGAGCACTGGCGGTGGCAGAGAAAAGACCTACGAGCAGCGTGGTAACGACGGAAGGAATTCGACGGACCACCGATTGCGAGCGAGTCATGGTGAGGGCCTCATTTTTTGCGTGGGATGGAAAATAAATGTATTCAGCCTTGCGACTCGAAATGGCTATTGAAGTCCCGATCGTGGCGGAAGAATATATAAACGCTGCAAGCCGCGTAGTCTAGGGTGCCAAATTAAGCAAGTCCCGTGCCGAACCAAATCAATGGGTGTGATCGGTGTCGCTGAAGCGTGAGCTCGGCGTTCTGGGGGCGGCCATGATGGGGCTGGGGTCCATCATGGGGACCGGCGTGTTCGTGAGTCTGGGAATCGCGGCGGGGATTGCGGGGGCGGACGTCGTCTTGGCGATCATAGTGGCTGCGGCCGTCGCAACTTGCAATGCATTGAGCAGTGCGCAGTTGGCTGCGAATCATCCCGTGAGCGGCGGTACCTACGAGTACGGATATCGCTATCTGAATTCGTGGCTCGGCTTCTCGGCCGGTTGGATGTTCCTGTGCGCGAAAACTGCTTCTGCGGCGACCGCCGCGCTGGGATTCGCCGGGTATTTCGTCAACGCGACCGAACAAAATGTGCAGTGGTTAGTGCCGATTGCACTCGGCACGGCCGCGGCGATGACGGTGGTTGTGCTCTGCGGAATCCGGCTTTCGAGCCGACTTAACATCGCGATCGTTTCGGTCACATTGCTGTCGCTTGCGGCGTTCGTGGTCGGGGGAATGCCGCTAGTTTCGACAACTCGTTTGCGGTTCACAGCGGAGCCATTATCACTCTTGCATGCGACTTCGCTGATGTTCGTAGCCTTCACCGGTTACGGCCGAATTGCCACGCTCGGCGAAGAAGTGCGCGAACCGCGGTCCACAATCCCACGCGCTATCATCATCACGTTGGCTATTTCGGCGGCGACGTACGTCGCGGTGGCGGTGGTGGGCGTGGGTGCCGCCGGAGGAGAGGAACTCGCCCAGGCCGCAACCGAAAATGCTGCACCGCTGGAGGAAGTGGCCCGAGAATTTCCACTGCCGGTGCACCGGCTGGTGGCCATCGGCGCGATGACGGCGATGCTCGGCGTACTATTGAATTTGTTGTTAGGCCTGTCGCGCGTTCTATTGGCGATGGGCCGACGCAGCGACATGCCACATGCCGCGGCGAATCTATCGATCGCCGTCGTCGCGACAGGCATCGCCATCTCCGCGTTGGTGGCGATCGGAAATGTGAAAATGAACTGGTCGTTCAGCGCATTTACGGTGCTCGTGTACTACGCGATCACCAACCTGGCCGCCCTACGGCTGCGCGACGAAGAGAGGTTGTATCCGCGGTGGATTGCCTGGGTCGGCCTGGCGTCGTGCCTGTCGCTGGCGTTTGCTGTGGAGTGGCGGGTGTGGCTAACGGGCCAGGAGTGATAGTTCTTGGCTTGGCCTGGCATGCGCTGCGGCGAGGATGGGCAAAGTAACAAGCAGACTTAAACGACTAAATCAATGCCGCGCCTTCATGGCCGCGAGCCATCGGGTAGCAGGAAAGTTGCCGAAGTGGTACCGTCGCCCCATTGGGTCGAGGCTGATTGCTGATTGGCACGTTGAGAGGAGACTCACGCACCCAACGCGTTACACGTTGGTCCGCATCCGGGTACCGAACTGCACGCTGTTGGCGATTTCTTGCGGCGAGAGGTCGGCAGGAAAATACGTGCCGCTGATTTTTGCGCCGTGCAGCGAGCAGCCTTCCAGGTCGAGGCCGCGCAGGTCGAGGCCGCGCAGGTCGGCGTCGCGGAGATAGGCGTCGCGAAGATCAACTTGTTGACGTTGACGTTTCGCAAATCGACGCCGCGCAGGTCGGCGCTTGAGAAATCGACTTGCTTGCGGCCGGCCGTGTGCTCTTCAAAGTGCGCGATGTCGTTGTCGCGCAGATCGCGGAAGGCCGGGTCGTCGATGAATTTCGGTACGGGCATGGCTTGTCTCCTTTAGGCAAGCATAGCACGCGGGAGAATGGCAGATGTGAGATGTAAGATATTCGATGTCAGACCCGAGAATTTCTGACATCGCATCGATCTTAGCTTTTCACGATTTAACATGGGCTACTCACAGCCCAGCCGCGCACCAGGGGCAGTGGGTCCAGAAATCGCGCACCACGCCCCAGCCGCACTTGCCGCAGGTGTCGGTGCTGCCTGCGATCTTCCATTCCTGGCGGACCTTCGTGTGGCACCACGGGCAGTAGCGCATGAACGGCATCAGGTCTTTGCGATCGCACTTCGGATTGCGGCAGCGGGCGACGTAGCGGCGGTCGGTGTACTGGCGTTCCGAGACGTCTTCGAAGCCGGGGCCGTAGCACCAGGGGCAGTAGTGCCAATCGAGCTTCGTGCCGCGATGGCAGCGCGGGCAGCGCGGCGGGAAACGAGGTTTCGTCGCGGAGCACTTTGCGGCCGTGCCGCACCAGGGGCAGGCCATGCATGGATTCCGACACCGGGCCGTCGCAGCGGCCGCATTTGAGAGTGCGTCTCCAGCTGCCGGCCGAATTGCCGCAGGAATTGCTGCTGGCGGATTTCCTTCCAATGCGCGCTTCGTCGGTGGTTTGGTCTTTCGTGGACCGCCGGCGCTGCGCGCGGTAGCCGCAGCACTTTCGGCTTGGCTCGCAGGTAGGCGGCCAGCATCTGGCCGCCGTCTTCGAAGCGCCGGCTGGGCTTCATTTCGAGCGATCGCTTGAGCAGCGCGATCATGTCCGGGTGCAGCACTGGCTTCAGCTCGGTCGTAGCCGGCCAGCGGCCATTCGAACGGCCATTCGGGCAACCGGCCGGAAAACATCTGCCACAGCACGAGGCCGGTGGCGAACACGTCGGACCGCCGCGACGGCCGGCCCATCGCCTGCTCCGGCGCCATGTAACCGACCGTGCCGGCGCCGGATGCCGAGATCGTGCGATGGGCCACCTTCGAAATGCCGAAATCGGTGAGCCGCAGCCGGCCGTCGGGAAACAGCAGCAAGTTGTCCGGCTTCACGTCGCAATGGATCACGTGCTGCTCGTGCGCGAACGCGACGGCGCGCAGCAGTTGCTCGCCCAAGTCGAGCGCAGTTCGCAGCGACAGCCGCCGGGCCAGCCGCTCTTCCAGCGATTCCTCGCCGAGCGGCAAGGCGATCACCAGGTGGCCGTCGATGAAGTCGGCCGACTTCAGGCCGAGGATGTTCGGATGATCGAGCTTCGCGGCCAGCCGCACTTCGCGCGAAAAGTCGTCGAGCGATTCCTTGGTCACCAATCCCTTGTGCGGAATCTTCAGCGCGACGTGCACGCCTTCGAGCGTATCGAGCGCACGGAACACCGTCGCATACGGCCCGTTGGAGAGCCGCGCCTTCAGTTTGTACTTGCCAATTTTTTGTCCGGGACGAAGCACGATGATGTGAGAGCAGTAGCGAGGGTGATGACAAGGATGCAGGATGCGGGATGCAGGGTGCAGGCAATCGATCCCCTGCATCCTGCATCCGCATCCTCATCCTCACAACGTCGCCATATCGATGTTGTTGAAATTCCGCTGGTAGTAGCCCATGTACTGTACTTTACGCTCCAAAGCCATGATAACTGCCGCGGCGAAATTGACACCCTCGAAAGTTTGGGCACTGCCCAGGCCGCCGGGGCTGAAGACGTTGATTTCCATCAGTTTGTCGCCGACGATGTCCAGGCCGACCAGAAACATGCCGTCGGCCACGAGTTTGGGCCGGACGATTTCGACGATCCGCAGGGCCCGATCGTCGACTTCGGCCTGGGCCTTTTTGCCGCCTGCATGGATATTGCTGCGAATGTCGTCGCCCGAGCGGAGCCGGCGGAAGGCGGCGAATTTGCCCTTGTATTTCAGCGGCGGCGCCGTTCATCACGAACAGCCGCATGTCGCCCTCGGCCGCGTCGGGCAGGTATTCCTGGGCGATGACGTAGCCGTCGCGGCTGACGGCCTCGATCATCTGGTTGAGGTTGCCGAGGTCGTTTTTGCGGACCAGGAACACGCCCTGGCCGCCGGAGCCTTGCAGCGGCTTGATCACCACGTCGCCGCCGTGCTCCTTGGCGAAATGCCGGATTTCGTTGCGGTCGCGGGTGATCAGCGTGGCCGGGCGGACCTCCTCGGGGAACAGCTGGAAGTACATCTTGTTCGCCGCCAGGGCCAGGGCGGTCGGATCGTTGAGCACGATCACGCCGCGCCGCAGGGCCGCCCGGCCGAACAGGATGCCGGCCATTTGGGCCCAGGTGCGCCGGCCGATATCCTCGGCCGGGTCGTTGCGGAGCATCAGCACGTCGAGGTCGTCGACCGTGATCCGCTCGGCTCGGGCCCTGCGGCCCGCGGAGCTCGTCCAGGTAAGTGTCGAGCGATTTGTATTTCGCTTTCGGGGCGGAGCGGGCTCGGGCCCGCACGTAGTCGTCCGGGTCGAGCGCCAGGTCGCCCGTGCCGATCAGCCACGCCTCGTGCCCACGATTGACGGCCGCCATCGCCAGCCGCGTCGTCGTGTACGTGGCTTGTTCGGTTTCGATCTGGTTGACGACGAAGCCGATTTTCATGGTGTCAGTCCAAGGAGTATCGTAGGTCAGAGGCTCAGAGTAGTCAGTGGTCCAGCTGATCGAGCGACTGCGCCAAGTGCCAGCGGTTCAACATCGGCTTGATACGTCTACTCACTTGCAACAGTTCCAACACCTTCATTCCGCCGCGGAGGCGTTCGAGTTTCTTCTGGGCCTCGGCGGTTTCCAAGTAGCGCGGCCGCAGTGCGGGCGGTTTGATGATCTCGCCGCATGGCTGAGCTCGAAGATCAGCGGCAAATGGGCCGAGGCAACTTTGCCGATGAACAGCGGTTCCAGCTCGCCGCCTTCGCGCAAGTATCGCAGGATTTGCAGCAGGCCGCGCAAGTAGACGGCGTCCTTGGTCAGGCCGCCGCCGCGGTAGATCCGCATGGCGATCGTGTAGGCCGTTCGCTGGGAAAACTCGTAGTTGCGGTCGAGCGTGCGAAACGTGTCGATGAACGAGGCGCCGTCGAGCAGGTGATGGGCCGCGACGACGCGGGCGGCCAGCACGCGCATCCGCGATGCGGCTCAAGCCGCCGACCAGGTATTCGGCCAGCACCGCCAGGCCTTCCTGCAAGCCGTCGTAGCCGGCCAGGCCGACTTCGAGCTGCTGAAACGGCTGATGATGGCCGTTGTAGCGGGTCACCAGGTGCGTGCCGATTTCGTGCTGCAGCAGGGCGTCGACGCGTCGCCGCGGGCACGCGCGTCTTGCCGCCGATGAGCAGTTGGTCGCCGGAAACCATCAGGCCGGCGTACATGTCGTCGCGGACGGCGACCGTTGGCGGCAAAATCGGCGCACTGCTGTTGGTAGTAGCCCAGCTCCTGCTGCGCGCGCTTGGCGAACTCGGTGGCGTTGAGCTGGCCGCGCATCGAGTCCTCGCCGCTGCGCGTCGGCACGCGGTCGAGCAGTTCGTTGGCGTGTTGCAGCAGCCAGTCGGAAACGCCGCCGTAAATCTGCAGGCTCTCGGGCAGGAAGCGCGGCGTATCGACGTCGGAGAGCAGCGTGATCTGCCGATCGAGCTCCTCCTGCTTCTGGCGGAACAAATACGAAAGCGTCGGGTCTTCGATGCGCTCGACCGGGATCAAATAGAGTTGCCGCTTGAGCAACGTCGGGTCGATCGCCAGCGGCCGGTAGTAAAACATCGGCGGCTTTTCGAATCGCGAGCGGCGAAACTCGCGCCACGCGCTCTCGGCGTTGACCGGCGTCGCCTGCAGCAGCAAATCGAACGAGCGGTCGATGTCCGCCAGTTGCCGGTCGATTTCCAGCACCGCTTTGACGACCGAGTCGCGCCCGGTGCATGATAATGTGCCGGACGCAGCGATTTGCGCTGCTGCGACAAAGGCGAAGTACGCCTGCTCCAGCGCACATGTGCACGTGGCGGCAAATCGAGCGCATCGCCGCCGGGAATCAACTCCTGCGTGACCTCGTTGCGGTAAACGGGCCGCACCACCAGGCCCAGCAAAAAGCAATTCCACTGCTTCAATTCACTCAAGCGAATGAGCGGCTTCAATCCGGGCGGCGCGAATTCTCGTAGGGGCCCAGCACAACGCTGCGTGCCGCCGAACGGCAACATTTCTTTGCCCAGCGACTTCGACAGGGCCTCGATTGTCGGGCGTGGAATGCGGCTGGAAGGTGCGACGATTTCGAACCGCGGCTGCGAGCGCTTCGCCATCGTCGCTCGGCGGCGCGATTTTTCGGAATGCTCGCTCAGCGGGGCCGACCAGATCTCAATCAACAGGAAGCTGCCGAAGTACCTGACGAGTCGCTCGATGACGGCACGCAAGATTTGTTGCGCTCGTTTGCGCGGCGCGGCTCTGCCGGAATAACCATGTGGGCCTTTTCTGCAGTGACTAATTCTTCCGTGCCGACGTCGTGGCGATCGGCGGTGCGGCGATAGACGCATAAGATCGGCGAGCGACGCTCGAGTTGCAGCGTGCCGCCGCCGGGCAGTTCGATGCGCACCGGCTCCCCGCGGTCGAAAGCCGCAAGTGCCGCCTCCGCCTGGCTTGACAGATCCGAATTAGAAGTAGGTCGGCTCACGTGCGGTGCCTCGCCAATTCGTCGGCGACAGCGGCCGCGGCGCGGGCCAAGCGCCTTGCCAATCGCGCCGTGTTGGCTCGTATCCAATTCGCCCGTCCATTCGTTCATGAAAAACTTCTTGACTTCAATCGCCAGCGCACAGACGGTCGTGGGAAATTGTTGATGAATCCACGTCGGCAATTGTCCGCCGAAGAAACGCACGTTCTCGCGCACGTCCAGATGCCGGCCGAAGTAGTCGTAACTTCTCATTTCGGCGAGCCAGCGTTCAACCATCGGCGTCCAACGCTGGCGATCCATCGAGCCGGTACCCAAGTTGATCTCGGGATTCAACTGCGGATCGTCGCACGACTCGCCGCTTGCCACTTCGCAAATGATTGTAGCTGTGCAGGTCGAAGACCACGACTCGCCGATGCCGCGAAACCAGCCGCTCGAGCAGCAGTCGCAAGTGGGCGTAAAAATCGTCGTACATGCGGAGCGAATGCTCAACCACGTGCGGGGCCGGGCGACACCGCCACACGTCCAGTCCCCAGCATCCGCCGGGGTGATGTAGACGGCTTTCTCGCGTGGGCGGTTCAGATCCAACTCGAAACGCGATCGCCGTGCGACGATCCGCGTGGGTGCGATCGACGTCCACTCCGCCGTGTACGGATCCTCCTCATATCGTCGCTGGTTCTCATCCAAGCGGAGGCATTCGGCGACTTCTGCCCGCACCGCGTGCCCATCGTGGACCGCACATGCTACGAGCGGTCCGTCGCCGAATTGGGTTTGCCAGATGGTCAACATGTGATGTTTTGCGTCGAATTGGCGCGTGCGCGAAATGTCTTGGCCGAAATCGATGCGGATGAAATGGAAAGTCACGCGCCAGGCCGTGAACAGCCAGTAGACGGGCTGCTTTCCACGTGGTCAAACGGAGAAGTGCTTGGCCTGCACCCAGCCGAGAGGAGTAACTGCGGAGACGAAAGCCGCCTAACCTGATCGTAGTCAGCAGGGCACGGAACTACAAGCGCGGGGCAGACCGCGCGGGGCCAGACGCGCCGTTAACTCGGGAGATGTCACGCGAGGGCGGCGGCGATCAGATGCGCTCGCTGCTGACGCCGTACGGGTTGACGACGTCGATTTCATTCAGCACGTGCTGGACGCCGGGCAGGTGGCGAACGGCTTCCTGTACCAACTGTTTGAGATAGAACGTCGGCAGCCGGCCGGAAAGAAACAGAGTCTTTCCGCGGTTCTCAATTCGCAAACCGGTGAGCCGGCCGCGGAAATGCGGATGGCGTTCGAGCTGTTGTTTGGCCATTTTGGCCAAGTCGGTCCGTTCGGAGGTGTGCGTCGATGGAAGTTCGGCTAAGGCCGCTTGCATTACAATTGCTCCTGCAAAATACTCCGCCTGTATCGCAGCAATTCCCTGGAAGTTGGGCAAATCGGCTGGACTAGGTAAGAATGTGACTTGTGGCTGGCTTGCTTCCTGATTTGACGAGATGATCCTGAAAGTCCGCGGAAAATGAGCAAGCGGCATGCCAACGCTTCCAGGTTTTGGCAGATTCTGGTTTGCGCCAATGCCCCATCAAGAAGCCGCGGAGATTGCTATTCTATCGGCCGTTCGCCACCTATCCTTCAATGGCAACAAGCATTCGCGATTCAAAAAATCGTGATTTCGTGGCGATCAAGCTGGCACTACCCAAGCCATGATTTGGTGACCTTAAACACCTCCTCCCAACCACACGCCGCGAGGCATTGCGAATGACGGATCGAACCAAAAGTGAATCGTTGGACCGATTGCAAGCAGCGGTGGCAGCACAGGATGCGACCGCGATCTCGAAGTTTGTGTCCGCCCTGGAACCGGCGGAGGCAGTGCATGCGATATCGCACCTTAGTGAATTAGACCAGTCGCGACTGCTCAAGGCATTGCCGCGCCGCGTGGCGGCCAGGCTCGTCGACGATCTGCCGGAGGCGCAGGCCGCGCAGATGATCGAGCGGCTGCCGAGCGAGGACGCGGCGGCGATCGTGAGCGAAATGCCGAGCAACGAGCAGGCCGACGTTATCGGACGGCTGTCGGAAGTGGAGGCGTCGGCGATTCTGGACGCGATGCCGGCAGATGAAGCCGAGGATGCGCGGCGATTAATGTCGTATCCGCCGGATTCGGCCGGCGGGCTGATGATCACGGAGTACCTGGCCTACCGCGACCATTTGACGGTGGGCGACGTGCTCGACGACCTGCGGAGCCATGCCGGACCGCTATCGCCGCTTCGATGTGCAGTATGCGTATGTGGTTTCGATGCTGGGAAAACTGGTCGGCGTGCTGCGACTGCGAGACTTGTTGCTCTCGTCCCCGCAAGAGCCGCTGTCGCAAGTCATGATCGGCGATCCGCTTGAAAGTGCGCGATACGGCCCGGCTGGAGGAGCTGGAGCGATTTCTTTGATCGCCACCCGCTGTTCGGCGTGCCGGCAGTGGACGAGCACGGTGTGTTGGTGGGCGTCGTGCGGAGTGCCGATGTCGAACAAGCGGCCGAAGAGCGTTCGAACCGCAGCTTCCTGAAATTCATGGGCATCGTCGGCGGCGAGGAGCTGCGGACGATGCCGCTGCGGGTCCGCAGCATGCGGCGGCTGAGCTGGCTGAGCGTGAACATCGTGCTCAACATCGTCGCGGCCAGCGTGATCGCGTTGCATCAGGACACGCTCTCGGCGGTGATTGCGCTGGCCGTGTTCCTGCCGATCATCTCCGACATGAGCGGCTGCTCGGGCAATCAAGCCGTGGCGGTGAGCATGCGCGAGTTGACGCTGGGTTTCATCAAGCCCGTCGGAGTTGTGGCGCGTGTTGGGAAAGGAAGCGGCCGTCGGCGTGATCAACGGCGTTGTGCTCGGGCTTGCTGCTCGGACTGGTGGGCTGGGTGTGGCAGGGCAACTGGGTGCTCGGCGCCGTGGTGGCAGCGGCGCTCGCGATCAACACGCTCGTGGCGGTGTGCTTCGGCGGCTCGATTCCGCTCATTCTGCGCGGACTGGGTCAAGATCCGGCGCTGGCCTCTGGGCCGATCCTGACGACGATCACCGACATGTCGGGATTCTTTTTGGTGCTGTCGCTCGCCGGGGCGGTGTTGCCGTGGTTGACCGCAAGGTAAGGTCGACTAAGCGGCCGACGACGAGGCATAGGCTTGGGATCAAGCCGCCAGGTTCGCGACGCTGGCTGTCGCGTGACGTCAGGTACATCGGCTTCGAGGCGATGTGGCGAAGTCGACGCCCAGGCGTTCGAACTCTTCCATGATGCGGAAGTTCACGCGTTCGGCGTGGTCCATGTAGGCCCAGTTGTCCGGCGGGGCGTACCAGTAGAGCACCTGGATGTTGAGGCTGTCTGGCGTTGAATTCGCTGAAGAACACGCGGGGCGGGAATTCTTCGAAGCCGACGATCGGGTGAATTCGCTCGCGGATGTCTTTCTCCTCGAGGATGTCGCGGATCGCCTGCACGGCGGCGGCGATTCGATCGCGCGGCGTATCGCTGGGGATAGTGATGTTCAACAGCCGGCGGATCGTGCGCCGGCGGGCGACGTTTTCGATCGATTCGTTCACCAGCGTCGAGTTGGGGATCGTGACCAGGTGGTCGGTCGCGGTGCGGAGCTTCGTGCAGCGAAAGCCGACGTCTTCCACGACGCCGTCGAAATTGCCGAAGGTGATCCGCTCGCCGAGTCGGACGGGCCGCTCGGCCAGCATGATCAGGCCGCCGATGAAATTGTTGATCAGCGCCTGGCTGCCGAAGCCGACGCCGATCGCGAGCGCACCGCCGAGGATCGTGAATGCCGTCAGCGGCACGTTGATCGTCCGCAGGGCATACAGCGGTGACGATCGCCAGCAGAAAATAGAAGACGAGCGTGCGGACCGCGGCGGTGGCGTCTTTGCTCAGGCGAAATCGCTTGAGAAAGCGGTTGGCGAACATGGTCGGAAGCACGCGGGCCCCGATCCAGCCGCCGATGAATACGACAAGGCACTGGACGATCTTGCTGACAGTAATCGCCGCGGTCCTCGATCTTGGTGATCTCCATCTGCCAAATGTCCAGGGCGCGATCCCACGCGCCGAGCGCCAAGTTCTTCGGATTCAACGCGAGTACGCCGCGGCCTAGTTCTTCGAGTAACTTTTCGTGCACGCGGCGGCTGGTTTCGATCGTCACGAGGTTGGTCTCGTGGATCCGCAGCATGGCTTCGACCTGGGTTTGCTGAGTGTTCAGCGCAGTCAGGACCTCGGCTGGGCTATCTTTGGCGGCGTCGATTTTTTTGGAAACCGAAGTGAGTGAGCTGCGGATCGTGCGGATCGCGAAGATTTGAGCGCGAAGACTGGCTGAGAGCTCGTCGATCACGGCTTGAGTTTCTGTTTGCCAGTCCTTGAGCTCGCCCCAGGCGAGTGTGGCGGTCGTCGCTGTGTCGCCTGAGCCGCCGGCGGTCGCCATGTTGTAGCGCCGGTTCCAGGCGACGCGGAGCTGGGCGAGCCAACTGAGCCGCTGAGTGAGCGAATCGATCTCGTCGGATCGGCGCTCGCGCCGCCGCCGTTGGGCTTCGATTTGCTCCGTGAGTAGAGTTCGATCGCCCGTCTCAGCCTCTAACCGTGGCTGAAGCTCACGGAGCTCGACGTTCGCCTCATGGAGGTATTTTTGGGCACTCGCCAGCGAGCGATGGGCGGAATCTTCCTTTTTCTTGATTTGCTCGAGCTGCTCCTGGTAGTCGGCATCTGAGAATTTCACGAGTGGAGCCAGTCGCGCAACCTGTTGCTGACAGACGCGCACGACCATCTGTTGCACTTCGTGCGAAAGGCGTTCGCGTTCGACTTCGCGAGTGCGTAGCGTCACCGTTTCGGCCGCCAATTTGGCGACCTGTTGTGCAACTTCCGCGGCGGCGGCGAGTTCATGAACATTTGGCGCCGTCTTGTTTTGTTCGAACGCCTCCTGGGACTGGCGGCGCTTCGCCTCGCTCTCGTCGAACGATCGCTGCGCCTTTTCCAACGCGGCTTTCGCGGCAGTTACCCGATCGTCGATCTGGCTCGCGCGCGATTGCTCGGAAGCAAGTTCGTCTTTTAAACGGTCGAGCTCAACAAACGGGTAGGCTTCACCGGCTTGAGACGGGTCAGCAGGCGGCGCATTGAGCTTGTCTTCGAGCTCAAACTTCCGCGCGGCGAGGTCTTTGATTTGCTGTTCCACGACGTCTTGCTGAGCGAACACGGCGTCGACCGATTGGAAGTGCGCTACCTGTTGAGCGGCAACACCGTCCGCGGCGTTGTTCTCCATCTTCCGCTGCGCAAGGCGCAGCAATCTGCTGTTTTCCGTCCGCTTGTCGCCGGCGGGCTCAGTCAGTGACGGTTCGATCGGAGTGGTGTCGGCGGGAGTCGTGGGGAGCGTGGGCGGCGTGAGGAGTGGCTGGCCGCCGGCGGCCGCGATGCCGAGAAACAAAGCACTTGTCGCGAAGAAGCAAGCTGGCCGCAAAGACCGGTGCATGACGTCCCTCTCTTCCTTGATTGGGTCGCTCGAGTCGGGCAAACGTGGCGGGTACCATGGCCCGTGTCGCCAAGTATGAGGATTTGGCGGCAGGCGTCAACTTGGGTGTGCGTGCTAGCGGCAATAGTCCGCCACCAACCCATCGAACAAGACTGCTAGCGGTGTCGTAGAACGACGAATGGGCCTACGACGCATCGCCTTTCTGGTCTACGTCCACCAGAAAGTCACCACGAAGAAAATTGCGACCGATCAATAGTGGATACGCCATTTCGGTGCGGTCGTTCAGCGTGACGAGGACCTCTTTGCGAAATTCCTTCCACTGGAGCGTGAGGCGCACCTTGTAGCGGCGATCGAACTCGCCATTCTTGAAGACCGAAGACTTGATGCGCACGGCGGCGGCAATTTTTGTTTCAATCCATTCGGTCTTGCCATTCTCGCCTTTGACCAGAAAGCGAACCGTTTTGCCGATGTTGCGCAGCCGAGACTTATCTTCGTCGATGATCTCGATCTTCTCGACATGCAGAGAACAACTTTTGGCGCCGGTATCGATGCGCGCTCGAAAAGGAATGCCTGTGCCCGCTTCCTTGACGATCGCGGTGGCGCCAATGATGCGTTTATCGTCGGCGGACACGGATTGTTGGCCTCTCAGCAAGTTGGTTCCACCCAGCGCCAGCAGCGTGAGCAGTATTAACCCCGTGGCGCGGTTTTGGCCCAAGGAACTTGTCCAAGGTGACGAATACGCCCGAAATACCATCGTTGGATTTCTCCTGTGCCGGATGTGGGCCGCGGGCACACGTCGGTTTAGGTCTCATTTTACCGTTGGCAGCGATTATGCGGAACGCGTTTCCGGTTGGAGCCGTGAGTTTTTCCGCTCAAAAGACCGCCGTCATTCAGAACTATAATTGAAAACAATCGGCCCAGCAGGAAAAATGGTCGCTTCGTCGACCCGGGAGCATTCGCCGTGAATTCGCGGACACTGAGCACCATCGCCATCATAGGATTCGTGCTGCTGGGCAGCATCGCGATGGGGCTGCGCTACCGCGCGCTGCGGGCCGAGCGGATTGCTACGGAGGATAGCCAGTGGGAGCTGACATACAGTGTGCAGTTCGTGGCAGAGAATTTGACGTCGCCGGAAGAAGCAGAGGTCAGCTTAGGCATGCCGTTTGAAACCCGCTACTGCGACGTGCTGAGCGAGACGTGGAGTGTCCCCAATTCGAACCTGCACGCGAGGGTGCGCAGCCCACGCGCGAGAGATGGCAATCGTTTGCTCCTGTTAGAAACGAGACAGGCGTCACCGACGCCCTACACGGCCACCGCGAGTTTTATTTTTCGGCTGAGCCCGCGGCCGAACGCCGCCCGTGACCCAGCGCTGGAGAACCTGACGACTGACGCTCGGACGCGGTACCTCCGCGAGGAAGACATATTTCCGAAATCGAATGCGAAAGTGCAAGAAGTGGCCGGGCTCGCGCCGGACGACTCCGAGACCGAATCGCAACGGCTGCAGTGGATATTCGAGTACTGTTCGGGCATAGATTCCAAGCCGGAGGCGGCCGGCGACACGGTGGCCGATGCGGTGCAATTCGGTCGCGGCACACCGCTGGCTCGCGCCCGGACGATGGTCACGCTTTGCCGGGTGCTGCAGTTTCCTGCCCGGCTGGTCACGGGTTTCGTCGTTCGGCAGGGGCGAAGTACAGCCGCACGTCTGGGTGGAGGTTTTCCAGAATCAAGAATGGGTGCCGTTTGACCCGACCAACGGCTACTCGCTGAGCCTGCCGATGAATTACGTACCGGTTCGCCGGGATGCGGAGCAAGTCCATTCGGCCTCCAGCAATGTGCAGGCCACCGTTCGCCCGTCGTTCTCGATCAAGCGGCTCTCGCCCGATGAGCTGGTGATGCGGGGCGAAATGCGGCGGATCCACTCAGATTTTCGACCTGAGGCGGCTGCCGGTGCCGATGCACACGGTGATGAAGATTCTGCTGCTGTTGCCGTTCGCCGCGCTGATCACGGCATTCATGCGCAACGTGGTCGGCTTGGGAACGTTCGGCACATTCTCGCCCGCGCTGTTGGCGATGAGCTTCATTTATGCCGACTGGAAAACCGGCCTGGCGATCTTGATCGTCGTGGTCACGGTCGGCCTTGTGGGCCGGCTTTGGCTGGAGAGGCTGCGGCTGCTGATGGTGCCGCGGCTTGAGCATCATCCTCACGCTCGTGATCCTGTGCGTCGTGTTCGGCGTTTCGATGTTGTACTACTTGCTGCCACGCCGAGCGCCGAAGTCGTGCTCTTGCCGATGGTCATCCTGACGATGCTGATCGAGCGGTTCCACGTCACGGTGGAAGAAGACGGCTTGGTTTACGCATTCAGCTGGCCGTGGGGACGGTGGTCGTCGCGGCGCTTGTGCTATCTCGTATTGCGGCTGGGACGAAGTCGGCGACTTGGTGCTGACGTATCCTGAAGCGCATTTCTTCACGATCGCCGCGTTCATCGTGCTGGGCCGCTACGCCGGCTATCGCCTCACCGAGCTGTGGCGGTTCCGCGATCTGGTCGAACCGAGCGAGCCTGTCCGATGAGTCACTCGACGCCGCCGGTTGTTCGTCTGGCCGCACGAGCTGAGAGAGAGCCGGCATGCTGGGCATCAACCAGCGCAACCTGGCGTTCATCCAGGAGAGCAATCCGCGCGCACTGTATCCGCGCGTGGACGACAAGACGATCACGAAGAACATCTGCCACGCGCACGGCATCCCGGTGCCGGAGACGTACGCGGTCATTCGCCGCTACGGCGACGTGCGGCGGTTTACGCAAGCTCATCGGCGACCGCAGCGAGTTCGTCGTGAAGCCGGCCTCCGGCGCGGCGGGCCGCGGCATCATCGTCATCGCCCGCCGAAAGGGCAACGACTTACGAAACGCCCAGCGGCCGGATCATCACCGAGAGCGACCTCGATTATCACCTGTCGACGATTCTCTCCGGCCTGTATTCGCTCGGCGGGCAGGTCGACAGCGCGATCGTCGAGCAGCGGATCATCATGCATCCCGACGATGGAGCGGATCGCGGTGGGCGGCACGCCGGACGTCCGCGTGATCCTGTATCGCAACGTGCCGGTGATGGCGATGGTCCGGCTGCCCACGATTCAATCCGAAGGCCGGGCCAACTTGCACCAGGGGGCGGCCGCCGCGGCCGTGCACCTGGTGACCGGCCGCACGTTCGGCGGCGTGTGCAACAACCGCATGATCACCCGGCATCCGGACACGGGCGAGCTGATCGGCGGGCTGGAGATTCCCGGCTGGCGCGAGCTGCTGGCCGCGGCGATGAAGCTGTCCGACGCGCTGGAGATGGGCTACATCGGCGTCGATTTCGTGGTCGACGCCAAGATCGGGCCGGTGGTGCTGGAAGCCAACGCCCGGCCGGGGCTGGCGATCCAAGTGGCCCACCGCATCGGCCTGTTGCCGCGGCTTAAGCTCATCGAATCGCTGCCGCGCGAGGCCGTGCGTGGGCAATCGCCGCTGGGACCTGCTGCCGCGACTGGCCGGCGACGACGGCCAGGCGGTGGTCAACCCGCGTGTTGTAGGTCAGGCTTTCCAGCGCTGGACGAGCGCATCGGATTGTCAGGCTGGCACGCTCGTGATCTCGTACTCTTGTTCGTGCTCATCGTCGATGGCTCGGATCGCCGCGCAGCCAGCCGCGGCGTTTGAAAATACAGCAGCATGCCGACCGCGACCGCGGCCATCAACGCCAGGGCGAACGGATAGCCGTACCGCCAGTTCAGCTCGGGCATGTTCCAGGGCGACGCTTCCGTGTTGAAATTCATGCCGTACACGCCGGCGATGAAACTCAGCGGCAGAAAGATCGTCGCGATCACGGTGAGCGTCTTCATGACCTCGTTCATGCGGTTGGTGATCGACGACAGGTAGAAATCGCGCACGTCGCCGGCGATGTCGCGGTACGACTCCAACAAGTCGATCAGCTGCACGGCGTGGTCGTAGCAGTCGCGGAGATACACGCGGGTGTCGGTGAAATAAACGGCGTGGTCTCGAGGCGGAGCTCGTTGATGGCATCGCGCAGCGGCCACACGGCCCGCCGCAGCATGAGCAGC
Organism: uncultured Planctomycetota bacterium; assembly: GCA_963786455.1. Lineage (GTDB taxonomy): Bacteria > Planctomycetota > Planctomycetia > Pirellulales > Lacipirellulaceae > JABDGM01. The sequence continues at coordinate 41,602 of CAWAZX010000023.1, read as the reverse complement.
TCGCGTTTCACCGTATGCAGCTCGGCAAACGCATGCGCGGCTTTCGGCGGCCGCGACCTGGTCGTCGAGCTGGTCGAGGTGGTCGCCGATCCCTTCGAGCACGGGGAAGTAGGCGTCGATCGCCGCGTCGATCAGCCGGTAGGCGAGATAATCGGCCTGTGTCCCTTGTCGCATCGCGCTCTGCTCGTGCCGAATGCCGGCGCGGATCAAATCGAAGCAGTCGCCCGGCCGCTCCTGGAACGTCACCAGGTAATTCTTGCCGAGCACCAGGCTGAACTGCTCGGTAGATTTGCTCGTTGGTCGGATCGGGAATTCGCATCACGCAATAGAGATTCTGGTCGTATGGATCGACCTTGGCCCGCTGGTGGACATGGACGATGTCTTCCAGCGCCAGCGGATGGATGTGAAAGATCTCGGCGATCGCTCGCAACGTTTCTTCGCTGCCCAGGCCGACGACGTCGACCCACACGACGGGCCACTGGTTGACCAGTTCGCGCAGCTCCAGCGGATCGTGCACCTCGCGTTCCATCACGCGTTCTTTGTTATACGCCATGACGCGCAGCGTCGTCGGCCGCGCGTCGGCCGGAATGGTGAGAGTTCCCGGTTTAGTACCCGGCTGGGTGCGGCGACCAACCCGCGGCTTCAGTCGTCGCAGTGAACGGCGATGATTTCCCATGGCGGAAATTGTAGCATGGCAGGCCGCAGTCGCAGCGGTCAGTTGCCACCCAACTTCACTAAAAGGCGCTAACGTTCAGCGCGTGGCGCTTTCGCCGAGATAGCTGTTAAGCACCGTGTTGCCGCCATTGACGGAGAGAGTTTGACCGGTGACAAACCGGGCTTCCTCGCTGGCCAGGTAGACGACGGTTGGAGCTACGTCATCGGGCGTTCCCATCCGACCAGCGGGCACTTGCGCGGCGTATGTGCGCATCGCGTCGGGCGAGTAGTTTGCATGCCGCTCGACGGGAATCCAGCCCGGCGCGAGCATGTTGACCGTGATTCCGGAGCAGGCCAGTTCTCGTGCGGTACTGAGGGCCAGCCCGGTTTGACCGCCTTTGGCCGCGACGTATGCGCTAAAGGGGGCCGTACCCAACGCCACGACTTCACTGGTGATGTGTACGATCCGGCCCCACTTTTGTTGCTTCATATGCGGCAGGCACGCCTGCATCAAGAGCACTGGGCTTTTCACAAAATAGTCGAACATCAATTGAAAGAATTCCCAGTCATATTCCTCGAATGGCCGCTCGGGCTGACTGCACGTGGCGTTGATAACTAGAATGTCGATGGGGCCGAGCGCATCGGCGACCTCGCGGCACAGTTTATCAACCGAATCCCGATTGGTGACATCCGCTTGGACGAGGCATGAGTCACGGGAGACGCGCAGCAAGTCGGCCAACGCCGCTTCGGCGTTGACGAGGTCATTCGCATAGTTCATCGCGGTTCGGGCGCCGGCGCTGGCCAGTGCAATTGCGATTTGCTTCCCCAGGCCACGCGTACTTCCGGTGACCAGGGCGACGCGCCCGTCCAGTCGAAACGACTTTCCATTATTCATCGAGATTGCTCTTCTCCATGCAGACTAAACCACGAAGGCACGAAGAAACAGATAAGCGATGAAAGATGACGGACGAGAGTGTTAAACACTCTTATCGTTTGGCATCATCCTTTACCGCCTATCACTCATCGCTCATCTATCATTCTTTGTGCTCTTCGTGCCTTCGTGGTCCATTTATTGGTTTGAGTCAGGCAATGATTTCTGTTATTGGATCGACCGTTTCGACGCCGACAAGCTTTTGGTCCAGGCCGCGGAAAAAGTACGACAGCCCATTCGGGTCGAGTCCCATTTGCTGCAGCACGGTGGCGTGGAGCCGCTTGACGTGGAACGGCTTGTCGACCGCGGTGGCGCCCAGCTCGTCGGTCGTGCCAACACTGACGCCGCCCTTGATGCCGCCGCCGGCTAGCCACATGGTAAAGCCATAGGAATTATGGTCGCGGCCGGTGCCGACGTCGTACTCGGCGGTGGGCTGTCGGCCGAATTCGCCGCCCCACACCACAAGTGTTTCGTCCAACAGGCCGCGCTGCTTCAGATCGTGCAGCAGGCCGGCAATCGGCTTGTCGGTCGCGCCGGCGTGCCGGTTATGGTTCGCGACGAGGTCGCCGTGGGCATCCCAGTTTTCGTCGTTATGGGCACCGCCGGAATAAACCTGGATGAATCGCACGCCGCGCTCCACCAGGCGGCGGGCGAGCAGGCAGCGCGTGCCGAAATCACGCGTCGCTTCATTGTCCAGCCCATACAGATCGCGCGTTGCCATTGATTCTTGACGGAGATCCACCGCCTCCGGTGCCGCCTGCTGCATCTTGAACGCTAGCTCGTAGGTGGCGATCCGTGCCGCCAATTCCGTATTGTCGGGCCGGGCGGCGCGATGACGTTCATTCAACCGGCCGAGTGAATCCAGCACATCGCGCCGCAAGGGGTCGCTTACGTCTGTGGGCATAGACAGGTCGTTAATCGGTGTCCCGCGAGCGCGAAACACGGTGCCAGCGTGCGTGGCTGGCATGAAACCACTGGACCAATTCTTCGCTCCGTTGATCGGGCCGCCAGACTGGTCAAGCATCACGACAAAACCCGGCAGGTTCTCATTCACGGAACCCAAGCCATAGTTCACCCACGAGCCCAGCGCCGGACTTCCGCTCAAGAGCCGGCCGGAATTCATCATGAACAGGGCCGAGCCGTGGATCGGCGACTCGGCGGTCATGGAATGCACGAAGGCGATGTCGTCGACGCAATGGGCCAAGTGGGGGAACAGCTCGCTGACCCATTTGCCGCACTGGCCATATTGATGAAAGTTCCAGCGTGGTTCGACGATTCGCCCCTGGTTCTTATGGCCGCCCCGACCGAAGGTTTTGACGTCGATGGTTTTGCCGTCCATCCCGACCATATCCGGCTTGTAGTCGAACGTATCGATGTGACTTGGTCCGCCATACATGAACAGGAAGATGACGCTCTTGACTTTGGCCGGCAGTCTTGGCGACCTGGAGGCAAGCGGGTTACTCGCGCCATGTGAGAGCGAAGCGGCGCCGGCCCGTGGCAGAAATCCATCGCCGGTGAGCAGCGACGTCAAGGCGGCGGCGCCAAAGCCACAGCCGGTTTCCCAAAGGAATTCACGCCTGGTCCGGCCACAAAAGTTGCGTTGATGTGCGTTCGAATTCATGTGTCGTGCATCCGTCGTTTGTCCAATGAATGCGGCATCAATCAAGATAGATAAACTCAGCTAAATTCAAAACGGTCAAGCACCATTGATCGAGTGCCTTGCGCGCCGATAAACCATGTTGCTGCTGCAACCGCGAAACCAGAGTCAGCCCCTCGGCGACTTCATCGTCGTCGCCCGGTCGGTTCAAGATCAGCTCAAATGCACGCTCGATTTGCTGCCGCGGTTCGTCGCCGGTATCAGCCACGACGCGATCGGCCAGTTTCACGGCGGCCGAGTTGGCAAAGTCGCCGTTCAGCAGCGCGAGCGTCTGGCCGGGCTGCACCGTGACAAAGCGGGCCTCGCAACTCGTATCGACGTCCGGAAAGTCGAATGCCGTGTGGAACGGCGGCAGCAACGAGCGCTTGATGAACATGTACACGCTCCGCCGGGCGGCCTCTCGCGCGAGGAATCGTCCCCACCCGTCGCCGGGCCGCGACTGCGTGGCCAACACCTCGCGCGACAACCTGGGATAAAAGCTCGGGCCATACATCTTCGGATTGAACTCACCCGTTACGACCAAGATGGAATCTCGAATTTCTTCGGCGCTGAGGCGGCGCATGTCAAACCGCCAAAACAGGTCGTTAGTTGGATCGGCCGCAAGTGCCGCATCATTGCCGACGGACGACATGCGGTAGGCGCTGGAGGTCATGATCAGCCGGTGCAGCGGCTTAAGCTGCCAGTCGTGGTCGATTAGCCACAGTGCCAGCCAATCCAGCAACTCTGGATGCGTGGGCGGTGTGCCCAACTGGCCGAAGTTATTTGCAGAATGGACAATGCCACGACCGAAGTGGTGCTGCCAAACTCGATTGACGATGACCCGTGCTGTCAACATGTTTCGCGGCGAGGCAATCCACTCGGCCAGAACGCGTCGTCTGCCGGCGGAGCGGGCATCCGCCGCCGCAGGTGGAATTTGTGGCACGGAGTCGCCAAAGAGCTCAGGAAAATGGGGCTCGACCACTTCACCACGTACGTGCGGGTTACCGCGGAGCATGATATGTGTCGGCTCAGGGTGCGCCTCGCAGCGCGCCAACGCCAAGGCCGATGCCGCACGCGGCAGGCTGCGACTTTTGTCGCGGGAAGCTTCAAGTCGATCGAGAGTTTCGCGGTACAGCTGCAAATTCCGATGCGTTGAGATACTGGCGCAGTTTTTCATCGAGTAACTGCTCGCCGCTCGGGCGTCTCGCTGCGGCGTTGATCGGCCGCGGACATACGCTTGATGCCGACTTCTTCCATGGAAGTTTTCTCGCGCTCGATTTCTGATTCCTTCTCACGCAGCGCCCGGCGTAATGCGGCCTCTTCGGGCGACGAAAGATCCCATTGACTGTTGGTCGCCTCGTCGCCGCGGTTGCCATACGGAGTGATGTCGGCGAAAAATGCCAACAAGTCCGTAGTAGTCGGCCTGCGGGATTGGATCAATCTTATGGTCGTGACAGCGGGCGCAGCCGACGGTGAGGCCGAGCATCACCTGGCTCGTCGTCGAGATGATGTCGTCCCACTCATCGTAGCGCAGATTGAACTGGGTCGGCGGGCTCATCGTCCCAGATACCCAGTCGGTAGTATCCGGTGGCGATGATCGACTCCTCGGTGACGGCGTCCAGCTCGTCACCGGCCAGCTGTTCACGCAAGAATTGATCGTACGGCTTGTCGTCGTTGAGTGAGCGAATGATGTAATCGCGATACTTCCAGGCATTTCGTTTAACGCCGTCGCGCTCGAAGCTATTCGTCTCGGCGTAACGCACCAGATCGAGCCAATGCCGAGCCCAATGTTCGCCGTAGTGCGGTGAAGCCAAAAGCTCGTCGACGAGCCGCTCCCACGCGCCAGGCGACTCATCGAACATGAACTTTTCGAGTTGCTCGTTTGTGGGCGGCAAGCCGGTGACGGAATAATAAGCCCGGCGAGCCAGCGTGCGCTTATCAGCCGATGGAGCAGGGCGAAGTCCTGCCGCCTCAAGCCTGGCCAGAATAAACGCATCGATAGGGTTTCGCACCCAAGTGTCGATCATTCACTGCCGGCGGCGAGTGGGCCTTGGGTGGTACGAACGCCCAATGCTGCGCCCATTTGGCGCCTTGCGCAATCCAAGTGCGCAGAGCTTCGATTTCTTCCGGCGCAAGTGGCTTGCCTTCCGGCGGCATGCGTTCGCTTTCGTCTTCTGCCGACACGCGCGCAAGAGAAGGCTCGCATCCGGATTGCCGGGAACGATGGCCCTTCCGCCTGAATCCAACTCGGCAAGCGCCATCTCGCCCTTGTGCAGCCGTAAGCCGCCGTTTTCGACGTCCGGCCCGTGGCAGGCAAAACAGCGCCGTGCAAGAATCGGCTTGATGGTGGCGGCGAAGCTGTCCTCGGCGGGCTGTGCGGCAAGTACAGCGCCGTGCTCGGGTGTGAGCGTGCACGCCAGAATCACAGTTATTAGTCCAAGAAGCCGCATCGGCACGCTGCGCTTGGGTGAAACGAGTAGCTCATAACTATTTAGCTTGCTCGTCATCACTATATCACGAACGACGAGAAATTTGCTTCCAGGAAAACCTCGCCCTTCAGGGCGTGCCACCTGTCATTCGTTTTTCCGCGTTCTTGGGGGATTTCTTTTTCGATGGAAGATGATTGCCATTATTTTCGTTGTGGCCCTCGTGTCCCTGCCGCGCCCGGTAATGTCCCGGTGTATCGCCTGTCTCACGCTTGAAAACGACGCTCATGTACTCCGGATGCTCGAACCCGGTGAGCTGTGCGATCCTTTCCAGCGACAGGGGCGTCGACAGCAATAATTCCTTGCAGCGTTTGATTTGCACCATCCGGATCGCCGATTGCGGCGAACGGTTCAACAGGCTGGCGAAAACTTCGCTCCAACCAGCTGCGCGAAACGCGCAGGTGATCCACCAAATGTTGGACCGTCATCCCTTCGCAGGCCCGCTCACGAATGAATCGCAGCGCCTTGGCCAGAACCGGATCGGACACCGCAAACACATCCGACGACTGCCGAACAGCGATGCCCTGCGGCGGGATCTCCTTTTCCATGGCGGCTGGCGTCTCACCTTGCATCAGCCGGTCGAGCCACTTAGCCGCTTCGTAACCAATCTGTTCGGGATCGGGAATGACGCTGGAAAGCGGCGGATTACAAAGATTGCAGAGCAGCTCGTCGTTATCGACGCCGATGACGGCCACCTGTTCCGGCACGGCGATGTTTTCGCGGGCGCAGGCGTCGAGGACATGCTGTCCGCGCAAATCATTCGTGGCGAAAATCCCCACCGGCTTGGGGAGCGAGCGGATCCAGTCGACCAATCGTGTTTGGTCCTGTTTCCATACCTTTAACCCCGCACGCGGAGATTCATACACACTGCAGCGGCAGCTGGCGTGATCAACTTCGGCAACAAATCCCTGGCGCCGCCGCTGCGGACCAGTTTTCGTTGGTGAAACCGCAGCAACCAAATTTCTGAAACCCGCGTTCCAGCAAATGCTCGGCAGCCATGCGACCAATGGCGGCGTCGGCGGAGCCGATCCGCACAATTCCCAGTGGAGGGTGGATGTCGCTCAGATCGACGGCGGCAAGCCGGCGCCGTGTGAGCAACTTGACCGAGCTGGGCGTGACCTGCCGTGTGATGATCCCGTCTCCGGCCCACCGTTTGAGCAATCCGGGCAGGTCGCTTCTAAGCTCATGTTGTTCGAGATAAATGGACCAGGGGCGATTGGCGCGGAGGTATCGGGACACACCTTCGAGAATTCGCCTGCCATAGACGAGCGAAGTTTCCACATCCAACGCGACTCTGGGGCGTTCAACCATACCGAGAGGTCGTCCGCGAACGGGTCTTCAATACAAATCTTCTCAACTTCAAGTGACAAAAGTTGTGGGGGCCGGCCAAAGGTCGCAGTACATCTGTGCCTGGGACGCCACCTGCCATTGTTGTGGATTCACCGACAAATGCACGATAAGAATAGCACATTGTAAGTCTGACGGAATCCAAAATCCAGTCAGCAGGATGCGGAATATATCTCAGAACATGTTCGAAATATATCTCAAAGACGCTGCCGCTTAATCTCATTGTTGGGAATGCAAAACTACAGCAAAATGGCGGTTATTATCTACTAGTCTGTGATGGTGGCGGAGGCGGTCTTTTCCAGGCAAGATAGATGTCGCTATTCGTGGGAATTAGGTCTTGTCGTCGGATTGTGTAATCGAAATCCCGTCAACCGGCCGGCTTCTGGGGCAGGAAGCCGGCCGCGGCAGAATCGCGAACTGGAGAAGGGCATTGAGGTTGGTGAAAGCTTTGAGTTATTCGGTTCGCCAGCCGTTGGCGGACCTGTTGATGCTGTTGGTCGTCGCGTCTTGTCTCCTTGGGATTTGCGCGAGCGTTTCTCGCGGCGAGTACACCGTCGGACGCGTGGTGGGCGGACTAAATCAGCCGATGTATGTGACGCAGGCGCCCGGCGACAACACGTCGATATACATCGTGGAACGCAACGACGGCGGCAACCAGCTGGGCCGCATTCGAAGGTACAACCTGCAGACGTCAGACATTCACGACTTTTTTGGATGTGACGGGCTCAATTGTTTCCGACGGCGGACTTCTGTCGATGACGTTCCATCCGGAGTTTCAATCGAACGGCCTGTTCTACATTGTGACGAACAACAACCGCATTAATGGACTCGACGAGTACCGTGTTGTTGGCGGCGTGCCCCAGCTGCAGCGCCGGCTGCTGCAATACACGAACCTCGACAACGTGTTTCACACGATGAACCAGGCTCATTTCCGGCCGAACGGCAACAACAACGAGCTGTTCGTGACCACGGGCGACGGCGGCACGCAAGCGGACGATCCGGATTTCAATCGCGCGCTGATCGAAAGCCCGACGTCACCCTACGGCAAACTGATGAAGATCGATCTCAACGCAGCCGTTCGCAACGCCGGCGAGTGCTCCGGGGCCGGGGACGGGCGTCAGCGTCGTTGCCCTCGGGATTCGCAACCCATACCGCTCCAGTTTCGATCGCCAGATCGGGCGACTTTTACTTCGGCGATGTCGGGTTCAATACGGCCGAGGAGATCGATTTCATTCCAGCCAGTCACTTCGCGAATCCGTCCGCTCCGGTGCTTGATTTTGGCTGGACGGACCGCGAAGGCACGGTGGCCACCGTCGCGCCGTTCGCGGGTGGACCGGGATCGCCGGGCGACATCAATCCGATTTTCGACTACGCGCATAGCGGCCAGCCGTTGCCGCACACGTCGGTTTTCAACGGCCAATCGGTGACCGCCGGTTACGTGTATCGCGGGGCGGTCCCGGAGTTTCAAAACCGCTATTTCTTCTCCGATTTCATCAACGGAAACGTGTATTCCGGCACGTTTAATCCGAGCACGAATCCAGCATCGTTTAACGGCACGAACCTCTCCGGCGTGCAAAGCCACACGGCCGACTTCGAGGCCCGTATCGGCGGCGGTGCCAACATTCAATACGTCACGTCATTTGGCGAAGACAATTCGGGTAACCTGTACATCGTGAAATTCGGCAACTCATTTTTTCCATCGCTTGGCGAGGGCCAGATTTTCCGGATTTCGCCCGTCTTGTCGAACACTGTCTCGCTTGAGATCAATCGCCACACTGGGGCCATCACCCTGACGAACGCGACAGCGGCCGACATTACATTTTCGGCACTGACAATCTCGTCCGCATTTGGCGCGATTGCGCCGACGAACTGACGCCGATCACCGGCCACTATGACGTAAACGGCAACGGTGCGATCGATGCCAACAATGCCTGGATGATCACCACGGCGGCCGGCAATCACCTGCAGTTTAGCGAAATGTCCACGGGCGATCCGGGAGCGATTAGCGCGGGCGAAGAGATCGTGCTTTCACCTGCGGGCGGCTGGCTGCCGTCGCCCCGCGAGGATATTTTCGCCAGCCTGACGTTGGGAAACGGAACCCTGCTCAACGCGAGCGTGACCTTTTCGGGCAACGGGGGAATTCCATACTCACGCGGCGACCTGGATTTCGACGGCGTGATTGATGTTGCCGATTGGTCGGTCTTCGTGACGAACAACTATAGCAGTCTAACGGGGTTGAGCGGCGCTCAATCGTATGCTTTGGGCGATCTCGATGGTGATGGCGACAATGACTACACTGACTTCCGGCTGTTTAAGAGTGATTTCAATTTGGCCAACGGCGCGGCGCGTTTGAGGCGCAGGTATTGGGTGTGCCGGAACCGGGCTCGCTGCGACTTGCCGTCGCATTGGCCGTGGTCTGGCTAGCTGGTACATGTCGGTATAGCAACGCAACGTTCGGACGCTGCCTCCACAGCACCAAAGGTGATCGTAGATAAGTCCCGCATGCTGGGAGGATGATTCTTATGAACCGCGATGGACGACACACTCGTAAAACAGCCTGGCGAGTGACGAATGCGGCCATATTGGTCGTGGCGACCTCCGCCGCGGCAGATGGATCTCGCGAAGCGGCCGCCGCGCTCGCTCACCGCTACAGCTTTTCCGGCAACGCGAACGACTCGATCGGCACCGCCCATGGAACGGTCGTCGATATGGGCGGCCCAACGGCCGTTTTCGCCAACGGACAGCTGGACCTCTCCGCCAACGCGGGCCAGGTTTCCAATGCCATTACAGAAGACGCCTACGTCGATCTGCCGAACGGAGCCATCAGCGCCGCATTCCAGTCAGGCACTCTCCGAGCTGCCACATTCGAAACATGGGTCACCGTGGCGACGCATCGAAATTGGGCCGAAATCTACGCCTTCGGAACGAGTAATTGCGGCGAAGGAATGTCCTGCAGTGGAAGCGATACCGACTACATCACCCTGATCCCATTCAATGGTGCCGGCAGTGGCACTCTTTGGACGGTGGGACATCCAGCATTTGGCGGCGATGCGCCAGCGGATGCGAATGTCATATTGCCCACCGGCGTACAGCAGCACATTGTTTCCGCTTTTGATCACAACAACACAACTGCCGGACCGAACGGAACGATCACACAGTATCTGAACGGCCGGGTGGCGGGCACAACGGCGATCCATCCGAATTTGCAGCTCAATACCATGATGGATAACAACAACTGGCTTGGGCGTTCTCAATGGCCCGACCCGTTGTTCGACGGCAGCTTCAACGAGTTTCGCATCTACGATCACGCTCTGACGACCACCGAAGTGGCCGTGAACACGTTCTTTGGACCGGATACGCTCAACCCCGGCGAGCTACTTTCGGTGTCTGTTGACACGACCAGCGGTGCGGTCTCGATGATCAATAATTCAACCATTCCGGTGAACGTCGATTTCTATCGCCTGGCGAGCCCCGGCATGGCCCTGAGCCTGACTGGGTGGAACAGCCTCGATGACCAGAATTACGACGCGGTCGATGGCCCGGACCCAGGCAGCATTGCCGGCGATTCCGATGGCGAAGGTTGGGACGAAGCGGGCGGCTCGAACGCGTCGCAGCTCGCGGAACTATTTCTGGGCGAATCGGGCGCGATGATTGGGCCCGGCGAGTCGCTGAACCTGGGTACCGCTTTTAATACGTCCGTGTTTGGCCCCGGCAACGACGGCGATCTGCAATTCATATTTGGGCTGGTGGGCGGGCTGCAAATCACGGCCAACGTGAATTATGTGGATGGCCCGGTCGGCGTGCTCGGCGATTATAACAATAACGGCACCGTCGACGCCGCGGACTACGTGCTATGGCGCAAAGGCGGCCCACTGCAGAACGAGGGAGTGACGCCGAGCAGTAACACGCCGGAAGATTATGACTTCTGGCGCGCCCGGTTCGGCACGGCCTCTGGTAGCGCGGCGGCGACTGCCGCCGCGGTGCCCGAGCCCGTCGCACTGCCCCTGGCGATCGTGCTGGCTTGGGTTGCTTTCATCGTCCGCCGATGACTATGAAATTTTGTTCGAGTATGATTCGGATACCTCCGACGCACCGAGATTCACGTAGGTAGGTATCGCACTGTGGGAGGATTAAGTGATGAAACGCGATCGACTTCTCAGCAATAGAGGGCTGATTACGATGTGCCGCATGATAACTGCAATAGGTATTTTGGCGGCTTGTGCCGCACCGGCCGGCGCAGCGCTAGTGAATAAGTACACCTTCAACGACAACACGGCCAACGATTCGGTCGGCGGCCAGAACGGCGTGTTGGTCGACAATACCGGCATTGCTCGCTACGCGGGCGGCAACCTGGATCTGACCGGCAACAATGGGGCCGGTTCGAACCAGAATTTCGCCCTGCCGGCAACGGTCGGCGCATTCCTCGACCTGCCCAACGGGATTTTCACCAATGCCGTGAACGGGGGCACGTTTGGGCAGGTGACCATCGAAACATGGATCAATGTCCAGCAACATCGAAACTGGGCCGAGGCGTTTGTGTTCGGCACCAGCAACGGCGGCGAGGGAATGGCCAACGGCGCGGCGCCGCGGCTTACGTCGCGCTGATTCCGCAGAGCGGTGCTGCTCCCCCTGACTTTCGTGCCACTACCAAGGCGGCCACGGGAAACCCCGCTGAAACCCCGATCATTGGCACTCCCACACCGCTCCCCATCAATCAACGCCACCACGTCGTGTTGGTGCTGGACCAGAACAATCCGGCCGCCGGGCCGAACGGTACCGCTTCGCTCTATCTCAACAACGCAGCGCCAGTGACCGCCGAAATCCGGCCGCTGTTGGAGCAGGTGGTCGACAACAACAATTGGGTCGGCCGCTCGCAGTGGCCGGACCCGCTGTTCGATGGCTTGATTGACGAGCTTCGGATATACAACCACGCGCTCCCGGCCAACGAGGTTTCGCAGTCATTCATGATGGGACCGGACGCCGTTTCCCTCCCGGAGCTGATCGTCAACCGCGACACGGGCGCGGTCTCAATCTCCAACCCATCGAGCGGCAACGTTCAGGTGAAAGGTTACAGTATCACGTCGGCGGCCGGCAGTTTGAATCCGATGACATGGACTTCGATCGATGCGACGAACACGTTCGATCCCAACGGTACGTGGACGGCTCAGTCGTCCACGGCAACCAATCTCTCTGAGTCGGTGACGGGCGGCACGTTGGATGGTGGGCGCTTGCACCGACGACCTCGCGCAACATTGGCACGCCATGGATCAAGTCGCCTTTCCAGGATCTTGTTTTTGGCTTTACGCTGGGAGACAACTCCACCGGTTTTGGTCTGGTGCAATACACCGGCAATGCGGGCGCAGCGTTTGGGCGCAGCGACCTCAACGGGGACGGGACCGTGAATATCGCGGATTGGTCGCTGTTTTTGCCCAACAGCTTCACGGCATTTACTTCCGACACCACCGTGGCGGCCTACCGCAAAGGTGATCTCGACGGCGATAAGGACAACGACTTTAACGATTTCCAACTATTCAAAACAGATTTTATTACCATCAACGGCGCCGCGGCATTTGCCGAGCTCGGCGGCGTTGTGCCGGAACCGTCGTCGCTTGCTCTGGCAGCCGTCACGCTTTCTCTGCTCGGCCTGCGACTGCGACGTGCCAAGTGATTAGGACACCGTCTCACCGCGCTTCAACTTGATTTGACAAAAAGACATTGGGAGCCACTGCAATGTTTCAACGAATACACCTATTTGGACTTCTTCTCGTGGGTCTGGCGGCCTGCGGTGGCTCGCGTGAAGCCGTGGCCGCACTTGCGCATCGTTACAGTTTTACAACTAACGCGAACGATTCGATCGGCACGGCGCACGGCACGGTGGTTGACGCGGACACGCCGTCGCACGTCTTTGCCAACGGACAGTTGGATCTCTCGGCCAACACCGGCCAGGGCTCGAACGCCGCTACCTTGACGGACGCCTACGTGGACTTGCCGAATGGAATTATTTCCACTGCCGCGTCGAGTGGACCAAGCGGCGCCTTCAGTTTCGAATTGTGGGCCACGGTGGCGACAACGCGCACCTGGCAACGATTCGTTGATGTGGGAAGTTCCAACGGAGGCGAGAACACGTCCCCGAGTGGTTCCATGACACCATATATCTACATCGCGGCCAACTCGGGACGGTTCGCCAACGGGGTGGCCACCGAGGTCCATGCGCCTGATCAAGCCGGTGCCGCCACCGAAATCGGCCAGATGGGCGCACTGCCTACGGGTGTTCAACAGCACATCGTCGGCACCTACGACCAGACCGACACCTCGTCCGGTCCCAACGGCACCATGCGACTGTATCGCAATGGTGCACCGATTGGGGCGGCAGCAGTCCCGCCAGGCATCGACCTCAACAGCTTTACGAACGACAACAATTGGCTGGGCCGATCGCAGTGGCCCGATCCGATTTTTGACGGCAGCTACAACGAGTTCCGCATTTATGATCATGCACTTACCGCGACGGAAGTGACCACCAGTGCTGTGTTCGGACCCGATACGGTGGGCAGCGGCGAGCTACCCTCGTTGACAGTCAACAAAACCAACGGGCAGGTCTCCATTACCAACACCACGACCGCGACTCTCAATCTCGAATTCTATCGCATCTCCAGCGCTGGCTCGGCCCTCAACGTTGCCGGGTGGAATAGCCTCGACGATCAGAATTACGATGCGGTCGATGGCCCGGATGCCGGCACCGTTGCGGGCGACAACGATGGCGAAGGTTGGGACGAAGCTGGTGGTTCCAACGCATCGCAGTTAGTCGAATTGTTTCTGGGGGAAAATGGGTCGTCGTTCGCTCCCAGCGAAACGCTCAACTTAGGAAACGCGTTTAATACGTCCGTATTCGGCTCCGGCAACAACGGAGACCTGCAATTCACTTTAGGTTTGATCGGTGGATGCAGTTCCCCCTCAACGTGACGTATATCAGCGGCCCGGCCGGCGTGATGGGCGACTACAACAACAACGGCGCCGTCGATGCGGCCGACTACGTGTTGTGGCGCAACAACGGCCCGCTGCAGAACGAGGGCGTGACGCCCGGAACGGTCACGCCGGAGGATTACAACTTCTGGCGCAGCCGGTTTGGGTTGATGTCAGGTGTCGGTGCGGGCCCGGCAGCCGTGCCGGAGCCGGCCGCGATATCGATCACCATCCTATTCGCCGCGGCGCTGTTGGTCCGCCGCCGCGTACGATTTTCTTGATTTACGGAGAAATGCACGCGCGACGCGTAGATAAGGAGATATTCACCATGAATTCTCGAAAGATGCGAACCGGTCCGCTTCGTGGTTTCACGTTGGTTGAGCTGCTGGTGGTGATCGCGATCATCGGCATTCTCGTGGCGCTTTTGCTGCCGGCCATTCAAGCGGCGCGAGGCGGCGCGGCGCAGTAGCTGCCTCAATAATCTCAAGAATGTCGGCCTGGGTGCGTTGAATTACGAGTCGTCGAAAAAGGAGCTGCCGTACGGCCGCAAGTTCGATTGGTGGGATACTTACACCTGGACTCAGGTGATCTTGCCCTACATCGAGCAGCAAGCAGTTTACGATTTGTATTGGACGCTGCCGAACGAAACGTATTCGGCCAACGTGCCCGGACCGAACGGACCGATCGGCGATGACATGAGATTGCGGCAGGCCCGGCACACGCAAATTCCTGTGTACTACTGTCCCAGCGATAAAACGCCGCAGCCGAATGAGATGAATACGTCGTCCTTCGGGTTCTGGCGGGGCAGCTATCGCGGCTGCGTGGGCGCGAGCGATATGTATGGGAACCGAATCAAAGCCGCGGACGGCACTTTTCCACCAGGATCTTGGGCAGGCGCATTGCGCAGTGAAGTCAACGGCCGGCATGAACCCGCTTCCCATTTACCGCCCAGTCAAGCTCAAGGACATTACCGACGGCACGTCCTCGACGTTAATGTTTTCCGAAGGCATCGTTCCACTTGTGCCAGGATGGGGCGGTGCCTTGGGCGAGACCATCTATGGAAACATGGGTGGCTCCCTGTTTTCCACTTATACGACGCCGAACTCATCCATCCCGGACGAACCTACGGGCCCGTGTCCCCGCGACGTTCAAGATAATGAATACCCGGCGCCTTGTGTGTCGAAATCACTCAATCCGTGGGGCGGGCCCGCCGGGGCTGGGGCCTTTGCGGCTGCCCGCAGCGCACATCCGGGCGGAGTCAACGTGTCGATGGTCGATGGTTCGATCACATTTATTGCAGACAATGTTGATACCGATGTGTGGCGGGCGGCTGGTACCCGCAAATGGCAGGAAGTGACCAAGCTTCAATGACAGGCTTAAGCGGCTAATGCAGGATCAGGAGCGACTCGAATGGCCGTAGACCGCATTCTATTTGTCGTAGCCGCGTTGGGAGCAATTACGGTATGCGGCTGCAGCCGAACCAATTCGCTCAACGGTACCGTCACCTACAATGGCGAGCCAGTAGGAAAAGGCTCCATCGCGTTCCAATCGGACGACGGAAAGGGGCAGGGATTTGGAGCCGAAGTGATCGGCGGCAAGTACACGATAGAAAACGTCACGCCGGGCAAGTACATCGCCTCGATCCGCGGGGTTCATGAAAAGGTTGCTCCCCAAAGTACGGAAGAGGCCATTCGGCAATTCGAGGAGGCGAAGGCCGCTGGGAAAACGACTCTCGATCACTTCGGACAACCGGCAGATTACATCCCCGATAACGCGGAGGGGAATAGTCAGACAGTCGAGATCGAGTCGGGCGCCGGCACGCTGGACTTCACATTGAAAGGTCCACCACGCTCGGGCTGATGCCAGCGAATCGGGGATTCTCTTCGCGGTTTTTATGACGGACAAAATAGCCGGCCAGCATCAAACTTTTTTCTGATCAGCCATCCAAAGGTCCTGGACCCTGACTCCGCACTTCGGGCAATCGATGGTCAGGCGGGCAACTTTGATTTCCAGAGTGGTTGCAGTTTGACCAGACTGCTTCCAAGCGTATTCGACGCGACCATATCCGCGGACGATTGCCGTTGTTCCACATTCGTCGCACGAAACAGATCGAGGCAACATTACCGCTCTCCCCGTGCCGATCCTGGAAGGAAACGCGACCACCGGCAAGGGAGTGCATAACGCATGCCGAATGCATTGGGCCACTAGACTAAAGTGCGCAGAGTACTTGAGATGATGATGCGGCGCTGGCTGTCGTAGGGCCGGCGGCACCTCTACTTGCCGTGGTGGGGATGCCCAGTACAAGGCGTCGGATTGTCGGCCCTGCCAGTGCGGTGTTGCTCGAGCTTGGATTGTTTGATGTAGATGCTCAGTGCCGGTTCGTGTTCGCCTTCCCAGACGACCTCGGTGACTTCAAACAGTCCGCTTACGTCTCCAAGCTCCGCAAGGGCGACCGTATCGCCAATCCGCGGTATGGCCGGCCAACAGCGGATGACGGGATCTTTGCCGTCATAGCAAAAGTACATGGTCAGCATGGATTATTCCCCCGTTTGCAATTTGCAGAAGCGCTCATTGTACTGCAGACGTCCACAGCCTGACATGGGTATAAGGTGAGAGTCACCGCCAGATCCCGGCGTCAATCGGTGGCGAAGTTCCTACGTACCAGGGGATTGCTCGATCCGGCGTACCCGATTAGCGTAAATCAACCGTCCGCTCTCATTTTGGACCGGTGGTTACTTAAGAACAACAGGAGTCGTTATGGTCCGTCCTTTACAATGGGGAATGAAGTTGTCGTCGCGCCCTTATTTCATGCTGGCATGCGCCGTGGGCCTGGTCGGAACCAGATTCTCGTCGACGTGCTATGGACAGGCGTCGGCGGCTGAAGCTGCTGCGACTGATTCCAAATCGGAGGCGAACGATAAAGTGTTGCGTCACGCGGTATTCTTCAAGTTCAAACCGACCGCGAAAAAAGCAGACATCGACCGCGTCGTCGAGGCCTTTCGCGCTCTGCCGTCGAAGATCAAGGAAATCAGCCAGTACCAGTCAGGCGAGAACATCAGCCGATTCGAAGGCGACGAGCGCTTCACGCACTGCTTCTTGCTGACCTTCAACGACGACGCGGGCCGCGCCGCCTATTTGCCGCATCCGGATCATAAAGCTTTTGGATCCATGCTTGGACCACATCTGGCGGGCGTGTTCGTCATCGACTATTGGGGCCAGCCGCTAACGGAGCAGTTGGAGAAGGAGCTTAAGCACGCGGTGTTTCTCAAGTTCAAAGAGAGCACTTCGCCGGACGACGTGCGGGCCGTGGAAGCTGGACTGGCCGGGTTGCCGGCGAAGATCGACGCGATCAAGGCGTTCGAATGGGGAACCAACAACAGCCCGGAAACACACGATCAGGGATTCACGCACTGCTTCATGTTTACGTTTGATTCCGCAGAGGGGTTGAAAGAATACGCGGACCATCCGGCGCATCGCGAAGTGGGGGGGCAGTTGCTTCCCAAGATGGAAAAGATTCGCGTAATCGACTTCTGGGCGGAGAAACACGCCGGGTAGTGAGGCGTGCTAGTTCGGATGGTTACTATCCCGATGCGTAAGCGAGGGAATGCCGGCGAGTTCCTCGCTTGCGCGTCGGGTTAGTGCAGCGCGCTTACGGCGAGTCGCGAAGACATGCACGCGATTATTTACGCTCGTTCAAACGAGATCTCGAACGACGGCCGAACGGCAGCGCAACCGCGCCAGCCGCGAGCATCAACGACGTTGGCTCAGGGACGCCGGCTGCAACCCCGAGAGCGGCCGCGTCGGCGCCGAAGTTCATTCGCCAGACAGTGTAGTCCGTATCGTCGACGGTTCCCGGCGTCGGATCATTCGGCAGCGTGACCGATTGGCCAAGCTTGTCGCGCCAGGCCACGTAGTCGGCCGCATCGACCATTCCATTGTCGTTGTAATCGCCGTCTAATTCGGCGGTTTCACCCAGAATCCGGAAGTCGATATTGTCTGTGTATCCGTCGGCCGAACCGCCGGAGCCGACAAAAACTTCGCCCCACGACGAGAGATGAACCTTTCGCGTGCCGGCCGGTACCATGCCGGTGGCGGAAAAGTTCGTCCACTCCGCCAAGGCGGGCGACACAGGCGTCGATACCAGCGCATTGCCGAGCTCTTTGTCCATATCTCCCAGGAAGTCGGCACGCACGAAGCCTCGGTCGGCCTGGTCTTCGAATGTGTTAAAAAAAGCGCTGATCGAAAACTCCGCGCTGCCACCGGCGATCGCTTCTGCCGTGGCGCCGGTGGATACATCGATATCCTGTGTGAGCGCGTTGGCAAGCGAATTGTTTCCGCCGTTGCCGGGCGAAAAGTACCAATGTCCGCCGCCGACTAGCGGGTCGCCATTGGCGAAATCAGGAACTTGCTCGCCCGACAGGTCATGAGAATAGGCAAAGCCGGGAATGATGCCGCCCCAATTAAGAATTTGCGGAGCGTTGTAGTACGAGACGCTATTCAGATCGACAGTCTCGAACCCGGGGTTCACGACCAGATTCGTATTCAAATCTGCCGCTAACACTGTCGACGGAGCAAGCAGTCCGCCGGCGATGAGGGCGACCTTCAGCTTTCGTGTTATGTCAGTGATCTTCATTTGGCTCCCTACATAACGCTGGCAACGTGAGACTCAAATGCCCTACGCATCGTATCGCTCCGTGCAAGATTCGCAAGTGCGACTCGATGGCCATACGACCTCATTGAGCACGAGTGATCCGCAATGCGACGTCGTCTTGATAGGTTGGTGCGGCGAGCGTTTTGTTGCCGCCAGAGTGCTGGAACGTATCCGTACGGGCGATTGAGCCGTCGAGCACGTTGATCCATTCGGCTTTGAATTGGCCGCGCGGCAAGTCAATGTCGAGCGATTCGACCGGCTTCCATTCTTTCGCCCGGCACTGGGCGGATGTAGATCGCATATGCTCGCCCAGGTTCGACCAACGCTCGGGCGGAAACGCCGTCGGGTACTCCCGCTTTCACAACCGACTTGTCCGGCCGCAACTTGACGAAGTCGAAACCGTGGATGAAGTCGGAGAGAATTCTGAATTGGCGGCGGAGCGCCGGGCCGCCGCCGCCCGGCTGTGAATCCGGATACTGGAACGTGCCGTCTTCTTGCCCGGCGACGAATGAGTAATCGAGATGGTTGAACAGGCCGCCGCCGGCCAGGATGAAATCCCAACCTTCCATCCGGTACGCGGCGTCGTTCGTGCCGCGGAAACCGGTTTCGTTATCACCAATCACCTTGTTGAGATGGTAGTTGGCGGCCACCGCGGCCGGCGGCACCGCGTAGTGGAAGTTGAAGATCGATACGTTGGGATGTGGATTCTCGATCTTCTCTGATCCGTTGGCGATATTTTGCGATATCAAATGCCGCTTCGGCAAGTTCGCTTCCGCCTCCGTGATCACATCGGCGATGTGGCGCTGCCAGTCTTCGTCGACGCGCCGCTCGTATGGCTCGTTGCAGATTTCGTAGTACAGATTGTCGAACTCGGCGAGCTCCTCGACGATCCGCCGCACCATCCGCTCGTGGATCTCGAGCAGGCCGGCATGCTTGTCCAGCGTGTACACGTGCCTGCGGTCTTGTGGCCCGACGTCCTGAATGTTGTTCCGCGGATTCATCGGGCTCAGGTTCCACTGTTTGTCCTCGTACATCGGGCAAAACAGATTCATCTCCACGACCACGCCGCGCTGGGACGCATACGCGAGAAAATCGCGCAGCCGGCGAAAATATGCTTCGTCCCAATGGCTCAAGTCGAACTTCGCCCCGCCACCGGCGTAACCCGGCTCGTCGCTACGCGGCCAGGGGCAGATGAACCGGCCCTCGAGCGGAGCGAGCGTATTGCGCGCGATGTTGAAAGCACCTTGCGGCTCGACGTACGCTCCGCTGAACGTGCGCGTGTTGTTAAGGCCGTCGGCAGCCAGCGTGTCGAGGTACTTTTTGTAGTCGAAGTCGAGATTAAGGACCGCGCCGTAGTGTTCGCCCGACGTGATCAGCACCGTCGGCTTGCCGCGGAAGAGAAAGTAGTGTCCGTTCTCTGGATGCAGGGCAAGCGGAGCGTGTTCAGCGGCAAGAGCACTGCATGTAAATGCTGCCAACAAACTGTGCACGACGATGCAATGCAATTTCATTCTGGTGAGGACAAACCGTGTTATTTGCGAGAGTTTCATGTTTGGCTCGTGTATTATCTGGTGACACAAGAATAAACAATCGCTAACAATTGGTCAGAGCAGCCCCGTTATTCGGTTTCGTGGGGGACCGGCTTGGGCACTTCGCCGACGCACTCGCAGGTGACGACAATCTCGTCTGCGGCTTCGTGCCGGTCGATTACTTGATAGCGACGCTGTGTGCCGTCGGGCTCGTACCAATCGAAGCGGCGGCCGATGACGCCGTGCATGGTCATTGCCCAAAGTCTGTGAGCAGCATTCCCGCTCTGGTCCGTTTGATCAGAGCGCACCAGATGCGGCCCACGCGCTCCACCTTTGAGGTGAAACACGAGTCGTTTTTTCCCCGATGGTGACCCTTTTTCCGACATGAGGATTCTCTACGGTGATCGCGATTGATCGCGAGAATCGTCTCGCAAAACCGGTATCGAATCCATATTTTGTCCGTAACGGACTGACCGACCCACAAGATATAGCGATTGAGCGAGCGCATGTCCATCGATCGCGCACGCTGTTTTCAATATTCAACAATTGAAATAGCTAGGTGGACTGTTGGTTTTACGGGCTTACCGACAAACCGGCAACAATGCGAGCAAGTTGCTGGCCCTGGAGTCGGTCCGCGCATGGCAACGCCACAGCGGCAAGTCCCATCACAGCTTCGATGAAAGCGGTTGTGACGAGCAGTGTGAGGAGGCTGAAGCGGACGCGAGAGGGGTGTGGCTTCCCACAGTGCATGAATGTACGCGCCGTGACGATTCCGCTTGGGAGCAGCAGGAACGAATGGTGGCGTGTGGATCGAAATTCCGTTTGCGTTGCAATTCCTGTGGAATCGTGCTGCGATTGGCGCACGTTTCGCGCGGAGACGCAAGCTACTTCTCCCAAGATGGCAGCTTCAGACCTGCTGTGCCGAAGAATTGCGGTGGCGAACATCTTCCCCTGCGACATACCCGCTAGGCGTACTTAGCCCCGCGGCGACCGCCTAAATCCTTCGCGATATTACCTTTCTAGCCGCGGCGAAGGGTCGCAGGCGGCTGAGGAAATTCGCACTAGTAGCCCAAAAAACGGGTGAATGTCGGAAGAACCGCGGGTAGAATGTGGGGTGAAACCTGGCCGGGCGGAGAAAAGAGCGACCGCCGGGGTGTCGCTCGGTACGGGCGGACCGGCGCCGCACAGAATACTTCGTCCGCGGCTCCGGTGATAATTCTAAGTCGGTCACAAATTCGCAAGACAGAGGTCCAGCCTGATGACAGGTAGTTGGACGCGACAGGCGGTAATAGCGCGGCATCTGGCGGTTGGCATCGCGGTGTCGATTGCCATCCTTGATTTTTCTATGCCGGCGTACGCGGTCGTGAAATTCTTCGATGGCTTCGGCGACGCCGACATCAACAACAACGGCACGCCACTGGAATTCGTGGATGTTGACGTCAACCATGATGAAGACATCGGAATGTATACGCCCGGGAGGTCGTCGAATAGCTCCGGTAGCATGAATCCCGAATTGACGTCGGTGCTTGACTCCAACGACCAAGGATTGCGCTGGTTGTTCCACTCCGGCTACACGGATAACAACACCGGTGATCCGAAAGCCTATATTTCAATTCTTGACGATTCACAAGGAGCAATGCTGGAAACGAAACCGGTGGCCAGCGGTGGCTTGGGAATTACGGCCATTAACAACCGCTATGCTATGTCGTGGAACTCGAAGGGGCGCGGCAGTGCGGCCGTTGCTTTTTTCGATGAGACGCTTGAGCTTGGTCCCGAGACCGGTGACAAAGTGAAAGTCAGTTTTGATTTTCGTATTTGGCGAGATAGCCAGAATGCGAATGCAGTCGAGGCTCCCACCGACGGCCAGCTTCGTTTCGGTTTGTTTCAAGATACCGACAATCAACTTGGCATGCCGAACCCGATTGCCGGTCGCGACTTCGATGGCAACGGCGATGGCACGGTCGAAAACCATTCAGCCGTTTGGGGTCAGGAAGGCGGCTGGTTCGAGGGCGTGCGGGCAAGTATCCCCGGAGCGGGCAACGACGTCGGATCGCCTGGCGATCACGGCTGGTATGGACAGGTAATCATCTCAGACACCGATCCTATCCAGGGACACCAGGTTCCTAACGGCGGTGATTGGCGAATTCGTGAAGAATTGAACGAAGCAGAAGGCGGCGCGAATGACAGACGTATCCTCAACGGCGCCACCGACACAGTGGCCGTTCCTGAGGAAGCCAATCCGGGAACCGGCGACTTCGGCCTCATCAATCTCGATCCGACGAGAGTTTACAACATCTCGCTCTCGCTGGAACGACATACCCTGGTAACGACCGCGGATACCATTCTTTCGACATTGACCGTAAAGGATCGCGCCACGGGGCAAGAATACTCACTCTCCGATCACGAGCCCATTTTGAACATGGGGAACCCAGACGGCATTGCGAGCGACGACTGGGACTATTTTGCCATCAGCAATACCAGCACGGTCGATGACTACGACTTTATTCTGGACAATTTCACGATTGACGTGATCGGCAGCAATGAGCCGGGCGATTTGCTCGGCGACTATAACGAGAACGGCACTGTGGACGCGGCTGACTACGTGCTATGGCGCGAGAACAATATCAACGGAGCACAGGGGTACATCGACTGGCGGACGAATTTTGGCCGGACGTTGTCGCCAGGCAGCGGTAGCGCAGCGGCGGTGCCGGAGCCTGCAGGAATGGCTCTACTGCTGAGTGGTGCGTTGTTGGGCATCAAGTTACGAAAGCGCGACGATGAGGATTCGAGCGCAATGCGGATATAAGTTGCAGGCAAGGATAAAGCGAAGTTGTCAGATTCGACGCGGCGGGATTCGAACATCAACACCTGTTGGGAGACCAGCTAATGAATTGCCAAGGTACAAACCATCTAAGTTTTCGATGGGCCGCCCCTTGCGCCTGCTTGGCGCTTGGCTGGTGATGGCACCAACCGCTCCGGCCGTCGTGATCGTCAACGACAGCTTTGCCGATGGCGGGCGCAACAACGGTGCTGATCCGCTGGACTCCAATTGGTGGGCTTCCAGCTCTCTCAACGGCATCGAAGTTTCGGCCGGATCGCTGGGAATGGTTACGGGTTCAACCGGTCGCGGCATTCACACCGTTTTTCCCACACAAACGTTGGCCAATGTCGGCGACCGACTTGTGGCGACGTACACATTCAGTACGCCGGCGACCGTCGGCAATGCCGGGCAGCTGGATTTCGAGCCGGGCTCTTCGACACGCTCGGGCGCGTAGGATTGGACGCCGATATTGAGGCTTCCTCGGGGGCGCCCAATCCGCTGTACGGATATTTCGTGACCCCGACCGCCGCGTTACCCGGCTACATGCTGGACATGGATGTCGGCACGGGCACTGAAGACATCAATTTCCGCCAACACGATACCGTTCAAACAGTAAGTACCCCCACCGGTCGCTTGATGGGGACCACCACTGGCTTCACGAACGTCCCTTCCAGCGGTCCGGACAGTGTCTATGCTTTTGCTCCCAACACGACATACACGGGCACAATTACCATCAGGAGGCAGAGCGCCACCGAATTGCAGCTTACCGGCACATTGGGGTCGGCGTCTCACACGGTAACGGACGTCTTCGACTCAGCCAGCTTTGGCATGCTGCAATTCTGGGTCAATTCGAATTTGTTCGGTGTATCAAGCACGCCTGGAGAGGCCAACAACGGGATTGATTTCTCGAATGTGAGAATCGAGTTTATCCCCGTGCCAGAACCAGGCACAGCTTTACTCGGGGCAATGGCTGCATTACTGACAGGTGCCCGCGCTGCCAACAGACGGAAGCGACTTAGCTGAGCGGGACTACTGCTACTGCTCAGGAGCAAGCGGCCGCGATAGGCAGGAAGCATGAAGTTCAATCGAGCAGAATCAATGGCGACTATTCGAGAGCGCACCGGCGCGGCGCCACGTGACCGCGGTTTCACGCTCGTAGAACTATTGGTCGTAATCGCCATCATCGGAATATTGGTGGCGCTGCTATTGCCGGCAATTCAAGCAGCGCGCGAAACCGCGCGGCGCATGTCGTGTGGGAACAACCTCAAGCAATGGGGCGTAGCGTTGTCGAACTACGAGGGGACACACAAGGAGTTTCCTCCCTCGCGACTGGGACCGGATTCTACGGTTTCCGCCGAAGTGCGTTTGGTCGGAAGACCATACGGCCGACGAGAAGATGGCAAAAAAGGCTGGGAACGCAGTGGAGCCAGTGGATTCGTGCTGATGCTGCCGTTTATCGAGAGCCAATCATTGTACGACCAGTTTAATATCGAGCGCGGCAATGGGATTTGGCCCTGCGGCGAGTGTCTCATTCCTGCGTCTGCCTGGCGAACGCCGGAAGTGGAACTGGCGCTGGGCACGCGCCGGACTTCGTCGTTTGTCCCTCGAGTCAAACGCTGCCAAAACACGCCGAAGGCTGGCAAGATTGGAACGTAATACCGGCAACCGGCACGTATGCCTTTTGTGGCGGTCATCGCGGCCCCAATTCTCCCAGCCCCATCGATGCGTGCTTCACGAAACATCACCCTTCGGGATTGCATCCTTATTGGCGGGCGATTCCAATCAAGCAGGTCACCGATGGATTAAGCAAAACGCTCTCGGTTGGTGAAATCGAAGCGGGCCATACGCTCGATAGCTCGAACTTGTGGACCTACGTGTTGAGCTACGCGGATTGCTTTCGCGTCACGGAAGTCGCGCTGAATACTCCACCGGGGGTCGAAGCGAAGGTGGTCCATACGGGCTCCAACCCAGGCAAAAACAATGGAGCCTTCGCCAGCGATCATCCAAGCGGCGGGCAATTTCTATTTGCGGACGGACACGTCGAGTTTATCAGCGAAGACATCGACCTCGATACGTATCAAAACCTGTCCACGATTGCGGGTAGACCCCTGGAGATGGACGCCCGGGACGACAAGTTCTGCGACGATCACAATTACTGAATTCCGGCCATCGTTGCCTCCAAATAGACGACCATGCGTGTCATCCGCATTCCATTCGCTCTCGGACTCTGGGTGGTTGGAGTCACAAGCATGATGGCCGTTGCCGGATGCGGCGATGGCCGACCGACGCGGGTGCCGGTGTCCGGTCGTGTGATGATTGACGGCCAACCGCTGGTCGAGGGGAATATAAAGTTTGTTCCCGAGGCCGGGCGACCATCGGCCGGTACTATCTCAACGGACGGCCGGTTTACGCTTACGTGTTACGACGGCAGCGACGGAGCGATACCGGGAAAGCATCGGGTGCAGGTATCAGCGAGCCGAATTCTCAATGGAAGCAAAGTCCAATGGCTTGCGCCTCCGTATTACGCCGATTTTCGCAAGTCCGGGATTGAAGTGGAGGTAGCCCAGCCGGTGGATGATCTTGTCATCAAGCTCACCTGGGGCAATATGAAAGGCCCGTTTATCGACGGTTCGTGAGACAGGCGAATTGCTTGCAGCGTCTCGCTGGAGGAGACGTTGAAAGCATCCCACGCTCTCGCCGCCGAGTAACCGTTCGAAAATTAAAGGTAACGGCATGACAATTCACAAGGCAATCGAGTCGTCCGGTGTCTCGCGGCGCGAGTTTCTAAAGAGCACGGCCGCGGCCGCTGCATTGGCGGCGCCGTACTTACGTGCCCGCTTCGGTGTTCGGGGCGGATGCGCCGAGCAATCGAATCAACATGGCGTGCATTGGCATGGGCAATCAAGGCATGTTCAACTTGCCGAAGCTGTTGAATCTGTCCGCGTGCCAGGTGCTGGCGGTTTGCGATGTGAACCGCGGCAGCTACGGCTACAAGGAGCCGGGCGATTTCCGCGGCCGCGAGCCGGCCAAGCAGATGGTCGAGCAGCATTACGCCAAGCAGAAGGGTGTCGGCCAGTATCGGGGGCTGCGATACATACAACGATTTCCGCGAAGTGCTCGCCCGCCAGGATATCGACGCCGTGATGATCGTGACGCCCGATCATTGGCACGAGCCGATGACGATCGCCGCGGCCGAAGCTGGCAAGGACATTTACTGCGAGAAGCCGTTGGGGCTCACCATTGCGGGTCAGCAGCGAATGATCGCAGCAGTGCGAAAGCACGAGCGGGTGCTGCAAGTCGGCATCCACGAGCGATCCAACCCGATTGTGCGGAAGGCGTGCGAGCTGGTGCGCAGCGGCGCGATCGGCGAAGTGAAACGCGTGGTAGCCCATGTCGGCCGGCACAACAAGACCGGGCCCGGGCCGGGATGGAAACCGATGCCGGTGCCCGAAGGTTTCGATTACGCGCTGTGGCTTGGCCCGGCACCGGACGCGCCCTATCACAAGGATCGCTGCCTGTACAACTTCCGCTTCATCTACGATTACGCGGGCGGCCAGGTGACCAATTTCGGCGCCCATTCGCTCGACATGGCCCAGTGGGGTCTGGGAATGGACGAGCACCGGACCGGTAGACCGTCGAGTACGTTTATGCCGACTATCTGCCCAAAGGCAGCTTGTTCGATGCGGCGACACACACGTCGTTCCGCTGCCGCTATGCCAACGGCGCGGTCGTCGAATGCTTCACGGCCGAGCCATCGGTGCGGTGCGCATTCGAAGGGACGGAGGGCATGGTGCGCGTCGACAACATGGGCCAGAATTTCTTCGCGGCCCCTGCCTCGATTTGGCCTAAGGAAGTGAAGGGCGACGAAAAATATCATTCGGGCGAAGACCACATGCGGAACTTCTTGGAGTGCGTCAAGTCGCGGAGCGAGCCGAACGCGCCAGTCGAAATCGGCCACCGCAGCGCCAGCCTGTGCCACTTGGGAAACATCGCGATCAAGCTGCAGGCGAAGTTGCGCTGGGATGCCAAGAGCGAAAAGTTCACGGCTAGCCGCAGCGAAGAGGCCAACGCTTTGTTGGACCGGCCGGCGAGAAACAATTGGGCCACATAAGTAGGTCAGGCTTTCCAGCCTGACGTAGACAGTTGGACGTCAGGCTGGAAAGCCTGACCTACGGCCTTTTCACCAGGAGCGAGTTCGGCATGTCGCGAGCATTGCTGGTAATGTCTAGATTCCTTGTCTTGGTAGTCGTCGGTAGCGCCGTCGGCATTCTGTGTCCATCCGATTGCCGATCTGCCGAACCGCTGCCGTCGCCTGCCAACACGGTTTACTGGGACGGTGCGCATCTGCGCCGCCTTGCTCGCTGAAAATCTGCAGAACGACCCGCGCTATCGCGAGGTGTTCACGCGCCTGCGTAAGAATGCGGAAATATCGACGAAAGCGCGGGCCGTATTCCGTGATGGATAAAGAGGACGTTCCTCCCAGCGGCGACAAGCACGACTACCTGAGCTACGCGCGCTACTGGTGGCCGAACCCGAATACGAAGAAAGGGCTTCCCTACGTTCGCCGCGACGGTAAGACCAACGAAGAGCTGCTCGCCAAGGGCGATCGTGTGCCGATTGGCAAGATGTATGACGATGTGGAAACTCTTGCGCTGGCCGGCTACTTGCTGAACGACGAGCGTTACGCGAACCATGCGGCCTTGCTGGTGCGCACCTGGTTTCTGGATCCGGCCACGAGGATGAATCCGCACCTGCGCTACGGCCAGGCCGTTCCCGGCAAGAAAGAGGGCCGCGGCGCCGGCATCATCGACACCCGGTATTTTATTCGCGTTCTCGATTCAGTCGCGTTGCTGCAGCAAACCGGCGCGTGGTCCGATGATGATCAGGCCGGGTTGGTTGCCTGGATGCGCGAGTACCTCGTCTGGTTGCAACAGGACCCGATGGGTCAGGATGAAGCGAGTGAGAGAAACAATCACGGCACATGGTACGACGCGCAGGTGGCGGCGATTGCCATGTTCGTCGGCGAGCGGGAGTTGGCTCGACAAATTGTCGAAGCGCCAAGGCCAAGCGAATTGGTCGCTGCATCGAAGCGGACGGCCGGCAGCCGGAAGAACTCAGCCGTACTCAGGGCTTGCACTACAGCGTGTTCAACATGTCGGCGATGGCTGTGCTGAGTCGAATTGGCGAGCAGGTCGGCATTGATCTTTGGAATTACGAATCCGCTGATGGCCGCAACCTGCGGCGGGCACTCGACTTCGTGCTGCCTTACCTCACCGGCGAGAAAGAATGGCCGCACGAACAAATTGAAGAGATTGATATCGGAGCGAGCGATATGGGCCTGTTCTACCTGGCCGCCGCCCGGTACGGAGCGCCGAAGTATCGGCAGGTTCTCGACAAGTTGAGCGATCGCCCGGAAAAATTCGAATACGTGCGTATTCAGTTTCCGGCTGATTAGCGCGCTATCAATCCAACCCGGCGGAGGTCAACTAATCGGCCCCCACTTTCTCTTCTGTGTCCGCTGTTCCAGTTTTGTTTTCAACTTGTCGAGTGACTCGGCAGAAATGACTGCCATGAGACCGGCCGTATCATTGCTGATTGATAGTTGGAACCCCTCCGGCTCGCGCTCGCCGCGCGACGTGCGGCCAGGCCTGGTGCGCGAAACTGAAATACTGTTTGCCTGAGGCCAAATCACTTGGGCCATCGCTTCGACTTGTTCGCTCGTTACCAATGAATTGCCTTTCGCTGAAGTGAGAACGGCCGTGGGCCACAACGCCCAATTGGTCAATTGACCACGATCACGGCGTCACCACAACCGCTGCGGTTGTCCATTTGCGATCCCCGAAAGCAAAATTCTCATAAAATCGTGACACATTTACGCACGAAAAGATTTTGAAGAACGTTTTTGGACAATGCCAGCACTCGGAAGCGGCGCCGCCACCAACCGGCCCGCAGGGTTTCAACGAATTAACACGCCCACCACGGCAGAAGCGGAGTCGGTCGGCGTCTGCAATCCTTTTGCCGTGTAGTAGGATGGACGGCACCGCCGCACTATGCATGGAGGACGATAACAATGCGAGTCACCGGTTGGGAGAAACCGTCCGTTCGGTTTGGAATCGCACTGAGTAATCGCCATTCCGATGTTGCCGCGGCAATCTCTCGGGCTTCCGGATCGATGATCCTGAAGCTGGCGCGATCTCTTTCGTTAATCGTCGCTCTCGTGCTGTCCGGTGGCGCTAACAGTCGTGCCCAAACAGTCGTTCTGGAAGAAAATATCGCGTTTGGGCCCCATCCTACGTTCACTGGTTGGTATGCAATACGAGTGTGGCTGACGCCAGATCGGAGCGACAATCACGATTGGAATGCGGTGCTCCGTTATGAAAACATGATGATGCGAGGATTCAATCCAACGTCGGATTCCATCAGGATGATCCTCGTGCAAGCAGGCGACGTATTGAGCTGGGATTCGATCAGCGCCGGAAAGTTTCCGTCGGCTATCTTCGAACCCTCGCCGCATCACGTTGGCAACGAAGACTTCTATTTAGGGTTTAGCGGTGCTCATGCGGCGGCCGGCATGTTCGGCTGGGCGCGGCTGGGTCCACGCGATGGCGTACTGTCGATGATCGACAATGCGATGGCGTACCATGTAAGCGGAATCGTGGTGGGCACCACGCGACCGATACCAGAGCCGGCAACGATGGTGCTCGTGATCTGCGGCACCGCGTCGCTACAGAGATGTCGTCGCCGAAACTAACGACGCCACAGATTTTGTCGCGTCGCGTTTCAATTATTTTGACGTGGGCCCGCTGACTTTCGCGGCTTGCGAGGCTGAGGCCTTTCCGGCATGATGGTGGTTCGCGATAATTGGTATCCACGCACCCCTAGCTCAACTGGATAGAGCATCGGACTACGAAAGCAAACTCGCTGTTTTTCTTGTGTGCCTCAAAACAGCGGAAACCGTTTGGTTTCTAGGCTCAAACACACTTTTCGCCAGTTAACTAATTAGGTGTACAAGGGTTTAGAAAAGGCCCGCTCCGGGTGTCATGACACCTAGTATTTCGCACGTGATGAATCAAGTCCGTAGGAGGCAGTCCGCTTTCGCCAAGCTATCGAACGATGCAACCGCGCTGGTTGCGACGAGTTCTTTGAACGTTTCCCATCGGGCGGCTGCGGGGATGCTGCTGAAATGCTCGCGGGGTTTCTGACGGAGCAGGGGCTTGGCGGGATTAGGTATGTCTGCGGAGAGAGAGGGGCGGCAAGTAATGATGACTTCACAACACATGCTTGGTTGCAACAGGGGCGGGTTGTTATTGATATAACAGCAGACCAATTTCCAGAAGTGGCCGACAAAGTAATTGTTTGCCCCTTGAGCGAATCAGCGTGGCATTCGACATTCAGTATTCAAAGCTCATCACAAACCACCAGCTATCGTGGCGATGGTAGACTCGAATGCCTTTACAAGGCAATTTGCCTCGAACTGGCATAACCCGCTCGCCCAGGTGGCCCGCGGGGTGAAGTTAATCTGTCGCAGTACTCTTTCCGGTGTTCTCGCCTAGAATAATGGCGGACAGTCTGTCACAGCCCCCCTGGTCGCGATGCAGAAACACTCTCACGCGGCCGGGGGTTTTTTGTTGTCTCGGCTCACAATCAATCGCACCGACAGAACTCTACTTGTAACCTCCGCGCCGCGCGGTAGTATGTCGGCGTTAGATTCCGAAGCCCCCGGTCGTGATGCCCATTTCGCGGCCGGGGGTATTTTCTTTAGTTGTTTCCTCCGCCGTTTTCATACAATGCGGCTTCCAAGTAATGACTGGCGGGTAGTCAGCCCCCGGTCGCGAAGCAGACACTACGCGGCCGGGGGTTTTTTGTTGGCTCCTCTCGTGCGGCCCGCGGGTGTCAAGTTTGGTCAAAGACGCCAAACACGCTGGCACGATTTATGCTTAGCGAAACATGCTCCACAACCGATCCATATCCCGCGGAAGCCGCCATGTTCGGCTTCTACTCCAACCAGCTCGGTTGCTTTTGGTCAATTGTCGTGTCAGTCATTGGCACCATACTGCTGATCGTGGTGATCCGATCATGCAGCGGGTAATTCGGCCGCTCCGCTCTATATCGATCGCCCAGGATGCCCCAGGAATTGCGCTGACGGGTCGGGGGCGACTCCCAGGTCGTCCAAGTTCTCCGTCCGCGGATGCCAAGTTGTTAAGAACCGGCCACAAACTGTGGGCACTGCTAGTCTGCAGCGCAGTACGATACACCGCATCTGATCAGAGAAGGCGGCGTGACAGCTTAAGGATTAGGTGGCGCCGCTGAAAGGAGCCGCACATGGAGTTGCAAAAAGCCGACTGGGTGCGGACAGAGACAGGCAACCTCGGTCGCGTCGTTGTGATCTACCAAGTATCCGCTTTCGTCGAATTACACTTTGAAGGGAGGGCATCCAGTGTCGTCAGTTATTTGACGAGCCAGTTGACCAAAATCGATCCTCCAACGGATAAAGCCTAAATACCGACCGCACAGGATGCCCGAGGAATCGCGCCGACGGGTCGGGGCGACCTCTAGGCAGCAAGGAACATTCAGCGAGCAAGTTGTAATCGTCCGAATGGGCGATACCCTTTCGATCACCATCGACTGCGAGGCATGAAGTAAACGGCAGCAGCAGTTGAAATCTTAAGGCCTCGGCGCAATTCCGCTTAAAATCAATCGCACTAGATGCCCCAGTAATCGCGCCGACGGGTCGGATCGATCCCAGTCCGTCCGCCGTGCCGGGATACTTTTGCGTCTGAAATAATTGCGACGTATCAGCACGAACAATACAATACCACGGGGAAATGCGGGCCAATTATCCAGATCGGAGTTGACCTCATGACCAAAAAGTATTGGATCCGGTCCATTGCGATCGCGTTCATGTCATTTTTCATCGTGACGAGCATTTCCGCGACGTCTCAGTCTAGAACATTATTGGTACGAATCTCCCGGTTGCCACAACTGGACGGTACTACAAAGTTTGAAATGGACCTCGGCGCGTTTGTCCATCTGGCAAATGGCGAAACGCCTTCCGAAATTCGTCCTGGTTTCCTGGCTCATCCTAATTTTGTATTCGATTCACTCAGTGAATTTAAGGCGGCAGCCATCGGTGAATGGACAATCGAGGATCAAATGACGCCGTTCTCACCACGTGAGACATTTAAGTTACAAGTGTCCGACTTTTTCGACACGATATCTTCCATAGTGCCGCCAACTATTGTCTCGCCAATGGACGTCCGTCAGCTAACGAGCTTTGGTGCGATATCGGGCGCCGTGGCCGCCTGCTGGAGCGCCGCCCGCATCTCTTCGGCCGAGAGCACACGCAGAAGGCGGTTGCTCCGCAAGTGGCCCAGTGCAACGTCGGCGATCTCAGCCGCGGCTGCCGCAGCGTCATCCGGTGCCTCGAAGAGCGCGAATCCGTCGTATTCCCCGCCGGGGGTGTAGTACAAACCGATCAGGCGGCCGCCGAAGTGCCGCACCAAGGTGTCGGAAGCGGCCGCGCGGTCCTGCGCGCACGAATCGAGCGCGGTCCAGGCTTGCGGCGTGTAAGCAAACTGCGCATGTACAACGGCATGCTTGTGTCCTCCCATTACAACGAGGGCCGCTCGCGCCTGCCGTGGAAGGATGTCGGGCACGGAGGCCGCTCGTCCTACCGAATACCAAATCTCAGTTGACCGCCGGAACGAGTGGCGGGATTGAGCGCTTAGTATACCGCTGCGAAAGGAAAAACGCCAAACCGCCCATGCTGCCGGCGGATCAACTGCAGCAAGTTGTTAGCTGCATTGCTGCTTCGACCACAACAAAAACATTTCGATGTTTCGTGTGGCTGGGGTGCACTGATTGGGGCCATCGTTGCTGCCCGCTATACTAGGGCCTTGTGGCGACTCTCTAATCGGGAGAGGAGTTTTTGTCGTGCCAACGCACTTCGATCATGTGACAGTGGTTGTCCGCGATGTACAGTCGGCCAAGCGGTTTTTTGGGCTGCTCGGATTTCGCGAGGATAAGTCGGTCGTCATCTCGGGCGAGCCATTCGCGACGTACATGGGGGTGCCAGGAATTGAAGCCGAGCATGTGACGCTCGTACTCGAGGACGCGACGCCGCGGACGGAGGTGCAGCTGCTGAAGTACCTGCATCCGGAATTGATTGAGGATCCGCACGTGCGGGACCTGAACAAGGTGGGATTCAATCATGTGTGTTTCGCCGTGGACGATCTGAACGCAACGATAGCCCGCCTCACGGCGGGCGGCGCTCGGCTCCGCAATGACGTGATGGATTTTCACAATCGCAAGCTGGTGTTTGTCTATGGCCCGGAAGATATCACGATCGAGCTGGCCCAGTGGCATTGACGTGACGGGTGCCGCTTTGCCGGCGCTCGCAAAAACCGTCGCACAGGACACGCCAGGAATCGCGCCAAGCGGGCGGGGCGGTGTCTGAAAGCTTACTTGTGACCACTTTCGGGCGCGGTAGGATACCCGCGGCGACGGACAGATAGGGAACGTCGAACCACGCCATGTCCTCCGTGGGATTCCATGCTGGGCGCCGTCGCCGTGATGCAGACTGGCCTCCCAAGATCGTCGCTGATTAGGTGGCCTATGGACCGCCCTCGCATACTTCGGCTGCTGCGAATTGCGTTCTCGGCTGTTTGCGCGATTGTCTGCCTGCTGCTGGTTGCGTTGTGACCACCTCTTGTAGTCTCAGCGACATAGAGTCCTGCAAGCGACCACTCTGCGCATTCATTGCTACTAAATGCGGCTCGTGTAATTCCGGTTTTGAAGCGACCAATCAACACTCGTGCCAAGTGTCGTACTTCACCATCACAGAGTTTCAAAAACAATTGACTCGGGAAGTTCCGTAACTAGAATCGGGGACTTGCATCAATGAGTCACTACACCGATGTGCGTCAGCAGCAATGAAAAGGTATAGATGTAAACGATCAGGCCAGACCCTTAATCCAATAGCGTTCGGGCAACAGCCGGATGGCACTTATCTGCCATCGCCAGAAGAGATACAGCGAGAGTGCTCACAAATCAAATCTCGGTGGTCACATGCCGAAGAGTTTAGGCGACGCCACGAGACCGCTGACGTTGCCCACGGAGGCTGGTCGCCGGCAGCGTCATAGTGGCACCGCGCGGAACCCAGGGCCGTATATGATTCGTATCTTGGTCCTACACGAAAATGCTCGCCGCATTCACACTCCTGCTTGACGAGTTGTCTTGCGGCATTAAATTAACCTGGGGCACAATGGTCCAATACGCGCGCATGAATAAGCGACGAGATGCTTCAATGTTAATGCACTTTTATGTATACAACGAGTGTTACAAACCGTTATCTGCCACGGTGGAATATATACCACTTGGAAATGAGGTCGCGGTCTCCGCCACGGTCGCCGTGACTCCGGGCAATCAGACGATGTTATGCACGACCGAACGCAATTCGATAGAGGTTGAGGCCGTGTCGGACGATGGCACCCTCCATTGGGCACGTCAGTCGTTCTCCCTAACCGAGCCTGACTACACACATGTAATGACATGCGAATGCCGAGGGCCAAACTGTCCCAATATTTGGCCGCTTGACACTTCTCGACAGCAGCCGAAAGAAGAAAGTTGACGCTCGCAACGATGCGAGCGTCCAACTGCAACAGTTCGGACATTGGCTCTTGGTAGTGAACTCAACGCTTGCTTGCGAGTCGCATCTCGCTAGTCCACATGTAACGGATCGACTCGGCACGCTCGCATCGTACTGTCGTTGCGCTCGACATGCACCTGGCTCGCGGACGTGTTCAACTACACGAGCGAAGTTGTGTGCACACTACCTTAGCTTGACCGTGCGCCCGGTATGCCGCCTTTGCGATTAATACGGCTCAGCTATGTGAGCGAGAGTTGAATTTGGAACGAAGGGTGTAAGCATCGCGCTGAGGAAGCGAGTACTTCAAAATACGAATTTCAATGTGCCTTGCATTTTCGTACATTTTACAGAACTGCTCGGTGCCCAAGGCGTATGATTCACGTCCAGAACCAAAGGAGAACGGATTATGACAGCCAAAGACAGAAGGTTGATAACGGCCTGCATCACCGTCACTCCGCTGTTCCTCGGGGTGAGCCCTCTGGCGGATCAAATTACGGGCATGGAAATCTCCATTAACCCAAAGGCCACTTACCTCCGTACCAACCTCGATCCCGGCGCGCTGGGATCGACGCCGGTGAATTTGACTATGCTGAACATATTGCCGGGAGACATTTTGCGACTCGAGCAACTGGGCGACTTCGATTGCGGCACGCCATGTGTGGACGACCGAACCGCGATGATCGGCCTGTTCAGTGGCAGCACCACGCTACTGAGCGGCGACCAGCTCCACCGTGTGCCGGCCGCCGTTAAAGCCGGTCAGGACTTTACGACTAGCTTGACGAACTTTGGCAGCTTGCCGACGGACATCGCTGAAGATTTTCGAATCATAGACACGATTGTCGTTACTCCCTTAGGTTCAACCCATCTGTTCATCGCCGCCCACGACAGCTTATATCAGGACAACGTCGATCCAGACAATGATTTTGCTGTTCGAATAACTGAACTTGCCGAGCTGCCGGGCGACTACAACCGCAACGGTACGGTGGACGCAGCCGATTATGTCGTGTGGCGCAACCTGAGCGGCCAAACAGGGAATGGATTGGCTGCTGACGGCAACAACGATGGCGCTGTCAATCAATTGGATTACGATGTGTGGCGAGCCCATTTCGGCGAATCGGATGGCGGCGCTTCCTTCGCGAATGCCACGGTGCCCGAGCCTGCAACATGGCTGCTCGTGATAGGCGCCGCTGCATTGCTCAGCCGTCGCCGCGGCTTCTAACGAGGCGCCTATGGACCGCCCTCGCATACTTCGGCTGGTGCCAATTGCGTTCTCTGAATTGTCGGATTACGTGCCTGCTGCTGATTGCGTTGAGGGCGCGGAGCTACTATCGAGAGTACAACGTAGTTTGCCTAAACCAGCATGTGCAGCGGTTGGCGTGCGCTTGTAATCGATTGCTTACCACAGAATTATGTCTTTGGGAAACCCGTCGTTGCTGACGGCCTGATACACTTCCACTTCTTTGTTCCCCACGATTCCAGGAACCTGCCGATTACCAATCGCCTTCATCAGCAAATGTGAGTTCCACTTTCCAACGGAAATTTGGTTCGTATCAATTCCTTCCACGATCACCGGGCCATATCCATTGAAGGTACAGTGCGCTGAATTATTGTCGATGATTTGGTGCGTTTCAGCATATGCGTATGGAAGCTTTGCTGAGTATGAACCGCCAGCAGGTTTAAAAATCGCGCCATTATTTGCGCTATATGACGCTGTTCGATGCCTCGGCACTATTAGTACGTTGTCCTGGGAGAGAAACTTGAACATTTGTTGAGCTTCCGCAATCGCGCCGGGAGTTGATTCAAGGCCATAGTTAAGTTCTGCTTGAATTTCTTTGAGTATCTCAGGCTTCTTTGCCCTACAAAGATCAATGAATTGCTTGATTTCAACGTCGGTTAATCTAACGTTTCCGAATGAAGTGTAGTTATGCGATTGCATTTGAACTCGGCCCGACTTGTCCGGCTACCGCAGCCCAACGATCGATACATACTCGCTCCACGGCTATCTTGACGAAATCTTCATAAAGACATGACGAACCACACTTTCAATGAGGCAACGAGGACGCGATGACCAAGGAACCGGCGAAAGATTTTGGAGCGATTGCCGACGACTATGCATTCTTCGAATCTCATGCGACCGAAGCGGAAGCGGATGTTCGGGCGTATGCGACACACCTTTCGGGCATCTCGCCAGACGGGGAAACGGTTCGCATGCTCGACTTTGGTTGCGGCTCGGGCAGCTTCACGGCGCGATTTCTGGAACAAGTCGGCTGGCCGCCGGAGCACTTGAAGCTAACACTCGTCGAACCTGCGGAATCGGTTCGCGCACAGGCAGTCGTACGTTTGAAACGTTTCACGACCACAGCGATATCGGACTCGGCCACGTTGCCGGAGGGGCTGTTCGGATGCTTCGATCTCGTCCTCGCGAATCACGTCTTTTACTACGTGCCAGATCTCGACGATATCTTGCAGCGACTGATCAGTTCGCTTAGTCCAAGGGGAATGTTTCTGACGGCAATTGCCGGCTACACAAACGCGCTCATCGAGTTTTGGATCACCGGCTTCCGCCTAATTAGTCGCGAGATTCCGTACAAAACTTCGGAGGACGTGGAGACCTCTCTCCGTGATCTCGGTGCAAACTATCAGAAGCAGCCAGTATCTTATGAAGTGAAGTTTCAGGACACGCAGGAAAACAGAATGCGAATGATCCGCTTCCTGCTGGCCGATCACCTGCGGGATATGCCGCACGAACCACTGTTGGCTTTGTTCGACAAGTACTCGCATGCAGGCCGGATTGAAATTCAGTCGGCGAGCGACCACTACACGCTTCGAGCATCGGAGAATCGGCGATAAATAAGTTTCGCTCAGGCACCCCGAGTTGGCCAGTTTCGCGAGTCTGCAGGGCGTGTTTCTAAAACGGTGGATTGTTGACCAGTGTCACGCATTAACGAGTTTTGACACTCGCTATGCGCCCCGGCACACGACGGGCACGACAAGAAGCGATGCGCGCTCTACTTCTTCCGCCCGAGCTTGGCGCCGAACTGGTAGGGGCGGGCGGCGGCGGCCATCCACTTGCCGCCCTTCTTCACGAATACCCACACCACGTGGTGAGTGTAGTCCGGTGCCGCGGCGCCGTCCGAGCCGCGAATCCCGGAGATGTTCGCCGACACGTCGACAACGGCCACGTCCGGCGTGACCCACTGAAACTTCACATCGCTGGTCGAATACTTGGTGGCCTTAAACGGGCCCGGGCTCGTGTGCTCCTGGACGAACACCTTCACGATCTCATCCCGCCCTTGCGCGAACACGCCGACGGGGTTGATCAGACTCCCGTCGTCGGCCCAGACCGCCGCCATGGCGGTCGTGTCGTCCTTGTTCCAGGCGGATTGGAATTCCTGGAGACGATCCTTGATCGGCTGCTCATCGGCCGCCAGGGCCCCAGCGGTCATCATTGGGGAAAGCAACGAGAGAAGTGCAAACGACGAGATCAAGAGGCTACGCATGGTTCGCTCCTTTCAGATGTGGATGTGGATGGCCGGAGTCTACCCGCAACATTGGAGGACCGCAACGCATTACATCGCGTCGCGTCGGCCGATGCGACCGAAGCAGATTCGCGAACGCAGAATTACCGGGGGTTGGCCGTTTCAAAAACGGTCGAATTACGTTGTGTCTCACAAACGAATGAGTTTACGGCACTGTCGCGCATCGGCGCGAGCATATCGAAAACATTCCCGCAATGAGCACCGGCAGCTCGGATGCCGGTTCAGGCACAGCCGCGTCCGCGCCGGTCCCCACGCCGCTGCCAGTGTTGCCAAACCGCGCCCGCCACTCGGTGTAGTCGGCGGTGTTGACGACACCTGGCGTGTCAACTTCGTTGGTGAGCGGGCCTCCCTTTCGCCACAACACGTAATCGGCTGCATCGACCGCGCCGTTGTCGTTGTAGTCGCCGGGGAGGCCGATCGCTTGCAGGATCACGCTGGAACTGTTTACGAGCAGGCTGAAGGAACTCGCGGCGGACCCGCCCAGCGCGAGACCGTTATCGACGATGCTGGTCGCCGTGAGAATCGTGAACTGCTGCCCGGCAACTGGCGAGAAACCGTTGACGAGCGCGACATCGACGATGCCGTCGAGCGCGGCGTTGCCGACGATCGTGAGGCTGTCGTACTGGCTGCCGAGCGTCGTCCCACCGATCTCGATTTTGAGCGTGCCGCCCGCGGACTGCGTGTAGGAATTCTGGATCGTCAGGATTCCCGCCGAGGCGCTCGCGCGACGGACCCGTTGTTCTGTACCGGTCCGCCGATGAAGCCCGTGCCTTGAAGCGTGGCCACGCTGGCGACCGTGACGGCTCCCGTGCCGGTCGCCGATCCGGCAGTGTTGGAGACTTGCAGGATGCCGCCGTTGACCGCGGTTGGTCCGGTGTAAGTGTTGGCCGTGCTGAGGATCAGCGTCCCCGCCGTCGTCTTGGTGAGCGCCGGCGCCGTTGTTGATCTGCGCGACGTTTTTCAGGGTGCCGCTTCGGAAGTCGAGCGTGTCGATGGCCGCGTTCCCGGCTCCACCGATGTTGCCACCGGTCATGTCCAACGTTCCGCCATCGAGAATGATGCTGCTGGGGCCACCAGTGCTAGAGCCGACGTCAACGATGCTG
The DNA here is from genome assembly GCA_963786455.1 of uncultured Planctomycetota bacterium. GTDB lineage: Bacteria > Planctomycetota > Planctomycetia > Pirellulales > Lacipirellulaceae > JABDGM01. The sequence continues at coordinate 2,298 of CAWAZX010000023.1, read as the reverse complement.
CCGCCGACCGTTATCCCACCACCATTGAGTATGCTCAGAGTGACGCCATTCATAATGGTGCCAAAGACGATGGGCTTCATTTGCAGGTCGCCGGCGATTGTCCAGGAAGAACCGGCGCCGGTGACGATGACCGAGCCGGACCCAGCGACGTCGGCGGCAATAAGGGCAGTGGCGCTGGAGGCATTGCCGCCATCCTCGATCCTGACTGCCCCGAGTCCTCCGACTTCCAGCTCTCCGGTGGTCCAGGTCGAGCCAGGCCCGGTGACGGTGGCCGTGCCAAATCGGATGATGCTGCCAGTGCCAGTCAAGTTATCGGTGGACACGCTCCCCCCGGCTTCGATTCTGAGGGTGGTATTAGCAGACACATTGAGGGTGAAGTATTCCCAAGTCGAGCCGTCGCCAGTCACTGTGACGGCACTGTCGCTCGAACCCAAGATGAAAGATTCGATACTGGACACGCTGCCGCCGGCTTCGATCCGCAGCGTGCCCTTGCCCTTGACGTCATCGCGAATTCCCGCGCAGAGTCTGAGAAAGCCACAATTCCAGGTTGAGCCGTCGCCGTTGACGGTCACCGTGCCTTGGGAGGAGGCCTTGCGCACTACAACGCGGTACCGAACGAAACCACTCCCCCGTTGGCGATGGCCAACGTGCCGGTTCCGCCCGAGCCGATCTCCACGTCTGCGTTGCTCGTCGTCCAGCTCGATCCTGCGCCATTCACCGTGACGGTCCCGGTCGATCCGCTCATCACCCCGATCCTGCTGTCCGCAGCGCCTATATGGGAGACCGCACCGCCGCTTTGGATATTGAGCAGGCCGGTGGAGCCGACGCCGATGTCAAACGTCCCGTTGGAATTCAGCATCGCGCCCGCTGCCGGTCGGACGTTGAGCCGTGCCGGGCCGGCCGTGACCCCGACTTGCGTGGTGACAAACGTCGCGTCGCCGCTGCTGCTGAGGTTCAGCGAGCCGACATTCACTACACAATCGTGGGCGGTGAGCTGGCTGCCTCGGGTCACGTTCAGCGTGCTGCCCGTGCCCACGAAGAGGTCGTCGCCGACATTCAGATGAAGCGACCGAAGGCGGGAAGCTCGAAGTGCCCCCCGGCGTCAGAATTGCCCCGCCCAAGAGGGTTGCATCCTGGCCGCCGCTGATGGAGGTGACGTTGAGCGTGAACGGACCGCCGGTGAACAGCGCGGTCTGGAAGCGAACATTCGTGCCGCTGTTGAGCACCGACAAGGCCTGGATTGCCGCCGTTGTGAAATCGAAGTTCGCGGTGTACGTCCCGGCGAGATTGAACGTCGCCTGATCGCTATTGGTCGGAACGCTGTTTTCTGTCCAGCTCGCGTTCAGCCCCCACGTGCCGCTGGCGGCGGTTTTCCAGGTGTCGTTGTTCGCCTGGACATGCGATTCAAACGCCGTGAGGGAGTAGAGAGCGAGGATCCCAGTTGCAAACCTCCGCCGAATTCGTAGTCGCATCTCCCTGGCGGCGTCCTTGCGGCAAGGCCGACGTGGCCTGGGCTACGGACCGAACTGAATCGCCGGCTGCTGCGGAGAAGCTGTGTCGACCGACATCATGGATACCTCACTTGTCTTTATGGCAGATCCCCGGAACACGCTCACCGTGTCGTTCCCACTGTTGGCCACGTACAGGTCCCCGCCGGCGTCGACGGCCAGCGCCTGGCCCTTGCAATGCAATAAAGGCCCATCAGAATGCGTGGCCGCGGGTCAGAATCTGGCAACTCAGCCGGATACCTGACAGGCCGCGTGCCGCGAGCACATCCCGCTCGGCGACCGTCATTCGATTGGGCTCGCCGTCCAGAAGCTCGACACGGCACGTCGTGCAACGCGCGTTCCCGCCGCAGGCGTGCAATTGGTCGATTCCCGCATCTTGTTCCAGGGCCAGCACCAGCGGTATGATCGATGGCGAAGGCCAATTCGACCGCCAGCGGCGTTCCCGTCGGGATCAAAGCGAAGTCGGGAGTCACTTGAAAATTCCTGAGTCGATTGCTGGATAGATTCAGGCCAGAGGGGCGTAACCGCCACGCTCGGGAGCCGCGTCGGAAAGCAACAACATACATGATGCAAGCAAGAAAATGCTCGCCCTCAATTTCAGACATCATTAGCGATCCTCCGTACTTAGCCAACATTTCCCATATGGACAGAGCCTGAAGCCGATCCAGACTCGCAGCAGCCATGCTTGTAACAACGCCGCCCGCCCACATACCGCGCCCCCTTCCTAGTGAATTCTTCTGCCTCTTTTCCCTGGTGTTCCCGTTCCTGATTTCCATGGCCGGAATCTACC
>CAWAZX010000022.1:0-26492 GCA_963786455.1 uncultured Planctomycetota bacterium | reverse complement strand
TGAGATTCGACAGGCCGGTCTCCATGATGGGACGCTGCTGACCGACGACGCCCCAGGCTACTCGTTGGCTCTTCTTGTCCGCCATTCCTTCCAGCGTCTGAGCTTTGCCGGTAAGCGTGTTCTTGAGCGTGCCGGAAATGACGCCTTGCTTGCTGATGGCCAGTTGCATGTACAGCGTTGGCTCGGCGCCCGAAGCCTGGCCATCCTGCGTGATTGCAAACACGCCCAACGGCAGCCAGTCGCCTTTCTGCGGGCTCGGCGCTCGGCGTCGGTCGTGGCGATCGCCGCGGCCTGCTCGGCATATTCCTCCGTCGTGGCGATCGGCTGGTCGCCGGAGTAGACCTGGTCGTCCGCGTAATAAACGTCTTCGCCGTAGCTGTACGGCGTTGGTTCGCCGCTGTAGCCGCACCAACTTCCTACCGAACCCCAAGTGGCCCAGGCAAAAGGCCGAGTGATGGCGAAAGCAGCCCAGCCGGGATTCTCCTGCCAGAAATTGCCGGGGTTGTTCTGCTCATACTGATTGCGGACTTCGTCGCGCCGTTGGTCGCGGTCGCCTTGCCGCTCGCCGCGGTTTTCAATTCGCCCGGGACGGTTCTGACTCAAATTCTGCCCGGCCGTCCGGGCCGACCAGCGTCAGCGCCCGCGTCGGGCCGGCGCACCGCCTGCTGGCGGACCTCCGAGCGACGGGCCGCAGCCGCCGACGGCGGCGCCGCGCACCGCGCCGCCGCGCTGCGCAGTGCGCCCCGCCTGCAGGAAATCGGCACGCTGCGCCGCCGCTCGAGCTCGCCCGCTGCGCCGCCGGCCGCGGCACCCGCTGCGCCGGCTGCCCCTGTCGCTGGACCAGGAACATCGAGGAAATTATTTAGTTGGCCAGCCGATGGGACGGCCGCCGGCCGCGACATTCGCGGCACCGGGCAGCGCCGGCGCTGTCCGGCGCGGCGCCTAGCGGCCCGGCCGCCGGTCGGGCGCCGCCTGCGCCGGCTGGGCGACGCTGCGGCTGGCAGCGCGGGCGGCTGGCCGCCGGCTGTAGCCGGCCGACTGCACCGCGCTTGGCCGACTGCCGGCTGGTCGAGGCGGCGCTTGGCGACGCGCTCGGCACGGCGGTCGAGGCGGGCGCGGGTCCGCCGAGGGCGACGTCGCGCACCGCGAGCGAGCACCTCCGCCGCCGCCGCCCGCGCCACCGCCACCTCCACCTCCGCCACCTCCACCGCCGCCGCCGCCGGCGCCTCCGCCGCGAGCAAGGACTCAGCTGCATGGCAAGAGTAAGAATCCCGACTACCAAGACTATTGCTAGTAATCGCTTCATGATCGCACCTGTGTGAATAATGTGTTTGTTGATGGCGTCGAAACAAGAACCTCAGCGGCGGACGATCTGGATCTCATCGATATTGGGAAGCAATTCGTCTCCCGCAGTCCGCTCGACCGTCTGCCAGGTGAACGAGTTCTCGTCCACCGGCTTCATCACATTGACCATGGTGGCCGACGCGGCCGTCGGGCAGCACGCCGCGATTGCGGATGAACCAGCGGTCGCCGCGGTGCTCCCACGTCGCCTCGGCAAACGTGCCATTGGAGTCAAACGTCCAGGAGCGGATCGCCTTCGCGGCCGGATCCCAGCCGATCACCTGCATCCCGCGAATCGTCTGGCCGTCGACGGAAATCTTGAACGCCCGCGTCAGGAAGTTCTTGTTCTTTGTCCAGTTGCAGTCGAGCTCGACCTCGGCGTCGGCGCCCTCGTCGGTCCAATTGCCGACCATCCATTCCAGCGCCTTGAGCTGCTCGTAGTGCGAGGGAATGACCTCTTTGGACTTGTCGGTCACACGGTCGAGCAGCCATTTCCCATCGCGCTTGACATCGACGGCCGAATATTCGATCTCTTCGGGCTCGGCATTCGGAGCGAAGCATCTTGGCTGTGCCCTGCTCGATGGCCACGTTGGGCGAAACGAACTGAATCGACGTCGACCGTCACCTCGAGCTTCAGCTCCGGCTGCTCCTGGAACAGCGCTGTGAATTGTTCGGCGATGGCCTCTCGCCCGACGGCCTCTTCGCCAGTGGTGCGATTGAGATAGACAGCATCGGGCGACCAGTGATCGGCCAGCGCCTTGGCGTCGTGCTTGTTGAATGCCTCCGCGTAGGAGGCGGCCGTCTTGCGAATGGCCGCCTCATCGGCCGACTGGTCGCTCGGCTGCTGGGCATACAAGTTACTTGTCCCGGTAATTCCAAGAATCATCAGAAGCAACGAAAGGTGTCTCATGTCTTAAGCTCCTTGTCTGGGAAAGCAATGCTGCCGCCAAACGCATCGATATCGATACACTCAAACTCCTCCCAAGTTGGCGGTTACAAGTCGTACCGTAACAGGTCCGCATTGCCAGGCCCAAGAAATGGCAACGCCAGTTCGAGGCCAACTGAACAGCAAATAGAGACGGCCCAACGGCGATGATTTTACGTCGCCGCCGACCAAAATGACAGCGGCCACGATTTTCCGTGGGATTTGGGAAGAATGAACGGTTGCGTGTCCTAAGACGTAGATCTTCTCGTCGACATCATTGATGTGCTTGTTGGGCAAAATCACGCAGCGATTCGACCTTCAACCGCCACAAATTCGACTTAATGCGCGTTACGGAACAAAGTAAAACGCAATGCCGATAATCGTGTAGACAGCCAGAAGCTGCACACCCTTGAACCAGGTGGAGCTTCCATCCGCCACGGCCTGACTGAGGACGAATGTTGCAAAGATAACGGCGATCAATTCACCACGTGAGAAAACCAGATCCATCGGATTAGGTGCGATTCCATAGCTGAGAATTACCAAGAGCGGCGCAACGAACAATGCAATCTGAATGCTACTGCCAATCGCGATTCCCAGACTCAAGTCCATACGATTTCGCATCGCCATCGAGAATGGCAGTGCTGTGTTCGGCGGCATTCCCGACAATGGCGACCACAATAATACCCACGAACACCTTGGACATACCCATGGCAACAGCGGCCTGTTCGACAGAGCCAACCAGAATTTCGCTCATCCATGCGATCAGGACACTGACCCCCAGCAGGACAAGGACTGCTCGGGGGACGCTCCACAGTGGTTCGGCGTCTCCCTGACCCTCTTCGTTTGTCGCGGATGAAAACAAATCGCGGTGCGTCCGGAGCGTGAAGACGAGCGACAGGCCATAAACGGCCAGAAGCAGAACAGCGATTGACAAACTGAGTTGTGCCACCGTTTCGGGCGCGACCGCCAAACTTCCGACTGCATGGAATGCGGATGGCACAATTAGAGCCACGGATGCAACGCTAAGACTAGCTGCTTGAGCTTCCGCGCCTTTTACGTTAAACGTTTGGATTCGATGGCGCAACCCGCCAGCCAGAAAGGAAGCCCCGAGTACCAAAAACACGTTCCCAATAATGGAACCTGTCAGTGAGGCCTTCACAACATCAAGTTGACCGGCCTTGAGTGCGACGACAGCGATAATAAGCTCCGCCGCGTTTCCAAAGGTCGCGTTGAGAAAGCCTCCCAATCCCTCGCCGGCACGTGCCGCGATATGCTCAGTCGCGTGCCCCAATAGCCCAGCAAGGGGCACGATTGCCAGGCACGATGAAAAGAAAATTAGTCTGTGGAAATCCGGCCGCGCATGCTCAGCCCAAATGGTAATGGGAAGGAATATCAGCAGCCAGTTGAGTGACGGTCGGAGTAAGCTTGGTTGGCTGGGGGTCATAGCATGGGTCCCGGCGTAGGCGCCCTTGTGGTCGCCTCTCCGGTACTGACGAGCGGTTACCAGGCGGTCGGCGGCGGCATGCCCTTCATTCGAGTTCGCCGGATGGAGATCCTTACTCCACAGTGGGGGCTTCATCATCCGCCACCGTAGACCAGTAGGCAATATTGGCCCGCACCGGCCCAGGCGATCAAAAAGCATGATCGGGTAACACTGACTCAGCCGAAATCCACCGCCGTAGCCGGTTTTGGGATTGATTGAGTCGAGTTTTCCTTTCGTCAAGGTGGCCACGGAATGCGGCGAGCTGAACTTGCACGACATCCAGCTTGGCGACGATGCCGAGCGAAAGCTTCATGATCTCCGGGAGATTGCCCTCGACGTCTCGCTTCTGGCGAATCTCGGCCAGCCGACGCTCAACATCGGATAGCTCCTGCGAGGCATTGGCCAGCGACTGGCGCGCCGATCGGATGGACGACATCAATTCGGTCGAGTCTCGCAAATTCAAGTTCTTCTGGGACGCGAAGTCACCGAGGGCGAGGAGCAACTGCTCGATGCTCCGCAGTCGAAGTTGACAGCTCGACCAGTCCGTCAGCACGTTCCATCGCCGACGCGAGCCGTTGCTTCGAGGTTATCGATCTCGGGTCGCGACGCCACTCGTCGGCAACCACGTCCGACGCCGAGTCACGCAGCGTCTGCTTCAACTCGACGACCAAATTGCGCGTATCGCGATCGGCATCTCGCGCTTGATCCGCGCGGTGGTCGACCTGAGCTATCAATTGGTCGAGTTTGCCGAACACTTCCAACTTGACCCGTTGCAAACGGGAAGCCGCGAGCCAAACGGCCACGATTCCCGCCAGACACGCGACAATCCCGGTTGTGCCGAGCGCAGCGAATCCAAGGCCGACCAGACGATTGCCAACATGCATGGTTGACTCCCTCTGCGGCCGAGACGGCTCTATGCGACGCAGCGGCTCGTATTGTCAAATGTCGTGAATCTCGGGAACCACGCCGAGAATCCCCGCGAGCTCCAGGAGAACTCGTTCTGCCGAGCTTAAGGTCGATCGCAGTTCCAGCACCGACCGGGCTAAGGCGGGCTTATCGGTAATCAGACCGTCGACGCCGCGACTCAACATCGCCGACATAGTGGGGGCGTCGTTGACCGTCCACACGTAAACTTCCTTGCCGATGCGGTGTGCCGATCGGACAAAGCGGCGATCGGCGTAAGACGCGTTCACCGCCACAAAGTCGGCCTCGCTGTTCCCGAGGCGACCGGCGGAAACAGACAATAGTTGCCCGACTTTCCAGTTTGGTCGAAGCGACTTCATTTTCTTCACCGCGCCTGCCTTGAGCGACATAACGATCACATTCGAAGCCATGCCCGATGCTTCAACGATCTCGACCACACGCTCTTCGAGTCGTTCGTCGTGCCCATAGTACTTCAACTCGATGGTTACTCCGATTTTTCCTTTGCACTCCGCGAGCACGACTTGTAGCTTGGGAACCCGTTCATCTTTGAACTTAGGGTCGAACCAGCTGCCGATGTCGATGTTTTCCAAATCGGCCGCGTTGGCGTTCCAAATCTTGAGGCCGACGCCGGCTTGTTTCATGAAGTCGCTGTCATGCGTGACGACAACTTCGCCATCAGCCGTCTCTTGGACGTCGATTTCCACCCAATCGGCGCCATCGGCGATCGCTTGCTTGACAGCGGCCATAGTGTTTTCGGGAGCCACGGTCGACGAACCACGATTGCCATGATTACTGCCTTGTCGTCCAAGCGAACACTGTGGATCAAAAAAAAGCCGATCCCCATGGCGAGAATTACACCTGCAGCGGCAAGCCCCAATAGCCTCGTGCGGGTCAATAAAAGCCCAGCTTCGTCGGTCACGGCGTCCGTCAGCTTCAATAGCGATAGATCGATGCTTTTGCGGCTTCCGAATTGCCGGTAAAGATGGAACAGCATCGCCGCGAAGACGATAGTGCTCAGCAGATTGACCACCAGACCGACTCCTGCCCACAGAAGAAGCGCGCCCCCGACCGCGGCCATCAACAGCCACGGCGAACCCGTCGCGTGCGGCACGCTCATTCGCCCAAAAAAGAGAATCAACGTGGTCGTCAGTGTAGACACGATGGTCGCTACGAGGACCCAGCCGCCGATCCATAACAGCAGCCTACGTCGATGACCGGTCGCTCTTTCGCGGCTAACTCGCAGCGCGCTGGAATGTCCGATGCCCTCGAACAACACCAATGGCAAAGCAAAGAACCAGCTTGCCGCAAACCATAGCAAGAGCGATGCAAGCACCGTGATGAGCACTTCGCCGACGGCCACGGCTACTTGAAACTCCCCGGGCCACTGCTTGAGGTAGTAGTTGATGTCAAATTCGGTGAGAAGCTGGCCGTAAACTAGCCATGCTATACCAAGAACGGCGCAATGAGCAACTAGTGCGCAAGCGAGCAGTCGTGCCGCGACCAAGACGACGGAGCGACGGTTGGCCGCGGCAAATCGCAACGCCTGCGCCACACCCATTCGCCTCTGCTGAGCTGCCGCGCCACGATTCCCAAAAGTGCCGCCTGCTCGAAGGCGATGATCCCAAGCCACAGCGTGCCGACCACCACGAAGCAAATCCACCCGATCGGCCCGAGAAAGAAGAACAGGATATCTTGATCTGTGAGAATCGAATTACCCGAGGCCGCGATCAACACGCGAAACAGGATTCCTATGGCGGGCGTAAGCACCACAAATGCGATGAGCTTATAAGCGAGTCCGTCAGGACAAGATCTTTCCACGATTGCCGCAGATCACCAGCAACGGCAGCAAGCAGCGATCGATTTTCCATTCCGGTGTGCCCCTTGGTTAGAACGGCGCACTTTGGCAGACAGTTATGATTCACCACTTTGCGTGCTCCCTGAAATAACCCGCAATCCACCAAGGCTTTTGCGTCGCGGGTCTTCAGTAAGTACGCCGAGCCGTCTCAGTCGCTTAGCCCTCGAGCCAGCCGCCCTGAAACCCTGCTCGTTTCAATCCTGAAATCACGTAGGGCGAGCGACGCATGATATTCCAAATCAGTCCGGTTCGATAGTTTTCAATCATTAAAATCACGGGCCCCTGGTCGACTCCGAAATGATACGGCGAGATCCACCAACCCGTCGGACTATCAGGCACTTCGAATGTCTGGTTGAAAGACGGCTTGAAACCGTAGCGGCTGTTTACGCCGATTTGGAGCTGCACCATGTGGTTAATGGTCGGAATGACGATTTCTGGCGCGAAGGGAAGCGATGCAAGTACGACCCACGGAGCAAGGGTTCCGTCATCGGGACCGTCCGGAATGCCACGGGCAATGTAGTCGTAGAATTCGCGCTCGATGCCGGTCGACGTGCCGTTGGTCCAGCCGGGTCCGTCGGTCGCCGTGATTCCCCAGCAGTGTTTGCCATATCCGGCGAAGCCGTGCGGATTATCGATCGCGTACGCTTGATGCACGTAAGTGGCTTGCCGGGTGTTTTCGAAATAATCCGTGCTGTGATCGCGCATGAACTCGTCGCGAATGCCCCGGAAGTCGATCCACAGATGTGACAGTTGATGCGTAAAGAGCGGGCCGGAGTAGAGAACTTCGCGGCCATAGGTTTTTCGCCACTGATACGTCGAACAATAGGCGGCATAATTTTCGGCCGCCAAAGGGAAACTCGGTGAGCCCAAGCCGAGTATGTATACCAACAGCGCCTCGTCGTACCCTTTCCAATAATGCGGGATGAAACCTTCCTCCGGGCGCCAGCCGTGGCTGACGGCCGGCCCGCCGTTTAACGCCCATTGCCAATCCGCCCGGGCATAGAGCTCATCGGCCAGCCTTCGGAGCTCCGCTTCCTCGGGAGTATCGGCGTCGAAATACGCGGCACAAGTAAGCATGCCGGCAAAGAGAAATGCCGAATCAATTGTCGAGAGCTCGCATTTCCACACCCGGCGGCCGCTTTTCATGTCGAGAAAGTGATAGTAAAAGCCCTTGTAACCCGTCGCATTGGGTTCGGGGCCGTGCGGACTATCAGAAAGAAGCGCAGTCTCTTAAGCGCAATTTCCGGGGCAAACTCGCGCGAGATGACGCCGCGTTCCGTGAGAATCGGTAGAGAGGCCAAGGCCAAACCAACGGCGGCAATACTCGCGGGCGCGTGCCGTTCCGTCTTGTCGCGAATTAGGCCGTTGGCAGGATTGGATTCGTGCAAATAGTATTGCAGCGTCGTTAACTGCAGCCGGCCGAGATCCTCTTCAGTGAGGAGTTGTTCCGTGTCGCCGGAAGTCATAGTGTATTTGTAAACAAAACTTCAGACACGGCGTCATCTTTTTCGCCACAGCTACGCTCCACCTTGAGGAGTCATCTGCCGGAACTCGCTTCTTGCGTGCCGCCAGGCTCCTCCATCCGCACCAGCAACCACTGTTGTGTCGTGCCGTCGGGAAAATGCACCAGCGCCGGCGTCGTATCCTGGGCCAAGTTGCCGATGCCCGTTTCCATGAGCGGTCGCGACTTGCCGGCGGCCGTCCAGGCAGCGCTCTGCGTCTGCTTGTCGACCATGCCTTCGATCGCTTGCACGTTGCTCGTGGCCGTGTTCTGGAACGTGCCATTGATCACGCCTTGCTTGCTCACGGCGAGCTGCAAGAACATGGTTGGCTCGACGCCGGTCGATTGGCCGTCCGAAGTCATGGCAAACACGCCCAGCGACATCCAATCCTCCGCGGCCGGCTCGGCTTCCGGGGCGCTCATTACGATCGCTTCGGCTTGCTGGGCGTACTCCTCGTATGTGGCAACCGGCTCGTCGCCGTAATACACGGAGCCGTCGTCGTAGTAAACGTTTTCACCGTAGTTGTAGTACACCGGATCGCTCCAGCCGTAATCCACCCAGTCCGTGAGGCCATCCCAGGCGGCCCATCCCCAGTAGCCGAAGTCCCGGTAGTACGGCCAGTCAACATCGTCTGTTGTCCCACCAATCGTCGTCGAACCAATCGTCGAAGTCGCCGGCATTGTCCTGCCACCAGTCTCCAATGTCGTCGCGATGTTCGTTGCACCAATCCTGCCATCCCTCGCGATCAGTGATGCGACTCGGCAGGTTCTGAACAAAATTTCCGGCCCGGTCGGCCAGGCCGACCAATGTCGCCGGGCCGATCACCGGGACGTCCAGGCCGTCCTATATCTCCGGTCGATCACCGGGTCGCCCGGTCGGCCGATGTCGCCGGGTCGTCCCGGTTGGCCGATGTCACCTGGTCGATTGCCTGGTTGTCCAGGTCGACCAATGTCGGCTGGACGATTGCCAGGTTGGCCAGGGCGGCCGATGTCACCCGGTCGATTACCACCCGGCTGTCCCGGTCGTCCGATATCACCCGGTCGATTACCTGGTTGTCCGGGGCGGCCGATATCAGCTCCGCCGCCGGGCCGTGCGGGCAAAGTCGATGCGATGTCGCCTGTGCCTGGACGTCCGCCGTCGCCGGAAGTCCTCCGCTCGGACGGTTTTGCAAGAATGCAGCCGCCGCGCCGCCTGCCAGCGCACCGCCGGCAAATCGCACCGCCTGGGCCGCTGGGTCGAGTCGATGGCCGACCTGCGCCAGCCGACGCCGCCACCGGACGGAAGATTGAGAAAGTTTTGCAAATCGCGATTCGATGGAAGCCCGCCACCGGCCCGCCAGTGATCCGCCACCGGGACGAGCACCGGCACCCGGGCGATTACCTGCGCCGGGCCGACGCTGCTGCCGGGCCGTCCCGCTCCGGGCCGCCGCGACGCTCCCGGGCGACTACCGGCAGTCCACCGCCCGGTCGGTTGCCGATGCCTGCCGGGCCGACCGCCAGGCGTCGGCAAATTGCCGTAGCTCGGCCGAGTGCTTGAGCGGCGTCCGCCGCTCGGTCGATTGACGGACGATGGGCGAGAAGACGGGCGCGACATTGAAGGAGTGCGTCATGCCGCCGCTGTATCCGCCGCGATCAGCCGCCACCTCCTCGATAACCGCCGCCGCCGCGCCAGCACCCCGCCTCCTCGACCACCACCACCACCTCGCATGCCGCCGCCGCCACGGCCACCGCCGCCACCCCGGCCGCCTCCGCCACCACCACGTCCGCCGCGAGCCAGCACATCGCCAGTCACCCATAAGGAATATTGCCAGTAGGCCGACCGCGATTAGGATTGCTCTTTTCATGGTGACACCTCGGTTTCACTGAATCGCATCTGGCATTTGTAGAGCATTGGAAGTGAGCCTGAATCACTCGGCCGGCTTGCGCACCACCAGCACTTCGTCAACATTTGGCAAGATGTCGCCACCGACTTCGCGGTTGATCGATTGCCAGGTGAACGAGTTGTCGTCGACGCGGGTGATGATGTTGACGGCCGACGTTTTGCTGCCATCTGGCAGGGTGCCGTTTTGCTGAATCACCCAGCGGTCGCCTTTGCGGGTCCATTTGCCTTCGGCGAATCCGCCGTCGGAGTCGAAGATCCATGAGCGGATCTGCTTGGCCACCGGATCCCAGCCGATGATCTGCATGCCGGCCAAATCAACCTGATCGCCGACCACGACAGCAAACGAGCGGTTGATGAAGTTTTGATTCTTCGTCCACTCGCAATCCGTTTGCACGGTGGCATCTTCATCCTGATCAATCCAGGAGCCGATCATCCATTCCAGTTCCTTCAGCTGCTCGTAGTTTGACGGCGGCGGCTCGGGCGGCGCCGGCGGCTCCTCCTCCGAGACGCGATCGAGCAGCCATTTGCCATCGCGCTTCACATTGACGGCCGAGTAGCGGTCTCCTCCGGCTCGTCATTCGGCTTGGATGATGCGCACCGTGCCGTTTTCTATGGCTACGTTTGGCGATACGAATTCGACGGAATGCACCTCGACTTCGAGCTTGGCCTCGCCTAAATCGGCCAGGATATCGGTAAACACCTTTTCGATTTCCTCCCGCCCGATTGCTGCTTCACCGGTCGACGGGTCCATATAGACCGCTTCAGGCGACCACATGGCGGCGACGGCTTTGGCGTCGTGTTTGTTGTAGGCCGCGACATAGGCCTCCGCATTTGCACGAATCGCGGCTTCATCTTCGGCCTGGTCGGCACCAGTTCAACGGAGATAGCCACGCCAGACCGCATATGATTGGGATACACAATAGGCGCATACGTTTCATGGAGAGTACCTCACTAACGGGATACGGCTGAATCGACGCGCAGGGTTTTGGGACATGCATCAGTGGAATCTCCACTGTCCGCCCCCCCTGAATTTCAAAGGTCATGGAAAGCCCGCCTGATCGTAGGCAAGGCGCGATGCCGCTCAGGACGTCCGCCTGACGTGATGAGACTTGATTTGCGCAATATACCGCGTTTTGTTAGAAAAGCGAGCCATCGCAATAATTGGGCCGAAATTCTGCCTGCGAATCATCGCTTGCACATCACCGCTAACTGCGCATGGTAGGAATTAACGAGTAAGAGCGTCGATGCCGTGGAAACAACTCTGGGCGCTATTGCTTATGCGCGAAGCTGCGCGGACGATGCAGCTAGGTGAAATCATTTCTTGCCGCGGGTTAATTCGCTGTATGCTGCAGGTGAGATACGACCGCGCATACGTTTCTAGAGTTGTCCGAATTGCCAGGAGACGCTGCGATGGTTACCGTACCAACGCTGAAACTCGTTTGCGAACGTAAAATTTGCGACCTGATGCCCAACGAGAAGTCGTGTAAACGGTGGGAGGCGAGTGGTGTCTTGGTGAAGGACGGGAACTACTTCGTCGTCTTTGACGACCGCGGCGAGATCGCCCGCCTTTCCAATGATCTGCAGCCCAATAATGCAAACGGCCTGTTTGGAGTATCTGAGGCCAAATGCGGCTACGAAGGAATTACCTACAACGCAGCCAACGAGCGTTACTATTTGTTGGTCGAATCAAGCAAGCAGTCGAAAAGCTGCTATAAAGCCTCGATCGTCGAGTACGACAGCGAATTCCGGTGTCTCAAGGAACGGACTGTCGACTTCGAGTTTGAAAGCGTCAACAAGGGCTTTGAAGCGGCAGCTCATGTGCGGCGTGGCGACACCGACTATCTACTAGCGCTTTGCGAAGGCAATAAATGCCAATGCGGAAACAAAGGCAGAGAGCCGGGCGGAGGGCGAATCCAGCTATTCGAAAAGAAAAGGAAGCGATGGGAACACGTTCGCGCCCTTGCACTGCCAACTTCTCTGCCATTTGTCGACTATTCCGGCATGTCCATTGATACCGGTCGCGTGGCAATCGTTTCGCAGGAGAACTCAATGCTTTGGCTGGGCCACTTCCAAGCAGTAAACTGGTCGTGGCGCGATGAAGGGCAGCTCTACGAGTTTCCACGATCCGACGATGGGTCCATCCGATATGGCAACATCGAAGGAGTTGGTTGGATCAGCCCGACTCGTGTGGTAACAGTTTCCGATCGTCGAAAGAAAAAGAATCAGCCTGACAAGAGACTTTCCGAAAAAGATCAATCGATCCACATCTTCGAAATTCCGTGACTGTCAGCGGCTGGAACGCTGCAGCAAACATTAGGAGGGGCGATCGTCGCACCGCTGGTGCACAATCGAGGTTAAAGGAAAAATATATGAGCGAGAATCAGGACACGCGGCGCTGTCAGGCGGATGCTGAGCTCGAACGGGAAATTCGTGAGGGGCGAAAGTTCACACTGGAGGAAGCCATAGCGAGGATGGCCGGTCCCGGCGCCATGAAAGGCGAGTCACCCGTCGCGCGTATGCAACAAGCCGAGTTTGAAATCGATTCCTGGCTGAGCAGCCACATAGTGGATGCCGGTGGCGCATTAAAGGTCGTATTGCAGCGTCATGTGAAGAGGAGCGACTTACTGCTCGATAACTTCGATCAGCCGTTGGTCGTCTTGGCCAGCTATTGCAGGCGAGTTCTCGACTCGGATTACCTTCTAGAAGAGTTCGTTCGGGATGCAGACGTCGAATGGGCACGGGTCATGGGCGAACGGCCCTATCTTGAGCGAGATGGCTCTTCGTGCCACCCCGATGATCCCTACACAGCCGAGTCCGTACGGAACGCACTGTCTGAATTACTCGCGCAACTGGCAAATGAGTAATCGCTACGACCTGTGATTCTTGCCAGCAGTTGCGGGCCTATTGATAGAACCAGGTGATTTCGTAGGTATAGCCGGCCTCAAGCGACAGCAGCTTGAATGCGAGAATCGTGTAGTCTTCGGCCAAGTATTCGGTGACGACCTTCACATTTTCTGCGGTTTCTGGCTTACCCGTCTTGTAGCGAATCAATTGGAAGGTCCGGTACTGTCTTCCCTCAGGTAGCAGCAGCCAGCGGGTCAGCTCCACCGTTTCCGCCTCGACGTCGAAAGCCAGCGTGGTCGAACCGGCCCCTTTACGCACGAATGTTCCGGGCGAGATATGTTCGTAGATAATATCCACGGCGTCGCCGGCGGGCACTTTCTGGAAGCTGGCTCCCACTTCCCAGTGAACCATTTTTTCGCCGGGCCGTGAACCTTCCGATGTCCGCGAATACAACTTCGGACTCAACTGCTGCGGCGGAAAACGAATCTGCGTCTCGGGACTGAAGGCCAAAACGCTGACACGAAAGTCATTGTTCGTCGCGTTATCAAGTTCCTTTTGAACCTTCAATCGTCGGTAGCCATAGAGGTATGAGTCGGAATTGTTAGTGGCGTCGGTCGCCTCCTGCCAATTCCGCAAGTCGATCATGCGCAAGTCTTGCAGGATCAGGAAGCCTGCGAGATTCGGCTTATCGTCAGCGCGGAGTTGCTCGACGTTTTTCTCTCCGACCCAGGGCGTCACCGGCCCGTCCATCAACCGGGTCATTTGCTCCACGTCCCGGCTTCCCTGCGCAAGCGACTCGACGATCTGGTTGACCCGCCGTGACCGTTCATACGACTTGACCACGAAGTAAGGCAACAGAACAAGGATTGGGATCATGATCGGCACGTACACGTACGACACCCAATCGCGATAATCCAACAACGTCCTCCAAATGCGGCGGACTGCTGAAGCATGCAGTGTGCGCGCCTCTTGGGTCACGGGCGTCGGATCTCGCCGAGCCGGAAGCACATTCGCCGCCTCATTGGCGACAGACGTCCTGGCGTGCGGCTCCGCAATCGGGTCCCACGGTGGATTTACAGGCAGCTCGTTCCCGAACATATCGGGATGCGCACGACAAGTTTTGCGGCCGACACAGTATCCCTGCCGGACCAGGCTGCTGATCTCGATGTCGGAAAACCGATCGAGATCGGTACGAATGCTCGGCAACTGCCTCTGCACTTCGGGATGCAACGCGGTTGGATCCTGCTCGGGATCGACGAAGTCGGTAATCCGGGCGAAGACAAACCCGGGCGTGTCCTTAAACGTTTCATTCTCCAGCTGCCAGACTCGGTCCATGAGAATGTCGCTGGCGCGCATGGCAGTGCGAACGAGTCCGCCGGCTCGCAAGTTGCTGCGGATTTCGAACGGTTTACCCACATCGCTGACCAGCACGCCATCCCACAAAGGCTCGTTTGTTTCCGACAACTTCGAGAAGAAACGAAACATGCGGACACCGAGGTTGTCGAAGACGCCGCCGTCGGTGTACGCCTGTCGGCCGAATTCACCGCTTCTCGCACCAACATCCGCTCCGGTCAGCTCCATTGGTGGAAAGAAACCGGGAAACGCGGATGAGGCGGCGACGGCCATCGGCACTGTGGCCAGGCCGATAGGAAATTGATCGATCCGAAAGGCGTGCCCCGGTTCGCGACGGATCATCCACAAGCCATCGCGATTGAACGAACAAAGTCGCCCTTCGCTGATATTCGTGGCGAGAATGTGCAGGCGCGGGTGTTCCGGCAATTGGAACAAACTGGTGTCGCCGTAGAGATATTTCTTGTAGTGGTACTCCAGGAGGCCCACACGCGTGAGCTTGCGGTTCGACAGTCCTGCCAGACGGCGCGGCCAATGCAGCGGAAGCCCCAGTCCATATCGACGGAGGATTCGGTTGCGCACATCGAGGCGAACGAAGGAGAGCAGCTCGGCGGCGGCTGCATCAAACTCGCTGTCCGAGCCGTTGTAGCGACCCCAATTAAGGCAAAGATGGGCGGCGATAATACTCCCGCCTGACACAGACGTAATGTGCGTAACGTTCGGCAAGATTCTGGCATCGCGGAGAAAGCGAACCATGCCGAGGTGGTACAAAGTCGCCCGAAATCCACCTCCGGAAAGTGCGAGACCAATCTTCATGGCTGCTTGTGCACCGTGCGGCGATCCGACAGCCAGCCGTGGCCCGAGCGTTATCTACCTGGATTTTTTCAGCTCCATCGCTGATGCTCGACTTCACCCATTGACTCATTCCTCGAGCACTTGGACGACACAAATCCGTTAGTCGAGCGTGACGCCGCGGGCTCGAGAGCATCGAGCGGTCGAAACTAAGAGAACTGTCTTCAGTCTAATTGGCCGGGTCCAATTATGCACACCAGTTTTGCAAAAATCGGAACAAGTTTCGAGCCGGCCTCTTAGCTCACTTCGTTCTTGCTGCGCCATTCTGCGTGACATTCGCGGATCAGTTCCCCGGATTCTTGCTGCGCCATCCAGCATGGTGTTCGCGGATCACTTCAATCGCTTCGTCGGCGCCTGGAACGCATTGCGGAATGGCAAAATCGTCCACTCCGGCCAGCGGCGGGTCGTAGGAGAGCATTGCGGTTCGTGCCCAGCTCACCAGGCCGGGCCACATGCGGCCGACGAGGAGAAGCGGCGTGTCGCGCAAGTGATTCACCTGGAGCAATTGCCAGATCATCAACGTTTCCAGAACGGTGCCGATGCCGCCGGGCGCGACGATGTAGGCGTCGGACGTGAGCACGAATTGATGGAGTCGCGTGAAGAACGTGCGATGCTCGAAGGTCTGGCTGACGAACGCGTTCACATCCTGCTCGAACGGCAGATCGACGCGGATGCCGACGGATTGCACGTTTCCGGGTGTGCCTGACGCCCCTTCGTTGGCGGCCTGCATCAGGCCGGGGCCGCCGCCGGTGATGATGTCGCAGCCCATCGCGGCCAACCCGGCTGCGGCACGCTTCGTCTCTTCGTAGGCGAAGCCGCCCGGTTTCGCGCGGGCCGAGCCGAAGATCGTCACGCGATAGCGATCTTTGCGCGACGGCCGCAAGCGCGTGAGATTGTTGACGGTGTCCCACAGGCCAAGCACGGAATCAACCAGGATCTTCTTGACGGCCTCTTCATCAGCCAGGCTGACGGCATCGTTTCTGTTTTCGCCAGGGCCTGACGTACTCATGGGTTTTGCTCCGCCGGATTGCGACAATGTCAAATCTCAATCGTTTCGAACATATCGGGGCAATCGACCTTCAGTTTGTAACGATCCTGGATGATTTGCCGGAGCGGATCTCGGCCTCTCGCTTCTCCGTGGGTCAAGAACACGTGCGGCTTCGATGGCGCGAGCGAACCCATCCAGTGAACCAGGTCGCTCTGGCCGGCATGGCCGCTGAGACCGCCGAACGTATGTACCGAAGCGCGGACCGGAATCGTTTCACCAAAGATTTTGACGGACGGCTTGCCGTCCACGAGCATGCGACCGAGCGAACCGTGGCCTTGATATCCGACGATCAGCACGGTCGTGCTCGGGCGGGCAAGATTGTAACGGAAATGATGCAAAATCCGGCCGCCGGTGCACATTCCGGCCCCGGCCATGATCATGCATGCGCCCTTGACTTCGTTGAGAGCCCGCGAATCGTTGGCGGTCGGGCAGAATTTGACCGTCTCAAGTGTTCTCGCGCAATTCGCCTGAGCGCTGCATGGCAAGCGCCTCTTCATCGAACAGCTCGGTATGCTTGCGATAGATTTCGGTCGCTTCGATCGCCATCGGGCTATCGATGAATATCGGAAATGGCGAAAGCGTGCCGCGATGAAACGCGCCGGCAAGCAAATACAACAAAAGCTGCGTTCGCCCGACGGCAAACGTGGGCACGAGGATCTTGCCGCCGGCTTCAACGGCTTTCTTTACTACTTCGCGAGTTTCGACCGCGGTCTTTTCCAGCGAGGCATGGTCTCGATCGCCGTAGGTCGACTCCATAAAGACATAATCGGCCCGTTTGAACGGAGTGGAATCACGATGCAGCGGCGCTCCGCGCGGACCCAGGTCGCCAGAGAAAACGATGACTTTCTTCTGCCCGCCATCCTCGACGGTCATCTCAATACTCGCCGAGCCCAGCATGTGGCCTGCCTCAACCGCACGAATGGTGATGCCCGGCGCGATTTCCGTCGGCGTGTCGTACTTCAGCGGCTGATAAAGCGGCTGTAGTCGCTCAACATCTTGTTGCTCGTAGAGAGGCGCAACGGGTTCTTGCCCCTGCCGTTGGCGGCGACGGTTCTCGCGCTCCACGTCGCCTTTTTGGAGATGAGCCGAATCTTTAAGAATCAATTGAGCGACATCGATCGTTGCCGGCGTCGCATGAATCGGACCTTGATAATCGGCTCGCGTTAACAGGGGCAGGCGACCCGTGTGGTCAAGATGGGCATGAGTCAGGACGACGGCGTCCAACTTCTTGAAAGCGCCTTTTTTCGGCAAGCGGTTGTGATTCTCCGATTTGCGAGCTCCTTGAAACAGCCCGCAGTCCACCAAGACCTTGCCTGGTCCGTCTCCAGCAGGTAGGCCGACCCCGTAACCTCTCCGCCGCCAGCGCCATGAACCGTAATCTTCATCGATTGGCCCTAATTGAATTGGATGAGAACACAAGTGCAACCGCCCTAGGCGGGAATTTCAAAGATGTGGATCGACTGATCCTTTTCAGAAAGTTCCTTGTCCGGCTGATTCCTTCTACTGCGTCGATCTGAAACTGTCACGATGCGCGAGGGCGTGATCCACGCCACGCCTTCAATATTCCCGTACCGAATAGCGCCATCGTCGGACCGTGGAAACTCGTAAAGCTTTCCTTCGTTGCGCCACTCCCACTCCGCTTCGTCGAACTGGCCCACCCAAAGCATGGAGTTCACCTGGGAGACGATCGCCACGCGGCCGCTATCGATGGACATGCCCGAATAATCGACGAAAGGAAGCGATTTCGGCAGCGCGATGGCTTGAACGTGCTGCCAGTGTTTTCGTTTCTTCTCGAAGAGTTGCACGCGCCCGCCGCCCGGCTTCCTGCCCTTGCTCCGCACTTGCACTTGTTGCCTTCGCACAGCGCAAGAAGATAGTCCGTGTTGTCGCGCCGCACGTGACCGACGGCTTCAAATCCCTTGTTGCTGCTTTCAAACGTGAAGTCGAGGGGGCGGTCCTTGAGATATTCGAACTCGTCGTCGTACTCAACGACCGAGGCCTGGTAGCAACCGTTCGCCTGCTTGCGTGCCTCGACCAACAAATAGTACAGCTGCTCGGGCCGCATTGAAAGCGATGCCTTCGTAGCCGCAATCCGCGTGCGCCATTCCGAACAGGCCGTTTGCATCGTTGGGCTTGAGGTCGTTCGACAAGCGGGCGATCTCGCTGCGGTCGTCAAAGACCACCAAGTAATGCTGGTCCTTGACCAACACGCCGCTGGCCTCCCAGCGCTTGGACCGCTGGTCGCGCGGCATCAGGTCGCGAATCTTGCTTTCGCGGACGAGCTTCAGTGTGGGCGCTTTGGCCATGGCAAAGCCTCAACCGCCCGGTGCTGCTGCCGGCGTGGTCCCGGGCTGCGGCACCCGCACCATCAGCCACTGCTGAGTCGTACCATCGGCAAAGTGGACAAGCACCGGGGATGTGTCTTGCGTCAGGTTGGGGACGCCGACCTCCATAAGTGGGCGCGTCTTGCCAGCGGCCACCCACGCGGCACGCTGGGTTTGCTTGTCGACCATCCCTTCAACGGCCTGAACCGAATTGTTGGCGGTATTCTGGAACGTGCCGTTGATAAGGCCCTGCTTGCTTACCGCAAGTTGCAGAAACATGGTTGGATCCGCGCCGGTCGGTTTGCCATCCGTTGTGATGGCAAACACGCCCAGCGGCATCCAGTCTTCCGCTGCCGGCTTCGTTTCCGGAATATTTGTCGCGATGGCCTCCGCCTGCATCGCGTACTCCTCCTCCGTGCAAACCGGCTGATCGCCGTAATAAACCGAGCCATCGTCGTAGTAAACGTTCTCTCCGTAGTTGTAGTACACGGGCTCGCTCCAACCGTAATCGACCCAATCGGTGACACCATCCCACGCGGCCCATCCCCAGTAACCGAAGCCTGGGTAGTACGGCCAGTCGATGTCATTGTCGTTCCACCAATCGTCGCCATACCAATCATCGAAGTCGCCGGCATTGTCCTGCCACCAGTCTCCGACATCGCCGAGATGGTCCTGGCGCCAATCCTGCCATTCGCCGCGGTCGGGAATGCGACCTGGAAGGTTCTGGATAAAATCACGACCCGGTTGGCCCGGCCTGCCGACGTCGGGTCTGCCCGGTTGTCCGAGATCAGGTCGGCCTGGCTGGCCGACGTCGGGTCTCCCTGGTTGGCCAACGTCGGGTCGACCGGGCTGTCCGACATCCGGTCGGCCGGGTTGGCCGACATCGGGTCGCCCTGGCCGGCCAACGTCGGGACGGCCGGGTTGGCCAACATCCGGTCGGCCCGGTCTGCCGACGTCGGGTTGACCCGGGCGGCCGACATCAGGCCTGCCTGCGCCGGGGCCCGCAGGTAGTGTCGATGCAATGTCACCCGCGCCGGGACGCGCGCCGGTACTGGGTAGTGTGCTGGGACGATTCTGCAAGAATTCGGCCGCCGCACCTCCTGCCAATGCGCCGCCCGCCAAAGCTGCGCCAGTGCCAGGACGAGTCGATGGCCGACCTGCGCCGGCGTAACCACCAGCGGGCATGTCGAGGAAGTTCTGCAGGTCCCGATTCGTTGGCAGGCCGCCCGGTCGTGAGCCGGCGCCAGGACGTGAACCTGCACCAGGACGCGAACCTGCACCAGGACGAGCCTGCACCCGGACGAGCCAGTGCCAGGGCGCGTACCAGCGAGATTTCCGCCGCCCGGGCGGCTGCCGACGCCTGCGCCGGGACGACCGCCGGGCGTTGGCAAATTGCCGTAACTCGGCCGAGCGCTTGCGTAGCCGCCGCTTGGCCGATTGATCGATGATGGCCGATTGGATGGTCGCGACATGGAAGGTGAGCGGCTAACGCCGCCACCACCACGATATCCACCGCCGCCCCCACCTCGGTATCCGCCACCGCCGCCACCGGGTCGCGCACCGCCACCACGGCCACCGCCGCCGCCACGGGCACCGCCGCCACCACGCGCCGCCGCCACCGCCACCACCGCCACGTCCACCGCCACCTCCCCCACGGCCGCCGCGAGCCAGCGCGTCGCCGCACACCCACAGGAGCACTGCCGTTAGACCGATTGCTAATATGAATGCCTTTTTCATTGTGACACCTCAATATCGCTTAGTCGTTGTTTGTGATCCGATCTTTATTGGAAACCGGGCATCACCTCATTCAACCGGTTTGCGCACGACCAGCACTTCGTCAACATTCGGCAATATGTCGCCATTCACTTCGCGATTGACCGATTGCCAGGTGAACGAGTCGTCGTCAACGCGCGTGATGATATTGACGGCCGAGGTTTTGCCTCCATCCGGCAAAGTGCCATTTTGCTGAATGAACCAGCGTCATCGCCTTTGCGAGTCCACTTGCCTTCGGAGAAGCCGCCGTCGGAATCGAAAATCCATGAGCGGATTTGCTTGGCGACCGGATCCCATCCGATGATCTGCATCCCCGCCATATCAACCTGGTCGCCGACCACAACGGCAAACGAACGGTTGATGAAGTTCTGGTTCTTCGTCCACTGGCAATCGGTTTGGACCGTGGCTTCCTCATCCTGGTCAATCCAAGAGCCGATCATCCATTCCAACTCTTTTAGGTGTTCGTAATTGGATGGAGGCGGCGCAGGCGGTTCGGGCGGCGCCTCCTCGGAGATGCGATCGAGCAACCATTTCCCGTCGCGCTTCACATTGACGGCCGTGTAGTTCGTCTCCTCCGGCTCTGCGTCAGGCCGGATGATTCGTGCCGTGCCACTTTCGATCGCCACGTTGGGCGACATGAAATCGACTGATGTCACTTCGACCTCTAACTTTGCGTCCTTCAGATCGGCCAGTGTCTCAGCGAACACTTTCTCGATTTCCTCCTGGCCGACCGCCGCTTCGCCCGTTGACGGGTCCATGTACACCGCGTCGGGCGACCACATCGCGGCCACTGCCTTGGCATCATGCTTGTTGTACGCCTCGACATACGCCTCAGCATTTTTGCGGATCGCGGCTTCGTCTTCTGCCTGATCGGCTCGACAAACATTCAACGCGAGACAACTCGCACAACAGGCAACTACGACGCGGATAAATCGCACTCTTGTCATGTCATGGTCCTCACTTCAGAAGGTTATTGCTTGCAAACACTCGCTCAAACACGTCACAGAAGGGAAGTCGTCTCAGCGGATAGCTGGTAACTTCACGGAAGGCTCAGTCGGATGCATATTGATCCGAACCGCCTTCAGAATTCGCCTCCTCCTCGCCAACGGCGCGGTCCGCTGCGTAAATCGCCGAGGCTGCCAAGTTCGGCTGGCTTGCAATGCGCGTTTAATCGACAAGCGTGATCGCAGGCACTGCCATGCCAGCGAAATTCGTGGTAAGTCATCCTACCGCGCCCGTGATGAATTACTAGGCATCTCAACCAATTGGCGGGAGGCTTGTTCTGGTACCCCGAATAATGCAATTCGCACACCTGCATGCCCCTAGTTCGGGTTACGAAGTGCAACGTCGGCCACTGCGTCAGCTCGTCGTTGCACTCATCGAAATGCCTTAACGCAGACGCGGGCCCTGCTTGAAAGTCCCTGCCGGCAGCGTCAGCGTGGACCCGCCTGGCCAAACCGATGAGCAAATAGTCGCGCTAGGTCTCAGCACCGCACATGGTTACCTCGGCGTTAGCAACTTCCTGGTGTGTTGGGCAATCATTAGCTCTTCATTGGTTGGGATGACCCACACAGACACTCGACTGGACGGGTGAGAAATCCCTGGACGGTGAGTTTTGCAACGCGTAAGGTAATTCGGAGTAGTTCTCCAGCATCCTATTGCTCCCCCCAGTACTAGTAACAATGCGGCCGCCGGTTCTGGTACCGTCGCGTTAGACTCGGAGCCGCCACCTACTGTTGTACCGAAGTTGGTACGCCAAGTGTTGTACTGTTCCTGCGGGCCATCGTTCTTGCGCCAGACAACATAGTCGGCTGCATCCACGACACCATTTTGGTTGTAGTCGCCGAAGTCCTCAGGCTCAGCAGCGGTTGTGACGTTGAAAACTACACTTTCTCCGCCCGCCGCGGCGTAGCCGATGCCGCTACTACCCGTAAAGGTGGCGCTGGTGCCCTCCCAAGAGACAGTCGTGAAATCGCCTTCCTGCAAATTGCCAGAAGCGTAAGTCACGTTCGTGATCGTGTCGCCACCCATGAAATTGCTCAGATTGATGGAGAACTCACCCGGCCCCATCCCGCCGCCATTACCGAAAAAGAGGAAGGTAATTGTGGACATCGTCGGAGTGACATCGGCGAACGAAAACGAACCGGAGAGTCCAAAACCTTCGTTACAGGCGACGGGCGGACCGACGCAGAAACCCGGATTCTGCCGGATCGGTGTAAGTGCCGTCGAGCGCTCCAATCTCGGTGGCGCCGATCGCCGAGGCAAAGAAATCGTAGGTGCTTCCGACAATGTTTGCTTTCGAAGTCGAAGCTAACGTGACAGCCAATCCGGTCGCGAAAGCCAAAGCGCGAAGATTCATTGGTGAGCTCTCGGTGGGGTGCATGTTTTGAACTGGACCAATGCGAGCCATCCTACCAACCTCGAGAGCGACGGCAAATGAATTTTCGAGACTAGTTGCAATCGCCGATCCCGAGTGGAATTTGCACGCTAGCAAAGGCGACAATTTGACGGTACCGCGAGTAGCGACCGCAGGTTCAAACCGAAACTTCAATGATGAAGCTTGGACACGCAGCTGAGACCTTCGGCTGAGCTTTCCTCTTGGTCGTCCCGCCGACCTCGTCACGCGCTGCCCGCCGAGGCGGCGCTTCGAAGGCAAAATTAGCACGATGTAAACTACATAATGTGACTGCCATGGGGATTTCAAGTAGGGAGTGAAAATTTATTGTAAGTGCAGACTTCATGCGCACCACCGACTGGTGGTTTTTTAAATGGAGCCGGAAGGATCGGTCTCGTAGGTCCTGTGAGGATCATCTCTGTCGCGTAGTGATCACGTTTCGCCGTACAGGTAATCCATAAGAGGGACGGCCCCAAACTGCCGTATCAGGCGGTGGTGATCCGACAGAGCGCCATGCACATTAAAAGGCAGGAATGCCATAGGGCGTGAAGGCGGTGTCGATCCTCACACGAGTTCAGGGCCGATCCCTGTTCTCCTTGGATTCGGTTGTGGTGACTCCCAATCGAGCAAGCACGGCGGGCATCAGCTCGCCAATCGCGATGGCGCCTCGACGACGCTTGGTCTGTTGCTCCAAGACCGCGGCGACCACTTGCGCTTCGTGGCAACGCGTATTGTAGGGCAGCTGGGAGACGGTGGCATGCAAGTCCTCCATCACGCAACCAAGAGGCGTCTCATGTTCATGATGAAAACGGCGTAGTTTCTCCAGGATCGAATCCGGCTGCTGGAAACAAGGATGCCTCATCGGCTCGTCTCCCGCCACGCAGGCCAGCGCCAGGCGGCTGAATCGCTTGGCAATCTTGACGCGGCTGGCGCGCTTATCAATGCCGCGAGATTGATCCAGTTCGGCTTGGCCGCGGTAGTAACTACAGTGGCAGGCCAGGCTGTCGGCGATCCGCATCAGCACACACCGCAATCGGCGATTGGCCTGGCGGATGATTGGACCACTGGCATTGTCCGTTTGATCGCTTTGGTGACGTGAGGGATAAAGCCCGCTGCGGCCGGTGATGGCGTTGGCATTCGCGTAACGCTTGATCGGGCCCATTTCGCCGGCCAACTCGGCTGCCGAAACCACATTGATGCCCGGGATGGCCAATAAGCGAACGTAGGGTGTCCGCGTGAGATCACTGGCAAGCCGTTGCTCCAAGACCAGAGATTTTGCGGCGAAAATGCTGATAAAGCTCGTAGAGGTCGGTCCAGATCGCATGGTGCAGAGGGCCGTCTTGGATGTGGAGCTGGGTCGCCTTCGCGGCCCACGCCAGAACTCGCTCGATCGTTCGCATCTGGTAGCGGATCTTGTTGTCTTGTAGATACTGACTCAGTCCGATTGGGCCAAGCTGGAGCAGCATGGCAGGTGAGTCACCTCGGCGAGCGATGGCCAAGGGCGTGAGGCGCTCGAAGAGCCGGTCGAACAGATCGGCGTAGCCGGGCATCGCCAGGTGCAGGTGATCGCGGATCTGGCAGGCGAGCGCTGCTGACTTCTCCACCAGGTTGCGGCGATGCCGGGCCCTCAGCTGCAGCTGGCGATAGGGTGGCTCCAGCTCGAACTCACACAATCCGAATCCGGCCACGGCCGCTCGGTGTTGGGCGTACAGATCCGTTTCGTCGGTCTTGTTGCCCGGATCCGCCGGCATCCGATACTGCTTGGTCGCAAAAGGATGAACCACGCGAGTATCGAATCCAGCCTGGGCGAATGCACGTTTCACAGGCAGGTAGTAGTTGCCCGTTCGTTCCACGACGACCATCGTGTCTTGAATGTGATGCTCCTGTTGGGCCTGGCGAATCTGATCCATGGCCAACTTGAAACAGGGTGCCTGATGCTGGAGCGTTTGGGGTTCGATGAGCAGGTTCCCGAAGTAGTCGGCCATCATCCACTCGGATCGGTGCTTGGCCGGATCGACACAGACGATGGCAAACTGCTCACCGCCCACCTTCTGGACGCGAGGGCCAATGACGCCATTGGGCTTTTGGAGCGATTGCCGCCGTGGACGTGACTTCGGCGTACCATGCCGCCGACGATTGGAACCGAGCATCGAGGTCATTTGGATTCTCCTTCATCGGGAAAAAGAGGACGTTGATCCCATCCTTATCCCCAAAGCAAATCCAAGCTGACTCCCGCCAGAAGAGGGATTTATTCTTATAAAAGCGTCATACCAGGGCGTGTACTTTTGGCGGATAGGCTGTGCGCTTCCGTGCCGAGGTGAAATCGACCGTGGTCCGTAGCGACCTAAGTCGGTCGTGAACACCGACGCACCTAAACGACCTCCGGTTCGACCTCTCGGTCGAGGCGAATTATGTGCACAAGCCGGTCCGCTCCAATGGAGGCTGCGTTTCGAAAAACGGTGGATTTGTTGACGAGTCTCACGCGTCGACGACTTGATGGTACTTCTATGCGGCCCGGCGTCGCCGGAGACACCAGCCAGCCGCCGCAAACATCAGCAGCACCAGCGTTGCCGGTTCGGGGACGGTGGCATTCTCATTGGTGCCCGCGCCACTGCCCGAATTGCCGAAGCGGGCACGCTAAGCATTGTAATCGGCCGCGTTCACGGTGCCCGGCGAATTGACTTCGTTCAGCAATGGTCCGCCCTTTCGCCAGAGGACATAGTCGGCCGCGTCGACGGTGCCATTGCCGTTGTAGTCGCCGGGTAAGGGCGCGGCCACCAGAAAGTTTCCATCGCTGTATTTGAATAGCTCGCCAGTCCCGGCCGGAATCGTCATATCCAATTGGTGATTCACCAGTGTTACTAACACCTGCTGACCCGTTATCCGATCCATCCGCAATAGTTCGTTTACAGAATTGTCGAACAATATGGAAAAGCTTTGTTCGGATGTGGCCGGCACTCCCGCGCATGGTAAGCGCTGACGATCATGAACGCCGATGTCCGCGATCATCGGTGAAGCATCCCAGCCATTCGTCGAGCCCAAGACCGATGTTGTTGATCGTAATATTGAGAATGTGATCATCCGAATCATTGGCCGCGGTCCAAGTTTCCATGCCAGCCGGCGTCACGTTGCTAATTATTGGGCCACCGGCGGAGTGACGCCCTGCAACATATTTGACATTATCACTCGTCATGAACCGCAGCGCCTGTCCCAGGTTTGCCGCTTCTTTATTCAGGTCTGTAACGATCGGATAAATCGCCACGGATTGCCGTTCGGATCCAGTATCGACGTCGTTCCAAAACTGTCGAACGTAAAATATCCCATCCCGGTGTAGCCGCCGCTCAGGTGCGAAAACATCTGAAATCGCACATCTGACCGGCTCGGCAATCGATAGTTAAAGTGCCGCGACGCCTGCATGAAGCCCCAATAGGGCAGCCCGTGTTCGAGCGCCACCTCGCGAACGGCCATTAAATTGACGTAAGCAGCCGCCCTCTCGGAGCCGTTCGAGAAAAACGGAGAGTGGTCGTACATCAATACATCGGGATTCACCGCCGCAACAATATCTTCTAAATACTGGTGATAAGCGTAGCCGCCCGGGGGTGCGACGCCGCCGTAAAGTTGTGCGGAGGTCGCGTACGTCGGAAACGCGTTGGTGTAAACCAGATCATTGGGCCGATTGGCCTTCGTCCACGCAGCAAGATCGCCATAAAACGACATTTGCTGCCGGTTCAACTCATCCCCCAACATCCAGCCCACTCCGTTGCCGACCGATGCGTAATCGGCGATGCCTTCTGCTGCATCGCCTCCGCCGTCGAGGATCAGGGCGTGCCAGGGAAGATTGCCGGCGCTTGCCAGAGCTGCAATTTGCTTGCCGTTGCCATCGGCCCACCAGGCCAGAACACTCGTCATGTTGGCGGCGCGGTGCTCAGCTACGTCAAACGTATGAGGCCACTGCTGTAGTCCCATCAGAGTGAACGGATGCGAGCGAACCCATT
>CAWAZX010000021.1:0-393790 GCA_963786455.1 uncultured Planctomycetota bacterium | reverse complement strand
TCGAGGATCTGGCGCTGCACGGTGACGTCGAGCGCCGTGGTCGGCTCGTCGGCGATCAGCAGCTTGGGCTCGCAGGCGATGGCGATGGCGATCGCCACGCGCTGGCGCATGCCGCCCGACATTTCGTGCGGATACTGGCGGGCGCCGCTCCGGCTCGGGGATGCCGACCTCGGCCAGCAGCTCGACGGCGCGCGCCGGCGCCGCCGCGGCGTCGAGCCCGCGGTTGAGCCGCAGGCCCTCGCCGATCTGCGCGCCGATCTTCATCACCGGATTGAGCGAGGTCATCGGGTCCTGGAAGACGATGCCGATCGTCGCGGCCGAGCACGGCGCGCAGCTGCGCCGGCGACGACAGCGCCCGCAGGTCCTGCCCTCGAGCAGCACCTGGCCCGCCACCGTCGGCACCCGACGCCTCCCCGACCAGGCCGATCAGCGAGCGCACCAGCACCGACTTGCCCGACCCCGATTCGCCCACGATGCCGAGCGTGCGGCCCGCCTCAGGTCGAACGACACGCCGTCGACGGCGCGCAGCGGGCCGCGCGCCGTGGCAAAGCCCACGCGCGCGTCGCGCACCGACAGAAGCGGCACGCCGGTCACAGCGCCGACCTGCGCGGATCGACCATGTCGCGCACCATGTCGCCCAGGAAATTGAGCGACAGCACGGTGACGAACATCACCGCCGCCGGGATCAGCGCGGTGTGCGGCGCGACGTCGAGCGCCTCGCGGCCGTCGGCGATCATGCCGCCCCAGCTCGGTTGCGGCGCCGGGATGCCGAGGCCGAGGAACGACAGCGCGCCCTCGGCGACGATGATCGACGCTGATCGCCACCAGCCAGAAGGCGAACATCGGCGGCAGCAGGTTGGGCAGGATCTCGCGCGTCAGGATGCGCCAGTTGCTGGCGCCGATGGTGCGGGCGGCCAGCACGAAATCGCGGTTGGCCCAGGCCAGCGTGTTGGCGCGCGACACCCGCGCCGCAGCGGGAATCGACGAGGATGCCGAGCGCCAGGGTGACGTTGAACAGGCTCTGGCCGAGATAGGCGGTGAAGGTGAGCGCCAGCACCAGCGCCGGGAAGGCCAGCAGCACGTCGATGAAGCCCACGGCCAGCAGGTCGATCTTGCCGCGGAAGTAGCCGGCGCTCATGCCGATCGCGCCGCCGATCAGGAAGCCCAGCAACGGCGCGCAGATGCCGACGATCAGCGAGGTGCGCGCGCCGTAGATGATGCGGGACAGCATGTCGCGACCGAGATTGTCGGTGCCCAGCAGGTATTCGGCCGACGGCGGCTTGCGGCGCAGGATCAGCTCCTGCGCCGCGGGATCGGGCAGGCCGAGCCATCGGCGGTGACCGCGAGGAAGACCACCAGCACCACCCAGCCGAGCGGCAGGCCAGCGCCCAGGCCAGCGGCGCCGCCGGCCGCACGGCGGCGATGGTGGCGCCCTCAGCTGCGGAAGCGGACATGGCGCACCCTCGGGTCGAGCACGGCGTAGAGCATGTCGACCAGGAAGTTGATGAGCACGAAGCCCGCGGCGATGAACGACACCGTGCCCTGCACCAGGATCAGGTCGCGGTTGAAGATGCCGCCCAGCAGCAGCCGGCCGACGCCGGGCAGCGCGAAGATCTGCTCGACGATCACCGCGCCGCCGATCAGCCCGCCGATATTGAGGCCGAGCACGGTGATCAGGGTGAACGACGAGGGCCGCAGCGCATGCTGCAGCAGCACGCGCCACGGCGGCAGGCCCTTGGCGCGGGCGAGCAGGATGAAATCCTCCTTGAGCGTGGTCAGCAGGTCCGAGCGCAGCACGCGCATCAGCACGGTCCATTCGATCAGGCCCAGCGGTCAGCGCCGGCAGGATCATCAGATCGAGATTGCCCCACAGGCCTTCCGACATCGGCGTGTAGCCGGTCGCCGGCAGCAGGTCGAAGGTCACCGAGAACAGGTAGATCAGCACGATGCCGAGCATGAAGTTGGGCACCGCGAGGAAGCCGAACGCCGCCGAGGCCGACATGCGGTCGAACAGCCCACCCGGCCGGCGCACCGAGAGCAGCGCCACCGGCACGGCGATGCCGAGCGCGATGATCTGCGCCATCACCATGAGCTGCAGCGACACCGGCAGCCGGTCGCGATCGCCTGCGCCACCGGCTCGCCGTGCGGTAGGAGCGGCCGAGGTCGCCCGACAGCGCCGAGCCCAGCCAGTCGAAGTAGCGCACCAGCATCGGCCGATCGAGGCCGAGGTCGGCGCGCAGCCCGCGAGGTCTCCGGCGTGGCCAGCGTGCCGAGGATCACGAACGCCATGTCGCCGGGCAGGATGTTGACGATCAGGAAGGTCAGCAGCGTGACGCAGAGCAGCACGGCAGCACAGACGCAGCAATTCGACGCGCAAGCCATCGTGCACGGCGGCCGACCCGCGTCACGCTGGCTGCAACGCCTGGCCGGCTACTCGGCCAGCCACGCCGCACTCGACCTGCACGGCGCCGCCGCGCAGCGCGGGAATGCCGCGCACGTTGGCCCGGCTGATGGCGAAGTCGATGTTCTGGAGCCGGTCCACAGCCACACCACGTCGTCGTTCATGATCTTGATCAGGTCGCAGTAGGCGGCCTTGCGCTTGCGCTCGTCGAGGCTGGTGCGGCCGATCAGGAGCAGCCGGTCGACTTCGGCGTTGTTGTAGCCGGAGAAGTTGATCGGGCTCTTGGAGTGGAAGTTGGCGAACATCTGCGGATCGACGTCGGCCAGGTCGATGATGCGCCAGCCGCGTGACCAGGAACTCGCGCTGATCAGCGTCTCCTTGACGAGCTGGGTCTGGTCGACCGGCTTGATCTCGATCGTCGATGCCGATCTTCTTCATGTCGGCCTGGAAGACCTGCGCGCCCTCGCGGCCGCGCGGCGTCGCCGTCACGGTGTGCACCAGCTTGCACCGGCTTGCCGTAGTCGGCCAGCAGCTTCTTGGCCTTCTCCGGATCGTAGCCCAGCGCGCCGTTGTCCTTGCACTCGATGCCCGAGGCCGGGCCGTACGGATCGTCGTAGACCGGGCGCAGGCCCTGGCTCAGCACCTGCGGCATTGCCCTTGCGGTTGAGCCCATCGAGATCGCCTGGCGCACGCGCTTGTCGTTGAGCGGCTCCTTGACGGTGTTGAGCGGGATCACCAGCGCGCCGCTGCCGACCCAGTTCGTGCACGCTCAGGTTCTTGTCCTTCTTGGCCTTCAGGATGTTCTCGGCGCGGTCTTCCTCCCAGATCACCTGGACGTCGCCCTTCACGCAGGCTGGCGTAGCGGGCGTCGGAATCGGGCAGCGGCCGCACGATCACGCGGTCGAGATAGGGCTTGTCCTTGTCCCAGTAGTTGGGATTGCGCTCGGCGATCAGCCGGTCGGCGGCGCGCCATTCCTTGAACACGAACGGGCCGGTGCCGACCGGATTGCGGTTGTAGTCGGCGCCCTTTCCTCCGACCGCCGCCGGCGAATGATCAGAGTTGTCGACGCTCGGCTGCGCCAGCTCTCGGGGCAGCGCCGCATTGGGGCCGCGCATCTTGAAGACCGCGGTCAGCTCGTCCGTGCCTCGACCTTCTCGATCGCGATGTAGGCGCGGCCGGCGAAGCGTTGGCCGGATCGAGCAGGCGGTTGAAGTGGTCCGGCCACCGCCTGGGCGGTGAACGGCGTGCCGTCGTGGAACTTGACGCCGGGCCGCAGCTTGAAGGTCCAGGTCTTGTAGTCCTCGGAATGGGTCCATGACAACGCCAGCTTCGGCGTGGCCTTGCCATTGGCGTCGCGCCCGGTCAAGGTATCGAACAGTGCCGCGGCGACCATGTTGCCCGAGGTGTCGTAGACACCCACTTTCAAAGGATCGAAGCCGGTGACATCGAGCTCCAACCCGACCGTAATGCTGCCGCCTTGCTTCTGCGCGACGACCGGGCCGCAAAGGCATATCGAGGCCAGCGCAGCAAAGACCCAGCGGTGAACCTGCAAATCCATGTGTCGGCGTGGAGTCATGCTGGGTCCTCTTTGCTCGGGCTGATCCACCGAACCAGCTTCGAAAAGCGTTACGCGAAGCCTGGTCGGGACTTGTGTCTTTCTTGTAACAGGTTCGCGGGCATGCGCATTGGTAAATTCCCTTTGCTGGGTTAGCGCGCCCTGTCGAGCACTGGGCGGTGATCACCCCAAGAAGGTCGACCTCTGCTGGGTCCTCTTTGCTGGCGGATCCACCGAACCAGCTTCGAAAAGCGTTACGCGAAGCCTGGTCGGGACTTGTGTCACAAACGACCACCGCCCGAAGCAGACCCCGCTGTACCGTCTGGTCAGAAGCGCGCCGCGACCTTCGTCGCCCAGACAGAGGCGGCTACCGGCGCCGACCTGCAGCCGTTCGTGAAGTACGCGTTCGACGCGGTCCTCGAGTGCGGCATCCTGGCCCACGGCCTCCTGCGCCCGCGCAGCGGTGCCTGCCAGGAGCGCCAATGGCCGAACAACGGCCTATTTCAGTTCCAGAGCAGCCTGGCTCTTGTTCTCAGCAACCCTCCCGCGCTGAAGGTTCGAGGATGTCTTGACCGGAGGTGCGAGCAGGTCGCCAGAGCTTTCTGGGATACCGTTCTCCCCTCCGATGAATCCGGGCGGCTCGCACTGCTAAGCTACGGCACCCCCATCGGCCTGTCCTCGCCCATGACGCCGGCAGCCCGCGACGATCCTGCGCTTCGGCGACTTCGAACTGCAGACGCACGAGCGCCGGCTGCTGCGCCGACGGCGCAGCCGGTCGCGCTCGGCGCGCGCGCGTTCGACGTGCTGCGGTGCTCACGCGAGCGGCCCGGCCGGCTCGTCGGCAAGCGCATGCTGATGGACCTGGTCTGGCCCGGCCTCGTGGTGCAGGAGAACAACCTGGCGGCGCAGGTCAGCGCGCTGCGCAAGGTGCTCGGGCGCGCGACGTGATCGCCACCGTCCCGGGGCGCGGCTACCGCTTCGCCGCCGCGCGTCGCTGCGCCCGGCCGACGACGCGCCGCTGCCGCGCCGCCGGCGCCGCGCTCTGCGAACCAACCTGCCGGCCGGGCTGCCGCCGCTGCTCGGCCGCGACGACGACCTGGCCGCGCTGGGCGCGCTGATCGACGCGCCACCGGCTGGTCAGCGTGGTCGGCGCCGGCGGCATCGGCAAGTCGCTGCTGACGCAGCACGCTGCTCGCGGCGCGGCGCGAGCGCCTACGCGCACGGCGTGTGCTGGGTCGAGCTGGGCGCGCGTCGACGACGCCGCGGCGCTTGCCGGGCGCGGTCGCCGCCGCGCTCGGCGTGCACGGCGGCCACGGCGACCCGCTGGCCGCGCTCGTGTCCGCCGCGTGTCGCGCCGCTGAGCGTGCTGCTCGCGCTCGACAACGCCGAGCACCTGCTGGCCGACGTGGCGGCGCTGTGCCGGCGCTGCACGACGCGGCGCCCGGACTGCGCGCTCGTCGTCACCAGCCAGGCGCCGCTGCGGCTGCCGGCCGAGCAGGTCTTTCGCATCGGTCCGCTCGCGGTGCCGGACGCGCCGCTGCCGGCGGCCGAGGCGCTGCGCTTCGGCGCGGTCGCGCTGTTCGCCGAGCGCGCGCACGCGGTCGACCGCGCGGTTCGCGGCTGACGGACGCCAACGCAGCCGGCCGCGATCGAGACTTGCCGCGCGCTCGACGGGCTGCCGCTGGCGATCGAACTGGCGGCGGCGCGCGCGCCGCTGCTCGGCGTGCGCGCAGCTGCTCGCGTCGATGCACGACCGCTTCTCGCTGCTGACGCGCGGTCGCGACCGCGCCGCGCCCGGCGCGCCAGCGCACGCTGCGCGCCGCGCTGGAGTGGAGCCACGAGCTGCTGGCGATCGCGAGCGGCGGTGTTCCGCCGCCTCGGGGTCATCGCCGGCAGCGCGTCGCTCGCGCTGATCCGGCAGCTGCGTGGCCGACGCCCGGTCTCGACGCGTGGGCCGTGCTCGATGCGCTCGACACCCTGGTCGACCGCTCGCTGGTCGCGGTGTCGGCGACGACGATGACGAGCCGCGCTACCGGCTGCTCGAGTCGCCGCGCGCGTACGCGCTCGAGACCCTCGACGCCGCCGGCGAGCGCGACGCGCTGCAACGCCGCCACGCGCTCGCCGTGGCGGACATGTTCGATGCCGCGTACGACGAATACTTCGGGGGCTGCGTCGGCGTCGACGACTGGCTGCGCCGGTGTGAGCCGGACCTCGACAACGCGCGGGCCGCGCTGCACTGGGCGCGCAGACGCCGGCGAGACCGTGCTCGCACTGCGGATCGGTGCGACGATGCTGCGCGCGCTGCCGCCGTCGCTGCATGTCGAGCGGATGGCGCTGGCCGACGCGTGCGAGGCCGCGATCGCGCCCGAGCTGCCGGAGCCGCTGCAATTGAAGGCCTGGCTCGAGCTGAGCTGCGTGCTCGCCGATACGCAGAAGGCTCGCGCCCGACGCGTGGCCGAGCGCGCGCTCGCGCTCGCGCGTAGCCTCGACGCCAGCCAGCCCGACCGCTTCGCGCTGTACCACGCGTTGTGCCGTGCAGCGAGCGCCGCGGCGCAGACCGACGACTTGCCGGCGGCGCGCACGCTGCTCGACGAGTTGCAGCGCATCGAGGAACCGTCGTGGCCCGCGCAACGCCTGCTGTGGGGCTGCGAGGCCGCCCAATGGTTCGCTCGCGTGAACAGCGACGCAGCCGCGGCGCTGCGCCTCGGCCGCCGCCTGCTGGCGCTCGACCGCGAGCGCGGCAGCCATGCGTCGATCGCCGCCGGCAACCTGATCGACGCCGAACTGGCCGCCGGCGACGCCGCTGCCGCAGCCCGGCTCGGCAGCGCGCTGGTCGAATCGCTGAGCGGCACGCGTCACGAATACGGCCTCACCTTCGCGCGCATCAACCTGGTCGCGGCGCTGCTTGCTCAAGACGACGTCGCGCAGGCCCGCGTGGTCGCACAGGACGCGTGGTCCAAGGCCGCCGCCTTCGACTTGCAGCACGCGGCCGCCGCGTACCTCGCGTTGTTCTGCGCGCTCGATGGACGGCCGCGCGCGGCGGTCGAGCTCGCGGCTTACTCGGAGACGATCTACGCCGCGCGGAAGGAAACGCGCGAACGCAACGAAACCGAGGCGACGAAACGCGCACTTTCGATTGCCCGGCGCGCGCTCGACCACGCCGCGTTCGCGCGCGCCCATGCCGAGGGTGCGATGCTGCGCGACGCCCACGTCGCGGACATCGCCTTCGGTCGTTGATGCCGCCGCACCGCGGCTGCTGGCGGCCCGGCCTCACCGGCGCGCGATCGGGCCGCGTGCGAATTCGTCGTCCGGCGTGGTGTCGATCACCGCTGTCCGCGCCGCTCGATGCATTGCCTCCAGCTCGTCGGGCGAGGCGCGCAGGAGGTACAGGCCCGCGGGGTGCGGATAGAACTTCGAGGCGTAGTCGTAGCCGACGGTGCGCTGCAGCCTCTGGACAACGACTGCCGGGTGATCCCCGAGGTGACGCGCTGTCGGTGTGCCGGGGGCATGCGCCTGGGCGAAGGCGGTGGGCGCGGCGATGGCCATCAACAGCATCGAGGCGTAGCGGTGGGCTTGTAGTCTCATGGCGAAGTCCGTTGCCGGGTTCATCCGGTGTGGGTGGGTGGTCTCCCCACTTTCGACGCCGCACACGACAAAGTCTTGAAGACGCGATGAAAAGTTCTCCAACGTTCTGAAGGACCGGCCGCAAACCCTTGCCGTGGCCGCCTAGGCCCCATTCCCGAGCCAGGCGTCGATCTCGACGACGGCTTGGTCGAGCCCGAGCGCATGGCCCTGCGCGTGCTGCGCGACAAAGGCCTCGCTCCCGAGTTGCGTGCGCGCCTGCGCCTCGGTGCGCTCGGCCTGCGGGCGCTCGCCGATCAACCGGTCGATCTTGATGCGCTGGTACTGTGCGTCGGCACAACCGAGATAGCGGGCGGCGCGGCCGCCCTGCGCCTCGGCCGCGGCCAGCGCTGCGCAGGTGTCGAGCACGCAGATTGTTGCCCGCGCGGCGTCGATGCGGCGCGCGATGGCCAGCGCCTCGCGGAGCGCGACACCGGCCTCCCAGCAGCGCCCGCAGCGCAGCAGGCAGCGCGCCAGGTTCTGCAAGGTGATGGCGACGCTGTCGTCGTCGCCCGCCTCGCGAGCCAGAAGCACCGATTCCTCGAACAGCGCGATGCCCGCTTCCGGCTTCGGCTCCGCCCAGTGGCCACCCAGGCCATTGAGGGCGTACGACAGTCGCGCGCGATCGCCCAGTCGGCGCGACCGTTCCACGGACCGCTCGT
Organism: uncultured Planctomycetota bacterium; assembly: GCA_963786455.1. Taxonomy (GTDB): domain Bacteria; phylum Planctomycetota; class Planctomycetia; order Pirellulales; family Lacipirellulaceae; genus JABDGM01. The sequence continues at coordinate 385,550 of CAWAZX010000021.1, read as the reverse complement.
AGAGCCCCAGGCTTTCGTCGCCGCGGCCGGCATCGTCGGCGCTATAGGCCATCATGAGCAACGCGTCGATGGCACAACTCTCGCGTCCGAGCGCATCGGCGAGGGCCAGGCTGGCGGCACCGTGCTCGAACGCCGCGTCGACGCGCCCGAGGAAGTAGGCCAGTTGGCAGGCGGCGTACAAGGTTACGCAGCGCGCCTCGCCCGCCGCCTCGGCGCCCGGCCGCCCGAGCGCTTCCAGTGTCAGGCGATAGCCGAGGTCGAGCAAGCCGCCGGGCATCCAGTAGAGCTGCAGCCCCCGCACGAGAGCCAGACCCTGGGTGCTGCCGTCGGCGGCGCTGTCGCACCAGCGATGCGCGACCAGCAGGTTCTCACGCTCGCGGTCGAGGCGCGCGACCCAGGCTCCCTGCTCGGCACCCCAGAGGGCGGGTGCCGCGCGGCGCGCGAGGTCGACGCAGTACCCGAGGTGGCGATTGCGCGTCGCGTCCCCATCAGCCGACCGTTCGAGGCGCTCGAGCGCGTAGGCTCGCACGCTTTCGAGCAGCCGGTAGCGGTGGCCGCCGGCCTCCATCGATACCAGCGTGCGCTCGACCAGGCGGCTGAGCAGGTCGAGGACGTCCTCGCGCGCGATGGCGTCGGCCGCGGCGCCAGCGTCGTCAGCGCCGACGAACTCGGCGGCCTCCAGCGTCCAGCCGCCGGCGAACGACCGCCAGCCGCGCAGCAGCGCCTGCTCCGGCGCGCGTCGAGCAGGTCGTGAGCTCCAGTCGATCAGGCCGCGCAGCGTCTGCTGGCGCGGCAGCGCGGTGCGCGGCGCCGCCGGTGAGCAGGCGGAAGCGGTCGTCCAGGCGCCGCGCGATCTGATCCACCGAGAGCGACGCGCACGCGCGCGGCGGCCAGCTCGATCGCCAGTGGGATGCCGTCCAGGCGCCGGCAGATGTCCGACCACGCGCCGGGGCCTTCGCAGCGTCGAGCACGAAAGCCGGCTGCGCCGCCCGGCGCCCGCTCGACGAACAGGCGCACCGCCTCGGACTCCTCGACTGCCGCGAAGTCGACCGCGCGCGGCCGGGCGGCAGCGCCAGCGGCGGGACGCGGGCAGGCGATCTCGCCGGCGATGCCAGGGCTCGCGGCTGGTGGCGAGGACGTGCAGGCTGCCGGCCGCTTCCAGCATCCGCTGGGCCAGTGCCGCCGCCGCGTCGACGAGGTGCTCGCAGTTGTCGAGCACGACAGAGCAACCGGCGCGAGCCCAGGTGCTGGAGCAGCGTGTCCAGCACCGGGCGGCCGGGCTCCTCCTTGAGGCGCAGGGCGGCCGCCACGGCCTGCGGCACCTGGTGCGGGTCGGACAGCGCGGCCAGCTCGACGAACCAGGCGCCGTCGGCGAACTCGCCCAGCATCGACGCGCGGCCTGCAACGCCAGGCGCGTCTTGCCGAGCCCGCCAGTGCCCAGCAGGGTCAGCAGACGCGTGTGGCCAAGCCGAAGCTCGAGGTCGGCCAGCTCGCGCCGGCGGCCGATGAAGGAGGTGACAGGCTCGGGCAGGTTGTGCTCGATTTCGCGCACCGGCAGCCACTGGCCGGCGCGGCACAGCACGCGGTAGCCCTTGGCCCCGTCGGCCGGAGGTGCGAACGGACAGGCGTCGTCGCCGACCTCGAACAGTTCCACTGGTTCGGCCACGCCCTTGAGGCGCCAGTGACCGTGCGAGCGCAGGTGCAACGTCTGCTCTTTCCACGCCTCGCAGGCATCGGCGCTGAGCAACGTCTGTCCAGGCATGGCCAGGGCGGCGAGGCGCGCCGTCGTCGGCTTGGCCAGACCCTCGACCTCGACCGGCTTGGCGCCGCGGGCGACATCGTCGGCGCTGTTCTCGCGCAGGATCACCGCGGCGGCATGGATCCCGGCGCGCGCCCGGGCGGGCACCGGCAACGCGCGCAGCGCGCGGTGGTAGGCCAAGGCATAGCCGACGGCGTCGCCAACGTTGCCAAAGAGCAGCAGGAAGCCATCGGTTTTGTCGATCTCGCGGCCGTTCCACGGCGCCAACAGATCGCGCGCGACCCGGTCGTGCGCTGCACCCCACTCGGCTGCGGCCAAGTCGCCGAGCCGTTGTGCCAGCTCGGTGCTGTCGACGATGTCGACCAGAAGCAGGGCCCGAAACGGGGCGGCATCCATGTCGAGTGCGGCCGGGCGCGGTGGACAAAGTGGAAGCCTAACCGCTGCCGGGTCATGGCGACCCTCGGAGTTGGGAATTCAACGCCCCCAGTCGTTCGGGCGCGCGGTACTGCTTCACCAGCGGCCGGCCCACCACCCAGCGCTCATTCCTTCGGCCCTGCCGCCCCAGAACGAGCGCCGTCCACGCTGGCGCAGGCGGCCGAGGATGCCGACGCCGCACCGGGTGGCGACGCAGCACTGCAGGTCGCCAGCGCCAGCAGGTAGGCGTGGATCGCGTCGATGCCGGCCACGACCAGCGGCTGGCTGCGGTAACCCGGCATGCCGCGCACCGGATCACCATCCAACACCAAACGCTCGAACCGTTCGCGCGAGCCCTCGCGGACCGCGTCGAGCAGCGACGGCGCGGCCCAGCCGCGGTAGTCGCGACCGTGGCAACGCGCGCAGTCCATCGCGCGCAGCACAGCGTGGCCTCGCGCCAGCAGCACCTGCCGCTCCGTCTCGGCCTCGTCTGCGCGGGCGGCGTGTTGCAGCCCGAGCAGCATCAGCAGCATCAGCGCTCTAGAGGTGGACACGGGTACGTTGCACGGAGCCGTGGGCGTACCGGCTACCTCACTTGTGCGCGTACCGTTGGGCATCGCTGTCTGTCGCGGCCGGCGTGGCCCGGCGCTGTTCCTGTTGGCGCGCGGCGATGATGACGGCCGGGTGATCCATCATGGGACGCGGCGCTTCGGCCGACAGGTGCAGCCAGGCCGGGTGCGGATAGAACGTATTCTGGTAGTCGTATCCCGCCTGGGCTTGCAGGCGCTGGACGACGACAGCGGGGTGATCGCCGTTGCGGTGGACGGTCTGAGCCTGCGCGATCGCGGCGAACGCGGTCAGGGCGACGAGGGCGAGGAGGTTTCTCATGATGGGCTCCGGGCGGGTTGATGTTGAATCAACTTTAGAAGCCGCGACCTGCGGGAGCGAGTCGACATTCCACACCCGGCGAGTGACATATTCACTCCTCGTTGGCGCCGCTCGGGCGACGCCGGCATGTTCAAAGCCAGCCCGCGCGCCGGAATTTCCGGTACAGCAGCGCGCAGGTGCCGGCGATCAGCGCGAGCGCCGCCGGATAGCCGTACTTCCAGTCGAGCTCGGGCATGTGCTCGAAGTTCATGCCCCAGATGCCGGCGAACGCGGTTGCCGCCGCGAAAATGCCGGCCCACGCCGCCAGCCGCTTCGTCGTCTCCGATTCCTCGATCGTCACCGCCGACAGGTTCACCTGGATCGCGGTGCCGATCGTCTCGCGGATCGCGTCGATCGACGTGCCGATGCGCGCCAGGTGGTCGTGCACGTCGCGGAAGTACTCCACCGTCTTCGAGCACACGCGCGGCACGCGCCCGCCGAAGAGCTTGCTCGCCGCATCCATCAGCGGCATCACCGCGTGGCGCAGCATCATCACGCGCCGCTTCAGCTCGTACAGCCGCTCGATGTTGGCGCGCCCGGCGCCGCGCTCGAAGATCTGCCCCTCGATCGCCTCGAGCTCGGTCTCGAGCTGCGTCCACGATCGGGAAGTAGCGGTCGACCACCGCGTCCATCAGCGCATAGAACACGAAGCCCGAGCCGTGCTGCAGCAGCTCCGGCTCGCGCTCGGTGCGCGCGCGCACGCCGAGGAAGCCCTGCGTGCTGTTGCTGCGCGCCGAGAGCACGAAGTTCGGGCCGACGAACACCATCACCTCGCCCTGCACCAGCTCGTCGGTGGGGCTGTACTCGATGAGTGCATCACGGCGAAGAGCATGTCGCCGTACTCTTCGATCTTCGGGCGCTGGTGGCCGTGCCGCGCATCCTCCACCGCCAGCTCGTGCAGATCGAACTCCTCCTGCATCTCCGCCAGCTCGGCGTCGGTCGGGTCGCGCAGCGCGACCCAGACGAAGCACCCCGGCCGTTCGAGGTAATCCGAGATCTCGGCGACCGTGATGTCGGCGAGCTTGGTTCCGTTCTCGTAGGCAACGCAGTTGATCAGCATGGCGCAGGCCCGGTGACGCGATGAGGCGTCACTGTAGCCCGCGGGCGGCGGCCCTTTCCGGCAGGCGCAGCACGCCCGTGACGAGCGCGGTGCCGAGGAGGATCACGGCGCATCCCGCGAGCATGCGCGCCGTCGGCATCTCGCCGAGGAAGATCACGCCCCAAAGCACCGCGAAGGCGGGAGCACAAGGACTCGGACAGCGATGGCATGCCCGACGAATGGGAAGCTAAATTTGGCCTCGACTCCAATAATCCGTCCGACGCCGCAGGCGATTTAAATGGTGACGGCTATACGAACATCGAAGACTTTCTTAACGGGCTCGACCCGACGGCACCAAAACCCAATTGGCCGGCGCCGTGAACTTACATCGATTTGTTCGAGAACACCGCGTTCTAAAAAATGCCGATAGTTGAATACCGCCGTGGAAGTGCCGCTATTCCTCTTCGCGTCGGCTAGCTCGGTCGACAGCGACGGCCACGAGAATGACAACGCCTTTGACCACCTGCTGCCAAAAGGGCGACACTTCGAGCAGCACCAGCCCGTTGTTGAGCACGCCAATTATCAGGCAGCCGAGAACGGTGCCCAGATTGAGCCTCGTCCGCCCGAGAGGGACGTACCGCCGATCACGACGGCGGCGATCGAGTCCAGCTCGTAACTGAAGCCGGCGTTGGGAGTGGCCGAGTCGAGTCGTGCCGCCATCAAGAGTCCGGCAACTCCGGCCAATCCGCCGCCCAAAGTGTAGGCCAGCCATTTGATTCCTTCCACATTCACGCCGCAGAGCCGCGCCGTTCGCTCGTTGTCGCCAATTGCGTACATGTATTTTCCGAAAACCGTCCGCTGCATGAAAACGTGAAACAGCGCCACCAGCGCCGCCGAAACCCACACCGGCACCGGGATGCCCAGCCAATACCCGGTGCCTAAGAAAGCGAAATCCGTCGCCGAGACTGGTGATGGGGAAGCCGCCGGTCCACAGCATCGTCAGGCCGCGCGCGATGCTGAGCGTGCCCAAGGTGGCGACGAACGGCGGCAAACGGAACCGAGTAATCATCAGCCCGTTGAACCACCCCATTGCCAGGCCTGTCACCAACCCCGCTGCGATCGCACCCAACACCGTGAATTGCAGCACTACATTCCACGATGACATCGTGATGCCATTCTTCAGCAGACCGGCCGCTATCGCCCCCGAAAGTGCGAGCACGGAGCCGACAGACAGGTCGATGCCGCCGGTGATCACGATCATCGTCATGCCAATCGAGAGGCACAGGTTGATGGAAATCTGGCGCAACACGTTCAGACCGTTGTCGACGGTAAGAAAAGAATCCGTCGACAGGCTCAGCGCAACAACCATCGCGCTGAGCGCCAATAACGACTGGAATCGTGTCAGATGTGATCTATTGAGATGAAACATTCCGCTCAACTGGTAGGCGAGCCGCTTGGCTAGAACCACCTATTCGTGATGCCGCCGCAAACATTGCGGCGCGTTTGGTGCGATTATTCAAGTTCGACTTTCAGCGGGATCAACCGCAGCGGGGTGACCCTTCCCGTATCAGGAAAAAGCTGGCCGCAGGCATAAAAATTGATCGGCTTGCCGACTGCCGACCGCTTTTTTAACTCGGCAATCACGCGCGTTTCGACAATGCGATTCAACTCCGCGGAAATCTCGTTGAAGTCCCGAGAGTCTGAAAATTCGCTGGCATCGAGCAGTCCAGTTACGTCGCGCACGGTATTGCCGAACAGCAAGCCGGTTTGCAACATGACTTCGGCCGGGCCGCTGGGGCTTTCCAGCGAAACTCCCACGCCTTGTTTGTCTACCGACACGATGGTACCCGCGCCACGTACGCAAATCAGTCGCGTCCGGCTGACACCAACGGAACGACCAAAACGGTCGCCCGCTTGCCGAGGATCTGCTCGCAGCGCCGCAAGCACATCCGCAACGTCCGCCGATTCGGCCAACGAGGGTAGCAGCCGCTCGTTCCAAAACGACTCGGCGAGCTCGGCCGCAGTTACCCTTTCGCGCTGATTGATCGATGGTGCTTCGTCGAGCCGCACAACATGAAACAGCGGGAATCGCCAAACAAGCCCGACTGCGATCAACAGCGCCACGGCGAGTGCAATTCGTTTCATCCGGGCATCCGACCGTCCTAACGCGCGGCATCGTCCTTCAGGCCATAATCTCCGTAGCTGCCGACATTTTGCTGCGTTACGAGCTCCACAGCAACGGGGATCTTTTTGGCGAAATCACGCTTGCCCTTCAGCCACTGGTCGGCAAATTCCGCGGCCCTGCTGGCCATCGTCTTGGGGAATTGCATACCGGTGGCGAAAATCTTTTTCTCGGCGATCAGGCGAACGACATCATCCGCGCCGTCAAATCCGAAAACCTTCACCTCATCCGCTTTGCCTGCGGCGACCAAGGCCTGATAGGCGCCCATGGCCATCGCATCGTTGCCGCAAAACACGGCGTCAATTTGCGGATTGCTTTGCAAGATCGATTCCATCACGTCGAGCGCCTTTGTGCGATCGAAGTCGGCACTCTGTTGGGCGACCATTTTCAGGCCGGGGAAGCGGTCAACCACGCTGTGAAAACCCTTCGAGCGGTTCCACGTATTGTTGTCACCCACCAGGCCCAACAGCTCTGCGTACTCGCCTTCCTCACCTACGACTTCCACAAAGTATTCGCCGAGAGCAACGCACCCCGAATAGCTATCGGAAAGAATCTGTGAGGTCGCCGCGTCGTTGTCATTAATCTCACGGTCGATACAAAACACGGGCACGCCCGCGTCTTTTGCTTTGCGAACATTCGCGATCGAGGCATCTGCATCGGTTGGATTGAACAGAATAGCGCCGCATCCCTGCGTGATCAAACTTTCGAAATGCGCGGTTTCCTTGTCCGTGTCGTTCTGCGAATCGAGCACAGTAACGTCGTACCCCAGTTCCTCGACGCGCTGCTTCGCCGAGTCCGCCAAGACAACAAACCACGGATTATTTAGCGTCGAAATAACGATCCCAATTGTTTTCTTCTCCGAGTCGCCCGATCCGTGACATGACGCGAACGCACACAACACAGTCGCAGCCGTCAGGCCAGCCATCCATCGACGGCAGAACGCGACACTTCCACAACTTTGCATAATTGACGACATTTTACCTCACTCACTAATTCAAAGTACCCGTTGAACGGCCGCTTGCCAGCCGGCATAGAGCTCATTCGCGTCGCTTGACGGCATGCTGGGGCGGTACCTGCGCGGCGACCGGGGCAGGGCGGCCAGCTCGTCGAGCGACGCCACGACGCCCAAACCCAACAGCCCCGCCATCGCAGCGCCCCAAGCCGAGGATTCGGCCACTTCAGCCACTTCTAATTCCACGCCGGCAATATCGGCAGTGAACTGCATGAGAAACTCGTTGCGAGTCGGGCCGCCGTCGGCACGGACCACCCGGGGCCGCACGCCGGTTTCTTCTTGCATCATTTCCAGCACGTCGCGGATTTGATACGCGATCGATTCCAGGGCGGCGCGCACGACGTGCTCGCGCTGCGTGTGTGCGGTCATCCCAACGATGGCGGCCCGCGCGTCGGGTTTCCAATAGGGCGCACTCAAGCCGGCAAACGCCGGCACCAAATAAACGCCGCCGTTGTCGGGAATTGAATCCGCCAGTGCCGCGGATTCGGCGACGTCGGTGATCAATCCGAGCTGGTCCTTGAGCCAGGCGATCGTCGCCGACGAGTAGTTGATGATGCCTTCGAATGCATAGGTCGGCCGCCCCTCAAATACCCAAGCCAAAGCTGCCACGGCGCCGCACCTGGGCCGACGAAACCGCTCGCCGATATTTAGCAGTACGGAGGTACCCGAGCCGAAAGTCACCTTGGCCATGCCTGGCTCGTAGCATCGCTGGGCAAACAGCGACGCCTGCGAGTCGCCCATCACGCCGCAGATCGGCAATTGCTTAGGCAGCATTCCGGCTGCGTCCGTTTCGCCAAACTGCGCGAAACTCTCGCGCACCTCGGCCAATGCGCGTGTGGGCACATCAAACAGGCTGCACAATGCGTCGTCCCACCGCAAGCGGCCGATGTCGTACAGCAGCGTGCGGCTGGCGTTGGTGTGATCGGTCGCGAACACCGCCGCATTCGTCAGCCGGTAGATCAAATACGTGTCGATCGTGCCGACCAGCGCATCGCCGCGCTCAAGTTTCGTAACCAGCCCTGTCGATTCGCGCAGCAGCCATTTCAGTTTGGAGCCGGAAAAATACGTGTCGAGCTTGAGCCCGGTCTTGTTGGCCACAGTTTCATCGTGCCGGCCGCTTGGAGCTCCCGGCAAATCGCATCGCCGCGGCGGCACTGCCAGACGATCGCGTTGTGAGCGGCTTGCCGGTCTGCCGGTCGAACACCACGAACGTCTCGCGCTGATTCGTGATGGCGAGCCCGACAATATCGCTCCTGCTCGCTACCCGTCGGCCGACTTCGTTCAACACGTCCAGCACATTCTGCCAGATTTCCTCGGCATCGTGCTCGACCCAGCCGGGCTGCGGATAGATTCTGGCGATGTTCATGCGAAGCGCTTGTCGAATACTTTGCCGGCGGCGTCGAACAACACGGCCTTGGTGGCCGAGGTGCTTTGGTCGATCGCCAAAATAGCTTTCATCTCAACGAGACCTCAGCTCACACAAGCGGAAGACTATTCCCACATTGCAGCGTACGTATTTGTGTCACGATCGTGGGCAACACGGCGTTGCGAAACCAGTTGCTGACCAATTTGGGCCAGCCCTTCCATCGAGATGCCGTAGTGGCGGAAGATGTCGGCCTGGCTGCCGGTGACCGTGTCCTCATCCGGAATGCCGACGATTCGAAACGGAACGCCCACGCCCGCCTGCATCAGCACGGCGGCACACGCTTCGCCCAGGCCGCCGTGGACTGAATGTTCTTCGACGGTGACAATGGCCGCGGCACTCGCGGCCGGCGCAGGATCACGGCATCGGTGTCGAGCGGCTTGATCGTGTGCATGCTGAGCACGCGGCACTCCATGCCGCGTTCGGCCAGGCAGCTCGGCGGCGAACAGCGCGTGAACCACCGTTTCGCCCGTGGCGATGAACGCCACGTCGGCACCCTCGCGGAGTGTGATCGCCTTGCCGACCTCAAATTTCGTTGCCGGGCCGTGCAAATTGTACATCGGCGCCTTGCCGAAGCGAAGATACACGGGATGCTGGCGACTGTGCCGCAGACTTCGACCGCTTCGCGCGTTTCGAAATTGTCGGCCGGCACGATCAACGTAATGTTGTGAATCGCCCGCAGCGCGGCCAGGTCGTGCAGCGAATGGTGCGTGCTGCCCAGCGCGCCGTAGCTCACGCCGGCGCTGATGCCGACGATCGCAGCCGGCACGTCGGAATAGCACACGTCGTTCTTGATCTGCTCCAGTGCCCGCGCCGTGAGAAAGCACGCCGGCGAAACGGCGAACGACTTCTTGCCGGCCGCCGCCAGTCCCGCGGCGATGCCGACGAGGTTCTGCTCCGCGATGCCGACTTCGACGATCTGCTGCGGCAGCGCCTGGCCGAACGGCCCGAGCTTGCCCGAGCCGCGCGAATCGCTCGTCACGACGAGGATGTCGCGGATTCGCTTTGGCCAGCGCCAGCAGCGTGTCGGCGAACTCCTCGAGATTCGCCCGGCCCATCGTCAGGCCGAGCTTCTCGGCCATTGCCTTGGCGGCCGGGCGAAAACATTGAGGGTGCCGGTGCGCTCATGCGTTGCGTCCTCCACGAGCTCGGACTCCGCCGTCTCCAACTCGGCGAGCGCCTTCTCGTACTCGTCCTCGCTCGGCACGCCGTGATGCCACTTCGACGACGTCCTCCATGAAGCTCACGCCGCGGCCCTTGACCGTGTTGGCGATGACGCACGTCGGCTGGCCCGCTTCGGCGGACGTCCGTAAGCGCGTCGGTCAGTTGCGCGAAGTCGTGGCCATCGACCGTGCCGCACGTCCCAGCCAAACGCGCGGAACTTCTCGTCGATCGGCTCGTTGCTGCACACGTCGCGCGTGCGGCCGGTGATCTGCAGCGTGTTGTGATCGAGGATCGCGGTGAGGTTGTCGAGCTTGTAGTGGGCCGCGGCCATCGCGGCTTCCCAGTTCGAGCCCTCGGCCAGTTCGCCGTCGCCCAGCAGCGTGAACACGCGGTACGGACGCGTCGTCCAGCTTTGCCGGCGAGCGCCATGCCGACGCAGATCGGCAGGCCGTGGCCCAGCGCGCCGGTGTTCATCTCGATGCCCGGCACCTTGCGCGTCGGATGGCCGACGAACGGCGATTGATACCGGCACAGCGTTTCGAGCTCCGCCTTGCGGAAAGAAGCCGCGGTCGGCCAGCACGACGTACAGCGCTTCGACCGAATGCCCCTTGCTCTGGATGTACCGGTCGCGATTCGGATCGTCGAACGTCTCGGGCGACACGCGCAGCACGCGGTTGTAGAGCACGTTCAGGATGTCGACGCACGACAGGCTGCCGCCCGTGTGGCCGGCGCCGGCGTGGAAGATGATATCGGAGCAGATCGCGGCGATAGCGAATCGATTTGAGACGCAAGTTCGTGGTCGGTCATCGCCGGCAGTGTTCGTACGTGTCCCAGCCGAGATAGTTGCCGAAAGCGCCTCGGCCAGCACGCCGGCGGTCTGCGAGCGAGTCATCACCACGTGATGCTCGAATCCATTTTCGCAGATGTATCGCAGCAGCTGCTGCAACTGCGGCACATGCGCGACGGCCCGCGTGCCGAAGGTTTCAGCTCGTCGTCGGTCAGCTCGCCTTCGCCGACGTACGCGCGAATGCAGCCGTCCGCGTCGGCCGTCGTGACGCGGCCGTACGTCAGCGGCCCGGCCGGCGTGCGGCCTTCCAAGTGCGCCGTAGGTGTTCTCGACGCCCAGCGTGCTGCCGAGGATCGGCGCGGTGGCGATCTTGATGTCCGGCAGAAAGCTCTTCGCCCAGTTGCCGCAGTGGAACAGCGCGCACTTGTCGTCGTCGTCGCCGTAGTTGTTGTTCCAATCGACGATCGCCGCGGGCGAGCCGGCGGCCAGCTGCATCGCGTACATCGTCAGCACGCCGGTCACGTCGACCTCGCACGCGCTGGGCATGAATCGCTCGCTCATCATGCTCATCAGCGTGCAGACGTTGCAGCCGAAGTTCTGCTGCACCGAGGTCCAGCACTGGATCGCCGTGGCGTCGAGCGCGTTGGCCTCCATCCACCGCGAGAGCACGACGCCGAGCCGGGCCATCTGCATCAGCTTCTCGTGCCGGCACGCCGGGCGCCGGCGCGTAGCCGCGAATCTCGTCGAGCTTCGCCTGCACGGCCGGCGTCGTCGTCGCTGAGTCTTGCCCGCCTTGCCGAGGAATTCGGAGAGGTCGACCGTCGTGACGCTGATGCCGTGCCGCTCCAGAATCTTCTCGCTGTAGCGCACCGTGTTGAATGCGCCCGGCCGCGCACCGACCGCGCCCAGCCGCACGCCGCGCAACCCCGTTCACCACGCGGCAGACTCGCAGAAACCGATCGAGATCGGCCTGAAAGCCATCCGACTTCGGGTCGCGACACGTGCTTCGTCGGTCAGCGTGAACTTGATGCCCGCCTGAACCAGGTTGTTGCAGACCGAAATCTTGCCGCAGAACGCGTCGCGCCGCCGCGCGACGCCGAGCTGATTCAGGTCGTCGGGTAGGCCTGAACCAGCACCGGCACGTTGAGCCCGGACAGTTTGAGCGTGTCGGCCACGCCCTTTTCGTCGCCGAAATTCGGCAGCACGACGAGCACGCCGTCGATTTCGTCGCGATGCCGCTTGAACAGCTCGGCGCACTTGCGGGCATCGGCGTGCGTCTCGATGCCGCCCAGCTTCGTTTCGTCGGCTGAAACGATGACCGGCCGGACGCCGCACGCTCCGAACAGCTTGACGATGTCCTCGCGCGCTTCGGCGACGAGCTGGTCGGGAAAAAAATCGCGATTGCCGATGATGACGCCGAGCGTTGTAGAAGCTGGTGCCTTTGCCGATCGGGGGACGCGGGAATTGCCGGCCGGGTGCGTGGCAAGCGTATCGGGTAGATCGGTGGACGCACTCACGCTATCTCTCCAACATACAGTAATTAAGCGCCCTACAAAAAAACCGACACATCACCGATTCTAATCGGTCTGATATTCGATCGCCACGGCCCAATATCGCGTGTGTTGCGCTGGCAAGGTGCGAAGTCTGAGATTACAGCTGAATTGTCTTAAAACATGGGTTGCCATCAGATGCCTGTTCACGGTTGTGATCCAGCACTCAACAAGCGCTCGAGATGCTTGCGTGAGATCCGCAAGACGGTGCCGTGCTTATGGCCTTCTGGAAAAGACACTTTTCTTGTTGCGTCGCTGAACGTCTTGAAATCACTTGTGATTGCTGTGCCGTAACGGCCCTCCTGGTATGCATCGTAATAAATCAACCATTCTTCGCCCAACTTCAATACGCTGGGGCCTTCTGTAAACTGCTGCGTGAATGGTGCAGATACGTTGCGCCATGGACCAAGCGGACTGTCGGCGAACGCCACTCGCAAATTTCGCTGAGGTCGCGTGTTGTCCTTCAGTACGAGGATGTAGCGGTCATCGTCATTGACGATCGTGCAATCGATCACGCTGAAGCCCGGGTCAAGGAACAACTTGGCCGGCTCAAAACTCTGAAAATCGCGCGTGATTGTGTAGTACATGCGCTGATTGTTGTCGTGCGGCTCCAAATGGTCGGGAAACCTGCCCGGTATTGTCGAAGCCCAGCAAATGATGAAACGATCATGCGGCTGATCGTAGAACAACTCCGGGGCCCACACATTCACTGTGGTTGGTTCGTGCTCCATTACGGGGATGAACCGCTGCGGCGACCAGTTCACAAGGTCCTGCGAATGCGCATAGCCAAAACCTTGATCCGTTTTCCAGCCGGTCGTCCATACAAGATGGAACGTGCCGTCCGGGCCGAGAGCCAGGCTTGGATCGCGCATCAAGCGGCTTGGCCCGACCTCGGGCTTCAAGAAGGTGCCGGGGACGTTTTGCCAGCGGTAGCCGTCGTCGCTGTGGAGGAACCGCAGCCCATCTTCGCCGTTATTGCGGAACGACGTAAACAAGTAGACAGTCTGGTCCGCTTCTGTTTCGGCGGCTGCGATCGCCGGCGCGAACACCAGTAATCCAAGACACGTCAACAACCTGCGACGGGCTTGCCGGATAAAATGTCCCATCAGTCTGCTTTGCCGGTACGGCGTGCGACACCTGCGAGCGCGAAGAGTGCCAGCCCGATAAGGACGACGCTTGCCGGTTCAGGAACATTGCTTGAGCCGAATCCAGCTCCAGCACCCGAAGTGAACCCAAAACGTGACCGCCAGAAATTGTAGTCCGCCGCATCGACAAACCCCGGACTGATCCCGCCCTCATTGGGCAAGCTGCCGGCGCCGAGATTGTTGCGCCAGAAAACATAGTCAGCCGCATCGACGATGCCATTCTGGTTGTAATCCCCCGCCACTCCCATGGGGCCGGCTAAATTCAGCGTGATCTGACTGTTCGAGCCAGTGCCGTAGTCGACGGAGAATCCTGACGTAATATTCTCAAACGTGCCGGTTAACGAGCCACCGTACGTGGCGATGACCCAGCTTGAACCCGTCCCGGTACCGATCACGCTCAGTGAGTTGGCAAGGGCGTTAAGATCGACATTGCCTGTGATCGCCAGCGGATCGATCATGCCCGAGATGAACTGGGTAAGGAACGTTGAACTCTCCTCAAACAGCACGGCACCAGCCAGAGAGCCAGTGCCACCCAGCGCGGCGCCGGCGGCGACCGTCGTGTTTCCTGTGCCCGATTGATTGCCATTAATCAAAAGTGTGCCTTCGTCAACGTTGGTGGCGCCTGTGTAGGTGTTGTTACCGGTGAGGATCCATTTGCCTGCGCCCGACTTGGTCACGCCGACGCCGCCGCCGTCCGAGGCATTCGGGACAACAGACGCAAGCGTATTGTTGCCCGTGTTCGTGCCGGTGAGCGTCAAAGCTCTCTCGGGGGCCGGGCCGAAAGTGATTGGCGTGTTGAGCGCAAACCCTTGGTCCCCGATCTGATTGTTGATTCCGACGTCGGTCGCGCTGATGATTCGCGAAATTATCGTATTGGCCGGCACACCCGCAGATGACCCAGTGAGCGGCATACTGGGCGTCATGATCGGCATGCCGGGCTGCAGATCTTCTGTGCTCGTGAGGTTACGGATCGTGAACCGGTCGTTGGTGAAGTTTCCCGTGGCAAAGGCGTTCACATTGCCCGTCCGCTGTTCCGCAATGTCGACCGCCAGCGCACCGGTGTTGGTGAAATTAACCGCACCGCTGCCCGAGGCATCGATTGCCGCGCCGCCGGAGCCAATTGTGAACAGCCGATCGGTGCTGACGGCTCCACCGACATACTTCAGCGTTGAGCCTTGGATAACTAAATTTCCAGCCGCATTCGGTGAGCTGCCGATGCTGCTTGGCGACCCGCCGTTGGCCAACGTCATTGCCGTGAGAGTCGTACCGACGTATTCCTGATCATTTGGGATAGCATCGTCATCGGTGAAGTTGATCGTGTCGGCAGCGGCTGCATCGATGAGCGACGTTTGGTACTTGGCGATGATCCGCGTCGCACCCGTGTAATTGTTGCTGCCAGTAACCCTGACTTCGCCGCCGTTGGTGGCCACCACGCTATTGGCACCCGTGAGCTGATTGGCATTGGGAAGCGTCAGGGCGCCGGAGCCGCCGCCGAGCCGATACGTGCTGAATGCCGGCGTAATTGTGCCGATATACATGCTGCCGCCTTCGTGGGCCGCTAACGACATGTCGGCGGCATTTGCCATCGGGCCGCTGGTGAAATTCAAATTCATGCCGTATTCGCTCGTACCGAGCATCAGGCCGCCGCGGTCCCATACAACCGGGTTACCGGCCGCGTCGTTCGCCGGGTTGCTCGAGCTATTTAGGCGGTTCAAGAACGCATCGTTGTTGATCACACCGGCATCGACACCGATGGCTCCGGCGGTCGATGCCACCTGAGAGGTATTTCCAAAGTCTGCGTTCATCGCAAAGTGGACGTTGGCACCTTCGACAACCGTGGGGCCGGAGTATGTACTGGTACCGCCGCTCACAACCACCGCGCCGGTACCGCGGAAACGAAATGTTCCCACAAAGGTCCCTGAATTCATCGTCTGGGTTTCAGTGCTCCATTCGTCGTGTAGCCCGCCGGTGATGACCGTTCTGCCCGTACCGTCATACGTAAGGTTGCGACCGGGCACGGGTGGATTTTCTTCCAGGTGGTTGGGGAACTGGCCTCCCCCGAGAGTCAAGGTCTTGCCCGCGGGCAGCAAGTTGATCATGCCACGGGCATTGTCCTGGTAGACAATCCCGTTCCAGGTAAGCGAGTTGGTGCCCTCAATCGTCTGCCATTGCGCGATGATCATGTTGTTGGCAATGGTGCGGCTATCGTTATCGGAGAGGAAGTTGTAGCCGGTTTGCAGCGACCCTTGCGATGGACCTTCCTGTTTCACGTCCGCGGTGCCCAACGCGTTATTGTGGGCCAAAACCACGTTCCCACGACTCATAATCGTGCGGCCACTGTACGTGTTGTTGCCGCGAAGAATTACCGTTCCGAACGGCGTTGCAAGAGTCGAACCCTGGCTGCCGTAGCGCATTCGTCCGGGGCCAGAGATCACTCCGCTGACGTCGATCGTGCCCTGGCTCATCGTGTCGTTATTGAGAGCCATGGGAACATCCTCTTCGCCAGGCATGGTGGCGCTGTTGACCGTTGTGATTGCGCCGGTGACTAACACGGTGATGCCCGGCGGCAAAGCGCTCACCGTCCCACCCGGCGTCATTTCCGCCATACCGCCGGCAAGTGTGATGTTTCGGTGCCAGCGAAATGTATCTGATCGTTGACTCCCATCACCGCGCTGATCGTGTTGGTAGACCCGGCTACGCCCTGGCTTGTAATTAGCGCCGCCCCGCAATTGAACGCGCAAATCACGTTCCCAGGATCGGCCTCGTTATTCGATTCGAAGTTTTCGAAGACCAGACGGCCGCCCGTCGAGCTGACAGTGGTCGTGATCGGCGCCGACATGCCGCCCATGGTGAGCGCCGCAACCGTGACGTCGGTGGCCCCGACGTTCACATTGAGATTGACAGCCAAATTCACCGATAGATTCGCCCCCACCACGTCGGCGACGATTATTTCATTCCCGTCCACACGTCCGGGATCATTGGGGAACGGAGGGGGATTCCAGTTGGCATCGGTTTGCCATTGCTGATCGCCCGTGCCGCCAATCCAAACATGATCTTCCAACTGCGCGATCGCCATCGGCGACGTGACGAAGAAGGCTGTCGCCACTCCCGCGAACGCCAGAACAATCCTCGCCCGAATCATGATCTTGTTCCTTACTTGCAAGCCAAATCCGCAGGCCAACCTTTGTGTGGCACATCTGAACGCCGCTGTGCCTTCGTCGACCACGATGTCTCAAACAACCAAAAGGGACATCCGCGAGTTTGCTCGCGGATGTCCGCATCTCAGATACTGACGGTTGCCGTGTGCAACGCGTTTGGTTTACTTTCGCCGGCGAAGTCTCAACAGCGCGGCCGCGAGGGCAACGCCAACCAGCCCCACGCTGCTCGGTTCGGGAACACGTAGCATCAATGTTGGTGAGAATGCGCCAGTACTGTTGTTGCCTAAGGTCCTGCCGGGGCAATTGGTCAAACCCGCGCCGGTGGAACCATCGCACGAGAAGGGGCTGCCCGTCGCCGTCAAAGGACCAGCCCCATCCGGATCCCAATTGTTGTCGTTTTCGAGCGTGAGCTTCTCTTTGGGATTTACCAAATAGTTGAAATTGAGCATTCCGCTTGGGGTGGTCTGCAACGTTTCACCAGTTGCGTTCTGCAATGCGTTCAAATCGTCTGCTACCGCGAGAGTAATGTGCGTGCGGCCCGCGGTCTTAGCACGCTGTATCAAATTGCGCAGATTGCCATTTGGATCGGTGAAGAAAACTGGTTGACCGACCGGCAGCCGAGCCCCGCCATCGGGCGTAGGAGGACCCAATCCGGGCGGATCTGGCAGCGTGAACGTGCCCAGCAATTCTGCGTCGCTGTTGAAATTGAACTTGCCGCCGTCTTGCGCGGGTGTCGTTCGTGAATCCGGCGTGATGCCAGGCGCGTTGTACCAAGTTAGCGGCCCGATCGGACCTATCAATGGCGACTGAGTTGTATTCCACGTCGTCTCGTCCGTCGCATCGACATTGGGATCGCCTGCCGGTGCTTCCTTCCAATTGTAATTCGGAATGGCGAGCGTTGGGTCGGCGTTGCCGAACCGTCGCGGATCAGCGGCGGCCATTGCCTCCGGCTTGACCCCGTACAAATTGAATTGAACCCGTGTGTAGTTCGCCAAGTTTGATCGGAACGCCACAAAGTCGGGATTCGTGTCGTCGGCAGGCAATGTGCCATAGTAGGGATTCAGCGCGTGGATGCGGCTCCAATTAAGATTTGTGTTGCGAATTGTCAGGCGCAACAGCGCTTGCTTATTGAGGTTCAAGTCACCTGCAGTGATGCCGCTGATATCAAACTTGAGATACATCGCGCTCGTGCGATCGTTCGACGGGTTGGCTGTCGCATCCTTGATGCGTGACGCAAGCTCGACATCGGCACCACGGTTTCGACCGCGCGGAGTTCCCGGAGGTCCCCATGCCGGGTCCGTATTGGGCCGCATGTGGTTATCCGGATCTTCGCGGACTTCGGCGTCGGCGCCGTTTTGATTCGTCGGAATCAGGATTGCCGCGCCGGCCTCTGAACGACACGTCGCTTGAATGGCGACAATAGACAAGAAGAGATGTAGCGATCGCCTGATTGTTGTGCACTGCATTAGACACTCCCACCTAGTTCAAAGTTGCAGCGCCGCCTGCGTCGACATGGCAAACGGCACATGGTCCTCGACTATTGCCCAAAGTCCGCCGCAACGGACTGCACGTCGAGGGTAAAAGCCCCGCCACCAAATAGTTTGCTGACTGCTATTTCAATTCGATTATCCAACCAAAGAGTTCAATTTTTCTTGAAACGCTTCCGGCGGCCCGGAGCGACTCGACTCATTCCTCTTTACAGCATGTTCATCCTGTTTCCATGGATGAAATAGTCGTATTCCTGTACGCAACGATCTATCCTACCAGCCGAATAATCCGATTCCTCGTATTTTTCCCCCTTATTTTAAGACAAGCGCTAGGCCTTTTCATCCCCCGGCGATGGACCTGGACAGCCAGTCGTATCCCTATTGGGTCGCGATTGCGTTATCCGCTTGCGGTACGAAATCGGCGAAACACCCTCTCGCTCGACAAAGAGCACTCGCATCCGTTCCGTACTCGAAAACCCAGCCAGGTGGGCCACAGCTTTCACGGGCAAATCGGTCTCCGTCAGCAATCTCTTGGCCCGGCTCAGACGGCAGGCGTTGATCTCCTCCAAGACCGAATGCCCTGTCGCCTCGACAAACCTCCGGTCCAGCGTCCGTCGTGTAACGGGGAGTTGCCGCGCGATGTCGCTCACCGACGTCGGAAAGGGGCTGTGCGTCCAAATTATCTCCAATGCTCGCCGCACAACCGGATCATCGCGGTGGGCGGCCAGGCGGTCCGCTACGTCGCCCGAGTTTCGCGAAACTTCGATCTGCTGTGCCACCGCCTCGGAAATAATCCGCAACACTTGAAAGTTGATCCGAATCGGATCCCCGACTGGTCGGTCGCGAACCGCATCAAGCAATGCGTCGAATGCCTCCGCCAAACGCTCCGCATCTTGCGGATGGCTGACGGCATTCTGTGGACCAAAGTATCGTGTATCGAGTAGCTGCTGAATCGCCTCGCCGTTGAACGAAAACCAGCGCTCGGTCCAGCCGACCGCAGGTATCGGCCGGTAGCGATGCCACACACCGGGGAACAAAATCAGTAATGTGGAATCGTGGAATTCGACGTGGCCGGTGGTCTCCGACTCGAACTCGCCCGCCCCGTCGGTAATCAACAAAAACTGATATTCGGGCAGCGTCCGACCACGCAACCAATCAAACTGGTGCAGCGCGGGATGACCGCTGGGAGGATACTTTTCGCCGGGTCGGATCGTCACTCGACCGACGCCCGTCACGTACATGCCCCGCGACATGTTCTCTTCATTTACCGGAAGGTAATGAAAAAACGCGTCCTGGCCGGACATCGCTTGATCCTTCTCGGGCGTGGATGACAAGAGAATCATAGCTGCAGAAGTTCTGGCATGTTCCCGCGATTATGCCTCAAGGAATTGGTTTGTTCCTCCTGGATTCCGGTCTATTTTGACACTATGCTGAGATCATGCTCGCCACCGAATCGGAAGTCCTGCACCATTTTGACAGCTGCCGCCGGGATTTTGCCCCGTACGGCTTCACCTGCGAAATTTGGGAACCGCGGCGAATGCCACGCCCCGATCGGCATGATGAGATCGAGATCAATTTTGTCGATCGGGGCACGCTCACCTATCTGATGGGCGGGCAGCGGGTCACGGTCCGGCCACGCCGCGTGACGGCTTTTTGGGCCGCCGTGCCGCACCAGATCATCGGTTTCAACAACGTAAACTTTTACTATGTTGTCACCGTCCCCTTCGGCTGGGTCCTGCAATGGGGGTTGCCCGAACATCTCCTGGCCGCTCTGACGCAGGGCCAGTTTGTCGCCGACACGAAAGGGACGCGTGCCGGGCTCGATCGCCAATTATTTGAACAATGGCACCAGGATGTGGAGCGCCATTCCAACTCGAGCCGCGAGATCGTCGTCCTGGAACTCAAGGCGCGGCTCTTGCGGCTCGCCGATTCGGTCGATCATCAGGAAGTCTGGCCCGCTGTGTCTTCCGATAATTCGGGCGCACGACAGCAAACGAATCTCGAGAAGGCCGAATCGATGGCGTGCTTTGTGGCGCGAAACTACACGTCGCGGATTCAAGTGAAAGACATCGCCGGATGCGTCAGCCTCCACCCTGATTACGCGGCGACCTTGTTTCGCAAAACGTTCGGCACGACGCTCAACGTGTTGATCACGAAGCATCGGGTCGCGCACGCGCAGCGGCAGTTGTTGACGACCGACGAACGGATCGTGAACATTGCGCACGACTCGGGCTTTGATTCCCTGAGCCGCTTCAACCGGGCCTTCAAACAAATTGCCGGCGTAACGCCCCGGCAATATCGCAAGTCGCTCGGCCAGGGCACGGCCAATTCCCTGGCTCAAACTCCGTAGGATTTCCATCCAATACGCGTCCATCCAAGGTGATTCGAGTCGTCACTGTCCCGTATTCCGCAATCAACGACTCGAAATCCGCAGCCGACATATAGCCTTGCAGCGCATCGATGGGACTGGCTGTCTTAAAGTAAGGGCAAAAAGCCAGTCTCGCGTCCGCAGGAGTCTGTTACGATAATAAACGATGGAAAATGTCCTAGACGGCCCCGGTTTCGTGGCCATTCTGTTCGTTTTCCTAGATGTGGATCAGAGAGTTCGATTTCACTTCGGATGACAGGCGGAGCAAGGCGCACTTCTGCGCTTTGCTCTTTTCGCCGGAGGTCGTTGCGATGAATGCCCGATCGTGCCGCAGGGATACTTTTTCCCGTAACGGGTTCACCTTGGTCGAGCTATTGGTCGTGATTGCGATCATCGGCATTCTCGTGGCGCTGTTGTTGCCTGCCATTCAGGCGGCGCGCGAGGCGGCACGTCGCACCCAATGCAAAAATAACGTCCGGCAAATCGCGATCGCATGCCTCAATCATGAAAGCACTCATAAAACGTTTCCGCATGGAGGATGGGGCTGGCATTGGATGGGCGATCCTGATCGCGGCTTTGGCCCGCAGCAACCGGGCGGCTGGATTTACCAAGTCCACGCCTTATTTAGAAGAGCAGACGGTTTTCAGCGTCGGCAAGGGATTACCGATGGGACAAAAAGCGCAAGAACTCAAAAAGCAGATGTCCGCCGGCCTCGCGATATTCATTTGTCCCACGCGGCGATCGCAATCTACGTTATCTGCGCTGAACCCTGATGGAGTGTACGCGGACGGGCCCAATAGGTCACCTAACAACGCCGCCGCGCCAGACCGCTTGGCAAAGACTGATTACGCGATCAACGGTGGCGGAAGGTACGTTCCCGATACGTGGCCGAACCCAATTCCAATTGCCGGGCCACCCAATGCCGATGACTGCGGCCCCAGGCGCTTTCCCGACTGCATCCTCTCTCCTAGTGGTGGCACCGTCGGCGAAGTGCTCAACGAAATCGCCGGCGTGCGCTCCAGTGGCGTGCGAGTACCTGATCTGGCGTTTAACGGCGTTTCGACTCGCTTTACCGGAGTGAAGGCTGCTCAAATTTCCGATGGTCTTTCGAAGACTGCATTGGTTGGAGAAAAGATGTTGCTGCCGAAGTGGTACGAAACTGGCTACGGTGACCCGCCCGATTGGAAGGGCAATGATGGCGACAATAGCTCGATGTACCAAGGCTATGACAAAGATAACACCAGGATCATTGGCGACGTGCCAGAACAAGACGCCGACCAACTCGAGAACAGTCACGCCAGTCGTTTCGGCAGCGCACCATTCTGGTGCGATGAATATGTCGTTTTGCGACGGCTCAGTTCATACGATCGGCTACGATATCAACGAAGACGTTTGGGGCAGCTATGGACGCCGCAACGACGGAAAGGTTGTCCCCTGAGAACTTCTGGCGCCAGTACATAATCGATACTATTGGCGAGGCACTCCGTGAATGGCTGCGCATCGGTCGCTTGTCTGATAGCGAGCCTTGTCGCCGCCCGATCCTTAATGGCGCAATCATTGCCGGCGTTCCCCGGCGCCGATGGCGCCGCCGCGCTCGTCACCGGCGGTCGCGGCGGCATCGTCTACCACGTAACGAAGCTCGACCGGAACTCCAGCCACAACGAGCCGGGCACGCTCCGCTACGGGTTGACGGACAGCAACTTTACAGTCGGCGGCCAGGTGCAACCGCGCACCATCGTGTTCGACGTCGCCGGCACCTTCTGGCTGGGGCGTTTCGGCGCAGAACGCAATCATCACAACGGCTGGGACACGACGTCGCGGCTCAACCTCGGCAGCAATGTCACCATCGCCGGTCAAACGGCACCCGGGCCCGTGTACATCATGGGCGGCCTGGTGAAGGCCGGCGGAAACAACGTCGTCCTCCGCAACGTGACGATCGCACCTGGCTACGGCATGCGCACGTTCGAAAAGCCCGATGAGAACCCGCCGGAATTGCCCCAGCCGGGCGACTTTCCCGACTCGTACGTCTTCGACGCGATCGACATCACGGGCACGAACATGATGATCGACCACGTCAGCACGTTTTACGCGACCGACGAAACGATCTCCGCCAACGAGCTGGCCAACAACGTCACGATTCAGTACAGCAACATTTCGCAGGGGCAGAACTATCCGCAGGCCGACGCCGAGGCCAGCGGCGTAACCTATACCGGCCATGCGCTGGGCTCACTGCTGCAGGGCGGCTCGAATTCGAAGTTCAGCGTGCACCACAATCTTTACGCGCATCAAAAGGGCCGCTTGCCGCGCGTGGGCAGCGAAGTCGGCACCGGCGCGTACAACGATTTTCGCAACAACGTGTTCTACAATTGGCTTGGCACCGGCGGCAGCGGCGCCAGCGGCCAGCCGAGCTTCAACAATTTCGTGGCCAACTTTTGGCTGGCCGGCCCCGGCGGCGACAATCCAGTCGGCGGTGCGTCCACGGCAATCGGCACGGCTAACGGCGGTACCGGAATCTTCAACGGCTCCAACTCATCCGGCACGCGGGTCCACCACACGGGAAATGTGAAGGACACGAACAAGAACGGCACGCCCCAATTCACCACGGCACTCACGAACAGCGACTTCGGCTCGTCAAGTTTTCAGCCCAGTGCGCAATGGCATCAAGGGCAAGCCACGTACACTGGCATTACCGATGCCGCCGCGGCAGCTTACGACCGCGTGCTGCGATACATGGGCGCACAGTTGGTGGACGCGCGATTACGATTATTCACTCGGCAACACCGCAGCGATTGACACCGTCGACGAGCGGCTGATTCACGAAACCGCCACAGGCACCGGCAAGATCAAAGCCTGGGCCGACGACCCGTTTAATAGGGATCCGAACGAGGGTGCCGAGTGGCGACAACTGCTCTCGTTCCGCGCCGACACGACGACTGGCGCCGCACCCTTCAATCGCCCCGCCGACTGGGACACCGACGCCGACGGCATGCCCGACCACTGGGAAAAGGCCCACGGCTTGGACCCAGCCATGCCCGACAACAACGGCGACTTCGACTCCGATGGCTACACGAATCTCGAAGAATACATCAACGAAATTGCCGCATGGCCCGCACCCCAGCCGATTGGTTTCAACGGAGCCACGAACAACCGCTATGCCCATGTCACCAACTGGGACATCGGCTGGCAGCCGACGAAATACGATGAAGTGCACATCAACAGCGGCGTGGCCGTCGTCGACGCGCCAGGCCAACATGCCGGCACGCTAATTGTCGCGGCCAATCACGGCAACACGGCTCAACTGAATGTTGCTGGCGGCTGGCTTCACGCAACGGGCGCTGTTGTCATCGGCGGCAGCGACACCGCGATCGGCACACTCCATCTCGCCGACGGCCTGCTCTCCACGCCGCAGCTCAGAAAGGGCAGTGCCAGCCAGTTCTCGTTTACCGGTGGCACACTTCAGGCCGAACTCATCGATTTCGATCTCGTGAACAATGGTGGTACGCTCGCAACGAGCGCATCGGCAGGCACTACGATCAACGGCGATTTCGAAATTAATAGCGGTGCGCTTCACGTCGAATTGAATTCTGCGACTGACGTCGGCGACGTCAGCGCCGTGGGCCGCGTTACACTTGGCGGCGAGTTGCGGGTCAAACTAACAGGTGGATTCGTGCCTCAGCCTGATGACGTATTCACAGTCATCGTCGGCGAATCGATCGCGGGAGGCTTCAACAATCTAAATCCTGAGAGCCGAATCCAAGTCGAAGGTGCCGCCGGCAGTTTTCTGGTCACCGTCGGCCCGGCGCAGGTCGCCCTCAGCAGCTTCCTCGTCGCTGCGATCTCGCCGGGAGATTACAATTCGGACGGCATCGTCGACGCCGCGGATTACGTCGTCTGGCGCAACTCACTTGGTCAGCTGGGGTCCCACCTTCCTGCAGATGGCAACGGCAACAATGAAGTCGATGCCGGCGACTACGATGTGTGGCGCGCGAACTTCGGACGAACGGCGGCAACTGGACCACTGGCCGGCCTCAATCTCCCCGAGCCGCAAACGGCGGCAATCCTACTCGTTGCGATATCAGCCATATTCGGCCGCGGTCGCCGGTGGCTGTAACGTGGCCAGTTTGGTCCGGCCTCATCCCTCCCGCAACTTATTTTGCATTCCTAAAGGTTCCTCATGCAAATTCGACTTGCTGAAGAGTCGGACCTCGCCGAGCTCTCCGAGCTTTTCCGTTGCTCGGTCCAGAATTGGCCGAGCGTTATACCCCAGAGCAAGTCCGCGCCTGGGCTTCCGGGCCGAATGATCACGCCAGGTTTCGTACATTCATCCTGGGCGTTACAACGTTCGTGGCAGAGGACCAAGGTCGCATTCTTGGTTTCTGTGGTCTGGGTGCAGATGGCCACCTGGCCTCGCTCTATGTGGATGGTGCCCAAGGGCGGAAAGGAATTGGTTCGATACTTCTGGGCAAGGCCATCGGTGAAGCGCGGGAGCGCGGCATTCTGTCGCTTCATACGGAGGCGAGCGAGTTCAGCAAGCCGCTGTTTGAGAAATTTGGCTTTGAAACCTTTGAGACAGAGCATGTGATACGCGGCGGCGTGGCGTTCGAAAGATACCGCATGCAGCGAACCTTGTAACGAACTGTCGACTCCTGCAGCAGGGACGCGGATACGAACATGAACGGAGCGCCATTAGCAGCCGAGTCAGCTCTACCGCAGTCGAAGCTCCGTGCCTGGCGAAACGCGCTCGCGATCACCCTGCTTGGCTGCGTGTTGTTGGGGCTGGGTTGCTTCGTGTTGCTCGGCCGATTCCTGCGGACTCGAATGGACTTATTTCACGCTGCGGTCTGGCAGCAGATTGGATTCTCGGTCGCACTGGCGGTCATCCTGCTGATCATCGTGGTCTGTCAGCGTAGCCGTGGCTCAACACTCTCGGAGCTTGGATGGCGGAAGCCGACGACTCGCCTCGCCATGGTGCTCGCGATATTGCTCGGCTTGGGGTACCTGGGAGGTAGCTACTTTGGCGCTCAGCATGTCTTACCTGGCGTCGATGTGACAGAGTTCCTTTGGGTGCGTTTGCTGCTGGCGCCGCTAGGAATTTTCATGGCGGTGGCGGAAGAAACAATGATGCGCGGCTTTTTTATGACCCAGCTGCAGCGAGCCCGCGTGGCAACGTGGTTGCAGATCGTGGGCTCCGGAGCTTGTTCGGCCGTCTATCACACTCTGCAAAACCCATCGCTGCTTGGGTTCCTTCCCTCCTTCGTCTTGTTTTCGATTCATGCCGGACTATACGTCCTGGGAAACCGCAGCCTCACGCCGCCGATCGTTGCCCACAGCATGTATCATGTGTTTGGGGAGCCGTACCTGCTGATGATGGTGCTGGCCACCATGGACCAATAGAGACATCGCCATGCCGGAGACTGACGGTGGAAAAGTTCACTCTCGCCGTGCTCGTGACGTCGGTTTTAGCGTCGTCGGTGTCGTAGGCGACTACTTTCTCAAGTTGGCGAGCGATAAAGATCAATCGCTCAAGTCGCCTTGGTTCTATCTGGGTTTCGTCGCGCTCTCTCTACGCATCGACGGCGTTTGGCTGGGTGTTTGTGATGAAGCACATGAAGCTGGCGACGATCGGCGTGGTGTATTCCGTCTCGATGATCCTCCTGTTGACCGCGGTTGGCGTTGTGATGTTTCGGGAGTCGCTCAATTACTACGAAATGGCGGGACTCGTGATGGCAATTGGTTCGTTGGTGCTGCTGATGCGATTTTCGTGAGGGCATGCCAAAGAATTTGGATTCGGAAGCAGGGAGCCACAGTACCCGAATCGCTGCAATCAGTTCGCGAGGGTTATGATCGCTGGGCGGCAATTTACGATCACGATGCGAACCCGCTGCAGGCACTGGAAGAGCCGATTGTGCGTAATGCTATTGGCGATCCGCATGGATTGGATTACTGGATTTGGGATGCGGCACCGGGCGGCATGCACTGTGGTTGGTCGAGCAAGTGCGCCACAGTAACGGCGATCGATTTTTCTGACGGCATGCTGGCGGAGGCGCGGCGAAAACCAGGGGCCGAACGCATTCGATTCTTGTGCCACGACTTGCACAGCGATCTGCCATTTGCCGATGGCGAGTTTGATTTGCTTGTCAGCGGATTGGTGCTCGAACATCTGCAAGAGCTTTCCGGATTCTTTGCCGAGTCGCGACGAGTGCTAAAGCCGGGCGGCCGGGCCGTGATCTCGGCAATGCACCCGGCGATGTTTCTGCGCGGCAGCCAGGCGCGGTTTACTGATCCTGCGACGGGAGAATTAGTGCTGCCCGGCAGCGTTCCGCATTCGCTGGGAGAGTTCGTGATGGCCGCGTTGCAGACGGGTTTTCAGTTGACGGAGATTGTGGAAGCAAGTCCGGACACGGAATTTGCCGCTCGCTATCCGCGGGCGGAGAAATACATCGATTGGCCGATGCTCGTGGTGATGGAGTTGCGGGCATAATGGCAACGGATTTATAGCGGGTGCCTGGGGCAACGCCCCAGTAACTTTTGATACGAGCTGGGGCGTTGCCCCAGGTACTCCGCTGCCAAAATCTCAAAACACACTAGCCGGCCGCATCGTCGCGGGCCTGGCTGAATTGCTCGGCGGCAAAGCGAAGGTCCTCTTCCGTGTGGGCGGCGGAAACTTGCACGCGGATGCGCGCCGCACTTTGGGGACCACGGGATACGAAAATCCAATCACGTACACGCCCAGCTCCAACAGCCGATCCGCCATGCGGGTCGCCAGCGCCGCGTCGCCGAGCATGATCGGCACGATCGGGTGCTCGCCGGGCAGGATGTCGAATCCGCGTGCGGCGATCTCCTGGCGGAACAGTTGCGTGTTGCGCATCAACGTGTCGCGCAGCTCGGTGGAGCGCGTGACGATCTCGAGCGCCTTCAGCGAACCGCCGACGATCGCCGGCGCAACGGTGTTCGAAAACAAGTACGGCCGCGAGCGCTGCCGCAACAGTTCGATGAATCTCGCGGCGGCCGCTCGTGTAACCGCCGCTGGCGCCGCCCAGCGCCTTGCCCAGCGTGCCCGTGGTGAGATCCACGCGGCCCATCACGCCGCAGTGCTCGTGCGTGCCGCGGCCGGTTGGGCCCCAGAAGCCCGTGGCGTGGCAATCGTCGAAGTGCACCAGCGCGCTGTAGCGGTCGGCCAGTTCGCAGATCTCGGCCAGCGGCGCCACGTGGCCATCCATCGAGAACACGCCGTCGGTAGTGATCAGCTTGGTCCGCGCCCGGCGGCGTCCGCTTCGCGCAGCTTTCGCCTCCAGGTCGTTCATGTCGACGTGCCGGTAGCGGAATCGCTTCGCCTTCGAGAGCCGGATGCCGTCGATGATCGAAGCGTGATTGAGCTCGTCGCTGATCACCGCGTCCTCGTTCGCCGAGCAGCGTTTCGAACAGCCCGCCATTGGCGTCGAAGCACGACGAGTAAAGGATTGTGTCCTCCGTGCCCAGGAAGGCAGTCAGCGCGTCTTCGAGCTGCTTGTGGCA
Source organism: uncultured Planctomycetota bacterium (assembly GCA_963786455.1). Classification (GTDB taxonomy): domain Bacteria; phylum Planctomycetota; class Planctomycetia; order Pirellulales; family Lacipirellulaceae; genus JABDGM01. The sequence goes on along the minus strand of CAWAZX010000021.1, from coordinate 357,620 downwards.
GGTTTGCGTGCCGCAGATAAACCGCACCGACGCCAGGCCGTAACCCCAGCGGTCGAGCGCGGCGTGGGCCGCCTGGATGACTTCGGGATGATCGGCCAGCCCCAGGTAGTTATTCGCGCACAGGTTGAGCACCTCGCCGGCGCCAACGAGGATATGAGTCCGCTGCGGGCTTCGATCGTGCGCTCGGTCTTGTAAAAGCCCTGAGCTGCGAATCTCGTCGAGTGCGTCGGCGACGTGTGGCGATGTGGTTTGCGTCATGGGTAGGCGAAATCGCGTCGCGCCTCATACCCTGTGCGGAAGACGGCAGCGAGTCCTATCGCAGCGGTGAGGGCAAGGCGTGGCACTGTATATACGCCGCGTCAGCACATTGTATCTGCGTCGGCGATAAACACCAAACTGTCTGTCCGATGCCGTTCCCGGATTCGCCGTCGACCCTGGGCTTTGAAGTCTCGCGACCTCTCGCCGTGAGGTGCGCATGCGTGAAAATTCCGTATATCAATCCGTCCAATTCAGCACGACCTTTCCGGACTGGCCGGAGCGCATGGCCGCGAAGCCTTCCTCGAACTCGGTGTAATGCAAGCGGTGCGTGATCACCGGCCGCATGTCGAGGCCGCTTTGAATCATGACGGTCATCTTGTACCAGGTTTCGTACATCTCGCGGCCGTAGATGCCCTTGATCGTGAGCATGTTGAACACGACCGTGTTCCAGTCGATCGCCATTTCGGCTTCGGGAATGCCGAGCATGGCGATCTTGCCGCCGTGGCACATGTTGGCGAGCATGTCGCGGAAGGCGGTCGGGTTGCCCGACATTTCCAGGCCGACGTCAAAGCCTTCGGTCATGCCCAGCTCGCGCTGCACGTCGGCGAGCTTCGTCGATCGGACGTCGACGGCCCGCGTCACGCCGACACGCTGGGCCAGGTCCGAGCCGGTACGGATTCACGTCGGTGATCACGACGAACCGCGCGCCGGCGTGCCGGGCGACGGCGGCCGCCATGATGCCGATCGGGCCCGCGCCGGTGATCAGCACGTCTTCGCCCAGCACGTCGAACGACAGGGCCGTGTGGACCGCGTTGCCCAGCGGATCGAAGATCGCCGCAACGTCGCGGTCGATGCCGTCGGCATGATGCCAGACGTTCGTCATCGGCAGGGCGATGAATTCGGCGAAGGCGCCGGGCCGGTTGACGCCGACGCCTTGCGTGTCCTTGCACAGGTGCCGGCGGCCGGCCAGGCAGTTGCGGCAACGGCCGCAGACCACGTGCCCTTCGCCGCTGACGATGTCGCCCGGCCGGAAGTCGGCGACGTTGGAGCCGACCTCGACGACCTGGCCGACGAACTCGTGGCCGACGACCATCGGCACGGGGATGGTCGTCGTGCCCAGGCGTCCCAGTTGTAGATGTGCACGTCGGTGCCGCAGATGCCGGTCTTTTCGACGCGGATCAGCACGTCGTTGATGCCGATCGTCGGCTCGGGCACGTCCGTGAGCCACAGACCCGGCTCGCGCAGTTTGCTTGACGAGGGCTTTCAATAACTAACGCATCCCATCGCGATAAGCGAACGCTCAGCCGCGGCGAAACTGCCTTCCAATCCCGGCAAACAACGATGACGATTACAACACGAATCTAGCGCGTTGGTCCGGTCGGACCGGCGTCCGTCCGTTCGCCGCCATCGGCACGGTGCCCGTTTTGTCGATGCGTTTCCAGGTCGATGTCGTAGCCAATGGATTGCACCGACCCGTCGCAAAACGCCATGTGCCACGCACCAGGATGGGCGCTGCCGAATGAGATTCCATATTTGAATGCAACTAAACCGGGCGTATCTTGCGTCGGTGGATGCGCCTCAGTAGCGGGATAAAAACGGAAGTGGTAACCGACGGTGCGATCGTGATCATCTTGAAATCCATTGTACGCAGTCCAGTCGTTGTTGTGGCCGTTGGTGAGATAGATATCGGGATTCAAGTAGCCTTCGCCGACGCAATACGTCTTACTTGTTCCATCTTCAATTTGACTGATCTTGATCATCACCGATTCGAGCGGATTCAACCCATCCGCATCCCACCATGAAAGACCGGTGTTGAAACTATCGGGGGGGACCGTCCCAGTGTCGTAGTTTCCTCTAGCGTCGCCGCAATTCATGGCGTAGTCGCACCGTGCCGCAACCGGGATCGGACCCGTATAATTTGCATTTGTTTGGCCGGCGGACGGGTAGGCAAGCGCTTGCCGCCTTGTTGGACAGTAGTAGATCGTCACCGGTATCTGATCGCGCTTCATGAATAGCTGCCGTTTCGCGGCAGTTGGCAAACCGGCGCCCATGTTATGCATCGTTTCTTCTTCGATATATGGCAACAGGTTGAAAGCCCAACCACCTGGCTGTTTCGCGCCAGAACCTAAATCCGGATCACCAGAATGTGTCGGATCGTACCCACCGACCGGAAAATGACCGTGAGTGCTTTCGTGCAACAGCATGCCGGTGATCATTTGCTTGAGATGATTCTGACACTGCGATCGACGAGCGGCCTCGCGAGCCGCCTGGATGGCGGGCAACAGCAGGGCGACCAGGATGCCAATGATCGCGATGACCACCAACAACTCGACCAGCGTGAACCCGCGCAACGTTTTGGACCGCATGTGACTCCTCCCTCAAGACTCGTTAGCAAAAAAGTATGCCGGCTCCAGCATTCACCGGCTTGTCAGGTTAATTCGAATCGGGGCACCCGTCGTATTGATGTCGTGGGCAACTTCGTCGCCCAGTTCTGTCTGGGTATTGTATCGAGCAGGAATCTTTTGGCTGGGATGGGTAATCTGGATTTTGAACGTGCCGGACGTCATTCCATGAATCGTTTGGCCGTTGGCAGTCTTCGGCAAATGCTCCGGAGCATGCGAGGGCCGTGTTAAACCGATTGGCGTTGTATGGCCAGTTGCCGGTTTGACGTTCGGCTCCAGGTACGGCTCCGGCACGAACGTCAATCGTGGCATCACTCAGCGGCTTGCCGTCGAGAGTCACCACGTAGGCGCTACCCAGAATTGCAGCCGGGTTGCTGGCCCAAACATTTAACCGCTCGGCAACCTCATCGCGCGTCACGCGCTGGTCGCCGTCGCGATCGTAGAGGTTCAGATGCTTCTTGATCCCCGGTACGGCATTGAGCTCGGCGCCCGCAATCGCGCCGTCACCGTCCTTGTCGTACATCTCGATGGCGCCGCTGGAAGCGGACGAGGCGTCGATCTGCACGGGTTTAAGCCGGGCCGCTTGATAACTGCAGCCCACCACCAGCGCGATACTTAGCGATGCGACGCAAGTAAGTGCGCGAAGCGTGTGGCCGCCAGCGACCAGGTTGCGTTACACCGACAAACCTCGCCGCACGATGATGCGGCGTTGCAATCGAACAAAGCACCCTGCATGCTCGATGTTTCCAAAAGGCGCGAGCGGCAAAATGAGTCGCTCGCTGGAACTGATCCTACCAGTGTTACTACTGCGGCTCCAAGCCCTTCTTCGCAATTTCGTCCTTCAGCGAACAACGAGTTCGCACAAACCGTTCAATCGACAATTCAAGAAATGCCGAATCAGTTTTCCTAAAAAATCAACCTTTGCCAATGCGTTCAACTACCACTTTCCATTGCGGGGTCGCCGACCGAACGTTCCCATCACGGCAAGCGCGAAACCCGCGACCACCATGGTCGAAGGTTCTGGAATTGACCCGCCCAGCAATGAGGCCAGGTCGAGACTGGCACCGGCGCCATGGGCTGCCCGGAGCATGGCCCAGTCGGCCAGGCTGGTACGACCGTCAAAGTTGAGGTCACCCAGCGTGGTGCGGCTGGTCAGGTCACCCATCACAAATCCGTCGACTACGCGCTGATCGAGCCAATGATCGATGAAAAAGCGAACGTCATCGGTGTTGGCGGGCCCCGACCCATTGCCGTTGACCACGCCGTCGCCATTGACGTCGCCGGGCACCAGGTTCCGACTAACGATGAAATCATTGTCGGTGCCCAAGTTCACCACGCCCCAATTCACGGGAATCGGATTTGCCTGCGGGGTGAACGTGCCGGCCACATGCAGCTTGATGTCATCCACCTGGCCGGTAAAGAAATTGGTCGAGCCTCCGCTGGCAGCGCCGACGAACATGTTCAAATTACCAGACCCGCCGGTTACTTCCTCGTAATCGGCATTGAAACGGTTCACGGCCACGCCATTGATATAGAGTGCGACGCTATCGTTATCGAAGGTGCGCTGCATGACGTGCGTCCATTGGTTGTATTGCACGGGCGCGGTTGTGAGGTAATCGTCACCCAATTCGGGTGGCGCGTTGTCGGAGCCGTAGGTGTGGCCCCACACGTCTGTATCCGAGATAAAGACACCGAACTGGAACGTGTCGCTGATGACGTCTTGCCGTCCGGCAATATTCGCCGTGGGACGGACCCACAATTGCAGCAACCGGTCGTTTGCATAGTCCGTGCACGGCTTGCCCTGGCAAAGAACACCCGCTCCATAGGCGGCGGCACCCTCGCGCGGACTTCCCAAGCCATTGCCCGAAAGGAATTGATTCGTGCCATTGAACTGGACACCCCGCTCGTTGGCCGCGGCACCCGGCCGGCTAGTGGTCTGGGTATTGACGTAGGTCGGTCCGCCGTTCTGCATCAAGTCCTGGAACGAAAACGGGGGCGCGCTATCCAGCGTGTGATTCGCCAAAGCGCTGGCGGTCCCTACGACTTGACCGACAACGGCGTTCTCCTGTGGGTCATCGCCCAGCCGGTAATTTCGATCGAGTGTGGCCGGCTGTCCCAAAGCGTGATCGACACCACACGCAAGGACCAGGAAGGCTGCCGCCATTAGAATATGGACTAAACCTCTCTTAGGCACGATGTTCGCCATTGCGTTCCTCCGCAGAATCGGTTGCAAGACACCACGATTTTGGCAGACGACCGGAGCGGCCCCTCGTCGCCAGCGTACCGCGCACAGCAGGCCTGGAACAAGCAAAGCCAACAGCCAGCCGGCGGGTTCGGGCACAGCCGACGCATCGCCCAAGCCGGCCCCGGCGCCAACGGCCGTTTTGCCAAAGTTGGCGCCGCCAGACGCCGTAATCCTCGGGCTGGACGCCATTTGTCGGATCGTTTTGCAGCGGTCCGCCGTTCCGCCACTGTACGTAGTCGGCGGCGTCGACGACCCCGTTGCCGTTGTAATCACCGGTCACTCCGGCTGGCGTGCCAATGTACTGAATAATACCCGTCTGAACGCGACCCTGGCCGCGATAGTCGAACATTAAGTCTTGGGCACCGCCCACCCGAAAAACATTGTTCATCGTGATCGATTCACCTGCAGCGAGGGTAGAGCTACCCTGGCCGGCTTGTGCGCGGAGCCGAGAAACCACTCAACCAACTCATTGTCGGTGGAGCCCGGGCCCTCTTCCCATCCGCCGCCATTGCCCAGGCCGGACGGGAAATTCGCGATCGTCTGGTCATGAATACTCTGGCCGCCATCCTTGGCGGGATTTGCACCTCGCACCCCACCAATTGTTGCGGTTCAAAGAGCCGGCCGCACTGCGGATGCGGTAAGCATCGAGCGGTATCCCATCGGTGGCATCGGTATTGGCAAGTTGCACCGCCCCCGTTGCCGCATTGACCCGTCAGAGTAAGTGTCGGGGCAAAATCAAACAACTCGATCTCGGAAAGCTGGATGGCAACGGGTGCACCCGGATTCGGGGCCCCAGCGCCGAGAGCTGTTTGAAAATTGAATTCGTAAATGTTGTACGGGGTGTTGTTCGTAAACTGGAAAAGTTGCGTCTCTAAGCGATTCACGAAATCCTGGTTCGTTTGCGTATCAATCGTGGTGAAATTAGTTCCATCGTTGGAGCCCCGAAATGTCCACGCAAACGGATCGCGCTCGGGTGCGTCGTTGGCGGATGAGATCGTGTAAGCATTCACCGCGTGCTGTGCACCGGCGTTGAATTGGATTCGGTAGAAGGTGCCATTGGGCTGAAACGCCAGCCACTTGGTGTTCCGATTGCTGTCGACCGCCATGGGAGGCATTTCTGCGGCGGGGGACGCGGCTTGATCGCCCGCCGTCACCGTGACATTGGTGGGTGCGACGTTGTCCGGATCGGTCAAATCACCACCCAGGAGATTCGGAACCACCACGCCCGCATGGCTAGTGGACGTGGATGCGAGTGCCAGCGACACCCCGACCAGCACTAGTAAACAGGTTTGCCGACGGATCCGCCGGCAAACGGCAATCAATATGGCAACGCCAAACATCGCCGTGGTGCTTGGCTCGGGAACAGAAGCCAGCATTGCCTGGAAGGCACCGGCGCCGTTGGCGGCGTCGAAGGCCGACTTGAACAGTGAGTAGTCATTCAAATCGTGATCCAAGTCGCCATCCAGATCGCCTTTCGCGTACGATTCCGGCGCGGAGAAGACCGTGGCGAAGTTAAAACCCTGACCTTCCTTGAATCGGACCCAATCCGCCGTGTTGAGTGTCGCGGCACGATCGAAATTCAAGTCGCCAAATCGGTACGCCGCCTGTCCCGTAAACGTGACCGAAACTTGCGAAACTTGGGGTTGGCCATCGACCAACAGCAGGACTTCCGCAGTCACGTCTTCGGTCGGCTGCTTGAGCCAGACGTTGTTTCCCAGGTTGAGCGAGGCACCCGGATTGAGAGTAAATCCATTGGTACCGTTGGGGTCTTCTACTTCGCTCAAATCTCTGCGGCCATTGGGATCGGTCAGACGGATCCAATTGTCCGTATCCAACGTGCCACCGCTATTACCATCGCCATTATCCGTAATGGACCGCCAGGTGTTCGAGTTCAATGTGCCAGCATTCGAAGTGATGGAATATCCCAGAATCTGCAACGGCGAGGTGGCGGCGCTGATCAGCGTCATCGTGGAATCTGTCGTCGCGGTTCCCCGGCCGATTTCCATTTTTAACCCGCCGCCGGCGAAGTTCTCGAACAATTCGACTTCGGCCAGTTGGATGCTGTTCGGCGTGACCCCCGTCATGTGGGCCACCCATTCCGTTTCAAACTCAAACCGATACGTGAGGTACGGGTTATTATTGGGGATTGCGCCAAATAACTGGGTTTGATGGCGGGCTGAATACTCGACGCCGTCGCGCTCGTCAAGCAGCGTAAAATCGGTGAGTGCCGTGGGATTGGCCAGGGTCGAGCCCAGCAGCCGCCAGCGATGGGGATCGCGCTCCGGCGAGTCGTTTGCCGACGTTAACGTGTAAAACTTCACAGTCTTGGGCGCGTTGAGCGTGATGTGCACCGGCATCATCTGCGTATCACCTTTGAGGTCATTCCATTTGGTCAAGTTGGGCGGAGTGCCCGTGTACACAACCAAATTGTTGATGATGCCCTCCACGGCTTCGCCGGCGGTGCCTTGATCGGGCGGCACGGGCACGCCTGCCAGATCGAAGCCAAGCGATACGGTCGCCGTTGTCACCGACGGTATAGCACGCGACCCCGTGACGTCGACATTACTTGCGCTAACTTGGTCGCCAAGGTTAGAGAGGACGATACCGCCCACCTGTCCAAACACTTGAGAGACATCGTACGTATTCAGTAGAAGGACGAATGTTGAGACCCACAGCCCCAACCAACTTTTTTTAACTCGGACACTCGTCATGGGATATTCGCTCCGCTTCATTGCCGTAAGTTAGTCATGTCGTGTGGACGAATACTTTCGTGCCACGGATCGATGCAACAGCTACGCCATCACAAAAACAAACGGAAGTCGCGCGTCGACCGCATCGCCGGAGGCGAATGCCAGATGCGTACGAGAGAAATCGCCGACGCGCATGTCGGCTAAGTTAGACCGTCGCCAAGCGACTCTCCACCCGCAGCTGTCCGTGAAGCGACGCCCAACGCGTCGCAATCTGCATTAGCTTCCGTTGCGGTGAATCTTGCTCACCGGGTTGGGGCGTTAAAGGGTAATACCTACTGGTGCGGCGCTTTCTGGTTGCTCAAATCCTCAATTACTACCGTCCCTACCAAACCCTCGTATGCCGCGGCTGCTGCCCCATTGACGTCCAGCCGCTGCACATATTTCGTATCTTGGATAGCAAGCCGGGGGTGAGCGAATGACTCACCCCCGGGTGATTTCTATGTCGTCAAACCTCGTCAAAAACTGGTTTACTTCTTGCGGCGCCGCAATGCTGCGATGCCTGCCAATCCCAGAGCTACGAGCGCTGTCGATGCGGGCTCGGGAATCTGGCTCGCCAGCGTGGCAAACTGCACGTCGGCGATCTGCATCGAATTCGCGACTGCCGCGTTCCTAACGGTCGGGAAGATCAACTTGTAGGATTGATAATTTGCCGGTGAATTGACCGCCACAACCGGGTAATCGGAAAACCGAGCTGTTGGAGGGCTCAATGGACCAGAGCTAATCAGCGTCCACACTTCGCCGAGGTTGCCCGGTCGAATTCGATACGCTCTGAATCGCCTGATTCGTGCCATACAGCTCGTAGGACGTGGGATCGCGTTCGGGGCATCGTTTGCCGTCCGAAGCTTCATGAAATTAACGTCCACCTGACCACTCGTGTTGGTGATGATCAAACCGGATTTCTCTTCGCCGAAGTTGAGATACTTCGTCGTGTGAACCGCGTCGATCGCACTGCCCGGGGCTTCATTTGCCGGAAAACTACTGCAATCCGTGTTGGGCGTGCCGCAGCCCTTCCAGCCTGCCGGAATCGCCGGGGCGAGGACGTCGTCCACGGCTTTGATGGCGTCTGTGGCGCTTAGAATCTCCTGCCCTGCGGTCGCGGTATTATCGGCAAAGAGCTGAATGTCGGCGATCTGCATGATGCCGATGTTGGCAGTCTTCGTGGTCGGAAAGGTCATCTTCAAATGTTGGTAGCTAATTGCTCCCACATTGTTGACGTCGACGATGGGGCCCAACGTCTGTCGTGCGTCAGGAAGCGCCACCGCACCTTGCGCGATGAGCGTCCACGCCTCAGCCAAACCAGTCGCGTTGATGGCGGGGGAGGGGCCGCTGTCGACGGTGGTTAATGCGCCGTTGCGACCGTAGAGTGCCCAACTTGCTGGATCGCGTCCCATCGCGTCGTTAGCAGTTGTGATTCGAAAACTTTCGACGGGCAATGGAACCAACGGAGTAACAATGAAACCAGATCCGTTACCACCGAAATTGAGATATTTCGTCGTTGTTAACACCATCAAGTGCCGCCGCGGGGTTTTCAGCCGCTGGATACCTGCCGTTCGGAGCCGGCGGAATTTCAGCCACAAACACCGAATCGACGTCGATCGCGATCGCCGTGTCGCCAGGACCAAGGATTCCTTGCCCCATCGCCGAGCCTACGAAAAGAGTGAATGAAAAGACCGTCAGACTGAGCACTGAAAATAGTGTCGTCCGCCGCGCAATTGCGCAACACCTCATGAGGCACCTCCCGTTTGATTGCGACCCTGTTGCTAAAGGCCAGTAAGCCGATGCAGCCCATCTTGGAAAAGTGTGCAACTTTACTGAAGATAATGTTAATACGGATTCTAACGACTTGCTAGGAGTTTTTTTATTTTAAGCGTAGTTTTTTAACTCCCCCTGAAATGGGTGTTCGACCCCTGTTTTTCCGTGGATTACGTGGCTGGATTACCCCAATTCACGGTCATTGGTTAGAATCCCTGAATAACAATCAAAGAGATTTCGCAGCCTGCGGACGGTTGCCTTTTAACATTTTCCGACGAAGGATCTTGCGGGATAACGCGTAATTTTTACGGAATTCAGAGGTTTTTTATGCCTCAAACGCGCCGGGTCGCCGTCTTGTTGGGGACCGATCGGCAATACCACCGCGGCGTCCTCCAAGGCTTGGCTCGGTATGCCCGGCTGCATGGCCCGTGGGAGTTGGAAGCGGAGCCAACCCATGCCGAAGGCCACCTGTCGATGCGCGAGCTGCGGGAGATGGACGGCGTGGTGATGATGATCACGGGCGCCGAGCAGATCGAGCAGCTGCAGAGTTGGCGGTTGCCGGTCGTGAACATGAGCAGCCGTTTCCCGGAGGCGGACTTGGCGCATGTGTCGAACGATGGAACAAGCATTGCAAATCTGGCAATCGAGCATTTCATTGAGCGCGGTTTCCACCATTTTGCGTTCTGCGATTTGAACGACGCGAGCGGCTACCGGCGACGCCGATTCGAAGAACAATTGGCGGCCCGCGGACTGGCGAACCACTTCGATTTCGTCGTCAACAGCGAACAACAGAACGACTGGATGAAAGGCCGGGACCGGCCCCGGCTGGAAGCCTGGCTGCAGACACTGCCCAAGCCGATCGGCATTCTCGCGCATAACGATTTGCGCGGCCGGCACGTCGTCGATGCCTGTCGCCGGCTTAGGCATCCCCATGCCGGACGAAGTTGCCGTGCTGGGAGTAGATAACGAGTTGCCACACTGCGAAATGTGCAACCCACCGCTGTCGAGCATCGTCACCGACTCGGAGCGAATTGGCTTTGAAGCCGCGGCACTATTGGACCAGTTGATGAACGGAAAAACGCCGCCCGCTAAGCGAATTCTTATTCCGCCGTTGGGAATTGTCGTCCGGCAAAGCACCGACGTAACTGCCACGACCGATCCGCACGTCGCCAAAGCGGTGCGGTACATCCGCGAACATGCGGCCGAAGGGATCGACGTAGGCGACGTATTGCGGCACGTGATGATTTCTCGCACCGCACTGGACAAGCGATTTCTCAACGTGCTGGGACACACGCCGCACGAAGAAATCCGCCGCGTGCGCTTGAAGCGTGCCCGCGAATTGCTGGCCGAAAGCGATCTCACGATTGAGGTGATTGCGGAGCGCTGCGGATTCCGGCATGGAGAGTACCTGGGCGCGGTGTTCCTGCGCGATTTCGGCCAGACGCCGGGCGAATTTCGCGCTCAACAACGAATGCGAGATGGGAAATACGGCGGCACGCGCCGGTAACCGACGGTGCCCACAAGTGAGGGGGGAGAGTCCACTGCGGCGAGGCGTCGCAGTTCGTCACGCGGGAGTGGTCGGTGGCATGAGCGGGTGTCGAACAGACCGAACCGTTTGCCGAATTTGGGCCAGTACGGTTAGATTGTTGGTAAGCTAAAGAGTGGTCGCAACAGAGATCAGAGGCGTGCGGGTTACGGAATGCTCGTTCGATTTTGACCGGGGCTTGGGGCGACCGACAGTGCGAACAGAGTGGATTTTAGGTCGACCGAAGATTTTCCGACCAGAATTGGAACGATTGCATGTCTTTGTATTGGCATGGCGCTCATGCGCCCAAACAGTTTTTTCACCGAGGGGTGAACCGAAAGCGACGCCGGGGAAACTCCGCACGGCGGCACCGTCGATTCGAGTTGCTGGAGCCGAGGTTGGTTCTTGCCAATCAGCCGCTCATTACGGAGTTCATGGCCAGCAACGACACGACGCTGGAAGACGGCGACGGCCTCTCGTCCGATTGGGTCGAGATTCATAATCCGACGGCGGCGCCGGTCAACCTGGCCGGCTGGCACCTGACCGACAACTCGGACAATCTCGACAAGTGGACATTCCCGACCGCACCGCAATCGGTTCTCGATCCGGGCGAGTATTTAATCGTATTCGCTTCGAACAAGGGCACGGAAACGTACATCGACCCGGCCGGTTATCTGCACACCGATTTCAATTTGAATGCCGACGGCGAGTACCTGGCACTCACCGACTCCAATAACAACATCATCCATGAGTACGCGCCCGAGTTTCACAGGCAGGTTGAAGACGTATCGTATGGTCTTTTGTCGAACTCTTCGTCAGTAACATTGGTCGGCCCGTCGCAAACGATCACCGCTTTGGTACCGACCAACGGCGCACTCGATGCACCCGCGGCCGGCATCGCGCCCGCCTGGACCACGACGGCGTTCGACGATTCAGCATGGCCATCGAGCGGCGGTGGCGTGGGTGCGGGGTTCGACTTTGGCGACGACACGCTTCCCAACGTGCCCAACGGAACGCTATTGCCGGGCGGAGCCATCGGGTTCGATCTGACCGATGCCGACGAGAATGGCACGCTGGAGGGAACGATTACGGCCGGTGGCTTTCCAGGCTCACCGGCAAACGAAGAGCCGCCGAAGGCGTTGGACAACAGCGAGGGCACCAAGTGGCTCGCGTTTGTGCCCGAAGGCACGTTCTACCAATTCCGCTTTTCCGGCGGCCAGCGGCATGCGGTGAATGGTTACACGCTCACGTCGGCCAACGACACGCCGAATCGCGATCCGTATTCCTGGACGCTGAGCGGTTCGAACGACGGCACTAACTGGACAGTCGTCGATACCCGCAACGCCCAGGATTTCGCCACGCGATTCGAGACGCGGCTCTACGAATTCAGCAACGACACCTCGTACGAATATTACAAGTTCGATTTCCAAACCGAGTTCGGCGTCACAGGCCTGAATCAGCCGAACTCGATTCAGATCGCGGAGATCGAACTGCTTTCGACGGGGCCGGTCGATTTCGATCCGCTCATCGATTTGGACGTCGAAGCCGCCTGGACTGCCGCCAAAACCAGTGTGTATCAGCGGATTGAATTCGACGTAACCGACCCGTCCGCATTCAACTCGTTGATGCTGGAAATGCAGTACGAAGACGGGTTTGTCGCGTATCTGAACGGCAAACCAGTTGCATCACGAAGTGCTCCCGCGTTGCCGAACTTTCAATCACACGCCACGGGCGAGCGTGATGACGCCGATGCATTGGACGGGGAATCGATCAACCTGACGCAACATCTGGGCGAATTGGTCGCCGGCACCAATGTGTTGGCGATTCACGTGCTCAACATCGATGACGACAGCCCGGATTTGCTGTCCATCCCGCGGCTGGTTGCCACGCAGCTCGTCGACGACACGGTGATTGAGGCATACATGCCGCAGCCGACGCCAGGCCTCGCGAACAGCTCGGAAGGGGTCACGCCGGGGCCCATCATCCGCGACGTGACCGAGAACCCGCCGCCGCCGTTGCACAACCAGAATCTTGTCATCACGGCCCAAGTCGATGCCGCCGCGGCCCCGGTCGCCAGCGTCACGCTGCACTATCGCGTGATGTATGCCGGCGAAGTGACGGCGGCCATGAACGATAGCGGCACCGGCTCCGACCTGATGGCGGGAGATGGAATATTCACCGGCGTGATCCCCGAAGGCGCGTACGTGGCGGGCCAGATGGTGCGGTGGTACGTCACGGCCAGCGACACAGTGGGTGACCAGTCGCGGTTTCCGCTGTTCATCAAGCCCACCGCTTCGGCGCAGTATTTGGGTACAGTCGTCCAGAACTCGAGTTACACCACGGCGCTACCGGTGTTCGAGTACTTCGTGGAAAATGTCACTGCGTCCGGCACCCAAACGGGCACGCGAGGCTCGGTGTTCTTCTTGGGTGAGTTCTACGACAACGTGTTCGTGCGATACCGTGGCGGGAACACGACACGGGGCCGCAAATTTGAGTTCAACGACGGTCAGCACTTTCTGGTCGATCCGAACTTGCCGCGAGTCGACGAAATCAATTTGAACGAACGCGGTGCCGATCCCACGTATATGCGGGCCGTCATGTCGTGGGAAATATATGGGCTGGCCGGCGTCCCGGCGTCGCTAGGCAGGCCGTGGTACACGCGGCTTAACAACTCATTTTTAGATGTGCGGATCTTCATCGAGCAGCCGGATGCCGATCTGTTGGCTCGGACCGGTCTGGATCCGAACGGTGCCTTCTACAAAATCGGCGCGGATGGCGTCGAGAATTCCGTCACCTCGTCAACCACCGGCGTTCGCAAACGAACACGAGACAATGAGGACAACAGCGATCTTCAAGCGCTTGTGAACGGCGTCAGCCCATCGAATCCTAACAGCGAAACTTACGTTTTCGATCACATCGATATCGCCGGGATGCTTAACTACATCGCGGCCACGTCGATCGTTCACGACAACGATCATCCGCATAAGAATTTCCATTTGTATCGCGATACGGAGGGCACGCGGCAATGGTCGATGATGCCGTGGGACAAGGATCTAACATTCGGCCTGAACTTTGGAATTTCGGGGGTTATCGGCGACCAGGACCCGTTCAGCCATCCGTTTTTTGGTGACCAGGAGCATCAAAAGATCGACAATCAATGGAACCGCATGATCGACGCTGTGCTCGATAACCCGGTCATCCGGGAAATGTACGTGCGGCGGTTGCGCCGATTGATGGACCAGTTTATTTCGCCGCCAGGCTCGGCACAGCCGTCGTGGGTACAAACACGTGTCAATGAACTAACACCGGTGCTGCAGCCGCACATGACGTCCGGGACATGGCTCACGAATGTCAACCGGATCGTCAACGAGTATCTGGTGGAACGTCGTCAGCACCTGTACGCCGACCACAGCATCAGTAACCCAGCCTATCCCGATAACGCGAAGATTCCGGCCGCCCAAGTGGGCAATCCAACCATTCAATTCGGTCAGATTGAAGTTAACCCGGCGAGCGGAAATCAAAACCAGGAGTTCGTCCAGCTCGTTAACCCAAACGCGACGGCGGTTGACATCAGCAACTGGCGCATCGAAGGAGGAATCCGGCATACGTTTACGCCGGGCACGGTGATACCCGCCGGCGGAAGCATGTACATTTCGCCGAGCGTCCCCGATTTCCTCGCCCGCACCACGGGGCCGCGCGGCGGGCAGAAACTGTTCGTGCAGGGGAACTACTCCGGAGTGTTGAAGGACATGGGCGAAGAGCCGCTGCGTTTAGTGGCCGCCGACGGCACGTTCATGGCTCAAGTTCAGCAAGCGGTGCCTGGTGATTACAACGAGGATTTGGTGGTCAACACGGCGGATTACGACTTGTGGAGGACGAATTTCGGCTCGACCACGATCGTCAATGGCGATGGCAACGCGAATGGCGTCGTGGATGCCGCTGACTATGTTTTGTGGCGGAAAAATCGCAGCGCCGGAGCAGCGGCGGCCGCGTCAAGCAGGGTCGCAAATGTCACCGCCGATTCCACGCCCACGGCGACCTCTGTCGTATTAGCGGCAACAGATTCACCCGCCGCGGCACAGTTTGGGGTAGGGCGGCAGGTGTTTTCGATGTTCACTCTGGAGAACCGCGGTGGCGACACCACTGTTGCTTCCACAGGAACTAGGGAGCACCCGGGGGCAGCAGGCGAGGATGGTCACGACATCGCCTTGCTCGCCGTGCTCGATCTCGGCCGTGCTTTTGCCGCGGCCGTAACCGACGATTTTGTGGCCGAAACTCACGCCGACTCCGACGAGAGTGACGCAGTCGAGTCGATTGACGATTTGTTTGCCGCGCTAACAATTTAGGAATGCGGCAAATCGATGGCTGCTGTACGGAACTCGGCGGCCACGATGCTTCAGGGGCCGGAAGAGGAACGATTGCATGCGCTTGTTTCGACGTCGAATGGCAGTGCGCGAATCGTTGAGCGGGAATCACTCAGCCCGACTCCCGCGCAGAACTGCCGCCCGCCGGCGCCGCGGATTCGAGGTGCTTGAACCCCGACTCGTTCTCGCGGCGCAACCGCTCATTACTGAGATCATGGCCAACAACGGCTCGTCCCTGTTGGATGGCGACGGTGCCGACTCCGATTGGATTGAAGTTCACAACCCCACGGCCGCCACGGTCAATTTAGCCGGCTGGCATCTCACGGATAGCGCCACGAATCTTGATAAGTGGACATTCCCGTCGGCACCCCAGTCGATTCTCGACCCGGGCGAGTACTTGATTGTCTTTGCATCGTCCAAAACGGTCGAAACCTACATCGATCCGTCAGGTTACGTGCACACTGATTTCGCGTTGGCGGACGAAGGCGAGTACCTGGCGCTCACGGATGCTAGTAACAACATCATTCACGAATTTGCCCCGCAATTTCCACCGCAACGATTTGATGTGTCGTACGGTCTGGAGCCCAATACGACGACGGTCACGCTCATCGGCGATTCCAGTCCGGTAACGGCGCTGGTGCCGACCAGCGGCGTGCTGGACACAGCGTCGGTTGGCGTTGCGCCCGCGTGGACCGTTCCCGGCTTCGACGATTCGACGTGGCTAACGAGCGCGGCAGGGCCGGGGGTCGGCTTCGATTTCGGCGACGATACCGTGATTAACAACGTGCCGAACGGCACGGTTCTGGCGAGTGGATTGGTCGGCGGCGACCTCACCGATGCCGATCAGAACGGCACGCTGGAGGGCACAATCTTCGGCGGCGGTCCGCCCACCTGGCCCAGCGGCGAAGAGCCGCCGCGGGCGCTGGACAACACGTCTTCCACAAAATGGCTGGCATTCGAGGCGACCGGGAGCTCGTACGGCTTCCGTTTCGCCGGTGGGCAGCGGCATGCGGTAAACGGCTACACGATTACTTCGGCGAACGATGCCGCAAACCGTGACCCCTATTCCTGGACGTTGAGCGGCTCGAACGACGGCGTCAACTACACGATCGTCGACACGCGATCGGCGCAAACATTTTCGACGCGATTTCAGACGCGGCTCTACGAGTTCAACAACGGCACGACCTACGAATACTATCGCTTCGATTTCAAAACCAAATTTGGCGTCACGGGCCTGGAGGCAGACCGGCCCAGCGCAAACGCGATCCAGATGGCCGAGATTGAGCTGTTCGCGCGGGGGCCCGTAAATTTTGACCCGTTCATCAGTTTGGACGTGGAAGCCGCGTGGACGACGCCGCGAACTAGTGCTTATCAGCGCGTGGAGTTCAACGTGGCCGATCCGGCCTCGATCGTCTCGCTGATGCTCGAGATGCAATACGACGATGGGTTCGTGGCATATCTCAATGGCAAACGGGTGGCGGCCGTCCATGCGCCCGCGTTGCCGAATTTCAATACCAATGCCTCAGCCAAACGCGACAACTCCGTCGTGCTCGTCCCGCAATCGTTCGATTTGGCCACAAACCTCGGCGAGCTCGTGGCCGGCACGAACGTGTTGGCGATTCATGTTCTGAACATCGACGACGCGAGCCAGGATTTACTCTCGCGGCCGCGGCTCGTCGCCCGGCAGTTGATCGACGACACGCTGATTCCCGTTTACATGACCGATCCGTCGCCCGGCGCGATCAACAACGATGGGTTTGCCGGCATCGTTGACACGCCGACGTTGAGCGCCGCACACGGGTTTTACAACGCGCCATTTCAGTTGGTGATTACCAACCCAACTCCGAGCGCGCAACTTTACTACACGACCGACGGTTCGCCGCCATCACCCACCAATGGCACGCTTTACGCTGGTCCAATCAATGTGAGCGCGACGACCACCGTGCGTGCCCAGTCATTCCTCGACACCTACCTCCCGTCGACGCCCGTCACAGCGACATATCTGTTCGTCAACGACATCGTCCGGCAGAACCATCAGGCGACGCTGGCAAAAGGGTTTCCCGCACTGTGGGGCAGCACCACGCCCGATTACGGCATGGATCCCGACGTGATCGGCAATTTCAATGCGGCTGGACAATCCGACCGGCGGCGATCTGTTCGGCGGCATCTATGCGGCGACGATCAAGAACGATTTGCTGGCGATTCCCTACGCTGTCGCTCGTGATGGACATCGACGACATGTTCGGCCCCAACGGCATCTACACCAACTCGACGCTCAATGGCGATGCCTGGGAGCGGGCCACATCGGTCGAGTTGATTAACCCGGACGGCAGTCCGGGCTTTCAGATTGACGCCGGCGTGCAGATTCACGGCGGGGCGTTTCGCCGGCACGATTTGAGCCGCAAGCATTCGCTCCGACTGGTATTCAAGGGCATCTACGAAGGCAACACGAAGCTGGACTTTCCCTGGTTCGGCGATGATGCCGCTACGTCGTTCGACACCATCGTATTGCGAATGGACTCGAACGACGGCTATGCCTGGGACGCGACCGGCCCGAAAGCGCAGTACGCCCGCGACGAGTGGGGTCGGCGCACGCAAGCGGATTTGGGGCAGACCGACCTCGCACGGTGCACGCGTGCATCTGTACATCAACGGTGTTTACTGGGGAATTTACAACCCGGTCGAGCGGCCGGATGCGACGTTTGCCGCAAGCTACTACGGCGGCGAGAAGGAGGAATGGGACGCGATCAACACGGGCGAAGTGCTCGACGGCTCCATCGCTGCATGGAACACGCTCGTGTCGTTGTCCCAGGCGGTGGCCTCGGCATCCACCGAGGCCGCACGCACGGCCGCATACATGCGCGTGCTCGGGCTGAATCCCGATGGCACCGACAATCCCAGCTTCGAAACCTACCTGGATGCGGTCAATTACGTCGACTACCTGATGGTCAACTTTTATAGCGGCAACAACGATTGGCCGCAGCGGAACTGGTTTGCCGCCCGCCGCAAGGTGCCGGATAGCCAGGGCTTCGTGTTCCACATGTGGGATGCCGAATGGACGCTGGGCCTGCAGTCGGACATCAACACGAACCGGTTGGGTGTATCGGTTGGTGCCGGTGCGCCGTACGCCAGCTTGAAAAACAGCCAGGAATTTCGCGTGCTGTTCGGCGACCGCGTGCATCGCGCGATGTTCAACAACGGACCGCTGACTTCGGCGGAGTCGATCGCCCGATACCAGGAAATTGTCGGGGAACTGCCGCAGGCGATCGTGGCCGAATCGGCCCGCTGGGGCGACATGCACCGCAGCACGCCGTATACGAAAACGGAGTGGCAGAACGAGATCAACAATGTCGTCAGCTTCTTCAACGGCCGCAACAACATCTTTCTGCAGCAACTCCGTACGGCCGGCCTCTATCCGACCGTCGTCGCGCCGACGTTCAATCAACATGGCGGCCAGGTACCGTCGGGATTCAATTTGAACATTGCGGCGCCGGCGGGCACGATTTGGTACACGCTCGACGGTTCCGACCCGCGGGCGATCGGCGGTGCGGTCAGTTCCTCGGCTATTCAATACACGGGCAATCCGATTCCAATTGTCGGCGGCGTTACAGCTCGTGCTCGAGTGCTAAGCGGCGGCCAATGGTCGGCACTCAATGAAGCCACCTTCGTAAGCGACCTGACCAATCTGAAAATCACTGAGCTACACTACAACCCGGCCGCCTATTCGGGCGTGGCCGACCGGCAGGACATCGAGTTCTTCGAGCTTACGAACACCGGCAGCCAATCCGTTGGGTTGGGCGGCGTGCAAATCGCCGGTTTTGACGATAGCCCCTATGTCTTTCCTGCCGGGCTCACGCTGGGTGCCGGCGAGCGGATCATCGTCGCCCGCAATACAAATGTGTTCCAGTCGGTGTACGGCAACGGATTCAATGTGGCGGCAGTGGGATACAGCCCGAGGAACCTCAGCAACAGTGGAGAGCAAGTCTCGCTGTTAGGGCCATCCGGAGAAGTCTTGCAGAGTTTCAGCTTCGGTGACGTATCGCCCTGGCCAGCCGCGCCGGATGGCAACGGCCCATCGCTCGAAATCATCGATCCGCAGGGCGACCCGAGCGATCCCACCAACTGGCGGGCCAGCGCATTCGTCGGCGGCTCGCCCGGCGCCAACGGCATTACTGGCGACTATGACGGCAACGGAGCCGTTACCGATGCAGACCGCCTTTCATGGCGCAGCCAGTTTTGGCCTCACCGTAGCCCGCGGCACCGGCGCCGACGGCAACCGCGATGGCGTTGTCGACGCGGCCGATTATATCGCGTGGCGGAAGGCGATGGCTTCGTCGGAAAGCGCCGCGGCCGCGGCTGTCACCGGAAGTGTGGTTGTCGAGAGCGCCGCAATTTCCGCTGAATCGACATCGATTGAGATTCCCGAACGCGACTCGCACGTTTCTTCCGACGTCATCGATACGGTTTTGACACTCTTGTTGCCTGAGACGAGTCTTGCCGCTGTATCCTCGCCTGTTCTCAGCGCTCGTTCGACTGCCAGCGCATCACGCGATTTGGAGTTGCTGTTGTCGGCAGTTCTCCCCAGCCCGATTCGCGAAAAAATCGCAACTTCCGTAACCCACGGTGGCGAGGAACGATCTCCCGATCGAACGGATTGGTGCGACATTGATGCCGTGTTCGCCGATTTGCGACTCGCATTTCTTGGCGAGCTGTAAAGAACCGCCGAAATCTGCCGTCTGCCGGTCGCAATCGGTCAGATACGTGCCGCCGATTTTTTGTGAGCATGATCATTTTAGCTCTTGACCGGTACCGCGAGAGGGCGATAATATGATCGTGCTCACAATAAGTCGGAGAGCGTGCCATGCGTATCACCGCGGCCGAAAAAGACGCCACACGGCGACGAATCCTGGATGCGGCCGTGCAAATGTTTCGAGGCCGCGGCTTTGAAGCCACCACCACGCGCGACATTGCCGATGCGGCCGGAATCGCCACCGGAACGCTCTTCAATTACTTTGCGACCAAGGAAGCCATCGTCATTTTCCTGGCAACCGAAGCGCTCGCCAAAGCGCGTGCCAATTTCGCGGATCAGCCCACCGACGCTGGGCTGGAAGAAGATTTGTTCGCCTACATCGCGGCGGAGTTAAGACAGCTCAAATCGCTGCGGAAATTTATTGCTCCGGTGCTGGAGACGGCGCTGTCTCCCCTCGTGGCCGCTCATCGATCGGAATCCGTCGATTCGCTGCGCGTCGACCATCTTGAGACCGTGTCCGAAATCGTTTGCAAGCACCACCGAGCGGAGATTTCATCGGTGGCGCTGCAAATGTACTGGACCTTGTACACGGGCGTACTGGCTTTCTGGGCCGGCGACAAATCACCAAAACAAGAAGACACTCTCGGCGCTGCTCGACCAGTCACTGGCGATGTTCGTCGCCTGGCTACGCAGCGACCCGCGCCAGACCCCTTCGTGAAAGGCGTACTCATGGCAACCAGTGTTTCCGAATTGATCGCAGCTCTACCAGTAGAGCTCCCAGAGGACGAACCGTCGTCCACGGCCGACTTGCATGGGCCACTTTCTCGCGCCTCGATGACGCCGGTGCCGATCGGACAGTTTCGCCGCCTGACGACGCTGGGAACTTTGCAGGCCAAGATTGGGGCCGCGTACCTGTTCCACTGGCTGCGCGGCTGGTTCAAGACCGCGGAAGAGAATCAACGGCTGCTGGCCGAAACGCACTGGCGGACCGCGTTACGGCTTCTGGATTCCATGAGTTACCTGCGCGGCGCCGCGATGAAAGTCGGCCAGACGCTGGCCAACTTTCCCGACATCGCCCCGCGCGAAGTCGTCGAGACGCTCGAACGGCTGCACTACGACATTCCTCCGATGCATTGGTCGCTGCTGCGGGAAATGGTCGGCAACGAGTTGGGCGATGACCCGGAAAAGCTATTCGCCGAATTCGACAAGCACGCGTTCGCAGCCGCGTCGCTGGGCCAGGTGCATCGCGCGCGACTCAAGACCGGCGAAGAGGTGGCGGTAAAGATTCAATACCCTGGCATCGCGCGGACGATTCGCGACGACTTCCGCAATTTGATCCCGTTCCTGCTGCCGGCACGACTCACGAAGGATTGGGAGAACGCCAAAGACCAGCTGGATGACCTGCGCATGCGGCTCGAACAGGAGACCGACTATGAGCTTGAGGCGGCCAACCTGCAGGAGGCACGGCCGCTGTTTCGCGAGGATGATGGCATCGCCGTGCCGCGCGTTTTTCCACAATTCTCGACGTCCCGGGTGCTCACGATGGAGCGGCTCCACGGCGTGCACATCGACAAATTCGTGGCCCGCAACCCCTCGCAGGAAGAACGCAATGAGTTCGGCCGAAAAATCCTGCACGCGTGGTATCGGATGATGTACGCCGGCCGGCTGTATTATGCGGACTTTCATCCCGGCAACTTTTTGTTCCTCGACGATGGCCGGCTGGGAGTGATCGACTTCGGGTACGTTCCGGAAATCACGGATGAAATCTGGGATTTGTTCCGCAAGATGGACCGGGCTTTGACTACCGGACGCCGAGACGACCGCCTCCAGGCCATCAAGGAATGGATGTGGGCCACCGATGCCTCGGATAATGACGAGCGAGTGCGCTTAGCGGAGGAATTTGCCGATTGCTGCTGGCGGTCGCGTTACTGCGGCGGCGAATTCGACTTTGCCGATGAAGCGGATTTCCGCCGATGCGTTGATCTGTTCATTGAGATGGTCCGCAAGCGTTACAGCCGAGCTCGACCGATCACGCCCACCATCTCGCGCCAACAGTTCGGCTGGCGGTCGATGTTGTACCGCTTAAAAGCCAAAATCGACGTTCGCCCCATCGCCGAGGAAGAAATCAAAGCCACCGGCTGGGATCGCAGTGATTATGCAAGCGCCGTGTGAGCGAATGGCGCTACGGTCAGCGTTCACCTGAGACGGCACCAATTGTGGACACGATCGGGCGGATTTTGATGTTGCGGAACGAGACTTCGCCATGGTCGCCTTGCAGGGCAATCGAGCCCTTGTGCGTCTTGGCAAACCGCCGCATCCGGGCGAATTTGCTGTCCGCTACGCGATTTTGAAAATCTTCGCTGTCCAGTGAGTACTCGAAGTACTTTGTGCCATTGATCTCGTGCACGCACTTTTCCGGAGAAATGAGCAGCGTGAGTTGATTCCACTCGCCGGCCGGTCTGGTGGCGTCCAGTGGCGTGCCGGTCTTCGGATCATCCGGCGGTTGGTAAAGCGCGTAGAGCCATCCGGTCTTAACGGGGTCTCGGGCGTTTGGATTATCTTCGAGCTGAACCTCGGGTCCGGTGGCCCAGGCGGTACGGCCTTCCTCGGTCACGTGATACATGATGCCGCTGTTACCGCCTTTGGAAATGTTGTATTCCAGCTTGAGCTCGAACCAGTCGTATTCATTGTTGGTGCACAAGTCGCCGGCGTTGCTCGGGTTGGCGCAAACCACCGCGCCTTCTTTCAATTGCCAACCGGGCCGCACGCCGTCCATCCGGAAGGTGTGCCAGCCGTTAAGCGACTTGCCGTCGAACAACAGTTGCCAACCGGCCTGCTTTTCGTCCTGACTCAGGGTGTTGAGCGTGTCGTTAGACGAATTTACCCCTGCCGATGCTGAAGACGTCGACTCGGTGGCCGCTTCTTCCTCCACTTCCACGCCAATCGCACGCGCCAGGCTGGCCCGCCATTCATTGTTGAGCTCGGCCAACGTTTTCTTGGTGTAGTCGGACCACAGGTCTTCGTTGTATCGACCCTCACGCATGGCCGCGTTGAGCTTGGGAACGATATCGCGGCCGTGCTGTTCGCTCACCCAATACAGAAAGTTTGCAGTGATTCGGTAGCTGCCGTCGTGCCGGGCTCTGGCAAAATTCCGCTCCGTGATTTCAGCCCCGCGGCTTTCCGGCTCGTACAAGAACCAGCGGACGTAGTCGGCGACCCCTTCCACAAGCCAACCGGGAGAGCGGGTAGCATCCGGGTTGCGTCGGCGGGCGCGGCCATACTGTTGAACCACGTGCACCAGCTCGTGCACGACGGCTCCCTTTGCTTCACCTTCCAAATTGCGGTTAAACCACTGCGTCGCACAGGTGACCCGCGTGCCGCCGGTGGCCGCAACGCCGCGGTACTCCGGACTGAACCGGATGCTAAACTTGCGCGGTGCCTCGAAGCCCTCGCTCGGTAGCATTTTTACAATCTTCGGATACCAATCCTTCACGACAGGGGCCAGCACTTCGTTGGCCCATTTGGTGAGTTCAGGCGAGTCGGTCGTGTCGATGGTTGCGGTATATGTGGCATCGTCCGTTTCCATGGTGATCCGATGGATCCGCTCGCCGCCAGGCTCCTCGGCGGCCGGCGATTGGCTGGCGACGACGTCGATTTCGCTCAAGAACGTATTGCCAAACGCGTCGTCGTTTTCGGTTCGCGAGACGTCGAACAGCAGGTAGCGGTACGGCCCGATCGCGCCCTCGGAGTCGAAAATGCTCACGCCGTATTGGCCACCTTGTTCGGCGCGATCTCCTGCCGGGCGGGTATCCACCTCGGCGATGAGCGTCCAGCCGGCCTGTTCCGGGTCGACACCCTCACCAGGCTCACCGTTGAAACGCTCGCCTTTACCATCACTACCAAAGAGCTTGTAAACCTGCGGCGCACGTGTGTTCGTGTGCCACGAGTACGTATTCAACTGGTCGATGGCCATGAGGCTGCCAAGATCCATCACCAGGCGTCCGCCCGCCGTGCCGGCCCCGAAAAAGAAATTCTCGGCGGGTTGATCCGCGTCGCGCGGGGCTGCGCCATCGATCAGTTTGTCCACATCGCCACCGTTCTGATCCCGCCGTCCGGCGACAATCGAAACCTTGGCCTTCGCCGCTGCGTCGGCGTCCGATGGCGAAGGAACCACCCGCAGTTTGAACTGCCCGGTTGCCGCCGCCGCGCTGTTATGGACCACAGCGACGTTAACCTTGGCATTAGCTGCGCTGGTCGACAAAAAGAGCAAGGAAGCCGTGGCCGCGAAGATTTGTCGCGCCTGCATGGTAGACCCTCTTTTTCTGCTGTTGTTTTTGCCGCGGACCGAACCTAGATAAGAATCCAGGGATAATCGAATGTCAATAACAGGCGAATCTCGCCATGCCCCCTAACCGCGTGTTGGTTGCCCGTCGCAAGCCGCGAGAACATCGGAAGAAATCTTAACGGCCGCTCAAACTTGCGAGTTTTTGGTGACGCCGGTGCAATCGCTACCGGCCTCCCAACCGTTGCTGCTCCAGCCGCTAACGGCGGACATGCACGTCATTAGAACTACGTACTTAATCCCGCGACCCGCACCACGCCAAATGACAGCGGTTGCAACCGTTCAGAAAAATGTTTGCATGCGCCAGAGAATTGACGCGTACGTTTTCTGTCCTACGTTTTCGTACGACGGCAGCATCAGAGCTGAGAGCTAAGTGCAAAGAGCCAAGAGTCAGAAATTTTCGGGCTCTTCGCTCTTCGCTCTTCGCTCCCGCTCCCGCTCTCCCGCTCTCCCCCCTCACCCGACAAGGAGATCTCGCGATGAGGATCGCGATGTTCGCTTGGGAAACGCTCCACACCGTGGCCGTGGGCGGTGTCGCGCCGCATGTTTCGGAACTGGCGGCGGCACTCAATCGCCGCGGGCACGACGTGCATGTCTTCGCTCGCCTTGGCGAAAATCAAACTACCTACGACGTGATCGACGGCGTTCATTACCACCGCTGCCCGATCGAGCTGCACTCGGATTTCATCACCGAGATGAATAACATGGGTAACAGCTTCGTGTATTTCATGGGGCAGACCGAGGCCTATCAGAACGCCCGCTTCGATATCGTCCACGGTCACGACTGGTTGTGTGCCAAAGCGATCGTGCAGGCGAAGAACGACCGCGGCAGTCGCACGGTGTACACGGTGCATTCCACGGAATACGGACGCTGCGGCAACCACTTCCATAACGGAAACTCAGACCGCATCCGGGCGATCGAGCGCGAGGGTACCTACTGCGCGGACCGCGCTATCACGGTTTCAGGGATGTTGGCGGACGAAGTTAAATGGCAATACGAGGTACCGGAATGGAAGTTGCGGACTGTCCACAACGGCGTCGACTGCCGCCGTTTCGACGGTTACGTTGATCCCGGTGCAGTCCGGGCCCGGTACGGAATTGGGCCACTCGATCCGATGGCGCTGTTCGTGGGGCGGATGAGCACGCAGAAGGGCCCCGATCTGTTGCTCGAGGCCGTGCCGGGAATCCTCGAACATCGCCACGATGCAAAGATTGTGTTCGTCGGCGATGGCGATATGCGCGGTTACCTGGAACATCGTGCGCACCAGCTGGGAGTAAATCACGCGGTTCGATTCTTGGGTGCCAAGAATCCCAACGGCGGGCTGATTGATCTGTACAAGTGCACGGATACGGTGGTCGTGCCGAGTCGCAATGAGCCGTTTGGAATCGTGGTGCTCGAAGCCTGGGCGGCGGGCAAACCCGTGGTCGCCACGCTGAACGGCGGGCCCCGCGACTTTGTCTCTCATGGAGAGGACGGTTTCCTGATCTACGACAATCCCTACTCCATCTGCTGGGGCGTCAACACAGTTTTTGGAAACTTCGAGCACGCCCGCTGGATGGGCAGTCGCGGTCGTGTGAAAGCCGCCTACGGATTCAGCTGGGACGCGATTGCCAGCCGCACCGAAGCAGTTTATGCCGAATTGGTGTGAGGCCCGGTAGCCCGACGCCTCTCCCCGCGGGAGAGGCAGCGAGCTATCGAGCGGTGAGGGCTTTACTTTGAGGCAGCGCGTTTCCCTCACCCGCTCGATTACTCGCGACCTCTCCCGGTGGGAGAGGTAATTCATAGCCTGACCTAACGATCTGCGGAGATAGCTAGCAATGTCACAAGTCGTCGCTTTGCCGGAATACGTCGGAGAACTCCCCAACATCTGCGGCTCGGAAGAGATTCTCGCGACCAATTCGAGCGAGATGGGCTCCGCCTATCTAGGGAGCAGCGGGATCGACTTCGGCTCAATTAAAAGCTGTTTCGCCAACTGCGCTGCACATGCACCAGCCAATGATCCCGGCCGGCGGCAACGATCTTCGCACCGCGCGTGTGATCGGCAATCTCCAGGCGATGATGGACAACCCCGGCATTGGCGACAACCACAATGCGTCGGCGTTCCATTGGTGCTACAAACGCATGGGCGAGTTCATTCCGCAACTCGTGGAGGTGGGCAAGCAGCCGCGGATCATGCTCGAGTATTCGGGCTGCCTGCTGCATGGGTTGCGGCAAATGGGTCTCAACGATGTATTTGAAAACCTGGAGCGAATCACGTGTGATTGGTCCTATCGCCACTGCGTCGAATGGTTGGGTGCGCCTGGGGACACGCGGTGGCTCCGTCCACTCCAGTTCAGGATTATCGCCTCCATGTTCTGGCATTCCGGCACCATTTCGCCGCGATCTTCGGGCTGGAAGCGCTCGACCGCGTCCGCGGCTTCTCGCCTTCCGAAATGGCGCTGCCAAATCATCCGGATGTTTGTTACGAGTTCGTCAAAACTTTGAAAGATTGCGGATACGACTGGGTGCTGGTCCAAGAGCACACCGTGGAACAAGTGGAAAGCGGTGCGCCACTACAAAACCGCCACATTCCGCATCGCCTGGTTGCGAAGAATTCCCGCGGTGAGACGGCTCAAATCACGGCCATCATCAAAACCCAAGGCAGCGACACCAAGCTCGTGGCCCAAATGCAGCCGTACTACGAGGCCCGCGGGCTTTCACGCCAGACGTTGGCCGGCCGATCGATTCCGCCAATCGTGACTCAAATTGCCGACGGCGAAAACGGCGGCGTCATGATGAATGAGTTTCCACCGAAGTTCATGGATGTAATGCGCGAGTGCTCGGGCAGTAGCTCGCCTGCCGTAAACGTAACAGAGTACTTGGAATACCTGCAAAGTGCAGGAATTCGAGAATGCGATTTCCCCGCCGTCCAGCCGGTAATGCAGCAGCGCATTTGGGACCGGTTTCCGCATGCGGCCGGCCCCGACGAGCTGGCTCGCGTGATTGACGACTTGCGCAAGCAAGACCACCGATTCCATATGGAAGGTGGCAGCTGGACGAGCAGTATTTCATGGGTGCGAGGTTACGAAGGCGTGCTGGGCCCGATGGAGAAGGCCAGTTCGCTATTCTCGCAAAAGGTGCTCAAGCGCGGGCTGCCGGCAAATGAACATCGTTATCGCAATGCCCTGTATCACCTGTTGATGTCGCAGACGAGCTGCTACCGTTACTGGGGAGAAGGAATCTGGACGGAGTACGGCAAGGAGTTGTGCCGGCGCACTACGGATATTCTCAACTACGACTTCTAGCGGTAGCATGAATCTGGACTGCTCGCTCTCAATGAAAACGCACCTATGGACCACATGCGCGAATCAGATGCCGAGTGGAGCGCCACTTGGACGGAGCGCATGGGGCAGGTCGCCACTTGCGAGCTACCGTACGAGCGGCGCGAGCAATCGCTCTGGAATGTGTCGAAGTCGCGGAGTGTTGTTCATCCGCATCCGCCGCTCAGTCCTGCCGAACCGGATGCCCGGCTCGATATGAATGTGCGACTCGCTTCGACGCTGGAATGCGAGGTGCGGCTGGCGGTATACTCTCTGTACCACGGAGACGCGCTGGTGGGACACGCCGAAGCCGTCGGACAGTTGCTCGACTGTGGCCGTGCGCAGACTTGCCGACGTAGCTAGCGAACGTCTCTCTTATAAAATCATTCCGCGGGAGATCCACGCCATGAGCCATTGCCGATTGCGATCGACTTTCCTCGTGGCCTTGGCCGCCGCGAGTCTGTTTTCCTCAACGAGTTCCGCCGAGAACTGGTCGCAATTTCGCGGACAAAACGCGGGGATCATCGACGGCGTTCGACTTCCATTCGAGTGGAGCTCCGACAAACATATCGTCTGGAAAGTGGCGCTTCCCGGCGTCGGTTGGTCACAGCCAGTGGTGTGGGGAGACAAAGTTTTCGTCACCACCGCCGAGACCGACGCGAAACCAAACCGACTCCGGGAGCACGCGGACCGGGAATCAGCGGCTTCGCCATGCTCTTTGGCACGGATCAGGTGCCGCCCAAAGAAAGCTACCGCTGGAAGGTGATGTGTCTCAACGCGGCCACCGGCGAAACCATCTGGGAGCAGACCGCCCGCGAAGGCCGACCGACGATAAAAATTCATCCCAGCAACACCTACGCCTCGGAGACACCGGTCACCGATGGCGAGCGAGTGATTGCCTACTTTGGCATGACGGGAGTCTATTGCTACGACCTGGCGGGTAACTCGAACTGGAAAAAAGACCTCGGCACATATCCCACGCAATACGGTTGGGGCACAGGCAGCTCGCCGCTCCTCTTCGGCGACCGCGTCTATATCCAGTGCGATAACGATAAGGCGTCGTTCCTCGTCGCGCTCGAAAAGGAAACGGGCGACGAGCTGTGGCGCGTCGAGCGGGATGAAAAATCGAATTGGTCCACGCCCTACATATGGAAAAACAAAGTTCGCACGGAACTGGTCACGGCCGGCGGAAACCAGGTCCGCTCCTACGATCCAGCGACGGGCGACTTGCTGTGGTTCATGAAGGGCAATGGCCGCACGGCCACAACTCCCTCGGGCGACGAAGAACTGCTGTACGTCGATTCTTACGATCGACTGACGGGCGGGACCGGCGTCTTTGCAGCGATTCGCTCCGGTGCGTCCGGAGACATCTCGCTGGCCGGCAAAGAAACGAGCAACCCGCATGTCGCTTGGAGCGTGCCGCTCCGCGGTCAGCGTGTCGCCTCGCCGACGATTTACCGAGATTGCGTCTACGTCTTGGAGCAGAACACCGGAATCGTCCGCTGCCTGAACGCCGCAA
This sequence comes from uncultured Planctomycetota bacterium, assembly GCA_963786455.1. Lineage (GTDB taxonomy): Bacteria > Planctomycetota > Planctomycetia > Pirellulales > Lacipirellulaceae > JABDGM01. The sequence continues at coordinate 328,413 of CAWAZX010000021.1, read as the reverse complement.
CGGGCGACGAGCATTTCCGCACGCGACTGCCGGAGGCTTCCGGGTTCACTGCCTCGCCTTTAGCGAACGACGGCAAGATCTTCTGTCTGGATCAGAATAGCCGGAACTTCGTGATGGAAGCCGGCCCGGAGCTAAAGCTCATCGCCACCAACACATTGGATGGCGAAATGTGCTGGGCATCTCCAGCTGTCGTCGGGGATCGCCTGTTGATCCGCACGGTGGATCAACTGTATTGCATTGGCCACGAGTGAAACATATCGGGTGATTCGTCGATGTCACCACCGCGGCCGTCCTTCTTAACTTGGATGAAGCGCAAGTTCGCGCCGTCACGGCCAGATCATGCGAATTTGGCCATCTCGGGCATATCGACCGAGTTTGCGAACCGCTGGCAACACGACGTGCTGACTTCATGCGCCGCGGAAATCATCGAGCGCTCGGCCGAGCCCAACCAATTCGGCTTGGAATCGCTCAAGCAAGCGATTCGTGCCGCGTATAATTTGCCCGCGAACCGTGAAATCGTCACTTCGCTGGGCGCCTCCGGCGGCTATCGACTGATTTGCGAAATGCTGCTCGCTGGGCGGAACGATGCGGAGATCGTCGTCGAATTGCCCGTATATCAGCCGCTGCGGGCAATCCCGGAACGCTTGGGCGCCACGTTGCGGTTTGCGAGCCGGGCAAGTGGCGTGCGGGATATTGCCGGGTGCGTCACCAAAAACACAGTTGCGATCGTGCTCTCGAACCTGCACAACCCCACAGGTCATTGGTTGGAGTATGGCGAAATAGCGCAACTGGCGAACGAACTGGATGCGATTGGGTCCCACGCTCTGGTGGTTGTCGACGAAACGTTTCTGGACATCGGCCCGCACCCCGGCACGAGTGCGGCCGCCATTCATCCCCGAATCGTCACAACTAGTTCGCTGTCGAAATCGCACGGGCTGCCGGCATTGCGGTGCGGCTGGGTGACGGCTGACCTGAGTATGCTGCCAAACTTTGTGGAAGACACCGTGTTGTTCCAGAACATCGGCGGCAAGCTTGACGAGGTGTTGGGAGCGATGGCCATTGAGCAAATTGCCGACTTTCGTCAGGCCTCAAGGCTGCATCTCGACCGAAATCGCGAGCTCATGGCAACTTGGCTCACGCAAATGGCAAATGCTGGCACGATCGAGCCGCAAGAGCTGCCCCCCGGCTGCATCGTATTTCCACGACTCGTGGCTCCGGGCTCGACCGCCGTGCTAGTGGATCAGCTCGACGAGCAATTCGGCATACTCGTCGCCCCCGGATGGTACTTCGGCGACGCCTACGATAATCACATTCGCATCGGCTTCGGCGGCGATTACGAAAACCTCGAGCGCGGCCTGTCACGGCTCGCAAAGGGGCTTGGCGCCACCGCGTGAGTTCTTCTGCCTGCATTCGCAACGAGTTATTATTTAGCTCGTGTCCAAGTTGCGCGGCCGATCAATTCGCGTGCTGTGTCTTGCACGCAGATTTGCGGTCCAGCCGTGCCGAGGACTCATCCTTCTCCAAGACATGGCCGAGCAGCAAGAATTACCGACCCCGGAGCCCGTCGATTGGATTACCACGACGCATTGGAGTATCGTGCGGGCGGCCGGTGAGAGTGCGACGTTCGTGAAACGGGACGCGCTCGAAAAACTTTGCACGGCGTATTGGCAACCTCTTTACGCCTACGTCCGACGCAAGGGGCATAATGGTCACGATGCCGCGGACCTGACGCAAGAGTTCTTTGCCCACCTCTTGGTATGGGACGAGTTTTCCACACTGCACCCCAGCCAGGGCCGGTTCCGTGCATTCCTCTTAGCCGCAATGAACCACTTTCTCGCCAACGAGTGGCGCAAGTCCAAGGCTCAAAAGCGCGGGGCAGGGCACCTGCCGATCTCACTCGACACGGCCACAGCGGAAAAACAATACGCCACGCTAGCGCCGACCGATCCGACACCAGAGCGATTATTCGATAGGCGCTGGGCGGAAACGGTCCTGAATCGGGCAGCCAGGCAGCTCCGCGATGAGTTTGAGCGAGAAGGACACGGTCCGCTGTTTCGCGAATTGAACGTGTTCCTCTCCACTCCCGCCGCGGCAGGAGACTACTCGGCGGCGGCGGAACGACTCCACATGACCATCTCCGCCGTCGCCAAGGCTGTCGAGCGCTTACGCCGACGTTACCGCGAACTGGCACGTCGAGAAATAGCCCAAACGGTCAGCACACCGTCCGAATTGGACGAGGAGATGCGTTACCTACTCGAAGTGCTGACATAAATTGCCAGCGGAATTCCTGTCATCGCCGTATTTGTTTTGGTCTGATACGAATAGGAAGCAAATATGCTTATTACCAAGACGTGTAACAGCTGCGGCGCCGCGCTGAGCGACGACGCCCCGCTTGACGTGTGCCCGCGCTGCGTAGCGCGCCAGGTCCTGGGCGACACAGGAAACTCGATCGGCAATGCACACGCGAGCTTTCGATCACGCTCCACCGGATCCGAGGAACTGGCCGGCGAACACATTGGCCACTACAGGTTGCTGCAAAAGATCGGCGAAGGCGGCTTCGGCGTCGTATTCCTGGCCGAACAGGAACAACCGGTGAAGCGCCGCGTGGCGTTAAAAATCATTAAGCCTGGCATGGATACGCGCAGGTCATCGCCCGCTTCGAGGCCGAGCGGCAGGCGCTGGCGATGATGGACCATCCGAACATAGCGAAAGTGCTGGATGCGGGCACGACAGGAGCAAAGAGCAGGGAGCACGGAGCAGGGAGTCCGGAGGAATGCTTGCTCCATGGTCCATGCTCCCCGCTCCCCGCTTCTTCTGGCCGGCCCTACTTCGTGATGGAGCTGGTCCAAGGCGTCCCGATCACCGAGTATTGCGACCAGTGTCAACTCACAACCCGCGACCGGTTGGAGCTGTTCATCACCGTTTGCCATGCGGTGCAGCACGCCCATCAGAAAGGAATTATCCATCGCGATATTAAGCCGACAAACGTGCTTGTGGCAATGCACGACGGCCAGGCCGCGCCAAAGATCATCGATTTCGGCGTGGCCAAGGCAATCGACCAGCAGCTCACCGAACACACGCTTACAACGGCCTTCGCGCAGATTGTAGGCACGCCACTCTACATGAGCCCCGAACAGGCCGAGCTAAGCCCGCTCGGCGCCGATACACGCAGCGATATCTACTCATTGGGTGTGCTGCTCTATGAGTTACTGACAGGCATCACACCGTTTGACAAAGAGCGGCTTCATGCCGCCTCATACGACGAACTGCGCCGCATCATCCGTGAGGAAGAGCCGCCACACCCAAGCGCACGGATAAGCACGCTGTCTGCGAAGCACGTCACGACCGTCGCCGAGCATCGCCGTACGGATCCCAGTCGGCTCCGGCAGACCGTGCGCGGCGAACTGGACTGGATCGTTATGAAGTGCCTGGAAAAGGATCGCAACCGCCGTTACGAATCGGCCAGCAGCCTGGCACGAGACATCAAGCGCTATGTGCACGACGAACCTGTGCAAGCCTGCCCGCCATCGACTGCGTACCGGCTGCAGAAATTCGCCCGCCGGAACCGGGGCGTTTTAATGAGCGCGGGATTTGTCGCCGTTGCTCTGGTCGTCGGCACCGCTGTCAGCATTTCGCAAGCAGTTCGCGCCACGCAAGCCGAATCGCTGGCCAAATCGCGGCTCAGGCAGGCGACCGAGGCTCGTGCCAACGCGGAAGCGAGTTCTCAGAAGGCCCGCCTGGCAGTGGACGACATGTATACCCAGGTCGCCGAGAAATGGCTCGCCCATCAGCCACAAATGGAGCCGCTGCAACGCGAGTTCCTCGAGAAGGCGCTGCAGTTCTATACCGGGTTCGCCAACGAGACCACTAACGCCCCCACTGTCCGTTTCGAAACGGCGCGCGCCTTTCGTCGCATTGGCGAGATTCAACATCGACTGGGCCAACCGGGGCCGGCGGAAGACGCGTTTCGCCACGCAGCAGATCGCCTGCAAACGCTCGTTGACGAGCTACCTGCTACACCGGCTTATCGGGCCGAACTTGCCGCCGCGCTGCACAGATTTGGAGTGTTACTGGGCGACACGGGTCGCTATTCCGATGAGGAAAAACTCCACCGTCGCGCTCTGACACTCGAAGAGCAACTAGCGGCCGACCATCCGACCAAATCCAGCTACCGTCGCGACCTTGGCCGCGGCCATTGGTATCGTGCTCAGGTGCTCGCGGCCCTACATCAACGCGACGCGGCGGTGCAAACCTATCGAACGGCACTTGGCGTTCAAAAAGAACTTGTCGTGAGATTCCCGTCAGTCCCCGAATTCCGAGAGCACCTCGCCGAGAGCTACCTGGGCCTCGGCCAGCAGCTTCGTCACCTGGGTCGGACGAACGAGTATGACTTGGCACTCGGCGAAGCGGCGGGGCTGTTCGAGCAGCTCACCGTAGAATCTCCAAACATGCACGGGTTTCGCAATCAACTGGCGAACGTGCTTTATTGGCGGATGCTAGGCCCCTCTCGCAGCCAACCCGAATCTTATCGCACACAGGACGAGCAAGATCTGCGCAAGGCCGTTGCGCTCCAGAAGAAGCTAGTCGAGGATTTTCCCGCCGTACCCGATTACCGGTATGATCTGTTCCGCAGCCAAAAGACTTTAGGTTGGCTATTAGGTGGCACCAACCGGCCTGAGGAGGCAGAGATTGCATTTCGCGAAGCCGCACTCATCACCGAGAAACTTGCGGCCGATTATCCCTCGGTCCACTATTACTTCGGTGGGCTGGCTACAACGTACCACAGCTTGGGCGAATTTCGAGCCAAAAGCGGCCGGCTCAGCGAAGCGGAAGATGCATTCCGTAAGTCAATTGCCGCGTACGACCGGCTCGTGACGCAATTTCCAAATGTCCCCGAGTACGGGCCCGATCGCCGCCAGACCTACTTCCATCTTGCCTCGCTGCTGAACTCGATGCGCCGATCTAAAGAAGCGGCCGACGTCTACCGCAGCGCGCTCGAGGTCGATGTGCAGGACCCGCTCGAACTCGATGACCTGGCCTGGCTGCTGGTCACTTATCCTGACTCGCAGCTCCGCGACGCCCAACAAGCGATCGGCCTGGCCAGAAAGGCGGTCGAACTCGCGCCGCAAACCGCGGGGAACTGGAGGACGCTCGGTGTGGCACAGTACCAGGCGGGCAACTGGAACGAGGCGGTCGCCGCCCTGGAGAAGTCGATCGACCTTGCTCGGGGCGCGATCGGTTACCAGTTGTTCCACCTGGCAATGGCGCACGAGCAACTGGGCGACAAGGAGCAAGCTCGCAGCTGGTACGCACGGGCTGTTGAGTGGATGGATAAGAACCGGCCAGATGGTGAGGGACTGCTCCGCGTCCGCAGCGAAGCCGCTGAGCTATTCGGCATCAGCGAAGAGCAGTCCTCAAACGATTCACAGCAGTTGAAAGCTAAACCTTCGAATACCAGCGACACGGTCCGCAGTACTACCGACTAACACTGACAACTGACCCATAAATCAAAATAACGACGGCCGCTGAGGTCTCGCCGGCTAAGCAGATTCCTCAGCGGCCCATGGCCAGCTCTGGCGCTTGGTCTGCGCGCTCAGAACGGCCGTTTTTATTGTACCGCAGACGGGGCCTGCAAACACAAGGACCGTACCATGTCGATTCGACACAGGCGATACATTGAGCGGACAGCGGCGATAGTCGGTGGACCTCGATTGTGGCTCAGCAATGCAGCAAGAGGCATCCAATTAACGTCAATTTGTTGCGGGTTAATCCTTCCGCTGATCGGCGCCTTGCCCGCCACGGCGGCGCCGGTTTATCGGGCGTTCGTCGATATTGACAACGTGAGTTGCTTCGTTTGCAACGATCAGGAATTCACCGTGATGGACGACCGGCCGGTCGAGGCCGAGGCGACTGGCGCATTCAACGTGCGAAAAGGCGTGGCCCGCGCTAAAGCTGGCCCGGGCTTTCTCGAGGCCTTTGGCTCCGCCCAAAACCAAGGCAACCCGAACCCGTTTGGGTCCCCGCTTGTTCACACAAGATTTTACGCCAGTGCGAGTGTGAACGTCGACGACCTGTTCTTCAGCAGTCCCTTTCCATCAGAGATCGAAGAAATCCCCATACGCCTCAACTTGCACCTGGCCGGGGTCTTTGGCTTTGATGCGGCAAACGACGACGAGCAGACGGCGAATGTTTCAGTGGATTTTACGCTGCCCGGACCCCTCACCGATGGAAACGGAACGAACGTTGTCGGGGGCGACATCGAGATCATCCGCAGAGATGGCGTTATCAGCTCAATTGATCGCGAGGGCTTGCTGGCCGACGTTCAAGCGGTCGAAGAAACGGACCCGTCGGGCGACTTCCAGCGCGTCATTCGGATCAATGCCGATATTACGACGCCCGAATTCGTCATCCCGATGAACGTGCCGACAAATCTCGGCATCTCGATTCTCACAAACGGCCAACAATCGAGTTCGCTGGGCTTCGGCAAATTGTCGGCTGACTTCGGGCACACGCTGAGCTTCCCGAAAGACCGGCCCGTGTTTGATCTCCCCGCCGGATACACAGCCAATTCTGCCGCCTTGGGCATCGTCGACAACCAGTATGTCGTGCCGGAGCCCGCTACCGCCGTGCTCCTCGGGCTGGCGGTGATCGGCGGATGGGCCGCCCGCGCCAGATCTCGTTCAGCGACAACGTCATTCAAACTGGCGATTTCCTTTTTGGCTCGACGGTCGCGTCCGTGGGCCGTCTCAATCAAATCACGGCTCACATCTTCGACGGCAACGGTAGCGGTAAGATTGCGTTCTGTACGAGCTGGCCAATGGAACCATCAACATCGCCGTCGCCCGCGTTGTTCCCGAACCGTTGTCGGCAATCTTGCTGTCGGTTGTCCTGCTGAGGGTGTGGAGGTCAAGAACCCGGCGTCGTAGTTGAATACGCATCCAATTAGTGGGGAACAAAAAGTGGGCACTCCCGGTTCGATACATTCGGTCGTCGCAAAATTGTTGGTATTGGTCGCGGCAGGAGGGCCGGCGTTGGCCTTGAGCGCAACAGCGGCAAACTACCAATTCATCAAAGTCGCCGACACCAACGAACGGTTCGGCCGCTTCGGCGCACACTCCATCAGCAGCAACGGCACGGTCGCCTTCTATGCAACTCCGATCGGCGAGGGGCCTGGGATCTATACCGGTAATGGCGGACCGATTACCACCATCGTTGACTCGAGCGGGCCGTTTCTCGATTTTCTTGGTTTTCCGACGGTCAACGCTGGCAAAACGGTGGCATTCCATGCCACGCTCGATGCCGGCGGAGCTGGAATCTTCTCCGGCAGCGGCGGATCCGTTACGACCATCGCCGATATAAGCGGACCATTCAGCGGCTTTACGGTCGGCGGTACAAGCAGCAGCCCGGCTATCAATGACCAAGGCGCAGTTGCCTACCGTGCTGCGCTCGACACCGGAGGCGAAGGCATCTTCATCGGCAGCGGCGGACCGACTACCACGATCGCCCACAGCAGTGGTCCATTCCAAAACTTTGGGAGTATCCTCGACCTCAATGCCGCCGGGACAGCCGCGTTCGAGGCCTCGTTCGACGCCGGCGGGAAAGGCATATTCACCGGCAGCGGCAGCGCAACGAACACCATCGCCGACAGCAGCGGACCATTGTTCAACCTGCTAGGCCCGGCGATTAACGACAATGGCGAAGTCGCCTTCTGGGCCGAGTTCGACGATCACTTCCGTCCCAACATCCATCAGGGCATCATCACGGGCAGCGGCGGCCCCACGACGACCGCCGCCGCTTCGGGCGGGACGTTCTTCTGGCTTCCCGGCAACAACCCAGTTTCCATCAATCGCCACGGCAAGGTTCTCTTCAAGGTCGAACTTCAAAACGCGCGACCTGCTCCCGAAGGCCTTTTCACCGGTCCTGACTCTATCGCCGACAAGGTCATTGCGTCCGGCGACCCATTGTTCGGCTCGACCGTCCAAGGGTTCGGCTTCACCTACCGCAGCCTCAGCGACAACGGCGACATCGCATTTGCCTATGGGCTGCAAAACGGCGAGTCAGGTATCGCGGTGGCGCGCCTGATCCCTGAACCGGCGTCACTCGTCCTTCTGATCGCTGGCATCGCTACTGCGGCGCTGGTCTCGCGACGACTTTTTGAATCGCCCTTTGGGCACCCGTTGCTGATCGCATTAACCTGCCCGCTCATTGCTAATCTCGCTTCGCGCGCCGCAGCGGCGAACTACGACTTCATCAACATCGCTGACACCTCCGGGCCGGCAAGCATCATCGGCAGCCCGCCCATGATGAACAATCATGGCGTCGCCGTATTTCATGTTTTTCTCGACGCAGGCGGACAGGCCATTTACGCCGGCAGCGGCGGGCCTTTAGCAACGATCGCGGACACCGCGGGAGAGTTTCAATTTTTGGGCAACCGCCCTGCCATTAATGACAGCGGCACGGTCGCCTTCAATGCCGAGTTCGACAACGGCGGCGCGGGCGTCTTTCTCGGCAGCGGCGGTTCGACGACTACCATCGCCGACAGGAGCGGGCCACTCAACGGCTTTTCTTACATGGCGATTAACAACAGCGGCACGGTCGCCTTCAACGCCACCGGTGATAACGCCCTCAGCCAATCGGGCATCTTCACGGGAACTGGCGGACCAATTACGACGATTGCCAATAACAGCGGGCCGTTCAGCTCCTTTGGGGGCGGCGGATTCGGCGAACCGGATATCAATGAAAATGGCACCGTTTTTTTTAGCGCTAACATCGATCCCAACGCCGGTGGCGGGCACGGCATTTTCAGCGGCAACGGCGGACCTGTCACCACGATCGCCGACAATAGCGGTGTTTTCAGCGGCATTGGGCATGACCCCGCCGTGAACGAGGCTGGCACAGTTGCCGTCAATGCTGGCCTCGATACGGGCCAGTTGGGCATCTCCACAGTGAACGCCGCGGTGATCACAACCATCGTTGACACCAGCGGCCAATTTGCAGGCTTTAACTTCATTCCTGGTTTGAACGATGACGGCATGGTGGCCTTTAGCGCGGTGCTCGATGCCGGGGGTGAAGGCATCTTTATCGGCCCTGATCCCATGGCCGACAAAGTGATTCAGTTTGGCGACGCGCTGTTCGGCTCAACGTTGACGGCTCTAGGTTTCGATCGCGGTCTCAACAACAACGGCGACATCGCGTTTCGCTATATGCTGGCCAACGGCGTGAGCGGCATTGCGGTTGCCCGCCTGGTTCCCGAATCGACCTCGATAATTCTGCCGATGATCGGCCTATTTGCCGTGAGGCGCCCGAAGCGGCCCTCCCTTGGCCGTGTCGGCAAGCTAACGAACGAGCCGCCAGACTGTCGACCAGGAGTAGCGCCATGAAATCAAACATGACGGGTGGTCTAAGTCGTTTCGATTTGGCTTGCCTGTTGCCGCTGATTGAAGCAGAGCTTCCGATGGCGTCAGCGGCTTCAACAGTCAACGACAATGGCAGGATTTTTCTCGGCGATGGCACGATATTGGTCCAAATCGCGCATGATGGCCAGGCGTCGCCGGACGGCAACGGCCGCTACTCTCTCCTGGACCAAATGGAGCTGAACGACCTGGGGCAGGCGGCCTTCTTCGCCGCCTTCCGCGACACGATGGGGGGGAGCAGCGACGAGACCGGCATTCTGCGCGCCGACACTACATCGCTCGTCAACATCGTCCGCACGGGGCAGATGGCGCCGGACGGCAACGGCGCGTTCTGTGAGCTTCACACGCGGCGGATTTTTCACTCCGGAGACGCTGAACAATTTGGTGCAAGTGGCGTTCCTCGCTCACCTCACCGGCACCATCGGCGGCGATAGCGATGACTATGGCATCTTTCGCAGCGACGGCGCGACGATGGTCCAAGTCGTGCGCGAAGGCCAGGCGGCGCCGGACGGCAACGGCCGCTTCACCGGTTTCTTCCGTCCGGCATTGAACGACGCAGGCCAGTTGGCCTTTCGCGCCGACTTCACGGGTACGGGCGGCGGAACCAGCGTCAACTTCGGCATTTTCTTCTTCGACGACGCGCTCGGCCTCCTGCAAGTGGTGCGCACCGGCGATGCCTTTCTCGGCAGCACGATCACCGACTTGGATTTCGCACCGCCCGAAGGTGCGGACGAGGAGTACAGCGGCCTGAACAAGAGCGGCGTGCCACGGCTCGCGTACTTCTTTCGACTGGCCGATAGCCGAGAGGGCATCGCGATCTGGACGCTCGTTCCAGAGCGGTCGTCGGCGACCTTGCTCGCGGTTGTCCTGCTGGGCATGCGGAGGTCACAACGTCGACTGCATGCTCGCGCACGAATTAAGCCATTGTAGTCCGGCGGCAATCGCTTTCGCGCCGATGTGAGAGGAGAATCATGACTCGGCTCAATTGGATCAAAGAACATCCTGACGCTCTACAACGCGCTTCACGTCTAGGGAAGAGGCGCAACGATCGGCGTCCCGCCGCCGGTCTCCGCAGAATGTTGCGCGGGCCGGAGCCGCTCGAGTCACGCTGCTTGCTTGCCACGTTTGTTGTTGATCAGGTAGGCGATGCGGCAGACTTCGACCTCGGAGATGGCGTCGCTGACAGCAACGCGGGGATACGCCGGGGTGCAAATTTCGCTCCGCTCAGCCATTCAGAACGCCAATCTGGACGCCGTGCTCGACAACATTTTCTTCAACATCCCCGGCGCGGGCGTGAAGGTGGTCTCGCCCATGTCGCCGCTGCCGACCATCATGCAGCCGGTGGTGATTGACGGCTACACGCAGGCGATGGCTAAGCCGAACATGCTGGCGGTCGGGTCGGATGCGAACATCTTGATCCACCTGGACGGATTTTCGGCCGGAGCGGGTAACGGCTTGACGATCACCGCGGGTGGCAGCACAGTGCGCGGATTGTCAATCACGCGATTTCCGTTCCAGGGGATTGAGATCCGGGGACCGGGAACCTTCTCGACGATCGCCGGCAATTTCATCGGCGTGCCGCCCGCAGGCAATTTCGACCAGGGAATTAGAGATGAGGGGAACCTGCTCAACGGCGTGCTGATTATCAACTCGGCCGGCAATAACATCGGTGGTACGTCGACGGGCGATCGGAATGTGATTTCTGGCAATAACAGCAGCGGCGTCGCACTGGCCGGCACGGATTCAATCAACAATATCATCCAAAACAATTACGTCGGCACGAACGCCGCGGGGGACGGCGACCTCGGCAATAGCAGCGACGGCGTTTCCGTCAGCGAGTTGACCACTGGCGGCGGAGTGGCGTCACACACGATGATCGGCGGCCCGTTCGCGGGGTCCGGCAACCTCATCTCCGGCAATGATGGAAGTGGCGTGAGTTTGCTTGGCGAAGCAGCGCAGTTCAACATGATCCAGGGCAACCGGATTGGCACGAACGCCACCGGCATGTCGGCACTCCGCAACGAACGGCACGGGGTCGTAATTGCGTTCTTCGAAGGTTCCCAGGCGGCCTCCAACAACACGATCGGCGGCGTGCCAGACGCCGTTAGTTCGCCGACGCCGCGGAACATTATCTCGGGCAACGGCCGGGCAGGCGTCGCCATGTTCGGCGCCGGCGCAAGGAGCAATAAAGTGCAGGGCAATTATATCGGCACGGATATCAACGGAGCCGGGGCCATTCCTAACGTCAACGACGGGGTCCGCCTCGGCGACGACAGCCTTGGTGCCGGACCAAGCGCGTAACTTTATCGGCGGCACACTGCCAGGCGCAGGGAACGTGATCTCCGGAAATACAGATAACGGCATCGAGCTGGTCGGAGTGACCACTACCGGTAACTTCATCGAGGGGAATCTGATCGGGACCAACGCCGCAGGAAACGCCGCGCTGCCCAACTCCCGCATCGGCGTACTGCTCGATGGCGCGCAAGTACTAGAATCGGCGGCTCGACAGTAGCGGCCCGCAATGTGATCTCCGGCAACTCTCAAGCGGGCATTCGCCTGACGAAAGCCACCGCGACCAGTAACAAGATCGAAGGCAATTACATCGGCGTGCAGATGAACGGCATCTCACCACTTGGCAATCAGGATGCGGGTGTGCTGATCGACACCGACGCGTCATTCAACGTGGTTGGCGGAACGATCCCCGAGGCCGGCAACGTCATCGCATACAGCCTCCGCGATGGGGTGTTGATCGAGTCCGGGACTCGAAATACGGTGCGTCTGAACTCGATCCATTCCAACGTCGGGATCGGAATCAACCTGGTAAGTCCTGGAGTCGCTCGGCAGACGCTTAACGACGAGGACGACAGCGACACCGGTCCCAACAACCTGCAGAATTTCCCGGAAGTACTCAACTTCTCGCATGAGAATTTCGCGACCGGAGACCCGCGGATCCGCGGCGTGCTCGACGGCGCTACCTTCAGTACCTATACGCTCGACTTCTACCTCAACGACGGCGCCGATCCTCTGGCGCTCGGGCAGGGCCGCCAATTCCTGCTCACGAAGACGGTGTCCGCGGGCCTGTTTGGTCGCGCCGAATTCGACTACGAGCTGCCGATCCCCGAGCCGCTAGGGAAGTTCATCACCGTCACCGCGACCGATTCGCAGGGAAACACGTCCGAGTTTTCCCACGACGCCGACGCCGACGGGCTGTACGATCATTGGGAATCCGGCCGCGGGGTCGACGGTAACAACGATAACGCTCCGGATTTCTTCCTGAACAATCCCAATCCGCGGCACAAAGACATCTACGTCGAAGTCGACTCGATGGGCCTCATCGACCCGATCATGGCCGCGCAGCTGGCGATCGGTGCGCTAGCCGCATTCGCACCCGCGCGTACGATCCTCAATCCGGACGGAACCTCCGGCATCAGTCTTCATTTCGATCACGACGCGTATATCATTACGGCCAACCCAGTCATCGATAGCATGCCCGATCTCAGGGCAGTCAAGGCGACGAGCTTCGGAAGCCAGGCCGAGCAGAACCACCCGAACAGCGCTAACATTCTCGCGGCCAAGCACATGACGCATCGCTATGTTCTATTCGCGCCGTCGCAGCCGGCTCATGGCGGTTTAAGCTGGTTGTGGGGACACGAGTTCTACTCGTCGATTGGCCAAGGTTCGGATATCAACCTGGCCGCTGTCTTTGTGCATGAGCTGGGGCATGCCGTGGGATTGAATCACGGCGGCGGCGACGGCGTGAACTACAAGCCGAACTACCACAGCATCATGAACTATGCATGGTCATACCAGCCAGACCCAACCAGCCTCCTGCGCGATAGTTGGTCGCTCAATTATTCCAACTTGCGTGCCCCGGACCTCGACGAACGGAACCTTAACGAAGTCGACGGCATCGGCGGCCACCCCAACCACAAAGTTCCGGTCGGCCCCGGTTTCCCTCCGGTGCCCGAAGTGGAGTTCGGACCGGTCGATTTTAACCGCGACGGCGACGCGACGGACATGGACGTTAGCGCGGACATCAATTCGATCGTCAATGATGAGATTGGCGCCGGTACTTTCCTCACGGGTTTTGAAGATTGGGCCAACCTGAAACTCAACTTCCGCGAGAGTGGTCCATACCGAAGCGAATTCGGACTCGAGGGAGCGGGCGCAGGCAATTTCATAGCCGAGGCAGACCTGCCGCCTCAGATCGTTGCGGACATCCTCGACATCGGCTTCGCCAACAAAGCGCCTCGAATCAGCGGGCTATTGGATCAGATCGTGGGCGAAGAGCAGATGGTGTCATTCACCGTGCCGGCAACGGACCCCGAAGGCGACGCGCTGAGCTTCGTGCTCAGCGCCGGCGCACCGCCGAGTGCATCGATCAATCCGACGACCGGAGAATTTAGATGGCAGACGGCAGCGGGAGATGGTTACGGGCAGTACATCATCACGGTGCTGGTCACCGACGCTGGGTCTGGACGCACCCGACAGCAGGGTTACGGCATCGTCGTCAACGATGTCGGGCAACCCGGAGACTACAACGTCAATGGCATGGTCGACACGGCTGACTATGTAATATGGCGTAAAGTGCTCGATCAAAACGTCATGCCTTTCACGGGCGCCGATGGCAGCGGCAACGGGCTCATCGACGAAGCCGACTACCTTGTCTGGCGGGCTAACTTCGGAAAGACACTGCCGCCGCCAGCCTTCGGCAGTGGAGCAGGCGCCGTGGCGGCATTGCCGCCTCGCGAGGATTTGGCCGAGCTCGCAGATACATCATCGGCGGAACCGGCGACTCCCGTCCGAGGTTCAAAAGACGAAGAGCGTCGGGAGAATAGCGACAGTATTGCGATACCTCATTTCGGCTCTCCCTCTCGTAACACCACTACTTCACGAGGCATTAGCTCGCGGCTAATGCCTGCCGACGCATCCTATGCAGCCGCACATGACGATGAGCTACTTGCCTGGCTGGCGACGCTCGCGACGAACGACCTCTCTATCGATGCCGACGCATTGCTTGAGGTTGAGACCAACCGCTCTGGCGCAAACTCCGCTGGCGACGAATCAACGACGGTTGATTTGGCATTTGAAACTATGGAAACAGCATCGATTTAAGCACGACATTATTCAGGCAACTGTCCGCAACTGCGCCCGAATCACTCCACATGCAGACACGAAGCACCGCTCATCGGAGACCTTCATGGAAAGTCGACAAGAAAAAACTAGCTCAGCGTCGAACAAGTCATCGTTCTTCGGGCTACCTGCCGGCTGGTCAAAAGTTGGACCAATGTTCTGGGGCGGTGTCATATTCGGTATTGGCATTGGAGTAGGCCTTGGCCTCTTGATCGGCGCCGAGCTGGTAGGAAAAGGCATGATCACGCCGCAAAACAACGGGCGGCTGGTCGTAACGGCCCTCGTGTTGCAGCTGATTGGGATCGTGAGCGGGAGAGCGATCGCCGCGCGGGCAATCCGCCGCAGCCAGCACACTGACGGATAAACTGCCGTTTGCCCCGTCGTGTAGCTGCCTTATTCCGTAGTTGGGTGGCGGCCAAGAATAGTTGCTGAATTCGTTCGCTCAACCTGCTAACTTCGAGCGTGCCATCGTGCACTCGCTCCTTGATAATTCGAATCGACGAGTTGGCTCGTTGCGCCGAGATGCGTGCAATATCAAGCAAAACTGGCCGCTGTTTTGCGCCTGGAGATGGCGCCGCACATCGATTTTTTCAGTGTCGGCGACACGTGTAAGTGCGCAATATACCGGAGTTTTGCACGATCGGACTGGGACCCCTTGGTGCGATGCAAAATTGAAACCCTTGCAGCGCAAACACTTAGAAGCACGTCGCGCAAACAGGCCGATGCAAAACTCGCTGACGCTCGAGAACGGCGCGGTATTGCGCATGCCGATTTGCAAAATGTCGAGCAAAATGAGTCGACCGGATTATCAGACGTCAGAACCCGCAACTGCGCGTTACGTCACCAAAATCTACTCACGACGCCTGGGCATTGAACGCTTCGCGCAGCGTGGCCAGACTTTTGGGAATGGCGGTTTGCCAATCCTCGTTGCCTTCGAACTCCAGCGAGACGTAGCCGCGATAGTTGTGCCGGCGGAGCATTTCGCGCGATTCGCGGATAGTCCAAGTCCAGCGAGTACCACAGGCCGCCGCCGTGATACGTTTTGGCCTGCACGAACACGGCCTCCGGCGCCATCTTCTCGAGCCTGTCGTATGGGTCTTCGAGAAAATTGCCCGTGTCGAGCGTGCATTTCAGCCAGGGCGAGTCGATCGCGTGGACGATCTTCAGCACGCCTTCCGGCGTGCAGGCCCAGAGCCCCAGTGGTTCTCCAAGCCGAGCGTCACGCCGCAGCGTTCGGCCGCCGGCAGGCACTGTTCTAGCGAGTCGATCACCCACTTGAAGCCATCCTCATCGGTGTAGCCCTCCAAGCGAGGCTCGATGCCGCGGTTCGCCATCAGTTCGTCGAAGCTTCGGGTAGTACCCCAGCGGCCGGTGTTGACGCGGATCGTGGGGATGCCCAGGGCGTAGGCCAGCTCGATCGTGTGGATGGTGTGATCGATATTCTTCTTGCGAACTGCCTCGTCCGGCGAGAGAAACCCTTGATGCGTGCTGAACCCGCACAGCGCCAGGCCGTTGACAAACGCCCGCTGCTTGAGCCGCTGCAGATAGGCTGGCTCCTCGTTCTCCATCTGAATGTGCAGGATTTCGACGCCATCGAAACCCATCCGGGCGGCTTCATCGATGCATTTCTCGATCGAGAGCTTGGAGTCGTCTTTGAACCGCCAAAACGAGTACGTGGAGACGGCAATTGGGTTGCCGCCCCCGCGGGGTTCCGAAGCGGCCTGGTTCGCTCGGACGGAACTGCCAGAAACGGCGAGTGCCGCTGCGGCGGTTGCGGTGGCTTGTTTACAAAACTCACGGCGATTGATGGTCATGGCAATGCCGATGGGAAAGATGGAAAGCCGTTGCGAGACGCAGATTCGGCCAGTGTCGGAGCGGGATCGAATGGTGTCAACTATTGCCTGGCAAGGTTACAAAGACATATCCGCCTTAGAACCCCCGAGGAAATTTGTCAGCAAAATATCCGGAAGACACCTTGTCCGTCCGCCAGCAACGCGAATCATTTTGTAGTGCGGGTGTGAGTTTGAGCCGCTCCAAATCGTTTCATGAGGGCCACGGCTCTCCACGATCTGGTGACAATTCTGGAGAATCCTTGGATTCTCGACCGATACCAGATTGACAATTTCGGACAATCACCATTTAATCCTCCCATTGAAGGTCGCTGCTTGCACCGGGGGTTTGGCTCGACTGACCTTGACCCGCTCGGCCAAACGTGCCAGACTTCCGCCCCAATTCAATTCAAGGAATGAACAAAAGACCCTGCTCCGCTTCTTGGCCGTGGCTCGGCCCATGAGCGGTTTTGGGTCGGCCGCCTGTGCGGCGGCCAGCGCGATAGGAGCCTTGAGTCGGGGCCCTATCGCACTCTCGCGATGGACGACTCCATATGGAGCACCATGGATGAATGGTAGTGCCGACTGCGACCAGTGCAGTCCGATGGCCACTGATGAGGAACCTCCCGGTCCTCTGGACCTGACCTCTTCCATACTTTCGACTGATCTAACCTATAGCGGGGAAAGCGTTTCAGTCGATACTGCTGCGACTCGAGTGGCGGGTTTCGCCCCGGACGTGGGCACCGCGGTGACGCCGGTTGCAACCACCGCAACTGTGGTGAGCGGCACCATACCCTTTGCCGGATCATCGTTCCGCAACGGATTCGCCGCCGTTGCGCCGTTGGACGAGCTGACCGAATCGGCCACGCAGGAAACGATTCGCTCGCGTTCTTGCGGCAATCGACCAATGCGCGCACGCGGGCGTTCCGCCGCCGGCATTTTCCGGACGTGACCAATCGCGATTGGAACGATTGGCGGTGGCAGTCGCGGCATCGCATCCGCACGCTCGCGCAGCTCGAGAAAATGCTGCGGCTGACCGAAGAGGAGCGCGAAGCGCTTGTGCAAGGCGGCACGATGCTGCCGGTCGGCATCTCGCCGTACTACATGAGCCTGCTGGACGCGGACGATCCGCTGCAGCCGCTGCGGCGGACCGTCGTGCCGACGCTCAACGAGTTTGTGCGCACCGAAGGCGAAGCGGACGATCCGCTGGGCGAAGATTCGCACAGCCCGGTGCCGGGACTCGTGCATCGCTACCCGGACCGCGTGCTGCTCCTGCCGCTCGACTTCTGCTCGACGTATTGCCGCTACTGCACGCGGTCGCGCGTGGTCGGCCACGGCGAGCTGATGCCGCAGGAGAGCCGGCTGATGGCGGCGTTCGATTACCTGCGCCGCACGCCGCAGATTCGCGACGTGCTGATCTCCGGCGGCGATGCGCTCGCGCTCGGCGACGACAAGCTCGAGTGGATCCTCCGCAACCTGCGGGCGATCCCGAACATCGAGTTCATCCGCATCGGCACGAAGATGCCGGCCGTGTTGCCGCAGCGGATCACGCGCGAGCTGGTGCCGCGTGCTGCGGCGGTATCATCCGATTTGGATGAGCCTGCACTTCATCCATCCGGACGAATGCACGCCCGAAGCGGCGCAGGCCTGCGCCCGGCTGGCCGACGCCGGCATTCCGCTCGGCTCGCAGACGGTGCTGCTCAAGGGCGTGAACGACGACGTCGAGACGATGCGGCAGCTGATGCACAAGCTGCTGCTGATGCGGGTGCGGCCGTACTATTTGTACCAGTGCGATCCGATCAGCGGCTCGTCGCACTTCCGCACGCCGGTGTCGAAGGGCCTGGAGATCATCGAAGGCCTGCGCGGCCACACGACCGGCTACGCCGTGCCGACGTACGTGATCGACGCCCCCGGCGGCGGCGGCAAGATTCCGCTGCAGCCCGACAGCGTCGTCGGCCGCGACGGCGACTGGCTGCTGCTGCGAAACTACGAAGGCCACGAATATCGGTATCACGATCCGATCTAGCATGGAGCATGGAGCAGGGAGTTTCTGCACATCGCTCCTCGCTCCTCGCTCCTATGCACATCGGCCTCACCTACGATCTGCGCTCCGACTACCTGGCCGCCGGCTACGGCGAGGAAGAGACTGCCGAGTTCGATCAGCTCGGCACGATCGACGCGATCGACGACGCGCTGCTGCGAGCTCGGCCACGACGACCGATCGCATCGGCAACGCACGCAGCCTGGTCGAGCGACTGGCCAGCGGCGACCGCTGGGACCTGGTGTTCAATATCTGCGAAGGGTCTGCACGGCGCGGGCCGCGAATCGCAAGTGCCGGCCATTCTCGATGTGTACGAAATTCCGTACACGTTTGCCGACCCGGCCGTGCTGGCCGTGTGCCTCGACAAAGCGCTTACGAAAACTGGTGCTGCGAGCGGCCGGATGTGCCGACGCCCGACTGGCAAGTGGTGCGAACCGTCACAGATCTCGACCGGTTGCCGAGTGCCGTTTCCGGTTATCGCCAAACCAGTTGCCGAAGGCACCGGCAAAGGCATCGATGGCGCATCGAAAGTTAACGGACCTTCGCGACACTGCGGCGGGCGTGCCAGCGGCTTGCTCGACCAATTTGGTCAGCCGGTGCTCGTCGAACAGTTTTTGCCGGGCCGCGAATTCACCGTCGGCATTCTGGGCACCGGCGATGAAGCCGAAGTGCTCGGCACGATGGAAATCATGCTCCGATCCAGCGCCGAACCGGACGTGTACTCGTATCGTAACAAGGAGCAAAGCGAAGTCGCTGGTTGACTATCGCCTCGTTCGCGCAGCGGACGACTCACAAGTGGCCGAGGCAGAGCGAATCGCGTTGGCCGCCTGGCGTGCGGTTGGCGGTCGCGACGGCGGGCGCATCGACCTGCGCTGCGATGCGACGGTGCCCCACAGCTCATGGAGATCAATCCGCTCGCCGGCCTGCACCCGACGCATTCCGACCTGCCCATGCTATGCACCGCATTGGACCGAGATTATGTCGAGTTGATTGAACGAATTGTGGAATCGGCCAGAATTAGGTGTCGGGTGTCAGGTGTCAGATTTCTGACAACCGACACCTGACACCTGACACCTATCGCCCATGCACGTTGCCTTTCTCTACAACGAGTCGACCGAAGACCCGGCCCTGGCAGCCGAGGAAGCCGATCCGACGCGCTCGCCGATCATCGCGGCGCTGCGCCGGTTGGGTCACGAGGTGACCGCGATTCCCTGCACGCTCGATTTGTCCGCTGCACGAAGCAAGTTGCTGCTCGCGAAGCCTGAGGTTGTGCTGAATCGAGCCGAGTCGCTGGGAGGCAGCGATGCCATGATGGGAGCCGTACCCCTCCTGCTGGAGACGCTGCAGATTCCGTACACCGGCTGCACGGGCGACGCGCTCGCCGCCACGGCCAGCAAACTTGCCGTCAAACATCGGCTGGTGCAGGCTGGTTTGCCCACGCCGCCGTGGATCACCACCTCCGACGGACTGAATTCACTCGCGGGTAACCTGCGGGTGGCCCACGGGCCATTCATTTTGAAGTCGGTCTATGAGCACGCTTCGTTTCAATTGAACGATTCGGCTGTGATTGAATTGGACAGTGTGCGCCAAGTATCGGAATTGGTGCGGCAGCGCGAGGTGGATACCAACCGACCTTTTTTTGCGGAGCAATTCATCGATGGCCGTGAATTCAATTCATCGGTTTGGGGTAACGAATCGGAAGTCCTACCGCCTGCAGAGATTGATTTCTCCGAGTTCCCCGCTGGCAAACCGCATATTGTTGCCCACGGTGCCAAGTGGGACACTTCCTCTTTTGAGTATCACCATACACCCCGCCGGTTTGTTTTCACTGCCGCCGATGCGCAGTTGTTACGCCGTCTGTGCGAGCTGACGCTCGAGTGTGCGCAATTGTTCAACTTGCGGGGCGGTTATGCGCGAATCGATTTTCGCTGCGATGCCGATTGCCAACCCTGGATCCTGGAAATCAACTCGAACCCATGCCTCTCGCCGGACGCGGGCTTTGCTGCCGCGCTCGAGCAGTCCGGAGTTAACTTTGACACCGCAATCGAACGCCTGTTAGAAGATGCACTGGTTCGAACCAGACGTCGGGTGTCCGATGTCAGCAGTCGGACGGTCGACGCCCAACACATGGCATCTGAACCCCGACACCTGTCGCGCACCATGCCATGACACCAGCCTTGCAAACACCCACCGCGAAAGTTCCGATGGCGGTTTGCCATTATCGCGACGACGTTAGGCCAGACGATTGTCATGCGGTGAGAGCGTTGGTCACCGGCACGGGGTACTTTCTTACGGATGAAATTGATCTTGCGGCGGAGCTTGTCGAGGAGCGACTCTCCCACGGAGCAGCCTCCGGTTACGATTTCGTCTTTGCCGAAATCGGCAAGTCGTTGGTCGGTTATGCTTGCTACGGGCCAATTCCGTGTACTCGAGCAAGCTTCGATTTGTATTGGATTGCGGTCGATCCGCAACACCAACGGAATGGAATCGGTCGTTCACTCGTGGCAGCTGTCCAGCAGCGGGTTCTAGCCCGAGGCGGCGAACGGATATACATCGATACGTCCGGAAAAGACCAGTACCTTCCGACGCGTTCGTTCTATGAGCGAAACGGCTTTTATTGCGACGCCCGACTAAAAGACTTCTATGCCCCAGGCGACGATCGCGTGATTTACGCGAAGGTTCTCGTCTCCAATCTTGAATCATAAGCGCTTAGCAGAAGCCGGTTTGCGGCAAAATCGCAAACGAAATCGCGATTTGTTAGTTCCCCACGGCTGCGACAGCTTGTCGCCACCCTCCTTTTCGATTTTGTCCGGCGGGCCTGCGTTAATAGAATGTCGGTTGGCGGTTGAACACTCGATTTGGCCTGGCCTTGATCTCAATGTCGCATTTCTCGTTTCGCGCGGACGCTCTTCGATCGCATTTGGTCCAGGCTTCCTGAATACGCGCTCGCATTGTTCTTGTTGTTGGTAGCGGTGGTACTCCGCAGTTGGCTGCACCCGGTGATGAATCAATCGGGGTTTGCCATTCTATTTGCCGCCGTTTTGATTTCCGCTTGGATAGGCGGGCTGGTCCCGGGCTGTTGTCGCTCGTCATCGCGCATGTGATTGACGCCTATTGGTTTCACACGTCCAGCAGGCGGTTGGTGGAACCGAATATCACATCGATTGTTACGGTGAGCGTGTATTACCTGGTAGTCGGCACCTTTGGAGTTCTCAGCCAGATGCGGCGCTCGGCGCAACGCCGCGAATTGGAACAACAACGCGAGGCCGCTTCGCAGCGCGAGCGGCTTCGAGCCATATTAAAGTGCATGGCCGACGGAGTCCTGGTTACGGATCTCCAAGGGCGGCTAACCCTGATGAATCCGGCCGCCGAGGAGATGACCGCTTGGTCCAACGACGAAGCGAAGGGCCGGGTATGGTGGGAGATTTTGGCCTTACGCCGGGAAGATCGGCACGAGGATGTGGAGAACCCGATCGAGCGCGCGTTGCGTGACGGCGGCGTCGTACATGAAGCGATGCCCCTGGTACTTATCTCACAAACTGGGCACACGTTTCCGGTTGCCTACAGCGCCGCACCTGTCCGAGATCCGCAGGGAAACGTCACGGGCGTCGTCCTTATATTCAGAGACGAATCGGAACGTCGGCGAACCGAGCTTGCACTGCGCAACGCCGACCGACGGAAGGATGAGTTTCTGGCAACGCTGGCGCACGAGCTGCGCAATCCGTTGGCACCGATTTCGATGGGTCTGGAATTGCTCAAGATGTCAGCCGATGATCCACAGGCGGCGGAGGAAGTCCGCACGATGATGCAGCGGCAGACGCAGCACATGGTGCGGCTGATCGACGATTTGCTGGACGTGTCGCGGATTACGCGCGGTAAGCTGGAACTTCGCAAGAGCCAGGTCGAGTTGGCGGAAATTGTCCGCAACGCGCTCGACGCGACGCGGCCGTTGATCGACGGGGCGGAGCACCAGCTCACAGTCCGCTTGCCGGAAAAGCCGCTGCTGCTGTATGCCGATGCTAACCGCCTGACTCAAGTTCTCACCAACTTGCTAAACAACGCGGCCAAGTTTACACCTCGTGAGGGCCGTATCGAGCTCACGGTCCAGGGCACGGGAAGCGAAGCGGTGGTCACCCTGTCGGATTCCGGTATCGGCATTCCGGCGGATAAGTTAGATTGCGTTTTCGACATGTTCACACAAGTCAGTTCCAGCAGCGAGAACAGCCAGGCTGGTCTGGGCATCGGGCTGACGCTGGTCAAGCGATTGGTCGAGATGCACGGCGGCACGATCACCGTACACAGCCGGGGGCACAACCTGGGTACGAGTTTCCGATTGCAACTTCCCGCGTTGCCCGCGCCGCCGACATCGGTTGGCGGCGACAATCTGAATGGCCATGCGAAGGTGCCGGCCGCAAGGCGGCGAATCCTGGTCGTCGACGATAATATGGACGCCCTGGAGAGCCTCAGCCTGCTGGTGACGCGAATGGGCAATGAAGTATGCCGCGCTCACGATGGCTTGGAGGCGCTCAAAGCCGCGGAACGCTTCCAACCGGAAATCATTTTGATGGATTTGGGCATGCCGAATCTGGACGGGTACGAGGCCGCCCGGCGGATGCGGCAGGAACCGTGGGGTCGCGCCGTGACACTGGTTGCCACCACCGGCTGGGGGCAAGACGAGGATCGCCGACGAAGCGCCGAAGCCGGCTTTGATCGCCATCTGGTCAAGCCGATCGACGTCGCGGAACTTCGCGAGTTGCTCGTCGTGACTAAGTGAGTACGTTGCTCAATGCCAGCAAGCATGCTCGCTGACGTACCTTCGGTGCCATTCAGCGATTCGACCTCAACGTACTTCGTGCCTGCTCTATACATTCGATAATCACATCCCGTTGGTCCCGCATATCGTTCGAGGCGCCCCAGACAGAATTGAGTATATCCGTCAGATCGCAATTAGATTGCGTATTTGCTAACAACTCGGCAGCCGCTGCCGCACCGAGCGCATACCGACGCGGGCGAATGTTGTTCTCGATTGCCAAGCGCATGGTTCCGATCAAACGATCGTCCCAACCGAGCTTGCGCCGAGGATCACGGATGACCCGATCCACTCGATCTCGCAGCAACGGATTTGTCATCCGCTCCAAAAGGTCGTGAACGTACTGCGCCCACCCGTCCAACGTGAAGAGCGGGTCAATACCGACATGTCGACGACAGAGAGCGGTTCCAGACTCGTCAAGAAATGCTTTCTCTACAAAACTCAGTAGCTCTGTTCCGACGACCTCATGGACAAATGTCAAAAGTTCGATGTTAGCAAGATAGCCCAACAGCGCATGGGCCGCGTTGTGTCCATAGAGTTTGGCCTCTTCAAAAGGCCCCAGTGCAGGTTTTTCGTGGAACGTAAAGATGCCACGCTCGAATCCCTCAAGGCTGATCTGATTGATAAGTATTCGATTAAATTGCTCAACGAGAACAGCGTATTTGCCACCCGGGACAAACGGCACAAGTCCGTCGCGCTCAATTTGCACGGGATCGATCACGATGCCGCCCATCTTGCCAATCACTGTATTGATGAATTCGACGCGCTCGCCTACCAAAGTGCGGTACGTAGGATCGATCGCGGCAATTACGGCGTCATGTAACTTTTCGGCGGCGAATCTATCGTTTTCCGCTGTATAGACGATCGCCTCCGGTAAATTTTGATCAATGCATTTTCGTGTGAATCCGCGGGCGAACAATTCGGCGGGACTGGGGTTACCGTGGCAATACGAGTCGATGCTTGGTAGCGCAGTTGCGAGTTCATCGGCCCGGGCAATCGCGTCGATGAGTCGCGGCACGTCAGCGGCGTCGCACGGGTTCAACGCCTCAACATTCGCGATAGGATGTGAGTGAATTTCATGGCGGTCAGCGATATTGATCCATATGCAGCCGGCCTGTCGCGCAGCGGCCACGACGTGGGGGACGACCTCGGCGACTACTAGTCGCTCAAAGTTGCCTGATGCATGGGCTTCGTGCAGAAATAGTCCACTTTGGACGGGGCCGAACCCGATTCCGACAAATGTCTTTTTCACAACGACACCTATTGATTCGAACGCGGCCATGCACCGGCAGTCGCATCGTTGCGGCCGACGTATGTCCCACTCTAGTGGTAGAATTGCCGACCGCTCCACGAACAGTTCCGAAAATCTAACCTATAAATACATTCCGGTCTGTACGCCAGACGACTTAACTGCATGTTCGACCGCCGAAAAGGTGGGGTCTGCGGCTGATTGCAGATTTCAATGTCGCGCGTCGCGTGCCCTACACCCGACACCCAACACCTTACCCGGAGCAGCGATGCAAAAATCGTTGGACAAGAAACTCGCTCGCATTGTCGCCGACTCCACTTGCGGCGACTTTATTCTGGCCGATGCCAAAGACCCCGATATGGCCTTAGGCATTGCTGGCCTCGGCGTCCGACGAGCAGCGGATGGCAAGCTGATCGGGTATCGCAGCGTTCAGGAGTTTCAGCAGCAGATTCGCGAAATTGTCGATCAACAGCTGGTCGACATCATGCTGATGAGTGCAAGCAACAGCAATCAGCTGGCGCGCCATGAGCGGTTGTTTGACGACAGTCCAGTTACACCGGCGATCCGTACGAACGATACAACAGACATTTGGCTGGTCGGCAGCCAGGCCAATTACGCACGACAACCATCGCTGCCGTTTCGCACAGCGGTGCTTGAGGAAGCGATGCAGAACGACAGCGGCCGACCCTTCGGACTTGGCAGACCGCCCGTGAACCTCGGCCTCTACTCCATCACGCTCAATAATGACGCCACGCTCGACCGTGCTACTTTGCAAGCGTACCGCGACTTTCGCACCGAAGCACTGCAGCTGGACTTTCGCCACTTTTTGGAGGTGTTTCCCCCGAACGCATTGGGCCACACCCGCATCGAGGACGTGCCGCGATTTATCAACGATAGCGTTGTTCGGCTACTGGCCGGGATTGGCCGTACTAGCCGGCCGAAGTTTCTGAAAATTCCCTATCTCGGGCCCTCTGCGCTGGAGCAGCTGGTTGCATACGACAGCACCGTGGTGATAGGCGTCATGGGTGGGGCCGCGGGAACGACTTTCGATGCGTTTCAACTGCTTTGGGAAGCGCGAAAACACGGCGCCCGCGCGGCGATCTTTGGTCGCAAGATCAACACTGCCGAACACCAACTCTCATTTATCAAACACCTTCGCGCCCTGGCCGACGGTCACATCGAACCCGCTGAGGCAGTGCGATCGTATCATTCAGAATTGGCAAAGCTGAAAATCGCTCCGCATCGCGCGTTGGCCGACGACCTTAAACCGTCGTTGCCGAGTAGCCTGGCCTGAAAATGTGAGTTATTCCTGCGTCGAAAGGCGACAGTAACACGATCGATCGATTGTCACGTCCGAACGTTTTGCCGCGGTCTGAAACTTCACTCGGCAATCGGCCGCTTCCGTCGCCCTGCCGAGTTTGGCGAGACTTTCCGCCAGGCCGTGGAGTGCCCACGGATTGTTGGGATGCCGCTTGAGGTCAGCTCGATACACTTTCTCGGCCTCGTCGAACTGGCCTCGCTCCAAGAGCAGCGCGCCGAGGGCATGCCGTGCCGGTTGCATCCAGCCCCAGGGCTCGTCGTAGTTCAGCGCATCGTCGAGGTGCACGGCCTCTCGCAGGTGTTTGAACGCATCGTCAAAGTTTCCTTTGCGATAGGCGATTTCGCCCCGAATCATCGCGTCTGCCACTCCCAGAATGTCTTTGGAAAGATTTTGAAAGAGGCGGCTTGTCTCCGGCACGGACGCTCGTACTTCTTCAAACCGTTGTTGCTCCGCTTCGGCCTCTGGGATGCGGGCGGTGGCGGCGAATGCCAGAGTCCGGGCATAGTGCCAGATGGCTCGCGTCATCGGCAGGTAATCGGCCGGTTCCGGCTCCGCCAGGATCGTTTCCCATTCACCGAACCGCACCAGCACATGTAGCGGCGTTGGGATGAATGCATCCATCAGGTCGGCTTGTTCTCGGAGCACGTCCTCCGGCGTCTGCCGAACTAGATCTCGCGCGGCGCTGAGCGCGAGCTCTTTCTGCCCGTCGAACATGGCACCGAACACGACAAAATGATAGTTGTGCATGCGATAGAGCGAATAGAAGTTGTCCGCACCTTCGCGTCGCAAGAATTCGGCGTCGGCAATGATCGCTTTCTGGTTGGTGTTGATCACAGCGGCATAGTCGCCCACAAGCACATCAATGTGCGATGGCATGTGGATAAGGTGACCGATTCCCGGCATGAGGTTGCGCAAACGGTTGGCCGTCGGCAGCGCTTTCTCCGGAGTCGGCGAGGCCTCCATCGCGTGAATGTACAGGTGGCACAATAAGGCATGGTCGGGCCAGCGTTTAAGTGCAGCTTCAAGCAAGGCGACGATTTCGGGCGTGTGGGTGGCAGCAACTCCGTCGGCGCTCCAGTGCTGCCACGGTTCCAAGTCCATCAGCGATTCCACGAACAGCGCCGTGATCGTAGGATCATCGCCGTGCCTGGTGTGCACCTTTCGCATTGCGTCCGCATACGCTCGATTCATTGGGCCGCGATCTTCCGGCACGGGCACTGCATAGCGAGCGGCAAGCGCCGCGATCAGGTCGCGTTCTGCTTCCGTGGCGTGCTTCGAGTGCAAGGCGGCCAAACGAGCTGCCAGCTCAGCTTGAGCAATCTGATGCGGCAGGATTTCCATGTTGTTGATGTTGGGGCCCCACGCATAGCCGAGTCCCCAATACGCCATCGCCAGAGACGGATCCTCAATCAGCGCGCGTTCGAAGCAGCGTACCGCTTCCTCGTGGTTGAATCCGAAGCACATGGCCAGTCCGCGGTCAAACCACAATTGGGCCGCTTCCGAGTCAGTCGACACTTTGTAGTGGAAGCCGCCGATGTCGTAATACGTTTCGGCGGGTTGAGCGACGGCCGCGTAGACGGCGATTGTGCCGAGCGCGACGGCGCCAGCAACGAGGGACAGGGAGGTTCGTCTGGTCATGGTCCTGCCTTTCGGGTGGGTGTCTGGTGGGTCGAACCGGTTGCAGCGTTGCGCTGCTGGCACAACCTTGGAGACGTTTTCAGGAGCGTCTCGGCCAGGCAAAGCAGTTGTGCAAGAAACGGCCCAGAAGGCCAATACCGGAGAGAGGACTTGAACCTCCACGCCCTTGCGGGCACTGGATTTTGAGTCCAGCGCGTCTGCCAATTCCGCCACTCCGGCGTTTCTATAAGATTACCGAGAACACGGCCGGCGGCAAAGGGCTGTGGACTCGCTGGTCGTTTGTCGGACCTTGGAGCGACCGCACTTCGCCGGGTATAACTGTGGCTCCTAAATTTTTTTGTCACCGACTGGCGGAGCAAATTCGCAATGGCGTTGAAAGTTAAATCGGCCAGTTCGTGTCAATTCGATCTGGTGGCACTTGGCGAGTGCATGATCCGGCTGTCGCCGCCGGGACATGGGCGAATCGAGTTTGCCCCGTCGCTGGAAGTGTGGGTCGGCGGCGGCGAATACAACGTGGCGTATGCGCTCGCGCGGCTCGGGCTGCGGACCGGTTGGGTCGGCGGGCTGAACACTTCGCCGATGGGCAAGATTGTGGCCAACCACGCTCGCGGTGTCGGTATGGATATCGCACACGCCATCACGCGCAAGTACGATGGTGTCGGCAAGGTCGACCGCATCGGCCTGAATTTTACGGAAGTGGGACATTCGAAGCGGGCGTCAGTCACACTGTACGACCGCGGCCACTCGGCTACCGCGGGAATGAAGCCAGGCGAAGTGAATTGGAAGCAGTTGTTCGAGAAGCAGGGCGTCCGCTGGCTCCATACGGGCGGTATTTTTGCTGCTCTTTCGGACGGCACACGCAAGGTTGTCGCCGAGGCGGTGAAAGCCGCGCACGAATCCGGCACCATCGTGAGTTACGACCTCAATTTCCGCTCCAAGCTGTGGTCCTCTGCCGACGCGATTGCCACGACCAAGCCACTTGTGCCGTACATCGATTGCCTGATCGGCAACGAAGAAGATTTTCAGAAAGTGTTGGGCTACGACGTCGAGGGCGTCGACGTCGAGAAGGGCGAGCTGGACACATCGGCGTTCAAAGCGATGGTCAACCGCGTGGTGAAAGACTTTCCCAATATCAAAGTAGTCGGCACAACGCTCCGCGGCGTAAAGACGGCGCTCGTGAACGATTGGTCAGCCATCATGTGGCACGACAGCACGTTTTACGACGGCCCATCGTACCCCGATCTGGAAATTGAGGACCGTGTAGGCGGCGGCGATGGTTTCGCCTCCGGATTCACGTACGGATTTTTGACGGGCAAGCCGCCGCAGGAATGCGTCGACCTCGGCGTGGCCCACGGCGCTTTGCTCATGAGCACGCGCGGCGACACGAGTCAGATCACTCTTGATGAACTGCAGCATATTGCCGGCGGCGGCTCGGCTCGAATTAAACGTTGAAAATGCAAATTCACCACTGAGACACTGAGAACACAGAGAAGAGGGAGTAGTGCAGTAGACCAACAGAACTGCAGAGAAGAGCAGTAGCATGGGCAAAGCAACATCGATGAGATTTCGCTCGTTCAGTTGTACTGCTGTTTTTCATTTGAAAGCTCTTCTCGGTGTCCTCTGTGCCTCTGTGGTTATCCCCAGATTGACAAGGTTCGTTGCTTCGTGATCAAACTCAATCCACAGCTCACGCCGACCGATCTGCTGCCAAAGCTCGCGCGCTTTTGGGCACGCTCAGCTCAGTGCATCGAGGCGGTGGAAAAAAGTTGTCCGCCCGGATCGGCGTCGCCCGTGTTCACAGTGAAAGGTACCTACACGGCCAAGGGTTGGACCGAGTGGACGCAAGGGTTTCAATATGGCTCGGCGCTGCTGCAGTTCGACGCCACGGGCGACGAACGCTTTCTGGAACTTGGCCGCGACCGGACTGTATCCGTCATGGCGCCGCACCTCACGCACGTCGGAGTGCACGACCATGGGTTCAACAACGTCAGCACCTATGGAAACCTGTGGCGGCTGATGAACGAAGGCCGCGTGCCAGAGGATCGCTGGCAGCGGCGGTTTTATGAGCTTGCCCTCAAAGTGAGTGGAGCCGTGCAAGCCGCACGCTGGTCGAGCACCCGCGATGGCACGGGCTACATTTATTCGTTCAATGGGCCGCAGTCGCTGTTCGTCGACACGATCCGCTCGTGCCGGGCGCTGGCGCTTTCGCACCAGCTCGGCCACGTATTAATGGGCGAGCGCGACGAGCGAATTAGTCTGTTGCAGCGGCTCGTGGAACATGCGCACGAACACGGCTCGCTACAACGTGTGGTACGGCGAGGGACGCGATGCGTATGACGTGCCCGGACGCACGGCGCACGAAAGCGTCTTCAACACGAACAACGGCGACTACCGCTGCGCCGTCGACGCAGCAAGGCTACTCGCCGTTCAGCACGTGGACGCGCGGCCTGGCTTGGGCGATGCTCGGTTTTGCCGAAGAGCTTGAATGGCTGGCGACGCGCAGCGACGATGAATTGATCGGCCGTGGGC
Source organism: uncultured Planctomycetota bacterium (assembly GCA_963786455.1). Lineage (GTDB taxonomy): Bacteria > Planctomycetota > Planctomycetia > Pirellulales > Lacipirellulaceae > JABDGM01. The sequence continues at coordinate 298,450 of CAWAZX010000021.1, read as the reverse complement.
GGCCGCGACGCCGTCGAGGCCGTATTTTTGAAGGCAGCCGCCGCAACCTGCGACTTTTATGTCCGCGAAACGCCTACGTGTGGTGTGCCGTATTGGGACACGCGTGCACCGGGCTTGTCGCAGCTGGGCGATTGGCAGGGCAGGGCGGCCGATCCGTTCAATGAGCACGAGCCGGTTGACAGCTCCGCGGCGGCGATCGCTGCCCAAGGGCTGCTGCGGTTGGGGCACTACCTGGTTCACATCAAAGGCGAGACGAACTCCGGCGTCCGTTACGTGGAAGCCGGGCTGGCCATCGCCAACACGTTGTTGGACGAGCCGTATCTTTCTACCGATCCGCAACACGAAGGCCTCATTTTGCACTCGGTGTATCACCGTCCCAATGGCTGGGATTATGTGCCGCCGGACAGCAAAGTGCCCTACGGCGAATCGAGCATGTGGGGCGACTATCATGCGCGGGAGCTGGCGTTGTATATCCAGCGGCTCGCGGAGAATGCGCCGTATCACACGTTTTTCGGGCCGGTGAGTGTAAAATGCCACGCCACGCGAACAGAATTGCGCGCTCGTGACCGGCGGCAGCCGCGGGATTGGACGCGGCATTGCCGAAGCGCTGGCCGACAGTGGATTCGATTTGGCGATCAACGGCGTCCGCGATGAAGCCCAAGTCAGCGACGTGCTCGAGGCGCTCGCCAAGCGCGGCGCAGAGGTCGTTTATTGTCGCGGCGACGTGGCGGTGCCGGACGACCGCGAGACTATTGTCGACACCGTACGGGCACGCTTCGGCCGGCTCGACGTGCTGGTGAACAATGCCGGCGTCGCCCCCAATTTGCGGGCCGATATTCTCGATGCGACCGAAGAAAGTTTTGATCGCGTCGTGGGCATCAATCTCAAGGGGCCGTACTTTCTCACACAATTGGTTGCTCGCTGGATGGTCGAGCAGGTCAAATCCGATGCCAACTTCCACGGCGTGATTGTGAATGTGTCTTCGGTCAGCGCGACCGAAGCCTCGATCAACCGCGGCGATTACTGCATCAGCAAAGCCGGCATTTCGATGGCGACGCAGTTGTGGGCCCACCGGCTCGCCGAGTTCGGCATCGCCGTGTACGAAATACGGCCCGGAATCATTACCACTGACATGACGGCGCCGGTGAAAGAAAAATACGATCGCTTGTTCGCCAATGGCCTCACCGTAGAAAACCGCTGGGGCGAGCCGGAGGACGTCGGCCGGGCCGTCGCCATGCTGGCCCGCGGCGAGCTCACCTATGCCACCGGCAACGTGCTCCACATCGACGGCGGATTGACTCTGCGGCGACTCTAAAAAGCCTCGAAAGGTGCGATGATGAACAACGTGCTCAACCGCATCGCCGAGCTTAAGCTCATTCCCATGGTCGTTCTAGATCATGCTGACCACGCGGCACCATTTGCTGATGCGCTGGTGACGGGCGGTTTGCCGATTGCGGAGATTACGTTCCGCACCCCCGCGGCCGAGTCGACGCTTCGAACGCTGGCCAAGCGTAGCGATTTGCTGATCGGCGCCGGAACGGTGCTGACGATCGAGCAGGCCGATCGCGCCATCGATGCCGGGGCACAATTCATCGTTGCGCCGGGAACCAATCCGACGGTCGTCGAGCACGTGCGGAAACGTGACGTCACCATGTGCCCGGGCGTCGTCACGCCGACCGATATAGAGCTGGCAATGTCGCTGGGCGTCACGACGCTGAAATTCTTTCCGGCCGAGACGATGGGCGGCGTAGCCACGCTCAAGGCACTCGCCGGTCCTTACCCGGACGTGCGCTTTGTGCCCACCGGCGGAATCACACCCGAACTGCTTCCAAGTTACCTGAAGCTCGCCTCGGTAGTTGCCTGCGGCGGCTCGTGGATGGCGCCGCGCCATCTGCTGTCGGAAGGCAAGTTCGACGCGATCCAGCGGCTTGTCGAACAGGCCGTCAAGTTGCTAGCCGGACCGCCGCCAGTCGCGACGTAGTTTCTATTCTTGGTGGTCTTGGCCAGCTCGTTTAGCGCTTCGTCTTTGTGCTCCCTTCGTCAACCTCGCGGCAATCGGTGTCGCTCGAGCCTTCCTTTATGGCCTTGCGCCTTGGCAGCCAGATCGCGATAGTTCTTGCGGATGTGCTCAATCTCTCGTTCGTCGAGCTCTTCCAGGTCGAGCAGTGCGTTGTGGGCCCCCTCCGTCGCACGAATCAGCTCATCCAACTTGGCCTGAATCGCCCCCGTGTCACGATTCTGGGTGTTCTGGATCAAAAACACCATCAGGAAAGTGACGATTGTCGTCCCAGTGTTCACGACCAATTGCCACGTATCGCTGAAGCCGAACAATGGACCGGTCACAGCCCAAACAACGATTACGACGACGGCCAATCCAAATGCCGCCGGGTGGCCAGTCCCATGGGCACACCACTTCGCAAATTGTCCAAACCAATGCGCAAGTTTCTTCATTTCGTTTAATCCTTAACGCTAACGGATGTTGGCTGGATGGGGCGGTGATCTCATAATTATTGCAGAGTCGTTACCGTCGTGCATTGCCCGACGACTTCGCATATAATGACGCACTCGTCGCTGGCGATGTATTGAAAGTTGGTTACGTTTTTTCGGCCGTTGAGGAGTATCGACGATGTCAAACGTGATGAAATGCGGAGTGGGGTTTGTCGTCCTGGGTCTAATTGCCTGGAACACCGGTTGCAGCAAAGGGACTGCGCCAACCACTCCCGCGCAATCCACGAGCCAAACAGAGCCAGCCGGATCGATGCCGGCGCCACAGCAGAACGAAACAACAACATTGCCCACCGAGGGAAACCCGGGGGCCGAGCCGGGCGTCGAGGACCAAACTGCGGCGCCGGCCGACGGCGAAGCGTCCGTGTCGGCCGAGGTTCAAGCCGCGCTCGCATCGCTTTCCGTCGAAGACCGCGCGGCGGCACTGAAGCAAAAGATTTGTCCGGTAAGCGGCGGGCCGCTGGGCAGCATCGGCGCCCCGGTCAAAGTAAGTGTGGCGGGCCACGATGTATTCATTTGCTGCGACCATTGCGAGCAGCCGCTGAAGGACGATGCGGCGAAACACCTCGCCAAAATCGGCTTGAAGCCCGCCGAAGAAGCGGCTGTGCAATAGCGACATCGCGCGGCAATGCAGAGTCTTTGCTTGCCGGTTCGTCAACACTCGCTGAGTTTGTCAGGCGGGTTACGTTGTTAATGACTTTGAGCTACTCGGGCGATAGGATGATAGACGTCTGCCCCGGTAGCTCAGCTGGATAGAGCATGGGATTTCTAATCCCAGGGTCGCAGGTTCGAGTCCTGCCCGGGGTGCTGCACTTACGTAAATTCGACTCGACGATTGTACCTAGGTACGCCTCGACAGGAGAACTGATGCCACTTCATGCACTCGACAACGTTATTCTGGGTAAAGATGGCGAAATTCACTCAGTGTCAATGCGGGATTGGCTAGCAGCAATGGCAATGCAAGGGTTGCTTGCCAATCCAGATACGAGCGGAGTCAGGGCGACTATGAATACAGTCGCCGCTGCAGCTTACGAAGCCGCAGACGCGATGGTCGAGGCATCATCCAAGGATTCATCGCGCAAATAACTCCGCTGAGTCCGCGACACGAGAGCACGAATCACTCCCGCCGACTGTTGTACCGTCCCGGGTGCATAGTGCTTCCGCGTCGTCTCGACGCTCGCGTGGCGCAGCACGCGGGCAACTTCACGCTCAGGAACGCCTGCCGACACGAGCCGCTCAGCGCAACTACGCCGTAAGTCGTGCGCGGATGCGTGCTTGGGCTTCCGTTCGCCCCTCGCAGCCTGCACGACGACGCCAGCCGCCTTGCCGATGCGCGTGATAACTTTGCCCACCCATTCAGCATCCGGCCGTTGGTGACGCACACGCCGCCCTAGCATCGTTTGTAGGCTCATCGGATTAAGCACCCAGCCGAACCGCTGCGGCTCCGGCGTTTCAAACAATAGCGAATCGAAGCCCGGCAGTAGCGGGATCGACTCCTCGGTGTCGTTCTTTTGCATCGCGGCAGGGATTGCCAGGACGGGCAGGGCATCCATTGGCCACGTCGGCACGATGTACCGGGCATCGGACCAATGCAGGTGCATCAACTCATCAAGCCGCAAGCCGGATTCCCAGGCTGCCCGCAAAACGTACTTCCACGATGGGGCGGCCTCGGTGCCAACTGTCGGTTCAACTGCTTTCATCATCAGGGCAAACTCAACTTCACTGATCGGCCGCCCCTTCATTTGTCGAAGCTTGGCGACTTTGATTTTGCGAAGCCGCGGTATGGCGGTTAGCCAGCCCATATCGGCAGCCCAATTGATCGCGGCCATGATGACGGCCATATAGCTGCGAACCGTGTGGGCAGCCCGTGGCGACTTGCTTTCATCGCCGGCCAGCAGTCGCGATTGCAGCTCGTGCAGCGCTTCGCTATTGGCCATATCGAGCAGCGTGCGCGGCTTGAGGATTCGCTCGGCGATATCCAGCCGGCTTTCGGCCGCATCCTGCTGACTTTCGCGCAGGCCGTTTAACCGCAACGCTCGTGTACCGCTCGCGGAAGTCCTCCCAAGCCATCGACGGCCCGCCCTTGCGCTTGCGCGGCTTGGCGTCGATGCCCAGTAATAGCTTCGCTTCAAGCTTGGCTTTTTCTTCCGCCGCGATAATCGGGTCGTGCGTCTTCGTGGTGATCCGCACTTCTTTGCCGGTCGCGGGATCTGTGTAGCGTAGCTGAATCGGCCGGCCAGTCGGCTTGGCCATTCGTACTTTCGGAATTTGCTTTCCTTCTTTCATGATGTCCTTTCGCAAACTTCTGTCTGATAGAATCGAAACATGAACCAACTAACGGCAATTGCATTAGGTCTGCTTTTTCTATCTCTCATGGTTATGCTCTGGTTCTTCAAAAACCGCAGGCCATAGGCTGTTACAAATCCCCCGGCCGGCGCCTGCGCCAGTTCCTGCGCACGCAAAAAGCCAGTAGGCCCAGCAACTCGCTTGGAAAGGCGCACGAGACGCCCGCGCGTACCCCGCTCCCCGGCTTCCCGGATCGTCGCTGCTGTACGCGCACAAGCTGCTGGGCCTACTGGCCCTGATGGATAACACCAGATTGTCCCCGTGCGGGTTTCCACGCCCGGCCGGCGGTATGCCGACGGCAGTAGTTTGCCCTATCCGGCATGTATATGTCAAGTTTTGGCAAATTCCACCGCACCTTATTCCAATGCTTGCATCCTCAACTACACTGGCGGACGAACCACTAGCGGTGGTCGAAAGCCCATCGCAGCCAGGTTTCCTGGTGTCGTGCAATCCGCCGTTGGGACTCTACATCCCAACGGCTTTTGCTTGCGCTGGTAATTGCAACCACAAAAGTGTGGGAATTAATTGCAGCCTCCGGCCGCGCGGTAGTATATCGGCGTTTGATTCCGAAGCCCCTGGTCGCGTTGTTCAACCCTCCAACCGCGGCCGGGGGTATTTTCTTTAGATGTTTCCTCCGCCGTTTTCATAAATGCGGCTTCCAAGGAATGACTGGCGGGAAGTCAGCCCCCGGTCGCGAAGCAGACACTCCGCGGCCGGGGGTTTTTTGTTGTCTCTGCTTCAAGCGGACCGCTGGTGGTCAAGATTTGATGAAGATCGACCGCTAGATTTCCAACGCCGCCGTCCTCCACTACACTTGTGAACGAACGACGCCCGTTGGGCGAAAGCCCTTTGCAGCCGGTTGCAGCTCCCCATGCGACTGGGCGTTTTCATAGTTGGAGCCAGACGTGTGAGAATCTCGCCAATGAAGGCGCTGAGTGGAATTGTGCCGCTGGCGATGTCGTTCGCCGCTCTGGCTATGGTGCTAATTCGATTGGCCGTGTACGGCGTTGCTCCTGAGGCCGATGGGGGGACACCTGCCCATATCTTTCAATTGCTCATGGTTGCCCAGGTGCCGATCGTATGGTTCTTCGTCGTCACATGGCTACCGAGGGCCCCGTGGCGGACATTGCAGGTTCTTGCCGCACAATTTAGCGCCGCGCTTTTGGCCATGGTCGCCGTCGTATTACTTACATAGCGGACCGGCGTTCAAAATCCATCGCACAGGATGCTCCAGCAATTGCGCCGACGGGGCGGGGCGACTCCTGGAATGCCATTGCTTGCGAACACTATTTGCGCGGTATGATGCTCGTTGCTCCGATCCTATCCGGAGCCAAGTGACGGGGCTGCCCAAGTCGGCGTCGCCACACTTCTCGAATGGACATCCCAAACACTGAAGGGGTCCTCGTGGAACTTACATCTGAGCCGAAGACGGTTTCCGGGCCTCGGTGCTACGAATGCCAAAGCAGTGCAACTCGCGTTTGCCAGACGTGTGGCCGTTTTTTTTGCGAGAAACACAAAACCGCATTATGGGGTGCCCACTGCGCGTAGCTGCGGACCATCCATCGGCGTCATATCGTTGATAGGAGTTCTGGTGGGAACGTTGTTCCTTTTATTCATTTTATTCATTAACTTTGGCAACTTGACTTCAGTGCCGGCTCCGCTGATCCGGCCGAGTTGAAAGCTGTGTCGTCGTCAAACATGTCATTCTCGGAGGCTCAGAATCGGCTTGGTCCTCCAACCTATGTGCGGCCGGGAACCAGCGCGGGAGACGGACAATCATACGAGACAGCCGTGTGGCGGGGTCGCGATGGAAGTCAACTAGAGATGACGAGAAGTGGCAACGTCGAAGCCATGAGCTATCGCGGCGGTGGTGATTAGGTGGGCTATGGACCGCCCTCGCATACTTCGGCTGCTGCGAATTACTTGCGCCGACAGTGCAATGGCTTTTAACCTTTTTTCTTGCTACTTCCATTTATCGCGACTAGGATGTGGGCTAACTACGAGGGGAAATGCTATGCGAATCACACTGTTTGTCGCGTCGTTGACTGTGTTGGCCAGTAGTCCACTTGCGGACGCAGCTCTCGTCTTACCACCTCCGCCAGTCGGTCAGTATCGACTGGCGTTTGTAACCAGCGAGGGGATGCCTGCCACCTCCCCAAACATTGCAGATTACAACCAGTTCGTTGACGACCTGGCGAACGATGAGCAACCTGCTTTGGCGGCACTCGGTACGACGTGGACGGTGATCGGCTCCACGGTGGATGTTTCTGCGATCTTAAACACAATGACAGATCCCGGTCCTCTTGGTAACACGGGAGTCCCCATCTACCGCTTAGATGGAATAAAGATTGCCGATCACTACGATGACTTATGGGATGGAGACGATCTCGATGCGACCCTTTCTGTCATGGAAACTGGCGATCCATATACCGGACTTGTTTGGACCGGAACGACCACTAGTGGCACGCAGGACGCGTCAAACGAGTTGGGCGGGGACATGCCAAATCGAGGTAGCGCGTCGAGTACGTCCGGCTGGATTACGACTGGGTCCGCTGATCCAAGCCTATCGTTTCCTCTATACGCTATTTCCGGCGTTCTTACGGCGCCGCTGTGCCCGAGCCGAGTGCATTTCTATGCGTAGGTTGCATGGGCGGATTGCTCGGATTGAGTTCATTGACCGGGAAGACGTTTAAGTCATGGCGCAATCGGGCGTCCTCCGCACACTGCTAATCGCCACGACGCGTGTTGCCGTCCTGCTGGGGCTGGCTGTGGCGTTCAGCAATTAGGCTCGGCAGGCAGGTAAGCGCCAAACAACGTACCACGCCTAGTGGGTCACTGACTTATTATCACCAATCCGCACTTGCCGACTGTATTCCTCCGGGTGAGTGCTGCGCGCCGAGTACAATTACGTTGCCGCCAGTCGTTGCCCATGCATTGACCGACTTCGTAGGCCGTTCGCAGAAATGCCCACAACGAGCTAGACGTGTTCGTTTAACAAGCATTTCGCGAAGGGCGACAATGTACTCAAGATCGATAATTTGCGATCGATGCAGAGCGGTGGCTACTATTGTTTCATGGGTGCCGACCGAAGTGACCACCAATGAAATCACCGGGATCGACGAGTGCAGGGGGGACATTATGAAATGCCGAATTAGGTGCGACAATTGCGGTCCGCGAATACAAGGAATGGTTCGGCCAACGGCACACCGCCTGTAGCAACTGGTCGTCTTGCCGAAGGCCCTTGAATGCCATGCGCTTTTGGAGCCGCGTGAGATAGCCGAGCATCGGCTGAAGCTTATTGTTGATGCCGGGCCTGGTCGCGGGTTAGGTCGTTGCTTTGCATCGCAGTTGATGACGCACAGGAAAGATTCCAGAGCGAACTTGGATTCTGGAAACGTTGGGCTCAAGAGAGAAACTTAAGCATCGGCTATGACGCCGGTGGGTCGGACGGGCGTTCGCTTCGAGCTGGCCACTCTCCCACTACCCCCTTGTGAAACGACTGCCCAGGATGCCCCAGGAATTGCGCCGAGCGGTTGGGCCGATTCCCGGCACCTTGCTTGTGAACGCCGTTCGGCGCAGTAAGATGCGAGGGCTACGTGCAGGCCCTACCAATTCACGCCAAAGATTCATACCATAAGTAGGCGTGGTCGGCTTTCCATTTCAAGAGTTTTATTACGATTGGTTCTCCAGCCCGAACCAAGACATCGATTGACGTGCCCGGCTGCATGTCCGGCGAGGCAAGTGCACTTACCCAGGCTTTACCTGGGCCGCCGTTTGTAATCCTGAGTATCCGATCGTGCATCTGCGCGGGCAATTTCTTTGCCGTGCGTTCGTCAACGATGCAATAATCCCCGCCATCGAGCCAGATGTACCATCCAGCCGCGTGCTCACGTTCCGTCTCCGGTCTGATCTCAATGGAGCCCCCTTTTTCTATTCTGACTATGTCGTGCTCACCTTCTGCTAGGTGCCTCCTAAGCCCAGTTACCTTTATCGGTTTCGGACCATCGTTATACACCCAGTATTCCGAGTGAAATGGAGCGTTATGGATAATCTCCATTGAATGTGCACCAGAAGCAGCGCTGAAGCTGAAATGTCCTGCGGCCATGGACGGTACGCATCGATAAGTTGTGTTGAATAGACAAGCCGAAAACGGGGCACAATATAGCGGTGGCAGATAGGCCTTTCAAGTATGTGGCCCCCTCCTAGCTCTTCCCACAACATCACCGCACGCCAAGTAGTGCAGAAACATGCAGCTCGTGCATGGCCATATCTGCATCGCTTAACCGAAATGCGTCCCACGCCCGGCGGCTCGCAACTTCCGCCGGGCTATTCGAATTGTCAAAGAGCAGGCCGCAGGTTGTTCTGAAAAGTGGCCGGGCGGCGATCGCGGGCGAGTTCCGCGGGGCCGCCACCCGGCCTGCGATTAACTTTTGAGCTGCTTCAACCGCGTGAACTTCGGCTTCGCCACTTTCGGGCTCGGCCATTCGCCCATCTGGTCGCACACCTTCGCCCAGGCGGTTTTCTCATCCTGCGCATCGACATGCTTTGTTACGGAGAGAAACCTGAAGTCACCGCCATCGTTGTCGTTGATGTTGTCGGCGTACCGGTCCTTGGTGGGCTCTTCCTTTTTTCGTTCGATGACTCTGAATTCAACCTTCCACCGGTAGACCGACTTCTTCAGCTCGGCCTCTTGCGCATGCCGCGGATTGCATAATTTCAACCGCTCCTCCAGGTTTGCATCCTGCTCGGCCTTCATCCGACTGATCTCAGCTTTGTGCAAGTCGAGGTCCATGGGCGTGAGTACGGCGCCGTCTTTGCCGCGAACTGTTGCGGGTGCTGTTTTTACTGCCATTGGTTAATTACCTTTCAAAAAAAAGTAGGGGTGAAAACAAATCAGTCAGTCCAACGAATCGGCGGCGCGGGTCCAACGACTCCACGCCATAACTGTCTTGAGAATTAAAACGCGGGTCGCCGTTTGTGCCTTTAGTGCCTTTGGCTTTCGGAGCAACACCAGTGCTCTTGTCGCTGAGCGCGTCGCGTAGCATCGCGAGTAGCTCGGTCATGAAGGCGGATAACTCGCGGAGTGCTTTGTCGCGCTCGTCACCGTCAGCGGCCTCGCGGCGCGGAGCTGTGTAGGGTGGCATTCCAGTTGGTGGAATTACTTCGTAGATTCGGGCCATTTCTTCTTTCCTCTCTGTTAAGTGAACAGGCTAGTGATAATTCGATACGCCACGCCGGCCGCTGCGCCGGCAAGGATCGCCAGCAGAGCCACCGGGATCACGAGGGCGAACGTCGCACGCGCGGTGATCTTGGCTAGCTGCGGAATAGTCAGGTTTTGAACGTCCATTTGTTTCAGCATGGCAGTTTTTTTTAGCGATGCGATATCCATCGGCACGAGTGTTATGCCGTCGTCGTGGACAGCGGCCAGCCATGCCGAATGTGGGTATATGAACAAGTCGCGTCGCGTGAGATCAAGGAACTGACCCCATTCACGAATGAATGCGGACATCTTGGTTGGCCCGATCCATTGCATATAGCGATGCGTCCGCGACCAATGGACCTCAATCACAGTGCCAGGCCGCATGGCGTGTAGTGTTCCAGCTTGTCGTCGTCTTTCATGCGATAAGCACCTCTGGCATGGGTTCGGCCATGTTGTATTGGTTGGCGTAACTCAGTGCGGCCGGTAATGCCAAAGCCAGCGCCATCGCACGATCAGCGTGGCCGGCGTCGTCGCGGACAGCATCGAGCTTGAATCCGCGTAAGGTTTCCTTCACGCGGATTCGCAACAGGTCACGCTGCAACTCGGCGTGTGGGTACAACGCAATTCGCCGATTGCTGAATGCGTCGAGTAGGCTGCGTGTGATTCGATTCAAGTCATCGGCAACCATCTTGCATTCGCTCATCGGCACGCCGGCAGCGGCCAGCTCCTGCGCATATATGCGGCCTGCCAAAAGTCGTACTTGCAACCCACGAATCGATACATCGAGTACGCCGTTTCGATGACGTACCGAACCTCAATGAGATCGCACTTGTGGTCCTCGTAGTCAGCCGGATTCCACGACCACACTTTCGCCAGCTCGACCATGCCTCTGCGCGGATCGGCAGCCAGGATGCAGAAAGCGCTGTGATCGCGGTTGATGCCCAGGTCCAGACCGGCAAGATAGATTCGATTGTCACTTGGATGCTGCGGGCCCTTGAGCGTGGTGCAGGCGTCGATGTCGGCTGGATTCAGCCCATCGCCTTCACCACTTGACCAGATGCCACGCCACAGCCGGTTAAATCGCTGGGGTGGATTGCGTTTCTGTGATTCGGCAAGGTCCGCTTCGCTCACCCAAGGCGCCGGAGTGTTGAGCACCGAAACGTGCCAGCGGTTGGACTCGACAGCAATGGCTTTCCATTTTTCTTGCCATGAGCCAATTTCCCCACTATTTGTTGCCACGATGACCAGTGCGTGCGGTATCTTGTCGGCGTTGTCCAGCAAGGTTTGCATGAATGCTTCGCTGCCGACGTGCGTTAGTTCGTTGGCGATGACGATATCGGGGCGGCTGCCGTGGGAACCGAAAGCGTCGGTTGTGAGAATCTCACAGACGGATTCGGTGCGGCCGGGGGTGTTGGCGTGGGCTACGATGCGGTGCTGTTGGACCTCGACCACTTCGGCTAGCAGTTTGTTGAGCGGTGCATCAATACCGAGCATGGCCCGGATGATGTACCGCAGCTCCGAGGCTTGCTCGCGGTCGTAGGCGCCTACCTGGATGCGTACCGTGCGGGGAGCGAACGCCAGTAGCCAGAGGATGGCAACGGCCACGTCACTGTCTTTGCTCCCGCCTTTGGTGCGCTCGATCCAGAAACGGCGGATCGGTGCTACCTGACCGCGGGCAACCGCCATGAGTGATTGGCCCATTGCCTCGAAATCGCGCTCTTGGAACTCGGCCCAGTTGTCACCGAGGCGGCCAGCGGCTGCGCCCAGTGGGACGTGCAGGTCCGCAGCGAAGGCGATGAAGTCAGTTGCGTATTGGGTTAGTGGGTTAGCCATTGGTGCTCACTTCAAGCCAGGGGCTCACGGTCTTATCGTTCAGCCCTAACGTCTTCACTTGGTCTGCACGCTTCTGGACTGCCTTGGCAATCTCACCGCTGAGTTGCACCCGCGTTTCGGGTTTTAAGCTGTCGTGATCCACGCGGAGCACACGGAGCGTGTATAGGCCGTGCTGGTGCCACGCTGCTGCGGCCTCGATGGTTTCCAGGTGCTCGCGGCTCACTTCGCCGTGCTTGGCCTTAGCGTCGTCGTGGAGGGCTGTAGCGTAGCGCGTCGCTTCGCCGGCTACGTACTTGAAGCCCTTCGGTAATCGACGCGCACGAAGCCCCTTGCGGGCCATGCGGCGGGAGCGGCTATACCGTGCGTCTGTGCATTCGTGTTGTTAAGTGGGGTGCCCATGCGTGTGGTCAGTGGTTCATCTAGCGGTTGTGTGGAGCGGTTCGGGAACGGTTTTTCAGGTACGGTCGTGGGTCACAGTAGGGCAGGGGAGTAATCAAAAACACCAATAAAACTAGGGCAAAGCGTGTTGCGACCTTGGGTTGTCTAGTCCCCCGCACAGCTCGCGGGTGCCTCGGTTAAGCGACTGCCACGGCCACTGAATCCGAGGACATCGATCGCACCATTCAAAACGGCACGTCCTCGAATCCATTGCATTCCAATCGTTCGGCTTCGAATTCGTCCACTTCTGCCATACTCTCACAACCTGGCATAACCGTACTGTCATTACTAAGGAACTTATTATACTATCTTCTTCTTCTTCGGGGTTTATGCAGGCTTGCCAGTGTGTGCCATTTTGCCAGGTTGTATGTGTGTGTGCCTCGTTGGCATACTGTTGGCAAATCTGTAGAGCGACCAGTGACGCGCGCTGCCGGAAAGCCACACAGCCTGAGACTTGCCGCCAATCGCCTTGAATGCTCGTTACAGTGTTCGCTTTCTGAATCCCGAGCCGTCGTCCTTGCTCGATTACCTCCTTTGCGGCTCTTGGCCCGTTGGCTAATTGCTCCGCAGCCACTCAGCCGCCTCGTTCGCTCGTTCGGTTCTGGCCCACGCTTGCGTCGCTGGCCGATTGCGTCGTCTGCCGACTCGGTTACCTGGCTCAGCTTCCCAGCACACAGCGGGAGCGTTGTGCTTTGCCGTGCGGCTGGATGGCGAACGCGAGCCCGCCAACGTCGGGAGCAATGTTGCTTTTCAGGGGTAGCAGTAGCCGTCGCGATTGGTCGCCTTATCCCGGCACACCACCCATGCCGATCGGGCCGCCGCGATGAATGCAGCGAGCCCATCGTGCGATACAGCGCGGCGCCTTCGCCCTTGCGAAGATGGCGTCACCGCAATGACGGCAATCCGCAGTTCTGACAGCCAGTTCGGACAAGCGGAGCCAGTACGGCGCGAACTTCGGCATTCTTATGGGTGTCGGTTTTGCCGAGTAGGCGGACACCGGGTCGATGATTAGTGGCCGCGGCTGGTTGGCTTCTTTGACTACCCTACGAATCGAATCTAGGTCGGTCGCTAGATTGACCATTCGCTCTTCGTCATCGTCGACGAACTTTGCCCCCTGATTGCGATGATGCGGCTCACGTCCGCCTCGATGCGCGTCGAGTCGTGGGCGGACTGTGTCGCCCAGGTCGTCTTCGGCGGTGAGTAATATCACGTCGCCGGCCGTCTGCGGTGTCCCATTGGTGTATCCGGCCACGCCGCCCCGCGAGATACGCGGGCCGCGATATCGAGCGTGAGAAAACGATTTCCCTTGTCCAGGATCGCCGACGAGTCAGTGTTAGCTTTCCAATTGCGATACGCTCGCGCCATAACCACTCGACTTGCTCCGGCTGCACATCGGCCAGCCGAACCGTAGAGCACTTAACCAACGGCTCGTTATCAACTCGGGCGTCAGCGGCCTCGGCGGCTCGATTAAGTTCCTCCCGCAACCATGGATGTGCTTCGTCGTCGAGCCCAAAATAGTTGATGACACGAATCCTGAATTTTTCATTCTCCCGTTCGGCAACAATGTCGATGCGGTCCCGCACGCATTCGCCGTTCATTGAGGCGACAACTTCACGCCGGCTAATTTTATCCTCGGGTCCACAGCGGATGACCAGCTTTGACCGATCGGTGTATGGTGACCAAGCGGCGTCTTCTTCGGGTGTTGGCAGTCGAGGCATTACCGCGGCCTCCGTGCCGGCTTCCCATTTGTTTTGGCAGCCTTCTCATCTTTGGCCGCATCTTCGAGATCACGAATGCGGTCGTCGATGACCTCTTGAGCGATGACGCTCCACGGGTCCATAACGAGCAGTTGAAATGCAATCTGCTCGCATTCGTCTATCGGCCAGGCGTAACAATACGAAACTACTTTCGCAATTTCGCGGGCCTTGACGGCACCGTTGGCTTGCAGGTGGTTAATTTGTTTCCGCCGTTCGGACTCATGCGGAATTCCGCCGGACTCGCGGAGTGCTGCGGCGATGTCGAGTTGTGTTTGGCGAAGCAGTCCCTCGTCCGCGATCCGTGACAGCTTAAGGGTTGAATCGACAAGCGATTGGGGTATAAACTGGTACATAGCTGAATCCTTTCTTTAGCCCGGTGCGTGTGTGGTAGCGCTGCCGGGCTTTTTGTTGCCTATGCTTGGGCGGCCAGCTTCTCGATGAACGCGATACCGTCCACTCCTCGGACGAAAACACGCCTGCCAACTTTCAGCGTCGGTAGCTCGATGCCTTGCACTCGCTTGGTAGAGTCGTTGCTCAGAGAATTCCAGCGTCCGCCATCCAGGCCTGACGTGGATATAAAGCCTCGGGGAAAATGGGGGCCCGACGCTCGGTCGTAGCAGCGAACATGGCGTATCACCTCAAGCAGTTAATGAGTTGCCATCAACTTCGATGGCTTGTCTGCTTTCAGGATACGCGAGCTAAGAGAGGTTTTGAGAAGATAAATCAGCGTGTCTATTTAATGTCTGATTGTCTATCTTCGATGAGTTTGCTGAGCCGCATGAATCGTGTCGGCGTCTGCTACTTCCTTGATTATCCAACCACATAGCTTGCGGACAGATGCTGGTGCAAATCGGAAGTCTCTTTGACCTACTTTCGCTCGCCGAACTTTTGCTTCGTCGCAGTAGCGATTGAGCGTCTTTGGGTTTATCCCAAGCTCCTTGGCTAGGTCTGCTGTATAAAACTCACGCGGCCCAGTTACACCGTCGCCAACGATGTCGCGAACCTGGACGAGCACACTCCTTAAGTGCCGGTAGTCGGGCAGCCCGGCTTCTGAGGACGTTGGTGACCAGTTTCGTAGCTTCGTACGATCTAACAGTTCAAATGCCTCAGGTGATTCCAACCTGGCGGCATGACCTTTCGTGTCGTCCAACACCGCCTGGCAAAAACCAGACCTATCGCCGATTTTTTCCGATTTAATGCCGCTGTCTAGGCGTGCAATCTGGTCATCAACCCAGGTCGTGACTCCGGTAGATTTCGTTCGCTTAGCCATCGTGCATCCTTGCCATGGGTGGGTACAGGCCTCAAACCGTACCCACCTAGGTACCTTTTTGCGGGCATATCCATCCGTTCACCTTTTCAATCTACCGCAGATTTAAGCCACCAGCAACTCGTCGGCAACTGAACTTAGATTTTCTAATCCCAGGGTCGCAGGTTCGAGTCCTGCCCGGGGTGCTTGAATTACGTCGATTACGCCACGTACCTTGTCGTCCGCGGTGATCGACAGCGCTTCATCGGCCAATAATTCGGCGATCGTTGCAAGTCCGTCAGCGGTCATTTAACCGGCGTCGTTCCGCCTGCACTTCCGCCAATAGCGGAGTGCCTTCCAGCTCGGCCTGGTCGGCGACGTCCGACAACAACTGGGAATACCGTTCACCACCGAGACGTCTCGCGACGGCGAAGGCTTGATGACGCACGTCGGAGTCGACGTACGCGTCGGTGACTAGCGATGCGACGGACTCTGCGATTGCTGTGACCGTCTCTGGCGGAAGTTCAACAGGCAGCGGCGGCTGTTCGCCCTTGTCTCGCTCCACGTCGTTTGGCAGCGTGCCGGCGTTCTCTGCGGCCGCCAGGCCTCGCGGCGAGAGCCGGACCCCGCTGAGATATCTCCGCAACGCCACCAGCGAGGCCATTGCGACCCGCTTGTTTCGCGATTGCGCGAGCTTGGCCAATGGGAGCAATAGCTCCGCGTTGCCGGCCAGTCCCGCCGCTTCGGCCGCGTCGGCCGCTAAGGGGTGCCGGTCGTCGGCCAGGATCTCGAGCAGTTGCTTCCGGGCGGCCGCGTCGCCGATCGCCACCAGTCCGGCTAATGCCGCTGCATGCCAACGCCGGTCGGGCCGAGACGCCAGAATCGCGGACAGGTCCTTCGACGTGCGCGGGTCGCCGAGCGCCGCCAGAACCAACGTCGGCCGCTGCAGTGTGCTCGACGTCGGCCAGGTGCTCGGTGGCCAGCGCATAGCCGTCGGCCATATCGTGCCGCGCAAGCAGTCGCGCCATGCGCAGCTTGTACGGCAAGTGCGCCTCCGACTTGAGCAGCGGCCGCACTTCGCGGGCCGCCACTGGCGAATCGATGTTTTCCAATGCCGCCAGCGCGACCTCCTTGAGCTGGTATTCATTCCTTTGCAGCCAGCCCATCAGCACGGGCACGGCCCGGTCGTCGCCCAGATCGGCCCAGCGCCCAGGCGAGGTGATGGCGGTCCGCGGTCGACAGGTTTTGCTGGCTCGGCGGCGGCCAGCAGCAGCGGCAAGCTTTCCTTGCTTCGCATCCGGCCAAGAGCCTCGATCTCGGCTTCGAGCGACTGCCGCGCCGCGATCGACCGCTCCAGGCGGGCGAGCAAAACTTGCTCGGCCCCCGCGGCCGTCGAGCCGGACCGCAGCCCGGGCATACACCGATTCGCGCTCCGGCTGTTCGTCGAGCGGCAAGCCAGTCAGCGCGGTCAGTACCGCGGCGACTGCGTTGCGGGTTCGCGATACGAGACAGTGCCGTAACCGCCGCGGCCCGCTCGGCGTGTGTCTGCGGCGCCGTTCAACTGTGCGATCAACAACTCTCGCGACCAATCGACATCGGCCTTCAGCGCGAGCAGATGTCCCAGTGCTTCCAGCACGGCCAGCCGCACGCGGGTGTTGGCTTCGTCCGATTCGAGTATCTGGCGGAGCGCGTCCGCCACGCCGTCGAGCTGCTGAGGGTCATTGGGCGTGTTCCGGCTGGCCAGCATGTCGCGCAGCACCTCCAGCGCCGCGCCTCGAACCGCCGACCGCTCGATCACGTGCCAGCCGGGCCAGTGGAGCGTAGGCACGCTCGTCGGCCGCCGCCCAATCGGCACGCAATCGCAGGCTGGAGAGGAGCGGCACGGCAGCATGTACCGTCGGCATCCGCCAGCCGCTCGACAAGCAGCGTCGCGCGCTCGCGCCGCGAGCGAGAATCGGCCACCTGGATCAGCGTTTCGACCACCGCCACGAGCGGATCGTCCGGCCCGGTGAACAGCGGTACGCGCTGCGTCGAATGTCGTGCGCGCCCGGCGCCGCCGACACGCAACCATGGGTTCGGAGACCCGGTTGTTGGACCAGGATCAATAGGCGGAACTCACCTTCCATAACGGCGGTGCCGCGGGCCCATCGTCCGCTGTGCAACCCAGATCAGACGCCGTCATCGAGAGCTGGTCGCGCTGAAAAATGCCCTTGAGCAACCTGACCGGCTGAAAGCGATACTCGCGCAAGCCCACGTCGGTCTTGGCACCTTCGACGACCGTTACACGGCTGATGCGGGCCACGCGGGCCACCATCACCAGGTGCGCCTGGCCCACACCGGGTTCGAGGTGCCAGCCCTCGAATCCTTCCTGCGCCGACGTGCCGCGGCAGACCAGTGCCACGGTCAGAATTATGGATGCAGATGTCAATCCCTTCGATGAGTGAATTACATAGTTCACGGGAATCTCTCTGTCCGCTCTCTCAAGATGGGCAGCAATAAGCGGAGAATGCCACACCTTCGTCAGCACTGCTCGGAAAAGTTATTGTCGCTGCGGCTGGTTCGCACCAGTCTACGTTCGTTGTTGACGCGCGTTGTCCAGCGAGGTTGCTGACGCAAAATCGTATCGCAATTCGCATGGCAGGATTACGCATGCCAGGCCCACCACCAGCGCCGCGGCCGGCCAAGTATTCCGTGTTTCATGGGAGCCTTCGATTATTGCCGCAGCCTCTTTTCGAGATCGGCGGCACTCATCGCGGTGACGTGTGGGACAGCTTGCGACGGTAACGGTTTTGCGAAATCGAGCACATCCAGCAACAGCCGGGCGTAATCGCGCCGTGCATGTGGCAGACGGGCCACTACGGCCGCGTCGCAGCATGCTTCCTCGCAGGCGCGCAACTGCTTGCCGATCGACCCAACCATGGGAAGCCACCAAAAAGCAACACCAACCATCAGCTCCAACATCCGCACCAAGTGGTCGCGGCGCTTAACATGTAACAGTTCGTGCAGCAGCAGCGCGTCCCTCTGCGAAGCGTTTAGCTTGCCCATCAAGGACACCGGCAAGAGCAGGCGCGGGCGGCGCCATCCTGGAACGACCATTGGTGGCAACTGGCCCGGCACGGTCAGGATCTCTGGCGAGTTGTGAATCGAAAGCTCGCCAAGCAAGGCGCGCGGCCGTCAATTGCCACTCCGGTGGCGCCGGGCGGGCGTGAGCGATTAGTCGTTGAAATCGAGACCAGCGGCGCCACGCGGTCCAGCACATCGTGCTGGCGCCGGCCGACCATGCCGCCAGCAAGACCCACGGCAACGTCCCGCTTATAGTCGCGAGTGTTCCCGCGTGCAGTCCGCAGCCGCATGCGCCGAGAGTGCAAGCCATCGTTCCCGGAAATTCAACGAGCGGCACGCTCACAAATGGCGGCGTCACCAGCTTCACCAGCGCGAGAACCCACAGGATGTGCGCGACGGCGTACCGCTTTAGCCGCCGCTGCACGAACCACGCCGCCAGAGCCACGACAGCGCCAAGACAATGTTCGAGATGATGCACGACAGCCACGGCATGGCCTGCCTCCTCTAAGATTTGTGCTTTCGCTTGGAGTGCGACGCCTTGGGCGGCTCGTCAAGAAGTCGCGCAAGTGGGCCCGCTCCTTCGCAGTCAGCTCACCGGTCTCGACCAGGTACGTCAACAACGGCGTCATCGAGTTGCCGCCGAGCCGGTCGGCCACGCGGCGCAACTCGCCGCCGATCAGGTCATCGCGCGC
This sequence comes from uncultured Planctomycetota bacterium, assembly GCA_963786455.1. Lineage (GTDB taxonomy): Bacteria > Planctomycetota > Planctomycetia > Pirellulales > Lacipirellulaceae > JABDGM01. Next base: position 279,370 of record CAWAZX010000021.1, on the reverse strand, counting down.
GATCAGCGATTTAAAAATCCAGTTGGAAGAATCCTTCCGCCGGCCGACAAGTCTCTTGGCCACGAGCCGAGACAGCAATTTTTGTACGGTGGCAAATTTCGACTCGCCCCCTTCGGGATAGACGAGGTCCCGCAGCTCGCCAATCGTCGCCTCGCCGCATTCCCAAAGCGTTTCCAGCACCTTCAGTTCGGCGCCCGTTACCGACGGTAAAGATCGTTTGCTCATCGAGCCGTTCACGTGAACACGATTTATGTTGGGCAAGACTGAACCAGCGATTGTCACAAGACGTACTGTCTTGTAAATATATAGACATTCTGTCTCGTTCGTCAAGCGAATTTGAGAATAGTCCATTGTCACGTGAGGAAATCATCATGAAGGGGATGGATCGGCGCCGGTTCCTGGCAATGTCGTCGTCAGTTTCGATTCCTTTTTTCACGGATCTTGATTTCCTTGCGCCGCTTAGTCGGCTGGCTTGCGCCGCAACAACTTTTGATCCGAGCACCGTGGACCGAAATGCGGATGTCGTGCAGTTGGTACAACTCATTCGGCAAACCCCGCGCGACAAGTGCGTGGGAGTATTTGCTCGGCAGCTTCGCGATGGGTTGTCCTGTCAACAATTCCTGGCTGCACTTTTCCTCGCGTCGCTTGAGCATGGCGATCCACATCAGGTGGCCCAGGTGTATTCCGCTCACCGCATCAGCAGCGAAGTGCGCATGGAAGAACGATTGTTGCCTCTGTTCTGGGTCCTCGATCGCATCGCGCTGGGCTTCGAGCAAGAATCCGGCCGTACCCTGACGCGAATTGGCGATGGGCAAGCCGTTGGAATTGGTTCAGCGGATTCCGTGGGGCGCGCGATCGAACGGCGTGACCCAGCAGAAGCAGAACAGGCGATCGTTGTGCTCGGTCGCAGGCACGGGCCTCGAATGGCGTTAGATACGTTGTGGGAGCATTGTTCTAGACGCGCGTCGGGAACGCTCGGACACCATCCGATTATACTTGCCAATTCGTGGCGAACTTTGGACGCGTTGGGCTGGCGACATGCTGAACCCGTTTTGCAATATCTCGCCGCGGCATTTGCGCTGCATGAATCCGATAATTCGTTTGATCCCAATCGTGAGCTCGTCGAGAAGACTCTGCCCCGGTTACCTGCCGATTGGGCTATGGGAAAAATCGATCGCGGCGCGACGCTCGACTTATTCGCCGTTCTGCGCCAAGGCAATTGGAGGGTTCTGTGTGACCTTGTCTGTTCCAACCTGATTGCTGGAAAGCTTAACGCCCATGCCGCATGGGATGCGATCCATCTCACCGCCGCTGACTTGTTATTTCGTTGTAAGACCGGCGGTTCGCCAATTGGCGGAGTGCTTGTTCATGCGGTGACCGCCACGGACGCACTCAGGTTTGGTTTTGACTGCACGGGCAGCGATCGCGTGCGACTCCTGTTACTGCTGCAAGCTGTCGCAATGCTCGATCAAACTTTTATCGCTCCGACAGAACGCGACGACGAACTTCGGGATATGAACCTGCTCGACTTGGACAGATCAGCAATCCGTCAAGTGAAATCCGTTGCGGACGTCTTCGAGCTACTGCCACGGAAGGATTACTTATACGTTCAAAAGTCGCCCGATGAACGGACCGCAAGTGACCAGGCGTGTGCCGCCGCGTTTTCCCTGCTTCAAAATCCGGCTACGGTCAAGCAATTCCTACAGACTGCGCGGATTGATATGCGCAAAAGCCTCGCACGATCCGCACGATTTCAAATATCCTGCTGCAGCCTTCGAAGACGCTTTTGCCGCAAGCGCTGAATGGGTCCCCTATCTGTTAGCTTCGAGCGTGCATACCCTGCACGGTCCGCAGAGCGCGGATTCGGCAGTTCTGCTGCAGGCTCGAGACGCGTTGGCGTAATCATTCGGAGCAAAAATATGCCGTCTCGCCGACTTCTTCTGGCATCAACAACGGCGTGCCTGCACGATGAAGTTGCTTGGGGTGTCGCCGTTCAATAGGTGATCGGCGTACAATTGGTAATTTACAGATTTACCAATTGCATTCCCTTCATGGCAATCACTACAAAAGCCGTGCACCTGACCGATCGCGATTCCGGACGCATTGACCATGTCGTCCGGGCCTTGACGAGCTTGTCGCACAGCAAAATCCGAGGCTTGTTCGATCACGGCTGCGTTAACGTGAACGGTCGGCCGTGTGTGCATGCCGGCATGCAGGTGAAATCCGGCGACCAGGTGGATCGTTCGGTACGATCCACAACAGGGCTACCGGGAAAAGAGAATGACAGTGGGCGGATCGGACCTTTTCAATCGTATATGAAGACCAGCACATTATCGTCGTCAACAAATCTGCAAATGTGCTGACCATCGCCACCGATCATGGCGAGCGTAACGCCTTGGATCAGTCGCATTTCGAATTATTTGAAGCATTCCAGTCACCGGCGTGAAGCTTTCGTAGCTCATCGACTTGATCGTGGAGTGAGCGGCGTTTTGGTATTTGCAAAATCGCCAGCGATCCTCAGGCAATTGCAGGAGCAATTCAAGCAACGAAAACCCGAGCGGCTATACATCGCCATCGTCGCCGGATTCCTGAAACCATCGACGGGCACGTTCCGCTCCTATTTGGAGACCGGCGACAATCTGGATCAGTTTTCCACCCGAAAAGAAAGCCAGGGACAGCTCGCAATCACTCACTATCGAGTTCTCAACGAACTGCGGGATACGACCGTCGTCGAGGTACAACTGGAGACCGGGCGTCGTAATCAAATTCGAGTTCATTTTGCCGACCATGGCCATCCCGTACTCGGCGATAGTCGCTATCGACGGAAAGAAGCAATGCATGAACGATGGCTGACGAAGCGGCTTGCGCTGCATGCTATTTCGTTGGGTTTCGAACATCCGGCGACCGGCGAGCGATTGCTATTTGAAACCGATTTACCAAGGTCCATGCAGCGTTTCATTGGAAAATAGACACGATCCGACGAAGCGCCAGGGGAGCTAAACGTGGCTACGTTAACGACCGGTGAGTCGCTCCCATTGGAGCTTATGGCAACGGCGGCTGCGGGCACGGAGGCGGTTGTCAAACGCGAACTCGCGGCGCTCGGCTTATGCAGCCCGCACGGTGACACCCGGTCGGCTGTTGTTTCATGGCGACCAGATCGCGATCTGCCGCGCGAACCTGTGGCTTCGCAGTGGCGAACGCGTGCTCCTTCACATGGGCTCATTTCCGGCGACGGATTTTGGCGAATTGTTCGACGGCACAGCCGCACTACCTTGGGAGCAATGGGTTTCCAAGGACGCGGAGTTCCCCGTGCAAGGCCGATCGCATCGATCGCAGCTTTCGAGTGTGCCGGCATGTCAGCGGATTGTGAAGCGCGCGATTGTCAAGCGATTGCAGGAAGCTTACCAAGTTGAGCAATTGCCAGAGACAGGGCCGCTGTGTTCGATCGAAATCAGCCTGCGTGACGATGTGGCGATGCTGACGCTGGATACGACAGGCGTCGGGCTGCACAAGCGTGGCTACCGGCGGCTGGTGGGCGAAGCACAGTTGCGCGAGACACTGGCCGCCACACTCGTGCAACTAAGCTTCTGGCGGCCAGGGCGAGTTTTGGCCGACCCGTTCTGTGGCACAGGTACGATTCCGATCGAAGCGGCGCTGATTGGCCGCAACATCGCGCCCGGTTTAGGTCGCGAATTTGTCGCCGAAGCCTGGCCCACGCTGGACGCCCGCAATTGGCAACTCGCGCGCGAAGAAGCACGCGACTCGACCCGGCCGGCGCTTTCCGAAAGGCTGTTGGGTTACGACATCGATCCCGAAGCGCTCGGCCTGGCCCGGTATCACGCCGAGCAAGCTGGCGTGGCCGAGGACATTCATTGGCAGGAACGGCCGTTTTCCGAGTTGCGCGCGAAAGCAGAATATGGCTGCATCATCACGAACCCGCCTTACGGAGAGCGGATGGGTGCCGAAGCGGAAATCGAGCAGCTTTACCAAACTTTTCCGCTGGTGCTGCGACGATTGCCGACCTGGTCGCACTATATCTTGTCCGCACGGCCCGATCTGGAGGATTTGGTCGGCCAGCGAGCGGATCGGCGGCGCAAGCTCTACAACGGCCCGCTCGAATGCACTTACTATCAATTCCACGGTCCGCGGCCGCCCCGATCGGATGTGAATCCGGATGATTTAGACCACCCAGCAAGTTCGTATGACCATGTTAAGCAATTCGAAGTGGAGCAGTCATCTCCGCATGAAACCACAGATGTGAGCTCTTCGGTAACGACGCCATCGCGGACAAAACCAGTGATGGCGCCCGCATTCGGTGGTCTGCTGGCTGGTTCCGCACGGCAGGCCGAAGAGTTTGCCAATCGGTTGCGGAACCGTGCACGCCACTTTCGCCGCTGGCCGACGAAACGCGGCATCACCTGCTACCGGCTGTACGAACGCGATGTGCCCGATGTGCCGCTGGTGGTCGACCGCTACGAAGACGCGCTGCATCTTGCCGAATTTGCTCGGCCGCACGATCGCTCTCCGGCACAGCACGCCGACTGGCTCGATTTGATGGCCCGCACGGCGGCCGAAGTGCTGGAAGTGCCGCGCGAACGGGTTTTTCTGAAGCATCGCGATCGGCAACGCGGGGCGGCCCAGTACCAGCGTGTTGACGAGCGGCTCGCGCAATTCGTTGTACAAGAGGGCGGCCTCAAATTCCTGGTCAATCTTTCGGACTACGTCGACACGGGCTTGTTTCTCGACCATCGCATCACGCGGCAAATGGTGCGCGAAGCGGCCGCCGGCAAGCGATTTCTCAACCTATTCGGTTACACCGCGTCATTTACGGTGTATGCCGCGGCGGGCGAAGCGGCGACGACTACGACCGTCGATAAATCGGCCACGTATATCGATTGGGCGCAAAAGAATTTCGAGCTCAACGGGTTTGTCGGCCAGCAGCATCGGCTGGTCCGCAGCGACATCCGAACTTTTGTCGCGAATCTTTCGCCCCGCGATCAATGGGACCTGGCCGTCGTCGATCCGCCCACGTTTTCCAACACCAAGGGCCTCGAAGACGACTGGGACGTCCAGCGCGACCACGCGGATCTGCTACGACGGCTTGCTTCACATATCGTATCTGGCGGAGTGGTGTATTTCAGCACCAATTTCCGGCGATTCAAGCTCGATGAGGCGGCACTCGGCGACTATATGATCCGCGACATCACGCGGCAAACGATCCCGGAAGATTTTCGCAACCAACGGATTCACCAATGTTGGAAATTGGTGCGACGCGAGACTTGACCGATCAATCCGCGAACGATTCGAGCTCTTCCCACCGACCATATGCTGCGGCTAATTGCTGACTGAGTTCCTTCAGCCGCGTTTGCTGGCGTGCGATTTCAATCGGAGACTGTTTATAAAACTCGGGTTGGGCCATCACATCGTGCAATTCGGCAATTTCCGCGTCGAGGTTTTCGATCTTTGCCGGCAGTAATTCCAACTCCCGCTTTTCGTGATAAGCCAGTCGGCGATTCGGAGGCGATGGCTTTTCGACTGATGGCCGGGGCTTATTTTTCACGGACGCAGACTTAGCTTCACTGCTCATAGTGGTCGGTTCCTGGCGTTGGCGCAGCCAGTCATCATACCCGCCGACATATTCGCGAACTTCGCCGGATTCGAACACGATCGTGCTGGTTACCACGTTGTTGAGGAATTCCCGATCATGGCTCACCAGCAGAAGAGTGCCCGCGAACTCAACCAGACGTTCTTCCAATAGTTCGAGTGTTTCCGTGTCGAGATCGTTGGTCGGTTCATCGAGAACCAGAATGTTGGCGGGCTTGGAGAATAGCCGCGCCAAGAGCAGTCGGTTGCGTTCACCTCCGGACAGGAACCGCACCGGAGTCCGCGCTCTCTCCGGCGTGAACAGAAAGTCCTGCAGGTATCCCAGCACGTGACGCGCGCTGCCGTTGATCGACAAGGTTTCGCCGCCGGCGCCAAGATTGTCTTGAACGGTCGCATCTTCGTCGAGTTGTTCGCGAAGTTGGTCGAAGTATGCGACCTGAAGATTGGTTCCGAGACGAACGCTCCCCGCCTGTGGATCCAATTGCCCTAGCAGCAGCTGCAAAAGCGTTGTTTTGCCGACGCCATTCGGCCCGACAATGCCAATCTTGTCGCCACGCATGATCGTGGTGGAGAAGTTGCTTACAATCGCCCGCTTGCCATAGGCGAATGAGATTCCATCGACAGCGGCGACCAACGCCCCGCTGCGCTGCGTCGATTGAATCTCCAGTTTGGCGGTGCCGACCTTGTCGCGACGTTTGCTACGCTCCACGCGCATTTGTTTGAGTGCCCGCACGCGGCCCTCGTTGCGCGTGCGACGGGCCTTGATGCCCTGGCGTAACCACGCTTCCTCTTGCGCGAGCTTCTTGTCGAACAATGCATTTTGCTTCTCTTCGGCCGCCAAGGCCGCTTCCTTACGGACCAGAAACGTATCGTAATCGCACGACCAGTCGAACAGACGTCCGCGATCGATCTCGAGAATTCGCGTGGCAGCCCGGCGCAGAAACGCGCGATCGTGGGTCACAAACATCAACGTCGCCGGCCAGCGGAGCAGAAAGTCTTCCAGCCAGGCAATCGTATCGATGTCTAGATGATTGGTCGGTTCGTCGAGGAGCAACACGTCTGGCTCGGACACGAGTGCCCGCGCAAGCAGGACGCGACGTTTCATGCCGGCCGACAGCGTGCTCACCTCCAGATTTCCATCCAAGTTCATCCGCGACAGCAGCCGATCCCCCCGCTGCTGCGATTGCCAGATGTGCGATTCATCCAATTCGTCCGGCAATAAACCGTGCAGGACGACATCGTTGATGCTGCCCTCCAACTCTTGCGGGACCTCCTGTGGAAGCAGGGAGATTTTGGTTCCCGGAGCAACCACATATTGGCCATGATCCGGTGCGACGGCGCCCGACAAGACTCGCAGTAGGGTCGTTTTGCCCGAACCGTTTCGTCCTAAGAGGCCGATCCGCTGGCCCGTCTCAATCGAGCACGTCACGTCGTCCAGCAAACGCGGTCCGCGAAAGCCGATACTGAGTTCGTTGAGGCGAATCAGGACGGCCATAGACAAAAAACAGAACCAGGCGAACTACGATCCACGAGTGAACCATTCTAGTGTAGTCTTCACGCTCCGCGTGAAGAATTCCTCACGCGGAGCGTGAGGACTACACTGCTCAATGGAAATCCCCCTTCCTGCAATCCTACGTTATGCGTCGGCAGGCCGGCTGAACTTTTGAGCCAACTGCAATACCTCGACAGGGATGGCCATTACGACGGTGTTGGAAGCGGTTGGTCCCAGACCATCGAGGGTCTGTAATGTGCGCAGCTGCATGGCACCGGGACTGGCAAGCATGGTTGTCGCGGCCGCTGCCAGATTCTCCGCGGCGAGCCGGTCACCCTCGGCCTTCGTAATCGTGGCTCGCTTCTCGCGCTCGGCACCTGCCTGGCGCGACATGATCCGCTTCAGGTCTTCGGGCATGTCGATGTCCATCAGCCGAATGCCTGTAACGTGCAGTCCCCACTCTTTTGAATCAATCTCGACCGCTTGCTCGACCTGTTTGCCAATCCGTTCTCGCTCCGATAGCAGATCATCCAGCACCATCCCGCCCACCACATCGCGCAATGCGGTTTGAGCTAGTAACGAGATCCCGTACACATAGTCCTGAATTTTCATCACCGCGTCTTGGACGTTGGTCACTTTAAAGAACAGTGCACCGTTGATCGACACGGGCACATTGTCTTTGGTGATGGCTTCTTGTCGCGGAATGTCTACGGCGAGCACGCGCGTGTCGACCATTCTGACCCGATCGATGATCGGCACGACGAAGAACAAGCCCGGTCCGCGCATCGACCGGAACTCGCCGAGTCGCAGCACCAGACCGCGCTCCCATTGATTCGCGACTTTAATCGACGCGGCGGCAAGTGCCGAAGCGATTGCTCCTAGTATGCCCACGAAAATGCCGAGCCCGGCACTGGCTTGCCCGACCAAAATGGCCAGGCCGAAGCTGATTGCCAGGAGCAGGAGAAAGACAGCCAACTCGACAAAACTTGGCATACCCGCCCGTCGATGACGCAACTCACGCCCAGCCTCTCGGGCCGCGGCTCCCATGTCCTTTTCTGTGACCATAATTCACCTCTTAATCGACATTTAGCACTCGAGATCAGCCTCAGCCAATCTGGATCAAGAAGTCGCTATCTTAACACCGGGACACCTCCGTCGTGCCTGACGTATCGAGATTTCTCCCTTTTCTCTTGGCTCAATTGAGTGCCGCACGATCCAGGCGTTATGCGAGCTAGTGCCGAGTAGTTATCATCAGTTGCTGGGACACACAGACGAGCGATGGGTTTCGGGACCAGCTTCGCGCTCTACGTATTGCGGCGAAACCGGCATATCGCCACTGGAGGAGCCATTGCGACGCGGCGTCCAGTGGCTCAAGAAACATCAGCGCGAAAGCGGCCGATGGTTTACCCGCTCATTCTATCAAGACAGCATGCACTACATAACTCACGCCGGCACGGCCATGGCCGTTATGGCGCTCGCCGCGTGCGATGAATCGCAGGCATCGATGCCGTAGTTAGTCTGCGAAAAGAGCAAATGATCTACTTTTCATTTGCAATACACCACAGGCTGTCGTCGGTTCGCAGGAACAATTCGCCGTTCGACGCTGCTGGCGATGCATTCGTCGACTCTTCGACCGAGTTCGTCGCGAGCAGCTCATATTGCGGACTGGCAGCGAGTACGAAGATATCGCCGGACTGATTGGGAACATAAATCTTTCCATCGGCAAGGAGCATGGAAGACCACGAGCCGCCACGCTCGCCGGCACCGCGCAGCCTTTTCTCCCAAACGGTTTTGCCGGATTGTAGTTCCATACAGGCGGCGATGCCGTCCTGACTTAGTGTGTAGAGGTGTCCCTCGTGGATCACGCCGGAACCCATTTGGCTTTCGATGCGTTCCAGCCGCCAGATGCGTTGACTCTCGGTAATGTCGCCGCTGCCGCCCGGCTTCACGGCGATGGCATTCCCGCCGCCGGGGCCGCTGCTGGTGGCGAAGACCGCTTGCTCGCCCGAAACGGGCGTCGTGTAGATCGTGCCGCCAAGGCCTTTGCTGATCCAGAGCTCTTTACCCGATTTCGGTTCGTACGCGACGAGCCGTCCCGGGAAGCTGACGATCAATTCATCGCGACCATCGACATGAACCACGATGGGTGTGCTCCACGAGCCTCCGAATCCTCCGGGGCCGCCGCCGGGTCCACGCCCGCCGCCCGGGCCGCCAAAGTTTGGCCGGGGCAGGGCGGCCGAGAGTCCGTCACGAAGCTGGTCTTGCGTAATCGCGCCGCTCTTCTCGGCGTCCCATTCGCCAGCCCACTTTCCAAACGTCTCTTTCATTTCAGCAAGCGTCAGCGAACCGTCCTTATTCGAATCGAGCGTGGTGAACAGTCCGGGACCCACGAAACGTCCCGGACCAAAACCTCCTCCGCGCGGTCGCCCCGGACCGGCGTCTCCGCGTCCACCACCACCACCGCCTCCGCGCTGTCCGGCACCTTCGGGTGGCGGCAGCACCTTTTCAAGGTTGGCGACAAATTGCTCCTGGCTTAGTTTTCCGCCTTTCTCAGCGTCCAGCTTTTCGAACCACGTATCTGCGAGCGCTGTGAATTCTGCCGGCGTGAGTTTCTCGTCTCCATCTTTGTCGGCCTGAGATAACATCTGCGGTGCAAGGATACTCCCCGGACCAAAGCCGCCGCGTCCACCAGGGCGTCCGCCACCGGGTCCACCCGGTCCACCAAAACGTCCGCCAGCGGGCGCCAATTCACTGGGGTCCACCGTCGGCGGCTTAACCTCCCACTCGATGTCGCCAGACAGCTTATTGAGTGCGACCAGCCGCGCGTTTTGACCGGGACCATAGTTGACGATGCACAGGTCGCCCACGACCACGGGCGAGACGGCCGTGCCAAAAATATGGATGAGCTTACCCAGGTCACGGTGCCACACTTCGTTACCGTCGAAGTCGTAGGCAAAGACGCCCGGCGAGCCGAAACAAACGTAAACATACTGGCCATCGGTGGCGGGCGTGCCGGCGCAATACGGATTCGTATCGTGCGTCGGTTCGTCTTCTGTGTACGTGACACCCTTCTGCCAGAGCAGCTTGCCGTCCGCACGGTTAAAGCACATCAGCGTGCGCCGGCTCTCTGCCTCGACGGCCTGCGAGACAAACACGCGGTCGCCCCACACAATTGGCGACGAGTTGCCTGGCCCCGGCAGGTCAACGCGCCAGCGCACGTTGTCGGTCTTCGTCCAAGTGAGCGGCAGCATCTTTTCGGCCGAGACGCCGGAACCCTGCGGCCCGCGCCACGCCGGCCAATTTTCTGCGACCGCGGACAGCGTTGCTGAGAATGCAAGGAGCGTGACCACGGCGCGAACAGTTGTATTCTTCATATGCGATGACCTTGAGCCTCTCTGTATGAAACACCTTGTCGGAAAGTTGCGTGCAACATCCTAGGCACGCCAAGCGGTTATCATTCGCAGACCATCTTACTCCTTACTGATTTGAACGAGAAGCTCGATCGAAAACCCAGAAGGTGCACGGCAATTGAGCGCGAACAGGGTTGCAAATGACGTTTTTGCGACAACGGCGAAATTTTTTCCGCGTGATTGTCGGAACTTCGACGTCTATAGTTGATCCGGACCGTCTCGTCGGACCACTGTTGCGATGTGGGCTCGTGAGTCCTTTTTTCAGTGCTGCGGGCGACATTGTTGTCATCTGAGGCTGTAGCATGAGATCATTTGCTGAGCTGAGCGCTAGAGAGAAGTGCCTTGAAGTTGTGCGCTGGGTGTGCGTCGCACCGGCCTCGATGCTGGCCGGCATGGCGCCGCGACTTCGTCGCCAGTTTTTTTATGCCGCCGGCCCTTGCGCAACTGCCGGGAACGCCACCGGTTCGGGTGTCCGACTTTCAGCGTTACTATCTTCCCCACATGATCGGCTTTGTGATGGCAGCAGCGTTTGTGATCGTGGGAGCCAGGATGGCGCCGCGTTGGCGCGTGCCGGTCGCTGTTGTACTGGCGGTCGTGTGGGTGCTGTATTCGTTCAGTGTTCACATCCTGCCGCACTGGGGCCATGACCCCCGGCACTATCGGTACGTCTATGTTGCGGCCCTATCGGCGGCTGCCGCGGCGGCAAATATCTGGTACTCGGAGAAGCACAAAGCGGGCCAATCCTAGCGGATTCTCGGGCTGGCCCGGCGGTCAGTTTTTCAGTAGAGTTCTGGGCCGAAAGGCCGATATGGATGAAGGGATGCTATCGCGCCGAGCCGGCCTTTTTCGCGTTGCATGAAGCCGCAGGAGATTTTGATGACACTTGGCTTGGAACTTCGGAGTTTTGGAATCGGGTCGATTGCGGTCGCGATGGCTCTGATTGTTGGCCAGATCGATCGCGTCGTGGCACAGCAATACTACTATCAACCATCGCCGGACTACTATCACAACGACACCGCTTCGGGGACCGTGCTGGGCGGTGCGTTCGGCGCAGTGACTGGCGCGATCGTCGGTGGCAAGAAGGACCGTGGCGAGGGTGCGTTGATTGGTGCGGGAGTCGGCGCGCTGACTGGAAATCTGCTCGGTCGATCCAAAGATCGCGCCGACGAGCGTCAAGCTGCTTATGGCGCCGGCGTGGCCGCCCAGGCGAATCAACAAGCGGCCGCCATGGCAGTCACCAATTACGACTTAGTGACGATGACGAGGGCCGGCGTAAGCGAAGACGTCATCATTAGCACGATGCGGTCGCGTGGCGCAATTGGATCTGAGCCCGCAATCTCTAATTTCTTTGAAACAAAGCGGCGTTAGCGACCGAGTGCTGCTCGCGGCCCAGGACATGAATCGGGGTACGACTGCCATTTACGGGCCTGTACGGTCACCGGTAGTGACGCGAACGGTAATCGTGGAGCCGGCTCCACGATACTACTGGCATCCGCATCATTACCACCATCACCATCATCACTCGGGATTTCATTTCCGATACGGACACTAGTTTGTCGTGATGTCTGAAGTAGCGATATGCAACGCGTGGTGATCCGCTCCGGCGATCGTAGCTCGCCGGCTATTGTTTCTAAATCATGCTCGGCGGCGGCGGCCGGTGGGCGCATGAAATGGTGCGTGTGCTTCAGGGCGATGATGCCCAGCGTGGGCAGTGAGACGGCCGAGCGGCTGACTCGAACCTTAAAGCGCAAGTCGTCATGCGTGGCCAGGGCGTGAAACAGGTTCCCCGTCGAAGTTCCGGCCGCGGTGTTGAGAAAAGTGCCACACGTGCCGATCGATCGCAGCCGATGCGCGTCGCTGCCGACGGTCAGGCGCTTGCCGGCGGTGGTCGCGTAACGTCCGGCCCGGGCATTCGCCGCGCAATGAACCCCGCCGTTGTATAACTCAATCGCGTCGACGCTTTCCATAATAGTTTCGACAAACGGCTTGCCGCGTCGGCCATGTTGATACTCGAGCGATTTTCGCCCCAGCGCGAACGGATGGGCGAGGGACACATAGCCGCCCATTTCCTTCGCGGCCGGCAGGCAATTCAGGGCGCGAATCCACGACCGCACCATAAAGCGAGTGCGCAGATACGGCTCGACCGCGTCGATAAAAAAATCTTCGAGCAGTGATGCTGAATTGAAGTAGACAAGTAGGTCAACGCCTTCTTCGGTGCCAACTTCAATTCCCGGGAGCGCGGGCATCCGCTCACGTTCGAACAACTGAACCGCGCCGCGAATCTCGTTGTGGTCGGTAATGGCGAGTCCCATGCCGCGATCGCGGCAATGCCGCTCGATTCGTGGGATACCCGCCGTGCCGTCCGAATACCGTGAGTGGACGTGCGTGTCGAGCAGCAGCTCATTGTGCTGCGGACCAGTATCGTTCATCAAAAGACTCGTGAACTCGATCGCGGCGATCTGAATCCCCCCTCACACTCTACGAAGGATGGCCTTGCTAAATCACGGTCAGTCGAAATGACTAGCAAATCGTACGCCCGACGAAAAGTGATGGCAAGGCGACAGCTCACTTAAAGCATAGCACGAAGACACTTTAGCGTATTTTGGAATGGGCCGCGGTTATGCCCGACGCTCCGTTCGCGGAAGTTGTGCTTCAAACCGAGTTTTTGCCGTGACAATCGCCGTATCGCCGAAATGTAGATAAGCGCACTGCACGCCAGGGACAAAGGAAGCGACGCGGGTTCGGGTACAGAAACATCCGAAGTCATGCGTGGCGGCGGTGAGACGCTCTGACCTAGATTCCTCCGCCACGATACGTAGTCCGCCGAGTCGACGATTCCGCTGGCGTCGCCGTCGGCGCTCAAGTCGGTCGTCCCGCCGAAGCCGGCTCGCCACACCTGGTAATCGTCCGCGTCGACATCGAAATCGGCGTCATAATCGCCTTGGGATAGCTCGGCTGTGACCGTGTATGACCAAAACCCGATATAGCCGTTTGTATTCGCAATCCAACCGTCGATGTCGCTCTCCACATAGGTTGGCCAGCCATCCAGGATTTCTATTGTTGAGTCAGCGAAGCCCTCGAACTCAGTGACGTGCCACGACCACGGCGGCGCCCCGGCCGCGAGTGGACTGCGGTTAATGCCGTTGGCCCCTTTGGCGATTTTCGCCACCACGAGCGGTGCGCCGATGCCAGGTCCATTGGTGATTAGCTGGCGGGCGTGAGCAATGTCATCGGGATCGCTAAGTGGGAGCATATAGGAGTCGCCGTGAACTGGCTTGTCGAACTCTGAAACCAGAAAGCGAATCGTTTCGGACTGCGCATCTTCTGGGTAAACCGTTAGCAATATAGTCGGCAAAAAACACGCCATAGCCAACTTAAAACTCGCGCTCGACATCGTTCCATCCTTTTGCGATTTCAAGCCCCTTTGCACGCTTGAATTTTATCACGCGCGATGCGATCGCGGCCACAATCCGACGATGGCGAATCGGAATCGCGCGGTATAACGGTGACATCGCCAAGCATTCATCAAAAATTTTCGAGGCGTTCCATGGCGCTTGTGATCAAAAACGGCCTTATCACCACGGCCAGCGATCAATACACGGCCGATATCTTGTGCGAAGGCGAAGCGATCACATCGATTGGCCGCAACCTGGCCGTCCCGGCCGGCTCGGAAGTGATCGACGCTACCGGCAAGCTGGTGTTCCCTGGCTTCATCGATCCGCATGTGCACATTTACTTGCCATTCATGGGCACGTATGCCAAGGATGATTATGATTCCGGCAGCCGAGCCGCGCTGGTTGGAGGCACGACAACGCTCATTGAAATGTGTTGCCCAAGCCGGCAGGACGAGCCGCTCGAAGCGCTGGACCTGTGGCTTTCCAAGGCCCAGGGCATTTCAGCGTGTGACTTCACATTCCACATGGCTGTGTCGCGCTACGACCAATTGGCCGAGGAACAGCTCCGGCAAATCGTAAAGCGTGGAATTGCGTCGTTCAAAATTTTTCTGGCGTACAAGGGAGCATTCGGAATCGATGATACGGAGCTCTTCAATACTTTGCGATTGGCCAAAGAGCTTGGGGTGATTGTGACGGCGCATTGCGAAAACGAGACGCTTGTCACGGAGCTTCAGAAACGCTTGCTGGCGGAGGGTAAGACCGGTCCGGAATGGCACGAGCCTTCACGACCCGTGCGTGTCGAAGCTGAGGGCGTCCATCATCTGATGACGTTTGCTGAACTCACCGTGCGCATGTTTACATCGTGCATACAAGCAATGACGCTGCGATTCAAGAGGCCGTTGCCGCGCGCCGCCGTGGCGTACACGTCTGGATCGAAACCGTGGCACCGTATCTCGTGCTCGACGAATCGTATGCGCGGAAGCCAAATTTTGAGGGCGCCAAGTACGTCATGTCGCCGCCGTTGCGATCGACGAGTCATCAGGAAGCGATTTGGAATGCACTTGGCTCTCGCACGGTGAGTACGATCGCGACCGATCATGCACCATTTGACTTCCGAGGCCAAAAGGAAATGGGCCGCGACGATTTCACAAAGATTCCCAATGGTATTCCCAGTGTCGAGGACCGCGTCAACCTCGTGTATACCTACGGCGTAATGCGCGGCCGAATCGACCTCCACACTTTCGTCGACGCCTGCAGCACGCAAGCGGCCAGGCTATTTGGCCTGTTTCCGCGCAAAGGGACAATCGCACTGGGCAGTGACGCCGACCTCGTCGTTTACGACCCCAATTATCGCGGCCAGATCTCGCAAAAAACGCAGCAAATGAATGTCGACTACAGTGCGTTCGAAGGCTGGGAAATCGAAGGTCGGCCGTCGATCGTCACCGTACGCGGTCGCGTCCAAGCGCGCGACGGCAAGTTCGTCGGCCAGCGTGGCCACGGCAGATTGTTGGACCGCAAGCCCACGCACTTCTAGCATTTTGCGATGCTGTGCCGGAAATGAATTCTTCGCGGTCACGTTGGTCGCTCGCTGCTCCGGACCGCGTGTCGCCGCGGGTGCTACAATCGTTGTTAAAGTCTTTTGCGATGTCGAAGTGCCGTTCTCGTTTCGAGTTACGTTCGCTGACGATTGTGCCTTAACGTCGTGGCACGTCACTTGCGTTTCAACAGCATGTCGGTCGTTCCCGACTGACAAACAACCGATTCGACATCAAGGCACGTGTCTAACGAGGCCGCGCGGCGGCTCGTGCCGCAACCACCAAGGAGCAAGAGATGAGACGTACATCGATCCTTCCGGCAATTCTCATGGGGTTATCGCTAGGTGTGCTCGGCTGTGCCGACGCTACGACGCGCGACGATGTGGCCGATGCCCGTGAGGATTTGCGAGAAGAACAGCAGGACACACAGGAGGCCATGCGCGAAGGCCAGGAGGAAATTGCCGACGCGCGACAGGATGGTCAGCCCTATACGGCCAATCGGCCTGTGATGGATGAGGACGTTGCGGAGGCCCGACAGGAAGCGCAAGAGGAAGTTGCCGAAGAGCGCCAGGATGAACAGCAAGCGGCGGCCAATCTTCGCGGCACACAGCAACAATTTCAAGCGACGCAGGCCCGCGATGCATTTGTTAAAGACTCTGAGACCAAGCTAGCGCATCTCGACGTGGAGATCAATCGGCTCAAGGAAAGCGCAGACTCTGCCGAAGGGCAAGAGGTCGAGGCCTTGAATCAGAGGATCGAGACTTTGGAAAGTCAACATGAGCGCGCTGAGGAAGCACTCGAGGAACTCAAGGGTGCAGAACTGGCCCAATGGCAAGCGCACCAGGAGCCAGTGCGAGTCGCGATCAATGAGTTGACCCAGGGCGTGAGTAACGTTCGGTGAGGGAATTCACCACGTCGCTCGCTTAATAAGGCATCGGCCGCCCGTGTGAACGCGGGCGGCCGATGTTTTTGTTACCTTGCAGTCCTACAATCTCTCGATCAAAGCGCCGACGATATTCGGTACCGTAAACGCGTCACTCGGTGCAATCTGGCCGCTCAGCGCTTTGCCGAAACGGTCCCACAACTGCTGGTTGGTCAAGCCAACGTACGCAGCCGGCACGTCTGGCCGAGCTGTGGGAAATGGAACACTATCTGCTTTCTGTCGCGAATAGAACGCCTGCTGATTTTCGAACACTCCGAAGTTGAGAATCACGCTATCGTGAATGAAGAACAGCTCCGCGGAGTTATTGGCGAATGGTGCCAAATCATCCACCAGGTTGATTTTCGGCATGCCGGTCAATCCAGTGAGCAGCACCGTGCGGTCGCGCCAAATTGCAGTGGGAATATAGAAATCGTGCCAGGCATTCTGGAACACGCCGCCGCGCACGACGTTGATTCCCCAGCGCGGAAATATGATGCCTATGTGATATCCGATCACCGCGAGATTGTCGTAGGTGATGTTGCTGTCGACGATATGGGAATCAAGCCCGGGCCAGTGCTTGCCGTCAGGAGTCCGGATCACCTGGATATTCCGAAGCACGATATTCTGCGCGAAGTAAGTCACAATCCCCACGGTGTTGTTCCAGAACTGTGAGTTTTCAAAAAGGCTCGTTTTTCCGTGGGTGGAATTTTCAAGATGGTAACGAATGCGAAGCCCGTTGTACGAAGCGTATCCAATGTTGTCTCGGAAATTCACCACGGGCACCTGGCCGACGTCGATCACAGGGGCACCATTAGCAATCGAGGGATCGCCAAGATTCGCCGTCAGGAAGACTCCTCGGCCCGCGGATTCGATAAGGCCGCGGGTATAGTAAGCGAAGGCGTGGCCTTGGTTTCCGGCCGAAACGTTGCCGACGACAGAAACGCCAGCACCTTGGAACCAAAAGCCGTCGCCCTGATGGCCGAAATCCTGGAACCTGGTCTCGCGGCTGTCATCGGCTTCACCCGATCCACTGGTGCCCAGTGCAATGTTTCCGTAAAAACCGCCAATTTCATCGCCGACTTCCGTGGCGAATGCTGCCCCAAAGACATTGAACGCGACATTGTCGGTCATGTCGACGTAACTGCTGTGGTTCACGAATCCCCAACCGGGACTATCCACGATGGCGCTGCCACGGACCGTCGTAGGATGGCCATCGTTCGTGAGACCATTGCGATGGAAGTGAACCGGATAGCGGGCGCGGGGGTTCGTGCCCGTGCCGTCGTGCAGGACCCAATCGCTGCCGACAACCGGATCGTTGATCACTTCGGCCTTGTTCGTCCGGCCTAGCCGGTAGAATCCCGCGTTCGCGATGTGGACATCGCGGTTGTGCATGAACATCACGTGGCCGCGGCGATCGCTGGCAAAGCCTTCCGATCTAAAAATAGCGTTCCTGGTGGTGTTGGCGACATGCACGTCCAAATTGGTGGCAGGAGTGGAATGGCTATACGCCAACGGTTGGTCGAGTATGACGACATTGCCCGCGATCGAGGCAATGGTGCGTGTTTCGTTTTCGCTCGGCCCGTTCGTGCTCGCTACGACGACGGTATCCCCTGGCTTCCAACCCACTGGGACGGATTTCAATAGCAGCGTTTGCGTGCCGACGGGAAGTGGGCCGGTAATCGCGGCGTGGGAACTCGTTTGCGAGCCGTAGATGGATATCCTTCCGTGACTCACTAGTCCGCGGCTGATACCAAACGGATCCAATTGGCGATCGATCTCGCCGTTGTTGGTAAAAGTAACAATCGCTTGAACGCTACTGGCGATGGGCTGCGCTTCCGTGCCCATTTGAAACGCGCCGCTGCTACTGACGACAATCGTATCCGCTTTCAATTCGGTATTGCGCGCGGTGTCGAATGAAAGCGTGCCGTCAACCCGAATCGTCGACACTCGCGCAGTAATCATGCCATCGACACGGATCTCGACGCCCACGGGAACTAGCACTCGGGCCCCGCTCGTAGGGAGTATTCCATTTTGCCACGTAGCCGGGTCGGACCAAGCCCCGTTTCGAACTGCGATGTGAGTGACTTGGTCGTAGCGCACCAGCTCGAACAGGGAAAGATGCTCGCGCTGCAGCACGAGGTTTTCGGCATGGGGGACGAGGGAGTGAATTTTCTCGCCGACTTGGCGATCGCCTAGCGTATCAAGCGAGTCAATGAACTCGAATCCTTCCAGAGCAGGCGGCTCGTGCACGACTGTCGGGCCAGCGTGATGATCTCCGTGGCCGTGTGCACTATGGTCGTGGACGATCACTTCTTCCGGCCGATAGGCTGGCATGTGACCGGTCAACAGAAACCAATCGTTCCAGCCGCCGCCGAACAGGGCATCTGCGACTGCATCATCAAAAACCGTCTCTTGCGATTGCAAGCGAGCGCTGAACAATTCGCTTTCAATCGACGCAATTCGAGTGGCATAGGGCGCTGTCGACGACCACGCCCCCATCAATGCCCATAGTTTTTGAACGTCGTCCTCGTATGCGGTGGTGCCGCCCAGGATCAAATCTTCTCCGTTGTCGCCGAGCAATTCATCTCGATCGAGGCCCCCAATCAGCACGTCGTTGCCTTCGGCTGCGACGAGACGATCGGCTCCGGCACCGCCGTCCAGCAAGTCGTTGCCCATGGCCCCGTTAAGCGAATCATCACCACTGCCGCCGATAAGAAAATCATCTCCCTCACCGCCGAAAAACACGTCGTTTCCATCCATGCCCCACAGCCAGTCATTGCCGAGGTCGCCATAGAGCTGATCATTTTCGCCGCCGCCTCGAAGCGAATCGGCTCCGTCTCCACCGGTCAGGTAATCCTGGCCGAGTCCGCCATCGAGCTCGTCATTTCCCTTCCAACCGGAGATCCAATCGTTGCCCTCGGCGCCGTACAGCGAGTCATCACCATCATCGCCGCTAAGACGGTCATCGCCAAAACCGCCGATGAGGTAGTCGTTGCCGACCGAACCCACCAAATCGTCGATGCCGTGCCAACCCGAAAGCCAATCGTCGCCTTCTTCGCCCCGAAGAGCATCGTCTCCCTCTTCGCCGTTGAGATGGTCGTCGCCGAAGCCGCCCGTTAGGAAGTCGTTGCCACTTCCGCCAGACAGGACGTCATTTCCGTTCCAACCCGAGAGCCAATCGTCGCCTTCTTCGCCCAGAAGAGCATCGTCGCCATCTTCGCCGTTGAGATGGTCGTCGCCGATGCCGCCGATCAGATAGTCATCGCCCGCCGCCCCTGCGAGATCGTCAACGCCATTCCAACCTGAAAGCCAGTCGTTGCCTTCTTCGCCACGCAGCGTGTCGTCGCCTTCCTCACCGTTGATGTGGTCGTCATCCAGGCCGCCTACCAGGAAGTCGTTGCCACTTCCTCCCGCGAGGATGTCGTTTCCGTTCCATCCAGAGATCCAGTCTTCGCCTCCATCGCCGAGGAGTTCATCTTCGCCGTCGTCTCCATAAAGACGATCGTTGCCATCTCCTCCCGTCACGTAATCATTTCCGTTGCCGCCGCCGAGCAAATCATCCCCATCCCAGCCTGACAGCCAGTCATTGCCTTCCTCACCATACAGCTCGTCGTTGCCTTCTTCGCCGTTGAGACGGTCTTGGCCGACTCCACCCAGGAGCTTATCGTTTTCACTTCCACCTATGAGGATGTCGTCGCCAACGCCGCCGGAGAGCCAATCATCGCCCTCTTCGCCGATTAGCTCATCACTTCCCTCGGCCCCGTCCAAGTGGTCGTTGCCCAAGCCACCGGCAATGAAATCGTCGCCGATCCCACCGCTGAGCGAATCGTTTCCGTTATTGCCGGCAAGCTGATCATTTCCCTCTTCGCCGACGATTTCATCCTCGCCGTCTTCACCATGAAGGCGATCATTGTCGAGACCACCGTAAAGTCGATCGTTTCCTGCGCCGCCGACCAACTCGTCGTTCCCGTTCCATCCGAAGAGCAGGTCGTTGCCACCGTAGCCGTAGAGCCGGTCATTACCAATTTCGCCGCGAAGCGTGTCGTCGCCATCGCCACCGTTTAAAAAGTCATCTCCCAAGGCGCCGATAAGTTCATCGTTCCCTCCGTTGCCCCACAGACCGTCGTCGCCTTCTTCGCCGCGGAGTTTGTCGTTGCCGTCGTGTCCTTTGAGCTGATCGTTACCAATCCCTCCGAGAAGTTCATCATCACCGGCACCGCCGGCGAGCAAGTCGTTACCGGCCGATCCTTGCACCAAATCGTTGCCTTGTTCGCCGCGGAGGTCGTCGTCACCTTCGAGTCCGATGAGTTGATCGTTGCCGTCACCGCCAACAAGCAGATCATTACCCAAGCTGCCGTTCAGCTTGTCATTTCCAGCGTCGCCCCACGCTTGGGAAGGCACGTTTGAATAATTCCAGAGCGTATCGTCACCGTTGCCGCCAAAGAACTTCACCGACGTTACGGCTGTTCTGGGAAACGTCGTGTTATAGTAGCCGTCTTCGGTTTGTAACTGCACGCGCACTTCGCCCGTGGAATCGACCGAAACCGTCGCGACGTCGTTGATTCCCGAACCCTGAATTAGAATACTCGACGTAGCATCGTCGAGTTGAATCTGGTTCGCAGCGAGAAGTCGGCGCTGTTCAAGCCCCTCATAGCGAAGCTGTATTCCACGCGCGTTACGTCTTCGCGATGCCTGACTACGTTGCGAGAATCGAAGTTGAGTGGTGACTACTTTGCGCATATTTCCAAACGCTGCCCATCATGATGCGTGATCCCTCTACCACATTGCGATTGCAAGTTTATGTTGATTAGGGGCGCCGAAAATCACTGCAAGCGCTTTCGCAAACTTGCGGCACGCAAGGCGTGATTTACAAGCCGCCGATATCAATCCGCCAAGTTACGTAGTCCATAGGCCCATGGACTTACAGAACGAAAGGCGCACTACGAATGTCGCCGGTCAATGGCGACACAAAGTCAGCAGCGTTCCGATATCGAACGCCGTGAACGGTTCCCTCCGTACACCTCGTCACGCCTTCGCCTCAGAAGAGAGACGTCCGAATTGCGGTACACCTCAGCGTAAGAGGGTCGACATGCGACCAAAGTCTGTTACCGCGTCATTAGAGCAAAGTTTGCGCAAAAAGCAAATCCATTTTCTTGGGAAGTTCTTACCAATTCTTCCCAGGTTTACTAGGGCGTCCAAGCTTGGCCCGATAGCGGAAGAATTGTCGCAGTTTTCCCGCCCGATTGGGGGCGGCGCCGTTACCACGTTTGGGCCAAATTTCAGTGCATTATGTGCTCTCAGGCGCATGACCCGCCCGGCCGCGCCGGATCAAGTCGTTCCCATAGGGGGGCCATTGCGTTATCCACGCGCCAGCGCGTCGGTCTGTTTCACAAAATCGTCGCCTTTCCATTCGGCGTCCGACCGGACGACTTTTTTGCGGTCGTGCTCGGCCCTCTTGGCCGCGCACATCGCCTTGTCGCTTGACTAGGTCCGCGTGCGTGGTGAAATACTGGACGCTGTGGCCCTTGAAATCTTCGATTCTCTCGAACTTGTGTTTCTCCATGAACGCTAATAACTGTTCTTTCATCGGATTGACGATCGGGTAGCCTAACTTCATGACTCCCGTGCAGACTTGCACCGTGTCGCAACCAAGGAGAATGAATTGCGCCGCGTCATTGCCGGTTTCGATTCCGCCGATGCCGCTCAGCGTACGGTCCGGGAAACTCGCGCTTGATCACTGTGGCGATTTCCATACACATCCGCAGGGCGATGGGCATTACCGCCTGACACGAGTATCCGCCCGGCGTCGTATAGCCTTCGACCGTCGGCTCTGGACGCAAAGTTTCGAGGTCGACGCCTAACACACTCCGGATAGTGTTGATTGCGCTAATGCCTTCGCAGCCGGCGCGGAGCGATGCCCGTGTCGGATCTTCAATGTGAGTGACATTCGGCGTCATCTTCGCCCACACCGGCCGCTGGGCGACCTGCATTACCCACCCACACACCTCTTCCAAGATATCCGGGTTCTCGCCCATCGCCGCACCCATTTTTCGTTCCGGCAGGCCATGCGGGCACGACATGTTCAATTCGAATGCATCGACGCCCGCATCCTGGCAGCGTTCCACGATTTCATACCAGGCGTCGCGATTGTATTCCTCCATGATCGACGCGATCAGCACACCGTCAGGGTACCTATCTTTGACCTGTTTGAATTCCGTGATCCACGTATCGAAGCTGCGATCACTGATCAGTTCGATATTCTCCCAACCATAAATCTCGCCCGACTCGCGGCTTCGCAGCCGAGCGTACCGCGGCTGCACGTTAATTACTTTGCTTGCGTCGAGACTCACTGTCTTACAAATCACTGCGCCCCAACCCTCGTCGAGCGCTTTGCCGATGACATTCGCATTGGTCCCGGGCGGCCCGGAGCCGATGACAAATGGATTAGGTAGTTTCAGGCCGTTGACAGTTGTTTCAAGCGTTGGCATCGCAAAAACCTATTTAAACCACGAAGGCACTAAGAGCACGAAGAAAGAAGGAGTTTCAACAGGGGAAAACTGAGATTGATAAACCATACATCCATCTCTGCTTACTCGGTTTCCTGATGTTCAATTCATTTGCATTGGCACTTTGTGACCTTTGTGCTTTGTGGTTAATTGACTTGCTTGTTTGTGACTTCCTCCAAAACTTCATCCAGCATCGCCACCAGATAATCGGCATCGTCCTTGGTGATGCACATCGGCGGCTTGATGCGGAGCGTGTTGCCGAACAGGCCGCCTTTGCCGACCAGCACGCCGCGCTCCTTCATTCGTTCCATGACGTCGGCCGTTTCCGTGTTGGCGGGCTCTTTGCGTCTGGCGATTGCGCACCAGCTCGACGCCCAGCATCAGGCCCAGGCCGCGGACTTCGCCGATCAGCTCGTGCTTGTCTTGCAAGTCGAGCAGGGCGTCCTTCAAATAGCGTGCCGACTTCCAGCGCATTCTGCTGAATATTCTCCTCGTCGATGACTTCCAGCGTGGCCAGACCCTGAGTCATGCTGATCGGATTGCCGCCGAACGTGTTGAAGTGGACGCGGTTCTTCATCACTTCGGAAATTCCGACGCGTGGTCGTCATCGCGGCCGAGCGGCGCGCCGTTGCCGATGCCCTTGGCCATCGTGACCATGTCCGGCACGACGTCCCAGTTCTGATGGGCCCAGTAATGCTGGCCGGTGCGGCCGAAGCCGCCTTGCACCTCGTCGGCGATGCACAGCCCGCCGTGCTCGCGGACAATGTCGTAGACGATCTTGAAAAACTCCTTCGGCGGCGTGACCGCGCCGCCCACGCCTTGAATCGGCTCGCCGATGAAGCAAGCGACCTCGCCCGGCGTTTCGTATCGGATGACATTCTTGATGTCGTACGCGCACTTCACGCCGCAGGACGGATACTCCAGCCCGAACGGGCAGCGATAGCAGTAGCCGGCGAGCGTGTGATGCACGTTCGTGCGTGTTGTTGGACTTGAACTTCCAGGTGCCGTCGGCCGTGAGGCCCATCGGCACCGAGGTGCCGCCGTGATAGCCGTTGCGCAGGGCGATCACGTCCTGGTTGCCGGTGTACTCGCGGGCGGAAAGGACCGCGATCTCGTTCGCCTCGCTGCCGCTGTTGGTGAAATAGGTGCGCGTCAGTCCCGGCCGGCATCTTCTCGGCCAGCTTCTCGGCCAGCTGCACGATCGCCGGGTGCAGGTAGATCGTCGTCGTATGCTGCAGCCGGCCGATCTGCTCGCGCACGCGCTCGACGATTTTCGGATGGCAATGGCCGACGCTGATGGTGACGATGCCGGCGAACGCGTCGAGATACCGCCGGCCCGTCTCGTCCCACACGTACTGCATGTGGCCTTCGACGACCATCAGCGGCTCGCGGTAGTACGTGATCATGCCGGGCGACAGATATTGATGCCGCAGCGCGAGCACTTCCTCGCGCGAGGGGCCGTCGTACGGTGCCGGCTGTGTGGTCGCAGATCGGCAACGAAGGACGGAGTTCAGTTGTCACTGGAGAAACTCCCATCGGTGTGCGATGAAGTCGTCAACCTGCTTGATTTTACGATCTAGCGGCGGTTGATGCTATGTCCATCGCGACAGGGAGTCTCTGCCACGCTGCTTAAACAGAATCTTGCTTGGGCTTGCTAAAGGTCAATTCTGGTTTGACCTGCCGATCGAACGTCGTTTGTTGCCCGGAGCGACGCGTTACCCAGCACCCTCTCCGTCCGAATCGCGATTACCACCGTGTCGGAAATGCTGACAGTGTTGACTCTGTGCAGCCGATGTGTTTGTCCCAGTGACCCGCTACACCGCAAGCACTGGGCACGATCCGACGACGTGGAAATGATCAACCCGCAGTCACATTCAAAAATGGGCATGGCAATGGCTTTCTGAAAGACATTTAATTGAGGTGATGCGACACTAATCGCCGTCCGACGTCGGCAATCTGGACCTGTCGAAAACTGATTCCGGCACGCTACGCTGCTCAAGGGCCGAAACATCGTCCAGCGATCGACGCGGGCCTACCGCAGGCCAGGAATCGACGTCCACCAACTCCGGCATGATTTCGATGAGTTGATCCGCGAGCCGCTCGGCCAGGATTCGCATTTCATCGGTATCCGCCAATCGCTGGAGCGAACGGACAGACTTCATTAGCTTTACCAGCCGCGCTCGACGATCGATCGCCGGCGACAATGCCGGACGTGGCGCCACAAGCAGCTCGGCGACAGGTACGTCGAGTGCCGCCTGCCACTTGTAAAGCTCCGATAGCCGAAGGTCGCTGAAGGGGGACAACTGCCGGTCGAGATCCTGCTGCGTGGTCCCCAGTCGTTTTGTCAACACTCGCGTCGATAATCCCTGCTGGACTCGGACTTCCGCCAAGCGGTGAAGAACGTGGGCGTCATTGGTCGGTACCGCCGGCACAGGGCTATCTCCTGCCTGCGTATCACAATTGAATTGAGGCGTATTCATTGGTTTCTCCTTTCGAGTTTCACAACGTCACGCCGGCCCGCCTCGCCGACGCTTTCGTGTAGGTGGTTTCGGCCCAACTTTTGGGCCCACCAACTACGCAACGAAGCTGGGCCGACTCCGCCAAAAAAGTGGAAAAAAGATTGCCGTTACGTGGACGGCAATTGGTCACGACTCGACCGCTGCAGCGGTTCGAGTACACTGAGGGCGAATACGGATGGCGGTCGGCATCGTGAAAGAACCCGTGGGCGGTGCGGCATGTCGAGCGACGCAAATGAGCTGCTGGCGGCGGTCAAGAACGGCGACCGAGCGAAGCTCGCCGAATTGGTCGACGTGGTTTATGAGGACCTGCGGCGGCTGGCTCAGCAATACATGGGCCAGGAGCGGGCCGGCCACACCCTTCAGCCCACGGCGCTGGTGCACGAGGCGTTTCTCAAGCTCATCGATCAAACCCGGGTCGACTGGCGCGACCGCTCCCATTTCTTCGCGGTGGGGGCCCAGGCCATGCGCCGAATCTTGGTGAACCACGCGAAAAGCCGTGGCCGCGTGAAACGCGGTGGCGATCGGCAGAAGCTTTCGCTGGACGAGGCGCTTACCGTATCGTTGGAGAACGATGACGAGATCCTTGCGGTGGACGATGCACTGCAAAAACTCGCGGCACTCGATGAACGTCAGGCAAAAATCGTCGAGCTGCGTTTCTTTGGCGGCTTGAATGTGGAGGAAACGGCCGCCGTTCTCGGTGTTTCCAAGCGGACGGTCGAGCGCGAATGGGCGGCTTGCCGCGCCTGGCTGCGGCGCGAACTTGCGGATCGAGCGGAAGCGTGAATGCCGAACGTCACCAGCTCGTGATGCGGTTATTTCAACAGGCCCTCGACCGGCAGGGGGCAGACCGGGGTGCTTTTCTCCAAACCGCGTGTGGCACGGATGAGACGCTGCGCGAGGAGGTCGAGTCGCTTTTATCCCACCACGATCCCCGCACGATCGCGCCAACGCGTGGAACCGCCGCCGATGGAATTAGTGCTGCGAAGCCGGCGGCTGGTTCGTCGATCGCGCGACTCGTGCCGCAAGCCCTGCGGCCGGCGGATCCGAATCGGTTACGCACCAGCTTGATCGCGCTGGCGCTCGCGCTGCTGTTAGCGGCGATCGGGTATTTGATTAAGACCGACGTGGAGCGGGTCCTGCGCAAAAATCTTGCGAACCAGTTGCAAGCCACGCTTGAGTCCAACATTGCGGCGGTGACCAATTGGCTCAAGTTGCAAGAACACGAGGTGCGAGAGTGGGCGCAGCACCCGGACCTTCGGAAGGAATTTCAAGCACTCGTGCAAATGGCACGGTCATCGGATACGACGCTCGACACACTGCGAGCATCACCTCCGCATCGTGCCATCCTGGATTTGTTGCTGCCGCTGTTGGACTTAGAGGACGTCCGCGCGATCAACGGCACCGACTCCACAAGTCTCATGGTGCTCACTTCGCGGGATACGCTCCACGAACGTTACCGGCTCACGCCGCAGGGGACCAAACTTATCGCTCCCGTGTTCCTTGGCCAAACCATCTTGCTGCCGCCAATGATGGGGCGGACGCTCGTCGAAAACGAAGTGCCAGGGATCGTCGACGAGCTGGTCATACTGGTCGGCAGCCCCGTACGCGATGACCAGGAACGCATTATCGGTGGGTTGTTCGCGAGTATTGAATCAGGCCGTGAATTCACACGATTGCTCGATCTGGGCCGGGCAGGGGAGCGCGGCGAAAACTATGCGTTCGGCGCCAAGGGCCAGCTACTCGTCGGTAGCGACAGCGAGCGAAAACCGACTGCCCCCGGCCCGCTTGCCGCCGTCGCGGCGGCCGCGATTGCCGACCCCAACCAAATCCACATCAATCTCGACGGATATAAAAATCCCCGCGGTGTGCGTGTCGTCGGCGCATCGAAATGGCTCGACGAATACGGTTTTGGCATCGTCAGCGAAATTGAGTTCAACGACGCCTACGCCGCGGCGAAACGTGTCGGGTGGCTGCTTCGCGGCTTGTTCAGTTTGTTGCTGCTCACTTCGGCCATTGCGTTTGTTTCATCGCTTTCGGCCGTTCGCTTGCGGCGCGAGGTCGGCATCGCACGCCAGCTCGGTCAATATACATTGCAAGAGCTTATCGGCGAGGGCGGCATGGGCAAGGTTTACAAAGCGAAGCATGCCTTGTTGCGCCGGCCCACCGCGGTGAAAGTTTTGGAGGGCCAGCGAGCGGGTGCCGGCGCGATTGCTCGCTTCGAGCGAGAAGTGCAACTCGCCAGCTCACTCACGCACCCCAACACTGTGGAGATTTACGATTACGGACGCACAGAAGACGGCATCTTCTATTTCGCGATGGAGTACTTGCCCGGTTTGACGCTCGACGGCCTGGTGAAACGACATGGGGCGGTCGGCACCGCGCGGATGCTGTACTTGTACGAGCAAATACTCAGCTCGATTGCCGAAGCCCACAATCTTGGACTGATTCATCGCGATATCAAGCCGGGCAACATCATTCTCTGCCGGCGCGGCGGCGAATGGGACTTCATCAAGGTGGTTGACTTCGGTCTGGCCAGAGATCTCGGATTCAAGCTCGCGCCAAAGATCACGCAAACCGGCTTGATCAGCGGCACGCCGCTGTACATTGCCCCGGAGTGCCTGGAAGATCCGGAAAATTGCTCGCGCCAATCCGACATTTACGCCCTGGGAGTGGTGGCGTTTTATTTGCTCACAGGCCGCGACCTGTACGTTGGAAACAACGCGCTCGAGTTGCTCCAAAAGGCACTCCACGAACCGCCGCCGCGAGTTGCCGACGTAGTCGGCACGCATGTGCCCACTGAACTAGACGATCTGATTCTGCGGTGCGTCGCGAAAGATCCGGCCGATCGGCCCGCTTCGGTGGACGAAATGCTGACCGTAATCAAGTCGCTGGCGGTGAGCTACCCATGGACTCAGGACGATGCCCGCGCCTGGTGGCGGGACCACGAACCGCAAATTACAATGTGCACGACCGGAATGCCGGAGCCGAGTGGAAACACCAGTTCAAGGAGCCTCAACAAGTGATTTTGCGAATTGTCGGTTGCGTCGTTGCGCTTTGTGTGGCACTCCCCGTCTGCGTTCGTGCTCAAGTCGATGAAAGTCCCCTGGACGTGCAGGTCGTTGACGCGTTTCCCAATATCCAGTGGCCCGATTGGGTGACTGGTTTGGACGTCGGCCGGCCGCGCGATCCGCGACCGCTCATCATCACCGGCGCTGGCGACGGCACGAATCGCATCTTCGTCGTTGCGCAGTACGGATCGATCCACGTTTTTCCGAACGACCCGAACGCGGACGAGATGAAGACGTTTCTCGATATCCGCGAGCGGGTTCAATACCACGACAAGGAAAACGAAGAAGGGCTCTTGGGACTGGCGTTTCATCCGAACTTCCGCCAGAACGGCGAGTTCTTTGTGTACTACTCCATCAAACGCACGCCCAACCCGCACATCACTCAGATCTCTCGGTTTCGCGTTTCAAAAGACGATCCCAATCGCGCCGATCCCGACAGCGAAGAAGTCATCCTGCAAATCAAGCAGCCCTATTGGAATCATAAGGGCGGCACGATCGTGTTCGGTCCGGATGGGAAGTTGTACGTTGGACTGGGCGACGGCGGCCTGGCGAACGATCCGCACGGCAACGGCCAGAATTTGGGCACGCTGCTCGGCAGCATCCTGCGCATCGACGTCGACCACAAAGATCCCGGTCTCAATTACGCTATCCCTAAAGACAATCCGTTCGCAGGACAAGAGGGAAAGCGCGGCGAAATCTGGGCTTACGGAATCCGTAACGTTTGGCGGATCGCGTTCGATCGTGAGACGGGCACGTTGTGGGCGGGCGACGTCGGCCAAAATATTTGGGAGGAAATCGACATCATTACGCGCGGCGGGAACTACGGTTGGAACGTCCGCGAAGGTAAGCATCCCTTCGGCGAGAACGGCAGTGGCCCACGGCCCGACTTGATTGACCCCATTTGGGAATACCACCACGACGTGGGCAAGTCGATCACCGGCGGCAGCGTCTATCGCGGCAAACAGGTGCCCGAGCTCACCGGCGGCTACATCTACGCCGATTTCGTCAGCGGCCAGATTTGGGCGCTGTGGTACGACGAAGCGAAAAAACAGGTGACCGCCAACCGGACGATCACGCCCAAGGGATTGCCGGTAATGTCCTTCGGCGAAGACGATGGCGGCGAAGTGCTGTACGTTACGCAGGACGGCGGCATCCGCAAATTCGCCTCGCCGAAAACGACGGCAAGCCGGTAAATGACCACTAGCAGATTGCCCGGCCAAATTCAGCAACGATTTTTGGCCAAGGCCACGGAGACCGGAGCAGATGCTGCTTCAGATAACTCAGGTTGGTTCGACGAGCGGTGGGCGCCGATATTAGGTCGCTTGGACAATACAGCCGCACCGACCGATATAGTTAGTGGTCATTCTTCAGCTGAGGATGGTTCGTCAATTTCCTTGTGATTAGAAGGACCATCGGGCACGGAGCTCAATAGTGCCTCTGTCTCGCGGCGAAGCAGGTTGAGGGTCGCGCGCCGATTCCAACGCAGGCTCGACGTCATAGCTTCGTCGATCGCGACCTGTGATTCGGCAAGTAAACGTCGCGAGTCTAACTCGTTACCGAGTCGCCATTGGGTCATCGCCAGGACGAGTTGTGGATATATAACCGAGCTTTCGTCGGAACTGTCACCGTCATAAGCGGTGATCGATTCGGCTAGCCGCTTGGCCGCTTCCTCATACTGCCCCGCGCGATAATGCAGGATTGCCAGCGCACTGAGAGCCGATGCATCTTTAGGGTGGTTAGTAACGAGCTGCCGAGCGTATTTCAATGGCACGGCGAAATCGTCCAGCGCATCAGGCCCAAGCGCGCACGTCCAAGCAAGCCGAAAGTCGCGCTCCGGATCGTCGGCGGTTGTATCGAACTGCTGCACTACTCGAGCACATGTGCTACGGTAGCCCTCCTGATCGTGTAACTGCAACTGTGCCAGCGCCATGTTATAAAAGCCGTAAATGTGGTTTGGGCTCGCTATTACAAGCTGACCAAACTCATCAATCGCCTCCTTCCACGAAGCTTCCTCAGCGGCCCAATTGCCAATCACCCAATGGATTTGGCTCCGGCAGTTCGCAATCTTGGATTGTGTTTCTCGTTCGTTTGGGACCAGCGATGTGACTTTAGCAATCCACTCGACGATCTGACGTGAGGTGTCGCGTACTTCTCCAAGGCCCCCACGATGCTTTTGAATATCGATCATTGCTGCGTGAATGTGGCTCGCTGCTTCCCAATTGAATGCGTTTTGTGGATAGTTTTCGCACAGCCAATGAATCTCGTATATCGCTTGCCGATAGAGGGCAAGGGCCTCGTCCGTTCGGCCCGTGCTCCGATATATTCCTGCGAGCATATTCGTTAGCGATGCTGTTGGTTGACGTCCCAATGCCGACCGTGGATTGTCATGCACGAGAATCGCTGCGTGCTGTAAGCCCTTCTGCGTCAATGTCTCAGCCTCGGCACTGTGCTGCTCCTGAAGCAGTAGCGCCAATCCGAGGCAAGTCCAACTGATATTGAGATGCGCGTTCTCCACAGCACTGCGGTTGATCAATGTCTTGTCGCTACCGAACCAATTTTGGTCGCCGGTAGGTTCTTCTGGTCGGCGCTGGCGAGCAAATGCCAAATACTTTTCGTCGCGCTCGATGGACTCACGATACAGCTGTTCAGATTTGACGGTTTCGCCTCGTTGCCGGGCAGAATTCCCTAGGATTTGCAGGGTACTACCCATCGGCTGAGGCAGTTCCGGCCAATCTCGTTCCAGGTCGGCATAGATTGCTAATGCCTTGCGGCAATGCTCCTCCACCTGTTGGGTGTTAGGTCCCGGAAGTGTCATAGACCACGTGACGGCCTGGTGCGCTTCATAGGCGGCAAGTTCCATGCGAAGATCTGGGTCTTCCGGTTCCTCGGCCACGAGTTCCTGCAGGAGTTGGATGGCTTGATCACCGGAACGTAGCGCGTCTTGATGCCGTCCTAAGTCCCGTTGAATCCCGCTAATGATTACGACTACGGAAGCTCGATCCTTGCGAAGGCTCTTGTCCGGCATTTCCTCGTCGTTAAACCCATCATAAAATCGCAGTGCATCCTCCAACACGGCTTGCCTAACGGGAACGGCGGCAGGCACGTCCTTGAGTTGTCCGTCCGCGATGCGGACGAGCATTTGGTCAACGGCCTTCCGGGCCATCGTTAGGGCGGCCTCTTTTTCCTTGAGTGCGATTTCTTTGGCTGCAGATTCCTTGCGAATTTGCGTATTGCTCAGCACTAGAATCGTCATGGAGGCGACGATAATCGCCGCGGCCGATATTCCGGCCGAGACGACAACCGGCCGGTTTCGACGCGACCACTTCGTAAATCGCTGCCTCAGATTAGGACGTCTGGCCGTGATCGTCTTGTGGTCGAGGAAGCGTCGCAGGTCATCGGCAAGTTGTTGGGATGTCGCGTAGCGATCGGTTGGATTTTTTTCGATCGCCTTGAGCACGATCGTCTCCAAATCTGTTGGTATTCGCGGGCTGATCTCTCTTAATTTACGAGGTTCCTCGAACGCGATTTGGTGGAGGAGCGTCTGCCGGTCATCGCCGGTGAACGCGGGCTGCAGCGTGAGCAGCTCGTAGAGCGTGACTCCGAGGGAGTAGATGTCGCTACGGTGGTCGACCACGACGCGCTTGGCCAGCGCCTGCTCCGGCGCCATGTAGCGCAGCGTGCCGATGATGTCGCCAGTCATCGTCATGCCGGCGTCGGCTTCGATGCGAGCCAAGCCGAAGTCGGTCACGTAGAGTTTGCCCTCGGCGTCCAGCAGCAGATTGCCGGGCTTGATGTCGCGGTGGAGGATGCCATTTTGGTGGGCGTGGTCGAGGGCCTCGGCCGCCTGAATGCCTAGCCGAGCGATGCTGCGATAGAACTCGCGGGAGCCGGAATTCGGGCAGCGTGGAGATGTGGGTGGGAGGGTGGCGCGTTGCGCGATGACAGCGGCAGCGGCAGGATAGGCTGCGGATCGTGAACCTCGGTTCGCGGCACCCCGGTGCAGTCGGTAGTCAGTTGTTCGGCGTCAGTTGACCGTATTCCGTCCCCTGGCGACTTCTCCACATTCGGTAGACAACGGACTGTTACTTGCGCCGCAGAGTGGCGATCACCTGTGCGAGGCTTTGTCCATCAATAAGCTGCATCGCATAGTAGTGAACGTCACCTTCGGAACCGACCGAGTAGATGGCAACGATGTTTGGATGGTCGAGCGTGGCCGCGGCGCGGGCTTCGTTCTTGAACCGAGTCAGCTGCTGCTTGCCCAGCATCGCAGCGAACGGCAGCACCTTGAGTGCGACGCGGCGGCCAAGGGAAAGCTGCTCGGCTTCGTACACCACGCCCATACCACCACGGCCCAGCTCGCGGAGAATGCGATAGTCGCCCAGCGTGCGGCCGGCTAGATGCTCGGGCCGCGTGGCAGCCGGCGGCGTCTCGACCACTGCCTGTTTTAACTTGCGCTCTTGGTTGAGAAATTGACGCAGGCCCACTTCGCAGCCCGGATAGGCCGCAATCAATTGAGTTAATGTCAATACTCTCGCCCAGGTCGAGACGCGTGAAATACTCCGCTATGCCGCTTCCACTGGCCCGTCGTGCGTTCGCACTGGATGTTCGCGCTGGATCATTTTGTTCGCACCCCTCCGGCGTGAATGACCTCTGGCCTAGAGCCGCTGCGCCTTCACGTTAGCTCGCCAAACTCGGACGGAAGATGGGCCTCGAGCGCCTCGACGCCACGGCGGATCAGTCCCGCCACAGATCCCACGGTCCGCCCCATTTCGTCTGCAATCGCCTGCAGCGACTGTTGACCAATATAACGCATCTCGACGGCCGTGCGCTGGTCGACGGGCAATTTATCGAGGGCCAGGGCCAGGTGCAGTGCCACTTCGCCGCGAAACACGCTGCTTAATGGCGACGATCCTTTATAGGCGAGTGAGTGCCAAATCATTTGTGCCGAGCCACTCGCGTCGGTCCAATTCTGCTCCAGCCGGATATCACGCTTCTCAAGCGTGTTGTTCCGCACACTCATGAGGAGGTTCCGCTCCAGCAGCTTTCATCATCCAAGCAGTAAACTCGGGCTCCGTTCGCCCGCGAAAATCAGGCAATCCCCGCACCGCATCCACGAGTGTCTGCTGCACAATGTCCGACGCATCCACGCGCTTCTGCACCGCCCGCGGCAGCCGCTGCCCGGCGACGAGCCGCACGTAGGGGCGGTACATCGCTAATAACTTTTCGCGCGATGATGCATCACCGGCTGCCGCGTCAGCGAGCAAATTCTCGACGTGTGGCCCTCGTGATCGGGAATCCATAGCTGCCCGCTGCTGCAAAAGTCCAAAAATAGTCGCGTTCTAGAAAATGTGCGCAAATAACGAGCCAGGACTGCATCTTATCCTCAAGGGCCTTGACGCACCAAGTAAGAAAGCCGTGGAAGGGATTCAGTTGGGACGAAACATCCGGCGAACCCACATCCGTGACCGCCGCTCTGCGGGATCGCGATCGTTCTAACCCGGCCAACATATTCATGTTTAGGAGTTGGCCAGTTGTGCGGTTCCGTTCTTTGCTGAACGAGGCCAAGTTTTTTTGCTATTCCGCGGCTCGTCGGCCAAAAGTACTGAACGACAAAGAGCTACTCGTCCCACCAGAATCAGGAGCCGGTCATGCATTACTGCTGTAAAACCGCCAAGTGTCAACTGTTCCTTTGGTTGGCGGTGTGCGCGGGAGGTTTGGGGCTCTTGAGTGGGCAGGCCGCTTGGGCGGTTGGTGGAACGGGCTTTGAATTTGGGAACAGCCGCACTCCGTTTCCCATCGATACGACGAATCTCGGCGACCTGGGCGTCATCCAGGTCGAATTGGGCGGCGGCCTCAGTAGCTTTGTTCTGGCCGAGGACGGGCGGGTGTTCTCATGGGGAGAGAATTCTAACGGTCAACTCGGCCTCTCGGGCGTGACCGACCAATTCGTTGACGTCCCCACGCCGATCGACACAACCAACCTGGGCGGACGCAAAATCACTCAGGTTTCCGCGGACGGACGTAGCCTGATACTGGCCGACGACGGCAGCTTGTTTTCGTTCGGGGCGGGCACGCCGATTGCCACCTTGATCGACACGACGAGTCTTGGAGGCCGCAAAATCACGCAGGTTTCCGCGGGCGGACTTACGCTTTTTTGGCGGACTTAACCTGTTGCTCGCCGACGACGGCAGCGTGTTTTCGTTCGAAGAAGTCACGACGATTGCCCCAATCGACACGACGAATCTTGGGGGCCGCAAAATCGCGCAAGTGTCCGCAGGCTGGAGTCACAACCTGCTGCTCGCCGAAGATGGCAGCGTCTTTTCCTTCGGCTCGAATACGAGCGGGCAGACTGGGCTGGGCACGTCGGTCGGCGAAACGCTTGTCGCGAGCCCGATCGACACGACGAACCTGGGCGGACTCAAGATCACGCAGGTGGCCGCCGGCAGAGAGCACAGCCTGTTGCTGGCCGAGGACGGCAGCGTCTTCTCGTTCGGGTCGAACGATTACGGCAAAACCGGACTTGGCACAACGACCGGCGAAACGCTGGTGGCCACGCCGATCGACGCGACCAATCTGGGCGAATGGGAGATTACGCAGGTAGCCGCGGCCTGGAACCGTAGCCTAGTACTGGCCGACGACGGATTTGTATTTTCGTTCGGGTTTGGGGGCGGCGGTTCGGTAGCGACGCCAATCAAAAGAACGTATCTCATGGGGATGCGGGTCACGGAAATTTCGACCGGCATTTACGACAGCCTGCTCGTGGCGGAGCCGCGGCTTGAGGGCGATTACAACGACAACGGCGTCGTGGATGCCGCCGACTACGTCGTCTGGCGCAATACCCTCGAACAACTGATTGTTCCACCGGGACGGGGCGCCGACGGCTCCGCCAACGGGGAAATCTCGCAGCTCGACTATAGTTTTTGGAAGGAACGCTTTGGGAATACGCTGGACACCGGATCGGATTCCATCGTGTCCGAACTATCGCCTGCCCCCGAGCCCACCACTCTGACTCTCCTGCTGTTGCCCACAACTCTCGCTGTCGCCAGCCTATGGCGGCGCTACGCTTGAGTCTCCACCAAACCCGCGAAGAGCTGCACCAAATGCACTGAAAAACCTGAAATAAAGGCGCTCCGGCATCATCAATATGAGTTTGTGCGGCGGCTTCAGCCAGCTAGTTTCGGACACGAACCATAACGCAAGGAAAACATCTCACATGAGAACTTGGATTCACTCGTTGACCCGCAAGCATTCCTCCCGCCGCCCCAACCGACACGCGTCAAAACACGTTTCGCATAGCCGCCGTGGGGCGTTCGAAACGCTCGAGCCGCGTCTAGCTCTGGCGGTGGATTTGGGATTTGCCGTCGCGTTCGAATCACTGGCGGGAACGTCCGAAACCATTAGAAGCGGCGGCGCCACGGGCATGGTGACCGACGTCAGCCGGGAACAGCTACGTGACCATCAACGGCGGCGTCGACCATGGAGTGGACCTCGATCCGGGGCCCGCGCGTGAAGGCCGTGACGTTGGACGCCGCCCTCGTCAAACTCGATCCGAGCGGAGCTCTCGTGTGGGCGGCCGCTTTCAACGCGACGGGTGGTGCTCACCACGTGCGATTGTTCACGCCGCGGACGCCGATCAAAATGTCTATTTAGTTGGCAACTTCCGTGGCACGGTCGATTTCGATCCGGGGCTCGGCGTGATGAATGTCACTTCGAGCCAGGCTGGGGCGGAATCTTCAGTCTACTTGTCCAAGTTGAACAGCGCTGGCGAACTTCAATGGGTCCATACCCTGGACGGCCGCGGCCGCCTTTCACCGTCTCAACTGGTCTTGGACGGGGACGGCAATCTCGTGATCGCCGCCCGTTTGTCACCGGGATCGAATGTATCCCCCATGGATGTCGATCCGGGTCCGGGCGAGTTCCTTGTGCAGCCAATCGGCAGCAGCGGATCACGCTCGCTCTCAAATATAGTCCGGACGGCGACTTTCTTTGGGCGCGGCAGCTCGGTGGCGTGGGAGCCAGCATGGGCGATACCGGAGTGTTGCCGTCGATGGGCAGGGAGACGTGTTTATCGCTGGAAGCTATTCGGGGAATGTGGATCTTGACCCCGGTGCGGGGGTGCATTTAGTTACCAACAGTGATACCGCAGCCGACGGATTCGTCGTGCGGCTCAATCCCGAAGGAGACTTCGTGTGGGCCTATGTGACGGAAGGCAATGGCTCAGCCAGGTTTAAAGATATCGAGATCGCCGGCGATGGATCCATCGTTGTGGGGCGCATTTCAAGGGGACCGTCGATTTCCAGCCTGGCAGTGGCAGCTACTCGTTGACGACGATCGGCTCTTACGACAAAGGCTTGGTGCTCAAGCTCGCAGGCGATTCCTCACTGCTCTGGGCGCGGCAGTATGGCATTGTCGTTGCGGGACAAGTATATGGTAGGGGCGTCGACGTGGATCAGGAAGGAAATATCTATCTCACCGGAAATTTCGGCGCGGATGATCCAGTTGATTTCGATCCGGGCCCGGACGTCTACGAGCTGTTCACTCCAGGGAGTCATAACACAGGCTACGTCCTTAGCCTTACCGAGGACAGTGACTTTCGCTGGGCCGTCCCATTCGGCGGCAATTCTGCGATGGACCGATGGGGAAAGCGTGAGTGTGACACCTGACGGCGACGTTCATGTTTCAGGTTATTTCCGGGATACGAATGACTTCGACCCACATCCTGTGGAAGAATCTTGGCTAAATAGCGGCACCGTTTCGAGCTGTGTTTGTCGCCACGCTAGACCAAGCTGGCTTCAATCCCGGCATGCCCACTGTGGACGCAGGTGCCAGCCAGAACATCCTGGTTACGAGCTCAGCAGTACTTGATGGCACAGTCACGGACGATGGGTTGCCGAACCCGGTGACAACGACTTGGAGCGTCTACAGTGGCCCGGGCAGCGTTACGTTTGGAGACGCTTCGGCAATCGATACGACGGCCACCTTCAGCACGAGCGGAAATTATTGGCTGCAACTCGAAGCTACCGATACGCAGTTCACGGCGACCGACTATGTCCATATCGTAGTGAACCCGGTGACTGTCACGCTCGCGGCCACGGCCGACACTTATATTTCGGATGGAAAGAAGACTTCGAACTATGGTGCAGCGTCGAGCCTCATCGCGGACGGCAATCCTGATTTCGGGGCACTTCTCAAGTGGGACCTGAGCAGCATTCCCGCCGGCAGCACGCTGCAGTCGGCGACGCTGTCGGTCAATGTCACCGGCACGAGCGCCGACACGTACGAGATCTACGAATTAAAGCGAAGCTGGACGGAGCTGCAAGCCACTTGGAACAAGGCCACCACGGGAACCAATTGGCATTCCGCCGGCGCTCAGGGTTCGTTGGACCGCTACTCAACCGTGCTGGGAACCGTCACGGCGACAGTCAGCGGCATCCGCAACGTCGTTCTCAACGCGGCGGGCCTGGCCGTCGTGCAGGGCTGGGTCAATAACCCGGCCACCAATTTCGGCTTCATACTTCAAGACTATGCGAACACGACCAAGGATGACTTGGTGTTCAGTTCGAAGGAATCGACAGTTGCGGCGAACCGACCGCAACTCCAAGTGCTCTACAACCCCCCAAGTTTAGCGCCCTTTTCGCTCAGCTCGCTTGAGGGCACGACGAGCGTAGCGGGTACCAGCGACAACGTGTTCGCGGCGAAGTTGGTCCAAACCAGCACCGGCGGCCAAGATACCTCGGTGGCTAATCTCGCTCAGCCGTTCGCATTGGAAGTGTCCGCGAGCCAGCCATCAAACCTGTTATTGGCCGCTGTGCCGTCCCGCCGGCTGTCGAGTAAGGCGGCGGATGCCGCACTGACGGACCTCGACGATGGCCACTCGGCCGGCCGGGACATTCTGCTGGATGACGATCTGCTATTGGATCTCGTGTCCGGGCAGTCGCTGTCGCTTGCGCTTTAGATTCGAGAGTCCACGTTCGGGGCCGCTGACAATTCCGGCTCAGTGTTGCTTGGCGGACGCCGTCAGAATTGGCAAGAAAGCAGGCGCCTGCTCGGCCAGTCGCGACTCAAGCCGCTCAGTGCAATCGCAGTCGCCGCAGACCCATGTCTCGCTACCGTTCTCATCTCGGCAGTTGGCACGTGCGTGAGCGTCTTGAATTTTCACGAGGTCAAAAAACTCTTCCCAATACGGCCGCTCCTCTTCGAGCGGCACATTGCAGTAGCAGACCTCGACCCAGCGGGCGGTGCCGTCGTGGAACAACCGTGCGTCCTGCATATTGCGCAGATACTCGCCCTCGGCCACCGATCCGTGCCCGAATGTGCCTCGCTCGATCGCCTTGGCCAACGCGACTTCTTTACCCGGCTTCACTCGTCCTCGCACTAAATACCGCATGCGGGAATTCTCGCTGCACGTCGAGCGGAGACAAGTCGACCCCAATTAGTCACCGCACGGAGCCGATTGTAAAACACCGCAGCCTTCCTTAGGATCGTATACATAGCACGTTTTTCAAGGCCGACGTATCGCCCATGTCCACGAACGAATCGATAACGGAGCTAGACAGGCCGTATCATCTCGATCCGGCGGCCGTGCGCCGCTTCCGTGAGGACGGATTTATCCGCTTGCCTGGCGTGCTGCAGCCCGAAGTGCTGGCCCGCTATACCCCTGAGCTCGACCGACTCGTGGACGAAGGCAACCGCCTGAAAGACACACCGCTCGAGAAGCGCACGCTCTACGATCAAGCATTCATCCAAGTCTGCAACCTGTGGACTCGCAGCGAGCGCGTGCGCGAGCTGGCATTCAACAAGCGCCTCGCCCGCATCGCGACCGAGCTCATGGGAACGCGCGGCGTGCGAATGTGGCACGACCAGGCGCTCTTCAAAGAATCCTCGGGCGCGTTCACTCCCTGGCACGTCGACCAGCAGTACTGGCCGATGTCCAACCCGAACTCGGTGACCGCCTGGATTCCGCTCCAGCCAGTGCCAATGGAAATGGGCCCGCTTTGCTTCGGCCGAGGCAGCCACCGCAAGCATATCGGCCGCGACCTCGAGATCAGTATCGAGAGTGAGCAACAGATTCGCGACGAAGTGAAGAAACAGAAAGTCGACGAAGTTCAAGAGCCGTTCGCATTGGGCGACGTCAGCTTCCACCTCGGCTGGACGCTGCACCGGGCCGGGCCCAACACGACGAGGTCGACCCGCCGCGTCTTCACGATCATCTATATGGACTTCGACATGCGGCTGGCCAACCCCAAGAACAAGAACCAGCAACACGACTGGGAAGTGTGGACGCCATCGACCAAGGTTGGCGAAGTGATGGACGACCCGCTGAACGCGATTCTGTACGTAGCCGACGCCCCATAAAGTCGCGACCATCGGCTGCGCAAGCGTTTCAAGACCGGAGCTAGCCGGCTTCATATTCAATTTCCACATGGCGACGCGGAGTGCCCATTTTTCGCACCGAAACGATGTGGCTGCGCGCTCCTGTTCGTGATGGCGCACCAGGTGCAGATGCTCGCGGAATTTCAGCCACATGACGAAACCCCACACGGAGAGAAACAGGATAAAAAGCACTAAAGGTAGTAGCGAGAACGGGAACATCGGTTGGTTGGGTTGAATTGAGTTCGAAATGGTTCCGTCGCTCGCAAGCCTCCCCAGCAGTAGGGCGAGCGAGATCCATTGGTGCGGCGATCCGACGTAGCTTGGTTAGGCGGAACTTGCGCCGCTTGACAATATCGCAATGCGCAACCAGCACAACTCAGGTTGCAAATTGGATGCCGGCAGCGAATGCTGTCGCTGGGTCGACGAGTGGTGCGCTGCTGTTAACCGCGCAGGCAACTCGCTTGGAATGAGATTGGGGATGCCAGCAGCCGACCACAAATTGCATCGATACCCTAACGACTCTCCCACGCACGCTCAAACCGCGTGGAGGTGGGATAGACGGTTGTGATTAGGGTCGCGATGGCGAAGCCGCAAAGGAAGCCACCGACGTGGGCGCCGTAGGCGATGTGGTGCTGAGCATGGTTAGCCAGCAAATACACGTCGCCGATGAAGCCCAGCACTGCAAAGACTCCGAGCTGCATGGGTGGAATAGGGTGGGCAATCGGCCACACATCGGGCCATGGAAGCTGCCAGCGCAAGGCAAGGCCGAGATACGTGCCCGCGAATCCGCTGATCGCACCGGACGCGCCGATGATGGGTACCGGGGAATTCAAATTCAGGCACACCTGCAGGATATTGCCGGCAATGCCGCAGAGGACAAATATCACCAGGGCCCACCACTGGCCCAGGATTTGTGACGTGAGAAAGCCAAAGGTCCACAGAAAAACCATGTTGTAAACAAGGTGTTGCGGGTCGCCGTGTACGAAGATGGCGGTGAACAGCCGCGATATTTGCCGGCCCGCCGCGAGATTCAGGTTGCCGCTGACGAGTTCCCGGGTCGCATCGGCGATCGTCAACGGAATCGCGCCGGCGGTTTCAGCAAAGCCCGATTCGCTGGATTGTTCCAGGATGAACACGCACGCCGCGGCGAGGATGACGGCAATGATCGTCGCGTGGCGGTAGACAGGCATGGCGGCAACCACGGGCTGAAATTCGGGGTCAATCAGGCGGAACTTTGGATTTTGTAAAATGTCGCCCCCTTGCCACATTACGATAGCTGGCCTTGGCGCTAAGCCGCAAGCGATGACAATGCCGCAAGCTATGCTGGCGGTCGATTTTGATGAATGAGTGGCCTTAGCCAATCTTGTCGCGATAGCAGGAGGTCGCTAGTATCTTGCCGCTCTTCAACCGACAGGACTCGCCTTCGTGTCACACGACCGCTTTTGCCGGATCGCGACCGCGCTCGCACTGGGATTGACGTTGCTGTTTGCCCACGGCTGCGGCGGACGGTATGTGTACGCGCCGGCCGGTGGTCAACAAGCGGCGATCACGATTACGCCAGAGCAACAAACGGCGATGGCCCAGCAGACGCAGCAGTATCAACAGCGGGCCGCCACGCTCGACCGCGACAATCA
The DNA here is from genome assembly GCA_963786455.1 of uncultured Planctomycetota bacterium. GTDB lineage: Bacteria > Planctomycetota > Planctomycetia > Pirellulales > Lacipirellulaceae > JABDGM01. The sequence goes on along the minus strand of CAWAZX010000021.1, from coordinate 237,912 downwards.
AGAGCTGGAATCGCTGCTGGCCCAATCGCGGCAGCAGGCACAATTGCTGGAAGAGCAGGTTCGGCGACGCAAACGCAGCTGCGCGACACGACCGATCGACTGGCGGCCGTGCAGACCGACAACGATCAGCTTCGCGGACCGAACGACGGCGCTGGCGGCGAGCGTGCAGACGCGCAGCCAGGCCGAGATCCGCGCGAACAACAGCTTGCTGCGCAGCCTGTCGATCACGAACATGCCGGGCATCAACGTCCGCCAGGACGGCGACGTGATTCGCATCGAGCTGCCCGGCGACCAACTGTTCAACTTCGGCACCGCGCAGTTCAAAGTCGGAGCCGACGCGCTGCTGCGGAGCGTGGCTGCCGATCTGGCGCAGAACTATCCGCAGCAGCTGATCGGCATCGAAGGCCACACCGACGGCAGCCCGATGACCTCGCCGCAGTTCCCGACCGACCAGCATCTGGCGGTCGCCCAGGCGATGGCCGTGTACGACGTGCTTACACGTGCCGGCGGCATGCCGCCGAAGCAGCTCTTTGTCGTCGGCCACGGCGGCAGCCACCCGGTCGTCTCGAACGCCACGGACGCCGGCCGGGCCCGCAATCGCCGCATCGAGATCGTCATCTATCCGGAAACGATGCCACGCTGAGTGTAGCTGACGGCTGCACTGTGCGGCTGTAGAATAGCGCGTGTTGCGCGAACATTACGGTGCTGGCGCTGTCGAAGTTGGGTGCCGGAAATGTGACAGTGCGCGGGCAAGCCCCGCCGCTAAATCATTTCGCGCTCGAATCGGTTCCTGCTCCCGCATCCCCCATCCTGAATCCTCCCCCCATGATCGCCATCATCGACTACGAAATGGGCAACCTTCGCAGCGTGCAGAAGGGGTTCGAGCGCGTCGGGCATGCGGCGACGATCACCAGCGACCCGGCCGTGCTGGCCGACGCCGAAAAGATCGTGCTGCCGGGCGTTGGTGCATTTCGCGATGCGATTGCGGCCTTGCGCGAGCGGAAGCTGGTCGAGCCGATTCGCGCGGCGATCGACGGCGGCAAGCCGTTCCTCGGCATCTGCCTGGGCCTGCAACTGTTGTTCGACAACAGCTTCGAAGACGGCGAGTACGAAGGCCTGGGCATCATTCCGGGCGAAGTCGTGCGATTCAATGTGCCGGCCGAGTACAAAGTGCCGCACATGGGCTGGAACCAGGTGCAGTTTCGCCGCCGGCCGCCGATCTTCGAGGGCATCGACGACGGACGCACATTTCTACTTCGTGCATTCGTACTACGTTGTGCCGCGTGACGCATCGGTCGTCGCCACGGAGACCGACTATTCGCGGCCGTTCTGTTCGAGCATCTGGCGCGACAATCTGTTCGCCGTGCAGTTCCATCCGGAAAAGAGCCAGGCGGCGGGCTTGCGGCTGCTCAAGAACTTCGCCGAGCTGGTGTGAGAGCATAGGATCGAGGATGCTGGGGGCAGGGTCAGACAAACTTGCCCGCGCATCGAGTTCGCTTCCTCGCGCGCTCAGAACCTCTGCGACCGAAGCACTTGCGCGTCGCCGCGAAACCGCTCGCCTCTTGCCATACCGTCAGCACGTGTGGCATATTTCGTGTTTCTGCGCTCCTCGAATTGCCTGGCGTAACCGAGCTCTACGACGGAACGATTTTCGATGCAAATCTGGCCGGCGATCGATCTGCGCGGCGGAAAATGCGTCCGCCTGCGGCAGGGCGACTACCAGCAAGAAACCGTCTTCGCCGAGGACCCGGCCGCCGTCGCCCGACAGTTCGCCGAGCACGGCGCCCAGCATCTGCACATCGTCGATCTGGAAGGCGCCCGCGAGGGGCTGCCCGTCAATCTGCCGAGCGTGCAGGACATCCTGGCGGCGATCGACATCGAGTGCGAGCTGGGCGGCGGCATTCGCGACGAGCAATCGGTTCGCGAGCTGCTCGACTTCGGCCTGACGCGGCTGGTGATCGGCACGTCGGCGTTGACCGATCCGGAGTGGTTTCGCGACGCTGTGCCGGCAGTATCCCGGCAAGCTGGTGCTGGGGATCGATGCCCGCGACGGCCGGGCGGCCACCGACGGCTGGCTGAACACCAGCGACGTGACGGCCATCGACCTGGCCCGGCAATTCGCCGACGAGCCGCTGGCCGCGATCATCTACACCGACATCGCCACCGACGGCATGCTGGCCGGGCCCGAACGTCGACGGCGATGGCCGAGATGCAGGCGGCGGTCGATGTGCCGGTGATCGCCTCGGGCGGCGTCACGACGGTCGACGACGTCGCACGGCTGGCCGCCGCGGGTCTGGCCGGCTGCATCATCGGCCGGGCACTTGTACGAAGGCACGTTGACGCTGCGCGGATGCGCTGCGGGCCGCTGGCGAGTCAGGTAAAACATACTTCGTAATGCAATCGATAGCTGTACGGAGTAATCATGGCCAAGAACGTCGACGACATTCGCAACATTGCCGTCTGCGGACACGGCTCGTCGGGCAAGACGACGCTCGTCGATCACCTGCTCGTGAAGACGGGCGCGGTCACCGGCCAGCCCAGCGTCGATAACGGCACCAGCATCTGCGACTTCGACGAAGAGGAAAAGCATCACAAGCACTCGGTCGAAGCCTCGATCGTCCACTTCGATCACGCCGGCAAGCGATTCAACGTGATCGACACGCCCGGCTACCCGGATCTCATCGGCCAGACGATCGGCGCATTGCGGGCGGTCGAAACGGCGGTCATCGCGATCGACGCCCACGCCGGCATCAAGGTGAACACGCGCCGCGTGTGGCAGGAAGCGGGCGACGCGGGCTTGGGCCGCATCCTGTGCATCACCAAGCTCGATACCGACAACATCAACTTCCCGGACCTCATCGATTCGATCAAAGAAGTGTTCGGCACGCAGTGCGCGCTGTTCAACGTGCCGATCGGCCAGGGGCACGATTTGAAGGGCGTCGTCAGCACGCTCGACCTGCCCAAGGACACGGCCGGCGCGCTGATCGATCCGGCCGAAGCTCAGCGAATCGGTGTTGGAATCGATCATCGAGGCCGACGAAGCCGTGATGGAGAAATACCTCGAAGGCGAAATGCCGTCGAAGGAGGAGCTGCAGCGGCTGTGCGCCGAAGCGGTGCGGCAGGGAACGCTGACGCCGATCGTTTGCGTTTCGACGAAGATGGGCGTCGGCCTCGACGAGCTGCTGGCCGTGCTCGCGCAGGCGTCGCTGCCGCCGACCGCCGTTCCGCGCACGGCGAAGAAGGACGGCGACGACGTGACGCTCAAGCGCGATCCGGCCGCGCCGCTGGCCGCCCAGGTGTTCAAGACGCGGATCGATCCGTTCGTGCAGCGGCTGAGCTACATCCGCGTGTTTTCCGGCACGCTGAAGAAGGACAGCACGGTGCACGTCGCCGGGCTCGCGCAAGGGCATCAAGATCGGCCCGCTGCTTTCGGTGCAGGCCGAGAAGACGACGCCCGTCGATCAGGCGATCGCCGGCGACATCGTGGCCGTCGCCAAGACCGAAGACCTGCACACCGGCACGTCGCTCGGCGAAGTCGAACTGCCGCCGATCAAATTCCCGACGCCGATGGTCGGCCTGGCCGTCGCGCCCAAGGCCCGCGGCGACGAAACGAAGCTTTCCGGCGCGCTGCACAAGATCACCGAAGAAGACCGCACCGTCCACCTCGAGCACGATCAGGAAACCAAGGAGATGGTGCTCACCGGCATGAGCGAGCTGCACCTGCAGCTGCTGCGCGAGCGGCTCAAGCGCCGCGACAAGGTCGAAGTCGAGACGCACGAGCCGAAGATTCCGTATCGCGAAACGATCCAGACCAACGCCGAGGGCAGCTACCGGCACAAGAAGCAGTCGGGCGGCTCCGGCCAGTTCGGCGAAGTGCACATTCGCATGTATCCGTTCCCGGAAGGCACCAAGCCGGAAGATTTCGCCACCAAGGAACGCTTTCCGCACCTCAAGGCACACGCACTTCCACGAGAAGAACAATTTCCTGTGGGTCGACACGGTCGTCGGCGGCACGATCCCCGGCAACTTCCTGCCGGCGATCGAAAAGGGCTTTCTTGGAAAAGATCGCCTCCGGCGTCGTGGCCGGCTACCCGGTGCAGAACATCTGCGTCGAAGTGCACTTCGGCAAGGACCATCCGGTCGACTCGAACGAAACGGCGTTCCGCATCGCCGGCCGGCAGGCGTTTGCCAACGTGTTCCGCGAAGCGCGGCCGAGCCTGCTGGAGCCGATCGTGAAGCTGCGCGATCACCGTGCCGGTCGGCAACGTGGGCGACGTGTCGAGCGACCTCTCCGGCCGCCGCGGCCAGATGGTCGGCATGGACTCGGCCGGCGGCGGCATGACGACCGTCGAAGCCACGTGCCCGCTGGCCGAAGTGATGACCTACGCCCGCACGCTCTCCTCGATGACCGGCGGCCAGGGCAGCTACACGATGGAGTTCTCGCCGCTACGACGTCGTGCCGCCGAACGTCCAGCAGCAGATCATCGCCAAGGCGAAGCTCAAGGAAGAGGAAGAGTAACGATGTCGCGAGTCGGACAGTACGCGAGTCGACGAGTCAGAGTCGGCACGCAGGATTATCGTCGCGTGCATCAGCCACGGCACAACAAGCCATGTCGCAGCTTCCCGTCGCAAGCCGACTGCCGCTCAGCCGAAGCTTCGACGAGTCGGCCGCGACGGGCATCCGCGCCAGTCTGGCGGCAGTGCTGGTCAGCGTCGGGCTTGGGTGCCGTGAAGATCATCGCCGGCCTCGTCGGCCATTCCTACGCGCTCATCGCCGACGGCGTCGAATCGATGCTCGACGTCGTGAGCGGGCTGGTCGTGGCCGGCAGTCTGAAAATCGCCGCCCAGCCGCCGGATGAAAAATATCCGTTCGGCTATGGCAAAGTCGAGCCGGCGGCCGCACTGGTCGATCGCCACCGGCTTGTTGGCCGCCGCCGTCGGCATCGCCATCCAGAGCGTGCGCGAGATTCGCACGCCGCATCATGCGCCGGCGCCGTTCACGCTCGTCGTGCTCGTGCTGGTCGTCGTGATCGAAGGAGCTGCTGTTTCGCTTCCTGTTTCGCACCGGCGAATCGATCGACAGCAATGCGATGCGAGACCGACGCCTGGCACCATCGCAGCGATTCGCTCACGTCGCTGGCCGCGTTCATCGGGATTTCGATCGCGCTCGTGGGCGGCAAAGGCTACGAGCCGGCCGACGATTGGGCCGCGCTGTTCGCCGCCGGCGTCATTGCCTTCAACGGCGTGCGGCTGTTTCGCACGGCGTGGCGCGAAATCATGGACGCCTCGCTGCCGGAAAGCGTGATCGACGATATCCGCGAAATCGCCCGTCAGCGTCGACGGCGTGGCCGGCATCGACATGTGCCGCGTGCGCAAGAGCGGCTTGGGCTGTGGGTCGATATCCACGTCGAAGTGCCGCGGCGACATGACGGTCCGCGACGGCCACGAGATCGCACATCGCGTGAAGGACGCACTGCTGGCATCCAAACACAATGTCATGGACGCCGTGGTCCATATCGAGCCGGCAGACGCAATGACGATTGCAGTGCGGCGAGATCGGGTCGGCCACGCGAGCTGGAAGCATGTGCTTCGGTGCACATGCTCCGCCGTGTTCATGACGCAAGATGCTAATTATCGCCATCGCCGACGCCGATCGATTTGCACCGTGCGACGCGCAGCCGCCAAGTGCAGCAACAGCGCAGTCGCGCGGCTCCGGAACTGGCACGCAGCTTGTAGACGATGCCGCCCGTGCCATTGGCCGGCGTGTTGGTGACCATCGCGTACATCTCGCCGTTGCCGTCCTCGCCGAAGCCGTGCACCGTCAGCCCGTTGGGCAGATTTGCCGTTGGCGAATTGCGGCAGCAGGAACTCCTTGATCTCGCCGGTCTGCAGGTCGGCGTAAAACAGCCGGCCGTCGATGCGCGGATTGCCGCCGGATGACGGCATAGCGCCAGGTCGCCGAACACGTACTTGCCGACCAGCTCGGGAATCGCCGTGCCGCGATAGACGAACCCGCCGGTGATCGAGATGCCGTCGCCGTGGTCGTACTGCAGCGTGCTCGAGCGGACCGGAGATCGGGTCGATCAAGCCGGCCGGGACTGCCGGGGCTGCGATTCCCGGGCGGACGTACCGATGCTGCCGGTCGCGCGATCGAACAGCAACTCGCCTTCCTTGACCGCCCAGCCGTAGTTGCCGCCGATGGTGATGCGGTTGATTTCCTCGATGTTGTTCTGGCCGACGTCGGCCAGGATCAGCTCGCCGTTCATGCGATCGAAGGCGAAACGGTACGGATTGCGAAGACCCAAGCGCATAGATCTCCGGAACCTGGCCAGCACCGTCGAACGGATTCGTCGCCGGGATGCGGTACTGGCCATTGCCGCTCGCGGCGTCGGCGCTGCCGGGCGTGAGCGACGGGATTAATCGGATCGATGCGGATCATCTTGCCCAGCGGCGTCGTGAGGTTCTGCGCATTGCCGCCCGGCTCGATGTGGCTGGCGCCGACGTCGTTCGCGTTGCCGCCGTCGCCCAGCGCCAGGTAGAGGTAGCCATCCGGGCCGAACGCGATCGGTGCCGCCGTTGTGATTGCCGGCGTTCTTGCCGAACGAAATGATCTCGCGGCGCGATGTCGGATCGACGACGTTCGGGTTCGCCGGCCGACATTTTCCATTCGGAGATGAGCATTCATGTAGTTCTGCGTGGCGTTGTTCGGGGCGGGATAGGTCGGCCGATGCCGGTGGAATCGGCTCGCTGGTGTACGTGTAGAGCGTGCGAAATCCGGGGCTTGCCTGGTTGTTGAAGCCCGGATGGAACGCCAGGCCCAACAGTCCGCGCTCGTCGTTGGCGTTGCTCGGGATTGAGCGGCGGTTGCACGCGGCTTTGCATATCGAGCGCGTTACCCGGCAACAATGCGCCGTTCTGAATGATTCGCATCAGCCCGTTCTGCTCCAGGACGAACAGGCGGTTGGTGTCGCCGGGCGGATGAACCCGTAAGCGGGGCGGCCATGCCGGTCGCCACCGGCCGCAGGTTGACCGCAATATTTCCTTTGGGAACCGCTGGCAAATACGGCAACGCCAAAGCGCCGCTGGACCAACAGGCCGCGACAAGCGCAGCCACGCAAACAGACCGAGACGGTCGTCCACAATACATGATGCTACCTCCGCAATTCACTCACAGGGTTAGGTCTGGCCCGCTGTGACAAACTGCGCACGCACCGATGCCAACGACTAGAGGCACCTTGTCCACCACGGCGGATTCGCCGTGGCGAACCTGAACCACCAGCGCAGAGCATCGCAAAATGTTTGGCAGAACAGATGCCGTGAACTGCGTACGCGCTGGCCCACCTCGTCAGCGGTTCGCTAAAGCACCTGTCTCACCGGCCATCGTCATGATGGCAATTGTTGCCCCGACCGCTCTTTCACGGTCGACGCAACGTCTTGTTGCCAAACCAATGCACTTGGCTCGTGGCCCAAAGAAAACCAAGACAGGTCGCTGGCCCCAGACTGCAACAAGACGAGCGTGATGGTAGTCCGGTGACATAGGGCTGTCAAGCATCCACCGCATTTAGCGTCGGAGTTTGCCCTCGGCGTTTTTTGCAACAAATTCGCGGGGCAAGCCCCGCCGCTAAATCCGCTGGCGTAGTACTTCTAGCCCGCGGCAGATTGTCGCTTCACTGGCCGCGTAGGAGATGCGGAAGTGCGTGTCGCGGCCGCTGAAAATGCCGCCGGGGATGATGAGTAGCTCCTTGGCGATCGCCCGAGCGACGAACTCGCTGCCCGTGCCGCCGCCTTCCGGCACTTGGGGGAAGACGTAGAACGCCCCGCCCGGCTTGGTGACACTGTAGCCGGCCTCTTGGAGGCCAGTGACCACCAAATCGCGCCGGCTACGGTATGTGGCTACGCTCGTCACTCATGTCGACGTCCAGTGCCGCGACAGCCGCCCATTGCAGCGGATGCGGCGCACACACGAACGTGTACTGCTGCAGCATGGTCAGCTTGTCGATGATGGCCGACGGGCCGTGGACGAAGCCGAGCCGCCAGCCGGTGACGCCATACGTTTTGCTGAAGCCGTCGACGACGATCGTCTGGTCGTTCCATTGTGCGGGGCTAGCAAGCGAGTCGTCGTAACAGAACTCGCGGTAGATTTCGTCGCTCACCAGGGCGATGTTGTGCTTGGCGGCCAGCTCGGCCAGTGCGCGGACTTCCGCTTCGCCGGCCACGACACCGGTCGGGTTGGCCGGGCTGTTGAGCAGGATCATCTTCGTGCGCGGCGTGATCGCGGCGGCTACGCGCTGGGGATCGATGCGAAAGTCGGGATAGGTGTCGACCGTCACGCATCGTGCCGCCGACCATCCCCACCAGCGCCGGGTACATCACGAAGTAGGGATCGAACACGATCACTTCGTCGCCCGGATTGATCATCGCCAGCACGGCCAGCACCAGCGCGCCGCTGGTGCCGGAGGTGACCAGCACGCGGCGGTCGGCGTGGCCGTACTGCTGCGTCGACTTGCCGTTGCAGTCGCGCGAGCAGCTCGGGGATGCCCTGCGTGACGCTGTAGCCGTTCTTGTCGCCGCGGATCGCCGCGATGGCCGCTTCCTTGACCGCCTCGGGCACGGGGAAGTCGGGCTGGCCGATCGAGAGATTGATCGGGTTCGGCATCTTGGCCGCCAGGTCGAATACCTTGCGGATGCCCGAGCTATCGAACTTTGCGGTGCGGTCGGCGAGCCAAGGATGCGACGACATGATGTAGGCGACTTGCGATTCGGGCTGGGGCAAGAGCGAATTCGGCGGCGAGCGAACTCCGGCGTGGGAACCACTGCAATTTGAGGTTCGGGCGAAAGCGACACCAACGACGAATGTTCGGGAACTTCGGAGATCTGTCGCCACAGTGGCCGTCGCGCGAGCCCGTTTGTACTAACGCGACCATGGCCAGTACGCCGCCAATGGCCAACATCTGTTGCGTGCTGATCGTCTCGTGGTCCAAAGTGCCCCAGAGCAAAGCGAGCACCGGCACGACGTACGTCGTCATCCCGGCAAATAGCGGACCTTTCTTGAGAATCATCCAAATGAAAACCATCGTCGACAAGCCACTTCCAACGATGCCCAACAGCAGTAAGTATACGATTGCCATAGGCGTGACGGGGGCGTTCGTCGGCCCTGCAATGTGCATCGCCTCAAGCGTCGGCGTGGACAGCTGAAGCGGTAACAGGGCGAAACTTGCCGCGATCAAGAGCGTCGTGGTGAGTGGTGCCGCCGGCACGTGCGGCAGTTTCCATTTGATGTACGTGTTGCTCAGCGCTGAAGACAGCGGGACAACAAACGTCAGCGCCAAGAGTCCGAACGACATGCCGCGATGCACGCCGTCTTCGACGATCAACCACATGCATGCGAGGCCGCCAAGGACGCCAACCAGCTCCCGCGTCGTCGGAACGATGCCCAGCATCGGCACCGATACGAGGATCGTGAGCAGCGGAATAGCGGCCACCATCGTGCCAAAGAAGCTGTGACCGTAACCTTGTGCCAGCACGTATGCCTGCATCACCTGCGGCGGGGCCGTAAAAACCAGGGCCACAAGGATCATGTGGATCCAATCCCACCTCCGCAGCTGAATCTCGCCACGCCGCAACCACCAAAAGAAACCGACTACGGCCGCGCCGCTGAGCATCCTGCAGATGCCGATTTCCACCGGCCCAAAGACGTGCGTCACGCGCTCCAGCAGGATAAACGTCGTACCCCAGACAAAACAACAAAAGATGAAGGCGAGGTGTGCCACAGCGGTGCGGAGAGCGTCCTAGGTGGGAGTCAGTGGTGGGGTGGTACAAAGCAAACCACGAAAGCATAAGGCCGGCAACGATGTCGCCGGCCTGAGGTCGACATCATATCGCAACAGAGAGGCCGGCCCGCTTCAGGTTCGCGGTGAGAATTCTAGCAATCACCCGGCCGGCAGGGCAGGGCAGATTTGCCGGGAATGGATGCAAAAACAGGCGGTCGTCGTATTATGGGAATCTCGTGTCCGTTTAAACAAGCACGGACAGGAACTACCGCACTCGCGTGCGGAACCTCAGCACGCCGCCTTTGCTCGGTTCGACGGGATCTTGAATTTCCCACCGCAGAATGGTGGAGCCCGCAGGATTCGGCTCGGTGATGAAGTTGGCATCGACGCTGCTGACGGCCGAGCCCGCAATGTATTCCAATCGCGTGGAAAGATTGTCGACGATCGTCACGTTGCCGATGACCTGGTCGCCGATGTTGTCGAAGCGGAGGGTAAACTCGACCTCTTCACCCGGCAGCGCATGTCCGCAGGAGGCCAGCTTCACCAGCCGTAACCGTGGATTGTCGGGCTCGTCGGCCTGGTAGATGATGCCGGCCTGGCGCAGGCCGTCGATTTCCTGGGCTTTCTTGTTGTTGATGACAACTTGCGGCGCTTGGACGCTGGTCCAGATGATGGCGGACTTAGTGGCCGCGGCCAGCCTTGGCGTTTCCATGTTGTCGACCTGGCCAGTCTGGATGATTTCGAGCAGTGAGTAGGGGGCGACCGAATTGTACGCCTCCATCGTGGCGTAGAGTTGCTCCAATTCGCCGGCCTGCTGACGTTGGCGGAACAGGATAGGTGGCCGCTTGGCAAGGTTGATCGCCACGGCGTGGCGTTGCAGCGACGAGGCGACGGGCTGTGCTTCTGCCGCTTTGGCCGGCGATTCTTCGTCAAGAATCTCGTTGACAAACAACGGCTGCTCGTGAGCCATGAGATTTACGACCCGCCGCACCGCAGCAAACCGCGGCGCGTAAATACACACGCGATTACTCGGTACGACGATCAAACGGCCGTCGACCGTATCGTAATGCGCGACGGCGTCTTCCTGTTCAAGGCCTTCCACAACCCAATCGGCCCGCACACCAGCCGGAGAGTGAAAGTCGCCGCCATCGCACAGGTATTCGTCGCTCGGACCGATCACACGTCCGTACGGGTCGCAAATCGTCGCACCAACTCCATCCGGGCCGCAGCTCTCACAACTGTAGCTCATCTCGGGACGAGGCTCCTCGACGATCTCTGTGCCCCGCAAAAAAATCGGAGCGCTGGGCGCCATGCCGCTCGGCGCCGGTGGCACGTCGTCCGAAACGGTTGCGCTATCGTTATCACTAATGATCACCGTGTCTTCGTCGACGCCCTGCGCTGTGGCCGTAAGCGGTCGGCTGCACGAACACATGATGATTGTCGCCAACGCCACGAGCAGGCATCTCCACCATGCGGGGAGACCGCAAGCTGGGAGACGTCGAATCGCGTGTTGCTCGGACGAGTTCATATTGCTCAACGGGTGCGAGGACTTGGCGATGTCGCGGGCGCTCGGAGTGCCTGGAGCGCCGGAGTGCCATCGACGCAGTTTTCCGGCGAGACCGACGTCGGGTCATACAAAATGGCCGGCGGCACGGCCTGTGGAACGCACGCACCGTCGCCTGTGGAGCTGGGTACGCGCCCGCCAATGCGCAGGATCGCCATGGGGCGGCCGAATCGGTCGGCCGTCACCAGCGGATCTTCGCCCGGCGGCGCTTCCATCCAGCGTTGATCGCTGTCGCGGCGTTGGGCGACCGGCAACGCCTGCTGCGGATCTTCGACGTAGATCACCCGCGTTACGAACGTTCCGTCGGGCCGCAAGCTCCAGTTCGTCGAGCGTCAGCTCGATCGGAATCGGGATATCGCAGCGCCAAGTCCGGCGGCGGATAGAGGCGGTCGATGAGCTCGACCGTAGGGAAGATTTCGACTCTCGGGATAATTCGGAATGCTCGGCGACCGAGAATCGATACACGGGGCCGATCTGCAGTCCAACCAGCAGCTCGTTGATACTGCGACGTCGCCGAATCGCTTCTTCCATGGCCAGTGCGATCCGAGCGCCTTCCGGCGCTCGGATCTGCACTGGCTGGAAGTACCCCGACAACGGTCCGCCCCGGTGAAGTCGCAGGCTACCAATCGCTCCCGGAGGCATGGCACCGGCATTGAGCCAGTGCACTGGTCGCTGCTGGGCGGTGGCCGGCAGGCCGATCGCCAAGAACACCAGTACTGCCCATCGCAGTATGCCCTCGACTCGCATTCGCCGTAGCGAACGCACGAGCACCAGCACCGTTGTCATGGGGAATGTCACACAAGTGAGTAGGTTCAGTGGTTGTAGGAGTTCAGTGAGTTCAGCACATGCAGACAGCTGCTCGAGCTCGTTTCTCAGCTGGCAACTACGGGTCGCTCTACTGACAATTCCGGTCACCGTAGCCGCCGTGGCCGCCGTCGGTGGATGATGGAACAAGCCGCCAACCAGCCCGGAATGAGCCGCAGCGGCTCACGTTGCGTTTCGTTGATCTGCACGTGGTTCACTGGCCGCGGATAATTCATGCCCGGACGCTGCTTGACGGTGATCTTCATCTTGGCGACCGGCGGCGGCATGAGGATCCGCGTGCGGTTGTGCATCACGTGCTGCTGCAAGCCGGCCGGTGTCCCCAGCGGAATGTGCGGCGGGCCCGGCAGACCGATCGGCGTGCCGGTGATCGGCATGCCCCATTGCGGTGCGCCGGCGACATAGTTCGGCGGCATGGCGGGCGGCGCGAAGCCGCGAGGTCGGCATGCCCATTGGCATGTTCGCCACCCGATCCATCGGCGTAGTGCCGCCGCCATAGCCGGGTCCGCATGGCTCGACCATATTGAGCTTGAACGACGCTGGCGTCGATCTTCCGCGTGTCGGGTGTTCGCGCGTCGGCCTTCGCCGGTTCGTTATAGACGGCCTGGCTTTCATACGACGTGCGGCGTTGTCGCCACTCATGGCTGCGTCACGTACGCTGCCGGCACCACTTGTTCAGGTTCATCGTGCGTGTCGTTCCCGTAGCCTGGCTTCCAAATCCTTGTTGCCCATGCGGACGATCGCCAGGATCGAGCCGCGGCGATCGGCTTCGGCGATCGGATCGACGCCCGGATCGAGCCGCGTGCTCACCAGCGTTTCGACGCCGGCCAGCGCCAGTTCCTGGAACTCCGGATCGGGCAGGTAGATCACCTTGGTGACAAAGTTGCCGCTTAGCACCTGGTCGAAATCTTCTTCGGTGAACTGCACGGGGATCGGCGAGTGGGCCAGGTACGCATCGGTGCGCGGCGTGACCGGGGCGACTTCGAGCGTCGGGATACAACTCCACGCCCGGCCGGCCCGGAATGTTCGTCAGCTTCAGGCGATAAATCGCGCCTTGGTAGAAGTCCTGTCGGCCCGGAATCACCAGCGCCTCGGAATCGAACATGCCGTAGCCGCCGACATCCCAGGAAACTTGCACGCCTTCGGCGCCGAGAAACGCGATCTGTGACGTCGCCATTCCGGCGAACGCGCCGCCGTCGGCAAAAGCCTCCGTGGAACCGGGCCGCATGTGGCCGTGACCGCCGAGGATTCCGTGCAGCGCCCCACCGAGGGTTGCGCACAGGCACTGACCGGGGGCGCAACCACATTGGGCACAAGAGCCGACGAACGCGTGGCAATCGTTGCAGAATTCATTGAGGCAGCAGCAACCTGAGCCACAACCGCCTCCACATCCGCAGCCTGGCCCACAACTGCATTCGCCGCCACAATTACCGCCGCAACCACAGTCTCCGGCATAGCCGTCATCGCATCCGCAAGCGCCGCCACAACCGCCTCCACAGCCACAAGCGCCTCCGCAACCGCAGCTGTAGCTAGCTTGGACGACGTCGCTCGTGGCGGTACCGGCGATTGCATTGCCTCGCGGTGCGCCGATGGCTCGCGGCGGGCCCATGGGTTGAGCGGAATTGTTCGCCGCATACGGTCCGCACGGTGCACCGTCACCGTAACCGCCCATGTATGTTCCGGCCCCATCTCCAAAACGGCCAACAGCGCCGCCATACAGTCCATACGGATTGCCAGCAGGCGGAATGACGCCCGGTCCTGGGCCCCCAACGCCGGGGCCAGGTTCCATTAAGCGGGTCGCTGGCGGCAAGTTGTATGCGAGCTGGCCTCCACAGCCGCCCGACGCCGCCGCAACTAGAAACAATATTCCCACGAGCGTACGCTCAACTCGCATGACATCCCCCCTTCACATGGCTCGAGGCTCGCTAGATCGCCCGCTCTCGGGCCGCAACGAGGTCTCTCTCGAGCACTCACGACAAGTCGATTGGTTTGCAACGCTGAAACGGGCGCGTCGCTAGCATTTTCTTTTCAAAACCCTCTCCCCAGCCACTCAGCGGGTGAGGGGCCAGGGAGAGAGTTTTGATTCGTAATTGCGGTGGACTCTCCAAGCGAGCGACAATTACAATCCGCTCGCCACGGCAGCCAACCGGCCAGGCGTTCGCGCTTTCGCGTGCAGCACCGTGCCTGGGCGTGGTGGCGCAACGTTGTCGCGAAACGTGGTCTCTGGAGTGTATTGGTCGGTCCTGTGATAGCCGTTTCTTTGGCAAAACCGGCAAAACCGGCAGATGAAGAATAGTTTGCGTCGTTTGACAGCCCTGATCGGCCTTTATGTGGCGCGTGCGTTGATAGCGGTGCCCGCTGCTTTCGCCGCCACGCAAGCGTCATTGCCGGCCGCTCCGGCAACCGTATCGGAATCCAATGCCGCCGCGTCGCCTGCTACGGACGGGCTTTCTGCGGGCGACCGCTTGCTCGTGGAAGCGGTAGCTCGCTTGGAACGGCGCCCGAGTGTCGCGGCAGAACTTCGACATCAAACGACAATTAATAGCCAGCAGTTGTACGGAGCAGGAAGCTATTGGCAGCAAGGTGCCGGCGACGACCTCCGCGTACGGTTGGAGCTTCAAATCGGCCCCGAGATTCGCTTGTCGCAAATCTCCAACGGTCGGTTTCTCTGGTTGGACCGCGCGTTGCCGACGGGTCGCACCGTGACACGCGTTGATTTGCGGAAGCTACGCTCAGATCCCGTGCTCGCAGCGGGTCGATACGAAGAAATTCGTCCTGGTCAGGCAAATTGGTCGCCGGCTCAAAACGACATGATTTCTCAATGCGGCGGCGTGCCCCGCTTGCTTGTCGCACTGCGGGACAACTTCACTTTTTTTCCGCCGCAGGCGATGCGGCTTGTCGCACCGGACTCAGCCGGTACTGCCAGCCAGCAGTACTTTGCGGTCGTCGGTCGTTGGCGGAGCGATAAGTTGGCGGCGCTAGTCGGAGGTCGAGAGTCGAGCGTCGAGAGTCGAGAGCCAGGAGGAGCCGCATCGACACCAGACCGGCTTCCCGGAGAAGTCCTATTGTTGTTCGGGCAGGCCGATTTGTTTCCGTATCGCATTGAATATCGGCGGTTGGGAACGTCGCTGCCGGCTGGTACGAATGCGTCGCGGCCGGTCTACCAACTGAGCAACCAGCCGACGGCGGTGCTAGAGTTTTCCGATGTTGCGTTCGACGTGCCCATTGCGCCGAGCCAATTCGATTATGTGCCGCCCAACGTCGATTGGGTCGACCACACCGCCATACTCATCGAAAAACTGCGGCGCGAGCGTCAGCAAGACGTTGCGGCCAGGGCGGACCAACCGCCATTGAATCAACCCGTACGATAACTACGGATCCGACGGTCGTGCGCTCGCGGCCAATTGAGCCGCGGTGCGAATTGCCGCGACCATGCCTTCACATCGCGCCGTTCCTTTCCAGGCCCGATCGAAGGCCGTGCCGTGAGCGACACTTGTGCGAACGATGGGAAGCCCCAAGGTGACGTTAACTGCCGCATGCATTCCCAGCAGCTTCAGCGCAATATGCCCCTGGTCGTGATACATAGCAACCACAGCATCGAATTCGCCGTCGCGTGCTCGCAACATCAGCGTGTCGGTCGGGAAGGGGCCCGAAGCATTGATGCCGGCACGTTGCGCCGCTTCGACTGCCGGCCGAATGACCGTATCCTCCTCGTCGCCAAATAGGCCCTCCTCGCCGGCATGCGGATTGAGTGCGCACACGGCCAACCGTGGCCGCTTGGCACCCAAACGGCGCATGACGTCGTCTGCCAGGCGGCATTTCGAAAATATCGCATCCTGCTTCAAATCGGCAAAAACGCTACTCAGCGACTGGTGCAGCGTTACATGCGCGACTCCGAGCCCGGCCGGCGCACGGATTGCCGGACCCGGCGGCAGATACAGCATCATGGCGAATTCCGAAACGCCGCAAATCTCAGCCAGTAGTTCCGTGTGACCAGGGTACGTATGGCCCGCCGCATGAAGAGCTGCCTTGCTGAGCGGAGCGGTGACGACGCCGTCAACCTCTCCTGCCAACGCCAAATCGGCTGCTCGGATAACGGCCTGAAATGCGGCTTCACCGGCGCGGGCATCCACACGGCCGTCCGACAGATTAAGCACATCGTCGCCACTCGAACGAATGCAAACCATTTTCGTGGGCCCAGACGCTGGCCCACCGTTTGATTGCGGCGAGTGTACCTCGAATACATCGAGGTCGACGTTGAGTAGCCGGGCGGCGCGAAGCAGTATCTCCGGATGTCCGATAACAACAAGCCTGGCCAACGAGTGAACCCGCTCATCGTACCAAGCGCCAACGATCACCTCCGGACCGATGCCAGCCGGATCACCCATCGTTATTGCGAGCGTTGGTTTGTTGGAAACGGCCATCGAACTACTCAAAATAGGGCAGGGGGGTGCGGTTGGGCGGTAATGCCGGTAGGCTTAAGTAAGGATGCGGGGAGCAGGGGTTTTTCGGCCATGCGGTATGCGGGCGGCTCGGATCCCGGCATCCCGCATCCACCATCCGGCACCCTGAAACTCGCACACTCAAGTCTACTCACTGCCCCACCGATTCGCTTTAATGACACGTATCCTTATCACCCTCGCTTCATTTTCTCTGATATTGCTGATCGCGGCGATGGTGTTGGGGCTTACCATGGGAGACCTTTACACGCTACCTCATCCCGATAGCGACATCATGAGGTGGGCCACGGTTCATCGTCTCACAGGTGTTGCGGCGGCACTCGTGGTTGTGTTTGTGGAAAGCGTGGTTGTCACCTACTTTATTGGCACGAGCCGGTGGTGTCGCGAGGTCGTGGAGGTGTACAAGCTCAATCCGACGGCGGTTCAAACCAGT
The DNA here is from genome assembly GCA_963786455.1 of uncultured Planctomycetota bacterium. Classification (GTDB taxonomy): domain Bacteria; phylum Planctomycetota; class Planctomycetia; order Pirellulales; family Lacipirellulaceae; genus JABDGM01. The sequence goes on along the minus strand of CAWAZX010000021.1, from coordinate 220,863 downwards.
TATCGATTGAAGCGGAAGACGTTCCCCTGGGCATTTCTCGGGATGCTGACAGTGGTCGGTGTGGCTGCGCTCGGGGCGGCGGCGGATCCTGCTACCGGGCGGCCAAATACTCTGGCGTGGGCCGAGTGGCACTTTCTGGGCGGCAGGCTTGGGCATTTCGTTCATCGCCTGGACGTACATCGTCGCCTGGGGCAACATCGTGGCCAACCACGCCATCATCGAGCAGTTAGTGGCCGAAGTTGCCCGCATCCGACAAGAGCGTGGTCTGGAACCGCGAGAGCAGCCAGTGCCCGTGGCGTGATTGCACTGTCGTGAGAAGATTTTCCTATTGCGGTCACTTTTCTGATTCCGGTGTGCTTCCCTCGCGTGCCGCCGGCAACGATTGCGGAAAGATTGGACAAGGTGCTGTCTGCGCCATCCGATCCACTGGAAGGGCGAAGCTCCCGCCTGACTTACTAGGAACCCGACACAACGTTTCCAATCCATCGAAAGACGATGAACCGGCAGAACTGTGGCAATCTTCGATTGCGCAACAAAAACTGGATACATCTCGGGCTGGTTGCCGCGACCGTATGGTGGGTGCCAAGCATAACCTGCCTGGCAGTTGCTGAAACGACTTCCGAGCAAGCGCGAGCGATTGCGCCCGTCGTCGAAACCATCCGCGAGCGATTCCCCGACGGCCGCCTGAAAACCGAGCGCGAAGTTACCACCGATTCGGCTGGAAACTATGTCAATCACGGCGCATGGCGAATGTGGGATATCGGTGGCGACCTCGTCGCTGAAGGTCGTTACGAAATGGCCCGGCGCACCGGTCACTGGATGCGGCGTTTTGATCGCGACGGAGCCGCAGTGCTAAGTACTGTGCCGTTTGATCAGTTCGACGCTCCGTTCGTCGCGAAAGCCACATTTCATGCAGATCAGTTAGACGGCGAATGGACGATTGCCGACGCGCAGGATCGCAAGTGCAGTCGCGTTGTGCTGAAGTACGGGAAGCGAAACGGTCTTTCCACGATATGGCTTCCCAACGGCGAAGTGTATCGCGAAGCGGCGTTCCGCAATGGTTCGCCTGTGGGCGAGCTTCGCGAACGCGGAGGCGACGGTCTTCTACAAACAACTGCCACTTACGTCGGCGGCCAGCAGCTCTTGAATAAAGTGATCAATTTCCCCGAAAGTCAAATTAAGCAAACCGAGGCCACATGCCTCGTGGCAACGGTCACAGAAATTGCCGTCGATGACTTCTGGGACTTGCGGTTTGCTGAATACCGAGCTGAGGACCAGCAGCTTCGCCACGGAAATTGGAAATGTTGGTATTCCAACGGCCAGTTGCAGGCGGAGGGGAATTTTCAGTACGACCGAGAATCAGACACCTTCACGTGGTGGCACGCGAATGGCCAGGAAGCAGTCAAAGGCGATTTTGTCGATGGACAACCCAACGGCTATTGGACCTGGTGGCATGCCAACGGTCAAAAAGCCACCGTGGGATGGTACACGCATGGCCGACAAGTGGGAGTCTGGCGAAGATGGGCCGAGGACGGCAGGCTTGTGCAGCAAACTGAACCGAAGGCCGCCAGCCTCGCTGACAGCAATTCAGGTGTGCCGACCAATCTCACGCAACAACCGTTGGGACGCTAAAACAGCGTAGAAAAACGGGCTTTCTCCGGCCGTATTGTACGAAGTATAGGCAAGCTAGGCGTCATGCCGTGACAAGAAAATATCGGTAATTATACTAACACTTTGATATGCCAGGAACTTACGCAAGCACCGCAGTGCAGGGTATTGGGCCGATGGGTAAAGCGATGTCGATCGCCGGAATGGTCATCGGCGGTGTCCTGACGCTGGTGTTCGCTATGGATTTGATGCTTAAGATTCCATTTGGCGGCCGGGTACTGATGATGGATATCGGCTTCGCCGTTTGCGGCTTGATCCTCACCTACCTGAGCTGGAACGCCTTTCGCGACGCTAGCTGACGAAGCGTCTTGCGGCCGAAGAGTTCAGTTCGGTTACGCCGCACGGCGAAGAATTGACCGCTGCGGGGACAGTGCCGGCACGGCAGATAACCGATCTGCGGCGGCGCCGAGTGTCTCGACAGCAACAAGTCCGCGGGCGCCAAGTCGGCGACACGCCGCATTAGGTGGCCGATGGATCTAACTGCCGAGGGGCCTGCTTCGGCCAGAGCGGTCGCATCGATCATCAGGTGGTACGTCGCAGCTGCGACGATGGCACGACGAATCCGGCGCCACGTCCGCCAGTGGGACCATGCGACCGGAGTAAACCGGCCAGCTTCCACCGGCATGCATCCGCTGGTCGGCAGCTCCCAGACGCCGTAATGAATGGCCCGCGGCAGTGAGGTTTGTCGGCTCGGACCTGGTGTCGTGGCTACTCCCGAGATCGCGGTGATTTGCTGCTTCACCACGAGGTCGATGTGCCGCTCCACCGATGCGACGCGGGGTACAAGCGTCTTCACATGGATTCCCGCCCCACGAGCCTGTGAAACGCGGCGGGCCAACTCTCGGGCAAACCGCGTGCGGCCGGCCGTGGGGCCTAGCCAATTTGCGTCTCCCAATATGGCCAGTTCGTGATCCACGTCGGAGCGCAGAATCCGCGAAGTGGCTGCCGAGTATGCCGGATCGCTCACCGCCCATGTTATGGGCAACCGGTGCAAATCTGCCATGGCGACGAGTTGTCGGGTGACGTTCGCGAGATGCGCGTCGTGCTCGACACTGTGCCCGTCCGCAATTGGATCGAGGTGCACCGAAGCCAGAAAATAACCAATGCGATGTTTCTGCCAGGTTCGGTGGTTCGTATTGGCCATAAAGCGTGCCCTGAGCGCAAAGGTAGCTGTCATTCCCTTCGGCCATGGCTGTTGTTGAACTGGAAGGAAACACGCTTAACGCCGGTCGGCAAAGCTTGGTAAAGCGGCGCGATTACGCAGCGGCTGCGAGGTGCCAATGTCGCGACACGCGGACCCTGGCCTCTACCGCGCTTGCCGATCGGGGGCGGCGATGCCATGTACGTGCGCGGAATGGGCCGCGGCTTCCATCCATCCGGCGGCCCAAGCCACGGAGAGTCCCAGCAGCAGCGCCGCCGAGAGCTTCACGCGATCGTGACGGTGAAACTGCAGCTCGGGCAACAAATCGCTGAGTGAGATGCACAGGAATGTGCCGGCCGAGAAGGCCAGGGCGTAGGCGACCCATAGTTGCCGGATGGCGCCGTTCGGGTCACCCGCTTCGCTCATCAGACCGAAGTAAAACAGCAGCACACCCAGTGGGATTGCGAGTGAGAAAAGGGCGTTCACGGTATGGCGCCACGCCAGGCTCCAGCCGCCGTGAGCCATCAGCATGCCGATGGTCATGGCGTCGAACGGTTTGTGCAGGAAAATGACAAGAAATGTGCCCAGACCTGCGAGCCGAGAATCGTCGCTGCCGTGGCCGACGGCGGCCGCCAGCGCCACGCCGTTCAGCACGCTGTGCAGCGCCAATCCGGCCGCGGCGCCGCTCCACGACATATCGTGAGTATGGTCGTCGTGTTGATGTTCATGCGGCCGGTTATGCGACGCATGGTCGTGATTTCCCGCGGGTGGCACATCATGGTGGTGGAAAGAAAAGAACCGCTCGATGAAAAACATGGCGAGCATGCCGGCCAATAGCGCCATCATGCAGCGAACGATGACCTCAATTCCCAGTGCCGAGGCATTATTGTTGGGCTGAAGTCCATTTTCGGTTGGTTGGATTGCCGCCGTCGCCGCAACGGCATCCACAATCGCATGCGGTAACATGTGCAGGACCGCCACGCCGAGCATCACGCCTGCAACAAAGCTCACCGCAAACTGCATCCCGCGGTGGGTTAATTGAAACCACACCGGGATGATCCCGCCGATGATCGACGCCACGAGGATCAGCGCAATAATAGGCGAGAAGCACGAGGGGCATGGAGGTCGAAAGAGTCGTTAGTAGTTAGTCGCAAGTCGTTAGTGCAAGTATCATTGTTGCGTGGTGTGGCAGCAATAGTGCCTGGCGAGGAAGGGTTTTTCGTGCGAGCGTGTGTACAGCGAGTTTCTGAGGCGCGCGTAACCGTCGACGGTGGCGTCGTTGGCCAGATAAAAGCCGGCCTGGTTGTGCTGCTGGGAGTCGGACATGAGGACGACACTGCGGAGATCGACTGGCTTGCCGACAAGGTGATCGGCCTGCGTGTGTTCGAAGATGACGCCGGCAAGATGAACCGGTCGCTCGCCGAAGCCGGCGGCGCGATGCTCGTCGTGAGCCAATTCACTCTCTATGGTGATTGCCGCCGCGGCCGTCGGCCTAGCTTCATCGACGCCGCGCCACCTGCGTTGGCCGAACGGTTGTATGAGGCATTCGTGGCGCGTGTGCGTGCGACCGGGATCGAAGTCGCCACGGGCAGGTTTCGCGAGCACATGCAGGTGAGTCTCACGAACGACGGACCCGTCACGCTGTGGATCGATACCGCGGAGATGTAGGTTCAATGCGCACGGATAGCCGCGACCCAACGGGTCGCCGGCGACTGCGACGGCACTCGCCGCATACTATTGCGGAGACGGCGGCCCTGGACGCTGGGCAGTGTCGTAATCCTGAAACGTCGTGGCCGGTGGCCAAGGAGTGCTCGGAGCATCGTAGCCCGGCGGCGCGATCGCCGTCTGCGCCGCCTCGAGCACGTTTTGCGCGGTAGGCAGCTGGTCCAGCGTGCCAATTTGATTCTGGAATTGCTGATACTGCTGCGCGAAACCAGGATGCCGGGCGTCGATGCGCTCCATCACCGTTGGCTCACCGAGAATCATCATCGCCACGATCATCAGCTTGGCGTATGTCGAAAAATTCGCCCACCGGTCGTCGCCCCAGAATTTAAGCGCGGTTCCGAACGATTTTTTGAAGCGCCATTGGCCACTTTTCCACTCCACGGCATAAATCTCGTCCAGCACGAGGTGCGACATGAAGCCCGCCAGCACGCCGCCTGCCTTGTAACAGCGGATTTCCAGCGGGGCGGCACCCGTCACGATAAACGCCAACCCGGTGAAGATCAGCCCCGCGGGAATGCTGTGGAACATGCCCCGATGGACCGTGTATTTGCGAATGATGTTCGTGATGCCGAACCGCACGAACAAGTAGAGGGACACGGCCACCAGGACCATCGCGTCGTGTGTCAACTCAAACGATTGAAAGCGGCCCACGAGCAGCATCGGCACGATTGCCGCGGTGAACGCCATCGTTTCGCGAAGCGGCACGCCGTAGTCGCTGTCCAGATCGGGCAGCATGCCGGAGAAGCCGCACATCGCGCCGGCGACGATCGCCGTGTCCAACGGCACACCGTAGACCGCGTGACCTACGCCGGCGTACCCGCAGCCGAGCACGGCGCTGGTCGTCACATGCATGCGAAAGCCGGCCATAGAGAGCGGGGAGCAAGGAGCGAAGAGCGAGGAGTAAGAGGCAATCGGGCGCAACTGTATCCGATATGGCATCGGGGGCCCAAGGGCATCGCAGGGCGTACAATGCTAGCGGGCAAGGCCGGGGGCGACTGACCTTCGCCTCTTGCTGGCACATCGGTATATTCATCCCGCCGTGTTGGTGACACTCTCCATCGCAATCCCCAATCCGCCCAATTTCCGTTCCGGCTCGCCCGAACTACTTATGCAAACCTACGACCTCTTGATGTTGTTAGTGCTCGTCGCCGCCACGCTGTTCGGCTTTTGGAAAGGCATGGCCTGGCAAATCGCGTCGCTGGCCTCGCTCGTGGTGAGCTACTTCGCCGCGCTGCGATTCAGCGACCAGTTGGCGCCGGTATTCGGCGAGCACGCGCCATGGAACCGGTTCGTCGCCATGCTGGTGATCTACATTGGTACCTCTTTTGTGATCTGGACCTTGTTCCGGCTCCTCTCTGGCGCGATCGACAAAGTACGGCTCGAATCGTTCGACCGCCAGCTGGGCGCCATGTTCGGCCTGGCCAAAGGTGTGCTGCTGTGCGTGGCGATCACCTTCTTCGCGGTCACGCTGATGCCACCGGCGCAAGGGGAAGCGATAGTCTCCTCGCAATCGGGCCGATACATCGTCGCGCTGTTGGATAAATCGCACTCGGTATTCCCGCCCGAGATCCACCAGGTGGTTGATCCGTATCTCAACAAGATTGAAGAGCGGCTGAACCCGAACTTCCAGCCGCATGGCCACGACGTGCAGAACCTGTGGCCGAGCCAGGCGCAGTTGCAAACACAGGAATCACAACCCGCTGGGTGGCCGCAGATCAATTGGCCGCAGACGCAGCAAACGCCCGCCTGGCCCGCGAAGACGCAAACGAGTGATGGCGCACAGTCGAATCCCTATGCGATTCCGCGGGAGCCCAATGCGTTTCCAGACCCCTACTCGGCTGAGTTGCCCACGAACCGGGGCTATTGAGCGGTTCCGGGATGGCAATGAACACGCGCCGGCCGTCAAAAGAGGGTGAAGCCGACCGCCAGCAGCGTGAATAGAAACGCGGCGAGCAGGATCACGGCCGTCATGCGAAGCCAGAACGGTTTCGACATGCCAGATTCCACGGACCGCCGGTCGTCGTCAGTGAGCCAGTAGCCGCACTTCGGGCATTTGTCGGTGACGCTATGGACGGTCCCGCCGCATTCGGGACAGCTCGCGGAATCTTCTTCGTTGAGCTCGTCCTCGTCCTCATCGGTCCAAGAATCTTCGTCGTCCCAGTCGTCGTTCGTCATGATGAGGCAGGGCGGCGATACGTGATTTGCCGGGGAAAAATACGCCCGAAACGAACATAACAGCGATTATCGGACGTTGGCTACCGGTATCGGAGAAGCTTGAACTCGTGCCCTGCACACCTAGGGATTCGCCGGTCGACCATTGGCCGGCGTCGTACTAGCCGCGTCGCCCTCCAGGAAGCGGCCCATGCGGCGGAATTTATCGTAGCGGGCCGCCAGCAGCTTGTCGGTCGGCAGGTCGATCAGTTCGCGGAGTGTTTTCACCAGATACATCTTCAGCCGGGCCGCCATTTGGTGATGATCGCGGTGAGCGCCGCCGAGTGGTTCATCGATCACGTCGTCCACGCAGCCGAGCTCTTGCAGAAACTTGGACGTCAGCTTGAGCGCTTTGGCCGCGTCCTGGGCAAAGTCATGGCTCTTCCACAAAATTCCGGCGCAGCCTTCTGGGCTGATCACGGAATAGTACGCGAACTGAAGTACGGCCACTCTGTCGCCCACGCCGATGCCCAGCGCGCCACCCGAGCCACCCTCGCCGATCACGACGCAAATAATAGGCGTCGGCAAGCGGGACATTTCCAGCATGCTCTCGGCAATCACCTGGGCCTGGCCGCGTTCCTCCGCGCCGACGCCCGGGTATGCGCCTGGCGTATCGATCAGGCAAACGATCGGCAGCCGGTACTTAGCAGCCAGGTGCATCTTGCTCATTGCCTTGCGGTAGCCTTCGGGATGAGCGCAGCCGAAGTAACATTCCTTTCGCTCGTCCAGCGTCTTGCCTTTATAATGGCCGACGACGAGTACCTTGTAGCGGTCGACTTTCGCAAAGCCGGTTCTCAACGCCCGGTCGTCGCCGAAAAACTTGTCGCCGTGCAGCTCCACGAACTCATCGAACAAAAGATTCAAGTAGTCGGTGAGCATCGGCCGATCGGGATGCCGGGCCACCTGGACCGTCTGCCACGGGTCGAGCTGGCTGTAAATCCGGCGCATCGTGTCGGCCAATTCGCGCGCGCAGCGCGCGAACCTCGTCGTGCACTTCGGGCGACTTCGGCTCGGTGACCTCAAGCCGCGCGATCTGCTCCTCAAGCCGATAGATCGGCTGCTCGAAGGAAAGTCGATAGGAGGTTCTGGCCATGCAGGTTACTCAATCCAGAGTTTTGAACCACAAAGGCACGAAGGACACGAAGTGGAAAAGTGAAAGACCGAGGATTAGAATGTTGAGCGGTGACAAGATAAAGAGATTCGCTTCCATTTCATCTCTCATTACTTATCATCCATTTTCGTTGGTCTTCGTGCCTTCGTGGCTAATCTTTTTCCGACGCCGCTTTGGCGGCGTCTTCGGCATCCGTTGGTGGCTGGGGCGTATTATAGAATATTTTCTGCGTCTTGATCTCCATCATCACGTCCTTCATGTTGGCGGGCCGTTCTTTTGGCTCCTTGGCCATCGTTCGCTGCACGTAGGCCGCGAACTCGGGAGTGATATTTTTGTCGAACACGGTGAGGGGCTGCGGCTTCGAGCTCAGGTGCCGCTGCAGCAACTCATTGGGGGAATTGGCAGTAAACGGTGGCTTGCCCGTGAAAAACTCATGCAGCATGCAGCCGAAGCTGTATACGTCCGCGCGAAAGTCCTGGGCCTGGCCGCGAATCTGTTCCGGCGACATGTAACTGTGGGTGCCAGCGACCCCCATCTTGCCACCGAAGAGCTTGCTGAGCCCCCCTGCCGGCTTGCGCGAGGTTGAAGTCGATCAATCTCACTTCGTTGTCGTCGCGAAGAAGAAAGTTATCGGGCTTGATGTCGCGATGGACCCAACCCCGCTCGTGCAAATGAGCCAGTCCAGCGGCGCAATTGGTCAGGATCTGCCGCGCGCGGTGATTAAGCTTCTTATACGCGCCCGAGATAATTTGCTGCTTGAGGTTCGGAACCTTAAATAGTTCCAACAGCATATAGGCGCCATTGGATGTATTGTCGAACTCATAAGTCTTGATGATGGCCGGATGTTCGAGCGTCGAGCCAACCTGGTACTCGTGTTTGAGTCCGTTGATATGCTCGCGGACGTAGTGCGGGCCCTTGGGCAGCCATTTCATGGCGTAAACAGTATTCTCGGCCGGCGGACGCACGGCCCAAATCTCGTAGTATCGGCCACCCCGGATGAGATGGAACAGCCGGTACTTGCCAACGAATTGTTGAGCGGCGGGCATGAATGGCGGAGTGCGAATTCGACTTGATGAAATGCGGTCCCTCAGTATCTAGTCTAACCCGATATTCCGAATCCGGAAAGCTTGATGAATGATGAGTACGCGGAGCGCGGCTGCTGGCGTGGCAACATTGAACAACGTGCGGGGCAAGTTTGCCACGGCGAATCCGCTGTGGCGGATCCCGCCGCTAGATAAAAGCGAATCGCACACACACGCGTTCTGACGCACTAGTACGTGACACTCACTAGAAACAGCCCGTGCGGCGGCGCCGTTTGGCCGGCGGTGCGGCGATCGCGGGCGTCCAGTACGGCCGCTGGCCAATCCACTGAACGCCCCCTGTCGCCGACTTCCACGAGAGTGCCGACGATTGTTCGCACCATGTTGTACAGGAAGCCGTCACCTGCAACATCCACCGTCACGCGATTGGACATTTCTCCGGTGCCGCGCAACGCTTTTAGCTCGTGAATTGTGCGGATCGAGTCGGCGCGCTCAGAGCCCGCCGTTTCGAAGCTGGAAAAATCGTGCTGTCCCACTAAGAACTGCCCTGCCGCATGCATTACGGCGGCATCGAGTGGCTGTGGACAGTGCCAAGCGTAATGTCGATCAAACACTGACGGCGTTCGGCCATTGTGAATTTGGTAACGATAACGCTTCGCGACCGCATGATGCGTTGCGTGAAAACGCTCTGGGGCATCTTCCACGGTGAGCACCGCCACATCATTGGGCAGCACCGCATTCAGCGCACGGTGTAAGTCCGCGTTGCACAGGCGCGTTTCGGTGGCCAGGCCCACCACCTGCCCGAACGCGTGAACGCCGGCGTCGGTTCGGCCAGCCGCGGAGACACGGATTGTCTCCTGCGTGATTTGCTTCAATGCCCCTTCGAGAACGCCCTGCACCGTCGGCTTATCGGGTTGAATCTGCCAACCAGCGTACGCGCCACCATCGTACGCCAAAGTCAACTTCAGCCAGCGGAGGGCCATCTTCGATTTTCACGAAACGGCGGCCTGGGTCCGCACGAGGAGTTCCGCGATTTGCACTGCATTCGTGGCAGCGCCCTTTCGCAGATTGTCGCTTACGCACCAGAATGCCAAGCCGTTATCGCATGACAGGTCCTCGCGGATGCGGCCGATGAATACTCCGTCGTCGCCGTCGCAATCGCTCGGCTTGGGATACTTGCCGTTCGGCAGATCGTCGATGACCTTGATACCTGGAAAGTTTTCGAACAGGTCTCGGGCTTCATCCACCGTGATCTTACGCTCCGTCTCGACCAGAATGCTTTCGCTGTGGCAGTTGGAAACTGGCACACGCACGCAGGTGGGGCAGATGCGGATCGTGTTGTCGCCGAGAATCTTGTGCGTCTCGTGCACCATTTTCATTTCTTCCGAGGTGTAGCCTGCGTGCTTTGCCGAGCCGATTTGCGGAATGAGGTTGAACGCGATCGGATGGGCAAACGTTTCGTATTTGTGATTGCCTTTATTGAGGGCGGCACGGGTACCTTCTTCGAGGTCGCGCTGACCGCCGACGCCCGCCCCACTCGTCGCCTGGTAAGTGCTGACGACCACGCGGCGGATTCGCGCCGCGTCGTGCAGTGGCTTCATGGCCACGACCATTTGCGTTGTCGAACAATTGGGGCTGGCGATAATTCCTTGGTGATTGTGAACGGCATCGGGATTCACTTCCGGAATCACCAACGGCACCTTCGGGTCCATCCGCCAGTAGCCGCTTTCATCGACCACGACACAGTCCCGCTCGACCGCCCAGGGAACAAACTCCTTGGCCACCGGATCGGGGGTGCTGCCGATGGCGAGGTCGATGTCTTCAAAGGCCTCGGGCCGGAGCTCCTGGACCGTGTGCTTTCGACCGGCGAACTCGATCGTGCTTCCCGCCGAACGGGCTGAGGCTAGAAACGTGATCTTCTCGAACGGGAATTCCCGCTCTCCGAGCAAGGTGCGAATGAGCCGTCCAACGGCGCCGGTGGCGCCGACAATCGCTATCGAATCGAACACGGATGAATCTCCTGAGGAAATGTTACTTGCTTGAGTTACTGTTAGCAGCTGGAAGTCTACCCCGAGCGGGTCCGGCGTGCGGAGCTTGCCAACTACTGGTAGATAGAGATTGGCGTCCGCCGGTTCGCCGCCAATTCCTAAAGTATAGGTTTCCGGCGAGTCCTGTTCAACATTCTGATATCCGCGATGAAGTGAGTTCGGCGGCACACTAATCGCCGCCGCCCCCTGCCCTGCTCGCCTTGCCGACGACTGCCAGCGAGATTCGCCGTGCGATCGGGTCAAACACCCGGCGCACCGTTTTCGGCGAGACGAATGCCAGGTTGCCGATCAGCATCACGAGGCCGAATGTCGGCATGCCGAGCGCAAATACGATGCCAGCGTGTAGAAACACGGCCAACAGAAGTATCCACGGCCGTGTCAGCCGCGGCCAGATCAGCGCGGAGTAAGACAGCTCGAAAAACACCGTCAAATGCGTGAAAAAATTTACCAAGTACTGGTGGTGCCACAGCCAGGTCATATCCAGCGACTGGTATTCCAACGTGGCCACGGAATACCACACAGCATCCCCACTCCACCACAAATCGCCCTGAAGCTTGCCAAGTGCGGAAAACAGGTAGATCACGCACATGTGCAGTTGGATCAAGCGAATGGCCACGTTTGCACTGGAGCTCGGCGGAACCTCCGGCGGCGCGCCTCGCCTCAATCGCCACAGCCGGTCAACCGAGTAGCGGGCCCCGCAGGGCCCCAGCATCAAATACATCACCAGCATGCAATTGATTTTGTCCAATCCGAAGTAGGCGCCGGGCGTGACCCGATTGGCGTACGACACGGCTAACAAGTACGCCAATATTGCCATAGCGCGGCTGAAGAAGCCCACTGTCAGGCACGCGAACACGAACAGCGCGAGACCATGCACGGCCCACATCATTCTCGGCGTTTGGACGAAATCGAAGTGAGTCCACACGAATGGTCGGGAACCGGTCAAAGGGCCCGGGCCGTCTGGATCGTTCGCCGTTTGATGCACCGCTTGCATGAGGTCGGCGGGCAGCCACCCGTTGGGACCGAAGAATGCGGTCAGGTCGAATGACCAGACCAAATGCGTGTACAGCAGCATCAGGCCGGTCAATACCCGAATGGCAGAAAGCGTCGAGGGACTGGTTGGCGCAAACCAGAATTCGTTCCACGATTCCCAGACTTCGGCGGCGTAATTGCGAGCGGCTGCAATCATCGACGGACTCCAATCCAGCCACTCGCCACGTTCGGTGTCTTGGTTTGCTGCGATGTGGTTTCTGCAGGTGGTTCGTCGCGCAAATCGCTGCGGCGTTGCACTACTTCTAACCGGAGCTCGTAACTCTCGGGTGTGTCAAGCTTCACAGGATCGCTCGCACGGAACGGGTCCAAAGGATGGTGGGCTACCCAGCGCACACGCACCGATTCGCCCTGGAACTGGCGAAGTAACTGGCGCGCATAGGCTTCCAGAAATCGCCGCTGTCCCTGTTCATCCGGTAGACCTGCGCCGGCCTGATCGGCCAGCATGAAGTGCCGGTGATACCACAGTCGTGGCCATTGAACGTCCCAATCGGGAAACTTACCCTGCTTGACGACGGTTCCCTGCCGATCGTAAACGTCGTAATAAATCAAATGGCCGTCACCCGGATCGGGGGCAAAAAAATAGTACCCATGGTTGAGGTACAGCGCATCCAAATACCACTGCATTGGCCGCCGCTGGGCGATGTCAATCACGAACTGAGAACTCGGCGGCACCGACATCGGCGCAAGAAAGACCGCCGCGAGGTGCCACACGAGGAGCACGCTAACGATCACCCGCACAACGGCGGGCGGACGGCCGGGGCGTCGCGGCGACGAACCCGGCTCGCGCTGCGGCGGATTAGGACGTGGTTTTCCAGCCGGGGTCGGAGGCGGTGTCGCGGAGGGTTTGATGGCAGCACCTACCATGGCATTCGCAAACTGCGGGCTCCCTCGGCTCGTCGAAATGGATTCGGCCGAATACTAGCGTTTTGCCCGCAATGCAAGCCAGAGCAAATGAAAAACCCTCGCACCGAGCGCGCCGCCGGTGCGAGGGGACTTCAATTATTCACAGTGCATGCCGGCGTTGGTGGCAAACAAGCCGACGCTACCAGCATGCATTTACCTATCGATTTACCGCTGGGCCAACTGCTGGCTATCAAAATTGATTGATAGCTCTTGCGCCTGGCCACCGGTGAGTTGGATGGTCCGCTCTTCGCGGAGCGTTTGGCCATCGCGTTCCATCGTGACGACTACCTTGTAATCGTCCCAAACCTGGCCAGAGGCCAATCTGGTGGTCGTGAACTGGCGGACGTCGCCGGTCTGCCTGGTTTCAATGCCGGCCAGCGTCACGCTTGCTTCTGCGGGAACATGCAGCGTGAGGCGAGTCTTGGCGACGTTCGTCGCCCGAGCAATCGTGATATTGCGCGGCGATTCGGTCGCAACAACGCGGCCGTAAACCACGCCACCGCGACGGGCGTACCCGCCGCCATAGTAGCCGCCGGAATAACCATAGTGACCACCATGGCTACCGCCGCTTCCCCAACCACCGTGGCTGCCGTGAGAACCCCAGCCACCGCCGTGCGAACCGCCACTACCCCAGCCGCCACGGCTACCCCAACCACCACCCCAAGAACCACCGCCGCTTCCCCAGCCGCCGCCGTGCGAACCGCATGAGCCGCCGCCACCGAACAAGCCAAAGAAGGCGTTCGAATTCTCGGCCGACAACGATAGGGCAGCAACAGCTACCAGGGTAACAAACAAGCTCTTTTTCAGTGACATGCTCTTCACCCTCCCATTTCTACGTTCCATGAAACGAAACTAAAAACCCTCCGATGGGCGGTCCGCCCCCACGAGCGGACACCCCTGGTAGAATAGCAGCATGATGGCATAATTCAAGTAATCTAGGAAAAATTGTCGTATTTCACAGGATGTGAGGCCCTACGCTCGGAGTATCCGTATCTCCTGTCGTGTCAGCCACTTTGAAGGTGCTAGCATGACCGAGGCCGCCAAAGTGTCGTGGACTTCTAGTTAGAACGCACTTGGACGTGGTCCACCGACAATTCACCAGTCGACCCAAGTAGTCCAATTCGCAGGATGGCCTCGCGGGCACGAATCGGGACGCGAAGCAAACCACTTTGTTCCTGCCAATCGAATGTGCCTACGAATGGCCCAACCGATGCCTCGCCGACCGCCGCACGCCGATCGTCGTAAAAAGTCACGACGATCGCCGGCACTTGATCGCGCCGAGAACCAGGCTGAATGTTTTCAGCGCGCGCACCCATAGCGCCCACCTGTATCGCAGACACTTTCCGTCCATTCACGGCAAAGCCCTGCAGGGCCTGGCAGCCACGTCCCGGTTCGGTGTTGTGAAACTCGATGAAGTTCTTGCCATCGCGCGCCGCTTGCGCGTCGGACTTGAGCGTGAGCTGCTGTTGATAGTGCCAGCCAGCTGGCTGCGGTTTCCCCGAATCGCTTTTCTGCAGCTCTTCAAAGCTCCCGTTGGTGATCTGTGGATTATTGGGATCAGGTTTCACACGCCGTTTCTCTTCCGCTTCCCCAGTCATGGGAACAAAAAGCGTCGGTCGCAGTGCTTCTGATTGGAGCTGACCTTCGGACTTACGCATCAGAAACAACGTCTGCTGGTAGCGCTCGCCCACGGGAATTACCATCAGGCCGCCTTCGCGCAGTTGATCGACGAGCGGCTGCGGCACCTTCTCCGGCGAGCAGGTGACGATGATCTTGTCGAACGGCGCGGCTTCCGGCCAGCCTTGGTAGCCGTCGCCGATCCGCGTCTCGACGTTTTTGTAGCCCAGTCGCTTGAGCGCACGCGCAGCTCGTCGACCAAGCGGCTCGACGATCTCGATCGTGTACACCTCCTTCACCAGCGGGCTGAGCACAGCCGCCTGATAGCCGCTGCCGGTGCCGATCTCGAGCACGCGATCGCCCGGCTGCGGATCGATTGCCTCGGTCATCTACGCCACGATGAACGGCGGCGAAATCGTCTGCCCGTTGCCGATCGGCAGCGCCATGTCGAAGTAGGCAAATTGCCGCTGGTTCGCGGGCACAAACTCGTGCCGCGGCGTGTCGCGCATGGCGCGGATCACACGCTCGTTCTTGACGCCGGCCGCCACGATTTCGTCGTCCACCATATCGCCCGCCAGCCGCCGCCACTCGCGCAGCGATTGGGCGAAGACGACGCAATCCATGCCGAGAAGGTACACAAACGTCAGGAGGATCAGTTTTGGCCGATGAATCTTCATCCGTGGGACCTGCTGTGGGTTTTCGATCCCGACTACAATCCCATTATCTCAAAGTCCGGCGAATTGGCAGCCCCACGGCCATGACAAACCATACAACACAGTTCGAAACCGTCCGCCGGCGGCTGCGGGCGGAGATGCCGGTGGCGGAACGGTCGGCATATCTTGATCATGCGGCCATGTCGGCGCTGACGCGGCCGGCTGCCGACGCGCTGCAGTCGTGGTTGCAGGAAGCGGTCGAGATTGGCAACCCCGTGTGGCCGGATTGGGTTAAGCGGGTGGAAGCGATGCGGGCCGACGCGGCGAGATTGATCGGTGCGCAGCCGGATGAAATCGCGCTCGTCACGAACACGACCGCCGGCATCAGCCTGGTGGCGGAGGGCTTCCATTGGCGGGCGGGCGATAACGTTGTCACGCTGGCCGACGAGTTCCCGTCGAACGTCTATCCGTGGTTCAATCTGGAAAGCCGCGGCGTAGAAACGCGCCGCGTGCCGACGGATGTCAGTGGCCGGTTGGATCTGGAGCGGCTCGCCGAGGCATGCAACGAGCGGACGCGGATCGTGACGGTGAGTTGGATCGGCTTTGCGACCGGCTACCGGCATGACCTGCGCGAGATCGCGTCCATCGCGCATCAGCGAGGAGCGTTTCTGTTTGTCGATGCGATCCAAGGTTTGGGCGCCTTTCCGCTGGACGTGAACGACCTGGGCATTGATTTTCTTGCGGCCGACGGCCACAAGTGGATGCTGGGGCCGGAAGGAGCGGGCATCGCCTACATCCGCCGCGAACATTTGGACCGCCTGCGGCCGCTGGGTGTCGGCTGGCACAGCGTTCCCAAAGGTCAAGATTACACGCATATCGAACTCAACCTGCGGCCGACCGCGGCACGGTACGAAGGCGGCTCGCAAAACAACGCGGGGATGATCGCGCTGGGGGCCAGCCTCAAATTGCTGATGGAATTAGGAATCGACTTCGATCGCCGCTTCGATCCTGGATATCACCGACCGCGCCTGCGAGCGGCTGACGGAAATTGGTGCCAAAATCGTTTCCGACCGCCGTCCGGAGCACCGCGGCGGCGAACAACGATCGGGCATCGTTTCGTTCGAGCTGCCCGGCCGCGACCCGCTGGCCGTAAAACGGCACGCCTTGCGGCAAAACGTAGTGTTTGGCTGCCGTGCCGGCCGGTTGCGTATCAGCCCCCATGCGTACAACAATGAAGAGGATCTCGATCGGTTGGTAGAAGCCTTGCTTTCGTTTCGATGAAAGCTGTTACCCGTTAGCTATTAGCAAGACGACTAGGCATATTCTTGCTAATAGCTAACGGCTAAAAGCTAATAGCTTCGGGGAAATCTCTATGTCCCGCCGCGCTGTCTACACGGGCTCGTTCGATCCGATCACGCTCGGCCATTTGAATGTCATTGAGCGGAGCAGTCGGCTTGTCGATGAACTGATCGTCGGCGTGGGGACGAATATTGAAAAAGAGTCGCTCTTCACGGCCGACGGAGCGAGTGGAGCTCATTCGCCGTGTGACCGATCCGCTGGGAAACGTCGTTGGTGCGAGAGTTCGCGGGGCTCGCCGTGCGTTTTGTCCGCGAGTGCAATGCCCGAGTGATCATTCGCGGCGTGCGATCGCTGTCGGACATGGAAGCCGAATTCACCATGACGCTTGCCAACCGCAAGCTGGACCCGGGCATCGAAACCGTGTTCCTGATGGCTGATGAAGAGTTCTCGCACGTTTCCAGCTCGCTGATCAAGCAGATCACGGCGCTTGCCAGCGACGAGGAGCTGGCGAGGTTCGTGCCGAGCGTCATCATTCCCGATCTGCGCGCTCGCTTGAAAGAACAGGCCAGCGAATTAGCGGGGCGGCTGGGGCTAACGCACCACCTTTACAAGCCGGAGGACGATCGCGGCCAGTCCCACGACGGCAAGTGCCGACTTCGCGGGGTCGTACCAACCGTTGGCAGTGATGTCTTGCCACGAAAGTGGGGAGTCAGTCGGAAATGCTGCGGCCAGTGCTGGGGGAGCGTGCGGCGACGCGGCTTGACTGGTCACTGAATTGACCATGCCGTCATGACCGGGCGAATCACTATTTCGCGGCCCGTTCGCCGGCGACCACGGCGAACTTGGATACGTGGCAAAACCACGGTTCAAATCGTCGTTCGTTTGCTGAAATCTCGGTGCGGGGCGATCGGCAACCGCGACCAGCGCTTGTTCATTGGCCTGGCCGATGTCGGGGGCCAGCGTCGCCAGAAAGCATGCCACGCGCGGAGCAAAGCTCCCGAGCGTGGTGCCCTGCCCTGCTCCGAACAGCACGCCGGCCAGCTCGCCGCGCTGGTTAAAGATTGGTCCGCCCGAATCACCTTGCCGTGCTTCGACGTCGAGCTCCACCATTTCCTGTGGATAGTTTTCGTGCGGCGCATAATACGTTGTGCAGCGGCCCGTTGCGATACGGTATTGACCCTGACCGTAGCCGTGAATTGTTAATAGGTCGCCAGGGCCGCGGCGGCTGCGACGCGATTGTCACCGGTTCGATCGGCGGCCGCCAAATCACCAGTGCGGCCAAGTCCCAATCGGAGTCGACCTTGAGTGGCCGGGCGTGCGAGCGGAAACCGTTGGGGAACACAACCTCGACGACACCCTGCGAATCGGCGACTACGTGCCAATTCGTCACGACGAGTCCGTATTGATCGCGAACATCCACGAGCGTGCCGCTGCCGTAAGCCGTTGCGCGTCTTTCCGGAACGACGATTCGCGCCACGGCCGGATGCGGCGTCGCCTGCAAGGGAAAGGAATCATAAATCGGCCTGCGATGCGACTTGAAAAACGGCCACGCGGCTGTGTGACCGAGCGGTTCGTCGGATGTAATGGGGGGTGAATGGGCGCGCTGAAACTGGTCACTTCAGTGACCAGTGTGTCCGTCGCGCATGCTGGGGTGCGCACGATGAGACTTATAAGTGTTAGTAACAACAGTAGTGGAACGATGCGCCGCATTGGACCAATTTAGTTCCTAACTGGCGCTGGGGCGATGTTCGTGACGGCGGACTCGCTCGTTTTCGAGAATCATGTGCAGCAACCGATCCCGAACCTGTCTGCGGGCCGCTTCGCTTTCGTCTAAAACGCCGGCGGAAAGTGTCCGAGCCCGCCGGGGTCGCGACGGTCGTTTCGGTTTGTGTGGGCCGCTGGACATAGCTAACCTGGGAAACAATTTCATCGAGGACGCTTTGGAGCTTAGCTTGATATAGTGCATCATCGAACTCCTGACCGCTACGCGGCGATGGGCCGACCACCTTTGAGATCCTCTTCGCGCGGCGGAAAATCGCAGCCACTGTTGTAACTGTCTTTGAGCCGCTGCAACTCGGCGCGAAAAGCCCGCTCGGCAAACTTCGTGAGCGTCAGCCGCAGTGGGTAGCCGCCCAAATGGACGGCCGCATCGCGCGCTTCTTCCAACAGGTCGTGGGGCAGATACAAGGTCGCGCGGACTTTTGGCGACGGCGCAGGAAAGCGACCAGCCATGGCGTGCTCCGATCGTCGAAAGGCGGTGGGAAGGAAGGAAACTGGGGAGGGCGCACATCCGTGCCGAAAGGGGGCGGGGCGTCTGGTGCCCCGGCAGCTATCCGTTCCATCGGACGTTGGATGACAAATCATCAAACGTCAGACGTTTCGGCCTAAACTCACCGCGTTTGCGATAAGCAATGTGTTCGGATTCGCTTCGCCAACCGTCACACTTTATCGCGCTGTGCCGCTAAGATGGCGTCGACGACGCCGGCTGCGGTGTAAGTTTTCGCGACAGCAGAAGGCGGATGGCCGAGATCAGAGAGCACGTCGGCGGTAACCGGGCTAATGGCTGCCAGCCGCGTTTTGCGCAGTGCTTCGCCGAACATCGCAACCAGACTGCGGGCTATTGCCGAGCTTGTAACGGTAGTCCAATCAATGCGATCCGATGCGAGCGCGTCGCGCAATTTCCTCGTCGGGTGCTTTTACATCGCGGCTTTCGTAGACAACAGCTTGCTCCACTAGCGCTTCGGCGGCCGAGAGCATTTCCGCGAGCACTTCGCGACCTCGACTGGCGCGCGCACGAATACGTGCTTACCGCCAATATACGGTTCGAGCGCCGCGGCGAGCGATTCGGCGCGATAGTGATCGTCCGGCTGCAGGTCAGCCTTCAAGTGGTGTTGAGCCAGCGCTTCGACCGTCGACGGTCCAATGGCGGCCAGGCGCGCATAGCTCAAACTTCGCGCATCGCGGCCGGATTCATAGAGCCGCCGAAAAAAATACTCGACGCCGTTGCTGCTGGAGAACACCATCCAATCGAATTCTGCCAGCCGACCGAGGACCGCGTCGAGCGGCGCCCAATCGCCGGGATCGGTGATTTCGATCGCGGGCTGCACGAGGACGGTTGCACCCAGATTGCGCAAGTTGCTGCGCCAAATCGTCGGCTTGACGAATCGGGCCGCGTGACCAGCACGGTGCAGCCAAACAGCGGCCGGGAGGTAAACCAATTTGTCGTCCGCCGTTCGCCGGCAACATCGCCCACGATGACCACCGCGGGCGGGCGGATTTTTTTTTCGAGTACCACGTGCGGCACGTCGGCAAGTGTCGTGCAGATCGTTTCCTGATCCGGTAGCGAACATCGTCGCACGATTGCCACAGGCGTCTTTGGATCTTTGCCACGTTCGAGAAGCGCGACTCCACTCGGGCGCAGTGGTCACGCCCATATAAAACACGAGCGTACCTGGAAAACCGGCAAGCGCGTCGTAATCGAGCTGGGCTACGCCGGACAGTTTCTCAGAGGATTCCCGACCGGTGACAAGCGCAACACAGGACGCGTCGTCGCGATCGGTCAGGGGTATGCCGGCGTGGCTGCTGGCGGCCTGGGCGGCCGTAATTCCCGGCACGATTTCATATGGCACGCCAGCCGATTCGAGTGCGGCCAACTCCTCACTGGCACGGGCAAAGATCATCGGGTCGCCGCCCTTAAGCCGGACCAGGTTGCGGCCCTCGCGCGCGTGTCGAATCATCGCCGCATTGATTTCGACTTGCGACATGAGTCGGCCATGGCCGTGTCGGCCGAGACAGACGAGCTCCGCCGACGGGTGGGCAAAACTGACAACTTGTGGACTTGCCAGGTAATCGTACAGCACCACATCGGCGTTTTGTAAACACTCCAGCGCACGCAGCGTGATGAGCGCCGGGTCGCCCGGACCAGCACCAACCAGATAAACTTTGCCGACGGAAGCATTCATGCTGCGAGTGAATCCACGGGAATGACTGCCAACTCGCTCTTGCCACGTCGGGCATCTTTGTCGGGCGAATCGCACGGGCTCGAAACCATGACACGCATTCAACTTACGGTAGCTGATCAGATTGTGCGATGATAGGCACTTGGTAGAATAGAACGAGTTGTCGCCGGGCCGGATCCACTGGATACGATCGCCGTCGAGTTTTGTCGGCGATGTCTAGGCGACTGATCAATTCACCGCGGCGCGCTTCAAGCAATGTCGGCGCAACAGCCAGGCAAATCGAATCGCAGCGTGCTCCCGCCGGTAACGGCCGCGGTTCGCCAGCGGCTTCAGGCCGTGTTTGAGCACGCCCAGCGTAGCGCCGAAAAGTCCGACTACGAATACGCCCACGACTTGCTGACTCAATGCTTGACGGAAGACCCGGCGAACCTGATTTTCTTGCAGCACTTTCTCGGAAATCTGGCGCAGAAATTCGGCAACAACAAGAAAGGTGCCCGCTTTGCAGCTTTGAAATCCAAGACCTCACGGATGACGCTTAACAAAGCCGCCGGCAAAGGTCAGTGGCGAGAAGCATTTGCAGCCGCTTGCGATGCACTTAAATCGAATCCGTGGGACACCGGTACCCTCCTGGACGTCGCCGAGGCATATAAGCAGATTGGCAGCGATGAATGCGAGCTCTTTGCATTGCGATGGGCGCTCGACGCAGCGCCCGAAGGATGTAACGGTGAATCGCCGGGCAGCGGAGGCGCTTTGCTCGACGCGGCCAATTCGATCAGGCGATCGCATGCTGGCGGCGCGTGGAACAAGCCCGACCAGGAGATGAAGAGGCGGCCAAGGCTATTTCCCAACTGAGCGTGGAAAAAACGATTCAGCAGGGTGGGTATGATCAGGAAATACTCCACGGCGCCGTCGCCGATCTGAGCACGATCGAAGCCACTGTACGGGAACGAAGCGGCACCGGGCGACCCGATGCGTCAAGCGCAGGTGGAACGAAAAGCAAAACGGACGACGGCCGCGAACAGGTGCTGTTGGACGCGATCGCCGCACACCCGGCGGAACTGTCGAACTATGTGGAACTGGCCGAATTGTTTACGGCACAAGGCCGCTTGCGTGAGGCGGAGGAGATGCTCGCACGGGCATTGGCCGCATCGGGGGGCGGCGATCTGTCGATTCGCGAGCGGCTCGAAGAGGCCCATCTGCGTCGTGCTCACCATCAAGTGCTTGTGGCCCAAAGCGCGCTGAACAAGACAAATCGGCCGAATCGGCTGATCTGGCACGCCGCATGGCGTCGCAAGCGAACCAGGCCGAGCTCGAGGTGTATGCTGCTCGAAGTACGCGAAACCCCGGCAATTTGCTGCTTCAATACGAGCTTGGGCTACGTTGTAAGCGGGCTGGCAAATTCCGGGAAGCGATTCAGGCATTTCAAGCGGCACGAGACGATGCGCAGCATAAAGCATTGGTGCAACTGCACTTAGGCGAGTGCTTCCAACATATCCGACAGTTTCGTTTGGCGCTTTCCAGCTATGAGGCCGCGATCGAAGCGGCCGATTCGATGCAGCTCGACACGAGAAAACTGGCGTACTATCGAGCCGGTGTATTGGCCGCCGAGCTGGGAGATCGCGACAAGGCCGAGAAATATCTGACACAATTAGCTGCAATCGATTTCGCCTACCGCGACGTCGCCGACCGCCTAGACAAGCTCGCCACGTTACGCGATAGTGTGTGATTCGAAAGGTGTAAGTCGTTAGGCATTAGTCGTTAGTGGCTGATGCGGTTCCTCGCCGATCAAGTTTTTGTGATCCGGCACTAACGACTTACGACTAACGACTAACCCCTGTTAAGCCATGCCCAATACAAGCAGTGCCAAGAAACGCATGCGGCAGGACGCCGTCCGCCGCGCCCGCAATCGCTCCACGAAGTCCACTCTGCGCACGCAGGTCCGCAAGGTCCGCGAAGCGATCACCGCCAAGGATATCGAAACGAGCCAAACCGAATTCCGCACTCTCGTCAAGAAGATTGACAAGGCGGCTGCACACAACGTGATTCACGCCAATTCGGCGGCGCGCACCAAGTCGCGTTTGTCGCACGCGATCAAAGGCCTCAAGGGATAGCGGACATCAAACATGCTTGCGGTCTGACGCCCCAATACATGCTACTCGCCGTCCTTCGCGTCAATCCTTACCAGACAATCTCGGACGCGTCAAAAACGGGGCCTTCCACGCAGGTGCGCTTCCAATCCCAGCTGCCGTCGTCCTGACGCACCTTGGCCACGCAACTGAAGCAAATGCCGATGCCGCAGGCCATTGGCGTCTCGAGCGACACGAAACACTGCGTTTGGTTCACGCCGCAGAGGTCCGCGACCGCTTCCATCATCGGCTCCGGCCCGCAGCAGACCACCAGCCGGTCCTCTCCTCGAGTCTCCTCAAGCAGCCGGCCCAAGAGTTCCGTAACCAACCCGTGATGGCCCACGGAGCCGTCGTCGCTGCTAATGCGGACGTCAATGCCGGCCGCGCGAAAGTCCGGTACGCCGGCCAACAAGTTGGCATGTCGAACGCCGTAGCACAGCGTCACGCGCTCGGCACGCGGCATGGATCGCGCCGGCTCACCGTACTTCCGGGTACCGAGATACTCCTGGCCGAGGGCCAGGAACGGCGTCTGACCAATGCCGCCGGCGACCATGATCAGGTGGTTGGTGGGGACCGGCGGGAAGCCGTTTCCCAATGGACCCCACGCGTCCACTTCCGCCGATGGCGGCAACTGCGCCAAGCGGCGCGTCATCTTGCCGAGCGTGATATAGACAACGTCGACCCACTTGGGCGCCTGTTTGTCATCAAGCACCGTGTCGTACAGCGCAAGGGGCCGGGCCAACAGCGGATCGTTGAGATCGGCAATCCTCAGCATGAGGAACTGCCCGGGCAGGATCCGGCGGGCGATTTCCGGGCATTCAAATCTCACTCGGTAAGTGTCGCGAGCGATTTGAACATTCTCGACAACTCGCAGGCGCAGTTGTACGGCATGGTCTGCGTAAAAGGCCGCATGAAGCGGATTGCAGGTGCTCGATGCCGTTGCCGCGTCGCTCACGCCTTCCCATTCCCTTCCGTGATTCGACTTAGTGGTACATCGTACCGAGTGCTAAGTACTCAGTCCAAAGTACTGACGCAGCCATGCACCGAGATCATTTAGCCGCCAATAATGCACAGCGTCATCCGATCACTGTTCTGCTCGCTTCGTGATCTCTGTGTCCGCTCTTGCGATCCGGGTTGCTGGCCTGGCGACGGCTGGGCTTTGAACCAGTTGTTCCGCCACCAGTTGGTGCAACTGTCCCGCTGGCAACCGCTCGTTCGAGCGACTGGATCTCCTTCTTGTTTAGCGGCCGCACGGCGCCCGTCGGCATTTCGCCGAGTCGTACTGGGCCAACCGCCACGCGTTTGAGCTGCTGCACCTTGTGACCCACGCGCGCCAACAGCCGGCGAACTTCGCGGTTGCGGCCTTCGTCGAGAATCATTTCGAGGATCGTGGATCGCTTGCGCCGGCTCTTGATTCGCACGTGCTTGGCGTGGGCGAATCCCTCGGCCAGGTGCA
The DNA here is from genome assembly GCA_963786455.1 of uncultured Planctomycetota bacterium. Lineage (GTDB taxonomy): Bacteria > Planctomycetota > Planctomycetia > Pirellulales > Lacipirellulaceae > JABDGM01. The sequence goes on along the minus strand of CAWAZX010000021.1, from coordinate 196,853 downwards.
GGCCGCGATGAACTTGAGAGAGCGTCTCCGGCTCAACACGCCCGGCCACCTGCACCTGATAAACCTTCTCCACGCCGTGGCGCGGATGCGTGAGCCCGTTCGCCAACTCACCATCGTTGGTGACCAGAATGAGGCCTTCGCTGGAAATATCGAGCCGGCCAACACAAAACACACGCGGCGAATTGGGCGGAAGCAAATCGATGACCCGCGGACGCCCGGCCGGATCTCGTGATGTCGATACCACTCCCGTTGGTTTATTCACGGCGAAGTACACCAGTTTGGGGCGCGACAACGTTTCGCCGTCGACTCGAATCTCCTGCTGCTGTGGATCAACCCGCGTGCCCAGTTCGGTGACGACCTTGTGATCCACCTCCACGCGGCCTTCGAGAATGAGCTGCTCGCACTCGCGCCGACTGGCAATGCCTGCCGAGGCGAGCACCTTTTGAAGCCGGTCGCGGCCGTCCTGGGCCTCACCATCGTGCGGTACTTCTCCCGCAGCCGATTTGTGCACAGTGCGCTTTGCCGGCCGGCTCGTGGGGCGATTCATGCGCGCACGTTCCCCGCCTGGTCGTCCGAATTGCGACTGCGAGGAACTGCGGCGGTGGCGTTGCGGCCGGGACATGAGAGAATACTAACGTATGCGGCAAGGGGATGAGGCACGAGCGAATATCCCATGATATGCCCTGGCAGCGCTATTTCCCAGAGCCGGTAAGAAGCGACGAAGATCGCTAGTAGGGACTACGTGGCCGAACTTGCACCGGCTGCGTAGACGCTGGTGCCATGGGAAACGGCGTGGTCACGACAGGCGGCGGGGAGACAAAAGACGGCGGCGCCGTCGGCATAGTCGGGATCGGGATCGGCTGAAATGCCATAGGGGGCGACGTATTCATACGAGCCCGTTCCACCTCCGGCACCGGCTGCAGATAAGCAAGCGGCCGACCACCCACCACTTCCGGGCCCACATCGTTCAGCGGGTAAGGGTCATGTTCAATCGCTTCGGCCCGCTGCTGCTGAGCCCAGCCCGGGCTCATGAAATCGGGAAAGCGAACGTAGCGATGCACTTCCGCCGTGCAGCCGGCGACAACCGAAACTAGCACGAGCACAATGAGCGGGCAACTGGTTTGCGTTTTCGAACGGTTTGACATGGGAAGCATGCGACGGCATCTTACGTTGACGGATCCCGGCCGCGAGGGCTGCGAATTGTAGGAAAGTACGCGAAAGAGACCAAGTGGAGTTGGACTTAGACTCTCGAGTATTCAAATGCCGAGAAAGCGTTCGTACCGCGATTTCGGCTACTTCGAATCGATGAAATCAGGGTAGATAAATGTCCAACAGAACGGCCCTGCCCTGCGGCTCGAGATCGATCTGACGGCAACCGGCGGGAACGAGCAGCGTGCCGCCTCGTTCCAGCTCTTTCGCAACACCGTCGCCGGAAACCAAAATGCGACCCTCGACGGCCGCGAAAATGTGAAACCGGTCATCATTTTCAAGACGTTCTGGCACACAGAATCGCCAGCGGTCCAAGACGAATTTGTCACAGGCGATTAACCGTTCCACATTCGGACGGTCGGTAATTGCCGGCTGTTGCGGCCCAACCTGGTTGCGCAAAAAATTAATCGTGTCGAGCGACTCGCGAATATGTAGTGGCCGAGGCTTGCCGTCGCGGTCGACGCGGTTCCAATCGAACAGGCGAAACGTGGTGTCGCTGGCCTGCTGAATTTCGGCAATCAGCAGTCCTGCTCCCAAGGCGTGGACAGTTCCCGCTTCAATAAACACACAATCGCCCGGCTGCGGCTCAAAGTGGTGTAAACACTCAGCGCACAGGCCGGCCGATATCCCGCGCCTCCAACGCGGCACGCCGCACGCCTGGCTTCAGTCCGGCGTAGATCTTAGCGCCTGGTTCGGCCGCGAGCACGACCCAGGCTTCTGTCTTGCCCAAATCAGGCGGTTGCAAGCCTGCCGCCTGAGCGTCGTTCGGATGGACTTGCACCGACAAAGTTTTCTGGCAATCAAGAAATTTGAACAGCAGCGGAAACTGGCGCTGCGGGTGATGCCGTCCAAACAGCGCCGGGCCGTGCTGAACTACTAAATCTTGCAATCGTGTCCCTGCCCAGGCGCCGTCGGCGACGACGCTTTGATCGGTGCCATGATCGACGATCTCCCAACTTTCAGCGTAATGATCGCCGTTGCCGAGCGCCTTGCCGAGCTCCGACAAGCGGCGGCCGCCCCAAAGGTATTCCCGTAGGATCGGCTTAAATTGCAAAGGCGGAACTTGGGCCATATGAATCTTCAGGCGCAGCACACAGAATATCGGTTACCTTGCCGCTGAATTCTAACACGTTGGCGCCGCGTTGTCCGTCAGGGCACGGCCGATTATGATCGCAAGTATCGCGCCAAGTTGCCGTTTGCCGATAATTCGCTCCACCCTCCGCCCTCCCGTTCACTACAGTGCACCGTAAGTACAACGAAGACTTGTTTGAAACCACGAAGATGACGTTCGGGGAGCACCTGGAGGAGCTCCGCCGGTCGTTGATCAAGGCGACTTTGGCCCTGGTAATCGGGTTTGGAATCGGTTTGATATTTGGCGGCGATCTGGTGCGCTACGTGCAAACTCCGCTTAAGGCCGCGCTTAAGGATTACTATACGCGAGTTGCGAAGGACGAATATCGCCGGTTGCTGGAGGAACAACGCGGTCAAAACCTGGCGGTGCCGGAGGATTTGGATGCGGCTGCCGAGATATTTGCCAAGGAGGGACTGGTCACAGAACGACATCTGGTCGACCCATTTGATCTGCTGCAACTGCTGGCCAACATCGCGCCTGAGGCCATCGACAAGTCGACATTGCCGACGCGGCCTGAGAATTACACGGTTCAGCGCGAGGATTTAGTGCCGCTGCATATGTATCACAACGTCGAGGATGATCCGCGCGTCCGTGTGATTGGATTGGGAGTTCAGGACGCATTCCTGGTGTATATGAAGGCCTCGTTTGTGCTGGGAGCGGTGATCGCCAGTCCGTTCATTTTCTATTTTGTCTGGCAATTCGTGGCAGCCGGCTTGTACCCGCACGAACAGCGGTACGTGCACATCTTTTTGCCATTCAGTATTGGATTGTTCCTGGCCGGCGCGGCGTTGGCATTCTTCGTCGTGTTCAAATACGTGCTGGCGTTTTTGCTCAAGTTCAACGACTGGATGGCCATCGACCCCGATCCGAGGATTACCGATTGGCTGTCGTTCGTACTGTTTCTCCCGCTGGGCTTCGGCATCAGTTTTCAACTGCCGCTCGTGATGCTGTTCCTGGAGCGGATCGGGATTTTCACGATCAATACTTACGCCGGTAATTGGCGAATCTCGGTGCTCGTGATCTGTTTCATTTCGATGATTCTCACGCCGTCCGACCCGCAAAGCATGATTTTCATGGCGGTACCGCTCGTGTTCCTGTTCTTCTTCGGAATCCTGCTGTGCAAGTTCATGCCACGGCGCACGACGCCGTTTGGGGAAGTGATTGGCTGAAGCGTCGATACATCCTTCAGTCAGGGAATCACAAAAGCTCGTCTTCTCGACTCGGCGGCTGGCCAGGGCCACGCAAGCGCAACATCCGAATTTGATGGCCCACAATTGTGAATAGAGCCCGATAACACTGCACATGGCCAGTGCCAAACAAGGCCTCCTTCAACGTGATTTGGCATTCGGAGCTTTCCATTGCCGTCGGGTACGCGTCTGCGTCATTTGCAAACCGATCGATTAGTTCTTCGTAGGCATCGAGCCAAGAATTTGCACCTTGAATCGAGCGATCGGCAATCCAATGGACAATGTGACGAACGTCTGCTTCAGCGCGCTGCAGCACTACGACGTCGTACTTCATCGGGTGCGCCGCAGGGCCATCTCAGAGCGCAATTCTTGCAGAATGTCCACAGCAGATCGGCCCTGGTCGCCCTCCTCCATGTCACGAATTGCAGCTTGAACGGCGGCGACGTTTTGGGCGTGTGCGTGTGCATCAGGATGGTCGATTTCCCAGAGTGTGACCAATTCCTGCAGACTCTCAGCACCGTCCTTTGCAACTCGCGCAATGGCGAAGCGATGAAATGCGTTCAAATCGTCACTAGTAATCGGCATGTGAGTATCTGGCCACGGGAAACTGGCATCTTCCTCACGGATAATCTTTTGCGCCGAGCGCGTCAAAACTGGTCAAATCTGGAAATTCGCCTGCGGGGTGACTGCCGCTTGCGTTTCGCTACGCATTTTCAGTTTGGGCTTTTCGAGCACGACCGTCGTGTTCGGCGCGACGCTTTGCGTGAGCCAGACGCTGGAGCCGATCACCGCGTCGTGACCGACGACGGTGCCGCCGCCGAGGATCGTGGCGTTCGCGTAGACCACGACGCGGTCTTCGAGCGTGGGATGCCGCTTCTGGCCGCGGACCAGGTTGCCGTCGCCGTCGGTGTGGAAGCTCAAGGCGCCGAGCGTCACGCCTTGATAGAGCTTCACATGCTCGCCGATCTCGGTCGTCTCGCCGATCACCACGCCGGTGCCGTGATCGATGAAAAAGTACTTGCCGATCTTGGCGCCGGGGTGAATGTCGATGCCGGTGCGGCTATGGGCCCATTCGGTCATCATTCGCGGGATGAACGGGATGTCGAGCTCGTACAGCACGTGCGCCAGGCGATAGACCGTGATCGCTTCCAAGCCGGGATAGCAGAAGATCACTTCGTCGAGCGATTTGCAGGCCGGGTCGCCGTCGTAGGCGGCCTGCACGTCGGTGGCCAGCGTCTTGCGCAGCTCGGGCAGCCGCTCCAGAAACAGCATCGTCTTGGCCTGGCCGAGCGCTTCGAAATCCTGGTCCGTGTCGCAATCGTCCGTCGCGCCCGCTTCGTGGCGCAGCGCACGGCCGATCTGCGTGGTGAACCGGTCGTGCAGTCGGTCGACGAGATCGCCGACGTAGTACGCAACGTTGCCGCGATGCAGCCCTTCGCGCCGCCGGTAACCCGGATAGAGAATCTCCTTGAGATCATTCGTGGCAGCAATGATCTCGTCGTAGTTCGGCAGCGGGCAATGGCCGAGGTGGTTGATCTTGCCCACTTCGTCGTACGTTTGCACGATGCGCTGCGTGAGCTTGGGAAGTTGGTCTTTGAGTCGAAAGTCGGTGGCCATGGCAGGTTGGCTCCTGGCAGGTAATCGCCGAAGCGACGGCGAAAGAAGTATGCAAGGCGGGAGGCAAGAGTGCCCAAGGACACAACACGGCGAGATGTCCGGCTTAAGCCGGACTTGTACAGATGCAGCGCAGCGGCAGGTGGTATTGAAAGCGCGTCATGACAATTAACGACTCAATTCTACGCCGAGCGGTTCGGCCTTACAAACCGCTACAGTTTGTCTCGGCAAGGCATGGCAAAGCAGTTGAGGGATTCCGGTCGTCATAGATTGCCGCTTCTGCCGGCGATTCAATGCATGAAACAGCCGTAAATCGCGTCGCCTGACGTAGTTAGTATTCGCGCTGCGCAACAAAAAAACCCCCGGCGGAGCCGGGGGTTCGGTGTGGCAGTTTGGTCGCCAATTAAGCACTTTTTGTTTGCGGTTGTTCACTGAACAGCGGCTTTTTGCCATGCACGATCTCGTCGGTGATCACGTATCGGCTGCCGCGCGGCTGATCGGGCAGCTCGAACATGATATCGAGCATCACCTGCTCGACGATCGACCGCAGGCCGCGGGCGCCGGTCTCGCGCTCCTGTGCTTTCTTGGCGATGGCTTGCAGCGCCTGATCGGTGAACTTCAGGTCGGCATCTTCCATCTCGAACAGCCGCTGGTACTGCTTGGTGCAGCGCGTTCTTCGGCTCGGTGAGCACGCGCACCAGCGCTTCGTCGTCCAGCGGCGTAAGCGACGAGACAACCGGCAGGCGGCCGACGAGCTCGGGAATCATGCCGAACTCGAGCATGTCGTCGGCTGTGACCTGCGGCAGCATTTCGGCCAGTCCCGGGTCGGTATGCGACTTGACGTCCTGCGTAAAGCCGATCGTCTTGCGGCCGAGCCGCTTGCGGATGATGTCTTCCAGGCCGACGAACGTGCCGCCGCAGATGAACAGGATGTTCGTGGTGTCCATCTGGATGTACTGCTGCTCGGGATGCTTGCGGCCGCCTTGCGGCGGCACGTTGGCCATCGTGCCTTCGAGCATCTTCGAGCAGGGCCTGCTGCACGCCTTCGCCCGACACGTCGCGGGTGATCGAGACGTTCTGGCTGGTCTTGCCGATCTTGTCGATCTCGTCGATGTAGAGGATGCCGCGCTGGGCCGCTTCGATGTCGAAGTCGGCGGCGTGCAGCAGCTTGAGCAGCAGGTTCTCGACGTCCTCGCCGACGTAGCCGGCTTCGGTCAGCGTGGTGGCGTCGCCGATGGCGAACGGCACGTTGAGGATGCGGGCCAGCGTGCGGGCCAGCAGCGTCTTGCCGCAGCCGGTCGGGCCGATCAGCAGGATGTTCGACTTGTCGATCTCGACGTCCGAATCGTCTTCGGCAGCCAGCGCAGCCGCTTGTAGTGGTTGTGGACGGCGACGGAGAGCACCTTCTTGGCGTGTTCCTGGCCGATGACGTACTGGTCGAGCTGCGTCGACGATTTCGCGCGGCGAGGGGATGCGCGTGAAGAGCTGCTTGCTGGTGCCGCGGCGGCTGCTGCTCCTGGTCCAGGATCGACTGGCACAGCTCGATGCACTCGCCGCAGATGTACACGTCGCCCGGCCCTTCGACCAGCGGGCCGACGTCGCGATAGCTCTTGCGGCAGAACGAGCAGAAGGCGTTCTTTTTCGTGGTTCCGCCGCGGCGTGTGCCGCTGATATCCCGGCCCGTAGGCATGAAAACTCCTTCCCGGTCGGCGACACGATTCGCGCGTCACATCGCGCGAATCTTGTCGCCTGTGGATCCTAGGTGTCGCTCGCTTGTAAGCGAACTTGGTTGTCGGCCGTCGACGCCGCGCCCAGTGGCTCTTGTCCCTACCATGGCGCCCATCACTCATCGCGCTCGCGGCCGGTTCGCACCTTTGCAATTTGCCACAGCGGCGTCACAACACGACGCAGCCGTGAATTCCGGAGGAGCTTCCTTGTCCCCAGTTGCTGTTCAGCCGCGGCGAACACCGCCGCGACATTCGCTCATGCTAACCACTACGCAAATCTGGCCAGGCTCGTTCGCCCGATATCGTTACAACTCAACCGTCTCGCCCGTCGGCTGCTTCCTCAAAACCGTGCCAGCCGGTTTGCTTGGTGCCGGTAGCTTTTTGGACCTAACTCGTCTTGTCGTTATCGCTTAGCTTGGATTCGAATTGCGTAGCTAGCTTCGTCTTAATTGTTCGGTATTCGTCTGCGCTGAGGCTACCTCGGAGGTGCATTTCTCGAAACTTTGTGAGCAATTCGCTGGTCGACAGTTGGTCGTTAGCGGAATCACCGCGCCACCTTCTCAGCCAGAGAATCGCGCGCCGAAAAGGCGATCATTGCCGTAAGTCCCAAGATCGCCAGTAACAACGGATGACTAAAAAACTCTGGCATGCCACCGACAGGTTTTGGCGCTGGCTGTGCTAGCCAACCATTCTTGCCCGACCCCTATATTATGCCCCACGTGTAAACTCGCGTCCAGAATGAGTTGGCGAACAAGGGGTTACGGCGATTGCTATCAGAATTATCTTGGCCAGTAAGCCGCTGATTTCCAAGGGCATGAAGTCGCTATGGAAGGCGTCCCGATAAAGACTGACGAGAATGGCGCAAAAGCCGCTTACGCACAACTGTCAGCAAGATCCCGATCAGGTGGCACTGGCAACCACACGATTGCCGGAAGCGTAGTCATTTCGAAAGGCAATACTCTGACGGCGTACAAAAAAAATACGCGGCCTGGGCGGAAAGTTGCCCGAATCACGGTCCTGGGGTCCGCCATCGCAGTCGCTTGGGGAATCGCTGCATCGACTCCCGGCATCATTCATGCGCAGTCGGGCCAAACTGCGACCACGGCTGGCTATGCCTTACCCGAGCCGATTTACTGGAAGCAAACGCTATTTCAGATTCCTTATCAATGGAACTCGGCGGCCGAGCCAAGTGCCGCGCACACCGTGTATCTCCATTTGTCCAAGGATGGCGGAACGTCGTGGCAGAAGATCAGCGAAGCCAGGCCGAACGTTACTTCTTTCAACTACCGTGCCGAAGGTGACGGTGAGTATTGGTTTGCCGTGCGGACTGTCGACCACCAAGGACGTGTCTGGCCGGCCGGCGAATTCCACCCGGAGCTGCGCGTAATTGTCGACACGTCGATGCCGCGCATCGACCGATTGCAGGCCGAGCTAAGAAACTCGGGCGCCATCGAAATAAAGTGGAACGGGTTTGACTCGAATCTCGACGCGAATTCGTGGAAATTCGAAGCCCAGTCCGATCCCACCGGGCCATGGCAGCCATTGCCGCTAGCGAATTTGACTGCCGGCACGACCGGCGATCCCAGACTCGATTCGGGCGGACAGCACAGCGGTCGGGCAGACTGCCAACTGCCGCCCGGCCAATCGCCGATTGCTGTACGCGCTACCGTGTTTGATCGCGCCGGCAATTCAGCGTCATTTCGTAGTGAAGTGCAACTAACAACCGGCGGCACCGGCGTCGTGACGCGACTGCCCGCTGTCGCGCCCGGGCCAATTGCGAACAATCAACCCGCAATGAATCCATTTGTGGGCGCCGCGACGAACTTGCCGGCTCAGCCCTTGCCGGCTTCAACCACTGCCACACCAAACCAGGGCTGGGTTTCCGGCTCGGAGGCCAAAGCGCGTCCAACTCCGTCCACGATAGAACCGACGGATCAGTCGTGGCCCGCGAGCACGACGTCCCATGCACCATTTCGTCTATGGAGCAGCGGCGTCAGCGCCCCCGGCGACAGCATAACCTCGTACGGCACGCCAATTGCGATCGATTCGGATCAGTTTGCCAAGGACGACGCGAACGACGCAACAAGTACCGCGGGTGTTTCGGCGAAATATGCGGCGGCGAATCAGTCAGCAAATCGATCGGCCAGTCCGCCGTTTCAGCCGCTGCAGCCGTTTCGCCAGCCCTCGGAAACGCAGCCTGCCACTGAGGTGACCGCATCGTCGCGCAAAGTGCAACGCAAACCGTGGAAAGTACAATCGACTCGACGCCCTTGCCGCCTACCGATGCTTACCAAAGCCAGCGCTTGGCCAATGGCAATCCCAAACTTATCGGCTCACGAACATTCGCGCTCGAGTACGACCTGGAGGACACCGGTCGGTTTGGCGTTTCGAAAGTTGAGCTGTGGGGAAGCCGTGACGAGGGTAAATCCTGGCGCATGTACTCCGAGGATGACGATCAGCGGAGCCCGCTCGTGGTAACTGTCGATGACGAAGGCCGGTATGGATTCCGCATCGTCGTCCAAAGCGCGGGAGCCTCCGAGGCGGCACGCCCGCAACCCGGAGACGCGCCGGAGCTATGGGTTGCGGTCGATTTGCAGCAACCTGTCGCCGAACTTACGGCACTTGAACGTGGCGCGGGCAACGCCGCCGATCAATTGATTCTTCACTGGCGGGCCGAGGACGACAATTTGGAGTCGCGACCGATTTCGTTGTACTACAGCAGCCGGCAAAACGGCCCATGGTCCGCAGTAGCTACTAATCTTCAAAATACCGGTCAGTACGCCTGGCGCATTGAGCGGCACGTGCCGGAGCGATTCTACCTGCGGCTGGAAGTCCGCGATGCGGCCGGAAACATGGCCGCGTTTCGCACGCGCGAGCCTGTCGAGTTCGCAGTCTCTGCACCTAGTGCACGGCTGAACTCGGCCGAATCAATCGTTCCGTCGACAACCGGCGGCGGCGTATCGTATCGATGATCGCATTGAACCGGGCGGCATGCCTTCGCCGCGCAGTGGAGAAGTTATGTATCCGTCGATGCGGACATGCTCGCCCGCTACAGCGTGAGAACATCCCGCACAACGGCAAACGCCTCTAATCTCGTATCGTTGACCTTTCCGCGCGGATATACTGGTCGGTTATGGCCAAGTCCGCTGCCAAAATCGGCGCCGTAAATGCACTGGATTTTCTTGAAAACACGGATAAATATCCGGCTACCAGCGTGTGCGCCGTCCATGGCGACGAGGCGTTTCTGAAATCCGAAGTGCTCTCCACGATTCGTCGTGTGGTTTCGGGCGACGTCGACGGCGGGTTTTCCATTAGCACCTTTGCGGGGCGCGATGTGCAGCTTCGCGACGTGCTCGACGCCTTGGCAACCGTCTCGTTATTCGGTGGCGGCCGGCGATTGGTCATCGTCGAAGATGCCGACGGGTTTGTCAGCGATCACCGCGGCGAGCTGGAGAATTATGTGGCCAAGCCGGTCCGCGATGCCGTGCTCGTGCTGGAGGTAAAAACCTGGCCCAGCAATACCAGGCTCGCCAAAGCGGTTGCGGCCGAGGGGCTGGCCATCGAGTGCACGCCGCCCAAAGAGCGGCAACTAAAGACATGGCTCATCCAGCGAGCCAAAGCCGTTCACCAAGTGCGACTGGAAGCCGCGGCAGCCGACGCCTTGTGTGAGTTGGTTCCGCCCGAATTGGGGATCGTAGTGCAGGAAGTCGCCAAGCTGGCACTCCTGGTTGGCGACGACCGAGTGATCGACGTGGAGCTCGTGCGACAGAATGTTGGCGGTTGGCGGGCTCGCACCACGTGGGAAATGATCGATGCGGTCGCCGATGGACGTGCCGCCGATGCGCTTGCGCAGCTCGATCGGCTCATCGCGGCGGGTGAAAAGCCGCATGGCGTGCTACCGCAAATGGCCTCGTCGTTGCGGCGATTCGCTACGGCGGCACAGCTCATCGAAGTGGCAGAGGTCGAGAAGCGGCGACTGCCATTGCGTGAGGCGCTATCCCAAGCCGGCGTTTTGCCATTCAAGCTCAACGACGCCGAGCGGCAACTCAGGCAAATCGGCCGGCCACGTGCCAAACTGCTCACACGTTGGCTGCTAGCGGCCGACCTGGCTATCAAAGGCCACAACTCGTCGGACGAACGGGCCCGCATCGAACTGGAGCGATTAATCGTGCGGCTAGCGGGCGTGGAACAGGGCGCCAGCCGTAGGGTGGGCACTGCCCACCATTAATCGACGGGGGGGATGCCGCATAGAAACCTCGTGGGAAATGCCCACCCTACCCCTGAGCTTGCCAGCACCGGAGCAATTCTCTACGATCTCGCCCCGCTTGCGAGGGAGGTCAAACGTTCGCGCCTTGTCCCTGGTTTCGCGGTGCGCACTGCTGGTTGCGCCCGCCACTTGCCATGTCGCTAACGCGAAACAATTTGGTTGGAGCGGTTGCCGCCTGCGCGTGGCTCTGTACCAACAGCGGCTGTTCGGTTCCCTGGGGCACGCCATTTTCGCACGTTGAATCGCCTGCGGCGCCAACGGCGACAATCAATCGTGCCACAGATGGCGAACCATTGCGCTCAGCAAGTGCCAGCCGAACCGAACTAGACGCCGCGCACGCCAGTTGATAAAGCCCCGGAGCCAGACCTGTCCGGTGTGCTGGACAAACTCGAAAAGGTTCGCGCGATTGACCCTGCCGCCGAGCAACAACTCATAGCGAAACTGCGCGACACGCCTTCCGACTCGTGGCCATTGGTGGCTGAGCAGTTTCGAGCTTCACTCGCTTACCGAGAGCAACTTGCATCGAAACGGCGACAGCCACGAAACAATGCAGCTCACACCGATTCTGTGGCACACGATGACGCTGAGTCGGCTCATAATTCGCCGACTAACCTTTTGGCGAATTCACGGCCATCCGCCCCCATCGGTCAACTCGTCGATCCGCGCGATGCCGATTCCGACGGTATCTCGAGCGAAGCGCTAGCACGCTCGACTCCTTACTCCACGCCCGTCAGCAATCAAGAATACGCACTAAGCGAAGAAGCCGAATCTGGCCCGGCCGAATTCACTTCCGATGGTCCAAGCTATCCCATTCGCGCTCAGCATGCTGAGATGGAAAGTCGCGATGGATACTCACCACGAAGTCGTCCAAGCTCGCTTCGACGCAAAGGACCGGTCGTTGGATTTGTCCGCGGCGTCTGCAGCCGCGTCCGAAAAAACTCGGCCGGCCGCGTCGACTCTGAGCGATCGAGATTGGCGAGAGTTGGTCAAACTGGCGGCCGACGGCCTCAGCCGACAGGCCGCTGCGTCTCCGGCGACGACGGCCGAAGTGCATCAGCACGCCAGTCTCCGCATCCTCCACATGCTGGCCGGCGATACTGACAAGGCGCTGGAACCAATTCCCCGCATCTCGCCCAGCGAGCAAGACTACTGGTCGCGGCAACTGTTTGCCCTGGCCACGTATTTGGATCATCACAGTCAGCCGGACGAAAAGCGCCGCGCGGCCGCCAGCGCAATTCATCTCGACCAGGCCGTTTCGAGCCTGCGTGAGCTCAGTTCGCTTTCCCTGCGCAACCTGTCGTTCTGCAAAAACGTTTATGGTTATGGGGCGATTGAGCCCTGCCAGGAGGACCGCTTTTCGCCGGGCCAGCAGGTGGCGATGTACGTCGAAGTGGAGAACTATCGCAGCACCGAGTCGGAAAAAGGCTATCGCACGTCGCTGGGCTCGAGTTACGAAATCGTTACCGAGGAGGGCACTCGCGTCGGCGGCGGCGAGATTCCAGATGTCGAGGATTTTTGTCGCAGTCGCCGGCGTGATTTTCACATTCAATACGGGCTGGCGCTTCCCGATACGATCGGCCCCGGCAAATATCGCGTGCAACTGGTGATCAAAGACCGGCAGAGCGATAAGATCGGCCACGCCTCGGCGCCATTCGAAATTCGTGGCGCGAAGTAGATGCCGCGAGCGGCAAATCGCGGACAGGGAGACACGCAGAACCTTCGTTCGCTACACTGACGGCCATGGAACGCTACGACACGATCGTTCTCGGTGCCGGCGGCGTGGGCAGCGCCGCACTGTTTCATCTGGCCCAGCACGGCGTGAAGGTTTTCGGCATCGACCGTTTTGCGCCGCCGCACGACCGCGGCAGCACGCACGGCCACACACGCGTGATCCGCCAGGCGTATTTCGAGCACCCCGATTACGTGCCGCTCTTGAAGGATAGCTACCGACTGTGGCGTGAGCTGGAGCGGTTGCAGGGGCGGCACTTATTTCACCAGGTTGGGCTGGTTCAGTTGGGGCCGGCCGACGGCCAAGTCGTGCCGGGCGTGCTCCGCTCATCGGCCGAACATGGGATCGCGGTGGATGAGTTGTCGTCCGCATCAGTCGAAAGGCGTTGGCCGGGGCTCCGTTCTTGTGATAACCTCGCGGCCGTTTTCGAGCCTACCGCTGGCTACTTGCTGGTAGAAGATTGCGTCGAGGCCCATTTGGAAGCGGCCCGCGCGGCCGGCGCAGTACTGCTCACGGATACTGAGGTGCTAACGTGGACGGCGAGCGAACGCGAAGTACGCGTGCAAACCGATCGGGGCGAATATTCAGCGGTGCGGCTGATCATCGCGGCCGGCGCATGGACCGGGCAATTGCTGTCCGATTTGAATGTTGATCTCGTCGTCCGTCGCAAATCACTCTTCTGGTTTGAAACCGACAATCCACAGTACGATGTGGCTGCCGAGTTTCCGGTGTTTCTGTTCGAGTTGCCGGAAGGCGTTTTCTATGGCTTTCCCAAGCTCGATTTACGCGGCGTAAAGGTCGCTGAACACACGGGCGGCAGTGTGATACAAGACCCGCTCGCCGTTGACCGGACCGTGGACGACGGCGAGGAACAACGCGTCGTCAAGTTTTTGGTGGAGCACTTGCCTGGTATCTCAAGCCGCGTGACGCATCATGTCGTGTGTCTTTACACGATGTCGCCGGACGAGAATTTCATTGTGGACCGGCATCCGCAGCACGCGAATGTCGTCTTCGCCGCGGGATTATCGGGCCATGGCTTCAAGTTCGTGCCGGTGCTGGGACGGGCGCTGGCCGAACTCACGCTCGACGGCGGCACCAAATTGCCGATCGGCTTCCTGTCGCTGGATCGATTTCGGCAGTGACTGGGCAATTCCAGCGACGCGCCGGTCGCCGGCGGTTTCAGTTTCGTTGTCGAATTGCCTCTTGACGGCTTTTAACTGTACTAGTACAGTTAGTACAGTTGAGAGGCGACCATGGAATTTCAGTGCGACACCACGTCCCGCGTGCCCATCTATCGGCAGTTGATGGATCAGGTTCGGCAGGGCATCGCCCGCGGCCGGCTGCGAGCGGGAAGCCGATTGCCCTCGGTGCGGGTGCTGTCGCGGGAATTGGTCGTTAATCCCAATACAGTGGCTCGGGCATACACCGAATTGGAACGCGAAGGCGTGCTCAACACGCGACAAGGGCTCGGCGTGTTCGTCGCGGAGCCGCAGGCCGAGTTGAGTGCGGCAGTGCGGCGTGAACGGCTGGCCCAGGCACTTGACCGCTTTTTGACCGAGGCAGTCCATCTAGGTTTTTCGTCGGATGACGTGCTCTCGGCCGTCACCAAGCGGATTCGCGGATTTCAATTCGCAGGCGCAGGCTCGGCAGATAACTAACCAAACAATACGCGCATCTCACGAAAACCATGACCGACGCGATTGTCTCAGCGACTCACGAAACACTACGGCGGCCGGCGGGTCGTCGATTCGCTCGACCTCCGCGTGCCACGCGGTTCTGTTTATGGCCTGTTAGGCCGTAACGGTGCCGGCAAGTCGACTGCGATCAAAATGCTGATGGGCATGGTTCAGCCCGACAGCGGCAGCGCGACTCTTCTCGGAGAAAATATTGAAGCGCTTTCTAACGCGACTCGAGCCCGCATTGCCTACCTCGCCGAGGGCCATCCGCTCTACGGCTGGATGACGATTGATGATGCGATTCGCTTCACGCGGCCTTTCTATCCGCGCTGGAACGACACGCTCGTGGACCAAATCCTGGATCACTTCGAGCTACCTCGCCGGCAGAAATATCGGCGGCTCTCACGGGGACAGCAGGCGCAGGTTTCGCTCGCGTTGGCCGTTGCGCCCGATCCCGAGCTTTTAATCCTCGATGATCCCACGCTGGGACTCGACACCGTGGTGCGGCGCGATTTTCTGGAATCAATGATCCAAATTATTCAGCGACAAGGCCGCACCATCTTGTTCAGCTCGCACATCCTGGGCGACGTGGAGCGTGTGGCCGACCGCATCGGCGTTATGGAAGCCGGCGTGCTGCGGGCCGATTGCCCGACGGAGACTTTCCGCGAATCGATTGTCAAACTCGTGCTCGAGTTCGCCGGCAGCCCGCCCGATTCTCTGGCAATTCCCGGTCTGGTGAGCTCCCGGCAAGTCGGGCCCAACCTGGAAGTTGTGCTGGTGGGCTACGACGACGCCCAGCGGGAAGCAATCGAAGCGCTGCGGCCGCAATCGATCGAAGTGCTTAACCTCAACTTGGAAGATGCGTTCATCGAATACACACGTGGGCCGCGGCGTTCGCTGCCCATCTTCGCCACGGAGATCGAATATGCTCAAAGCGCTCGTGATCAAGGAGCTGCGTGAATCGGCCGGCATTGTTGCCGTTGGCGTGCTGGCGGCGCTGTATGTGCTGGCGATCGTGACTGGATGGCGATTCCTTCCGTTTCCGGTTTACTGGTCGGGCGGGGAAGGCTTTCCCTTTCTCAACGATGGATTTTCTTTTTCGTATGCGCTCGTGATCGGTGGATTGGCGATTGCTCTGGGTCTAAAGCAGTCTGCGTGGGAAGCCGGTCAAGGCGTGTACTACTTCTTGTTGCACCGCCCGGCTGCGCGGCGATTCATTTTTGGCACGAAGCTCGCTACCGGCGCGGGAATTGTGTTGCTGGTCGGCGGTTTGCTGGTGTTGTGTTACGCAATGTGGGCCGCGACTCCCGGCAACAGTTCTACGCCATTCTTTTGGTCGATGACCATAGCCGCGTGGCAACTTTGTCTGAGCATGTTGCTGGTGTATTTGGGTGCTTTCCTGAGCGGGATTCGCCCAGCCCATTGGTTCGGAACTCGGCTCTTGCCGCTGGTGGCCGCGGCCGCCGGCGCTTTGTTTGTGTGGTCATCCGCCTGGTGGTGGCTGTGGCTCATCTCGCTGGCGCTGTGCGCCGGGCTGATCGTCGTAAGTATTTTTTACTATGCCGAGCGGCGTGATTACTGATAACGTCGAACAAACCTGGAAAGCATCCGCCATGAAAAGGCGCACAAGAACCTGGTCACAATTGGCATCCGCTCTGATTCTGACGATCGGCATTGCGATGTTGTGGGGCACAATCGTCGTTTGGGCATATTCTATGGTGGCGCAGCTTTGGCGCAACAGCGGCCAGGTGTACGAAACGATCCAGGTCGCAATGGATGGCACGCCGGTAATCACGTCGCGGTCGATGACCGACTATCTCGACACCTCGTTCCGCACGTTGGACGGACAGCCATTACCTAATCAACGAGATGAATGGCTCACGGGCGCCGCGCGTAAATGTACTACCTGCACCCCCAATATTGTGGGAGAATCCCCTGGGCTGGTCGGCGCGAATTGCCGGAATCAGTGATTCGCAGCGACCGCCGGTATCCTGGTACGTCATTCGCAATGAAGAGTCGGAGGGGAGAGCTTACCTGGCAGGCTACGACGAAATCACCAAGCGTCTTGTGGGCTATATCGGTCGCGGCGGATTTCGACGGTCGCTTCCGCAGCGCGATGAATGGTTCGACGTAGGCCGCAACCGGTTCGATTGGGATAGTAACACAGTCGCAACGACTGGTTCCATTCAATTTGGCGGCCGGGCCATTTCGTACGGAAACGCGGCGCCGGCCGAGGGTCAGCTGTCACCGTCGCTGGTGTACCTGATCGACGGTGACCGGCTGCTCGAGTTCGACGTGCGAGCTCGAAACTTACGCACGATCCATGAATCGCCCGGGCTGGTTGCGGTTGCGATTGCGCTACAGCCGCGGGATGGCCGCCCAGCGACGAATCAAGTGAATGCGGCGGACGCAACCGCCACGACAACCGGCGTCGCTGCTGCTGCTGACAATGGTTCCACAACGGTGCACCGCATCGCACTGCGAACCTCCAACGCGATCGTCATTATCGATCCGCCGACTGGTGCAAAACACGAGTACACGCTGCCGGCTCATCTCCGCGACAAAACCCTCCAGGTGTATGTGCTCGCGAACGAACAGTTGCTGCTTCACTGGTGGGACACGCAAACATTGCAACAAGAATTGCTTTGGCTGGCTAGCGATGGTTCCATTGCACGCCAGGAGCAAGTGACGCTCAGCACTTATCGGGGTGAATCCAAACAGGAAGCCAGAATTGTCGGGGCGCTCGCCATGCCAATTCCGATCGGCTTCATTTTGGGCGTCTTTTTGGGTTCCATAACGCTATTGCAGTCGGGACAGGCCACAACGTATCTCGAAGCGGTTGCAAGCACTCTCGACATTGGTTGGCTAGGTCTGATCGCCATTCCTCTCGTTGGCGCTGCGCTGGCCTGGTGGACATATCGCCTGCAACGCAAATACCACCGGCGGGCGACCGGGATCTGGTGCGCATTTGTGCTGCTGCTGGGTTTGCCCGGTTTCCTCGCTTATTTGATTGAGCACCGCCGGCCCAAGCTGGAATCGTGCGGCGAGTGCGGCACGATCGTGCCGCGTGATCGCGAGGCGTGTGCCGGTTGTAAAACGGAATTTGCGCCACCGTCACGCTTGGGAACTGAAGTCTTCGCGTGATCCGGCGAGACGTAGCTCGCCGGCTATTACAGTGTGATGCTACGCGCCGATCGTTCGACGCGGATCCGTGCGAGTAATGATCTCGCTGATGCCGGTTTGATTGAAGCCCTTGTATCCGTCGTTTCGTTCCAGGATTTCCATGTGCGAACCGAGTGCGCCTTCGCGAGCGAAGCGCTCAGCTTGCTCAGCAGTGATTCGACCTTGCATTTGCAACCGCTCGATCCGGATCGGATCAACCGGCCACATCTCGCCCTTCGTGAACGCCTGCTTCAAAAACGGAAAGTCGGTGAACGGCGCCATGGTTTCAACACCAATCGCCGCCAGTTGCGCCCGGGCCGCGTCAAAATCGAATTGGCATTCCAAGTGGTGCATGCTGGCTTCCAAAAACGCTTCGCCGTGCAGCTCGCACCACAGGCCGACCGTGCCCAGCTGGCTGCGCTCGGCGAGCGGCTCGTGGGCAAAGTCGCCGGCCACTTCGTCCGGCGACAGATCGACGTCGGCGAAGATCACGACACGGGCATCAGGCTGCTCGAGCACCTGGGCCCCCCAGCCGGCTTCACGGCCGGCATAAAACCGTTCGCGGCAAATAAACCCCATTTGCTCCAAGGTGGCGATCAACGGCCGGAAGGCTGCGCGGCTGGATCGATACGTGTGGTGATCGTGATTCGCCCAACCCAAACCGAGTCGTTGCTGCCGTTCATATTGCACTTGCCCGGCGTGGCTTCGGCTCTGCCAATAGTCGCGTTCAGCGGCGAAAAACAAATCGCAAGCCCATGCGATGCCCAAATCCGCCGCCGCATTTGTAAACAGTTGCGATGCATGGGCGAAACCCTCATCCGGCGTGATCCAAGCTCGCTCCCGCCGGCAAAATGTTTCCGCGTGTTGCCGTGCCGCACGGATTTGGTCGGTCCCGACGGCACGTAACGAAAACTTCGGGTAACCGTGACGCTCGAACAGCGAGATTTGCCCGGCGACGTGCGTGTCGATCGATACCATGCGAAAATCGCCGCCATCCGGTCCAATCACCTGCTCGGGATCGACGGGCCGCAGCCCGAGTGCTGCCGGAAGCGGCACGAGGGCCTGCTCGATTGATTCGCACCGCAAGGCGACGCCGATGCTCCCGATATCCGTCAGCACGGGCGGAAACATGCCCAACGGATGCCGCCAAACCGCGGAGTCGACCGCGTCCGGCACGTAGCCAATATCCACGAGCTGGCCAACAAGCTCGGGTAACGCCTCCATATCCAATGCCAAATGATCGAGCCAATCGACGAGCCGAGTCCCAGTGAAATCGAGCAGCACATCAGCCAGCCGGCCGATGTTTGGGTTGAACGCGACCAGTGTGTCCAGCGCACTCTGCAGCCACCGTGCTGCGGCGGGCTGGATTTCCCACGCAAATTCGTTGCGTGCAGCTTCTGTAATTGCCGACATTGGCCTTCCTGCCCATTGGACTGGGTGTAATTTGTGGTGCCCGCTAAATTATAACGCGGAATGGATGCTGGATGCAGGATGCCCGGGAGCAGGGAAAATGCAGACGCGCAACCAATGCTCGTCCGCGTTTTCCCCTGCATCCGGCATCCCGCACCCTCATTCTAAACCGCCATTACCGCTTCCTGGTCATTCACACCATGCACCGCGTTTTGCTACTTGGCGCCGGCAAGATTGGCCGAATGATCGCCCGATTCCTCATGGACTCGGGCGATTATGACCTGCTGGTCGGCGATGTGAACGACGCGGCATTGGAGCGCGTCGCGAAACTTACGGGCACGGCGACGCAGCAAATCGATGCCGCGAGTTCTGCCGAACTGGTAACTGCGATGCGCGGCGTGCAGACCGTGATTTCCGCATTAAGCTTCCACCACAACCCGGCAGTTGCACAAGCGGCGTTGGAAGCCGGTGCAAGCTACTTCGATCTCACCGAGGACGTGGCCACGAGCGACGCCGTCGCAGCTATTGCCGCAAACGCCGCTGCCACGGGCAGATTTTCATGCCTCAGTGCGGTCTGGCGCCCGGGATTCATTTCCATCGTCGGCTAACGATTTGATCAAATGGTTCGAACGCGTCGAAACGGTGCAGATGCGCGTTGGCGCGTTGCCGCAGTTTCCCACGGGTGAGCTGAAATACAATCTCACCTGGTCCACCGACGGACTTATCAACGAATACTGCAATCCGTGCGAAGCAATCCACGCGGGCAAGCGAATCGACTTGTTGCCGCTGGAAGGGCTGGAGCACTTTTCGCTCGACGGCGTGCACTACGAAGCGTTCAACACCAGCGGCGGGCTGGGCACGCTGTGCGACACGCTGGTCGGAAAGGTCCGCGAGCTGAATTACAAAACGGTCCGCTACCTCGGCCACCGCGACCAGATGAAGTTGCTCGTCGAGGAGCTGCGGCTCAGCGAGCATCGCGAGCAGCTCAAAGAAATTTTAGAACGGGCGGTGCCGGTGACGTTTCAGGATGTCGTCGTGACATTCTGCACGGTTACCGGATGGCGGAAAGGCCTGCTGGTCCAGAAGAGCGACGCTCGTAAGATTTATCATCAGCAAATCGGCGACGAGTTGTGGAGCGCGATCCAAATCACGACCGCGGCGGGCATTTGCGCCGTGCTCGATCTGCACGTGGCCGGCCGGCTTGCCGCGGCGCGGGCTGGTGCGGCAGGAGCAAGTGCCATTGGAAGAATTCCTGGCCAATCGGTTCGGACTATACTACGAATCGCAGATGGCGACGCGATTCAGCAGCGGCGTAATGGGCGAGGAGCAGTAGGGTGGGCATCGCCCACCGACGGACTCGGTGTTTTACACATATGGTGGGCAGTGCCCACCCCACGAAATGCACGGCGAAGCGAAACAAACGCTGCAGGCACTTGGCGTATCGGTTCCGATACGTGGGCTCGGCATTGGTTCGCAGTGGGAACCTGGCCGCGGTGAATCGATCGCGTCGCGTTCGCCGATCGATGGCAGCACGCTGGCGGAATTTCTCGCCGCGTCAAGCGAGCAAGTCGAACGGGCAATACAGTCTGCTGCGAACGCCTTTCCCACTTGGCGCGATACGCCGGCTCCACAGCGCGGCGAACTGGTCCGCCAACTGGGAAACGCGTTCCGTGAACATCAAACCGAGCTGGCGACGCTGGTGACGTCCGAAGTCGGTAAGATTCCTGCCGAAGCACGCGGCGAAATCCAGGAAGTGATCGACATTTGTGATTTCGCCGTCGGCCTGAGCCGCCAGCTCTACGGCAAGACGATCGCCAGCGAGCGGCCCGGACACCGGCTCGCCGAATATTGGCATCCATTAGGGCCCGTGGGCGTGATCTCGGCATTCAATTTCCCCGTCGCCGTTTGGGCGTGGAACGCCATGATCGGCCTGGTGTGCGGCGATCCCGATCGTTTGGAAGCCGTCGGAGAAGACGCCGCTGTGTGCGGTGGCGTGCCAGGCATTGGTGCAGCGTGTGATCGCACAATCAGCGGGCACGCCGTCGGGAATCTCGAACTTGGCGATCGGCCGCGCCGACGTCGGACAGGCGCTATCGGCATCGCCCTTGGTACCGCTGGTGTCAGCGACTGGATCAGTGCCGATGGGCCGCACAGTCGCGCAAACGGTTGGGTCGCGGCTGGGCCGCACGCTGTTGGAACTTGGCGGCAATAATGGCATGATCGTCGCGCCGTCGGCCGATCTGGAGCTGGCGATTCGTTCGATCGTATTCGCCGCGGCAGGTACGTGCGGACAGCGCTGCACGACGTTGCGGCGACTTATCGCGCATGAATCGATTGCCGACGAATTGCGGGAACGAATCGTTACGATGTTTGACCGTCTAACGGTTGGCGACCCGCGCCGCGAATGGCGTGTTGGTCGGTCCGCTCATCGACCAGCAGGCGCTTGAAGCAATGGAGGCGGCGTTGGCGACTGCCCGTGAACAAGGCGGCAAAGTACACGGCGGCGACCGCGTAACGACGGATGTGCCGCCCGGCGGCTATTATGTCCGCCCTGCGCTGGTGGAGATTCCACCCGATGCGCCGATCATCGCAGCAGGAAACCTTCGCACCCATTTTGTATCTGATCCGCTATCGCGATCTGGACGAAGCAATTCGAATTCACAACTCCGTGCCACAGGGCCTGTCCTCGGCCATTCTCACGCGCGAAGTGCGCGAGGCGGAGCTATTTTGCTCGGCGGCCGGTTCAGACTGTGGCATTGTCAACGTGAACGTCGGCACCAGCGGCGCTGAAATCGGCGGCGCCTTCGGTGGCGAAAAGGATACCGGCGGCGGCCGCGAATCCGGCAGCGACTCGTGGAAAGCCTACATGCGCCGCGTCACCAGCACGGTAAACTACTCCGATGCCTTGCCACTGGCGCAAGGCATCAAGTTCGACCTCTAAGATCGTGTTTTGAAATTGTTTCGATGGTTGCTTTTGGGTGCCACTTGCTTTGCCAGTGCTGTTGTACGCGTCGCGGTTTGTTTCATGTCTGGACCGATTTTGCGGCGGCTGGCACTCTACCGCGTCGAGTTGGAATCCTTGCAATCTCATGGACCACAAGGATGGGGCAAGAAGAACACTGGCGAAGCCCATTGGTCTCTACACAAGTGTGACAGCTTATGGAGCGCGTGGATTGGTAAACGCGATTTGAGCAAGTTCTCGTAGTTCCTCGAGTGAGTGGTGGCGAAGCACTTCCATCATGGCCAGTAGATTCCACATACCGGCTAGAATGGCGGGCATAGTCCAAGTTCGAGAGCGCTTCATTTGGCGGCCGCTGAGACGGGTCAGGAGCTGCCGAGCATTCTCCGCTTGAGGATGAGAACTTCGCGCTATTCGCCAAACAGTCACGCAGGCCATGCTGGCCACGAGCAATCGAGCGGCGATGGCATGGGCTGTTTCTTGCTGCCATTGCTCCACGTTCATTCCTGCACTCTTGAGCAACTTGAAATACTTCTCGATGCTCCAGCGCCAGTAGTACCAGAGCGCGACGGTCGAGTCATCGATTTCAGGCGGCAGATTGGTCAGCAATCGCCAGGTGGCGAGCACTTCGCCATCGGCACTGCGCACCTCGGCTAGCACCAGCCGTAGCGGCAAAGGAGGGCCGGGGATCTTCTGGCGATCGCTGCTACCCGGACGATTGCGTTGCCCGGCCCGCAAGAGCCGCACGGCAACTTCCGCCACATGTTGCCGGGCCGGTTTTCCGTGATAGGCCACGCGGCGAACTTCCCGAAACGCATTCCGCTCTACCAGAGCAATTCGAATAGCAGAGCATTTTTGCTCGCGTCCTTCCCATTCCACCAGCCGGTCATCAGCGCGCACCAAGAAAAACACACCACTCTGGCTCCACTCGCGGAAGTGAGCCACCGAATCCGCCTCAGCGTCGATGATGTGAACCAGCGGGCGGCCTAGCGACTGCCGTTCGGCAAAGTGCATCACCGGCGCAAGTTCATCCAGCGGCGAGAGCGCCGGCGCACCCGTAAACTACGTGAACAATGGACACCGTCGGCCGCGCGTAAGCTCATGGCCAGGGGAGCCAGCGGTGAACCATCCCGGTCGCTCACCACTAGTGCTGTCTGCAATTCATATCCTTCAGGACCACCGCGACTGCTGAGCGCGATGCGGTCACGCTTGCCATCGTGGGCCGGATACATCAACTGCGACCAATCGTGGACCACCAAGGCCCAGCGATCACAAGCAGTCTGGACTTCAGCCCG
Organism: uncultured Planctomycetota bacterium; assembly: GCA_963786455.1. Lineage (GTDB taxonomy): Bacteria > Planctomycetota > Planctomycetia > Pirellulales > Lacipirellulaceae > JABDGM01. The sequence continues at coordinate 173,486 of CAWAZX010000021.1, read as the reverse complement.
GCTGACTTCTATCAATGGTCGGACCAAGGCCCGCAACGTTACTCGCGGATTATTCAGAAATCGATAAGCGGCCTGGGTCGCCGCAAACACGCTCCACGCATCTGGTAAAGCATGAATCCCACTAGCCAACGCCTGCGACGCCTGGGCATGCGACTGGACCATCTGCAAATAACGCTGCTGTAATCGCGGCTCGATCGGAGGAACTAAAACATACTCCCATCTTACCCGCACCGGTCAAGCCGCTAGCAAACATGTGTAGAGACCAATGGGCGAAGCCAGTGGCACCCAAGTTTTAGAACACGTTCCAGCGCCGTTGTTCCAAATTACTTCCGCGCGAGGTAGTAGTAATTCATATCATCGTGCGGCAGCTTCTCGACGGTAATGTCGCGGAGTCCGGCTTCACAAAGCATCGTCTCTGCCAATTCCCTGCCCCAGCAAGTGCCCAGCCCTGCTCCGCCCGCAGCCAATGACACGCTCATGCAGTGCATCGTGGAAATTGTGTACAGAAACGGCGCCATCGGATTGTCGAGATTGTTTTCGAGCCGGCTCGAGGCCAGGATATCCTGCATAAGGAATGTGCCGCCGGGACGCAGTGCGGCCACGATCTCGCGGAGCACGACGTCCGGCTTCGCCTGGTCGTGAATGGCATCGAACGCCGTGATCAGGTCGAATGTTTCCTTTTCGCCGAGTTGCGAGACATCGCGCTTTTCGAAGCGGATATTCTTGATGGCCTGCTGACCGGCCAGATCGCGCGCGGCCACCAGGGCGTCGGGGCACAAGTCGTACCCGACGAAGCGGCTCTTGGGAAACTCGGCCGCGAGCAGGCACAATGCCCGGCCACTGCCGCAACCGATGTCGAGCACGTCGATGCCGCGCCGCAATTGGGCGGCGAGCCCCTTCGATAGCGGCAGAATATGGTCGGTCAGCGCAGCCACAACGGTCTGCGCACTCTCCTCGGCCATCACATCGTGGAAGCGATGAAACTGCTCATAGTGCACGCCGCCGCCACGCTGGAAGCACTCGACAATCTCACTCTCTACGCCGCCGAGCACGGCCAGCCACTGCGCCGTTGCGGCGAAATTCGTCGGCACTGCCGCTCGGGTCAAGCAAGCCGCATGCTCGGCCGGCAACTCGTACTTTTCGGTTGTTGGATCGTAATTCACAATCCGCCCTGTAGCCATCGCACCCAGCCACTCGCGCACATACCGCTCATTCATCCCGGAATGTTTGGCAATTTGGCGGATAGTAGCAGGCGGCAGATCGGCCATCACATCGAACAAGCCCGTGCGATGGCCGATGCTGATCATGAGGTTTAGTGCGCCGTTGTTGAGGACGTCGACCAGACGCTCGGCAAAGGCGGCGATTTTCGTTTCATTGAGGACGGCTTCGTCTTGGATACAAAGTGTGTTCAACGACATGTCAATTTCCCTGTTCACGATGGAGGAGTATGCAAACATTTCAACGACTAAAAACCCGTTGTGAGTCGTGCAGTGAGTAGTTGAGTAAGTGAGCCAGTGAGCAGGCGGCTGTCCATGGGCGGCCACTTCTCACTTTCTCACGTACTCAGCTACTCACGGCGCAATAGGAAACAGTAGCAGCCGGCACGGGTGGGGCCGGCTGCTACCTGCCCGCCAAATGATGCGTGGGAGAATCGCTGAGGTGTCGATTTCGGGGGCAGACCCTCCCACGCTTACGGCGGACTCACGGAGAGAGGCAGTTTTAGGCAGGCATTTAACCGATGCTTCGAACGAATTCGAGGCGATGCGTATTCACGTCGGCACCCGTCATGTCGCGCGATTTGGAGACGGACAATGTCGGTGCGGAGATCGCTTCAACTTTCGGCACGAATGCAAGTTCTTGATACGGCGGTACGAACTGCGTCGCCACGCCCCCAGCCACGAGTGCCGACAACAGCAGCAACTTGCGCGACCAGGATGGTTCGTAGCAGCGGTTCATCTTGGCTTCTCCTTTCTGATGAGTGAGCCAACGCAACACGTGTGCCAACGCGCGAGTCATGCGAGTCGACGCGTAGCCTGCCGCCAAAATCCGCAGTCGTGTAGCAATTTTGTGATCTGCCAGGCGAATGCGTAACTGCGGCCCATGTTGCGTGTGGTTCGCCGTGTCGTCTCACTACGGGATATTCGATCCGATTTGAGACGCTCGGCAGCTAGGACGGGAGCAATCGTTCCGATTGCCGGATCTTGGGTGGGTGGCGGCAGGCCGAAGGCAATTCGCCGCCGGAGAAGACATGGTACCCGCTTGCCCCCGAGTTGGCCAGCCGAAAAACAGCCAATTGGGGCCGCGATAGCATTTACGCGGATAATGCATCCGCGCTTGATTATTGACACTCGCAAGGATTAAAGTACAACCAAAAAGAGTGGCAATTGCGATCCGAAACACGGCAACACGCTTCCCGATGTCCGATTCTCCAGGACGCTACAAGCAAAATCGTCTCCAACAGCTCCGCGGGTTCTGTTACGCCGCGCGGACGAAAAGTATCTCCAAAGCGGCTGAGAAAATGCATCTCAGCCAGCCCTCCGTGTCGCTGCAGATCAAAGCTCTGGAGACCGAGCTGGGGACGCAGCTATTCACGCGTCGCGGGCCACGCATTGAATTGACGCACGATGGCCAGCGGCTCTTGGAGCTGGCTCGGCCGCTGGTCGAGTCGATCGATCGGCTGGACGAAAACTTTGCGTCGCTGCGCGATTCGGCCGACCGGGGCGTCGTGAGCATCGCCGCGGGCGGATCGACCATTCAATACTTGCTTCCGCGCGTCGTCGAAAAGTTTACGCACGAGTGTCCACAAGTCGACGTGCGGCTACACAACGTTACGGGTAAAGCGGGTTTGGCGCTGCTGCGCGAGAGCGAGGTCGATTTTGCGGTCGGGCCGATGCTCGAAACGCCGCCCGATATCAAGTTTCACCCGCTCGTGACCTACGAGCCGATGCTGATCACGCGGCACGATCATCCGCTGGCAGCTCAACCGCGCGTGACGCTCAAGGACATCGCCAAATATCCGCTAATCCTGCCGCCGAAAAATCAAAGCACGTACCGCGTCGTGGAAATGGTGTTTGCCGAGCACTCGTTGGAGTACGATGTGAAGCTCGAAGTCGGCGGCTATGACGTGATCAAAAAGTACGTCGAGCTGGGCCTGGGCATTTCGATCGTCATGAGCCACTGCTTGACTGGCGCTGACCACTTGCATTCCGTACCTCTGGGCCGCTGGTTTCCCAAGCGAACCTACGGGCTCGTGCTGCGGAAAGGCGCGGCACTCTCGCCTGCCGCGGAAAGGTTTGTGGAAATGATGCGGGCCGATGCGAAGAGGCTGCAAAATGGCCGCAGCCCACGGACCAATGCACGCGGAAATTTACCACAGAGGCACAGAGGACACGGAGAAGAAGATGAGGGATAAAAGTTCAGCGATGAAAGATGTTTTTCGGTGCCGACGTTTATCCTACTCTTCATCTTTCATCAGTATTTCCTCCGTGCCCTCTGTGCCTCTGTGGTGAATACTTCTGATTGATGCCAGTGGATGCGACTTTTCACAGTTTCGGTTCCAGCACCGCGCGCTCGTACTCGACCACGAAATAGCGACTGCCCTTTTTGACGACGCGGTGCCCCTCGGCGGTCAGACGCTGGCGGAGGTTCTTGATTCCGCCGGGATATTTTGGATTCAACTCGCCGCCCGATTTCAACGTTCGCCAGTAGGGCGTGATCCGAACGCGGCCTTCAATTTCTGCTTCGTCGGCGGCGTGGGCCGCAATCCATGCGAAAATGCCGGTTGTAATGGGACATGCGATGGTGGCCCCATGCTTTTTCGCGAGCGCCTTGCGAAGCGCGTCGATTGTCGTAAGCTTGCCGCGGCGAACTTTTTTCATCGCCGCATCTACTTCGACCGGCGCGGGGATGACGAACGTCCCCTTGCCCCAACGCTTCGACTTCGTGCCGTCGATCTCGGCAACCTTAGGAAAGTCCTTACTGTCGGCCAACTTTTCTCGCCAGGGGCGTTTCTTCTTGTTTGCTACCATAGCCAAATTCCAGATTCCGAACAGTTAATCACGAAGTCACAAAGGGCACAAAGGACATGGATGAGTCGAAGTTAAAGGCGGGGACCGAGTGTGCTGTTCTGACTACGTTGATCCATCCCCTTTTCTATCCCTTACATCATTTCCTTCAACTGTCGACTTTTCTGCTCCGTGTACTTCGTGCACGTCGTGGTTAAATAATCTGCAGATCTCAACTCACAACCGGCAACTGGATCTCGGTCAGGTACTTCTTCGGATTACCGCGGAAGATCATGCCGGGGCCTTTTATGTAGACTTCGCGGGTCGGCCGTTGCACTTCGTAGCCGTGGTCCTTGGCGTACTTGAGTGCGCGGGCATACGAGCGGCCCAACTCTTCGTACGGGCCGCGATGGACCAGCGTCACGCACCGCCCGCCCGGCAACTCGCGGGCTGCCACGCCGTCGGCCTCGACTTTCTTTTGCAGCGGTACGCAAGGCTCGAAGTTGGCATCGTCTTCACGGTATTCATCATCATAATACAAACACAGCGGCTTGCCGGCGGCAAAGCGCCCCACTCGCTTGTAAAGCTTTCCTAAACCCTGCCCGATGTCGCTGTAGCGGCCGGTCATGCGGACCCCGGCCACTAGCACCGGATCCAATTGGCGTTCTTGAACTTCAAACGTCGATGTGGCCATTTTAGTTGTCTCCCGCGCTTTGCGCTGTTGCTCGATCATCTCGTCGATTCGCCGCAACACGTCGCGCACGTGTTTGAGCCGATGGGCCAGCGTCGCGCGCTGCTGTTCCAAATGGGCCAGCAGGTCGCCATCATCGCTGGCCTCGGCCAGAATCTCGGCGATGTCGTCGAGTGAAAAATCCAATGCCCGCAGAGTGACGATCACCCGTGCGGTTTCCAGGTTCTGCTCATCGTACGATCGGTAGCCGGTCTCGATGTCGACGGCCGACGGCACGAGCAGGTTCTTCTCGTGATAGAAGCGCAGCGTTCGCACGGGAATGCTGCTGATTCTCGAGAATTCGCCGATGCTAAACATGGTTACCGCCTGGGTGCATGTTCAGCATAGGGTCTCCAGTTACTGGAGAGTCAAGAGGCCATTTTGAGGATATTTGCCGTAGAAACGGCGAATGAAGTTGCGATGCCAGCGCTGCGGTTTGTGCGGCTCCCAGCCAAGCCGCGACATGAGGCGGTCGGACAGCCGGATGTTGGCCGCGTCGCACACGATGGCGTCGATCTGCTTGAGCTCGGCAATCGCATCGAGCACCATGAGGGCGGCGCGAAAGGTGGCGAAACTGGTGCCGCGCGTCGACACAATGTATTTCAGCGCCAAGAAATTCGGCATCCGCCGCGGCTGATTGTAGTACAACAGGCAGCGATCCGCGGCCCCCCGGCAATGATAGCGCGGGCCGAGCGGCAGAAACTCCGGCAGCGCCGCCAACTTCGGCCAAGGCCGCAAATGGACATCGCGCAGCTCACCACCGGTGGTCTCAATCACGCCATACTGCCGCTCGCGAATTCGTTCGCGGCTTGTTTCGATGTCCAAAATCGTCTCAAACGGCCAGGGCATGGCTTCTGGTACTGCTACAAGATTTATCGACCACGGAGACACGGAGAAAGGCAAGATGGGGATGAAGAACTAGTTCGATGGATCTGTTGCGGTCTTTGTTCAATACGGCGCCTATATCTTTTCTCTCTCTGTGTCCTCCGTGTCTCCGTGGTCAAATATAGCCTAGCCGAAGACGGCGTTTTGATCATCCGCCAGATGGCCAGCATGACGCCGAGCAGCACAAGGCATACGGCCAGCACGATCAGCACTAATGCGCGTGTAGGAATAGCGGTTGGGCCCACATCCAGATCGGCGCCCAGGCCACGACCACCGCCGCGGAGGCCAGGCACAGAAACGGGCCGTACGGAATCACATCGTCGCGCCGGGAGATGAACTGCGCGATGCCGATCACAAGCGCCGGCAACGGCGACAGAAAGAACGCGATGAGGCACGCCTGCCAGCCGAGAAACGTGCCGACCATCATCATCAGCGTCACGTCGCCGAAGCCCATCGCTTCGCGCCGCAGCGAGGCGGTGCCGATCAGCCGCACGGCCCACACGATGCCGCCGCTGCCCACCAGGCCAACAAGCGCAGTCAGCAATCCGGCCCATGCACCACCGCCGATTGCCCAAATGCCCACGATCGCCGCCGTGCCCACGAACAAGCAGCCAGCGGAGCGGCGGCCGGACGAATTCGCGCTGCACTCGACTCAAGATCAGCCGAATCGCGAATGCGGGCCCCCGCCGCCCACGCCAAATCCGCGGCGCGAGTGCAAAGCACCACAGCCAGTAACAGCCGAGTCCTATGGCGAGCGATGTCCACTCGCGCGGTTGGCCCCAGGCCGGCGGCCACGGCATCGGCGCAGCCGCCGTCACCGGCTCCAACCACAGCTGATTGCCGTTGGGGCCGAACGCGGGCCCGCCGGCCGCTTGCTGAATCGATTCGGCCAACAACTGGCGGCGCGCGGCCGCTCGGCCACGTGCGGCAACAGCGACATCGGCACGACAGTCGACAGCCAGCCCAAGCAGCGTGCCGGTGACCGTGATCTCATCCGGAATGATTTTCTCATCGATGTCGATGAAGCTTGCGGCCAGCATCCAGCACAACAGCATCGCGTGGCTGACGAATTGCCAGATGCAGCGGCCAGAGTGGCGGTGCGATCGTCGCAGCACGCGTTCGGAATAAGCTGTCCAGCTGGCCGTGGATCAGTCCGAGCCGCTCGACTTCCCACCAGTACAGCGCGGCCAGCGCGGCGCCGAGCCCCAGCTCCAGCAGCAGCGGCCGCACCCAAAACCGCGGCCGTGCAGATGCGCTTCGCGTCGCAGTCGCGAACCAGCCGAAGACCGGCACGCGATCCGCCAGCTCCGCGGCGGCGCATCGAGCCGCAGCACGCGACCAGGGCGAAATCGCCCGCGGGTGCCAGGCCAGTGTGTAGATCGCCCAATTGACGAACGAGCCCAGGCACGCCCCCACGAGAAACACCATCGCCAATCGCAGAGCGTGGCGGGTATCATCTGGTCCGTCCATGACGTCGTACGCTCTCCAGACGCTCACCCGTGGGTGATGGTCTGGAGAGAGTAAATCTTGCTAAAGCTTGGCGACGATTTCGTCCGCCACTTCGGCGGTCGTTTTGCCTTCGGTATCCACGACAAGCGTAGCACATTCGCGGTAAAGCGGCGTCCGTGCGGCAAGCAGCGCTTCGATTTCCGCCCGGCCGCCGGCCGTCGTGAGATTGGGCCGCCGGCTGGCGGTCGCTCGTCGGCCGCAAGCCGCTCGAGAATCGTATCGACCGACGCGTCAGCCAGACGACCGGTCCGGCCGCGCGAATCGCATGCCGATTGGCTTCGCGCAGCACGGCCCCGCCGCCGAGCGCGACCACCGTTCGCCGGCGGCGGCACAGCTCAGCGACGACCGTGGCTTCCAAGTCGCGAAACGCCGCTTCGCCGTCCTCGGCAAAGATCGCAGCGATCGTTTTGCCGGCCGCGTTCCTCGATGATCATCATCCGCATCGATCCATTCGTACCTCAAGCCGCGCGGCCAGCTCGCGCGCCACCGTCGTCTTGCCCGTGCCGCGATAGCCGATCAGGAAGATTGGGACTGTCGCGACGCGGTCCGTCATTGATCTTCGACTTGGCCGCTGAATCGGCCTCGCCGGCTCACTGTCAGTGGCCTCGCTCGCTCTAGTACTTCACCGGCCCGATCGCCCGCTTGAGCGTCTCGCGCATCAGCGGCTTCGGGCGCTTCCTTGCCGGTGAACAGCAAGAACTGCAGCGCCGCCTGGCGGATGAACATTTCGACGCCCGTCACGATCCGGCAGCCGTGCGAGCGGGCCTCCTTCAACAGCAGCGTCGACTCCGGATTGTAGACCGTGTCGAACACGATCATCGACGGCTTCAGATGCGACTTGTTGAACGGCGATTCGTCGACGTTCGGGTGCATGCCGACCGGCGTGCAGTTGACGATGATCTCGGCATCGGCGATGTGCCGGGCCTGCCATTCGACGCACCGGCCGCCGAACGTGTCGGCCAGGAACTGGGCCCGCGACCGCGTGCGGCTGGCGATCGTCGTCTTCGCGCCGCGCCGCTGCAGGCCGTACATCACGGCCCGGGCCACGCCGCCGGCGCCCAGCACCAGCACCTTCTTGTCCTTGCAGCGGGCTCGGCGTTCCCGGCGGCACCGCGCCGCCGAGCGCGTTTTCCAGGCAATCCATCGCCGCCTTGTAATCGGTGTTGTAGCCCAGCACTTCGTCGTCCTTGAACAGCACCGTGTTCACGGCGCCGATGCCCTTCACCGCCGGGTCGACCTTCGTCAGGAACTTGGCGATCGCTTCCTTGTGCGGAATCGTCACGCTCAGGCCGCGGATGCCCAGCCGCGGCACGTCTTCCATGAACTGCCCCAGCGTATCGAACGGCACGCGGAACGGCACATAGACCGCGTCGATCCCGGCGGCGCCGAACGCCGCGTTGTGAATCTGCGGGCTCAGGCTGTGGCCGACCGGGTCGGCCATCACGCCGTACACGGCCGTCGTCCGGCCTGATGTTGTTGTGCCGATAGACGTTCACCATCTGCTCGTAGCTGAGCTGGCCCGGCGCGAGCGCCCGCTCGTGGTGAAACGTGGCGTACGTGAACGGCGCGCCGAACTTCGGGCCCAGAATCCGCGACGGCGTGCCGATGTCGCCCATGCACATGCCGATCGTCGGCGAATCGCTCTCCTGCATCATCTCCAGCACGCGCAGATTGTCGTGCGGCTGGTTGGCCATCGTGGCGATCTTGACGATGTCGGCGTCGAGCGACTTGCAGCCGGGCGTGCAGCTCGCGCAGGTTGTCGGGCGTGTTGCGGAAGCTGTGGTAGCTGATGATCCGCTTCGTCTTGCCGAACCGCGGAATCTTGCCGGCGATGTCGTCTTCCAGGTCGACGTACTCGACGCCGTTGGCGATCGCCTCGCGGAGCATGATCAGCCGCGCTTCTTCGCTGCCCGTGTACTTGCCGCCGTCCTGCTCGCGGCGGACGGTGATGACCGTCGGGCACGGCCGGTCCTTCAGCAGCCGCTGGATATTCACCCGCGAGCTGATGTAATCCAGCCGCAGCTCGACCAGCTCGGCCCCCTGCTCGCACCAGGTGCTCATGCTCGGCCAGCATGTGCTTGTGGCGGCTGCGGCCGATGCTGACGCAAATCATGGAGTAGAGGGGTCGAGAGGTCGAGAGGTCGAGGAGTTGCAGACAGCGTGCGGTTTACGCCTGAATCCTTTATTCTCGTCGAACAGCGGGCTGCGAATCAAATCCGCTTGAATTGCCGGTCCAGGTCTTCGCGGGTGAAAACCAGGGCCGTGGGCCGGCCGTGCGGGCAATGATGCTGGTCCTGGGCCAGATGCCGCTGGGCCAGCAGGGCGTCGATTTCCTCGGGCGTCAGCCGGTCGCCGAACTTCACGGCCGCTTTGCAGGCGATCATGTGCAGCAGCTCGTCCAGCAGATCGCGCGGCTTCGGGCTGCTTGCCGCCGGCGAGCAGCTTTTCGACCAGCTCGCGCAGCACTTCGGCCGGGCTCAGGTTCGCGAGCATCGCCGGGTAGCTCGACACGAGCACCGTCTCGCCGCCGAACGGCTGCACTTCGACGCCCAGTTGGGCCAGCAGCTCCGCATGCTCGAGCACGGCCGCCGCCTCGGTGGCCGTCAGATCGACCGGCTCCGGCACCAGCAGCTTCTGCGATTCCAGCGCGCCGCCCAACACCTTCTCGCGAATCTGCTCGTACAGAATTCGCTCGTGCAGCGCGTGCTGGTCGATGACCTCGATGCCGGCGTCGGTTTCGACGACCAGATAGCGGTTGTGAACCTGCAGCGCGTTCGCGGATGATCGGCGACGTGTCGACGCCCCGGCAGAGCCGCGAGGCTGACGTCGACTCGCTCAAAGCGCGTTCGCCGATCGTTCGCTCGACAGCCCCCGGCTCTGCCAGAGGTTGCATCGATCGCCGATCGTCCAATATCGAACGGCTTGAATGCCGGCACATCGAACCGATGCAGTCGCAACGGCTCGTGCGGACGTTGCGCGGTCGGCGCCGACGCTTGCGGCCGCATCGTCTGTCGTCCACGGTGCGATCGCTGCGCCGGCAACCTGCTTGCCCAACTGCTTCCTTCGCCCAGTGCACCAGTTCACTCGCTCGACGATCGCCGATCGCGTTTCCATATCGCCATCGCCGCTGACCGCTCCGATCGGCGTGCGCACCGCGCGCCGTGAGATCGGTCGTCAAAAACTTCGTTCGCAGCGTGCCGAGCAGCTGGCTGTACAAGCCGGCCGGAATCCTGAAAGCGCACTTCCTGCTTCGTGGGATGCACGTTCACGTCGACCAGCTCCGCCGGCATGTCGAGCCGCAGAAAGCAAATCGGCTGCCGGCCCGTGAGCATCAGCCCGCGATACGCCTCGCCCAGCGCGTGCTGCAGCGCGCGATCGCGAATCGCCCGGCCGTTGAGAAACAAATACTGCATCCGGCCGGTCGCGCGGCTGTGCATCGGATTGGCGACGTAGCCGCTGAGCGTCACGCCGTCGCTCTCGCTGTGGATCTCGATCAGATCGTCGGCCAGCTCCTCGCCGAAGAACGCGGCGATTCGCTCGCGGATGCTGGTCGACCGGCGGCAGGTCGTGCATCAGCCGGCCGTTGTGCGACGAGCGTGAAATGAATCGTGCGGATGGGCGAGCGCGAGCCGCGTCACCGCCTCGATCGAATGGCCCATCTCGGTCTGCGGCGAGCGCAGGAACTTGTGCCGCACGGGCGTGTTGAAGAACAGGTTTCGCACTTCGATCGTCGTGCCGACCGGGCAGCCGACCGGCACAATCGGCTGCGCCGCGCCGCCGACGACTTCCAGCTCCGCGCCGCTGTCGGCATCGGCCGTCCGGCTGCGAATCACCAGCCGGCTGACTTCGGCGATCGACGCCAGCGCTTCGCCGCGAAAGCCGAGCGTGGCGACCGAAAACAAATCGTCGGCCGACTGAATCTTGCTCGTCGCATGGCTCGCCACGGCCAGCGGCAACTCGTCGGCCGCGATGCCGCAGCCGTTGTCGGCCACGCGGATCACCTCGCTGCCGCCCTTTTCGAGCGTCACATCGATCCGCGTCGCGCCGGCGTCGACCGAGTTCTCGAGCAGCTCCTTCACCACGCTCGCCGGCCGCTCGATCACCTCGCCCGCGGCGATCTTGTTCACGACGCTCGGCGATAGTTGGTGAATGGTGGGCATGTTACTGCAGATCGGCTCCTTGCCCTCTGCATCCTGCATGCTCCCTGCTATTGCGTCAGTCCGTATTCCTTGATCTTCCGATACAGCGTCCGCTCGCCGATGCCCAGCATGGCGGCCGCTTCTTCGCGGTTGCCGCCGGTGACCTTCAGCGTTTCGCCGATGAACAGCGCTTCGATTTCGGCGATCGACTTGCCGACCAGCTCGTGCAGGCCGTCTGCCCCGGCCGCCGACGCCGACCTCGCCGGTCGCGGCGGCGCGAGCTCTGCCGGCAGATCGTCGACGTCGAGCACTTCGTCGATAGTCGACGACGACCATGCTTTCGATCACGTTGCGCAGCTGCCGCACGTTGCCCGGCCAGTCGTACGCCAACAGCCGCCGCCGCGCCGCCGTCGAAATGCCGCGGATCGTCTTCTGGTGCCGCTTGGTGTGCTCCTTGATGAAAGTAGTCGATCAGCAGCGGAATGTCCTCGCGCCGCTCGACCAGCCGCGGCAGCTTGATCGTGACCACCTTCAGCCGGTGGTACAGATCCTCGCGAAACGTGCCGGCGGCGATCGCCTTTTCCAAATCGCGGTTCGTGGCCGAAAGAATCCGCACGTTGACCTTCACCGGCTCGTTGGAGCCGACGCGAGTGATCTCGCCGCTTTCCAGCACGCGCAGCAGCTTGATCTGCGTGGGGATCGGCATGTCGCCGACTTCGTCGAGAAACAGCGTGCCGCCGTCGGCGTATTCGAACTTGCCCTGGCGGTCGCTGGAGGCATCGGTGAACGCCCCGCGAATGTGGCCGAACAGCTCGCTCTCCAGAATGTGCTCGCTGAGTGCGGCGCAGTTGAGCGGCACGAACGGCCGCTTCTTCCGCGGGCTGTTCTGGTGGATCGCCTTGGCCACCAGCTCCTTGCCGGTGCCCGTGTCGCCCTGGATCAGCACCGTGGCGTCGGTCGGCGCGATCCGCTGCAGCCGCGTGATCACGTCGTGCATCTGCGGGCTGTTGCCGATGACGCCTTCGAAGCCGAACCGCTCGTCCAGCCGGCGGTGCAGCTCGGCATTCGCCCGCCGCAAGTACTGGCTGCGGGCCGCGTTCTCGACCACCGCCCGCAACTGCTTCAAATCGAGCGGCTTGAGCAGATAGTTGAACGCCCCGCGCTGCATCGCCTCGACCGCCGACTCGATCGTGCCGTGGCCGGTGACGAGAACCACCTCGGCATCCGGCTGCAGTTCCTTGCACTTGGCCAGCACTTCCAGCCCGCCGACGTCCGGCATCTTCAAGATCGGTGATGACGATCTCGAACGTGCGTGGACTCGAGCAGCGAAATCGCCTCCCGCCCGCCGCCGGCCACCGTGCACGCGAAGCCGACGCTCCGCAGACTGTCGGCCATCGCCTCGGCATGCGCGACGTCGTTATCGACGACGAGCACCTGAATCGGCGGTCCGGCGCTGGCGGTGGTCGAAGGCTTCGGCGGCATGAACCGATGATACGGCCCACCGCCGAACAGCGAAAGGGGGACTCAGCGGCAGTAGCCGTTAAGCGAGTGATTGCGAACTTGTTATTCTCCCGCAATGCCGCGCCGGCACCGGCAGCTCGATCGTGATCTGCGTGCCGTGGCCCGACTTCGCTTTGCACGCTGATGCGGCCGCCGTGGGCGTCGATGATTTTCTGCGTCGTCGGCAGGCCCAGGCCCGAGCCGCCCGGCTTGGTGGAAAAGAACGCCTCGAACATTTGCGACGCCGTGCGCTCGTCCATGCCGCAGCCCGTGTCGATCAGATAGATGGCGACCGTGTCGCCCTGCGCGGCCGTGCGGACGACGAGCTGCCCGCCGTCCGGCATCGCCTGCTTGGCGTTGATGATCAGGTTCAAGCAGCGCCTGCCGAAACGCCTCGCGGTCGAGCATCACGCGCGGCAGATCCGGATCGAGATAGCGCACGATCTCGACGCCAGCCTCCTCCGCCTCGGGCGCGAAGAAATCGAGCACGTCGTCGATCTGGTGATTCAGATCGGACGGCTCCAGGTGCAGCCGCCGCACTTTGGCGAAGTTGAGAAAATCGTCGAGCAGCGATTGCAGCCGCTGACACTCGCGGCGCACGACTTCCACGCGCTTTGAGCGCCCGCCGGCCGGCTGGCGTCTGCGGCTCGCCAAGATCCTCGGCCAACAACTCCATGTTGAGCCGAATCGTCGACAGCGGATTCTTGATCTCGTGCGCCAGCCCGCCGGCCAGCCGCGCGATCTCCGTGTACTGGTCCATCAGCCGCTGGACCGTGGCGGCGGAATCGTCGGCAGTCGATTCGCTTTCGGCTGGCGATGGACGACCATAGCCGCGACTCAGTCAGACCGAGCCAATTCGGTCGGTGCCCGCGCTCGCGGTCTCAATGCCGCAGACTACGGCGCGCCGTTGCCGTCCCTTCGCCGCGCCAGCCTCACGCATCGCCGCCTTGCGGCTGAGCTTCACGCGGTCCTGCTCGTCGACGGCGATCACCTTGACCATCATCGTGTCGCCCACGCGGCAGACGTCGCCCACGCTGGACACGTACTCGTCCGCCAGCTCGCTGATGTGGCACAGGCCGTCCTTGCCGGGCAGGATTTCGACAAACGCGCCGAAGTCCTTCACGCTCGTCACCGTGCCTTCGTAAATCCGGCCGACCTGCACGCGAAGCCGTCATCGCTTCGACGCGGCCGAGCGCCCGCTTCACCGATGCGTTCGTCGGCGCCGGCAATCGTGACCGTGCCGTCTTCCTCGACGTCGATCGTCACGCCGTCGTCTTCCTGGATGCCGCGGATGTTCTTGCCGCCGGGGCCGATCAACAGGCCGATCTTTTCCGGATCGATCTTCGTGCGAGCCAGCCGCGGTGCGGTCGGCGACGTATTGGGCCGCGGCCGCGGAATCGCCGATAGCATCGACCGCAGAATCTCCATCCGCGCTTCGCGCGATTGGGCCAGCGTGGCCCTGATGATCTCCTCGCTGATGCCGTCGATCTTGAGATCGAGCTGAATGCCCGTGATGCCGTTCTGCGTGCCGGCGATCTTGAAATCCATGTCGCCGTAGTGGTCTTCGTCGCCGATGATGTCGGTGAGCAGCACCCACTTGTCGCCGTCCTTCACCAGGCCGGTCGAGATGCCGGCCACCGGGTTGGTGATCGGCACGCCGGCCGCCATCAGACCCAGCGTCGCGCCGCACACGCTCGCCATCGAGCTCGAGCCGTTCGATTCCAGAATGTCGCGAGATCACGCGGATCGTGTACGGGAACTCGTCGTGATCCGGCAGCACCGGGTTGACGCTCCGCTCGGCCAACATGCCGTGACCGATTTCGCGCCGGCCCGGGCCGCGAATCGGCCGCACTTCGCCCACCGAGAACGACGGGAAGTTGTAGTCCAGCATGAACCGCTTCGAGTACTCCTCGAACAGGCCGTCGACGCGCTGCTCGTCGCGGCCGGTGCCGAGCGTGACCGTCACCAGGGCCTGCGTCTCGCCGCGTTGGAACACGGCCGAGCCGTGCACCCGCGGCAGCAAGTCGACTTCGCACTGAATCGGCCGCAGCGTCTTGTTGTCGCGTCCGTCGGACCGCGTGCCGCTGAGGATCAAGTCGCGCACGACCTGCTCTTCGCAAGTCGTGCCACGCTGTTTGAAAGTGCTCGAGCATGGGAGCACCCTCGGCCGTCGGCACCGGGATCAACTCGATCAGGGCCTGCGCCTTGACATCGGCAACCGCGTCGGCCCGGGCCTGCTTGCCTTCGGTCTGCTTGGCCTCCTTGAGTCGATCGTAAAAACTGTGCGTGCAGCCGATCGTACAAGCCGTCGTTCGGCGGCGGCACGAACTCCATCTTCGTCTTGCCAACCTTGTCGATCAGCTCTTGCTGCAGGTCGCACAGCTCGCGCACGTATCGTTGCGCCTCGTGCAGCGCCTCGAGCATCCGGTCCTCGGGCATCTCGCGGGAAAAGCCTTCGATCATCAGCATCGCGTCGCGCGTGCCGGAGACGATCAGGTCCAGCTCGCTGACTTCCAGCTCGTCGTGCGTGGGGAACGGCACGAACTGGCCGTCGACCAGCCCCAGCCGCACCGCGCCCAGCGGGCCTTGGAACGGCAGCGGCGAAATGCACAGCGCCGCGCACGCGCCGTTCATCGCCAGCACGTCGCCATCGGTCTGCCGGTCGCTGGACATCACGAAATTCTGAATCTGAACTTCGTCGTTGTAGCCGTCGGGAAACATCGGCCGGATCGGCCGATCGATGAGCCGCGAGGTGAGCGTTTCCTTCGTCGTCGGCCGGCCTTCGCGCTTGAGAAACCCGCCCGGAAACTTGCCGGCCGCCGCGTGCCGCTCGCGGTAATCGCAGGTCAGCGGAAAGTAATCCATCCCCGGCCGCGCCGGCCCGCTGGCCACGGCGCTGAGCGTCACCGTCTCGCCATACTGCACCATGACAGCACCGGCCGCCTGCTTGGCCAATGCGCCGGTTTCGAAGCGAAATACCTGCTTGCCAATTTGCCGTTCAACTCGAATTCGTTTTAACATTCTTTTCCTTCATTTTTTGTTAGCGAACCTGGCACGTAGAAGAACATTGGTGCTTTGCCGACTGAGACGAAGGATGAGGGATAAGGGATGAGAGATGGCTTACTCGGTGCCTCTCATCGCTCATCTTTCATCCTTCGTCCAGGGACGAGCGGCAACTTGCCCGACGAAGCGACTGCGCAATTCGACGATGCACGGAGTGCCGTCGAGAGAGCAAGCAGCGGGCAGTGTGGCAGCGGCCCGCACTCGCGGTCCGTCACCGGTCACTGTCGTCTACTCCACAGCTGCTCGCGTCTACTTCCGGATTTCCAGACGCCGCAACAGATCGAGATACTTCTCGGGATTGATCCGCTTCACGTAATCCAACAACCGGCGTCGCCGACTGACCATCCCCAACAGACCACGCCGACTGGCGTAGTCCTTGGAGTGCAATTTCAAATGCTCGGTCATCTGGGCGATGCGATTGGTGAGCAGCGCAATCTGGATCTCCGGCGAGCCCGAATCCGACTCCCCGCGTCCAAATTCACCCTTCAGTTGTTGTTTCCGCTCTTTCGTTAATGGCATTGCGGTTCCCGCGTTCACTCTCTTCTGGTGCGCTGCGCACCCTCGTATCGGCCACTGTGGCGACCGATGGGGTCATTTCGCCTACGCTGACACCAACTCCTTCCATCGACTGCGGCAGCCCCCGGCGACCGACTAAACCTTTTTACTTACAACACTTTGTGATAACAATCGCTGCTTAACCATAAGTGTACCGATCGAGCGGCCGATTGCAACCGCAAATAGGCAGGGAGCTTGGAGCACGGAGCAATGAAGATGGAGCAAGGAGCACCGTTCCACAACTTCCGACTCCCTGCTCTCTGTTCCTAGCTCCACGCTCGTCATGCCGGCTTGCGTGCCCTTCGGGATATCCTTCAGCCGCACGACGTCCCAGGCCAGGCCGACCTTTTCCATCAGCCAGATCATCCAGTAGGTGACGTCGATTTCCCACCAGCGGTGGCCCTGGCTGGCGACGCGTTGATAGGCGTGGTGGTTGTTGTGCCAACCCTCGCCGAAGGCCAAGAGGCCGACCCACCACAGGTTGCGGCTGTCGTCGGTGGTTTCGTAGCGGCGGTAGCCCCACATGTGCGTCACCGAATTGACCATCCAGGTGACGTGCAGCACGTACACCATCCGCACGCCCAGGCCCCAGAACACCATCGACAAGCCGGCCCGCCAGCCGCCCAGGCCGATCGCCGTGCCGAAGTAGCCGATCAGAAACAGCACGACGCCCAGTCGCCACGATGCGAGGGCAGGAACAGATAGTGCATCACCACCATCATCTTGTCCTTCAGGATATCGGGCGCATACTTCTCGACGAGCTCCCGATGCCACCGGCGGCCGAAGTTCGGCATGAACCACAGCATGTGGCTCCACCAGCCGCCGTCGCGCGGCGAATGCGGATCGCCTTCCTTGTCGCTGAAGTCATGATGCTTGCGATGGTTGGCCACCCAAGTCAGCGCCGAGCCTTCGCCCGACAGCCCGCCCAAGAACGCGAACAGCCAGCGCACCGGCCGATACGTTTTGAAGCTGCCGTGCGTCAGGCAGCGGTGATAACCCATGCACACGCCCATCGAGCCGGTGATGAAGATCAGCACGGCGCACGCCACCAGGCCCTGCCAACTGAAGAAGAACGGCGCCACCAGCGCCAGCACATGCACCAGGCCGATCCAGACCACGACCGGCCAATCGATGCCGCGTTGCCACAGTTGCCGGGAGTTTGCCGCAGGCATCACTTCGTGATGCACATCTGCCAATCCAAATCCGTTATGGTGGAGATCGTTCAAGTGACTCGTAGTTAGATCGCCGTTCATTTTGACCGCATTGCATCCCAGCTCGTGCGGGACAGCAGCGGCTGTCGAATTGCTTTGAGCAGGCGACGTCAATGTATCGTGCTGTGTCATCGAATTTGGATCCGTCAATGGTTATCGGTTCGCGTCCAAACGGCTGTTGAGAAACCGTATCAACAGTCAGGCACACAAATGATAGAGCGGTGCGGAACAATCGGCTAGCCCAAACACAAAACCGGCCGGGTTTTATGGGCTTGAATCGACGTACTCCTCGACGTCGCGCCATGTTGCTAGTCTCAACGCCCCGGGTTGAAGTGATACTTGCACTGCTCCCCGTTTATTCGTTTGTAGGACATTAGCTCCGCCGCGGCGGTAAGTGTTGACGACCGGCTCGATCTCATTATTTCCGGCGCCGCTGATAACGACCCATTCGGGCGTGCTCCAGGCGGCGAAACCGGGCGGGTCGCTTTGCCGGCTGCCATGATGCGGGGCCAGAAGAACGTCGCAATCGTATGGCAATTCCGCGATGACGTCCTCGAGACCGGGTGCCTCCAGATCTCCAGGCAACAATACGCGCCTGCCACGATATTCGGCAGCAAGGGTGATACTATTGGCATTGTCACTGCCGATAACGCCGTTTCGTGGAGGGTGCAAGACGTTTATGGTCACGTCTGGCCCCACTTGCAGCTTATCGCCGGCCCAAATTTCACGAATAGGCACGCCGGCCGCGCGTATCGCCTGGCGCAGTACCTGGGGCCCATCCTGCGCATTAGAACCGCCGAATCCGTCGAACATCACGGGCGAGACATACACCGTGCCCACACGAAAGCGTTCCAGAAGTCCCGGTACTGCGTTGTAGTGATCGACGTCGGCATGGGAGATCACCAGCCCGTCGATCCGCATGATGCCGCGATGCCACAGATAGGACGCAATCGACTGCGTCGTGATTTCCGGCGACCCGAGCGCACCGGCATCGTAGACAAGCGTTTCGCCCGTTGGTGCTTCCAGCACCACACAGGCCCCATGCCCGACGGCGACAAACGAGCACTCCACCCCGTCGCGAGAAGCGGCGCGAACCCATGTCGGCGCGAGCCCGATGAGAATCCACGCGCTTAGTGCAGCGAGCTGCCATCGCGGGGGTGCGACGGCCCGGCCCCAAAGCATCGCCGTCAACAGCGCCAGATAGAAAACAAGTACCCACCACCATGCCGGTCCCGGAACCCAGAAGTGTCCTGCTGGCAAGGCTTCGGCCCATGCCACGACCGACGCCAGCGCCCCAACGACCAGTCGCACACGACACCGCAAAGTGATCCCAAAGAAGGAATGAGCCAGCCCACGGAAAGCAGGGCAAAACCGCTCCACATGGCCACGACGACCAGGAGCCAGACCGCTGGACTGATCAGCACAGCAACCGGCGAGCCAATGTGGAAATTCATGAGCACCAGCGGCAACGTCGTGAGCCAAATCGCCAGCGACGTCAACAAAAGCAGGCCGATCCATCGCCCAAATGCTCCGAGCCATTGCACATACCACTGCTGCCCGGCAGCCAGTAATTCGTCGATACGATCCGACGATGCTCTACGGCGGGTCAGGGACCACCGGTCAACCCACACCAGCGTGATTACGGCAAGAAAGCTTAGCTGCGGCCCGGGACGAAAAAGGTCGACCGGATTGATGGCCAGCACGAACAAAGCGGCCGCCGCCAGCGAATTAAACGCCACACCACGCCGTCCTGTCCATGTTGCGACGCACAGCAGAATGCCTAGCACCGCGGCTCGGACCACGGGCGGTTGCAGCTCGGCCAACAGCGTGTAGAACACGACGACGCCGATGATGATTGCCAGTCCCGCGCGGCGTGCGATCCACCCTACACGCATCATTCCCAACAGACCCGCCGCCAAAATGGCAACGTTCATACCCGAGACCACGAGCACGTGGATCGTTCCGGTTACCAGGTATGGCTCGGTTTGATCGTACGGCAATCCTTCACGGGTGCCGAGCAAAATTGCCGCTGCCAGCCCAGCCCGGTCAGGACCGATGAATTTCCAGATGAGTCGCTTACATGCATTGCGCGTGGCATCCACGATGCTGACAATCGAGGCCGTCGGCCCCGGTTGGAGGACGCGCACGCATTCCGGGACGGAACTGCGCATTCGCGCCAGTTGGCGATCAGCGCGGGCGTGTTCCGCGAAATCGAATTCACCCGGATTGAGCGGCGGGGACGGCCGTGCCAATTGCCCGAATATTCGCAAGTGGTCGTCGGGACGCACGCCAAGTAGATGGCCGTTGACCGTCAATTGGCAAATGCCGCTCGCTTGTCGCCAATGCGTGCCATCGCGGATGGCGGTCACCTGGATGACCAACCGGCTCCGCTCGCCAGCGGGAATTGCCCGCAGCGGAGTGGACTGCGGCGCGGAGATGCGATCGGGCGTTTCGAGCGCAACCGCGTCAACGCACACCGGTTGAGCATCAAATGCCGCATACCGCCCAATATCGTCGTCATCGAACCGCGACCATCGCAAATCGTGCCACGCCGCGCCGCAAAGAGTGACGGAGAACAACAGCGACCAGGTTGCCATTCGATCGTGGTGGTCTCGCCAAAGCAGCCACCACGTGAGAAGAGACAATGTCGATAAAGACCACCAAATACCAACGTCGCGCTCCCCGGCCGCGTTGTGGGCAAGCGATAGAAACGGTCCTAAATATCGATCGAGAGTAATGCCAGCCGCGACGGCGAATGCGACCGATACGAGCGGTTGATAATAGGGAAGTTGGCGCGCGTTTACACGGGTCGCCGACCCCACCGTCGAAATTGAGGGGCCGGATGCAGCGGAACGATCGGCCAACCGCGGATTGTCACCCGCATGGTTTGAATCCCGCCGCAGTTCGCCCTGGGAATCCATGGCGCGAATTATATCGCGCCAATTACCCCAGCAAAGCCACGCCGCCCAGCGTCTCAAACGCAGAATCCAGCGAATCGAGCACGTCGGATTCGTTACCGCCGTTCGAGAGACCGGCGACGGATGTTTCGTCGGCCGATACTTCGGACATGCTATCCACCGAGTCGCGATGCCAAAAGCGCCATTAGGGCAGCATCGCTAAGGCGAGCAGCCGCATTCAGCCGTGCGCGGAACACGGAACGACTGGCGATACTATCGGCCACAGCCGATGCTTCTGCCGGAAGCGACGCACCGAGGGCAACGAGTGGCTCGCTCGACGCATCCGCTGCTCCAGTTTCCAATGATTCGATATCGGCGAATCCTGGGGAGACAAGCTGCGGCAGACCTTCCGCAGGTGACGAAACAGCGCTGGCTTCAGCAATACTTACCGACACCGCAGCGCCGGCTCCCGCTCCCGGCATCGACCGGCCAAAGTTTGATCGCCAAATACCGTAATCGTCCTGGTCGATAATGCCGTCGCCGTCACCATCGGCCCCGCTGAACGGCGGGACCGTTTGATTCATCGTCCTGCGCCACATGACGTAGTCGCTCGTGTCGACCACCTCATCGCCGTTGTAATCGCCGACGAGCGATACCGGCGCCTCGCTCCCGAAATTGACGTTCTTGACGTTGCGCTTGCTATCGGGGCCGTTGGGATCGTTCGGATCGTCCACGCCGACGATGGTAACTGTCCATTGCGAATCGGCCCAAACCGCGCCCGGAATTGTTGTCGTTGCCGGTGGCACTTGCGCCAGCCCAGCGGCGGGTCGACCCCAATGATGTACTCTTCTGGCGGCAAGTTATCGAAGTTGTAGCTACCGTCATTGTTGGTTTCAAGAAACGACTCGCCGGCCGTAAGCGCCAACGACCAGCTGTTTAGGTTGCCTTGATCGCCGAACGCGATATCACGGATGAGCAGCGTCCAGGTCCCAGCCGCATCGTCTCCCAAAAAGTCGCTCAGCAACCCTTCCGGCCGCCAACGGCCCGTGTACGGCAAGTCATCGCTGCCGATGGAATCGATGGATCTCTCGGCATCGTCAGCCAGCGTGAGATTGTGAAAGTCATTGAACTGCCCGCCCACGCTCGTAAACAACTCGACCGAACGTCCCGACGGACTGACAAGAAATACGTCCAAGTCTCCCACGAAGCTGTGCGTCAAGTCGAGCGTAACTTCCACCTCCAAAACGGTGCCCAGCTCCGAAAACGTCAGCTGAGACACGACTTGCGAAGTGTCCTTGATCTGCTTGGGCACGTCGGCGCTAACAATCGTGGTCGGCGTCGTTGCGAGGTCATGCTCGCCGTTGCCATTGGAGTCGATATACACAGTCCATCCTGGCAGGCCCGGCTCACCGGCATCTTTCACACCGTCGCCATCCGAGTCGTTGAACGTCTGGCCGCGGATCGATCCCCGCTGCGACGTGGGAATCCAATTGCCGATATCGATGCCTTTAACGTTCGCATCCGAGGCGACCGTGACGGGCGGGGGCGACCAGGTTTGGCGCCACCCATCCAGAACTTGCTGTTCCTGCATGTGCTCGCGCACGTAGTACGATCCGGCCAGAAGATTGGGGAACGTGTAATTGCCGTTCGTATCTGTCTGGGTGATCGGCTCCAGAAAGATCTCCACGCCGGCCACGGTGATCGTGAGCGACCAGGCATTCAAAACGCCCACGTCGTTGGCGGCGTCATCCCTAATTTCCAAGGTCCAAGTTCCATTCGAATCTTCACCGTCGAAAGCACTCAACGGCTGGATCGGCCTGAACCTGCCAGTGAAAGGTGCCTCCGTGTTCGAAATGCTATTAATCGACCGAGACGCCTCGTCGTCAAAAATGGTTCCCTGCAGATTATCGCCGCTACCTCCGCGGTCGTTAATCAACCTCACACGAGTACCGGAAGGGCTGATCAGAAACATGTCGAGGTCAGCGACAAAGGTGTGCGAGATGTCAACCTCGACATCGACGTCTAGAATCTCGCCGACTTCCTCAAAATCCAACTCATTCTTGACGACGTTGTCATCCAAGATTGTCTGGGGCACATTGGCGGCGGACTGTGCAACCTGCTGGTCCTCAGTCGAGATGAAATCGAGGGCGCCATTGTTATTCATATCAAGGTAGATGGACCAACCCGGCAATCCCTCTTCGCCCGCGCCTTTGATGCGGTCTCCGTTCCGATCGTTCCACTTTTGCCCTTCAATCGAGCCAACCTCTGTGGGAGCGATGGCCAGCCCGGCTATCCCGGTCGCATGCCCGGCTTCATTTTCGACGGTAATAGTAATTTCGCCCGAGGGCGTAGAAAAAACAAAATAGGTGAGCGTCGTAAGATCTTCGCCGCCAGGCATCTGGTGCTCGTTGACAACCAGGTCGCCCGCCGCGATCACTTGCGTAAACTCGAAGGTTTGTTGAATTCCATTCCACTCCCCGCCGGAGATATTCACGACATTTCGAGCTGCAATGCCGGCATGTCCGAATACGTAGACCTGGTACGCGGCGGATGGCTGCAATCCGCTCCAAACGAAAGTCAATGTCTCTCCGCTGGAGCTGATATATCCATCAAGCCCCTCCAGCGAGTGCGCGTGGTCCGGCAGGTCCGCACTGTTGATTGGACTGCCGCTGACGGCGCTATTGACGGCCGATCCTGTGGTGCGGATCGTTAGATCGTACGGCGTTGGCCTGTCGGCTTCGCTAGTCAAATTCGACAAGGTCGTTTGCGATCCCCCGCTGGAAAACCGGTTCCAGTGCTCCGGACTTTCACCATCGGCAACGTCAAAATCAACGCCCACGACCAAAGACTTGCGCGTCCCGCTGATGCTGTAGTAGCCCAGGCTACCGTAGTCGCTGTAGCCCCAATCGGAGGTATCCGGTGGCAGCTCGTCTGCGCTCGATTGCCTCGACCGGCCCCGGATGAACGGCCGGGTCGACAAATCCGATCGGTTTGCCGATGCCGTCGATTGCAAGATAGTACGTTCCCGGCAGCAGAACGAGATCGGTGAAACTGGCATACACATCATCCAGCGGATTGCTGGACGCGACGACGACGCCTGCGGAGTCATACACCGTGGCAAGAACGTCCAAATTCGGTGCACGCTGAAAGGGCGTGATGTCGAAAGTGAGCAGCTCGCCCAATCCCTTGACGGTAAACGAAAAATAATCGACGTCCGTGCGGTGCTCGATAATTCCCTCGGCGGAATACACTTTGCCGTCGGGATCCAGATTTAGAGTGCTCGCAGCTGCAGTCGAGCTGCCATGATCGTCCACGCGGTAGTCGAAACCGTTTCCTGTAGTGATGATTGCCAGGTCGTCCTGAAGCGGGCTCGTCCCGGCATCGTCATTCGTGGCATCGGGATACTCGGTCCAGCTCCACTGCGTGAGCTCGCCGGGGCCGGAACCCATAATCGGTGTCCAGCTGGTCGGACCGGAGCCGTGGCCGGCATAATATTCGATATACTCGCGCTCCCACTCTGGATTTTCAGCATCGCTCACATTGAGCCAAGGCCGGAACTGCCCATCGTGGGCCAGGCCCAATGTGTGACCGACTTCATGCGAAGACGCGTCGGCGATGAACTTCTCATCGCCGCCGTCCTCGGTAAATACAAAGCACGGCGTATCGGAATCCCAAGTAAACGACCCATACGCAACGCCGCCCACCGCGCCTCCATCAATGGGCGTGTACCAGTCGTTGGTGCTGCCACCAATTACGACGCGCTGCCCCCACGCCAGATCGCCGGCGCCCGTGTTCCGCAGTGCTTCGATATCCGGTTCCAGCGTGGTCACGTTGACATGAAACGGGCGAAAATCTTCGGCTACCCGTTCCCAGACGTTCTCAATCACCATCAATTCTTCGTCGGAAAACTCGAAGAAATTCTCGTCCGTGCTGAAGGCCCGTGTAACGATACTCGGATTCTCAAAGTCAGTATTCCATTGCGTGTTCCGCGTCGAGTAACCATCGAAGTCCAGGTAGATGGTGTGCAATGCACCGGGCAGGCTCTGCAGCGAGAGGGTAGCTGCAATTTCTGCCGGAGTTGCTGCACCAGTCGCAAGCGTTCCGCCCAGAGCCGCTCCTAGCGCGACCGTCAGCTCCGGATTTGGCGGAGGTGAGACTCCCATGGCGTTGCCAGCCGCGGATCCTCCGAGCGGATCTGCCGCCAACATATAACGCGCTTCAAGTAATTCCAGCGTGTAGCTCCGGCAAAACAAACGGCGTCCCGGGATCCGTCGCCGACTGGGTCGACTTGACCGGCTCAGATTTCGCCAATCGCGATGGGTATTTCTCAACATTCCTGCCTCTCAAAAGTCCGCCAGTTCCTGACGAAAAGTAAACAACAGTTTAGTTGCTACTACCATGTCGGGCAAGCAATTGGGGCAACCAGCGTGTGCTCGAAGTGCACCTGTTGACCTGCTTGAATGGCAACAAAGTGCCCGCCCCTATGCCGAATCGCTCGACCCGGTCTGGCCCGATCGCTCACCCTAGCCCCATGGGTTCCCGCGAGTGCGCAATCGCTCCCCCGATGCGCTCCAGATCCATGATAGGGTGAGCGAGGGGTTTCGGTCAAAGGAATTACTGGGCCAAATCGGCGGTGAACGGGCGGGGTTGAACCCCGGTCGTCCACGACCCGTACCGAGAGGCAGCGACATTTCACGGCCGAAGCGGCCCCAAAAAAGCATTCTTGGGCACCACTGCCTGGACTGGTATACTCCCGGACTTATCCGCCGCACAATTCCAAGGTGCTCAGCCACAACACTTTACTGACCGCTTTACCGCCCGTCAGACGGAGCATGATCACATGAATCGGCGAGCTGCCATGACCGCCTCGGTACTATCGATCTGGGCTCTGACCGTGCCTCTTCTTTTCAGTGGCTGCGCAAGATCCATCGAGGATGACGAAGCTCCGCAGAATGTTGGAACGACGCCCGTAGCCAACGAAACGAAATTGATGCGCATGGACGACATTCCACTCATTCCCCGCGACGTGCTGTTTGGCAATCCGCAGCGCGCCGGGCCCGGCTCAGCCCCGACGGCAAGTGGCTCAGCTTCCAGGCGCCGGTCGACGGCGTGCTCAACGTCTGGGTCGCCCCGGCCGACGACCTGTCGAAGGCCAAGCCGGTGACGAAGGAAAAAGTCCGCCCGATTCCGCAGCTACAACTGGGCCTACGACAACAAGCACATCCTCTACATCCAGGACAAGAACGGCGACGAGAACTTTCACCTCTACGCCACCGACGTCGACACCGGCGAGACCAAGGACCTCACGCCGATCGACGGCGTGCGCGCCGAGATTCAAGAAGTCAGCGAGAAGTTTCCCGAACGAAATCCTCGTCGGCCTCAACGATCGCGACCCGCAGCTTCACGACATCTGGCGGATCAACATCGACACGGGCGAGAAGAAGCTCGTGCAAGCAGAACCCGGGCGTCGCCGGCTATCTGACCGACGACGACTTCAACGTCCGCTTGCGCATCGAACTACACGCCGACCGGCGGCCAGGTTTGGCAAGTTGCCGGAAGGCGAAGGCGACAGCCAGCAAGTGGAAAGAGTTCCTCGAATTCGGTCCCGAAGACGCGATGACCAGCGGCCCGGCCGGCTTCGACAAGACCGGCCAAACGCTCTACTTCCAGGACAGCCGCAATCGCAACACGGCCGGCCTGTTCGCGATGGACCTCGAAATCGGCGACATCGAAGCTGATCGCCGACGACCCGCGCGGCCGACGTCGGCGGCGTGCTCGCCCATCCGACCGAAAAGAACATCCAGGCCGTCTCGTTCACCTACGCACGCACGGAATGGAAGATCCTCGACGATCCGGTCAAGGCCGACGATATCGAGTTCCTGAAGACAGTTCGAGGACGGCGAGTTCATCGTCACCAGCCGCACGCTCGACGACAAGCAGTGGACCGTCGCCTTCATGCTCGACGACGGGCCGGTGAAGTTCTATCGCTACATCCGCGACGCCGGAGCGGAAGATGGTACGTTCCTGTTCAACAATCGCGACGACCTGGACGATTACCCGCTGGTGAAGATGCACGATCGCGTGATCAAGAGCCGCGACGGCCTGGACCTGGTCTGCTACCTGTCGCTGCCGCCGGGAGCGATCCGGACGGCGACGGCGTGCCCGAACAAGCCGGTGCCGATGGTGCTCGACGTGCACGGCGGACCGTGGGCCCGCGATGACTGGGGCCTCAATCCGCTACCACCAATGGCTCGCCAACCGCGGCTACGCCGTGCTCAGCGTGAACTACCGCGGCTCGACCGGCTTCGGCAAGGATTTCATCAACGCCGCCAACGGCGAGTGGTCGGGCAAGATGCACGACGACCTGATCGACGCCGTGAATTGGGCCGTCGACAAGAAGATCGCCGAGCAAGGACAAGGTCGCCATCATGGGCGGCAGCTACGGCGGCTACGCCACGCTCGTCGGCCTGACCTACACGCCCGACGTGTTCGCCTGCGGCGTCGATATCGTCGGCCCGTCGAGCCTCGTGACGCTGCTGCAGAACGTGCCGCGATACTGGATGCCGTTCATGCCCGTGATGAAGGTCCGCGTCGGCGACGTCGACACCGAGGAAGGCCGCGCCGAGCTGCTCGAAGCGCTCGCCGCTGACGCTCGTCGACAAGATCAAGAAGCCGCTGCTCATCGGCCAGGGCGCGAACGACCCGCGCGTCAAGCAGCTCGAAGCCGACCAGATCGTCAAGGCGATGAAGGACAAGAAGATTCCCGTCACCTACGTGCTCTATCCCGACGAAGGCCACGGCTTCCGCCGGCCGGAGAACAACAAGTCGTTCAACGCCGTGACCGAAGCGTTCCTGGCCGAGCACCTCGGCGGCCGCTTCGAGCCCGTCGGCAACGATTTCGAAGGCGCGACGATCACGGTCCCCGCCGGCGCCGACGACGTGCCCGGCCTGAGCGAAGCGCTGGCAACGAAGCCGAAAGCCCGAAGCCGAAGAAACCGGCCGCAAAAGCCGAGTCACTTAGCCGGCGAGCAAGTAACTCAGCGGCGGCCGAATTCCGCTTGCGTCATCGCAGCCCGCTAGCCATAATACAGGTCATGAGTCGCACGTTCTGGTATTACTTCTGGTTTACCTTTACCCGCCTGGGTAGCGGGACCGGAGGTAGTGCGTAGCGACTCACCAAACTACGAACAAACCGGCACCCCGAGACCCAGACGCCTGGCTCTCGGGGTTTTTTTGTTTGAAAGGGTTCAGAGTTCAGGGTTCAGGGTTCAGTAAACTGAATCACTTCGCTGACTAGTCCCTAACCCCCAACCCTCAACCCTCTCAGGAGCCTTCCCATGATCGTCGTCATGCGTCGTGATGCCAAAGAACAGGACATCGAACACATGATCAAGCAAGTCGAATCGCTCGGCCTGAAGCCCACGGTGCTCCGCGGCACCGAGCGGACCGTCATCGCCGCCATCGGCGACGAACGCGAACGCGCCGCGTCGGCATCCTCGAAAGCGGCCCCGGCGTCGACGAAGTGCTGCCCGTCCTCGCCCCCTACAAGCTCGCCAGCCTCGAAACGAAGTCCGAGCCGACGGTCGTCCGCGCCGGCAGCCTCACCGTCGGCGGCGGGCACCTCGGCGTCATCGCCGGCCCCTGCTCCGTCGAAAGCGAAGAGCAGATCGTCGCATCGGCCCGCGCGGTCAAGAAGGCCGGCGCCACGGCCCTCCGCGGCGGCGCGTTCAAGCCGCGCACCAGCCCCTACAGCTTCCAGGGCCTGAAGGAAGAAGGCCTGAAACTGCTCGCCGCGGCCCGCGACGAAACCGGCCTCGCGGTCGTCACCGAAGTCGTCGCCGCCGAAGACGTCGACGCTCGTCGCCGAATACGCCGACGTGCTGCAGATCGGCGCCCGCAACATGCAGAACTACCGCCTGCTCGAAGCGGTCGGCAAATCGCACCGCGCCCGTGCTGCTCAAGCGCGGCCCCAGCGCCACGATCGACGAGTTGCTGCTGGCGGCCGAGTACATCCTCGACGCCGGCAACCAGCAAGTCATGCTCTGCGAGCGCGGCATCCGCACGTTCGAAGCCCACACCCGCTTCACGCTGCCGCTGGCCACGGTGCCCTACCTGCAAGCCGAAGACGCACCTGCCGGTCGTCATCGACCCCAGCCACGGCACCGGCCACACGCCGCTCGTGCCCGCGATGGCCCGCGCGGCCATCGCCGCCGGCGCCGACGGCCTGATCGTCGAAGTCCACCCGAACCCGGAAAAGGCGCTGAGCGACGGCTACCAGTCGCTGAACTTCGAGCAGTTCGAAGACATGATGGCCGGCTGCCGCCGCGTGGCCGCCGCGATGGAAATGTAGGTTGGCTGATTGTCTTCGTGTAGTACGTGCTATTTCAAGCGAAGGGCCTGCTCGAAATGATGGTCGCCGATCAATGCCTCGAAGATGCCACGTTCTGCCATGACGACGAATGAAATGCTCTGTAAGACCTACCAGTTTTCATCGTCGAGACTTGACACCCAACCTGCAACGACCGTCGCGATTGCGATTCAACGGCGGTTCCTCGGAATTGAGACGAGCTTGGCGTATCGAGAATCCTCGGATGTAATGCTCCGATCCACGATCGCCGAATCGCCGTTGCTGAACTCGCCGCTCAGGAGACTTCAACTACTGGCCTGTGGCTGCTCAGCTGCTTCGATAGATACCGGTGAACCGCCGGCGTGCCGCGCACGATGAGTCGCCCGCTCGGCGTCCACATGGAATTGCACTGGAGTTGCCCACTTGTCGCCACGTGCTGCTGCAAGTCAGATTGAAGCGATTCGAGAAATGCTTCTTTGCTGTCGAATTTGTCGCGCATTTCTTTGGAAACGACATAAAACTCGGTGCGCTCGATCGTGTCGAGCGCATCCTGCGTGGTGATCTGAATCGTCTGGCTATCGACCGCCCACCACGCGAGTCCGAGCGGCTCAAAGATTTCGCCGAGCGCCTCGTTCCATGGCCGATCGACGGCGGAGCAGGCAATGGGCGTCGACGGCGCGAGCTCCTCGTCGGCAAGCCGCGTCCAATCCACTAACATCGTCATTCCGGTGGACTGCTCCCAGTGACGCACGACGTCGTCCAGCCGCGTCCAGGGCAGGAACGTGAACGTTGTGCGTCCCCTCAGTTTTGCGTCCACCTGCGGATATGGCGAAGTGATTGTCAGGCGGCCGGACAGGTATTGGTTGCGCTGCGCGAGCCCGCGCGCCATTCGCCACCGTTCGCAAAAGATCAACAGCTCGTGATGGACGCTTTTGGTTTGATCGACGCGCAGTTTCTTGCCCTCGACCGCGAGTTTGTCGCTACCGACTCCAGATTGCCATGTGGTTGGCGACACGAATCGCTCGACGACGCGCGCGATCTCACTGGCATCGGCCGCACCCGGCGCCATCAGGTCCGCCACATCGTACCGCTTTGTGGACCGTTCGCCACCCTTAGCGAGTTCAAGGCGGATTCGGCCGTCGTGGTCGACAAGCTCCAGCCGCTGTTTCGATAGCCCGTTTTGTGCGAGCTCCTCCAGCGTGACGCCACTAGTTTGCACCGCAACCGCGGTACGCGGCGAAACGCCGGCCAGTTCTAACGCCAGCGGGTCGATGGTGATTGGTACGGCGGCCAGATCGGACACGAACGCCACGAATCGGTCGATTGACATGCCCGTCGCTGCCAACGATTCCACACGCAATGCGAATTGTTGCGCCACTTGAACTGGATTCGTCTCACCGCGAGCAATTGGCCCAAGCCGCATTGTCACCGACGGAATTTCCGCCCGCACGTCTGGCAAATCGGCGACGTCTTGTTCCGAGTCGATGGCTTCAACCGGCGTTGCGCTTTCGTCCGGCGGGTTCTGTTGCACTGACGCGCTAACCTTGTCATTCGACGTACCCGTGGCGGAGCCGAGCGTGAGCTGCGCAGGATCGAAATCGAGAGGATCGAACCGCAGCACGGACGGGCGCTCGGACTCGCCCCCGTCTGTCGCTGGTGCCGGTTCCGCCCCGACCTCCTCTTCCACGGCATTCGTTGTCAGCGTGCTGTCGGGTTCCGCAGTGCTGCTTGCCGCCGGCAACGCGCTGGCGGCTGACTCACCATCCTCTTCCGATATAGATTTATGTTCTGGATCCAAGACGGGTTTTTGTGCCAATTGTGCCGACGGGTCGGCCGCCAGCAAACCCTCGGCCTCTCGCATGGGAGTTACATCGTCGGAGACCGGCGCCGAAGTCTCGACAACTTGCGATGCGTTCGTTGACGCCTGGGGCGCAGTCGCCATCTCGACCGCGCCGCCACCATCTAGTACGGCTAGACCGAGTCCGCCAACGATCAGAATCGACGCGACAACTCCCCCTCCCAGCAACCAGGTCGTAATTGCGCTCGCCGACGACTCGACGGGTGTAAGCATCTCCGCCGCAGTGTCTGGACGCGTTGGTGCATCGACAGCGGGTTGCGCCGCGAGCGCCGCAGCTTCGGCGAACGCGTCGGCCGCCTCCTCGCTCGGCGACGCCACTTGGGCGAACTGAATCGCGGAGACACTTGATTCAAGCTCAGCCGGCGAAACTGCAGTGGACAGAACAGTCGCAGACAGAAGTCGGCACTGCCTCGGGCGAGCTCGCAGTTGAGGCCGTCCACCCGGCCGGTGCAATGACCTGCACCATGCTACCGCAGCGGGGGCAGGCGTGAATCTCGCCGATCGCGCTGACGCTACGGATTTTGAGCCGGCGCGGCAAGTTTCGCAAATGATCGAGAACGGTTCCACGGAGCGGTGCTGCAATCAGCTGGAATGCGGTGGCGGTCGCGGGGATTCTAATTCGATCCCGTCGAGTCATTCTCCTGCCGGCGACGCCATTATTGCCAACTTCCATGATACCATGCCCGCCAATTCCTGCTGGCGAGGGCCAGTTTCCGGCTAATTCGTGCGAAAAATGCCCGGCAGCTCATCGCCCCGCGACAACGCCTGAGCCCGGGTCGTGATCACGACGCGTTCGCCTTTTCCCGGCTCCACGGCGACCACGTACACAAGCTTCTGGCGAGTGTCTGCCGGCCCGGTTGCCGACTTGTCGGGGTTCGCCAGCCGCAGAATCTCGACCAGGATTTCCTCAGCGGTTCGGTTGGATAGATCGATTCCAAACGACTGGTTCTTGGTGATCCCTTCGGATTGCAAATCCGCACCTGCGATAACGATGTCGACGCCGATATCGCGAGAAAGCTGCTCCAACGCCGCCTCAAGCGTCTCGCGCGGAAACGAGAGCGATGTATTCCGCTGCAAACGCTCGTGAATACTCGAAATTCCCGACGGCGCGGTCGCTTCAGCGACCGTGCGACTTGTCGATCCTGCAACCACCTTCGAACCCGTCGCTCCAATCGAATCGGCCAACGTCAGCTCCGCCCCCATCAGCAGGTTATGCCCGGCAACCGCCGGCAAGTAACAACGCAGCACCGCGTGGTCCGATTCGAATCCGCTCCGGGTATACGCGGCGAGCTTGCGAACCATCGCCGGAAAACGCGCCAGAATGCGTCGACCGTACTCCTGCGCCTCCAGGCCAACCACATACTCCTCCAATCGCTCGGGAATCTCAGCGACACGTTCAGTCAACACGCGTGCCGCGCGCTCGGGCGACGTATCCAATGTCGGCACCGTCAAGAGCTCAACAAAGAAATGGTTATCCCAATGCATACTCAGCGCGGCCGCTCCAAACTCGTCGCCTAAGAAACGAAATAGTGGGTCACGGAGCGGAGCCATTTGGCCGGTGAACACACCTTGCCCTTCGCTGAACAAGAAGTTGGGCGCGACGATCATCGTGAAGTGGCGGTCGGCATCGGTGTGTCCCAGTACCCGATCCACCTCCCGGCGTAGCGGAGGCGGTTCACCACGCAAATCGATGATCTCGGTGATCGATGCGGCGGGCGCGACGATCAGGAGTTTCTCATCGGCCGCGGGGGTATAGTATGCCCAATCATGGGAGACCAAATATCGGATTCCGAGATGCGTTTTTTCTACTGCATCGGGAAGTTTCGCTGCGAGATACTCCGACGCAGTAGTGCCGGTGCGGAGGCGGGCCACCAATGCCGTTTGCCACCGGCCACCGCTCGTTGCATTCAGTCCGACAATCATTTGCGTCACATAGTCAAGGTCGAGGAGCATCTCGTCCAAAAACGCCATGCCGTGTTGCCCAAGCGGTCCTAAGGCTTCGAGGACTTTCGTACCCTCGCGATGATTCGCTAGTGCTTGCGGCCGCAAAACAACAAAGATCTGACCGCCTGGCGGTAGATATGCCAGATCCAGCGGCTGCCCGTCCGTGGGTGACGTCCACAGCGTCTGACCGTCGTCATCAACCAGACTGAGACGTTCCGCCGTGGCTGCATTCGCTGCCGTTGCACCACCGTTTGCAGTCGCAGCCGCCGTTTCAGACTGAGAAATTTGACGCGGCTCTGCCAGGGTCGCAGCCTCGTCACGCGAAGTGCCAGACACACTCCACACTGCAAACGGGATCGCGATCGCCAGACACGCCAGCCCACCGGCTACGAGGAGTCGCCGATTCCGCTGGCGCCGTGATCGAGACAAAGCGTCCTGGGATGCCGGAGACTGCGAGGATCGTGCATGCATGATGATTTCAATCTACGCACATCTGCACATTCTGGCGAGATGCGATGCTCGATGTCATGCCAACCGAGTAGGCCGCCAGAATTACCATAGAAGATCGTATTTGCTATATTTAGCCGCGGGGCTGGCCCCGTGCTTCTACGCGCGGGGCAAGCCCCGCCGCTAAATGGTTGAGCGACTGGATTGTCGATTTCCGATTTACATTTAGCACCACCATCGCTCAGCTCCCTCCGCGTTTGTGAGAGTCACCATGCGATCGTTTGAAGCCGTCAAAATGTATTTCGATCGGGCGGCCGACCAGCTCGAGCTGGCCGACAGCCTTGCGGACCATCCTGATGACGCCGCGCCGCGAGGTGCAGGTGCAGATCCCCGTCGAGATGGACAACGGCGAGCTTGCGCTCGTTCATCGGCTACCGCGTGCAGCACGACAAGGCCCGCGGGCCGATGAAAGGCGGCCTGCGCTATCACCACGAGGTCGATCTCGACGAAGTCCGCAGCCTGGCCTCGCTGATGACCTGGAAGACGGCGGTCGTCAACATCCCCTACGGCGGCGCGAAGGGCGGCATCGCGGTCGATGCCTCGAAGCTCAGCGTACGCGAGCTGGAGCGGATCACGCGCAAGTTCATCGACGAGATCCACGACATTGATCGGCCCCGACACCGACATCCCCGCCCCCGACATGGGCACCGACCATCGCGTGATGGCCTGGATCATGGACCAGTACAACAAGTACCACGGCTTCAATCCCGGCGTGGTCACCGGCAAGCCGGTCGAGTACTACGGCATCCCCGGCCGCGAAGAAGCGACCGGCCGCGGCGTCGGCCTGCTCACGCTCAAGCTGCTGGGCCGACTTCGGCCGCAAGCCGCGCCGGCGCCGCGTCGCCATTCAAGGCTTCGGCAACGTCGGCACGCACACGGCCAAGTTCCTGCACGAGGCCGACTGCAAGATCGTGGCGATCAGCGATACGAGCGGCGGCTACTATCGCGCCGACGGCATCGACGTGCCCGAGGCGCTGCGCTACGCGATCGAGCACAACCGGCTGCTGCGCGGCTATCCCGACGCCGAGCGGATCACCAACGACGAGCTGCTGGAGCTGGACGTCGACGTGCTGATTCCGGCGGCGCTCGGCGGCGTGATCACGGCGGAGAACGCGCCGCGAGTCAAGGCGCCGATCATCATCGAAGCGGCCAACGCGCCGGTGCGACCCGGACGCCGACGACATCCTCGACGACGCCGGCATGATCGTGCTGCCCGACATCCTGGCCAACGCCGGCGGCGTGACGGTGAGCTACTTCGAATGGGCCCAGAACCGCCAGTTCTACCGCTGGAACCTCGACCGCGTGCGGCAGGAGCTCGACAAAACGCTCACGCACGGCCTTCGAAGAAGTCTGGGAGCTCGCCCGCGAACGCAAAGTCTCGCTCCGCACCGCCGCCTTCATGCTCGGCATCGACCGCGTCGCCCGAGCGGCAGTTCTGGGCGGGATTAGTTGACGGCAAGACGGCAATTGCGTGTTTCTTTGACTGTCGGAATGCTAACGTCCGATCAAATACCAGGGTCCGAGCCAGACGACAAAAGCATACGCACTTATCGTTGGAATCGCGACACAGGCTAGAGCGGCGATTGCCAACCAATTCCAGGCAAAGCGCCGCGGGTTAATTTCCGTGATGGTCCACGCAATCTTTTCTTTCCGTCGTCGCCAACGCATCCAGCATAGCTGTAGACTTAACACCATGATTGCGACCATCAACACCAGACACGGTTCGCGAATCATTCCTAGAGCAATGTCGGACGCGATATTAATTCGTCCACGTAACATATTCACCAACGGAGCCATCGATAGTTGAGTTTGGATAGTTTCGTAGACGTAGAGTGCTACGCTCCCCACCAGCAGCAACAGGCAGACTGGCGATTCGTAAACTGTTTCCAAATCGAGTGCGTGTTCGCCCGTCGAGCGACTGTCGATGCTTGAATTCTCAAGGCACGTCAACTCGTAAGCTGCTATCGTTGCGATAATCGCGACTAATGCTAATGCGGCACACCACTCCAGCGGATTGCTGCCGACTTTGGCTTCCGCTAAATACGGGGAAACGCGATGCAGCTCGGTTCCGTAATACCAGACACAAAATGCCGCGACGATCGACAGCGAAGTCGTGTAGCCTCCAATCGCAAGTAAGGCGTGCCAGCCCCACGGAGCGCTGTATTTATTCGCCAACAAAAGATTCGCACCAGCGACAACGACCGCGCTCTGGGCACCCATGGTCAGACAAAACAGCTCGAATCGTTCTGCTCGCTGGTCGGGAAATGCTCCGATCATTTTAAATTCTGCCGGTTGCGCGTGCTCGATTCCGGCTGTTGCAACGTGAACGAGGAAATGCACCAATCCAATGTCAGGCAGGATCAGTGCAGCCGCAATCGCCCCTACGAAAAGTATGGTTAGCAACTGCCAGGTCGGCGGCCGTCGTTGCCTGC
Organism: uncultured Planctomycetota bacterium; assembly: GCA_963786455.1. Classification (GTDB taxonomy): domain Bacteria; phylum Planctomycetota; class Planctomycetia; order Pirellulales; family Lacipirellulaceae; genus JABDGM01. The sequence goes on along the minus strand of CAWAZX010000021.1, from coordinate 137,905 downwards.
TTCGTTGCCAGCTCAGCAAACTAACCGAAAGCACGACGATCAAGCACACCACCCAAATAACGTACGGAAACGCTTCGTACGACAAAAAGGTTTCGGTAACCGGTAATTCCACAATGTGCCTGGAAATCACTAATGCCGTCATGAGGCACAGACTGATCAGGGCCGCAATAGCCGATCGCCACGCGATGGCAAATGCGCGGGCGAACCTCATACCATCGGATGCATTTCCGTCCGGCGGCGCCCATTGCCTCAGCACGGCAATTTCATTCAGCAAGCCAGCCACGATCGCAACCGAAGCGGCGGCGAGAAGCGAGTAAACCAAATTAATTCTTGGTTCATGCCAGCCAAGACCAAGCGACGGATCTATTTTCTGAATTGGCGCAAGTCCAATCGCTAAGCCGACCGCGGCACAGATGAACAGCAGAAAGATTGTCCGCAGCCGGATTCGGGGGAGCGATTTCATCGGCAGCCGATGGTCGGACTAGCCGGCCACGCTTTGAACTGTCGCTGCAGTCTCCTGCAGGACGTGCGACGCGTGTTCCACTTGCTCACGCGACACATCGAGATGCGTCACCGCGCGGATCCGTTGCGGGGCGATGGCATTCATCCACACGCCTTCGTCGCGCAGCCGGGCACAGAACGCGGCGGCGGTGCCCAGTTCCGGGTCGACCTCGAAGATCACGATGTTCGTGTCGACGATTTCCGGATCGAGCTTCAGGCCGGGCGTCGCGCGGACCGCTTCGGCCAGGATCCGGGCATGCTGCATGATCCTCGGCCAGCCGCTCGATGTTGTGCTCCAGCGCGTACAGTGCGCCGGCCGCGATGATGCCGGCCTGCCGCATGCCGCCGCCGAAGCGCCTTGCGATGCTCGCCGTGCCTGGCGGATCAGCTCGGCCGGGCCGCACAAGGCCGAGCCGACCGGCGCGCCCAAGCCCTTTGGAGAAGCACACGCTCACCGTGTCGAAGTGGCGCGCCCAATCGGCGGCCGAGATGCCGGTGGCCACGACGGCGTTGAACAGCCGCGCGCCGTCGAGATGCCGCGCCAGGCCGTTCTCGGCGGCCCAGCCGCAAATCTCCGACCACGTATCGTACGGCTGCACGCGCCCCGCGCCGCGGTTGTGCGTGTTCTCCAGGCACACCAGCCGCGTGCGTACGCAATGATCGTTGCTCGGCCGGATGCGGTCCATCAATTGCTCGACGTGCAGCACGCCGTGGTCGCCCTCGACCGGCTGCGCCGCGATGCCGAACAACTGAGCGTACGCGCCCTGCTCGTAGCACAAGAATGTGGCAGTTCGTTTCGCACAGGAATTCGTCGCCCGCCTGGCAGTGCACGCGCACGCCAATCTGGTTGCCCATCGTGCCCGAGGGCACGATACAGCGCCGCCTCTTTGCCCAGCATCTCGGCGATCGCGCGCCTCCAGTCGCTGCACGGTCGGGTCTTCGCCGAACACGTCGTCGCCCACTTCGGCCGCGGCCATCGCGGCGCGCATGCCGGGCGATGGGCGGGTCACGGTATCGCTGCGCAGGTCGATGGGAAGTTGCATCTCGGGTTTACGTTTTGCGGGTTTCCGGTGCAGAATAACGACGCCGACGTATTATCACGCGTTGTAGGTCAGGCTTTCCAGCCTGACATATCACGACGATACTGTCCGACCTGTACGAATGCCTGACCGAACAGGCATTGTCACGCCTACGTCATACGCTGCCATGCCGCTTGAAATCCAACGCATCGACACGCGACAGCCGGACGCCCAGGCGGCGATTGCGCAGCTGCGCGCAAAGCTGTCGCCGGGCGGCAACGTGGTCAGCGAGGCGGGGCGGCAGAAGACGCTCGAAGTGTTCGGCACGCCGATGGCGCCGGCCGGAAGTCGTCGAGCGGATTTGCTCCGACGTGCGCACGCAGGGCCTCGAAGCCGTGCTCGGTACACGGCCAAGCTCGACGGCGTGCAGCTCTCGGCCAACACGCTGCGCGTGCCGGCCGACGAGCTGGCAGTCGGCGCACGCCGCATGCGGCGCCCGACGTTCCTGGAAACGGTCCGCCGCATCCGCGACAACATCCTGCGATTTCAAACGGCGATCCTGCATCGCGACGTGCAGGTCGATACGCCGCACGGCGGCTACCTGCGGCAGCGCTACTTGCCGCTCGAGCGCGTCGGCATCTGCGTGCCCGGCGGCGCGGCCGCGTATCCGTCGACGGTGCTGATGACGGCCGTGCCTGCCCAGGCGGCCGGCGTCGAGCAAATCGTGGTCGTCTCGCCGCCGACGCCCATTGGCGCGTACAACCAGGATGTGCTCGCCACCTGCCACGAGCTGGGCATCAGCGAGGTGTATCGCATGGGCGGCGCCAGGCGGTCGCCGCGCTGGCCTACGGCCTCGACGGACTCGCCAACGGGCCGCTGGTGAAAGTCGACAAGATCGTCGGGCCCGGCAACCTGTTCGTCGCGCTGGCCAAGAAGTTTGTCTTTGGCGACGTGGATATCGATTCGATCGCCGGCCCGAGCGAGGTCATCGTGCTGGCCGACGAAACCACGCGGCCCGACTTCGCCGCCGCCGACATGATCGCCCAGGCCGAACATGCGCCGGGCTCGAGTGTCCTCATCACGTGGAGCGAGCAACGCTGCAAGCCGTCGCCGCCGAACTGGAGAAGCAGCTGGCCACGGTCCAGCGCGGCGACCTGGCCCGGCAATCGCTCGAAGCGTTCGGCGCGCTGATCCTGGTGAGCGACCGCGACGAAGCGGCCGCAGCTGGCCAACACGCTGGCCACCGAGCACTTGCACATCGCATGCGCCGAGCCGGAAGAAATGCTCGGCAAAGATTCGCTACGCCGGCGCGGTGTTCCTCGGGCCGTACAGCCCGGTGGCGCTGGGCGACTACGTGGCCGGCCCGTCGCACGTGCTGCCCACCGGCGCCACGGCCCGCTTCGCCAGCGGACTGTCGGCGAACGACTTCCTGCGGTCGCAGCAGCGTGATCCATTTCACGCAAGAAGGCTTGAACGCCGTCGCCGACGATGTCATTCGCATGGCCGAACGCGAAGGCCTCACGGCGCACGGCGCGAGCGTGGCGATGCGACGGAATGTAGTCCGATAGGAATTAATGAAACTCTGGCGACACGTAGTTCGCCGATATTCAGACTTCAATTCGGCTTCGTCACTCCTTGATCCCGGCTCCTGCTCTCATGCCCTCCAAGTTCGTCCCAACATTGCTGAGATGACAGGCTACGTGCCCGGCGAGCAGCCGCGGGGCGAGAAGTTCATCAAGCTCAACACGAACGAGAATCCGTACCAGTGCTCGCCGAAGGTGAAGGCGGCGATCGGCCGCGTGGTGCAGGCGGGGCTGCAGAAGTATCCCGACCCGCTGGCCACTGCGTTTCGCATCCGCGCCGGCGAGCTGTTGGGCGTCGATCCCGATTGGATCCTCTGCGGCAACGGCAGCGACGACATTCTCACGATCGTCACGCGCGCGTTCGTCGGCACGAGCGACATGGTCCGCTTCGCCAATCCCGAGCTACATCCTCTACCGCACGCTGGCCGAGATTCAGGGCGCCGCGTGCGACATCATCAACTTCAACGCCGACTGGTCGCTGCCCGCCGAGTTCGCCAAGCCGAACGATTGGATGCGGCTGGCGTTCCTGGCGAATCCCAACAGCCCGTCGGGCACGATGGTGCCGCCCGAAAAGGTGGCCGAACTCGCCGACGCCCTGCCCTGCCCGCTGCTGGTCGACGAAGCCTACGTCGACTTCGCCGACACGAACTGCCTGTCGCTCGTGGCCGAGAACGAAAAGATCATGGTCGCCCGCACGCTGAGCAAGTCGTACGCGCTGGCCGGCCTGCGGTTCGGCTACCTCGTCGCCCAGCCGCAGGTCATCCGCGAGCTGCGCAAGGTGAAGGACTCGTACAACTGCGACGCGCTCTCGATCGCCGGCGCCACGGCGGCCATCGACGACCAGGCCTGGCTCGCGGAAACGCGCGGCGAAATCCTCGCCACGCGCGAGCGACTGACCGACGCGCTCACGCGAGCTCGGCTTCGCCGCGGTCGATTCGCAGGCCAACTTCGTCTGGTGCGCCGCACGCCAAGCGTGCCGGTCGAGCCGATCTACCAGCAGCTCAAAGCAAGCCGGCGTGCTGGTGCGCTACATGAACTACCCCGGCTGGGGCGACGGCCTGCGGATCAGCGTCGGCACCGACGAGCAAGTCGACGCCTGCCTGTCGCTGATGCGAACGTTGGTCTGACTCGCTCCCAATGCTAGCGGTGGTGCGAGGTGTCAGGTGTCAGACGCAAGCAATCTGACACCCGAAACCTGACACCCGACACCGTCTTCCTTTCACACTGCGCACTCTGCGCAGGGAATGCCGAACACGCGGCGTCTTGTGGCGCCGCGTGATCGCGCGAACCGATCCAATCCTCACGGACCGCATAACCGCTCCGCGCGGTAATTGCGCTCCAGGCGGCATATCCGCTACCACTTGATTGAGACCCAGTTCGAAATTACCGGGGCGGCAGTCACCTGCGAGCCGCCCACTTGCGTGGTGCCGGCGTGAAACATTCCGTGAATCAACGACCGACAAAACTAGCCGCATTCATCTGGCTCGCCGTCGCTATGACGTGCTCCTGGTCGGCAGCCAACGAGCCCGCAGCGCTGGACGCTGCCTACGCGCCGTCGCTCGAGCCGGCGAACTTTCAAGTACCGGCGGTCGATGCGATTCCGCCGATCCCACCGCAAACGGTGTTGCCGATTCCTCCTCAGCCGTCAGAAACGTACATCCCTCCGGCTACGGAAACGTATATTCCTGCGCCCACTCAAACGCCGACGCAAACTCCTACGCCGCTGTTGGATGATGGCGCGGTCGAAGAAGAACTAACACCGCCGGGCGGCGCAACGAATCCAATCGCCGAACGCCGTGGCGTGCGCCCGTACGGCGGCGGTCACCCTGGCGATTGGCCCTGGGGCTGCAACGGCTCACCGTTCCGCACCGGCCCCGGCTTCTGCGACACCTGGGAAGTCGGCTGCCGCTGGGATGTGACCGCGGACGGTATTGTGATGATGCGCGAGGACGCAGATTTGGCGGCACTCGCCGCATTTACCAATGCCAACAGCTTGGGAGTTCCGATCGACACACCGGGAAGCCTTCTGGACGACCCTGCGCTTGAACAGTTCGACTACGGTGTCGGTGGCCGAGTTTGGATGACGAGCAAGCTACCTCATTCCCTCTGGCAGATGCACTTCGGGTACGAAGGCATCGAGGAATGGAATGCGTCGGTCGTGTACCCGAAGCAACCGCTGCCGCCACCACCGCCGCCGCTACTGGTACCGGATTTCCCCAGTGAGCAGCGAAGCCTCACCTACCGATCCAGCTTGCACGCCGCGGAACTAAACTTCGTCCGCGATTGCGGAGTTGTACGTCCCTACTGCGGCGTTCGATACATCAAGTTCGATGATGAAATTCAAGATTTCGTGAATCAACAAGCAGCCCCGCCGTTGCCCGCGCAACTTCCGGCAGTCGGCGTACCTCCACTTTTCCCGCCCGTCGGCCCTGTGGTCACCAACGATTGGCTGAATTTGTTCGATATCGAGAACAATCTGATCGGCTTCCAAATCGGTGCCCGCCACGACTTATGGCGCCCCAATCGGCGGCTCGCTATCGAGGGCTTCGTGAATACAGGCGTGTACTACAACAGGATCAAATACACCAATTTGATGGGGCAATTCACGACCCAAGAGTATGGGGACAACGTCAATACGCCGCTGGCCGGAGTACCGCCCGCAGGCGGGACCCAGAATCTGGATGAGTCGCGTTTCGATATTGCCGACGTCGTGAACAATGACGTCCGCGAGTACGATGAGATTTCGTACGTCACGGAAGCATCAATCTCCGGTGTCTGCCGAATCAACAAGTGTTGGGCGCTGCGGGCCGGATACCAGGCGATGTTCATCAACAACGTCCACCTGGCCGAAGACGCCTATCTGGGCAACGACCTCGAAAGCCGCAGCCTCTTCTTCCACGGCTGGCACGCCGGCGTCGAACATCGTAGATAGCGCGATTCTCTTAACGCGGTTTGCGCCGAGTACTGAACACAGCGTGTTCACGAGCAGATCTATTGCTTGGCCAGCTTCAACAGTGCACGAAAACCGGCTTGCTCGAAATGCTCATCCGACGTAAGTGCATCGACGATGCCACGTTCTTGCATAACGACAAACGAAGTGCAATCGGTTAATCCCCACTCCTTATCTGTGCGATCGCGAAACAGAATGGACGTGCGCTGGTATAAATCGTTGGTGAGAGGCTCGACGTCAACATTCGGGTCAGATTCCAGAGCTGCGAGCAGGTCAACAGCGGCTTCGCGATAGCGACGCTTCGACAGCGCATTACCAATTTCAAGCAGACCAGCTCGGGTGGTGATCAGACGCCGAGGTTGTTGCTCTAGCGCGTCGGCCAATTCAACGGCCCGCGAATGCAGTTGATCGGAACTAGCTGCTAGAGCGATGGCGTAACTTGAATCAAGAAACCATTCATTGGCCACCGCCGGTCTCCTCGCCATATAGATACGAGTCGAGATTACTCGCCCAATCCGGCGGCCCCTGCAACTTGAGGTTTCGAGCTGTTCGCAGGAACGACGTCGGTGACTTCGTCGTCGTCGGCAACAATTCGACCGTCAAAAGCACCGGCGTGTTGGGCGAGAGTGGCACCGGCCGTGTAGGGCGGAATACATTGCCGTCGAAGGTGGCTTCAATGGTATTACTCATGACGCCCCAATTTTAGACCAGTTTCGAACCGAATGTCAAACATTCACACGTGGAGCGCGTCGCGTTATGCTTAACACGATGGCGATTAGCCAATACGAATTCGACGTCATCGTCGTCGGCGCCGGCCACGCCGGGACCGAGGCCGCGCTGGCCGCTGCGCGGCTGGGGGCGAAGACGGCGCTGCTCACGACCAACTGCGACACCGTCGGCCAGATGAGCTGCAACCCGGCCATCGGCGGCGTCGGCAAGGGGCAGATCGTCCGCGAGATCGACGCCCTCGGCGGCGCGATGGGCCGGGCGATCGACGCCACCGGCATCCAGTTCCGCATGCTCAACCGCAGCAAGGGCCCGGCGATGCACAGCCCGCGGGCCCAGGCCGACAAGAAAGCCTACCAGGCCGAGATCAAGCGGCTGGTCGAGGAAGCAGCCGAACCTCACGCTGCGGCAGGAAGTCGTCGAGGACCTGCTCGTCGAAGCAGCAGAGAGCAAGGAGCCGGAGCGCGGAGTCGTTTAGCCAGCCCCAGCCTCCAGTCCCGTACGCATCACCGGCGTCCGCGTCCGCGGCGACGCCGTCTATCGCGCCCGGGCCGTCGTCCTCACCACCGGCACGTTCCTGCAAGCGCTCATGCACACCGGCGAAGCGAAAACGCCCGGCGGCCGGGCCGGCGAAGGCACGACCGCCGGCATCAGCGGCGCGCTCGACGCGGCTCGGCTTCGACTCGCGCGCTTCAAGACCGGCACGCCGCCGCGGCTCAACGGCCGCACGATCGACTACGACCAGCGTCGAACTGCAGCCCGGCGACGACGAGCCCGAGCCGTTCTCGTTTCTCACCGATCGGCTCGACCGTCGAGCAGCTGCCCTGCTACATCACCTACACCAACGAAGCCGTCCACGACCTGATCCGCGCGAATCTGCACCGTGCGCCGATGTACAGCGGGCAGATCCGCTCGCAGCGGGCCGCGCTACTGCCCGTCGATCGAAGACAAAGTCGTGCGCTTCGCCGACAAGACCGCGGCACCAGTTCTTCCTCGAGCCCGAAGGCCGCAACACGCGCGAAGTCTACGTCAACGGCATCTCGACCAGCCTGCCGCGCGACGTGCAGGACGCGATGTTCCGCCTGATCCCCGGCTTGGAACGCGCCGAGATCATGCGCTACGGCTACGCCGTCGAGTACGACTACGCGCCGCCCGACCAGTTGCAGCCGACGCTGGAAACGAAGCGCGTCGCCGGCCTGTACTTCGCCGGCCAGATCAACGGCACGACCGGCTACGAAGAAGCGGCCGCCCAAGGACTGATCGCCGGCGCCAACGCGGCGCTCGCGCTGCTCGGCCGCGAGCCGCTGATCCTCGACCGCGACCAGGCGTACATCGGCGTGCTGATCGACGACCTGGTGACCTGCGGCGTCGACGAGCCGTACCGCATGTTCACCAGCCGGGCCGAGTATCGGCTGCTGCTGCGGCACGACAACGCCGACCGCCGGCTCACGCCGCTGGCCTATGCAGCGCGGCCTGGTCGGGCAACGACCGCTGGAGTCGCCTGGAAACGAAGCTAGCCGAGATCGCCCGCGTTAATGCATCTGCTTGATCGCACGTCGATCGATGGCGTGCCGCTTTCGAAGTTCCTGCGGCGGCCAGATGCCGAATGGTCCGACGCGGTTCGCCTGCTGTCCCGAGCTCGCGGACGTCGATCGCCGACGTGGTTCAGCAAGTGCTGTGCGACCTGAAGTACGCCGGCTACGTCGCCCGCCAGCAGACCGAAGTCGACCGCCAATCGCGACTGGCCGAGAAGCGGATTCCCGGCCAGTTTCGACTACGATGGCATCGTGCACCTTCGCGCCGAAGCCCGCGAAAAGCTTTCTCGCGTCCGGCCACGCAATCTCTCGCAGGCCAGCCGCATCAGCGGCATCACGCCGGCCGATATCGCGCTGGTGATGGTGCATCTCGATGGAAAAGGCAAAGCCGCACGGCCGCGGTGAATCGCCGAAGCGGGCAGTTTGGGGCGAAATGCCGGTCTGCGTGCTTGCGGGAAACCCAGCGAATCGCGTCGTTTGCTGGCAACAATCGAGCCTCCAATAGTGCACAACTGTCTACTTAGCGTTAGCCCAAATTCCGCGGGTAATCGAAAATTTCGCCAGCGCGTAGCGATTCATCGCAACATCTTTGCCTGATAGACATTTACGGTTAAATCGATCGATATTGACTCAACGGAATGCTCCGATATAATTCGCTGCATCTGGCAAGCCAGGCAACTTCGGCAGCTGCGGTTGAAGCCTGCCGATTGCGACCCTCCGTACAATTGTGGAAACAGCAGTTAATTAAGGGTTCTGCGGATGCCGGGTGCTAGAGGGTAGCTTCCTCATCGTGCTCGAACGTGTCGGCCGGCTTGGAGTGTGAATCACTAAGCGGTCCGGCGGCACGTTAAGTGCATGGATCGTCTTACCATCAACTAAGGAGAGGGGTGGTTGAGCGCATGAAAACCGTTTTCACAACCGGCGAAGCTGCCAAGATCTGCAAGGTCAGCCAGCAAACCATCATTCGCTGCTTCGACTCCGGCCAGTTGAAGGGCTTTCGCGTGCCGGGCAGCCGCTTCCGCCGCATTCCGCGCGATCAGCTCTATGCGTTCATGCGCGACAACGGCATCCCGACCGACGCCCTCGATAGCGGCAAGCGCAAAATCCTGGTCGTCGATGACGACGAGGACCTGGTCGAACTGATCGTCGACCAACTGGAGCGCGACGGCCGGTTCGAAGTCCGCAGCGTGAACAACGGCTTCGGCGCCGGCATGCTGATCAAGGAGTTCCGCCCCGACCTGGTGGTGCTCGACGTCATGCTGCCGGATATCAACGGCAAGGAAGTCTGCCAGCTGGTTCGCGGCGACAAGACGATGGACGATGTGCGGATCATCTGCATCTCCGGCATGGTCGAAGAAGACAAGATCCAGCAGCTGCGCGACGCCGGCGCCAACGACTTCATCAAGAAGCCGTTCGACGTCGAGACGCTGATCGAGCGCATCTGCCAGTTGCTGGATATCGAGACCGTCTCGCGCGGCTAATGCGGCGTGAGGCACGAGGCCCCACTCGTCGTTGCCATGCTCTACTTGCAATCCGCGGATACGGATGGAAGCGCGCGCACGGAGTTGGTGCCCGTAGCCGAGCTCACAGCGCTTGCGCTAGAACGAGCACTGCTAGCCGCCGATGGGGATACGCGGTTGCGCGAACTGCACGCCGCGCTCGCCAGAGATCCAGCCGTAGCCGACTGGGCGATAAATATGTCCCGGGCCCGGTCGGGCATCAGACCACCTTCTCTGAGCGACGCGGTAACCTGGCTCGCCGGTTGCCTGGAGGCGGAGCTCTCTTTCGGTCTCATCAAGGCGAATGGCGATAAGCAGCGCCACGAAATTGAATTACGTCTGCCTGTGTTGGCGCGACGACTTGCCGAATACGAACGCCAATTGGCCGATGTTGACGCGAGGCTGGAACGCGAAAAGCTGGAATCGATTAAGGAGCTGGCCTACGGCGCCAGTCACGAAATCAACAATCCGCTCGCCAATATCGCGGCCCGCGCGCAAACGCTACTCGAAGAAGAGCCAAATCCGGAGCGGCAGCGCAAGCTCGTCGCCATCCATCGACAGGCGATGCGCGCACACGATATGATCGCGGATCTGATGCTGTTTGCCCGTCCGCCAAAACTGAATCTGTCCGACTGCGACATGCGGCAAATTGCGCAACAAGTGGTCGACGAGCTCCGCGAGTTCGCCGAGGAACAAGGTACCACCCTAAGCTGCAATCTGACTGACCAATCGGTTTCGGTGCGCGCCGATTCGACGCAGCTTGGCGTCGCGCTCAACGCGTTGGTGGCCAATTCGCTCGAGGCCGTCGGTGAGGGTGGAACAGTAAACGTCGAAGTGCGTCGAACCGATTCAGCCCCAGCAACATTGGCGGAGATCGCCGTTCGGGATGATGGACCGGGAATCTCCGACGAAGTGCGACATCATATGTTTGACCCATTTTTTAGCGGCCGCGAGGCGGGCCGTGGCCTGGGTTTTGGCCTCTCCAAGTGCTGGCGCATTGTCACCGACCATGGTGGTTACGTCGTCGTTCGTCAACCTGCGACGGCTGGGGCCGAAGTGGCCATTCTTTTGCCGTGCAATGCATCCGCGGGCGATTAATCACATCGCGTCGACCGCCATTTGTTGGCCGATTCACCGCATGGTATCCTGCATTTGGGATGGCCTTCTCCCCTCCCCTTTCCGCCTTCGCTCAAGGAGCATCCATGGGTCGTGTCAACGAAACAATTCACAACGTCAACACGACGTTGCGGACCCTGTTAATGCTCGTCTTGACCGGCGGGGCCGCGCTCGTCGGTTACAAGGGATACGAGATCTACAATGAGCCCCAAAAGCAGCTCGCAGATCGAGAAGCTGAATTGGAGAAGACGCGTGGCAGCTTGCAACAGGTGAGCGCCGATTTGGAGGCACGTCAACAGGAAGTGTCTCAACTCAACGATGAAGTTGCGGAAAAGACAGCGCAAATTGAACGGCTGGAAGTCTCGAGGAAGCTCCTGCAAGTGACACACCGTTTGGCCCACCTTACGGTGCTCGACCAACGGGAGCTGCCGCCCTCCGATTCTGCGCAGCCGACGGCCGAAGCCAATGGCGAGTCGCCCACGAACCTGATTTCACGGATCGAATTTGTCGAAGTCAACGACGAAGGGAATCCGATCGGGGAAGCAAAACAGTTTGAGATTATCGGCGACATGGTATACATCGATTATTTGCGGGTCACTTTCGACGACAAATACGTGGAACAATCTGATCTCGATCGCTCGACTGCGCTGGCCCTGTTCCAGCGAATTTTTGGCGAGCACCAGGAGGCGGCCGACGGATTTCATTTGGACACGGTCGGCACCAGACCGACTGCCTATGCCCGCGGGACAGAAATGTCCGAATTCGAGCGGAAGATTTGGAACGACTTCTGGCTGATCGCCAACGATAGTCAGCGGGCGGCGGAGCTCGGCATTCACGCCGCGCACGGCTCGGCCGTTTCCATGCGCGTGCAGCCAGGCAAATCGTATGAAGTGAAGCTCCGCGCGACGGGCGACATGACCATCCGACCAATCGAAAAGCCGCCGGCAAATGCCGAGCCCGTCAATTAACTCAAACTTTGGGTGCCATTGCGGCATCACTCCTCTCGAAGAATGTCGTCGGCATACCCGGGCGGGAAGGGATTCGTTCCAGGGTCATCCGGCGGCGCATCGGCAAACTCGTCGACCCAATACGCGACCTCGTCACGGGCAACGTCGCTGTCCGGTTTCACATGCATTTGGTCGGCGCCATGCGCACCGTCGTGCCGCCGGGCTCGTAGTTCGGCATACCACTTGTCGCTGTCGATATAGCTGGCCCCGTGGTGCCGCGCCGCACGCTGGATTCGGTGATCACTAGAGACCACCAGGAGACTGCGTGGCGCAGAGTGTTTTTCCAGTAGCTCTTCGATTAATTCATCCGCATCGGAGTGACGTCTTGCGAAATACACCCTGATATTTTTGTGAACGAGTGAGCTTGGCAAACCGGGCGGGGCGCCGGCTGCATCGAATACAATCGCGGTTTGGCGGCGCTCTCGATCGTCGATCGCGGCCGCCAGGTAGTCGAGCAAGGCCATCCGAGTGCGATGGAGCTCCGTCCCCGCCCCGGGCCCGCCGAAGATCTCTGTCACGTGCAGTAAATTGTATCCGTCAATTAACAGCGCCATGACGACATTGTAGCCGGTAAGGCGCGCTTGGGCTTGCGCTCGTTCTGGTAGCCATTGCGGACATTACTCAGTCTTCACCGCCATCACGGCATCCAGCGGCGAAGGCGTACGGAAACCACGCACGTCAGTGAACCCCGCGCGGACGAGCAGCTCCTTGTACTCGCCAAGCGTCCTTTCTTTCCCTTCGGTGCAGGTCAACATGTTGAGCGACTGCATCTGCGCCCAGCGAGGGCCGGTCTTGTCGTCGTTGAGCAGCTTCTCCGCGATCAAAATGGCGCCGCCCGTTGGAAGCTGCTCGTAGATCCGCTTCAGCAGCGCGTCGATTTTGGCTTCGGTCCAATCATGCACGATGCGGCCCAGCGCATACACGTCGCCCGGCGGAAGGGGATCGACAAAGAAGTCGCCCGCGACGACTCGCACCCGGTCATTGACCGGCGACAGGCCGACAAACTCTTGTGCCAGAGGCACAGCCTCCGGCAGATCGAAAACTACGCCCGTCAGATTCGGCCAGCGTTCGCAGGCCGCGATCGCCAGGTGTCCTGTCGCGCCGCCGAGATCGACAAACGTGCTGTAGCGCGACAGGTCGAACGCATTGACCACGTGCGGCGAGCTGATCAGGCCGAAGCCGTGCATGCCGATCAGGAACTCACGCTTGGTATCTTCGGACTTGAAGAAGTGCGAGAAGATCGGCCCATCCCACCCGAATGCTTGCTGCCAGCGATGCGATCCTTCGCGGACCGCATCTTCGAGGTGCGACCACAACTGCCACATGTAGCCGTTGGACCAGTTGAGATACCCCGTCAGCCGCCGCGGGCTCGACCGGCACAAATACGCCGCAGCCACTGGCGTGTTGGCGTACGTCGCCGTCTGTCTTCGACAACAGCTCCAGTCCGACACACGCATCCAGCAGCCGCTCCAGCCCGTCGACCGAGCAACCCAACCGCTCGGCGAGCGCTTCCAAAGATTGCGGTTTCCCATCCAGCGCATCGAACACCCCCAAATCCAGCGCGGCAAACATCGTCTTCGACCAGCGGAATGCCTGCAGAAGGTCGAGAACAAGTGTGGGATCGGGAGCGGCGTGGTCGGTGGACATGGCTTAGCCAATGCTACACGAATCCAGTGGCCAAGGCGTGAACGAAGTGCCGCGCCGCAATTGTATCGCGTAGGCCTCCCTGCGACGATGCACGAATCGCATCGTGGTATGGAAGCGGCGTTTTGGCATCGATGTAGGGTGGGCATCGCCCACCATTTGTAACGGGCATGAAAATCGGTGGGCGATGCCCACCCTACGCTACTAACAATTATTGCGCAGTCTGTGGATGCCTGGCGGCGCAAAATCGCGCGATTCTCGAGCGCCAGCGAGTTTTGCAATTGCGCCTTCGCAGCGCGGATGCTAACTCCTTGCAGTGCAAATGTTATAGTTTTGCACAATGGTTAGGGGTCCCACAAAAGACGTTGCAAAATGTCTGGATTTTGTGCGCTGCCGGAAACGATAACGCCTGGCCCGCCAGCACTTCGCGATGGGTCGCTAGCGCAAAACGCGATACAGTCTTGCTTTCGAACGAGCCGCCAGCCATCAGACACCGGGTGCGCAACTTTGTGCAAATCCGTATGGCTGACAGCTGAGTGCTAACATCTGACGGCTATTGGTTCTTATCAAATTTTCAAGGATCAAACGCTGACTTTGCAGCGTGATTTCAGGCTATCATATCGCGCGGCCAAATTCAGTAACTCTTTTTTGGCCGGGTCGGGGAATCTGGACGCAAACGGTTGCGCAGCGCGGGAAGGTAAAAGATGTCAGAAGGTAAAAGGTGTCAGGAACGAATGGCACTTGAACTTTCGTAAGTGATTGTCGCTCATATTGATAGTGGCACCCAGCGCTTCCTTCGCCCATGCTCAGGCCAATCAGCGGTTTCGCCTCAAATGGCAAGCGAGGCCTTTTCTGTCCATGGTGCCACTGGCATTTGCAGTCGGCGCCAGTGACACTCAGCGTCAGGTTTGGGTCAAGTCTCCGCCACCGAGCGTCACAAATCGAGTCGGCGCTTTGCTTCGTCGAGCGAAACGGTGGCAGGTTGGGCGGCGCGGGATTCAAGAAGTGCCATGAGCCGCGGATTGTTGCGGCTACGTGCAATCTCGCGGTCAAAATCCTCGACCGCGATTAGAATAAACTCACTTCCATCGGCGAGCTGAACCACGATGTCGTCGCGGCGTGCTTCATCGAACAATCGAACGACGTCCTCCGAGACGTGTGGGAAGCTAATTGTCTTCATAGGTCGACACCCTCACCTCAGCCCTCTCCCAAGGAGAGAAGGAGAATTACTGGCGCGTCACACCCAGGTGCTTTTCCCAGGCGTCGAAGACGTCGCTTTCTTTTTCCGCCTTGCCGGCCATGATGTGATTGCCCAGGATTTGCACGGGCAGGCCGAACTTGTTGTTTCCGCCGGCCTGATTGGCCAGTCGCGCGTACAGCTCGACGTACTCCTTGATTTGCCGGTTCAGGTCCGGACCATTGGAGAGCGAGCTCAGCCGTGAGCGATCGACCATCCCGTACGCTTGGGCGATGATCTTGTCGACGCGGGGCGGCTTTTCCTTATCGGCCATCAGCCAGTCGTGAAACCGTTGGAACGAATTCGGCCGAATTGCCGCGACGCCCAATGCCATGCGGGCCGTCGAACACGCGCCCTGGTGGGAAGCCTTTGGGTCGGTAATTAGCCGGTTGCACCGCATCTCCAAGGGGATGGGCATGACGATGATCGCCATTTGGTTGCCGTAACGAGACAAGCCGTGCGCGATCGTACGATGCATCTCGCGGCAGTGAGGACAGTCGTACGACACCATTTCGATCATCACGTGCGGCGCTTCGGGGGACCCGATGAGCGCATGCTTGTAAACGTCGAGTTTCACCTTCCCATGGAGAAACTCCACGATCCGCTCATGCGACGAATTGATGGGCCGTGCGGGGCCATTGTCACCGTTGGCGGGCAGGTCGACGCTGGTCTGCGCATCGCCGGGCGATGAGTTAACGGATTCTTTGGGTTCAGTTGGAAAAAGTTTGTCCTCGCTAACCCGTGCTTCCTGCTCGTCACGGCCGGCATCGCTGTCGACGACGTTGCTATCCGAATCCGAGGGCAACCGCATGGCGACGTGGCTTTCCGCGGAAGATGAGTCGCCGCTGTCGTTCGGTTCTTCGGACGCTGTTGCGCCAGCGAGAGTCATCGACTCTTCCAGCCTGGCGTCCTGCAACGTGTATGTTTTTGCCGGAAGAATTATCTGTCCGGCCATCAGCAAGACTAACATGGCAGTCGCAGCGCCGACGGCAATCGACAGCGATGGCGACATCGGCACGCTGGTCATCGCGGCTGTGGTCACGCCTGCGCGGTGCAACGACGGGAACATTGCGGGCCGCCGAAGTTGGAACCGTACGAACGGCCCCGCGCGGGAATCGCCGATTTCAACGCTGTCAAACCGGCCGCCGAGCTGTGCGAGCTGCGGATCGGTGCGCTGGTGAGGTACCACTGTACGGCCGACCAAATCGCAATGCCACCAATCGCCAGGCCGCACAGGTCCACAAAAATACAAAATCGGCAATAGTGCCCGATGGCGAAGATTTGGACTCCGATAAACCACAAGCTCGCCCCGGCGGCCAGGATCGCAAACATCACGAAGGCCGTGTTGATCCAGCGACTTGCCTGCGGATTCTGCGTGCCCAGAACGACACTGAGCCCGGCAAGCGTGGCGTAACAAGCGAGCCCCAGTACCGCCACGGGAATGCCCAGCCACTTCGCCCAGGAACTGCTCAGCACGATGTCGCAGCTGTTTGCGTCGCCGACTCCGCAGCCGGCGACGGAGGTTCCGCCAACCGAGTGCCATGCTAAGTAAGCCGCAACGACGAAAGCCAGCCATGCCAGCACACAGAGCGACCAGCGGAAGGGTGTATTGAAAAAGGGCGAGGTTTGGGACGAGTAGCTCATCAGAAGTTGCTTGCAGATTTCCATTTAGCAGCGGGGCTAGCTCGCCGCTAAATGGAATGTTGTCGTGTGCTGTTTTGGATGCCGATGCCGCTCCCGCCTCGTAATACCTCAATTTACGTTGTTTGTGTGCTGCCCGCGAGGCCTTGGTGCATTTCGCTAGCACGAGTCGGGGAATATGTGTGCTAGCCGCGTCAAAGTCTGCCTTGTCCTCTCATCGTTACCATCGCTACGATCCGATACTTTTTAGCAATCGGTGCGACCGGCGCAGCGCGGGCCGCTGGCAGATGCTCGAGGCGACCAGCAATCGCTTCCCCCAGTTTCACCCAAATTAAGCGAGTCCAAGCCATGAACATGAGTCCGAAGGTGCGGCCGTTGTGGCAGCGCTTGCTGTTGATGTTTGGCACCAGCATGCTTGTGGGCCTACAAGGCGCTGCACCTGCCGCGGTTCATTCTGCCGCGCGACATCAAGTCGGTCGTCAACAACTGGACGCACGAAATGTTCTGGGTGCTGATCAAGATCCGGCTTCACGCGGGCGTTCATCGATCAGCCCTGCTATTTCAAGATGCCGACGTCGTTCAAGCCGAAGGCCCAGGTGGCGCCGCAGTATCAACTGAGCGAAAAGGAGATCCGCAAGTTCTATACGCAGGGCTTCCTGGGTCCGTTCGATGCCTTCAGCCACGACGAAATGATGGACTTCAAGCGGGAAGTGCTGGCGCTGGAAAACACGAAGTCGCAAGACCTACGGCTTGGTCACGCCGCGCGACCGGCATTTCGAGTCGCCGCGGCTGTGGAACTACATGAAGTGCCCGGCGATCACCGAGCGGTGTGCCCAGATTGCTGGGCCCGGATTTGCTCGTGTGGCGGTCGCAGTATTTTTACAAGGGCCCGAAGTCGCCGGCCATTCAGTGGCACCAGGCCAGCACGTTCATGGTCGAAGACTACCAGGATCCGGGCATCTTTCCGCCCGATCGCAGCGAAATCTTCCAGCTCACCGTGTGGGTGGCGATCGACGATGCCACGCCGGAACGCGGCTGCCTGCGGTTCGCCCGCGGCACGCACGACCGCATTCGCACGATCAAGTTCGGCGGCGAGGAAGGCTTCTACAACGCGGCCTACACGCTCGACTTCGACGAAGAAGGACGAAGATTGCGTCGATGCTGCCGGTGAAGGCCGGCCAGTTCATCATCTTCACCGAGCGGTGCATCCACGGCTCGGGTCCGAACACGACCGACCACCATCGGCTGGCGTTCAACATGCGGGTGATTCCGACGCACGTGCCGGCCTACACGAACAAGAAGTACTACCGCAGCGTGTACAACGGCGGCAAGTACAACCTCGACAAGTGGGGCGTGGCCCTGCTGCGCGGCGAAGACCGCCTGCGGCTGAGCCGGGCGATTCCGCCGGCCGACCTGGAAACGGGCGTGTTCACGCGCGTGATTCCGCCGGGCGAGCCGTTGCCGGCGCTGCGGCGCAAGGCGGCCGCTTAAGCTGCTACCGTAGTCCATGAAATCGACTCGCGACGAAGCCGGCGATCGAGTCGCCGGCTTTCGTTTTCTGATAAGAGTTCAATACCATGCGTGAGATTCGCGGCAAGACGGCGCTGGTCACCGGCGCGGCCTCCGGCATCGGCCGGGCGATCGCGCTGCGGCTGGCGGCCGAGGGCGTCGACCTGTTCCTCGTCGATATCGACGAAGTGCGGCCTGGCGAACGTCGTCGAGCGAGTGCCGCTGAGGCGGGCGTCGAAGTGATCGGCCGCCGGTGCGATGTCGGCGCAGCCGCGCGAAGTCTCGGCGACCGTGGCCGAAGATCCTCGGCCGCTGGGGCGGCGTCGATATCCTGGTCAACAACGCCGGCATCACCTACTACGGCCGCACCGAGCAAATGTCGGCCGAGCATTGGGACCGGCTGCTGCGCGTGAATCTGCTGTCGCACATCCAATTCACGCGCGAGCTGCTGCCGTCGCTGCTCGCGCGGCGCGAGGCCCATGTGCTCAACGTGTGCAGCATGTTCGGCCTGGTCGGCATGCCGAAACTGGCGGCCTACTGCACCACCAAATTCGGCATGGTCGGCTTCAGCGAAGCGCTGCGCAACGAATGCGGCCGCGAAGGCCTGGGCGTCACGGCACTCTGTCCCGGGTTTCGTCGACACGAATCTGTTCACCTCGGCCCCGCTGCGCGAAAGCGGCAAAGAACACAAGGTTCCGCCGCGGATCTTCTGCACGACGCCGGAGAAAGTCGCCCGTGCGGCCGTGAAGGCCATCCGCCGCAACCGCCGCATGGTGGTCATGAAGCCGGCGGCATGGTTCCTGGTCTCGGCCAAGCGATTCGTACCCGGCGTTATGGATTTCGTGTTCCACTTGGGCCGGCGGAAGCGCGTTGAGCGAAAGATGGCCCAGCGCAAGCGGGCTGCGTGACGGTATAACACGATAGCTTGGAACCACGTAATCTTTGAAGGGCGTTTACGCCCTTTCTTTGATAATAGGTCCGGCATTTATGCCGGGTTAATCTGCGCCGAAAATATATTTCCATCTGCGACAGTCCGCGGCGTCGCCGCGGACTGTCGCAGATGGAAATCGGTATCTATGACCCGGCATAAATGCCGGGCCTATTAGCGCCTGCGGCGAGAACGACCGTAAACGGTCGTCAGTCTTGGCTCCGCCATCATTCAACTCACGACGCAGCCGAGAATATCAGGCACAGCCTGACCTACTTGTGATGCCGCTTGCGGACCGCGCGGCGGTAGCCGCGTGAGGCCTGGCCGCCCGAGCGGCGGTAGCCGTAGTGCACGGCAAACCACTCGGCGAACCGTTCGCGGTCCATGTAGCCGGTGTTGCGGTCGTCCACGAGGTGGCCCAGCTCGTGGATCAGAATGTTGTTGAGATAGAAGTCCTGGGCGGCCTGCTCGCTCCAGGTGAGCGTCCAGATGCCGGGGGCCGGTTCGGCCCAGCGGCCGCCGTACATCCGCGTTTCGTTGACCAGATTCGGCCGCGGCGGCGTGTCGTATTGCTCGACCAGCGACTCTTCCAGCGGGTACAGATAGAGCGCGTTGCCCCATTGCATTCCGTAGCAGGGGAACGATTGCTTCTTGCGCGTCATGCGGCTGAACTGCACGACTTCGAGCTGCTCCAGGAAATTGGCCGGCACCTTGGACAGCCGCTCGCGAACCTGGTCGGGCGTCACGACGTGGCGGTACCCTTCGCCGGGGTCCTGAACTACAATCCGATATTCGGCAGCATCCGTGGGATCGTACCAATCCTCAGGCGGGGCGAACGGCAGCCGGGCGTTCCGCTGGCCCGTGCTGGAGCGGCGGGCCTGCTTGGGCCGGCGCTGCCGGTATGGGCCCGCACGAACGTATTGCGACCCTTGGCCTGTCGGGCCATCGACCGAACACTATGTTCGCGGCGAACGTTCATCGACGCAAAGCCGGGTTAGGGATCCAAGGTGCCGCTGCTTGGGCTGACACCGCCGAACGACATTGGCAGTTTGGCGAATGCCGCTGTCAGCCCAACTAGCGACCCACCACGTCCGAATGGCGGGCGAGAGTCGAGGGCCCTCGTGGGCCCCCATTCCATCGTAGCCAGGGGCCAATCGGGCGTTCAACAAAATCCATAAAATTCGACGCCACAAGCACTTGCGCGTGTTGCCAAAACTCGACAATCGGCCTCCGACGGGACTTTTGCACGGGCCGGCCGGACCAGGAAAATGCCCCATGTCCGATGCAAGTCATGCCGGATTATCCGCGCTTAACGTCGTGCTCTACACGCGGCGCGGATGCCATTTGTGCGACGAAGCGCTCGAGACACTTCAGCGACATGGGCTCGAGCCCCTTTGCATCGATATCGATGATGATCCAACGCTACGAAATAAGTTTGATGCATGCGTGCCGGTCGTCGAAATCGACGGCCGGCTTCGCTTCCGCGGGGGCGTTCATCCCGTGTTATTGCGACGGATAATTCGGGCGCCAAACATGCTTACGGGCTGAGGCCCGGAGCATGCTACCCACGAATCACGCAGTCGAAGAAGGTCGTCGTTCGTCCTTCTTTTGTTCCGCGATCGCATCCCGCAGACCGTGGCGGAAGATGCCGTAGAAGCTCCCACCCACGAATGCAAACCATCCGCCCAGCACGGCTGATGAGAGGCCACCCACAACGACACCCGCGAACGTTGTGCGGTGGCCGATGGCTAATCCCAAAACGGACGCACCCAAAATGCCACCAATCATCGCACCGGCCAGAATAAGCCGGGGCAGCCAAGGCAACGAGGTGCTGCCGCGGGCGTGCCAGGGCGATCGTGCGCATCGCGGAATCACGGGGCAATTTGCATGCTCTGAAGACTGCCCGTCCGAATGTGAGCGCGTCCCAAGGATGCGTCCAAATGCCTGCGCATCATCGGCCCGTGACCGAAGGCGGTGGGCAAGCGCTGTGCTGAATAGATGAGCGGCCACGACCAACGCAGCCAACAGCATGGCCAGCGCAGCAACGCCTTGCGACAAAACAGTCGCTGCCAAAATGAAGCTCACGATCGCCACGAAATAAAACAGTTGCCGCAAGCGAAATCGAAACAGCGGCGGCTCCACTGGACCCAATTCGGCGGCCGACAAGTGATTCACTTCAGGCCGATCCGGATAGCCGGTCAGATTGTCAGGGCTGGCGGGAATGCTTGCCATGGCGCGCGCATTATTGACAGGTGTTTCACTGCTGGCAAGCGAACCTGTCGAGAGGATTTAGCGGTGGCGATTCTGGTGCAGCGCGTAGTGGGGCAACTGCCATGCGCGCCATCGGCACCAACAAAACTACCCACCCCGCCATAAGCCAGTTGGGTTGAACCACTTGGCTTATTCCAAAAAGAAGCCCGACGACGACGGCACACCAGAGGAGCAGGCACTTCGCCGCGGTTCGAAATTCAACCAAACCAAGCTTACGCAGCCAAAAACCCGCCGCGGCCGCCGCGCCGAGCTTCAGCAGTAGCAAGACGCCCAGCATCCACGGCATTACGCTTACTAACCATGGTTGGACTTCGGGATGGCGATAGACCCAACTGCCCACGATTGCCGCGACGACGAGCAAAGCCCAGGATGCGAACGCGATACCATTCGCCACCGACTTCCGACCCGTCAACGTGGGCCACATTCCGGTCGCAATCGCCCGCCAGGTTACGGCGACCAGACCGATCAACCCGACGACTGCAATTGCCACTTGCCGCGACGACGAATTTGCAAGTGCAGCACGAACGATTGACTCCTGCGAATTCAGCGAACTGGCCTCGACGAAGGCCCATAGGGCCAGAAAGAACCAAAGAATGGTCCAGGCAATGATCGCGCTCGTGGCCACGGCAATCATCTTGAACACCACATAGCGCGTCGTTGACATAGGCCGGATGGCGAAGAAAGAGGGCATCGTCTCCTTGCCCCACATGTCGAACTTGCCCAACCCCTGGCCCAGTGAAGTCGCCAACATCAGGGGAACGAAAATCCAAATCAACAGGCTCATCGTGGCGGGCGTGACGGCTACCGTGCCGAACAACATGGTGCGGTCAGAGGTCGGGTTGAGCACGGCAAAGCAATTGAGTGCCAGCAGTGGCAGGCCGATAAACGCCATCATGGCCGGCAGGAACACGACGTTTCGGCGTAATTCGTGCCAAAGTTGTGCGGCGCTGGCCGACGGAAACTGGCGACATCGGTTGAAGATCGACGCGTGCCGCCGGGCAACCGCTGCCCGGATCTTTTCGGGCACGACGCTCCAAGTTGACTCCCCGCCGCATCGAGCGCGTGCCAGGCCCATCACAGCGAAGCCATGCGCGAGTGCCACCCACAGCACGCTGCCCGCCGTCACGATGGCGGCGACGCTGCGACTTTCCAAGTAGATGGCGGCCCAAGTTCCGAGCAAGATTAATGGAATGGCCGCCAGCGCCAGCACAGGCACACGAGCAAAAGGCGTGGGAAAGGGCGCCCAGCCAATTGCCTGAACCCACGCCGCGGAAGCGGCCGCAATTGCCGCTGGCCAGAACACCGGTGGTGAAAACCCGATAGGTTTCAAAACAAGGGTGGCCACCAGCACCCAAAGCATCGCAAATGTTGCCGCGCCGTACAGGATTGGCCAACCCGTCAGCGTGCGAGTTCTCAGCGGCAGAACGAACATGTTGGCCGGGTAACCCGAACTCTTCACTCCGAAATCGGCCGGGCCTAATGTAAATACATGGAGGAGGTGCGCCAATCGCCGCGGTCAGCAGCGTCAATGCCATGACCATGGGATCGGCGGGCAAAAAATGGGCTGCGACGGACAAAGCAAACAGGTAGATCACCGTTGCTGCCGCACCCCAGCGGAGGCGAAGCCAGAGCATGTACGCGATTCCCACGGCCGGCGACGTCACAGGTCACCTCCACCGGTGTTTGTGGTCGCGGCGACGCCACGTTCACACCGCCGCGCTGACTGGACCAAATCATGTACGATCTTGATAACCAACTCCGGTACTTCGACGTGCACGCCGTGACCGCTTTGGTGCGAGAGATAGTGGCGGCCTTGCGGTCGGGTTTTCACAAACGCGGCATGCGAACGAATCCACACCGGCAGCACTTCGCGTCGCAGCGGATCATCGCCCGGCCGCGCGCCAGTGACGACGACGGTCGGCACATCGGGCAGCGGGCCGGCCGTCTTGAGCTCCTCCAGCGTGTCCCAAATGCCGGCGCCCTCTGGCCAGCCGACAACGTCCTTTCGTGAAATCTGCCGGTCGGGATGGTGAATCGCCATCCATTCGATGAAATCCTCTTGTGACGGATCAAGCAGCACCAGACCGACAACGTCCTGCGGGAACAGGCTGGCGAAAACGCGGTTATAGACGCCGCCGAACGACTGGCCGACGAGGATGTACGGAGGCTCGACACCAGCGTTTGCGAGTGCTTGCCGAAGCTCGCGGGCGACGTCGGCACCGGTCAGCCGCGACTGGTCATGATTTGAGCCGATGCGATCGTATGCGACAACGCGCGTGAGTTTTGCCAGTTCCGGCTGCACTGAGGCCCACTCCTCGAGCGCCCCGCCCAGGCCGATTTCACAAACGACCGCCGGTGATCCACTGCCTTCCACTCGTATCCGCAGCAAATGTCCGCCACCGTCCACACGTGTGGGTATGTCGCTGGCCCCTTTCTGCGCGAGCCAAAACACGCCGCAGGGTGCGACAATCACAATTGACCAAATCAGCCGGTTCATACTCACCCGTGAAATATCAGCGGTGTCGATTCCAGGCGATCGCGAGCGGTGCAGCGGCAATGCGGGCCAGCGGCACGACCAGGAACGCGGCCAGGAAAAGCGTGTCGCGCAGCCAGATGACTCGCGGTGAAATCTGCCATGCCAGGGCGACTAATATTCCGGTCGCAACGATCCAAAAGCCGAGGTATCGAAGAATGGTTCGGGAAACAATCAGTTGCCGCCTACTCGCGTGCCAGGTCAACCATGCCGCTGACCACGATTTGATGGCAAAGCAGCACGCGAGCATCCAGGGAATTCGCGGTGCCCACACCGCAGCAAAATTGCCGCGGCTTCGCGGATGATCGCCCCACCAAACCGTGAGAACCAGCAGCGCGATCAGGCTTGCCGCGCTGACCGCGGTAAAGGCGTAGAAGAATCCGGGTCTGCCGCAGTAGCCGACCCAGATGCTTCCCACCAATATGCCCCACGTCACGAGGATGACGCCTGCCACGAGCAGGATTGGAATGGCCCACTGGGAAAACGGCGAATAGACCAACTGGAACTGACCCCACAGGCCGCGGAGATGGCCGACGTCGCAAGTCGCAAACATCCACCACGGGGCGATGGTCAGCAGCAATGTCCACGCCAACAGCGCGCTTGCGGCCGCAGTTTTCATTTTTGCCGTCAGAATTTGTGCGCCGGTGATTGGCCGACCCGTCAAGAATGGTGACAACGACAGATCGAGCGACCAGAAATCGGGCTTCGATATTCCTTTGCCGACTGCCAGCGTCAGAATCACCGGCAATATCAACAGGAACATGGCTGCGCGAATTGTTTCATCCGGTCCGCGGCCGGTGAGCCACAGGATTGGTCCGAGGATCAGCGTGAGCGTCAGCAATACGGCAGCCGGAAGCACCAGGCCCGAGCGACGAAATTCCAGCCAGAACAAGGCCGCGTCGGCGGATTTACCTTCACCGCGAAATTCGGGAACAACCCGCGCCACCACGTCGGCTACGATTCCGGTCAATTCCCATCCGCGAGCGCCGCCACGGCGTTGCGCGCCGACCGTGAGGATTGTGGCGGTGTACGCGATTGCCGTGACACCGGCGAGTGCCGCCGTTAGCCGACCTTCAATGTCCCCTCCGCCCGTGTCTGCCCACAGCGACGGCAGCAACCCGATGCCGACCAACATCGATAGCAACACGGAGAGCACGATCATCCGCGCCAAGCGGAACCCGCTCAGGCACCAAATGACTGTTTGGAAAAGCACGACACCCGCCGCGATCAATGTTAGCGGCCAGCGGATTTGCAATTGAATTCCCAACGGCTCGTAGACAAACTTCACCCAGGCCACATAGATGCCCGCGATGCTCACCAGGGTGCAGAGCATCAGGCAGGTGACGAGGTAATACGTGTTTACGGGCAGCGTGAACAGGTGCCGCGGAAAACCCGCGAGGCCGTCGCGGCGGCTGCGATCAGTGAAGTTGCAGAAGGCCGCGGCGAGGATCAATGAAATCGCCAGCGGCATGAAGCTGAGTGAGCGCAGGCCATCGGATGTTTGAATCGGCCCGGCCGACATACGGTAGATGAAGCGCACAGCGGAATGGCGGCGAGCACCAGCAGCCAGCCGCGGCGGTTGGCGGTCCAGAATTCCCAGGCCAGTGCGTATGCGGCCGATCGCATGGATTTACTCCTCGCAACTTGTCCGAAGCAGGCGCACCGCTGCGGGCGATGAAAATCTCGTCCAGCGAGAGTGGCGCTTGTTCAACAACGCTTGCTCCGATCGCCGCCGCGGCCGATTGCAGTTGGTTGGCGTGCCCGGCGCAAACAGCGGTCCATTCGCAGCCGGAGCCGTCCCAAGTCAGCGCACCGGCAAGAGCGGGCGGCGCTGACTGTGGTCGCTCGAATCGCAGCGTCAGCCGTGCGTGCGTCTGCTTGATCCGATCGAGCGAATCGCAGAACAGGATGCGGCCCGATTTGATCATGGCGACCTGGTCGGAGACGCGCTCGACTTCGGCCAGCAGGTGCGACGAAAACAGCACGGTGCGGCCTTCGTCGGCGATCGTGCGGATGATCGCGCCCAAAATGTCGCGGCGCACGATCGGATCGAGGCCGGACGATGGCTCGTCGAGCAGCAAGCAGCTCGGGCCGGTAGGCGAGAGCGATCAGCAGGCCGGCGCGGGCCCGCTGGCCTTTCGAAAGCTGTTTCACCTTCGCGGCGGGGTCGAGATCGAATTCTCGCCGCAACCGCTCGGCGTAGTCGTGGTCCCACGTGGGGTAGAACGCGGCCACGTAGCGCATCAGTTCGCGGACGCGCATCCAGCCGGGCATGTCGGGCTCTTCGGAGAGGTAGCCGATGCGCGAGAGCACGCCGACGGGGTCGGCCACCGGATCGAGCCCGAACACGCGCACCGTTCCGGTTTGCGCTTTGAGCAGGCCGAGGATGTGCTTGATGAGCGTGGTCTTGCCGGCCCCGTTTTCGCCGACCAGGCCGACGACCGTGCCGGCCGGCACGCGGAAGCTGACGTCGTCGAGCGCAAACTTCTCGCCGAACCGGCGCGAGACGTTTTTGATTTCGACGATTGCCGGAGTCTCCGGCTCGCCGTTCAACTCGCCGTTGCAATACGAATTGTTGATCGCAACCATGTTTCTGTCTCCGTTGAATTACGCCTCTGCAGATTGAGATTCCATCGACGGCATCGCGCTGCTCGGACGAGTTCGACGAGCTCGTCGAGCGATAATTGCCATCTGCCGGGCCTCGGCCAGCAGCGCGTCGATGCGCCGCGTGATGATTTTCACGCGGTCGCGCCGGCCCAGCCGCGTGCCGACGCCGGAGACGTACGTGCCGGTCGTGCGCCGCTTGAGCACGATCCCGGCCAGCTCCAGCTCGCGATACGCGCGGGCCACCGTGTTGGGATTCACCAGCAGCTTTTCGGCCAGCGTGCGAATCGGCGGCAGCTCCTCGCCCGCCGCCAGCCGGCCGGACGAAACCAGATATTTGACCTGGTTGACGATCTGCAGGTAGATCGGGACGCCGTCGGTCGGGGAAATGTGGATTTGCATGCGTTGTGCCTCTTGTATTAACTCAGTAATACAAGATCGGCAAGCGGTCGTCAATAGGCTTGGCAAAGAATTTCTAGTCGCTGTCGCAGTCCCGTTCTCCGCATAGGGACGCATGTGATACGTTAGTCATTTCCTGACCGTTCATCTGCGAAAGAGTGTACCGATGCCTTGGATTGCTGAACGATGCTGCCGAGATTTCCTGGGACCGGCTGCAGGCTCTGATGGAGCAGACTGTCGCCGAGGCCCGGCGGCGGATTTGTGCGCAGGCCGAAGCGGGTGCTGCTGCTGCCGCCGGATATCACGCGGATGCACTCCGGGGCCGGCCGGCTCACCGAGATGCTTTACAACCTGCTCTCAGGCGAGGCCGACGTCCACGTGATTCCCACGCTCGGCCAGCACGTGCCGCACACGCCGGAAGAAAACCGGCAGATGTTCGGCTCGATCCCGAACGAGCGGATTCACGCCCACGACTGGCGCGGCGGCTGCGTGCAGCGTCGGCGAGATTCCGGGCCGGTTCGTGGACGAAGCCACGCAAGGTGCGGCCGATTGGCCGATCCCGATCGTGCTCAACCGCATGCTGATGGAGGAGCCGTGGGACCTGATCATCAACGTCGGCCACGTCGTGCCGCACGAAGTGCTCGGCTTCGCCAACCACAACAAGAACTACTTCATCGGCCTGGGCGGCAAGGACCTCATCTGCGCCGCCCACATGGCGGCCGCCTGCTGCGGCATCGAGAACAACCTGGGCAACCTCATCACGCCGGTGCGGGCATGCTTCAACCGGGCCGAGGACGAATACCTTGGCAATCTGCCCGATCTGTACGTGCAAGTCGTGCTGGCCCGCAACGAGCGCGACCAGCTCGTGCACACCGGCGTGTACGTCGGCGACGATCTGGAAACGTATCTGGCGGCCGCCCGGCAATCGCGCGAGCAGAACATCACGGTCTTCGACGAGCCGGTGGAGAAGATCGTGTGCGTCATGCAGGGCGACGAGTTCTTCAGCACCTGGGTGGCCAACAAGGCGGTCTATCGCACGCGGATGGCGCTGGCCGACGGCGGCGAGCTGGTCGTCATCGCCCCGGGCCTGAAGCGGTTTGGCGAGCAGCCCGAAGTCGACGCGTTCATCCGCAAGTACGGCTACGTCGGCACGCCGCGCGTGATGGAGCAGTACCGCCAGAACGCCGACATGCAGGACCTGGCCCACGCCACGGCCCACCTGATCCACGGCTCGAGCGAAGGCCGGTTCAACGATCACGTACGCGCCGGGCCATCTGTCGCAAGACGGAAATCGAAGGCGTCAACTTCGGCTACGCCGACATCAACGACACGATCGCCCGCTACCGGCCCGACCGAGTGCAAACAAGGCTGGAACACCACCGCCGACGGCGAGCGATTTTACTTCATCCCCACGCCTTCCGCCGGCCTGTGGGCGACGCGCGAGAAACTCTTCAACCGCCCGAGCGGATTTGGCGAAGAATAGGGCAGACCGTAGCCCTGGTTCGTGATCCGAAAATCGCCCGCTAATCCGGCCGCAAATAGGCCACCCACAAAGCGGTGTCGCCGGTCGTATCGGTTGTGCTGTCGCGTCGGTCTGGCGTGCTTCTTTGCAATGCCCGGTTCGGGTTGTGCCAGTCTGGCATCTGCAACGTAGGCTTCCATGCTGGGCAATTACGTGTCGGGTTGCAAGTGTCAGGTATCGGGTTTCTGGTGTGAGACATCGGGCTGATGCCCGCGCCGTACTTGTACCGCACACGGGTTAGTATGCGCAATGTCGACAGCACACGCTGAAATTCGAGAGCCCGGTTTGCTGGCGTCGCTGCTTGACGGACGACGTGTTTCAGCCGGCCGAGCCGCAGTCGCTCGAAGAGACGGGCATCAGCCCGGTCGTGATCGAGACGCTGATTTGCAAGTACTTGCTGCAGGTCGGCTCGACGAGCGGCCGCGATATCGCCCAGCGGCTGTGCCTGCCGTTCGGAATCCTGGAAGACGTGCTGCTGGCCCTCCGCTCGCGGCAGGTGCTGGTGCACCAGGGCCAGGCGGCAGCTCAACGACTATTGCTACGCGCTGACCGAGCAGGGCATCGCGCGGGCCCGCGCGGCGATGCAGGCTTGTGCGTACGTCGGGCCGGTGCCGGTGCCGCTGGACGACTACATCATGTCGGTCGAAGCCCAAACGATTCGGGCCGAAGCCGCGCGCCGCGAGCAACTGACGGCGGCGTTCGGCGGCATCAGCGTCGAGCCGGAGCTGCTCGACCTGCTGGGCCCGGCGGTGAACTCGGGCGCGGGCTGTTCCTGTACGGCGCGCCGGGCAACGGCAAGACGACGCTCGCCAAGCGGATCACCCTCTGCTTCGGCCAGCATCATCTGGATTCCGCGCACGCTCATCGAAGACGGCCAGTTCATCAAGCTGTTCGACGCCGCCTGCCACGAGGCCGATCGAGGACGCCGACGAGCAGCATCCTCAAGACGGCGCACGCACGACCGCGGTGGATCAAGATTCGCCGGCCGACGGTCGTCGTCGGCGGCGAGCTGACGATGGACAACCTCGAAATCCGCCACGACCCGCGTCGCAACGTCAGCGAAGCCTCGCTGCAGCTCAAGAGCAACTGCGGCTGCCTGCTGATCGACGACTTCGGCCGGCAGCGGATCGACCCGACGGAGCTGCTCAACCGCTGGATCGTGCCGCTGGAAAACCGGCATCGACTTCCTCACGCTGGCCACCGGCAAGAAGATCCAGGTGCCGTTCGAGCAGCTGATCATCTTCTCGACGAACCTGGAGCCGACGCGACCTGGCCGACGAAGCGTTCCTGCGGCGCATTCCGTACAAGATCGAAGTGAAGAACCCGTCGATCGACGAGTTCGCCCGGCTGTTCGAAGCGGCGTGCCGCGGGCGTTCGGCTGCCGGTTCTTCCCGGAAGCGGTGCATTACCTGGTGCAAACGCACTACACGCCGCACGGCCGGCCGCTGCGGCGCTGCCATCCGCGCGACCTGCTGTCGCAGATCAAGAACTACTGCGTTTACTACGGCCGGCCGATGGAACTGCGGCCCGATTATCTTGGACCGCGTCGTCAAGAGTTACTTCACAGCCGTCGAGCGGCCGCGGCCGATGGCGGATTGCGGCCAAGTGCCGGCGAGCTGCGCGACCGTGAAACCGATCGCTACCCGAGCCAACCGACGCACCGACTGCAAGCAACTTAGGACTCTCAGCCGTGACGCAACGACATCGACGTCAACATCGAGCCGCTGCCTGGCTACCGGCTGATCGAGCACATCGGCGCCGGCGGCTACGGCGAAGTGTGGCGCGCCGAAGCGCCGGGCGGGCTGACCAAGGCGATCAAGTTCGTCTTCGGCCAGCAGCACGAAAAGCGGGCGTCGAACGAGCTGCGGGCGCTCGATCACGTTCGCGGCGTGCGGCATCCGTTCCTGCTGTCGCTGGAGCGGATCGAAGTCGTCGACGGCCGGCTGGTGGTCGTCACCGAGCTGGCCGACGGCAGCCTCAAGGACCGCTTCGACGCAGTGCCGCCGCGAAGGGCTTGCGCGGCATTCCGCGCGACGAGCTGCTGAGCTACCTGCGCGACGCGGCCGACGCGCTCGACTTCATGAGCGAGACGCACGCGCTGCAGCACCTGGACATCAAGCCGGAAAACCTGCTGCTGCTGGCCGGCCACGTGAAGGTCGCCGACTTCGGGCTGGTGAAGGACGTGCGGCAATCGCAGGCGTCGCTGGTGGGCGGGCTGACGCCGCTGTACGCGGCGCCGGAAGTGTTCCGCGGCACACCCAGCCGCCACAGCGATCAGTATTCGCTGGCGATCGTGTACCAGGAAATGCTGACCGGCACGCTGCCGTTCTGCCGGCGGCAACGCGGCCGAGCTGACGCTGCAGCATCTGAACGACGAGCCGGACCTGTCGGCGCTCTGTCGGTTACCGACCGCTACGCCGTGTCGCGGGCGCTGGCGAAGGATCCGCAGCACCGCTATACGCAACTGCCGCGAATTTGTCGACGCGTTGGTTGAAGGCCACGAGCAGTCCGTCGGAATTTACAGAACCGGCCCGAATCGGCGATCGACGTTTACCGATGCTTTCGAGCTCCGTCGGCGGAGTCGGCACGGCACAACCTGGCAGACCGACTCTGTTTGACGACGAGTCGACGCCGTGGCAATCGCCGATCCGGAACAACTGCTGATTGAGTTGCCGCCGGTCGGCAAGCGAGCTTGTCGATTTGCCGCCGGTCGGATTTGACTGGACGCGATGCGCGGCCGGTGCCGACGCTGGTGCTCGGCATCGGCGGCGCGGCCGGACGAGTGTTGTCGCACTTGCGGCGAATCGATCTACGACCAGTTCGGCGACCGGCTCGCGTTGCCTGCCGTGCAGTTGCTGCTGCTCGACACCGATCCGCGGGCGCTTTCGGACTGCGGCCCGCCGCGACGAGAGCGGACTGTGCGCCGGACGAAACTCTGAATTTGCCGCTGCGGCGGCCGCAGCATTATCGCGAACACTCGCAGCAGCTGTTGCATTGGCTGAGTCGACGCTGGCTGTACAATATTCCCGCGCTCCCTGCGCACCGAAGGGCTGCGGCCGCTGGGCCGGCTGGCACTGGCCGACCACGCTCGGCAGACCGGCCAGCGCATCCGCCGCGCGGTGATGCAGGCCGTCGACGCGGCAATCGATCGTCGTGCGACCGCCCAGACGACTCGGCAACCATTTCGCAACGACGCGGTGCGCGTGTATTGTCGTCGCCTCGATCTCCGGCGGCACCGGCAGCGGCATGTCGCTCGACGTCGGCTACATGGTGCGCGCGGTCTTAGAAAAGCTCAACCTGGGGCAGTCCCAGCGTCACCGGCATCATGATGCATTCGACCGGCGGCGATCCCGCGCCACACCGAGCTGGCCCGCGTCAACGCCTTCGCCTGGCTGACCGAATTCCATCATTTCCAGCAGCCACAGAACCTATATCCGGGCGACGCCAGTTGCGGCCTGCCGCCGCACGCCGCCGGCGTGCCGCCTTTCGATTACACGTATTTGATACACCTTGGCGAAAACCTGGATGGCGTTGAGTTCGACAAGGCAGCCCACTCGGTGGCCGAATACATGCATCTGAATACTTTGACGCCGGCGCACGCTTTTTTCGACGCCTGCCGCGACGATCACGACCATTCCTCTTCGGGCGACCGGGCGAACACTGCCGGCCGTTTGCGCTCGTTCGGAATCTATCGGCGCACGGCGGCACCGACCGAGGTTTGCGATCAATTTGCTAAGGTTGTAAGTCAACAGGTGCTCGCGTCTTGGCGGCCCGCTGAGCACGCCAACGACGCCGTCTCACCGCTCGACGTGGTCTTGAATTCTGCCGCATGGTCGCCGGACGCCGCCGCGGGAAGCCAACTGGCGGCCAGCGCCGCCCAGCTCGTTCGCCGCCTGCAGCTCGATTGCTCGGGCATTGCGGCCAACGCGCGGTCACTCGTGGAACTACAACTGGGTGGAGACGCCACCAACTTTCTGTCATCCTGGTTCGCCAAGCAAAGCAGCACGCGCGAAGCCGGAGAGAATATCCAACTCCAGGCGATTGATCGGATCTTCGGTGCTCAAACCGGGCCCGTGGAGACACGCAAGCTGTTTCTGTCGGGGCAGCCCATTTCGGCCATTGTGCAGCCGCTCGATGAAAAACTGCGCAGCGAGATCCGGCGTTGGATTACCGGGCGCATTGACGATCCGCGCGAGCGGCTGGCCGGGCGCGCCGGGCAATTGCTTGGATGAACCACCATTTTGGCGAATGCGGGGCCGAATTGCAGCGTCTGTGTCGCAACGTCGTCGCCAAGCTGGATGAGCTCCACGCGGAAGCCATCGCCAACGCTGCAGCTAATTCCACGGGAGGTGGCTTCCAATCACGCGATACACTTTCGCGTCGAGTGCTCGATTATTTTCGTTTGCGGCTAGATCAATTGGCAATCTCCGCGGCTGAGCACACGGTCCACTCGATCCTTTCCGATGCGAAGGAGATGTCGGATGAGATCACCGCACTGGGCCGCGAAATCGATCAAATTGCAGCGGCGGTAAATCGTGCGGCCCAATCCGATTTAACAAGCACGGCCAGCGACGCCGCCGACCCCTCCGCATCGGCCACTTCAGCCGGCGTGGTAGCAAGCCTCCAGGCGAAGCTGCCTGAGCTTGTGAGCGACGTCGATCGACAACTTCAAGCGGAATATATTTGTGCTCACGGCGGTCTGCTCTCGATGGTGATGCAAGGCGGCCGGCCCCGAGCCCAACTTAACGCCAAGCTGCATGAA
This sequence comes from uncultured Planctomycetota bacterium, assembly GCA_963786455.1. Classification (GTDB taxonomy): domain Bacteria; phylum Planctomycetota; class Planctomycetia; order Pirellulales; family Lacipirellulaceae; genus JABDGM01. Next base: position 104,919 of record CAWAZX010000021.1, on the reverse strand, counting down.
CTGTCGCGGCAGGCGGTGCAGCATGCGTTATCCGGCGTCAATGCATTAGACGACAGCTCCGTCAATGGGAGCTCCAAGCAGCTGGCCGAATTGCGATCCGGTCTTGCGCTGGCGACGCCGTCTCTCATGGAATTTGGCGGTACGCGGCGCGTGCTGGCCATTCTGCCGCGCGACTCGGCCTCGCCGACATATGCAGCGATGCTTTCGCGGACGATCGGCGCCGAGGCAGCATCGATCCGTGGCGCCGACAACAGCCTGACGCTCTGCGTCGAGGCCGATCGGCTGTCGATCCAACACGTCGCGGTCAATTTCGTGCAGCGACGGCGCGACCGAGTGGACTTCGCGCAGCGCGTGCACTGTCGAACCGATATTACTTGGACGCCGCTCGTGACGACGTCGTCGACGCCGGCCTCCATGGTCTGGGATGGCACCCGAGGCAGAGAACAGCATCAAACCATATCGCGCCAAGATATGTGCAAAACCTTGGTGATGTAACAATGTTGACGGACACACTTCAATCACATCGCGTTATGTGGATGCTCAGCGGGCAACTGGCTGACGACCAGCCCGTGCGCCGATTTCGCGTCGACGCGTCGCGCTTCATCATCGGTCGCAAACCGGAAGCATCGTTGTGCATTTCCAGCCCAACGGTGTCACGCGAACACGCCGAGATGACCGCGATCGACAAGGGCCTTCTGCTGCGCGATTTAGGCAGCACCAACGGCACGTATGTCAACGGCACGCGAATCTCGCAGCCGTGTACGGTACAACACGGCGACTTACTTCAATTTGGCCAGATGGTGTTCCGCGTTGTGCAGCAGAACACCGAAAGCGGGTCGATGACGATCCAAGACGATTCGTGTGATCGGGCACTCGGCGCTAATCCAGTTCGACCAGCTCATGACGCAGCGGGCCGTGTCGCCACACTTTCAACCGATCGTGGCGATCGAGGACGGCCGCACACTCGGGTACGAGGTACTGGCTCGCAGCCGGTTCTTCGGTCTGAAGGATCCGCGGTCGATGTTCGCGGCGGCGAAAGTGCTTAACATGGAGGGCGAGTTGAGCCGAATCCTACGCGAAGAAGGCGTCCGCAGCGGACAGGTACTGCCGCAAAACCAGGTGCTGTTCGTCAACACGCACCCGGCCGAAATCGACGACTTTGAGCTGCTTGTGTTCTCACTTCGCGAGCTGCGCGAGCTGGAGCCACGACGTCCGCTCGTGCTGGAGATCCACGAAGCGGCTGTCACACGCGGCGGCGAAATGAACCAACTGCGTGCCGCCCTGGCGGAAATGCACATCGGACTGGCGTACGACGACTTCGGCGCCGGCCAGGCAAGGTTGGTTGAGCTCGTGGAAGTGCGGCCCGATTACCTCAAATTCGATATGCAACTGGTTCAGCGTATTTCCTCCGCTTCGTTGGAGCGGCAGCGGATGCTAGCCAGCCTGGTAAAAATGGTGCACGAGCTGGGCATCACGCCGCTGGCGGAGGGAATCGAAGAAGTCGCCGATCACGAAGTCTGCCGGCAGATCGGCTTCACGTTGGCCCAAGGCTTCTACTACGGCCACCCATCGCTGCCCAAAACGCTGATCCCAAACGATTCAGACGACGCGATGCCGGCCGACGCATCGACTGCCCGACAGTTTAAATAAGCGAGCAACGGTCAACCGAACCAGCCGCGTTTCATGAAGGTCGGGTGCCACTGTTGGCTTGGCCAGCAGTGCCTCTTTCCAGCCTTCACCTTGTTGTCTGCACCAAGTAATCGGTAGACATTTTTTTTCGACAGTTCACCGACGGATTCACGGGACGGCTTGGGTCAAGGGAGTCCGCCAATGCCACGTTTCTCCAATTTGATGTTTGAGTGGCGAGGCAATCCGCAAGAGTATTTAGGAAGATTACTGCTAACAAGTTAGCAGTGGCACCCATTACCCGAACCAGCCGCGTTTCATGAAGGCGGCGCGGGCTGCTTCGTCGTCCGCGGCGATATCGAAGAGTTTGTCCAGCTTGGTGATTTTGAACACCTGCCGGATTTCGGGGTCGATCGAGCAGAGCTTCAACTTTACCTTGAATTCGCCGGACTTTTTGTGCATTTGGACCAGCTTGCCGAGCATCGACGAGCTCATGAATTTCACGTTGCGGAAGTCGAGGACCACCCGCTCTTCGGTCGTCTTGTTGAGCGCTTCGATCAAGTCGGTTCCGACTTTCTCGATCTTTGTATCATCGAGCAGTCGGGCCTCGTCTAAGACGACGGTCAGAATGCCATCTTTGGTATACGTGGAGAGAGACATTCGAAGTGCCCAACGGGAAATGCCTGGCGACCGATGTGAGACTACCTGAATGCGGCGGAATTCGCAATGGTCCGTCCGGTGGATTGTGCGAACGCTAGCCACAATCTCTTTCTAGGAGAAGTCACGAGGAATCGAGCGGGGAGGAACGAAGGCGCCGCCACGGAGCGATTCCCTCACCGCTCGCGACCACCGCTGCGCGGTGGTGCCCGTCGCTGCGTCTCCCGAAGGGAGAGGCGAATTATTTCGCACCGCGCTCCGCCGCCGATGCTAGTCGCACTGGTTTGCGGCGCTTTAAACTCGCGGCCTGACTTTCGCAAATCCGCATCGCATCTTGGGCTAACTCGGCGCCCAGAATTTCCGACGGTCGGCCATCGCGCACACACGCCACCACTTCGCGTAACTCATCGACAAAGGCGTCGACCGGGTCGCCGCCGGTCAATTTCGGTCGCTGAACTTTGCCGCGTTTGGGCAACAGAACGGGCTCGCACAGATAGCGGCCTTGTCCGTCAAATACAGCGAACTCAAAAACAAGCGTCGCATTGTCCAGGTGGATTTCGAAACCGTGGTCGAACGCCCGCCCTTGCTGGTCGATCGTGCCGCAAGTGGCTTCGACAACGAGGTTCGGATTGGAAAATCGGAACTGCGCGTGCCAGAACTCGGCCAGTCCGTCGCGCATGCGTCCTGTCGCCGTGACCTCGTCGGGCATGCCGTATAACAAGCGAATGAAATGGGCGTCGTGAATATGCAAATCGAGCATTGGCCCGCCAATATGGTCCGGCGACCAGAACTTTTCGAGCCATGTCGGCTCGGCAATCACGCGACGAAACGCGCCGCCTTTCAAGCCGCCGTATTTGCCACCGGCGATGACCTTGCGGGCCCATTGGTACTCAGGAAAGAACGGCAGGACATGGGCAATGAAGAGCTGTCGCCGCGCCTTCTTCGCCGCTTCAACCATCCTTCGACAATCGGCCAGGCGCAACGCCATTGGTTTTTCGCACAGCACGTGCTTGCCGGCGGTTAATGCGCGAATGGTGGCTTCGACGTGAAGATACGTCGGTAGCGTGATATCGATGACGTCGATTTGGTCGTCCACCAGCAAGTCGTCGAGATTGTCGTAGGGCGCAATACCGCTGAGATCCACCCGTTCGCCAGGCGGTCCGAAATTGCCTCGAATGCTGCGCCAATCGCCCGTCAGTCGCCGCTTGTCGCGCGTGCAAATCGCCGTAACCTGCGCTCCGCGCACCTTTTGCCACGCAAGCCAATGGATCCACCCCATGAATCCCAGGCCGACAATGCCCACACGGATCAACGCGGCGCCTCCTCCGGCAGGCGGGTAGCTTCTTTGAGATCCACGCCACGGCCGTTATCGATGCGATCCCAAAACAGCAAGAAGAACACCACCATCACGGCAGCAGCAAACGCCGCCGGGTAGAGCCAAATCTTGTACCAGTTCGCAACGCCGTCGTGCGTATTCATCAGCACGTGCGCGAAGAACAGCTTGGCCCCCAGTCCCAGTCCCAGACCCTGCGTCACCAGAACAAGAAAGCCCTGGGCTTGATGGCGGATGTCCTGGCTGGCCCGCTTATCGACATAGATCATTCCGGTGACGAAGAAAAAGTCGTAGCAGATGCCGTGCAGCAGCACGCCGAGAAAAATCATCCACAGAATTTTGTCATCCGCGGCAAAAGCGAACAACAGATAACGGGCGACCCATGCCGCCATGCCCACCAGCAACATCCACTTGACGCCTAGCCGGGCAAAAAACAGCGGCATCAATACCATGAATACGATCTCGCTCATTTGGCCGAAGCTCATCGTGAACGTGGCACTATCGAACACCAACAGGCCCGCATGCTGTACGAAGTTGCGTGCCTGCTGGTAATAACCCGCGAGCGGTATGCATATTAAAAACGAACAGATGATAAACACGGCGTACGACGGGTTTCCAAACAGTCGAAACGAATCCGTTCCGAGAATCTGGCCGAACGTCGTGGGTTTTCCTTTGCTCGGCGGCGGCGTATGAGGCAGCGTCAGACTGTAGATTCCCAAGAGAATCGCCGCACCGCCGGCCAGGTAGAATTGCCAGGCCGATTCGTCCTTGCCCGGCAAAAAACTCACGGCAATATTTCCAACGATCCAGCCGATCGTCCCAAGCACGCGCACCATCGGGAAGTCACGTTCTTGATTCTCCAGGTGATGGAATGCCAGCGACGTCGTGAGCCCCAGGGTCGGCATGTAGCACAGCATGTGGCCGAACAAGCACAGCACAAAGGGGTGTTTGTAGGCTGGCAGGTCGTGCAAAAACAACGTGTAAAACAAGCTCGCATCCGCCGGTGGATCGGGCAGCGTGAACGGCCGCGCGACCATCGGCGCCGCAATCAAAAACAATCCGCCGACGACATGTAGAAAGCTGAGCACGCGTTCGCTGTCGAAGAAGCGATCGGCAACCATGCCGAGAAAAAACGGTGCGATGATGGCTGCCAAAGGTCCGACGGCGTAGGCCGCGCCGGTCACACCGCCCATTCCCGATTGCGTGATGAATCCGGTCATCGACACATACCACGCCCCCCACACGAAGAACTGCAGAAACATCATCACGGATAGGCGTGTGCGGACCATGGACAAATCCTGTGGTATGTGGCGTGAGTTGATCGAGCCAAATGTTACGGGTTTCGGAATGCGGACTAGAGTGCAATCCGCATCAAAAGCCCGCCTCGGCTCGGCGGACCTACATTTTCCCCTTTAACTGCTCCAGCAGCGTGACCGCCCGGCCGATCTCCGCCTTTTGCCGTTCAGGTTCTTGCGGGATTTCGCGCTCGATCGTGAGCGGCCCATCGTAGCCAATCCGCTTCAGCACGCCCAGGAACGCCGCGAAGTCGACATTGCCTTCGCCCAGCGGCACCTCTCGGCCCCATGTGTCGCCCGGCCGGTCGGACCACACCGCATCCTTGCAGTGGATGCTGCGCACGCGGGCACCAAGCATCTCGAGTGCTGGCAGCGGCTGGCCGGCGCCGTAGAGAATCATGTTGGCCGGATCAAAATTGACGAACAGGTTGTCGCGATTCACATCATCGAGAAACCGGATCAGCACGTCGGCCGGCTCCTGGCCCGTCTCCAGATGCAACGCCTGATGATTGCGGCCGCAATGGGCGCAAACGTCGCGAGTCAGTTCGACCAGCTCCCGATAATCGGGAGTGGCTTGATCATGTGGGACAAAACCCAGATGTACGCCAACGCGATCCACGCTCAGTTCCCGCGCAAAGTCGGCGATGGCTTTCAGCTCGGCAGTCCGTGCTGCGCGCGTTTCTCGCGGCACAAGGCCCACGCTCCGCTTCACCGTCGGGATATCCGCGTAGCTCTCGCCTTCGAAACCCGCGAACACGCAGGTGGTGATGATGCCCAGCTCGGCCAGTCGCTGGTTGAATTCCACTGCCCGATGGGGCGTCCGCGATGCTGCGTGAGGCGTGTGGAGATGAATCGTCGGCACGCCCAGCTCGTGGGCCACTTCCAGGCGCACGCCCAAGCCCGCGTCGATGCTCGCAAACACGCCGATTGGCCACCACTCATCCATAAGCTTCCCCCCGCAGTGCAAAAGGTGCGAACATCTTAAGTCACACCGCACGCCGGCTCAATGGCCAAAGATATGGATGGCACGCCCGGAGGCTTGGCGAAGGACGTGGCTTTACTCACCGACCATGCCATGCCCATCGCTGGGCGATCTGGGCGCACCACGCGGTTTGCATTTATTTTCGCTCGACGTCCGGTGCGTAGAAGATTTCGACGTCGTCCCGCGGGCCTTCTAAAAAGAACGCGATCGACCACTCGCGGACTTGCTGAAAACGCGTCCGATTCTGATCCAGGTGATAACCGGGAATGCGAGCTACCAAGGTGATCGGCTCCTGATCGGGCACATTTTCAAATCGGAAAGCCCCGTCGCTGCCCACCATGAATCGCTGCGAATCCCACGCTCCTTCGCGAGTAAGCAAGAGCTGAATCGGACCCGGCACGGGCGCACCGTCGGTGAGCACGATTCGCCCGGAAATTGTGTGAGCAGCACCAACCTCTAAATCACCCATTTCCATGAGCGACCCGCTCTTACCAATCGTGAGGCGGCGCAGCGGCAGCGAGGACGGTTGACCAATCGATTCCATCGTTGTGTATATGTAAAAATCATCATTGGGTGGCATGTAGGTGAATTCAAACTCCCCTTTCGCGTTCGTGCCGATCGCGTAGTTCCCCAGAAAATTGTCTGAGCTGCGATCGCATTGCACGAGCCCCACGGAAACGCCGGCCACCGGCTGGTCGTCGTGCAGCAATCGGCCGCGAACCAGCGCGCCCGCCTCCACTGCCAGCTCGTGACTCTCGCCGGTTGCGCAGCCCGAACCGCTTGGCCGCGTGACGTGACGATCGCACTTCAATATCGAATGCTTCTGCCGGCTCGCGGCAAGTGATGATGAACTCGCCGTTGCTGTTAGTGATCGAGACAGAATCGACGCCCGGCAGCGAGCCCCACCAGCGTCGGTCGGCCGTCTGACATCCATAGGGTATTACTTGTGCGCCTACGACCGGCTTCCCACGTTCATCGATCACTCGGCCACGCACGACGCGTTCCGGCGGCAAGTCGGTCGGCAGCGCCTCGAGCGCAATTCCGCCGTGTCAGTCGCCGGATCAATCCGCTCCGACACGCGCGCCGATGCCCTTCGGCCGTGGCGACGAGGTCGAACACGAGCGACGGATCGAGATCACTGAACGTGAATCGGCCGTCGTCGTCGGTAGTGGTTCGCTTACCGCAATCGACATAACACGACGGACAGAACACGGCCACACCTTGGCGCGGCGCCGCCGTGTTCACAAGCACCGTCGCTTCCGTCAGCGGCCGATTCTGAAAATCCACCACGCGGCCTGACAATTCAGAAGCTGCAACTGCACCACTTCCAACCAAACCAAGAATGATCGTGAACAAATAACACTTCATGACGGCGATACTCCAAGGAACACTGATCTCCACTAATCTTCGCTAATTTCGAATTAGTGTCGATTAGCGTGAATTAGTGTTCCAAATTTTTATGGCAGCGGCCGCTGCAGTTTGGGATCGAGAACAATCCGAACGTCCGTTTGGCCCGGCTCGGCGTTGACGCGTGCCGGGAAGTGAATTCTGCCACCCTTTCGGTTGTTCGGATCTTGAATGTAGGCAAGCAACTGCAGCGGAACATTTGGCAGTTCATTGATGCGAAACCGCCCGTCAGATCCCGTTGGCTTGGGCGGACCGCCGCGTCCGAAGGATATGCTTCCGCCGCTTCGCTCCATCGCGCTACCGTGGCGCCGGCAACCGGCTTGCCGTTTGGATCGACGACTATCCCAGCTACAAAGGCGCTGCGCGACTTCAAATCGATCGGCGGGATTTCCAATTCCTGGCCCGACGCCAGGGCGTGCGACATCGTGCCCTGGCTCGTGAAGCCATCGACATTGGCATACGCACTGACGCGCCTGCCAGCCTCCACGGTTTCGAAGCGAAAACGACCGGCGCTATCGGTTTCCACGCGGTCGGTACCTGATTCGAGCTCCGTGCGGCCATCACGATCAATTTGAAAGATCAAGGAAACCTGAACTCCTGCCAGCGGCTTGCCGTCGCCGAGCACGGTGCCCGTAACCGTTCCTGTGCCACGAAGCTTGATGTCGCCCAGCTCGACGACCCGACTGGCGCCGGCATGTGGTTCTTCCGCCACCTTTGCCGTGCCGCGTAATCCGCGGTCGTCGTCTACGATTTCGATCGTACACTCCTCGTGCGGTGGGAAACCCGCCAGCTCGAACCGGCCATCATCATCGGTGACTGATTGCTTCTCGCGCTCTTTGCGCCAAACCGGTCGGTCGCCCGAACGACCGCGGCGAAGATTGGCTGGCCGTCGGCATCCAACACGCGGCCGCGAACGACCAACCCGCGTCCCACCTTGAGCTGCACATCACCTGTCGCTTGTCCGGCGGCGACTTCGATTCTCGCCGAATGGCTGGCCGAAAGCGATTGCTTGTTTCGCACCCGCCAGAAATCGGGGACGTCGTGCGTCGAATGACGCTCCGTACCGCCGTACACCTGCAGCATCCCGCGGCCCGGCGGAACGACCAATTCAAATCGTCCTGAGGCGTCGGTGGTTGCCGGTTGTGCTGCCGACCAGCCCGATTGGTCCTCTTGGTCCGTCGCAGCGATGTAGCGCACGCCGACTCCACCCACTCCGACGCCGGTTGCTTCGTCGACGACGCTTCCTCGCACCGGTTCGCCGCGTGGCAATCGCAGCTCGACTTCGCGCAGGACATGATCGTCTGAAAACGCTACCTGTTCACGGACCGCCAAATATCCCGGCTCTTCCGCCTGGGATGAAACTTTGTACGGCCCCTCGTTCAGGTGCAAACCGGTCATCTCAAACCGACCATCGGCATCGGCCAGTTCAAAGAGGTGCCGATTTTGCGCCTAGCACTCACTTTGGCTTGCGGCACCGGCACCCCGCTGTCGGAAAACACAACTCGCCCTCGCAACCGGCCGCCGCGCTCCAGCTTCTCGGTGAAGCCTGACGCATGGATCGGCCGCTGTTCGGTCGTTTGCACGCCCTCACGAACGGATGTCTGCTCGACATCCGCCTGGGGCTCCTCGGTCGTACGAACATAGAAATAGTGGTGCACGAAATTCGGATGCTGAGCCACGAGCGTGAGACGTTTGTCTGCCGGCAGCCCGGAAAGCTCGAAGTGGCCATCGGCATCGGTCGTTGCAGTGGGCGACAATTGCGAACGCCACATGTCGAGCCGCAACGGATCCGAGAAGTCGCCGTGCCACTGGCTTCCGGGCGCTTCGACATTACCCACTTGTACTGTGCAGCCGGCCACCGGTTTGTCGTCGGAATCGATGAGCCGACCGCGAATCGTCTTGGCTTTGTGAAGCTTGATTGTCCAGTCTCGCTCCGCATTGCCAGCGGAGAGATGCACCCAACCGAGGGCGAACCCATCGGCCAAAGCCACCACATCCCACGGCGAGCGATCGCCAAACGAGCGAAACGGCCGGGACTCGACGTCGTCAAATTGAAATCGGCCAGCGGCATCCGAAGTCGTTTCCGCCAGCACATCGCGAATTTCGCGCTGAAACACGTCGTCGCTGTAGCGGAGCGAGGACCACTCCCTCAGAACAACGCGTACCCCTGCCACGGGCTTTCCGGCGGGATCCACGACCTGCCCCACCGCCGAGATGCGCGGAGGCGGCGGAGGAGATTCTGGCTGCTGAGCGGCACGCGTGGCACCAAGAAGCGATAGCGCGAAGAAACCGACCCAAGCGAGTGCACGACGTCCCATAGCACGCACCCTTTCGTGCTTTTTGAACTACAGCGAAGCGCCCCCTGCTAAGTCGTTCGCCAACAATAAATCACGCGGCCGGTTTCAGCTCGCCGAGGATTTTCTTCCAGCGCTCCCAAGAATGGTGCCGGGCCATTCGGTTAGGATGGATGGCAGCCCCATGTGCCGCTCGGCTCGCGGCACCTACGTCGTCGCTGCCCAGGAGTATTTCTCCCGCCGTGGGCGAGACATGAGCATTGTCGCTTGCTCGTCTCCGACGAACTGTTCTTTCTGCGGGTCCCACTTGAGTTCGCGCCCGAGCATCAGCGAGATATTGCACAAGTGGCAACAAGTCATCGTTCGATGATGCGTTTCGACGTCGGAGATTGGGGTGCCGCGGCTGTTGATGCAGTCGAAAAAGTTCTCCATATGGCTCGTCGGCTCTTTGCCGCCATTAAGCTGGACGATCGCAGCTTCGAGCTCTTTGTTGTCGGCTTCGGTTAATTGTTCGACCGGCTTGCCGGTTAATCGCTCGCGGTTGACATAAATACGGCCCTCGTCGCCCTCAAAAAGAATGCCATTGGGAAAGTCGATGTCGTCTTCCTCGCGGCGATAGTGGTTCGATAGATGAATCTTCGATCCATCGGCGTACTCGAGCTCGAAGTTGAAGTCAGTCACCGTGTGGAAGCCGTTGGGCAACTTCTCCCGGCCATCGAGATAGGCGATCCAATCGAATTTCTCGGGCACCAGAGGCGTGTATTTGCCTTTGCCCATTACCTTCACGGGGCCGGAGTTTGCGTGCCCCATGGCCCATTGCGCAATATCCATATGGTGGGCCCCCCAGTCGGTGATTTGACCGCCGGAATAATCGAAGAACCAGCGGAAGTCTTTGCGGCGCTCGTTCGAGTAGTCGGCCGCTTGGGCCGGGCCGACCCACATATCCCAGGCCAGGTCTGCCGGCGGCTTGGCCGTGGTAAACGGCCCGCCGGAAGGCGCACCGCCGATCGCGACATAGGCGGTGACATTCTTACCCAAGCGGCCGCTCTTGACGATCGCGATCGCTTTCAAGAACCGCGCATCGTTTTCGCTGCGCTGCTGCGTGCCGACTTGAAAAACGCGGCCTGTTTCTTTCACGGCCTGGCGAATGCGGAAGCCCTCGTCGATTGTGAGCGTGAGCGGCTTTTCGCAGTACACATCACAGCCCGCCTTCAGCGCAGCGATCGATATCGGCACGTGCCAATGGTCGGGCGTGCCGATGGTCACCAGATCCGGCTTCTCGCGCTCGAGCAGTTGGCGGTAATCGGTGAACATGGCCAGCTTGTTTTCGAAGCGAGAGTTGAACTCCGCCATATGGAGCGTGTCGACGTCGCACACGGCAATCATCCGGGCGCGTTCGGCGGCCCGCATCGCAACCGCCCTGCCCTGCGAATAAGCACCGCGGCTGCCGCCAATGCCGATCGCCGCCACGGTCGGTTGGCTATTCACGTTTGCTGCACGAGCGCGCGTGGCGGCCGACGAAAACGGCACGGCGGCGATCGCTCCGGCTACCGCCGAGCGTTGCAGAAATTCACGACGACTGGACCGCATGGAGTGGCTCCTTGTTGATAATAGTCGAGAGTCAAGAGTCGAGAGCCAGAAAGAGAGGGACTGGCGACCGGGTGCCATTATAAACGACTGCCAAGCGAGATGGGAGCCGCCGGCCGTCGCCTGAATTAGCTCCGGGGCCCTCAACTGCGGGATTCGCCGCGACGATCCACGCTGCTAAATACGGCCAATCCGCCGGCTGATCGCAGCAAAGAAACCCGCAAACAACAGCCAGGACGCCGGTTCGGGTACGGCGGAAGAATGGAACGATGCCGCGGCACTCGCCGCAGTCTCGCCGAAATGGGCTCGCCAGAAATTGTAGTCGTGCGCGTTTACGATGCCATCGGGTTCGCCCGCCGGGCCGGAACCATCGGCGCCGGATCCGGGCGTAACGTTTTGATTGAGCATGTCCCGCCAGAGCACGTAATCGGCCGCGTCCACGGTGCCGTTTTGGTTGTAATCGCCTGGTACCGTTGCCGGCGCCCCGATGGCGCGGATGTTGTCGAGATAGAATTCGTTCGGAGCGGCACTACCCAGAAACTCATCCTGCGGATTACTAAAGATGCGAAACTGCGTCACGTCAATCAAGGCCGCAGGGATGTCCGTTCCCGAACCGACCGCGATAAGATCCGAGGCTAACACGTCGAACGTCAGCGAGTGCCAGTTATTGTCCGGTGGCACAATTTGTCCGGCTGTGATGTATACGTCGCCAAACGAGCCTGCGCCACCCGGCCCGGCGATTCCCAATCGCATCGTCAGGTTCGACGCGCCCAGTGTCGTGCCGGGGTTGCGGACGTCGAAAGAAACCTGCGTCACACCGGCGGCTGTCCAATCGCCTTCCCAGTTCGCTGGCCCCGGGAACTGTTGGTTGTCTTCGTTAAGAACGACCAGTAACGATCGGGACCCTGCTTGCGTGTTAGTGGTGAACAAGGCGTGGTCCCCCATGCCGAGCGGACCGGAGTCCGCCACGTTCTTGGGAAACGGGTTGGGCTGACCGATCCGCCAGTGCTGGGTGGTGGCATCCTGAAAATCATCGACGTGGCCGACCGTGACTTCCGCCAGCGCGGGCGATACGTATGTGATCATCCAAGCGATGAGCGCAAATAAGCGGATGACTTGGCGAAAATCCGCGCCAATTAGCGATAGGATCATCGGCGACTCTCTGTTCCAACGGCGGCAGACGAAGCGCACTACTCCATTCTGCGGTGGCTCCGCGCAAGCGTCAAGAATCTGCCCCTGCGCTACCTGCTATCTGCCCTGCACATCACTCCGCAGTGATCTGGTAAACGCACGTATGCGTGTACTTCTCGCCTGGTCGCAGGACGACGGACGGGAAGCTCGGCTCGTTGATCGAGTTGGGGTAGTGCTGCGTTTCGAGGCAGAAGCCGCTACGGTAGTCGTATTTCTTGCCGCCCTTGCCGGCCGCGCCGTTGAGGAAATTGCCGGCGTAAAACTGGATGCCCGGTTCTGTCGTGAACACGCTCAACACTCGGCCGGACTTCGGATCGCGTACCTTGGCCGCGAGCGCCAAGTCACCATCCTGGTTATTGAGTACGAAGTTGTGGTCGTAACCGGCACCGGTGCCTTCGCCAAGTTGGGCGACCCGCTCGCCAATCGCATGAAATTGGCGGAAGTCGAAAGGCGTACCGGCGACGGGGCAATTTCGCCCGTCGGGATTAGCGTGCTATCCACCGGGGTATAGCGGTCGGCCGCGAGCATCAATTCGTGGTCGTTGATCGTCGGCGATCCGGCTCCCGAGAGATTGAAGTACGCGTGGTTCGTGAGATTCACGGGAGTTGCTTTATCGGTCGTTGCTTCGTAGTCGATGCGCAGCTCGTTCTTGTCCGTGAGCGTGTACGTAACCTTGATTGCCAGTTTACCCGGGTAACCTTCTTCGCCGTCGGGGCTGGTGTAGGTGAACACGACGCCCTGGCCGGATGCGTTTTCAAATGGTTCGCCTTGCCAAACGACCTTGTCGAGACTTCGCTTGACACCACCGTGCAGCGCATTCGGCCCGTCGTTCACTGGCACCTGGTACTCCTTGCCATCGATCGTGAATTTGCCCTTTGCAATGCGGTTGGCGACCCGGCCTGTCGTGCAGCCGAAATATCCGTTGGCCGGCGATTCGTAGTCCGCAATTCTGTCGAACCCGAACACGACGTCTGCCTTCTGGCCATTCTTATCCGGCACGTGCCATTCGGCCAGCGTCGCGCCGCGGGAAATGAGTTTCACCACCACGCCCTGCGAGTTGGTGATCGTGTACTGCTTCACCGGCGTGCCGTCGGCCGTTTTGCCAAAGTCGTTCACTTTTACCTCCGCCATGGCCAACAAGGGCGTCAGCAGACTGGCATAGGCCATTACAGCTCGCCCTATAAAACTTGTTGCTATTGCACGGACATACGAGAAGCTATTTCGCTTACGTTTTACCATAGTTGCACCTTGCCGATTGATGTTGTCGCAGATCCCCGGTGGTGTCGAGTGTAGCCGGGGTTCAACTAGAATTCTACTGAGAAACGCGGCCCGCCGAACGATTGCGGTTTGCCCTTCCGTGCCCACTCTGGTCCGGTTGCCGCGGCTATGACAAACGCGCCGGCTGCTGTCGATGGTTTTGCGGGTCGTACAAATTCCACGAATTAGGGCCTGAAGGAAGCCCTGACAGACTGAGGTAGATTTTAGCACCCTGCGGCAATTGTAAGCAATTGGCGCTTCCAGCTTTGCGCCACACTCAACGTTGGGGAACTGAAGCAGGTTAATGCACATGTCACTTGGGAACAGAACCAATCTTGGGTTGATTGCTGTCGCGCTGTTGTTCACGGCCGAGAGCTGGGCAGCGCCCGTTGTCATATATACTCTCAACGAAACCAGCGGCACCGTCGCCGCTGATTCCTCGGGTGCCGCCAACCCTGGAACGTACACAGGGAATCCAACGTTAGGTGCTGCGGCCGTGCGGCAAACGGGCATCTATGTGGCGGCAGATGCACAATTTGTTTTACGCTCCCGCTTCAACTTCGCTCAATTCGTTAGGCGCCGCCAATGCCGATTTCACCGTCGCTTTTTGGGTCCGGCCGAACGGCATGAATGGCGGTTGGCGCGTGTTGCTTCACAAAGGTGCGTCCAGCTCGGAACGTGGGCCTGGGATATGGCTCAACCCAGGCAATAACCGGATTCACTTTCGGGTGAGCACGACGGCCAACTACAACGAAGGAACCGACTCCGCGACTAATTTGCCGGACAATGCGTGGTCGCATGTTGCCTGCGTGAAGGCAGCCAACAAGTGGCGCTGTTATGTCAATGGCGTTCTCGATACCGAATTTACGCTTTCGGGCACAACTGTCGGGAACAATAGCCCCTTGTATGTCGGCGATGACCCGTGGTACAGCGGCTGTCAGGCTTGGTTCGACGATGTCCGTGTGTATGACACGGCCCTCAGCGAGGCGGAGATCAAGTCGCTCGTCGGCATCGGGGGCAGATGGAAACTTGACGAAGCGTCCGGCACTGTGGCAGCCGACGCTTCCGGCATCGGCAATAACGGCACGCATACCAACGGACCGGTGGTTAACCAGGCCGTGCGCGATGGCGCCGCTGTCAGCGTCGATGGCATAGATGATTATGTCGCGATACCGGACGCCCCATCCCTTAAGGCGACTGACTCGATCACGCTGGCCGTCTGGGTGCACCCCACGCCGTCGACAAATGTGGATCGCATGATCGTGAACAAAGAAGGCGAATACGAGCTCGCCCTTTCCGACACCAATGCAATTAAATGGGCGATCGCGAATACTTCGCCAGGTTGGGTCTGGCATCAGACGACGGCGGTAGCCCCGAACGATATGTGGTCGCACATCGTTCTGGTATACGACGGAACTCAAGTACAAACCTATCTTAACGGTTCGCTGTTCTCCGCCGTTGCGGCCAACGGCGTTATTGGCGATGCTCATCCGGCGTTGAACGAGCTGCGGCTCGGCGGCCGCAGCAACAACCCGAGTGGAAAATACTTCGGTGGTCGAATCGACGACGTGTACCTCTACACGCGTGCGCTGCCGGCCGCCGAAGTGAAGCGGCTCTACGGATTGGTCGGCCATTGGAAGTTCGCGGAAGGCTCAGGCGCCACGGCGGCGGACAGCTCCGGGCTAGCCATGCCACGTCGCTATCGGGCGGTGCCACCTGGACGACGGATTGCGTGGGTAACAGTGGATTGGAGACGAACGGCAGTGGCGGCGTGGCACAAACTGCCTCCATTTTTACTCCGCCGGCCCAGGGCACTGTGGCTTTCTGGATGAGGTCGAGTGGCGCGCCGGCTGGCACAACTCGCATCATGGGTCTGGGTGGCGATTGGGAGATCCGCCAAATAAATAATGGTCGAGTTATTTCCGACTTGTGCGGAGACGGCGGGACGACGATTGGCTCGACGACACCTCTGACCGGAATCGGCCAGTGGTATCACTTCGCCGCGACGTTTGATTCTTCCAACGAAACCTACGCAATCTATGTTGACGGCAAACTGGAGACTTCGGGCACGAACTCGGTTGCTATGAATCAACAGGCCGCCGCCGTGCTTTCGTTCGGTACCCGAACCGGAAGCGCGGAGTATTGGCAAGGGGCCCTGCGCGATGTCCGGGTCTATAGTCGCCGGCTACATGCCGCCGAAATTGCCGAGCTGCATGGCCTGGTAGGTCACTGGAAAATGGATGAAACCAGCGGCCTGATCGCGGCCGACTCATCCGGAATCGGTAGAAATGCCACCGCCATCGGCTCGCCAACGTGGATACAGGGCGCCGTGGATAATTGCGTCGTGCTCAGCGGCAACTCGCGCATGGAGATACCCGGCCTCCTCGGCACGCCAAAGAATGTCACCCTCGCACTTGGGCACGCTCTTGCCGCACCAGATTCCGGCGGGGCCGAGGTCGTCAGTTTGGGCGACTATTTCGCCATTCGGCTCAATGAAACGGCAACGATGTCGCGGGCCTTTTTTTATGACGGGTCGACTTGGGTTTCAGTATCAACGAGTCAATCATTCACGGGCACAGGTTGGCATCACTTTGCGGCCGTGTTCAACGATGATCAGGATTATTGCAAGTTCTATGTCGATGGTGCCGAGGTCGCCTCAGTTTCGACGACAGTGTCTATTCCCTACACCGGTTTGGGAACGAAGACGGTCGTCGGAGCTCACGGGAATGGCGGAACTCTCTGGGATATGACAGGCCGCGTCGACGACGTCCGCATTTATAATCGCGGATTGTGCTCGACAGAGATTCAGAGCTTTTCAAGACGGCGAGACCGTTCGAGGGCGTGCAGATCATCAAGTGGGTTGAGATTCAATAACGCAAAATCGCGTCGACTCACTTGCCGTCGAAAGCCATTCGCCAGACTTCACTTGTATTGCTAAGTGCCGCGACCGGGCATCACGGCTTTGCGTGGTCATGGTCGCCCGCGCCGACTAAAGGCGAATTCCCGCTCAGCCGTGGAAATTACACCGCGCCCCCGCTATTATAAAGCCCGCCTGTGGCGTGCTATTCTGATCCCACGATTCGCAACTGCGGAAGTACCAATGCACTCGATCGTCTTACTTCTCATAGTAACATTGCTGTTCCATTGTGCATCGAGCACAAACGCACTTGGCCAATCGCCGCGCACCATGGGCATCATCGAGCGGCTCGATCCAGCCGTTAATGATCTGGTTCCCCGAGACGCGGAAATGGAAGTCATCGCGCGAGGGACTCCAATGGGCCGAAGGGCCGGTGTGGATTAAGGACGGCGGGTACCTGCTGTTTTCCGATGTGCTAACGAACACGATTCACCGCTGGGATCGCGAAACCGGTTGTGCTCCATTTATCATTCCCTCCGGATACACCGGCAGCCTGCCGCGCGGCGCCGAGATGGGGTCCAACGGTTTGAACGTCGACGGCCAAGGCCGGCTGCTGCTGTGCCAGCACGGCGATCGTCGCGTTGCCCGGCTCGATCCGCCGTTCGACAGCTCGCGCCAACCGTACGAAACGGTAGCCGATCGCTACGACGGCAAGCGCTTCAACAGCCCTAACGATCTTGTCGTTCATTCCAGCGGCGCGATTTATTTCACCGACCCGCCCTACGGCCTCGAACGACAAATGGACGATCCGGCCAAGGAACTGCCACACCAGGGCGTGTACCGGATCGCTGCCGGATGGCAAGGTGACGCTGCTCTCCAAGGAGCTGGAACGGCCGAACGGCATTGGTTTTTCGCCGGATGAGAAAACGCTATACGTCGCCAATTCGCATGGCCCGCGGATGATCGTGATGGCGTTCCCGGTCAGCGAGGACGGTTCGCTCGGCGAAGGCCGTGTGTTTTTTGATGCCCGGCCGATATTGAGAAAATGGGATCGCGGATCACTGGATGGCATGGCAATCGACCAACACGGCAACGTGTGGACGACAGCGCCCGGCGGCGTCGCCATTCTTTCGCCCGAAGGCAAGCACCTGGGCTCGCTGATCACCACGCAGCGGACCGCCAATTGCAAATTCGGTGAAGACGGCTCGACGCTGTTCATTGCCGCGGACGATTATTTCCTTCGCATACGGCTTACAACAAAGGGAACGGGATTCTAATACTTGCTCCCACGCTCTGCATGGGAACACCAGTCCCGGCCGTTCTGCGGCCACTGGCTTTGAAAGAAGCGCAGTATGATCGACGCGGAGCGTCGAAGACTTGCGTTCCCACGCGGAGCGTGGGAACGAGGAACCAAACATGCAAGCTCTCCAGTTAACCGAATACCGTAAGCTCGAGCTGGTATCGATGGACCGGCCGGCGCTCGGACCGCACGATGTGCTCGTGCGCGTTGCCGCGTGTGGCATTTGCGGCAGCGACGTGCACGGCTACGATGGCTCGAGCGGCCGCCGCATTCCGCCGATCGTGATGGGCCATGAGGCGGCCGGTACCGTGGTCGAAGTCGGGGGCGAGGTCGAATCATGCGCGGGTGGGTGACCGCGTCACGTTCGATTCCACGATCTCCTGCGGTCAGTGCGACTCCTGCCGCACCGGCCAGGTGAATTTATGCACCAAACGCCGCGTGTTGGGCGTCTCGTGCGATGAATACCGCCATCACGGTGCGTTCGCTGAGTTCGTGGCCGTGCCGCAAAATATCCTCTACCCACTGCCGTCCCAGTTGGCGTTCGAACATGCTGCGCTCATCGAGCCGGTGTCTGTGGCACTCCATGCGGTCGATTTGCTAAAGATCAAGCAGGGGGAACGGGCGGTCGTGGTGGGCAGCGGCATGATCGGGCTGCTGGTGATTCAAGCACTTCGCGTCGCCGGTTGCAGCGAGGTGATCGCCATCGACATCGACGCCGGCCGACTCCAACTGGCCTCAGAATTGGCGCGACAGACACTATCAACTCGAAGCAAACCGACGCCGTCGCCGCAGTACTGGAACGCACTGCTGGGCAAGGTGCCGATGTCGCCGTGGAAGTTGTTGGCAACGCCGCAGCTTTCAACACCGCGATCCGTACGGTTCGCCGCGGCGGCCGCGTAGGGCTCGTCGGTAATATCTCCCCCGAAGTACCGTTGCCTTTGCAGATCGTAGTCTCTCGTGAGCTCACGCTGCTGGGAAGCTGCGCTTCGGCCGGCGAATACCCGCGGGCTATCGAACTGGTGGCCAACGGCCAAATTCGCGTCGGGCCGCTGATTAGTGCATTAGCCCCATTAGCCGAAGGACCGCAGTGGTTCGATCGGCTCTATGCCCGTGAACCCGGCCTCATGAAAGTTGTGTTGCAACCCAGTTAGAAATGACCAATGACCGAGCACCAATGACCAAATTGCAAGTTTCTTGTTGGTCATTCGGTACTTGGTCATTGGTCATTCTGGAACTCTCGAACCCAACATGCCCAACCCCTTCGACCTCACCGGCAAAACGGCCCTCGTGACCGGCGCCAGCCGCGGTCTCGGTCAGCAATTCGCCCGCGCACTGGCCGGTGCCGGCGCCGACGTCGCCATTACGAGCCGCACGCTCGATTCGCTGGAAACAACTGCCAATGAGATCGAATCGCTCGGCCGCCGTGTCGTGCGCGTCGAGCTCAATGTCCGCGAGGAAGCGAGCATTCGCAGTGCCGTCGATGAAGCCATCCGCCAGCTCGGCCACATCGATATCTTGATGAACAACGCCGGTTGCAACATCCGCAAGCCGGCCGTCGATGTCACCTGGGAGGACTGGAACACGATCGTCGACACGAATCTGCGCGGCATCTTCTTCGTCGCTCAGGCGGTGGCCCGGCACATGATCCCACGCCATTACGGTCGTATCATCAACATCGGCTCGGTCACGTGCGTCGCCGGTTATGCGGGTCTCGGCCCGTACGGCGCCAGCCGCGGCGGCGTGAAGCAGCTCACGATGAGCCTGGCGCACGACTGGGGCCCGCACGGCATCACCGTCAATTGTCTGGCACCCGGGTGGTTCAAGACGAACCAAAACCGCGCGCTGTACGAAATGACCGGCTGGGTCGAGTACCTGTGCGAACGCATCCCGCTGGGCCGCCCGGGCTCGCCCGAGCGACCTCGACGGCGCCCTGTTGCTGCTCGCCTCCGACGCCGGCCGCTACATCACCGGTCAAACCATCCTGGTCGACGGCGGCATCTCGATCGGCGCCCTCCGCGCGCTGCCGCAACAACAAGAGCCATGACGCGAGACCACTCGCTCAATCGCTATTCTGATTGACAAATGAATTGCACGTGGTAACTTGTGCCCAGCTTCCCGCAACAAGCAACTCCAATATTCAAGCGGTCCTGCTAGTGAAATAACTGGTGATTGGGCGTTTCGTCACAGGCATGCATGAATTGTTGCCGTGCAGCGAACGGTTCCCAATACCGCCTTTCTCTTCCCCGCTAGCAAGTTTCCTGGCGTATTCGCCGCCGCATTCTGCGCTTGGGCAAAGAAACTCGTGCCGTAGACAATCGGCAGGAATTCATTTCGACGGACCGCAATTTTGAGCGTGTAGCACCTAGACTTTACAAAGGACACATAATGAAATGGTACCTTGGCTCGACGATCTTGATTCTTCTCATTGCAGCGTGTGAAACATCATTTGGACAACTTGTTCGGACGGGATCTGGTTCCGATCCAGCTTCGATCCAGGCGGTCGTCGATCAATACAGATCGGATTTGGGCACGCTAAATCCCAATACAATTGGATCTGTCGGATCGGGACGGCGCGAGATCAATTGGGACGGCGTTCCGGATAACTTCGCCGCGCCTAACAATTTGCCCGGCAACTTTTTTAACAGTAACTCGCCACGCGGAGCCGTGTTCACGACCCCCGGAACCGCTGTGCAAGTGAGTGCCGACAGTGACAACCCCACAAGCACGCTACAGCGATTCGCAAACATCAACGCCGGTTACGCGGACGCATTCAAAACGTTTAGCCCGCAAAGATTGTTTTCGCCGATCGGCAGCAACATCGTGGACTTGTTCTTTTTCGTACCGGGGACCGACGTGGCCGCGTTGACGCGCGGCTTTGGCGCTGTGTACACCGATGTGGATCAACTCGAAAACACAGCTTTTGAATACTTCGATTCGTCGGGTAGCTCGCTGGGGACGTTTTCCACGCCGGTGTCCAACAACGGACTCTCGTTTCTGGGCGTTTCGTTCGACGATCCCGTCGTCCGTCACGTTCGGATCCGTTATGGCAATTCGGCGCTCGGTCCGAACGACGGCGTTGAGTTCGACGTCGCCGTGATGGACGATTTCATCTACGGCGAACCGGTCGCCATACCGGAGCCAGGGTCCGGATCGGTGGTCGTTTTGCTCATCGGCTGGTCGTGTAGATGGCGGCCGAGAAATCGCTCCCGTGGACTCGCGTCCACGACAAAGTGACGCCAATACTGCGCGGCCATTGATACGAATTGCCGAAAGAGGTACTTCGATGTCCAACCGATTGACAGGTCGTGTTATCGTTTTCCTGCTGCTCCTCGCCACGCCTGTTTCCGCTCAGCAATTCACATGGACCGGCATGCGGAACCCGTGCAAGTAAGTGCCGAGGACGGCCTCAACGAAAAACAGCTTGGCCGGAAGATCGGCACGTTCATTCTGCTGCCGAACAAGGAAGCCTGGGCTCATGCGATCTTCAACGTCCATAACCGCTTTCCCAAACTCGCGGCCGTGGGTCACGTGGGGCGTCGGCGATGTCCGCGACGCCCAGCCGCTCACCGATGCCCAGCACGAAGAATACCTCGACTCATATGGACGAGCTAGGAGTCGACATCTTCCTCGAACTGGCCCCGAATCGCAACGACAATGTCCCTGCAGCTGATCGACACTTGGCTCGCCAAGCTGAAACACCATCCCAGCGTGAAAGGTCTCGGCATCGACCTGGAATTCTACAAGCGCGTCGACGATGCCACGGCCCGGCCATGGGACGAGCAAATCAAGGCCGTGAATCCCAGCTATCGCCTGTTCTTCAAGCACTGGGAACAAGGCTTCATGCCGCCCACGTACCGCGGCAACGGCGATGTGATTTTCATCAACACCAGCTCCGAAGCATCGGTCGACGCACTCAACACCGAGTTCGCCGCCTGGGCCCGCCACTTCGCGCCCAACGCGGTGGCTTTCCAAATCGGCTACCCAGCCGACGAAGACGGCATGGATGGCGACAAAAACAAAGGCTGGTGGCGGCTCGACGACCCAATCAAAGATTGGGGCGATGCACTTTTAGCAAAGCTGGAAAATCCCCAACAACAAATTGGATTGCTGTGGGTCTGTGCCAAATCGGGCAAATCGTACAACGCCGCGTGGGACCTCACGCGCGGCGGCAGACTGACGGCGCGATAGCGGCCGGTGAATGATCTCCGCACTTTTGATTTGAGCTGGAACCGATCGGCGCTGAGAGAACATTATCAACACCAACGTCAGGGCCATTGCAATGGAGTGCGGCTCTGGAATACGGATAAATGCTATTCCCGACGGACGGCCAATTGAGTTTCCGATAGACGTGAGGGCGCCCGTCACCGCGTCAATTGTATAGAGCTGGTATTCTGCTGTATTGCTAATTCCTACGCCAAACATCGCACCGTCCTCAGGCCGAACAGCGATATCCTCCAGGTGGCGCCGGCGGGTTGGAGATTAAGCTGCTCATTCCAGTTAGTTTGTCGATCATGACGAACGTACTACCATTGGTCCCAATCCCAAATAGATTCCCATCTCGATCGAAAGTGAGCCCGCGATCCACCACATGGCCGGTTGCGCCGACCAGAGACAAAGCGCCACTTAAGCGGTCAATGCGGAACAATTCTGTATTGGTGGTTCCATAGAACGAACTATCAGTATGATCGATTGCCAGAGTTAACAGCTGCCGCTGCGGATTGAGCGGCATACGCGAAATGATCAACGCATGCCTCGCATCGATACCTATCAATTCGAATCCGGATATGCCGTTGGCGTCATCGGTTACCGCCCAGACCGTGCTATTCGCCGCAGACAGGTCGCTGGCAATATCTGAGGGATGGACACTTCCGTTTGGTACGCCTCTATTCGCCAGGACTTGCCCGGTATCGGGATCGACCGTTATAAGCCTGACAGCGTTGGCGTTTTGCGTCGATACAAGCGTGCTGGAGTAGCCAGGCACAGTTGACGACGAAAGCAATATCGCCAGCGGGCATCCAATGCATAAGATTCCGCGCATTGTAGCTAGCTCGAAAACTGCCGCACTAGCTGGCCGCAGCGGCAGTTTTGGTTGTGCCCCCTTCAATATCAGGAACCGCATAGCTGTCGCGCTGCTCCGCGCGGCGGAGCTCGTTGGCGGCGTCGTTGTTGGTGAACTTTTCGGTGGCCGGATCGAGCTCGAGCCACGGGCCGAGTGTCACCACGCCGTCGCCGCCGTCGATGTCGACGCCGTTGGCGCGCAGGTGGCCGGCCATGCGGTCGAACGAGTTGCCGAGCAACTCGTTCGCCGCGATCCGCTCGCATGATCTCGCCCATCGGCGCCGGTTTGCCGAGCTGCTGCGAGATGCCGCCCATGTGGCACAGCGCAGCTGGACAGGTGGCCTTCGTGGATGTCGGCGTTGAGCCGCGACGGATCGCTGGCCGCGACCGCCGCCAGCCATTGTCCTGATGGCGCCTTGAGCGAATCGTAGCCTTCGGGCGTCGTCCAGCGCTTGACTTGCTTGCCCTGTCGATCGTATGCTTCGACCGACGTGTAGCTGGGCACGAGCACGTAGCCCTTTCTCGCACTGCACGATGCACGCCGACGCCGCGAGCCGCGGTAGTCGGTCCATCGAATCGCCCCATTTGGCCTGGGCCGCCTTGCGAGCGCGGCAAGCCGCGCGTTTCGAAGATCAGCGGCGCCTTCTCGTAGTCGAGATACACGATCTGCGTGTTGGGCGTGTTGCCGGCGTCTTCGTAGCCGAGCCGGCCGCCGATGCTGATCACCCGCGGCGCGAGCGCCGGCTCGCCGAGGAACCAGCGGGCGATGTCCATCTGGTGGATGCCCTGGTTGCCCATGTCGCCGTTGCCGGTGTTCCAATCCCAGTGCCAATCGTAGTGCAACTTGGGCCGGTAGAGGTCTTTCTTCTCGGCCGGGCCGCACCACAGGTCGTAGTGAATCGTGCTCGGGAATCTCGAGCGGCTTGTCGAGCTTGCCGATGCTCTGCCGCGGCTTGTAGCACGTGCCGACCGCGTACTGGATTTTGCCGAGCGTCGCCGCCCTGCACCCACTCGACGGCTTCCTTCAGGCTTTGGCTGGAGCGCGACTGCGTGCCGACTTGCATGACGCGATTGTTCTGCCGGGCCGCCGCCACCATCTGCCGGCCTTCCCAGATGTTGTGCGACGCCGGCTTCTCGACGTACACGTGCTTGCCCGCCTGGGCCGCGACCACGGCGATCAACGCGTGCATGTGGTTCGGCGTGGCGATCGACACGGCGTCGATGTCCTTCCGCTCCAGCAGCTTGCGGAAGTCGGTGTACGTGTCGACCTTCTTGCCGTATTTGTCGGCCATCTCCTTGGCCTTGTTCGCCAGCACGCGCTCATCGACGTCGCACAGCGCGACGATGTTGCGGTGCGACGCCTCAATATGCCCGCTGCCCTGGCCGTTGAAGCCGATCACCGCAACGCGGATGTCGGCCGTGTCCTGAGCGAACACACTCTTGGTCCACGACGTGCTCCAAACCGCCGCGGTCGCAGCCGCCGACGAACCAAGAAATTGCCGCCGGGAAATTGCCATAATTCTACCCTCATTTCATGATGAGATAGACTGGAAGCGATTCATCTGAACCACGACGAGCACAACGAGCGACGACGTGCCAGCGACTAGGTCAATACAGCTCTTTCGTCGCGACCGTCGTGTCGTTGTGGTAACTATTGATGTCTTCTCGACGCGAACGCCATTAAGTTCGAAGTCGTCGAAGTTGCCGTGATCGTCGAACGTGCCGAGGCCGACCTGGCCCCAGGTGAATGTCTTGTCGCGGGCCGTCATCAAGCGGCTTTTCCATGTCGTCGAAGATACACGTTCATCGTGCCGTCCTCAACGCGGCGCGACACTTTCACCGTGTGCCAGCCTTCGGTCCACGGCGTGCCCTTCGCCTGGTCGACGGTGATCATGGTTCGAGGCGCGTCGTTGACGATGAAGATCTGGCAGGCGTGCGGATCGGCTTGCGCGCCAAAATGCACGTAATAGAAATGCGCCGGGTCCTGGTAGCCCCAGAAGATGCACAAGTCTCGATGCGGCCCGGCAGTGACGTTGGTTTCCTGCACTCGCACCGTGAGGTCAAAGTCCCCGACCACGACGTCCTTCAAGAACGCGATGCTGTGCGGGCTGCGATGCGGCGGCTGGTATTTGCTCGTGCCGGTTACGCGCAGGGCATGGTTGCCCGGCTTGCCGACTTCAGTAATCTTCCACACGCCACTGGCAGGATCTGGATCGGTCGTTTGCCAACGATCCATACCCTGTTCGAAATCATCCTTTAACAACAGCGGCAGATCACTTTCAGCGATGGCGCCAGTTCGTCCCAGAATGAATAAAACGACCGCCCAACAAACCGCTATCCGCCAGTAGAAGCGTTTCAAGGATGAGCCCTCCGCCGGAAAACCGAAACTAACCGCCCGGTTCAATGATAATGGCTCGCCGCGCTGGTCGCCACGGGCAGTCCTGTCGATTCTTCCATCGGAAAACTGGCCACGATCTACGAAAAAGCCAGGGCGAAGTGCGCCCTGGCCAGTCGATGTTGGCAGTCCACGGGTTGGCTGCCTTGCAACAATTTGTAATCGCGTGCTAGACGGACGTCTTACGGCCGGCGACCATTCCATACAGGAACAGCAGCAATAGCGAGCCGATGATCGCGCCAATCCAGTTGTAAGGGTCCGACACTACCATCCCTTGGTTACCTCGGAAAAGTGCCCCCAGATACCCACCGACAAACGACCCGGCCATTCCAAGTAGCGCAGTCAGAATGAAACCCATCGGTTGCGCTCCCGGCAAAATTGCCCTGGCGATCAAGCCCACGACCAAACCGAACAGAATAAACCAAATTACGTGCATCGCTTAGTACTCCGGTTTCAAAGGGAGGTGAAAGTCTACGGCCAACGGCCAGCAGTCTATTGCAAAAACCATTCCAGTTTGAAGGCAATTTGCCGAACGATCCTTCCCATGCAACCGCCCGCCGCTTACGATTACGGGCGGCCGCACGGTGTTAATTTCACTGCTCGTTCGCCTTGGGAGAGTTTCCATGCATATCATCGGATGGATTATTTTCGGATTGGTAGTCGGCATTATCGCCCGCTTCCTGATGCCAGGCAATCAGTCGATGGGCATGATCACGACGATCCTGTTGGGTGTTGCAGGATCGTTTCTCGGCGGCATGATCGCTAATCTGACGCAAGGCGGATCGATCACCGACGGCAGAGCCGTCGGCTGGATCGGTTCCGTCCTGGGTGCCATTCTGCTGCTGTTCATTTACGGAATGGTCACCAAGCGCAAAGCCTGACGCCGGCGATTCGCGCCCAGCGCCTCTTCAATCTTCGTGGTTAGCCGCGAGCGGGCACCACGGCTCGGCGTGGTCATGCTCGCCGGCTTTTTCACCTCGCCCTCTGCGAGAGGTCGTGAGCTGTCGAGCGGGTGTGGGGCTAGCGTCGCTCCGAAAGGAGAGGCGATTCATCCCGGGCACTTGACAACTACTGGCCGACCAGTAGAATCACGCTCGTTACTACTGGATGAACAGTAGGAGCGACCGATGACCGATGCCGCACCCACCGACCGCGAATTGGAAGCGCTCAAGGTTCTGTGGGACCGCGGCGAGGCGACGGTTCGAGATATTGCCGATGCGATGAATGCCAGTGCGTCCCGTCAGGGCGAGGACGAGCTGGCGTATACCACGGTACTCAGCCTGCTGCAGGTGATGGAACAAAAGGGGCTGGTGGATCATCAAAGGATTGGCAAGGCGTACGTATACGCCCCGCGCGTCGAGCGGCAATCCACCTTCCGTCGTCTGGCGGGCAGCTTTCTGGAAAAAGTCTTCGACGGCGCCGTGGCCGAGTATTTGGTCCACGCGCTGGAATCGAAGCGATTGTCCGACGCCGAGCTGGACGAACTCGAAGCGATGCTCGCGCTGCACGCGCAGCGCACCTCCAAACGCGGCCGCAAAGGAGGCCGAAAATGAATCCTCTCACCATCCGAGCCGAATCACTCGCCCTGTGGCTCGCCGACTATTATCTCCTCGCCAGCGTACTGCTTATTGCAACACTTGCGACATGGCGGTTCTTGAAACAACCCGCCCAGCGTCTGGCCATCGCCAAGGCGACGATTGCGGCCCTATTCCTTTTGGCGATATTGTGCGCCATCCCTGGCTGGTCACTCGTCCATCTCTTCACCTCACAGCAGCCGCGAGCCAACGGCTCGCAGGCGGTAACGCTTGAACCTCGTTCGGTCGCCGACTTGCCAACCATTCCTACTGCCGACCCCATCGACACCGAATCACTCGCCTTCCCTCCCCCAGCAGCACAGCTAAACGAACCGCAGTCCGCAACGAACTGGCGCGATCTTCCCTGGGCACAAATCGTGATCGCAGCGCACGGCACAGGAACGACGTGCGTTTTCGCGTGGCTCGTCCTCGGCGCGTTCGCTGCACACCGTCTGCAGCGCAGCGCCCAACCGGCGCCAAGCGATCTAACTGCACTGCTGACCGAAGTCGCGCCCTGCAAAACATTTCGTCGCGCCTACCCGATTTGAAAGTCTCCGACCGTGTTGACGTTGCAGTTGCGCTCGGCATTTTTCGCCCGACGGTACTGCTACCCAAGAATTGGTTGAAATCGCAAGCGCCGGAACAACTCCGCACCATCCTGGCCCATGAGCTCGCCCACGTGACCAATCACGACCTCCGCTGGCTCGCCGCGAGCCGCACGCTGGTCATGCTGCTCTGGGCGCAGCCGCTTTTGTGGTTCGTCCGTTGCCGCATGCGGTACGACCAAGAAGCCCTTGCCGATGCCGCTGCCGCCGAGCTTACCGGCCGCCAGCGCTACGCCGAACAACTCGTTGCCTGGGCCCGCCAAGTGCCGGCGCACCCGGCGATGCACCTATCCGCCGCAATCGGCCTGTGGGAAGGGCCTTCGCAACTTCGCCAGCGAATCGCGCTGCTATTGAATGAACATTTCACGGTGCTCCGCAACTGTTCGCAAGGATGGCGCCGGGCTACCGCGATGTCTGCAATTATGTCGACAGTGTTACTGTCACTATTCACGATCGAATCAGCCAGCCGCGCGGATTCGAAGGACGAGGTGTCCGCGACAGGGACAGATGGCTTCGAATCGAAGGTCAAAGATACGGCGAGTGCATCAGATACAAGCCGACCCGAAAATAGTCCAGCCGCACTACCCGTCGAAATCCCCATCATCGTCGCCAGGCACGTGCTGCTGCACGACGGCAAGATTATCGAATGGGCCGATTTGGAGAAATTGATTGCGGCGCTGCCGAATTCGAAATTCGCACATCCGGTTTTCAAATTCACGAACGGCGGTGCAACCGAAAAGCAGGAGGAAATTCGCGCGAAGATTTGGGATCTGCGACGGCGCGTGGAAATGCATGGCCATTCTTGGAGTTCGGTTTCGCCGCATACGTCGCCGCGCTTCGATGCGATCCGCACGGCCGCCGACCTCATCCCAAACGAATCCTGCGCGAGAACGGCACGGTGGAAACTGCCGATGGGTTGCCCATCGATGATGCACAAATTGTCATGTTGTGCAATCTCGCGAGCCGCCGTTGAATCGACTTTTCGTCTATTTGCAAAACGATCGGCTCCGCGATGCGCTCGATGAAACGGTCACGTACAGCAGCGCCAGTGGAAAATTTGCCGTCTATCCTGAGCCCGACACACCGTATTATCTGGCCGCGCTGCATCGCGAAGGATTTGGACTTGTGCGGAGTGACGAGTTCACCCAGTCGCGGCGGATTGTGATCAAGCCATGGGCCCGCGTGACAGGCCGCATCAAAGTGGATGAGCGAACTCAGCAGTCGGTGGCAGCGATGGTAGAGGTCGCGGCTGTCGATTCCAAATGGCCGAGACTTGAGTTTCATCAAATGGGCGTCGAGCTCGAACCACCGCCGGAACGCCGATTCGAATTGGCATTCGTGCCGCCCGCGCTGAAAGGTTGGTTGAGCCGCAGCGAAGAACGTGAAGACGACTCAATAAGCCTCATTCGCTATCGAGATTTTCAGCTCTCACCGGGCGAAACGCTGTCGCTCGACTTTGAGCCCCCGTCGGAGGCCGAAGCAGCGCGGACCCAAGCTTCCGACGAAATGATGCATCGGTTTCGCGCTCAAACACAACCAACACCGCCCAACGTGCTCGCCGGCCGCGTAGTGGATGACAATGGCATCCCCCTCGCCGGAGTGGTCGTCGACGTGTGGACCTGGCATCCGGGGAACGAAACCGTCACCGATACGGATGGCCGATTCACTTTGAGCGGATTCGACGACCGCGAAGTTGTCGAGGTGCAGTTCACCAAACTGGGATACGGTCCTGCTCATTTTGCCGCGCAACACATCGGGCAGAACGATTGGGTCGTGACGCTCGCAAACGATACGTACTTAGAAGGCCGCTTGCTCGGCCCCGATGGCAAGCCGGTGCCGCGTGCGCGAATTGCGCGGCCCGCGGGCCGTTTCAAAATCCGCAGGTACAAATCGGTGAAGTGTGGACGGAAACCGTTGCCGACGCCAACGGCGGCTACCGCATGTATTTCGAACCGGACACTTATGATATTCACGTGCGCGTGCCAGGCGTCGGCTTGGCCCGGCTGCAAAACACGGCGCTCGCCAAGGGCGAGAAGCGGCAGCTCGATATCCAGCTGCGGCAGGGTCCAACGTTCCGCGCACTCGTGCTCGATATTGAAACGAACGAGCCCGTTGCCGGAATTCGCCTGTGGAATTGGCGGCAAGAGGGGATCGAAGGAGTGTCCGATGACGCCGGCATGGTGACGATCGAAAACATGACGCCCGGACCATTCGAGTTCCACGTGACGGCGGTCGGCGAACCGCGCGGCAGCGACCTCGCCGGCAAATACGCTCGTTGGTGGAGTTCGGACGCAACCGAGGAGCACCAACGGAAGATCGAATACGACAATAGCAGCTTTCAACGCAACTTCGATGGCCTGACGTTTAACGTCCTTGGCAATACGGAGCCAGTGAAAATCTATGTGGAGAAGGCCGTGTCGATCCGCGGACGGGTGACCGATCCCGACGGCAATCCCGTTGCTGGCGCCACCGTTGCGCCTGCGAAAACCGGCACAGGCAACTCGATCACCGGCGACACACGGTACAGCGTGCGTACCGAAAACGATGGCACTTTCCACATTCGCCTGCCGGCAAGCAACAACGCGAAGTATAACCTCGTTGCGCATGATGGCGACTACCAAGAGTGGCGCAACTGGGCCAACGGCGTTGGCGAAGTGCTGACGACGCGGCCGGGCGAGGAACTGGCCGATGTCGCGTTGCAGCTTACGCGGCCGGGCGTTGTCCGAGGTAAGGTGGTCGACGGGGACGGCAAGCCAATGACAAAACATCGGGTGCGCACCCAACCCACCGACTATCTTGAAAACCGATACTACGATCCGGAAACGCGCACGAATTTGAATGGCGAGTTCGAGCTGAAATTCGTGCGTCCCGGCGAGCATTTCGTGCAAGCTGATCCGTTCTGGCGCGTGGACAATCAGGCAGAGAGCGAAGCGTCCATGCGCATCACGGTCAAGCCAGGCGAAACTGTGGACGGCATCGAGCTAATTCACCGCGCCGCCGAATCGCGGCCGCCAACTGATCACATTCTTCCAGATGTTCCTATCCCAAGGCGTTAATTTGAATATCACTTAAACCGCGAAGCGGTTGCACTCTAAAGCCCAGGGTCGCGCAGCGCACCCTGGGTTCGAGGTAATAGATATTGCAAGCCCCGAAGGGGTTTTACACGGCGCTGGCGTTATGGTAGCGCTTTTGTGCAACCGTAAATGTGCAACGCCTTCGGCGTAGATAGGATGTCTTAGATCGCTCACCCAGGGTGCGCCCTCGACAAGCTCGGGGCGACCCTTGGGCTTTGGAGTGCAACGCCTTCGGCGTTAATACTTTGAGCGGCGCGGACGCGGCACTTCCTGCGCTCACCGGACTGGTTGCGGGATTCCATCGACACCGGGTGCATCGATGAGCTGCACGTTCAGTTGATGATCAACGCGATACGTCGCGTCCTGCACTGATGTCATCTCTTTTGTCTTGTCACCATATCGGAGCGATGTGGTATTGCCGCGCAATGAGTGCACGCGGGCGGATTCTAGCTTACCGTTTTGCCAGGCGATGTCGACCTCGAATCCGCCGCGTGCGCGAAGCCTTTCACGCTGCCATTGGGCCACGCACTCGGCAGTGCGGGCAGCAATTCCAGCTCATAGTTGCCGTCAGAGTCGCGGACGTGCGATTGGAGCAACATCTCGACGATGCCGCTCGTGCCGCCGAAGTTGCCGTCGATTTGAAACGGCGGGTGGGCGTCGAACATGTTGGGATACGTGTTGCCGGTGATCGCCTCGGAGAGCATTTTGTAGGCATGGTTGCCGTCGTGCAGCCGGGCCCAGAAGTTGATCTTCCACGCCTTGCTCCACCCGGTGCCGCCGTCGCCCCGCAGCCGCAGCGTCACACGGCAGGCCTCGGCAAATTCTGGCGTCGTGCGCGGCGTGATCTCGTCGCCCGGATGCAGTGCCCACAAGTGCGAGATGTGGCGGTGACGGTTGTTGGGATCGTCGATATCCTCCAGCCACTCCTGTAGTTGGCCTAGACGGCCGATCTTGTTTGGTGCGATGCGGGCCCGCATGTCCACGAGTGCCGATCGCAAATCCTCGTCAACGCCCAGAATCTCGCTCGCCTCAATCGTGTGCGCGAACAAGCTGCGAATGATCTGATGGTCCATCGCGGGCCCCATCACGAGCCCGCCTTGTTCGGGACTATTGCTAGGGCCGCTGATGAGGAGTGGAGTAGGTCCGCCGAGCCGAGGCGGACTCTCATGCTGTGCCGCTCGGCTCGCGGCACTTACTTCCCGCGGATCCTCAATCAAGTAATCGACAAAGAACAGCGCGGCGCCTTTCATGAGCGGGTAGGCGGTGTCGCGGAGGAATTCTTCGTCACAGGTAAACGCGTAGCGATACCATAGATGTTCGCACAACCACGCGCCGCCGGTTGGCCAGATGCCGTGGTTCGAGTTGTTGATCGGCGCGGCGCCACGCCACAGATCGAAATTGTGGTGCACAACCCAGCCGCGGGCACCGTAATGTGCGTCGGCCACGCGGGCACCGGATTGCGACAGGTCTTTCAGCGCCGCGAAAAGCGGCTCGTGGCACTCGGAGAGATTGGTCAACTCCGCCGGCCAGTAATTCATTTCTGTGTTGATATTGATCGTGTACTTGCTATCCCATGGCGGGTCCTGCGATTCGTTCCATAGGCCCTGCAGGTTCGCAGGCTGCCCACCCGGCCGCGAGCTGGCGATGAGCAAGTAACGGCCAAATTGAAAAAATAAGGCAGCGAGATGCGGATCTTTTTGCCGCTGAAACGCCTTGATTCGCTTGTCCGTGGGTTGATTAACGGCCTCGGAGGTTCCGAGGTCGATCGTCACGCGCTGGAACAGCGTTTGATAGTCGCCGACGTGGGCGTCGCGCAGTTCGTCGTATGTTTTGCGCTGAAGTTGCTCGATAGTGCGTTCATTTCCGGCGGCTGGGTCACCGCCGATGTCCATATAGTTGACAAAGCTCGTGGCGCCGACCAACAACAGCGTAGCCGAATCGGCATCCACAACTCCGACTGCGTCCTTCACATTCGTAACCATTGCTCCCTGGCCTTCGGCCTGCAAAAGCAATCGTGCCTCGAAACGGGTGTCGCCGTCGGCCACCTTGCCGCGGATCATGGCAATCGTTGGTTGGTATCGCAGTGTGGAAACTGCTCCGCTTCCGGTCGGCGCTGGTTCGCTGGCGCTATTGCGATGCAACTGCGGCCACTCACCGCTGCCGGCGGAAACGTGAGGAGTTGTCAAGCGCGCACTGAAATTCAGCTTGCCAGGCTGATCCGCCGTGACTCGCATCGCAATCACGTCGTCTGGATTGGAAGCGAACAACTCGCGGCGAAACGTCACGCCATCGATCTTGTACTGTACGCTCGCCACCGCGCGCTCGATGTCCAACTCGCGGCGGTATTCAGTGGCACCGTCGTGGCCGGGAAATTCGAAGACGACATCGCCGAACGGCTGGTACTGTTCCTGCCGAATTCTGCGCCGTCCATCGCGCGTGGAAACGCTCATGAACTCGCGGCTCGCCAGCTCGTGGGCTTCGTCTTGCTTGCCGTCGAACAAAAGCCACCGCAACACGGGCAAATACTTTTTTGCGCCGTCGTGCGCATAGTCGTGCGGCCGGCCGGTGAATAGCGTGTTGTCGTTGAATTGAATCCGCTCACGCTCGGTGCCGCCGAAGATCATCGCGCCCAGCCGGCCATTACCGATCGGCAGCGCTTCAGTCCACTCGACGGCCGGCTTTTCGTACCAGAGCTTCAACGTTTCATCGCCGACACAGGCCGCGGCGAAGAACATTCCAAGTACAACAGCCATCGATTCAATCGCCGCCAGTTGCCTGTGCATCGTCGACCCTTCGCCGGCTGGGCACGGCTCACCGAGCCAGCCAGTAAATGAGTTTATCCTGAAGTTCGCACACTATACGGATGCCGACGCGTCAACTAGGCGCGGAACTGTGGCGGTTTCCTGCGACCAGTGGCGCGATATCATCCGGCGTTGCTGGCGGCTGTTGTGCCGCTACGAGAGCGGCGTTGAGCAGCGGCAATGTTAAGACGCTGGGCGACGTGATTTCAATACCGATGGGTCGGCCGTCGGACGAATAATCGGTGACTAATCCGGCCTCACCTACAACGGTGCGCGCGCTAACATCGCTGGGACGCCGAGGCAAATAAAAATATGCAGCGATTGGTTCGCCCCGGCGATACGTGATTTCCAAGTATCGGCTATTCATGAAGCCATTTTAGCACGACTCAGCCCACTTAATAGGCGGTAATGACTAACAGTATGGTTTCAGAAGAAAGGGGTTCGACGATAACCACCCAATCATCGCCGGCATGGCGAGTCTCAATCGCCCATCGACCTTCTTCGTGATTCGGTCGATACGCAGTGGCCAGTTCGAGCATTTGCCGCAAATCTACTTCATTGAATTGCCGGTCCACCATACGCTTCAGCACATGTTGGGAAAAGCTCCAAGTCCCAATTACACCATTCCGGCCATTCAATCATATGTCGGTGTAACGACCGAGTCGGCTACGCTTTCGCGGATACAGGCACTTCGGATGACACTTCCAGCGGCTTCTCCGCCGCCATCGCGCGGATGTCTTCGGTGATCTTCATCGAGCAGTACTTCGGCCCGCACATGCTGCAGAAGTGGGCGCTCTTGAACGTGTCCTGCGGCAGCGTTTCGTCGTGATACGCGCGGGCCGTTTCCGGGTCGAGCGACAGGCGGAACTGCTCGTTCCAGTCGAACGCGAAGCGGGCCCGCGAGAGGGCGTCGTCGCGGTCCTGCGCGCCGGGCCGCTTGCGGGCGATGTCGGCCGCGTGGGCGGCGATCTTGTAGGCGATCACGCCCTTGCTTCACGTCCTCGCGCTCGGGCAGGCCCAGGTGCTCCTTCGGCGTGACGTAGCAGAGCATCGCCGCGCCGTGCCAGCCGGCCAGGGCCGCGCCGATGCAGCTGGTGATGTGGTCGTAGCCGGGGGCGAAGTCGGTCACCAGCGGGCCGAGCACGTAGAACGGCGCGCCGTTGCAGATCTCGATCTGCTTCTCGATGTTCATCTCGATCTGGTCCATCGGGATGTGGCCCGGGCCTTCGACCATCACCTGCGTGCCGCGTTCCTGGCCGCGGCGCGGTCAGCTCGCCCAGCACGTCGAGCTCGGCGAACTGGGCCTCGTCGCTGGCGTCGGCGATCGAGCCGGGCCGCAGGCCGTCGCCCAGGCTCCAGGTCACGTCGTACTGCCGCATGATGTCGCACAGGTCGTCGAAGTGCGTGTAGAGCGGGTTCTGCTGGCGGTGGGCCATCATCCACTTGGCGATCAGCGAGCCGCCGCGGCTGACGATGCCGGTCACGCGGTTCATCGTCAGGTGCAGGTGCTCGAGCATCACGCCGCAGTGGACCGTCATGTAGTCGACGCCCTGCTTGGCCTGGTGCTCGACCATGTCGAGAAAGTGCTGCGGCCGCATGTCCTCGATCTCGCCGCCCAGCTCTTCGAGCATCTGGTAGATCGGCACGGTGCCGATCGGCACGGGCGAGGCGTCGATGATCGCCTCGCGGATCGCGTCGATGTTCTTGCCGGTCGAGAGGTCCATCACCGTGTCGGCGCCGAAGTGGACGGCCGTGTGCAGCTTTTCGAGCTCGCCGTCGATGTTGCTGGTGACGGCCGAGTTGCCGATGTTGGCGTTGACCTTGCAGCTTGGCGGCGATGCCGATGCCCATCGGCTCCAGCCGGCCGGCCAGATGCACCTTGTTGGCCGGAATGACCATCCGCCCGGCGGCCACTTCGCCGCGAATCAGCTTCCGGCTCGAGCTGCTCGCGCTCGGCGACGAATTCCATCTCGCGGCGTGATCGTCCCGGCGCGGGCATGTTCCAGTTGCGTGATCGGTTCGGGCATGGGATTGGCAACCTCCGTGACAGGCGAACAGCCAGTTCGACGCCAGCGGCAATGCGTACATGGATCGGTACAGTTTTGTTCATCCTATCGCTATTGCTCGGCGTGTCAACGAACGTCGGTCGCTCCGGCACTGGCATTGCGTGTGACTACAACGAGCCGCGACAATGCCACGCGTTTCCAGATCGACCAGCATTCGAGACCCGTCAGCTTCACGCTGACCGCGCCATGCCTCAGCGCGTCATTGCTATCGGCGATATCCACGGCTGCGTCAGCGGCCCTGCGCACGCTGATCGAAGTCGATCGAGCCCGCAGCCGACGACACGCTGGTCATGCTCGGCGACTGCGTCGACCGCGGGCCGGACAGTCGCGACGTGATCGACGAGCTGCTGGCGCTCCGCGAGCGGTGCCGGCTGGTGCCGCTCTTGGGCAATCACGAAGAAATGATGCTCAACTTTCTCGACGGCCGGCCGCAGCCGGACAATTGGCTGCTCTGCGGCGGCGCAGCAGACGTCGATTCGTACACGCGATGCCGACGGAAGAATGCCGGCATCCCGCGACGAGCATGTCGATTTCATCCGCACGTGGGGCGATTACTGCGAAACGGAGTACCCACTTCTTCGTCCACGGCGGCTATCATCCCGATCAGCCGCTTGGCGGAACAGCGTTGGCAGACGTGGCGCTGGCATTCGCTGCGGAGTCGGTTCCCGGAGCCGCACGTCTCCGGCAAGATCGCCGTCGTCGGACACACGTCGCACAAGGACGGCGAGATTCTCGACCTCGGCCATCTCGTCTGCATCGACACCTACTGCTGGGGCGGCGGCTGGCTGACCGCCTTGGACACCACGACCGGCCAGATGTGGCAGGCCGACCGCGAGGGCCGGATTCGCGAATGACGCAATTCAACGAGTCGAGCGCATTCTTTGCCCTTGTACACAGCGTATGATTATCATTGCCGCTGCCATCGGACGGCCATTGAGACCGTATATTCGATGCAACCGTCGGTTTTGTTGTAGCACTTACCGCTGCTTGGTAGCATGAAGAATGGACATTTTATTGAACAAGCAAGCACGCCGCGACCGTTTAGCATGTTGAGAAAGCTTCTCGTCGTTGCTGTGGGTGTTAGTCTGTGCGCAGCTCGTGCTGCGCCCGTACAGGCCGCGACTCTCGTTGCGCGATCGTTTCCACTTTCAGGCGAGGTTCGACTCGAGAATCACGGCGTGACACCGGTGCCGGTCGTGTTTGTTTCCATCAAATCGACCGCGGGGGCACTCAATGGCTCGCCGGTCCGCTGGGTATCGATCACCGATCACTACGATGCACCCA
This sequence comes from uncultured Planctomycetota bacterium, assembly GCA_963786455.1. Lineage (GTDB taxonomy): Bacteria > Planctomycetota > Planctomycetia > Pirellulales > Lacipirellulaceae > JABDGM01. Next base: position 68,276 of record CAWAZX010000021.1, on the reverse strand, counting down.
TCGCACCGACGCCTGGCAACGGCTTTATCGATCCGACTGGCATTTGGACCAAAATCTCCTCTGCCTCGATTGAGCTGACCGAAGGAGCGTTGGATGCCGACGGCGGCAGCTTGGCGCGCAAAACGGGCAATCAGCTTAGGCAAAATCTGGAACTCGGCCGTTCCGTTCGATTTGCTGTTCACTGCCACCGAGCCGAATGGGCAGCCGATTTCCATATTTACCGCAGTCGGGCTCGATGGAGATTACGACGGGAATTCCGTGGTCAATCAATCGGACTACAATATTTGGCGCCAAAACTTTGGTTCCGCCACGGCGCTTCATGCCGACGGTAATTTGAACGGCATTGTGGATGCGGCGGACTATGCCATTTGGCGCAACAATCTGGGGCTAAGCCTATCCGGCGCGGCAAGTACAGCCGCTGTGGGCGTGCGCTGCCGGCATTGGTCACTGGTGGGGCAGTACCCGAGCCCGCAAGCGCTCTACAATTCGCGAGTGCGATTGCAGTCCTGAGTGCGTGTGGTAGGCGTCTCCGACGCCGAATAGGCAACAACGTGTCCGAACGGTTGGCGGGTGGCATGCTTTCGGGCGGCAGCCCGTAAGCATGTTTCTTGCTAATGTAGCCGTTCAACCACTGCCCGCTGTACGTTCCGTAACTCATCGCTGCTCGGCTCGCCGGTCACTGCCAGATGGCCGAACGGCATGACGAGCGTATCCGAAACGCCGTCCAGCCGGCCCCGCTTCACCGCGACCACGCCGTCGCCCTTGCCTTCCACGAGCTCGTCGATGTCGTTGAGAATCGACTCCAGGTCGATCAGCACTCCCTTCGCCGCCCGGCAATTTCGCCAGTTGATCGCACACCGAATCGCGAATCCACGCCAGTTGCGCCTCGCTAAAGCGAGCACTTGTTCCTAGAAGATGGAGTACCGTACGTGCGGGTTGCGCGGGCGAGTGTTGAGGTCGTGCAAGAACGTCGAACTGGGACAGAGGTCGCCGGCCGCTTCGCCCAGTCCATCGACGATCGAATCTCGCGTTCGCCTCCAAGGCCCGCCATCCCGCCGCGAAAGCCAGTGTTCCCACAAATCGCTGCCCACCGCGAAATGAGCGATCAGTGTGCCGTGGGTCGGCGGCGCGATCATGATCAGTCGCTCCACGTTGCCGGGATCGTACGTGCGGGTCCTCGATGCACGCCCGCGCCACCAGGCTGCCCATCGAATGGCAGACCAATAGCACGCGGCAGCCGGGATGAAGACGACTAAAACGGCGCAGCTCGTTCGACAGCAGTTGGGCCGACGCCAGGATGGTGTGATCGTTCGGGTAAGCAAAGCTTCCGCACGGCAGTCCGGCGGAGCGAATGGTCGTCATCATCGCCGCGTTCTGCAGCGGAGTCGAATTGAAACCGTGGACGAGAATCACCACGCGTTTGTCGATGCGAGCCGGTTCGATGTCGTCATCGAGTTGCAGGCCATACCGCTTGCAATCTGCTTCACAAACAAACTTTTGACGTAGCCAGGAACGCGCGCCGCTGCGCTTGCACTGCGCCGGGCCATCAGCGGCGGCTTGCAACAAGAGCTCTTCGGCCGAAGGGGCACCGGCAGCTGTCCGCGGCGGTGTCGCAACACCGGCGGATGTCATCAGAATTATGAGGGCGACGGCCGGAAGGCTGACGCCGGATAGTCGAGAGTATGGAACCAAGTTCTGGCTTCCGTGCGGGTAATTTGCCCGTTTTCAACAATAACACTACGAAGCGGACCGGAATAGGGTTTGCGGCAATTGGTTACTTCGTGGCCGCAAATCGACAAATCTTGTTCCCCCTCAACCTGCGATGTTAATGTGTACTATTGCTGCGGTTTATTTGGCGTGCTTGCATTGTTGCGATCCGCGGACGCGGTCGGCTCCAGCGGCCGAGTGAAGCGGAGATCCTTTTCGCTCTTCACGTTGCGGACCGCCATGTAAAACTCCTCCGGCGTCGTCACACGCCTGTCGCCGACGTGGCTGATGAACATGCCCTTGCGTATACCGGCCTGGTCGGCCGGACTGCCGGGTTCCACTTCCGCGACAAGCACGCATCCTTCAGCATCATACGCGTTCGATTCAATTGCCGCGAGAAAACTGGCGGCCTCCTGCGCCGTCGCATAGTCCACGCGGATGCCGCGCCAGCTTTCGGGCCGAACCGTGGCGAACGTTTTGCCTCCCACGGCGAGCTTTGCGAGCTTCACCTGCGCTGTCGACACGCGACTGTCGCGTGCATACTCGATGGAGGCCGTCGTTGAGGGCGGCAGCACACTCACGGCCAGCTGGAGGGCGTCGTTGTCAATGATGGGGCGGTTATTGACGCGCGTGACCACATCGCCCGATTGAAGTCCGGCGCGTGCCGCCGGGCCGCCGGCGAACACCTGGTCGACAACCACGCCGCTGCCGCGGCCTGTCGTGGGCTGCGCTCGCGCCGCCAAAACTGATGCCGAACATGCCGTACTCCACTTCGCGGCCTTGTTTGAGCGTGTCGATGATCCGGCGGATGGTCGCGTTGATCGGAATCGCGTAGCCGGCCGGTTGTTCGTGGCCGGCGATGGTGGCGGCGGTCGTTGTGAGGCCGACCAGCTCGCCTTCGCAGGTTCACGAGTGCTCCGCCGCCGGCGCTCCAACCGAGCTTGGCGTCGGTTTGGATGAGCGTGCCGAGATGGTGCAGCGTCGTGCGGTAGTCGTTCAGGGGCCGGGGCGTCGTTGAGGTTGGTGCCGGGCGGTGCTTTGCGGGCGAGGTTGGTGACGATGCCCCAGCTGGCGGTTGGCTGGCCGTCGCTTCGATGGCGAACGGGTTGCCGATGGCGATGACGAATTGGCCCTTGCGGAGGTTCGTGGCATCGCCGAAGCGGATGGCGGGAAAGCTGGCGGCTGGCGCTGTGTTTGAGCACGTTCGCCGGACGCCGGCTGAGCGGGCTCGCCTGGATCGATGGCGAGGACGGCGAGGCCGCTGCGGGGATCGGCGGCGCGGATCGTGGCGGGGTAGGTCTTGCCGTCGATCGTGGTGATCGTGTGCTGCGTCGCCTTCGTGAACGGCCAGATATTGGGTCAGCACGAGTCCGGCTGGGTCGATGATCACGCCGGCGGCGACGACGGGCGGTACGACTGCGTCGACGTTTGCCGGACGCAATTCGCCGAAAGATGTCGTCGGCGGCAGATCGGGCTGAGTGGTCTGGCTGCTGCCGTCGGCGTTGTGCGAGAAATGGCGACGACGCTCGGCTCGGCGCGGGCGATCGCGTCGATGAGCGTTGCTCGAATGCGGCGACGGCGGCCAGGCGATCGGTGTTCGCGTTGTCTGGTGGCTGCGCTAAGCCGGCAAGCGGCTGGAGGGCGGCCGTGGTGAATATGGCGATGATGGCAATGCGAGCGGTCAACGATGCGCCCGTAGGTGCCGCGAGCCGAGCGGCACATCTCAGTGGGCTGACGCGGTGGGCGCAACGAGTCCAGCTCGGCTCGCCGGACCTACTCGGTTCGTCTCCTCGCCGTCACTATCGCCGCCGAACGACTTGGCCAGCTTGTCTCCCGAGCCGCCGGCGGCCATGACTTTTTCTTTGATCTCTTCGGCGATCTTGGGGTTCTCCTTGAGGAACAGCCGGGCCTTTTCTTTGCCCTGGCCGAGCTGCAGGTCGCCGTAGCGGAACCAGGCGCCGGTGCGGCCGACGATCTTTTGCTCCATGCCCATGTCGAGGATGTCGCCTTCGTAGCTGATGCCGTCGGTGTGCATCATGTCGAACTCGGCGACGCGGAACGGCGGGGCGACCTTGTTCTTGACGACCTTGGCCCGCACGCGCTGGCCGACGACTTCTTCGCCTTCCTTGAGCTGGCCGATGCGGCGGACGTCGATGCGGCAGGAGGCGTAGAACTTCAGGGCCCGGCCGCCGGGCGTGGTTTCGGGGCTGCCGAACATGACGCCGATCTTCTCGCGGATCTGGTTGATGAAGATCACGACCGTGCGGCTCTTGGCGATCGCGGCCGGTGAGCTTGCGGAGCGACTGGCTCATCAGCCGGGCCTGCAGGCCGACGTGCGAGTCGCCGATTTCGCCGTCGAGCTCCTTCTTGGGCACGAGGGCGGCGACCGAGTCGATGACGATCACGTCGACCGCGTTCGACTTGATGAGCATCTCGGTGATCTGCATGGCCTCTTCGCCGCTAGCTCGGCTGGCTGACGAGCAGCATTTCGAGGTCGACGCCGAGCTTCTTGGCCCAGCTGGGGTCGAGGGCGTGCTCGGCGTCGATGAACGCGGCGATGCCGCCGGCCTTCTGGGCCTCGGCGACGACGTGCAGGGCGAGCGTCGTCTTGCCGCTCGATTCGGGGCCGAAGATTTCGATGACGCGGCCGCGGGGAATGCCCTGGCCGCCGAGGGCGATGTCGAGCGACAGGCTGCCGGTCGAGATGCCTTCGATCGCGTGGACCGTGTCGCCGCCCAGCGGCATGATCGAGCCTTCGCCGAACTGCTTCTCGATCGCGGCGACGGTGTTGCGGAGCTCGGGGCTGTTTTCGAGGACGCTGGTCGGCTTGGTTCCTGACGGCCGGCCGGGCTTCTTGTTGGTCTTGTCTGACTTGGCCATACGAGTTGGTCGCGGCGGCAGTGCCGGCGGGGCGATGATTGTTGGCGGCGGTGGTGACCATGAACAGGACCCTTTATCTAATAGAACGGTGCGAATGGCAAGTGGTTTGCATTCCTCGGCGGACCCGCAGTTGCGAGTCGCTCCGCTCCCTTTGGGAGAGGTTAGGAGAGGGCTGTCGGCCGGTCTAACCTCTCCCATCAAGGGAGGAGCAAGTTACGTGACTTAATGTACGCATGTGTACTGTATCGGCGTTCATACCACCTTGCAAGAGCGGCCCACCGGAAACCGGCAAATTGCGTAGGTATAGTTTGTACACTACTAGCGATTGTGGTCACTGCCGACAGCCAGTGAGGACTATTCCCACCTGACGGACGGCCGGTGTGGCCATACAGGGAGAATCTGGACGAAAATTGTTGCAGTCCTCCATACACGGCGGTACGATCCAACGGACTTCGAATCCTGTAAAACAAGGCGTGATAAACTAGTAGGTCACACCAGATCTTACGAATGTGTTATCCATTAACTCGACAGCTGGGATTATTATTCTTGGTGACCTACTCATCGCAATGTTTGGCGAATCCAATTGCCATAAACTTCGAGGGGGCCTTCGTGCCCAGCGGCGGCGTGCAGTCGCTGCCAATTTATGTGGACAACAACGAGCCGAGTCCCGCAACGCGGATTCTTGCTGACCCCGGTGCCGGAGCCGGCGGCAATCGTTCTCATTGCCGTGGGCATCGCACTTGTCCGCAGTGACGCGGTATAGCGCATGTCGCGTGCGATTGTTGCCAGTGGAATAACGCACCTGCGGCAAGCATTGTTGGCGAAGCAACAAGGGGACAAGTATTGAAAGGGTGACGCTAATGAGATGTGGGCACTTTTTTTCGTTGGTCGCCGTTGCCATTCTCCTCGACAATAGTGTGGTCATGGCGATTGGGCCGTACGCCGTGACGGATTTGGGTGACTTGCCGGGTGGTGAAGAGGTGAGTCCCGCCACGGGGATCAATTCGTTTGCGCAGGTCGTCGGACAGAGCGATGTCGCAGGGGGCGCTGTATCCCGCGCCTATCTTTGGACGCCCAACGCCCCGCATGGAACGACCGGCTCGATGGTCGAATTGGGCCCGTTGCCGGGTCCGTCCTCGGGAAGAAGTGAAGCGGCCGGCATTAACGGAATCGGGCAAGTGGCTGGCGCGTCCGGTAATCCTTTTCACGCCTTTCTTTGGTCACCGACGACGCCCAACGGTACCACCGGTTCGGTGGTTGACCTTGGCGACTTGCCGGGCGGTGTGGACACCAGCTTCGCACGGGGAATTAATTCGTTGGGCCAGGTTGTCGGCGAAGGCGGTGCAGCAACGGCGCCTCGCGCTTCTTGTGGACGCCTACTTCTCCGAACGGCACGTCGGGTTCGATGTTCGATTTGGGCGAACTGCCCGGTGGCGGCGATAATAGCAGCGCAACTGCAATCAATTCACTTGGTCAGGTCGTGGGAGGAAGTGACACAGCGACAGGCTTACGCGGTTTTCTCTGGACGCCGACGACTCCCAATGGCAGCAGCGGGTCCATGATCAACCTCGGTGACCTGCCTGGTGGCACCGATTTAAGCCAAGCGACTGCCATCAACTCATCGGGACAAGTTGCTGGCGAGAGCCTTGCCGCAACGGGACAGCGGGCATTTCTTTGGACGCCGAACACGCTCAACGGAATGACAGGCTCGATGATCGATCTGGGCGATTTGCCCGGCGGATCTAATTCCAGCCGTGCAACTGGCATCAATTCGCGGTCAAGTCGTGGGCTTGAGTAGTGGGAGTGCATTCGTGTGGACCCCATCCACTCCGAACGGCTCGACGGGAACAATGGATGATTTGAACACTTTGCTGATGTCTCCAAGTGGCAATGGCTGGAGAATCCTAGGTGCTGCGGCAATCAACGATGCAGGACAAATTGCAGGATTAGGAATGTTTGATCCCGACGGTCCAGGGGGTGTGATGCCGGTGTTGCATGGAATTCTGTTAACGCCAGTGCCGGAACCGGCGGCGCTTTATTTGACTTGGCTAGGTATCATACTGCTGGCGGCGGGTACGAAGCGCGACAGGCCGGCGCCATGAATTTGCCGGCTATGGCCACATCCTCGTCGTGAGGTCGCTAATGAGAACGAGACCTATAGCCCGGCACCTCGTTGCTGCGATTGCTTCCTTGGCAGTTCCGCTGTCGGCTGCCGCAGTCGGTCAATACATTTTCACCGACCTCGGCAGTTTTCCGGGCGGGCGAGATGAAACCCTCGTTCACGATATCAATTCTTATGGCCAGGTAATTGGCATGACCGATGAGGATATCGGTCCCCCGCTGCCATTTCTCTGGACGCCGACCTCGAGGAACGGCACCAACGGCTCGATGGTAGCTCTTGGATCTCTGCCGGGCGTTCCAAAATTCCAGACATCCGTATGGCGAATTAACTCACGTGGTCAGATTGTGGGTCTGAGTGGGATTGCCCCCTATATTTGGACACCCGATGTTCCGAATGGCACCACCGGCGCGATGATGATTCCAGCGGGATTGCCGAGCGGGCCTCCACCGCATTTCCGCGGTATCAACGATGTGGGCCAGGTGGTCGGTATTGCGCAGCCAATGGGCTCTGGCCCCAACGCGCTCTTGTTTACACCGACGACGCCTAACGGAATCTCGGACAGCTCGTTGGACCTGGATGACCTGCCCGGCGGCGCCGATTTCAGCGAAGCATTCGCGATCAATGCATTTGGACAAGTCGTCGGAATTGGTGTTGCGATGACAGGGGTGCGAGCGTTTCTTTGGACTCCCACTACGCCTAACGGCGTGACTGGCTCAATGATCGACCTGGGCGATTTACCCGGCGGTACTGACAACAGCGAAGCATTTCGCGTCAATTCCTACGGCCAGGTTGTGGGCCGAAGCAGCGCGGCGGGCGGGAATCGCACCTTTCTTTGGACGCCTACAAATCCGAATGCCACCACCGGCGCGATCATGGACACCATCGCACTTGTAGGTGTATCGGGCGGCCCACTTTTTGTGTCGGCAATCAATTCGGCTGGTCAACTGGTAGGCTCCATCATGACGTCGTCGGGCAGTCGACTGTCGCTGTGGACGCCCCACACTCCAAATGGTACGTCGGGCACGATAGTCGACGTCGTAAGCGTGCTCGATCCGGCGGACATCGTCGGTTGGACAATTACCGGTGCTACGGCCATGAATGATCGTGGCCAGATCGTGGGGACTGGTACTTTTGATCCGGACGGCCCAGGAGGAGTAAACGAAATCGGGTGAGGATTCCTGCTCACGCCGGTGCCGGAGCCGGCGGCACTACTTCTTATCGGCGTCGGTATCGCGATCCTTGCGGCAACGGGTTGCAGCCGGCGAAGCTTCCGAACTATAAGTAGTGGCGGAGAGGACGTTAATCTGGGATTTTTCGTCCTGAAGGGCCGTCATGAGACCCCGAGTTTCCATTCTCAATTTGCTGCTGGTGACGACAATCGTGGCGCTGGTGATCGTCGTCGTGCGGCTCTACCATGAACTGGACCATGAACGATCGCTCCGTCTGCAGTTGCTGCAGAAGGGAGGAATCTTACAGGTCACTGATCTCGATGTGGCCCATGTCGTGAAAGTAGACACGGATGAGAGTGACGGCTCTTTGAGCTGGAGAGTCTATGTGCCGAAAGGGCGGAGCGTGATTCTCAATGTTCGGCTTAACACGATGCCGGACGACAAAATTGTTCCGCGGCTGCCGCCTAACGCAATCGTGGTGGCTGATCGTTCGCCTTCCAACCCCATAGATCTTGGCCCGGGCGAGCATGTGGTGAGTCTTTCGTGGGCTCAGGGCAAGCCGCGGTTTACGTTGGACGTGGTCGGAACGGGTTCACGGCACACGCGGCCCTTCAGTTTGCCAGGCGGCCGCAGTTGGGAATGGAACCTGGCATATCAGATGGACGTCACGCACATCGAACACACACCAATTACCAATCGCGCGCTACAAAACGGCGAGACCCTAACGTTGCAGGTTGGCAAGACATTCGTATTAGATCGACATCGATTTGAGATATGGCCTCGGTACCCTGACGCATCGGCAAAACGTGGAAATAAAATGACAGAGCACCAAGTTGGCGAGCTGCTGGTATGGCTGCAGCCAGATGACTGACAAACTCCAAGCCGCGCGTTTCATCCCAGGCGGCGCAGTGGCGCAGGTAAGAGGCGCGCTAGCGGCCTTTCCCGCGCTTGTTACGCACCAGGTCTGCCAGCGTCACCTTTTGCAGCTCGGCGTTCGCCGCCCGCGAGGCGCTTTGCAGCAACTTTGCAAGTCGAGCGCGAGTGTTCGGTCCTAATCCGCGGGCGATCGCGGGTTTCTGGCTGAAAGAATTCTCCACGGCGTCAACCAGGTTCAACAACGTGATTTGACGCGGAGCACGCGCCAACGCGTAACCACCTGTCGTGCCACGCGTCGAATTAAGGATGCCGCTTTCTACGAGCCGCCGGAGAATATGTAGCAAGTACCGTTCTGGCAACTTGCCTTTCCGCGCGAGTTCAGGGCACGAACGGAGTGTGCCAGGCGGTGCGCTGGCCAGTTGTACGACCGCGCTAATTGCATATTCACTTGAGCGCGAAAGCCTGATCATCGGTGATACGAATCACATTCTTACTGGGCTGGCGACTGATGCGTTTCAGTTTCTGGCATTGTCAGGGCAAACAGGCGGCTTTTAGTGCCCACATAAAGTGTACCGTTGGCAGCAGTGGGGGTGGCGTGCACGGGCTCGCCGAGATCGACGCGAGAGAGAACCTTTAGTTCACGCCCGGCGCCGAGCGTCCAGAAGTCGCCGCGCAGCGAACCGACATAGACCTTGCCGTCAGCCACCAACGTGGATGACCAGATTTCGCCGTCCGCTCGATGGACCCAGACCGCTTTGCCGGTTTGTGTGTCGATACATGAAACCTGACGGCCGCAGTCGGCGATGTAGGCCAGGCCGTCAGCGATCGAGGGTGTAGACATGCAATGTCGGCTGAGCGGAGTGGCCCACAGCCGGCCGGACTTCGTAATGTCGCCGCTACCTTCGGCGCTGACGGCGTGAAGATAGCATTCGAGTTTGCCGTGCCACAGGTCGCCGCCCGCGGTGACATACACGCGGCCATCGTGGAACACCGGCATCCCGGTGATCGTGCTGGGGCCGGCGCGGCGGTTACCTTGAACTTCGTGGAGAATGCCGCGCGGGCTGTCGGGGTCACAGTCGTATTGCCAGATTTTTTTGAGGGTGGGAATGGAAGAACCCTCACCCCGGCCCTCTCCCAGAGGGAGAGCGGATTGACCCTCTACCAGACGAGGAAGAGTTATTGGTTCGAAGGCGTAGAGGATCGCGTTTCCGGCGCCGAAGAAGATCAACTCTCGACCTCCGACCATGCCGAGCGATGGTGACGACCAAGTGGAGTGCGTAATGTGCGCGCCGATCGGTTCGCCGTCCGTGGCCAGCAGACGGCCGGTGTTTTTGTCGAGTGCGATGAGGCTAGGGGCGTCCGGCGCCGGGACGTGGCGATGCGTTCCGTCAACGCCGTTGGACGTACCCACGTAAATTACGTCGCCGTGGATCAGCGGCGAGCTGTGCATTTGGTCGTGCGTCCGCACGCCGAGCTCTTCGAACATGTCGAACTTCCACAAAATGTCGGCATGCTGCGGGCCGATTTCCAGCGGCTGCTCATCGGTCGCCACCATGTAATGGGCTTCGTCGGTGAACGTGCCGTCGTTGCCGTTGGCCTGGCCCGCCAGGTCGAGGCAGAGGACTTCGCCGCGATTGGAGGTGAGATAGACACGGCCGTTTTCGACGGTGGGAGGCGAGCAGATGCCCACGTTCGGCCAATCGTTGAACTGGTCCCGCTTCGGCGAGGCGAGGTGCCAGAGGAGCTTGCCGTCCGCTTCGTTCAAACACAGCAGAACACCGCGATCGCCGACATTTTTCGGATCGCGCGGAGGGTCGTTGTTGGTGCCGATGAGCACCCGGCCCTCCGCGATGATCGGCGTGGCGTAGCCGTTCGATCCGAGCTGGAACACCCAACGCACGTTTTCACCCGTGTCGGGATTGAACGATTCGGGCAGATTCCGCTCGTCCGACACGAGATTGCGCGAATAGCGGGCGCCCCACTGCGGCTGATCCGCGGCAAAGGAGAGTTGGGCGGCGATGATAAGCGTCAGGACGATTGCGAATCGCGTGAGCGATGGAGACTGCATTTTCATGAAGCTCGCAGTATAAAACGGAAAGCAATTGAACCACAAAGACACCAAGGACACGAAGAAAGCAATTAGCTCAGGGATGAATGATGATAAGCGAGAGCTTCGCATAGCGTTCATCAGTAACTTTGTTCCCGACGTATCAGCCTCTTGGTGTTCTTTGTGTCTTGGTGGTTAATAGCATTTTCAGATTGAGTTAATGAGTGAGTGACTGGTACACGATCGCGAGACTATTGTTTCACAGGGAATTGTTAATCGCAACACGCGGGTGTGCAGGGCCTGGGATGGCGCGCTACCGCGAGCGGCTTATTTGGTGAGCGTGGCTAAGAGCGCGTCAAATGCCACGGGCTTTACCAGGTGGTGATTGAATCCCGCGTCTTTCGAGCGTTTTTGATCTTGCAGTTGCCCGTATCCTGATACGGCAATGAGTCGCACATGGGCGTGCTGCGGATCAGCACGGAACCGGCGCGCAACTTCGTACCCGTCGAGTCCCGGCAGTCCAATATCCAAGAGGACGACTTGCGGCGGAAAGGAATTAGCCACTTCCAAAGCGGCGGCACCATCATGAACAACTTGCGTCTCACAACCGGCTTTCTTCAGTAAGAGTGCCAGCGATCGTGCCATGTCGACGTTGTCCTCGACGACTAACACGCGCAGTCCGTGTGGTGGGTGAGCGACGACATCGCTGCCCGATATTTCCGCCGCGTTTTCCGTGTTGCGGGGCAGGCGGACCGTGAACTCGCTGCCTTTGCCGAGACCTTCGCTCGTGGCGGACACTGTCCCGCCGTGCATTTCCGTGAGCCGACGCACCACCGTCAAGCCGATGCCGAGGCCACCCTTGGTGCGATCGATCTGCGGATTGACCTGGGTGAACAGCTCGAAGACCCGCGGCAGCATCTCCCGCGGAATGCCCGCGCCAGTATCCTTCACCTTGACGACGATTTGATCGTCCTCGGGTTGGGCCTTGAGCGTGATGTGCCCACCTGCAGGCGTGTATTTTGCCGCATTGGTCAGCAGATTGACGATGACTTGTTCCACCCGCGTCGGGTCGACATGCAAGGGCATTTCATCCAGCGCCACCTCCACGTCGAAGCGATGCTTATGCTCGTCGATGACCGGCCGCGCGGTGCCCGCCGCGCGATTGACGAGGGTCGCGGCATCGATGTTCTCCTTCTGCAGCTCAATTTTGTTGCGCGTGATCCGCGAGACGTCGAGCAGATCGTCGATCAGACGTGAAAGCTGCCGAACCTGTCGATGAATAATGTCGGTGGCATTGGCGGCTTGTTCCGGCGAGACGCGCGAAAGGTGAGTTGCATAGTCGATTGCCGCCAGCGGATTGCGCAGCTCGTGGGCGAGCATTGCGAGAAAATCGTCCTTCTGACGGTCGGCGCTGCGCAGTTCATCATACAGCCGGCAATTGTCGATTGCCGTGGCGGCCCGCCGCGCGAGCTCCTGGGCGACGTCGAATTCGTCAGCTGAGAATGCTACGCGACCGTCCGTTCGAGCTAAGCCAATGACGCCGATCGTTCGCCCCCGGCTCTCCAGCGGCACGGCGATCACAGAGCGCGGCGCGAGTGCCCCGATTAACTCGGCATGACGGGCGTCCCGAGTGACCGAGTCCAGGTACGATTGGGGCACGTCCGGTAGATACGCGGCTTCGCCGCTGCCCAGCACGCGACTCGCGATCGTTGGAACGCGCCAATCGGGCGGATAGTGCGTCGACACCTCCATAAGCAGAGGTTCTTTTTGCGGGTCGCCGTGGGCGCAGGCGATGAGCTGAGATGTGCGCTCCTCATCGAGCAGATACACGGCGCACCAATCGGCGAATCGCGGTGCACAGAGCCGGGCGAGGCGTTGCATACTGCTTTCGACGTCGACCAGTGCCGCCATCGACTTACTGGCTTCCGAGAGGAACCGGGCGTGCTCCTCGCTCCGCTGCAGCGCCTCGTGGGTTTTCTTTTGCTCGGTGATGTCGCGCGCGATCTTCGAAGCGCCAGATCACGTTGCCATACTCATCTTTGACTAGCGATATGGTGAGTGATACATCGACACGCGTTCCGTCGCGCCGCATGCGGACGGTTTCCAAATGATCGATCCGCTCACCTTTCTGAAGGCGTTTCATGATGCCTTGCAATTCGTCGCGTCGTTCTGGCGGAACGATCATTGAGATTGGTTGGCCGATCGCTTCTTTGGCGGAAAACCCGTAAAGCTGTTCGGCAGCGGCGTTCCAACTGGTAATCGTTCCGTCCAGCCGCTTGGCAATGATGGCGTCGTCCGAATGCTCAACAATCGCCGCAAATCGCTCGTTGATTTCCTGAGTGCGTCGCTGGGCCGTGGCGTCACGAAAAACCACGACGACGCCTCGGAGATTTCCGTGCTCATCGCGAATTGGCGCCGCGCTGTCGTCGATCGGCCGCTCCGTGCCGTCACGTGAAACCAAAACGGTGTGATTGGCCAGGCCGACAACGCGGCCCGTCCGGAGCACCCTTTCGCAAGGGTCTTCTGCTGGCAAGCGCGTACGCTCGTTGATGATGTGGAACACTTCCTTCAAGGCCCGGGTGGACGCATCCTTGTTAGTCCACGCGAGCAGCTGCTCGGCCGTCGAATTCATAAACGAGACACGCCCTTGCTCATCAGTGGCGATGACCGCATCGCCGATGCTGCTCAGCGTGACGTGCAGCAATTCGCGTTGTGATGTGGCCGCTTCCATGGCCGCTGCCCGCTGTTCGGCGAGCAAATAAGCTTTGGCCCGGTTACGGTGCAAAGCTTCGCTGATGGCGGCGAGCGCAAGTGCAATGAGACAAAACGTGATGATGCCGGTCCAGGCATTGGTCGAGTCCCAAGGAATGCCAAGCGAGTACCTCGGCTCGACGAAGAACCAATCGGCCGCTACAACACTGAGGACGATCGCCAGCACACCCGGCCAAAAACCACCGTACGCCGCGGCCACGACGATCGCCGCAAAATATGTGCTGAAGATCAAGGTGTCGCCGACGTACGGATCGATCACCAGCTGCACGGCCGTAGAGGCAACAACTGCTCCGGCAGCGATCAAGTAGGCGAACCGACGGGAACGCCAGTTTTCCAGCGGTTTTTTTTCGGGCGCCGTGGAAATGGTCATCATGGCAATCTGTCGGGAATTTCCAGTCCATCGGCAGCATATAGCAAAGCGCACGCCGTAAGCAAGCTTGGTTGCATTCCACTGGCCACGCAAACCCGCGAGCAGCGCAAGCCGTCATGACAGCGGTGCGCGGGAGAGGACGCGGTATTCGGGGCCATCGCGGCCCAGCTCACTGGCGTATACAGTGACTTCGTCGACAAGCATGGTGCCGGCGTCGTAATCGGCCAACTCGGCGAGCTCGATTGTCAGCGATTGCGGCCGACCTTTGCCGCGGGCGCGACCGATGGTGATGTGCGGAACAAACCGCCGCTCCTCGCCGCGATAACCGCGCTTTTTGAGACGACGTTCGACGGCCGCATGCAGAACCGACATACTTCGCTCGCCCTGCCCCGCCCCGACCCATAATGTGCGCGGTCGATCGGCCGAGGGAAACGCACCGGTACCGCGAGTTTCAACCTCGAACGCTTCCATTTCCTCGGCCGCCTTGGCGACCGCTTCGCATACCTCAGGAATATCTCGCTCGTCGATGTTGCCGAGAAACTGCATTGTCCAGTGCAGGTTTTCAGCCTCGACCCATTTCACATCGCCGGCGGCTGGACGAAGCGTCTCAATGAGCCGTAGTGCTCGTTGCCGGATTTCGGGTGACGCGGCCACGGCGATGAAGGTGCGGTGGTTCATTGCGGATTTCGGATTGCGGATTTCGGAATCGGGGAACCAATCCGAAATCCGCAATCCGAAATTGATTTGCTTCAAAACGTCAGCATCTTCTTGTACGCCGTCATCCGCTCCTCGATGTCGTCGCGGGTGATCTGTTGCATCCGCTCCAGGCCGAAGCCTTCGACGTTGAAGCTGGCGACGAGGATGCCGTAGGCCATGGCGGTTTTGAGCGTCTTGGGGTCGAAGTTGTCGTGCTGGGCGAGGTAGCCCATCATGCCGCCGGCGAAGCTGTCGCCGGCGCCGGTGGGATCGATGACTTTCTCGGTCGGGAACGCGGGCAGCACGTAGGTTTCGTGCTCGCTGAAGAACATCGCGCCGTGCTCGCCCTTCTTGATGACGACGAACTTCGGGCCCATCTCGCGGACGCGTGTGGCCGGCGAGCACGAGGTTTTCGGTGTCGGCGAGCATCTTGGCTTCGCTGTCGTTGATCACCAGGCCGTCGATGCGGCGGAACAGCTGTCATCAGATCGTCGTGCGTGGTTTGAATCCACAGCTCCATCGTGTCGGCGACGGCGAGCCGGCAGCCGGGCACCTGCTCGAGCGCTTTCAGTTGCGTAGCCGGCACGCCGTTGGCGAGGAACACGTACTCGGCGCGGCGGAACTCGGCGCGACAGCTGACGGCTCGAACTCGCCGAACACGTTGAGCTCGATGTCGAGCGTTTCGCGGTCGTTCATGTTGGGCTCGTAGCGGCCGGTCCAGCGGAACGTCTTGCCGCCGGGCACGACCTGAATGCCCGAGACGTCGATGCCGCGGTTGCTGAGGAACTCGGTGTGCTCGGGCGGCCAGTCGCCGCCGACGACGCCCACCAGCTGCACCGGCGTGAAGAAGCTGGCGGCGTAGGAGAAATGCGTGGCCGAGCCGCCCAGCAGACCGTCGCGGCGATCGTGTGGCGTTTCGACGTTATCAATGGCGACGGAGCCGACGACGAGCAGAGGCATGGCAGGGTCGAGAGCTATGGGTCGAGAGTCGAGAGCCAGAACGTATCTATACGGGCGCTTATCGGGTTTGAAAGTCTTGCGATGGAGGTATTTCTTGCGATTCCGCCGGTTGCTCCAGCCCAGTTTCCGGCGGCGGTGGTGTGGCGCCCTGGGTGGCTTGACGGGCAGCTTGAAATGCGGGCATCGTGGCCGCGGCGGCCAGACCGACCACCGCCAGATTCACGAGCTGTTGATGCGCGGGGTTTTGGCCGTCGAGTTGGAAGAGTGTTATGCTCGTTCCCACGCGCTGCGGCCGGAAGGGTTGTGACATCCGCTCCTTGTACTGCGACATCGCTTGAGCAACGGGGTCGTAGCCTTGAGGTTGCTCGGCGCCATAACGGCTCTGCCCTTGATCGGAAGCCTGGGTGATCAGCGATTCAAGCTGCCCCGCGGCTTCATCATCATTCGCGTGAAGCACCAGTGACGATGGGCCTGGCCTAGACATGTTAAACGTCAGCTCGGCGGCGCTCACGAGCTTGGGAATCTCCAGGAACTTCTCCGCTTGGGGGGGGATGTTGCCGGAGGATTTCGCTTGGGCCATGCCGATTTCGATAAAAGGCCGCAATGTGGCAACGTCAACGGCAACATAAAGATCGCTGCCGGCCGGCGCGTTACGAACACGATCGAGCAAAGTACCCGACTGCGGCTGATCTCTCGACTCTACCAACTGCCGCAGTGTGGCATCTTGCGCCACCACAAGTGTGCGGTTATTCGGACCAAAAAAACTCGGCAACACCGGGTGTGTGCTTTTCAGATAACGTTTGCCGCCTAAATCGGCAATTTGGGCCTGCTGCCGAAGATGCGGAGGGATCGACGCCGCGCGGAACGGCGATGTGAATTTGATCGTTCCTCCTGAGTGAGTCGGGGGCAATTGGATAAATAGAACGACTTCTTCGATACTTGTGGGATCGACACCCGCGAATTCCATACCGGCGGCCGTCGCGACCTCCTTGGGCAAAAGTTCGGCTATCGGCGCCGCCAGGATCTGTGCCGGCCGCAGCACGATCAAGGCGATCGCATTGGGGGCGACATAGGTGGTGTCGATCATGCCGCTCGCGGTTCCATACGATGACATGCCGCGCTCGTCGCGGTATGTATCGCGCGGGGAATCCGTCGCGTTGCTTGTTGCAGCATCGTTGACGGCGCCCTCTTCAATCCAGCGCCGGATGAGCGCGATTTGAGCGCCGGCCAGCGGCGGTCGGCGCTGGGGCATCGCAGCGCGGCCACCTTCCGGCGTGATCTGCTGAACGAGATAACTTTCATCGGGATTCCCGGGCACGATGGCCGGCGAGCCGCTCTCACCGCCGCGAAGTAGATTGTCGAAGGTGGTCATCTCCAGGCCGCCACTGGTCCGTCGGGTGCCGTGGCAGCCGTGGCAGTGCGCGCGAAGAATTGGCAACACGTCGCGTTGGTAACTTGCCGGTTGCGCGGAGACGGACCCGGAGTTTCGCTCCGTATCGAGCGGCGCGCCGCCGAGATTATCGACACTTCTGCGCACTGCTTGCTGGGCCGCATTCGTCTGCGCGACGACCGATGCGGAAGGTGCAGTCGCCGTCACAACGGCCAGTACATGGCAAAGCAAACGGAATAATCGGCGATCGCCAAAACCGCGGAGCGACATACACTGATCTCCGATACGAATCCGAACACCAATTGCCGAATTTAGCGGCGGGGCTTGCCCCGCGTGGACTTGATAGCACGAACTAGGTGCAGCGTCGACTCAACTTAGAAGGAATTTCGGCGGGCGTCAAATCGGGGTGGCCCCGCGGCCTTGGGCCGATTGTAGGGTCTGTGAATTTCAGGCGTGCAACGCGCGGCCGTCCTACTCGGGCAAAGTGCCCAATGTGCACCAAATCACGCTCCCAGCCAAGTTGTCGATGCTATGGTTGCACGGGCAATTTCGCAACGCTCCGGCGGCGTGCTGCTGCCGGGGAAAGGGGCAATTGCGTTCCCAGTCGTTTCGTACTCGCCTGGAAGAAAAGTACTCCGAGCCGAGGCGGACAAGTTTTGTTGAATTGGTGCTCGACCTCCCCAGTGCCGCTCGGCTCGTGGCACCTAGCGCGAATTTGTTGTTCAAATGATTGTCATCGTCGGTGTCATCGTTGGTGATCGGCGCGGTGCTCGGCGGCTTCACGATGGCCGGCGGGCACATCGGCGCGCTGATTCACCCGTCCGAGTTCGTCACGATCGGCGGGGCCGCGCTGGGCGGGCTGATCGTCAGTGCGCCGAAGAAAGTGCTCATCGACCTGATGAAGGGGCTCGTTGGCAGTCGTCAAAGGCTCGCCCTTCAACAAGTCGGCCTACGAAGAAGCGTTCAAGTGCATGTACGACTTGCTCCGCCTGGCCCGCCGCGACGGCATGCTCGCGCTCGAGCCGCACATCTCGAAGCCGGAAGAGAGCAGCATCTTCAGCAAGTATCCGAAGGTTGCCGCACAACCATCACCTGCTGCACTTCATCTGCGGCGGCATGGGGCCGCTGATCGACGCCACGGTCAAGCCGGAGCAGATGGCCGAGCTGCTCGAAGCCGAGCTGAAGGTGCATGGAAGAAGAGCATCATGCGCCGATGTCGGCGCTTGACGAAGATGGCCGACGCGCTGCCGGGCTTCGGCATCGTGGCGGCGGTGCTGGGCATCGTGATCACGATGGGTCACATCGACGGCCCGCCGGCGGAAATCGGCCACAAGGTGGGCGCCGCGCTCGTCGGAACGTTCCTGGGCATTTTGTTGTCGTACGGGTTCGCCGCCCCGCTGGCGACGCGGATGGAATTCCTGGGCATGGCCGAAGGCGCGTTCTTCCGCACGATCGCGTCGATCGTCGTCGGCTTTGCCAACAATCTTGCCGCCGAAGGTGGCGATCGAAATGGCCCGCCGCGGCGTGACAAGCGAATTCCGCCCGGAGCGCGAAGAACTCGACGAATGGTTCAAGGAAGCGGAAGCAGCGTGAGAAAGTCGAGAGTCTAGAGTCGAGGGTCGAGAGCCAGAAGGTGTTGGTAAATCGTCTCTGGCTCTTGACCCTTGACTCTCGACTCGCGACCTGGAGAGACACATGGCAGGCAAGGCGGCGGTGCATGGAAAGTGGCTTACGCGGACTTCGTGACCGCGATGATGGCCTTCTTTCTTGGTGATGTGGATCACGTCGCAAAATGACGAAGTGAAGCAAGGCCATCGGCGGCTACTTTCAGGACCCGTGGGGCACGTCGCACGAAAACGTCACTCCCAGTCTGAAAAGTCCGACCGGTTTGAAAGGCGACGCGCCGTTGGCCGATGTGCCCACCGGCATCCTTCGCGAACGCTGGCCGCAGGCCAACATGGAGAACGCCACGGAGAAGAGGATGGTGCCGCCTCCGTGTGGCAACAAAAGCAAAAAGTACATCTGCTTGCCAATAACGACCGCAACCTGCCGGCCCTGGTCGTCAACTTCGAGGAAGCATCGGCCGAGCTGCAGCCAACGGCTCAGAAACGGCTGATGGATTTGCTGCCCGCACTAGTGGGCAAGCGCAACAAGATCGAGCTTCGAGCCCATTCGACCCGCCGTCCCCTGCCCGCCGGCAGCCCATTCCGCGACCACTGGCAGCTGTGCTACGAGCGCAGCCTGTCGACGATGCAATTTCTCGAAACAAACGGCATCGAGCCGGAACGAATCCGGCTCAGTCAATCGGCCGCGTACGATCCGCTCACGACGCGGTTTGAAGCCAACATGGCAGGATGAGAACAACTGCGTGGAAGTTTTTCTCTTGACCGAGGTGGTGGATATCGTGCCCGGCACGGTGCCAACTGCGCAAGCCCCGGCCGAGAGATCGAAGCCGAATCACGCCGCAGCGAGCCACTAGTTCCGGTCGCCTCTTTTGCAGACGGTGTGGCCATAACCGTGCGGGCCAAAGACCGTGCTGGCTTTTTCGTCAGGACTCTACCGTCGTGGGGTTGCCCTACTGTTCTCGACTGCGCAGACTAGGTGCACTTGGCGGTCGACATTTGTAAAGCATGTGGGCACTCAGCAAGAAGTAAACGCAAAGTTTTTGGTCGGCCGATGCGGACCGGCAGTTCCTGATGATGTTTGCGTTGGTGTGCTAACAGGATCGGCCGGCCGATGGCGACTGATTTTCCTGCCGAAATTGAGCAATTCATTGGCCAGCATATCGAGTCGCTTGCGCAGCTTGAAACGCTGCTGTTGTTGCGTCGCGAACCAGGGCGAAGCTGGTCATGTGCCGATCTGGCCCGCCAGTTGTATGTGACGACGGACGTATGCACGGGGATCGTCACTGATCTGGAGCGTCGGGGTTTTCTATTGCTTGACGCGGCCAACGTCGATTTGATTCGATATCGGTCGGCAGGCCCGGAAACGGATCGGCTTATCGATCAGCTTACCGAATTGTACCAGCAGCGGCGCGTTGCCGTAATCACGCAGATCTATTCCAAGCCGGTGAAGAAAGTCCAAACCTTCGCCGATGCGTTTCGCTTTCGTAGGGAATCGTAAAATGCCTGGCGTTGTGTACTTATTATGCGCGGCGACGAGCTTGTTGTGTGCAATTCTATTGTTTCGCGGATATGCTCGCACCGGCGTGCGGCTATTGTTTTGGAGCGGCCTGTGCTTCGCCGGCTTGATGCTCGACAACTTGATGTTGTACATCGACGTGGTCGTGGTGCCGGACGTGAGCCTGGTGGTTTGGCGCAAAATTCCAGGGTTGATTGCCCTGTTGCTATTACTCTACGGTTTGATTTGGGAATCGAAATAAGTAGGTGCCGCGAGCCGAGCGGCACTTTTGGCATGTCCGCCTCGGCTCGGCGGACCTACGGTGAGGTGACGATGGAACAATTCATCATGGGTGCGATTGCGATGGCGTCGACCGTCGTGGCGCTGTTCTTCTTACGCTTCTGGCGTGAAACGGGCGACCGGCTGTTCGCCATTTTTGCGTCGGCGTTTGTGCTCTTGGGCATCTCCAGACTGGGACTGGCACTCTCGCCGCAGGAAATGGAAGGACTTACCCACTGGTACTGGGTGCGGCTGGCCGCTTTTGTGCTGATCTTGGTAGCGATTGTGGATAAAAACCGGCGATAGGATGTGCAGCGCAGGTTAGGGCGCTGCGGCGGGCGTGTTGGCGACTTATTCGTACCAAATCTCCACTTCGTACCCGTCGGGGTCGGCGATGTAAGCATACGGAAAGCCTGGGCTGAATTCGCCGCGCCGCAAGACCTTGCCGCCGGCACGTTCGACCTCGTCGACCGCCGCGTCAATGTCGCCTGGCGACACGAGCCGGAATCCGAAGTGGATAATGCCGCCTGCCGTGCCAGGCGAGTTCGCATTCTGATCGAAGGTGATGACATCGTGGCAGCCTGGTGTTTTGACGTGGATACGACCTTCCTCACGGAAATACGCCTCGACGCCAAACACGGTGTGGTAAAAGTACAGTGACCGCTCGACATCCCGAACGGCCAATGCCAAATGCGTCAGTCCGAATGTGCTGATCAACGGCCTTCCCCTGCGAGTCGAATTGTCACTTTGTAAGCGAATTAATCGTTTGAGGCTGCCGCACCGTCGGCGCCCGAACAGCGTGCGATTGAGCGATCCGCCTGTAAACAGAAGCTCATCAACGGCCTGATCGATATCATTCTGCAGGATTCGTATCTCTTCGCCATCTGCACGGCATTCGAGGTGGAACTGAATTGCCCGCCGCATTAATTCCTTGATGAACGAATGCTGACCCCATCGGTAACGTGCGCCGTATGCGCGACTACCTCCTCCGCGATTCTGGCACCCGCGGCATACAGGCGGATCAATTTGCGACGGCCCGCCTCGTTGGGCAACGGAAACTCGATCGCCTGATCCACGCGGCCCGGCCGTGACGCCAATGCCCGCTCCAGTGCTTCCGGCCGATTGGTCGTCATCAGAAATATGATCTCGGCATCGGCCCGCAAACCATCCATTTCGTTTAACAGGCGGTTGAGCAGCGATTGCGTTCCGCTATCGAGCTGTTCGCGGTCGCGGCCGATCAGGTCGATGTCTTCCATCACCACGACGCTCGGCTGTAGAAGTTGCGCCAGCGTGATGTATTCTTCGAACCGGCCGATTTGTTCAGCCGTGACCAGCAAGGTGGTGTGATCCGCCAGTGTGCCGATGAGATAGTGGATCGTGTGGGTCTTACCAGTGCCGGGCGGGCCATAGAGCAGTAGTCCTTTTTTTGTCGGCATTCCCAATTTTGCAAGCTCGCTTCGCTGGCTGACAAAGCGGATCACGTTCCGCTCCAATAGTTGGACAGTCGTGTCGGGCAGAATGACTTCGTCTCGCGCCACGGATCGCAGCCGATGGACGACGATACCACCGGAGTTGCCTTGGTAATCGGTGCTATCTTCCAGCGACAAGATTTTGCCGCGGTAGGTGACCGCCTGTTGAATCGCGGCTTCAACACGACGAAAGAAATCCGTCGGCAGATTTTCATTGGCCAGCTGCTTTGCGTGGGCAAAATTCAGGAGCAGCTTAGTCGCAAACCCGCACCCGGAATGCAATGTTTCCGAAGTCCACAGGACGGCTAACCGTTGCTGCGAGCATTCGACGAGCCATAGCGCGTGCTTCACGCATTGTTTCGGCGTTTCTTCGCCGACATCGAAGGAGTCAAATTCCAATGCCGTAGGGCAATAAACATTGGCCTCATGGTTTCGTGACAAGAGTAGGCCGATGTTGACGTGGGACATGAAACTACTGCTGACGGGCACACCGACGATCGACTTCACTTCGCAGTTTGAAACGATCCAGTCGTTGACGGCCTGGTAAGCATCGATGCACACGCGGTATGGAAATTCCCGTGAATGACCTTCAATCTGGTCCTCGGGTACGTTACGAAAGTGCCGACGGAGGATTGCGCCTACGGACATTGGCTGCATGCGTCGAAAATATATCGAAGCGCAGATAGCGAATAGCGCGGCTCCCGCTGCCACACCGAATAGAAACAACGGCAGGTGGTTGATGAGATCAGTCACGTGCGCCATCCAAACCCACTATGCGCAATTCAGAATGCTATTCGAACGAACTGCGCAAATCTATTCCCTTGAAACCAAGCACTTACGAAAATATTGTAGAAGCACGGCGTTTCGATTCGCAATGTCCCAACGAGCGGACAAGCAATTGGCGATCATGGTTCACAAACTGCGCGGCAGCAGCATTGCCTCCCGTGCTGTCGGACTTTATTAAATTCTTGCGTTACGGAGCATGGCCGATTGACCGATTTGACCTTGCGTTGCGCACAACTGTCCACGCCCGAAACGCTGTGGCGACCAGGATTGCGGCAAAGATGAGATCGATGATCAATCCTGGAATAAAGACGTCTGCCGCTTTTCCGGCGTGGGCGCCGGTGGGAACTCGGAGATAGGGTATCGGCCACCCGTAATGGCGCGCGTAAATGGCTCCCCCACCGCGTGCCTCACTGAAGCGGTGCATCACGCGAATTTGTCCACCGGAATGCGTCACGGCAAGCATGAGTGACAGCAAGGCGATACCCAGGATCAGTGACTTGAGACTGAAGCGCCAGCGGCGAGATATCGTATTATCGTGCATGCCGGTTCCCCAGCACGGTGTCGTGAATTGAGACAGCTGCGGCCACCAGGCTCAAATAACGGATGCCGCGATCTCTATTCGTCGGGATCGGCCAAGCATTGGCTCGAATTGGCAACGAGCGGGCAGCAAATTGAGATCGTCGCTCATCGATAGGCCCGTTTGCCGAAGATAAACTTGCAGCCATCGGACTCGCGCCGACAACTTTCACAATGATGGCGACGAGTCATCACAGCAGACTTCTATTCCAACTCTCCTCCTTCGGGACCATAAAAAGCAACCCACACCGCGAAGTCGGGTGAAAAGTCTTCGAACCGGTGGACATGTCCCGCGGGCACAAACAAGAACGAACCAACTTCAACCACATGTCGGGATTCTCCATCAAAGAACACACCATGGCCGCGGGTGACAAAATAAATCTCGTCGCGTGTGTGGGGCTTCTGCGGGTCGTGGCCGGTGGGTGTGTAGAGCTCAACTAGGAGTGACCCGTGCGAAAAAATCGGAACCGCAAGATTTCCGGGCGGCGGCGGGCCTTTGGACAACGCATCCGCCCAAGCGACATGAACAACCTTTGATGATGTTTTCATGTACGTGCAAACCTAAGAATGAATTGACTCACTTGTTAGTTCCGAGGACCAATATGAGTCCGAATTCCCAATTAGGGTTCGCCCGCGATAGCCATCGCGGGTAGCGGCGTGATGTGAATAATATTTGGGGTAATGTTGTAAATGCGGCCAAAAATGTAGCGAATCGACGGAAGGGCGGTCTGACATCCGCTCAGCAGGCACTGAATTCGGCGGTAGCAAGAAAAATTGGAAGAATTGCTTGCGTTTTGGAAATGCGGTAGATAACTTGGACTGCAGAAATACAAGCGATTCGGTTATCGCAACGTGATGCTAATGCTCAACTAGCGATCTTGAGTTTGAATATCTGGAGGAGAGTAATGCAGCGCATTTTCGGTTTGGCAGCGGCGGCTGCGCTTCTGTTGACTGGTGTCCAAGCATCAGGCCAGTCGGTTACTTTTGATTTCGAGAGCGGCGGTGATCAAGGTTGGGGAAACAAGTTCTCCAATGATGCGTCCGCGACATTTCCAACCCCCATAGTCGCCGGCAGCCGACGACTCGAGGTTCTGCGCAACGGCGACTTCCAGGAAGCAGATATCAGCAGCAGTAGCAATCCCTACCTTGCTGCGTTCAACGCCGCAGTGGCAAACCCTTCCGGGTACCTGATCAGCTACGATTGGTACGTCAATACCGCGCCGGGCAACTACGGCACGTTTCTGCAAGTGGGCACGTACATTAACGGTGGACAAGGCAGCTTCCCGTACGTGCAGGATTTTCCCGGTACTGGTAAGGATGTTGACCTGACCAGCGTGCAACTTGCCAGTGGACAGGTATTTTCAGGCACGGTTACAGAAACATTGTCTGCAAAGTACGGTGCGCTTCACGCCGACTTTCTCAACGGGCCTTCCCAGCGGCTTGGCTTCATTGTCAACGGTGATGGCACCAACGCGACGGTGTATTTCGACAACGTCCGCATCCGTCCCGTTCCCGAGCCGGCAGCAATTGCTCTTCTTGGGCTGGGCGCATCAGCCATGTTGATGATGCGACGCCGTTCGCCACGGAGCTAGACAATTACTCAATCAAGAATGACACTACGCCGCTGTACGATTCGTCGTCGCAGCGGCGTTGTAATGCGCACGTAGGATTTCTGCCGAGGCTGGCAAGACGATTCCATCGTTTTGCTTTACTCTTTTGCCGCCTCTTTGGCCCAGGTATCGCGCAGCGTCGCCGTGCGATTGAAGACCGGCTTGCCCGGTTTGCGAATCGACCGGGTCGGTGAAGAAGTAGCCCAGCCGCTCGAATTGGAAGTGCTGCGCCGGGCTTGGCGGCTGCCAGCGACGGTTCGAGCTTGGCGTCGCGAACGACTGCGAGCGAATCGGGATTGATGTTGTCGAGGAACGTTTTGCCTTCCGGCGCATCGTCCGGGATACTCGGTCTTGAACAGGTGATCGTACAGCGCGCATTTCGGCCGTGACCGCGTGCGCGGCGGAGACCCAGTGGATCGTGCCCTTCACCTTGCGGCCGTCCGGCGCGTTGCCGCCGCGCGTGGCCGGGTCGTACGTGCAGCGCAGCTCGATGATGTTGCCCGCCGCGTCCTTCACGACTTCGGTGCACGTGATGAAGTAGGCGTAGCGCAGCCGCACTTCGCGGCCGGGGGCGAGGCGGAAGAATTTCTTCGGGGCGTCTTCCATGAAGTCGTCCGCTTCGATGTACAGCTCGCGCGAGAACGGCACCGTGCGCGTGCCCATCTCCGGCTCTCTGCGGATGGTTGGCCGCTTCGAGCTCTTCGACTTCGCCCTCCGGATAGTTCGTGATGACGACCTTCAGCGGCCGCAGCACGGCCATCACGCGCGGCGCCCGCTCGTTGAGGTCGTCGCGGATCGCGTCTTCGAGCCAGGCCATGTCGATCGTGCTGTTGAACTTCGCCACGCCGATCCGCTCGCAGAACGCCCGCATCGCCTCGGGCGTGTAGCCGCGGCGGCGCAGGCCGCGAATCGTGAGCATCCGCGGGTCGTCCCAGCCGGCGACGTGCTTTTCCTGCACGAGCTGCAGCAGCTTCCGCTTGCTCATCACCGTGTAGGTGAGGTTGAGCCGGGCGAACTCGATCTGCTGCGGGTGATGAATCCGCAGCTGCTTTGCAGAACCAGTCGTACAGCGGGCGGTGGTTTTCGAACTCCAGCGTGCAGATCGAGTGCGTGATGCCTTCGATCGAATCGCTCTGGCCGTGCGTGTAGTCGTACGACGGGTAGATGCACCACCTGTCGCCCGAGCGGTGATGCGACGCGTGCTTGATGCGGTACATCACCGGGTCGCGCATGTTGATGTTGGGCGACGCCATGTCGATCTTCGCCCGCAGCGTGCGGGCGCCGTCGGGAAACTCGCCCTTCTCCATCCGCTCGAACAGGTCGAGGTTCTCCTCGACGCGTGCGGTCGCGATACGGGCTGTTCTTGCCCGGCTCGCTGAGCGTGCCGCGATGCTCGCGGACTTCGTCGGCCGTCAGATCGCAGACGTACGCCTTGCCGTCTTTGATGAGCTGGATCGCCCAATCGTAGAGCTGCTGGAAGTAGTCGGACGCGTAGAACAGCCGGTCTTCCCAATCGCCGCCGAGCCAGCGGACGTCGTCGATGATCGAATCGACGTACTCCTGCTCTTCCTTGGTCGGGTTCGTGTCGTCGAACCGCAGGTTGAACTTGCCGCCGTACTCCTGCGCGAGGCCGAAGTTCAGGCAGATGCTCTTGGCGTGGCCGATGTGCAGATAGCCGTTCGGCTCGGGCGGAAACCGCGTGTGCACGCGGCCGCCGTTCTTGCCGGCGGCGCGGTCGGCGTCGATGATCTGCTCGATGAAGTTGCGCGACGTTATACGTTCCTCCTGGGACATGCGAATGATCCTTATCGCTGCGACGCGGCCTGGACTTGAAAGGTTATATTTATTGCTCCGGGCATCGTGAGTACTTCCCCATAGCTAATTCGTCGGTATCGGCGAGATTCCACGAATGCCATACCGAAGTGTAAGGAACAAGAACCGCACCATGCACCCCCATTTTTGCGTCGAATATTATTCCTGCGCAAATTTGTCATTGTCTCACGTCAAACCGACCTTCCGCGATGAGCTCGCGTCGTAATTCAACGCGCTCATGATCATTCATCCGAAGTAGACGCACGGTGCATCGGCCAGTCGCAGTAAGTCCCATAATTCGTGCGTCTACGACCGCGAAATGATCAGCCCAGCTCTGTCGTCGCGGATCGTAAAGAGATTCTCGCTGGCCCGTTTGGATATCGATGCTTACAAGATTGGTACCTTTGTGGACATTGCAGCGGACACATGCCCAGCACAAATTGTCGTCACTGTTGTCACCGCCATGCTGTCGCGCGACGATGTGCTCGACATGAAAGGGCCATTCATCGGCATCATCGGGCAGTCGACAATACTCGCAGCGCCCGCCGGCCCGGCTTCGGATGAATTTGCGAGTCCCTTCGCCCATAGATTAGTCGCCATGTTCGGCGAGATAACGGCGGGCCTTGGCCTTAAACAGCGCGATTAAGTCTCCTGCATCGACATAATACTCGAGCTCCGTACGCTCTTCCTCGGTGATCGTTCCTTCGTCACTCTTGGTCGCAAGTTCACTTACGCGAGTCACGACTTTCGGGTCCGGTTGCAAGCTGACAATCTTCTCGGCCAAATCGCGAGTAAAGACAGACGTCACGGGCTCGAAATATCCATCGAGATAGCTGGAAACTATTGACATGAAATTGCACTGGAGTTGAGATCGTCAAACTCTTTCGCCGACCGGTAAAGTCTCAATGAAAGGTAGATTCACTTGCGATGTGACTTCGCGAAAAATGATCCCGGAATCACGCAATGTCTTCGCAACTGTCGTGTCAACGACATACGCACGGTTCGGCAGGGCCATGCCTATCGAATGTCGTAACAGGATCGGCATCGCCCTTGCCTCCGTTTCCTCGGAAAACTGAAGAACAGTACTCATCACGGCCTGAAGTAGAATTTCCATTTGGGCATTTTACACCCCATATTATAGCCTTATCACGCCCGTGTTGGTAGTTAGGAGTTACGTCACCGGCACCACCTCACCCCACTCGGCCAGAAAGTTATGCTCACACTTGCGGCACCGGACGTTTTTGCCGAGGAACTCGCCGGTGCTTTGCTGACGTGGCCGCAAGCAGGGCAAGGTACTTGGAAACGCACTTCTTTTTTGTCGCCGGCGTCGAAAGAAAAATCGGCAGGCAGGTCCCTGAATTCGATGTCGGCGGCATCGAGCAGCATCAGTTGTTCCTGCGATAGCTCGGCGATGTCCGCGATGCGGTTGGCCATGCGGCGAATGGCGTGCTCGAATAAATTCCGAACCGCGCGGCCGTTACCGAAATGTCGGTCGCGGCGGCGGTGAAGCTCCGTTAGGCCGAGAATCAGCTTCGCGCGCGTGCCGTCCGCTAGTTTGTAATGGTTCGTCGTGCACAGGCATCCGAATATGCGGGCCAGCTCCAGCGGCGAATAATCTTCGAAGTGAAGTACGCGATTGAAGCGGGACGACAACCCGGGGTTCGATTTCAGCATGGCATCCATTTCTTTTGGATAGCCGGCAAGGATAACAACCAGCCGTGCGCGGTCGTCTTCAGCACGCTTCAACAGCGTTTGAATCGCTTCGCCGCCGTACACATCCTGGCCTTCTTGACACGCGAGGCTGTACGCTTCGTCGATGAACAGCACGCCGTCGAGCGCTTCATTGATCTTGGCTTGAGTTTTCGGTCCGGTCTGGCCCATGTATTCGGCCACCATGCCGGAGCGGTCGGTTTCAACCAGGTGGCCTTTTTTCAGAATGCCCAACGCACCGAGGATCTTGCCCAGGATCCGGGCGACGGTGGTCTTTCCGGTGCCCGGGTTGCCTGTGAATACTACGTGCAGGCTCATGTTGGTGTCTGGCAGTCCCGCCTTACCGCGGCGCTGCTGCAGCTTCAGGTAATTGGTGAGCGTGCGGACTTCGTGCTTGATTTGATCCAAACCAACGAGGCTGTCGAGCTCCGCCAGCGCCGTTTGTAGGTCAGGCTTTGCAGCCTGACGTTTATTTTTGGACGTAGTTTCGTCAGGCTGGAAAGCCTGACCTACGTTCGGTCGCGTCGCCGCATAGATATCCTCCGCTTCTTTTTTTATCGACTCGATCGCTTTGTCGCTTATGGCATTCGGCTCATCGTGCTGAGTGGGCTCGTCGATTGGGATCGGCCGCAGGTGGTGGTGCAACTCGTCTTGAAGCGACTTGATGACTGCGGCTTCT
Organism: uncultured Planctomycetota bacterium; assembly: GCA_963786455.1. Lineage (GTDB taxonomy): Bacteria > Planctomycetota > Planctomycetia > Pirellulales > Lacipirellulaceae > JABDGM01. The sequence continues at coordinate 39,246 of CAWAZX010000021.1, read as the reverse complement.
TTCTCGTTCAACTTGCCATCGGCCCGGGCGACCAGGTTCGCCAGACGCATGACAAGCGTTTCCAAGGTGCCGACGCGTTCACGGAGCGGGACGATTTGGTCAAACGGCCGGACCAAGGCATACCACTTCAGTTTGCTGGCGTCCTGAGCGGTTTGACGAGCGGCGGTGCGGAGCTTCTCGCCGGTCAGTCGCCGGTTCCACAGGTGGTCGAACAAAACCTCGGCCAAATATCGCTCGGCTTCCGACCATTCCCGATCCGCTTCGCACACGGTGAAGTAAACCTTGACCAGCAGTGCGCGGTGCAGATCATCCATCAACGCGACGAACTTATCTCCGCCGTGCGGAAGCCGATCGGGAAACTCTTGAGCGCAGAGCCGGCCGCTCGATAGGTACAGTTCACGGCACTCATCAAGCGTGCGCTTGAACAATGACCGTGGATTCAGCTCGTCGGGACCGGACATGGCGTGAGAGATGAAAACGCGCGAAGAATTAGATACCGCGAACTTAGCATACTCGCGAACGCCAAGCCAGATTCCGTCGGATCACGTCAATTAGCGGCGGAGCTTGCTCAGCGCGGGACGGCCACGAAGCTGCACGCGCGGGGCAAGCCCCGCCGCTAAATGGTCGTGACGGATCAAACGCTTGCATGGAATCGACTAAGCTTCCTCTTGCGCCCGCTCGCGCTCTTCCTCGCGTTCCTCTTCGACGTTTTCCAGCGCGGTTTCGTAAAACTTCTCAACGTCGCTTCGCAGCTTTTTCATCGAGGGCTCATGGATGTACATCATGTGGCCGCCTTCGTAAAAGCCGTAGTGGACGTTCTTGCGCAATTCGGGCGGCAGCCGCATGTGCTCCATGCTGTAGATCACGCTGGCCGGCGGCGTGGCCAGGTCATAATATCCACAGGCACAGAAGACTTTCAAAAACGGGTTGGCTGACATGGTTTGGCGGAGCGTATCGGTGGCGTCCGGATATCCGCGCGTGCGGCCGTAGTTCCAGGGTTGCACGTTGCCGGTCAGGATTTCATACACTTGGGTGTCTTCGACTTTCAGGTCGTTGCGCAGATGGTCGTTGATCGCGGCGGTGAATGGGCCAAACACAATTGCCCCGCTGGGGTCGTATTCCGGCCGCTCGCCCGCGCTATCGGCGTCGATACCCGTGAAGCGGCTGTCGTAACGGCCAATCGTGCGATCGCGATCCCGCAGCAACTCCTTGCCGAACCGCGTCATGTCGATCCGCAAGTTGGCGGCCTCGACAAACTCTTTATCCAGTCCTGTGTACCGAGCCAGCTTTTCGGCGACTGCGCTGCGCTCCTCATCGCCCATGGAATGGCCCTTCATGAGCGCCAGCGCGTATTCGTTACGAGCAAATTCAGAGGCTTGCTTGTAAATCTCTTCTAACGGTTGCTGCTGCAAATCGCCGGGCAGCTTCTTGTGATACCAGGCCGTGGCGGCGTAGGTCGGAACGAACAAGATGTACGGCAGGTCGTTGCCGGGCCCAAAACCAAGCGTCAAGAAGTTGAGCGCAGGCGAAACCAGCACGATTCCGTTGAGCGCCATGTTGTAGCGCTCCCGCAAGTGGCCGGAGAGGCCCGCCGACCGCAAGCCGCCGTAACTTTCGCCGCACAAAAACTTGGGCGACCGCCAGCGGCCGTACTTGGTCACATAATCGTGGATAAACTGACCGACGCTCCGCAGATCTTCTTCGTAGCCGTGGAATTGCTCCTTTTCTTCGCCTTCGGTTGGCCGGCTAAAACCGGTGCTGACCGGGTCAATGAACACAAGGTCAGTGATGTCCAGCAGCGAATACGGGTTGGAGGAAAGCCCATATGGCGGCGGCACGGCGGATGCGTCGTCGGGAATCTTCACCCACTTCGGCCCAAGCATGCCCAAATGCAGCCACACGCTGGAGGAGCCCGGCCCGCCGTTGAACGCGAAAGTGATCGGCCGCTTGCTTGGATCCTCGACGCCGTCCTTGGTGTACGCGATGAAAAACATCAGTGCCTTGGGCTCGCCTTCATAGCTTTTCATGACGAGCTTGCCGGCCGTGGCCGTGTATTTAATCTCCTTGCCCTGAATGGTCGCCGTGTGTTTGGTGACGGAGACTTTGTCCTCGAGCTCCTTCTTCTGCTCGGCCGCCGGCTTCTTCTCTTGTTTCGGGGCGCGCTTTCCTGTGCGCTGACGCCATGGGCTAAGGTGATGAGCAACAATGTTAACAGTACTTTGGTGCATACGTTCATTGGTGATCTATCCTGTTGTTAATCACAATTCCCGCAAGGGCCCTCTCTAGGCTAATCGCGGACAGGCTCAATGCCAACTCGTAGGCGTTTGAAGACAGTGCGATTGTGCGGCAATTCTTAGCCGCGCACGCTGGCGGCGCTGGCGAACCCAGTCGCACCAGTCGCGTCGGCCGTGTCGCCGAGAGAGGCCTCGGCGAATGATTCTTCGGTCTCCCAGATGACGACCTTCGTGGCGGTGACGCCGGTGCCGGCCAGGAGCTGCGGGCAGACTTCGTGCAGCAGGTAGATGGCCATGTTCTCGGCCGTTGGGTTGTACGGCAGCACGTAGTACTTGCACGGCTCGACGATCTTCACCGCCGCCAGGCCGTTTTCGTCCGCCTGGTTCAACACGAAGCCGTGGTCCCAATGCTCGTCGAGCCAGCCTTTGAACAACCGCTTGAGGTCGGCGAAGTCGATCACGCGGCCCACTTCGTCCACCTCGTCACCGGTAACGTAGAAATCGGCAACGTAATTGTGGCCGTGGAAGAACTCGCACTTGCCGCCGTGGCGGTAGAGCCGGTGGCCGGCACAGAACTTCACACGCCGCATAATGGTTAGGTTCATCGCGTTCACTCTCAGATTTATGATGTTAGATGTGTGATGTAAGATAGTAGATGTCGAATCGATACACTTCTGACATCGTCTATCACACATCTTACATCAGACACTCCCCTACCACATGGTTCAGCGTGCTGCATTGCCCAATCAATTCTTGTAGGATCTTACGAATTGGAACATCGCGAATTGTGGCACGCACATGCAATTCGTTGTCTTTCCCTACCAGTGCGATGGACAACTCGTGTGCCGGCGGCGATGATCGGCGGACATCATTGCACTCGGCGCGAACAGTCAGTGGCGGGGCTCGATGATTGATATCGCGATTTTGAAAATCGTCGGGGTCGTGGCCATGGCCAGCCACGTCGCTGGGTGTGCTGGCGGCCATTCACGCTGTGTTGACGGCTCGCACTTCGCAGGGGGCCATCGCGTGGGCCCTGTGCCTGGTCTTCATGCCCTATCTGGCGCTGCCGGCGTATGCCGTGTTCGGCCGCGGAAAATTTGTGGGATACGTCAAAGCACGGCGGGCCGGCGACTCGCAGATCGACCACCTCGCGCGGGCGCTTGGAAAAAAAGATGCGGCGTGTTCCGCAATCGCGATGATGAGGTCGATCCAAATTACTTCGGCTTGGAGCAACTGGCGAAGATGCCGTTCACGAGCCACAACGATGCGCGGCTGCTCGATCAACGGTCACGAGGCATTTGAAGCGATGTTCGCGGGCATCGAATCGGCGCAGGATTATATCATCGTGCAGTTCTACATCATTCAGGACGACAACGTCGGCCGCGAATTCAAGTCGCGGCTGGATGCGCAAAGCGCGCGAGGGCGTGCGCGTCTATGTGCTGTACGATGAAATCGGCAGCTACAACTTGCCGAAGTCGTATCGCCGCGAGCTGGCCGAAGCGGGGGGCGTGATCCTGCCCTTTCGCACGTCGAAGGGACTGCGGAACCGGTTTCAAATCAATTTCCGCAACCACCGCAAGATCGTGGTGATCGACGGCAACACGGCGTTCGTCGGCGGCATGAATGTGGCCGATCGCATATTTGGGCGAACATCCGCGACTTGGCACATGGCGCGACACGCACGTGGAGGTCAGCGGCCCGGTCGTGCAAGCGATTCAATTCGCGTTCCTGGAAGACTGGTATTGGGCCACGGGCGACATTCCCGAGCTGGATTGGACGCCGCAGCCCGCGGCCGACGGAAACCGCAACGCGCTCGCGCTGGCGTCGGACCCGTCGGACATGCATGGAAACGTGCGGGCTGTTTTTCGTGCACGCGATCAACTCGGCCCGCAAGCGGATCTGGATTGCCAGCCCGTATTTCGTGCCCGACTTGTCGCAAATTTATGCGCTGCAACTGGCGGCGCTGCGCGGCGTGGACGTGCGCGTCATGTTGCCGGAGCGGCCGGACCATATCCTCGTGTATCTTGCCGGGTTTTCGTACATCGCCGAAGCCGAGCCGGCCGGCGTGAAGTTCTATCGCTACGAACCCGGCTTCATGCACCAGAAAGTGATTCTGGTCGACGACGATTTGGCGGCCGTCGGCACCGCGAACTTCGACAACCGCTCGATTCGGCTGAATTTCGAGCTGATGCTGATTCTTGCCGACCGTGACTTCGCCGCGGCGGTGAGCCACATGCTCGAAAACGACCTGGCGCATTGCCGGCAGGTGACGTCCGACGAACTGGCGACGCGCGGCTTCTGGTTTCGATTCGCTGTGCGCGTGCGCGGTTGACGGCGCCGTGCAGTAGCTGCCGCGAGCCGAGCGGCAGAAGGTACAGCAGTAGCTGGCGTAGCATCGGCCGTCGTGCCGGAACACGCTTACTTGAACCGGATCGACAGACCGGTGCCGGCGAAGTAGTCGTCCGCGCGCCTCGTTGAGCCCGACGCCCGCGCGGATATCCCATTGTACGTCGTCGTTGAGCAGCACCGTGAAACCACCGTTGAAGTAGTTCTCGGTGTGGTTCGTGTCGGCGCTGTACGGCACGAGCACGATACCATTCCGCATAGCTGCCAACGTGTTCGGTCCACGAATGACCAACCGTCCACGACTGGGCGAATTCCACGTAGGAATCGCCGGTCTCGTCATCGATCGCACGGTTCAGCTGCGTCGAGCGCGCCGGTCGACCACTTGTCGTTGATGTCCCAGCCGTAGAGGTAATTGAAACCCGGGCAGCACTTCGTCGGCCGTGAATGCGCTGGACGCCCGTGGGCACAGTCATTTGCAGAATGAGCGCCGTTTCCGGCAGGATGCACTCTTGCGGCGTGAGGGCGATCTTCATACCCAGGCCCAAGTCTTCGGCCCCTGAGTTGGATCGAGATCCGCGTCGCCGAATTCGTTCATGCGCTCTTCCGCATAGTTCCAATCGACGCGGAATTCGAACCAATCGGCCAGCATGCCGACGCGCAACAGCTTTCGGGATACGAATGACTGCGCGTGCTGCTCGTTGCCGTCGTCGTCGTAACGTGTAGGTGTACCCGGTTTCGAGCTGTGCCACGCCGTAGCCGACCGTCACCGACGATTCGGTGAAATCGGGCCGATCAGTGACTAACGGCTCTTCGAGGTCGGGCCCGCCTTCGAAGCTTGTGCCGTAGCTCCATTGCAAGAGTGTTTTGCGACAGCAATTCTGAGCGTGCGCGGAAGCGACGTCAGACGCTGACGACAGCGCAGACGAGCACAACGGTAACTTGTGCGGCCTGGAGGTTCATGTGGCTAACGGCGGGAAAGTGGTTGCGGAGCCTTGCTTACTTTGGTCTTCGTCCGCGCTGCAGATGAGTTCGCAAGAAAATCGCCGCGCACGTTTTGATCGATCAAAACGAAACGCTCCGCCTTGAAGATGTGACGGTTGTGGCGAAAGAGAGACCATGCGCGGTGGCATGCTTTCGGGCGCACCGTCGCAGCATGGTCCCGTAAGAATGTCGTGTCCACCGGTCGCTTAATTCAGCGACGGATCGGGCGGCACGTGCTCGCGGTCGAGGTCCGGCGCCATGATCTCCAAGCCGATCCGCTGCGTGACCGTCTTCCAGATCGTTTCGTGGTCGGCGAAGACATCATCGATCGTGGCCTGGGTGAACAGCCAGCCGCCCGCTTCCATCTCGCCTTCCAATTGCCCGCTTCCCCAGCCGGCATGGCCGCTGAACAGCCGCAGCGGCGACTCTTTCTTGCGGACGATCAAATCGAGCGCGTCGCGGTGCGTCGACACGTACAAATCGGGCATCACTTCGTGCTCGGCAAACGGCTGAACGGCATGCACCGCCACCACGGGGCCCGGCACCGGCCCGCCAATGTAGATCAGCATCGTCGCGGTCGCACGGATCGTGGCCGATCATTTCCCACACTTCGCGGACCGTTTTGTCCGACGGGCGGTTGATCACCACGCCCATCGCGCCTCCAGGTTATGGTGAATCATGAGCACCACGGACCGTACGAAGTTCGGATCACGCAGATAGCGCGAAGCCACCAGAAAATGACCGGTCAGGAATTTGCTTTGATCCGCGTGCATGTCGCCATTTTACCCACGTCGGTTCCAACATTGTAGTGTTTGAACCTGTTATCCAATGAAGAGCGCGTTCAGGCCCCCCGGCTTTGCCGGGGTTTCTTGGCGTGTTGCGACCATTCATGGTAAACTGCCGGCCGTCGTTTCCAGCAGGGCGAGCTGCGAGGGAAAGGCAGGTCGGGAAAATGGTCCAGCACCACTGGCTGCGTCGCGCCGCGCTGATGCCTGGCTTAGTCTTGATCGCATTGATTCCGCTCCCCGCGCTTGCGGACGAGAAAGCCGAAGCTGGAGCAAAGTCGCCCGTCAAACTCTGGCGACTGGAAGGACACACGGTCGACGAAAAGGGTCAGCCAATCGCCGGCGTGCAAGTTCTCACGAGTGCCCTGCCCTATCTGCCAGCTGGGAACGAGTCGGAAGCCATTTCCGACGCCGACGGCCGGTTTCAGCTGGCGGTTTCGCATCGATTAAACGGCCGCATGATTCGTGCGAGCTTCGACGAAGGAAGGCAGCAAGCGGCTGTACGTCTCTCGTACGAAGCAGAAACCACTCCCTCGATTGCACCGCTGACGCTGGTTCTGCAACCCTCTCGCGACCTTTCGTTCATCGCCACGGACGCTAATGGGCACCCTGTCGCCGACGCAACGGTCCTGGTTACGGCAAGTTACGAACAATTCGCTGACGCCAAAACAGACCATGCGGGTCGAGCGACGCTGCGCGTTCCGGCCGATGTGGCGCTGCAATACGCCGTTGCCATGAAACCTGGCGTGGGGTTGGACTATTGGACGTTCCGACAACCGAACGAGCCGCAAAGCAATCCGTACACACTCGCGGCCGATCAATCTGCCCCGCTTGAATTCGTGCTCAACGGCAGTCGCCCGGTTTCCGTGCGCGTCGTCGACGAGGCGGAGCGACCGATGACTGGCGTGTCCGTTTCGCCGTGGCTGCTCCAGAAACCGAGCAAAGGTGAGGCCAACGACGATCTGAATCTGTCGGGCTTACACGGCTTCTCGCGGCAGACGAACGAGCACGGTGTCGCCGCCTTCGACATGATTCCGACCGACAACACCAGGCGAATCAATTTCTGGGCCCGAGCGGAAGGTTACTTTTCCCCCGAGCGGCACATCTTCGATCCGGCCTCGAAGGAATCGGAAGTTGTCGCCAGGTTGGTACCGCTGGTTCGGATTGCAGGTCGCGTGCTCACCGCCGCCGACCGGCCCGCCGCCGACATCGAAGTGCAGGCCGTAAGCGACGGGTATAGCGATGATAGCTTCCGCGAGATAAAGCGCACCGATGCGGAAGGACGGTTCGAGTTCCAGGCGTATCCCGACCAGTATTACCAGCTGACGGCCGGAAGCCGTGAGTGGGCCTCGCCGGCCATAAACAAGATCGTGCTCTCCGGCACACCGGTCGAGGATATCGAGTTGAAGCTGCAGCCGGCGACGCGCGTGTTTGGCCGCGTGACCATTGGATCAGACGCCACGCCAATGCCGGATCAATATATCTCGCTTTATCAACAAGAGGCCGTGTCCTACTACGATCTGCCGGAAGCGGAGAGATTGCCCAACCCCACTGATAGTAACAAAGGCGTTGGGCCGCGAATCGTGAAGTCGGCCAAGACCGACAAGTCCGGCCAGTTTGAGTTCTTCACGGGCCCAGGCAAATACTACTTGATTGGCCCAAGAAGCGTGACGCCGCCTCAGTTTACGATTACTGACGAGAAGTCGCTCGAGATGAATCTGCACTCGGAGGGCCCCGAGACGATCATGAGTGCCGGCCGCGTGGTGCTGCACGATGATCCGCAGCAGGGCGTCGCCGAGGCGATCATCGTGGGTTATCCATTCAATTCGCGACTGCGCGATTTGCGAGCAATCAGCGGCCCGGACGGTCGATTTCAAGCAGAGCGCGGGCCGGGGGAGATGCTCGTCTATGCCGCCTCAAAAGACCGCTCGCTCGCAGGCATCATGAAGGTCGGGCCCGAGGGTAAAGAGATCATTGTTCCGATCGGACCAACCGGCAGCGCAGGCGGTCGGCTCACCGACGAGGAAACCGCGGCACCCATCACCGACCGGCGCATCGAGTACGGTGTCTGGATTCAGTTCACCGACGGCACGTTCGCCTGGAGGTTCGGAGACAATGTCAACACGGACGCCGACGGTCGGTTCACAATCGACAAGTTGATTCCCGGCCAGGAGTACGTACTCGAGGCGGTCACAGAAACAGACGGAGAAGGAAACCCGCGTTCGTGGCGATCGGCGGGCAAAGTCACAGTGAAAAGTCCGGACACGATCGAGCAGTTGGGCGAGCTGAAACTCCCGGCGCCGTATCGCGAGCAAACTACCGAAGAACGTGTAGCCAAGGCGTTCGCCGCGCCGAAGTCGCTTGATGAGCAACTGAAATCGCGATTGCGCGACGCACCGCTCGGCTACCAGCGCGTGTTATTGGTCGTGGGCTCGGCGGAAAGCCCACTCGTGCGCCAATTTTATGCGATGGAGTACGAGCGCAAGTACGAGGGCGTGGCGACCGCTGCTCGACTATTTGCTCGTGCCGGTGAACACCGGTGACTCGAAGCGCGTGGCGGAGTCGTTCGAGTTAGCATCGCGGCTGAGCTTCGATTTGCCGGACGACAACGATGCAGCGATCGTCGTGCTCGACGAGAAAGGCGCGAACACGGCCCACGTGTTGTGTAGTGAGCTGGCGACGGGCGGCGAAATCGACCCCATCAAGCTGTTCGATTTTCTCACCGCGCACCGGCCAAAGCTCCCAGATGCGGAAGACATTCTGGCCGCCGCCCTGGCAAAAGCAAAATCCGACGATAAGCGCGTGTTCGTGCAAGTCAGCGGCCCGCGCTGCGGTTGGTGCATGATTCTGAGTCGTTACTTGGACGATCATCGCGAATTGTTTGACAAGGAATTCGCATACGTGAAACTCGACGGCCGGATGGACCGCGGGCAGGCGGTGATTGAACGCGTGCGGCCTAAGCGCGAAGGCGGGATTCCCTGGATGGTTATCATGGATTCCGATGGCCAACCGTTGATCACCAGCGACGCCGCCGACGGCAACATCGGCCATCCCAGCGACGCCGACGGAATCGCTCACTTCGAAAAGATGTCTGCGCTGGCACTCGACACCTGACAGACTCCGACATTCAATCACTTATCGCCGCGCTGGCCTCGGACAAGAAGTAGCCAACGGGTTGAAGAATTGAACCACAAAGGCACAAAGGACTCGCCTCTACTCACTCTGATACCTCTTGATCCAAATGCATTTTTCTTTGTGTTCTTTGTGTCTTAGTGGTTTTTCGTTTTTTTAACTCCCGTTATTTACTCTCGTTGTTTGTAGGGCTATGCTTTTTGACAGCCTTTGTACGTCGGCTGGGAACCGGGCGCGCACGGATGTGGCCCGTTGCCGTGACCATGGCGATTCCAATTCGCCAGACAATCCGCCGCGCCAGTGACGGCCGACTGCGGATAGTTCGCAAAGGAGAATTCCGCATGAACGCATCCAAGTGGATTCGATCGTTCGCTGCAGTCGCGCTCGTGGCGACGGCGAGCATCTCGATGGCCCAAGACTGGCCGCAATGGCGCGGACCCAACCGCGACGCCAAGGCCAGCAGCTTCAAAGCGCCGGCGACTTGGCCGAAGGAGCTCACACAAAAGTGGAAGGTTACCGTGGGAGGTGGCGTGTCGACTCCTGCTGTGGTGGGCAATCGCGCGTTTGTCTTCGCGCGTGACGGTGGCGACGAGATTATCCGTTGTCTCAATGCGGAGACAGGCGACGAGGTTTGGCAGACCAAGTACCCCGCCGAAGCTTTGCGCGGTGGTGGCGACGGCGGTTATGCCGGACCGAGGAGTTCACCCACCGTCGCGAATGGAAAGGTCGTGACGCTCGGTGTGCATGGAGTGTTGTGCTGCTTCGATGCCGCCACGGGCAAAGAGCTTTGGCGCAACGACGACACTGAGAACGAAACACCGGACTTCCATACTTCCAGCTCGCCGGTCGTGGTCGATGGTCTATGCATTGCCCAACTTGGCGGCGAGCGAAACGGGGGTATCTATGCATTTGACCTGGCAACCGGGGAGCCGCGCTGGAAGTGGACGGAAGATGGCCCGTGCTATGGGTCGCCCGTGCTCATCACGATCGACGGTACGCAAGCCGTCGTCGCTCCAACGAATGAGAATCTGGTCGCCCTCGCGACGGATGGAAAAGTGGTTTGGCAAATGCCCTACGAACAAGGGGGCAGATACACCTCAGCCACGCCCATTGTGCACGGCAACACGCTGATCGTCGCTGGTCCGGGCAGCGGTATCACTGCATTCCGTCTCAAGAAGGATGGCGACAAAATTGTTGAAGAAAAAATCTGGAGCAATACGGACAACTCAGTGGGATTCAACACGCCCGTGCTGAAGGGCAACCTGCTGGTGGGGCTATCCACCGCCGGCCAGTTGTTCTGCATCAACGTAGAGAATGGCGCCACAACCGCTTGGACCGCGCCGATCACGCGCACAGCGCAAGGAGCGGCGGGTGAAGCAGTGGGACGAGGCGCACAAAACGCGCGCGACAATCGAGTGCCTGCCACTTATGTGCAGGCGACTCAGCAAGAAGATCGCCAGCGGCAAGATCGCGGCGAGCGCCGGCGTGGCGACGGTCGCGGCGGCGGCGGTCGCGGGGGCCGGGGAGGACGTGGCGGCGGAGGTGGAGTTGGCTATGGCTCTGTCGTCGACGCCGGTTCAGTGCTTCTGGCGCTCAGCCCCGCTGGTGAGCTCGTCGTGTTTAGTCCCAGCGACGAGGCCTATTCCGAGGTAGCCCGTTACAAGGTCGCCGAACCACTGGCTGGTCGCAACGAAGAAGGCACCTACGCCTATCCAGTCGCTGTGGGCGGCTCCATCTATATCAAGGACCGCGAGTCGTTGACACGCTGGGACGTGAAGTAAGAACGAGTGCGGTTTCAATCGGCCGCCATCGCATCGCCACCGGCAGCGCCCGCTGCCGGTGGCGTGATCGCGGTGCCCGGTGGCCTTTTGCCGGTGCGCTAATAATGAAGGCGTGACCGCCTTCGAGCGTTTTGGCTATCAATTCGCTCGTTGCTGAGTAATTTCAATTGCCTTCAGCAGTCCCCGTGCCTTGTTGAGAGTTTCTTCAAATTCGTGTTCAGGTACGCTGTCGGCCACAATGCCGGCGCCGGCTTGCACGTAGGCCGTGCCATTTTGAACAACGATTGTCCGCAGGGCGATGCACGTGTCCATGTTGCCGGCGAAGTCGATGTAACCGATCGCACCCGCATATGGGCCGCGGCGGTGCGGTTCGATTTCGTCGATGATTTGCATGGCTCGCACTTTCGGTGCGCCGGAAACTGTGCCGGCCGGTAGACAGGCCGCGAGGGCGTCGAACGCATCACGCTCTGCCGTGAGCTGACCGGACACGTTCGACGTAATGTGCATCACGTGACTGTAGCGCTCGATGACCATTACATCGGAGAGCTCCACCGAACCATACCGGGCAACGCGGCCGACATCGTTGCGTCCGAGATCGACGAGCATCACATGCTCGGCACGTTCCTTTGGGTCGGCCAGCAATTCCTCTGCCAATTGCAGGTCTTCCTCTTCGGTACTGCCGCGGCGGCGTGTGCCGGCCAGGGGACGCACCGTCACCTTACCGTCCACAACGCGTACCATAATTTCCGGCGAGCTGCCCACCAAGGTGCACTTTGGTGTGCGGAGGAAGAACATGAACGGGCTCGGATTCACCACCCGCAGCGTGCGATAGACCTCGAATGGATCGACTGCCAGCGGGACGGAAAGACGCTGGCTAATCACCACCTGGAAGATGTCACCGGCGCGGATGTAGTCGACACACTTGCGGACCGCATCCTCAAACTGCGGCTGGGTGAAATTGGAATCGTATTGCAGATTTGCGTCGCCACCGATTTCGATATCGACTGGAGCTAGTTCGCCGGATGGCTTGGCGAGCTTTTCGATTAGGCGATCGACCCGTCGGCAAGCGTCTTCATAAGTGGCGAGGAGGCTCCGTTCGGCTTTACCGCCCACTGAACTGGGCTCGCCGTCGGGTCTAGCGTTCGCCAACACAACCACAATCGCCGTTTTCTGCACGTTGTCGAATACGATCATGTGGTCGTAGAACGCGAACGACATATCAGGCAGCTCGCGATCGTCGGGCGGCGCGTTTGGGAGTTTTTCAACGTATCGAACCGTGTCATAGCCCGCGTAACCGACGGCCCCGCCCACAAAGGGCGGCAGCTCAGGCAACTTCGCGACGCGAATTCCCTGCACACGCGAGCGAAGCTCAGCGAGCGGATTGTCTGTTTGTACGCGCTTTCGAGTCGCCATTGCGCGTGACCGTGACATCCCGATCGAATGCTTCCAGCAGCATGAACGGCTCCGCGGCGAGAAAACTGTACCGTCCAACTTTCTCGCCGCCCACGACGCTCTCGAACAAGCACGCGCTGCCACCGTCGTCGATCTTGTGAAATGCGCTTACCGGCGTCAGCACGTCGCTGAGCACGCGACGGTACACCGGCACGTAGTCTGCCGTTTCGGCTAGCCGCGAAAACGTTGCAAAGTCGGGATAATAGGTCATCAGCCTCGTGAGCCTGTCGTGTTTCGCATTGAAATCAATCCTTTTGGCGACTCATGCTTCGCCATCCTACCACGCGGCAAGTCGCTTCTGGGAGGTCGGCAACATCGTCGAGCGAATGATGTGGCCGGTCAATTCAGTGTTCGCTATCTCTTGTCGGGCCAAGAAGTTAGCCAAACCGCCGCCGCGTTCGCTTCATCTTGACACTAGGGTGCCCCTAGCTAGAATCCCTTTAGCCGTTGCGGACCGTTTGCTTTCTTCCTCGAACTACGCGCCTTGGTTGCGGCGTTGGATTATGCTGCAGATAGGTGCGACCACTGCAGGATACGGTTCGCGCGGCACGAGCGCAATATCATGAAATGCCAAAAGTGTGAGAAGCCGGCGACCTTTCATATCACCGATCTGGTCGACGGCAAGCCGAATGAACTCCATTTGTGTGAGGAGTGCGCGCACAAGTTTCTAGCGCCACCGTCGGACGAAGCCTCCGAGGTGCTGCCCACTATGGCGGGGTTGTTGGCGCAGCATCTTGCCGTCGGCGAAACAGCCGAGGAGCTGGCCCGGCTCGACCAGCGGTCATGCCCGGTTTGCGGCGTGACATTTCTGGAATTTCGCAAACAAGGCCGCCTTGGCTGCCCACACGACTACATTTGCTTTGCGGAAGAGCTCGAGCCCCTGTTGCTGAACATCCACGGAGAAACGCGGCACGTGGGCAAGGTGCCGAAATTCTGCGCCAGGGCGCCGAAGAGCAGACCCAATTGATTCGGTTGCGGCGGGAAATGAAAGAGGCCGTCGCGGGCGAGGAATACGAGCGGGCGTCCCAATTGCGCGACGAAATCCGCAAGATCGAACAGGCGCGAGAAAAGGTTAGCAAGGAATGACACAGTGTAGTCCGCTCGCTCCGCGTGAGGAATCATCTCGCGGAGCGAGATGACTACACTTAGTCATTTACATACATGGATTTTTCCAATCTCAATTTGCAAGAGTTGGCCAAAACGGCCGGCGAGTGGCTGCGCGGCTCGGGACCCGAGTCGGATATCGTCATCAGCAGCCGGATTCGGCTGGCGCGCAACCTGGCCGATTTCCCGTTCATCTCCCGCGCCACCGATACGGACCGGGCAGAGATCGGCAAAATTCTCCGCGGGCGGATCGAGAAACTCCATGCCGAGGGCAAGTTCACGGGCCAATTGATTTATGTTGACGTCAGCTCACTGGAGGCCGTGGATCGGCAGTTCCTGGTCGAGCGGCAGCTCATCAGCCGCGAGCACGCCGATGCCGAAGGTGCCCGCGCCGTCGTCATCGACCAGTGCGAGCAAATGAGCGTGATGATCAACGAAGAGGATCATCTGCGAATCCAGGTCCTCAAAAGCGGTTTGGATCTCGGCTCGGCGTGGGAACAAATCAACGAGCTGGACGATGCGATCGAAGCCCGCGTCACCTACGCCTACAACGACCAATTCGGTTACCTGACAGCCTGCCCCACGAACGTCGGCACGGGCGTGCGGGTCAGCGTCATGTTGCACCTGCCGGCGCTGGTGATCACACGGCAGATCGACAAAGTGTTTCGCAGCCTGCAAAAAATAAACCTCGCGGTTCGCGGGCTGTACGGCGAAGGTTCTCAGGCGCAGGGCGATTTCTACCAGGTGAGCAACCAGGTCACGCTCGGCCAAAGCGAGGAAGAGCTTACCAAGAAAGTGGCCGACGTGGTGCCGGTGCTCATCGACTACGAACGGCAGGCCCGCGATTTTCTCATTCGCGAGAGCCAGGAGACGTTGCACGACCGCGTGAGCCGGGCGTACGGAATCCTGCGCACGGCCCAGACGATCAGCTCCGAAGAAACAATGCACCTGCTTTCCAGCCTGCGAATGGGCGTGAATTTGGGCCTCATCCGCGACGTGGCGATTCCCACCGTCAACAAGCTGTTCGTCCACACGCAGCCGGCCCATTTGCAAAAGCTCACCGGCATGGAGCTCGACTCGTCCGACCGCAACATCGAGCGGGCCACCTACCTGCGACGTCACCTCAACGGCGAAACGATCAAAGGCGGAAATAACTGAGCGGCTGATGGCGCCATAGGGTCGGGAGTCTTCTACCAGCGCCACGTTCCCGAAAACCATTGAAGTGCACGACCGCGACGTCACCCGAAAAACGCCGACGACTCCCGACCCCTTTCGCGGCGCCACAGGGAAAGGGTCGGGAGTCGAAAGCCCACAGTGAACTCGACGCGGATCGAATACGTAACCGGCTGAGATGGAATGTTTTGTCAAGACTCCCGACCCCGCGACACTGCTGTTATTCGCTCGCCGGAACCACTGCCGCACCGAGGATGATTAGTTCTGTTTCGGTGTCTGCATCGTCATCAGACCCACTCACTGCAATGCTCTGCAGCAGAACCGCCGTGTCGTTCGTCAAACTTGTGGCCGTGTTGAATTGCCGTGTCGTGACGACGTCCGCAAACGTCGGGCTCCCCTCAGGCGGCTCCGCCATGAGGACGTCGGTCGATTTTTCAATGTCGCTTTCGCCGATTTTTACGCTGACCTGGATGTTGCGCTCTGAATCAATCTTCGGCCGCAATTCAACCATCGTGCCAACCGACTCCCTCGCCAGCTGATTGATTCGCCCGGCGCGGATCCACACTCGTCGCCACGATTCGCGGCTGGTCGCGACCACGTTGTGCCGTAACGGCCTGGCCGTTAAGTGTGACCAAGCGAAACTCTCGCGCATTGCGCAACATGCCCGCAACTTTCAATTGTCCCACTAACTCGCGAACATCGCTGACCGAGCCGACCACTTGTGGCAAATTGCCAGCTCGCTCGGCAAGTTTCGCACTCAACTCGTCCGCTGGCGGATCTGCCGAATCCGCAATTGTCAGAATCCATACGGTGAGCGCGACGGATTCGGTCGGTTCGCCGCTGAGATTATCCGGAGCGCTCGCTTCGCCGCCACGGCGACTAACTGCCCTACCCCCCAGCTGACTCTGTTCTGTTTCCGGCCGGTCGACGAACGTCGGCTGCCTGGTAGTTCGGCCTCGCCCCCGTCCGTCTTGGGACTCCTGCGCAATCGCCGGCCGATGAACGGCGGCACAAAGCACGAGCACGCAACTGGCGATTTTCACTAGCCACCGAAATGAGCATCGCATGGGTGTTCTCCAAATGGGAAAATGGAACAGCCGAAATTCGGCCTGGCGGCCGACGCTAAGAACGCCATGATCATGGTCGCCGCATAAACGAAAACTACGCACTTAATCTTCCGCCCGGCTGCCGTCGCCGCACATGCGCACGATCTTCGGGTCGAACTGGCCGACGATTTCCACGAGGTCCTCCTGGGCGGCCATCACTTCGCGGATGTCCTTATAAACACCGGGCACTTCGTCAGAGCCCGCAGCCAGGATGTGGATTCCGCGATTTTCAAGCTCCTTCCGCACCGTCTGGATGCGGAACATGTCGTTGGCCTTCTTGCGTGACATACGGCGGCCGGCCCCGTGAGCGGCCGAGTTGAAGCTCTGCGGATTTCCCAGTCCGCGAACTACGAACGCCGGGTCCGCCATCGTGCCGGGAATGACGCCCAGCACGCCTGGTCCAGCAGGCGTTGCCCCCTTGCGATGGACGACCAGCTCGCGGCCTTGGTGCTGTTCCTTCCAGGCAAAGTTGTGATGATTTTCGACGCCAGCGATGACTTCCGCCCCGAGCAATTTCGCCACCATCCGATGAATGACCGCATGGTTGGCCGCGGCGTACTCACCCATCAGATTCATCGCCTGCCAATACTCCTGGCCGGCCTCGCTGTCGAGGCTCAGCCAGGCCAGCCGGCCGAGATCCTTGTAGCGCTTCGGCAAGGCCGTCTGTGCGATTTGGCTGTACGTGCTGCACACGGCCGCACCGGCGCCGCGGCTGCCGCTGTGGCTGAGCAGCGCGACATACTCGCCGGCCGAGAGGCCCAGTTGCTTGTCATCCTGCGGCAGCGAGAACACGCCGAACTCGACAAAATGGTTGCCAGAGCCGCTCGTGCCCAGTTGCTTCCAAGCCGTGTCCTTGCGTTCGCGTGTGATGCGGGTGACATTCCAGTCGCGGTCCATCACGGCGTGCGATTGGGCCGGCTTATGCTCGACGCCCACGCCGAACCGCGTGCCGCCCAACAGCGCTTCCTTGTAACGGTTGAAATCGGACGTGAGCGAATCAACCGGCTGGTCGAGCACCGAGAGTTTCATGCGGCAGGCGATGTCGACGCCCACCGCGTAAGGAATCACGGCATTGTCGCATGCTAGCACGCCGCCGATCGGCAGGCCGTAGCCGATGTGGGCGTCCGGCATCAGCGCGGCCCCGACGGCACCGGGCACCTGGCAGGCCATCCGCATCTGTTCGTGGGCACCTGTGTCGATGTCGTTGCCCCACGTGCGATAGGCGATCGGCTCGCGTGCCACCGGCGTTTGCTGGGCCAACAACTCGCGGGCAAACTCGCCCCAGATGGGGTCGGCTTCGTGGGCCCGCGGATTCAGCGATCACCGCAGCCACGAGCTGGCGTGCCCGCTTTCCCTTGAGCCCCATGCCGGTGCCCTGCTCCGCCGCCTTCGACAGAGCCTGGATCGCCGCCAAGGCACAGTCCGGCGGGACACCAAGTTTCTGCAGCTGTTTGCGGTTCATAGTAGGTCCGCTGAGCCGAGGCGGACAAATGAGCTTAGAGCAAGGAGCAGGGAGCGAGGAGCGGCAGTTGATTCACTCCCCGCTCCGTGCTCCCAGCTCCATGCTCGTCGTGCCGCTCGGCTCGCGGCACCTACTTTCGGGCGCGAACCCCAGGCGGCCAAGCGCGTCTGTGAAATGTGGGGGAAATCCGGGTAATTATTTTGTGGCCACCGCGGGTGGCGCCGATTATAATGATAGGCGACGGGTTCGTGCTTACGCGGCACGACATTACTAGAGGGCATCGAGCGACCCGTCTTTTTGGCATTCTGGGTCGACTTTGCCAGGGCTTTAGTAGGAAGGAGGTGGTCCATTGTACGACATATGTTCTAGCAGCCAACGAGGTGGTTCAACCTGAGATTGGCCGGCGGGTCGCCTCAGGCGACCACCACCTGCTTCTGAGTCGCAGTAACCGACTTCAGTCTCGACGAGCGGCCTGTTCTCAAAGCAACCAACAGAGCCCGGTTCCCGCACCGCGGGAGCCGGGCCTCTTTTTTTGGGGTTCAGAGTTCAGGGTTCATGGGTTCAGAATGCAAGGAACCGTACTCACCACTCCGGACCTGCTGCAACCCTGAACCCTGAACTCTTCGATGTCCTATCGAATCGTCCTCATCCCCGGCGACGGCATCGGCCCCGAAGTAACCGCCGCCGCCCAGCGCGTCGTCGACGCCACCGGCCTCGCCATCCAGTGGGAAGCGCATCTTGCCGGCCAAGCGGCACTCGACGCCACTCGGCACGCCGCTTGCCCGAGACAACGCTCGCCGCAGTTCGCAGCGCCGACGCCACGCTCAAAGGCCCCACCGCCACGCCCAGCGGCACCGGCTTTCGCAGCGTCAACGTCGAGCTGCGGCAGAAGCTGCAGCTCTACGCCAACTACCGCCCGGCCAAATCGATGCCCGGCGTGCCCTCGCGTTATGAAAATGTCGACCTGATCGTCGTCCGCGAAAACACCGAAGGCCTCTACAGCGGCCTGGAGCACGAGGTCGTGCCCGGCGTCGTCGAAAGCCTGCGCGTGGTCACCGAGGCGGCGTCGGAGCGGATCGCGCGGTTCGCGTTCGAAACGGCCCGCCGCCAAGGCCGCAAGCGCGTCACCTGCGTTCACAAGGCGAACATCCTCAAGCTCAGCGACGGCCTGTTTCTGCGCACCTGCCGCCGCGTGGCCGAGGAGTTTTCCGACATTCCGTTCGACGACTGCGATCATCGACGCCGCCGCGATGAAGCTGGTGCATCAACCCGCATTCGTTCGACGTGATGGTGATGGAAAACCTGTTCGGCGACATCGTCTCCGACCTGACGGCCGGCCTGGTCGGCGGCCTCGGCCTCACGCCCAGCGCCAACATCGGCCACGGCGTGGCCGTCTTCGAAGCCGTGCACGGCACCGCCCCGGACATCGCCGGCAAAGGCCTGGCCAACCCCACCGCCGTGATCCTCAGCGCCGTGCTTGATGCTCCGCTATCTCAACGAAAAAGCAGCAGCCGACCGCATCGAAAACGCAGTCCGCAAGGTGTTCACGCGCGGCGACGTCCGCACCGGCGACCTCGGCGGCAAGCGCTACCACCGCTCAGTTCGTCGAAGCCCTGCTGGCGGCGACTGTAAGCGGCAGCTAAGTGATGTGTACATCAATAGTTGCTGCGACGATGTCGATAAAATGAGTTGATTGCCCGATCTTTTTCGGGAGTGATTTCGTCCCCACGAGCGTCCAAGCCGAAGGGAATAGTGCGCTCGAATCATGGTGAGTGAGTCGCATTATTCGGCTTGCCACGTTGCGACCGGTTTGGGAAGCATGCTCGTTTGTGGTTGGCGGGCCCCCCGCCTATAATGGGGGCCGAGTACGCTTGACGCAGGGCAATCCACTGGTTTTTGCGCAAGCGGCGGAGCAAATCACTATGGTCGCAAGAACGGATCAGTACCGCTGGCATGCGGTCGGCACCGTCTTGATCTTGTTCATCACCACGATCCTGGTGCCGTATCCGGACGTATTCGCCCAGGAAGCTCCCGTCATGGTAGCGCCCGCAGGGCAGCCGATGAATGCCGAGCAGGCCAAGGCCATGATGGAGGCGCAAAAGGCCGCCGCAGCGCAAGCTGCCGGACAGCCGGGAGCGCAGCCGGCAGCCGAAGCCAAGAAAGAAGGTGAGCAGAAGCCCGCCGACGGCGAAAAGAAGGAAGAGCCGGCCACCACGGTCAAGCGGCCGGAAAAACCGCCGCGCGTGCCCGATCCCAACGAGTTCGAAATCACCGTCGATGAAAACGGCCGCATCCCGCCGTTCAATTTCATCGGCCAGCCCTGGCCCGACGTGATGCAGTGGCTCGCCACCAATTCGAAGGCCAGCCTCGACTGGCAAGAGCTGCCCAACGACTACCTGAATCTCACCACGCAGCGCAGCTACTCGATCGACGAGGTCCGCGACCTCATCAACCGTCATCTCAATGCCCGCGGCTTCACCGCCATCCATAACGGCGAAGACCTCAGCGTTTTCAAAATCGAGAAGCTTGATCCCAGCGTGGTCCGCCGCGTCGAGGAGGAAGACCTGTACGACCTCAAGCCGTACGACTTCGTCAAAATCTCGTTCGAGCTGCCCACGGGCATGGAAGTGGAAAAGGCCAAGGAAGACGTCAAGCAGGTTCTCAGCCCCAACGCCAAAGTGTTTCCGCTCGTAACTACTAAGCGGCTGTTGGTGATGGACTCGGTGGCCAATCTGAGGTTGGTGAGTGCGCTATTGAACGAAGAGCGGTCGGTACAGGACGGCCGGATCGTGCCGGACGAAATCCCGCTAAAACACGCGCGGGCCGAAAAGGTGATCGACATTCTGTATGTGGTGCTGGGACTGGACCCGCAATCGCGGCCGACGCAGATGGAATTGCAGCTGCAGCAGCAAAAACTGCAGCTTATGACGCAGATGCAGCAGCAGGGCAAAGACGTGATGTCGATGCTCAAGAAGGACGGCCCGCCCGTCTTCCTGGCCTATAACAAGCAGCGCAACAGCATCATCGCCAATGCTCCGCCGGAGCAGATGAAGATCATTCACCAGACGATCAAGTATCTGGATGTGCCATTCGGCGACGCCGAAACCAACGAGGTCGGCACGGCTGCGACCGGCCCAGTCGCGAACGGTGGTCGCGAGACGAGGAAGTATCCGCTAACCACACTCGATCCGGACAATTTTGTTATGACGCTCGAGGAAATCGGCGAGCTGAACCCGTCGGCCGAGTTCCGCGTCGACAAGAAAAGTAAGACGCTGTTCGCTACCGCCACGGGATCCGATCACGAGAAGATCAACAGTTTGATCGATCAGTTCGACGGATCGGGCCGTGAGTTTCACGTGATTGCACTGCGGCGGCTGCCGGCCGACGCGGTCGCGGCCACCATTTACAACCTGATGGCTGGGCAGGAGGAGGAAGAAGACGACAATAATCGCCGGCCCTACTGGTATTACGACCCATGGGAGCAAAACCAAGAAAAAGACAAGCCAGTCCAGGGCTTTGGCGTAGATGCCGACATCGAGAACAACAAGCTCATGCTGTGGGCAAACGAGGCTGAGTTCCAACGCGTGCAGGATTTACTCGTCAAGTTGGGCGAGATTCCCACAGGACAACAGGACGTGCGCCGCGTGCGCTTCGTGCAGCCGGGGAGTAACATGCCGGCGGCCCAGTTGCTGGAACAAATCCGCGAGGCGTGGTCGGCCTCGGGGAATAACGAATTGATTATCAATCTGCCGAAGAAGGCGGAACCCGAAACGAAGGAAGCCGACAAGAACGAGCAGGAGACCAAACCGGCGGAGGCGACCGAAGCCGTCAAGGATCGCGCCGCGCTCAATCCACCATCGGCTGGACGTGTTAGAGCGCAATTCGTTCAGCTGGATACGGCAGAAGCGGATGCGGTGCAGCGCATTCCGGATGAAGCACCGACCGCCGCCGATGCCACGTCTGCCGAGGCACCGGCTGGGAAGTCTCCCTCAGACGCCGCTGCCGCTTTAGCCAAGCCCTCGCCCGTCACAATCAACGTAACGGAGGACGGCCGGCTGATGGTCAGCTCGTCAGACCCCGTGGCGCTCGACCGCATGGAAGAGTTGATCGGTCAGCTCACGCCACCGGAGCGGCGGTTCAAGGTCTACGAGTTGAAATTCGTCAAAGCGTTCGACATGTACTACAACCTGAAGGAGCTATTTAAGGAGGAACTCGAGGGCGAGGAGGGTGGCAACGACTTCTACGACTGGTACTTTGGGTTTCGCCCGCCAAGTAATAAGGATCAAGGTCCGAGCGGGTTGTCGAAGCGCCGCAAGCTGATGATCACGTACGACCCGCCGAGCAATACCATTCTCGTGGCGAACGCCTCGCCGAGCCAGCTCAGTGAGATCGAAGCCTTAATCGCGGAATACGACAAGCCGGTGCCGGCCGACTCAGTGCGCACGCGCCGCATGGCGCTGATCAAAATCAAGTACTCGAAGGCGTCCACCATTGCGCAGGCCTTGAAGGAAGTCTATGTCGACCTGTTGAGCTCCAAGGACAAGGAATTCGACCGCGGCGGCGACCAGCGCCAACGCGGCTCCAGCACGGAGCGCACCACGATCATCCGCTATAGCGACGGTTCGAGCGGCGGGAATCAGCGGCAGTCGCCCGTGAAAGTCGGGTTCGAAGGCGCCTGTCGATCGGTGTCGATGATATTTCCAACACGCTGCTGATTTCCGTGCAGGAAGAGCTCTACGACAGTGTGGTCGGCATGGTCGACCGGTTAGACCAGGAAGCCGCGTCGGATACGGTCGTACGCGTCCATCGCGTGAACGGTAACGTTGCAGCTGCCGCTCTGCGAGAAACGATCAACGGCTCGATGAGCCAGCCGTGGATCGGCGGGAAACCCGATCCTAACGCGATGCGCGGCCGCGGCGGACGTGATGGCCGCCGAGACGACGGTGATCGGAATCGCGACCGAGGGCGCGATCGGAATCGCAACCGCAGAGATCGTGACGGCGACAACAACAATAACAACGGCGACAACAACGACAACAACAATAACGACGGCGATAACGACAACGACAACGATTAAATTCGCGCGTGGTATGCGTCGGGTGGCACGTCCCTGAGCCCGCGGCGAAGGGCGTGGCTAACTTGCAGCGCACTCACCACGCCCATCGCCGGAAGATCTGGGCATGCCACCCGACGAAAACTTGCCACCCTCTTCACGCGTATTACTCACCGGCGGCAGAAAGACCGGCGTGCCGCGGGCCACACGGGCGCCCGTTTGATACTGTACTTCCTGGGCAATCGCGGCGGCTTGTGCCAGCTCGCCGCGTAGCTGCGTAACCTGCATTTGCAGCGCGGTTACTTCCTGCGATCCCCGGTGCTGAATCTCTAAGGCGGCCAGCTTTGTTTCCAACGCGGCGATCCGCTCGACCATGCGCCGCTCGAAGTCCGTCGCGAATTGTTCCGCTTGGCGGACTTGGGACACAAGCTTGTCGCCGTCCTTCAGCGTAAATTGAAGCCGGTTGTTGTCCTTCATGTCGTTGACAACGTTCTCCAGCCACTTGCGCATGCCTTCCTGGCGCTTGTCGACGTCGACAAACTGTTGATTCACGCCGGCGAGCTTTTCGTCCACGCCTGCGAGCGATCCCTCGTGACGAACGGTTGTCTGCCCGATCCACAGGATCAGCCCGCCCAGAACGGCGTTAATCAAGCTGCCGCCGAGTTTATCCAGCGTGTTGGACATGTCGATGCCTGCCGCGGTGTATGAGCCTGCCGTAGGTCAGGCTTTCCAGCCTGACGGCGTTCCCTTGTCAGCCTGAAAGGCTAACTTACGGTCCGCACTTTCCGCGCAGACAGCGGAAAGCCTAATCATGGATCGACACGCGCAACCGGCAGACTTTAACAGCGTAGCAGGCACACTCCGTGTGCCGATGCCTGGCCTGCGCTCGCGCCCATTGTCACGGCAGCGGAACGGCACACGGAGTGTGCCTGCTACTTTGCCGCTAGCAATGATGCCGCCCCGTGGGAGGGCATGGTTGGCAAGCCTCTTCGCCGGGGGCTTCGAATTCAAGCGTCGAGTGCTGGATCTGGAACCGTTCGCCGAGCTGCAGCTTGATATGTTGCTTGATCTCGGCCCATCGCGCTAAGTGCTCGTTGTCCACCACGATGTGCGCTTCCAGTGCACGGTGGTGTTCATCGAGCTCCCAAATGTGCAGGTGGTGCACTTCGATTACGCCCTCGATCGCTTCCAAGGCGGCCACCAGCGCCTGGCTATCGACGTCGGCCGGCGCACCTTCCATCAGAATATGGATCGAGCGGGCCATCATCGCCATGCTTTGCCAAAGTATGTATCCGGCAATCGCGAGCGTGATTACCGGATCAACCCAGTAAATGCCCCATAACAGCACCGCGGCGCCAGCCAGCATGACGCCGACCGAAGAAATCGCGTCGCCCAAGTTATGCAGGTAGGCGGCCCGCAGATTCAGGTTTCCGTGCGACATAGCAAACAGCAGTGCAGCCGTGCCGATATCGACGGCCAATGCCACCGCGGCCACGATGACCACGAGCCAGCCGTCGACCGGCCGCGGCTCAAACAATCGATGCAAACCCTCGCCCAGAAGATAAAGCCCGATCACCACGAGGATTGTCAGATTGATCAATGCCCCGACGATTTCTGCGCACCGGTAACCGAACGTGCGGCGATGATCCGACGGCAGCCGAGCCACACGGCGGGCGACCAGGGCAATTATGAGCGAGCCGCAATCATTGAAGTTGTGCAGCGCATCGGCAAGTAGCGCCAAACTGCCGGCCAGTACTCCGGCGACGGCCTCGACAACCGTGAGCACCAAATTCAGGCCGATCGCCGCGACGAGGCGGCGATCGCTGAGCTGTGCGTCAACATGAGAGTGGTCGTGCGACATGGCATTTGTAGGTCCGGCGAGCCGAGCCGGACAAAAGAGCTGAGAGCAAGGAGCAGAGAGCGAGGAGCGGAAGATGATTCACTCCTCGCTCCATGCTCCCGGCTCTACGCTCGTCGTGCCGCTCGGCTCGCGGCACCTACAATATTATCGGCCACGATTGGTCGGCACGTCGACCCGGCGATACGTGCCGCCGTGGGCCCGAGAGATGGCCGTAAGATTATATTCGGCATCGAGAGAAGTAATTCCCATGCCCAGAGTGTGGATCGCGAAATTCCACTGGTTCGGGCGGGTGAGGTGGGTCATGACTTCCGTGCGCACTTTTTCGCTGTACCGCATGTCGCCGTCCCATAACAGGTACACGGCATGAGGCCGCAACGATGCCGCGAGGTCCATTGCCTTGATCAACTCGCGATTTTTGCCGGAGGCCAGAATCGCCTTGGGCAGCCATTCGGCGAGACGCTTTTTGTTCGGCGCCGTGGCCGGCAGCAATTCCGTCGCTGGCTGCGGATAGAACATCGGGTACGTCTGATCGCTGACGAAGATCACGTAAAACGCCTGCCGCGGCGAAAGGGATTCAACCGATCGCACCAGTTCGGCTATCGCGGTTTCCAAGCGGCCGCCTTTCATGCTGCTGGAGTTGTCCACCACGAACACGATCCGGTTGCCTTGGGAGCGCGTGCCGAAAAACACCGCGTCGCCCACCTCCCCGCCCGGCGGCCCGCTGCCGGGAGCGCCGGCGCCGGCCATTAGCGTGCCCAGCTCGCTTGGCAGCGCATCGAGCTCACCCAAGTCGCCCAGCGGTTGGGATCCCATGCCCAGTTGCGAGGGCTCGAATTCACGCAGCGAATTGTTGGCAATGTTGAATTCGTCGGTCGCCGCGGCGACCACGTTTTGCAGTTCGGCATCGTCCAACTTGGACGATTCGATCTTCACTTCGCTGAACTCTTCCGGCGCTTCATCCAGAAACTCGGCGGGACTCGCGAATAATCGGGCACTCTGCTGAACGAGTGTGGCGAATCCGAACGTCATACAAAGCACAATCAGGACCGCGTGCACTGCCAGGCTAAACATGATTGGTGACGCGGACTGCCGATAGGCCGCCGAATGCCGGCGTTTCTTGGCTGCGTCGGACTCATCGCCATTTACATTGTGAATTGTTTCGATCAGCGGCGCGGGAACTGGTTTATCCTGACCTTGTGGTGGTACTTTCTCGTCCACTTGGCGAATGAAGCCGGTTGCTGTGGATTTCGGTGCATCTACCGCGCTAGGAGTTGACCTGCCAGGCGGATTTTCCGAGAACGGCATCCCGGACGGCTGGACACGTTCGCTAGCCGGGCCTGGCACGCCGTCGAGATGTGGCGCATCAACGCGGTTCTTGCTCGGCGACTTGCGGCGCACCACCCGACTGAGCTCGTCGGCATAGTCGTCTTCGTTCTCCGCTTCGAGACGTGCCAAATGCGCCTTGACGCGATGCGCTTCGATTTCCATACGACGAACGTGTCGGCGAACAGCCTTGATCGCGTTCTGACGGCGCTCGAAGTTCGGAGAGTCGCTGGACATTGGGCAGAGACCGCGGACTTAAATAGTTCGACCGGTAATGGAAGTGGCGCGGTACCTCGTGCGGAGTACTACGTTCTGAGTACTCAGTACTGTGTACCTTGTACTGTGGACAAGGTTACGCGGCACGAATCACTTCACGCTGCCTCACTCTGCTCGGGCTTCCAATTTACCCGCGGGGAATGGAAATCGCTAGCAGATCCGCGGGACCCAATCGGCCGCGGAAATGGCCAGACCGTTGGGCGCTGGAGAGCTATGACGTCACGGAGGTTAGGGCGCGGTCGAGTCTGGCTAGAGAGCGTTCCCGGCCCAGGATGGCCAGCGTATCAAACAGGCCGAAACCAACCGCCTTGCCCGTGACGGCGACGCGAATGGCGTGCACGATGTCGGCGGCTTTGATGCCCTGGGCTTCGATAAACGCGTGCAGGAGTTTTTCGAGCCGCTCGGCCGTGAAGGGCTCGACCGTCGCCAGCTCCGTGCGGAACTTTTGCAGCAGTTCCCGCGCCCGGCCGGTTTGCGCAACCGTTTATCGAGTGCCTGCTCATCGTATTGCAGGGCGGCGTCGGCGACAAAAAAGTCGTCGAAATCGAGGATGTCGCCGGCCACTTTAATGCGGTCGCCCGCCGCCTCCAGGAGCCGCGTGACATACGGTGCTGTGTCGCACGGTGGCGGATCGGACACCAGTTTTGCACGTTGCAGGAATGGAACAACTTTCGCCACGCGCTGCTTGATCGGCAGCCGCTGCATGGCTCGCGCTTCGAAGGCTACGAGCTTCTCCGGATCAAAGCTGGCCGGGGCTTTGTTCACTCGCTCCAGCGAAAAATGCCGCAGCATTTCTTCGCGCGTGAATTCCTCCGTCTTGTCGTCGAGCGACCAACCCAACAGCAACAAATAATTCAACAGCCCGTCGGGGACGTAGCCCACCTGTTCATAGAAGTCGACGATTACGGGGTTGAACGTATCCGCGGCAAGTTCCAGGCCCAAACGGGTGGCGATCGATTGTCCGTGCTGCATCAGTTGGGCGAAGTCGCGATTCTTAAGGTACTTGTCGAGCTTGCGTTTGCTGAGCTTGGTTTTGCTGCCAGGCTCAGCGACGAATGGCAGATGAGCAAACTGCGGCAGGTTGTAACCCAATCGCTCGAACATGAACACTTGCCGCGGCGTGTTAGAGAGGTGTTCCTCCGCGCGGATCACGTGCGAAATCTGCATGTCGTGGTCGTCAACCACGGTGGCAAGGTGATACAGGCAGGTGCCGTCAGCGCGCTGGATGACATGGTCCTGTTCGCTGGCCCAGTCGACGCGGACTTCGCCGCGCACCAGGTCGCTCAGCACGAATTGGCCTTCACGCGGCATCAACAGCCGCACGACGCCCTGCCGGCCCTCGCCCTCGAACCGCTTTGCATCGGCGTCGGCTTCGGCCCGCCAGCGGCGGCTGTAAACAAACGGCCGACCGGCCTGTTGGGCCGCCTCGCGCTCGGCCTGCAGCTCTTCCGTCCGAGCAAAATCGCGGTAGGCGGCACCCGTTGCGAGGAGTTGCTCCACGGCCGCTTGGTATTTCTCGAGCCGTTGCGATTGGTGGTAAGGTGCATGCGGTCCGCCGACATCGGGACCTTCATCCCAATCAAGGCCCAGCCAACGCAGTCCGTGGAGAATCGGTGCGAGCGCTTCCTCGACGTTGCGCTGCGCATCGGTGTCATCAATGCGAAGAATAAATTGGCCGCCCTGCCCTCCGCCACGGCCGCCCTGCCCTTTGGCAAACAACCAATTGAACAGCGCGGTTCGCACTCCACCGATGTGCAGATAGCCAGTCGGGCTGGGAGCGAATCGAGTGCGGATAGACATGACTCGATGTGGGATGTTGGATGCTAAATGCTAGATGAAGTCAATTTCGGCCATCCAGTATCTAGCATCGAGCATCCAGCATCCAGCCCCTATGCCGCGCGGTTCTGCGTCTTCAGCTTGCGCAGTCGCTTGCGATCGGACTTCGTGAGCTTGCGCTCATCGCCGGCGGAATCTTCGTCGCTGTCATCCTCGTAGGGATCGCGTTCCGGCCGGCTGCCATCGACCCAACGGTCAGTGGATCGCGATTTGGTCGACTGTGTCGATTCGGAGTGTTGGCGCCGCGAGTAGCCGACTGCGGACAGGAGTGTCGGCGCGGCGGTCCCCGATGGTTCCGCTTCGGTTTGTTGGTGTTCCGATTTGGACCCCCGCGATGTTTTCTTGCGGGCGGCTCGTGGTCGAGCGGCGATCAACCCTTGGGCGTCGAGGATGACGAACCGCGCATAGGACCCAACTCCAACGAGCAGCAGCCAATGGCCAGCGAGAATTGCCGTTCTTGTGACCATCGATTCGAGTCGCGCCTCAAGACCAGCGACATAGCCGAAATAGCAGCCTGCGCTCGCCGTATAGCAAAGCGTGGCGGCAACCAGCAGCGAAGCAGCGAGGCGGCATTCCAACGTGTCGACGAGCGCACGGGCGATGATCCACGCCAACGGAAGACCGCCCATTACCCACCAAACCGCATCATCTCGCAGCGCAGTCCACCCGGTAACGTGGCCGAGGGAGTGGGCCAGGACCTGGTGCAGCGAAGCGACGCTATTGACACTCATCACCAGGCACGCTGCCGAGGCGGCCAGCCAGATTCGGTAGCGTCCGCGAATGTCGTCGATGCGGTGGCGGCGGATCGAGTAAACCAAAGCGCACGTGACGGAGGCCAGCAGCAGCGTGACGGCTTCGACCCAGCCGGAGAGATTTCCAGGAGCGGCAGTTTCGAAGCTGGCAACTTCCGTCGAACCCAAACTGGCGGCCAGCATCGGCGCGAAGTAGTGCAGCAATGCCAGCCCGCTCGTCGTTACGGCGCCGATTAGCAACAGCAGCCCGATCGTGCGATAGCGTCGCGGCACGAAGTCGGTGATCTGCGGGTGGTGTTCGACGCCGGCCGCATCGCTGTAGCGCGGCGCCTGGCGATAAACATCATCTTGGTCGAAAGCCCGCAGCACCGCGTGCGAGCTCGAGGCGGAGAGCACTTCCTCGTTGAGCACGCGGCGACGCCGCCCGTTGCGACCGGGGAAATTTACCATGGCGCGACTCAGTCGGTCAGGTGCAGCAGCCTGACGCGTAACATGTCTTGAGCGGATTTCGAGGCCTGATCCTTCAGGCCGTACTTTCTGCGCCAGCGCTACAGACCGCACTTGGCGCATAATCCAATTCGGCATTCTGATGCTGGCAACTAATGCGTGCCGAAACGGCAACCGGTTGTAGTGATTGCGTCGACTCGACCGTTCAGCCTGAACTTGAGAATCGCTCGATTGCCGGCAGGACTGACAAATGAGCTGTTTCGCACGGTGAATTGGCCGCGCCGCGATCGTCGTGTTGCGACGCCAGCTAATGGGGTTCCAGCCACTTTGCCAGCGGGAACAAAGTGACCTACGGTTGCAAGGGGTCCTCTACCTGCGGAGTGCATCCGTTGAAAGCGGTGCCAGCGGAAGTAGGATTCCACCCCGCGCGGACGATTCGACACACTGCGACTTCGACCTTCACCATGACCGAACTAGTCGAGCCGAGCAGCTTTGCGGCCCCGTCGGGCGCGGCCTATCCACAGGTTCCGGTCGTGCCCACCACACCACCGCGGCGGGACACGGCCGAGATCTCTTCGTTGCTCGATTCGTTGGACGAAGCGGCGGCCGAAAGCGGGCAATCCTTGGCCCGCAAGCGCGCCAACGATCATGAAAATAAGCTGGTGCAAGCCCGCTTGGGAATTGCCAGTGGCCTGCATGCGGCGTTGCGTTCCAAACATCCGCCCACCGCCTCTCATTGTTTGCGCGTTGCCTTGGGCTGCAGCTCGTGGGCCGCAGCCATGGAGCTGGATGATGACACCACCGACGCGCTGGAAGTCGCCGCGCTGTTGCACGATGTCGGCAAGATCGGCGTCCCCGACAAAGTGCTGCTCAAGCCTGGCCGGCTGTTGCCTGAAGAAATCGCGTTGATGTCACGCCACGCGGCGCGGACGATTGATATTCTCACCTGCTGCGGCGTATCGCAAGCGGTGCTCGAAGTTGTGTATTACAGCCGCGCGTGGTTTAGCGCCGGGACCAGCCAGCAGGATCGTCAGGGCGACGAGCTGCCGCTGGCTGCCCGCATGCTGTCGATTGTCGATGCGTTCGACTCGATGACAACGGATCACGTTTACCGGCCCGCACGCTCCAGAGAACGCGCGCTGGCCGAGCTGTTTGAGTGCGCAGGCAGTCAATTCGATCCAGAGCTGGTCCGCCGCTTTCAAGAGCTGTTCGCGCAAGATCAGAATCTGCTGACGGAAAAACTCGCCCGCCGCTGGCTGCACCGCTTGCCGAAGGAAGGCGGTGCGCTGCCGTGGAAAGTGGTCGAGCAATACGAGCAGTCAGAACCAGCGCCGGTCGCGGAGTCGATGGCGTCGTGTTTTGAAAAGAAGTTGATCGACAACATGCACGACGGCGTGGTGTTTGTCGATAGCCAGTCGACGATCACGCTGTGGAACACCGGCGTGGAACGGTTGACGGGAGTGAGTGCAAATGCGGCCTGCGGCCGCACGTTCCTCCCCACACTGATGGACATGTGCAACAACCACGAGCAGCGGATTGCGAATGAGGATTGTCCCGTCGCTCGCGCCATCTCGACGGGCGTGCAGTGGCTAGGGCGGGTGAGCATCATGGGCCGGCAGGGCCGGCACGTGGCCGTCGATCTGCATGCCATTCCGGTGCGCGGCAACGGCGGCGCGGTGCACGGCGCCACGCTTTTGCTCCACGATGCATCGTCCGAAACATCGCTCGAAGAAAAGTGCCAGGCGCTCCACGCCCAAGTGGCTAAAGACCCGATGACGCAGGTTGCGAACCGGGCCGAGTTCGACCGGATGCTCAACAACTTCGTGGCTGCTCACCAGGAATCGAATTTGCCTTGCAGCCTGATCATGTCCGATATCGATCACTTCAAATCGATCAACGACACGCACGGCCACCAGGCGGGCGATGAAGCGATCATCACGTTCGCTTCGCTATTGAAGTCGATGTGCCGCTCGGGAGACCTGGTGGCCCGCTACGGCGGTGAGGAATTCGCCGTGCTGTGTGCCGATTGCACGAACGCGGCAGCGGCCCGCAAGGCCGAAGAAATTCGCAAGGCTCTCTCGGAGGTCAAACATTCGAGCCTGGGAGACAATTCGATTACCGCCAGCTTCGGCGTGACCGAGCTGCAAGTGGGCGATACGCCGGAAACTATGCTGCGCCGGGCCGACCGCGCCCTGCTCCAGGCCAAGGATCAAGGCCGCAACCAGGTTGTCCAATTGGGAGATGGAATGATGGAAGAGAAAGTCAAGCGGACCAGTTGGTGGCCGTTCCAGTCATGGGGAAGCCGTGCGCTCGTGGAAGCGACCCTGGCGACCGCCGTGCCGATCGAAGTGGCGGTACAAAAACTGCGCGGCTTCATCGCCGATCAGGATGCCAAGATCGTCAAGACCGACGAGAACGAGCTGGAACTTTCGGTGACCGATCGCAATCACAACCTGGGCCGGCGGTCCAGCGATCGGCCAGTCACTTTCTTGTTGTCGCTCAAGCTTTCGCAGCGTCATCAGGAGCGGACGAACTCGCAAGGATTTGCCGCGGGTGCCTACGTCGAAACGCGAGTCGAGGTAGTCATCCGGCCGCGCCGCGATCGGGACCGCCGGCGCGATGCCACCGTGGACAAAGCGCGGCGGTTATTGGGCAGCTTGAAGTCGTACCTGATGGCCCACGAGGACGATGGCACGGTGCCCGAAGTAGCGGCCGTTGCAGCCTCCGCGGGAATTGAGTGACGGCGTTTTGGCACACAAAGAATAGTGCACAGGATTTCGGAGCGGACCCATGCGACATGACCAAATCGAATTTGGACGGCAAGGCCTGGCGAACCGCGCGGCGGTCGACCGAATGTCTCGTCTTACGTTGCGCTTGGCTCGGCGGGCGCGACGTGCATCGGCACCGCGTGCTGCTGAAGTAGTCGACGAGGCATTTGCCGGATTTTCGGCGGCTAATTCTCGCGTGACGCGCGTCGACAGCCCGTTTGAATCGATGCAAGAAAACGCCGACCAACCTTCCGCCGATTTGAACTCGGTGTCTGCTTGGGAACCAATGAAGCGCGAAATCGTCGCGGATCTATCCGCGCAGTTGGTCGCTCTGGATCGCCAGCGCGAGCAGTTGGCCCGGCTGTTGCGCACCATCGACACAGTTCCGCTCGGCCAGTAGCGCGCGTGGTAAATGTCGCGTCACGTTGGCAGCGAAGCCACCAACGAGCGCACAAGGGTCAAGTCCATTTTATGTCGCAGCTTTGCGCAGCGCGCATAAGCTCAAGGAAAAATGGACCTGTCACCGCTATCCACCCGATTGTCAACCGGCAGGGTCAGCGGTATCTTTCTGGTAGATTCCTACCGGCACAATTGCACGATATCTGATAGGAGATGAGAAACATGGCTTACACACTGCCGACTTTGCCGTATGCGTTCAATGCGTTAGAACCTCACATCGATGCTAAAACCATGGAGATTCATCATGGCAAGCATCACAATGCGTATGTCACGAATCTCAACAAGGCGCTGGAGGGCCGCGGGATTGCCGAGCAGAGCATCGAAGATCTGTGCCGCAACATCGAAAAGATTCCGGAGGATATCCGCGCGGCCGTGCGCAACAACGGCGGCGGCCATGCGAATCATTCGATGTTTTGGACCATCATGAGCCCTAAAGGCGGCGGCAAGCCGGGCGGTGATTTGGCACAAGCCATTGATAGTGAGTTAGGTAGCTTTGATAAATTCAAGGAGCAGTTCACCAACTCGGCGATTACGCGGTTCGGCAGCGGCTGGGCCTGGCTGAGCGTCGACAAGTCCGGCAAGCTCGCGGTCGAAAGCACGCCGAATCAGGACAATCCGTACATGATCGGCAAGACGCCAATTCTGGGCGTTGACGTGTGGGAGCACGCGTACTATCTGAACTATCAAAACCGCCGCCCCGATTACGTGGCCGCGTTTTGGAACGTGATCGACTGGAAAGCCGTCGAGAATCGCTACAAGGCAGCGAAGGGCTAGTTCGCGGTTATTCGCCTCTCACTTTCGGATAAGCAATGCTTCCATTGCAATGCCTTCGTGCGCATTGCTAGCGACAGTGTAGTCATCTCGCTCCGCGAAATGAATCCGCTCTCGGAGCGAGCGGACTACACTCTGGTCGCTAGCGGTCGCAGTGCCATTGACTGCGCCAGCCCGGTACTATAATCCGCCCTTCCCGCGGACGCTCAGTTTGCGCAGCCTTTTGCAATTGCCTGCCGCGGCAGCATATCGTCGTCCGATAGCGGCCTCGCGCGCGACGATTCGATCAATGTCGCCCGGCGGGCGCGCCGAAGTATCGTAAAGTGATGCGCTGTTCCGCCGTTCGGCCGGAACGTTTTTCGTGCTGGCTTTAGTCGAGGGCAAAGTTATGAAACGAACAGTCGTCCACACGATGATGTTCGCCAGCATCGCGGCTGGATTGGTCGGCTGCCAATCGGGACCGCACTGGGCATGGTGGAAGCCGTGGGAAAAATCGTCCACAGAGACGGCCGTGGCGGCGAATCCGGCTGCGCCGGCGTTGCCGTCTGCGAGCGCCACGCCGCAGGCGGTTGCCGCCAGCGGACTGCAACCTGCCGCGTCACCATCGGCGACAAATCTGGCGGGCACCGGCAGCGCGCTCGCGGCCTCGCCGCTGGGCGTCCAACCAGCCTCGTCGTCGACGATTACGAATGCACCGCTGGCAAGCTATCCCACTACCGGAGCGCCGCCGATCAGCGATATCCCGCCCTCGAGTGTTGCATCAACCACGCCGGCCGCGGCGGGTTCCATTTCTCCGCTGAGCACGACGCCCACGACATCCAGTCTGGCTGCGACACGGCCAGCGGCGACGCTGGCCAGCGTGCCGGCCGCAGGACCGTACGATCCGAATGGATACCAGCCTAGCGCATCACTGGCAGCATCGCAGCCGACTGGCACCAACGCCTCAACTGCCGATCGCTACGGCAGCTATGCGACCACGGCGACGGCCCCGTCCATCCCGCCCGTTTCCACACCTGCGACGACCCCGATCCCGAGTGCTGCGCCGGTCGACCGTTATGCGATGTCCTCCGTCAGTGTGGCCCAGGTCGCCAGCACAACGGCGCCCGACGATCGCTATTCGAATACTGTTCCCGCGTCGTCAGGCACCATCAATGCCCCGGTCGGTACGACGGCGAGTGACCCCTACGGCCCATCACCAAACAGCGCCGCGATAAGCCCGCCCGCGACTGGCTTCGCGAGCCAGTCCGCGCCCGGAGGACCGGTCGCCAGCATGGCGCCGGCTTCCTTGTCGAGTACTCCACCAAACAACTATGCGGCCGAACCCATGGCGGCCGCGCCGACTACCACTACCGCTTCCGCGACCGTGCAGGTCCAATCTCCGGCCGGACAATACCGGCCGGGCGGCACGTCGAGCTATTCCGGCGGAAATCGAATCGATGTAGCATCGCGGCCCGGTGCGCCTGCTGTCAGTCCGACTTCCGCGCCGCAGCCTGCATCTCCGATAAGCGATCCGTGGGCACCGCAACCGACAGCGCCAACGTCAACCGCTCCCGCACGGACCGCTGGTGGCGTTAGCGCGGGCGGAAGCGTTTTTTGATTCGCCGAGATGGGTTTCGGCTTCCTCCGCCCGGGCGCTATTACCAGCCCATGACCATATTCGATTCGATCGCTTTGCGCGCTGTTCAAGATCGGCGCCGGTCTTCTGCATGTAGAGTCGGATGGCGTGAACTTTGTCGCCTTCTGCCATAGCCAGACAATCGCGTGCCGAGTGACAAGGGTCCATTCGCCCCGATATGCCGAGGGCACTCTTGGAAATCACCCACGTGTCGCGCGGGCGTTTGGTCAGTCGCATCACGTGCTCTTGAGGATAAGCGTCGCCGACCACGGCTGAGGCCGCGTCGCCATCTTCTGCCCAGGTGATCACGATGTGGTTCTCTGTCTCAACTTCGAATAGGGGCATGTCCCACTCCTTTCCAGCAGCTTGTCGCCCGATTCTAACAGGACCGCACAAGCGAGAAGAAGTCGCGATGCGGTGCCACGCCTATGTTAAGGAAAAGCGGCGCGGAACGTCAACGTGCCCTTCCGGAGGGCCCTGAAATTAGCGGCCGAACTTGTTCGGCGCGGGGTCCAGCCTCAGATTTGGCGAACGGCGCCGTGGGCGCAAGACTCAAACCGCCAGCGGTTCGGCCTCTACCGGGGAAGAAATGGCGTCGTCCAATTCGACGTTGGCGCTCGCCAAAGCCCGTCCACCGTCGGACTTGCTTGTTGTGACCGCGGTCCCGGCAAGATGCTCGCGAATGTGCGTGCCAGTGTGAACGAACAGGCGGCTCTGCCCGGCTGCCTTTGCGCTATACAGCGCCGAGTCGGCCCGCGCAAAAAGCGAGCGCGAATCGTCGCCTGCGTGCATCTCGGTCATTCCACAGCAGACCGTGGCCTGTAAGTCGTTCGCGACTCGCTGTTGCAGACGATCTCCAAATATGCTCGCGCCGGCCAGACTGGTTTGCGGCATCAACACCACAAACTCCTCATCGCCGTAGCGGGCCACAAAATCGGTATCGCGCATGCAGGCCCGAATCACGCCGGCCAGCTTCGGCAAGAACGGAAGGATAGCAGTCAGCGAACGCCCTTCAGCGGCTGTCGAATCTCGGTCCAGGCTCACCAGAGCAATAGTAAACTCCGTGGTGCCACGCGCGGCCGCACCCAATAACACCTGCAGTTGCTGATCGAGTGCACGGCTATTGCCCACTCCGGTAAGCGGATCGGTGCGGCCGTGCGTGAATGTTTCCAGTGCGTCGGACTGCTGACGGATCTGGTCGTAGGCGTGCGACAATTGGTGGGCCAGCTGCATCGTCGGCCCAAGCATGGCTTCCGCCTCGACGCACAATTGTTCCCATGCCGAATCGCTCACCGTCGCCTGAGCTTGTCGCAGCCGTCGCTTGAACGCGGTAAGTTGTGAATGGTGCGTAACAAGTTCGCGCCGCAGCGCATCGGCCACGTTTTCGAGCTGCCAGGCAATGCGAGCAGCCCGCTCCAGCTCCTGCTGCCGACGTTGGTCGAGTTGGGCGTTGATCGTGGAGCGGGTGCGCTGGCCGAATAAATAGCCGATCAGCGCCACTGCCGCCAGGGCGACCGTCTCCGGCAAGCCGAATCGTGCATTGGTCGCAACCGCAAATAACAACGAGTTGACCCCGATGAACGTCATAAGACTTTCACTTCCTGGTTCGTTAGTGAGTGGCAGGCTTAAATGCTATTCCGGCGAAACCCAAGCAAGCTGACGAAGCCGCAGGCGCAGGTGATCGCGAGCACAAGCAGCCACTCTTCGCGATTGAGGCCGTTGAACCACGCCCACGTGTTGCCGGGTACTTCGATTGCGCCGAACCACAGGTCTTCAAGAAATAATCTCATTCGCACGTTCCTTAGTTGCACGGTCCATACAAATGTACGTTATTCCGGTGACGGCGAATTTGTCGCACGAACCGGGTGGGATTGGAACGAACTTGCGGGCGGTAGGGGCGCCGCTCGGGGCGATTGTGTCATGGGCACCGGACACACACGCTGCAGCACGGCGACCTCATCCTGTCGGAGGCCCGCCGCGCAGCACCGCTTGTCGCCCCTAGTGCCGTTTGGTATATTTCTGAGTC
Source organism: uncultured Planctomycetota bacterium (assembly GCA_963786455.1). Lineage (GTDB taxonomy): Bacteria > Planctomycetota > Planctomycetia > Pirellulales > Lacipirellulaceae > JABDGM01. Next base: position 2,503 of record CAWAZX010000021.1, on the reverse strand, counting down.
CTGCAGCAGGCCTCAACTTGGCCCGTTGTCAGCAGTTGAAAAACGGCGCGGTAGCTCAATTGGTTAGAGTCCCGGACTGTCGATCCGGTGGTTGCGGGTTCGAGTCCCGTCCGCGTCGCTGAATTAAAGCCAAGCCTGACAAGTGGTTGCGACCTGTCAGGCTTTTGTTGTTTTAGCGGTTAGCAGGGTTATTTTGTACCCACTTTGTACCCAATCTCTAGGTTGCGACTTTCAACAGCCGGTCCATGACGTTCGCCGCCTCGCGTTGCATGGTCGGCAGCACATGCGAATACGAATCGAGCGTTGTCTTAATTGATGCGTGGCCCAGCGTCTCTTGAACGACCTTGGCGTTGATGTTGCCAGACAACATGAGTGTTGCCGCCGTATGCCTCATGTCGTGAAACCGGATCGACGGCAAGCCTGCGGTTTTCAGAATCTCCTTGTATGATCGCCGCACATTCGGTCGATGCAGCAGGCCGCCCGTCGTGTTGCAGAACACGAACGGCACGCCGGCGAACCCCTCGGCCAACATCGCCCTCTTGTGCGCCCACAAGGCTTCTACGGCCATCGCTGGCAGCTCGATGCGACGCTTGCTCGCTTTCGTTTTGGGTGGACCTAGCGTGCCGTTGTAGAGCGTGTGGCGGACGCTGAGCCGCCCCGCGTCCAGGTCCACGTCTTCCCATTGCAATGCGAACAGTTCGCCCTGCCTCATGCCGACCGTTACCGCGAGCACGTACATTGCCGCCAGCCGGTCGGTCGCCGACGCTGCCAGGAACGCCGTCGCCTGCGCCGGAGTGAAAACGTCCATAGTCCGCTTAGGCACCCGCGGTGCGTCTACTTGCTCGCATACGTTACGGACGACCAGTCCCCAGCGCACAGCGTTCGCCAACGCCTTGCGTAGGACTGCATGAACGAACTGCCGAGTTCGTGGTGATGACCCGGCTTGCTCCATTGCAGAGTAGACGCCCTGCACGTCGCCCGCCGTGAGCCGATGTAAACGAACGCCACCGATCCGCGGCTTGATGTGAACCTTCACCAGCTCGGCATAGCGTTGATGCGTTGACGGTCCCACCGTCAGCCTTGCCACGTCCTCAAGCCAGCGGTCGAGATACTGGCCGACCGTCACCTTTGTGGTCGCCGCCAATGTGCCCGTGCTCTTGCGGTGCTGAAGCCGGTTCAATTCGTCTTGAACTTCCCGCTTCGTGTGGCCGTAGACGGTTTTGCGGAGTCGCTTGCCGTCGTGGTCATAACCGATAGCAAGCCTCGCGACCCATCGCCCGTCCGCGCGCTGAAAGATAGAACCTTCGCCATTGCCGCGTCGTCTTGTTTTGCGTTTGATTTGTTCGGTCATGTGTCCTCACGTATTCAGCAGTGATTCGGTACACTTTTGGTGCTCTTTTGGTACAAAGTGCGGTAAATATTGGTACGGAGTCCTCATTGTTTTCGTTGAATTAAGGCAATCATTCCAACACAAACCAACACCTGCGACACCGGCTCGGCACAGGTGCGCCGAAGATGCGAATCGTCTGCGACGTCGGCGTTACGGATCGCTCCAGCGCATTGATCCGATAGCCCAGTAGGGCCATGCCCTTTTGCGGTACATACGCTTGGCCTGACCAGCCGTTCTCGGAGAAGCCATTCCAGATGATCGCATTGAGGCCAAGCCCGAACTTATTGGTCAACGGGCTCTGCCATTTGTGAACGTCGTCGAACACGTCAGAGCGAACCAAGGACCACGGCCCGCTGCCGGTGGTCCAAGCGACATTAAAGACCTCAACGATGTCCGGCGGCGCAGCGAACGTGCCATTAAGGTCACGAGTCTCGGTGGTCCACACAGCATATGGGCCATCGAGACCACCCCAGCGACTGATTTGGTATTGAGCCGGTGCGACCACCTGAATTGGAATCCGAGAGGTGAACTCGGCAAGTAATGCCGCCGACGCGTTGGACGTGAACGAAAGCAGTAAGGCGATTGCAAGAAGACGTTTCATTTGTGGTTCCTTGTGTGCCCCGTGTCGGTCAGTATAACGCCGGCCGTCATATCAACACTATGTTCTCGAAAGTACCTATTAGTATTTTGTTGTATTTTAGGTGTATTACCGGAGAATATAACGACGTAAACCTTAAAAAATAAGGGGATTGGCAAATATGGTAGCTTTGCCTATCTTTTGTAAAGTTGTTTTCACCAAGGGCGCATAAATGGCAAAAAAACCCGTACGAACGACCGAGGCAGGCGAGAAAGGGAAGCGAACCAAGCCAACCACGCACGAAGACGTGCGGGGTATGCGGCTCGGCTACAGAAGGCAGCCGAACACTATCTGGCGGTGGCCGAGCGCATGAAGGAAAAGAAAACAGGAACAGTTGAGGTAACTGGTCGCAGCTCGGCAGATAAGGCTTTGAAGTGGCTGTTAATGCTGATCAAGAATATAGAGAAAGAGATGCAGGAATTCTGATACCCGCCGGCTATCAATTATCAACGAGGCGCCTATGCCCCGCCGTCGCA
>CAWAZX010000020.1:0-292854 GCA_963786455.1 uncultured Planctomycetota bacterium | reverse complement strand
GCTGCGGGACGTAGCCGATGGCGCCGGTCCGTGTTGACGCGTCCTTCGGAGGGCGCATGCAACTCGGCGAGGCACTTCAGCAACGTCGTCTTTCCCCGTCCGTTGGGTCCAAGCAGCGCTAGGATTTCACCACTTGGGAGGACAAACGAGAGATCGCGAAACAGCCAATTGCTGCTCGGATGACGACGAAACCCGAGGCCTCCCGCGCTCAACATTCATTGCCATCCTTGACTTGTGGCTTCGATGAAGCAATATTGCGAACACGGGCGCACCGACCAGGGCTGTCAGGAGTCCGAGCGGATCTCGGCTGAAACAAGAGTGCGGGACAGCGTGTCAATGATCAGCATGTAGCTCGCCCCTAAAAGCGCGGAAGCCGGCAGCAACCGGTTGTGGTCCGGACCCACCAGAGATCGGGCGAAGTGTGGCACCACTAATCCCACCCATCCGATCATGCCTGAGTTGGCGATGCTGGCGGTGGCGATACCGGTGACCGATGCAAGGACAAGCCACCATCGGCTCGACACGAACGCCGAGCGCCTGCGCCTCCTCGTCGCCCAGCGAAAGGACGTTGATGCGAAAGCTCATAGCCAGCAGTGGCAAAGCGAATACTACGACGGTGGCAACATGAAGAGTTGGCGCGCGGGCGTGGCGCCTGCGAATGAACCCATGAGCCAGAAGACGATCGCCGGCAGGGTATCGTTCGGGTTGGCAAAATAGGTGACCAGGGACACTAGTGCCGAGAACATTGCGGCGATCACCGTTCCCGACAGCACCAGCATCAGGATGGACGATCGGCCCGCCTTTCGGCTCAAGAAAACGACGAGCAGGACCGCCACAAGGCCGAACGAGAAGGCCATCGACCAAAGCGCCAGTGCGCCAAAACCCAGTAGGATCGACAACACGCCGCCGAACGCGGCACCGGACGTCACGCCGACGACATGCGGATCGACAAGGGGGTTCCGGAATATTCCCTGCAAGGCAGCTCCCGACAGAGCGAGTCCTGCGCCGACAAAGCCGGCAATCAACATGCGCGGCAATCGAACCAACTCGACCACGCGCCAGACCGATTCAGCAACGCCATCGCGGCCGGGCCCAACGCCAACCCAGCCCGATACCAATGTCAGTACCTCACCCAAATTGACCGGATACCGTCCCATAGTGAGCGCGGCAACAGCTGCGGCACCCAAAAGTAAAAACAAACCGACAAAAACGGCAACGGGCCGCGCCCTCGCCGTCGGGCCGGCATGCGCGAGCCATCCTTGGGAGCGCCTCTCGACGCCCTCAGCCACGTCCGGGCTGCGCATGCGGCGGATCCATAGCAAGCGGCTCATCGGAGAAAACCAATGCGTTCAGGATGTCCTGGAAAAGGTTCGGTTGCACACGCGGGTCGGAACAGAAGGATTCGATATTGTCACCGTTGTGCATGAACAACTTTCCACCCTTGGGCATACGCCAGACCCAGTCGACGGGTCCTTCGTTGTTCTCCCCACCAATCAGGCAAAGGTGTTGCGCGCCGGGCGGGGCCGGAGAGTATCCGCGTGCATATTGGCCAAGGATGCCTTCCCAGCGATGAAAATTCTCAAAATCCATGCGTCCAAAATAGCGACCTGGATTCGCTGGCCTGATCATCCAGTTTGAGAACGGTTTGGGCGGCACCGCCTTGAAGGGAGAGAGACAAGGCAACCACGGCACGACAAGATGCCCGTTGATGAAGAAATGACCGCCGGAGGCCAGGTAGGCCTGGAGCCGGGGCTCCATCGACTTCATGAAGAGCTGATCATGAGAGTCAGGAACCAGGAGAACGTCGACGTTGTCGAGCGTTGTGTTTTCGAGATCATAGATATCCCGGCTGCTGAAGCGCCACTTTTGCGGTACCAATCCGCCGACCCGATCCGGTTTGTAGGTGCCATGGCAGACGACATACAGCAAATGCGGCCTGTCTCCTCCCCTAAACGCTGTCATTCCTTTAGCCACGGCCGGACACCTCCGATTTGAGCCATGGATAGAAGCCGTTGAGGAAACGGGTTGTCGCCGGCATGAAACCACGCCCGTGGTGCGTATGCGGGTCGAGCGTGGATGCGATGAGCCGGCCCCCGCCCGGGAGGTGCTGATCGTACATGATGCAACCCTCATCATTGTCGAGGTTCAGGATGGGGACGGCGCCGTCGGCAAAGCGGAAAGCTCCGGAAAAATGCCAGCTCATCGCATCGAGCCCAATGGCTTGCGCCATCGAATGCTTGGGCTCCGGTTGATAGACTTCGAGACGTCCCCCGGTGACCATCCACCACTTCCAGTTTTCCGTTTCGCGCTCGAACCAAGGCACGGCGACCACATCCAGCCATCGATCCATTCGGTTCGGCTCGAAGACGATAAGGAAGCCGCCACCAGCCAGATAATCATTGATCTGACGGGCGTGCTTCTTCAGCTGGACCTGATTGGAAAAATCCGGGATGACGACGGCGCGATAGTTCGTGAGGTCGGTCCTGTTCAACGCCCACAAATATATCCGGTCGTCGAGATAGGCCGAATAGTCGGCATAGCATTTGAGCTGCGCGCCATCCCCCGACGTCACGAAACCAATGTCCTTCATTGGATCACCCTGTCCTGACACTTGTCTGTCACCGTTCGGCCGCTGCACGCTACTCGCGATCAGCTCGACAAGTTATGGCTTCCCCGCGAAGGACGCTTCGTAGCCAGCGCTCTTGCGATTCCAGCTCATTTGCAGCAGCGAGTCGAGTTGAGCCGGTGTGAGCTTTGCATTGTACAAGCGCGCGAAACCATCATGGATGGCCGACCGGACATCGGTGTGAAACAGTTTAGGGTAACCGATTTCGGCAAACCACAAATACGCCAGCTGACCGCCAGCGGATGTTGCCGGATCGATAGCCGGCGTCTTGTAGACCCGGCCCTGCTTGACAGCGTCGAGGCCCGACAACACCGGATGAGTGAGAATATCTTCGGGCTTGATGCTGTCGTTGTAATAATTGACGAGAACAAGATCTGGTTTCCAGCTAAGGAGCGTCTCCGCGCCGACCTTGACCGAGCCGTCGGTAAGACCTGCTTCTGCAGCGGCATTCCGGAGGCCGCCGGCCTCGAAATAGACCTGCTGCTGACCGAACACGACCAGTTCGTTGCCATTCATGCTGTCGATGAAGACAATGCGTTTCCTGTTTGGTTGCGCCACCGCCTTCAACGTGGATGCAATATCGGCGTAGACAGCGTCGTCCCAATCGAGGAAGCTCTGGGCGCGATCTTCCTTGCCGAGGATCCTTCCGAGCATCGTGATGTAGGCCCGGCGAGCTTCGCGAGTCGCGGAACTAGCCGTTGCGACCTTCAGACCTGCGTTCTCCATGGGCTCGACGCGGACACCTGCATTGGTGTCCCACTGTACAATGACGTCGGGCTTGACGCGTAGGATTTCTTCCACATTGGGAGTAAAATTGCCCGCGACGAGATCGGTGCTTATCTCGGCGATTTCGGGGAAAACCTGTCCCACCACACCGTTCAACAAGGCGGTCTTGGCGCGTGGATTAATGGCCGTTAGCCGCTTTGTCCCGTCATCAAGTGCGATCATGGCCTCCGGAATGGGGAGTGGGAAGATCGCGACACTTTTTACGGGACGCTGAATTTGAACATTCTTTCCGCGCGAGTCCATGACCTCGACAGTATCGGCCGCCGCCAAGCCTGCGCTCCCGACGAGAACTGAAAGTTCTTGTCGCGTAGTTGGCTGAGGGTGTCTGGAGATGGCTATTTATGGCTAAGTACCTGTTGTAACAGAATTTTGCTTGGACTGATGTTGACAGCTATGTTTCTCGTTGGCTCTATTGCGCTACCTATTCACACTTCAGGTAGCACCGTCCCATGCCGAAATTACGCCTTACAAAGTCGACCATCGACACATTGCCGACGCCGGCCAAGGAGCTCGTTTACTGGGACGAGGGCCTGCCGGGCTTCGGGTAAAGGTCACGCCGAAAGGCCGTAAGGTCTTCATCGTGCTCTTCCGAGCGGGAGGGGCGGGAGCGCGCTTGAGGAAGTACACGATCGGTCCGTACGGTCGGGTGACGCTACACAACGCGCGGCTCGCGGCGCAGAAGGTGCTGGTCGCGCGGCTTGAGGGACGCGATCTCGCCTCCGAGAAACTCGCCGCGCGCCGCCAAGTCACAGAGGACCGCGTACAGGAGATTGTCGCCCTCTATGTCAAACGTCACGTAACCCAGCGGCGCTCCGCGACTGAGCTGACGAGAATTCTTAATCGAGAGCTTGTCGACCGGTGGGGAACTCGTTCAATCCACAACATCTCGAAGCGGGACATTATCGATCTCGTGACGGCCGCGGTCGATCGTGGCGCTCCCGTAGGTGCCAACAAGATTTTGAAGGTCACACGGTCGTTCTTCAACTGGTGCGTCGGGCGGGCCATTCTTGATCGTTCGCCGGCTGACGGGGTGAAGGCTCCCACAAAAGAGGTCTCCCGCGACCGGGTATTGAGCGATGAAGAGCTCGCGAAGGTCCTGGCTGCAGCGCGCCAGATGCCAGGCCCCTACGCGGGTATCGTCGAGATGCTCACATTGACGGCCCAGCGTCGCGAAGAGGTGGCTGGCATGACGTGGGACGAGATCGACCTTCCCGCCGGGCTTGGACGTTATCCGGGTCAAGGACCAAAAATGGCAAACCGCACGTCGTACAGCTCTCCGGCGAAGCAATCGGTGTCCTTGCTTCGCGCGCCCTGACGGAGAGCCTCGTGTTCACCAGCGATGGCAAGACGCCATTCCGAAACTTTGCGGGCGCAAAACGTGAGCTGGACCGGCTCAGCGGGGTTACCGGCTGGCGCCTTCACGATCTGCGGCGCACCGCCGTGTCTGGAATGGCCAGACTTGGGGTCGCACCCCACGTTGCCGACCGGATCTTAAACCACTCCTCGGGCACAATCTCCGGCGTTGCAGCCGTCTACCAGCGGCACGAGTTCATGGATGAACGGCGTGAGGCTCTCGATCGATGGGGGAGGCACGTCGCAGACCTGCCGGCAGCGTTTGAAAAGGTGAGAGACGGCTCTATTCCACAAGAGGGGGCCCTCCATGGCCTTTAAGGAACCGGTGCGGGATTGGATTCCGCTACCTGATGCTTTGTTTCAATTCGCATCAGCCAGTCCCTCATCAGAGGAAGGTACCGTTGAGGCCCTGGCAGGTCTCGTTTCGCAGTTCATCGCGGGGAGCCAGAGTCCTTCCAGTCCTGGTCCGTTGAAGTTCATTCCGGGCGAGTGACTGTAAGGAGCGGCCGGGTTGAACTCAGGCTTGATTGATGTCCGCCGAAGTTTTCTGTTTCGGTGAATGTCTCAGGCCACGAACAACCAATCTCGTTCGATCTGGGACTTACGATAAGATCGTTTATGGGCGTCTTGAACAGTCTTGTCCGGCCGTGCTTGAGGAGGACGAGGAGGCTGACCTGGTAGACTTGTCATCATCAATCTGGATCGCTCTTTGAGGAGCGGTTCAGCAAAACGACGCAAACTGGAGAATGGATCCTCATGGCGCGGGTAGGCAGCCCGCGGGCTGTTCGACCAGGATGCCGCGGCGGGCGAGCAGGTCACACCTGCCGCTTTCAACAGAGCCGTCCCGGACGCCATGACCGCGCTTCGCGGTTGCCACCCAGACGAGATCGATGGTGTTGCTCGCGATTGAAACAGCACCAACTATGCTCTCCTCATCCACTGCTACGAGCATGTCATCGAGCATCGAGCTAACATACTTGTCGGTCTCATTGCCCTCGATCCACGGCTTGACCTTCTCTCCTTGGAGAAAGCTTCTATAGGTTGCGAGCATGGAGGATTTGCACATTCGTATGATTGGTTCGAGGTCGTCGGGAATAGCCTTGCGGATGCGAGACCCTGCCAGACCACGGTTTGGACCGCCTCTTCCACCCGGCCACCCGGCCCACCTGAAGAATGCACCGCTGCGCAGGGAAGGTCCCTAACCCCTGTTCCATAAAGGCGGTTACGCGTAACTACGCGTGTAGCCGCAATATAGAGATGACACCCCTTAGCAAAGTTCAGATGGCACTCTCCTTCCGATTGGGGTTTCGGGAGGACGTGCCGTATGACGGTGGTGTCGATGAGCAACAAGGAGTTTTCGCGGCTTGACGTCCTGACGGATCTCGCCGCGGGCCGGATGGGAGTGAGTGAGGCGTGTGGGATCCTCGGACTCCGGCGGCGCCAGATGTTTCGTTTGCTGAAGGCGTTCCGTCGGGATGGCGCCGTGAGCCTGGTTTCGAAGCGTCGCGGCCGTCCGAGCAACAATCGGCTGCCGGCCCCCATTCGAGAGCTGGCGATGACCCTCGTCCGGGAGCGCTATGCCGATTTCGGGCCGACGCTGGCGACGGAGAAGTTGCTGGAGCTCCACGGGTGTCCGGTTTCGCGCGAGACGGTCCGCAAATGGATGATCGAGGATGGGCTCTGGCTCGACCGCCGTCGGCGGCTGCCCTCGGTCCACCAGCCGCGCAATCGCCGGGAACGACTGGGCGAACTGATCCAGATCGATGGATCGCAGCATTTCTGGTTCGAGAACCGGGCGCCGCGTTGCACCCTGCTCGCCTATATCGACGATGCGACCAGCCGGCTGATGCATGCAGCTTTCGTGCCGTCGGAATCGAGCCTTGATTATCTGCGTGAGACCCAGCGGTACGTCAGGACGCATGGCCGCCCGATCGCCTTCTATTCGGACAAGCATGCGATCTTCCGGGTGAACAATACGGCGGCCGCGGGCGGTGACGGCATGACACAATTCGGGCGCGCGCTGCATGAATTGAACATCGATATCATCTGCGCCAACAGCCCGGCCGCCAAAGGTCGGATCGAGCGCTCCTTCGGCACGTTGCAGGACCGACTGGTGAAGGAGCTCCGTCTGGCAGGAGTATCGACGATCGAGGCGGCGAACGCGTTTCTGCTGAGTTTTCTTGCCGATCACAACAGACGCTTCGCCCGCTTGCCATTCGACGAGTCCGATGCGCATCGGGAGGTCCAGCCCAACATTGTGCTCGAGGATGTCTTCGCATGGAAAGAGCAACGTACGCTGACCTTCAACCTCACACTCCAGTACGACAAGATGATCTTTCTGCTGGAGCCAAACGAGGTCACGCGCCGCCTCGCCCGCCAACGCGTGACGGTGATCGACTATCCTGACGGCCGTCTGTCGATCCGCCACGACGGCGTCGACCTGCCCTATCGGATGCACTACGACAAGATCCGGAAGGTCACACAGGCGGCGATCGTCGAGAACAAGCGCCTGAGCGAGGTTCTCGCCTACGTGGCGCAGCGGCAGCAGGAACGGGACGAGAAACGCAGCGCTAAAGCCCCGCGTCGTCGTGGTCAGCCTGAACGCCACATGTTCAAGGTTAGCTGAGTCCCTCAAGATCAAACGACATTGGCGCTGCCTCTTGTCGCAACCAATCGATGTCTTCACCACCCAGCACTGCAACCCCGACCAGCTGTGCTGGGTGATGAAGACGCGTCGGAGTTTTATGTGTTCTCTACACTACGGTGTCATTTCAACTTTGCACCGCGAGTGCCATTTGTGACTTGCACCGACATCGCGGACGACCATCTCACCGCGCGCGATGGCTCTACTCGATCACCTCGTCGGCTTGGGCAAGCAGCGAGGGTGCCACAGTAAGCCCGAGCGCCTTTGCGGTCTTGAGGTTGACGATGAGATTGTATTGGGTTGGCTGCTCGACCGGCATTTCCGCTGGGAGACGCACCCCGCAGGATACGGTCAACGTAGTGCGCATGGCGGCGGGCAATCGCGAGCATGTCTGGAACGTAGGAGATCAGCCCTCCGGCCAGCACCGCATCACGGCTCGAATAGAGCGCCGGAAGCGCCGCCTGGGCAAGAAGATCAGGCACGCGGTTTGGGGGCGTGTTCAGGATCGCATCGCCCAGAACCAACACCCCCTCTGCACGAAGCGTCTTTACCTTTGCGACCGCAGACGGGATCTCCTCGGGTGCACGAACCTCGATCACGTCTACCTGCAAGCCAAGCTGAGATGCCATGGGCACTTCGCGCGCCAAGGCCAATCGATGGTCATCGTTGGCAGGGTTGGCCAGCACCGCCACACGTTGCGCCTGAGGCAGAAGCTCCCGCAGAATCTCGAACTGCTTCGCCAGGAAAGCACCGGGTGTGAGCGCGGTCACCCCGGTGACATTGCCACCTGGGCGGGCAAGGCTTTGCACCAGACCAATCTCGACAGGACGTGCAACGAAGGAGAAGGCAATCGGGATCTCCGACGTGGCCTCCTTGAGGGCTCGGGCGATCGGCGCGCCTGGACCAACGATCAGGTCAGGTCTTGACCGAACGATTTCGGCAGCAAGCTCTGACACACGCTCATAGCGGCCCTCTAGCGCCCTCCGCTCTATGGTGAGGTTGCTGCCCCTCGATCCAGCCGAGTTTGCGCAGTTCGTCGTCAAAGGCAGTGTAGCCGGGTCCAGCGCAACGGACGGGGCACAGCATCCCGATCCGGGCGGTCTTGGTCGGCGTCTGGGCCGCAGCGGCACAGGTAAGCAGGAGGCAAATAGCCGTGGCGAAGGCGGGGGAGCGGCTCATGGGAAGCCTCCTCTGAAGAGCCAATTCTACCCCCCTCTGCCGGGGTGACGAGGCCGGTTCCATCAAGGGCCTCGCGATCGGGAGCAGCGCAGCCGCAAGGCGATGTCAGGAATCGGGAGATCGGGCGGCGGTAGTAGCGCGCGGACGCCACTTCGCTCCCAAATGAAATCGGGCCGCCTTTTCTGTCAGTGCACCGAAGGCAGGTTTCGCAACATCGAAGCTGTCGTCATGCCTTGGTGAAGCTCGGCCAATCGTTGCACCAGGGGCTCGCGTTCCCGCTTATGGCGGGCCTCCAGGTGATCCAGGAGACGTTGTCTCACAGCTTCCGGACCTTGCCAGCCCTTAAGGCATTCTTGATCTATCTCGTAGCGGTTTTCGACACCTGCCAGAGCCGCGAGAGCGCTGCGTATCTCTGGCGAAAGGTCACCCAGATCAACCTCCACCAAAGCCGTCTGGTTCATCGCAATGCGGAGCATGGCGAACCTCCCTTGGTCCTTGTTGTTGAGATCAATTTACACCAAGCGTGACTTTTCGAAAAGCTGGGTTGCCTCAGCAAACTCCCCGCTACCATTGGCTTTGTACGGATTCGTACCATTGCCGGGGAAGGGAACTTATCGGGTTAATACATATTAGCTAAGGTGGAGGCGTCCGTCTGACCAGCGGAGGTGTACCATGGTTGCAGCTCCTGACCCAGACGACAGTGGCTATCTTGTTCCGGAAGATCTGCAGTGTGTTTCGGAGGCGTTTGAGCAAACCCTTCGCTACTTGAACGAGAACAGCAAGCACTTCGACATCCCGTCCGCTCGCGATTTCGCAGCCCGGTTCATCATCGACCGCGCGATGCAGGGCGAGCGGAATGCCACTCGGCTTTGGCTCTCGACGATAGCTCAACTCAATTCAAGAGCGGATTTGACTCGACCAGAGCAGTGCGATGACGAAACGTCAAGATCGATCAGTTCTGCGCCGGGCGGCTGTCGCTTCGCCCGCTCTCGATCGTCTGATCTTATCCCATCTCGGGGGCCAGTTGCGCGACCAATACGCCGACCCTGGGGAAGCCAAGATCCCGCTACGGCTGCTCCGACTGCTCAAGCGGGCGACGCAAGTCATCGGCGCACACCACGAGCCCGTCGAGCAGGCTTTTGTTGACGAGCTGATGTCGATTATTCCCGAGTTGAAGGCATTTGCCGTCTCACTTGAAAAAGATATGTCTCGTGCCGAGGATCTTGTGCAGGAAGTCGTCCTGAAAGCACTCGCTCGAACACGAGCGATTTGAGAGGGGCACGAATTTGCGAGCCTGGCTCTTTACGATCGCCCCGTGGCAGACAGAGTTGCAAGTGAGATCCGGTCCAATAGGTCCGGTCAAGCAGCGTTCCATGACGTCTTATCGGTCCGGCCGCAACACGAACAGCGCAATTTGGGCGCAACGCCGCAATCGGGGATCGGCAAGTCAGGTGGCAGACCGGCCAGCGGAAGGTCGCCATGGTGGACGCAACCCCGACCCGCGCACAGTTGTGGCCGTCTTGAAACCGGCCTTCAACTGGTGGGCGACCATTGGCGGCTCGAACATCTTGCCGTCAGGGCCATAGGCGTGGCGGGGGTGGCGGCCGTCTCTCATTGTTGTTTCTCCTCATGCTAGAGAGAACAATGCCATATGTTCCGCTTCTGTTCACGTTAGGAGGGAACTGCGTAGAGAGATCGTCGTTCGATCGCTGCGCCCGGTTTGATCCCCTTCCGACCGAAACGGCGCGGGCGCTCCGGTCCAACGCGGTGTCCCACCGGCCGGGGCGCCTTTTTTGCGGGCGGGCGCGGGAACTCCGTAGGAAATTTGTCGTTCGATCGGTGCGCCGGTTCGGTTTCCTGAGACGAGCCGTTCAGGTGCGGGCGCTCCGGTCTCCCTGTAGCCGAGGCGCTTTTTCGCGGGCACCGGTTCCGGCACGACATATCATTGTACGTAATCGTACCAAGTGTGCGAGCGCAGGAACCGCGTAGAGAGTTCGTCGTTCGATCCGTGCGCCCGGTTCGACCTCCGTCCGACCTCACGGCGCAGGCGCCCCGGTCCTCTAGCGCGGAGGAGCACAGCCCGGAGCGCCTTCTTTGCGGGCACGTCTGCTGGCTCGATCCCACAAGAGTTTGGCTTGCGAAGACAAGTCACCAGGTATCATTCCTGCAACAAGGTGCCTGTCCGACGTGTGGGGGCAGTGTCGCGTTTCGTCGGACGCGCCGCTTGCCTGAAGGCTCCTCTGAAGTGACGCCACAGGCGGCGGCCCTATCGCCCCACTCCCGTAGTGGCGGGGCCTTCGATAGTAGTGATTTCCGATGGAATGATGAAAACGTGCTTTGCCGTCGCGGCGCTTCTGACTTTGGGTGCACTTCCTCAAACGGCTCTCGCCCAGGGTGGCAACATGAGCGGAAACGCACTCTATGCCGGCTGTAAGGATGCTCTCGCCGAGAATCGCCTGACGATCGATCGATTGGCTTTGACATGCGGGTTCTGCCTTTGGGATTGCCGCTGGGACTTCATCCATGTAGGGCCGGTCATTGCGGTACCGCCTTTGCCCACCCGAAGGGGGCACCTTGTCAGGCAATCAGAGTAGTCGTGGCTTACATGGACCGGAACCCCGCTCAACTCCATGAGCGTTTCCAGAGCTTGCTATTCGCGCCCTGCGTGGCCCTGCCCCTTAAAAGGCGCCCGATCCTCCCTGGAGGGTCAATCCCTCGTATGCCCGGTGTTCGTACCAGCCTGCGGGCGCGGGAACCGCGTAGGGAGTTCGTTGTTGATCGGTGCGCTGGTTCTCCCCATCCCGGTCTCACGGCGCGCGGGCGCTCCGGTCCTCTTGCGTGATGGCCGGGGCGCCTTTTCGCGGGCGCCGATTCCGATCATTCTTGTCTCTCCGAGTGATCCACCTAGGGGGGTATGCCTGGTGTTCCCCGAAGTTGTCATGGTCGTGCACGCCATCGTACCTAGTGTGCGAGCGCGGGAACTCGGTAGTGTGGGTTCGTCGTTCGATCCAGTGCTTTGAAACGACACGCGGTGTCGGAGGCGATTCGTCAGAACACGGATCAACTCATGATGGGCCTCGAAAGCTTTCTCTATGGATCCACCCAGACCAGCGCCCGTTAAGATACGGATCTGCTTTTGCTCAAAGGCAATTCGCTGCCGAATGCTTTCCGGAGTGGTGTGCCTGCCGCCTTTTTTTCACCCATCTGGAGCTTTGATCCACCGTCTTACGCATCGGACCCTCGTTGCGACAGTTCAACAGATTGCGACCATTTTACACCCAGGCCAACTGGTTGTCTTGGAAAGCACAACCTATCCTGGGACAACTCGCGATGTCATGTTTCCCGAACTAGCGCGGACTGGCCTCGCGGTGGGTAAGGACTTTTTCTTGGCGTATAGCCCCGAGCGCGAGGATCCCGGCAACCGACACTATTCGGCTGACAAAATCCCCAAAGTTGTCGGTGGGTTCGAGGAGCTAAGCCGACGCGCTGCCGAAGCGTTGTACCGTTCGGTGACAATTGACGTGGTTCCGGTATCCTCGTGCGAAGTTGCCGAGATGTGCAAGATCTTGGAGAACACGTACCGAGCAGTCAATATTGCACTCGCGAACGAACTGAAAATGCTCTGCGAGCGTATCAACGTTGATTGCTGGGAAGTAATCGATGCCGCCAAAACGAAGCCGTTTGGCTTCCAAGCGTTTTATCCAGGTCCCGGCTTGGGAGGGCATTGTATCCCAATCGACCCATTTTATCTCAGTTGGGTTGCACGCAAGCATGGCATGTCGACGCGGTTTATCGAATTGGCCGGTGAAGTCAATGGGATGATGCCTCAGTATGTCGTGCGGCGCGTCAGCCAAGCGTTGAACGATGCCGGCAAGCCAGTTCGCGGCAGCCGGATATCGGTTTTGGGAGTCGCTTACAAGCGCGATGTCGACGATCCCAGAGAGAGCCCGTCCTTTGTGCTGATGAAGGAGTTGCTTAAGCAAGGTGCCGTACTGACATACAACGATCCGCACATCCCACGATTGCCAAAGATGCGTGCGCATGTTTTGCCGGAAATGGCAAGCTGTGAACTCACTTCCGGTTACCTAGCGAATCAGGATTGTGTGCTAATCGCAACGGATCATTCGAGTTATGACTATTCATTTATCGTGGAACATTCACGCCTTGTCGTCGACACTGCGCAACGCCACGCGTGGCGTTCCTGACGGTCGCGAAAAGATCGTTAAAGCGTAAAGTTCCAATGACAAGCATGAGATGGTCGCGGTCCTTCTCCCCGATGAGTAGCTAATTAATCGCCGCCGCGTCATGCCGGATTCGTTAACCACGCGTAACGCGATTACTCGGCATCCGGAGACGCCGGTGCCATCGGTGCTATAATTAAGGTAGCGACCTCGTGCTAGTCCTAAGGACACGTCTCGATCGGCATACGTTGTGCTAGTGGCAGGACCGCTCTTGGAGCGAACGGACTTGCCAGCGAGAAGTCTTTCCTGGGCTGCGAAGCGCTCGATGTTTTGCTATTCCCACGGTCAGACCCTATACGATTCTCCATCGAGGGTGCCAGTTTTTTATCTCCAGGCAATAGCCTGTGAGCATTGGGTGATGTTGAAATTAGTCGGATGGTTAGCAGTCATTGCGACGCTTGCGTTTCTGATCTGGCAGATAGCCGTGGCCGAGCCGCTCTGGCCTCGGGCCGTTACGGGCCTATTACTTGCGATCATTGGCCTGTTGGCCGGCATTCGCATTGGGACCGATTCGGTAACGGCTTATACGCAAGATCTGCAGCGGGTCAACAAGTTGTTGGCCGACCAGAATCAGGATCTGCAGGATACCAACGCAATGCTTCTCAGAGAGGTACGTTCAGAATCAGATACGCTGCCGAAGCCTGTAACTGACGTAGCAGACACTTAGCAGGCGACTGCCGTCGCTCCGTCTTCGCATCGGGCACTATTTGCTTGGAGCTAGGAAGTGAGCCCGCGAATCTGAGAACAAGTGCGGCTTGGGCACTTTGTGCGGATGCCGTGGTGTTTACGCATCGTCCGGGCTGCCCTCACTAGATCATAAATGGGCCGCCGATTCATATTCCGGGACGATTGATTTTGCGCAATCCTTCAATGGGACCATTGCCTTGTGCGACCGACGCAGACACTTCACATTGGCATGGTCGGTCTGGTCTTGACTGCATGGCTATGTTCCGCGGTGTGCGCTGAATCGCTGGAGGACGCCTGGTCACTGGCGCTCGAGCAAAACCAGCGTCTGGCAGCGGTGAAATTGGAACAGGCAGCCGCGTCAGAAGACTTGGGCGCCGCAGTAGCCGAGCGGATGCCCAGCGTCTCACTCCGCGGCGCTTATACGCTTCAAAGTGAGGAACCCAGTTTCGTTATTCGAGAGCCGCTTCCGGGACTTGGCGCTTTTGAATTTCCTTATGCCGAGCGCAACGCGGCTTCCGCCGGCAGCGAAGTGCGATTGCCACTGTATACTGGTGGGCGGCTCAAAAATTCGATCGCGAGTGCTGCTGCACGGCATGCCGCGTCTGAATGGGAAACCGCGCAGGCCCGACTCGACCTGTTGTTTGCCGTGGGCGAGGCCTATTTGACTGTGTTGCGCTTACAGCGCGAAGTCGAGGTTGCCCAGCTCGAATGGGAAAGCCTCACTGCCCATGCTGCCGATGTGGTGTGCCGAGAGATTCAGGAGCGTGCGTCACACGGCGATGTGCTGGCCGCTCAAGTAGCCGAGTCGGCTGCGCGTCAGCGGCACTCGCAGCAGCAGCGGGCGTTGGAAGCGGCCCGCCGGCGATACAATCAGCTGCTGGGGCGTCCCTTGAGCGAGGCGGTCAACGTCGTGGAGCCTCACTTCGAGTCGCTGCCGTGGGATCTTGACCAGCTTGTCCAAATTGCGTGTGAGCGCCGGCCCGATCTGAAGGCACTCGTCGCCGTCTCGGACTGCCATGAATTCGCGGCCTCAAGCGTGCGGGGGTCACGAAGTCCTCAAGTCACAGCGTCCGTGGGCGTCCAATATCAAGAGAATCGCTTTGCTACGCCCGACACATTAGCCACGGCAGCGGTGACGGTTGATTGGAATTTGTATAATGGTGGAAGGACAAGCCGTCAGGCCGATGCTGAGCAAGCCCGTGCGATGAGCGTACGCTGCCGTATTGAGGATTTGAAATCTCAAATTGCCGTCGATTTGCTGGACGCGGGGAACGAGGGGGCTGAGGCGGCCGAGCAAATTCAATTAGCCGTTCAAAGGGTGGACCACACCACGGAGGACTTGCGCGTGACGCGGCTTCGATTCGAACGGGGTATGGCGCTCAATGCAGCCGTTCTTGATGCGCAAGCCCAGTGGGCCCAGGCACTGCGCGACCAGCAAAACGCCCGATACCAGAGCGATCTGGCTCAGCTGCGGATCCGCTATCTCGCAGGGTTGCTGTGAAAGTAGTCGCCACTTTCGGCTCAGATTAACGAATGTTCTGCGTGTATCGGTCGCGCTTGATGCGTGCATATTCGGCAATCTCGACCGTGCCCACCCCAAGGTTGGCCGGATTACCGCCCGGAGAATAGCGATCGCTGCATTCGGCATTGCCGGTGCGAAGGGCGCGGTCTATTACATGACACACTGGATTGCTTAGTTTCAAAGCACTTGCGACACGTTCCGCGCGATGCTTCAATATCCGCCGAACGCGACCGCGAGCGATCGCAAAATACACTTGGAAACCGCCGTTCAATAGTATTGCGTTGAAAATCTGTCGCCACCAATCAAATTGGTTTGATCGGTGCGATTACATGACCTACGTTTTAATTAGAGCATCAGCAGGACGTGATGCCAGCATTGTCTCCTCATCGGCGTGCCGAAAATAGCTTGTGCCAGTAACTCATCCAAAGCACAGCCGCCCGGCTCCAGGATACTAATCGATTTCTCCCCGACAGACTTGTTTAGAGGGTGTGCGGCGGGCGCCGCGGTATTGACTATTCACCGTCGATGGAAGTGATGCGCATTCAGGTCGGTGCGCTACTTCGAAGCATCGGCTTATGGACGTACCGACCCGTTCGCGTCGAGCCGCCGCGATAATCTCATCAATATGCTTTCAGGAGGTTGCAATGGACGTTGATTGCGCGTCGAACTCAATTCAAGCAAGCGACTGCTCCGAAATTCTGCTTAAAGTCGCGGCAACACGCGAACGAGCGGCAGGCGGCGTTTGAGCTTGTCTATCGGTCGTATCAGCGGGCAGGGCTGTGCGCCGAAAGTGAGTGCGGATTGCGGTTCACTCCGTATCAACTGCTGGAGACGACCGACATCATCATTGCCGAATTGCGGGGCGACGTAATCGGCACGTTAAGCCTCGTGCGCGACGGCGTTCTGGGACTGCCCATGGAAGAGATCTATTCAAACGAGGTCGCTGCCCGGCGGGCCGCTGGAGTCACGGTGGCCGAAGTATCGTGCCTTGCCGATCGGCGGCAAGGGATGGCCCGGTTTTTTGGCTTATTTCGTGAAATGAGCCGCTTGATGGCCCAATTAGGTGCCAAGCTCGGCGTGGAGGAATTGTTGGTTGCCGTGCATCCTCGTCACGCTCCGCTCTATCGCCGCTACATGGCGTTCGAACTGCTTGGCGAGCGACGCGACTATCCGACAGTGAACGGCAACCCGGCCGTCGCGATGTGCCTGAATTTTGACAAAGCCGCCGTGGAACAGCCTAGGAGCTGGCAGGAATTCTTCGGCCAGCCGCTTCCGGACGAAGTGCTCCAGTCATCTCCGATTAGCGACTCTGATCGGCGATATTTTTCGTCGCTAATATCCGCAGACGACGATAACTCATCGTCTGATTGGCCTGTGCCTGACTGGCCGATGAGCCCTGCTCGGCCTCTGGCCAGCGGCGCTGCCTAAGTAGCATTTGACCCAATAGCTGCCAGAACTGCGGATTCTGGGATCCAGTTTCCCGTGCCGCTTCCAAGTGCTCCAGCGCGAAATCGTACTGGCCGATCTGAAAGGCAACCTGTGCCGCCAACGGCGCCGACATGGCTTTGTTACCGAACGTACTGACCGTATCGTCGATCGTACGTTGCGCCTCTTCGAATAGTCCGAGCGCAATTTCGCAACGAGCACGCGTCTGAGCAAAGTCGTTTCGATCTGGTGCCTCAGCGCACAACTCTTCAATCAATGGTGACGCTTCCTCGGGCCGCTGTCCGTCCAGGAGCGTTTGGCCAGCGTCCATTTGTTTTCACGCAAGGTCGATGCGGCAAATTCGGACAAATCGTCCCCTGGTTTGTCGATGTACCCAAGGCTGCAAACTGTTCCAGCAAAAAGCGATTTTCTGCTTCGGTCAATTTGCTGACGCCATTGTCGTTGGCATCGTGGGCATGAAGTGATGACACAGCTCGTCGATCGCGCGGTCATGCACCGCCAAGAAGTCCCAATCACAGTTCTCTAGTGTCCACGTTGCAGCAGCGTGCACACTTAGCTCAGCGAGATGCTTCGCAGATGCCCAAGTCGATGATCCTTTTCTTGGTCGACCTTTTGCCACTCGGGGACGAAGAGGCTCACAAATCCAGCGTCGATCTCCTCCGGACTTACTCTCAGCTCATTCAGTTCCGCAGCGTGCGCGCTCTTGGCCAGATCGCGCACTCGAGGCGCAGGTGACCATGGCTGCCCAGGACCGGCAGTCGGCGATGAGAAAATATTTGAGACGACTCCGCCGCCCGGAATCGTTTCACCATGCGTGGCAAACCAACCGATGACGTGGCTTTTGAATCCGCCTCGGCGAGAATGCTCCAGACTGCTTTGACGCGGCGGGCGTTGCGGTAACAGGCCGGACCGATTGAGAACCAGGATCGACCTCAGTAAATCCCAGCACGCCATGATCGTACGCTCGTTTGCCGGTGGCGATGGAAGTCCAAAGCATCGGCGACAAGATCGGTTCAAGTGTCGCCAGATTACCCATGACTCCGGAATTGCGATATGAGAGCGATTTGCGCATAGTTGCCGCGCGTAAGCCATTATTGATCCACCCTGACAATTCGAGTGGCGATAAAACGATGTTGGTCCGATTCGAATTGCTTCGGCAAGGGGTCTATCATGAGTCAAAAGTCATTCGGCGCGGTTTATGACGTGCTCTTCAAGTCGGTCGGGCGGCGCCTCGCAGTTCAAGTTGGTGGTAAACGCCTGACTCCAGTTGCTGGTCGCGACTCGCTGCCGGCCATTGTCGATTGCTCGATGTAGTAGGCCGATTGAGCATGTTGTGATTGCTGATCCGGCATCTGTCGCAGTTTGCGGTCGCCCTGTTGCAATCCTAAGAAATTGAACAGTCGTCGAGGCGCGTGTGCCGTCCAACGTCGGCACCTTTCTAGAGTCTGCCTGCTGAATCGACGTGAGAGCATCACTACGGAACCGGTTGGGCGTTTCCACACCAGACTAATCGCGCAACGCACCTTGCTAGTGTTGTAGGAAATTGATTTGACGCGGCGGCATCGACGAGGGAACATCATTGGGTAACGGGTTGGGCTTTTTCGCACTAAACGAATCGCCCGACGCACCTTGCTCGGGTGGTAGGAATTTGGCTTGAACAGGCTGCGTCGACGTTGGAGCACCATTGAAAAACGGGTAGTTCTGTTCGAGACCAGAAGAATCGCCCGGCGCGTTGCTCGTGGGGGGGGGGAGTAATTCGATTTGATCAGGCGGCGTCGACGCCGGAGCACCATTGAAAAACGGGGTGGTCTGTTCGAGACCAGAAGAATCGCCCGGCGCATTGCTCTTGGGTGGGAGTAATTCGATTTGTTGAGGCGGCATCGGCGTTGCAGCTGGGCTGCAATAAAGGTCGCGCCATTCGGCGCCAGGCATTGGCCATTCTCGCCAACAGGTTGGTTGATGGCCGTAGGATTCCGTGCTTGGCCCGCAAGGATGACGAAAGATCGCATCTTCCCCAAAGCACCAGAAGTGGGACTTGCGGACATCTGTCGGGCAATGCTTCTCGCTGGCGCGTTTGCCCCAACAGCAGTGGTGGCATCCGCTCACCAACGCCAGGCATAGCACGAGATTTAATCTGCCGATACGCCGCATGATGTGTCAACCATTCCACACGAGCAAACGGACTGATTCTCTACGAACCGGACCAATGACTTATGAGCGGACGGCCTGCATAGGGCATACTGTCGCAATCACCCAATCTCCGGCCGACACCGGATTATCGCATCACTCAGAAACCACCGAACTGGCCTTGTTGCTTGAAAAACACGATTTCCGATACTGTCGACGTGGCCAACGCCGTAAAACCAAGTATCCGTTCGGCCGGCGACAGGAGCTTGCCAAGCTTTGTGTCAACCGCGACTAGCTTGTCTTCAGACACAAACAGCCTATCACCGGGCAATAATTGGTAATTTGTGGTGGTGTCACCGCGCTGAGTAACGGCCAGCCAATCGACGGGAAGGAGCTGGTCGCCCTGGCAGTTGTTTTTCCCTGGCCGGGCGACCCACATGCGTGTCGATTGATTGGACTCAAGTCCCTGGATCTGGCCGATCGCGTCAAGCACGGTTTCACTTCCCGTGGCCGGTAAAATGGTAACGCGGTCACCCAATCCCGCGCCCTGCGTTACCACATAGTACACCTTGCTGTTGTAGCCCAAAACGTCGATCGAAACTTGTGGATCTTCCAGGTATTGTGAAAGATGGGATTCAATCGCTGCCCGGGCTTCTTCGATCGTCATGCTCACCACGCGCACGCGGCCGTACGTGCCGAGATTCACCTTGCCATCGGGTGCGACGAGGTGCTCACCAATAATCTGTTGCTGGGCGGCCAACTGCGTAAGCATAACCCAAACCTGCGGCTCTCTGTAAACTCGCGTGAGTATGGTCATCAGAGTCTGCTGAACTTCCTCAACGGTTCGTCCTACCGCAGGTACGGCCGCCAGCTCGGTTGCAGCGAGTCGACCGTTGGTCCCAGGCGGAATGATCTGTAGCGTGCCGTTGGGTTGAACAATATACTGGCCCGAGATATTCGCCTCCTCTGACACGCCACTCACAATTACCGTCACAACATCCAGTGGGCGGAGTTTGTATGGCGTTTTGGGTATTAGGGTGATCGCCTCGATTGAGAGCACGTCGGGCGGTTCGATAATGTAGTCGGGGAACGTCGTTTTGGATAATTCCCGTGGCACGTCGGCCGGCACGCACGGCGCCGGCCCTCCACGATCTCGGCCGGGGTAGATGAAATGGCATCCCTGACTGCTTGCTACCAGAAGCAAGACGCCTACCGTTCGGAGAAGTCCACCCCAACTGAACATGGTTTTTGACCGGCAGAATCGTTTGCGTGATAGGCGAATCGGGGATTGCACGCCACGTACTCAAGTTTCCACAATCGCTACAATCGGAATATTTGGCAGAATCCTTGAGGTTGACGATCTCAATTAATCGAATAAGATTCATGGAAAGGTAGCTATCCAATGATCTGAGGATTCTGATCATGAGACTTCACTGCCGATTGAGCGTTGTTGCCGGATTATTGGTATTGCACGCCGCCACTGCTAGCGTGGCACAGGTCCGTCGATACGAGCCAAGCCGACCGACGGTGAGCCCTTATTTGCAACTCTTTCGGGACGGACGTGATCGAAATCGTGCCTTGCCAAACTATTATGCCTACGTGAGGCCTTTGCAGCAGCAACAACAAGTCAACCAAACGCAGCAGCGCCTCCTCCAGCAGCAGAGCCAGACGATTGGGCAACTTCAGACGACCGTGCAGGATCTCCAATTTCGTCAGGCAGAAGGTCCACTAGTGGCACCCACCGGTAAAGGCAGTTGGTTTGGCCGCCCAGGTGCGGCCACGTTTCGCAATACGTCCGGATTCTATGGGCGATCTCGCACTGCCGCGCAGCGCTAGCACAACTGCCAGTGGGTCGTCGTGGCCTGGTATCAAGTACCCTTGTCTATCCCGAGGCGAGAGGGTCTATCAGCTCCCAGAGTGGTCGAGGACGACTCTCGATTACGACGAAGCGACGGATATGACTCGACCCGGAGTTTTCCGCCGAGGATTCCGAACTGCGAATGTGCCGTCGCGACGATGGCCACGACCGGCGCACATGGCAGGGCTCAAACGATCGGGCCGGCTACCGTTTTCATTCAGATGGTGGCGCCCGGTCGCCCGAAACGGCCGGCCGTGGATAAAGCCGACGTCGAAGCGTGGATCAGCGAGCAGATGCGAGGGCAGTGGTAGGCTTTGCCCATTGGCGACGACGTTGCAACATGACAGTCAACGTACCGATGATACTGCCCAATTGAATCGACGTTGGTTCGGGGATGGCCGCAGAAATGAGCGCACCTCGCTGCCCTCGCCGGTTTCACTCGATCGCATTTCGCCAAACGGTATAGTCGGCGGCGTCCACCAGGCCATTGCCATTTCCATCGGCAACCAAATTGTTGGTACCGAATGCGGCCCGCCACACATCGTAATCAGCGTGATCCACCGTGCCATTCCCATCGTAGTCTCCGACCGGCATGATACAATTGAGACAAGTCTCGGGGTCAATCAGGATGATCTGTGAAAACTCGGGGACTTGGATCGTTGCCATGGGAAGCGATTCGAACGTCCACTTGCCGCTCAGCGGATTTGCGTTGAGTGGATGAAACTTAGTTGCTTCACCCGGCTTGGCACGCTGCAGAGTTTGAAAGTTTGCCAGTTCAACACTCTTTTCGGACGAGTTCGCATTAACGATCCATTTTCCCCACGGGAAGTCCCAAATTTGCGCAGCATCAGGATCAGCCATGGGATCGCCGCCATACATGCCGTCCTCCTCCAGCACCGGTAAGCTAGGCGTAGAACCCTCGGGCGTCGGGTTGGCCAGATTTAGCCATTTGTTGCGGGAAAACTGGAACGTTTCAGGCAATGTCTCGTCTCCGACGTTCACCGGGCTGTGGAACTCGTCGGCCGTATCATTGTAGACAATCCGGTTGTCGTGGAATTTGCCATTCTGCGTGTCGACGATCGGCAGGCCTCGGTTTTCGTTCAGGATTCGTGCCACCCAGTTACCTGGCCGATATAGGAGATTGTGATGGTACACTCCACCATCGATGTTAACCCAGGAAAACCCCGAATGTGCGCCAACGATCACGTTTCCTTCAGCGACGATCTCATCGGCCTCGTATCCGGAGTCACCATCGATAAACAGATAGAATTCCAAGTCCGTTGAGCCGCCGGCTTGGATCGCTCGCACCCCTTTCAGCGGATCCTCGATACGATTAGCACGAAATGTAATGTCTTTACTACCTCCCTTGGCCCGCAGCACACTGGCCCCTATCTCCGAGGCGGTGTGCACGAATAGGGAATTCTGAACCAGCCCGTGGTGACCTCCAGAAATATCCAGGGCGCTGCCGCCAGTGCCCCAATTTCGCACCTCGACGTTTTCAATCAGAAATCCATTGACTCCGGTAAGCTTGATGCCGTCGTGATTTCCGGGCGATTCAATATCGCTCACTGTAAGATTGCGAAGCGTGATATTGGCGCTGTTGTCTCGCTCGAGCTTCCCCAATCAATGTTTAGGCCGTTACCTGACTGGTTGCGAATCACCAAGTCACTAATCGTTACGTTTTGCGCGTCGGACAGCTGAAATGCATTTCCGCCACCGTCAATGACAGCACGGTTGTTTGGATCAAAGACTTCTGATGGTGACATTGCGCAAATTCTGCCCGATAGTGTCCCCCACCATAAACTCCAGGTTGTAGAAGGATTTGATCCCCCTCTTCCAGCCGCCTTCTAGCGCCGATGAGAGTTCCGCCGTAGTGGCAACTACACGATCGATGGCAACGGCCCGAGGCGCGGCAACAAGCCAACAACACGTCACGGCCAGTATGCCAATGAGTTTGCCTTTCATGCAGTGTCCTTATTCCAATATTCAAATTGACAGTCAGCAGCTAATTCGTAGCGGGCGCCGACAAACGTCATCAGGCAGGAAGTGGTGATTAGTGTCGTCACTATGGATCGAGACCGTTTGATGTGTAAACCGCCTCGGTACTCGCCGCGATGGCGAGGAGCTCCGCATGAACACTTCGCAGTCAATCGCGGAAGTATTGTTGCAATTTGCACATCGGGACATTCTAACCATTGCTTTCGGCGGCGCAAAGTACTGGGTCGCGAACCGCGGATTCACTAAAAGCTGCGTTTATAGTTCCAAGTACAGCCACGGTTCGGTCAATTGGCGGTCAAACTGGCGAACCGATTTTGCCAAGACTAGCGGACCTTTCATAATTGCAACCCGTCGGCCGACACAGGCACGCGGACCGTCGAATGGCTCGTAGGGACACAAGGGATGTCGGCTTTCGGTCCGGTGTGTCACGCAGCGGTGAAATTGGCAGCTGCACCGACGCAATTACCAACTCAAACAGGCTTAGCAGTCAAGAGAAATAACGGCCGCCCGCTTTTGTTTTGCCGTTTGGACGAGCTGGCGCACATCTGTTCAGAATCGCCGGCTCGATCTAGATCTATCCGGCAAAAGAAGGATTCGGTCTGGCGGACGCTACCTCAACTAGTTCGGCTATTCCAACTGAACGCTTGCCAAGCTCTTTCGCTGATGGAAGGCCTCGCTCCCGTTACGGAATAAGCTTGACAACTCTGGCTAGCTCGCAGTATCCAAATCGATTCTATCGTTAGTTTCTGAGAATCGAGGGTGGTCGCAAACTCCGTTGGCAAACCCATGACGCGTCATATGCCAGTGCGTCGTTCACAACCATCTCGAATGGTTCAACGCGTCAGCAGCCGCCTGGCGAGCCATGCCGACAATGGTTGATCGGAAGTGGGGAGTGAGCACCGGCCAAGATTTGATGACAAGCAACAGACCGGGATCAACTGCTGCGCTTTCTGCTGCGCCGCCTGGCGGAACCGGCGTTTTCACCGTGGATTTCGACATTCCTTCGAGTCCTCGTGATACACAACTGCATTTATAGTAGCTCTTAATCCGCTGCCACCCACACGGCCGCTATTTCGAAAGCTCCCCGGTACTGCAAGCCGCATCTGTATCTGGTATCGGGAGGTCGAAAGTTTCGCAGCTGGTACACGCTGACTGAGCACGTCCCAATAAGTACCGAAGATGTTCGCGCTGATTTCACAGAATAGTGGAAAATTCGTTGAGATTTTTCAAATTCGAATTCGACCTCGTGGTTTTCTAGGCACAAAGATCTTAATACGATGGCAAATGGCGGTGGCGCACATGGACGACGAGATCCGCCACGCACCTGATCCATCGGGGGAGAGTCGTGGTTCCAAACCCGTCATTTCTGGGTTTCTGGCTTCCAAATCATCCATAGCTTGCAGCCATTCGTTGATGGTCATTAGGCTTCCTCAGGGGTGGAGAATAAAAAGCTACGCACGGATAGCCTATTCCCTGTCAAAGTCAAAAATGATGCAAATTATCAACGTTCGCACGAAGCAACGTACTGTTGATAAGGAAAGTAACGGCTCAGCAATAGACATATAATCCGACGCCGACGGTGGAGCACTGCAAGACCTGAGTTAAGCCGATGTAGACTCGTGACAAAGCGGTCGGCAACAGAGGCCGCTTTGGGCTCATGGCATGCTCAGAGCCACTCGCGGACGAAATCCTTATGAAAATTCGTACTAAGTTGAACTCCCAGATGACTGACACAATGCGAACAGTAGTTTGCCAATGTATTGAGCAACCTAGTGGGCAAGCATAAAGTTTCGAAATCCGTCAACCGTCCAAAAACGGTTGTGCCCACTCGACCCACAAGGGCCGGCAAGCGTATGACAATGATTAAGCCGAATCGCATTTAGGCTTACCGCGGTCGTCTTGTTTGATGCGTTGACGAGCGGCACGGGTGATACCTAGGATGGTCGCCTTGGCGTGACGCGTCAGCAAAGGCCATCGTTCAACACAACGGCTAGTTCAGCAGGCAGTGCGCCGGAATTTGCGCCGCCATATCCCAAACCAGTCGTGGCCGCCGAGGTTTCCGAGGTCGGTAGTAGCCCCCTTGGGAGTAAAACAGCCGGCGAGGTTGCAGCGCTGTGCCTCGCAGTCTCGTACCGAACATCGGCACTAAAATTATTCACTCTTTCGCCGTACCAATAATCTCCTCAATGACGCGGCGAGCTGATTCTGAGAGTGTCGGCCACGCGGTGACCAAGGCCGCCAAACGAGGGTCGGCGGGAACTGCTGCGCTTTCTGCTGCGCCGCTTGACGCAACATCTGATTTTCCCGATGATTCTGAGAGGTGTTCATCTCCTACCGGGGGAGCTCTTTTTTCTCTTCGAAGTAGCGCGATCGCGTGGTTTACAGGACGCCGGGCCAATAGTTGGCCCGGCGTTGTTGTTTTTTCGGAAAGTGATTCATGCCAAGAGAGCGGCTTCGACATGCCATTCTGGCAGAAAATGACGGCTCGAACCCAAGGCTCTCACCCTCTCAGCTTTCGCTTAAAGCCGTGGTTAACGGAATGGAGAACGGAAATGCCTGTGGCGGACGCAAACGAATTGCTTTCTGGTCCTTAGTATTGCCGACGATGTTCACCTCACGTACTCGGACGAAATGCCAAGTCGGTATCTCATGATCCGTTTGACAAGTTGTTCATTGTGGACCGTTCATTCATGCCGGCGAGCGGGAGGGCAGTATCGTCCGCGAGCCACCGGGCGTCTTCTACGTGACATGAGTCGTCGCTCGATGCGATGGTTGTCGAGCATCAGCATCTACCTGCACCAAGCGCGGACAGGTCGGGACCACAGCGACCAGTTTGTTTCCGATGATGGCGAAACAGCGGGACATTGATTCGACACCTTCAGAAGCGCGACGACCGCTCACTGTGGCACGAACACAGCCATCAACTAGCGGGGCTTGCGGCTGTTCGACGATCGAAAGGGTGAGCCATGCACCAGGGTGTGATGGATCTTTAGGGCCAACTCAGCCAACTCGATAGCCCCATCGGCGGTGGCGCTTATTGGCGCCCAAGCACCTGATTCACCGCAACGGTCGCATATCCATTCAGCGCGATAATTCTCGTCAAAATCATAAACAGCGATTTCATATCGCACGTCGCCCACGTCGATGTGCTTGCAGCGTCTTCGTTCCGGTGATGAATTTGTAGCCAAGGCGTGTGCACACCGAGCTGCGGCATTTTGCGCATGTACATATTGTCCGTTGCCCAGCAGCGGCAAGGCTTGTTCCAATATGCCCGGCAGCCTCGCTAACACAGCTGCTGCAGCTCAAATAATGTACGTGCACATTCAGATCGTGAATCGCGTCGTAAGCTTTGACGACAGTCAGGGATATCAAATCGTCGTGGGGAAACCGACGCTTGTGCATGCGGTGTTTGTTTAACCCGGGCACCTCGGTCTGTGTTGCCGTCATAAAATTCTCTGCAACGCGGTTCGGAGTTCGTCGGCCGATTCGGGGCGAACGAGGCGGGCGATTTCTTGGCCGTTCTTAAGCAAGATGGCGGTGGGCCAGAGTTTGACGCGAAATGAGCGTCCCAATCGGCGGCCCGGCCCATCTTCGACTTTGATGTGCCGGACGCCAGGAAACTCATCCACTGCCTGCGCAATTGCGGATGCAGCGGCCTGGCAGTACCCGCACCAAGCCGTACCGAATTCCAATAAGATCGGTCCTTGGATCGCGTCGATTTCCTCGCGGCTGGGGCCGGGGTTTTGGTATTCGCCAGGCATAATTAAGTCATTGGCTCTGTTAACGTGGACTACGCAGCACCTTCTTTGGTTTCGTGACCTTTTGCCGATTCGCTGCTCTCTTCATCTTCGCACGAAACGCATTCACACAGGACTTCGGGCAGCTCACACGTGAAACAATGCACGTGCGACCAGCAGCAAAGAAAACACCCCCGGCAAATTTCGCAAGATCCGCGCAGATCGTAGCGGTCACCGCAAAAGGGGCAATGCGAATTACCCTCGACGGCTGCGTAAATTGATATCACATCCATGACCTCATACTCCGCTGGCATAGCGAATCAGTTTTTTCCGCGGCCGGTTTTCTCCTGCAGGGCATCTATCCGCTTGGAGGCTTCGGCCTTTGTCAGGTCATCATCGAATTCTTCGCCAGCTTCTTCGCTGAGTGTCTTGAGATAGGACTTCTGGGCTCCTGTCATGGGTTCCTCGCCGGTGACCCAATCGTCGGGATCTTTGAGCTGGTTACTTCCCGCATCGGGGTCGATCTTTGGATTATCAATCATGGTATTAGTCTCCTTGGCAGTCAGTATACGCAAGTATAGTACCAATTCGAATTGCCCCATACTGCGCCCCGACACGGCAGACTAGTGACAAATTGGCATAACTTACATTGACGCGGGAAGTGACAGCATGACAAAGCGTCGGCATTTTCGCCGGGAAAAGGCACGCTATGTTCCGTCCGGGTTGATCAGGCTTCATCCGTTTGAGCCTCGTTTCGGTCTGTGGCCTTGCTTTCAACAATACCTACCTTAACGAGCCACAATCACCACCTCGCATGCGTTACCCAGACTTCCGTCGTTTGGCCGGCGCCTTGGTGTTGCCACGGCAGCCCATGGTTTGGCGGCCGGCACTGTATTTGCTGAGGGTTATCTGACGCGCATTCCTTTTGAGTGCATGCACCGACTCATTTTCCGCGGAGCGGCCGATTTTGAGTTGGTTGAATTTCCTTAACGCGGTCTGCTCGCCTGGAGTTCACGAACGATGGATACTCATCAACAAGTAGCCGGCAATTGGGGGCAGTTAAAAGGCAAGGTTAAGCAGCGCTGGGGGCAACTTACCGACGATGAGTTGATGGAGGTTGAGGGCAATTACGACCAGTTAGTCGGGTTGATACAACAAAAGTCCGGGGAAGCTCGGCACCAGATCGAACGATTTCTAAACGAGATTTGGGATCAATCCGAAGGGGCTTTTCCGAGGGCGGCCGAGACGGTTCGCCAGTATGCCAACCAAACGGGCGAAATGGTTCGAGGTGCCGCCGAAGAAGCACGGCACCAGGCTGCGGAACGATATGCCGACGCCCAAGCCATGGTTCGCGAGCACCCCGGTGAGGCCGTCGCGATGGCGTTTGGTACCGGGCTCGTTCTAGGTGTTATCCTCGGGCTCGCTATCGGCCCCCGAGATTAGACGAGAGTGGACGCAGTGGTGTGAACTTCGAGAGACTTCTAAACCATGCGCAATAAGGGACGGTTAATGTCAACCAAACATGGACATAACGAGAGTAAGCAACACGGCTCAACACTAGAAGGTCGGCGAACGGCCTCCTCAAGGAGCACCCAGACTAGCACTAGCGAGAGAGGCGAAAATGTAAGTGAGTATTTATCACAGAGCGCATCTCATGTGCAAGATTTTGTACGCGAGCGCGCAGGCACCGCTACCCTCGTGGCCTTAGGTGCTGGTTTGGGCGTTGGTTTATTGATTGGCATCGCATTGCGTCGTCCCAAAGCCGACCTCGAAGCTGGCGCGACCGTTTGGCAGCTGAAGGAATTGGGCGACGCTTGTTGGAGCATGCTGAAAGTGTACTTCCTGAAGTGCTTTCTGAGCGGCTCGGTCTTTAATCACCAGGATAAGCGTCGTGGCGATTTTTTTGTGTCTTAAATTAGGCGTTAATCATGGCAGAAGACGAAGGTCTGGCAATTTCCCGGCGGATGGCTGAATTGCGGCGCGACCTCACCGGAAATGTTCGCGAGGTCAGTCGCAGTGCACGTGTCATGACCGATTGGACGTTCTATGTCCGACGGTTTCCATGGGCGACGGTGGGCCTTGCGGTCTTGGCGGGTTTCATGTTCGTTCCGCGGAAGAAAGCAGTAATATCACCTGATCAAGACGCGCTGGCGGAAATGGTTCGAAAAAAGCAATTGCGGCTTGATGTCGATCATAAGCGTGAGAAGCAGGGAATACTCGCAACTTTGTTGACAATGGTAGCTACGGGCATGGCCAAGATTGCCATGGGGTATATGAGTGAGCGACTGCGCATGGCAGCCCATGAAAAGGCGCATGAGTCCTCCCCATCGGGAGTAACTGCGTCGTCGGTCTATACTTCGACACACCAAGCGTAGGGTGACTTTATGGGAGACAGTCCTGTAAACCGACTGGAAAAACATTGGCTTCGAGAAGCAGTTCCAGTTGTTCCACCACACCACGACGAACCCTCGTGGAGCGAAGCGGCAAAATCGTGGGAAGAGAACCTTGAAAACTTTATGGGAGATCACCCTAAGCTGACCTTAGCGGCGGCCGCTACCATCGGCTTGTTGCTAGGGTGGCTGGTGAAACGAAAATGAGGAGTAACGGTCGATATCGCACACAAGTGCCGGACGTAACAGGGAGTGTAACTTCCCTGACGCACGACGTAATTGAACTTACGGAACTCCAGGTCAAGCTGCTGACTTTGGACATCAGGAAGTCCGCGGAAAAGATACGTCTTTGCGTAATTGTGGCAATCATCGGAATTTGCTTCCTGTTGGCATCCATCCCCGTGGCGCTATTTGCGTTGGCCGAAGTATTTATCGAACAGCTCGAATGGTCGAGATATGCCGCACTGGGAGCTTCTACCCTAGTTGGCGTGCTGATAAGCGCAGTTCTTGGCGGCGCTGCGTATAGCATCGCGCAAAGCGGACTGTTTACGCTCGACCGATCTCGCGAAGAGCTAAAAAACAATGTCGCTTGGATTAAGACCGCGCTGCGAAATCGCTCACAATTCCATGCAATGGAAAGGTCATAGCGCTAATATCAAATGTTAGGAGTCCGGCAATGGCAAATACACAAACTGCGATTCAAAAATCGAATCCTCGTCAGTCCATGACCGAATCTCGGAGTACTGATTTACAAGTAGGGCGGGATGTGTTGGAGTATTTAAGGGAGTATGCGCGAAAAACCTGAGGCTGCTGCGCTGTGGTGCTTTGGAATCGGTTTCATCCTGGGTTGGCGATTAAAGCCCTGGTGAGCTAAGCGTCCCGTTTCTTATCCCAAAAATCCGACGAACAGTGCGAGTTTGTCGAGGCCGAAGCTCCTTTGTAACAACTCGCCGGCTTGAGCCGCAGATCGTGCTCTTGGATATCGGCATGCCCGGGATGAGCGGCTATGAAGTTGCCAAGCAGCCGCGCGGAGCCCGAGTTCCAAAGTCTTTATCATTACGGCCCTCAACGGGTACGGTCAGCCCGAAGATCGGCGTCGGTCGCTGGAGGCAGGATTCAATCACCACCTCACCAAGCCGCCGGACCGGCTGGCGCTCGCGGCCTTGCTCACCTCGCCGGAAGCTTTCCGGAGCGGGTTCAGTCAGAATTGAAAAGACGCTCCCGAAGTCGCGGCGAAGGGCCGAGACACCCTTGGGTGGTTCTGTTGCGTTTGGAGCAAACGCGACATTCTGTCTCGCAAAAGGCGGCTGGTAAAGTTCTTGACCGTCGCATTCAAGCTGGGCCGTACAAATCTAGTATAAGCGGTGTTTGCGATGCGCAAGCCTTCGCCGCATAATGGGTCGTTGCCCTCGAGTTCGTGCTTCTCATCATACGCGGCCAAGATGCGCCGCGCTAGGCGACCAAAGATGGTGCCCGAATTAGTTCACTGCGATGTGTGCGGCCGGACAGTAATCGTCCTCAGCTGGTCGCCCATCTTTGACGATGCCGCGGAATTGTCATCGGTCGACGACTCTCACACGCTGGCGATCACGTGTAAAGTCGATTGTCCCACCTGCGGCACGCGGACTCAGCAGGTAAATCCACTTGCCGGCGATAGCGCACCACATGCGGCTTAGGTCATCTATCCCGCATCTCAATGGCGATTGGCCCGCCGTTTGCCTCTTGCGAACCGACATGGCTGATCAATGGGGATTGTGCAACGGCTGCAAGTGGTGGCAAATCGAGCCGGAAGCCCCGGTCACGGACTCGACGTTGGGACTCTGCATTGAGGAAAAGCTTCAGCCGTACCAATTGAGCGTTACCGGCAACAGCGGTTGCAACCGTTTTATGCCTGGGTCGCCCGCTAGGGCCAAAGGCTCCAGCGCGCAGCCGCCCACCGCGAAGCCAACGCGATAGCGTCGCGATCATGCGGTAGCGAGCTGTCTTAAGGGTTTCTTCGCGAACTTTTTCTTCTTCTTCGTCTTCCTTGAGGCTTTCTTCTTGCCCGTCGCGTCTTTTGCGCTCTTCTTCGTCGTGCTCTTTTTGGCGGTTTTGGTTTTCTTACCGAGAGTCTCAGGCCCCATGCCGTCCCAACCCTCGACCGTCTCAACGACCTTCCTGATCGTACCCTTCTTGGCCATGGTGACTCCCAAAGGGACAGTGCATGGAATGCTCACGCACTATACCGAGCGCAAATCTTTGCGCTAAACAGCCTCGTGGCGCATCGCCACGGCGGCGACCGCGTGTTTTCTCGTGCGTGTGGTGCGGTGGATGCGCGATGTGCCTTGGCTTCCTTTTCATCTGTTGACGGTGGTCATTCGTGCGACGAACTTCAGCTTTGGAATGCGACGCGATGTCCAACGGGCCTGCGGCTCCGGCACGACAGTTGCAACTATTCCGGGGCGCTTTTGGAAATGGTACGTCTTCTCGTCACTTCCAAACCATATGAGGGTCGAAACTATGAAACCAAGCATGTTAGTCGCCGCTTCGCTATGCGTCGTGGGGACCATGGCCGTTCTGTTTACGCCTGACAGCGATGCGCAGCAAAACGTTATCAACGCGCCGGCGCAGAATAACGTCGATACTCCTCGGGCTGAACGCGAC
Organism: uncultured Planctomycetota bacterium; assembly: GCA_963786455.1. GTDB lineage: Bacteria > Planctomycetota > Planctomycetia > Pirellulales > Lacipirellulaceae > JABDGM01. The sequence continues at coordinate 261,617 of CAWAZX010000020.1, read as the reverse complement.
CGACCCGGCGGGACGCAAGTAGGTGTTTTGGATGATCAGACCAGCGGCGCCAACTTCCGCGCCAGCCAGTTAATCGGCATGAATATCGAAAATGAAAAGGGCGAGGGCGTGGGCGAAGTCAACGATCTTGTTATTGACGGCAACGCGGGGACAGTTCGATATGTCGCGGTCACCTACGGTGGACTACTCGGAGTGGGAGATAAGATGTTCGCCGTGCCGTTTGAGGCTTTTAAGGTCCGCCGCCAAGCAGGCGACCGGGACGACTATGTATTGACGCTCAACGTTACTCAGCAGCAGTTAGAAGGGCGCAGGGCTTCGACCAAGAAAACTGGCCAAATTTCGCTGACCGCAATTTTACCCGTGAACTTGACCGTCGCTATGGAATTGATCGCCAGGCGTCCCGAAACCGACAGGGGCAGCGGAATGTGAATGGGGTCGATGGCAATAACGCTGACGTAGATGTGGACAACCGTCGCTAACCGCTCCACGTGATGCAATTGCAACATCACAGTGAGGCATAGCACAAACAACAGTGCAGGTGGCGCCATTGCGTACGCGACTCTCGATGCACCATTACCGAAACCAAAACATCCACGTGTAGACTGCCAATAACGTGAGAACGATCCCAGCCCCCATCAACCAAACGGAGTTGATGGGGGGTCGCTCCTTTTGGGACTTTTCTTCATAGGCTTTCTCAGCCTTCTTTTTCTCCTCGCGCCCTTTTCTTTTTGCTGTCGATGCTCTTCCTTCCGGTCCATCAATGCCCTCTCCTTCAGATATCGGAACGTGTATGATTCGGCAACGGTCGTATCCGCGAGAAATGTTTGCTCGTTAGAATTGGGTCCTTTGCTGATCTATCCAGGCCGCGAACCACACGGCATGTACGCAGTCAAAACCCCGGCTGCGGGAAATGCGAGTAATGACGTCCGCACCGCTCCTAAAAGCAGCGGTTCGCTACCGCTGCACTTCGCGCAACCAGATTCTCAACCTAATGGTAGCAACGTCGTCGGTAGATCCACAACGCGCTCTCTGTTTTTACGCGCTCAAGCGCGGGCCTGCTAACCGGCGATCTCAAAAGTTCGAAACCGTCCCAGTGGGTACGCCACAATCGAACAGGACTCGACCTCGCTAATCAGTAGACTCTCAGCGATTTACGAAAAAGCGCTACGCCCGCTGGAAGCTTTCATTCATTTCGGCGAAAGGCTAAAATAAGCGCTTCATTTTGCACCCGATTTCGCGAGTACCGTCATGGCAAAAAAGAAGAAAGCCTCGTCCAAGCGAGAACTCATCGACACGGGCCGTGATAAGCGGTATGTCCGCCGAGACGTCGAGGGGGAATTTAAAGAAAGCGACGATGTAGGACGTTCGCTCTCCGCCGATCGTCGCAAGAAAGCCAAGCGCAAGAGTGCGCATAGGTCAAGGCGACAAAGGCGATCGCTAGCATACTCTCCGTCGACGAAGCTTCGGCTGCTGCCTTACGACGATTTGCAATCGTCGAGGGGATCGTTTCGCACATCAAATCGTCATCTATAAGCTCAGCCGCACGGGGCGACTTGGCTTCTCGAGTCCGCCGCCCTGGATTTTGTCACGTGCCAAACTTCGGTGACTTTCAACTCGAATTCTATTTCCGCGGTCTCTCGGGAGTACGCGAGAGTCTTCCGTTTTCTTTCGCCGAACTCGAGCGTCAAGCCCACGCGGCTTTATCGGAAGAGTTGGTTTCGTACGTGGCTGGCGGCGCAGGGAATGAACATACCCAAAACGCGAATGTAAGGGCGTTCGATCGTTGGGGCATCGTGCCTCGTATGCTGGTCGGTGCGGCACAGCGGGATCTGTCCGTAAACTTATTCGGGTACCACCTGGCGTCACCTCTGTTGTTGGCGCCGATCGGCGTGATTGGCCTGTGCACCCCGGATGGTCATGGTGACCTGGCCACAGCCCAGGCCGCCGCAGTCACCGGCGTACCGATGGTCGCGTCCACACTGTCGGCCGACCAGATGGAAGTTGTAGCCAAGGAGTTTGGCGACACTCCCGGCTTCTTCCAACTGTACCCGCCGAACGACCGTGAGCTCACGGAAAGCTTCGTCCACCGCGCAGAGGCTGCCGGCTTTGCCGGAATCGTCATTACTCTCGACACCTGGACTCTCGGTTGGCGGCCGCGCGACTTGCGACTCGGAAGCATTCCTTTTCTGCAGGGCCATTGTCTTGCCAACTACGTGTCCGATTCGGTGTTCCGAGCGATGCTCGACTAAGCCGCCGGAGGTTGATCTGCTGGCGGCGGCCCGCAAGTGGGCGGAAATCTTTGGAAGCCCCACTCTCTCCTGGAACGATTTGCCCTGGCTGAGGTCGATGACGAAGCTCCCCATCCTACTGAAGGGAATCTGCCACCCCGACGATGCGCACCGGGCGATTGACGGCGGCATCGATGGAATCTACTGCTCCAATCACGGCGGACGACAGGCGAACGGCGGCGTCGCTGCGCTCGATATGCTCCCTGGCGTGGTGAAGGCATGCGGAAAAACGCCGGTGTTATTCGATTCGGGGGTGCGTTCGGGTGATCACATCGTCAAGGCGCTCGCACTCGGCGCCACGGCCGTCGGCATCGGCCGCCCGTACGTCTACGGGCTTACGCTCGGCGGCGTGGCCGGAATTGTGCACGTGCTGCGCTGTTTGCTCGCCGAAGCGGACCTGTTGATGGCAATCGACGGGTACCCCACCCTGGCGGACTTGTCGCCGAAGGCACTCGTTCCTTGCCCGGGTCGCGTCAATATCGGCTAAACTTAGAGCGTTCGTTCCGTCGGGTTATTACGGGGAATTGTCCAATGCGTGTCGTCTGCTGCATCTGTTGCTTTGTCCTTGCGGGCAATTCCAGTGCCCAGTCGTTCCGGCCGGATTGGCACTCGGGCGATTATTCCGGTCGCAATCCGGCCATGTGGTCTGTGATCTCTGATGACTTGAAGACGTCGTTTCCGCGCGGCGGTGCTCCGGTGGAGGTCAAGCCGTTCCTGCAGGACGATCGGATGATTCTCGCGCTGCCGAAGGCGGAGTCGAATCGCACCGATCGAGCTTGACGCGCGCAAAGGAACAAGCGGGCGCGATTCTTCAGACGCGCGGCGGTCAGTTTTATTTCAACGGCAACTCGCTGGTCCCGGCATCGGAGAAAACGACGGAAGAAGCCGTGTCATTCAACGGAGCAATCTTCGCGGTCAAGGACCATCGGCTCGTGCGGCTTGAATCAGCAGAGGCGACTCCAATTCTCGATTTTGGCCGCGATGGCCTGCCCGACGATGATGTCCGCGACATCGCGGTCAGTCCCGATGGCGAACTGTATGTCGCAACGGCGTCGGGCATCGGCATCCTTTCCAAGGAGAAGAAAATGGCGACATCTGACGGGCCGCGACGGCGGATTGCCGGTTGATGACGTGACCTGTCTGTCCTTCGCCGCCGACGGAACGCTCTGGGTCGGCACGAAAGTCGGCGCGGCCCGGCGCTGGCCGAATGGCGAATGGAATTATCGCATGGGGCCGCGGTGGATGATCGGCGATGAAGTCATCGACATCGTGGCGGCACCGGATGGCGGCGCGTATATCCTCACGGCAAAAAGCTTGACGCATCTCTTCACTCGCAAGAATGACGCTCCGCGAGAAGGCGCAACACTACGATGCGATCGTGCAAGCGCGGCATATTCGCCACGGCGCGGTGACCAGTTGCAATTTGCGAGACGTCAATGACTTCGATTCATGGTACATGACCGATAACGACAACGACGGCCTGTGGACGTCATTTACCTTACCGCGAAATGCTTCGAATACGCGCGCGACGAAGGATCCCGAAGCCAAGCGGATCGCAAAGCGGCACTTCGATTTCCTGCACAGGCTGGAGACGATCAACGGCATTCCGGGCTTCGTGTCGCGCAGCCTCCGGCCGAGCAAAGACTCTCCGGGCGGACATGAAGAATACCACTACGGAGGCGAAGGTGAATGGCACGAGTCGACGGTCGAACCAGGATGGCAATGGAAGGCCGATACCAGCTCCGACGAGCTTTCCGGCCATTTCTTCGCCTGGGGCGTGTATTACGACTATGTCGCCAAAGGCGATCCGGCGGAAGAGAAGCGAGTCGAGGAACTTGTCCGACGCGTCGTGAATCACCTCATCGATCACGATTTCACGCTGACCGACGTCGACGGCCATCCAACGCGATGGGCGATCTATTCGCCGCGGCTGCTGCACGGCGATCTCATGTGGAGCGATCAAGTCGGCGTTCAACGCGCTGGGTATTCTGCGCACACCTGAAAGTCGCCATCCATATCTGCGGCGACCAGAAGTTCAAAGACGCCTACCAGATGTTGATCGACAAGTGGGGCTACAACGTCAAGGCGATGTTTGCCAAGGAAATGCTCCCCAATACGCCTGGCGCGGCAGTCAATCACTCCGACGACGAGATGGCGTGGCTTGAATACTATCACTTGCTGCTCTATCCGGATGAGGACGAAAAGCTGCGCTGGCAGTATCGCTATTCGGCCACGCGATCGATGCGGCCGGAGATTCCCGAACGATCTCCTTTCTTTAATTTCGTATTCGCGATTGATGCACCGCAATGGGCACACGTCGCCGACGGCGTGGACACGCTCCAGCGCTGGCCGCTCGACCTGCGTCAATTTGAAGTCCGGAATAGCCACCGCGCCGATGTTATCGTCGACCCGCTGACAAGCCGGCATGGACATCGGAACGCTGCTTGAACCCGTCCCGATCGATGAACGTGTGCCGTCAAAATGGAATCACGATCCTTACGTGGCCGACGGCGGCGGAGATGGCAGCCACGAGGAATCCGGCGCCGAATGGCTCATGCCCTATTGGATGGCCGTTTATCACAAACTGATTGTGGAGGTCGAATAGGAGCCTGCAGACGCCGATTTCGTAAACTCATCGGCAAATAACGCGGAGGAATTCGTTTGTTAGAATGATAATTTGGCAATGATCGACGACTGTGCAGCCAGGAGATCTTTCCGCATGGCCAAGGTACCTACCCTGAAGCTCGTTTGCGAAAGCAAGATTTGTGATCTCATGCCGCGAGACCAGCGGTCGAAACGCTGGGAGGCCAGCGGCGTTTTGGTGAAGGATCGGCAATACTTCGTAGTCTTCGACGACCGTGCACAGATCGCCTGTCTTTCAGACGACCTGCAGCCGAGCAAAGAAAACGGCCTGTTTGGAACAACCCATGCCGACTGCGGCTACGAAGGCATCTCGTACAGCGCAGTCAAGCAAAGATTCTATCTGCTAGTCGAATCACGCAAACAGAAGCGCGGTTGTTACAAAGCTGTGATCGTGGAGTACGATAACGAATTCAAATATCTCAAGAATCGGACGGTCGACTTCACGTTCGAGAGTGGCAACAAAGGCTTTGAAGCCGCGGCTCACGTCCGGCGCGGCAACACGGACTATCTGCTCGCGCTTTGCGAAGGTAATAAGTGCCAATGTGGAGCCAAGGGCAGAAAGCCGGGCGGCGGGCGTGTGCAGTTGTTCGAGAAGAAAAGAAAAGACTGGCAGCACGTGCGCACCATCGCGCTGCCGAAATCTGTTCAATTTGTCGATTATTCGGGAATGGCGACCGATAAGGGTCGCGTGGCGATCGTCTCGCAGGTGAACTCCATGCTGTGGGTGGGCCAGTTCAACGAAGCCGATTGGATGTGGCGCGACGACGGGCAGCTCTACGAGTTTCCACGCTCCGAAAATGGCGCCATCCAATATGGAAATATCGAAGGCGTGGGTTGGGTCACGCCAACACGCATCGTGACGGTCTCCGACCGGCGCAAGAAACAGGATCAGCCCGACAAGAAGCTTGCGGACAAAGATCAGTCGGTCCACATCTTTGATATTCCTAAATAGTGTTCGACCTGAACTGGCTAGAGCGCATTTAAACACCCCTCTCCCCGGCCCCTCACCCGCGGGTGAGAGGCTGGGAAGAGGGGTTTACTATTGTTGGAGTCCCGCGCTTGAGTCGGCTTTGCGAGCCGCGTAAACGCGGGGCTCCAACGGTCAGGCGAATCTCACACAATTCTCCAGCGACTGCTCTGCGTCACTCCACGCGCTCGGGCCTTTCGGCCACTACACCCGTGGGTTTCAAGACAGTCACAATCTTCCGTACCTCTTCTCCAATCGAGGTGCGGAGCTGATTGCCGAGCTCCTGAAGCTTCGGGCGGTACTCCTGCCGAATGTTCCTGAGAGAGGCTTTCTGCTCCTCAGTGAGGTTGAGGTCCGCGCGGTTTGCAATTTGTTGAGCCACGCGATCGCGGACCATCTCCCTGCGCTCTTCCCGGATATCTTGAAGCGTTTCCCTCTGGGAGGCAGTGAGAACACCCCGAATCTTTTCCGCTTCGTTGCCAACGAGATTCCTCAACTCATTGGCGACGGTCTCGAGCTCTGCCTTTTGCCCGCTCGTGAGGTTGAGGGCTTGCAGGACTTCTCTCCGGGATTTGTCAGCCTTGAGTGCCTCTTCTCGGGCTTTCTTTTGTTCATCTGTCAGCAGTCCCTCCAGTTGCTTGATAGCCGCGTCCATTTTGGGGCGGTATTCTTTTCTGATTTCCTGAATCTTCGCCAGCTCGGCCTCCGTCAGATCCAATTCCTTGAGGTTCGTAATGGCGTGAGCCAGGCTTTCTTCTTTGAACTCCCTTCGCTCGGCGATCATGTCCTGAATCGTCGCCCTTTGCTCCGGCGTGAAGACGTTTCGGATTCGATCCATCTGTGCCGTAGTGAGAGTCTTCAACTGCTTGGCTTCATCCTTGATTTTGGTCCCGAATTCTTTTCGGATGGCCGCGATCTGGGCCTCCTGCTCCTCGGTCAGCTCAATGTCCTGGATCGTCACGACCAACATTTTCGGCTGTCCGATTTGCCGTTCCACTTGCACTTCTCTGGTAGTGACCGCGGGCTCCTCGGTCACCACCTGCGCGGTACTGACGGCGACCACAAAGGACATCGCTAATAACAGTGCTAACACAGCCTGCGTAGTTCTCATCTCCGCACTCCTTCATTGAACGAACAACGCCACGGTTGCCGCTTGTCCACCGGGGGCAAGTCCACGGCGACCGCGGACCCCACCAATACCAGGCAATTCACGCCTGAAAACCGTCGAGGTGATTCAACTCCACATCACCACCTTTCGTCGTTCGCGTGTGAAGTTTGTAGTTCCGCCTCCGCCTTCACCTGGCCGACCTGGTCGGATGCCGCCACCGCCTGCTCCTGGGCGCGTATTACCACCAGGAAGAAATTGTTGACCACCGGGGTACGTCGCGAAGAATCGTTGGAACAAATCCTGCAGCTCCTCACGGCCGCGGTAGAGGTTGCCCTCGAAATCGATCAACTCACCGTCCGGCAAAAAATTCGCGGCCAGCTCGGCCGCTTTTCCTTCGTTGAACAACTGCTGAAAGCCGGCGGCCGGCGCTTCAAAAGTCGCCGCCTCGGGATTCGGCGCGCTGGCGCTGCGCACGACTTAGTGTGCTGCAGAGTGACAGACAAATTGGTGTGAATAAGACCACCGAAGCTAACAAGTGTCGCGAATGCATACGTGCGACCTTTCCTGTGAAGATTGCCAGTTCTCCGCGCAGCACCTAACGCTACTGGTGCGCGACTCACAATCACACGACGAGACCGCGTCGAGCGCTTTCTCGAGAAGATTCCGCGCCCACATTAATTTGTCCCATCCCTGACATTCGGCAGCGATGGCCTGGTGGGCGAACACACGGGCGTCCCGGATGCCCGGCGCCATCAGTTAACGCCTATTCGGGCTAAAATACAAGGACCCATGCCGAGTTATTTTTTTCGCTTGATAGATGCGCGCGATGCGACCAATGACGAAGCGCGGCACCGCTCGCGCGTCCGCGGAACATCCTAAGATTTTTCATCGCAAACAACTTCCGGATTTCGTGGTCGGTGTAATAGAATCAGAGCACCGCGGAATTCGGCGAGTGTCAATTCGTCACGTTTTTCGGATCAGTGCGACGTTTTGACGTTCGTTGCCGCTTGGAGACTATTGATTATGGATAGCGCGACGACTACGGTTCGAATCGATCAGCCGCCGCAGGCAGTCGAGGAAGCCAAAGCGGAGCACAAGTGGTATTCGCAGCCGCTATCGGGACCGATCGCCGAGCTTTCGCTGTTGCGAAAGTCGCTGCTGTTTGCCGAGCTTTCCGATGTCGCCTATTACGCCGAACAGGTGTCGCTTCCACTCTTTAAAGAAATTGGGCTGCACGCTTCGACGTACTTCGAGCGTGAGGGCGCCCAGGCCTATATCGTGTCGAGCGAACACGACACGGTTGTCATCTGCCGCGGCACGGAGCCGAACGAGTGGAACGACATCAAAGCGGATGTCAACGCTTGGAGTGTGTTGGCGGAATCGGTGGGCCGCGTCCACCGTGGCTTCAAAGAGGAAGTGGATACCCTCTGGCCACTAATGGAAGCTGCCCTGGCCGAAAACGCCAAGACGACCTGGTTCACTGGTCACTCGCTCGGCGCCGCGATGGCGGCGATTTGCGCCGGACGATGTATGTTATCGAAGATCGAGTCCGATCCGGCCGGTCTTTTCACGTTCGGAAGTCCGCGTGTTGGCAGTCGGCGATATGTGAATCACTGCAAGTTTCCCGAGTACTACCGCTGGGTGAACAACAACGACATTGCCACGCGTGTGCCGCCGCTCTGGTTGGGCTACCGCCATGCCGGCAAGCTCATGTACTTCGATTGCAACGGTAAGTTCCGGCGCATGTCGAAAGCCCAGCGTGCTAAGGACCGGTGGCGTGGAATCTGGCGGGGTCTCAAGAAATGGCGCGTCGATCCGTTTAGCGATCACCTGTCGTGCAACTACATCGTATATCTGACCGATGCGGTTGCCGCCGAAGAGGCCGGCAAAGACGTTTTGGGCCGAGGCGAACGTCTGTGGCGCCGAGTTGCGCAGCGCATCAAGCAACGCGCCTCAAAAGCATAAATGCGGCCGACTGGATCATTCGCGTTCTGCTCATCCTATTCGCGAACGGCCGAACGATCAGGGCCGGTTGTCCGATCAAGTCCCGCGTAAAATCGTGCGAAATGTGCCGCGCTTGCGATTTTGCGGCCCCAGCATATAGAATTACGTCATAGAGAGCTTCCGAGACACGCTCTCTATGCTTTCTGAACTGCCCGACGCCTTTCCTGGGATGGTCGGTTATGAAGCTGGCTGCTTCCCGAATTTCGGCAGTCGTCGCACTTTTGGGTCATGCGATCGCGCTGACCACGTCAGCCGCGGATATCGGCGACGCCCGACCGCTCTTTGAATCGCACTGCTTCGATTGCCACGGCAACGGGGCAAGTGAAGGAAATCTGTCTCTCGATGCGCTTCTCGCGGCGGACGATTCTCCGGCCGTTCGCAGCCAGTGGCGCAAAGTGTGGAAGATGGTGCGGCAAGGTTTCATGCCGCCCGCCGACGCCGAGCCGCTGGCGCGCGACGATCGCCGGGCGATCACGCAGTGGGTCGAGCAGGCATCACTCGGCGTGGATTACGACCATCCCGATCCGGGTCGCGTCACGATGCGGCGGCTGAACCGCATGGAATATGAGTTCACGGTGAACGATCTGTTCGGGCTCGATGTGACGGTGATGGAAGATCTTTCCAGCCTCTCGCAGGGAAAGGAAAAACGCCTTCGCGACATGTTGCCGCCCGACGACACGGCGTATGGATTCGACAATATCGGCGACTTCCAAACGCTGTCGCCGGCACTGTTGGAAAAGTACTTCGAGATCGCCGAGTTGATCGTGAGCAAGGTGATCATCACCGAGGGACCGTGGTACCCCGTGCATGACGTCCAGCGCTCGGCGATCGATGTGTCGCGGGACCGCGAGACGAAGCGGACGCAGCACGTGGCGCGATTCGAAGTGGCCGAGACGGGTGACTATCGCGTCAACATTCAATTCTACTTGGGCGGCTGGCAGGAGTACGGCGGAGGGTTTGATTTCACGCTGCACGTTCGACGACGAGCAGATCGCCGCGAAAGAGCTTCACGTCGGCGGGCAGGAGACGCACCGCTTCGTCCGTGAAGGCACGCTGGCGAAGGGCCAGCATGTGTTAACGTTTGTGACGACGGCCGTGAAGCCGGACTCGGAGGGAGAACTTGTCAACCTGCAGCTCAATCCAAAGATTAGCGTGACAGGGCCGATTGCCGCCGACCGGCGTTCGTATCCGGAGTCGCATCAGCGGATTTTCTTCGATGGCGAGCCGCCCACGGATCCGGCGGAGCGGCGACAGTACGCCGGCGAGATTCTGCGGCGGATCGCCACCAAGGCGTTTCGACGGCCGGTCGACGAGGCGACGCTCGAGCGGCTTACCGATCTGGCCATGGCGGAGAACACGTTCGAGCGCGGCATCGAAAGCGGGTTGCTGGCGATTCTCACATCGCCACGGTTCTTGTTCCGCACGGAGCTGCAGCCGCAGCCGGACGATCCCACGTCGCGGCACCCACTTGACGATTACGCGCTTGCGTCGCGGCTTTCGTACTTGTTGTGGCTGAGCCTGCCCGACGAAGAGCTGACGAAACTGGCGGCGGCGGGCGAGCTGCGCCCGCATCTCGACGAGCAAGTTCGCCGCATGCTGGCGGACCCGAAGTCGACGCGATTCATCGAGGACTTTGCCGGACAGTGGCTGCGGACGCGCAATGTGCTGATGACGCCGATCTCGCGCCGCGACGATGACATCAATCCAGTGCGGGCCGCGATGAAGCGGGAAACCGACATGCTGTTCGAGCATATTGTCCGCAACGATCGCGACCTGCTGGAGCTGGTGACGGCGGACTACACGTTCCTCGACGAGCAGCTGGCACGCTACTACGGCGTTCCGGGCGAGCACGGCGATGAGTTTCGGCAATTCGAGCTGCCGGCGGAGTCGCACCGCGGCGGGATTTTGACGCACGGCAGCTTTCTCGTGTCCACGTCCAATCCCGACCGCACGTCGCCGGTGAAGCGCGGTCTGTTCGTCTTGGAAAACCTGCTGGCGACGCAGCCGCCGCCACCCCCGGCCAACGTGCCCTCGCTGGAGGACGCCAAAGTGGAGGGCAAGACCCGCGCGACCGTGCGCGAACAGCTCGAAGCGCACCGCGCCGACCCCGCCTGTGCCGCGTGCCATGCGCATTTCGATCCGATCGGCATCGTGCTGGAGAACTACGACGTCATCGGCCAATGGCGCGAGGAGGAGCGCGGCGCCGCCATCGACCCGTCGGCGACGACGGTTACGGGCGAGGCGTTGTCGGGAATCGATGATTTGCGGGAGTACATTGCGAGCAATCGCGAACGGTACTACCGCTGCGTGACCGAGAAGCTGATGACCTATGCCCTGGGCCGCGGGCTGGAGCCGTATGATGCCGTGACGGTAGATCGGATCACCGAGGCGCTGTTGACCGATGGCGGCCGGTTTTCGACGCTGTTGGCGAAAGTGGTTGAAAGCCCTGCGTTCCAGCTGCGGCGCGGGGACGACGACACCGAGCTGGATGCCGCGGCGCGGGCGACCGTTCCGGATATCCCGCCGCCGGAAAAACGTCGGCCCGATCCTCGGCGGCGGCGATTCAATCGGCGATTCAATCAGGAGTTCGACCGCCGCCGTCGCGATCGTGAGGAAACGGATGCACCGACAGTCGACGACAAAAAGCCGAGCGCAGAGGAATCCAAGTAAAGGTCGAAATGAGGCAAGGCATGATGGCACGCGAAATCGAACGCCGTACGTTTCTCCGCGGCTTGGGTGTCTGCGTTGCGCTGCCAACGCTCGAGTCGCTGGCACCGCTCGCGCGCGCTGCCGCGCCGGCCGCAGCACGTCTGGCGACGACCGCCAGCGGCATGCCGCTGCGGATGGGCTTTATTGCGTTTGCCAACGGTTCGAACTACGAGCGCTGGCTTCCCAAGGGCGAAGGGCGCGACTACGAATTGAACGAAATTTTTGAACCCGCGGCCGACGTGCGAGACCGGTTTCAGATCATCACCAGCCTGGCGCACGACGCCGCCAACAACTGGGGCGACGGACCTGGCGACCACGCCCGCGCAGGCGCCAGCTTCCTCACTGGCTGCCATGCGTGGAAGACGCTCGGCGCCCGGCTGCATTTGGGAATCTCAGTCGACCAGATTGCCGCCCGGCAGGTCGGCCATCTCACGCGGCTCGATTCCCTGCAACTGGGCGTCGAAGGCGCGCGCATGTACGGCTCGTGCGACACGGGTTACCCATGCGCGTATCAGTACAACATTTCGTGGGCGTCGGAGACGCTGCCGCTTGCGCCGGAGCCGAATCCGAGCACCGTGTTTGAAAAGCTCTTCGGCGGCGGTACCGATGCAGAGCGTACTGCCAGCCTCGAACGGCGACTCGCCGCGCGAAAGAGCGTGCTCGACTTTGTCCGCGACGACCTCTCCAGCATGACACCCAAGCTTGGTCGGAACGACCGCCGCAAGGTCGACGAATATCTCGAAGGCGTCCGCTCGATCGAGCGGCAGATCGTTAAGGTGGAGCAGCTTTCCCGACGCCGGAGGCGCAAATCGGCATGCCGCCCGGCATCCCGCCGGATCATAAGCTGCACGTAGATCTGATGTACGACCTCATGGCTCTCGCGTTCCAGACCGATTCGACGCGCGTGGTTAGCTATTGCGTGGCGCCGGAAGGCAGCAATCGTCCGTTCCTGGAGCTGGGTATCACCGAGGGACATCACTTCCTCACGCATCACGGATACGACGACGAGAAGATTCTCAAGGTCCGCAAGATCGAAAAATGGTACATGGAGCGATTCGCCCGCTTTCTACGACGACTCGACGAGATGAAAGATGCCGATGGCACGAGCGTGCTCCATAACTCGATGCTGGTCTACGGCTCGGCGATTGGCGACGGCAACCGCCACAATCATGATGAGTTGCCCGTCGTGCTGGCCGGCGACGGGGGCGGCACGCTAAGTCCCGGACGGCATGTGAAGCTTAAGGCACCCACGCCGATGACGAACCTCTACATGGCATTGCTCCAACGGTCCGGCGTTCAGGCTGAACGCGTGGGCGACAGTACCGGCGCGCTAGAGGATGTTTAGGCGAGTCTCCCGACGGCCGTACCGCGCAGTTCGCGGTTGCGTCACCGGCATTGCGAATACAAGTTTCTCGCGTATTCTGCGCTGTTAGTTCTCGTTAGCGCAGTTCAGAATCCTGTCGAGCCGGCAGGCACGAAACTTTTGAACGGATTATACTGGATGGAATCGTTTCATGGGCACGCATCGGATCCTAAAGCAGCTTTCGAAAATGCGTAGCGGGTGCCTGGGGCATCGCCCCAGCAAATGCAATAACTGGGGCGTTGCCCCAGGCACCCAATGCTATGAAACAAAAGGCTCTACAACCTGCGAGTGATAGTTCATGTTGCATCGAAGTATTCTCTGGGCCCCTCTGCGGACGCTTCTCACGCTGGCGGTATTTGCCTGCGCAGTCTACTGCGAGGCAGCGCAACCAATTGCGGAACTGCGGACTGTTGCTGAACAAAGCGACTATCGGGCGACGGCGCGATATGCCGACGTCATGGCGTTTTGCAAGGCTCTCGATGAGGGATCGGAGCTCGTGACGTTGACCGAGTTCGGCACGACGCATGAAGGACGCTGCGCTGCCGCTGCTGGTTCTCAGCAAGAAACCGCTCGCCGGCGAGAAACCCTGGGAAGCAGGCCAAATTGCCGGCAATTCTGTGCGTTGGCAATATCCACGCCGGCGAGGTTTGCGGCAAGGAAGCGTTGCTGATGCTCGCGCAGGGATCTGATCGCCAAGGACACGCCGCCGCTGTTGGAGCACTTCGTATTGTTGATCGCGCCGATTTACAACGCGGACGGCAACGAGCAGGTATCGAAAGACAATCGGCCGGGCCAGATCGGTCCGGAGGAAGGCATGGGGCAGCGGGCCAATCGCATGGGCCTCGATTTGAACCGCGACTACATGAAGCTCGAAGCGCCTGAGACGCAGGCCCTGGTGCGGTTGTTGCGGCGGTGGGATCCGCAGGTAGTCATCGACACGCACACGACGAACGGCTCGCACCATCGTTACGTGCTCACGTTCGACGGCCCGCGGCATCCGGCGACCGATCCCGAGCTTGTGAATTTTGTTCGTCAGGATCTGTTGCCGGCGGTGAAGCGATTGGTGGCCGAATCTTCCGACTACGACACGTTCTTTTACGGCGACTTCGATGCGGACCACAAGCGCTGGACGACGTACCCTGCCGCTGCCGCGCTACGGGGGCCACTATGTAGGACTCCGCAATCGTATTTCTATTTTAAGCGAGGCCTACGCCTACGCACCGTACAAGGAGCGAGTGCTGGCGACGCAGGCGTTCGTATCGCAGTGTTTGAACGCCACCCTCAAAGACGCGAACGCATCGCCAAACTTCTTGCGGATGTCGATCGGCGTGCACGGCAGGGCAGGGGAGAAGTAGCGCTTCGTGGCCATATCGTCTCGCATGACGAAAAGATCACCGTGAAGGGATTCGTCGAAGAAGAAAAGGACGGCAAGCAGGTCGCCACCGATGAGCCGCGAGACTACGAAGTGGAGGACGTTGCGAAGTCCGTAGCCGACTTGAGCGTTCCCTTACCGAGCGCATACCTGCTTTCGACCGATTTCGGCGCGTGCCGTGAGAATCTGCAGCGGCACGGCATTCGGGTGGAGCAACTTCGCGAAGACATAGAGCTGGAAGTGGAGGCTAGTCGCATCGGTAAGGTCTCTCACGCCGAGCGGGCGTTTGAAGGCCACCGATTGGCGGCGTTGGAGGTGGAGCGCGAGCCGCGCCGCCGGCAGTTTCCGGCTGGCACGCTGGTGGTCCGCACGGCGCAGCCGTTGGGACGACTCGCGGCACTACTCTTGGAACCAGAATCGGATGACGGTTTTGTCGCCTGGAATTTCTTCGATGAGCATCTAAAGGATGGCGGTGAGTTTCCTGTTTACCGACTGCCTGCGGACCAGACGTTGTTGACCGCGCCGGTCCGTCCGCTAGCGGAAGATCGTTCGACCGGCCGCCGCGTGACGTTCGAGACGCTGTACGGAGAAACCGATGAGCGAGTCGACTTTGATCCGCCGTCGACAAGCATTACGTGGCTGCCGGACGGGAAGCATTACTTGCAGATACGTCAGCGCAGGCTGTGCAAGGTCGATGCACTAACCGGCCGCTCAAGTCCGTATCCGGAGCGAGAAAAGCTCGCGGAGTCGCTTGCTGCCATTCCCTCGATGGAACCGTCGCGGCGACGGTCGATCAGCCGGCAAACTAGTTTCAATTGGAACGAAGACAAGTCCGCCGCACTGATTGTACATGGCGACGATCTCTACCACTTGCCGATGGACGGCTCACCCGCTCTGCGCCTCACCCGATCGCGCGGCGAGGAGCAATACGCCAAGTACAGCCCGGACGGGCGTTATGTGGCCTACGTTCGCGGGCGCAACTTGTATATCACCGACATCGCGACGCAGACCGAGCTGGCCATCACGCAAGATACCGACGCTCACCTCCGTAATGGCGAGGCATCCTGGATCTACTACGAAGAAGTCTTCAATCGGAATTGGCGAGCCTTCTGGTGGAGCCCGGATTCGCGTCACGTCGCCTTCTGCCGTTACGATGAAACAGGAATGCCGATATTTCACGCGGTCGATACGCTTCCGCTGCACGGCGAGCTCGACGAGCATGGCTCACCCCAAGCCGGGCGACCGGAACCCGGTCGTCGCTTTGGGCGTGGCGCATGTGTCGGGCTCACCCGTTGAATGGATCGACCTTTCGAACTATACGGCCGACAGTTTTCTGATCACACACGTCGGCTGGCACCCGGACGGAGACCAGCTCTATTTCTATGTCCAGGACCGCGCAGACATGGCTCGACTTCTGTACGGCTCAGCCGGATGAGACAAAACCGGTGCGCCGCTTTCGCGAAACGACCAAGGCGTGGGTCGACAACCCGGGCCGGGCGTGGTGGGTGAAAGATGAGATTGTCATTCTCAGCGAGCGCAGCGGATGGAAGCATCTGTACGCATTCAACCCGTCGACCGAGAAGTGGCGTGCGATTACGAAAGGCGACTGGGAGATTCGTAACGTAAGCCGTGTCGATGAAGAGTCGGGGTGGATTTATTTCACGGCGGGAGAGCGGTCGCCGATCACAACGGACTGGCTGCGCGTGCGCATCGATGGCAGCGAGCAGCAGCGACTGACTAGCCGCGCAGGAAGCCATCGGATTGACTTCGCCCCCAAAGGTAACCTGGCCGTCGATAGTTGGAGCAGTTTTGAATCGGCGGGCGACATACAACTGATCAACACGGACGGGCAGAAAGTACGGATGATCGACAGCCGCCCCAGCTACGTTCTTGAGGAATTCAAACTGGGTGAATTTCGGCATATGCAGATCCCTGCGAAGGACGGCTTTCTGCTGGAAGGCACGCTCACGTTACCGCCCGACTTTGACGAATCGAAGCGTTACCCGGCGTGGCTCACGACGTACGCTGGGCCGCACGCGCCGGTCGTACGCAACGCGGGCGGGCCGCAGATGCGGGCCCAGATGCTGGCGAACCTCGGTATCATCGTGTTCCAGCTCGATCCGCGGAGCGCAAGCGGTAAGGGGGCCCAGTCGACATGGACTGCCTATCGCCAGCTCGGTGTGCCGGAGCTTGCGGACATTGAGTGCGGCATCGGCTGGTTGACGAAGCAGCCGTATGTCGACGCGAAACGCATTGGGATGCAAGGTCACAGCTACGGTGGTTTCATGACCGCCTACGCGATGACTCACAGCAAACTGTTCGTCGCGGGAATCTCGGGATCGCCGGTTACCGATTGGCACAATTACGACTCAATTTATACCGAACGTTACATGAACACTCCGCAGGAGAATCCGGACGGATATGAAAAGACGTCCGTCGTCAAGGCGGCCGACAAGCTGCATGGTCGGCTGCTCTTGTTGCATGGCTTGATGGATGAAAATGTCCATCCGCAAAACAGCACGCAGTTCATGCAGGCGTTACAGCGGGCAGAGAAGGATTTTCAGGTGATGTTTTACCCGGAGATGCGCCACGGCCTGCGCGGAGACCACTATAATCGCTTGATGGTGGATTTCATCAAGCAATCGCTCGGGTTGGACGGAGAGTCAAAGTGATTCTTGCCATTCGCAGGCGAACAAACTTCCTAGTCGCGGGGTTCACGCTCGTCGAAGTTTTGGTAGTGATTGCCATCATTGGCATGCTGGTGGCTCTCATGGTGCCTGCGATCCAGAGCGCACGCGAATCGGCGCGGAAGTCGCAGTGCGCCAATAATCTCAAGCAGATTGGCCTGGGGATGCATGGCTACATGTTGAGCCACCAATCATTCCCGCCGGGTTATGTCTCAAAAGTTTTGCCCGATCATGATGACGGTGGTCCGGGGTGGGCCTGGGGCGCGATGATCATGCCGTTTCTGGAAGAGATTGCGCTCCACGACGAGATCGATTTTTCGGCGTCGCTACGCTGGGAAGCGGCCGAGCGGGTACGGCTTACGACGGTGCCGTTGTTTGTATGCCCGTCGGACGATCTGTTTGAGCCGATCATCGACATACCATCCAAGAGTTCGACGCTGATCATCTGCAAGATGGCAGCAGGGAATTACGTGGGCAGCGCGGGAACCGTGCGGCCGACGTGCAAGCTTTGCCGCGATAATTTCGACGGTGTGTTTGGCCGAAATCGCGCTATTAAACCGAAGGAGTTGCAAGACGGCCTTTCCAAGACACTTGCGGTTGGTGAGCGAGCAAGCTACTGGTCGCGGCCTGTCGTGTGGGGCGTGGTGCCCAACTCGAAGGTCCTCGACAATCATCAGCCTGGATTGTACGCCGCGGGACCGGCGTACGTTTTGGGCACCACTTTCCACGAAGGCTTCAATATCGAAACGTCGACGGAAATGGCCCACGGCACGATCGGAACGTTTGCCGAATCGTTTGGCAGCCGGCATCCGGGCGGGGCATTCTTCATGTTCTGCGATGCCAGCGTGCGATATGTGTGGGACGATGCCGACCCGGCAATCATGAATGCCCTCTCGACGCGCGACGGCAATCCGCATTCCGGCGTCGAGCGGATCATACACGAAAACCCGTTCTGAATTGACGTGCAGCTGCGTGACGGCGGGTGCGCGCGAAACCGAGACCGATTCCGAAGCCGGCAAGAAGAAACGTGCCCGGTTCCGGCACGGCAGAGTCACCACCGAATGAAGTGGCCCCGGGACGCATCGGCCCCGTTTCGCCAAGATGTTTCCGCCAAAGCACGTAATCGGCGGCATCGACAATTCCGTTGTTGTTGCCATCGGCGAACGCACCGGTGTGCAGGCCGCTGCTGCCAGTTCCAAATGTGCTCCGCCACGACGCGTAGTCGTCGGCGTCAACCGTCATATCCTGGTCATAATCGCCCGGCGCAAGCACGCCGGTTGCGTCCACGACAATCAGGCCGCGCGTACGATCGCTGAGAAGTACCGTGTCGAGACCGAGCGACAGGTCGACTCCCCAGTTGCCGTTGAAGTTGGTCGACGTACCCGGGTACGTGTCGAACGCGCCCACATGAACCGGGTTCGTGGGATCGGTGATGTTGAACACCTGCAGGCCTGCCTCGTACCACGGAATGAACAGCAAATTGCCGTGAATGTGCGGGTGGTGGGGGCTGTGGGCGTCGATGCCCAGGTTGCCGCGATTCAGTACGGATAGCAACGCCGGGTTATCCGGATCATTCGGCTGATCGATCATCGAGATATCGTAAAGATTTACGTTACCATTGGATCTTTCCTCGGCGACGATGAGCGTCTTGCCATCGGCACTAGGCAAAGCAGTGTGACTACGCGGTCCGGAGAGGAACGCCTTGAGCAGCACCGGGTTGGCCGGACTGGAAACATCGTAGATGTGCGTCCAGCCGCAACAAGTGGTCGTGCTGTTGTCCTTGCTGGCAACGTAAAGGCGATCGTTTCTGACAATGACCTCATGCGTCGCTACGCCTGCGGGCGCACCAAGGTCCAAACTTTTCGCAAGCACGGGGCCGGACGGAATCGTCACGTTCGTGATTTTGACGACGTCGGTCTCATTGTCGGCAGTGTATAGGAAGCCCTCGCTCACTGAGATCGTGTGAACCTTGTTATGGGCGCCGATGTTCGAGTCAACTCGGCTCAGCCGGATCGGATCGAACGGAATCGAAAGATCCACAATATCGACGCCCGTTCTCCCGGTTGCCGCGTTGACATCGCTGGCGAAATACCCGATGCCGTCCCAAACTTCAACATCTTCCATCTCGCTGCCGGCATACGTGGTGAGGTGCGCCGGGCTCGCTGGATTGGCAAGACTGAAAATGGCAACACCCTGACCGGAACGATCGGAACCGAAATAGGCATAACCGCCCTCAGCCCAGACGTCGGCGTACGAAAACGACGAAGGGGGGACGGGTGGAATCGGATTGGATCCGGCAAGGTAGCCGATGTTGAATGTCACATCGGCCGCACAGCCGGAGTTGCACGACAGTGCGCTCGTCCAAAGGATTGAGCCCGCGGCAATCAGGCGCAGGAATCGAGTCGAAGTTCCTAAGGCGGCCGAATCACGAACGACTATCAAAACGCAACCTTTCCCGCTGAGCGATCGTCTTGGTTAACCTGCATGGCAAGTGATTCAGTATAACATCGCAACAGCAATTTTTGGTCACCGGAAGCTCCAATTGGCGACGGACTATCGACCGCCCTCTTGGCGATACTCAATCCAGTTGAGACAATAGCGGCCGGCCATCTGCACGAGCTGGCCGGCGCGGTCGACCACGGCCATCTTTTCGCGGGTCTGTTTCGTTCGGCAAATTCACTGCCGCTGGCGTCGATCCATTATCGAAGCACAGGCTGATCGTTACGATATGCCACTAAACGAAGTCACTCCGGAAGGCATCAGCTACGATCCGTACGCGATGCCTGCCGATGCGTTGCGAGAGCCGCCGGCCACGCTGTGGCAAGCTCTGCAAAAAATCGGCCCTGGCATCATTCTGGCCGGCAGCATCATCGGATCGGGTGAGCTGTTGCTGACGACGTCGCTGGGCGCAGAGTATGGCTTCGCGTTCCTGTGGCTCATCCTGTTTAGCTGCGTTATCAAAGTCTTCGTCCAAATTGAACTGGGGCGTCACGCCATCAGCTCCGGGATGCCGACGTTGGGGGCGATCAACGAATTGCCGGGGCCCCGTTTCGGTGCACACTGGCTCGTGTGGTGGTGGCTCGTCATGTTGCTGGCAACCGTATCCCAACTGGGCGCTATGGCGGGCGGAGTAGGTCAGGCAATGCACCTGGCGATTCCTGGAGTATCCCCAAAGATTGCCGCTCTTTGTGACTACGTAATCCCGTCGGTAGGCGAAACGATTCGCGCGCGACCGGACTTCCCTTGGGCAGTTCTTACTGCAGCCGCGGCGGCCCTGCTGCTATTGAGCGGCGGCTATCAACGCATCGAGCGGCTCACCACGTTCATGATTGCTACGGTGACGACGATCACAGTTCTGTGTGTACTTGCATTGCCGACGACGGGTTATCCACTGCGACTGTCGGACCTGGAGTCCGGCTTTTCACTCAATTTGCTCGCGCTGCCGTCTGCCGCGATAGCCGCTGCATTTGCCACGTTTGGAATTACGGGCGTCGGTGCGACGGAGCTGTATGCGTATCCCTACTGGTGCCTTGAGAAAGGCTATGCGCGTTTCACCGGCGTACGCCAAGACAGCGATGAATGGGTCCGCCGCGCTCGTGGTTGGATTCGTG
This sequence comes from uncultured Planctomycetota bacterium, assembly GCA_963786455.1. Classification (GTDB taxonomy): domain Bacteria; phylum Planctomycetota; class Planctomycetia; order Pirellulales; family Lacipirellulaceae; genus JABDGM01. Next base: position 240,865 of record CAWAZX010000020.1, on the reverse strand, counting down.
TGATGTATCTCGACGCATGGGTCAGCATGGTCGTTTTCACTGTGGCGACGGTTTGTTTTTACTTTTTCGGCGCGACAGTATTGTATCGGCAGAATCTGCATCCGAAGGGCATGGACATGATCGCCACGCTCTCCGAGATGTACGTGCCGATTTTTGGAAGCTGGACGAAGTTATTGTTTCTGGTTGGCGTGTGGGTGGTTTTGTTCAAGACGCTCTACGTCGCCTCGGCCTCCCACAGTCGCTTGACGGCCGACTTCTTAAACCTGGCGAAGTTTGTTCATTACCCCAATGCGCATGCGCGAAATCTGGATTCGCCGGTTCTGTATCCTCTACCCTCTCGGTGCGCTGGTGCTCTATCTTGTCGTCGGTGAGCCCCGCGGCATGGTTATTTTTGGTGGGTTTTTTCAGGGGATCACTTTGCCGGTGATTGCGGCCATCAGTGTTTTTCTGCGGTATCGACGAACCGACGCGCGGCTGGCACCTTCGCGGCTCTCGGATGTATTGCTTTGGACGGCGCTGATTTCCATTTCGGTCGTCGCGATCTATGCCAGTTGGGAAAGGTTGACGAGTCAAATTCTGCCGGGCATTTTACACTTCATCGGTCTTTCGCCACCAAGCTAGACTGCACCGGAGCCGGCCACAGGTTAATGGATCTACATCCAATCGACATCGCGATCATTGTGATCTACATGCTGGTCATGATCGTGGTCGGCTTTGTGGTCGAACGGCGCGCCCGCGGCGGCATCACGAACTATTTTCTCGGCGGCCACAGTATGCCGTGGTGGCTGCTCACCATGTCGAACGCTGCGTCGATGTTCGACATCTCCGGCACGATCTGGCTGATCACGCTCCTCTACGTGTATGGTTTGAAAAGCGTGTTCATTCCGTGGTTATGGCCGGTGTTCAATCAAATCTTTCTGATGGTCTATTTGTCGGCCTGGCTGCGGCGCTCCGGGGCCGTTACGGGGGCGGAATGGATCACCATGCGGTTCGGCCGCGACGCCGGTGCCGAGGTGTCGCGCTTGAGCGTCGTGCTGTTTGCCATGGTGAGCGTGATCGCGTTCACTGGCTACGCGTTTGTCGGCATCGCCAAGTTCTCGGAGATCTTCCTGCCCGATGCCCTATTTGGGTACGCGATGACGCCCAATATATATGCCGTGATCATTGTCGGCATCACGACACTGTACACCGTGGTGGGCGGGTTATATAGCGTCGTGCTGACTGACCTGATTCAATTTCTGATCATGATTGTCTGCAGCTTTGCGTTGGGGCTGATCGCGATGCAGCGTGTCTCGCCGGAGACATTGGCTGCAGTGGTTCCCGCCGGCTGGCACGATATTAGCTTCGGCTGGGTGCTCGATCTGGATTGGTCCAACCTGATGCCGGCCGCGGCAGCGCGGATGAAAGAAGACGGCTACACGATCTTCGGCGCATTTTTCATGATGATGCTTTTCAAAGGCGTGCTGGTGAGCGCCGCCGGACCGGCACCCAACTACGACATGCAGCGGATCCTCGCAGCCAAGAGTCCCAAAGAAGCTGCTTTGATGAGCGGGTTTGTGACCGTCGTACTTTTTGTACCGCGGTATCTTATGATCGCCGGAATCACCGTGTTGGCACTCGTGTTCCTCCGCGGCGACGTCATCACGGGCAATACAATCGACCTCGAACAGGTGCTGCCGATAGTCATCCGCGACTTTGTTCCAGTCGGATTGGCCGGATTCTTGATCGCCGGGCTGCTGGCCGCATTCATGTCGACTTTTTCGGGCACGATCAACGCGGCCGCCGCCTACTTGGTCAATGATGTCTATAAACGATATTTCCGACCGGCGGCTCCCGCGCACGAATACATCCGCGCAAGTTACATTGCCTCGCTCTCCGTGGTGGTCGTCGGCTGCATCGCCGGGCTTTTCATTGACACGGTGGACGACGCCGTCAAATGGATCGTCAATGGGTTATGGGGAGGCTACGCTGGTGCGAATATTCTCAAATGGTACTGGTGGCGTTTGAATGGGTTCGGCTACTTCTGGGGGATGATCACTGGCATTGCCGGAGCGCTGGCGCTGTTGGCGCTACCTGGTGTTAATGCGCTGCATGCATTTCCCGCCATCCTGGCCATTTCGCTGTGCGGATGCGTTGCGGGGAGCCTGCTCACAAAAGCGCAAAATGAGGACGAGCTGGTAAACTTCTACGTCCGCACTCGGCCGTGGGGCTGGTGGGGACCGATTCGCGAAGAAGCGATCCGCCGCGACGCCGGTTTTCAGCCCAATTGCGACTTCGGTTGGGACGTATCGAACATCGTGATCGGCATCGTTTGGCAGACGGCGTTTGTCGCTCTGCCGATTTACTTCGTCATTCGCGAGTGGCGCGAAGTAGCAATTTGCGTCGCCACGATTCTGATCACATCGGCCCTTCTCAAGCGCACGTGGTTCGATCGCATTCCAAACGATTAATTTGGCAAGAATAAGCGGGCCATTTTGCGTGGCGCCGCTAGAAATCGAACTTGTCGATGTTTTCCTTGTTGAACGTGAAGGGCTCACCTAGCAAGACGTTGTCGTCGCGAACTTCCATCGATCCCAATCGACCGGCTGACAGCGATTTGTCACCCGGGCTTGAGCGTGCCGTTGCACAGCGCGTCCGCGGCGTAGACCGTGAGATAGCCCAAGTCCATCGTGTTCCACAGCACGACGCTCTCGGTGATGCCCTGATGAACGTATTCTTTGTTCTCGTTGGGCAGTCCCAGGCCGATGACTTTCACATCGTTGCGGCCGGATTGCTTGACGGCCTCGGCGGCACCAGGCACGGCCGGCGAGCAGATGGCCATGATCAGCTTCACGTTCGGATAGGCGTTCAGAATTGTATTGGTTTCGTTCAACGCCTTGCCCTGCAGATCGTCGCAAGGACGCAGGTCGGCCATTTTGATGTCGGGATACTTGCTGGCGCGGCGCTCTTCGATGTGTTTTTGCCACTCGATCATATTCGCGGCCGTGAGCGATGCCGTGATGATCGCAAACTCGCCTTTGCCGCCCAGAATGCGACCCGCATGATCCATCAGCGTGTAGCCAATCCCCTGCGGCGTCGCCTGATTGACGAAAAAGTCGCGTGCGTCGGGGTTGGCATCGGCATCCCAGGTGAGCACTTTGATACCGCGCTCTCGGGCTTTCTTGAGCACCGACGAAATGGCCTCGCGATTTTCCACCGCCACGGCGATCACGTCGACGCCGCGCGTGATCCAGGTATCGACAATCTGGCTTTGCTTCGCCGGGTCGGGCTCCGTCGGCCCTTGCCACAGCAGCTCGACGCCCAGCTCGTCGGCGGCTTCTTCGAGCGCCCTTCTGGCAGGCGATGAAGTACGCATTGCCCAAGCTCTTGGGCATCATGGCAACGGTGAGCTTTTTTCGCCTTCGTTGGCGCTGAGCCGCTAGCGGCAGGTGTGGTTTCCATCGACAGTCCCGCTTTGCCCGACTCCAATCGCGCAAATCGCGGACCAACAGCCAGTTGCTTGCGGCGACGATCATCGCGCCCAGCAGAATCACCAGACACAAAACCGCCACTTGAGAATTCTTCACTTCAAACTCCTGGCCTGCGGATTGACGAGGTGTTGCGGATCGGCGCAGCGCGAGTGCTCAGCCGCTCCATGCTTATCGTGACCAACAACAGCCCGCCCATCAAGATGCCGGCCAAATACCCGGGCAAGTCGGCCAGCTGCAGCCCGTTCTTGAGCACGGTGATCGCGAGCAATCCCAGCACGGTGCCCTGAATCGTGCCGCGTCCCGCCGAAGATCGACGTGCCGCCCAGGACCACGGCCGTGATGGCATCCAATTCGTACCCGGTGCCGGCATCCGACTTCGCCTGGCCCAAATGGGCGACGTAAATGATCGCCGCCAGGCTCGCCGTGAACCCCGACAAGATGTACACCAGGCCGAGCCGCCGCTCGACCGGAATGCCGGCATGCCGAGCGCCTTCGGCCGAGAAGCCAATCGCATACAGTCCGCGGCCAATCGTGGTGCGCTGCAGCAGAATCCAAAACCCGATGGCCACGACAACAAAAATCGGCAATTGCGTCGGCACGCCGGCCGACAGATATCCCTGCCCCAGAAACAGAAACGAATCCGGAAACTGCGAGTAATTCTCAAATCCGCGCGTGAAGCCTTCGCCCAGCCCGCGAAACAGCGAAAAAGTGCCCAGCGTCACAATCAGCGGCGGCAATCGCAGCCGCGTGATCAACAGCGCATTGAGCCCGCCGGCGGCCGTGCCCATCAGCAGCGTGCCGAGCGCCGCCGCGGGAATTGGCCAGCCGAAGTCGCGGTACAATTCGCCAAACAGCACGGCGGACAACCCCATCAGCGACCCGACCGACAAATCGATGCCGCCGGTCACAATGACCGGCGTCATCGCCACGGCCAGCAGTCCGACTTCCACGAACAGCCGCGTGATCTCGAACGCGTTCGCCCACGTCAGAAAATTCGTGCCGATCGCGCTGAACACGACAATCTCGACCGCCAGCACGGCCGCCAGCACCAATTCGTGCGTCACCTGGAAGCGACGCAGCGTCGCCGCTTCACTCGTGGGCGAGAGCTGCGCTGGCATGCTTCTCCGCTTGAAATTCGAATGCGTCGGAGGCCACCGCAATCAGAATGATCCCGCCCTGCAGCGCCTTCTCCCAATACGCTTCGGCCCCGAGAAACACCAAGGCCGATCCGATCGTGCCCAACAGCGCCACGCCGAAGAGCACGCCGGCCAGCGTGCCGCGCCCGCCGGATATCGCCACGCCGCCGACCACGACGGCCGCAATCACTTGCAGTTCCAACCCCGTGCCGGCCAGCGGATCGACCTGGGCGAAACCGCACCGCATTGAGTAGTGCAGCCAGCCCGGTCAGCGCACCCATCAGCGTCAAAACCGCAGAAGACGACACGGCGCGGCCGCACGCCAACGAGCCAGGCGGCATCGGGATCAGAACCCGTGGCATACACGGCCCGCCCTGCGGCCACATACCGCAGTCCCCAAGCGAAGACAATGAACGTGCACAAGGCGATGGCGATGATCACCCACTGCCCGCCGCTTTGCCCCAGACCGAACCACTGAAAATCGGGCGGCAGATTCTTCACCGATTCGCCTTCCCGCCACCAGCGCAGGGCTTCGCGAAGAATCACCATCGTGGCCAGCGTGACGACAATCGAAGGCAGACCCAGCATCGCGACAAACACACCATTTAACGCGCCCATCGACGCGCCGACCGCCATCGTCGACAGCGCGACGAGCGGCATCGGCAAGCCGGTCTTGGCCAGCAGCCCGGCCACGACGCCGCAGATCGAGAGTTGCGAGCCGATCGAGATGTCGATGTTTCGCGAAAGAATCACCAGCGTCATGCCGACCGCCGCCACGAGCACCGGCGCACTGGCGACTAGAATATTGAGAAACTTGTCGCCCTGGTAGAACCGCGGCGCAAACACGGCCAACACTCCTAGCAGCACGAAGTAGGCGAGGGCAATCGAGATTTCGCGTTTGTACTGCGACCATCAGATGCTCTCAGCTGGCGATTGCCGTGTGACCCAATGCCAACGCCAACACTTTTTCCTGCGTCGCGTCGGCGCGATCCAAGATGCCCGCAACAGTGCCGCCGTGCATGACGACGATCCGATCGCTCATGCCCAAAATTTCCGGCATTTCGGAGGAAATCATCAAGATTGCCATGCCGCGGCCGGCCAGCTCGCCCATCAGGCGATGGATTTCGGCTTTGGCGCCGACGTCGATGCCCTGCGTTGGCTCATCGAGAATCAACAGCTTGGGCTCGGTGGCCAGCCAGCGGGCGACCGATACCTTTTGCTGATTGCCGCCGGACAGATCGCCGACCGGCGTATCGAGCGAAGCGGTTTTGATCGACAACTGCTTCACATAGTCGGCCGCAAGCGCTTGTTCGCGGCGAAAATTGATCCAGCCATGCGTCGAAATACGATCGAGCACGGCCAGCGTGGCATTGGTCGTCACCGGCATCTCCAAGATCACGCCGTGTCGCCGTCGATCTTCCGGCACGTACGCGATTCCCAACCGCGCGGCCTGCGCCGGAGTGCGGATCACGGTTGGCTTGCCGCGCCATTCAATCGATGCCGGCAGTCGGCCGGCGTCAGGCCGAACAGGATCCGCGCCAGCTCCGTGCGGCCCGCACCGACCAGCCCTGCCAGTCCGACAATCTCGCCGGCGCGCACTTCAAAACTCACGTCGTGCACGCCCGACTGCCTACAGCCCGACATCGTGCAATCGCAGCACGGCCTCGCCGATCGGGACGGTCTGCTTGGGAAAAATCGCCGTGATTTCGCGGCCAACCATCATGCGGATCAGCTCGCGGCGGTCGACCTCGCTCGATCGGCCGCGTGCCAACCGACGCGCCATCGCGCAGCACGGTCACCCGATCGGCAACTTGGAACAGCTCCTCCAAGCGATGCGAAATGTAAATAATTCCCACGCCCTGCCGCCGCAACTCGCGGATCACATCCAACAGCCGCTCGACTTCGCGATCGCTGAGCGACGCGGTCGGCTCGTCCAAAATCAAAATTCGCGCATCGGCACCCAAAGCCCGCGCGATTTCGACCAATTGCTGCTCCGGCATCGATCAGCGTGTGAACCGAGCGCGTCCGGATCGATTGTCGCTCCAACCCGGCTCAGCAATTCCTTGGCACGATTTCGACGCGCCGCCCAACGCACAATCCGCGCGGCTCCGCGCGGCTCCAATCCCAGCGCGATGTTTTCTGCCACGGTCAAGTCGGGCAGCAGCGCCGGCCGTTGATAGATCACCGCGATGCCCAATGCCCGGGACAGCACGGGATTGTTCTCCGTGACATCCTGGCCCGCAACATGCATCGTTCCAGAATCTGGCTGATGCGCTCCGGAGATGACTTTGATCAGCGTCGACTTTCCCGCCCCGTTTTCGCCCACCAGGGCGTGCACTTCGCCGGAACGCAGTTCAAACGACACGCCTTTGAGTGCGTGCACCCCGGCGAACGACTTGTTGATGTTCGTGAGCGTCAGCAGCGAGTTCGCCTTAGGGTCAATCGGTTGCATTCTCGCCTGATCGTTCATGAAATGATGCCGACGACGGCCGTGGGTGGCTATGGGCCTTGGCGGTCCCCGCGTCCAGCAGGATCGCGACTTGCATATCGCCCATCACGTTGACCGCCGAACGAACTCGAGCGTTGATGAAGTCGATGCTGTAGACGATTGGCAGCACCAAATTGACTACGTCCTCCGGCAAGCGGGCCGCCTTCAACACCAACGTGAGGATAATCAGACCAGAGTTGGGTATTCCCGCAATACCCATGCTCCCGGCCAAGACGGCCAAAAGAATGGTAATCTGCTGGGCGATGTGCAGCTCCATTCCGGCGGCCTGCGCAACGAACAGCGCCGTAATCGCCTCGTAGAGAGTGATCCCATCGTTGTTGAAATTCGTCCCAACGCAGGCGGACAGCCGTGCCGACGACTCGCTGACGTGCATGCGGTCGAGAGCTTTGAGCGTCAACGGCGCGGTGGCCAGGCTGCTATTGATCGAAAAACCGGTGAGAATCGCCCCGGCACCTTCTCGGAACAGGGTTCGCGGTGACACTCCACCAATGAGCCAGGCGGACAACGGATAGTATACGAGCGCGTGCAGGCCCAACGCGGCCATGACCGTAACAAAAAATACTCCCACGCGCTGCAGTAAGCCACTTACGTCTTCCGTCGCTCCCACCACGCCGGCTATCGCGAGGCAGATTGCAAACGGCGCGATCTCGATCAGCCACGAAAGCATTTTCAGCAGAATTTGAAACGAAGCGGTGATCAGTCTCTCGAACGTTCCGATCGCGTCGGCCAGGCTCATATCGCTTGTGGACTTCAGGGAGCGCATCGCGGCACCCAGGAAGATCGCCAGCACAGCCACTGTAAGCACCATGTTTTCGGAAGCCGGTTGGGCGATGCTTTTGGGGACATAGGAGTCGAGCAATGCCAAGAGGGACAGCGATGATTCGTCCGCCGCCTCCGCCAGTTTTGGAATTTGCGCTGCATTGGCGGTTTGCGAATCAGTGGCCCGTTCGACCAGGGTACCTTGCCACGTACGGCCGGGTTGCCAGACATTGAGAATCGTTAAACCGATGGCAAAGGCGACCGCAATGTTGGCGCTGCAGACGAGAATTAATTTGAGTCCCTGCCAGCCGGAAATACGCGTTTGCACGAATGCGTCCACGATGGCGAAAAAGATGAGCGGCGTGGCCAACGCGGTCAGCAACCGAATGTAGAGACCGCCCAGCACGGCCAGATCGTCGTTGCCCCAACCCCAGACGATATCCCGGCTGCCGAACACAACGCCGAGCGTGGTGCCAATCGCCACGCCCAACAGAACGCGCATATACAATGGCCAGCGGAGCGGGTTCCAGGTCGCAGCCGGCTCAATAGACGAATGATTGTTGTTGGTACTTGTACGCATAAAGGCGAACAAATAGCACCCAATAGATGGAATTGCGCCGCTTGAGTCCTATGATGCTCGATTGCCAAGTTTTGTGCAATCGAACGATCGGCATGTATCGAAAGCAAGGCAGCCAAGGGGCGGCTATAATTTGACGCGACCGTTCGCGTTAAACCGTCAAATCGAGAGGTTTCAAGATGGCTGCGACGATAGGGAGATGGCATCTGTGCGGACGTGTGGTCGGCGCGATTGCATTCACGACCGCGTCATTTCAGGTCTTGAAAGCGGCTAACGAAGTTCCACTGCCGGGGACGCAGCCGTTGACGATCGAAGGTGATATCGCGTCGCTCTTAGTCGCCGGCGTCGACAAATTTCTGTTGGAACAAATCACCGCGTCGGTTAATTCCCGCTCGCGACATTGGCGGCGCGATTTTTCGTCCAGCGAGGCGTACAACTTGTCGATTGAGCCAAATCGAAAGCGGTTGGCTCACATACTTGGTGTTCGTGATAGTCGAATTCCCTTCGACGGGCCGGAGCTGGTTGCCACCACGGCGTGGCCGGCGTCCTCGGCAATGGCACTGCGTTCGAAGTGTTTTCTGTACGCTGGCCGGCCTTTGGCGATGTGACCGGGGAAGGACTGCTGCTGGTGCCGAAAGGTAAGAAGCCGATTGCCGATGTTGTCGCGATTCCGGATTGCGGTCAAACGCCCGAGCAATTGGCAGGACTTGCACCGGGCGTGCGGGCGGAGTCGCAATATGCACGCCGGCTAGCGGAAAGCGGCTGCCGTGTGGTTGTACCAACGCTCATCAATCGCGAGGACCGCCTCGACAAGCTCTCCAACCGCGAATGGCTGTACCGCTCCGCATTTGAATTGGGCCGCGGGCTAATTGGCTATGAAGTGCAAAAGATTCTGGCGTGCGTCGATTGGTTCAGTAAGGATGTCAATGGCACGGCAAACATTGGCGTGATCGGCTGGGGCGAAGGCGGGATGTTGGCGCTGTATGCCGGCGCTGGATTCGCGCATTGATGCAGTGTGCGTCAGCGGTTATTTCGATAATCGTAATAATCTGTGGCAGGAACCGATCGACCGAAATGTCTTCGGTCTGTTGGAAGCGTTCGGCGATGCGGAGCTGGCGAGCATGATTGCTCCGCGAGCTGTGATCGTCGAGGCCGCGCGTGGACCGGAAGCGACTATTCCAGGCGGTCGCGGCGCGCCGGCCCGCGTAGTTACTCCAGAGTTGGCCGCGGTTCGCAGTGAAATCGAGCGTGCCAAGCAATTGGTCGATCGCCTTCACCCGACGCCAGTATTGGAACTGATCGTAAGCGGCGATGATGGCCGTGGTCCACACGGCACCATCCAGGCACTTTCGGCATTTTTGAAGGCACTCGATCCTGCTGCAAAAATGGCGTCGCCAGCCGGCACGGTTCGAGCCGCAAAGACTCTGCCAAACGCAGCGGGACGCCATGCGCGGCAGGTTCACGAATTGGACCGACACAATCAATGGCTACTCCGCGAAAGTCAATACGAGCGCAAAGCGCGGTTTTGGGACAAACTCAATTACGAATCGCTCGCAAAATACAACGAGTCAATTGAACCCTACCGAAGACTTTTCGCCGACGAGGTGATCGGCCGATTCGAACTCGATAAATTACCGCCCAATGTTCGCACGCGCAAAATCGAGGAAAGTGCCAAATGGGCTCGCTATGAAGTGGTCATGGACGTGTTTCCCGAGGTAATCGCGTACGGGCTGCTGACATTGCCCAAAGACATTCAAGCGGGGCAACGCCGGCCAGTGGTCGTATGCCAGCACGGGCTCGAGGGTCGACCGCAAGACACAATCGGCGAGTCGGGTTTCGAGCACTACAAGGCGTTCAACACGGCGCTTGCCGAACGCGGATACATTACATTTTCGCCACAAAACTTGTACATCTTCGAGGATCGTTTTCGCACTCTGCAGCGAAAGGCCAACCCCCTCAAGAAAACGCTGTTTTCGATTATCGTCCCGCAGCACCAACAGATTGTTGATTGGCTGCAAACGTTACCGCAAGTCGATCCGGAGCGAATCGCATTCTACGGGCTAAGTTATGGTGGGAAGACGGCAATGCGCGTCCCGCCACTCGTGACCGACTATTGTCTTTCAATATGTTCGGCCGATTTCAACGAATGGGTCGATAAGAACGCGTCGACCAGAAATCCGCATTCCTATTCCGGCTTTGGTGAATACGAAATCTTTGAATTCGATTTGGGCAATACATTCAATTACGCTGAGATGGCGGCACTCATCGCTCCGCGCCCTTTCATGGTCGAGCGCGGGCACTTCGATGGGGTGGCGTCCGACGAGACCGTAGGCTGGGAATACGCCAAGGTCCGATTCCTTTACGCGGCGAAACTGAAGATTCCGGACCGCACCGCGATTGAATGGTTTGACGGACCACACTCCATCAATGGTGTGGGTACGTACGATTTCTTGCAGCGGCATTTAAACTGGCCACCTGCGGACAATGCAGGTAAACAAGGACCACCGTGATACTGAGCAAAGTCAGTGACCGTGCTAGGACGGCTGCTCGGTTCGTTTGGCCGACACATGTTCCGCCGCGGCGCTGGAACGGCCGTCTGCGGCTGGAGCGACTGGGGGCGCTGAGTCGTTCAAGCTCGGTCGCATTTCATTGGCACCCACGTCAAACGCCTGGTAAATGCCAATCGATGCCTCGACACTAATTGGCACATCAGTCGTTTTTAGTAAACTTTCGGTAACGATTTCGATCAAATCTTCGGCACTATGTTTGGAATCGCCGCTCGGCTCCAGCAAAACCATTCCGCCGTGAACTACATCACGGTGAGCGGATGGAACAGCGTTAGTCACGGCCCACGGAGCTTCTATTTGGATTTCGTATCGCCTCACTACGTTTGGAATTGGATTGTATTCGGCGGCATTCACGCGCGAGTTCTCGTTTTGCATTTCGACATCATTTAGCTCCGCGAAAACAGCGTCGAGCGCGGTGCATTCCTGTTGGAACGCATCAAGCGAAACCTCATCGCCGTCCAAACTACTGTCGTAGAGTCCGGCAAGAATACCTTCATCCTCTTCTGCGTTGTCCCGCCAATTGTCGACGCCGGCGCGATCCGAATCGGCGTCATAGTAGTCGCCGAGGGAGGCAGCGAGAAGCAAGGCTTCCGTTGAATTCGAATGGAACGCGGAATCGCGCTCGCGGACATTCGAAGCGAGCATTGAAGTCTGGTTGTCCGTAGAGTTGAATAGTGTCGGAAGCAGCGGTGGGAATGAATCGATAGTGGCGACTGGGTACTGAACATTCCGCGACGGCTCCGAGGGCCATTCGTACTGCAATGTGGGGACGGGGCTCGTTGCCGCAATCGGCGGCTTGGAACTCGGCGTAAAAGCCGCTTCCCAGCCCATGCGAGGAGGCGCCCAGCGCCGAACTGTAACGACGAGTACGGCGTCGACGGGTTTACTAATCAGCAAAGTGAGTTGCCCACCGTTACCCCCAGCTCCGTTTACTGCTTCATAACTTTCGGGAGAAATGTGCCGATTGGACAATCCTGATGACGGCGAATCCTCCCAATGCGCCGCCGTGACCGCAGCAAAGGAAGAAATGCCAGTTAGCGAGGCTTTTTGCGCCGTTACGACGCTTTCCCACAAGCCGGAGTGGCCTGTCTCGAAATCGACGACTGAAGTGCCGATCGACGCTGACAGCACTGTGCGGACCTCAAGTCGTTCGAATTGTCCCCGAAACCGTGGCGCACCGATCCGATTTCGTGGCGCTGATTGCGCTGAATGCGGCCGGAACCATTTCCTGAGATGAGACAGCATGTTATGACCCTCGGCTTAACGTGAACCAGCCAAAAGGCTATCGCGTTCTTGGATGAGTTTGTCCGCTTCGCGCCGCTTCTCGTGACTGCGCAGTGACCGGACATAGTTAGCGTAGTGGTTCTGCAAGAGCTCGCGGTATCGCGCGACGTCCGGCGCGGCGTCAAACGCCTTGCGCTGAAGGGATATCGCTTTCTGGAATGCAGCTTCCGCGTCGACAAGTCGATTTTGCCGATCGAACAATAGTCCCAGATTGTTGTAGATGCCGCCCATATCGCTGCGTGTTTTGGCATCGTCAGGTTGCACATTCAACAGGGATTGCTGCAATTCGAGAGCCCGACGAAATGAGACCTCGGCGTCGACAAGACGTTCATCCTGGCTTTGAACCATGCCGAGATTGTTGTAACTGATCGCCAGGTCGCGGCGGTAACTTGCCGCCAAAGGTGACGCCGTCACCAGGTTTTCCTGAATTTCGACGGCCTTACGGTAGGAGAGTTCTCCGGTGTGAAAATCCTGTTGGCTGACCAGCAAGAAACCCACATTGTTGTATGTCCGTGCGAGATCGCCCTGGTAAATGCGATTTGCCGGCCATTTCGTCGCGAGACGTCGCTGAATGTCAATTGCCTGCCGATAGACTTTGACGGCGGAATCCGGGACGGATGTGTCCGACAGCGAAGCCAAGTTGTTGTAGCTGGCCGCGAGCCTGCGTAGCGTTTCTTCGCTATCGGGCGATTGCGTAACCAGCCACTCCTGGATGGCGATTGCGTTGCGAAACTTTTCTGCTGCAGCGACGTGGTCCCCACGCTGGCGCAGCACCAACCCCAAGTTGCTGTAGGTGGTGGCCAGCGCAGTTCGTGCCGCTTCCGAGTCCTGCTCGTTCTCCGTCAACTTTTTCAGTACACGCTGTGCGCTCTGGAGCGATTCGAGGGCTTCACCGCCTCGGCTCAAATCAGCCAATAGCAATCCCACGTTATTGTGGCACTGCACCAAATTCAGCGAATACTCCGCGTTGGTTGGCTCTGAGGCAACGAGAGTTTCCCACAGGTCGCGCACAGCAAGATGCTTGGCAAGTGCCGCGGACGACTTCCCCATCTTCTCGCTGAGCGTTCCCATCTTGCTGTACGCCAAAGCCAAGTCAGTCGCCAGCGCGGGCTCACCAACCGCCTGCGCTTCAAAACGCTGATACAGTGCGAGGCTATCTTCCAGCGCTTGATAGCGCACGCCCTCGGCCCCCGGGATGGCGGCGAGCTGATCGACGAGCTGCGTGCTAAAGCGATCGAGCACGGCGCCCCGGTCGTGGAGGCTGTCCCGCACCGCGACGAGCGCGTTGGCGATCTCGCGGTTTTTGCGAACCAACAGCAGCGAATTGATCGATTGTCCGATGACCGCCACCAGCAGAATCGCTGCTGCCGAATACACAAGTCCACGGTGCCGCCGGGCCCACTTTCCAGCGCGATTCACCAGGCTGGGCCGGCTTGCCAGGATCGGCCGGCCTTCAAGGTACCGTCGCAAGTCATCGGCAAACTCTTGCGCTGTCGCGTACCGCTCATGGGAAAACTCCGCGATGGCCTTCATCACGACTGTCTCGAAATCGCGCGGAATGGTGGGGTTCCAGTGCCGCATCGATTTCTGCTGGAACGGGGCGCGGTTGAAGAGAAGTTCCGCGTCGCTCAAATCGCCGGCCGGGTGATGTCCTGTGGCCAACTCGTACAATGTAACACCCAACGAGTAAACGTCCGTGCGATGATCAATGAGCCGGCCGCGGCCAAGCGATTGTTCCGGGCTCATGTAGCGCATCGTGCCCAGTACGTCGCCCGTTTGCGTAAGTCCCGCATGCTCTCGGCAACGAGCCAGGCCGAAATCCGTAACCCACAACTTCCCTTGAGCATCGACGAGCAGATTGGACGGCTTCACATCGCGGTGCACGATGCCGATTTCATGGACCGCGTGGAGTGCCTCCGCAGCTTGAATGCCCAACCGAGTGATTTCGCGAACGCGGTCGCTTGTGGTCCCGGTGCGCGAAATGATCGGGTGAATCACCGGGGGTGCCGGTGTGCTAACCGGCGTGTTGCCATTTTCATTAGGCCACGTCGAGCGGTGACAATTTGCGGCTGTTGATTCCGCGGCTGACTGCGCAGCATGGGGTTGGATTTCGGCCGGCAACGTGGCGAGCGACTGCCCTTCAATCAGTTGCATCGCGTAGTAGTGAACGCCGTGGTCCTCTCCGACGGCGAACACAGGGACGATATTCGCATGCTCGACATGGGCCGCAGCCAGGGCCTCGTTCCGGAAACGATGGATTTGCTTTTCATCATGTCCCGCAGTAAACGGCAGGATTTTGAGCGCTACACGCCGTTGCAGCGAGATCTGCAGCGCTTCGTACACAACGCCCATCCCGCCCCGGCCAATCTCACGCATCAAGCGGAAGTCGCCGATGATCTGCGCGGGCTGCAGTTTGCCGATGAAGAGCGGTCGCTGTGGCTTCAATTCAACCGCGGCGGCGTGAAACTTCTGCAGGCCGCTTAAGTAGCCGCGCAAATACTTCGCGTCGTCGGGATGCCGCAGGAGCAGCTCGTCGGGGCTGATCGGTGCACCCTGCTCAGCGGCGACCAGGTAGTCGTCGAGAATGCGAGCCAGGGCTCTTGCGCGGCTTCCGATAACTCCTCACGAGCGGAGTGGGCACATTCGAATTCAGCTTTCACTCTGTTCCTCTCGTTGGTATACGGAGCGCAACTTGTCGATCGCCCGCAGCCAGAGCATGCGCGTCGCGCCAACGGAGCGATTGATCCGCTGGCTAATTTCTTCGAACGGCAGTCCTTGCAGGTTCCGCAGCACGAGCACTTCGCGATAGTCTGCCGGAAGCTCGGCCAGCCGATCGGCCAGCAGCACCGATTCTTCATGCTGCTGAACTGCCATGCTGGGCGATTTGCTATCGGTGGGCAACAGCGCGGCCAACTGCACGGTCGATTGTTCGAGCCGGTTGCCAAGACGCTCGATCGACACCTCGCGGCGGACATCGCGCCTTGCGGCCAGCATATGTTGTTCGACGAATTTCGCCAGATTATTCACGAGGATTTGCCGGAGCCAGGCGAGCAACTCCGGCTCGGTGGTGCCGCGAAACTGGCAAAAATTCTGCGTGGCGCGGAGCATCGTTTCCTGGACCACATCGGAAGGGCTGAGCCGTGGCTGGAGACGAGGCTCGATCTGCGTCGCGGCGAGGACCGTCAAGTAATTACGGTACTGCTGCAGCAATCTCCCGATACTGCTTCTGTCGCCGTGCCGCGCACTGCTGATTAACGAAGGGACACTGGACATCGGGCGGGCAGCTGCGGTGAGAGACATATGGAATTGTCTGGCGGGAGTGTCATTGATTCCCCCGATTCACACTCCAGCCTGATAGACCGTTTTCTACGCGAAAGCGCCACGCCTGGTTTGTGAAAATGTGCGACAAAATGGCGGTGTCGTGGGCAGTACAAAGGTCTAACCCCGCTTCCCGCAAGTGTTTTGACACACTGGGTGCCCACCGGGATTTTATTTCCCGCCTGGGCCAACAGCAAATTGCAACCTTCTGCGTGGCGCGATGTTGGCTTAACCGGTCTCTCCACTATAGCTATGCAGCGAGGAAACGTCCCGCATTTGGCGCTTCGAAACCAAGCCCTTGGGGCCGAAACAGGGAAGCGTGGGGCCGGAACAGAGAAACAGAGGAACAGCGGCAATGTCTAAGTCAATGGCTAAGTATCGACGTCGCAAGTTTGAAGCCCTGGAAAACCGGCTCTGCCTGACGGTAACGGCCAACGTCACCGATGGCGGCGATCTGATAGTAGAAGGCGATGCGGACGGGGCAGTCGAAATTGTCGCAGTGAGTGACGGCGCTTATCGCGTTACTGACAACGGCGTCGTTGTTGCCGATGAGACTATGCTGCAAGGCGTCACCGACGACATTCACATCAAACTGGAAAGCAGCATCGAGGGCACGAACGACACGGTTACCCTCGATTTGGCCGGGCAGACGGTCGACAAGGTGTACGCTGCTCTGGGAGACGGCGACAACACATTCGAGCTGCTCGGCGGAACTTCCAACGGACTGGTGTATCGTGGTGGTGACGGCATTGACAGTGTTGCGCTTTCGGCGACGATCGAATCGCGAGCCATGATATTACTGGGCGACGGCGATAATGAGCTTACGGTGACTAGCGAAATCGGTAACCTCTCGCTTCACAGCGGCGATGGTGCCGACCTGGTGGCGATCGCGGAAACCGCTGTCGTAAGCAGGGGAGTAAGTGCCAAGCTGGGTGCCGGCGATAATTCGCTTACGCTCGCCGGGACGATTGAAGGACATTTGTTAGTCTCGGGGCGCGACGGCGTTGATACCGTAACAGTTGCTGAAGACGCGACGGTCGGAGACAGCGCGAAAATTTCGCTCGGCGACGGCGACAATTCGGCCACCGTTTCCGGCACGATCGAAGGCAATCTGGCTTACGATGGTGGCGACGGGAACGACTCTGTCACGCTCGCCCAGACGGCCATCATTGTGGGTTCCTTTTTTGGCCGACTCGGCAAGGGCGAAAACACCGTGACGCAAGCTGGCACCGTGGAAGGCGACTTCCGTATCGTCAGCGCTAATGAAAACGACACAGTCGACATCACCGACACAGCCGTGATCGGCGGCGAAACGAAGTTGGGCTTGGGCGATCAGCAGGAAGGGCGTGGTAGATGTCGTGGCGGCGGACTCGAACCACTCATGTTCAATGGTCGCCAGCTGGGATTCTTTTATCGCCGCTTGCGACGTTAGGTGCGGTGTTCCATATTTTCCGTGAACGTTAGCGGCGCGTCGCCATGGACCATGTGTTGCCAGTCTGCCGAGCAATTTGGCAAGGACCACTGCCGCAAAGTTTACGACAGGATCGTGCCAATGATCAAACCGGCGATAAGTATCGGTATTGTGGCGATGGCTGTCCTCGCTTTGCGAACTGCTCCGGTGGCTGCGTATGTTCCCGACGAACGGTGGACAGTCACGTCGTCGGGAGCAACGGGCGCGTCGGGCACGCCGATCACGCTCACCTGGAGCTTCGCCCCTGACGGCACGTCGATTCCAGGCGAAGGCGCAAGTAATTTGATCTCCTACCTCGACGGGCTGTTTAACGTCACGACAACGGGTTCCGACGTCACGCAGCGGCCATGGTTCCCGCTGTTCGGCGAATCGTTTGCACGCTGGAGCGAGCTGGGCGGGCTTTCTTTTCTCTACGAACCAAGCGACAACGGCACGATGCTGCAATCTTCTGCCGGCGTGAGAGGAGTGCGGGGCGATGTGCGGCTCGGGGGTGCATTTATCGATGGCTCGAACGGCACGCTGGCATACACGTGGCTCCCCAACTTCGGTGACGTGGTTGTCGATACCGGCGAGACGAGCTTCTATGCAAACTCGGCCAGCAATTACCGCGCGCTGCGCAACACAATCATGCACGAACTTGGCCATGCGCTGGGACTATTGCACATTGAATCGCCGTCGGACGCGCTGCTGATGGAGCCGATAATCAGTTTTGGCATCGACGGTCCGCAGCTGGACGATATCCGTGGAATCCACGCGTTTTACGGCGATGCGCTCGAAAAAACGAACAATGGACTCGGTAACGGCACGTTCCAACGAGCCACCCCATTAGGTGCTCTCACGACTGGCAGCACGCTGGCCGTTGGTTCCGATGCGCTCGGTAGCCAGGCCGTCGGCCCGCTGGAAACCGATTTCGTCAGCATCGCCAACAATTCGGACACCGATTTCTTCTCGTTCACGGTTGCGGCACCGACGCTACTCGATGTCAAGCTCACGCCGCTGGGCGGCGTATTCACTCAGGGAACCGAGGGCGGTGCACCGTCGACGTTCGACGCGAACTCACGCAATGACCTCGCGCTTGCCGTCTTCGCGCCGAATGGAACAACTACGCTTGGCTCGGCGAATCTCACCGGCAACGGCGGAGTCGAAATGCTGACCGACGTGGAATTGACCAGCCCCGGAACCTATTTTGTGCGCGTGCGAGGCAGCGCAAACAACGTGCAGCTCTACGAGCTGGAGCTATCGGCCGCATTGTTTTTGATTGCTCTGGAGGGCGACTACAACGGGGACGGTGCAGTCGACGCAGCGGATTACGTCGTTTGGCGGCAAAGCGTGGGGCAGATCGGCTCGGGCCTGGCCGCCGACGGAAATAGCAATGGAACGGTGGATCTCAGCGACTACGGCATCTGGAGAGCCAACTTTGGCAACGGTTCCGGCAAGGGAAACGCGCTCATCGCAGTCGTGCCTGAACCTCACCATATCACGCTGTTGTGGATTGGCGTGTTAATCGCTGCGACGGTCAGATCGCCACTTCAATCGCGACGGCGCAAGCTTTGTAAGCTGGCTGATGCGAGTAGGGATCGAACGCCGCGTGGGTCAGCAGATTCGTGGTTTCGTAGTGCATCGGGATAAACAGTTGGCCCGGTTGGACTGCCGGCGTGACGAGCGCGCGGCCGTGCAAACGGCCACGCTGCGATGTTACGGCTACGCGATCGCCGGAGCGAATGCCGAGCCGCTGCGATCGTGCGGGTTGATTTCGACGTACAGCTCCTGGGCGTAGAGCTTCCGCAGGATGGCCGATTTTGCGGTGCGCGTTTGCGTGTGCCATTGAGCGGCCGAGCCGCGGCCGGTGAGCAGCACGAACGGGTACTTGGCGTTGGGCTGCTCGGGAAGCGGTCGCGGCGATTCGCAAAGGAAACGGGCCCGGCCGTCGGGGTGATAAAACCGGCCGTCCTCGAAGAGCCGGCGCTCGGTTCGGATTTCGGATATCGGATTGCGGATCTGAGTAGTCCAATCCGCATTCCGCAATCTGCAATCCGCAGTCTGGGAACGGCCATTGGATGCCGCCGCGTTGGTCGAGCATCTCGTAGTCTTCGATGCCGGTGATGTCGCACGGCTGGCCGGCGCGAGAGCTGCTTGAGCAACTGGAACACGGCCTCGGGCGACTCCCACTGGCGAAACATTTCGCCGCAGCCCCAGTAGTCGGCGACGAGCTTGAAGATGTGGAAATCGGCGAGCGCCTCGCCCGGCGCACGGCGCACCTTTGCGCACCACGCCGATGCGCCGCTCGGAGTTGATGAACGTGCCGTCCTTCTCGCCCCAGCCGCCGCGGGCAGCACCAGGTCGGCCAGCTGCGCCGTCTCGGTCGTGTGGTACATGTCCTGCACCACGAGGAAGTCGAGCCGCTCGAGCACGTCGCGGGCCATGCCCTGGTTGATCCACGAGTGGGCGGGATTCGTGGCGATGACCCACAGGCCGCGGATTTCGCCGCGCAGAATGCCTTCCAGGATGCGGTGGTACGGCCAGCTCGCTTCGTGCGGAATCGTCGCCTCGTCGATGCCGAGCACGTCGGCGACCTTGCGGCGATGCGCCGGCATTCGCGAAGTCGTGGCCGCCGAGCAGGTTGGTCGTGTTGCTGAACAGCCGCGAGCCCATCGCGTTGCACTGGCCGGTGATCGAGTTGGCGCCGGTGCCGGGCCGGCCGATGTTGCCGGTCATCAGCGCCAGGTTGATGATCGCCTGGGCCGTGCGGACGGCCTGATGGCTTTGGTTGACGCCCATCGTCCACCAGAACGAAACGCGCTTGCCGTCGTGAATCGTGCGCGGCGAACTGCTCGATCGCCTCGGCCGGCAGGCCGCGTCTCCTCGGCGACGCGATCGAGCGTGAAGTCTTCGACGAACTCTGCGAACTCGTCGAAGCCGCTCGTGTGGGCAGTCGATGAAGTCGCGATCGATCCAGCCGCGCTCGATGAGCATGCCGGCGACGCCGTAGAGCAGCGTCGAGGTCCGACTTCGGATAGAGCGGCCAGATGCTGCGTGGCGGCCATCGCCGTTTCGGTCGCCCGCGGATCGATGACGATGATCTCCGGCTGATGCGGATTGCGCATCACGCGCTGCCAGAGGATCGGATGGGCGATGCACAAGATTGCTGCCGACGAGCACGATCACGTCCGACTCTTCGAAGTCGGCGTAGGTGTACGGCGGGGCGTCGAAGCCGAACGCCTGCTTGTACGCGACGACCGACGTGGCCATGCACTGCCGCGTGTTGCCGTCGCCGTGGAGCATGCCCATGCCGAACTTGGCGAGCGCGCCGAGCAGCGCCATTTCCTCGGTGACGATCTGGCCGGTGCTCAGGAAGGCGACCGACTGCGGGCCGTGCTGCTGCTTGGATCGCCTTCATGCGATCGACGAACGTGCGAAGCGCCGCGTCCCAGCTCACGGGCTCCAGCTTGCCGGCCGCGTTGCGCAGCAGCGGCGTCGTCGCGCGATCGGGCGCAGTCGAGCACGGCGAGCGCCTCCCAGCCCTTGGGGCAGGCCATGCCGAGATTCACCGGATAGTTCGGCCGCGGGCGTCAGGCCGACGGCTTCGCCGTCGCGCAAGTGGATGTTGAGATTGCAGCCAGTCGAGCAGAAGCCGCACACGGACTGCGACAACCGCGTCCGGCTGCAGGCTGTCGGGCAAGCAGCCCCAGGCCGAAGCGCGCAGGTTCGAGCAGCAGCTCCGCGGTGAGCGGCCCGTCGCGCTGGAACAGCAGCGGAGTTATTCCGGTTGCCTACGCGAGTCGCGACGATGCTCATCAGCGAATCCCTCCCGGCATCTGCGGGGCGGCACAGGCCGCGAAGAACAGGTACCGCTCGAGCAGCTCGCCGGCCAGGCAGGCCGACGAACAACAGCCCTGTCATCGACGACGAACTGCACCAATCCGGCACCATCGCTGAGCTGTTGCAGCGTCTGACCAGCGAGCATGGCCGGCAGCATCACTCCGCCAAGCAAGCCGAGCGCGAAGCGGGCCAGCGTGACGCTCGACAGTCGCCCGTCATCAAGCAGTGCCGAGCGTTGCAGCGGCGTCATTCGGCCGCAGCCAGAGGTGGCGAAAGATGGCGCCTCCCACGCGAGCTTTAGTCGTCGTCAGGGCAATGAGCGTCCAGCACAGAACGCGGGCCGCCTTCGTGAACCAATGCGAACAGCGTCGGCGATGGCTGACACGAGTGCGATCGCCAAGATGCTCAGCCACATGGCGGCGACGCCCAGCAGTGCGCCGGTCAGCGCGAATCGCACGCCGACGCGGGTGAAGCTCCAGCATTCGCGCTGCGTGAACACGTAAATCATCGCCGAGCAGAACACGGCGAACAGCGCCAGTGGCGGCGACGCTCCAGCCGAGCCAGCGGATCCAGTGCGGACTATCGCCGCCGGCAGCATTCGTTTCGAGCAGATACCTGTGCGACGAAGAGCGCGCCAGCGTACAGCGACGCCAGCGCGGCGAACGCGCCGAACGCGACGATCTCGCGGCTCAGCCACGAGTGCCGCAGTCCGAGCACGGCGCGAAACGCATAACAGCGGCCGGCCCAGGTGGAACATGCTGGCCGCGAGTGCCAGCAGGCCGAATCCGAGAGCCGCAACAGCGTGCAGCGGCGTGCAACGAGCCCAGCAATTGATCCGCTGAACCAGTATTCCAGATCAGTCCGACGACAAACGCGCCGACCGAAAGCTGCGTCAGCACCAGCATCACCACCAGCGGCCAATGGGCGTGCTGCGGATTGACGCGAAAGTAGTCGGCCGGCAGCAGATTGCGCGGGAACGGCTTGCCGCGTTTTGTAGGTCGTCGTCGGCAGCGTGATCTGCGGATCGGGGCGCGCCGGCAGGAAGACCGCCGCCTCGGCGTCTTCGACCACCTGCTGCTGATTGACCACGCGAATCGCGATCGCCTCGTGCGGGCAGGCCTGCACGCACGCCGGCGGCTCGCCCACGGCCAGCCGCGACGAGCACATGTCGCACTTGCGGACGATGCCCTTGCCGGGATGATACTTGGGCACGTCGTAGGGGCAGGCCATCGTGCAGTACTGGCAGCCGAAGCATTGGTCGTCGAGGTGCTTGACGATGCCGGTGACCGGATCCTTTTCGTAGGCGTTGACCGGGCAGGCGATCATGCAGGCCGGCTCGAGGCAATGGTGGCACGCGGCGGTGACGTGCTGCATCACCGGCGCGGAGCGCGAGCCGCCGACCAGCAGACCCGACGTCGCGCCACGTTTCGTTTTCGTCCAGCCCGTTGAGCGTGTGGCACGCGACGACGCACGCCTTGCAGCCGGAGCAGCGGTCGAGGTCGACTTCGAAGGCATATTGTTGCCCCGGCCCAGGCGGCGTCGCGGGCAGGAGCGAGTGATAGCGTTGCGTCCGTAGTCTGTACCGCGTACTCCGTACTCGGTACTTCGCCGCGACACGCTCGATGCCATTGGCTGAAGTGATCGACGGCGGAGAGCGATTGCTGCTCATCGAGCAGCTGGGCGACGAGCGCTGGCCCGCCCAGCGATGGGTGGCTGGGGTCGAGCGTCAGCGAGCCCCCAGTTTCAGTACGGCCTGGGAGCTCGCCCGAGGCTCGACCCCAGCCGCCCGACTGCTCGACAACGATCGGCAATGGAATCATGGCCAGCACCTCATGCGTTGACCGTGCCAGCATGCCACGGACACCGTTAGAATGCCCGTTGCACATGCGTCGCCAGCCTGCAGCCGATCTCCGTGGCCATCACGGGATCGAGCACTTCCGGCGGCGGCAACTCGACGTACACCTGGTCGTTCTCGACCTTCACGCGGAAACGTGCGATGCGGTACTCCTCGCCCTGCAGCGACTCGCCGGTTTCGAGCGAAAACGTCTTCTTGTGCAGCGGGCAGGCGACCTTGGGCTCCTCGCCGGCGGTGCCGACGATGCCGCGCGACAGGACGAACGCCTTCTTGTGCGGGCACATGTTCTGGGTGGCGTACCACTCGCCGCGGCTGGCGAAATTGAACACGGCGATCTGCGACTTGCCGTATTTGACCGTCGCCCCGCCGTCGAGCGGGAAGTCGTCCGCGTAGCCGACGGGCACCCAGCGAAGCGGCTGGCGCGCCTGTCGCTCGTGTTCGCCCAGCGAGCGGCCGTCGAGCATGCGAAACTGCTCCAGCGAAACGAACTCGCTGGGCCAGTCGGCCGGACGGCTCTGCCCGCGCTCGCTGACGAATTCGATGCACGACTCCGTTTCGTCGGTGTTGACGAATTGGCGGAACCGGCGGCGTTTCTCCGGATCGCGGACCACCGCGGCCCATTCGCATTGGTACGTGTCGACCAGGTGCTGCGATCATCGCTTCCAGCTCGGCGGCGATGCCGAGCTTGTCGTGGACGACCACGTCGCGGATGTGATCGAGGCCGCCTTCGAGCTTCTCGCAGCCAGACCGCCGTGCGCGTCAGCCGGTCGGCGGTCATGATGTAATACATCAGGAAGCGGTCGATGTATTTGAGCGCCGTCTCCTCATCGAGGTCGGCGGCCAGCAGGTCGGCATGCCGCGGCTTCGAGCCGCCGTTGCCGCAGACGTACAGGTTGTAGCCCTGCTCGGTGGCGATCAGGCCGACGTCTTTGCTTTGCGCTTCGGCACACTCGCGGATGCAGCCGGAGACGGCCATCTTGATCTTGTGCGGTGCGCGGATGCCCTTGTAGCGATTCTCGACGCGGATCGCGAAGCCGACGGAATCCTGCACGCCGTAGCGGCACCAGGTGGTGCCGACGCAGCTCTTCACGGTCCGCAGCGCCTTGCCGTAGGCGTGGCCGCTTTCGAAGCCGGCGTCGACCAGCTCTTCCCAGATGTCGGGCAGGTCCTGCACGCGAGCGCCGAACATGTCGATCCGCTGCCCGCCGGTGATCTTCGTGTAGAGGCTGTATTTCTTGGCGACGCGGGCGATCACCGCGAGCTTCTCCGGCGTGATCTCGCCGCCGGGCACGCGCGGCACGACGGAATACAGTCCGCCGCGCTGCATGTTCGCCAGGAAGCGGTCGTTCGTGTCCTGGAGCGTCTGCGTGCTCCGGCTGCAGGATGTCGTCGTTCCACAAGCTCGCCAGGATCGACGCCACGGCCGGCTTGCAGACTTCGCAGCCGTGGCCGCTGCCGCAGTGGGCGATGACCTCGCCGAACGTCCGCAGCTCCTTCGCCTTGACGATCGCGAACAGCTCGGTCCGCGAGTAGCGGAAAGTGCTCGCACAGATGATTGACGACCGCTTTGCCGGCCTTTTTCATTTCGGCTTTCAAGCAAGTCGGTGACCAGCGGCACGCAGCCGCCGCAGCCGGTGCCGGCCTTGGTGCAGCGTTTGAGCGCGTCGAGCGTGTCGGCGCCCTGTCGCGAACCGCGGCACAGATCGCGCCCTTCGTCACGTTGTTGCACGAACAGACCTGGGCCGAGTCGGGCATCGCGTCGAGGCCGATCGCGGCGCCGTTCGAGCTGGCAGCACGAGCAATCAGTTCGTGCGGCTGGCAGGGCAGGGCGGCGTCGCTCTTGGCGAGCATCGAGCAGCTTGCCGTAGTCGGCGGCGTCGCCGACCAGAATGCCGCCCAACAGCCGCGTGCCGTCGGGCGAGAAGAGCAGCTTCTTGTAGACGCCGGCGAACGGATCTTCGAACACCAGCGGCGTCGCCTGTTCGGGCGGCAGTTCGTACTGGCCGAAGCTGGCGACGTCGACGCCCATCAGCTTGAGCTTGGTCGACAGATCGGTGCCGCGAAAATCGTCGCTCGTCGCCGGTCAGATTCGCGGCGACGATTTCGGCCATCTCGTAGCCCGGGGCGACCAGGCCGTAGATCATGCCGCCGTGCAAGCGCACATTCGCCGATGGCGAAGATGCGCGGATCGGACGTTTCCAGCCGATCGTTGACGACGATTCCGCCGCGCTCGCCGACGGTCAGCCGCGATTGCTTTGCCAAATCGTCGCGCGGCCGGATGCCGGCCGAGACGATGATCATGTCGACGTCGATCGCTGCCGCCGTCGGCGAACTCGATCCGCTCGACGCCGCCGTTGCCGTGGATTGCTTTGGTCGACTTGTTCAGATGGACGCGGACGCCGAGCGATTCGATCTTCTGCACCAGAATCCGCGAGCCCGCATCGTCGACCTGCCGCGGCATCAGCCGCGGGGCGAACTCGACGACGTGGGTTTCCAGGCCGAGATCGTACGCCGCCTTGGCCGCTTCGAGTCCCAGCAGCCCGCCGCCGATCACCGCGCACCGCTTCGACTGCGCCGGCGTAGTCGATGATGTGCTCGCAGATCTTCGATCGTGCGGTAAACGAACACGCCCGGCTTGTCGATGCCCGGCACGGGCGGCACGAACGGATACGATCCGGTGGCCAGCACAACGTAGTCGTAGCGATCTCGACGCCTTTATCGGATCGCACGACTCGCTTCTGGCGGTCGATCGCATTGGCCCGATCGCCGATGTGCAGCTCGACGCCGTTCTCGGCGTACCATTCCTGCCGGGCCAGCATCAGCTTCTCGGCGTCGCGATGGGCGAAGAACGACGTCAGGCCGACGCGGTCGTAAGCCGATCGCGGCTCCTCGCAGAACGTGACGATGCGATACCGCCGCTCGGTGTCGAATTCGACCAGCCGCTCGCAGAAGCGCTGGCCGACCATGCCGTTGCCGATGACAACGATGTTCTGGCGATTGGAGCGGGATTCGGGCGTTGAAATCATGTCGGCCGAAATCGTCAGGCGACGACCCCCGACAGGCTCTGTTGCGCCGATGCCAAATTCGGGCCGCGGCACGGGCTGGCGGAGCGGTTCCTTCTCTTCGCGGAGGTTCACTGTAAGGCTCAAGAACGAACACGCGGTCACCACGGCACCCAGAATGAACAGCGCCGTGTGCCAATCGAGTCGCCTCGCTCTTGAACAAGAAGCCGGCGAGCACGGCGCCGGCGTTGCCGCCGGCGCCGACGATGCCGCTCACCGCGCCCAGTGCCCGCCGATTGATGAACGGCACGACGGCATACGTGGCACCGTTGGACATCTTGACGAACATCGCGAACGTGATCAGCAGCGGGATGGCAAGCGTCGAGCGTCGTGGCCTGCGAGAAGATCATCAGCGCCATCCCCTCGCAAAACAGCGCGACGAACAGCCACTTCACGCGGCCGTCGAGAGTCCCCAGCGATTGCCGCACTTGTCGCCGAGCCAGCCGCCCAGCGCCCGGGCGAACAGATTCATTAGGCCGAAGAACGACGCCAGCAATCCCGGCCATTTGCAGCGCCTGGCCTGGGTCGAGCTGCTTGAAGTAGTCGAAGTAGTCGAGGAAGTAGAGCACGGCGATGTTGTCGATCGTGATCTCCATGCCAAAGCAGCAGCCGTAGATGACAAACAGCGCCCACACGCGGCGATCGCGGCAGGCTTCGAGAAAGCGCCGCCTTGACTTGATCGTGTCGACAACTTGCCGGCCGCGCGAAGTTCGCGGAAGTTGCCGTCCGGCGTGTCTTGCGTGAGAAAGTAGTAGGCGACGCCGGCGGTCGCACACAGCACGCCGACAACGACCATCGACAGCCGCCAACCCACGGCATCCGAAACGCCCGAGCGTGCCGACGAACAACGCGAACAACAGCGGCATGGCCAGCTGCGTGACGCCGCCGCCGAGATTGCCCCAGCCGGCGGCCGTCGCATTGGCGGTGCCCACGCAGTTCGGCGCGAACATCAGCGACGTGTGATACTGCGTGATGACGAACGATGCGCCGATCGCGCCAATCAGCACGCGAAACAGCAGGAACGTCGTGAAATCGTGCGCCAGGCCGATGCCCATCACCGGCAGCGAGCCCAGCAACAGCAACCACGTGTAGGTGAGCCGCGGCCCATACCGGTCGCAGAGCCAGCCGATCAAGAGTCGCGCCACGATCGTGATCGCCACCGAGCCGATGATGCACCAGCCGATCTGCTCCTTGGTGAGCTGCATCTCCTCGCGCACGACCGACATCAACGGCGCGATGCCGAACCACGCGAAGAAGCAAAGAAAGAAGGCGATCCACGTCATGTGGAACGCCCGCATTTGAGGAGTCGATATCGTCAGCAGCGAAATGCGAGTGGCTTTACTCTTGGCTTCCATCATGAACTGTGATGTCTCGGCGCAGAACGGGTGTTAACAAGTACCGTCCGCCCACGGCGCAAAAAAGATTCCATCCGCGCCGAGATGACTGCAATCATCGTGCCCCACTGTCCGATGGCGGAGTTTTCTTCGGAAATCCGAAGTCGATGCTGCCCGATCAACCTATTTGTCGAATTACGAACGCTGACTTGGCGGGCAAGGGTGCCCAAAGCTTGGGCACGGACGGCTGCGGGACCGGCCGAGAAACGAATCAAACGCGGCCACATCTGCTGCCATCGCAACCAGTTACGGCAATCTCGTACCGGCATTCTGCGATAGGAACGCGGTTTTCAGAGAGCGTGGTGTGGAATTCGAGTGAAAGTCGCGTACACGCCGCCTTTACTTAAGACTATGCCGGACCCCGTGGAGCAAACTTCGAGCGTATTTATCGTTGATGACGATCAGCAACTACTCGATTCACTCGTTGCGTTTATGCGGGGGCGCGGATTTCAGGTCCACGCGTTCGGCACTGCGCGTAGTTTCCAGCGGTTTTACCGTCCTGAGATGTGCGGGTGCCTCGTGCTCGATACCCGCATGCCGCGGCAAGACGGACTGAATTTTTACAAGCAGCTGCTGCGCGAGGGCAAGCGCCTGCCCGTGATTTTTATTTCAGCGCACGCGGACGTGCCCATGGCCGTGGCCGCAATGAAGACCGGGGCGATTGAGTTTCTCGAGAAGCCGATTGACTACGACTCGCTGCTTGACCACGTGCAACAAGCGCTCGCGCTCGATGCCGAATGGCGGAAGCGGGACACGACATACGCTGCACTGGCCACACGTATCCACCAACTTAGCGGCCGCGATCGGGAGACGCTCAAGCTCATTCAGGCGGGTGAATCAAACAAGGCGATGGCGGCAAAGTTATTTCTCACCGAACGAGCCGTCGAGATGCGCCGCGCGGCCATCATGAAAAAGCTGCAGGTGGGGTCAGTAGCTGAGCTGCTCGACCTGACCATCACGCACCGCATTCTCACGGAACTGCGCCAAGAGTCTCACGTGAGAACTTCCGAGCTGTAGGGCTATTTTTAGAAAGTGAGTCCGTCTCCGAGTTTGAACCGCACTTTGTTTTTCGCGTTGCCGTTTTCAAGCGGCAAGTCATCGAGCGAATCTGGCCAGGTGAATGACAAGCGGCCGGTCGGTGGATGGTCGCCGAAGAGCACATCCGTCACGCCCTGGCCCTCGCTGCCCGGCAGCCATGCCGCGACAAGTGCGTCGGCCCGATCGAGCATGTCGTTGATCAAGAGCGGGCGCCGGAAAGCAGCACCACAACAACGGGAATGTTTTGATCGCAAATATTCTTGACCGATTGTAAATCTTCGGTCGGTAGCGCCAGCTCCGAGCTGTCGCCCTGTCCTTCGGCATACGGAGCTTCGCCGATGACGACAATTCCCACATCGGCATTCTTCGCACCGGCTCCGTCGGCTGAAAACGTCACTTCGGTTTCGGAAGACACAGCGGCTCGGACCGCCTCTAAGATGGTTGTGCCGGGAACCACATCGCCACCTTTGCCTTGCCAATCAATCGTCCAACCACCACATTGTCGACCGATATCATCGGCGCTGCGGCCCGCTACGTGAATGCACTTTAGATTCTTTGAAAGAGGCAGCGTGTTCTCCTCATTCGTCAGCAACACAAGCGATTTGCGCACGGCCTCGCGCGCGACTGCTCGGTTCTCGTCACTTCCCAGCCTATTCTTGAGATTTGGGTCGGCGAGAGTGGATCTCGCTTCTTCGAACAGTCCGATCGCGAACTTGACCCGTAGTATCCTGGTCACCGCATCGTCAATTCGCGACAGGGGGACGCGTCCCTCGTCCACCAGCTCGCGCAGATTCTTGCAAAAGGTTTTGTAGCTGCTGGGCACCATGACCATGTCCATGCCGGCATTGATCGAAAGCTCGATGGCATCCTTGTAATTCTCCGAAATCTGGTCGATAGCGTTATAGTCGGAGATCAAGAAACCTTCGAACCCAAGCTCTTTCTTGAGCACATCGGTCAGCAAATATTTGCTGGCCGAGCATTTCACGCCATTCCAACTACTGAACGAGGGCATGATTGTGCCCACACCGGCCGCTATCGCCGGTTCATACGGCTGCAAATGGATGCGCCGCAAGGTGGCCTCATCGACTCGCGTGTCGCCTTGGTCGAGGAGGCTGTTTTCCGCCGTGCTGCTACCGAGCGCCGTGCCGCCATCACCGACAAAGTGCTTGGCGCAGGCCAGCACGGCCAACGGATCGTTTAGATTGCTCTGCTGCAGGCCGCGCACCGCGGAGGCCCCGAGCAGCGCTGCGATGGCCGGGTCTTCGGAAAACGCTTCGTAAGTTCGGCCCCAGCGGATATCTTGCGGCACCGCAACGCACGGTGCAAATGCCCAGTTGATACCCGTTGCCCGAACTTCTTGCGCCGTGATGCGCGCGATTCTTTCCACAAGCTCCGGGTCGCGAGTGCATCCCAGACCAATGTTGTGTGGGAAGATCACGGCCCCCGACACATTGTTGTGCCCGTGCACCGCGTCGATCCCGTACAGCAACGGGATTTTCAGCCGCGTATTGAGCGCTTGCTGCTGGCAGCGATCGTATGCATCACGCCAGGCTTGGAGACCGTTGCCATCGGCCGGATCGGAATTGCCGCCACTGAGCACCGAGCCCACGCAGTACGTGGCGATATCGGTGAGGTCGTTAAGCTGCGACATCTCGGGCTGGGTCATCTGCCCAATCTTTTCGTCCAACGTCATCCGGGCCAGCAGCGCCTGGACCTGCGGATTGAACGATGAAAACGGTACGGGCGCAGTGAATTCGGCCAGAGCGAACTGACCAAACGCAATAGCGATGAACAAGCCACGCAGCCACGTCATCGAGTTTCAAAGCGCATGGCGCATGGCATCATCGTGGGTCTGACGGAAATGGGGAGCGCGCTTGCGCAATCTGATGGCGCGGAGTAATGCCATGGCAGCCAATGTGGAACAGCCAGGTTCGGGTACCTGTGACGCCAAACCACCCGCGGCTCCGGCTGCCGTGCCAAAACTCTTTACCCACACGAGATAGTCCGACTCATCCACCGTGCCATTGCCGGACCCATCCGCCGGCAAGTCGATGCCACTTTGACCCACAGATTTGCGCCACACAACATAGTCGGCGGCGTCCACTTGCTGGTCGCCGTTGTAATCGCCCGAAAGCCCCATTGGTCGCTGCCAGACACGCACGTAATCGATGTCCATGTACTGCGGAAAAACGGTCGTCGCGTCGGGATCGCCGCCGAAATCGCCGCCGACGGCCAGGTTCAGGATAATGTTCATCGGATTTTCAAAGATCGGTCGGTTCGCCAACTCGTTGACCGTGTAGTGCAGGACGTCGTCTACGTAGAAGCGGAGCTGCGTCGCTTCCCACTCCACAGCGTAGACATGAAACCCCGTGTGAAAGTTTACGGGCGCGCCGTTGGCCGTGGCGGTGTATTCCTCGAATACATATTGGTGTTGACCGCAGCAGGGGCCCGGATTCGTCTGCCAGTGGTATGCGCTGCTAACAAGCAGCGGCTGACGGCCACGATTCTCCAAAATGTCGATTTCGCCGCCCGTGGGCCACTGCGTGCCGTTGGGCAATAACCAGAACGCCGGCCACATTCCTTGCGTGGTCGGCAGATCGATGCGAGCTTCAAACCGACCCGGGCCAAATTTCTGCACGCTCTCCAGCCGCGCCGAGCGATACAGCTTGCCGTCGAGCGGCTGGTTCGTGGCGGTAATGCGCAAGTTGCCGTCGACAATCGACGACTGCTCCGGGCGATAATACTGTTTCTCGTTGTTGAAGCTGTTCTTCAGATTGATCCGCTGCCAATTTTGCTCATCGACCTGAGTTCCGTCGAACTCGTCATGCCAATGAAGCTGCCAACCGGGCAAATCGGGAACCTGCGCTACAGCTCGGTATGGACTGCCAGCCCATAGGAATGCTGCAATGCTCATCACGATGGGCGGCAGCTCGCGCCACATCGAATCGGTTGATGAAATCGGGTGTTTTGTCGCCACACTTCGACTGTATTGAAATAATCGCACTTCGTCTACTAGCGACCAGTAGCGAGATCGCGATCGCGCCGAACTCCGCGGTCAGGTGACAACTAGTAAGCGCGGGCAATCTTCATGCTGCACGTCGCCAAGCACGGCAACCGGAGAGGATGACCATCACACAGAGTGACAAGACCGTGAAAGTATTTGGTTCGGGCACGGCAGCCGCGCCTCCAGCGCCTAGGCCAGCACCCATTCCAAAGCGCGATCGCCAGAAACTGTAGTCCGCGTCGTCGATCGTGCCCAGGCTTGCCCCCTCGTTTTGAAGCGGGCCGCCGTTCCGCCAGATCACGTAGTCCGCCGCGTCAACCGTTCCATTGTTATTGTAGTCACCAAGCAAACCTTCGACGGGCGCGGTGTTGGGGTTCGGGGTCGACAGCATGGTCGCTTCATTAGCGAAAACCTCGAGCATGAAGTTGTCGACCCAAAAGCTGCCGCCGTCGGCAATATCGCTGCTCGCGAAATCTCCCACGAACATTACAGCCCGGATTTCTTCGATGTCTTCCACGTCGAAAAAGTCGCCAGCGATTCTCCAGCCAAGACCGTCATTGAGAGGATCGTCGTCCACGATGAGCGTTGTTTCCACTCGCCGCCATTCGTTGGTCACGAGCGACAGACTTACTGGGAGACCGCCATTTTGAATATCGCCGTCATTGTTCATATCGACCCAGTCGGCCTGACTCTGGCCGGCGGCCACGTGTGCCGCTTGACTCGCGTTCTGGTCCGTATCCCAAACTCGATCACCACCGCCTGAAAACTCCGCCCCTGCGAAGTCGGAGTTCCCCGAGAGAGCTTCTTTCCAGAGCTCAATTTTTACGACCGGCTCTACTGAGGGTTCTTTTGTCACCGGCGACTCGGGATCCATCCGCATCCACATCGAAAACCGAATCGCATTTCCGTTTTCGAGTTTGCCAGAGGCATTGCCGATCGTAGAAAAAACCGGATTCACCGGCGCGGTGTTGTCCACATCGGGATTGTTTCCTCCATCGGTCGACGTGATTCCGTTTTCTCCATTGGAAATGCGCAATGAAAATCCACCGCCACCCGAGCCGCCGCCGACCAGCGAATACACCGCCAAATCGTTGCCCATGAAAACGGCCGTGTCGTCGACGCCGATCAATGGATCGGCAAAAATGTCGGGGCCAGGAAACCCAGCGGTATCGTTGATATCACTTATCTGATTGACGGCAACGGCGCCCCACAATGTGGTGGAGTTCGCCACGGCGATGGACAATACCAGCGCACCGATCGCGGTTGAGCGAGAATTCATTACAAGTCTCCTCTTTTCCGACATCGACGCGACGCGCGTCATCAGCGTCGAAAACCGGCGATGTCGTGCGAGTGCCGCCGAACTTGAAGTGCCCGCTTACGCCCGACTCCACGGCTTCGAAATTCGACAAGTGCCGACTGACCTCGCGACTAACCCACAAAGATATCGTGCTCAACTCAATCCCTATTGCCTTGGTGGCATCCAGGGACGGCTGAGTCGCCATCAATGGGCTTCAACTGTCTCCCCTAAAATAAATTGTCAACAACCCCGGCGGCGCACTCGAACGACGATTGCTAACGCGCCCGAACTCACGAGCGCCGCTCCGGTCGGCTCCGGAACGAAGAACGAAAAATCGTCAATGTTAACCCCACCGCTTCCTAGCGGGTTCGTAGAGAACGATTGAATGGCGTACACCGCACGCGCCGTGTTCGCGCCCGAGGGGACGACCGACGTCAGCGTAAACTGACCATACGCGCCCGTTGGCACAGGAGTCGAATTCGGCGTACGGGTAATCTCCGTATTCGTCACGGAATTGCGCCATTCGATTCGAACCTCGACACCGAGATTGATGGGCGCGGTTCCAGCCGTCCGATGCCAACCACTGAAGTTGACTGGAAATCCGGGCACGAGATTCGGAATGTCCTGAAAGACGCCAGCGAAAGCGTTCCCGGCAGTTAGCCCAAGATTTACCGCCATCGCACCAGTTCGGGGCAGGGTCGACGTGTTAACCGATGACCCCGTGCCGGCACTGGAAAAGGCTTCCCAGAAACCAACGAACGGCGGACCGTCGCTGGTAATCGGACTTTCAAAACTGGGGTTGGTAAAGTTCGCCGCTGCTTGACCAGCCACCAACAGCGTCACCATCAGAGTAGCCAAGACACAGATTTTACTTCTTTTCATGAGCTGTCCCTCCCGAAAACCTCTGGTTGAAGACGCATAATTGAAGAAGCAACGAACACGCCGAATCGTAGAAAACTTTGCGGAACAGTTTCTGAATCTATCGCTGGCTCGTCCGATTGTCAACAACTTTTTGCACTTTTACGGGCAGAACGGAGTGACGACGCGAGCTCGCCGCTCAATCAAGAGCGGGTTCCCATCGCTGGCCGCTCGGTAAGACCCGGCTGGGTTGCTTTCGGGCGCGGCCCGTCGTGTGGTTGATTTCAAACCATGCTTTTCCGACGACGCGTCGCGGCTCGCTGGCCTCCCACTCCTCACGCGCAATGCCGCATAGGCTTAGCAGCAGTTCATATGCCACGCGGCCTGATTCGCGCGAATCCTGGCAAACGGCGGTCATAATTGGGTAAACCATGTAACGGGATTCTGTGTCATCGAAGCCGAGAATTGAAAACTCATCGGGTACGCTTAGGCCGAGCTTGTGGGCCTCGTTGGTTGCCCCGGCCGCCGTGAGCGGATCAGTAATGAACACCGCCGTCGGCGGGTCTGTCAAAGTCATCATTTTTCGCAACAATTGTGCTCCATCCAGCCGATGGGCCGGCACGCGAAACTCAAGACTTTTGTCGTAAATACCAGATTTCTGCAGCGTCTGGCGATAGGCCTCCAGTCGATCGAGATGATCGCCATCGTCCGTATCATTGGCGGCTATCGCGATTCGCCGATGTCCCAAAGAAATCAGGTGCTCCATGGCTTCGACACTGGCCGTCCAGGATTCGTTATATGCAAACGAAAGACGAGGATGAGTAAAGTGGTCGCCCAACACAACTGCTGGAAATCCCTCGTCAGCAATCGCGCGGGCAATGTCTCGGTCATTTGCCGTGCATCGCAGAATTGCACCCCGGATTCCCTTGCGGAAAAAAAATTGCGAATAGGTGTCGTCGGCGGACTTATCTCGGCGCAAATGCACTATTTTCAGGTCAAATTCGCTTTGCAACATGGCGTCCACGATGCCGTCCAGGCACGCGGCGTCGTACGTCGAACCGATCGAAAAGGGCCCGGTATAGACCAGGCCGATGGAAGCGGCCGACCGACGGCCCACGGTCGGTGAGTAACCGCAAAGACTTACGGCCTCTAGTACTCGATCCCTCAGCTCGGGCGCAACAACGGTGCTTCCGTTGACTACTCGCGAAACCGTGGCGATGGAGACTCCGGCCTGGCGGGCAACCTTGCGAATCGTAGACATGCTCGTGCGACGACTCCTGAAATGCTCGGTTACAGAAACTGTTTCCGAATTGATGATATTAACGCGAATTGACGCTGTCAATGTTTCAAGAGTTCAATGAAACGTCCTTCTGCCGGCATCGAGTGTTTCGTCATACTTGGAAACGGCGAGCTCAATGAGTCAGTCGAGTCCAATTCTGTGAGTCGTAAGTCGGGGGGCGGTGGTGTCACACGATCCAATCGAACTGGAACTGACCCGCAGGCAGATGCTGTGCAGCCTTGCCGCAGCGAGCATGGTCACAGCAGGCAAACCGGTCAATACAGTTGGAGCCGAGCCGGCTCGCAGCATTGTCGCCCAAGAAAACGACCGCCCCGGCACTCGCGATTGGATGCTCCGCCAAACGCGTATCGATCCGGAGTCGCGCTACCGGTCACCTGCGATTGAGGGCTATTGCTCCCACCGGTCCGCCCGTGCAGGAGACATAGTCACATTCCATGTAAGCACCAACCCCGCCTCTCGCTTCACGCTGGACATTTACCGCACGGGCTACTACGGCGGTACCGGTGGACGACTCGTCCGACAACTCGGCGAATTCGCGGGGTCCATTCAGCCGGAGCCGCCAATCGGCTCGAAGCGGGTGCGCAGCTGCGAATGGGAGCCGTGCGCCGAATTGCAGATCCTCCAAGACTGGCTGAGCGGCGTCTACCTGGGCAAGCTCACTGCGCTGGCGAGCGGTCTCGAGAGCTATGTGGTTTTCATCGTGCGCGACGATCGACACGCGGATTACATGTTGCAATGCAGCGAAAACACCTGGCAGGCGTACAATCGGTGGCCCAACCAATACTCGTTGTACGACAACGGCCAGCACGAATGGTACTGGGGAGGCGGCGTGCAGGTGAGCTTCCGTCGACCCTATGGAAAATACTGCCAGATTCTAGATGCACCATTATCCTTGGGTTCGGGGGAGTGGCTGCTCTGGGAGTTTCCACTGGCGTACTGGATGGAGTCGGCCGGGTATGATGTGACCTACGTCTCCAATCTCGACACGCACCGTGATCCTGAAGGACTGCGTCGGGCGCGCGGTTTTCTCAGTGTTGGACACGATGAGTATTGGACGATCGAAATGTTTGAGAACGTTCGGACAGCGATCGCCGACGGTGTAAATGTTGCGTTCCTGTCGGGCAACGCGGTCTGCGGTCGGATCCAGTTTGACGATGAGTTGCAAGCGTTTGAGCGAGTGGGTGTTTTCGGTCCGCCGGGCGGCACGCATGATTTCGAACAAATGAACACGCTGGAGCACGTGCGTCCATACGCCAACGAGCTCATGGGCGCGCACAGTACCGGCCCCGTTACCGGCGGCGCTGACTGGACGTGTCGTATGCCGGATCACTGGTTGTTTGCGGGCACGGGCATGAAGGCCGGCGATTCGATACCTGGTTTGGTTGGTTGGGAATATCATGGGGACCCGGCTCCAATTGCCGGCTTGCAAATTGTGGCCAGCGGACCCACGCAACGAGCGCCAGGCGAGCCCAACGGCGGGACCTATACTGCTACCATTTACCCCGGTCCAAAGAACAATATCGTCTTCAATGCGGCCACGATCTGGTGGGCGGATGGCCTGAGCGCACCGCCCGGCTACGTACGTCCACAAGTCTATACGACGCCCAGGGGGCCCGATCCGCGTGTCCAACAAATCACGCGCAATCTGTTGACGGCAATGCGCCCGGAATAGGACGCCATAAATGATTTGGTCCGTCGTCGCCGGAGTGATCCATCATGAGTGATGTCACGCAAATCCTA
Organism: uncultured Planctomycetota bacterium; assembly: GCA_963786455.1. Classification (GTDB taxonomy): domain Bacteria; phylum Planctomycetota; class Planctomycetia; order Pirellulales; family Lacipirellulaceae; genus JABDGM01. Next base: position 204,407 of record CAWAZX010000020.1, on the reverse strand, counting down.
TTGCGGATCGAATCCGGCAACTCGAGCGACAGCCGAGCACCTGCTGCCCGTCGTATATAAGGAATTACGCCAACTCGCGGCAAAAAAACTCCGCCGCGAAAAGTCGGGCCAGACGCTTCAACCCACCGCGCTGGTGCACGAGGCCTTTCTCCGCCTCGTGGACGGAACACAAGTGCAGCATTGGAATAGCCGCGGGCACTTTTTTTGTGCGGCAGCGGAGGCCATGCGACGCATTCTTGTTGAACGCGCGCGGCGAAAAAAGAGCGCAAAGGCAGGGGGTAATTTCGACCGCGTGGATCTCGTCGATTCGCATTTGGCCGTGCCTGAGCCCAGCATCGATTTAGTTGCCCTTGACGATGCGCTGAACGAATTGGCCGTGCGGGACGCTCGCAAGGCGGAACTTGTGAAGCTCCGATTTTTTGCCGGTCTGACGATGCGCCAGGCGGCCGAAGCGTTGGGAGTTTCTGAATCAACCGCCGATGCGGACTGGGCTTACGCCAAGAGTTGGTTGCGGTTGAGAATGGGCGGCTAGAACGAATCTCGTTTTTGACGCAAGCAACTCTCTCATTTCCGAAGCAATTGGCCAGCGAGCTACGTCTCGCCGGATATGCATGGCGAGTAACTAGTCGGCTGCTTGCTACATAAATTCGAACTCGCATCCAGCGTTTGCTGTTTGCTAGCGGGCCGGGAGAATTTCTAATTTTGAGTCGGGGATTTCGCGCCCGTTTTTCGCACTAAGCAATAGAGAATCACGCTATGGCGGAAACACAACTGCAAGAGCAAGCGATTTTCGAGATCGCTCGCAAGATCGAATCTCGCGAACGCGCCGGTCGTATTTGCAACAATCGTGCGGCGAGAGCGTTGAATTAACAGAGCGCATCGCCGATCTGTTGCGGGCATACGAGGAAGCCAGTAGCTTTCTCGAGGCCGCGCCGCCTGGCCTCGATACCTCGGCGCATATTTCGTGGACCTCTACGTCCGTCGACCCGACGGTCGCAGAGCGTCCCGGCACCATCATCGGGCCGTATAAGCTTCTGGAGCAGATCGCGGAAGGCGGCATGGGCGTCGTGTACATGGCCGAGCAGATTGAGCCGGTCGAGCGGCGCGTGGCGCTCAAAATCATCAAGCCGGGTTTGGATACGCGGCAAGTAATCGCCCGCTTCCAGGCCGAATGGCAGGCGCTGGCGATGATGGATCATCCCAACATCGCCAAGATGTACGACGCCGGCACGACGGGAGCAAGGAGCAGGGAGCAGGGAGCAGGGAGTCCGGGAGAATTCTCGCTCCATGCTCGATGCTCCCCGCTCCCCGCTTCTTCCGGCCGACCTTATTTCGTGATGGAACTTGTGAAAGGCATCCCGATCACGAATTATTGCGACCAACGGCGGCTTGGCTCGCAGCAGCGCATGGAGCTGTTCATCCTGGTATGTCAGGCGGTGCAACATGCGCATCAGAAGGGAATCATCCACCGAGATCTCAAACCATCGAACGTTCTCGTGGCCCAATATGATGACCGGCCGGTGCCCAAGATCATCGATTTCGGCGTCGCGAAAGCCACCGGGCAGCGATTAACCGAACAGACCGTGTTTACGCACTTCGGTCAGATCATCGGCACTGCGGAATACATGAGCCCCGAGCAGGCGCAATTCAACCAGCTCGACATCGACACGCGCAGCGACGTGTATGCACTCGGCGTGTTGTTGTATGAGCTCCTTTCGGGTCATACGCCGTTTGATCAAGAACGGCTGCGGTCGGCCGCTTTGGATGACATGCTGCGCATCGTCCGTGAAGAAGAGCCGCCGCGGCCGAGCACGCGCCTCTGCACTAGCGACCAACTGCGGACCATCGCGGCGAACCGACGGATCGAACCGGAACGACTGGGCCGGTTGGTTCGCGGCGAATTGGATTGGATTGTTATGAAGGCGCTCGACAAAGATCGGCGCGCCGTTATCAGTCGGCCAGCAGCTTTGCGGCCGATGTGCAGAGCTATCTCAACAACGAGCCGGTGCGAGCTTGCCCGCCGTCCACCACGTACCGCTTTCGCAAATTCGCGCGGCGAAATAAAGCGGTCCTATTTACGACATCCTTTGTAGCGGCCGCGCTAGTGCTAGGCACCGCCGTGGCGACGTGGCAGGCGATACGGGCCACGCGCGAATCGGCGGCAAAGGCGGCGGCATTGACCGAAAAAGACGCGGCACTGGTCACTGCTCGCGAGGCCGTCGACCAGATGCTTTTCCGCGTCGGGAGTGACCGACTGAACAATGTGCCGCTGGCCCATCCGCTCCGACAGTCGCTTCTTAGCGATGCGCTGCAGTTTTACGAGGCCTTGTTGTTGCAGTCTGAAGACGATCCCACGCTGCGCGATCAGGCGGCCGACGTGCTGAACGCGATGGGCGGCATTCAGCGAGAACTTGGTCGTTATGACGATGCCCGGCCTGCGTTTGAGAGCGAGATCGAGCTCTTGCGCGATTTGGCGATTTTGCATCCGGAGGTGCCCTCCTACGCCGAAAAACATGCGACCTCCGAAGAGGACCTGGCCTACACGTGGCAGGTCACGCCACTGGGATCAAATGCCGAAAAAGTGGAATCCCATTATCGCGCAGGCGCTCGCGATCTATGCCGATTTGGAACGTCGTTGGCCGGATCGCCCACAGCCGGTTGCATATTGTCTGCGGCACCTGGCTGAAACGGCAAGTGCTCGCGGAGAACTCGCCAAGGCGCAGCGACTGTGGCAAGAATCCATTGAGAATGGCGAAAGGTTTTTAGAACGCGAGCCGGCGGCTACCGCGGCGCGAAGCCAGGTTTGTTGGGCATGCATCGATTTGTGGCAATCGATCAATGCGTCGTCCGAAAACCGGATCTCCGATCTCGAGCAGATAATTCAGACCGGCGCGAAACACGGCGCGATTCTGTTGGAACAGAATCCCCACGCGCCGTTCGTGCGCGACGTCGTCGCCTCACTCAACCTGCGTTTGGCAATGGTCTATTGTCGCACCAGCCGTGTCGACGAGGCCGTCGCACTATTCAAGAAAACAGTTCACGACATCGATTCCCTTTGTGCCGATTGCCCTTGGAACGCACAGTATTGGGCCACTGCGCGGTACATACACAGCGAGTCGTTACGATCGCTCGATACGGCCGGCCGTCGCGAGGACGCAAAGACTCTCGCACGACAGATGTACGAATGGGTTCAAAACACGGCGCCTCGGCTTCCCAAGGATTTGCTACCACAATTGGAACTTTTGCAGTCTCAATTCCAAGTCGCTAAGTGCCTGCAGTCGCTTGGGCAGAGCCGCGAGGCAGCGGACTTGGCGCGGTCCTCTATGGAGCTTCATCGACAATTCGAAAAGTGGCCGTCGAACACCTTGGATGATCGGACCGTTTTGGCCCAGGCGCGATTGCTGTTTCCCGTGGAATTATTGTCAGCGGCAGAAACCACCCAAGCCGCGTCGGAGAATTTGCTTCCGGCTCTACAAGAACTAACGTCGAATCCCCAGGGGTTTTCTGCGGCGGCCCATCTGCTAATCGAGCGTGCCTATCAAGCGCGAGAGAGCTACAAATTGATGGCTGCCTTGGCGTTGTCCACTAGCGTTGCCGATGCCGCGCAAGGCTCACCCCTTCTTGTCGAGAGCCGGATCGAAGCTCTTGACGAAGTGATGCACAATCAATGGCGCCTCGGACAACTCGACCTGGCGAAAACGACGAGTCACGAAGTTCTGACTCTCGCCGGCGAAGTATCGCCACGGCACTGGGTTGAAACTTCAATCTACAGCCGGCTTGCCGAAATCTCATTGGCGAGAGGGCACTTCGACGAAGCTGAGTCGTGGGCGAGAAAGTCGATCGAATCGATCGATCACGTGGGACATAGAGACACTGACCCGGCCTTTGTCTACGTGTTGCTGGCTCGCGCACTGCGGGGACAAGAAAAGCCTATCGACGCACTTGCCGCGTTGGAGCATGCCTGGAAGCAATGTGAGGCACTAAACGTACGTGACGATGCCGGCCTGACGTACTACGAATGGCTGGCCACAGCGACGAAACAACGGATTCGAGCATTCGTGAAAATACGGCAAGATCGGTGCTTGCATATTTATCTTCCTCTGACCAGGCGGCGCTCGACGGCTTGCATCTTGCGTGGCGGGCCATGGCTCATGGCGAATTGAAAGCCAGGGATGCCGCGAACCAGGATTGGACTCTCGCCTTTGAACAGGGATTCGCGGATGTAAAAACGAGTTGCTTCCTGGCGCTTGCGCAATTGCATCGGGGCGACGAACAGAACTATCGTCGCATCTGTGCACAAATGGTCAACAAGCTGGGGACTACGACGGACGAGGATGCCCGGTTTCGATTCGCGTGGGCATGCGCGGCACGGTCCGCTCGCTCTGGATGATTTGAAAGTTCCACTTGAGGTAGCTTCGTCGCTCGTCGAGGAGAACCCGGATAGTGCGGCCTACCAGTGTTCGCTTGGCGCGTTGCTCTATCGCGCCGGCCGCTATGACGAGGCGGCCGAACGATTGCGCAAAGCGACAGGCGCATTTGCCGTCAATCCATCCGATCAGTTCTCAACCCTATACCCAAAGGTCCTCATGGCGATGGTCCAATGGAAGCACGGCGACGACGCAAAATCGCGAGAAATGTTTGCCGAGGTCCAGGCGCACTACGACGACGCGATCAATTCGGCTAGCTCCTGGAACCGTCGCGCCACTCTGGAATTGCTTCGCCGCGAAGCCGAAGGGCTGATCTTATCGGTTCGCCCCCAGTCGCACGGCAATTTGCTAGCCGAGACCAGTAGCGACGGTTCCAACAGCGTACCGTCATTTCAACATGCGGCGGACGGCACACCAGAACAGGAAATCGAGAAGAGGCTCAAATGAAATATCGCGAACGGGCGCGGATAAGTCAGATCGATTGTAAGCGGGGCTTCCGGCGGTTGTTGCCGTGTCGACTTCGGCCCGCGCGGGCCGATATCTGTTGCCCGAGCCAAGCGACTAGCGCCACTGCCCGCCGAATAGTTTTTTAGCGCGTCGCAGTGCGTCAGATATGTCACTGAAAAGACAATTGCGCTCGAGCTGCGCATAGGGAGCGCATTATTTATCGAAACATCCTGGATAACTGTTTCTCACTAGCCGCAACTGAAACCTTAAAGCCAAGAGGTCAAACCATGAAATTCCGTAGGCTAATGATACTGTTTTCGTGTTTGCTTATTTGTGGGACCGCGACCACCGCCCGAGCGTCACGTCAGGACATCGTGATCACAAACCGCGGGGCGGCCAGCATCAGCGTCATCAACGCGGCCACTCACAGCGTAACTCATTATCCGCTACCGTCTGGAACCACCGTGCCCGAACCGATGTACCCCGCATTCATACCGGGCTCACAAAGGCTGTACGTGGGCGATCGTGGCAACAACCGCGTTATTATGTTCGACGCGCGAGACTACGGCATGCTTGGTGAAATCCCAGTTGGCGCGGGTGTATTTCACATGTGGGCGGAAAAGTCCCGCGGGCAGCTCTGGGTGAACAACGATGTCGATAAGAGCATTTCGGTTATCAACACCTCGACCAATGCAGTTATTACGACGTTTCCCACTCCCACGGATCTGAACGGATTGGGCGGCAAGCCACACGACGTGATTCTCGATCCGACCGCGCCATTTGCCTACGTGACGATGATCGGCGTAACGGGTCAAAACGACTACGTGGTGAAATACAGCACGGAGTCGTTTCTTGAAGTCGACCGCGCAGCCGTCGGAAAGGATCCGCACGTCTCGCTCTCGGCAGCAAACAACCTGCTCTACGTACCTACTCAAAATGCAAACGAGGTTCGAGTTCTCGACCGGAGCACACTGGATTTCGTCACGTCGATTCCCATCGCCAACGAGCAGCATCTCGGTAATAACGGCGCCGGAATTGCAGGCGGCATGGAAGGGCCCCCAAACGATAGTAGCGACTTGGAACTGGGCACGAATGTTCCTGGCGCACATATCCAGTTCATGGCAGACGATGAACCCGACAAAACCACGTTTAATCCACCTCCCGACGTGGAGCTTGGTATTCCTGGAACCTTTGCACCGCTCGAAGCGTCGTATTCGATCTACGGTTATCTCAATCCGACTACGCCGGCCAACGCACCTCCGCTGCCAGCTAATTCTACCGCGCCTCCTGGCCACCAATTACACACTGACGAACCTTACCGGAGGCCAATGCGCAACCCCGTCGGGAACTGCGCGGCGCAACGGGGCCGAAGGGGGGTGTCGGGTCGGACATTATGAACGTCACGGATCCGGTCCACTGGGTTAACATTCCCACTTGGACGACTGGAGACGCCGACAATGACGGCGTGGCCGAACCAGAGCTCGGTGAATACGGGCACATTGGTGGAACAGTAGGTCCCAATCAGCGAACACCAGACCTAAAATCGATTGTCCAGCACATTGTCGATCTTCCAACTTGGGCGTCCGGCAACGCTATGACTTTCTTTATCGACCCGATGGTGGTGGGGACGGACCCGGGGACCGGCGACGATATCTTTGCCCGTGGCAGTCGCGTCGCAGTCTCCATGCAGTGTGGCCCTGCCGCAAATCGTTGCCTGGACATTGAAGCACTCGGTATCACCCCGATGCCGCCCGTGTTGACAATCAATTTCACAACCGATACGGAGGCCCGGCGGCGACTACAATGAGAACGGGACGGTCGACGCCGCCGACTACATCATGTGGCGAAATCACTTGAACGAGACTTCACGCTGCCGGGTGAAGACCCGGATGCTTCGACGGCGGGGTGATCAAGAGGATTACAACTATTATGGCACAGCATTTCGGCCGAAGCGGCCCGGGGCGGCCCAGGCACGGTACCGGAGCCTGCGTGCTACGCGCTAATCGTGAGCATCTTCGTCGCTTCCCTGCTGGCACGTACGCGTTCCGTACACTGAGCGATTCGATCCCATCACACCTATTCACGACTCCCGCGCCTCGAAGATTTTACCGCCGCGGCATGAATTTGCATCGGCTTGGAAGCGCCTGTGGGCGCCGGTCGATATCGGGCCGCTCGTCTTCTTCCGCATCTTCTTTGGCGGAATGATGGCCTATTACGTCTATTCGCTCTGGACCGGCGGATGGATCGCATACTTCTACATGGTGCCGGTCCTCCATTTTACCTATCCCGGTTTTGATTGGGTGCGCCCTGGCCGGATGACTGGATGCCGGTTCATTTCCTCGTGATGGGCCTGGCCGCAACGGGTGTATTGTTGGGGCTGTTCTATCGACTTAGCGCCTTTGTGTTCTGGCTCACGTTCACGCACACGTTCTTGATGGAAAAGACGCTCTATCAAAACCACTATTACCTAATTTGCCTGCTCGGCTTTTTGATGATCTTCCTGCCTTGCCATCGGGCATTTTCCATGGACGTTTGGCGTCGCAGCGAGCTGCGCTCATCGATCGCTCCGGCCTTGACTCTTTGGATCCTAAGGGTCCAGATTGGGATACCGTATTTTTACGGCGGGTTGGCAAAGCTCAATAATGACTGGCTGCATGGGATGCCGCTACGGTTGTGGCTGGCCAATAATTCTGACCTTCCGTTGGTGGGACCGTACCTCACTCAGGACTGGTGCGTCGTTTTGTTTGTCTATGGCGGACTGCTGTACGATCTTTTGATCGTGCCACTTTTGCTTTGGAGACGAACCCGCGTGCTTGCCTATCTCGTGACGATTGTATTTCATCTGACCAATGCAGTATTGTGGGACATAGGCATCTTTCCCTGGTTTATGATCGGAGCGACGCTCCTCTTTTTCGATCCGGGTTGGGTAAGAAAGTGTCTGCGATTGGCGCCCGTAAGCGAAGTAAGGCTTCGAGCACCAGTTGGCGAGCTGACAGCCGATCGTCGAATGACGGTCGCCTTGCTGGGCGTTTACGTGGCCTGGCAACTTCTGTTTCCACTGCGGCATTTCCTCTATCCAGGACCGCCGAATTGGACAGAAGAGGGTCACTACTTTAGCTGGCACATGTTGCTCCGAGAAAAGAATGCCGCCATTCGTTTCTACGTTCGCGATCCCCTCCGAGGCGAAAAGGGCGTAGTTCAGGTGAGCTCCTTTCTCAACTTTCGGCAGCTCAGCCGCATGAGCAGGGACGCCGACATGATCCTGCAGTTCGTCCACTTCGTGAGAGATCATTATCGGGAACACGGCCAGGAGGGACTTGAGATCTATGTGTTGAATTTGGTCTCTCTGAACGGCCGTAAGCCGCAGCTCATGCTCGATCCACGGCTCGATTATGCAGACGTTCAGAGGAAGCTCCTATTGCCCCAGCCTTGGATCCTTCCACTTGAGGAGCCCTTGCGCGCCGAGGGCTGGAATGTCCCCGTGGAGAAGTGGGAAGAGGTTGTGGCAATGCAGCTCCCGGCGGAAATTTTTGGTGCAACAAACAGGACGATACAGAAGTAGTAGAGTCCGATCGCCGAAGTGGCGCCGTATAGTGGCGTGATGAGCAAGGACTTAACTTGGAAACCGCGTCAAACTTGCGTTGGTCAGTTGCGCGCCGAGGTGAGAATCACCGAAGCTGAAATCGGTGAGTACTTTGCCGCGTAGGAAGAGCTCACCGACGCCGATTTACGAACTTTGCGATCACCACGAGACGCATTTGTCGATGAGTGGTGGCGCGTGGTGAAAACTCTGATGAGGTCATACCTGCGGATGCAGCCGGAAAGTGGCTTCAATCGTCACTTCGATTTCGTCGGAGACTCATGCCGACGGAAGCCATGGCCAGTAACACTAATGTGATCGGCTCGGAAATACTACTAGTTGCCATCGCGCCACTGACTGTCTGGCCGAAGCGAGCGCACAAAATTCGTAGTCGGCCTGATTGACTGTGCCGCTGTTGTCACCGTCGGCGGGAAGTTTGGGCCTGTTTGGCCAAGCGATTTGCGCCAGACGATGTAATCAGCGGCGTCGACAATGCCATCAGTGTTGTAGTCGCCGGCGACGACTGGCTCGAGGAACTGCTCGAACACGCTGACCGCGTCGTTCAAATTTCCGTTTGGTCGAACAATCCGTACCGGCCATTCTGACAAACGTTTAACCCGCTCGTGGGCCGCGCTTCGGCGTACCACCAGAACACGCCGCTGCCCCAATCCCTTGCGGCACATTTTGAACCGCGTCGACAACGGCTTGAAGGTACGCCTGCTGTCCGGCTTCCGTGACTGGCAAGCCGAGGTTTTGCTCGGCTCGAGTCGGATTTCGAAACGGAAATCCGGCCTCGACGACGACTACCGGCTTGCCGTACGTCGCCACGGTGTTGTTGAGGTTTTGCTGGACCGCGGCAATTCCTCCGCTGTGATAGAGGGGATAATAGCTGTAGCCAATGATGTCGATGTCGGTGCCGTTGGCCTGCAGTCTGGGCAGCAACCGGGTGAAGTAATAAGACGTGTCGCCCCAATCCGAGCCTTGATCGTGATGAATCATGACTCTGCGGCTCGTTGCCCGGGCCGGCGCCATCGCGGGCACCTTGATCCCAGCCGAGAGCAGCGACGCCAACCGATCGAAGCCGGTCGCTGTTCGAGCCGCCCGTCCAGGGATAGCCCGTGTTTTCGCCCCGCCGACGGTGGAGTTGTTCACGTTCTGCGAGTACTCGACCGTTCCAAAGCAGGCCGCTGGCGATTTCATTGCCGATTTGCACCATTTCCGGCATGACGTCGCGCCGCTTGAACGCTTCGATCGTTTGCTTTGTGTAGTCGTACACCTGCTGCTGGAGTTCGCGGCATCGTCAGCGTTCGCCATGCGGCCGGCTTCCACTGGTGGCCGGGATCGGCCCACGTATCGGAATAATGGAAGTCGAGCAACACCTTTCCGCCGGCCTGCTTCACTCGCTGTGCCAAGGCGATCGTGTACGCCAGTCCTGGGCGACGAACAGGTCGGTGCCGCCGTTGAAATTGTTTTGAAACTGCGGATTCACAAACAGCCGCAGGCGATACCAGTTCACGCCGTGATTGCTGAGGATCTCGATCGCGTCTGCCGGCCTGCGTCTGACCGTAGTCGCGATAGGTTGCGCCACTGATCTCTCATGGACGGTCAGCGACGAGATGTCGGCCCCGGCCATGAACTCGGCGGCGTAGGAGCTCGCGGTGAGGTTGGTGGCCACCAGCAATGTGAGAATTGCGAATGCTTCACGCAGAGGCGCTGGGGTCGCAGAGGTGAAGTGAAGAATCTGCATCGACGTGCGTATTCGCTAAGCCGCAAGCGGCTCTCTGCGACTGAGTGAGATTCTGTTCCTGAGCGGTAGCCAGTTGCCGGCTTCTATCTGTGCCGCGGGCTGTTCGTCGAGCGCGATCTCGTATTTGTCGGCCAGGTAGGCCGTGGTCTCGGCTAGTTCTTCGGCCGAGAAGGCCTTGTTGTAGATCAGCATCTCGGCCAGGTCGCCGTGGAAGTAGTGCTGCATCCAGGCGTGCCGGCCGATGATCTTGCGGGACGTGATGCCCTGCGGCGCGAATGCCCGCGCTTCGCCGTAAGTCGGCCGTTGATCGTCAGAAACGCCTGCCCATGCTCGTATTCGTAGTCGTACACGTAGGCCACGATCGACCGGCTTGTTGGCGCCGACTTGACCGCGTCGACGCGCCCGGCCTCGACGGTCGCGCTGCCGATGAAACCGGCAAACACCTGGCCGGTGAGCAGCGTTGGCTTGAACTCCTCTTCCAACAAGCGGCTCGCCAATCTGCAGCACGCCCGGTTCCAGCGTGTTGCTCAGGTAGCGATCGTTCGGCCAGGTCCTGATCCGATTGGATGTCTTCGGATTCGCGATTGGGCCCGTCGTAGTTGATGATCTGGCCGCCCCACCGGCGATCCTTGTCGAAAGCGCTCGGCGAATACTGCAGACCAACACCACGGTTTGGTCGTCGGTGGTTTCCAGCGGCGTGGTGAGCAGGTAATCCGACTTGCCGTCGAACCGGATTGCCGGCTGGCCGTTGAGCGAGTCGGCCACCAGCATGCGGCCGGGCGTTTTCGTCGGTTTGGATCGCATCTTCGGCCGATTTGTTGTCGCCGTAGACGATGTCCTGCCAGGAGATGACGCGCTGCCGGTGTCGGTGGTCACGGCGACGTCGGCCGCCAGCCACAGGCGAGTTTGTCTTCGACCAAATGGCCGGCGGCGACCTCGGCCGCGCGCCGCAGCGCGATCAGCCGTGCGAACTGCTCTTCGTTCATGGCGATGTCGCTGGGCAGGCCCGCTCCGCGGCCGAACTCCATCGCCTTGTTGGCCGTGACGTGAATCACGTCGCTGACCGCTGGTCCGGATCTTCGTTCGGCTGGCTGCAGAGCACTTCGCCTTCGAAGACGTGCAGCTCGGTCCGGCCCGTTCGCGCCGACCTCGACGCCGAACGACGTGCCCAGGTCGACCAAGTCGACCTGCGGCGACAAGATGGCGAACGAAAACGCGCGGCGGGGCACGTTGGCCGTGATCCGGCCGGATGTCAGGTAACCCATCATGGAACTTTGCAGCCAGAATTCGCAGGGACCTTGGAGCACGACTTCCGCGCCGCAATCGTACGTGACCTTCGCCATGCCGGAGGCGAGCGCGACTGAGTCTCCCTTCGGCAAGCAGCTGGCCGTGATGCAGCTCGGGGCGCCCGGCTGCCCACACGCCGTCGACGACTTGCGTGAGCGTGGCGACGATTTCGTGCGCCGGCTGTAGCCGGCTTCGGCCATCGTGCTTGGCGATCGTCCGTCGGTCGGTATTTCGCGACGTTCGTCGGTGCCCGACCAACTTCAGGTCGCGAAACCGGCAATTAGCAGCCGCACGCTATCAACTGCTAAGCCGACGCTGCGAATGCGGTCCACTCCGACAGGCGGCGATGATCGGCGCGCTGCTCCGCCAGTCGCTGCGAGCTGCGACGTTGCGAGCCGTCGTCGACGCCGATTGACGAGATGCGCATCCTTCGGCAACGCCGGCGATCCTGTGCACGAACTGATCCATCAAGTCGTGCAGCTTGCTTTCGGTCAGCAGTTCCGACGATCTGCCGATGCAGCAGGCACCACCGCGAAAAGTGCTCGGCAAACTGCTCGTCTGCCGGCAGCCTGGTTTCGAGCGTTGCCAGTTCGTCGGCGTTCGAGTCGAGCCGTCGAAATACCGGCTCAGCAGACGATCGAATTCGGAGTATTCAGTCATCACTGGGCCTCGCTCTTCGCCAATTGCTGTTGGATGCAGTCGAACAGCACGCTACGGATGCGGTGCAACATCACCGACACGCCGTCGGTCGACATGCCGAATTGCTCGGCGATGTCGCCGACTCTGGCATTTTCGCCGTAACGCATTTCCAGCACTTCGCCGCCGGCGGCCCTGACCCGCTCCAGGCACGTGCGAAGTGCGGCCCGTCGATCCTCGGCTTCGTGTTCCACGCGCTCCAAGGCCTCGCCCAACTGCTTAGCGCCGCCTCGCTCAGCACCAGGCGGTCCCGCGCTCGCGAGCGGTAGTACTTCAACAGCCGATTCCGGGCGATCCCCAGCGCCCACGACGTGAACGACCAGTCTGCGGTCGTATTCGGCAAACTTCTCGGCCACCACCTGGGCGACCTCCTGCACGAGGTCCTCCGCATGGTGGATGTCGATCACGTTGGCCGTCAGGTAGGCGGAAATCAGCGGTCTGCGACTGCACCCAGAGCCGGGCCAGCTCGCGCATCTGCTCGGTATCGAAGTTCCGCCGACGAGTTTCTCGATCCATACGCCCGTGTCAACCGGATGATCGGGCAACCAGTCTCGCAGCCGCCCGGTTGGGCAACGTCTGGATTCCATCAATAGTGATATTACCCGCGCTACTCAATTGCTTACTCCATTATGCGGGCCAGGTTTGGCTTACGCGACATCACCGTGAACCAGCTTGCCCAGGTGGCAGACGCGGAGTCTTATGCGAGCTCGTGCTGAGTTCGAATTCGGCCTGATTTTCTGCCGGGTTTCACCTCAAATGTCAGTTCGGATGTGCCGACGGCCGTATATTGTTCGCGGCACCAACGACTTGCTCGTCTGGTTGCGGACTTCATACGCCGGCCGCCCGTCGCCGGCCGCCTCGTACGCAATGATGGCCACCTTGTGCGTGCCGATCAGCGCGCCATCCGATTCGCCGTAGCGTGCCGAAGCGTATACGTGCCGTCGGATCGGATCTTACCCGTCGCGGCCCGGCCGGCCGCGGGACAAATCGAACCGTTCCGGTCGTCAGCGGCTTGCCGTCGAGCCGCACGATGCCATCCACGCTGGCGACGATCTTCGTGTCTGCAGCACATCCGGCAACTGCAGCGAACAGCCCCACGCGAAAAGACCGATTAGCACGCGCTGACGCGGTAGGACATGAGCTGGTTGTTGGCGATGAGAAGCTATCCGAAGCTCAAAATGATTACGATCGTGATGTGCCGCAAACTCACGGCTGACCCTAGGCGCCTGCGATCGAGATACTTCGCCCGAGGCACGGCTGGCCATCGCCTTGAGTGTGGCCAGTTCGATCGATTCGCTCACAAACTTGCCGAACCGTCACACATCAGCACGTGGCAGCCGCCAGGGTGCTTGCTGCCGAGGCTTACGTCGTGATAGTTCACCGTGGCCTGGCTCTGCATGCCCAAGTCTCCAGGGAACGCCAGCGAATTGATCGGGATTGGCGATGTTCTTGCCGTTGAATATCCAGACACCTTCTCCTTCGGGCGTCGCGTTGTCGCTGGCCGCGAGCCAAGTCATGTTGATGCCCGCGTCCCACGAGCACTCGCCGTACATGCATCGTGTGGCTGAGGCCATCGGTGACCCTTTTGAACGGCAAGTCGCTTTCCCAGTACATGACGCCGTTGATGGCGATGCCACCGCTGTTGTTGGGCAGCCCGGTGCCGGGGGCTGCAACTGATCATCGTGTAGGTGTTTTGGGGCGGAGGCAGGGTGGCTGAGCGCTCCGGGCCAGCACCGTGCCGCAGCTGTCGGGCTTGGCGCCGAAAATGGCAAAATAATGGCAGCGCAGCGGGCTATCTTCGAATGCGGCCTGATGCGAGAATGATCCGTCTATTCCAACGGCTCCTGGCTCGGGCATTTGAAGAATGGCAGCGGCGTTGTCTTGACCTGGATGCGTCTGGTCTCGCCAATGCACGGACTGGTCGACCAGATTCACGACCGCCGCGTCCTCCATGTAGGGCAGCAGCTGCGCCTGGCTGCTCAGACCGGTGGTGCCCATTGGATTGGGATTCGTCGGCGTTGGTTTGCAGTTTTCCGCCGCCGTGATGCGGCAGGTGTTTGTTTGAATCGTGATAGCCGTGGGCAGCGATCCCCATTTGCCGCAACCGACTAATGCAATCGGTTCGCCGGGCCGCTTCGCGTGCCGCTTGAATCGCCGGCAACAAGAGTGCTACGAGATGCCGATGATCGCAATCACGACCAGCAGTTCGACGAGCGTAAAGGCCGCGCCGGCCCGTCATTCGAGGACGACATAGCGGAGATGCGAAGCTGGATCCATCGTGCGCATCGACGAGTCCTCATTTACATGAGCAGTTACGAACCGGCTTGCGGTCGCGATCGCAGTTCATGGCTCACGTTGGCGAATCGATCAGCCAAGCGTGGACCGGCTATCCGACGTGGCTATTTCATCCCAGCCGATCAGTCGCATTAGGACATCGAGCGGCGACCATCGCCAACTGAATAGACGCTGCTTTCCGCCCGCTGCAGAGTCGCTCAATGGGGTTTCCCCGATAGGAGGACAATCTTAACCAAAAATCGCCGCTGCTTCTCGACTTTGGCTGGCAGCGAGCCAGACCTACACCGGGCCGCAACTTCTTTTTCAATAATTCCGGAGATTTTGCGGTTAAGAAATCTGATCCAATTGGTAAACGCATGGTGACGCGGAATCGAATACGCTCTGAAGCGGTGGTGAGCAAACGGCGATGTGCTCCCGGACGTGGCGGGAAATTAAGTCTGTTGCCATGTGAGTTGCGTTCGGTCGCTGGCTCACGGTGGAGGTTGGCTTCGGGAGTTCTGGCAGGCTCGCAAGCCCGCTACAGTGCGCTCAGCATCGACTTTTCTGATCGGCATCCGACTGTACTAGCCCACGCCGAATTGGGCAGTTCCAAAAACCGACTGTGTTTTGGTTGAGGTGGTCGATGCTCAAGCAATTTGGCTTTCGGCAGCTGGTTGGTGTTGGCGGGACTGGCCGCTTTCAACGTGACGACTCCGGCTGCGGCGCAGGTGTCGCTGTATCACATGGATTTCAAGCCGGCCGATTTCAATCCCGCGAGTCCCGGATTGGTGGCCGGGCGAGGTGAATATCGGCCCGACAAATTTTGCGATGCCCGGCTTTGGCTGGGACGAAACGCACGGCCAGCAGGCCCGGCCCGGCGTGTTCTTCCCCAATGTCTGGGGAGCGCTCCCGGAAGACTCCAGGCAATCGAGCGTTTGTGTTTCTGTTCGGTGCCGGCGGGACAAACCAACTCGACATTCACTTCCACGACGACGCCCGGCTCCACCTTTCCAGCGGGCGGCATCGATCCCACGTTGCCGGCCAATGCCGGGCTGGGATTCAGCTGGTCGCAGCACCTTGAAAACAACGCTGGCGGCAACCCGGTTCAACGTGCGATTGGCTGTGCAAACGGCTGGCGGAAGCTGGTACGCCTCGAATGCCGTTTTCCCTACCGGCACCGTCGGGCAAGGATCGCAAGGTAACTACGATCCGCAATCTTCTGTTGTACAACCCGGCGAAGGCGAATTGGCTGCGACCTCACGCTTGGTGCGACTCCTGCCGAAGGCGTCACGATCG
This sequence comes from uncultured Planctomycetota bacterium, assembly GCA_963786455.1. Classification (GTDB taxonomy): domain Bacteria; phylum Planctomycetota; class Planctomycetia; order Pirellulales; family Lacipirellulaceae; genus JABDGM01. Next base: position 188,653 of record CAWAZX010000020.1, on the reverse strand, counting down.
GTGCTCAGCCAGCCGCTGACTTAACGGGCAACATCACGGGCATCGGCTTTATCGGCGGCATTTGTCGCGCAATCGACCGTCCACATCGACTTTGTTGATGTCGGCATCCCGCCGGTGCCGGGCGACGTGAACTGGCGACCGAATCGTGGACCTCGCGAACGACTATGCGATCGATCAAGGCCAATTTCGGCACCAACGTGGCGTCGCGAACGTTCGGCGACGTCACCGGCGACGGGGTCGTCAACCTGTTCGACTTCGCCCAGTGGAAGGACAACTATCCCTTTCCGGCAGGCGGCAGTGGCGCCTGCAGCGGCACGATCCCGGAGCCGACAGGTGCCGTGCTGATCGCCCTGGGCCTGCCGCTGGGTTGGGGCTTGCGGCGATTGCGGAGACGATCGCGCCGGTTGACAAGAATTCCGTCATGCCGGTGCGCAGCCGTTCGCTGAACGCTCGCACTCTACGTCTCGGCGCTTTGCGAATGCATCGTGCTCCCTTGAGAGAATCATCCATGTGCTCGGCCAAGACCATTCGAATCGGATTCGCGTCGATGCGGCCGTGCTCTGATTGGGTTGGCCTCGATCGCTACATGCGCAGTCGTACTCGTATCTCTGGGACAACGGCAGCGGCAACAGCAATTGGGGCACGGGACTAAACTGGGGGCTAAATCCGCCGCTCAATCTCGGCGTCAACAATGTCACGCCGAGCGCGTTCTTTGAGGAGCATGGGGCTGATCAATAACGGCAACACCGTCAATGTGACGACGGTCCAAACGCAATTCAACATGCATGCCGCCGATAACGCGGCTGCGGCCGCCGGCGTCACGGTGGACGGCGTAACGGCAACCGGAAACGGGTCGACGGCTCAATATCGCCAATCTTCGGCAGCTTGAGTCTGTTGATGACGTATGGACCGAACGGCGCTCCGCCGAGTGCCACGCCGACTGCTGGCACCGGCAACGCGACGATGAACAATCGGGCACAATCACCGTTCAGCCGGGCGGAACGCTGACTGTTGGTCGCGATATCAACGTCAACAGCGGCACGCTGACCGTCGGCGGTGCAGCGGCCGGCGGGACAGGTTACGGCCGGCAATCTGCAGGACGCCGGGCGCCAACAGCACGGTCAACTTGTTGGGAAGCCCGTCGGCTGAACTCTCGACGAATGGCGCGGTTCTCAACGGCACGACGACGATTACCGGCCCAATGTCGTCTTCAACACGCCCAGCATCAGCATGTCGGCTACCGCGGTGTTCAGTCCAGACATCACCAGCCCTGCCGTTCCTGCCGGCACGGGCCATTCGGTGATCAACGTTACGGGCGGCGTGTCGCTGAACGGCACGCTCCGCCCGCAGTTTCACAACGGCGTCGTGCCCCAATTGGGCAACACGTTGGACGCTCTGGGATACGCCCAGGTGCAGGGAAACTTCACCGTTTCGGATGCGACCGGGGCAGGGGCCGCGTTGCCGACCGGACTTCGCTACGCGATTACTACGACGACCGTGGCAGTGTGCGCGGCGTGAAGGGTCAGTTGACGGTGGAAAACTTCCTGACGGCGGAAGTGAATCGGGCCAACGGCCAGGTCACCATTCGTAACACCAATACCACCGCCGGCACCGGGGTGACGATCACCGGCTATCAAATTGCCTCGCCAGCCGGTGCGCTCAAGCCGACATCGTTTTCGTGTCGGCGTTTGGCGGCACGTGGGAATCGGCGAACAACACGGCAAACTCGATCAGCGAACTGAACCCGGCCGGTAGCTCCGTGGTTGGTCTGGGCGGCGTCCGCATTCGATCGGCAATGTCTATGATCCCGTTGCACTGCAGACACGTTTCGGAACAGCTCCCGTGGCCGATCTGACGTTTTCCTACACCAGGTCAGACGGGCGCACTGTCAATCGCGCCGGTGACGTACATCAACACAGGCCTCGCCAATACGTTGGTGCTGCAGGTTGACCCGACAGACGGCAAGGCGCGCATCGTCAATGATTCGGTGTTCAACAATATTCGTTTTGACGGCTACCAGGTTACGTCCGCGAGCAATTCGCTGCTGACGTCATGGAACAGTCTTCAGGATCAATCGGTTACCGGCTGGGAAGAGGCGTCACCGACGGCGAGCAGTTTGCTGGCGGAGCTGAATCCCACTGTCGACGACGACCCTTAACGCAGGCCAAACGGCGGCCACGATGACCGGGCTGTTCAGAACGGCCGGAGGAGCGCAGGACTTGACCTTCCAATTTCGCGTGCCGGGAACGGGACCGGTACGGCGTTCTGAACGGCGTTGTGCGGTACGCCGCATTCAGTTCCGGCGGTACGCTGGTTGGCGATTACAACAGCAACGGCGTCGTTGATGCGGCCGACTACGTTGTTTGGCGAGACAAGCTTGGCCAGACGTTCGCGCTGCCGAATCGCGATCCAGGCAATAGTGGTCGCGATTAGCAACGCAGGATTACAACTGCCTGGAGGTCAAACTTCGGCAAGACACGAGCTTAGGTGCCGGTGACCTAAGTGCATCGGCAGTGCCTGAACCGTCGACGCTGGCTATTAGTACTGGCATCTGATATTTGGTTTGGTCGTTACTCGTTATCGCATTAGATTGGTGGTTTGAACCACCACTTTGTGTCGCATTCCAATTTCTTCCCCTTTGAGAGGGCTCGTCTCATGAGAATGCAGTGCACTTTCGCGGCAGCCGTTCTGGTTGCCTGCAGCATGGCGTGCGGTACGCAGGCCGTCACGATCTATCAACAAGACGTTTGCGAATCCCGCGCCGCCGCAGAACGGCAGCCATTCTTCCCTGGTCGATCAACATGATCGGCGGCTTCTCAGGGCACTTATTCCGGCAGCTTTGATCCGATGGGATTGCGGGATGCCGCCACCAAGCAGCCGATCAATGGGAACACGGGCGTGTACACGGGCATCGGTGGCCCAGTGACGAATGATCTCCGCTATGTTCTATACGGTCGATGGCCAGGCCGGATTCACGCTCTTCAATCCCGCAACATGCCCGGGTTGCACGTTCAACATCCATGCCAACTTCAGGGCGGCGGTGTTGACGATCGTGGTTTTTTCGCCATCCTGGTTGGTGGACCCGGCCGTTCGAGACCCGTCAGCCTGGTATGTTTCCACCACGCCGATGGCAATGCCACACATAATCAGGGTGCGCTATTCGATTTGCGGAGCCAGCTCTACAATCCGGCCCCCGGCAATTGGAATAATCTTGACGATCGACCCCACAAACCTGGTCGCGCCGGTGGTCGGTGGTCCGGCCGGAAGCCTGGCCGGACTATTCATCAAGGGCGTTGGAATCCTTCATTCGGTGACGAATCCGGCGAGTGATTTCTCTTCGTGGAACTACGCCGGCTACACTATTACCGCATTCCCGAGCCGGCGACTGTCGTTTTGTTTGCAGTTGCGATAGCCGGTGTACTCGGCATCCGACGGCGCTGAGGCCGTCTGAGTGATTTCACGGAGTGTGCATCATGCGCATCGCGTCGCGACTCGGCGTCCTTCTCGTCGGAATGACGGCCGCGTCGATCGCGTCGTCGTTCGCGCCCGCCCGCACTCTGCGCAGGAATACGCGATTGGCGCCGATGTTTCGTTTCTGGCGCAGGCCGAGAAGAACGGCATCGTGTTCAAGGACGACGGCCAGGCGAAGCCGGGACTGCAGATCTTCAAAGACCACGGCTACAACTGGGTCCGGCTGCGGCTGTTCCACTCGCCCACGCGGCTGCCGAACAATCTCGAGTACACGATCGCGCAGGCGCAGGCGGCCAAGAAGCTGGGTTTCAAGTTCCTGCTGAACTACCACTACTCCGACACGTGGGCCGATCCGCAGAAGCAGTTCCTGCCCAAGGCGTGGGAGGGCAAGTCGCACGAGGAGCTGGTCGAGGCCGTGTTCGACTACACGCGCGACACGATCGCCGCGTTTCGCGAAGCAGGCGTCATGCCCGACATGGTGCAGATCGGCAACGAAGTGATCGGCGGCATGATGTGGCCGGACGGCCGGCTGCCGCGGAACTGGAGCAATTTTGCCGACCTCGTGAAGGCCGGCATCCGCGGCGTCGACGCCGGCCGGGGCGATGCACCGCGCCCGATCATCATGATGCACATCGACCGCGGCGGCAGCATCCCGGCGACCAAATACTTTTTCGATCACTGCCGAAGAGCACGGCATCGAGTTCGACGTCATCGGCCAGTCGTACTACCCGTGGTGGCACGGCAGCCTGGACGACCTGCGCGAGAACATGGCGTTCATGGCCGAGCGGTACGACAAGGACATCATCTCGTCGAGGTCGCTTACAACTGGCGGACGGCCGAGTATCGCGACGAGCCGGGCCCGTTCCCAGAAACGCCCGAGGGGCAACGGCAATTTCTCGAAGAGGTCGATCGCATCGTCCGCGAGACACTCCCAACAATCGCGGCAAGGGCATTTTCTGGTGGGAGCCGGCCGTCGCCCGGAGCCCATCGCCAGCCGCGGCATGTTTGATGACGACGGCAACGCGCTGCCGGTATTAAACGTCTTCGACCGCAATGCGAGTGTTGCCAAGGAGCAACCCGGTGGACAATAGACGTCACGACCGCCTCGGCGGCGCTGCGGTGGTTGGCCGCCGTGCCGGCGCTGGCGATGATCTTTGCGGTCCCACTTGCAGCCAATCCGCTGGGCAGGGAATCGGTCGACTTTCGTGCCGATTGGCGGTTTGCCAAAGATGAACAATCTGGCGCCGAGGCGCCGGACTTCGATGATTCGACCTGGCAGGCCGTGCGGCTGCCGCACGACTGGGCGATCGCCGGGCCGTTCAATCCCGAAGACGAACGGCTTCGCCGGCAAACTGCCGTGGCGGGGCGTCGGCTGGTATCGCAAGTCGTTCAAGCTCGACCGTGACGCCGGCGATCGCGTGTATCTCGACTTCGACGGCGTGATGGCCTTCCCCAAGGTGTACGTCAACGGCAAGCTCGCCGGCGAGTGGGACTACGGCTACACGTCGTTCCGCATCGACGCCACGCCGTTCGTCAATCTTGAAGGGCGACGAACGTCGTCGCCGTCCGCGTCGACACGACCAAGCACGGCACGCGCTGGTATCCTGGCGCGGGCATCTACCGCAAAGTGACGCTCGAAATTCGCAATCCGGTCCACATCGCCCAGTGGGGCGACGTATATCACGACGCCCGAAGTCAGCGACGACGCGGCGACGGTCGAGGTGCAGACGACCGATCGAAAACCACGGCGATGCGCGGCCGAAGTCGCTGTCGACGTCGAATTCGTCGTGCTCGATCCCGACGGCAAGGGCATGGCCAGCGACTGGTCCGCAACGGTCAGCTCGCGCCCGGCTGCGAAGCACCGTCGACGCAAGTCCGTTCAAGGTGGCGAATCCCGTAGCGGTGGGACGTCGACGACCCGAATCTGTACACGCTGCGAACGACCGTTCGCGCACGGACGGCGCACGTCGTCGATCAGGTCGACGACGACGTCCGTTCGGCATCCGCACATTCGAATTCACGGCCGACGACGGCTTCCATCTCAACGGCCGGCGCGTGCAGCTCAACGGCGTGAGCCTGCACCACGACCACGGCCCGCTGGGCGCGGCGTTCTATCCGCGGGCCATGGAGCGGCAGCTCGAGATCATGCGCGACATGGGCGTCAACGCCATCCGCACCAGCCACAACGCGCCGGCGCCCGAGCTGCTCGAGCTGTGCGACCGCATGGGCTTCGTCGTGTGGGACGAGTGCTTCGACAAGTGGAACGAAAAGGCCGACCGCGTCGACGGCAAGCCGTCGCACGAGGAGCACGCCGAGCGGCACCTGCGCAGCCTGGTGATGCGCGACCGCAATCATCCGTCGGTCGTCGTGTGGTCGATCGGCAACGAGATCCCCGCCGACCGCGAAGGCGTCGACCCCGAGCGCGTGAAGATGATGCGCGACGTCGTGCGGAAGTACGACGACACGCGGCCCGTGGGCATCGCGCTGCCACATTCCCGAGCAGGTGCGAGCACGAAATGTTCGACGCCCTCGACCTGCACCGGCTGGAACTACGGCCGCCGCTACGCCAGCTATCGCGAGCGGCTATCCCGACAAGCCGATCATCTACAGCGAGTCGGCCTCGGCCCTCAGCACGCGCGGCTTCTACGAGCTGCCGCTGCCGACGACCAAGACCGACTACTCGGACCGAGCACCAGGTCGATTCGTACGACTTCAACGCGGCGCCGTGGTCCGACATCGCCGACGCGGAATTCGAGCTGATGGAGCGACGACAAGTTCGTCGCCGGCGAGTTCGTGTGGACGGGCTTCGACTACCTGGGCGAGCCGACGCCGTTCGACCGCGAGGCCAAGAGCTCGTACTTCGGCATCGTCGACCTGTGCGGCATTCCCAAGGACCGCTTCTACCTGTACCGCAGCTACTGGCGGCCCGACGACGACGACGGTTCACATCCTGCCGCATTGGAACTGGCCGGACCGCGTGGGCCAGAACGTGCCGGTGTTCGTCTACACCAACGGCGACTCGGCCGAGCTGTTCCTCAACGGCAAGTCGCTCGGCACGCGAAAGAAGGGCGAGCGCCGGAGCGGCCGGTGAATCTCGCCAAGGGCCGACCCGCCACGGCGAGCTCCAGCCGAGACAATGAAAATCCGAACAAGGCGGCGGATGACGGCCAGTCGACACGCTGGTCCAGTCGACCGCGACGATCGCAATGCGTGGTGGCAAGTCGATCTGGGCGAGGATCAGCGACTGAAGTGTGTTGTCATCGAGTTCGAACAAGAAGCCAAGAACTACGGATACGTGATTCGCACGTCGGGCGACGGCACCAATTGGGAGGAAACGGTTGTGCAACGGTCCAGCCGGCGAGCCGCACTGGGGCGGGCCTCGTGCCGCCGTACATCATGTCGACGCGCCGGCCGATACGTGCGAATCGAATTCAACGAGCTGCCTCGCCGTGGCCAGGCAGGCATGAGCGAATTTGGCGTTTTTGCCGCGACTACCGAATCGACCTACTACGCTCCGATTTACGACTATCGGCTGCGATGGAACGACGTCGTCTACGAGCCGGGCGAATTAAAAGCCGTGCGTACAAGGACGGCAAGGAAATCGGCGCGGCGATCGTTCGCACGGCGGGCCAGCCAGCCGCGCTTCGCTTGACGCCTGATCGCGACAGCTCGCGGCCTCCGGCGACGACCTGTGTTATGTGCTCGTCGAAGCCGTTGACGAACAAGGCACACTTTGCCCGCTCGCGGACAATATGGTCCGCTTCCAAGTCGACGGCCCAGGCGAAATCGCGGCGTGGGAAACGGAAATCCGCTCTCCCTCGAGCCGTTCCAGGCACATCAGCGGAAGCTCTTCTTCGGCAAAGCCATGCTGATCGTGCGGACCACCGCGGGCCCAGGCGGCCAGCTACGCATCAATGCCCGCAGCGACGGCCTCGCCGACGCTCAGGTGTCCTGCCAAGTGGTGCCTCGCTAGGTAGCTCACCGCCGGCCCGATTCACCGTCTTGTGGCAGGTCAGCAACGAGTAGTTTCGACTGGTTCAGCTGCACCAAGCATCAAAGACAAGAAAGAATCGGTATAGTTGAATCCAAGTGGGCGCGGCAGAACTCGATGAATCTGCGACCTCTTGCATGTCAAGCAAGCGCCTCTAACCAACTGAGCTACGCACCCTTTTGTTCGTAAGTCATTATAAGATAGTAACTTACGTTCTTATTTTCTGCAATCACAACTCCCCAAATGTATCCACTATTTTCATCATTCTGGATGGATTCTGGATACATTCTGGATACATCATCGTTTCTAAGCCAACGCATTTGGCTCCAAAATCGTTTCTTTCTGCTGTTAGTCTACCGATATCAATCTCAACAGGGTAGGTCTAGCGGGCTTTCTGTGAGGTTATAGCCTTGTTAGATTTTTTATTACATTTATTTACATTTGTTTACTTCGTCTCTTCTCAGGGATTTCCCCGCCATTCTCCACGCTCTACCGTCAATTCTTTGAGCCTTCTCCGCTGATTGACCAAAGATACTCATTCTCTTTCCGGTAGATACTCCGAGCGAATCCGCTCCCTTAAACTTTCGTATTCATTTGGGATGGGGTGCCGGTTTTTTGCGTATAGATGGCGGGGGGTATTGGGTGCTTGGAAAGCGGGGGTGGCCACAAAATAACCTGTTTCAAAATTGAGTTTTTCAAATCTTGGAAAGCGAATCGAGAAAAGGTTACGATTTCATCTCATAGATTTATTTGAATAAATCCAGAATGGACGAGCCCTGAAAATAGTGGGGCCATATTCCAGATGAAATGACAACCTTTATTTAGAATGCTAATTCATTCATTATTTGGCGTACATCTCTCTCTACTAGATTTGTACTTGCTGATGTTTTTGTTAACAACTACCATATCTCTCCCGTTTTACATTTATTTCCTAGTATTACTTCCGTGGAAGCACAACCACTTTCAGTTCAGGGTTTCACATTTATTAACGGCAATGTTTCTGGTGGCAGTTATTGCTTGGGGTATTTATTATCTTAATCATTGATATTTGGCGTATGGACCTGCTATTATTCATCTTCTATTTCGTACTAATGGTGATAGTAACTGCCACACTGATAGGTTGGTTCACAAAATGGAAAACGCACAGATTTCAGTTTCGCCTTAAACATTTATTAATTCTAATGTTTGTTGTTTCCATTTGGTTGGCGGTTTATTATTATATTAATCATTAACTGCGTCATTTTGTCTGCCCTAGTTATCCAGATATATGTTTGTATTTGATACAAATAATAGATGTGGAATTAGAGAAGTAAGATTTGTTTGAAATTGTATTGGTAAAGTATGTAGTAAATTGATGTCTTTTAAGCTTTCGCCTACTAAGGACTTAAAATACAATTTCTGGTTCAATAGGGGCGAATCCATTGGCATATTGTTTATAAACCTTACTCATGGCGGTTTTAAGGTTATCTTGATAGCGGGCCAATGTCACAAATGAATCTGTCAGGGATAGTACCGGGATGTTGCGAAGTGCCATTTGGTAGCAAATCTCTAAATTAATATCTGCTAGCACCCGCTGTATCTTCAGCCCGCTCTCTCCATCATCAAAGTAAACCTTTAGAGCTGGATGGGCTTCTTCAATAGCGGTGTCTAATTCGGCGAACGTATATTTTGCGGGCCCGCAATATCCAAACTCTACTAGTGAATCTTTTATTATTTGTTGTCTTCTTTGAGTATCCTCGTCCGGGGAATACTTATTCATTTCTGTATTACAAGCCTTTACGGCATTGCATCCAGTTTCATCATTTAATTTAGGATTGAACAACATCTTAACAAGGTCTCTGTGACGCTTTTCAGCATCGTTGCCAATAACGCCCCGTTCTCTTTTCTGGTCAGCCGTAAGGATGTCGTAAATATCTTTTTTATAGTCAATACCTAATAGGTGATAACCTAGCACCCCATAACAAGATTTATAATCTATCTCTGTCGTTTCTAATTCTTCATCACTCTTAAGAAATGCTACGAGGCTTTTCCTTTCATCCTTGGAAAGCCTCATGTGGCCATTACCGCCGGAAGTGTATAACATTCCATTCTTTTTAGTATTGCCGGTGAACACTGAAGTATATTGCGGGCGTAATCTGGCGGGCTTGCCAGATTTCTTATCCAAATAGATGAACATATACATATTGATAATGAAATTAATCATTTGGAGTTTTAACCGCCTTAACTCCATTTTTGAGAATCATTCAGCCAAAGCCTCTCTGTTATTTCTTTCTTTTCTACTTTCTTCCTCTGGTCGTCAATTACCCACACTTCATTCGTCTGTTGCAATTTTACTAAATCATTAAACTGAATCCGGCGTTCTTTGCTATTGAGGCTAATTGCATGGGTCATCAATACAATATCTGAATGTATTGTGTATTTTCTCTTCTTTGAAATATTCCGTATTAGGAACTAGCCGTGATAAATGGGCCCGTCCACCGAGTTTCTTATTAACTGCCGAACTTTTCACAATGTCACACAAACCGATATCTCTCATATAATCTCGTACTTTAAACACTAATGACCACTTCTCAACTTGTTTTGAATAATCAACTTCAACATCAGCATCATAGCGGGCCCCAATCTTTAACTTTATATATGTCTGGTCAAATATTAGGCGTTCAACTTCTGGGGTTTTACCCGCCTTATAAATTGGCAATTGTTTAACTAATTCCCATAGGGGATTTGTTTCCGCCGTAATCTCTGGTTTGGTAAGTTTCTCATAATGTATTACACATGGAATCCTGACCCCATCTCTATTAAATATTTCTTTTCTTTTCTGCTTTTCATCATCCGTATATATTCTTTTAACCTTGGTTCCACCTTTGGTTTTCACATAAACTTCTCGCATTAATTACTCATAGTTCCTCTCTAAATAATAGGTATTAATATATATTAAACCCGGTCGGTAAATGAAATTTGTCCGTTTCTCCAACTACCTACCGGCTAACAACTTACATAGTCGTATTTCAACACTATGCGAGCACCGGGAAGGTGCCCGACATGGCTGGCCATTACGGCGAGCCTTTGTCAGGGAACCTGACGGGGATAAGGGGCTGTCGTCGGCGGTCAAGGTGCGGATAGTCCGCCATTTAGGCTTCGCTAGAAGAGCGAATGAGAGTCATATACTATTATTATAACATCTGAACGGGGGTTCACTAGTACCCTCCGTCAAGTTTCTTCACCTTTTCTTCGTCTGTGATGACCGGGGGGCTAGCAAGTGTTCTAACTCCTTCCGATTAGAAAAGAGCGAACGGGTTTTAGAGTCAATGGAGTTTAGAAAGCGGAACAACTTGGATAGGGGCCAGTCTTGCTCCTTAATCGGTCTGCTTTGCCGTTAGTGGTGGATTTCACAGCAGAGGGCACCATTCAACGCTGTAAAGCTTTCAGTAATCGTTGGTGGTTAAACGACGGGTCTTTGTGGAAAGCTAGGTCAAATGAACCCATACCGGTAAACTCTATAAACGCCATCATCGCCTCAGTCGGTACCATAATCTGGAGCGTGCGTTGCTGTCCAATCTATTTTTTTCGCTAAGTCCCTTGCATCCGGTGGTGATGCCTCAGGAACATTCGCACGGGCATACATTTCTGCGAAAAAGGGCATGCCGCAGACAGTAGATATCTAATTTCTTCTCTTCAATCTTCTGTCGCCTGTCCCAGTACTTCGTGATTATTTGCATTATCCAAGCGATTACTAAGACGGACAGAAACCCCCAAATTGAACTGAAGAAAGTGCTCATACACTGATTATCTACTTTCTCAGCACCTCTGCTAGTCCACAATCAGTTTCACCTTCGGGTATGTTTCTATGTCTCAATGTTAGCTGTAATTACTAAGTAAATGAGACAACAACACTTGTTTCCTTTTTATCAATTCTGGATGAAATCGGGTGTAATATCTTAATAATGAAAAACTCATTCACCGAACATCCCGAAGTTATTTCCAAGTTTCGCTACGATGTAAACAAGCTAATTGCTCAAGCAACATATTCGCTTCGCCAGAAGGAAATCAACGAATTAGTATCAACGCTAGAAGCAATAATAAATCTAAGTTGTGAACTTAATTGCGAACAACTACGAATAGTAACGTTATTGGAAACACTTACTGAAGAAGAAAGAAAATATAACAATGGCAAAGAATCCATCATTTGATGATTTGCTACAGCAGGGCGTTCAAGATGCCAGCAAGAATGTGGCACTTGGAAACGATCAGCCGAGGAGAACGCCGCACTGCGTATATGATTAACGAGCAACTTGAATTGCTCAAGCAATGTTTAGCGGGATTAAAAGAATATCGTGAACGAGAAGAAAGAATGAATAACATTCTCGGTTAAGGCAAGTTTACTAAAACAGAAACTATTTACGTCGGTTGATGATACAATGCCACCTTTAGGTTTTAGATTGGAAGAACTTAAATAATGAAGTTAGATACTTCTGTCAAATTAAGTAAGATGATTTGCCTTCTTTACGAACACGACATCTGTGTTGATCAGATTGCAAGATTATGAACCTATCGTGCCCCACGATATATCGGGTATTGAAAAATCATATTGAAACTACCCGTAAGAAACCAATCGATACAGCATTAATTAGCGACTTAAAAAAGCAAGGCAAAACGCTCCGTGAAATCAGTTTACTGGAACAGCAAAAGACGGGAAGAAAACGCCCGCTAGCAGTCTCAACAATATTTCGCCATTCCTCACCGAATGGAAATGAGAATAATTCTAAATGCCCAAGTATCTAAAACATAAAACCATAGGCGAGCAATGCGATGGTTTTAAAAAGAACTTGTTAGATTTAATAACAAGAGTAAACAAGTGGAAAGCAAAACCGCTTGATGCGGGATTAAAAAGAAGTGCTGGAAGAGAGCAGAGATATACTTCGTTGTTTATATAATTCGTACGGCGTTCCTGAAAAGGGGGATAAATGAGACAAGCACCAGTAAATACAACTCATTATTTGCTTCAATATACTGACGAGTTTCTTAGCCGACTTACAAAAGTGTGCCGTGAAATAAATGATTGGGATGAAGTCCTAGAGCGGTTTGAAATCCCATTTAGAGACTTTGCAATTCCGACTGAACGATTTATGTCCTGCGGTCATTGCGGGCATCATGAATCAATAAGGCTGAATCTAGCATCGCCTAGATATCCAAAATGGGCCTGTGATAGTTTGTGTCATAATTCATTACAGAATAATATTGTGTCTTTGTTATGTTTATTTACTGATAAATCACCACTAGAGGTATTACAACTTCTTGAGAATAAATATATTCCTGATGTCATAGTAGTAGAAAATGTAGCACTACAAAGACAACTAAAACTAAACCTGTTAGCCCAAAAAAAAAGACGAACCCGGTTCATCCAAAAGGAAAAGCATCGCTATCGTCTAGAAATTATTCAGATCTTACTGACGCAATTTACAAAACACATTGAAACATCCCAATAATAACAACAAAAGATGTAGGTTCGTTTCCTTACTATTTGGTTCATCATCTTTTCAGTTGTTGTTGGGATTTATTACAACGCCCGCCACATTCAAATTGTATAAGAAATCCAATTGTAGAAAGCTTGCTCGCATAGCAAGTATTGTTGCGGGTGTTTTAAGAAATTAGCACCAACTGCCAATCATCAAAGAGTATACGGCTCACTCGTGTGAGTGAGTGGCAAATAATATTTAAAAACAAGCGAACCGGCAAAGGGGTTTCCAAGTTACGCCACCGAAAGCAACTTGTAATAGTAGTCGGTGAGTCGAGATGGATGATATGTCCAGCCTGTCTTGGTATATAGACTTCGTGCCGAGCTATTGTCTCGGTAAACAGAAAGTCGCATTGATTGAGCATTGGTGGCGTTGGCAAGTTTCTCAAATCACTGAGACGTGTGCCGATGCCTTGTCCTCTGTAGTCTGGATGCGTGCCAATGCCAACTAGCGAGTATGTGGGAGACGAGAAATTCAGGAGCATCGTTGGGAATTGGCTTGCCTCTAATTTCCTGAACCTTCGTCAATACCCGTTGGACAAATCTCTTATCCAAAATAAGGTGAGGTCGGAGCATTATGCTGGGAAGAGCAACATATTTTAGACATCGGTTGAGTGATGTTCTGTAACCCACTGGTGCTCCAACGACATAACCAGCAACACGACCACCATCAACCGCACTTAAAGCAATGGCGTCATCTGTCTCACAGAACCAGCGAAAAAACGCATGGAGAATATCTTTCTCCGAGTCGAGTGTTTAAGTATCCTTTGAACGCAAGACGATGACACGCTACCACATCAGACAACATGTCGGTCGTCATCGGTTGGATTGAGACAGGCAGTCCTTTTGCCCATAAAAGCACCTCAGAAATCAGCTTCCCGTCATGCTAGCACTCGCCAAAATACCCAGAGAACTCTGTTCTCTTGAAGCAAAGCAAAACCCTGAAATCTGGTCAAGAGCAGTTGGATGCATTTGGCAAGCAGGAAGTAATTATATCATCAATTCAATTAACTGGAGATTAGTTCCATTTAGCTGACAAATACACTTTTCTATATGAACTCTCTAAAATATTACAACAATCATTAATAATAACTGATATATTATTCTAATTAGTTCTAGTTTAATAACTGCCAACATCGTAGATAACCCGCCTAAACTAGGTACAAAAATAGAATGCAGGCTACGAAAAGGTAATATTATACTTTGCCTAGAATTAGGACTTGTTTAATTCCTGATTTATCCTCGCTAAAGCCTCCTCTAAATCTTTCAAGATAGATTGGCAGTGGAGAACCAGCGGTAAATCATGACGGGGAATTTGTCCACAATAGCACGCATCATTTTCATTCTTAGGGTAAGGTCTCTAACTGCTCCTGTAATTCTTACTAGTTTTCCTCTGTCATAAAATCCCCTTGAAAAAGGTTGGGAATAGTTTATTATTATTTGTGGGTAATTCAATCACCTTTTATTTGGAGCATAGCGACAATGGCAAACTTTGAACAAATCTCTAAAAAAGTCCAGCAATTAGAACAGCAGAAAATGGCACTTGAAACGGAGTATTTGGACAATCTCGAAATCGTGGATAAATGAAAATGTAATGGAACCCTACAAAGGTAAATTAATTAAGGCACTTTCGGGTAAGGGTCGTAGAGGCAGGCCAAAGGGTTCAACCAATAAACCGAAGACATCGAAGAAGTAAACCAATGATTAAATTAACAGCCCACGATGGCAGAGTATTTGAAATCCACGACAGCGCATGGAGTAAGTTCTTTGACATTCATTTTGAGGTACAACCAAAACCCGCACAGGGAGATATTAATCACGCACGAATAATCTTAAACTTTGCTATCTCTGGAGATGGGGCAATGGTTGTAACTGCCCACGATGGTCGGTCATATCAATTTAGGTAGTGATATTAATCCTTTGCTTCGACGGCATTACCATTATTGGTCGTGCCGTTTTTATTTGGCTTAGCCTTGATAAGTGTAACCCGATTCACTTCTTCCAGAAGATGTTCTTTATCATCTAAAACTTTGTTGTAATTCGTCATAATCATTTTAGGTGAAGTATGACCTAGCAAAGCCATACCACCCGCTACACTCTGGCTAGATTTGAGATAGCGGGTAGCAAATAGGTGTCGTAGTCCCTTTTTGTTGGATTCTAAATCCCAGCGTTTTTCGGCTCTAATGAAACGACTACGAACCGCCTCTGGTGTCCAACAATTATCACTCTGTTTTGACAGAGGATTTTGGAACAACAATCCATCAGGATGCTTTACAGCATTACGCTTGAGCAATCTTTCAATGCTAGTTCACTTAAGAATATTTCTCTTAGCCGTTTCTTGCGTAATCGCTTGTAAAGCTTCGTCTGCTCTTTAGATCAGCGTGATTGTCCTCGTCTTGAAGTTCACTTGGCTAGACCTGATGTAGCGGGTCTCTTCAACTCTGGCCCAGTCAGGGCCTCAAATTGAAGTAGGTCTATAAAATCCTTGTCGTGTGACCAATGACTGAGTATTTGAGCAAACTGGTCAGCGGTAGGGATTACCTCGGTACCGCTATAGTCGCCAATCTCTATCAGCTTAAAGGGGTTCTCAGGAATGAGATTTCCTTTTGTAGATGCCCAATGAAAACAAGCTTTTACGGCCCTCAGCGGATGCTTGAGCGAATTCTCTGACACTGGTTTGCCACGACTAGTGGTTGACCAATTCTTAGCGACCCATTTTTCTACGTCACTTACTGATAGCTTGGAGACCCTACACTGAGGACCGACATAGCCGACGAAATCCTTTAGAGGTTTCCAATACCAATCGAGCGTGCTTTCCTTGTTTATCGTTCTTTGGTAGTCAATGAACTCGTCCACGATTACTGAAACTAGCTGGTCACTGAATACTCGCCCCTGTTGATGCTCACGTAGTTTGTTGCCAAATGCTATCTGCATGCGTCAGTCTTATCTTGGCCGAAGTAATATTTTCGTCCGTTGATGGTGGAGTAGGTAGCCGTGCCGTTTACTGTACCTTAGTTCACTAGGTCGTGCCATGAAAACCCCCGTAGTGGATATATAGTGGATGCCTGTAGTCAATAAACCACTATAATCTATGGGGTGTCTGTGTGAGCATGTCAAGCAAGCGCTCTAACCAACTGAGCTACGCGCCCTTTCTGGATGCTGTCGTAGGCTTCGACTGCCGCGGCAAATGCCTGGCAGGAAACCGCTGGCTCGCCCAGGTGACAAATCGCCGCTGGAGATGCAAATCGACAGTCCCGTATGATAGCAAGTCGGAGGTCGGTGCGTCAGCACCGGTCGGCCCGCCGTGCCACGACATCGCCATCGAAACGACGGGGAAACTGCGACATTCACGAAAAAACCCTGTCTCCGCCGGCCTGCGCAATTCGCCCGTCTTATCAACAGCAGCGCCCCGACGGCACTGGTTTCTTGCATTCCGAGAACAATCAGTCTTGTAACAAGGCGGCCATTTTTATGTAATCTTAAAAAGCCAAGTGATGTGTACATGGCAAGAGTTGCCACGAACCTTCGCATTGACTTCACAAGATCTTCATCGCCGCGAGGAGTAGTTTGTTGTCTGCGGCATAGTTTGGCGAAGTTGAACGGCAACCTATGGGCGCTCGTTCGTCTATCTGGAACGATGTCAAGCACGATGCTTTCGATACGCTGGAACTGGCAAAAGCTGTTTTCCTACGCTGAGGTAGTCTGTTTCATCTCGGCGTGGGCAGTTGGTCTGTTGGTCGCCGTGCAAGGGCAGCGGCCAAATCACGATCGCGCGGTTACGCGCATCTTCGCCGCGACATCCGACGTGTTCGGCATCCAGGCCACGCTGACCAGGTAATCGGGGACAGCCATCACGTAAAGAGACCGTGCTACGCATCCGCCCGCGTTGCCCGCTGTCGCCCCGGTCGTAGTTCGCCAGATTGCTGTTTTGGTGCCCCATCGGTACTCGCACTTACATCGTCGCGCACGTCGGCCGGATGACGGCGGCGGAGATACAGCTTGATCGGCACTTCGTTGAAGCTCAGCTCGTCGCGAAACTTGTTCAGCAAGTAGCGTTGGTACGTCTTCGAAATCAATTTCGGATCGTTCGTGAACAACACAATGGTTGGGGGCTGGATGCCGACCTGCGTGGCATAGTAAATCTTGGGGATGCGATTCTGCGCTGGTGGCGGCGCGTTCTGTCGCACAGCCTCGCGCAGCATGCGGTTCAGTTGACCGGTCGATATCCGCGCCCGCGATTGCTTGAACAGCATCTGCCCGTGGTTCAGCAGCGCCTTGACGTTTTTCCCGGTTTGTCCTGTGATGAACGCGATCGGCACGTAACGCATCGTGCCAAACGCATCGTGCAGATAACGCACCCACTTTTCCGTGGGCATCGTTCCGGCCAGCTGGTCCCATTTGTTCACGACGAAGATGCAGGGCTTGTATTGCTGTGCGATGTAGTCGCATAGCTGTTTGTCCACTTTGCTGATCCGCTGAGTGGCATCGAAGAACAAGAACACGACGTCAGCCCGCCGAATGCTCCGCTGAGCGCGATGGGTGCTGTAAAAGTCGATATCGGTCGTCCGACTTTTGGCGCGGCGGATACCCGGCGTGTCGATTGCGATGAATGGTTTTCCATCCAGCTCGAATCGCACGTCGACGCTGTCGCGCGTGGTCCCCGGCACTTCGCTGACGATCATCCGCGGCGCACTGACGAGTGTGTTGATGAATGTGCTCTTCCCGACATTGCGGCGACCGACAATCGCCGCTTTCATTTCCGGGTCGACGCCGCCTTCCGCTGCTTCGTCTTCCAACGGCGGCGGCAGCTTGCTGGTAATCAGGTTGAGCAGCACAGCACGATTGCGGTTCTGCTTGGTGCTGATACGGAGGGGCTTCCCCGTCCCCAGCCGATAGAATTCATCCGCCTGCGAATCGATTCGCTCATCGTCGGTCTTGTTGGCGATTAATAGGATCGGCGCTTTCACCGAGCGGAGCCGCGTGCGACGTCCTGGTCCAACGGAAGCATTCCGTCGCGAGTATCCACCACAAAAAGAATGACGCTTGCCGAATCGATCGCCAGATTGATCTGATCTTCGATGTGGCGGGTCAAGTTGTCCATATCGGCGATGCCCATGCCGCCGGTATCGACCAATTCGAAAAACCGATCGTTGTGACACACGAGGTGCGTGACGCGGTCGCGCGTGACGCCCGGTTTGTCGTCGACGATGGCAATCCGGACGCCCGCCAACCAGTTGAGCACGCTGCTCTTGCCAACGTTGGGGCGGCCGACAATGACTACCTGAGGAACGCTCATAAACCGACCAACAGTCGACCTGAGAAGACGAAGACTCGACGGCCGCGCATGGTGTACCGCGGTCGTTATACTCCGTGGCAAAACGAACACCAGTGATTCAAAGGACGGAACCACCCACCCAGTTCCTGAAATCATCATAGTTTCCGGTCGATGCAACGAGTAGTCGGCAGATGGACCATTCTTGCCCAACCGTGCTATAGGACGGGAAGCAACTGGAAAAAAATCTGCCAAGTTGCCCCTTTGCTGCCAGGACAACTGGCCTAAACTGGCAGCACTACTGCAGTTGTACGATTCGGAGTTGGATGATTATCGCAATGCAAACAAACGATCGGGACAAAACCCGGCGATTGCTCATCGATCGGCTCGAAAGCCTGCAGCGCGCAGGCGTGATGCAGCTTCCCAAGGGCAGGGCGGTAGCTACGCCGTCGGCAAAAGCTGAAATTGAGCCGGCCGACGCTCGAGCCGCGGCACCACCCACTTCAATGCCCACGGCGCCCACTGACCGGCCATCGTCTACCGACTCCGTGGCACCGCGGAAAGAAACCGGGTGGCAGCCGCTCGGCGCTGGTGCACTTTTTGAATCCGATGATCCGATCGCTAAAACAATTTCCAAGGCGGCCAGCCTCCCTGTATTGCAGCAGGAGGTGGCCGGTTGCACGCGCTGCGAAGAGCTGGCCGGCACACGCACTCAAACCGTTTTCGGTGTTGGCGACCCCAACGCCCGTTTGTGCTTTGTCGGCGAGGCGCCGGGCGCCGATGAAGACCGGTTGGGCGAACCATTCGTCGGCCGGGCCGGCCAATTACTCACGAAGATCATCGAAGCCTGCCGCATGAAGCGCGAGGAAGTCTACATTCTGAACATGATCAAATGCCGGCCCCCCGGGAATCGCAATCCGTTGCCCGATGAGCTGTCCAATTGCCGCGGCTATTTGGAACGCCAACTGGAACTTATTCGCCCGGAATTCATTTGCTGCTTGGGTGCCGTCGCCGCGCAGAACTTGCTCGGCACAACGTTAGCTATCGGAAAGTTGCGTGGAAAAGTGCATAACTGCCGCGGAGCAAAATTGGTGTGCACCTATCACCCCGCCTACTTGTTGAGGAACCCCGGTGCAAAGAAAGACACTTGGGAAGACATGAAACTCTTGCTGCGCGAGATGGGCGTTGAATTGTAAAAGAGTAAGTGAGTCGGTGAATAAGTGAGTAGGTAACCGACGTAGAAACTGCCCCAACTTACTCACTTTTTTACCTACTCACGTACTCACCGACGATGTTTTGGGAAATCCTGCTGATCCTGGTGCTTATCCTGGCCAACGGTCTGTTCGCCGCGGCCGAGATTGCGATTATTGCGGCGCGCCGTGGTCGACTGGAGCAGCGCGCTGCCGAGGGAAGTCGTGGAGCTCAATGGGCCATTGACCTGTCGCGCAATCCGGACGTCTTCCTGCCCACGGTCCAAATCGGTATTACGTTGGTAGGTGCTTTTGGCGCTGCCTACGGCGGACGTCAAATTGTCGACGACTTAAGCGCCTGGCTTGCCCAAATGCCATGGCATTGGGTACGGCGACATGCCGATGGAATCGGCCTGACCGTTTTCGTGGCTTGTTTCACGTACGCATCGCTCATTCTGGGCGAGTTGGTACCGAAGCGGATCTCGCTACGCCGGGCAGAGGGTTTGGCGATTTTCGTTGCCCCGATCATGAAATTCATTGCCGCCGTGGCCCGCCCGCTGGTCTGGCTCATGGGGGCTTCTACCAACGCCGTTTTGTGGCTGCTGCGACTTGGCACTTCGCGGGAGCCCTCCGTATCGCTGGACGATATCGAACACTTGATCGATACGGGCACGGCAGAGGGAGTTGTCGAGCCGTTGGAAAAACGAGTCGCATTGGGCGCGCTGCGGCTTGGCGAGCGTACTGTTCGCGACATCATGCGGCCCCGCATCGACTTGGACGCAATGGATGCCGATACGCCGTCTGAGGAGGTGATGGGCACAGCAGCCATGGCCGGCTTTTCACGGCTGCCAGTTTACGAAGGCGATTTGGATCACGTCCTGGGCTTTGTGCATATCAAGGACTTGTTTCGTCAGTATTATCTCGGCTGGCCCATGGAATTGAGGAAGCTGTTGCATCCCGCTCTCTTTGTGCCCGAGTCGATGACGCTCGATCGGCTGCTCGAGCTGTTTCAAGAAAAGCACAACCAGCTTGCGATTGTGCTCAACGAGTATGGCGGCACGGAAGGCATGGTCACGCTGGAAGACGTCGTGGAAGAGATCGTGGGCGAGATTCGCGATGAACATCGCCGCCATGAAGAGCAGAAATTCGTCGAGCGCGACGAGCATTCCTGGCTCGTCGATGGCAGCCTGAGCATCGCCGACTTGAACGAACGGCTCGACCTGCCGCGCGATGAAACGTCAGAAGGCCGCGGGTTCAGCACGATAGCCGGCCTCATTATGGACCAGCTCGGCCACATTCCCTCGATCGGCGATACGGTCGCATGGAACGGCCTCGGGCTCGAAGTGGTGGACATGGACGGCCAACGGATTGACCGCGTGCTGATCTCGCGCACTCCTACTTAGTGTCGGCCGCGGCCGAATTCCGTGCCAGTCAGCGCGTTTCCTTGATAGCCACACCGTCCGACTTTAACGAATGCGCAGACTCTTTCGCATGACATTGCGGCGTTTAGGGATCGTGATTTTGCCAGCATAAAAAGTCCTGCCAAGCTCGGCAGTTAAACGCTTTTAGAGCTTGCGGTTACTTGTTAAAGTCAAAGATACGGACAACGATTGCTTGGTGCGCGGGCGGAAGTGGGGCGGGCCGTGCGCGCGTTGGTATGGGTTGTTCGGGCGGTCGTCTCGTCGTCTCAGGTTGGCTTTCAGCGGCGGCGCGTGTGCGCTGGTTGGCTCTGATGTTCGTCCCCGAATCTTCAAAGTCCGATGACGTGGAGCATTTGCTCCGTAACGCACAGCTGCGCGACGAACTCGAGCCGTTACTCGACGAGTCGATCGCTCGCGTCAATCCCACCGCGATGAGCACGCGGAGCGAGAATGAGTTCCTGGAATCGATGCTCGAGTGGGAACGGGCACCGATCCTGCCGGTCTATCAATGGTTCGATCCACCGTTGGTGTTGCCCCATCCCGACCGCTTGAGCCAACATCAGCTTTCGCTGGTTTTGAAAGCCACGATCGAAAAGCTGTTCGAGAAACACCTGGTGTTGGACTTCACAGACCACTTGAGCGACTATCAACTTTACGCACTGATCTTTCGCGACATCCTGCCATCGCACGAGAAAGCGGCTTGAACGCCGCACCACTTACTTGCACTGGGACTGCGCCAACATCGAAGAGAACCCCGGCATTTGGCTCCGCTATTACGCCACTCCACAGGAGCGCGAAGCATGGGCCGAGGAAAACGACCAGCCGCTACCGCCACACGATACACCACCGTTCCGCCGCCAATTGCCCCGCGCACTGCTCTAAAAGCCGCTTGCGGCTTAGCGCCAATTCAGCGTTGTCCTACAACAATTCGGGCCACAGCGAATCACTGACAAACAGCCCCTCGCGACTAAGACGGATTCGATCTCCCTGATCGACCATCAGTCCAAGACCGACGAACTTCTGCAGCGCACCCGCCGCCAGCGCGTTGACGTCAAAACCAGTCCGCTCGCGAAATTCACTGCGCGACACGCCACACATCCGCCTCAGACCAAAAACTAGTAGCTCACGCGACCGCGCCTCCGACGTGAGCTGTTCGCGCTCGGCAACCGGCGATTCGCCCGCCAGCACACGTCGAAGATAAGTCGTCGTGCTGCGATGGTTGATTTCACGCATGCCGCTGACGTAACGCGCGGCGCCGGGACCGACCGCGAAATAGCCCTTGCCCGACCAATACGTCTGGTTGTGCCGTGAACGGCAGCCCGGTCGAGCGAAATTCGAGACCTCGTAATGCTCAAAACCCGCCGCTGACAGGCTATCGATCGCGAGGGCATACATGTCACGCCCGAGCTCCTCATCGACATCGCGAAGCTTGCCGCGCAGGCGTCGGCTCCAAAACGCTGTGCCGCGCTCGAACGTGAGTCCGTACGTCGAAACATGCTGCGGCTCCAGTGCGATCGCCGCGTCGAGGTCGGCCTGCCACTCGTCGAGCGTCTCCCCCGGCGTGCCGAAAATCAGGTCAAGCGCCACGTGCGATACCGGCCCGCTTCGCCCGGCCGATGGCCGCCTCGATATTCTCCGCATCATGATCGCGCTCCAGCAGCCGCAACTTTTCAGTCCGAAACGATTGCCCACCGATGCTCAGCCGCGTCACGCCGAGTGCGGCTAGCGTATCGACCATTGCCGCGTCGACGTCGGCGGGATTCGCTTCCACGGTCCACTCATATCCGGGCGCGAGCGGATGCCAGCGCACAACCAGATTGCCAAGCGCCGCAGTTGCTCGGGCGACAGATGCGTCGGCGTGCCTCCACCGAAGTAGAGCGTGTCGACCTCGTGCGGCTGGCCTAACTGCTGCAACTCCAACTCAATCGCACGCAGATAATCGTCGATCAAATCATCGCGGCCGGCGAGCAGCGTGAAGTTGCAATATCCGCAACGATGCCGGCAAAACGGAACATGCACGTATGCGGCCCGCGGCGCATCAAAGCGATTCGGCTCGTCGCATTGGACAATGGAACATGTCTTCGCACCACATGGTCTCATTCTAGGTTTCCTTCGGATCGAATATAATGGGCCCGACCAATCGACTCTGGGCGGAGAATTTCCGAGCCATCTCATGCATGACGCACACGAGTTTCTTCAGACGCTCGCCCTGGTCCTGTGTGCGGCGGCCGTGACGACCGTCGTCTTTCAATGGCTCCGCCAGCCGGTGGTCTTGGGCTATCTGCTGGCGGGCATGGTCGTCGGGCCCGATGTGCCCGTGCCGCTATTGGCCGATAGCCGCACGGTCCAAACGCTGGCCGAGCTGGGCGTGATCCTGCTGATGTTCTCGCTCGGCATCGAGTTCAGCCTGCCGAAGCTGCTTCGCGTCGGCCCCACGGCAGCCCTCGTCGCCATTTTTCAGTGCAGTTTGATGATTTGGCTGGGCTACCTGGTGGGCCAGGCATTTGGATGGTCGCAGCTCGCGAGCATTTACGCCGGTGCCGTCATTGCGATCTCCAGCACGACGATCATCATCAAGGCGTTCGAGGAACAGCGGATCAAGGAGGATTTCACGCACATCGTGTTTGGCATCCTGATTGTCGAAGACCTGATTGCAATTCTGCTAATCACGATTCTGACGGCACTCTCCTCGGGCGAGGAATTAAGCGCGCTCGAAGTGGGCCGCGCCGCCGGGCGGTTGGCCGCCTTCTTATTGGTCATTTTCGTCGTGGGCTTGCTCACAATCCCGCGTTTGATGCGCGCGGTTGTTCGCCTCGATCGGTCGGAAACAACTGTTGTCGCCAGCGTCGGAATCGCGTTCGTGTTCGCGTATTTGGCAGCCGCATTCGGATACTCCGTTGCATTGGGAGCCTTTCTTGCCGGCAGCCTGGTTGCTGAGTCGGGCGTTGAGAAGACGATTGAACACTTGGTGCAGCCGGTGCGCGATATCTTTGCCGCGATCTTCTTCGTCTCCGTAGGCATGTTGATCAGCCCGGCCGATATCGCCGCCCATTGGCCGATTGTGCTGGTCTTTCTGGCGGTAGTCGTCATCGGCAAAATCACGTCCGTGACAATCGGCGCTTTTCTCACTGGTCAGAGCGTTCAGACGTCGGTAAAAACCGGTATGAGTCTCGCGCAGATTGGCGAGTTCTCATTCATCATCGCCAGCGTCGGAATAACGACGGGTGCCACCGACCGCCTCCTGTATTCAATCGCGGTCGCGGTTTCTGGCATTACGACGCTTCTCACGCCATGGTTAATTCGCGTGGCAGGTCCGACGGCGGCGTGGGTAGATAAAAAACTGCCGCGAGCGCTGCAGACGTTTAGTGCTCTCTACTCGTCCTGGCTTGAACAATTGCGGGTCGAACCAACCGATGGAAGGTCGGCTCGCAATCGACGTGCCATCCGCTGGCTGATTGTCGACGCTGTGATGGTTGCGGCGGTTATTATCGGCGCCTCGGTCGAAATGGAACGCATCGCGACGTTTGCCCAAAACCGGATCAATGTGCCCGAGAATTGGACCAGGTTGGTCGTCGTTGTCGGCGCGGTATTGGCAGCGGCTCCGTTTGGAATCGGCCTGGTGCAGATGGCGCGAGCCTTGGGATTCGAGTTGTCGAACCGCGCATTTCCCGCCGTGGAGGGCGAACATGTCGATCTAGCCGCTGCGCCACGTCGCCTGTTGGTCGTCACGTTGCAGCTAACGATACTTCTCTTAGTCGGCGTACCGCTAATCGCGATAACTCAGCCATTTCTCCCCCCATTTCGCGGTGCCTTGGTGCTGTTGTTTGTCGTCGTATTATTAGCAATCGGGTTTTGGCGCGGTGCTGCCAATTTTCAGGGGCACGCGCGGGCAGCAGCTCAGGCACTAGCCGAAGCACTCGCCAGTCAGACAAAAAAGGGCCGCGCTCAGGGAAGCAGCCACTGGCTCGAGGGCGCAAACCGCGTGCTCACAGGGCTTGGCTCGCCGGTGCCCGTAGAGGTGCCGCCCGGTAGCCGGGTGGTTGGCAAAACACTGGCCCAAATTCAGTTGCGCGGGCTCACCTGGCGCGACCGTGCTCGCGATCCAGCGTGGCGAGGAATCGGTTCTGATACCGGCCGGACAGGAACTCTTGCGCGAAGGCGACATCCTCGCGATCGCCGGCAGCCATGATTCTGTCGAAGCCGCGCGGAAACTATTGAGCAACTAATAATAGCCGGCTGCGATTCCTCATTTCGCCAACCACGTCTGACGTAGCAATCGCATCGGCGCGGGCTGGCGGAATTGCCAATACCATGCCTGGTCCCACAAATGGCTTCGCAACATTGCCCAAGTTGCGTGAGGATACCGCCACCACTTTCCCAACACGCTCCACCATACGCGCGGATTGTTGGCTACGGACCATTTAAGCCGTCGCAACCAGTATTCGCTCGTGAGGTAATAGTCGTACGTGCCATCCTCTTCGGCAATTAGCTCAAAGTACTCGGCACCGCAATGTGCGAGCTGACCAGGCTCAGGATACCAGCCGCCGAATGTCTCGGTGAGCATGCGCAAATTGGTACTCGGCGTGCCGCGCAAGTGTGCGGCTGGGCCACGCTGGATATCCGTCGGATCAAACTGATCGGGCTCGCTGAAGTGAATCGCTGTCGAGACGAATCGCCCGCCGTCGACTAAGCAGCCGCCGGCAGATGGCGAACATTTCCTCATAGATCTCGTCGGCACGGCCTGCCACCGCATCGGCCACCTGCACAAAATGTTCCAGCGAGCCGTTGGCCACAATTGCGTCGAACGCATGTTCCCACGAGTCATCCGCACGCCGAAAAATTTCCGATAATTCAATTCGTAAACCGCCAGTCCTCGTGAGCGACAACTCGCCACTTGCGGCGGCGAGACCGTGATGCCAATCGGCTTGGCTCCGCGCTGCGGCGGCTGTTCAAGTATGCGGCCGTACCCGCAACCGATGTCCAACAGCCGCGTGCCGGCGCGACATCCGGCTTGATCCAATAGATACTCGGCCTGCCGCTGCTGTGCGGCCAGATAGGTGGCCCGGTCATGTGCCGGCCTGACCGTCGAGGTACTTGCCGTCCGTCAGATCGGATACCCCACAGAGCGGTGCGATATCGAGCAGATCGTAGCAAGTGCGAACCGCGGGCGCCGTGCTAGTTCCGCAGTCGGCATGGTCGCGACAGTCGCCATACCTGCTCCGCACCAGGACGATTTCTGCCATCTTTGTCCTTGGTCGCTCTCAATTTGTCAATCGTCGGCCGCCAATGTCTTAGTTCGCGGCCACTACCCGGCTGATTCTCGCCTCCTCGGTCAGCCGCCGCACGACTTCACGCGGATCGTTCGTTTCGGCCAGCAAGTCGAGTTGCCGCTGGGCCGCGCTTGGTTGCTGGGCCATCGTCACGCAGTGTTGCAAGTAGTTCTTGCAGCCAAGCTCGGCTGCCATCGGCTCAAGCATTTCCACAAGTCGCTCCACTGTGCGGGCACAGCGACGCAACGCGATACGTGTCCGTGTCGACCAGCTTGGCCTGGTTGCCGAATCGCGCGGCCCGCCACTTGTTCTGCTGCACCATCATCGGGTGGCTGTCGTGCTGGTACGTGCCGTTGTCGATCTCGTCGGACAGCGCCTTCACCAGGCACTGCACGAGCGCGGCGATCGCCAGCGTGTCGGTGCAGGTTGCCCGGCATGTCGCACACGCGCACTTCCACCGTGCCGAAATTGTGATGCGGCCGCACGTCCCACCAGATCTCGCGGATCGTGTTGATGAAGCCCGTGTCGATCATGTGGTTCACCAGCCACACGTACTCGCTCCAGTTGCGCATCAGCGTCGGCAGGCCGGCGGTGGGCAGGCCCTCCATCACCTTCGAGCGGTGCGACTGCAGGCCCGTGCGGCGGCCTTCCCAGAACGGGCTGCTCACGCTGAGCGCCAGCAGCGTCGGCAGATGCCGCATGATGCGGTCGCAGATCATCACCGCCTTGTCGCCCGAATCGACGCCCACGTGCACGTGCAGGCCAAACGTCACCAGCCGCCGGGCCATCTCCTGCAGCAGGTTCACGAGCTGCAGGTAGCGGTCGTCGGGCGTGATCCGCTGGTCCTCCCAGCTGGAAAACGGATGCGTCGCCCCCCACCACAGCCGCAGGCCCAGCGCGTCGCACGCCGCTTCGACGATCGCGATCTTGCCGCGCAGATCGCGCTCCGCGTCGCCGATCGTTTCGCAGACGTCGGTGTTGATCTCCAGCACGCACTGCATCAGCTCGGGCTTGAAATTGCTCGATTCGTCGTCCTGATGCCCCTCGGCCGTGAGCCGCGCATTGAGCAGGCCATACGCGCTCGACAAGCGCCATCGTCTCGGCGTCGACCAGCCCCAGCTCGAGCTCGATGCCGACGGTCGGCCGGTCGTTGCGACGGAAATCGATCTTGGCCATGGGAGAGTCGAGAGTCTGAGGGTCGAGAGTCGAGAGCCCGACGAAGTCTTGATCACGTGGACTCGTAACTTCGACTAGCATTCGCATTGCGGTTTCGACCATTCCACCACGCGTCCGCGCCAGAATCTTCGCCCCGACTGCCAGGCAGCGTTCGTCCACGTCGAACGTCGGCGTGTGCAGCCCGGGCCAGGGGCCGTCGTCGCCGGCGGCGCCGAGCCGGAACATCGTGCCGGGCACGTGCTCCAGGTAAGCCGCAAAATCTTCGCTGCCCATGCTGGGCCGCGGCATCGCGACACTTTGTCGGCGCCGAGCAACTCGCGTCGCCACGTCGCTCACCAGCTGCGTCAGTCCCTGCGTCATTGTAGACCGACGGGCGTGCCGCTCTCAAAACGACACGTCGAGCTTGCGTGCCGGTGACTTGCTCGATGCCGTCGGCCAGCGTGCGGATGTGGGCGATCGTTTGCTCCCGCACGTTGCGGTCGAGCGTGCGGACCGTGCCTTCGAGCACGACTTGTTCGGGAATCACGTTGGCATTCTGCCCGCCGTGAATCTGCCCGAAGGACACGACGACGGCGTCCTGGCTGTCGGTCGCGCGCGGCACGAACTGATACAGCGTGCTGATCAGCTGGGCCGCCGCGGCGATCGGGTCGTTCGACTCGTGCGGCCGAGCCGCGTGGCCGCCGCGGCCGTGCACCGTCACGCGCATCGCATCGCAGCTGGCGGTGAACACGCCGGGCCGCACGCCGATCGTGCCGGCCGGCCGCGTCGGATCGACGTGCAGCGAAACGATCGCGTCGACGTCGTTCGAGCGCCCCGGCGGCGACCATCGCTCGCGCGCCGTCGCTCGTTTCCTCGGCCGGCTGAAAGATGCCGCGCCACGTCACCGGCCAGGGCAGCGCCTTCTCGCATTCCAATCGATCGAGCGCCGCAAGCGCACCGAAGACCGTCGCCGTGTGGGCATCGTGCCCGCAGGCGTGCATCACCTCGGGCACGGTGCTGCGATACGGCGCCTGTTTCTGATCCTGGATCCGCAGCGCGTCGATATCGGCCCGCACGGCGATCCGCCGCGGCGCCATCTTGTCGCGGCTGTCGACCACGACGCCGCAGCCCTCGGGCCCATCCGCACCGGCCAGCCCCAGCTCGTCGAACAACTGGTACAGTGCAGGCTGGTCTTCAGCTCCTCGCCGCTCGGCTCGGGATGCGCATGCAAATGCCGCCGCAGCGCCGACCATCTGCTCCGCGAGCTCATCGACCGCCGCATCGATTTGACGTTGCCAATCGGCGGTCATATTTCACCACAGAGACACAGAGAACACAGAGAAAAATGTAAAGGAGCGATTTTCATGAGAATCAGCAATAGTTTGAATCGAATCCATTGCAATTTTTCTCTGATTGCTTTCTCCGTGTACTCTGTGCCTCTGTGATTATTTTACAAACTCCGGCATCACCAGCTCCGGCAGCACGCCGGCCGCGTGGCCCTGGGCCAGGAACTCGGCGACCGCCTGGCGGCCGCGGGGGCCGAAGTCGAGCGTCCAGTCGTTCACGTACATGCCGACGAACTTGTCGGCCTGCTTGGCATCCAGGTCGCGGCCGTACTGCAGCGCGTAGCGCAGCGCCTCCTCGCGGTGGTCGAGGCCGTACTCGATGCTTTCCTTGAGCAGCCGCTGGATTTCGCGCATCGTCTCCGTGCCCAGATCCTTGCGCACGGCGTTCGCGCCCAGCGGCAGCGGCAGGCCGGTCCGCTCCTTCCACCACACGCCCAGATCGACGACCAGCTTCAAGTTGCTGCTCGCCGTAGGTGAGCTGGCCTTCGTGGATGATCAGCCCGGCGTCGATCGGCTGGCCGTCGTACTCGCCCGCCGACGACGGCCGGAATGATCTCGTCGAACGGCACTTCGACGCATGCGAAATCCGCGCCCAGGCACAGCCGCAGCGCGAGGTACGCGCTGGTCAGCTTGCCCGGCACGGCGATCGTCACGCGCGCGCAGCTGCGTCGACGCGTCATCGGCTCGCGGGCCACGACCATCGGCCCGTAGCCGTCGCCCATGCTGGCGCCGCAGGTGCACAGGACGTACTTGTCGTGCAGGAAGGCGTAGGCGTGGATGCTGACGGCCGTCAGCTCCAGCTCGGCCTTGAAACGCCCGGCGGTTGAGCGTTTCGATGTCGACCAGCTCGTGCGTGAAATTCGTAGTCGCCCGTGTCGATCCGGTCGTTGGCCAGGGCGTAGAACATGAACGCATCGTCGGGGTCGGGGCTGTGGCCGACGCGGATCAGTTGCTTCGTGGTGGTCACGTGCGACATCCTCAGTTGTAAAGTTGGTTACCGCATGATAGCGCCCGTGTTGCCCGGGCGTCAATTGTGACGCTACCACTGGAAAGTGAAGCAGCGAATGCGTGCGCGTTTCACCCGCCGCAGCGAATGCTGCTACGTAATCGCTGTGAGGCGAAAGCGATTGAAGCCAAACGTTTGTCGTTGTGACCGTGTCCGCGACGGGCACTTGCAACCAAAGGCCAGCGTGATCCTCAATTGGCACTTGGAAAGCGGTGAGCGAGCCACGCAGCCCCAGCCCCACAGCCTTGAGCACGGCCTCCTTTGCGGTCCAGCATTTCAAAAAAGCCCGCGCGCGATCGCGGTGCATCAATTTCAGAATCGCGCGACTCGGCCTCATGAAAATATCGGCTCGCAATTTCCTCCCAGTGACCGACTGTGCGAAGCCGCTCGACATCGACACCTACCTCGCATCCGGTTGCCACCGCCACAAGCGCCAGCTCGTCGGAGTGAGCCACATTGAAATGCAGTGGCGTGGAGCCACGTTGCCGCGCCAGCTGCGGTTTCCCGTTGGCATCCTCGGTCAGGATGATCTCCGTTGCCGGGATGTTAAGATACCGACTAAGCAGCATGCGAAGCGCGGCACGCGCGACCGTAAACTGTCGACGCGGCACGTCCACTCGAAACCGCTCGGCCCGCCCGCGTTCCTCCGGGGACAGCATGGCCAACATTTCGTCCTCGACGCCGCGGCGTTGCAGCGACACGGCCCAAATGTGCGCTTTGTCCGTCGACAGGGATGCAGGTTCGCTGACTTCGGGCCAATCAGTTTCCATGAGATGGGCTCTTAGCAGCGGGACCATCAGCTAGGCTAGCCGACCGACATTTTTCAATTCTCTCGACAATCATTCGCAGCGCCGGCGTTTTTTCGGATGATTCGCGGATGTGCCAGACCGACTGTTACTCCCCGCGTCAAATAGAAAGAAATGCCCGCCGGGTAGCAGTCTCACCGAGCACGCTAGGCTCGTGTGGTGCCGCCATCCCTCGAGCTGCGCGGCGGAAACGACCGGGTCATCGATGCCGCCCAGCGCGAGAATCTCTGTCTCGAGCGGCGGCTCATCAGCGAACTGATAACTTTCGACCATTTGAATGTCCGCACGCAGCGCCGGCTTCAACAACTGCACCAACTCAGGCGATGCACTCACCGCCGGTGGTATGCCGCCGTAGCGTCGCCCCAGCACGTCCAAAAACTCCTGATCGGGCAAACCGTGAATCGGCGATTCCGCGAAGTGCACGTGCGGAGCACGATTGGCCGCTACCACAAGCAATTCCGGCAACCGTGAGCGGCGGCGCAGCTCGCGCCATTTCGAATGCCAGCCATGCGCCCATGCTGTGCCCCAACAGCACAAACGGTTTGTCCAACGTGGGCTGCAATTCGTCGACCAGCAGCTCAACTAGCGTGCGGAGATCAGTCAGCGGCCGCTCAGCCAGGCGGCCATCATGCCCCGGTAAGGTAACAGGCGCGAGCTCGATCCAGGCGGGCACATGCCGACGCCAGCGATAATAGGAGGCCGAACCTCCACCTGCAAACGGTAGGCAAACGAGGCGAACCGACGCTTCGTTCGTAAGTCGCGTCGGTGGATTAACGCCGTGCTCCATGGATTTAAGCGATTGTCACGAATTGGGATAGCGTGAGGGATTCTGAGGATTAGCAAAAATACTCAGGCCACAATCGAGGTACCCAGATCCGCCGGGGTTCACCGTAGAGCGGATTCTCTCAGCTTTACCACGTTTTCGCAGGCCGTCAATTTCGCGTGGCCTTCCAGGCACCCTTTCCACAATCTAAAATAGGAGTCTTTGCTCAGGGAATCCAGCTGAGGCCAGCCGGCAACCCAGGTAATTGCCGAGCCCCATGTTTTATAGCGGTCAGTCTCAAACGAGACCCTGTTTCGGTTGAACACACTTCGACCAGCGTACGCGTGGTTGGTGCAGAATTCCCCAAATGCGCCACTTGATGACGCTTCGATACTTGCGACAGGTATAACCAACGATGCACTGTGAAGCCGGTCGCCGAACCATGCTCGAATTGCTCGCGAGCCAACTCGTCGAGAATCCCGATGGCAGTGCATACGTATTTCTTGATGACCGCGATGGTTTGTCGGAAGTCAGTTTCCGGCAACTGCACCGTCGCGCTAAGGTGATTGCTGCCCGACTTCAGCTCGAGCTGCGGCCTGGGGATCGTGCGCTGCTGGTGTATCCGGCCGGCTTGGAATTCATTTCGGCGTTCTTCGGTTGCATGTACGCCGGAGTCGTTGCTGTCCCGGCGACGTACCCCAAGCCTAAGCGTCCCATGCCGCGGCTGCAGCGGATCGCTCTCGATTGCGACGCGCATGTTGCACTATCCACTGCCCAGACGTTAACCACAATCGATCCGGATCTGCTCTCTGCCGACGCGGCCACCAGCCAGTGGATCGCAACCGATGAACTGGACGACGATCTGGCCGACATGTGGCAGCGACCGACCGTGGCCGAAAGTGACCTGGCGTTTCTGCAATACACGTCCGGCTCGACCAGCGACCCGAAGGGCGTGATGGTGTCGCACGGCAACCTGCTTAACAACCTGGAATGTATTCGCCAGGCGTTTGGCATCGGCGAGATCGAGGACGATTTGCTATCTCAAACGGGTGTGTTCTGGTTGCCCGCGTACCACGACATGGGCCTCATTGGCGGCATCCTGACTCCGCTCTACATGGGCGGGCGTAGCGTGTTGATGTCGCCATCCGCATTTTTGCAACGGCCCATGCGCTGGCTGCAAGCGATTCACGACTACCGCGCGACAATTACCGGTGCGCCGAATTTTGCCTACGAGTATTGCGTTCGTCGCACGACAGCCGAGGAGCGGGCTGGATTGGATTTGAGCCGCTGGCGATTGGCCTTCTGCGGTGCTGAACCAATTCGCGCCGAAACGCTGCAACATTTTGCCGAGGCATTCGCACCGGCCGGGTTTCGCATGGCCGCGTTTTATCCTTGCTACGGATTGGCGGAAACAACCCTGCTGGCGGCCGGCCCCGATTATCGCCAGGAGCCGCGCGTCATCACGGTGAATCGAGCGGCGCTCGCCGAGCACCGTGTTGTACCTGCCTGCGGCGAACCGGTGCAGATGACGCAGCGGCTCGTCGGATGCGGAGCGGCAATCAACGAACACATCGTCGTCATCGTGCATCCTGAAACTTCGATTGAGTGCTCTGAGGGCGAAGTCGGCGAGATCCTGGTGCAAGGTCCCTCTGTGACGTTGGGTTACTGGGAATGCCCCGAAGAGACGGAGCAGATTTTCGGCGCTCGCGTCGAGGGGCGTGACGGACGATTCTTGCACACCGGCGATCTTGGTTTCTTCCGCGATGGCGAGCTGTTCGTCACCGGCCGCGTCAAGGACGTCATCATCATCCGCGCCCGCAACCATTATCCGCAGGATATCGAGCAGTCGGCTGAAGAAGCCCACCCGGCCGTGTTGCCCGGTGCCGCATTTGCCGTGGAAGACGAAGACGGCCAGGAACAACTGGTGGTCGTGCATCAGCTCGATCGGCAATACCGCGATGCGAACTTCGACGACATCGTGCGGGCAATTCGCCGTGGGATCGTCGAGCAGCACGAGCTCGACCCGCACGCCATCGTGCTGATTCGACAAACCTCGCTGCCGATCACCTCCAGCGGCAAAGTGCAGCGCAATTTGTGCCGTGAGCAGTATCTGGCCGGCGATTTGAAAGTCGTCCACTCGTGGACAAACCCCGCTCCGAAAAGTTCTGCAGCCACAAAATCTATCCCTCACGCCGACATGCACATCCACAGCGAAGGCGTTTCCTGGACGGCCAACGGCGAACCCGCTACTGCAGGACCGCCAAGCCGAGGTGGACAAAGTCGCACAGCTGCCGAAATGCCGCTCGGCTCGCGGCACCTACACGGTCCAAGCAACCTCGAGCTCGAACGCGCAGCCGAGCGGATCGAAACCTGGCTCCTGGAATGGATCGTCGCCCGGCTTGGTCTCGAAACTACCGAAATTTCCCGCGATCGGCCGTTTGCCGAATTTGGTGTCGATTCACTTACCGCCATCGAACTCAGCCAGGAACTCGAAGACGAATTCAAAGTACCGCTGCCGCCGATCGTCGCCTGGAACTACCCCACGCCCGCGGCACTGGCACGCTATTTGGCCGAGCAGTCGCTCAATGCATCTGCCGAGGCCACTGATCCAGGATCCAATGGACAATCGGCACTGGTGGCCGAATCAGCCAATCCGCCCGGCAATCACGCAGCCACTCGCGCCGACGACAACGACCTTGCCAGCCTCTTGGCCGAGATAGAAAATCTCTCTGACGAAGAAATCCAGCGCTTACTGGCCGAGGAACAGCGCCGCGAATAGCATGGCACCCGCCTCTCCCTTGGGGAGAGGCAGCGAGTTATCGAGCGGTGAGGGTCTGCGCAGCGGCGGAAATGCTATTCTCCAGGGCGCGTGGGCGATACGCGAAGCCGCGTCGTATTTCAAGCACTATGCCTTAAAGCGGTAGCCTACATACGGCACTGTCTGCACGTAATCGTGGAACACGCCAAGCTGGTCGACGAGCGCGGCCATGTGGCGGTCGACCGAGTCCTCTACCAGCGGATATTGCATGGTACTGACTGCATTGGCAATTGAATGGCGCGTGAACGAATAGTACGGCCGGCTCGCCAAGTAGAGCAAAATCCGCGATTCGATGATCCCGAGTTGGATCGGCTCCTTGCCCAAGGCTAGGCGATACGACGGGACCGTGTTCCCCGGGTCGTCACCAACCGGCCACACCTGGTGCGCGGCGATTTGCAGAAATTCAGTGAGGTTCGCAATTTCGACCTCACCTGTCGTGCTCAATTGCTTGTTCGAATTGCCGGCTGCTTCCATGCAATCATTATACCGCGTGAATTGGCTGCCACTGGCTCTGCCAGTGCCAGTTCACGCGAAATCCTTGCGACCAGACTTTAACAACAGTCGACAAGTGCAAGGTGGTGTAAGCTCGATTCGTCCAGGCAATCGAGTTCTGGAGCTTCCAATCGGCACTGGCGGTGCCAGTGGCACCCGCGGGCTAACTCGCGAAGCGACGCCGGGATCGCGGAATAAGCCGACTGTTACAGTGCAAACAATTACGAGCACGCAGGACATCGGCTCGGGAATGGGCACCAGCTTGAGCACTTGCCCGTTTTCCATCAGATAATACAGCTCGCCGCGGGCATCTTCGGCGACGCCGTGAATCAGCACGCCGTTGGGCTTCGGCGTCATGCCGGCAATACTGAGATCGAACACGCTCAGCGCCGCATCGCTGAAATCGGTGAAGAGCATCCGGCCGCCACTGCCATCGCCCCGATTCAAGTCGCCAAACACGTACTTGCCTGCAAGCCCGGGGATCGCGGTGCCGCGATACACAAAACCGCCGATGGCGGCGAGCCCTCCCTGGCCGAGCTGCGTCGTGGGGTATTGTGCGATCGGATCCACGAGCGGCACGCCGATGTTTGGTGAGTGGGTATTCGTGGGGGCACCTGGAGGGCGATCGTTGATTTCGGTACCCGACTTAATGACCCAGCCGAAATTGGCGCCAGATTGAATCCGGCTCACCTCTTCGCGCGAGATCGTGTTTCGGTCCTGTCCGACGTCGGCCGCATACAATTCGCCCGTCGCGCGGTCGAAGCTGATACGGAACGGATTGCGAAACCCATACGCAAATATTTCGTCGGCCCAATTGTCCTGCCATCCAGGCACCGGTGTTTGCGTATTGGTGTCGCTGGTGAATGGATTTGTTTTCGGAATGCGATAGCCGGCGCCTACTGTGTTTGCGTTCGTCGCCGGGTCGGTGTCGGCCGTGGGTTTGATGCGTAAGATCTTGCCGAAGACGTTGCGGCGATCTTGGGCGTTGCCTTGGCCGGTCCACCCGCCGGGCGTATCTGGATTGCCGGGATTGGTGTGTCCTTGGTTGGCGTTGACATCGTTGCCGCCGTCGTTGGCGCCATTGGCATTGCCGGCTCCGCCGTCGCCTAACGATATATACAGATAGCCGTCCTGACCAAACGCCAGCGCGCCACCGTTGTGAAATTGTCCCGGCTCTCCGATCCGCATCACCACGCGATGCCGCGCCGGATCCATCATGTTGCTGGTATCCACCGTCGCCACTCCGCTCGCATCGGGCAGATTGACCGACCACTCGCGGATCACACTTTGATGGTCATACGGCGTGTTCGACGGAGCAAATGGCCTTTCCGATTGATGAAATAGATGCGGCGTGGGCGTGGGAACGCGGCCGCCCAGGTCGAGTAATTCGCTCGTGTAGGTATAAAACTTCCGGTAGCCGTTGGGGTTGGCGGGATTGTTGAAATCAGGATGAAACGCGGCGCCCAATAACCCTTTCTCGTTGCCAATCGTCAGTGTTTGCGCCATCAATTGCGAAAGCGCCGCAGGGATATTGAGAAAATCGGTTCCGAGCAGCGGATTCGCCTGATTAAAGTCAAGCGTGCGGATCCGGCCGCCTTGCTCCCCGACGTACAGAAACCGCGGATCACCCGAGTTGACGCCGAACGTCGGCGCGCCCGTGGCACCGGGCGTCACCATAGCCACGTTTCTTAGTGCAACGGAAATCGCGCCCGGCTGAATTGTCTGTCCCTGAACGGCGCTGACGATGGGCGCCAGCACGAGAGACACAAACACGACGATTGAAAAAAACCTGAGCATTGTCATTTGCATCGCACTCGCCAATCGCAAATTGTCGGTCGCCTACACGCAAGCAACTCCGTTTAGGCTACGGGCAGATGTCGATGAATTCCAGCAAGAATTCGCGATGGGCCGCGAAATCGTAGCTGCCTGAGTACTTCGACGTGAACATTGCGGCATTTCCAGCCGGTGCTCAATCTTGACGCTTCAATTCCATAGTTGGGTGACGCAAATTTTAAGCATTCGGCGCCGAGAAGGCCGAGAAGTAAGTCATCGTGATGGGTTAAACTACGAGATACAACTAATCGTTTATGTACAACTTGCAACAATGGGAAGAGGCAAACTCATGTTGTTCAACGTGTCGAGATATCGGTCCGTACTTATTGTCGCAGTGGTGACTACATGCATGTCGATCCGTGCGGATACGGCACCAGCACAAGCGCTTTACTTTGAAGGCTTCGACGACGACGTACTCCAGCCAAACACGATGATCGTGAACAGCACGATTGGCGATGGAATACTACGCTTGGTCGATCCTCTGACGGCTCGCGCAACTTTTTCGGTCGTAGAGAATTTCAATGCCGAAGTTCTCACGTATTCTTTCGACGTCGTGGAACCGATCGTTGAAACACAAGATCCGACACGAATGGAAGTGATCATTCGGGCAGGCATCGGAACCGGCCACGGCACGTTACAGAATGCCGATCATGTCGTGGAAGCCATTATTTTCCGCGATGCCCCGCGTGCTCCGTACGTGAACAACGGAGATGAAACCATCTTTCTGGTAGCGAACAACAAGGCATCGGACGTAACTTACATGAGTCCCATTGACGGCACGCCGGTGACGCTCACGGGATTTCAATATGTGCCTTACATTCTCAACAATGCCACCAACACTTTCGCCCAACATAAAGGGATTGGTGGATTTAACGGTGGTCAACGCCCGCTCGAACGATTCGGAATCGGCAGCTCCACTACGGGCGACGTCGGCACGTTTGCGATCGACAACGTGCTGGTGATGCCCGGGGCGACTTTCGAACGCGACATCGAGGTGGGACCCCCGCCTGTGCTGGGTGACGTCGACGGCAGCGGCATTGTCGACTTCGCCGATTTCGAGCCGATTCGAGCCAACTTCCGTATGATGGTCGACGCTCGCACCGACGGTGACCTGGTGCGCAACGGCATCGTCGATTTCGCCGATTTCCACCAATGGAAGGCGGCGTTTGTCGGTGCCGGCGGCTCGCTCGCTGGTGTCGATCTGGGCTTTCTGGCCAGCGTGCCGGAACCCGGCACCCTCGTATTGTTGTTAGTCGGGTGGGCGGTAATGTCAGGCAAGGCTCGCACTCAGCGTCTTCGATTTTTGTTAAGGTAGGCCGAAAAGCTTCCATTTACGATTCTGAATGCAACGGTGAGGTGAGATCGATGTGCAATTCTAAATCCGATAGCTGTGGCTTGCGGCAGAACGGACGGGTCCTACAGGCCGCATTAGCGCTGGCTCTGTTGGCGACGATGCCTGCCGCGGTCCATGCTCAGAATGCGATCGCTCACTGGACATTCGATGCTGGTGCCATCACCACCGGTGCAGGGGGGCGCATCGAGGCGGCGGCCGATACCACAGGGCTCCATAACGCGACCGCTGTCTATGGCGGTACGGTGAACATCACCTCGGCGTCGGGAAAATTCGGTCAGAGTGCGATGTTCAACAACGTGGCTGGCGCAGACGCCGCCAATTTCGGCTTCTTCGAGTTCCCACAAATTCGCGAAATCGAAGGCAGTACCGGCGGCGACTTTACCGTCGCCGCGTGGGTCAATACCAACAACGTCACCAGAAGCAACACGGTCCTGGGCACATGGATCGCCGGCGGGGCGGCCAATAACTTCACGTATTGGTTTAGCCTCGCCAACGTTGATACGAACACCGCCAGCCGGCCGCGCGGTCAGTTCCGCAGCTCGAACAATCCCAACGACGATATCGTAGCGGTGACGCTTGCAGCGGCGGATCCGACGGCCGACAACATCGCCGATAGCACGTGGCGCCATGTTGCGTGGACTTGGGATAAAGAGCTCAAGACGATGTTTATGTACATCGACGGCGTGCAATCGAATGCGGTCGTCAGCACGGACGCGATCGTTGACATTCTCCCCTCCGGCTCACCGGTCGGTCATATCGGCAGTAAGCGAGATACGAATCATTATTTCCAAGGTGGTCTCGATGAACTGTGGGTCTTCGACTCGGCGCTCGACACCGCCCAGATTAGCACGTTAATGACGAACAATGGTTTTGGCCCGCCGCCGGTTCTGGGTGATGTCGATGGCAACGGGATTGTCAATTTCGCCGACTTCGAGCCGATCCGCGCCAACTTCCGCAAGACGGTAGCCGCTCGGATTGACGGGGACCTAGTGCGCAACGGCATCGTCGATTTCGCCGATTTCCACCAATGGAAGGCGGCGTTTGTGGGTGCCGGCGGCTCGCTGGCAGATGTCGATCTTGGGTTTCTGGGAGCCGTCCCCGAACCGTCCCCCGCGCTACTCTTGTTGCTCGCCGGCGCAGGGCTGGTATGCTATCAAGCAAGGAGCAGGAGTTAGAATTCGCCTCTCCTCTTGGGAGAGGCAGCGAGCTATCGAGCGGTGAGGGTTCTCCACAGCAACACGTAACCCTCACCCGCTCGATTCCTCGCGACCTCTCCCAGAGGGAGAGGTGTTAAGAAGAGTCGTGCTCCCCGCTCCAATCTCCTCCACAGGTGTTGAGATCATGGCACGCATTCATCGTCGCAGTTTCTTGCAGCAATCGGCCGCCATCGGCGCAGCTCTTGCCGTTTCGCCGCTCCGCGCCCAGGGCGTGA
Source organism: uncultured Planctomycetota bacterium (assembly GCA_963786455.1). Classification (GTDB taxonomy): domain Bacteria; phylum Planctomycetota; class Planctomycetia; order Pirellulales; family Lacipirellulaceae; genus JABDGM01. Next base: position 149,518 of record CAWAZX010000020.1, on the reverse strand, counting down.
ACGAACAATTGAACGTCGGCTTCATCGGCGTCGGCGGCCGCGGCCAGGAATTGCTCAAACAATTTGGACGCTTGCGCGACGTCCGAATCGCCGCCTTATGCGATCCCGACCAGGCCAACCTCGATGCGGCTGCCAAAGAGCACGCCGACGCGACCAAATACACCGACCTCCGCAAGCTGCTCGAAGACCGCCGTCTCGATGCGGTGGCCATCGCGACCTGCAACCACTGGCACGCACTGGCCGCCATCTGGGCCTGCCAGGCCGGCAAAGATGTGTACGTCGAAAAGCCGCTGGCCCACAACCACTGGGAAGGCCAGCAGGTGGTGAACGCCGCTCGCAAACACGACCGCATCGTGCAGGTTGGCACGCAGCAGCGGTCCGACCCGCTACAAAGCGAGCTGAAAGCCTTTCTGCACGACGACAAAAAGCTCGGCGAAATCAAGTACGTGTTCGTGACCCGCTTCGGCAAGCGCGAATCCATCGGCAAGCGCACCTCGCCGCTCAAGCCGCCCGCAACGATCGATTTCGATCTTTGGCTCGGCCCGGCCCGCGACGAGCCCATCTATCGCGACAAGCTGCATTACGATTGGCATTGGGATTGGAACACCGGCAACGGCGAGCTTGGCAACTGGGGAATCCATGTGATCGACGACGCGGTGAACGTTGTGTACCGCGACCAGGTGCCGTTCCCAAAACGCATCCTGGCCGCGGGCGGCCGCGTCGTCTGGAACGATGCCGGCCAGAGTCCCAACGTGTGCATCGCATACTACGACACCGGCTCCATCCCCATGCTGTTCGGCCTTACGAATCTGCCCAGTGAATCGGGCAGCGACCAGGACGTGAAGTTCAAGGGCGTGGGCAGCGGTTACATCATTGAGTGCGAAGGCGGCTACTACGCCGGCGGACGCGGCGGCGGCACGGCGTACGATTCCAGCGGAAACGAAATCCGCAAATTCAAAGGCGACGCCGGCGCCGAGCACCCGCGCAACTTCGTCGACGCCGTCCGCGCGCGACCGCAAGCGGCTCAACGCTGAAGTCGAGATCGGCCACCAGTCCACCGCGTGGTGCAACCTGGCCAACATCGCCTGCCGCGTCGGCACCCCTTACGCCGACAAAAATACCCGCGCGATCGGCGAAGGGTTCTGGGCGTGGGGCGTGCTCGTGGGCATCACGCGAGAGCACCTGGCCCGCAACGACGTCGATATCGAAAACTCCGACTTCAAGTGCAGCCCGGTCCTGGAATTCGACGCGGAAAAGCAGACGTTCATCGGCGAGCACGCCGGCCAGGCCAACAACCACCTCCGCCGCGAATACCGCCAGGCATTCGAAGTGCCATCGATCGCGTAACGCCGCTCAATTTAGCCTCTAGTTATCGAGCGGGTGAGGGTTCCGCTGCACTACCCAGGGGATATTCTTATTCAACCGCGTCGCGGAATCGATCACAGCCGCACGTTCCTCAACCGCAACGAGTTCGCGATCACCGAAACCGAGCTAAAACTCATCGCGGCGGCGGCGATCATCGGGTTGAGCAGCAGGCGCAGGAATGGATAAAGAACGCCAGCCGCGATCGGAACGCCCAAGGCGTTGTACACGAACGCGAATAACAAATTCTGGCGAATATTTCGCATCGCGGCTTCGCTGAGCCGTCGAGCCCGCACGATTCCTTGTAGGTCGCCCTCGACGAGTGTAATGCCCGCGCTTTCGATGGCCACGTCCGTCCCAGTGCCCATCGCGATCCCCACGTCGGCCGCGGCGAGCGCCGGCGCGTCGTTAATCCCGTCGCCTGCCATGGCCACGATCCGCCCCTCAGCCTTGAGTCGCTCAACGATCGCCACCTTTCGCTCGGGCAAAACCTCGGCCTCAACACGCTCGATGCCCAACTTCTTCGCCACAGCTTCTGCGGTCGTGCGACTGTCGCCCGTCACCATGAACACCTCAATTCCTTCCTCACGCAAGGCGCGCAGCGCTTCCGGTGTCGATTCCTTGATGGGATCGGCAACGCCGAGCAGGCCGGCAACCTGATTGTCGATCGCGACATACATCGCGGTTTGACCGTCGCGGCGAAGTGCTTCGGCCCGTTCGGCGAGATCACCCGGCACGCCACCCAGGTCATCGAGCATGCTGCGACTGCCGACAATGACTGTGCGGCCCGCGACGCGGCCGTGCACGCCTTTGCCGATGACCGACTGAACGTCATTAACTTCACCCAGCGTGATGCCGCGTTCACGAGCCGAGCGGACGATGGCCGCCGCCAGCGGATGCTCGCTGGCCTGCTCGAGACTCGCCGCCAGGCGTAGCAACTCACTGTCGCTCCAGCCACCAACAGGCACGACCGATACGAGCCGCGGCTTGCCTTCGGTAAGCGTGCCGGTCTTATCGACTACGAGCGAGTTGACTATTTCCATGAGTTCCAACATCTCGGCGTTTTTGACAAGCACGCCGGCCGAGGCCCCGCGGCCCACCGCGACCATGATCGACATGGGCGTGGCCAGGCCCAACGCACAAGGACAAGCGATGATCAGCACGGCAACCGCATTGATCAGTGCGTACGCAAACCGCGGCTCCGGCCCAAACGCTGACCAGGCCACAAATGTGAGGACGGCCACGAGCAGCACCGCCGGCACAAAATAGGCCGCCACTTGATCGGCCAATCGCTGAATCGGAGCCTGGCTCCGCTGAGCCTCGGCAACCATCCGAATAATTTGCGCAAGCATGGTCTCGCTGCCCACACGCTCGGCACGCATCACGAAACTGCCCGTGCCATTCACGGTGCCTCCAATAATGCGATCGCCCGTGCTTTTTTCCGCAGGAATCGGTTCACCGGTGATCATCGATTCGTCGACAAAACTGCGGCCCTCGGCGACGACGCCATCGACCGGAACTTTTTCACCAGGCCGCACGCGCAGCCGGTCTCCGACCTGGACCTGGTCAAGCGGAATGTCTTCCTCACTGCCATCTGCCCGTAGTCGCCGCGCCGTTTTGGGCGACAGGCCGAGCATCGCACGAATGGCCGTGCCGGTCTGATTGCGAGGCGAAGTTCGAGTACCTGGCCTAGCAGTACGAGCGTGATGATCACGGCAGCCGATTCGAAATACAAACCAACCTCGCCATGAGTACGAAACGACTCGGGAAAGACGCCGGGAAAAAATGTGGCAATCGTACTATGCACGTACGCAGTGAGCATACCGATGCCGATCAACGTAAACATATTCGGCGAGCGATTCACGAACGACTGCCACATCCGCACGAAGAATGGCCACCCGCCCCACAATACGATCGGTGTCGCCAGTCCGAATTCAATCAAAGAAAAAACGCGGCTGGGCAGCCAGGCGTGGAACGGGTCGGCCCAAAGCATCCGGGACATGGCGAGCAGAAAAAGCGGCAGAGTCAGCGCCGCACTCACCCACAAGCGGCGCGACATGTTGACAAGTTCAGGATTCGATTCTCCCGCGACAACAGTCCGCGGCTCGAGCGCCATCCCGCAGATCGAGCAAGTGCCCGGTTCGGACCGGATAATCTCCGGATGCATGGGACACGTGTATTCAATGCGTTCCACGCCAGCCGAAGGCGTTTCGAGTTCCAGCGCCATTCCGCATTTGGGACAACTGCCCGGCCCGCGCTGCCGGACTTCCAAATGCATCGGGCAAATGTAAGTCGCGTCGGCGGCCGTACGCGTGCTGCGGACACCTGGCTCGGACTATGACCAGAGCCACTTTGCTGCGCGGGTGACCCCGACAGGAATAGCGTTGGATTGGCAGCAAACTTATCCCGACATGAGCGGCAACAAAAATAATAGTGAACGCCATCGTGTACCAGTGTGTGTTGGGCGGTGGATTTATCCACGGTCATGCCACACACAGGATCGATGGCCGTGTCGTGACTACCAGCCGGCAAGATTGGCAACGAGTTGTACGGTGCATCCATGGTTACAGAATTCTACGCACTTCAACCCAGTCTCCAAAGACAGGGCCCCCGGCGAGTGGCATGTCTTCGGGTCTCAGCCCGTAAGCATGTGCCATTGTGAATCCGAAACACTTAGCGGAACTTTGGCGGCAGTGGCAGTGGCGTTTTGAGAGTGCCTTAAAGAATGCCGCACGTCAACGCCGGGTGGAAAGGCGTTGGAATCAATAAACCTTTGATGAGAGGGGCGAAGCTCCCGCTGCGTTGGAATTGCTGGATTTTCTCGACCAGCAGGAGCTTCGCCAGCTCGGTTGGGTTTCGTCTAGTTTTTCTTGGGCGACGACAACTCGGTCGCCGTGGCGAGGACCGCATCCGCCTTCGGCATACTCACGCAGCCCAGCGCGCGGCACGCATGATTCGTGCTCCAACGAATCCCCGTCAAGTTCGCGTTGTGCTCTGCCAGCACATCGCAAAACGCGTTATAACCTGGCAACTCTTGAGCACCGATCGGCGACCCGGGCTTCGTCGACTGAGTGGACGTGTAATCGTTCTTTACGAACTTCTCCGACCAAACGGTTTCCGGGTTCGGCCGGTTTTCCACGGCCGGGTAGGGCATCTCCACCGTCACCAGAAGTACGCCTTTGTTTTCCTCCGAACCGGCGATCGACACGTACTCCATTAAATCCAGCGCCGCTATCAACTCTTTGGCCGGCGTCGTACGCGGATCGATCTCCAGGATCACATGGCCGAACAATTTGAGTCGGTCGCGGGGAATCGAGAAGTCACTGCCTTTAAGTGCGGCGTCAATGTCGCTCAGCCGGACGTCCTCCTTCATGTAGAAGGTCATGTACGGCTGGTTCGGCTGTTGATGGATCGCGACCCCGCCGGACCATTCAGGATGCGACCACCGTTGGTTTTCCAGTTTGGCGTCGATCAAGGCAGCGCCGGCGGTCGCGTTGTCCGGCGTTACGCCCTCAATCGGCAGGCACAAAAACGGCGGCCCGCCTGCGATGAGCTGCGACGGCAACCAAAGCGATGGCGCGAGTGCCGAGAGAAACAACAGTTTGCGAAACATGGACTTGTCCTCCAGAGTGAAGTGAGTGCCACTGCTGCTTAATCCTACACGCTCGCAAATACCGGAAAAACTTGTTAATTATGTATAATACAATGGAAATAATTGTGTATCGCGTCAGTCGCCGATTCTCTGTTCAGGGCCAAGCCATGTCAGATTTACCATCCCTGTCGACCGACCAGATGGCTGCTCTTGTGGAGCTTGCCCGGCAAGGAAGTCTGCGGGCCGCCGCCGAAGTGCTGTACCTTTCCGAGCAAGGCGTGCGGAGTCGGTTGATCGCGCTCGAGTCGCGATTGGGTGTCGAGCTGTATCGCAAGCGCCGTGGCATTCGTCGCAGTGCACCACTAACGCAGGAGGGCCTGAGGTTTTTACCCCATGCGGTCGCTTTCTTGGAAAGCGCGGGCGAGCTCACCGAGCTGTTTCGCGAGTCGGTCGAGCCCCGCGAAGTCCGCGTTGTGGCCAGCCAGTATCTCATCGCGTACGCGCTGATCGATGTGGTGTGCCGGTTTCACGCGGCCGAACCAGCGATTCGCATTCGCCTCAGCGCGCGCACGGAAGAGGAGATTGATGATGCGCTCCGAGAAGATCCGCAAATCACACTGGGCGTGGCGGCCCCGTACGAAGTCTCGACAGAATTGGAGTACCGTCATTGGTTCTCAATGGACTGGAGCATGATCACGCCGCAGGGACACCCATTGCTCAAAAAAATCGGCTGCGGCTGGCCGACATTGCCTCACAACCTCTAATTATCTACGAGCGCGGTTCCACGGGTCGATCGCATGTGCTGGATGCCTTTCACAAGCACCGCCTGAGTCCACGAATTGAAATGGAAGCGACCAACACCGATCTCATCGTTCGGATGGTCGAGGCCGGCTTGGGCATATCGATTGTGCCGCTGCATCCTTCGGGAGCCGTCACACGCAGCCGCCGTGTCGGCATCCGCCCCCTCCATCGTCACGTCCGGCCGATTGACTCGGGCATTCTGATCCGCAAAGGCGAGCGTCTGTCGAATGCGGCGCAGAAATTCATGAAGTTCTGCGAAGCGGGTCCGCTGCCGTAGGATGGCAAGGTATTGCCAACGACGCGTTGCGCGGACTTTCTTGCGCAATTGCGTATCGCGACAAACCGTGTTCCATGCCTACGCTGCAGTTTAGCCGCAACGTAGGTACAAATATGATAGGGCAAACTCCGCGGGTCGCATTGTTGATCGAAACGGCGCGTGCCTTTGGGCGTGAATTGCTTTGCGGTATCGCCGGGTACGCACGACAGCACGGCCCCTGGAGCTTTCACATCACGCCCGGCGATTTCGAGCAGGTGCTTCCCAAGATGAAGCAATGGGGCGGAACCGGCATCATTGCCCGGATTCCAAACCAGCGCGTCGCCAATGCCATTATCAAAGCAAATTTGCCCACGGTCGCAGTTGGCCTGACCGACGAGCAGAAGAAACCGGGCAACCCTCTGGCCAGATTTCCGGAGTTGAGTTCCGATGCCGACGAGGTCGCCCGCTTCGCCGCCGAACATTTGATCGAACGCCACTTTCGTCATTTTGCCTATGTCGGCCTGGACGAGCGCGGCTGGTCGCACCGCCGCGAGATTGCTTTCCAAGCCCGAATCCGCGCGGCCGGGTTCGAGGTCCATGTCTATCCTCAACCCAAACGCCCGCGCGAGCGTGCCTGGGAAAACGAGCGCGAACACCTGGCCGCCTGGCTGCGAATTTTGCCCACTCCCGCCGGGCTGTTTGCCTGTAACGATGACCGCGGACGCCAGGTGCTGGAGGCCTGTCGTCTGAGTGATCTCGGCGTGCCAGGCGATATCGCGGTACTCGGAGTTGATAACGACGAAGTTTTCTGCGATCTGGCCGATCCACCACTTTCCAGCGTCGCACTCAACGCGGAAAAGGGCGGCTATCGGGCCGCCGAATTGCTGGACAAAATGATGAAAGGCGGCAGCCGCATTCAGCGCCATGTGATTGTGGAAGCGTTAGGCGTTGTCGCACGGCGATCGACCGACATTATTGCCGTGGAAGATGAGGACGTCGCGACGGCATTGCAATTCATCCGACGCACGCAAGGTTGCGGTATCTCGGTTGACGGTGTGGCGGAAGAAGTGGCCGTCTCGCGCCGCAGTTTGGAGCGACGTTTTCGTGAAACGATTGGTCGCACGATCCTGGACGAAATCCAGTTTGCCCGCTTGGAGCGAGGAAAACGCCTGTTGTTGGAAACAAAATACCCAATTTCCAAGGTCGCGCAGCTGTCCGGCTTCGGCTCGACTGGTTACTTTGTTCAATTCTTCCATTCACGAGTCGGCAAAACGCCACGCAAGTTCCGCGTCGAGCTGACGACAGAACGATAAGATTTGCGCAATCCGAAACTGACTCAAAATAATCATGCGAAAATTGTTTCGATTAGTTTTGGCATTTGCCCTGGCATCACCGTTCGGCCACGTCGCAGCTCAAGAGATTCCCCGATCTCCAGCGCCAGATGTGCCCACACCACAAACCAATGCGCTGTTTATGCCAGCCCACAAAGCGTTGCTGAAGAAAAGGAAGCAAGGCGTGATCGACGTCTACTTCCTCGGTGACTCAATTATCCGGCGCTGGCAAGGGACCGACTACCCGGAACATAAAAAGAACTGGGACGACAACTTCTACGGATGGAACGCCGCGAACTTCGGCTGGGGAGGCGACTCAACTCAAAACGTGTTGTGGCGATTACAAAACGGAGAACTAGATTGCGTTAACCCAAAGGTTGTCGTCCTCATGATTGGCACGAACAATCTGGGCAACTTAAAATCGGGTGACGAAAGCGGCACTCAGGCAGAGTCGATCGCTCGCGGCATCCGCGCGATCCTGGATGCCGTGCGGGAAAAAGCTCCCGCCGCCAAAATCGTGTTGATGGGCATCACGCCGCGCAACGATGTGAGCGGAAACTCTCTCCTGCCGGCAATTGAAAAAATCAACTCGCAAATCGCTGCTTTTGCAGACGGCGATTCGATCATCTTTCTGAACATCAACGATAAGTTGGCCGACCGAAAAGGCAAATTGTTTGAAGGAGTAGCGGAAGACGGTTTGCACTTGTCGGTCACCGGCTATCAAATCTGGGCGGATGCATTGAAGCCGCTATTTACACGATGGCTTGGGCCGCCCGGAAAAACGGATCATGCCCCGCCTGCCTCGGGAATTCCCACGATCTCCGGCGTGCAGTAGGACGACGCAACCATTTGCCCCGCTGTAAATTCAACATCGCGAAGTAAGCGAGATGGAGAGTCATGACGAATTGGTTCGACCCGCCCGTTCTGCGCAACATGCTTGCCAACGCCATGATTAGAGGGCGCTGTTGTTGAGAATATCATTATTGTTGCCATGGCTATGTTGCACTCTTTTTGCCCGATTGGCGGCAATCAGGAGTTAAATGCGGAAACGCGCCCGCTTCCGGAGCTACGCACAGTAAATCGCGTCACTCAGCTGCATGTGGATGGCAAACCATTTCTCGCGTTGGGAGGTGAGTTGGGAAATTCAACTGCTTCGGACCTCGCGGTTCTCGACACGGCGCTCGATAAGTGCCAGCGGATGAACCTGAACACTATCATGCTCCCGGTTTACTGGGATTTGATTGAGCCGGAAGAGGGCAAGTTCGATTTCACCCTGGTGCAAGGCGCAGTGGATGCGGCAAGGGCACGCAACTTGCGGCTTGTCCTGCTATGGTTCGGAACGTGGAAGAACAGCATGTCGTGTTATGCGCCGAGCTGGGTGAAACGGGATACGACGCGCTTTGAGCGGGTGAAGCAAAGTTCCGGCGAGACGCTGGAAATCATCAGCCCAGAGAGCACGGCGGCCAACGAAGCTGACGCCCGAGCGTTCGCGCAGGCTCATGCGGTGGACGCGGGAGTACGACTCCGACGAGCGCACAGTCATCATGGTGCAGGTGGAGAACGAGATCGGCATGATTCCCGAGCCCAGGGACCATTCGCCGAAATCGGAAGAGGCGTATCGAGGCGAGGTTCCGCAGGAGCTCCTGACACTGGTGGCGAAAGGGGAACTTGGTCCCGATGTCGGCGCACTCTGGGAGCGAGCCGGTCGAAAGAGTAAAGGGACCTGGAGAGAAGTCTTCGGCTCTGAGCCCGAGGGCGAAGAGGTCTTCTCGGCCTGGCAGTTCTCCAATTACGTCGAGAAGATTGCGAGCGGCAGGCAAGCGCGAATATCCGTTGACGATGTTTGCCAACGCAGCGCTGATCCGGCCCGGCTACCGGCCAAATCAATATCCCAGCGGCGGGCCGTTGCCGCACCTGATGGAAGTGTGGCGGGCCGGCGCGCCTTCGCTGGATATGATCTGCCCGGACATTTACTTTTCCAATTTTATGGAATGGTGCGAGCGGTACGCTCGCAATAATAACCCGCTGTTCATTCCGGAGATGGCCCCCTCAACGCGGGCATCCGGAAATGCCGTTTACGCCGTCGCAAAATACGGTGCGATCGGCGTCGGGCCGTTCTCGATCGAGAACGTCTCCGATGGAAAGGCGCGACTAATCACGAGCTGTTACGGTGTGTTATCGGGAATGTCCGACCTCATTCTCAAGGCCCAACAGAACGGCACCATCATCGGGTTGTCACCCCAGGTCGCCTTTGATTGGACAACCGACGACCAGCCGCAGCGCGGCGAGCTAGCGGGTATTGTCTTCGAAGCGCGGTTCGATCGGCCGCCGGTTCAAGGTGAATCACTAGTAACAGCATTGCCGACATTCGGTCCGGGGCGATGGGAGACGCCGCCCGGAACTCCACTCGGCTCGGCCATGATTCTTCAACTCGCACCCGATGAGTTTGCGATCGTGGGAATGGGTGTAACGATCACGTTCGCGCCCGCCGACGGCAAAGGCAAAGTCGGCATCGATCGAGTGCAGGAAGGCCGCTTCGTAGACGGAAAATGGGTCGGCGGCCGCTGGCTCAATGGCGACGAAACCCACCAGGGCCGTCACGTACATCTGTACGATGGTCGATGGACCGTGCAACGTGTCACGACTTACCGGTATTAGATGCCGCTGCTCGTGGTCGTCGGCGAGCACCAGCGAGAACGCCTGCGACTAGCAGCAAAAGACTTGACGTTGGCTCCGCTACTGGGACACCAGCAAGGTTAGCCGCACCGCCCAAATCGTACGTCGTGCCAAATGCCGCACGCCAGACCTCGTAGTCCCCGCTGTCGATGACAAAGTTTCCGTTGCCATCCGCCCGCAAATCGTCGACCGAGTCAAGCGTTGTTGCGCCACACGGTGTAATCTGCCGCATCGACACGTGCCATCGCCGTTGTAGTCGCCTGGCGCGACGACGAGTGAATACGCCTGCGGCCCCTTGAGCAGCGACAAATCGAACGTCTGCCCGCCGATCGTGATTTCGTAACCGCCATAGAACCCGGTGAAGTCGATCATGCCGTCGGCCCCGACTAGTAGATTCTGCGTCGGTGTCGTCCACGCCTCGAGCAAGTCGACGAGTGCCTGTCCGGAAGCCCGTAGATTCCAATTAGCGTCGACAATGTTCGTATTGTCGGTGGCGGCCGGGGGCCAGGCCTCCCAAATCAGAAATGACGTCGCTTGCGGCGTGCCATAGAGCATCCTGAGGGTTTCGTTGTAGACCTGGGCGGAACGTTGTTCCGTGGTGATAACGCCTCCCGAGTTTGGACTGACAGAGAATTCGGTCAAGGAAATCGGCAGTCCGGTCACGGAAAGATTTTGCAGTACTTGTTGAATGCGGGCTGTGCTGTGAACTTGCGTGTTGGAAGTGCGGGCGTCGACGGCATATTGGACGCCGATGCCGGTCACGACTTCGCCGAATCCCGCGTTATTAATCTGCTCGACATGGCGGCGATACCAGTTGGCGTAGGTGTCGGTGGCTCCGCCGCTGGGGTCGTTGGCAAACTGCAGCACGTTGTACTCGTTGGTATATAGCCGCGTGTCCGCACCGGCGGCGGTGGCTGCGTCCTGGACTTTCTTGTAGATTTCCGCGATGCCGCTGGCGCCGAAGATGTCCCAATAAGTACCCTCTCGCAGGGTTTCGTTGAGCACGTCAATTTCGCTGAACTTTCTCGCACGATCGCCGTCGCCGGTGTCGCCATCACCGTCGCCGACATAATACGCAATGCGGTTGGCGATCGCCGTCATCAGGTCGGCTTTCGCTTGGGCAGCCACCGTGGGATTCGACGATTGGGTGGAGGTAATCAGGTTGTTGACCCAGGTCGGCTGTTGATTGCCCCAGATGAGATTGTGCATTCGGACGTTCATGTTGTGCGACTGGGCATAGTTCAGAATCGTATCGACGTGGTCCATCGTCGGCACATTCTGCACGCTTTCATTTGGTTGCCATTTTCCCATGTTCGACGGCACGAGAATGTTGAAATGGGCGTTTACGAACTGCTGGTAGCGTGCCGCGGTCGATGTGGTGTCGCCGGGGCTGACTGGGGCGAGAAACACGTTGGCGTCGAAGCCCTGGACCATCGTGCCGAAGTTGAAAGCGTTCCGGACCATCTTCACTTCTACCGGCGTGCCCGGCGCGAGCCCCACCAGCGCCACGCTGGCCGGTCCCTTGCGAAATTTCTCGATATAGGTATCGGCCGCCGCCAGCGCGTTGGCGTTGTTCGTCGACGTGGTTGTCGTGTTGCTTACCGTGGTGGCGCCACTGATGTTCAGGTTGCGTATCGTAAGCTGGCGGTTGGCCGTCGGCACGTCGTTATTGAACTCGGTGCGGACGAAGTACGTGCCCGCCGGCAGATCGAACGTATGCCCGTAATTGGTGAATCCGCCGCTTACGTCGAAACCGATATGGGTGTCGGCCACGACGATGTTCATGCGAGGGCTGGTCGCATCATTGGTCGAACCGGAGGCATCGACCGTGAGCGTCACCGCCCCGGGGGCAGCCAACGTGAAGTACGTGCCAACGTAACCATTCTCGCTGAGCGTCCAATCGTTTCCGCCGGCGCCGCTCGATCGTTGCGACAGCTGTCCCCCGATGATCGACTGCGGCATGGCAGGCGACGCGAATGCAATCAGTGCCATCCAAGGGAGCCAACGCGCTGGAGGCAGACGCAACATGGTGCAACCCTAAACAGGCAGATGGTCCGTTGAGACCACTAACGTTGCCGTTGGCCGCGGATCATGTCCTGATCCGTGCAAGTTGAGCGTTACTTGCCGGCAACCTCGATGTTGTATTCAATGCTGCCTTGATCCATCGGCACGTCGACTTCCAAGCCGCTGGTCGCGCCTTGCTGGAATTTTGTGGGGATGGCCGTCTTGTTGGGATCGATCGGCACCACGCCGACCGTGTAATGCCCCGGGACCAGGCCGTCGTCCACTTCCCAACTCATCACACGATATTCTCCAGTAGCGGTGAACGTGCCGCTGGCCGGACGCTTGGAATAACCCTCAGCCGGTTGAGTCGGCGTAAAGTATAACTTGCCGCCTTCGCCGGGTGCCTGGCCGTTAATGGTCACCTTGCCGCTGATGGGAACGGTCTTCGGCCGGTCGCTGCCCCCACAACCGGCCAGCCAGATGACTGCGAATGATAGAATGACGAATGACGAATGACGAATGACCAACGATAAACCATCGTCCGTCCATTCGCCGTTCGTCATTCGCGCTTTCGTCATTGCTTCTCCACGGCTTCCACACGTCTGCGATTGAGCGACCATGTGAACAAATGCAGTTATTGGCTACGGCAGGTGCTTTGTCACGCCACTCTTCCGCGCACCGAGCACGTAGTAGACGTCGAAGTCGATCGACTCATTGACGAAGTGAACACTGCCATCGCCCATCAACAGATGAGCCCCGCCAGGATGTTTGCTCTTGTAACCGCAAGCGTCGCAATATCCGCCGTGTTCTGGATTATCCGGGCTAACGATATGGCACCCGCCCGCAGGCAAATTAAGTGGCGTCTTGATGAACGTATTGAGGGGAGTATTTGTGGGCGCGATTGGAAAATTTGGGCAATGGGCGCACTGGTACTTGCAGTGGGAGGCGATCGTCTCGCCGGCCATGATGGTGTGGGTGAGTCCGTCCGTAACTTCCGCCAACTTGATTCCTTTGTCCCAGCGCCCGAACATGCCGGCAAAGCTTGGAGTGGCTCCAATCCGACCAATTGGGTCCCCAGCCACGGAGACCGGGTTAGACCCGAGGCTATTTCCCTGGCAGCACAGGTTTCTGCGTCTGCCCGCCCGAAAGCGTGCAATACGGGCAGCCGTCGAAATAGGTCGGCCCCGCCGATACCACATACCACAGGCCCATCACGAGATTTCCCCCGGGAGGATTGGTCCCACCGCCATCTTGCTTTTCTTCGGTTGGAAAAAGGCCATTGGGAGGTGTTTCACTATCGCTTGGACATATAAGCCAAGGCAATGGAGTGGCAATGAGAGGCCGATTTTTACTGTTATTGGTTGCGAGGTGCATCGGCTCCCTATGGTCAAACCGATCGTAGAGCGACTGCTCTTCGATGTACGGCAAAATATACACCACCCACGTGCCCGAGCTTTGTCCAGGCACCACCCCCCTGGCACCGACGCCCAGCGGCGGGTTCGGCCTGCTAGGGTTGTATTGCGTCGCGGGCGGCAGCCGTTTTTTGGTGTCGGCATAGTTCAGCAGCGCCAGGCCGATGTTTTTCATATTGTTGGTGCAGTGTGCGCGACGCGCCGCCTCGCGTGCCGCTTGGATCGCCGGCAACAAGAGCAGCAACCAAAATTCCAATGATTGCAATGACCACCAGGAGCTCGACCAGGGTGAATCCACGAGACACGCATGCTCGACGTGCGCCACTCTGAGCATCTCGTCGGCACGGAATTTTAGTTAAGCGCGCGGACGGCACATCGACGCGACGGCCGGGTACACTTGTGCCTGCTACGCTAGGATTGTGTTGCATGTCGCTCACCCTTGAATTGCGAAGCTCCATTGAAATCGTATCCCGCGAAAATCGCACGAGTAGTTCCTAACTGTAGCGCCGGCGACCAAACCCGGCGAACCCAGCGGCAAGCACCGTGGGCAACAAGGCAGTGGGCTCAGGCACCGACGCCAGGTTTCCGCTACCCGAGCCGGCCGATTTGCCAAAGTTGGCACGCCACGTGGTGTAGCCGGCAGGATCGCCGCCGAAGGCCGCCGGATCGTTGCGCCACATCACGTAATCCGCCGCGTCCACTTTGCCGTCGGTGTTGTAGTCACCAGCCAGTTCGCCGCCGCGGTGCGAATCTCCAGATATTCCAACTCCATCTTTAGCAAGCCGCCGCCGGGAAGAACGCCGAGTCCAAACTCGTAGAGATTGAAATTTTCCAGCGAGTCGTCACCCGCGTTCGTAAATCCAAACGGCATGGCGGTATTGCGCATGAACTGCGACAACGGGATCGAAACGGTCGTCATCGAGGTCGTATTGAATTGATTAAGCGCCACGCCGGCGGTGTACTCATCCGCACCCTCCCCGGCAGCCAAATCGCTACCATCCAGGTCCTTGGCGATGATCGTCATATTCTGAGCAATATTCGGATTGGTCAGAGGTTCAGTGAGCCGAGCTCGAATATTGACCATGGCGTCCTCGCCGTCGAACGTTTGAGGTCCTGGCGCACCGCGGAGGATCAACCGGTACTGGTAACCCATAAACCCAGCATCGCCCGCGTCGGGCGTCTCTGCGTTGATGAACATGTTGGTCATGCCGTTCTGATTGAAACGGCTGATCTGGTCTGTGGCCACCGGGTTAATGGAGAAGCCGCCCCCCACGTTGATCGGCGGGTCGTCCGGCGCCAGGTTGGGGGCTCGCGAGAGGGCGCTGCCGAAGCGGTAAGTGATGCCGCTGTTGGCGTCGAGCCGTGCGACAATCGGCCCGGGATCGATCCGCGTGAGCGCGATGCTCTTGATTTCGATGCTGACGCCAGTTCCGCGGCCGGTGCCCCAAAGGAGATGAGCGGCACACCATTGGGAGTGTTTAGCTTCGATCCCGGGCGGCCGGGATCTGCTGGACCGCCGCCAAACTGCTGGTAGTTGGCACCGAAGCCGATTGTCACATCGGCCCCACCCGCCCTCCCACCATTGGTAACCACGCAGCAATCGCGAGTCTGGCCTTGCGCATAGTTGTAATAAAAGCCCTTTCCGACGTTAGACGGCTGCGTCACGGGAACTGTAAAACTAGCATAACCTTCGGCATCCTTGGGCGCAGTCGCGTACCAGTTGTTGATCGGCATCTCCGCGCTGCCAATGTTGTAGCCAAGTCCTTCGTTGTGCGCTTGTAAATGCCAGCCTCGGAATCGAACACGTAGCCGCCCAAGAGATCCAGCCCGACGCCGAAAAACGGAGCTGTGTTCTCTAGAGCGGTGGAGATGGGAGGGTAACTCGGATTGCTTGGAAAGGGGTTTACTCCCAGGCTATTTGCAGTCGCCTGCGTGAGCAGCGGCTTGAACTTTACTTCGATCTGATACTCGGCCGGATCAAAAAGTTGTCCGAAACCAACTCGATCGATCGCCGGATAGTAGCTCGAACTGATATCCACTCCCTCCCAAATTGGGTAGTGCGCAGCACCATCCCAACTTTCGGGAGTGTCGCTATGGAGCCGCGCATTGTGGCTGATACAGCAATCGCCGGCCTGGTCTTTTCTCCAACGGAAAGCCGTATACCGACCGTACCCCGTCGTCACAGGATTGTTGATGTTAAAACCGCCGAATTGAAACGTGTTGAACCCGTCGTTGGGGGTAGCGTTCCGAAACAGCCCGGCATGATTGAGCACCATGGCATCGATGCCCATGAGCGTATTGGGTGTGTCCAGCGCGGGCCGACTGCGGGATACCACCCATCGCGTACGTGAGACAGAGACCGACCGAGCAAACCAACCGCCATAACCTGCTAGTCATTCGAAGTCTCCAATCCAGATGTCAGCTCAATTCAAATGGTCATGCTAGTACACGGGGACTGGGCGCTAGCCGACAGCCGCCGTGAGTGTGTTCATTCAGTCCAGGCACCAGGAAACTCGGGGGGTCGAGACGCAGTTGGCGAAACTCAAACACACAGTCATTCATTTGCAGCGACGTCGGGAAACGCAATACGCCTAATCCAACGTGTGGGAGGCATGGGCACAACGCCCCACTTGCGTATACGTATCCAAAATCCACCGCACAAAAGAGGCCAACTGAGAGTCGACAAGCAGCTTCCCCAACAACGGTCGATTGTACTTGTAATTTGGCGCTGGCCATTGCACGTTTACGCAAAAAAGTTTTGTGTTCGCGACAACGTTAGCGCGGACGACGCATAACTTGCCGCGTGACCACTCGAAACCAAGTGAAATTCTGCATAGCCGCAAAAAAGTATTAATATTGCGACAACTCGTTGACATGCCCCTAAACCCTGTTAAAAGGAAATCGGCGAGAAATTTACTTTTCTGTGCTCGACGATTGCATCCTGTGTTTCGTTGGTCAGCTTCGCGGCTGACCTGGAGGGGTGTCTTATGAAGATGAAGCTGTACGTCTGCCTCGCGGTGGGCACACTAATGTGTGCGACGCATGCGATGGCAACGCCGTTTTCGACAGCATTTCTTTCCGTTGATCTCAACGGTGCAAATTACGGCGGCGGGCAAACCGTGGGGCCCACTCAGGCTGGTTATCAGGCGTGGAATACGTTCCAGGGTTTTGACCAACTCGACCCGGCCTACAGCCCGAATGAGGATTGGGTCACTAACGCAGTCGCGGGAATTACGAAAGTTTTTGCCACGTCGCAAGGAAACATTACGGCTAGATTGTCTGGCGTCGGCCTGAACTTCGGCGCGCGCAACCGCGGAGTAAACATGGGCGGGCTGCCCGGGTTGTATCAGGACTTTCCCTTCGCACAACGAGACGGTGCAGTTGGTTTCGGGCGAAACTTCATCAAGCTCACGTTGTCCGGTCTGACTCCCAATCGAGCGTACGAGTTCACGGGCCTTGCTCGCGAGGCAGCTTTCAACGCAGCTAATCTAGCCGATCCAAACGATCCTGGGCAAAGCTATCAAGCTTGGACGGACCTGGCGGCACTCGGCGGCCTGGACGGCCCCGCCGCGTGGTTGGATGCCAACGGCGATCCCGATCCGGTCTCGTATCAGCCCGTTTTTGTGGACGACGACATGAATGCTGCTACTCCTCCCGTCAATACCGGATACAAGAATCCGATACCGACTAAAGGCCGGTCGCAGGTTGCTGGTCCCGATTCCCTGTCGCTGTCCAATTTTTACTTCCATTCGAAGAGTTTCGTTACCAGAGCCACTGCGAGCGGGGTCATCACCGTCTACACTTGGGCCGACCCGAACGGTTTCGGCAACACGGTTCAAGGCGCTTCACTGCTCAACGGCTTCCAGCTCGGCAACATTCCGGAACCGGCCAGTGTGGTGCTGTTCGGCTTGGGTTTGATTGCCGCTGCCGGCCTGCGCCAACGCGTTCGCTAGCCCATATCGGCCTAGAGTCAATTCGCAAATCTAAAGCGGCGAGAGGCTTCGGACTTCTCGTCGCTTTTGTATTTGTATTAGAACTGTCTGAGCGATCTCTGATCCTTAATCTTTTATCTGCTTCGTGTGCTTCGTGCCTTTGTGGTTCAATCGTTTTCAGTTTCAGCGGCTGCTTCGGAAGCTCGGTGTTTCTGATACCACTGCCATTCACGCTCCGCGCGGCTAGCGTATGGATGATTCAGAGCCGCATAGGCTTTGGCACGCGGCGCGAGCACCTCGTGCGTCCAGATGACATCCGGCTCCAAATCCGCGAGCGCTTCGGCGACTTTTTCCGGCCCCAACTGTTCTCCCAAAAGAACCCGGGTGAGCAGCCGCAAATAATGAAACCTCCGTGACGCAAACGATCGAGACATCAGCGAATAGTATCGCTCCGCTGCATTTCGATCGACTTTGGCGATGTCGACGCACAGGTTAAATGCCCCGTCCGAAATAGCAGAAATCACCCAGGGGTTGTCCTGTAGCAAGGTGAAGTACCGCTCAAGCCAGCGAGCCGCTTTCGGGACTTCCTTCGCATTCCAGTAGTACACCGCCTTCACGACGGCCGCATCGAGCGGATGCGCTTCCTCCGCCGCTGTCGCCAGTTCCAGGCTCTCGGGCCGGCCCAGCTCGGCGTAACACCGCGCAAGTGCCAGCCGCTGGATTGAACTACTTGGCGGCAAATGCTCTGGCGGCCACAGGGCGATTGCCTCGGCAAATTCGTCGAGCCGGAACTTGCCCAGGGCCTCGATGAGCGCCCGGTCGTGCGGCCCAGGCAACAGCGCCTGCGACAACTGCCCCGTGAACAGCAAATTGAATTCCTGCCGGCGAATCTCGACCAGGTTCCAGTCCACCGTGTCGCCGGCGAGTGACGGACGATGATGATCGGCCCGCTGCAGCTGGCTGCGCAGCGTCTCGATGGCAAACCCCGTCCCCCCGCCCACCGTCTTCGCGAAGCTGTATTCCAACACGGTGCGGTCATCCGTGTTGCGCTGCAAAAGGGGAAGTTGCGCGACCGCGTCGGCCCACTGAGAGTTCGCCACGAAGTGTCCCAGGAATCCCTCCAACTCGCCCGTCTTCCAAGCCCGGGTCATCGCCAACTTCACGACATCGGTCGCAATCCGCTCGCGCAGCTCCGCCGCGGAGTACTCGATCGGAGCGGCCGAGCAAACCAACTGCATGTCCACCGCGAGCGTCTGCCAGGCTTCTACATGCTCGAATGCCGAACGGGCCGTCGCCACAACCGTGTGCACGGTGAGCGAATCCACCTCGTACGCCTGCAGCCATTGAATGAATATCCCGCCCGGCTTCAACCGGTCGCGGACCGTTTGATAAAACTCGCTGGTGTAAAGCGATGCCACGCCTGCGCGGTAGGGATTGGACGGCTCCGAAATAATCACGTCGTACTGTTGATTTCTCGACGTGAGGACAAATTCGCGGCCATCGTTGTGGATGCGACGCACCTTCGCGTTATTCAGCACATCGAAATTGAGCTCGCTGCAGCGCAGCGCCATCTCGTCAATCGCCGGTTCCAGCTCCACCACGTCGACGTGCTCAATATTGCGCATCTGCGACAGCCATCCGGCCGATTCACCGGTTCCCAGGCCGATCACGAGCGCCGTTTTCGGATCCTTGTGCAGCACCGCCCCCAGGATGGCGGCGCCAATTTGCGTGCCTGAATCCTCCAGCGAGTTCCCATCCGTCTTGCCATTGACGACGAACGCCAAACCATCCTGCCCGAGAATTCCGATACTCGATTCAATCCCTTCGGCTTCCCACACCAGGCCGCGGCGCTTTTCGTTGATCCAATGGCGAAGATGGTTGGGATTGGTATCCGGTACGAACGCCCGGCCCGCACCGATCCCACTGTGCCGCCAAACGGCCGTGGGGCCTTCGGTAAACGTTAGCGCCACAGTCGCCAACGCCAACCCCGCCACGACCACGCTACCGCGGTACGAATACTGAGAGAGTGTTTTGCTGTGGGTGCCACTGGCTTTGTCATTGCTCCCCCGATCAAAGCGACGGGCCGCCACCAAAATTACGACGGCCAGGATGGCCAGCACCACCGCGATTGCCTGCCACATCCCCGGCGCAGTCAAGAGAGGCAGCGCGCCGAATCCCGCGATGAGCGATCCGGTAATGGCGCCGAGCGTATTCCAGGCGTACGTCATGCCGAGGTGCCTGCTCACCGCCCGGCGTCCCGCACCCAACAGTGCCGTCAAGAGCGGAAACTGAATGCCCGCTACAAACGCCACTGGAAATACCACGATACCCGTCACGTAAATCCAAGCAAGAACAAGTTGGCCAAAGCTCTCCACCCTTTGCGAATGGTATGCGGCGAACAGTGCCAGACGGTCGCCCAGCGCGAACGGAATAACTGTCAGCAGAGCTTCCAGTCCGCAGGTCGCGGCCAGTGCCGCCCAACTCGGCCGCCAGCGCGAGAATACGAAGTTGTATGCGATGCCGCCTATGCCGATTCCTGTCAAAGCGACGCACAAAATCAGCCCGAACGTAAACGCGGTGCCGCCCAGAATCGGACCCAACATGCGGTACCACACCATCTCGAGCGCAAAAAACGTGAAACCAAGCACCGCCGCCGTGAGATAAATCAAACGCTCGCCAACGGAATGATTTGCGTCGTCGTGTGCCAGATTTGGCGTTGCCGCTGATGATGTTGATGCGCCACTCGAAAGGCGGTCCTCGGCGGTGAGTGGCGGCAACGCCCGCGACAAACCAATCGCCATCACGCCAACCAGAAAGCCCAGCGCACAGCCAGCCATCAACGTGGCTCGCGTGCCGAGTATCTCCAGCGCAAAAAAAGTGGCGATCGTCGATCCCAACACAGCCCCCAACGTGTTGGACCCATACAGCACGCCCAGCGCGCGCCGGTGCACGTCGGTGGTCCGCGTGACGGCGCGCACCCCGGCCGGCAAAGTGCCGCCCATGAGCACGGTAGGCACCGCCATGACTGCAGCCGCAAGGAGCAATCGAATCGCCGTCGCCCCAACCACCCCAAGCGACTCCTGCCCACCCAGGTTGAGATAAATCGAGGTGGCTAGCCCAATCAACCACGGCGTCACCGCCGAGCTCAGCGCGATGGCCACTTCCAACAGCCCGTACATCCGCAGCGGATTCGCCACATGATCCGCCAGCTTGCCCAACACCGCACTGCCAATTCCCAGCCCGGCCATGAAAATCGCGAGCACCGCCGCCGTCGAGGCCGTCGTGGCCCCGAACACCAGCCGCAACTCGCGCATCCAGGCAATCTGAAACACCAGCGCCGCACAGCCTGACGCCAACACCATTAGAGCAACAAGCGCAATGCGCGGATGCGCCGAACGCACGTCCGCGCGGCGGCGCAACCGCCGGCGGGCGATCACGCTTGACTCGAGTTTTTTTGGTACGCCCGGCCAGAGTGCAGATTCCCCGCAATGACTTAACTCAGCCGTTGCCGACGCAATGATGAGGAACATTCTAATCAACCGACACGGTTCATCAGAAGGGGTACGTGTGCTACTGCCTATTGCTCCAGGGGTGCCACTGCGAACCTGTTCGCAGTGCTACTTTTTGATCGACCCTTGCGACCTATAGCGAGGTCAATCATCAAGAGCATATGGTTATCGATGTGCGCTGCGGCGGCGCCATGCCACGGCCGCAGCGGCCAACCAAGCCAGGAACGCGCCTGGTGGCTCTGGTATTGGAGTTACGTAGGTTCGGAAGGCGAGATCCCACGGATCCGCTCGCCAGGCAAAATTGTTGAAGCGACCGTAAAGGCTGCCGTGCGCGTAGGTGCCAGGGTTTTGCCCGTGCCAACGGTACGCGAAACCATCTGATTCGCCCGGATCGTCGCTACGCAAGACAATTGCCAAAACGTCCCCTGCCACAACCGGAAAAGATTTGGCGTTCAACTCGATATGCAATAGTGTTGCCGGTGGTGGATCGTTGGCACCTGGCGCCGTGAGAAATAAGGTGGCCGACAGAGCCTCGCTTGCCAGAATATCTGGTCCCGAATCCGCTTCGCTGGGGGCACCAGCCTGTGTTCTGCGAATGTCCATCAACAAGGGCTGTACAACTGCTGGCCGTCGATCTACTCAAACGTCAAGCCCAGTGAGTTTTCCAGTGATTCCAACGGTAAACGTTTGCGCCCTATCCGATGTATTTCCGGTGCCCACACTAGCGATGATATTTCTGCTGCCGGTGCGAACTGCTGATCGACAATTGCGAATCCGTCCGCCGCCAGAAGCAACACCAGGCAAACGGACGACACGATCTGGAATTTGATCATTAGACCCTCCATTTCTGTCAACACACCTTAACTAACCCCATTTCGTAACGTGGCCGAAATTCTATTTCAAAAAGTTGCTAAGTTGCCGGAATAGGCCGTTCACAAAACTTCCGACCGCGCGCCGCGGGTTGGCGAGCCCGACGGAGCTAGGCGTAATTCTTGGCCACATCTGCGCGGCGAAGAATCGTTGTAGAAATTGGGCCACCACTTGTGCTAGGCTCGACCAGTGAAATAACTGTCAGGGCGTAGCTGCCGCAGTGCTCGCCGCCGGCAGGCCGTTAGTGTAGCCGCGCACAAAACTGCCAAAAAATCTTGGCTCGGAAGCGGACACATCCCGGAGAAACTTGTCGCCTTCGAAGAAACCTGTCGCCTTCGAGGGAAAAATGACGCGATTTATTAAACGCCGAGCCGCATGGCCGACGCACAATCCGCCCAAACGCTCCCCTTGCCAACCAATCACCAACCGCGTGCAATAATTGTATTGCTGAAAATACTTCCCAGCATCCAGTCCCTAGCCCCCGGCCCCCAGCCCCAGCATGTCCTCCTCCAACGGCCATTGGCGACGCCTCACCTCGCTGCTAACCGGCAGCACGCGATCGCGGCTTGCGCAGTGGTCAACCTACATACCGCGGATCGCCGCGCTGGAAGACGGCCTCATGCAGCAGAACGACTTCGATCTCAAGAAGATGAGTCTCTCGCTGCGCTACCGGGCCCGCAGCGGCGAGCCGCTCGACGACTTGCTGGTTGAGGCCTTTGCCCTGGTCCGCGAGGCAGGTCGGCGGAAGCTCAACATGCGGCACTTCGATGTGCAGCTCCTGGGCGGGGCCGCGGTGCATTACAACTCGATCGCAGAAATGCAAACCGGTGAAGGCAAAACGCTCACGGCCACACTCGCTCTCTACCTGGCCGCGCTCGAAGGCAAGGGAGCCCACTTGGCAACTGTGAACGATTACCTGGCCAAGCGCGATGCCGAATGGATGCGCCCGTTGTACGAGCTGCTGGGTCTCAAGGTCGGCTGCATACAAAGCCAGATGCCCCAGCTCGAGCGGGGCAAACAGTACCATTGCGACATCACCTACGGCACGGCCAACGAAATGGGTTTCGATTTCCTCCGCGATCGGCTGCTCAAGCGGCGGATCAGCGAAGGCCAGCGCGACCTGTTCGGCGCAATGCTCGGCAGAGCGGGTTCTGGTAGCGAGGAGCCCGTGCAGGGCGACTTGCACTTCATGCTCGTCGACGAAGCCGACAGCATTCTCATCGACGAGGCCCGCACGCCGCTCATCATCAGCGCGATGCCCGGTGAGGAAGAACAGATCGAAGCGGAAGCGTACCGCTGGGCGGCAAAAGTGAAGGAGCAATTCGTCGAGGATGAACACTTCGAGTACGACCACAAAGACAAGATGGCCGACCTCACGCTCGAGGGCCGCCAACTGGTTCGCGCCTTGCCCAAGCCGCCCGCCATGGATCGCATGCCGATGTCCACGATTTACGAGCACATCGAACGGGCCATCAAGGTGAACCGCGAATTCTTCCTCGACCGGCAATACGTGGTCCGCGACGGCGAAATCGTAATTGTCGATGAATTCACGGGCCGGCTTGGCGAGGGCCGCAAATGGCAGGCTGGCATCCACCAGGCCGTGGAGGCGAAAGAGGGCGTTGAGGTCACGTTCGCCACGAATCAGGCAGCGCGGATCACCGTGCAGGATTTCTTCTTGCGCTACAACCGGCTGGCAGGCATGACTGGTACCGCCAGCACCAGTGCCGGCGAGTTGCTCAAGATTTACAAGACGCGCGTGATTGCAGTGCCCACCAACCGGCCGCCGATTCGTGAAAAGCTGCAGACGCTCGTGTTCGGCACCGGCGAAGATAAATGGCAGGCGATCATCGACGACATTGTTGAACAGCATCGGCTCGGCCGGCCGGTGCTTGTCGGCTCGCGGTCGATCGATAAGAGCGAAAAGCTGTCCCAAATGCTGGTGGCCCGCGAGATCGAGCATTCCGTGCTCAACGCACGGCACGTCGCCCAGGAAGCGGAGATCGTCTCCAACGCCGGCCAGCAAGGCAAAGTCACGGTGGCTACCAACATGGCCGGCCGCGGCACGGATATTCGGCTCGGGCCGGGTGTGACCGATCTGGGCGGCTTGCACGTGATTTGCACCGAGCTGCACGAAGCACAGCGCATCGATCGCCAGCTAATCGGCCGCTGCGGCCGCCAAGGCGACCCCGGCACGTACCGCCAATTCCTCGCGCTAGACGATGAAATCCTGCTTACTGGCCTTGGGCCCAAGCGCGCGAAGAAACTCAAAGAGCAAGGCGAACGCCTGGCCGGCCGCGGCCCACTTTCTGGGTTTGAGTCACTCTTTTACAAGGCACAGCGCAAAGTAGAACGCAAACATTTCCGCGACCGCAAAGTCCTGCTCTACCACGAAAAGGAACACCAGAAGATCCAACGCGCGATGAGCCAGGACCCGTATTTGGATACGGCGGGCTAAGTTGCATTCGGCACTGTATTGTGGATATCCAGTTAACGCCGAGTAAAATAGTAAGAGAGCTAGGAGACACATCATGTCTATTGATATTCGTGAAATTGACCTTACAGACGAACAGAAGCATCGCATTGCGGCGATAGCGGAGCAAACTGGGCAATCGTGGAAGGAAGTGCTTGACAAGCAGCTTGACATTTCGTCCGATGCTGCTAGGACAAAAAAATATTGGTCGTTCGAGGACCGTTATATCGAGGATCCCGAAAAGTGGCGAGCATACTTCCGTGAATGGATCGCCAATCGAAAGTCGTACAACGCGAATTTTGATGACAGTCGGGCAGTATTTATCCGGATCGCGGGTAAACATGCTGATTCTCGCTGACACGAATATTCTTCTTCGGCTCGTGGAGCCGGGGCATCCTCAACACACGACGGCTGTTGAATCGCTCAGGACGATGCGGCTCGCGGCCACCGGCCTGTCATAGTTCCTCAAGTCATCTACGAGTTTTGGGTCGTTGCAACACGTCCAGTTGATGCCAATGGGTTGGGAATGAGCCCAGCGGCGGCACGAATGGAAGTTGAGGGTTTGTCGCCAATGTTCACACTCTGCGCGACGAACGAGTCATTTTTGAAGGTTGGCAGCAACTTGTTTTTGATAATCACGTGACAGGCAAGCGTGCCCACGATGCCCGCCTCGTCGCGGCAATGCTACGGACAACATAGCGCACGTTTTGACGTTCAATGCGCAAGACTTTGCCCGATACGCAGCGATTACGATCGTCGACCCGCAAAGCGTTCCGGCATCATGACAGTTGCGCGACCGATCAACCCGAGCGCCTGGCCGGCCGCGGACCGCTCGCCGGTTTCGAATCATTCTTCTATAAGTCGCAGCGCAAAGTCGAACGCAAACATTTCCGCGACCGCAAGATTCTGCTCTACCACGAAAAAGAACACCAGAAGATCCAACGCGCGATGAGCCAGGATCCGTATCTGGATACGGCGGGGCTAGAAGCAGCTAACGTTGACGGCAGACAGCCGATCCTTACCAGGGCGCCAAAGAGGCGGGCGTTTTCGAATCCTGAGCCGTGGATCGCTTAGACGATTCCAATCGAACGACAACGCATTTAAACGCCGGCGTCCGGCTCAGCGGATCGATCGTGCGGCCGATCAGCACGTTTGCTTCCGGATAATACATCGCCGCGTTGCCGGGTTTGATTGTGGCGAAAACTGTGGCGCGGATGCCGTGCATCGAGCCGGCCGGGCCGTGGACCGTCACGCGGTCGCCATCTTTCACGCCGAAGCGGCGAGGTCGTCGGGGTGCAGCAGGATCACGTCGCGGCGGTCGATGCCGCGGTAGATGTCCTCGTCCTCGTAGACGACCGTGTTGAACTGGCCTTCGCTGCGGATCGTCATCAGCCGCATCTCGCCGTCGCCGGTGGCCGTGCAGCTCCGGCAACTCGTGCGTGTGCAGTCGGGCGCGGCCGTCGGGCGTGGCAAACTGCGGCTCGTGAAACGTGCGGCCGCCGATCTGAAATTCCTGTTTCGTGCGATCGATCTCGGCCAGCTTGTTCGAAGCCGGGCACGATGCGGGCGATCGACTGGCGGATTTGGGCTGTCGAGCGCATGGCGGACCAGTCGAGTGGGCGAGGAGTGCGGTGGCGAGCATTGCGGTTGTCGACAGCCTTCGGCTCGCCATTCGACTTCGAAAGACTCTCTCGGCGATCGCTGCGATCACTTCGACTTCGCTCCGCGGCCCTTCGTGCCGCCGCGGGCCGCCGTCGCTCAGGCGGACGTAGTTGAACATCGACTCCTGCGTCGTCGGCTGCGGCTCTTCGTCGCGGGCGAGCACCGGCAGGATGATCGTCTCGCGCGCCAGGCCGTGGGCGTGGCCCGTGTTGAGCGTCGTGCTCAGGTAGACGATCTGATCGAGCTTGCCGAGCGCTTCGGCGGCGAACGTGGCGTCGGGATTCGAGCCGTACAGATTGCCGCCCAGGCAGAAGCCGACCTTCAGCTCGCCGGCCGCGGCGCCTTCGATGCAGGCCATCGTGTCGCGGCCCGGCGTCGTCGGCAGCTGCGACGCCGAAGTGATTCTGCAGCCGGTCGAAGATCGCGTCCTTCAGCTTCGGCGTCACGCCCACCGAGCCGATGCCCTGCACGTTCGAGTGGCCGCGAATCGGCATCAGCCCGCAGCCCG
Organism: uncultured Planctomycetota bacterium; assembly: GCA_963786455.1. Lineage (GTDB taxonomy): Bacteria > Planctomycetota > Planctomycetia > Pirellulales > Lacipirellulaceae > JABDGM01. The sequence goes on along the minus strand of CAWAZX010000020.1, from coordinate 123,133 downwards.
GCCGGCCGACCATGCCGCGCAGCAGCGCCAGGTTGGCGATCGCCTGCACGTTCTGCACGCCGTGGGCGTGGTGCGTGATGCCCATCGTCCAACTGAAGACGACGTTCTTGGCCGCGGCGTAGTGGCGCGGCGATCGTCGTCGATCTCGTCGCGCGACACGCCGCTCTTCGCGACGATCTCGTCCCACGACACTGTCTGCCAGCCGCGCTCGCAGCTCCGGCCAGCCGTTGGCAATGATTCGTTGAGAAACGCCTCGTCGTGCGCGCCGATCTCGACGATCCGCTTGGCGATGCCGGTGAGCAGCGCCAGGTCGCCGCCGATGTGCGGCTGCACGTACAGGCTGGCGATCTTGCTGCCGAACAGCAGGCTCTGCACGTCGCTGGGCACGCTGAATTGCACCAGGCCCGTTTCGACGACCGGGTTGATGACGATCACCTGCCCGCCGCGGCGGCGCACGCTGCATCAGCGTCCGCATCAGCCGCGGATGATTGCTGGCCGGGTTGCCGCCGATGACGAACACGCAGGTCGGCGTGCTCGAGGTCTTCGAGCTCGATCGTCGCCGTGCCGCTGCCGGTGACGCTCGCCAGGCCGACGCCGCTCGCCTGGTGGCAATAGTAACTGCAGTTGTTGACGTTGTTCGTGCCGTACAGCCGGGCGAAGAGCTGCAGCAGAAAGCCGGCCTCGTTGCTGCTGCGGCCGCTGAAGTACCAGAACGTTTCGTCGGGCGGCGTCGCGCGAAGCTTGCCGACGATGCGCTCGAGCGCCTCGTCCCACGAGATCGGCGTGTAGCGGCCCGTCTCGCGCGTGTAGCGCACCGGCTCGACCAGCCGGCCGCAGGCTTCGAGCTCGCGCGGCGAAAGCTGCTGCAGCTCGCGCGGCCGAGTACCGCTGCCAGAACTCGGTGCGGATGGCGCCCTGCATGTCGGCGACCATCGCCTGCAGGCTCTTCTTGCAGACCTCGGGAAAGTGGCCCAGCTCGTTGACCATGCCGCCGCGCTGGCCGCCCATGCCCAGCGCGCAGGTCTTGCAGGCGTTCTTCGAGCGCATCGCCTTCCACAGCTTGCAAGATGCCGCCGGCCTCGCGGGCCTTCCGCCACGTGTACCACACGGCCGGCCAACCGCCGCCTGATTTCAATTTTTTCATACGGCTTCATGCGAAACGCAAAGTTGAAGGCGTTTGCGCAGAAGACAACGCTACCTGGAGAAATCGAGGTAGCGGTTCGATAGGCTAAGTATGATAGCATAATTGAAACATGCCACAAATGTCACTTGCGCAACCCGCCGGCCGACAGCGATTGCCCGCATGTACTGAAGTCGCTCGAAATCAAGCCCGTCGCGCGGCCGATTCGTGGCCGCGTTCGGCCGCCGGGCTCGAAGAGCATCACCAACCGGGCGCTGGTCTGCGCGGCGCTGGCCGATGGCGTTTCGACGCTCACTGGCGCACTCGACAGCGAAGACACGCGGGTGATGATCGACGGCCTCGGGCAGTTGGGAATCGACGTCGAATCGGAGCGACGACGGACGAACGCTCGTCGTCCACGGTGCCGGCGGGCGAGATTCCTGCCCTGGAAGCCGAACTGTTCTGTGCCAACAGCGGCACGACGATTCGCTTTCTCACGGCGCTCGCCACGCTCGGCCACGGCTCGTTCCGGCTCGGATGGCATCGAGCGAATGCGCGAGCGGCCGATCGGCGATTTGCTCGATGCGCTCAACCAGCTCGGCGCGCATGCAACAAGCGAAAACGACGACGGCTGCCCGCCCGTCGTCGTGCATGCCAACGGCCTGCCCGGCGGCGTCGCCAAAGTCCGCGGCGACATCTCGAGCCAGTTCCTCAGCGGCTTGTTGATGGCCGCGCCGGCCGCACGCACGCCGGTCGAACTTGTGATCGACGGCCCGCTTGTCTCGCAGCCCTACGTGCGAATGACGCTCGCCGTGATGCGGGCGTTTCGGCGTCGACAGTCGATACCAGACGCTGAATTCAACCGATTCACGATCCACGCGCCGCACACTATCACGCGCACGAGACTACGCGATCGAGCCCGACGCCTCGGCCGCGAGTTACTTCTGGGCCGCGGCCGCGATCACCGGCGGCGAAGTGCACCGTCGAAGGCCTGTCGAGCGCACAGCCTGCAAGGCGACGTGCGTTCGTCGACTGCCTGGAAGCAGATGGGCTGCGAAGTGCAGCGCGACGCGGACTCAATCACCGTCGTCGGCCGGCCGCTGCACGGCATCGACGTCGACATGAACGCCATCAGCGACACCGTGCAGACGCTGGCCGTCGTCGCACTCTTCGCCGACGGGCCGACCACGATCCGCAACGTCGCCCACATCCGTCACAAAGAAACCGACCGCATCGCGGCGTTGGCAACCGAGCTGCGCAAACTTGGTGCAGACGTCGGGGAACGGACCGACGGCTTGACGATCCAGCCGGGAACACCGCGTGGCGGCCGACGATCGACACGTACAACGACCATCGCATGGCGATGAGCTTCGCATTGGCCGGGCTACGAATTCCCGGCGTGCGGATCAAAAATCCGAGCTGCGTCGAGAAAACGTACCCGGAGTACTTCGACGACCTGAAAAAAGCGGCGGGCGAGTAGGGTGGGCATCGCCCACCATTTGCCGGACCCGTGTTGTTGAAACGTGGTGGGCGGGAGCCCCACCCTAGTTCTTACTTGGGCCGCATGGGAACGGACATGGGCAAAACGTCCGTCGTCACCCCCGGCACACCAATCCCCGAGGCGGCGGTTGTCTGGAGCAACTGCTCGGCCCGTTCCAGCAACGAGAGCCCCGAATTGGGCGGTGGATAGGCCGCAGAGCCCGGCTCACAGGCCTCAAAGCGTGCGCCGCAGTGCTGGCAGACGACCTGCTTGCCCAGGTATTCCACCCGAACTTGCAGGTTTCTCCCGCACGTGGGGCATTCCTGCACAAAATAAGTATTTCGCGGCATGGCGGCATCTCCTGCTACCGGCGCTTCCCCCACATTCCTTGCAATGGCCATTCAGTATATGCGTCCGGGTCGATAAATCAATAATCTAGGCGGGTGGGCATGGTCGAAGCATAAATTGGCGGCGTGCTAAGTTTCTAACAGGAGGAGACTTGCGCTGGCCCGGCCATCCGGCCAGTATTTCTTCTCCAAAGAGGTGGAAACTTTTTCCTGGCGCTTGGCCGCCGCTTCGCATCACAACAACAGTGCAAATCGAATTCCAAAACTGACCGATCTATGGACCAATCTCGAAAGCTCGCGGTTCGCGCTGCATTCCGTTCGATCGTTATAGTTGCCATTTGTATGGGCTGTGGGCTAAGTGGCGAGCACGCCTCTATTGCAACGGCCGCCACGGCGGCAGCGGCGCCACAGTCTGCACAGCCAGATTTCAAAATTGTGATTGATACCCTCAAGGGGCACTTTGGTACGCTGCCCGACTATCTGCCGGGCGATCTCATCACCCAGTCACAGATCGCCGAAGCGCTCCATAAATTGCAAGACGCGGGCTGGAAGGTTTCCGAATCCGAGCGGATCGTGAAACTTGGGCTCGCCGATGATTCATTTCTGGCCAAGGAGTTATCAACTGACGCCGGACGCACCTTCATGCGCAAGATCGCGCGTTACCCGGGAGCTTACTCGCAAGTCGATCGCTTGAGTTCGATTTCAAGAGGTCAGAACATCGTGCGCGATCTGATCCGCCAGCGCGGTGGCGACGAGTTCGTGGAATATCTCACTACGACCAAAGGCGGCCGCAACTTGGGGGGGATGCTCGCGGGAGCTCGCCACGGCGCCGATTTGAACAAGCCGACGGGACGTATTTACACGGCCAACGATTTGGTGGCTGAGCTCCACCGCGAGTTCAAGAAACAAATCCAGAAATAGTCGCAGGCCGGCGAAACTGCGGCAGTCGGTTTAGACCGAATTTACAAATTGGACGGCCGGAATTTACAACGCGGCCAGCATTCGTACGTCCGTTGGGTCCGGCGCTTGACGTGTTCCTATCGACGACTGCTGCGCGGACGGAAGCCGTCTCCACTGGCGACGACACCTTGAGGCACCGCGGAATTCGCCGCCATGCTGCCGGGCGGTGGCGGAAGCGGGCCGATTTGAACCGTTTGCAACACGTGGCTCCCCGGATTCTGTGTGACATACATCGGCGCCGGTTGCGTGAATGTGCTAGCACCAGCAGCGCCTGGCGGCACGGCATATCCGGGTAGTCGAATCCGCGGAGTGGTCGTATCCACCGGCTGAGGCGGCGGCGACGCAACCGGCGCAGGCGGACGTCCATACTATTCGGCAGCGACTGGTTAACCGTCGGCACGCCAATTGTCACGCCAGAACTTGGTGCGGCAAATTGAGGAGAACGCCACGGACCGGTCGATCGTGCGTTCGACGTGTCGAGTTGTGCCAGAGTCGCCGTGGCCGGGCCGCCCGGTGCTGGTGCCAAATAAGCGACAGGCATTACCGTTTGAGCAGGTGCCGCCGTTGCCATCGGCGAGGGTGTTGGGGCCGAAGCAGCAGCAAGTTGAGCCGTTGCGACTGGTGTGGCAGTGATTGGCTCGGGCACCGGCAATGGGAACCGCAGTGAATCACCATCGGATGGGATGGAAATCGCCGGTTCATTCGAACTTGGAATTGAACGTAGTGACGTATTACTTGCGACCGCCCCTAGGTCACTTGTCGCCTGGTTACCCGCCGCAGCACCGCCAGCAGCTGCAGCTCCCCAACTCAGCCCATCGTTGCTGGTGAACTGCGTTGGCGCGGGCGAATTGTTCGCGTTGCTTGGCAAGTCAGTCGGCGTGAGCGAGCTCTGCATCACCGGCAGCGGATCGCCGGGGTAATACGGTTGCGCTTGGCCCGGAAGGAGCGCTCGGGTGGCGGGCGGAGGAACACGGCCCGGCGCGTAGAAACGGGTTGGGTAGCCCACTGGTCTGATTGCGGCACCCGTAGGCGCACACGATCCAAATTGCCGCTACGAGAGCGACCACCTGCCTCGATTTCGGATGAATCGATTTCATCCGCGCTTGTTCCTTTGAGGTTCGGCAAACGAATGCCGCGCGATTAGTGGCCTCGTCCAAGTGAATCGACTCGCGCTTTGCCGCAATGAGAAGAGAAGAGTGTTCGCGGCGCCACAGCGCAAGTTCGTTGCCGGGGGCGCAAGCATAGCGACCGTGCTGACGGTGTCCAGAGCGATTCGTGAAGGCTCAGCGTTCCCGCTAGCAATAAAAAAAGCCGGCGATGCTATCGCCGGCTCCCCCAATCTATTCCTTCTCGCCGCAGCGAGTCGCCGCGGCGACCTGCATGAGAATCTAACGTTCGTTCGTCGCGACGGCCTTCGTTGGCGTGGCGAATGGATTCAAAATCACCAGCGGCTCTGGCGCTCTTTGGACTGCCGCCGCGCGGTCTGTTTCTACGCTGGCCGACTTCGGCTGTGCGGGAACATGCGGGTTGATGATTTCCAGTGGCTGCGGCTCGCAACCTTCGGGCGTCATGATGTAGCCCGGGTATGCAAACGGGCTGTAGCCGTAAGTCCGCGGCACTGGGTAGCTATAATAGACCGGCGGATGGAGCGCATAGTACGGAACGTTGTTCAGGAGCTCTCGGTACAGCTCGGCGAATCCCCAAACGTCGCTACTGAACCCGCCGAAGTCGCCAACGCCGCCGTGGAATTTGTGACCGGTGTGGCGTATTCCGCGACCGTGTCCTCCTCCGCGGCCGAAGCCGTCGGCAACCGCCGATTTCAGTGGCATCGAGACTAGCAGGGTCGCCAGTGTTAGCAGGATCAAGAGTTGTCGTTTCATCGATTGGTTCCTCAGGGAGGGCATAATCGGAAGTGTGCGTATGTCTATCTTCCAGGCTAATTACCGTGATGGCCGGTTTCAACACGATTTCTTGCCCTGAGCGGTGGTGGGTGGCATGCCTTCGCCGGGGGCACTGTGCGCAGCATGGTCCACGGCGTAGGCATGGGGCGCGCCCCAAACGTGCTTACGGGCTAGTGCCCGAAAGCATGCCACCCCGTCATTCGGCTAGAATTACAGCATGTCGCACGCCGAGCTGACTCACGAACTAAAGGCCCGGGCCGCAGAGCTGGGGTTCTCCTTGAGCGGGGTGTGCCCTGCAGTCGCGCCTCCGGGTGCGCGTCGCCTCGACGCCTGGCTGGCGGCCGGTTACGCCGGAAAAATGGATTATCTGGCCGCTAGGCGCGAGGCTTATCACGATCCGAACCGCGTGCTCGACGGCGCGCGCAGCATCGTCATGTTGGCGATGAACTATCGAACGGCCGAGCCGACCGAGCCAACGACCGGTGCGGGCCGCGTGTCGCGCTATGCTTGGGGCGATTCCGATTATCACGATTTGATTCACGAGCGGTTGAAACAGCTTGTCGATTGGCTTCGGCAACGCGTACGCGAGGCGAAAATCCGCGGCGTCGTCGACACGGCGCCGCTGTTGGAACGCGAGTTCGCGCAACTCGCCGGGCTCGGATGGGTCGGCAAGCACACGTTATTGATCAATCGGCATCAGGGTAGCTGGTTTTTCTTGGCGGCGCTCATTACCGATGTTGAATTGTCGTATGACACGCTGCATGAGACCGATCACTGTGGCACGTGCCGCGCGTGTCTCGATGCATGTCCCACGGGCGCATTCCCGCAGCCATACGTATTGGACGCGACACGGTGCATCAGTTATCTCACGATCGAGCTGCGCGACGCGGTGCCGGCCGAGTTGCGGTCTGGAATCGGCGACTGGTTGTTTGGCTGCGATGTGTGCCAGGATGTGTGTCCGTGGAATTCGCGTGCGCCGCTAAGCCGGCAAGCGGACTTTGCGCCTGGCGCGGATAGTAATCCGATTAACTTGATTTCGCTGTTCGATTTAGACGATGCGACGTTTCGCGAGCGGTTCCGGCACACTCCCTTGTGGCGTCCCAAACGACGCGGACTATTGCGCAACGCCGCGATCGTGCTGGGTAACCGGCCGACGCCCGCAGCACTTCCAGCGCTGATTCGCGGACTCAGCGACGCTGAACCACTGGTGCGTGGAGCGTGTGCGTGGGCGCTGGGACAGTATCCCCAGACCACAGCACGCGACGCACTCGAAGGCCGCCGTCATCTTGAATCGGATAATGAGGTGCGACGTGAAATCGATGCGGCGCTGAGACCGTCAATCCGTTAACGTGTGGCCGCCAGCCCTCGCACACATCCGTAAACTTGCCAAAAAGGGCTGGTTCCGCAGGTTTTGCCGCAAAAATGCTATGTTTGAATTGGAACGGAAGTTGTCGCACCCGCGGGGAGGGCAATTTGATGACTCAGTCCAGCTCCGGCTTTGCCCAGCGCGTTTGCAGTTCCATTGAGCATTGGCTTCGACATCGACTGCGAGAATGCGTTCGCTGCCGAGGTTGCCAAAGTGAAGTCGCACCCTTTGAGTCGATCTGCCCGAGGTGTGGACAAGCGAACCCTGCCAGGGTGTCCATTTCAGGCGTTGTTTATCTAGCGCTCGGGTTCGTGTTCCTAGCCGTCACGCTCTCGTTCTTATTCTAGAGTGTCTGACCAATGGCTCCGCCGGCGCAGACGTACGAGCAGACGCTATTCGACGACCAGCCTGATTCGCGGCATTCCACCTCATCTATCAGTCCGCCCTTGTGCTGCGGCTGAAAATACGCATCTAGCCCAAGGAGACCGTCCGACGACGGCGGCGTATAAGTGATGTCATAGCGGCCGCTGCGCCCAGCGCCCAAGTGGCCGGTTCGGGAATCGGCGTTGCAATGTACAATCCCATGCGCCCGTTGCTAAGTCGGGCAGGGAAGCCAACCTGGCCGAGATTGTTGATCCTCGGCAGCCCCAGAAATGCAACGGTGGATCCGTCAAGCGGATCTCCCACGCCGATAACTTCGCCTGTCAGGGGATTCTGACCGACGTAGATCGTGTTGTTTCCGGTCCAGGCCACGTCGCCCGAATCATTCATCGACACCCGGACGGCACTGATATTCGGCGGAAAGTTGTATTGGGTGAGCGGACCGCCATTACCAATCTTAATACGCCCGTTGGGTGCAATGACCTCGATGAAGGCCACGTTACCAGAGTTGTTAATGTCGGTCGGTGGCAGAATGTTGTCTTCCTCGGGATTCAGATCGATCGGCGTCAACGCGCCGCCGCTGCCGGAATATACGCCGCCGAATTCATAAATGATCAGCGGCGAAACGTTCGCAACGAAGGACACTGTCCCGGCGCTGTTAATCGACGTGGCGAAAGGTGAGATGCTGCCGAACCCATTCGTGTCGGTGGCCGCGATCTCGACCAGCGATACCCCGTCGCCTCTCAGAATCGCATTGACACCGGTGCGGTAATTGGGAACGTGGAACGCGACTTGCCCGGCGTTATTGATGGCGGTTGGCCGTTCCGAAGGCCTGGGACCGCTGATTGCTGATTCGTAGATTGTCGCGCCATCGCTGCGGTAAATGCCCCGGATGTCGTTGGGCAGGCTTTGTCGCATGAACGAGACGACGCCCAAATCGTTGATCGACACGCTCTCCTCCTGCAACTTCACTCCGGCAGCGGGATTGTCCGCGACAACCAGGCTGAGCGGTCCGCCGTTGCCCGTGTAGATGCGCGTTTCACCCGAGGGCAGTACCGTTCCAAACGCCATGGTGCCAACGTTGTTGAAGTCAAACTGCAAGTGATGGCTGGAGAAGCCGGCATCGGGAAGGCTGCCCACACCGGCGGTCGCGCTATCGGCGACTTTGACAAAGGTGTAAGGCGCTGAGTGCGCCAGAGGCAACATGCAAGGTGCCGTCGCCAACAGAACCAAGACGCCGCGCCGGACAGCGTTCATGAGCGTTCCTCCCATCCTCGCTTTAGCACGGAAGAACGGTACGATCGTGTTTCAGCCAGGAGTCTAGCGGCATCACCACGCAAAGTCAATCAGCGCGTATCACGAACAAATACGTGGCAATTTGGAAACGTAGCGCGAAGAAAAGTGTCATTTGCAGTGAAGCTAGTTGAGGGGTTGACGGTCCGCGTGAATTGGCGGACAACGGCCTCTTAGCTTGCATCGTTGATTGATAACTTTGAGTTTGGAGACTTCGATATGGTTCGTTTCGCCACTTACGTCGCTTTCGCCCTTCTCTTGATCGTGACGTGTTTGGAATCGGTTGCTCAGTCGGCGCAAGAGATTTCAACGCCAACGGTTTCGTTGAGTCGCAGCGAGGACAGGCTGGTGAAGGCAGTTAATGTCTATCGGCGCAAACATGGGCTGGAACCGTTACGCGTCGATCCGAGCCTGATGCGTGTCGTGCGCCACGCAGCACCCTACTTTAGCCACGTAATTCATGGAAAATGGTGTTGGCATCGCACTCGCGCTGCCGGGTTTCATGGCCGGGCGACCGACAACATTGCCAACGGTCACTCAACGCCGGAGGATGCAGTTGAGGGATGGGCGAGCTCGCACGGCCATGCCATGCAAATGCGCGGTTATTTCAACATGAATCGCCGTTGGCAGAACTATCGCTTCAACCGCATCGGTGTGGGGATTTCGGGAACGAAGTATATTGCGGTCTTCGGCCGTGACGATCAGCCACAACAAAAAATTGAAGGGTAAGTAGTTCGAGGCTAATTCGGTTGTCGCCAAGCGACGATTGTTGACGGCTATAGTCCGCGAGCCGAAATCCCTCCGGCGACCAACCCGTCGTTGCGTACGGCCATGCGGTCGATGGCGATGAGATCGGTGGCGGTTGAAATCGCTTCGACGTGGCCGTCGGCGAATAGGAATTGGCACACTCCCGGGTGCCAGCTTCCGAAATTGTCGCAGACGCAGCGCTGGCATCTTGGTCCGGAGCGGCACATGGCCAGGTCGTCTGGCGAGCTGGCGAGCGGCGCCCGTACGCCGGCCACGCGGGCACAATTGTTCTGGTTGTCGCCGTTGTACAAAGAGCCTTGCTGCTCGGTTTGGTTGGTCGGCACGTGCTTCTCGCCGGCGAGGAACGTCTTGCTCAAGCCGTCGGTGATGCGGCGGAATTCCATCTCCGATTCCCATTTTGTACCGCGATAGCTGGGGATGTCGAACATGCGGGCCGTGTAGATGGTGCCGTTGGCATCGGGTCGCCAATAGCCTTCGCCACCGCGGTTGTTGTTTCCGGCGTTGCCGACGTAGTCGCCCGCGGCGCCGAGGGTATCGTTGTTCCCGACATTGCCATGGCCATCGCTCACCAAAGTGGTGTTACCGCGAGACGGACAACGAAAGGTCGCCACGGGCATCTCACGGACCGGTTTGTTCACGGTGGCATAGAAGGGCTGATCGAGCCGCCACTGCAACTGCAGAGGTATCTCCTCAACCTGGGGCAAGATAATCGCAAACCAGGTGGGGTAACCGTTGCGATACCTTGAGGGAGGCAGTTTCTCGTGCACGTCGTGAAAATTGTGGACGGCGATGCCGATTTGATGCAGGTTGTTCGTGCACGAGCCACGTCGCGCCGACTCGCGAGCAGCTTGTATCGCCGGGAGCAGCAGGCCAATGAGAACCCCAATGATGGCAACGACGACCAAGAGTTCCACCAACGTGAAACCTTTCCGACTGCGTTGATCAACTAGAATACGCATATACCGACCTCGACTCCGTGATGAGAAAGGCCCGTCGGTGGACTATGCCGCTGGATGAGTCAGCCGCTGAATATAAACGACAGACGGGCTGGGAGCCAACGAAAAACCGGCCGAAGCAACGATCACAGATGGTCCGGGCCAATCGCATAACCGCATAACGTTCCAGCGGCCGAGCGGTTTTGACTCGTCGGCCGTCTGAGGTTGCTACGGTGTTTCGCGGCGGGCTAAAATCATTGGAATCGTGGTTGCAATTGGTTTTGTCGACAAGTTGTCAATTCAATTCGATGAAACGCGAACTGGCCGAGCTCCGGTTGGGATCATTGCGGCTCGACTTCCCGGTCGTGCAGGCGGCGCTGTCCGGCTACAGCGACATGCCGATGCGGGTGATCGCCCGGCGGCTCGGCGCGCCGTACACGCTGTGCGAAGTGATGCTCGACAAGTTCATCGTCGAGCTCAAGCCGCGGCGAAAGAATCGGCATTTTCTCATGGTGGCCGACGAGGAGCACCCGACGGGCGGGCAGCTCATGGGCGCCGATCCGAGCGATTTCGCACCGGCGGCGTTGCGGCTCGTCGAGCACGGCTTCGACGTGATCGATATCAACTTCGGCTGCCCGGTGAAGAAAGTGCTGGGCCGCTGCCGCGGCGGCTTCCATTTGAGCCAGCCGGCGGTCGCGCTGGAAATCGTCCGCCGCGTGCGCGACGCCGTGCCGCCGGAAATTCCGGTCACCGTGAAGATGCGCCGCGGCATCGATGACTCGGCCGAGAGCCGCGAGAAGTTCTACGAGATTTTCGACGGGGCATACGACTTGGGCGTGGCGGCGATCACCGTTCATGGCCGCACCGTCGAGCAGCGCTACGACGGGCCGTCGCGGTGGGAGTTTCTGCGCGAGCTAAAGCAGCATGCCGGCAGCCGCGTCGTTCTGGGCAGCGGCGACTTGTTCAACGCGCAAGCCTGCCTCGACATGATGCGCTACACGGGCGTCGACGGCGTGACGGTGGCCCGCGGAGCGATCGGCAATCCGTGGATTTTTTCGCAAGTACGGGCCCTGGCGGCCGGTAAGCCGCTGCCCGATCCGCCGACGCTGCACGAGCAACGCGACGTGATTCGCGAGCACTACCGGCTGGCCGAAGAGTTGTACGGCGCCGAGCGCTGCCTGCCCGACATGCGAAAGTTTGCGATCAAGTATTCGCAACTGCATCCGCAACATCTCGAAGTGCGCGCCGATTTCTGTAGCGTGCACCAACCGGGTGCCTGGCGCGATGTGCTGGAGAAGTGGTACGCGGTCGATGGACCTGGCGTGCATCCCCCGGTGGAGGAGCCCAATCCGCGCACGGCTGATAGCGCAGTGGCGCTTGTGTTCTAAACTTCTTCTCGCGACCCTGGTCACCAAAGCACCACTTCGACACGAACTCGGTCGATTTGTCGCGAAGCTTCGCCGCGCGACACTCTATCCGCACGGAAAATTCGCGTCGCGACACGTGCCAGCGATGCCGTGAATACGCTTCATCGGACGCGAAACTGAGACATTTGCAGCTTGGAACGGGAATTGCTTATTACGTTTCCACCGGAACAACAGCGTGGCGACGCCGAATTCGTACGGTGTGAAATTCCACCACGCCGGAGCTCCTTCCGTCTATACGAAGGGTTCATGCCATGTCATCCCACATCAAACTACTGTCAAAGTGGACGATCCTATTTGGAATCGGCGTGATAGCCGCATCCGCGATTACTGGGTCGTCCTTCGGGCAAGATTTCCGCGTGGCCTACCAATCGCGCGACGCCGGCGAGAGCGCCGACGACGATCCGGAAGATACCGGTGACCGCGGCGCGGCCGACGCCGTCGATGACGCCGCGCAAAGAGCAGCGGAAACACTCACTCCTGCCGAGCGAGCCGCGGCACTAGAGCGCCGTGCAGGGGAGCGCGTCGGGGGCCGCCCGAGCGGACGGGCCAATGTGTTGGGAATGTCCCTCCAGGAAGGCGGGCGCGGACGAGTTCAAGTCGTCGACGTGGCAGCCGCGTCTCCCGCCTTCGACGCAGGCGTGCGGAAAGGTGATGTGATCGTCTCCTTCGCTGGTTTCCACGGAGAGAACTATCGTGATTGGATCGAAGGTATGGGAAAATTGGTCACCGATACGCCGGACGGCGAGACGATCGACGTTGAATTGTTGCGCGGCGACAAGCGCATTGCAGCCCGCATTCGCGCCCGAAGCTAATGCGGATGATCCACGCCTGCCGGGATTGCTCGGCCCGTTGCCACAACAGGGAATACAAACATTGCAAGGTCAAGCTGGACCCACAGGGATCCCCCAGCCGAATCAACCAATCGTGACGGGAGGCGGCAGCGACATTTTCATTAACAACGCGCCGTTCAGCGAGGCGTTCAATGCCGGCGATGCAAACGTGAATGACCGTGCCATGGCGGAGATTTTCCGCCTGAATCCTAAGCAACAAACCGCTCAACACGGAAACTTGAGCGCAGGAACGGATGCACAGCGTCCAGCCACAACCGATGTCGTTGCGGATGATTTGCAGTCCCCCGCAGCGAACGCAACCGCCAGCGAAACAGGCCGGATCGGTATCGCCGGGTTCCGCAACGACGCCGAAGGTTTGCTGGTGATGATCGACATCGCCGGCCTTGAGCCGGGCAGTTATCGCGTGGGCATTGATGATCCCGGCATCGTCGTCGGTGGAGGGCCAGCAGCCACGAATGAAACAGCGCCTGGCGCGGTCGATGTGCCAACGCAACCCGTGCCTGGATTGAATCGTGGCGGCCCGACGAACCAATCTTCCGGAAATCCGGCAGCCAATGCGCCACAGAACGGCGCTTCGGATCCGGGTCCGAACCAGCAGACTCCAGGCAACGCAGCGGGGACGTCGACCGATGGTCGAACCGATCAATCAACCATCCCGCCGAGCGGTCAGATCCGACCACTTTCGACGCCGCCTTCCGGCCAGGCACGTCCGCTGACTTCAACCCCGACGGGGCTTCCCGATACTCGCCAACCGGGCCGCGCCGATACGCCCAGCGAAACACCTCATGCCGGTACGCTGTCACAGATTGGGATCCTCACGGTGGACCAAAGCGGCACGGGCCGATTGCAACAAGTCGTGGAGGGCGTGCAGGTAGCCGACATCGTGGGACAGGCCATCGTCATTCACGCGCCGGACCAACCGCCGCAAACCGCCATTCCGCCAAACACCAATGTCTCGGGTGTGCGTAAAGCTGCAGGCGATCCGAACGTGCCGGCGCAATTGCCAACTGCTGCTACCTCGCGAGAAGTGCCGCGCAGCGCCCAGCCGCCTGTTCTCGCGAATGGTCAAGTCAACGGCTCAACGCAGCCGGTTGCAGCCGGCATGATTCGATTGCTGTCCGATCGCCGGCCTGCAATTAGCGCGACGGAATCGCCCGACGGGCAATTGAATTCACAATCCCAACGTCCGGCGACCGGGAACGAGCCCCTTGAACGAGCAACGCTGCCCCAACCACAGCCCCGCTAAGCCACAGGCGTATGGAGCGTGCGAAAAGTAATGCATTGGATTAATGTCGAGAAAAACCATGTGCTTGTTCTTGTGTGCCAATTTGAACGCGGAGAAGCTGCTTCAGCCGGCGACCGATCGGACATGGCGCCGCTCGCTCGAGCTTTGCGTCTGGCATGCAGAAGCGGCAGCAAATAATCCTCCGGACAACGCCGCCGAGCGTCGGGTTGTCACGTCGGACACGATCACAACGGCAAACCGCCGTGGCACGAAGCATTCTCGGACTGCCACAATGACCCACCGGTCAGCGCTTGAAATCGAACAAGTTTCGAATTGTTTCGCGGAAGCCTGGGCTCGATTCCGGCGGTGGTTCAGCGGGGCGGAGTGAACCGGGAGTCGAAGGAGCAGTCGGTTGACTGGCGATTCGTGGTTGGACCGGCGGTGTGTAAGCGCTATAAAAGCGCGCCCAGTAACTATCCAGTCGACGCACGCAATCGGTGACGCGGCCCTTCTTGAAATCGTCTTTGGTTGCGACAATCAGTTTTTCGAATTCCCAATACTCGGCAAGGCCATCGCGATAAAACTGCAGCGGGAATAGCAAATCGTACGCGCTGATTTCGTCGATCCACACTTCGCCCGCACCGGATAATTCGAAGCGTATTCGCATTTGCCCGCGCGACTGAAGCGGAAGGGCATTCACAAGGATTGGGTATTGGCCCCACTGTTCACTTAACGGATGCGCCCGGGCCTCGGGCCACCGACAATCGTGGACCAACGGTAGGCGCGCTTCTCACGCTCCGCTTCGACCACCATCCGCAGCTCCGTGCCGGGCGCCAGATTTCTTCCACGAATAAATGCGGTCATCGCGAACTGTCCCGTCGAAGGAGTAGGGAACGCATCGCTTTCGACGGCCGACGGTTGCCCGCCGCTCTGGAGATACAGGCACGATTTTCCTTCGTGCGGATTTGCGGCATCCAATTCCGCCGTGCCGAGAGAGTTGTCGACCAATCTCCACCCCGGCAATGTTCCGGCACCGATTGGTTCAAGTCCCGGATTGGGTATTGATCTGAAAACTCGTGGTGCGCGCGGGTCGCGTTCGTCCAGGGCAACAAGCCGCGCTGTTAGCTCCGACCTGGCAACTTCGCCCAACCGCGCCGACACGCCGCGCACTTTTACGCCGCCGCGATCAAATTGCACGGCGTGAATGGCAAAGGGTTCCAGCGACACCGCGAGCGGGGGCCCGTTCGGCTCGAGAATCTGAGACTTGTCCTGGGGCGTACCGTCGTCCGGGGAGTGAACGAGCGGCGTCATCGTCAAAATATCCGGCAAGTCGAGCGCGATCTGGGCCTCCGTGTGCCAAGGGCATGCATTGATGACCAGCAGCGTAACGCGTTGCGGTTCTGAAAAGCTTCGCACGACGAGCGGCTGCTCGCGCACTTCGGAAACTTGTGCAGCGACGGGCAGGTGCTGCAATATCTGTCGCGTTTCTCGAATCGCTAGATCACTACCGAGCGGCAAAACTTCGCCGCCCTCCAGCAGAACTTCTGCATCCGCTTCGGCCAGAGTGACGGCGTAAGGTTGCCTGAGCGCCGGTGCGTGTGCCAGCGGCTGGCATGCCAATGTGAAGTCTTCGGGAATCGCCAATGGGCTTCGTGCCGCGATCGATGGCAGCGCAAGTTGCTGCGCTCGATGATAGAGCAAGGCCGCGGGCGCACGGTCCGGCGGAGGAGTCCCGGGCAACGTGTCGGTGCTTTCCGGCATTGTTGCCTGCCGGCGAATAGCCGCAAACGCATCGCTGACTTCCAAATCGACCGCGCGGTCCTGCAACGGCTCGGCTGGCGCTACATAACGTGTGGAGCAAAAGTTTACGCCCGGCAATTGTTCTAAGGCCGCACGATCGATGCCCAGATCCATCAATGTGGCATCAAGTTGGAAATCGTTCAGAATCTTGGGCAGTATTCGCGAGTTGACCTGGGGATGATCAAATGTCTGCTCTGCCGTAAGAATCAGCCGCCGCCGCTCGTTGCTGGAACCTACCAACGCTGCAAGTTGTCGATAGAACTCAGTGACTTGCGCCGTGCGCACGCCCGCCAGGCTTGCGCATGTTGACCATTGAGTGCAGCGTGTCGCACCGCGAATCGGTTAGGCCCGGCCGCTGCTATTTTAATTCCCGTCTCGTTTTCAAAGTGAGCCACGGTTGCATCATCCAGCCCCCATTCCGGCGTCGGCAATTGGGCGTACCCGTCGCTGGAAAGCTGTAGCGCGACACCGCCTAGCGCGGGATGATTTCCATAACGCTCCAACAGCTCGCTGATCGAGCGAAAGATTTCCTGCTGTACTCGCGGATTCAAAAGATTGTAGTATGCTGCCTGGCCGTTTCGCGAACCCAAGGTTTGCAGCCACGTCCGGCCGTTGGGACCAACCCATTCCAAGCCTGAGGTTTGCGGGTTCGTCGCTCGCCGCAGCCGCTCCATCTCCGGAAGAGGCGTCGCCAAATTGAGGGCGGGCACAAGTGTGAGCCCTTCGCGGTTAAATACGCGCAGCAGAAGCTCCATGCCGTCGGCGCGAAGCGGATCGATCTCAATTGTAAGCTCCCTAGAAAGGCCAACCGATGGGACTGTTCCGCTCAATGAGAGCGGCTGCCCATCGCCCTGGACGTTGACCACGGCACTGTTATAGCCGGCGTAACGCAGGTAGTCGGCCAGCCGCGTAGCGCACAGGTAATGTGTGTTCCAGTCGCCCCCCTGAAGCTGCTTCGCGGCCCGCTTATTTGCCGCAGCCGGTTCCGCGATTCCAAATGTTTGCGCGAACTGCGGCAGCGCGATGTACGCCGCCATCAATCGTTCGTTCCCGCCCGCCGATGACGAGTCTGGTGCCAATCGGTTGCCGGAATGCTTGAACACGCGGATTTCGCCGAAGTGAGCTGCGGCCGTGGGGTGCTGATTCGTCACCAGTAGTAGCGGTGCCTGGGTCCGCGGCCAGAATAGAACTCGGTGTGTCTCTTTTTGATCCGATGCGCTCAGACCGAGCCCTTCGACGTACATCCCAGTATCGCGCGAAATCGCCTCAACAAAATTCGACGCGTTCGGCTCGAGCAGCGACACGCCGAAACGCTGTTCTTGGTCCGCGCGAAAATCGATTTCCAATAAGTGTGGCACGCCGGCAGCCTCGAGCGGTAGCGAATACGCTTGCCAGTGGGGCTCGCCGCGGTCTGGTGTCGGCGGCAACTCAATAAACCGCCCGAGTGGATGATTGATCGCGGCCGCGCGCATAGTTCCCAAGTGGCCGCGGTTCAGTCCATGAATTCTCTGCGTCCACGACGGCAATCGATCCCACCAGCGTGGGCTGGTGGGGTCGATCTGTAAGACATTTTCCCACGTGCCAGGCGGCATCGATTCACGCGCGCTGGAATCGATGACGACCACCTCAAAGCTTCGTTCCGCCAAGGGTGCACTGGCCCCTGGCAAGAAAATCGGGCGAAATCCCGGCGGTCGAGTGGCTGTCAAGCGAATGGTATAGACTCCCTCTACGGGCGGCAGTTGTGGGCTGAGCGAAAGTGTGAGTGGCCCGTCGACCGGCACCGCTACCCGCTGCTCATCGGGCCAAAGTATTTCACCGCTAGGAGAAATGAGGCTCGTTCGGACATCGAGCGTCGTGCCGAGCTCCGCATTAGGGACGACGATTCGTGCTTCGAATGAAAACCGATCGCCCGGAGAGAAAATGAGCGGCCGTCGGTCAGTGGAGACGACAATGTGATTCGTTGCGTTTTCGATCGTGAGCGAGTTGCCGCCGTCGTCCAGTTTCAGTTGATATGGCCCGCGGGCAAGCTCGGCCAGCGAGACTTGCGCCCGCACCGGCGGTGATTCAAGCGATGGCGACAATTCGACGACGAGCAGCGCTGAACTGTCAGCTTGGGCGGTGACTTCAATCGCCTCGGCGGTACGCTCGCTGAGCGAGCCAACCACGATGTGCCGGTCCGCTGACCACACCGAACCGGCGGAGTCAGCATTCAGCTCGGCAACGTTCACGTCGCTTAGCAGGCCCTTATCGAGAGCGATGCGGCCCGACCACTGGCTGGCGGCCCCGCCGCCCCAAGTGATGCGCAGGCGCATCGGTTCTTGCAACTGAGGCAACTGAGCATTTGCGTTGGATCCCGCCACCACGCCCAAGCCGACGGTAAGCGCGACAAACACCGCGGCGCGCACAAGGCTGCCGGTGGTGCGTCGAGAGCGCTGCGGCGCGCAAAAGCAAATACCGTCGCTGACGGACGTCCTTGTCCAGTCATGGTGCGTGTGCTTGGTAGCGAAGCGAGTGCGCGCGGCGATCCTATATCGATCGCCGTGGAATGAGCAAGTGAAGCGAGCTAAACACTGCCGTGTCAACGCTTTTCCGCCGCGGTGGCGGGCGGCGGATTGTAGCCAGCACGCCCCCCATCAACCAGAGCAGCTTGCATGCGGTCGAAACGCCGTCGGTGCGCTGCTGCGGGCATGCGAATGGCGGTTTGCTAGCAAGATCACAACAGCGGCAGCGAAATGGCCGATCAGCCGTTACCGCCGTTTTCGGGCAGCACTTTCCTGGCCAGTGGCATGTTCCGAATTAGCTGTTGTGAAACGTCGTCAACCACACGGGCTAGCGTTTCTACGTCGTCGGCGCACAGCTTGGCGACATTGTTCGCTTCCCATTGGTCATCGGGTCGCACGTACAATTCGTCGGATTGCAGCCCGCCGTCCGATTGTTCATTGCTCCGCGCGGGCGCATCATCATACCGCAGGCACCAAGAGGCGGTGCGAAGCGATTTGCTGGTCGCGCTGGTCGACAACAACGCGTCGCGCCATTCCGCGTTCCCATTCGAAATCAGCGGCAAGATGCTTGCCCCATCGATTTGTGGCGGAGCCAAGAGTTCTGCTGGACCGATTCGTGCCGCGAGTGTTGGCAACAAGTCAATATGTGATGCCAGCGCGCCGCTGCGTGCAAGTCGTCCCTGGCCATCGGGAAATCGCACCAGAAACGGCACATGCAGCTGCTCGCCATAAAGCCGAGGATCAACGCCGCCAATTCGCCCATGTTCTCCCAGCGGAAAGCCCCGCACGCCAAGGAGCACCACCAGCCAAGGTGCCTCCGTCGACCGTGCCTCCACAAACTCCATCAGTCCACGCCAACAGGTATCGACCACCATCACTTGCGCCGCGTAGGCGCAACTGCGGCGAAATGCCACGTCAGGATCGTCGTCCTCACTCAAAACCACATCAGGCGGTTGAACGGATTCCAGCGGCGGCGGGTCGCCTTCGTCCAAGAGCGACTGCTGAAAGTGGATCGGGGCATCCCACGGTCCGTACATTCCACGCGAGTGCATCCAAATTAGCTGCGGTGAGTTTTCGCGATGTGTGCCAAATGATTTGGCCGCCGAGTGCCCTTGCGATTCAATGTACTCGCATGTCGCGGCGAAAAGCCTGGCCGTCGCCGTTTGCGCGACATCTTCATCCGTTGGCTGGTCCGCAGGCGGCACCTCCACGTATTGATCAAAATGCCGCGACGCCGCAAACGAACGCAAGTCTCCGTCATCTGTGATGAGCGTGGTTGTGTAACCGTCATTGGAAAAAAGCTGCGGCAAGCACGGCGCACTCACCTCGGCCACTGGCGGACGCATGCGATGAATTGAATGCCACAGTGCGCGGTAGATGTCGCCTAGCTCCGTCGCCGGCGCAAAGCAGAAGTCCAGTAGGAAGCTTTTTGCCGCAAAGTCGTCGAGCGCTGGCGTGGCAAACGTGGTATTGCCGTATGCCCCTAAAGCAGAAGCACGCAAACCGTCGACGGCGACCACCAACACGTTCTCTCGATTCATGCGGCGAATATAGCCGCACGGATTGTCGCGAGACAGTGCCTACTCGAGGCCATGAAGATTGGGTGGCACGTCGTCGCCGCGGCGACCGAAGGGCGTGGACTGCGAGTTTCGCTCCACGCCCATCGCCGGAGGCTCTGAGCGTGCCACCCCAAGTTGCCGAACGACTAGCCAGTTGCCCGCCGCCACTCACGCCAAACGAGCATGGGGAAAACCCAAGCATCGCGCGCGTAACGGGCGGCTAGGCGACGCGGCTCGCACCACACGCGGTGCAACCACTCCAGCCCAACACGCCGCATCCAGACAGGCGAACGGCGGCGATTCTCCGCCAGAAAATCGATGGTCGCCCCCTGCGCACAACGCCACTTTGGCCTGCAGTTCGTGCCGATGACGGTGCACCCACAACTCCTGTTTCGGTGCGCCCAGTCCAACGACGAGCAAATCAGGACTTGCGGCCGCCACCGCGGATACGATCCGCTCATTTTCTAAAATGTTGTGCTCGAAGCCCAGCGGCGGGCAATAAGTTCCGACAACTTGCACGCCGCTCCAACGACGGTGGATTTTCGCTGCGGCCGTTTCCGCAACGCCAGGTGCCGCACCAAGCAAGAATACGCGGAGTGGCTCGGCAGACGCGTCGAAAAGTCGCGGCACCAAGTCGCTGCCGGCTACGCGTTCCGGCAGTCGGCGCCCAACAAACGCGAAACGAAAATAAGCGGCGCCCCATCGGCCAACACGAGGCTCGCATCCGAATAAGCCGCTCGCAGTTCGGCATGGTCCTGAAACAACACGGCGTGATCCACATTGGGCGTTACGACATAGCGGCACGTAGTGCCCAGCGGCTGGCGGCACCAATCGAGTAATCGGTCAACCGCCTCGGGCATCGTTACATGAGAAATTTTCATGCCGAAGAGGTCGATCGACGAATCGCCGATCTTGTCTCGCAGGTTGCCGCGGGCCTGGCGGTCCCCCGCCCCGATTGGGGTCGAGGCCTGCGGCGAGTTCAGCCGAGCGGTTGATCTGGCTCGCGATAATTCGAAACCTGTAGCCGCCAATCTGCAATTCATAGTTCCTAAATTGATCGTCAATGCGGCAAACAAAAATAACAGCCCCTCCTGCGTCGGCACAAGCGTCAGGTCATGAAACACCGCCGAACATAGGTAGCTCGTGATGATTCCCAGCATCAACACGCCGTGCGCACGCGTCCATCCGGTGCCGTCGGCATTGCGGGCAAGTAACCAGGCTTGCCGGCCCCATACGATCAACACGGCGGCGAACACCGCGAAACCGACCATGCCGGTTTCTGTGATTATGCTCAGCAGCGTGTTGTGATGGTGGAGTGGCCGAATCGACTCCAGTTCAAACGGCTGCGAACGATCGGACAAATAGGGCAGCTTGCGGTCGTAAAAGCGGCCAAAGCCGTGTCCCAACACTGGGTGATCGCGAAACATCTCCCAGGAGACGTAGGCGAAGGACGTGCGTTGATCGACCGAGTGCTCGGATTCGGCCGCCGAGCCTTCGCGCTGCAGCCCAACGACGTGGCTCCATGACATCGAAATTACGAGCAAGCCACCTAGCGCGGCGGCAGTCAGTGCCGGCACGCGCCACTGTCGCGGGATTTCAATCGCCAGCACGACCAGCCCACTTGCCGCGAGACCCAACCACGTGGAGCGCGTGTAGGTGAAAAACACCCCCAGCGCCATCAGCGGCAGCGCGACCGAGACTGCCAGTTGCTGCCAACGCCGTGTCGCCTGGCCTAATAGCGTCCAACTACACCAGAAGCATGCAGTGAGATACAACCCCAGACTGGCGGCGTTCAAATCCGGCCCGCGAGCACGACCAAAATGGATCCCCAAACTTGGATCGGCGATGGAGCGAGGAAACACCAGCGACCAGCGACCCGCGATCTCCAGCACAGCAGTCAGGCCGAGGTAAATTCCCAGCACGAAAAACCCGGCCAGCAGCCAGGTCCAGTCGCGGTGCGTAGTGTTAGTCTGCCGGACAACGAAATACAGAATCGCCGGCAAGATGAAACTCGCGATCAGGCGGCCCCACTTCGAGGATCCGCCGTCGATATTTTCCGCGTGCCCGCTGGTTGCCGCACTAACGATCAAGACGAGCATCATGGCCAGCAGCATCCAATCGCTGCCAGTCATTGTGCAAAATTGCAACCGGCCAATCCGCCATTGAATTGCCAGTGCCGCCAATAGGCCCATCAGCACCAGTCGGTCGAGCGTGATCGGAAGCGGCCCAAGCTGGGAGTTCCAGAACTGGTGTCCAAAGACATAGCCCACGGCGACGAACAGCCCGCAACTGGCAAGCACCGAACCGCGCCGGGCGTAAATCACGCCCCACACGATAGCGGCGAGTCCCAGAATGACGGCGACAATTGGCATACACAAACGTACTGCGCAGAATGTGCGTTGTTTGAACGTGGGAGGCGTCTCCGACGCCGAAAATCACCTCCTCTCGGTGAGAAAATTTCCGTTAGAAACGTGGGCGGCGATTTCGTTGGTGTGACGAGAGAATCGCTTCTTCCAGCGTCATCCCTTGGAACAGGCCCGACTTGCTGACCGGTGCCACAGCCGCCTGAGCAACCGGCGATCCAACGTGGGACGTACCGTTCACGGCACAGCGGCTTTCTGGCGTGGCACAGTTACTTGCCACGCTGACTGGCGGCTCGAAGGCGCACTTACAACGCTCGTGTTCGCCGGGATTGCGGGGTTGGCAAATAAGAAAACCAGCCCGAATCCGAGAAGTAACCCCGCGACGCCGCCGCCGGCGGTAATTGACTTTCGGCCGGGGCCGGCCGGCCACACTCCCGCTTCCACGCCGTCAATCCGGCTGATTACGCTCGCACTGCGGGCACCGGCTTGACGAGCGCGGGCATCGGCCAGGTGTTTGCGGGCCGCTTCCACGAGCCGGGTGTGATTGGCGACTGAATCCACGAGCGTCGAATACTCGGCCCGCGATTGAGCAAGTGCTGCCAGGCGATTTCGGGCCGCGTTCGCTTTGGCCGAGAGCGCCTGCTCACGGTCGTCGTTGAGCTCGACGTCAACATTCAAGCCGCGAATGGCGACGGAAATTTCGTCGTGCAATTGCTGGCGAATGACGTGCTCAGCCTCACGGGCGGCGACCACAAAGGGATGAACCTCCGACCGGCTGCCCAAAAGGCTGGCAATTTGAACCTCCGTGTCAACGAGCGCTTTCTTCAACTGTGCGACGCCCGGCTGCGATTTCAACAAACTATTCGGCGTGGCCAGCAATTGGTCCGGATCGTCCTGCGCGGCCGCCAGCAGTTTCAGCAGCCGCACGTTTGCCTGCCGCGATGCCTGGTTGGCGCGTCGTTCGGCTTCAATCGTCTGTAATTCCTGCGAAGCGGCACCCTGGCCGCCAATATCTGCGTTCAGGCTGCGCAGCTCGGCCAGATCGGCTCCAATCTTGGCCTCGAAGGCCGACAACTGCCCCGTTTGCCCGGCCAGATCGCCATTCGCCATGGCGACGGTTCGCTCGAGCTCGGCCACCATGCCCTGGGCGCGCTGATCGCGGATTTCCTGCATGCGATGTTCTAGCTGACCGCACAGCGCTGCGACCAACGCCGCGGCCCGCTGCCGATCGCTATCACGAATTGATAAATAGAACACTTCGGTCTTGCCGAACTCGGCGCCGCCGGGCGGCCGCATGTCGATGCATTTGCGAAACTCTTCCGCGTCCAGCGGTGTCGGCCATTGCGCCGGCCGTCGATAGCGACTCGGCGGACCGACGTCTCGCAACGTCGCTTGCACGACGCTTTGACTCTTGGCCAGTTCGAGAATCGTTTCTTGCAGAGTCTTCATTTCCGAGAGATCGGTGAATTTGCCGGTCCCTTCGTCCGAGACACTGGCCGCTTCTGGGCGCACGATGAGCGTTTGCGTGGCCCACCACTCGCGCGGGGCAATCAACGAATACACGGCCGCAAGCAGGGCGCCCGCAACGGCAGGTATTGACCACCAACGCACATGAGTGCGAATAACGTGAAGCAGTTCGAGCAGGTTCAGGGCCGTGCCGTGAGCTGGATTGGTTCGAACGTCGGCGGCGTGGGTCATAAGGAGAGCTCTCTGGATGTTGAATCGGCGGAATTCACGAAATAGCGGTTGAGTGAACACGCATCATGGCAAAGGTCGTGCCCCGCTGGGTGATCGGTCAGGTCTTATCGATCGAGCGGAGAGCTAACTCGTGCGTTCGTGGCAGGTTAAGTGCCGTTTTGTGCGACGTTATGACTGTGAGGCCAGTGTGCCTAAGGCCTGTTCTTGTTGTTTTTCTGCAACATGTCGTGGCTGTTCAACGCAACACATGCGTGGCGCCAGCGGCAGAACTCGCACGAACCTTAGCACCGGCATCCACGCCGGTTTGCATTCCGGTACCGCTGCGGCAGAGTTTCTTAATAGGCATGCCGCGAGGCCGCATCAAGTTGCCGCCGGGTATTTCGCTTGCAGTGTTTTCGGACCAAATTATGGCCGTTCGTTTGATCACGACTTGGGACGATCTAGCCGCCTTGGAGCAGCCGTGGAATGAACTCTCGGACGGCATGCCGATGCGCAGCTGGGATTGGCTCGCAACATGGTGGAAACACTATGGTGCCGCCCGCTGCATACCGAATCAGGATGCTCAGCGACTTGGCGATCGAGCACTTCATGTTTTGGCCGTGTACGGCGACGCAACATGCAGCAACAATGGACACGATGGCAAGCAGGAGCTGCTCGGTATTGCTCCGTGGTATCTCGATCGCACTGTCGTCAAAGGTAATGTGCTTCGCTGGCTGGGCAGCGGTGAAGTATGTACCGATCACCGCTCGTTAATTTGCCGTCCGCAATACCACGCCGAAGTGGCCGTCGCAGTCGCAGAAATCCTGACCACTCAGTGCGACGATTGGGATCAGTTGGACCTCAGTGCCGTCGACGCAGATGATGCTGCGATCGGCAGTCTCACGGCGGAGCTCGAAGAGCGCGGTTGCATTATCTCGCGACACGCGGCCGACGCCTGCTGGTCGCTCGAGTTACCGGCGAGTTGGGACGATTACCTGGCGGCGATTTCCAAATCGCATCGCAAGCAATTGCGACGCCTGGAGCGTGACGTGCTCGAATCCGAACGTGTTTGCTGGCACCGAGTCGCGTCGCACGACGAATTGCAGCACGCTTGGGACGTGCTGGTGGATTTACATCAACGCCGCCGCCGCAGCCTCGGCGAGCCCGGATGCTTTGCGTCGCGCTTGTTTCACGACTTCCATCGCGACGTCGTCGACCGCTTGCTCACGAGGCAACAACTGCGAATGTCGTGGCTAGAGCTCGACGGGGTTCCGGCCGCCGCCGAGTATCATTTCGCAGACGGGACAACGACTTTTGCCTACCAAGGCGGTGTCGACCCAGAACGGCTGTCGGAGGAACCGGGCCGGCTTTCCACGATTCGCTGCTTGCAAGGGGCCATTGCCGAGGGACACCAGCGAATTGATTTCATGCGCGGCGATGAGCCATACAAGGCCCACTGGCGCGCCGTTCCGCAACCAACGTTCGATTATCGTGTCGTGCCCAACCGCCGGCTGGCTCGTCTTCGTGGGCGAGTGCTGCTGTGGAGCGATTCAGTCGTCGATTGGATTCGTCATGCAGCGCCTCAACCACGGGCATAGTCGAGGAAACAACAACAACCTTTTGGGGTCAATTCCAATGGCATTTGCGTTTTGGAAATCATGTGGGCTCTGCGCCTACTACTGGTCGACCTTGCGGGCACGCCGACGTGCGGCTGCCGAACGCGCCGAGCAGCAAACGGAGCCCATTAGCGTGCTGTTCTATCACCGCGTGGCCAACGAAAAGCCTAACGACTGGACGATGCCGACGCACGTTTTTGAGAAGCAAATCGATTGGCTGCGGCGGCGGTTCGACGTGGTGAGCCTTGCCGAAGCCCAATCGCGAATCGCGTCCGGAAGTAACCGCATTCCAACGGCGAGCATCACGTTCGACGACGGCTATGCCGACAACCTGAGCTTTGCCGTGCCGCTGTTGCGGAGGTACCAAATCCCGTTCACGTATTTTGTATCCACCGACCACGGGCTTGGCGGCAAGCCGTTTCCCCACGATGTCGAGATCGGCCAACCACTCGCGCCCAATACGGCGGCCGAGATACGGGAGCTGGCGGCTTCCGGCGTCGAGATTGGCGGCCACACCCGCAGTCACGCCGATTTGGGCCGCAAGCTCAGCGAAGCGAAACTGGTCGACGAAATCGTCGGTTGCAAACGGTCGCTCGAATTAGCTATCAACCGGCCCGTGCGGTATTTCGCGTTTCCCTACGGCCTGCATGAAAACCTTTCGGCGGCCGGATTTCGCGTGGCCTTCGATGCCGGGTACGAAGGCGTGTGTTCGGCCTATGGCGGCTACAACTTTCCCGGCGACGATCCATTCCATATCCGCCGAATCCATGCCGATCCCGAATTCATCCGGCTCAAAAACTGGCTCACCGTCGATCCACGCAAGTTGGAGATGCAAAACGACTTCGACCCAGGCGACTATCGCGCCAATTCAGAACATGACTCACGCAAGGGCCCAGAGGCGCAAAGACACTTGGTCGAAGCCAATTGAGAAAGCCACAGAGCTCACAGAGATCAGCGAGAGAAAAAGATCGGGCCGAAAGCGACTAACACGTTTGATATCTCCCAATTCCGGACTTTGTGTGCTCTGTGGCTTACGTATTCAGTTCTAAGATTCCATCGACCTTTGCGCTCAGCGCCTTTGCGTGAGACTTTAATGGCAAATCAAACCGATCCGCCGTCGCCGCTCAAAAGTCAACTGCGGCCCGATACGCTGGCCGCCAGCGTCGTGATCTTGCTGGCGGCGAACGTCGTGCAGCGGAGCGTCGGCTTTGGCCGCGGCATTTTGTTTTGCCGTTGGCTGACGCCCGATGAGCTGGGCACGTGGGAAATGGCGTACAGCTTCTTGCTGCTGGCGGCACCGGTTGTCGTGCTGGGCCTGCCGGGTTCGTTCGGCCGCTACTTAGAGCGCTTCCGCCAACGCGGCCAGCTGCGCACGTTCCTTCGCCGGGCTTCGATTTGGACGGCAACATTGACGCTCGTCGCCGTTAGTTTGATCGTCATGGCAGCGGACCACGTTTTCGGAACTGATCTTTGGGCGTGCCGACGAGCGCGGCGCTGGTCATCCTGCTGGCGGTCAGCCTGGTCGCGGTGATCCTGCACCATTTTCTGGAAGCCCTGTTTGCGGCACTGCGCAAGTTCAGCATCGTGTCGACGATGCACTTCTGCCAAAGCATGCTGTTTGCCGCTATTTCGCTGGGCTTGTTGTGGTGGTGGCGGTTCGCGGCCGAGAGCATCGTCATCGGCTACGGCATGGCTTGCCTGCTGTCCGTCGTGCGGCACGCTGCCTGGAAGGGCAGGGCACTGGCGCGATGAAGCTGCGCCCGACGACGGCGTGGCCCATCGCGAATTCTGGCCGCCGCTTGTGCGGTTTGCGATTTGGGTTGTGGGTCACCAATTTGCTCTGCCATTTGTTCGGCGTCGTCGACCGCTACATGCTGGTGCATTGGAGCGGCCTGGACAATGCCGCGGCACTCGCCCTGGTCGGCCACTACCACGCCAGCCGCATCGTGCCGCTGTTGTTTCTCTCGGTGGCCGATCTGCTGGCCGGCGTCGTGATGCCGTACCTCAGCCACGATTGGGAAGCCGGCGCCAAACGAGCGCGTTTCCGATCGGCTGAATCTGGTTCTCAAATTGACTTCGCTCGTGATGCTGGCCGGCGGCGTCGTCGTGCTGTGGGTCGCCCCGCTGTTGTTCCATGTCGCGTTCGAGGGTCGTTACGACGAAGGCCTGGCCGTGCTGCCGTGGACGCTCACGTACTGCGTTTGGTATTCGCTGTTGCTCGTGGCGCAGAACTACATCTGGTGCGCCGAGAAAACCAAGCTGGAGCGCGTTCCGTTGGCCGCCGGCCTGGCCATCAACTTTGGATTGAACATCGTGCTCATTCCCGCCTGGGGTTTGCTTGGCGCGGTGATCGCGACGACGGCGGCCACCGGGCTGGCCACGGCCGTGCTGTATTGGATGAACGCAATGGCCGGATGCGGCTCCAGCCAGGCATGATTTGGCTCACGATTGCTCCGGTCGCACTGTGTGGCGGACCGTGGTGCGCAACGGCCATGCTGGTGATTGTGATCACGGTGCTGCCGTTTTCGAAAACTCTGGTTACATCGAGGAACGAGTCGCACTCGCGTCGTTCTTCCAGGATTCAATCGCCACGCTGGCTGCCAATTGGGTGAATCGCGCCAAACCCGCGGAATCGCACCATGCCACTTGAACTACTAGCGGCACCCGACGCACCGGAGCGGAAGGCGAACTCGCTCGATTTCGACGCAATCACGAATTGCGATTCAGGCAGCCGGCGAAGCCCCGTTCGGCCGCCCGCTGCGCGTGATGTTCATGCACACCGACATGCGCGTCGGCGGAGCGGAGATGCTGACGGCGAACATCATTCGCCGGCTCGATCGGGTGCGGTTCACACCGGAGCTGTGTTGCTTGAAGGAGCGTGGGCCACTCGGAGAAACACTGGCCGATGAGATTCCCGTCCACGCGAATTTGCTGGCCGGCAAGTACGATCTGCGAGTTTGGCCACGGCTGGTTACCTGTTACGTCGCCGAAAAATCGATGCGGTCATCACGGTCGGCGCCGGCGACAAAATGTTTTGGGGCCGGCTGGCCGCGCGGCGCGTGGGCGTGCCGGTCATTCTCTCGGCCTTGCACAGCACGGGCTGGCCCGACGGCGTCGGCCGGCTCAACCGCATGCTCACGCCGATCACCGACGCGTTCATCGCCGTGCGCCGTCGCACGGCCGCTTCCTGATCGAGCACGAGCGCTTCCCGGCGGGGAAGGTGTCAGTGATTCCGAACGGCGTCGACACGATCCGCTTTGCACCAATTGCTGAACTTGCCTCGATCCGTCGCGAGCTGGGCATCGACCAACCGATCCAGTGGTGGGTATCGTCGCGGCACTGCGTCCCGAAAAAAACCACGAGCTGTTTCTGGAAATGGCTCGCCGAGTTAGTCATCAATTGCCGAACGCGCGATTTCTTATCATCGGCGACGGTCCCTGCCGCGCAGTCGCTCGAGCAACTCGCCCAACGACTTCGGGTTGTCGCCGAACGTAGATTTTCTCGGCTCGCGTGATGACGTGCCGCGATTGCTCGCGGCAATGACCGTTTTCGCCCTCACGTCCCATATCGAAGCCAATCCGGTTTCGATCCTCGAAGCGATGAGCGTCGGCCGCCCGTCGTCGCCACCAACGTCGGATCGATCCAGTGAAGCCGTGTCGGACAAGCAATACGGGATTTCTCGTTCCAGCCGGGCGACGCCGCGCCACTCACCGAGCGCGTGCTGCAGTTGCTACGACGATCCGCTCGCTGCCGCTCGATGGGTGTCGCTGCCCGGACAGCCGTTGTCGAGCGCTGGTCGATCGAGTCGATGGTCGGCGGCTACGAACGACTGATCGAATCGATTTATGACAAGAAGGCGTGAGTCATAAGTCGTTAGTCGTGAGTCAGGAGACGAGTCGCGCACATTGGGTGTGCCGACGATTGCGGAAGACGTGCCTGTCAGTCGATAATCAACAGTGAACACTTCCGCAGTCTCCTTGTTGTCAACTAACGACTAACGACTTTGAACCCATGCTCACCGAGCTGCTCCTCACCACAGCTGGCCCGCTTTCTGAGCGGGGCGAGCGTGCGCTGGATCGACTGCCAGCCGGATACCTGCCAGCGGGTCTATTTCGCCAATCACACCAGCCACCTGGACATGATCCTGGTCTGGTCGGCGCTGCCGTACGACGTCCGGCAGCTGACCCGGCCCGTGGCGGCCAAGGACTATTGGGACCGCGGCCCGTTCCGCCGCTACATGGCCAAAACGTTCAACGCGCTGCTTGTCGACCGCAAGGAAATCAAGGTCCATCAAAGCCCGGTCGACCTGATGCTGCGGGAGATCGGCATCGACGCACTCGCTGATTCTTTTCCCCGAAGGCGGCCGCACGCACGGGCGAAACAGTGGGCGAATTCAAGAGCGGGCTGTATTATCTGAGCAAGAAGCGGCCCGACCTGGAGCTGGTGCCCGTGCACATCGACAACATGAATCGCGTGTTGCCGCGCGGCGAGTTCCTGCCGGTGCCGCTGTTGTCGTGCATCACGTTCGGGCCGCCGATGTGGCTCGAAGCGGGCGAATCGAAGGTCGATTTTCTGACCCGCGCCCGGCAGGCGGTCCAGCGACTGAAGGAAGTGGAATAACGATGGCGCGACAAGACTGGGCACTGGCCGGCGTGGTCGTGACGCTGCTCGCGGTGGCCACGCGTCGTCGGCCAGGTCGTGCAGCGCCAGCCGCACCTGGGCTGAACGCGGCCGCCATCGCCACGTTCAACCGCCGCGTGCGGGCCTGGTGGATGATCTGCTCGCTGCTGGCGGTCGCGTTCTTCAGCCCGACGCTCACGGTCGCCCTGTTCGGCTTCATGAGCTTCTGGGCGCTCCGCGAATTCATCACGCTCACGCCCACGCGGCTGGGCGATCACCGCGCGCTGTTCTGGGTGTTCTTCTTCTTCACGCCGCTGCAGTACGTGCTCGTGGGCCTACAACAATTACGAGCTGTACAGCATCTTGATCCCGGTGTACGCGTTCCTGTTCATCCCGGCCCGCATTGCGCTGGCCGGCGACTTCAAGCGGTTTCTGGAGCGCGTGGCCAAGATCCAATCGGGCCTGTTGATCTGCGTGTACTGCCTGAGCTTTGCGCCGGCGCTGTTGTATCTGGAAATACCCAATCTTGCCGGCGATGCCACGGCGAACCGTGCCCGGCTGCTGTTTTTCTTCGTGATCGATGGCGCTGTTGGCCGAGGCGTTTCAATTCCTCTGGAGCCAGCTCTACGGCCGGCACGTGATCGCGCCGGCGATCAACGCAGCCCGCACCTGGGAAGGTCTGGTCGGCGGCTTCGGCCAGCACCGCGCTGGCCGGCATGGTGCTCTACTGGGCCACGCCGTTCGAAGACATCTGGCAAGCGGCGTTCATGTCGATGGTCATCGCCGTGATGGGCTTCGCCGGCGCGATGACGATGTCGGCCATCAAGCGCGACCGCGGCGTGCGCGACTACGGCACGCTCGTGGAAGGCCACGGCGGCGTGCTCGACCGCATCGACGCGATCTGCTTCGCCGCCCCGGTCTTCTACCACATCTCACGGCAACTGCTGAATGCCGACTAGCGACAGCATCTGCTGGTGACGCCGCAGCGACGCATCGTACGACGCTTTGCTGCACTGCGAGAGCGACTGTTGCTCATTGCCGGTGCTCGATGCGCTCGTTCTGCTCGCGATCCGCCTTTGCTCGCCATCGCTGCATACACCGAACCGCTCGCCGATGCCACTAACACGGGCGAGTTGGTCGAGTCCAATCCGGCCGTCTTGGCTGAGTCCAATCCGACGGGTGTAATGTCATCGGGACTCTGCCTGCGAAGGACCGGTGACGTAGTGATTCCGCCAGCGTTAGCGCGGCCCGCGTGTTCGCCACCAGTTGCCCGATCGGCGATGTTTCCGGCGTAAGTTGCGGCCGGCCTTGCTTCACCCAATCGATCCACGCGGTCTGCATCGTGTTGAGCCCGTCGAACCCGTAATGCTCGTGAACTGCCCGCGGCCAATTCTCATCCTGCATGCCGTCCGACAGAAACTCGAGAAACGCCTTGCGGCCGCGGCTTTCGATCAACCACTGCGAAAGCGAATGTCCCTGGGCGTATAGCGGCATCACGTCCGACGGGTATTCCTTCATCGCGAACATTTCGCTGAAGGGAATTCCGCGGCTGCGTCTTCAGAAAGTCGATCAGCATCCGTTCTTGCTTGGCGATCTCGCTGCGATGCTCGACGGTGGTGCAGGCGCCTTCGTCGGCCCAGCGCGGCAGGGGCTGGCGGAAATACGATGCAAAGATCGTGTGCGTCACTTCATGCGGCAAGACCGAATCCAGGATCCGCTCGCGCGAGCCTTGGATGTTCATCTTCCAGCCGAACACTTCGCCGCGGTCGAACACGAAGCTCGTGGCCCCGCCGGCGCCCAATTTCGGTGCCACTTGGGCATGAATCGGGCACGGCTTTGCCCAATTGCGGCAATTCCTGGCCCAGCCAGGCAATCGCCAGATCGCGACGGCACGCCTCGGCGCGGTCGCCGATTTCTTTGGCGAGCTGCGGCGTCGGGGCGGAGACCGTGAAGTTTGCCGTGCGATAGCCGGCCGCACTCGTCCGCGAGGGACAAGCGACCACGAGGCAGATTCCTAACAAGACGGCCGAGCTGATAGCGGCCGAAGCGAATCGAGCTTCCATGCTCTTCTCCTTCGTGCTGAACATCCTTGTCGCACACACGACGTCGCGATCAATCCGCGGCGACTACATGTTTGCCACGAACGGCAATTAACCGATTCGCGAATCAAACATACGTCGCATCGTTGGTGCCACGCCGCGAAGCAAACTGCGGACCAATCATAGGTCCGCCTATCCGGGCCGTACCACAAAGCCGCGACAGGCCCGGTGATAGTCTCGCAATTAGTTTCTTACGGCGTTACGACGAACGCAGTTCATCACCCGCGCCGTATTGTAAAGTTTGCACAACTCTAGCACGAAACCACTTATGCATCCTAGCCCGATATCACGGGGGGCTGGTCCATTTTCAAAAGGACTTCGAGACTCTCGAAACGCTGAGAAAATGGACCTGTCCCCGTCTCGTGACTCTCGCTAGCGTGACGTTTTGGCGGTAGTAGCTGATGGTCCAATCTGTTTGAGCGCATTTTGAGCGGCTTTACGGACAGACGGTTCGGAGTCTCGCAAGCAACGGCGCAGGGCTAGTTCGGCGCCGCTCGCGCGCGGCCCTAACGAGCCTAATGCGTGAGCTGCTAGCGCTCGAATTTGGCTGCGGCGATCTGACAAAAGGGCCGTGAGCGTCGGAATCGCCCACTGAATATCGCCCCCCATTTGACCGAGAGCCAGAAACACAGGGCCGTTGCCTGCGCGAAGGGAGTCAATTACTACCGGTTGGTAGCTTGTTGCGAGTGGATCAATTCTTTGAATTGCAAGAGCCGCGGCGATTCGCACGGACGGTTCAGAATCCTTGAGTGCGCTGGTGAGGGCAGCAAGGGCAGATTTCGCGTTTAAACCGATGCGACCGAGTGATTCAGCAGCTAGCTCACGGACCTCCAAGTCTGAATCACCTAACGCATTTGCCAGTGGCGCTACCGCGCTCTCCATGGCACCAGGCTGCCGCCCCAATGCGCGGGCAGCGACCCGCCGCACTGCGGGATCTTCATGCTTCAACTCCGCAATCAGTCCGCCGGTCGAAGTGCCGCACCCGCTCGCCAGCAAGCACATGCAACACAGCATGATTCGAGACAAACGGCCGATCTCCATTGCCATCAATCCTCGCCGCTTGTCACTTCTCCACCTTCGCGCGTCGTCATCGCAACGTACACCGGCGCCACCACACCATCTCGAACGAATCTTACTGACCCATCGCCGATCAAGTGGTACGCACCACCGGTATGCATGCTCGAAGGCCCCCACGACACCGGCGGCTGGTAATCAAAATAGGGTGAGAAATTTAGAGACACTTGATCTCTGGCGTAGGTCGGAAACCGGCTGGCATTGTAAACCAGAGCACAGGTCGAGGCCGTCAGGCCATCCGCCCACGCGGCAAAGATTTCCTCACGTGTCTCCGCAATGAACACGGTGTGCGACAACCCGTCGGTGATGTCCTTCGGCGTAACCTTGCCGGCGGGAACAATCACACCGTCCGCCTGCAGCTCGACGCCCCACAGGTGACCTACGGTTGAGGCCCCCAGGGCCAGATAGTTGCCGATCGCACTTTTCTTGGCGAGCAGGTCGTACCGATCGGCCTCACTGAAATCCGGACCACTGTACGTCGGACATCGATACAGGGGCACGACCGTGGCCGCGACTTTTTCATTCTGC
Organism: uncultured Planctomycetota bacterium; assembly: GCA_963786455.1. Taxonomy (GTDB): domain Bacteria; phylum Planctomycetota; class Planctomycetia; order Pirellulales; family Lacipirellulaceae; genus JABDGM01. The sequence goes on along the minus strand of CAWAZX010000020.1, from coordinate 89,242 downwards.
CCGGTGAGCGCATGAATCGAGCGATTGATGGAATCGGCCAGCGGCGTTTGCTCCAGATGCGGCAGGATGTAGCTGGCCCAACTATGCCGAAGCTCGCCCACATCATCGATCGAGAAATCCAGCGCGTTCTTCAAAGAATCAGAACTACTGGGTGGATATAGTTTGTTCGACAATTGATAGTTAGCGATCCCGAGGCCGATCTGCTTCAGGTTGTTGCTGCAGGCGGCACGCCGCGAAGCCTCGCGGGCGGCCTGCACAGCGGGCAACAACAGCGCCACCAACACACCGATAATGGCGATCACGACGAGCAGCTCAACTAAGGTGAAGCCGCGTGCTCTTGCGCAATAGAATCGCATGGCGAAGCTCGCGTATTTGCTGCTCCGTCGACAGGGCAGAAATCGCCTTTTCTCTGCCGACAGGTCAAGCAGCTCAATTCACCGCCAATGTAGGCTTTTCACGCGATCTCGGCAAACAAATCAGGCCGATGCCGCGATTGTCGCATGGCGAAGCGATTTCATCGCGGCGCTTGTGCCGCTTTGATCCGATCCAGCATCCGTCCCGGCGAGCCCATGATGTTGTAGCCGCCGTCGAGGTGCAGGATCTCGCCGGTGATCCCGGACGACATGTCCGAGAGCAGAAACGCGCCGCACTTGCCGGCTTCCTCGTGCGTGATGTTGCGGCCCAGCGGCGCCATCGCTTCGTACAGGCCGAGCATTTCGTCGACGCCCGCGCCGCGGCCGGAAATGGTTTGCAGCGGCCCCGGGCTCAGCGCGTTCACGCGCACGCCCTGCGGCCCCAAGTCGTACGCCAGGTACTTCACGATCGAATCGAGCGCCGCCTTGCAGATGCCCATCACGTTGTAGCCCGGCACCGGCCGCTCGCCGCCGTAGTACGTGAGCGTCAGAATGCTCGCGTTCTCGATTGAGAATGTCGCGCGCCGCCGTTCGCCAGCGCGATCAGGCTGTACGCGCTGATCTCCATCGCCAGCTTGAAGCCGGCCCGGCTCGTGTCGATCGTGTCGCCCTTCAAATCGTCGGGCAGTGCGAACGCGATCGAGTGCAGCAGGAAGTCGAGCCTGCCCAGTTTCTCGTTGGCCACGCCCATCAACTCGCGCGATGTGCTCGTCGTTCGTCACGTCCATCGGCTGCAGAAACGCCACGCTGCGGATTGCCCTCGGTGAGCTTCGTGACGCGGCCGAGATTCTTCTTTCGCTCATCGTCCGGCTTGTCGGGCATGTACGAAAACCCGCACGTGCCGCCCTCGTCCAGGATCTGCTCGGCGATCGCCCAGGCGATCGATTGCTTGTTGAAGACGCCGGTGATCAGGCCGCGTTTATTCGCAAAAAGTGGTTCCATCGAGTCGCATTCCTTACCGATCAGTTCCGTAGTGTCGCATTTGCGCAGACACTCTACTGTTGGTATAATTGACATCCGCCGATATAATTCGCGCACATTCTGCCGCGATTGAGCTCGCGAACCAAGCGGGTCGCTCGGCCACTCGCACCGCCAATGCCAGACATCGTACCGAACCTGCTCCACCTGTCCAGCGAAGCTGCCGACGTCGACGACCTGCTGGAGCCGGCGCTCGACCTGGTTCTGACGGCCACCGGCGCCGAAGCGGCCGCCATCGCTCGGCGCCGCGCTGCCCGATTGGTCGGTCGAAGCGGCCCGCGGCGTCGCCGAGTCGGCCGTGCCGCTCGACCTGGCCGCCGAAGCGCTCGAACGCGACGATGTCGTTGCCGGCCGATCGCTGGCTGGCCATCGCCGCTCGTCGCACGACGCGGTCGCGACGGTCCGAGTCGACCGAGCCGGAGTACGTACTCCTGGTGCGCGGCAACTGTCCCGAAGCCGCGATTTGCCGCGGTTGCGAATCGGACTTGTCGGATGCGCTCGCGATCGTCGAGCGACAAGAGCGCGCGCGGCCGCGCATCGACCGGCTGCAAACGATTCTCGACATCACGCACGAATGGCATCAAACCAACGAAATGGAAACGCTGCTCGTGCGCATGGCCGAGGCGGCGACGCGGCTGCTCGATGCCGATCGGGCCAGCATCTTCCTGTGGGACAAGCCGAACAAGACGATCGTCGGCCGGCCGGCGCTCGGCGTCGAAGGCGGCGAGCTGCGACTGCCGGACGATGCGGGCATCGTCGGCCAGGTGATTCAAACCGGCGAGCCGCGCCGCGTCAGCGGCGCGCACGACGCCGAGGAAATCGATCGCGCCGTCGATCGCCAGACCGGCTATCGCACCGAAACGATTCTCTGCGTGCCGCTCGTCTCGCCGCATGGCGACGCGGCTCGGCGCGTTCGAAGTGCTCAACAAGCGCGACGGCGCGTTCACCGCCGACGACCAGCGCGGGCTTGATCGAACTGGCCGTCGTACGCCGCCGTTGCGCTGGAAAACACGCAAGCAGTTTGCCGAGCTTGCTCGAGCGGCACGAGAAAATGGTCGAGCAGGCCGCGCAGGATACGCTGCTCGTCGGCGAGAGCCCGCCGATTCAAGCGCTGCGCGCGACGATCCGCCGCATCGCCGACACCGATCTCGCCGTCCTGCTCTTGGGCGAAAACGGCACCGGCAAGGAAGTCGTCGCCCGCGCGATCCACTTCGGCAGCCGGCGGCGCAAGCAGCCGTTCATCGCCGTCAACTGCGCGGCGCTCACCGAAACGCTGCTGGAAAGCGAGCTGTTCGGCCACGAAAAAGGCGCGTTCACCGACGCCCACGAAGCGCGGGCCGGCAAATTCGAGCTGGCCTCCGGCGGCACGCTGTTCCTCGACGAGATCGGCGACATGAGCCTCGCCGGCCAGGCCAAGCTGCTCCGCGTGCTGGAAGAAAAAACGATCGTCCGCGTCGGCGGCAGCAAGCCGATTCACACCGACGTCCGCGTGCTCGCCGCCACGAATCAGAAGCTGGCCGAGCTGGTGCGCGCCAAGCGATTCCGCGAGGACCTGTACTTCCGGCTGAACGTCGTGACGCTCGAACTGCCGCCGCTGCGCGAGCGCGGCGACGACGTCATGCTGCTGGCCGAGCATTTCCTGCGCGAGTTCTGCCGCCGCGCCGGCCGCCGCGTGCCGAAGTTCACCGCCGCCGCCCGCAAGCGGCTCGAGAGCCACACCTGGCCCGGCAACGTCCGCGAGCTGCGCAACCTCATGGAGCGGCTCGCGTACCTGTCGTCCGGCGACCGAATCGAAGCCGAGGACCTGGCGTTCATCCTCTCGCCCGTCGGCCGGCACGCCGTCGCTCATCGACGCCGGCCTGACGCTCAACGACGCCACGCACGAATTTCAACGAAAGTACATCCAGCAAGTCGATCGACGCGCGCCCGCGGCAACGTCAGCCAGGCCGCGAAAAACCTCGGCGTCCACCGCTCGAATCTCTACCGCAAGATGCGGCAGCTCGGCATGGAAACGGACGAGGAAGAATGACGCTCGTTGAACGCACGAGCTGCGTTGATCCACGCTACGCTCGGAACGTGCGAACGTCATTCAAAACACATGTTCCACAAACCGCCGCAGCAGCGAATTCGCCTCCGGCGTCTCGCGGCAACTCGTGCGACGAACTCGTCGTACGGCATCCGCGCGATCCGTGCGACGTATTCCGGATAGGCGATCACTCGCTCCAGCATCGCCGTGCGGTCGAGCTCCGGATGAAACTGCGTGCAATAGATCGGCCGGCCGGCGAAGCGAAACGCCTGTTCGGCCACGCGGGCGACGAGGCCAGCAGCACGGCGTCGGGCGGCAGCTCGACGACATGATCTTCGTGCCCGGCTTGGGCGGCGAAACGTCGCTGGCAGATTGCCGAAGAGCGGATCGTCGCGGCCGGCGTCGGTCAGTTGCAACTCGATCGTGCCGACCTCGGCGTTCGGCAAATCGTTGACGCATCGCCCGCCCATCGCCCGGGCCATCGCTTGAAAACCCCAGCAGGAGGCGAACGTCGGTTTCGCGAGCCGATGAATCTCGCGCAGCGCATCGAGCGCACGCTCCAGCCACGTCGCCTTCGCCGGCCGCCGAATAATGTCCGCTGCCGCCCAGCAGCAGCATGTCGGCTTGCTTGCAAGCTTGTCGCCGGACGGCGCAGCCAAGCAAATCGAACACTTCGATCGCGGAGATATCGCATTCCAGCGCCCGGCGAAGCAACGCACTTCCTGCGCCGCCATCGGGTCGCCGGCATTCCGCGTCTGCAGCAGCAGGTAGCGAAGTTGAGCAGCCATCGTACAAGTTTAGCTCGACGGACGCGGAGTCGCTTACGTCACGAGTCGTCAATCGCACGTCGCCGCCAGCGTGTCCATCAATTCGTCGAGCTCGTCGAGCGAAATCGCCAGCGGCGGCATGACGTACAGCACATCGGCCAGCGGCCGCAGCCACACGCCGCGCGCAAGCGTTTCGCGGCACACTCGCCATGCCCGGCGCTCCGTCGGCAGGGTAGGGCAGGCCGGTCGATTTGTCGGGCGTCAGTTCCAGCGCACCGATGAGTCCGCGCTGCCGCGTGCGTCGCGACGTGCGGATGCTCGGCCAGTCGGCACAAGATGCTCGCTCAGTCGCTCGATCTTCGCCGGCAATTTGGCCAGCGTCTGCTCTTCGTCGAACACATCGAGCGTCGCCAGCGCCGCGGCCGCCGCGAGCGGATTGCCGCCGTACGTGTGGCCGTGGTGCAGCGTGCGGCCTTCGTGAAATGCGCCGAGAAACGCGCTGTAAATGTCGTCGTTCGTGAGCGTCGCCGCCATCGGCAAGTAGCCGCCGGTGAGCCCTTTGCCGAGGCACAGAAGTCGGGCACGACGTCTTCCTGCTCGCAGGCGAACATCGTGCCGGTGCGGCCGATGCCGACCGCGACTTCGTCGGCAATCAGCAGCACGTCGTACTTTCGCGTCAGCTCGCGCACGCCGCGCAAGATAGCCGGGCGGATGCATCACCATGCCGGCGGCGCACTGCACCAGCGGCTCGATCACCAGCGCGGCGAACTTCGTGGTGATGCGTCGCAGCAGCGCTTCAAGTTCTCGCAAGAAAATGCTGCGCCGCGTCGTCCGGCGCGTGTCCCGGCTGGCAGCCGCCGCGGATCGGGCAGCGGCGCGCGGATCACGTCGAACAGCAGCGGCTCGAACAGCGCGTGAAACCGCGCGATGCCGCCGACGCTCGCGCTGCCGATCGTGTCGCCGTGGTACGCCTCGCCGAGCGCGATGAACTTCGTCTTCTCGCGGCTGCGGATCGTCGCACTGCCGCCAATATTGAAACGCCATCTTCAGCGCGACTTCGACGGCCGACGAGCCGTCGCTGGAAAAGAAGACGTGCTCCAAGATCGCCCGGCGCGAGATCGGCCAGCCGCTTCGCCAGCCGCACCGTCGTGTCGCAGCCCATGCCGAGCGACGTGCAGTGGGCCACGCGATCGAGCTGCTCGCGAATCGCCGCGTCGATCCGCGGATGGCGGTGGCCGTGGACGTTGCACCACATGCTGCTCGCGCCGTCGAGATACTCGCGGCCGTCGATATCGATCAGCCGGCAGCCTTCGGCCCGCTCGATCATCAGCGGCTCGTACTCGGCCATCTGCGTGAACGCGTGCCAGTGGTGGCGGCGGTCCCAGTCGAGAAGTTCGTCGCGGGTCGGATGCTCGTTCATGATTCGAATGGATGCGCGAGCTCAGCCGCATGCGGCCTTACCAGCTGACACGCACCGGCGCGCCGACCGTCACGCCCAGCATCGCCGAGGCGTTTTCGTCGACGATCGCCAGTTCCAGCCGGCCGGTCGAGCCGACGTGGGCCATGAACGTCATCGGCGGCTGGTCGCTGTAGGTGGCGAAGATGCCCTGCGTCTCGTGCTCGTCGCAGGTGATGATCACCGACTCGTCGGTCGGCACGCCGTCGAGCATCGTCGCGCGTGATGTTCGTGATCAGATTGCCGAACGAGTCGACCTCGATCACTTCGCCTTCGATGCGATTTGCCACTTGCTGGACCTCCGCCCAGGGCAGTTCCACGAGCTGCGTCGAGCGGCCGGCCCAACTCGTCGGGCGACAAGCCCAGGCTCAGCCGGGCCGCCACCGGCGCCATGATGTCGCGCCCGTGAAACGTGCGCCGACACGTCGCGGCAGCCAGAACTCGCGGCTCCTCGATGCTGACGATCTTAGACGGCTGCTCCGGCTGCGGCCAAGCGACTCAACAGCCCGTTGTCGGGCGCGATGAAATGCTGCGTGCCGATTTGGGCGTAGACGATCCGCCGCTTGCTGCCGACGCCCGGATCGACCACCGCGACGTGGATCGTCTCCGGCGGAAACCAGCGGGCCGTCTCGGCCAGCGACGATCGCGCCGCTGCGGATGTCCTGCGGCGGCATCGAGTGCGACAGGTCGACGATCTGCGCCTCCGGATTGATCGAGAGAATCACGCCCTTCATCGCGGCGACGTAGCGGCTGCCCTCGCCGAAATCGGTCGTCAGCGTGATGATTGCCGGCGGTTGGCGATTTGACGGCCATCGCTTCACGATGCGCATGAGCAGTTGCTCAGGTCTTGCGCTCTGAATCAATTGTAAACAAATCTCTCGGACGCGTGCTGGGATCGACGTTCGGATTTAGTTTCTTGCCTGGCCGATGAGTGCGCCGACCGCCTGCATCTTGCCGCGCTTGCACGTCGGCGATCGTCTTCGGTTCGCGGCCAGCAGTTTCTCGCACAGGGCGATCAGCTCCGATTCGTCGACCGCGGCGATGCCGATCGAGTTCATCGCGGCCGCGGCATCGACGCCGCTTGTCGACCATCGCCTGGAAAACTTCGCGCGCTCGCGGGCTCGGGAATTTCGCCCGCCTTGATCTTGCGTGATCAAGTCCGCCAAGCGCTGCACTGCGTGATCGGCAATTCGCTCGATCGTCGATGCTGCGATCCTTCAGCGTTCGCAGCACGTCCTGCGTGACCCATTGCGGCCGCCTTGGCATCGCCGCATCGCTCGGCGACGTCCAGAAAGTAGTCGACGACCGGCCGGCCTTGGTTCACGAGCACGTCGGCATCGTATGCCGACAGGCCGATACTCCGTTTCCAGCCGCTGCCGCAGCGCCGCCGGCAATTCGCCGAGCGACTGCGCGAACTGCGTCGACTTCCGCCGGCGTCGACGGTGACCGGCACCAGGTCGGGATCGGGGAAATAGCGGTAGTCGCTCGATTCTTCCTTGCTCCGCTGGCCGCGCGTGACGCCGGCCGCATCGTCCCAGCCGCGGGTCTGCTTCGGCGCGTCGCCGAGCTTGCTGCCGCGTCTCCTGCCACTCGCGCTACTGCCGCTCGGCCTCGTAGTCGAGCGCCCGCTCGACCGCGCGGAAGCTGTTCATGTTCTTGATTTCGACGATCGGCGTGGCGACCTTGCCCTGCGGCGTGTCGATGTGCAGGTTCACGTTCGCATCGACCCGCAGGCTGCCCTCCTGCATGTTGCAGTCGGAGACGCCGAGGTACGTGAGCAGCAGCTTCAGCTCGTTGAGAAACGCCTTGGCCTCGGCCGAGCTGCGCATGTCGGGCTCGCGTGACGATTTCCAACAGCGGCGTGCCGGTGCGGTTCAGATCGATCTGGCTGTCGGCCTTGCCGGCCACCTCGTCGTGCAGGCTCTTGCCGGCGTCTTCTTCCAGATGGGCCCGGATGATGCGGACGCGCTTCGGCTCGAACCGGCCCTTCGGGTCGCTGATCTCCAGCCAGCCGTGCTGCGACATCGGCAGGTCGTACTGGCTGATCTGATAGCCCTTCGGCAGGTCGGGATAGTAGTACTGCTTGCGGTCCCACTTGGTGAACGCGGGAATCTCGCAGTTGAGCGCCACGCGCCGTCTTCAGCGACAGCTCGAAACGCCTCGCGATTCATCACCGGCAGCGTCCCGGGCATGCCGATGCAGACCGGGCACGTCTGCGTGTTCGGCTCGGCCCCGAACTGCGTGCTGCAGCCGCAGAACAGCTTGCTCGCCGTGGCAAGCTGCACGTGGACTTCCAGGCCGATGACGGTGGTGTAAGTTATCGACTCATAGAATGAATTTTATAACACGAAGGACAAAGGAAGAAGAAGAGATATAAGGAAGATCATTTGTTTCTTCTTCGTGTTTTTGTGTCTTCGTGGTTAATCTCTTCGAATTCAAAGTGGCGCTCGCTGTTTGTGCCAGTCGGTCGCTTGTTCGTACATCCGTGCGCCGCGCAGCAGCCGCTCTTCCTCCAGCGCGGGCGCTTGCAGTTGCAGGCCGATCGGCAGGCCGGATTTCGATTGGCCGCAGGGCAGGCACATGCCCGGGATGCCGGCCAGGTTGGCGCTGACGGTGTAGAGGTCGACCAGGTACATCGCCAGCGGATCGTCGGCCATCTCGCCGATCTTGAACGCCGGCGTCGGCGGTGATCGGGCCGGCGATCAGGTCGACCTGCTCGAACGCCTGGTCGAAATCCTGCCGGATCAGCCGGCGGACTTTCAGCGCCTTCAGGTAGTAGGCGTCGTAGTAGCCGGCGCTGAGCGCGTACGTGCCGAGCATGATCCGCCGCTTCACTTCGGGCCCGAAGCCTTCGGCCCGCGTGCGGCGATACATCCGCACCAGCGCCGTATCGAGATTGTCGAAGCCCGGCTTGGTCGCCGGCCGCTTCCAGCTGCTTTCGCTCGGCGGCCAGCTCGGCCAGCATCGCCTTCTCGTCGGTGCGATAGCCGTAGTGCACGCCGTCGTAGCGGGCCAGATTGCTCGACGCCTCGCTCGGGGCGATGACGTAGTACGTCGCCACGCCGTACTTGCTGTGCGGCAGCGAGATCTCGTGCACGCTCGCGCCGAGCGACTTGTAGACCTCGAGCGCCTCGCGCACCGCCGCTTCGACTTCGCGATCGAGACCCGGGCCAAAATGCTCGCGGACCCAGCCGATCTTGCAGCCCGGCGAGCGGCTGGTTCGACCGTTTGCGAGTACGCCGGCACCGGCACGTCGAGCGACGTCGAATCGCGCGGGTCGTGGCCGGCGATCGCTTCCAGCAAGCAGCGCGACGTCTTCGACCGATCTGGCCGAACGGGCCGACCTGATCGAGGCTGCTGGCGAACGCCACCAGGCCGTAGCGGCTCACGCGGCCGTAGGTCGGCTTCAGGCCGACGACGCCGCACAAGCCGGCCGGCTGGCGGATCGAGCCGCCCGTGTCGGTGCCGATCGCCAGCGGCGCCATGCCGGCCGCGACGCCGCCGCCGAGCCGCCGCTCGAGCCGCCGGGCGTCCGCTCGAGATCCCACGGATTGCGCGTCGTCTTGAAACGCCGAGTTCTCGGTCGAGCCGCCCATCGCGAACTCGTCCATGTTCGTCCGGCCGATGAGCACGGCGTCGGCCGCGCGCAGCTTGGCGATGACCGTCGCGTCGTACGGCGGCCGAAAGTTCGCCAGCATCCGCGAAGCGCAGGTCGTCAGCTCGCCGCGCTCGCAGAGCATATCCTTCACCGCGACCGGCAAGCCCGGCCAGCCGGCCGACCGGCTTGCCGCTTCGCCCGCTGCGCGTCGATCTCGGCGGCCTGCGCGAGCGCTCGCTCGGCATCGACACGCAGAAACGCGCCGACGCGATCGTCGACTGCCTGCAATCCGTCCAGATACGCCTGCGTCAACTCGACCGACGTAATCGCGCCCGATTCCAGGCTCCGCAAGTGCTCGCTGGCAGTTTGCTGAGAACGACATGTGATCATGGCGACCAGCCATGAGTCACTTACGACCTATTCGCCCAGCACGGCCGGCACCAGATAGCCGCGCTCGTCGTGATGCGGCGCGTTGGCCAGCGCTTCGTCGCGCGGCAAGCTCGGCGTCACCGACGTCGTCGCGGAACACGTTGGCAGCTCGATCGCGTGGGCCATCGGCTCGACGCCTTCGGTGTCGACCTCGGCCAGTTGATCGACGTAGCCGACGATCTGAGCCAGCTGCTCGGTCATCGTGCGCCAGTTCGGCGTCGGTCAGCTGCAGCCGGGCGAGCAGCGCGACCTTTTCGACATCTTGTCGCGAGATGCTCATGGTAAACGAGAAACGGCCGAGCGTGCCATTTTGGCCGGCGGAATGCGACGCCGTGCCGATTCACAACGGCGGCCGGATAGCTCGACCCGTTGACTGTTCGCCTTCGCCGGCTCGTGCGGCACCTTGAACGGTGCCGCCCGGACGACCTTCGTGATCGCGCCGCTGCGCAGGCACTGGTGCACACGTAGCATCGCTTTGTGCGTGCCGTTGGCGTCGAGACCTTCACGCGCTGCAGGTTCGGCTTGAACTTGCGGCGGCTGATGCCGGTGACCTTGGTACCGACGCCGCCCAAGTACTTCTGCTTACCGCGGGTCGTGACCTGATTGCCCACCTGCGCCGTCTTGCCGCACACTTCACATTGCCGAGCCATCGCTCACCTCGTCTAACCAATTCCGCCGTTTCATTAGGGAAACCGTAAGTATACCGCATTGGCCGCGACTCGGACAACGCGCCAAAACCGCCGTACGATCGCGTACCGCGTGTCGATTGCCAGCACTTCGTCCGCCACCAGGCCATTCGTGGCGATCGCCTCGCCGGCGTGGATCGTTGGCTTACCGTGCCAGTCGGTAAATTGTCCGCCGGCCTCCTCAATAATCGGTTGCAGCGGCGCGGCGTCCCACAGGTTCATGACCGGGTCGATCATCACCTCGGCCCGCCCGGTCGCCACCATCAGATAGCCGTAGCCATCGCCCCAGGTGCGCGTCAGCCGGGCCGTACGCTGCAAGCGCAGAAACACGTCCAGCGCATCAGTCCGACGATGCCGTCGCGAAAGCTCGCGATCTCCGTCGTCAGCAACAAGACTGTCGCTTAACTTTGCGACCTTCGATACGTGCGCCGCGTTGCGGCGATTGCATTCCGCTCGCGCAAGTTGCCAGCAGCCGCCGCCCTTCGCCGCATACACCGTTTCGCGCAACGCGCCGGCAGCATGAATCACACCGATCACCGGCTCGTCTACTCGTCGCAGCACCGCCACCAGTGTCGTGTACAAGCGGCACGCCATGAATGAACGACTTCGTGCCGTCGATCGGATCGAGCACCCACTGATAGCCCGATCGTGCCGCTTGTGTGCCGAACTCTTCGCCGATGATGCCATCGTCCGGAAACCGCTCCGCGATCCGCTGCGCAAGCAACTTCTCGGCCGCCCGATCGGCGACCGTCACCGGCGACTTGTCGGCCTTGCGCTCGACGCCAGATCGGCGCGGCGGAAATAGCGCAGCGTGACCGTCGCCCGCCTCGCGGGCGATCTCCACGGCGAATTCCAGTCGCGCTGCGATGTCGTGATCTGGGGGCACTGTCATGACGACTCCAAAATAGCCGTGCCGGGCCCGAAATTCCTGCTCGAATGGTCCGTGGCGAGTACCGCTCCGCCGGCCTTGCTGGCCGCCGACGGCCGCCGCTAGACTCTGCCGCCCGGCTGGCGGTTGGCTAGTGCGAACGCCGCAAACTGTCCGCGCCACCCGTACCGCCGCAAAGTCGTAATTGGCAGTAGCTTACCGGGGTTCGCGAAACTTCGTAAGCCAGGCGAACATGCGAAAAGTTCGGCCAGGTGGTCGAACGAATCTCGCGGAGCACCGGCACCGTCGCCAGGTTCCGCTGTAACCACTGGCCCGTGACGGATTTAGCTTGAATCGGGATGCGGCGCTTTTAGAATGGAATCTAGAGGCGCCGGATTCCTCAGCTACAGACCGCCCAGGGCGGTCCAAGGAGGAACCCATGCGACGATCGCTGTTCGGCGCCTTGTTTGGTAGCAGGTTTGGTGATTGCGGCCACGGCTGGACGGAGTTCGTCCGAGCCCGCCGGCGGACCGCTGTTGAGCTCGTCGCCGTTCGCGCAAGCAGCGAGCTTGATCACCCAGGTGACGCGCGGCCGACGGACAGCCGCTCATCGGTCACGGTGATCGATCCGCGGCAGCGGGTGATGGCGGTTTACCACGTGGACCGCGCGACGGGCGAGATCACGCCCAAGAGCGTCCGCAATTTCACCTGGGACCTGCAGATGATTGAATTCAACAGCGGCAATCCGTTGCCGCAAGACATCCGCAGCGGCCTGCAGCGTTGAATCACACGTAGCCGAGTCTCGTGCAGACTCGGATTCGACCGTTTCGCCGAAACGGTGCTACGTGCGATCCTCGCTGCAAATGGCAGCGGACAGCGAGGATTTCATGGCACAAAAGTTTACGAGCCTGGAAGAAGCGGCCAATCAGCTGGGCATTTCCAAAGATCGGCTCACTCAACTTCGCGAGGCGGGCAAAGTCCGCGGCTATCGCGACGGCGCCAGTTGGAAGTTCCGCACCGAAGACATCGAAAAGCTCGCCGCCGACGGGCATTCCGCAACATCGACCCGCGGCTCGAGCTGATCTGTGCGCTCGATCTCGAGCGACGACGACCTGCCGCGTCCAGCCGCCAGCGGACTGGATCTCGACCTGGCCGACGAAGACGAGTCGCTCGCCGGCCCGGCCAGCGACATGAACCTCGACGACATCGACGAGCCCACCGTCGCCGGCGACTCGACGACGACGAGCTCCGACGTGCTCGCGCTCGATCGACGACGACATCGATCAGTCTGTCCGATTCGATTCTGCTCAGCGAAGCGGAACTCGGCGCGACTCGCCAGGCGGCCGCCGAGCACGATCATCGGCAAGCCGAGCTCGACCTGGATGCTGATCTCGACCTGTCGCCCGCCGAACAAGAGCAGCGACGTGAAAGTGGCCACCGAGCGATCCGATATCCTTTGCCGTGCCGGGCGACGATCTGGCGCTCGATGGACCTGCCCAGCCCGTCGGGCGACTTCGAAGGCCTGGAGGAACTCGAAGTCGATCTCGAAGCCGAGTCGAGCCGCATCCTTTCGCCGGAAGATATGGCCAAGGTTCAGAGGCGCCGCGGCTGCGGCCAAGGCGGCCGAGATCAGCGACCTGGAGCTCGCACCCACCGACAGCGACCCGGGCACGGCGACTTCCGACATCAACCTGGGCGGCGACGCGGCCAGTCGGCAGCTGGGCTCACCGGTCTCTCCGCGCTCGAATTGGACGACGACGAAGATCAGGTCCTGGGCGAAGGCAGCGACGTCACGCTCTCCGGCGAGAGCAGCGGCATCAACATCATCTCGCCGTCCGACAGCGGCCTGGCGCTCGACGAAGTGGCGCTCGACTTGACCGGCTCCTCGCCGATCGGCTCGTCGCTCGACTTGGGCGCAGACGTCGAGCGATGTGCGGTCTTGAGCCGCTAGGTCGAGCGAATCGGAGCCGGATCGAAGATCGGCGAAGATTTCAACTCACGCCGCTCGGCGAAGAAGACGCCGACGAAGAAAAAGACAGCTCGCAGGTCATCGCCCTCGACGAACTTTCGGAAGAAACGGCCGGCGCACCGCTGGGCGCCGCGGTCAGCGATTCAGGAATGCTGGCCGAGGATTTTGGCATCGGGCCTGACGCCCGGGTGCCGTGGTCGTCAGCGATGCCACCGCAGAGACGCCGTTCTCGATGTGGAACGTGATGGGCCTGGCGAGTTGCATGATGCTCCTGGGCCTGTGCGGCATGATGATGTTCGACCTGCTGCGCAACATGTGGAGTTGGGACGGTGTCTCGCCGCTCAACAGCTCGCTGCTGGAAGTGGTCAACCCGTTCCTCTAAAAAAACCGCGAGCAACTGTGTGCGAGCCGGGGCGTCCCCGCCCCCGAGACGCCCTGAACTACAGCCGCGCATTCGAGGGAACTCCCCAATTCTGCGGTACCATCGGGCTGTGATCCGGCTATAATTTGTCAATCGGCCTCCTATCTGCGCAGGGCTCGCCAGGCCGAGATTTTGCCGAGTTCCCACCTATCCCCTTCTCGCGGTGCCCAGCCGCAATTGGTTGTATGAGAGTTCCCCCATCTTGCAAGCGGCGACCAGGTTCCCTGGTTACTGCGATTGCCATTGTGGTCGTCGTCCCACTGTTTGGTTGCCGCGATGACGCGCAGATTCGTTCCTACACGGTTGCGAAAGAAGCGGAGCCACCCGCACCAGTAAGTCCGGTCGACGCCGGCCGGCGCAGCGACCGACCGGATGCTTTCTGCCATTCTGCCGGCCGATGGGCAGGCTTGGTTTTTCAAAGTCGTCGGCCCGATGGCGGCCGTCGACAAGCACGCCGATGAGATCACCAAATTCTTTTCCAGTATTCGGCTGGACGAGTCGGGCCGGGCACGATGGACGCTGCCGTCTGGCTGGAAAGAAGATCCGCCAAAAGAGATGCGAGCTGCAACCTTTTGGATTCCCACGGATGAAAAGCCACTGGAGATTTCGGTCACTACGCTACCTTGGCGCGGCACGCAGGACGAGCTCCTGAGCAACGTGAATCGATGGCGCGGCCAGCTTCAGTTGCCCGCGATCGAAGCGACCGGATTGGCCGAAGTCACGCGCGAGCTCGACGCCGGCGACGCCAAAATGACGCTCGTTGACCTGCGCGGCCAGTTCCAGGGCGCCGGAATGATGGGTGGCCCATTCGCCGGCGGAGCAGGTGCCGCAAGCCGAGCGACACCAGGTTCGGCCAACGAGTTGCCGACCGGCCATCCACCAATCGACGCTTCCAACCAATCCCAGTCGGTAGCACCGCCTAGCGCCGCATCCGATCGGAGTCTCCCAAAATTTGAAGTGCCCCAGTCCTGGCAACAGCGCCCACCAGCCAGCCTCATGCGCAAAGCCGAGTTCGGAATCGCCGACGGCCAAAAGCAGGCGATCGTGACGCTCATTGATTTTCCAACGAATGCCGGGCCCATGATCGCCGACCCGCTTGAGAATGTGAATCGATGGAGGGCTGAAGTTGGTTTGCCTGCAACCACCAAGGATGCGCTCGACCAGGAAGTTGAAGATTTTGAGATTGGCGGCCAGCCGGCGACGTACGTGAAGCTAGTACCCGATGCGAAAAAGCCTGAGCAGTCTCAGGCCGACCGCGCCACGCTGGCCGCGATGGTCACCAGCGGCGACCGCATCTGGTTCGTCAAAATGACTGGCAACCGCGAGCTCGTGGCCGCTCAAGAAGACCAATTTAAGTCCTTTCTGAAATCGTTCCGCTTCCCGGCGGACGGCGGAGCAAACGATGGCAACTAGTGAACTTGTCGCGTCCCGGAACCATCGTCCGAGATGCGGTGCCGGTCTCCCAGCTTTCTGCGATCGAGTTTGTCCGCACGCACGTTTTGGCCACACTCGCGTCGCTGCGGCTCACGGTTGTCCTATTCGCACTGTCGATCTTACTGATCTTTGTCGGCACGCTCGCCCAGAAAGACCACGACGTTTGGTTCGTCGTCAACGACGCCTACTTCCGCGTCTGGTTCGCATGGGTCGAGTTCCTCACGTTTGAGCGGCTGGCTCAGATTTTCTTCAAGAGCGTGGAATGGAACCTGGCCGGCGGATTTTATTTTCCCGGCGGCAAGCTGATCGGCGTGGCACTGCTGGCGAATCTGGCGGCAGCGCATGCGGTCCGGTTCAAGATCGCCGCGGAAGGGCGGAGGCTTGTGATCGGCATGCGCGATCATCGTCGCCGGGCTGGTGATCACGTGGCTCGCCATCCAAAGTGGCATGAACGATGCCGTGGAGAGCGAGCTCTCGCCCGCCTTCTGTAACCTGCTGTGGCAATTCTTGCGCGGCAGCCTGGCCGTGTTAACGTTGGCGCTGGCGTATGTCGTGCTGTTCCTGGGCAACCGCACGCGCTCGTTCGAATGGCGGCATGCTGCTCGTAAGCACTTTGCTGCTGGCGGTGCTCACCGTGTGGTTGCTGGCCAATCCGGATGCACGGCTCGACGACTCCGGCCTGCGCATCCTGTGGCAGCTCATCAAGGGCACGGCGGCGGGGATGTGCTGCTGATCGGTTGTGTGATGGTATTTCGCAAGCGGGCCGGCATCGTGCTGCTGCACGGCGGCATCGCCTTGATGAT
Organism: uncultured Planctomycetota bacterium; assembly: GCA_963786455.1. Classification (GTDB taxonomy): domain Bacteria; phylum Planctomycetota; class Planctomycetia; order Pirellulales; family Lacipirellulaceae; genus JABDGM01. Next base: position 73,394 of record CAWAZX010000020.1, on the reverse strand, counting down.
GATCAGCGAGCTGTTGACCGGCAATCCAGGCCAAGGAATCGCAGATGACGATTCCCGAGGGCGGCACCGTCAGCCATTCCGACGACATCCGCACTAGCGAGCTGGCCGTGATCGACCGCTCGCACGCCGGCCACGATCACGTCACGGTCGTGCCGGCGTCGCTGCTCACGGCAAACGTCGGCGCTGGCACTTCCATCGAGCATCGCCGACCTGCCATTCAACATCCAGGTTCACCGCTGGCTGCCCAACTCGGACTTGCGGAGTCCGGATACGAAGGAAGTCAACCCGGCCACGGCCGGCTTCGGCCTGCAACAAGTCGCCGACGAAGTCGCCGCAAGCAACCGGCGTCGGCGAGGATGCCGATCGCGTCGACATTCCTGCCGCCTACGTCGAGCTGTTCTCCAAGAAGTCCGGTAAATCGCTCGGCACGTTCCTGACGACTCCCGGCCTGGTCGATCAGCCGGTCGAAGTCGACGGCCACACTTACGATCTTGCGCTGCGGTTCAAGCGGATCTATCATCCGTTTTCGCTCACGCTGAAAGATTTCGACTTCGATCGGTACACGGGCACGAACACGGCGAAGAATTATTCGTCGCTGGTCGTGCTGAAGGACCCAGAGCGCAATATCGATCGCGAAATGCTGATCTGGATGAACAACCCGCTACGGTACGCGGGCACGACGTTCTACCAGGCCGATTTCGATTCGAGGCGCGGAAGTCGGCACGATCCTGCAAGTCGTCACGAACCCCAGCTGGATGACGCCCTACGTGGCCTGCATGCTCGTGGCGACGGGCATGCTGGCCCATTTCGGCGTGATACTGGTCCGCTTCCTCCGCCGCCGTGCTGAAGAAGCGAGCATAGAAGAGGGTAGAGTGGGCAGTGCCCATCAAGGTGACCGTCTCAGGTTAGGAACGCGAATTCAATCAAAACTGGTGGGCAGTGCCCACGCTGCGCATTGGCCGGCACTCGCCAATGGTTCCCCGCGCTCGTGGTCGTCATCTTTGCCGGCTACGTGGCCAGCAAAGCGCGATTGCCCGAGTCGAAGCCCAGCGAGATGCAAGTCTACGAATTCGGCAAGCTGCCGCTGGCGTACCAAGGCCGCATCAAGCCGTACGACACGCTTGGCCCGCAACAGCCTGCAGATTCTTTCCGGCCAGCAGGAACTAGAGTGTCGGAGCAAGGACGGAAAAGTCGTCGACAAGTCGCCTGCCATCCTCTGGCTGCTCGATGCGATCTCGGATGCGAAAGCTGCCGGCGACCACCAGATCTTCCGGGTCGAGAATCTGGATCTGCTCGACACACTCGGCCTCGAGCACCGCCCGCTCTTCTGGCGCTACTCGCTGAACGAAATTCAAAGCAAGGACGGCGAGCTGCGACGGCAGATCGAGCTCGCCGAGGCCACGCCGGAGAAAGACCGATCGCTGTTCCAGAACAAAGTGTTGCGAGCTCGCGACAAGTACAATTTTTACCTGTCACTCGTGCTTTCGTTCCGCCAGCCGCCGATTTCCCGACAGACCAGGATCAACTCATGGCGAGCGCTGGAGCGAGCACGGACAGTCATTTCGCGAACTGCGCGCAGGCGCGGTGCCCGCACGCCGTGCCACCAGCGAAGCGACCACCGATTGGACGCCGCTCATGGAGGCCGATTTCCACATGCTGCTGGATCGGGCCACCAATCAGCCCGTCAACCCGGCCACGGTCACGCTCGACCGAGCTGCTCGCGCCTACGCCCGCAACGACGCGGCGACTTCAACAAGCAAGTTGGCCGATTACCGCAAACTGGTCGGAATTACGAAACGGTCACTGTCAGGCCAGCTACGAAACAATTGAAGGATCCGGTGTTGCCAACGCGGAAATCCTCTCGCAGCCAAAGATCGAATTTCGAAGTGTTCTTCAACCAGTTCAGCCCGTTCTACTACGCTGCCGTGCTGTACGTCGTCGCGTTCGTGCTCGGCGTCGCTGTCCTGGATCGGCTGGACGGAGCCGTTGCGGCGCGCCTCGATCTGGCTGCTGTGGTTCACGTTCGCCCTGCACACGTTCGCGCTCGTCGCCCGCATCTACATTTCCGGCCGGCCGCCGGTCACCAATCTGTACTCCTCGGCCATCTTCATCGGCTGGGCCGGCGTGCTGCTGGCGCTGGTGTTCGAATCGATCTACCGGCTCGGCCTGGGCAACATCGTGGCGGCCGTGATCGGCTTCCTCACGCTGCTCGTGGCCATACAACCTCTCGCTCGACGGCGACACGTTCATCGTGCTGCAAGCCGTGCTCGACACGCAGTTCTGGCTGGCCACGCACGTGGTCACGATCAACCTCGGCTACGCGGCCACCTTCGTCGCCGGCTTGTGGGGTGCCATGTACATCCTGCTCGGCCCACGTGTTTCCCGGTTCTCGAACGACGACGCTCGCCACAAGCTCCTGCGCGACGCTGTACGGCACGCTCTGCTTCGCGATCTTCTTCAGCTTCGTCGGCACCGTGCTCGGCGGCCTGTGGGCCGACGACTCGTGGGGCCGCTTCTGGGGCTGGGACCCGAAGGAAAACGGCGCGCTGATCATCGTGCTCTGGAACGCGCTGGTGCTGCACGCCCGCTGGGGCGGCCTGGTGAAAGGCCGCGGCCTGGCCACGCTCGCCGTCGGCGGCAACATCGTCACCACCTGGTCGTGGTTCGGCGTCAACGAGCTGGGCGTCGGCCTGCACGCCTACGGCGCGTCGGAAAGCAGCACCGCCATGTGGCTGCTTGATTTTCGCCGCATCGCAACTCGCGATCATCGCGCTCGGCATGATGCCGCAGCACTGGTTCGAGTCCGCCGAGCGCGAAGAAGCTCGCACGCGACGAACAGCAGATAGTTGGTGCGGCGTTCGCGACACCGATCTACGTCAGCGTGCGTCAATCACGCCGTCCGCAGCGCCGATCTCCAACCGCCGGATCGCGTCTTCCACGCTGCACGGCCGATCGTTCACGCCGATCTCCGCCTGAGTGCTGATCATCCGCTCCACGCGGCGGTGGGCGGAGATCACCGTGCTGTGGCTCCGCCGGCCGAAGAACTGGCCGATCTCGCTCCAGGCCGCCCGCGTGTACTTCCGCGCCAGCCACATCGCCAGCATCCGCGGCTCGCTCACCGAGCGGCCCTTTGCGATCGGAGCGCAGTTGGGCCGGCTCGACGCCGAACACGTCGCACACGGCCTTCTGCACGTCGCGCCAGCCGCACCGTCCGCGTGCTGTGCCGCGCCAAGTCGGCAAGCGCCTCGTCCGCCAGCTCGCGCGAGATTGGTTGCTCGTACGCCTGGCTCATCGCCTGCAGGCGATGAGTGCTCCGCGCAGCTCGCGGGCTCCGGCCGTGATCTGCCCCGCGACCATCGCGCAGCACATCGTCGTCGACGGTCAATCCCATCTCACGGCTCAAGCTTCGCGGACGATTGTCCAGCCGCGTCGCGAACTCGGGCGGCTCGATCTCGCACACCAGCCCGCCGGCCAGCCGCGACGTCATCTCCGGCCCCAGCCCGTGCAACTCGGCCAGGCTGCGGTCGCTGGCCAGCACGAGCTGCCGGCCTTCGGCGAGCAGCGTAGTCGATCGTGTACTGCAATTCTTCCAGCGTCCGCTGCTTGCCGACGAAGAACTGCAGGTCGTCGATCGACCAGCAGCTCGGCCCCGCGACACTTCTGGCGGAAGCTGGGCAGCCCGCTGCCGCGAATCGCTTCGACGAAGCCGGTCGTGAACTGCTCGGCCGAGAGATAGACGGCGGCGGCCGCGGATGATGCCGCCGATACTCGCGCACGATCGCCCGCAACAAGTGCGTCTTGCCGACGCCTGTCGGCCCCCACACACAACACGGGCGACGCCTGCTGCCGCCCGTGAGCCGTCAATTCAGTCGCCCTGAAACGCGTACTCATTGCTCGCGCCCACGACAAAAGTAGCCAAGCTAAATGTCCCGCGTGACCGGCTTGAGTCCGCGGTTACTTCCGGAACGTCTGGCGCTGTGTTGTCTGCTGGGCCAATTGCAAATTTCTCAGCAACAGCACATGCGTTACTCGTAGCCGCCATCCCACCCGATCGTTTCTTCGGACCATCTTGGGGGTTTTCCTGCGCAGGCTCGATATCGAATTCAATCGGCAGCGAGCCGCCCTCAATCGCCTCCCAGCAAGCGCGAATGTCTTCGGCAAAATTCTTTTTCAGCCAGTCGCGCACGAAGGCGTTTGTGGCTCGCACCGTCAGTCGCCGCTCGTCGACGCATAAACGGGTTTGAGCACCAAACCACAGATCGAACCGCTCAGCGCCAATCCGCTCCGCCAATTCAGCACACAATGCGCCTGCAATCTGCGAATCTTCCATGACGACTTCCTGCAACTCCGTTCGGCGCATACCCCGAGCGCAAACGCGTTGACTCCTTGTCAACGCGCCGGCGATGCGACGCACCGCCACACACTTAGGAGACCTTGCGCGAACTAGAGAAATGGCCCGCGGCCGAGCTCCGTCCGCAACCGAGCCCGGCTTCGACGGCACCGCAGTTGTTCTGTTACCTGTCCCCGATTGAATAGCAGCGTGCGATCTTCACGAGTCGCATGCTCTCTTCATGGATCGGAGTCGCCGATTTTATCCTTGCTAGCAGCGATGTCAAAGGGGTGTTGCGACCGCGATGGAAAACCTTGTCGAAGTTTTTTCACAACCGGGCACGAACTATCGGAATGCGTAGAGTTTATCGCCGCGAGCGCGGGGAAAAAATTTTTCTCATCCTACCGCACTCCGGGTGGAAAAATTGTTTGCCCAAATTGCGCGCCAAATTTGGCACAGCGCGCACGTCGAAAAAACACCGTGAATTAGCTGCAACGGAGAAACCTCGCTTGCGGCCTAGCGAAAAAATCGCACATACACACTACGATGGTCCCACGATTGAAAGCCCACCGCGCGATACATTCGCAGCGCCGGCTCGTTTTTAGCATCCACGGCCAGCACAATTCGCTCGACGTGCGCGCGTTCCGCCAACGTTTGCGCGTGCTGCGCAACTTCCCTTCCCCAGCTACAACCGCGCGCCTCTGGAACCAACCCCATGTATACAAGCTCCCAGTGGCGAGCTTGCGGATGATCGGCTAGAATCAATACGCCTACATCTTGGCCATCGTGCTGCACGATCAGCCAATTCTCGGCGCGGTACATTCCCGTCGCGCGGTAGCCCGCGATTACATCATCGATGTGACGCGTGCCGTTTAGTGCAGCACAATCGAGCGATCCCTCGTACGTTCGTTCAATAAGCGCACTGAGCCTCGCCGGTTGCGATGGATCGAACGGAAGGAAAGCGAGCTCACGCTTCTGGATCGGTTGTGCGCCATGTTGATCCACCTCCCACGACAGATACAGCAAATCGGCCAGGTGACGAAATCCAGCTGCCGAAATCACGTTGACTTGCTCCACATCGCCGGGCGGAAGAAGCACCTGAGTCATGGCGATTTCGGCACGATCGAGCTCTGCAACGATAGCGCTCGCAAGTTGGTGGCCGACTTCCTGCGCTTCGCCCGGAACGAGTTGTGGCGGCCAAAACACGGCTGTATTGCCCGGCTGCCGCTGCCCCCATGCCGCGCCACACATCCGTCCGTCCCGCAGGGCCACGAACAGCCCGCCGCCCGCCAGCTTAACTGGGGCAGCATCCGGTTCCAGCAACGTGTCGGCGATTTCCGGCCGCTGACTCGGCGCGATATCGCACAGCGCCAGCGACAACGCTTCCACGCGACGATCCATCGGGCACGCAATTATCTCCGGTGACGCACTGATCATGTGCCCAAGATAGCGAAATACCCGGATCTACGGCAGCTCACGCAGGAAGCTCACGAATCTGAATCCACGATCGTGGTGTATAGCACTGGTCGTTGCTTCCCGCTCAATTCGGCCAGCGCCTCCACAATACCTGGCCCTCTTCCTGCGGTGTCGCATATCGAAACTTGTCCAGGTACGGTTGCAGCGCTCCCTCATTGCTCGACGCGCTGGCCTCGCCGGTCGGTGTCGCCGGCGCCGGCGTCGACGCCACCTGTGGTATTTCCAATTTCGGCGCGCGCGGCGGCAGGAATCGCACCGATCCCGGCCGCGCTAATTCCAATTCCACGGCAAAGCTGCTGTGCGGCGAAGCCTGCGACACAACCGATTCGGAACGGGTGCGCAGCTCGCTTTGAATTCGCCCGCCGCGCTTCGCTTGCAGCAACTGTTCGCCCACGGGTGCAGTGGACCGCTGAAATCCGTATGTCCGCATCACGAAGTTCACTAAGTGTGCCGGGTCACCGGTCCGGCCACGAAACGAGATGTGTTCCACCTGGCCATACGCATTGAAAAAATAGGTCAACGAACCGGCGATCGCCCCCAGTTGCGTGCCAGTTACCACAGGCACGCGCACGGCGAACAATCCCACGTCCGTCGGGCCCGTCGATTTACGAGACCAGTTTTGATAGACCCACTCCTTGGTGACGTCGAACCGCAGCACCTGTTCGACCGAGTGAAATTGAGCGCCCTCGAGTGGCACGGTGTTGTTCGAGAGCAACGAACCAGGACTTTGCACTCCACCGAACATCGCTCCAGCACCCAGCGGCGTGAGCGCGGGCAGAGATGTCAGAGATCCAATTGGCGGAGGGGGAGCAATGCCGCTTGGTGTGCCAGAGCTCGACGCGCGATCCAGGACGTACGGCAAGCCTATCGTCACTCCCAACAACGCCGCTATGATGAATAATCGCGACATAATAAAGCCGCTTGGCCCGACGACACTCCAACTCCGCGTCGATACGGACTGGTCACTTCAGTGACCAGTTGCTCGACATCAACAAACCAATACAGCGCATTGTCCCATCGTCGTACTCGGCAGTTGAGGTCGCCACGCTTGTATCAAGCCTTCCCCGCCCCCCATGGACGCAAATTAGCTGCGGTTTACCCTGCCGGAGCATTTGGTTTCCGCCGCGAAGAACGACGCCAATCATGAGCGTTTGTAGCGATATTTCCGATTACGACTGGCTCACGGGCGACGAAGCCGCCGTCATGCTCATCGAATTGGCCGCCAGCGAGCTGCCCCTGCACACCGCCATTAGCAGCCTGCGGCGCCACTTGTCGCCGCTGAGGACGCACCTCGTCGCGGAGCTGGTCGAGCTGCGACGCCGGGCGGCCGCCAAGTTTTCCAACGCCGACCGCATGTTCTTCACGCGCACCGCGCTCGAGCAAGCCACCGACGAACAAGTCGCCTGCTACAAAGCCATGCGAATCGCCCAGCGATGCCGAAGCGCCAGCGACGGGAGAATGCTGTATATCGCCGACCTTTGCTGCGGCATCGGCGGCGATTTATTGGCCTTGGCAAAGCAGGGCACACTAGTCGCCGTCGACAAGTGCCCCATCGCTACGCATTTCGCGGCCGCCAACGTGCCGCGATAGTTCCATCATCCGACGTGCAATTTCACACAATCGACGCGATCGACATGAATCTCGATGACGTCGATGCCTGGCACATCGATCCCGATCGGCGTGCCACCGGTCGCCGCATTACCTCGCTAGAGTTTTGTCAGCCGGACCTTGCGGCCATGGAGCGACTATTGCGCCGAGCGCCGCACGCGGCAATCAAACTCGCGCCGGCAACCAAAGTACCTGCTGCATGGGTCGAGCGCTGCGAGCTCGAATGGATCAGTCGCGGCGGCGAGTGCCGCCAACTGGTCGCCTGGCACGGCAATCTGGCCGAGTCCCCCGGCCAACTCCGCGCAACAATCCTTACAGCCGCTTGCGGTTTAGCGCGCCGGCAAACCCCTCCACGGTTATCCCCGCGCAACCCTCGTGGGCACTCCGAACGATTCAACCCCAATCGCACCCCGGCTACGCCAATACATCTTCGACATCGACCCAGCCGTGCTCGCCGCTCACCTCAACGGCACACTCGCCGCCGAGCACAAACTGAACGCCCTTGACGCCGGCCCAACCTATCTCACCGGCGACACGCTCATCGCCGACGCCGCACTCGCCTGCTTCGAAGTCGACGACGTCCTTCCGTTACGCGACACGCATCACTCGCCCAAGTACCTGCGCGACCGCAACATCGGCCAACTCGAAATCAAAAAACGCGGCGTCGACATCGACGCCCGAAAAACTCCGCCGCGACCTGAAGCTCCGCGGCGACAACGCCGCCACCTTGCTCATCACCAAATCGCCGGCCGCCCCACCGCGATTCTCGCCCACCGCATTGTCAGTAGGCTCGCTCGAGTGCAAGCACTGCGCGCACCGCACTCGTGGTCGCAAGCCTACTGCAATCCACTGCGGCCTGTTAAAATCGCATCCTTCGTTGCATCCTGTAGTTCATGCCAGCAAACAAAAGGGTAACCCAATCATCATGTCTGACGCACACGAAAATCGCCGTCATCGGCGGCGACGGCACCGGCCCCGAAGTGGCCGCCGAAGGCGTCAAAGTCCTCAAGGCCGTCGCCAAGCTCGAAGTCAATCGAGTTCGAACTCACCGATCTCGACTGGGGCGGCGACCGCTACCTCAAAACCGGCGAAGCCCTGCCCGCCGACGGCCTCGACCAGCTCCGCAAGTTCGACGCGATCCTGCTCGGCGCGGTCGGCCACCCCGACGTCGCCCCCGGCATCCTCGAGCGCAAGCTGCTGCTCGACGTCCGCTTCGGCCTCGACCAGTACATCAACCTGCGGCCGGTGAAGCTGTTCCCCGGCGTCGAGACGCCGCTCAAGGACAAAGGCCCGGCCGACATCGACTTCATCGTCGTCCGCGAGAACACCGAAGACCTCTACTGCGGCGCCGGCGGCTTCATGCACAAGGGCACGCCGCACGAAGTCGCCACGCAGACGGCCATCTACACCCGCCGCGGCTGCGAGCGCTGCGTCCGCTACGCCTTCGAGCTCACCCGCAAGCGCAACAACCCCAAGGGCAAGAAGCTCACGCTCGTCGCCAAGACGAACGTGCTCACGATCGGCCACGACCTGTGGTGGCGCACGTTCAAGGAAGTGGCCGACGAGTACCCCGACGTCGAGACCGACTACAACCACGTCGACGCCTGCTGCATGTGGATCGTCAAGAACCCCGAGTTCTACGACGTGATCGTCACCACCAACATGTTCGGCGACATCATCACCGACCTCTCCGGCATCATCCAAGGCGGCATGGGCGTCGCCGCCGGCGGCAACATCAACCCCGAGCCGGGCGGCATCAGCATGTTCGAGCCGATGGGCGGCAGCGCCCCGAAGTACACCGGCACCGGCAAGATCAACCCGATCGCCGCGATCAACGCCGTGAGCATGATGCTCGACCAGCTCGGCGAACCGAAAGCGGCCAAGCGCGTGATGGACGCCATCATGAAAGTGACCGGCACGAAAATGAAAAGCCAGGCCGCCGGCAAGATGGGCTACACGACGAGCCAGGTGGGCGATTTGGTGTGCGAGGTGCTGTGAGCGATCTCAGTGATCAGTTTTCCAGTCCATCGCCCCGAAGGGGCGCGCTTCGATAGCCCAGGGCAACGGCAGGCGAGCTCCGCGAGCCTGACCGCCGCCCTGGCGTCACGTCTCAACAATAAGCCGCGATGTGGCCGAGTAAGCGATCATTTGTTTCCAGATTGACCCTCCATTTTCAGGCCATTAGAATCGAACGGATACGTTTCTTAACCAGTTGAATTTGCACCGTTCGACGGAAGCAACGCCGTCCACCGTAGCGCCGCATGTCCACCATTGCCGAAAGCCTCGAACAAACGTCGATCAATACGATCCGCACGCTGGCGATGGATGCCGTCGAGGCGGCCAACAGTGGTCATCCCGGCACGCCGATGGCGCTTGCCCCGGTGGCGTATCAGCTGTGGACGAATCATTTGCGTTACGACCCGACGGCTCCGCTGTGGCCCAACCGCGACCGCTACGTGCTGTCGTGCGGCCACGCATCGATGTTGCTCTACTCGCTGATTCACCTGGCCGGAATTCGCGAAGTCACCGAAAACGGCGAGGTCACCAATTCGAGCCGGCGCTGTCGCTGGATGAGCTCCGCAACTTTCGCCAATGGGGCAGCCGCACGCCGGGGCATCCGGAAGTCAAGCACACCACCGGCGTCGAAACGACGACCGGACCGTTGGGGCAGGGCTGCGGCAACAGTGTCGGCATGGCGATCGCCCAGAAGTGGCTCGCCGCGCGGTACAACAAGCCCGGCTTCACGCTGTTCGATTATCACGTGTGGGTTCAGTGCAGCGACGGCGATTTGATGGAAGGCGTCGCCAACGAAGCCGCGTCGATCGCCGGCCATCTGCAGCTCGACAACTTGTGCTGGATTTACGACGACAATCAAATCACGATTGAAGGCGGTACGCAACTGGCGTTCAGCGAGGACGTCGCCACGCGTTTCCGCGGCCTGGGTTGGCATGTGCTGGCCGTGGAAGACGCCAACGATTTGGCCGCGCTCGATGCCGCATATCGCAGAGTGATTAAACACGAAGGCAGCCCGACACTCATCGCCGTGAAAAGCGTGATTGCCTACGGGCGCCCAACAAAGGCCGGCACGGCCGATGCGCACGGCGAGCCGCTGGGTGCGAAGGAGATCGCGGCCACGAAGACGGCCTACGGCTGGCCGGCCGATGTGCAATTCTCCGTGCCGCCGGAAGTGCCACAGCATTTTCAAGAGACGTTCGGCAAGCGCGGCCACAAAGCAACAGCGGATTGGGCGAAGTTGTTCTCCAAATACGAGAAAGAACATCCCGAGTTGGCCGCCGAGTTGAAGCTCATTCAGTCGCGCGAGCTGCCCGAAGGTTGGCGACGACGCGCTGCCCACCTTCGATGCCGACGCGAAAGGCATTGGCCACACGCGTTTCGAGCGGCAAGGTGCTCAATGCGTTCGCCAAGCGCATTCCTTGGCTATTGGGCGGTTCAGCAGATCTCGCGCCTTCGACCAAAACGCTGCTCACGTTCGACGAGGCGGGCGGCGACTTTTCGGCGAACAATCCGGCCGGGCGCAACTTTCACTTCGGCGTTCGCGAACACGGCATGGCCGCCGCGGTGAACGGCATGGTACTCTGCGGATTGCGGGCGTACGGCGCGACGTTTTTCGTGTTCAGCGATTATTGCCGCCCGTCGCTGCGATTGTCGGCGATCATGGGCATACCCTCGATTACGGTCTTCACGCACGATTCGATCGGCGTCGGCGAAGACGGGCCAACGCACCAGCCGATTGAGCACCTGGCCGCTTGCCGTGCGATCCCGCGAATGCTCGTGCTGCGTCCGGCCGACGCTAACGAGACGGCGATTGCCTGGCAGATCGCCCTTGAACAAACCGACCGGCCCGTGATGCTGATCCTCACGCGGCAAGACTTACCGACGTTGGATCGCACGAAATTTGCTGCCGCGGACGGCGTGACGCGCGGCGGTTATGTGCTCGCCGATGCCGGCGGCAAGCAGCCCGATGTCATTCTGATGTCCACCGGCAGCGAAATTCAATTGGCAGTCGCTGCGCACGAAAAGCTGGTGGCCGACGGCATCCACAGTCGCGTGGTCAGCTTGCCATCGTTCGAATTATTCGACGAGCAGCCGGCCGCGTATCGCGACTCGGTTTTGCCACCACAAGTGACGGCCCGGGTCGCCGTGGAGGCTGGCATTCGTCAGTGCTGGGACAAGTATCTCGGCACCAGCGGCGCATTCGTCGGTCTCGACACGTATGGTGCATCGGCACCTTTCAAGGAAATCTACAAGCATCGCGGCCTGACTTCCGAAGCGGTCGTGGCGAAGGCACGTGAACTGTGCCGCAAAAAATAGCCGAGTCATGTTCGGTTTCTTGCCGCTGGCTTGCCGCTCGCGGATAATGAAGCGGCTCGTCACGCCGTCTAGCCCAATGCGAGTGTCGCCATGCCGCGTCGCCAGTTTGAAACTATATTCTTGCTCGCTTCCCTACTTGTGGTTTCGTGCCGCGCGGGGCATGCCGCCGAAGTCCTGCAGCAGCTTCCGCCCGACGCGCTTGGATTCGCCGTGATCCGCAACATCGGTGCGACGGACGGCAAGCTGCAACACTTGGCAGCCGCGCTGCAACTTCGCACGTTGGGGCCGCTCGAATTCTTGCGCACAGCCACGGGAATTGGCGAAGGTCTCGATCTTGATGGCGAATTCATGCTGGCGGTGATTCCAAGCGAAGAGAGCCGCGGCCAAATGAAGTTTTGCGTTTGGTTACCGACAACCGACTACAAACGATTGCTCGCATCGCTCGGCACAAAGCCGGCGGAGGGAATTTCTGCGGTGACGATCGCCGGCGAGGATCTGCTCGTTGTGCCGCACGGCAAGTGGGCCGTCGTGATGGACCCAGATCAGCGCGAGCGAATGGAGCGCCATGCTTTCCTCGGCGACACAGGCACCGATCACAGTTGCACCGTGGCATAAACCTGCCGACACGAATGATGTCACCATCGTCGCCTTTTCGGGCGGCGTGCAGCAGCTGTTTCGAATCTTCGCTGCAAACCAACCGCCTGAGTCGCAAGCCAATGCGGCCGATGTCGGCGACGACTTGTTTGGTGACGCCGCGGGTGATAACCGCAATTCGCCGCCGGATTCGGCAGGCGACGAAAACGCCGCAACCGGCATTGTCGCCAACGTCCGCCGCGCTATGAACAACTTCCATCTCGCGGCGCCTGAGCTCGCACAACGGCTTGGAGAGCTTGAATCGCTGGGCATTGGAATGAAAATTGATGGCGACCAGAACGCGCTGACACGTGTACGAGCGGTTTGGAAAGGCGGCGGACAGAGTCCGACGCAGCTCGAACAGTCGGCCGCCGCAGGCGATCTCGCACCGAACCTTTTCCACGACGGCGAATTCATGATCCACGGTGCCGCCAATTTGCCGCCTGCGCTTGCCGCTACCGTAGCCACTTCGTACGTGCGGCTGCGCGTCAACGAGTTGACGACCGGCGAGCGCATCCGGTTCGACGAGACGTCCTTGGCGCGTTTTTATGAGGCGGTTGGACAAGCGGCCTCGGAAGGATCCGCCGCGACCGTCTTGACGCTGCCTGGCGAAAAGGAAGAGGGAGTTTACACGAACAGTTTTTTGGCGGTGCGGGTGGGTTCGGCCGACAAGTTCGTCGATCTCGCCACGGAGGCCATGCGGCTCTGGAACCAGATGAACCGAGACGGCCAGGGTGGCCTGCGGCTCGTGTTCGACGTCGAAGAGCTTTCGATCGGCGACCGCAAGGCAATTCAGTACTCACTCGATCTCGCAGAAGCCGACGGTGCGGCCGTGCTGCCAGAGACGCGGCAGGCGATGGAAAAACTGTTCGGTCCGGGGGGCAAGTTGAGGATGCTCATCGCCAAGGTAGACGAGCACACGGTGCTGTTGGCTGGTGCGACGCCGGAACAAGTTGCTGCCATGCTCGAACAGCTCGACCGCAAACAGCGGCTCGACTGGCAGCAGCCGCCATTCGCCGACGTCAACCGATTGTTACCCAAACAAGCGGATTGGCGTGCGTTTTTCAGCCCGCATGGATTCACGATGTGGAAGACTCGTGAATCGGCCGCGATCGTCGGCACCGAGGTGATCGGCGGACCAATCGTCAAAGAATTTCCTTCGGCACCGCCGATCGGCATCGCCGTCGGAGTGACCAACGGCGAACTCTGGATGGACATCGCTATGCCGGCCGATACGATCCGCGGGGCCGGAGTTTATTTGCAGCCGAAGCGCCGCGTCCGATTGCAACGGTAGTTGGAAGGATAGTGGGGAACACACGTCCTACTGTTTCTGTCCTCGCAACCACACTTTTGACGGCGCAAGTTCATTCGAGAAAAGTTCGGCCAAGAAATCTGCCGGTTGGTCGTGCCGATTGCCGCTCGTTGGTACCGTGATCAGATTCGCGAGCTTGCCCGGCGTAATACTGCCAGTGTCTTTGTCGCGTCCCAATGCAGTAGCACCCGCCAGCGTGCCTAGACGCAGGATTTCGTGCGGGTCGATTGCAGCATGCGCTTCTCGCGATGTGCCGCATCTCGGCGAGCAAATCAAGGTCAGGGCTCGAAGCGCGGCTATCCGTGCCGAGCGCCATTCGTATTCCATCAGCGAGCAATTCCGCCAGCGGATACGGCGGGTACGAAAAGTAGGCATGCGTGCGCGGGCAATACACCAGGGACATCCGACCCCGATGCGTCGCGAGAAATGCCCGTTCGTCGTCATCCAGATAGTTGCCGTGAATCACGAGTGAACGCGGTGCGGTAGCGAGTTGTCGCAGGTAATCGAGCGGCAGGCTGCCGCGAGGAATTGCCGCTGCGTCCCACATGCTCCGCTCTTCGAGCAATTCTTGAAACGCTCCACCGCCTCGATTCAACAACTCAATCTCGTCAGCGCTTTCGGCCAGGTGCATCGCCACCGGCAAGTCTCGCTCACACGCCAAAGCGATTAGTTGCCGTAGTAACTCAGGTGAAACGGTATATGGTGCATGCGGGCTTAGGCCAACGTGAATTCCTCCCACGCGATCGACCTCCCCAATCTTAGTCGTAACAGCAGCTGCGGCCGAGGCAGCTCTGGCTCGCGAGAATCCGATTACTTCAAGAAACAGCGTGGCATCGGCGTCGCCGTACGCCGACGTCACGTTGCCGGTGGCGATCTCACCAATCGTTGTCACGCCATGCCGTAAGCTTTCGCAGACTCCGGCAGTGATCGAGTTTATGGGATCATTGTTCCGGCGACCGCGCTCCGCGATCACGAGCCGAATCCAGTCGACTAGCGGCATGCCTGGCTTGCCGAGCGGACGCGGCAGATCGCTGAATTCCAAGTGGGTATGCGCGTTGACCAACCCAGGGAGAAGCGCGACGGTGCCTAAATCTTGCACGGCACTGGAACCGGCAGCCTCTCGTCCCACGGCAATTATCCGTTCCCCCTCGAACGTCACCACGCCGTACTCGATCGGGGGCCGGTCGACAGGAAAGACAAAGCGTGCTCGGAGAGATGTCAACACGTGTGGCTCAAAACCCAACACCTGCTATTCAGCGCCGCCCGATGCCCCGCTCAGCAACGGATGATGTGCCTGCCGCGCACGCGCTTCGCTGAGACGCTCTTCCTTGGTGGCCTGATAGGGCAGCCGCTGAAACCATGCCAGCGGAACGAGCGCCGCCAGACTACAAACGGCGACGACGGGCCAATTGTACACGATCTGATCGGGCGTCGGTTGGTGGATAAGTGCAGACAACTGCGGAAAGCGATCGGTGAGCTCCGGCAGCTTGAGCGTGGTGAACATCAGCGAGTTGTAGGTGATATGAAACAAGATGCACGGCACGAGGCTTCCACTCTGCACCGCCACGTAGCCAATCACGGTCCCCAGCGCCGCCGCAGCAATCGACTGTTGAATCACCGTGTGTGCCATACCGAAGAAAACCGCCGCCAGCCCGATGGCCCACCACTTGCTTCCCACGTGCCGCAATCCCGAAAGCACGAACCCGCGGAATGCCACTTCTTCGCAAAGCGCCGGCAGCACGCCCAAGAGCACGTAAGGCAACCACGGCCAAGGCGCCGTTTTCATCAGCTGAGCGAATCCTTGCGCCTGGTCGAGAATCTCACCTTGGAGCGGATACAGGTCGCGAATCCAGGAAGTTAACTGCAGCCCGACCGGATGGAGCAACACTGCCAGGAGCACCGCCATCCCGCACGCGGCCGCGCTGGGCGCACGATCGAGCAACAACGTTTTGAACGGGCGGCTGGTTAAAAGCACCGTCATCAATAGCGCCGGCAAGGCGATGCACACGACCTGACTGATAAAAAGCAGCAATGCCAGGTAGCCGAAGCCAGGCGCCGCCGGCGGATTTGCCGAGATCGCCAGGCCGGTGAAAAACTGAATCACAAAAATCAGCACGACACAGAATATCGCCTCAGCCAGCGACGGTGTCTCGCGCCGATCGCGCACCAGGTGAATTACCCATCGTCGCAAGTCCAACCGTTCGCTTTCGCGGAACAGCACCGATTCCTGGTTGAATTGATAGACGGCCCAGCGTATTGCCAGATAGCAGCAGAACAGCGTCACGAGGCACACGGGCACGACGTAGGGCACCACCTCCGCGTAATTCCCCTGCACCAGATTCTTGAGCAGCAGCACCATGCCTGTAATTGGAATCAGGCTGTTCCCCAGGTCGAGCTCCGCGCCGGCGCCATGGGCAGCATCATCAACGGCATCGTGATCATGAACAGCGGCATCAAGTAGTATTGCCCTTCCTTGGTGCTGCGAGCAAACGCGGCACAGGCCAGGCATAACGCGCTGAACAAAGCGGACATCGGCACCAGTGCCACGACAAGCCAGAAGATGGATGTGAGCGGCGGCAGCGCAAGGCCGTCTGCCATGTCGGCCGTCGGGAGCATCCGCAATTGCGAGACAACGTAACGTGCCGTAAAGCCCAGGCTTAACAGGTTCAACAGGGCGGTGGCGCCGCTGAAAGTCATCACGGTAAGCAACTTGCCCCATACGATCTCGGAGCGCAATGCCGGGCTGGAAAGCAGCGTTTCGAGCGTGCCCCGCTCTTTTTCGCCGGCACAAAGATCGACTGCCGGGTAGAACGCGCCCGTGAGCGCCCAAATGAACAGCACGAACGGCAAGATCTTCGACCAGACAACCGCCTGCTGTTGATGCCGCTCGGCGACATCACGCGGCTTGAGCTCGAACGGGCGGGCAATGTTTGTCGGCACGCGCCCGGCCTGCAGATTCTCGCGGATGACCTGCGTCTTCCACGCATTCAGCGCGCGCTCAACCTGGAAATGCGCGGCGCGCGACTTATCCTTGCCGGAGTTGAATAACAATTCAGGCTGGGGGACCTCGATTGCCTCCGAATTCGTGGCGGCATCCGCGGAGTTTGACACGCGACTTTGGATTTGAGCGCGAAGCTCGTGCAGACGTTCGCCGAAGTCAGGCGGAAAGCGCAGCACAACCTCAACGTCACCAGCCTTCAACCGCTGCTCGATTGCGGTTGTGTCGATTGTGCCGTCAGTCGTCAATTCCCCGTTCTCAACCAATTCCAAGTTCAGCCGCGCTGCTTCCGCCGGATCATCGAACAAATCGGCGGCAAATCGGCCGTCCTGAAGTAGCGGTGGAAGGTCGTCCGTACCCGCCAACTGCTCGCTGCCGACAACCAATATTTTCGGTTCACTCTTGCGCAGAAACTGCGAAAGCTGGAAGACGCTCATCCCCAACAGCGGATACAAAATCAGCGGCAGCACCGCAATCATGAACAGCGTACGCCGATCGCGAAGTTGATCGCGAATCTCGCGGAAGAAAATCAGTCGTATGTTACGCCACTGCATGCTGGGTCTATGTCGGTGTGGGGTTTGCACCTCTCCCTCTGGGAGAGGCAGATGTTCGCCCTCACCGATTCAATTACTCACAGCCTCCAACTGTTGCCTCTTGATCAATTGAAAAAATAATTCCTCCAGGTCGCGCTCCTCGTGCTGGTCGTGCAGCTCCTTGAGCGTACCTTCGGCCAGAATCTGGCCGCGATGCATGATCGCGATCCGGTCGCAGAGCCGCTCCGCTTCGCGCATGATGTGTGTGGAGAATATGATGCACTTGCCTTGGTCGCGCAACTCCGCCACCACATCCAAGAGCGCCCTCGCCACGAGCACATCCAGCCCCGTTGTCGCTTCGTCAAAAATCAACACGGGTGGATCGTGCACGAGCGCACGGGCGACGGACACTTTTTGCTTCATGCCCGTGGACATCTTTGCGCCTAACAGGTCGCGGATTTCCTGCATCTGGAACCGATCGAACAATAGCTCGATCCGCTCGCGCAGTTCGTCGTCGCTCATGCCGTAGAGGCGGCCAAAATACGCCACCATTTCCCACGCGGTCATGCGGTCGTACACGGCCGTGTTGGCGGAAATGAATCCGATTTGATGCCGCACCATTTCCGGCTGCGTGACGCAGTCGAAGCCGCCGACAATGGCGGTGCCGCTCGTGGGCTGCAGGACCGTGCTGAGGATTCGCAGGGCGGTCGTTTTTCCGGCACCGTTGGGGCCCAACAGGCCGTAGATCTGTCCCGGAGACGCCGAAAAGCTCACGCCAGAAAGCGCCAGCACGTCTCCGCGAACGAAATCGGAGTACGCTTTCGTGAGGGACAGCGCTTGAATCATCACCGACAGCTCCGCAAGACGACGCTTCCTTTCGCCCGCCCCCAGAGCGCGTCTCTACAGGCGGAAAATTCGATACTACAGTCTAGCTTATCGGATGGCCGCGGGACCAGGAAAACGAGGCCAAAAAGCACAGCCGACGGATTTCCTTTGCCGAACTTTACGGCTGTTCCGCTGCTTCGCAGCGGCAAAGCATCACGCCGTGCCGTCGCCGTCCACGACGGACAACGGTACAAGTACGGGGCGTCGACGCGGTTGGGCCGCCGTAATCGGATCGCTTCATACCGGGCTCGATTCGCTTGCACCGCAAACTGTTCGAGCTGAGGTTCAAGCAACTCATA
Source organism: uncultured Planctomycetota bacterium (assembly GCA_963786455.1). GTDB lineage: Bacteria > Planctomycetota > Planctomycetia > Pirellulales > Lacipirellulaceae > JABDGM01. Next base: position 54,988 of record CAWAZX010000020.1, on the reverse strand, counting down.
CCGCACGTTTCGCTGCCGCGGCACGAAGCCCAGCTCCGAAATCGCCCCGCGGATTTCGTCCAGCGTCAGGTAGTGCACCGTGCCCGCCTCGGCGACGACGTTCTCCTCGATCATCAGGCTGCCCATGTCGTTGGCGCCGAAGAACAGCGCCAGCTGGCCGACCTTCAGGCCCTGCGTCACCCAGGTCGACTGGATGTTGGGGATGTTGTCGAGATACAGCCGGGCGACGGCGTTGCGTCTTGAGATACTCGAACGACCCGGCCGGCGGAATGTCGGCCATGTCGGTGTGCTCGCGGCTGAAACGTCCAGCAGATGAACGCCGTGAAGCCGCCCGTCTCGTCCTGCAGCTGCCGCAGCCGCTCCAGGTGCTCGATCCGCTCGGCCAGCGTTTCGACGTGGCCGAACATCATGGTGGCCGTGCTGCGGCCGCCGAGTTCGTGCCAGACGCGATGCACTTCGAGCCATTCGTCGGTCAGCACTTTGCCGCGAGTGATCGCCTTGCCGACGCGATCGACGAGAATCTCGGCGCCGCCGCCGGGCAGGCTGCCCAGGCCGGCAGTCCTTCAGCCGCTCGCAGCACCGTGCGCAGCGGCAGCTTGTTGACCTTGGTGAAATGATAGATCTCCGGCGGGCTGAAGGCGTGCAGGTTGACCTGCGGAAAGCGCGACTTGATGTCGCGCAGCAGCTCTTCGTACCACTCGAGCTTGAAGTCGGGGTGCAGCCCGCCCTGCATGCAGAATCTGATCGCCGCCCAGCGCGATCGTTTCCTCGATCTTCTGATACAGCTCCTCGCGGTCGAGCACGTAGCCTTCCGGCGACTTGGGCGTGCGATAGAACGCGCAGAAATCGCAGACGGCCGTGCAGACGTTCGTGTAGTTGATGTTGCGGTCGATGTTGTACGTGCGATAGGTCTCGGGATGCAGCCGCCGCGTGACTGCGTCGGCGGCGCGGCCCAGCGCGGCCAGATCGTGCGACTCCAGCAATCGCAACCCTTCCGCGGGCGAAAGCCGCTCGCCGGCCACGGCCTTTTCGAGCAGATCGTGATTAGTTCGCAGGGCAACCATCCGCGATACTTTCCAGTTGAGATTCCAACCCGCCCGGCGCGAGCCGGTGATCGACACACAAGCGATAAAAATGCCGCAATCCTTCACGCTCTTTGCGGCCGAGAGCAAAATGTAAATTGTCGCTCAGGTACGTGTTGGCGAGCTCGCTTGAGATTTCCAGCGCCGGAGCTTCGCGGTCGGCAATTTGCTTCAATTCACGAACACCGCGGTCCCGGGCCGCAGTCAAAACTGCGGTAAGCTCCGCTGTGTCAATATCGGGTCGCGCAACCCACATCGCAAACACGAACGGTAGTCCAGTCCAGCGATGCCACACGTCGCCGAGGTCCCAAATTTCTTCGTTACTTGCACCGTGCTCCTCGCTCGCAATCGCTCGATCACCAATAAGCAGCACCGCGTCGGCGTCGGTAGAATCGGGACCGCAGCCGATCGGCAGCGGTTCCCATCGCGGTCGCACGCCGCACAATTCCGCCAGCAGTATCTGAGTTAAAGCCGCGCTCGTGCGAGATCCTTCGTCGAGCGCGACGTGGCGGACTTCGGCCGGCGACACGCGAAAATAAAGCTTCACGCTCAATACCGGTCCGCGACACGCCACACATGCATTCGAAACGATCGTGCACCGCGGAGTGCGAAAGAATTCCACCGAGGGGATTAGAGCGACGTCGAGCCGACCGGCGGCCAACGAATCGGCCAGACGACTCGGCAAATCAAAGTAAAGCTGCACTTCCGGCACGAGCTGTTCCAGCCCGTAGACCAGCGGTTTGCTGTTCAGATAGTTGACGGCGCCAATTCGCATAGCTCGCTGAATTATACGCGAATCGACTGCTCTTCGTCAGCCCACCGAGTCGCACACTCAATCGCCGTGCGCTCGTTTCTCATAAATGGCGTGCAGCAAGGAGTCGACATCTTTGTACTTGCCTTTTTTGTCGAGTGCATCGTCGAGCAGGCGACGGGCGTCCGATTCGCTGTGGCCGAGTACGCGAAGCACTTCGTACGCCTCACTCAATAGATCACGCTCGACGTCGGCCACTGGCACCGTGTCGCGGGCCACGAGCAGGGCGAACTTCGGCACCTTACGGCGCAGCTTGGCGATGATCCGTTCCGCCGTAGCCGGCCCTACGCCGGGTAGCGTCGCCAGGCCCTTGGCATCTTGATCCTCGATGAGCGCGGCCACCTCCTGCACCGGCCGAACCATGGCCCGCAACGCTTTCTTGACGCCCACCCCGTCGACTTCGCAGAACATGTCGAAGAATTCGCGCTCGATAGGATTGAGAAAGCCGACGAGCCGCGGAATCAGTCGGCCCTGCATGGCGTTTCCTTCGAGATACTCGACCGTATGCAGGCTGACCTCGCGGCCGATTTTGTCTTGCAGATCTCGCCGAGCGAATTCAGGTATAAGAATCTCATACTCAAACGCGCCGACGGCAAGCGTAAGCGTGTCGCCGGAAACGGCAATCGGAACGCCGGTGATTTTAGTGATCATTGGAAAAGGTCAAGAGCTAAGAGTCGCGAGTCAAGAGCCCGAAGTTTAGTGGTCGCCGCCAGGCGACTGCGAATTCATTGGACGGCGTTGAATCGTCCAAAAACGCCCGTCCAGGCCAGCATGATACCAAACGAAAAGTCCGCGGGCGCTAGCCCCCAGCCCCCAACTGACGACCAATCATCGCTGCCTGCCGGCTCAAATAGCAATGGCACAGCGCGATCGCCAAGGCATCCGCCACGTCCGGCGGCTCGGGCAGTTTTTCCAGATTCAGTTCGCGGCGAATAGCTTCCTGAATTTGCCACTTTGCCGCATGACCATTGCCCGTGATTGTCTTCTTAATTTGCGTCGCGCGATAGCTCTCGACTGGAATGTTGGCCGCGGCGGCGGCAAGCAGAATCACGCCGCGCGCGTGCCCCATCAGGATCGCGGTCGTCGGTCGATCGTAGTGCGAATACAACTCTTCGATCGCAAGTATTCGCGGCTTAAGCGACGTGATCACATCGGCCACACCATCGTGAATTTCCTTCACGCGCTCGGCGAGAGTGCCGCTCGATTTGCTTCGCACAATACCTGCTTCAACGACCCGTGGTTGGCCACCGGCGAATTCCAACACGCCGTAACCAGTCGTATTTAGACCGGGATCGATTCCCAATACCTTCATGCGAATTCCCGGCTCTCAGCGCGGAATTGACCGTGACATCATGATATCGCCCACTCCGTGCCGCCGGCACGGTCTTCGAGTGTAATACCGACTTCACTGAGTCGGTTGCGGATCGCGTCGCCCGTCGCGAAATCTTTGTTGGTGCGGGCATCAGCGCGAAGTTGGATCAACAGCTTCATGACGCTGTCCGTTGTATCAGCACTGCCGGGAGAGGTAGAAACGGCACCCGTGCGCGTCCACTCCGTTCCGCCAGCACGATCCTCGAGCACGATACCGATTGGACCCAGACCATTTCGAATCTTGTCGGCGACCGCGAATTTCTTGTTCTTGCGCCTCGGCCCGCAGGTCGATTACCAAGAGCATGATCTTCGCTAACAAATCGTCTGTCGTGGAGCCAACAGATTCCGCCGGCGACTTGGTGAAAATGCCGAGGATGTTCGCCAGTTCTTTGATCGTCGTCATCAACAAATTAAGCGTGGCGATGGATGCAGCATCGTTTTTCCCTGCAGCCTCTAAATCCTTCTCTTCGCAATATCGGTTGGCAACTTTGGCTAGCTCGAACAGCTCACCGATGGCGCCGCCCGTGTTGAAGTCGTCGTCCATTGCAGCCAGGAATCGCTGGCGGCATTCCTCAGCGGCCGTTAGCGAGGGTTCTTTACCGGAAGATGATGGTGCCGTGCGGCGCGTTGTGGGAGCCGTGATCGTGTAAAAGTTGCCGCCCGTGATCCGCTGGTAGCGTTTAAACAAGCGGTAAAACGCTTCCAGCCCAACGCCAGCTTCTTCAATTGCCGGCTCATTGAACAATACCGTGCTGCGGTAGTGCGTGCGAAGTAGAAAGAAGCGAATCCTTTCGCCACCTTGGCGTTTGATGAGATCGGCCAGTCCGCCGGCGCCTTTGGAGCGGCTCATTTTGCCGCTGACGGCGTCTGAACCCACGGCCACTGAAGTGGCCGTGCCGTCGCCTTCGCGTTCGCTGCGGCCGCCGACTTTGCCTGTGGTCGCGCCGTGCGCAATAGCCCGTTGTGCGCCGAATAGAGCACCATCGGTGTGGAGTGGCAGCATTCGCTTTGGGCGATCTCGTTTTCATGGTGAGGAAACACGAGGTCCAGCCCGCCGCCGTGAATGTCAAACGTCTCGCCTAGAATCTTTTTGCTCATCGCCGAGCACTCAATGTGCCAGCCCGGGCGGCCGGCGCCCCACGGACTATCCCAGGAGGGTTCGCCGGGTTTTGCCGACTTCCACAACGCGAAATCGGCCACGTGCCGCTTGCGCTCGCCGCCGGCGCCGCCTTCGCCCTGCATGGATTCAATCGAGCGATTGGAAAGCTTGCCGTAGCTGGGATCCTTGCCGACGTCAAAATACACATCACCGTCCGACTCGTAGGCTATCCCGCGCTCGATCAGGCACTCCACAAACTTGATAATCTCCGGCATGCACTCGGTGGCCCGCGGAAAATGATCAATTTGATCGACACCCAGTGCTGACAGGTTTTGATGGTAGTCGGCAATGTTTTCCTCGGCGACTTGGAGCATCGTGATGCCGCGCTCGTTCGCCTTTTTGATAAGCTTGTCGTCGACGTCCGTGATGTTGACGACCCACGTTACATCGTAGCCGCAGTACACGAGGTAGCGTTTGATGCTATCAAAGATCACAGGGCCAACCATGTGGCCGATATGCGCTTTGTCGTACACGGTCGGCCCGCACAGATAGATGCCAACCTTTCCCGCCCGAATCGTGGCGAACGGCTCCTTGCGCTTGGAGAGAGTGTTGTAGATGCGCAGCGTCGGGTGAGGGGCAGACGTTTTTTCTTTCGCAGGCATGGTTCGCGTAGATGTGGTCATCGGCATTCAATGTCGGATTGCGGACTGGCCGTAAACACAGGCCGTGAGCTAATTCAAGACTTCTTCCAATAGCACGACGCACCGCGCTTCGATCAAATCTCCTCGTCCAACTGGCCCCACGGCTTCGCCCGTCTTGGCTTTCAGTCCGATTTGGAATGGGCTTGTGCCCAGGATTCCGGCAATGCGGTGGCGCATGGCGTCATAGTAATCGGCGAGGCGTGGCCGTTCGGCGGCAATAACGCAGTCCAAATTCACAATTCGGTAATTTCGCTCTTTCGCTTGCTTTGCCGCCTCGACCAGCATCTCGGCCGAGTCTCGGCGGCGATTGGCGGGGTCAGTGTTCGGAAACATGGTTCCAATATCCGGCAGCGCGGCGGCTCCCAATAGCGCGTCGGTAATGGCATGCAACAGCACGTCGGCGTCGCTGTGGCCGACGAGATGCCGATCGTGTGGCACGTCGATGCCGCCAATTCGCAGCGGGCCGCCCGGCTCGGTGCGATGCGAATCCTCGCCAAGTCCAATTCGCAAGTTCTGGCTCGTGTTGTGATCTCCCGGTGCGAGAGTGCTCAGTCCGCGCGGAATTATACCGGAGTACAAAAACGGCTACAACGCGAGCAGCGGCGACCGGCTAAGACGATGAGGACGTATTCGCACTAGTCGCGGTCTCTGGGGCGGGAGCGTCGATGGCGGAAAGTCGGACTGTCACGCTTTGCTGGCAATCGGCCACGCCCGAAAGCCGCACCTCGATTTGTGCTCCCTGGTGGAGCACTTGCGCCAGCTTGACGGTGGCAGACGGTCCATCGAGGCGAAAGGCTTCGGCTTGCGGCAACCGTTCGAACGGCGGGCAAAATGCGGCGTACAACGTGGTATTGCGTTCACCCACCGCAAATTCCGCCCTCAGTGTGCCACGCACGGCCTCGCGCCCATCGGCCAAGCGATATCGCGTGAGCTCTTGCAAAACGCTCTCGGCGCTCTCACCACCAGTAGCCGGCGAGCGACGCCTTGCCGGATAAACAACTTCCGGACCCAACAAAACTGCGGCCAACGCGATCAGCCATGCTATCCCTTCGAGCAGCCTGCCACCGGGATAGCAGCACGCAATTGCGAACAGAGAAATTGCGATGAGCGGAAGCCAAATGGCGAAGGCGGATTCCGGCGAGCGTAGCTCCGCGGCCAAAGATTGGTGATGCGCTGATGGCCGTTGCCGAAAAATCAATCGCACCAGCCACGCCCACGCAACCAGGACAATCGCGGTGAGCGCAACGACATCCAACCGCGGAGACGACGACAGCGCCCCGGCCGCGCGTCTTGAGAACAGGAACAATCCCAGCGATAGCGCCAGGAGAACCGACGCGGCGGCAAGGTATCGCAGCGGCCATCGCTGCATAGCGCGGCGGCTGAACGCTTCTCGCCAAGTGCCTTCCGTGGCGAACAACAAAACCTCCTGGCGGCTTAACGGGCTACCGCGACTGTTGCTTCCGCGGCAGTCGCTAGCTCCTTCGCCTTATCGGTGCGCTCCCAAGTAAACTCCGGCTCGTTGCGGCCGAAGTGACCACCTGCCGCCGTCTTGCGATAGATCGGCCGCCGCAGGTCGAGATGCTTGATGATGCCCGATGGCGTGAGCGGAAACACCTCGCGGACCAGCTCGCAAATCCGCACATCGTCGATGCGGCCAGTGCCATCGGTGTCGACGTTCACACTGACCGGCTCGGAAACACCGATCGCGTAGGCGAGCTGCACTTCGCAACGGTCGGCTAATCGGGCGGCGACAATGTTCTTGGCTACGTAGCGGGCCATGTACGCCGCGCTGCGGTCGACTTTCGTCGGGTCCTTGCCGCTGAACGCGCCGCCGCCATGCCGTCCCCAGCCGCCGTAGGTGTCCACAATAATCTTGCGACCCGTGAGGCCGCAGTCACCGTGGGGGCCGCCAACCACGAACCGGCCGGTCGGGTTGACGTGGTACTTCACGTCGCCGTTTACCAGATCGGCCGGCAGCAGTGGCTCGACAATTTCTTCGATGATGTAGCGGCGAATTTCTTCGTTCTTGACGGTCGGCGAGTGCTGTGTCGAAACCACAACTGTGTCCACGCGGACCGGCGTCGCACCGTCGAACTCAACGGTGACTTGGCTCTTGCTATCGGGGCGAATCCAATCGACCTGGCCGCTGAGCCGCACTTGCGTCAGACGGTTGAGGATTTTGTGTGCCAGCGAAATCGGCAGCGGCATGAGCTCCGGCGTGTCGTTGCAGGCATAGCCGAACATGAGGCCCTGATCGCCCGCGCCAATCTCTTTTCCCTTTGCCGTGTCGTCGTTCACGCCCATTGCAATGTCCGGGCTCTGTTCGTCGATCGCGACCATCACCGCGCAATGGTCGGCGCTAATGCCCATGAGCGAATCGGTGTAGCCCACGCCGCGAATCACTTCGCGGACCACGCGCTGCATATCGACGTACGCCTTCGTGGTGATTTCGCCGGCGATGACCACCAGGCCGGTGGTGACCATGGTTTCGCAGGCCACGCGGCTCATCGGGTCCTTGGCCAACAGGGCGTCGAGTACGCCATCGGAAATCTGGTCGGCCAACTTGTCTGGATGGCCCATGCTGACGGATTCGCTGGTGAATAAATGCCTGCCGGATACCACGGGAAAACTCCTAAAAGGTGATGGGCGAAGCGCCGTGATTTTTGTGGGAACGGGCCGATCGTGCCCAGATGGCAAGTGCCAGGCAGAATCCGCGGCCCAAACCGCCATTATAAGTGGCACGTAACATTCCCGGCAACCGCCGACCCGGCCGGCAGTGGGTAGTCGCTGGCCCCAAGTGACCAATTATGACGACTCTGCCTCCGCGGTTCGCCCGCGTCACCCGAGTTGCACTCGCCCTGACCCGCAATACCCGTATAAATATGCGGTAAACCTACGAGCGCCCCATGGCACGCTGGCCACGACATGTCTGGACGTCGATATTCACCTACGGCACGGTGTTTGTGCTCTTTCCGCTGCTGTGCCTGTTGGCCTATGCCTGGGTGAGGGGATTGATTTTTTAGTGAGAAGCATGGAGCACGGAGCATGGAGCTGAATCGTAAAGTCGCTGCTCGCGAAGCTCAAGCCACACGGGCAGGAGCACCTGCTGCGGTTCTGGGACGAATTGAATGATGCCGGCAGGCAGCGGCTCGCCGGCCAGATTCAGGCGATTGATTTAGAACAGATCGCGGGGCTTTTCAGGGAGACTATTCAATCCGAGGATTGGGCCGCCCTCTCCCGACGTGCTGGTCCGCCACCAGCCGTTCGACTGCAGGATCGAGAGATTGGCGGCCAGTTTAACCGAACTGAGGCAGAGAATTGCGGTCGTGAGGCCCTCGCCGCCGGCCGCGTTGGCGTGCTTTTGGTTGCGGGAGGGCAGGGCAGTCGGCTCGGCTTCGATCACCCCAAGGGGATGTTTCCGATTGGGCCAATCTCCAGTGCGCCCCTTTTGCAAATACATTTTGAAAAGGTGCAGGCGCTTACACGTCGGCACGACGCGGCGGTGCCCGTCTATATGATGACGAGTCCTGTCACGCATGACGAACAGGTTGAGTTTCTTCAGCAACATGAACGCTTTGGCTTGTCTGCTGACGAGTTCATGCTGTTCTGCCAGGGCACAATGCCGGCCGTGGATGCGGACACCGGCAAACTTCTGCTCGAGAACAAGGGGGAGATGTTCCTCAGCCCGGATGGACACGGTGGTACCATTTCAGCGCTCGCTGCCAGTGGGGCTATCGACGATATGCGCGAGCGCGGCATCGAACACCTGTTCTATTTGCAAGTCGACAATCCGCTCGTGCCGATCGGGGATGCTGAGTTCATTGGTTACCATTTGCTGGCAAGGTCGGATCTTACTTCGATGGCGGTCGCGAAACAGACGCCTCAAGATCGGCTTGGCAATTTCGCCCTGATTGACGGCCGACTGCAGGTAATCGAGTACAGCGATTTCCCCGCGGACATTGCTGAGACGACGGATGCCCGCGGCTCGCTTACGTTCTGGGCGGGGAGTATCGCCGTGCACATGTTTAGCGTGGCCTTTCTGGAGCGTGCTCTTGCGCTCAAAGAAGCGCTGCCGTTTCACGTCGCGAAGAAAAAAGTTTCGTACGTGGATAATACCGGTCGATTGATCGAGCCAGCCGAGCCGAATGCGCTCAAGTTCGAACGATTCATATTCGATCTGCTGCCGCATGCGGAGCGGCCGCTGGTTGTGGAATACGCCGAGGAGGAAGTATTCGCACCGTTGAAGAACGCACCGGGCGCTGAGCGCGATACGCCCGAATACGTGCAGCGATTCATGGTGGATCAACACCAAAAGTGGCTGGAGGCCGCCGGGACGCGCGTTGCCGCCGGCGTGCCGGTGGAGATAAGCCCGCTCTGGGCACTGGATGCCGCGGGCGTGGCCGAACGGAAAGATCGGCCGCAGCGGATCGACAAGTCAACGTATCTTCGCTGACGACGGCTCGAAACCTACTCACCTACTCACCTAACTATGCATCCGCGGCAGCGATTCGCCGCGGGTAATGATGGCGGCTTCTGCCGCGGCCAGCTCATCGAGCCGGGCCATCACGTCGGCTTCAGGAGCAAAGTCCTTGGCTAAGCGCGTGTACGTGGAGTGATGCCGCGCTTCGGACTCGAACAGCGAACGGTAGAATTCAGCCAGCTCGCGGTCCTGCACGTGCTCGGCCAGCACGTGAAACCGTTCGCACGAGCGCGCCTCGATCAGTCCCGCCACGAGCAAGTCGATCGACGGCTCGCTGCGGCTCCTGCTTTCGCACCAGGTCGTTCAGCTCGCGGCCGTAGCTCGACGGTGTCAGCCGGCGGAAACGAATACCACGGCGGGCCAATAGGTCGAGCACCATGTGAAAATGCTCCAGCTCCTCGTTCACGATCGCGGTCATCTCGCGGCACAGTTCCACGTTTTCGACATAAGCGAAAATGAGATTGAGCGCCGTGCCGGCCGCCTTCTTTTCGCAATGGGCGTGGTCGATGAGAATCGACGGCAGGTCGGCATCGACCTGCGCGAGCCAGCGCGACGGGGTTTCACATTGCAGGTGCAGCATGGGAATTATGATACTGCATTGGAGAGGCGCGGTTGCAAAACCTCGTATTTCCCGAGCGCCAGAACATTTTGCAACGGAGGTGCGCGCCGACTTGGAATGTAACCACTTGCTGCCAATGGCTTTTCATTTTGCACCGCAGACAGGGGTCCCACACGATCGTTGCAAAACTCATGCATTTTGCGCAAGTAACCACGTAACATGACGAGAATTCCAGTCTCAACAGGTCACGTTGGGCGCAAAACTCAACCTATTTTGGTCGAGTTTTGTGCGCCGAGAACGCAAATCCGTTGTGTCCGGTCCGCTTAGCTGGCGGCTATGATTCTAGTTTTCAAAGATCACGTGCACTGTGGCAAGATCGACCTTAGCAGATTGCGAGCATGGCTTCAGCAACTATTTTTGGCCAGGTGAGATATTCCCAACGCGCCTACAATTAGCAGTGCGATGGTCGAGGGCTCCGGCACGAACACTGCCGAGCCGCCGGTGGCGACGAGGATGAAGCTGCGGTAGTGGCTGACGCGAGTGAAAAAAATGGCTTCGCCCCAGCTAGAGTCGAGCATTTTGTTGACATCGCCGGCGACTGGTTGGGCGGAAAAGGCGTTCACGCCGTCGATCGCGCCGCCGATGAACATCGGTCCGCCGGAGTCCCCGCCTGCGAAGCCGACTTCGTCGCCGCCGAAACCTAGATCCGACGGGACGCCGAGAAGGTTTAGGGAATTGTTCTCCGGTAAGCCGTTATCAAAGTCGGCCACCAAAAATGGAGCACCGCGCAGCTCATCATCTACGGCTTCGATCCGGTTGAGGCCGGCACGCAGCGTGGGATTGCCATCGAATTCATCGTCCTCGCCGGCCGAGCCGTGACCGGTGAGTCCGAATCCGGTGAGGACAGCCGCGCGGCCGACTTCATCCGCTCGACCGTACAAGGAATATCGAGGCAGGTCCGGAGGCGCATTCCGCGTGAGCGTGATGACGGCGATGTCGGCCGCCTGTTCGGGCCAGTTCTCGGGCACTCGCAGTGGTATGAGCTTCATGAGTTCTTGGCCGGTCGTGTGTGTCCACTTCACCTCCTGGTCCGAATTTTGATTTATGAATTTTGAACACTCGAGCACGTCCAAGAAGGTCGGATGCTAGTGGTCATCGATCATCCACGGAATTGGCCGGGGCGAGACAAAGCGTTCGCTGTAATTCGGAGATACTGCGGTTGAGCTCGCAATCTGAGCCGCGCAGGGAGTTGATTTCCGTCTTCATCTTCATGGTCTGGCGAAGCCTGAGTCGAAATTCGGGGTGCCGCAGGGTTTCCCGGCGGATCGTGGGATACGAGCAGCCGGCGTAGTACGCTGCCTGCTGCAGATCACAGCCGATGGAGACCAGCACGCAAATCTTACGGCGTGTGGCATCATCGACCTTACGCGGCCTGCCGCGGCTACGGGCTGTGGGAGCGTCAGCAGTGGCGGATTCGGTGGTGAGTGTCATAAGTGTAATCGGCCGTTGGGGACGTGGACGGGCGAGAGGCGCACCCCCAGCGCAGGAAACCGGCGTGACAATTGCCGCTTCTCTAGCGAACTAAGCGCAAAGGTGGAAACGCCGCCGTCCTATCATTCGCTATGAGGCGACGAACGATGGTCACCCTACCAAATCGCGAGCGCGATTTCAGCAACGATTTTTGGCCACTCTCGGTTTTGGCCGAACGACGTTTTCGTACGTCCGTTTGGCAAGTCTTTAGACCAGCGTCAGTACGTCGCCGTCTTTATTGTTTTTCTTGAAGTCGGTGACCTTGTCGTTGAGCGACACGATGAACCAATCGGCACCGGAACTGCCGGTGAGCGAGTCGAACCCGCCAAAGACCTCGTCGAGCACGTCATCACTGGTCGAACTGTCTGCAGTTCGATTGGCAGCCCATTGCTGCGCAATCAACAGCAGATCGTTATGAGTGAGATGGCTGGCAACCTCGCCTGCCACCAACACATCGTGGCCGGCACTGCCAACGATCCGGTCGGCGCCGTGGCCGCCGGCCAGGAAATCGTTGCCTGCCGCTCCTGTAAGCCGGTCGCTGCCGCCGCCGCCCAAGAGCAAGTCGTCCCCGGCACCGGCGGTGAGTTCATCATCTCCTTCGCCTCCGCCGAGGATGGCGGTGAGGGCGATGGCTTCGTCGACCGAAATCTGGTCGTTGCCATCTTCGCCGTGGGCGATCAGCCGGCCAGTCGGCATGAACCTACCGGTGGGCACGCCGCTAATTGCGGCATACACGACGCCGGAGGCTGAGCCGGCGTTAAACGAGATCACGTCATTGGCCGGCGTGCCGACGACGGTCAGAGTACGAAGATTGGGATTGGTCTCATCGGCCAGTTGTGAAACGGTCGGCCCGTTTTCGAAGGCGATTGTTATCAGTTTGGAACCGGCATCGTAGTCGCCGGTCACGCCCGGTGCCACGAAGATCGTCGCGTCCTCCGGCGCTGCATCGACGGCCCCCGGGAGATTGCCACGGTTTCGCAGCGTGATGATTTCGCGGTCGGCCTCGGGGAGCCGGGCCATGGTGCGGCGGACGTGGGTGGCGGCCTCTTGTCGGGCGGCTCGATTGCTGGGTGAGCCGCTGCTGCCGGCAAGGCTCGCGACGAGGTGCAACGAGGTGTTTTCCGGCAGGGGGATTTCGCGATCGATCGAACGCTTGGCCGTCTGCAGGTGGCGCCGTTCGGCCTTGACCAGCCGTTGGTGGGCGGCACGCATCAGCCAGAGGTGAAACGGCATGGGGCGCTCTGCCAGGAAATCGTCAATCCGCTGCGAGGCTTCGAGCTGGGTTTCCTGCACGATGTCTGAGGCGTCCAAGCGGGAACGAACACGGCGATCGAGCCGTGCGCGACGGCCCGCTCGAGTTTCGGCCGATGCCGTTTGAGCAGCTGCCCCAGGGCCTCGCGATCGCCTGTTTGCACCTGGTTTAGCAGGTGCAAAGTGTGCCCCGAATCTGGTCGAATGTCTTCCATAGAGAGTCCCGCCAAGTAGTAAGCGCCGAAAAGAACGTTCGTCGGGACAGGTTTGCGGACAAAAAAGTCAGAAATCGTGGCAAGTACCCGTCCCGGCGGTGATGAGATTATGATGTGGCGACGGTGTAACGTGCTAGAGTCGAACGGGTTGCGCGGCAAAGGTCCAGTTCCTTGGAGGAAAGGCGGAGTTCAGATTTCTCAGGAACTCTAACAAAAACTATTTCCAAGGCACCCTCACCCCGGCCCTCTCCCAAAGGGAGAGGGAGTTATTACCATGACTCGATTTCGGAGAAACTGTCCGCACCCGCGTGGGTCATGAGATTTATGCGCAAGTTATAATCAGCGGTCCAGTCACGGGTGGCGTCCAATCGAATGGCATTCCACAGGTCAAGCGATGAACTGGCAGATGTTGGTGAAAGTTTTGGCGGCGGCACCAGTAGCAGTGGTTTTCGCCACGACGGGATTCGCCGAACTGTTGTCGATTGAGAACACGGCGATCCGCGTCGAGGCGGATTCCGAGACCGGTGAGGTGACGATTCACGACCGGGCCGCCGATCTGGAGTTTGTGCGGGCGATTCACTGGCCAGGCGGCCGGACGCTTGAATCGGTTCGGCGTGACGAGACGCAACACCCGCGGTTGGGGCCAGGCCAGGTCGTTGTGCTGGTTTGGAATGATGGCACCCAGTCGATCGTGACGGTTTACCCGCGCCTGCCGTTCGCTGTCGTGACCGATACGATGGTAAATAGTACTCTGGAAGACAAGCACGTCCAACGCCGCGAGTTTGCTGCGTTCGATGTGTCCACTGGCCGGCCGCTTGATGAGTGTCGCGCGTTCGGAACGTTCGGTTTGTCGCCCATTCGTTCCGAGCGCAACCCGGGCAGCTACAATCATCTGGCAATCGTCGAACCCGAGAGCCGCCGCGGTGTGGTGATGGCCTGGCTCACCCACGAGCGCGCCAGTGGCGTGCTGTTTTATGATCGGCATGAAGACTTAACGCGCATCACGGCGCGCCAGGACTACGGTCAACTGCGGTTGCCTCCTGTCAGCACCGCGAAATCGGAGTTGTTGCTTGTCGGCTTCTTCGCCGATGCGCGGCTGGGCCTGGAAGCATACGCCGACGCCGCGCGCGAATACTATGACATCCAATTGCCGCCGCAGCCCAGCGTGTACTGCACCTGGTACCACGCCGGTTCGTCCGATGAAGAGCAGATTCGCCGGCAGGCCGACTTCGCGGCGCAGCATTTGAAGCCGTTCGGGTTCAGCGTGGTTCAGATCGACGACAAGTGGCAGGACGGCGTGTCGCGCGACGGCCCGAAGCGGATTTTCACGCGGCATCGGGCCGACGGGCCGTACCCTTCCGGCATGAAAGCGACGGCCGATTACATTCAATCGCGGGGCTTGACACCCGGCCTGTGGTACATGCCGTACGCGGCCACATCATACGATCCGTACTACGCAGACAAGCCGCAACTATTCGCGATGAAAGACGGCAAGCCGTTTGAAGTGCGCTGGGGCGGCACATGCCTCGACTTGACCAACCCCGAGGCGCAGGAACTGGTGCGACTCCGCACGGAGACGATCTGCGGCGACTGGGGCTATCGCTACATCAAGACCGATGGAATGTGGACAGGAATGGCCGCGGCCATCGCGTACATCAACGACGGCTACAAGGAGGACAACCTGGGCGAAGCGAAGCTGGCGAATCCGGACATGACGCATGTCGAAGCGTATCGGACCGGCGTGCGAATTGTACGCGAAACAGCCGGGAAGGACGTATTCATCCTGGGCTGCAACCTGGCGCAAAACATGCGCATTCTGGGTCCATCGATCGGGTTCGTCGACGCGATGCGCATCGGACCGGATAACAAGGCGGACTGGTCGCAGATGACGCGCGGCCCGTTCAGCGGCAGCAACTTGTATTTCTTGCACGGCCGCGTGTGGTACAACGATCCGGACCCTGTCTATGTGCGGCCGTCGGTGCCGTTGAATCAAGCGCAAGCGCTGTTGTCATGGGTGACGCTCACCGGGCAGTTGCACGCCAACTCGTATTACTACGCCGATTTGCCGCCGGAGCGGTTCGATTTGCTCAAGCGGGCGATTCCGTCGCACGGATTGCTGCCGCGGCCGGTGGATTTGTTCGATCGGCGTACACCGCGGGTGTGGCTGCTGGAGGACACGCGGCGCGAATTGCCGTTTTTTGTGGTGGGCCTTTTCAATTGGGACAACGAGGAATCCGTCGCCATCGATGAGGCGTTCAAGAAGATTGGCTTGCCGGCTGCAGAGAAGTACGTGACGTTCGACTATTGGGCCAACAAATTCGGTGTGCTGGAAGGTGACGCACTTCACACCACGATTGAGCCCGCATCGTGCCGCATTTTGGCCGTGCGGCCGATGGCGGATCGGCCGCAACTTATCAGCACGTCTCGGCATATTACCCAGGGGGTGGTCGATGTGGCGGAAGAAGCCTGGGATGTGCGAGGTAAGAAGTTGAATGGCGCGAGCCGTGTTGTGGGTGGTGATCCGTATGAGCTGCGGATCGCTAAGCCGGCAAACGGCGAGTGGAAATTGGCAGAAGTGACATCAAGCGATGCCACGGGCGCAACCGTTCAAATCGTTGGCGAGGAGTCGCTTGGCTGGCGCGCACGGATTGATTCGCCGGAAAGCCGCGACGTGAAATGGCAGTTGTCGTTTCACTCCGTGGACCAGTAGCCGCCGCGGGCGTGATCGAAGCGAGCTTCGTGGCCCATGAAGTCGGTGAAGAATTCTCCTTCGCGGTAAACTTCGTGGCCCATCACCCAAGTTCGCACGGGCCAACCGACGACGCGTTGGCCGTGCCACGGGCTCCAGCCACATTTTGTGATTTGGTTTTCGTTGCGGATTTCGGCGACGCGCTCGAGATCGACCAGCACCAGGTCTGCATCGTAGCCGACGGCGATGCGACCCTTGCCGACGATGTCCCACACGCGTGCCGGAGCGTCGCACATCCAGTGCACGACCTGCTGGAGCGTCACGCGGCCGCGGTGGACTTCGTTCAGCATCAGTGCGAGTGAGTTTTCGACGGCCGGCATGCCGGAAGGCGACTCCGGGTACGGCTGCCGCTTCTCCTCCAGCGTGTGCGGGGCATGATCGGTGGCGATCACTTGCATGCGGCCGTCGCGTAATGCCTGCCACAGTCGCTCGTTGTCGTCGCGCGTTTTCAGCGAGGGGTTCATTTGGACGAGCGTGCCCAGTCGCGCATAGTCGTCGGCGTTGAACAACAAATGATGGAGGCACGCTTCGCCGGTGATGAGGCCGCGATGGTCGGCCAGCAACTCAGTTTCGGCGCCGGTCGAGACGTGCAGCACGTGGAAGCGGTGACGGTGCCGGTGCGCGAGATCGATGGCCCGCCGCGTGGCGATGATCGCGGCCTCGTGGTCGCGAATTCGCGAGTGATCGGCCACGTCTGTTGTGCCGGCGAGCCGCGCCGCGTTTGCGCGCACGGTGGTTTCGTCTTCGCAGTGAGCGGTGATGGGCAGCGTCGTCTCGGCGAAGATTCGCTCCAACGCGTCTTGTTCGTCGACCAGCAAATCGCCCGTGCTGGAGCCGATGAAGATCTTGATTCCGGGCGTGCGGTGGGCCTGCCGCAGCTCGTCGATATTGTCGCTCGTGGCGCCGATGTAGAAGCCGTAATTGACGAGTGACTTGCTGGCAGCCAGCGCGAGCTTCTCTTCCAGCCGCGCTTGCGTTGTCGCAGCCGGCACCGTGTTCGGCATTTCGAGAAAAGTGGTGACGCCGCCCTTCGCGCAGGCTCGGCTAGCGGTAGCGAGATCCTCCTTGTGCGTGAGCCCCGGTTCGCGGAAATGCACCTGGTCGTCGATCACGCCGGGCAGCAGATGCAATCCGCTGGCGTTTACCACGTCGTCGACTTTTAGATGCGTAGCCGGATCGATATCCGCAATTCTTGCACCATCGATCACGACCGAAACGCGTTCGATCGAAGTCGGTAAGACGACGCTTGCGTTGCGGATCAGTTGGCGCATGGCCCCAGTGTAGCAGGCGCATTCTACTTCCCGTAGCGGTCATACAAATGCGATGGAGCGACAACCGTGTCGAACGCAGAACACGGATTTTGCCGGGTGTTGCGTTTTTGCATCAGCACCACCGGAGATTGATGCCGGCCGGCCACGGATTTGATGAATCGTGACCGCACTCTGGATTCCCCAGCGCTGCGCGCCTCGCTAACCTACGCTTGAATGGCCGGGCAATGGAGAGTGCCCGGCGAGGAACTTACTTGTCGCTGCCGGACTTCCCCTCACGGCAAATCGCATTGTCTCGTCATATACGTGCCGCTTCAACCGGTCGTCAGGGCGACCGAGCAAGCAGAGGAAGGTGGCGCATGGTCGCGAAGAATTCACGGCGACGCAAGTCGCAAAAGCGGTCGATCGAATTGTTGGAAGACCGCCGCGTGATGGCGGCGAGCACCGTCGGTACGATGGTCCCGCTCGGGGAACCGATCGTCAGCGAAATGCCGATGATCGAGCATCACGGCGGCTTTGCGGAAGAGCCGCCCAAGCTCGTGCATCACGCGGATCCGGACGCCGATTTCTGGATCGATCGCGGTTGCGAACGCGACGTAGAAGCGCTGTTGGGTGATATCGAGCAAACGCTCGCCAGCGCACACGGCGTGACGGGGCTCACGCAGGTTCGAAACAATTACGGTTTTCTCGGCGCTGGGCAAACCGTGGCCATCATCGACAGTGGCATCGCGTTCGATCATTGGGCGCTTGGCAACGGCTACGGCGCGAACTACCGGGTCGTCGGCGGCTGGGACTTTGCGGAAAACGACACCAATCCGTACGACGACGGTCCTGAGGGTTCGCACGGCACGCATGTGGCCGGCATTGTCGGCGCCGACCGCACCGGCACCATCGACGACGGCGTTGCACCGGGCGTCGATTTAGTCGGGCTGCGCGTGTTCGATGACGTGGGCAACGGGTACTTCGACTGGGTTGAGTACGCTCTGCAATGGGTGCATCAGAATCGAAACGCGCATGAATATCCGATCACCGCGGTGAATCTGTCGATCGGTACGACATGGAACGACACCAGCGTTCCCTCGTGGTCGACGTTGGAAGACGAATTCGTCCAACTCAAGGCTGACGGGATTTTTGTTTCCGTCTCTGCTGGAAACAGCTTCGCGAATTACAACACGCCCGGCTTGAGCTATCCGGCGGCAAGTCCGAATGTTGTGCCCGTTATGTCGGTGGACGACAACGGTTCGCTCAGCCACTTCAGCCAACGGCATCCCAGTGCGCTTGCCGCTCCCGGCCGTTTCATTGTCAGCACCGTGCCCGATTACATTGGGAATCACAACGGCGTGACGGACGATTTCGCGAGCTTCTCGGGCACGAGCATGGCGGCCCCCTACGTCGCCGGTGCCAGCGTGATCTTGCGCGAGGCGATGCAATTCCTCGGCTACGCGAACATCACGCAGACCACGCTGTTCAATCACTTGATGTCGACGGCCGACACGTTCTCCGACTCGGCCACCGGACTGAATTACAAGCGGCTCAATCTGAACAATGCCATCAACGCACTGATGCCGACCGACGATTACGGCTCGACGACCGGCACCGCTTATAACATGGGAAACCTTAGCGGTACCAGCGAAGTCAGCGGTTTGATCGGCACGCTGAGCGACGCCGACTACTTCCGCTTCACCGCCGCGGGAAACGGCACGGCGGCGTTCACGGCCACAACATCGCACGGCCTGGCGCCGGTTTGGACCGGCAGCGGCGGAGTTGTTAGCGGCCCGCAAGGCAACACGTTCAGCTTCCAGGTCGTGGCGGGGCAATCGTACACTTTTGGATTGTCCACCAGCGGCGGCATCGGGTATTACGATCTGGCGATCGAAAGCCCAACAGCGACGGTATTGCCACCGACCGTTCCGGGATCATTGCAAGTTACGGTGTTGTCCCCGACTGAAGTACGACTGAATTGGACGGATTCTACTGGGGAGGACGGCTATCAAATCATTGGCTGGACTTCTGGTACTCTTAGCTACGCCGCGGGAACCGCCGCGGCGAATTCCACCAGTTACACATTGACGGGCTTAGCGCCAAATTCTCGCTATTTCTTTCGCGTCCAGGCTTCAAATACAGCCGGAACCGTCAGCACCGCATTCGCATTGGCGCAAACACCGGCCTTACCGATCGGTGTTCCCGGTTCGTTTCAGGTTTCGGTCACCTCCGCGACGCAGGTTGACCTGGACTGGGACGCCGCCGCAGGAGCCACGTTCTACAAAGTCTTACACTGGAGCTCGCAAACGGGTACCACTGTCGTCACTACACTGAACGCCAATGTGACGAACTACACGATGACGAATCTTTCGCCCGGGACGCGGCACTGGTTCCAAATCCAGGCTGGAAATTCGTCGAATTTGGCCAGCACCGAGTTCAAATTGGGTGAAACACCTGTGACGGTTGGCGTTCCTGGCTCGTTTCAGGTTGTTGTCAACTCACCCACTGAAGTTGCGTTGGATTGGAATATTTCGCCAGGAGCCACATTCTATAGAGTTTATCACTGGACCTCCCAAACGCTCTCGTATGTCATGGCTACGTTAAATGCCAACGTAACGAACTACACGGCGACAAGCCTGACGCCCGACACGCGGCATTGGTTCCGAGTCGAAGCTGGAAACTCGGGCAGTGTGGCCAGCACCCCATTCGTGCTGGGACAAACGCCGGGATCCATGGGTATGTCTGCCACAGTTGGTGGACTCGCCGATCAGACGAGCGGCTTCTCGACCGACTTCGATCGATCAATTCATAGTGTGCCGAAATCAACAGTATCGTTATCAAAGGGTCATTCGAGCAATCTCCGCATAGCGACTGAGTTGGCAAACTACTCTCGGCCGTCAGTCACTAATGCTTCGGCGGCCGGCAGGGCGTTGCCCCGAGGCGGCGCTTTGTATGACAGGCGCGAGTTATCTGCCTACGCTGAGGAAGAAGTCAAGAATGATGTCGATGCGATCTACGAGGCGGGCATTTTGGCCGGGCTCATGCCAACGGCCAACAGTGGATTAAGTGATGACTTGCTAAGGTTACTAGCGGAGTCCACGCCGACGACATTTGAACGTGAAGAATCGAGCAACCATGCGATTGCCATGTGGCAAGGATTGTAGCCACGACTTGTCGTCTTCAAGTCTTCTTTACGCGGCGTTAACAGCAGTTCATGCTGCTGCCCGCTCCCCTGTGGACGACTGCTTTAGCCAGTGGCTCAAATCCCGTCCGATTAAACGTTCCAATTGCTCGATGTCGTCTCGGTATTCGTTGAGCAGTTTGTGACGTGTCTCATTAGACATTTGCGGTGCGCTCGCAAGATTCGTCATCTTGATCCGTTCAATGCCCGGATACAAGAGCCAAGGCGGTACTGCGTATTTTGCCCACCGTGTAACGGGCGTGGACCATGTCAACCATTGGTGAAGTCGTTGAAACCGCGGAATGCCTCCCACGTTGTGGAGCTGCTGAGTATCGATGTTGATATCGCTTCGGACGCCGACAAAGCCGGCGATTGCCCGAACTACGTCGGCGGCGTTTGTCTTTAGATCTTCATAAAGATGCACTTGTACGCCGCGGCGCCCGAACACATCGAAGTATGAAAGCACTTGTCGATAATAAAGGCCCATCTTCCAGTAATGCCAGAGCGGTAGCCACTTATCACGCCGTCCAAGCCGGTCTAGTTCGATTGCCTTTTCGAATGAGACGGTTTCCACTCCATCGCGCACGCAATGAAGATATGCCGAAAAGGCACGATCAACCGGGTTTCTCAGGACGGCGATGATCTTTACACCCGGAAGCCTGGCGTGGATGCGCTGCGGCGTGCCCGGCACGTACAGGTACATGGTCGACGCTTCTGCGCGAGCGATGCGTGATGCACCCTTCGTGAAAAGATCCTGATAGCTCGCCCAGTCCCTGATAACTGACCGCTTGAATCGCTCCGAATCGCGCGGTCCTTCAAAATTGCAATAGTCGTCGTCGTACGCGAAGTAAGCCGGCTCCTTTACCGGCGACATGAAAATGTCCGGGTGCTGATCGAGGTAGCGCCACAGGCTGGTGGTACCGGCCTTGGCCGTTCCAACGATCAAAAAGGTCGGTCTAGCCATCAATGACTTCCTCGGTCAGGTCTCTTCAAGCGTACGGCGCTCCAGATCGTTGGATCGAAGCGCAGGCGGCGCCAAACATACAATACCAGGCAGATATTCCAGCCGGCTAACGAGACTGCATTCGCGATCGAGTGCGCCAAACACTCCCAATTTAGGAATCAATAGCAGCCCTAGGGAAACCTGTAGAGCTGCCGCGCCGGTAACAATTATTGCGCTCACCTTTTGGTGACCGGTAAGGACCACAAGGTAACCGACCGCGCCCGTTGATGAGTCGATTAACTGTCCCAGCACAAGAACGATGAGCGCCGGCCAGGCGGAGATAAATGTTTCTCCGAACAATTGGAGTGCGAACTCGCCTCCGCTCAACAACGCGATGGCGCTCAGTAACGCTGGAAAAAACACGAGCCACGCGGCATACGAGAGTGTGGACTCCAGCGAGTCTCGACGGTTCGCATGAAAGTGTTCGGAAATCAATGGCGCGACAATCGAGTTGGACGCCAACAATGCGAAGCCCACCAACGATGCCAGTTTTTTTGCCGCAAAGTAGATAGCGGCCGGCTGCGTCCCGGCCAGCATTCCCACCATGAGTACGTCCGAAGTGCTTAAGATTGTCGTTCCAAGCGTGGTGAACCAGAGGGGCAATGCGACACGGAACCAATAGCGGGTCTCGTAAATCGGTGCCAAATTGCCCAACGTTTGCTGAATCTTGCTCCATATGAATCGATGCTGGCCAATTAGAAGCACAAGTAGTATTGCGGCGCTCACGATTAGCACCGTCGCAGCGCCGAGTCGCGCATTACTCAAATAGAGGACGCCGAGGGCCACAAGCACTGTTCCTGCCCAGGCGACTCGCGACGGGAAGTAAGCGGCAAACAGCCGTTTGTTGGCCCGGGCCAACTCTAATTGGTAGTTCGCCACACATAGCAGAGCGGCTAGCAGGATTGTTATCAGTTGAACGCTTCGGTATTCGAGCACGGTGAGCTGAGAGACAACAACCACAATTAACATGCCGCCGACGGCAAACACGGCACTGCTGACATAGGTCGCCATTGCCAGGCGCCGTGCCACGCCACGCGCTTGGCCGAATTGATTCATCGCAACGTACTGAGGAAAAAACCGAATGATCGCAAACGGAAATCCTAGCCCAATCAACGTGGCCAGCAATTGGGCATTGCTGATCGACAGGGCATAAATTCCAAAATCGTCGGCGCTCAGCACTCGCGCCACGACGACAGTCAGAGAGAAGTTCACCGCGACGCTGGATACGTGAAGAGCGCCGGCCAGCCCCATCCCCGCGACGATGATCCGCGCCAATGAAGTTTGGTGCCGCCGTGTGTTGTCAAACGACGCATCGCCGACTGGCGAGTCGTATGAATCCCCTTCGCGGATTCGATCGGTTATAGATGGCGCGGTTGACACTGCAGTGGACGAAAGCCTATGCCGCTCGTTTTCGCTGGTGCCCCGACCGCAGCTGATCATAAGTTTCCAGCATACGATCGACGCAGCCATGCCATTCGTAACGTTGTTGCACCAACCGGTGCCCATTTCCGCCGAATTCGGCACGCAGGTCTTCACGCGCAACAAGTTTCGTAAGCGCGTCGGCGAGCTGCTGCGGGCTATCGCGCTGGACCACAAAACCGGTCGTGCCATGCTCAACGACTTCGGGGAGCCCGCCTGCGTCGGATACTACTACCGGCAATCCGCAAGCGGACGCTTCCACGATCGCCACGCCAAAGCTCTCGCTGTCCAAGCGGCTCACCGCGACATAAATGTCCAACTGATGCAGTTCCGCCGGGACTCGATGGTGCGGAACGGCTCCGATGAATTCCGTCACGTCGGCCACACCTAAACGGTTAGCGAGTCGTTCCAGGTTATTCTTTTGTCGGACCGTCGCCCACGATTCGGAGCCGGAGCCGTCTGGCAATCTCCGGCTGAGCCTCTCGCATCGCGCTTCGGCACTGGGCAAATCCCCGAATGAGCGTATCTATTCCGTATTTAGCAGTAAGCGACTTGACGGTACCGATCGTGATCACGCTGGAGTTCAATCGTCTTTCGGCGGGTCGAAATTGATCCAAATCCACGCCGAACGCGATCACGCGGATGTTGCTTAGCTCCGGGCACAGGCTCCGACATTTCGCCGCCATGACGTGACTCGTCGAGCAAACTTGATCGGCAGCAGTCAGATTGCGGACGATCAACCGCTGGTGTAACGCCGATTTTTGGGGGAAATCGAAGACATCGGCGCCCACACGGAGAGCGCGTAGGGGCGATAGCCGACTAGCCGCCCCAGGGTTCCATATCCGCTGGCGTAATGCACATGAAAAACATCCGGCCGGATCTGCTCCAGGTAGCGACGCACCTGGCCAGAGCTGAGAACGTAACTCCACGGTGCGGATAATCGCAGCGGATGAACGCGAACCTCCGGCGTCAGGTACGGCGAGAACGGGTGCGCGGAAAGGAGATGAATTTCGCAACCACGTTCCGCCAACGCATTTGCCCAGCGCAGGGTGTGGACGTTTTGCGCTTCGGCCAAAAGTGTAATCTTCACGCGGAGGTGCCTCGCCAACACTAGGCTGCGTTTGCGGTCGCGACATTACAATGTTGCGGCGTCAGCGTTCCGGCGCGGCTCGTCTCGCAGATGAAAAAATCGGAGAAGGAGCCTGTCTCACTATTACCGCGATACGGATAAGGGTTCGGTACATGACTCACAATTCGCCAGCTGGAAGTTTTGTCGTTAATCCAATTCGTAATGGAGCGATGACGAATATGTGGCGCGACGCTCGCATCGTTTGTTTCGCGGTTGCTAGAGTAGATGATCACGTACCGCGTGGACGATCTAAACAGTCGCGCCATGTATTCCTGAAAGACTGTGTCCTCAACCAAATGAAAAACGACGTCCAGGGAAAGAACCAGCTCGGCGGTTTGTCCGGCGTATTCGCTCACAAGCGCAAACGACTTGCTCGGATCATCGCGAAAACGCGATCGACACAGGGAGACGGCGGTCGGGCTCACATCGAAACCGAGGTATTGCGGATAGCGCGCCAAGGAAAGCTGGTTGCCGTCCCCGCAGCCGAATTCCAAGACGGTGCGGATGCCGTGCTCGACCACAAATTGATTCAGAACCTGCGCTTTAAAACGCCCAAATTTTCCGTAGGAGCCGGCGCCGGAGCAGCCACCTTCGCGATAACGCTGTTCCCAATAAGCCACGGATCCGGCAAAACTGCGGTGCCCCGACGTCAGTGCGTGATACATTAAGCGCGCGAACGGTGCCACGATCGGTGTGACTGCAATTTGACGTCGAATCGATATCATCTCAGTCTCCAGTTGATAGTGGCACGCGGCCGGAGAGGAAGTGGGGAACTGTATCAAAGCCGGTAGGTAACGCCAAGGTGGGCCCGGCATTCTGACTTGAATTCAATTCATCTTGAGTGGTGCGCGCGGTGGTGGCAGTTATGCGCTTGCGAGCGACAATCACGTAACCCAATGGAAACTTGGCGGCCAGTCGAGCGAAGGTTCCGCAAAGCAGTGGCAGCTTGTTGGTAGCGGCGGCGACGCCCTGTATCGTTTCTGCCAAAACGGAGCCGATGAGAGGGATCGCGCATGCTAGCTTCGACGAAATGTCAGCCACGATTTCGATTGGTCCTCCGATCGATTCGATTAGCTCGACCTCCAGCTGGGCGAGGTCCAGAAAACGGCGCAGCGCGAACTCGGTGTAGCGAAAGTAATCGTGCGGCTCCTCGTGCAACGGGTAGTAAAATGGAACGTTGGCCAACAAGCATCCACCAGGCCGCAACATCCTGGAAATCTCGGTGCATGTTTGGTCCGGATTGGGCAGATGTTCGAGCACGTCGGACAAGATCACCGAATCAAAATGGCTGTCCGGCAATGGCACTGGGCCGGATAAATCGCAGTGGATGTCAACATGCTGTATTTCATGCGCCGAGTTGGGCCAGTCAACGCAAATGATCTCGTCGACAAACGGCTGATAGACATGAAACAAGGGTGCCGTGCCGCAGCCCAAATCAAGTAGCCGCCCTCGGCAATTCAGTGGAATTTGCTTCGCATAGAATGCGGCAACGCGATCGGCTATCAAGTCGCGATCCCACGCCAATGACGCGTTGATCGCGCGATGCGCGAAGCCGGCCACGGCGCCAGACGAACTTCGATGGTTTCCAGTCCGATTGATGTTTCACGGCTTGAGATGCAACGATATCAAACAGATTGAAGCCTATGCCGACAAACGTGCGCGTGCCGGAACTGAGTTCGCAGCCACCTTGTTACGATTTCTGAATTCCTTGCTGGGACGAAAGCTACCTGGTGAGATCGACTGTCGATTTGGCCAATTGGAATCGGCGGCGATTGAGCGCGCGACGCCGATTCCGAGAATAAACCAGACAATTGTCCCCAGCGCGACATTATTTTGCAGGAGCATTACCTCGAAACCTTCATGTATAAGCATGCCTATCAAGAATGCCCCCGCGCCTCTTACCACAAGGTCGTTGCGTCCCAGCCAAAGCGTAGACCAGATTCGGAAAAGCAAGAACAACAATACGGAAAGTCCAACCAATCCCGTTTGCAACGCGACCTGCAAATAAATCGAATGCGACGAGAGATCGGCATTGAGAAGTTGCGCAATATCGATATCTGGTCCGTGGCCCCAGATTGGTCGTTCAACGATCGCTGAGTACACTGGCTCCCAAATGCGAGATCGCGTTGCCAGAGATTTCCCGGTCAGGTCACTGGACCATGCGCTGAATCCAAGCACGTGTGCTTGATCCAAAAGCACGGAACGAAACGCTGTAATCGTGGCAACCAACACCAGTGGAGCGCAGAACGTAGCAATGAAGATTGAGTGCCGGCGGCATACCAACGGCCAAAACATGTAGATCGCAATGCTCGCCAGCGCTGCCAATAACGACGCGCGAGACACGGTCGACGTTATTGCCAACAGGGCCAGGGACACCCATCCAAAACGGATACTTTTCGATACGAACGCTGCGCCGTGCCGTACGCTCAATAGCGAGAGCCCGAACAGGTAGGCAAGTGCGGCTCCGTTCGCATTTGGGTTGATGTAAGGGCCGTAATTGGGAATCGGAAGTTGCATCCAGGCCCAGTACAGCAGCGATGCGAAGATGAAGCCCCTTGCAATCCAGTTCAGCAGCATCAGCGCCTGCGAACTCCAGTTAAATGTCGCAACGGACGTAAAGAACCCGCCTAATAACACAACCTGGAGAAGGGGAATCCAGTTGTCGTCGCTGTCGACTCCACGCGGATAATACAGCAGACTGAGAAAGACAAAGCACGCGACGGGAGCCGCCAAATGACGCCGGCGACGTAAATCCCTTGGCCGACTTATCACAAGAATGAGTTGCGGCAAAATCAACGTGACCACGATACTAGCGCGGCCAATCGAATAGGCGCCTTCACCCATTTGGGTGAGTGTATTAACGATCAACAATAGACCGAACACGAACGCTATAAATGCCGTAACTACAAAGCCCTTATCGCTGCGAGATGAGCGTCTGCGTAAGGTACTTGCAACCGTTGTGCGATTCGCAGACCGCGCGGGCGCTATCCGGCGAGGCGCCATTTGCCTTGGGAGCGCCGCATCACTGCCTTCAATTCCATGGCGCATTGATTGCTATTTCTCCGCGGGCTTCGCAATCCATGCCAACACATGCGAGCGCAGCAGCCAGGTACTGTTTGCCAAAACGTAAAATGCCGGGTGGAGCCGCGCCAGTGGCCGCCCGAGAGGCGGGGCGAGCGTCAGTCGGTGGCAACGCGCAACACCTTCGGGAAATAGCTCGCGAATTCGCCGAATGGGTACTCCGCGTACATCGTGGTTCGCCGGGTTGTTGTACGCAAAGTCGTACCACAACAGTCCCCCGCCGGGCTTCACCAGGGACCACGCTTTGTTGGCTAATTGAACTTGAAAGGCATCGTCCAGGATGGAAGAAAACACTGTAAACAGGCTCACGATGTCGAACAATTCGCCGCCGAGGTTAACCGCACTGGCGTCGCCTGGGATGAGTCGCAGAGAATCCGGCAAAACTCGTTGTGCTGCGTTTAGCCGCTGCGGCAACAGGTCATTTCCAACCAGCTTGTCGGGGCAGAATCCCAACCGCAGGAAGCGCAACAAATTCCGACCGCTGCCGCAGCCAATTTCGAGCAGCGAGCATCGCGAGACTTTGTCCGCAATGCCATTGCGGCTGAATATGCGTGCAACGGCTCGGTCGATCTCTTGCTCGGCCATCATTGTGTAGGGACTCAGCAGCGAATAGCGGTCATTTCTGCCCAGCGCCTCGCGTCGTTCATAACGCTGTACGATGGCATCAATTTCCACGCTTGGGGAAGACACTGCTGGTTTCTCTGAGTTGGTTTGCTAAGCGGCCTGGCTGCGCTGCTGGCCTTCGTGCCGATGATTGATCAACTTTCCGGACCCACGCCGTCGCAGTAGCCCAAACGCCAACATACCCGTGGCGAAACCCAAGCCGTAGCTGACGTGAAACACGGGAAATACGAGTGTCAGAATTGGCAGCAGATCCCAACCAGCGTTGCGCACGGCAGGCACCGAAAATGCGATGCTGGCCGCCAAATACGCAATTGCAAAACCGGCGTAAATGACAAGTAGCGGTGAGTACAATACGCCAGGCAGCCAGCCGACCAAGAGGGTTAACACAAATAGCACCGGCACGATATGCCGAAGAGCGACGGACCGCGCGTGCTTTTGGATCACGCGCACTTTCCAATATCCGTACTGAAAATATTGGCTGAACAGCGATGCAAGCGACGAGCGAGGAAAATACCAACTGCGAATATCGGGCGACTGCCACAGGCGGCCACCGCGGCTTCGAATGCGATAGTTCAACTCGTCATCTTGATTGCGGATAAGCTCTTCATCGAACAGTCCAACTTCCAAGAGCGTCGATCTCAACCAACACCCATAGTGGACTGTATCCACTTCACCTTCATACTCTGGCAGGTGAAAGCTGCGCTCCGCCGGTCGAAAAGCGCGACTGAAAGGCCGCACCCACGGCCCGTTGGACGTAACCGGTTGCCTTGATGCGAGCCGGTCCGCCCACATTGTCGGCGTTCGTGGACTGCAACACCTCAACGCATTGCTGTAAATAGTCTGGTGCGTATTCGGAATGAGCATCCATGCGGATGATTATTTCTCCACGCGCCGCTCGAATTGCAACATTCAATCCGGTGGGGGTAATGCGCTCTGGATTGTCGATCAAGCGGACGCGAGAATCGCACGCCGCGAACCTAGTAACTATTTCCCGAGTCCCATCGTCACTCAACCCATCCGCAATCACTACTTCCATTCCGCCGGCCGGTTCTACTTGCCCAAGGATACTCTTCAAGCACGACTCGATATGCCCACGTTCATTGCGGCACGGAACGACGACGCTTACGTATGGCGGTGAATGACTCATGACGAAATGCGTCGCTACTGGGCAGTCGGCGAAATTAGTGCCGTGATGGATCGGAAAATCACCAAACAGTCGCGCAACAGATTGGCGCGCTCAGCGTAAGCCAAATTGATGCGAATCTTTTCAGGGACAAAAACCTCCATATAGATCCTTTCCGGGTCTTCATAGTCCTGGAGCAGTTCACTCTCGTTGCGGAACCGAATTGATGCCGGATCCGTAAGACCGGGCTTCAAATCCAAGACACGACTTTGCTGTGATGTGTAGCGGTTCGCATAGCGCGGCACTTCCGGACGTGGACCGACGAAGCTCATCTCGCCAACCAGTACGTTCCATAGCTGCGGAAGCTCATCCGCTTTCGTTTTCCGCAACCAGTAACCGAGTCTGGTGATTCTCGGATCACGCCCCACGGTGATTAATTTTCCCAGGCGTTCGGCATCGCACACCATGGTGCGAAACTTCCAGATCCGAAAAGGTTTGCCACGATGTCCGATTCGCTCCTGGCAGAACAAGACCGGTACTCCATCGAAAATCAAAATTAGCAAAGCAATGGCACCCAGCACCGGCATGAGCAACAGCAGCCCGACTGCGCTAAAGGTAATGTCGAACACGCGCTTCATGCGGCCGCCTTCGTGAGTTTCGTTTTCCCTACGATGTCGGCCACAGCTTCCACGACGTCGGCGACGTCTTGATCGCTCATTGCAGGGTTGATCGGCAAACTCAGGATTTGCGGAAAAGTCTCGTGCGCGACGGGAAAGTCGGATTCTTGGTATCCGTACTTCGCTCGGTAATAGGAGTGATAATGCACCGGGATAAAGTGAATCGAAGTTCCGATCTTCCTGTTGGCAAGCTCGGTGACAAATTGATCCCGATTGATTCTTAATGTGCGCGGCCGGAGGCGAATTACAAAAAGATGCCAGGCGTGCACGACATCGGGAAGTGTCGCAGGCAGCTCGAGGGCGTCCAGGTTCGCAAACGCACTCAAGTACTGGTTGGCAATCTCTGTTCGACGCTTCTGGAAGTCCGGCAGCCGCCGAAGTTGACAGAGGCCCAACGACGCCTGGATATCTGACATGTTGTATTTGAAGCCGGGTAGCACCACGTCGTATCGCCAGCTGCCGCCTTGTTCGTATCGGCTTAATGCGCCATGGCTCATGCCGTGCAAGCTGACGATCCGTGCTTGTGAGAGGAGCTCACGGTCACCGGTCAGCATTCCGCCTTCCCCCGTGGTCAAATTCTTGGTCGCGTAAAAGCTGAATGACGTGAGGTTTTTGCCGGAACCGATCCATCGGCCTCGATACTTGGCTCCCACGGCATGGGCTGCATCTTCGATAACGGCAAGCTTGTGCTGGTCGGCTAGCGCGTGCAGCCCGTCGAGGTCGGCCGGGTGTCCGGCGAAGTGCACGGGCAAAATGGCCCGAGTTCGCGCAGTGATGGCCCGCTCTACCTGCGCCGGATCGAGATTCAGCGTGTCCGGTTCGATGTCGACCAGCACCGGCTTTGCACCAACATGCTCGATTACATTCACCGATGCGGCAAACGTCATGCAAGTGGTGATAATTTCGTCGCCCGGACCGATGCCCAGGGTTACCAGTGCCGAGTGGAGCCCGGCCGTGCATGAATTGAGGGCCAGTGCTGCCGGCGCCGAAAAAAACTCGGCAAAGCATTCTTCAAATTTCCGCGCTTTCGGGCCGGTCGTCAGCCAACCGGATCGAAGTGTGTCGACGACTTCGTCAATTTCTTCCGCTCCAATCAATGGAGGCGCGAAGGGCAGATAAGTGCTTCGCATACCGCGTGCCAGCTACTTCAAATGATGCTTTCGGCAAACGGCGGAATGTAGGAATCAACCGCAGGTGCAACAAGTCCGAGTTGCCTGGCTGGTTTGGATGCATGCATTCATGACAGCGGCGTGACGATGATGCAATCACGAGCTGCGGCATACTGCCAGCCCCACGAATACTGTTGGTTACTGCACTTGGTTTCCAGCCTGCCTTGCACAGATGCGGTCGCATCGTGTACTACCGCAACTTCTTATCTGTATCTCTCTTTGGCCGGTATCCAATGTGGGCATGCCGGGCAGCTATGATGGTCACTCTCACGATTCGCGCGTGTCGACTGTTGGCGTGTAAATTCCCGACGATACACGGCCCGGCAGCGATGCTATCAGCGGCACTTTTGGTGAGTGCCGTGGTTGGCTGCAAAACCGCGCAATATAAAGCGGCCGACCTGCCGGACTACTTGCAGGTCCCACCCGCAACGCCAACCAACGGATTGAATCTGGCGGGAATGACCGGGCCAGGTGCCGGTACGTCGCTGATTGGCCCGGGCGACTTGTTGGAGCTGACAATCGTCAGCGGCCATGGCGGCGACGAGGTAGTTCCGCTCAACGCGCGCGTCTCACCGCAGGGCGACCTACCCGTCCCGCTGATCGGGCTCGTTCACGTCGCCGGACTCGAGCCTTTCGAAGCGGAACAGCAGGTTGCTGCAGCCGCGATCGAAAGGCAGATCTATCGCCAGCCCAGCATTACGCTGCGGGTCGTCGAACCGGCCGTCAATCGCGTCACCGTCTTGGGCGCGGTGACGAACCCTGGAGTACACGAGCTGCCCCGCGGGTCGAGTGATCTAGCCAACGCGCTGGCCGCGGCTGGTGGTCTGACCGACGAAGCAGGTTCTATCGTTGATATTCTTCGTCAGGGTGGTCCGAGCACTCTTGCAGCCGGCAACGGTGGGCCGGCGTCGCCTGCGAGCGAAGTCCACCTGGCATCGTATCAAAGCGCACCGTGGACTCCTCCGCCAAATGGTTTTGCGCCCCCGCCGCTGAACGCCGCGGCCGAAGTGCCGCGCACGATGCGACTCGACCTTGCGAAAATGGAATCCGTCGCTGGTCAAACGCACGAATTAAACGATCGCGACATGGTAATGGTGCTGCCGGAAGAGAAACGCCTGATCCACGTCACCGGGCTCGTCATTAAGGCGGACCAGTTCGAGATTCCAAAGCATCAGGACGTACGCGTGCTTGATGCCATCGCGATGGCCGGCGGGGTTTCCTCGCCCGTTGCGGACAAAGCGTTCGTGATCCGGCGATTGTCGAATATGTCCGAGCCGACTGTCATTCAGGTCAGTCTCAGCCAGGCCAAACGGAATGGTCGTGAAAATCTGCGGTTGGCGCCGGGCGATTTAGTGAGTGTGGAAGCGACGGCCGCTACGGCCGTCGTCGACACGGTAAACAATCTGTTTCGTATGTCGCTCGGTGTCGGTGGCAACCTGGTCACGTTCTAACATTAGCCGTTCGTACGAGTTCGCATCGCCTTCGTAGTGCATTTCGATTCGCATGCAACCAACTGCAGATAGTCTGGAATTCTCCTCGATCAGCGATGGGCCCGGCTCGTCGTCTGAACTCGTGCTGGGACTGTTCCATTGGTGGCGAGTCGTCCGCTATCGGCGAAAGACCATCATTTACGCGATGTGTATTTCTGCGCTGCTGGGAACTGTGTACTTCCTGGTCGCCCCGCGTTACTTTCAGTCGACAGCCAAGCTGCTCATCATCCAGCGGAACCAGGATCAACTTGCAACGGTTGGCGAACAGCCCAACTTGGACAACACGATGGCCACCCATCGGGAGCTCGTGACCAGCCCGTTAGTGATTCAAAACGCCATCGAGCATTTGTTGCCGCAGCACAAAATCGATCTCGAGAACGATCCGCCTTCCGATTGGAATGAGTTATTGGCCGAAAATCTATCGGCGTCGACCATCCGGCGGACGAACTTCATCCAGGTGCACTATCGCTCGTTGTCGCCGGAAGCGGCTGCGGCCGTTGTCAGCGCCATCGTTCAATCGTATCTCGAGTTTGTGGAAAACACGCATAAAGGCACCGCGAGCGATGTGCTGGCGAACCTCACGCAGGAACTAGACAACGTCAAGCAAACTCTCGCCGCGAAGCAGGGTGAATTACAATCCGTCCGTCAACAATACGGAGCGCTGACAGTCCGCACCGCAGACGGGATCATTCATCCGACGATTCAGAAAGCATTGGATCTGAGCGAGTCTTTGACGACCGTGCAACAACAACGATTGGCGCTCGAAAATCAATTGGAGACGCTTCGAGCTGCAATTCGCAACGGTGCCGATTTGCAGCCGTTTCTAGCCGGGTTAGAGGACGCCGTCGGCCGACAATTGATGACTTCCGCTTTGGGGCTGACGCCGGAAGATTTGAACCTGATCAAGGAACAACAACAGAAGTTGTTCGATGCTCAAACCGAGCTGAAATCGCTGGCACCGTTCTTTGGGCCTGGCCACCCTAAAGTTGCAGAAGTTGCCGAGCGCATCCAAAGTATTGAGCAATTCCTCGTAACCTATCGTGCGAAAGGAGGGGAGCGGCTCGCATTCGAGAGCCAGGGGCTGGGCCCGGTGATCGAATCCATGATCGAACAATCGTTGGGCCGAACGCGCCGCCAAGAAGAACAACTGGCCCGATCCTTTGGCGAGGCGCGCGACCGCGCGGTGCAGGAGAGCGGCGGCCTGGCAGACCTCGAGTCGCGCGAGCGCGAGCTCGCCCGGCTGGAGAATCAGCAAGATATTTTGCTGGACAAGATCGCCAATATCGACCTGCACCAATTCCAGTCGCCGATCCAAGCCTCCGTGGTTCAAGAGCCGCTTCCTGACGAACGGCCCGTTTCACCCCAGTTGCGACTCGTTGTGATCGTCTGGCTGTTGGTGGGTCTGCTCAGCGGCGGATTGATTGTTTACGTGCAGGATGTGCTCGATGATCGCTTCATGTCGCCCGAGGATTTGACTGTTCAGCTTGGGGTTCCGGTGTTGTCGATGGTACGACGGTTGGAGCCGATCGACGGAGTGGGTCTCGCGGCAGTCCATACGCACATTCGGCCCAATGCGGTGGAAACCGAGGCATTCCGCACGCTGCGCACCGCAATCACGCTCAGCAGTGAGGTTTCCAATCGCCTGCTCGTTTCCAGTGCCGAACCAAGCGACGGCAAAACCACCGTGGCCGTCAACCTGGGCGTTTCGTTCGCGCAGGCCGGCAAGAAAACTCTCATCATCGACGCCGATCTGCGAAAACCCGGCATGACGACGCTGTTTGGATTGAAAGGCAGGTCCGGCGTCGCGGATATATTGCAATCGGACCAGCCAGTCGCAGAATCGGTGGACCAATTGCTGCACGTTACGGCGATGCCAGAGTTGCATGTGATCGCTGCCGGGACACGATGTCCCAATCCTGCGGAGCTACTCAGCAGCTTGAGATTCGGTGAATTGCTGGCGTGGGCGGAAGCGAACTACGATCAATTGTTGGTGGATTGTCCGCCGGTTTTGGCTGTGAGCGATGCCCAGGTGGTGGGCCGGTTGGTGGACGGCGCCATCCTGGTTGTGCGGCCGGAAAAAAATCATCGCCGTCTTGTTATTCGTGCATGCGACAGTTTCAAGGCTACGGGGAGCACGGTTCTGGGGATCGTGGCGAACGGCCTGTCGCTCGACTCCGGCACCAGCTACAGCTATGGCTATGGATACGGATACGGATACGGATATGGTGACCAGCAGGATCAGGAGGCGGACGGCGAGTCAACCTTCGAAACCGGTGTCGCGACGGTGAGTACAACGTTCGATTCATTTCCAGAGTCCGTCGCGGTCGACGATGGTCGCGCTAGTTTTGGCGAAGGCATGAGCCGAGCCGCTTGAGTTCGCGAGCATCCCATGAATTCCCCACAACAACAAGTTGCATCGTACCCGGGATGGCAGGGGTGGCATGGCCGCCGTCGTGTGCCATTCGATGCGCAAGTTGTTATGGGCGGTCGACGCGGGGCTGTTTGCCACGATCTGTGTTGCGCCGTTTGTCTTTGGCGGACGCCATGACTTGGGCCGCCTGATTTTTTCAACGCTTGTGGTTCTCACTGCGACTGCCTGGCTATTTCGACAATGCCTGTTGCCAAAACCATATTGGACTGCGCATGGCTGCGCACGGCATCCTGTTGCTCGCAACCGGGTTGGTGATCGTGCAGATGGTTCCTTTGCCCACGGCCGCGATTGAATGGCTAGCGCCGCGGACTACCAAACTGCTTCCACTGTGGACGCCTGGTGCCTCGAATGTCAGCCTGGGCACCTGGCAAACAATCACTCTTACGCCACATGAGACAGCACTTTCGTTGTCGATGCTGTTATCGTACTGCTTGCTTTTCATCGTGGTAGCACAGCGCGTGCAGGCTGCAGACGACGTCGTTCGATTGTTGAAATGGGTGGCAATCTCTGCGGTGTTAATGGCCGGATTTGGATTAGTGCAATATTTCACGACAAACGGCAAGTTCTTTTGGTTCTACCAACACCCGTTTCGCACGGCGGGTGAATACGTTCAGGGCAGCTTCGCAAACCGCAACCATTTTGCCAGTTTTCTTGTGCTTGGTTTGGGCCCTCTCGTCGCGTGGCTCATTGCGATGGCCGCTCCGCAATCGACTGGCCGCGCTCGACCTAAGCGAGTTTCTGGTCCCGCGCTCGATTTACGCAAGCACGGGTTGTTCGTCGCTGTCGGAATTGTTCTCGTCGCGATTCTGTTGTCGCTTTCACGTGGCGGCGCCCTTGCGCTCGCTGCGTCGGCGCTCACGATCAGCTTCGTCTACCTCCGCTGGGGACGAATTGAGGCGAAGCACGCTACCGGCGCCATTGGTTTCATGATTGTGCTTCTCGGCGTGCTATCGGTTTATGGATATGAGAAAGTCGCGGATCGACTGGGCGACCTGACAGAAGGCTCGCTTCAGACGCTGGACCGCAAAGAGGGTCGCCGCAAGATTTGGGCCGCCAACCTCGCCGCGTTTGAAGACGGCTGGCTGATGGGTGCCGGCGCTGGCAGTCATCGCGAGATTTACCCCGTCTACCTGCGTCATTCCCCCGCCACTGAATACACTCACGCGGAAAACGGCTACTTGCAGATTGCCACCGAAATGGGCATCGGCGGCATCGCGTTGCTCACCGCTGTTTTCGGGTTGTGCAGCTCGTGGTGCTACACATGTCTTTCGCGGCTGAAATCCGATTCCGCACAACTGTGGTTCGGCGCCGTAGCAGCCGGGCTTGTTGCCAGTGCCATCCACTCGGTGGTCGATTTCGTTTGGTACATTCCCGCGTGCATGAGCGTGACGGTGATCCTTGCGGCGTGCGCGCTGCGGACGGCTCAATTCTCGCTTCCCGAAGCCCACGCAGCCGCCTGGCGGCGGTACTTATCACGGCCGCGCTGCTTCGAGTTGGCCGCCGCTGGAAGTCTGATCGGCATCTGGTGCATCTGCACGCTCTTCGGCCCGGCAGCGGCGTCGATCCATTGGGATCGCTACTTGAGAAGCTCGGTCGACAAATCGCGAGCGGCCAGGAAACTTCTAGCGGAGCTGCTGGATAAGCGAGAGCACATCGATTCGTCCGCGGCTGGTCCGCTGTTGGAGTCGATGCTTCGGCATTTGGACGGTGTTGAATACTGGGATCGATCGTATTCCCGCGTGCAGCTGCGGCTTGCTTCCAAATGTATTGCACGGTTTGAGTTATTGCAGCGACAAAGCGCGAATGCGATGCAGCTGTTCCAGCTGCGAGACGCGGCGGTGGCGTCCAGGTTCGCGTCGTCGGGCGAGCTGCGAGCGTGGCTGGAGCGTGCGTCCGGCGGGAACATCGTCTGGCTATACCGCGCTTACGAGCATGCGAATCGCGCAGTCACCATTTGCCCGCTGCAAGGCGAAGCGTATTTGCACCTGGCCAATTTGTGCTTTCTTGACGGCGCCCCTCCGCACGTAAGTGAAGCGTACGTGAAGCAGGGGCTCTCCGTTCGACCGTATGATGCCGACGTGTTGTTCGAAGCAGGAAGCCAAAAGGCCCTGGCAGGCGATCTACAGTCTGCTGTCGAGTATTGGAAACAGTGCTTTCGCAATCACGGTAAACATCAATTGCAGATCATTCATGCGCTGGCTGGACCAATTCCCGCAGCGGTTCTCATCCAGGAATTTCAACCCGATTGGTGGACGTTGCGACAGTTCTGGACTCGCTATCGCCAATTCGGGCGGCTGCAAGACCTGATCGATTTGGCCAAGTATGCGGTGCAAGTCACCCAGCGCCAGGTCGATGACAACGGCGACATCCCACCGGCGTATATCTGGCTCTGC
This sequence comes from uncultured Planctomycetota bacterium, assembly GCA_963786455.1. Lineage (GTDB taxonomy): Bacteria > Planctomycetota > Planctomycetia > Pirellulales > Lacipirellulaceae > JABDGM01. The sequence continues at coordinate 18,170 of CAWAZX010000020.1, read as the reverse complement.
CAGGCGGAAATGCACTCGGACCTCAAGCGGCCTGCCGATGCGCTCGCGTGCCTTAAACAGGCCTATCAGGCGGCGCCCCACCTTTATGAAGTTCGCGATAAGCTTGCCGGCGCACTAATCGCCGCCGGTCAATACTCCGAAGCGGAACCGCATGTGCGGTGGTGTTTGGCCCGATATCCCGATAACAAGAGCCTCAAAGTGCTGCTGCTGGAAATCAATAAACATCGATTCGTCGAGCGGGGCAGATTGCACGCTCGAAATCAAAATGACATCGTCTTATCGCATTTATCGCGACGCATCGCGCCTCGCGGCAAGCGCATTCATCCTCGTTCCGCTGTTCGCGGCCGCGTACTGCGGTGCCTACTTGCTGCGCTTCAGCGGCGACTCTGCATACCGCTACGAAGACCTGATGCTAGGAACGCTGCTGTGGGTGATTATCCTCAAGTGGCTGGTGTTTTTGTGGTTTCGCGCATACCAAGGCTGGAGTCGCTTTGTCAATTTCCATGATCTGGTGTTGTTAGGACAAGCGGCGACTGTCAGCGCGGTTGGAGTCGTGCTCGTCGATGCACTCTGCTTTCCGACGTTAGCGATTCCACGTGGCATCATCGTCATTGATTGGGGCATCACGTTCCTTTCCGTCGGGGCCGTTCGTGCGCTTCCCCGGTTGCTGCGTAACGATCGCTGGAATTTCTTCGATCGGGGCGGCGGACCTGCGGCTCTGATTGTGGGAGCCAATTACTCCGGTGAAGCGCTGCTGCGCGCGATTCGATACAATGCGGCTTTGGAATACCGTGTGCTGGGCTTCGTCGACGACCGTTTCGATGTGCGGCACTCGCGCATTGACGGCATACCGGTCATCGGCTGCTGCGACGATCTTCCGGCCTTGACCGAACAGTACGGTATCGAAGAAGTGCTCATTACCTCGGGCGACTTGCCCGGCCGCCAGGTGCGTCGACTCGTCGAAACAGGGCGCGAGCATGGCTTCCGCGTCAAGGTGCTGCCGAGCTACGAGCAGCTGCTCGAGGAACGCGTGGCCGTGCACCCTCGTGCGGTGGCCATCGAAGACCTGCTCTGCCGGCCGTCGGTCGAGCTCGACTTGACGGCGATCCGCGATTGGCTCGCCGGCCGGGTGATCATGGTCACCGGCAGCGCGGGCAGCATCGGCTCGGAAATCTGCCGGCAACTGCTGAAACTGCGGCCGGCGCGGCTCGTGCTCGTCGATCGCGCGGAGACGGGGCAGTTCTTTTTGGAGCGTGAGCTTCAGCGGTCGACCGTCGGAACAGTCAGAATCAGATGCCTCGCCTCGCCGACCTAACGATCAAGATCGGCTTGAGATCGTTGTTTCGCGACATGCGACCGGAGATCATCTTCCACGCGGCCGCCTACAAGCACGTGCCGCTCATGGAATCGCACTGCGGCGAAGCAATGAAGAATATCGTGCTGGCCACGCGCAACCTCGTCGACCTGGCCGATGAATACGACGCCAAGACGCTCGTGATGATTTCCACCGACAAGGCCGTGAACCCGACGAGCGTGATGGGTTCCTGCAAGCGGCTGGCCGAGCAATATGTGCAGGCGCGGTCGGCCGGATCGGTCGCCGCGTGCCGATTCGTCACGGTGCGGTTCGGCAACGTGCTCGATTCGTCGGGCAGCGTGGTGCCGATCTTTCGCGAGCAGATCGCCCGCGGCGGGCCGGTCACCGTCACGCACCCGGATATCACCCGCTACTTCATGCTCATTCCCGAGGCGGCGCAGCTCGTGATTCAAGCCGGCGCGATGGGGCGGGGCGGCGAAATCTTCGTGCTCGACATGGGCGAGCCGGTCCGCATTCTCGACCTCGCCCACGACATGATCCGCCTCTCCGGCCTGCGCGTGGGCGAGGACATCGAAGTGCAAATCGTCGGCCTGCGGCCCGGCGAAAAGCTCTACGAAGAGCTGTACGACGCGGGCGAGATGCACCAGCGGACGGCGCACCCGAAGATCATGGTCGCCGCCAGCGCCCGCCGGCATGTGCTGGAAGTGATCCACGATATCGGCCGCCTGGAATCGCTTGTCAACGAGCCGAACGAGCATGCTGAAAGCGGCTCTTGCGGGAAATCATTCCCATACAGCCGGCGCAGCGATGCGGTACCGCTGCCGCAAGGCCGCGTAATCGTGCTCGCCGCTGTCGTCGAAGCCGTGCTCGAGCTATGATAGAGGGAAGGGCTGGGATATGCCATCGTTGGCATCGCATCCTTGCGTGTCAAGATCGCTGAACCTGAAGCCGCAACGGATGTCTTTCTGAAGCGCCGTGGAATCCTTGCTTGCCTTCGTCGCACGGCATTCTCCATGGCTTCCGTCGACTTCCTGGTGATTTCCGCCTGCAAATTCCATGAGCTCGCAAACCGTCATCGACAAAACCGACCTGCTCGATTCGCTGCTCGCGGAGCGGATCCTGGTGCTCGATGGCGCGATGGGCACGCAGATTCAGGCCCTCGGGCTCGACGAGCGCGGCGTCCGCGGCGAGCGGTTCGCCGGCCATCACAAAGACCTCAAGAACTTCGCCGACATCCTCTGCCTCACGCACCCGACAGAGGTCACGGACATCCATCGCCGCTACCTGGCGGCCGGGGCCGACATCGTCGAGACGAACACGTTCGGCGCCAGCCCGATCGGCATGGAGGAGTTCGAGCTGCCGCTGAGCTGGTGCGCGAGATCAACGCGGCGGCCGTGGCCTGTGCCCGCCGGGCGTGCGACGAGTTCAACGAACGCACGCCGGACCGGCCGCGGTTCGTCGCCGGCTCGATCGGCCCGACGACCAAGCAGACGGCGATCAGCACGAAGGTCGACGACGCCAGCTATCGCGGCGTGACGTTCGACGAGATGGTCGAGTCGTACTACCAGCAAGTGGCGGCGCTGGTCGAAGCGGGCGTCGATATCCTGCTGCCGGAAACGGTCATCGACACGCTCAACCTGAAGGCGTGCCTGTTTGCGATCTAGCGCTACTTCGACGAACACGGCGTCCGCGTGCCGGTGATGGTCTCCGGCACGTTCGACAAGGGCGGCGCGACGTTCGTCTCCGGGCAGGACGTCGAAGCGTTTTGGAATGCGATCGCGCACTTCCCGATGCTCTCGGTCGGCATGAACTGTGCGCTGGGCCCGGAGCTGATGCGGCCGCACTTGGAGACGCTGCAGCAAGTGTCGCCGCGCGTGGATCAGTTGCCATCCCAACGCCGGCCTGCCGAACGAGATGGGCCAGTACGACCTCGGCCCGGCCGACATGGCCGCGCATGATCGGCGAATTCGCCGAGCGCGGCTGGGTGAACATCGTCGGCGGCTGCTGCGGCACGACGCCCGATCACATTCGCGCGATCGCCGACGCCGTGCGCGGCATCAAGCCGCATCAGACGACGACAGTCGCGCCGTACCTGCGGCTCAGCGGCACGCGGCCGCTCACGCTGCGGCCCGACAGCAATTTCCTCATGATCGGCGAGCGGACGAACGTCACCGGCTCGCGGAAGTTCGCCCGGCTGATCAAGGACGAGAAGTACGAAGAAGCCGTCGAAATCGCCCGCTCAGCAGGTCGAAGGCGGGGCGAACGTCATCGACGTCAACATGGACGAAGCCCTGCTCGACGGCGAAGCGGTGATGACGAAGTTCCTGCGGCTGATCGCCGGCGAGCACGACGTCGCCGCCGTGCCGGTGATGGTCGACAGCAGCAAGTGGTCGGTCATCGAAGCCGGCCTCAAGTCGCTGCAAGGCAAGCCGATCGTCAACTCGATCAGCCTCAAGGACGGCGAGGCCGAGTTCCTGCGCCGCGCGCAAGCTGTGCCGCTGGTACGGCACGGCCGTCGTCGTGATGGCGTTCGACGAGCAAGGGCAGGCCGTCGAAGTCGACGACAAGGTCCGCATCTGCCAGCGGGCCTTCGAGCTGCTCACGGAGAAAGTCGGCTTCCCGGCCGAGGACATCATCTTCGACCCGAACATCCTCACCGTCGCCACCGGCATCGAAGAGCACAACAACTACGCGGTCAACTTCATCGAGTCGATTCCGCGGATCAAAGCGGCCTGCCCGGGCGTGCACATCTCCGGCGGCGTGTCGAACATCTCGTTCTCGTTCCGCGGCAACGACGTGGTCCGCGAGGCGATGCACGCGGTGTTCCTGTATCACGCGATTCAGGCCGGGCTCGACATGGGCATCGTCAACGCCGGCCAGCTCGCCGTGTACGAAGAGATCGAGCCGCAGCTCAAGGAGCTGGTCGAAGACGTGATCCTCAACCGCCGGCCCGACGCGACCGAGCGGCTGGTCGACTACGCCGAAACGATCAAAGGGCAGGGCGGCGCGGCGGCCGCGGCGGACGAAGCGTGGCGCAGCGAGCCGGTCGAGGAGCGGCTCAAGCACGCGATCTTGAAGGGCGTCGTCAAAGTACATCGACGAAGACACCGAAGAAGCCCGGCAGAAATATCCCAGTCGTGCCTGGCGATCATCGAAGGCCCGCTCATGGACGGCATGAGCGTCGTCGGCGACCTGTTCGGCGCGGGCAAGATGTTCCTGCCGCAGGTGGTGAAGAGTCGGCCCGCGTGATGAAGAAAGCGGTCGCGTACCTCACGCCGTTCATGGAAGCGGAAAAGGAGGCGGCCGGCGGCACGCCAGCAGGCCCGCGCCAAGGTCCTGCTGGCCACCGTGAAAGGCGACGTCCACGACATCGGCAAGAACATCGTCGGCGTCGTGCTCGGCTGCAACAACTTTCGAGGTGATCGACCTGGGCGTGATGGTGTCGTGCGAGACGATTCTGGAAACGGCCCGCGAGGAGAACGTCGACATCATCGGCCTGTCGGGCCTGATCACGCCGAGCCTCGACGAAATGGTCCACGTCGGCCGCGAGATGAAGCGGACCGGCTTCGAGCTGCCGCTGTTGATCGGCGGCGCGACGACCAGCGCCAAGCACACGGCGGTGAAGATCGCGCCGACGTATCGAGTCGGAAGTGATCCACGTGCTCGATGCGTCGCGCTCGGTCGGCGTCGTCGAGAAGCTGATCAATCCGCGAAGCCCGGCCGCAGCTCGACGCCGAAAATCGCGAGCTGCAGAAGCAGCTCGTCGCGTCGCACGAGAAGCGGCAGGAGGTCAAGCTCGTGCCGTATGCCGAGGCGCTCGCGCGGCGGTTTCAAACCGATTGGGCGACGGTCGATATTCCGAAGCCGGAGTTCATCGGCACGCGCGTTCTGGACGACGTGCCGCTGGCGACGCTTGCGCGAATACATCGACTGGTCGCCGTTCTTTCTGACCTGGGAACTGAAAGGCAAGTATCCGCGGATTTTCGAAGATCCGCAGCTCGGCGAGGCGGCCCGCAAACTGTTCGACGATGCGCAACGAGCTGCTCGACCGCATCATCGACGAAGAAGCTGCTCACGGCCCGCGGCGTGTACGGCTTCTGGCCGGCGGCCAGTCGAGGGCGACGACATCATCGTCTATGCCGACGAATCGCGCACGCAAGGAACTGTGCCGTTTCCACGCGCTGCGGCAGCAATGGGAACGCAAAGGGCAGGACGCGTTCTATTCGCTGGCCGATTTCATCGCGCCGGTCGACAGCGGCCGCCAGGATTACATCGGCGCGTTCGCCGTGACGGCCGGCATCGGCTGCGACGAGCTGGCCGCCCAGTTCGACCGCGATCACGACGACTACAACTCGATCATGACCAAGGCGCTGGCCGATCGGCTGGCCGAGGCGTTTGCCGAATATCTTGCACGCCCAAGCCCGCCGCGATTGGGGCTTCGGCCGCGACGAACAGCTCACGAACGAAGAGCTGATCGCCGAAAAGTACCGCGGCATCCGCCCGGCGCCCGGCTACCCGGCCCAGCCCGACCACACCGAAAAGCGCACGCTCTTCAAACTGCTCGATGCCGAGCGAGCAACCGGCATCCGCCTCACCGAAAGCTTCGCGATGCACCCGGCGGCGAGCGTCTCCGGCCTGTACTTCGCCCATCCGCAGTCGCGTTACTTCGCCGTCGACCGCATCACGCGCGACCAGGTCGAAGACTACGCCCGCCGCAAGGGCATGAGCGTCGCCGAAATCGAACGCTGGCTGGCGCCGAATCTGGGCTACGAGCCGGCGTAAGGCAGCGCGATGCTATCGGCGCTGTGCCGTGCTGCGGCGTTCGCGCAATCGACTGGCCAGGCCCGCGATGCGTGGATCACGGTCGCGGATTGATACATGCCACGCTTTCTCGATGAGTCCGGCGTCATCGGACGTAGCCATGATGGTCACGGCCAACAGTCGCACGTCGGCGTCGGCGTCATTGGCCAACAGCATAAGCCACGGGCGAGCGTCGATGCCGGGCTCGGTCAGCACATCATCGACCAGTCGCAGGCGCTCTTCCGCGTTTTGGAAAATAGCGGCTCCACCAGCCGGGCCGTCAATCGACCAAAGCCGCGGTGTGTCAGCTCTGCTTCAACCGGCAGCAGCTCTTCTCCATCAGTATCGAGCCAGCGGCGAAGCAAGTCACGAGAGGTGACGCCTTCCAGCGGACGTGATGAAAGTTGCGCGCCGCTTTCCGCGGCGTATCGAGCGGTCGGGGCTCCCTGGTCGGGTGAGTCGGCGTCGTGCAACGATGGCCTGCTGATCGGCATCGCGGGCGATGTTTTTAGTCCCGGGTGTTGCCAGGCAGGAGACTCGTTGGAATGGTTGACGGCTTCGGGCAGGTCGGGCGAATGGATTTGCGGTGCCAGTTCCATTGGCTCGCCCCGGAGGGACTCCGGATGTTCCCGATCGTTCGTGTCGGGGGAGGTTGCGAAGGGGCTCTCGGGGCGCGGTGAGATTTGGCGCAGCGAGTTCGCCGGCTCCGTTGGTTGTTGCGAAAGTAATTCGGCTGGCGCGGCGGCCTTGGTGATGGCCGGTGGCTGCGCCGCAGCCAGGTCGCGATTCACCAGCGCTGCCAGCGACTTCTCCCGGGCGTCCACGGCCGCCAGCACGGCATCGCAATGTGGAGCCAAAAGCGGAGCGTGTGGCGGCGGGATGCGATTGGCAAGTCGCAGGAGTTTTTCGGTCGTCTTACGCAGCCATAGATGATCGCTCACAGAAAATGCGGCGTGGTGCTTGTCGAGTGCTTCGGCCAGCTCGGCCAATTGGCGAGCGACGCCAGCCACGCCGCGATCCGATTCAATGCGATGCTGCCAGCGCCGCAGCACACTGCTCACAAGCAGTTGGGCTTCATGAGAAATCTGTGCATCAGCGGAAGTTGCCGCGGCCACGAGAATATCGACGGGCGGACGCGACATGGCCGCCAATTGGCGCAAGGCCGCGGTCGCCTCCGGCGTGTCATGGTGAGCCACCTGCTCGGCCAGTTCAGCGACCACATCGGCTCGTTGCAGGGCGGCTAACCGGGCCACCATGAAAAACACGATCGCGACTACAAGCGGCAGCGACAAATAGTAAAAGAGATGACGACGCTTCGGCGGCGCAATCACAATGGGACTCCAGCGGCCCTGTTCCGATCAAGACGAGTGCCGCATTCTCGCGGTTTGGCGCAGCCGACGCAAGGTCAGTTGGACGCACGCTGAGCGCTCCGCAAGTCGACGATTACAAGTGGGGGTGAGACAGCGAGGGCCGAAGCCTGGAGCGACCGACGACAAGCTTCCAACCGTGACCCAAGCCACCTGGTTAACATGATCGGTGCGCTTGCCTGCCCCTGATTCGCCCAGTCAGCCCTTTCTCAATTTTTTTCTGTCGCCGGATTGTGGATGCGGCCGAATTACTTATCGGACCGACAAAGTTTAACTGCCTGCTAGCGCTTGCGAGCGCAGCAAGGAAGTCGGGCAAGGGGGGATCGTATGAAGTTGGTTCGCTGTAGCGACGGCGCTCTTGGCACTTCGCGTCGATTCGAGCTTGTTGCTATCAGTAGCGGCACGCGCTGGGCCGCGGTTGTTAGCATTGCTGTCGCGCTGTCTTTCTGTGCGATTAAGTCAACCGTGCGTGCCGACTCTGGTGAGCCGACCTCCAGCCGCGCCGCCCGAGACGAAGCAATCCGCGCCATTCCCTGGCGACAAATGGGGCCGAACGAGCAACGCACGGCGCAATTCGTTATCAAGAACACGAGTATTTATCGCCGCTTGCCCACACGAGTGATCGATTGCGATCCCGAGATGTTCAATTTCCTGTTCCAGCATCCGGAAATTGTGATCGACGTGTGGCGCGTGATGGGCATTAGCCAGGTAACGCTCGAAAAACTGCCCGGTGGTGCGTATCGCGGTACCGACGGGGCCGGTACGACGGGCGTCGTGCGATTCTTGCACACCAACTTCGGCCCGAACGCCCAAAGCGTCGCCGTCATCTTTGCCGACGGCACCTACGAAGGCAAACCTTTCGTCAAGCCACTCAAGGCGCAGTCCATCCTGCTACTGCGCTCTGGCGCGGTACAGGAAACCAACGGCCGGCATTACGTCACGGTACGCGTCGATTCATTTGTGCGGATCGATCAAATGGGCATCGAGCTGGTGGCCAGAACGGTACAGCCGTGGATCAGCAAGATTGCCGACCGCAATTTTATCGAGACGTTGAGCTTCGTGAGCAACTTCTCCCGCACGGCGGAAAAGAACCCGCAAGGCATGCAGCGTCTGGCAACGCGGCTCGCGTCACTGGATGAGCCGACACGCAATGAGCTGGTTGCCGTGTGCTTTCGCACGGCCGGGCGATACGCCCAGCGCGATTCGATAGGAACGATGAATGCCGCGTTGTTGGCCAATCGCCAGGAACCAGCGGCAGATTTGTTGCACGAAAGCGGTTTTTGAAAACACATAGGAACGGCTCAAGAATAACTCCTGTCAGCGGGTGCCAACAAACTTTCGACACGACGACTCTTGGCCGAAGGCCATATTCACCGTAGCCTTGGGCAACGCCCAAGGGATCGGTCGCGTTTCGGAGCGCCTTCGGCCACACACCGAAGTTATTCTTGAGCGTTCCCATAGCGGGTGCCTTGGGCAACACTCCATGGAATACGCCAGAAGTGTTACCTGGCCGCAGCCGGTGTCGCGGAATTGTCGCTCGTTGAATTCGGCGCCGCGAGGTATTTGTCGAACCATTCAACCAATGCTTTCGAGGCCCGTTCACCGTCTTGGCCGCCAAAGCCATGGCCGGCACCTGCGATTACGATCAATTCGCTCGGCACTTTTTCTTTTTGAAATACCGCAAGGATGCGCTGACTTTGGTCGAGCTTCACCAGGTCGTCCTTGTCGCCATGAACGAGGAGCGTTGGTGCATCATCTGCCGTTACAAATTCGAGCGGCGAGACGGAATCGGCCAGTTTCGGATCGAACTCGAGCGCGGGGAAACGATTTTTGAGCTCCAGAAACTCACTCAGTTTGACCGGCGGAAAGTAAGCCACCACCGCAGCCACCCGGTTACTCGCCCGCTCGATCTCATCGGGCGCATCTTTCAAGCCCTCGTCGGATGCGGTGCCAAGCATCAGCGACAAATGGCCGCCCGCGCTGCCTCCGCAAACACCAATCCGGTTCGCATCGATGTCGAAATCGTCCGCATTGAGGCGGATATAGCGAACGGCCCGGCGAACATCAGCCACCGCTTCCGGCACCTTGAACTGCGGAGCGCTGCCATGCCGCACGATGAACAGCGTGTAACCATTGTCAACCAACTCGCGAAAGTGTCGGAACCCGAAAGGAGCTTCCGGGCTGACGAACTGCTCTGGCGGGATCCAGCCGGAAAACCAGCCGCCGCTCATCATAAACAACACGGCCGCGCCGTTCTGCTCCTTGGGCCGAATCACGTCGAACGTCATCGCCAGCCCGGCCTTGTGGCCATAGACGACGTCCGGTGTGATGGCGACAGTGTCGTCGCCACTTGCGCAAACTGTGGTCGAACCGAGAACGCAGGCGAAAATAACAAGCCAACTTATTTGCTTCACGTGAGAATCTCCCGAGAAATCCAGCGATGCGTTCCTGAGTGGAAATTCGAGTCAACTGAAAAGTGGTAACCTCGGTTCGTCGTGAGGCGGCACGGCACCAAGATGTTCGTACGCCCTGGCGGTCAGTTTTCGGCCGCGCGGCGTGCGGACGACGAGCTCCGATCGCAACAAAAACGGTTCGACTTCGTCCACCAGCGTGTCGAGGGCCGCGTTCATGGTATGGGCGATGGCTTCGACGCCCGCCGGGCCGCCGTGAAAAACCCGGAGGATCGTCTCCATGTACTTGCGGTCCTGCGGGTCGAGGCCGAGCTCGTCGATTCCGAGCATCTTGAGGGCCGCTTCCGCGACATCCAGCGTGGCGTGGCCGCTGGCCCTGCTGGTGGAGTAATCGCGGACCCACCGCAGCCGGTTGTTGGCGATCCGCGGCGTGCCGCGACTGCAGTGGGCGATTTTCTCGGCGGCGGCCGGCTCGATGTCGATCCGCAGCTTGCCCGCGTTGCGGCGGACGATCTCGGTCAATTCTTCGACGCTGTAAAACTCCAGATGCTCGCGAATCTGAAATCGATCTCGAAGCGGGGCCGATAACAGGCCACTGCGGGTCGTCGCGCCAATCAATGTAAACGGTCGAAGTTTCATGTTCACCGTACGGGCCCCTGCGCCCTCACCCAGCGTGATGTCGACACGAAAGTCCTCCATCGCCGGATACATGAATTCCTCCACCGCCTTGGGCAACCGGTGGATTTCATCGATGAACAGAATCGAGCCTTCCTCGGCGTTGGTAAGATAGGGCAATAGATCCTTCGGGGCAGCCAGCGCGGCACCGCTGGCTAGCTGTAGCGCGACCCCTAAATCGCGCGGGATGCACGTGGCAAAGGTGGTCTTGCCGAGTCCAGGCGGCCCGTCGAACAGAATGTGGCTCAGCGGTTCTTTGCGCTTCCGGGCGGCATCGACGGCAATCGCCAGCCGCTCAGCCACTTTACGCTGTCCCACCATCTCATGCATGTGCCGCGGACGAAGCGCAATCTCATCGTCGCGTAGCTTAGCCAGATTCTCACGAGATTCCGGCGCTGGCTCGTCCGTGTCGCTGTTGTTACCGGAAAGTATTCGCTCGCGAGGCATAAGAGACCGACATCCGTGCGTGCAGACTTGGCTCGTATTGGCGCAGTCTGGTCACTATACCAGATGCCTTCCGGCCGCGGAAACGCCGACCAATTTACGACTTTACGACACCAACTGCCGGCCACGTGCGCGGAGAACGGCGGGTACTTTCTGCTGTTGATCGACCTGGTCCAAGAAATCGGCCAGGGCAGCATAATAAGCCGGCGGAGGCGAGTCGTTGTGCCGGCTGTATGGCACTTCGTGAAAGTGTTTCATCCCTCCCGGCGCCGCGTCGAACAATTTTCGTCCCAGCTCGATCGGAACGATCTCATCGGTCGTACCGTGGGTTTGGAACACCGGCCCCTGAAATTTCTTGATACGTCGGACCGAGTTGTAGCGGTTGGACATCACAATCCGCACGGGCAGCCACGGATATAAAAACGCTGCCACATCGGTCATTTTGGAAAACGTATTCTCAAGCACCAGTGCCCGGGCACCCTGCTCGGCGGCCACCGCCACGGCCACTCCGCCGCCTATCGAGCGGCCCATCACTACGATATCCTCGGCATCCACTCCCTCGCGATCTGCTAGCCAGCGGTGTGCCGCCAGGCCATCCTGCACGCAACCACGCTCATACGGCTTTCCACGACTTCGCCCGTATCCGCGATAATCGTAAACGAACACGGTGGCAGCCAAATGCGATTGCAAACGAAATACAAGGTTCGCCTGGTCCGCGACGTGTTCTCCATTGCCGTGGCAATAAACGATGAGACGGCGGGCATCCGGGTTCGGCACGTACCAGCCATGCAGCTTGGTGTTGTCCGATGACCGGAACCAAACGTTTTGCGGGCGCAGCCAGCGAGGCCGCCAATCCCCTCGTTCGCGCGATGGCCGGGGGTAGACCAATGAGCGTTCTATCAACTTAATCAGCATGGCAATTCATTTACCAAAACGGCTTAGGTCGAAGAGACAACGATTCCGCAGGGGTGGAAGTCGATAAGTGTTGGCGAAGGAAACTGTTGGTCGCGAGAGATAGGAAGTCTTTTCCGACTCGGTAGGTGGGAGAACCACAGGATAGCTAGCACAACGGAGCTTTGGAAGCCTTAAAAATGGCTAACTGTGGAAGGTGGGCAAATGCGGGGTGGGATTAAGGCCTAAATTCGGCCTGGCTAGTAGATGGCTGGCCCATAACTCGTGCTCGGCCAGGTGGGGTGGGTAGCGGACATCGCACAAGAGTTTTTATCGACGACGCTTACCCGTCAACGGCATTTTACCCCGATGCGGATCGTTTGTGCAGGCCCCCGCGCTGGCGGGCGGCCGTGAATTCAATAAAACCGGCGTCATCGTTCTTGAACTGGCCGCTTTGCTAACCATCGGTGTGACGGAGAAACCTGGCCAATTCGTCGTAGTACGATGTGGGCCAGGCATCGTTGTGCCCCAAATTGGGGAGTTCGATCCATCGTTTGGCTTTGCACGGCGCCGCGTCGAACAATTGGCGCCCCAGCTTAACTGGAACAATGTTGTCCTTCACGCCGTGGCTTTGAAGCACCGGGCCGGAGTAGTGACGGATTAGAGATAGCGAGTCGTAGCGATTGTCCATCACCCATCGGACGGGCAACCACGGGTAGTGAGCCGCGGCAGCATCGGTCATACGCGGAAACGTGTTTTCTAATACCAAGGCTTTGGCACCGTTTTGAGCCGCCAGAGCTACAGCCACGCCGCCACCCAGCGACCGGCCGAACAGAACTACTTCGCCCGGGCCGATTCCCATCCGCTCCGCGAGCCAGCGCTGTGCAGCGCTGCCGTCGGCCACGCAACCGGCCTCGTGTGGGCTGCCGTGACTGTGGCCATAGCCGCGGTAATCGAACAGAAACACGGACGCTTGCAGTCTGTCGCGCAGGTGTGCAGCCAGGTCCGCGTTCATTGCGACGTGCTCACCATTGCCGTGACAATACAGGATCGCCCGCACAGGATTCGCGTGTGGCACAAACCACCCGTGCAGCTTCGTGCCGTCCGCCGACTCAAACCAGACATCTTCGTGTGCCAGTCCCGCCGGATTCCAATTGCCCCAACTGACCGGCGGCACGGGATAGACCAACCGGTTTTCGCACAACATCAGCGCGAGCAAGATTAGTAAATAGGCGACGATCAGCGGCCTGGCGATCCGCCACGATGATTTGAGCGCGCTTTTCATCACTCAGCCGATGTTCTCGGATTCAGATTGCGGAGTTTTTGTCGGAGCCAGGGTGGCATGCTTTCGGGCATGAGCCCGTAAGCATGTATTTCGGCCTCAACACAATGCCTACGCCGCGACCGGCGAAGGCATGCCACCCACGAGTTATTCTCGCATCGGCCAATCACGTCACACAAATTCGAGCTCTCGAAATGCCGCAGTCCGCGGCGGAGGGGCACGATGGTCGCGACCGCTCCGACCACAATCGCTGCTCCGGTGCCGATAATCAGCCACATTTTGAGATTGTCCGGGCTAAAGAATTCACTTCCCCACGGCCCTTTGCCGGCCAGCAAGTAGAAATGGCAGGGCAGGGCGGTGAGCACAACGACGACCATGATATACAGTGCGCTCAGCACCAAATTGAGCGTGCCGCCGAAGCCGGCTGCGATTTTTGAGGGCGACGTCTCGTGAAAATTGGGCATCATCGCGCCGAGACCCACGGCGAACGACGCCAGGCCCAGACACAACAGCACACACGTCAATTGGTGCACTCCGATCACCAGCGGCGGTACGTTCAGCATCATATCGCTGAGCAAGACGAGTAACGCGCACGGTATCCAAGACCCTAGCGACGCGAACCAAAACTTGCTCCAGACGATCGTATCGCGCTCGATGGGCAATAGTCCCAAAATCCAAAAGCAATGCCCTTCCAGGCTAATCATCGGATAAATGAACCTCGTGGTAAACGTGGAAAGGATCAAGCCCACGACCGCCAGATTCAAAAAGCTGACCATGTTGATCCAGGTGATGTATCCGATATCGCTATGCCGATTGTTGAAGCGATCGACGTTGAGAAAATACAGCCCCAACAAGCCGAAGAAAATCAGAAACTGGGACCATTGCACCGGGTCCCGGCGAAGCAACCGCCAGTCCTTGGTCAGCAAGAGCCGCAGTTGCGGTGGGAAAGGGAACAGCAGTGTTTTCAAAATGCGGTCGGAAAGCGCCATGCCCACGGGGCGCCGCAGTTTCCGCCGGGAAATGAAATTCGCCCAGCTTGTGCGGAACCAGCGCTTGGCACCCCACACCGTAAGCACATGAAAAAACAGCGCGTTGGAAATCAATAGCGCAAGGTACAAGCAACTTTGCACGAGCGGCAAATCGGTAACGCGGCTAGTAACCACGGGGCTAGGAATTCGCGCCGCCTCCAACAGACCGTTGGTGAGCCAGGTGCTCGGCAGCCACTCCTGCTGAGTGAAGCGGAAGCGGTACAGCGTTTCTTGAAACCACTCGCTGCCGAACAGCCTCGATTGCGGGCCGCTCACCGTCCGCCAAATCAGCGGTCCCGCCACCGCGATCACCGCCACGATTGCACCCGCGACAATGATCTTGCGCAAGTTCGGCAGCTTATGAATGACGAGCAGGCAGCAAATGGCCCCGATTCCGCAGGGGATGTAAACGAACGCGATGATCAGCGGCAACAGCAGCAGGTAGTAATGCCACGGCGCTTCGGTGACGATGCCGTAGGCAATCATGATCGGACTGGCCAATAGAAAGAATCCCCAACTGCTAAAAAACACGGCCTCCTGGAATTTGTAGAGCACGATCCGTTCCGCGCCAACGGAAGTGAAAGCAGAAATTGCGTCTCGGGCGAATTGTACAGCCCGGTGTAGAGAATGATCCCGGAGGAAAAGACGAGCATCACGTTCAGTGAGGCAAAGAACAGGTGAAACACAAAACGCACGGTCTGTGCATGATACGTCGCGCCGGCCTGGCCGACGTGATCGACGATGAACGTGAAGCCCTCGTAAAACAATAAGAACAAGCCGACCCAGAAAAACAAGCTCAGACCAACGACGAGAGCGGTCCGCAAGCGGGCCGTCGACAATAGCTGCTTTACGTGCGTGCGGCCAGTCTTATAACGCAGCCCCCACAGCAACTGTGCCTCGCGGTCCTCGCTGAGCAAGGGGCGTTTCGCGAGGCTTTGCTCGAGCAGTTCAACAGACGAAGCGAGAGCGACTTCTGTCATAGGTTTATCCGCTCGCTCTTCGTCGTCGCGTTGCTAACTATCGCGTCGCTTCGCATTCCATTCTCGTCGCCGGTGTGACCCGTAATCGACAAGAACATTGCTTCGAGCGACTGATTCTCCGGACCACATTTCTGCCGCAATTCGCTGATCGTGCCGTCAAACACCAGCTGGCCGTGATTCATAATACCCACGCGGTCGGAGATTTCTTCAGCCGCGGCCAACGTGTGCGTCGACATCAATACGCACATCCCCTGCTTCACTTCCCATTGCAGCAAGTCTTTCACCACGCGGATGCTATGCGGATCGAGCCCCACCATCGGCTCGTCGACCACCAGCACGCGCGGCTTGTGCAGCAGGGCGGATGCGAACACGGTTCTTTGCTTCATGCCGTGGGAGTATGTTTCCGTGAGGTCGTTCACAAACTCGGCCAATTCGAACCGCTCAATTTCGCGGTTCATGCGCGGGTCGCCTGATCGGTGTCCATGCCGTACATCCGGGCCACGAACAGCAGAAGCTCTCGCCCGGTGAGTTTTTCGTAAAGAAACGGTTGATCGGGCACGTAGCCGATCAGCGACGCGGCCTGCCGGGTCTGCGTAACCACGTCGTAACCACCGACGAGAATCGTGCCCTGGCCGGGCCGAATCAGGCCCACGAGCATCTTGATGGCGGTCGTCTTCCCCGCGCCGTTGTGGCCGAGCAGCGAGTACAGCTCGCCGGCCTTCACGCGCAAATTCAGATTGTCGACAGCTAACTTGTCGCCGTAAGACCGGCTGACCTGCTGGAATTCAATCATTAGGGCGCGTCTTGCGATGGGGCGAGAGTGGCGACTGTTTCCAAGTCCAACAAGTTATGAGCCAGATCCAGCATCGACTGCTCGGTGCGGCGGATAAAGCGCAGCTTCGCGCTCATCAAGTAGATGTCCTGCCGCAGCACTGTGCCGTCCTCGGCCACCCAGATGACGGCCCGCAGCGTGTTGTCGGCCGCCACGCCGGCGCCGGTTAAACTGCGGAACTCAATTTTTCTGGCAATCGTGGACGTCCCGTTGTGCATCATCGGGCCTTCCTCGACAACCTCCGCTTGCATGATCTCCATCGAATTGGTGGGCGAGCGGAACGGGCTGAAAACTTCCTGTTGCCATTTGCGGCCGACATAGATCTGTAGCAGCTTTGGCTCGGGAATCAGCTCGTTGGTGAGCAGCATTTGCGACGGAACCGGATAACTCATCTCATGCGTGATCTCGCCCGATTGAATTTTGAGCCGCAACTCCGGCCCGTCGACACGCCCCAACACGCGCATCATTAGCGGCAAATCGTTGAGACGCACTTTGGTCTCAAAGTTCGACAGGTTGCCGAGCGAATCGAGCACCATCCGCGTCCGCGTATCGACAGAGATTTTGCCCATGCCCCGCACAAGACTCCCCATCCATTGCGGGGCGAGGTCGCGAATGCCGATTTTCTCCAGGAGTACGCGGCTGTGCACTTCGGTCGTGTGCAGCGCCCCGGAATCACCTGGCTGACGGCAAAGCCGATCGGCTCGTCCCGATATTCGATTTGCCAGCAGACCGGCTCGTCCTTGACGCGGGCCCCGTGGGATGGCGGCTCACCGTGGAAAAATGGCGGTAGAATGCGGGCCACCATGAGCCAGGACATGGTCCCGGCCCATAGCAAAACCACCACGCCGACAAAGATCCGGTTGCCCATGCCACCGCTCCTTCTGCGGTTGGAGTAGCGCCTGCTATGGTTCGCTCGTACTTCCGCCACCGTTAGACCGCAAAGGCGGCCCTTCGGTTCCGGCAGCTACGCCACGGTTAGGCCCGATGGCATCCCTTCCGACCCCCATTAGTGTATACCTTAGCTGCGAAGAATGCTACGAAATGATTCGCCAAGAGTTGCGGAAGATTCCGTGAAATCCACGAAGTCGGTTCGTAACGGCGTCGGGCGACAACGGTTGTGACCAAATTGGCATGTCCTCGTGGTTTGGCACGACGCGCGATGCGAAGCAATGAGGCAGCTCCCGATTCTTGGGAAAAATCCACCTTGACTGAACTGCCCACTTTTACCGAAGCTGGCACCGCAAAAAATCGGGGAGCTAGGACCAGGGAGCAGGGAGTTGTTGGGAGACGTTTTTTGCATTCACAGGACTAGCTCAATTGCTGAATGATCAATGCAAAATGTTCAATGCAAAATGATAGGTCGGACGACGCACTTCGCCGTACTTGCCCTGTTATTGGCATGCACTGCGGCTGGCTGTGGTGGCGATGAGGCGACATCCGGCACGAACGGAGCGGACGCATCGGGGCGGGTGCCGGTAATCCACGATCGCAGCCCCCCCAAATCGACCAAAAACACCCAGTCGTTCGCTTGGAAACCAGCCAGGGGGCCATCACCATCCGCTTGAATGCTGTCCTTGCGCCGGTCACGGTCCGCAATTTTCTGAATTACGCCGGCGATGGATTTTACGATGAGACGCTCGTGCACTACGTTGACCCGGGCAAAATGATCCTTGCCGGCGGGTATTCGGCCGACCGCCAGGCCAAGCCGCCCCGCCTGTCGATCCGCAACGAAGCTCACAACGGGCTAAAAAACACCCGCGGCACCATTGCTATGACCCGCGACCCCGGACAGATCGACAGCGCCACGTCCCAATTCTTCATCAACCTGGCCGACGCCCCGCAGCGTGACCACCAGGGCGACACGCCCGAAGCCTATGGCTACTGCGTCTTCGGCGAAGTGATCGAGGGCCTCGACGTCGCGGAGAAAATCTCCCGATCTTCCACCAGCAATCTCGGCGGCGATCTCATCCAGACGCCCGAGCCGCCCGTGGTAATCAAGTCGGTGCGAGTGGTGCGGTAAGTTGTTGGCGTGCCACTGTGGCTTGCCCAGCAGTGTTCCGAAGACTCACCCTTGCGGCATGTCCGCCCGAATGGGGATGAGAGGACTCGAACCTCCACGCCAGTTAAGGCACTGGAACCTAAATC
>CAWAZX010000019.1:0-843523 GCA_963786455.1 uncultured Planctomycetota bacterium | reverse complement strand
CAGACGCTACGTGCATAAACGTCGGCCGAATTGGTCCGGGATAATTCGCTTAGAAAACTCGGCCGATGCGACCGATGGCTCAAAGTGTACGTAGCCAGCGCGCCTCGGTCGATTTCACCGGCGCAAGTGCATTCAGGCCCCTGAGTATCTGCGGGCAGCTTCGCTCCCTTTTCACCGGTCTTGCACGGCGTGACTGGTCACGTAAGCTGACTGCGGACGGTAGGCGGTTCGAAAACGATTACTTGTTGACCCATTCGGGAGGCGGCTGGATTTCCGCGGTCGGCTCGTGTCCAACGTCCTTTCGCCCGCTCCCTGCCAATCGGCTGATGGCGCGAACTGTCATATCCTGATCGCACACGATCTGACAACTCAGCCGGACACCCGATAGACCCCGCGCTGCCAGCACATCCCGCTCTGCGACCGTCATGCGATCGGGCTCGCCGTCGAGGAACTCGACGCGGCACGTCGTGCAACGCGCGTTCCCGCCGCAGGCGTGCAATTGGTCGATTCCCACATCTTGTTCCAGGGCTAGGACCAGCCGTTTTCCCTCCGGCACTTCGTACTGGCCAACGCCTTCGACGGTTAGCATCGGCATGGATTGTTCCCTTCGCGTTTCAGTAAAAAGATTTTCGCATTATTCCACGCTCGGACTTAACCAAGCCGGACGCGGCCGACATGTGGCAGCCGTAGAACTAGACCTGCTACGAGCGGCGACGACGGCGTCCCAGCAAAACGAGCTCCAAAGCTCTAGGCGACGCCGGGGAACTTGGTGCTTTAACGGTTAGCTCTGTCGTGCGGTTGATCGCGTCTTCCCGTCCGACAACCGGATAACAGCACGCCGATCCGTCATGAGCCTTTCGGCCGGTTTCTTTCTGCTTTCCCTTTTGACTTCTGCTCCTGTTTCGCAGACTGCTGCTTCTTGCTCTTGTCCTTGTCTTTCTTGCCGCCTTTATCGCCCATTTCATCATCCTCCTTCGTCGTCAGCATCCTTCGAGTAAGTCCGAGGTTTCCGTTTCAGCTGCTCAAGCTTGCTCGGAAGCGGTTACCCGCAGAGATCAAGCCTAAAGCGTTCTCTTTGAATCGTCAATTACTCGTAATCTGTCGTTGGTTTGTAGTCCAACAATGATTTGCCCAACCGTTTCTGGCCTCAACGACTTCGCACTGGCGGGGTAGCCCGAGCGGCAACGCGGATTTTGTACAGGCAAGTTTTTTCACCACCGGCACGCCAGACCGGCCACGGCGTTCATTCAGAGTCTTAGCGTCTAAATATAACAGGAAGTTGCCTTGGCGTAGGAGTTCGCGACCGAATTGGGAGTCGGCGAGTGCAAAAGTGCTTCGGCGGCGCACTGGAATGCAGTTCGGATTTTGTTAGGCGGCCGTCCGGTCCGGATAAAAAACATCATCAACCCGTCAGCTCGATTTTTAGGTGAGACGAGCCAAAAACCGACCCATCAGCAGAATCATCATCGTAAGTGACATCACAGCTTTACTTGGCCTCAAAGTACGCCGTCAAAACACTCGAAGTTGTGGCTGTTCACCAGCACGGCGCAGAACTTCGCGGTCAATCGTATCAATCGCCATCTCTGCACAACGTTTGCAGATCCGGACTGGGTGGTGCTTGGGTCCAGCATCTACCTTTGCTAGTAGCGGGCCAGTTTGGTCTTCGGACTGGTTACAGAATGAGCAGTGCAAGTTGTTAGGCATGACAACCAATATAGCGTTACGGCAACTCGGACGCATCAACCAGCGATCCAACGCCTCGACCACCCTCAGAATGAGGTTTCGATGCAGCGAAACGTGGAGATCGCGGAAGGGATAGACGTACGCCATCAGGAGGACCTGAGTCGGCTGGAATAATCAAATGCCGCTTGGAATCCGGCGCGAATTATCATGATCCTGGAACATTATTCACCGCCAGTGACAACCGCGCTCATCCCTGTCCGCCTAGGTCTACTTCAAACGAATTATTCGGATCCAAGTGGTCTATTAGGTCTTGATCACCCGCAGATGGTCGGTAGGCGTGCTTAATTGCGTCAAACATTGCCTTCGCCCAGTTAAGTCGAGCATTCGATTCGCCATCATTGCGCACTGCACGAATCCAATCCAACGATGCAGTTTGGTATCAGCCCAGTCCTCGGCGTGTCGCTCGATCTTATCACACATCCACAGAAGATGCTTTGGTTGCAACGCTTTTGGCAGATCATTGCTAGCGACAGCTGATTCTCGATCAACGTTCTGCATTTCTCTGCCATCGCAGCGATTGCGGGATTTGTGCTTTCCATATTTGGCCCATGCGGATTGACTCCCACAGATACAAGTTCCATGACCTGCCAACAATCAATTGTATGCGTTCTCGCAAGGCAAGTGGACATCTACCACCGTGAGTTGGAACGTGAATCGCCTTGGGATGGAGAACCGCACTACAGACCGTCCGATCGGTTCTCCAACAAATGAGCCGATGGCCCGAGGCACTAGCCAATAGTGGCTACTGTGCTATACTTACTCAATCGCTGGTTTGTCGGGCAATCGCAGCACGCTGAATTCTTTCTTATTCGGCCTACCCTTTCTCACTGGCCGGCCTGGACACTAGGTGGTCCACTTCGCTTTGTCTCGGGTGGAAGGCGTAGAAGTTGTCACGCGGACTTGTGGGTAAGGACCGCTACTTCCGACCGTTGCTAGCCGCTCGACTAGATTGGCACTTTTGAGAGCATAGGTGATATGAATCCAATATTTCGCTGGAACGGACAATACTACGGCTTCCTTTCCAATGGCTATTTATTTGACGCAGAGTCAAACCTTCGTGGCTGGATCGGCAGCGACGGAACCGTCTGGAGATCGGACGGCCAGTTTCTTGGAGACCTCGTGGGCGGAGAGTACGTGTTGCATCAACAATCCGCTCCGCGGGCGAGACGGGCAAAATCGGTGCTGCCTTCGGCTCCAACGGAGTCTCCTGTGAGACCCTCTGATCGAGCCGCTAGGGCACCGCGAGAGGGATACGTCGATGGACTGAACGCATGCTCGTAAATTGGAGAACCGAAGGCTCCCCGGCTGCCCAAATGAACCTGGAATTCAGAACCTGGCATTTCACAAAGGGCAGTTACACGGTCCCTTGGCAGCGTGGTCGTCCGGCATTGTATTGGGATAGACTGGATTGAACCTGCTGTCGCCCCGACTGTTGAGTGGCAATAGAGCGAACGGTTGAACGTCTAAAATTTTCCCTGAACAATGTGCCTGATGGCCCATTTTTTGCACGAATTGAAGTACCACCTCGGGAGCTTCGACGCATGGCAGAACGAACGTCGCCGACGGCCGAGGAATTCGAAGAGCAGTTCCGCGAATCTATCCGCGTCGGCTTCAACTGGGATCGCTTCCTGCGCGAGCGCTGGCCGATAGAACGGGTGGTGTTGGTTTCCGAGAACGACCTCGGGCGGTGCTTTACCCCCTGGTACGTCGGCAAGGGGGCCGAGGAACTGCCCTATGACGATCCGCACGCCGTGCCGATGAGCCTCAGCGATGTGCCTAAAGCGTTTACGATCTTAAGCGACGAGCGCAAGGCGGACATCCAAGAAAAGATCGACAATTTTCGAGGCGGGCCGAGTCCGGTGCGATTTATCGCTCCGACCTACGCGCTACCGGACGACCGTTATTTCGTCCTCGACAATAACCACCGCTTGTCCGCGCTCGCTCTGAGCGGCAAGCCCTTCGAAGTGGAACTCTGGAACGTTCGAGGCCCGTTTGAGAAGGAATGTCTGCTGGACTTGGACTTCTGGTTGAAGGACAAGACTAATGAATCTGCTGACGAATAACCAAACCGGGAGCATCGACAATGGCACGGCCGAGCCGACGCGACCACAAGGCACTATTTGACCTCCACTGCCACATCCTGCCGGGAATTGACGACGGCGCTCAATCGCTGGAGGAAGCACTTGAGATGGCGCGCTTTTACGTCGCCGACGGTGTGACCTGTGTCGTGGCGACACCCCACTGCCACCGCTACGTCCACTTGCTCCGGCGCGACGTCCTCCCTGCCGTCTCCCGGTTCAACGAAGAGCTGCGGGCGGCGGCGGTCCCGCTCACGGTCGTGCCGGGGTCGGAGATCCAGGTCGTCGATACCACCGAGTATCGGCGCGAATTCGAGCGGGGCGACTTTTGCCATCTCGGGGACGGCCGGGATTTTACTTTGTTGGAATTCAATTGGCAGCGCGAACTCTTCCCCGCCGACGCGGAGGAGCTGGTCCGCTGGATCCGCGGTCAAGGAATGACGCCGATCTTGGCCCACCCGGAGCGACATAACTTCTTCTGGGAGGACTTGAGTCGTGTGGACGGCCTGGTGGACGCCGGCACGTGGTTGCAAGTGACGGTTGATTCATTGATCGGCAACCACGGCCCAGCTCCGTCACAGGCCGGCCGCGATCTGTTGCGGAGGCACCGCGAAATAGTCCTCGCGTCGGACGCCCACAACTTGAAACGGTGTTCCGGCATGGCGGCCGGTTACCAGTGGGTGCGGGAGCATGAGGGTGACGACTGCGCCGACGACCTCCTCTGCCGCGGCGAGCGTGTACGAGCCCGCGTTGAGCCGACGGCTACGGCCGAGAAATGAGGTGTCGGCAGTCTCACAGAGCACTTACAGCGAGACTCTTGGAAGTCAATTTCGTCGACGGCGACTTCCTTGACGCTCTTCGTCCACTAGCCAGACGGCGGCCGCCGCGTTTCATTTGCCCAGGGTATGATAAACTTCGACCCTCATGCGCACTTCGGTCATATCGACCGGCCGCTCGGAATGCTACTAGCACACGCGCGTCGGTGTTCACGACCCACTTAGGTCACTACGGACCATGGTCGATTTCACCGAAGCAAGTTAACACGTTCGGCACGTGCAGGCGGCGTGTCGCTACCGATGCGTGTGCGAGGCGGACGCGGATTTGGGCACAGTGAACTTCACCGTCTTGGCCTGCCCGGGGAAGACCTGGTGGTTGGTGTCGACCAGCTCGATCAGAACCCTGTGCTCGCCAGGCGGCATCCCGCCGATGTCAATGGTGTTGATACCACTCGATTCCGCCCACAACCAAGGCAGGTCGTCGACGCGGATGTGCAGATGGCCGATCCGCGGGGAGACGTCCAGCGCAGCCTTCCCAAAAACTGGGAGGATGCGCACATTCTCCGTGCGGTATTGGACCCAGAAGAGACCTTTGGCCAGTCCCTTGGGATCTGGATCATCCACGATCAATTTGGGCGCCGGCTCCTCGTCGACCTCGACGTACGGATTTGCACCTCTTACCTCCCTCGCGCTGGGCACCGACACGGGATCGCGGGCAGTTTGAGCGCTAGGCCCTTCTTCGGCGCGCCGGACGGAGGGGCAGTAGCGGCAACAATGCCTGCAAAAGCTGCCGCACCGAGTAACAACAACAAGGCGACTCGTTTCATAGAAAGGCTCCTTTCGAATTTCGTTGTGCAACCCTCCGCCTAAGAACTGCCTGCCGGCCCGGCAACCTTCCGGGCCCTGCAGAAAACGGCTGCAGTATCGTCCCGTTAGTTCAACATTTCAAGAAGCAGTGGCAAGGGCTTAGATTCAGGGGCGACAATCAACGAGTTCGGGACTCATCCACAACCGCCCGAGCGAAACATTCCAAATTGTGCTTTACCAATGGCAAAAGCTGGTAATCGGCCGCGATGAAGTCCGCAAAGTCCTAACATCGACCATGATGAATTTAGAAAAGAAAGCGGTCTTGCATACAGGCGTCGCCTCTAGGTCCGATAGCCACGTTGCGGTCACAAATCTGCTTCGGTCGCATCGACCGGCCGCCCGAAACGCTCCTTGCGTGCGTGCGTCGGTGTTCACGACCCGACGCGATAAAACACAATTCGCAAAGTGCGTCGGCAGCGACTCACCGAGGGCAGTTTGCCTCAGCGCAATGCGCGCTTCGGTCGCGCACTTCGAAGCAGATTCCGTCGAGATGTTAATCATAGCGGCGCGACATCGAATGCAGTTTGGGTAGTCCCGCTCCTTCCCCGATACATTGTCGCCAGTCAGTTTGTTATTTCTAGCGCACGCAAGTCTGCGACTACTGCCTCAGTGCCCACACTAACGTTGAATATCAACCGCATCCGCATTGCCCCAGAATACGCCGAAATTCGCTATAAATCGAGGCCCGTGGGCGCAACTGAATTTTGCCAATAACTTGGCCTCGAGGCGAATAATCTTGTGTCTGTCCGAGCGCTGGAGCAAGCCACTCTGTTTTGGTGTCATGTGATCTCATCAAACTGGTTCGGCATGCTTTCCCTGGCACTAGCCAGTGTCATGGTTTGCGGCCCGGTCGGGCGCAGGGAACGCGCTCCGTCCTCAAATCGCGATCAAAGTACGTCACGATCGTCGATGGAGATCACGTCAAGAACGACTACTGGTTCCTCATGCCGGAAAAGAATCCTGACATCTACTATGTCGAGCTTCCTATGAAGCCGCATACGGTAACCTTCCGCACGGATATCGACACCATCTCGTTCCCGGTAGAGTTCGGCAACCAGCACGATTTTGTGATCGTTCTAAACGAGGCGACGGTCTGCCCAACCCAAGTGTGCGCCGTCTTCAGAAAGCTTCAACCGTACACGCGCACGGGTGCCAATCGCAATGGTATCATCGACACGATTCCCTTCCGTCTCGGAGACAACGACAAGATCTACATCACCGGTCGCCTCAACGGCGGCAAAGAACTTCAATTCCAGTTCGACCTCGGGTGTGGTGGAAGCATCATTAAAAAAGCCTCTATCGCCAACGCGAATATGAAGTTCGACGGCACGGCCACCCTCACCAATAGCGACGGCACCAACGAAGTGCCTTCCAGCAGCTCGAATCGATTAGAAATCGAAAATCTTCGTTGGGACGATCTGCCGTTCCTGGTCGCCGACAACATGACTCACCGCGAAGACGGCCTGTTAGGAAACACACTCTTCCAGGACAAAGTCATTGAATTCGACTACGACCGAAGCGTGATCGTCATTCACGACGTGCTGCCCGATATCGCCCCCACGTACTCCAAGCATGCCATCTACCTCGATGGCGTCGTACCTTTCATTCATGGCTCGCTCTCCATCGGTGGCCGGAAACGTGAAGGCTGGTTCATGTTCGATACCGGCGCCTATACGAGCAAACTATACACGGATGCCGGGTCGCCGCTCGGCAAACTGTTCGTCGAGTTACGGAAAATGTTATGGTTGGACCACGAATCAACGGCCCCCCGGCTGTCCATCGGCGATTACGCGTTTGCCGATTTCAATTTCAGTCTCGTGGACCACGCGGCGAATGACGATCAGCTGGGACTACTGGGCAACGACATTTTGAAACGATTCAACGTCATTCTCGATAATCAGAACGGGTTTATTTACCTGCAACCAAACTCACTCGCTCAAGCTGCCTTCCGCAATCCAGAATATTACCTGGCACGAGGCATTGCTGGGGTCGCGGCATCTATGGCCGCCGGTTGCGCTTGGTTTCTCTATCGCAGGCACCGCAATCGAAAAGTGAAGTAAGTCATCAGCCGCCGCGCGAGTGCCGCCGTCTATATGTAAGGTTGCCAGTCCGCCGCCAGTCTCATGTTGATTGCGACACGACAAGCGTTGTCTGGTATGATTTGCCGAATGTAATTGAAACACTACGACTCAAACCAGTGCACGCAGCATGCAACCAACTTCACCTCACGAGCAATTGGATCGGATGATCACGGGCTATTGGATTTCGCAGGCGATTTACGCGGCGGCGAAATTCGGCGTTGCTGATCACCTCAAGGACGGGCCGCGGACCATCGAACAGCTTGCCGCCGACACATCCACGAACGCCGATGCCTTGTATCGCCTGCTACGGGCGCTCGCCAGCATCGGCATCTTCGCCGAGGGACCGCCCCGCCAATTCTCGCTCACCCCGATGGCAGAAGCCTTGCAAAGTGATATTCCCGGCTCCAAGCGCGCCCTGGCCCTGATGTCCGGCGACGAACAGTTCCGCGCCTGGGCCGAAATCGACTACAGCATCCAGACCGGCAAGAAAGCTTTCGACAAGGTCTTCGGAAAGCCCATCTTCGAATATCTGGGCGACCACCTCGACAAGGCCCGCATCTTCGACGCAGCGATGGTCGGCATTCACGGTCGTGAGTCGAGCGCCGTCCACGACGCTTACGATTTTTCCAAGATCGGCACGCTGGCCGATATCGGCGGCGGCAACGGCTCGCAGCTCATCGCGCTCCTGCAATCTCATCCCACCATGAAAGGGATCCTCTTCGATCTGCCCCATGTAATCGATAGAGCGAAAGCCCAAATTGAATCCGCCGGTCTTTCCAATCGGTGCAGACTCGTCGCCGGCGATTTCTTCCAAAATGTTCCCGACGGCGCCGATGCCTTTTTCATGCGGCACATCATCCACGATTGGGACGATGAAAAGTCACTCACCATTCTTCGCAATTGCCACAAGGCCATGCCAGCCCACGGCAAACTGCTTCTCGTCGAAAGCGTCATCCCCCCGGGAAACGAACCCTTTGGCGGCAAGTTCCTCGACCTGGTCATGCTCCTCATCCCCGGCGGCAAGGAGCGAACCAAGAGCGAGTACCAAACCCTGTTCGAAAAAGCCGGCTTCACGCTCTCGAAAATCGTGCCCACCAGCACCGAAGTCAGCATCATCGAGGCGGTCAAACGCTAATCGCACATTCCAGAGACAACTGGGCTTCATACAAGTCCGGAATTGATGATGCACACCCCTCGTGTGGAAATCGAATATTGCACCCAGTGTCGATGGCTGCTTCGCGCCGCCTGGATGGCACAGGAAATACTGACAACTTTCGCTGAGGAACTGGGCGAGGTCGCGATAGTTCCGGGTACCGGTGGAGTGTTTGAAATTCGCGTCGAAGGCGAGCTGATCTGGTCCCGCGCTGAAGCGCAGCGGCTTTCCCGACATTAAACAACTCAAACAACTGGTACGCGATCGAATTGCGCCAACGAAAGATCTCGGGCACTCGGACCGGTCGAACGAGGCAAGTTCCTGAAGGACACTGGAAGTGAGCCGCGGAGATACTCCGGCAACACGCCGCCGCCATAGCACGACAAGGCCGTCGGCCATGACAAGCCATCCACAAACACGGTGCTGCGATCGAATCGCCCATCGCCATCCTCATCGGTAAGCCGGCGCACGCGTCCAAGCCGCTCCTGATCCTGCTCCGAGTAGTCCCGCATCTCGACGACAAACAAGCCCCCCTGCTCATCGAACGCCATGACCACCGGATCAACAACCAGCGGCTCCGCCGCAACCAGCTCAATCCGAAACCCCGCCGCCACCTCGAAACTGGCAAGCGCATCAGCCGGCGACTTCGGCGGCACCCGCGGCAAAACAAATTTCGGCATCGCCGAATTGGTGCGCTCCTCTGCCGCTGATACAACTGCCGTCGATTGCCAAAATGCAACACTGAATGCGATCAGGAATACGATAACAAGTTTCAACAATATCGGCATTGCCCCAGAATACGCGGGAATTCGCGATAAATCGAGTGCCACGCGATGGACGTATTTACCAATGTATCCCGCCCATTTTGCTGACTCCAAGCCAGTCATTTGTTTGAAGCCACGCGACGTGGGCTAATTGGCGATCGATTTCAATTCTGATATTATCTGCCCAGCAGAACGGATTCTCATTCTTGGCGTAGCTGGTGGCCAGCCATGCCATTCACGCACCATTTCAAGCCGACGATAAGGAAATCAAAGGCTACTACGAGGAACTTGCCGGTTACACCACTCACGAAGTCGTCCACGAAGATGGCACGCGCACGGCGTCCTCCAACCTGCCCGTGGCCACGTGCAAAAAAGCGGGCTGGAACTCCCTACGCGCATTCGCGACAAGCAAGTTTCCTGCAACGCCACACTTCGCGGCAACTTCAACCTCCGCTGCCGCTACTGGGAAGCCAAAGACTCCGACGACCGACTCGAATTCAAAATCCTCAGGAAGTTCGGCGTCATCGCAAAAATACAGCATCTGTAAGAAATGGTATCTGGACAGACGTATACGATCCATTATAATCGCAAGGCGAGTCAATGCCGGTTAATCTTAATTAGTTTCCGTTCGACATCACGTAACATTTGCTTTAGACCAGTCCAAAGCTTTGACGCAAGCAGCAAATCCTCATCGCTGGCCGGATCGACTAGGACGGCTTCCCACTCAGCAAATAGTTGCTCGGTTTTCGCAAGCAGTCGGAGAAGCTCGCGGTGGTAGTCAGCGCTCATTTATGTGCCCGCCAGTTGCTAATCCCGTGGCCGGGGTTTAATCGCTTTCGCTAGCCGCTTCACTTCCGCCTCCGTCAACAGCACGTAACGGCCGACTCGCTGCCCTAACGCTAATTCCTCTGCCTTCCGCATTGTCGTTGACTTGTGGCAACCGATTTTTTTGGCTGCTGCAGCCAACGTGTAGAGTTTTTGCCTCATGTCGTCATTGTAGTGATTGCAACTCCGGTTGCATAGCTCTATACATACAAAACGATTCCTCCGTTGCCGTCGCTCTTCGCGCGCGCCGAGACCGCAGGCGAAATGACATGTGTCAGCATATCAGACACAGTGCGATGCTATGTTACCTCCGGCCTATTGTCGCCCGAGCAGTTTTGACACAAGCAAAACGGCGCCGCCTACTTTTCGAGTCTTGCGGTGATTGATCGACGAGGGGGCCCCACGACCCTTGGAATGTTTGCCACACGGCAGGGGCTTTCTGAGATTCCGGTGACTATCTATCTGCCAGAACTAGCGATGCCAAAAACAAACTTTACTTTGAAATTGGCGCGGCGACTTGATGCGGGTCGACGACTCAGCGAGTGCGGCCAGGAGAATCAAGTGTGCAGGCATCAGCGCGGCCGCGTTTACGTGAGCCTATGGCCGGAATCGTGAATGCCACGAAGAATAGTGCGATGGTCGATGGCTCCGGCACGAAGATCGCTGTGCCGTTGGTCGCCGCCAGGATGAATTCGCGGTAGTTGCTGACACGGGCGAAGAAGTTTCCTTCACCCCAGCTTGAATCAGAATTTCCGTTCACGTCGGCGATTGGCAGACGAGCGGAATAGGCATTCACACCGGCGATCGCGCTGCCGATGAACAATGGTCCACCCGAATCGCCTGCCGCGGGGCCGACTTCGTCGGCGCCAAAACCTAAGTCCGACTCATAGCCGAAGACTTCCAGAGCATTGTTGGCCGACTGACCGCTGTCAAAGTCGGCGACCAGAAACTCGACGTTCGGCTCGTCGACGCGCACCGCCTCGATTCGGTTGAGTCCGGCGCGTTTGGTGGGTGCCGCGTCGAAGCCATCGACATAGCCGGTTGAGCCGTGGCCTGTGGCGCCATATCCGACAAGGAGGGCGGCACGTCCGACTTCGTCGCTTCCACCGTACAGCCGATAGCGTGGTGCCTCGGGCGGCGCATCTTGCGTGAGTGTGATGACCGCAATGTCGGCCTCCTGCAATGGCCAGTTATCAGGCAACTGGACCGAATCGATCTGGTATTCGATCGCTACTGGTCCTCTCGCCAATTGAAACACGACCGAGTCGGGAAAGGGTGCCATTGGCGAATCGAGCTGACCATCGGCGTCGTCGTCGAAACAATGAGCGGCGCACAGCACATGCCGATCAGAAACAAGTGCACCCGTGCAGACGCTGATGGGCAGACCGAACGGCGGCGCCCGCCAACCATCACCACGCCGTCTAGATTGAAGCCGAAGGCGGGTTGGCCGGGTGAAACGACATGGCTGCCCGCCTGATCGGAAGTGACGATTGCCCAGGCTGGACTCGCAAGCGTTGTAGCCGCCAAAACGGTCAGGACAAACAATCGATGCATGTTACGGGCCTTTGTAGGCGACCATTATTGAACGTCCGATCGGGCAACCTTCGGCCTGCAACAAATAGTGGCAACAAACCAAGGAACAGAAGCGCGGCGGTCATGGGCTCCGGGACGTGCGCAAAACGTTCAAGTCCAAAATCGGCGACGGCCGCCGCCCCGGCGGCCGTTTTGCCGAAGTTAGCACGCCAGGCGTCGTAGTCGGTTTGCGTGTAGGTCGTTCCGAGGCGATTGCGCCAGACGATGTAGTCGGCGGCGTCGACGGTGCCGTCGGTGTTGAAGTCTCCGGGAACACCTGCAATATCGAAGACGTACGCGGCGCCGGAATCTACTAAAGAACCGTTGTCAGCACGACGTGCGCCAACGATCGCGACGTTGCCATCGATGGCAACTGAGCTACCGAAGGAATTCCCTGGCATGGCATCAGAGGCGGTCAGTTTCGCAAGTTGCTGTCCTGTCGTTACATCAAAGACGTATGCCGTGCCTCCGCCGTCTCCGACAATTGCGGTGTTCTCGCTGACTCCCACAGAGAACGCGACGGTTGCGGGAATATTTAGCTTCCCAAGCTGTTGTCCTGTCCTAGCGTTGAAGAGAAACGCAGAATGGGCGAACGGCGCACTGACGATTGCGATCTCACCATGAATGTCAACGGATGCGCCAAATGCCCCGCCGGATTCTGGCGGATTGAGTTTGTGAAGCTCTTTTCCAGTCGTTAAATCAAATATGTATGCCGCACCAATGCCATTGGTTTTGTATTCGGCTCCAATTACGGCGATATCTCCACTAACAGCGATTGAGCCGCCGAAAAGGTCACGATTCGTCGCATCCGAGGCAGCGAGCTTGAACAGCTCCTGGCCTGTATTTACATCGAACACGTAAACAGCGCCTGGCAGCTGCGAACCGGGAAACGATCGATTCGCGCCCACCAGTGCGACGCGACCGTTAATTGCAACCGAGCCAAAATGATCGTTAACAGCTCCGTCTGACGCAGTGAATTTGTGGAGTTGTTGCCCCGTTGTCACATCAAACAAATACGCCGCCCCAATTCCGCTGTTGCTGTATAATTCACTCGCGCCCACGATCACGGTGTTACCATGGATCGCAACCGAGTCACCAAAAACGTCCCCTGCTACGGTCGGTGAAGCGGTGAGTCTAAATACTTCATTTCCTGTTTCGATGTCAAACAAATATGCTGATCCTGGTCTGCTGTGCGTTGGAATTATGGAGTTTGCTGCCCCCACAATCGCGAGCTTACCGTCGATCGCAACTCGCCCAAAATTGTCTCTTGAGGGAGCTGATGTGGAACTGGGGGCTTTTAGTTACAATCTCGGCGAACATCGAATTTTCATCTCGAGGCGATTCTTCAACGAGTTTGGAGCTACTGGTAGCTATTCGCCACAGGACCAGGAAAAATTCGCAAGACATCAGTTCTACCTTTACCCGGCACCTACCGTAACGCGGGCAGACTTAGCAAGTGCCATTGCAGCTAAGATGCCAGTCCAGGGCGCAGATGGTCGACAGCTGTATCGAACGACCCTTAGAGTGACGCTGGTTACCGACGGGTTGCGAGACGCGGCGGCCGCAGCATTCAATCATGCTATCCCGCAGCAAGAGTGGATCGGAGTAATTTCGCACTTCTTCCCTACCGGTATTTAGAATTTATGGCCAATCTGGGAGAAGGGATGGAACGGCGGGTCGCCGTCCCGGGTTTGGACATTCATCCCAAACTTCACATTCCAAGAATGTCGAGTACCCCTCATGAGCTCTATGTGCCCCTCAGGGGAGACGAGGCTAGCTTGAAGCGATTCTTGGCTACTCCCGTTCTTGCTGGGAGCTTTATTCGGTCGGGCTATTCTCTACGCGTTGCTACGCTGAATTTTTCCATGAGCCTATTTGTGAAGGGCGGATTCCACCACTTGCTTACTGGTGATGCGAAGTGGGAGGAATTATCGGAGATCGAAGAACGTGCGACGCGGGGCGAATTCGAGACAAATCGCGCCGTCACCACAGGAACGACAACGTCGAATTGGGTTACGCGGCAACAGCTTCGCGACCTTAGTACATCCGTAGTTGGTGTGGTTCGCGGCGTGGTCGTTTTGCCAGAAAAGCCTAATGACTTCCTTAATGGGCTTGCGGACAAAATCGTGACTGAGCTAGTGACTTCACCCACCGGTCAGCGGGTGGCGAAACTTGTAGAACTTAATAATGAGTATGTGATCGACCCTGCTTTATTGGAAGAACTTGGTGCAGATCGTTACAACGTCCTAAACGCTTCTTTGAAGAGCGCGACTAGTCAAAAGGCAAATGAGGAGTCGGAAGAAACTGATGGTGACGAATCGGAAACCTCTCGCGAGAGTAGTGAGTACTCTGACGCGAACGACGTCACGTGGTCTACGGTCGGTGGTCGCCTAGTACCAAAGTCCATTAGACTCTACCAGTTTAACCAAGCTCGTTTTGAACAGTACCACGAGTACAGTTTCACCGATGCAGTCGCGACGCAAACAACGCATAGAATTGAAATGCCCGTGGCTGTCGGCCCGTTTGGGTTGGAGCTCAAGGTCGACCGTTTTCGATTCGTCAGCGGCTACGACGACGATGAGGACTACGATGGCTTCGGGATGGCGTTCGATTTCTTGGATGCGAACGGCAACCCAATTCCCGGAAGCCAATGGGTTCTCTCGAGGCCAGCGACGGGCTGGGTGGGTGACATGAACCGCGCTGGATCGCCGGTTGTATTCGCTGGTAGCGGCTACGATGCGCATTATGCGACTGACTTTTTTGTTGGCGATACGCGGAGGGTTATTGCTCGCGTTGCGAATGTGAGAGTTAACGTCTGGGCTAAGACCGCCGATGGTGGTCCTCTCGGTGAGTGGGTACCGTTCGAGAACACCTTCGCGCCCGTTGATGGCGGCACGTTTAGGTTCGAAGGCGGCTGGACCGATGGAAAGCCCCTTAGAGATTACGAAGGACGTTGGATCGAGGTGCAGTTGAGCACCAAGGACATTTAGCCTGTAGTGGACCAACCCCCACGGGTTGGATACCAGCAGGTTTGAATAGAGTGCAGCTAAGCGGGCGGCCCGCGGGACGCTTCCTATGTCCCGCGCGGCCGCTGCAGCCGTTCAGCGTTCTGAGTACGCACAAGTCGGCGGAGTGGCCAGAACGACGCAGGAAAGCGTGGAAACCGGCCAAGTTAAATACTGAGATATGTCGCTATCTACTCGCAAACGCACAACAGTTTTGGCCGCGGTAAGTTCCTTCGTTGGACTGCCTCTGGCTGCCATCGTACTTCAGTACGCGGAACAACATTGGACGACGAAGTATTACCCCGTGTCGCCAATGGCGATAACAACCCTGAAGCGGCGGCTGAATGGTCCTCTCGTGCTGCGGTCCGTGTTTCTCAACACGCATCTGCTTCCTTGCGAGATCGAGACGTTGGCGTCAAACCGGACGGATGGTTTATATCGCGCAAAGTCGATTGCGAAGGAACTGTCCGACTATGACATCATCGGGCTCTGCGAGGCGTTTGATCCAAAGTGCCAGCAAGTGCTCGTGGATTCGCTTCAGGAGTTCAGCGGCAACGCGTTTAACGTTGTGTCGTCGCCGGTGCCGCCGACGAGTTATCTGCTCAGCGGCGGTTGCCTGTTGCTGAGTAAGCATCCGATCGAGTCGATGGAGACCATCACCTTTAATGACGCATCCACGTTCTGGAGTCACGGTGTGTTCGCCGATGGCTTTGCTGCCAAAGGGGCGCTACTGGCCAGAGTCCGTTTGCCTGGAGCCGTCGGTTCTCACACCGTGTTGAACTGCGTCGTAACCCATCTGGAAGCTCGCTCGGACGATTGCCGCGCGAAGCAACTTGACGAACTCGCAGATTTTCTGCGCCGTTACGCTGATAGAAATCCCACGATCGTAATGGGCGATTTCAATATCCCTGCCGAAGATCAAACAGCGTACGAGGGGCTGCGCAACGACTTGAAGCTTGATTGTATTCGGCTTCGCGATGCATGGCCGGAGCTAAAAGGGGACGGCGGGGGTACCAGCGAGCCTTTGAAAGAAGATGGAGGCGACCGAATTGACTATATGTTCTACAAGCCGGGGAGTCGCGAGCCTCTAATGCGACTCTCCGACATCAACATTCTTCCATTGCACGACAAGCGAGTCGGGAGCCTGTCGGACCATGCAGCGGTCGAAGCGACCTTCATTGTCAACAAGTCTGCCCAGACAACTAAATAGGATTGAGCACTTGGTGCACATCATGCTCTGCCTACTGGCACCCCTCCGATTAAAGTTGCTTGACCAACCGCCTGGATGGACTACCGGCCATTACCGAACGGGCATGAAGCGGCACTGCATATTAAGGGCAGTCGTCTCTACTGCCTAAATCTTTGCATTCGCCCTACTTGCTTCGGTGCTTTACCAAGTGCAATAGCGTGGCGGACGTGTGCGCCGAGGTGATCACCACCGAAGCTAGAATCGGCGAAACCCAAACCTGTTGGGGTGTGCCGCACCGCAGTACGAATCCGATTCTCCACCAGGAGGGCTCTTCCTCAGCAGGAATCTCAATCGTGCTTGCGCGAGGACGATTTCACTCATCGTTCCACACAAGTCTTCGGCGAAAAAAAATAATCAATCGGGGCCGAATGTCTCCCAAGCAGTGGACAGGTCGTGAACTCGCTGCAGACCGAACCATAACGTTTGCGGTCCCGGCTGAGTGGACTTTCGCACCACATAGCCGCCTAGTGAAGCGATCATCCGGATCATCTCATTCAATGACGGCGGACTGGACGGTAGATCCTGTTTGCGAACCGTCATCCAGACCGATTTCCATTCGCTCGGTTCGAAAATCAACTCGCAACTGAGCTCTGGGCACTCCCGCCCTAGTCGGGATAAATACATGACCTTCCACGCGATGATGGAATACACGGCCAAACAGTTCAAGACTCTCTCCAGCGTTTCAAATTGCCGGTCCTCGATCCGACAACCGCATTTTAAAGTTCGAAAATAGATTTCGATTTGCCAACGAACGGAATAGTAAGAAGCGATTCGCCGGACCTGTTCGACGTCGTCGATTGGCAGCGTCGTTGCCAGCAACCATTGGATTGGTGTAGTGCCGTCCGGCGGATTCGATTCTTCGATAAGGACCACGTTCAACGTGACTTTCGGAAGCTTGCGGCCTTGGCGATGAAGCTTGCGACCTTGGCGATAAGGAGGACACACCGTCACGGTTGTGGCTCGGACTTCTAATTCGGCAATGCGTGCATCACGAGTTTCGTGACGTTTACGCGTGTCGGTGACCAGCTTCGAAGTGCGCGCACTGACGTTCACGCTACATTGAAATAGGCACGCTGTGGCACGAGCCGCCTCCAGCCAATTCAGGCCGGTCTGGTCGCTGATGCGCATCTTGCAGGCTCGGATCAATAGGTGCGCCTCTCCGTAGGATGTCGCCCGTGACTGGCAGAATAGTTCGTAAACGTCCGCGTCGCTGTCGGCAATGCAGATGCAACTGGTCTGCGGGCAAGCTTCGGCGACTTCGCGCGCCGCGCGCAAGCCTTCGATCCAGCGGAACGTCTCCTTTCCTTCGATGGGAGTCTTTCGCAGCCAGCGAGTTTTCTCATTCCGGGTCATCTTCTTGATCTGGCTTCGAGCCCAGCTTTTATGCCAGGCAATGCCCAACGGCAAACCGTGATCATTAAAAGCAAGCAACGGGTGAAAGAAGAAGCCGCGCCGAGTCTCGTATTCCAGCGGTCCTGCTCCTTTGACCTGCTGCTTAGGCCTGGTCAAATCCAGATCGGTCGTATCTTGTACTAACAAGACAACCTCGGCTTGCGAGATTCTTTCCCGCGTCGCCTTGATATGCGGTTCGAGGATCTTCTCGGGCACGACTTTGTCGTTATCGAAGAAACGATAAGCGGCTTCCATTTCCGCTCGGCCATCTGTGGCGGCGGGCACGCTCATGTTCGGCTTCGCGCCGAGCTGTTCGATCAACTTACCCAGCCGTTTGGTTAACCTCTCGTCGCCAAGCGCGGCGCCGCGAACTTCATCCGCAAGCGAAACAGACATCGGGGGACCTCCATGAAAGAAGCAATCAGAAGAGAACTGCTTTCTCACCACAGTCCCTCGAAAGTGACAAGCCACGAAATCATTCGCACCACATCAATGACTGACAAGCTCGATAGCACTGCTGCAGAAAGACGCTAGCGAAGCAATCGAAACCGGACTTGTGTGGAACGATGAGACGATTTCACCTCGGCACTTTGGCGCAAGATGAATCGTGCAGTCAGAGCATCTTACTTCAGCACGCAGTGAACTGACGGTTGCGCGTTCAGGCCGGTTCGACATGTGCGGCCAACGCTCGGCTACGAGAGCCTAACGGAATGCCGTTGAGCGGCCGCGGCGGCACATGCGCGACGCTGTTATTCAACTTGGCGACGACGATGGTGTTCTGCCGCAGCGTGAACGAGATGATCGC
Source organism: uncultured Planctomycetota bacterium (assembly GCA_963786455.1). Classification (GTDB taxonomy): domain Bacteria; phylum Planctomycetota; class Planctomycetia; order Pirellulales; family Lacipirellulaceae; genus JABDGM01. The sequence goes on along the minus strand of CAWAZX010000019.1, from coordinate 825,213 downwards.
TTTCTATCACCGATGACTGGCTCGGGTCGTCGATCAATCCGCAATCGCGCGGCCACAAGCGACGGTCAATCCGCATCGACCTTCTTGCCCACGACCGTCGGGTGCCCGTCGAGATGATAGCTGACAGCTGTCACTTGTCCTCGCTCGTTCTTGGCAAAAACCAGTTGTGCACCATCAATCTTGAGAAAAAAACTCGTTTCCGATTCAGGATAGATCTCGAATTTGCCCCGAGCCACGTTTTCGCCTTTCGCTTCGCCAACCAAGTGATCTCCTTCGCGGCGGATCCTCAGTTTGAGGCCACTCGGCGAAATGGCGTCTGGCGGGAATTCGTATTGACCGACGCACGCGTCCAGAAGTTTTGCATCCACCTTGATCGCAAGACGTGGTTTTGGCAGCTCTGGCGGTTTCGGCGGAATATCGGAAACCCGGCCGTAGCGATACGATCGGCCGCGATAATCGACCACCAGTGCGGTTACCTTGCCGCCAGCATTTCGAGAAAACGTAAGCGGCGTGGCGCTCAGCCTTTCGAAAAAAGCAGTCTCCGATTTGGCTAATAATTCGGTCGGGATCGGCGGCCACAACATGTCCATCGCCTGTTTTCCCAGCCCAGTCGTTTGCGCGTAATACCAGTCATCTATTGGCCACAATCCGGCGCTGGTCGCCTCAACGAACAGCCGATCACCTTCGGCGCGAATGCCGATGCGGGGCTCGTATCGAGCGCAAAGTATGTAGCCCGATATCAATACGACGAGTGGCGCCAACACGATTAGAGCGAGCGTCGCGGCGCCCAGTGCGAACCATCGCCTGCGGGCCTCTCCCACTCGCCATAGGACGCAAGCCAGCCCAGCGATAAAGACTGCGGCCGGTAAGAACAAGATCGCTTTGTTCGAAGTTCGAAGAAACTGCCGCGCTGCGAACACTCCGAGGGCCCAATCTGGCGAACGCCGATACTCGCCTGCATACGAACCATAAACCTCACCAGCGACTTTCGTTTTAATGGGCGCTGGTCCGACTGCCACGGGCATTCGAGCAGAAACTTACCGATGGATCGGGCATTCGACCGCCCGCTGCCCGAAGCGGTCAGGACCACCACGCCGCGACGCCGCGTCTTGTCGAAGCCGGAATACACGCTGCCGCCTGCCGTTCCTCCTCCCCCGATATGAACGATCCCGGGTTCCTGCGATTTGCCCCACACAAAGTTTCCGACGTGCTTTTCCAGAAGCGGCGTCAAGCTGGATTTCGTGAAACCGAGGTTGGCCGAGACGAATTTCAACAAGTCGTTAGCGGTCGAGTGAAGCCCGGCAAGCGGCTTCGCAACTCCCCGATCCAAATGCACCGCTTCATATCCTTGTGGGTTGTATCGGGTTGCCAGACGGGACTTCAGCTCGGGCGTCAGCGTGAACCGGGTGCTATCCATTCCGAGCGGATTGCAAATACGATCCACCACCAGCGTTTCGTAGTCCGTTCCGGCCTTAAGCTCAATTGCATGCCCAAGTAACGCAACATCCATTCCGCCGTGGACAAATTGTGCTCCCGGATCGCGAGTCAGCTCGAACCCGGACAAAAACGCATACATCTTGTCAACCGTGTAGCCTTTGTACGGATTATCCGCGCGCTCCGCTTCAAGCTTGTCCCCGACAGCAGGAAGTCCGGCAGTCTCCGTCACCAGGTGGCGCAACGTGATTTCCTTGCCCTTGCGACTTGGCACTCGTACCGACTTCGGCAAATACTTTGCGACGGGATCATCAAGTTTCATCTCGCCGCGCTGCACCATGTCTTGCAGCAACAGCCCAGTATAAATGCATGTTTGGGAATGAATCTCAAAGACGGTGTCGCCATCGACATCCTTGTCGGAGCCGCCGCCCAATTTTCCGAAGCTGATCGTACGGGGACCATGCTCATCGACAAGGCCGACAACGATAGCCCCGTTGCCCGCGTCGGTCTCACTGCGGTATTTCAGATAGGCGCGGATTGCGTCCTCGAAATCTTCGGCCGCTGCTTTGCAAGGAATCGTCAACAGCAAAATCAAGAAGCAACCGATGCGCAGTGCCGGCGTGATAGACTTCATTGGGTCGATGCGCGAGAGTGAAACAGTGTACAGCTTGGCCAGCATCCGGCCAAATATAACGATTCGTGGCGGTCGACGCGACCGACGCGGCGAATTGCAAACTTGCTGCACCCGGACGGTTCGACCTTTGCAGATACGTGTGCATCGCAATCGAACGAATGAGCTAAGCTGCCACCGCCCGCCTCAGTGACCTTGGCGCAGCGCGAAACCAACCCGGCGGGCGGCGGTCAGCTTCGGCGTCTGGTTCGGCGGCCTGCGGCCGGCCCGGGTCGTGCCCAGGGGACGGACCCCGCTTCCGAACCCGTCGTCCGCGCTGGTCGAGGCGTTCTTGGCATGGGTTCGTTGAGCCCGAGCTACCTCTACGGCTGGTAGCCGTTGATCCCGCCCTTATCGGCGGCCACGTCGAACCACGCATCGAGCAGTTCAAACCAATTCTCGATGACGCCATTCCCGGGCGTCGCGCCGTCCTGGAGAAAGGACCAGTTGCCGTAGCTCCGGCGGTCGCCCCGTAGCGGGGTATACCAACGGAATTGCTTCCAACAATCTGGCTTGCCGGACGGCAGCACAATGAACACGCCGTTCTTGCCCGCCTCGAACTGCTTGTATGCGCTCATGCCGAACGAAGCGATCATCATGCGCTCCACGCCGTTCATCACTCCCGTGGCCGCCGAGCGTACCGGTTCGGCGAAGCGGTCGGACCCGGCCACGCGCCGGCACAGGTCGTACAGGTCCACGTAGGAACCCTCCCCGGAATAACTCATGAGCCGGCCTTCCGAACTGGCGTTGCGCAGCCCGAGGAGAACGCCCTTGGAATCAGTCTTTGCCAGAGTCACCGCGAGCGCGTCCACGGCCTCTTTGACCGCGCCCGCCTGGCGCAAGTCGTAGCAGCCCGCCGACTCGCGCGACCCGCGCCACCACGGCTTTTCGGAGGCCTGCCGGCCGCGGTAGCCTTCCTCGATCACGAGTTTGCCGAAGTCCACGGCCGTCATCTTGGCCGGGTCGACGGCCGGCCCGGTTTTCGAGGCACGGCCGGGTGAGCGGATGCGGCTGAAAGCCCGGTGCCAGTCCAGAGGCGGGCCGGCGTTGGGAATCGCCAGCAGGACGTCCGCTTCGAAGCGCCCATTCCCCGGCCGCCACTGGTAAGCGATCTCGGCACCCCCATGTTGCACAGCTCCAGCGCCAGGAAGTCCACGCGCTCGTCGGCGCCGATTCTGTCCGTCACCTCGGCGATCCCCATCGAGGCGCCCGAGCGGTCGTCCGGACACATCGACTGGCCGTCCGCATGGCTGTAAATCAACAGGCCGTATCGCTGGGCCGGATACGTCGCCTTCCCCCAGGCGATGAAACGCTGCAGCGTCGCGGCGTCGGCGGAGTTGAGGTTAACGTCACTGTCTTTGGTGATTTCCGGGAAATGGGTGCCGCCGGAGAGGCGCTCGACGGAGTCCTTCTTCACTCGGTAAAGCCGGGTGCTGTCGAAATCGTCGCCCAGGAACGTCGCGCGTTTCGCGTGCTTCTTGCTGCGGTCGATGAGAACGACCAACTCGATTCCCGGGTCGTCGTCGATCGCGCGGCGCACCTGGTCGGTAAACGCCACGAACGGGTCGTCCGCACTGTTATCCACGGCGCCGTAGAGGAGGAGGGTCCAGGGGCGCTTGGCGTCAGCCGATGCTTCTTGGGGGGACACGGAGGCGCAACTGCCGAGGACGAGCAGGGCGGCGAGGAGGCATGGAGGACGGCGCACGAAAGCACTCCTTGGCAAGGGGTGGTCGGTCTTTGGCTAACCGACGCCGGCGCGACGGAATCTCTTCACCGCTCCCCGACGACAGTTGTTAAGGCCGAACTTGTTATTAGACAGAAACTTCTTCAGTTAGCCCGGCATATTGAAGGAGACCTTCAATAAGCAGCTATCCATCTTATATGGATATTGGCGCCGGGATGCGCACTCAAGCTGGGGAATCAACCCAGGAGTGATACGGCAATCGGACGTCTCGAAGCCGGAAGAAGCCAAGTTCCGTGAAAACTACCTAGCACCCACGAACCTGAGTCAATGGAGTAACCCGCCCATCTGCGTAATGTGGGCGTGTCCTTAGTCGTCAAGCCGACTTCCGCTTCTTACCGAGGTCGCCGCCACCGAGAGGCCGAACGGTCGGTGCTTGCGCGGGCGGTGTTCACGACCGACGCCATTCGATTGGTGACGGCGACCGGAGCCCGAAATAGACCGGACCCCTCGGTACTAAGTAGGGCGTGTCCTGAGAGCTCGCGCGTTACTACTGGAATTGGAGTGATCGGAGCCGATCAGCGACCGAATTGAGCACCCAGATAACTCCGCCGCCCCCGAAAGTGCTCCAGTCTCCAAAATCGGCCACGTAAATCCGGCCGCTTGGATGCACAGCGATGTCGAGAGGATGCGCAAACTTCAACGTCTCCTTGTTCTCGTCGAGAAGCGGCCGGTTGTCTGTCACACTCGTGCCATCGGTGTTGAAGGCGAAGGTATGAACGGTATGCGTCCCTTCGTAAAAGCAAATGAGCAGGCGACCGTGCAACGGGCCGGGCAACGTGTATTCCGCGCACCCGTTTGCACTGGTCCCGTCAATGGTCTTGAGGTTGAAGATTAAATTGTCAGGATTGAAATTCGGGTCCGGCTCGACGCCGACGGGGTACTCTGAAACTTCCCATGGGTCGACGCCGGTGGTCGGGTTGCCTCCCAGAAGCACAAATTGCTTTCTCGATGGGTTGGGATGGCCGTAGTATCCTCCCTCGACAATGCGCACCAGATCCTCATCCGGGAATACCGAATGTAGCGAAGGCACTCCCTGGTGGCTCGGCGTGTCGGCACGTCCGGTGCCGTCGTTCTGGTTCACACCTCCGTAGAGATTTCCATTCGAGTGCCAACACAGGCGATACATTTGGCGAAACCCGGTGGCATAGAGCTTGAGCGGTGCGCCCGCCGCGTACGGATCGTAATAGACCGGCCCAGTCGTCTGCACATTGAGAGGGAGAATCCCGGCGTTAAAGTTTGCGTGGCAGACGTCGGCCACGACAACCGCTGCGCTTAGGGGTGTCTCGGGCCGGATCGGGTCATGACCCAGGCGGTTCATGCTCCCGACAGAAACATACAGCCGCTTGTCTGGCCCGAAAGTGCAACCGTTCAGCGGATGCCATCCCGACGGCAAGCCAATGATGTATCGAATCTCTGTCGCCGCTCCGCTTCGACCGGCCGCCGGGACGCGGACCTGAGAGACAACCCCGCTGAACGTTCCAACGTCCAGGTTCTCCGCCTTTCGGTCGTCGTACGTAATCCACACTATGAGATCTGAGGCCGTCGCCCTTGGGTCGAACGCCAGGCCGAGGATCTTCTTTTCGGGAAGACTGAGGTGCAGGTCTTTGCCAATCGCCAACCCCGTTTCGAGGTCAAGTCGAATGCGATAGAGCTTACCCTCGTACGTCGCCACGTAGACATGCCCGTCGGGGCCGATGGCGATGGCGGTCGGTCCGTGCTCTTCATCGATTATTGCCTTTTGGAATTGGAAACCGTCCACTCGGATTCGCCTTCCAAGATTTTCGGTGGTGGTGAACGTTGAATGGAACGGCGCAACGGCAATACCATTCTTGTCGATCACGCGACTGGTCACTTCAAGAGTGTACGAGGTACGTGGCCTCAAATGTTGACTTGGCTGAAGATTGACAACATCCCCTTCCAGATCGAAACCCAACTGAGCCGGGACGGAGATACCGGCTGCGTCAAGCAACCGAACCGATTCAACGCTAATGGTCGTGAGCGCCAGTCCAGTTGAGAAGTGGACTTGCACGACGGCGTCCAAGTCGACGCTCGTGGCCCCATCACGCGGCGTGACGGAAACGACGTGAGTCGGCTTGCCGCCTTCGGCGCTTAACGAGAACTGGCCGAACGCGATAAGCAGGAAGAGCAAGGCCAGGCTGCACACGAATGAGGTGCGTATGTTCATCGGCCCTCACGCGCCCTCGCAATAAGCATTATCTAACCACACGGCCGTCCGCGGATGTCGCTTCCTTGCCAAGAGTGATTGTACTTCTCACTACATTGAAGGTGAAGCAGTACCGAAATCGTTTGTTCGCCTATTCTAGCTGAATATTGAATACGCAGATGCCACTACTTTTCGGTGGGCAACATAGATGGTGAACGCGACCGATGCACTTTGGCAGGCATCGCGAGCGCGCTGAGGAAGCCTCTCTTACGCGCGCATCGGCCGCAACTTGACAAGTTCCGTCTCGGGCGTCAACCGCACGGATATTTGCAGCGCGCAAAAGGGTCACCGAGAGAATTCAGTGCGGGCACAACGATAGTGCGAGTCCATGTCGGACTAAACACAGCCGCACACGAGTTGCGGCCTTGCTCATTGACAACTCGAATAGCCCGGCGAGTAGCGACCGCGGGGCTGGTTCTACGAGACGTGCATAGCTTTAAAGCTGCTCCCCTCCCGCCAGACGCTGCAATTGTCAACTGCGATTGACAATTTCAAACTGCACGGTCGCCGCACCACCATCGTTAAAAGCCATGCGAGCAACTTCAGACCTAATGTCGACAGCGGACTCTTTTTCCTCCTCGCCACAGCCCAAGAGGATTGCAAAAGAACAAAGTAACAGCAATTTATGTAACATCAATATCTCCTTGAACACGTTATTCGCATTCGCCTACCATCTGGGATGCAGATACGCTTTGTCAAGCGGGCTGCCCGCTCCTCGGCGCGGCTGCAGGTTTTTTCGACTGCAAATTAGCGAGGAGGTTTGGAAAACCGCCGCGAGCCGATCGAGGGAATCCTTGAGAAATCGGAAGTATCAAACATCGATTCAACCCGTCGGCGCAATTCCTGGGGCATCGTGTGCGGTCGGTTTTGAGCGATGGCTATTGCTTTCCAATTTTCGCGGCGCCCTCGCAGAGCCAACAGGTTACTTTCACTTCGACCACTTGGAATCCGGCGCCGCTACAACAGTCGCAAATCGCATCCAGGATCTCGCCTGTTTGGTCGCACGCTGGACATGGAAAAATATCCACCAAGAACAAAGCGCCGGACCCGAAGCATTCGCGGCAGTTTGCGCTATTACTGACACTGCGGGGCTTCCCTGCGCATAGAGAATTCATAGACAGTTCATTCATCCTTAATGGATCAATGGCATTATCTGACTTCCGCAACTACTTGCCGCTTCGTTACCATCTCCCAGCATCGGCAAGTCGGGCGGCCGTCTCACCGCACGGCCGCCCATTTTTTTGCGCCGATTCGACGCAGTTACGAGTGGCTGAGACGATCAAACTGCCGAACGCATAACCAGCCGCAAACGCCGCCAATGACCAGGCACGCGATTCGGGCAAACGAAACGAGCGTGGGTGGGCCGAGCAATGGGCACGCCCATGCGACTGCCGCCAGCGCCACAACCGGGCAGCAAACGGCAAGTATGTAGAACAGCGCCCGCATGCCTCCCATGCTGTAGCGCTCTGGTTAAGAGCGTATGAAACGAGTGTCAATTTCCTTCGACAGCGCTTCTCCGAAACGCGACTGGTGACACTTCGTCGCGTCACTCCTGCGGCTGTGCCATGCCCTCGCCGACGGCGCGATCGAGGTCTGCCGCATCCTATTTGCCCTTTGGCCGATGCGGCACCTTTGCCGGCTTTATAGCCTTCGGTTCCGCGTCCGGCGCAACGGTATCCAATACCTTGCGGACTACTTGCTGGTAATCAGAGTTGCCTGCGATCACGTATCTTGATGCCTTGGGGTGGTACGGCACGGCGATTGTTCGTAAAGACGGAAGACAAGCAAGGGCATCTCGGCACCGCCGGGCGGCTCGTTGATGAGTAAGCCGACGTGGACGAACACCCAGTCAGGGTGGTCGTCGACGTCGGCTTGTTTTATTTTCAGGCATCGCATTTTTGAGGTCGAACAATTTCAATGACTCAGCCGCATTCGATGGCTCAACAAATTGCTCAAACGGCAATCGCTTTCGAGGAAAAACGATTGGGCCGCAGACCCAAATCGGTAACGGTCGTACTAGCCGGCGACACACTGGTAATCACGATGCACGGAGTCTTGTCTCCTGCCGAAATGGTCCTCGCCGCAAGCCCAGCAGGTGCCGCTCAATTGCAGGAGTTCCACCAACATTTGTTCCATCATTCTTCCGACCCGTTGAGGCAGGAGATTAAGAGAATCACCGGGTTGGAAGTGTGCGAGGACGCCAAGCATAAGGCGACCGCCGCCGTGCAGGTGTTCTCAGTCGGCACGGTGGTGCAGGTGTTCCTCCTCGCCGGTCGCCTGCCTGCGGAGAGTTGGGAGGGACCATAAACCGTGGGACGAGGTTCTCGCGCCGTCGATTAGAAGAAGAATAAAAGACCTAGAACAACCACTTAAGGAAATAATGGAACTGATAACAGACCAGAAAACAACCTAATGAACCTACAAGAAGATAAGAAACGATTGCTAAACCTGTTTGTGGAAATAGATACGAGGGCGGCAGAAATTAGAACTATTATTTCCTCTTATCCTGACGAAACCCCTGTTTTCACCGACGCTGATTCAGTGCTGACCGATATTGAGACACTATTGAAGCGATTAAAGGGTTTTGTAAAAAACGAAGGCGACAAAAACCACGGAGGCAGACGACCAATCAAATGACATTATGTTAAGCGACAAGAAAAAAGACGTAGTACGCCGACTGGCGGGGGTTGACCAGAGGTTGGCAGAATTACGGGATATTTTAAAGGAATATCGACGCGACAAATCAATCGTGCGGGGGGCACGCAAAGCAATACATAATTTACAGGAGGTTGCCAGTCGGATCACGGTTTTACTAGAGAAGATGGACTAAATATCTTGCGATGAAGAAAAAGAAACAAAGGAAGGATAACTTCGATTGTCTTTGCTTAGAAATGCGTCAGCGGAAATTATTTCACCGCGTAAGCGACTATGCCAAAAAGCATCGCCACCAGCGTCGTGGCGATTAGCAGCGTGCGGAGGCTGAAGCGGGGAAGGTTGAAAAGGCAAGGAGCGCAACCCAATGCTCCGGTGGCTAACGCTATGAACCAATGCGGAACAATTATGCACCTCATTCGTGGTTGACTCACGACGTTTGTGTCAATGCGTCCAAATCCCAAAAATGTTTCAAAACCAGCCAATGGCAGCCCATTTCCGTCTGAAACACTTGCAAAGCTCCAAGGTAAAGGCGATCCGTCAAACATTGAGAGTAAGAGCCGACCATCTAACGAGGACAATTGGAACGAGATACGCGAAATAGAGCCGGAGGTATAGTCATGCGTCCAATAGCTCCGCACCCACAACACGATCACCAACAGGCAGACAATCCCGCACACAGCCGAGAACGCAATTCGCAGCAGCCGAAGTATGCGAGGGCGGTCCATAGTTAGGCCGTCATCTCTCGAAGCGAAACTGGACCCGCTGAACTCGCGTGCCACAGTGAGGACAATCTATTCGGCAACGAACGGAATCGATCTGGGATTCGTCCTGCCCGGTCGCCTCATCAGTATCTCGCTCACTCGGCACCCATGCCACGACAACTGAAGTGTCGCCGCATTGATCGCATGTTGCTGTTCGCGGGAACATCGAACCGACCTGCTAGGCGATACCGTGCTGCTGGGCACAGACAGGGCAATAAAGCTTTGTGTCATTCCAAATAATCCACACCTGCTCATCGGGTGCGTCAGCTACTGGTTTGCCACAATTACAGCAAGACGCGCCCGGATTCTTATGGCGCTCGTCCATCGCCTTTGTACAGGATGCCGGCATACGAAGGATGATCCCTGGATGTTTTCGAGATCGGAATTAACTCTGCAGTGCGGCGACAGCGGGTACTGCTGAAATTGGTCAAATCAATGTAGATTTCCAGCTTGCCAGACCTCTACTGAACCGCGAGGACACCTCGTAGGGGCCTCGGTCCAATGGTCCGGGGCAATAAGTCGAGCCGTATTCCCTGTGGTAGGGCACACATACTCATACACAGCTTTATCCAAAAACATGTGAGCATTTGGAAGGCAAAACGCGTGTCGCTTTCCGCACTCGCTGCATTTCTCGTGAGTTATAGCTGCCATGCCCGTAAGACAGGTTGCTGCTTGAAAAACGATCTAGAAGTCGGGCGTCAGGTGTATGAATACGTGCTTTCGCGATTCTTTGGTGTTGCCGAATTTCATCGACGGTATGCCATCGCTACCCTTGCGCCATTCCCCTTCGCTGACATCCACGGCTTCCACATCGAGCAATCGAAACTCGTGCCTGCTTGCGGAGACAGTATACCAAGTTTCGCCACGACTCGTCGGCGCAATTCCTGGGGCATTAAGTGTTGGCGGCGAGGTGACCAATCAAATTCCACTGCGCTGCCCGAATGTTGGCTGAATAGCCTTGCCACGACCGCCGCACTTGGGGCAGATCGCTTTCACCTCGACTGGCTGCGAGCCGGCGCCATTACAGCAGTCGCATTTACCGTCCAGAATCCTCCCGGTGTGGTCGCAGGCGGCGCATGGCATGGTGTCCACGGAGAGGACGTAACCCGTCCCCTTGCAATCGGGGCAGTCGATCATCAAAGGCACCAGTTGTCGGCCAGAAAAGCCTGTAGAAATTCCCGCAGTGACAGCATAAACACGACACAAGGCGTCGTCAAACTATCAATCGCTAGGCAGGGTCATCGCCCAGGCGGCGACTTTAAAGTTAAGAAAACAAAAACCCCCGGCCGCGGAATGTGGGGTAACCGCGACCAGGGGCTACAAGAATCAGACGCCGTTATTGTAAATGAGCGTGAACAGAATGCTAGTAGTTGAAACTTGACACCTGCGGGCCCACGAGCGAACACAGCAAGATGCCCCCGGCCGCGGCTAAATATTGGGCAACGCGACCAGGAGCAGGGAACAGACCTCAATTAAATCTTAGGCGAGAACAGCGGAGAGGGTACCGCGACAGATTAGCTTGACCACACAGCCCGTTTCCCACACACAGCCGAGAACGCAATTCGTAGCAGTCGAAATATGCGCCGGCGGTCCATTGAGAGGTCCCTACCTATTTGCGACAGCAACTATTCCCAGCACAACAGCAATTAATGCAGTGGCAATTAGAAGTGTGCGGAGGGAGAATCGCAAAGGTGCCCACGCGCCGACGGCGAATGCAATAGAGAGAAGTATTAGAAACCAAATCGGAATGTGCACACCGGCGTAATTCGGCTGAGTCCATACACCAAAATTCCAGGTCGTGCCGTCTGAATTGATCAATCGCATTGTCCGAAACCAGGGCGGCCAAATTTTGTAGCTGGAGTACGATTGCGTTGCAGGTATTACTATCGGTTGTTCCACGATCATTGCGACGAGAACCTGTCCTGGCAAAGTGGAAATGTCGATCGCCTTTGGTGCTTGATAGCGCAACTGAATCCGGTCGATACGATTCAAGCTCCGCAGCCACAACCCTATAAGCAGCAGGCACGCAATCCCGCACACTACCGAGAACGCGATTCGCAGCAGCCGAAGTATGCGAGGGCGGGACATATTAGGGCTTACTTCATTTCATCTGGAGCGCACGTAACTGCGAAATAAATCACATAGAGCCAACTTAGAATTCCGGCGAGAATTGCCCAAAGAATTGACCGGTTGCGCTGCCACGAGCAAACAATGGCGATTGCTGAGCCGAGGCCAATCCCGGTTTGCGTCACAATGGTAGTAGAATTGGCAGCGGCCTGAGCAAGCAACATTCTGTCATCCCCGTTACGAATTGCGGTAAACGCAAAGTGCCCACAGCATCGTAGCCCCGCCACGCGAGGATCGCAAGCAAGGTGCTGCGGTCAGTCGCCCGACGGTTCCCGTCGCGCCGTTTCGCCATCGATCGTCTCGATCGCAAATTGCGCACACTGGCGATCATTGGCTATCTCGCGTGTGGCGAAACGTTTTGGAACTCGGTCAGTGCCTGCTCGATAGCGCTCTGCAAGCTTCGTAACGAAACAGGTTTCAAGATCCGCGCCACTACCGGTTCATGCTCCAAAACAATCTCTTCTGCGTCAGGATGGCCAGAAATCAAGACGACTGGGATGCCCTTTTCCGATAGTTCCTGCACCGCAGCTAAGCCATCCATCACCGGCATATCTAGGTCGGTAACGACGAGGTCAACCTGCTGCGCGGAACACTCGCAGAGCAATTCAGCTCCGTTGGACACTGCGCAGATCACCTTGTGGCCCAGACGCTCAAGCAATCGGACAATGATCATCCGATTGCCCGGCACATCATCGGCGAGAGCAATCCGAACCTGTGACGTCTTTATTGACACAATGCTTTCTCCGTTCGCTGAACGCCACCTAGTTGAGGTTCATTTGATTCGCCCCCATCGATCGAACTATGAAACCACGACAAATGATCCGGCACAGCCGCGATCAATTAGCCCGGCGGAAGTCACGAGCCGCCGGGCGATTTGGCATAAACGTTGCCGTTCCGTTGCAAGCGGGAGAGGGACAATTGCCCGCAAATGGGCAAAACGCCGCAGCTTTGGTGTGCACGAGCGTTGGCTACTAATTCATCACCGTAACGAAGACGCTGCAAGCATATCGACGCGGGTGATGTGCGATACGAAATCACCATTCAGCCGTTTGATGAGAATTATCGAGCCGAATGGACGTGCGATACTTGCGGAGAGGCTGGTGCTTGGGCGCCGATAAGCTCCACTCCTGATGGGGCGATCGAACTAGCCGAGATGGCCTTAGGCATTCACCACTCGCTGGTGCATGGTGGTCCCTATCGGTCTTCAAACCACCGTAAGCCTCGATAATTCATGGCCTAATTGTTGACACAATGACCGATCGGGCACATCCGACAGTGCAATCACTAACTGGCGACTTCGCCGGCAAATCCGCTACGGTCGTGCTCTCTTCGTACACGGTGCAAGTAGATGCTTATAATCGGCTCGTCACAGCCGTCGCAGACGACTTCGTAAACCTTTAGCCTTTGGAGATTCCCGCCGAGTTCCGGCAGCGCGATCGTATCGCCAATTCGCGGGACATACGACCAGCTTCGCATTACTGGCGCAAAGTCATCCAGACAGAAATAAAGCGTAACCAAAGCATAGACCCTGAAGAAAAAAATAGAGATCGAATGCATCAAGCCTGATGGCCAATCCTTGATCGACCAAAAGAGTGGGTCATGCGTCGGCGACATGGATGTGTGCCAATAAAGTCTCGCGCGGGCGATGCAGAAAGACAGTAGACAAATAGTCGTGACCGAACTTCCGCCGCATGGCCGCACTTCAATCACAAAACCTGCATACCGTCGCGAAAGCATACGTAGTATCGTTACGCTGCTATGCGAAGCGACGGTATTACACGGCGTCAGAACACAATTAGTCGAGAGTAAAACTTTCTGCTTGCGTTGCGACGGTGGTGGTGCGATCGGCGATTACGAATTCATGCTGTGCGGCAGAATTTAACTGAGGTATGCATGGCTGTTCCAAGCTGGACAGAACTGATTGTTTTCGCCGTCGTGGCCGCGGTAGTAATCGTGCTCATATGGCACTTTCCGAAAATGCGGCGACGCAAATAGCCGTGTAGAAGCGGCAGCGAATCAGCAATGAGACGACGGCGCCCTTCCGGGGGCCTCACATCGCACGGGCGAGTGGTAGACGCTTCATTATCCTTCCGTCGCCATACAAAACGCGCGACGCATCATAGCCACGCAACGCACGCGTCGCAAGCAGGTATCAGAAGTTCACTGATAGCGTCAGCGAAACTTCTGGGGCTTCCTGTGCGGCCGATCCAGGGCAGAGCCGCAATACTATTAAGCACGCTATGCGGCGCCCGGCAACTCATCGTCTATTGGCGAGGGCTTCACTCGTTGAATGTTTGGGCCGCAGCGCGGGCATTCGATCTGACAGGTGACGTCCAGCGTGTGAGAGTCATCGAATGACGCCAACTCCAGAACGTCGTCATAGATGGGCGACCAACTTAGCACGATCACCGTCGCGCGCAGCGATCGCAGCTGGCAAGTTCTGGGACCATATTGGTCAGCTACGGCGGCCTTCATGGCCGCTGAAAAAATTGGCGTCTGCTTGAAGAATATCCCATTATCTCAATCTTGTTCGCTTAGGCAACGCGGATTTGAATCTCGTCACATCTTAGTTAGCTGCGGATTACCGTCGCTCAAAATGCCGTGCCGAGGCAGTCAAATAGTCATCGCGGGTAGAACTCTAGAACCACGAAGGCAATCTGACAGAATGACGGCAGTTGCAAGGTTGCCCCTTAGTCATAAAATGCTCCACGCAGCTAATCCCTTTTTCGTTTTGGAGAAATCGAGCATGCCACGACGTTGGACGGCCGCAGAGTTCGACCAGGTGTATGACAATCCTCACCTCTCTTCCCAGGAACTCAGTCGCACGCTATTAAAGCGTTCGTCACGCGCGATTGATAAGGTGCGAGCGGGAATCAACGAATATCTGTCTGGCCGTAACCACGGCTTCGTGCGGCCCGAGTTGCGACAAGCGTTCGCCGAGCGGACCTCTATCTAAACGACAGGCCGCCAATCCTGCTACATCAGCACGTCGATTTTGTCCTCGACCTTGCGCACATGTCATTTAGCAGCTCGTGCAGCTCGTCCACCATCGGAAGAATGTCGGTATCCCCTGGGTCGGGAAGTATCACTTCGGCGTCCGTGGCGAGCTGGTCCAAGTACGCGAGGACCGCCAAGAACTTGAGGCGGTATTCGTTCATACGATCGTCTGTCATGCCGCCCATCCTACCACACCGCGCATGAAACAGCCCCGGATCGTTTTAAGCGAAGCGACCCGGGGCCTCGAAGGGTTCCGACATCCACGGCGGATGCGGAATCTTCACTTTAATTGAAGCCCGGGGAAATGCTACGGCGTGCACGAAACAGCTCGCAGCGAAGGCGCTGTCACGGCAGGCGGACAACCGCGTAAGGCTAACCGATGTTAGCCAGCCACTCCTTGATGCGGACTTCAATCTGGTCGTCGCACTTCTCGGAACTTATCGCGCATAGCCGATGGCGAGCCAACGAACGTAGCCGGATCATCAATCGGCCAGAACAATCGGTTCAATACGTTGGGGAACGTCCTGGGGCATTTCTCATTGGCTCCGTCGCAGACGATGATCAGATGCCGCACTAAAAGCCGGCCCAAAAAATTACTTACGGGCTTCGGCTCCTGTCCGCTAATATCAATACCGCGTTCCGCCATGACTTCGATGGCTAGCGGATTGATCCGTTCAGCCGGATCAGTACCAGCACTATGAACGGCGAAGATTTCGCCGGCGTATTTTCGCAGAAAGCCCTCTGCCATTTGGCTGCGACAGGAATTTCCGGTGCAGAGAACTAGAACGTGCGGTTTGGCTTCCATACGCGCCACTTTTGAATGCTTTGGTTTAGAATTGGCGTCGTAAATACCAAGTGATGTTCAAGAACAGGAGCGCACTTCTGCCTTCACCACTTGGATGCGCGGGCCGCAGTTTGGGCACTTCACCCGGCAGCTGTATTCGGTAGCGGTTTCGGCGCCATTGTCATTTATCAGTGCATCCGCAGTTGCAAAGATCGGGGCCGCGGTGATAAGGCTCGCTACCTGCCCGCACTGATCACATTGCACCGTTTTGAGCGTCATCTCAATCGCTTCCTCGGCGCCAGAAATGCGATTTTCATGCCATTTTTCTTTCCAAGAACAGGTAACACTTAACCTGGCGAGCCGGAAGCGAAATCGCGGTGATTCAGTGTATGGTGGGCATAAAGATTGACTTGTGCCCGTTCGCTTGCTTGCTCTGACGTGGGATCCTTTACACGCAACCGCCCCGGGCCCCACATGCCCCGCATTGCCACGCTGCACTGTATACATCCCCCTCATCGGTGATGATGATGTCATACCTCACTTCGTCTAGTTCGACGTGTTCACGGCGCGGCCACTCTGATTTTGGTTCTGCCACGTCGTTTACCAGTACGGCCGGCAGCACGAAGGCCGCCGGAAAATCGACTAGTTAGAATTCAATCTAACACTGCGTTCGTCGTCCACTCGCCACGGACGAAACGCAGGCCCAGAATCCCTCGACTCGCGTCGCGTTTCCCGGCTAGGGACACGCATCCGGCAATGAGCGTACCAAGAGGATTGGTCGAATTTCGGCCAGCAGCATCGCCCGATGAAGTTAACGACCCACTGCTACAATCCCCAACACGGCGGCAACCAGCGTCGTGGCGATTAGCAGAGTGCGGAGGCTAGAGCGCCAGCAGAGCCAGGGAACAGCCGCGGCGATGGTCGCGAGCGACGCGATGGATTGCCTTCGCAAGTAAGGTGCTGGTCGGGGTCGGCCCGACCCGTCGGATTCATTCCAGGGGCATCCTGTGCGATCGATAATGAGTACCGCGCAAAAAAGCCCCGGATAGCTGCGGGGGCGATCCGGGGCCGGTAATGGCTTTCGCCACTACGGGTCTGCAATTTGAGACGTCGAACAAAAGGTCTCTTTGCGTAAGATCGGTGCCAGGTTGACCAAACTTGACCCGCGGGCCGCACGAGCGGAGACAATAAAAAAACCCCGGCCGCGGTTCTGTTGGGTGTCGCGACCAGGGGTGCTGGCAATTGGCTTTCGCCAATCGCTAGTTGGATGACTTCATTGTAATTCAAGGCGAAGGAATCACAGCAACAAAAAACCCCCGGCTGCGAAATGTGGGGAAACCGCGACCAGGGGCTTCAAGAATCAGACGCCCGTATTGTAAATGAGCGTGAAGAGAATGCCAGTAGTTGAAACTTGACACCTGCGGGCCCACGAGCGAACACAACAAGATGCCCCCGGCCGCGCTAGGCTAGGCAGCGCGACCAGGGGCAGGGAACAGACCTCAATTAAATCTTAGGCGAGAACACCGTAGAGGGTACTGCGACAGATTAGCTTGACCACACAGCCCGTTTCCCGCACACAGCCGAAAACCCAATTCGCAGCAGCCGGAGTATGCGCGGGCGGGACATGGGGCTCGTCGTTATAGGCGATGTCTCGACGAGCGACGACGCGCCATTAATGACGCGAATAGAACGATCATCGGTATTTGAGTCGCCGGCTCCGGGACGTGGTTAACTACAAACGAGCCACTTACTGTCGATTGGCCAAAGTGGGCACGCCATTCGTTGTAGTCATCTTGGGTATAAGTTGATCCCAGCCCATTGCGCCACACTACATAATCGGCGGCGTCGACGAAGCCGTTGTCGTTGTAGTCGCCAGCCAAACTGTCGGGTATAGAACGGATGACGATGAGCTGGTTGGTCCTGGATGCGGCACCCCAGACCTCGCCCGGGCGGCCGAGAATCTGGCGTACCTCGCCCTGCGCGCTCGGCAGCGGAAAAGGGTCGAATTCCTCGCTGACGGGATCGAACCGTACGAGCGAATTGCCACCGAAATCGCTTAGCCAGACGATGTCCTCGTCGTCGACATAAACGGCATATGCACTCGGGTCGTTGCCGGGCAGTGGCCATTCAAGCCACTGGCCAGTGGCGGGATCGTAGCGGGCGACTTGTCCGGCGTTCCACTCGCTCACCCAGATTCGCCCCTGGGAGTCCGGCCACACTCGTCGTGCGCCTTGATTGGGCGTCAGCGGTTCGAGCACCGTAGCCATGCCGGTCTCAAGATTGATCCGGCCGACGTAATCGCCTGCCAGAGAAGCGTAGTACACGTCGCCTAGCGGCGTCGTGGAAATGCCATACGGACCAGGACCGCGCGGAGCGTCGAACACGTCCATTTTCCCTGTCGACGGATTCAACCGTCCGTAGACACCGTTTTGACCTGTGAACCACAACACGCCGTTGAGATCGAATGTGGCCGTATTGAGATTCGCGTTGGGCCGGTTCGGCGGCAGAGGATACGGGGTAACCTGCTCGGTGTCAGGATCTACGCGGAGAATCGCGTTCAAGCCGCCATCCGTGATCCACGGTGCACCGTCTGGCCCGACGATCACGCCATGCGGTCGCGACCCCACGCCCAGCGGAATATGATGCGTCTGGCGGGAGTCGGGATTGAGCCATCCCAATGCGGCTGCATTTTGTGCTGTGTACCACACTCCGCCGTCGATTGCAGGGGCGACATCGTGTGGCCGCGACCCTGCCGGCACAGCATAGTAATCCAGCACCAGCTGTTCGCCATGCGCTTCGGTGGCAGTTGCGACCAGAAAGAGAAACAGCGTGACGCTATTTGGGCGCGATCGACTTGTCCGGTCGAATCTCATCCTGGGTGACCTCGCACGTTGAATTCCGACGCGTTGAATGTCCCGTTCCAGCGTCTGAACTGGCTCCGGCATGGTGCCGTGCACAGCCTGTTTGAGCCTTTCCCCACACCCAATCACTGCAATGCAACGGGCGAATCATCGCCCTCGAAGTAACACGAGTAGACATGCGTGGCCAGGTACCATACCCCAGCCAAACGCCCCAGCGAGTCCTTTTTGCTACCACAGCAGTAGCCGGGCGTTGGCAAAATTCCCCACGCTTTGTGGCATGACGGTTACTCTAATCGGTTAGGGAATTCGTTGATTCTAGGTTTCTGGCAAACGGACTGCAACGACCAAATGAAAGCCCGGCGAAATCGCAGGCGGCCGCCTAGCAGTCTAATTGACTCGTCATGCCAATTGCCGATAACCCATTGCAGTGCGGAAACAATGCCACAGCAAGCCAACCGCTAACACGCCAAGGCCCACCGACCACACTTGCCATTCGATTGCAAAAGCCAAGCTCAGGCATGCGACTAATCCGACCCAAGCCCATGGCTTCCCGTAGAGCCGCTCATTCTCCGATAGTCGTAAGGCGGCCAAGTTGGTTACCGCATAGTAAATCAACACCGTAAAAGCACTGAAAGTCCAAGTAGTTCTGATGTTGCCCGTCGCGGCCAACGCCGCGGTTAGGCCGCCTACCACAACTACCGACGCTGTGACATTTGACAGTACGGAAGGCATGTCACCACGACGCCCCATCGCTAGCATGACACGCGATAATCCCAGCAAGAGATTTAGCAATACTCCCAACATTGCGGTCATGGCACCAATTGAAACTAACCAGTGCACTTGCAAAGGAAAATCGCGTGAGACAATTTCCAACGGTGCGGCATTCTCGGTAGTCGCCGCATATAATTTGTCCGCCCCCGCAGCACCTACGGCCACAACAGCAACGGCGATGTAAACCAACATGGAAATTATCAACGTCAAAATAATTGCTGTGGGAATCGTACGATGCGGTTCTGCGACTTCCTCACCTAGCGTGGCGATTCTTCCGTAACCCGTAAATGCAACGAACATCAAAGCACAGGCATGAAGCAACGACGTTGGTTCAAGTTGCATGGCAAGCCGGCTCGTCGAAACTGCGGGCAAACCCGCGACGACAAAGGCCGTTAATGAGGAGAGTGTGATTGAGACAATGAAGATATTGACCCGATTGGACAGCCGAATGCCGGAAAGCACGATCGCAGTGAGAATGACTACGGTGCCGATAGCCAAGGGAATCAACCACTTGGTTTCTTGGCCAAGGAAGTTCAGTACATAGCCAGAAAATCCAAGTGCGGCGGTGGCTGCGGATGCCGTCTTAGCACAAAGGAACATCCAGCCCGCCGCAAAACCTAACCACGGTTTCAGATAACGATATCCGTACTCGTAGGTGCCACCGCTCACAGGGTGATTGGCTGCAAGCTGGGCACTGTTAAGTGCATTGCAAGTGGCAACGGCAGCAGCCATCGCAATTGCAAGCACCACCGCCGGGCCTGCAATGCCCGCTGCAATACCGATGCTGACGAAGACGCCGGTGCCGATGATCGAGCCCAGGCCCATCATCGTTGCGCCGAAGACGCCCAATTCGCGCTTGAGACTCATCGCGGCCAAATTGCGGCAGGGTCGAAATCGATGATGGGCGTTTCCGGTTGCGTGGGAATCTGCAGCCGAATGAATGGCTTGTCGGCCGCCTTATGGCAGCTGTAGCACGTTTCAAGTGAGAACCGGTAGGACTTTTCAAATGCCGTGAAATCTTTTGCAACAATTGCCTCGCCTAGTTGCTTGAGTGGGCCGTTCTCCATCGCTTCCAAAATATCGACGAGCTTTATCTCAACACCGGAATTGTCCTTGCGCACCGGAATGATTCGGACTGCCCAATGAAGATGCGATTTGGTTTCCGACCAATAGAAGTTGGCCAAGTCCCAAGCCTTATGTTGCCCCGCGAACCACAGATTCGAGAAGTGGTAACCCACGTCCTGCATGGCGTGGGCCTGATCGGGTAGCTTGCCCTTAATCGCCTCAATCTCAGCACTCAAATTCGGCGTAGCATTAGGCAATTGGGCACTCGCCGGTCGCACGCCGGAGAACAGGATTGCATGGCCAACAGCGCCCAAACAAACGCCCATTAGTAGCGTGGCGAATGCCCCAAGTTGTCGTGCAGCCATTTTCTTTTCCTCCCTATTCAGGTGAATTGCCGAGCCTTAGCATGAGATTGTAGCACTGGAATAACGACCTTCGATATGATGGCGACGAAAGCGAGGGTAATATGCTTGGAACGAGGACAAGGATATTCATTTGTCTTATCAACCTGATCTTGATCTCAACCTCCGCCGCTGAACAACCGTCCGGTCCTGAACTAATTTCAATGCTGCGGAAGGGTGGGTATGTTCTGTTCATTCGCCATCCGAAAACTAACCCGGATCAGGCTGACACCGACCCGCTCCATCTCGATAACGTCAAAGCGCAGCGTCAGCTTTCTGATGATGGTCGAAAGCAGGCCAAGTTTCTCGGCGACGCATTTCGAGCGCTGAAGATTCCGACCGAAAAAGTTCTATCGAGTAAATTCTTTCGCGCTCAAGAAGCCGCTAAGTTGCTGAACATCGGTGACGTCAGCACGTCGCTTGATGTGACTGAAGGTGGACTGGTGGTCTCTCCGAATGAAAACAAGCGTCGCGCTGCGGCACTACAGCGCCTGCTGTCAACGCCTTCGGCCGAGGGCAAAAATCTGATCATCGTCAGTCATAAGCCCAATCTCCAGGACGCGGCCGGTAAAGAGTTCGGTGATATCAGCGAAGGCGAGGTCGTCGTGTTTCAACCTCTCGGCGACGGCAAATTCAGCGTCGTGGCGCGAGTCGCCCCTGAGCTATGGAGTGAGTGGATAAAATTGTAACCTGTGGTTGATCGTTCCAATCCAGCTCAATTGCCTGACCACGGGTGCTCAGTATTACGAAATTATCGTACCATACGATTTGAGCTTCTTCGTATTTCGTTGATTGGCTACCACAGCTAACCGCGATATGCATGGCCATAGTCGTTGTGGTAGGTGATGTCGGCTCACCGTTTCTCCGTAGGCTGGAACAGCTCAACGGGGTTGCCAGAGGGGTCGTCGAGAATGATTTGCGAGCCACCCGGTCCAGTGATGATGTCATTGCGGAAATTGAGTCCCGCGCCACGCAGACGTTCGACCTCAGCGGCAAGGTCCTCGACTTGTATGTGAATACGATTCCATCCCCCAGGAACAGGCTCGCGACCGTCCGGCATGGCTCGACGGCCGGAACTGGTCTTCCCGCTCAGCAATAGACGCACGCCGTCACGGGTGATAGAGGCGAATGCAGGACTCGCGTCCATGTCAACGGCGAAGCCTAGATGCGTCGTGTAAAACTTGAGGGCGGCGGGAACGTCGTCGATCATGTAGCGAATGCTGACGGTAGACATTTGCTTTCCTTCGTTTTCTGCTTGTTTGCAGGACCTTGGAGCGCGGAGCGGTTGCTTCGAGCACCCCTGACTGCTTTGGCGGGGCTTACCGAGAATCGCACGGGCTGTTGTGCGCCTAGAGATTTTCACCTGCGGCGTAAACGACCAAGGTCACACTCAACGATAGCTCGTTTTCCCGACGGTCCTCGCGTCGTGATTGCTCCAATCACCTGCTGCGTGACGAGAGATTGTAATTTGCACATAGTTTGCAATAAATAGGAGCCAAGTGAAGACGAGAAACTCGACTCTGAGTTACCGATAGACGCCGCATTGGCAGAATTAGGGAGCCGGGCGACGGACGCCGTAACGGCAGCGTTCTTTGAAAGTATCGCTCAACA
This sequence comes from uncultured Planctomycetota bacterium, assembly GCA_963786455.1. GTDB lineage: Bacteria > Planctomycetota > Planctomycetia > Pirellulales > Lacipirellulaceae > JABDGM01. The sequence goes on along the minus strand of CAWAZX010000019.1, from coordinate 803,108 downwards.
ATAATAGGATGCCAGCAACGAGTAGCATCGCGGTCCGTGGCTCAGGAATAGGCACTATGTATGTACGAAAAGCATGGTCGGACGAAAGCGATCCAACGTTTTCTAGGGTACGCCACTCATGATCTGCCGTCGAACGGTAGCTACCGGCACCGCCCTCGTATTCGCCGGGAGAATGCCCGTGCCACACATACGTGAAGCCACGAAACAGATTTGGCTCATCGCTGCGCAAGACGATCGCCAACACGTCTCCCTGAAATACTGAAAAGCGAGAGTCCGATAGATCAATATGGACGAGGGCCTCCGGCGCGAGATGCGGCCCATCTAAATCAATGAACGGCGAGCCAATCGACAGGCCAGGCGGGGGATCGAAGGGCCGGGAAATTGCAATTACGTCGGCGGGCAGTACACCGCGCGAGAATGTCCGGACCGGATTCGGCATCTACGGGAACGCCGGATTGTGTTTTGCGAATATCGAACAGCAACGGCTCACTGACGTTTTCGTGCCGTGTAACCCACATGTCAAAGCCGACCAGCACACCGTCCGCGCCAACCGTGAACGTCTGCGCCGTGTGGACTTGTTGGCTCGCGCCAACAATGCCATGACTGTTGGTAATTGCTGGGACGTAGTGCTGGTCGATCAGAGCGCCGCCGGCTGTGCGGCTCACGGTAAGGACGAGTACCGCCGCGGTATAAAGATGATTCGCTAGAGTCATGCGACAGATCCAGGTGCGGATGCGGCTCTAGATCGACTATTTAACAGGCCGGTTTAAGCCGCACTTGTCACTATGTTTCTTACGCAAATTAGCTGTCGATAGCTGTAACCCACAGCCGCGTCCCAATGACGTGGCGCCGCTCGGATTTCCGCTAGATTATGAGATTGTGTTGCATCGCTACGACGAGCCCGGGATAATGTCGGGTGCTTTCGCAACCGGACTCTTCTTCACCGCAGGATGACTACCCAGGACCGGCCATGTCGAGTTCCCTTCACATTGCTGCAGTAAGTGTACTAACCCTCGTACTCGCACCTGTTCCACTGCGAGGCCAACTAATTACCTTCCGCTTTGAGGGTCGGGTGACCGACGTCTATGTCGACATTCCCGACTACCTCGGAACGCCAAACATAGACTGGCCGGATCTTGGCACCCCATTCACCGGGTTCTATACATTTGACCCGACGGCGCCTGACACTGCCGGGTCGGCGGAGCAAGGTGCCTATCATGTAGTTTTGGACGATCTACCCGCAGTGGATGTGTCGGTTGGCGACCTACGTTTGCAAGGCACGTCGAGTGCCGTGGCGACGTATGCCTCAATCTATGAGGCGGGCGACTGGATTCCGAGTATTGAACTGGTCTCGCACCCGGAGGGTGCGACGCTTTTCAACCGACAACAACTTTCAATTGTCCATCCGAAAAGATGGCTTGCTACCCGGCCCTATTCTGCCCCTCGCCCCGCCTCCTATTGTCGGCCCGAAAGCGCAACACTCAGCCTGTGGATAGATAGTGGCCTCAACACCCGGCCATGGCCGTACGTTTCGATTGCAGCAACGCTTGACTCGCTTACAGCCGTCCGGCCCGGCGATTACAACGGCAGCGGCACAGTCGATGCGGCTGACTACGCTCTCTGGCGGGAGCGTGATGGGTCACAGCACGGCTACGATACGTGGCGAGCCAATTTTGGCAAAACGGTCGAAATAACCCTGCCGAGTAATGGTTCGAATTCCGTACCCGAGCCAGCAACGTGCGTGCTGTTATTGATTGCATGCGCGTCTTCACGGCAACATGTTGCGCCGTGCGGTTGAACCGCTTCATCGCTCGTTTGCCTAGCGCCTCGACCACGGTGCGGCATGAAAAACTTTTTGCGACTCGCGCTGTTGTCCTTGGCGGTCGTCGCACCAGGCTACGGCGGCCCCGCCTCGCGCAAACGGACTTGGACGGCGATGGCTTGTTCGAATTCGAAGACCTTGTAGCCAACCGCGGTTGGGACATCGCATCAACAAAGACTACGCTTCAGGCACAGAGGCAGGCGCCACTTCGATCTGAATGATTGAGACGATCGGGACCTTTTCCTTGATCCGCTCTTTCAACACCTCCACGATTTCTCCAAGCTCCTTTGCCGTAGTGGAGCGGCTGACTTCGATGTCCAGGTGAAGCAGCAGCTTCTGGCTTCCGATATACATGGTCGCCAGTTCTGAGGCCGACCAGCAGGTCGTCGGGGCAGTGCTTCGGGTGCTAGTCACGTTCATGCGGGAGGGTGGGTATCTTTGAAGCGTTCAACTACCTCGATCACTCCGGTTTATTTGGTAGAATGTAGGGCAGTGCAGCTAGGGATAGATGCGAAGAATCCAAGGAAGGAACGAACAATGGCCGGAAGACCGCGAACGCTCCACAAAAACGTGAACGAACTGACCGCCCGGGCCCGTGCGTTCGCCGACGATCTTTGGGAGTTAATGCCTCGTCAATACAGCGAGCGGCCCACCCCTGGAGATCCGGTATGCGAGGCTTGGCGAGCATCCATAACGTCGGCAGCCGAGGGCTGGCGACATCTCACGGAATTGGCGGAGTTGCTGGGTGAAAAGGTCCGCAAGATATCGCCCGAAGACGGCCTTGTCACAATCGCCGGCGAGACGATGAGCGCGGCTGAATGGGCAGAGCTGTATGACCTTTCGGTGCAATTGGTTTTAGAACGGGTGCGAGCTGGCTGGGATTGGGATCTGGCCCTTGAGACCCCGCCAGGCGAATCAGGATCGATCGCGGAGCAACCACGGCTGGCCCAAAGCTCCTGACAACAGGTCGAAGATAACTCGCGTCTGTGGCTCCCTCGCGTGCGTGCGCGAGGCGGTAAAGCACCAATCGCCGCATGTTGCCCCGCCAAATCGCGTAGGGTCGCGCCTGCCGCGTTTGGTGAATTGATTGCCACTGTCACCTGTGCGATTAGGATCGCGTGTATCGCTGCCCTGGTTGATTGCACGATGGTTGTCCCGACGTCGTGACAATGATTCACCGCGCCACGTCCGCTAGGTTGCTATACGCTTGGCGCTCAAGCTCGATCCAACACGGCGTCTGGATCATCACGCTGTCGGGCGGTTGGTCTGGAACTCTCTACTCGACGCTGGCCTGCGCACCGCGGGCATCGCTGGCCGTGGGCGACGATGGTGTGGTGAATCGGGCACAGGTGTTTGGGGTTGGTGGGCATGGGTTCTAAAACGGCACGTCTACGTCCCCGTTGAGGCTGGATCGCTCGTGCTCAAACTCAGAAAAATCCGAATGCGCTTTCACTGTGTCTACGTTGTCAACGGAACCATAAGTGCGTATTTTCGCTGGTTTATTGACTTCTGCTTCCGTTGACACTGTTGACGGGTCTAATAACACAAACTCACGACGGGGCCGGCCGTCGGTCGGCACGACCCGCCAGCGGCCAAATCGGGCGCGAGAAAGGTCGTCTAGGGCATCCTCAGCCAGCCCGCTTTTCCGGTACCGGCGGCTAGACGTTGATAGCTCGCGTGGGGTGATTCGACCGCCCTTCTTTTCGATTAGCTCGACCAACTCTCGCTGGTCGCGGTCCTGGCTGGATTCGCTAAACAGGCCATACACCCGCTTGGCTTCGCCGCCGAACCAATCGGACAACTCGATGCCGCTGGTCATGGCGGCTTCGTCGATGACCTGATCATCGGCCTCACCAGCCGCCCAGGAGCATAGCTGGAAGATCAGGGCGAACCGGGCCGCGTACGCTTCGAGCTTCGACCATGCGGCTGCTAGGTCGTCGTCCAGGTCAGCAAGCTCAGCACGATGGCGATTGAAGTATTTGATCCACAGGTGCTTTGCACCATTACTCAGCGGTATCGGGAATGGCTCTGCGTTTCCCTCGGCATCTGCACCCGAGGTCATTCCGATCAGCCGAGCGAAGACATCAGCCATCGCGTCGTGGACAGGTGGGTCCACGATCGCGTCCGACCACCGAACCGGCTTAGGTTCCGGCATGGCCATCAGCAGGCGAGCGCAGAGACCATCTTGCATGTGTTCCTGCCCGATCGCCGTCCGCAGAACTCCGGGTTGGATGCCGCCGACGATCGACACGGCCGCGCGCGGAATATGGATCATCTTCGTCGTCCCAGTCTTGCGATCCACCGTCAGCGGAGCAGCGCTCCACGAGGCGAGCCAGTGGCCGAGATCAGAACCTTTGCCGCCCTTGTATTCGGCAATGCCACCGAGCCATCCAGCCAGCTCGTCACGGGGAACAAGCACACCGTCAAATTGAGAATGCAAGAAGCGATGCGAGCGCCTCGATCGTGCAATCGGTAGTAATGAATCGCTCGCACACTGGCTCTTGTGGCTCCCAAGGCGGCGGCTCCGTAGTCTTGGACCGCTTCCAGGCTGAGTAGTCCCGATCGTAGAGCTGCATGTCTTGGGCGAACTTGGATTCTGCCTCGTGAAACTCCGTGATCGATTTCTCCTGCGCCTGATTTAGGAAGACAGTCGACGCTTGCATGGCCGGCGTTTTATGGGTTCCACTTTTGCCGATGATCGCCGCCCAGATGATTGCGGGCTCGGTCCACGTCTTCTTGAGCCGAATCACTCGCTTATTGCCGATTGCCCGAGCCAAGCAGCCCAACAACGGCAATGCGATGAATGATGCGTCACAGCCGATGGCACTACTTGCAGCACCAACATAATTGGCTACGGCCGCCGGCAGGAGTGAAATCGGAAACGGCACGTACCGATCCGTGGTGATCACGGCATCGTCCGGGGCGGCCGGCGCCACGATCGTATCCAGCCTCGCGCAGCTTAGTGAGCGGGACGGTAGCGTCGGTGGTCTTGCCTATATCGTTTAGTGCGTCATTCACAAGGCAATACAGCCCGGCGTTGCTCCGCTGCCTTGCGGATCACATTGGCATAGCCTGCGATGTGGATAGCCGACGCAACGTGGTGGACGGCTTCTAAGAGGATGCCGGCCGGGTTTTCAAGACTGCCGTTTAACTCCGACAAGAGCAGCTGGTGGTCGAACGATTCGCCGCGCTCAAGCAGTCGCCGGAATGCCGCGAAGATCAGCCGGAACTCGTCAGAATGGATGTCGTCAGGCTCTAAGCTAAATGCGGCATCATGTGCAGCATCGAAATTCGCTGGCATTGACTAAGTGAAGCAGCGAGGCGATGAATGCTTGCTCAGCTTCCGGATCGTGGTGAAGGATAGGCCAGGTCATCGTTGACCTCGGTGAGCAATCCGTTGCTCGAAAAGTTTCGCGACCTTGGTCTGAACATCCGACCTAGCTAGCTGTCGCTGGCGAAGTAGATCAATCACGAAATGGGTAGCCTCCAGGTCGTCCGGGTGGTTCTCAGCGTAATGAATGGCCGCGGCCAGAAGTCCAGTTGCCGGCGATGAGTCCGGTTTGGTAAGATGATCTTGCACGATTAACCTCCGTGTTCTTGGCCGTTCCTGTTTGCAGCAGGGCGGCCATTTTTGTTGGCCGCAGGCCGGGTTCCTAAAGAATTAAGTCGCCGAACTGCTGGGCCCGTTTCTCCGCCTGATCAATCGCACGCTCGCGTTGGCGCGGAGTTTCAGAGCAGACCGGCTCGTTATTGATCGCCGCCAAGAATCGGGCGATCGCCTCACGGCTCGTGTAGCGACGGCCGCCGTAGAGCATGGTTTCGAGCTTGTGCCCGCGGCAACCAGCGGTCCGCCACCGCCAGATCGTTTCGACGGTCGGCCTGCTTGGAATTTCCTTGGCGGCCTGAGTTATAGAAAACAGGGTTTCACGGTCGGGGTCGATCATCGTTAGGCCTCATGCAATAAAAAAAGGTGAACTACATCTTGCGTAATTCACCTTAACAGGTCGCAATTGTGCGTATAGGAAAGAGACGCGCTATGGCGTCTTTCTACCGTGGCGACCACGTTCCGGGTCTTAATTGCGTCGTGTGATTCGAGCACAGTTTGGCCGCTGCAGCCAGAATATGGCTCGCACTAGATCAGTACACGCCGGATGGCATAGTGACGCCGTCGGCCAATCAGTTTCTTGACACGTCCGACTGGTATATCAGGCATGCGTTTGGTTGCCCGCTTCTTATTCGTTTCTGCATCGCTCGGCCGTGCCTGCTTTTCACCGGTCTTTCCCGATATCGACCATTTGTGAATGCGTGTATCCGCTCTCTTAGTTTCCGCGATGGAGTCGCGTATGTATTTCTTGACCTTTTGCTTTATCTCTGCTGCGACGCCGGGGGTGATTGGGTAATGTACTTTGCCGTGTATGGCTTCGGCTATAACCTCCATAAAAGCGCTCCACCTCAGAATACTGAGCTCTGCCGCCGTTATGGTCACTTCGGCTATACATTCAATTTCCCAGTTCACTCGATTTGCCGTTCGCAATATCAAAAGGTGCATCGATGCAAATCGCACAAGGTCTCGTAATGCTTTCGCGTACCAAAGCTCTTCCTTTTGCACATCTTGCATCCTCCTATTACGCCGGGCCGATCAGCCGGCACTGCGGGAGGATGCCACGCAGAGCCGGCTAATCGTGTGCGGTAGTCGCCGCAACCCGACGATGTGATTTTACCCGACTTCCTTCGCCACGCGAGCGGCCAGCGCGTAGTCGCGTTCCGCATAGACTTGTGTTACGTCGGCCTTGCTGTGACCGAGCGTAACCTGCGCGGCCTCCAAGCCAAACAGTCGCCGGATTTCTGTTCCGGCCGAATGCCGCAGCCGATTGGGGGACCAGCGTGGAATGCCGGCCTGATCACAAGCGCAGTGGATTGCGCGCCGGTAACTATCTACCGTGTAACACTCGCCAGCCGTGCGTTTCGGCCTTCGCCTCCGGTTTGACCCGGGTTTATTGCCGCACGACAGCGGCGTCGTACGGCCCTCATGCTGTGCAGCACGACGCTTGCGTTCAGAATCGATCGGCCGGAAACAATACATTTCAGCGTCACGGGCAAGGTAGCGTAGTAGCGCCGCTTGAGCTTGCGGACCGATGCAGACAAGCCGCGTCTTATCGTGGTGCTCTGTTTTGTGGGATGCAGGTTTGTAAGTCCAGATTTCGCCGCTGCGGTCCAGTTCTTTGGGCCGCAACCGGCATACATCTTGCGGACGCATACCCGTGAGCCGCTGGACACGCACCATGTCGGCTACAACTTCAGGTAAGTGAACAAGCGTCGAGCGCGACCATCAAGTCGGGGATTGGCCCGATAGGCTCCGTTTCGCGGGCCTGTGTTTTTCCTTTACGCAAACCAGGCACTGCGGCGAGCGATTGGAAAACAGCAGCAGGGATTAGTTGCTCAGCAACGCCCCATTTGAAAATCCGTCGAATGTCATCGACTTGGCTGTTAGTGTGATTGCGAGAAAGCCCCTCTTCGATCATCCGCCGGCGCACCGTCTTTAATGCGAGAGGACCAAATTCAGCAGCAAGAGTCCGGCCGTACAACTCTCGGAGCCGCTTGATAGCGCCCTTGACGTGGTGCAGGCGAGTGGGCTTGCCATCCTTCACATAGTATTTTTTGGCGAACTCCAAGTAGCGGACGCACAGTTCAACGACCGTGATTTCCTCGGGGGTGACCGTGGGCAGCCGGCCGTTGACTAGCCACTCGCCGATCAGGCGATCGTATTCGAGCTTGCTGGCCTTTGTGCCGTGCGGGCCGAGAAGATGATCACGGCCGTTGATGCGTGACGATGGCCTGCCCGGATTGCTTGTGCTTCCGGTACTTCGGGACGGCGTTGATCGAGACTTCGGCATAGTGCGGGTCTCCCATCTTGTGGAGTCGCAAAACGGAATCTTCCGTTTTGGCTCCGAGGAAAACGCCGCACTGCCGAACGTCGGCAGGTAACAGAACTCTTGTTTCGGCTTAGGTTTAGAAACTAGTGCACCCGCCAGGAATCGAACCTGGAACCTTGGCATTAAGAGTGCCCTGCTCTGCCGATTGAGCTACGGGTGCGTGTGGGGGCCCTATGGCGAACCCGTAATTGTAGCTTTTTTTGGCTGGGTGGTAAGTGGCTTGAGTGTAGGCCTCACGCTAGTGTAGGCCTCACGCTCCGCGTGAGGATTACTTCACGCGGAGCGTGAAGACTACACTTCATTTCAGCCGCGACATTTGTTTGAGGAATTTTTGTTCCAGGTCGCGCGGGTCGCCGAAGTGCTTTCGGAATTCGGTGAGCCGTGTTTCCGCATCGTCTTCCACCAGCGGCGGCTTTTCGGCCATTAACTTAAGATACGCCCGGTAGGCTTCGGGTTCGTATTTGATCAAGTAATAGTTGAGTGCCCACGCGTCGGCGTAGGCATCGGCGGCCGTTTGCGGGTCGCGTAGGCGGCGGCTGTCGGCCAGCAGGCGAGTGAGTGAGTCTGCTTGCCAGCGGTTGAGATTGTCTTGAAAGACGGCCAGCCGCGGGTAGTTGATGCGGCCGATGCCTCGCCAGCCGCGCGTGCTCGTGAGGTCGGGCGCTTCGAAGTACACGGCCATGCCTTCGCACAGCCACAGCGGGATGTCGGCGAAGCGGGTTTGCAGGCCGCAGTTGAAAGCGATTTGATGCGTGGCCTCGTGCACGATCGTGGCCACCAGTGGCACGGCCGCGGGGTGCGAGAGCATCTGGTTAATTTCGCGGAGCGAGCCGCGGCGACCGTTGGCGGTGCGGATCGCTTCCAATCCGCTGAGATCGAACATGTTCACGCGGTTGGAGCGCAGACTGTAGAAGCCGACGATGCTGCCGACGCCGCCAGGCAAATCAGTGCGGCTGGCCTCTTCGTACGATTGCCGGTCGGCGAACACCAGCACGGGGAGTGGAAACTCCGGCTCGCGGAGCTCCAGGCCTTGGTTCTTCCAGTAGCCGGTGAATGCTTTGTAGAGCCGCTCGAGCAGTGAGCTGGTCCACTGCGCATAGTGCGCGACGTGTTGTAACACACCACGTAATGCGGCGTGATGTGAACGCGGAAGCCGGCCGGCAGCTCGGCCAAGAGCCGATCTCCCATCTTCTTCGGCGTGATGGGGTTGAACGGCGCATCGAGCACTTTGCGCGACTGCACCTCGCCGGCATCAATGATCGACAGCACGCCGTCGTCGGATTGCAGCATCAGTCCGCCGTCGGCCGCCTCGATCATCACGCGGCCGGCCATGGTTTGGCGGCGGCCGTCTTGACGCCAGACAATTTCCTCGACCGGTGCACTCGTCTCCGCGGGCTCTTGGCCGTCGGCAATGAGCGTCAGAATGTCGGTCTCTTCGGCGCACGCGCAAACGGCCAGCGCGCCGCATCCAAGCGCGACGAGCATCAATCGACGCGAAACTGGCGTGTGCAAACGTGTGTACATTTAAACATCCATCGAACGGTGTCACTAGGAGCCATTATCATCCTGGCGTCGGCGTCGAATGCATACCGTTCCTATGGCAATTGCGTGTTGACCGGTAAAGTGTACTGGCTATACCGTGCGTAGCGTCAAATTGCCGCTTCTACAATTGTAATTTCCCTACCGGGCGGTGGTGGAAGCCCTAATTTTGTTGACATTTGGCGGCAACATACCTATTTTGAATCCACTGGTGCGGGAGGAATGGCGGGAATTGCTTTTCGATCCCCCTCCCCTTGGGTCTTTGATTTCACGTAGTCTTTTGGTCCCGAATCGGCAGCGCATGAACCGCGCCGCTGCTGTGGTTTCGCACTCGATCGGCGTGCGCGCGCCGCATGAAGCGCTGGGCACGCGAAGCATCGGGTTCGCGCGGGCAAGCACGAATCCCCAGAAAGAGCCGCTACGTTAGCGGTTCAGGGAAATTGGAGTAAATAATGTTTCGAAAGCTATCGTTTGGGAAGTCTCATCACACATCTGGTCGCAAGAATTCCAATCGCGGCAAATCACCGCGCAATGCGATTCTTGGAGTCGAGCGGCTCGAATGGCGAACCATGCTGGCGGCAGAACCGTTGCTTACGGTTTTCGACTACCAGTTTTTTGGCGAGGATTTGATTAACGACGTCCCGTTTCGAGTCAGGTTTGAAGATATTGCGGAAGGCCCGCTGGATGAGCAGCAATTCACTTATTCCATCGACTGGGGGGATCTCAGCATGCCATCAACCGGAACGGCTGAGATTTTCTTCGGCATACCAGAGACGCCAGAAAGTCCCACGCCAATTTTCGGCCGGATTGAGGCATTTCACACTTACTTAAATACGTCGCCAGAAGACGGGTACAACGTCACTGTGACGTTAAATGACATCGGCAACGGGGACTCCACGAGCGACGACACGTTTGTTGATGTCTATGAGTTGGCTTCCCCGGCATTGACAATCAACGTGCTGAATCCGGATCAGACTATTAACGAAGGGGACGTATGCAATCTTGGATTGCCCGAAGTTGCGGGAATTCAGTCGTGGAAGATCAACTGGGGTGAAGGTGAAGTTGACACGAACCCTGTCATTGACGAAGAAATTGACGAAGCTCCGTCCCCACTGCACGCCGAGCACCAGTATCCAGACGATGTGGATTTCAATGGGATCAGCTCGGAGTTCAAAATTCGTGCTGCGGCAACATTGACTGGCGGCCAAATTCGATATGCAACTAATACGTCAGTTCATGTGTTGCCCGTTCTTCCGATTCTTCCAGAAATCAGCGGACCGGCGACGATTGACGAAGGCACCTATACACTTCAGCTCGACGCAAACAATCTAGACGTCGTGCAATGGGTGATCGATTGGGGGGATCTAAGCGAACTCCAGGCGGTTTCCGGAAGTTTCACATCTCTCACGCATACCTACAGCGCCGGCCAATTTTTTATTACTGCAGTTGCTATTGTCGATGGCGAACCGCTCACCGCCCTGCCGCAACCTTTCCAAGTCAATGTCAACTCCGTCGGCCCAGGTGTGACATTGACTGATGGCGTATTGAATGTCGTCGGCAATGCGACCACGAATTCCAACGTGCTGATTTCTCAGTCAGGCGGCAGCATCAACGTGACTCTTAACGGGAACGTTCCTGTCGGATTTGCGACTGGGAGCGTCACCGAGATTCGGGTCCGCGGTGGCGCCGGAAATGACGTAATTATGGCGTCGCCTGGAATCAATAAGCCGATGACGATTGACGGCGGCGAAGGCAACGACTTATTGGTCAGCGGTGGCGGCAACGATGTGCTGTTGGGCGGCCTTGGGACGGATATTCTGTATGGCGAAGCCGGCCAAGATAACCTGTTTGGCGGTGATGGGAATGACAGTTTATTCGGCGGCAGCGGCAACGATTCGCTGGTCGGCGGTGACGGCATCGACATATTGTTGGGCCAAGCCGGCCGAGACGTGTTGATCGGCAGCGATGATGAGGACTTGCTCAGTTCGGGCGACGGCGAGGACATCCTCATCGGCGGCAGGACGATGCATGATGAGAACGTATTGGCACTGGACGCGATCCTTGGGATCTGGGGATCAAACGCCTCATTCGATGCACGCGTCGCGACTCTTACGAGTTCCGGCGGATTGCTCGACACAGAATTTGCCGTGTTTGATGATGCCGCCACTGACCTGATCCTCGGTGGTGGTGGGCGCGATCTGATATTTGGCGACGACTTGTTGGATATCATCCTGCTGAGCGGACTGGACACGCTGATCGAAGTGACCTAACGGTAAGCACGTCCGCGACTCGACTGAAGTTGTCGCAACCCAATCAAGCCGATGTGCCGCTCGGCTCGCGGCACCTACTGCGAAAAGAGGAACCGCCTGCCCGGGCAGTTGGGCAGGCGGTTCGCAGAGGCGTTGGGAGAGTTTTTTTGAAGAGAGTTAGCAGGACTTCGTTTGGTGTTTCATAGGCTGGACTCCTGAGGTCAGTCGTTATCACGTTTTTTGTCGTGGTTTGGGTGAGAACTTAGTTTCCCTGGGCGAGCCGGCTGTTGGCCGGCGTCAGCTCGATGGCCGACTTCGAGGCCACGCTGCCGTCAGCCCGCAGCACTTCGATCTCGGCCTTCATCGCACCGGTGAGCTCCACTTCGGGCAAACGGATCTTTGCGGAACTGTTGGTCCACTCCAGCACTTCGATCGGGAGCGACAGGCCGCCGACGCGGAGCCGTGCAACACCCTGCGTTTCACCGAACAGCTGGCCGTCGAGCACCAGCGTGCTGCCGACCGCAACGTTGGGGAGCGAAGGCTCAGTCGTGGCAACCGTCACGTTCGAGGCCAAGTTGGATGTTGGAAGGGACTTGGGGGTGGTAAGCTTCGCCGTCGGGCTGGTGAACGGACCACCGTTCGTGGCATCGACGAAGGGCATCGGGGCACGAGACGCGCTGAGCACACCATTGGCACTGACCGAGGGAAGCATCAACCGCTGACCGGCAACCAGCTGTACATTGAGCGGCAGTTGGTTGAACCGGGCGATCTGACTGGCAACCACGCCCGTGCCGTACTCCTTCATCGAAACCGTGTAGAACACGTCGCCAGGCTGGCATATGTACAACGCAGTGGAACGGCTCGTACGTCTGGCCGTAGGGTTGAACGTAGGGGTAACCGCCAACTGGGTAGCCGCCATAGTTACCGTAGCTATGGCAATGGTGGTGGTGTTTGTTGTGATTGTTGTTCTTCAGGTAGATGGATTTATTGCCGAATTGCCGAAGCTGACTCCGAATCCGCCGCCGCCGAAGTTAAAGCTGCCGCCGCTTTTCTTGCCTTTGTTGCCGTCGGCGAAGGCGCTGGTCGTCGCCAGGCCCAGGGCCGCGACCGTCAAAATAGCCGTCAATTTGGTGCTGAAAGATCTCATCGTTTTTCTCCTCGTAGGAAGGGTGACAGGATAGGAACGCGCGGAGGCAAGTCGCCTCGACGCTACACCCTCTCATACGGGCGTTTGGCCGGCCGTTACAGGTGCGGAAAAGATTTCCGCGAAATTGCATAAAACACCGGGAAAACAGGGGCGTAGCCGTGAGCGGGCACCGTCGGCTGCGGTGGATCGTCGTGCTCGATCGCGCCGAAGCTGCCACCGCACCACACCTAACGGCCCGACCACCGTCGAGTTACAATGGTCACAAGCGATATTCCGGCGATACCGACCACGCTGGGCGTGGTCGTCGCCGGAGCTTCGGCGAGCTCGAGTACGCAGTCGCGAAGGCAGGCCACCCCGATTGGAAAGAAGGCACGCATGGACGACGACGACCTGCACTTGAGCCGGATCCAAACCGCCTGGTCGATGGTCCGCCGGGCGCATGGCGATCACACGGCCGTGCAAGCGGCCCAGCAGTCGTTGCTCGATCGCTACGGCGGGGCGGTGCGGCGGTATGCCCTGGCCGCGCTGCGCGACGAGGATGCGGCCGACGAAGTGTTTCAGGAATTCGCCCTGCGGTTTGTGCGCGGCGATTTCGGAAATGCCGATCCCGAGCGCGGGCCGGTTCCGGGCGTTCGTGAAGACGTTTGTCTATCGGCTGATCGTCGACTACCAACGGCGGCAGAAGAAGCGGTCGCGCGAAGGGCCCATGCACTCGAACATGGCCGAACCGGTTGCCGAAGCGACGACGAAGCGCTCGGCGACGATGCGCATGTTCCAAGCCAGTTGGCGCGACGAGCTGTTGGCCCGCTGCTGGCAGAAGCTGGCCGAAGAGGAACAGCAGCACCGGGCAAGCCGCATCACACGGTGCTGCGCTACCGGGTCGATCATCCGGATCTGCATTCGCCCGAGCTGGCGGCCGGCTTCAGCGAAAAACTCGGCAAGCCGATCAACGCCGGCGCGGCACGCGTGCTGTTGCATCGCGCCCGCGACGGATTCGCCGAGCTGCTGCTCGACGAAGTGATGCAGTCGCTGACCGAGGATTCGCTCGACGAAGCGGAAGAGGAATTGATCGAATTGGACTTGTTGGAATACTGCCGCCCCGCCTCGACCGCCGGCGCGGGAAGAATTGAACCACAGAGACACAGAGGACACGGAGGTCGGAATAAAAGATGAGGGATGCACGATATGAGATGAAGGATTGACTGCAAATGCCTTTGTCATCTTTCATCATTCATCTTTCGTTTTCATCTCTCACCCCTGATTTCTCTGTGCTCTCTGTGCCTCTGTGGTGAATAAAAGTGCCTGAGGAAACAACGTCGCAACACGAGCTAGAAAGCGCCGCGGCGGCGGAAACGGAATTGGCCGGCCCGTCGGATGCTGTCTCGGATGTGGTCCTCGCCGAATCGGCGACGCTCAGGGCTCCCAGCTTTCGCATGCCTGCGCCAGCTCCGGCCCACGCCGCCGAGAAGAAGGCCGCCGCAACCGAACGCGCACCCGATGGCGCTTGCTGCCCGGCGCGAAAGTCGACGACTTTGAGATCGTCCGGCTGCTTGGGCCGGGGTGCGTTTGGGCATGTCTATTTGGCCAGGCAGGTGTCGCTCGATCGGCTGGTGGCGCTGAAGATCTCGGCCAATCGCGGCAGCGAAGGCCGCACGATGGCCCGCCTCGAGCATCAGCACATCGTCCAGGTGTTTGCCGAAAAAGTCGATCCCGACTTCAACCAGCGGCTGCTGTGCATGCAGTTGGTGCCGGGCATCGGGCTCGACAAGATCATCTTGATGTTGCACCCGGCACCGGGCGGGGGTGCCTCCGGGGCAACGGACCACTCCGCTACGGAATGGACGGGCGCCGAGTTGTTGGCGATTATCGATCGGTCGCGCTTCGTTGCCGGCGGCGCTCGACCCCTCGGCGCTGCACGATCGCGAAGCGCTCGCGCGAATGGATGCGGTCGAGGCCACGGCCTGGTTCGGCGGCCGGCTGGCCGAGGCCCTCGACTTCGCCCATCGCCACGGCGTGCTGCACCGCGATATCAAGCCGGCCAACATCCTGGTGAATCCCTACGGCCGGCCGATGCTGGCCGACTTCAACATTTCCTCCCAGCCGGTGGGCAGCGAGCCGGGCGGCGAGGAAATGTTCGGCGGCACGTTCGCCTACATGGCACCGGAGCATCTCGATGCGTTCAACCCGTCGCATCCGGCGGGCCACGATGCCGTGACGCCCCGCAGCGACATGTATTCGCTGGGCCTCGTGCTGCAACAACTGCTCGCAGGCCGCATGCCGTTTCCGCAGCCCGAACGGAAGCCCGAAATCGCCGACACATTGCAGGCGATGGCGGTCGAACGGCGGCGTCAGCGGCCTGCCTGCAAAACCGGGGCACCCGGCGCCCGAAAAACGCTCGAGCGCACGATCAGCCGCTGCTTGGAGCCCGAGCCGAAGGATCGCTTTTCCGCGGGCGCCGAGCTAGCCGAGCAGCTCGACGGCTGCCGGCAATTGCGGCATGCCGAGCGGCAACTGCCATCGTTGCCGGCGATGGTTTCGAGCGCTATTCACCGGCCGTTTTTGTGGTTGGTGATGCTCGTGGTCTTGCCGCAGATCGCCGGCAGCATCGTGAATATTGCGTACAATTCGAATCAAATCGTCGATCATCTTTCAGCGAGCCAACGGGGGCGCTTTCAACCAACTGGTGATTGCGTACAACGCCGTTGTCTATCCTCTGGCCGTGGTGTTGTTCGTGTGGGCCGTGGTTCCCGTGTGGCGGTGCTGGAACGGGCTTGCCGGAACGGCGTCGCTATCCGACGGCGAAGTGGAGGCGGCGCGGCGGCAAGCCTTGCAACTGCCGAAGTGGGTTGCCGGACTGACGGTTTTGGGTTGGTTTCCCGGCGGTGTGCTGTTTCCGCTGGTGATACACCTGGTGGAGGAGCCGTTGCCGGTTGACATTTGGGGTCATTTCGTGGCGTCGTTTTGGATGTGCGGCTTGATCGCGCTGGCCTATTCGCTGTGCGGCGTGAGATTCATCGTTCTTCGCGTGCTATATCCGGCCATGTGGCGGAACACGCGGGGCTTCACTGCAGTCGCGCAAAGTGAGCTGGCCGCGGTGCCCAAACAGCTCGATCGCATGCAATGGCTCGCCGGCTCGATCCCGCTGCTGGCCGCCATTTTGATGCTCATTCTGGGCAACACCGCCGATGGCGCGTTCCGATTGTTGGTCACCGGCCTGATCTTCCTGGGCATGGCTGGCTTTATTGGTGCCAGCGCCTTGGTCCGGGAGCTGTCGCAAGTGGTCGTGACACTTACTGGTGCGAGAACGTAATGGAATTTGGCGCGTGTCGATAGCGTACAACTTTTGGGTACTCGGTACTCAGTACTTCGTGCGAAGATTGGCGGACGAGGTCAAACTCGCTTGCTCGTAGCCGAGGTGATCCAATCTGTCAGGTCTGAGAAGTACGGCTCGGGGTCCGACTCGAATTCGAGCGTATGGGCCGCATGCGGATACTCGATGAGCGTGCGGTTCACCGCGCCGGTGTGGTGAAAGAACTCGCGGGTTCGGCGATTGTCGACGATGCGGTCGCGCCCGGCAAGCATGAGCAGCAGTGGCATGTGCAGATACGGCGCCGCTTGCCGTGCGTAACGGGTGAGCAGGCGATCCTCGCGGGCAAATCGCCACGTGACCTGGCGGAGCGTCAGCGGATCCTGAGCGATGAACTTACGCGATTCGTGGCTATCGGTAAACAGGAACGGGTGACGCAGCGGGATGGCTAATCGCCGCCGTTGTCGGAAACGGGCCGATGTTGGCGCCGCAGCGCCATACGCTTCAACACGCCTGGCTCGTGCGGCGAGTACAAGCCGGGACAGATCAGCCCGAGCGCATGGACCAGCCCCGGATTCCGGCGAGCCACGGCAGTCGCCAGTTTGCCGCCCCAACTGATGCCGCACAACACGACTGGTAGCTCGCGGCCGAGTTTCTCCAGGTACGCGGTCACGTCGTCGATCCACGTTGTCCAGCGGTCGATGTCGCCCGGCTGGTCGGCATTCAAACCGGAGCCGCGGCGATCGAGGAAATGCACTTCGATGTTGCGGCTAGCCAGGTGAGAGCCGCTGCAATGGTACCAGCCGCCATGGCTCGTGATGCCGTGCAAGAATACGACGCGGGCCAGCGGGGGCGAGGCGACGTCCCATATGCGGGCCGCAAGCCGGCGGCGTTCCGCGGCCTCGTAGAACTCGATTTTTTGTGCCGGTGCGGCCACGATTCGGCACTCGACGTAAGTCAGGCTTTCAGCCTGACAGGGATTTAGCGAAGTCAGGCTGGAAGCCTGACCTACGAGCTCGTCGCGAAATAATCGCGCTATTCCATCCTAGCATTCAGAACGGACCGAGGTGGCCAGGTCGCCAAATCCGTTAACCCACGGCGAATTCTTGACGGCCTGTGGCGAGTTCTCGCAGCACCGCGTCATCCACTGTGACGCCTAGACCCGGTGCGGTGATTGCAGGCCCGCGGCCCCCGAAACCAAAGGTGATGTCTTCGTGGGTCAACAAACGGCGGAATAGGTACCGATCATAAGAACCTTCGACATAGCGGACGTTTGCCACCGAGCACGCCCAATGCCGGCCGGCCGCGGACAAGATTCCGCTCTCACCCGGATGGCAGCCGAGTTGATATCCCAAGCCGGCGGAGTGGGCCAGTGCCGCCAGCCGCAGGCTGGCCAGAAAGCCGCCGCACTTCGACAAGCGAATATTGAACAAATCGCAGGTCTCGTGGGTGATGGCCGCAGCCGCGTCGATCGGGCCGGTGAGCGATTCGTCGAGCATGATCGGCACTGCAACTTGGCGGCGCAACTCCGCAAGACAGTTCACTTCACCATGCGGCACCGGCTGCTCGACGCAAGAGATTTCAAACGACGTGAGCGTTTCGAGCTTCCCGCGCACCTCTGCCGCCGGCCACGCTTCGTTCGCATCGATCCGCAGGTCCATTTGTCGACCACTCCAACGGCGAATAGTGCGCAGCCGGGCAACGTCGTCGTCTCCCACGTGGCCTACCTTCACCTTGCAGTGCCGAAATCCATACAGACGGCGAACCAGCGCTTCCGCCAAAGCCGATCGTTGCCGGAGTCGATCACGGCGCTGTACAACAAGTCCTTATGCGGCATGTGAATCGCTGCCGCTGGTCGGTAGTGCGACGTCACGGCGGACACGGGTTCGCCGAATAGCCGCCCGAACGCATCGAGAATACTCGATCTCCACGGCGCACCGCAGCGCGTTGCCATAACAGCCGCGCGGGTCGTCACGATCGGCGGCCGGCGTAAATTGCTCGCACAATCGCACCACATCGGGCCAGGAACTGCAGTCGTTGCCAAGCTGTTCGCCCAGCGGGGTCATCGCGAGCTGCGCCAGGCAGCCGGCTGGCGTTTCGCCGGTGACATAACTGCGCGGCACGCCTTCGCCCGAGCCGATCGTGCCATCGGCCAGCTCGCACCGTACAAGCACGTTTTCGCTATCCTGCCGGGTGGCCGACGCATGCGTGAATGGCCGCTTCAGGGGCAGCCGAACAACGTACGCAGTGAGTTGGCGAATGCGCATGAGAAACGCGAACACCGAGCAGTTGAGAATTCGCCACTATTTAAACAGCCGCCGCCGTCTCGCGCTGCGCCTTCGACTTCCCCGTGGTGAAATCCAGGGCGGCGACGATGCCGTCGCGGAAATCGACTCGCGGCCGGTAGCCGAGCAGCCGCTTTGCCTTGGCAATCGAAAAGTCCAGATTGAGCGTCATGAACTTGATTTGCGCACGGGTCAACAGCGGCGGCGTCTGACGGCCGCGCAGTCGTGCGATCGTCTCGATCGGCCCAACCAGCGCGCGGCCGACCCGTTCCGGCACGTGGCGCGGATGCGGCTTGCCGAGGTAATCGGCCACGGTGTTGATAAACTCTTCGCGCGTCACCAGCCGCTCATCGCGGATGTTGAACGTCTCGCCGAGGATGCCCGGCTTTTCCATGGCGAGCAGAATGGCATCGCACAGGTTGTCGACCGAAGTGTTGTTGAGCACTCGGTCGCCGGGGCCGAGGAACTTCATCTTGCCCGCTTCGATTTTTTCCACGATCCGCGTCAGTGCGTGGCGGTCGCCGGGACCGTAAATGAAGCCCGGCCGCAGGATGACGGCCGGCAAACCATGCTCACGAATGTGCCGATTGATGACCATCTCGGCCTCGGCCTTGGTCTGGGTATATCCGTCCAGTCCAGTCAGGTCGGGCGGCACGGTTTCGTCCGTGCCAAAATGATGCCGGGCCGGATACACGCCGAGCGAGCTGATTTGAATCCAACGCTCGAGGCGACCGTGCCGCTCGGCCGCAACCAGCATGTGCTCGAGCGCGACGACATTGATCGCACGATATTTTTCGGCCGGGCCCCAATCGCCGACGTGCGCCGCCGCGTGGACGACGATGTCGGCATCGGCGAGCGCGGCCGGCAGCGTTTCCGGCTGGGCCAGATCGCCCTCGACGAAGCGAACCGGCACGCCGTCGAGCGCGCTGCGATCCGAATGGCCACGAACCATCGCCTGCACGTTGTAGCCTGCGTCTGCCGCACGCCGGGCAAAATGGCGTCCGACCAAGCCAGTCGCACCGGTAACGAGGACGGTTTTGGTCGTCATTTCAGCAAGCAGAGAGGCGAGTGCGAGATCGGCCGACGCGGAGCAACTGTGGCTTTGAAGTCACTGCGATAGACCTCGCTATGATACTCGGGCGGCATACGTGGCGGAATCGGGATAGCGCGGCGAGAAGCGCGAGCAAATCCCAGATCGCCCACCAGGCAGGGATGCTTATATTCCTCGAAATTGCCGCGCGGGCCGGTCTTTTCCTGCCGCAATTGGTCCCACGTTCCGGCCGGGAGCACGCCAATGCGAATTGGCGACAGCCGTCCCCCGGCACACTTTTCCGCATACTCTTCGTTAACGCGCTCAAGTTGCGCTTGAACGGCGCGGGCTAACTCGCGAGTGCGTCCCTGGTGAACGTGCGGTTCGATAAGCAGCACGTAACGTGGCATGTCCTCCATCACGGGCGCCAGCGTAAAGGTGTCGATGGCCAAGCCCAACTCGCGGAAACTTCGCTTGACGGCTTCAATGACCTGATGCTCGCTGATTTTCTCACCGGTCAAATTCGAGAAACTCTTGCTTTTACTCAGGAATTCGAGCAGCGGCGTCTCGCCCTCGAAGCCCACGCAGCGGACAACGTCCTGGATGTTATAGCGATAGAGACCGCCGGAGGTAGTGAGCAAGATGAAATAGTCTTGCCCTTCGGCCAATTCGTGCGCCTCGAGCACCGTGGGCCGCTTACTGTTCTGCTCTTCGACGGGAATGAACTCAAAATAATGATGGTAGAAATCGAGCAGCCCGGCCCGGCTGCTATCCTGAAGTGGAATTGTCATGCGGCCTTCGCTGGCCGAGAGACCGTGGTCGCGAACTGCGGTCTCGCCAAACATATCGGCCACCTTCGGCATAAATACGCCGACCGATCCACCAGTCCACACCGCGATGACCTTCAAATGGGGCCAGGCATGTTTCGGCAAAAGCGTGCCGTGCGCTTCAGCAAGCTGCTCCAGCTCGCGAGCTCGGCGCGGATTGCGGCGAGCGATTCGCCTTGCCAGGGCAGCACGAACCTCCGACGGCAAATCGCACGAGAGTGTGCCGTCGTGAATATCGCGCAGGAGCGACTTCCCGTTGTTGATCAGCCCGGCGTGCGAACTCGACCAGCGTGCTCGGGTTGGCCGTGATGATCATTCCGATCCGATCCGAAGTAAGGGCAAGTCGCAATGCAGTGTAGTGCTTGGCAGCCGGGTCGTGGATTCGACCAGTTGCGGGTGGCAGCAAGAACGCGCGGCTGGCAATCCTGGGCCGGGTCGATGCTGCTAGCCCGCTAATTTGTCCGCAAGCAACGCCGCCCGGAGTACGATATCGCTGCCAATCGCTCGTGAGCTGCAATGTTTTGGTGAGCAGCAGCCCGTAGTGATCGCCGTATACGCCCGCGGCCCACATTCGCCAGCCCGCGCGATACTCCCGAAACAACTCCTCGGTGATCGGCAGCCGCTTAGGCTCGCCTGTCGTGCCCGACGTCATTGCGAACATCAATACGCGCGTGCCAGGCGCGAACAGCGCCGTCGTTTCTCCCTGCAACACGCGAGAAATGTACGGTTGATGATCCTCGAACGTCATCACCGGCATTCGACGGCGGAAGTCCTCCACGGATTTCATCTCGGCAAAACCATGATCGCGGCCGAAATCACTGTTGCCATGCCGTTTAATCTTCTGCAATAGCTCGCGGCGTTGAATTGCCCGCGACTGCCGCGCATCGGCTCGAAATCGGCGAAGCCGCTGCCGGAGCAATGCTAGATAGGCGTATCGGAAGATCATGCATTCACCAGATGCATAGGATGGGCGAAGACTCGTAAATTGACGCCCACTGCTATAAGTTTCGCAGCTTTTTAGCTAGATCGAACCCGGGGCGGATCCGCAATTCTCACACCAAACTGCCGAAACCCCCACGCTTTCCAACCAGGGCCAATATTATAAGTGAAATGCGTAGTCTGGGAAACACAATTCTGCCTCTGCGCATCATTCCTCCGGTACATTTGGCCGTCATTCTAGCCTGAGAATTGACCAGCCGATGGACCATCCTCGGCCCAGAAGGCCTTTCCCGCAACGTGAAAACCAGCCAGGCGGTTTACAGTTCTGATCGATCGGAGCTGCCGGTCACCAGTCGGGCAAAACCCTCAAAGCGGCGAATGAACGTCTCTAAGCCACCACTGGCTACAAATCGTTCAGCCTGCCACGGTTCCGTCGTCAAGAAATGGCGATTCTCATTCGGCACCACGTAGGCATCGGCGGCCCGCCGCTGGCCGTCGTCGCACGACAACCAGAGAGTTTCGCGGCGATAGAAGTCGTCTTCAAACAAATCCAAGCGGGTGAGTGATGTCGGGTCGACATCGAGGTAGACGACACCGCGGACCGCGTCCCGTTCACCGGCCGCGGTGATCCCGGGAAACACGGCGTCGCGGACGCGGTAGATGGCATAACCTGCAGCCGTCGCATCGACCGCTGCGAACTGCCTGCCGACCACGGCCTGCCACACTTCCGGAAACATCAACGTGCCGTAAGTGAATACGTGCATGGGGAAACTATAACCAACTTTCAATATCTATCCAATGTTTATTCGATGTCGTGAGTTGACAATTTAATCTCCGACGTCGGATTATGGTTGCATGGCAACCCCATCGCGTATAACTAGCCGGCAAAACCCACGTGTGAAGTTGGCCGTGCAGCTGCGGACCGGTCGCGAGCGCGGGCGACAAGGGCGATTCCTGATCGATGGCGCGCGCGAAATCCTGCGCGCCATTGCATCTGGAGTTCGCTGCGCGGAGGCATTCATTTGCGAAGAGTTATGCGAATCGCGGGAAAGCCAGAACGCGATTCACGCCATTCACTCGACACAGTCGGAAGTTTTTAGCGTTAGCGCCGGCGTATATACCAAGTTAGCATTCGGCGATCGCGACGACGGACTTGTCATCGTCGCGGAGAGACCGATGCGCTCGCTGCAGGATCTGCCCCTGCCGCCGCGGCCGATCATCGCCGTGCTGGAGGGCATTGAGAAGCCCGGCAATCTTGGCGCCATCTGCGCAGCGCAGATGCGGCGGGCGTCGACGCCGTGATCGTCGCCGACGGACGAACCGACCTGTTCAACCCCAACACGATTCGCGCCAGCTTGGGCACGGTGTTTCGCGACAACGTGTGTGAAGCAACAACGACCGAAACAATCGAGTGGCTGCGTGACCAAAACGTGCCGATCATCGCCGCCCGTCCCGATGCCGAGCTTGTCTACACGGCTGCTGACATGAGCAAGGGCGTTGCCATTGTATTGGGCAGTGAAGCGGCCGGCCTGAGCCAGGTCTGGAATGGCACGAATGTCACTAACGTGCGTTTGCCCATGCATGGGGTGGCCGACAGTCTCAATGTGTCGACAGCCGCCGCCGTGCTGTTTTACGAAGCGCTGCGTCAGCGCGGCAATTAGCTAGATTTGGGCTTGCGCCTGCGCTACCAGTTGATCGATGTGCCGCGCGTTCGCCCAGTCTTGCTTGTAGTTGATCGGCACGAGCTTCGTGACATCGGCGCCGAACTCGCCCTCTAAACCGGTGCCGGGCAGTTCGAATGCCAGCAGCGTCTCGCGAATCGAGTCGCGCAATTCTGGCGTCAGATTGAAAACAATCCCGATGGTGGCGGGCGGGAATCGCTCCGATTCGCGGATGGTACGAAACGCGTTGGGATCCACCTCGTTCTGTTCCACCATGCGGGCCAGGATATCGCTCGCCACGGGTGCCGCCTCGAACTCCTTCGCCGCCACGCCTTTGATCGATTCTTCATGCCCCAGCGAGAAGCCCCACGTGTAATCGCGATCCGGTTGCATGTCGTACTCGTCGCGCAGCAAGGCCAGGAGTACCTTGCAACCGGAATTCGAATCGGGCCTGGTCAACGTGATCTTGCGTCCCTTCAAGCCCGCGACATCTTTGATCGGGCTGTCGGCCGGTACGAGCAGTTTCATGGTGTAACCCCACGTACCATCTTCGCGGCCGAACGTGCAGACGGGCACAAAGCCGCTGCGCTGCACGGCAACCGGCACGATGCCCGTGTTCAAACCGGCGATGTGCAGCTCACCCTTCTTCAGCGCCTCAAGTTGTTCATCTGCTGTGCCGTAGTGGATGTATTTCACTTCGCGGCCCGTTTTCTCGGCCATTTGCGCGATGAGCTGCTGCCAGTCTTCTTCGGGCACGCTTTCCGCGTCGCCGGCCACGAACGAAAACATCAGCACTTCAGGGGCGATGCATCGTTCCGGATTGTCCGGCGAATCGGCCACGAGATCGCCGTCCTGGTCGGAATAATCCATCGCCGCGCCGCCCGCGGCTGCGTTCGAGCTGAGAATCCGTGCGAACACGTTGGACGACATTTCCTCGCGGGCTTTAGATTCCAATCCCGTTGACCACCAGTACAAGCCGCCTCCGACGAGGGCGACCGGCAACACGACCGCCAAGACGCGCGACAATGAGAGGGCAGGTCGGGGCTCGGTCATGAATCGATCCTCCCTAACAACAAGCCGTGTGATGAGGTGGCTAAGTCCAGCAAACAGCCCATTTGGCCGAATCCGCACCGTTAGGATAACATTCTCGTCAGCGAATGCCAAACAAAGGATATGGCGAGGGCTGTGGAACTTTACAATCTCGCTGGCATTGCGACGCGGTGCAGCCAAGTCACTTTTCGAGGGCTTGCGCGGCGGCCAGCGTGTTCCGCAGCAGCATGGCGATGGTGAGCGGGCCGACGCCGCCCGGCACCGGCGTGATGGCACCGGCAACTTCTCGCACGGCGTCGAAATCGACGTCGCCCACCACGCCCTCCTCGCTCCGATTGATGCCCACATCGACGACGACGGCCCCCGGTTTCACCATATCGGCGGTGACAAATTTCGCCTGGCCGATGGCGACAATCAAAATGTCCGCCAGCCGCGTCACGGACGCCAGGTCGCGTGTTCGACTGTGACACAACGTTACCGTGGCGTCGGCCCCAGCGCCGCGCTGCGAAAGCATGATCGAAAGGGGTCGGCCGACGATATCGCTCCGGCCGAGCACAACCACATGCCGGCCGGCAATTTCGATGCCGCTGCGCACCAGCAGTTGCTGCACTCCCTGCGGAGTGCAGGGTAAAAACCGAGGCCGACCTTGCACCAGGCGGCCCACGTTTTCCGGGTGAAACGCGTCGACATCCTTGGCCGGGCTCACGGCCATTAGCACGCGGTTGGCATCGATCTGCGGCGGCAGAGGTAACTGCACCAGAATGCCGTGGACCTCATGGTCTTTGTTAAGCCTGGCGATGAGCTGCAGCAGCTCTTCGGAGTTTGTGCTCGCGTCGAGGCGGTACAACTGGCTTTCAATACCTACTGCTTCGCATGCGCGGCGCTTGTTGCGCACGTACACTTCGCTGGCCGGGTCGTTACCCACCAGCACTGCCGCGAGGCACGGCACGACGCCGTTGTTCTGAATGAACTCGACCACCTCCTCGGCAAGCTCCGAGCGAATCTCCTGGGCCAACTGTTTACCATCAAGAATTCTGGCCATGCGCGGATCGAGGGTCGAGCGTCAAAAGTTGAGAGCCAGCCGCTTGCGGCTTAGCCGATTCTATCGCTGCAGGACGCAGGTGTCAGCCGCCGGGAAAAAGCAGTCCCCACTGGGCGGTTTGATCGAGCCACTCCATTCCGGCTAGGAGCAAACATGCGTAGAGGCTCGCCATCCAATCATCTGCCATCACGCCCAATCCGTCCGGCAGTCGTTCGAGCTGGCGCGCCGGCGGAGGCTTTGTGATATCGAGCAGGCGATGCAACACATAACCCGCTAGCGCAATTCGCCAGGTGGTGAGCGGAACGAACAGGAACACAACGGGCACGGTGGCTATCTCGTCCCAAATGATCGCCTGGTTATCTTTTTTCCCCCCCAACGCCCTCCCAGCCGCCGTGGCGAGCGGGATTCCCACAAGATTCAAAAAAAGGATCGCCCCAAACTGCAACCAAAAACCAGGCAACCGGCCAATCGCCCAGGCCAGTGGCAAGCCCCAAATTGCCGACCCAACGGTTCCCGGCGCAGGACTAATAAGGCCCAGGCCGAATCCTGTCGCAAGCCAGACGGCCGGGGACTGTGGGCTGGGGGCTGGGGGCTGGGAGTCAGGAGCCGTCATTTACTTTTATATCGCAGGCGAAATTGCGAGCGGACAAAGGGAAGAAGGCCGAACCAGAATGAATCAAATGCCGTCCCGTTTTGATAGTAGCGATCCGCGCGAAAGCAAGTAGTCCCCAGTCCCCAGCCCCTAGTCCCCTCCACTGCTCGACCAACCTTGGCTCCGGAGCCGATTCCAAGGTATCATTCGATTGTCAGCCTTATAAGCTGGGTAATGTCTACCGATTTGGTAAAGATGATGGCCGACCACGAAGAAAACGGACAACCCGACAAGCTCAGCCCCGTTGAAATTGCAAAAGCGGCAAGCAACTATCTTCGCGGCACAATCGCCGAGGAACTGCGCGACAGCAACGAGTTTGTCAGCAAGGCTAGCACGCAGCTACTCAAACACCACGGCACATATCAACAGGACGACCGTGAGCGTCGGGCCGAAGCGCGTGTCGACGGTCCGCCGAAGGCCAAGTTCTATAGCTTCATGGTGCGTACCGCCATCCCCGGCGGTCGACTGACAAGTGATCAACTGCTCGCCGAGCTGGACTTGTGCGATGAGGTGGGCAACACCACGCTGCGGATCACCACGCGGCAGGGCCTGCAACTTCACGGCGTGTTGAAAACGAATCTGAAGCGCACCATCCAGCGCATCAACGAAGTACAGCTGTCGACGCTCGCCGCGTGCGGCGACGTGAAACGAAACGTGATGTGCTCGCCCTGCCCGTACAATGGCGATCCCGTGCACGAGCAAATGTACGAGCTGGCCGGCGAGCTCGTGCGACAGCTCAACCCGCGCACCCGAGCTTACCATCAGATTTGGCTGACCAACGGCGAAACTGGCGAGTCGATTGATGTCGGCGAAGTCGGCGTTCCGACGGCAAATCCGGCCGGGCCGGCAACGCCTGGCGACGATCCGGTGGAGCCGATTTACGGCAAGACCTACCTGCCGCGCAAATTCAAAATCGCCGTCGGATTGCCGGGCGACAACAGCGTCGATGTATACGCCAACGACATCGGGTTGCTCGCCATTTGCGAGGACTGGAATGTGGTGGGTTACAACGTGCTGGTGGGCGGCAGCTTCGGCGTGACGCCTAGCGCCAAGAAGACCTTCCCGATGGTCGCACTGCCGATGTGCTACATCGACGCGGACCGTGCGGTCGACCTGTGCATCGCAATCGTGAAAGTGCAGCGCGATTTCGGCAACCGGGCCGATCGCAAAGTCGCCCGCATGAAATATCTCATCACGAACTGGGGCCTCGAGCGCTTTCGCGCGAAAGTCGAAGAGTATTTCGGCGACGCGCTTGAGCCGTTGCGGCCGATCGGGCGTGCACGGGTTCAACGACGGCATGGGCTGGCACGAACAGGGCGACGGCCGCTGGTTCTACGGCCTGAACATCGAGAACGGTCGAATCAAGGACGATGAAACCATGCAGCTCAAGACGGCGCTGCGCGAAATCTGCACGCGTTTCCATCCGCCGCTACGCCTGACGCCTCACCAGAGCATCATTTTTTGCGATATCAACGCGGCCGATCGCGCTGAATTGGAGGGTATTTTCCGCCGACACAATGTGCCGCTAAGCGAGGACTACACGGCCGTTCGTCGCTGGTCGATGGCCTGTCCGGCACTGCCCACGTGCGGCCTGGCGGTCTCCGAGAGCGAGCGGGTCATGCCCTCCATCATGGACGAGCTTGAAGTTGAACTAGAAAAGCTCGGCCTGCAGGACGAAGTCTTCACCACCCGCATGACCGGCTGCCCGAACGGCTGCGCCCGGCCTTACAATTCCGACATCGGCCTGGTCGGCAAAACCAAAGACAAGTACACGATCTTCCTCGGCGGGCGAGTGCTGGGCGACCGGCTCAATTTCATCTACAAGGATTTGGTGCCGACTGCCGACGTTGTGCCAACACTCGTGCCGGTATTCCGCTACTTCAAGGAAGTCAGGCAGAACGGCGAATCGTTTGGCGATTTCTGCCACCGCGTTGGGACGGATAGGTTGTTGGCCCATTGCGATGCCGAGTCAGCACAAGTCTCCGTGTGAGTTTCAGGTTGCGGGGACTTCGCAGCTCGGCTGTCAATCAATTCTCTTTTGCCGCATCGGGTTCGATGCCGAGGCGCTTACGAACGTCGGCACTTGAAATAGCGCCGTCGGACTCTAATCGTCGCTGGGACCGATCGAGAATCGCCTGAAACATCGGGTTGATGCTCAAGAGCAAGCTCTCCACGTCGTCTTCGTTCGTGGGAACGATCGCTGCAACCGTCTGACCGTTTTTTGTAACAACCAGCGGCTCTTGATTTTCGGATTGCAGAAGTGGGACGAGTGCAGCCACTTCCGATAGATCAATGGTTCTCATAGTTCAATTCTTTCGCCTCCAATCCAGAGCACGTTATGGATCTTCTTTCCCACGGCTTTGATATGCACTGCGGCTGGTGACTCTTGTATACTGTAAAATACTCGAATATCTCCTAAGCGTAGCTCCCATGGAGCGACAGAATTGGGCCTCAACAACTTTCGTTTGCGCGTTGGTAATGCGGGCTCGTGAATTAATTGAAGTTCGACTTCATTCACTACCCTTACTTGCTCCGATCTGGCTAAAAACGAAAGATGGTCGACCGCCTCTGGAGAGTACAGATCTGGAAGGCCATGTAACCATGTTATCTCGGCAAAGCGTTGCAGGAAAGCCGGACGAATCAATGCAAGCTTATCACAACTACCATTTCGTTTTGCGCCAGTCGATTCTTTTTGGGTTAATTGTGTTTGCTTTCGTCACATACAGTGCGGCGGCGATTTCATGGAACCGCGCGCAGGAGCAAGCGGCAGACTGGTTTAACACGGACGAAGGTCGGCAGGTGGTCGAGAATGTGCTGCTGTACCAGTTTCCGTCCGGCGGCTGGCCGAAGAATACTGACATGGCACGGCCGCTCTCCGATGCGGCGAAAAACCGGCTGGCCGATCGCCGCCGCGATGAATCTACCATCGACAACAGCGGAACGTACACGCAGCTTCGCTTCCTGGCCCGTGCCCATTCAGAAACCAACGATGAGCGAGTGCGAGAAGCCTTTTTCAAGGGCCTCGATTGGTTGCTGGCAGCGCAATACGACAGCGGCGGCTGGCCCATGTTTTACCCGCCGCGCGAAGGATATTACACCCACATCGATTTCAACGACAACGCCCAGAGTGGTGTAATGATGCTCATGGATGATGTGGCGGAGGGTGACAAACCATTCGATTTAGTAGATCCCGAACGCCGAAAACAGGCCGCCGCGGCGTTCGCCAAAGGCATCGATTGCATCCTTAAGTGCCAGATCGTGGTCGATGGCAAGCGCACCGGCTGGTGTGCCCAGCACGACGAAAAGACTTTTGCCCCGTCGCCGGCCCGTACGTTTGAGCCGGTATCGTTATCGGGTCACGAAAGTGTAGGTCTGGTGCGCTGCTTGATGCGAGTTGATAATCCATCGCCGGAGATCATCGCCGCAGTGCGGGGCGCCGTTGCTTGGCTTGATTCCGTGAAAATTGACGGCATTCGCGTCGTGCGCGTACAAACGCCGGAAGGACGCGATCGGGCCGTTGAAAAAGACGCCGATGCCCCGCCCATGTGGGCCCGCTTCTACGAAATCGGTACGAACCGCCCCATCTTCACCGGCCGCGATTCCATCGTGCGCTACAACTACGGAGAAATCGAACGCGAACGCCGACTGGGATACGCCTACTACGGCGACTGGCCGGCCGAGTTGATCAACGATGACTATCCGGCGTGGGCGACGAAGTGGGGCATCTGAACTCGTCAGTAGACGAACCGCCTAAGTATTGCTACTGAATTTCGCATCAACGCGTACAGCTACCGCTGTTGCGTCTCTTCCGGCTTGCGGCCTAACAGCACGTCTGCCGTGGTGTTGCCGGTGAAGGCGGTCCAGACTCGGGCGTCGCGGCGGAGTTTGGTCAGATATTGCTCGATACCGACTTGGAACCGCTGATCTTTGAGCTTATCGCGAATTTCCGGCTGCACGTCCTTAAACGCCTTGCGCCCGGCTTCCTGTCGCTCCAGTACACGCACAATGTGGAAGCCCTCTTCGCTCTCCAAGATGAGGCTCATCTGGCCGATTTCCAGCGAGAACAACGCTTGATCGATTGCGACGGCCTTGAGCGCACCCTTCGTGGTCCAATCGTGCAGTCCGCCCTCCTTGGCCGTGAACCCATCGGATTTGGCCTTCGCGACTTCTGCGAACGCCGGCCCACGCACCGGGTTTGCCGCGTTCCGCTGGATCACTTCGTTGCCCATGTAACAAAGTTCTGCCCAAGCTTCGCGCGGGTGGGCAAACCGGCTCTTGCGAACCATGAGCTCCTCCCAGCGGGCCTTCGACGGAAAATCGAAGTCGGTCAGGTGCGCCTGGTAGTATTCCAGCATTTCTTCCGGGCTGACTTCCTCGTTGATCTTTACCTTGGTGCGAATCCACTCGCTGGCAATCACCCGTTCATTAAACGATCGGCGCACATCGGCCAGCGAAGAGCCAAGCCGCGTCAGCTCGCGTTCCAGGTCGCGTTGGTTTTCGACTTTGAGCTGCTTCATCAAATCGGGAATCTCACGTTCCTGGAACGGCTCGACAAGGTTCTCTTCCAGCCGCGGCAAATTCTCGGCCGGCACATTGCGGCGAAACTCGTCGTAGATCAGTTTCCGATCCACGAGCGTGGCGATCTCGCGCTTGAGCAGCTGCTGGCGGACCTCCTCGATTTGGTTCGGCGGGATCTTGTCGCCATTCAACTCGATCGTTTGATTCACGCGCCACAACACTTCGCACGCCAGCACCACTTGATTGTCGATCCGCGGATCATCTGGCATCCTTCGAGCGATGCCGCGTCGGCGGTGACAATTGGCGCGGCGGCCTCGGGAACTGGCGCGTTGAGAAGAGCCTGCGCAGTACTCAGCGCGCAGAACGAGCCGCAAATGGCGTATGCGACGATTGAATTCAAGAATGAGATGAGTTTGCGCACGATAAGCGGCCGCCGAGATCATCCTGGCCGATAGCCGGCAGCTCGGGAGTCGCCGTGGCGACCGATAGCTGACAGCCGTTTCAAAAAAGCGGCGGATTCTAGGCCGCGCGCCGTTCCGGCTGCAAGAGTGATTTGATTTCCTCGAACACGGCTGGCGGGTCGTCGATGCGGCTTGCCAGCAGCAGATACGCGCTTTGTCGATCGGCCACCCGTAACCGCCCCTGGGCACGCTGCACCAGCGGCGACAGCTTTTGTTGCGACGTGTAACCCAGCACCGCGTAGCGATCCTCCAGCCGGATTTCATGCACTCCCCAGCTGTGCGCCCAAATCCGCACGCGTGCTAGCTCCAGCAGGTGGCCGACGACATCGGGCAGCGGGCCGAACCGGTCGGCCAGCTCGCTGGCAAAATCGTCGACGGCCGCTTCGGTCGTCAGCCGCGCCAGCCGGCGATACAGGTCGATCTTCGATCGCATGTCGGGCACATACGTCGCGTGGCAAGTACGCTTCGCCCGGCAGATCGATATTCACGTCGACCGATTCCCGCGGCGGCAGCTGCTTCAATTGCCGCACGGCCCGCTCCAACAGCGCGCAGTACATTTCGTAGCCCACCGTGGCGATGTGCCCGCTCTGTTGCGTGCCCAGAATGTTGCCGGCGCCGCGCAGTTCCAGGTCGCGCATCGCCAGGGCGAAGCCGGCGCCCATCTGGCTGAATTCCTCGATCGCCCGCAGCCGCCGCGCGGCCTCCGGCGACAAGATGCCGGTTCTCGTCCACCAGCAGGTAGCAGTACGCCCGATGCTTGTACCGCCCCACGCGGCCGCGAAGTTGATGCAGATCGGCCAGGCCGTAGCGATCGGCGTCGTCGATGAAAATCGTGTTGGCGTTGGGGATGTCGAGGCCGCTTTCGACGATCGTCGTCGACAGCAGAATATCCGTCTCGCCGCGCACGAACCGCAGCATGACGTCTTCCAGTTCGTGCTCCGGCATCTGGCCGTGGCCGATGTCGATTTGTGCCTCGGGCACGATCTCGGCCAGCCGCATTGCCACGGCGTGGATGTCGTTGATGCGGTTGTGGACGAAGTAAATCTGCCCGCCGCGGTTCAGCTCGCGCATGATCGCGTGTCGCACCAGCTCGTCGCTGAAGCGCGTGACGCGCGTTTCGACGGCCAGCCGGTCGGCCGGCGGCGTTTCCAGATTGGAGATCGCCCGCACGCCCAACAGCGACATGTGCAGCGTGCGCGGAATCGGCGTGGCTGTCATCGTGAGCACGTCCACTGTGGCCCGCAGCGCTTTGAGCCGCTCCTTGATCTCCACGCCGAACCGCTGCTCCTCGTCGATGATCAAGCAGGCCAAGATTGGCGAATTGCACGTCGGGCGACGCCATCCGGTGCGTGCCGATGAGGATGTCGACCTGCCCGTCGGCCGTGCGCTCGATGATTTCCCGCTGTTCCTTCGCCGTGCAGAACCGCGATAGCGCGGCAATCTCGAACGGGAACTCGGCCATCCGCGCGCTGAACGTGCGGCGATGCTGCTCGGCCAGCACCGTCGTCGGCACGAGCACGGCCACTTGGTAGCCGGCATCGATCGCCTTGAACGCCGCCCGGATCGCCAGTTCCGTTTTGCCGAAACCGACGTCGCCGCACAGCAGCCGGTCCATCGGCCGGGCCGCGTGCATGTCGCGCTTGATGTCGTCGATCGCCGTGAGCTGGTCGGGCGTTTCCTGGTATGGGAACGCGGCGTCGAATTCGCGCTGCCATTCGCGTATCCGGCGGGAATGCGATGCCCGGCCGGGCATCGCGGGCCGCCTGCAGCTCGATCATCTCGGCGGCCAGATCGGTCACCGCCCGCTGGGCCGCCTCCTTCTGCCGCACCCATGCCTTGCCGCCGATGTGCGCAAGTAAGGCCTTGGCGCCCTTGCCGCCGACGTATTTCTGCACGAGCTCGATCTTGTGCCGCCGGCACATAAATCTTCGTGCCGCCGTGATATTCCAGCTCCAGGTGCTCTTCAGCCCGGTCGTCCTTCTCCAGCAATCGCAGGCCGCGATAGCGGCCGATGCCGTGCGCCACATGCACCACGAGATCGCCTTCGCGGAGCTCGAGAAAGCTGTCGATCGCCCGCGCTTGACGCCGCCGCGTGGTGCGGGCAAGATCCTGCCGTTGGAACAGCTCGGCCGCGCTCACCAGCATGATCCGCTGCGGCACGATGCGGAAGCCGGCCTCCATGTGTCCGACGACGAAGTGCAACTGGCCGGCGGCGAGCAACTTCGACGCCACGAACAATTGGCCGAGCCGCTCGCATTCCGCGTCCGTCTCGCAAACGACGAACACTTCGTGGCCTTCGCTGACCTTATCCAGCTCGTCGCGGACCTTGCCGATCTCGCCGCTGAACCGCTCGACCGATTCGAATTCAAGATGGGCCGTCGTTTCCATCGACCCCGACGGCACGCCCGAAGCCGTGACCGACGGAAACTTGTAGATTTCCTCCAGCGTCGGCCGCACCGCGTGAAAGCCTTGCGGCCGATCCATCCGCTCCAGATAGAATTTGCCCTCTTCGGCGAGCTCGCTCGGCTCGATGAGCAGGAACCAGGTGCTGGGCGGCACGTAGCTGTGAAGTGTGCGCGATCCGACGCCGTGGGCTCCAACATCGTGATCGTTGTCGACTCCAGCGTTTCGAGGCTTCGCTGCGACGCGACATCGAACCGTCGGATCGATTCGACATCGTCGCCGAACAGTTCGATGCGAACCGGGTCGTCAGCATCGGGCGGGAAGATGTCCAAAATGCCGCCACGCAGCGAAAACTCGCCCGGCAGCTCGACCGCCGTCGTCGCATGGCCACCGCGCTCCACCAGCCAGCGCGTGAGTTCCTGCTCGTTGAGCTGCGCCGCCAACACGAATCTCGCGCGACGCCGCGGCAAACGTATCGCGACTCGGCACCGGCTGCAGCAGGCTCTGGATGCTCGTGACAAGGATGGAGGAGCAGGGAGCAGGGAGCGGGGAGCGGGGAGCAGAGGAAACTCCCTGCTTCTTGCTCCTTGCCTCCAGCTCTTTCAGCACTCGCAGCCGCTCGCCATAAATCTCATCATGCACGACGCGCTCGCCCGGCTCCGCTTCCCAAGCCGGAAACAACGCCACCGGTGCATTGCTGAAGAGCTCAAGATCGCGTGCGATCGCATCGATTTCGCCGGGATGTGGTGCCACGACCACCAGAGGCCCGGGCACGATCGAACCAGCGCCGCGGCCACCAATGCGCGCGAAGACCCCCAGACTCCGCCGAGCGTCCCGCCGTGCCCTGCTTCCAGGCTGGCGACCACGTCGGCAAAGCCAGGGTGCAAATCCAGATGTGCGGCCAACTCCTGCAGCCGGTCCGCGGCCCGCGGCCGGCGCCGACAGAAGTCGCCGCCGTGGCCGTTTTCAACATTCAATTGCAATTGTAGGCGAATCGGCGCGAACGGGTACGCCAGTTACGTCCACGTCCGTGCTGCCAAACTGGCATACATTTATTTTGCTTCACGTGAATGTTCCGGGACGTTCCGCCACTTTGGCAGCAGCGGACCAGGTTGAGAGACGAGCCCAATTGCCGCAAGCTTCTGCCACGACGTAAGTTATGGCCGCCAACCACTTTGGCGCACGGCTTGCTTTGTGCCCCCTTGCCAACTGCCTGATTCCGCGCCGTAATGAGGGGCTCGCGGATAGCTATTAGCCGTCAGCTTTTAGCTATTAGCCAGAGGGGAAACCGGGCGGAGAGCAAATCGCTCGATTCCATATCGACCACACGCCCATCACACGGCGTCAACCAAATTTCTAGCTAATAGCTAACGGCTAATAGCTAACAGCCTCTATCTAACAGCTACTAACCAGGAGGATCTCATGCCCGCGACCGCTACGAAGTCGAAACCGAAATCCAAAGTCACGCTGCAACCGCTCGGCGATAAAGTCGTCGTCGAGCGCGATGAAACGGAAGAGAAGACCGCCGGCGGCATTTACATTCCGGATACGGCCAAAGATAAGCCCAGCCGCGGCACGATCATCGCCGTCGGCACCGGCAAGCTTCTCGATGATGGCAGCCGCGGCGAAATGCAAGTCAAGAAGGGCGACCGCGTGCTCTTCACCAGCTACGCGCCGGAAACAATCAACATCGGCGACGATGAATACCTGCTCATGAGCGAGACCGATATCCTCGCGGTCATCGAGTAGGAACCGGAGGCTGGGGGCTAGCGACTGGGGATTACGGTGGCGAACTTAGCCCCTAGCCCCTGGCGCACTGAAACAAACGACATTATCCACCAAGCCGTTTTCTAACGGTACAAATTTCAATCCGCACACAAGGGAGCCACTCATGGCAAAAATGATTGCCTTCGATCAAGAAGCCCGCGAGGCGATGCGCCGCGGCGTGCAGAAGTTGGCCCGGGCCGTGAAAGTCACGCTCGGTCCCAAGGGCCGCAATGTCATTCTCCAAAAATCCTTCGGCTCGCCGACCGTCACCAAGGACGGTGTCACCGTGGCCAAGGAAATTGAACTAGAAGATACGTATGAGAACATGGGCGCCCAAATGGTGAAGGAAGTCGCGTCGAAGACCAGCGACGTCGCCGGCGACGGCACCACCACCGCCACCGTGCTGGCCGAAGCCATTTTCAACGAGGGCCTCAAGAGTGTCGCCGCGGGCGTCAATCCCGTGCAGATGAAGGAAGGCATCGAGAAGGCGGTCGAAGACATCACCGCCGAGCTCAAGAAGATGTCGATCAAGATCAAGAGCACGGAAGAAATGGCCCAGGTCGCCACGATCGCTTCCAACGGCGACCGCGAGATCGGCGAAACGCTCGCCAAGGCGATGGAAAAAGTCGGCAAGGACGGCGTCATCACCGTCGACGAAGGCAAGAGCCTGGGCATCGAGGTCGAGTGGGTCGAGGGCATGCAGTTCGACCGCGGCTACCTTTCGCCGTATTTCGTCACCGATCCGCAAACCATGCAGTGCACGCTGGAAGACGCCTACGTGCTCGTGCACGAAAAGAAGATTTCGAGCGTCAAGGATCTGGTGCCGGTGTTGGAAGCCGTCGTCAACAGCGGCCGTCCGCTATTGATCGTGGCCGAGGACATCGAAGGCGAAGCGCTCGCCACCTTGGTGATCAACAAGCTCCGCGGCACGTTCCAAGTGTGCTCCGTAAAAGCCCCCGGCTTCGGCGATCGCCGCAAGGCCATGCTCGAGGACATTTCGATCCTCACGGGCGGCCAGGCCATCTTTGAAGACCTCGGCATCAAGCTGGACAGCATCACGCTACAGCAGCTTGGCCGGGCGAAAAAGGTGATCGTCGACAAGGACAACACCACCATCATCGAAGGCGCCGGCAAGAGCGACGACATCAAAGGCCGCATCGAGCAGATTCGCCGCGAGATCGAAAACACCACGAGCGATTACGACCGCGAGAAGCTCGAAGAACGCTTGGCCAAGCTGGCCGGCGGCGTGGCCAAAATCAACGTGGGTGCCGCGACCGAGAGCGAGATGAAGGAAAAGAAGGCCCGCGTGGAAGACGCCCTGCACGCCACCCGCGCTGCGGTCGAAGAAGGCATCCTTCCCGGCGGCGGCGTGGCCCTGCTGCGGGCCTGTGTCAAAGCCAAGCCATCCGAGGACGCGACGCACGACCACAAGGTTGGCTACGCGATCGTTACCCGCGCAAGCCGCTCGCCACTCGTCGCCATCGCCGACAACGCCGGCCAAGACGGCGGCATCGTCTGCGAGCGCGTGCTCGAAGCGCAAGGGCAACGAAGGCTACAACGCCGCGACCGACAAGTACGAAGACCTGGTGAAAGCCGGCGTGATCGACCCCACCAAGGTCACCCGCACCGCGTTGCAAAACGCGGCGAGCGTCGCCACGCTGCTGCTGACGTCGGACGCACTGATCGCCGAAGCGCCCAAGAAGGACAAGAAGGGCGGCGGCGGCGCCGGCCACGGCGGCATGGATGATATGTATTAATAGTGAATTGGCAAATCCACCGCTATCTAGCCCCGGGTGATTCGCCGGCTCCGCCTGCGTAACACCCGGGGCGATTTTTTTGCGCCAACACGGCTGTTTTTTTTACGCGGCAATTGCGGGCATAGAAGCAGGCCCCGGGTGTATTTGCGGCAGGACCGCAATATCACCCGGGGCTAAATAGTTGGATTAATATTGTTGCCCGTGGTACGATCCGCCGCATGGCCAACACGCTGGCAACGCTGATAACAATGTCCACCTATGGAACGTGGCTTCGTGGCGACCGCCGCGGTTGGGTCGACGACGGCAAAATCCTTCCGCCCGATCCAATCCTCGAATCGGCCGATCGCCGTCGCATGAAGCACCCAGTCTACGTTTTCGAGCGTGCTCGACTATTGGAAATCGGCGACTTTCTCGGGCAATCAAGTTGTCTCGCGACTCGACGTTCGGATCCTCGCACTCCACATCGGCACCTGGCACGTCCATATCGTGATCGATTTCACGACGTGCCCGATCCGCGACATCGTAAAATGCGCCAAAGACGCCGTCCGCTACGGGCTGAATCCTGGACGTCCGATCTGGACCGACGGCTGCGACAAACGCTTCTGCTTCGACGTACGCTCCGTACTGAATCGCATCCGCTACGTCGAACGCCACAACGAGCAATACGGCTGGCCCGCCAAACCCTGGTCGTTCATCGTTCAATACACCCCGACATTTGTTTAACTTCGTATCGCCACTGTCGTGTCCTTGATCTCGCGATACGTCCCCGACGGCACACCGTCCGTTAAGTTGCTTATGGGAATATTCTTTCTCATGCCAAACGAGTATCGTGGCGTTCCTGCACGCAGCGGTCACAATAGGGCCTCGGCATCGCTGACCCAGTCCGTATTCCCGTCAGATGCGTGCCGAATCAAGGTCCGTGATCTAGCTAACTTCCCCGTTGCGGAGATGCTAAACATGGCCGAGCCGGAGTTAACCAAGATAACCGCAGGTCACAGAGTGATAACGCCCAATCGCGTGCTGGGCATTTTGATCGCCGTCGTTCTTTTTCTCTTCCTTGGCGATCAGTTTCAATGGTTCGGCTTCAATAAGCTAAAAGGATGGCCGGTACTCATGGCGCTAGCCTGTCTAGCTTTCGGCGTGTTGTTCTTTAGCGTCTGGTATGCAGCTAGCCGTGTTGTTCACTGGCCGTTTCGCTTTGGACTTCGCTGGTTGATGATATTTACGGCCGTTATCGGAGCGACTCTCGCGTGGTTCGCAATCGAGTTGAGACATGCGAAGCGGCAGCACGTGATCATTACGGAGATCGAAAACTCGGGCGGCGAGGTGCTCTATGCCTGGGAAATAGGCGTCGCCAACGCGCGGCCGCCGGCACCCACTTGGTTGTGCAACTTCTTGGGGGTAGATTTCTTCTCGAATCCATATGGAATTGAAGCTGGAACTGGATCAGCGGACGATCTGTTTGGGGAATCCAATTGGACCTGTACCGACGATGACTTAGCTCGAAAAGCTGTTTTTGAATAACACAAGTGTCACGGACGTCGGCATCGACCAGATTCGAAAAGCCCTGCCCAAATGTGAAATAAACAGACAATAGTCTAGTTAGCGCCGGCTGGTTTACAATAATTGTCCATGCCTCGCCACGACAATTTATTTCCCAGAGGAGCCCTGGACGCTTGCATCGGCGCGGCGGTGGCGTTTGCGCTTGTCGCCTAACGCGCTAGCTCAACTCGGCGCTGAATCTTCATCGGCCGTCGCTGCTCAGTTGCCAGAAGGCAAAACGGGCATCGCGAGCAAGTATCCCGGCGACCGCGGCATTGAGAAGGATCCGCAAGTCATCTTCGTCGAACGGTTCGACGAAGGTTCGCTCGCGGCGATTGTCGAGCGATGGGACACGGCAACTGGTCGCGAGACCATGTCCCTTTCCGAAGATGTGCCGGCCGGCAGCGCCGACGGCAACTCGCTATTGGTGACGCATGTCGGCGGCGAGGGCACGGGTGGTGCGCTGTACCGGCGATTGATGCCGGGACACAAGCAGCTGTTCGCCCGCTTCTATGTGAAGTTCGATCCCGATGCGGCCCCGATTCATCACTTCGGCACGCACCTCGGCAGGTTTAATCCGCCGACGCCCTGGCCGCAGGGCGGCGCCGGCGAGCGGCCGCGAGGCAACGACCGCCTCACCACCGGTGTCGAGCCGTTCGGCAAAGATTGGGCGTGGGATTTTTACTCCTACTGGCAAGGGATGCACATCCACGGCGACGGTCGCTACTGGGGCACGCCGTTTCTTGCGGGCGTGAAAAGGCCGCCCGTCGAGCGCGGCAAGTGGATCTGTGTCGAAATGATGGTCAAACTCAACGATCCGGTGAGCGAATCGAACGGCGAGCAGGCCTTTTGGATCGATGGCCGGTTGTGGCGCTCTGGCGACCAGATTGTCAGCCATATCGGGCCCGGCTTCCCGCGCGGTGCGTGGACCGGCGGCTGGTGGAGTCCCCAGACGGGCTGCGACACGACGTTCGAAGGCTTTCGCTGGCGAACGAGCGACGAACTGCTGCTCAACTACATTTGGACGTACATCTACATCACGACGGCACCACGCGGTCACACGACGAAGGCCTGGTTCGACAATATCGTCGTCGCCCGCCAGTACATCGGGCCGATGTGACGCCGCCCACGCACCCCCCCCAAACTCCCTCTAAGATGGCCAAAAATACGGGGAGGAATTCTGGCCACCTTAGCAATAATCCCGATGTTTTTACGCAGGCGAAAGCTGATCGCCATTCTGGAGGCCATCGGAAATGCGGCCGATCAAAATAGGCTTGTGCGAAACGCGGCCAATTCGATTCCTTGAGCTGTGGCAGCCCGACGGCTGGCGGATGAAGATGTATGGCATCGCCTACGGTCGGTCGGCGCCGCGCGGCGAACTAGTCGAGGCCGCGAAGAAAATCGCTGAGGCGACTCTGGCAACCAAGGCCGAAAAGGCGCGGCACTATTCCGTCGGCTTCCTCGGTGTTCACGATGGCCGCACGGGTAATTTTGTGTTTGTTGATTGGTGGGCCAATGAGAATGAGCTGCACCACCATGTGTTCATCTCGCCGCCGGACGAAACGGCGGAGTTGTACGACATGACGGCCACCGGTCCGGCCGCGTGCGTGTGGGACTTGCGCGTAATCGGGTTCGAGCGCGACGCGTGGCTTAGCAAGGTGCTGCGCAATCCTAGCGGGCCGGATATCGACGCTTACTTATCCGAGCGGCTCAACGAGGACGCCTGATTGGCGATGGCTCTCAGCGATAGTTGTGCGTTTCAGCCGACGTTCACGTACGACTCTGCATTGATCGCTGACTGGCGTCCCGGTGAGTCGCAGAGGCGCGTGAACAATCCGAGACCCGGGTAGAAATTCCATTCGCTGATGTCTTCGGTAAGCACTGGCCGGCTGCTGTCGTCGATGCCGAGCTTGAAGAGACCCTGCTCGATTTTCCATTGGCTCACTCGGTCGAAGCCGATCAACTCCGGTGCTGAGCCTGGATTCTTGGTGATCTCCAGGCCGTTCGGCCGAATCGCCAGCCTGGCTGTCCATTCCACGCGCCCCTCGCGTTGCATCACGTCGAACATCCGCCCGGCAACTATCGCGGCCACTTCATCTTGAAAGTCCTCGAGCTGCTCGTACTTCAGCGTCTCGAAGTCGGCAGTGGCATCGTACGTGATGACCGGCACCGTCGGATCTTGCGAGCTGAACCCGAATCGAACTTGCGTGTACGAATACACGCCGTTGCGGACCACGTCAGTCCATTTCGTGCGGAAGGCAGCCAGATCGCAATAGGGAATGCTTTGCTGTTTCGTGCCGGCGAGGCGCTGGATGCCGTCGGCCGTTTGACGCAACAAGACCGGTTGGCCGAACACGAAGTAAACAACCGCCAGGGCGATGAGCATTGCCACGAGCACGGCAGCCGGCCGCGATCAAAAACAACGGCTGATCGTTGCCGGCCTGTCGAAACAACGTGACGGCCCCGACCAGTCCGGCACCAGCAATACCGCCCATGGCATACTTCGCGATCATCCGCGTGTCGCGAAACTCTTTTCCGCTTGAAAGCAAATGCGCATTCGATTCGTTATTTAATTCGCTGTTCATAAGAGGGCCCCTGAAATTGAGTGGTTATCTGAGGAAAATCTCAGCCACACACCACACAACGATTGCTTTAGAACGTGCGGAATTTTTTGTAGAGTCCGAACAGGCTGAACCCGACAACGACGACGGTAATTGTCCAGACGACTGGATCACCGTTGGAGAGATCTTCAACGAATTTCTGCATGTCGACACGCTGCCGAGCCAATAAAAAGTGCATTGCAGTTACTCCGATATTTGTGGTTCCCTATGCGACCGCACGCGCAGAGCGCCTGCCCGCGCGTTGCACAGGAAACCCTACGTTATCGGGGGTACCGGGGCCGCTCGATCATTACACCCGCACCTCAGGCCGAAATTCTCATGCCGGCCATCGCGGAATTAACGATTGGGAGTGCTATTGCGTGTTTCCGGCGGGTGTGGTCCCACCGGCTTCCACCTGGCCGATTGGCCGGGCGTTGGTTGGCGCGATGCCGCGCAGTGAATCGCCCAAGTCGTCGCGCGCCTGTTTCAGATAGCCGCGCATGCGAGTCACAATATCCGGGTGCTGCTGCATCACCGACTTTTGTTCGCCCGGATCGCGCTCCAAGTTGTAGAGTGCCGGCGGGATACTGACTGACGTCAGGGCACCACGGTTGTAGATATTCTCGTTGAGAAGGTTATTCTGCGGGCGGAACTTCCACGGCCCACTTCGCACGCCGTGCAGTTCGTTGCCGAAATAGAAATACAGCGCTTCCCACGGCGATTTGGCATTGTCGTCGGAGAGTAGAGGGCGGATGTCGTGGCCGTCGATTGTGCGATCCGTGGGCGGCTTCGTGCCGGCGAGAGCGGCGAACGTCGGCAGGAAGTCCATCGTGGAGGCGACTTCGCTGCAAGTGCTTCCGGAGGAAATCGTACCGGGCCGCCACATGACGCACGGCACACGCACGCCGCCCTCGTAAGTCGTGCCTTTGCCTGCCCGCAGTGGATTGGCCGAGCCGCCATCTTCTCCCCGCGCGAGCCACGGTCCGTTGTCCGATGAGAAAATCACCAGCGTGCGCTGGTCCAACTGAAGCTCGCGAAGCGAGTTGAGAATCTGGCCAGTGCTCCAATCGACTTCCATCACGGCGTCGCCAAACGGTCCGCGCTGCGATTTGCCGCGGAAATCCGCCGAGGCAGCCAACGGAGTGTGCGGCATGGTGTGAGCAACGAATAAGAAAAACGGCCTGTCACGGTTTTTGCGAACGAAGGCAATCGCCTCGTCAGTGTACCGTCGGGTCTGGTTGTCACGATCCACCGGCTCGGCCAGCCGCTCTGAGCCACGCATGTAATAGTACGGATTCATATCGTTGCTGTACGGCACGCCGAAGTATTCGTCGAACCCATGGTGAAGCGGGTTGAACTGCGGCGCATCGCCGAGGTGCCACTTGCCGATGATACTCGTCGCGTAGCCGACATCGTGCAGGAGTTCCGCAAACGTGATTTCGTTCGGATGAATGCCCAACGGCGAATTGGCGTACAGCACGCGGCCCGGTGTTGGTGTTCCGTCAGGACGCCACGAGACGGCATCGCCGAATCCGGCCCGCACCGGATAACAGCCGGTCAGCAACCCGATGCGAGAGGGAGTGCACGTCGGCCCGGCCGCGTAAAAATCGGTGAAGCGGCGACCTTCGACGGCCATGCGATCCAAATGTGGCGTGCTAATTTCGGTTTGGCCGTAGCAGCCCAGATCACTGTAACCCAAATCGTCGGCTAGGATCACAACGATATTTGGCCGATCGTCGGCCACTGTGGCTGTTACACAAGCGAGAAGGCTGATAATCAGAAGGCAGCTCGCGCAGGCGAAGTCGCCTGATGTGCATAGGTGAGGTTGTCGTCATGGCGTTCCCTTCTGTGGCGGACCCCGCCGCTATCGCCAAAGTGCGACGATAATGGCGATGATCAAGGCAACGACACTGGCGGCGATTAACCAACGACTACGCCGACCGCGGCCTTCGGCCGAATCAGCTCCGTGAAGGCGAGCGGTGAGATTCGTGCTCGACAAAAAGTTAGATTCCCCCTCAGCTGCGCGTTTGCTGGGCCGACCGGCAAGGATCCGCAAAAGTTCTGTCCGGACAGCGGCCGCGCTGGCCGGTCGTTCCACTGGATCCTTAGCCAACAGCCGCATCACC
This sequence comes from uncultured Planctomycetota bacterium, assembly GCA_963786455.1. Classification (GTDB taxonomy): domain Bacteria; phylum Planctomycetota; class Planctomycetia; order Pirellulales; family Lacipirellulaceae; genus JABDGM01. Next base: position 760,451 of record CAWAZX010000019.1, on the reverse strand, counting down.
AAATCGGCAAATGATGGCGGACATTCGGTTGCGACTTCGGCCAGCGGTGTTGCCTCGGCGTAAAGATGCGCCTCAAAAATCTCGATGATGGTCGTGCCGTCATACGGAGGCTGACCCGCAAGCGACTGGTAAAGAATGCAACCGAGCGCATACAGATCCGCAGCACCCGTAAGATCGGCTTCGCCGGTGATTTGCTCGGGCGGCATGTAGCGGCACGTGCCGACCGTTTGCCCTTCGAGCGTCAGCCGCCCGCGGTCGAGATCGCGCGCAAGACCAAAGTCGCCGACTTTCATGCGGCCGTCGGCCGAGAGAAACAGGTTGGCCGGCTTCAAATCGCGATGGATTACGCCCATGCTGTGCGCATGACTGAGCGCGGAACAAATCTGGACAGCACATTCGGCTGCCTCTCGCCACGGCAGTCGGCCGCGCTGCTGCAGCACGTCCTTCAACGTGCCGCATTCGACGAGTTCCATCGCGAAATAGATGCGATCGTCGTGCAGACCGCAATCGAAGTGCCGCACGATGTTTGGATGGTTCAGCTTTTCGGCGATCGCCACCTCGCGAACGAAACGGCGCTGCAGATCCGGTTCGCGGGCCGTCGCCGCTTGCAGGAATTTCACGACGGCCGGGGTACCGGTCTCTCGATGGCGCGCACGATACACTTCGCCCACGGTTCCCGTGGCCAAGAGCGGCCCCAATTCATACGCGCCGACGATGTGCTGTTCCACAGCGAGAATCCCTGCGGTTGTGTCCGCCAAGTCGCATCGTAACGCGACGGGTGGCTGGGGTCGAGGCTCGGCCGAGCCCCAGAAATTTGCGGCTGACGGCTCTCTGTCGCTCGACCAGGCACGTAACGAGCGAATCGGAAGTGCGGACCTTAGTTCGGTTCGTCCTTGAGCCGTTCGCTGTTCTCGTCGCGGCGAAGCTGGGCGAGCAAGCGCGTCATCGTGTTGGGGTGCACGCCCAACAGCCGCGCAGCCCGGCCTTTGTGGCCTTGCGTGGCCCGCAGGGCCTGTTGCACGGCAACGCGTCGCAATCGCGACAAGTCCATGAACGGCAGTGCCGCATCACCAAGTCGCGAACTCGTCGGCCGTTCGGGCAATCGCGGCTCGCAATCCAGCACGTACGCCTGCTCGATGACGTTGGCCAACTGGCGGATGTTGCCCGGCCAATGATATTCGCAGAACTGGCGGAGGGTTTCGCCGTTCGGCTTCCACAGCGGCCGCTGATACCGGGCCGCGAACTTGCGGGAAAAATGGTCCACGAAATGCGGGATGTCGTCCACTCGATGGCGGAGCGGCGGGACGTGGAACTCGACCATGTTCAGTCGATAGTACAAGTCCTCGCGGAAGCGGCCCTGAAGAACCTCCCGCTCCAAGTCGCGGTTCGTGGCGGCCACCACTTGCACGTCGACGTTCACTGGCATCGACGAGCCGACCGGCGTCACCTCATGCTGTTGCAAAACGCGCAACAATTTCGGCTGGAGCTCGAGTGGCATCTCGCCGACTTCATCCAGGAACACGATGCCGCCTTCCGCGGCGCGAAACACGCCCAAGCTGCGCCCGGCCGCGCCGGTAAACGCGCCCTTCTCGTGACCGAACAATTGGCTTTCGGCCAGCGTGGCAGTTAGCGCGGCGCAGTTGACTGGAACGAACGGTTTGTCGCGCCGCGGTCCCAGGCGATGCAGCAAGCGCGCCCAAAGCTCTTTACCGGTTCCCGTTTCTCCGCTGACCAGGACGGTGCACTCGACATCGGCAGCGCGCTCCACATGGCGCAATGCGATTCACTTTGGGATTGGAACCAAGAACCCAGCTCTCTGGATGCTCGGGAGCCAGCCGAAGCAGAGACTCGATCGAAGGTGCAACTTGCGCGTGTGGCATTTCTTCTCTGTTCAAACACCTTGACCCCAAGCCGGAGGACCATTCACGGCCAGCCATCGGGTGGAACAATGGCGCACAGGCCAGCCCACACTTGGCATTGCGAATAGGGGTCTTTATTTGGTTTATTTCACTAGCGTCCCATCCGGAAGCTACGAATCGAAACGTTAAGCCGAGCCGTGCGCAGTCGCCACCGCTGGGGGACTCAACCCATTGATTTTTATTGTAGCGACTTTGCGAAATACCTCAACAAACGGGCACTCAAAACATCGGAAATGTGCGGGTCAGAGGGGCGGCAACCGCGATTGCGGCAGCGGGCTGTGGGGCCCTGTGAGACCCGCGTCTGCTCGTAAAATCTGTGGCCGAAACACTTTAGATCGACAAATGAAAAAAACCAAAGTCCGACATAATCGACATGTGTGGGATAGTCCCTGGACCCCCTTCAATTGGCGCCATGCGAATGTTGTTGGGTACCGGCGCTGGCATCTTGCCGAATCCGGACATCCACGACGAGCGGGCGGTGATCCGAACCGTGGCCAATTCCCTCCCGAATGGATACGCATTCCACCTCTGGTGAGAGAAATACCTGGTCGATGCGAATCGGCGGAACGAGATAATAACCGTTTGGCCAGGTTGTTGCGTATCCCCGACCACGATCTTGATGTGCGGATCGCAGACGATGTTGGGTGAGTTGTTGATACACGCTCGAATGTTGTGTCGCGTTGAAGTCGCCGACGATCACGAGTGGACCGGGCTGCGACAATAGCAGCGGCATCATTTCTTCCCAACACTCGTAGTAATTGTACTGTGGAAAGTTCATCGGGCGAGGCGCGTGCAATCCAATCAAGCGCAGCGCCTGCGAGCCAAGTTCGACCTCGATTGTGTGCATGGGCCGGCCGGCTACCCAACTTTGCATTTCTGATTTCAGCGGGAGTCGAGAGAAAACGTTGACTGAACCGATGTGCGACTGCAAATGACCCGAGCCGTATTTGTACGGTGCCAAAACGGGCGAAGTCTTAAAAGTTAAGTGCCAGCCCCATCCGTATTCCAGGAGCACGATCACGTCGGGATTAGCTTCCGTGATCTCCTCGAGCATTGCCGGATACTCTTCGTTGACTTCCCGAACATTGGCGAAAAAGATTCTCATCGTCGGCGAAGTGCCGGCGCTCTCGACGGCCACTGAGGAAGCCGGCGGATCGAATCGGCCGTCGCGCACGAAATCGGGCGCGAGCCAGGCGAGATGGCATCCGACCACAGCCGAACTAACGAGCGCTAGACGCCAGCGACGCTGCCAGGCAGCAAACAATAGGCACACATACGCCGGCAAATAAACATATCGCGTAAAGGCGTTGAACCAAACCAATACGTAGGTGCCGTCGTGGTACAGAATGCGCAGCGCAGCGACGGCAAGGAGTGACAACGAAACAATCCATGCGGACGTCACGCACAACAGAGAAAGTCCGCGTCTCCACAAGGGTTGTGTTCTACTGGCAGCCGCGGCATGCTTGCGAGCGAGATCGCCCGCAAGGGTGGAACCTGGTGCGGGTTGGACATGCCGCTGGGCAACATTTCCGGACGGTCCAACACTATCTTTTAGGCGGTTATCGGTCATTTCGTTGTGCCGAGTATCGCAGCGGCAACTGCCTGGCACGAGCGCGATGACCGTCCCGTTCCAACGGCGCTCGGAGAATTCGAGCCGTCATTATAGGCGACGCGCCGCCGTTTAGGCACGGGCTGACGATGACGAATTCGCTAAGCCGCGACTTCTACCCGCCGGGTATCCGGCAACGCGACGACCGAGAGCCGATGATATGCGGCGAAACGACGGAATTCGTCATCATCCAGGAGAATAGTGCGGCCGCCTTCAATCGCCAGCACGCGAGCGCCGGCTGCCAGCATCATGCGTAGAGTTCGCACGCCAACGGTCGGCACATCGAACCGCATGTCTTGCTGAGGCTTGGCGACCTTTACGACCGTGAAGCCGCCTTTCTTGCACAACTCGCCGGCACGCAGTATGCAGGCATCCGTGCCCTCGATGGCTTCGACGGCGATCACGGCGCGGTCCTTGATGCACACGCTTTGGCCGATATCGAGACCACCCATTTGCTTGGCGATCTCCCAACCAAACTCAATATCCTTTTGCTGTGCTGCATTCGGAGGCCGGCCGGCGATTTGTCCCTGATTCACAAGAAGCTCCGGAGCGAAATCGGTGGCGGGATGGAATTCGATTCCCTCGGCGGCAAAGGCGTCGGCCAGCGCCGAGGAGCGTATCATCCTTATTGTCGCGCGAATGAGTGACGAGGTATCGATAAAACGTTTTGATGAACTTCCAATCGGGCCGGTGCCGCCACCAGGTGCCCGATTGATACAGCTGCACCTTGTGAAACTTCCCAGCCATCGTGGCATGCTGGATGCCGCAACGGCGAAAAAACTTGATGGCCCCGCCGAGGCTGCCCCAGCCAACCCATTGGAAATCCTGGCAAATGTTGGCGAGCTCGGGATCGGCAAGATCGGCCACGCCGAGACAACTTACGTGGTAGTTTTGGCGGCGAAGTGCCTCGGCTACCAGCAGCGGAAACCGCCCCCACGCGGCGAGCAGACCAATGCGCGGCGCGTGGCCGCTCGCCATTTCAGCGGATCCATTTCGAGCGCCACTGCTGGTCCGCCGTGGCGGATTCTGAGCAACTTGCCCAGCGGCGCTTCCCAAGCGTATCCCTTCCACCAGAAGCTCCCAAAGATCACGCAGCCTCGGAATCGTGCCGAACGTCCTGGACACTGCCGATCGACTTCTCCAACGCCGCAATCGCCCGCCGCATCGCTTTGAATTCCTGCCGCATTTCCGGCAGCTTCGCCCACGCCGCCTGCTTGATTTTCTGTTCGCGTTCCGGCGTGGCGGGAATGCCCATCAACACGGCGCCGTCCGGCACGTCGTTGGTGATGCCTGCCATGGCACTCAGTCTGGCTCGGCTCCCAATATGCACGTGGTCGCGAATTCCAGCCTGGCCACCCATCACCACGTAGTCGCCCGTGGTGGTGCTCCCAGCGATGCCGACCTGTGCACAGATGAGATTATGACGGCCGATCCGGCAGTTGTGCGCAATCTGAACGAGATTATCGATTTTGGTGCCGTCGCCGATCGTCGTGGCACCATACGTGCCACGGTCGATCGTTGTGCCGGCGCCCACCTCGACATCGCTGCCGATCTGCACATATCCAAGTTGCGCGGTTAGAACGTGGCGTCCGTCGACCTGCGTGTAGCCAAAGCCGTGCGCACCGACGACCGCGCCGCCGTGGATGATGGTGCGATCGCCAACGAACGTGTTTTCGTACAACACTGCGCCGGGACCGATGGTGACGTTGCGGCCAATCGTGCAGCCGGGTAGCACATGGGCTCCGGGATAGATTGTGGTATCCACACCAATATGGCAGTCGTCGCCGATCGTGGCTCCAGCGTGGATGTTCACTCCATTGCCGCAGCGAGCCGTCGAACTGACAATCGCCTGCGGGCTGATGCCAATGGGCACCGCCATGCGCCGGCCGGAAATGCAGCACGATCTTAGCGAACGCCGCATGCGCGTCGGTCACGACGATGGCAGCCAGGCGAGGCGTGGCATCGGCACCGGAGCTCGAATCTGCCGTGAAGGCGTTCTCAATCTTCTCCGGCAAAACTACGGCGGTTGCCTGTGTCGTCGCGAGACGCTTCAAACGGTCCGCGTGGTCGATAAGGGTAATTTCGCCGGCGGCCACTTCGCTGAGCACGCCCGCCCCGTGAATAACGGTCACCACATCACCTTGCACGCGCCCGCCAACCAATTCTGCCAGTCGGCCCAACGTCGTTGATCGGTCCGCCATAGGTTCGCATTCCTTACATGCTGGTGATTCTTGGCGAGTGGGAAGGCAATAAGGGACCGCGATCGTACTAATCGATTGGAATACGAACAAGATCAGCAACTAACCTGGCCCGTTGCTAGCGACGTTCACATCAATGGTCACGGATCGCAAATTCATCCTCTGCGCGTACTCGCGAAAAAAATGGTAAAATGACAGCATGATCGACCCCAACCGGCGAATCGTCCGCAAATCAACGCTCGCGGAGCAGGGTCAGGAAGACGACCTGCGGAACACGACGGCGGAAGAGCGGCTGAAAATGATGTGGCAGCTCGCCACAGATGCCTGGGCTATGAAGGGCGAAAAGGTTGAACCAAGACTTCCTCGACATGTTGTCCGCGTTATCCGCCGCGGCCGCTGATTTCCTCGTCGTCGGAGCGACACGCGCTGGCAGTGCACGGTTATCCTCGTGCGACAGACTCTCTGGATTTGTGCGTACGACCCACACGAGAGAATGCGGACCGCGTTTGGGACGCCATTGAAAAATATGGAGCACCACGGCCAGGAATTACTCGGGACGATTTTCTCACACCTGACACGGTGTTTCAAATTGGCGTCGCACCAAATCGAATCGACATCTTGACGTCAATCGATGGCGTGGAATTTGCGGACGCGTGGGAAAACCGAGCACCGGCTGTTGTTGATAAGCTGTCGTTCTTTGTGATCGGACGCGACGATTTGCTTAAAAACAAGCGTGCTACCGGTCGGCCCAAAGACTTGGCCGATGCCGCTTGGCTTGAGCAAGGCGACCAATGACTAAACATCGGTGGCAATTCTCACTGCGTGCTTTGCTGGTCGTCACAGCGGTGGTGGCTGTCGCGGTTCCTGTAGCAGTAAGAATGCCGCCGTTGTTGCGGCTTATTGCTGGCGTCGTTTGCTTTCTTTTCGTCGTCATCCAAGCACTTGAATTTGCGACGTCGGAGCGACGGCCGATCCTAGCCGCATTTTCGTGGGTGTTGTTTGGATTGTTGTTTGTCGCCATTGGACTGTTCGTGGGCAGTATCTTTGGCGGTGCTTTACGGATGGAAGAAATTGCGTTCCTGCTCCTAATGGGCGGTTGCGCACTAATCTGTTTGTTCCATGCCGGCAAAGCGCTTTTGGCCATTCATCATGGAAAATTGACTGACCGTGGGTAAGTGTGCACGATCGAGAGTGTCTCGAGCTGCTCAGCCGCTTTCGCTCAAGGCTGCAGTCGATCCGGCCGATAACCGTAGCGCGCACGTATCTGGTGCGCGCGCTTGTTTTGCTAGCAGGGGGGCTGGATTTGGTTTGTCGTCCAGCCGATGTTCTGTGGCTCGTGGTCCTGCCGGCATCTCTTCGCCGCCATGCTTGCTGGCATGGCACTGGTCGGCACCGCCGGCTGCTCCATGATCTTCCCGGACGTCAGCCACCAACCGGTCGTTCATAATCCGTTTCCGCAGCTCAGCCGGGTCGCCGTTGCGCCCTTCTTTAATCTGAGCGACGAGCCGACCGTGGACGGGCGCAAGTTCGCGCTGGCTTACTTTGCCGAACTGCAATCAGTGCCTGGTTTCGAGGTCGTGCCGCTGGGAGTCGTTGAGGAAGCGATTATCGAGCACCGGGTGGATTTGTCGAGCGCGGATGAAGCGCGTCGGCTGGCACGAATCCTGGGCGTTGATGCCGTCGCGATTGGTTCGGTGACCGATTATTCGCCCTACTACCCACCGCGCTGCGGCCTGCGCGTCGAATGGTATTCGGCCAATCCGGGATATCACGAAATTCCGCCCGGTTACGGCTTGCCATGGGGCACACCGGACGAGGAGTTCATTCCGGCGCCGCTGGTGTTTGAAGCAGAGATGGCACTCGCCAAAGCGCAGTTGGCCACGCAAACTCCTCCGTGCGACATGCCGATCGAGCCGCCGCCGATTGTCGTGCCTCAGCGCCTCCTCCTGTATTTCCTGTTCTACCGCCTTCGGATCAACCACCTGCTGACGGCGAGCAGCCTGCCGCCGAAGGTGACGATGGCGCAGAATCCGCGGACGAGACATCCGAAAACAAGGAAGCGGACAAGTCTAATCCAGCGGAAGAAACTGCTGCGCAGTTCGAGGAAGAATTGCCATCCGGCGCCAGCACTGCGGATCCATCGCTGCCGGCGTTGCCACCGGGCGCGATTGCCGGCGCTGCTACGACCGATGCGATCGGCGCACACGGCGCGTTCGGCGGACTGCCGCCCGATTGGCCAGATGAACGCGGCTTCATTCCGCCACCGCCAAGCCCGGTGCGCCCGACATGCTGTCCGAAGTAATGGTCCGATTATGACGCACACGCGGATTTATCATGGCAACGGACAGCGAATTTACCGAGGCGCTCGCCAGCTACTATCACTTCCGCGACGATGCGCGCTTCGGCGGCTGGCAGAACTACCTGCAGCGCAGCGACGACTTCATCCGCTTCTGCTGTCACATGCACATCGCCGAGATGCTCTCCGCGCGCGGCGGCGCCGGTGAAACACGAGTAGTGTGGCGCTGGTCCGACTGCCGATAAGTTCACTGGAAGAGGCGATCAGGGTTCAGGGTTGAGGGTTCAGTTTTTATTCTGAACCCTGAACCCCGAACCCGGAACCCTCCTCTCGCCGACACCTCTCATGCTGTCGCAGCACCAGTCGGCCGTCCCCCCCGCCCGCTGCCGCATGGAGACCCGGCTGTGAACGACGACATCAATGTCCTCGCGTCTGATCAAAGGCAAGGAACGCTACATCTTTCTGTACGATGATTCGCAGCGCGCCGAAACGCTGCGGATGCTCGGCCGCCACGCCTCGAACCCCGAGCTGAGCTTCAGTTGGTACGACGCGGCCGTGCTCAGCCAGAAGATCCGCCAGGAAGAACGCCAACAGCAGCGTCGCGCTTGCGGATGCCGCAAGTGACCGACAGCGAAGAGCTGTTCTAGGACGGGTCGAGGGCGGAGAGTCGAGAGTCAAGAGCCAGAAAGAATTCTCTGGTTCGTCGACTCTCGACTCTTAGCTCTGGACATCCCCCCATGCGTTCCCAGATCGGTCAGTTCTTGCAGTACCTGCGCGTGGAGCGCGGCGCTTCGCCGCACACGCTCAAGGGCTACCGCGAAGATCTGCACGCGCTGGCCGAGTATCTTGCCGATGGCGACGGCCAGTGCCCCGCGCCGGGCAGCATCACGATGGGCGAGCTGCGCGGCTTTGTCTCTGCGCTGCACGAAGCCGGCTATGCGAAGTCGTCGATCTCGCGGCGGCTGGCTTCGGTGCGCAGCTTCATGCGATTCGGCCAGCGCGAAGGCTGGGCCAAAGCGAACCCGGCCAAGGCGCTGCGGAACCCGCGCAAGAGCCACAAGCTGCCGCACTTCCTGTCGACCGACGAAGTCGGCAAGCTGCTCGACGCGCCGCAAGGGCAGCTCGCCGCCAAGCGGTTCGCGACCGCGCGATTCTGGAAACGCTGTACTCCGCCGGCCTGCGCGTGAGCGAGCTCGTCGGCCTGAACGACGGCGACCTCGATTTCGCCGCCGGCATCGCCCGGGTCCGCGGCAAGGGCCGCCGCGAGCGGCTCGCCCCGATCGGCTCCTACGCGGCCCGAGCACTGCAAGCGCTGGCTGGAAGTGCGCAAGCTTTCGCCGCGCGAAAAGACCGGCCGCGAGGCCCCGGTGTTCATCAACCGCTTCGGCACGCGGCTGACGACTCGCAGCGTGGCCCGCATGCTGGAAAAGTACCTCAAAGAAACCGGCCTCGACACCGCACGTCGCCCCACACGCTGCGCCACAGCTTCGCCACGCACCTGTTAGACCGCGGCGCCGACATCCGCAGCGTGCAGGAACTCCTCGGCCACAAGAGCCTGGTCACCACGCAAATCTACACGCACGTGAGCACGGCAAATCTGAAAGCGGCGTACGAAAAAGCGCATCCGCGAGCGAGGTGAGCGCAAACCATCAACTGGCCGTCTTGCGTCTACGATTGTTGAAGAATTGGGCGGCGTCCCGCACTTCTAGCCTGCCTGCAATCCGCGATCGACCGCCTCTTGATCGCGGCTGTACACGGCCAGCGTAGCCTCGAACGTTTCGCGCGGGATTTGCCATACGGGTCTGTCGTCGGTGTGGGCGTTGCAGTGGGCTACGAGCAGGCGGTAGAGAAATTTGAACAGGTGCCGCGGGACGCGGAGTGCGCGGAAGGCGTCGATGAGCCGTTGATCGGTGATCGTGTCGTCCAGCAGCGAGCGGAGCGTCGGTTGTTGGCCATTCGCGCCGCAGCTGCGAATGCGAGCGTTCGCCAAATCGTAGAGAGCTTCGCCGGTCCATTCCAGCGACGGGATCATGTTTTGCTTGTCGAGCCGGGCGCGCTGGTAGAAGTCGCGGTCCTCGCGGTGCAGATGGTCGGCCAGCTCGCGCGGCAGCAGCAGTTTCAGGCCGACGCCGGGTTGCTTCAGAAACTTGTTGTCGAGCATGGGCCAGATGAGCGCCCGCATCCGCTCGACGGAACCCGTGATGAGGTGCGGCTCGTCGACGCGGTCGACCAGTACCACCACGCCCGCCGCTCCAAGCGATTTCAACACGCCCTGGAATTTGGCCAGCAGCTCATAGCGGTCGTCGGTGCGTTGGTTTTCGGGCAGTGGCTGACCATCGATGTCGCGCTTGGGGAAGCGAGAAAACACTCGTCGAACGGACGCCACATGCGGCTTTAATACGCGCACATTGCGGGCGATTCGCCGCGCGGCCAGATGCCACTTTACCCAGCGCACCAGACACGGCAACCAGCCGGCCGCAACGATTACATACGGCCAGGGCGTCGCCAGCCAGTCCCATTGTCGCCAGTAGAGAATCGTCGCGAAGACGGCAAGCGTGACGCCGAGGCCCAAAACGCGGTCCCACCACGTGTACCAGGTGTGGAATCCCAGTTTGCGGCGCAGCCGGCCCCAGCGCGAGAGCAGCGATTCACCGGTTGAATTGTCGTAGCACGCCGTCAGCAGGAGCAAGTCGCGCTTCTGTTGGTGATCGAGCAAACGGAGCCGATCAGCACTTACATGATTTGCCGCTGGTCCGCTCGGGTGCGGCACACCCAGCAGGCGGTCCACAAGATTCGTCACGCCCAGCGAGAGGATCGCATCCATGTGGTCCCACAGCTTAAACTCTGCCAGCACACGGGCCGGGTCGCGCTGCTTGCGGGCGCTGAGCCGATCGGCGAAGTGATCGAGAAACGGATTGAAGTTGTCGTACTCGATGACGAACAACCGGCCGTTGGGCGACTGCGTGTTGTAATCGGCGATTCGCCCGGCAATTTGCATGCGCATCGCTGTCTTGCCGGAGCCTTTTTCGCCGAACACGATCGACGTGCCCGGGTCGGCCGGGTCGCCATAGACCTTGTCCCAGGACGGGTGGTAGGCCGCGTCGCGGCAACGCTCCTTGAATACCGGGTCGGACTGCGCATCCTCCTCTGCAAACGGATTGACGGAGATGCCGTGATGTTCAAGAAGCTGTTGGACGCGCATTCAAATAGCCCGTTTCGGATTGCAAGCTGTCAGTGGTTGGTGGCTTGCGGAAATCAAAAACGACGAATCGAACTGCGCAACCACGGACCACAGGATGTATAATTATAGTTCGCATAACCAACGTTCGTGAACCATGCCTTTTCGTCATGACCGCGCTGCCGCTGAAAACCGATCCCAAGTACGGCTATTTTCTGCACTGGCCGCAAGATGGTAACAATTGGGTGCACCCGGACGACGTGGCAACGGCTCGATCCATGATTCCCAGCCAGCGCGTGTTCCGCCGCGACGGTGTCGTCGGCGAGTACTGCAAATTGCATTACGGCGACGCGACGCTCAGAGTAAAGCCTGCACTCTGGCAGGAGGTTGAACCCGAGGGAATCGAGATCGGCGATTGCGTCGAGGTTATTGCCCGCGGCATGCTCAACGAGCCACGCACAGCGACGGTTCGCGAGGTTCTGTGGGACGAGAACGCACGGGCGATCCGCTATCAAATCTCGGAAGCGGGACAAGCGATCCAAAATCTATACGCGCGCGAGGACCTTCAGCGCGTGGAACGAGTGTGATGCGACTGTAAAGGCTGCTCGGCAGTCATACGGTCCAACCGTCGCGCCGCGGCGGCCGTAGCGCCCGATTGGCGTCTTCATCGTTGACCACTTTGCACCCGATCGGGTCGAACTCAATCGGTCGCCCGAGGAGCGTGCAAATGTTGCCCAATAGCAACAGTTCAAGCACCGGGCCGGCGTAATCGAAGTTCGACATCGGCTTGGGACCGCGGTCGCGACAGGCTTGAACCCACTCGCGTTCGTGGCTTCCGGAGCGCGGGATCCGCTGGGGCCGGCCGCCTTGGTGCGGAAAGCTATCGAGCGGCAACAGAGCGCATTCCGAGTTGTGCATGTTCGTGTGCACCATGCCGTTGGTGCCGACGATCAAGCTGCCCGACTCACTGGCCCAGCCGCTTCTCCAATCGAGCGAACGGCCGGCAGTTTTTTCCAGCTTCTGCAAGATGCCCAGGCGCACCAGATCGGCACGCTTGCCCTTGTACCAGTTAATGCGTGCAGGCGGCAGCGGGCCGCGGGCCGGAATGTCGAATCGCACGATCTCCCATTCGGGGAATCGCGAGTCCTTCGGACCAACCAACGTCTCAGCCGGCGAGAATTCGGACTCGAAACGAATATTTGCCGCCGCACCGCCATTACCTTCCCATAGCGCTCGCAGTCCCAATGCGTTAAACGTCATGTGGCACGAATGCGAGCCGCCCATGCCCAACATGCCGGTGGCGAAATCGCGCCAGCGGGCCCACCGCGTGTATTCGTGGTGATACGGACGCTCGGCGGCCGGGCCGAGATAAAGGTTCCAATCCAAACCGTTGGGAATGGCAGTCGGATCGGCCGGCTTTGGCTCGTCGTCGCGCGGGTCGCGGCGGTAGTCGGAAATAAACCACTGGTGGGCCTCGCGGATTTCGCCGATCGCGCCGTCCTCAACGAGTTCCAGGATGCGCCGGTACGAATCGCTGGCCAGGCCCTGGTTTCCCATCTGCGTAACGACGTTGTGCTCGCCCACCAGCTGGCGCAGATCGCGTGCCTCGCCGACCTCTTGAGCAATCGGTTTCTCGCAGTAGACATGCTTTCCGCGGCGGATCGCCGCAGAGGAAATGGCGGCTTGCGAATGGTGCGGCGTCGCCACGATCACTGCATCGAGCTTGTCATCGAGCTCGTCCAACATTTGGCGGAAGTCGCGAAACACGCGGATTTCCTCCGGCAGATCGCGGGCCGATTTGATCCGGCGCTCATCCACATCGCAGACTGCCACGAGGTTTTGGTCAAGTTGTGGGACCTTGCGAATGAATCCGCGGCCGCGCTCGCCCACGCCGATCAGAGCGATATTCAACTTCTCATTCACTTGGTAGCTCGAAGCGGATTCGCTTTTTTTCAGGATCAAGCAACCGGTAGCGCCGGCGGCGGCTGTTTTCAGAAACCTGCGTCGATTGGTGCGTCGACTCATCGTCCGCCTCCTTCGTTTCGAAACCTTCGCCGCGCCGGCTAGCTTATCATTCCGGACGTGTTGCGGCTAGAATTTCGGCAAGTCGTAGCATACCGTGTGGAAGCGATCATGCGAAGTTTTTTGATCCGGCGATCGATTTTCAATGCCACGAGGACGTTTGGTTAATGGATGAGCCATCTGCATTGACGCCGCCCGAGTCGTCGGCACCGCCGCTTCCCGTCGATGAACACGCTGGCCAAGCACCACCAACGCTTTGGCAGGCACGACTTCTGGTTTTCGTGGCCGCAGTGATGTGGAGCCTGAGTGGATTTTTCGTCAAGGCGCCGTACTTCAAGGGTTGGCCGGGACCTGTGCTGGCGTTCTGGCGGGCCGTGTTTGCTTGCCTGGCGTTGTGGCCGATGGTACGCCACCCGCGGTGGACCTGGAAATTGATTCCCATGACGGCCCTATTCGCATGCATGAACTACACGTATCTCACGGCGATGGTCAAAGGATCGGCGGCCAACGCCATCTGGCTGCAGTGCACGGCACCGGTGTGGGTGCTATTTATCGGCGTGTTTTTTTTCGGTGAACGCACAGTGCGACGCGACTGGCTCATGATCGGATTCGCTACCGCCGGCGTCGGCATAATTCTATTCTTTGAGTCACGCGGCACGAATTTCGAAGCGGTTGTCTGGGGGCTTTTGTCGGGAATGTTTTATGCGGGGGTCGTGCTCGCGTTGCGAAATCTAAGAGCATACGAACCTGTGTGGCTAGCCGCTCTCAATCATCTGGTTACCGCGATTTGTCTGGCCCCGTTCGCATTTGCAGAATCGCGCTTTCCTAGCGGCGTACAATGGTTGCTCTTAGCCGGGCTGGGAATTGTGCAGATGGGCCTGCCGTACGTGCTTTTCGCCCGCGGCCTGCAGCGCATTCCCGGCCATGAGGCGACGAGCATCGCGCTGGTGGAGCCGCTATTGAATCCGTTGTGGGTGTACTTGGCGTGGGGTGAGCGTCCGGATTGGTGGACCTTCGCCGGCGGAGCCTTGATTCTAGTGGGCTTGACGATCCGCTTTGTCGAACCGCCGAATCGCAAGTGAATACCCAGGGCTCGTGCGAAAATCCTCGGCAAAGGTACCGGGGAGTGCTGAGAATTTTAGTGTAGTCCACGCACATTGACTGAAAGCATTCAACATGGGAGCAGGAACATGTCGTGGCACGCACTTTGCAGCATCGTCCCACGGATACCTGGTTTGTGCCATTGTGCTGCCGTATGTCTACAACAATCCAAGAATGTGCGTCCGATCGCGTACACGAGTTGTTGAGCAGCCCCTCGGCATACCCTGAGGGGCCGAGCGGAATCCGAACGGTCGAAACACACATTTCATGGGTCTTCATCACAGACCGATTTGCATACAAGCTCAAGAAGCCCGTGAAGTTCGAGTTTGTTGATTTCTCGACAGTCGCCCTCCGCCATCAAGCGTGCGAGAACGAATTGCGGCTGAACCGGCGCCTTGCACCACTGTCTACGTTGCCGTGCTGCCGGTCACGGCGGGCAGCGACGGCTCGCTGGAGTTAGACGGCGACGGGCGTGCGGTAGATTGGGTGGTTCAGATGCGCCGCCTGCCGGCGGAAAACGCGTTGGACCGCGTGATGCGCGAGGGCCGGCTGACGCCCAAAGTGGCGACAACAATTGCTACTCATTTGGCCAATTTCTACGCTCGGTTGCCGCCACAGTCCGTGGGGCCGGATGATTTTCGTCAAGCGATAGACGGCCACGTTCGCGCCAATGAAGCTGCGCTGAGTCTTGCGTTGCCGGAAGATCAGGCGCGCATCCGGCGGATCCACAGTGCGCAGCTGCGATTCCTGCATATCCAGCAGCCGTTGTTCGACAAGCGCGTTCTGGGCGACCGCATCGTCGATGGGCACGGAGATTTGCGACCCGAACACATTTATCTGGAGCACCCGCCGGCGGTGATCGACTGCATTGAATTTTCAACAGAGTTACGGCGTGTCGATGTTGCGGATGAGCTTAATTTTCTGGCCATGGAATGTCAGCGTCTCGGCCACACCAGTTTGGGCCAGCTCGTGCTCGCGACCTATCACAAAGTCTCTGGCGATGAAATTCCGCCCACAATTTCGTCGTTCTATCGCAGCTACCGGGCGTGTGTGCGATCCAAAGTTGCGACGCTTCAGCGCCAGCAGCGATCTGAAGAGCAACGACGAGCGTTGACGCGACTCACTCATCAATACCTGGATTGGGCCGACCACTATGCGTCCGAATTGGGCCGGCCGTGCTTGCTAATAATTTATGGATTGATGGGCACAGGCAAGTCGACGCTGGCCAACAAGTTGGCCGAGTTACTTGACATCGAGGTGCTGTCGACAGATCGGGAGCGCGCGCCATGTTTGGTGCCAGTGTGTCGCCAGCCGGTTACGGCACGGGCCATTACCAACCGGGAACTCGCAACAAGATTTACGATTTACTATTTTGCCGGGCCAGTTCGCTTCTCGACTCCGGGCAGTCGGTGATTTTGGATCGCGCATTTCTTTCCCGCGAGCTGCGAGACCGCGCAAATGACTCGGGCCGACGCCACGGCGCCGTGGTAATCGAAGTATTATGCGAATGTCCGCGTGAAACCGCGCTACATCGCATTGAGAAGCGTATCCGCGCCGGGACAAGCGAGTCCGAGGCCCGAGTGGATTTGTACGACGGGCAGACACGCGAGTTTCAACCTTCGACCGCCGAAACTCTGACGATTCACGTGGATACAACGGTCGACGTATCGCGCCAGCTGCGGGTGGTCTGCGAAGCGCTGCGTGGCAGGCTCTTTTAACAGGTGGCATCCTCCCGTCCGCAACCGGGACTGGGCGTAAATCCAAGACTTGCAGGCATATTGTCGCAGTTTTTCAATAATTCTGTCGTTACCGGGCGTTCTTTCCATTTTCATAGACGAAATTCCCAGTGGCTCTCGTCATGGTAGACAGGAGGCCACACGATGGGGAATTCTTCGATCAGCTATTTGCCCATTCGAGACCGAACTGGCATGAACACGAGGCCAAAATTGCCGGAGACCGTCGACACGTACGATGGCGGTTGGCCGCAGACCGTGCCGGAATTTGAACGCCTGGTCGATGCCTATCTGGATCGGCTGGTGCGTTTCGCCGTACGTAAACTACGCAACGTGCAGGACGCCGAAGATGTGGTGCAAAACGTGCTGACGGGCGTGTTTCGCGACCGCGCGAAACGTCGCGGCGTGGCCGCGGTGGGCCCTTATTTGTACCGGTCGGTGGCCAACGCGTGCACCGATCGCTTGCGAACGAAGAATTACTCGGACGTGTTTCGCGAGGAGTTCGACATCGAGGCCCAATTGATGGGCGGAGAGAATCCCAGCGACCTTGCGGCGGCAACCGACGAATGGCGCCGCGCCGAACAGCTGCTGGCCCGACTGCCGCAAGATCAAGCGGAAGTCGTCCGACTGCGTGTGTTCGACGAGCTGCGGCTCAGCGAGATCGCGGAATTGGTCGGCTGTTCTGTTAACACGGTGTGTTCAAAACTGCGTTACGGCTTTCAAAAACTTCGCACTCTGATGGCCGAGAACGAGGAGTAGGAACGTGGATTGTCAAAAATATCATGACATACTGGACGATCTGTTGGTCGCTACGCCGAGCGACGCAATTCAAGCCGAAGCGCTAGAGCATGCGTCCGCTTGTCCGAACTGTGCGGAAGAGCACCGGAGGGCCGGCCGGGCACTTTCCGCATTAGCGGCCCGTGTACCTGTGCAGTCCACCTCCGCGCTGCGGGCTCGAATCCTCAGCGAAGCTGTCGACATTGCAACGGATGACAACCGGAACAACACACTGGCCACCCGGGCACATGGCTGGTCGCTGCCGCAATTCGCGGCATCGAAACTCGCGATGGCTGTCGCGGCTTCGGTCTTGGCTATCGGCGCTTTCTTGGTGTGGCGCAGCCGTGTCGAAGGCCAGCTCGATTCGCTCACTTTCACGCTTCTCAACCGCGCCTATGCGGCCGAACGGACGATCTTTCAAACCGGGCGGGTTGTGCACATCGTCAACGAGATTCTCGTCCGGCCGATAGCGGACCCGGCGCTGGCCAATGCGAGATGGTTTCCCATCGTATCGTTGGAAGCCACCGGCAAGCAGCGGTTTCATCAACTTTCGCTCGCGGCCAAACCTGTCGAAGACTACACCGTGACTGACGAGTGCTGGTACGAGGCGGCCAGCGGGCGATTTGTGCGGAAATTGAGCGTCGGCGGCACGCCGATCTATGCCAATTCGTTCGATGGCCAGGCCGTGTATTGGTTGAACACGGGCGCCGGTGGTGTTGCACAAGTGGAAAAACACGCGACGACGAATGATTTTCATCCGCCGCAAAACCCGGAGAGTTTACTGGGCATTGCGGCTGGTCTACCGGCCCGCCTCGACGAAAAGAATAAGAACCTTGTCACCGATGCCGGCGAGGTACCACTCGACGACGGCACGAAGGGACGTCAACTACGGGTCAGCTATCCGCCACCTGAAGCAGATGCCAAGCAAGATGCTTACGTTTTGTTCACGATTCGCAACGACGACAACAGGATTGCCCGCATCGAGTTTGTCGTCGAAGGCAAGTCGCTGTATGAAGTTCGGCGCGTGAAGACCGAAACCATCGACCGCGCGGACATCGCGTGGAATCTGGCGGGGATAGTGGACGCCGCCGCCGAGTCGAAGCCGGCGCCGCCCGCCAGCATCGTGCCGGACATGGTTGTCCGCGATGTCGCGGTTAAGCATATGATTGAAAGGGCTTCGTTCCCCACGTACATCTTCCAGTCGAATCCGACATGGGCAGGCGAACGGCAAATCACGGATATCCTCGACATTGTGAGCCCGCCCAACCGCATGTTCGCGATTTCGTATCGGGCCCAGGACGGCCGCCACGTCGTCTTGATCCAATCGGCTTCTTACAACCGGATGTTGGCGCCGATGACGAAGATCGGCAAAGTCATCTACACTTCGCCCAGCGGCATCAAAGTCCTCAGCAGCGCCCAGGATAAATGGCTGGCAGAGATTCTGCTGCAAAGCTCGCAAGCGACCATCAATGATCCGCCGTCCGAGAACCGCACAGGTTACCTGCTGCAAACGCCGGATGGTACTTTTCCCGCGCTGGCCGTAAACGGAGCGATTACTGAGGAAGAGCTGCACGCGTTGGTCGACGGCTTGGAGCGTGCGGACACACTGAAATAACACCAACGTGACGAAAGTTCGTAGTTCCGGCTTCAGCCGGCTTCATGAAGGCTTCACCCGCCTAAAGGCGGAACTACGAACGTCTGTGGCTCACATCGGCTTCCGATGCGGACCGGGCGGCGCTTGCTCGGTGGGCGTAACGCCCTCGACTTGCGACGTCGGCTTTTCAGCAGCCGGCGCCGCTGGGGCACGTAGTCGCAACGCGGCTGCCTGCGCCTGGCGGCTGTAGTCGATCGATTCGCCCAGAATCCGCACCGCTTCCTGATCGGCGTGGAAGCCATCCGAGTTTTCGCTGCTGATGAAATCGAGCCGCCACATCGCTTTCCGCTGCAGTGCGAAGATCGGCTCAAGCTGCTCGGCCGTTGCGCCGGCTGCCTTCGCTTCCAGAATCGCGTCGAGCATGTCGGTCATCGCGGTGGCGGCCCGTTCGATCTGCGACTTCGTGCGGTCCTGGATGGTTGCCACTTTGTCGCGCAGCTCATCCTCCGGCACGTTGTGGCACGTCTGGCAGGCGTTGTTGATGTTGAGCAGCGGGCTGCGCACCCAGTGGCTGCTGACTTTCATCGCCCCTTGCCGTTCGTACGGCATGTGGCAATCGGCACAGCTTACGCCGCTGCGGGCGTGCACGCCCTGGCTCCACAGTTCGAACTCCGGATGCTGGGCTTTGTAGACTTTCGCCCCTGTTTCGCCGTGCTCGAAGTCGTAGAACGGCGAGCCGTCCGGAAACTTGTGCCCTTCGTACGTTGCTTCGATCTGTTCGACCTTGAGGCCGTTGTCCCAGGGAAAGAACAGCGTCTCCTTCGTGGCGCAGTAGTACTCGACGTGGCATTGCCCGCAGACGAAAGCTGCGCATCTCCTGCCGGCTGGCGTCGACATTGGGATCGTATGGCGCCTTGCGATCCCCGGCTCGCCAGCGCTCGATGCTCGGCAGATGCGGCACGGGATCGTCGCTGGCCGCGAGCGCGGCGATCCCATTGATGAAACCGGGACGCGTGACGCGGACTCTGCATCGTCTCCGGGTCGTGGCAATCGATGCAACCGACCGGATGCGCTTCGCTCGCTTGGTGCGCATCTCGACATCACTCGGTGCTGACGGCAGTCACTGCACTGCCCGGGAACAACGGTGTGCTTTCGCCGGGCGTGCCATCCGGCGTCTTGAGCAAGCTCCGCATGGGCCGTGCGGTAGTCCATCGCGCTGGCAATCTTAAAACCTTCCATCACGGCTGGCCAATTGAAATTGGCCGCCAACGTCTCGGCGTCCGCTTTCTCGCCCTTCGCTTCCAGCCCCAACCGACGATAGGTGGGAATGATCGCGGCGTGGCAGTGCAGGCATGCCCCGCTCTGCGGCCGCTTCGTGACGCGCTCGGTCACTTCCTGATCGAACAGCATGTAGCGCGTGGCCGCGGGCCTCGCGATAATCGATGCTGAATGCGTAGCCGGCGTACAGCCGGCGCAGCCACGGATGCGTGTCCAGCTTGCTGGCTGGCATCGCGCTGGAACCGCCGTACTCCGTCTCGGTGTCGTCCACCGTGCGGCGATAGCTGTCAAACTCCGACGGCCAATTCGTGCCCCACGGCACCGGATCGGTCGTCACTTCGTTGACGTCCACCAGTCGAACAAACGGCGTGCGTGCTTCCTGGCGATGCTCGAAGATGGTGACCAGCAGGGCTGTCACGCCGAAAGTAACCACGGCTACCACCGCCAAGAGCGCCGCCAGCCAGAGCAGTCTCGAACCTCGTTTTGGAGCGGCTGTCTCGTTATCGTCAGGATTCGAAGTAGCCATTTTGTATTCCTACCGATGCGCATGCCCCACGTCGCTATGGCAGTGGACGCACGCGAGCATCTCACCTTCGGACTCGACCGGAAGCATTTGGTGGACAGTTTCCGCGTGGCAGTCGAGGCACGTCTGTTGCGTCACGCGGCGGTTCCGCGGCTTGATCTGGATCGGCTCGTGAAAATTCTCCAGCGTGAATGCCAGAGAATGAAAAAACCCGTTGTCCGCTTCCGTGATCAAATGGCCGACGAAATTGTGCGGCAAGTGGCAGTCGTTGCACACCGCCACATGGCGATGGCTCGAATTCTGCCACGAGTCGTAGTGGCCTTGCATCACGTGGCAATTCGCGCACGCGGACGGATTGCCGCTCAGGTAACTCCAGCCCTTGCCGTACCCGAAAGTGAACGCGCCAAGGCCGATAAAGATGCCCAGCAACACCATTGTGGCGATCGTCAGCCCGGCGACCAAACGCATGCGCGAGAAACCTGGCCGGTGTCTTGTTGCAGTCACGCTATGGTCGTCATGCATCGCTAAGTCCATGCCAACTGAACGGCGTCGGGAGTTTTCGAGACCAAAAGGCGATTTACTTTCGCACAATACATGCCCGAATGAAAGCCGCTTGCGAAAGTTGCCAACGCACGGGCCGCAAAGGAATGCGGAAAATGTCGGCCACTTCATGGGTTGATGCCGCCGCTAGCCGGCAGGCGGATTCTGCAAAGTACATTGAAGCCGTGCGGGCGGCGGAGACGAAATGAGTACTAGGTGCTACCGCTGCGCCCACTCGGCATTTGAATCCGCGCATGTTATATCGCCGCGAAATACTGAAGCGATTGGTTGCCTGTGGAGGGCTCGCGCTGGCACTTTTGCCTTGCTTGCAGCAGTCGCATTTCTTCTGTCACGTGGCTGGATGTGTTACGATTGCTGCCGCTTCGGCCGATGCTGCGGCTGTGACGAGCAATGGTTGCGGTAAATGTTGCGGTGGCGATACAGCGTCGCCACATGAACAGCCAACGCCGGATCATCGCGACAGTTGGCCCTGCGGACCAGATTGCTGGTGTTGCCAGCCGCCTGATCCGCGCGAGGCCCCACGGAGCACGACGGAATCCACGAAGTGCCGCCTGCAGACGGATTGCGTGTACGCTCCGGCAAGAACGAGTGAAGTCCGCCAAATCTATAGTCTGGACATTCAATCGTTCGCATTGCAACGCATGTCCGCAACCACTTCTGCGGAAATGTGCGCCCGGCTCTGTCGTCTGTTGACTTGAGCCTTTCTCCACATGGTCCTCCATTCGGAAGACCTGGTACGGTTCGTTGTGGAATCGCAACGACATTCAAACCGCTTGCCCCGCGCATAACCGTCCGTAACCCCGCTCGTGCCCGCGTCTCCTGCCGCTTCGATGGCAGTTGTGACAACCCGCCGCGAGGCGCACGCCTCGGCATTTAGACCCACCCACGAAGGAATCCCCCGCATGTCCCGCCTTCATTTGACCAGACTAAGCTCAGCGTTGTTCATCGCGCTGATCGCTTCAAGCGTTTCGACAATTGCCGCTCCGCCGCCAACCGCTCTCCGCGTCCAAGTTGTTGCCGACGACATATGCTGCCAGGGTTGTGTGCAGCGCGTCGCGGCCCAGTTGTACGCGTTGCCCGGCGTTACCTCCGTTCAAGGTGACGTAACCAAACGCACACTGACTGTTACGGCCAAGCCGTCGCCGAAGCTGACGATGGAACGAATTTGGCTCGCCGTCGAAAAAGGCAAGTGCGGCCCGTCCAAGCTCGTATCGCAATCGGCCACATACACTTTGACGCGAACGGAAAAACTCAAACCGGAAGAGCGATTACCGCCCGGCAGTTATTTGCTGGAAGTCGGTTCGCTCGCAGACAACGACGAAGCCAAAGCAATTGCGGATCAGCTGCAACGTATTCCAGGCGTCGAAAAAATTGGCGTCGATTTGGCGCAACGCACGTTGGCGATTCACGCGTCCACGGCTGCGGTCCTTTCGCCGTGGGCTTTGGTGAGTGCCGCCGAAAGAGCACAGAGCCAGCCAATCACGGCCCGTGGTCCGTTTGGTGCTTTCGCAATCGAACGGCCGGCAGCTAAATCGATCGCCACGGCCCGAGTTTCCCAGAAGCAAGGAGGAGTTCAATGAGACGTGTTTTTTTAGTTGTCGTGTCGTCAATTCTTTCTGCTGCCACCGCCGGGTGCAGCAGCGATTCGTCGGTCGGAGTTGACTCGACGACAATGACGACCGTTTCGTTCGAGCGCTCAAAATATTTGCTGGCCGAGGAGCCAGACGGAGCCATCGGCGTGATCGAAGCTCGCGAATCGGGTGCCGACGGCCAGCCGATCGTTATCGTGGGCCGCATCGGTGGAGCACCAAATCCGTGGATTGACGGCCGCGCCGCCTTCGTGCTGCTGGACGCGTCGAAGGTAGTCGTCGCAGACGGAGCCGAGTGTTGCGAGGGAGAAATCTGCATGGACGATTGCTGTGCGGCCGACCGCGCGGCCTGCACCACACTTGTGAAAGTGGTGGATAAAGGTGGCAAAGTTCTCGCCGTGGACGCTCGTCAGCTTTTGGAAGTTGCCAGTGACGAGCTGGTTGTGGTTCGCGGCAAAGTCAGCAAGGACGCGGAAGGTAATTTCGCCGTGCTCGCCGACGGCGTGCATGTGCGACGCTAACGGTCGCTGCCGACTGGTGTTGTGTCATTCATTGAGTTATGCGTGGCATTGCTCTCACGCGGTAGCGGGTGAGCATGTTCGAGAGCCACATGCTTACGGGCTGGAGCCCGAAAGCATGCCACCCAAGGCGCACGTTTGAACATGACAGACCATTAAGAGAGTGTAGGATGTTGCGACGACGACTACCTTGGGACTACGGCGTGCGGAACTTGTTCCGCCGGCCCTCGCGTAGCGCACTGACGCTGGCCGGGCTGTCGGTCGTCGTGCTGCTGGTGCTGGTTGTCGTCGGTTTTATTCGCGGCTTGGAAGCGTCGCTCGCGGCAACGGGCAGGCCTAACGTCGTGCTCGTGTATTCTCTTTCATCGGGAGCGGATATCGAGAATTCGGCCGTCCCCGCCCGCACGCCGGCACTACTTGCGGCCAGCGTGAGCGGGGTGCGCGAGCAACATGGCGTGCAATTCGTCTCGCCCGAATTGTATTTGGGAACCCGCATCAAAGCGGCACGACAATCGAGAAGTGGCCTTGGTCTCGTGCGGGGAGTGACCACGACGACTCCGCTCGTGCGGCAACAGGTGCAAATCGTCGAGGGCAAGTGGCCCGGGCCAGGCGAAGTTCTTGTCGGCCGACTTGCGCATTCAAAGCTGGGCTGCGACAAACAAGCGCTCGCCATCGGCGAATCGGTTGAATTTGATGGCCGCACCTGGAAGGTGTGCGGGGCGTTTGTCGCTGGAGGTGCCGCGTATGAGTCGGAGATCTGGTGCCAACTCGAGGATCTGCAGGGTGCGCTGAAACGGCAAGACTTAAGCCTCGTCGCCGTGGCCATGCAGTCGGCCGATACTCTGTCAGACGTCGACTTATTCTGCCGCGAGCGAATCGACCTGGAGCTCAAAGCCGTGCCGGAAGTCGCCTACTACGCGGATCTGCAGAAGCATTACCGGCCCGTTCGCATGCTCGGTTGGGTGGTAGTCTGCCTGGTTGCCGGTTCGGGCGTGTTTGCGGGCCTCAACACGATGTACGGCGCCGTGGTCGGCCGCGTCCGCGAGCTGGCCACGCTGCAGGCGATCGGGTTTCGCCGCCGCGCAATTCTCCTCACGCTGATCCAAGAAGCGACACTGTTGTCGTGCTGCGGTGCACTCGTGGCCTGCGTCGTGGCGTTAATGTTCATCAACGGCACGGCGGTCCGTTTTACGATGGGTGCCTTCATGCTCCGCATCGACAGTTTCGCCGTGCTGATTGCCTGCGCCACGGCGATCGGCCTGGGCATCGTGGGGGCAATTCCCCCGGCGACCAAGGCGATGCGGCTCCCCGTGGTCGAAGCAATTAAAGCGATTTGATCGACGGTGTGACGATGAATGCGACAAGCAATAAAGCTGAGTCAACGGCGCGGTGAGTGTGGATCGACCGGAACATGTCGACCTGCAGCAGCTTTCGCTCGATCGTTCCGCGCACGAACAACCGGCGCTCCCGATACGGCGACATTTGCTCTCGCGTTACGTGGCGCCGATTGGGCTACTGGCAGCGTTTGCCGGGCTATTTTGCTGGTCGGCCCGCAGCAGTTTCTTGCCTGCTCACGATGTAACCGTGACACCGGTCATCATCACGCGCGCCGAAGTGCAGCAGTCAGGCACGCCGCTCTTCCAAGCGGCCGGATGGATCGAACCGCGGCCGACGCCGGTCGTCGTCACTTCATTGGCGGAGGGAGTCGTCGAAGAGATTTATGCGGTCGAAGGCCAATATGTCGAGCGCGGCAAACCGGTTGCCAAACTGTTCGACACAGACGCGAAGCTGGCGGCACAACAGGCGGACGCGAACTTGCGGCTTTGTGAGGCAGATGTACGCAATGCCGAAGCGACACTCGCCGCCGCTCACACCGCACTTGAGAATCCGAACGAACTGAAGGCTGCGCTGGCCGAAGCGGAATCGAGCCTGGCGGAGACCGAATTGGTGCTGGGGAACCTGCCGTACATGATCGAGGCCGCGAACGCCCGTCGCCAGCTTGCCGAGGAAAGCTTGCGCGCAAGGAACAGGCCGGCGCGGCGATTGCCGGCCGCGTATTGCAAGAGGCGAAGGCCGAGCTGTCTGCCGCCCAAAGTGCGCAGGCCGAGCTCGAATCGCGCGGCCCCACCTTGCAGACGCAGCGAGAAGCACTCACACGGAGGTGCACGGCGCTCACCGAACAACTACGGCTACTGACGGAACAGAAACGGGCTGTGGCGGGCGCGGAAGCAGCATTGGCCGCGGCCAATGCCCGACGCGACCAGGCCCGTTTGAACGCTCAAAGGGCGGTTCTCAACCTGGAGCGGATGACGATCTACGCGCCGATTTCCGGCCGCGTGCTGACCCTCGATGCACAGCCGGGCAAACGACTGGTGGGCATGGACCCGGCGTCGGAACAGAACTCCAGTACCGTGATCAGCATGTACGATCCCAAGTCGCTGCAGGTCCGCGTCGACGTGCGCTGGAAGACGTGCCGCACGTGCAGATCGGCCAGCCGGTGGAAATTCAATCGGCGGCGCTGCCCAAACCGATTGCCGGCGAGGTGCAATGGGTGACAACGCGCGCCGACATTCAAAAGAACACGTTGCAGGTCAAGGTATCGATCTCCGATCCGCCGCAAGTGATCACGCCTGAAATGCTCGCGCAGGTGACATTTCTCGCGCCGCCGCAGCCGGAGGAAACCGCAGCTGCCAACCAGCCGCCGCTGCGACTCCTAGTGCCGCGGCCGCTCGTTGTGGATGCGGAAAAAGGTGCAACGGTGTGGGTTGCCGACACCGCGGCGGGAATCGCGCGTCAGCAGCCAGTTCAATTAGGGCGAGCTGGCACTGACCAACTCGTGGAAGTCGTACAAGGACTCGACCCGACCTCCAAGCTCATCGTGGCAGGACGAGAATCGGTTAAAGTCGGCGCACGAATTCGAGTCGTCGGCGAGGATCAATCGCTCACAAGATAAACGGAACGACGAAATTGAATGTTTTGCATTGTGAATCGCATCGCTAGTGCCAGGAGCCTAACGCAATGTCGCTCGTCAACGTGATCGAAGTGACACGGGAATTCACCCGTGGTGACGAAACGATTCGCCCTCTGGACCAGGTCAGTCTGGCGATTGAGGAAGGCGAATTTGTGTCGCTCATGGGGGCCAGCGGCTCCGGAAAAAGCACGCTGCTGAACCTGATTGCCGGAATCGATCGGGTCGATTCGGGCCAGATTGTTGTGAACGGAACGGACATCACCAGGCTGTCGCGCGGGCACCTAGCCGACTGGCGGGCCGCCCATGTGGGCTACGTCTTTCAGACGCACAATCTCATTCCGGTCCTCACGGCTTATGAGAATGTCGAGCTGCCGCTCTTGTTGTTGCGAATGTCGGCCGCCGAGCGCCGCAAGCGCGTGGAAGTGGCGCTGGCGGCCGTCGATCTTACAAACCGTGCGAACCACTATCCACGGCAGATGTCGGGCGGACAGGAACAACGCGTGGGCGTCGCCCGCGCTATCGTGGCTCATCCCACCATCGTCGTCGCCGACGAACCGACGGGCAGCCTCGACGCCGATACGACCGAGCAGATTCTGACGCTCCTGGAGCGAGTCAATCGCGAGCTGGGAATGACGCTGCTCTTGGTAACGCATGATGCGGATGCCGCCGAGCGGGCAGGACGCCAAATTCGGTTGGAACGCGGCAAGCTCTTTGAACAAGGCATGCCAACTCTTCCCCAAGTACGGAGGACCGCCTGAGCGTGTTCAACTTCCTGCCTTATGTTTTGAAGAGCTTGTGGCGCCATCGCACGCGCAGCTTATTGACGATTAGCGGTGCGGCAGTTGCCCTGTTAGTGTTTTGCTTTGTCGGATCGGTGCAGCGCGGTCTGTACGCCTTGACGGAGAACCATGAAGCGGGCCGCACGCTTGTGGTTTTTCAGGAAAATCGATTTTGCCCGCAAAGCAGCCGCTTGCCGCAAGACTACAGTCGCTCGATCGCTAACCAACCGGGCGTGGTCGACGTCGTGCCGATCAAAGTCTTCACCAACAACTGCCGGGCCAGTCTCGATGCGATCGTGTTTCAAGGCATGCCGCCTGAACTGTTAAGAAAATGGCGGAAGCTCGAGCTGCACAGCGGGAGCTGGGACGCCTTTGCCCGCCAGAGTGACGGTGCACTCGTCGGTCAAGCGTATTGCCGCGCGGCGCAATCTGCATGCCGGCGACAAGTTCACGATCGGCGAGATTTCGGTTCTCGTTGCCGGAATATTTCAATCGGACAACGCGGCCGAGGAGGGGTTGATTTATACGCATCTGGATTTCCTGCAGCGCGCCCGCGGCCGGAACGAAATCGGTACGGTCACGCAGTTGGAGGTGCATCTGGCCGACCAGGCGGACCCGGACGCGCTTGCCGCCGCGATTGATGCCGCATTTCACACCGGCCCCGTCGCCACCACCACCCGCACCAAAGGCATGTTCCAGGCCGATACGCTGGCAGACCTCGCCGAGCTGATCGGCTTCATTCATTGGCTGGGCTATGCATGTGTCGGCCTTGTGCTGTCGCTGGTGGCGACGACCACCGTGATGTCGGTGCAGGATCGAATCAAGGAGCACGCCGTGCTTGCAAACGCTCGGCTTTCGTCCACTCCGCGTGTTCCGGCTCATAATATTCGAGAGCACGCTGCTGAGCACGATTGGCGGAGCACTTGGCATTATGGCCGGCGTGATGCTGTTGGCTTGGACCGGTATGTCCGTGGCGGCCGAGGGCGTGACGATCGCCTTTCGGCCGTCGTGGGATGTCGCACTTCAGGGATTGATTGCATCGCTAGCGGTCGGTGTGCTAGCGGGCCTTGCTCCGGGCCTGACAGCGGCCCGAGCGGCGATCGTCCCTGCGCTGCGGCACACGTAGCGCGAATTACTCGACGCCGAGCTTCGCGGGTGTCGAATCCAAACATGGCAAGGATGCCAATCATGAAGCGAATTCAAATCCTCGTCGTGTTGATCTGGGGCCTCGCTCAGGGAGAGCGCGCAGCGGCCGCGGATCCGGTCCGGCTGCCTGACCCTTTCGGTAGCGAAGCCGCATCCAGTGCGCCGCGCGAAGTGAAGCCGGCCGTCCACGACATGCTGCACCAGCCCGGCGAATTCGCGTATCCCGGCAGTCCACCGCTGATGCAAGGTGAGCCGCTTCCCGCGGGCGAAATGGCCACGCTCTCGCTCAGTGAGCTGGAGCAGATGGCTCAGGCAAACAATCCGGCAATCGGGCAGGCCGCGGCCCGAGTTGCTGCGCTACGCGGCAACTGGGTGCAAGTCGGCTTGCCACCCAATCCGACCGCCGGCTATGTGGCCGAGGAGATCGGCGACGAAGGCACCGCCGGCAAACAGGGCGGGTACATCGGCCAGGAATTTATCACGGGCGGTAAGCTGCGGCTCAATCGCGCCATCGTGAACCAAGAAATCCAGCGCGCGGAACAATGGCTGGCCGCCGCGACGATCAGTACGCGCACGGATGTACGTAAGGCATACTACAAGGCGCTAATCGCCAACGAAAAGGTGAACTTCTCCGAAACATGGGCGCACGATGCGACCCAAGCCCGGCAGGCACTCAAAACGTTGCGCGCGGGCGGCCTCCAATCGCAAATGTCGCGCGTCGAAACTTTCCCTCTGGATATTCTCTATCAGAGCGCGCCAGTCGAACTGGCACGGGCCAGGAGTGAGCTACAACTTGCGCTGCAGAATCTGTCGATTCTCGTAGGCAGTGAAGTGAGCGAGCAAGCGCTCGAAAGGATCGACGTTCACAAGCTTCCCGAGCTTTTCGATTGGGACGAGCGGCTACAGAATTTAACGGCCGCCAGCCCCGAAACGGCAGACGCCGAATTCCAAATTAGCCGGGCGCAGAGCGCATTGCAGCGGGCTTGCGCGGAACGCGTTCCGGACCTGTCCACGGAGTTCATGGTCCAATACGACAACGCCACCGAGGACACGATTACGGGAGTGCGCGTCGGGTTGCCGCTGCCGATTTGGAATCGCAACCAAGGGGGCATCCGCCAGGCCCAGGCGGAGCTCCGTCAGGCGCAGTGGAATTCGGACCGCGTCCGCGACCATCTCAAACAGCGGTACGCGACAACTTTTCAAGCGTATCTCGTCGCACGCCGAACCGTCGAGTCTTATACCAAACCCTTGCCCAGCGATGCCATTCCACCCGCGGAACCGTCGCCACCGGATGAATTGACTCCGCTGCAGGAAGCGGCCGAAGCCCGTAGCCATGCGCAGCAGCTCTTCCCCAACGAGTTAAGTGCGCTCGAAGCCGCGACGGTGTACCGCGGTTACACGGAGATCAACTTGCAATATCTCGACGCGCTGGACGCCCACTGGGCCGCTTGGGTGGAAATTGAAGGGTTGCTGCTCGGCAACAGCCTGGCGGACCCGGGGCGATAGTCGCCGAATTCCATCTGGAAACAATTTGGTTGACTTGTCCACGCCAATTCTTGGCCGTTCTAATTCAATTGTCTGCGGTTTGAATTAGTGACCTAGACTTGAGTTGGCCTGACGCGGACAATTCACGTAGTAATTCCCAGTCGCAGCGCCGTGCCGGTGCGTTTGAATGCCATGAATCGAATCGTCGCCCTTATGACTGGTGTGCACGTATTGTTACACAGCATCCTTGGCTGCTGTAACCATACGTGCGCTGCGCATATCGCCGACATCAGCGGCCGGCACCACTGTCACGAACATCTCGGTTTAGCGGGCACGATTGTCGGATCACATGGTGATCATCCTGCTGGAGAGCCAAATTCGACCGGCGACGAGCATTCGTACGGTTGCGAGACGAACAGTTCAAGCGATCGCGCGGACCCACCGGAGGAACCGCACAAATGCCGGCACGCTTCCTGCGTATGGCTGACGACGGTTTCCGGTCCGGCAATTAGTCCAGTCGACTGTGGCAGTCCGTTTGTGCTTGCGACATCGGACGCATCGTCCGCTGAAACGCATTGGGGCTGTTTTTCTTCGGATTCGACCATTATCGGTCGCGTTCATCCACTACCGCTGCGCCTGCATCTTGTGGTTGGCGTGCTTCTAATTTGAATTGCCGTCGCGACCCGTAGTTTCACACGTAGTCTCGGGCTCGTAGCACTTCGGCAATTCTTCCCACCAATTTCACTCGTTTCCAGGCCAACGCGCATTCCGGTGCGCGGCGCCGGGATGTGCAATCGTATGTCCAATTCCATCAAAGAGTCGACAGCCAGTGGTCGCAATTGGCTGATTACCGTGGCGGTCGTTGCCGCTCTGGGTGCAGTTGCCTGGATTACTCGTGCCCAATGGCTGCCAGAAGCGCCGCAGCGCGACGCCGAACTGGCAGGCCATCACGCGGAAGCCGAACATCCACGCGGCGACGAGCCGGATCACGCCCACGATCATCCCGAACATGCGGAAGTCGATTCCATCGAGCTCAGCGACCAGGCCCTCAAAAACATCGGCTTTCAAGGTGTGAAGGTCGAATTGGGCGAGTTCGAGCGGACCGTGACGATTCCCGCGATTGTCGTCGAGCAACCTGGCCGTACGCAGATTCACATCACTGCGCCGCTGACCGGCATTGTGACCGACATCAAGGCGGTGCAGGGCCAGGCGGTTGAACCGGGCAGTCCGTTGTTCAGCGTCCGGCTCACGCACGAGGATTTGGTGGCGGCGCAAAAGGAATTCCTGCAAACCGCTGAGAATCTCGACATTGTCAATCGCGAGATCACCCGGCTCGAAGGCTACGGCGACGCCATTGCCGGCAAACGCATTGTGGAGCAGCAGTACGAAAAGCAAAAGCTCGAAAGCGCGCTGCGAGCCGCAGAGCAAGCACTTTTGCTCCACGGATTAAGTGAAGCACAAGTGCAGGAAATCATGAGCTCGCGCAAGCTGCTTAGCTCGCTTACGATCCATGCGCCAGACCGCCCGCATGCGGAGAACGACTCGCAACTTGACCATTTATTTCACGTGCAGAGTCTGCCCGTTTCGCCGGGGCAGCAGGTTGAAGCAGGGCAGGAGTTGTGCGTGCTGGCCGATCACTGCGAGCTGTTTGTCGAAGGCCGAGCGTTCGAGGATGACGCGAGTCGGCTGCGCGAGGCAGTGCGGCAAGGGTGGGAAATCGCCGCGAAGCTGCTCGTGGGCCAAGTGGAGAGCAAGGAAATTCGCGGCTTAAAGCTGCTGTTTCTGGCCGACCACGTCGATCCCGATTCGCGGGCCTTCCACTTTTACCTGCGGCTGCCGAACGAAATTGCGCTTGATCGGAAAACGCCCGATGCCCCCCGCTTTATCGAGTGGCGATTCAAACCGGGCCAGCGAATGGAGCTGCGTGTGCCGCTTGAGCACTGGACCGATCGCATTGTTTTGCCTGTCGACGCCATCGTCGAGGAAGGTGCAGAGACTTATGCTTACCGGCAGAATGGCAACACCTTTCAGCGAATGCCGGTGCATGTCGAGTACCGCGATCGAGATTCGGTAGTAATTGCTAACGAGGGATCGTTGTTTCCCGGCGACGTGGTCGCGGCAAAGGGGACCTATCAGATTCACTTGGCTCTCAAAAACAAGTCGGGCGCCGCGCCGGATCCACATGCCGGCCACCAACACTAGTCGGCTGAAAGAGGAAGCCCGACGATGCTCAACGCCATTATTCGATTCTCGCTTCGCAATCGCCTGCTGGTGATTGCGATCGCCGTGTTCCTGCTCGTCTACGGCGGTTGGCAGGCCTACCAACTACCGATCGACGTGTTCCCAGACCTCAACCGGCCTCGCGTCGTGATCATGACGGAAGCGCCAGGCATGGCGCCGGAAGAGGTTGAGACGCTGATCACTTTTCCGTTGGAGACGTCGCTCAATGGCGCTACGGGCGTGCAAGCCGTGCGCAGTTCCTCAGGCGTTGGGTTGTCAGTGGTCTATGTCGAATTCGACTGGGGCACGGATATTTTTGTTGACCGACAGATCGTCAACGAACGATTGGCGATTGTAGCGGATCGATTGCCAGAAGGCATCCGGCCGCAACTTGCTCCCATTTCGTCAATCATGGGGCAGATCCAGATCATTGGCATTTACAGCCAGGGGGGTAAGACGCCGCCGATGGAATTGCGGACGCTTGCTGATTGGGTCGTGAGGCAACGGCTGCTCACGAT
Source organism: uncultured Planctomycetota bacterium (assembly GCA_963786455.1). Taxonomy (GTDB): domain Bacteria; phylum Planctomycetota; class Planctomycetia; order Pirellulales; family Lacipirellulaceae; genus JABDGM01. Next base: position 728,436 of record CAWAZX010000019.1, on the reverse strand, counting down.
TCCCGGCGTCTCGCAGGTGGTCGTGATGGGCGGCGAGCGAAAGCAGTTTCAAGTATTAGTCGACCCCAACAGCCTGATTCGCTACGGTGTCACACTCCAACAGGTCAAGTCGGCCCTGCGCGAAAGCAATCAGAACACCGCGGGCGGCTACCTTGATGAACAGGGGCCAAATGAATATCTGGTGCGCGCAATTGGGCGGGTGAAAACGATTGACGAGATCAGCCAGATTGTTGTGGTTCAACGCGAGGGTCAATCGGTCCGACTCTCCCAAGTCGCCCGCATCGTGGAAGGACCACAGGTCAAGCGGGGTGACAGCGCCGCATACACCCGCACGTCGAATGGATTCGATGGTGGCGCTGCCGTTGTGCTTACGATCAATAAGCAACCCGGTGCCGACACTCGAGAAGTGACGCAAGCCGTGGTCAAAGCGCTGGAGTCACTGAAACCGTTGTTGCCGCCCGATGTGAAGATTCTTCCGGACCTCTACCAGCAAGAGGCATTTATCGATCTGGCGATTGAAAATGTTATGGAGGCGCTCCGGGATGGCGGCATCCTGGTGGTCATTATTCTGTTTCTATTCCTGTGGAATCTGCGCACCACGTTCATCACGCTGACCGCCATCCCGCTTTCTATTGTGATGACCGCCCTGATTTTCGCGTATTTTGGATTGTCGATTAACACAATGACCCTGGGAGGATTGGCGGTCGCGATCGGCGAACTGGTCGACGATGCAATCGTCGACGTGGAGAATATTTTCCGCAGGCTGCGAGAAAACAGGCACCTCCCGCACCCACGGCCGCCGCTCTTGGTTGTCTTTCAAGCTAGTACGGAGGTTCGAAACTCGATTGTTTACAGCACCGTGATCGTGGTGCTCGTTTTCATTCCACTGTTTGCGTTGTCTGGGATGGAGGGCCGCATATTCACGCCGCTGGCGATTGCCTATATCGTGTCGATTCTTGCGTCACTCATCGTTTCGCTGACGGTTACTCCCGTTCTCTCGTATTGGCTGCTGGGGCATTCGAAGCTGAGTGAGCACGAAGGGGATAGCTTCGTACTGCGCTTCCTGAAGACCATTGCCGACAAAATCATCCGCTTCAGCCTCAGTGTCCCGCACATGATTCTGCTTGCGACTGTGGCGGCGGTTGCCCTGTCGCTCCTCCTCCTGCTGCGACTGGAGCGCGGTTTCTTGCCGCCGTTTAACGAGGGGGCCGTGCAGGTGAACGTGTTGATGCCGCCGGGCAGCTCGCTAGCCGCGTCCAACGACGTGTCGGCACAAGTCGAAAAGCGTCTCCAGCAAATCGATGACATTATCGCTTTTGTTCGCAAGACCGGACGTGCCGAACTCGACGAACACGCTGAGGGTGTCAACGTCACCGAAATTATCGCCACCATTGATCCCCATAGTGAGCGCTCCCGCGAACAGGTCATCGAAGAAATCGAAGAAGCGATGGCTGATGTTCCAGGCATCGTCACATCGGTCGAGCAGCCATTGGGGCACCTGATCTCTCATATGCTTTCCGGCGTGAAGGCGCAGGTGGCAATCAAACTTTACGGTGACGACCTCGATATTCTCCGTCGCGAAGCAGCAAAGATACAGGCCGCGATCGCGGGCATTGAAGGCGTGCGAGGCTTGCAAACGGAGCAACAGAATATCATTCCGCAACTTCGTATTGAAGCGGACGGAAACAAACTCGAACAATTCGGCCTGCGACGTTTGGATGTCAATGAGTTCGTTGAAACGGCCATGCAGGGCGAAATCGTTTCCGAAGTGCTGGATGGTCAGCGGACCTTCGATCTGTTGGTGCGCCTCGATGAACGCTACCGGGAAAATATCGATGAGCTGAAGCGGCTGGTGATCGAAACTCCTTCGGGCGGATCCGTGAAATTGGAGGATGTCGCCCGGATATACAAAGCGGGAGGGCCGAACACGGTGAACCGGGAGCAAGTCCGACGCCGAATTGCCGTGCAGTGCAATGTTCGCGACCGCGGCCTGGTTGATGTCGTGGAGGAGATCGATCAAAAACTCCAGCCAATCAAGGCAGCTTTGCCCACCGGGTATTTCATTGAATACGGAGGGCAGTTTGAGAGCCAGCAATCGGCTTCTCGAACGATCGCCATATTATTCGCTGCCACGTTGATCGGAATCTTCCTGGTGTTGTACAAGATGTTTCACTCGGCAGTTCTCTCGCTGCAAGTAATGGCCGCCATACCAATGGCTTTTATCGGTGCCGTCGCGGCTCTGGTGATTACCGGTCAGACACTGACGGTCGCCGCACAGGTCGGGTTTATTGCTCTCGTGGGAGTAGCATCACGCAACGGTATTCTGCTGCTGAACCACTACCTGCACCTTGTCAAATACGAGGGTGAGCAGTGGACAAAAGAGATGATCGTTCGCGGCGGTCTCGAGCGGCTCGCGCCGGTGCTGATGACCGCTTTGACCGCCGGCATTGCGCTGATCCCACTCACTCTTGCGGCCGGCGAGCCGGGAAAAGAGATTCTCTACCCCGTCGCCACGGTGATCGTTGGCGGCCTGATTAGTTCGACTCTGCTCGACTTCTTTGTCCGACCGGCGCTCTTCTGGACATTGGGAATCGGCGCGGCACGGCGCGTGGTCGAGTTCCAAGAGCGCGATATTCCGTTGGTGGAGCACAGTGAAGCAGCGGCAATGTTCACGACTCCGCGATAATCCTCGATTTCGGGCGGTGACGATGCTGCCAACGCTACGACCGTCATAGGTGTTGCATTGCGCTGCGCTCGCATGGCCGCGGCGGCCGAAGCTCAATAAACCCGCTATAGTTTGCATAGTCCTGCAAACGGATTTCGCGGCGGAAGTCTCGGGTCGACGGAGCGCACTGGCGATGATCTACCCTGGGGGACCGATTCAATGATCAAACAGCTAAAGATCGTAGCGATTGCCTTGGCGGCGCTGTGGCCGGCGAATTTTATAAGCGCCGAACATCACCATCACGATGATCACCATGACGATGATCACCACGACGGACATGGCGTCGGCATTCATTTTGGCGGTGGCGGGTTCGGCATTCACCTCGAGGATGACCACCACGACGACCATGGACACCACCATGGCCATCATGGCCGTCACCATGATCCTCATTTCGACTGGCACCATTCCGATTGGCATCACTCGGATTGGCATTTCGTAGTGCCGCACTTCGATCACCATTACCATGGCTCGTACTACTTCGAAGACGGCAATCATTATTATGTACCGCAACACGTGAACCAGCCGGGCGGCTACGTTGCGGCCAGACCGGTCCAAATCGAATTTGGTGCCTACTCTCATATCGATGACTTGTCCGGTCGCTTGGAGCGGCTTGCGAATCAGCTGTGCTTGGACCTGCATTACAACTACAAGCACAACCCCGGATTTCCCCAGACCTATCGGGCAGCCTATCAAGTCCTGGAAACGGCGAAATACATTCGCGTCAAAGAGCACCAGGGCGACCGGGCCGAGGTTGCTCGGCGCTTGAACGACATGGACGGGATGTTCCATCACGTGCAAACGCAAATCCCAGGGTGGAGCCGGCGACAATTCCGCCAGATCGGCCAGGGCGGAGTCCAAACGAAGCTGCAGCAAGTTGAGGCCACGCTGCATCATTTGATGCACGATGTCGGCGTGAAGGGCGTCCACGGCGGACCGGATGCCGTGGTGGCACCTGAAGATGCTGAAGTGGCGCCGCCGCCCCCCGCTGGTGTGACCTTGCCGCCGCCAGGCAACTGAGCTTTTCCTGCTGGACGATATTGACGTGACGCCTGGGGGTGATGGGCACCTCCAGGCGTCGCGCTGTTTTGGGACGCGGCAAATTCGGCGGCTGCCGTTGCACCCGGCTGCCTTTGCAATAGGCTAGTCGAACGCCTGGTCTTCGCTTGCCTTCCTCTGATTCCTCGCCGAAGTCGTGCTATTATATTTGTGCGCTCCACTCGGCGTTTCCTCCTGCGCTCAAATGAGGAAAATGGAGTATGACACTACACATCAGGGTCTGTCGTCTAGTTTGGCTGCTACTTTATTGCAGTGCGAGTACGACCACTTTTGCGTTCGAGCCAATTCCCGACAAACTCGTCGTGCTGACCTTCGATGATTCGGCCAAGTCGCACTACACGATCGTGCGGCCGATCCTCAAGCGATATGGCTTCGGCGCCACGTTTTTCATCACCGAGGGTTTTGACTTCCCCACGAACAAGACCGACTACATGACGTGGGAAGAAATCGCCGAACTCGCATCGCGACGGGTTTGAAATCGGCAACCACACGCGCGACCACATGGGTATCAACAAGGAGAATGTTGGTCAGATCGACGAGCAACTGGAGGCGATCAACAAGCAGTGCATCGCACACGGAATTCCTCGCACGATCAGCTTTGCCTATCCGGGCAACGCGATGACGGCGGATGCGTTCGAGGCGCTGAAGAAATTGGGCATCCGCTTTGCCCGCCGCGGCGGAGCCCCAGAATACGAATATCGCGAAGGGCGCGGTTTCGCGTACGAGCCCGGTTTCGATCATCCGCTTTTGATTCCTTCCGCGGGCGATGCGCGGCCCGATTGGACGCTCGACAATTTCATTGCCGCGGCGGAGCAAGCGCGACATGGGCGGATCGCCGTGCTGCAGTTCCATGGAATCCCCGACACGGCACACGCCTGGGTCAGCACGTCGGCCCAGCAGTTTTGACGCCTACATGAATTACCTGGCCAAGAATGGATACACCGTAGATTGCCATGCGCGATCTGGCCAAGTATGTCGACGCGGACGTCGTGCCCTCAAACCACGCAGACGATCATCGACGACCGCCGGCAGTCGATCGAGCGGGGAGCATCGCGCGACAACTTTCGCCGGCCGCAGTCGGACGAAGAGCTCCGCTTTTGGCTGGAGAATATGTTGCTGGATCACGGCTTCACGGACGTCCGAAGTCAGTGCGGCAACTGGCCTGTCGTCGACGAAATCGCTGACAGCGGTCAAGCGGTTTTCGCTGCCGAAGCGTGGCGAATCGCCAACAGCCGACTCGTCGTCGGTGCTGAAGCTGCGGCCGTATCCGGGCGGACGACATCCGCGCATTGGGTTCCTCGATGGCGCCATTCGACCTCAGCGGGAAACCAAGTTTAGCGTGTTCTTGCCGTGGGATTCGACTCAGTACGTCGTGGCCGATATTCCCGAGGCGATCTGGATGCAGCGAAGGCGATGGCGCGAGCTGTTGTATCTGGCGCACACGCATGTCCCCACCGTATGGTCGCGGTCAGGCATCGCACTCGAGCCGCTCGAATGGACTCGCGGCAACGATGGCTCGCTGCGCATCGAACGCCGCCTGCCGAACGACGTGATTTTTGGGGCCGAGGTTGTTCCCACGGCGAGATGCCGTTCGCATGGAACTCTGGCTCACCAACGGCACGCAGGAAACACTGCGTGGCTTGGCGGTGCAAAACTGCGTGATGCTGAAGGGTGCCGGCCGAGTTCAATTCGCTCACGAGCGACAATAAGCTGTTCCGCGATCCATTCGTGGCGTGCCGCAATGCGGCCGGCAATCGCTGGATCATCACGGCGTGGGAAAATTGCGTGAGGCCTTGGGGCAACGCGCCCTGCCCTTGCATGCATTCCGATCCGCAGTTCCCCGATTGCGCGCCCGGCGAAACCCAGCGGCTCCACGGCTGGCTCTCGTTCTACGAAGGAACCGACATCGACGCCGAACTACAACGTATCAACAGCTTGCCGTGGCGGGACGGAAGATAGCCACAAAGAACACAAGGAAACACAAAAAGTTAAGCAGAGCCGAGCATTTGATCGCGCATCGACGTGTTTGCCGCTATCGTTTTTGTGTCTTTTCGTGTTTTTTGTGGCCTCTGAAATCACAGTCAATTGCCGGTTGGTGTAATTGTTCGGCGATTCATCGTGTCCCGTAGACGTTGCTCTGCCTCTGCGCCTCCAGTAGCCGCAATCCAGCTCAATAAACACCGAAGTGTAGGGCAATCGCATGTTGGTTTTGAGGATTAGCACGTTAAAAGTTTGGGCGGACTTATCCAACTTGCTGATGATCTCTTCGTGCAGCAACGAGTGCGTCGGTTGACTCTTCAACAGCGAAGTCAACGAGTTGCGATAGGCTGAAATGCCCGGCGCATCTTGTTCCGCAACGAAGGGAAGCTCGGCATCGAGATGGACGATTGGCCGCACGTGCTTGGAACCATTCAACGCCGCCAACACGTGTTTTAAGAGGGCCACCTGCTCCTCTCCCGTGGCAATTGTTTCAATACATTCGCGGCTCTGCACGGGTATGCCGAGTCGGCAATGACAATCCAGTTGCGGTGACCCAACAGCGGCAGTCGCTCGCTCAATCGCTGCTGCCAAAGCAGCGGTTCGGCCTGCGTTAGCCCGACGGTCAGCAGACAACCAAAAATGCCGAACGACGCAGCGTAGAGGCAAGATTTATTCAGCATGTAACCCCCATTTGAATAATCGAGACATTCGGCCCGGCTTCGACCTGTGAAGCGTTGCTAATCTATAATTTGAGACTAGCCACGTCCCCGTCAAGACTGCGGCGGAGTATCTCGCCGATCAATCATCCGTTGGTTGTCGCTCAGTCGCGACTGAAGTACGATAACCGGCAACATGAAAACGCTGACCAAAGAGCTGTGGATGAACGTGCCCCAGCGGCGGGCGATCGTGTCGATCCATCGCGATGTCGAGAAGCTGGTCGCCGAGAGTCGGCGTTCAGGAAGGGCTCGTGCTCATCAACGCCATGCACATCACCGCGAGCGTGTTCATCAACGACAACGAGCCGGGCTTGCACCGCGACTACGACAAATGGCTCGAAGAGCTGGCTCCCTTCGATCCTCGCCGGAACGGTATCACCACAACCGGACCGGCGAAGACAATGCCGACGCCCACCACAAGCGGCAGATCATGGGCCGCGAAGTCGTTGTCGCGATCACCGAAGGCAAGCTCCACCTGGGGCCGTGGGAGCACATTTTCTATTACGAGTTCGACGGCCGCCGCAAGAAACGCGTGCTGGTGAAGATTATCGGCGAGTAAATCATCGATATCAACCTACCGACGAATCATTGCGGAAAAATCCTCGCGACCCGCGAACTGCTGCGCTTTCGGATTGATATAAGCTCGTTGCCGCGTTTCGAGGAAGGTGCCGTGCCGCTCGATCAGGCCTTCGTCGTAGGCGAGTCTGTCGGATAAGCCGGGCAACAGCACGCGGCACATCGGCCACAACGCGGTTCGGCTTGATGCGGTTGACATGGTCGACGATGTTCGAGGTGCAGTTGTTTGTGAGCGTATCGTAGAATTCCGGCTTCTTTGCCAATTCGTTCACTCGGCCCAACACGTCGGCCAACAGCATGCGGGCCGCTTCAGGCGTCGCCGTCGTGTGGTATAGAAACACATCCTCGCGGTTGAAGTTCGTGCGGAGTTGAAGTACGTCGCGCTCGTCCGCCAGCACGTACATCAGCTCGTATTGCCGCGCACTACCCTTCACAGGATTGTACCGCTCGCTCTTTTCCTTGCGAGTTTCGACGCTTACGGCAAGGTAATCTGTCTTACCATCGGGTTGCTGTATTTCAAAACTCATCATCGTGTGCGCCAGTGCCGGAAAGCCAGTAAACGGCACGACGATATAATCCACGCTGCGGACGGCGTTCAAATCCACGGTCTTGTCGTAGTAGTCGACCAGGTACACGTCGTTCGCGAAATACTGGCAGTTGCGCACGTTGCGGATTGTCACCTGGCTGCCGTGGACTTCGGCTTGAGGCAAAAGCGCCTGCTCGGGAACCCAGTCGCGAAAGTGCGAAGGCCGAAACGATTTTTCAACCGTGCGGCAGCCGGCCAGCGCGCACAATGAGAGCATCAATGTATTGCGCAAGATATATTGCATAACGCAGAGAACGAGCGCGACGAAAAGTCGGAACGGCTTACCGCGGAATAGACGAGGCGCGTAGGCTAGCAGTTCAGGCACAAAACGGCAATCGGAGATCAGTCCGGCACGGCGCCGCTATGGTGGGCAGTGCCCAGCCTACTTTTTTCTTAGATAGCCAGCGCTCGACTGGAAGTATTTTTGCCGGCGACGCTCGGCGATCTCGGCATCCGCGGCTGATTGCTGCGCCTTCAAATCAGCGAGGCTGGCCAGGCAATAGCGGCAGCCAATCGTCTCCAAGTGAAACTTGGTGTAGCCGGCCGCATCGCGCGAGAGCACGCCGAGCAAGTAACTGCCGAGCTGTTCGCGCGTGGGGCAGCTCAAGCGATGACGCCGCCAGATCTCGCCGAGCGAGTGGACCCCAGCATCGCGCCGGCCGTTAATGGCGGTCAACCGCTTTTGCAGCGCGCTGTTTTGGCGCAATGCGTCTTCGATCGCCGTCATTCGCTCCACGGGTAGCGATTCGTCGAGATACGCTTCGAGATCGGAGTTGGAGAAATCTGTGGCCATTGTGTGCAAGTGTTTAAAGCGGAAGATTAAAACCACAAAGACACAAAGAACACGAAGGGGGGAAGCAATTCAAGAATAGTGATTCTGGGAATAGTTGAGAACGATCACGCTTGTTCCGATTTCTTCCCCCATCCTTAAACATTCCTTTGTGTACTTTGTGTCTTAGTGGTTCAATATTTGGTTACCGACTCTCATGCTCACATTTCTTCTACATACAACTCGGGAAAAACGTCCTCGTTAAGGCGTTGTTTCTTTACCAGGTTTCGCAGCCGGTCGAGGAAATCGAATTTGAAGTTGGCCACCTGCTGCTCGCTGATTCCCAGTGCCGTGGCAACCTCTTTGTTCGCGGCGCCGCGCACGAACAATAGTTCCATGCACTTTACTTTTTGCCAGTCGCCCTTCGTGCGCCAATTGTCGATTTGCTCGGCTACGCCACGCGCGAGTGCGTCTTCTTCCAAAGCCCGGCGCTCTCCGCTGCGGGCGATGCTACTGGCCGGCCGGCCTGCGCCTGGCATATCCCAGGTACCGCTGTCGCTCGTGCCGGTGGATGAAAGGGGCAGCGCGGGCCGGCGGCCTTCACGGCGCAGGTAATCGGTCAGCTTGTGAGCCGCGATTGAGAACAGATAGCTTTCGAGCGGCCGACGCGTGTCGTAGTTCGGCAGGCTGGTGAGGAACCCGATAAACGTCTCTTGCACGACGTCTTCGCTCGATGCCCTGCCGCCGCAGCCGGCTGTCGACGAAAGATAATAGCCGCCCCTCGTACTGCGCAATGAGCGCGGTCCACGCTTCCGGCTTGCCGGAGCGGATTTGCTCGACCAGCAGCATATCGGGATGCGGCGAGTTGGCCATTGCGCCCAAAAAGAGGACAGGTCCGCGAGCCGGGAGCTAAGAGCGGAGAGCTGAGAGCAAGAATTTGTCTTGCTCCATGCTCTTTGCTCCTTGCTCATTGCTCATGGACCTGTCCCCTTTCCCCAAACGCGCAGACGTTTGAAATCAAACCATCATTGCCAGCCGATGAATTATCCGAGGATCATCGCAGCCAGCAACGTTCCAAGCCCGATTATCGCCGCCGGCACGCCGAGAAACAACCGCTTCGTGTAATAACCCTTCGTCCAGGTATCGACCTTCAACAAACCGTAGCACAGCCCCAACAGACCGAGCACGCCGCCCGCACCGGCGCCTACGACGGCAAATCGCTCTTGCCGCTGGCGAGCGTCCCAGTATTGACGCAACTGGCGGTCAATTTTGGGATTGAATTCGATTAAAGTGTAAAGCTTTTTCATCTGGCCGAACGAGCGTTCCACCGTCTCAAAGTATTGATCTTTAATAATCTCTTGATGAATAAAGGGAACCGTGATGCCGGCTGACTGCAGGTAATGAATCCTCTGATCGTTCCCCGCCGCTTCCAAAAGTCGCACACTATCGACGAATTCCCCCTGATACGAGCCGCCGTTCAGCCACTGGATACGCTCATACACTTTAAGCATGAGTCCGATGTCCCTGGCGTATTCGCATTCTTTTTCCGAAGTCCATTCATCTGTAACGAACACTTCCCGTCGCACATCTTCAATGCGCTGCGGAGGACTAGCGATCCACTTTGGCGGCGGCGGTTGTTCCACCTTTGGTTTTGGCGGGGCGACGGCGATGGGCGTGGACAGTTCCGCTTCGACATTCGAGTCCGATGACTTTTCTGCCACTTTGTTTGACGACTCAACTTCGGCCTCGACTTCGTTCTTCGCATCGGTGACGGATGCATGTGAGTCAACATCCTCGGCCTCGGCGATGATCTTCACCGCAGCGCCCGCTTCGGCGATTAACTGCCTATCGCCCTGGCCCAAAGTTGACTGCGCTTCTGCATGACCATTGACCGCGGCCGACGAAACTGAATCTTCCGACGATTCTGCGGCCGCGAGTAGGATAGTCACCGATTTGACAGGCACCGAGATTGGGTGCGGTAAGTTCGACAGAATTGGAATCGTAACTTTCGGTGAAGCAGAAATCACGATCCGCGGCGCGTCGAACAGGTCCATCAGTTCGTGGATGTTCATCTCGGCGATCCGTCGATGCAGTTTGGCCTCCAGCTTCTCCGTGTCTCGTGGCAGTATTTCGTGCGGTCGCTCGAAGTGCAGCGAAGGGACTGGAGGCTGAGGGGGCGCATGCGGGTGCGAGTAGGTTACCACTCGATGCGGGACAAAGCTCATAAAAAACAGCGGCGCCGCAAACACGAAAATCGCGGGCACAAGCAATACCGGCCACCAACTCCGGCGAGCGTGCCCATCTCCACTCGTCGTGCTGCGACGCGACAGGCCAGTGAAAACTGTAATTGCCACGCCGATAATCAGTAGAATTCCGATACGGGGCCAGACCCTCGTGGGACGATTGGTGCCATCCATGTCCGCCCAGTCGGCCTGCATGGTTGGCAATTCATTATGAGCGTGGCTCATAGCGCCGGAACGCAAGCTCACATAGGACAATAACGCCCCAGCGGGAAGTACCAGACCAAGCGCCAGCAAGCCGCCCGCAAACGCGGCAATTCCTGGGCGCTGCTTGACAGCGGCCAGAATTGCGATCAAGGCCAATAGCGCACAACCTCCCAGCATCGTCAACGCAATAACAGCCTTAACGAAGAAGGGAACCATTTCGAAGTCGATGTTTGCGAGTAAAGCGGTCATGGTGATCGATTTCGAAGTCAAGTGGGCACCGCCCACCATTGGTTTATGTAACGGCAATTCTGGTGGGCGATGCCCACCCTACACGGTTTGCTCCGGCATTTCGCTCAGTGCCCGCCGGCGGCTGGGCGGCATCCAGGGGCTTGAAAGTTGCGTGGCGGTGGCGATCACCCCGGCGGCCATCAGGCCGGTCGGTTGAGGAAACCACCAGAACAAGTGCAACACCCAGGCCCAAAATACGGACACGATAACCCACCACACGCTGATCCGCGCGGGGCGAGTAAACTCCGCTTGTCGCCACCACCGCGGCAACAGAAACAAGAAGCCAAAATACGCCACATACACGGGCAGCGAGGGATTCACGGACTCGATGGTGCGCGGCCATTCCAACATTTCCTGGGAGATCAAGCCCTCGCCGGCGTCCATCGGGTCACCCCAGCCGGGTGACTTGATCAACAGCGACTCGCCCAACAGCCAAGCTGCGACGCCGACCGTGGCACCGGCTGCGAGCAGTGTGACGCGCATCGGCACCTGGTCTTCCAGCTTGCCCTCGGTGAGCTTGGCCGGCACGAGGATCGCCCAGCTGCCGAGCGTGCCGATTGTGGCCAACCAAAAATACATGGCAAACCGTTCGGAGCCGGGCTGCGAACCCAACACCATAGGTCCGATACATGCCGCGACACTCGCCACCAAGGCCGCAACAATCATCGAGCCGAGCAGCTCGGAGAGCTTGTCGCGCAACGGCTTGGCGGCAATATCACGCAGTGCCGCATCACGCCAATTCGGACGGCGTCGCCGCGCAGCGCGGCCGTTTTTCGCAGCGGCCGGTTTGGCCGGCGGAGCTGTGCTCGGCGCCGGCCAGGCGACTGTTTGTTGATCCACCGGAGCCGTCGACTCGGCCAGTTTTACTGGAGCCGGCGGCGGAGAAATTCCTCCCGAATTGCGGCGCATCTTGGGTCGAATCGCCGATGCCCAAATCACGTAATACACGCCGTAGCACATTGCAAATATCACCGCGAGATCGAATGATTTTGTCGAAGAACCAAATGCAGCTGGCCACTGCCGCGAACACGATTAGTGCGCGGTGCAGCGGTCTCAGTTGCTGGCCGTCCTTGCCGTTCCACTTCGGGCTGATGCCGGCGAAGACGTCACGGATGGCCTTCCAAATCGGCTCCTCGATTGTGTCGTTTCCAGCGGCCGGCTTTCCGTTAACAGCCTGCCCGAACTCGCGCGCCACGGCAGCATCTGCGTCTCGAATACCACGCGCGATTGAGGCGTCGGCTTCGCGTATTGCGCCTCGAAGCGGATCGGCAGAATCGTGGCGAACCGGCGTGATGCGCGGCACTGTCGGCGCTGGGCACGTCGGCCCAACCCGGTAGCAGCGAAATGATTTCGTTGACGGTGCTGATCCGCACATTTGGATCTTTCGCCAATGCGCGTTGCACGATGTCGCGATAGGGCTCCTCCAGTGCGCTCAAATCCGGTTCGGCCGTGAGGTGCTTCATCAGCACTTCGCCGACGCTCTCGCCTTCGAACGGCACGCGGCCCGTGAGCATTTCGAACAGAATGATGCCCAGCGCGTAGATGTCGATCTCGCGGCCATAGCGGCCGTTGGCGATTTCCGGCGCCATGTAATGCACCGTGCCGACGCTCTCCGTCTGACCGCTGCGGCGGCTGCAGGAAATGAATTTCGCCAGGCCGTAATCGCCGATCTTGACCGTGCCTTCGTCGGAGAAAATGTTGCCCGGCTTCAGATCGCGGTGCACGATGCCGTGGTCGTGCAGATAGGCAACGCCGCCGCAAATGCCGCGGATCCACCACATGCGCCTGATCCAGCGGCATGCCGCCGGGATTGCGCTCGATCACGTCCTCCAACGATTCGCCGGAGACGTATTCCATGATGACCCATTGGTCGCCGGATTCGTCGGTGCGAATGTCGTAGAGGCCGATCAAATTGGGGTGCTTCAAGTTGAGGCACTGGGTGACGCCGCGGAGCTCGACTTCCAAATTGCGGCGGATGAGCTTGAGTGCGACCTCTTTGCCGGCGTCGCTGGTGGCGAAATAAACCTCGCCAAAGCCGCCGCGCCCGACGCCGCGCTTGATCGTGTAGCCCTCCAGCGGACGCGAGCCGCTGGGGTACGTGAATTTCATCGATGCGGCTCGGGGTCGCTCCGCCTCATCAAGTTGGGACGCTGGAAGATTCATGCGAGAAAGCCTGCCTCGTTCTAGCGTAGCTGTGGGATCGCCCATCTGTCTAGCTGCCGTAGGTCAGGCTTTCCAGCCTGACAAAAATTGGTAAATGTCAGGCTGAAAGCCTGACCTACGCCTCCACCGTTTCCCAAGTGAATGAAAACTCTTCCCCTTCCACGCGCATGCCCGATTGAATTTCGCATTCGCCGTTCTGCACGACGCCGTCGATCGAGACGCGGTTCGGCGGCACGACAATATATCCGGTCTTCTTGACGGAAGACGACCACATCGCGTTCCCATTCACGGCACCGCACGTGGCAATGCCGATTCGGACCGAGCACGCAGCTGTCGGCCATCAGCAGCACGGCGTCGGCGATCGGTTGTGTCTTGTGATGGCTTTCCAAAGTTAGCCGGGCCGTAGCGCTGAGCGCGTGGGGCCGCTCGAAGCGGATTCGCACGTTGTCGCCCAATTGAATCAGATGATTATTCGAGAGCACAAAAGGCGTCGAGACTTCGCGGCCGTCGACGCGGGTGGGCTGCAGCGGCTCGAGCACGTAGGCGCCGGCATCGCGGCGGATCACGGCGTGGCGTCGCGACAGATCGGCCAGGATCGGCACCGCGATTTTGTCTCCGGAGGACGGCTGGCCGAGGATCACGCAGTCGTCCAGGCACACGAGAAAACCGCCCACGGCATCGACCCACAATAGCGATCGCAGCGGATGTTCGTTTCCGGCCACGGTATCGTCCTCATTGGAACGCGACGCATGCGTGCTGCGCCGGCCACCGCGCTCGCGCCGCACGATCGACTTGCAGCGAAACAAATCCAGGCCGACCGCGATACGGCTGCGTGACGTCCATTCCGACCAACCGCCACGCGCGGCGTCGCGCCTGGCCAGCTGCGGCGTGGTGCGGAGCAATCGCCAGTAGCGCGTCGGCTGCGCTTAGTGCCGCGGACCAGTTCTCTGCGGTCAAGGCTGCGTGCATCTCGGCCGACAACCGCTGACATTCCGATCCACGAGTGGCAAGTGATTGCTTTCGTCATTCAATCGTCTCACGACTTCGTCCATTGTATCTTTCCCGGCGGCGTACGAGGTGGCCAGGACCGTCGGCCCGAGCGATAGCGGTGGAGGCCTCGGCAAAATGGCCGCGGGCGGACGACCGGTCGGCTTCCTGCATCAGTTGGGCGATCTGCCGGCAGGCCCGCACGCGTTCGTCGGCCAGACCGTGCCGGTGGAGCTTATCGCAGCTCGAGCAATGCCGGAGCGGCCTGGCCTGCCGCCAAATAGTGCCGCACTTCGCTGATCACGTTGTCGGCATATTGGTGTCGCAGCCGGGCGATCGCCTCCGCTTCTCCTCCGAGCCGATCGGCGGTCGCGAGGTCTCGCCAACCGGCCACGGAATCGCCGTGTGCCAGGCGATCGCCGGCACGTTCGACAATCTTGGTGGCGACGTCCTTGGCAAGCTGCTTGGCCGGCAAAAACTCCCGGAGCGAATCGGCCATTAGCAACGCGCTGGCTTCGTCGTAGCGACCATTGCGCCACGCCATGCGGGCCTCTCGCAGTCGAATTCGCCAGGTGGGGAACATGAAGGTGTTAGTCGTTCAGTAGTTAGTCGTTAGTTGGTTTGTGCGAAGCCGCGTAACGTTCCTCGACATTGCATTCGCTGCCGGCTCTTCGACTCTTGACTCTCAGCTCTCGACTTTTCAAAGAACGGGGTCGGGAGCCATGACTGCTCGAGTGGAGATTACGAAGGGGTGGTTGGGGCACAGAACCCTTCGAACAGCAGTCGCGAAATGGCTCCCGACCCCAATTCGCCACGGCGAATTCGCCGTGGCGAACTCGTTGGGAACTACTCTTGGATAAAACTGGCGGCGACAACCTCCACGTCGCCTTCGCCGTTGAGCTTGAAGTACTCCGCCACCTGGTCGGTGATGTCCGACGGCGTGGCTTCGTCGAGCGGAATCTCGACTTCGACATTCACGTCGGCATTCGCCAGCTTGGCGGCCACGTCGAGCCGCGTGCGGATGTCGCTGATCAGCTCCTTGGCGCGGGCCAGTTGGCTGTCGTCGAACACGATATTCGCTCGACGCCTGGGCGACCTCGACCAGCTTCCGCTTGGCTTCCAGGTTCTGCGACGTCGACTTCCAACTTGCGGCGGGCGTTGATCAGGGCCGCCAGCTTTTGCTGGGCCGCGTCGAGATTCTTCGTCGCGGGCATCGCGCATGCTCTTCATGCTGGCCAGCGTGTCGTCGGACACCTTGAAGCGATTGAACCGGCGGGAAAGGTCCTGCTTCACTTCGTCGGCCGTGTAGCTGCGGCTCGCGTAGCGGTAGATGTCCTTGTTCTTGCCCAGGTCGGCTTGCAGGCGCAGAATGTCGCGCTTGTCCTTGTCCGTCTTGTCTTCCGTTGTCGTCGATTTGCTGATTGAGCTGCTCGAGCGCCACTTCTTCCTTGGCGATGACGTGCATCGAGCGGCGGATTTCCGGCTCCAAGTCGCGGACCATCTCGCGGGCTCGGTCGATCTGGAACTCGACCGGCACGCTTTCCTTCACCGAGCTGGTCACGCGGTGATATGTCGTGCCGACGTAGCTGGCAGCGTCGCGGCCGAACAGCACCAGCGTGGTGGCGCCCAGACCGCCCACTACTAACAAAGCTTTCTTGATCATGGCACACGCTCCTCAAATACGGGGACGTCACGACGGCTGCCGCAAAACGAGGCTGGCAAAACGGACCGGGCGGCTGTCCCGAACAGTGAAACAGGGAAAATTACGGCTTGGCGGGACCAGTTCGCCGCGGCGAATCCGCCGTGGCGGAAAAGTGGCCCGTCCATGAGGAATTTCGCCGCTGGCGGTGCAATCTTGGCAATTGGCAGCACCGGCGAGAAATTTTTTTTCCTGCCGACAATCCCCGTTGGTCGATCTGGTTAGAACGGCCGAATGCGTCCGTCCACCGGAGCCTTGGTCAGGGTGTCGCTTTTGCTGTATTTCCTGAGGATTTGAGGAATGTTACGCATGGGACCGATCGCGATTTTGAGCAGGAATCTGGCCACCCGTTGTACTTCTGCCGTGCTTGTGCTGGTGCTTGCAGGCCTGGGGCTTGCGGCGGGGTCGGTTGACCGGGCCGCCCAGCGGACGCGGCTCCAGCTCACTCAATCGCCGGAAAATGCCCAGAATGTGCTGGCTGTGCAGAAGCAACTCGTCGCCGCGAAGAAAAACCCTATTGCCGCGAAGACCATGGAAGTCGAAGTCGTCGGCCAGATCGGCGGCATGCCCAACGTCTGGACCGACACCCACCCGGACTTCCCCTGGTACGCCGGCCAGTCATCGTTCTTTCTGGTCGACACAAAGATCGCCGCCCAATTTGCAACCCACGCCAAAAAGCACGGCGGCAACCACAGCTGCGCTTTCTGCCAAAGTCTGGCGGCGAAGAACGCACATGCCGCCGCGGTAGTGAACCTGATTGATGAACAGGGAGAAATTCTGCGCATCGACTCTCGCGAGCTACTCGACCTGAAAGAAAATCAAACCGTCATCGTTCGCGGCACGGCGAAGTTGTTGGGCGGACGATTGCTGGTGATTGATGCGACCGGCATTCATGTGCCGCAATAATTCCAGTTTGGCAAACGCATGGTAAGACACTATCTTACCAATATGCGAACCACTGTTTCGACTAAGGGGCAAATTGTCCTCCCTGCCGAATTGCGTGATCAAGACCGCATTAGACCTGGTCAGCAGTTCGCAATTGAACGAATTGAGGCAGGCGAGTATCGGCTGAAGAAAATCGAACTTCCGGAAAAGGGCGGGCTCGTCGACTGGTTACTCTCCTGCCCCGAAGGTGGTTGGTTTCGGCCGCTTCAATCAGAATCGACGGACACATTACGAGCCGGCCAGCAGTGAAGTTCTTTGTCGACGCGAACGTTCTCAGCGAAGCCACGAAGCCGCAACCTGCAGCGCTCGTCGTTAACTGGCTTCGGCAGCACGATAGCGAGTTGGCTGTCAGTCCAATTGTCCTGGGTGATTGGAGTACGAAATCCTTCTTCTACCCGCCGGCCGTAAACGCAAACGGTTGATAGAGTGGTTTACGCGCGGTGTGCAGCAATTGAATGTGTTGGAGTTCGACGCCGCGACCGCACGTGCATGGGCCAAACTCTTGGCAGAGCTGAAAGCGCAAGGGCGCGCAATGCCGATCAAGGATAGTCTTATCGCCGCTACAGCACGACAATACGACCTTGCAATCGCCACACGAAATACCGCCGACTACAAATACGCCGGCGTCCAGCTCGTCAATCCGTTTGATGAGCCTAAATAGGTGGTGCGTTTGCTGCTGTGAGTATTGCTTCGAATCGGTCGCCGATGCGATGGATATCGAAATGCGTTTCGGCGTATTGTCGGGCGGCGTGACCATAACACTCACGCAATTCCGGGGACTGGATTAGTTGCTGGGCCGCCGGCAGAATCCTGCGAGGTCCGATGGCTCCACTGCCAGACCGGCGCCGCTTTCGATGACTATCTTCGCCGCAAGGTTTTCACGCGGCACGGCTAAGCAGCACGGGACGGCCCGCGCAGAAGTAACTCAGCACTTTCGACGGCACGCTGAATACGCCGGCGTCGGGTTCCAGAATGGCGACGAGTACATCGGCACTACCGAGTACGACAGGCAGCATCTCGAACGGCTGAAAGCCCAGGCAGCGCAGCGAGCGCAGGCCCTCGCGGGCGGCTTGTTCGGCAAGCCATTTGACGCCGGCCCCTTCGGAAACGACCAACAATTCGCCGGACGAATTGCGATCGAGCATTCGGGCCAATTCCAGCAGCAAGGCCGGATTGTGCTTCATTGCTAACGTGCCGGAGTAGATGAATCGGGCACCATCGCCAAGCTCGTGCTGGTTCGACCAGGCATTGTCGCGTGGCCGCAGCGGCATGTCCTCCAACGGTGCCCAGTTATGAATGACGTGGATCCGCTTTGCATCGGTACCCCATTGCGCCAACAACGTGGTGAAATCGCCCGTGATCGCCACAATTGCGTTGCTCAGACGGGCCGACTCCTTGTCAAGTCGGAGGAAATACCTACCAACGATGTGCCCGATGCCCGGCACCTTTCGTCCCAGCAGTCGAAATGCTGCCAGGCCGTAAACGTCCTGAATCCACGAAACGAAACGCGTGCGGTGGCGCACACCAGCGGGCCAGCCGCACTTGCGGAATCGAAGGCGTATTGGCAGAGATAACAACGTCCGGTTGGAATTGTTCGCACTCAGCGATCAGCTTCGGCGCGTATTGAGCTTCGAGCCGCAGGCGGCGATAGAAATTCGTTTTTGGAATGGTTTCTGACAAGCCGATCGCGCGGCAATTGAAGTTGGGCGGGTCGTCGACGCGACGTGTGAGCTCGCCGCGAGGCGTGACGAAGGAACTGCAATACAGATGCAAAACGTCGTGCCCAAGCCGAGCCAACTCGCGGCTGAGCTGCACTTGAAACGGGTGACCGACATAATCGTGGACGACGATTCGCATAGATTAGCGATTTACACCTATCCCTGAGCAATGTGTGGCATGCCATCCTCTGCCCACTCGTTATTCGGCTCGTAGCCCAACCGGATCAACAGATCTCCTGCCAGCATGTGGAAAACCTTGCGATGTTGGGATTTGAACTCGGACCGCCAGCCAGCTTTTTTTCCGCTGCGGAACGTGTGCGATTTGTGAGGCGCGATGCCGGCCGCCATGGCCGTTGCACACGCATCGGTATCGACCGGACCCAGGCAATGTTGCGCATAGAACTCCACCATCCTCCGGATAACCGCTAGTCGGTTTTCCGAGGCTAAATCCTCAAAGCGGATTGCCAGGCAATCGTCGCGTTGCAGCCAGTTTTCGTAGCGTGCAAACCGGGCCGCGATGTTTGGATACTCGAGCCCGGGAACCGGCGGATCGAAGCCCGTGATGGAAAGCATGATCGCATCGTCGATCGACGGCAGCTTGCGAAAATAGGGTGCGAGCCGATGCCAGCGGTTCATTTCGCGCAAGTAATGTGCCTCGGAGAGCACGACGTCGCGCGGATCGCGGTAGGCGAAATAATGAACGACATTTTTTTCCGCCAGGTCGGCGGCATTTTGCGGATGAAAGAACAAGTGACCGCGGACGATTTCTCCCGGCACGATGCCGCGAATGAATCGCGACGCATTTTCCGGCGATCGTTCACGGAAGCGAAAAGAGCTGGTCATCGACGCCAGGAACGCACCGTAATTGGTCGCGTTCGGCAGGGCATCGACGATTTGAAACACCAGGTGCGTGCCGCTCTTGGGGAACGAATTGGCTAACACGGGTGGTCGGTCAAGAAAGTCCGTGGCACAGCACCGCCCGCCATACCACCACCGCGGAATCTGCAAGGCACCGGCCGCGCCCTTCCGTACGAAGCCGTTTCCGCTGGAAAGTTGTTTCTGTAACCAGTTCGACATAAGGTGAAGGCGAGGACTAACAGGATTAGGCCGCGTGGGAAACAGCTTCACGCGGTGAGCACATTCAGGTAACGACCGGCAACTTCGCGTGGCGCGAAGCGGCGGCGTACCTCGTTTACAATTGCTGCCGATGGGCGAAAATGCTCCGGATTCGAAATGATTTGCAACATCGCTTCCGCCATGGCCGCTACATCGGTGGGGTCGTTCACGTACTGGGCCGCATTGAGCGTAACTTCTCGCAACACCGGCAGCCCGGAAACCAGCGTAGGCTTCCCCATCGCCAGCGATTCCACGGCCGGCATGCCGAAACCTTCGAACAACGACGGCAGCACGCACATCGCGGCATTGCAGTATAGCAATCCCAGCTGAGCGCCCCCGATGAAGCCGGTAATCCGCACATGGCTCGCGAGACCAAGTTGTTCGACACGGTCGGCAGCCGCTGGCATCGACTGCACAACGTCGCCCGACCGTTCTCGCCGCTCACGGCGCTGCGACCGCAATTGTCCGGCCAGCACCAGGCAATAGTCTGGCAACTTCTTATGCACGAGCGCGAACGCCTCGATCAAGCGAAACAAATTCTTCTGCGGTCGGTCCACCGAAACGCATAGAATAAACGGCCGCCCGCCCGTAATGTCGTACTCATCGCCGTCCGGGGAGTTGGCAAAGCGATCGAGCGACACAGGATTCCAGATCACTTCGATTCGATCGTCCCATCGGTCGCCGTATGCTCGGAGCATGTCCTCTTTCACGGCATTGGAAATTGTCACCACGCGATGGCATTTTCTCAAGGTCACGTTATGACACCACTTGAGCCATAGCCGCTTACTACGCCCAAAGAACTGCGGCATGTGGAGGTATTGCAAGTCGTGAATGATCGTGACGGCGCGGCCGGCTCGCGTTACGAGCGGCGTGTGGTAGTTCATGAACAATGCTGCGTCGAGGCTGTCGCAGGCCCAGCGGCAATCCTCGCCTCCGCGGCGAAGCGGCCGAATTGGTTCGGCACATGCTCCCATCGGAAACGTTCGTCCTTGCAGTCGGGCAGCACGTCGGCATGAAACACCGTCAAATCGAAGCGGCGCGATGGCCCGGCGTCGTCGAGAAGTTCCGAAAAGCCGCGCAGAAGATTCTCGAAAACCCAGTAAACGCCGCCGACCCGCTGGTCGTGTCGAAAGATGCCCGTGATACCGATCGAGTTGGCCATCGTGGACGAATTGATCGGCAGCAGTTTTCAAATGGCCGCTAAGTTGGGGCTAACCGAACGCACCGCTGACTAACTGTCGTTTAGCGGCGCATCCCGCCGACCAACGCGAGTTGTCTGACCTTTGCCTCTGGTTGCCTGAGCGTAATTCCTTGGCTCGTGATAAACGTCGGCGCGAGAATCATCAGAAAGTACACGATCGAGATTGGCGACCCGAGGTTGATGTAATACTGGTCGTAGATCCATAAGGTCATCAGCGCAGACATCGACGCGCAGGCTAGCGTGTTGATTTGGTAGGACCCGGCGACGTCGACGCCGGGCATATCGCTGGGCCGCATGATCCGCAATCGCATGGACAATTTCAGCCGGCGCACGAGCTCGGTAATGGAGGCGGCAAGCAGGAAAAAGGTGCCGACGAACCCAGCTTCGAGGACGATTTTAATGTAGGCGCTGTGGATGGCGCCAAAATTGCCGCCCCCACCCTGGCTGGTCGTACGAAAGCCCCATCCCAGTACCGGCTTCTTCCACACGCCCTGCATGGCCTGCTTCCACATGTCGAACCGGCCGCTGAATCCGCTTTTGATGCCGCGGTCGCCCTGGTTCAAGCGAAAGATGTCGTTGAAGATGAGATCTTGAAAATAGGGGATTGCCAACATGATCATCCCCCCAATCAGAAAGGCCAACACCGCGTGCATCGCGGCCTTGGCGGTCCCCTTGTGAAGCGCGTAGTACACGGCGACAAAGACTCCCAGCGCCAAGATGCTGCCGCGCGAGGTCACGGCGACGATCAAGAAGCTGGCACAGGCTATTGCCGCCAAACGTATCATGGGCTTCGGGGAAAACAGCGTGAACATCATGGCGGCCAGCGCCGCCGTGCTTGTCACGTTGCGGTTGATGCCGCCAATCTGCCCGGCAAAGCCGCCAGTCAGTCCGTGCTTGACCATCAGAACCAAAAGCCACCCGAACAGCACGATGCCAGTGATCGTCAGCACTCGTTGAATGACGCGGTAATTACTCGTCCAAAACAGGTGCATCAAAATCAAAACGATGATGGTCGCGACCGCGTATTTGCCACTGTTCCATTGGTTAAGCGACAGCGGTGCCAGGCATAACATCATGAGCAAAAAGATCGTGATGAACCGGCCGGTCCAGTCGGAGAAGATGGCGAAGGGCGCCGAAATCCAGGCTTGTGGCCCCAGCGTGAGATGGGCCGCGACCATCACCGCGAAGCCGTAATAGAAGTACCCCTTCACGTCGAAGCCGGATTGAAATAATTCCTGCAGTGCCCACCAGTCGCTCACCCACCACAGCCGGACGAGCATGGTGAGCAGCCAAACGGTGAGCGCTAACCCGCGTAGATAGGCGAGCATTCCGCTGCGCGGCGGTGCGGCAACAAGGAAGCGATGCGACAGAGGGTAGGATTGGGTCGTATGCATGCTAATTCGCGTCCGCTGGGAGCACGCCGTTTTCGACCAATGCGCGGCGCACCTCGTCAATTGGATTGGTGGTCCGGCTCCAATCCGCCAAAGCACGCCGCGACGCTTCTTGATATCGCTCGAGGTTCATCGGGTCGGTCACGTCCATCATTGCGTCGATCAAACTTGCCAGTTGCCCGGCCGGAAAAATTCTGCCGCTGGACTTGTCTTGTATGAGTTCGCGAGCAGCACCAACCACGTTGCTGGCAACAATCGCCAGCCCGGCGGCCATCGCTTCTTGGATCACCAGTGCCCACGGTTCAAAATCACTTGGCAGAACGAGCACATCCGCGGCGTTGTAGGCGAGCGCGGGTTCGTCGCCGTCGAGAAAGCCCGTCCACAAAACGCGGGACCGCAGTGTTGCCGGAACGCGCTGGCGGAGCTCCTCGCCTAGCACACCTTCGCCGACGATCATGAGGTCCCAATCAGGCCGCTGGGCCGCGATCGCCGCAAAGGCGTCGATAAACAAGTCTACGCGCTTAACCGCCACGAGACGACCGCTGTAGAGAAGATATCGGCGGTGAGCGGATAACCCGAATTTTTGGCGAAACCGTTGCAACCGCTCCTCATTGACCTGGGCATGGTACTCCTGGTCGACGGGCCAAGGCACTTGGTAAAGCCGAACCCGATCGGCACCGTACCGCAGGAAGAACTGGTCGCCGTAGTCGCCCATGGACATTACGCCGGACACCTGCGTGAGCCAGCCGCGGTACATGGCGGACTTGAGGGCGCGCTTCCAAGCCGGCATGTGGCGATCGCCGTGGATGTTGCTGTCGTTGTGGACGAACGCCGGAATGCCAGTCCGCCGGCAGTAGCGAATAACACGAAGAAATGAAAGGTAACGATAGCCAAACAGGATTACGGCCCGGACGTCATGCGAACGCAGGTATTCAATCAATCGCCCGCCCTTACGCCACTCATAAACGGGATGGCGAAACGTGCCCGCCAGCGACGAATCGCCGGGCGCACCAAAAAAAGTGGCGTGAATCGATTCCGGCAGACTCACGGTCCAGGTGAATTCGGCCGGCCCATGTGTAATAAGCGAATGAACCTTAAGCTCCGGAATTCCTTCGGCGACCAACTTGTGCAGATTGCGACGGTACGGCGCCATGACATTGGCAATCATCGCCAGGCCGGGCCGTTGGTCTTGCGTGGCCTTGCTGACCGGTTGAGTTTCTGCGGCGGTCATCGAAATTGCCATGTTGAATAGCTGCAAAAGTTTTGAACCACGAAGGCACGAAGAACACAAAGAAGAAGTTTATTTAGAACAGGAGGAAGCAGAGTGAGCCAAGGAGGGGTCTAGAAATTCTATCTCGGCTCCCTCTGTTTCCTCCTGTTCGTAATCTTCGCGTCCTGGGTGTCGTTGTGGTTCAATTGTCTTCGCCTGAATAAGCATGCCCCATCTCGGCGATCAGGCGAGCGGTCAAGTGCTTTTGAATGTGCCGGGCAATGGCCTCAATACGCGCCGCGGCCGAAGAACACGATCCGCACGGTTTTGAGCAGCAAATAGATGTCCAGCCACAGCGACCAGTTGCGAACATAATAGGCCACGAGCTGCAATCGTTCTTCGTAGCTAGTGTTGCTTCGCCCCGATACTTGCCACATGCCGGTGATGCCGGGCGCGACCATCGTGTAGAGTGCGTAATAGTCGCCGTACTTAGCTTCTTCTTCAAGCAGGATCGGCCGTGGCCCGACCAGGCTCATGTCGCCGCGGAGCACGTTCCACAGTTGCGGCAACTCGTCCAGGCTGGTCTTGCGGATGAACCGGCCGATGCGCGTGATTCGCGGATCCCATTTAAGCTTTTGCGTAGTTTCCCACTCTTCGCGAAACTCGGGGTGGGCGTCCAAATAGTATTCCAACAGCGCGTCGCCGTTGGTGAACATCGAGCGAAATTTCCACATCCGGAACCGCCGCCCGTCGCGGCCGATCCGTTCGTTGGCATACAGCACGGGCCCGCGCGACGACAACTTCACGGCAACCGCGATATAGAACAACAGCGGCAGCAGCACCAGTCCGCCCAATAGCGTGAGTACGATGTCCATTAACCGCTTGGTAATTCGCGGCAGCGGCAGCATGAGGTTCTGCTGCAAGTGGATGCCGGCCAGACCGTCGAGCTGTTGATGCCGCGACCAATGATCGGGAGGCCGGTCAACTCGGAAAGAATATGAATGTGCGGAATCGTGCTGAGATGCTCGGTGATTGTGGTGGCGATGTTGGTCGAGGCGCCTTCCGGCGGCACAACGACCGCCCAATAACACCCGTCGCTGTTCGGCGACGGTTCGCACATCGGGCCACGAGCCCGCGTACCACGATTCGTCAGCGTCTACGCCTATTTCACTCGGATCGGCAATCACGCCGACCGGCCGCAGGCCGAGTCGCTTGTTCGCGTCCAAATATTGAGTAGACTTTGACGGCGACCGCATCGTCGCCGCACACCAGCGTGGGAAAGCCCCACCAGGGGCACTTGGCGAGCAGTCTTCGCACAAAGCCACGAAACACCCAGAGGTTCACCAGGCTCAACACGTAGCCCAAAGACAAGAACAAAATTTGATCTTGCAGCCCTCCCGTCAGCAGGATGACGCCGGCAGTCCACATGCCAAATATCAGTGTGGCCGACACGGCCAGGCGGCGAAACTCTTCGACGGGACCGAGCCGGATACCGGGGTAGAGTCCCAGCTCCACCGCGATTAATACGAAGCCCACAGCGATCGGAAGAAACGATGCGGACACATCGATGCCCGTTCCGATGCCGATATAGCGCACAAATCCGCGGGCGATGAGAATGGCGATGGTCAACAGTGCCAGGTCGACCAGGATCAACGGTATGGTCGTGAGGCCGAGCTGCACGAGATACCGTGCACCGACGCGACGTGCGTGAGCCCGGCTTGCCGTGCCGTTGCCGGCGCCGCGGAGCGGCTCAACGAACGCCGAGCGGGCCGATGCCACGGATTGGAAAGTTGGTCCCAATAGCTGGCGGCTTTTGATGACGCCGGAATCGCTCACGGCGACGCCGGCTTGGGTTTCGGCTAGTTCTGTCTCAGTAGGGGCCGGCGATGCATCCTCGCCGAGTTCAATCTGGCTCATCGTGGCTGATTTTCAATCGTGATGTTGGGCGTCAATGCGGCGGCAACCAGGGTTTGATCTGCGGTATTCGGTAGCAAGTTGGGGACCGATTCGGCAGTGTGCGTGCTCTATCGTGCAAACGGGAAGCGCACTTGCTCCTTACGCCAATCGTCAAATCAATTGACGGCTTGTCGCGAGAGAAACATCGTCGACGACCTTCTTGATCGCCTGAATTTCAGATGTCTGGCCCAATGGATTTCAAGTCTTGACGAAACCGGCACCCGCCTTGCCGACTCGTCACCGAGCTCACTCCATTGACAGCTCAAATGGCGATCCTGCGCAGCGGCCGAAGCGGACTAGTTCATGCGACCGCTCCAACCGTATTTTGTATCTTACCTTTTGGCGACGGACCGGGTCAAGAAAACAGCCGGTACCAGCCAGTTGGAGAAATGCTATCGCATTCGATCGGCCGCAGCGGCGTTTAATATGACGGCTTCAACGGACGTAAGGTGCACAGAATGAACGGCCACGCTGGTCGAGATTCGTTGACAGACTCGTGCCCGAGTGTCGTTTGCTTGAGGGGAATTCCACGTATGCTAAAATGAACGGTAACTCTTGTTGCAACGGTTGTGCAGGCGCCGCCGCAGTTTGTCGCTGGCAGTGAGTAAGATATTTTTGGTGGGAAGCGTGAACCACGCACGTGCGGCACGCGTAGAAGATAGCTTTTGCCGCGTGCCAACCTCAGTGTTTCGATTCCCGAGCCCCCCATCGGATAGGTTCGCAGGTCCTTGCGGCCATTTCGCCGCCGGAATCCGTGATTCTCTGTGTGAAAGCGATAACAATCTCATGAACGACAAGTTGATTCTGGTGGCGGGCGGCGGCGGATTCATTGGCGGGCATCTGGTGGCGCACTTTCGCGAGCAGGGCTTCAAGCGCATCCGCAGCGTCGACGTCAAGCCGTTCGACCAGTGGTACCAGGTGTTCGACGACGTCGAAAACGTGCAGGCCGATCTGAAGCTCCGCGACGCCTGCCAGGACGCCTGCCGCGGCGCGAGCGAAGTCTACAACCTGGCCGCCGACATGGGCGGCATGGGCTTCATCGAAAACAACAAAGCGCTGTGCATGCTCAGCGTGCTGATCAACACGCACCTGTTGCAGGCGGCGCTGGAAGCCAAGGTGGAGCGCTTCTTCTACGCTTCGAGCGCGTGCGTGTACAACGCCGACAAGCAGCGCAGCGAAGACGTCGTGCCGCTCAAGGAAGCCGACGCCTACCCGGCCATGCCGGAAGACGGCTACGGCTGGGAGAAGCTGTTTTCCGAGCGGATGTGCCGGCACTTCCGCGAGGACTTCGGCCTGACGACGCGCGTGGCCCGGTTCCACAACGTGTACGGCCCGCACGGCACCTGGGACGGCGGCCGCGAAAAGGCGCCGGCCGCCATCTGCCGCAAGATCATCCATGCCATCGAAACCGGCGCCAAGGAAATCGAGATCTGGGGCGACGGCAAGCAGACCCGCAGCTTCATGTACATCGACGACTGCGTCGAAGGCATTCTCAAGATCATGCACAGCGACATCGACGAGCCGCTCAACCTGGGCTCCGACGAGCTGACGACGATCAACGGCCTGGTGGAGATGGTCGAGGACATCGCCGGCGTGCGAGTTCAAGCACAAGCACAATCTGTCGGCGCCCAAGGGCGTGAACGGCCGCAACAGCGACAACACGCTCATCAAGAAGCACCTCGGCTGGGCGCCCGGCATCCGCCTCCGCGACGGCATGGAGCGGACCTACCGCTGGATCCACGAGGAATACCTCAAGGTCCACCGCGGCGAGACGGTGCGGACGTGAGAACGAAGCTGTTAGTTTTTAGCCATTGGCTATTAGCCAGGCATTCTTGATTGGATCATTCTTGTATTCGCTTTCTTTCGCATGGGCGATCGGCATCGCGATCTGTCAAGTCTCACCGTGCAACTGAATCGTCAGTCCCAGAGGTATTGCGCGTCGTATTCCACGTCGTGTTTGTCCAACAGACTGACAAGCCGCGCAGCGGCGTTATCACTTAGCCGGGGGCGTTAGCCCCCGGTGCGGAGGTCATCATAAACAAAGCCGCGCAGCGGCGACACAATACCTCGCCGACCAAATGGATTTATGTCGCCGCTGCGCGGCTTCAATGTCGGCGCCGCACGTATCCGTGGGCTTGCGCCCACGGCTAAGCCATGCCGCCGCTGCGCGGCTATATTGCCGTTCCCGCGACGTGTTACGCCCGCGGGTAAGCCGGCTAATCAAACGAGTACCCGGCGAAATAGAGTTCCGTTGGCTGCTCGTCTTCGTAAAGGACGACGTAGCGGGCCTGGCCGCGGTCGAGACTGTCCCAGAATTCGTCGGATTGTTGAACATCCACGCGCGTTGGTTTGTCGGTTCCGAAGTATTGCGTCAGCTCTTTGGGCGAGAGCGGGGCGGCGCAGAAGTAGTCCGGATGGTCCGCAATGCGCTGGATATCGAGGATCGACGCCGTGCCATCGGCGTCCGCCATTTCCAGCACTTCCTCGGGAGTTGCGGGGCCCATCTCGGCTCCGTTGAACTCGCCCGATTGGAACACTTCCGCGCGGAGCTTTTCTAACGCAGCTTGGATGTTTCGTTCGTAAGGAACAAAATATTCGTACGGTTCCGCACCCATTGCACCACCTCATTTCATGGGGTACTGATCCTGCCGAAATGGCTACATCAGGAATTTACCTTATGAATCGGTGGTTGGCCGTGACGAGTTTTCGCTTGGATTATTGCTCATCGCCCGACGGGCCGTAGAGTGCGGGCACCGGAATGTCGTTGAGCCGCAGGTACACCGTGAGAATCGCGCGGTGGTGAATCATATGGTTCAGAACGAAGCTACGGAGTACCGCTATCCGCGGCATCGTGAAAATCGTGTTACCCTGATAGAGCAGCGACCAATTCTTCATGAAGGCGTCGTCGGAGGTTGCGTCAATCGCGCCCGCGCGGTTGCCACGTTCTGGTCGAACACATCTACCATGTGGTTGTGGCCGCTCAGAATGGGAGTGCGATACGGTTCCTCGCCCGGAGGGCTGAAGTCCCACAAATCCTGCGTGAGCGTGCCTTCTACCCAGCCGGGAATCTCGGCCAAATGTGAGCCGACCCAGCCGATCGTGTTCGATTTTGGATGCGCTTTCCAATCGAGCTTGTGATCGGGAATTCGCTCGATAGTTTTCCGCGTGCCGACCATTTCTAGATCGAACTCGGGCAGAATGGATTGGGCGATGCTCATGGATAGCTCCTGGGATGAGGACACGAATCGAACGGTCGCGGAAATGTTGCTAGACTACGCCTTGCCTGCGGGACCGTCCAGATAAGGAACGCGCGAATCGCGAAAGGGCATTCGTTCAATGTTCGAAACGTACAAACAATCGATCGCCAACCAGCTCGAAGCGGCGCTGTGCATGTTGGATTTGTGTGTGGAGCAATGTCCGGACGCAATGTGGAACGGCCGCGTCGGCAATCTCGTTTTCTGCCAGGTGGCATTTCATACGTTGTTTTTTACGGACTTCTACCTCGGCGGGTCGGATGAGGAGTCGTTTCGCAACCAGCCTTTTCACGTGGCGAATCGCCATATCTTTCGCGATTACGAGGAGCTCGAGGACCGTGTGCAGGTGTTGCTGTACGACAAGCCGGGAATCACGGCGTATTGCGGCCATTGCCGCAACAAGGCGGCGCAGGTCATCGCGGCTGAGACGGAGGATTCGCTGCGCGCCGCGTGTGGATTCGCTCGCAAGGCGTTTTCGCGCGCGGAGTTCGTATGTGGTCAATATTCGCCACATTCAACATCACGCGGCCCAATTGAGTCTGCGGTTGCGGCTTGACGCGCAGGAAAGCATTCCTTGGGTTGCATCGGATTGGCGCGAATCATGATCGCCACGCCGGGCAGCGATACCATTCCTCGCGAAGTAATCCGGAGGTGCCGCGCAGTATCTTGCCGGTTTGCTTCGCTAGGGGTACACTCGTCTCTCGAAAATTGACGCCCCCACCTTTTCTTCTCGTCAGGGGATTTCTATGAGCCATGCAGATTTCGAGACGGCGCGGCCAGCTGTTAGCATGCGGCGTCTGGCGATAACTATCCTGGTAATTTTGGCCGCCGCTGGCGGCGCGTATTGGTACGGCGTGCACAGCGTCAAGCCGCCGGACGTGCCAGCGCTTTGGGCTCTGGGGATGGATCAACCCAGCACGAACGTTCTCGACGAGCGGTTCCAGGATGCGGATGGCAATCTGGTTGCCGATCCTCCAAAAGAACCGAGCGAGTGGCTCGACCCCGAAACGCTGAAGTTCTCGTACCTTGCGGCCAACCAGGAGCACTACGCAGAGGTGATGGCGAGCTTGCTCCAACACCTCAGCGAGCGCTGCGGGCGGCCAGTCGAGTTCGTACCGCAGGAAAGTCCGGATGACCAATTGGCGGGGCTGCAGAAGGGCGAGCTGCACATCGTCGGCTTCAACTCGGGCGCGGTGCCGGTCGCGGTGAATCAGTGCGGCTTCGTGCCGATCTCGTCGTTTGGAAACAACGGTCAGCTCGTGACGTACTCGATGAAATTTATTGTTCGCAATGACAGTCCCATAAAAAACGTCGCGGACTTGCGCGGACAGCGATTGGCACTCACGGACCCGACCTCAAATTCCGGCTGGAAGGCCCCGCTCATGTTGCTAAAGAACGAGCACAATCTGATTCCGATCGTGGACTATGACATTTCTTCGACCGGGGGGCACGAGAACTCAATCAAAGCCATCAAGGCAGGCGACGAGGAGGTTGCCGCAGTTGCCAGCGACGAGCTTCAGCTTGCCGAGGCACACGGATTGGTTGCCACCGACGACATTCGCGTCATTTATGAGTCGGAGCCGTTCTGTAACAACACGATTGGCTGCCCCCACAATTTGAAACCAGAGCTCGTCGAGAAAGTGAAGTCGGCACTCTTGGACCTCAAGTGGGAGGGTTCGAAATTAGCGGACGAGTTTTCGACTTTCGGAGCGACCCAGTTTGTTGCCGTATCGTTCAAGGACGACTTTAAGCTCATCCGCCAAATCGACGATGCCATGGGTCGCCGAACGCGCGAGATGTTCGGTCGGCCATTCTGATGCCAGCGTGGAGTGATCCGCGTTCGTATCGACCTGTCGGGCTTTAATCTTGCCCGGATGGTTGCGGTGATAGCGCCAGTGGCTAGCTTGACGCACATGCCGCAGGGTGATGTGCCAACTCGATCTGCCGCTGCCTCGACGCATGTGCACGTCAGCGTGATGGTGTTTCTGTGCGTGCTGTCGTTTCTCACATACTACGACCGACTGTGCATCGTTCGCGCAGGAAAGCATTCAGAAATCACTAGCGCTTTCCGATCAGCAGTTGGCGATTGTTCTGGGCGCATTTTGGTTGGCTTATGGGTTGTTTGAAATTCCGGGCGGGTGGATGGGCGACCGCATGGGAGCTCGATTCACACTCACGCGTATCGTGTTGGCGTGGTCTCTTTTCACGGCGCTGACAGGTGCGGCGACCGGATTCGCTTCCTTGCTCCTGTACCGTTTCCTGTTCGGAGTAGGTGAAGCCGGCGCGTACCCCAACATCGCCCATGTGCAATCGCGCTGGTTGCCGATCACCGAGCGGGCGCGTGCCGGCGGAGTCGTGTGGCTGTGTGCCCGCAGCGGCGCCGCATTTGCGCCGCTGATATTCGGAACCATCACTCGCAGCATCGATTCAGCACAATTGTCGCTCGGTGAGTCCGCGACGTTTCAGTGGTTCCGCGAGATCGAAAGCTGGCGAATCGCATTTTTTGTTTCCGGCGTGCTGGGCGTGTTCTGGTGCCTGGCATTTTATCCTTGGTTTCGCGACGATCCGGCGGAGAAGAAATCGGTGGGGGCGGCCGAGCTGCACCATATCGAGAGCGGCCGGGGGCCGATCGAAGCCGGCCACGCGATGGAGCAGGGCATGTGGGGCAAGTTGTTTACATCGCCCTCGCTGTGGGCGGTCGCAATATATTACGTGTGCGGCAGCTTTGGTTGGTCATTCTTTGTGAGCTGGATGCCACGGTACATGAAAGTTGCGCACGGTGTGGCGTTCGAGAAGAGTGAGTGGTCTTCCGCATGGCCACTATTGTCCGGTGGGATTGCCTGCCTTGTGGGCGGCGTGTTGAGCGACGCACTCGTCAAGCGAACCGGTTGGCGGCGACTCGGGCGGGCGGTTTTTCCGGTGTGCGGCTGCTCCATCGCGGCCGCGGCGATGCTGGCGATTCCTCACGTGACCACCCACCGCGACGCGGTGATCTTGATGTGCCTGGCGTCGGCCGCATTCGATTTTGGTCAGGCGGCGACGTGGGCGTCGGTCGTAGATATCGGCGGCCGCTACGCCGGGGTGGCGCTCGGGTTCATCAACATGATTGGCAGTCTGGGCAATACGATCCAGCCCTACGTGGGTGAGCGCGTGTTTAACACGTTCGGTTGGAACACGCTATTCGGCGTGTATGCTGTGGCATTTTTATTGGCCATGACCACCTGGACAATCATCAATCCCAAGCGGCGGTTCTACGAAAAGCCGTAGATCCGCTGGGGCGTTGCCCCAGGCACCCTTACTCAACGGCTACATCGTTTGCGAGCGCAGGCGCATATAGAGTTCCTGCACCGAACTCATGCAGCAGCGACCGTCGGCGGCGAGCGTTTGACAACGCGCATCTGGCGATTTTGATTTGGCCAATAGCTCGCGAATGCGAGTTGGCGTGCCATCGCGGACGTCGGCTTCTACATCGTCGTACGTCAGCCCGAAGCAAGCGCAGATAGGCGCGTTTGGATCATAGGGATAGACCGGCGCTTTCAATTCGTCCATCGCGATTACCGCATCGACCTGATTGAAGTACGCCACGTCGCAACGGGGAAAGCCGCAGAACCAGGCCGCATCGCGAATCTTGCCGCGCGACTCGGACGGGATATGCGTATCGAGCGGCCCGCTTTCCACCGGCACGCCGAGCGATTTGCACCGCGGGCAGTACGCACGCCCATCATCCTCCGGCTCTCGTACGAAGGCCTTGTTCATAAAGTCTTACCGTGCGACGCTCAGTTCGTTAGCCGTTTTCGCCAGTAACTGGGTCGGCGCTTTAGGTGCGCCACGGCAATGCCAATTACCTTTTCGCCGCGTTGGATGTAAACCAATCCGAACGGAAATCGATCCAATTTGTAACACCGAGTTCCGTGCAGATAGGGACTCCATGATTCGGGCTGCTGGGTGACGTGTTCTTCAGCGATTTGAAGTTCAGCCTTGAATTGTCGCTCGGCATTAGGACTTCGCTCTGCATACCACTCGGTAGCTTCGATCGCTTCCAGAATGGCTTCAGGATGAAATTCAAAGAGCGGGCCGCGTTTTGCCATCGATCATTTTCCAAGCTTCTTCCGATGGAATCGTTTTTACGCGACCGGAATCAATGTCGGCGATGCGTCGGGCGATCTCATCGCTCCATGCGGCTTCTACTTCGTCGGTCGGTTCCTCGGGTCCGTGATCAATGCTTTCGTCGATAACGCTTTCTCGTAGCACATTGAGAATAAGTTCTCTGTCGGCAAGCGGCAGGAGAAGTGCTGAATCGATTATTTGCTGGGCTGTGAGATCGCTGGCCATAACTATTGCCTCGGTGGTAAATTCCATCTTCTATCGTATCACTGCGGTTCGGGTGGAGTCAAAAACTGCGATTAATTCGCCCTTGCCAGGTCTGCCAATATCGTGGTCAGTTCCTCGCACACAATGTCCGTAACTTGCTTGCCCTTAGCGGCACTTGCGCGGGCCGGTTCGCCATAGGCGCCGTTTGGCGTCATTTGCTTCATCGTGCGGAACAGGGCAGCGCGCGGGGAACGCAATAAATCGGCTTCGGCCCATTCGTAGGTGGGCACGTTCGCGCGCGGTTCGATCGAGTCCATTCGCACGAGTTGCGGCGCAATGTGCAGCATGAGCGACGTTTCAAACTCGCACGCGTGGCCGACGCCGCCGGGGCCGGTTTCACTTAGGGTCAGAAGTGCGTCGGCCGACACGCGCCACCATGTGGCGACCACAATCTGACAGTCGGGGTGCTCGGTGCCGAACTGTTCGAGCAAGATCTGGCACACGCCCTGATTGCCGCCGTGGGCATTGAGCACCAAAAAATTGCGGAAGCCGTGCCGCCACGCCGAGTGCATGTACTGCTTCGTGACGCTTAAGAACGTTTCCTGCGAAAGCGTGAGGCTGCCGGGAAATTCCATGTGGTGTTCCGAGCAGCCGACCGGCACGCTGGGCAGTACGAGCACGCGCGACCCAAGCCGCGAATTCAGCTCGCCGGCAAAATGCTCGACGATCATGCGATCGGTCGCGAGCGGCAGGTGCGGCCCATGCTGCTCGACGGCCGCCACCGGCAGCAGCACCGGCGTGCGGCGATCGAGGTCGTGAAAATCGCGGCTGGTGAGTTCTTGCCAAATCATGCAGGTTTTGCCGCCCACATTTCGATTTCGACGCGGAAGCCCGGCAGCAGCACCGCGCCGACAGTCGTCCGCACGGGCCGGGGCTGGGGCATCGCTTCGGAATACACGGCATTGAAGCGAGCCCACTCCGTGATATCGGCCAGATACACGTTTACTTTGAACACCTCGGAGAACCCGCAGCCGGCCGACTTTAATTGCCGCTGGCAGTTGGCCAGCGTGTAGCGGGTTTGCTCTTCAATGTCGTTGCCCATGACGTTGCCCTGCGCGTCGATGGCGACCTGGCCGGAGATGACAACAATCCGGGCCGCGTCGACTTCCAGCACCGGCGAATACGGCCCGGCGGTGAGATGCTGCCGGGCATCTTTCGGCAAATGCTTAGTGGTCATTCTCGATATTCCCGAACATCGGTTTGGTAATGGCGAATAGCATCGCGATCCAACTCGACGCCGAGTCCTGGCCCGGTGGGAAGCGTGGCGAATGGCGGCTTCAAGTCGAGCGGTTTGGTGAGCAGATCGTGCTCGCGAATCAAGCGGCCGAAAATATCCGACGGCCAGTTGCAGCTCGGCGCTGCGGCACACTGGTGCAAGTACATTGCCTCCAGGATGCCCAAATCGATCTCCGAGCCGTGCCAACATGGCAGCCCCGCGGCGGAGGCGATGCGATCGAGCTGCTGGAAGCCGACCAGCCCGCCGTTGAAATTAAACCCGTCGACCGCGCCGAGCTGCAAGGCGCGAATCGCGTCGTGCACGCGCTGGCCGTGATAAATGTACGGCAGAGACACGTGCAGCACGATGGGGATCGGCGAAAGTGCTTTCAGTTTGGCGTATTCGGCGAGCATCCACCGCGGGATGGGGTCCTCCAGGCAAAGCACGTTGCCGAAAGGCCGAAGGGCATCGATTCGCAGGCGCGTTTCGGCCGGAGTTTCCCACCGCTCGTTCGGATCGAGAATGACTCGCATTTCCGGCGCCGCCTCTGCGATCAACCGGCACCACGCCGACGACGTCATCCTCCAGCCCGCACTTGAATTTGATGCAATCGTATCCAGCATCGGCGAACCGCGCGGCCAGCGGCTTGATCTCCTCCAACGTGCGATGGCCCGACCAGGCACCCACGCGAACACGCAGCTGCACCGGTCCGCCGAGCAAATCCACGAGCGGCAGTCCGTGCACTTTGGCGAACGCGTCCCAAATCGCGCATTCAAATCCGTCGTATTCGCGGCAATGGGCGATCGGCAGTTTTTGGCGAGGCAGCTCCTCGAGCCGCGTGCCAATGAGGCGCCGGGAAATGTTTTCGACGACGCGCCAATCGTGGTCGCGATACAACTCGCCCAGGCCAACGGTACCGTCATCTAAATAGATTTCGAGAATGCACTTGGGCAGCTCATCGAACTGTACCGACCAGGACGCTTGTCCTGCCACCGGCAACTTGTGCAGCGGTTGATCGATGCCGGGGCTGTTGATCGTTCCCGGCTTGGCGGGCACGATCACCTCGGTGGCGACGATTCGGACAATACGCGGCATGAAAGGAACTTGAGCCGGGTGTCGGGGCAGCACGATTATCACGGCCCGCGCGGCCGATGACAATGCGCGCGACTGGCAGACGCAGCCTTATGTGGAAAAGAAGTTTTCGATCGCGACGAGAATGCGCTCGGCGGCGTGGCCGTCGCCGTAGGGGTTGACGGCTTCGGACATTGCGCGGTACGCGGCGGCGTCTTCGAGCAGAAGAGCGACTTCGGCGATGATGGTGACCGCATCGGCGCCGACAAGTTTGGCCGTGCCGGCGGCGATGCCTTCGGGGCGCTGGTGGTGTCGCGCATCACGAGGACCGGTTTGCCGAGGCTGGGGGCTTCTTCCTGCACGCCGCCGGAGTCGGTCAACGCTAAGCGGCAAGCCGCCAAGAGCGCGACGAATTCGGAATACGGTTGCGGGGCGATCAGGCGGATGTTTTCAATGGCCCCCAAGCGGCGGTTGACCACCGTTTGAACGTTGGGATTGAAGTGCACCGGGTAGATGAACAGGTGATCCGGGAACCTGGCGGCGAGCGTCGCCAGGGCGTCGCAAATCTGGTCGAAGCCGGCGCCGAAGTTCTCGCGGCGGTGGCCCGTGATGAGCACGAATGGGCGCTCGCCGTAATCCGGGCCGATTTGCTCGCGCAGCCGCGCGGCCAGTTGCTGCTGCACCTCCGGCTGGCGCTGCCGCGCGAGTTCCATAAACAGCGCGTCGATGACGGTGTTGCCCGTCACGATGATTCGCTTTTCGTCGATCCGCTCGCGGCGGAGGTTCTCGGCGGCGGCGGCCGTGGGGGCGAAGTGGAGCGTCGTGAGCGGCGTGGTTAGCATGCGGTTCGCCTCTTCTGGAAACGGCGAGCGCAGGTTGCCGGTTCGCAGGCCGGCCTCGACGTGGCCGAACGGAATCTGGCGATAGAATGCCGTGAGTGCTGTGGCGAACACGGTGGAAGTGTCTCCCTGGGCGAGCACCATGTCCGGCTGCAGCTCGGCGAGCGACTGTGTCGATGCGTTCCAATAGCCGGGCCATGAGCGGGGCCAGCGACTGGTTCGGCTGCATTACGGCCAGGTCGCGGTCGACGCGGATGCCGAACAAATGGATTACCTGCTCGATCAATTCGCGGTGCTGGCCCGTATTGACCACCAGCGGCTGGAAACTTGGCGATTTCTCCAGCGCAGCAACGACCGGGGCCATTTTGATGGCCTCGGGCCGGGTGCCCATGAACACCGCGATTTGCCGCATTATTTTTCCGCGTCGAGGTCAGCGTGAGTAAGCCGAATTGTTCGCCACTTCCAGCATAATCGGCAGCGGCCAGGGCGCCAGCCGCTAAATCGTGGCAAACACGAAAGCGTTCGTTTTGCGTAAATATTTACAAGCAGTAGCCGCTAAGCCGATCATCATGAAGTTGGCGTGAGATAATCCGGATGTTGCCCCTATTTCGCCTCTCCCCGCGGGAGAGGCAGCGAGCTATCGAGCGGTGAGGGTTTGTTTACGTCGGCGCTAATCACCACAAAACGCTCGCACCAGTTACAGCAATTCCAATCTAAATGCCCAGCGTTCAATGCCTCGTGTTCGAGCCGGATGCCACCGGACATCGGTTGCAGCACGTGCGGCATTTGACGGATTGCGCTGTTGTCGATCGGCTGCCGCGTCTCGTGGGCGTTGCAGACCAATGCCCGCGAGCGGCCCGAATACAATGTGCACCTGAACTCGCTCGAGCCACGCGTCGAGCTTCACTTGCGGCTCGAACCACGGCAACACCAGGACCTGCAGACTCCGCGACGGAGAGTGCGTGAACTCACCGAAACAATCTCCGACTCGCGGCCCGACTGGGTCTATGTGCCGTATGCCGATCGTATTACCCAGGCGGCGGCAATCGAGAGTCTGCTGCAAGGCGGCGGCCGGCTCGCGCGGACGCCAATCGAAGCACAATTGATGCGGGGCAAGTACGGCTATCCGCTGCGCTCGCCCCGCGAACGGATCTCGGCGGCGGCCATTCGCTGGCTTACACTACGCAATCCGTGGCGGGTGACGCACTTGCTCGACCCGTGGATTTTACGCGGGCTTGGCGATTCGGCGCCGGCCGGTCGGTTCCGCCTGATCCCCGAGCCCGTGGAAGAGCGGACCGCTATCGATCGCGATGAAGCACGGCGGCGGCTCGACATTCCCGTTGGCGGCCGTTATGTGGCGATGGTGGGCACGCTGGAGCCTCGCAAGGGCATCGAGGAGTTGTTGGCGGTGTTTGAGCGGTTACCACTAAACTCCGATGACCGTGTGCTGCTGGTGGGCCGGGCCACGTCGCCCATTCGCGAACTTCTGCAAACGCGCTACGACCAGCTCATCCGTCAGCAGCGGATCGTCGTCGTAGATCGATACGTCTCGGACGAGGAATTGGGGGCCGCATTCTTCGCCGCCGACGTGGTGGCCGTGACCCACCCGCGCCAGATCGGCTCCTCCGGCACGCTGGTGCGCGCGGCCGCCGCCGAGCGATACTTGCTCACCAGTGACTTCGGTTGGGTGGGCTGGGTGACCAAATTGTTTCAGCTAGGGTCGGCCGTTGAGGTGGTAGATGCCGACGCGTTGACTGCCGCCTTAGCCACGTCACTCGAACGATCTGCCCATTACCAACGCAGCGAAGCCGCGAGACGTTTTTGCCAATATCATACCGTGCCAAACCAGGAAGCGCATTGGGTTCAAGAGATTGGCAAAGAACTTCAGCTGCCACTCGGCACGCTGGCCAATCGACTTGATTGGGAATGGGTGTTGGCAGCGACGGACGAGTCATCATCCCCGCTAAAGAACGGCGCCGCCCCATGATATAATTCCGGAACGAAAGAATAAACAGTATACGAATATTCTCACGCAGAGGCGCAGAGATCGCAGAGTATTAGGACACGATCCGACTTCGGATTGCGCCAATCCGAATTCACTGCATTGCTATCGAATCACGAGAGTTCAAACGTTGAGGGCCGAAATGCCGCAGTTCGCTAGACGTGTGCGCAATTTGGTTCGAGCTGCTGCTTGCCGGTTGTCGCCACGTCTGGCAGACGACGTGCGGCTGGCACATTACGTCAGGAAGTGGGTGCTTCCGCGACTACGGGCACGAATGAGTATTTTGTGCCTTCGCACTTGCTTGGCCATGCGGGCTTCGACCTTTACGTCGAGGATCAGCTGGCTCGAATTAGCCGCTGGACCGATCCTCGCTACCAGCAGCTGTTTCGCACGCTGCGGGAAGACTCGGGCATCAACACCGGTTTGAATGGGCAGTCGTTTGGTACTACTGCTTTGCACAATGGATATTATCCCACACCGGATGCCGAGATTTACGCGGCGATGATTCTCGACATTCGTCCAAAGCACGTGATCGAGGTCGGCTCGGGATTCTCGACACTCGTTGCCCGGCACGCCATTCGACTTGGAAATACGGGCAGCAAGCTCACGGTAATCGATCCCGAGCCACGCACCAATGTACGTGCCGCGGCCGATGAAGTAATTCGCGCTTACGTAGAAGACACGGATCTGGCCAATCGCGCTTGGGACCCGAGCTCCATGCTATTCATTGATTCCAGTCACATTTGCCGCAGCCGGGGTGACGTGCCGCTGTTGTTCTGCAAAGTGCTCCCAAAGCTTCCAACGGGCATGGTCGTGCACATCCACGACATCTTCATTCCGTACGAGTATCCGACCAATTACGACGAGCTCTGTTACACCGAGCAGCATATGCTCCATTGTTTGTTGTCTGGCTCGCCGCGCTATCGGACGCTACTGTCGACGCACAATCTGTCTCGAAATCACGCTTCACAAATGCAGCAAGTGTTCGGGGACAAAGTTGGACGTGATCCTATCTTCTCTGGCGCATTGTATTGGATTGAAGTAACGGATCAATAGGCAATGTAAATGCCGCAGCTGATGTTCAGCTTCAGCCTGATGGACGCGGCGAAATTAAACGCGTTTTCAACATTGGCTATGCTGAGGTATAGTTAGAGAAAGCCGCGGCAAAACTCTGTCCAAGACGTCCGTAGACCGGGATCGTTAACTGGGGAGCTCTCAAAGTGGGTTCGGGATCGTGCGCCTGTGACGGTTGAAGCTATGCAAGGAAAAATCTTGTCGGTGCTTACCCGGTGGTCGCCGCCCGGGACCGTCGACTACTTCCGCGATCGACTGAACCATTCGCCTTTGGCCAAGCGCCTGGCAAGCGGTGCGGCCTGGTCGCTGTTGGGAGCGGTTGCCACCCGAGTTCTAACACTGGCGTCGTCCATCATCGTCGTTCGCATCCTGGGTAAGGAGAGACTCGGTGAGTTCGGCATGGTGCAGAGCACCCTGGCGATGCTGGGAACTTTTGCCGGATTGGGGCTCGGAATGACGGCGACCAAGTATGTCGCCGAGCTGCGGACGAAGGATTCCGCCAGGGTGGGCCGAATCCTGGGTATCGTTATTTTCTCCGGCCTGGCAAGCGGACTGGTGATGACCGCGGCTGGCTGGGCCGCCTCGGAATGGCTCGCCGAGCGAGTTCTCGAACGACAGTCTCTGGCGCCCTATCTTCGGCTGAGCGCGATCTTGCTCGTGATCGGCGTGGTGGACGGCGTACTGAACAGCGCACTGGCCGGGTTCGAAGCGTTCGGCCGCACGGCACGCATCAGCATCTACATTGCCGTCGTCAATCTATTGATCTCATTTCCGCTTGTGTACTGGTACGGGCTGTACGGCGCTGTCGTGGGATTGATCATCGCGAACAGTCTGCATCTAGTTTTGGCTGCAATTGCCACGGTTGCCGCGTGCCGTTCCTTTGGAATTCATATCACACTCGACCGGAGTGCGTGGCAGGAATGGCCCATGTTGGTTCATTACGCGCTCCCGGCGCTGGCAGCCAATATTATGGTGATTCCGGCCACGTGGCTGGTGAATGTCATGTTGGTCCGCACGGACGACGGCTTTGCGTCGATGGGTGTGATCCGGGTGGTCGATACGCTGAGGAACTTGGTGATTTATTTGCCGACGGTATTGTTGGCGCCAACCTTCGCCGTGCTGTCCAACGTTGCCACTGATCCGGAGTCCGTCCGAAAGATACTTCGCTATGCCATTGGAACTTCTGCGCTGGCAGTATTTCCGCTGGGCCTGATGGTGGCAGCCCTCGCGAAATACGTGTTGGGTACGATGTTTGGAGAAGAATTCGCGGCCGGGGGGCTGACACTGGCGCTTGCCATGGTCGTCGTTGCCGTACAAGCGACTGGGGCTGCCTTGGGCCACTACATTAGTGCGACTGGCCGGATGTGGTTAGGACTAGCCATCAATGTGTTATGGGCAGTGATGTTTGTTGGTATGTCTTTCTTTTTGGTGCCGCGCTGGGGGCCGGTTGGCTATATGGCGGCAATGGCCGTGGCCTATGCGATTTCCGTTGTGCTCGTCTACGGGGGGTTCGCGATTAAGATGCCGCACCTGTTGCAAGCCTATCCGCTGTGCCGAGCACTGGCGTTCTTCGGCGTTCTGGTAATTCCAGCGGTTTACGCAAACCAAAACCTCGCGCTGCCTGCCGCTGCAGGGACTGCAGTTCTCCTGGCCTCAACAATGGCGACTGCACTTGCGTTCCCGTTGGCGCGATCCACCACGGGTACACTGCCACCGCGGTCGTTCGAAACTGCGACCCATGTACCGATGACGGATGAGTAATGGGAGTCGATTGGCATACTGCACGATTTCTGATCGCCGCTCGCGGATCGGGCGTGGATTTTGGACGAACAGCAACTCTCGGCCGCCAGAATTTGTTCGTCACCAAGCATGATCTCGGTGATTTGTTAAGTGAATACGGCGTTCGCGGAGACGGCCATCACGCTTGGCCAAATTCGCTGGAATATGCGGATGACCTGTTTCGGCTACTAGGCACCAAAGAATATGTAACCATTGATGCGTCATCGTATGAGGGAGCCTCGGAAGTTCATGACATGAACCAGCCGATTCCAGACCGTTTTCGCAGTTCGTTCGATGTGGTCATGGATGGGGGCACTTTGGAGCATATCTTCAATTTTCCAACAGCGATTCGCAATTGCATGGAGATGGTGCGTGGCGGCGGGCACTTATTCCTTCAGACGCCGACTAATAACTTTTGCGGACACGGATTCTATCAATTCAGCCCGGAACTTTATTATCGGATCCTGTCGCCGGATAACGGCTATCGCATCGAGCGGATGATGGCGTACGAGGCGTATCCCCACAGTCCGTGGTTCGAAGTGGCAGATCCCGCCAAGATCGGGGCCCGAGTTGAACTGATAGGCTTCGCTCATCGTATTCTGCTTCTGATCCATGCTCGTCGCGTGGAGGAGAAGTCGATTCTTGCGCACCCGCCGCAGCAGAGTGATTATGCCGCTGCCTGGTCGGGTGACGCGCAGAAGCCGGGTGAGCAAACACCGGTCCAGCGAGCTGCAGAGCCCGGCGTAATTCGCCGTCTGGCATGGTCCGCGCTACGACGCTTCGGTGCATCCGGCAAGTGTGCTGCAATGGAACGCGAAACCAGGTTCCAAAATCGCCAGCTGGATCTTCGAGCTCAGCCCAGCGTTTTTCGGCCTTCGCAAGAATGAAGTTCGTTGTGGTTTAGTTTTTCTAAGCGATGCAAACAGCTGCGACACTCCCGAACAGCGAGCACGAGGCAACAACGTTTTGCCCGGCATGCGGCAATCCACTCGCAGGTAAATCTCTGAGCCACTTTGGCTATCCGGTGCAGGAGTGCCCTAAGTGCGGAATGTGGAGCTGGATCGAACGGACGCCGGCGGATTACGAGGCAATTTACGAAACTGCTGAGTACGAAGAAGAACAAATCAATCCGTTCGTGGCGAGTGACAGCCACGATGAATTCCTGCGGCATCCGACGTACGCACCATTTTTCCGCGAAGTTCCCATGGCAGAAGGGGCAGTCCTGCTGGATGTTGGTTGCGGCGTAGGCCGCTTCCTGGCGGCTGCTCGGTCTATTGGTTGGAAGTGCCGAGGAATCGACGTCTCAAAGAAAGCCGTAGAAATCGGCCGCACAGGCGCGGGTCTGGATCTGTCTTGTCAAACGCTCGACGAATTGCGTGCGGCGAACGATCGCTTTCACGCGGTGACCGCTTTTGAAGTACTGGAGCACGTACGCGAGCCGGTCGAGTTAGTGACGTCCGCCATGGCGCTTTTGCACAACGGCGGATGGTTTTTCTGCACGGTGCCTAACCGCGAAAGTCCTACGGTCTTGAAAACGCGCAGGCCCGATTGGCTACCGCCGGTCCACTTGCAGTTTTTTACTCAGAAGGCGATGCAGGATTTACTGGTGCGGGCCGGCGGTCGTGATGTTCGAACTGGACTTGTCGCGGTACGGCCGCAACAGAGCCGAGTGATGAGAAAGATTCGTCGCATGCTCAAGCTTCTCCTGCCCCCTGGCGCTTGGACCCTCTCGGAATCTGGGGCATGGCTCAACGAAGGGAGGACTGAGCAGAAGCCTATGCGTGTCGCATTAGTGACGTACGCTCTGCAAGTGGGCGGCATGGAAAGCTTTCTGCTGATGCTTGCGGAAGGACTGCGGGCAGCGGGAGTGGACGTTACTTTCGTTATTACTGAAAAGATTGGGAAATGGCATGGCCGCCCGAAGGAGCTTGGCTTTGACACAATCACCGTTCGTCCGTCGCAGTGGCACAGCCGCCGATGGCAGGCCAGGCGGCTGACTACTATGTTGAAATCGTACGATACCGTCGTATTGAATTATTGCACCGTGGCGCACACGTTCCTCGGTGAGCTTCCGCCTTCGTCCTTGATAATTAGCATCCTGCATAATCATGAGGAAGGCATTTACGACACCGGGTTGAGTAATCTTGCGAATATCGACTACGTCGTTTGTGTAAGTTCAAAGGTGCATTCTGAAGCGTTATGCCGCGGGGTCACCGAACGTCAAGCGGTCATCATCCCTTATGGCGTTGACGTGCCGGCCAGGTGGCCGAAAGAACAGGAAGGTTCGCCGAACGGACGGCCGTTGAAGTTGATCTACGTCGGGCGAATCGATCATTATCAGAAAGGCGTGTTGGATATTCCGCAGATCGTTGCGGAGGCGACTCGCCGCGGGGCAAACTTGGAGCTCGATGTCGTCGGCGACGGCGAGCCGGACCTCTCAGAGTTGCGTCAGCAGTTCACTGTTCAGTTGCCTGGCTTCGGCGTCCGGTTCCATGGCCAATTGGAAAGCGCGGCCACGCACCGTTTGCTGGCGGACGCCGATGTCCTGTTGATGCCCTCCCGGTTCGAAGGGCTTCCTGTTACCCTACTCGAAGCGATTGCGCGGGGCACTGTTCCTGTTGCCAGCCATCTGCCGGGAATTACCGATGATGCGGTGACGAATGGCGAGACAGGGATTTTGCTTCCAGTCGGTGATATTCCGGCGTTCGCCGAGGCGATTGTCCGGCTGCAGGATGATGAAATGCGACGGCGGATGTCGCTGGCGGCGTGGCAGAGTGCGAGCCGATTCTCCACTGCCCGCATGGTCGAACAATACCTGCAAGTACTTGGCAAACCGGTGCGACGGACACCTTCCGCCGATGTGTCGGCGACCTTTGGCCACAAGTTTTATAGCCGAGCGTGGGAGCTACCAATCGGATTGGTCGAGTTTGTCCGTCGCCATCGCTGGTCCATTCGCAAGACTCGACAGGAAGTGCCGGCGAAATCAGGGGAGGCACGAGTTACTCGATGAATCAAGATGCCGGAGTGCGAACAGATGCTTCAAAAACGAAGGAGCCAGCCGAGGACACATTCGAAACTGGCGGCTTCATCCGCCAGGATTTTCATGAATCGCGCGCTTGGCAGGCTGCATATCGGCGCGTTGCCGAAGTCTCCAACGCTTTCGTTTCACTCGCCTGGCGGAATGGCGTCGGCACGTATACCTGGCCTATCGATCCGATGAGCAATTGGAGCAGGGTCTGGGAGTATCCTTTTGTTGCCGAACAGTTGCGCCGCCAGGGATGCGAAGGCAGAGGCTTGACTCTGTTAGATGTGGGATCGGCTGTTACTTTCTTTCCGTACTATCTGACGCAGCGCGGTTTCCAAGTTACAAATTCGGATTTTGATGGCAGGATGAGCGGTCACTTCGCTCGGACCTTCCGATTGGCCGGCAAAAGTCTCGGCGTGAACGTGGCGCCCGCCTACCTCACGGTCGATGCCCGCGACACAAAGCTTCCGGCTCAAACTTTCGATATCATTACCTGTATTTCAGTTCTGGAGCACATTCCGCAATGGGAACGTGCCGTCCAGGAATTCAATCGGCTGCTCAAGGAGCCCGGACTCTTGATTCTTACGTTCGACGTGCAGCACAGCGGTCCGGCCGACGCTCTTTCGACAGCGGACTTCCACCGGCTTTTTCAGTTGCTGTCCGAGTCGATGGATCCTCTGACGACGATCGAAGAGTCCGTGCCGGCGGACGCTTTGACGCCCTACAATGGAACATGGCAGCCGCCAGCACTTCCATCACGTTCCCTGGTAAGCCAATTGTGGCCGATT
This sequence comes from uncultured Planctomycetota bacterium, assembly GCA_963786455.1. GTDB lineage: Bacteria > Planctomycetota > Planctomycetia > Pirellulales > Lacipirellulaceae > JABDGM01. The sequence goes on along the minus strand of CAWAZX010000019.1, from coordinate 683,488 downwards.
ACCGCCTGGCCCCGAAAGCTCAGGGATTTCCGCCGCAACCGGCGGCGCGCCCGCCTGCCGAAATATGAGTACGAAGACATCTGCGTGTTTGGCGGCGTTTGGCGGAAGCGTTAGCAAGGTGATGTGTCTTGAGTTCTTGGATTTCCAACGCGACCTTTCTACTGTTTCGTCGCATTCCCCGCGCTGCGCGGAGCTTGCTCTGGCAGCGCACGCCCGCCGAGCGGCTGCGCGAGTACCGTGTGTGCCGGGGGCGCACCGAAGTTGCGGCCCAACTGCGCCAGCGGCTTCAAGCCGGTCCGGACCCTGGCATCTTGTTCTTGCCGGCCCAGACGTGGTTCAGCACGCAATTTCAACGCCCACAGCAGCTGGCCCGTGCGATGGCGAAAGCGGGCGCGCCGGTCGTCTATTGCGAGCCCTGGGCGATAAGCCATTCCGTAGCCGTCAGTTCTGTTGATGGGCGGCATTTCTCCGGCGTCAAAGATATTGGCGAGCGGCTCCATCTGCTGCGTTGGCCGCGGTCGGGCCTGCGTGAGCTACTCCGATTGGTTCAGCCGGACGCTGTGCTCATGATCTTTCCGGTGATGCCGACGCAAGGTGGACTGGTGCCGAAGGATTCCACCAGCCGTGTGATCTATGAAATCCTTGACAATCATGAGCTCGGAGACGCGTCCAACGTAACCTGGATTCAGCAACATAAACACTGGGTTAAAAACGCCGACGTGTTAGTTGCCAGCGCCGATGATTTATTGGCGGAGCTACGGCCGCAGCGGCCGGACACGCTGCTCTTGCCGAACGCAGTCACACTGGAAGATTGGGAGAGCACGGTTCCGGCGGAATTGCCGATCGATATGGCGGGCGCGCGCCGTGCGGAGCGGGTGATCGTTTACTACGGCGCGATGGCCGAGTGGTTCGATTGGCCGTTGTGGATCCACGCGGCCAAGGCCCGGCCCAACTGGTCGTTCGTGCTGATCGGCCCGGCCTACGACGGTGACGTCGCCGCGGTTCATGCCCGGGCTGCGGCCGCGCCCAATATTTATTATCTTGGGCCGAAGCGGTACGACGAGCTGCCACGCTACATGCAGTTTGTCGATGTGGCTACCATACCTTTCGTGCTCAATGCCATCACTCACGCGTGCAGTCCCGTCAAGCTGTTCGAGTACATGGCGGTCGGAAAGCCAATTGTCACCACAGCCATGCGCGAAGTGCTAAAGTACAAAAGCGTGCTGGTTGCGCAGACCCAGGAGGACTTTGTGCGGCGCTTGGACGAGGCTATCGCCAAAAAACATGATCCGCACTACCTGGCACTGCTCCGCGCTGAAGCCGAGGCGAACACGTGGAAGTCGCGGGCGCTTGCGCTTAACGCCGCGCTGGCTGAAACCAGGGCCCGACGCGGCGGTAATCCGCGACGAGCGCAGCTTTTGGAGCACGCCTGATGGACGCTCCAACCGTTTCCATAGTTCTTCCGACGTACAACGGCGCGCGGTACCTTGAGGGCGCGATCCAGAGCTGTCTGGATCAGTCGTTTACGGACTTCGAGCTGATCCTTGTCGACGATTGTTCGACCGACGAGACGCCCCGCATCATCGCCGAGTTGGCGGAACGCGACGCGCGGATCCAAACGGTGCGACACGAACGCAACCGCCGCCTACCGGGCGCGATCAATACGGGCGTCGCGATGTCGCGAGGCCGGTTTCTCACTTGGACTTCGGACGACAACCTGTACCGCCCGAATGCGATTGCTGAAATGGTCGCCGTGCTCGAACAGGATCCGGATGCCGGAATGGTCTACGCCGGCGCGACGAATATCGATTCCGCTGGTAAGGAGCTGGAACCGGCCTTCACGGGGCCTGTCGACTTGCTAGCCTGTACCAACCCAATCGGAGCGTGCTTCCTTTACCGGGCGCCGTTTACGAAACCATTGGCGGGTACGCGGAGGACTTGTTTCTGGTGGAGGACTGGGACTACTGGCTCCGCATCGCGGAACGGTTTCCAGTGCGTTACTTGAATCGCGACTTATATCTCTACCGAAAACACGAGGGTTCGTTGACGAGTCAAAAAGAAGCGTCCGTGCGAAAGGCCATCCGCCAAATGCTTGAGCGACACTTGCCCCAGATGCACTGGGCGTCGCCGGTGGCACGGTGCCGCGGCTATTCGATGGCCGCACGGATCGCCTGGCGGTTCGGCGACCGGGGCGACGCGTGGCGGCTTTTTCGCCGCGGGCTGGCCCAAGCGCCGGCCTATGCACTCCTGAAACCGATCCGCGTGCCATGGAAACGATTGACGAAAAAGCGGCTGTCCAATCCCGAAGCGTTAAGTTGACGCTCACTCACCCTTAACGATTCAGCGCTTGCTTTCTCGGTGTGCGCCGGTCATGAACCAAAGCGTTTCGATTTTGATACCTACGCACAATCGCGCGGCCGTGCTGCGGCAAACGCTCGAAAGTCTGTCGCAACTCACGCTACCATCTGGTGTCGAAGTGGAAGTCGTGGTGGTCGCGAATGCGTGTACCGATAACACCGAATCGCTGGTACGCGAACTACTGCCCAGTCTGCAATTCCCCGGCATGTATTTCATCGAGAGCCGGGCGAATTTGAATGTCGCCCGCAATGTCGCCGTTCGCAACAGTCGGCACGAGGTGTTGGCGCTGCTGGATGACGATGTTTGGGTGAACTCCGGGTGGCTGGCAGGATTGGTCGAGGCATACCGCGATCCCGCGGTGGATATCGTCGCCGGGCCGATTGAGCTGTGGTGGAAGGACGTCGAGCGGCCGGCCTGGTTTGGCCCGATGGCCGACAGCATGCTCACCTGCAAGGATTTCGGCGACGTACCCAAGCGGCTCACCAGCCCGTTCGAACCGGCCGGCGCCAATTTTTCGTTCCGACGACGCGTGTTCGACACGATCGGTCCGTTCGTCGAGGGGCTTGATCGCACGGGCGCGAACATCGGGCTGAGTGCCGGCGAAACGGAGTTCTTGCAGCGGGCTGTTGCCGCCGAATTTCGCATGTACTACTTCCCAAAAGTCGGCATCAAGCATTGGGTCGCACCTCACCGGGCGGAACCCGAGTACCTGAGGCGCGTTGCGTTTGCCAACGCGGTTTCACGCACGCTGATCAAGCGGCGCTTCGGCCTCTATGCGATCTCGCGGTGTACCGGGGGCAACACCGGGCTGTATGCTCTCCACGCGGCCCGTGGCGCGTGGTATTCGTTTCTGGGGAACCGTGCTCAAGTGATAGTCTCCCAACTCGAGCGCGCGAGAGCCCGCGGCGCTTTGTATGGAATGTGGTTGCGCTTCACCGGTCAATCGCCAATGCCTGCGCGGTGAATACTCGGTTCGTCGCGACACAAAAACGAGCTGCCTTTCGCCGAAAAATCGGCGTCCTCGCCCCGGGCCGTTCTCGGTACAATCGCGGGACGATGAAGAATCCTTGCCGCATATTGATTGTCCGGCTCAGTGCCATCGGCGACGTAATTCACGGCGTACCGGTGCTTTGTACGCTGCGGTCGGCAGTTCCGCGGGCATTCATAGGCTGGGTCGTTGAAGGCCGGGCTAGCGATTTGCTCGAAGGCCACCCGGCATTGGATGAATTGATCCGAGTTCCGCGCGGCTGGCTCAAATCGCCGGCTGAAATTTGGCGGCTGCGGCAGCGCTGCGCGCGTGTCGATTCGACACGACGATCGACCTGCAGTGTTTGACCAAGAGCGCCATCGCCGCGTGGCTCAGCGGAGCGCCGCGACGAATTGGCAAAGCGGGCGAGGACGGCCGCGAGCTGAGCCGCTGGTTTCATAACGAGCTGGTGGCGGCCGGCGGCGATCACGTGATCGACCATTACCTCGACATGTTGCGGCCGCTGGGGATAACGACTCCAGCCGTGCGTTACGATTTGCCGGAGAGCATTGCGGACGGGCGTACGGCAGATGAGTTCCTACGCACCGCGGGGCTGGTCACGCGGCGCTTTGCGATATTGAATCCCGGAGCGGGATGGCCGTCGAAAATTTGGCCCGCTGAGAGATACGGCGAATTGGCCCAACATCTTGCCGGTGTGCATGAAATGGCGAGTGTCGTGGTCTGGGGAGCAACCAATGAGCAACGCCTGGCCGAAAGAATTGTGGCCACCAGCGGCGGGCATGGGCAACTGGCTCCGCCAACGTCGATGACAGAGCTCGCAGCATTTTGTCGCCGCGCGGGGTTGTTTGTCGGCTCCGACACGGGCCCCGTGCATTTGGCCGTGGCCGTCGGCACGCCGACAATCAGCTTGCACGGTCCGAGCCGGGCCGATTGGTGCGGGGCCTACGGCCCGCAAAATATCCGGCTGCAGGTGCGTTACGAGGAGGGCTCGTCGGCCGAACGGCGTACAGCCGACGATTCGGCGATGCGGGCCATCACAGTCGATATGGTCGCGGAGGCGTGCGATCGATTGCTGTTGCCTGGAATGCGCCAGTGCGGATAGCCTGACATACGGCAATTTGGGCTCGCCGTCGGCATCAAGAAATCATTGAAGGAAAGGAGTTCTTCGCTATGTCACTTCGCAGCGCTTGCATTGCAATTTTCGCAATTGCCGTATTTGACGTCATCGCCGGTTCATCGGCTTTTGCTCAATCCCTCGACGGCACGTGGGAAATCACCGCCGTGATCGATGATGGGCGGGTCGTCGAGCCGACCAGTGTGTTGTTGAATTACGCGGCCGACGGGCGAGTCGTCATCCGCGGGCAGGCGGTTGAACTCGTTGTGCCAATGACATATCAGCGCAAACGTCTGCCGTTTGTCGCGGACAGTTCACAAAGCCCGATGACCGTCGATCTGGCGGGGGCGGAAAAAACGGGCGGACGCGGCATCCTCCTGGCCAGCAAGGATTCGCTCGTCCTTTGCCTGGCGAGCCGCGAACGTGGGCGGCCGACTGCATTCGCGTCGCTGCCCGGCTCCGGAAACCTGCTGGTGACGCTCAAGCGAATTTCGGCCGGTGAGGGCAACGCGCCGAGTCCCGGTCAGCCGCCCACCGTGCCCACCTACGAAGACGAACAACTCCGCCGCATGCTGGTCGGCACTTGGGGCCACCAGGATGCCGATTCGATCCATTACATCACGCTCAACGGCGACGGCAGCTTGAGTGCCACGATGACATGGAAGGACAGCTTCAAGCAGATGTTCCACCAGGACGTCCGCTCCAGCGGCACTTGGAAAGTGCAAGACGGCGTGGTGATCGCAACCACCACGACCTCGACCGACAAGGAACGCCGCGGGCAGGTAGGTTCGTTCCGCGTGCGTTCGATCACGCCCAGCGAGCTAGTCGCTGTAGATCACAACGGCCAGGTGCGGCAGGAATGGAAGGCGCCGTGACGCTGGCCCAGACCGCTGCGCGGGCTCACGCCGCACGGCGGATGAGGGTTTCGTTTCTGTTTAGAATGCGATCGTAAAGGTCACTCAGCCGCGCGAGATACTTCGGCCATCCGAAGCGGGAGAGTGCCAACTCGCGGCCGCGAGCGCCCATCGCTGCGCTACTGTCGCGGTTGTCGAGAAGTGCGAGAATCGCCGCGGCGAGGGCCGCAATGTTTTCAGGCGGCGGGACGAGCAGGCCGGTTTCGCCGTGAATGATGATTTCGGGTGCACCGCCCGCCTGGCACGCGATGACCGGTTTGCCGGCCAGCGCCGCTTCGACGTACACCAGGCCGAACGGCTCGCGGTGCGACGGCAGGCACATCACGTCGATCGCCCGCATCAGGTCGGGCACGTCGCGGCGGAAGCCGAACAGTTTGAACCGGTCGGCGATGCCGAGAGATTGTGCGGTGGCCGTTAACTCTTGCCGGAGCGGGCCGTCGCCGAAGCACCAGAATTGAGTTGCCGGCATTTTCCGCAATACGAATGCGGCAGTCCGCACCAGCTCGCGGTATCCTTTTTTCAGCGACAAATGGGCGAATGTGCCGACGATGGGCGTGTCGGCTGATGCGCCGAGTTCCGCGCGAACCGCAGTGGCGAGCGTGCCGGCCGCATGTCGTCTGGGTCGACCGGGTAGTGCATCACCGTGATTCGGTCGGCCGCGATGCCCTTCGCGATCAGGTCTTGCCTCACCGCTTCGGAGCAGGCGATGAGGTGCGTCTGCCGGCGATGCCACAGAGCCGATGTGAAACCGTGGACATGGCCGATCGAGGGCGGGCCGCCGAGTTGTTCCAGCCATCCGCACCACCAGCTGGCGGTGGAAAGATGGGAATGCAGCAGGTAAGCCTGGTATTTGCGTGCGGCGCGGGCCAGCCGTGGCACGGCCAGCAGATTTGCTTTGCCGCCGATCCCGAGCGTTTCGAACTCCATGCCGGCGGCTCTCATTTCGGCGTTGGCAGGGCTGTGGCTGCATACGCACTGGTGCTGTATCAGGCCGCCGTGCGTGCGCCTCAGTAGCCGCGCAAGAAATGTTTCGGCCCCCGCCATTCGTGAGGGCGTGATGGCGTGGAGGATGCGCGGTGATGTGCGGTTTTTGCGGAGGTCGCATGACCAGACCAATTTCCCGGCGAGGGTAAGGCAATGTAAATGTAGAAGTGGGCGAGATAACTTGGATGTCGACAGCGCTAAGCCGCAAGCGGCTAGCGAACGCTTGCGTGTAAGTCACCCGGCGATGCGTCGCGACGGTATAGATACGGGTTGAGTGTCGGGTCGTTGTACATTTTCATTTGGCGATAGACTTTCAATAGTTTGCGGCCGGACCAGATGTCGTCCAACAGTTCGGCGAGTGATTGGGACAGGTCGGCGTGCTGGGCGTGGCAGCGCGCGAGTCGTTCTTCTACTTTGCCGCGCTGGATTGGGTCGATGTCGATACGGGCCAATTGCTCCTCCAGGTGATAAATTCGCAGGGACATGATCGAGAGGCGGTCGATCGCGCTGCCGGGGGTTTCGGTATTTAGCCGTGCGTCGGCGCGAGGCAGCACGCCCTCGGCGGCCAGCATGACGATCGAGCGCTTCGTCGATCTTTTCGATCCAGTCGTTCCGCTGCTGGTTGTAGCGGTCGATGGCCCGCTTGACTGCGGCGATTCGCTTGTCCGGCACGTCAGGGCTGCGGGCGATGTCCTCTTCGTGCCACAGCCAGTAATTGAATTGGTGCTGCTGGCAGACCGTGACGAGCAGGCCGTCGTACGGATTGTCCGGTGCTTCGGCGTGCCAGCGCACAACGGTGTCGCGGTGCAGCTCGACAATTTGGGCGACCATCTTCTGTGGATCGGGCAACATGGCTAGTGGCGGCGAGAGTTGCGCGGAGGAGGGCCGCGGATTCTAGAAATACGATGAATTCGCCGCAAGATGGGCCAGGCGAGCTGAAATTCGGCGGCCTTGAGCAATTCGCACTCGCAGGCCCACGCACGGCAACCGTAGAATGACAGCATGAAGCAAGCAAGCGTGGTTGGTTGGGTGTTAATGGCATGGACTGCTTTGGGCTGCGCCCAGCCATCAATCTGCGGAATTAGTGACGGCTGGAACGAACTCGGCGGCACAGGGTGCTGCCAGCTCCCTGCCAATCGGGCCACCGACACAGTAAAGGCCCAGTACGTTGCGGAACGGACGGAAAGTTCCGCTGAAGCACGGCCGAAGAATCCGCTGGATGGCGCAGCGTGCTTACCGCTACCTGGAGCAGATTTGTGCGATCGGTCCGCGGATCAGCGGTTCGGCCGGCATGCAGCAGCAGCAAGAGTTGGTCCGTGCACACTTCGAAAAGCTTGGCGGCAAGGTGACGCTGCAGAAGTTTCAAGCGGCCAATCCGCTGGGCGGAGCCAATGTGCCGATGGCCAACATGATCGTGGAATGGCATCCGGAGCGGAAGGAGCGCATCCTGCTTTGTGCTCACTACGACACGCGGCCGTTGCCGGACCAGGATCCCGATCCCGTGCAGCGGCGCACGGGCGTGTTTATCGGCGCGAACGACGGGGCCAGCGGCGTGGCCGTGCTGATGGAGCTGGCGCACCTCATGCCGGAATTCGACGGCACCGATCGGCGTCGATTTTTTGCTGGTCGACGGCGAGGAGTTGGTGTACGTCGATGGTCGCGATCCGTATTTCTTGGGCAGCACGTGGTTTGCACAGCAATACGTGCGTCAGCCGCCGCCGCACAAGTATCGCTGGGGCGTGGTGCTGGACATGGTCGGCGACAGTAGCTTGCAGATCTACCAGGAGCAGCACAGCGTGGCGTGGCGCGACACGCGGCCGCTTGTGAAAGAAATTTGGGCGACGGCGGCGCGGCTGGGCGTGGAGGAGTTCATTCCGCGCGCGAGGTATCAAGTGCACGACGACCATCTGCCGCTGCGCAACATTGGCAAGATTCCCACGTGCGACATCATCGATTTCGACTACCCAGCATGGCACACGACGATGGATACGCCGCGGCGATGCTCGCCCGGGTCGTTGGCGAAGGTGGGGTGGGTGGTGTATGAGTGGCTGAAGAGGGCAGAGGGCGCGGCAGCCCGTGACTGTTGGCTCTCGAGCTTTTGACTAACTCGATGCTCACGACCTACGCCATCTCGCTGGCTTTGATTGGCCTGTCGGGCTTCATGCTCGATTTGCATCGGCGGAGTTGGCGAGCGGCCGAGCAGGATGACAGCCTGTCCGACCGCGAACGGCGTTATTTCGCGTCGCAATATCGGCGCCGGATGCAGGCCAGCGGGATCATCGGCCTGTTGGGCGCGGCCATCGGTATTCGGTCGCTGGTGCCGCGCGAGCCTTGGCCGATGGTGTTCTATTTGCTGTTTCTCGCCGGGGCGTGCGTTTGCATCATGCTGCTGGCGGCGATCGATGTGTGGGCTACGCGGCAGTACTATGCCCGGCTGCGCAGCGAGCAGCTGACCGCGCAGATTAGACTGGCCCGGGAATTGACCGCTCCCGCAAACCGTCGGACGCCGACGAATCATCGAGACAGATCGTATGACCGTTGATCCGTTTCGACTGGCGATCGCGCTGGTGCCGGTGGCGGCGTACGTGCTGCTGTCTGGCGTTGGATCAACGTCGCGGCGGCGGCCGTTTCTCACCTCCGGCGGCAGCGACCTGACGGCGCTTGGGCGTGGCGCTTTCCGGATTGATGTTCGTCGGGCCGCTGGAGTTGTTTCGCCCGGAAGCCGCGACGCGCGAATTCGGCAACTACATCTGGCTGTTTCTGATTCTGTTCTACTGGCTGTGGCTGTTGCTGGTCGTGCTGCTGGCGCGGCCGCGGCTGGTGGTTTACAACATCAGCATGGAAGAGCTGCACCCGGTGCTGGCGGAAGCCGCCGGCCGGCTCGATCCGGAAGCCCGCTGGGCCGGCAATCATTTGACGCTGCCCGAGCTGGGCGTGCAGCTGCATCTCGATAGTCTCGACGTGATGCGGAACGTGTCGCTGGTCTCCAGCGGCGGCCGGCAGAATATCGACGGCTGGCGGCGGCTGGCGCGCGAGTTGTCGCGGTCGCTGCGCCGATTCGCGTGAAGTCGAAATCCGCGCGCGATCGGACTGCTGCTTGTTTCGCTCGCGCTGCTTGTCGGTCAGCGTGACGCAGCTGTTGAACAATCCGGAGGAGACTGATGCAGGCGATGAGTGAGGTGTTTGCGTATTGAGGTGCGAAATGCGTGCGGGCGGATGCCGGGTAAGTGCGCTAAGCCGCAAGCGGCCGTGAGAGCTTATTTGCGGTTCTGGCCCTTGACGCTCGGCTCTGGGCTTTTGCTTTCGGCCACGCACTCGAACACAATGCGAAACGCTTTGTGGCCGGGCGCCAGTTTTTCGCCGTAGATCGTGCGGAGCTCGTGCTGCAGCGCGGCTGGCCGTGGGGAAGCCGTCGGGGATCGCGTCGGCGTCGGTGAGCGCGTCGATGTCGACCGGTTCGACGGCCGTGATGCGGATCGGCCGACGCCGGGGATGTAGCTCCGCTGGCCGGCCCGCATGTGGCGGAATTTCCACAGGCGGATCGTCTGCGTCTTTTCGCCGGAGCGAATCGCGGGCAGGAATTTCTTCTTGAAGAGCAGCATGGGTGTGGGCGGATTCTACTGGTCACTGAAGTGACCAGTCCGTCGAGACAGTGCTATCGAAGTGCTGCAGGCTAGTCCCGCCTGTATCTACCCGCTATCATTTGCCCTTGCAAGGAGAGGGCACAGTTTTATAATCCAGAATGCGTGTAAGTCGCGTTATCGGCCGCATTTTCGGGTTCGCCACTCGCGGGTGTAGCTCAGTTGGTAGAGCACAACGTTGCCAACGTTGTTGTCGTCGGTTCGAATCCGATCACCCGCTCTTGGTAGCTGTCAGCTATCAGCTGTCAGCTGTCAGCCAGAGGGCGTTGTTCTATCTGGCTGAAAGCTGACGGCTGAAAGCTGACAGCTCGTGCGTGGCCCGCGCTTTTGGGGATCAAAGGGCGCGGGCCGTTTTGCTTTGGATCGCATTTTCCGGAGGCCCGCGCGCGATGACCGCCGAACGAACTGATGACGACGAACTTGCCAGTGCAGGCGGAAGCGGCCGGCGTGGCCGTCGAAGGCGATGAGGGCGACGAAGCGGAAACCAGCCGCTGGACTCGACGTGCAGTCACCAGCCCCAGCGCGTGCGAACGGCACGTGACGGTGACGATCTCGCGCGACGACATCGACCGCTATCTCGACGATGCGTTCGGCGAGCTGATGCCGACGGCCGCGGTGCCGGGCTTCCGCATCGGCCGGGCGCCGCGCAAGCTGGTCGAGAACCGCTTCCGGGACGAAGTCGCCGAGCAGGTGAAGAGCTCGCTGCTGCTGGACAGCCTGGAGCAGATCAGCGAGGACCAGCGGTTCACGGCGATCAGCGAGCCGGATTTCGATCTGGAAGCGGTCGAGGTGCCCGACGAAGGGCCGATGATGTTCGAGTTCACGATCGAAGTGCGGCCGGAGTTCGACCTGCCGAAGTGGAAGGGGCTGAAGCTCGAGCGGCCGGTGCGCGAATTCACCGACGCCGACGTCGACGAGCAGCTGGAGCAGATGCTGGCGCGGTACGGCCAGCTCGTGCCGCACGAGGGCCCGGCCGACGAGGGCGATTACGTGACGGTGAACATCACGACGACCGCCGACGGCGAGCAAGTCGCCGCGCGAGAACGACGCAGTCGTGCGCATTCGGCCCGACGCTGAGCTTCCGCGACGGCCGGCTGGAAGGCTTCGGCAAGCTGATGACAGGCGCCAAGGCGGGCGACAAGCCGCACGGCGAAGTCGACGCTCACGCAAGGACGCGCCGAACGAAGAGCTGCGCGGCAAGAAGGTGTCGCTCGAGTTCGAAGTGCTGGAAGTCAAGAAGCTGAAGCTGCCCGAGCTGACCGAGGATTCCTGCAGGAAATCGGCGGCTTCGAGTCCGAAGAAGAGCTGCGCGACGCGATTCGCATGAACCTGCAGCGGCAGCTGGAATACCAGCAGCAGCGGAATGCGCGGCAGCAGATCTCGGCCGCTGCTGACCAAGAGCGCCGACTGGGAGCTGCCGCCGGGACTGCTCAAGCGGCAGAGTGCCCGCGAGCTGGAGCGGGCCGTGATGGAGCTGCGGCGCAGCGGCTTCAGCGAGGCCGAGATTCGCGCCCGCGAGAACGAGCTGCGGCAGAACAGCGCGGCCTCGACGGCCACGGCGCTCAAGGAGCACTTCATCCTGGAGCGGATCGCCGAGGAGGAGAAGATCGACGTCGACGAGGGCGATTACGACAAGGAAATCTTCCTGATCGCCGTGCAAAGCGGCGAGTCGCCGCGCCGCGTGCGGGCCCAGCTCGAAAAGCGCGGCCTGATGGACGTGCTGCGGAACCAGATCATCGAGCGCAAGGTGCTCGAGCTGGTGCAGTCGGAAGCCAAGTTCAAGGACGTGCCGTACGAGCCGCAGAAGAACGACACCGAGGCGATTTCGATGGCGGCCGGCGGCGGCGCCGGCGCGGCGATTCCTGTCATCACCGAGGCCAAGGCGGAAGACGGAGACGAAGATAATCCTGGCCCGCGTGACGGAGCATGGATCGACCGGTCGCTGAAGTGACCAGTCCGACGACGAGCGAACGTCACCCTTGAGCGACACGGAATGTCCCGAGTTTCAGCGCCTGCGACGTGGAGCAGGCCTGCGTGCCAGCCGCCTCTTGACGTTCGCCAATTCCGATAAAGGATTCTGCTATGAACAACTCTCTCACAGTCCGAACGCGAACGTTTGCCGAGCGAATTGGCGATCCAGGCGATGCGCGATTACCAGCGCCAGCGGCAGATGACGCTGGGCGATCTGCTGCTGGAAAACCGCATCATCTTCCTGCAGGGCGAAATCTACGACGGCAACGCCAACGAACTGGTGATGAAGCTGCTGTACTTGCAGAGCGAGAATCGCCGCAAGGACATCCACTTCTACATCAATTCGCCGGGCGGCAGCGTGACCGCGACGCTGGCGATCTACGACACGATGCAGATGATCTCGCTGCCCGGTGGCGACCTACTGCGTGGGCCTGGCGGCCAGCGGCGGCGCGGTGCTGCTGGCCGGCGGCGACGAAGGGCAAGCGGTTCGCCCTGCAGCACGCCAAGATCATGATCCACCAGCCGCACGGCGGCGTGGGCGGGCAGGTCTCCGACATCGAAATCCAGGCCAACGAGATCCTCCGCACGCGCGCAGTGCTCAACGAGATTCTCGCCAAGCACACCGGCAAGACCGATCGAGGAGATCGCCAAGGCACTCGACCGCGACTACTACATGACGCGCCGACGAAGCCAAGGCCTACGGCATCGTCGACGACATCCTGCTCAAGCAGCCGGGCGCCGAGGACGAGGACGAAGAAGAGTGAGAATTGACGAAGTCCGAATTGAGACGATGACGAATTCGCAATCCGAATCGCGCATTCCGAATTCGACTTACTATCGCGAATCGACCAACTCAATCACGAATACAACCATGCCCCTAATTCCCTACGTCATCGAAAAGAGCGGCCGCGAAGAGCGGGCGATGGACATCTACAGCCGCCTGCTCAAGGACCGCATCATCTTCCTCGGCTCGGCGGTGAACGACGAAGTGGCCAACAGCCTCGTCGCCCAGCTGCTGTTCCTGCAGTCGGACGATCCGAAGGCCGACATCCACCTGTACATCAACTCGCCCGGCGGCAGCGTGACGGCCGGCATGGCGATTTACGACACGATGCAGTTCGTCACCTGCGACGTGGCGACCTACTGCATCGGCCAGTGCGCCTCGATGGGCGCCGTGCTGCTGACGGCCGGCGCCGAGGGCAAGCGGCACGCCCTGCCCAACACCCGGATCATGATCCACCAGCCGTTGGCCGGCATGGAAGGCACGGCCGAGGACATCATGATCCACGCCAACGAGTACAAGCGGATCAAGGAAAGGCTGAACCGCATCCTGCTCAAGCACACCGGCCAGCCGCTGGAGCAGATCGAAAAGGACACCGACCGCGACCACTTCATGTCGGCCGAGGAAGCGCTGGAATACCGCCTGATCGACAAGGTGATCACCAGCATGCAAGCGGCGAAGTCGGTGGGCTAGCAAAAGTCATTCTGGGCACGATTGAAGGTTACAGTGATCGGCCCGAACTAGTCATTTAAGTGACCAGTCCAAAAAGATCCGGCTAGACAACCTCGCCGCTAGCATTCCTTCGCCTTGACGGACGTCGGGCGATTTTCTATTGAACGCCTCGCTGGAACACCGTCGCCGGCCTGTAACACTCCTCTTCATGGCGGCGGAACATCGCGCGATTCTTTGGATTACCGCCTTGGATCATCGCTCTTCTGTAACGCGATTTTTGCGCTGGACGCACCCTGCGCTGGGTCTGCTGGGGCTCACCGGCTCGTGCTGAGCGGCTGTCGTAGCAATGATCAGCAGGACCTCATCGCCCGCGAGCTGCGCATGCAAGAGGACCAGCTATACGCGATGGAGGACTACATCTCCCAATACCAGCAGCTTGTGTGCAAGTACCGCTCGGAGAATGCCGCGTTGCGTCGGCAAATGGCGGGAGACTCTTACGAAGGCGACGTCGACGAGCTGCCACGGCCAGGTCCGAGCGTTCGGCCAAGTAATGAGAGACGCGGGCCGACATTCCGGGCCCCGCAAACTCCCCGGCGGAGCGGCGAGACATCCGAAGGCACTCAGATTGAGGTGCCCGAAGTCCCACCGCTCGAAGGCTCAACTTCGACCCAAGACAAATACGAGGTCGCCACAGCCTCATACAACGACACCAATCCGTCCGACGGCGCGGCCACTTCAGTGGCCGTGGAAGAACCCGCAACGGATCAATCGTCGACAGCGGACGAATCATCCAAAGCAGTTTCTCTGCGCGGTGAAGTCATCGCCAACGACTCAGGCGGCGGACCGCGACTGATGGTCGACGTGGAACGGCTCGATCCGTCCGGCACTAGTGCACAATTCAATGGCACGCTATCGCTTTTGCTGCTCGAGCGAGGCCAGGAAAATGTTCCGCAGAACTTAGCTCGGTGGGATTTCAGCGTCGACGACATCCGTGCGGCCGCCGAACCGTCGGCCGGCGAGCACGTCATGCGGTTCTATTTGGAGTTGCCGGCGGAACCAACGACTGGCAATCCCACCGAAATCTGGGTCCGCCTGTTGCCGCGCGAGGGGGCGAAGTTGCTGGCTCACGCCGAGATCGATCTTCGACATCCGGGCGATTTCGCGTCCAGCCATGCTCCCCAGCCGAGCGGGATACCACCAGCCGCGCCGCTGGTGACCACATCACCGACAACTAATGAATTGTCCAGCGCGCGATCGTCGGCCGGTTCGAATGCCGGTAAGGGTGAATGGACGACGGCTCGGGCGGACCAGCTTGCCCAACTGGCAAATGAAACGGATATGGGCAAGTGGCGCGCATCATCGGAGCCGATGCCGGTCGTGCAAAGCACGTTTGCGACCGCCCCGGTATCGCGGCCGGTTCAACGGGCCGCTTTCTTCGACAATATTCAAGCCACGAAACCGGTGCGAACTTACGCACGGCCCACGTGGTCGCCAGATCGAAGCGATTCGGCGGCCAGACGACCTGAAAACGGCGCAGGACAGCGCACCGCCGTATCGCAACGGCCCGTGTGGTCGGATACGCGGTAGGCGTGGCACCTCGTGCGTTGTCAGGCTGGAAAGCCTGACCTACACTCGTGAGCATGGCCGATGTGCATTCGCCCACGATCAAAGCTCCTGCTACGCAGAATCTCCGACTGAACGTGGCGGATCGACTGCGCGACGTGGCAGCGGAAATGCCGTCGACCATCGCGGTGGCCTGCCCGCACCATTGGTCGCGGAATTATCCGGTTCGGCGAATCGGCGAATCGGGCTCCCCATACGCGACGACGTCATTTGCCGAATTGGATGCTGATGCCACTCGGTTGGCGCGCGGATTGATCAACTGGGGAGTACCGCCAGGAACACGTCTGGCGCTGTTGGTGCGACCCAGTATTGAGTTTGTGACGCTGGTCTTTGCACTGCTGAGGGCGGGCATGGTTGTGGTGCTCGTCGACCCAGGCCTTGGGCGGCGGAATCTCATCCGCTGTTTGTCGGAAGCGCGCCGGAAGGCTTCATCGCGATTGGCAAGGCTCAGGTCGCACGGGTGTTACTGAGAAGAAAATTCCCACTCGCAAAATGGAACGTGACCGTAGGTCACCGCTGGTTTTGGGGAGGCATGACGCTCAATGCCCTGCGGAAGCTTGACGTAGCGTGGGCACCGCCCACCAATTCCGCAAAGGCGTCGTCAATCATGGTGGGCGGTGCCCACCCTACGCAGGCCGACGATCCGGCAGCGATTATTTTCACATCTGGCAGCACGGGTCCGCCGAAGGGCGTGCTCTATACGCACCGCATGTTCGATACCCAAGTGGCTGAGATTCAGTCGACATACGATATCGAGCCGGGCGGCGTCGACCTGGCATGCTTTCCGCTATTTGCACTGTTCAATTCGGCGATGGGTGTAACGACGGTGTTGCCCGAAATGGATTTCTCGCGGCTGGCATCGGCCGATCCGACGAAGCTGCTCGCGGCCGCGAACGATTGGAAAGTGACCCAGGCATTCGCGTCGCCAGCGGTGTGGCAGGTCTTGAGCGATTATTGTACCCAAAGGGGCGAGAGCATCGGTTCGTTGCGGCACGTGTTTTCCTGCGGTGCGCCGGTGCCGGCGCGTGCTGCGCTCCACGCTGGAGTGTATTGCCGCGAATGCCACGATGCACACGCCATACGGGGCGACCGAGTGCCTGCCCGCGGCCACGATCGAAGCGGCGGAAGTGCTTGGTGAAACGGCCGCACGGACCGACTCGGGCGCGGGAGTGTGCGTCGGCCGCAAGTTCGATTCGATCGACTGGCGCGTGATCCGCATCACGGACGAGCCGATTTCTACGATCGACGAAGCCGAGGAACTGCCACCCAGCGAGATCGGCGAATTGATCGTCCGCGGTCCGCAAGTGTCGCCGACGTACGTTACGCGCACGGAGTCAAATGCCACGTCGAAAATCGCCGATGGCGATTCCTTATGGCATCGCCTGGGTGATGTTGGCTACTTCGATGCGGATGGCCGCTTCTGGTATTGCGGCCGCAAGTCGCACCGCGTGGAAACGTCATCCGGCACGCTATTCACGGAGTGCGTCGAGGCCGTGTTTAACACACATCCAACGGTTCGACGATCGGCGCTAGTTGGTGTTGGACCACGCGGGCGACAGGTACCCGTCATGATCGTTGAGCTCAATCCCTCCAGCAGAAGCGAGGATTGGAAGCAAAACTTGCTGGCAATCGCTCAAAAGCACGCGTCAACACGGCCGATCTCCCATTTTCTCGCGCATCCGAGTCTGCCGGTCGATGTGCGGCATAACGCGAAAATCAATCGAGAAAAGCTTGCAGTGTGGGCGAGTGGTCGACTCGAATCAGCAAGCTCGACGCGGAGCGTCGGCATATCGCGTTCCCACGCGGAGCATGGGAACGAGGCGTAAAGATGTACGCACTGGTTACCGGCGGCGGCGGATTCTTGGGCGGCTACATTGTCGAAGCGCTGTTGGCCCGCGGCGATCGTGTGCGCAGTTTCGGTCGGGGAGAATACGCCGCGCTAGCCGCGCAGGGTGTTGAAGTTGTGCGCGGCGACATTCGCGATAACGACGCGCTATCAATCGCTTGCGCCGGTATCGAATGCGTGTTTCACACCGCGGCCTTACCCGGCATCGGCATGGACTGCGAAGCGTATCGAACAGTGAATCAGGTCGGCACGGAGCTGCTCTTAGCCAATTGCCGACGGCAGGGCGTCGCTCGGTTCGTGTACACGAGCAGCCCAAGCGTCGTCTTTGCTGGCCGCGATCAATGCGGCGTCGATGAATCGGCGGCATATGACTTCGGTTGGATGCGCGCAATCGGGCGTACTACTCGGAATCGAAAGCTTGTGCTGAAGAGGCCGTGTTGGCTGCCAACGGGGATCGGCTGAAGACCTGTGCGCTGCGGCCGCATCTCATTTGGGGGCCGGGCGACACGCATCTTATTCCGCGGTTGATTTCCCGGGCAACGGCGGGCAGGTTGCGGCGCATCGGGGATCGTACGAACCTGGTGGACATTACGTTTGTCGAGAATGCTGCGGAAGCGCATTTGCGGGCGGCGGATGCGCTGGGCCAGGAGCGCCGGCCGCTGAAGCGGCCTCGCCGGCCGGGAAAGCGTACTTTATTAGCCAGGGTGAGCCGGTGAACTGTTGGAAGTGGATCGACGAAGTGCTGGAGCTGGCCGGTTTGCCGCCGGTTGATAAATCGCTGTCGTACCAGACTGCGCAGCGGCTCGGCGCGGTGTGCGAAATGGCGTATCGAGCACTGCCATTCTCGGGCGAGCCGCCGATGACTCGGTTCCTTGCGTCGCAGCTTGCCATGTCTCACTGGTTCGACGTCGCAGCGGCGCGGCGTGATATCGGATATGAGCCGCGCGTCTCGACGGCCGAAGGGATGCGGCGGCTCGGCCAGTGGCTGCGGCAAGTGTAGTCTTCACTCTCAATTCCCTCACGCGGAGCGTGAGGACTACACTCCGAGCGGCCTAGCTCAATAACGCCAGCGCCATTACAATCGCCAGATTACCCCTGTTGAGAGGATTTTCGTGCTGCGAACCCACACCTGCGGCGACTTGCGCCGTGAACATATCGGCAAGGAAGTAACGCTTTGCGGCTGGGTCGATACCTACCGCGATCATGGCGGCGGGCTGTTCGTCGATCTGCGCGATCGGTACGGGCTCACGCAAGTGGTGTTCAATCCGCCCGATACGCCGCCGGCCATCATTGAGGAGAGCAAAACGCTGCGCGCGGAGTACGTGATTCAAGTCACGGGGCGAGTCTCCGAGCGGCCCGACCGGCATGGCGAATTCGAAGCTGGCGACTGGCGAGATCGAGCTCCGCGTCACTGCGTTCAAGCTGCTCAACAAGAGCCTCACGCCGCCTGTATCGCCGAATGCCAATGCGCAGGACATGCCTAACGAGGAGCTGCGGCTTGAGCATCGTTACCTCGACCTGCGGCGACCCGAGATGCAGCGCACGTTGCTGTTGCGGGACCGCATCGTGAAAGGGATGCGCGATTACTTTGCTGAGCACGGTTTCATCGACGTCGAGACGCCGATGCTGGGCCGCAGCACGCCGGAAGGGGCCCGCGACTACCTCGTGCCCAGCCGCGTCAGTCAGGGCTCGTTCTACGCTCTGCCGCAGTCGCCGCAGCTCTACAAGCAGATTCTGATGATGGCCGGTTACGACCGGTACGTGCAGGTGGCCCGCTGTTTTCGCGATGAGGACCTGCGAGCCGACCGGCAGCCGGAGTTCACGCAGCTCGACCTCGAAATGTCGTTCGTCGACGCCGACGACGTGATCGGCATGATCGATGGCTTAGTGGCAGCGACTGGCCAAGGAGGAGCTCGGCCTCGACGTGAAGTTGCCGCTGCCGCGCATGACGTACGACGAGGCGATGGAGCGTTTCGGGCACGACGCGCCGGACCTGCGTTTCGGCTTGGAGCTCGTCGACTGCACCGACCTGGCTGCCAAGAGCGACTTCCGCGTGTTTTCCAGCGTGGCGCCAGGCGGCGGCCGCGTTCGCGGCGATCAACGCGAAGAAGGGCGCCGAGCATTACTCTCGCCGAGGCATCGACGCGCTGACCGAGTACGTCGAGCGGCTTTGGCGCCAAAGGACTGGCCTGGTTCCGCGTCGAGGAGGACGGCACGCTCAATTCGACCATCGCCAAGAATTTCTCGCCCGAGCTGCTGCAAAGAATTTGCCGACCCGATGAAAGCGGAGCCCGGCGACTTGCTGCTGTTTGTCGCCGACCAGTGGAAAGTCACCTGCAAGGCACTGCACGCGCTGCGCACGAAGATCGGCGCGGAGATGAAACTGTACGATCCGCAGGCGATGCATTTTTCGTGGATCGTCGAGTTTCCCGATGTTCGATTTCGACGACGAGGAGAAGCCGCTGGGCGGCGATGCATCATCCATTCACTTCGCCGCGCGATCAAGATTTCGGGCTGCTCGAATCGGACCCGGGCAAGTGCCGCGCCAAGGCGTACGACCTGGTGATCAACGGCAGCGAAGCGGGCGGCGGCACGATCCGGATCCACGATCCGGCGATGCAACAGCAGGTGTTTTCGCTGCTTGGGCATCGACGAGACGTCGGCCGAGGAGCGGTTCGGGTTCTTGCTGCGACGCGCTGAAATACGGCGCCCCGCCGCACGGCGGCATCGCGCTGGGCATCGACCGCTGGGTGATGCTCTTCGGCGGGCTGGACAACATTCGCGATTGCATCGCGTTCCCCAAGACGCAGACGGCGAGCGATCTCATGACCGGGGCGCCAGGCACGGTGGAGCCGAAGCAACTGAAAGAGCTTGGCATCAAGCTCGATCTGTGATGGAGGGGTGATTGTATGATAACCGTGCGTACATGGAAGCTGTCTGTTTTCTGTTTGGTGATGACAGCGCTTGTGTTGCCGGGCTGCACATCGCAGCCGACCGAGTCGGTGTCGGACGTTGCGGTAACGTCCGCCGAACCGGCACAGCCGGAAGCGGCGCCGGCAGATGCCCCACAACCCATGGATGAGGCGGTGCGGGAGCCAAGCAATGGCTCGTCCGCACCAACACAAGTGAGTGAAACACCAGCAGCTCCAATCGAAACCCCCGAGCCGCAACAGAACCCAACCGAGCAACTGGCGCAGGATGAGAAGAATGGCCGGGAATTTCGGACGGTGTTTTATCGGGCCGATGCGAATCAGCCGCCGACAATGCCGCCGGTCGTGCTGTCTAAGGGCCATGAGGCTCTGTGCCGCCTGAAAGTTGGCGACACGATGCCGGATATCGAACTGGAGCAGTTGGGTGGCGGTCGACGAAAGCTAGCCGACGTGGCCGGCAAAAAGGCCACGGTGGTTGTGTTTTGGAAACCGGGCCGTCGCATGGCCGATCAACAACTGGCGGATCTTGGTCCGGATGTGATTGAGCCGTTTGGCAAGGCGGGTATCGCCGTAGCAGGGATTGCCGTGGGTGAATCATCTGCCAATGCCCAGGCCGCGCTCGAACGCGCCGGCGCCAATTTCCCCACGTTGCTCGACGCCGACGGCAAGGCCTTCGCGCAAGTCGGCAGCGAAAAACTGCCACGCACTTTCCTGCTCGATCCGCAAGGTAAGATTTTGTGGTTCGATATCGAGTATTCACTCTCGACCCGTCGCGAGCTGCATCAGGCGCTACGAGCCGTGACGGGCGAACAGGCGGAATCGAACGGCAATTAAACACCAAGGAATTTCACGCGGCGGCACAGAGCACGCGGAGCAAATTAATCTCAGCGAACTCTGCGCCACTGCGTGATATTTTCTTATTTAGCCATGGAAAAGACCAAAGTCGCGATTATCGGCATGGGCACCGTCGGGCAGGGCGTCGCCCGGTTGCTCGTGGAGCACGGCGATCGTACCGCGCGCCACGCCGGTCGCACGTTGTGGCTCGAAAAAGCGGTCGTGAAGGATCTCAAGAAGGCCCGCAAGCTGGAACTGCCCACCGGGGTGCTTACCGACAATGTCGACGAAGTAATCGACAATCCCGAAATCAAAGTCGTCGCTCAGACGATCGGCGGGTTGGAGCCGGAGCGCTCCATCATGCTGCGGCTGTTGGAAAGCGGCAAGGACGTCGTCACCGCGAACAAGGCCCTGCTGGCGGAGCACGGGCCGGAGTTGTTCGATCGGGCCCGCGAGCTGGGCCGCTCGATCGCGTTCGAAGCCTCCGTGGCCGGCGGCATTCCGATCATCGCCAACATCAGCCAGTGCCTGTCGGCCAACCAGATCGAATCGCTCGACGGCATCCTCAACGGCACGACGAATTTCATCCTCACCAAGATGCACGAAGAGGGCATGGCGTACGCCGACGCGCTGAAAGAAGCGCAGCGGCTGGGTTATGCCGAGGCCGATCCGACGCTGGACGTCGACGGCAGCGATGCGGCGCAGAAGCTGGCGATCCTCGCGCATCTGGCGTTTGGTGCCCGAGTGCACTGGAAAGACATCCCGCGGATGGGGATCGACCGGCTGGATGTCAGCGATGTCCGCTTCGCGCAGGAGATTGGCTACCGGATCAAACTGCTGGCGGTTGCGGAGTTGGACGGCGATACGCTGGAGCTGCACGTGTCGCCCACGCTGGTGAAGCGTGGCCGGCCGCTGGCAGACGTGAGTGGGCCATTCAATGCAATTCGCGTCGTGGGCGACGCCGTTGGCGAAGTGATGTTTTACGGCCAAGGAGCGGGGCAAATGCCGACGGCCTCCGCGGTCGTCGCCGACATGATCGACACGGCAGTGGGCCGGGCCGCAATCACATTCCGCACGCTGGAGTTGTGGTCGAACCGCAAGGCCCGCGTCGCGCCGCGTGAGCATGCCTTGGCTGACGGCCGTTTCTATTTGCGTGTCAACGCGGAAGACCATCCCGGCGTGCTCGCCCAAGTGGCCAGCATACTTGGCCAACACAGCATCTCAATTTCGAGCGTGCTGCAGCAAGAAGTTGCCAAAAAAGACAACATCGTGCCGCTCGTGATCATGACGCACGAAACCACGGAGGGGGACACGCGCAAGGCGTGCGCGGAAATCAACAAGCTTGCATGCGTACGCGGTAAGACAGTGCGATTGTGGGTGCGAGACTAGCTGCGAGATTCACCACGACGACACGACGAGCACAACGGAAGAACGAATGTTCGAACCAATTTCAGGCTCCATCGAGACATCGGGGACATGCCTGCTTGATGCGGCTTTCGAAGTTCATCGAAAACTTGGACCCGGGCTGTTGGAGTCTGTTTATGAAGTTTGCGTCTGTCATGAACTGACGAAACTCAAAGTGCCGTTTCAGCGGCAGGTCTGTTTGCCAGTACGCTACGACGATATTCAGATTGACGGAGGACTTCGCTTAGACATCGTTATCTCGAATGAGGTAATCGCCGAACTAAAGTCGATCGAGACCATACTTCCCATCCACGAGGCACAACTGCTTACGTATCTCAAGCTTTCAGGTATGAGTTTGGGATTCCTCATAAATTTCAATGTTCCACTACTCAAGAATGGGATCAAGCGAATTGTCTTGTGAGTTCGTCGTGCTCGTCGTGTCGTCGTGGTGAGTCCTATGAAGTATGCCATCGTCATCCCGGATGGAGCCGCCGACGAGCCGCAAGAGTCACTTGGCGGGCGCACTCCGCTCGAGGCTGCGCACACGCCCAACATGGATCGAATCGCGGCAATGGGCGTTGTGGCCCGGGCATGTCATACGCCTAAATCACTTCCGGCCGGTTCAGAAATCGGCAACCTCAGCCTGCTAGGTTACAACCCGTTCGAGAACTTCACCGGCCGGGCTCCAATGGAAGCCGCGGCACAGGGTATAGAGCTCGGCCCCGAAGATTGGGCCGTGCGCTGTAACCTGGTCACGATCGAAGACCAGGTCATGCGCGACTTCACGGCCGATCACATCAGCACGGGCGAAGGCACACAGCTTCTCGCCGCAGCTCAGCAGCAGATCGCCAGTGAGCCGAAGTATCGCGGTGCGCTGGAATTTGTCCCCGGCGTCAGCTATCGCAACCTGCTGATCTGGCGGGGGGCGAAATTGCCCGCGCCGTTCACGAACGACACACGCACCCGCGCCCCGCACGACATCACGGACCAATCCGTGCTTGAAGAGCACCCGCGGGGCCCGGGGAGCGACGTCTTGTGCGACCTGATGGCCGCTAGCATCGGCGTGTTTCGCGACCACCCGGCGAATACCGCCCGGATGAACGCAGGCAAGCGGCCGGCCACGAACGTGTGGCTGTGGGGGCTCGGCCAGGCACCGCGTCTGCGGCCGTTTACCGAGGCCTACGGCCTGCGTGGCGCAATGATCACCGCGGTGGACCTCCTGCGGGGTATCGCGGCCCTGGTGGGCTGGGACCGCATCGAGGTGGCCGGAGCGACCGGGTACCTCGACACCGATTACTCGGCAAAGGGGCGGGCTGCCGTCGAGGCACTCCACAAGTACGATATCGTGTGCGTCCATGTGGAGGCCTCCGACGAGGCCTCCCACGAAGGCCGCTGCGACGAGAAAGTGAAGGCAATCGAACAGATCGACCGCCACGTGGTCGGCCCGCTGCTGGAGGCGCTGGCGAAGCACGGCGATTGGCGGATCATGATCTCGCCCGATCACCCAACGTTCCTCCGCACTAAAGTTCACACGCACGGCAACGTGCCGGTGGCGATAGCCGGAACCGGCATCGCAGCGGACGAATTCACCGGTTACGGTGATACGAATGCCGCACTTTCGAAGCTGGCATTTGACGAAGGCTGGAACTTGATGCCGTGGTTTATCGGAAAATGTCCAACGACCAAGCACCAATGACCAACGACCAGACCCGTCGGCTTCGTGCGAATTGGTCATTGAGATTTGGTCGTTGGTCATTAATTTTAACTCTACATGACAAGACACTTACGAGACTATTGAAATAATGGGACTGATCGTTCAAAAATTCGGCGGCACCAGTGTCGCTAATGCGGAAAAGATCCGTGTCGCGGCCCGGCGGGCCATTCGTGCTCAGCAAGATGGTAACCAGGTTGTTATGGTCGTGAGCGCGATGGGCCATCAGACCGACGTGCTCGTGGATTTGGCGAAGCAGATTTGCGACGACGCGCCGGCCCGAGAAATGGATATGCTGCTCTCCACCGGCGAGCAGGTGAGTGTTGCGCTGATGGCGATGGCGATCCATTCGCTGGGGGCCGAGGCTGTGAGCCTGACCGGCGGACAGATCGGCATCCGCACCGACAGCACGCACACGAAGGCCCGCATCCAGTCGATCTCCACCGAGCGGATGAAGAAGCTGCTCGATAGTGGCAAGATCGTCATCGCGGCCGGTTTTCAGGGCATCGACGAGGATTTCAACATCACCACGCTGGGCCGCGGCGGCAGCGATACCACGGCCGTCGCCCTGGCCGCAGTGCTCAATGCGGACGCCTGCGAAATCTACACCGACGTCGACGGTGTGTTCACGACCGATCCGCGACTGGTAGCGGAGGCCCGCAAGATGAGCCGCGTGAGCCACGACGAAATTCTGGAGCTGGCCAGTTTGGGTGCGGGGGTGATGCACAGCCGTTCGATCGAATTCGGCAAGAAGTTTAACGTGCCAATTCACGTCCGCAATAGTGCGAGCTTCAGCGACGAGCCGGGTACCGTAATTGGAACCTCGTCCGAATCTGTCGATCGGGCCGTGAGCGGTGCAGCACTCACGAAGAACGAAGCACAAATCTCGGTGTCCGGCGTGCCGGATAAGCCGGGCACCAGTTGTGCGATTTTCTCCAAGCTTGCCGGTGTTGCCGTGGCGGTGGACATGATCGTGCAGAACGCGGGCGCCGACGGCTCGGCCGACATCTCGTTCACCGTGCTGGAAGACGATTTGCCCAAGGCACTGGCGGCCGTGCGGAAGGTGGCGGACGAGCTCGGTGCCGAATCGGTGAGCCACGATGCGGACGTTTCCAAGGTGTCGATCGTTGGCTTGGGCATGGCCACGCAGACCGGCGTGGCCGACCGCATGTTCCGCGCGCTGGCCGACGAACATATCAACATCGAGGCCATCACTACCAGCGAGATCAAAGTCTCGGTGCTAGTGAAGCGCGAACAGGCCCTTGCAGCCTTGCGAGCCGTGCACGCGGAATTTGAGCTCGACCGGCCGCCGCGAGATCGCGTCGCCTTCGGCGAGAAACTGCCGGCCGCCGGCCATGGCAATGCACTTGATATTGTTTCGCGGCTGCAGCGGATGGAAGACCTCGCGATCGAATCCGTATCGCTTGATGAATCGCAGGCACAGATGACGCTGTTCGATGTGGCCGATCGTCCTGGAATCTCGGCCACGATTTTCGAAGCGATCGCATCCGAAAACATCCTGGTCGACATGATTGTGCAGAGCATCGGCCGTGACGGGCTGGCAGACGTGAGTTTCACCGTGCCGCGGAGCGAAGTGGAACACACCCGCAAGGTGCTTAAATCGCTGTCGAATGAACTAGGAGGCGAAGTAAAGGACGTGCCGGCCGTGGCGATCCTCGTGGTAAAAGGTGTCGGCATCCGCAGCCACACTGGAGTCGGCCTGCGGATTTTTCAGGCACTCACCGAATCGGGAATCAACGTGGAGATGGTCAGCACCAGCGAAGTTCGCACTAACGTCGTCGTGGCCGCGGACAAGGGTGCGGCCGGGCTGGCAGCGCTGAAAAAAGCGTTTGCGGATGTGCTGGGGTAGGAATGTGAGATGTAAGATGTGTGATAGAAGATGTCAGACTCGCATTCTGGCATCGTCTATCTTACATCACACATCTTACATCCTTACTGCTGCTCCCCAATCACATCATTCAGAACATCCTCTGCCACATAGATCGGCAGCGGCGGGTCGCACGTGACGGCCACGGCAATCGCGTCGCTCGGCCGGGCATCAATCTCCACGAGCTCTCCGTCGTGCCGCACGCGAAGCTTCGCAAAGTACGTATGCTCGCGCAGCTCGCTAATCACCACGTCCTGAAACTCGCCCCCGAGCGACTCGATCGAATTGACCAAGAGGTCGTGCGTCAGCGGCCGCGGCGTTTCAAAGCCCTTCACGCGGCGGTCGATGCTGGTGGCCTCGAAGATACCGATCAGGATCGGAAAGGTGCGGCTGCCGTCGATTTCCTTTAAATAGATCACCTGCTGATCGTTGATCTCGCTAATGATGATTCGAGATAATTCCATCGCGACGGGCATGGGGCGATCCTTGGGCATAAAGGCAATTACCAATTGTGGGTGTGACTCATTCATTATAATCCGAGATGACATAAGGACGAGGGAGTATAATTTCGGCGCTAAGTTTGCACGGGCGCAGTTGTGTGCCTGGGTCGTCGTCCCCCGGACGGACCGTAACGATGGTGATTTTTGCCTTACTCGGAGGAAGCGAAGCTGCCGTCTACGTTTGGTATGTGTTGATCGGTCTGTATTTGCTTCTGCCCGCTTATGTGGTGTCCGGGGGATGGCGCGGCTTGGCCGCTCGTCAGCAAATTCGACTGTTGTGGTTTCTCGTTTTGCCCACAGCAACATTTGTGACGCTATGGCCCTGCGGCCGAGTGATTTGGGCCCTAGTCTGGTATTTGCAGCTGGGAGTTGATGGGCAATATTCCGAATTCGGAAGTTGGACGTCAGCGATTGTCGCGCTGGCTGTCTCGGCGACACTCTTTGTCCGACTAGCAACCGGGCGAGCGACCGGCCGTTATTTGCGAATTAATTCCTGGGGTGTAGCGTTAATAGCAGGCTTATTCTGTGCGCAGTCAGTACTGGAGTTCGCAGACCGAATCTATGGCTGGAGCGCACTTAGTGCGGCCGAGAGTTATCTCGGCAAGTTTCGCGGCGAGAACCACCCTTCACAGCGCCAGATGCGCCGAAACGCATCGTTGAGGTGAATACTTCGCGTCCCGACGAGGATCCAACACAATTCGGCCGCTCCAAGCGATTCGTTCTTTATTATGGCGAGGCCGCTATCCAGGACGTCAGGGTCGTGCCATATGGATGGTTTTGGTGGACGTTGGGAAGTTCCATGCCGATGATTCCGGCCACTGACATGGATTGGCCGTCGCACATTGGGAAACCGACAAAAAAGAAGCGACGGAACGGCTCAACGCAGTTATCAAAAACTATCCCAATAGCGACGCGTCGCGATGGGCGTCTGAATTACTGACGGGGCTTCAAAACCAAGGAAGCAGCGGCGCACCCAGCTGGAGAGCGGAAATGTTGAGGAGACTTCAACAGGAAACCAGGAAACGTCGCGCAATTAACGAGCAGGAGTAGGTCGTAGGGTGGGTCGAAACTTGCGAGACCCGCCATCATGCTTATTTGGCTAGTTTCGCAAGGGCGGCTTCCACCGAGCCCAATTGGCCACGCAGCTCGAACAGTTTGGCGCGCTGCTGATCGACAACTTCGGCGGGCGCTTTTTCGACGAAGTTTTGGTTGCTCAGCTTGGCGTCGATCGATGCGATTTGCTTGGTAAGATTGTCGCGCTCGTTGGCCAGCCGCTTGCGCTCGGCCTCGACGTCGATAAACCGGCTCAGGTCGACGTGCACCTCCATCGGGCCAGCCTGGCCTGCAAGCGTCACGCTGGCGGCGATATCGGGGGCCTTGGCGTCGGGGCCAAGGGCGGTGGCCATGGCGCGGGCCATTTGCGCGAAGTACGGCTGCATTGGTTTGAGCAACGCGGCCGTGGCCGCGTCGCAATGCACCGAGAAACTCAGCTCCTCTTTGAGCGGAATGTTCTGGCGGTTGCGAGTTTCGCGCACCGCTCCGAGAACCGCCTGGAAATCGGCGAACTGGGCTTCGATGGTGGCGTCCTGCCGCGACGTATCAGCCTGTGGCCAGCGTGCGATGCAGATGCTTTCAACGGCATTTGCCGCTGCAATTTCTTGTTTGAAATTGTGAATTTACCCTTTGGAGAAACCTCTTTTCCTCTTCCGGTATTCGCAGCGTGTCGACGTCTGGCGATGCCTTAGCAATTTCACGCGCGGGAGCAACATGCGCGAGTAGCTGCCACACCTCCTCCGTGAGAAACGGCATCATCGGATGCAGCAATCTCAACAGTGTATCGAGCGCATGGGCCAGCACGCGCTGAGCCGTCTGACGCTGCTCGGCCACGGCGAACCGCGCCTTGGTCATCTCGAGGTAAAAGCTGCAGAACTCATTCCAGGCAAAATCGTAGAGCGTACGGGCCGCGTCGGCGTAGCGGTATCGCTCAAGAGCCGCAGTGACTTGTTGCGTTACGGTCGCCAGGCGCGAGAGCAACCAGCGGTCTTCGAGCAGCAGGTCCTTGTCGGACACTGGGCCCGGGGTGAAACCTTCAAGATTGATGAGCGAGAAGCGGGCCGCGTTCCACAGTTTGTTGGCAAAGTTGCGGCCCAGTTCGAACCGCTCGCTGACTACGGCCCCGCGCGGCAGCGCTTTGTCCTCCGGCTTCTCGGCCCACTGGGTGGCGAATGGCTTCCCGCACTTTTCGCACTCGATCCGCGGCAATTGGCGGTTCTTTTTCGTTTGCGGGAACTGGGCGTGGCAGTGCGGGCATTCGAAGTCGACTGGCAGCTTCACGTCCTGCGTGTCGGTCGTAAGATACGCGATGCCAAACCGTAAGGCGTCAGCCCCGAATTTTTCGATGATATCAATCGGGTCGACGCCGTTGCCCTTCGACTTCGACATCGTCTCGCCGTAGCCATCGAGGATCTTAGGCGTGATATACACCTCGTGAAACGGGACGTCACCCGTGTTGTAGAGGCCGGCCAGCACCATCCGAGCGACCCACAGCGTGATGATGTCGCGCGAAGTGATCAGAGTCGTCGTTGGATAGAACCGTATCAGCTCTGGCGTCTCATCGGGCCAACCAAGCGTCGAATGCGGCCAGAGGGCACTTGAGAACCAAGTGTCGAGAACGTCTTCCTCTTCGTCCATTCGAAAAATGACATTTCTGCTCGGGACTAATTCCGCGGCAAATTGGAATTCTCCCAAATCGAATTCATCGATTGACGCCATGCCCGCGCCGGTCCGTGACTCAACCGCATAGTCGATGGCATCCCATTGATTTTGGATGGCGGCTAACGCTCGACGCCCGAGGGGATTCAGCGTGCAGCAGTATAGAATTTCGTCGTCAATCTGCATGGCGACTTCGTCATCGTTTATATCCAATGCGAGAAGAAATTTGCGTAATTGCAGTTGCGCTTGCTCTTGAGACCGTTTGAGAGACTCGGTTCCAGTGTGGTTCAAAGACACACGCCAGACTGGTATACGATGTCCCCACCACAATTGCCGGCCAATTGGCCAGTCTCGTTTTTCGCTAAGCCAATCTAAATAGCCTTTGCCGTAGCGTTCGGGTACGACGTTTACGCGGCCGCTCGTGACGGCGTCCATCGCGGTTTGCGCCAGCTCATCCATCTTCATGAACCACTGGTCGGCCAGGTACGGCTCGATTGGCGTCTTGCTGCGGTCGGAATGGCCCAGGTCGATTTCGCGGTCTTCTTTTTCGACGATCAAATTCTGCGCGTCGAGATCGGCTTCGACCGCTTCGCGGGCTTTTTTCACGGTTAGGCCGCGGTATTTTTGGGGGACGTTTTCGTTGAGTGTGCCGTCGGGGTTGAGGATGTTGATTGCGCCGATTTCGGGATGCCGCTGCCACACTTCGTAATCGTTTGGATCGTGGGCCGGGGTGATCTTCACGCAGCCAGAGCCGAGTTCCGGCTTAGCCCACTCGTCGGCAATGAGCGGAATCGTGCGGCCGGTGAGCGGGAGCTCCAGTTGCACGCCGCGTTTGGCCATGTCGCGCAGCTGCTCGAGCCGTGCTTGCATCTTCGCGCGGCGATCCATGAGCAGCGTCATCTGCTCTTCCAGCTCCGCTTTCTCCTTCGCGGCTGCCGTCAGCAACTTCTCGCGCAGCTCCGCGCCGACACGATCGAACGCCGACGCTGGGTCGGGGTGCACCGCCACGGCCGTGTCACCGAGCATGGTTTCCGGCCGCGTCGTGGCGACGATCACGTGGTCCGGCTCGCCCGGCTGGGGGTTCACCACCGGGTACTTGAAGTGCCAGAAATGGCCCTTCACGGCTTCGTGAAACACCTCGTCATCGCTCACGGCCGTTTGCAGGAACGTGTCCCAATTCACGAGCCGTTTGCCGCGGTAGATCTTGCCGTCTTTGAACAAGTGGAAGAACCACTCGCGGACGGCACGCGAATTGTGCTCGTCGAACGTGAACCGCGTGCGTGCCCAATCGCAACTGCAGCCCATCTGCTTGAGCTGCGACAGGATGCGGGCCTCATACTGGTCCTTCCAATCCCAAATCCGCTTCACGAGCCCCTCGCGGCCCAGATCGTGCCGCGTTTTCTTTTCCTCCTCAAACAGCCGCCGCTCGACCACGGCCTGCGTGGCGATGCCGGCATGGTCGGTGCCGGGCATCCACAGCGTGTTGAAGCCCTGCATCCGCTTCATGCGGATGAGGATATCCTGCAGCGTGTTGTTGAGCGCGTGGCCGAGGTGCAGCGCGCCGGTCACGTTCGGCGGCGGAATGACGATCGTATACGGTCGGCCGCGGATCGTCGGCTTCGGCATGAAAGTAGCCGCGCTGTTCCCAGAACGGGTACCACTTTTGCTGGGCCGCGGCGTGATCGTATTGGGAGGGAAGGGATTTGAAGTCCATTACTGCCATAACTCCGGCTCAATGCGCCGCTTTCCTCGAATAACTTGCAGGAGAAATGCGACTATCTTATGCGATGCGTCGGTGAGAACAAAGATCGTTGGCGCTGCGCATTGATTCGGCGCTAAGCCGACGAGTGGCGGCTTTAGGATTGTTCGTCCTTGCAGAGTTTGTACTCGATGCTGTCGACCAGTGCGTCCCAGCTGGCTTCGATTACGTTTTCGTTGACGCCCACGGTGCCCCAGGTCGTGCCGTCGTCGTCCTGGCTTTCGATGACGACGCGGACGGCGGCGGCGGTGCCGGCGTCGCTGTTGATGACGCGGACCTTGTAATCGACCAGCTGCACGCCGCGCAGGTTCGGAAAGTGGCCGTTGAGTGCTTTTCGCAGCGCGGCGTCCAGGGCGTTCACCGGGCCGTCGCCCTCGGCCACTTCGTGCCGTACTTCGTCGCCGATCCGTAGCTTCACGGTGGCTTCGGTGGTCGTCGCCCCATTGCCGTCGGTTTCCACGTCGACGTGGTAGTGCAGCAGTTCGAAATGCGGCTGAAACGTGCCGGCGGCTCGTTGCACCAGCAGATCGAACGAGGCCTCGGCCGCTTCGAACTGGTAGCCGCGGTTCTCCAGCTCGACGACTTGCTGCAGCACGGCTTCCATCAGCGCGCCATCGTGCTGCAGATTGTTCTTGCTGGTCAGCGCGATGATGTTCGACCGGCCCGATAGTTCGCTCGACGAGAATCCGCCGTTCGTTGCCGACCGCTTCGGGCGCAATGTGCTCGTAGCTTTTCGTTGCGCGGTGCAACGGCATGGACGTGCATGCCGCCTTTGTGAGCGAATGCACTGGGTCCGACGAACGGCTGGTTCGAGCGGAAGTGCATGTTGGCGATTTCGTAGACGTAGCGCGACAGCTCGGTGAGATGCTCGGCGCCGCGGCCGCCGAGCACCTCGTAGCCGCGCTTCTTGAGTGCGAGGTTGGCGATCACCGACACCAGGTCGGCATTGCCGCAGCGTTCGCCGAGGCCGTTGATCGTGCCCTGCACGTGGACGGCCCCGGCGTCGACGGCGGCGAGCGAATTGGCCACGGCCAGATCGCAATCGTTGTGGGTGTGGATGCCCAGCGGCACGTTCGACAGCGGCGGCCGCTTCCTTGGTGAGCGCGGCCACTTCCTCGGGCATGCTGCCGCCGTTGGTGTCGCACATCACGACCATCGTTGCGCCGCCTTCCACTGCCGCGCGGATCGTCTTGCCGGGCGTATTCGGGGTTGGCCTTCCAGCCGTCGAAGAAGTGCTCGGCATCGTAGATCACCTCGCGGCCGGCTTCGCGAACAAAAGCGACCGACTCGCGGATCATCGCCAGGTTTTCTTCCAGCGACACGCGCAGCACGTCGGTGACGTGAAAATCGTGCGTCTTGCCGACGATCGTCACCACGGGTGCCTGGGAGGCGATCAGCGCCTTCATGCCGGGGTCGTCGCCCGCCTTCACGCCGCGGCGGCGCGTCATGCCGAACGCGCACAGCCGGCTGTTGCGAAGTGGCTCGGCCGCCATTCGCTGAAAGAACTCGGCGTCCTTCGGATTGGAAAGCGGATAGCCACCCTCGATGAAATCGAAGCCAAACTCGTCGAGCCGCCGGGCAATGAGCAGCTTGTCCTGCAGCGAAAAATTGACGCCCTCGCCTTGGGCGCCGTCGCGGAGCGTCGTGTCGTAGATTTGAACGTGTGTCATACGCGAACCTCAATTTGTCGGCCGGTTGTTTTCGGCTGACGGATGGGAATACTCAAGCTGGGCTTTGGCCAGGCTAGTGCGATACGCGGTCAGTTGTTTGTGAATCTTTTCGGCCGTGGCCATGTCACCGAGGTCTTGCGCGAGCCGCAGCGCCTTTTCTACGGTGGCAATCGCTTTCGCGGGCTGCTGCGACATAGCTTGTGCCTGCGCGAGCCGCCCGTAAACGTCCAGGGCCAACGGATTAAGCCGCAGAGCATGTGAAAAACACTCAATCGCTTCAGAATGCCGTCCGGCGCGGTGGAGCGCGCTCCCCAAATTGTCGTGGCCTCGCCACATTGTCGGCTCGAGTTTAACCGTTTCCTGGAATACCTCGATCGCTTCGTCATTCTTGCCCACGGTGAATAGTGCCACGCCCAGGTTGTTCGTCAATCGGGACGAACCCGGCTGGAGTCGCGCCGCTTCGCGGAATTCCTCGGCCGCTTCCAGCGGCTGCTCCATCTTGACGAGCGCGAGCCCCAAATTGTAATGGACCTGGGACGAATCCGGTTTTAACCTACGTGCCTCGAGATAGTGTTTCATCGCCTCGGTCACGTCTCCCGCATTAAATAGTTGCGCACCGGTGTTGAGGTGGCCCATGTAATTGTGCGGCTGCAGCTGCACGACCTGTTGCCACAGCGTCAGCTCGTGGTCATAGGCGAGGAGCCTGCGCATGCTGACGGCACTAAAGACCACGGCGACTACGATGACTGAAACGCCGAGGGCACGGACCGGAATCGGCCAATCGGACGTGGTTTCCGGTGAGCTCTGCCCTTTGCGGCCCAGCCGTTGCAGCCAGCAGTATCCACCCACGATGACCAGCACCGCGATGGCCGCTAGCGGCAAATACATTCGGCGTTCGGCGGCGATTTCGGTGGGAATTGGAATCACAAGTGTTGGCGAAAGAATGGCGAATGCGACCGTTCCAAGAAAGCCGGCCGGATGATTTCGCCACAGCAGGACAAGTGTCGTCAAACCAAGCAGCGCCACCGGAACGACATACATCCAGGATTTGGCGAGCGAATTGAGGTACGGCATGTCGTAGTGAATCACCAGCGGCCACGGCCAGACAACCAGCTTCAAATACATCAACAGCACTTTGGTCTGAGTGAGCCACCAGGCGACGCCCGACACGCCGAGTTGGAATCCGGCCGAGTCACGGTGAGGTGCCCCCGCATGCAACCAGAGCAATAGCAGCCAGCCGCAGGCGAGACCGCAATACAGCGGCCACGATTGGCGAAATGCCTTGGTAAGGGATCCCGCAACGAACGCCCGCTCAAACAGGAGCACTATGAGGGGCGCCGAGACCATCACTTCTTTCGAGCTCATCCCGGCCAGGCAAGCCAGCGTCGCCAATAGCAGCCAAGTTGAGCTCGGAGCATTGAGTGCACGAAGCAGGTCACGTTCTTGACCCGGTTCGCCGGCCTGCGACTCGTTGGAGCGGTCCGTCCAGTATCGCAGACTGCAGTACAACGTCGCCAAATAGAAAAAAGCCATCATCAATTCAGTCCGCTGGGTAGCGTAAACCACCGACTCGGTCTGCAGCGGGTGCAACGCCCAGAGAAGCGCGACGGCGAGTGCGAGCCATTTGGCCGTGCTATCGAAGCGGCCGTCAAAATAGGGCAATCGCAGCGTGCGGCGAACGATTGCCCCCAGCAGGATCGCGGAGCCAGTGTGCAGCATAATGTTGACCCACCGATAGCCGGTCGGGTCCAGCTCTCCGAACCAGTAATTCAGGGCAAAGGAAAGATTCACGAGCGGCCTGGCCGTCGTTGGGGCGGAGTGTGGCGTGTTGAGCGGCCTGGGGGGCCCATCCGCACTCCACAGCGGCCAGAGTGAGACGATGGTTTCGTTCGTTTGAATGCTATTGAAGTCGTCGAAAATGAACGGGGCATCAACTGCCCGGCCGTAGATTGCCGTGATGGCGACCGCCAGGATAGCAGCGGTCCACCAGGCGGACGATGAGCGAGCTCCGCTGGCGTGGGAGTCTCGCGCCACATCGCTCGGCGGGTGACTCAATTTTTGTGGACGTTGTCGCTTGGGCATGGGTAGTTGCCAATAAAAAAACCCCGAGGCTTTTTCGGCCTCGGGGTTTGGTGAATCCAGCAAAATCTGAACTGACCCCTCAAGGCCTCCCGTGCACAATAATAATACCGATGCCGCCGACTATGCCGGTCGTGGTGACGGCTAGATTTACGGGCAGGGTAAGCACGATGAGGGCTCGAGAGTGCGAAAGTTCGTGGTAGTCAGTCGACTAGGCAAGAATAGCCGGCTGTAATGGGAGCGTCAAGTTTCTGACGACACAGAGTGCAGCCTTAAGTGTTTGTCGTTGGGCGTCGCCAACGATTGAGAGGCCGAGTCTGCGCCGGCAGAGATTCGCCTCTCGATGGAACGAACTACCCCGGCGGCGGCAGTGCGGGGCAAGCCCCGCCGCTAAACGGGACTCGCCTTGTAGTGGGTCAAAAAGGTGGCGAAACCCCCGGTGATCTCGTCTCCAACCGAAATACCGACAAAATATTCCCAAAACGCGTTGGTCTACTTAACTCGTTGTATTCCAACATATTAAACACGAATGCTAGCGTCTGAAGGGGTCTCCTCGAACGGGTTTCGATTTGTGCTACCCCTAGATTCTCCTATGATGCAGTAGGTTCCTAGCCATGTGCCGGGTTTTCCCGGTTGCCCACCCTTCGCTACCTACCGTATAGCGCGTCCACGCGTCCGCGATAAACCGCCGCTTTCGCCATCCTGCCATCCGCCGGCACTTGGTGAGAAGGCGCTCAGAATAACCCCGGCTGTGACTCCTATGAGCACGGTCAGCAGCACACTATTGGAAATGCCGATTTCCGCCGCCGACGCGGTGGGGACGGTTCGCGGCAAAAAGCAGCGGCGTTCGTTGGGGGCCGTTTTGGCGGAAGCCGAAATGGCAGAAGTCGTGGCGTTTGAATTTGCGGGCGGCACCGCGGCCGTATATTCAAACCGCTCGCCGCTTAAAAGCACGCCCAACGAGGACGTTGCTGCGCTCTGGCCCGTTGGCTCCACGGGAGGCGTTCTGGCCATTGCCGATGGACTGGGTGGCCATGCCGGCGGCGAGCGTGCCTCCCTGTTAGCCATCGAAACGATCCAGCAGTCGCTGAACGAGACTCTGACCGGGGGCGAAAATGGCGAGGCAGAAGGGCTCCGCGGCGCCATTTTGAATGGCATCGAAGCAGCGAACCGATCAATCCGCGAGCTGGGCTGCGGGGCGGCGACCACCTTGGCACTCGTTGAAATTCAGGATCGAACCATTCGCTCGTATCATGTGGGCGATTCGGCCGTGCTGGTAACCGGGCAACGCGGCAAATTGAAACTCCAAACGATTCCTCATTCGCCGGTGGGATACGCCGTGGAAGCCGGGCTGATCAACGAAGAGGACGCGATTCACCACGAAGCACGGCACGTGATTTCGAATGTGATTGGTTCCGAGCAGATGCGGATCGAAATGGGCCCGCATGTGGAAATGGCACCCCGTGACACGCTCGTGCTGGCCAGCGACGGGCTGTTCGACAATCTGCTGCCTAGCGAGATAGTGGAGCTGGTGCGGAGCGGGCCGCTAGATCAGGCCGTGAACGATCTTGCCGAGGAAGCACAGCGGCGGATGACAAGCCAGCTCGGGGCCGCGCCTTCGAAGCCGGATGATCTGACCGTTATCGCCTATCGGCCGTCGTAAGTGGTGCTTCAGCGCGGCAAGTGGTTGCGGCGAGAAGACGCAAGCGAGTTGAGGTGCCCTCCTCTTCCTTCCTGCTGGCTCTCGACTCTTGACTCAACAAAAAAGCTGCGGCCGATCGCATATGGGCGATTGGCCGCAGCCATTGAGTTCAAACATCCGGTTGATTGCGACGATGAGGAGTCGCTCGAAGAAAGGCGAGGTCGGACCGTGCTGCGCACAGCCATGTTATCGACCCGGGCCAATCGTTATTATGGTCCTCCCGACGGAAATTCAACCGGATAGTTTGATTCGAATTTACGGTTCCAATCGGCGATCCGACGGCACCGCGTATCATTATCGAACCCGCGTGCACGACGGCTGAAGGAAATCAAACGCCGTGCGTTGGGGAGCGAAACAATACACCATAATTCTAGTTTGCAAAAGCCGTGTGGCCAGTTTTTTACTGCAACTGGGACGAGAAAAGTTCGGAAGCAAACGATGTGCCAAGTGCGTTGCTGACGGTATGCTGCAAACATCGTGCCACAGTCGATGGCAGTGATTGCATGGCTTGACCTTGCGATTGGCCTGCAATTGGGTTACAAGTCGCGACCTCATCATCGACGTGAACGTGCTCCGCTCCTTTTCTGTTATTCTCTTCGCGCTATGCGCTGACGATCCGCGCAAAGTCGGCAGACGTTGGGCAATGAGTACAGCCGCTGCTTTTGGCGGACTGCTGCTCATAGCTTTTATCACGGGTGGTGTAGTCCAGCGCTGCCTCGCCGCGAATGAGAACGAGTTGGAGAAGGTTGCAGTTACCCCTGCCCGTCCTCAGCAACCGGTGAGCCTTCGCGACCGGTTGGTCGTGGGTCTCCAGGCGCGGCTTAAGACGGAAGTTGCCTTTGTGGAAGAGGTCGCGTTGCGGGTACGCATCGGCCAGATTCCGCAGCGTATTGTTGACCAGACATTCTTCTGGGCACGAGATCGGGCCTCGATCGTTCGCGCAGGTCGGACGCGCCGGCCGATCATCTATTTCCAGCCGGCAATGATCGCTCGGGCCAGGCTGCTGGGCATCACGTTGTGACGCCACCGGCGGTAGTCAGCGGACGGCAATTGGGCTATGATTGCCTTCTGGCAATTCTCTTCACGCGCACAACGGGTCGCTCGGGGTTTGACTATGGCTGCCAAAATCGTCAATCGCAAGGAACGTCGGGCCGAGGTGGAAGCCGCGGAAAAGCGGGGTAAGACTGCCAAAAAGACTGAAGCCAAGGCGACCGTCAAAAAAGAACCGGCCAAGCGGAAGAGCCGTGCCAAGTCGACCAAAGAGACCCGGCTCAAGGCATTCTGGGGTGTGTTCAACCAATCGCTCAAGCGCGTTGCGCTGTATGAGTTCAGCGAAAGGAAAGAGGCCGAGAAGAAGGCTAAGGACCTAACGGCTTCGGGGAAGTCGCCCCACTTTATTCAGCCGGTGAAGGAAGCCGTTCAGGAGTAGGGGGCGCCGGCGGACGGGACGGGGACAGGTCCAATTCGTCTTGTTATCTGCGCCCGAGACTAGCAGCCGTTATGCTGACGAATTGGACCTGCCCCCTTTTTCGGCAAGCGCGGCGGCGATCTTTTCGCGCGTCTCGGGTTTGTCGAATTCGAGCTTTCCGAAGCCTCGCAGGGCGCCCGCGGCTACCGCTGTATCTTGGTGCTCAGGATAATTGGTGACGAGCATTGTCGGCACGTCGGCCGTGGCCGGATCCGACTTGATCTGCCGAATCACTTCAAGGCCGTCCGAATAATCGACATCCAGCTTGCGGTTGACCAGCACCAAGTCGAATCGGCTACTTTTCAGATGCGCCAGTGCATCGTTGACATAGTCGACTTGCACGACTTCGCAATCGAAATTGCGAGTCAGAAACCTGCGAATCGTCGCATGGTCCGGCCCGCACTGACCGACGTCGAGGACACGTTTGGGCATGCCAATCACCAAAAAAAACCACGGAGACACGGAGGGCACGGAGAAGGGAAACAATCAGACCGGAGATAACAAAGGACGAAACGAATCAATCACGATGCAACCTACCGGATATCTGTTTTCTCAGTTCCATCCAGCTCCTAATCGTCTCTGTGTCCTCCGTGTCTCCGTGGTGAATTCTATTTGCCTTCACTCGAGATGGCGAACAGATGCGACTTGTTTGCAATGTAGAGCACGTTGCCGGCGACGATGGGCGTGCTGTATACGCTGTTGCCCATGTTGATTTCGCCGTAAAACGGCACCATGCTGCCGCCCTCGTCCTTCATGGCGACTTTCGGATCGGCCGAGTGGCGGAAGATGGCCACGTCGCCGTCTTCGTCGCCGATGTAGACCTTGCCGTCGACCACCAGCGGCGAGCCCCATGTCGGCCGATAGCATGTCGTACGTCCAGTGCGGCTTGCCGGTCTTGGCATCGAGGCAATGGAACAGACCGCTGAAATCGGCGATGTACAGGACGTCGTCCTTGATCACGACGCTGCCGCACGGTGCGGTGCATCGTTTCCTCGAAGGCGACCTTGCCGTCGCCGTTGCCGTCGTGTTCGCTGTAGTGCCAGACGACGGCCGAGTTCGGATTCGGCCGGGCGAAATCGCCCTCCGCTTCGACTACCGCCTGCAGCCGCTTGTGCGGAATCGGCTTCTCGGGATCCGCCGAATTGAACGCCAGTTCGGGGCTGACGTCGCTGCCGTCGAGGTGCTTCGTCGGATCGATGCACCACAAGTGCCCGACGCCTTCGCCGTGCTCCGGATCTTCGCCGACGGCGATGTAGACCAGTCCGTCGTAGATCACCGGCGTGCCGATGAGATGGTTTCGCGTGGCCCGGCCGCTCACTGTGTAAAACGACGTTTTGGGGTTGGCGTCGAACTTCCACAGCAGCTTGGCGTTGCCCTTGCCGTCGCCTTCGGGGGCGAAGCTGTAGAGCCAGCCGTCGCCGCCGGCAAACAGCACCTGCGGCACGCCGCCCAACACGCCGTACGCTGGCGACGACCACTGGCCGTGCAGGATATTCAGGCCGGGCGATTTGTCGGTCCAGAGAACCTTCTTGCGTGTTCTTGTCCATCACGAAGAAGCTGGGCGCATCCGGCAGCAGGAATGTAGTTGTGCTCCACGTCCACGCCGTTCGACGTGCACACGAACAGCAGGTCGCCCGCGCCGGTGAGCGAGCAACTGGCCATGTTGTGCTGCGAGACGCCCATCTCCTTCATCATGTCGAGCACCCAAACGACATCGGCCTCCTGCTTCATGTCGTACGGGATGTCGCCCGCTTGTGCTTTGACGAGTTCTTCTTCATTCTGTGACTTCGCCGTCGTTTTCGCCGTCGTGAAAGCCTTCGGTATCGACGCAGCGGACTTCGCCGCGATTGGTGACGAACCACAGCCGATCGCCTTCCACGAGCGCGGCGCTGCAAATGCCTTGTTCCGGCCAGTCGTGAACGCGGCCGGTCGGCAGCTTCTCGCTGCTGTGCTGCCAGAGAAACTTGCCGTCCTTGACGTCGAACGCGAGCAAGCAGCCCAAGTCGATGGCCTCACGGCCGGTGCCCGGGTAGCGCTTGAGCCAGCCGCCGGCGTTGTTCGTGCCGACGAAGACCTTGCCGCCGGAGACGACGGGGTTGCCGTAGGTTTGCGAGCCCAGCCGGGAGACCCACTTGATGTTCTTGGCGGTCGTGGAATCCCACTCGCCGGTGCGGTAATCGAATTCGCCGATTTCCCACTCGGTGGGAATATTGTGGCCGACTGGCGTGTTGTTCCGCTGAGGTGAGCCGCCCCACTGATTCCAGTCGACGTTCGGCGTATCGTTTTTGCTCACGGCGGTGCCGTTGTCTGCGGCGTTCACCAACAAGGCGATATTTCCGCACGCAAGGATGCCTGCAACAACAAGGATTCGTTTATACATTGTCAAAGTGACCTTTCTTGCATGATTCATAACGACGGGAACATTTAGCGGCGGGGCTTGCCCGCGCGAAACGTGCCGAGCAAGCTCGGCCGCTAAATGGCGGTGCAGCGTGAGAACAGTGATCTAATTCGGCGTCACATGCACGTTGTCCAGGTACACTTCGGCGTCTCGGCGTGTTTCCATAACACGCCGGGCGTGCCTTGCAAATTGGGCGAGTGGTCGACCATCTCGACTGTCCAGTCGCTCGGCTCGGACTCGTCCGCGTCGCCAAATCTTTCCGCGGGCAGTTGCCTGGTCGGCTTCGGCCGCAACGGTGAGCTTGAGCGTGTACCAGTCGCCCGGCTCCGGCTCGAAATCGGCTTCGGCATGCGTGCGGTAGTCGCTGGTGGTCCAGGTGTCGAGCCGCAGCTTCTTGTTCATACCGCGAATCGTGAGCTGGTACCGGCCATTGATCACGCCGACGTCCGGAAGGCGGCCACCTATCTTCGGTGAGCAGCACGTCGGCTTGAATCGTGTAATTGCTCAGGTCGATCGGCCCCATCCACACGAAGCTCCGCGTGCCGAGCTTGTTGTTGGGATCCTTGGGAGTCGGCAGCACGGTCTTCTTGGCCAGGTATTTGTCGCCGTCCTCGCCCTGGCGTACTTCCCATCGCACGCGGCCGCCGATCCAGGTGAGCGGCAGCCGTGGTCGCATCGTTGAAATCGAACGTCCACGGCAGCGGCGGCGTGATGCGCACCCGCGCCGTGCCGGTCAGGTCGCCGACCTTGCAGGTGACCAGCGCGCATTCGTGGCCGGCGTCGCCGGGGGCCGTGTACTTGCCGTCGGCGGTAATCGCCCCGGACCGTCGACCGCGAATTGCGCTTCGCCGGCAGGGACATCGCGCAGATGTTGGCCGCGAGCGTTGAACAGCCGCACGCGATACGCCTGCTCGCTGCCGGGCTTGAGCAGCGCATCGTACGGAATGACTTGCACGACTGCCGGCGTTTTATCCGTTAAGCGGGTCTTCTTGCGGCTGCGGCGGAATCGGGTCGGCCGATGGCTGCTGATTCGGCAATGCCCAGGCAGTACATGACTTCGGACGTCGGCAGATAAATGCGGCCGTGCGAGACGATCGGCGAGCCGTCGCTTTCGTCGCCGCTAAGCCGCAAGCTGGTGGACGATCTTCGACGCCGTCGCTCGGTCGGCCGCAGAATGTACCACTGGCCGTTGTTCGTGCAGATGTAAATCTTGCCGTCGGCCACGAGCGGCGTGCTCCGCATGACGTTGCCCAGCGCCTTGCGGGCGATCAGCTTGCCGGTCTTGGCGTCATAGATGTACAGCTTGGCCCGGTCGTCGACGACGTACAGCCGGCCGTCGTAGAGTACGGGCGAGCTCTTGCCGGCCATCACTTGCAGGTGCTGCCACAGCTCGGTGCCGGTCAGGTCGCCCGACTTTCGTGCCGTCCAGTGCGACCACGGCGCCCTTGCGAATTGCCGAACATGTTCTCTTCGCTGTGGCTGAC
Source organism: uncultured Planctomycetota bacterium (assembly GCA_963786455.1). Lineage (GTDB taxonomy): Bacteria > Planctomycetota > Planctomycetia > Pirellulales > Lacipirellulaceae > JABDGM01. Next base: position 642,057 of record CAWAZX010000019.1, on the reverse strand, counting down.
GTAGACGCTGCCGTCCGGCGCCACCAGCGGCGAGACGTTGATGCCAGCCCGCGACAGCGGATAGTGCCAGATCGGCTTGCCGGTGCGCGGCTGCATGGCCCACACCTCGCCGTCGCCGGAGCCGAACACCATTGCCTGCTGGCCGGCGATGCGGCATCACCGTCGGCGTGCTGTAAGTCGTGTCGTACGGGCTGATGCCGGTGCCGTTGAGCCAGCGCAGCTCGCCGGTGGCTTTGTCGAAGCACATGAAGCGGTGGGCGGGCCGGGCCAGGCCGCCCCATTTCGGCTCGTCGCCCCAGCCGACGACCACCGCGCTGATCAGCACGGTGTCTTCGAACACGACGCGGCACGTTGGTCCGGCCGCCGTAGGTGGAAATCAGGCCGAACTCTTCGTGCAGGCTGCGGTCCCACACGACCTTGCCGGTGTCGCCCTCCAGGCAACAGAAGTAACCGCACACGCCTTGCACGTAGATGCGGCCGGTCTCCGGATCGCCGACCGCGCACGACCAGCCGATCCGCGTGTCGGGCACGTCGGACAGATAGACGTTGAAGCGGTGCTCCCACAGAATTTCGCCGGTGGCCGCGTCGGCGCAGACGACCTTTTCGCCTTCGTTCGCGGTTTCCGGCTTGATCGCGGACGATCGTGTAGAGCTTGCCGCGCAGCACGATCGGCGACGACCGGCCGCCCAGCGCTTCACTCTTCCAGAGCAAGATTGCTGCCCTCGCCGCCTTCCGGGTCCCAGCTCTCGATGAGGCCCTTTTCCGTCGAGACGCGGTTCTGCTGCGGCCCGCGCCAATTGGGCCAATCCAGCGGATCGGCCTCCGCGGCCATTCGCAGCGGCCGCGCCGATGCAGCCAGCAAAACGGCCGCCAAGCAAACGACCGTGGCGAATCGCATCATCATTGCACGAGTCGCCTTTCATCGACGGTCTCGATAGGTTGAGGCGATCTGCGACTGGCGGGAGCCGCGAACAAATTGCCCTGTCCGTTAGACTTTACCCTACCGGCAAACCGCGGTGCGTCGGCAAGGGCGCGGACAATCAGCGGTCGGTACGCTGGCAGGCAAATGGCGTCCGATGGCGAGTCGCGGAATCGGCTTCCGACGGACCAGCTACTCCGGTCGAAAACTGCCGTCCGTCAGCCTTTACCCAACTATAGCAAACCCAGCGCCAGCCGGCCATCGGCGGGCCGTATGATCGGAGAAGCGTCATTCACGCGCACCCTTCGCGACGCGCAAAACCGACTTAACAGTTGCAATAAGTCCACGGCGGAAAATTACTTGCGCTGATTCAAGCGCTCTTCTGCGCGCGGCCGATACGATGGATGTCGCATGCGATGCACCCGCGTGCCTCTTGCGGCAAAAGTCTGCGCGTCAACTCACCGGCCCGGACTAATTTCGAGCCAAGGATTGGCTCGACTGGTGTTGACGCCCAACCGTGGGAACCCCCCTAGCAAGCCCGCCTGATTTCGACTCCCGGCACTTTATAAGTGCCCCTTACGCCGGACTCGACCTACCTGCTCGGCGTAGCCAAAGCATCCGTCGTACACGGCCGACACGGTTCGGCGTGGGGCGGCATCGCGCGTTGCCGGAAGTCGGCAAATCTTCTGCTCGGGTGGTTCCAACAAATAGGAGACGATGTTCGATGAAGTGGAACTTTTTGGGAGCGCTCATGCTGAGCATCGCCCTGGCGAGCCCAAGCTTCGGCTTCGGCTTGCTGGATCGCATGCTTGGCTGCGGCTGCGGCTGCGGCTGTGAGCCTAGCTGTAGCTGCTGCGAGAAGTCGTGTTGCTGCCGAGCAAAGCTGCTGCTGTCGAAGAAGCAGCTGCGGCTGCGAAGTCGAGCTGCTGCGATCTGCTGCTGCTCGAGCTGCGGTTGCGGTGGTTGCTGCTGCTGGACGGCCTGTTCGGCTGCTTCAGCTGCGGCTGCGGCTGCGGTGCTGAAGCCTCTTGCTGCTGCGAAGCAAGCTGCTGCTGCGAAGAAGCAGCTGCTGCTGCGAAGAAGCGTCGTGCGGTTGCGAACCGAGCTGCGGTTGCGGTAACGGCTGTGGCAATCTGCGGCTGCGGCGGTGGCTGCGGCCTGTTGGATCGGCCTCTGCGGCATGTTCAGCTGCGGCGGCTGCGGTTGCTGCGAAGCCGAGCTGCTGCTGCGAACAGAGCTGCTGCTGCGAAGAAGCGTCCTGCGGCTGCGAGCAGAGCTGCGGTTGCGGTAGCGGCTGCGGCAACTGCTGCTGCTGCGGCGGTGGCTGCGGCCTGCTGGATCGCCTCTGCGGCATGTTCCGCTGCGGCTGCGGTTGCTGCGAGCCGAGCTGCTGCTGCGAACAGAGCTGCGGTTGCGGCTGCGGCGACAGCTGTGGCGATGGCTGCGGTTGCGGCAACGGCAACGGCCACGAACGGTGACGACGGAAGTCGCACGAAGAAGCCGCTCCGGCCGCTCCGGCCGAAGCTGGTGCTTCGTATCCGCCCGATTCCGCCCCGCCCGATGGCTGATCCGAATGCCTCGGTTGGTCATCAGCGCAACGTGGTTCGCACGAGCTTCGTTCGCTAAGCGATCGACCAGCCGTGACGTGTGAAAACAAAACCTGCCCCGGACGAATTTGTCCGGGGCAGGTTTTTTTGCGTTGGGAGTGCAGTCGAGTCGGATGCGGCGGGAAAGCTCCGATCCGCGTCGCGGCTGAACCGTTAGCGAACGCGCAGCAAGCGCGGATGCACCATGCGCTACGGAACTCGGTCCCGACTCGCTCAATTCACGATGCAGTCCGCCGACTCGCAGACCGAACTTGTCGCCGACTTTCACGACTTCGCCGGTGGCGATCGGGCGGTCGCCCACGCACAGTTCCAGCGGCTCGTCGCACGTCTTGTCGAACTTGACGATCGAGCCGGGGCCGAGCTCGATGATTTCCTGAATCGATTTCCGCTGAGCGGCCAGAGTGACCCGAACGGGCACGCGAATCTTCAGCAGGCCGCGGGCGTACGCGGGCAGGCCGTCGAAGGATCTCACCGCTGCTGATCGCCGGCGACGTCAGCTGGCTGCAGCCGCATCGCCAGCTGTCCAGCGCCGGACTCGCCTCCGGCAGCAATTGGCCGACGGCGTCGCGGCCGCGTGCAGCAGACGTCTTCGGGTGTCGCATCGGCCATGGCGAATTCCAGAGCGGTGCCAGGCGTAGCTGCGCACGAATACGTATGGCTTATCGACCAAACCGACCGTCAAACTTTCCCTAACCGCGTCCGGATCGTAACGCTGGCTAGCGTCGGGCCTGCGTGCACACGATCTCGCTCGCTGCTACGCGATCGATATAATTGTGCGATTCGCGCCACTGCTGTCGCTGCTGCCAATCGGAGCTATGCGCCGCTCGCTACTGTCGATCATGATCGCATGCCTGCCACCGTCCACGCCCGTCGCCCACCTTCGAGCTCCAGCCCTACAAATCGCTGGAGAACGACGAGCTCACTGCGCGCATCCAGGCGGTCCGCGACGAGTTCGGCCCGCGGCTGCTGATCCTCGGCCACCACTATCAGCAGGACGAAGTGATCGCCCTGGCCGATCTCCGCGGCGACAGCTACCGGCTCAGCCAGCTCGCGGCCGAGAGCCGCGACTGCCGCTCCATCGCGTTCTGCGGCGTGCACTTCATGGCCGAGACGGCCGACATCCTCGCCAACCGCCCGGAGAAACTCGCCGAGCGCGACGGCGAGCGCGTGCCCGTGATCCTGCCCGACCTGGCCGCCGGCTGCTCGATGGCCGACATGGCCGCGATCGACCAGATCGAAGACGCCTGGGACCAGCTCGGCGAAGTGATCGACACCGACGACCTCACGCCGGTCACGTACATCAACTCGGCCGCCAGCCTGAAAGCGTTCGTCGGCCGGCACGGCGGCATCGTCTGCACGTCGTCGCAACGCCGAGGCGGCGCATCGACTGGTCGTTCGCCCGCACCAGCCGCGTGATGTTCTTCCCCGATCAGCACCTCGGCCGCAACACGGCCCTCGGCATGGGCATCACGCTCGACCAGATGCCCGTCTGGGATCCGTACGCCGACGCGCTCGGCGGCAGCACCGAAGAGCAGCTCGACGCGCAGCAAAGTGATCCTCTGGAAGGGCCACTGCAGCGTCCACCAGATGTTCCGGCCCGAGCACGTGCAGCTGTTCCGCGAGAAGCACCCGGGCATCAAGATCCTGGTCCATCCCGAATGCCCGCGCGAAGTGTTCGAGCTGGCCGACGAATCGGGCTCGACGAGCAAGATCATCAAGACGGTCGAAGTCGGCCCCGCCCGGCACCAAGTGGGCCATCGGCACCGAGCTGCACCTGGTGAACCGCCTCAAGCAGGAGCACCCCGAGCAGGAAATCTATTTCCTCTCGCCGGTCGTCTGCATGTGCGCGACGATGTACCGCATCGACCTGGCCCACCTCTGCTGGAGCCTGGAAAACCTCGCCGCCGGCACGCCAGTCAACGTCATCGAAGTCGACGAAGACACCGCCCGCTGGTCGCTCGTGGCGCTGGAGCGGATGCTGGAAGTGAAGTAACGAATTGGATGTTTGAGCGGCGCCAATTAGCGAACTGAGGGACGCTTAAACACAGCGACATAGCCAGAGTTTGGGGAGTTTTCAGTTATTGTGACTAACTCCCATCCCTGCTGGCCACTCGCATTTAACTCGTGAATCTGAAAACTGCAGACGTCGATTTTGTATTCCCAGCTCGCATTCCTTACTGCTTGTGCATTTGACGGTGAATGGTTCAGTATTATCCAGCCGACCACGAGCACAAGTATTGCAGTTAGTGGAAGATTCTTCGCGATTTGCATTGCCAGCTCCTTTTCCAAGAAATCGAAATCACTAAGCAAAAAACGGCAGCGCCGCGAGCGGTGCAGCGCTGCCGTCACCTCGTCGTGCAGTGGTCTACACGATTCCTTCTAGAAACCAATCGAGAAATGCACGCCACTGCCGTGACCATGATGTCCATGTCGGCGGTGACCGTGATGGCCGTGGTGGCCATGATGCCAACTGTCGTGGTGATGGAATCGGTCGTAGCCGCGATAGTACGAGATTTGCGGACCGTATCCCCAGGAACCGTAGTGGCTCGGGTAATAGGCGCCGTACTCATATCCGTAGCCACAGCCATGGCCGGCGTTTGCATTACTGCTCATGCCCAGTCCGGCCGCACCTAGTGCAGCAACGAACGTGAGCGCCAACACAACGCGCTTGAACATCAAACTCTCCCTGGACGCATCAGCGGCGTCCGAACACACATAACGGGGGTGGATAGCGGCCCGACGGCCGGGCCGAACTGCCTGCTGGTCATTTAGAATGCAGCAACCATGCCACGACGCACATCGAGAATCGCAAACTATTGCCGTGAAAAGAAATACGACGCGGACACCGAGCAATCGCTGGCATCCGCGTCGTCAAAAAGCGCCATCTTTTCGACGGCGCCATGTGTCGTCGCGGCGATTCCACGCTTAATAGCCAATCGAGAACGAAACGCCGCCCCGCGGGTAGTAATAGTACCCCGGATATCTGTAACCGTCGTAGTACGGCCGGTACCGGTAATAGCGAGGCCCGTACCAACCGCGGTAGTACGAGCGATACGGTGCGCCGTAATAGTAACTGGCTCGCGGGCCATAGTAATAGCTCGCGTATGGCCGCCGCCATCCGCGTCGCGCCTCCGCCGATTCGGGTGTAACCAAACTCGCCATGCTGAATGCGCTGACAAACATCAATGCTAATGCGATGCGCTTGAACATTTTGTGCCTCCCTCGAGCGACTCTGCGCCCGAGAACGTACTCATCGGTGTCCCCACAAACGTGGGACCCAATCAAAGATGTGCAGGCGACGTGCCAAAGCCCGCATGAGAGCGCCTAGATGAATCGTTCTCGTTCAGCAGAAACGCGCCGCGACGACAAAGTGGCGGGCGGAGCGTCAGAATGACTTACGACTGCCAGCGCTGCTTGATTTCCGACCAGCTGCTCGCGCTCGGGCAAGCCTTTTGTAATACGGGTCCAGCGGATAGCAGCCGGAGATGAGGCCGTTGCGCGGCGCCGTCGTGCAATCGCTGAACGTGCGGCACACGCGCTTGCGCTCGAGCGTCCTGCCGGCGAGCGTGTCGGCGGGCAATTCGGGATACGCCAGCACCATCCGCCCCAGTCCCACGAAATCGGTCCAGCCTTCGCGCACGGTCGCCTGCGCCACGTTCGGCAAATAGTCCTGCAAGATACGTGTAGCCCGTGCCCACCATCGGCACATCGGGCAACGCCTGCTTTGCACTGCCGCACGGTGTCGATCTGCCGGCACACGCCCACGAGCGGATCTTCCGGCGGCAAATAGCCGTCGATCGGCGGAAAGATCGCCGGCCGCTGGATGTGCGGATTGTAGTACGGGCTGCCGCACGTGACATTGAGCACCGCCACGCCGTGCATCGACCAGCGTGCGCATCAGCTCGAGCGGCTCCGTGAGATCGATCGCCAGCGGATCGTCGGCCGAGCAGCCGAAGCCAAATTCGTACGGCAAGCACTTTTCGAAATCCATCGGCCGCCCGATCTCGCGGCCGGTCGGCGTACGGCACGAAGTCGAACACGCTCAGCCGCACGCCGACGATCAAGCTGCGGCAGCTCATCGCGAATGCGGTCGATGATCGAGATAAGCAGCCGCGAGCGGCCCGCCAGGTCGCCGCCATATTTGCCCGGCCGCGACGCGCGCTCAGAAACTCGTGCAGCAAGTAGCCGTGGCAGGCCTTCACGTCGACAAACTGAAAGCCGACCTCACTCGCCAGGCGCGCCGCCGCCACGTAGTCGTCGGCCAGCTCGTCGAGCTCGGCATCGGTGAACACGACGCGACTCGTCGTTCGGATCGATCTTGAACTTGGCGTCCAGCAGCGGATGGTGGTACGCAATCCGCGGCGCGCATGCGGTGATGATCGTCCGGCTTGCAGAACCGGCCGGAATGCGTGAGCTGCAGCCCGACCAGCAGGCCGTCGAGCGAGCCAAACGCCTCGCGGTGGGCCTCCTGTAGTTCACTTAGCAGCGAGCGCCAGAGCCGCCGCGATTCGACTCCGTGGCCAGCGTCTGATTCGGATTCGCCCGCCCGTCGGGCTGCACGGCCGCCGCCTCGCCGCCCCAAATCAGCTTCGCCCCGCTGAGGCCGAAATTCCGCCACCGCCGCAGCGTATGCTCCGTACGGCGACCCGTCGCGATTGGCGTCCCAGCCTTCCATCGGATGGATGCACCAGCGATTGCCGACCTCGAACCCGGCCACCGAAATCGGCGCGGCCAGCGGCGAACTGTCCGCTGCTGACAACGCATGCTCGTCTACCGGCACGTCCAGTCCCAACTCCGCCAGCCGGCGCAAAACGCCGCGACATCTTTCAATTGAGCGACTTTTGGATAGGAAGTGGCGTCCGGCATTGGTTGTTCACTCGGCCACGCCGCGAATTTGAAAATCGTATAGCCGGCGAATCTCTTCGGCCGACTTCGCCGCAACATTTGTAAAGCGAGCCAAGAACGACTCCACGTCCTCGACACCCTGCTCTGCCAGGAGTCGGACCTTTCGTTCCAACAATTCCACCAAATTCTCCGACTCACAGCGGGCGTGTCCAGCCGGGTACATGACCAGGCCGCTGGTGAGTGGGCCAAGTTTGGCGTGCACCACTTCCGCGGTTGTGGGAAGTCCATCCGGATACCCGCGATCATAGTCGGGCCCGCCGTGGCGAAAGTCGATGAGCCGCATGAGTTGCCGCGTGAGCGGATGAAACAGCGCCGTTTCGTCTTCCGCATAATCGGCGGGAGTGAGCATCAATCGCCGCCAGCCGGCTTGGGCGTCCCAGCCGCCGCGTTGCGCTTCATACGCTTTGCGCAGCAGCGTGGCCACGATGTAGACCATCGAATGATCGGCGCTCTGCCGCGTCTGCGGATCGTGTTTGGCCGGGTCGCCAATGATACTGAACGCTGGTTCGTAAATGCGAATTCGCACGTCTAGTAGCTGGCCGGGGTCATCGAGCAATTTTGGTTCGTCGGCCATCGCCTTGATCACGCCGTGGATCGCTCCCGCCGATTGGTGCTCGTAGAGCCCCAGCTTGAAGTGCATGCCCATCACCGCGAAGTCGTCGCCCGCGGTGGCCAGCGTCAGGTCGAATGGACTGGTGTCGGGCTGGGCTGGCGGCTGGAACAAGCAGAACAGCGCCTGCGGATTGCGGAAGATGTCTGCCGGTCCGACGAATCCGCGCATTGCCCGCTGCATGCTGGTGACGGCCGCTTCGGCACTAATCGCCGCCGCGGCGCCTTTGGAGTCCGATAGCTGCCGGCCGTGGCGGATTGCCCGAAACGGAACGTGATGCGCTACGAGCAGGCCGATCGCCGACTCGATTTGATCTACGGTGGCGCCGAGCACCGCACCGTAAACCGCCGCCGAGGCGATCGCGCCGTGCATCACGTGGTCGATCTTGTGGTTCTTCAGCGCGAACACCTCAGCCAGCCGGCCGCGAATTTCATCGAGCGTGGCCATTGCCACCAAGGTTTGACGGCCATTGAAGCCGGCCAATTGCCCGGCCGCCACGGCGACCGGATAAAAGTCGTTGTGGCCAAACTCGCCGGCTGTCGCTCCGCGGGCTGGGTTGTAGCCGAAGTTCGTGCCGTTGGCATCCCACTCGCGCACGGCGGAAGAGCATGCGAGCACTGCTTTCTCCGGCGCGACTCGCACGGTCGAGCCAAACATCGGGACGCCGTCGGCGCCGTCTACGGTGCGATATTCGAGCGCCTCGCGGCGCAACACGGTCGGAGCGTTCGTCCGGCACGCGAGCGCACTTACGCCGCAGGCGACGCTATCCAGGTGAAACTGCTCGACTTTCTGCAGCACCTCGTCTCTGGGCCCCGCATTGCGCCGGACACCATGTCCAAGGCGTACTGCGCGATGCCGCGCGCCTGGTTCGAGTCCCAGGGCAACGTGACGTATTGATTGGAGGAGGAGCTGGACATAACAGTACGTCCGCCGAGCCGAGGCGGACAGGAGCGGAGAGTAAGGAGCAGGGAGCATGGAGCCGACGGCCGTTTTACTCCCTGCTCCTTGCTTCCTGCTCCATGCTCATATGTGCCGCTCGGCTCGCGGCACCTACAATGAACCACCGGATTATCGTTGCTATCACCGGAGGGTCAACGGGCGTGAGCGTATCGGATCAGGATTCTAATTCGCAGCCGCAACAGTTACAGACGCTCAGCGACCTGCTGGTCGCCACCGGCATCGAATTGGCTTCCGAGCCAGTGGAGTTGCTCGACCAGTATCGCCGGCTGCTGTGGTCGTGGAACGAGCGGATTAATCTCACCCGGCATACGACGCTTGAGAAATTTGTTGGCCGCGACGTTTTCGACTCCTTTCAACTTGCCAACCTGTTGAACCAGAAAGAGCGGATATTGGATGTGGGCACCGGCGGAGGCGTGCCGGGCGTGATCCTGGCCATCTTGCGGCCGGACTTGAAAGTCAGCCTCTGCGAATCGACGCAAAAAAAAGCCCGCGCCGTGGAAGCCATGGTTGGCGAGCTTGGCTTACAAATTCCCGTTTTCGCCACGCGGGCGGAAGAGGTCCTCGAAATCAGCACGTTCGACACGCTGGTCGCTCGGGCTTTGGCTCCACTGCCAAAGGTGTTGACGTACCTGTCACCGCATTGGGATGCGTTCGATCAACTGCTGCTCATCAAAGGCCCGTCTTGGGTCGAGGAACGCGGGGACGCGCGACACCAGGGCCTGATGCGGGGGCTGGAATTGCGCAAGGCCGCCACTTACCAGACTCCCCAGACCGGTGCGGAGAGCGTAATCCTAAAAATCCAACGATCCGGTGCGGCGGGCTGACGCACAACGCACCGTGCCAGAGCCGACCGCTGGCTGTAGAGTCGGAAAAGGCGTAGACTCAGGGGTCGAGTATCGGGCCTCGTCGCCCGACGTTGCAAAACATGAACCGATTTCTGTCAGAGAGAATCTGACGCAACCCAGTGGAGCATAATCGTGGCCGAAAAAGAAAAAGTATTGGATAAGCCGCCAATCGATGGCGACCAGGCTGCAAAGACCGACCAGGATCAGGCACAGCGTGCCCAGCGTGTGGAAGTGAACGACAAGAATGCGGTGTGCTTGTATGCCAATTTTTGCCGAGTAACCGGCACACCGGAAGAATTGATCCTCGACTTCGGCCTCAACGCGCAGCCCTTCGGCGTGCCCACCGAGCCGGTGGAAGTGAAGCAGCGGATCGTGACGAACTATTTCACCGCCAAGCGGATGCTGCAGGCCCTGCACATGTCCGTCCAGCGGCACGAGCAAGCGTTCGGCGTGCTGGAAACCGACGTGCAGAAGCGCGTCGTCAGCGGCGGTCGGCGCTAGTTTGCAGACCCGAATTGGAATCATTGCGACGGACTGTTCACTTAAGTGACCAGTCCGTTTTTTGCGCGCTCGCTACAAATTCCGCGGGATCCAATTGAAATCGAGCGCCAGCACATACAGCATCAGCGTCACGATGAGCACGAAGCCGGCTGCGTGCATTGCGACGACGAATCGTTCGTTGGCCGGCCGGCCGCGAATCCACTCGTAGGCCAGAAACACCATGTGCCCGCCGTCCAGTAGCGGAATCGGCAGGAAGTTGATCACTGCCAGATTTGCACTGAGCATCGTGAGGAAGATTAGCAAGGACGACACCCCCTCGGCCGCCGAGTAACCGGCTGCTTTGGCGATCGTCACCGGACCGCCCAGCGCCGAGAGCGGCACGTCAGTGCCAAGCTTCTTCAAGAACCGAAACACCATCGTCAGGGCATCGGCCGTCTCTTCCCAACCTTGCTTCACTTGCTCTCGAAATGAGCTTGTCTCGCGCATACGCACGATGGGCTCGAACACAAAACCGCGGTCGGCGAAAAATTTGCCGTCAACGGGCGCCGGTTTGACTTGGATCGGTTGCACATCAGGGGCATCAGGTCGCTCGATCGAGAATTCAACGACGGTTCCCTGGGGCATCGAGTTGATATTGGTTGCAACCGCCGGCCAGCTCGATTCCTGCGGATCGAATTTGATGGTTTCCGGCTTTTGCGTATTGCCTTGAGCATCTGTTGGATAGATGAACTTGGCCTGGACTATCTTGTCGCCTGCACGGATTCCGGCCGCGGCCGCCGGACCCGAAGAGAGCACGGCGTGCACGGTGCTATCGATGTCATAGGCAAAACCGGCGGCCGGCACGGCCAGTGGAGCATCGAACGGCAGGAACGAATGAAATACGGTGGGCTGCCGCGGCTTGAGGCTAAGTGTAACCGTCTCGAATTTCGACTCCGGCGCACCACTATCAACGGGGCGACGGACCTGCAACTCGACAAGCGCCCTTCCTTCGCCGCAATACGAAAGTATTCCGGTAGTTCTTCGGGATTCCAACCTTCGGAAGTCGGGCTATCGTCGGCACTGGATTTGCCGTCGACGGTCTCGATTTGATCGCCGGTTTTAAGTCCGGCGTCAGCGGCGGGCGAACCGGATTGAATCCCGGCGATTGCGCCGTTTTCATAATCAGGCCGAAAGTGCGCAGCGCGCTGCACTGGCACTTCAAACGTGGCTTCCAGCGTAGTTTCCGGCCGTGGTGCATTTTCGTCGTCGGTTGCGGCACTCGTGGCCAGAGTGCGCTCGATCGTGACAAAAAGCGGTGCATCTGGCTGGCGCGCCAATTCGGCGACCAACTCGCGGTAGTTGGTGATGGCCGCCTCTCCGACGCGTACGATGCGGCCGCCGCCTTGAAAATCAATGTTGCCGGCAAGCACCTCGAGGTTAGACGCATTCCCTGTCAGCCCGATGAATTTCGATTCCGCGGCGGCAGTGCCGGGTCGAGCCGCCATTTCCGGCAGCAGCGTGACTGTTAATGGTGGGGCAACGCCAATCTTCGCCAACCCGCCGCCCTCTTTCGGTTTGAGCACGCGCTCGATCTCCTGCTCATCGGCCGCGCGACGCACGATGCAACGAATGCCCGCGTCGCGGTCGCCGAGCGTGACGTCGCCACGGAGCTCCGTAAACGTGGGATTCACTTGATTGCCCAATTGGATAATTTCGTCACCGGGCTCCAGTCCGGCTTCCCAAGCCGGAGAGCCGGGCACGGCTTCGGAAATGATGCACGGCAAATACGAAACACCCATGCCGTAGGCGATCGTGGCAAAGATGAACGCGAAGATCACGTTCATGATCACGCCGGCCGAGATGATCGCCATCCGCTGCGGCACACTCTTGGCCAGGTAACTGCGGCGATCGATGTAATATTTTTCGCCGTTCGGGCCCGTGATCGGCGACGGCGTCGCCGCTGGCCGGATTGATCTGCGATTTTTGCATTTGCTCGGCGATATGGGAGGGGTCGTCATCCTGGCCGAGCATCTTCACGTAGCCGCCCAAAGGCAGGATGCCGATGCCGTATTCTGTTTCGCCCCACTCGCCAACTGAGCTTGTAGCCGCCGATATCGAAGCCGATCATGAACTTTTCGACTTTGACGCCGCACGCCTTGGCCACCAGGAAGTGGCCCAATTCGTGAACGAAAATTACCGCTCCAAGACCGACGGCGACCTTGAGGACAACGTCGATCCACCACAGGGCGGTCGACCAGTCGAGTGCTGCTAGTAAATGAAGCTGCATCATATGTAATACGCTCAGTATAGGTTTCGGGTGTCAGGTGTCGGGTGTCAGTTCAACTACTGACACCCGACACCTGAAACCTGTTCTTACGCACAAACCCAGCGTGCAACTTCTCGCCGGGCCCATTCGTCTAACTCGACCAGTCGCTCCAGGGTCGGGTTTGGGTCGAAATCGTGTGCTTCCAATACGCTCTGACAAGCCGGAATGATCTCCGTGAAATGTAGTTCGCCGTCGAGAAATGCCTCCACGGCCGCTTCGTTGGCTCCGTTCAACACGGCCCCGCTCGTGCCGCCGGCGCGGGCCACCTGGTGACCAAGGGCCAGCGCCGGAAATTGGTCCGCGTCGGCCGGTTCAAACTCCAACCGCCACCGCTTCGACCAGTCCAGCCTCTCGGCCGAACCGGGCCGGCGGTGCGGATACTCGAGCGCGTATTGAATTGGCAACTTCATGTCCGGCGGGCCAAGCACGGCGACGACGGCGCCATCCACGAATTCCACGAAGGAATGCACGCACGATTGCGGGTGGATCACGACTTCGATCTGGTCGGCCGACAGGTCGAACAGCCAACGCGATTCCACGATCTCCAAGGCCTTGTTCATCATGGTTGCCGAATCGATGGTGACTTTCGGACCCATGTCCCAGGTGGGATGTGCCAATGCCTCATCGACGGTGACCTGCTTGAGCTGCTCCGGCGAGACAGTGCCGAAAAGGGCCGCCGCTGGCCGTAAGCACGATCCGCTCGACCTCGTTGTGGCTTCCGGCTTGCAACGCCTGAAAAATTGCACTGTGCTCACTGTCAACGGGCACAATTTGGGCACCTCGTTGTTGGGCCAGCCGTGTTACCAAGCCCGCCCGCCATCACCAGCGTTTCCTTATTCGCCAGGGCGACGGTTTTCTTTGCCTCTAGTGCGGCCCACGTGCTGGCGAGCCCGGCACTGCCAACGATAGCAGCGAGAACCGTATTCACATCCTCGTCGGCAGCCACTTGCCGGAGTTTTTCCGAGCCGACGAGCAATTCCGTGCCGGCTGGCAGCGCTGACCAGTCGAAGGCGCCGCGCGGCTGTTTCGTCGGTCGCCACCACCCATCGAGGCTGGAATCGACGCGCTTGCTCCATCAATCGGTCAAGCCGGCCGTGGGCCGACAGCGCGATCGCCCGCAACCGCCCGTGGCTGCCAGCGATCACCTCTAATGCGCTTGTGCCGATACTTCCGGTCGAGCCAAATACAGCGACATTCTTGGTGGCAACAGACATCGGCCAATCGATCGATCGGGGAAGCGCGAGAACACGAACTACGTGTCCTTGCGTTCTGCGCTTGGACGGCGACTGACGGTCCACCCGCCCACTAACGCACCACGAAACGAGCCGCGGCGCTACGTGGTATGTTTGAATGGCGGCAGTTTGTCGCTCGACGCGTGGCACCGGACGGTCGGCTCGATTCAATCGTCACCCACCGCGTTATCGCTGCGAACACGACATTCTAGGGATGCGTGGGAATGCAAGCAAGCCGACCGTCTCTCCTTCGAGTTGGTCGATATCCGCTCTACTTGCCTGGCCGTAAAAGCCGCGTTCGTTGTTTTTTACGTCCTGCCAACATACCATGAACTGTTCGGACGGCTCCCCGCAATCATCTGCCAAACGGAATATGGAAAAAAATACTCACACGCCGTCCTCCGGCGATAAACCCGAGAAAAAGACGCCGCAACAGGGTGGCAACCTCGTCTGGTACATGCTGGGTTTGGGCGTGTTGCTCTTGTTGGTTGTTACCATGCTGGGCAACACGCACGAGCAGAATCTGAGTTGGAGCGATCTGCTGCAGCTGGTGGACGCCCGCGGTCCCGGCGGCCGCGGCTATATCGACGTGACTGATAGCAGCGGAACCCCGCTGCAGCGGTGGCGGATTTCCGATCTTCAGAAAGTGGAGATTGGCGGCACGAGCGTGACGGCGAAGATAACGCGGCGGAAACTGGCGCCTGTTAGTAGTTCGCCGGAAGCGACCGGCGACGCTCGGTACCAGCCGGTTGGCGATATGGAGAAGGACATCGCCTTGCGTGTCAATCGCGATCCTGAGGAGCAGCGATTGGAGGCTCGGCTAGAGAAGAATGGCGTTGAATACTCGATCAAGGGTCAGCCTAGTGCCCTGCTCAGCTACGTGCCACTGCTGTTGATGACGGCCCTGTTGGTACTGCTGTTCATTTTCATGATCCGCCGCATGGGTGGGGCCGGGTCGCCGATGGCGTTCGGCCGCAGCCGCGGCAAACTGTACGCCCAGGAAGACATCGACATCACGTTCGAAGACGTAGCCGGCATCGACGAAGCGGTCGAGGAGCTGCGCGAAGTCGTCGAGTTCCTGAAGACGCCGGAAAAATACCAGATGCTCGGCGGCCGCATTCCCAAAGGCGTGCTGCTGGTCGGCCCGCCGGGTACTGGCAAAACGCTGCTCGCCAAAGCCGTCGCCGGCGAAGCAGGCGTGCCGTTCTTCAGCCTCAGCGGCTCCGATTTCGTCGAAATGTTTGTCGGCGTCGGGGCGGCCCGCGTGCGCGACATGTTCCAGCAGGCCGAGCAAAAGGCGCCCTGCATCATTTTCATCGACGAGCTCGATGCACTGGGCAAGACCCGCGGCAGCGGCATCATCGGCGGGCACGACGAACGCGAGCAAACGCTCAATGCCCTGCTCGTGGAGATGGACGGCTTCGGCAGCAACAGCGGCGTGATCGTGATGGCGGCCACCAACCGGCCCGAAACGCTCGATGCGGCCCTGCTGCGGCCTGGCCGTTTCGATCGGCACGTGCTGGTCGATCGGCCCGATGTCGGCGGCCGCGAGGAGATCCTCGAAGTCCACGTGCAGAACGTCAAGCTGGATGCCGACGTCGACGTGCGAGCCGCTGGCCGCAATCACCAGTGGGTTTGTCGGTGCGGACCTGGCCAACATGGTGAACGAAGCGGCATTGCTGGCGGCCCGCAAGGGCCAAAAAGTCGGTCACGCATGGCCGACTTCAACGAAGCGGTCGAGCGGTCCAGCGCCGGCCTGGAGAAGAAAAGCCGCATCATGCACGAGGAGGAAAAGCTGCGCGTTGCCTACCACGAGAGCGGGCCACGCGCTCGTGGCCTACTCGCTGCCCAATACCGACCCGGTCCACAAGGTTTCGATCATTCCGCGTGGGCTGGCGGCGCTGGGTTACACGATGCAGCGGCCCGAGCAGGACCGCTTCCTGATGACGCAAAGCGAGCTGGAAAGCCGCATCCAGGTGCTGCTTGGCCGGCACGGTGGCCGAGGAAATCATCTTCAGCGACATTTCCAGCGGCGCGCAGAACGACCTGGAGCGGGCCACCGAAATTGCCCGCAGCATGGTGATGGACTTCGGCATGAGCCGGCTGGGTCGAATCAACTTCCGCGACTCGAACCGCAATCCGTTTTCGATAACGGTGCTCGAGATGCCACGCTCACAGCATCACAGCGAACAGACGGCCCGCGAAATCGACCAGGAAGTGAAGCGGATTCTTGACGAGGGTCTGCAGCGCACGCGCCATATTCTGGAATCACGCCGTGCCGCGCTGGAGGCGGTCAGCGAGCAACTCATCAAGCAGGAAGTAATCGACGCAATCGAGCTGAAGAAGATCATGGAAGAGACTTCGCCCAGCCCGATGATCGTTCCCGGCACCGACGCCGACGGCAAGAAACGCGGTCCCCTCGTCGCCAAGCCGGCCCGCGATATCGACGCCTCCGAATTGGAAAAGGCCGAGGGGGTATAATATACTCCCCAGATGGAGACCGCGCATGGCAACCGCAGCGAAAACAGCCCATGTCGAGCCGGACAAGTTCTCATTAATTCGACCCGGTCTGCGGCTGTTCACCGCTGCCGACATGGCTGCGCTGCCGGGACGGCTTCCCTCCGGGTCGGTTGCTTTTGAACTTCATCACGGAAGATTGGTGCCTATGTCACCGCCGGGTGCCGCGCATGGAAACTTGCAAAACCGGATCGGTGCGGCGCTTTTCACGCAAGGCGAGGAGAAAGGACTTGGAAAGGCATTTACGGAAGTGGGGATCCTGCTGGAACGCGAGCCCGATCATCTGGTCGGCGCCCATGCCGCATTCATCACGAGCCAATCATTGCCGCAGCGGGAGACGCCCGAGGGCTATCTCGAAACAATCCCGGAGCTAATTGTTGAAATCCGCAGCAAGAACGACACGGCAAAGGCAATTGCCGAGAAAGTTGTCGATTATCTGCAAGCCGGTGCGAAACTCATTTGGGTGCTTGATCCGGCAGTTGAAGCCGTAGCGGAGCACCGTCCAAATTCACAACCGAAGACGGTGCAGAAGTCGGATAAGTTAACTTGCGACGACATCATTCCCGGTTTCCGCTTGATGTTGACCGATCTTTTTCGGGAGTAATTAGCTCGCGACTTGCTTTATCGCCTGCTTATTTATCAATACGTCGTTCACCGCGTCACGCTGTTCCGGTGAAACTTTCGCAGCCAGGCGCTGCCAGCCGCGTGCCAGCATCAGTTTTCCATTACCTTCGCGTTCCCAAAGAACAACGCGTACGTTTTCCCACGGCCAGAACAATTCGCCAGGGAGACTGACGCCGCTGGCGCGTAGATCAATGTGCCTGGGGTAGATGTAACGCACTGCGTTCGCCGCGGCCCAACCAAAGCCGAATCCGAGTACGTAGAATGGCCAGCTCGTCAACATGGCACTCGTGCGCGAGAGATAGTAGCCGGCAAAGTAGAAGGCTGTTGCAGTGCCGACGAAGGTCCAAATGCCGAGCCAACCACGCCTGCCGGCGAGCCGTACCAGCGGTGCCCCGGCCTGTTTCCCCACCCAACGCCAACTCACCATCGACAAAGCGACGGCGACCAGAATTCCGGGAAAAATCGCGCCGTCAAACTCGCGTACGTCCGTCGGGCCTGCGGCGATGAAGATAAATACCGCAATGACGGCAGGAACTCGAACGGCCAGACCGGCCAGATACCGCGGAAAGTTTGGATTCTTGACGGCGGTGGAGAGTGGGATGCGACCCAGTTCCAAGACCGACGGTCCGCTCGGTGCGGCGTCCCCAGTCGGCATCTTCGCGCTGAACAGAGATTGAATTTCCTCGCGCCGGTCGCCAGGTATTGGGATCTTCCAGGCAACCTCGCGGTTACGCTGATCGATTCCTTTGAGCTCCAGCACCTTATTACTCGATTCATTCCAGCGATGCTGAATGATGTAGTCCCACTTCACGACGTGCGTGTCCCACAGCACTCCGCCTTCACAGAAGCGAATATTATTTCGCCACCATGCGGAAGTGGCGATTTTGGTTACGAACCACATGCCCAGCGCTCCCCAAAGGCCAATGTAAAGCAGATTAGGATTGGCAGACCATTTGAGAACCGAATGGCTGACAATAAACAACATCCAGACTGATAGACAGGCGCCGGCGAGAACATTGAACCACCACCGCGCCGGCACGGCGGAGCCGACCTTCTCGTCGAACATTGGCAGCCGCAAGAGCGTGGCGCCGGCCAGCCGCTCAGCTTGGAACCGCCTTCGCGCTTGGAATCCGATCCAACTGAGCGTAGCTGTCAACCAGATGGCCCAGGTGGCAAGTAGTCGCGTCTGTTCATCCGGTTCGAGCCCTCGGACCAACGGCCCAAGGATGGCAGAGAGCAGGGCGACGACCGCCATTGCAACAAACAGCGACCGCATCGAAAACCGCGCTTCAGTCGTCTCGGCGAGAGTGAGCGGTTTCGCTTGTCCGTCGGACATGTTCTTACTCAGTCAGCCGAGAGGCAAGTCGGTCGCCATCGTTTCCGTTGGCTAAGCGAATATAACGGTAATTCGACGCAGGCCCGCTCTTATTGTATCGCGTTGAATAGGTAGGCGCGGGCGTTACGGCCAATCAGAATAGAGTTAGGTGCTGATTCTGCGAACGATTCCACGCGTCGATTGAGAATGGCGTTTCCGACTGGACCAATTCGAGAGGGGTTGTCGGGCTCAACGCTGATCGCCGCTGGGGTGGGGATTCTTCTATTGGCGATTGGGTTGCCGGGTGTGCCTCTCGTTACGGCCATGTCGCTGGTGGCGTTAGGCACAACGGATGTGACATTGACGCGCTTCCGCGGCGCACCCGTTTTGGTTCCGGCTTTGTTGCTGCACACCATCGTCTACGGTGGGCTGTATTCGATGTTTATTGGGGCCACTCTGCATGCTGTGACTGAATCGTCCGCAGAGGGCCTCGGCCTGCCCACCATGGTAGACCTCATCGCCAGCACGATTCCCGCCGCTGCTGCCCTTCGAAACATCGTCCTCGGCTTGCGTTCACAGCTTGTGGCCTGACGAAAGGCCATCTAATCGGTCTAACCGGATTCGCACTCATATCCGGTGACCATCTCACCCGCCGAAGTTTGACCCCGGCGAAACGTGACCTACGTTTTCGATTGGGGAGACTATCCTCCAGCCGCGTCGACACGATCGACGCCCGCCTTTTCGCCTGAACTTATCAAGAATCGATCCTCCTGCGTCCGCACCGTACGCATTGCATTGCGCCCGGAAACACACCACGCCCGCCGAGGTTCCTTGTGAAGCGCCGCTACAAAAAGCAGCTCCGCCGCATGCAGTTCGAAACGCTCGAGCCACGTCAGGTGATGGCCGCAGGAATCACGGCGTCGCTGACCTCCGGCGGCGTGCTGAATGTTGTCGGCACCGATTCGGCCGATCAGATTCAGTTCAAGCAGGTCGGAAAGTATCTTTCGATCAACGGCATAAGCGGATCTTGGACCGAAACCAAGGTTAAGTCGATCCTCGTCGATTTAAGGGGCGGCGACGATTACGTTTCTCTTGCCAGCCTGGCCAACGGCGGAAACAAAGCCATTGCCGAGAAATTCACGGTCAAGTCCGGTAGCGGAAATGAGAACGTACGCTTGGCCAGCCTGCAAAACGTATACATGAGCGGTACGGGGCATACGCTCACCGTATCAGGCTCGACGGCTAGTCTCGATGGCGCGGCGCTGAACCTTACGAACAAAACAATCGCGTCGTTTTCGTCCGGTGTGTTGAAGGTCACGGGCACCAATGGTGGCGATAACCTCGCCTTCCGACAAACAAGCGGCAAAATTTACATTTCCAATGTGGTTGGGGCGTGGGATGCATTGAAGGTCAAGTCGATCATCGTTTACCTGCAGGACGGCAACGACTACGTTTCGTTCGATAGCCTGGCCAATGGTGGCAATCAAGCGATCAGCGAAGCAATCACCGTGCGATCAGGCGCAGGAAATGAAACGGTTCATCTGGCGAACGGCCACGACGTCACATTCAGCGGGTTAGGCCACACGCTGACCATTGCAACCAATGGTACGGTGAAACTGGACGGTCAAACGCTGAGTTGGGACGATGACCCGACCCCGCCTCCCCCACCCAATCCAAATCCAAACTGGTTCGACACGAACATTCAAGACGCGGCCCTGCGCACGCTCGGTAGCAGCCTGTATATCGATAGCCTCATCAGCCGCGCTGACGTCCTTTCGCTGCTCAATAGTGCCAAAGACGGCAGCGTTGTCGACCAGACCGAGCTTGCCGACTTGCGCCGTATGGTCGACAACGCATTGCTTTTCGGTGCCGATGATTACACACGGACGTTATCCAGCTACATTGCCTACGGCACGGTGGCCAACACCAACTACCAGGGCACCGCGCTGGGCAACCTGGGGGCAGGTTCTACCAGCACGCACCTGGACAAGCTCGTCAACAAGTGGTTCCTTGGCCTGGACCGGCCGGTTGCTAGCGGAGCCTACCAACAAATCTCCGGCACGCTGTTCGTCAGCGGCGCCCAGTACTCGGATGTCAACCAAGGGTCCGTGGGCGACTGCTACTATCTCGCCGCGTTGGCGGAGATCGCCCTACGCAACAACAGCACCATTACGAGCATGTTTACCGTCAACGGTGATGGCACCTATGGCGTGAAATTCAAGAACACCGGCGGGCAAAACGTCTATGTGACAGTCGACTCCTACCTGCCCACCAACGGCAGTTACATGGTGTATGCCCACGTCGCCACCAACGGTGCCTGGACATACTCTTCGACCAATGAGCTGTGGGTAGCGCTCGCTGAAAAGGCCTATGCCCAGTTGAATGAATTTGGTTGGAGCCGTGCTGGATTCGCTGATAGCGGCAAGAACTCCTACGCCGCGCTTAGTGGCGGATATATCGGATACGCGTTCGCGCACATCACTGGTCAGGCAACCAGCTGGCGAATGACCGATACGGACTACAGCCCAGGAGCCAATACTGCCAATTACAACTTCAGCACCTTCGTCAACGCCTACAACTCCGGTAAGCTCATTGGCTTCGCATCCTATTCAACGCCAGCTTCCGGCAGCGGTGTCGTCGGTAGCCATGCCTATGCTGTCGTGGGCTACAACGCCAGCAATCAGACGGTCACCCTCTACAATCCGTGGGGACTCAATAACGGCAGTGCTCCCGGCACTGTAACCATGAGCTGGTCGCAGATCCAGCAGAGCTTCGCGTACTTCGACTACACGGTGTAAGGCAGGTTTGGGCTGCGCCATCGTGTCTGCGGTTATCAGTCGCCGGCGCCATCCACTTTTTTCTCGCCCCACAACGTAAGCACCAGCTTGCGCCGGCCGCCGTGTTGACGGTGTTCGCACAGGTAAATCCCCTGCCAGGTGCCGAAACAAAACTCTCCCTTGGCGACGGGGATCATGAGACTGGCGCCCAATAGAGAGTTTTTCACATGGGCCGGCATGTCGTCCGGACCTTCGAGCGTGTGTCGGTAAGGAAAATCTTCGGGTGCGATGGCCGAGATGGCGGATTCGAGGTCGGCCGGCACGTCGGGGTCGGCGTTTTCGTTGATGGTCAGCGAGGCGGACGTGTGCTGCAGAAACACGTTCAGCAGACCGATTTCGATGCCGCTCAATTCAGGCAAGGCGGCGGCTACCTCGCGGGTAATCAGGTGGAACCCCCGCGAATGGGCGGGTAGGTGAAGCGTTCTTTGGATCCAGGTCATGGTGGAGGCGCGTCAGGATTTTGTCGCGGATGTGAGAATATTGTGATGCCAGCGCGAACCTTGGGCCAGCGGCCAGCATACTAACTAAGTGGCAGCTTCAGCGAATTTGCCCTTTCGCTCCTGTTCGGAACACCATTTGGTCGCACCTATTTGCCTAGTCCGTAAGGTTTTACGATTGCCGGCCCAATGCGCGCGGTTACTTGAAATACTAATTGTTAAGAAACTTGACTTTGAGTGCCCAGCGATAATAATCTTTTGATCAAGGCAGTTTAAAAAATCGCCTGGTCAGCCGGCCGCTCGTTGATTCCCCACCCACCTGAATTATTTGGCCGGCGGTGCGATGGATTCTCCGCTTTTTGGCATACAAGGACGGCCTGTCGCCGCGCGACGACGTTCAGCGACGCTTACACTACCTGAATCAAGGAGTTTAACCGATCATGCCCGATCCCACCCTCAAAAATGTCTTTGAGGCGATCCTCAAGTATGGCCACGATGAGGATTTCGCCCCTAAGCGTAACGAAGATTTCAAGGCTACTCAGGCGCCGGCAGGAACGCGCGAAAAGCTCGAAGTGCTGGCCGATCGCGTCCGCCGCGGACAACCGCTGTGGCACGATGACGATCGAGCCGATTATAGCGGTCTGACCGGAGCGATACGGCCGCGAGATTAGGCGCCGGTGCGCTGAAGTGTCACGCGTCGTTTGGCATCGAGCGGGCCCCAGAATTCTGCGAACGCCGTTGCAGTGTCTGACTGCGACGGCGTTCGTTTTTTTGCGCAATTCTTTGCGGATCAGGACCGGCGGACGTATCTGGAACTCAGCAAGAAAAGGGCGAAGCGGGGCTACGCCGACTGACGCAATCCCAGCGTATCCTCCGGCGGCAAAGTAAGTGAAACCTGCTCCCCTGCCGACCTGCTTGCTGGATCACGCACTTCCAGCTCGTCGCGGAGCACCAGCACGTCCGAAGGCGCATCGACGCCGACGCGGACTTTGTCACCCGAAATCTTTACGATCGTGATGACAATGGAATCGCCCAGCCGGATACGCTGCGACTCCTTTCGAGAGAGAACAAGCATCGACAACCTCCGTGTATCTCTTCGAGTGGTGTAATAATGTATACGTCCACTCGTTTGTCGGGTCAAGTCCACGCGAATCCGATTTTTACCCCTGGCAAAGCAGCCGCTAGTACGGCTGCGTGACGATTTCATCGATTCGAGGTGGTGCTATCAACTGCGTCTTTCGAAACCGTTCGCCGCGAGAACCATAAAACAGGATGGTGTTCCCGTCGGTTTCCCAAATTGCGGTCAGGCACAACGAACGCGGGCCGTACAAACAAAAGTACATCCCACAAGGTTCGCCGCCGCGAACGAGAATCCGTTCATTAAGTGGAAATGAATTTGCTTCGAGTTTATCTTTCTCACAAAGTGTTTGATTTACGTAACGTCTTATGGCGTGTAAGTCATCAAGCCGCTGCGAATCCGTCGGCATGTGAATTCAGGCCCCCCGCTTGAATAAAAAATGATTGATATGACAAAGATCAATATGCGAAAGGCGCGGGGGGATCATCGTTCGGAAGTGCGCAGAACAAGCGGGAGGTTCCCCGCCAACGTTTGCGCTTATCCGCCCTGCCGCGAAGAGCCGTCCCGAGCTGAGCAGCCAGGAGGGGCTGCGTTCCCCGCGTTAAGAATCCGTACCGTGCCGTCCGCACAAAATATATCGGTCAACTTGACCAGACACTTTCAAACGACTTGGAGAAACGGGATGAACGGGTAAGTTCGATCGCGCCGCCGGGATGTGGCATGCGTCATGATTAGAAGTTGAACGCTGACGACCGCGGAATGCCTCACGCTAGCGCACAAGTTCGTTTTGATTAGAATACGCCGCGCTAACCGGGAAAGATTCCTTTGCCGAATCCTTCTTTCCCCGGCGACTTCCCACGCGGCGCCGCCGTACTGTCGGCGCCGGCGTTGTTACGAAACTGCGGCTGCGCACCGCGCTTTTCGATCATCGTACTTTTCGTTCCGATATGAGGCTGCTCGGACGGATGCGCGTGCGGCTGGTCGAATCGTGCCGATCGGCTTCGCGGCGCATCGCTGTATTCGAAATCGAAATCGTCATAGCGCGAGACATAACCAGGCTGCTTGGCGCGCTCGATTTCCTCGTAGTAATCGCGGATTACGCAATCTTGAATCATCTCGCGGCAATTGGAGTTGATCGGATGCGCAATATCGGCGTACAGCTTCGCCCGGCCCTCGTTATCTTTGGGAGCGCGGGTGTCTTCCAGCCGCTTTCCGCACTGGTTGCAATGCAACGCGCGCAGGTGATTTTTCATTCCGCACCCGGGGCAATGGGAAGTAAGTTTGCGACTGGGCATGGCCACAAAGGGCCCGTTTGCGCCGTCGATGATCTTCAGGTCGCGCACCACAAAGCAGTTGTCAAAGGTAATCGAACAAAAGGCTTTGAGGCGTTCCCCGGGCTCTTCCATGAGCTTGATTCGAACCTCGGTGATTTCCACGGTCGTTCTCCTCGCGTGCAAGCGCGACCAATTACTGGCAACTACTGGTGGCATACACCAACCCAAGTTGCCGCGTCCTGAGAAATGCGGCCAGCCGCTGTGCATGCTGTGCATGGCGACAAACGCCGAAGTAAGCCGAACCACTGCCGGAAAGCTGATGCGCCACAAAGTCGAGTCGATCGAAAATCGCGCTTACTCGGCTTATCCAAGGTGTCAGCGACGCCGCGGCCGCCTGCAAAGTGTTGTGCATCCAACGACGCAAATCGCCCCAATGTCTCTGAGCGAGTTTTACCGCCGACTCACTGAGTGAATTCGGTGCTGTAATCCTCTTTCGCGACAGTGCATCGTGAGCTTGGTAAACGTCACCCGTACTCAACGCCAGCGGCGGCTTGACGACGACAAAGTGCAACCGTCGCAGACAGGGCAGTAGCTCAATTCGTTCGCCCCGCCCGCGACAAATGGCTGCTGTCGACGACAAAAAGAACGGCACATCGCTTCCCAACTCGGCGGCGAGCTCGGCCAATCGAGACTTGGGCCAATTGAGTTGCCACGCCCGATTTGCCAGGCGCAATGCGGCGGCTGCATCGCTGGATCCGCCGCCTAATCCGGCCGACGTGGGAATGCGCTTCACCAATTCAACGTAGGCGCCGAATCGGGAACCGCTCTGCTGCTGGAGCAGCTCCAGTGCCCTGTACACGAGATTCTGTTTTCCGGGCGGGGCCGGATCGACCTGCGGCTGCCGGCCCGCAGCGCCGCCGGCACGCACCGTCAAGTCAATCCGACCTGGACGGCCGTCGGCGGTGGGGGGGCTCGCGGAAAGCGTTAGAGTGTCCCAAATTCGAATGGGAACGATTAGGGTTTCCAATTCGTGGAAACCATCGCCGCGCCGTTCTCCCACATCCAAGTAGAGGTTCAGCTTGGCCGGTGCGCGAGCGGTTCGCTTCGGTTCGTCCCCGGGGATGTACATCCTTCACACCCTAGCGTTCAGAGACCGCGCGGTTGGGCGAAACACGCAAACAATCGATAACTGCCCTCCAGACTCTCGGCGCACGATTGCAAATGCCCCGTTCGCCATCCCCCACGACAGAGTTACCGACAATTCGGCCGATGTCGGCTCCCGCAGCATCTGATAGCGAACGTAGCGCGCCTAAAGTATGCTGGCTAAAAATTTTAGTGCGGGCCGAAACTTCCGTCAATGTTCGACGCAGGTCATCTGCGCGGCGACAGCGGGCGTGTGAAGACGGGAGGACTATGATGAGTGCGTAAGACAATCGTCAGTTCACAAGGTCGTTCAATCCTAGAAGCTCAAATGCAATCCGGCGGATATCCGATTGAACCGTGTCGATTGGCCGGTCGGCATTGATGACGTGCGCCCGGTTCTCTATGCGCTCGGCCTCGCTCAAAAACCCATCGCGCAACTTCCGGTTGTATTCAAAGCCCTGGCTCTCCATGCGGTCGAGCGGCCGGTTAAGCCGATTCGTGGCTGCTTCAGGGTCCATATCCAGCAAAAACACACAATCGGGCAGCAAACCCGATGTCGCGACCTGGCCCACTTCACGGACATCCTCAGGGTTCAGGCCGCCGGCATGGCCCTGGTAGACAACGTTCGCCATGAGATACCGGTCGCAGACCACGGTTTTCCCGACTTCGAGCGCGGGCTTGATGACTTCATCCACCAATTGCGCTCGGGCCGCCATGTATAGCAACATTTCAGTGCGCCGGCCGATCGGCGAATCCACATCGCTGTTTAGCAGCAACTCACGAATTTGTTCTCCTAGCCGCGTGCTTCCCGGATCACGACACGCAACGACATTCAAGCCGTGCGCACCGAGTGCATCGCAAAAGAGGCGGATTTGCGTTGTCTTGCCGGTGCCGTCGATACCGTCAAACGAGAAAAACATAATCGTCGAACAGACAACATTTCGTCAGAGATCATTCGTTAACGGCGCGCCAACGATTTCCGTTATACTTGGAGAGAAAGCTTTTGGCACGCCGCTGCGCAGAATGCGATGGCAGGATGCGGTGGCAAGTGAGGAGAGTACGAGGACTACCGCTCATTCGTAAATGGTCACATCCGGCTGTCGGTGTCTGTGGGCCGCGTGCCTGCCGGCGGAGTCAACCCTGGCGACGGCAAGCTTTCCTCGGAATCGCTTGGGACCGCCGGCGGATTCGCCTCGTCCGGGGTCGGGCCGGATGTGTCGAGCACTTCCTGCGGACCGTTCGTGGCCGTGCCGATCCATTGCTCATACGGTCCGCGACTCAGCACGTTGGGACGCGTATAGCCGTAATCCAGATACATGCTGGCGTCTCGCTTGCGCGCCTGCCGCAGTGCATCGAAATATGCTTTGGCTGGCCACGGCCCCTCTGCCAGAGCCACTCCGTCGTACTCCAGCAGGGAGCCCTTGCGGTAATGGACGTTCATGATTGACTTGTTGTAATCCACCAGCGACCGGTAGTAGGCGCTCTCGGCCTCCGCTCTTCGCCGTTGGGCGTCCAGGAGCAAGTCGAGCGTTGCGATATTGGCCTGGTACGACGCGTTTACGGCCACGACCTCCGCCTCGGCGGCGACGCGTTGATTGAAATTGGTTTGTGTAAGGCGGTAATTCAAATCGACGTCACGGATCGCACTAGCCATCTGATGAGAGATTTCGAGCTCGAGATCCTGGTAAATCGCTCGTTCGCGGGCAATCAGCAATTCCTGATGCCGAATGCCGGAGAGCTCACGCCGAAAACCAATCGGCACGTTGAGCTGCAGGCCAAGTTGCCACTCTTGGAACTGTCCGCTGGTAAGCGTGCCAAACGCACTTGAACCCACTTGTCGAAAATTCGAGGCGCCACCGGCCGGGTCGATCAATTCGTCTCCGAGCCCGAGCCAGCGATAGCGGCCGACGGCATCAAGCCGGGGCAGCAAAAAATTTCGAGAGGCGATGAGTTCTAGTTCGCGCTTTTTGATTTCCCACTTCTGCCGGCGCAGTTCCACCCGCCGCGACATCGCCTCGGTATGAACTCCGGTCCAATCGAAGGCGACACGTGCGCTGGAGGGTTCATCGGACGGCCGGATCAGCCGGCCGTCGGATGCCGACAGGCCCATGATGTAGCGCAACACGCTTTCGGCGCGGTACACCTCGGTGAGCGCCTGCTCGACCTGGGCGCGAAACTGAAAGTATTGCAGTCGGGCGCGGGCCTCATCGGCGGCACTACCGCCCACTGTACTGACACGGAAAAGTGCGGCCGTTTTCCGCCAGGTTTCCTGGCGCTATCGCGGCCCATCTTTCGCGCTTCCAGGTCTCGGTAAGCGAAATACAAGTTCCAGTAGTTGATCTCCACATCGCGAACCAGGTCCCGCACGCCGGCTTCGAAATCGGCGATTGTCTGATCGGTGCGAATTCGCGAGACGACGACGCCGTCCACGGGATTCCCCAGCCCCGCGGAGTACTGGTCGAAACTCATCGGACCGGCGATGCGGTTGTACTGTACGCCGGCACCCTGCAAGAGCGGGCGGCTGAACGACGCTTCGAAATTGGTTTGCCAGTCACTGGCGAACAGCCGGCTCGGTTGAAGATTGCCGATGTCTTGGGCCGGTATGTTATTCCCGTCGTACGACGTGTTATTGCGGAATGCAAAAGTAGCACCGTCGGCCGTGGTTTTCGTGATCCCGGCGCCAAACGTGCCGGCTTCCTGCGCGAAGATATCGGGCCGGATTTGCGGGATGCCCACCGCATTTTGCGGCCGGCGGTTCTTTTCCCAGAACACGCTGGCATCGAGCCGGGCATCGAACTCGCTGAGTGCGGCTTCCGGCCCGGAGCCTTGGAACGGCGAGCCGACCGACTGGCCCGTCACGGTTTCCGTCAAAGCCACATCGTAGGTGGTCACGACTTGCACCGGGCTGCTAATCGTTCGCGATATCGCCTCCACACTCGAGCTGAGACCAGGCTCGGCGACTTGACCGCCGAGTCGACGCATCACCTGGCTATTGCACATGGTGATTTTTACCGCCTCTTCCAGAGACAGGTCCCACATCTCGTAGTTTTCGGAGTTTTGCAGTGTCAGTGGCGGCAGGGCGTTGGTTACTTCATTTAGCGAGGGCTCCTCGACGTCGGGATACTCGATCTCCGTGGCCACGTCGAGATAATGCGAAAGATCGCCGTCTTCGCGGCAATAGAAGGGCTGTTGAGGAGCACAGCCAGGCGCCAGCGAGCGACGCGCTGAGCACCAGCGACCAGAATTTGCGGAGCGGCCGATTCATTGCTGTTGCTTTCTGACTGTGCGGCATGCCGTGCGACGCATCGCCGTCGCGGCGGGGCACCATAGCCCGAGTTAACGGTACGCGATCGGCCTGCAGCAATTGCCACAGGTCGGCCTGACCTTTCCCCCCGGGCTGTCGCTCAGCAGGGCCGTACTGCGGACGGCGATCCTGGAGTCAGAGCAACGAGCAGAACTGGTATCGTCGGCCTAATCGTCAAACTTTGACGATTCTCGCTCATTTACTGGAGAGGTCGTGATCAACCCTGGCAGCGGTGCTGGCAAAGAAGATGCCGCGAGCCGAGCGGCATGTGAATAGACAGGGCGACAGGGAGATAGGGAGACAAGGCGAAGGTGTGTGTGCCGCAATCGGAACTACACGTTCATGCCAGCAAAGCCAGTGAGATCGGCGACGCTATCGACCGTGCCGAGGTCATTCACGCGTTGGGCCAGGCGGCCGGCAGCGATGAAATGGTCGAATTCGATGAGTACCGCTTTTGTGATGACCTCCCGAAACCAAGCGACCACGTCCGGCGGCATCGGGCCACACGTTTGAGCCTGCAGCTCAACCGCCAGCTCAGCCCGATCCGCTTTGGCATCGCTGCGGTCGGTCAACACGGTCCCCTCGAACGAGAAGCGGAGCATGTTCTCAACTTCCGAATTCGCCAGTCGGTAAACGCACCTCGTATTGTAAAGATAGTAGGTGTTTTCCGTGCCATGGGCGTCAATCGCCCGCTGCAACTGCTCGCACGCGCGCGGAACGCCGGCGACGCGTCAAGCGGCACATCGACGCGGCCGACGGATCGAAGCGGCAAGCAATCGAACGCGATGTCGACGATTTGTTTCATGCGTGCGTAGTGACTACGCCAGAACGATTGGAACCATGACGAACACAAAGATCAGGAAGTATGAAAGTACGAATGAAACGATGAGGGATGAAGGTTGGCCAATTGTCAATTGTGAAACTCGTCGCTCATCACTCGTCTCTCATTTCACACCATTACTTCCTTGGTGCACTTTGTGTCCTTGGTGGTTCAATTGTTTTTAATTACTACGCTTGCTTTGTCTATCCCAGGCCATCGTGAGCCAGTCGTCGCCGGTCACGAATTCGTTGAACGCCAGCGGCCCGGCATCGGCCAGGGGGCCTTCCGGCTCGAGCGGATCAATTTCGATCGTGCTGGGGAAGCCGCGGCCGCGGGCGGATCGCTCGTTGATTTCCTTTTCGAGGTTACTTCGCTCGGCCGTCTGGCGGCTGGTGAGCGAGCCGCGGAAGTCGCCCGGCAATACAACTAAATCGCCCTCGCGGCGCAATATGACGCGACCATTTTCAAGTTCCCGGGTATACGTGCCGGTGATGTCCCAATTGTTGAAAGTTTGGTCGCCGGATTGCAGCCGCGCGACGTGGGTGGTGAGAGTCAATCTTCCGTCCTGAAAGTCGACGGTGATCGGCCGTTCTCGCAATGTCATGGACCAGGGCTTGAAGGGCGCCTCGCCCTCGGCTGTTCCATCCTCGAATTCCTTGTCGCTCCGCTCCCAAGCATCGCGGATCCATTTTGGCAGCTGGACGTCGAACTTGGTCTCGTCGCCGGGTTGAGATTCGGTGGCGGTGGCACCGCCCAGCAAGCCTGCCGTGTAGTTGTTCACGGCGGACTCGTGGAGACGCATCGTCATGTCGTGGCCCTCAGGGGCTGCCGGCGGCGGGCCGGCTGCACCCAATTGCCCGCGATTGGCTTGCGTCGTCTCAATGGATATCGAATCGGTGTCCGAGCTGAAGCGGGTGTATTCGGGCAACTCGCCTCGACGGATCAGAGGCCGACGGTATTCGTCTTCGTAACGCTTGCGGGCGTCACGTAGCTCATCATTCACGTCCTGGTTGAATCGCCGCTCGATGCGATCTTCCGCATGATCGCTGGCGATAGCGTCGGCCCGGCGGTGGCTTTGGTTGGCGCGCTGCCAACCCACTCTGGATACAATGCGGCTACCCAGCCCACCGCCCCGCTTCGCGATCGAGTGAATATCGGAATTCGTGGTGGCATTGGCATTAGCCGGCTGCGCAGCGAACCCGGGATCCGAAAGCTCCACGCGCTTCGTTGCGGTGAAGTTTGTATGGGCCGTGCTGCGGATCACCGCCGGACCATTGTTGCCCACGTTTTGTGAGCGCGAGTTGCCTTGGGAAATGAATTCTAACACGGCGCGATCGGCCGACGGAATGGTCGAGACGCCGACTGACCCCGTCGTGTGCGCCGTGCCGTGGATGCGCGTGCCAAGGATGTTGTCGGTAATGTGTTCAGAGCGATTGATTGGTTCGGCTCCGGCGGCAATCAGGCGTGTCGACACATCTACGTACGCGTTCGGCTGCGATAATTCGCGGCGGATGGCTCGTACCAATTCGGGTGCCTGGCCGACATCGTTGATAATCCTCAACCGCTGACCGAGGGCGATTTCATTGGCCGGCGTCCGCTCCTGGCGATACGCGTCCAACTGCCGCTGGAGGGCGTCGAGCTGCTGGGCGTACACGTCGGCCGGATTCTCCCACGTCGAAACGGCGCCTAGATCGCGGTACCGTCGCAACGCGTCGGCCAACCGGCGGAATCTGGGCAATTCGAGTCCGTTTTCGTCGCGATTTAATTGGCGGAGTGTAGCATCGAGTACTTCCAAGTTGTCTGGCCCTTCGTTGGCGAGCTCTTGTTTGAGGTCGTCCCCGCGCAGGTATCGCATCCAGCGCTGGCCGCTGGCAGTCGATGCGCCGACCCAGGCGCTCCACTTCCGACATCCGCTGCGTGAGCTCAGAACGCGCCTGGGACACTTGCTCGGGACTAATAGGCTTGAAGTTTTCACGCGCTTGTTGGATCAGCTCGGGTAGTGGTCGCTGTTGACCGAGAGCACCGACGTTCGGCAATGACAGAACTGCAAACGCAACTACAACTGCTATCACCGACAACCCATTCCAGTGCAGTCGATAATCGAAAGAATAATCAGAGTTCAGTTTCTCATTGCTGCGCATTGCAACGTCCTTTCCATGGTGAGCGAATTGCTGCGCCCCGCGAGGGGAACAGGCAGCGGCCCAAGACAGCCACCGTGTAGTGCGAAAGACGCCGACTGTTGGTCGGCCAATCATGGGTAGGTTCGGCGGGCCAGCTAACTCCTAGCGACCGCAGAGTTTGGCCAATCTACGCCACCTGCCGCGGGTTGTCCAGGCGCGGCGTTTGTCACCCTCGGCCATTCGAACTCGGCGCTGACCCCGTATCACACTGCGACAACAGCTTGCGGCCGAGCAGCAACAAAGTCGCGAATGCCCGCTCGATACCCCGTTTTTTTTCGAGAAACATGTCCATCGCAACTTGACACTTTGTCGTACGGCGTTTATCACAATTGACGGCACACTGTTCGCTCCTTTCACGATTGCCGGTTCCGGTGCGCCGCATGGCCGAGCATGCGCGGCCCATGGCTTGTGCGCGATTTATCTACTTCTGGGAGGATGTAGTTATGCTGCCTTGTCGTAGGTGGATATCGGTCTTAACGGGATTGGCGATGTGGCTAGCCTTAGCTACGGCCGACGCACAACTCATATTGAGAGAAACCTTCGAAACCGATGGCGATGGGACCCGGTACAACTTTGTTGGGAAGGGGTTCGAGATTCACCCCGGTGGTCCAGCGGTCTGGGGGCGCGATTCCGATGCAACCCGGATTGGGCTCGCGACCGAGGCGCCGAAAAAGCGGGCTGGCATTCTCTGGGATTCCAATTCGTTTGCTGGCGACTACACGAACGATGCCTTCATGGTGTTCGATTCACTGATCGGTTGGGCCACTAATAACAAAGCCAACGCGCGCGTTGGCTTCTTCCCGGGACCCGTAGGGCAGGGCGCCATCGATATTCGCGATCGGCTTGTGGCCGCGGGGCATACAGTGACTGATATTCCCGATGTTGTCAGTCTACCGGCGGCGGATCAGCTTGACTTACTGATCCACTCGAACGAGCTCGCCCCCGATCCGCCGGTGGCCTTCATCTCATACGACGTGCCAGTTATTGCATTCAATTCCCTCAATCATGACGACACAGGGATCATTCGCGTCAGCGATCCCATCGCATTCACGAATCCAGTTTCGATCAACGTCGTGGCGGCGAACGCCGGTCACCCCGCACTTGGAGGAAAAACGGGCACAATCAACTGGACGAATTTTGGCTTTACCATGCAAGGGATGGGCCCTGAGCACTCCGGAGGCAAAGTCCTGCGCGAGTCACTACGCCGACCGGCACGTCGGCGGCCCTCTATGTTATCGAGGAAGGGGGAGCGCTCTTGGGAGGTTACTCCTGGGATCCCGAGGGCGATCGCTACGTTGTCGGGGCCGATCTCGACTTTACCTTCGGCGGCGGCCCGCCCCGGCAGCTCAACATCCCCGTTAATCTCGCCGGCAGAACCAATGTCGAATTGACCGTCGCTCTGGCCGCTACCGATGCTGACTTCGAAACCGGCAATGCTGGGGCGGGGACGGCCGACTACCTGGCCATCTTGTTCGACCCCGACGGTTCGGGAAACTTCACGTTGTTATCCGAGTTCACCGGCAATCCCGCGAAATCGTACGAAGAAGTGCAGATTGAAAATGGTGCGCGCGTTTTGGATGTCAACGGGAATGCAATCTTCACCGGCAACGTGTTGAGCAATCAGTCGTTCAAGGACTACAAAGTAAACTTGCCGGCGGGCACGGCCAACTCGGTGATCCGGTTCGAATCTCTGAGCACGTTCGTGAACGAGATTGTAGCTCTGGACGATGTGCGTGTTGCCGTGAAGACCGCGCCGCTCACAGGCGACTTCAACGGCAATGGAGCAGTGGACGCCGCGGACTATGTTTTGTGGCGTAATGGTGGACCGCTGCAGAATGATCCCACGGAGGGCGTCCAGCCGGGAGACTACAATGTCTGGCGGTCAAACTTCGGCCGGACGGCCGGCGCGGCCAGTGCGGCCGCCGCCAGCGTGCCGGAACCGACAGCACTGGTGTTGATGTGGTTTGCGGCCGTGGTGATGCCGCTGCGGCAAAACCGAAATTGATTCCGCCCTGCTGGGCACGAAGCGGATCGTTACTTTCCCTCGCGCAGCAGATCGAAATACTGCTGGGCGTGCTCGCGGCGGCTGTTGGGAAGTCGTTCCGCGGTGAGTGGATCGGCCGGCTCGGCTTCGAGCGTGGCCATTTCTTCCTTGATCGCTTCGGCCACGTCTCCCTTGATGTTCGGACCTTCAACCATGCCACCGAAGACCGCGCTGCCGCGTCCGGGCGTTTGTCGCACACGGGTATCACGAGTGTTGGTGGCATTTTTCTCGTCCGACCGAGGACCGGCCGCCGCCTTGCTGAGCCCCCATTCCCATGCCCATTCGGCTCATCCGATTCATCGACATGCCTCCCATATTGCCCTGGCAGGCCTCGCAGCCTTCGCCCTCGCATTCTGCGCAGGCCATAGCGTCCTTCGCCATTTGAGCTCTTCCATCGCGGCGTCGAGCATTTCCATTTCACTCATTTCTTGCTGCATTTGATCGAGCTGCTCGGCCATCTTGGCCATCGCATCGGCCGCTTTCTTGGAGTCGCCCTGCTGCAGGCCCTGCTTGGCCTGCGCCATTTGCTGGGCGAGCTGCTGCAGGCGTTCCATTTGCTGCTGCTGCTTCTGCAATTGGCCAGCTTTTCTTGCAGCTCGCTGGCCTTGGCCAGGTTGCCCTGCCTTCTTCTGCTGTTCGATCTGCTTCCTCAGGTCTTCCATGGCCTGCTGACGGGCTTCGGCCGCGGCCTCGAGTTTTTCCTTCATTTGCTCGAGCTGCTTGGCGAGTTTTTCCTTAGCCGCGGCGTCGAGCTTGCCTGCGCGAAGTTGATTTTCGAGATTCTTCATTTCTTCGAAGGCTTGTTTCCAATCGCCTTGCTTCATGGCTTGGGCCGCTTTCTCGGCGGGGCCGGCACCCAAGTTCTTCATGCTTTGAAGCTGCTGCTTGAGGCTGTCTTTGCCGCCCAGTTGCTGACGGCGTTCTTCGAGCTGCTTGGCCAAGTCGTTCAGCTTGACGGCCGCGTTCGTGCGATTGACCTGTTCCTTCTGTTCCAATTCGCGGGTGCCTTGCTCGATTTGCTTGAACAAACCGTTGGCAGCCTTGAGGCCCTTGTCCTTCTCGGCCTGCTTCTGCAGCTCTTCCAACTTCTTGCGGAGAGATTCGACCGACTTCTTGACTTGTTTCTGCGGCCGCAGCCGCGGAATCTGGATCGATGCTGCTGGCCGCCTGGCGGTTGTCGACGAACGTTACGAGCAGAAACGCAATCGCTGCGGGCACGAGCGGCCACCAGGCGCGGCGATCGAGCTTGACCGCGGAACTTCTCGTCGACCTCGATGCGGCGGACGGCCCGCAGCGCATCGTTCACCACGGCGCGGCCACCTCGCTCGACTGCTCCTCCGCCCCGAGCGACAGGCTGCTGGCGATGCGCTCGCGCAGTTCGAATCGCCGATCGATTTCAATGGCGGCGTCGAGCGGCGCTGCGGTTGCGAATGATCGTCCACGCAATGGCAGATAGAAATGCCGGCGACCAGCGCGCCGAGCGAGCCAGCGTCATGTCCCAATTCGCCGGCAGGTTCTGGATCGACAAACAATTCGCGGCACGGCGACGGCGACGGCCGCGATCGTGAATGCGCCAGCAGGCACCACACCAATCGGCCCAGGAACTGCTCCAACACCAAACGCCGACGGGCCCGGGCAACTTGCTCGCGAAGCTGGTCCATGACATGCTCCTCGAAGAGAGAGGGTGAACTCGTGCTAGCCCCTGTCCTGGGGATTATATCGTACGCCGCGGCGGGAGTCACTCACGGAAAGGATTGGGGATGCGGGATGCCCGGGGCAGGGAAAACTTTCCTATCCGTATCCCCGGCATCCCGCATCCTGCATCCTCAGATTGGTTTGCCGCTTGAACTTGCGATAGAATTGATACATGGCCACCGCAACTGCCCCGCCGCCCGCCGCCAATCCCCTGCCGAGCCCGGCCGAACGGCCGGGAACCGACATCGTCGTTTTCGACGGGCAGTGCGGAATCTGCAGCTCGCAGCTTCGCAGGCTGCTGTGGTGGGACTGTCAGCACAAGCTGTCGTTTCTTTCGCTGCACGACCCGGAGGTCGCCCGCCGCTGGCCCGACCTCTCGCACGACCGCTTGATGCAGGAAATGGTGATCATAGACCGCCAAGGCGACCGCCACTGGGGTGCGGAAGCGATTCGCTACCTGACGCGCCGGTTGCGACGGCTGTGGTGGGCGTCGCCATTTTTGCATCTCCCCGGCAGCATGTTTGTTTGGCGACCTCTGTACCGCTGGGTCGCGCGGAACCGCTACCGGTTCAGCGGTGGCGCGACGTGCGACACGGGCTCGTGCGCGGTGCACCGATAGCGGCAATCGCAGAACACGCTTGCACGCACCAACATCTATGCTGCCCGCGCAAGCGTCGTGATGTCGCCGAAGATTTGGTCGATCACACGCCGGCTCTTGCCCCAGTCGAAGTACTGCCCTTTGACCGTAACGGCGGCGTCGATCAACGTTTCGTCCGGCAGTGGACGGACGGCAATCTTTAGTTCTGCGGCCAGCGACCAGACATCGGACGGTACTTGCACTTCGATCAAGCACCCGTCACTCGCCTGTGATACTTTCTGCAGATCCTGGCCGTTTTGGGCTAATGAGCACAATACCGCGACCAGCATCGTTCCCGGCTGTTCGTAAAACGTTGCGCTTCGCGCGCAGCCGGTTTTCATGCCGAGTTTCTCGGTAAGGGGCTGCGTGATTGCGGCGATCGTGGTCAAAGAAACGCCACTCGTTAGCGGTGAAAGCAACTTGTCACAGATATCGAGAAACTGTTCTCCCGACATCCGTTTTTTCGCGCGTGCAGCATGCCGGGCAATTCGCTCGCGAACCTCTGGCACGCGGATAAGAGCTTCGTATTCGAAAACCTTGGTCCAGTCCGTTGCGATCAGCACCGCATCTGCCGGTGCCGCAGGATGGAGTGGATTGCCGCATGACCAGCAGAACTTGCCGGTGGCTTTTTGGCCACACTTGGAACAGAACATAGATCGCGCCCTTTTTACTTCTACATCGGCAGTTCCAAGGCCAGGCAAATTGCAAAAGCGGCTCACGATTGCGGCGATATAGGCGTCGTCGTTGTAGCGCAAAACGATTCGCTAGCGGCGATTTTTGATTAATCGGTAACCGCTAGCACGAAGAAACAGCAATAGCGCTGCCAACAGCGCGGCATTGAGGCAAAGCCAATTCACCAACGACTCTCGGTGATCGGCGATTACTCGCACCAGGGAATCATACCAGGCCCTGCTGAAGGCCCAGCGGCTCCGTTGACCAAACGCCCAAGTCGTCCGATAAGTCCATTCAACGTATTGCAAGTACATACTTGTACCGACGGCAAGAAGATAGGGCACTGCCAGTAGTGCAGCCAGACGCAGCGTCCAGTGACCCTGTCCCAGCACGCTCCATATTGCGATCAAATTGACGGCCGCCATGACCATCGCCACCAACGCAAAAGAAAAGCTATCCGGCGCACCACCAAATCGCTTTAGAACGAAGAAATCCAGGCCACGCATTACCAAGAGAAGCGGCACTAGCGCCGTGGCCCAGAGCAACATGTGCTTCAGTCCGAATTGAATTGTCTTGAACGAGTGATGGTCGCTCCGGCCCGAAGTTTCTCCAGCCGGCTGTTGCAGCGCAAATCCGCTGAGTCAAAGCGCAGCTACATACCAGCAAAATGACCAATGACGTGACAATCATGAGCAGGTTCCAATCCGGCCTGCCCCAGTAGGGGCGAAAAGTACTCGCGAAAACGATTAATCCGGCGGCAGCAACTAGCCCGAGCGGCATGCGCCACTGCCAATTGCCACTAGCCAAAACGGCCCACAGCACAATTAGGCTGACTTGCGCCGCGACCATCATGTGGCCAAAGTGCATTTCAGTTCGATATGACAGACAAGCGGCAATGGTCAGCATATCCAGCAAGATGAGGCACCACGCGAACACCGTCCACCGCAGCCATGCGGGCGACAGGTACCGGCCTGTGCACCAGCTTAGCACGGCCGTGGAAAGTGCCATCCATGGATAAATCGCGATGCGAAACCCCGGAAACGTGGGAACGATTTCGAACAGCAACTGGTTGGACCCAGCCACGAATGCCGGTAACAGCACAGCAAAGATTAACAGTCGGCGTCGTGATGAGAGGGACTGCATGGCGGCGGTTGTCTCAATCAACAAGTTCTAATTAGCGCTGGCTATACCCAATGGGGATGTAATACGTTCAGAGCCTTTCGTCGGGCATTGACGCCATAATCTACGCAAATCGCAGGTCTATGACGCCGGCGATATCTCGTTTCGCATTAACTGAAAACCTCTCGCGCAGGAACAACAGCAGCGCTGCCAATAGTGCGGCATTAAGCCCGATCCAAGCGATCCAATGCTCGCGCCATGTCGATGAGTGTGTCGAGAATGGCGACGTTCAACCAGTTTGTACAGTATTTGGCGATAAGGTGGGCCGAATAGATCGTTGAACACGCGGCAACAACGAATGTGACTGCCAACAACATCAAAACGCGAACGTACCAGGCACCGCCACCAAGCACACACCAAGTTGCGGCCAGGTTCACCATGGCCAGGCTCAACGCGATAAAGATGCCGGCAAGAGCGACTTCCATATCGCCGAGGGGGCGTGAAAAGAGTAAGAAATTGAAGCCCGGTATCGCCAGTAACAGTGGCACGATCGCAGTCGACCAGACAAGCATGTGCTTCAGCCCGAACTGATGCGCAGTTGCCGCAGCGACGATTTCCGAATTCGACGTGGCGAACTGTGCCGGACGGAGCACGAAGCCGCACCACCGCAGCATGCCACCCAATATTGTGACGACGACCGCCGTCAGGACCATCAATACATTCCACCCGTCGTCCCATTGCAGCGCAGAAGGAGTCGGAAAAAGCAATCACGACGGGCACCGCAACCAGAGCACTGGTAAACGCCACTGCCAGCCTATCGGCCCCAAAATTGCCCATAGCACAACCAGGCTGATTTGCACGGATACGAGCACAAAACCAAAATGCTCATCAATTCGGTGATCGATACAGGCCGCGACGGTAAGCAAATCCAAAAGTGCCAGGCTCCATCCAAATACGATCCAACACAGCCACGCTGGTTGTAAATAGCGACCCACACACCAGCTCAGCACAGCGGTAGAGATCGTCATCCAAGGGTACAGCCAGACGCGAAGTCCAGGGTATGATCGAATGAGGTCGAACAGCAATTGGTTCGATCCAGCCACCATCGCCGGCAAAAACACGGCAAAAGCGAACAGTCGGCCGAGTGGCGGAAGAGATTTCATGTTGGGACGATTCAATTTGTGCGGTCTCCATGAAAGGTGGACGAGCGTTGTGTTAGTTATACCGCAATTGATCGGAAGGACGTTTACGTCCTTTCGTCCAGTATTAGGCCCGGCATTGATGTCGGGTTTCATGAGTTACGCTCCGTTCCTCCTCTCGGCAAGCGGCCGCGGCGACCGCCGCGGCCGCTTGCCGAGAGGAGCTGTGTGGACGCACTGCAACCCGGCGTAAACGCCGGGCCTATTACCGCCTGCGGCGGGAACGACCGTAAACGGTCGTGATGCGATGTAGCCGACTATTGCGTTTGGATCGCTCGAGCCTTCAGCATCCGCTGTCGCTTGCGGTAGAAGACGACAGTCACCCAACTGCCGATCACTCCGCTAACGAGCGAAATAAGCAGATGCCCCGTTTTCTCATACAAAGCCCAGGCAAATCCAACATGATCCAGCGGCCTTGCCAATCGCGACAGCAAGATGTCCGTACCCAAATCGATTCGCTCCGTCTGTATTACTACGAAGAGCAAGTAGTAGAGCCCGCCCCACAACAGGAAGCCGGTGCAAAACGCCCGGTCCTCGCCCGCTGTGGCCCAGATGCCATACGCCATTGCAACCAGCGCACCGAACGTTGTTAGCTTCACGAATTCGAGCATATAGGCTCGCTCGTGATTCAATAGTGCAGAAATCGAAAATCCGACGAAAAGAATCGAGACGAGAAGCTGCTTAACGCTGATCGCCATCAGTCTTATAGTGCTATTCGTACCCGTGCTCTTTCGCGGGAAACGTGCCGTCGCGGACTTCGTCGCGGTACTGCGCCACGGCGCGAGTGATCTCGCTTTTGAGATCGGCGTACGCCTTCACGAACCGCGGCACGTAGCCGCTGGTGATGCCCAGCAGGTCGTGCAGCACCAGCACCTGGCCGTCGCAGTCGGCGCCGGCGCCGATGCCGATCGTGGGGATCGCGACCTCGCGTGTGATCTGTCTCGGCGATGCTGCGCGGAATGCACTCCAGCACGATCGCGAACGCGCCGGCCTGTTCGGCCGCGCGGGCGTCGGCCAGCAGCTCGGCTTCGTCGCGCTGCACGCGGTAGCCGCCGAGCTGATGCACGCTCTGCGGCCGCAGCCCGCAGTGGGCCATCACGGGAATGCCCGCCGACACCAGCGCGGCGATCGTCTCGGCCTGCTCGGCGCCGCCTTCGAGCTTCACCGCCTGGCAGCGCGTCTCCTTCAGAATCCGCCCGGCGTTTTCGATCGCCTTGTACTTGCCCAGGTGGTAGCTGGGAAACGGCATGTCGACCACCACCAGCGCGTGTTCCACGGCGCGGCCGACCATCTCGGCGTGGTAGATCATCTCGTCGAGCGTCACCGGCAGCGTGCTCTCGTGCCCCTGCACGACCATCGACATGCTGTCGCCCACCAGAATGCCTTCGACGCCCGCCGCGTCGACCAGCCGGGCCATCGGATAGTCGTACGCCGTGACCATCGTGATCTTGCGGCCGGCCGCTTTGAAACCGGTGAACTCGGGAACGGTGATGCGCTGGGAAGGCATACGAGCGGAGAGCAGGGAGCTAGGAGCGGGGAGAAAGGCGTCTACGACTGCATTGTGACGCTGTACCGGATGACTGACAACTGGCCGCCGGTTTCCATCGAACCGGCCCCACGCCTGACTTCACGAGTTTGGTGCAAAAGCTAATGGAGACGTTTGCTGCACGGAGGTACGATAGTGAGGACTCCCGTCAGGAACGAACGGTTCACTCTGCCCACTGACAGGAAAGAATCGCCGATGCGAGTTATTTGGTGCGCCATCGTGTTGATGACGATCGGCTGCGTTTTTCTGTGGACATCATCGGCCCACTCCCAAATCCGCGACGACTTTGGGGAGGTTCCCTTTCCCCATGCGGCCCAGTGGGACTACTCGACGGATACCGTCCCGCGAGAAGGAATTTGGACGGGAGTTCATAATCCGACGAGCGGCGGAAATGCCACGATGCCGGCCGCTTTCGTTGCGGATGGCTTCGACGGCCAGGGTAACGACAGAGCGGGTGCGCTTGTCATCCAGGACTTGAACAAGCATCCGAATACGAACGGCAGCCTCGGCGTTGCCTGGGACGCGAATCGGAACAACGCTCCCTTTCTGTATCGCGAAGTACCTTCGACCGACAGCTGGATCGCCACGATGAAAATTGACGCGCAATCCTCCGGTCAGTTTTCCTATGCTCCGATCGTGGTTCGACTCAAAGGAACGCCGCCCAATCCCGTCGGGCTGGGGCTGGGCGACGCCCTCCACGCCAATGAAAGCTTTGTTACCACCGGCCGGCTGCGCGGTAACACGTTCCTGATTCGAAACATCGTCAACGGCGCCCAGGTCGATGAGATTGCCCGACCCTTGCCCAGCGGGGCGCCGCTTTGGATCAGCTTGTTAAAAACTCTAGACAATTTCACGACGTCGTACTCGTTCGACGGAGTGAACTACCAGTTCGTTGACCGAGTCACCAACAACATGCTGCACCAGTATGGCGAATCGATCCAGATCGGGCCCAGCTTCATGATGGGCGGGGGCGGCGAGGGGCAGGTGGTGATCGACTCCTTTTCGATGACCACGGTTTTTGTCGATATCTTTCCCGTCCCTTGGACGGGAGCGAAGGGCATTTTCGGCAGCGGCGAATGGACTGACCCCGGTAATTGGACCGAGATTGCGACGAATGAGTATCCCAACAGCAAATATCGTGAAGTCGTGTTTAGCTTTGTGGATGATATCATTGCGCCCGTGGTCATAACCAATAGCGCGGCGGTCACCGTCAAGTCGATAAGTTTCGTCAGTACCGACACGCACAGGATTGCCGGATCCGGGAAGATTAGCCTGGAATCGAATGACCTGACGGCGCGGATTATCGTTGATCGCGGATCGCACGAAATAGAGCTCGACGTCGCGCTAGTTAACAAGACGATCGCGTTTGCAAGCCCCGGAGCCCGGCTCGACTTAGACGGTCCATTGGATTTCATGGCTCCCGGCCGAACGCTGACCATCGACGGCCCCGGCCGCATCAACTTCAACGACGACACCGATTTGCCCATTCTCGGCAGTGTCATCAACAACGGTCACGTCGGAGGCAATGGGCGCGTCAATGCGTCACTACAAAATCAGGCGGGCGGCACCGTATCGCCGGGCACGAGCGCCGGCACGCTTACGGTCGACGGCAATTACACGCAGGATGCGGGTGCCACGCTCGCTATCGAACTTGGCGGAAGCACAGCCGGCACATTCGATGCATTGAATGTGGGCGGCATCGCATCACTAAACGGCACTCTGAATGTTTCGCTCGCTGACGGCTTTGTGCCCAGCGTTGGCGATTCTTTTCAGATTCTGTCGGCCGGTTCCCGTGTCGGCACGTTTTCCAACACTCCGGGCGACGTGCTCAACGCTGGGCTCGGCAAATTCCTGGTGACCTATTCCGCGAACGCTGTCACGCTGAGCTCGTTCATGCCGAACCAGGTTCCGGGCGACTATAACTCAAACGGCGTCGTCGACGCGGCCGACTATGTGATTTGGCGGAACCACTTGGCGACAACCACGCCGCTGATCAATGAAGGCGCATCGCCGAACATCGTGGACCAGGCCGACTACGACTTCTGGCACGCAAACTTCGGCAAGACAGCCGGCAGTGGTGCAACGACAACTGGGATCGCGGCGGTGCCGGAGCCAGCAACTTTTATGCTCCTGGTAATGTCGATCGCATCAGCCGTGCGCATCGGCGTTCGTAGTTCCGCCTTTAGGCGGCAAGCCGGCTAAAACCGGAACTACGAACCGGGGAATGCCGCATTCTCACAGCATACGGCCGCGTTATTTCATGGCGGCGATCCTTAACTTCGCTTAGGATGGCGGACGGACCAGATTTTGAAATGGCCAAGTTGCACGGTCGAGAAGGGCGATGAATCGGATCTTGTGGCGGTCTTTCGGCGGACTGATTGCCATCGCTGCGATGCTGCACCGGGCGGATGCCCAGCAAACGAAGTGGGTGACCACCGGCGTCACCGGCCGGCTGATCTATGTGCCCGATGCGGAGGGCGACCGCATCCCCGATTTCTCGATGGTCGGCTACGGCGCAGGCAAGCGCAACATCCCAGAAAACATTCCGGTCGTGATCCACATCGACCCCATTGCCGGCGACAACACGCAGCACATTCAGAACGCGATCAATTTTGCCGCTTCGCGGCCGCTGCAGGCCAACGGCTTCCGCGGCGTCGTCGAGCTCGGACCCGGCAAGTTCAATGTCAACGGCCGCATCAACATCACCACCAGCGGCATCGTGCTGCGCGGCGCCGGTGGCGGCGATAGCCTGGCCACGAACACGCACATCGTCTCGCAAAACCGCACCGACTCGATCGACTCGCCCAGCACGCCGGTGATCGATTTCGCCGGCTCCACCAGCGGCCGGTCGCTCGGTCCGCAAATTCAAATCATCGATAAGCGCGTGCCCGTCGGAGCGCAAAGCTTTCCGCGTGGCATCCACCGCGGGGATGGCGGTCGGCGGCATGATCGAAATCTTTCGGCCCAGCACGCAGGCGTGGATCGAAGAGTTGGGGATGCACCTGATTCCCAACGGCGCCATGGACTGCGGGGAGCCGCGATCTCAAGTGGCAACGGACGATCACGCGGATCGAAGGCAACCGGTGTACTTCGATGCTCCGATCACTACTGCCCTCGATACCCAGTGGGGCGGCGGCACGGTGCGCACCTACAACCTGCCCAACGAAATCCGCAACGTGGGCGTCGAAAACCTTCGCGGCCAATCGCTCGATGCGCGGGAAGAGACGAACGAGATGCGCACGCCGACGTTCATCCGCTTCACGCGCGTGGACGATGGTTTCGTCCGCGACGTCGAGACGCGCCACTTTTCCTACGCGTCGGTGTTCACCTCCGAAGCCGACGGGACGCAGCACATCACCGTCGACAACGTGACGAGCCGGCTGCCGTCGGGCCAGGTCACTGGCGGACGGCGCTACAC
This sequence comes from uncultured Planctomycetota bacterium, assembly GCA_963786455.1. Lineage (GTDB taxonomy): Bacteria > Planctomycetota > Planctomycetia > Pirellulales > Lacipirellulaceae > JABDGM01. The sequence goes on along the minus strand of CAWAZX010000019.1, from coordinate 598,314 downwards.
GTTCGCCATGGATGCCCAGAATTCGCTGGTGAAGAACTCGTTCGCCGATTCGGGGCGGCACGATTTTGTGACCGGCAGCAATGTCACCGGGCCCATCGTGTTTACGAGCTCCACCACGGCCAATACGCGCGCCGACAGCGGTCCGCATCATCGCTGGGGCAACGGCCTGTTGTTCGACAGCCTCGATATCAACGGCAACGCGATCAACGTGCAGAACCGCTGGGACAGCGGCAGCGGCCACGGTTGGGCCGGGGCGAATGTCGTGATTTGGAATTCCGAGGCCAACAGCTTCATCGCACAGAGCCCGCCGACGGCGCAGAGCTGGCTCATCGGCTCGACCGGCACGGTGAACGCCGGCAACTGTCACCTGGGTGGAGCCACTTGCGCTGGCTTCCACGAATCGCACGGCACCAAGGTGATCGTCGGCGGCGAGCAAAGCCTGTACCAGGCCCAGAAAAACGACGCGGCCGACATCCGCGAATTCCATTGGACGGCCGACAGCGGCAACGGCAACTGGAATGACGATGCGAAATGGGACCAGGAAGTAAAGCCTGGCGTGTATGCCGTGAGCATGCGCGACTACCGGTTTGGCGACATCGACAATTTCACGCTCGACGGCGGCCGTGACAGTCCGGACACGCTCTTCATCGATCCCGCCTGGCAAGCGGCAATTGCAGAATCGTCGGCCGATCCAATTGTCGGTTTGGATCGCCTGGCCCCCAATCAAAACGTGGCGTTCACCATGCAGCACCAACTAGCCGCCGGAGAGCGCGTGATTCACGGCTATGTCGCGATGAGCCTCAAGCAGTCGGGCGACGAAACCGTCACGGATTTCGTGCAGCTACTCGACACGTCAGCAGAGCACCGGCTTAATTTCGGCCGGTTCGGTTGGTCCGGGCAGATTAACGCTACCACACCGTTTGTCGGCGTGATCGACATGGGCCAGTATCTCGAACAGCTGCAAGCCGGTTCGGTGAACGTGCAGCTCTCGGACGATGTCGGCATGGATTGGGCGACTGTACGCGGTCACGGTCGCCACGCCGAAAAGCGATCCACTTGGTGCAGCCGTGTTTCTCGATGGCGGCAGTGTACTGGTTGACACGGTGACTGCACCCATCGCATCGCTCACCGTGGGCGGGAACGACGGCGGTGAGCTAACAATGGGGCAATTTGGGCGACTGACCATCAACGACGACTACGTGCAAACCGTGGACGGTTCACTGTCAATCGAAGTTGGCGGATCGAGCAGGGCAATTTGGCAAGATCGCAGTCGTAGGCCAGGCACTTCTCGCTGGTGGTTTTCAGATTCGATCCGTCGATGGATTTGCACCGGCGGTCGGGGCTCAAATTGAAATCCTGTCCGCGGCCGGCGGACTCACGGGCACAAAGTTCGACGCACCCACGCTGGTGCCCGACCTTTCCGGTAACGCGGTTTGGCAACTCATTTACCAGCCTGGCGCGGTGGTTGCCCAAGTGCTTTCGAACACGATGGTGGGAGACTTGAATGGTGATGCGCAAATCACGGCCGCCGATTGGTCGATATTCAAGGCTGGGCAAGGAACCAACTTCGCGGGCGTTGATCAATTGCAAGCATATCTGCGCGGCGACTTGGACGGCGATTTCGATCACGACCTGAGCGACTTCATCACGTTCCGTCTGTCGTACGAAAACACCCACGGAGTCGGCTCATTCGCGAAGATGGTCGGCAACGTACCGGAACCAACAACGGCCGCGCTGCTGATTGCCGCCGCAGGATTGGCATCCTGTAAGCGAACGACGCGAAAGTGCCACCGCTAACGTATACGCAATACGACGTTAAGCGGTGGAGCTCGAATTTACGAAACAAGATTTGTTGCATTTGGCGCCGACGTTGAATGACGCAGCTTGCATAACGGCGCCTCGAATCGCGCTCACGAACAAGCGAGATGATGAAGAGACGAAACCTCACGCTACATGAGGTTCGCGGCCGTTTCAAGAAATCCGGAAATCTTGCCAGCGCGTATGGTATGCTGGGAAACCGCGTGAAGGTACGACCCAGGAGCTTGTGCCCATGAATCGCATAGTCCTAGCTGCCGTTGCCGACGTTTGGCTCGCTTTGAGTATGACCAGTATTTCTCTCGGCCAGCCCGAGCCGCCGACCGAGTGGATCGAGCCCGAAACAGGCCACCGCGTGGTGCGTCTTTCACGAGAGCCCGACAGCCAGAGTTTGTATTTCCACCAGTACCCGTACTCGGCAGACGGAAAGAAGGTCATCTTCACACGGCGCGATGGCATCTACACCGTCGACCTGAAGTCGCGTGAAATCGCCCAGGTAGTTGATGGCCGCGTGCAAGTGCTTGTGACCGGCCGAAAGACGGGTGATGTGTATTTCATACGCCGCGGCGGCGGACGACGAGGAGACACGGGCCGCGGCGATACCGCGCAGCGCGAAAATGATCGGTCGGATGACGAAGCGCGCCGGCGCCGGCCCGGATTCGACTTTGGGAGAGGTGGCGAGGTACTCGCCGCCAATCTCGATACGCACGCCGAGCGGCACGTGGCAAAACTGCCAGAACAGTTCGGCGGCGGCAATGTGGCCGTCAATGCCGATGAAACGCTGATTGTGGCGATTGGCCGCGACCCGGACGGGAAAGCGGTCCCCCGCACTCCTCCCGATGGCCGCTTCGAGGGCCGGCTCCTGCCTGCGTGGGCGTCTGGCGCGCCACGCGTTCTCTACACGATCGATATCGCCAGCGGCGAGTCGAAAGTAATTCATCGCAGCAACGACTGGCTCAACCACCTGCAGTGCTCGCCGACCGACCCGCAGCAAATCATGTTCTGCCACGAAGGTCCATGGCACTTCGTCGATCGTGTATGGCTCATCCGCATCGACGGGTCCGATCTCCAACTTGTCCATCCGCGGACGATGGACATGGAAATCGCCGGCCACGAGTTTTTCTGCGACGATGGCCGGGCGGTTTGGTACGACCTGCAAACACCGCGAAGCCTGGTGTTCTGGCTAGCGAAATACGACCTCGAAACAAAGGCCCGCACCTGGTACCACCTGGAGCGCAACTGCGTGGTCGGTGCATTTCAACGTCTCGCCAGACGGCACGATGATGGCCGGCGATGGCGGCGGGCCGGCCAGCGTTGCTAACCTGACGCCCAGCCACGAACGACTCGACCCGCCCGGCAACGGACAGTGGATCTATTTATTCCGGCCAGAGCTCGTGACGATGACCGGCTTGCCGGAGAACGCGGCTAAGCAAGTAAAAACTGGCGTGCTGAACGCCGAGCGATTGGTCGACCTGTCCAAACACGACTACAACTTGGAGCCGAACGTCACCTTCACGCCCGACGGCAAGTGGATCGTCTTCCGCTCAAACATCCACGGCCCCACTCACGTCTACATGGTGGAAGTGGCGAAGTCGCAATAACTTCCCAATGTTCACGACCTGTCGACAGCGGCTATTGAATTGCCATGGGGCCTGGCGATGACGGCAACGGCGGCAAATCCCAAGGAATTTGCGGCAAAGAACGGATTTGTGGCGTCCGAGTTGACAGGACACGCAGTGGCGTTAGCTCTGCATCTAACTGACTTGCTACCTCGCGGATGTCTTGCGCTGAGATGCAGAACCCCAGCATTTGGCCGTGCCAATTCAGCCCAAATGCAGAAACGCCAAGCACATTGCCTCGGAAGTCGACAATCGGACCGCCGCTGTTGCCGGGCATGGTTGTGGCGGTAATTTGCACGAGCGAAACGGTCGAAGTAAACCGCTGCCAAAAAGCTCCCTCGATGGAGTGGGACCACTCGACGGAGAGATTCGACATTTCCTTGCCAGTTCGCACCGCGCTTACCGAGCCTTCGGTGACAGTAAACGACAACCCCGCCGGCGAGCCGAAGGCAATTACCGGTTCGCCTTTCTTGGGTGGCTCGGTCGATATCGGCAAGGGAACGAGTGAGCGTGTCGTGTCGATCTGGACTACGGCGAGATCGCGTTCCGGTGCTATTCGGCGGACACCGACGATGGGAGCTTCGCCCCGGTCCTGGAAGACGACTCGGCCGCTTTGCGCGTCCTCAATACAGTGGTAGCAGGTGACGATCAATCCGGACTCATCGATCACAAAGCCGCTACTATTTCCCCTATCGGTCTTGATCCAGACGACCGATGGCTCGATGGCTTCGATCAACTCCGTCACGGATGCAAAGTCAAACTTGCTGCGCGGTGGAGAGAACCTGGCGACGCGGCCCCGCTGAAGGTTCTCTCGCAATTCAGGACCCGAATCGGCTCGAAACATTGCTGCGGCAACGACGATGGCCGACAACAGCAGGGCACAACCGCCCAAGGCGAAAATTCGCGACGAAAACCGCTTGTGCGACGGCCGTTCGACAGGTCCGGCAATGCGGCACGCGGTCAGCCGATCGACCAGGGCCTGTCCCGGCCTGCGGCCGTTGAGTGCCTCAGCCGATGAAGATGGGATTTCGAACACATGCCCGCAGCGCCGGCACTTCGCCCGTTCGTTCGCCAACGTCGGCGCAACATGATATAGCTGTTGGCAGCCGCTGCAACGAAACCGGACTAGCTCCGACGTGCGCATGGCGAACGCCCTTCCGATAAGCTCCCCGGTACAGTATAGCTGTCTTTCGTAAGCGCGGAAAATTTTCCAGCTCGAACGCTATTCTTCCGCGAATGCCCACAGGTGATCGGCGGTGCGAATGTACAGCGTGTTGTCGGCGATCGCCGGTGTGGCTGCCATACGTTCGCCCAGCGGGGGATTCTTGGCGACGACTTCCGGTGCGGTCGCGCCGGCCTTTAACACCGTGACCGCGCCATCGGCTAGCGATGCAAAGTATATATTGCCGTTCGCCGCTACCGGCGAAGCGTAATAGCTGCCTGCTTCGATCGCGCGGCGTTGATAGATTTCCTTCCCGGTCTTAGTGTCGTAGGCCGTGACGATGCCGCCGTCCTTGACCATTACATGCTGGCCTTCGTAAACGATTGCCGACGCCACGTACGGAAGGCCCTTAGTTTGCTTCCAGATTACATGCGTGTCCGTCACATCGCCGGTTCCGCCCGGCCGCAGAGCGAATGCGCTATTTCGCGAAGAGGCAATGTACTCAAGCACGCCGTCCCATTCCTTTCGCTCGATCTGGCCGTTCTTGTTCGGGTCGTTGGCATCGAAGAACGATTCCCAGTCGGTACCCTTAACCTCCTCATGCGAAACGTCCCCGTCGCCATTGTCATCTCCGACTTGTTTCAGAAGTTCATCGAACGTCGGCATCTTGAAATCTGAGGGCTCCGAGGGATCACCCGGCGACCAGGCGGCGAAATACAAGTTACCCTCAGCCGCGACGGGTGACGCGCAGCACGCCGCCGGCATGCCACGAACGAACCACTTTTCGTCACCTGTCGCGAGATCATAGCCGGTCATCTGACCAAAACCCGGCGCGGCCAGCTGCTTGCCATCCGGAGTATCCCACACGACGGGGGTGCAATACCCGGTGCGCGATTGGCGGACTTTTTCCCATTTCGGTTTACCGCTTGCGGCATCGATGGCGTAGATCTTCGGGTCGCCGGCTTCGTCCCGCAGCAGGATCACAATTCCATCAACGAGGATGGGCGACACACCAGTGCCAAAATCGCCAAACATCTTGGCGGGCTTAAGTGGAAAGTGCCATTTCTGATTGCCGGCAAGGTCGTAACAGAAAAGCCCGCAGGAGCCGAAATACGAATTGATGCGCTCGCCATCGGTGGCACAGGTCGAAGCCGCCGGGCTGCCTTCGGTTTTATGAAACGTTTCAAGTTGTTCGGCCGGAGCATGGGCGCGCCAGATTTCACTGCCGTCGGCCCGGTTGTACGCGACCGTGTACAGCTTTCCATCGTCGAACGCAGTGAGAACGAGCAGGTCGCCGACGATAATCGGTGAGGAAAGTCCGCTGGGAACGGGCACTTTCCACTTTACGTTCTTATCCGGGCCGATTTCGATCGGCGGCTTTTGGTCCGCCGCGATTCCCGACGCATCAGGGCCGCGAAATTGCGGCCAGACGAGCCCGTTATCGGAGGCCTGGGAAATTGCAGTGAATGCCAATGCCAGAATGACAGCGGAGAAAAGCCTCATTTCTGTATCCTCGATTGTGCGCGACACGGGAGCAAACTAGCATTTTGGCGGGGGAGGGCCAGGTTCGACAAGGCCGTGCGGAGCGAGCCCCGACGCTAAATCGAACAACGATTGTTAAGAAACGCTGAAATATGCCACGACGAATGGTCGTAATTACGGCCGCCGATGCGCACTACGCGGAATTCGCGAGAGGGTGTATCCAGTCTGTTCGCGACAAGCCGCCGGGGCGAAACGCGGCCGTGGCATTTCTTGACCTGGGCTGCACCCAGGAGCAGCGCGACGTGTTGCGGCCGCTCGTCGACTTTTTTGTCGAGCCGGAATGGGAGTTTGACTTTCCGCAGCGCGAAACCAAGCCGGCATTTCTGCGCGGGCTTTTGGCACGCCCGTTTCTGCGACGATACTTTCCCGATTTTGACGTGTATTTCTGGCTCGACGCGGACGCCTGGGTGCAGGACTGGACCGCCGTCGAACTATTCTATGAAGGAGCGAACCGTCGCCGCGGAATGGCAATCGTTCCGGAAATCGATCGCGGCAGCGTTCGTCAATACGGCGGCTTGCCGGACTACTGGAAGGTGGTTGCGGGCTGGTACGCCGCTGCTTTCGGCGGCGAGGTCGCGGAGAAGCTCCATAGCTTTCCCATGCTCAACGCGGGTGTCTTTGCGCTGCACCACGAGGCACCGCATTGGGGCGTGTGGGAGGAGAGCATCGCGCTGGCGCTCAAGTCAGCGTGCACCATCATGACGGATCAGCTTGCGCTCAACTATTCCATCTATGCACAAGGGCTGTTCAAGCACACCGAGTTGCTTCCGGCCTGGTGCAACTGGATGTGTCACAATGGTTTTCCGCTCTGGCATCAGCAGCGGGCTTGTTTCGTCGAGCCATTCTTGCCGCACACTGCAATTGGCATTTTGCATCTGACGACTCGCGACAAGAGTCCGGTGCGCAAACTGGCTACGATCGACGGCCAGCCGATCGATGTGCGAATCACGTATCCGGCAACGCCAATCGTGCTGGGCTAACGGTATTCGAGCTTGCGCTTGAGCCGGGTACACGGCCGCCCGATAATATCGTCATGGCGACAGTCTCTGAAACGTTTGACGAGGGATTTCGCCATCATCAAGCGGGACGGGTAAAGCAGGCGGAAGAAATTTACCGCGCGGTCCTGCAAAACCAGCCGGATCACGCGTATGCCTGGCACCTATTGGGCGTGACCGAATTTCAGACGGGTCGGCATGCGGAGGCGGTCGAGCACATTCGGCGGGCGATCTCGCTCAACGGTAACGACGCCGTGTTCTATTGCAACTTGAGCATCGCGCTGGGCGGGCTAGGTCTCAATGAGGAAGCCGCGGCGGCCTGCAAACGGGCAATCGAACTGCAACCCGATTTCACCGAAGCCTACTCCAATTTAGGCATCACGCTCAATCGGATGGGGCGTGCCGACGAGGCGGCAGCCGCGTTTCACAATGCACTACAGCTGCAGCCGACGAACGTCGAAGTTGCCCGCAACCTCGGCATGACGCTAATGAAAAACCCAGCGAGACTAAACGAAGCCATCTTCGTTCTGCGAAAGGTGGTGGAGCTTAAGCCCGACTTCGCTGAAGCCTGCAACGACCTCGGCTGCGCATTGAAGTTTGCCGGTCAGTTAGAGGATGCCGCGGCGGCGTTTCACCGAGTGCTGGCGTTAAGACCAGCTCATGCCGGAGCATACAACAATTTAAGCACGACGCTGCGAACTTTGGGGCGGCTTGAGGAAGCAGCCGCGGCTTGCCACCGGGCTGTGGAATTGCAGCCCGATCTGGCCGAAGCGCATTCAAATCTGGGAATTGTGTTAACTGACATCGGCGAATTGGACGAAGCGGAATCCGCGTTTCGACGCGCGCTTGAATTGCGGCCCGATTACGCCGCGGTTCATAGTCGCCGGTTGTTCGGCATGCAGTACCGACCCGGGATGACGCCGGGGGAACTTGCCCAGGCGCACAACGAATACGACCAGCGGCATGGGGCGAAGTTTCGAGCTGCATGGCATCCGTACAGTAATTCTTTCGATCCGGAGCGCCGGCTCAAAATCGGTTTCATTTCCGACGGACTGGGTCTTCACCCAATTGGCAATTTCCTTGTGGGCCTGTTGGAGAATGTTGACAAAAACCAGTTCGAAATCGTGTGCTATTCCGACCGCATGCGAAAGGATGCATTGACCGCACGCATCCAGGCGTCGGTGGTTTGGCACGATGTGGTGCAGGTCAGCAATGAACAGCTTGCGACGCGGATTCGGCGGGACGGGATCGACATCCTGATCGATTTGGACGCCCACTCGGGCCGAGAGCGACTGTTGGTTTTCGCGCGTAAGCCGGCTCCGCTGCAGGTCACGTGGGCGGGGTACGTTGGCACTACGGGGCTGGCCGCAATGGATTACCTGCTCGCAGATCGCTGGCACGTGCCGGTAGGAACGGAGTCCCACTACAGCGAGAACATTCTGCGGATGCCGGATGGATATGTCTGCTATCAGCCGCCGATTTATGCGCCCCAAGTTTCACCGCTGCCTGCGGAGAACAATGGCTTTGTGACATTCGGCAGCTTCAACCAGCCTACGAAGACCAACCGGGACGTAATTTCGTTGTGGGCCAATGTATTGAAGCGAGTCACCCGCTCGCGATTGCTTCTCAAGTACCGAGGTTTTGATGATGCGGCGATTCGAGACCGCGTTCTACGCATGTTCGCTATCGAGGGGATCGAGGCCGAGCGCATCGAAATGCAAGGCAAATCGCCTCACCCCAACTTGCTGGCGGAGTACCAGCGCGTCGATATTGGCTTGGATACGTTTCCGTATTCGGGCGGACTGACCACGTGCGAAGCGCTGTGGATGGGTGTTCCGGTTGTGACTTTGCCCGGCGCCACTTTTGCCGGGCGGCATAGTCTCAGTCATCTCAGCAACGTGGGCCTGACGGAAACGGTGACGAGCAGCGAGCAGGAGTATTCAGATTGCGCCGCCCGCCTGGCCGCCGATTTGCCTCGACTGTCCGGCATTCGCCAGCGCGCTCCGCCAGCAAATGGCAGATTCACCATTATGCGATGCTGCGCTCTTTGCTCGGAACTGGGCCGGACAAATGCGCACCATTTGGCAAAAGGCCTGCGCTGGGCGATGACTTTTCGCAATGGAAAACCGCATCGCCGCGGATCATATTCCGGGGCTGTGATCAAACTCTTTGCGCGACCAGCCCGTACTGGTAGGCGATGAACATCACTTCTTCATCGCCCACAGATGGGTTACCGTTCAGGTCTTGTGCATACTCTTCGTTTGGCGGAGGAGTGGATGCCGTCGCGTATCCGAACCGCATGGTGCCACGCACAAAATGGCTTGCTTCAGGACGCTGTGAAAAATAAGCGGGCCAGTTCAATTTGTGTCGCAGCTCAAAGAACCCAGAGCGTTCGATCTTGAAGCCGAGCGATTCACAGAAGATGCGGCCCTCGATGTGCTGCTGTAAGAGTTGCCGCGTGCGATAGTCGTCCAGACGCACTCGGTGTTGCTCGCGAAGCGCGGCCACCGATTCGCGAATCTGGCACATCACTGGAAGTGTATAACTTCGCATCACCGGCGCGGCGACCTTCCAATACTCCGAGCGATCCGGCGCGGTGCCATAGAGGGAGGGATACAAATCAACCAGGTATTGCAAAAGCGGTCGGCCGCTTTCGCCGAGATTGTACAGCGCGTGCTCAACTTCATTTCGGTCCGCCGAGCAGTACTCGACATCATTGCCGGGTAACCAGCGATCGCTCGGCAGCAAGAGGGTCTGGCCCGACGTACGCTGTAAGAGCGAATCCGCGGCCGAGGGCAGATTCATCTCTTCGTTGTGGATGTACACAACCAGCCCTTCGGGCGCGAACACGCGGTGAATTTCACTCGCGATCGCCGGCAACATGTCGTCGGCGTTTTGATCGAACACCGACATGGCGACCACTAATTGCTTGGAGCCGTCCGGAATGCCGGCCATGTCCGAGGCCATCATCTGCTGGACTCGTCCGCCGGAATGATTCTTTGTCGCCTCAGCGACGACATCTGCCCGGCCGTCGATCTGATACACGTCGATCGCCGGCCAGCGGCGGCGCAGCATCGGAAGCAACGGGCTTGCTGGCCCACAGCCGATCTCGAGCGCAGTTTGGCATTGGTCCGGACCGAACGAAAGCAAATGCTGCAATAGTTCGTCGCTATGCACCAGAAAGGGTGCCCGGGGCAGTATGCCGACGTATTTCGGCTCAACGGGCGACAGCATTCTCTCGCGCTCAACCAACGAGCATGGATAGGGCTCTTAGTCGTTCAAGCTCGCCTTTGACGATTTCTTTCGCCTCGAGATCTTCGGCGGCGATTTCTTTGCCTTCGCGCGATACCTTGAACTTTCCGCCTTTCAAAGCGTCGCGCAGTATTTCCGCTAGGTCGTCAATACTGCGCGTGCCATCCAACCGCTCGATCAGGAATCGTTGCTGCGGCTGAAACACGTAGTCGGTATGCATGCGGCTACTGATCTTGTTGCCGCGTGCTGCCTGAAACCGTGCAAGCGGAGTGCACATTGGTTTCTCGGTGACAATCGGCGACACGTAGGGGGGCACGTCCGCCACCTGCATCAGGCCGCGGATGAACGACATCATCAGCGCATCCAACAACGGGCCCTTTGCGGCATCTAGTTCGACGTCGTCGAGCAAGTCCTGCACGGCCACCCAGCTTGGATAAACGCGGTTCAGTCGCTCCATCACTTTTGTGATCGGCTGCTGGGTCGTAACCTGGCCGGTGGCGTGGCGCCAGATAACCTCGCCTTCTTTCTCCCCCGGTTTCGACTCAAGCGGCTGCTGCAGAGCCACATGCAGCGGAGTGAGGTTATGAGACGCCATGCGGTAGTTGGGCGCCACATACTGATGGCACAACAACGAGCAACGGAACATCCGCGACCGCAGGAAGTCCATGTACTGTTCGCGGCGCAACAAGGGGACGTCCTTGAGCAGCTCGGCCGTCGATTCTTCGAACATCTGCGCCACCATGGAGCTAATGGCGGCGTCGGCTAGGTAACGCAGCCCCGCCTCATCGGTTCGCTTGACGAACTCGTGGAAATAAATTGGCTCGTTGTACTCCTCGAGGTGCTCATGATAGATGTACGAATCCAGGCGATTCTCAAGGATCTCTGCCTCTTCCTTGAGCAAGGAAGCATAGGCCTGAGACCGCGAGCGGGCGCTTTTGACAAGGAAGTCGAGCAGCCCGTGCGCTTGGCGAATCTTCTGCTGTGGCGACTCGAACGCCTCTACATGGTAGCGCATCATTTCGCGAACCACGCCCCGCAGATGCCAACCCGGATACGTGTTATAGCTGACATATAAAACGCCGTTGGGAGTAAGCAGCTTGCGGCCGCACGTCCAGAATTCCGCGTTGCACCTCGGGCGGAACCCAAGAGTACACGCCGTGGCAAATGATGTAGTCGAACTTTCCGAAGCTTTCGTCGACATCGTTGATGCCGCAATGCCGGAGCTCGATGTTCTTGAGGCCCAATTGATCGACAGTTTCTTTTCCCAGCTTCACCTGCTTTGCCGACAGGTCGATGCCGATGAATTCGCTTTGCGGAAGGTCGGCGGCAATCGGAATGATGTTGGCGCCCATGGAACAGCCGAGTTCCAGCACCCGGCAGTGATTGGGCGACGCCGGTGCAACTCCGCACAGGCGGGCAACCATCGCCAAGTGGCTGGGATGTGTCGCGCGGTACGTGCCGCCCGGATAAGGCACTTCGTCATATGATTCTTCCGTCGGTGCAGCACTGGCAGTTGTTTCGACGGTTTGGGCGACTGGCTCGCTCACCAAGTTTGCAACCGTTGCGGCACCGTTGGTTTCAACGTTTGGCTCGCCATTGGCCGATTCGTTCCCCGAGTTTTCTTCGGCAGCGAGGACCTTTTCCTCCGAGGAGCCATTAACTTCCGATGAGCCATTGGTCGCTGTATTAGATGCGGACATGGCGGTGTCTTTCTCGTTCGTGGTTTTCTTTTCAACTTTGGTACGCGTGATACTCATGGCAACCTATTGTGCAGGAATGACGCTCGGAAGACAAAGGCATTGGAAATCGTCCCCTCAGCGGGACGAGACGATTGGATTCAGAACTACGACCGAATGAAGTCTACCACCGACTGGCAAAAGTAACACGGATTTGGCGTTATATTGTGTATTGAGTCGATTTCGCTGGTTTCGCGGTGATGTGCGTCCGAGTGGATAAGTGCGCCGCGGCGGGCGGCGGTTCGTTGAGGCCTGCAGCAAGGTGCCCCGTCCTGCTATCGTGCTGCCAGCGTGGTAGCCCCTGTCCAATGGGCTTAGCTCGATCCTATTTTGCTCGGCGGATCAGGGCAACACCCAACACCTTCGTTCGGCTCGGAAGTGGTGCAAAAGGTTTGCGTCAGATCGTCGCAACCGTCACCAACTGTGCGATTCGTAAGTCCGGCTGCTATTCCAAATCGTTAGGATCCATTTGTAGCGCATCAAGTAATGGGCCCAAATGTTTTTGGTACTTCCGCCAACGTCCGGCCGACCGCGTATAAATTGGCTTCCGCACTTGTTGGTAACTGGCTGTGTTAACGGCCCGTTTTGACTTGTGGAATTTCAGGCAACTTTCTTCCCATTCGAGACCGCAATATCCAAGAATCGCGCGAACCTTGGGTTCCGGATCCTGCACGAGCTGTTCGTAATCGACCTCAAGCATGGGCACTTGGAGTGCGTCTCGCCAATGTGCCATGAGCCGTAAATAATTGCGATAGTAGTTGCCGAGTTCCGCGAGGTCGAACGTAAACTCGCTGCCGCCGGTAAAGTTCTGAAAGTAGCAAGAAAGACATGTATCGATCGGATGTCGCCGGCAATGAATGATTCTGCCGTGTGGAAAAACTTTTGTAATGAGCGGCGCAAGAAAATAGTTGTACGGCATTTTGTCCGTGACGCGCCGCGCCGTTTCGTCCAGGCGGCTTACGCAGTCCAGGTACTTCGCGCCGATTCCGTTTAGTTCTTGTCCGGTGATCGACTCCCAGTTCTTGGGTACGAAGCATTGCTTGTCGATGGAGGGGTCGATATCGATGATCTCCAACGCGGACCATTGTTTTGTCTCGCCCGCGACGTTGTAAGATTCGCGTACCACGTCACGCAAAATGGTCAATTCGCCAGCGCCGTACACCTGCGAGTGACTGGCAAGGATTTGCTCAGTCAATGAGGTGCCACTCCGCGGCATGCCGATGATGAAGATCGGCCGCTCGCTCTCGAGCGTCGACGTGGGGAGCTGACGATAGTGCTCGGGCTTGTGCAACTTGATCAAGCGATCCGTTGTGTGGGCGCCTGGCTCCGTGGGGCGATCAAATTTGAAAAATGCCTTCTTTCGATTGGCATTCCCCAGGCGGTAGGCCTCGAACGCTTCGTCGTATCGACCGAGCGAATCGTACAGGTCGCCAAGCGTGAAATAGGTTCCAATGCCTTCAAGTGCGGCGAGCTCGTTCGATTTCAATGCGTTTTGCAGAACCGCCAAGGCCTCCTCGGCTTTCCCTTGCTGTTCCAGCACGATGGCGTACATGATCGCCACTTCCGGATTGCGGCGATCGTCTTCTGGAATTGATTCCAGTATGGCGGCGGCGGCGGGAATATCTCCCTTGCGCTCGAGAATTCTCACGTGGGTGAGTCTGAGCGAGTTGCGGTCCTCGTCCTCAGTGCAGCGGAGCTCCTTGATCAGTGCCTCAGCTTCCTCCAGCTTGCCTAAGGTGATTAGTTGATTCGCCAAATAGAAGCGGGCTCGCGGAGAGTCAGGCGCAAGGTAATCGCGTTTCGCAGCGCGATTTCCCCGGAATGCGAGTCACCCGCCGCCGCCATCAACACGCCCAGGTTGCAGTATGCCTGAACCGAACGCGGATTGATTTTGAGCAGGCGCTGAATTGTTCCCAACGCGTCCATGAAGTCGCCACGCGATAATTCCAACCCGGCAAGGTTGTTCAAGGCGTCAGCATAGTTGGGCGCCAGTTGCAGCGCTTTTTTGAGATGAGAGATCGCGGTCTCGCGATCACCTTGGCGGCGATACAGTTCGGCCAGATTGAAGTGATGCGATGGGTCGTGGGGCGCACGCTTGGCAGCTTTTCTTAGCGCCTCAATGCCTTCGGCAAAACGGCCCCGCTGGCCAACGATTGCTCCCCACAAGCCTAACAGCGGCGGCGATTCCGGATCGCGGGCCACGGCACGGCGAAGCACGTCTTCGGCTTCCGCTTGCTTTCCTTCGCCATCAGCGCTTTGGCTAAGTTGCTGCGAAACTCCATTACATCCGGGGCGATCGCTACAGATCGCTGCATTAGCTCGGCGGCGCCGGCGTGATCACCAACGCTGCCGGCGATCACACCCAGCAGATTGTAGGCATCGGCGTTTCGTGGCTCGACGCACAACACCTGGCGGCAGGCCTCTTCGGCCTCGCGCAATCGCCCGGAACGAAATGCGGCAACCGCTGTTGAGAAACTCGTCATGGATCGCTAGCGGTAGAAGCGGGTAGAATAATTCGCGGCGATTCAAGCCTCGCCGGAACGTACTCACTATCTTAGCCTATTTGAGGACATTACGAGAATTCAGCCAAGCGCTCTGCAGCGTCACCGCGTGCGCATCGTATCGAGAATGAGGATTAATTACGCGGCTGCACGATGACGCAAGGCGCGCCGCCGGCCCAAATAGGGATCAGTAAAGCCGTACATGTAAATACCTTCAGCTTGAATATTGTTGCGGGGCAATTAGCATATAGCTGCCAATGGCGGCACCACTCGTCAATTCACGCACGCCGCTCGCGCTTTCGCGCACACTGATGCCACGTCCGCCGCCGGCGTTAAGTGCTGGCCCTGACCTTTTCCCAATTTGGGCTGAGCCAACTCCTGGGAGTGTCGGACGAGTGTGGCAGCTGCCTTTTCAGGCCACCTTTATCGCCGAAAGCGGGCAGTCCACGGCAAGGTAATCAGCGGCAGTCTAGCCCATTCAGAGTGTTCCGAGGAAATTCAGATTTCATTACAAAATAGTTGACAGAGTTCTTGATGCTTACTATTGTGTCTAGATGTGTCTGCTTAGCTAACTTGGTTTGATGAGCTGCAGGTGAGGTGTTCTCGCCCTCAGTTAGCTCGTTGTCTGGCTATTATCTCTATCGTTAGGCTGGAGATCCCACATGCGCAAGATTCTCAACCGCGGCGCCAAGCGACGTCTGCGTCGCAAGCAACAATCGGCTCGCCGTTCACGCAATCGCAGTATCCGTGGAATGGAGCCGCTTGAGGATCGTCGTCTCTTGGCCGTCTCGCCGGACGGCAACTGGGGTCAGTTGTTTGGTCCTGGATCCTCGCTCGCCGGAACGGTCACGCGCGAATTCACGATCCCGTTCGGGGCAGATGCCGCGATCGCCGTCGCCGCAAACTACACACAGAGCACGTCCGTCAGTTTGGCGATCGACTTGGACAAGGATGGCAGCATCGATTTCTTGCTTGACAAGAACAACGCCCAGCTCAACGGCGATCCTTTGGATGTTGGAAAGGCTGAAGAGTTCGTGCAAGGCCATTCCAAGATGCAAGTGGTCGGCAGTGAGATTCTCAATAGCACGATCTGGCTCATTCCGATTGGCGCAAACGTGATGGGCCGCGATGTGCGCGTCACGCTCTCCGGTGGCGTCACCACCGATTTCATCGCCACAGCCGGCTCGTATCATGGCGTCGACCAGAAAGATCCGATCGGTACGGTCGCCGACAATGGCAGCACCGCAACTTCATTCTCGCTATTGTCGTTTGGCCCGGTCGACGAGGGCGACGTGACGTTGGATGCGGTGTTGGTGTTGGGCAAGACTGGCATTCCAGTCACGGATCTGGCTCCCGATCCGCTGCTGATCGACGCTAGCAAGGTGGATCAAACCGAGATTTTCGATATCGGGCACAATCCGTCCGCTAATAACTTCCTCCGCGGTGCGGCCAGCTTCGACGATGACGACGACACCGACAAAGATGCGCTTCCCAATACCGTCGCCATGGATTGGAACTTCCTGCCGTCGGGTGGCGTCGCCGGCTTCGCGCATGCCGCGGTGAACATCAACATGACGGCCACGCCCGGCGTGGGTTTTGAGTTTGATTTCGGCAACGCGCCGGATACCTATCCGACGACGTTCGCCAAGAACGGTCCGTTCCATGCGCCGAAGGGCCCGACGTTGGGCACGCTGCCGCGATAAAGAAGCTGATGCCAAGCTGCCGCTGGACGGCACGGGCGACGATGTGAATGGCGACGATGAAGAGGGCGTCACACTGTTCGAGACGAATGGAGGAGTCGTTCCGCCGACCCCGCCTAACGAGGGTGCGTTCATCTTCCAGCAAAACGGCACGAACACCGGCAGCGTGACCGTCGAGGTTACGGGCCTCGATCCCGATGGTAAAGGCGGATTTGTTCCAGCATACGTAACTGGCTACATCGACTTCAACGATGACGGCGATTTCAACGACGTCGGCGAACTGGTGATCAAAGGTGAGGAAGTCACCAAGGCCGGCAAAGTCGAGTACTCATTCCCGATTCCCAGCGCGGCGGCTGGCACTAAGGGCGGCGGCACGTTCATGCGTGTGCGCTTGTCGAACGCCACCATGGGCGATGCCAAGATTCTGCCGCCAGGTGGACACGCCAGCAGTGGCGAAGTGGAAGATTACCCGATCGAGCTCGTCGCCGGGGCCGAGATCAACGGTCTCAAGTTCGAGGATCTGGATGCGGACGGTGTGCGCGACTTGGGCGAACCAGGCCTGGCAAACGTGATCATCCAGTTGAGGGACGGGGCTAACATGCCCGTAAAAGATCTGTTCAACATGACGGTCAAGGATGTGCTGACCGATGCGAATGGCAAGTTCGCGTTTGCGAACCTCAAGTTTGGAACCTACACGGTCGTCGAGGACTTGGTAAATACCGACACCAACTTGGACAAAGTCAAGGATGTCATCGATACCATCGCCGGTATCACCGTCAAGCAAGGGCTGACTCCTTCTACTCCCACGTCCAAAATGGTCATCCTGGATGCCAAGACGCCGATCAACACCGAAGTGTTGTTCGGTAACTTCATCACCGGCTCGATCCACGGCGTGAAGTTCCACGACCTGGATGGCGACGGCGTGTTCGACGACGGCGAGCCGCGGCTGGGAAACATCAAATTCGACCTGTTCAAGTTCATCAAGACCACCGTGACCGTGAAAGCCACCGGTGGCGGCACGATTCACAAAATATCGATGGGATGACGTCGGCGATGCAGTGACCGATGTCCATGGCGAGTTCTGGTTCACGGATTTGGTCCCTGGTATTTACGAAGTCCGGGAAACTCCCGACGCGAATCTCAAGCAAACGACGCCACAGCCTACCAAGTCGACCCAACGCGACCGATTTGAATAATGACAAGGACTTCGTCGATGCCGGTGAGGCTGGTCTGGACCCGGCCACCTCGTTGACAAAGTACGAGATCATCAGCCGCCGCGAGTTCGTGTGGCAGCTCGGCGCCGCCAGCCGGATCATGGATCTGGACTTCGATGGTGCCGCTTTGGTCCATCCGGATGGCAAGATTGATCAAAACGAAATCGACATCGCCAAGGCTAAGGGTGCGCTCAAGGTCGAAGTGCTGGCCACGCCGGCCGTCGACGCCGCCCCGGCCGACAAATCACAGGATTTGTGGTTCGGTAACACGCTGCTCAGCAAGATTGACGGTTCAAATTTGAGAATGTCGACGGCAGCAAGGACGCCAACGGTCAGCCAACCTTCAATACGGGCGATGTGCCTTTGGCCGGCGTGAAGATGGTTCTCAAAGACGCCAACGGTAAAGAAACCGTGGTCGTTACCGACGCTGATCCCGACAAGGACGGCAAGAACTTCGTGTTCAACGGGGTCGTCGCCGGCACCTACACGGTGTTCGAGTCGACCGCTACCGACACCAACAACGACAAGATTGCGGACAACACGCAGGAAATGGATTTGGATCCGTTTGTCGAAACGGTGGCTGTTACCAGCGGTAAGAATGCAACGCTCAAGCACTCGTTCGGCAACTTCGTCCGCGGCTCGATCCACGGCGTGAAGTTCGACGATCTGGACGGTGACGGTATCTGGGACAAGAACAGAACGGGCCTTCCCGTGGAAGAACCCAGGCTGCCTGGCGTCAAGTTCGATCTATACAAGTTCATCAAAACGACGGTCAAAACGCCGTCCAGCCTCAGCGGGCCTGTTACCACGTACTTCTGGGAAGACGTCGGTGATGCGACCACTGACGTCCACGGCGAGTTCTGGTTCACCGGGCTCCTTGCCGGTAAATACGAGGTTCGCGAGCGCGCTGGTCAGCCGTTCATGCAGACGACCAAGCAGCCGACCGCACCGCCCGATGGCAAGTTCAATCCAGCTACGTCGACCAGTTTGTTTGAAATCGTTAGCCGTCGCGAATTCGTCTGGGAGCTTGATCCAACGCTGGTTTTAGCTGGTGGTCCAGGTTCCGACACGGCCAATGAGCAGACACAGTTAAAGGACGCCCAATCGGGTGCCTTCAATCGACCGATGGATGGTGTCGGCGGCACCAAGGATGGATTTATCGATTCCGGCGAGGTTCTGGCTGCTTACAACAAGGCGGCGCTGAAGGTCCAGGTGTTGGCCACGCCAGGCCAAGACGAGGGTGAAGCCAACGCTCCGGGTCGCGATCTCTGGTTCGGCAACGTCCGCGCCGGACAGATTGTCGGCTTCAAGTATGAAGACCGCGATCAGAGCGGCACGTACGATCCAGCCATCGACGTTCCGATGAAGAACGTCACGATGCTGCTGAAAGGCAACGACGCCAATGGCAAACTCGTTGAACTCAAGACAACGACGGCAGCCGATGGGTCGTTCTCGTTCGGCGGCCTCCTGCCGAGCGATGCACTCGGCTACAACATCTTCGAGTCCGACAAGACGGACACCAATAACGATGGTACGCCTGACAGCCCAGATCAAGAGTTGATCTTAGATACCACCGTAGCCAACGTCGTCTTGTCCAGTGGTGAGACCAAGACCTTGGACAAGAACCTGTTCGCTAACTTCATCCTCGGGTCGATCCACGGCGTCAAGTTCCACGACAAGGATGCCGATGGCGTCAAGGATCCGGGCGAGGAGCCGCTCAAGGACGTGCAGTTCCAACTGTTCAAGTTCACGGGCACTGAGAGCTTCTTGCTGGCAAGCAACGTCACCAAGACTGTCTTCAACTGGAAGAGTGCTGGCACAGCCAAGACCGATTCGCACGGCGAGTTCTGGTTTACCGGTTTGGAAGCCGGCAAGTACCAGGTTGTCGAGAACAAGGGCACGATGCTGCCAACGACTGGTCAACCGACGACCTCTCCGGTTCCGGTCGACAACACCGGCGACGGCAAGTTTATCGATGCCAAGGATTTCCAAGGCGCGGACCCGAGCAAAGCTGCGAGCGTGTTTACAATTCGCAGCCGTTGGGAGTACGTCTGGGAATTTGGCGCGTCCAGCCGTCCGCGCGATTTGGATGGCGACGGACTCATCGAGAATGGCGCGCCACCAAACAATGAAATCCAGATGGCGTACAACAAGAGTGTGCTGAAGACGGAAATCTTGGCTGCTCCCAATGCGCCTTCAACGCTCTTTGATTCCGGCGGCTTCGAAGCGCCCTCCTACACCACGACTGCGTTCGGTACCGGCATGTTGGAAGGCCAGCCGATCGGCGCGCCGATTGTCTGGCAGCGCACGGTCAACGCCAGCCCCAGCACGGCAAATATCCAGAACACGGTGTTTGCACCGGGCGGCGGCACGCAAGCAGTGCAGATGAACCGCACTGCGGGCGCCGTCGATCGTTGGGGTCTCAAGTTCACCAACGCCCCGCTGACTAACACGGTGACGATCACGTGGGCGATGCGCGTGCAAGGCCCGGCCGGCAATGTCGCAACCCAGTTCGGCCCGTTCTTCGGCGTCGAAGCGTATGACGACACGTCGGGCTTCATCGCGCTCATCGGTTCGTTGGGTGTCGATGCCACGACCGGCGACGTGCTGTTGCAGGAAGCGACCACAGGGTTCTTTGTGGAGACGGGTGCCACGTCAGCCTTCGGCGTGTGGAACAACTTTGAAATTCGCATGAATTTCACCACCAAGCAGTACTCCGTGTTCTTTAACGGCGCGTTCCTCCGCACGGAAGGATTCGTCGATCAAGCCAACAAGCCAGGCGGCATCAACCGCATTACGGATGCGACGCTGGCTGGCCTGACTGCGGCCGCCAATTCGGATGCTCTTACGGGCACCGCGTACTTCGACAACTTCCAGACGAAGGACATCGGCGCTCCCGCGGCACCGAGCTTGTGGTTCGGCAACGCCTTTGCCGGAACGATCACCGGCTTCAAGTACGAAGATGTCGACAACAACGGGAAATATGAATTCAACGATTTGGACAAGGATGGCGTACAAGATCTTCCAGGAGAAACGATAAAGGATGTTCCTCTGGGTGGCGCGAGCTTCATATTGAAGGATGCGAACGGAAAGCAAGTTGGTAATCCTGCGGTCAGCGGCGCCGACGGCAAGTTCTCCTTCACGAACGTGCTCCCGGGTACCTACACGGTAACCGAGTCGACCGCGACCGACACCAACGGCGATAAGACTGCCGATAATTTGCAGGACATGGTGCTCGACACGCGCGTCGCGAACGTGACGCTGGCCAGTGTAAGCGGCGGCCAGACCAAGGACGCTGGTCAATTCCGCGACTTCGTCCTCGGCTCGATCCATGGCTTCAAGTTCCAGGACTTCAACGGAAATGGCGTCCGCGATCCGGGCGAATCGCCATGGCAAGGCATCAAGTTCGACTTGTTCAAGCTCGTCAAGCAAGAGACCACGCTCTTGGCTAGCAACAAGTCGGTGACGGTATACACCTGGACCGACGTCGGCGATGCCACGACCGACATCCACGGCGAGTTCTGGTTCACCGGACTGGACCCCGGCTTCTACTACACGGTTCGTGAGAAAGAGAACCAGAATTACGAGCAGACGACTCCGCAGCTGACAAAGTCTCCGGTGGCCGTCGATGCGAATAAGGATGGCGACTTCTTCGATGTCGGCGACTTCGCGGGTCTCGATCCGCTGACCAAGGACAACGCGGGAATCCCAAGTTCGTTCTTTATCTACAGCCGCTACGAGTTCCAATGGGCCACGGGCGCCTATAACAGGCCGCGCGATCTCAACAACGACGGTATCATCGATGCCTCCGAGCAGACGATGGCTGCTCAACAAGAGCATTCTGAAGCTCCCGCAGCCGTTGGCTGACGGCAAGGATGGATCGCCGGGCAATTTGATCTTCGGCAACATGTTCGTCACCGGTTCGATCCACGGCTTCAAGTTCGAAGATATCGACGCCGATGGCGTGTGGGATCAATCCAACCCGAAGGGAACCGGTGCCGAGCCCGGCCTGGGCGGTATCTGGATCGAGCTGCGGGATTCCGTAACTGGCAAGGTGGCCACGCTCGCTAATGGCGATCTGGCACAGACGAAGACTGCCGGCGGCGACAATCCCAATACCCAGAGGATTGAGCATAAGGGCGAGTTCTGGTTCGTGGGCGTCTTGCCCGGAACCTACACGCTCAACGAGATCTTGGAGAAGTCCGATTCCAACGGCGACTTGATCCCGGACTCGCAGCAAGGGCTGGTCAACTCCACGCCGATCCAAACCGGTCCAATCACGATCGGTCCGCGCCAGGAATGGGTCTATAAACCCGGCGCACGCAGTTGACCCCGCAGCAAATCTCCAAGGGCATTCACGAAGTGTTCGAAGATGGAACGAGTGCGAACAAGGTCAACGAGAAGTTGATCTTCGGCAACTACATCACCGGCTCGATCCACGGCTTCAAGTTCCTCGACCTCAACGCGGACGGAGTCTACGATCCGTCGGCGATGGGCAAGGAGCGGCCGTTTGAGTGGGGCGTCTTCGAGCTCTTGGATATGAGCGGCAAATCGCTTGGTATCCAGTTCTCGAACGAAGACGGTGAATTCTGGTTCACTGACCTGAAGCCCGGCAAGTACACCGTCCGCGAACGGCCAGACTTGACCGACCGCAACGACATCGACGGCGACGGCTTCCCAGACATGGTCGATAAGAACGGCGATGGATTCCCCGAGTCGATGGGCAACGGAATTCCCGACACGAAGGAAGGCTTGAAGCTCTCGACGCCGATCGAAAGAACGGTGCAGATCTGGAGCCGCGAGGAGCTGGTGTGGCAGGCCGGTGCCGCCATGCTCGGTGGATCGTCCACCGTGAACGTGAACAACGATAAGTTCGCGCACCTGCAGAACATTTCGAACCAGTTCGGTAATGTGACGTTGTCGGAAGCGATCACCGGGTCGCAAATTTACGCGGTCACTCCCTTTAGCCTGCAGGCCACGTCGCCTCCGCGCGTGTTCGGCTGGGATGTGGGCCCCCAAACGCGCCCCCAAGGCTTCAAGGATTCGTTTGGCTTTGCCGGAAACGCGGGCATCTTCCAGGCTCAGTTCGCGGTGCCCGTAACCAGCGTCAGCATCGACGTAATTTCCAACAGCGGCAACGACCGCGGCGTGCTGTTCGGCTTCGATGAGAATGGACAGCAGATCGCCCTCGACTTGTCCGCGCTACTTAACGATACGGATGTCAACCCCAACAACGATTGGGAGACGTTGACGGTCACCGCCCCGGCCGGCAAGAAGATCGTCTTCATCCAAGCCGGTGGCGACGGCCTCTCTGCCTCCGACGTCGGGTTGGACAATCTGCAGTATGTTGTCGATCCGCTCAAGGAAGAGAAGCTCGTCGGCACGCAGCTGATGTGGGGCAACTTCTACGCTGGTGCGATTCACGGCTTGAAGTTGCAGCAGGACAGCAATCGGGGTGCTCCGAATATCCCGATCAAGCTGATCGATCAGGCGGGCCAGACCGTTGCCACCACCACGACGAATGCTAATGGCGAGTTCTGGTTCCTGGATGTGGTGCCCGGGTTCTACACCGTCGCGGAAAACCCGACACCGTCGGTGATCATCATGGCGATGCCCGTACCGGTCGTCGTCGGCCACGCGCAAGTGGTCGTCGCACCTGGTGCGACCGCAATGCCCTATCCGGGTCTGCAGACCACTGTCTCGAACCAAAGCTTGGTGCTGCGGAACCTGATCGAAGGCTCGATCCACGGTTTGGTCTGCAACCAGAGTAATCAGCCGATTGCTGGCGCCACCGTTGTCCTGGCTGGTCCCGAGAACGCCCAGACGACGACCAACGCGCAAGGCCAGTTCCACTTCAACGACCTGACGCCTGGTGCGTACGCCGTGAACGTGAGCGGCAATATCCGCGTCGTGATCGTCGGCAGCGGTGAGGAAGAAGTCGCCATGGCCGGCCTGGCTTCGCCGCTCGATCCGGGTCAGTTCGAGACGCTCAATCCGGATCTGAAGATCATCCTCAACCAGCCCGGTGGTGACACGGCAGGTCCGCGGGTGGCCAGCGTCAAGGTTGTCTCGTCGCAGTGGACCGAGCCGTTCCTGGACGAGGTCGATCCGGTCGATGGCGAAGGCTACCCGATCCCGACTGGTGCGGATCAGCTCAAGACGTTGCCATGGATCAACATCAACGAGGTGCTCGTCAAGTTCACCGAGTCGATGAATATCGTGGCTGCGGACATCAGTCTGCACGGCGTGTCGGTGGCGAACTACGCAACGGCGTTCAACTACGACGCCCCCTCCCGTACGGCCAGCATCCAACTGACCGGCGGCAACTTCATCGGCGCCGACAAGCTCGTCCTGCACGTTAACGATACGGCGAAGGACCTGGCCGGTAACGCGCTGGACGGCGAGTGGGTCAACGGAGTTTCGACCTACGCCAACATGGGCAACGGTACGGCGGGCGGAGACTTCAACTTCCGCCTCAACGTCCTGCCGGGCGATGCCGGCCAGAACGGCCAGAACCTTGG
The DNA here is from genome assembly GCA_963786455.1 of uncultured Planctomycetota bacterium. GTDB lineage: Bacteria > Planctomycetota > Planctomycetia > Pirellulales > Lacipirellulaceae > JABDGM01. The sequence goes on along the minus strand of CAWAZX010000019.1, from coordinate 574,257 downwards.
CGCGTTTGACGGCGTGCTCGGTACCGACGTGATCAAGGTGCGGAACGCGCAGTTCCTCACGACGACCGACGCGACGTACTCGCCGTTTGACGACGTGAACGGCAGCGGCAACGTGAGCGGTGTCGACGTGGTGGCTGTCCGCAATCGGCAGTTCACCGGTCTGCCGGTTGGCAACCCGGTGGCACCGCCGGCCAGTGGCGCTAGCCTTGTTGACTCGGTCTTTGGCAACGGAGCTTCGTTCGGCAAGGGCGATGATGACGACTTGCTGCTGGCCCTGGCCACAGGATCAGGATCGTCCGCCGACGATGTGTTCGAGTCAGCGGTTGGTGGCGACAGCGATGGCGAGGATGGAGCCGTCGGCTCGATCGACGACCTGTTCGCGGCCCTCGGGAGTTGATGCACTAAGCACGTAGCTAAAACGATTGATAAATACGCAGCCCTTTGAAGGCTCGCTGGATCCACCCAGAGAATCGGGTCCGCGCTGGTCGCGGCCTGGGCAAGACGCTCTGTCGTACTTGTGGCTCAAGGGAATTCCGCGATATCTTCAAAGGGCTGCTTTGGAAACCGGAACTGGATTCGTTAGTCTGGCTAGGTGGGGCAAACTTAGCCGCTTGGAACTATTCGGAGCTGACTGCTTCAGGATTCATCCTGTCGAGTCGGTATCTTTGAGGAGAGGCGCTCGTCGAACCATGGAAACCTATGCTCAAATTTCCTGTCGTCGTTGCCTGGTAATTGCCGCTGGACTGGCCGCATGGTCGGTCGCCAGCGACTGCCTGGCTGTTATTGCGTTCCGGCTTCCCGATGTGCAGGTGACTGCCAACCCGTCGGGTCCGACCACTGGTACGTTCAATGTCACCGTGAACGCCGATGCCGGTGATCTGCCCAAGCCGATCGGCGCATTCAATGTGGACTTTTCCGTGGGAAGCAATTTGGTGACGTTGGCCTCGCCGGGCGGCACGACTCCGTCGTTGATCCCAACGGTCGATCCGCTACTGTCCGATCCAGGCCCGGTCGACAACCCGTTCATCGTCAGCCCGTTTGTCAGTAACCAGACGATGCGCGTCGCGCATGACATACCGACGGATCAGCCGCTGATGACTGACCAAGAATTTGATCACCGTGAGGTTCACCGTTCCCCGCGGGTACCACCGGTACTTTTCCGTTGACATTTGGCTCGGCACAAAACAATGTTTTGGTCGATGGAACGACGGCCACGCAGCTTCCGCTGAATATCGCGGATGTCGGGCAGATTACCGTTATGCCGGCAACGCCGGTGGGCGTTCCTGGCGATTACAACAGCAACGGGATCGTGGACGCGGCGGACTATGTGTTCTGGCGGGAGCGGCTGGGGCAGTCCACCACGCTTCCGAATGAGGTTTCCGGCGTCACGCCTGGCTCGGTGACCAACGAAGACTATGGGGCCTGGCGGGCCCGGTTTGGGCGGACCTCGGGATCGGGTGCCGGTGCCTTTGCCCCCGCGGCCGTTCCGGAGCCCTCCACCTGGGTTGGGGCGGGTGTGCTCTTGGTGTTTTTCCTGGCCGGAACGCGAGTGGTGGTCCGCCGGGCTGCCGACCGTCCGGCAGTCGTTTTGGCGGTTGTCAGGGACGAAAGTCGCCGTCAATTGGGGCAAGTTGGAAGTCCTTAGGCGGGAGCAGATAAGCGACGCGTTCAGGTCAGAAATTTATTGTATCGGCGCAAAGTAGTTTGACAGATTTGACAAATCGAATATATTAGGTCACACTGGACTCACTCGCTGCATTGTGGCAGAGTGAGGGTGCGAGACTTGACGTTTTTTCAGTGAGTTTTCTTACACTGTTTTTGGGCCTTTTTTGATTTTAGGGAGTGTCTAATGAAAGCTACCTATTCTGTGATCCGCAACACAAGGCTTGTCCGGCGCTGCGCGACAATCGCTTGTATGCTCGTCTTGCTGATCACGTCGGTTCAAACGGCTTCCGCCGAACTCATCTTTAAACTTCAGGACACCGTTGTGATCTCCAACGGCGTCACTCCCACGACGGGCACGCTTCACGGGGTGTTGCAGCTCACTGGCACGCACCTCGCAACCCCACCGAACAATGTCATGTCGGTCAATTTCGCATTTCAAACCGGAGCCGCCGGTTCAACTGCCCCCGACTCTCGGATCTTGTTTCAAACTCCCCAAGAACCGAGCAGCGGAGGCTTGATCTACCGGCGGCAACTTGTTCACCGCGCGCCACCGACTTGCCGAACGACATCATCCGCTTCGCGGACGATGCCGTAAATGCGGTAACCGCGTTCAACAATGCGCGCCTGGTGAGTGTGCCCTTCACGATCAATGCCGGCATCACGATGGCCACGATTCCGGTTAATCACATTGCCGGCAATGAGCTGGGTAATTCCCAGGCAGTCGCGTTCCCGATCACGCTTTCAGGCGGCGTTATCACCGTGCGACCCGTTCCGGAGCCGCACTCGATCGTGTTGGTCCTGTTGGCCTCGACGCTGGCGGCGCTGCGCCGCCGGCACCGCTAATCGCTGCGGCCGCGGCGCTTGTGCATCACTGCACCAAGAGCCGGGGCCTGCGTGGGGACGTATTGGTAGCTTCGTTCCCGCAAGCAGGACTCGGCCTCGTGACGTGATGAGTGGCACTCGCGGCCAAACGAATCAATGAAAACTCACTTGGCCGCTCGTCCAAGAGTAAGTGGACGAGCGGCCAATTTTTTTCGCTTTCGCCATCTCGCGAGCAATCGTTTAGGCCCGTTATCACAGCGCCGCAAATCGTCGTGCATTTCCTCGTGGCGACGGCGAGTGATTCCGTCGATGCCACGACGAAGGTTGACGCAAGACGCTGCCGGCACTTAGACTGGCGACCGATGTAACGTCGACTTCAATGCGCAATCGCTGCACCCATTTTGCGGGGAACTCCATCATGAGAACACCATCGGTCGTTGGAATTGGAATTGCGTGCATCGCTGTGGCCATTCATTGCGAGTTTTCCGCGGCGCAGAATGTTGACGTCGGCCCGCGCCAGTGCGCGAACCGGCGCGAGAGCGACCGCCGCGCCCCGTGGCCATCGCCGACGGCAAGGTTGCGCTCACGCCGCAGAACACAACGATTCAATTCGTGGGGACACACACGGGCGACGAACCCAATCCACGCACGGGGTATTTCACAAAATTCACAGGCGAACTGGCAATCGACGAGGCATCAAAAACGCTCTCAGCGGCCACACTGGATATCGACACCGCTTCGCTTGTCACAGAAATCGACCGTCTTACGCGTCATTTGCACAGCGCCGATTTCTTTGATGTACGCGAATATCCGAAGGCAACTTTCGCGCTCAAGAAGATTGAAGCCGACGATGAGGCCCAAGGTCGCTACAAGCTGACCGGCGACTTGACGATGCGTGAGGTGACTAAACCGATCAGCTTTCCGGCAACGCTACGCGTCACCGATGCGGGCGCAACGCTCACCAGCCGGTTCAAGATCAAGCGCAGCGAATTCGGAATGACCTTTGGACCGGACCGCGTGGACGACGAAGTCGCCCTGTCGGTGGCGGTCGGCAGGCCGACGCCGAAAATCACGCCGCAATAGCCGGTCGACGCCCAGTGAACGTGAGGCAGACGGATCACCGAGTTGGGAAGCCGCGTACCTTTAGGACGACAATTCGTTGAACGCAACAGCGGCCATCGAGATGGCATGGCACGGCGCAGTCATCCCGGCGGTAGCCGCGCTGGCTGCTTTTTTTGCCGTCGGATGGCTCTGGCCGAGTGAGGCCGCGAGCCGTTATCGAGCCGGTGCGGCATTCGGTGTGGGAGTGTTTGTCGGTTTCGTCCTGCTGCCTTCGACCAAGTCCCTCGTTCCGACTCAGTATTGGGAATGGATTCCCTATCTGGGATTGCTCGCGGTGTTCGCCGCCGGGGTAACGCGCGCCGCCGGTGTTTTGCGTGGCGAACGATTGACGGCGATTTACCTGCTCTCGTTCGCGACCGCGCTCTTGATTGTTCCCACCTGGCCTGAGCTTGTACCTGCCCGGCCGATCCAAATTGCGTTTATGGCGGCCGGTATGACCGCCCTGGCGGCGTTGTTGCGTCCGCTGCCGGATCGATTACCCGGCGTGGCGGTTCCGTGGTGGTTGATGGTCGCCGCGGCGGCAACCAGCGTTCTGGTCATGCTGGAGCAAAGTGAAACATTCGGCTGGCCCGCCGCGCTGCCTGCCGGCGCCCTTGCGGGATGTATCGCCGGCGGACTCCTCTGGAAAGCCCCGGTCGATTGGGGCGGGCTGGTGTTTCCATACGCAATTGTCGCCGGTGGCTACGCATACCTCGGTGCGGTCTACCCCGTTACGCCGCTCTGGATGTTGCTCGTTGTGCCAATTGCGCCGTTGGCGCTATGGCTTTGTACTGTGGGGCGGTGGGCACAACCGCAGGGAATCCGGTCATTCATTATCCAGGGCATCTGCGTTCTCACGCCGATCGCTATTGTGGCGGCGATTCTTATTAGCCGCTCGGCTGGTGGTGGGGCGGAAGACTGGTGAGGCCCAGCAGGGGCCAGCCGCACAAACCCACCTCGCTGCCCCTGATCTGCCTCGGACGGGGATGTCGCTAAAACCGTTGCCGCGAACACTTTCGGAACGGAATAGACGTCAGCACCGTTGTCGTCTGGCAATATCTATCGCGCAGTAAAGCTAGCAAAAGTGGGTAGACGATAGCACCTGATGACGTAGGAAGCGTGCAAGAGAGCATGGAGCAGGGAGCCGGGAGATCAGCGTCTTCCACTTCCCGCTCCGTGCCCCGTGCTCCGCGTTTCCGCGCATGTGTTTCCCTCCCCCCGTTATCTAGGAGTCTCCCCGATGAACCGAAGTCTTGCCTATGCGGCGCTGAGCGTCGCCCTGGTGCTCGGTAGTGCCGGTAGCGCGAATGCGTTCTTTGGCCTGCTGGGCGGTGGTTGTGGCGGTGGCTGTGGTTGCGAAGCCGACTGCGGCTGCGAACCGAGCTGTGGTTGTGAGCAGAGCTGCGGCTGTGAGCCCAGCTGCAGTTGCGAATCGTCCTGTGGACATGGCGGCGGTTGCTGCTTGTTCGGCGGCCTGCGCGGTCTATTCGGCCGGCATAACCACGGCTGCGGTTGCGAAGCCAGTTGTGGTTGTGAGCAGAGCTGCGGCTGCGAGCCCAGCTGCGAAGCCAGCTGCGGTTGTGAAGAGCCCGCCTGCGGTTGCGAATCCAGCTGTGGCTGCGAGCCGAGCTGCGGTTGCGAATCGTCCTGCGGTCACCGCGGTGGCTGCTGCCTGTTCGACGGCCTGCGTGGCCTGTTCAGCCGGAACCATGGTTGTGGTTGCGGCCACGAAGCCGGTTGCGGTTGCGAACCCAGCTGCGGCTGCGGTTACTAAAGAACACGTGGGGTTTCAAAAGCTCGCACACCACTTTTTAGTAGAATGAAGTCCATACGACTCCTGCCCAGGCGGCAGGAGTCGTTTTTTTGTTTGGAGCAGGGGGAAGGGTAGGGTGGGCACTGCCCACCAAGTTGCGGGATGTCTCACTATCTCAGGTGTCTTTGGCGCTAACGAACGTGGGCAATGCCCACCCTACGCAATCAGCTCGCGTACGATCCGGCCGTGAACGTCGGTCAAGCGGAAGTCGCGGCCGGCGTATCGGTACGTGAAGCGCTCGTGGTCGAAGCCTAAAAGGTGCAGCAGCGTGGCGTGCAAGTCGTGAACGTGCACGCGGTTTTCGACCGCCTTGAAACCGAATTCATCGGTGGCCCCGTGGACGTAGCCGCCGCGGACGCCGCCGCCGGCCAGCCACACCGTGAAGCCCCAGTGGTTGTGGTCACGGCCGTTGATTTTGCCCTCGTTCGATCCTTTCTTAGGCAATTCTACGCTCGGAGTGCGGCCGAACTCCCCGCCCCATACCACCAGCGTTTCGTCCAACAGGCCCCGCTGTTTCAGGTCGACCAGCAGGGCGCCGATCGCCTGGTCGCATTCACGGGCCAGCTTGGCATGCCGAATGGCGATGTCGTCGTGGCTGTCCCAGGGCTGGCCTTCGCCGTGCCACACCTGCACGAAACGCACACCGCGCTCAACCAGCCGGCGGGCAATTAGGATTTGCCGGGCTTGTGTGCCGCGGCCGTACATATCGCGGATGTGCTTCGGTTCCCGGCTGATATCGAACGCCTCGGCGGCTTCCGTTTGCATTCGGAAGCCCAGCTCGAACGACTGGATGCGGGCCTCTAGCGCGGCATCGTCCTGCCGCGCCTGCAAATGCCGGGCGTTGAGACGGTGCAACAAATCGAGCTGCTCGCGCTGCTGGGGCAGCTGCGATGCGATCGTTGCGAATATGCTCGATGAGCTGCTCGATCGCCGTGTGCTTGGTGTCGATGTACGTGCCCTCGAAAATACCTGGCAGAAAACCGGCCTGCCAGTTCTGCGATTCCTGGATCGGGTAGCCGTCGGGGCACATGGCAACAAACGCCGGCAGGTTCTGGTTTTCGCTGCCCAATCCGTAACACAGCCACGAGCCGAAGCTCGGCCGAATCTGCCGGGCATCGCCGCAGTTCATGAGCATCAGCGACGGCTCGTGATTGGGCACGTCGGCATGCATCGAACGGATCACCGCGATCTCGTCGATCGACTGGGCCGTGCGGGAAAAAAGGTCGCTGACCTCGATCCCGCTCTGGCCATAGCGGCGGAATTTGAATGGCGACGCGAGCGCGGCCCCAGTCCGCCGTTCGGTCCGCAGCGTGCCGGCGGGCAATTCCTTGCCGGCGTACTTGGTGAGCATCGGCTTGGGATCGAACGTATCGACGTGCGATGGCCCGCCGTTCATGAACAGGTGGATGACGTGCTTTGCTTTGGCCGGGAAATGCGGAGTGCGCGGCAGCAGCGGATTTCCGCCGGCGGCCTGGGCGCCGGCCTCAGCCAGCATGCCACCTAGCGCAAGTGCTCCCAGGCCGGTGCCGCAACGGGCCAGCAACTCGCGGCGAGTCAGCGCCAAATGTTCTAGCGGAAATGGGTGTCGCATTGGGTTCCCCTTTGAAGCCGTGCGGCATCAATCCACAAACGCAAACTCGTTGCTCATCAACAGGACCTGTGCCAATCGCTCCCATCGTGCCTCGCGTGCGTCCGGCTTTGCCTCGCCGGCACGAACAAATTCCAACGCATCGCCCGTTTCGTCGCCGAGCGGTTCACGGCCTAGCGCGTACTCGAACAATCGTATAATTCGGCCCAAATCGGCCGCCTCATCCGAGGTCGTGAGCGGCTGGCCGGCATCTGAACTTGTCTTACTCCGCTTCGCGAGGTGGGCGGCTTCCTCGATCACAAACGGGCTGTTCATGAAGAACAGGGCCTGCTGCGGGGCGACGGTTTCCGGTCGCTGGGGAACGTGCTCGTTTGGATTGGCGAAGTCGAACGTGCGGAAGAACGCCGGCAGATTTTGCCGCTCGATGAATCCGTAGGCGGCCCGCCGCGTGGAGAAGGGGGCCGTTGTGAGCTGCACACTCGGCCCGCCCAGCGTCAGGTCGAGCCGGCCTGCGGCCATCAGCAGGCTATCCCGCATCGCTTCCAGATCAAGCCGTCGGCGATTGGCACGCCACAACAGTCGGTTTTCTGGGTCGATCGCTGCGGCATCAGGCCGTTCGTCGCTCGCTTGCCGATACGCACTGGACGTCACGACGCTGCGAATCAGCCGTTTGGTAGACCAAGCCGGGTGCCCATTGCGGCGCATGAACTCGCAGGCCAGCCAATCGAGCAGCTCAGGGTGAGTTGGCGGTGTGCCGCGGGTGCCGAAATCGCTGGGCGTGGCCACCAGGCCGGCGCCGAACAAGTGGCCCCACACCCGGTTGACCCATACCCTGGCAGTCAGCGGATTGTCGCAACTGGCGACTGCCTCGGCCAGTTCGCGACGGCCGCTGCCGTTTTGAAATGTCGTTGCCTTCCCGCTGGCAGAAAGGCACGAAACGAAGTGGCGATCCACCTTCGGTCCGGGGTTGCCCGGGTTCCCTCGTAGAAAAATCACCGGGTCGAACGGTTTGTCGCCGTCAGCCAGCACCGGCGGCGCATCGTCTGGTTCCTTTTCCTCTGCACTGGCGAACACACCGTACAGCGCGTAGTAGTCCTCGGTGGGAATCGGATCGTATTTATGGTCATGGCAGCGGGCGCATGCCACGGTGAGCCCCAACAGGCCGCGCGTCACGACGTCGATCCGGTCGTTAATAATGTCGTGTCGGTTCTTGAGAAACCGCCGACCGAGCGTGAGGAAGCCGATCGCCGGCCTGACTTTGGGATCCTCGATTTGATCGGCCGCGAGTTGTGCCATGACGAATTCATCGTACGGCCGGTCGCCATTGAAGCTGTCGATCACCCAGTCCCGATAGCGGTATGCGTGCTTATAACTGCGGTCTTCGGTGAAGACATAGCCCTTGGTGTCGGCGTAGCGGGCGACGTCCAGCCAGTAACGTGCCCATCGCTCGCCAAGCCGTGGAGATGCCAAAAGCCAGTCGACCGCGGCCTCATACCGGGCATCGCTGGGGTCGGCTTCGAAGGCAGCCAACTCCCCTGCCGTCGGAGGCAGGCCGATCAAGTCGTAATACAGTCGACGCAAGCGCGTTCGCGGGTCGGCCTGCGGCGATGGCGCTATTCCTGCCGCCTCCAGTTTCTCGACCACGAAGCGGTCCAAATCGGTCCTGGCCCAGGACTTCGCTCGTACTTCGGGAACCGCCGGTCGGTGAGGACGCTGAAACGCCCAGTGATTTCGAGGATCGGGCGGATTGCTTTTTGGGGACGCGGGATTCTCCTCATTCGAACGGGGATCGGGCGCACCCAGCGAGATCCACTTCACGAAATCATCAATTACGTTTTGCGGAAGCTTGCCGGTGGGCGGCATTTCAAGTGATTTGTACCGCAGGGCCTCAATGAGCAGGCTTTCCTCGGGCTTGTTCGGCACGATGACTTGCCCCGAGTCACCCCCGGCACGCATCTTTTCGGCCGAATCCAGCCTTAAGCCGCCTTGCAATACCGTCGACTTAGCCGAATGGCACTCGTAGCATCGCTCCACCAGTACCGGCCGAATGTGCGTCTCAAAGAACTCGACGTCTTCTGTAGATCCGCCGAGCCGAGGCGGATTTGGAACATCCGTCGCACGACCCGCTGGTTGTGCCACTCGTGGCTCGGCACCTACGTCGGACTCCCCCCGGCAAACTGGCGGGCAGACGGTCCCCGCGAATAGCGCGGCTGCAAATAACGGGGATAATCGGCGGTTGAATCGCATCGCGAGCGGAATTCCGGGTTCGTCGCCATTCTAACTGTGCGCTGGCAACCACGCACCGTGAAATGCAGGGGAAAGCCCGGTCTGCTAGGAATAAAACTTGGGGCGCAGTACGATAAATGGCCGGTGACTACGGAATGAAGGAGGACGCCATGCGCACGCATTTATTCCTTTCGCGAACGTGGTTTGCGGCAAAGTTGGGGCAGCGACTGCCCGTTGCACTATTGATTGCCGTAGCGGCAGGAATCGCCGTGACGGCCGACGCACAGCAGCCCGGCAACCAGCCCAATGCGTTTCAGAACCCGCTGGCAGCGCCCGTCAACGGGCCACAAAATGCCGCGCTCGTGCCGGGTGGCAATGCCACTGTCGGAACCAACGGCAATAATCCGCGCGGCGGAGCTGCGAATGCCGACTTCGATTCGCTCATCGATTTGATCGTTTCGACCGTGCAGACGGAAACTTGGGCCGAGAACGGCGGCGGTGAGGCCGAAATCCGACCGTTCCCCGGCGGCGTTCTCGTGGATGCGGCTGGCACACTGCGACTTAAATCCCGCGCGGCAACGACTGACACGAACGGCTTGGAGGAACTGCGCGGGGCGGTGCCTCCCGGCGCAGTATCCCAAGCCGTCGATGCTCGCCGCACCAGCCGGTTGCGTTATATTTCGCTGCCCAGATTGGAGCGTGAAATTGCTCGCCGCCAGGCGGCGCGCAAGCCGCTTGACGCGGAGATGCTCACCCTAGCCGGGCTGCAGCGAGTGCGCTACGTTTTTGTCTATCCCGAATCGGGCGATCTCGTGTTGGCCGGTCCCGCCGGCGATTGGCGCGTCGATACCGACGGTCGCATACTTTCCACCGACACCGGCGAAGCGGTGGTGCGCCTGGACGATTTGCTCGTGCTCTGGCGTCGCGGCAACGACGCGGCCGACAGCCACTTTGGTTGCTCGATCAATCCGCGGCAGGATTCGTTGGCGAAAACGCAAGCATTTCTGGCCTCGACCAGCCAACGGCCATTGCAGCCGGGCCAGCGCAAAGCCTGGCTCGGCGCTGCGCGATACCGTCGGACTGCAGGACATCGAAGTGTTCGGCGTCGATCCGGCAAGTCGAGTGGCCAGCGTGCTGGTGGAAGCCGACTATCACATGAAGCTCATCGGCATGGGATTGGCCGACGGCGTTGACGGCGTGGACAGTTATCTGGCATCAATTCGCTTGTCTGGCGGGCAATCGCCGCCTCCGATGTCGGTGATGCGGTGGTGGTTCACGCTGAACTACGATGCGATTCAATCTTCCCAGGCCGAGGATGCATTTGCACTCGTGGGGTCGGGTGTCCGCGTGCTGAGTGAGAACGAGCTGCTCGCCGAACAGGGCCAGCGCATTCACACCGGTCAAAGCGAACCGCTAAACCGCCAGTTTGCCCAGCAATTCACAACACATTTCGCTGAGCTGGCCGCCAAATATCCTGTGTATAGCGAGCTGCGCAATATCTTCGACCTGGCAATGGCGGTGGCGCTGATACAGACCAACGGCCTGGCGGAACAAGTGGCGTGGGATGCAGCGTTATTGTCGGCTGGTGATCGGCTGCGACTGCCACAGGCACCGGTTCCCCGGCAGGTGCAAACCGTGATCAATCATCGCGTCATCAATCGCCGTCACATCGTGGCCGGCGTCAGCGGCGGCGTGATGGTTGCGCCGGGAGACCTGTTGAAGGACGCGAGCTCCGTTAAGGAAAACAGCGACCTAGCCAATTCCAAACGAGCGGCGCCCGCTAAAGATGCGGCGGCGGGCATGTGGTGGTGGGATGCAGCGGAGTGAATTCCGGCCAATTGAATTTCGATACGAATCTCGCCGGCTATCGCATTCCCGACAAAAGAATTGAGTTTCAGCCGTCGTACTCAACCTTAACATCGCCCAGGATGTGGCGGAACCTCACCGACGCCGTAAACCCACATTCCCAGCAGTAATCGACCACGCCCCGACCGAAAATCCCGCGGCGCTCTACCACGGTCGGTTCACCGGTGCAGCAACCTGGCACGCACAGCGGAATCTCGTATAAACAGCCGTCGGCGGGATTCTTCACCACCATTACCAGGTCCACTTGGCCGGAGCTGCGATACATCCGCCGCGCAGCGGGATCGGTATCGGTGGAAATCCGCGGCGTCGGCTGGAGGATAATGTCCGTCGACTCAGGGGCCGGCATGTTTTCTTCCACAATCGGTGGCTGAATCGCAGATGTTGGAGAATCAGGCGTGGATGTTTCAGATAGTTCCGACTCAGTCGGACGCAGAAACGGTTGTCGCCGAGCCAATCGATTCGACTGCCGTACCAACGGTGGCTTACCCGGTTGCCGTGGCGGCGGCAAAACCTCGCCCTGATTCGCGGCGCTCGCTTGTGGCGGCACGATTGCTTTTGACGATTCGACTGTCACCGCGGAGTTGGCCGGCGGCTGAAGTAAAACCGATGATTCAGTCTGGCCATTATTCCGCTCATCTTCCCGTGCAGTTTCCTGCGCGCGGACTGCAGAACCCAGGTCAGGCAGGCCGTCGAAAAGGCGATCACGAGGGCAAGTATCTTGGGGAGATTTCTCATGGCTGAAATTCCTGCAACGGATAACGTGCGGCGACGCGAGTCGGTGTCGCTCCGAACCGACTGAGTTGCAAACGCCGTTCCGGTGATTCTACCCTAAATGCGGGGCGTCATTCAAAAAGGCATCGATTTGCCTGAAAAGCCGCGGCCGAGGCCGGCAGAATCGCGATTTTGGCGATCAATAGATGAGAGGCGCGTGTGCTACTTACGGCTCGGCCGCCGGGCGAGTTGGCGCCGTCCGATGCTGGAAACGGGCCGTTTTGGAAGCTGCTCGACGGGCTCCGTATCTTCTTCGTCGATGTCTTCGTCGTCGGTTTCGAGCTCGTCCGATTCATCGTCCTCTTCGAGTTCTTCGTCTGCGGAATCCTCCTCTTCTTCCTCCCACTCTTCATCCTCGGCGAGTTCTTCTTCGTCTTGCTCATCCCAGTCGGCGTCGTCTACGTCACGTTCCTCGTCTCCTGTCCCGGCCACTGAAGTGGCCTCGCCGTCTTCGTCCTCGCCGTCATCGTCCTCGAGATCTTCTTCTTCGTATTCTTCGTACTCGTCATCTTCCAAATCCTTCGATTCATCGGGATCGGGCGTGATCTTGTTGCGGCGACGCGGCTGCGACGACGGCGAACTCACGTTCGCTTCCTCTCGTCGCCCGCGCGCCGGGTCGCCTCCGATCCTGGCCGGCACACGCAAACCACTGGTGGGCAATTCAACAGTCGCACCCGCCGTCGGCGTATTTTCGTCGCTGTGATGCCGTGCTTCCCATTCCTCGAGTGAGATCATCACTTCGCGGGCTTGCGCACCGTTGTACTGACCAACGACGCCATCCTCGGCCATGAAGTCGATCAGCCGGGCCGCGCGGCCATAGCCAATACCTAGTGCTCGCTGCAAGAGCGAGACGCTCCCGCGACTCTCGCGGACGACGATGTCCACCGCCGCCTCGTACAGTTCATCGCGGCTTTGGTAATTGCCGCCGCCCGTTGCTTCCTGCTCTTCTTTTGTCTTAAGCTGCATCAGTTCGCCGGCGAACTGCGGATCGTCGGTGCCGACGTGATCGACGACGCGCGTGATCTCATCGTCCGACAGGTAAGTGCCCTGGCCGCGCAGCAGCGTGCTGGTGCCGGGCAGCAGGAACAGCATGTCGCCATTGCCCAGCAGTTTGTCGGCACCCATTTCATCGAGCACCACGCGGCTGTCGGTGCGGCTGGCCACCTGGAACGCGATCCGCGCCGGCAAGTTCGACTTGATCAGGCCGGTGATCACGTCCACGGTCGGCTTTTGCGTCGCCAAGATCAAGTGAATGCCGACGGCCCGGCTCTTTTGGGCCAGCCGGATGATGTGCTGCTCGACATCCTTGCCGGCGGTGATCATTAGGTCGGCCATCTCGTCGGCCACGATCACGATGTACGGCAGTTGCCGCGGGATCTGCTTCCACTCTTCATCGCTTTCGGGCCGGATGCGGTCGCGGAGCTCATCATCACCCAGTTGGTTGTATACGCTTACGTGCCGCACGCCGGCCCGCGACAAGAGCTGGTAGCGCTCCTCCATTTTGTCGACCGCCCAGGCCAGAATCGCCTCGGCCTTCCGCATGTCGGTGACGACCGGGTGCATCAGATGCGGCAGCTTGCGGTAGCCGTTGAGCTCGACCATTTTCGGGTCGATCATCAGCATCCGCACTTCGTCTGGCCCGCGGGTCATCAGCATCGAGACGATGATCGAGTTGAGGCACACGCTTTTGCCGGTGCCGGTGCGGCCGGCGATCAAGCAGGTGCGGCAAGGCGGCCAGATCGACGACCATCGGGTTGCCGGCCACGTCCTTGCCCAGGATAGACGGGGATTTTCATCCGCTTGGCCCGGCCGTTCGTTTCTTCGATCACTTCGCGGAGCCGCACCAGCTGGCGATTCTCGTTGGGCACTTCGATGCCGACGGTGTTCTTGCCGGGAATCGGCGCGACGATCCGCACGCTCGGCACGCGGAGGGCAATGGCCAGGTCGTCGGCCAGGCCGGTGATTTTCGACAGCCGCAAGCCCGCTTCCAGCTCCACTTCGTACTGGGCGATGACCGGCCCGGTCTCGATTTCCACGACCCGCACGTTGAAGCCGAAATTTTTGAACGTCTTCTCCAGGATCTTGGCTTTGCGGCGGACTTCCTTTTCGTGCTCCTCGTAGCACACGTCCTCGTTCGGCAGCAGCAAATCGACCGGCGGCAGCTCGTATTCGAGTTTCCGGGTCGAGCGGTTGCTGGTCGGCCGCTTCGAGCTGCTCGATCACTTCCTGGCGCTCGGTCTTGGGAGGCGGAGGCGGAGCTTGCTGCTGCAGGCTGTTGCCGCCGATTCGTGATGCCAAGTGCCGCCTTCAAGCCGTTGGCCAGATCGAGAGCCGGGCGAGGCCGGCTTCAGCGGCCGGCTCGCTGCCGCCGACTCGGCACGCCTCTTCGACCGACTCGCCCACGGGCGTGCGGACTTTGATTTCGCGCTGCTTCGTCCTCGTCGTCGTCCTCTTCCGCGTCTTCGTCGACTTCCTCGTCCTCGTCCTCGTCGTCGTACTCTTCCTCGTATTCCTCTTCCGCTTCGTCACCCGTCTTCGTTCGAATTCTTCCTCTTCGAGATCGGATTTCACGCGGATGGTCGCTTCTTCGCGGCGACGTGGCCCAGGTGGCCGACTTGCATCAGCGTGCGGCCGGTGACGCTGGTCGTGACGGCCGCCGCGCGGAACATGAAATAATCCGTCGAGAGCAGCATGCCCGGCCAGCAGCACGCTGAGCGCGAAGATGTACGCGCCGGCTTGGGCGAAATGCGTTTCCAGCAAGCTGCGGCCCATCGCGCCGATGTACCCGCCGGCACCGACGACCGGACCGGGCGTCCAATTCGGCACGGCCAGCGCGGCCAGCGTCGTGAGGCCCACCACCGACACGACCCAGCCGACCGCCCGCAAGCAACGGCTGATCGATCTCGCGCCGCACCAGCAGCAGGAACGTGAGCACGGCGAGCGAGCCGACCAGATAGTACGCGCCGATGCCCAGGCTTTCGAACAAGTAGTGAGCGGCGACGCGCCGGCCCGGCCGCACGCATTGTGGATCGTTTCGCTGGCGGGCCAGACCAGCGTGCTGGGCGGATCGGTCAGCATCGTACGTCCACAGCGCGACGCCGAGGAACACGCACGAGCGCCAACAGCGCGAGCGCGCACAGGTCGAGTTTGAGACTGCGGTCTTCAAACATCGTGGGCGATCGGACGGGCAGGCCGCGAGAAGACGAACGAGCGGACGGCCGAACGAATCGAATTAAGTGCCAGCGCGAATTGCTTGGGCACGTCCATGCCCGACGAGCTATCCGTAACGGATCGGTGCGGCAGCAGTCGGCGTGACATGTCCGGCTCCGATCGCACATCGTTCAATTTCGGCCATCGGCGCCGTCGGCCGCCATCTTTAACCGCCGCCATGTCAGGGCTTACGCGGCGGCTACCAGAAGTATCTCCGTCGCAATGCGGAGGACCAGCACCTTCGGCGGCAAACTCGCCTCAGCGGAGCAAGTTCAACAGCCTGCCCACTGTTAAACTCGATACCGTCAGTCACAAACGGTACTCGAATGGGGGATGCGTTTCCGCTCACGTCGAAGTTGACAAGAAGTTTCGGTGGGCCAAAGTTGGCCTGGCCGCTTCTCGCGGAAGATCGCGGCGAGTTGGCCGGCGGGCGTAAGTGCGGCCCATTCGGGGGACGTGGCTGGCCTGCGAGGTCGCTGACGTCGCACGTGGGGATGGCGATCGGCCGGCCGTGGCGGAGTTCGATGAGTTGCGATCATCCAGCGCCACTTGGCACGTCGGCAACAGCAGTCAGCGGCGGCTGCAAGTGCTTGCGCGATAGTTTCGGTAGCCAGGTCGTCGAGCGTCACCGCGTCTTCGACACGAAATCCACCGATGGCTGTGCGCTCGAGTGCGGACATCACGGCCGTCGTGCCGAGCTCGGCCGCCAGGTCGCGGCCCAGTGCACGCACGTACGTGCCGCTGCCGCATTCGATGTCGAGCTTCCAAAGTAGGATAGTCGTAGCGCAGGACATGCGAGACTGTGGATTGCGACGATCGCGGTGCCAATTCGAACGGCGTCGCCTTGCCGGGCCAGTTTGTAGGCACGGCGGCCGGCGACTTTGATGGCCGAGTGAGCGGGCGGCCGCTGCTGGATCGCGCCCAGGAAACTGCGGCAACGCGTCGATCAATTTCGCGCGGGTTGGCTGCGGCGCATCGTCAGACTCGGTGACTTCCCCTTCGGTGTCATCGGTTTCGCTGGCATGGCCCAGTAGAAATGTGGCCCGGTAATGTTTGCGCATCCGTTGCACATACTGGATCAGTCGCGTTGCCTGACCAACGCAAATTACCAGAACGCCCGTCGCCAGCGGGTCGAGAGTGCCAGCATGCCCGGCTTTGGCGGGCCGGCAAAGCCGCTCGACGCGGTCCACGACTTCGCGCGAGGTCGGACCGGGCGGCTTGTTTACGTTGAGGATGCCTGTGAGCGTCATGATGTTCATTGTGCGGCGGCTTTGCCGTCGTTGTCCAGTTGAGGTTGTGTTGGTCATCCGCTGGAACATTGCACTTGGCGTCGGTAACTGGCCATTGAAGTGGCCAGTCCGTCCGCGTCCAAAGTGCTCTGCCGAGAATTGTCCTGAGGTTTCTTTGCAGTTGCTGTACCTTGTCGTAGCACAGTGTATAGTAGTGCGGTTATGAAATGCCCTTTCTGTCGTGTGGATAACGACCGCGTGATCGACTCGCGTTCCAGCCAGGACGGGCTGGCGATTCGGCGGCGCCGCGAATGCGTGCACTGCGGCCGGCGGTTCACGACCTACGAGCGGCCGGAAGAAACGACGATCAAAGTCATCAAGAAAGACGGCTCGCGCGTGCCGTTCGAGCGCGAGAAGATCAAGCGCGGCCTGGAGCGGGCCTGTTGGAAGCGGCCGATCAACACGCGGCAAATCGAGTCCACCACGGCGGCGATCGAGAACGAAGTGTACAACACCTTCGAAAGCGAAGTGGAAAGCCGCGAGCTGGGCGAGCTCGTGATGCGCTACCTGCGCGACCTCGACGCAGTGGCGTTCGTGCGTTTCGCCAGCGTCTATCGCCAATTCAACGACGCCTACGATTTCTTCGAAGAGCTGCGGCCGATGCTCGACGACAGCCGCAAGACGCCGCGCTGATTCTCGTCAGACGTTTCCACCAATGCGTTCTTTGCCGACCCAGCGGCGCAGCGCTTCGGGGATGAGGATCGAGCCGTCGGCCTGCTGGCAATTTTCCAGAATGGCGATGAGTGCGCGGCTGATCGCGATGGCCGTGCCGTTGAGCGTGTGGACGAGGTGCGTGCCCTTTTCGCCTTTGACTTTGTAGCGAATGTCGAGCCGGCGCGACTGGTAGTCGGTGCAGTTCGATGTGCTGGTCACCTCGCCATATTCGCCGCCCGTGCCGCGGCCGGGCATCCAAGCTTCCAGGTCGTACTTGCGATAGGCCGGGCCGCCCAGATCGCCGGTGGCGATATCGATCACGCGGTAGGGAATGCCCAGGCCGTCGAAGATCTCGCATTCCAGGTCGCGGAAATAGTTGTGCATGTCTTCGCTCTGTTCGGGCAGCGTGAAGGCGAACATTTCGACCTTCGTGAATTGATGCACGCGGTACAGCCCGCGCGAGGCCCGGCCGGCTGCACCCGCCTCGGTGCGGAAGCAATGGCTGATGCCGCACAGCTTGATCGGCAGCTTTTCGGCTTCGATGACCTCGCCGGCGTACAAGCCGCCGAGCGTGATCTCCGCCGTGGCGACAAGATTCAGATCGTGGTTCTCGACGCTGTAGATTTGCGTTTCCGGTCCGCGCGGAATGAAGCCGATGCCCTTGAGCACGTCGCCGCGGGCCAGGTCGGGCGTGACCATCGGCGTGAAGCCCTCGCGCAACGAGCCGCTCCATCGCGTATTGCTGCAGGGCCAGCTCCAGCAGCACGGCCTCGTTCTTGAGAAAGTAAAAGCCGTGGCCGGCAACGCGGGCGCCGCCGTCGAAGTCGATCAGGTCGTGCTGCTCGGCAAGCTGCACGTGGTCGAGCACCGGAAAACCGAGCGGCCGCACGTCGACCTCTCCGTGCCGCAATTCCTTGCTGGCGTCTGCGCCGCCGACCGGCGCCTCCGGATGCGTGAGGTTCGGAATCGCGTTGTGGATCACGTTCGCCTCGGCGGCCAGGCGATCCATGTGCGCCTGGATTTCCTCCTTGAGCTCGCGAATCCGCCGGCCGTCGTCCTTGCGGGCTTCCCGCTCGGCATCCGTCTTGGCCTGCCCGATCGACTTGCTGACCAAATTCGCTTGCCGCGAAAGCTCCTCCATCTCGGCCTGCAGCTTCCGCCGCTGCGACTCGAGTTCGACGAACCGCGCAATATCGACCTTCACGCCGCGGCGGTCGCAGTTTTCTTGAACTAACGACGGGTCTTCGAGAATCAATCTCTTGTCAAGCATTTCGGTTACTATCCCTGCGGTTGTTCGGTAATAACCACAGAGACCAGAGATCACGGAGAAGAAATTGGAAGAGAAAGGCAGATCGCAAACTTGCACTTATACTGCTGAATTCTCGGTTTCGTTTACTCTCTGTGCCCTCTGTGTCTCAGTGGTGATTTCCTTCTTTCATTTTCGCTTTGGCGCGACGCCTGCCAACTGTTGCCACAAATGCGCGCTGGCCATTGTGCCTCGGTGGAAGTCGTCCAGCGAGAATTTTTCATTGGGGCTGTGCGTGTTGTCGTCGTTCTGGCCCCAGCCTAACAGCAGCACATCGGCACCCAACTCTTCGGCAAACGTGGTGACAATTGGAATCGAGCCCCCCTCGCGGATGAACACCGGCGCGCGTGCCGAAGCCGACTTCAATTGCCGCCGACGCGGCGCGGATGAACGGACTTTCGAGCGGAATCACGACGCCTGGGGCCCCGTGGTGGTCGATCAATTCCATTTCGATCCCAGGCGGCAAGCGGGCCTCTAAAAAACTTCGCAGCGCGGTAGTGATCCGGCTCGGGTTTTGGTGCGGCACGAGGCGGAAGCTGAACTTCGCGCTCGCCCGGGCGGGCAGCACAGTCTTTGCCCCCTCGCCTTGGTAGCCGCTCGTGAGGCCGTTGATATCGAGCGTCGGCCGGGCCCAGCGTCGTTCCAGCGAAGTAAAACCCTTTTCGCCGATCATGCCGTCGACGCCGATTTGCTCCATAAATTCCGCATCAGTTAGCGGCAGCGCGCGGAACTCGGCCCGCTCTCGTTCGGTAAGTGGCAACACGTCGTCGTAAAAGCCGGGCAGTTGGATGCGGCCGTCCTTGTCTTTCAGCGCCGCCAGCATTGACACCAGCGCATTGGCAGGATTCGTTACGGCCCCGCCAAACGTGCCGGAGTGCAAATCCTGCTGCGGCCCGCGCAGGCGCAACTCGTAGTACGCGATGCCGCGCAAGCCATACGTGATCGCCGGCACGCCGGGCGCGAACTGACAACTGTCGCTGATCACGATCGTGTCGCAAGCCAGCTTATCGCGGTGCTGTCGCACGAACGGCGTGAGGTGCTCGCTGCCGACCTCCTCTTCGCCTTCGATCAGAAACTTTACCTGGACCGGCAGCTTGCCTGCGGTCTTGATCCAGGCCTCGACGCTCTTCACGTGCGTGAGCATCTGGCCCTTGTCGTCGGTCGCGCCGCGGGCATAGATATTGCCGTTGCGTACCGTCGGCTCGAACGGCGGGCTGATCCACTCATCGAGCGGATCGGGCGGTTGCACGTCGTAGTGGCCGTACACCAACGCAATCGGCACGCCCGGCACGGGCGGCGTCTCGGCATAAATTAGCGGGTGCCCGGCAGTTTCAATCAGCTCTGTCGCCAACCCCAGCTTCTTGAACTGGTCGGCGATCCAGTCGGCAGCGCGGCGGACCTCGCCCCGTTGGCGCGAATCGGCGCTCACGCTGGCGATGCGCAAGAGTGCCGCCAATTCGTCTTCAAACGCTTGTCGATGCGACTGAATGTAGGTAATTACGCGATCCACAGGGCTCACCAAGCCGTCCTTCCTAGTGGGTCCAACGGGCGTACAATATAATGGCCCGGAAGCGGTTTCACCACGGCACTAGCTGCCGACTGCCGTATGTCTGACGAATTGCAACAAGAAGGCGAAGGCTGGACTGCTACACTGGTCCCCGAGCGCAAGCGCAAGGCCCAGCGCAAAGGAAAGAAGCGGCGCATCCCGCGATACAACGTCGTTTTGTGGGACAGCGACGCGCATTCGTACGAATACGTGCAGCGGATGTTGCTTGAGCTATTTGGCCACTCGCCCGAGGAATGTTACCAAATGGCCAAAACTGTCGACACGGAAGGCCGCGTGATCGTGCTTACCACCACCAAGGAGCACGGCGAGCTGAAGCGCGACCAGATTCTCGCTTATGGCAAGGACGACACAATCCGCGGCTGCAAAGGCTCGATGCACGCGACCATCGAGTCGGCCGACTGAATTCCCAATTGCGGATTGCGAATTTCGGATTGCAGATTACGATCGGAAATCCGCAATCCCCAATCCGATATCCGCACTCAAATGAAACTTCGGACCGTCACTCTCGGCTGCAAGGTAAATCAATACGAAACCGAGTACGTGCGCGAAGGTTTGCTCGGCATCGGTTACGAGGATGCTGGCGATGGCGAGTTGGCCGAGTTGTGCGTTGTGAACACGTGCACGGTCACAGCCGAAGGCGATGCCAAAAGCCGGCAGACGATCCGCCGCCTGGCAAAGCGAAATCCCGGCGCGAAGATCGTGGTGATGGGCTGCTACGCCACGCGTGCACCGCATGAAGTCGCCGCCTTACCGGGCGTGTCGCAAGTGGTCACCGACAAGCGTGAGCTGCCCGATCTCTTGGGCCGCTTCGGCGTCACCGATATTCCAACGGGGATCAGCGGCTTCGGGCGACGGCATCGTGCGTACGTAAAGGTGCAGGACGGCTGCATGCTGCGGTGCAGTTTCTGCATCATCCCCTATGTGCGGCCGCAGAGCTCACGAGTCGGCCGGTCGAGCACATTCTGGAGGAAGTTCGCCGATTGGTCGACCGCGGTTACCGCGAAGTCGTGCTGACAGGCATCCATCTGGGGCACTATGGCGTCGATTGGAATCGGAATTCGCCAAAGCGCGATTGGGTGCGGCTATCGCACCTCGTGCGGCGAATCGCCGAGTTGCCGGGCGACTTCCGCGTGCGGCTCTCAAGCATCGAAGCGACCGAAGTGACGCGCGAGCTGGTCGACGTGATGGCCGATAGCGGCGACCGCGTCGCCCCGCACCTGCACATTTCCATGCAAAGCGGCAGCGATACCGTGCTGCGGCGGATGCGACGCCGCTGGGGCGCCCAGCGATTCATCGACCGCTGCCGACTCCTGCAAGAGCGGCTCGATCAACCGGCCATCACGACGGATATTATTGTGGGCTTCCCCGGCGAGACCGACCGCGAGTTCCAGGAAACAATCGACGCGGCCCGCGCTGTCGGATTCTCTAAGATTCATATCTTCCCGTTCAGCCCCCGTCGGGGCACACCGGCCGCCGACATGCCGAACCATGTGCCCAAGCACCTTCAGCAGGAGCGTTCGCGTGAACTTGCGGTCGTCGAAGCCCAATTGCGCGAGGACTACTATCGCAGCCTCATCGGCCGCCACCTGCGCAGTCCTCGTGGAAACGCCTCTGGGAAACGACTGGATCGGAACATCATGCCGCTATGCCACAGTAGAGCTACGTGCCAGCAAGGCCGACGAGGGGCGATTTGTCGATGTCATGGCCGGCGACGTTTGCGGCGAACGCATCATCGCCCGCTAATTCAGCCGGTTGTTCCACCACATTACGACCGGTATAATCCGGGCGTTTCCGAGAGTGCGGCGTTGTCGGCGGCACCCAGGCGCAGTTTGTCGAGTTGGAGGGACTAACAGTGGCACTTCGCGTTGCAATCAATGGATTTGGCCGAATCGGCCGGTTGACGTTTCGAAACTTGTATAGCCGCTCCAGCGAGTTCGAGGTGGTGGCCATCAACGACCTCACGGACAACGAAATGCTGGCGACGCTGTTGAAGTACGACAGCACGCATCGCCGCTTCCCGGGCAAAGTGGGATTTGACAGCGAGCATCTCATCGTCGACGGCAAGAAGATCCGAGCACTGTCGGTGCGGAATCCGGCCGAGTTGCCCTGGGGCGAGTTGAAAGTCGACGTGGTCATCGAGAGCACCGGCATCTTCACAGGCCGCGCCAAAGACGGCAAGGCCGGCTACGACACCCACCTCACTGCCGGCGCGAAGCGCGTGGTGCTCAGCGCTCCGGCCAAGGATGCCCCCGATCTCACGTGCGTGCTCGGCGTGAACGACGACAAGCTCACGCCGCAGATGAAAACGCATTAGTAACGCGAGTTGCACGACCAATTGCCTGGCACCCGTGGCCAAGGTGCTGCACGAGAGCTTCGGCATCGAAAAGGGCCTGATGACGACGGTGCACGCCTACACGAACGACCAGGTGGTGCAAGATTATCCGCATCAGGACCCGTATCGTGCCCGTGCGGCGGGCGTGAACATCATCCCCACCAGCACCGGGGCGGCCAAGGCGGTTGGCGAAGTGATTCCTGCCCTCAAAGGTAAATTGACGGGCATCGCCCTGCGTGTTCCGGTTACGACGGGTAGCGTGGTCGATCTCACCGCGTTAATGTCACGCGACGTGACCAAGGAAGAGGTCAACGCGGCAATGAAGAAAGCCGCCGAGGGTCCGCTCAAGGGAATCCTCGAGTACACGGAGGATCCCATCGTCTCGACCGACATCATCGGCGATTCACACAGCTCGATCTTTGCGGCCGACTTCACGCAAGTGATGGCCGGCAATCTGCTCAAGGTCGTGAGCTGGTACGACAACGAATGGGGATACAGCGTGCGAACTGCCGACCTGGTCGCGAAAATCGGCAAACTCAAATAGCGCCGGTGGCCGCTCGCGGCTTAGCGCTCCCCGCCAAACGATTCCGCCAAAACTTCCGGCGCAGTTTCGCCGAAGCGTAGCGTCGTGCCGGTATCCTGGTTCAAGAACGCAATCAAAGCCGGGCTGAAAAGCAGCTGATCGATGCGATAGAAGTCGTGCTCGTAGCGGGCGAAGATTTCGGCAAACGGCCGGCCAAAATCGGCCGACGCGCTACTCGGCACGCGTGGCCCGATTTCTTTGAGAGATTCATCATCGCCGCGCACGAACAGCTCGACCACGCCTCCATAGAGAATGGCGTCGTTGGTGCGGCCGATCGCGGCCATATCGTTCTTGCTTGGCGGCGGCAGGGGCGCCGTTCCGCGGCCCCGCCCAATGCGTGCCAGGTCGAAGCCGAGGACATGGAGTTTGTGCAGCGACGTTTCGACGCTACGGGCAACAATTTGCACCATTCCGGCCGGGCTCGACGTCCCGGCAACCAGCAACGTGAGTTTGTTCGGTGCCACGCCGCATTTGCTTGCAATGTCGACGCACACACTCTCCGGCGGTAACTTGCTCGACTCCAGCACGCCGACGCACCGTTCAGATTTTTCGCGAAACCCGATCGTGTCGAATAACGGTTCTCGCGCTGCTGCGGCCCGCATCGGCCCAGACCCCATCGCAAAATACCCTTCGCCCCGGATTTCCCAGCCTGCATACTGTGCCGCCATGCAGGCTGCGACTGGCCTTTCCGTAAGAACCTGCACGGCTTGATGGCTGCACGGCGTAGCGCCCGGTGCAATGTCCACCTCCCCGAGCCCCGCCATGCAAATCTCCGCTAGCCTGCGCCCGGCCTCGATGCTGCCAGCCGCATGCACGCCGCAGTCAATCAGTCGCGTGCCGCAGGCAAGCGTGCGCACCGCGATGCCGAGCGGGTTGGCATCCGCTGCCATCGCATCGCAAAGTTTCCAAGCGCGCTCGTTAAGAGTGGACATGGACCAATTGTAGCGCCCGCGTGGCCGTCTCGCGACGGTGGGCCGTCAGAGTAAGCCGCTTCTACCGATAATACAGTGGGCGACCGGTCGAACTTGCGATCTCAGATGGCGGGAGTGATTGCCACCTCGACCCCCTCGGTTAGGCTAGAAATAGCAGCTCGGCCGATCAACCCAATCCATGCGGGGCATTTTTCGCGTCGTAGAATGCATTGCCGATTGATTGCCCCTCGCGACAGCACGCCGTAAAATAGCTACGGAGTTCGGCCGAACCGTTAGTACTCGCAGGAAGGTGACACTATGGCCAAGCAGTTGCAAACCTTGTGTGCCTTTGTCGCGGTCGCGTTTTGGAGCGGCGCGGCGAAAGCCCAGATGCAGAAGGGCGAGTTCAGGCCGATTTCTAAACCGGGTGGGTATGCCCAGCAGGAACTTCAGCAGATTTATAATCAAAGTATCGGAACCGGCTACTCGAGCGAAAGCTTGAGCAGGAATGTCGCGAATGCGACTCGCGCCCATACGCCTTCGTTTCGAAGAAACACGCCGACATCGATCGGTCCCCGAATTGGATTGGGTGTTGGCTCGTCGGGCGCGAACAAGCCATTCACATCCTATTCGCCATCGCCCACGGTCAGCCCATATCTGAATCTTTTTCGCGAAGACATCGAAGGCGGCGGCGACTTTAACTACAACACGCTCGTCCGACCGCAGCTGCAGCAGCAGCAATTCAATCAACAGGTCCAGCGGCAGGGCTTGGAAGTGGAGCGACGTTTGCAGTCGTTTGCCGCCCAGAGCGACTTCAACCCGCAGGGCTCCACGACGCAGCTTCCGACAGGCCATCAGACGGTGTTCCGCTATTACGGGCGATATCATCCTCGGATGAATTACCGGCGATAGCATCGATTGCGGCGACCTTGGCGACACGTGCGTCTGATGCCGCGGTATGCTGCTCGAATAGTGGTGGTCTTGCTGGTAGCAGCCGGCTTCTGCTACAACGCCGCCCACTCATCTGGTTTCTCATCGACAGCCCGAACGCGCTCCGCGGTAGTTCAGCGAGCGCCGAACTGCAGCGCCTAATGTGCTCGGGCGAACATTCCGCACCAATACAGCCGGCAGCGTCCGCGCAATGCGATGGTACGCATGGTATCTTTCGCGCTGATGACGGTCCGAAAAGTCCGCGCGCCGATTGCGTTCATACGTATCGCAATTGTCTGCCTCGTATGGTTGGCCGCAGTGAAGGTTGTCTGTGGTCAACTTAGCAATTCGAGTGCCCCAGTCTACGCAATGGTCCCGGCCGGTCCGCCCGGACCGGATTCTTCGCTCAGGAGCGAAGCATTCGCCGAGCCGGATCTCACCACGCGGCGCGGGGTGTTGGCGCGGCTCGTAAAAAACCCCCACCTCTCCGGAGGCTTGCCACCTTTCGCGCTGACCGATCAGGCGGGAACCATCCAGCGATATGTCGAGCCGGTTGAGGGGACTGACCTGGATCTGTACCTCGACCAGGTGGTCGTCGTGCGCCACGACACCGGGAGGACGCTGTTGGCCTCACAATTGGAGCTGCCGCAGCAACCCCTACTGCCACTCTTGGACGAACGTACGCTCGCCGAAGTGCCCGCCGATCGTGACCGCGTTCAGCTGGTCCAATTCGCAGATGACAACGATGCGACCGTTGAGCTTTTGCCTGATAACGCGGTTATTCCCCAGTCGGCCGCTCCCGAAAAAACGCGGGAACTTAAGGACCCGAGCGATGCCGTATCGCTGCACGGCGATGCAGTTGAATCGCGCGACGAAACGACAGGCCCAACCCTGTCACCGATGACGTCGCTGGAGGATGCCTCGTCGATCGACGGAACAATTCGTAACGAGGAACTGACCGGCGAATGGGACTTCGTTGAGCCATGTCCACAATGCGGCGGCTATCACGTCACGCCGGAATGCAATCCGGAGTTCGGAGGGCACTCCGGATCTGGGGACTACCAGAATTCGCCACCATCCCGCCTCTTTATGGATGTGGAGTTTAATTTTTTGCGCACCCACCTGGTGGATAGTCCGCTGGGAAAGCTCTCTGAAAAATACGAATTCTCGCCGCGAGTCAGCTTGGGTTTCCGCGATACCGGCAAGCTCGACGGCCGTGCCCGCTATTGGAGCTACGACCACGATACGCGTGCTCTCTCGGGCAGTACGATAAACGTCGAGTTCGATGTGCTTGACCTGGAAGGGATTCATCTGTTCCTGGGCCGGCGATCGGAACTGCAGCTAGCGTCGGGATTGCGACTGGCCTCGATCGACCTGAGCGAGGGCGGAACCACGGCCGGCGCTGATCTATTAGGGATCACCGTCGCCGCTGACGGCCGCACGTGCTTGTGCGAATTCCAGGATGGTCTATTCACCTGGGTATATGGCGGCCGCCTCTCGGTTCTCGGCGGCGATTGGGGTGGCGAAGCAGGCAATCCGTTCGTAACTAATCTCACGCAGGACGACAACGTCATCGTCCACGAGCTGCACGCCGGAATCGACTTTGCCATCTGCCACGGCGAATTCGATCTTCACACCCGTCTCGGCTTCGAAATGCAGAACTGGCATAGCGACGC
Organism: uncultured Planctomycetota bacterium; assembly: GCA_963786455.1. Classification (GTDB taxonomy): domain Bacteria; phylum Planctomycetota; class Planctomycetia; order Pirellulales; family Lacipirellulaceae; genus JABDGM01. Next base: position 547,947 of record CAWAZX010000019.1, on the reverse strand, counting down.
GCTCGCTCAGAACTCGATCGGCATCATCGGCCCGAGCTTTCTCTTCGGCGCCGAGTTCTAATTTCTAGCTACCGAATAGCATTTTTGGTTTGGCGGCTATCGGCGCGGAGTCCTAATTGCTATCGCAGGTATGGGATTTTTGCATCGCATGATGCTGCGACGCCACATCGCGTGTCCATCCACTCTGCACTTCTTTCCGACTATGATGACAGAACCGATGCAGCGTGCTGGAAACTACGACAATTCGATCTCAAGTTTCCAACGTTTGCATTCTTCCTGTGCAATCCGAGCTAAGGTTGTGGTTGATGACTCGTCAGAATGTCACGGGAACCGAGTCGGCGTGAATTTTGATTGAGCCGTCGACCTGGCCGTTGCAAAGAAGTGCAACGCTTACTTGTCAACACGGGCGCGTTGGGGCATGGCTGACCGGCCGCCGCGACCCTGGGAAAGTGGATCTGGACGCCACCGCCAGCGAAGGTGGTGGAACTATTTCCATGCGTTTCTCAGGAAGACTCCTTATCCAGCTCTGGCCACGCTGAAGTTCGGCCAGCGCTGTGGTGACCGTTGAAACGGCAAGCCTCACACCACTCAAACTCGAAACGAGGGAAACAGCGATGCGACGCCTACGAGCCGATGCGGCAAAAGCATGTGCACTAGTTTTACCGGGCCTGATACTGTTCGCCGTGTGCGTAATTGCCGCGCCATCCGCATCGGCGGACCCCTTGGCCAACGTTGTACAAATCGAGGAGCACTGGGAGCTGCAAATTGCTCAGCCCGAATCGGATCTAAGCGCACCACAAACAACAATGGTGATTTCGCCCATCGGTGACCTGAGCGGCATACACTTCCTGTTTATCCTGAATCATGTAAATGCGCCAGGCTTTGAGGCCGGTGGGATGCATGCCCAGTATTGGGATGGCGACAATCTGGTGCAGGACGCAATCGCCGGCGAAAACGGCGCCCTGGAAAGTAGCGGCGAAACAATACGCTGGGTGCAGCGCATGACCATCGAAAATGGCGTGCTCACGTTTGAAGTGACCAACGGCGAATCGGATACATGGGGAACATTCGGGGGCGGAGACCTGTCGTTCAGTGTTCCCACTTCGCTCAACAAACTCAATGGATACAAGCCGGCCGTTTCCATCGGCGAATCGCAAGTGAGCTATGCGGAAAACCGCGTCACGTCACTGGTCCTCACTAAGTTGAAATGGGTGAAGGCAACCGGCCAGACGTTCGAACAGAATGCACCGATCCCGGTGGATACCAGTCTTGATGAGTAAGCTTGCGAAAATGACTTTCGCATTAATCAGCCGCATGGCAGGCGGCAATAAGAGCAGCGCTATAAGGGTAACAAGATGAATCGCATACGAAGACAACGTCATAACTCACGCAAGGGGGCCATTTCGATCCTGGCGGCGATCCTGGCGGTCGTGCTGGTCGGCATGGTGGCATTTTGCGTCGACATCGGCTACGTCCTATCGGCCAAGGAAGAGCTGCAGCGAACCGCGGACGCATCGGCACTGGCCACCTGCTGGGAATTTGCGCAGCGAGTTTCCGATGGATACAGCTCCGCCGATTCCACGACTTACGCCCGCACGGTGACTACTCAGTATGCATCGGAAAACCACGTCACCGGCCATAGCGTTACGCTGAACACCAACCTGAGCAACGCGCCGGATGGGGACGTTGTGTTCGGCTACATCGAGGACTTCAACAATTCCCAGAGCCCGCTGCAAGCGGGTACGCCGGATACGTACAATGCGGTCCGAGTTCGCCTGCACAAGAACTCGGACGCAAACGGCGAAGTGCCTTATTTCTTCGCCAAGATTTTCGGTCTGGAAGGCCAGATGCTTACTTCCGAGGCTACGGCAGGAATCATCCGCGATATCAAAGGATTTCAAGCTCCGGCCGACGGAGAGAATCTCGATATCCTGCCGTACGCTCTGGATGTCACCACCTGGCAAAATCTGTGCAACAACTCCGGTTCCAACAACTATCGTTGGAACCCCGAATCGAAGACGGTATCTGTCGGAGCTGATGATTTTGTGGAAGTGAACCTTTTTCCACAGGGCACAGGCTCACCTGGTAACCGCGGCACCGTGGATATTGGCAGCAACAACAACAGCACGGCCGACATCGCCCAACAAATCCTGTATGGCATCACGCCTGAGGATCTGGCCCATCACGGCGGCAAGCTCGAATTCGATTCCAATGGGAAGTTGTATCTCAACGGTGACACGGGAATCAGCGCTGGCGTGAAAGACGAGCTCGCGTCGATCATCGGAAAACCGCGAATCATCCCCATCTTTTCCAGCGTCAGTGGCAATGGCAACAATGCCATGTACACGATTGTCAAATGGCAAGGCATTCGCATCATGGCGGTGAAGCTAACCGGTTCCATGTCGCAAAAGCACGTCACAATTCAAGTGGCTCCGATCGTAACACACGGTGTTATTCCAGCCACGGCGAGCGGATCCAGCGAATATGTGTATTCGCCGGTGGTCTTGATTAAATGAGGCCAGGTTACACGACCGGCCACTTTTGAAACAAACGAAGGAAGGTGGGGCAATGTCATTCAACCAATCAATAGAGCGAAAAGCTGTGTCGCGAACGAAAACAACGCCACAGCCATGTGCCAGGCTGGCCAGGCGCCCTCGTCGACGAAAAACGCGGCTCGGTGCTGCCGTTACGGAATTCGCGATTGTCGCCCCAGTCTTTTTCATGATGGTAGTTGGATTCATCGAATTTGGCCGGGCACTGATGGTGCAGCAAGTATTGATTAACGCTTCACGCGTCGGAGCGCGGCAAGCCATTACGACCGGCGCCACGCAAACCGAAGTGACGAGTGCCGTAGAAGACTACACGGCGGCATTGGCGGTGCCGGGAGTGGACGTTTCTGTCACCCCCGATCCAAATGCAGCGGATCCAGGCGATCCCGTCAGCGTCACTGCATCCGTCGACTTCAACGACGTTAGCTGGATGGCCTCTCCCTGGTTCCTAGGCGGCGTGACGCTCTCGGCCAGTTCGGAGATGCGTAAGGAAGGATTTGAATGATTTTGAAACGCGAGTGTGGCCTGATCTGAGTTGCAGGAAGTATCGGCGGTTTTCACCGCAAGCGTAGAAGCGAAACGGAAACTGCAACGACCAGGCAGCAGCGAGCCGAAACACTGAGGGTCACCTGCTCCAAGCTCCCTGCTCAATTGCATTATCGCTCGTGTCTTTGACGAGCACCCCTGGGCCGCCGGCCTGACCCACCGGCGGCCTTCTTTTTTGCACTGACAGAAGTGTCGTCTTACTCCGCAGGCGCCGGAGGAATCGGCAACGGCAACGGCTCCGCAGGAGCTGGTGCCGCGGCCTCAGCCGCTTGCGGCTTAGCGACCGTCGCCGCACCAGCACCCGCCGCCGCCTCCGCCTTCGGCTCCTCCAACCGCACGAGCTCCACAACCTTCATATCCTCCGGCCCATTCTGCAACAGCGCCGTGCTTTCCGGTTGCGTCAAGTTGAAAACGCTCGTCTCCATCGCAATTCGCTTGCCAGTCTCATCGACGTACGTCCAGGCGGCCCGCTGCGTTTGCTTGTCGACCGAGCCGGCAATATCGAACGTCGCGCCAGTCGCCTGGTTCAGCGCTGTGCCGCTGATGACACCGTCTTTCGTCACTGCCAGCTGCACCATCAGATTTTTGTCCACCACGCCGTCGCGGCTCACCGCGAACACGCCCAACGGCATCCACTCGACTTGCGCCGCCTGCGCCGGCGCGATCACCGGCGCACTCTCGGCCAATTGCACCGTCTGCTCGTAGTACACCGGCGCCGGTGCGAACCACTGCCCGTTCACGTAGATCACATTGTCGTCGCAGTGAATGTATTCGCCGGGACCGTAATCCCAGTAGTACGGGGTGGCCCAATCGAAGGCGAACCATGTAGCTGAGCCGCGGTGCCGAGCACCAGCTCCACCAGTGGTACGGCCGATGGTGGAACGATGCGTGCCAACCCCAATGATCCCACCAACTGTGTCCCCAGTGGTGGTGATGGTGATGACGATGGTGACCATGGTGCTTCCACCAATTCCCATGAAACGGCACGTCGTGGTGATCATCCCAATCGCGGTGACGCCAATGATTACGAATGTCGTGGGCCACGTCGAACCGCTTGCCATCGCGCCAGCGACCGGACCAGTCGCGGTGGTCGCCCTTGCCGAGGTCGCCGCCGCGCCATTTCTGCCAACCGCCGTCACGATTGCGACCATTGCGATCACCATCGCCGAAATTGAAATCCCCGTCGCGCCGATTTCCACCGCCGCCGTCAATGCGGGTGATTCGATCTCTACCATCCGAGCCGTCGCCGTCGCCGTTAAAACGCCCGCGCCAGTTTGGGTCACGATCGCCGCGGGCACCACGTCCACCGTCGCCAGAACTATTGATATCGGCGATCCGTCTAGCGTCGCTAAAACGACTACGATTACCGTCGCCGTCGCCATCACGGCCGATGCCTCGACCACGTACAATGCCCGACTCATTAGAGTTGTCGCCGCCCCCCAAACGCTGACCACCTCGGTCACGCATATTCAGGAAGTTGCGTACTTGATCGTTTGTCGCGAAGTCGGTCCGGCCGAAGGAATTCATACCGGGTCGAAAACCGCGGCGACCGATGGCCGATTCGTTCGAGCCAAGTTGCTGTGAGAGGATGGAAGTGTTCCCACTGCCGCGCCCCTCGCCTCCGGCACCGTCACGCCCCCGGAACTGATTCATGCGATTCAGGTTGCTGGCGGTCGAATCGCCACCTGCCTGGCCCAATTGCCCATCCCCGCCGGATCGCCCTCGCGAGTTGCGAAACGCCTCGGCCCACGCCGCACGATTCACGGCACTCTCCGCGGTGCGCCGGCTCAGTTGCGAACGGGTATTCGCGGCTCCATTGTCACGTGCGAAGCTACGATTGGATTGCGAGCTTTCTATCGTTCGGCCAATCGACGACCGATTGCCCGACCGGCCACTGCCGGATGACAAATCGCCGAGCGATCCGCTCGGATTGGGGCGGAAGTTTCGAAACGATGATGAATTGCCATCGGAAGTTCCGCGATTCATTCCACTCAGCGGGCGACTGAACGACTGGCCGCTACTCCTGGCGACGGACCGACCCCCGCCATCGCCGCCGCTATTCGACGGACCGCTTTGACGGGAGAACGAACGGCCGAGCGACGATTCACCACCGCTGAACGATCGCATGCGGCTGCTACTGCCGCCGCCACCGCCGCTGTTGCTGCGGAAAGCACTAGTGCTTCCACCGCCGCCGCTGCGGCCGCCAAACGACGACCGGCCCTGCGACGAAAACGAACGGCTCATCGACGAACCACCACCGCCGCCGCCTGAACGATCGGCTCATCGACGAACCGCCACGGCCCCCGCCGCTGAACGATCTACCGCCGCCACCCCCACCGCCCCCGCTGAACGAGGATCGGCCGCCGCCACCACCCCCGCCACCGCCGCGACCACCACCGCCGCCGCCGCGGCCACCTCTGTCCGCAAGTGCATCTCCGGCGGCCAACGAAATTGCCAACGTCGCGACCAAAATCGACCGCACAAACCCAAATTGACACAACATCTTACCTGCCTCCGCAAAATCCGACCGCGCAGCCGCATCTCATGTCGACTGGTCGACGCGGTCGGAAAAAAAGAACTCTCTCCGCGGACCCACGTGGCGACGGTTTTGGCCGTCCCGTTAGGGCCGCTTTTGATGGACCCCGAATGGATCTACCTGCCTAGGAGGAGGATTGAAAGCAACCGACGTGCCATATCGACGCCGGCCTTCAAATCGCTTGGAAAACCAGGGCGTTCCGGTCGCATTCTCGTCCTGACCCAATTCTTACACTCTCAGATGTGTAGTCAATGCGATTACTCGATGTATTCAATTGGGCGTCAGTGCATGGAATGCGTTGAAGCGAATGCGACGCCCGGTTCTACCTCCGCTGGGGGCCCAGATTGCCGAGGATTTCCCCTCCAATGTCCGGCAGTGCGTTGACGGTCGGCTCCTCGATCCACTTCTTCCTCAATTATGTGCTTCCTCATAGTGCTTCTTCAGCAAGTCCTCGCCAAAATCCTCGGCAAAGTCGCGATACACGCAGTGAACATGATTGGCGTTGTTCTGCGTGTTGTCGTATTCGATCAAAAACGTCGGCCCTTGAATGCGGTAGTAGTGCCCCTGACCGCGCTCCAGCCCGCCCGCCCAGGCGAAGTGAATGTTATCTTGCCCGGCATCGGTGATCCGCTTCAGGTCAACTTCCGCGATCTCGCCACGGGCCCGCTGTACGTAGATCTGTACCAGCCGCCAAACCTTCTTTTGCTGGTCGGAAGTGAGGCCGCCCAACTAATTCCCTCCGGGTGGAGCGGCGAAATCTTGCGGTTATTCACCGTGATGATGTCGGAGGGAGCCATCTCGCTCAAAAACGCTTTCTGCCGCTGCTCGGCCGAGATTGACTTGGCCAATTCACGTCCCAGATTCTCTTCGTCCGCGAGAATCTGCAGGCCTTTGTGTGGGCCATCCGGCACGATGGCCGGATTAGTGCCCATCATCGACGGCGTGGCGGAAATGTGTTGCCCGTCCGCCACAGTGAAACTGAGCGAGAGATGATGCCCCTCAAACCGCCAGCCCCACGACTTGCCTGGCCCCGGTTCGCCAAAGATGTTGACGTGATACTGGTCGGGATCGCGGGGAAACCGGCGGTTTCCTCCCTCGATTTTCTGCAGCACTTGCTCCAAGCTCATAATGCTGCTCGCCTTGTAGTGACCCTGGCTGCTCAAGCTGACCGCCAGCAACGCGGTTGTGAGATGCCGCTGCTGCGGCGTCATTTCCTTGAGTGTGATGCCTTTCCGGTCTTTCGGAATGAAATGCCAATCCAGACGCTGGTCGTGTTCCATGGCGAACACGCTGGCCGCCTTCTGCTCCGGCGTCAACGACGCAATCAAACTTTTGGCGGCGACCGCCATTTCGTTGGCCGCAAGCTCCTCGTGCGCAAAAGCCCTTCCGGTAAGTGTCGCGAAGGCGCAAAGAGAAAGACACACGTGTTGTAAGCAGCGCTGCATGGTTACCTCATTTGCCGAAGACAAGAATTCGTCGGTTGGATTACATATCGTAGCCTAAGAACACATCAATCGGCTTGAAAAGTCAATCCCCGCCCCTACCAGACGACAGGCGGCCGGAGTCGTCGTTGAGTCAATTTACATCCTTGGTACTGCGTCGCCTCTGCTGAAAGAATCGCGAAAGTATCTCGCCGCAAGGTTCGATCAGCACACCCACAACCACCTCTGCTCGATGATTCAGCCGTGGGTCGTTCACCAACTGATAGAGCGACGCAACCGCGCCCGCTTTGGGGTCGGCAGCGCCGTAGACCAATCGCGGCAGCCGGGCAAGCACAATCGCCCCGGCGCACATCGGGCAGGGCTCGAGCGTGACGTACAGCGTGCAATCGGTCAGCCGCCAGCTCCCCAACGCCCCGGCCGCCTGAGTGATGGCGATCATTTCGGCGTGTGCGGTGGGATCGCGAAGCTGTTCGCGTTGGTTGTACGCGGCGCCGATCACGCGGCCGGCGCCATCCGCGGCGTCGTAATGCACGACGACGGCCCCCACAGGTACTTCTCCAGCCTCAAGCGCCCGCTCCGCCTCGCGCAAAGCTAGACGCATGAAATCCTCGTGCGAGGAACTCTGGTTGGACGGAACTTTCAGCATCGACACGTCATCCAACATTAGGAAGCATTAGAATCCGCATTCTCGCCACAATCGACACGAGAAGAAAGTACTGCCCTTCCATTTAGCGGCGGGGCTTGCCCCGCGCGTCACGCATACCGCTTCGCTTCCCCGAACAGCGGATGCGTTCGCCTTGCACCGACTGGTAATGTACGATTGAAAGTTGAATTGAAACCCTTGCTCAACACGGTCCCCGGCAGATTCCACAGTGCTTAAACTGCGTCGCATCGTCCCTGTTATTTTTCTGGCGTCCTGGCTGGGAATGCCGCTTTCCGATCGCGCGAGCACCAGTCGGCCTCGCGGCTGCAACCGTTGTTGAACGATACCGTCGCTCATTTCAAGATTGTTTATCGCCACGACGAGACCGAGATGCGTCGCCGCTACATGGAAGTTTCCAAGGCCTTGGCGGCCTGGCGTGAGGCAGATCGCACCGAGGAAAACAATCGCCGGCTCGAAGATTGGCTCCGCGGAACAATCCGCAGCTCGATGCCGGGCTCGCACGCCCAATTGCCGCCGATGCCGACGTTTGAGAACCTGCCAGCTCCAACATTGCCGGCCACGCGAGCGCCTGAGCATTCGTTGCTCCCCGCGAGTGCGGTTGGGGAACTGCCAACGCCGAATACGCTCCGCGCACCGGCGAGTAATGTGCCGATCACTCCCCCACCAGCCGAGGCAAACAGTCAGCCTGCCGATGTCGAGGCGAACAAACCAAGTCTTGGAGATACAACACCAGCGGCCACCAAGGCTGGGCCCAGCAATTTGACCGGTACGCCGGTAATCGAAGCGCCGACCAACGACGAATTGCCGAACGCCGACCCATTGCCTGAAATGGAAGAGGTACCTACGGACGAATTACCGGAAGTCGATGAACTCCCGGAAATCGAAGAAGACCCGGGATTGATTGAAGCGCTCGGCGATCCGTTCCTCGACGATGCTGACTCCGCGCAATAGGTTCCACGCGCGTGACAACCGCTAAACTACAGTCCGCCGGCGCAACGCGGCCATCGGCTGGCGATTTACTTTTTCCCACCGGCCGGCTTGGAACCACCAGCCGCTTTGGCACCGGCAGCCGGCTTGGCACCGGCAGCCGGTTTCGCGGCGGCTGCCGAAGTAGCGGCGGCGCCGCCTTCGGCTGTTGCGCCTTCTTCGTCTTCCTTCTTCTTTTTCTTCTTCTTCATCGTGAGCTTGCGAACGCGGACCTTGGGCAGACCTAAGGGCGAATCGCCTTCCTTCCAGCGGTCGGCCTCGCGCAGCCGCTGGATCCGCTCCACGCGTGTCATCACGCTGCGGTTCCGCGTGGCCCCGCGCTTGACTCGTAAGCTCTTGTCGATCGTCATATCCGTCGCTCCCGGCTGGGTATTCTGCTTTTTGCGAAGACCCGTAAGTATATCGGGCCAGCCGGAAGCCTTCAACTGGAACACGGGGCCATTAGCTAAAGTTGGTCCGGCTGGCTGCAGCGTGGCCCGCGAGTTGCTACACTCGTGGGTAGGTTGGCGAGCGTTTCCAACTTGACCCTAGGAAGTGTTGCCATGGACCAAATTGATCGTCGGCGATTTTTGGGAGCGACCGCCGGGGCTGCGGCCGCGTTGAGCAGTGGGACCGCGCTGCGAGCGCAAGAGACAGGCGCAACGGCGAAGCCCGCAGCCGTCGCGACGAGCTCGGATCGTCCCCCGGCACCGCCGACGATTACGCTCGGCCGCACCGGCATCCGTATGTCGCGGCTGGGCCAGGGAACCGGCGTGCACGGCGGCGAGCGGCAGTCCGACCAGACTCGGATGGGGTTCGAAAAGCTTGTCGGCCTGATGCGGCATGCCTACGACCGTGGCATCCGTTTCTTCGACCTCGCGGACCTCTACGGCACTCACGTTTATTTCCGCGAAGCGCTCAAGAGCATGGAGCGCGATAAGCTTGCCATCCTCACCAAGGTCTGGTGGCAATACGATGGTCCGCAGGATCAAACCGACCGGCCCGAACGGCGGCAAATGGCCAGATCAACGATCGAGCGCTTCCGGCACGAACTCGACACCGATTATATCGACATCGTCCTCTTGCACTGTTTGACCGTCGAAGGCTGGGACCAGCAAATGGGCCCCTACATGGAGGTTCTGGCCGAAGAGAAATCCAAAGGACGAATCAAAGCACTCGGTTGCTCATGCCACGATTTTCAAGCAATGCAAACCGCCGCGGTTACGCCCTGGGTCGACGTGATACTAGCGCGGATCAACATGAAGGGTGGAAAGGAAGTGATGATGGACGGCACGGTGGACGAAGTCGTGTCCGTGCTGCGGCTGGCGAAGGAGAACGGCAAAGCCATCATCGGCATGAAAATCTTCGGCGAAGGCCGCCTGGCCGATCAGCGCGATGCGTGCATGAAATTCGCCCAGGAACTCGGCCTCTTGGACGCGATGACGATCGGCTTTTACACACCGGAGCAAATCGACGACGTACTGCGGCTCATGCACAAGTACCCGGCGAAGACAGTGGCATAGTTAAGTTGTCCGCTTGTCGGCATGGACTGTGTTGTCGACCGGCGCCAAGGCTTGATGTGGCTTAGGCGTATCTTCGCGGCTATAACTCATCGCATGCTTGTCGCGAGACTCTTTCTTGGCACGTTGTTCATTGCGGCGTTATTTGGTTTGTGTTGGGTTGATTATCAGGCACTTCGTCCCGGCATCTTTCTTGTGCCATTGGCGGCCGTGCTTTCCCTGCTTGGTGCTGGCGAGTTGTTGGCGATGTTTCATCACCGCGGGCAACGGCCACAACCGCTTGTAACCTACAGCGGAGTTTTGATCACGGTGCTGGCAGCCGGAATGCCCATGTTGGTGCCTTCGCAGTTTGGCGGAATATCCGTAGGCTCATTGGGTTGGTTGATGATTGGCGTGACTGCGGCATTTCTCCTGGCCACTGTCGCCGAGCTGCGAAGTTTTGCAGCATTGGGCGCAGCGACGATGAATCTGGCACTGACGACGTTGACAATTCTCTACGTGGGTGGGTTGATGGGGTTTTTAGTGCAGCTTCGACTTCTGAGCGGCCCGCCGTGGGGAAGCGACGGACGTTCGGGGATGCTCGCGCTAGTGTCACTAATTGCAACGGTAAAGATGAGCGACATTGGGCAATACACCGTGGGACGCCTGATCGGGCGGCATAAGCTGGCACCCGCGGTCAGTCCCGGCAAGACGTGGGAAGGCGCAGTGGGCGGAATCATCTTCGCGATTGTTGGGGCGTGGATTCTCTTTCGTTGGGGAGCAAATTGGATCGTCGGAGACGCTGGCGAGCCGGAGGGACCGGTTGCAATTCTCGGTTTCGCCGTGGCCGTCGCCGTCGCCGGAATGGTAGGCGATCTTGCCGAGTCGATGCTCAAGCGCGACGCCGGTGTGAAAGATTCCAGCACATGGATGCCGGGCTTCGGCGGCGTGTTGGACTTGCTCGACTCGCTGTTGGGGGCCGCCCCAGTCGCATACTTGTTTTGGGCACTACGATGGGTTGGGCCCTAGGGCGGCCGATTGTCGCGCAGTTGCAAAGCCGTCGAGATTCCCCACAGGTGGCATTTCCGCTGCAATCCGCACGGAATGCAATCCCTTATCGGCAAAGCGTTTGCGCTACGACTTGGCGTCGTGCTGGTGCGGCGCGGCCGCAATTGGGTATAGTTATTGATAGTCTTTATCTAAGGACACCTGTGCGGCGGCCAGTGTGCCGCCGCTTCTGTTGATGATCGAAGCGACAATCCCGGTCGGCGATGCCGAAGACTTGGTGCTGCTGCTGGGAGCAAGCGACCAACATCTACGCCGTATACGCGACAGCGTGCCGGCCAAAATCTCCGCGCGGGATGGAAAGATCCACGTCAGCGGCGACGAACAGGCCGTACTCCAGGCCACCGAGATCATCGAGCAAATCAAGAACTCCGTTGCGCGCGATGGCGCGCTGTCGCCGGAGCAGGTTTCGCACATCATCCGGCAAGTGACCGGCGGACCAGGCAATGGTCGCCACCCAGAGGGTACCCGGCCGGTCGACGTGCGGCAGGCTGGACGGATCATTCGGCCCCGCACGCACGGACAGGCGGAGTATGTGGAGGCGATCCGCACGAACGACTTGGTATTTTGCAGTGGCCCGGCCGGAACCGGCAAAACCTACCTGGCCGTGGCCACGGCGGTCGAATCGCTGAAGCAAAAGCAGATCGGTAAGATCGTCCTCGTGCGGCCCGCTGTGGAAGCGGGTGAGAACCTGGGATTCTTGCCGGGCGACATGCAGGCCAAAATCAATCCCTACCTGCGGCCGCTCTTGGATGCGCTGCGGGAGATGATGGAATACGAACAAATCAAGCGGTACATGGCGGATGATGTGATTGAAGTCGTTCCCTTGGCCTACATGCGGGGGCGGACGCTCAACAACGCGTTCATCATTATGGACGAGGCACAGAACACGACTGTGCCGCAGATGAAAATGTTCCTGACGCGGATGGGTCTGGGGTCAAAGGTCGTCGTCTCCGGCGACACGTCCCAAGTCGACCTCCCGTCGCACACCAAGAGCGGTCTGATCGATGCGATTGGGCGGCTGCGGCACGTGGAGGGCTACGCCAACGTGGTGCTTGGGAAGGACGACATTGTGCGGCATCGATTGGTGCAGGAAATCGTCCGCGCTTACGAGGAGGGCTCGAAGAAGAAACGCTGAGTAGCGGGGAGCTTGGAGCATGGAGCATGGAGTAAGAATTTTAAACTCCCTGCTCCCCGCTCCTGGCTCCCAGCTTTTCCGTTTCGAGTAATTCAACGTTATGTCCACGGGCAGCAAGAAGAAGCGGCGCATTGATCGCGTCACCTCGCTGGAAATGCCGCCCGGCGTGTGGGGCACTCTGTGGGACAACCTCCGCCGCGGATACGTGCTGGTGCGGCTGGCACTGTGCGCTTTGGCGGCGCTGCTGTTGTGGGTAATTACCGCCGGTTGGGCGCCGCCGTTTCCATATCACTGGGGCGATGTGCTGCCGCGCGACATCGTGGCCCGCACCCAGTTTGAACGACCCGACGAAGAGGCCACGCGCAAGGCCAGAGATCAGGCCCGCGGCCTGGCCATCGCCATCTATGACCAGGATCCAACGCAGCTCGAGCAGCTTCGCGCGAAAATTGAGAACGACGTAACGCAACTTCTGGCGGCCGAGTCGTACGAAGACGCCCAGGCAATTTGGGAGCAGTTCCGTTTGCAGCTCGCCGAAGGTACGCCGCAGCCCACGGAAGAAGAGCGTCGAGAGCGATTTCAAAGGTTTCGCGATTCGCTATCGGCCGAAGGGGCACTCGATGCGTTTAAAACCGCGCTGGCAGAGTCGCTTGCTCCGTTGAAGCAAAAGGGCTTGTTACAAAAGCTTCCGCCGGAGCATGACGCTAACGCGGAAACGATCACGGTCCGCCGCGCGGGCGAAGATCGGTTCGAGCAAAACGTGCCGATTAGCGACGTGCTGGTGGAAAACGCGGCCGCAGCGCTGCAGAAGTCGCTGCAACAAAAGCTGCCGGACGTCGCCGATCGGGTTTTTGCCGCACTTCGTCGCCAATTGCCGGAAACTTTGAAGCTCAACCTCGAAGCCACGCGGGCAGCTGCAGAACGCTGCGGCGGCGGCCGTCACGGAACAAACGGAGCTGATCTCGGCCGGCACGGTCCTGGCGCATGCCAAAGACGAAAACGGCGTTCCGTTACCGATCAACGACACGACGCTGCAAAAATTGCGTCTGGAATACCAGGCCGAACAAGCTCAGCGTTCGTTTTCATCCAAAGCCAGCCGCTCGCTCGCCGTGCTTGGAATGTACGTCGCGTTGTATGTTCTTTGCGGTTACTACATTTATCGCCGCGAGCCGCGGGTTATCGAAGACCTTGGTCGTCTGGCAACGCTGTTGGCGCTCGTCGTGGTCACCGTCGCGCTCATGGTGTTCACGAGCCACGACGAATGGCGAGTGGAGCTGATCCCGCTCATGCTCTTCGGCATGACCATGGCCATCGCATACCAGCAGGAAATTGCTTTGTTGCTCTCGGCGGCGTGTTACCTTGATCAGCGTCATGGCATTGGGCCATACGCTGGCTGACGCGATTGTGCTGTTGGCGACGACTGCTGGCGCCATCCTGTTGTTGGGCCGCGTGCGCAGCCGGAACAAATTGCTTTCCGTCGGATTTGTGGCAGGTGCCGTGGCGGCGCTCACTACGTTGGGCGTCGGCGTGCTGGAAGGCGACGCCGATTGTGCCCACGCTCATCACTGCGGCGCTGTGGGCCATTTGGGCCATCATCGCCGGCACGTTGATGACGTGTTTGCTGCCGATGGTGGAGAAAGTTTTCAACGTCCAGACGGACCTCAGCTTGATCGAGCTGGGCGATCCGGCCCATCCGCTGCTGCAGGAACTGATTCGCCGCGCACCGGGCACGTACAACCATTCGATCACGGTGGCGTCGCTGGCCGAATCGGCGGCCGAAGCGATCGGAGCCCGCGGTCTGTTGGTGCGCGTGGGGGCCTATTTCCACGACATCGGCAAAATGCTCAAGCCGGGCTACTTTGCGGAAAACCAGGGGCAGGGCGATAATCGGCATCGGTCGCTGCTGCCGGCGATGAGCACGCTGGTGATCATCGCCCACGTAAAGGATGGTGCCGATCTTGCGCGGCAAAACAAGATCCCGGAGCCGATCATCGACTTCATCCAACAGCACCACGGCACGACGCTGGTCGAGTATTTCTATCGCCAGGCGAGCGAAAGCAAAAAGAGCGATCCCAACGGCAGCGAGGTAGATGAAAGCTCGTTCCGTTATCCGGGGCCCAAGCCGCAGACCAAGGAAGCCGGCATTTTGATGCTGGCCGACGCGGTGGAGAGCGCCAGCCGCGTGCTCGTGGAGCCGACGCCGTCGCGGATTGAAAGCCTGGTCGAAGACATCAGCCGCAAGCGGCTCTTGGACGGCCAATTCGACGAATGCGGCCTCACCTTGGAAGAAGTTCGCAAGATCGGCGACAGTCTCGTAAAATCGCTGACCGCGGTGTACCACGGCCGCGTTAAGTACCCGGATCAGGAAACGGCGTAGCAAAAAGCCACAGAGGCAGTAGCTGCACCTCTCCCTCCGGGAGAGGTCGCGAGGAATCGAGCGGGTGAGGGATCCGCGTTGCGATTCGGCTAATGTTTCAACCAAAACCCTCACCGCTCGATAACTCGCTGCCTCTCCCGTAGGGAGAGGCGGACGTGAACATACGATGCCTCTTCGCATTTCTCCCAAATACGCCGACAAGTTTGAAGTTTCGCTGGCGAACGAGCAATCGACGCATGCAGTCGACGCCGAACTGCTGGTTGCCGCGGCGCGGGCTGTTCTAGGCGAATCGCAACTTGATTCCGCGGTCATCAGTTTGGCGGTGGTGGACGATCCCACGATCCATGAGTTGAATCGTCGTCACTTGAATCACGATTGGCCGACCGACGTGCTCAGCTTTGTATTGGAGGACAGCGGCGGCCACCTGGAGGGCGAAGTAATTCTCAGTGCCGACACGGCTGCCGTTGCAGCTCAGGAGGTCGGCTGGCCCGCCGCGGCCGAGCAACTGCTGTATGTAATCCACGGCGTGTTGCACCTGGTGGGCTATCGCGACAAGACCGATTCCGATGCACAACAAATGCGTGCCGCCGAACGTGCAGTTCTTGCACGATTTGGCTTTGAGTCTCCCGTTGCAGCCAGGAGCTAAGGCCCGGTGAACCTGGACGCACTATTCTGGATTGCAGTTGCCAGCGCCGCCGCGGCAAGTCTGACGTCGCTGGCTGCTAGGTCGCTGCGCGACTTCTCACGCCGCGATTTGGAAGAACAATGCGAACAGCGCCAGCGCCTGGATCGGTTTGAAGACATTCTGCATCATCACGAGCGCATTGCACTGAGCGCCGAGATGCTCGCCATGGTTCTGCTGACCTTCGCGCTTGTCTGCGTCAGCGTTTGGTGCTCGCAGTATTTTTCGTTAGCAAATCGACCATCTGCCTGGCAGACTCTGGCGGTCTTCACCGCCGCGACAGGATTCCTGCTGATCCTCGCCATAGTGTGTCTACCTTGGTCGACTTCCCGCGTCGCAGCGGCACAGTTTCTTTATCACACCTGGCCGGTGTGGAGCGTGTTGGGACGCGTATTTTATCCGCTGGTGTGGCTTGCCAGAGCTCTGGACGCTGTGCTGCACCGCATCACCGGCCGCAAGAACGCGGCGGCGGACGAGGAAACGCTGGAAGAGGAAATCCGCACGATTGTCAGCGAAGGGCACCGCGAAGGGCTCATCGAGGAGGATGCCCGCGAAATGATCGAAGGCGTGATCGAATTGCGCGACGCCGTCGTTTCGCACATCATGACGCCGCGGACCGAGATGCACATGCTGCCGGCGAACACGCCCTGGGACGAGGTGGTCGAAAGCGTGATCGAATCGGGCCACACGCGCGTGCCGGTCTACGACAAAACGCGTGATGATGTGATTGGCATCCTGTACAGCAAAGACTTGCTGCCCGAATTGGCCAAAGGCCCCGACGAGCCGCGCCGGCCGCTTACTGCCATATTGCGAAAGCCGCAATTTGTACCGGAAACCAAGGCGGTCGACGACTTGCTTCAATGGTTTCAAAAGAGTCGCACCCACATGGCCGTCGTGCTGGACGAGTACGGCGGCGTCTCCGGACTTGTCACGATCGAAGACGTGCTGGAAGAGATCGTCGGCGAGATCGATGATGAATACGATCAGGAGAGCGAAGACAAAATCCGCAAGATCGACGACGACGTGTGCGAGGCCCTGGGCCAGGCCCACATCGACAAGATCAACGAATCCATGGGCTTCGATTTGCCTGAGGAAGAAGATTTCGACACGATCGGCGGCTTCGTATTTGCCGAGTTTGGCCGCGTGCCCTCGGTCGGCGAGTCGATTACCTGGCAGGATGCGGTGCGCGTCACCGTTCTGGAAGCATCGCGCCGCCGAGTCAACCGCGTGCGCCTGGAAAGAGTGCGGAAAGAGTCGCTGGAAATGGCGTGAGGACGGGGCTATCAGCTGTCGGCTATCAGCTATCGGCCGGTAATAAACTCACTACTCTTTGCTTCTTGCCGACAGCCGATAGCTGATAGCCGACAACCGCTCTTCTCTTGCTCTTGACTCCGCGCTAGCAAGTGCCGTACTTTTCCGCCCTCATCGCCCCGGGTGGCCGTCCGCGCTCATTGTGTGCACCAACTCTTGGCCGTCATGCAAAAACTGCGTCATTCTGTATTCCCCGTCGCACTCATTGTTGCGCTCACGCTTCTCGCGAGTTGGGGCTCGGGTTCCGCTCACTGCGCAGTGGCCATGGAGCGAGTGGGGCGAAGAGGAGCCGACCGGCACGCGCGAATGGTGGAAGAAAAACAAAAAGCACGCCGTCTTCGATCCAGAGAAGGGCTACCAGGTCGAGGGCGTCGATGGTTACTTCGATGGCGACGGACGGCCGATTCAGGGCCCAGTTGCGGTCGAGCGCGTCGTCGAAGCAGGCGAGGACCATTCGGAGGTGGGACTCATCCCCGGGCTCGATCCGCGTGTGCAATACAACAAAATGAAAACGGCCGTGGGGCTGGGGCCGAACGAGCAGTTCGCACGAGCTGCCTACGCCGAAGGCGAACGGCTGTTTATCGCCAAGGAATATTCCGAAGCGGCTGACAGGTTCGAAGAAGCAGTGGAGCGCGGGCCGCATTCGCCGATCGAGCAGGACGCCATGTTCATGCTCGCCGAGAGCCATTTCTTTGGCGACCACTACATCAAGGCCCGCGACGCCTACGACGATCTTGTGAAGGAGCACCCGAACACGCGCTATCTCGATACCGTGATCGACCGCGAGTGGAGCATCGCCCAGTATTGGGAAAAGTACGAACAACACAGCCCCGACTGGCTGATGACACCCAACGGCTACGATCGGACGCGACCATGGCTAGACACGCTGGGCCACGCCATCAAAACCTACGATAACATCCGCCTGAACGACCCGACCGGGCCGCGGGCCGATGATGCCATCATGGCCACGGCGAACATTTACTTCCAACGCGGCCGTTTCGACGATGCGGATTATCATTATTCGCTGCTGCGGCGCGAGTACCCGCGCAGCGAGATGCAGTTCGAGGCCCATTTGTTAGGCCTGCAGGCCAAGTTGCGAAAGTATCAAGGGGCCGACTACGACGGTTCGCCGCTGGAAGAGGCCAAGACGCTAGTGAAACAGCTGCGCTCCCAGTTTGCGGGCCGGCTGCCGAACGAAGAAAAGGAGCGGCTGCGAACGGTCGAGGGACAGCTCAATCTGGAAATTGCCACGCGCGACTACCGCATGGCGGAGTACTTTGACAACACGAAGTACTACGGCGCGGCGCGCCACTACTACGCCGAGGTCAACAAGAAATACCCGGATACGGATCTGGCCAAAAAAGCCCGCGAACGGATGGCACAAATCGGCGGCGAGCCCGAGAAACCGCCCAAACGGCTGGCCTGGTTCGTAGATTTGTTTCCCGAGAGCAGCGAACGATCGCGAGTCGCTCGCATTCCCGAACTGCAAAACGGCGGCACACGGCTGGCTCAACCGCCAGCCCAATCGACGACGCGATAGGTCTTGGTGTTTTTTCGATGCTGACCATCTGCAAGACCGGCCGGGTTGCAAAACATCAATTGCAAGCAAACTCATCCCCATTTTGCATTTTGCATTTTGCATTTTGCATTTTGCAATCCTGCCTTACCGGTTGCGCCGGCTATCAAATAGGAGCCGGATCGTTGTATGCGCCCGACGTGACGACCGTCTACGTTCCGATGATCGAATCGGACAGTTATCGCCGCGATCTGGGCGAACGGCTCACGGAAGCGGTGATCAAAGAAATCGAGCTGAAGACGCCCTACAAAGTGGTCGACACGCCGGATGCCGACAGCGTGCTTTCCGCACGATTGACCCGGGACACGCGCCGGACGCTCGTGGAAAACGCGTTCGACGATCCGCGGCTTTTGGAAAACGAGCTGCATGCCGAAGTCACCTGGCTGAATCGACGACGGCTACCCATCATCCCTATGCAGTCGCTGGCCGTGCCGCCCGATCTGGTGCTCATTAACCAAACTTCCAATCTGATTCCCGAAGTGGGCCAATCCGTCGCCTCGCAGCAGCAGCAGGCAATTGAGCGGCTGGCGCAGCAGATTGTTTCCACCATGGAAGCGCCGTGGTGAAACGCCTCTCCCTCTGGGAGAGGCAGCGAGCTATCGAGCGGTGAGGGGTTCGTTCGGTCGCGGCGCCCATTCCCTCACCCGCTCGATTCCTCGCGACCTCTCCCAAAGGGAGAGGTGATCGAAGGGGTGGCCAAAAATAGTTGCTGCATCCCTTGCAGCATTTTGCTAGGCTGGCTCAAGTTCGATTTGGACGCCCGTACAGTTGCTGAAAGGAACAGTCGGCCGCAGTGTTGGTGGGCAGAGTTCGGTACAGGCAGATATCTGGCCCGCGCAGGATCGCTGCTCGCCTGGCAACCAAAAGGTTGTTTTGGCGCATCGTACCCTGCGTTCGTTTTCGCGAAGCACTGAAGCGAACATGCCGTATCGCATGCTGTGGCAATGATCTTCCGATCGGTGACCGGGACGGGCGACCCGATCGTGCTTTGTGCCAGGCAGTATGTTGAGTGTGGAACACTCGCGTCATGCTTCTGGCAAGTGCGATCGTCGGCCGAGGGGCCCCTCGTTTTTTTGAGCAAGTATCGAGAAGGTTCATGTTTCATTGGACACCACATTGAGGATGAACCAATCGAGTCGTAAGTTAAGGGAATGCCGCAGTCGAGTCCACAATCCCCGACACGTCACTTCCCGCAGCGTGCAAGCCGCTTGCGGCTTAGCGCTCGCACCCTGGAATTGCCGCAGCGCCCGCTGTTGATGGGCATCGTCAACGTTACGCCGGACAGCTTTTCGGACGGCGGTAAGTTCGTCGACCGAGGAGCGGCAGTGGCCCGCGCACTGCAGCTCGCAGAGGACGGCGCCGACATCCTCGACATCGGCGGCGAAAGTACGCGGCCGTATTCTGCGCCAGTGACGGCCGACGAAGAGTTGCGGCGTGTACTGCCCGTGATCGAGGTACTGGTGCGGCAACTCAAAACTCCGATCTCAATCGACACAACCAAGGCCGCGATTGCCCGTGCCGCAATCGATGCCGGAGCGGAGATCATCAACGACGTCACGGGATTGGACGGCGATCCAGAGATGATTCCGCTGGCGGCTGCGACCGGCGCCGGCGTGTGCGCGATGCACATGCAAGGCACACCGCAAACGATGCAGGACAATCCGGTTTACGGCGACGTCGTGGCCGAGGTGTTCGAATACCTGGAACGTCGGCGCGACGCACTTATTGCTGCCGGTGTTGGTGCCGAACGAATTTGTCTCGATCCTGGCATCGGCTTCGGCAAAACGCACGAGCACAACATCGCGCTGATGGCGCACTGTTACAGGTTCCACGCGCTGAATTGCCCGCTGTTAGTTGGGCATTCGCGAAAAGGTTTTTTGGGAAAACTCCTTGGTGATAAAGACGCCGATCGCACCAATGCGACCGTCGGAGCCGCGCTGAGCCTGGCACTGCAGGGCGTACAAATCATTCGCGTGCACGACGTGCGCCCGGTGCGCGAGCGCTGGTAGCATTCGATGCTACTGGCGGTTTTCAATGATGTGCGCGCTGCTGTCGCGAGATAGCCAACATTGACCCAAGTGCGGAATTGACCGATACTTAATGGGTTCAACGCTGGTCGTTGACATCGCCCGTCTAGTGGTAATGGCATGGCTATCGCTGCTGAAATCGATCTCGACAGATACTGCGCCGAGGTGGCATCGAGGGCCAAGCAAGCTTCTGCGCACCTCGCGGTCGTCAAATCCGACGTGAAGAATCGGTGGCTGCGGCGGTCGGCCGAGATGTTACGAGAGAACGTCCGACAGATCGAGCAAGCAAATGCACGCGACCTTGCGGCGGCACCGGATTACGGACTTAGCGACGCGCAGATCGATCGGCTGCGGCTCACGCGGAAGCGGATCGAAGATATTGCCGCCGGGCTCGAGCAGATCGCGGAACTGCCTGACCCGGTCGGAGAAGTCCTCCGCACAACCGAGCGGCCCAACGGATTGCGGATCGATAAAGTGCGTGTGCCGCTGGGCGTGGTTTTTTTTGTTTACGAGTTGCGCCCGAACGTCACCGCCGACGCGGCCGCCATTTGTGTGAAGTCGGGCAACTCGGTGATCCTGCGCGGCGGCAAGGAAGCGATGCACTCCAGCACGGCCATTATCGACTTGTTGGCGAACGCGGCCGAAGAAGTCGGCGTGCCGGCAGATGCCGTGCAGTTGGTGAGTACGATCGACCGGGCCGCCGTGGGCAAGTTCTTGGCGATGCCGCAGTTCATCGATCTGGCGATTCCGCGCGGGGCGAAGGCTTGATTCGCCGCGTAGCCGCCGAAGCCCAGATGCCGGTCATCAAGCACTTCACCGGCAATTGCCATGTGTACGTCGACTCGACGGCGGATCTCGACATGGCCCGCGAGATCGTGATAAACAGCAAATGCCAGCGAATGGGCGTGTGTAATGCTGCCGAATCGCTTGTCGTCCATGCCGACATCGCAGGCGAGTTTTTGCCGCTGATTGGCAAGCTTCTGGTGCACCACGGAGTCGAAATCCGTGGCGACGAACAGACGTGCGAGCTGGTGCCCGGCGCCAAGCCAGCCACCGAAGAAGATTACGCGACTGAATACCTGGGCCCGATCATTTCGTGCCGCGTTGTTGGTTCGGTCAACGAGGCGATCGATCATATCAATCGCTTCGGGTCAAAACACACGGACGCGATTGTAACGAGCGATGCAGATGCCGCGCGCCAGTTCACCGCCCGGGTGGACAGCTCGGCCGTGATGGTCAATGCCAGCACCCGGTTCAACGATGGCGGCGAGTTCGGCCTGGGCGCCGAAATCGGCATCAGCACGGACAAATTTCACGCCCGCGGCCCGTGCGGACTTGAAGAACTTACGAGCTATAAGTATGTGGTACACGGAAGCGGACAAATTCGGACGTGAGTCTGGTATTGAGTGAATGACCAATGACTAAATCCCAATGACCAAACACTTGAGCTGCAGCACACATTTGGTCATTGGTAATTGGTCATTGGTGCTTTCCACACGCAACGGAGTGCACGATGAGTGGAGATGTACTTAGCCAGGCGGAAGTTGAAAGCCTGCTCAGCGCAATGGACGGCCGCGAGGCCGACGTGATTGCGGACGCGGCCACGAGCCGCATCAAGCACCGCGAGAAAATCTCGCCCTACGACTTCAAGCGGCCCGAGCGCGTCGGCAAAGAGCAGATGCGCTCGCTGCAGACGATGCACGAGGGTTTTGGGCGAAACTTCGGCGCGGCCCTGTCGGCTTTGCTGCGCACCATCGTCGAGCTGAAGCTCACTAGCGTCGACCAGCTGACTTACAGCGAATTCGTTTTCAGTCTGGAAAACCCGACGTGCTTCAACTTGATCAACGCCGCCCCGCTGGAAGGGCAGTTGATTCTTGACATCAATCTGTCGCTGTTGTTTCCCATCATCGACCGGCTGTTGGGCGGCGGCAGCGACCCGACCCCGCCTGCCCGCCGGCCGCTCACCGAGATCGAATTGCGGCTCGTCGCGCGGATTACCGACCTCTTCTGCAAGGAAATGAAGCAGGCCTGGGAAAACGTGATGGAGCTCGATCTGTCGATCGATCACGTCGAGAGCAATCCACAACTAGTGCAAATCGTGCCGCCCAACGAAGTCGTGGTGCTGATCAGCTTCGAGCTGACGATCGGCGACGCCCGCGGCATGATGAATTTATGCATTCCATTCAACTCGATCGAGCGAATCAGCACCCGGCTGTCGGCCAACAGCTGGGTCACTTACGGCAAAAAAACAGCCACGCCCGAAAACATTAAACGAATTAGCAGCCAGCTCAAAGACGCGCTGGTCGAAGTCGTCGTCGACCTCGCGGAGACGAATATTTCAACATCCGACCTGATCGGCCTGCGGGTAGGCGACATCATCGCGACCGAAAAAGACGTCGAGCGGCCGCTGACGGTTTCGGTCGAGGGGCGTCCCAAATTCCACGCTCAGCCGGGCGTCTTCAAAGGGCACAAAGCGATTCAGCTGGTCGGGCCGATTATTTCCTGAGTCAAACTCATCGCACGGATGCAACTGCCGGCTTGAACGCCGTGGGCGGTTTTTGTGGGCCGAGGATTGCCCGCACCGCTTCCACAAACATCAACGCGGCCAGTGCCATCAACACCAACCCTGCCCACGGCACGGGGTCAGCCGGCATCGAGAAGCGACCCGATGTGGCATCGACGAACCGCGGCAGCGTCAACGCGGCCAGTGCCCACGTGCTCATCACGTACATCAAGAGCGTAGGAACGCCGGTAATTAACCAGATCAGCGGATTGTGGCGAGTGCGCCACTGCCAGACAGTGATTCCTAAAAGCGTAAGGGCGGCCAGTAGCTGATTGCTCGCGCCGAACAATTCCCAGAACATGCGCCAGACCGGTTGCTCCTGCCCATTCACGACGACTTTGTTCAACACGAAATACAGCGGCACGCCGGCCGTTGCAAAAGTACCCAGCCAGCGGCCACGCCAATCTGATAACCCGGTCAGCTCCTGAATGATGTAGCGGCCGAGCCGCGTGCAGACATCCAGGGTGTCGTACACGAACGTCGTGAACGCCATCAGGGCGAACGAAACCGCCAGAGCATGAGGAACATTCAGCACTCCGAGAAACTTGCCTAACCCCGAGGCATAAATGAAATTCGGGCCGCTGGTGAGCGCGGTCGCCCCAGGAGCCAAAATCATCACGCAACACAGCGAAATCACGGCCACCATCGCTTCCAGAAGCATCGCCCCGTAACCGATGGGACGAGCATCGGTTTCTACGCGCAACTGTTTTGACGTTGTGCCGGAAGCGATGAGTGAATGGAATCCTGAACATGCGCCGCAGGCGATGGTGATGAACAAGAATGGAGCAAGGCTCTTTGGTGCTCCAGCCGGCGGCGTAAATGTCCAACCGGTGAAAGCGGGATACTGTATAGTGTGGCCGCCGATGAGCACGCCAATGCAACCGGCTGCCAACGCCACGTACAGGAAGTACCCGCCCAGATGCCCGCGCGGTTGAAGTAGCATCCACACGGGCACAACGGCTGCCACGACACAATATCCAAGCAATAAAACATCCCAAACTTTCTGCGCCTGTCCGTCTGTAATCTGCAGCAGTGCCGCCAGATCGAGCGGCATTTTTTGGCCGGCCCAAATGGCGACACCAACGAGCGGCAAAAAAATGAGTGTGGCCCAGCCGACCGACAGTCGCGTATAGCGCAGCAACAATCCCATCACAATCGGCAGCGCCAAGTACAGCAGTGAAGAGGTGGCGATGCCGCCCCCGGAGACTGTCTCGCCATTTTCCAGCGTTTGCACGCCGACAAACGATGACGCGGTGATATCGGTAAACGCCACGATGATGTACACGAGCGCGATCCAAATAAAAATGAGAAACAACACGTACGAGCGCTGACTCATGTGGTCGCGAACGACTTCAGCTATCGAGCGGGCCTTGTGCCGGATCGAAGCCACCAGTGCCGCCATGTCGTGCACGCCGCCGATGAAAATTGCGCCGACGAGAATCCAGATCAGCGCGGGAAGCCAGCCGAACATCACGCCAGCGAGGATCGGACCAACGATTGGCCCCGCCGCGGCGATCGCGGAGAAGTGCTGACTCAGCAGAAACTTCGGTTCGATCGGTACGTAATCGATATCATCGCGCAGCTCGACGGCCGGCGTCGGTCGGGTTGCATCAAGCTGCAGGAATCGCGTCAGGAACCGGCCGTAGGTGAAATACGCTGCCGTCAGCACGGCTCCCGCCAGGGCAACTACCGTCAATAAGCTCATGACCGCGACCTCCGGCGAAATGACTTCGAGTCCAAGCCTCACGATACATCTGCTCCAAAATGCCAGCAAGGCGAACCGTTGGACGCCAACCGTTGAAACCCTATAATTCTTGCCATTGAAGTCGCGGTATTTGATTAGCTTCGGAATCGCCCGAGCCGCGCACGCATTTGTATTTCAAAAGGGAATTTGTGTGGCGATCGAACAAGTGATCATCGTTGGGAGTGGACCGGCCGGCTGGTCGGCCGCGATTTACGCCGCGCGGGCCGAGTTGAGGCCCCTCGTGTTTGAGGGTGCGATCACGGAAGAAAACCGGCTCAAAGGCACCCTGCCCCTGGGACAACTGGCACTAACCACGGAAGTGGAAAACTACGCCGGTTTCCCCGCGGGCGTCTTGCAACAATTCTTGGAGACGGCGATCGCACCGAGCGGCTGCCGTACGTGCACGTCCATGAAGGCAAGCACGCGGTCACCGGACCCGAGTTGATGGAGCTCATGCGGCAACAGGCCATTAATTTTGGTACGCGGATTGTGACCGATGATGTGGTCACCGTCGATTTGCATCGCCGACCATTCATCGTTCGTACTCTTGAGGGCGCCACACACGAAACTCATGCACTCATCACTGCCACGGGTGCGCGGGCGAATTACCTCGGTTTGGCGTCTGAAGAGGCATACAAGAACCGGGGCGTGAGTGCCTGCGCGGTGTGTGACGGTGCGCTGCCGCGGTTTCGCAACAAGCCGCTCGTGGTGGTGGGTGGTGGCGACTCCGCCGTGGAGGAGGCCACCTATCTCACCAAGTACGCTTCCAAGGTCCACATGGTGCATCGCCGCGACAAATTGCGGGCCAGCATGATCATGCAGGAGCGCGCTCTTGCCAATTCGAAAATACAAATGGAGTGGAACCAGACGCTCGCTGAAGTGCGAGGCAACGAAAAGGAAGGTGTCACCGGAGTGCGGTTAAGTAGCACGAATGGCGGCGCGGATCGCGAGCTGCCCGCCAGCGGAGTGTTCCTGGCGATCGGCCACACGCCGAATACGGATATTGTCAAAAATCAGGTGGAACTCACCGAGAAGGGTTACATTCGCTGGACGAAGCCGTTTCGCACGCACACCAGTGTTGAAGGCGTGTTCGCAGCCGGCGACGTAGCCGACGACTTCTACCGGCAGGCGATCACATCGGCCGGTACCGGTTGCATGGCGGCGCTCGACGCGGAACGCTGGCTGGCGGCGAAAGGAATTCACTGAGGAGGCGCGTGTCACTAGCAGGGCGAAAACCGAAAGTCAGTGGAGCAACCTATGTCCGACGTAAAGATCACCGTGGAGGAGCGACACGGCCGGCGGTGCGCGAGCACCGGCGCCAAATGGGAACCCATCATGGGCTACAGCCGCGCGGTCCGCAGCGGCAACGTGATTGCGGTCACGGGCACGGTAGGCATCAACGCCGATGGAACCTACAGCAAATCGGTGGGCGAGCAAACCGCCCGTTCGCTGACGATCATCCGTGCGTCGATCGAAGCACTCGGCGGCAAACTGGAGCACGTGATCCGTACACGCGTGTTTGTGACCGACATCAGCCAGTGGGAACAGGTCGCTCGCGTCCACGGTGAAATGTTCAAGGACATCCGCCCGGCGACCACGCTCGTCGAAGTCCCACGGCTGATCGACGACCAAATACTCGTTGAAATCGAAGCGGATGCGATTGTGACGTAGCCGTAGTGACGGTGTATTTGGCTATTTGTATTTGATTGTGAGTTTGCCATGGAGACGCTTTCCGTCAAGGATGCACGCAACACAGCGGCGATTGGCCAGCAGGCGACGCTCCACGGCTGGATTCGCACGCGGCGTGATTCTAAGGGTGGGTTCAGTTTTCTCGAGCTGAACGACGGTTCGTGCCTGGCGAACATTCAGATTATCGCTGACGCCAATCTGCCCAATTACGAAAGCGAAGTGAAGCAGCTGTCTCCCGGTTGCAGCGTCACCGTGCGCGGCGAAGTGAAGCCCTCCAGCGGGAAAGAGCAGGCCACGGAAGTGCATGCACGCGAGATCGTCGTGCATGGCTGGGCCGATCCGGAGCTGTATCCACTGCAGAAGAAGCGGCATTCGTTCGAAAAGCTCCGTGAATGGGCCCATCTTCGACCGCGGACGAACACGTTTGGCGCCGTGGCCCGCGTGCGGAATCGCGTCAGCCGATCGATCCACGATTTCTTTCAGGAAGAGGGATTTCTGTATCTCAACACGCCGATCATCACGGCCAGCGATTGCGAAGGGGCCGGAGCGATGTTCCGGGTGTCGACACTCGATCCGGCTAACGCTCCGCGGACCGACAAGGGCGAAGTCGACTACGCTCAGGATTTTTTTCATCGCCCGGCGTTTCTAACAGTATCCGGGCAACTGGAAGGCGAAATCTACGCCACGGCCCTTGGCAAGGTTTACACGTTCGGCCCGACGTTTCGCGCGGAGAATTCCAACACGACCCGCCATCTCGCCGAATTTTGGATGGTCGAGCCGGAGGCCGCGTTCTTTGAGCTGACAGACAACATGGCCCTGGCGGAGCGTTTTTTGAAGCGTATCTGCCGCGACGTGCTTGAGCACTGCGGCGAAGACATGGCGTTGTTTGAAGAGCACGTCGACAAGAGCGTGCGGCAGCGGCTGGCGCACGTCGCCGAGCGCGATTTCCGGCGGCTGACATACTCCGAAGCGGTCGATATTTTGAATTCGTCCGGCAAGTCGTTCGAGTTTCCCGTCGCGTGGGGGCACGACCTGCAAGCCGAGCACGAACGATATCTTACGGAGGAAAAATTCACCGAGCCGCTCATCCTGTACGATTATCCGGCCTCGATCAAACCGTTCTACATGCGCGTGAACGACGGCGGGAAAACCGTGCGGGCGATGGATGTGTTGGTGCCCGGCGTGGGCGAGATTATCGGCGGAAGCCAGCGCGAAGAGCGGCTCGAAGTGCTCGAAGCACGCATGTGCGAACAGGGCCTCAAGACGGCCGACTATTGGTGGTATCTCGACCTGCGGCGATTCGGCACGGTGCCTCACTCCGGATTCGGCCTGGGCCTGGAGCGAATGGTGCAGTTCGTCACCGGCATGGCCAACATCCGCGACGTAATTCCATTCCCGCGAACGCCAGGCAACGCGGAGTTTTGACGGCTAGCTGGATTCAGCTTGCGCCGGTTGTGCCGGTTCAGCCGCTAATTACCACGACAGGATGTCGAGTCATGCCGCCGTCCACAGCGATTTTTCCAGCGCGCGATTTGGCACTTGCCGGGTGGTAACCTACCTTTTCTATGGCAGCGCAGGTCGGTAGCTCTCATGTACCGGCCCGCAGCCGTGCCACACTTTTCTGATTGTCTTATCGTTCGGGCAGGTCAATGTACATATTGTTTCGCCGCTTCGGCGGCATGTCAGCCTGCGGCCAACCGCTTTTCGCAATATGACAGAAATGCTGCTACTAGAACCGGATTCGATTCGCGAGACGTTTCGCGAATGGCATGCCGAGCGCGAATCGCTTGATGCACAGCTCGCCGAATCGCTCTCGGCACTGTCGGCTTACCAATCGCATTTGGATACTTGGCAGCAGGAATTGGCACAAAAGCGCGAAGAGCTACGCAAAGCGCGCGAGCAATTTGACGCGGACCAAGCCGCCGCGGAAAAAAGCAAGGCCCACTTAGAAGGGCTAACAGTGGAAGTCAGCGAATTGCGCGACAAGATCAGCTCACTCAACGTGAGCTTGACGGATCGCACCGAAGAGCTCCACGCGCAGGCAAATCGCCGCGAAGAATTGGTGGCTGAGCTCGAAGCTTCACGCGCCAGAGAAAAAGAGCTTCAGGCAGCCTTGGAGGAACGCACGCGCGCTTACGAGCTGGAGCGAGAAAAATGGGAGACGGAGCTCCGCCAGATTCGCGACGAGGCGACACGTCGTGGATTGGATGCCGCCAATGGGGGCACGGCCGCCGGCGCTCCCGCGCAGGAGCCATCCGCTCCTGCTATTCGAAATGGCGTCGTTTTGCCGGGCGACAGCCCAGTTCTCGAATCGATCGTGCAGCAGTTTGGCAAGCTGCGGCAGCAGCGCGCCACCGACCGCGAGGCCCTGAGACGACAAGGTAACAACCGATGAACCCGCATTGGACCGATTGGTTGAAGTTATCCCACCGGAATTCGCGTTGGGGCATTGGCGCCGTCGCAGCAATTGTCTTTTTGTTCGGCGTCCTGTGGCACCATGCGGGTCTCCTGGTGGGTGGCGCAGTGGCGCTGTGCTTCGTGCTGCGCCGAGTCAGCAAGGATGAAAACAATCCGGAAGCAACGACAACGGAATACCGGCAGCGGCGCCGGCAACACGATCGAGGACCTGCCTCGAAGAACGTTGCGGATGAAAATAACCATGAAAACACAAACGGCGAGGCCGATTTCACACCACGACTGAATCGCGCCGTGCATAACGGATTGCCAAGAAACACCGATTCATTGGTCGACGAACTGCTGGCCTCGGGACGTTACGCACTCTTGCTGCGACCGGAAACCAAGAAGCATCTCAACCAAGTACATGTCGTACGGGCAATCCGCCAACTGGACGAGGCAATGGCACTGGTGCCGGCCGGCCGCGTGCTATTGGGCCAGCTCGCCGAGCAGTCGAGTTCCGCCTGCGGCTCAGGGGACGTGGATCCAAAACTATTGCTACGCAACCTGGTCGCCGTTTCGCCGGCGTACCTCGACCGATTCTGTGTTACCAACGAGCAGTATCAGCAGTTCGTCGACTCCGGTGGCTACGAGCAGCTTGAGTTTTGGTATGAGGAGGCGTTGCCGGCGTTATTGGATTTTGTCGATCAGACGGGTGCGCCCGGTCCGCGCTTCTGGTCCGATGGCCAGTACTCCAACGGCGAACAGCGGCTGCCTGTTGTGGGCATCAGTTGGTACGAGGCAAGTGCCTATGCGCGTTGGGTCGGGAAGCGACTGCCGACAGACTCCGAATGGACGAAGGCCGGCGCCTGGCCGGTGGAATCATCTCCCGGACGCATCGCCCAACGCCGCTACCCCTGGGGCGAATCGTTCGACGTGCGGCGCGCTCACCTATACGGCTCCGGCCAGCCGGGGCCCGTGTCCGTCGATGAGTATCCCGGCGGAGTCAGCGTGGGAGGCGTGCACCAGTTGATCGGCAATGTGTGGGAATGGACGACAACGCCGCTCATCGAGTTGGCAGACCCGACGCTGCACGTATCCGAATCCGTGCTCAGCATTCGCGGGGGCGCGTTCGACACCTATTTCGAAAACCAAGCCACGTGCCACTATCAAAGCGGCGAACATCCGTTGTCGCGCCGGCCGAACATTGGGTTTCGGTTGGCGCTGCCGATGTCCGATTTGGAAGTAGTTAACGAGGACGGCGAAGATCACGCCGTCGATGTGCCTGTTGCGACGGCGCCCATTTCCAATGGCGTTGCCGTGGCGTGTTGATATTCGCGTTAGTGAAACAAACACCGAAGGTTTCGCGGGTCTAGTCCGCCGTAATACGTACGGTCTGATTGGAGATGGCGGCGAAACTCAACTCCAACCTTCGATTCCCGACATCTGATTACTGTAACTATGACTCACCTTGCTCAAATTCCGCTCGAGACGTATTTGCTCGCGCAGCAGGCAGCGCCGATCGCGTGCCTCATCTGCGACCATGAAAACTGCTGCTCGGCAGCACGCTGCCGCAATTGCAATTCCCCGATGGCGCTGGCCCATCAGACCCAGTCGGTAAAAAAGCGGCCGCATTTGATTGCCGTCATTGGGGCCGCTGGCGCAGGTAAAACCGTCTACCTGGGACTGCTGATGGACATGCTGACCCGGCATGTGGGCCTGTTACGGTCTACCGCCCGCGGGCCGATGTCGATCTCGCTGCAACAGACGACGACGACGGCGCTCGCTACCGGCTGGTTTCCAGAGAAGACCGTGGCCACGCCCGAACATTGGCACTGGGTGCATTGCCAGTTCAATTGCCGCCGACGCCGACGGCCGGTGGAACTCGTGATTCCCGACTTGTCGGGCGAGGCGCTGGCGATCGAAACGGAGAAGGCTGGTCGTTACCCGGCCATTCGATCACTGCTCTCCAAATGTGCCGGCGTGATGGTTTTGGCCGATGCCGAGGTGCTGCAATCGGGCGACCATTCGCAGGACTTTATCACGCTCAAGTTGCTGTCCATGTTGGGCGAGATGCGTGAGGAAAAGTCGCGTCGCAGGCGCAACGGGCCGGAACGGCGTCCGTTAGCGCTGGTGTTAACCAAGGCGGACAAGTGTGACGGCCTGTTCGAGAGTCCGCGCGAGTTTGCTGAGGCTCACGCCAGTGCGTTGTGGAACGACTGCCGGACGCGGTTTCCCAAGACCGACGTATTCGCTTGCTCGGTGACTGGGGCCACGGCATACCGGGACAGCTACGGCCGGAGGCAGCAGGTACCCCTGCGCATCGAGCCGCACGGAATTGTGGAACCGTTCGGCTGGCTGATGACCGAGTTGGACGAAAATTGGGCGAACCCTGGTGTCGCCGCGCGCCTCTGTGGAAGATGATTTCGCTCTGTTCACTTTGGCAGGCAAGTCCACTCTAATCCTCGTATTCTAGCGACATTTCGCGCAGAAATTCGATTGGTGCAGCAATGCCCCCTCATGACCATTTGCTGTCCCAAAGTGACGTGCCGCCTCGATTGCAAGATTCCGGCGGGGTGCATTATGAGGCAGCCTACATGCTGCACCAGATCGAGCCACCCCCGGACATTACAGCAAGATTGGAGTGGCTGGATGATTTAATGTTCGCGGCGATCGAAGGCGACCCGGTGGCACTCGAGGCAGCGAGCGGCGCGTGGAACAAAGCGATCGGTGAGCTGGTGCTCAAGCCGTGGAGGAATCTCGTCGCCAATATTTGCGTCGCGCCCAAAGTGTATGGAACGAGTTGCGTCACAGGCCGAATCACCCGCCGCACAAAGTATTTGCCGCGATCGAGATGATTTCGCTGCTCGCCGACCGAGCGTGGTGACGCACCATAACCCCTCTCCCCGGCCTCTCACCCAGTGAGGGGCCGGGGGAGGGGGTTATAGAGGGCTCTAGACACTAAGTTCTCGACTCGCGATGTTCATCGAGTCGAAAAACCGCCGGAACAGATAGTGGCTGTCGTGCGGGCCGGCGGACGCCTCGGGATGATACTGCACGCTGTAGGCCGGCACCTCGCGATGGGAAAGGCCCTCGATCGTGCTGTCGTTCAGACTGCGGTGCGTGACTTCCAGGAAGTCGGGCAGCGACTCTTCGCTCAACCGCAAAGCCATGGTTTTGTGATGTGATTTCCACGGCACGCGTCTGCAGATTTTGTACTGGATGATTCGCCCCCCGGTGGCCAAACTTCAACTTGAAGGTCTTGGCACCGCAGGCCAGCCCGAGCAGTTGATGGCCCAAGCAGATGCCGAAGATCGGTTTCTTGCCCAACAGTCCACGGATCGTGCGGATGCCGTATTCCAGCGGCTCGGGGTCGCCCGGACCGTTGGAGAGGAACACACCATTGGGTTCCGCAGAAAGAACTTCCTCGGCGGTCGAAGTGCCGGGCATCACAGTGACGCGGCAGCCCATGTCGACCAGGTGACGTGGTATGTTCCATTTCATGCCGAAGTCGAGGGCGACGACATGCAGCCGAGCCGGGAGCGAGGAGCCGGGAGCGGGGAGTTCTGCAGACTCCTTGCTCCTTGCTCCCTGCTCCCTGCTCAGATGTGTCCATTCGCTGAGCGGTTCCTGCCATTCGAACGGCTGGTCGGGCAGCACCTCGCGAACCAGATCTCGGCCCACCAGCCCCGGGCTGACCTTTGCTTTGGCGACGAGGCTGGGCGTCATCCAAATCGGTCGTCGAGAGCACGCCTTTCATTGCACCGCGCGATCGCAACCGGCGCACCAGCGCACGCGTGTCGATCGATTCGATGGCGACGATGTTCCATTGTCGCAGATACTCGCTCAGGCTCTGCTCGCTGCGAAAGTTGCTCTGCGTGCGGCTGTGCTCCCGGACGACGAAACCGGCGAGTTGCGGCCGTTGGCTCTCGACGTCTTCGGCGTTGACCCCATAGTTGCCGATTTGCGGATAAGTCATCGTGACGATCTGACCGCGGTAGCTGGGATCGGTGAGGATTTCCTGGTAGCCGGTCATCGAGGTGTTGAAACAGACCTCGCCATCGACTTCGCCCTCGGCACCAATCGAAGTGCCGGCGAAAACAGTCCCGTCTTCCAGCGCAAGTTTGGCGGTGATAGTCATCGGGG
Organism: uncultured Planctomycetota bacterium; assembly: GCA_963786455.1. Lineage (GTDB taxonomy): Bacteria > Planctomycetota > Planctomycetia > Pirellulales > Lacipirellulaceae > JABDGM01. The sequence continues at coordinate 515,036 of CAWAZX010000019.1, read as the reverse complement.
CGAGAGCCAATCGAAAATCGAATTCGTCGGAGTGGGCGTTGTCGAAAGTATATCGGAATGACGCATCGCGGGTCAGGGGTTGGTGCGAAAAGAGCACGTTAGCGTCGGCGGCAACGCCGAATTAATCGCGCAAAAACCTCAACCAAACCGCGGCACCAACCGCTCCACCACCAGCCGCCCAATATTGAGCGACGCCGTGGCCGCCGGTGACGGCGCGTTTTCAACATTCACCACGCGATCGGTCTCGTTGATGACGAAGTCGTCAACCATCGAACCGTCCGGGCTGACGGCCTGTGCCCGCACGCCTGCCGGTGCCCACTCGAAATGCCGCGGTTCAATCTCTGGCACCAATCGCTGGGCCGCCCGCACAAACGCCCGCTTGCTAAAGCTACGCCGCATTTCGTCCGCGCCAATCCGCCAATAACGGCCGGCCAGCCGCCAGAATCCGGGATAACCGAGTGTTTCCGCGAGGTCGCGCAGGTTCACCGTAGTATTCCGATAGCCCTCGCGCGCAAAGGCCAGCACGGCGTTTGGGCCGCATTCGACGCGGCCATCGATGCGACGAGTGAAATGCACGCCGAGAAACGGGTAGCGCGGATCGGGCACCGGGTAGATCAACATGCGGACCAGGTGGTGGGCCTCCGGCTTAACGAGATAGAACTCACCGCGAAACGGGATGATCATCGACGACGGCCGTCGCGCCGCTGAATCGTGTGACGCGGTCGCTATAGAGGCCGGCGCAGTTGATGACTTGCTCCGCCGCGAATTCGCCGGCCGTTGTTTCAACGATGGCCCGATTTGTATCGCGGCGAATAGCCACGGCTCGCGCGCCCGTTACGATCTTGCTGCCCTGCCCTTCGATGATCTCAGCCAGCCGCCGGGCGACGTGCGCATAATCAACAATCCCGGACTCAGGTATGTGGATCGCCGCAATGCCGGCCGCGTGCGGCTCGAGTTCGTGCAGACGCTCGACACTGATCCGCTCGCACACAACGCCGTTCGCCTTGCCGTTTTCCAAGATCTTTTCCATCCGCGGCAACTCGCTCTCCTCGACCGCAATGATCACCTTTCCGCAGATTTGAAAAGGAATATCTTCGCGGCGGCAAAACTCTTCCATCGCCAATTTGCCGGCGCGGCAGTTCTGCGCTTTCAGCGAGCCGGGGCGATAGTAGATGCCCGAATGCAGCACACCCGCGTTGCGGCCGGTTTGATGCCGCGCGATCGTCGATTCCTTCTCCAACACGGTGACGCGTTTGCCGGGAAATCGCTCAATAAAGCGGTACGCAGTGGCCAAGCCGACAATCCCGCCGCCAATGATGATGAGGTCACTTTGAGATGTCATAGTTAACGAGGTGATTTTTGCAATTCGATTGGGTTGGGGTATGATTGTAGCATGACACGAATCACGGTAAATGAATCGGTGTAGGAGAACGAAGTATGGAACATATCGTAGTTGACGACATTCAGGCAGAGCTTATCTGCAGAACCCCGACTAGCATCGAAATCAGAGACCGCCACGGTCGCTGCTTAGGATACGTCGCGCATGGCTTCACGGATGAGGACATTGCGCTTGCCAAGCAGCGAATGACATCGAACGAGCCACGGTACTCAACGGAGGAAGTGCTGCGTCATCTCGAGTCATTGAGTTCGCAATGACTCGAGATGACGCTGCGACTAAAGGAGTTGAGATGAGTGAGGGGATGCGCGATATTTTTCGCCTCCCATTCGAGTCCTGTAGCAGCGTGCGCCAGGATGATTGCGTTGTCGAAGTTTTGCGGGTTAGGCGACTCTAACCACGTTTCAATACTTCGCCCCGCTCTTGCGGATATGTAACATCGGCGCAGCGTCCACGTCGTGCAGTTTGCCGCGGACGACTTTGGCCAGGAAGGTGCGGTGGTCGCCAGAGTCGATATGTCGGACCGGCTCGCATTCCAGATGACCGACGGCGTCTTTTAGAATCGGCACGCCGCGGGCACAGTGCGTGATCTCCAGGCCCTCGAATGCCGGCTCGCCGGGCTCGAAGCCCTTGGCGAAATGTTTCATAAGTTTCGTTTGCGAATCGCCCACTAAGTTCAACACGAACGGCTGGCCTTGGGTGAGCCAATCGCACACGTAGCGTCCGAGTTTCACGGCCACGCTGACCATGGGCGGCTCGAAGCCGGCTTGCATGACCCAGCTGGAGAGCATCCCGGTGGTGCGCGGGCCGGTGCCGACCGTGAGAATAAAAATGCCGCTGGGGATTCGCCCCAGGACGGGATCGAAGGATTTCTGCTTAGTCATAGGTTATGAATCGAGTCGCGGGGCTTTAACGGGTCACTGAAGTGACCCGTCCGTACGAGGACAGCGAGGACGATATCATCGAGCGGTCTTACGAACTTCGCGGCCCAGCTTTTGTTCTACGCTGGCAACTTTGCTTGTCAGCCGGCCGGATTGGCCGCGCCGATAATCGAGCTTGGCCGCGCACGTGACGCGGTCACTGTGCGTGGCCGTTTGTTCGATGCAGCGGCGCATCAGTTCGAGAACTTGGTCCAGCTGGCCCTCGACGATCGTTCCCATCGCGTGCAGCTCGTAGTCGAGTCCACTTTGGTCCACAAGCTCAACGCATTCGGCGACGTACCGGCTTACACTTTCACCTTTGCCCAGCGGCGTAATCGACATTTCCAGCAGCACAATTTCCGTGAGTCTCCCTCTGGCAATGCCGGCTGTGCTATCACGCCTCGCTGTCGTGCTAGTCCGGCGAACCGATTGTACGTAGCCGACTACGTGCTCGTCGATTGGCATATTCGCTAGCGGAGCCGTGTTCGGCGACAGTGTTGCCGGCGTTCACTCTGTCCGCAGCGATGAACATCGGCTAACTTGTCGCCCCGATTGGACCGAGAATGAAGTAGGGTTTCCCTACTCGCCGTGCCCTTCCCGCCGGATTGGACCGTCCCTCGCGGACCCGCCCGCCCATGCTTCCCTCTTGCCCGATGGTGTTGCGGACGTGTGCCGTTGCGCTGGTACTGCTGCGCAAATGCTGTGTTTAGCGGCAGGGCATGCGGCCAGGGCACTTGGGCGAGTGCCATCGATGATAACGCCGGCCCACTCGAGCCCATTCAGCTTGCATCGTGGACCGGCGTAACCGAACGGGGTGATACGTCGCGCGGCATACCGATCGCGTTCGACATGGGCACGCTTCCTGGCGCGAATGGCTCCGAGGAGCTTCCGCATTTGGAACAAGCGACGCCCGCGGATGAAAAGTGGATCACGGCCCCGGCAGAACGTCCACGGTCCGTCGACGGTAACGAGTACCTAAGAGAGCCACAATGGGGGGAAGGACCGTACTATGGTTCGCGGCACTCTGACGTTTGGTGTTGGCAAGTGCTGCCCGACGGTTTGATCTATCGCTCGTATCAAGCCGGTGTGCGCGAGCCCCGGCTTTCAATTGTCGCATTCCGCGAGCGCGACGGGCGCGATTTATGGGACGGAACGCTGGGTGGCCGCGTTGGTCTCTTGCGTTATGGCACGTGCGACGAGCTATGTCCGCAGGGTTGGCAACTCGACGTGGAGGCGGCCGCCATCGTGCGTCTTACGCTGGACGAAATTCGTGACTTTGAAACAGCCGATTACCGCGTCGGTATACCGCTGACTTATGGCGTGGATAATTGGCAATTCAAATTTGCGGTATATCACCTGAGCTCCCACTTGGGCGACGAGTACGCGATCGCCAATCCGGGCAGCCTCGATGAACGTATCAACTACGTTCGCGACGCACTGGTCGTGGGTGCGTCGTATTACCCGCATCCGATCATGCGGCTGTACTCCGAGGCCGCCTACGCCGTGAATGTAGACGGCGGCGCCGAGCCGTGGGAGTTTCAAATCGGCACGGAGCTATCGCGACCGGGACCGACCGGGCCGCATGGTACGCCGTTTCTCGCCGTCAACGCCCACTTGCGCGAAGAGCACAATTTCGGCGGCGACATATCGGCCCAAGCCGGCTGGCTGTGGCGCGCCATGGAGGGCCAGGTGATGCGGGCCGGACTCCACTACTACAACGGCAAGTCGAGCCAGTATCAAACCTTCGACGACTCGGAACAGCAAATCGGCTTCGGCCTGTGGTACGATTTCTAGGAAGCGGATCCACTTTCTGACGAACGCGCCCCTGCCGATCGTCCGAGCAGCGGTTTCAAAACCGTAGGGATAAACCGGACGCTAGCGCGTACCGGCTGCTTCTTCTTTGCGGCGGGCGGGGCCTTCCCTACGTTTCTACGGGCAACCCGTTTTTGTTTGGCGGTTGTCAAACTGATTGACCTCTTACAGGCCGGTGGGAAAGGTCTCGGGCACCTCATGTTCGAAACTAGCCCGCAATCGAAGTGGCTGTAGCGCCTTTCGAATCATCGATGTACATCAGCGCATCGTATCGATGCGGCAGCACGGTGGGTACATAGTTTCCGTACTGCTCATACTCTGGATTGTAGACGACGCCGATTGCCCGTTGACCGCGCTCCGCAACTAGCTCCTCGTCCATCGCCGCATCTCGCAGCAACAATAACCGGTCAGTGGATTTGGCCTGGTGCAGTACGTCCTCCCAGCTGCCGGGACGGGCAGGCGGCACTTCCATGCGCTCCATCGTCGCACCCCACTCTCTGCCTGCAATGACGCTGCCGCGATAGGAGCTAAACCCGATTAACATCACGCCTTCCTGGTCGTGCTGCTCGCGTACAAGCTGACCAACGTTGACCATGCTATCATCCGCCATGTCGGTGAACCGTGCATCGCCGATATGCGTGTTATGCTCCCATACGATCGCCTTCGCAGCGGCACCGTGATGTTGCATCAGCCGATTCAACGTCTCCACCATGTGGTGATCGCGGACATTCCAAGACTCCGGCCCGCCTCGCACCATCGTCCGGTAGTATTGTTCGGCGTTTTTCAGCACGAGCGCGTTTTGGCCCGCATTGAAACGCGATTCGCGATCGTCGCGAGCCTCTACGCCCGGACCACCGCGTACTTCCGCAAGAAGCTGCACCACTTCCTCTTCGCACGACTCGTCGACCCAGCGTGTCGCACGAGCGTATTCCTGCACATCTTCGCCGTACGGCTCAAAGCATTGAAAGGCAGCCCGGGCGGCTGGCAATCGTTCGGGATGGTGCCGGCGAAGATAGCCCAGCACTTGGTAGAGCGAGTCCCACAAACTATAAACGTCCAGTCCGTAAAAGCCGGCTTTTTCCCGTTCCGGCAGTCCATCGTTGTGCCGGCGCATCCATTCGACAAGTTCAACGATTTCCTGATTCGCCCACATCCACGTCGGCCAGCGCTGGAAGTTGTGTAAAACGTCGACCGCATCGTCGCCCGAATCCGCGTAGCCCTTCACGTATCGATTCACACGGTAACTATCCGGCCAGTCGCCTTCGACGGCGATGAACGAAAAGCCTTTTTCGACAATCAGGCGGCGACTCAATGTGGTGCGCCACGCGTAATACTCGTGCGTGCCATGCGAAGCTTCGCCCAGCAAGACATAACGGGCATCGCCGATTTGCTCCACAAGGACATCTAAGTCGGATGAACTGCGCAGTGGGTGGGAAATGGACCGAACTTGTTCAAGCAGTGCGGCATTCAGGTCAGGCTCGAAGCGTGTAACCCGTCGACGAACCATAACGCCAGCTCCTCAGTCTGCCCACGATTCGGCGGCCGGATCGAGGTATTTGTTAAACCAGTCGGCGGCCAGCCGAGCAATTTCGTCAAGTTTGCCGGGCTCTTCAAACAGATGCGATGCGCCAGGCACGATGACAAGGTCTTTAATTGGTGCGCGAAGTTGGCCGAGAGCGGCCTCGTTCAAGCCGATCACTGGCTCATCGTTGCCGCCGACGATGAGCAACGCTGGCGTTCGCACCACAGAAAGTGATTCACCAGCCAGATCGGGTCGGCCGCCACGAGAGACTACCGCGCTCACGAGTTTTGGACGCCGGGCCGCGGCCACGAGCGCTGCTCCGCCGCCTGTGCTTGCTCCAAAGTATCCCACGGCTAACCCGCTCGTGTTGGCCTGTTCGAGCAGCCAATCACTTGCGCCAATCAGCCGGCCGGCAAGCAAATGAATGTCGAAGCGAAGGTGGGACGTGTATTGATCGACGATTTCCTCCTCTCCCGTCAACAGGTCGAACAAGAGTGTGGCGAGACCTGTCTCGCGAAGACGCGACGCCACGTACTGATTGCGGCGGCTGTGGCGACCACTACCGCTTCCGTGTGCGAATACGACGATTCCCCTTTGCTCTCCAGGAATCGCGAGCGTGCCGGCCAAACGAGCTGCACCGACATCAATCATCACTTCCTCTTCATGGAAAATCCCAAACTGCGCCGACATGGCATGGCACCTCCACAACGCGCTCAATCTTGCCGGATCTTCGCAGTTGCACGTTACATACCGGACAAACATTTAACATTGGGGGCACCGACGAACTGACGGCGACGCGGCGACGCACTGACGTAGGTGTGATGGGGCGGGAATTACCAGCCGTGATAGCCGTAGATGGTCGGCGACTCGCGCAGTCACCGGGCACATTCCGCGGCGTGCTCGGCACGTGAATTGCATTGCAGGTTCTAGGGGAATTTGTTCTATCGTCGACTCTCGACGATAGTGCCCGAGGAATTATCAGTTGACTTAGGTTTGACCGGCAGTTTGCAGCAGATTCCCAGCGCCGGCACGGCCACATGAAGGAGGAGATGAGCCATGGCGAATCCATCAAAATCGAAATCGACCGACGTGATTCAACAATCCAACGGCGGAAAGCGCGGCTCGTTGATGCCGACCCGATCGCCGTATTTGAGCTCGCATTTGACACCTTGGGGGCCGTTGGGCCGACTCCGCACGGAGTTCGACCGCATGTTTGACGATTTTTTCCAAGGTGTCCCTGCGATGTGGAGCGGCCAGCGCGAGCTGGGCATGGGAATTGATGTCAGAGAGACTGACGACGCGATCGTGGTACAAGCGGATGCTCCTGGATTTGACGCTGACGAATTTGACGTTGAAATCCGCGGCGACAACCTCATTGTTTGTGCCTGCCAAAGCGAGGAGAAGACGCAGGACGAAGAAGGATACCATTGGCAAAAGCGCGAGCTATACCGATCCGTGCCGTTACCGGCAGAAGTAGATGCCGAAAAGATCGATGCCAAATACCACAACGGCGTGTTGTCGATCAAGCTGCCTAAGGCAGAGCAGGCGAAGAGCCGCAAGATTGAAGTCAAAACCTGAGCCGGATACGACAGCGCTGAAAGGGATTTAACCATGCCCCGAACGGCAACTATCAGGAAAGCACGCAAGGCAAAGCGCAGAAGGGAAGTCCGCATCGACGCAGGCAGGTGAGTTTGTGCGAGAGGAAATTCGAGACATCCGCCGCGGGAAGCACGGAGCGCGGTCGGCCAAGCAAGCGATTGCCATCGGTCTCTCGAAAGCTCGCCGGGCGGGCGTCGATCTGCCGCCGCCCGAGGAAGGCGAGGTCCCGGAAAAATCGCGGAGGACGCCGAACGGGCTTATGAAGTGGGCCAAGGAGCGGCGCCCAAGGGCGAACCTTCTGCCAATCGCTCAAGGGCCATAACGCGCGCTCTGAAGCGAGAAGGAACGAAGGCGGCGTCGCACGAGGCTTTGTCGCGACAGGCGAAAAAATCCGCGAAGCGGCGCACCGCGGCGGAGCGATCCGCTGCTGCAAAAAAGGCGGCCGCAACAAAGGGCCGAGCCGGGCGGCGCCGGGCTGCTAAAAAAGCGGCACGCACGCGCGCTCGCCGGGCAGAAACGTAACGTTGGAATCGGCTGGATTAGGGTGTATCTCGACGTGTTGCAGCGAGGATGCGACGCAGGGGAAACCCGATGCCGGTCCGATTGAGGATAATAAAACGATGATTTTTCACGATCGCACCGAAGCCGGCAGGTTCCTGGCCGCGAAACTGGCCCATTACGCGGGTCAGCCCAACGTGATCGTCTTGGCGCTGCCACGCGGCGGCGTGCCCGTGGCATTTGAAGTCGCGAAATTTCTCGGCGCGCCCCTCGACGTTTTCCTGGTTCGGAAACTAGGCGTACCAGGTCATGAAGAAGCGGCCATGGGCGCCATCGCCAGCGGCGGCATTCTCGTGCTCAATGACAACTTGGTACGGCAACTTGAAATTCCTGAGGATGTCGTTGGCGAGACCATGAATCGCGAACGTCAAGAACTAAAGCGTCGTGAATATTTGTATCGTCGAGGGTTGCCCGAAATTGACGTCGCTGGGCTGGTTGTCATTTTGGTGGATGACGGCTTGGCGACAGGCTCTACCATGCGCCAGCCGCCCAGGCATTGCGACAGCAGAATCCCAAACGCCTCGTTGTCGCTGTTCCGGTTGGGGCTCCGGAGACCTGCGACGAATTCTGTTCCGAGGTGGATGAAGTTATCTGCGCGGTAGAGCCGCAGCGGTTCTACGCAGTTGGCTTGTGGTACGAAGACTTCTCGCAGACGACCGACGAAGAAGTTCAGAATCTTCTGGAAGAGGCCTCGCAATGGGGCGAATTGCACGCAAGTGGCGCAAGCGCCTGACGAAAAATGTCCGTAGTCCTGCCTTTAGGCGGCCAACCGGCTAAAGCCGGAACTACGAGTTAGTTGAAAAAAGAGTTTCCGATGACAACCGAGAATTTTCCCGCCGCGCATGATGGAAGTCGAACGGTATTGATCACCGGCAGTGCCGGTCTCATTGGTTCGCGCCTCGCGAAAGCGCTGGCCAAGTCGTACCGCGTCGTCGGCTTGGACGTGAAACGCCCTCGGGTATCCACGCCCAACACCGAATTCGTGGAATGCGATTTAACGAAGTCCGTGTCTGTTGCGAACGCCCTGGAGCAGATTGCCGTTCAATTCGGTCGCCAGATCGCCAGTGTCATTCATCTGGCCGCGTACTACAACTTTAGCGGGGAGCCGAGTCCACTTTACGACGCACTGACCGTTGAAGGCACTCGTCGACTTCTTCAACAATTGCACGAATACGAGGTCGAGCAATTCATTTTTTCGAGCAGCTTGCTGGTGATGAAGCCGGCAGAAGAAGGCAAGATCATTACAGAATCATCACCGACGGATGCCGCCTGGGATTATCCCAGGTCAAAGCTTCAAGCAGAGGATGCGATTCGGAAAGAGCGCGGCTCCATCGCGACAATCGTCCTGCGAATTGCCGGCGTTTATGACGAGGATTGTCATTCAATTCCCATCGCGCAGCAGATCAGTCGCATTTATGAACAGGATTTTGAAAGCTATTTCTTTCCTGGCGACGCCGATCATGGGCAGCCCTTCGTACATCTAAACGACCTGGTCGATTGTATTGCACGGACTGTGGAACGCCGCAAGGCGCTTGAGCCTTTTGAACTACTATTGATCGCGGAGCCGGACGTGATGAGTTACGCGGAGCTGCAGGAGCGCATCGGTGAATTAATTCATGGGCAAGAATGGCCGACGATTCGACTGCCCAAGATTGTCGCTAAAGCGGGGGCGTGGGTAAAAGATAAACTGGCGGACGAAGACAATCCGCAGTTCATTAAGCCGTGGATGATCGATCTGGCAGATGCCCATTATCCGGTGGACATCGGCCGCGCGCGACAAAAACTGGGCTGGGAGCCCAAGCATCGGCTCCGGATGGTGCTGGATCAAATGATCGGGCGGTTGAAGCAGAATCCGTCGCGCTGGTATGAAACGAATGGCCTGCAGCTGCCCGAAGTGGAGCGAAGCGCATGACCATAGCAGGCGAAGTTGATCTGAACGTCGCTGCTCCACCATACGACTACAATCCGTCGTCGTGGAGCCAGCGCATCCCGATTTGTGCTTTGGCCGCGATTGGCGGCGTGATCGCCACGTACATGGCCATCTACCAATGGCGTCTGGCGACCGGCGTCTGGGATCCGGTGTTTGGCGACCAGACAGTAAAAGTGCTTGATTCCGACGTGTCGGAAAAAATGCGGTATTGGTTAATTGTTCCCGACGCTGCCCTTGGCGCGTTCGCCTACTTCAGCGAGGCAATCCTCGGCTTGGCTGGTTCGACTCGCCGCTGGCAGTATCGCCCCTGGCTTGTGATTCTGTTTGGTATCGACATTATTCCTCTTGGACTGGTCAGTGCTATTCTTGTGGTATTGCAGGGAGTCGTGGTCGGGTCATGGTGCTTCCTTTGCCTTGTCACCGCGATAATCTCCGTGTTGCTGATCTACTGGGCCTACGATGAGGTTTGGTCTTCAATAACCTATCTTTATCGCGTGTGGTGCCGGTCGCGTTCATTTCACACTCTCTGGAATACGTTTTGGGGAGGGGCTTCGCGCGAGGCGGCGGATGCGGCCCTGGTGACGGAGACAACGTGATGTGGCCACGAGCGGTCGAAATTGTAATTGGACTTTGGGTATTGATGAGCCCGTGGCTGCTCGCAAGTAACAGCTCGGCATCTACTTGGCATCTCAACGAATTGATATGCGGCCTTGCAATTGTACTTTTGAGCGCATCCTCGTATTTGCCCGGCTTCAGCAAAGCTCATCTCGCTGAGATTCCAATTGGTTTGTGGATCCTGATCTCGTCCTATTTTGGCTTTGCACCAATTGACACTGTGCAAGCTCAAAGCAATTTGTTAGCAGCTCTTTTTCTGCTGAATTTCGCGATCATCCCCAGCCCGGCAAACCTGCCGCCATATTCCTGGCGCAGCTGGGATCACGCATCAACCGACGGCAAGGGCTAGCGTCCTCGCTCTGCCGCTACCTTGTCGCGGCGTCATCCTGGCGTGTTTCCCGATCGCGCTGATGGGTTCTTTCTTAACCAATGAACATCCACGACGGCATTCTGCTAACAAGCATTTGTGTTGCGCGGCTAGGTATTTTCCCAATCGCGTAGAGCCAACAAAAAGCCGTTGTTCGAACGAAGCCGCGCGGCACAGTGTTTGCAATACTTAGCTGCAGAGCCGTCAGGAACGACAACCACTCAGGACGAAAGAAATGAGTGGTAGTCGTACCCCGACGGCTCTCTTTTTGCGCATGAGTGCCCCACTAACGCTGGCGGCGACTCAAGAGCCCGATCGATATCGAAAACATGAGCAACATCGCCGCCGGTGGTTCGGGCACAGTGGCCAACAGCGATTCGGCGGCAGAAAGCATCGCCCCGCTGCCGATCGTTTGTCCGAAATGTGACCGCCATACTTCGTAGTCGTTTGCCGTAAAAATCGTCCCCAGCCCTTTTCTCCAAGCGACATAGTCGGCCGCATCAACAGTGTCGTCGTTGTTGAAGTCGCCGGGAAGGCCGGCCACGGCCGACCATGCCATGGCGTACAACTCTTGATCGACGTCGCCGATCAGATCGAAGACTTCGCGAAACCATCGCACCCGCAAGGCATATTCGCCGGTGAAGGGCAAAGCGAAAGAGAAGTGCTCGCTTTGATTGTACAAGCTGCTTGACTCACTGATGAGCGATGTGGCGGTACCGCCCTCGACGCTCCATAGCTCCAAGTTGAGATCATCATAGCTGTCATCGAACAAATTGTTGCCATCGTCAATCCGCCGATCGCGGAACCAGGTGAGCGTGGCAGTCAACGTCGAGCCGCCCAACAGAGGCGTATCGAAGAAATAGTCGTTCGTCGTGGAACTCACGACCTCACCAAAATCCCAGCCGATGTTTTCGACGAGTCCGAGGTTGCCGCTGGATATGCCTGGTACGTCCGCCATTCCAGTAAGAAACTGGTCGTATGCGGTGTCCAGATTCATCCGGCCTGTGCCCACTCGATTGTCGAGTCCCTGGGTCGTGAGTACTCCACCGTTGCCATTGGGGTGAGTGATCTGTGCGTTGTCCCAACCAGCCGTTTTGTCGGCTGAGTTCATCAGCACGGCCTTCATCACGCGGGCATCGCGGGCGTGATCATTCGCAGAAAACACCGAGTAGGCGGCGTCGTAGATCAGCGCGGCGCCGCCTGCCACGGTCGGGGTGGCGAAGCTGGTGCCAAACAGGCCTCGAGAGTAGAAATCGGGTCCGCCGGGTGACCCGCTTGGTGGGCCGGTCGGGCCGGGACCGATGACCGCTGGATTGTCCGTGGTGCCGTTGCCGCCCGTTTCGCCACCATAGTACGCCGAGCTCAGACTCTGACCGGGAGCGGCGATGTCAATAACTTGTCGCACATCGTTCGAAGTCCCATTGACGGAATCAGCGTAGTCACTTGGGCCCCCACTAGAAAAAAAGGCCACATCGTTGTAGGGAACGTTCGGGCCCAAGGCGGCGACGGTCAAGTCGTTATATCCCGCGCCGGGGGAGCGGACTTTATCTGGACCTGGCCCCTCATTGCCGGCAGCGAAAACCAAGAGTGTGCGGGGGTTACTGTTGGCGAAACCATCCAGCCCAACGGTTGTCGCGTCTGCTTCGCTACTAGCACCGAAGTAGCCCCAACTGCTATTGATCACATCGGCTCGCCGACCGGCGACGTTCATTCCCGTGCTGAACGCACGCCGGTACGGATCGAAAACCGTCGAAAAGAAATTGCTGATGTCGAGTGTATACCGCTGCGCTAACATATTGCGTAGCGAATGCTCCGCTGTAGAGCTGTGCATCGGGAGCCATCCCGTCCTGATACGGCCCAGGATTTGTACCGCCGCGTCGCCCTCCAAGAATCATTCCCGCCCAAGTTGCGTGCCGGTCGGCTTCGTTCAATACGATGGGCTGATTGGGAATCTGCAAAACGTGTGTAAGCGTTTCATGGCCGCTCCAAATGTGTCCGGCCTCGATGCTCGCAATGACCGCGTTGGTGCCAGTGAAGTCTTGGTTGTAAAACGCATCTGCGCCGACGAGAGAGTTGATATTCGTCCCCACGAGTGGACCTTGCACCGACGGTTGACCGCTGCCGTTCACAAAAGCGCCTGTGAGCCTGAACGGTCGCGTCACGGCTTCGCGGAAGAACTGCGATCGCGACAAGCAAGATCATCAGGGCTATATCGGCCCCGAGGCGACGCGTGGGCACGAAGTCGCCGCGGTTGAATCGCAATATTGATTTCGTGCGCATTTTCCGACACGGCCTGGCGTCGATTTTGTCGTCGGCCACATTCCATAGTGGGCTTGCGTATGGCGATGCTGAATATCGCGAATCGCTGTGACACCTTCATCATAGCTCTGCAACGGTCCGCTGTCGGCAATGCGGGATTAGGTCTACAATGCGAATCATGCAACAGAAATGGGCCGATTACCGGGTGTTTTGGCGTCAGTTTCGCGAGACTTACCACAGCACCGGCGCAGTGGCCCCCAGCGGCCGCGCGTTGTCATCCGCCCTCTCCCGCTTTGTTCGCGACGGTGAGGCCGGTGAGGCCGCTTTAGTGGCCGGGAAGAATTCGCCGCCGCGTCGGATCCTCGAAGTAGGTCCCGGCACCGGAGCCGTCACCGCGAATCATCCAGGATCTGCGGCCAACCGACCAGCTAGTTCTGGTCGAGCGAAACGAGCAATTTGTGAACTGGTTGCGCGGACGACTTGCCGAATCACCCGTGTTTCAACGGGCCAGCGACCGCATCACGCTGCTACACGCAGCCGTGGAAGAACTCTCCGAGGAGGAGCCGTTTGAGTTGATTATCTCGGGTCTGCCGTTGAATAATTTTGCTGTCGACAGCGTGGAACAGATATTCGCCAAGCTGCGCCGATTGTTGAGTCGCGGTGGTACGCTCAGCTTTTTTGAGTACGTCGCCGTGCGGCGGGCCAAGTCGTTGGTGAGTCCTTCGGCGGACCGTACTCGACTGTGCGCTATCAGCCGAGTTTTCCACGACGTGCTCGATGGCAACGAAATTCGCCGCGATTTGGTCGTGGCGAACGTGCCGCCGGCGTGGGTGCATCATGTCAGGTTTAAGTCGTAAGGCGTTAGTCGTTAGTGCCAACATCTTCTGACTAACGACTTACGACTAACTACTAACACCTTTTCGCCATGAACCTCCTCACCATCGAAACCACGTGCGACGAAACGGCCGCGGCAATTGTGACCGATCGGCTGGAGGTACTTGCGTCAGTCGTCGCATCGCAGGACGCATTGCATGAGCGGTTTGGCGGCGTGGTGCCGGAGATTGCTTCGCGGGCGCATGTCGAACGAATCCTGCCGGTGATCGACGAAGCGCTCCGCAAAGCCGGGCTGCAACACGGCCAGCTAGGAGCGATTGCCGTGGCGAACACGCCAGGACTGGCGGGGTCGTTATTGGTGGGCCTTACAGCTGCGAAGGCGTTATGCGTCGCGTGGAATCTGCCACTGCTAGCCGTCAATCATTTGCAGGCGCACATTTACGCCTGCCGCCTGGCAAGCGGATGCGACGTTTTCCCATGTATCGGACTGATTGTCAGCGGCGGCCATTCGAACATATACCGCTGCGACGGGCCAACCGACTTCACACCCCTGGGCGGTACGATCGATGATGCAGCCGGCGAAGCGTTTGACAAGGTCGCCAGCCTGCTGGGTCTTCCGTATCCCGGCGGCCCGTCGATCGAACGGGCAGCGCGCGACGGCGATCCTCGACGGCATCGGTTTCCGCGCCCGCTTTTGGACGACCGCGAGCGCCTGGACTTCAGTTTCAGTGGCCTCAAAACGGCGGTGCGATACCTGGTAGCTGGCCCAGGAAAGCTCGATGGCGGTCCGACGATAGCGCAAAACCTCGACCCAACGGAGACCGCCGACATCGCGGCGAGTTTTCAAGAAGCGGTTGTCGATTGTCTCGTCGACAAAGCCGAGTTGGCGTTGGCAAAGACGAGGTACCGCACCCTCTGTGTGGGCGGTGGCGTCGCGGCAAACAGCCGGTTCCGACAACGGCTGGAAGCCTCGGCGCGAAGCGCGGTTACGAATTGCACGTGCCACCGCTGGCGCTGTGTACCGATAACGCGGTGATGGGTGCGATCGCCGTGGAACGCTTTCGGGCTGGTCTGTTCGAGGATCTGACGTTGGAAATCCACCCGGGCCCAGAACGGGCTGCCCAGCGGACCGGGTAAGCATAAAAAAACGCGGCCCGGCGTCTTGGCCGGGGCCGCGTTTTTTCGAATGCTTCGCCCTCAGTACGAAAAACTAAGGGATCCGTCCCACCGCATGCGTCCTGCTTCGGCCAGCTTGACTCGCGTCCCGCGGACCGATGCTAGAGTCGAGCCGCAGCCAGGATTGGCTGCCGCCCCACTGACGTTTAGAACGACTGCCGCTGGCAGCTTGGGCAATACGAGCCGCTCACGGGACCGCCGTAGATTACGGGGCTCGAAGCCGGCTTGTAGGTTACCTGGGAAACGGTTCGGACAACTCGCACGCCATTGCGATGGAGCGTTATTGCCTTTTCCCATTCCGTGGCCTCGATCTTGCCTGTCTTGCTGAAGATCACTGAGGACCCCGTCTTATCGATAATGGCCACGTGCGGAAAGCTTTTGGCGTTAAACGCCTTGGCCACTTTCTGGCCATATTCCGTCGTAACATCGACATGACACAATCGATAGGGACGCAGCGCGTCCTGATTGCCATCGCCAAGTAGTGATGGCTCAATCCGTGCTTCTTCGCTGTTGGGGTTATCGAGCACCACCAGCAGCGGACTCTTGTCCGCGCCGATGCTTCAAGAGCCTTTCCATAGCTCACCTCCCACGCGTGTGGTTGGGGTGAAGCTGCTAGCAAACCAATCGCCACGGTGGCGATCGCCATATAACTAATCATCATAGAACTCCTTCTTCCTGTTGGCTCCGATCCGTGCGGGCATCGCGGTAGGAAACAATGCGTGCCGACAGACAGTCACGATGCACCACCTTGCGGAGCTTTTTCAAATCAATGGGGAATGGAACACTAGGTAGGGCGAAGCAAGTGATCAACTCAGCGGTTGATCGTGTTCCACTTAAGGGAGGATTCCTGTCGGCACACTTCAGCTCACCGACCAATGTGCAGTCATGCACTCGGTGAGCACCCATGCCAACCTACCGGACGAGGGGGCGAGTTCAAGGGGGAAGCTAGCAGCGACTTTGCCGAAAATTTAATATCGGCTGTCTGCGCGTCGGAGAGGTTGTCGGCGCGGAAGGGTCGAACGTCACTTTTCACCGAGATTGGCGGCCATTTTCGGTATTGCGCCGTGTGTGAAAGCTGACCAGGTAGCCGTAGAAATAAAATTCCGTGCCAATGGGGTTAATTTGATTTATCCGGTGTTCTAGATGAATTGGGAAATCTGCGGCAGGATCTGGCAGCGGCTTCTAATCGCGAATAAAGTTCGCTCTTAGGTTGATCCCAGTGTGATTGGCATGTTTAGTCGTTGCCCCTCTCGAATAATCGTCAGAGCAACCTGGTCGCCCGGTTGGTGTTCCTCAATCTTCTCGACGAAGGCGCTGGCGCTTTCCACCGGCTGTCCGTCGATGGCCACGATGATATCGGCGCCGCTGCGATCGGCCTGGACGAATGGCCCGCGACGCACTAGCTTCCAGCCACGTAAACCGGCGCGTTCAGCCGGCCCACCGCGGTTAACCTGCACAATCTGCAATCCTTGGTCCATTTCATTGACAGCAATGATGCCAATATCTGCCCGAACCACCTTGCCATGTTCAATCAGCTGCGGGACGATCTTGCGGATGCGGTTAATCGGTATGGCGAATCCCACGCCGGCGCTTTGTCCGGTCTTCGTGGCAATCGCCACGTTCATACCAATCATCCGGCCGCTCGTGTCCAGTAATGGACCGCCTGAATTGCCTGGGTTCATGGCTGCGTCGGTTTGAATGATCGACTTCATCTCGCCGCCGGTCCGGCTCGGTAGGGTCCGGTTCAGGTTAGAAATGATGCCGGTTGTAAGCGTGCCCTCCAGGCCAAAAGGGTTGCCCAGAGTGTATACGCGCTGACCGATCTGCAGGTTATCGGATGTGCCGATCGGTACGGGATAGAGCTCCTCGGCCGGGGCTTCGATCTTGAGAACGGCTATATCGGCATCTGGGTCGGTGCCAACAAGTTCCGCGTCGTACTCTTTTCCGTTAAGCGTAACTTGAATTCCCCGCGCATCCTCAATGACGTGATTGTTCGTCAGGATGTGCCCACGTTGGTCGATGACCGAACCAGAGCCGGCACCCTCGCCTGGAGTCGGGAACATGAAGAACCGATCGTAACTGACAGTGCGGGTAGTGATATTCACCACGCCGCGGTTTGCGCCTTGGTAGACGCGGACGTTGGTAAGTTCCTCCGGCGTCAGGTTGGCCGGCGGCAGCGACGCATTCGTCACCGGCTGGATAGCGACGGACTGGGCCGCGGCAAGCGGTGGGGAAACTGGCCAGCGGTAGTCTTCGTCCACCAGCCAGGCGGCGACGGCTCCGCCCAGCACGGCACTTGTCACACAGCAAACAATTAGATTTCGCATGGAATTTCTCGGTTGAATTTGAGCGAGGGCTACTGCCCAAGCCTTGCGGGTCCTTCCCTTACCCTCGGTTCCCCGGTCTTGGCCGGCGAGGATTTGGTAGAATGGATGGAAAGGAAGTTTATTGCGTTAACTACGAAAATGGCAAGCGATTCGTTCGCGGAGTAACCCGGAAAAGGGGTTAGGCACCTTCGCGATTAAAACCGGCAAACGCAGGGGAAGAATTTCGGACTTCCGTCACGAAAATAGGGGTGACTAGGGTTGAGGCTCGGCCGAACCCTCAGTGATCCACGACTGACTGGGCAAGCCACCTAGGCCGCGAAAACTCGGAAAACTATTGGCGTTTAGCCCTTGGCCTGAATAGACTGAAGGTAAGTGATTATCTAATCGGATTTTAGGGGTGCTATCGGGTAAAGTGTACCCCCGGAGCGTTTGTTGCGAGGGAGCACGTTTATTGCGGTTTTGACCACGGCGAAGTGGAAGCGGGATCGTTGCACCGGAGCAGAACGACCGCGAGCGCTCGCCGTCTAGTTGCGGAGTATCACGATGTCAATTCTTGTACGCGTGAGGGGGCTGTACTCGATGGGTTCCTTGGCTAAGCGCACCGCTGTTGCGCTCTTGTTACTCGGCGCGAATACCACAGTGGCACAGTCGAGTGTGCCAAATGCCGAATTAAAAACCTACCAGCGTGGTGGCGGACAGACCTACTTCGCAATCAATCTTTCGCCACAGCCCGATGCAGCGCAACAAAACCAAGCGCGTGATGTCGTCATTCTTTTCGATACTTCGGCGAGCCAGGCCGGTATGTACCGCGAAACCGCGCTGGCTGCAGTAGACGCATGCCTGGCGAAACTGGGTCCGGAGGACCGCGTGCAGGTCGTTGCGGCCGACCTCGAAGCGCGGCCCATTACCAACACGTTCTTATCGGCCAACAGCGACGAGCTGCGCGCCGCCGTGGCCTCGTTGCGTAACGAGCCGCCACTGGGCTCGACCGACATGGAACAAGTGTTGCGCGCAGCGGCCGGTCTGTTTGACGCGGCGCGGCCCGCCGGTCGCACCGTGCTGTATGTCGGCGATGGGTTGAGCACTGCAAATCTCGTTGGAACGCCATCATTTCGTGGGTTAACGGAATCGCTATCGGCGGCCCGCGTTTCGGTCAGCAGCTACGCGATTGGCCCCCAGACGGACGCGCGCCTACTTGCCGCCCTGGCAAACCTGACCGGTGGAAACCTGTACGTCGCGGAACCGCTGGCTTGGGCAAACGACGTGGAAGGCATCGATGAAGCTCGGGCACGCGAAGAGAACTTGCGCCGCGGAGCGGAAGTCGGAAATGCGATGGCGGAATGGACGCGCGCCAGCGTGTTTTGGCCGGAAGCCGTGACCTGGCCGCAGGCGCTCGGCGATGTGTATCCGAAATCGCTGCCGCCGCTGCGATCCGATCGTGACACGATTGTCGTCGGCGCTGCGAAAGGGCAGCTGACGGATGCCGTCGAGATTCGAGCCAGCCTGACGGGCGATAGCGGCACGGCGGAAATGAAATGGTCGGCCACACCGCAAAACATGGGCGAGGGCCACGCGTATTTGGCCAAAATCGTCGATTCCGCCCGGAGTGATGGCGGCGCGACGCTGCCGACTGTCGGCGCGCAGGGCCTGGCCGAGATGGGCCGGATTGTAGAAGGCGAAGTCGACGGCCTGACTGAGCTCGCGGAGCGGGCAATTGCCATGGGAGACGTGCAATCGGCTCGAGTCGCCGCCCAGACTGCCTTGGCGCGCGACCCAGGCAATGTCAAAGCGCAAACAGTTCAGCGGCTCATTGAAAGACAACAGGTTCGAGCGCCGCAGGTTGCCCAATTAATTCCACCGCAAACAGGCCGTGGCGAAGTAATCGTGGGGGATGATCTGAGTCTGGTGCGGCCGGCGCCGCAGCCAACCGTCATCGAGAGCGTTCCGCCCGCGGAATATCCGCAACCGGGTTCGTTCACCGACCAATTTGCCGGGGAAGGCGAGTTGCTCGACGAAGTGGAGCAGCGGCGGCGTGTGTTCGGCCAAATGCTGCGCCGCGAAGTGGAAAACACGGTCATCGACGCCCGCCGGCAAATGAGCAGCGATCCGGACGCGACGATGCAGCAGCTCAAGCTCGCGCTGCAGAACGTCGAGCGGGCCCCGGAGCTGAATCCCGATATGCGCGCCGCACTCATCGACAAGTTGCAGATCGCAATCCGCGAGACGCAACGGGCGGCAGTGATTAAAGACGAGCTCGACGCGGAACGTGATGAACGGCTGGCCGCGGCCCGAGAACGACAATTGCTCAACGAACAACTAGCTCGGAATATTGAGCGGGAAAAGCAGCTCATGGACCGCTTTGACGCGCTCATCGATGAGTTGCAGTTCGACGACGCGATGGAAGTTGCGGAAGCTGTGGCGGAAATCGACCCGGACGGCGTCGTGCCTGTCGTAGCATTGGTCGAATCGGAATTGCAACGCAACCTTTACCTGGCGGAAGTTGCCCGCGCCGCGCGTTGGAGAGCCACTTTCGACACATTGTACCAGGTCGAGCTGTCGGCCATTCCGTTTCCGGACGATCCGCCAATCGTGTATCCAGCCGCACCTATCTGGGAAGAGCTGACGAACCGGCGGAAAGAGCGTTACGGAGCGCAGGATTTGAAGGCCACCGGCGAGTCGGAACGGCGCATCGAGAGCGCTCTGCGCTCGCCGTTGCGGGGTACCGGGCTGGACTTCGCCGACACTCCGCTCGAAGAGGTAGTGAATCTATTGCAGGATGACTATGACATCCCCATTCAAATCGACGTGCCGGCGCTGGATGAAATCGGCATCGCCCCAGACGAGCCGGTGAACATCAATTTGCACGGCGTGTCACTGCGATCCGCGCTGCGGCTAATGCTCAAGAACCTGCAGCTGACGTACGTCATCCAGGACGAAGTTCTGATGATCACTACGCCGGAATCGGCTGACCAGGAATTGGTCGTGAAAGTATATCCGGTGGCGGACCTCGTGCTGCCGATTGATGCAACGCTGCTGGGTGGCGGTATCGGCGGCGGCGGCGGCGGCGGCTTCGGCGGCGGCGGGCAGCAGGGCGGCGGCGGTGGCGGGTTCGGCGGTGGCGGCGGTGGCGGGTTCGGTGGCGGCGGTGGCGGCTTCGGCGGCGGCGGGCAGGGCGGTGGCGGCGGTGGCTTCTTCAGCGTGCCCGACAGGCCGCAACAAGTCACGCCGCAAGCTGCACTCAAGACGCCGAAGTTCAAGGACACACCGGCCAGCCCTGCGGCCACCAACGTTCGCGGCAAGTCGGTGCAGAAAGTCGCCGGCATTGAAATCGATCATTCGAAAAAGCCCGATGAATTTTGGAATGGCTATTTCAGCGGCAACCGGGCCAAGCCGGCGGCGGTTCGCGAGACGGTCCGCCAGCTGATGGGCCGCAAGCAACATGATCAGGCGATTGCGTTGATCCAGGCCGCCTTGCGGCATGGACAACCGCAGCCGTGGATGTACGAGTCGCTGGGGATTGCGATGGAGCTCGATGGTCGGCCGAAGCGTGAAATCGAGCGCGCCGTGATGTCGGCCGCCGATTTCAGCACGTCGTCTGACGAGCTGATGTACATTGCCCAATACTTGACGCGGTTAGGACTCGATCGCCGCGCCATGCTGCTGTATCAACAAGTGGCAAAGCTGGAGCCGATGCGCGCCGACGCGTACGCGCTAGGATTGCGAGCCGCGGAGCGGTGCGATGATCTGGCGGGAATTCAATGGGCCACCGTCGGCATCCTCAGCCAGGCCTGGCCCACGGAGCTAGCGTCGATTGAGCTGACTGCATCCCGGGTGGCGCGCGCAACGCTGGAACGGCTGACGAGCGAAGGCAAAACCGAAGTGCGGGACGCCTACTTGCAAGAGTTGCAAAACGCTGTGGTCCGCGATTGCGTGGTGCGCGTTTCCTGGACCGGAAGCGCCGATATCGACGTGTCGGTGGAAGAACCGTCCGGGTCCGTTTGCTCGGCGGTGGAACCGCGCACTTCGGCGGGCGGGGTCAGTTTAGGCGATTCGTATTCGGCCAGCGGTGAGCAGAGTGCCGAATCGAGCGAAACTTACGTCTGCCCCACCGGTTTTGCCGGCAAATACAGCGTGCGGATTCGACGTGTGTGGGGCGATGTAGCCGCCGGCAAAGTGACGGTCGATGTGTACACGCACCTGCGCAGTGGCCAGGTTAAGCACGAGCGGCAACAAATCAAGCTCGGTGAACAGGACGCGGTCGTGGTGTTTGATTTGGATCGCGGCCGGCGGACTGAGCCGCTGCAGGCAGCCCAACTGGCTGGCGCCGTAAAACGGCAGAAAGCAATCAGCCGGGCCGTACTCGCCCAACAACTCAGCGGCGGATCTGATCCGCGGGCGTTTCCGGGCGCCTTTGTGGGGGCCGGAGGCCAGCGGCCATTCGTTGTCGGCACCGGCGGCGCCGTGGGCTTCCAGCCGATTATCCAAGTGTTGATGGAAGGCACGATCATGACCATCACCGGCGTTGTGTCGGCCGACCGGCGCTACGTGCGAATCGGTGCCGTGCCGTCGTTCAACACGATTGGTGACGTGACGACGTTCACCTTTGCGGGGGAAGCCCAGCCAGACCCGCAAAACGGTGGTGCACCTGCTCCGGGGGCTCCGGGGGGCCCCGTGGTTCTGCCCGCGCCTGTCCTCAACCAGGGCGGCGGCGGCTTCGGCGGCAGGTAGCGGCGAAGCGAATCCCCGTGCGCGACTTCAATTCGATGTGGGCCGTCGCACACGAGCGGCAGTGTAGCCGGCGAGCTGCACGTCGCCGATGGTAGCCAACTTAAAATTTCTCTGGCCCAAAGTCGGTGAATTCGCCGTACTCGGGTTGTTGCCAATTCTCGAACCGCGTGAATTCATGAAGCCAGGTGAGCTTCACGTCACCGGTTGGACCATTACGCTGCTTACGAACCAGCAGGTCGGCCTGACCCTTGCAGCGCTCGCGGTCCTCCTCGTTGGTCTGGTAGAACTCTTCGCGGTGGACGAAGATCACAACGTCTGCATCCTGTTCAATCGCGCCCGACTCGCGCAAATGGCTTAGCTGCGGCCGATTATCTCGAGTTGCTTCTACCTGGCGGTTGAGCTGAGCCAGGCAGAGTACCGGAACGTTCAATTCGCGGGCCAGTCCTTTGAGGCGGCGTGAGATACGTGCCACTTGTTCCTGTCTGGGGTCGCGCGGATTGTCTGGCTCGACCAATTGGAGGTAGTCGATCACGACGAGTCCGAGGTTTTCCTGCCGTTTCAGTCGCCGCGCCGTGGCAGCGATTTCTGTCATGTTACGGCTGGGTGAATCGTCGATAAATAGCGGCGCGCGGCTAACGTCGGCGGCGGTTTGCACCAGGCGGCGGCTGTCTTCCGCGCTAAGCTGGCCGTTCCGCAATTTATGGCTGTTGACTCGGCGCGGGAGCACAGCAAGCGGTCACCCAACTCCAACGACGACATTTCCAGGCTCACCACAAGCACTGGCTTGGCCGGGCCGTCGATCGCGATGTGTTCGGCAATGTTCAGTGCGAGTGCCGTCTTTCCCATGCTTGGCCGAGCGGCAAGGATTACCAGCTCCGAATCGTGCAGCCCGCCCGTGAGGTCGTCAAAATCCATGAGCCCGGTTTCCAGCCCGCCGTAGGTATGCTGATGTTGCATGCGGGCGTCGATGCGGGCCAACGAATCGTGCAGTACCTCGCGCACCGATCGCAATTGGGTTTCACCCTTTGTGTCCAGGATGCGAAACACGCGCTCTTCAGCGCGGGCCAGCATCTCTCGCGCGCTGGTCGTCGGATCATATGCTTCCTGGATGATGTCCGTGCCGGCGTGAATCAGCGAGCGGAGCACGGCCTTGTCGCGGACGATGCGGGCATAGTACTCGGCATGAGCGGCCGTCGCGACCTCCTGGCTCAGCTCAAGCAGGTATGCTGCGCCCCCCACGAACTCGTATTGTCCGGCATCCTTCAGCCGCTGCGAAAGAAGCGTGGGGTCAATTCGCCGGCCGTCGTCATGCAAGGCCATCATGTGCGAGAAGATGGCGCGGTGGGCGTCGTCGTAGAAGTCGTCGGCACGGACCAGCAAGGCCACCTCATCGCACGCCTCGGGCAACAGCAGCAAGCTGCCGATGACTGCCCGCTCCGCCTCGACGCTTCGTGGCGGTTGGCGGTCCAACAAATCGCCGACGCCGCGAGGCGATTCAGTCCGCAGCGGTTTTTCTGCCGTGGCCACTGATGTCGATCCGTCGATTGGTAGGTCAGCCTTTCCAGGCTGACGGTCAGAATGATACGTCGAACGCACCCCGTCCCGGCCGGATACAACCACACAAAAGCTCGGCAAGCCCAGCCAGGGAGGTCTGGCTAGAGAGACTAACCTACGACTGGTCCGTCGCCACGGTCGGCACGACCCAAACTTTGAGCTCGCCCTCAACCTCGCTTGAGAATCGGACCTTGACGGTGTACAGACCGAGTTCCTTAAGCGGGCCTTCCAGCCGAATCTGGTCGGCCGAGAGGTGAACTTCGTTGTTCTTGAGTGCGGCGACGATTTCGGCCGCGCCCACGCTGCCATACAAATGGCCGTCCTCAGTAGCGTTCGCTTCGATCGTGATGCTCTGTTTGGCCAGCTCGGTAGCCTGTTTGCGCAATTCGACCTGCCGGGCCACTTCGATCTGCTGCAGCTTGGTCTTGTGCTTTTCGACCATCCGCTTGTGATGGTCGGTGGCGACGGTGGCCAGCCCTTGCGGGATGAGATAGTTGTAGGCGTAGCCGGGCCGCACTTCGACGACCTGCCCCTGCTTGCCAACGTGCTCTACGGAGTGAATGAGTAGCAACTCGATTCCGCCGCGTGGCCCTTTGGGCAACGGCCTGAAGGCGTTGTTGGGTTTCCGCCGGATTTTGCGTTGTTTCGTTGTCATGGCTTAGGAATGTGTCAGGTATCGGGTGTCGGGTGTCAGTGCGTCGGGTTGCAGGCTGACACCTGAAACCAGACACCTGACACCTAAGATTTAGAACGGGATATCGTCGCTGGGCGGCGGGCCGCCGGCCGGCATGTATTGTTCGGACTCATGGTGTTGAGGCTGTTCTTCACTGCCCGAGCGCCGGCCGCCGTCGCGGCTTCCGTCGCGCGAGCCGAGCATTTGCAGCCGCTCACCAACCACGCGGAGTTTGGAGTGCTTCTGCCCCTCTTTTTCCCAACGATCGAGCTTAAGCCGGCCTTCAATTAGCACGGGTGAGCCCTTGCTCAAATACTCGTTGGCGATTTCCGCGGTGCGTCCCCACAGAGTGATGTCAACAAAAGTTGTCTCGTCGACCCATTGATCGTTGCGCTTGACGCGATCGTTCACGGCCAGACCAATTTCGGACACGGCCGTCCCGCTGGGGATATAGCGCAGCTCCGGATCCCGGGTTAAATTACCCACCAGAATGACTCGATTGAAACTCGCCATGGCAATTCCTTCCGATCGAAACCTCGGCACGCATTCATGCCAGGGACCGACCACTTTGGCCCCCTGGCGGATTCCGCAAATAAGTGAACACCCGTTCCGTACGTCGAGGTTAACAAATCCGGCCCGCCGGAGCAAGGAATTTCAGGTCTTGAACGGCGTAATTTTGTCGCGTTTCAAAACTACAGCTTCGCTCCCGTGCTCTAAGACGTTGGTGTCGCTGCTTTTGCACTGTGGAGTGCCGCCGTCGTTTCATCCTAAACCCAACGGCTTTCGCACCGCCGGTTTGGTCCGCCAGCCGTGGATTTCGCGTCGAGTTTGCCGGGGCTGCTACTCAATTTCTCCCGTTTCGACCTCGTGAATCGGACCGGCCGGGGCTGCCACCGGTTGTGGCGGTACTGGCCCCGCTTTGGCGTGCTCCAGCACCACTTCGACCAGGTGCGGATGCACCTTCAAAACCAGGTGCCGCAAAAGCCCTTCTTGAATTTCCCACTGCCGGTTGAGCGGCGCCACGATTGAGCTCAGACCGCGGAAATAGATCAGCCAATACGTACCTTTCCGCTGTCCGGCGATTGGGTACGCCAGGCGGCGTTCCTCCCACAGCCGGCTAACCACGACCTCGCCGCCCGCCGACTTGATTGCATTTTCGACTTCCGCCGGCATGCCTGCGCGCTCGCGGGCAAAGCGGTTGGAATCGAAAATGAACATGGCTTCGTATACGTTGTTTCGTTCTGCCAAAGTAAAGGCTCCCATTAGTAGTTAGTCGTAAGTCGTTGGTCGAAATAGTTAATGATCCGACTAACGACCAACGACTTACGACTTACGACTCTCATTAAACCGATTCATACACGCTTGAATTCCTTCTGCCACCCAACATTCCACGCCATCAGCCGCCCGATCGATTGCATCCAGGATCACCGGTCGTTCATCGGCGGCAAATCTACTCAACACGAAATCAGCCGGGTCCCAATTGCCCGGCACGGGACCAATGCCGATTCGCAAGCGAGGCACTTCCTCTGTGCCAAGCCGCTCGATGATGTTCTTGAGTCCTTTCTGCCCGCCGGCGGAGCCTTGGCTGCGCACTCGCAGCGTTCCTAACGGCAGGTTGAAATCGTCGCCCACCACCAGCACGTCGGTCGGCGACAGGTCGTAAAACTTAAATGCCGCCGACACGCTTTGGCCGCTGCGGTTCATCAACGTGTGCGGCCACAGCAACAAGGCCCGCTGGCCGGCGATTGTGGCCTCGGTCACACGGCCGTCAAACTTGTCTTTCTCCCCTTCAGCGGCACACCGCTGAGCGACGACCTGCAGTACGTCGAAGCCCACGTTATGCCGCGTTTTTTCGTACTTCCTTCCCGGGTTGCCCAGACCCACGATCAGTTTCATTCACGTTATGGCTCGGTGGGTGCGCTTGCGCTAACTGGTCACTGAAGTGGCCAGTCCGTATGTCACGCGGCACGCCGATCACTCTTTCTCTTCGCCTTCTTCCTCTTCGTCTTCCTTGCGCTTGCCAATGACTTCCGGCTCGGCAGCACCCGCTTCTTCGGCGACGGCTTCTTCCTCTTCGACTTCCGGCTGGACGCAATGCACGATCATCATGTCGATGTCGTCCAGGATCTTGGCACCTGCCGGCAGGTCTTCGATGTCGGCCGCCGTCAACTGACCGCCGATCTCCAGGTGATTGATATTGAGGTGCAGCTTGTCGGGAATCACATCCAAGGCCACCTCGATTTCAATCGAGTGGACCATTTGTTCAATGACGCCACCGTCGCGGCTGCCCGGTGCCTCGCCGCGGAGCTCGATCGGCACGTCGATCTTGACCTTTTCACCGGCGCGGACCCGCAACAAGTCGACATGCAGTACATGCTGGAAAAAAGTGTCCCACTGGACATCCTGCAGCAAGGCCTTACCGCTGGCGGCGCCGTCGAGGTCGACCACTTTGGCGCCGTGGCGAAGGGAGGCTTCCAACTGATCGGCGGCAAGCGTCAGGCTTACCGCTTCTTCGCCGTGGCCGTAAAGCACGGCCGGCAACCGGCCCGCCCGCCGCAGCCGCACATTGTTTCGTTTGCCGACGGATTTTCGATTTTCAACGTGAAGTAATTCGGACATGGTCGCACCACAAGCCGCAATTGCCTGGCTGCAAGACCGAACAGGCCCTGCCGCGGGGAAACCGCTCATTATGGCGGTCACGGAGAGGGCCTTCAAGCCCAAGTAACGTCGGCCAGAACTATCGAAACAGGCGGCTGACGGATTCATTGCGGTGAATCCGCTTGATCGCTTCGCCGAGCAGTGGGGCCAGAGTCAGGACCTGCGTTTGCGGGAGGATTTGGTCATCGCGCAGGGGGATTGAATCAGTGACCACCAGGCTGGCGAGATTGGCCGCTTTGAGCCGCTCGATTGCCGGACCACAGAGCACCGGGTGGGTAGCGCCCACGTGAATTTCTTTGACGCCATGCTCGTGAAGCGTTTTCGCCGCGCCGGTAATCGAACCGGCGGTGCTGATCATGTCGTCGAACATCAGCGCGACTTTGCCTTCCACCTGGCCGCCGAGAATATGCGCCTGCACGGTGGTTTCGGCGCTCGTGCGGCGTTTGTCGATAATGGCCACGCTGCCGCCCAGTCGCTTGGCATGACCGATCGCCCGCTTGATGCTGCCTTCGTCAGGGCTAACGATGACCACCTGGTCCAAGTCGATCTTGGAATTGAGGAAATGCTCGTTTAGCACCGGCGCTGCGTAGAGGTGGTCCACGGGCACGTCGAAAAACCCTTGAATTTGGGCCGCGTGCAAGTCCATGGTGAGCACGCGGTTGGCTCCGGCCCGCGTGATGAGATTGGCCACCAGTTTCGCCGTGATCGGCACGCGGCCTTCATCCTTGCGGTCTTGTCGCGCGTAACCAAAGTACGGAATTACGGTGGTGATCCGCTCGGCGCTGGCGCGCAGCGCGCTGTCGATCATCACCAACAGTTGCATGATGTTCTCGTTCACCGGCGGGCAGGTTGGCTGAATGAGAAACACATCGCGGCCGCGGATATCCTCATTGATCTTGCACGAGATTTCGCCGTCCGGAAAATGCCCGAGCGCAATATCTCCTAGCGGCACGCCGAGATAATCGGTGATCCGTTTCGCGAGGGCCTTGTTGGCCGTGCCGCTGAATATCTTGAGGTCGTTCATTTCGATTTCGGATTGCGGATTTCGGAGTGCGGATTGTTATGCGAATCCGCAATCCGCAATCCGCAATCCGAAATTCTTTTCATTTCGGCTTCAACTGCCGCCAATTCGTCGAGAGTGTTGATGCTCAACGCCTCACACGGTTGCAACACGCACAGGGCTTCCACGCGCTCGCCCGCTGCTTTTAGGACACTGGGACAGTCCGTGAGGTAATACTCGCCTTGGACATTGTTGTCCGTCAACTGGTCCAGAGCCGAAAGCAAGGGGGCGGCCGCGAATACGTAGGTGCTCAGGTTCACCTCGTTGATTGCTCTTTGCTCCGGCGTGGCGTCTTTTTCTTCGACAATTGCAAGGAATTGGCCGGTGGTGTCGCGGACAACTCGGCCTAAACCGGCGGGGTTTGGCTTGGTGCCGGTACCGAGGAGACATGCCGGACGGCAGGCGGCAAACTCCGTCAAAAGCGCCCGAAGTGACGAAACCTGGGTCATTGGCGAATCGCCCGCGAGAATCAACACTGGCCCATGGTGCCGTTCCAGTTGGCCGCGGCACATCATCACTGCGTGACCCGTACCACGCTGATCCGTCTGTTCAACGAATTCGATTCCCGGCTCACTGGATAGCTCGCGACGCACCAAATCGCCACGATAACCAATCACGACAACGATGCGGTCTACCCCCGCCTGCCTCACCGCATCAATCACGTACCGGATCATTGGCCGGCCGCAAACCGGCACCAGCACTTTGGGCAGCTCGGAAGCCATCCGCTTCCCTTTGCCGGCCGCCAGAATGATCACCATCGGTTCGGACATGCGTGCCGGCAGTGCTTCCAGGTGGGATGAAACATCCAACGCCGTTATCTTGCCATGAAGCGGGGTATGCCACTAGTGGGCACGCTGACAGCCATCTGCTCGTTGACCCTGCGATTTGGCGTTTTTACAATGCAGGATTCGCATTTTCTCACCTGTATCAGCCGCCAAAAACGAACCTTCCGAATGCGGTTCGCGTCCTTGGTGCTTTAGCGTCTTTGAGAAGCCAGTGGTTCACGACGCCATCCAGAAAGCGGATTTTTTGATCGAAGCGATGGGCTGGATCCGCCAGTTCCGCGACAAGATCACCGTGATCAAGTTGGGTGGCAGCGTGATGGAAGACCCGGAAGCGCTACGGCACCTGCTGGTCGACATCGTGTTCATGGAAACGGTCGGTATGAGGCCGATCGTAGTGCATGGCGGCGGCGCGGCTATCACGCGGGCCATGGAAGAAGCGAAAATCGAGCCGCGGTTCATCCAGGGCCGGCGGTATACCGATGACGCAACGCTGAAAATTGTGGAGCGCGTGTTAGCTGGCGAGATCAATGAATCGATCGCTACGATGATCGAACAGTTTGGCGGCCGGGCGATGCCGCTCAACTTTCATGGCGAACAAAACAACAACGTGCTGTTCGGCGAGCGATTGACGCTGCCTGGCGAAAACGGCGAAGAGATTGACCTGGGCCACGTCGGCCGGGTGACCGAAGTCGATCGAGATACGATCGAAAATTTATGTTACGCAGGGCAGGTACCCGTGATTCCCTCGATGTGCGAAAGCAAATCCGGCCAGCGATTGAATGTGAACGCCGACACCTCGGCCACGGCCGTCGCGCAGGCGCTGGGTGCCGAAAAGCTGGTGTTTCTCAGTGATGTCAACGGCGTCCGGCGAAATAAGAACGATGCCAGCTCGCTAATTCATTCTCTCACCGCGAAAGAGGCCCGCCGATTAATCGCCGAACGGGCGATTGAGGCCGGCATGATTCCCAAAGTCGAAGCCTGTTTGGAAACGCTGCAGAAGGGCGTGCGCAAGATTCACATCATCGACGGCCGCCTCCGCCACTCGCTCATGCTCGAGATTTATACGAACGAGGGCGTCGGGACGGAAATCGTCGCGAGCTAGAGAAAAGCACCAGTCAATCGACGTGATTAGCGTTGGCTGCCAAGCCGAATTACCACTAAAAACCACCAACCCGAATCGCGATTCCCACATGGCCACCGCAACGACAACAATGAACCCAGAAACCGCCGACCTGTTCGCCAAATACGTAGTGCCGAACTACACGCGATTTCCCGGTGGCCTTGGTGCGCGGTGAAGGCTCGTACGTGTGGGACGACCAAGGTCGGCGGTACCTGGACTTTTTCCCCGGCTGGGGTTGCAACCTGCTCGGCCATTGTCCGCCGCGAGTGGTGGAAGCGGTGCAGCAGCAGGTGGCCGAGCTGATCCACATTCCCAATACCTGGCACACCGAAGCGCAAGGGCACTGGGCCCAGCTGCTTTCCGAGCGAAGCTTTGGCGGCAAGGCGTTTTTCTGTAACTCCGGCACCGAGGCGAACGAAGCGGCGATCAAACTGGCTCGCCTGCATTCGCCGGAAAAGCGGTACAAGATTATTACATTTCGCGGCGGCTTTCACGGCCGTACTTACGGCGCCACCAGCGCCACTGCCCAGCCCAAGTACCATGAGGGCATCGGTCCGCTGTTGGCTGGGTTCAAGTATGCGCCGTTCGGCGATCTCGATGCCGCGGCTCAGCTTATCGATAATGAGACGTGTGCCATCCTCATCGAGCCCGTGCAGGGCGAAGGCGGCATCCGCGTTCCACCGGACGGATATCTTGCCGGACTTCGCCAGCTGGCCGATCGGCATGGACTCTTGCTCGTTTTTGACGAAGTGCAGTGTGGTTGTGGGCGAACGGGTAAGTGGTTCGCTTATCAGCATGAGGGCACCGCGCCGGACATCATGACGCTGGCCAAGAGCTTGTGCGGCGGGATTGCCGGCGGAGCTTTGCTGGCGACGGCCGAAGTGGCGGCCAGTTTGCGACCTGGTATTCATGCGGCCACATTTGGCGGCAACCCGATTGCGGCGCGTGCCGGCATCGCCACGATCGAAACAATCGAGGAAGACGGGTTATTGGACAGAGCCCAGCAACTTGGCGAAGCCTTTCGTCAGCGGCTCGGACCGCTCGTCGAAGAGCTGGCAATTGTCGATGAGCTGCGCGTGTGCGGGTTGATGATCGGGCTGGAGCTTAGCGTCGAGGGGGCACCCATCGTGCAGCAATGCATCGATCGTGGCCTATTGATCAATTGCACGCAGCAAACGGTACTGCGGTTGCTACCGGCGATGACGCTCAGTGACGACGAATTGGACGAGGGCTGCGAGATTCTGGCCGACGTGCTGCGAAATTACACACCGAAATAGCGGTCGCGAAGGTTATGGCCGGCGAGCCGTTGGTTCGCGGCTAACGAACACCACAGAAGATTCTATAACTGTCGAGACCTACCACGCTCCCTGCTCCCTGCTCTTTGCTCTCCGCTCCTATGCGTCACCTTATTACCCTCGCCGATCTATCCTCTGCCGAGATCTCGCGGATCCTTTCGATCACCGAGGATCTCAAGAGCAAATTCGCGCACGGACTGCGCGAGCCACTGCTGCCTGGCCGAGTGCTCGCATTGCTGTTCGAAAAGCCGTCGTTGCGGACGCGCGTGAGCTTCGAGGCCGGGATGGCCCACCTGGGCGGCAGCAGCATCATGCTCGATGAGAATGCCGGCTTCGGCAAGCGCGAGAGCGTGGCCGACTTCGCCAGAGTGCTCAGCGAAATGGTCGATGTCGTCGTGTTTCGTTCCAAGCGGCACGAAACTGTCGTGCACTTCGCGCAGCATGCCGCGTGTTCAGTGATCAACGGCCTGACGGACCAGGCCCATCCATGCCAGGTACTGGCCGACCTGTACACGGTCCAAGAGCACTGCGGCGAACTGGCGGGACGACGGATCGCGTGGGTCGGCGATGGAAACAACGTGGCCCAGAGTCTAGTGGAAGGATGCGGTCACACGGGCGTGCAACTGGTCGTGTGCACGCCGCCCGGTTACGAGCTCGATGAAGAATTCCTGCGGCACGCGCGGGCTAGTTTTCCAAATCTCGATTTGACGACGACCGATGATCCACACGCGGCCGTCAGTGACGCAGACGCAGTGTACACGGACGTGTGGGCCAGCATGGGGCAGGAAAGCGAGCGCGACAAACGCCGGCGCGACTTCGCCAAGTACCAGGTAAACGCCCAGCTCATGGCCCGGCACCGGCCGATGCGCTGTTTCTGCACTGCCTACCGGCTCATCGCGGCGAGGAAGTTACCGACGAGGTGATCGACGGCCCGCAAAGCGTGGTCGTAGCACAGGCCGCCAACCGCATGCACGTGCAAAAAGGCATTCTGGTGTGGCTGCTGGCGGCGCAAGCGTAAATGCGCAGGGGAGATCAGGGGCTAGGGGCTGGGGAATTACAGCGACTGCAGCCCCCAGTCCCTAGCCCCTTCCGCAACCTGCCTTGTGGTTCGCGTCTGATTTCGCTATCTCTACGCGGCTTTTGCAGCGCCGCTTGTCGGAGGGCCGCCCGGAAACACCGGGTGCGTCTTGCTGACGGTCGGCGATGCACTTGTCCAAGTGTCTTTTCAGCGATCGGCGAAGCGCTCTTCCCGCGGCGAAATGGCCCGACACCACTTCGGAAATCGCAGCTTGCTCCAGCGCACTGGCGGCATTGCGCTCGCTTCGTTCGCTACGCTTGTGGGCGTAACCGCCATCGTGCCGAGCACCTGCTGCCCAAGGCGGAATGGGCGGCGGGTTCCCTTCGATGCCGCCCTCGATGTTTGGCAAAAAGGAGCCCGAGCGAGAAGCTTCCGGCCCGTCGCTTTCTGCGACCGATGAACCGGTGGCTGAAATTCGCGTCGTCGGCAACAACACGATTCCCACCACGCAGATTCTCAATCAACTGCAGACGCGCGTTGGCCGGCCGTTTGACCCGGCTCTCGTGCAGCGTGACGTGCGCAAGCTGGTTTCGCGGGGCTGGTTCGTCGATGTGCAGCCGACGTACGAGCAAGCGCGCGACAGGCCGTGTCGTCATCTTGAAGGTAATTGAGCGGCCCGTGATCCGCTTTGTGGAATATCTGGGCAACGAAAAAATTCGCGACAAGAAGCTGGCCAAAGAAACCGAGCTCAAGGTCGGCGGGCCGGTCGATCCGTACGCAGTGGAAGAAGCGCGGCGGAAAATCATTGATTTGTACCGGCGCAGCGGTTTCAACCACGCCCAGGTGACCGTGCTGAAAGGCAAAGAAAACACCGACAACGGCGTGGTGTTCGTCATTCACGAGGGCCTGCAGCAGAAAGTTTGGAAGCTCGATTTCGTTGGCAACGAGTTTGTTCGTGACGGTCGGTTGAAAACCCAGGTCGAAAGCAAGCCGCCCCTGATGATGGTGTTCAAGGGCTTTGTCGACGAGGAGCAAATCGACGCGGACGTGCAGAAGTTGACGGCTTACTATCGGGCGTTCGGCTTCTTCCAGGCCAAGGTCGGCCGCCAGTTCGAATTCGACGAGAAAAACAAATGGCTCACGCTGCGGTTCGTGATCCACGAAGGGCCGCGTTATCAGGTGGAAAAGATTTCGTTCATTGGCAACAAGATTTTTGCCAGTGATTCGTTGGCGATGGGCATCAAATTGCCCGGCGGCCAGCCGTTTGAGCAGGCCAAGATGAACGGCGACGTCGAATGGCTCAAGGAGCTCTATGGCAGCCAGGGTTACGTTTTTGCCGATATCCGAGCCGAGCCGATCTTTTCCGAAGAACCCGGCAAGCTCGACGTGATGTATCACATCGAGGAAGGCAAGCGATGGCGTGTCGGCAACATCCGCGTGCACATCAACGGCGACAATCCACATACCAAGATACAAACTGCGCTGAACCGGCTTTCGGTCCGCTCGGGCGAGATCGTCGACATTCGCGAACTGCGGGCCAGTGAGCGGCGGCTCCAGGCCAGCGGGCTGTTCATGTCCGATCCGGTTCGCGGCGTGATGCCGAAGATCACCTATCACATTCCCGAGCTAAATGACACAGAAGTCGCTGAAGGCCAAGGCGGACCAGGCTTCCGCGGACAGAGCCCAGATAGCCTGGAGCGAGGAGCGAGGAGCAAGGAGCCAAACCATCAGCTCCCGGCTCCCAGCTCGCGGCTCCCAGCTTCTTCTGGCCCAACCTTGTTGCCGCCACCGGGGACGATGCCACCCGTGAACATTCCGCCGGCACCGCTGCCAACGTACTTGGTTACGCCGCCGCCCGGCTTTGCGCCTGCGGAGGACCAAATCGACGTCGATTTGTATCTTGATCTCTCTCCTACGGCGATTCGGCATGGGGTGCGCCGCCCACCCTTCGACTCTGTGGGAGGCGTCTCCGACGCCGATATTCGGGGTCAGAGACCTCTCCCACAATCGATCAACGCGCCCGCGCCATCGGCCGGCACACGTTCCGTATACGAACGCCAAACGTTTAAGCCATATCACTACGCGGAAGCGTCCCAGCCGGCGCGACCGAATCCGTACCAACAATTGACAATTCGCACGCAGAGTCCCTACCAGCTACCGACGACCGGCGCGTACGGCGGCCAGGCCGTGGGCGCGACCGGGCCAGATGCCGCGCCGGTGGGCACCAATCCCTATGCAGTGCGTCAAGCGGTGGTCGCCGACCCTCAACCGCCGTCGCCGACCGCGGGTTCTCCCATATTGCTCGCCCAAGTGCCCCCGAGTGGTCCGCCCTTCGCTCCGCCCATGCTTCCGCCGCCGCAACAACAGTATGGTGCGCCGCAGACCATGCCCGCGCCGCAGCAATACGCGGCACCGCCGCCTGGATATGCACCGGCTTCGCCATCTGGTCCGCCAATACAATACGGCCCAGCGCCGGTCCTGGCACCCGATCCAAACATCACGCCGGTCACGCCGTTGCCGACAAATCCTCAGCTTTCACCGTATCAGCCGCTCGATCCGTTTTCGCCGATGTTCGTCGACCCGGCGGTGGATTTGGATGTCGTGCTCAGCGAGGCCCAAACGGGCCGGTTGATGTTGGGCGTGGCCGTGAACTCGGACGCCGGCCTGGTGGGGCAAATTCTGCTCGACGAGCAGAACTTTGATTGGACGCGCTTCCCCACGAGCTGGGACGATTTTGCCAGCGGCCGAGCATGGCGTGGTGACGGCCAGCGATTCCGCATTGAAGCTGCGCCGGGTACCGAAGTGCAGCGCTACCTGGTAAGTTTCCAGGAACCCTATCTGTGGGATACCGCGGTCAGCCTGGGACTAAGCGGCTCGTTCTTCGACCGCCGTTATGTCGATTGGGATGAACAGCGTTTGGGCGGTCGCGTATCGCTCGGATATGGATGGACCGAGAATGATTTGTCCGCCGCTTTTTCCTATCGCGGCGAGAACGTGAATATCCGCAACATTTCGGCACCCATCCCCGAATTGACGGAAGTCCTTGGCGACAACATCCTGCACGGTTTCAAGGCCACCGTCGCCAACGACACGCGCGATAGCGCATTCCTGGCCACGCAGGGGCATTACCTTGAGCTCTCGTTGGAGCAAGTCGTTGGGAGCTTCTCCTATCCGCGGGCGATCATCGACGCCCGGCAATATTTCTTGCTGCAGGAACGGCCCGATCATTCAGGGCGGCATGTGGTGACGCTGTCGACGCGGTTGGGCTTCACGGGCGACGACACGCCGGTTTACGAGAATTTCTTTGCGGGCGGCTATTCCACTTTGCGTGGATTTGATTTCCGCGGTGCTTCGCCCGTGGTGTTGCCCGAACGCGTGCAAGTGGGCGGCGAATTCATGTGGGTCAACACGGTGGAGTACCTGTTCCCGCTCACGGCCGACGACATGATTCACGGTGTGGCGTTCGTTGATTTCGGCACGGTCGAAGAGAACGTCGAGATCAAGGATTTCCGAGTCGCACCTGGCTTCGGCTTGCGAATCACCGTGCCCGCGATGGGCCCCGCCCCGATTGCGCTCGACTTCGCCTTCCCCATCGCCAAAGCCGAATTCGACGACACGCAAGTGTTCAGCTTCAACATCGGCCTGCAACGGTAGCGAGCAAGGAGCACGGAGCTGGGAGCGTGGAGTTGGAAATGTCTCCAACTAGTTGCTCCAAGCTCCCCGCTCTCTGCTCCTCGCTCCTCAGTACCCGCGTCGATGTGCCCAGCGGCAGCAATCGTCGTAGTAGCCACGGTGCCAAACGACGCGCGGATAATCAGCGCCCCGCCCCAAACCAACCCCAGCGGTAGGTTTGCACGGGGAAGCCATAACCGTACCAACCGCCGGCCTGCCCGAAGTTTGACTGCGGCGGGTTGGGGCCATTCCAGGCCGTATTGCCGTATCCTTGGCGATGATATTGGAACGACTCCTGCAAAACTCCACCCGATCGCACATCGATGGGAGCTGCCCCAGCCGGCGCTTCATTCAATTCAAACGCATCTGCACCGGTTTGTTCGGCCGCTCGAGCCGCACTGGTGAAGGCGAGCAACGCGACCAGCGCAAGTCCGCATCGTCTTTGCAGTTCCATTGTCTTGCCTCCATGCAAGCGAGAGAATCCTATTCGCCGGTGGCATTTTGTGGTGGCGCCGGCAGAGTGTTTTCCGATTCCATGTTCGTCGGGGGCGCCATGTTCAACGGCGATTCCAGCGGCATTCCATAGGCTCCGTCCGTGGGGCTCACATAGTTTCCGTAATACGGTCCGTAATAGGGCGGAGCGGTGACCACCTGCGGCGGGCCATACAAGTTGCCGAAGTACGGCGCGTAACTGCCGCCATAGCGCATCCGATAATAATCCAAGTGATAAGGGTACGGCCGCTGAAACCAATTTGCGTTCACCTGCGGCGACTTAATAAACGGGGCGTGACCAAATTTATCGTTTCGCCGCTTTCCGTGTCCCGACGACCATTCAGACGCATGCCGTTGATACACGGGACCGCCGTGATTTGGGCCGCCGCCCTGCCACTGCGCACGAACCAAAGTTCCGACCGCCAGCACGGCGCCGGCGGCAATGGCAAACATTCGAAGAGTCACGATGGCAGACGAGCGGCACACGGCCTGTCCCCCTATTTCGGCGAGAATGGCGTCTAGCTTTCATGCTAGACAGCCGAATCTTGCCGAGTCAAGAAAATGGGCAGACGGCGGAGGGCAGGTAGCTGGTTTTGACGGTAGTAGCGTTCATCCGACGTGCACTATTACGAGCGAATGCGGCTGGCAAATTCCGTCGGCGACATTTGGATGTCACGCAGTATGCCTCGCAATGTGCCGGTCTTGAGCGGGCGATTGCCATGTACTGGCACCGAAGTCCGCAGATCGCCACGCGCAAGAAAATGGTGACTTCCCCGCACACGAAGCAGCTGAAATCCCTCGCGCTGAAGAAACTGGACCATTTCCTGACCAGTGACGCGAGGTAACTTAGCCACGAGCCAAGTCCACAAGATCCAGTTCGATGGTTCTCAATTCGGGATGCGCGATGCGGCTGAGTGCATCATCCAAACCAAACGTATCGATGTAACCGCGAATTGCGACTTTGAGGTCATCAATAGCCGCTTGTTCCGTCTCACCTTCGCCGTAGGCGGGAAGATCGGGCAACCGTGCAGTAAAGCCACCCTCTTCAGGGTCAGGTATGATCTCGATGGTAAGTGTCATATTTCCAGACTCCTTTCCATCGATTATATCACACGAGCGGATCTCAGTCGCAAAGCTATTCAAGCTCTGCTTCCAGCCGCTCGCGGGGGTCTTCCATGCTATCGGCCATCTTGTTGAGGGCCTCGGTCTCGATTTGCCGCACGCGCTCGCGGGTGAGACCGAGCTGCTCGCCGATTTCCTTGAGGGTTTTCGGCTCGTGGTTATCGAGGCCAAACCGCATCCGCAGCACGGTGGCTTCGCGCTGGTCCATCGTGGTGAGCATTTCCATCGCGTGGTGGAGGCAATCGGTTTCCACGAGCGCGTCATCGGGCATGAGCTGCCGCTCGTCCATCACCATGTCGCCGAGCGTCCAGCCGGCTTCGGCCTGATCGGTCTGCGGCATGGCGTTGTAGATTTTGATCGCCTTCTTGATGATGGGCAGCTTCTTCTTGGGCAGGCCGAGGACTCGGGCCACTTCTTCCGGCGTCGGCGAGCGGCCAAGCTCTTCGGTCAGCCGCGCGGTGGCCCGCCGCCATTTCGAGAGCAGTTCGACCATGTAGGCCGGGATGCGAATGGTTTTGCCGGTGTTGATGAGGGCCCGCTTGATCGACTGCTTGATCCAGTAGCTGGCGTAGGTGCTGAAGCGGGTGCCCATGGCGGGGTCGAAGCCTTCGACGGCCCGCAAGCAGGCCCAGGTTGCCTTCCTCGATGAGATCCTGCAGGCCGAGGCCCTTGCCGGAATAGCCGCGGGCAATGTTGACCACGAGCCGCAGGTTGGCCCGCACCATTTGATCGCGGGCCGGGTATCGCCCTGACCGATGGCCGTGGCCAGCTCGCGTTCTTGCCGGGCATCCAGAAGCGGCGTTTCATTGATCTCGCGGAGATAGGTTTCCAGCGGCGTTTGCACGGCGCTGCCCGTCTTCCGCCTTTTCGGCGTCGTTGACGTAGCCATCGGAGTTGTACGGAACGGGAGGGATTTCAGGATAGGAGGGCCGGGAGTATGGAGCGGAGAGCGGCGAATGACTCTAACTCCTGCGCTCCACGCTCCCTGTGCCATGCATTCCATCGACGCGGTGCAGTTCGCGCCTGCATGCAGAACAAGATATAACGCCGTGGAAGGAATGTGCGCCGCGTTCGGGCGATGCCAAAAAGAACGACGCCACGGGTTGCAATCACCCGTGGCGTCGGATCGTAGCAGTTAACGAGTGTGCGCGGCAAAATTGTCGCGCTCAACTCTCGGCTTCTGGCGCATCTGCCGATTCTGACGAGCCTGCTTCCTGTTTGGTCGCGGCGGCCGTTTTAAACAGCGGGCCGGAAGTGGAGCCGACGCCGCCCTTCAGTTCTGCCGGAGTGCCGGCGCCGTTCGTCGCTTCTTCTTCGGCTTTCTCCTCTTCTTCACCCCATTCCACCCGCTTGCGCGAGAGGCCGATCTTGCGCTCGTCCGCATCGACACGAAGGATCTTCACTTCGATCTCTTCGCCGACTTTCACCACATCTTCCGGATTCTCGACCTTGTGATCGGCCAGCTCCGAGATGTGCAGCAGGCCTTCGAGGCCGTCTTCCAAACCGACGAAGACGCCGAAGTTGGTGATCTTGGTGACTTTGCCCTTCACCAACTGGCCCGGTTGGTAGCGATTAGGAATATCGGTCGCCCACGGATCTTCGTCCATTTGCTTGAGGCCCAGCGCGATCCGCCGCCGTTCCTGGTCCACGGATACGACCTTGCACTCGACCTCCTGGCCCTTCTCGACAACCTCGCTGGGATGGCCGATTTTGCGGGTCCACGACATATCGCTGACGTGCAAGAGGCCGTCGATTCCTTCTTCGATTTCGATGAACGCGCCGTAATTGGTAAGGTTTCGCACGCGACCTTTCACCATGCGCACCCGGCGGGTAGCGGTCAGCCACCTTGTCCCACGGATTCGACTGGGTCTGCTTCATGCCCAGCGAGATCTCTTGCTTGTCCTGGTTGATGTCCAAAACCATCACCTCGACCTCCTGGTCGATGTGCACCAGCTCGCTGGGATGGCTGATCCGTTTGGTCCACGACATTTCGCTGATGTGCACCAGGCCTTCGATGCCGTCTTCGAGTTTCACGAACGCGCCGTAGCTCATCACGTTCACCACGGTGCCCTTTACGGTCGAGTTCACCGGGTACTTCGTCGCCACCTGGTCCCACGGGCTGGCACTCTTCTGCTTGAGGCCCAGCGCGATCTTTTCCTTTTCGTAGTCGATGTGCAGGACCATCACCTCGACCTGGTCGTCGATTTGCACCATTTCGGATGGGTGATTGATGCGGCCCCAGCTCATATCGGTGATGTGGAGCAAACCGTCGATGCCACCCAGGTCGACGAACGCGCCGAAGTCGGCGATGTTTTTCACTACGCCCTTGCGTAGCTGGCCGACCTCGAGCTGCTTGAGCAGCTCGGATTTCTTTTGCGCCCGCTCCTGCTCGATGAGGCTGCGGCGGCTGACGACGATGTTGCGCCGCGCTTCGTCGATCTTAAGCACCAGGCACTTGATTTCCTTGCCGATGTATTCGCCGATGTCATGCGGGCGGCGGATATCCACCTGGCTGGCCGGCAGAAACACGTTGACGCCGATATCTACCAAGAGCCCGCCCTTGATCTTGCGCGTCACCTGGCCGCTGACGACATCGCCTTCGTGGACGGTCTCCATGACCTTCATCCACTTTTCGATCTTCTCAGCCTTGCGCTTGCTGAGGACGATCATGCCGCGGTCGTCTTGCCGCCCGGCGACGTCCTCGACGTCTTCCACGAGCACGCGAATCCGCTCGCCGATCTTGGGAATCTCGTCGCCATCCTCCCATTCATTGCGCGGGATGATGCCTTCACTCTTGTAGCCAACGTCGACGAGTATGAAATCGTCGTCGATGCGGAGCACTTTGCCTTCGACGATTTGATTCTCGCCGACATCCTCGCCGCCAAGCCAATCCATATCCTCGGGCAGCGCATCACCAATGGCGACGTTCCAGTCTTCGTCCGATACGTCAAACTCACGAATTAAGTTGCGGTTAACCATGCGAAAGGGTTCAGGGTTCGGGGTTCAGGGTTCAGGGCTCCGAGATGAAACCTGAGTCCGATGGGAAATGGGGCGGTAGTATCAGCCGGGTCGGCGGACGTCGCCGAGCGAATCCGGTGGGGAGCCGCGGAAGCCTAAAATGATATCCGATAGGCGGTTGCGGAACAATCGCCGATTTGGCCGGGACTTACCGAGAAGCGGTTCAACATCGAAGCTCAGCGCTCGGTCGCCTTGGCGACCAAGCCCGGAAATCAAGGCCGAGATCACCGGATGCGCCTGAGGCGTTACACATGTAGTTCGTTTATGCCGTCATGCTTCATCGTGACCCGAAAATCAATCCCAACGCGAGTGCGATCAGCGTCATCACGATGATCAGGCCCCGAACGCTGAATTGAAACTTGCCGCTCTCGTCATTTGGATAACTGAAATTGACAAGCCACGTTCCTCGGAGCAGAAGGATGCCGGCTGCGATGTAAAAGATTCCGTCAATTGCGTAATCAGCACTCGAAATCCCTTCGAGTGTGTTGCTTGCCGTGTCGACGAGTCCGAGCTCAAAAACAAATGCCCAGGCGAGAGAATGTAAACCGTTCAACATGGCGTAGATCCCAAAGCCACGGACGACGACGCCAAATAATTCGTTCGGTTTCATTTTCCGTCATATTCTGCGATGAAGTGGCCAGGCACTGCGACTTCGGCGACGCGTCGTTAGGGCGCAACGCCGAGAAGTATTGTTTGCAAAGCGACCGGTTCAGGAATCAACTCGCCGGACGCGGCGCCGTTGTTCGTGTCAGCCATTTTACCGAAGTTGGCATCCAAACGCGTCGATCGTTGGCATCGATCACCAAATTGGGGTTTCCGTCGGCGCGGAGATCGGTCGTTGAACCCAGCGTGTCGCGCCACACGACGTAGTCGGCAGCGTCCACCGTGCCGTCGTTGTTGTAGTCGCCGGGAAGGGAGGGTGCGGGCGGGCTGAGGCTGGGCCAGCCGTCTTCTTGCCAGAAGATTCGCCGCAGATTGTATTTGGATGCGCCGTTGTCGGCGCCGTCGTAGTAGTGGTAGCCGAACCAGTCGGCGCCTTCGTCGGTGAAGATGGAGATGTGGCCCGGGCCGATGAAGTTGCCTTGCGTGCCGAAGAACAACGTACCCCCGCCGCTGGTCATGCTGATGCCGGTTTGGTCGACGTATGGTCCAGTGATATTGGTGCTGCGGCCGACGCGGATGTTGTACGTGCTGTTCGCGCCTTGGCAGCAGGTGTCCCAATTCACGAACAAATAGTAAAAGCCGTCGCGCTCGTAAATGTACGGGGCCTCGATGGCGTCGGGTGGATTGACCGGGTGGCGGGCAATCGAATACGTCGTGGAATTCGGCGTGATCCGCTTGCCGGTCGCCGGGTCCAATTCGGTGAGGTAGATGCCGTTCCAGAACGAGCCGAACGACATCCACAGTCGGCCATCGGAGGCGTGGATAATGGCCGGGTCGATCGCGTTGTATGGATTCTGGCCAGGGTTCGATTGAATCACCGGCCCCTGGTCCGTCCACAGATAATTCGGATCAGCCGAGTTGAGCGTAGGACTGGTTGCCAGGCCGATGGCGGAATCCTGGCTGCTGAATGACGACACCGAGTAATACAAATGATAGAGGTTGTTGAAGTACGCGACGTCCGGCGCCCAGAAATTCCCGTTGTTGGCAGGGACGTTTTGTGATGTCCACGCAGGAATTTGAGTGCTACCGAACACCCGCGGACCGGTACTCCAGTTGTTTCGATCGTCGGAGGTTTTCGTGCGAATGCCTTGGGCGGTGTAGAACAAATAATATTTGCCGTCCTGCTGAAGCACGGATGATGGATCGTGCAGGTTCAAATTGCCGGTCAACGTTTGGGGGACGGCGGTCTGGTTCGCTAACGTAATGGCGAGGAACAAGCCCAATACGCCAATCTGCGAATGCCAGAATTGAACGGCAACTTGTCGTCGGATGCAACGTATCACGACCGCCTCCTTCACAATTTAACGGCATATTGTACACCGTCGTGCCGATTGCCAATTGCAGTTGGCGGCCAAGGGGCAGGCGTTTCTATTAGCGGCCAAAGATCCAGTAAAGCACGCCGATGAGGACGGCGACAGCGGCTACCGCGGCGAGAATCGTCCAGAGGCGGTCGCGGCGCCACGGGGCGCCGGGGGCGTGGATGTGGCCGTCGCCGTAGATCCACAGGCGCCGGTCAACGCCGGCATACATATATTGCACTTCGTGGACCGGCACGCGCTCGATCGCGAGGTCCTGGAACAACACTCGGGCCTGGCGCTTGTCGACGGATTGCGATTCGCGCAGTAGTTTTTTGCCGCTCTGCTCGACAGTCGGCGGCACGCCGCTCAAACCTTCGACGCGCGGCGCGTGGCGGGTGAAGATCGCCTCGCCTTTGAGTCGTTCAAAATTCTCGTCGGGCACTTCGGTGGTATCGAGCACTTCGTAGTCGCTCTTGTTGCGAAAGCGCACCGTGAGCTGCTCAAACAGGCACACGCGGCAAGTGCCTTCGCACGTGGAGCAGGTGACGCGTCCGTTGCCGCCGCAAGTGGAACAGCTCACCCGTCCGCTAAAACAACTCGGACACTGTGAGCGGACCATCACCATTTGCATAGCAGGTCGGCCCTGGATGTTGGGGCCTGGTTGTGGTTGCATCCGCTGAATGAATCCGAGCCCGCCGCACCAGGAGCAAGCTGTTTGCCCTGTGCCGTGGCAGCGTCGACACGCGACTTCGCCGACTCCCGTGCATTGGGGGCAGCGCGACACGCGATCGGTGTGCGGCACCCTGATTGTTTCGCTGCGCTCTTCGTAATCGTGTGGACACGGAACTTCGATGCTCCACGGTTCGGGCGGCCGGCCGTGGTTGTCGATCTCTTGCCCGTGGTACGGCACCGACGCGGTCACGACGTTGCGTTCTTCGTATTGGGTTCGCAACCGCACGTTGTACGAATAACAGGGAATGACCTTGTTGAGGAAGATCTTGTCACCCAAGTAGCGGATGCGGAAGAAGCCGTCGCTCCAGCGATTGATCGCCTCGCGGGCCTGGTCTTCTGGAAGCGGAACCAGCTCGGTAGCTTCGGCAGTGATAGAGGTTTCGGGAGTCGACATGATTGTTAACTCCGCAGGAGGACGAACGTGGTCATTTGGCGCGATGAAGCGGCCGATTGCACGCGATTATTGACGCGCGGGCGGCTCTAACGCTAGGAGGAGGACACGAGAATTCGCATCCGCAATCCAAAACAGCGCGTTGGAATGATGCGGATCCGTCTACGTGTCGCTGGTCCAACGCCTGCCTGATACGAGCTCATTGATTCGCGATTCGACAAGCTGAACCAATTGCTGGTCTGTGAGCCGCTCCCATTGCACGTTTGAAATGGCTGGAGAAAACGCAAGTGAGATCGGGTGAGGCCGAGGGAAAGTGCTGCCTCGCGGCATTGAGGCGAACGCACCTTGGATTGCGATCGGCACGATTGTCGCGCCGCTCCGCCGCGCGAGCAGGCAAAAGCCGGGGCGCAACGGCTGAAGCTCGCCATCATACGTGCGGCTGCCTTCTGGGAAGACGAGCACCGCTTCATTCTGCTCGAGTAACTTGAGCGTCGTTTTCATGCCGCCAACCGCGCCGCGCTTACGGTCGATGGGGACGGCACCCAGCGCACGAATCCACCAGCTAAATGGCCAGAAGAACAAGTCGTGACGCGCGAGGTATTTCAACTGGCGAGGACAGGCCAGACCAACCAAGACGGGGTCCAAATGGCTCTGGTGGTTGGACACAAGCAAGACTGGACCGGACGTGGGAACATTCGTGCGACCGAAATAGCGATACCTAAAACAGACCTGACTGATCGCCCAGCACGGGCACCAAAGGGTTCCGTACCACAGCCGTGCCAGGAAAGCGGAAGGGGAAAGGCGGAATGGGGAGCGCAAGACAGAACGCACCATCGGCTGCCTTCCGCCTTCCGCCTTCCGCCTTACTCCTCGGATCGTCATCGCTTCGACCGCACGATTTGTTCCAGTCGGGCGATCACTTCTTCGGTAGTCAGTCCGTCGGTCGAAACTTCGATTGCATCGTCGGCCTTGCGCAGCGCACCGACGGCGCGGGATGCATCGCGCTGATCACGCAGTTGTTGGTTGGCCAGCACTTCGTCGAATGGGATGTCTTCGCCGCGGGCGGCGAGATCGCGGTGGCGCCGTTGGGCGCGTTCGCGCTCGTCGGCGGTGAGGAAGATCTTGCACTCGGCGTGGGGAAACACAACCGTGCCCTGGTCGCGGCCTTCGGTGACGACGTCGGCGCCTTCCGCGGCTGCGCGCTGCCACAGCACGAGGTGGGCGCGGACGGCCGGGTTGTCGGCCGCATAGTGGGTGGCCGTCGCGATCCCAAATTTGCGAATTGCTTCGGTAACGTCGCGACCGTCGAGCAGCACGCGGTCGTCGGTGAGCTCGA
The DNA here is from genome assembly GCA_963786455.1 of uncultured Planctomycetota bacterium. Lineage (GTDB taxonomy): Bacteria > Planctomycetota > Planctomycetia > Pirellulales > Lacipirellulaceae > JABDGM01. Next base: position 470,106 of record CAWAZX010000019.1, on the reverse strand, counting down.
CGCGAACACTGCCGGCGAGCTGGGCCATTTGTTCGGCGTTGGCAAGATCAATGCCGCGCTCGCTGGCCGCCAGGGTGACGGCCCGGTACATCGCTCCGGTGTCAAGAAACCGGAAACGCAGCCGCCGCGCCAGGCCGCGGGCGGCACTGCTTTTTCCAGCTCCGGCAGGTCCATCGATGGTGACGATCATGCTAGGGGCTTGGGACTGGGGGCTGGGGGATGCGGGGACCAGCGACTGAGTGCTAAGCCGCAAGCGGCTGTTGGCTTCGAATGTTCTGGCGCTCGACTCTCGACTCTCGACCCTTGACTCTTGACCATTTCACCATTCGGCTTCGATTTGGATCCAACGGTGAGGGCCAATGTCGAATTGCACCTGGCCGTCGACGATTGATAATAGCTGGTTGTCGTTTGCGCGGAAATCCGTAGTGTGTGCTGCGCGGAACGGGCGGTACGCGGCGAGGGTAGTTTCAACTTCGCGCCCTTCGGTTTCCAAGATGCGGCAGCGAATTCCCGCTCGCTCGACTGCGAGCATTTCGAGATGCGTGATGAGCAAGTTCTTGGTGCCGACATGCAGAAACCAGCCGTGCGACTGCGGCAACGGAAAAGGCAACGCCGTACTACGCGAACAGCCGGATGTGAGCAGGGCCAAGGCCGTTTGTGTCGGGTAAGTGCAATCGAGGCCGACGGCGAATTGAAATCGGCGTCGCGACTCGCCGGCGACACACAGCAGCGTGTCGAGCCATGTTGTCGAGGGGCGGCGATGAAACGGCAGACCAAAGCCGAAGCACACGATGTTCCCGACGCCGTTGGAAATCTCCACGAACTCAGGCGACTCGATCCGCTCCCGCCCCGTTTCGCGGGCTTGCCACTGCATGCCGCGACGGAACGACACCGCTTCGTCGCTCCACGCCAGGCGGCTGGCGAAGTACGTGCTCCAAACCTCTCCCTCCGGCGCATGCTCGGCTTGAAGTTCCACATCAACAATCGCCGCACGCATACCGCGGGCCAGCCGCACAATTTGTGTGTATCGGGCGAGCAGTTGGTCCGCCGCATCGAACAGCCGACCACGAGTGGTGATCTCTCCAAGCACGCCATCGTTTCGCGTGATCTCGATGTGATCGGCCATCATTTTCGTGTCCAGCGTCGGTGCATCGCGCCCAGGCCGAAGCTTTTGATAGACCAGACGCTGCGAGACGCGTGTGCTGCGGTCGCGGTGGGTGCGGAGCGCCTGAATCCCGCCGGTTGTTGCGCTAACCGTCAGTTCAAGGAACTCATTTTGCAACTTGTGGCCGTCGGCGAGCAGCACGCGCGTGACCGCCGATGTTTGTGGTTGAGCGTATCCGCAGCCGGGTACGTCCGACAGGAAGGAGGGCTCGACGCTGCCGTTTGCGATAGTGTGGCAAGCAGGCTCTACGAGATCAACGCCGAGGATTCGCGGAACCGCGAAATTCCAAGGATTAAGAATTGCTGTGGATGGCGAATCGAGGGACGTTGAACCGGCAACGGCCGAGGCCGCGATTGCACTCAGTCCCGACGCGAGTTGTTCATATGCATGGCACACATCGCGACGGTACGCATCAACCTGCGAGGCAATGGGATCTTCAATTCCATCGGCACTTCCCTTTGTTGGATATTCGTGGGGGGCAAAACTAGTCCAGTCGTCTGTCTCCCGCGTGACGCGGAAATATTCGTCAAGCGTCACCAACTTGCCGAGCACGGGGTTGAATTTCGCGGTGCGGCGGAGGTCGTCGTAGTATTCGCAACTTTGTCCGGGCCAGCCGGCGAGCAGCACCGTCGCCACATGGTCGTGAGCAATTGAATCGCCCACGTGCTCGGCGAATTTGAGCCACGTTTCAGGACGACCGGCATCGAGCGGCGTGGCCGACAGGGCTTCAATCCACGCTCCGTCCGAGTGCCCCCAGCGAGTTTTGCATTGTTCGGCGCGGGGCAGCCGGCCGCCATCGAAGCAGGCGTGCAGCGCGCCGACGAATCCCATTCCCGAGAGGATTTCCGGCAGCAGCGGCGAGAAAGTGGAATGAAACTGGCCGAAGATTTGGCATCCATGTCCCAAGTGGTGCGCAGCAGACGTCTGAGTTTTTTCCAACGACGCCAAAAGAGCTTCGGGTGATTCAGCTCCCGATGCGCACCGACAAAACGGCCCGCCTAATACGCATGCCGTTCCTGCGTCCACCGCCGCGCAGCTCGGCCAAAGTGTCCGGGTGCTCGTGTGACATCTGTTCGATGAGTTCTCCACTAGCGAGTACATTACACGGCACGCCGCTGGCTAACTTGCTGCGCAGCGACTCGCCCAGCGTTGTTGCTGCGAGCAGCGTCACGTCAACGACGTAAAAATCGACCGCATAAACGTGATTGCGTGCATCGGCCAGCAAATCGAACGCACGGCCGAGCTCTTCGGCGACAAGTCCGCTGTCCCCATTCACTGCATGCCGGGCGGCCGAGGTGACGGCATCCGTGAATTGCTCCGTATTGAGCACGGTGGAGTACCGCATTGCGCGCGTGAGCAGTTCGACTTGCAAATGTGCAAAGCCGAGCGCGAGAAAATCGGCCGCGACGTCCGAAGCAATGGAATCGGGTGAAGTGCCGGCAGCCTGATGCACGGCGACGAGAGTTTGATCGCGCGACGAGCAGGCCTCAACCGGTGGTGGATTCGTGGTGGCGGTCGCCGGAGCCGGTCGCACCAGTCGCCCGCCAAACGCTGGCGACTGACGGAGGGCACCACGATCAACTCTCCATCGAGGTCGCCGGGATCCGGTGGACTATCTGCACAGTGCCAACCTGGCAACCGGCCCGTGGAGGCAATCAGCGCGGGGTGCCAGAGGGCCGTCCAGGCGGCGAGCAGTTCGGCCGCCTCCTGGGAGCCGAGATGCGTTGGGAAGTTTTCCAGTCGGTCGCAAGGCAGAAGGATGGAAGCGCGGCGGAGCATCATATTCGTAACATCCTATTAGATAACGCGTTAAGCCGAAAGTCTTCCCATCCTCGCACAGTCATCCTGGCATGCCGTACGTCGCTGGAAGAAGTTCCTTCACCGCACTCGAATCAATGTCTGTCAGCGTGCTATTCAATAAAAAAACCACGAGTAGAATAGGAGCTGTTGCCGGGCTGGGTAGCGCAGGCGGTTTGTCGCAAGTGCGACCAGTCGGCGCAAGTTCTTTTGAGGTCGGTTGTTGAGCCGGGCAGCAGGCCGAGGGGATCGCTCGCTTTGCTGCTGGCTCGTTTGGGGTTGCGCATACAGTAGCAGTAGAGGCACTCGCGGTTACCACGCTCCAGAGCGCGTGGCATTGGCTGGGAATGCGGTGGTTGGCCGCCGCTCACGCTTTTCGCGGCGACGGGATAGAGGTTCTAACTCATGGCGAAGTCAAACGCCGTTTGGGGCATCGATATTGGCCAGTGCGCACTGAAAGCGCTGCGCTGTCGTCCGCACGACAAGGACGAGAAGCGGATGGTGGTCGAGGCGTTCGACTACATCGAATATCCAAAAATACTCACGCAACCGGAAGCCAATCGCGACGAATTGATCCGCGAAGCGCTCGAGCTGTTTGTCTCGCGAAACGACGTGTCGGGCGATAGCGTAGCGATTGCAGTTCCCGGCCAGAGCGGTTTGGCGCGGTTCATCAAGCTGCCGCCGGTCGAGCGGAAAAAAATACCCGACATCGTCAAGTACGAAGCCCGGCAGCAAATCCCGTTTGCGCTCGAAGACGTAGTGTGGGATTATCAGCCGCTGCTCGGGGCCGAAGACGAAGGGTACGCACTGGAGACGGAAGTCGGCCTGTTCGCAATGAAGCGCGACCAGGTAGCGCGGGCCCTCAAGCCGATGGAAGACGCCGGCGTGCCGGTCGATATCATCCAGCTCGCACCGCTGGCGATTTACAATTTCATCTCCTTTGATCGGTTGAATGTGGATGGCGCGTACGATCCGGCCAATCCGCCGCCGTCCACCGTCATCATCTCGCTGGGAACCGATACGACGGACCTGGTGGTCACGAATGGTTACCGTGTCTGGCAGCGCAGTATTCCGATCGGCGGCAACCATTTCACCAAAGCGCTCACCAAAGAATTGAAGCTCACCTTCGCGAAGGCGGAGCATTTGAAGCGCAATGCCATGAAGGCCGAGAACCCGAAGGTCGTGTTCCAGGCGATGCGGCCAGTGTTCAGCGACCTCGTGGCGGAAATCCAGCGATCGATCGGCTTCTTCACGAGCAACAACCGCAATGCCAAGCTGGGCGACGTCGTCGCGCTGGGCAATCCCATGAAGCTGCCCGGTCTGCAGCGGTTCCTGTCGCAGAATCTGGATCAGGAAGTCACGCTGATCGACCAATTCAACAATCTCGTGGGCGGCACGGCCACAGCCAGTCCGCAATTCAAAGAGAACCAGCCGACTTTCGGCGTGGCCTACGGTTTGTGCGTGCAGGCGCTCGGCGCGGGCCAATTGCGTACGAATTTGTTGCCGGAAGAAATCATCACCAAGCGGTTGGTACGGGCGAAGAAGCCCTGGGCCGTCGCTGCCGTGGCGCTGCTGCTCGTGGGCCTGACGATCAATTACCTCGGCCACTACTCTTCGTGGAAAACAGCAGATAAGAGCGAGCCCTCGATGGCGCAGGCGATTACGGCTGCCGGCCAGGTGGCCAGCAATGCCGGCAGCTTGGCGTCAACCAATACCGCGTTAACTGCAAAATTTGATGAGATCACCAAGATTGGCTCCAACCTGCAAAGCAACGTGGATGGCCGGCTGTTGTGGCTCGAAGCGCTGAAAGCGATCGACGCGGCCCTGCCGAAGGACACGCGGCCTCCCGAACAGCGGAAAGAGGCTCCCGAAGACGTTGCCCAGCGAACCGAGCTGCACATTCAATCGATCGATTGCGAATACTTCCCCGACGTGTCGGGCTGGTTCGCGGGGATCAAGCCGATTTATGACAACGCGCTCATGGGCGCGATGCCGAAGCGGTCGTCGAGGCCGCGACGGCGGCCGCCGAAGGCGAGACATCGGCGGCTGAGGCAGGCCAAGCTGCCGCGACGGCTGAACAAAACGGCGAGTCTGCTGCCCCTGCGGAAGAAACGACACCCGCCGATGCTTCGACGGAAACACCCGCGGCCGAGGCGACGGCAACCGAGACTCCCGCCGAAACTCCCGCGACCGAGCCAGTGGCTGACGCCACGACGATGCCGGCCGACCCTACCTTGGATCCGGCTGCCGGTGCGGTAGATCCAGTGACGGGCATGCCTATCGAAGGTGCGGCCGGCGGAGGACTCGCCGGGGAAGGTTGGATCGTCGAGCTTCGCGGCTATCATCTGCACAATTCGCTGGATGAGCCCGATCAACCAAAGGTGAATCTGCGTGGCGACGAAGCTTGGGAATTCGTTCAAAACACGTTGATCAAGAACCTGGAAGACGGCACGGTGAAATTGCCCGACGGTCCCAACGGCGAGCTGATCGAAGTTCCGATCAAGGACTTGGGCATCAAGTACCCTGTGATCCTGACGTTCGAGCGAATCAAGAAAGAAACCTATTTGCCGGAAGCCGTCGACGAATCTGCCGACGGAAGCATGTCGATGCCGACCCCCGGTTACAGTAGGCGGGGCGGCGAGGAAGGCGGCATGCTTGGCGCATCTGGCACCGGCGCGGAAACCGACGAGATCAAAACGTGGACGTTGCGCCGCTACGATTTTTATGTTCAATTCTGCTGGCAGCCACAGCCGCGGGGCGAGCGGCTGAAGAAGCTCGCCGGAGAAAGCGGCGAGACGCCTAGCACTGCCGCAGTCGACACCGATGCGGCCGGCACCGGCGATAGCTCGTAATGGAGAAGGGCAATGGATCAACTTCGCAAAATCGTGGGCTGGTTCAAACGGCAACATTTCTGGGTGTTGTCGGGCGTCGTGGCACTCATTGCACTTGGGTCCTGGTGGAGTGCCGCGGGAACGCTGAGCAAAGAGTTTACGTCCAACAAGGGCGCACATCGATCAACAGTTCACAACGCTCGCCGGACTAAAGGGCCAGCCATATCATCCCAATGAAACGATCAATAATCGACAGATCGAGGAAACAAAAAAACAAAGCGAGGAAGTCGCGAAGATCTGGCAGCAATTGTACGACCGCCAGCGGGAAAACGTGTTGGAGTGGCCCTCTGCTCTGAGCCAGCAGTTTCGCGACGCTGTGGAAAAGCTGAAGTTCGGCGACCCGATTACGCCACCCTCCTTGCTCGGCGACTATCAAAACTACGCGGAGCGCTACTATCCGGAGTTGCCCAAGATCGTCGGAGCCCGCCCTTTACGCGAAGATGAGACGGGTAGCGCGGGTGGATTTGGTTCCTACGGGCGCGGCGGCGGTGAAGGCGGCTACGGTCGCGGAGGGGGCGAACAAACGCTGAATGCCAACGGGCTGCCTGACGAATTGGATGACAGCTACATTTGCGAGTGGCTCGACCAGGCGTGGGTTCGCGACCAATTGAGATTCCAAACGCGGCCGACTTCGATTCGGGTTTGGGTCACACAGGAAGACTTGTGGGTCCTAAGAACGCTGCTGACCGTGATCCGCAATACGAACGAGGCGGCAGGGGCTACGCGCAAATCCAATGCGGCCGTGAAAACAATCTATTCGCTCGAAGTCGGTAAGCGAGCTGCCCCGTGGAGCCGCAACCCGGGCCACGTGTATCGCCCCCCCACGGCGGCACCGGCCGCTGACGCAATGCTCGGCGGCGAAAGCGGCGGAGAGGCTGCTGCCATGGGGATGGAAGGTGCCGGGCGATACGGCGGGACCAGCGAATACAGCATGGAAGGCCGCGGTGGTCTGGAGATGGGACTGGGTGGTGAAGGAGGTCGCGGCTATGGAGGAGCCGACGGCCCCATGACCGAAGAACAAGAAAGGGCGATCCTAACGGGCGGTCGCTACCTGGGCCCCGATGGCAAGCCGCTTGGCGGTGGTGCCGACATGGCGATGGCGGCCGACCCAAACGCCGATCCGGCCGCGGCCGCTCCCGCTGCCCCGACCGACTTTGGTGTGGAATATAAGCGATTGCCCGTGCGAATGAGTTTGCAGATGGACCAGCGGTGGCTCACGCATTTGATTACCGAGTGCGCGAATCAGCCGCTCCAAGTGGAAGTACAGGAAGTCCGGATCAACCCGTCCGATTTCGCCGGCGCTTCCGGCGGCGGAGCGTTTGGCGGCGGCGGCTACGGGCGTGGTGGCGAAGGCGGATTCGGCGGCGGAGCGGCCGGGAGCTTGTTCCCAGAACGCACAGGCATCCAGACCTTTCCAGCACAGCCCAACCTTGTAAACGTTGTGGTTCAAGGCACCATTTATATTTTCAACCCACCGAATCCGTCGGTATTGCAAGCCGGCGACGAAACGCAAGTGGTGACGACGCAATGATGTAGGTCAGGCTTTTGAGCCTGACGTCTCAACCTGCGATGTCAGGCTAAAAGCCTGACCTACTTAGCATCCGGCACAGGAGTGCATTGAAATGAAGGCCAATCTTAAGGGACTAGGCGGGATCAAGGGTTTGGTGCTGCTCCACGGCGAAAAACTGGCCATGGTCCTCGTGGCCCTCGTGGCGCTCTATTTCATTTACTCCTCGCTGAACCTTCCCAGCTTGGACGACACGCGACAGGCGGACGATCTACAGCGCGAGATCACTCAGACGCGTAGCGCCGTCGAGCAATCGCAATGGCCGTCCAATCCCGATGATCCGGGATTCGACAAGGTAAAGGAATTCCAGCCGGTCGCCCAAAGCGGCAGTTTTACCGTCGACGCCGGGAAATATAAGTCTGAAGGTCAAATAAATCCTCCGGTCGTCGCGCCGACGGTGTTGCGTATCGATCCGCTGCTATTGAACGCGGTCAACGTGGAAGCCCACGGTGGCTCCGGCCTGTTTGCCCATCTCGATGAAAGCGTGCGCAATGCGCGGCGGCTTGCCGAGGCACAAAAAGAGCAGGAAGCGCAGAAAAAACAGCAAGAAGAGCTCGAACGCCAACAACGCCAGCAACAACAACAACAAGGCGAGTACGGTGCCGGGGAGGGATTTGGCCGCGGTGGCGCGTATGGCGTGGGCGAAGACGGACAGTTTGTCGATCCCGAGCACCCCAATCGCCGCATGGTCGAAGGCATGGTGCAGCCCACCGGCATTCCATTGATGGGCGACGAGCGCGTGGAACAAGTCTATTGGGCGACCGTTGTGGCCAAGGTCCCCATCCGCGAGCAGATGAAACTTTACCAGGATGCGTTTGAGAATGCGCGCGGCGGCTTCGACCCGATGCGCGACTTCCCGCGCTACGTCGGCTACCAGGTGGAGCGAGCCGAAGTAGCGCGCGGCGAAGAACTCACCTGGCAACCCGTGTTTGTGTACGACGGGCAGAGAGATTCCGTACCCGGCAAGCCGATTGCCAAGGCCGTGACGATGAATGCGATGAACAAGCTCGCTGAAGTTGCCAACACGACTTGGGCGGCCCAGGTGCAGGAAGTGGTCGATGATCGGTACCTGGACTATATTCTCACCTTCCCGCTGCCGCCGCTGGCAGGCCGCGATTGGGGCGCCGATGTAACGCATTCGGATATTCCACTCGCCGTGGATACGCCGCCATTGGAAGAGGAGTTGCAGCCGCTGAACGAACCGCTGCCGGGCACCAAGCCCGAGGATGTGGATTCATTCCAATCCACAGACCCGAACATGCAAGCTGGCCTGGGAGCGCGGGGGTACGAGGGAGAAGGGCGTTTTATGGGAGGCGGCCGTCTCGGGGGTGAAGAGGGCGGCTATGGCCGCGGCGGTGGTTACGGCCGCGGCGGTGGCTACGGCCGCGGCGGCGGCATGCTGGGTGGCGGCGAGTACGGCCGCGGCGGCGGGATGCTGGGTGGCCGCGGCGGTGAAGGCGGCTACGGTCGCGGTGGGGGCGGTGGCGGCATGCGATCGGCCACGCAGAAGACAACCGTCGCGAAAGGTGTGGACTTTTGGTTGCTGCGGTTCTTCGATTTTTCCGTGCAGCCCGGCAAGCGGTACAAATACCGCGTGAGGCTCGTGCTGGCGGATCCGAATTATGGACTGCCGCCGCAAATGCTGGCACCTTCGGTGCTGGATCGCAAAGATCGCAAGGATCACCGCTTTGTTGAAGAGTGGAGCGAGCCGACGCCGACCGTGGGCATTCCGCTGGCTGGCAGTGTCCGCCTGGCGAAGGTGAAGTTGCCGGCCCAAGGCAACTTCAATGACGAGCCTTCGGCGACGCTGTTGGTGGAATCATTCGACGTGGATGCCGGCAACAACGCGATTCAAGCCGCGAAGGAAGTGGATAACCTCCGCCGCGGTTATGTCGCCAATCTGACGACGCGGAAACAAGAGTATCTGCTTCCTGATGGTCGCGCTATCGACCAGGTCGAGTCGTTCAAATTCCACACGGGAATCACAGTTCTCGACGTCGCGGGCGGGGAGTCGATGGGCCGCGAGACGCTGCCAGCAAAGGTACTTTTGATGGGGCCGGCCGGGGAGCTCTATATCCGGAATGAATTGGACGACAAGCAAGCGGTCGACTACCACAAGGCCGTCTTCGATAAGAAGAATCAAGGCCAACCTGGCGAAGGCGGGTATCCGGGACGCGGCGGGTACGGAGGAGGAGAAGGCGGCGGCTACGGACGAGGCGGCGAGGGTGGCTACGGTCGCGGCGGGCGCTAGCGCTGCCATCTTGATTTAGCGGCAGGGCTTACCCCGCGTTTTGTTAACGCGCCGGACCACGGTTTCGCCGCGGTCCCCAGCTCGGCCGCTAAGTGTTTATGCGCGATTGTGCGCTCTACTGGTTATTGAGAAAGTGGACTTGACCCCATTTTCACCCGCCAGTACTTTCCCGCACCTCATCTGCCAGAGGACCGATCCACGCGCGGAAATCGTGCTTGTCCATGGAGCGAGACGTTCGAAACGTCTCGGCCGCGCAGTGGTGTTGGTTCCAACTCGCCACGGCGAGTCGACGTGGTGACCTTATCAATACTCGACGCGTTTCAGCACGGGCCATTCCCCCGGTTGAGCCAACATGTGAACGAGCGACGAATAGCTGCGCCGCGAAATGCGCAGTGAAATGCGCCTACGCGATCCCGTCGCTAGAAGGAGAAGCGAGTTGAGCGCGAAACGAACGCAATTAATCTTGATCCTGGCCGGCGCCGCCCTCGGGCCGCTTTGCGCCGTTATACCTATTGCCGCCCAGGTCGGGAACTCGTCCATGCCGGCCGCTACACCGCAGCGTCTCACGCGCGATGACGTGGATGTGTTGCTGCGCCAGGCACGGGCCGCGATTCAGCAAGGGAGCCTGGATCAGGCCGATGAGCTCGTGAAGCGCGCGGAGGATGCCCGCGCCCACTATCCGTTTTTTCACATGGGCCCCACGCCGACCTCGGTGCGCCGCGAGCTCAATCGCGCACGCCGAGTGCAGCCATCGAAAGGCCAGGCGTCGGCTCCGAGCACACGCAACGGCCCCGGCCTGTTTGCCGGGGCAAACCGTACTTCCGACGGCACCGCAACCGACCCGTTTCTGCAGCGCGATCAGCGAGGAACACAGCAGACCGCCGCGAACTCGGTGTACGTTGGTCAGCAGAATTTGGCCGGAGCACCGCGTGGTGATTTGTCGCGGATGTCGCCGGGTGCTCTGCAGAATCCGCCGCCGGTTGCCGTCGCGGGTCAGGACGTAGCGAATCCGTTCTTACCTCGGAACGGCGGTGCCTCCATGCCGGCCCGGTACGATGCCCAAGCCGAAAACGGATACCCAGTTGCCAACACGGTGTGGGATGACGGCGGCGATGCGGCGATGGGCGGTTCGCCGGCCAACGTGGGTCTCGGTGACGCTATGTCGCCAGAGGACGCACCGTGGACGCTTCCCGATGCACCGCTGCCACGCGGCATGCATTACTCGCAAATTGTGGCGGACTCCTCGACCGAACTAACACCGACCAAGCGCGGCGCGTCGACGAACGATCTTGGCCCGGCTGCTGCCTCTCGTCAGCCGCCCAATCAACAGTCACCGAAACAACGCGTTTTGTCGCATTTGACAGCCGCCCGTTCCGCGCTCGAGGCCGGCGATATCGACCTGGCCGAAAACCTCACCCGCTCCGCCAGTGCGCTGGGCGTGCCGGAATCCCAATTCCTTCCGGATGAAGATCGGCCCTCGCTCGTGGCTTGGGAGATTGAACGCGCGCGGCAAAATCAAGGCGGAGTACAAACGGACACCGGTCGACTGCCGGCGGCAGACCGCGGCTACGCAACTCAGTTAAGCCAGGCGAGCGCAGAGGAGCTTCCCCTGTTGGCCCCAGCACAGCGTGATACGCCTGCGACAGACGTCGGCAGCGGCGATCGCTTGGCTGCGCTGCCCGAACCGCTAGCGCTGCCGCCTGAATCGCCGGCCACTTCCAGCGGCTCGAGCGACCGGCTTGTATCTCCGGCCAGTGATGCAACTGCGCTGCTTGAAGCGGGGGAAACCGCCCTGGCCCGGCATGACCGGCAGTCCGCTCTTGAGTTGTTTGCACAAGCCCATTCGAAGCGTGGCATGCTGGCTCAAGCGGATCAACAGAAGCTGCAGGATCGTCTGCAAATGCTCGCGGCGGAGCCAACCGATACCACCGTGACGCCGGATGATTTGGCGATTCCACCGCAGCAAGGATTACAAAACGTTCTACCGCCGGCCGCCATTGCGCCGGATGCGGATCCGATCCCGCCAATCGAAAACAGCCCGCCGGACGAGATGACTCCGCCGGTGGAGTCGGCGCCGTCGAACTTGGAGTCCACCAGCGAGAACGAACAAGTTCTTGCCACGCAACTTTCGGCCGAAGTGGGTAAACGACAGTCCGAAGCGCAGCGCCTGCTCGAAAAGGACCCCGAGCGGGCTGTGGTAATCTTGCGCAAGGCGCAGGAGTTGGTGAACCAGTCGAAGCTTTCCGAGTCGTCGCGCCGCGAGCTGCTGAGCCGCATCGATATCACACTCAAACGAACCGAAGCGTACATCGCGGATCATCGTGCAGAAATCGACTTGGACCAGCGCAATGAGCAAGTGCTCGGCGAAGTCGAGCGGCGGCGAGAGCTGAATCTAAAGGTGCAGCAAAAGACAGCGGAACTTGTCAATGAGTTCAATCGGCTGCGCGATGAGCAGCGGTACTCAGAGGCCGAAATCATCGCCAAGCGGCTGATCGAGCTATCCCCCGACGACCCGGTTGCCCAGCAGGTGTATCAGACGGCCAAGTTCATTCGCCGCGAGATGATGAACCGCAGCTTGGCCGATCGAAAAGAAATCAGCTATTGGGAACAGCTGAATGCCGTCGAAGAATCCGCGCTCAACCCTGTTGCCGAAGATGGTAAGGAACTTGCCTACAATCACAAGACGTGGGATGCCTTTGTGAAGAATCGCAAAGGGTTCGCGCGATCGGCTCGAACGGCGCACCGAACGCGAGTTAGAGATTGAGCGGCGACTCAATACGCCCGTTCATTTGCGTTATCAGGATACGCCGCTCAGCGACGTGGTGGAAAGCTTGTCCCAATTGACGGGCGTGAACATCCATCTCGACCCCCGTGGCCTCAGCCAGGAAGGCTACAACGGCGAGACGCCCATCACGGTGAATCTCAACAAGGAGGTGTCGCTCAAGAGCGCACTCAATCTGATTCTCCAGCCACTTCACCTGAGTTACGTGATCAAGGACGAAGTGCTCATGATCACGAGTGAGCAGCTCCGCGACGGCGAACTCATAACCGAGACATATAATGTAGCGGACTTGGTGATTCCGATTCCGAACTTTGTGCCGAACAGCAATATCGGTCTGCAAGGCTTGATTCATGACGCGCACGCGGCGATGGGTTACGGCAACGGCATCGGAATGGGCCCGGCAGTGTTGGTGAACGAGCGTGGCGGACAGAAGGACGCCGCCGGCAACGACCAGGTGTTGGCGCAACAATTCAACGCCGTACCGGGTGCGGCCGGGGCTGGCATGACGCCGGCCACGGTGCCAATCGGTTCCGGGCCGGGCGGCATGGGTGGCGCGGCGAATGCCGATTTCGATTCGCTGATCGATTTGATTGTGTCGACCGTTCAGACCGAAACTTGGGCAGAGAATGGTGGCGGCGAGGCGGAAATCCGCCCATTCCCCACCAACCTGAGCCTCGTGATCAGTCAAACCCAGGCCGTCCACGAAGAGATTGCCGACCTGTTGGAGCAGCTCCGGCGGCTGCAGGACTTGCAAGTTACCATCGAAGTCCGCTTCATTCGGCTGAACGACAGCTTCTTCGAACGGATCGGCGTCGATTTCCAAATGAACATCGAGGATCGTTCGATCGGCACTGCGGACCTTGTTCCAGGTCAAGTGTTTGAACCGGATCGCCAAAGTGCAACTGTTGGTATACAGCGACCGGCGGGCGTCAACGTGTTTCCGAATTTTACGACCGATTTGGACATTCCATTCCGACAAAACAGCTTTGATTTGACCCAACTCGTGCCTTTTGGAGGACCGGTTGGCGGTGGCATGAATTTCGGGTTCGCAATTCTCAGCGATCTCGAAGCGTTCTTCCTCATCGAGGCGGCTCAAGGCGATCGCCGCACCAACGTGCTGAACGCGCCGAAGGTGACGCTGTTCAATGGCCAGCAAGCGTTCGTGGCCGACGCAGTGTCGCAGCCGTTCGTGATCGGCGTGATCCCGGTCGTCGGCGAGTTTGTCGCCGCTCAGCAGCCCGTGATCGTTGTGCTCAACGAAGGCACGATGATGACGATTCAGGCCGTGGTGTCGGACGATCGACGCTATGTGCGTTTGACCGTGGTGCCATTCTTCACGCAAGTCGGCGACGTGCAGGAATTCACTTTCGAAGGTTCGTCCTCGATCGTCCAGCTCCAGCAGCTCGACCGACGATGATGACGACGGCAAGAACGAATCGGAGGAAGACTCGGAAGAAGAAACGCGCAGCGGGCGTCACCGTGCAGTTGCCGGCATTTCAATTCATCTCCGTGGTGACGACAGTCAGCGTGCCGGACGGCGGCACCGTGCTTTTGGGCGGCATCAAACGGCTTTCCGAAGGACGCAATGAATTCGGCGTGCCGCTGCTCTCCAAGGTGCCGTACATCAACCGGCTGTTCCGCAACATCTCGATCGGCCGTGAGACGGACAGCCTCATGATGATGGTCACACCACGGATCATCATCCAGGAAGAGGAAGAAGAACGGCTCGGCATCGCGGTACCGTAAGAAAGTCGAGAGCTGAGGGTCGAGAGTCGAGAGCCAGAATATTTAGCGGCGGAGCTTGCTCCGCGCTCCTTTCCATTATCGCCAATGTCCTCCCTCGCTCGACGCTGGATCGGACTCGGTGCCGTCCTCGGTGCGATCGGCGTCGCCCTCGGCGCTTATCGCGCCCACGGCCTGCACCATTTGCTGGCAGAGCACGGATTTGCCGGTGAAGATCTGACGCGGCGGCTCGGCAATTTTGAGACCGCGATTCACTATCAAATGCTGCACGCAATCGCGCATAGTGCTCACAGGCCTGGCGCTGGAGCACCGCCCGAACAATGCATGGCGGTTTGCGGCCTGGGCGTTTCTGATCGGCGTCATCCTCTTTTCAGGGCTGCTGAAAGTGTTAACCTTCGCGAGCCCATCTTGGAATTGGCTCGGCGCCGTCGTCCCGGTCGGCGGCGTATCGATGATCGCGGGATGGGTGGCTTTAGCCATCGGCACTTTCCGGCGGTAAATGCCGCCGGGGTTGCCTCGTCGCATCGCAATCGCAATGCCGAGTTGTCAGGCTTCGCCTGGCGATGGTCTACAAATCGGAGCGGCCACCAAACGCTCTGTCGTCACGTTACGGCGGGCGGAGCCAAACCTTTTTATTGCATACGGCGGAATAACCGCTACCAAAGGCGCCACCGGTAGCCACGTAAAAGACGAATTATCAAAAACGATGAAAAAAAATTGACACAAAATTACCCATCTTTACACTGAAAAAGGCCGCCTGCCTGTGTCTCCAAACACGTACTGGGCGGCACGCTGGTCTTGGGACGGGAACAGACTTTTTTCTTTTCAATTACGAGGCGGGCGTGTGAGCCGCGCTGGCTCAATACGCCGGGGGGGTCTTCATCTATGTGGGGTGCAATACCAATACGATTGCGCACCGTACTGCTTTTTACGATGGTCGTGTGGTCTGCAAATATCGCGCTGGGCGACTTAGTGCTGTCCCCAGCCGAACTTGCGTCTGCGACGGGACAGAGCATTGGACGTGAGGTGCTCGTAAGCGGATCGGGGAACGTAAACGGGTCGAATGACCCCGCCGTGCCATGGATCATGGATGGCACGGTGCAGGGCATTTCGCTTGAGTCGCCGATCGTCGTCACCGGCTACATCAAAGGGACGGGCACGTTCGACAACGTGGTGTTCGACGGCACATTTTCTCCGGGTCATTCGCCGGCGCTCATCATGCTGGGCAACACAATCTATACCGCATCGAACGTGCTGGAGATGGAGATCGGCGGTTTATCGCCCGGCTCGCAGCATGACAAAATTGTTCACAACGGTATGGCAGCGCTCGGCGGCACGCTGGATGTGGTGCTGATCAACACGTTTATGCCGCAGTTGGGCCATACATTCGACTTATTCAACTGGAACGCGGGCAATTCCGGCACGTTCGCCACGATCAATTTGCCCGCGCTGCAGTCGGGGCTCGCCTGGGATGCGAGTGATCTTTACATTGGCGGGGCACTCGCGGTTACGGCGGTACCGGAGGCCGGCGGCTTTTGGCTTATTGGAATCTGCGCTTGCGCTGTAATGTCGGCAGCTGCTATCAGACGCGTTTGGCAATTGTTCCCACGAGGCGCGACGGCACCATCGCCGCCCCGCGCTGCGGACGCATTTGGGGGAAAGCATATGGCGAAGGTATTGAAGCGTCGTCTGTTACTGATCGCCTTGGCGGCTACGACCGTGTTCGTTGCCGGCCGATCGGCGTGGGCTGTGACTCACACGTGGAACAGTAACATCAATTCGATGAGCACAGGTACCTGGATTGGCGGCGTGCCAACGAGCGGCGACGCGAATCTCACGTTGATATTCCCCGTTCCCATGATGATGCTGAACACGAATCTCAACCAGGATATCGCCAACCCGCTCGAGGTGCAGACGCTGCAAATTGACGGTTCCTACACCTTCACTGGTAATCAGATACGGTTAAAGAATCTGGGCGCAGTGCCGACGATCGACATGCCCGGCAACAACTTCATAATCGTTACGTTCCAATGCGCCGCTCGATTTCAACGCCCCAACGATAATTTCCAACACAGGCACGTCGTTCAAGATGGTAGATTTTGACACGGTTATTAGCGGAGCGAACGTCACATTCGACGGTACCGGCGGCTCGCAATACACGTTGAAAGGTTCAACCGCGAACACGCTGACAGGGGCCAATTTCGTCAAAGGGCTCAGCCAGCTGCGACTGTGGAAAACCGCAAATACAGCGGCCATCGGCGGCAGCCTGACGGTGGATGGCGCGTCTGCCTCGGCTACAACCCTCGCGGACAACCAATTTGCCGCCGGCACCGACATCAGCGTGATCAACGGCGGCGGTGTGTCCTTCAATAATGTTGCCCAATCGATCGATGACCTGATGGTCGAATCGTCGGGATCGCTGACGCTGGGCACGACCGGCTCGGTGATTATAAACGGTCAGATTTCGTCATCATCTGGAGTGGGCACGATTGGTATCGGCTTTGGTAACTCGACGATCGATTTCGCCAGCCAGTTCAAAACCGTAAATGTCACCAGTACCGGCGCCAACGATAAGCTGCAGATTTTTGATCCGATCGTCAACGGCAGCATCAACAAGACTGGCGTGGGAAAACTGGAAGTTGGAAACACAAACAACGTGTTCACCGGTACGAACGTCGTGATGGCCGGCACGCTCAGCGGAAATCCGCAAAGCATTGGCAACGTGACCAACAACGCTAAAGTCGAGCTTACGGGCAGCGGGACTCTGGCATTGAATCAGATCACTGGGGTGTCGGGCCAAGTCATCATTAGCGGCGGCAATATCACGTACGGGGCAGCCCAAAATTATGGTGGCGGGACGATGCTAGACAGCGGCAGCGCGTCTGGTGAGGCCTCGACGCTTTTGGGCAATTTTACTTCGACTGGCTTCAGCAGCCTGCAATTCATGCAGACCACGAATGCCACGTGGGGTGGCACGCTCTCTGGCACGGCGGGTTTGGGCCAATCTGGTAGCGGTGTGCTCGGTTTAGGAGGCACAAACAACTACTCTGGTGGAACGTTTGTCGCCGGCGGCGGAATCGAAATTCAAACGGACGCCGCGATTGGGACCGGTACGCTAAATCTCTTTGGCCCCATTCGTGCTTCCGGAACGCGCACGCTTGCGAACGCGCTGGTGTTGGGTGTCAGCACCTTCGAAGGCAATGGCAACTTTAATTTCACCGACACCACGACGAAGCAGCCCGGCGGTCCCATTGTGCACAACTCGAGCGGCGTGACCGATATCGCGGGCAAATGGATCAACGGTGCCAACATGATTACGGTTTCCAATGGCCAGCTCGCTATTGGTGACCCGACGGCGGTCAATGGCTTCACTAGCACTGGTTCGACGATCGTGAATGGCGGCACGCTAACCTTGCGGTCGCTAAATTTCATCACGCTTCCCGACGTGACGCTCGCCGGCGGCACGTTGAACACGCCCAACGGGTACGCGATTCCACTCGGTGCGGTGCTTCAGGGCAAGGGTGCCGTGACGGGCCGCGTGGCTAGCGCGAATGGCTCGTCGATTTTGGCGAACGGCGCCCTTGCGATCGGCGACGCGGCGCATGCGGCCGGCGTCAATCTGGATGGCGAGCTTTACACCGATAAGTTCGCCGTCACGCTCAACGATTCGAACCAGGCGGTGCTGGGCTCGCTAACACATTTGGGTGACGGCACACTGAACGGCACTCTCAACGCGCCGAACGGACTGGTGGTGAACTTTGGCCGGAACATCACGGGGCGCGGCCAGATCAACTCGACCAATACGCTGGCCACGGCCGTCATCATGAACGGCGACGTGCAGGGCGATTCGATGGCGAATTACCTAGAGTTTACTGGCTACGTCAAAGGAGTGGGCACGTTCAACAATGTGGCATTCAGTGGCATGTTCGCGCCGGGTCTGTCACCGGCCGTCGTAACTGTTGGTAACGTTGCGCTGGGTGCGAGCAGTGTGTTGGACATGGAAATCGGCGGCACGAATCGGGGCGGCGAGTACGACGGCATCGACATCGCCGGCACGATGTTGCTCAACGGCGAGCTGAAGCTCTCGCTTCTAAACGGGTTCATCCCCAGTCTCGACAACGAGTGGCAACTGTTCGATGGGCCAACCACCGGCATGTTCGGCAGCTACGACTTTCCCACACTGGCTGACGGTTTAACATGGAATACGAGCGAACTTTACAGCGAAGGAACCGTCTCGGTAGTCGCCGGTCTGACGGGCGACTTCAACGGCGACGGCACAGTTGATCCGGCCGACTACGTGCTCTGGCGCAAAGGACTGGGCACGACGCACGCACCGGCCGACTTCGGCCTTTGGCAAGCAAACTTCGGACACAGTGCCGGTGCCACCGGACCGGTTGGCGCCGCGGTACCGGAGCCCGCGACGCAACTGTTGGCGATCGGGCTATTGTGTGCAGCGATATTCGCACGGAAGCGGTGGTGAGTTCCGGCGACTCATCGGGCACAGCTACGGGCGATCCGATGTACTTCAATACCGTCGACGCCGCAGAGAGCTGACGGTAATGACTAGGATTACCAAGATGGCGGTGCATGGTTCCGGAACGTAAGTTGCTTCGATAAGCCCTGTGGACGCGCCGCCGGCGAGAGTTCGACCGAAGTTGGCGCGCCATACGTTGTAATCTTCCGGCTGGACGCCGTTCGTGGGATCATTCTGCAGCGGCCCACCGTTTCGCCATTGCACATAGTCGGCCGCGTCGACGACGCCGTTGCCATTGAAGTCGCCGGTCAGCATTGGCAGCACGCCGAGAGTTGAGACCATCAGTCTGCCGGTGCCGGCCAGAAGTGGGCTCTTATTGGGGGCAATGGAAGCATTCGACCCCCATATTCCGACGGCCACCGGCACCCCGCCCAGGAACAACGAATCGATCTTATTCACCGCGTCGAAGCTCAAATCGAATGTGGCGCCGCTCGAAACGTGTACGTCCGCCATCTCGTCCAGATACGGCGTGGTGATGCGGAGCGTTCCGGCTTGGACGCGCGTATCGCCCGAATAGTCGTTGTCAGGGCCGGAAAACGTTTGCGTGCCGCGGCCGATCTTGGTGACGGCCAGCGTGCCATTAAAATCCTGCACCGCGCCGCTGAATTCGGCCGTGGCGTCGTTGTCACCGAGAACGAGATGACCGCCCGGGACGGCGCTCTCCACGAAATTGTTCAGTGGGCTCGTGGAAGTGTTCGAAAGACCGTTGATCGTCTGAGTCGAGCCATTCAAGTCGAAGACTGCGAAGCGTGAAATGTCGGTGGCATTGAGGACCACGTTGCCGGTAGGTCCGCCGGTGAAGCTACCGTTGGCGCCATGCGGCATAATATTATCGGCGTTAGGATTCGTAATGCGCAGGATCGAGCCCACAACGCCGCCCACCGCGCCGTTGACCGTGGTATTGCCAGCGTAATCGTTGGGCGTGCCGGGGCCGCTCAAGGGACCGATCACAACGATGCCCGCACCGTTGGCATTGGCGCTGGTGGGCGAGCCGATCATCAACCCGCCGGGGCCCGTGATCTTGCCCGTGATGCCGACGTTGCGATTGGGATCGGTGTTGCCGTTGGAGCTGATCGAGGCGTCGGCCATCAACGTGACTGTGCCGGTGAGGAGCGTGCTGTTGCCGGGCGTATTCTGAAACATGCGCACCGCGCCGAGGCCGTTGTTCTCCGTCGTGCCGTTGCCAGCGATAAATAGGTCGTTGGCGATGGTCACCGGGGTTGCTGCGCCCGGGTTGATCATCCCGCCCGGGAAGACGTACACAGGCCCGGTGCCAATGTTGCCGGCGTTCGGCTGAGACCAGCGCCCAGAGACGACATACAGGCCGCCCGAAAAAGTGTTGGTGACACCGCCCGCTGGAGTAACATAGCCACCGCGGACAACCACGCTCACTTTTGTGTTTCCGTTATCGGTGATGGCACTGTTGACCGTGAATGCTCCGGCCTGGCCTTGGGGCGCCACGTTGATCGGCGTGCTGGAGAACGTGATCGTTGCAGCGGGAGCGACGCCGTCACCGGCAGTCAACGTTCCGCCCTCGGCAAGGTTGGCTCCGATCGTCATGCTGCGAATCGTATTGCCGTTGGCACCGGTGACATTATAGAACCCGCCATTCTGGGGCAGGACGATCTTGTTTCCCGCGCCGACATTCACGACCTGAACGGCGCCCGACGCCGTTGTCCCGTCGCCAAATACGAGCGAATTCATATTGGTGGTAGGAGTCGTGATTGAAATGGGAGTTCCATTGACAGGGACGCGTATGTTATTTGTCGCGCCATCGGGAATGGTTTCACCGCCATTAACCGTGGTGTAGGCCGTAAAGGGCACCACATTGCCGCTGCCGTCGAGTGCTGCCCAATCGGTGCCGATCGTGGCCCAGCCGCCAAGGATGCCATTGGAATTTGCCAAGCCCGAGCCGGTAACGTTAATGCCGCCGCCGCCGTTGTTGAAGATCACCGTCGAACCTTTGCTCTGCGTGATTGGGCCATGCAGATTGAGCCGGCCGGTGCCGGTGGAAACTACGTGCTTTGCCGGATTGAGCGTAATGGGCAGATTGATTGTTTGGGTGTTGGTCGATTCGCTGACAACGTCGCCGGTGTAGGTGATGCCCGTGCCGGTTGGCGGAGGGACAGTTTGCCAGCCCAGTTTGAGTTGATCGCCAGCCAGCGTGTATGCAGCGGCCGAAGCGTCGAAAGTGATGTCCGTCACCAGCAGGTCGCTAATATCGTTGTCGGTCGAATTGTTCGGCGTTGTGCCGGTGAAAACCAACGAGTCGCCGTCAACGGGAACGCCGCCGGGATTGGTCGTCATCCAGTTGCCCGCCATATTCCAGTTATCATTGGCCACGCCGGTCCAAGTGTTAACGGCCGCTTGGCCGCTCGCGCCGCACAGAAGTAAGACAATGATTGCACCGGAAAAAAACTTGATGCCATTTGCAGCGCTCGTGAAATGCATCGGCCTGTCTCCGCTTTGTTGATGCTCTAAGTGTGTCTCGGCCGCCGTCGTCGATCAAAACTTGGTAAGCCGCCCGGTGATACTCCACGCCCGACCTCATTTTAGCGAGGATCGCATCGCAGCTTCCTTTCCGCATAGCGAAATTTGTTGAGTTTCTACGGCAACGCTGTCGTTGTTTTTCGTCACGCGATAGCGGCAAGTGCTTGGACAGCGCCGATGCAATATTCCAGCGCATTTTGAGATCAATCGTTGTCCGCCCGTCGAAGAATCTGCGAGGGCAGCGCCGACGCAAACGCAAAAGAAGGGGATGCCCGGACAGACCCAGTCCACCCGAGCATCCCCGTTCGCGGAGGGGGCAATTCCTTAGTTTCACACGGCCGCGGCTGTCTCTAATTCCCGCGCCAGCCGCTTCCGGGCGACGTGCAGCCGTCGCTTGATCGTGCCGATCGGCGCTTCGAACGACTGGCTCATTTGAGAGAGCGATTCGCCGCGGACGTAAAACGCTTCGAGCGTGTGCCGATCGAGTTCGCCCAAGCGCGACAAGCCGCCGCGCACCTGGGCCGCCCGCTCGTTGGCCAGCACGGCATCCAGCGGCGTGCTTGATACAACGCACGAGGCATCGAGCGTTTGCGGCTCGGTCGCGATGGTCGGCGCCCGGCGGACTTGCCGGTTGATCGCCATCCGTACGGTGATCGACCGCAACCAGCCACCGAAAGCGGCCGGCACCTTCAGCTGTTCGATCTTCTGCATCGCCTTGACCAGCACTTCCTGGCACAACTCCTGGGCCTCGCTGTGGTTGCCCAATCGGCGCAGTGCGATCGAGTAGACCATCGGCTCGAACCGCGTGGCCAACTCGCCGAATGCTTCCCGGTCGCCGGCCTGCGCGGCCTCGACCAGGAACTCAAGTGAAGTCGTTTCGTCTTCCAGCTCTAATAACATTGCGGTCATGGTTCTCTCGCTTTCGGAAACCGACTGCCGCGTCGTGCGGCGAGTCCAGGCGAAACATGGCGGACAGCAGAGAGCCTTGTTGGTCGGACGATTGGCACGAAAAACCAGCTCGTCGCGGCCGGGGGCTCGCTCAGTCGGCGATCGTCGATTCACTTTTGGACGTGACCGCTAGTTGCGGCCGCGCCCATTAGCGGACGCCGACTGTGCCGGGGTCGACTACGACGCCCAGCAACCAGCGCTGTTGGCGCTGGCGGCGACTGGCCGAGTAACTCGGACACGTCGCCCCGACCACGGAGGCCGTGGTGCCCGGCGTCGTCCCGGCGGCGGCCATGCGCTTTATGACTAGCGCAAGCCAACTGCCGAGGTGCCATGAATGGCGGCGCGCGATTTTGGATACCAGAATGCGCAGCGCGGCACGATGCGTACGTTCGACGGCGTTCACGAAACCTTGGCCATTGTGGTTGGTGCCAAGAATCATGTTGTCGAAGTGATTGAATCGCATCGTTTTCCTCGCTGCGCCAGTGCGCCGCTCGAGAGAGAACTGAAACAAAAAATTGGTTTTACGGGTGGGACGAGCAGTGCTTTGCCATGATACTGTGCAAAAACACGGCTATTCCCTATCCAAGCTTCCCATGGGCCGGAGGTCAAGTCAAGCGAACAGCAGGGCTCTTCAGAGCGCTCCAGCTTGCTGGATCAGGCCCGCGGCCGCCCCTTAGACACCCTGTTCGGCAGGCCGGTTCGCGGCCAAGAGTGAAAAAGTTGGAGAATTTCGAAATGGCCGGTCGCAGGGGTCGTTCAGCTAGAAAGCCCGACCGAGGGTCGAAGTTATGCGCGTCGACGCGCTAAGCAGCAAGCCGCTAGCACCATGCCGACCAATGTGAATGTTGTGGGTTCGGGCACCGCAAAGGTCGACCAGGCGAGGCCATAGTGTTCGGCGTTGACGTCGCCCAGGACGTCGAACAATTCTTCCTTCCAGCGGACGCGGAGCATGTACTGGCCCGTGGTGGGGACTTTGAATTCGAAATGCTCCGTGTTGTTGTAGCGGCTGAAGGACTCGGAAATCAAATTCAGCGGGCTGCCGGCCAGTGCGCTCCATAGTTCCAAATCGAGGTTATCGAAACTTTCGTCCTGATATTCGGTCAGGCCGAAGGTGGACCGATCGCGGAACCACGAAAGCGTGGCCGTCAACGTGGTACCCTCGACGATCGTGCCGTTGATCAAGTAGTCGTTGGTTGCCCCCTGCGCGACCTCGCCGAAATCCCAGCCGACCGGTTTCACCGCGCCGAGCGATCCGTGCACGGTGCCGGCAACGTCGGTCGTGCCATTGAGGAATTGATCGAACGCGCGGTCAAGATTCAGCCGTCCGGCGCCGACGCGGTCATCGACACCACGAGTCGTCTGCACGCCGCCGCCGCCGTTCGGGTGATCGATTTGGCCGTTGTCCCAGCCCATCGTTTTGTCGGCAGCGTTCATCAGCACCGATTTGATAACGCGGCCATCGCGTGCATCGGGCCTGGCGGCCAGCACGGCGTACGCGGCGTCGTAGAGCAGGGCCGCCCCGCCGGCCACCGTGGGGCTGGAGAAGCTCGTGCCGGAGATGCTGCGGGTGTAAAAGTCGGGTCCGCCCGCCGGACCGCCGGGTGGCCCCATCAGGCTCGGCCCGTTGCCGCCGGTTTCGCCGCCGTAATACGCGGTGGAAAAGCTTTCGCCGGGCGCGGCGATATCGATGACCTGGCGGACGGCACTGACGGTACCGTTCACCGAGTCGAAGTAATCGTTCGGCCCGCCATTGCTGAAGACGCTGGGCAGGTTGTAAAGGCCGCCGTTGGATGTCAGCGCCGCGACGCTGATGCTGTTGTACCCAGTGGCCGGAAACAGTACGCGGTTTGGCCCTTCGCCCGTGGGCAGCGTGTTTCCGACCGCCGTGGTGAGCAGCGTGCGGGGGTTTTGATTGATCAATGCGTCGAGCGTGCCGGACAGCGAATTGGTGCCGGCGAAATCGCCATTTCCGTTGTAGCTGGAATTGATGACGTCCGCCGTCCGCGATCCGCCCGCGACAGGCACGCCCGTGATGAATGCGGCCCGGTACGGTCCGAAGGTGGAAATCGCGCTGAAGTTGAAATTGAAGCTGCCGGTGTAACGCGTGAGACTGGTGGGCCAGTTCGTGGCGATTGCGCCGGAGGCGAGCTGGGCATTGGGTGCCATGCCGCGCTGGTGATCGCCGGGATTCGCACCGCCGGGCCGCCCGCCCAGGACCATGGATACCCACGTGGCATGTCGATCCACTTCTCCCGCTGCGCCGGGACTGGTGGGGATCGTGGTTACATGCGACAGCGTTTCGTGCCCGGTCCACACGTATCCGGCCTCGATGTTGGCAATCACTGCGTTCGTGCCCGTGAAGCCGGCGTTGTAGAACCGCGGAGCGCCGACGAGGTTATTGGCGTTCACTGCGCCGACAAACGGCCCTTGCAGATGACCCGTGCCGGAGGACAAAAAGAAATTGCTCGTACCAAGCATTTCGCCAGCCGCCAAGGGCGAGGCAGACGCGGCGAACACGAAAGCCGCAACAAGAAAAAAGCGGACAGCCGCGGACCAGAAGTTCAAATGGCCCACATCCCAACGACGGCCGGCGCCGCGCGGGAGCGAGACCAGGTTGTCAAACTCATTAGAACTGCTCCGGGCTAGAGGCCGCAGCGCGGCCGTTCATGCTTCCCAAACGGGGTCGCCAGTTCGGACAGAAACCGAATCGATTCAGGCCCAAGGTACCTGTCGCGAGGAGCCTCTCTAGATCCTCAGGCATTTATTTTACACTCGATTTCCGGCACCTCAATGATTTGGCGATCATTTCGCCGTCATCGCAGAAAGAGCGGAAAAATCGGTGCGATCGTTCGGATAGATCACTATTAATAGCCGAATCGCTACGCGGCGCGGAACCTGCGACGCGTGGGTCGCCGGCCGTTGGGCCTCAAAGAAGCGGATTCGGTGCACAATTGAAGCCAATCACGCCATGTTGAAAATGCGTTCGACGTTGCCGCGCAGCACCCGCTTGCCCAGGTCCAGGGCCTGCTCCTCGCTCCAGCCGCGGTCGCCGATAAACCGCTCGGACAGAATCTTCGCCAGAATCCGCTTGTACATCGCGAACTTGGGGAGACACGAACTCAAGCTTGTAGGCGTCGCTGTAATACGCGATCTGCTTGGTTTGCGGCACGGCTTCGAGCCGGGCTGCGGCGTCCCACTCGATGTAGGTGGGGGTATTCGAATACCACCAGTGGCCGTTGGTGACGACGTTGGGAAAGATCCACGAGTAACTCACGAGCTCTTGGTTCGTGACGCTGGCCAGGACTGAAATGGGGAACGTCACTTGCGGAAACGCGTTGAACAACTCTTTGTACTGGATGAGTGACACACGGCTGTCGTACAAGTCTTGCCCTTGATACACGCCGCCGCGGTAGACCGCGCGGTTGACGCCGATCATGAGATCGAACGGCAGCTTGAAATCGGCACAGAATTCGGCGAGCGTCCAAAAGACGAAATGCGAGACTTGTCGGCGGTGGTCGTCGAACAAGCTTTGCTCCGCCGGGTCGCCACCCTCCAGCCCGCGCAAGACAACATTCAAGGCCGGATCGAGGCTGGCGGCGGTCTCCTGGAACTCCTGCCGCAAGCGGCCTGAGGGAAACGACGTCGGCGCGAAACCGGGCGGCAGCGAGATCGCGCAGGCCCGCGCCCTTTCGCAACGAAGCGATCGAACAGTTTGCCGATGGCATCGCGAAGTGAGGCGGCGTCGCTGACATCGGTGTTCGTCGACTTTTCAAGCCGCTGACGAACTTCGACTTTGCCGAGATGAAACACCAAATCATCGGTGCGCAGACAGGGAATGTAGCGCTTGGTGTCGAAGCCTTCGAGCGGATCGTCGAAGTTGTTGGTCAGGAACACTGCGTCGAGCTTGGTCCGCTCGAGGACCTGTTCTTCCCAGTTCGGCTGAGCCATTTTCTTCGCTGCGGTGTCGTAGAGCTTTTCCCAGTTGGTCGTCGTCACGTGCTCGTCGGGCGGCAAATCGAAAAACGCCCGCGAAAGTTCCAGGAACCAGATGTATTGGATCGTATTGCGCAGCGGCTCCATACGGGACACGAGCCGGTGAACTTTTTCCTTGGGGTCGAGTCCGGACTCTTCGATCTGTTCGCGCGGCATGCCGGCGGAGTGGGTGAGCTCCGTGTAGTAGTGATACCCAAGGATGTCTGCAAGCGTTTTCGCCGCCGCCGATTTGGGCTCGATGTGCGAATGCGGATCGATGAGTCGAATGGAATCCAACTCGGCGAACAGGCGAGAGCGAAGTTGATCAGACATGTGTTTTGCAGTGTCAGTTAAACAGATATTGCAAATTGAAAACTGAAAAATGCAAATTGAAAATTGACGATAGTAAATCGTGACGCACGACGTAGTCGCGAGCCAACGGCTCGCCGGAGCGGCATCATAACACGCCGGGGCAAGCCCCGCCGCTAAATGTTTGTGGCTCTCGACACTTGACCCTTGACTCTCGACTTTATCATCCCCGATAGCCTTCGTGGCAATCGGCGCACGCTTTGGTCATCCGCGCCGACCGCTTCACGTGACTTTGTAAAGTTGTTTTGCTCGGCCGCTGCCGCGACGTCGCTCGCCGATTGTCGGAGTTCACGGGCGTATGCCGCATATTGCTCGTCATCCCAGTAATCGAAGCCCTCGCGGCCAATCACGTCGGCAATCGCTGCCACCAGCTGTGCCTCGTGACGGACTTCGTCATGATGTTCGGCAAACTCGCGTTCGCTCGCCAGCCACTTTGTGAGTCGCTCCTCGTGCGCGATGTTCATCCGTTGCATCAGCGGTGGGCGATCCGCAACCTGGCTCCAATTGGCTAACCGCTCCACCTGCGGCACTTGTGGCCGAGAGCCGGCGACTAGTTCCGACAAATCGGCTTTGCGTTGGGTAGCTTCGCGGTACGTCGAGTCGGTGCCGACTTTGCAGTTATAGCCAGCCCGGGCGAACACGTCACGCAAGCCGGCCGCGACGTCCTGCCAGCGGACGTTGCCATCGTATTCGGCGGCCACCGCAAACAGCATTGCCAGAACGCTGAAGTGGCGACGGCAATCCTGGTACTTGCCGCCTTTGAACTCGCTCGGCGTCGACACATCGGTGGCAACTGCCTGCGCAAGGCGCTTAATCTCCGTTTCGATCGTTTCAGCGTCGATAAGTTTTGACCATCCGCCAGTCGCGGCTGGTTTTTGCTCCGTGACCGCGCCGGCCCTTGCAGGTGGCGTCTTGGTGTCGGCAGCGGCGTAATCAGGTCGCTCACCGTTCAGTTTTTCGCGTGCATCCTCAAAAAATGCATCTAGCACATCCGCGGTCCACTTCGGTGGGCGCGCCCGTTTGGGCTTTGAGGAAGCCTCTGCTGCAAACACCCGCGCGCACGGCGAAACAGTCAACGCCACCACCGCGATGATCACGACCAGCCGAACGCCGAATCGCACCTGCCACACAACGTAGTCTCCCATCCAATCGGCAGCTAATTTTCGTATTATCAATGCGTAGGTCACGGCCAGCAAGCGGCTGGGAAATCGGTCCACTCTAGCTCCGCCGGCGATGACTATGTTACGTTAGCGGTCCCGATTGATCGTTGCGAATATTTTGTATCTCTGTGGTGAAGGAAATGTCTCAACATACGACGTCCACTCAAGAGCTGTTGCAACAAGTTAAACAAGCCACAGGCAGCGGTCAGATCAGCTCGACAGCGGCCGCGAACATTGTTGCCTGGCTCACCGAACCGCGTTACGCCGAATACGCCGATGAAGTTGCCGCGCACATCGCTGAGCCGGGAAGTGGCAGAGTCCTGGACGACGTGTTCTGGACCGTGATCCCGTTCGGCACGGGCGGCCGCCGCGGGAAGATGTATCCGATCGGCTCGAACGCGATCAATGACCGCACGATCGGCGAAAGCGCGCAAGGTCTGGCCGACTACGTGAAGGATACGCTGGGGCCGGGCGTGCCGCTTTCGTGCGCGATTGCCTACGACACGCGGCATCGATCCGAGCATTTTGCCCGGCTGTGCGCCGAAATCATGACGGCCGCCGGCTTCACGGTTTACTTTCTGCAAGGTTTTCGCAGCACGCCGGAGTTGTCGTTCACCGTGCGCGACAAGAAGTGCTCGTGCGGCATCATGGTGACGGCCAGCCACAATCCGCCCAGCGACAACGCGGTGAAAGTGTATTGGTCGACCGGCGGGCAAATTTTGCCGCCGCACGACAAAGGCATCATCGAGCGCGTGATGAACACGCAGGAGATTCGCCGGGCCGAATTTCGACGAGATGCTCGCCGCCGGCAAGATCATCTACTGCCAGGACGAAGATGGACGCGAAGTTTCAACAGGCCGTGCTGACCCAGGCCACGCCGGGGCCGCGCGATTTGAAGGTGATTTATTCGCCGCTGCACGGCGTGGGGGCGACGGCCGTCGTGCCCGTGCTGGCTGCCGACGGCTTCAAGCGAAGTCGAAGTTTTCGGACCGCACGCCAAGCCAGACGGCGATTTTCCGAACGTGCCGGGCCATGTCGCCAACCCGGAGAATCCGCAGGTGTTTGACGCGATCATCGAGCGGGCCAAGGCAAGCGGGCGCGGATCTGGCGCTGGCGACCGATCCGGATTGCGACCGCATCGGCTGCGCCGCGCCGCTCACGTTTGCCGATCAGATGCGCCGTTGGCGACACGCTCACCGGCAACCAGCTCGGTGCTCACTGTTGGCCGATTTCGTGCTGGAAAACCGCCGCGCAAGCGGCCGGATTCAGCCCGCAGCATTTCATCGTGCAAACGCTGGTCACGACGCAGCTGGTCCGCCGCATTGGCGATAGCTATGGCGTGCGCACGTCGGCGACCTGCTGGTCGGCTTCAAATGGATCGCCGAGGCGATCGACGAGTTCGGCCCGGATCTGTTTATCTTACGGCACCGAAGAATCGCATGGCTACATGGCCGGCACCTACGTGCGCGATAAGGACGGGGCGGTGGCCTCGCTGCTGCTGTGCGAACTGGCGGCCAAGCTGAAAGCGGCCGGGCAAACGCTGCACGAAAAGCTGGACGCCCTGTTCTGGCAACATGGCGTGCATGCCGAGCGAACCGTCTCCGTGCAGATGCCGGGCAGCGAGGGCATGGCGCGCATGCAAGAAGTGATGGCCGCATTTCGCGCCGCGCCCGCCGACCGAAATCGGCGGCGATCGCGTCGTCGCAAGTCCGCGACTACGAACGGCAAACCGTGACACGTGGTCCGCCGAGCCGAGGCGGCGCCGAGATGCCGCTCAGCTCGCGACACCTGCAGCTACCGCTCGAAGGCCCGAAAGGCGACCTCGTGTTCCTCGACTTGGCGACCGAGGGCAACTACGTCGCCTGCCGGCCCAGCGGCACAGAGCCGAAAATCAAATTCTACATGTTCACCTACACTCCGCCGGAACAGCTTGCCAATCTCGACGCGGCCAAAGCGCAGCTCGAAGAGCGGCTCGATCGCATGGAAGCCGATCTGCGAAAGTTTCGCGGGCGTGTGAAAGCAATTCATCTACGCTTCGCAATGTCTCATCGCGGCCGCCCTCACGATTTCCTCACGCGAATCACATATCGCTTCATCGTTTCTTCACGCGTTCGCGCATAGTGTCTTCACGAGCGCGCCGTGAGGCCATGGCGCACAAAAGCACGGGCGACACTCGTAACTTGATGGGAGATTGGTCATGGAACGTTGCAGGTCAGGCAGACGCGGGCAATCGGCCGACTGGCTTTACGCTCGTCGAACTGCTGGTCGTGATCGCGATCATCGGCATCCTGGTCGCGCTTTTGCTGCCGGCGATTCAAGCGGCGCGGGAGGCGGCCCGGCGATCGCAATGCACCAATAACATGAAGCAATTGGGGCTTGGTGTTCTCAATTATGAATCGGCACGGAAGAAACTTCCCGCCCCCGGCCAGTGCGATTCCACCGGCGGCGCGTCAACGACTTACATGATTCATTCCACCGCCACGATCATCTTGCCTTACATCGAGCAGACGGCTGTGTACGACATGTTCGATCACAAGACCGATCCGATTGCCGCCTACTGCGGCGACTCCCAGCGGCGACGCCTTCAAGACCTCGACCGGCTGCTTGCTGCACGCCAAGTCCAAGGGGCGTAACTACGACGATCCCGCTCATCCGTCGGGTCAGGTCGCGGCGAAAACGAAGATTGACACGTTCATTTGCCCGTCCGTTCCGATCTCGAATTCGGAGCGCGATCCGGTTCACGGCTACGGCGGAATTGATTACATGGTGGTTGCCCTCTCGGATATCGACAGCCGCCCGGGCTCCGCCGACGTACGGCATGCGAACACACCCCAGTCCGGTTCCGCCGAATGGAAAAGCCAGGTCGTCGCTCCGATGCTCAACTGCGAAGGCGGCGGCTTCAATCGAGTCACCGACGGAACCAGCCATCACGATTCTATGGATCGAAGACGCCGGGCGGGCGCATCCCGATGTGAGCATCCACGGAGCGTACTCCTCGCGTTTCACTCCCGTGTCGGGTGCCGCGGATCCCATCAATATGTCGAGCGGCGCAAACGGGCGACGCGTGTTTGCCTGGGCCGATGCGGACGCAGTCAGCAACGGCTATTCCGGGCCCAGCAATGCGATCAGTCCCGGTTCAAAGCGTAGCGCAGCTTAACAACTACGCCATCGCCGTACGGGGGGCCGGCCCGAGTGCCGCTGGTCTGTCAACAACTGTGGTCCCAACGATGAACCGTTCGCGTTTCATCCGGGCGGTGTCAATGCGACCATGGGCGACGGTTCAGTTCGCTTTCTGGCTGACAGCATTGATGGCGTCGTCGTGAAATGGATGGTCGGTGCCGAAGACGGCCAAACAGTCAATGAAACTCTTTAGCCGGAGGTCACCCATGCGATTGTTTATAGTTTTGATATTGATTGGTCGGTCTCCTCGGTTGCAGTTCGGAAGTGCAACTGAAAGCGGCTCCTGTGAGCGTGTCGGGAAAAGTGTCACAAAGTGGCCAGCCCTGGTGGCATGGTGATGATCTTTCAACCGCTCGGTGATGGTCATGTTCGAGAGTTTCCAGTCCAGAAGGATGGCACTTTCAATGGCGAATTGATTTCCGGAGAGTATGCGTACTACGTTGCCAAACCTGCCGTTCCTGCCGCCGCGCAGGCTCTGAAAAAACTCTCTCCGCAAGTACTTTGAGGCGGACCTGTCCAGGACCGTCACTGTGGAGCCTGATCAACAGCTCGCGATTGCACTGGATTAGCAGCCGACGGAAGATTCGCCCAACTGGCATGTCCTTACTACCTGCCGGTCGGTCGAGCTAGCAGATAAGAGGCAGAAGGCCCTTGGAGGTATGCTCTGAGGGCTTTTTATGCTGCGCGGCTGGTACAATTGTGACACCGGATTGGCAGGCAGCGAGGCAACTAGCCTCAGCAAAAATGAGTGACGACGAACCACGATTGCTTCAGGAGTCGACGCCCAGCGGAGATAGCGGCGCCGCCGCGCTGGAACTGCCCAAGACACAGGCGGAATTTTTTGCCCGCGCCGCGGAGAAAGTGCGCAGCAAGTTTCCTCAGCGCCCGGGCGTTTATCTGTTTCAAGACCAGGCCGGGCGCGTGCTGTACATCGGCAAGGCGAAGGACCTGCGGGCCCGCGTGGGAAGTTATTTCCTGGCCGCGGCGGCGGCCGA
This sequence comes from uncultured Planctomycetota bacterium, assembly GCA_963786455.1. GTDB lineage: Bacteria > Planctomycetota > Planctomycetia > Pirellulales > Lacipirellulaceae > JABDGM01. The sequence goes on along the minus strand of CAWAZX010000019.1, from coordinate 438,262 downwards.
CCAGCGGACAGCCCACCTGGTGCGCGATGCGTACGACGTCGATTTTGTCGAAGCCGAGAGCGAAGTCGATGCCCTGCTGATGGAAGCGCGGCTGGTGAAGGACATCCAGCCGAAATACAACCGCGACCTGCGCGACGACAAAAGCTTTCCTTACCTGCAGATCACGACGCACGAAGATTTTCCGCGCGTCGAAGTGACCCGCGAGCCGCGTACGAGCGGCGCCAAGCTGTACGGGCCGTTCGCCAACGCCGGCAGCTTGCGCGGGGCGGTGCAGGCGCTGCAGAAGGTGTTCAAGTTTCGCACTTGCTCGCTGGATATCGAGGCGGATGATGAGCGGTGGCGGTGGTTTCGGCCGTGCCTGCTGGCGTCGATCAATCAATGCACGGCGCCGTGCAACTTGCGGATCAGCAAGGAAGAATATCGCAAGGACATCAAACGGCTGCGGATGTTCTTGGACGGCAACCGCAAGACGCTGCTCGACGAGATGCGGCAGGAAATGGCCGAGGCGTCGGCGAACTTGAAATTCGAGCAAGCGGCCCGGCTGCGCGACGAAATTCGACATGCTCGAGAGCCTCCGCGAACGCGGGCGAGCTGGACACGCACGAGCAGCCGGAAGTGTTTTTCGTCGACCCCAAAAAGGGCCTCGCGGGCCTGCAGAAAATCTTCAAGCTCAACGACGCGCCCGCGGAATATCGAAGGCGTCGATATCGCCCACCTGGGCGGCAACGAGACGGTCGCCAGCCTGGTGCAGTTTCTCGACGGCCTGCCGTTCAAGCCGGGCTACCGGCGGTTTCGCATTCGCGACGTCGAGGGCGTCGACGATTACGCGAGCATTCGCGAAGTGGTGGCGCGGCGGTTTCGCAAATTGCGCGATGACGGCGATGTGTTTCCCGACGTGCTGCTGGTCGACGGCGGCATCGGCCAACTGCGAAAGGCGCTGGAAGCGTTTCAGGCTCTGGAAATCAAGCCGCCGCTCGTGCTGTCGCTCGCCAAAAAGGAAGAGCTCGTTTATGCGATGGACCGCGACAACCCGCTGCGGCTCAGCCGCCGATCGTACGCGCTGCGGCTGCTGCAGTACGTACGGGACGAAGCGCACCGCTTCGCCCAGCACTACCACCACATCCTGCGCGCGCAAGCGCACGCTGGGCGAATAGGTTACGGCGCAGTGGCGAGGTGCTAACAGGGCATGCCAAATTTGCGCACTGGCGATTTCATGATGGATTGTCATAGAATTTTGGAGGCGCAGACAGATATTTGCTTTTCTGATGGGCCTTCACCCCGCCTGCCGCGCCGGGTGGGGAAACGCGAACAGAGTAGTCTTGATATGCAGGGCCGCGCGATATCGCGCTGGCGGCCGGCATTTGTTGGCCGGCTGTCAGTTTTGCCGCGTTGATGGTTGATCCGGCGCGTCCGATCACGCACCGTGTCAATGTTCAAATCATCGAAACCGCGCTCTCTGACGGCAGCTCTCCTGCCACGGTCTTCGGCAATGCGACACAACGCGCAAGTATTGAAGCCGCCATTGATTCGGTATGGGCGCAGGCCGGCATCGACGTGGCCTTCCTGCCGACGATTACGCGGTTCAACGACACGATTGCGTATCAAGGCAACGGCGCGTTCCGACCGACCAACGATTTGAACACGATCTTGTCGCGCGGGTCCTTGTCCGGCGTCATGAATTCCGATCCATCAGTGATTAACATGTTCTTCGTGAATATCGTGCCCGGGTTCGGACCAGGCGCCGAGAATTCGGCCAACGGCATCGGCAGCATCGGCAATGACGGCATCGCACAGTTCGTCGGCGACAATTTGCTTACGTTCCAGGGCGGCCGCGACGTGATCGCGGGAGTCGTTGCGCACGAGATAGGCCACAATCTTGGCCTGAAGCACTTGGGAAACGGACTGTCGAATTTGATGAGTCCCCAGGGAACGACGGCACATTTAAACGCCGCCCAAATCGCCGCCGTTTTTCAAACTGTGTCGCGCAATGATTCGGTCGCCTTCATTCCCTCCGGCGGCACCGGATTTTTGCGGCCAGTTCCCACCCAGCTCGCCGGCGATTTTAATCTCAACGGCGCCATCGACGCGGCCGATTACGTGTTGTGGCGAAATACACTCGGCTCGACTTCCAACCTGGCCGCCGACGGCAACGGGAACCGTGTGGTCGATAGCGGCGACTACACGCTTTGGCGCCGTCGGTTTGGAGCGGTTGCTGGCGTTGGCACGGAGCTGAACCTGGCGCCACAGCTACCACATCTCGTCCCAGAACCTTCTACCTGGATGCTATTGCTGCTGGCGTTTTTCGGACTGACAAGGCGTTTACGGCCGAATCGAGAGCCATCCGTTAAAATCGCGTTAAATTCCCCAAATTGTGAAATTGCCGCCATTCTGTCCTGGAAAAGTCCGCCCAGGGTTCCTAGAATCACGCCCAACTTATCCGCATAACGGCCGACCGCGCGATTGGATGGCGCGGCTCTATGGCCGCTCAGGGATCGAATAAAGAGAAACGGAATGTACCGCGCAACCCTGCTCGTCGCCCTGGGGGTGACGCTGCATCTTAGCTCGGTTGGTGCCGCCGCACTGGTAGTCAATCCAGCGCGGCCGATTACGCACCAGATCGCCATCCAAACGATTCAGACCGCGCTCAGCAACGGTACCTCGCCGGCACCAACGTTTGGTGACCCCACACGCGAAGCAGCCATCAAGGCGACCATCGATACGGTTTGGCGCAAGCCGGAATCGACGTCAACTTTTTGCCCAACGTCGTCCACTACAACGACACGTTTGCCTACCAGGGCCTGGGCGTCGGCGTGCGTCCTATCACGGATCTGAACTTGATGATCGGCAATGCCAGCGCCCAGGGTGGGATACTCAACCCGAGTCCGTCGGTCATCAACATGTTTTTTGTCAATGTGGTGCCTGGCTTTGATGCGAAGGCTTCGAATTGGGCGAATGGGGTGGGGAACATCGGTCTGAACGGAATCGCCGTGTTCGTCGGCACGAGCGTGAGCGCTGAACACGCCGGCCATTGGCTGGCACACGAGATCGGCCACAACTTGGGACTTCTGCATGCACCGTCCGGTACGACGAACCTGATGACCAGCAGCCGCAATACAGAATTGCTCAGCGACTCCCAAATCAGCGCTGTTTTTCGACTCAGGCGCTGGAGGATGGTATCGCGCTAATTCCAGTCGGCGGCACCGGTTTTCCACGGCCACTCTCGTCGCAAACTCCCGGCGACTACGATCGAAGCGGACTGGTCGATGCCTCCGACTATGCGCTGTGGCGCAACACGCTCAATTCGACCTCCAACCTGATGGCCGATGGCAACAAAAACGGCATCGTCGACAGCGGCGACTTCGGAGTGTGGAGAAGCAACTTCGGTCGCGGCTTTGTCGCTCAGCAAGTACTTGCCGGCGACTACAATTTGAACGGCGAAGTGGACGCCGGCGATTACGCCGTCTGGCGCAGCGCGCTGGGCTCAACTACGGACCTCTCAGCCGACGGCAACGGCAATGGCATTGTCGACGCGGCTGACTACTCGACGTGGAAAAGCAACTTTGGCCGCGGATCTGCGGCTGCATTCGAGGCAGGGGGCGAGCCTCAATTTGCCGGCCAGCCGGGCTCCCCAGAGCCGGGTTCGTTGGTATTGTGCATCATTGCCTTCGCCGCGTTTTTTCTGTCCCGTCGGCGGTGAACGCACGTGCTTTCGGCTGTGCGTAATCGCTTCATTGCGGCACCTCCGAAAAGGTGGGCTTCTCGTCCAATGCTGAATCGCCGCAGGCCACGGGCAAATTGGTCGCAGAGCGGATTTGATTGACACCTGCCGGCGTGAGCGTTAGTCTAAGTAATATCTAGGGTTAGCGCGTTTCGGACCGCGTTTTCGAGGGGATGCTTCCGGTGGCTGCGCTCAACGTGCCGCCCGGCAGGCCCACTTATCGGACAATTCATCAAGAGGCCGCGGCAATGCGATTCGATCCATTCCGCGAATAGAATTGGAGTAGCACTCCAACCAATACAGACATGGCAGATTTGGGCAAATTTCTCGTTGGACGGGATCGTCGGCCCCGAGCAGTTGGCCGAGGCTGCAGGCCATCGCCAAGAACAACGGCGGCAAGGTCCACGAGATCCTCGTCAAGCAGGGCTACGCCACGAGCGAGCAGGTCATGCAGGCCATGGCCGACATGCACGGCTACGAGTTCTTCGACCTGCGCGACGTGCCGATTCCGCCGTCGGTCGTCGAACTGGTGCCCGAGTCGGTCGCCCGCGAAAACGCGGTCATTCCGCTGGCCGAAGAGGACGGCGCGCTGAAGGTGCTCGTCAGCGACCCGTTCGACTTACGAGACGTTCGAGAAGCTGCAGTTCATTCTCAACCGCAAGGTCGAAATCGCGTCTCGCCACGCGCGAAAGCATCCTCGAAGCGATCAACCGCAACTACGGCCAGATGGACGACGAATCGGCCGACTCGATGCTGCAGGAATTCACCGATACGGCGATCGACTTCACCGAGACGGAAGACGACGGCGGCGGCGGCGGCGACGACGATCGTCGACGAAACCAGCGCCCCGATCGTGCGGCTGGTGCAGCTGATGATCAGCGAGGCCGTGCAGCTGCGGGCCTCGGATATCCACGTCGAGCCGTTCGAGGACCGCGTGCGGATTCGCTACCGGATCGACGGCGTGCTGGTCGAGCGCGACAGCCCGCCGCGGCGGCTCCTGGGGGCCCTGCTCTCCCGCATCAAGATTCTGGCCAAGATGGACATCGCCGAGCGCCGCCGCTGCCAGGACGGCCGGATCAAGATCACGGCCGGCGGCAAGGAGCTCGACCTGCGCGTCAGCATGCTGCCGACCAACCACGGCCAGTCGTGCGTCATGCGGCTCCTGGACAAGGACAACATCAAGGTCGGCGTCCGGCAGCTGGGCCTGTCGGAGAAGGACTTCAAGAAGTTCCGCAACCTGATCCGCCGGCCCAACGGGATCGTCCTGGTCACGGGGCCGACGGGCTCGGGGAAGACGACGACGCTCTACGCCGCCCTGAACGAGCTGAACCGCCCAGACCGCAAGATCATCACGGCCGAGGACCCGGTCGAGTACTACCTGCCGGGCATCAACCAGGTGGAGGTGAAGCACAGCATCGGGCTGGATTTCGCCCGGATCATTCGGGCCATGTTGCGGCAGGCACCGAACATCATCCTGGTCGGCGAGATGCGCGACTACGAGACGGCATCGATGGGAATTCAGGCTTCTTTGACTGGACACTTGGTTTTCAGTACGCTACATACGAACGATGCGCCCGGTGCTATTACACGCATGGTCGACATGGGAGTGCCCGCGTACCTGGTCGCCGGCAGCGTGATCGGCATCCTGGCCCAGCGGCTGGTGCGCGTCGTTTGCTCGAAGTGCAAGCAGCCGTATCACGCCCCGAGAGCACGAGCTGCGAGGCGGCCGGCATCACGCCGGAGCAGGCGGCGTCGGCCAACTTTCATGAAGGGCAGCGGCTGCAACCACTGCGGCAAGAGCGGCTATCGGGGCCGGCTGGGCATCTTCGAGTTGATGATGATGACCGTCGAAGATCCGCGAGCTGGCGTTCCAGGGCGCCTCGACCCAGGACATCCGCAAGGAAGCCGTAAAGGGCGGCATGACAACACTTTACGACGACGGCATCCGCAAGGTGTTGGAGGGCATCACGACGCTCGAAGAAGTCTTCCGCGTCGCCAAACGGCGAGAAGTAGCGACTCGCAAGTCTGCGCTGCCGACTTCGCGGCTACAATCGAGCTGCATTTCTGAGGTCCAGCCGGTCGTCAGAATGCGGACTGCTGGCGACGTCGCGGTCGAACGGTCGCGACGTCCGCGACCGGCGCACTGCAAAAAGCTCGGCAGATTTCTTGAGTTTGTCAATGGTGCGGCGAATAATCCATTGTTCGCCGCAGATTTACGAATCGGTGACGTCAGTCTGCCGGTGCGGGCTGGATGGCCTTTTCTTATCTGCCATACGGCTCTGCACCGCAGGCTGCGGCGGCACGATGTTCGACTTGCTGTCCTGCGATCCGGGGCTCGGGGCAGCGGCCAGCGGACGCGTGACGCGAGAAGAGGCATTCCCTGGCAAGTGCCCGGCACGACGGCCAGGTTTGCACGAGCATCAGCGGCGGACGGCGACATTGTCCGCGGCATTCTCCGTGCGGTGAGCCGGTCGTTGTTGCAAGTGGGTTCGCGTAGTTGTCCGCGGGCTCGTAACCAAGGGAATGAACGAAGCATGGGAACGATTCTCATCGACAAGTTGCTCTCGGCGTGCGTGAAGCAGGGAGCGAGCGATCTGCACATCACCGTCGGCCAGCCGCCGGTGCTGCGGCTGCACGGCCGGATGCAGCGAGCTCGAGACCAAGGTGCTCGAGCCGGCCGACACGCTGGCGCTGATGAAGAGCATCACGCCCGACCGCTGCCAGCAGGAATTGCAGGAAACGGGCAGCGCGCGACTTCGGCTTCGCGTTCGGCGATGCGTGCCCGGTTCCGCGTCTCGGTCTTCCGGCAGCGCGGCAACGTCGCGATGGTGCTGCGGCAGATTCCCGATCAAGATGTTGACGATGGAGGAGCTCGGCCTGCCGCAGGTCTTCAAGAGCCTGATCATGCGGCCGCGCGGGCTGTTGCTCGTCACCGGGCCGACCGGCTCGGGCAAGACCACGTCGCTGGCCGCGATGGTCGACTACATCAACGACAACGTCGACCACCACATCATCACGATCGAAGACCCGATCGAGTTCTACCACAAGCACAAGAAGTCGACGATCAACCAGCGCGAGGTCGGCGTCGACGTGCACGTCGTTCTCCGAAGCGATTCGCCGCGCCTTGCGGCAGGACCCGGACGTGATCCTGGTCGGCGAAATGCGCGACCTGGAAACGATCGAAGCGGCCATCACCGCGGCCGAAACGGGCCACATCGTGTTCGGCACGCTGCACACCTCCAGCGCGGCCGGCACGATCAACCGCATCATCGACGTGTTTCCCGACGAACCAGCAGGAACAGATCCGCACGCAGCTGGCCTCGGCGATCATCGGCATCCTGTCGCCAGCAGCTGTTGCCGAAGATCGGCGGCGGCCGCGTGGCGGCGTTCGAGATGCTGGTCGTCACGCCCGGCATCGCCAACCTGATCCGCGAGAACAAGATGTTCCGCATCACCTCGTCGATTCAAACCGGCGCGCAAGCACGGCATGATGCTGCTGGACGACCACATGTTCAAGCTTTGGAAGGAAGGCAATGATCACCAAGGAAGACGGCCTGGCGAAGTGCAACAACGCCGGACGAACTGGCGCGAGCGCATTCGCCAACGCCGAGCGCGGCATCTTCGACGACCAACCGGACGGAAGCGAAGACGCCGACGCACGTAGTGAACGGACGAAGCGGACCGCAATCGACAAGCTCGGCATCGCCGACTAACGACTCGATCCACTGACACCTGACACCCTGAACCCTGACTCCTCATCATGGCACATCGCCGCATCGGACAAATCCTGGTCGACCTGGGTTTCATCACCGACGAGCAGCTAGAGCTGCTGGTCGATGAGCAGCATGAGCATCCCGGCCAGCTGCTGGGCAAGGTCGCCATCGACATGGGCCTGATCAACGAGGAGCAGCTCGCCCAGGCGCTGGCCGAGCAGTTGGCGCTGCAGGCCGTCGACGCTCGGCGACATCACGATCAAGAACGACGTGCTGGCGATGGTCACCGAGCCGATGGCGCAGATGTACCGCATCGTGCCCATCGAGTTCGACGGCGACACGCTCACCGTCGCCATGTGCGACCCGCAGAACCTCAGCGTGCAGGACGAGCTGCGGACGTTCCTGGGCTACAACATCCGCGTCGTGGTGGCGACCGAGTCGGCGATGACTCGCGGCGCTGGAGCGGTACTACGGCGAGAGCACCGACAGCGTCGAGAGCATCGTCATCGCGATGGAAGACGACGCCGAGCTGGCCGCCGCGGCCGCCGGCGATCAGCGCCGACGGCCCGATCGACCTCGACGACGTCGAGGCCCTGGCCGACAGCGCCCCGGTCCGCAAGCTGCTCAACATGGTGCTGCTGCTGGCGATCAAGGACCACGCCAGCGACTTGCACTTCGAGCCGTTCGAGGACGAGTTCAGATCCGCATCAAGGCCGACGGCGTGCTGTACGAAATGGTGCCGCCGCCGCGGCACCTGGCGTTCGCGATCACCACCCGCATCAAGGTGATGGCCAACCTCGACATCGCCGAGCGCCGGCTGCCGCAGGACGGCCGCATCGAGCTGACCGTCGGCGGCCACCCGGTCGACCTGCGCGTCAGCGTGCTGCCCACGATGTTCGGCGAGAGCGTCGTCATGCGGGTGCTCGACCGCTCGGTCGTCTCGCTCGACCTGAGCAAGGTCGGCATGGACGAGCCGACGCTGGCAAAGTTCCGCGAGGTCATCGACAAGCCCAACGGCATCGTGCTGGTCACCGGCCCGACCGGCTCCGGCAAGACGACCACGCTCTACTCGGCGCTCAACGAGCTGAACAACATCGAAGACAAGCTGATCACGACCGAGGACCCGGTCGAGTACGACATCGACGGCATCATCCAGGTGCCGATCGACGCCGACATCGGCATCACGTTCGCCGCACTGCCTGCGATCCATCCTGCGGCAGGACCCGGACAAGATCCTGGTCGGCGAGATTCGCGACCTGGAAACGGCCGAGATCGCCGTGCAGGCCTCGCTCACCGGCCACATGGTGTTCAGCACGCTGCACACCAACGACGCGCCCGAGCACGATCACGCGGCTGAAGGACATGGGCGTGCCGACGTTCCTGATCACGGCCACGGTCGAGGCGATCCTGGCCCAGCGGCTGGTGCGCCAGGTCTGCATGCAGTGCCGCGAGGAGTACACGCCGCCGCGCGAAGATGCTCGACGACCTGGAGCTGACGGCCGAGCAGATCTGCAAGGGCAAGCGGTTCTATCGCGGCGCGGGCTGCGAAGTCTGCAACAACACGGGCTACAAGGGCCGCGTCGGCCTGTTCGAGCTGATGATCATGAACAACGACCTGCGCGACATGATCATGGCCAACGCTCGACCGACGAGCTGCGCGACGCTGGCCACGAAGCACGGCATGGTCACGCTCCGCGACGCGGGCATCAAGTGCTGCTTCGAAGGCATCACGACGCTGGACGAAGTGGTGCGAGAAACGATTTTGGAAGCGTAAGAAAGCTGTCAGTTGTCAGCTGTCAGTTGTCAGTTGCAAGCGGCATGGCTCGACTGACAACTGACAAGCTGACAACTGACAGCTGAGACCATTGCCATGCCAACCTTTCAATTCGAGGCGATGGACGCGACCGGGCCGAGATCAAGGACGTGATCGAAGCGCCGACCGAAGAAGAAGCCCAAGCGACGATTCGCCAGATGGGCTACTTCGTCACCAAGATCACCGTCAAGAAGAGCCGCAAGAAGGCCGAGGCCGCCGGCGGCAAGAAGAAGCGCGGCTTCGTCTTCGGCGGCGTCAAGTCGCAAGCGACCTCACGCACGTTCACCCGGCAGCTCTCGATTCTGCAGGACGCCGGCCTGCCGATTCTGCGCAGCCTGCGGATTCTGGACGGCCAGGCCAAGCCGGGCCGCCTCAAGTACTCGCTCGAAGACATCGTGCGAAGAAATCGAAGCCGGCTCCACGCTCTCCGAGGCATGGCCAAGAGCCCCAAGTGCTTCAACCGGCTGTACGTCAACATGATCAAGGCCGGCGAGGCGGGCGGTGCGCTGGAAGTCATTCTCCAGCGCCTGGCCGACTTCCAGGAACGGGCCGAATCGCTCAAGCGCAAGGTCAAAGGCGCGATGATCTACCCGGTCGTCGTCGTCACGGTGGCCGTCGGCATCTTGACGTTCATCATGATCAAGATCGTGCCGGGTTCAGCAAGATCTTCGACGAGTTCGACCTCGAGCTGCCGACGATGACCGATGCTGCTGATCGGCGATCTCGAACTGGTGCGTCAACTACTGGTACCTGATCCCCGGCATCCCGATCGCGATCTGGCTGATCGTCAAGCTGATCCGCAAGTTCCAGCACGGCCGCATCGGCTGGGACCAGTTCATCATCAAGGTGCCGATCTTCGGCAACCTGATCGAGAAGAACATCCTGGCCCGCACCACGCGCACGCTGGGCACGCTGGTGGCCACCGGCGTGCCGATCCTCGAAGCGCTGAACATCACCCGCGACACGGCCGGCAACGCCATGTTCGAGCGGATGTACGCGCAAGGTCTCCGAAGCGATCCGCGAGGGCGAGGCGATCGCCAAGCCGATGAAGGAGCACTCGGTGCCCGGCTTCCATCCGGTGGCGGCGTTCTTCTGGTTCTGCTTCATCGGCGGGCCGATCGGCCTGTTGATCTACCTGCTGAAGATACAAGCAGCGGATCGTCGACGACATCGTGGTGAACATGGTCGACGTCGGCGAGGAAACGGGCGAGCTCGACACGATGCTCTACAAAGTGGCCGACACCTACGACGAAGAAGTGGCCGTGCTGACCGAAGGCCTGACGAAGCTGATGGAGCCGCTGCTGATCCTGTTCCTCGGCGGCGCGGTCGGCTTCATCGTCATCGCGCTGTTCATGCCGCTGGTGAAGTTGATTGAAGGGTTGAGTAAGTAAGGGACGAGGAGCGAGGATCGAGGAGCGAGCGAAGGAACCGAACTGATCGATCTCGTCGAAACATAAGGAACATCAAATATGGAATCGTAACATCGAAGCAACGAATCAGCGATCTGAGTCTCGCACCACGCATCCTCGCGTCCTCGCTCCTCGCCGCAGCTTTCACCCTCGTCGAGCTCCTGGTCGTGATCACGATCATCGGCATTCTGGCGGCGCTGATCACGGTGGCGGCGGTCGGGGCGCTCGAAGGCCATGCGCGAGACGCGGATCAAGGCGGAGATCAACCAGATCGACGACGGGCATCGATGAATACAAGAACAAGATCACGGCGTTTCCGCCGAATTGCCAGACGGACGGCACAGCATCGGAGCCCGCTCGATGAAGCGCCAGATGCTGAACGATCTGAAGCGGCATCTGAAGCAGGCGTTTCCGCGGCATCAGGAACCGGACGACTTGATCCGCGTGCTTGGCCGGCTTCGACCCGGCCAACGTCGAGCTATCTGCACCGATGTGCACGGCGGCATGACGGCCGGCGAAGCGCTCGTGTTCTGGCTGGGCGGCTTCAGCAGCGATCCGAAGTATCCCGATCTCGGGCGAAGGCGGGCCGTCGTATCGCATTCAGAGTCTCGGCGACGATCGACAACCGCACGCTGGATCCGATCGAGAGCCGCAATTGGGTCTTTCCGTTCGAGGTCGACCCGGCTTGGGCCGCGTGCCGAGGACGGATACTTCGACGAGTCGCAACGATCGCTTCGTCGAATACAGAGTAACGATTAACGGCGTCAATCAGTTCCGCCGGATCAATTTCTGGCAATACACGCCGCGAAAGTCGCAGCAGCCGTACCTGTATTTCGATACCTCGCGGCATCCGGCCGCCGTGAAGGTCGGACCGACCTCGCAGTGCCTTCGATCCGCCGGCGGCGACCGATGAAGTCCGTTCGCGCTGCACGTTCACGCGTTCAAGAAAGCGAGCGATTCAGCACGGCGCCGATGTGCCCATCGAGTTCGTCAATCCGGACAAGTTCCAGATCCTGCATTGCGGCGATCGACGACGCGTGGGACGAGGACGCGTTCGAGCAGATGTCGGCACACGACGTCGGCACGACTCGATGGACCGACTATCTTGCTGTTCCCCACCGGCCCGTTCATCGGCGAGGTCGCCGACACGATCGTCAACTTCACGACGCGAGACGAAGATCGAGGATGCGCAGCAGTGAGAAGAGTCAAGAGTCAAGAGTGGAGAGTCGAGAGCCAGAAGTTCGATGTCGGGCCGCGCTCGCGTTCTGGCTCTCGACTCTCGACTCTCGACTCTCGACTCTCGTCCCGCTCCGGCGTCACGCTGGTCGAGCTGCTGATCACGATCCTGATCATCAGCATCCTGGCCGCGCTGATCCTGGGCGTGGCGGCGGTGGCCGGCGAGACGGCCCGCGAGGCGCACACCCGCAACATCGTCACGCGGCTGCACACGCTGCTGATGGAGCACTACGACACGTACAAAACGCGCCGCGTGAAGCTGCAGGCAGCCGGTCGATCGATGGCAATTCAACGAATTCTGCCAGACACGGCAGCGGAGAAGGGCAAGCGCCTGGCCGAAGCCCGGCTGTACGCCCTGCGCGAATTGATGCTGATGGAAGTTCCCGACCGCTGGAGCGACGTGCTGCTCAATGCCGTGCCCGCCGACTCCGACCGGCGTCGCACGACGCCCGCTATCCGTTCTACCAGGACATGCGCGGGAATTCGCCCACGGGCGCACGTCGCTCGCGAACATCTATCTGCGCCGCTATGCCGCAATCGCCGGCCGCAACAATTCGTTGACCGGCAACGTCAACACACGCCGAGGAGATTCGCGACAACCAGGGCGCCGAGTGCCTGTACATGGTCATCACGCTGGCCACCGGCGACGGCGAGGCCCGCTCGCTGTTCGGCGAGAGCAGACATCGGCGACACCGACGGCGACGGCGCGCTCGAGTTCCTCGACGGCTGGGGCCACCCGATCAATTTCCTCCGCTGGGCGCCGGGCTTCGATTCGCAGATTCAGATCAATGCGAACCAGTTGCTGCGCCGACTGCACCGTCGAACGACGCTTGGACGACGGCCGCGGCCACGGATCATGATCCGTTCGACATGTTCCGCATCGATCCGCCCGCGTTCCGCCTGGTGCCGCTGATTTATCGCCGCCGGCCGCGACGAAATGCTGGGCATCCGTATCGTGAACTCGTACGTGGTGTATCAGGGGTTAACTGCAATCGACTACTGACGAGCGGTACCGAATCCACCTAACTGGCCGGCCATCTTTGCCGTGGGCACAAGTGGATGACCCTGACCTCGCCCGGAAGAGTATTCCTGGGCACCAATACGGCCGAGGGACGCCGACCGACAACATTCACAATCATTTGTTGGGACAGCGGTAGCATGAGAGTCAAGAGTCAAGAGTCGAGAGTCAAGAGCCAGAAGCGTCGGGTGTCGCGGCTGGCGCTCACGTACTCTGGCTCTCGACTCTCGACTCTCGACCCTCGACTTCTCCGCTCCGCGGCTCACGCTCATCGAGCTGTTGGCCGTGATCATCATTCTTACGACGATCGTGGCGGCCGCGATTCCGATCATGGCGCCGTCGAACGACGACCGCCGGCTGCGCGAGGCCACGCGCGGCGCTCAACACGTTCATCACCGGCGCCCAGGCGCGGGCGGTCGCGCGCGGCCGGCCGTACGGCATCCAGCTCAAGCGGCTGTCGGCCGACACGGGCCGTGTATCGCCCGGCAGCACGGATAACGACAACGCGGTCTGCCTCGAAGTGTTCTATGTCGAGCAGCCGCCGCCGTTTTCCGGATTCGATCCGAGCTCTACGCGTGCGGATTTCGAGACACCCGGACTCCGAAACCGGCTTTGCCGTGCAGTTCGTGCGACGCGGATTTGAGGAGCCGTTCAACTCGGACGGCTTGCCCGAAGGCCTCGACAAGGACCTGCCTCCATCGGGATTATCCGCCGGGGCGATGTCATCGAGGTCGCCGGTTCGCGATTCGAGATCACGGACACCGATCCGGACGTCGATGCCAATGGCTTTTACAAGGACGACGAGTGGCGAGCCCGACGGTGAGCTCTGGATTCGCCCCGTCAACCCGGCCGGGCAACTGGCGAACTTCACGCGATCGCGATCCCGACCTGCAGGACAACGTCGCGGCGGTACCTGATGTGGACGCAGCCGCTGCGATACAAGGTTCTGCGCCGGCCCGCGCGGACATCCGACGAGCCGTATCAACTGCCCGAAGGCACGGCGATCGATCTGCGGGCGTCCGGCATCGGCAACGACAAATTCTTCTACACCATGGATCCGATCGATTCGGAAAAAAGGGTTGATAATCCGTTCGACGTGACGATTCTGTTCGCGCCGGAAGGCCGCGATCGCGAGCGTTTCGTGCAGCCTGCAGGCGGATAAACCGAAGGAAGTCGAGACATTCGAAGATCCCGTGGTGGAAAACGTGTTCCTGCTGGTCGGGAAGCGGGAAAACATACCGGCCCCACGGACCGCCAGCGATCCGACGCTCGCTACGTTGCCGGCGCCGAACTCGCCCGGCGTTGAAGAGAAGCTGGACGAACTGAAGTCGCCGATCAACTGGCTGAGCGGCACCAGCCGCTGGGTCGTGATCGGCGCCCAGTCGGGCCGCGTGGTGATCGGTCGAAAACGCATTCGTCGATTTGTACGCAAACCCCAATGGCGACCCGGGCGATCGTCGCAATCAACAAATCATCACCGCCCGAGAGTTCACCCGCGAGATGAGTCAGTTGGGGGGAAGATAGAGCGGAGAGCTAAGAGCTGAGAGCAAAGAGCCAGAACAATTTAGCCGCGCCCGTTGCGACGCGCGAAATACACATAGAGCCGCGGCTGTTGGTCGCGCAGGCCGGGGTCGAGGACGACCCGGCTCGCTTTGGATATTTCACCAGGGGCACTGGTTGAAGAAAGACGTTAACGATGTTAGTTAGAAGTGCAAAACGCGCCACACCCTCGTTCCCACACCCGCAGGTGTCAGGTGTTCCCCACGGCGAATCTTCGATCAGGTGTCAGGTGTCAGTGTCCGAACCAACACCCGACACCCGACACCCGACACCTCGCCGCGGCATCAGCCTCACCGAGGTGCTGATCGCGATGGGGCTCCTTACGCTGGGCCTGTTGGGCGTGGCGGCGATTTTTCCCGTCGGCGGCTACTACATGCAGAAGGCGACCATTGCCGACAACGGCTCGGCGATCGCTCAGGCCGTGATGAACGACATCGTCGCCCGCGGCATGCTCAACCCGCGGACCTGGCGGGTGATGACCCCGTTTCCCGATGCCCGAGGCGGTCCGAGCGATGTATTGTTCCCGTCTGATACTGCCATTGATCGTGGCAAGTTCACTCGCCCTTTGGGTTCCACGCTTGGCGAGGCCATCTTTCAGCCGGCGGCAATGAACGATCGCACGCGCATCGTCCAACAGTTTGGCAGCGCGTTTGTGCTCGATCCGATCGGCGTGGCCGTGATGGCATTCCCGGGAAATATGAGTCCTGTTTGGAATACGATCGCAGCAGCTTTTCCCGCCACGGCCCACGATATGCTTTTGCCGTTTTCCGGGTACGGGCCCGACTGGAGGCCGTGGGGTACCGTCTGGCCGGTGCGGCGTGTCACGTTTCAACATCCGAATACCCGCTGGCAAATGGATGAGGTCGCCGCGAATCACTACTTCCGTGGGAGCGATGACCTGACGACGGACCTGCCAGACCGCGACGACCGGCCGGCTGCGCAGAATTGGGACGTCGATAAGAACGGCAAGCCGCTGGCACGGCAGTGGACGGGCGAGTACTCCTGGATGGTCACGGTGGTGCCCACCAGCAATGCGGCGCTGGAAGGGATTGGCCGCAATCCGGAAGGTTTTGCGTACGATGTGTCCGTCGTCGTGTTCTATAAGCGCGTGCTACCGGACAATGCGCCAACGGCGGGCAGCCTCATTGCCAGTGGACCAAACCCCGCCGACCAATTCAAATCGTTCCGCGACACGATGGGCGACCAGGAGCGAGCGGTCAAAGCGAGCGTGATTTCCACGGGCCTGAATGGCGGCGAGCTGCTGCTGACGGATTTAGCCGACAGCCTGTCCGGAAAAACGCCCTTCGAGGGACTGAAATCCGGCCAATGGATCATGCTCTGCGGCCCGCATCCCAACAGCCGCGTGGATCTGTCGCGTAATCCTCCGGCGGGCGAGCCGCGGTTTGTGCTGAGCTGGTACCAGGTGCTGTCGATCGACACCGAAGGCACAGGAATTCCCAACTTCAAGCCAACGGTGAACCGCGTCGTCGCGGTCCGCGGTGCGCAGTGGCCGTGGCAACCGAGTAATGTGGTCATCAACTCGGCCAACAATCTGTGCGTAGCGATTTGCCGCGGCGCAGTCGCGGTCCATACAAAAACGCTGCGTCTGGAAGGGGCGGGCGGATCGTCGTGGGCCATTAGCAGCCCATCGGTGTCGGATCCGAACGGGCCGGTGTCCAGATAACAATAGTGGGAGGGGCGGAACGAGAAGCGAGGAGCAAGAGTAGGGCGGCGTGAACAGCCCACAACAATTCTCGAGCACTTCGCACTGGAGAGGCAACATGACAGGAAAGGTCGAGAGTCGGAGAGAATTGCGGAATGCGGGTTGAGGATCGCGGATTGATACAACGGACTCCTCGCTCCTCGCCAGGTACCCTCTGGGTGGCTCCTCGCTCCACACGCCGCGGCGTATTGCTGCTCGTCGTGCTGAGCATGCTCGTGTTGTTCATGCTCATCGGCACGGCGTTCTTGATGTCGAGCAGCAATCAGAGCCAGGGGGCCAAGGAATCGGCCAGGGTCAATCGTCTGGGCAACGATGCCGGCAAGTTGCTGCATCGGGCCATCATGCAGTCTGCTACGCGATTCCGATAACCGCACATCGGCAATTCGGTACCACAGCTTGCTGCGCGATCTGTACGGCACAGAAGGGTTTGTGGCGGAGGTATATTCGCCTGTCACGCTGAATCAGGATTTTGCCACACCGCAAAGTCAGTACCCACGCTATGCGGGTGTGAAACGGAACTCTGCCGCGCTGGGGGTCACGCTGGGCCAATTGATCGACATCTATGTCCGCCAGCTCCCCCTGGGGGCCAACGATACGTTAACGACGATCGACGACGCGCAGGCCATTCCCGATACCCGGCACGTGTTGGCACTCGATCGCGACGCGTTCGGACTGCCGCAATCACACGCTTTGTCTCTGACCCGCGGTTATTACAACGGATGTGTGTTGACGATGACCAGTGGTCCGGCGGCGGGTCAGTCGACGCGGATCGTGGACTACGAATACATCGGAGAAGGTTCGGATACTTCGAATGTCACCACCCCGCCCACCAAGTCGCGGCTGTTTCGCTTCCGCGTCATGGCATTTCAACGGACAGACGGGACGCCGCTGCAAACTCGCGGTCAGTTGCCCGTCACCCACCCTGCTCGGCTCAATCCGAATAACAACCGCGACTACGAGCTCTTCGACCTCGTGACCGAAGCGAGAAACCCTGCCGGTGCGATCAGTAAGCGCGGCGGGCACACGTTTGTGGTGAACGGCCGGCCGTTCAGCGGCACCGGCGTGGGTTACAACCAGTTTGCACTCCCGGCGCAGGCTCGGTTAACCGCGATGGAGCTGTTTCCCGTTTCGACGGACGAAGCGCTGGCGGCCGAAGTGGCGCTCTTGCCCAACTCCGTGTACTTCAACTCCAACCCCCGCAGCCAATACGCTCTGTTATCACCCCGTAGTCGCGCCATCGCCCAACTTTTTGAATTTGTTTTTGCCGACACCGATCGTTGACTTTGCTCCGTTCAACCCCACCAACACGAATCCGCCTGTCGTTCGCTACGCCAATTACGATGGTCCCGGCGGCATGGACGAGTCGTACGATGCGGCCGACTTCCAGAATATGTGGCTCTCGCTCTTATCGGTTTCGCCGCGGGCGCAGGGCCGGGTGGTGCAGGAAGATGGAAGCGGCCAGGTGACGCTCTCGGCACTCGACCCGAGCTTGGACGCCACCAAGTTCCTGCGGCTCGATCTGGAAGACCTGCCGTTGCCGTCGTTCCATCGGCCCGATCTGTTCAATTTCTGGTACCACCGGCTGCTCATGCTGCTGGTGGATTCGGGGATGGATGAAAACGAGGCGGTGCGGGCGATCTTGCAGCCGTACGATGCGAATTGGGCCCCCACATCGCCGTTGACCCCGCAGCAGGCGGCGCTGATCACGGCCATCAAGCGGAAGATCAGCCTGCGGCCGATCCGCGAGGACCATCCGCATTTCGACGGCGGCAACCCGCTCTCGGTGCCGGGGAATTTTCCCTCGACGTTGACGCGCTCTGATTCAAGCTCCGACCCGCCGCGGTTCAACATCGCCGTGCCGTTCTGGGAAGCGGTTGGGCCCTGGGACGTCGACAACGACAACGACGGCGTGCCGGACAGCGTGTGGGTCGACCTGGGCGACCCCATCCAGGAGCTCGAAGACGGCACGCGCTACAAGCCGCTCTACGCGTTCCTGATCGTCGACATGGACAGCCGGCTGAACGTCAACGCGCACGGGTTGGCCGAGCAACTTCTGCCGCCGCTCAACGACGTGATCAAAACAACGTATTTCGATCCCACGCGCACGATGCCGAACTGGCCGGGAAACCTGACGCACAATCCGGCAACCAGCGGTGGGTTCCGTACGTCTTCGTTGTCCTTGCGCACGGTCTGGGCTATGGCACGCCGGAGATCAGTCTGCGGCCGCTGTTTCCCATTCCCTGGCAGCGACTTGACGGCACCCTGGATACGCGCGTCAATCGCGCCGAAACCATCGCGCCGATCGACAGCTTCGCCACGTTATTGGAGGGCCGGATTGGCAACGACGGGCGTTCGATCCCGGGCAGGCTCGGCTTCGTGACGGGCACGACCAGCGCGCTGCCGGATGCGCTGGCCGCTGCACCGGGCATCAACTACCAATACCAGCCAGACAACGCCGCGAATCCTACCGTAGACCAGCGCACTCCCGATCTTGCTGCGCAGTTGAAGTTCTTCAACTACCCCTGGCGTATCGACCATTTGACGTCGTTTGGATCTTGGTCGGATATGTTCATGCGCTATGCGCTGGGGTTCGATTACTATGGCCAGCCGGTCAACGAGATCCGCTACGATCGAAACCCGAGCAGCCCGACGAATAATCCGCTGCCGCGCTCGCTGTTAACCGATTCGCCCTACGAGCTCGATCTGAGCAGCGCGCAGCGGCGCGATACGTGGGCGCCAACGTTTCCTAATGCCGCTTCGGCATTTCAAACGAGTTTAAGTCAGAACGACGATGCGCCGTTCGCCACGGCCGACCTGGAGCGGATATTGCGCACGTTCGATCACGACGGCGGCTCGCTTCCCAGCCGGTTGTGGGACGTGGTCGACGTATTTGATCCCCTGAAGCTGATCCTATTCGACCCGTTCCGCACGACGTCGTTTGCCAACGATCTGTTTGATCCGGTGAACCGCAGCATCGATCCGCCCAACGGTCAGCCGTCGCCGGAGCTCATGGCCGCCGCCGAGCAACTGGCCTCGCTCAGCCGCCGGCTGGTGACGACCGACAGCGTTGATCCGCCGGTGGCGGCCGGCACCGTGCCGAACCAGGCCGGTCTCGCGGTGGGCCCCGACGGCGCTCCGGGACGCGCCGGCCATGATGATGACAACGACGGCACCGACGACGAGGCGGACGAAATCAATGCGCCGAACTCCGACGACTTCCGCACGCTGTTCGGCAAGGATGTGGCGCAGGCGAACATCATCGACCTCATGCGGTACCGCGTGTGGAAGCAGGTTCGCATGGAGATCATGGAGGCCAACGGCTGGGACGAAGCCGCCGTGGCTGGGTTGAACGACAACGAGTATCGCGATGACCTCTTGATCCCGGTTTCTCAACTGGCGGAGGCCCGCATCACGGGCGAAACCTATGTTGATACCAATGGCAGCGGAATGTACGACGCGGGGGACACCTTCCCATCCGCAAACGACGTAAACAACAACGGCATCTGCGATCCGCCAATGGCCCAGGTTCTCGCGCCGGAGATCTACGCCGGATTGCGGATGGATCTGAACCGTCCGTTTGGCGACGGCCACGACAATGCCGCGAAAGATGGACTGGACAACAACAGCGACGGCGTTACCGATGAGCCCGGCGAGCCGGGCGACAAATTTGTGAATGGCGTCGTGGACGATCCCCTGGAAGCGGGCGAGCCATTTCTGGATTTAAATAACAACGGCAAATGGGATGGTTTGGCCGAACCGTTTATTGATCTGTTCCCCGGCGATTTTGACGCCGACGGACGTCCGTACGATGGCCCGCGCGACCAATTGTGGGCCAATCTCACCAGCACCAGTGGGCCGATTACCGAGCCGATCACCTTCGATTACACGAACGGTCAGGGTGTGCAGCTCCATCCGCAGATCGCCAACGCGCTGAGCGCCTCGCCTTTCGCCACGGTTCGCAACTTGAATTCGCAGGCGCGGCAGATGTACGCCCGCCACCTGTATTGTCTGATGCTGCTGTTGGTGGACGAGAATTACATCGCGCCGTGGGACTCGAACGATCCGCAGATCATGAAATGGGTCGAGGACGAGAAAAAGAAGCTCACCGACTCCGGCATCGTGCTCGAGCAGGCCGACTTCATCATCAAGCACAAGCTCACTTGCCGCATGATCGCGCAATGGGCGGTGAACTGCACCGACATGTGCGACTCCGACGTGATCATGACACCCTTCGAATACGATGAGATGCCGTGGGACGGCTGGGGCTGCCGTGATGCGAATGCCAATTTGGTGCCTATCGATGGCGACGCGGCCACGGATGAGAACAAGGGCCAGATGATCGCCTGGAAGCTGGTCCTCGACAACAACGGCGCCAAGCAAACGATGGCGCTGGCGGCCAACGCGGCACCCAAGCCGCTGCACCAGACCCGCGGCATGGTGTGGGGTGCGGAGCGGCCGGAGCTGCTCATCAGCGAAACGCTGGCGTTCCACGACCGCAAGGCCAGCGACGAATCGATTAACCCCTCGCCGGAGCTGGTGCTGCCGCCGGCCTCGACGACCTTGACGCCACCAGACCAGGACCTCGATCAGCGGCTCAAGCCCATGGGGTCGTTTTTTGTGGAGTTAGTCAACCCGTGGTCGGGCGAGGGCGCCCGTCCCCCCGAATTGTGCCGCTACCCGAACGGGCTCCCTCACATGGACATGTCGGGCCGGGCTCCGGTGCCGTACCGGGACCCGCGGCGGCCCAATGAAGTCGACGAGGGCGTGCTGCTTCATCGCCAGAGCGATGCTTTAGTGAACGTGGGTGGCGCAGCTGGTGGCCCCGCGCCTCTCCCGTGTGGCGGATGGCGATCGTCCGGCAGCGGACTCCCGAGCTGCTGAAGAAATACGAAAAGTACCAGGTCGAAGTTGCGGACGGCTTGCTCGGCTCTGTGGGGCGTGCCAACCCGACCAACAACAACCGGGAATTCCGCATGCTCAATCCGGATCAGCTCACGTTCGACAGCGACCGCGACGCCGACCGCTGGGTCTATTTTTCCACGGCGCCGCCCACCGTGAATTACAGCCACTACGATCGCGTGAATAATCGCTGGACATTTGTCAGTCGCACGCAAGATACAAAGAGCACGACTCGGCTGCGGATTCCCAGCGCGCCGATGTCATCCGCCGCGCCATTTTCAACGCCCCGTGCGCTGGGCAGCCAGTACTTTTTGGCCTCCGACGTCGGCCCCGGCTCCGTTCCCAGCGACGTTGCCAACCCGACGGGCACAATACTCGCTCCGGTGATGCCCGGCTGTTACGCGATCGTCGGCTCCGCCGGCACGCAATACACACAGAGTGCGTACACGGCCGACGGAACCCACACGCCCCGGTTCATCACCACGTTCGGCCGCATCATGCCGCCGGTCGATCGTGCGAACTACCAGGCGGACCGTGAGCATGCCACCCGCTTGGACCGCATCCGCCGGATCGAGCTGATGCCGAAGCGCAATCCGTATCAACACCAGATCCTGGTCGACAAGAACGGCGGGTCGGAGTGGGTCGATATCAACGGCCAATTGCTCAACATGACCGACAAGGTCAACGTCGAGCCGAACATCAAGGCCTGCGTCGCCATTCCGATCGAGGGACTCAACGTCACCGAGCCGGCCGGCGGGTACATCGATGACAAGGGAAATTCCTACCCGGGCTACATCGACCCACGGGGCGACGGCGACGACGTCAAGCGGCAACTTGTTCGCAACGCGGTAGGCGAATGGGAATTTCGCCGACGCAGTCCGCGCGCTGACGCGCGTCCGGAAGATGCCGGCCCGGTGACGCCGTTTTCCCATCCGCTCGACAGCGAGCTGGACCTGGTGCGCAACGGCACCACCGCGAACTTTTGCACCGTGCATCTGCAACGGCTGGCCAATCCCACGCTGGCTTGGAACCCCGAGCCATTGTTGAGCGACGGCACGCCGCATCCGGATTTCGATCCCACGTTGCCCGTGAACCCGTATCTCACGATCGACTCGATGAGCACGGACATGACGGCGTTTAACGGCGTTGAACCCCGCGAGCGGACGAACCTGCCATCCACGCAAGGGCCCGGCAGGAACACGACCGATCCGCACCAAGGCTCGGACGATCCCACCAGGACGGCAATTGACCACACGGCGCGGCGCATCCTGCCGTTTGACGGCCGCACCCAGGGAACACAGCAGACGCAGGCAGCCGCGGGCTTCAAGCAGCGTCTCCATCTCAAGTCGCTCGAACGGGGCTACCACACCAAGCAGGTTGTCGCCGGCAACGTGGTCGACGGCGTCAAGCGCACGCTCTGGGACCAGGAGCGGCACAACAAGAAGAAGGTTGTCGGCGGGCCCGTGGCCGCACCTGCCACTCCGCCCATCGTCGACGAGAATCCCGCCGGCGGCGATCTGATCGACGTTCCGGAGACGGGGGCCCGCATGCGGCAGTTGGTGCTCGCGGGGGAGGACGCGCAGACGATCGGCCAAATGTTTCCCGTCGACGAGCACGTGTTTGATTACGTGCTCGACCATTCGCTCGGGTTCCAGAACAAGTCGTACGGAGAGTTTTACAACGCCGCCGAGGACGCCAACAAAGTGCCCGTCACCGCGTATGGCGCACCGAGGCAGCCGTATGCCTTCAAAAATGTCGGCGGTGGTGACGTGCAGGTGAATGCCACCTATCCCTGGCTGGCGTGGACCAACCGGCCGTATGTCAGCGGGGACGAGCTCTTGAACGTGCCGGCCACGTCTAGCGCGCAGATGTTGCAGCAGTTCAAGATCATCGGCAAAGGGCTGTCGCGCAATCCATATGATGGAACTGGCTTGGAGCGACCGATTCAAGGCCCAACGGCGGCCAATCTAAAGGACAACGATCCGGATACGCCGCTGACACGGCTGGCCGAATTTCGCACGCCGTACGGCTATTTGTTGAACATGCTGGCTACGTCGCCCTTTCCGGCGAATGTAATTCGCGACCCACCCGAAATCGGTCCTCCTGTGCTGACTGTCGCTGATCCGCAGGGGCGGCAACATGTGCAGCCGCACGGCGCAGCGAATTTCTTCCGCATTTTGGATTTTGTCCACGTGCCATCGCGGTTTGTCGGCACCGATACGATGCTGCCGGCGGAGATATTCAATGATGTGCCAGGTCCACCTAATCTTAGCGACGACATCACCGGTCCCGGCGATCCGCGCTACTTGCTGCAGCCGCCGTACAACAAAGTGTCACGGCAGCGCAAACCGGGCCGCGTGAATCTCAACACGGTGACCGGTCGGCGCGTGGTCGATGCCAACGGCGTGCCGCTGATTTGGTCCGACGTGTTCGACGGCATCATGCATCGCGAACACGACCGGGACTCGGTCAACCAGCTGGCCCACGGTGGCCCCGCCTGGCGCGATGTGGTGTTGAGCCGCAAGGGTTACGCCCAATACAACGCGAGTGATTTCGAGTATGAATTTGAGATCGAGAAGCCGGCGGACGGTGCGTTCCCCGACGTGTTTGCGATGGGGCTCAGCCCGGGATTTCCCACGGTGTTCGCCAACCCGTTCCGCTCGTCCAACGCGGGCTTCATGGTGCCGCTGCCGCAAATGAAGCAGCACGGCGTCGACGCCTCCTGGCTCCGCGGCCATCCGCGCGATCGGGACGATAACCGCCGCTGGGGCGACAACAACGTGGATGATGGCGACGGAATGGATAACAACGGGGACGGCGACACCGATGAGTTCCTCGAGGCCGGTGATCCCTACATCAACGGCCTGGTGGACGATGCCCGGGAAGCCGGCCTCCACAACGACGCGATCAGCCATCGCGGGGCCAGCCTGGATCAGTATCGCGCCGTGCCGGAAGAAGATTTTGAAGATCGCGATCGCGAGTGGGTGCCCCTGTTCAGCGAGACGGCCACGACGCCCTACCTGGACGCCAACCGCAACTCGTACATGACGTATCAACCGCGGACGCGGCTGGGCAACCTCGTAACCAACCGATCGAACGTGTTTGCCGTGTGGATCACGGTGGGCTACTTCGAAATGGAGAAGGCACCGAGTTGGGATGATTCGATGGTGCAACAACGATTCGGCGGCGACGGCACGCCCAATTCGCCGGCTACGTTGGCGGCGCTGGAGCTCTACAACCGCGCTTACCCGGAGGGCTACATGCTCGGCCGCGAAGTCGGCAGCGACACGGGCGACATCAAGCGTAACCGCGGCTTCTACATCATCGATCGCACGGAAGAAGTCGGCTTCAAGCCGGGCGAGGACCTGAACATCGAAAAGATGATCCGCCTGCGGAGGAGAATTGAGTAAAATACCTCTCCTTTGGGAGAGGTCGCGACGGGCACCGACGCGCAGCGTTGGTCGCGAGCGGGTGAGGGAACCGCGTCGCGATCGGATCAAGCTTAAACCCACCACCGAGCGAATCCCTCACCGCTCGACAGCTCGCTGCCTCTCCCGAGGGGAGAGGCGAATTCATGAACATCCACGAACCAGCGACGCCGAGCGTCGACGAGCGGCGTAGTACGTCGTGGCCGCTGCTCGTCTTGCTGTTAGTCGCGGCGGTGACGCTTTTCGTGATTCAGCTCCGACGACCAAAGGCACCCGATCTGCTGGTAGGTGCCGCGATGCCGCCACTTTCGGTGAGCGGATGGTTGAATGCGGACACGCCGCATTCGGCCGCCAATCTGGACGGCCAGGTCGTTCTCGTGGATTTCTGGTCCAGCGATTGCGGACCCTGTGTGCGGCGCTACCCGATGTGGCCGAGTTATACCGCCGTTATCGGGACGAAGGGTTGACGATCATCGGGCTCACGCCGGAAGCCAATACGTCCGGCGAACTGAAGCGCTTCGTCGAAAGCGTGGAAGGCTTCACATGGCCCGTCGGCTATGGAGCGTGGCTGAGCTTCGAAGCCATGGGCATCCAATATACGCCGACGTACGTGCTGTTCGACCGCGCCGGCCGCAGCGTCTGGGCCGGCAGCTCGCTCGACGGGGCGGAGGATGAGGTAGTGAAGGCGCTGGCGAAGTAGGTCCGCCGAGCCGAGGCGGACTTTGGCAGTGATGCGGGCCTTGATTTTCGCGCAAGGTGTGTGCCGCTCGGCTCGCGGCACCTACTTCGATGCACTCCAAGAGCCATACGGCCATTCCGAGTAGTGTTTCACCAGGCCGGCTTTTTCTGGGTTTTGGCGAATGTACGCAATGATCCGTTGGTCTTCTTCATCCGAGCGGGACCAGTGGTCGAACCACTCGTCCTGCCAGAATCGGCTGCCGTCCGTCGAAATGAGTTTGGCCGCTTCGTGTCCGGTCCACCGCTTGAACTGTTCAAGGATGCCCTTCAAACGTGTCGGTACGGAACGACGTAATGATGAGTTTGCAAGAACTTCAAAAAACAAATGCACGTGGCTGGGCATGACGACGTACTCAAACATGTTCCATTCTCGGCCGGCGCGAAATCTGATGGCCTCAATCAGCACATTGGCGATCTCGGCTTTCTGAAGATGTTCGACCGGCGACGCACGATCGAGCCAGGACTCCATCTCGGCAAAAATATGGCGTTGGATCTGTAGTCGCCGCTCGTGATTGAATCGCTGCAGTTTGTCCAATTCCAACGCGATCGAGTGGATTCTCTCCTGTCCTTTCAATGGAATTGCACCGGCGAGATGTATTGTCACGAAGTAGCGACCGTCCTCGACTTCCCAATGTGGCAACCGACCGCGCCAGAACGCAATGGTTTCGGGCTTGCGTTCCATAGAGATGAAGGTCCGCCGAGCCGAGGCGGACATGCGAACCGAATCGAATGCTAATGTTGCTCGCTGGTTCAAGTGCCGCTCGGCTCGCGGCACCTACTGCAGCGGCTCCCTGATGTACTTCACCGTCGGCTTGCCGCCGCCCGGTGTCGGCAGGCCGATCGTGTAGTCCGAGGCGTAGCGGAGTCGCTCTTTGCGCTCGGGTACGGTGAAGTTGTCGCCCTTTTGCATGATTACGCGTGCGAGCGGCATCTCGCCGAAGGCCCGCGTGCCGGCCGATTCGACCGGGTACCAGTGGCCCTTGCCCTCGGCGTGCTCCAGATAGAACTCGGCATAGGCGTGACCGTCGACCCACACCATGCGGGCCGGGATCTTGTTCGCGCGGCACAGCGCGATGAACACCATGCTGCGGCCCTGGCAGTCGGCCTGGCCGTCGCGGAGCGTTTCAATCGCGCCTTTGTCCGGTCCTTCCACGTACTCGATTTCTTCCAGCATGTGGTCATAAATCGCTTCGACTTTTTGCCAGTCGGTGGCGGACTCGTCGAGGCCCGCGAGAATCTCCTTGTTCAGCGCGCGGACCCGTTGGTGCTTGACTTCGATATACGGGCTGCCGTTGATGTACGACCGCAGGTTGCGGGGAATGCGCTTGGGGATTTTCAATTCGTCGGTCTGCTCCGGCGGCAGGATGGTGTGTGCGGTGACTTCAGCCGTAACCACCGCGCGGGCCGTGGCGCCGGATCGCAGAAACGGCACGGAAATCATCATCTGCCGAGCACCGTCTTTGAGCATGCGGTAGGAGACGTCGCCGACTTCAGGCGAAAAGTCCTCGCCGATGATCTGCACCTGTTGCTCGGGGCATTCCAACGGCACTGCGACCATCGCCACCACATTGCGGCACGCACCACGGCTCGCCGTGATTTCAGCACCAACGCGGAAGCGAATCGTCTGCGCTTCGCCGTAACGCGGGCCGGCGGTTGGCTGGTCGTCGGTTGCGATCTGGCCGGACGCGGGAGCGGCGCCCAACACCGCCAGAACCAGAACAGCAGCCCGGAGCAGTACTCCGTACAGAGTACTTAGTAGAGAGTACCTGGTACCAAGTACCAAGTGTGTCAAAGAATCCAGCTGCGAGCGGTCCATGCTACTATTGTAGCCCGGCAGAAAGCGGGGAGCATGGAGCGAGGAGCTTGGAGTAAAAAATAGTCACTTCGCGATTCCGTCTCTCCGCTCCCCGCTCTCCGCTCTCTGCTCTCCGCTAATAAAACAGCCCTGCCCGGCTGCCTTCAGGATGGCGCAGCCGGGCAGGGTTCTTGGGCGGGCTGAACGTCCCGGACGACTCAACCCACGTCGCGCCAGGGCCGCAAGCCGGTGTGGGAGGGCGGGGAATCCGGCTTGCTTGCCCGAGCGCTATTGGTTTCATGCGGCCCCGCATTCAGGGAGCCGCGGTATTCACGATTCACTCCGCAACCGGCTGCGGTTCGACAAATGGCTCCACGGTCGGCGTACTCATGACTTCGCCGCCATAGCTGCCCGTGCCATAGCCGCCCGTGCCGCAGCAACCGGTGTCGCAGCCACCGTAACCCATGGGCATGGTGGGGCCGTAACCGACTGCGGTGGGATACGCACAACCCGGCTCGACGTAACCGCAGCCCGGATCGGAGTAATACATGGGCTGGGCCTGCGTGTAACCGAGCTGCATGGGATCGGCAATCATCGGTGCGCCCATCATTGGTGCTGCCGCCAGCGGTGCGGCGCCTGGCGCTGCGTACTGTGGCATGATGGCCGGTGCCGCGATGGGTCCGCAAGGCGGTGCGCAAGGCGCTGCCGTCAGCGGAGCGTATACCGGCGTCGGTGCGCAGTACGCGCCGCGATTGCACCAATTGCACGGGTTGCATGGGCAAGCGCCCAAGCCAAAGCAGTTGCATCCACCAGCGATGGCCGGGATCGTCGCTACGGCCAGCACGATCAGAATCTTCTTCATAGTTCTCAGTCTCCTCAGAAAGCAGCCAGGGGATTACTGCTTGGGTCGCAGCGTCTGATCATCCGATTCAGACTTGCATGGGCGGGGTGTGAGCGGAGAGCAAGGAGCGGGGAGCAAGGAGTAAGAGTTCTGACTCTCTGCTCCTCGCTCCCTGCTCTCTGCTCCTGATTGGCAGGCTGAGCAACTCTACACCGTGCCCTGCGATGTGCAAACGCAACGGGTGAATTTTTTCAACAAGCGGCCGAGGGCCGCGCTGAAAAGATGGTACACTTCCTTGGGTTTTCGCAACGCGCCGCGACGGAACGGTTGCAAAAACGCACCGCGTCGGCATAAACCGTAGAATTGGATTAAACGGCCACAGGATCTATCGCTGGTAGCGATGCTCACGGATGGGATGATGATGACAACGATACACGAATCTTTGCGGGCTTCGTTCGCTGGAATGCTGTTGATCCTTCTGGCGTCTCTCGCCAACGTGCAGGCGCAGGAAACTGCCCCCGCTGGCCCGCCGCCATCCATGGTTGCCGATCCCGGCGATGATGGCCGCGTGTTCTGCAACGGCGTGCGTCGCCAGGACGAAATAGCCGTTATCAACACGCGCATGGTGGGCTGCAGTTGCGATCCTGAATCAATCCGCACCGGCCTGGTATTTGAAAGCTACGCGGTTACGGACGACACCGGTTGCCGCAGCTGGCAGTCGTCCGATCTCGAACGCTTCCTGGCGTTTGACCCCTCGGTGCCGACGTTGATTTTCGTCCACGGCAACCAAGTCACGCCGGCCGACGCCAAGCGGGAAGGCCTGGCCGTGTATCGCCGAATCATGCAATACGGCAGCGACTCGCCGCCGATTCGCTTTGTGATTTTTTCTTGGCCCTCGTCGCGGGTCGGCGGATTGCTTCGCGACGTTCGCGTGAAGGCCACGCGTACCGACCCGGCCGGTTGCCAATTGGCCTGGCTTTTAGACAAAATGCCTGCCGAAACGCCCGTGTCGCTCGTTGGCTTCAGCTTCGGCGCACGGATCGTCACCGCCGGCTTGCATATTCTGGCCGGCGGCCACCTGGGACACTTGCAACTTGCCGAGCCGATGCATCGCCAACGAGCACCGTTCAATGTGGTGCTGATGGGCTCGGCGGTGCACGCCCATTGGCTCGGCGAAGGCCAGTACCACGGCCTCGCCATGACGCAGGTGAACCAAATGTTCCTGGTTAACAATTGCAGCGACCCGGCGATGCGGTATTATCACCTGGCATTCCCCGGCCGCGGCCGCCCGCAGGCGCTGGGCTTGCGCGGTCCCACCCGCATGTCATCTGACCAGCGGATGAAGGTCCAGATGCGCGACGTCAGCCGCTACGGATCGCAACACAACCTGTTCCTGTATCTATGTGCTCCTGGTGTCGCCAGCCAGATTTGGGATTACGCGGCGGGCGCACCAGCGCCGACGATTCAGGCGGCGATGTAGGATTTGTCACGGCCGCTGCATATTGCGTGTTGTGAGTTAACGGGTGGAATCGATCGGCGCTCGCCGACTTTCGCAGCATGGTCTACCCACACTCTGTACTTCGTACTGAGTACTTGGTACCCGGTACTTTCGGCTCGGCGGGCCTCACTTTGATTCTCTATACTGAGCTCATGGAATCACATTGGGCATACATGAACGGCGACTGGGTCCGCAACACCCAGTTGCATGTTGCGGTCGATGACGTCGGCTTTTTGCTCGGGGCGACAGTGACAGAACGGCTGCGGACCTTTCGCGGGCAGGTTTTCCGTCTTACCGAGCACATGCAGCGCCTGCAGCGTTCGCTGGAGATCATTGGTCTTGATGCGGAACGCATCACCGCCGAAGTGGCCGATGCCGTGCCCGAGTTGGTGGAGCGCAATCGCGGGCAAATCGCTGCCGACGACGACTGGTCGATCGTCGCCTTTGTGACGCCCGGCATCGCGGGCAGCGGTCGTCCCACAATTTGCGTTCACGCTCATCCGCTGCCGTTTCATCTGTGGGTGTCGCAATTTGATGCCGGCGTGAGCGTGGAGGTGAGCGATATTCGGCAGGTGCCGCCCAATTGCTGGCCGCCGGAGCTCAAGTGCCGCAGCCGGATGCATTACTATCTGGCCGATCGCGAGGCCGCGGCGCGGCGGCCTGGAGCACGGGCCATTCTGCTCGACCAGGACGGGTTCGTTGCCGAGGCCAGCACGGCGAACGTGCTCGTGTATCGTGACGGCGAAGGTCTCGTTTCGCCCCCGCACGAACATATCCTTGCCGGCGTCAGTCTCGGCGTCGTCCACGAGCTGACCAGGCAGATAGGCGTGCCGTTCGCCACGCGATCTCTTAGCGTTGCCGAATTGCGGTCCGCCCACGAGGCAATGCTCACCAGCACGAGTATTTGCGTGTTACCAATTGTCGAGTGCGACGGCAGAGCAATTGGTAGCGGAAAGCCCGGGCCGATTTATCGCCAACTGCTCGCCGCGTGGAGCGAGTTGGTCGGGCTCGATGTGGCCGACCAAGCGCGGCGATTTGCGAATCGCAATTGAACCTATCTCAGGCCGCGCCGCGCGATGGTTCCTCTGCAGTCTCGGCCATAGGCAACCCGGCTGCACCGGCCACCACTTCAAAATGCGGGCGACCAGTTTCGCCGAGCGTCACGGTCCGCCGAGTTCGAATTGCGCGCCGAGACGCGAAATACACCGCGAGTGTGCCAGCGCCAATCAGCGCGAGAGTCATTGTCGATGGGTCTTCCGGCTTATACAGCGGGCTCTCGACGGAAACCGCGGTGTCGACCTCGACCGCTGCGCTGGCAAAGTGGTTAACACCCTCTGACAGCGATAGCGCCAACGTGGCAATGAACGACAAGAGCATGGCGGTGCGTCCTTTCGCGCCTGCAAAGCCGTATCCTGGCAGCGTTTTGTATAGCGAAGGCTGCAAAACGCGGCCATAGCAATTCGCGGCCATTTAGCTGCGGGGCTTGCCCCGCGCGTGCGCGTCGAAAGCGCGCGTGGCAAGCCCCGCCGCTAACTATGCCGGCTCACCGCCACCTCCAACTGCCCTTTGTTGCGAATCGCGATTTTGCTACTAACCACGCCAAATGGTGCGCGCAGATGCTCCGCGATTGCCGCGAGTAGCGCGGCACCAAGTCTCGCCGGGACCCTCGCGCTCCAAGGGAAGTGAGCTATCATGGCTGGATATATGCGATTGGCGTTGAAGGTTTTCTTGGGTACCGCGGCCGTTGGAGGATTAGGCGGCGGCGGCTACTACGCGACCAATAGCGGTTGGCTTCCTGCACTGACCCGTGGCGAGGGCTTCGTCGGCAGAATCGGCCGCGGCCGAACCAGGCGTTGCGGCCGGAAACCAGCCTGCGGAGTTGGATGCCGTGGCAAGCGCTTGGGCACAGCCGCTTCCCACGGAGCGCGACCGGCCGAGCCCAGCCCCGCAGCGCACTCTGCGAGCGAATCGTTGGCCCGCGCGAAGAGACCGCCGCGACAAAAGCCTCGGCCGATCGCTACGGTATCTATCCAAGCATATTGACCACGACGGCCAAGGCCGAAGAGTCCACTCCGGTCGACGCGGATACACAGGATCCTGCCGTGAATGCCGCTCAAGCCGATTCTGAATACGTCGTTACCCAACAACCGACCGCCGTAGCGCGCGGCCAGGAGCCGCCGGAGGAAACAACCTCGGCACAAGATTCCGTTGCTGCCGGCTTTGCAGGCGATGACAACATCACACCAGACGCTGCAGCAAACGAGAACTTTGCAGAACCGAAACCATTTAACGTTTCGCCGGGCGAGCCCGCCCGCAAGCCGACATCGCAGCGAGCGCGACGCATTCCGTGAGCAGCCGGCCGCAATCACGCCATCGGCGAGCGACCGGTACGGATGCCGGCCGCGCCGGCGACCAACTCGGCCGCGGTGAACCCGTTCGCAACCCAATCGACTACAGCGCAGCCGCAGGCGAATTCGGAGGGTCTCATTGAGTCGCTCCCGGCGGCATCATCCGACGGCTCCATTGGAACCGGCGGCCTCAAGCAATTGGACGAGGGGCTCGAGCCATCCGACGATCGAACGGCGCGGTCGACTCGCGACGCGGCAGCAAACCAATTTGAAGCCGCCGGGCAATCCATTCCGGTCGGTACGCTTCCAGCTGCCGGGTTTGGCAGCTCGCCGGGCTCGTCCGGCCAGTTGAGCGACGGAATGAACAACGCCGCCGCGCTCGATGGAACGGGCAAGCCGGGCGAACGCGCACTCGAGGGCCCGCAAAATCCGACCCTGACGATTCAGAAATTCGCCCCCGGCGAGATTCAAGTCGGCAAAGCAGCGAAGTTCGTTATCCAGGTTCGTAATGTCGGCACCCAAGCGGCCAGCGACGTTGTGATTCGCGACGAAGTTCCCCAGGGCACTCGACTGATCAGCACGGCGCCCAATGCCCAGCCGAATGGCAGCCAGCTCGTATGGCAGCTCGGCAAACTTTCCGCCGGCGAAGAGCGCAGCGCTGGAAATGCAGCTCATTCCGACGGCCGAGGGAGAAATTGGCAGCGTGGCCACGGTTTCCTACTCGGCTCAGGCCTCGGTGAAAACACGCTGCACGATGCCGCAACTGGCGGTCCGTATGACCGCGCCGGAAAAGGTCATGATTGGCCAGGAGCAGCGAGTGAAGATCGAACTTCGCAATCCGGGCACGGGCGATGCGACGGGCGTAATGCTATTCGAAAATGTGCCGCAAAACGTCCGTCACGCTGCTGGCCCCGC
The DNA here is from genome assembly GCA_963786455.1 of uncultured Planctomycetota bacterium. Classification (GTDB taxonomy): domain Bacteria; phylum Planctomycetota; class Planctomycetia; order Pirellulales; family Lacipirellulaceae; genus JABDGM01. Next base: position 405,610 of record CAWAZX010000019.1, on the reverse strand, counting down.
GCTGGAGTTTGAAATCGGCACGCTGCGCCGGCGAGGCGCGTGAATTGGAATTGAGTCTGGTGGCCGAGAAAGCCGGCAAGGTCGTCAATGTTCTCACCGCCCGCGCGGACGGCAACTTGCAGGTGCAACAGCAGGTCGAATTCGAAGTGATTGCGCCGGGGCTCGCGGTGGCAGTGAACGGCCCGGAGCGGCGTTATTTGGAACGGCCCGCAACGTATGAGGTCAGCGTCGAGAATCCCGGCACCGCGCCCGCACACGACGTGCAAATCATTACCAAGCTGCCCAAGGGTCTGCGTTTTGTGCGGGCCAATAACATGGGCGAGTACGACTCGACCAGCCACTCCGTTTACTGGAGTCTGGCTGAGCTGCCCGAGGGCGAAAGCGGGAAGGTAGAGCTTGTGGCCATGCCGGTCGAAACCGGACCGCAAACGCTCGAAGTCGAAAGCCGAGCCAGCCAGGGGCTGACCGACCAGGCCACCCGGCAGATCGTCATCGAGGGCCTGGCAGCCATCATGTTCGAGGTCCGCGATTTGGAGGATCCCATCGAAATCGGCGGCGAGACCGGCTACGAGATTCGGGTCGTCAACCAGGGCACCAAGGCAGCAACCAACTTACGCGTCGCGGTCAACTTGCCGCCCGGCCTGCAAGTCGTTTCCGCTGAAGGCGAAACCCAATACGCGACTCAGGGCAACACGCTGGTGTTTGAGCCTCTCGGCCAATTGGCCGCCAAAGCCGATACCGTTTACCGGGTCCGAGCCCAGGGCACCCAAGCCGGCGACCAGCGAGTTACGGTGGAAGTCCACACCGACGACCTCGGCCAGCCCATTCGCCGCGAGGAAAGCACTCGCGTCTTCGGTGACGAGTAGGCGTTCGGGCCAAGTGGCCTCGTCTTGCCGTCGCTCACCGGTCCCAGTGCACCCACCTCGGTTGCTTTTTGTACAGGGACATTTTGTCGATTTATTTCCGAAATTGATTGCAATTGCGCGGCGACATTGATTAAATGCTCCTGGGGTCGACCAGAGCGTCGGCTGCGATTTCGGTGGGCCAGAAACCGAACCGCGGCTACTGGTCAGCTAATCTCTCACCGCAAAGGAGCCCCGCCAATGCTGCGCTTGATATGTACGTTTCTTGTTGTTCTGCTGACTATCGCAATTCAAAGTACACCCGCCATCGGTGACACGACACTCAGAGCGACGATTGCAACTGCTACTGAGGTGCCAGCCCCGACGATCACGCTTACCACTGGCGGACCGCGGCCCACGCCTTTCGGCACGGCGACGTTTGTGCTGAACAGTGCCAACACCGCGATGACGATGAATGCGACGATCAACAATATCGATGTGACTGGGTCGCAAACACCTGACACGAACGACAACCTTACTTTGGCACACATCCATGCCTCGGATACAGTAACACCCACGACGACTGCTGGTGTAGTCTGGGGATTCTTCGGCAGTCCGCTGAACGACACTAATCCCAACGACTTTGTCCTGACTCCGTTTGCGGCCCCGGCAGTGGGTGGTACCTTCACTGGCAAGTGGGACGCACCCGAGGGCCAAAACACCACGCTGGCCGCGCAATTGAATCGTATCCTGACTCAGCACGCCTACATCAACTTCCACACGATGCAGAACGGCCCCGGTGAAATTCGTGGCTTTCTGGTCGTGATTCCCGAGCCGACCTCGATGATCTTGCTGGGGATTGGGGCCTTGGCAATGGTTGCCCGCCGAAGTCGCCGGTAATTCTCAAGAAACTCCACAAAGCCGGCGATCCCATCGCCGGCTTTTTTGTGCGCGAGCTGCAGCATGCCGTGCTCGCGCTACAACAACCCGCGCAGATGCGTTTCCACACATTCGGCAAGCACGGGCGGGTTGTAGCCACCTTCTAACATGCTCACCACACGGCCATCGGCATGCACAGATGCGGTGTTGCGCACGATCTTCGTGAGCTCGTCAAAGTCCTCGACCTCCAAACCGAGCGAGCCGATGGGGTCGTCACGGTGGCTGTCGAAGCCAGCGCTTACGAGCACGAGCTGTGGACGGATGCGCGCTGCGAATTGCTCCAGCTCACGACAGAACTGGTCGAGGTATTCGCGGCGCGATGTGCCGAACGTAACTGGCAAATTCCGAGTGGCGCCCAAACCGTCGCCGGTGCCGGTTTCGTCCGCCGCGCCGGTGCCCGGATAAAACGGCCAGCGGTGAACCGAAAAAAAACCGACATTATCGTCGGCGTAGAACGTGTCTTGCGTGGCGTTGCCGTGATGGACGTCCCAATCGACGATCAGCACTCGGTCCACGCCGTGTTCTTGCCGCGCAACGCACGTTGCGACGGCAACGTTGTTGAACAGGCAAAAGCCCATCGCCCGTTCGGCGAGTGCATGATGGCCGGGCGGCCGTACCAGGCAAAACGCGGTCTTCGCTTCGCCTTTCAGAACACGGTCAACGGCATCGCACGCTGCACCGGCCGCCAATCGAGCCACATCGAACGATGCCGGACTGACGACGGTATCCGAATCCAATCGTCCGCCCCCCTGTCGTGCCATTTCGGCGACGCGGTCGATGTGCGCGGATTCGTGAACGCGCTCGAGACGTTCGCCCGAAACTGGTTCCCACGAGGGCCGCTTGCATGTCGAAGCGAGCCCACTAAGTTCTAAACGGGCGATCGCGTGCTGCAACCGCGCTGGTTGCTCGGGGTGGTCCCCGGTGTTGTGCTCTAAAAACCGCGGATCGTAGTACAAAAGTGTCATACGGCAATAAAGCTTGGCCAATCGTGCGAAAAACTTGAATGCCGAACCCATCCTTGTTACAGTGAAATTGGCGGATTGCCTAGGCGACCGCCGGGTTCAGACTCCGTTTGCAGACCCACTTTCGTCTTGCGATCTTCTGAGTAGGTCAGGCTTTTAGCCTGACGGAGTTTTCTGAGTGTCAGGCTTGAAAGCCTAACCTGCGGACTCATCTCGAGGTGAGGGCGAAATTTTAAGAGAGCGCACGATGCTTTTTTCATGCAGATTTACTAAGCCCAGCTGCAAAATTGCAAATACCTGTTGCCGGCTCGCACTGGTCCTGGCCTTCGCGGCATTTCTGGCTTCACCGGCCCAGACGCAGGAATACAAGTCGATTCCGGTGCCACCGGACGAACCAGCAAGAAAATTCGCCGTCAACGCCAAACAATGCGTTCGCGATCCGGGCCGTTTCGCCCAAGAGCGAGCCCAATTCGAAGAGTTCTTCAAGAAGGTCTATTTTCCCACGATGACGGGCACGAGCCCCGAGGAGCTCGCAAAGCTCGGCACTTTGCGCTATGAGTTGTTCAAAAGCTATTTATGGGCGACCGACAACGAGCAACTGCAATCGAGCCTCACGGAGCTCGCCTACACCGCGATGACGGGTATCATCAAGCCGCAAACGCCGCAATTCCATCCGGCCGTTCAATACAACGCGATCATCACGCTCGGCATGCTCGATGCGCAGTACTCGCGAGAAGGTGCGAGTCCTCGTCCGCCCAAGCCGTTGCCTAAGGCAACCAAGGCGTTGACTTTGGTGGTCGATTCGGCGACGACGGACGACCCCAAATTCAAAAACGCCTTCGCCCCCCCGGTCGTCCTGGGAGCCGTTATTGGCTTGGATCGCCATGCACAGCTTCGCGAATCACTCGATGCGGGCACAGTTCAAGCGATGACTACCGCGCTCTTGAAGTTAATCGCCCAGGACCAGCCGAGCCAATCGATGGATCGCAATGCTTATTCGTGGATGCGAGTGCGGGCTGCTAGCGCGCTCGCCACGCTCGGCGGCGTCGGGCAGAACAATGAGGTGCACGACGGTTTGATTAAGTTGATTGCAAATTCCAAGTCGCTCGACGACCGTTGTGCGACGGCGGCGCTGCTCAAAAAAATCAAGTACGAGGGCGCCAAGGTTGACGGTGCGGCGACCGCGAATGCAATATTTGCGTTGGCTCGCGATCTGGCGGACGCCGAATCGAAGACAGCCAAAAAGTTCCAGGACGAGCAGATTGGACTCGGCCCGGGCGGAGTTGCCGGCACCGGGAACATCGGGTTCGATGGTACGGTGCAAGAGCGATTTCCGCGACGAAAGGTCCTCGATCGTCTCACCGATTTGCGGGCTGGGCTCGAGGCCGTTAAGCCTGTCGTGCCACCCGATGCCCAAGCTCAAGTCGACGTAGTGATGGCCGCTATCGATCCCGTGATCACGGCCGCACTCGACAAAAACACCGTTGAGCTGAAGCTCACGCAAGCAATCGGCACCATGGCAGATGCCATCAATCGCGCGGTCCCGGCCCCTCAGGCAGCCGCTGTCGCCGACGCGACTGATGAAGATGCGTTCTAATCGCGCTGCTTCAATTCGCAGCGCACCCGCTCGGGCGCAGGACGTGCTGCACTAATTGTAATGCCGGCTAGTGTCCAGCAGGCGAATAGCACTGCCATATAGAACAGATCGCCGGCCAGCATCCAGCGGTAGAACGGCACCGCGGCCACATAACACTGGGCCAACCCGGACAGCGATTTCTCATAGTCGCTTTGAAACGCCCACACGGCGAAGTTCGAAACCACAAAGAACAACGTCGCCGGTGCCAGTCCGCACAGAATCCATCGCCCGGCCAGCCCCCAGCCGCGATTTTCACCGCGAAGCGTGCGACCGAACCAAACGGGTACCGTCATGACCGCGTAGGTCGCCAGCATTACCAAAAAGCTGTTGTAAGCAGGCAGCAGCAAATCGCTGATTGCCAGAATCGCGACGGGCACCAGGGCGGCAACTGCCAACCGCGAGAAGTAAAACCCGGCAAATACGGCGGACGCTGCGATAGGCGTGAAGCACCACTCGGGCTGTCCCCATCGACCCGCCACGCCGATCGCGATTAGTAGCGCGAAAACGAACAAATCGAACACATTCTGCCGACGTTCCAAATTCACCGCGGGATACTCCTGTGCTTTCGTGGGTCGATGATCAACCGTCCAACGGCATTTTACTTCTGGACTGTGAAAGTCCACAAGACATGATCGTTCGGCCGAAGTTCGTAGATGGCGAAACTTCGATCGGCGTATTTGCCGTTGACCGTATAAGTCCAGTTTCGGCTACCCGCGCCCTCGTTCATGACGCCGTTTAGTGACGTCAGAAAAGCAGAATTGCCGCTGCCTTCGGTGAGGAAGCTGATGCTTCGATTATTTTGCAGTGCGTCGGCTACCGTCATGCCTTCGCGCCAATCGGCGGTTTCGTGTACCAGTTGGCCATTGCCGAAGTTGACGGTCAGCAACACCTTGTTTGCCGATCGAACGCCCTCCTCAACGGCTGGCTGCTTGCGCAGCGGTTGAAACACGGCCTGACGGATACGGTCGCTTGAACCCAGCAAAATCGCAGCCAGGACAATTCCCAACAGCAGCGGCAGCCGCCAACCTGCACTGCAGGTCGAACACGAATCGGACTTCTCGGCGCGGGCATCGTTGTTTTCGCACGCGGTTTTAGCCAGTACGCCATCAATTGTAGTAAATCGGCCACCGTCGGTCAGCAGGCCTGACATAACCGCCAATCTGCGGTATCCTGACGCGCATGGCAGCTACCACACTTACGCTCTCGTATCCGGAAAAAGACATTGCGGTGCTGACGTTCGACGACCCGCAGTCGAGCGCGAACGTGCTATCGCGGCACGTGCTCGATGCGCTTCAACGACATCTTGATGAATTAGATCGACACCAGAACCTGGCAGGGCTTGTCATCCACTCGGCCAAACCGGGAATGTTCATCGCCGGAGCCGATATCAAGGAATTTCTAACGTGGATCGACTCTCCCAAGGAGGAAGTCGTCAGCTTTGGCCGACGTGGACAACAATTGTTTGGCCGCTTGTCGCAATCGAACTACGTGTCGGTCGCCGCAATCGATGGCATGTGCGTTGGCGGCGGAGCGGAGCTGGCGATTTGGTGCGACCGCCGCATCTTCACGGAAAATGAAAGAACCGCCTACGGCTTTCCAGAAGTGAAATTGGGCCTGTTCCCTGGGTGGGGTGGCACGGTCCGAGCACCTCGAATCATTGGGCTGTCGAATGCCGTGGAATTAGTTACTGGCGGTGAAAATATTGACGCTCGCACCGCGTTTGTCATGGGTCTAGCGAATGATGTCGTGTCCGGCGCGACAGCCCCCGGCGCCGCGAAGGGTTCGACCACCACAACAGGAAACGCGCTGCTGACCGCCGCCATCCGCATGATCCGGGCTGAACAAGAATCGCAGCAATTCCGACGCGATCGCCAGCGGTGGGCCGGTCCAATTTCGATCAGCGAAACCGAGCTCGGCTTTCTGGCGCCACCGCCAGCGCCTATATCCAGCAACAAACCAAGGGTCACTATCCGGCGCCGCTCGCGGCTTTGGAGCTCATGCTCTCCGCGGCTGGCGTCGATGCCGAGACTGCCTGCCAGATGGAGGCCGACGAGTTTGCCAAGCTCTTCGGCTCACCGATCAACCGTGCACTGCTAAACGTTTTCTTTCTTCGCGATCGCAACAAGAAAGACGCGGGCGTGGCGGCAAATGTTGAGCCGAAAAAAATCGCGACCGCCGGAGTCGTGGGCGCCGGCGTGATGGGCCAGGGCATCGCGGCCGCCAATGTGAAACGCGGCATTCCCGTCGCGGTGATGGATGCCAACCAAGAAGCGCTCATGCGTGGTGTGCAAGGCATATTGAACGAGGTCGCCTTCAACAAGCAAACCAAAGGCCCGGATGCCAGGCGGGCGATCGAGTTGCGCCCCTCGTGAACGGCACGCTGTCGGATATCGAGCTCTGCCATTCGGACATCGTTGTCGAAGCGATCATCGAGCAGCCGGAACCGAAGCAGCATCTGTTCGGTCGAATCGAGCCATTGATGCGCGATGACGCCATCCTGTGTTCCAACACATCGACCATCCCGATCAGCCTGTTGGCCGCCGGCTTGGAACATCCCGAGCGGTTTTGTGGCCTGCATTTTTTCAACCCGGTTCGCCAGATGCCGCTGGTGGAAGTGATTCGCGGCAAAAAAACCAGCGACTCGACCATCGCCACCGCCGTTGCTTACGCCAAATCGCTCGGCAAGTCTCCGATCGTGATGAACGATGGTCCCGGGTTTTTGGTGAATCGCCTGCTACTGCCGTACATGAATGAAGCGGCCCTGCTCTGGTGCGAAGGGGCCGAGATTCACGAGATCGATCGAGCCGCAAAATCTTTCGGCATGCCGATGGGCCCAATCACGCTCTACGACGTGGTCGGAATCGACGTAGCGGTTCACGCCGGCCGCACGATGGTTAAAGCGTTTCCCGATCGCGTGGTGCCTGCCGTAGTCCTGCAAAAGCTCGTGGAGCGCGGCCGCATTGGCCAAAAAGTCGGCAAGGGTTTCTTCGATTACGCTCCAGCGAAAGGCGGCAAACCACCCCGCGGCACAGACAGTACCGAGGTGGCCGCGCTGATCGCGGCGTGCCGCACCGGCCCGCAGCGAAAGTTCAAGACCGAGGAACTTACGGACCGGCTGTTTCTGCCGATGCTCCTCGAAGCAACTCGTGCCTTGGAAGATCAGCTCGTGCGCGATGTACGCGACGTGGACCTGGCCCTCATTTACGGCATCGGGTTTCCACCCTTCCGCGGCGGACTGTTCTTCTGGGCCGACCAGGTTGGCCCGGCGAAAATCGTCGAAAAACTAAAACAATACCAACCGCTCGGCAAGCGATTCGAAGTCACGCCAATGCTCAAACGCCTCGCCGAATCTGGCTCGAAATTCTATGATTAACCACAGAGGCACAGAGGTCACTGAGAAAAACTCAGGAATAAAATCTGGAAGCCAGTTAATCCGCGATTCAAGTATAGGCGTATTTTACTAGTTGCAACTCAAGTTCATCCAATTGAATCATTCTTCTCGGTGCCCTCTGTGTCTCTGTGGTGAATTCTTTGACCTATGAAAAACGCCGTCATCGTTGATTGTTGTCGCACTGCGATTGGTCGTGCCCATCCCGGAGAAGGGCGCGTTTCGCGATGTGCGTTCCGACGACCTGGCCGTTGCCGTGGTGAGTGCGCTCATCGAGCGCACGGGAATCGATCCCGCCGTTATTGAGGACGTTGTGCTCGGCAACACGCAGCAGCAGCGCGAGCAGGGCTTCAACGTGGCCCGGGCCGTGGGACTGATGGCGGGACTGCCGGTCGAAGCCGGCGGGGCGACGGTGAACCGACTCTGCGGCAGCAGTTTGCAGGCGCTGGCGCAAGCGTCGCACGCGATCCTGGCTGATGCCGAAGATGTGCAAATTGTGGGCGGGCTGGAGCACATGCACCACATCCCCATGGATGCGGGCATCGATTTCAACCCGAAGCTTTTCACCCGCACCAGCAAAGGTGCCCTCATGATGGGCATCACGGCCGAGTTTCTTGCGCAAACACAAGGTATCAGCCGCGAAGAGCAGGACCGCTTTGCATTGGCCAGCCACCAAAAGGCGAGTCGCCGCGACCGACAGTGGCCAGTTTGTCGACGAGATCATTCCCGTGGCCGGCCGGGACGACGCGGGCAATCGCATTCTCTTGGACCGCGATCAATGCATTCGCGCAGACTCAAGCATGGAAGCCCTGGCCGCGCTCGCGCCGGCGTTCATGCCGGGCATGGGAACCGTCACTGCCGGCAACAGCTCGCCGCTCAACGATGGCGCGGCCGCCCTCTTGATGATGAGCCAGGACAGGGCCGAATCGCTCGGCTTCGCGCCGCTGGTAAAAGTGCGATCCACCGCCGTCGCCGGCGTCGACCCGTGCGTGATGGGCACCGGCCCCGTGCCCGCGACACATAAGGCGCTCAAGCGCGCCGGCCTCAAGCTGGCCGACATCGACTTGATCGAGATCAACGAAGCGTTCGCCGCTCAAGCGCTCGCATGTATCCAAATGCTCGGTGCCGACGAACAGAAGGTGAATGTCCGCGGTGGTGCCATCGCCATCGGGCACCCATTAGGCGCAAGCGGCGCCCGGATCGCCACCACCCTCATCCACGCCATGCGAGACCGCGAAGCCCAATTCGGCCTGGCCACCATGTGTATCGGCGTCGGGCAAGGTATCGCGGTCATATTCGAGCGCGTCAACTGATTCCGGCTTCGGTTTCTAGACGCTCTAATGCGATATATTGACGCCGTCTGTGGGCGGACATAGAGTGAGTGGCAGAAGATTGGCAGTCCGGTCAGTTTGCCGCCCACGCATTTCAGGCAAACACAGCGAGTGCCACTTGCTTTTCTTGTCTTCGTAATCAGTGCGGAATTCTGCCCGGCCATGAACTGGCGCAACTCCGGTCGCGACGGAATGCGACCTTGCAGGCGGGAGGCTGGCTATGCAACTTGGTAAGTCGTTCGTAGGTGCATTGGTGGGTGGTGCGGTGGGAATCGCCGCGCTGATCGGGATTCACATGCTCACCGGTTGGGATAAGGCCTGGCTGGCAATTCTTGTCGCCATCATCACCGGCGCGGGCGTGCGCTGGGCCGCTACCACAACAGGCCACGCCAGCTACGTGCGCGGCGCGCTGACCGCGCTCGTCGCCATCTTGGCGTTTCTTGCATGGTATCCGATCCAAGCACAACTTACTGTCCGTGGCGCGCTCGCCAAGCCGATCCTGCCCAATCGGGCAGCCGTGGAAGCGGACGCAGTCGACGCAGACGAAGCGGCAGAACCGGCGGACACCGCCGACGCGGATGACGCTGCGGAGACTGTGACGGCGCCCGCCGCAGACGAGCCGGCGGGTCAAACGGGCGAAGGACCGAACATTGCGCCTGGAGTGCTCGCCAGACCGCGGGCCCAACAGTTTTCGACGTGGGATTTTCTGTGGCTCTGCATCGCCGGCTTGATCGCCTACGAATTGGGTCGCGGCACCGCGGCAGCGGCACCGGCAGCCGGAGCAATTGGCAGCCCCGACGACGGGCCGCCGCCGGCCAACGTCGGGTAAACTGTGCAATTCGTAAGTCGAGCGTGTGCCCAATCGATTCAACTTGCCGCAGGACTTAAGATCGTCTTCGCGCCTCGTCGAATACCGTCCGCAAATACTGTCCCGTGTGACTTTCCTCAGCGGCCGCGATCTGTTCCGGTGAGCCGCTAGCTACAACCCGACCGCCACCAGCGCCACCTTCCGGGCCGAGATCAATCACCCAGTCGGCGGTCTTGATCACGTCGAGATTATGCTCGATTACTAGCACCGAGTTTCCCTGATCGACTAGCCGATTCAACACGCCCAGCAGCCGGCGAATGTCGTCGGTGTGCAGACCTGTCGTTGGTTCGTCCAGAATGTAAAGCGTGTGGCCGGCAGTTGGGCGCCCTAGTTCTGTAGCGAGTTTGATTCGCTGCGCCTCGCCGCCGGAAAGTGTCGTTGACGGCTGACCGAGCGTCAGGTAACCGAGCCCAACTTCGGACAGCGTGGTCATCAACCGATAGATCGACTCGTGATTCCCGAAGAATTCAATCGCTTCGTCGATATTCATCGCCAGCACATCGGCAATTGATCGATCGCGATATTTCACGGCCAGCGTTTGGCGGTTGAACCGAGAACCATGGCACACAGGGCAGGTCACTTCCAAATCGGGCAAGAAATTCATCGCGATCCGCCGCAAACCCTGCCCTTCGCATTCGTCGCAGCGGCCGCCCTTCGTGTTGAAGCTGAAGCGGCCCGTGCCGTAGCCGCGTTGTCGCGCCGGCTTGGTGCCGGCAAAGATGCGCCGAATGTCGTTCCAGACTCCGGTATACGTTGCCGGGTTTGAGCGCGGCGTGCGGCCAATTGGCGATTGGTCGACTTCCACAAGCCGATCGACTTGATTGACGCCGCGCAAACTGCGATACGGAGCCGGCCGGGCCTCCGCGCCGTGCAGCTTGCGAGCCAGCGCGCGGGCTAGCGTGTCGATCACGAGCGAGCTTTTTCCCGAACCGCTCACGCCGGTGACGCACACGAAAAGATCGAGCGGGAACTCGACGTCAATGTTTTGCAAGTTGTGCGCGCTTGCTCCCGAAAGTTGGAGCGTGCGGGATTTGTTCAGCCGGCGGCGTTCCGCGGGTACGGGAATGGTGGCTCGCCCCGACAGGTATCTCCCGGTAAGTGACGACGCGAGTCCGGAAACGTGCGCCGGCGGACCTTCGGCGACGACCGTGCCGCCGCGGCTTCCCGCTCCGGGACCAATGTCGATCAAGTGATCGCTCGCATGCATCAGCGCTTCGTCGTGCTCGACGACAACCACCGTGTTGCCCTGCTGCTGCAAATCACGCAATGCTGCAATGAGCCGGTTATTATCGCGCGGATGCAATCCGATCGACGGCTCGTCCAGCAGGTACAAAACTCCGACAAGTCCCGAGCCGATGCCGGTCGCCAACCGCACGCGCTGCCGCTCGCCGCCGCTGAGAGTGTCGGCTGGGCGGTCGAGCGTGAGGTAGTCGGTCCCCACGCGGTCCAAGAATGCCAGCCGTCGGAGAATCTCGGCGACGATCGGCTCGGCAACTGGCCGCTGGTCATCGGTAAAATTCAGCCCACGAAAGTAGTCGATCGCCTTGATTACCGACAACGCGGTGATCTCATGAATCGCCCGGCCGCTCAAGCGGCATGAGCGCGCCTCGGGCCGCAGCCGCGAACCGCCGCAATCTGGACAAGGAGCAGGGAGCAGGGAGCCGGGAGCAGGGAGTTCCGATGCTGGCTTTGATTCCGACTCCCTGCTCCCTTCTCCCTGCTCCGTGCTGACTTTCCCCAACCCATGGCACGTCGGGCAGGCGCCGTACGGACTGTTGAAACTGAATGTCCGCGGCTCGATCTCGCCGATGCTGGTCTGACAGCGAGGGCAGGCGTAGCGTGTGTTCAGCAGCCGTTCTTGCCACTGATCGTCGCCCTTCGATTTGGCCTCCGCAGTTTGATACACCACAACAACCACGCCGTTGCCATGCCGAGCCGCGAGTCGCACCGATTCCGATAGCCGCGCGTCGATTCCGTCGCGAATCACCAGCCGGTCCACCACGGCATCGATGTCGTGCATCTTTTGCGGCGACAGTGTGGGAACCTCGTCCAGCGGATACGTACTGCCATCGATCCGCGCCCGCACGAAGCCGGCTTTTTGAATCGACTCCAACGTATCGCGATGCGCACCACGCCGGCCGCGCACCGCAGGCGCCAAGATCATCACCCGCGTCTCTGCGGGCAGTGCTCGAATCGTTTGCTCGATTTCGGCAAGCGTTTGCTGCGCAATCGCCGTGCCGCAATTGGGGCACAGCACCTCGCCCACACGGGCCATCAACAGCCGCAGGTAATCGTACACCTCCGTGATGGTGGCGACGGTGCTGCGAGGATTTGGCGCCGCTTGCCGCTGGTCGATGGCGATCGTCGGCTGCAGACCTTCGATTCGATCAACATCCGGCCGTTCCATCTGTTCAAAAAACTGCCGGGCATAAAGCGACAAGCTCTGCACATACTGCCGCTGGCCCTCGGCCAGCAGCGTATCGAACGCCAGAGAACTCTTGCCCGAACCGCTGACGCCGGTAATCACCACCAGCCGGTTGCGAGGGATATCAACGTCGACGTTCTGCAAATTGTGCGTCCGCGCCCCGCGGACTTGGATGTCGTTCATGGAAAGTCGAGAGTCAAGAGTCGAGGGTCGAGAGCCAGAAAAACATAAAGCCGTGGCCGTTGGTCGCGGCAGCACACTCGACCGGGATCGCTATATTACAAGAATGATCAAAGGAGTCATTACGATCTTATTTCTGACCGCGGCAATTATAATCGGTTTGCCGTGCGCATTCTTTGGCATGTTGGGGCTCACGGGCAGACTTGCGGATACCTCCCCGGTTGAAAACGTCCAAGCCGGATTACTATTCCTTGTTGTGGCTGCGGTGGTCTTTTGCACAACAGGTGATTGGATCTGGTGGGCTTCGAGAAACGACCTGCCGGACCTGCCGACGCAGTTTTGCATGCGGAGCCTGATATTGGTTGTGACAGTGATTGCCCTCGCTGCAGGTTTTGTTGCGGTAGTTCTGTCCCTATGAATTCGGACCTCGACTCGATTAACATCCATCCAGTAAAATTTACGGTTTCCCCGCGAGCCATTGGCTCGCGGCTGTTTCGTCACCAACCCCTAGCCCCCAGTCCCCAGCCCCTCCTCCATGTTTGAAGCCCTGCAAGACGGCCTTTCTTCCGCACTTAAAACGCTCCGCGGACACGGCAAGCTGACCGAATCGAATATGCGCGACGGGCTCAAGCTCGTCGAGCGGTCGCTGCTCGAAGCCGACGTCAGTTTCCCGGTCGTTCGCGACTTCATGCAGAACATCTCGCAGCAGGCACTGGGCGAGAAGGTGCTGAAGTCGCTCAATCCGAGTCAGCAGGTTGTCGGCATCGTCTATCAGGAACTGATCAACCTGATGGGGCCGGTCGACCACTCGCTGCACCTCAAAGGCGCCGGCGAAGTCACTGTGCTGATGATGTGCGGCCTGCAAGGCTCCGGCAAAACGACCACCACCGGCAAGCTCGGTCGCATGCTGAAGGCGCGCGGCCGGCGACCGTTGCTCGTGGCCGCCGACTTGCAGCGCCCCGCGGCTATCGACCAGTTGCACGTGCTGGGCGAGCAGCTTGAAATCCCGGTCTACTCCGACCGCACACAAAAAGATCCCGTCGCCGTGTGCCAGGCGGCCGTGCGCGAAGCCAAGAAACAGGGCGCCGACGTCGTGATCCTCGACACGGCCGGCCGGCTGCACATCGATGATGAGCTCATGGCTCAGCTTGAACGGATCGACCGCCAGGTTGCGCCGCAGCAGGTTTACCTGGTCGTCGACAGCATGACCGGCCAGGACGCCGTCAACAGCGCCAAGGTATTCAACGAAAAGCTCGAGCTCGACGGCGTCATCATGACGAAGCTCGACGGTGATGCCCGCGGCGGCGCGGCGATTTCAGTAAAGCACGTCACCGGCGTGCCGATCAAATTCATGGGCACCGGCGAGCACCTCGACGCGCTCGAAGAATTCCACCCAGACCGCATGGCGGGCCGCATCCTCGGCCAGGGCGACTTGCTCACACTGGTCGAAAAAGCCCAGCAGGAATTCGATCAGGAAGAAATGCGGCTGCAGGAAGAGCGGCTCCGCAAAGGCGAATTCACGCTCGAGGATTTCCGCAAGCAGCTTTCACAAATCGGCAAGCTCGGCCCGCTGCAAAAGGTGATGGGCCTGATCCCGGGCATGGGCGCGCTCAACGAGATGATGGGCGACGTCGATCCCGAAGAGGACATGAAGCGTCTGTTCGGCATCATCGACGCGATGACACCCGAGGAGCGCCGCAACCCATCGAAGAACATCGACCAGAGCCGCCGGCGGCGCATCGCAGCGGGGGCCGGTGTACAGCCGAACGAAGTTAACGACCTGGTCAAGCAATTCGACGCGATGTCGCAGGTGATGACCTCGCTGGCCGGCAAAGGCATGCGCGAGCGGATGAAAATGGTCCGTGAGCTGCAAAGCGGCCTGATGCAAAACCCCAACGGTCTGGCTCGCAAAAAAATCGGCACCGGCAAACGGCTCTCCAACGCCGAACGAGCCAAACTCAAAAAAGATCGAGAAAAGGAACTGCGCCGCCGCAAACGAGAGCAGAAGCGCGACCCGGCAAGCTGAGGCACGGCGAACGCCTCCGGCATCCCACCTCGAAGTTCATTTGGCGACATAAAGTCGCACTGCCATCAAGCAGCACACCGCGACTGATTCGCGGTTTTTTGTCCGATCTGTTAGAATCTGCGGCGGCGGTGACTTGATGGGTCGCGATCATGTCCGACGTCACGCACATCCTGTCGCGGATTGAATCCGGCGATCCGACCGCGGCCGAGCAGCTCTTGCCACTCGTGTACGCCGAGCTGCGGAAACTGGCGGCCGCCAAATTGTCCCAAGAGAAATCGGGACAGACGCTCCAGGCGACCGCTCTGGTGCATGAAGCGTACCTTCGTCTGGTCGACGTCGAGCAGCCCCAACAGTGGTCCGGCCGAGGCCATTTCTTCGCGGCCGCAGCCGAAGCCATGCGTCGCATTCTGGTTGAGAACGCCCGTCGCAAGCAGCGGCTCAAGCGCGGCGGTGAACAGAAGCGGGTCAGTTGGCCCAGCGAACCACTTGCGAACAACGTCCCCGACGAGCTTATCCTGTCGGTTGACGAGTCGCTGGAGGCACTGGCCGAGCAAAGCGCTCAGGCGGCGAATCTAGTGAAGCTTCGCTTCTTTGCCGGCCTGACATTACCCGAGGCGGCTGCCGTATTGGCCATCTCACCACGCACAGCCGATCGCCTGTGGGCCTATGCCAAAGCATGGCTGCACCAGGAGCTCCAAGCTGGAACGTAACATCCCCATTCGCTGTTACAACAACGCATATCATAATCCCTTTCCCCGGCCCCTCACCGGGTGAGGGGTCGGGGAGAGGGGTTATGAAACCATTTTTATGGCGAGATTCAGCCGCGAACGTCGCACTGATAAACGAGTCCCTCGTCTTTCACCAAAACGGGGATGAACCGTTGAACGAATGCGAAATCTTCATGGCGGCGCTGGATATCTCCTCGCCCGTCAAACGCTCCGCGTTTCTCGATCAAGAATGCGGACGCAACCGCTCGTCGGCGCCCGAATCGAGGCACTCTTGGCATCCTACTCGGATGCGGGCAGTTTACTGGAACACCCAGCGATCAATCCTCCCCCGACACGTCGCGTCGATCCGGTGGCCCAGCGGCTCGGCACGACCGTGGGGCCCTACCGACTTTTGGAGCAAATCGGCGAAGGTGGCATGGGCGTCGTTTTTCTCGCCGAGCAGAACCAGCCGATCAAGCGGAACGTGGCCCTGAAGATCATCAAGCCCGGGATGGACTCGCGCCAAGTGATGGCTCGCTTCACGGTTGAAAAGCAAGCTGCTGCGCTGATGGATCACCCGAACATCGCCCGCGTGCTCGACGCAGGAATTACCGACAGTGGGAGATATTTCGTGATGGAGTTGGTGGACGGAATACCAATTACCGAATATTGCGACGCGCATCACCTCTCGCTGAAGGGCCGTCTGGAGTTGTTTGTGCAGATTTGCCAGGCGGTGCAACATGCCCATCAGAAGGGGATTATTCACCGCGACCTGAAGCCGTCCAACATCCTGGTGGCGGTGTGCGACGGACGGTCGGTGCCCAAGATCATCGACTTCGGCGTGGCGAAGGCCGCCGGCCCAACGCTCAGTCAGGCGACGCTGCTCACGGAGCTTGGCCAGGTCGTGGGCACGCTGGAGTACATGAGCCCGGAACAAGCGGAGTTGGACCAGCCCGACGTGGATACCCGCAGCGACATCTACTCGTTGGGCGTGCTGCTGTACGAGCTTCTGACCGGCACGACGCCACTGGAGC
Source organism: uncultured Planctomycetota bacterium (assembly GCA_963786455.1). Classification (GTDB taxonomy): domain Bacteria; phylum Planctomycetota; class Planctomycetia; order Pirellulales; family Lacipirellulaceae; genus JABDGM01. Next base: position 389,272 of record CAWAZX010000019.1, on the reverse strand, counting down.
GGCAACGTTTGAAAGAGACGACCTTTCTCAACGGACTGAGACTGATCCGCGAGGAGGAGCCACCCCGACCCAGCAGCCGGCTAACCGTCACCGATGCACTGCCCACAATTGCGGCCAATCGAGGTTTTGATTCAAAGAAGCTCAGCCGACAGGTACGCGGCGACCTCGACTGGATTGCAATGAAGTGCCTGGAGAAAGATCGCGACCGACGCTATGCAACGGCCAGCGGCCTGGCTTCGGATGTTCAGCGCTATCTGCGTGACGAACCCGTGCTGGCCAGCCCGCCGTCGGCCGTGTATCGGTTTCGAAAATTCGCGCGGAAGCACCACTCGGCGATCGCAGTCGCATTCGGCTTTGCAGCCGTGCTGCTGATTGGCACCATCATCAGCACAACACTGGCAATCCGCGCTTCACAAGCCACGGCACAGGCCAAGGCCAACGAGCAGCGAGCCGTGGAGAAGGAGCAAGAAGCGCTTGCCAGTTCGGAACAAGCCCTCCGTGCCGCCGATGCGGAGCGGCAGGCGAGGCTAAGCGTAGAAGTGCAGCGCAAGCAGTCGATGGCGATATCGAGATTTATGGCGAACGCGACCCGTATTCCCGGGGGCTCGCGGGATAGCCGCATGGAGGAAATCTTGGCCCGGTCCGAACGAGAAGTACAAGTGAAATTCGACGACTCCCCGACCAAAATGGATCTGCTGCATGTTATCGCTCAATCGTATTACGGTCTGGGACTTTATCACAATGCTATTCCGCTGTGGGAACAGGTTCGCAATTATCTGGTCCAGACGTTCGGCCCGGATCATCCCACCGCGCTTTCGGTAAGTGGGAACCTGGCGGTTGCATACCGGCAAGTCGGGCGGCTGGACGAGGCTCGCGGCCTGTTCGAAGAGATACTTGAGCGTATGCAGTGCGCACTGGGAGCAGAACACCAACAAACACGCATCACGATGGTGCATCTGGCCGAACAATACCAGAAAGTCGGGCGGCTGAACGAGGCGCTGCCGCTTGCCGAAGAAGGTCTCAAACTCTCCCTGGCTAACCGGGGTCCGGACCACTCCGAAACGCTTTGGGCTATGGAAAACCTGGCGGATGTATACTTTGCCGACTCACGGCTCGATGAAGCGTTCCGATTATATGAAGAGAGAGTCAGCCGGAATAAAGCTGCGCTCGGACCGGACCATCCCAATACAATCGCTGCGATGCATTCGCTTGCCGATAAATACGCGAGACGCGGGCGGCGTGCCGAGGCGGCAAGCGAATTCAACCGTTTGTTGCAAATGAATCCGGACGATCATGGCAGTGCGCTGCGGGCGGCGCTGCATTACCTGGCTGCCGACGATCAAAAAAATTATGAAGCCGTTTGCCGGCAGATGTTGGGACGCTTCGCACACACCCATAACGGATGGGCTGCCAACCGTACATCCCTGGCCTGCCTGATGTCGCCCGCGCCGAGCGGCGATGTTCAGGAACTTGTGCGGCTGGCCGATTTGGCCGTGGCCGCCTTCGACGAAGACGCCAAGCTTGTGGATCGGATGATCAGTTGCCGAACACGAGGGCTGGCGGCGTACCGGGCGGGCGACTTTCAAGGCGCTGTGGAATGGTGCCAAAGGAGCCGCGCCTGGGAGGCGCAGATAAGCAATCATCCCCCCTATCTCGCGACAAACCTGATCGTCGAAGCGATGGCCTGGTATCAACAGGGAAATCTGGCCGAAGCCCAGGCCGCTTTTGATGAATCCACACGGTTGATCGAAAATTCTTATCCCGATGCTCCCGTCGATCTTGGGTCCGATTGGTTCGACTGGCTAATGTACGACTTGCTCCGCCGCGAGGCCGTCGAACGGATAGGTCTCGAAACGCCGACCGACGCCGAGCACGAACGGATCCATGGAGACACCGCCGCTGGAGCCGCGGTCTCTTTGTCGACGCGAATGGAAAAAGCGCACGATTGAATCTGAGCACGGACGAAAAATCCGGCTGCTGATTCGTGTGGTTACTCGGCCATCTCTCTGGGCATGGCTTCGCCCCGTGCGCACCGTTTTCATTTAACTTGCGCCACGACTGCCGTTTTGCGCCAGTTCGAACGCGAACTCCTCCATTGCGCCGCACACTCTTCAGTTGTATTTCTGTGTTTCATGGCGCGTTTCGCCAGTAGATGTCGCACTGGATAGAAGAGCCAATCGCAATTGCGCCGTCACGGAACGCGGTGGTTAGTTTTGTCTCGCGCGGGTGAAGGGAGCATCATTCCGCCGTGGAATGATGACTCGCAAAGGTGAACCAATATGTCACGCTTCATTGTGGTAGCTGCCACCCTGTTCGTTTTACTAAGCTTCTTACGGACGGCGCGGGGAATTGACTACTTCTGGAATAAATCGAATGGAGGGGCGTTTGGCGTTGCGGCGAATTGGAGCGGGGGGCTAGTGGGCGGTGGGCCCGGTGACGGTGACGACACTGTCAACTTCGAGCTTGATAAATCGAGTCAAGAGCGATACACGGTGATCGGTGTGAACGGTCAAAACAACCGGCTGCTTGTGCATAACGATGCGCTCACAATCGTGTTGTCCGACGACTACTCCCTGCTGAGCTTCGGCATCAACCCTCCGAGCATGGTTGTTGGTGTCGCCAACGGCGAAGTTGGAGATGTGATCATTGCCGGAAGCCCGCTGGGGGGCGTCAGTTCCGATCTCGATGCACGAAGGGTAGTCATTGGGCAATCGGCGGGGAGCACTGGCGTCGTATCGGCCAGCAACCTTCGGTGGAATAGCAGCGAGGGGCTATTCGTCGGCGACTCAGGCGAAGGAACTCTGTCGATCATTGGCGGCAGCAACGTCACCGGCCGCGGACTTATTGGGCGTGCTCCTAATTCAGTCGGCTCGGTCACCGTCAGCGGTGCAGGATCGACGTGGGAAAACGGACCTAGCAGCGGGGTCACCGTGGGTTTTGAAGGAGACGGAACACTTACGATCTCCGAGGGCGGCAGCGTCTCGGGCCTCACAGCGCAGATTGGAGCGCATCCCAGCTCGAATAGCATCGCGACTGTTACTGGCGCCGGCTCGAGCTGGACGACCGGCAACGAACTCATCGTCGGCACCGCCGGCACGGGATCGCTGACGGTCGCGGCCCGTGGCAGCGTCGAAAGCTTCGATGGATACATTGGCCAAATCGAGGATTCGAGCGGCACGGTCAGCGTCAACGGAGATGGATCCAGTTGGACCGTAGATCAGTCTCTTGTCGTTGGTTATTCTGGCGACGGAACCCTGACGGTCGAAAACGGTGGAGACATCTCCAACGAACAAGGTTGGATTGGATATGACGCGACAGCATCGGGCGAGGTAACCGTCAGCGGCCCCGGCTCAACGTGGACCAACAGCGAAGAACTCGACGTCGGACGCGAAGGCACGGCAACGCTCAGGATCGAAGCAGGCGGAGCAGTCTCCAACACATTCGGCTCCATCGCCTCCCGCGACGGCTCCACAGGCACCGTCATCGTATCGGGCGACAATTCCGCCTGGACGAACGGCCAGTCACTTTCGGTTGGCGATGAAGGCCACGGAACGCTGACTGTTTCGGCGGGCGGCGGCGTCTCGAACACGCGGGGTTTTGTCGGCGCAGGTTTCGACTCGACCGGAATGGCCACCGTTACCGGCGCCGAGTCCAGCTGGATCAACAGCGGCGAGTTATTTGTCGGCTACGATGGCACCGGTACGCTTACGATCAATTCGGGCGCCGATGTGGCCAGCACGAACGGCCTCGTCGGTAGCAACCCGCTCGGGGTCGGCACCGTGACCGTCGCAGGCACTCGCTCCAATTGGTTGAACAGCGGATCGTTGAGCATCGGCCTCTTTGGCGAGGGATCTATGACGGTTGAAGCCGGCGCACGTGTTTCGAACACGTCCGGCACTGTTGGCCAAGTAGCGGGTTCAACCGGTACGGTAATCGTCCGTGACACGGGCTCAAGGTGGGCCAACGGCGATTTCCTCCGCGTCGGCGACGAAGGCGAGGGCACGCTACGAATTCTCAGCGGCGGCAATGTTACGAATGGCGACGGACGCATCGCTGCGGGACCCGGCTCGATGGGAGAGGTGATTGTCCGCGGTGCCGATTCAATTTGGACGAACTCTAATACGCTTAACGTCGGCAGCATTGGCGCCGGCACGCTTTCGATCGAAGCCGGTGGCCGCGTCTCAAATACAAATGCCTCCATCGGTTCTACAAGTTCGGCAGACGGCACAGTCACTGTTACCGGCCCCAGCTCAACATGGGTCAGCAGCGGCGAGCTGCGCATTGGTTCCTCCGGTACCGGAAGACTGGCGATTCAGGCCGGTGGCAACGTCTCCAGTGCCAATGGTGTCCTTGCCTCCACGGGGAGCTCGACCGGCCGGGTCACCCTCACCGGTGCCGGCTCGATTTGGACGATTGGTGGGCGATTATCAATAGCCGGTAATGCCGTTTCCGGTTTCAGCGGCGGAACCGCTTTCCTCAATATTCAACCCGGCGGCACCGTGGATGTCAGCCAAGATACACTGGTGTTTCCGAACGGCACCTTGACGCTGGAGGGCGGCACGCTCGCAACTTCGGCAATCAATTTTGACGGCGGCGGACAATTCAACTGGACCAGCGGCACGCTGCACGTCGGCGTCCTCGAAGGGGATTTGACGAATCCTCCAAACGGCACGCTTGCCCCCGGCCGCTCCGCCGGCAGCACGACGATCCTCGGTGACTACACACAACAAGCCGGCGCAATGCTCGCCATTGAAATCGGCGGCACGGCCACCGCCACGCAATTCGACTTTGTCGACGTCAACGGCACCGCCACGCTCGGCGGAGAATTGGAGCTGGCCCTCATCGATGGCTTTGTGCCGAGTGCGGCGAATCAGTTTGTCGTGCTCAATTCCGACGACCTGCTCAGCTTCTTCACCAACGTTGGCAACGGTCAGCGGCTCAACACCGCCGACGGCCTCGCTTCGTTCCTCGTCCACTACGGCCCCACAAGCGCGTTCAATCCGAACCAAATCGTGCTGACCAACTTTCTCTCGATGCTCCCCGGCGACTACAACCAAAACGGCACCGTCGATGCCGCAGACTACGCGTTGTGGCGAGATAACAACGGCAGCCCGACATCACTCCCCAACGATGACACACCCGGCGTGGCCGACGACGACTACATCCGCTGGCGTGCGAACTTCGGCCGCACCGTTAGCGGCAGTGGCGCCAGTGTCGCCTTTGTCGGCAATACCACCCCCGAGCCAAGCAGTTTGATTTTGCTACTGGCCGGAATTAGCGGCATCACTTGTTCTGCGTTCTTGGTACCGAAACGACGCGCATTCGCTGCCTGCGGGTCCGATTGGCCCGCTGCAAACGAAATATAGGCGCGTTGCCGGCTCGTACATCTCCCGTTTCCTTTGTCGGTACCGCATCGCTAAACTAGACGTTACAGGAAAAGCGTCTACCCATCGGGTGTTCGCCATGCTTCGCGTAACATTGGTTGTCGCGTCACTCGTCTTAGTGGTCCCCACGACGTTGCATGCACAAAGCAATCGATGGTCTTCGGCGGCGGCTAAACTGCCAAAGCCCATTCCACTGGCCAACACGCCCGATTGGCTCAAGGATTACAAGTTCAAACAAGACAATTTCACATTCGTCCGGATCAAATACAACACGCACGAGCCGCAAAACGGAAATCGCCAGTTCCGCGGATGGATGAGTTGGGCAACTGACTATCCCGATGCGGATTTGGCACTTTGCAGTCAGGTCGAGCAGCTCACCAATCTGAAGGCGGAGCCGTTAGTCCTTGAGCTGACCAACGAGAAACTGCCCAACTATCCATTCATAATCCTCTTTGAACCTGGCCGACTTGAATTTACGGAGACTGAAGTGGCCGCGTTGCGCAAATACTTGCTGAACGGCGGATTCCTGATGGTGGACGACTTCTGGGGCGATTTCGAGTACCAGAACTTCTACGACGAGATCAAGCGTGTGTTTCCTGAACCCCAGCGCGAGCCGCAGGAGCTGCCGATAACGCATCGGATCTTCCAAACCGTATATCCGCTGAAGGAAAAGCCGCAAGTGCCGAGTATCAACAGCGGCAGAATGGGGCCGTGACCAGGGCATTACCTGGGAACCCGGACACGGCGGCGATTGCCAAACCGTGCATTACAAGGGCATCTTCGACGGCGAAGGCCGTCCGGATGTTGACCGGATGATGGTCATCATCTGCCACAACACGGACCTCAGCGACGGCTGGGAGCGCACTGAGGAGAGTAAGTGGTACTCCGAGGAATTCTCCGCAAAGAAGGCGTTTCCGATGGGCATCAATATCGTCTTTTACGCTTTGACGCAGTGATCTTGTGGGCAATTGCACTGTCTCTTTTACCGACCGTTTCTCAGCAATGAATTGCGAGGAAAACCTGCCAAACGGCCCAAGAACTAGCCCTTGCCGAAACTGCCCTCAATGCGGCAAAATAGTGGATTCGCCTGCCACGTACTGGTCCGCCGAGCCGAGGCGGACATTGAAGCACATAGCATGTCCCTGTTCAGTTTAGCCGCTCGGCTCGCGGCACCTATTGGAGTCCGTCGTGTCAGTCCGCATTCGCATGAAAAAGTTGGGCCGGTCCCATCAACCGTTTTTTCGAATTTGCGCCGTCGATAAGCATTCGCCGCGCGATGGCCGCGTGTTGGAAGAGCTTGGCACGTACGATCCACGCGTGCCGGAGACCGATGCCCGCGCCATCTTCAACGCAGAGCGTATCGATTATTGGTTGAGCGTCGGTGCCCAGCCTTCCGAGAAGGTGGCCGTGCTGATCAAGAAGTACGGCAGCAAGGGTACACATGTCGCCGCGCAGAAGGCGGCGCTGGAAAAGTTGGCGCAGCCGAAATCGATACCCGATCCGGGTGCACCGGTCAGCCTACCCAAGCCGAAGAAGGCCAAGGGGGAAGCTGCACCAGCGGCCAATGCAGAAGAGACAGAAGGCAAAGCGCAAGATGAGCCGGCGGCCCAAGGTGTCGAGGCCGTACCGGAAGGCGCGTAGAAGAATTGATAACACCAGTTTAAGAAAGGTCTCACGCAGAGACACAGGCTCGAAGAAAGGAAAAACACTGATCTCCGCTGATCCTCGCTAATTCTGGATCAGCGGTAATTAGCGAAGATTAGTGTTCCCTATTTTCTCGGGGATCTCTGCGGCTCTGCGTGAGACGTTTAGTGATGCGGTTCGATGTGCTGACCCTGTTTCCGGAAATGTTCTCCGGCTACTTGGGTCAGAGCCTGCTGAAGCGGGCCATTGATGCCGGCATCGTCGACGTACAAATACACAACATCCGCGATTGGGCGCGAGGCAAGCATCGGCAGGTGGATGATCGACCGTTCGGCGGCGGGCCGGGCATGGTCATGCGGCCGGAGCCGGTCGTCGAGTGTGTCGAAGCGGTGCAAGGGCAGGGTGAGCAGTCGGGGCACTTGGTCCTGTTGTCGCCACAAGGCCGGCAACTCAACCAACGGATCGTCGAGGAGCTGGCCGGCCACACGCGGCTAGTGTTGATTTGCGGTAGGTACGAGGGGGTCGACCAGCGGGTGATCGACTTGCTCGCTCCGGACGAGCTGTCGATCGGCGACTATATCCTGGGCGGCGGCGAGGTGGCCGCGATGGTCGTCGTCGACGCGGTAGTCCGGCTCGTGCCGGGCGTGCTGGGAGACGAAGACAGTAACAAACAAGATTCATTTTCCGGCGACCCGCCGCTATTGGAATTCAGTCAATACACTCGGCCCCGCGAGTACCGCGGTTTGAAGGTGCCTGACGTGCTGATGACCGGCAACCACCCGGAAATCGCCCGCTGGCGCGAAGAACAGAAACAAGAGCGGACGAGGGTTCGCCGAGCCGACTTACTAACGAACGAACAACAATCAAAACAACATAACGAGGACGACGACAAGAATAGGGCGAATTCCTAACCGATTGTTTTCCCTTCGTGTCCTTCGTGCCTTCGTAGTGAAATGAATTCGAATTGATAAGGATAGAATTATGAGCCAACAAATTCTGGACCTGGTCGAGAAATCGAGCCTCAAAACGGAAATCCCTGAGTTCTCGATCGGCGACACGGTGGACGTGCACACCAAAATCCTGGAAGGCGACAAGGAGCGGATTCAGGTCTTTACGGGCGTCGTGATCGCGCGCAGCGGATCGGGAAGCCGCGAGATGTTCACGGTCCGACGCATCGTCGCCAACGAAGGCGTGGAGCGCAAGTTCCCGCTGCACTCGCCGAAGATCGAGAAGATCGACGTCGTCCGCAGCGGCGTCGTCCGCCGAGCCAAACTGTATTTCCTCCGCGATCGAGTCGGCAAGGCGGTGCGTCTGAAAGAGCGCCGTCGCGACGGCAAAGAAAGCTGAAGTTTTCATGAGCCTGCGCGACTGGCTCACCGAAAAGCTATCTTCCAAAAAGCCGCTGGGCCAGCGGGGCGAAGACGCCGCCGCCCGATTTCTTAAACGCAAAGGTTATCGCATCCTAGCCCGCCACGTCGATTCGCGGCTGGGCGAATTGGATATCATCGCCGTAGATGGGCGCATGGTCGTGTTTGTCGAAGTGAAGACGCGCACGACGACTGATGCCGGTCACCCGGCCGAGGCGATCGACGTGTTCAAGCAGCGCCGCATGACGCAGGCCGCGTTGGCATATCTCAAAGCGAATCGACTTTTGGATCACGCTGCGCGATTTGACGTGGTGGCAATTATTTGGGCGGACGATGCAGCGTGTCCGTCGATCGAGCACTTCGAAAACGCTTTTTCACCTGTCGGATCGGGCCAGTTCTACAGCTGAAACGCCAAGGGGGTGCTCTGGTATTGCCGCGACGATAGAATGAAATCGTTGCACCCATAGACGCAGGCGGCGTCTCTCGCGCGATTAACTCAATCCAGGAAGGTACGCAATTATGGCCAAGCATATTTTCGTTACCGGCGGCGTTGTTAGCTCTCTCGGCAAAGGGCTGACGAGTGCGTCGATCGGCATGCTGCTGGAGAAGCGCGGGCTGAACGTCCGCATGCAGAAGCTGGACCCGTACATTAACGTCGATCCAGGCACGATGAGCCCCTATCAGCACGGCGAAGTGTATGTCCTTGATGACGGAAGTGAAACCGACCTCGACTTGGGCCATTACGAAAGGTTCACTCACAGTCCGTTGACCCGCGATTCGAATTACACGACGGGTCAGATCTACCAATCGGTGATCAACAAGGAGCGCCGCGGCGAATTCCTGGGCAAGACGGTGCAGGTGATTCCGCACATCACCAACGAAATCAAGAGCGTGATCGCCAAGCTGGCCGACGACCGCAAAGGGCCCGTCGACGTGGTGATCACCGAGATTGGCGGCACGGTGGGCGACATCGAGAGCCTGCCGTTCCTGGAAGCCATCCGCCAGTTTGCGCTCGATGTCGGCAAAGAGAACTGCCTGTACATTCATCTCACGCTGGTGCCGTATTTGAAGGCCGCGAAGGAGCTCAAAACCAAGCCCACGCAGCACTCGGTCGGCCAGCTTCGTCAAATCGGTATCCAGCCGGACATCCTCATTTGCCGTACGGAACACTCGCTGAGCCGCGATGACCGCGAGAAGATCGCGTTGTTTTGCAACATTTCGATCAATGCGGTGATCGAGGAAAAGGACAAGGACTTTTCGATCTACGAGGTACCGTTGAGCCTAGTGGACAACGACCTGGACCGGCTGATCGTTGAAAAGCTGAACCTGAAAACGGCAGAGCCCGACTTGGAGGATTGGCGCGAGCTATTGCGCCGGCTGCGAAATCCTGAGCACGAAATCAGCATCGCGGTCGTCGGCAAATATGCAGAGCATCATGACGCGTATAAATCGATCTACGAGTCGCTGGACCACGCCGGTATTGCTCATCGTGCGCAAATTCGCATTGGCCGCGTGCGGAGCGAAGAAATTGAGGCCGAGGGGCCGGAGCGACTCTTGAGCGGCTACGACGGCATTCTAGTCCCCGGTGGTTTCGGTGAGCGTGGAATTGAAGGCAAGGTAACCGCGATCCGTTACGCGCGCACCAAGGGCATCCCGTTTTTGGGCATCTGTCTTGGCTTGCAGTGCGCGGTCATCGAGTTCGGCCGGAACGTATGCAACCTGGCCGGCGCGCATTCCACTGAGTTTGATAAGAACTCGCCCCACCCGGTGATCTGCTTGCTGGATGAGCAGAAAAAGATCACGCAAAAAGGCGGTACCATGAGGTTGGGTGCGCAACCGACGAGACTCGAACCGGATAGCACGGCCGCCAACTGCTACGGGACGACAAATATTTCCGAACGGCATCGCCACCGCTACGAGTTCAACAACGTGTATCGTCAGCAGTTCGCCGCGCACGAGATGCGATTTTCCGGCACGAGTCCGGATGGTTCCTTGGTGGAAGTGATTGAACTACCGGAGCATCCCTGGTTTCTGGCGGTTCAATATCATCCCGAATTCAAATCGAAGCCAACGGCCCCTCAGCCGTTGTTTGCCGGCTTTGTCGGCGCCGCGGTCGCGCGCAGTATTAACCGATCGGAACGTGCTCCGGCTGCCGCCATAAAAGAACGGTCCGACGAAGCATCCGCGGGAATGCAACAGCCGACGGTCAGTCGACTTAAGTAGGCAGTATTTGACGAGCCATGGCGGACGACAAGAAAATCATCATCGACGAGGATTGGAAAGCGCAGGTGCAGGCCGAGAAAGAAGCCGCAGCGAAAAGCCGCGCCTCGGATGAGCCGAAAGGTGGAGGCACTCCCGACCAGTACGACTTGGTCGATGCGCCAATGCCGCCGGCCTCTCTTGAGCTGCTGCTGACAACTTTGGCTACCGAAGCACTGGTTGCCTTAGGCGAAGTACCTCATCCGGCAACTAGAAAAGTCCAGTATCATCCTCACCAGGCGAAATATCTGATCGACACGATCGACGTGCTGCGGCAAAAAACGAACGGCAACTTAACAGCGGCAGAACAACAGGCAATCGATAGTGTGCTGCATCAGCTGCGAATGATCTTTATCGAAAAGCTGAATCAGTCGCAACCGGCCTCGGCAGCACCCGGGTCGGCTTAATCCAATCTCGAGTTAAAAACCATACCCAGCCGGAAGCGCCGCCGGCACAACGTCGCCGGCGATGCCGCTTTCACGTAACTTGCACTCCCGATCCGCGTGACAACGGCGGGACAATACGGCCTGTCGTTTCCGAACTGGGTATGGAAGCTCGTGTGATTGCTGTGAGCCGCGCCGCACACAAACCAAGTTGTGACGTTGGCCACTGTGTGAAAACATTGTGGTGCGGGCCCAACTCCCTTTCAAGCGCCACAACGGAATGGAAGCGAAATTTATGCCGCGTTCTGGTAGCAGTGCTACCACTGCTACCAGATGAAGAGTCTTGAGTACTGAATCCACGTGGCGTGCATTTTGATTTGTCTGTATGGAAGCCTCACGTCCGATCGCTCGTAGGTTCTGCTGGCGCGATGGATGCGTTCGGCTGCCTCTGGCGACGCTTCTCGGTTGAGTAACTCGTCCATCGTCCCGCGCGAGTCCCTTTGCGCCAGCTTTTTTGGCGGCTCAGTGCATTCACATTTTTTGCCTGACGACCGAGTAGTAATCACCGGCATCGGCCTCGTTACTTCGATTGGCAACAACCGAGAGGCCGTTTGGCAGGCAATCCAACGCGGTGAAAGCGGTGTGCGCCGCTTGGCTGGCGTGCCGGGTATCCCCAACGGCATGCTCTTGGGAGCTACGGTCGAGCTGGAACGCGATTTCCCTGGCCAACTAAAGAATATCCCGTTGTGCCGTCAGGCGGCCGCCGAGGCCCTCGCGGACGCACGCATCCACGTTGCTAGCGGCGACCGCGAAAGGTTCGGCTGCTCGATTGGTGCTCACATGGGAGATACCGACTACGTTGTCGAGCGGCTGGGGCTGCAAAGCTCTCTCTTACCGCCCGACAAAACACCCTGGTGGCAGCAGTGGTTTCCCAACACATCATGTGCCGTAGTGGCCCGCGATTTTAACCTCCACGGCCCTCGGCTCAGCAACTCCACGGCTTGCGCCAGCGGCACCATCGCGATCTTGAAGGCCGTCCGCACGATTCGCGATGGTCAATGCGATGTGGCATTGGCCGGCAGCTCCGAGGCAATTCATCCCTTATTCGCCGCCGGGTTTTACAACATGGGCGTGTTGGCCGAACACGGCGACCCGACGCAGGCCTGCCGGCCGTTCGATATCAATCGCAACGGGTTCGTGATGGGTGAAGGTGCCGCCATGCTCGTGCTGGAGCGGCTCGCCCATGCCGAGCAGCGACGAGCGACGATTTACGCCGAAGTACTCGGCGGCCGGATGCTCAGCGATGCCCGACACATTACAAGCCTCGACGCGACACAGCGATTCACTGATTGAGTTGATCCATGGGACGCTGCGGTCATCCGGAGATTGCGCCTGGCGATATCGCTTACGTCAATGCCCACGGCACGGGCACGCAGCAGAACGACGTGCTGGAGAGCCGCGGGATCCGAACCGCGTTCGGCCGCGCGGCCGACTCAGTTTGCGTCAGCGCCACCAAGCCGATGCTCGGCCATTTGGTGAATGCATCCGGGAGCGTCGAGCTGGCGATCATGGCCTTGGCGCTGCGCGACGGCTTTGCACCACCGACGTTGAACTTGACGCATCCGGATCCCGATTGCGATCTGGATTGCATTCCGCTGGTGGGTCGAGTGCGGCCGCTGGAGCACGCAATGAAGCTCTCGATCGCATTTGGAGGCCACCTGGCTGCGGCTGTGCTGCGACGCTGGACAGGGGCGAAAGCTCGGCAAGCGCTGCCGCTATTCCGTCAAGCGGCGTAGTTGAACGTCGCAATCTCTCTAAGTGTGGTGTTCCGCCGATAGGCCGCCGAAGCGGCGATTGCGGCCGGCATAGGCCCGGATCGCCTCGTGCAGCGTCAGTTCATCGAATTCAGGCCAGCACTTCTCCGTGACCCAAATCTCCGCATAACTGATCTGCCAGAGGAGAAAATTGCTGATCCGCATTTCGCCGGCCGTACGGATCAAAAGGTCGGGATCGGGCATGCCCGCCGTATAAAGATGAGCACTGATCGCTTGCTCATCGATGTCCGGCGGCGATAAGCTGCCGTCTTGCACGCGGCCGGCGATGCCGCGAACCGCGTCCACGAGTTCCATCCGGCTGCCGTAATTGATTGCCAGGTTCAGCCATAGTCCGCTGTTGGTCCGGCTCATGTCGACGGTTTTGTCGATCTCGCGGAGGACCGGCGCCGGTATGTCGTCGCGGCGGCCAATCATTCGCACCCGCACGTTGTTATCCATGATCGTGGCCCGCTCCTCGATCATGTACTGCTCCAATAGGTGCATCAGAAAATTGATTTCCGTCTGCGGTCGCTTCCAGTTCTCGCTGGACAGGCAATACAGCGTGAGGTGCTCGATCTTGAGCCGGGCCGCTTCTTCCGTAGTACGGCGTACGCGACGCGACGCCCCGCTGGTGACCGGCGATGCGAGGTAGATTCTGCCTCTCGGCCCAGCGGCCGTTGCCGTCCATGATGATTGCGATATGCCGTGGGCGGCGCTCCGGCGGGACGTCGATGGGCGGCAGACAGAGATCGACTGACATGAGAAGCGGAGTGATGCGAAAACCCTCTTCCAGGCCCTCACCGGATGCGTGAGGGTCTGCAAAAGGGTAATTATTTCCTAATGACAATCGTTTGATCCCGTTCCGGGCCGACGGATACCATCTCAATCGGCTGGCCCACCAGCTCGCTTACACGGCGGAGATAGGCCTGTGCGCTGGCCGGCAATTGGTCGAACGAACGGCAGTCGGTCACCTCCTCCTTCCATCCCGGCAGCGTTTCATAGACTGGCTGAGCTCGGCGCAGGTCGTCGACATGGCTCGGGAAGCGAGTCGTTTGGTGGCCGTCGATGTCGTACGCGGTGCAGATTTTCAGCTCGTCGAAACCGGACAGCACGTCGAGCAACATGACACTGATCGAAGTGACTCCGCTGAGCCGGCTGGTATAGCGCACTGCGACAACATCGAGCCAACCACACCGCCGCGGGCGGCGGGTGACCGTGCCGTACTCGTTGCCGCGGTCGCGCAATCGCTGGCCAGTTGGATTGTCCAACTCGGTGGGGAAAGGGCCGCCGCCGACTCGTGTTGAGTATGCTTTTACGACGCCAATGATGCGGCCGATGTGGCGGGCCGGCACGCCGGACCCGCTGGAAATGCCGACGCCGGAGCTGTTGCTGCTGGTGACGAACGGATACGTGCCGTGATCGACGTCCAACAGTGCGCCCTGGGCACCCTCGAACAAGATTCGCTTGCCATTCTCTGCCGCGGCCAGAAGCAACTCCGTCGTATCGCATACATAAGGCCGCAGACGTTCAGCAAATGCCGAGTACTCGCGAAATATCGCGGCTGCATCCAGCGGTTTGAATTCACCAGTGGGATAGAGCACGGCCAGCACACGGTTTTTCGCAGCAACAATGTGCTCTACCTGCGCACGAAAGCCCGGCCGATACAAGTCGCCAAGTCGCACGGCATGCGAACGACCGACTTTGTCTCGATAGCATGGGCCGATGCCACGGCCAGTCGTGCCGATGTTTTCGCCGTCGGACGTGCTTTGATCCAGCGCGCGGTCTTCGGCAAAGTGCCACGGAAAAATAACATGCAGGCGGTCGCTGATGCGCAGATTGTTCGCGTGGCCGGCACCCCGTTTTGCAAGATCGTCCAGCTCTTCCATGACGCGGGCCGGATTAAGCACCACGCCTGTGGCAACGACACACGTAACTCCCGGCGTGAGGATGCCGCTGGGCAAGAGCGAGAGCTTGTACACCTGGTCGCCCACGACGACGGTATGACCCGCATTCGCGCCGCCTTGATAGCGGACGACGAAATCATGATCACGTGTCAACACGTCGACGATCTTGCCCTTGGCTTCGTCGCCCCATTGCAGACCGATAACGCAAGTGCCAGGCATGGTGCTCGCCCAATCCAGAACTCAAGCTATTTGCTGAAACGGGCGCAGACGGCACCCGAGAGCGCGATTGTAGCTTGTAGCGCCTGGTGGCGAAACCGCCGCGAATCCAGGGTCCCGGCACTTACGAAAACGTCTACGCGCACCTCGAGCTCAAACGGCATCACCAGCGCCGCCGGCTGGTCGAAGGCTTTCCGCAAGCGGTATGCCTTGCGAGCGATTTCGATCAGCTCCGGCGCGAGTGGTTCCAGGCCCTTTCCGATGCTCACTTCCTCTTCCTTGTCGAGATCTCCAAACAGAGACTCTAAGAAGTTCGTCGGTTCGGGCAGGATTTCCAGCCGTACTTCGGCGTCGCTCTCCAGGCCGGCCAGCTTCTTGGCCTCGGCGATGGCGTCGTTCAGTGTGCCGAGCTCGTCCACGAGGCCGTTATCCTTGGCTTGCGTGCCGGAGTAAACGCGGCCGCCCGCCAGCTCGCGGAGCTTTTCCACGGGCATCTTGCGGCCTGCCGCGGCTTTCGTTGTGAATTGCTGGTAAACATCCTCCATCATCTCGCTCACCACGGTTCGCTGCGAATCGGTAAACGGGCCGCTGGAGTAAAAGATACCGCTGTTTCTGCCGCGTTCAATTGTTTCGGTCGTGATTCCGAGCTTTTCATACAATCCGCGAATCGCCATCTTCCCGCCCACCACACCGATCGAGCCGGTGAGCGTGCCGGGTGCGGCAATGATCTTGTCGGCACCCATCGCGATGTAATACCCGCCGCTGGCAGCCACATCGCCCATGCTGGCCACAATCGGTTTTTCGATAACTTGGGTCTCGTGCCAAATCAAATCGCTCGCCAAGGCCGAACCGCCGGGGCTGTCGATCCGGAGCACGATCGCGACGACCTGCTTATCTTTGTTCGCATCGCGTAGTGCTTCGACAATCGTCGTGGAGCCGAGGACATTGCCGCCGAACGGATCGCTCTGGCTCTCGCCCGACATAATGGGCCCGACCGCGTAGACAACAGCGATTTTCTTGCCGCGGGTCTGGCTGGTGGTCGACGGGCCGCCCATCATCACCTGCATGAGCTTGAAGAACCCCATCGGCCCGGAGAAATCGGTATCGACTTCTTTCTGACCGTAGTTCTTCACGTACACAAGCGGCTCGGCTTTGTACGAATCGGCCAGCTCCTTGCGCAGCGTGTCAGGATACGCCACACGATCAATCAGTCCAAGCTCTTTAGCGCGCTTGGCGGTTAACAAGCCGCGATCGATTGCATCCTTAGCCTGGGCGATGGAGAGCGGCCGGCTTTTGACGATGGTGGTGACCATTTCGTCATACATGCTGTCGATGAGCGCGGTCATATTCTCGCGGACCGGCTCGCTAAATTTTTCACGCGTAAACGGCTCCGCCGCACCTTTGTAAGCGCCCATGTGGATAAAATCAGCCTGCACGCCGACTTTCGCCAGTAACCCCTTGTAGAACGTGGCTTCGGCATGGATTCCCGGCAAGAGCACCATGCCCCCTTCCGGCATAACGATCTCGTCACATGCGCATGCTACGAGATAGTCGGCCGGCATGGCACTTTCCAATTGGGCATACACTTTCTTTCCCGCCTTGCGGCACCGGGCGATCGCAGAACGTAGCTCTTCGACTTTCGCCTGACCAATCGATGGGTTCTGAATATCCAGGACCACGCCGGCAATTGACTTGTCTTTGGACGCTTTCTCCAGGCGGTTAATGGCTTCGCGCAAGTCGAGGCCGATTTCACCGAACGGCCCCATCTGACCGGCCGACTCTGGAAGGCTGTCTTTCAGCACCAGCAGCGCGAGACGGACCTTGGCACGCTTGGTTTCGGCAGGTGCTTTGCCATTGGACTCGGCCGTGGTCTCGGTTTTCTTCTCTTTCGCGGCAGCATCACTTTCATCTTTCTTCGCCGCAGCAGATTCGGACGACTCCACGGCGTCTGATTTCTTTTCTGCTTCTTTGGTTGACGGTTGCTCCTTATCATCACCTGGCTTTTCTTTCTCTTGCTCGGCCTTCGCCTCAGCGGTTTGCGCTTCGGCGGTCGCCGAAGACTCCTCCGCCGCAAAGAGGAGCGAGGTGCGAACACTCAGGAGCGTCGAGCAAAGCAATGCCAACGACGCTGCCAAAACGATGGTGGATTTTCGTAAACAGTGGCCAGTGATGATGCCGGTTTTCATCGAAATCATTGAAATCAATCTCCGCTCAAGTTCGGTTTGTCAAATGTTGCCCTAGACGTGCATTCGTTCGGTAGGCAATGTTCTTGCTCAATCGGCCACCTCTCCCGACGCCGTGAATTCCCTATTCTAACGCAATGGTGAGGCGTTTGCAGCCGATGTACTTACGATTCCCTCTGTTCCGACAGCTGTAGTTTTGCTACTCTTGCCGCCCATTTGCTAGCGGGTTGAGGTGGGTGCCGGCCGCCCGGTTCTACCCGGCCGCCTCGTCTTGGAATTCGACGAGCTCGGCTCGACTGAGCTCGCCGAAGTCAGTCGAGTCGCGGACCTACTGGGCTTCTCCTTGCAGTTTAGCATTTCTGGAGGCACGCGTGTTTCGCTCGACATTTTGCCGGTTGTCGTGGGCCGTGATTCTGTTATCCACTACGTACGGCGGCGTTGCCAGTGCGCAACTTTGGCGGCATTTCGTCCCAACCGGCGACGAGCGGCCGGTGCCGAATGGCGACTATTCGTTGGCACAAGAAAATGGACCGTGGTTGATCGTGGCAGCAAGTTTCTCCGGCGACGGAGCTGAGAAACAAGCGGGAGACTTAGCCCGCGAGCTTCGCGAGCGCTTTCGTCTGCAGACGTATTTGCATGAAATGAGTTTCAAACTCGGCGGCGAAGCGCGGGGCGGGGTTTGGATGCGTACGGCGCGCCAGTGAGACGCCGTTACCAGCGAGGCGACCAGGTTCGCGAGTTTGCTGTGCTCGTCGGTAACTTCACCTCGATCGACGATCCTAAAGCACAACAAACGTTGGATCACATTAAGACCCTTCAGCCCGATACGCTGAATGTCGACGCGAGCAAGACGGCACAAAGCATGGCTCAGGTTCGCCGGTTTGAAGATGCACTGCTGGAAAAACTGGGCAAATCTCGCAAGCGGGGCCCGATGGCCCAGGCGTTTTTCACGCGCAATCCGCTCCTGCCGCGCGAGTACTTCGTGCCCAAGGGCGTCGACCCGTTCGTGGCAAAAATGAATCAGGGCGTGGAGCACAGCTTGCTCGATTGCCCGGGCGATTACACCGTGCAGGTGGCTACGTTCCGCGGCAAGTCGATCTTGCAGACTAGCGGCGAAGCCGACCCGGCGGGAAAGTCCTTCTGGAACATTGGCAAGAAGGACGACCGCAACCCGCTGGTCGAGGCGGCCGAAAACGCGCACCTCCTAACCCAGGAACTGCGGGCGCACGGCTTCGAGGCGTATGAATTTCACGATCGGACTGAAAGTATTGTAGCGATCGGCTCGTTCGCACAAGCGGCGCAGCGATTGCCCGATGGTCGCATCGTGCCCGTGCCGGGCGTGCAAAAGATCATCGAAACTTTCGGGGCCGCGTACGATACGCCAGCCGATCCGCTGACGGGCATCGGCAACGACCAGCACACGCAACTGCGAGTCGAGCAGCAACAGCAGCAATTCAACCTGCGACTCAATAGCCAACAAGCGTCAATCGTGCAGGGCATGAATCCCAAGCACGTAAAAATTTTGCGTGGCAGCGGAAAACGCAAAACCACCGACCGCATCATTCCAATGGACGTTTATCCACAAGCGATCGAAGTGCCCAAGCGGTCGGTCTCCAGTGCCTATGCGGGTTAGCCTCTCGTTAAGGGATTGCACCTGAAGTAATTGGCATTAGGCTAATTCGTGGTTACTTCGAATTAGCCCTCTGCAACGCGATGGTCGACCGTTGGCACTTGATTCTCGAAATCCATTGGTCATCGGCACCCGCAATCGCAAGAAAGGTGCTGAGCTGCAGGAACTCCTCGTGCCGCTGGGCCTGACCGTTGCCACGCTCGACGATTTCCCCAACGCCATCGATGTTGTCGAAGATGGCGACTCATTCGCGGCCAATGCCGTACTCAAAGCGACTCAACAGGCGCTTCATCTGGGGCGGTGGGTGCTGGCCGATGACAGTGGATTGGAGGTCGACGCGCTCGGAGGGGCGCCAGGCATTTTTTCAGCCCGATTTGCTGGCGCCGAATTCTAGCGATGATCAAAACAACGCGCTATTGCTGGAGCGGCTGGTCGACATGCCGCTGGAGAAGCGCACGGCCAGGTATGTTTGCCACGTCGCCGTGGCCGATCCGCAAGGAACGGTTCACGCCGAGAGCCACGATGTTTGCCACGGCCGCATCCGATTCGAGCCGGCAGGTGCTAACGGCTTCGGTTACGACCCGCTGTTCGAGGTGGTTGAATACCACCGTACGTTCGGCGAACTTGGTCCGGCCTTGAAACGGGCGATTAGTCACCGCTCACGAGCCCTGCGAGCGATTCTGCCGAAACTGGCGGCGTTGGAGTAGGCCCGCGCTCGACTGAGCTCGCCGAAGTCCGAGCCGAGGCGGGTATCGGTATCGCTGCGGCGAACGCGCATGTCAGGAGCATTCGCCCACGTGTGCCCACGAGGCTAAACTATAAGAGCCTGGACGGCGCCCAATGATTCGCCGCTCCAGGCTCAATGAGAAAAGAGAAATGAATAGGAGCAAGATAGTGTCGAAAAACAATTCTGGCAAGCCAATTTGCGAGAAGTTGGGAAGCCAAAGGCCGGAGGCTACAGGACGCCACGGTTTACGACTTCCGCGACGAATACGCATGCCCCATTTTGCATTTTACATTTCGCATTTTGCATTTTGCATTTTCTTAACAATCCCTACCAAATGCAAAGCAGCTTCGCCCGATCCGCAGGAATGGGTAGCGAAAAGCCTGTCGTCGTTGGTGGATTTCTATCGCCAGTTGCATCAAACGCCGGAGCTCTCGCTCAAAGAAGAGAAAACGGCCGCCCGCATGGCGGAGGAGTTGCGGGCGCTGGGAATGCAAGTCACGACGGGAATTGGCGGGCACGGCGTCGTTGGAGAACTGCAGAACGGACCCGGCAAGGTGCTCATGCTGCGGGCCGACATGGACGCGCTTCCCGTGGCGGAACAAACCAATTTGCCGTATGCGTCGAAGGTTCGAACTGAAGACGCTCGCGGCGCCACCGTGGCCGTGATGCATGCCTGCGGTCACGACATCCACATGACGAATCTCGTCGGCGTGGCTCGCTACCTGGCGGCCAATCGCGACCGCTGGAGCGGCACGGCGGTGTTTCTGTTCCAGCCGGCGGAAGAATTGGGCGCCGGCGCCGCATCGATGCTGGCCGACGGCCTGTTGGATCGAATTCCGCGGCCAGATTTCGCCGTGGCGTTGCACGTCGCCTCGGATGTTCCCACGGGGCAGATCCACTACCGCCCCGGTTACGCGCTGGCCAATGTGGATAGTATCGACATCGTCGTGAAAGGTCGCGGCGGTCACGGGGCCAGCCCGGAGACCACGATTGACCCGATTGTCATTGCGGCGCGATTAATCCTGGATTTGCAGACGATTGTTGGCCGGGAGGTGAAGCCGATCAACCCGGCCGTGGTCACGGTGGGTTCGATTCATGCCGGTACGAAGCACAACATCATCTCCGACGAGTGCCGGCTGCAGTTAACGCTTCGCAGCTTGACGCCCGAAGTGCGCAAGCAATTGCAGGAAGCAGTGCGCCGCAAGGCGCTGGCCGCGGCCGCCAGCGCCGGTGCCCCGGAGCCAAGCGTCGAGATCACCGAAGGCACGCCGGCAATGTTCAATGACCCGGCGCTGACGGAGCGCGTCGTTGATATCCTGAAGCGTGCGCTGGGCGACGACAAAGTGGTACAAACCGACCCGGCCATGGGCGGCGAAGATTTCAGCCAATATGGCCTGGCGGGCGTGCCAATTTGCATGTTTCGCCTCGGCGCGGTGAACCAGAAGCGGCTCGATGAGTACGCGGCCCAAAAAATTCCGCCGCCCTCGTTGCATTCGCCGGTGTTTTATCCGGATGCCGCCGAGTCGCTGGCGACCGGTATCGTGGCCACGACTGCGGTGGCACTCGATCTGTTGAAGCCGGCATCGTCCTCGCCGGCACGGTAGATGAGACGGCGTCACATGACTAAGACGACGAGACAGGCGAGCCCCGAGCGTGAGCGACGGGATGGCGCGGTCCCGTCGCTGACACTCCGGATTGGCCTTTGCCTCGTAGGATATGGTCTAGCGATGGCGGCAATCGTCTGGTCGCTTCTAACGGCACGCGACTGGGCGCTGGCGGAGTTGGCCACCCCGCGTTCGCTGGAACAATGGGAACAATGGCGCGAGGACGTGCGAGTGCAACAGACCGAGCCCGGGCCGGTTCGCCGCCGTGTGCCCAAGAGCACCGAGCCACCAGCATTGGTGCTGATGCGCGATTACTTCGGCGTATCGTTAATCGGGGCGATCCTGTTTACCACGGTGTTGTACTGGGTGATCGCCTGGTTTGTTGTGGGTATGCTTCGATAAACGGACGGGCTAAATCGATGACAGAAACAAGTCTGACGGCGGCCGACAATGGGTTCAACGTTTCCTAGCACGGTGCAGCCAGCTCAGTCGGACCACGTCACCCTACGATGGCGGAGCTGGCCGTTGGCGGATCATGCACGGTGGTCCTGGCTGGTAATTGTCAGTGATTCTGTTAGTTGCCGGACTAGTAATTGCTGCAGGCGGAAGTTGGCTCCTGGCCGCACTGACCGCAGTCGGATTGTCGATTTCGCTGTGGTCAGTTTTTTGTACCGCTCAGTTATGAATTGACGTCACTTGGATTCCGGCGGGCTGCATTCGGCCGCATTCGATCGGTGCCGTGGCACGCCGTACGCGCTTATCAACGGCGGACGACCGGTGTGGTGCTCTATCAACAATTCGAGCCGACGAAGATTGATTTATTACGGAGCATATTCTTGCCGTATCCCGCAGACGAAGACGAAATGATTTGCACATTACGGCAATATCTGCCGCATGCGGTGGAGTTACCGGCGTAGGTCCGGCGAGCCGAGCCGGGCGCAGGCGCGAGGCTCGAATCGCGGCACCTACTGGATTCTCACGGCGTCGCCAACCTAGGATCGAGCGCGTCGCGCAAACCGTCGCCCAGAAAATTTAGCGCATAGAGCGTGATCCCCAGCGCCGCAGCGGGATACACGATTAACCACCAGTAAATCCTTATCGGCGTAATCACCTTGATGCCTTCGTTCGCCAAGAGGCCCCACGAAACATCGGGCGGCTCGACGCCTAGGCCGAGAAACGAGAGAAAGGCTTCGAACAACATCACGCGTGGAATCGTGAGCGTGAGATACACGATCACCACGCTCAGGAGATTTGGCAGGATGTGATAGGCAATGATCCGCGTGCGCCTGGCACCGACGGCTCGCGCCGCCTCGACGAACTGCTCGTTCTTCAGCGAAATGACCTGCCCGCGAACAACGCGGGACATGGTGAGCCAGTAAATCGCGCCGACGACGAAATAAAATATCGTGATCCGTCCAATTCCCCACTCTTCCAGGCGCGCCTTGATTTCGTCCTGACTGAGGATCGTCATGATGAAAATCACGATGAAGATGAAGGGGATCGAGTACAAGATATCGACGACGCGCATCATCAAATCGTCGACCCATCCGCCCACGTATCCGGCGATGGCGCCGTAGGTGACGCCGATCGACAGTGACACCAGCGTGGCCACGATGCCCACAATAATGGAAATGCGAGCGCCCCAGAACACTCGCGACAGGACATCACGACCAAACTCATCCCGCCCGGCGACGGGGCCGACCGACCAGTTGCCGAATAAGCGATAGCGCGTGCGGACCATCCAGCGACTCAAGGGCCCAAGATCGGCAAATCCGGCATCGCGGTACGGGCGCTGGACGATATCTTCGAGCTCACGCCGCTTCCGGCGAACTTCATCACTCGCAGAGTCTCGTTGCTCGGCCGTCTGCAATTCGCGACGTACTTGTTGCAAGCGGGCCGGGGATTCGCGGACAGTCTGCCAATCAAAGCGAAACGTCTCTAAAAACAGCGGCCAGTATTGGGGTGATTCGTACTGGCGGCTTGTATTGTCGTCGTCCGGCGGCTGCAGCGGCAAAAGCGGCGTAAAAAACGCACCCAAGGCAATCATCGCCAGCACGGCAAGTGACCCCATCGCCCGGCGGTTGCGCTTTAGCCGCCGCCAGGCATCCTGGCCAAGCGACACGCCCTTGGTCGGAAACGCGGACGCTTCCTGCGAGAAATATGGTTGATTCGTTGACATTACCGACTTAAAAAAGAAAAAGTAACCACAAAGGCACAAAGATCACGAAGGATCGGACTGCAGATCGCATAGCAAAGTATCATGAGTCTTGTCCCAACTTTGTGTCCTTTGTGCCTTTGTGGTTCAACAAATCCTCGAAAGTCGCGCCATCTCATCTCAATTCCACGCGCGGGTCGAGAATTGCGTACGATAGATCCACTAAGAAATTCATCGTGTACAGCAGCGCGGTGTAGAGGAGCACGAGGCCCATCTCCAACAAAAAGTCACGCTGCAACGCGGCTTGGACGAAGTGCCAGCCCAAGCCGGGAATCGCAAAAATCTTCTCCACCACGATCGAGCCCGTGAGAATTCCGGCGGTGGCAGGTCCAAGGAACGATACCACGGGCAGGAGAGTACCTGGCAGCGCATGCCTGAGTACGACGGCTGTCTGGCCGAGGCCTTTAGCACGCGCGGTGCGAATGTAATCTTGCGACAACGTATCGAGCATGCCGGTGCGGGTGATGCGGGCGATCTCCGCCGCGTAGAGTGCGCCGAGGCACATCGCCGGCAAGACGAGCTGGCGCACGGTGCCCCAGCCTGCAGCGGGAAACAACGGCATCAAAAACACAAACAGCAGGATCGCCAGGCTGGCGATGACAAAGCTGGGCAGGGCGATGCCGATGGTGGCGGCGGTCATCATCAGCACGTCGGCGATGGTGCCGCGATAGACGGCTGAAACAATTCCCGCTGACATTCCCAATACGATGGCAAACGCCAGCGCCAACACGCCGAGAGCGGCCGAGATTGGCAATCCTTGGGCGATGATTTCTGCCACCGTGAAATCGGCCAGCCGGTAACTCGGGCCCAAATCGCCCCGCAACGAGCGGCCTAGCTGGATGAAGTACTGCTCGTAGACGGGCAAATCGAGGTTATACGCACGCTTTAAATTGGCTTCGACCTCGGGATCGAGTTTCCGATCTGTCGAAAACGGCCCGCCGGGCACGGCGTACATCAAGAAAAATGTCGCCGTATACACGATCCAAACCGTGGCGATCAGGCCGATCACGCGACGCACAACGAACGCGATCATGGCGTATGCCCCATGAATTCGTTCGGCCGCGGATCGTCGAGGTTCGCTGAATGGTCGATCCAAATCGCGCGTAACGGGTGGTGATCCTGCAAATTGTTGTACAAGCCACGTACGTAGGGCTTCACTAAGTTGCGCGACACGTAGTGGTAGATGGGGATAATCGGCAACTGGTCCATCAAAATGCGCTCGGCCTGTTCGAGCATTCGCAGCCGTTTTTCCGTGTCGGGCTCTCTGGCCGCGGATGCAATCAGCTCATCGTACTGGGGATCGCCAAATCCGGTGAGGTTGTTTTGACCGCCGGAAACGTACAAGTCCAGGAACGTGTTCGGATCGAGGTAATCGCCGATCCACGAGCGGCGTGAGACCATGTACTGCATCTGTTGTTGGGTTTGTTGGTAGGATGCCCATTCCTCGTTACGCAGTGAGACGGTGATTCCCAATTCACGCTGCCACTGTTTGCGTACCAGCTCGGCGACGGATTGATGTACCTGGTCGGTGTTGTAATGGATTTCAAGCTTGGGAAAGCCAACGCCCTGCGCGTAGCCGGCTTCCGCCAGAAGTTTGCGGGCCTGGTCCGGATTGCGAGGCTCGCAGAATTGCTGCGAGTATCCGGGTAAGTGGGGCGGTATGAAGCTGAGCGCCGGCTTTTCGCCGGCAGCTGTCGCCACACGCGTGATTCCCTCGCGGTCGAGGGCTAACGAAAGCGCCCGGCGGATGCGCACGTCGTTCAGCGGCGGCCGCGTCGTATTCAGCAAATAAAAGTAGGTCGTCAGTTGTGCGTAGGGGTTGATGTCGTTGCGCGGTCGGTGACTGGCCAGCAATTGACGGATCGCGTTAGGCGGCGGTTGCGTTGTCCAATCGCATTTTCCAGTCAGGTACAGATTCAACGCGGTGGTGCGGTCGTCGATCGAGAGCGCGTCGATCACGTTGCAACCGACGTTTTTGCGGTCCCAGTAATTCTCGCTTCGCACCAGCCGAATTCGGTCACGAATGCGCCGCTCAAATAGCCGAAACGGACCGTTCGTGACAATGTTCTCCGACCGCTTCCAAGCCGGCGAACCGTAGCGCTCCAAGCAGCCACGATGAACCGGCGCGAAGGGATAGAACGACAGCAGCTCGAGAAAATACGGCGTTGGGTTATCGAGACGAATCTCCAGAGTTCGATCGTCGATGACACGGACGCCCACTTCGCGAAAATCGAGCAGTACTTGTCGGCACGGCTCGACGCCCTCCGACAACGGTTCGCGGTCGTCGGCCGAGCGGAACTTGCGATCGCGTCCATCGATGCGTACGACGAACACCTGATCGAGGCGCGACTGGCTGTCGTTGCTGTTGGGACTTTCGATACGCACCAACTCACCCAGAAGCACGTCACCACGAACCGTGTTGGGAACGTTCGGAGGCCGGTTCAGCTCCACTTCCACGGGATCGCCCGGACTGATCCCCTTGGCTCCATACGTGTAGCGCTTTGCATTGACGATATACCAGGCCTGGTAGGAATACTCGGCTCCAGTCATTGGATCGAGCAGCCGGCGAATCGAATAGAGGAAGTCGCGCGTGGTGACGGGGTCACCATTCGACCAACGGGCGTCCGCGCGAAGATAGAAGGTGTAGGTGCGGCGGTCGTCGGATAGATCCCACCGCTCGGCAACACCTGGCTCGGCCTGCATGTTATCGGCCCGCGGACGTGTCAGGCCTTCAAACAAAGATCGAACGATGCGTCCCTCCGGCTCACCGTTGATAACAGCCGGATCGAGCGACTTGATTTCGGATTCGTTAAAGAACGTGAAGTCGGCGGGCGGCAACCGACCGCCGCGGACCGCCATTCCAACGGCAGCGAGCCCGCCGACAATCATCGCCACCAAAAACGACGTTCGACCAACCATAACGATAGCTTAATGGGACACAGCCCGTTCGGCCAACTACAATTCAATTATGTCCGACTTCGCGCATCAGCGCCACAAATCGCTGCAACCGCTGTCCCGTCCACGGGAACTAGTGGTTGTGTGTGCGCCGATGCGAAGCAATGTGAATTTGTCGCGAATCGCACGTGTGGCCGCATGCTGCGGGTTCGAGCGCATCGTCTGTACCGGGCCGGCAAAGCTCGATCGAAAAATTGCCCGTGATGGTGCCGAAACGATTCATCTGGAAATTCACCGCACGCTGTTGCCGGTCTTGCAGTCGCTCCGCGCGGCCGGTTTCCGACTGGTCGGCCTCGAGCAGACGAGCAATTCTCAGAATTTGCACCATTATCAGTTTACTCGCCGCACTGCGCTGATAATCGGTAACGAACGATCGGGCCTGACCGATGAGATCCTCGCAAAGCTGGATGACGTGGTGGAAATCCCGGTCTGGGGCCTGCCATACAGCTACAATGTGGCGACGGCCACTACGATGGCGCTATACGAGTATTGCCGGCAATATCCGGACGGATAAGTCATCCAACCGCGTTGGACGTCGGGACAACAACGGTTCGTCCGGCGATTTGCCCAGCCAAAATCTTCTCGATGTTGCTGGGCAGCTCATCGAGGGTCACCTCATTTGCCAATTCGTGAAGCCGATCGACGCGCCACGGGCCTGCAAGTTTCTCCCACATTTCCAAGCGCTGAGGCCGGGGACATTTGGCCGAGTCGACGCCGGCGAGCGTCGCGCCGCGCAGAATGAATGGATACACAGTGAGCTGCAGATCCGCCCCGGCGACCAAACCGCAGGCCGCAACGCAGCCGCGATGCTGCAGGGATCGAAGAATGGTCGCAAGCGGCTTGCCGCCCACCGTGTCCACCGCTGCGGCCCATCGGGAGCCAAGCAGCGGCCGGTCGCTATCGTCCACAACTTCTTCGCGGCCGAGCACCGTGCTGGCGCCAATTCGTCGCAACCAATCGTGCTGATCGCGCTTGCCGGTGACGGCGGCCACATCGTATCCGAGCTTGGCGAGAATGGCGACTGCCAGGCAGCCGACGCCGCCCGTGGAGCCCGTGACGACCACGGGTCCTCGCTTTGATTCAATGCCGTGCTCGACGATTGCGGTGACGCACTGCGCCGCGGTAAATCCGGCCGTGCCATAGATCATCGCTTCGCGCACTGAAAGCCCGGCCGGCAAGCGGACAATCCATTCGGCAGGAATACGCACATATTCCGCATAGCCACCCCAATGGCTCGCACCGAGTTCATAGCCAGTCACCAACACTTCATCGCCGGGCCGCCAATCATCCGATGCGCTTTCCACGATCGTGCCCGCGCAGTCAATGCCCGGCACGTGCGGAAATTCGCGCACCACGCCGGGATGCCCCTGACAAGCCAGTGCGTCTTTGTAATTCAACGACGAATGCGTCACGCGGATGAGCACATCGCCGGCCGGCAGCTCATCGTGCGTAATTGCAGCGATACCGGCCGAAACATGACCGCCCACATCCCTCTGCACCAGGTAGGCGGGAAACGGCGTCGTTGACGAGAGCGTAAAAACCAAGGCACGACCCCCGGCAGTTTAATACCCTCTCCCAGGCCGCTCACCCTGGGTGAGGGGCCTGGGAGAGGGTATTAACCGCATTAATCTTTGCGCTGTATCGGCAGTTGATCGATTTTGGCCGCCACAATGAAATCGTTTTCCGACAGCCCGCCGATCGCGTGCGTCCACAGCTCGACCCACACGTTTCGATATCCTTCGATGTGCAGATCAGGGTGGTGGCCGTCCTCTTCCGCCAATTCAGCGCAGTGGTTGAAGAAGTCGAGGCCGGCCATGAAGTTTTTCACCTTCCAATCCTTACGGATTCGTTGGCCGTCGTGCGTCAGGCGCCAGCCGTCGAGCTGCTTCAATTGCGACTTGGCTTCGTCCGGCGAATACGGCTTTACGCCTCCCTCGCACGGCGCACATTTCTTTTGCACAAGCTCTGCGGTCGATTGAACGGCCATGACGTCCTCCGATATTGTTGCTGCAATGTGAAGGGAGCCGACGAACAATTATCCGTTCATTGCGTAGTACGTCAAACGGCGGTGTTTTGTTCGGGCAAACTGCAAGTGTGTAGCAATTAAATTTTTCGCATTGCGCACTTGCGCTGGCGCAACTTCGGAAGCGGCAATTACGCTGGACAGTGTGGCTTTCGTCCACTGTCGATTCTCATCGTTTGCTTCCTTGATGCCCCGGAGTTCTCTATGCTCGGTTGGCTGACACATCTTGATCGCTTGTTGCGGGGCGACGCAACTCGACCTGAGGAACTACGTGAAGGCCGAATCAATATCGATGCCGGCGGGATGGCCGTGCTGATTGTGTTGCTCGGCATGATCTACGGCTTGTGTATGGGTTCTTATTCGTTGTTGAAAGAGATACCCGAAAACTTCGACCCCAACATGCGCTACATGCAGCTCCTGGCGACGACGATCAAGGTGCCCGCTCTGTTTTATTTGACGCTGCTGGTTACGTTTCCTTCTCTCTACGTATTTAACGCTTTGGTGGGATCACGACTCACGATTGCGAGCGTGTTGCGGTTGCTCGTGGCATCGTTGGCCGTGAACCTGGCCGTTTTGGCTTCTTTGGGACCGATCGTGCTGTTCTTTTCGCTAAGCACAAAAACGTACGCGTTTATCCAATTATTAAACGTAGTGATGTTCAGCGTGGCCGGCGTGCTCGGACTGATCTTTTTGTTGCAGACATTGCACCGGCTGACAATGGTCGGCGATCGCTCGACTTCCCGCAAAACTGATCTCTATTCCAGCGAACAGACAAGTGACCTGGACAACACAGTGTCGGAATCACCAGATGCAGGCAAACGTGAGCTTTCGAGCGCACTGGATATGCCGGAGGGACAGTCGCTGGGCCGGCATACGCGATCGGTATTCACGTGCTGGGTGATTGTCTTTGCATTGGTTGGCGCTCAAATGGGCTGGGTACTGCGGCCGTTTATTGGGGACCCTACGCTTGAGTTTTCCTGGTTTCGCGAGCGCAAGTCCAATTTCTTCGAAGCGGTATTGAACGCGATCGGCACACTTTTTACGGGTGGGGGCTGAGCCGATGAGTGCGTGGGTCACGGCGGCTGACGACATTCTCAGACAGGCACCCTGGGTGACCCGGCAGCTTGATTCGCGTCGGGCAATCCTGCGGCTGATTGGCTATTTGGTATTGTTTGGTTTGGTTTACGGCGCGGTGATGGGCAGTTTTCGCGCGTTGGCCGCTCAACCGCAGTGGCAGCTGCAAATCCTCTATTCCGCCGTGAAAGTACCATTGCTGCTGATGGCGACCTTCGTGATCAGTCTGCCGAGCTTCTACGTGCTGAATTCGCTGTTAGGATTGGGACAGGATTTTGGCCCGGCCGTGCGGGCATTAATTGCCGCCCAGTCGGGACTGGCCATTATTTTGTGTTCGCTCGGGCCGTTCACGTTGGTGTGGTACGCATCGTCAGCGGAGTATAACCGCGCGTTACTGTTCAATGGTGCAATGTTCGCTGTTGCAAGCTTTGCAGCACAGTGGCTCGTTCGTGGATACTACCGTCCGCTGATCGCTCGGAATCGCAAGCACGGTTGGCTGCTGTGGTGTTGGATGATTGTGTATACCGGCGTGGCGATTCAAATGGCCTGGCTGCTGCGACCGTTCGTCGGTTCGCCGAATCGCCCCGTGCAGTTCTTGCGCGACAACCCGTGGGACAACGCGTACGAGTACGTGGCTCAGTTGGTTTGGCAGGCACTTTTTCAATGAACCGTGCGCGGGGCTCACCAACCAGCAATGTGGAAAAGCCCAGCCAGCAAGAAGCCGGCGAATATCGTGGTGCAGGCAATCGCAATCACGCAGTTTTTCGGAAATAGCGTGGCGATCATGGTCACCAGCACACACAGGACAAGAAAAACTCTTACGGCCATGCCGTGGAAATCGCCGGCTAACAACGTGATAACAAATGCCGCGAATGCGAGTGCGGCCGCCGTGCGGCGTCCATAGGCCGTGGCCAGCGTGCGATGTCCGGCCGCTTTGTCGGAATCATAGTCAGCCGCCGTTGCCAAGGCGTGAACACCGCATACGGATAATGCCAGCAAATAATAACGCAGCGGCATCGTTTGCGGGTCGGCGCCCAGGCTGTAGCCCATGATGAGCGGTAGTAGAAAATAACCCAGGCCATTGGCCAATGAATCGAGCGGCGGCCGTTCCTTGAGCCGTACAGGTGGCACCGAATACAGCCAGGCAACGAGAGTTAGTGCAACCGTCGCCACGAAGTTATTCCAATTGCGCGTGGCCGCTCCGCTGAGGAGCACTAAGGGCATCATTGCCACGCAGGCACGCCAAACAAGTGCACGTTCTTCACTGCCGACTACGGCACCCCACACTAACCGCCGCCGTGGCGACCGACGGTCGGATTCGTAATCGAAAATATCATTCAGTCCGCAACCGATGAGGCTCATCGGGAAGCTGAGCACGATCAACTGTACGACTGCCGCGGTGGTCAATTCGGCGTTGGCCGGCGCAGGCCGAAAAAGTACACGAGCGGCAATACCGGCCACACGATCGGCCGGCTTACTTGGATGAGAAGTAGTGCACGATCCATCGCACAACAGATCGAAGGTTGAGCGCGGGTACTGGAGATTGACAAGCCGGCATCATAGCCCATGACGGGACGGAGATGAAACTTGAGGCATCGTACACAGTTTTCTGGATGGGTTTAGGCATATGCTAAGCTTGAAATGCAAATGCAAAGTATCGATTGCCACGAAGATTATCTGATGCGGCTGCTGTCGCTCGAAGAAATGCCAAACATGCTGCAGGGCACCGTGTGCCGCCAGTCTCGTCTACGTGTGAAGCTGCTTAAGGATCGGCGCGGCTACTCCATGACCGAAGCTCACCAATTCGAAGAATTGACCGCTGCGCTTAAGGTAGGGTGGCATGCTTTCGGGCGCCAGCCCGTAAGCATGGGTCGACAATACATGCCTACGCCGCTGACTTCGGCCAGCTCAGTCGAGTCGCGCTGCGACGGAATACCGCCCAAACGCGGCGCTTCCGGCCCGCTCGTCACCAATCCAAAACCGGTGGCAGGTACTTGTTAACCAACTGCTCGTAGAACGGTCGCAGCTCGGTCCAATCTGGCGGCACCGGTGACTTTGAATACAAGTCAAATGGGTTGAACGCTTGAACCCAGGGCAGCATCTGGCGGTCGTGCTCGTCGCACAGGAAGTCGTATTGGCCTTCCCGATGCCAGGCATAGAACGAATGAAAGCGAATCATATACAGTGCCGGTTCCGGCAAGTAATCCTTCATTCGCTGGTACATGTACTCGTCGTGGCCCCACGAGAGTTCGACGTCGTGCAGGCCACAGCCTTCTCGATAAACGCCGGTACGTGTATTGAAGCGCTCGTTGGGGGTATCAAGGTTGTCGGCGAAAAACTCGCTGTACACGATCCGGTCGTTAAATGCGCAGCCGACGGGAAACGTGTCGCCCACTACGGCCCACTGCGGTTCACCAAACAGGCAAAGAACTTTGCCAAGGTCGTGAATCAACCCGGTGAGCACGAACCAATCGGGGTGTCCCCGCGCGCGGATCGACTCCGACGTTTGCAATAGATGTTGCAGCTGCGAGAGTTCGATATCGGGGTCCGAGTCATCGACCAGCGTGTTGAGATAATCGAGCGCCTCGAAGATGCCCATCTTACGGCGGTTGAACTGCAGAAACTTGCGTTTCTTCGCTTGAACAAATTCGTACGTCTGAAATCGGTGATTCTGGCGATAGAACTCGCGCACGGTCTCGCGGGCCGGCGTATCGTAATTCCGATAGTCCTCGCGGGCCTTCGCCTGCGGCTCGGGGTACACGGCGTCGGTGATGAATTCTTCCCAGGCCTCGCCCGCGACAACGTCATTCTGCCGGTTTGTATTACTTACCATAGGTAGCTCTCGTTATTCTTCCTCTTCGCGCAGTTTCGCGAGAACGGAGTAGTCTTCCAACGTCGTTGTGTCGCCAACGGTTTCTTTGCCCGAAGCGATGTCTTTGAGCAGGCGCCGCATGATCTTGCCACTACGGGTTTTTGGCAGGGCGCCGGTGAAGCGAATGTCATCCGGCTGAGCCAGCGCACCAATTTCGCGCCGCACATGCCGCTTGAGCTCCTCGCGAAGCGCATCGGACGGCTCGCCGCTCCGCAGTGTGACGAATACGGCGACCGCTTCCCCCTTCAGCTCATCCGGCCGGCCGACCGCCGCCGCCTCGGCCACGTTCGCGTGCGAAACCAGTGCGCTTTCGATCTCGATCGTGCTGAGCCGGTGGCCGGAGACATTCAATACATCGTCGATTCGGCCCATGATCCAGTAGTAACCGTCTTCGTCGCAGCGGGCGTTGTCGCCGGCCAGGTACTTGCCGGGTACTTTGCTCCAATAGACTTCCTTGTAGTGCGCATCATCGCCCCAGATGCCGCGGAGCATGCCGGGCCAGGGATGTGTCATCACCAGCCAGCCGCCTTGATTTTGACCAACCGGTTTCCCCGCCGGGTCAACGATTGCCGGCAGGATGCCAGGCAGCGGTTTGGTGCAGCTACCAGGCTTGGTGGGAATCGCACCGGGCAGCGGGCTCATCATGATGCCGCCGGTTTCCGTCTGCCACCAGGTATCGACGATGGGGCAGCGCTCGTGGCCGATCACCCGGTGGTACCACATCCATGCCTCGGGGTTGATGCCCTCGCCCACCGTGCCCAATAACCGCAAGCTGGACAGGTCGTGTTTTTGGGGGTGGTGATCGCCCCACTTGATGAACGCGCGAATGGCCGTCGGTGCGGTGTAGAAAATCGTGACGCCGTACTTCTCGATGATCTGCCAGAAGCGGCTCTCATCGGGGAAATTCGGGCGCCCTCGTACATCACCACGGTGGCACCGGCCGAGAGCGGACCGTACACGACATAACTGTGACCGGTGACCCACCCGCAATCGGCCGTACACCAGAAGATGTCGTCCTCGCGATGGTCGAACACCCACTGGAATGTTTTCTTCACGAACAGGTTGTAGCCGGCGGTAGTGTGCTTGATGCCTTTTGGTTTGCCGGTCGAGCCACTTGTGTAGAGGATGTACAGGGGTGCTTCGCTGTCCATCGGTGTGGCGGGGCAATTTGAAAAGGTCTCCTCCATCAAGTCGTGCCACCAATAGTCGCGGCCTTTCTGCATCTTCACTTGGCGGACGTCGTTGGCATTATCTGCGGACTTCCGCAGCGTGCCAGGTGTGCCACTGAGTTCTCGCTGCAGTACAATGCATTTTTCGACCGACGGACTTTTTGCGAGCGCCTCATCAACAGTTTCTTTCAACGGAAGCGCTTTGCCGCGCCGCCAGCCGATGTCGGCGGTGATTTGCAGCTTAGCCTGTGCGTCGCGGTTGCGCTCGGCGATCGCCTCGGCGGAAAAGCCGGCAAAGATTACCGAATGGATCGCGCCGATTGCGCGCAGGCAAGCATGGCGATCGCCAGCTCAGGGACCATCGGCATGTAGATCGAAACGCGGTCGCCGGCGACGATGCCGATCGACTTAAGTACGTTCGCGAATTCGCACACTTCGCGATGCAGATCGGCATATGTGAGTGTTCGCGTGTCGCCAGGCTCGCCTTCCCAAAGAATGGCGGTGCGATTCCCGAGCCCGGCCGACAAATTGCGATCCAGGCAGTTGTACGAGACGTTTGTTTTTCCGCCGACGAACCACTGTGCAAATGGCTCGTTCCACACGAGCGGCTTCTCAAACGGCTGGAACCAGTGCAATTCCTCGCGGGCAAGCTCGCTCCAAAACTTGGGAGGGTCGGCTGCCGACTTGTTCCAAAGTTGCTGGTATTCGTCGAGCGACTTGATTTGCGCCTTTTCCGCGAACCCTTTCGGCGGCGGGAACACGCGTTTCTCCTGCATCACCGTGTCGATCTGCCCAACGGATGCCGCCGCCATGAACTCGCCCTTATGTAGATTGAATACTGTCGCAAACAAGCGCGGAAGACTCAATTCTACCCGTTTGCACAAGCGCCGCCAAACCAGCCAGCGGATTGTCGCGCCGCCAGTTGCGGTCAGCAAGCGTGGCATTTACAATGGCCACTTGGTGGTGGGTATTCTCAACTGATCCACAGGCGGAAAGGTGTAGGGATGACCGATCATCCAACGCCATCCGCCGGTCGCTTCGTGGTCATCCATCTCTTGGATTCGGCCCAGGGTCATTCCCTGCAAACGTGGCGGTTCGATGGCCAAAGCCAGATCACGATTGGCCGCAGCGACGAAAACGACATTGCGCTCGCCGATCCGCATGTATCCCGAGCGCATGCCAACCTCGTCTTTGAGGGTGGTGGTTGGACACTGATCTCAACCGGCCGTCACGGTACGCTGATCGACGACCGCGTCGTCTCCGAATACACCATGCGGCATGACACGGTGTTTCGTTTGGGGGCCGCTGGACCGACACTGCGGTTTAGTACCCACACTCCGGAAACTCTCCGCAGCGAAACGATGGATAACGTCGACTACGAAATGATCGCGATGTTGGAAATCGACGAACAGCGAAAGCAGCAGGAGGTCGAGCAGATTACCTCCGATGCATTATTTCAACAATTGCAAGCGAAGATGCGACGCCGGAAGCCAGTGGATGATTACGACACAACAATGAATACTGGAAAGGAGACCGCATAACTCATCTAAAAAACGGGTCCCACACTTGTTGCTTCGCGCATCGGCATCCAATTTTGGCGGGACGATCGTTGAAGCTCCGGTAATTTGCCACGATTTGTGCGTCCACCGCTGTGCAATCTATTTTTTCCGTCTGGAGTACGACGCTTGGCCAAGATTATTTCCACGCACTCATTTCGCGGTGGCACGGGCAAGTCGAACACCACGGCCAACCTTGCTGTATTGGTTGCCCGGGCGGGAAACCGCGTCGGTGTGATCGATACGGATATTCAATCGCCTGGCATTCACGTTATTTTTCAATTGCCGGAAACGCGGATCGAACGGGCTCTGAACGATTATCTGTGGGGCAAGTGCCCGATCCAGGATTCCGCATACGATGTGACGGAGGCGGCAATTGGCAATGCCGAGCCGGAGGCCGATCGTCCGCGGATCTTTTTGATCCCTTCCAGTATCAACGTCGGTGAGATCGGCCGGATTCTCAAGGAGGGCTACGACGTCGGCAAATTGAACGACGGCTTTCAGCGGCTGGCTGCTGATCTGCGGCTGGATTACTTATTCATTGACACGCATCCGGGCGTCAACGAAGAGACGCTGTTGTCCATCGCCATTTCTGACAAGCTGGTTCTGGTGATGCGGCCGGACAGCCAGGATTTTCAGGGCACGGCGGTTACGGCCGAGTTGGCCCGCCGCCTGGACATTCCGGAAATCTTGCTGGTGATCAACAAAGTGCCGCCGGGAATGGATACGGCCCAGTTGCGCGAGAAGGTCGAAAAAATGTATAAGGCGGAGGTTGCCGCGATCCTGCCCTTGAATTACGAGATTGTTCGCCTGGCCAGCAGCGGCATTTTTGTTAACCGATTTCCAAACCATCCGATGACACAGGCGCTGCGACAGGTCGCGACACGGGTGATGTCGTAACGGCATGCTGCGTGTCGGAACTTTCAGTGACTGAAATACCACGATGTCTGACAATAACCTCACCGGTGCGCTCGACGAGCTGCTGGGCAGCATGAAATCGGCGGCCGCGCCGTTCCGCCAGACGCTCCAGGAATTGCACGCCAAATACCGCGACGAGAACAGCGGAAAAGTCGCCGATTACATCCCGGAGCTGGCTTTGGCCGACCCCAATTGGTTTGGGATCTCGGTCGTCACCACAGACGGCCAAACTTTTAACGCGGGCGAGTATCAGCAGTCTTTCAGCATTCAATCGGTGTCAAAGCCCTTTGTGTTCGGAATGGCGCTGGAAGATCACGGGCGCGAAGCGGTGCTCGAAAAGGTCGGTGTCGAACCGACGGGAGAGGCGTTCAACGCAATCGTGCTCGACGAGAAATCGAACCGCCCGTTTAATCCGCTCGTGAACGCCGGAGCGATCGCCACCTGCGATCTCATCGAGGGCAAGGATTTTGCCGACCGGATCAAGCGGCTGTTGGGCACGTTCAGCCGCTACACGGGGCGCGATGCCTATGTCGACAACGCCATTTTCATGTCGGAACGCAGCACGGGCCACCGCAATCGGGCGATCGCCCATCTGATGCTCAACTTTGGCATGGTCAGCGAGCGGATAGAAGACTCGTTGGAGCTTTATTTCCAACAGTGCTCGATTCTCGTCAACGCCCACGATTTGGCCGTGATGGGCGCCACGCTGGCCAACGCTGGAGTTAACCCGGTCACCAAGCAACGAGCGCTCGAGCAACAATACGTGAAGGACGTGCTCAGCGTGATGCTTTCTTGCGGCATGTACGATTACGCGGGCGAGTGGGCGTATCGCATTGGTTTGCCGGCCAAGAGCGGCGTCGGCGGCGGCATATGTGCGGTCGTGCCAGGACGAGCCGGTATCGGCGTCTTTTCGCCTCTTTTGGACGCCCGTGGCAACAGCGTCCGTGGCATCAAAGTTTGCGAAGAACTATCGGCGCGCTTCGGTCTTCACGTCTTTGAGCTCGGCTTCACGGGGGCGCGGCTGGACGACCAGTTCCAGCTGCGAAGGGGACGCGTGTGAGCGCCGCGATTGTAGACGGAAGAATAGGCAGCAATGTCGCCTGAGGGGCGTTTACGCTCCTTCTTCGGTAATAGTCTCGGCATTCATGCCAGGTTCGTTGATGCCCAGTAGATTTGCGGCGATGCGGGGCCGCGGCGTCGCCGCGGCCCCGCATCGCCGCGAATGCTGAAACTCCCACGAGAACCCGGCATAAATGCCGGGCCTATTACCGCCTATCGGCAGGAACGACCGTAAACGGTCGTGGCGCTTGGAGCCGATTGTTAGTTTCCAGCATCAACCTCAGCAATTGACTTTCGCAAGTGCTCAGCGTTAGCGGGTGTACGCAATAAATAGTTTGTCTCCTGCCAGGCCTCAAAATCGTCTAGAGGGATGACAACTACACTTTCGCCTGTCGGTGTGTTGACGATCGTTGGCTCCGCGTTTGCAAGCACCCGGGCAACAACCCTTTCCAAATCCTGCTTGGCATCGTCGAGAGATACAGTTT
This sequence comes from uncultured Planctomycetota bacterium, assembly GCA_963786455.1. GTDB lineage: Bacteria > Planctomycetota > Planctomycetia > Pirellulales > Lacipirellulaceae > JABDGM01. The sequence continues at coordinate 351,831 of CAWAZX010000019.1, read as the reverse complement.
GCATTTGATTTCCAGATCAAAGTGACATTGTCGAGAGAGTCATTGTACAAACAGAGCCTCTCCATACCAAATCATTATATGCAATACTCAACGTCTGACAGCCAATCGGAGCAGAGTAAACAGCGTGCTTGCCGCTTCACGGACGCCGATCTTCGAGCGACCGGCACGGCGCTCTTGAAAAGTAATCGGAATTTCCGCGAACGTGGCTCCTTTACGCGCAAGATGCCAGATGATTTCTTCCAGGTACGCGTAGCCCGTGGCCCGGATGCAAGTAAAATCGAGTTCCCGCAGTTTGGCGACCCGGTAGGCGCGAAACGCGCCGCTGAGATCGTGGACCGGCAAGCCGAGCAACGACTGGCTCAATCGATTGATGCCACGGCTGGCCATGCGGCGATGCAGCGGCCAGCCTTCGATTGTGCCGCCCGGAATGTACCTGGAACCAATCGCAACGTCGGCAGACTTGGTTTTGTCAATCAGTGCCGGTAGATGCCGTGGATGGTGACTCCAATCGGCATCCAGCGTCACAAATAAATCGTACGCATGGTCGATTGCCCACTTGGCGGCCGCCAAAGTTGCCGAGCCTAGGCCCTGTTTGCCCGATCGGTGCAGACAGCTCAATCGCGGCTCATTTGCTGCGCGAGCATCGCACCACGTGCCGGTGCCATCCGGCGAATTGTCGTCGACTACGAGAATGTCGGCCGTAGGCAGTGTCCGCAAAATCTCGTCAACCAACCCAGGCAGGTTTTCGATCTCGTTGTACGTGGCCAATGCGACGAGCGTGCGGGACGTGGTCACTTTCTTCCGGCCAACTCACGATAGTACTCAATCGTGCCGCGCCAGGCCCTCGTCGAAACCAACCGTAGGTTGATAGTCGAGCAGTTTTTGGGCCAGCGAGATATCGGCCAGGCTTTCACGGACGTCGCCAGCCCGCGGTGGAGCGAGAATAGGTTCAATGTTCGTTCCCAACGCGCGATTGATGCCGGCGACTAACTGCAGTAAATCGAACGACTGGCCACATGCCACGTTAATAGTTCGACTGACGGATTGTGGCGCATCCGCCGCCAGCAGGTTGCCGTGAACGACGTTGTCGACGTACGTGAAATCACGAGATTGCTTGCCGTCGCCAAAAATCGTTGGACGGCGGCCGGCCAGCATTTCCGTGATGAATTTCGGGATGACGGCCGCGTACTGGCTGTTTGGATCTTGCCTCGGGCCGAACACATTGAAGTAGCGCAGCGTGACGGTTTCGAGGCCGTACGTGGCGGTAAAAGCCTGGCAATAAAACTCGCCCGCCAACTTGGCGGCGGCATAGGGCGACAATGGCGACGGCATCAAGCCTTCGTGCTTCGCGGCTACCGGCTGATCGCCGTACGCGCTGCTGGAGCCGCCGAATACGACACGCCGCACGCCGCATTGCCGCGCCGCATCGAGCAGTGTAACGGTACCCGTGACGCAGGCGGCGTTTGTATCGAGCGGCGCATCGATGCTGCGCGGCACCGATGCGAGCGCGGCTTCATGAAACACGACTTCTACATCGGCGAGTGCCCGCACCATGGCACCACAGTCCACGAGGTCTCCGCTGACCAACTCGACACGAGTACCCAAATGTGCCAGATTCTCGCGGTGGCCCGTGCTGAAATTGTCGAACACCCGCACGAGCTTCCCGCGCTCCACCAGCGCGGTCGCCAGGTGCGATCCGATGAAGCCTGCGCCGCCGGTGACCAGATAAATTCCCATCGAGCACAAGATACACGACGAGCCGATTAGCCGCTATGCAAACGAGAAAATAGGTGGCGATAATCGTCGTGTCGCACCTGAGAGTCAGTCAAAGATGTAGCCGGGGCGTCTTCTTCGATGACCAAGATGGGGTCTTCAGCACGTGGGTTGCTCCGGTGTGTCGGCTTGGCAAAGCTCTCGGAAAATACTGCGCCCGACGAAGGGTAGTCTGCAAGTTGCGGCCAGTCGTCCGGTTCGAGCTCGGCAGGGATGGGCATTGCCTCGCGCGATATCGGGCCGAGTCGTGATGCCGGCGCTACCAACGGGATGGGGCGTAGCGGAACTGGGTCCGACAAAACGGCCAGGCGAAGTGGCTGCCATTGTTCGTTCGTGGTCTCAAACTCGTCTTCGTATGGAGTCTCGTCGTTCGATACTTCCTCGAGAGTTTTGTCCTCAAACGCAAAAAAGCCGGATTGTTGTGGTTGGCCGAACTCCGAGCCAAAAAACGGCGGCTCGGGTGATTCCAAGTCACGCAGCTCCGTGGGTGCCTGACTTACCGGTGAATTGTCAATCGCCGCTTGAACCAGGTTCGCGAATTCCGGATCACGGTGATTCTCGACGCGCGGCGTCTCGCGTCGGAACATGTCGTCCCAGGCGGCAAAATTGTCAATAACGACTTCTTCTTCGTCGAATTCTTCGGCAAACGGATCGGCGGCCGGCGGCGTACTGACTTTCAGCGGCGTCGGAACGATGATCGGGGCGGGATCCTTGGCCGGTGCAATCAACTCGGCCGAGTGATCGTCCGGATCGGGCATTCCGGCGTCGATGTCGACGGACGGTTCCGCCGTCAAGTCGACGATCGAGACCATCGCGTCGTCGGCCTCCAATCCGCCGAATTCCACGATGTCAGCCGGTGCCGGTTGGCAAATCGTCGTGGATGAGCTGTCCCATGGAGCGGGCAATTGTTGCAGGTCGGCCCACGCCGTCTGAACCAGGTCGCGTTCCACACGGAGCCGTTTGTTGGAATCCGCTAGCCACATTGCGCGATCGCACAATTGATTGACAAGCCGCGGGACGCCATCGGTTGCATCGAACACGGCCGCGCACGCGTCGCCGACAAACACCTCATCCGGCGCGCCTCCCGACGCAGCGATTTGTGCGCGAATGAACTGTGAAGTTTCCGCCCTGTTAAACGGAGCCAGATAACACCGGGCGGACAGTCGTTGGCTGAAGGATTCCAACTCGAGGCTGGCAAACGCCTCCTCCAAAGCAGAAGAGCCGGCCAATACCAACCGCACCCGTGGCACGCCGCCACGAACGAGGTTCGTCATCACGCGCAGCTCGTCGAGCAATGCCGGCGGCAAGGCCTGGGCTTCGTCGACCAGAATCAGCAGGCCCTCGGGGCACTTTTCGACGGAGAGCAAATGGTCGAGCAGGCTAAGCCGCAGGTCTCCTTCATCACGCAGACGGTAGGTTAATCCGAGCTCGAATAGGATCGCTTGCAGCAGTGCGCGGCGGGTACAGATTCGTGCGCAGGCCAGCAGGACCACATCGAACCGATCGTGAAACTGAGCCGCCATAACCTGCAGCAACAGCGACTTTCCGGTGCCGGCCCCGCCCACAATCAATCCCGGCCCGTCACCACGCTCGATCGACCGGGTCAGCCGTTGCCGCGCGTCCTCGATCGACGCTGCCGGAAAGTATCGTGCAACTTGCGGATGCGTGGGAAACACACGCTCGTTGCGTTCCATTAGCTGACGCAGGTTCGACAGCCTGGGCGTTGAAGTTGGCATCGTGGCAGGCGACTGGTGGTCGAGGCGGGCGTAGAGTGGCGCTGGTAGATGTGCGGATCGCGCCGGAGTGCGTGCGCTATCGTCTTGATCGGCTAAGGGGTGAAATCGGCTGCAGGTTTTAGTTGTGGACGAAACCCGGCAGTCAATTGCCGCGAATTTGTGGAGGTTGAAGCTGTCAAGCTAGCCCAGGCGACGAACGGCGCCGTATCATGAGAGCATGGATTTTCGTATTAAGATTTGCGGGATTACCAACTTCGATGATGCGCTCGCCGCCGTCGAGGCCGGGGCTGATGCCATCGGATTGAATTTCTTTAGCGGCAGTCCGCGATGCATTCGCATTGACGAAGCCGAACATATTGGCGCTGCGACTTGCTTTGAAAACAGAACGAGTCGGAGTTTTTGTAAATGCCTCTGCGGACGAGATTCGCCGAATCGCACGCGATGCTACGATTCAACTTATCCAATTGCACGGAGACGAACCACCCGCTTTCTTGGGGCAGCTCCATGCAGACTTCGATATCATTCGCGCACGTAGGCTCGACCAGCGAGGGATGGCAGCCATCGTCGAAGATATCGAGTCCTGCTGCGAAGCGTCGGGCTTCGGTCCCGATGCGATTCTCGTTGATGCCGCCGCAGCCGGTCAGTATGGAGGTACGGGTCGTACTGTCGATTGGCGGCTGCTTGCCAACCACAATGTATGGTCGAGGAACTGTCGGCTAATATTGGCAGGCGGGTTGACCCCGGAGAACGTCGCCGAAGCAATTCGGGTCGTGCGCCCATACGCGGTCGATGTGGCCAGCGGCGTCGAGTCGTCGCCGGGTAAGAAAGATCGGTCCAAGATGCGCGATTTCGTCGCGGCGGCACGAGCGGCATTTTCCTGACGATTGTTACAATCGCTCCGCACGCTACACAGCATCGCCCGCCACCGAATCCTTGCCAGGTTGACGCTTTGCCAACTACAATCGAGGCTTATAAGTTACTGGTTCAACCATGAGGAGATTGCCGTGTCGCAGGTGGCTACCAAACTGCCGTTCAAAGTGCTGGACTGTTCGCCCACCGAGTTCAATCGCCTGGCCGATTGGGGCCGCAAGGAAATCGAGCTGGCGGAAAATGAAATGCCGGGTTTGATGGCCCTGCGCGAAAAACACGGCCGCGCGAAGCCGCTCACGGGCGCTCGGATCGCCGGCTGCCTGCACATGACGATTCAAACGGCCGTGCTGATCGAAACGCTGCGCGAGCTGGGCGCCGAGGTCACCTGGAGCAGTTGCAATATCTTTTCGACACAAGATCACGCCGCCTGTGCGATCGCCAAAGAAGGCGTTCCGGTTTATGCCTGGAAAGGCATGTCGTCGCAGGAGTTCGACTGGTGCATCGAGCAGACGCTGTATTTCCCGTCCGGTGAGCCGCTGAACTTGATTCTCGACGATGGTGGCGATCTGACGGCGATGGTCCATAACACGTATCCGGAGATGCTCGGTAATATTCGCGGCCTGTCGGAGGAAACCACCACGGGCGTGCATCGCCTGTACCAGATGCACGAACGCGGCGAATTGAAAGTGCCCGCGATCAACGTGAACGACTCCGTCACGAAGAGCAAGTTCGACAATCTCTACGGCTGCCGCGAGTCGCTCGCCGACGGCATCAAGCGGGCTACCGACATCATGGTCGCCGGCAAGGTGGTCGTGATCGCCGGCTACGGCGACGTCGGCAAGGGCTGTGCCCAATCGATGCGCGGCCTGGGTGCCCGCGTGATCATCACCGAAATCGACCCGATCATTGCCCTGCAAGCCGCGATGGAAGGGTATGAAGTTACGACGATGGACGAAGTCGTCGAAAAGGGCGATATCTTCGTCACGTCCACCGGCTGCCGCGACGTCATCACCGGCAAGCACATGTCGCAGATGAAGAACGATGCGATCGTGTGCAACATCGGGCATTTCGATCTGGAGATCGACATGGCTTGGCTGGAAGGCGAAGTAAAAGCCGGCCGAGTGCGAAAGCAAAACATCAAGCCGAGCAACGTCGGTGCGGTCGACAAATTCACGTTTGCCGACGACCATTCGATCGTGGTGCTGGCCGAAGGCCGGCTGGTGAATCTCGGGTGTGCAACCGGTCACCCGTCGTTCGTGATGAGCAATTCATTCACGAACCAGGTACTCGCGCAACTTGCCCTCTGGACCGAGACCGACAAGTTCGAGATCGGCGTTCACGTGTTGCCCAAAAAGCTGGACGAGGAAGTCGCCCGGTTGCACCTGGCGAAGCTGGGCGTGAAGCTCACCAAGCTGACCAAGCAGCAGGCCGACTATATCGGCGTGCCGATCGATGGGCCGTACAAGCCGGAGTACTACCGGTACTAACGGTTCGCGAAGCGGCCCCGAATTCTACGCGAAGACAGCGCTCTCCATTTCGATGTGAGAGACGCGCAAACCACCGCTGCGTGCTTGCTCCAAGGCTTCGCGCACAAGCTGGGTTAACTCACCGTCGCGATGGCAGACCCATATGGCCGCGTGATCGCCGCGCACGGTCAATTCTGAATCGTCAAACCCTGCCTCGAAAACAGCGTTCTCCAAATCGTCGTGCAGGTCGCGGTCCTGCAAGATTAGATAGAACTCAGGATTCTTCATAGGGAACTCCGGGGCAACGGTCGACCTTACGGCGAATTGCCCGCGCGTGGTTCTCCGGGCTGCGTGGCGTGGACCAAATCGACATTCTGCAGTGTCGATGGCCATGGCCGCACCAAATCCGGCCGAACGCGTGCCCGTGGGATTTCATAAACGTCCAGCCGTGTTCCTCAGCGTATTTCAGGGCTTCGCGAATGTGCTTGTTCGGATGCATGCGCTGACCGCGGAGTCGACGATGATCGACTGTTTCTAGTATACGTGACGCGGTCGAATGTGGGCAGGTATTTCGCGGCTAGCCGGGTTTCCGTACACTTGGCTTGTAACCCGTCTCAAACGCTCCTTCCGATATGCCCCACATCCAAGCCTTTCGCGGCATTCGTTACGACCTGGGCCACGTCGGCTCGCTGAGCAACGTCGTTGCCCCGCCGTACGATGTGATTGACTCTGACATGCAGCGTGCGCTGTGCGACCTCCATCCGGCGAATGTCGTGCGGTTGATTTTGAATCGCGAAGAGCCGGGGGACGACGAGCACAACAATCGCTATACGCGCGCGGCCCGACTATTGCGACAGTGGCAGCGAGATCGCGTTCTGTTCACGGAGACGGACCCGGCAATCTACGTTTACCACCAGGTGTTTATCGAACAGGGCATTCAGTACACGCGTCGCGGCTTCATGTGCCGAGTGAGACTGGAAAGGTTCGGCGAGGGGAAAATCTATCCGCATGAAGAAACGCACGGCGCCGCGAAGGCCGATCGGCTCAAGTTGTGGGCGGCGTGCAAAGCCAACCTGAGCCAGATATTTGGGCTCTATCCAGATGATGAAAACGAAGCACAATCCATTCTCGAGGCGGCCATTGCGGGTGTGATACCGCTGGAGGCAACGGACCAGCTGGGCGTCGTCCATCGCATTTGGCCAGTGACGGACGTCGCCACGATCACTGCCCTCGACGCCGCGATGGGCGATCGCGCCGGTGTACATCGCCGATGGCCATCACCGCTACGAGACCGCAATTGCGTTGCGTGACCAATTAGCGGCTGAGCTTGCTCAGCGCGGGCAGTCAATGTCACCGGAGCACGCGGGCAACTACGTCCTCATGATGTGCGTCTCGATGAGCGACCCCGGCATGTTGGTACTTGCCACGCATCGCTTGTTTCGCGGCTTGCGGCCGATGTCTTCGCCGGAACTGCGGGAACGACTGGGCGACTCGTTCGCTGTCGAGGCCGCCGGAACTGGACCGGACCGGGCGCGACCGCTTTGGGAAGAGATTCAAATGGAAGGCCAACAGGCCACGCTTGGTCTCTATACCGCGGCAGACAACCAGTGGACGATTACCCGCCTGAGCGACGCCGGCCGGCGGAAAATGGCGCAAGTCGCGACCGATCATTCGCCAGAATGGCAGACGCTTGGCGTGAGCATTCTGCACCGGTTGATCGTCGATACATTGCTCGATGCGCCCAACGTGCCGGCGCCCAAATACGTCCGCGACATCGACGAGGTAGTTCGCAGCCTCGAGCAAGGGGACGAGTCGGGCCGTGATGCCACAGGCCAGACCGGCACGGGCGGCCGATTCGAGCTGGCTGCCCTCGTGATGCCAGCCTCAGTGGACCACATTCGTGCTCTCAGCAGCCACGGCGAACGCATGCCGGCAAAAAGCACATACTTCTATCCCAAGCTGCTCAGCGGGCTGGTGATCAATCCACTGGAGTAGTCGAGAGCTGAGAGTCCAGAGTCGAGAGCCAGAATTCGGAGGCTCGTCGCGGAGCCTAACTGGTTGGCTCTTGACTCTCGACTCGACTCTTGACCGTTCTGTTTCACGTGAAACGACTGCGCGGGCTGCGTGGAGAAGTATCGATTGGCGTTTTGACCGTTCCACGTGAAACGCGCAAGGTACAGCCACCTTGCCGGATGTTTCACGTGGAACGGCGTCGGCTCCGACGAAATGATCGCCGGTGTACATAGGCAATGCCGACCCTACGTCCCCTGCTTTTGCTGGCGCCATTGCACAAGCCGCCTTCCCACTCGCAGCGTGAGCCATTGATAGACGGACCAGCCGGCAATTAGCGGAACCGCATACTCAAACGGAAATCCGGAAAGTCGAATGGCACTCAGAAGCAGGCTGAGCCACACGATCAGCCACATCATGTGGCGTAATCCAAACTGCCAGCGGAGTTCTTGCGTCGAGACCGCGATCCGGTCCGCCTCGTCAAGCACTTCGTACGCCACCTCGGCGGCCATATCTGAATTCGAAGTTGCGACGACCCCGTAGTAACTTGCCAGGTTCTGCGACGCCCGCCGTCCTCCCCAGCGCCGCCGATTTGACCAAACACGGTTGCGAGGCCGGGGCCGAGAGGAATAGCGATCAGCAGATGCCAAAGTTCGATCGGCCCCGCAATCCAGGCCAAGCTCATCGTGAACGGCAGCACCGCGATGAAACCTACCAACCCGCCCGCGAACGCGCCGAGCCAAATCAAGTTGCCGTGCAGCTTGAGCGATCGTACCACCCAATAGACAACCGGTAGCGTGATCATCGAAAGCACGCCGGTCCATACCAAGCCGAGCCCCGCGACAAAGATGGCATAGGCCACGATATAAAGTGGGACAATCGCCAGTGAAGCGAAGTCAGCCGGCGACATTTGCCCAAGGCTCATTGCGAATCGCAGTACGAACCACACCAGCAAAAATGCAGTAATCGCTAACGGGTATGCGGCACCCGCGTACATAATCCCATAGCAAATCGATGGACCGTTATAGTTCGTGAGGTCGTGGCGCAATGCCGTAGCCAATTCGCCGCGGCGAATGCGAGCCAGGTCTGCCGTAAGCGTTCCGGAACTGGTTGAGAACATCAGTTCGTGCAGTAAGTTGAGAGTTAAGTGCGCAGGCCGTTGTCTGAGCAAGCACCGGTCAACAGTGGGATCAAGCGCACACCAGTCAACCTACCAAATGCTGTTGCGGAAACAACAACGATTTTTGGCCGCCGACCAATTGCCGCTGCGCGTTTGCAGGGCAGCGCGAGTTACACCATAGAATGCCAATCGATCAAGGAATGGTTGGCAGTCAGTGCGGCGGAGATCACCTACCAGTCGCTCCCAAATCCTTGTCCGATTGGCATCCTATGGTCGCGGTGCGTAACCATCGCCGCAACGCCCGCTCAAATCGACTTACGCTAGCGGTCGTCGACGGAAAAACGCACCGGTCAAGCAATCTGTGAACGGGCGAACGATTCGGTTGGCCCTACCACGCCGATTAGACGATGACAGTTCGGCGGGTCGCTGTGGATACATGCTAGTTGCGGGATGCTAGAAGCTAGCGGACCAGCATCGAGCACCTGGCATCGAGCATCAAGGCTTGGGAGGACGGGCACGTGTCGAAAGAGCGACGTTTGGGACGTGGTCTGGAAGCATTGCTAGGTCGCGCCTGGGATGATGATGCCCAGCCGTCGACGGCAGCGGAAAATGCAGTTTCCGAAACGCCGTTGGACTCCCGCATGTCGCGCGATAGCAACGGCCAGACATGGCTCAATTGCAACGCCATTGAACGCAATCCCGTACCAGCCGCGCCAGACGTTCGACGAAGCCGAGATCGCCGATCTGGCGGACAGCATTCGCACGCACGGCTTTCTGCAGCCGCTCATCGTGCGCCGCACGGGCGACAGTTTCGAGTTGGTAGCCGGTGAGCGCCGGCTCCGCGCGGCCCTGGCGGCCGACTGGAAGCAAGTGCCGGTGCAAATCCGCGACGTCGACGATCGCCAAATGGCCGAGCTGGCGATTGTCGAGAACGTGCAGCGCAAAGACCTCAACGCGATCGAAAAAGCCGAATCGTTCCAGCGCTACATCGATCAATACCAGTGCACGCAGGAAGAGCTCGCCTCGCGGGTGCAAATCGACCGCTCGACCGTCGCCAACCTGATTCGGCTGCTCGAGCTGCCTGAGGACGTCAAGCGGATGGTCCAGGAAGGCGACATTTCGCAAGGCCACGCCCGGGCACTGTTGCCACTCGGCGACGAACAGGAACAAATCGATTTCGCCCGCCGCATTAAGAAAGAAGGCCTCTCAGTGCGCGCCACCGAGCAGGCCGTGCAAGAGCGCATTCAGCGCGCTCGACGGCGAGCAGCTGCGGATCGTCGACGCCGATGGCAATTCGCGGCCGGTCGGCAATCCGCGCAACGAGCAAATCGCATTTCTCGCACAGGAGCTCAGCAGCGCTCTGGGCACGAAGGTCGATCTGTCGCAAACGGCCAAAGGCCGCGGGCGAATCACGATCCATTTCAAAAACCACGACGAATTCTCGCGATTGCGGCAAACTCTGACTGCGAAACAAGCACCGGTGGAACGCGTTGGATAGTGCCTTTCTCCAGCCACGTTGCCGATTGGTCGACGGGCGGATACGATGCACACTGGCTGCCGTCGGCTCGACGGATCCACCGGGGTGTAGCTCAGCCTGGCTAGAGCGCTTGGTTTGGGACCAAGAGGCCGGAGGTTCGAATCCTCTCACCCCGACTTGGTGAGCCGGTGAGTGAATAGGTGAACCGACTCGGCACCACTTGCTTACCCACTCACTTACTCACCCACGCACCTTCCGCCATGAACTTCGACCTTGCGCGGCATAACATGGTCGTGCAGCAGCTCGAGCGGCGTGGGATTCACGACTCGCGGGTGCTCGAAGCGTTGGAATGGGTGCGGCGCGAAGAATTTGTGCCCGTCGAATTGATCGATCTTGCGTACGACGATCGGGCGCTGCCAATCGGCCTCGAGCAGACAATCTCGCAACCGTACACTGTGGCGTTCATGTGCCAGGAGTCGCGACTCACGGCCGACGACAAGGTGCTGGAAATCGGGACTGGCTCCGGCTACGGCGCGGCCGTCCTGTCGCTGTTGGCCCGCGAGGTACACACGATCGAGCGCATCGAAGAATTGTTCGAAGCCGCCAGGGTCCGATTGGCCCGATTAGGCTACCGAAACGTGCATGTTCATTGGGACGACGGCACGCTGGGCCTGCCGACGGAAGCGCCCTTCGACGCAATCATTGTCACCGCGGGAGCCGAATCGATTCCAGACGCTTACCAGGCGCAACTGGCCGACGGCGGCCGATTGATCATGCCCGTCGGTCCTCCGAGCCACCAGCAAATGATCCGCCTCGCCCGCCGCGGCGACGCGTTCGAGCGCAACAACCTGGGAAGTTTCGGCTTCGTGCCGCTGGTGGCCGACGCGTAACCGCCGCTTGCGGCTTAGCGGTCCGACCCCACTTCAATACTTACTCTTGTAGCCCCAGTCGTAACGCACTGCCAACCAGCCAACCAGTGTGCAGACAACAAAGTTTATGACCATCGCAAACGCAACCTGGTGCTCGGTCATCTCGTAGATATAGTTGCCGCCGCCCCGGTACAGGCCGAACCGGCCGGCCAGCCAGACGATGATGACCCCGAAATACATCGCGGCCATGCTCAAAATGGCGGCATATAGCGCCTGCCGCACGAGACTCGTCATCGCGACGGCCGCAGCGAACAGCGCGATTAGAAGCGTCGACATGGCGATCATGTCGGGGTGCGTCGCATGCGCCAGCCCGGAGTCGTCGCCGAGCAGAGAAAACGCGATCAGCGGACCGTAAATCGCGGCCAGCAGGATCGCAAGTCCGCTGAGAAACTTGGTCCAAAACCACAGGTCCACGTTGATCGGACGCGACCGCCACAACGCATTCAACTGTGGAACAATGTCGTAAAACTGTACTCCAACTCCGACGATCAGTGCCATAAGCATCCCTACCATGATCGAGGCGAAGGCGTAGTCTTCTGCCAGACCCGGCTGCGAATTGCCGATAAAAGATAGAAAAAAGACGCCCAAAATTCCGATCAAGCCGGCTAGCACAAGTGACCCACTCTCGCGGAACTGTTTCCATGCAATTGCTCGAAATGGCGAATGTCGCGGCGGTGCCAGCCAATCATGACGGCCGAGATCGGCGACGGCACTTTGCGGCGATGTCACTTCCCGCTCCGCGATGCGTCCGAATCGAGAAATGAACCGCCATGCCAATCCGGCATGTGAAATTGCCGCCGCGAAAAATCCAAGCTGTGTAAGGCTTTCTCCGTAGTTTCGCTGTAGCTCCGTTGCGACGATGAATCCGCCAGGCGCGGTGCACATCATCGTCGTAAACCACCATTTCACCCAGTCGTCGTTTACGCGCGGAATACCATTCCAGTAAACGAGGAAATTCCAAACAATTGCCAAAAGGCGCACCAAGCTACCATGACCGCCAGCGCCACAGCACCTGCACTGACCTCATCTTTTCGATTGACGCCGGCAGAAATCGTCCAAACGCAAAAACTCGTGGCAACTAGGGGAAGCACGAGTGCGGTGTCGAGGAACCAGTTGCCAGTGCCAAGAGCAAATGGGTCCATCTCCGTCGGCAATGAACTTCTGCCAATTGTCGCCGCTAAATCTGGCCCAACCCACAGCAGGATGAGACCGACGGTCAGCAAAGCCGGAATGATGAGAGCCGTCCACCCAAACAGCAATTTCGCAATCGCAACTTGCCACATGGGAACCGGCAACGCCTGCAAGAATGGCAGTGTACGGCGCGAGCGTTCGCCGGCGGCGACGCCAAGACCAACAAACACGGCAAGGGGTACGGCACACAGAAACAAGCCGGTCCGTAATCCAACAAGCATTGACGCATCGGTTTCGCGCAGTCGACATTGCCGCCGTTGCCCACAGGATTGCCGTGATGGATACGAGCTTCCACTTGTGCTCGTGCCATTCTTTCCAAGCCAGACTTTGCCAGATGGTCCGCATAGTGATTGATTAGATTGACGGTTGAAACTCCGCTTGCGGCTTAGCGATGGCCGAAGCCTCGAAGCGTTGTCCCGCCACATACGCCTCGAATATCTCATCCAAATTCAAGTCCACGACGCGATACTCAATCCCCTCGCGTCCGAGTCGTTGCACTGCCTGTTCGGCATCCTCGACCGTGACCGCCACACGATCACCGTCGATCCGTTCGTCGAGGACGCTCAACGGCCGTGCGCACGGCTGCCAATGCTTCGCGGCTGAGGATGATCTGCTTCACGTCGCGCCGCAGTCGTTCCGTGTCGGCCTGCCGCACGATTCGGCCGTCGTCGAGAATCGCCACCTCGTCGGCCACCGGCTCCACCTCGTACAGCAGGTGCGAGCTGTAAAACACGGTCCGGCCTTCGCCCTGCAGATGCGTGATGAGGTCGCGGTTGAACTGCTTTCGCATGATCGGATCGAGCCCAGGGCCGGGTCGTCGAGGATCACCAGTTCCGGCCGATGGGCCAGCGCGAGCACCAGCCCCAGCCGCACGTTCTGGCCCTTCGACAAGTGCTTGATCCGCGTTCGCAGCGGCAGTTCGAAGTCGCGCAGATACCGCAGCGCCAGGTCGTGGTCCCACGTCGGGTAAAACGGCGCGACGAACCGCACGATCTCGTCGACCCGCATCCAGCCGTACATCGTCTGGTCTTCGGCCAGGTAGCCGACGCGGCGGCGCAGCTCGAGCGGCTCGCGCTGCGGGTCGAGTCCCAGCACGCGCATCGCGCCGTCATCGCGCTTGCAGCAGGCCCAGCAGCATGCGGATCGAGCGTCGTCTTGCCGGCCGCGTTGCGGCCGAGAAACGCGAACGTCTTGCCGCGCTCGACTTGCAGCGTCACGCCGCGAAGCACCTGCGTCGAGCGAAACGATTTGTAAACGGCCTGCAGATTCGATCGCGGGTTCGTTCATGGCGTCTGCTCCTCATTCGTCGGCGACCGGCTGGCGCTTGCACGCACGCCGTCGGCCGCCTCGGCCAACAGTTCGTGAAGTTCGTCGCTCGATGAGGCCGAGCCCGACCGCCTGCCGCGCGATCTGCCGCAGCTCGTCGACCAGTCGCTCCGCGATGCGCCGGCAACTGCTGGCCTGCTGGCCGCGCCGGCGACGAACGTCCCCTGCCCGTGCCGCATCTCGAGCAGCCCTTCGCCGCACAGCCGCTCGTACACGCGCAGGATCGTGTTCTGATTGACGGCCAGTTCGCGGGCCAGCTCGCGCACCGACGGCAGCCGCTCGCCCGGCTGCAGGCTGCCGGAGGCGCACAGCGAGGCGATCTGCTCGGCAATCTGCCGCGAGATCGGCACCGCCGAGCCTTTTTCAATTCGCAGAAACATGGCAGAAAACGCCGCGAGAAAACGAGCAAGTGACTACAGTTATATAACAGTTGTCATAGCGGCGCGTCAAGCGATTTTCGCGGAACTTCTGAGAAGTCTGCAATGCGCAGCCGCAGAGACTGCGCCGCGACGATTAGGCGTGCTGGCAACGCGTGCGACTCAGATCGCGGCGAGCGTCGCGGCAGTCGCGGCGTGAGACGAAGCTGCGCTCTCCGCCTCGCGCAGGCATCGCTTGAATCTGCCGCACGGCCTGCCGCAGCCGGGCCTCGTTCTCGACGAGCGACATCCGCAAGTAGCCTTCGCCGGCCGGGCCGAAGCCGCTGCCGGGGCTGACGGCGACGTTGCCCTTCTTCGAGCAGCATCATGCGCGAAGTCCATCGTGCTCATCCGGCTGCGCCACGGCTCGGGAATCGGCGCCCAGCACGAACATGCCGGCCTTGGGCGGCGTCGACGTCCCAGCCGATGCGTGCGAGGCCGTCGCACAGCACGTCGCGGCGGCCTTGGTAGATGCCGCGACTGGCTCTCGACTGCCGGCGTCGGTGTGCCGCAGGGCCATGATCGCGGCGATCTGGATCGCCTGGAACATGCCGTAGTCGTAGTAGCCCTTGATCGTGGCCAGGGCCCGGATCATCTCGGCGTTGCCGCAGCAGAAGCCGACCCGCCAGCCGGCCATGTTGTAGCCCTTGCTCATCGTCGTGAACTCGACGCCCACCTCCTTCGCGCCCGGCGACGCCAGGAAGCTCGGCGGCTGGTAGCCGTCGAACGCCACGTCGGCGTAGGCGAAGTCGCTGATCACCATGAAGCCGT
Organism: uncultured Planctomycetota bacterium; assembly: GCA_963786455.1. Lineage (GTDB taxonomy): Bacteria > Planctomycetota > Planctomycetia > Pirellulales > Lacipirellulaceae > JABDGM01. The sequence continues at coordinate 336,746 of CAWAZX010000019.1, read as the reverse complement.
ACCGCCTGGCCAGCTTCACCACCTCGACGAAGAACGCCTGCTCGACGCACGCGGTCGACGGATTGTGCGGGTAGTTGAGGATCAGCAGCTTCGGCCGCGGGTACAGGTGCTCGCAGGTGTAGGCGATGTTCGACAGGAACTTCTCGCTGTCGCGGACTTCGAGCGCGATCACGTTGCCCGACGCCAGCGCGACCGCGTACATGTGGATCGGAAAGTACGGCGCCGGCACGATCGCCGTGTCGCCGGGCCCCATCAGCGCCAGGCACATGTGGCTGAAGCCTTCCTTCGAGCCGAGGCTGACGATCACCTCGCTCGTCGGGGTCGAGCCGCACGCCGTACTTGCTTGAAGTACTTGCGCGGCCACCTCGCGGCGCAGGTTGACGATGCCGTTCGACTTGCTGTAGCCGTGGTTGCGCGGGTCGCGGGCCGCCTCGGCCAGCTTCTCGATGACGAACTCCTGCGGCGGATCGCGACGGGTTGCCCATGCCCAGGTCGATCACGTCGTCGCCGGCCCGCCGCTTGTTGTACAGCAGCGCGTTGATCCGGCCGAACAGGTACGGCGGCAGCCGCGTGACGCGCTCGGCCACCTGGACCTTGAAACGGCGGATCGGCGACGGGATTGTGGGCGGCATGGACATGGTCGTAACGTCGAGCTGCGTGAGACGCTCGTGCCGACGAGGTCTCGACTAGACCCAGTATACCGCGCCGCGGTTCGCCGCGCAATGGAGCGCTGTGGCGATTCAGCTCGTCGAGACGCCGCTATGCCGCAAGCGATCGGCCGTCGAGCGGCCTGCGCTACCGCGGCGTCGACTGGCGTGCCGGCGGTCGGCCGCACTGCCGAATCGACGCGCGGGCCTTGACTTGCGCCGGCCGTCTGGCTTCACGCGGTCGGGCGACTGCGACGTGCCGGCCAGGTAGTTGTCGATCCGGGCCTTGGTCGCGGATCTCCTCGAACTTCTCGCTCATCGCCATCCGCAGCTTCTTCTCGTAGATGTCCTGGTAGAGGATCTCGCGGACCTCCTGCGGACTTGACGTCCACCGGCTCGGTGCGGCCTTCGCACTTGAGGATCACGAACTTGTCGCCCATCTGGATGATGCCCGAGAGCTCGCCCGGCTGCAGCTCGAACGCCACGTCTTCGAGCTGCGGCTGGCCGCCGTAGCGGCGGATCGGCGGCACTTCGCCGCGCAGCGACTTGCTGGTCGGCTCGATCGAGTACTCCTCGGCCAGGTCGCCGAAGTAATCCATCGACGTGATTCTGCCGGGCCTTGGCCCACACTTCCTGGGCACGCCGCATGTTGCCCAGCACGATCGCCCGGCAGCGCACGCGCTCGCCGTAGTTCGCTTCGAAGCCCTTTTGCATGTCCTCCTCGGTGACTTGGATCGTGCTGCCGGTGAGCTTCTTCAGCGCGGCCGACGGCCAGACCGAGTCGCGCAGGTATTGGTCCTTCGAAACGCCCTGCTCTTCCGTGGCGATTTGGAACCACTTGTCGAAGTCGGGCTTGCCCTGCGCGTCGACCACGCCGGCCAGCTTGGCCGCGTGGGCGATCTCGGCGTCGAGGTCCTGCTCGCGTGACCGTCGACATTCGCCTTGGCCAGCGCCTGCTGCAGCAGCAAGTGCGAAATCTCGACTTCGAGCACTTCCTCGCCGTACCGCAGCAGGCACTCTTCGGCCAGCTCCTGGTAGCGAATCGGCTCGCCGTTGATCGTGGCCACGACGCCCGGCATCTGCGGCCCGCAGCTGCGGATTGTTCCAGACGTTTTGGATCGTGGCCGACTTCTGCAGCTGCTCGAACAGTCTGCCGGCCACTTCGCGGAGCTTTTCCTCCTTGATCTGCTCGGTCAGCTCCTCGCGGACGTTCTCCATGCGGCACGTTCGCGGGCCGGCATCGTGGCCTTCGCACTTGAGGATCGCGAACTGCTCGCCGACGGGGATGATCGACGAGATCTGGCTCGGCTGCAGGGCGAACACTTGCCTGCTCGATGCGCCGGGTCGCCCACGTGGCGGCGGATCGGCTGGATCAGGCCGCCGATGCTCGCGCTGTTGACGTCCATGCGAGTGCTGCATCGCCAGCCGGGCGAAATCGTCCGGATTGGTCGGCGAGCTGGCGGTGGAGCTGCTCGGCCTGCTGCCGGTCGCCGACGACGATCAGCCGGCACTTCACGGCCGGGCCGAACTGCGCTTCGTAGGCCTTCTGAAGCTGCTCGTCGGTAACCGTGAGCTGATCGGCGGCCAGCTTTCGCAGGGCGAGCGTCGGCCAGAGGATGTCGCGCTTGTACTGCTGCTCGTTGATGCCGCGTTCGCGCTCGAGCATTTCGAGCCACTGCTCGCGGCCGATCTTGAACCGGGCCGCCATGCGGTCGATCTCGGCGTCGATTTCCTCGTTGGTGACCACCAGGCCGCGATTCCGGCAGTGATGCATGATGAGCCGCTTGTTGACCAGGCCCTCCAGCACTTCCTCGCCGAAGCGCTCGACGCAGGCCGAGGCCAGCGCGTCGCGGCGGATGTCCTGGCCGTTGACGACGGCCATCACGTCGTGCTTCGGCCGCTCGCGGCGCGGCAGAACAGCGCTGGCTTGCTGTGCGCCGGCCTGTTGCGTACCGGCAACTGCGCCGGCCTGCTGAGCGGCCGGCTGCTGCTGCGGCTTGTTGCCGCGAAACGGATTGGATAGCTGCGCCTCGGCCGAGCTCGTGCCGACGATGTAGCGTACGAGAATGGCCAAACCCACCACTCCCACGCCGCTTGCGACGAAAACAAGACGCCGCTTCCAGTTGGAACGTGCAGAATTGAATTGCGTGGGTTGGGACCGGGCTTCCATGCGACGTCATGGCATTTTCTCCGTAAAGGATCGTTTCGAACGCGGGTTCGATGATCGAGCGGCGCAGAACGAACTGATAGCCGCGAGCCGGGCACCGCGCGCAGTCGATGGTCGTGCTCGCCGGCGGGGCCGCGAAAGATAGCAAGGCCGGCAGAAGCCGACAAGAGAAGGGCACGTCGTGGTGCTGGCAAAGCTAGTTATCAGGACTCGATTGCACGGCAGGCTGAATTTTCCTAATGCGGGACCCGGCAGCATTCGCTTCGATATCGTCGATTTCCAGGCTGCGGCTCGTCTCGTGCACCAGTCTCAGTCAACGTATCAAGCTCGAGCTCGCGGAGCTTGATGTTCAACCGTGTCACTCGGCAGCCGTACCAGCTTCTTTCTTTAAGTCGTGCAGGAATTGCATCGTGTCCGCGAGCTCTTCTTGCAGCTTCTTGAGACGTCATGGCCTTCAGGTCGCGCGTGGATGAGCTGAGTCTGCGCGTCGGCAAAGACCACTTCGTCCTCGTACGCCTTTGCCACTTCATCCACGATTCGAACGAGATCGTTCGGCATGCGACTCGGGCCCGCAGTCGAATGGCCAAGATCTCGCCATCTTCAGGGAAACTCGGCTTCTAAATTCTCCTTCAGCCATTCCACGGGGTCTCGCTTGATTCTGAAAAACTGGTAATGCGGCAACCGCGAATTACGGACTGCAGCTTGAAGCACATAGTAGCTTCGAAGTTTCGCCAATTGCGTTTTCTTGAATATCTCAAATTCGCGTTCGTCGAACGGTCGCGTCGCCCATCAACTTGCGTTCGGAGCCTTCAACCTCGAACAATGCCGTCGCGACTACTCGCTTCGGCTGAACCAGCCACGCCAAGGCGAGGCAGACGATCGTGACGAACAAGAAAAGTGCCAGAAGGCTGAAGAGCCAACGGTACTTGGAATGCGGAACGGTCGCCTCGTAGTCGGCCATCGGATCGCTGACGGATTGAGACATCGGAACGCCCAGTGTTGTGATGAGATGCGCGCGGGGCAAGTTCGACGCGGCCAGAATCCGCTTTGGCGGACCCTGCCGCTAAATGAAGGGCACATACACTACGTGCCGGGGAACCGATTGGTTCACTCGTCCATGACCTCGGCCTCTTTGGCTTTCGCCAGGTCGTTGGAGCGGTCCTCGAATTTCTTGGTCAGCTTCTGCACCTCCTCCTGGGTCTGCTCGGCCTCGTCTTCGGTAAGCTGTTTATCCTTTTTCTCCTGATCGGCCTGCTTGTTGGCGTCGCGGCGGATGTTGCGGATGGCCACCTTGGTCTCCTCGGCCAGTTCCTTGGTGCGGGCCACCATTTTGCGGCGCACCTCGCCCGAAAGTGCCGGAATGTTCAGGCGGATCACCTTGCCGTCGCTCTGCGGTGCCAGGCCCAAGTCGCTGGCGATGATGCCCTTTTTCGATGTCCTTGATGGTGCCGGGATCGAACGGCCGGATCACGATTTGCTGCGGCTCCGGCGCACTGACGCTCGCAATCTGCTTGATCGGCACCGGCGAACCGTAGGCCTCGACACGCAGCGAATCGACCATGCCGGGATTCGCCCGGCCGGTGCGGATGCCCGTGAGGTCCTGCTTTAGCTTCGCCAGGGCCTTCTCCATGCGCTCCTCAGAATCGAACAAGATTTCTTCAACGCTCATGACATTATTCCAATGCAATTAACCACAGAGACACAGAGGGCACTGAGAAGAAAGAATTCTCTTAAGTGAATTAGAATTACAGTACCATGCGAACGATCCCGTCTTTCAAAACTGGAGCGTTGAAGTTCAGTAACAAATCCACTTTCTTCCCGCTTAGTCGCAAATAGGTCAGCAATTGCGCTTGGTGAAGATCAGTAACCTCGTCGACGCTCTTCAATTCCACGATGACTCGATCTTTTACAGCAAGCGTCAATCCGATAGCCACATTCCAGTCGCATGCCTTTGTACGCTACTGGCAGAGGGACTTGGCACTCGACTTCGATACTCCGCAATTTTAATTCATAACAAAGGCAAGCTTCGTAAGCCGATTCGAGCAATCCCGGTCCAGCTCTCGATGTACTTCAATTGCCGCGCCAATGATCTCCTTTGTCAAATCTTGTTCTTGATACATTGCGTATTCCCATTGGTTTTCTCCTCTCAGTGCTCACTGTGTCTCAGTGGTGAATCTTGTTCGATTTGGCTTGTCACACGCGTGCCGATGTCTTCTCCGCGGACGGCTTTTTCGATGTTGCCGTCGGTGCGGTAGTTGAACACCAGGATCGGCAGATTGTGCTCCATGCACTGGGCGATCGCCGTGGGATCCATCACTCGCAGATTCCGGTCGCGGACTTCCTGATAGGTCAAGTGGCGAAACATCGTGGCCGACGGAGTCGGTTTCCGGGTCCGCGCTGTAGACGCCGTCCACGCGCGTGGCCTTCATCAGAATGTCGGCGCTCGAGTTCCAGCGCCTTCTGGGCGGCGGCCGTGTCGGTGGTGACGAACGGCGCGCCGGTGCCGCCGGCCAGGATCACGATGCGGCCCTTTTCCAAGTGCCGCCTGGCACGACGGCGAATGAACGGCTCGGCGACGCCGTCCATGCGGACGGCCGACATCAGCCGCGTCTCGCAGCCGAGCGATTCCAGCGCGTCCTGCAGTGCCAGTCCGTTGATCACCGTGGCCAGCATGCCCATGTAGTGGGCGGTGGCCTCTTGAATGCTGGAGTTGCCGGCCGTGAATTGAGCTCCGCGAAGGATGTTTCCGCCGCCGATGACGATGGCGATCTGCACGCCGAGTTTTGCCGCCCGCTGGGTCTGCGTGGCGATGTCAACGACCTCGGTCATGCTGATGCCGCGCTGCCCGGCGGCGGCAAAACTTTCGCCGGAGAGCTTGAGGATGATGCGATTGTAGGGGCTGGCAGGTCGCCATCGAATGATCTCAGGCGCGTTTGCGATGTCGGAATGTGCAATGCAAAATGCTCAATGCAAAATGCAGAAATGTCAGCCGCATGCAGTCTCGAGCGACTCGCCATTGTACATTTTGCATTTAACATTTTGCAATTTGCATTTGCTGTCACAAAAAAAGCCCTGGCTTTCACCAGGGCTGTAGATGCACTCGTTCACGCGGCGGGAGTGCCGCCGGTTTCGCCTAGTTGCCAGCGGATGAACTTCACGAGCTTCATGCCGCCGGCCGCGGCCACCTTGCCGACCGTTTGCTTGTCGTCCTTCACGAACGGCTGCTCCGAGAGCACGTGCTCGGCGTAGAAGTTGCGCATCCGGCCTTCGATCATCTTCTCGATGATGTTCTCCGGCTTGCCTTCCTTGCGGGCCTGCTCAGTGAGGATGTCGCGTTCCTTCTCGACCAGCGTCGGATCCAGCTCCGCAGTGGTCGCTGCCTTGGGTTTCATGGCGGCGACGTGCATGGCAATGCTCCTTGGCCAGCTCATCGTTGCCGCCTTCGACCTGAAGCAGCACGCCGCTCTTGGCATCGTGATGGACGTAGCCGCCGGCCGGAGCATCGATGCGGATGAATGCGCGTCAGCCGAAGCACCTCACGCATCTTGTCCTTCGAGTTCGTCCTTCCATTGTTGAAGTGTCGTGCCCTTGCGGCTGGGCGCCGGCTGCTTCCACAGCTCTTCCGGCGTCTTGGCGCCAGGGCCGGTAGCCAACTGCTTCGCCAGATCGTTGGCCAGCGCAATGACATCCTCGTGCTTGGCGACGGGCGCGGACTCGACCTGCAGCTCGATCATCGCGCCAACCGGCGGCTTGATCGTTGCATACGCGGCCAGCCGGCCTTCATCGGTGCTGCGATCTTGGCGCAGTCGCCATGATCTTCTTGCCCGACTCGCGGGCCTTCTGCTTCGCCAACTCGAAATCGCCGCCGGTTTCCTGGAGGGCTTTCTTGCACTCCATCATCGGCAGGCCGGTTTCGTCGCGCAGCTTCATGACCATCGCGGCCGTGATTTCTGCCATGGTAATCTCCTCCTGTCAGCTCATGTAGAACGACTCGACGCAGATCGAAACCAGTGCATCAATGACCAGACCTGACGGACTTCGCCGTTCGCTGCGCTCGAGCGGCTGATTGCGTTCATGCGGAGCGTGGACGTGATTGTTGACTTACACGCCGACGGCGACTTCCGCGCCTTCGCTGGCGTACTGACTTTGCACGACCGCCTGGTTCTTGCCGGCGACAATCGCGTCGGCCAGCATCTTCACGATCAGCTCGATCGACCGCATGCTGTCGTCGTTGCCGGGAATCGGCAGGTCGACCAGGTCGGGATCGCAGTCGGTGTCGATCAGCGACGACCGTGGCGATGCCCAGCTTCTGGGCCTCGTTGACGGCGTTCTTCTCCTTCTTGGGATCGACGATGATCAGGCACTCGGGCAGCCGGCTCATCGTGCGAATGCCGTTCAGGTTGCGGTACATCTTGCGGTACTCGCGGTTGAGTGCCGACTGCATCTTCTTGGAGTACGTGTTGATCTCCTCGCCGTCGCGAATCGCTTCCAGCTCTTCCAGCCGCGTCAGCCGGCTGCGGATCGTGCGGAAGTTGGTGAGCGTGCCGCCCAGCCAGCGATCGTTGACGAACGGCATGCCGCACCGCTGCGGCCTCGCTTCCGATCGCGTCGGCCGCCTGGCGCTTGGTGCCGACGAACAGCACCAGGCTGCCGTGCGACGGCGACTTGCTGCAGATACTTCTTGGCCCGCAGCAGGCCGCGGACGGTTTCGCGGACGTCGATGATGTGGATCAGATTCTTGCGGGCGTAAATGTACGGCCGCATCTTGGGATTCCAGCGGCTGGCGCGGTGCCCGAAGTGGACGCCAGCTTCCACCAAGCTCTTTGACGAGTGCTGACACAAAAACTCCTGTTTAGGGCACACCGGGGGAGTCGCTACTACTCGGTACCGGTAGCGCGGGCGTCCGGCGTTAGTTCAACAATCCGGCCAGAAACGACGAAATGACCCCATTCCTCGGGCCGCGCGAGGTTGGGTAGCCCTGAAGTTTACGCCGACAGTGGATGGGCGGTCAACCGAGGGTGCGGCGCAAGTTACACCGTCCGCTGATAGTAGGCAGCGACTATGCACCAATTGCCCGCAGGCCCGCGAGGACGGCTTCGTGCAGATGGCCATTGGTGGCCAAAACGCCGCGGTTCTTGGCCAGCGTGCGGCCGTGCGAGAAATCGAGCGGTTTGCCGTCCAGGTCGGTCACTCGCCCGCCAGCTTCGGTGACCACGATCATGCCGGCTGCCTGGTCCCAGATTCTTTCGCGGTAATCGGGCCGAGCCGGCGAAATTAGCCGCATCAGGATATCGCCCGCGCCCGCCGCCAGCACTGCATATTTTGCCTGGCTATCCATGGCAACTGGCGGTTGGTGCAATTTTCAGTGTTGCGTGACAGTTGGCCGAGTTCGTCCGTGTTGGTATGAGCTTTCTCAACCGATCGCAACAGCCTGGCAGCCGCAGACTGCGAGTGGGACGAAACGCGTAGCCGTCGCCATTCGTTTCTGCCGCTGAAGCGGCTGCGACCACGTGCCACCGCCGCGCACTGCCGCGATCAACGATGCCGCCGTCATTGGGATCGGCATGGAACGGCTCGGAAAGTTCCGGGCAGCCGAGCACTCCCAGCTCAACGTGTCCGTCGCGTACCAATGCAAGTGCTACGGCATACTGCTCGCGGCGGAGAAAGCCCTTCGTGCCGTCGATGGGGTCCAGGTCCAGAATGTGGCGGGTGGTTCTCCACGGCCCCGGTCGATCAGCCCGCACACTTCTTCCGGCGTTGCGTCGGGAATCGAAGTGCGGACGAAGTCCGTCACCTGGTCGAGCGTCGCGACGCCCTCTTCCAGTCGCAAGCGCATCGGCCTGTTCTTCGCCGATGAGAACCGACCGGGCAATGCTCCGCCAGCCGCCGGGCAACGAGGGCCTGGACCGCGAAGTCGGCGACGGTGACCGGCGAGCGATCGGCTTTGGTGATCGGCCCGCCGACCATTTCCCGCTGGATGCGCCGTGCCAGGATCGACGCCTCGCGGACCGCGTCGATGGCGAATTGCGCTTCAGGAGTTGAGAAAGGGGACTGGCCATTTTTGACGGTTTCCAAGCTCCACGTGGACGGCCAAAAAATGGACCTGTCCGTCGGATGGCCAACCCAAGCTACCCGGCCAGGACTCGAACCTGGAATGAGGGAATCAAAATCCCTAGTGTTACCATTACACCACCGGGTAAAGTGAGGCGTTAGCGTATTAGTCGTAAGTCGTTAGCCATGGTACGGGATTATCTCACTTCGACTAACGACTAATAGCCTAACGACTTCGCTACTTTAGCGCTTCGCCATTCTATTGGCAACGGCGAAGGCCAGCTGCTCGAGCTCCGTGGTCAAGTCCACTCCCACCAGCGGCACGTCCGCCGGAAGGGACAGCGTCACCGGGGCAAAGTTCACGATTCCGCGATATGCCGGCCGCAACGAGTTGTCGGCGACCATTGTGCTTCGCGTCGCCGGGACCGTGATCATGCCCAGCTGGATCCGCTGCTGCCGGACCATGTCGATCAGTCGTTCCTGTCCATAGACCGGAATGCCTTCAATCCTGGTGCCGGCCACGCGCGGGTCGGCATCAAACGCAGCGACAATGCGGAATCCTTGCGTCGCAAAGCCCTTGTACGCAGCAGGGCACGGCCCATGTTGCCCACGCCGACCATGGTGACCGTCCACTGCCGGTCGGTGCCCAGGATGTGACGAATCTGAGGCGATCAGCTCATGCAGCGATAGCCGATGCCGGGATGGCCGAAATGGCCGAAATAGGCCAGGTCCTTGCGAACCTGGGCGTCGGTGAAGCCCAGCATCTTTCCCAGTTGGCTGGAGCTGATCGTGGCTCGCCCCTCGCGGACCAGATGCTGCAGCTCTCGCAGGTAAAGGCTGAGCCGGCTGACGACGACGGCGGGGACCTCCCGCTGCTGCGCCGGTTCACCTTTGCGTCTTGCCGAGCTCAATTGCGTCCCATTCGGGCGGAAAGATTCTTTACGTAGCACAGCGCACGACGGTGAATCACTGTAGGAAAAGCGCTTCTAAGCAGCAAGCGGTGCACTTGATGCCTGGACCGACGCGGCAACCGTCTGAACGCGCTGCCATCGACGTCGGTCTCGTGACGCCACTCTGCGTGCGAACAAGGCGTGACGGGTAGCGGTACACGTGTCATTTCTGCCGCGCGATTGCTACCACTCGTTCAGCAAGTCGCAGTCGTTCACATCCGTATACGCCCGCTATACGGCCCGTGATACACGACGCGAACGCAAAGGTCGCGCACCGTAAACAATGATGGCGTCGACCTTTAGGAGCAGCGAAAACACTGTCGACTGCGTGTAACAGGATAAATGCGGTACAAGCACGAAATTACGCAGTTCAGCTAAGGTGCGGTGATTTGCCAGCCCGAATTACTACTGGGCGGACTGCTCGTCCGCTCACCGACCAGCCCACGGAAACACCCCACGAACTGGACTAAAAGGAGGCGAAGGAGATGAGAGGATGGATGGTTGCGCGCTTGCCGCAGCCCTGGCGCTGACGCTTGTCCCAGAGCAAGGCAGATGCCGGGTTCTGCGGTGTCGCGCGTTACAGCTGCTGTGCACCGTGCTGCCAGATGCGGTGTCACACCGTGATGAAGACCGTTCGCTGCATCGAATACGAGCAGCAACAGGTCACCTGCTACAAGACGTGCTGGGACCGGGTCTGCGAAGATCGCGTGATCAACTGCACCGAAGTACGTCCCTGAAACCCGTACACGAGAAATTTGCTACACAGTGTGCAAGCCGGTCTGGGAAACCCGCACACGGAACTACACGGTCTGCAAGCCGGTCTGGGAAACCAAGACCCGCGAGATTTGCTACACGGTCTGCAAGCCGGTTTGGGAAACCAAGACCCGCTGCTACACGGTCTGCAAGCCGGTCTGGGAAACCAAGACCCGCGAGATTTGCTACACGGTCTGCAAGCCGGTTTGGGAAACCAAGACCCGCTGCTACACCGTCTGCAAGCCGGTCTGGGAAACCAAGACCCGCTGCTACACCGTCTGCAAGCCGGTCTGGGAAACCAAGACCCGCGAGATTTGCTACACGGTCTGCAAGCCGGTTTGGGAAACCAAGACCCGCTGCTACACGGTCTGCAAGCCGGTTTGGGAAACCAAGACCCGCTGCTACACGGTCTGCAAGCCGGTTTGGGAAACCAAGACCCGCGATGCTACACCGTCTGCAAGCCGGTCTGGGAAACCAAGACCCGCGAGATCTGCTACACGGTCTGCAAGCCGGTCTGGGAAACCAACACCCGCGAGCTACACGGTCTGCAAGCCGGTCTAGGAAACCAAGACCCGCGAAGTTACCTACCACGTTCGCAAGCCGGTGACGTACACCAAGACGATCCAGGTCCCGAGCGGTCACTGGGAAACCCAGACCTACGAAGTGCCCGGCCCGGTTCACCGCAAGGTGCGTCCGCGAGCCGGGCTGCTGGGTCGTACGATCCCTGCACCTGCCGCTGCTGCTACTGCCCTGGCAAGTGCCACACGGAGTGCGTGCCAGTGCCCGCCGCGGCAAGTGCTGCAAGAAGGTCTGGGTTCCCGAAGTGCATGCGAGAAGCAGATCTGCTGCACGAAGTACGTGTGCGAGCCCTGCACGAAGACCTGCTGCTACAAGGTCTGCCACATGGTGCCCGAGACGCGGACCTGCTGCTACAAGGTCTGCCAGATGGTGCCCGAGCAACGCACGAAGACCTGCTGCTACAAGGTCTGCCACATGGTGCCCGAGCACGCGGACCTGCTGCTACAAGGTCTGCCGCATGGTGCCCGAGCAACGGACCTGCTGCTACAAGGTCTGCCACATGGTGCCCGAGCAACGGACCTGCAGCTACAAGGTCTGCCACATGGTGCCCGAGCAACGGACCCGCACTTGCTGCTACAAGGTCTGCCACATGGTGCCCGAGCAACGGACCTGCTGCTACAAGGTCTGCCACATGGTGCCCGAGCAACGCGGACCTGCTGCTACAAGGTCTGCCACATGGTGCCCGAGCAACGCACGAAGACCTGCTGCTACAAGGTCTGCCAGATGGTGCCCGAGCACGCGGACCTGCTGCTACAAGGTCTGCCACATGGTGCCCGAGCAACGGACCTGCACTTGCTGCTACAAGGTTTGCCAGCATGGTGCCCGAGCAACCCGGACCTGCTGCTACAAGGTCTGCCAGCATGGTGCCCGAGCAATGCACGCGGACCGTGTGCTACACGGTGTGCAAGCCGGTGTGCTACCAGAAGACCATCCAGGTCTGGAAGTGCGTGCCGCGAGCAAGTGCCGTACACGGTGACCCGCTGCGTGCCGCGCTGCGTGTGCAAGCAGGTTCCGGTGTGCGTGTGCTGCCCGCAGGCTGCAGTGGCTGCGGCAACGGCTGCGGTAACGGTGGTTGCGGCGGCGGCATGCGGTGGCGGTGGTTGCGGAGATGGCGGCTGCGGTTGTGGCGATCGCCACGATGGACTCGGGCGAGATGGTCGAGCCCGCTGCTCCCGCTCCTGCTCCCGCCCCCGCGGAAGCCGGCGCATAGCCATCAAGAAACCTTCTTCCCTTCGTGGGGAAGCAGGCTGGTCAACTGAAACCCACAGGGCGGGCCAACTCCAAGTGAGCTGGCCCGCCTTTATTTTTTCCTCGGCCGAAGAGCCAATAAGCAGAGCGGGGGCACGTGCGGCACACGGCCCCCGCTCCTATTGGCAACAAACAGGTCCGCTCCGTGCGATTTGTATCCCAATCCGTGGAATTCCCGCCGCTGCGGGCACGCACGCCCGCCGTGGCGGGCCGGCCTGATCGTCGCTCGCTTATGCCAGGATGCGTTCGGTTTGCAGCGCGTCGCGAAGTGCGTCGACGAGCGTTTTGGGATCGAGCGGTTTGGAAAACCAGCGATCGACGCCGTTTGGGCCCAGGGTCAGGTTCATTTCGTCCGGATCGCAGCCACTGACGGCGAACAACTTCAAGCCACGAAAATCCGGATTGCTGCGAATAGCGGAAACAGTTTTCCGCCCGTCGCAGCGGGGCATCCGCATATCGAGCAGCACGACATCCGGGGCGTGCTCGTGAGAGCCGCACCATCGCCTGTAACCCGTCGGCGGCCGTGTCGACTTCGAAGCCGCTCATGCGGAGGTAGCCGGCAAGCAGCTCCCGCTCATTGTCATCGTCCTCGACCACTAAGGCGCGATGAAGAGCGCGCACGTTCGCTTCACGTTCGCTTTTGGCGGGTCCGTCGAGCAATGCTTCGATTCCTTTCAATTCCTTGAAGATATTAAAGATCGTCGCTTCGGCATCGCTCAGATCGCCGGCCTCAAGCTTTCGGTGCAACAGGTGAAGGCCGAGCGCCGCGGCATTGAGCCGGTTGCGGGTATTGTGATTCAGTTGCCTTAAATGGGAACTCGCGCTGTCGGGAAACTTGATGATTTCGTCCGTCTCGCCGTCGGCTTGGATTCGCTCGCAAACTTCGTGACGGTGAACGGGGATCTCGTCGGGCGCTTCGATCCCAAGCCGCACTTTGTTGCCGGCGACGCGCAGGATTTCCACGCTGATGCCCAGCGTCGGGAAAATCACCTTGTCGTTGTGGCCACGTGAGAGGACTAGCATACGGGTCTCCTTTGACGACCTGGCCGCTGTTGGATGATCATCGCAGCGCGACTTCCAAGCGCTGTGTGTCTGAGCGAGAGTCATCCGTGGCTGATGTCGATAGCTCGACCCGTGGGTTTCCTGTCCCACAACTCGCACCATCGTTCTAATTCGCGAGGCTTCGAATGAACAAGATCAGAATCTATAACCTGCGGCACTAGCGATGCTTGCATCTGGAATCCGGCTTGGGTACGACTAGATGTCACCGCTAAGCCGCAAGCGGCCGCTTGCGGCTTAGCGGTGACGCGGCACCTACTTCGCCGGAGAGTCAAAGATGTCAAATTCCAAGAATCCGATCGTCATCGCCCACCACATGATGTGGACCCTCTATGGCTGGTGGCTCCCCAACGATCCACGTGGATCAACTTCGCGAACCATTCGCAATGACCTTGTAGCCGAGCTTGGCGAGCTCCATTTTGGCGCAAAAGTGCAAACCCGCCGGACGTGATATTCGCGACTTCTACGAACAGGCGAAGGACGTCTTGAAGCATCCGTTGCTATCGTTTGCTCCGTCCGAGTTTGAGGTCGTGGGAACGGCAATTGGGCAGGCCATCGACGAATGCCAGTACACTTGTTACGCCTGCGCGATCATGCCGGATCACTACATTTGTTGATCCGTAAGCATCGCGATCTCGCAGAAGAAATGATCGAAAAGCTCCAATCATTCAGCCGCTTGCGGCTTAGCGAGTCTGGCCTGCGTGAAGTCGATCATCCAACTTGGACACGCGGCGGTTGGAAGGTGTTTCTGGATCATCCCGATGAAGTGCTGCGAACAATTCGCTACATCGAAAACAATCCGCTGAAGGCGAGAATGCCCGCACAGAAATGGCCGTTCGTGCAAGAATACGATAACTGGCCGCTGCACGCTGGGCATTCACGAAAATCGCCCTATGTGCGTGCGCTCAGGGCGGCGGGGCGTTATCCTCGCTGAGCCGCAACCGGCTGGCGCAAGAGGTAAATTAACGCGACAAAATCGTACAAGCCGTGTGCCACCATGGGTGCAACGAGGTCATTGTACTGGAGCACTAGCCAGCCGAAGCACAGTCCAATGATCAGAGCGAGCATGAAATATAGCTTCGACAGCGCGTGCGCAAACGCGAATAGCAGGCTCGCAATCAACATTCCCGCTACCGGCGTCGTCCATTCGCTGAGGACACTCTGCAACACGCCACGAAACAGCAATTCTTCGCCAACGCCGGCAAGCAGCGCAACCAGCCCAAACTCACCCAGGCTGCCCGCCGGGAACATCTCGCCGATGAGCGATTCAACTTGCTGCCGCAGTTCTCGCAGGGCCGCCCGCGATGAATGAACCATCCAGAAAAATACGACGAGCATGGCCAACGCCACGCCAACTCCACGGAAAACTGCCGCAAGAAGTGGCGTCGCGGATTTCGGAAACATGTCGCGTACCGGCACGCTAAATAGCCATGCCAAAGCCAACGCGACTAACGCCAGTCCGCCTTCGACGACGACGGCCATTGCAAAACCGTTCATGCGCTGACGACTTTCGGCCATTCTTCAACTTCCGCAGTTCACCTTGACGGCGGGCAAACACCAGGACTAAATTGATCGATTCGCATCTGCCGCAGATTCTCCAGGTTCTGCCTGCCAGGAATCGCTCCCGCGCCAGGCGCACCGAGGGCCGTGGCCCATTCGTTGCTCGCCGGTGGTCGTAATCAACGTAGGACGGACACCAACGTCCGTCAATTAAGAACCGCACCGCATGGTCCTTCCCGCAGTCAATCTAATTGGATGGTGATACATGGCATCAGTTGAAGTCAAACGCAAACCCAAGCCCGCCTCCAGCCAACAAACATCGGGCTCTGCCGCCGCAAACGGACAGCCGTCGAAAATGATTCATTACTTCGGCCGCACGAAGACCGAGGGAAGCGGCAAACAAAAGCAGCTGCTGGGTGGCAAGGGTGCCAATCTGGCGGAGATGACCAGCATCGGCCTGCCGGTGCCGCCAGGATTCACCATCACCACCGAAGTCTGCGATCTGTACTACAAGCACAATCGCAAACTGCCGCCAGGATTGATGGACGAGGTGGCGACCAACGTGGCCATGCTGGAAAAGGAATTGGGCAAGAAGTTTGGCGACAATTCGAACCCGCTGCTGGTCTCCGTGCGCAGCGGCGCCGCCGTTTCGATGCCCGGCATGATGAACACGATCCTCAACCTGGGACTTAACGATCAAGCGGTGGTCGGCCTTTCGAACGCGACGGGCAACGAACGTTTCGCGTACGATGCCTATCGCCGGCTAATCAACATGTATGGCGACGTGGTCTGCGGCGTCGATCATGAACTGTTCGAACATGCCTTCGACAAGATCAAGGCGAAGTTTAAGGTTAAAAACGATACCGATGTCCCCGTCGAGGGCATGATCCAGCTCTGCGACGAGTACAAGAAAGTCTTCCAGAAGCATTTTGGCAAACCATTTCCGCAAGACCCGCTCAAGCAACTCGAGCTGGCGATCGAGGCCGTGTTCAAGAGTTGGATGCAACCGCGCACGGTGAAGTACCGGCAGGTTGAAAACATCACGGGCCTGTTGGGCACGGCAGTGAACGTGCAGTCGATGGTGTTCGGCAACATGGGCGATGACTCGGGCACCGGCGTGGCATTCACGCGCGACCCCGCCACGGGCGAGAACAAGTTTTACGGCGAATTTCTCATCAATGCCCAGGGCGAAGACGTCGTGGCTGGCATTCGCACGCCGCTGCATGTCGACGAGATGCCCAAATGGAACAAGCAAGTCTACAAGGAGTTGCTCGGAATCAAGGACAAGCTGGAGCAGCACTACCGCGACGTGCAGGATATCGAGTTCACGATCGAGCGCGGCACGCTGTTCATGTTGCAGACGCGGAATGGCAAGCGCACCGGCGCCGCCGCGGTTAAAATCGCCTGTGATATGGTGAAGGAAAAGCTCATCGACGAAACGACCGCCGTCTTGCGGATCCCCGCAGGCGATCTCACGCAATTGTTGCTCCCCAGCTTCAGCCCGCAGGGCAAACAGCTGGCGAAGAAGGAGGGACGCATGCTGACGATCGGCTTGCCCGCTTCGCCGGGTGCCGCGGTCGGCAAGCTTGCGTTCACCGCAGCCGAAGCGGTCGATCGCACGCTCGATGGTGAGAAAGTGCTGCTCGTGCGCAAAGAAACCAACCCCGAAGACATCGAGGGCATGCATTCGGCGGTCGGTATTCTCACCAGCACGGGCGGCATGACGAGCCACGCCGCCGTGGTGGCCCGCGGCTGGGGCCGCTGCTGCGTGGCTGGTGCGGGCGAGATCACGATCGACGAAAAAGCCAAGAAGATCAAAGTCGGCGGCAAGACGTTTACGGCAAAAGACACGCTGTCCATCGATGGTTCGACGGGAGAAGTCATGGCCGGCACGATTGCCACGCAAACGCCCAAGCTCTCAAACGATTTCTCCACCGTGATGACCTGGGCGGACAAGTATCGCACGATGAAAGTCCGCACCAATGCCGATACGCCGGACGACGCCAAGCGGGCCCGTGATTTTGGTGCCGAAGGCATCGGACTGTGCCGCACGGAGCACATGTTCTTCGAGGGCGAGCGGATCAAGGAAATGCGTGCCATGATTCTGGCAAATTCCGAGAAAGAGCGGCGGGCCGCGCTCAAAGATCTTTTGCCGCTGCAGCGCAAGGACTTCATCGGCATTTTTAAAGCGATGAACGGCATGCCGGTCACGATCCGGCTCCTGGATCCGCCGCTGCACGAGTTCCTGCCGCACGATCCCAAAACTCAAGCGGAAACCGCCAAGGAACTTGGCATCACCGCGGCTGACGTCCGCGAACGCGTGAGCCAACTGCACGAAATGAATCCGATGCTCGGCCACCGCGGCTGCCGCCTGGCAGTGACCTACCCGGAGATCCTGGAAATGCAGGTTACCGCCGTCACCGAAGCGGTCATCGCCTGCAAAGAAAAAAAGATCGACGCTCAGGCCGAGATCATGATCCCGCTCGTGGGCACCAAACGGGAGCTCGCCACGCTTGCCGAACAAGTGCGGCAGACGATCGCCAGCGTAGCGGAAAAGAAGAAGTTCAAAGGCAAGCTCGATATCCTCGTCGGCACCATGATCGAGATACCGCGGGCATGCGTGACGGCGGACGAAATTGGCGCCGAGGCCGACTTCTTCAGCTTTGGCACGAACGACCTCACGCAAATGACGTTCGGCTTCAGCCGCGACGACATCAACACGTTCCTGCCCGACTATCTCGAGAAGGAAATCCTGCTGCGCGACCCGTTCCAGTCACTGGACACCAGCGGCGTGGGACAGCTCGTGGAAATGGGCGTTCGCAAAGGGCGCTCCGCCAAGCCGAACTTGAAGGTCGGCATTTGCGGCGAGCACGGAGGCGACCCGGACTCGATCAACTTCTGCCAAAAGGTGGGTCTGAACTACGTCTCCTGCAGCCCGTTCCGCGTGCCGATCGCCCGACTGGCCGCCGCACAAGCTGCACTGAAGCAAGGCGGAGCCGACACCGGCCGCAAAGGCGAGTGAGCACAGCAGTCGAGTAGGAATTTGTGTGGCATGCTTTCGGGCGCCAGCCCGTAAGCATGTGCGTCGCCCGCAAACATGCCTACGCCCCGAGCGGACTTCGGCGAGCTCAGTCGAGTCGCGAAGGTATGCCACAATGAGTTGCGGTCACTGCGCGTAAGAGTAGCTCTTGGCCGATTGCCGCAGCAATTTAAGCGGTCCCGCGCCGCTGTTTGCGACCTGCTCTTCGATACATTGGCGCGGCGCCTTATCCGGCCGCCAGCGCAGAAAACGCGTGCCATGGCGAAACCGGCCACCGGTGAAATGGTCGTACTGCACTTCGACGACGAGCTTCGGCCGTAGCGGCTCCCACTCGGCCGATTGTTCGGTGCTCCAGCGGCTGGGCCGGCCCGGTGTATTGCCCGTAAATCCCGGCGGCGCGATAAGCTGTTCGAGCTTGCGCGTGAGCGCGGCCTTTTCCGATTGCGCGATGCTGGAAGTAAATCCGACATGATTGAGCTTCCCGTCCGCATCGTACAAGCCAAGCAGCAGCGACCCCACGACGCGCTTCTTGCTGGCGTAACGGAATCCTCCTACAACGCAATCAGCGGTTCGCTGCCGCTTGATTTTTTGCATGCCGGTCCGATCGTCGGAGCGATATTCGACATCCAAGCGTTTGGCGATAATGCCATCCAGCGCTTTTCCCGCGGAGGCGAACCAACGCCGGGCAACCTTCAGGTCGCGGGTGCCCGGTGAAAGCACCACGCGCCCCGCCCGGCAGAACTCTTTCTTCGCGAAGGCCTCGAGTCGTGGCCGTCGCTCAACAAGCATTTGATCGACTAACGCGTTACCATTTTCCTCTAACAGGTCGAACACGATGTACGTCGCCGGAGTTTCCTCGGAAAGTTTCTTGATGCGGCTGGCTGCCGGATGAATCCGCATCAGCAAGTCGTTGAACGACAGCCGCCGGCCAATCGAGATCACAATCTCACCATCGAGCACGAACTCGGTCGATTTCAGCCTGGCCAGGTCCGCGGCAACTTCAGGGAAGTATCGCGTCAGCGGCTTGCCCGACTTGGATTGCAGCTCCACTTTCTTGCCGCGCCGAAATGCGACGCAGCGAAAGCCGTCCCATTTGGGTTCATACTGCCATTGGGGGCCGGTGGGGATTTCGTCCACAGTGGCCGCTTCCATGGGCAATAGCGGTTTGCGCAGCCGTTTACGCATGCTACTACCCGGCCGCCTGCGCTGGCACCGCGCCGGGCGCCGGCTCAATCCCCTGGCCGTAGTCCGATGCCCAAACCTGCGTCAGCTCCGCTCCGAACAGCAGGATCAACGACGAGTAGTAAATCCACACCAACACGCCGATCATCGAGGCGGCAGCACTCCCCCATCCCGAGGCTAAATCGGTGTGTTGCAAATACCAGCCGATGAGTGCTTTCCCGATCACAAACAATAGCGCGGTCATGCACGCGCCGACAAAGGCGTCCTTCCACGCCATTTTTGCGTCCGGCAGCAACTTATACATGGCGGCGAACAGCAGGGTTGCGACTACGAAAGCCGCCACGTTGTTTAGCACAATTCCAACGGCAAGTGCCGGACCCTCGGGGGAACTTCCCTGAAGCAATGCGACGAACTCATCAATTATCGTTGTCAGCACAAAGGAAATTAGCAATAGAAATGCTACGACGAGCACCAAGCCGAACGAGAGCACGCGCTTGGTGATGAATGCCCAAATTCCGCCCTGCTTCGGATCCGGCTTTACTTCCCAGGCGCGATTCAGCGCATATTGCAACTGCGCAAACAGGCCGGTTGCCGAAAACAACAAGATCGCCCCGCCCACGATCCGCGACACGATTCCAAACTGACTGGGCTTGGGTTCTTCCTGTTCGTCGGCGTTTTCGCCTGTCCGGCCCGATTCTTCTCGATCGGGTGAGTCGCTGCCGGTGGACGCCACACCCCATTGTTTTTGAACTGCCGCCTGAATGCGATCGGGTTCCACGCCGAAGTAACCGGCAATCATCAACAACAGCACCAACAGCGGCGGCAGCGAGAATATCGCGTAGTATGCAATCGCCGCGCCGCTCGACATACAATCGTCTTCGCTGAATTCGGAGGCCGCTTTTCTCAAGCTGCGAAAGAGTCTGCCCATCTTTCCTGAACCCTTAAATGCGCGAAAAGCGTTCTTTGAAGTGGCGCACGCATGCCGCAACTGATGTGCCAGATGCGTCATTGGACAACCCGGCTCGTTGGCCGACAGATTGACGGTGGACGATTGGGTTGCTTTCCCAATTAGCGGTTGGGTTGTGTAGCCTCGAGGTGTGGATGAAAACTCTGTTTCCAATTGATGTCGAAGCAGTAAACGTCGCCAGCATTCCCGGACTAAGGCTCATTGCCGGGTATATCAAGGAGCCCCAAGAGAGGGATCTTATCGCGGCGATCGATGCGGAAGTTTGGGATACTTCCTGGAAGCGGCGCAGGCAGTTGTACGGGAAAACCTATGGCCGCCAGGATGCGCCGATTCGCCCCATCCCAGCGCCCGTTACGACTGGCAGCACGGAATCGCCGCGCAAGAACGACCGCTGGTATGACTACGTGACACGGCGATCCCGGCGACTGTCGGTCACGTTCCGGCGGTCGAAGTCGCTTGCGGCCCATAGATCGGTCAGGCCAATCAATACTGGTCGTCCGACGGCTGCGGCAGCTTGCGATCGGGCGTGTTGCTGGGCCCGACGAGCTTCGACCGCTTGCTATTGGACGTCATCAACTGCCCGTAGATGAGCGGATCGATCGATTCGGCCATGAACTCGACCTGACCGCCGCAGAAGGCGACGTTCACACCGCCCGGATGGTTGCTCGACGGATAGCCGTACGTCTCGTATTCCGGGCGCGCATACTCGAGCATGGGGTCATTCGGATTCGTGTCGATGGGCGAAGGGCCTTGGTCGTAGAACTTGTCGCCGTTGATCCGCTCGATTTGAGTCGGCTGGTTCTTCCAGATGAAACCGAACAGGTGCTTCGCGTCCTGGATGGGCTTACCTACTGGTTGGCGGTAACCAGTCGCGCCCGGTGGTTGTTCGACGCCATACGTCCAATAGATCGTGTGGAGATTCTCGGAAAGCATCAGCGTCTTGCTGGTCCCGTCGGTTATCTGGGCGAACGACATTTTGATGCGCGGATGTCCTTCGCGGCCGTCCGCAGGCCCAAAATTCAGATTCTTGTTGTCATCGAAGAAGATTCCATTCGAGGCATATTCAAATTCGTCGCCCGCGCACGTCGAATCGGTAAAAGCCCAGCCGGCATTGCCGACGTAAGCCAGCCAGGGTTGTCCCGGAATCTCTGGTGTGTTGCTGGGGCACGTAAGGCCTTCACTCGGAGGCGCGGACGGAGCGAGAGGGCTACTGCCATCCACGAACCGCGTATTCCATTCGTCCCACAGCGCCGACTGCTCGATGTACGGGAAGGTCGTGACAATCCAGCTTGCCCGGCGACCATGCTGAGGCACCGGCGGTGTGCCGCTCTTGGGGCCATTGGGATTGAACAATTCGTTTGCGTATCCGGGCAATCGCTTCAACTGCGACTCCATGCTCGTCAGTGCCAACTGCAGCTGCCGCATGTTGTTGCGGCAGGTGTTGCCGCGGGCGGTCTCACGCGCGGCCTGAACGGCCGGCAACAGGAGTGCCACCAACGTACCGATGATCGCGATCACGACCAACAATTCGACCAGTGTAAAGCCCTGTCTTCGCCTCATGACAGTGTTCCCTTCCATTTGATTAGTGGGCGACACAACTCGTTGCCGCCCGCGCCGGTTGCCTCTGTTCCGCCCGGTCCAAAATGATTTTGGCCGGAAATGATAACGGCCTGGCCGCTCGATGTGCACGGCATGTCGGCGCGTTTGCCATGCTACAACTTCATTGTTTCAGAATCCACTGGTTTTGTCCAGAAAGCCAGGTATTTGCCGAGAGATATGCTACCGGCAACCCGATTGTCCTCTTCAACGGGCGGCCGGTGGGCCGTACCTTCGCAAACCAGCCCGCGTGTGATATTCTTCGCTTTCGAGTGGCAGTGTTATTGCCGTAGGTCAGGCTTTTGAGCCTGATGGGACCGTTTCGATCGTCAGGCCAAGTGCCTGACCTACGTAGGAGACGATTGGATGACCATGTTTATTGGCGAGGCGTTGTCGGGTGAGGGGAATGAAATTGCGCATATCGACCTGTTGATTGGCGACAAAGACGGCCCCGTAGGCCATGCGTTCTGCCAACGCGCTGGCGCGGCAAAGCGAAGGGCACACGAACCTGCTGGCCGTGCTCACGCCGAATCTATTGGCCAAACCGGCCACGGTGCTCGTGACCAAGGTGACGATCAAGGGCATGCGGCAGGCGGTGCAGATGTTCGGCCCGGCGCAGGCGGCGGTGGCCAAAGCGGTGGCCGATTCGGTTGCCGATAACGTCCTCAGCAAAAAACAGGCCGAAGACTTTGTCATCGTGTGCGGCGTGTTCATTCACCCGGAAGCATCGGACGACCGCAAAATCTACGATTACAACTACCAGGCCACGAAGGATGCCATCAAGATGCGCGATGGCGGGCAAGCCCACCATCGATGAAATCCTGGCCGGCAAGGACAAGGCGGCGCATCCGTTCCGCGGCTTCTGAAATTGGTCAAGAGTCAAGAGTCGAGAGTCGAGAGCCAGAATGGAAGCAATTCTCTGGCTCTTGACTCTCGACTCTTGACTCTCGATTTTAAGCAAATGACGCTCGCGAAGATTCTCGTCTGTCTGGATACCGACCCGCAGCCGAGCGTTTTCGACTCGGTGGTGGCGATTGACGCGGGCGTCGATCAATTGTTGCGGCATGGCGGCGTGACGGCCGATGCGGTACGCGATCTCGTGTACGGCGCCATGTTCACGCGCGGCCCGGCCGAACTCAAGAACACGGCAGTATTCATTGGCGGCTCGGATGTTGATGCCGGCGAGGCGCTGCTGGCCAAGGTGCGCAAGTGTTTCTTTGGACCGATGTGCGTCTCCGTCATGCTCGACTCCAACGGTGCCAACACGACGGCCGCTGCAGCTGTGCTCGTGGCAGGAAAGCACGTGTCGCTAAAAGATCAGCTGGTAACTGTTTTGGCGGCGACAGGGTCCGTTGGTCGACGAGTCGTTCGGCTATTGGCCCGAGAGCGTGCAAATGTTCGCGTCGCGTCGCGGCAATTGGCGCGGGCGGAGCAGGTTTGCGACGGTGTGCGCGCCATGTTGCCCACCGCTGCGTGCCAAGAATTGGAAATTCGAGATGAGACGTCACTGCGCGGCGCACTTGAGGGTGTCACCGCGGTGTTTGCCGCCGGTGCTCCGGGCGTCGAGCTCCTGCCGGATGAAATTCGCCGCCAAACCCGCGGGCTTCAGCTGGCGATCGACCTGAACGCTGTGCCGCCGACCGGAATCGGCGGGATTCAACCGCAGGATAAAGCGACTGAGCGCGATGGTCAGCTGTGTTACGGCGCCATCGGCGTCGGCGGCACGAAAATGAAACTTCATAAAGCGGCCATACGCCAACTCTTCGAGACCAACGACCTCGTCCTCGACGCCGAGGAGATTTTCGCGCTCGGTAAGTCGATTTGAACCACGAAGACACAAAGGACACGAAGGATAAATAACTGTTATACTTTGTGCCTTTGTGGTTTTTTCCAGAGCCGCGCAGTGTCGAAACGTAAACCAAGCCGTCGCCAGCCCCCGCGTTCTCCAAGTGGATTGAGTGTACGGAGGAATGTTGACGGCCGCAGTTGGATATTTGTGCACCCCCGCTGTGTGCGCGATCGGGCCGAGGATCTCGAGGACGTCCGATTGATGATCGAAGCCGGCGAGCTGGAAATCGCTGTCGACGAGCTTCGTTGGCTGTTGTCCGGCTGTCCGGAATTCATCGCGGCACATGAGCTGTTGGGCGAGCTTGCTGTAGCGATGCACGAGGACTTTTCTCTGGCACGAGGGCATTTTGGGGCCGGTTATCAGCTAGGGTTGCAGACGCTGCGGTGCGCGAAAATGCCCAAGCCGCTGCTCTATTCGCAACCTGCCAACCGGCCGTTTTTTGACGCGGGCCGTGGACTTATATGGACATTGGAAAAACTTGGTAAACGAGAAATGTCCGCTGAGATTCTCGGTATCGTTTTGGAGCTTGACTCGTCGGATCCACTTCGTTTGAAGGCGCTCGTCGATGAATTGCGAACGGGTGGGGCGCCGGTGATTGGTCTACGGCTAGACGAACGGGGTCGGGAGTCGTGAGCGGAGGAAGGGGACAGGTCCATTTTGTCGACAAGAGTATTCTTAGTAGTGCGCTAGGAGAAAAATGGACCTGTCCCACCTGAATCACGCCGGCCACCGCGCAAATACGCCACTCTGCAAACGCCGACCCGTTGCTGTCTCCAGAAATAGCTCTCCTGCCTGAGGAGGCTGGCTGCAGCCGCCGAAGATTCCGTCGGCCAGGTATGCGGCAAGCTCCGCCGGCCCGATGCCGGGTGTGTGGCACGTTGCGAGCACAAATCCGCGGTGCTCAGCCGTCAATCGGCGGCAGCATCGCAACAGCGGCAGCAGGTGTTGTTCGAGCTTCCACGGTTCCCCCTTGGGCCCGTGGCCGTAACTGGGCGGATCGAGGATCACCGCGTCATAGTGGTTCCCGCGCTTCAACTTGCGCTGACAGAACTTCGCCGCGTCTTCGACAATCCAGCGGATCGGCCGGTCGCCGAGCGCTGAAAGCTCAGCATTCTCGCGAGCCCGGTCAACGATGTTCCGAGCCGCATCGATGTGAACTACTTCGGCACGAGCCGCCGCCGCAGCCAGCGTGCTGCCCCCCGTGTAGGCGAACAAATTCAGCACCCGCACCATTCGGCCAATCGCTGTGTGCGACTTGTTCACCTGCCGCACAATCCAATTCCAGTTGTCATTTTGTTCGGGAAAGACTCCGACGTGACCAAACGGCGAAGGTTGCAGCTGGAAGGTAATCGCCACTTTCGATTCGTTGCTGCCTGGAATGCGTATCGGAATGCTAACTGCCCACTGCCTGGGAACCGCGCCGTGTGGAATCCAAACGCCGTCGTCACCATGCGTTCGTTCGTAACGTGCTGTCGCGCAGCCCCAGTCGGGTGATGATTTCCTGCTGCCCTCCGCCGCCGGAGAGGGCCGGTCTAGCACAATCGCGCCAAACCGCTCCAGCTTGCGGCCCTCGCCGAAGTCGAGCAGCTCGTAATCTCTGCTGCTGTCACCCATTATGACGCCACACCTGGTGCCGAATTACTCGGACAATTCGTCGGTGACTGGAATTGAAAACTCGTCATCTTTTCTGCATATCCGTTCACCAGTAGAATATCCGGTTTGCGCTTAAGCGTACGGGCACGTTCCGGTGCTCCCGCTTGAACCCAATCGAAACTGCAGTTAAACGGCGCAACGATGCCCGCTTCCGATATCGTCATCCAAGGTGCTCGCGAGCACAACCTCCGCAGCGTCGACGTGACGCTGCCTCGCAACAAGCTCATTTGCTTGACCGGCGTGAGCGGGTCGGGCAAAAGCTCGCTGGCGTTTGACACGCTGTATGCCGAGGGGCAGCGGCGCTATGTCGAAAGTCTGTCGACATTCGCCCGGCAGTTTCTCGGCCAGATGCCCAAGCCGGAGGTCGACCATATCAGCGGCTTGAGCCCGTCGATTTCGATCTCGCAGAAGTCGTCCGGTAACAATCCGCGGTCCACCGTCGGCACGATCACCGAAATCCATGACTTCCTGCGTGTGCTGTATGCCCGCGTGGGTCACGGCCATTGCCCGAAATGCGGCCAGCCAATCACGGCCCAGACGCGCGAGCAGATTATCGCCCGGATTCTCACGCTCCCTTCTGGCAGCCCATTCAGCGTGCTGGCCCCGCTGATCCGTGGTCAAAAGGGCGAATACCGCGACCTGTTCGAGGACCTGCGGAAGCAGGGGTTTGTACGGGCCCGCGTCGACGGCCGTGTCGTATCGCTCACCGACGACTTGTCCCTCGACCGGCAGATGCGGCACAACATCGAAGTGGTGGTCGATCGGCTGACCGCGGGCCCGACTGTTCGCGGCCGTCTCGCGGAAGCCGTGGATGTGGCGCTGGCGATGGGGAACGGGAGCCTCGTCGTCGCGGTCCAAGAGAAAGGCAGCGAGGAGTCACTCAAAGGGTCCCCGGCGAAGGTCGAGAATGCAGTCGAGTCAATTGCCCCGGCTCGATCGAAACGTGGCGGTCCGCAGCCTGGCGACATCGTCCTTTCCTCTCAGTTTGCGTGCACGAAGTGTGAGCTGAGCTTCGAGGAGCCGTCGCCGCAGCTGTTCAGCTTCAACAGCCCGCAGGGAATGTGCCTCACTTGCGACGGGCTGGGCGAGTTCTTCAGCTTCGATCCGGAGCGGCTGGTCGGTGCGGCGGAAAAATCATTCAGCCAGGGCTGCTTCGAGCTGATCGGGCCGTGGAAGGATTTGGGCCGGTGGAAGCGGCACATCTACCGCGGCGTTGCCGAGACGATGGAACGAAAGCTGGCGCTGGCCGAGGGCACGCTGCTGGAAACGCCGTGGCGTGACCTCGGGCAAGACCTGCGCGCCATTTGGCTGTGGGGCACCGGCGAAGCGCACATTACTTTCACCTGGCGGGCCGGTCAGGCTGCACAGAAATACGGCGGGCACTACGAAGGGATCATCCCCGAGCTGTTGGAGAAATACCGCACGAGCAAGAGCCCGCCGCAAATCAGGCAGCTCGAGCAATTCATGAGTGTGATCCGCTGCCCCGATTGCGCCGGCCGGCGACTCAATCCGCAAGCATCCGCCGTCACCCTCACCACCGCGAGCCCGAAATTCGCTGCTGCCCCCACGGCGACGTTGCCACAGGTATGCGCTCTGGCCGTATCGGACGCGGTCGAGTTTTTTGCCGAGCTCGATTTGGCCGGCAACGATAAGCTGATCGCCGTCGAGGTGCTCAAAGAAATTCGCGGCCGGCTCGGCTTCTTGCAAAATGTCGGGCTGGAATATCTTTCGCTGGAGCGCACCGCCCCGACGCTTTCCGGCGGCGAGTCACAACGGATTCGTTTGGCAGGCCAGATTGGCTGCGGCCTCGTCGGCGTCACGTACATTCTCGATGAACCGTCGATCGGCCTGCACCCCCGCGATAATCAGCGGCTGCTCGACACCCTCGCCAGCTTGCGCGATCTTGGCAACACGGTCGTTGTCGTCGAGCACGACGAAGAAACCATGCGCGCGGCCGACCATATCATCGACTTCGGGCCCGGACCGGGCGTGCGCGGCGGCGAAGTCGTGGCGACCGGCACCGCGGAGAAAATTGCCCGCGAGCCGCGCAGCGTGACGGGCGCGTTTCTATCCGGCAAGCGGAAGATCGAGGTGCCGGCGCTCCGCCGGTTGCGGATTGCGGATTGCGGATTGCGGATTGAGCGAAATGGCATTTCTTTAAAATCCGAAATCCGAAATCCGAAATCCGAAATCCCGATGCTCCGCATCACTGGCGCCCGCCACAACAATCTCAAGAACATCGACGTCGATATCCCGCTCGGCGCGTTCGTCTGCGTGACCGGCGCCAGCGGTTCGGGCAAAAGCTCGTTGGTCAACGACATCGTTGCGGAAGCTCTGCTGCGCGACCTCATGGGCGGCAAAGGCCAACCGGGTGCACACGATCGCATCGAGGGCGTCGACCAGCTCGACAAATTGATCGTGATCGACCAGTCGCCCATTGGCCGTACGCCGCGCTCCAATCCCGGCACCTATATCAAAGTATTCGACGATATCCGCAGCTTGTATACGCAACTGCCGGAGTCGAAGCGCCGCGGATACAAGCCGGGCCGGTTCAGTTTCAACGTGCAGGGCGGCCGCTGCGAAGCGTGCGAAGGCAACGGCTCCAACCGGCTGGAGATGGATTTTCTGGCCGACGTGTGGGTCACCTGCCCGGTGTGCCAGGGGCACCGGTTCAATCGCGAGACACTTCAGGTGATGTACCGCGAGAAAAGCATTGCCCAAGTGCTGGAAATGGACGTGCAGCAGGCGCTCGAGCATTTCGAGCACATCCCGCCGATACACCACAAGCTGGGCACGTTGCACTCCGTGGGTCTGGATTACATCAAGATTGGCCAGCCGTCGCCGACGCTTTCGGGCGGCGAAGCACAGCGGATCAAGCTGGCCCGTGAGCTGGTGAAAAAATCGACCGGGCGAACACTGTACTTGCTCGACGAGCCGACGACCGGTCTGCACTTTGCCGATATCGAGCTGCTGCTGAAGGTGCTGCACGACTTTGTCGACGCGGGCAACACGGTGCTCGTGGTGGAGCACAATCTGGACGTCGTCAAAACGGCCGATTGGATCATCGATATCGGGCCCGAGGGGGGCGACGGCGGCGGTCGGATTGTTGCCTGCGGCACGCCGGAGCAGGTTGCGGGAAATGTCGATTCGCACACCGGCCAGGCGCTTGCGCCGTTGTTGGGGGTTTCGCCGAACGGTCAGCGGCGTGCTAAGCCGCAAGCGGCTAAATCGGCGAGGCGTAACGGGCAGGCAGTACGCGAGGCCACGCATATTTCGGTGCGAGGCGCTCGTCAGCACAATCTCCGCGACCTGGAAGTAAAGATTCCGCGCGACCAGATGACCGTGTTTTGCGGTCCGAGCGGCTCGGGAAAGACGTCGCTCGCCATGGATACGATTTACGCCGAAGGGCAGCGGCGGTACGTCGAGAGTCTCAGCTCCTACGCCCGGCAGTTCGTTGGCCAGATGCAAAAGCCGCAGGTCGATCATATCGACGGCCTCTCGCCGGCGATCGCCATCGAGCAACGCAATACGGGACACACGCCGCGGTCAACCGTTGGCACGGTCACCGAAATCTACGACTATTTCCGCATTCTTTACGCCCGGCTTGGCCAACCGCATTGCCCCGAATGCGACCTGCCGATCGGCACGCAAACCTCCGATCAAATTGTCGACAAGCTGCTGGAGGAGTCAGCCGGAACCAAGCTATACGTCATGGCACCGGTCGAGGTGCAAGTCGGCGAGCAGTATGATGCGCTGTGGGATTCGCTGCGCGGCGGGGGTTACGTGCGTGTGCGGATCGACGGCGAAACCCACTCACTGGAAAAGGCGCCCTCGATCGATCGCCGCCGCAAGCACGATGTGGAGGTGGTCGTCGACCGAATCGTAGTCAGGGCCGACGCTCGCTCGCGAATTGCCGGCAGCATCGAAAACGCACTCGCGCTGGGGAAAGGTGTCGTGCACGTGGCCCATCCGGTAGACGACATGCCGGAGCCGCGCTGGCCGGTACGGGTGCACAGCCAACACTTGGCCTGCGAGAAATGCGGCCGCAGTTTCGACACGCTCAACCCGCACAACTTTTCTTTCAACAGCGCACTTGGATGGTGCCCATCCTGCGAAGGTTTGGGAACACAAATTGGTGCGAACCCCGCCGCAATGCTGCGCGACCCGAACTTGACTCTTGCCAAAGGTGCGCTGTTGGTGTGGCCCAACGTAAAACTGGAAGTATCGCAGCAAATGCTTGCCGCGCTTTCGGCCCACACGGGAGTGCCGATCGACGTGCCGTACAACGATCTCTCGCCACGGCAACGGCGGACGGTACTGTTTGGAACCGGCGACGATTGGATCGCTGTTTATCGCAAAAATAACAACCGACCCATTTTTCGCTACCAATTTAAAGGTCTTTACCCCACGCTCGAGGAAGCGTCGCGGCTCTCGCCGCGATTGCGGGGCATGCTCGAACAATTCGTCGGCGAGATCGATTGCAGCGAATGCGGCGGCAGCCGGCTCCGCGACGATGCCGCGGCTGTGCGGTTTCGCGAACGAACGCTTGACCAAATCGGCCGAACTCCGCTTGGCGAGCTGATCACCCAAATCAAGAAATGGCGGCTAGCGCCCAACGAGAAGAAAGTTGCCGGCGAGCTGGTGCGTGAAATCGAAAACCGGATCACTTTCTTGATTGACGTGGGACTGGAATACCTCACGCTTGGTCGCGCGGCGCCAACGCTTTCCGGCGGCGAAGCGCAGCGCATCCGCCTGGCCAGCCAGGTTGGCAGCGGCCTGTGTGGCGTGTTATACGTGCTCGATGAGCCGACCATTGGCCTTCATCCACGCGACAACTCCCGCCTGGTCGCCGCGCTCGCCAAATTGCGAGACCTCGGCAACACCCTCATCGTCGTGGAACACGATCGCGAAGTGATTGCCAGCGCTGATGGCCTCGTGGACTTCGGACCTGGTGCCGGCCGGCTTGGCGGCCAAATTGTCGCCAACGGCACGCCGCAGCAAATCGCACGGTCCCGCAGTAGCGTCACGGGCCCTTATCTGAGCGGCAAGAAGGCGATTCCGGTGCCGGTGAATCGTAGAAGTGAGGATCGAGGAGCGAGGAGCGAGACGAAGTCCGCCGCACGCTCCTCGCTCCTCATCCTCGGCGCCCGCCATAATAATCTCAAGAATATCAACGTCGAAATCCCGCTCGGCACGCTCACCGCGGTTACCGGAGTAAGCGGCAGTGGCAAGAGCTCGCTCGTCGAAGACATTCTCTACAACCAACTCGCCAAGACGCTTCACCGCGCCAGCACGGTGCCCGGAGCGCACGAGGCAATTCATGGGATCGAGCAGATCAACAAAGTGATCCGCGTCGATCAACAGCCGCTCGGCAATACGCCGACCTCGAATCCAGCTACGTACACCGGCGTGTTTGAATTGATTCGGCAATTGTTTTCGCAGCTTCCCGAATCGAAGCTCCGCGGCTACACCGCCCGACGGTTCAGTTTCAACGTGCCCGGCGGGCGCTGCGAGGCATGCGAAGGCAACGGTCAGATTTGCATCCAAATGCACTTTCTGCCCGACGTGTGGGTTGAGTGCGAAACGTGCCGCGGCCAACGCTACAACCCCGACGTGCTCGAAGTGCGATTCCACGGCAAGACTATTGCTGACGTGCTCGAAATGAGTTGCGGGCAGGCCGTGGAGCTGTTCGGCAACATCCCGAAGATTCGCCGCATATTGCAAACGCTCTGCGATGTCGGGTTGGAGTACTTAACGCTGGGCCAGAGCGCTCCGACGCTTTCCGGTGGTGAAGCCCAGCGCGTGAAACTGGCCGCCGAGCTGGCCCGACCCGATACCGGCCAGACACTCTATCTGCTCGACGAGCCGACCACTGGCCTGCACTTTGACGATCTTGCCAAGCTGCTCGAGGTGCTCAATCGCCTCGTCGATCAAGGCAACACCGTGGTCGTGATCGAGCACAATTTGGATGTTATTAAGACGGCAGATTGGGTAATCGACTTGGGCCCGGAAGCAGGAGCCGACGGCGGAAACGTCGTCGCCGCCGGCACTCCGGAGCAGATTGTGGAAGGACGAAGGCGGAAGTCAGAAGTCGGAAGGAAAAGAAATCAAGCAGTGCGTTCCGCGTTTGTAAGCCACACCGCCGCCGCGCTCGCTCCGGTATTGGCCGCCGGGCCATTGGTGGAGCGTAAACCGTACGACCCCGCCGCTCCATTAGCCACACAACCGGATGATGTGGATATCGACGAAGTCGGCCGCGACACGCGGATGCCGTGGGAGACGAATGGACGGCAATGGCACACGAAAGATCGCGTCGCCCGCGACGGCCGCAATTGCTGCTGGGACGGGCGTATTCTCGATGCCATCGAGCGCCGCATTCACGAGCTGGGCGAATTCGGTTCCACCAATTGGAACAATCGGTCAGTCGTCGAGATCGCTGCGGCCAAGAAATCCGAAGGCTGGTTTTTCCACGCGATCACGGGCGAACGATGGCTGGTGAAGCTCAAGTTCCGCACCGCCAAGAAAACTTTTGAGCGCGACAAGCTGATCATCGATCTAGGACTCAAACCGCTCAACGACATCGACGAGATCGAAGCCTACGGCCGCGGTCCGAGGGTGAAGTGCAAAAACCTCCGCGGCCCGTGGCAGGAAGTGCAAATCGACGCCCATTCCTGGCCGGAGATCGATACGCCGGCATTCTGGGCGTTTCTGGAGCGCGCGGTGGCCGGCTTCCATCGATTTACCGAGCGCCTGAGTGCAAAGCCCGAGGACGTGATGCCTTGGAAAGTGCTCGGGCAAAAGTGGCACCTCTCAAAGAAAGGCTTCCCGCCTGGCAAGAAGTCGGAGTGGAAACCGGAGGTCCTTGAAGAGTTGCTGGAAATGCTGGCCGAAGCGGTGCCGGCCGGGCAATTTCTGTGGAACAATCAAAACGTGGTGTACCTGATGGTTCCCGGCGTGCGCAAGCCGTGGGCCACGGTTTTCACCAAGCGATTGGCCGGAGTAGATGTGGTGCTCAATGGTCCGAAGGGCGCGTTCCAGCTCGGCAGCGTGGCGGAGCTCGGCGCCGAACGTGCCCTGTCAACCGACGCCGACGATCGCGACCAGGTCAAATTGCGCTTTGTGACGACCGAGGAATTGCACGCTGAAAACGTATTGGCATTTTTCCGGGCGCATTTGGATTCGCTGCGCGGCGGCCGTGGGTTAATGCCAGGTTTCAAGAAATAGCCAAATCATGTCGGAAGCATTGTCGAACACCTTAGTCGCCCCGCGGTTTCTATTCCGATTCGCCGTGCCCGTGTTGCGCGGTGAGTCGATTTGGAAAACTGGCGGCGTCGAACTGGACGAATCCTATCGCCTGTTGAATTTGGCAGAATTAGACGACGACACTGTGGACCGTGAACGCGGGTTCGCGGACGTGCGGATGGCATGGAGCGCCGACGGCCTGGTATTCAATGTCCGCGTCGACGGCAAGAAGCAACCTGTGTGGTGCCGCGAAGGCCGGCTCGAGGATAGCGACGGGTTGCAAGTGTGGATCGACACCCGGGCCACGCTCAACATTCACCGCGCCAGCCGGTACTGCCATCGCTACGCGTTTCTACCTGCGGGGGGAGGTCAACGTCAGGATGAGCCGCTGGCGGATCAGTTGTTGATCAACCGTGCCCGCGAAAACGCGCGGCCGATTCGCCCACGCGAATTGCAAGTGGCCAGTCGCATCACGAAAACTGGATACTGGCTCGCGGCATTCATCCCCGCCGTTGCGCTGGCCGGTTACGATCCACAACAGTACCGCCAGCTGGGGTTTACGTATGCCGTGTACGACCGCGAGCTCGGATTGCAAACGTTCGCCACGGGCCCCGCGTTTCCGTACGATGAGGACCCCACCTGCTGGGCGACGCTGGAGCTGACAGAATCCTAAAGACAGGTGATTCTATCGCTTGCGGTTTAGCTGTTTATGAAACGGCCAATTATCATACGGCACGATAAACTGCCATTCTTGCCGCGGCAAACCTTCCTTCATTGGATTGCGTTCCACGTAGTGGATACACCGCCGAATGGCCTCCGGTGAATCGAGGAACGCATGCCAGCCCTTGAGTGTCCAAACCGGGTGGTCAGTCGGCACCACGCCATTTGACTGCAACCAGCGACGCGACTCGTTCTGAAAATTTTCAATCATTTGTTCCGCCGAATCACGATGCTTTCGGATCACTAGATGGACATGATCCGGCAGAATTGCACATACATAACACGTGTAATGGCGATCGCTGATTGTTTCTCCAAGTGCAACAGCGATTTCTGCGAATTGATCAGGACGGAAGCGAATGATGGAATACTGCAGCCGCGGCTCGGCTTCGGCATAGAACGCTCGCACCACTTGCCGTTTTGGCTGGTTCCTGCGCCGGCCGTAATGCACTTCGCCGAGCTCGGCCAGAATAGGTGTATATACTTCGCGCGAACCGCTGCCCCGTGGATCATTCCCGAGCCACGTCCCGTAGTTTGTCCAAATCAGGTTAGGTGGTAGGCGATAACAGCCATACTTCATCTTGGCTTCGCTTGCGGCTCAGCTAAACCGCAAGCGAGGGGTATCGATTGTGCGTTATATATAATCAGTTCATATGTGATGTCAACAACTCACTCGTCCATGCACATACACATCACCGTCGAGTTCCTCGATGCTGATGTCGGCCAGTTTCATGGCCGCAGCCATGCGCTCAACGCCCGTCCCGCCGATGGGGCTGGGCGCCGCCGATCCGCCGGCCAGCTTTGGTGCAATGAACACGTGCACCTCGTCGATTGCCCGTAGATTGAAAAGCGACCCCAGCAATTGGCTACCACCTTCGACCAGCACGTTGGTCATGCGGCGGCGGCCCAGCTCATCGAGAAGCGATTGAAGGCGAGTCTCGTGGTCATCGCCCTGGCCGCGATAAATCTCGACGCCGGCCGCGGAAAGTTTTTCACATACTTCTGCTGGCGCATCCGTCGCGGTGGCCAGCAGCACGGGTAGGTCACCGGCAGTCTGCAGAATACGACTATTTTGTGAGAGCGAAGCCTGGGAATCGACCACCACTCGCGTAGCGACGCGCTTAAGGTCAGTGCGGTCCGCCGGCCGGGCGGTTAACAGCGGATTGTCGGCGCAGTGCCGTGCCGCTGCCTACGATGACGGCGTCAACACGGCCGCGTAATTGATGAACAACAGCTCGCGAGGCTTCGCTAGAAATCCATTGACTGTCGCCGCTGCGCGTGGCTAGCTTCCCGTCAAGCGTCATCGCCCATTTGGCAATGACCCAAGGGCGACCGGTGGTGATCAGCTTTCGATACGGCGCGAGAATCCAATTCGCCTCGGCCGCTCGCACCCCCACTTCGCATTCGATGCCAGCCGTCCGCAATTCGTTGACACCTTTGCAATCTACTTGCGGAAACGGATCGAGCGCAGCCACGACCGCGCGTTTCACGCCGGCCCGCAACAATGCGCCGGTACATGGCGGCGTTTTCCCTTGATGGCAGCAGGGCTCGAGTGTGACATACGCCGTGGCACCCGCAGCTTGCGCACCCGCAGCAGCAAGCGCGTTCACTTCCGCATGCGGACCGCCAAAACGCTCGTGAAACCCTTCCCCCACAATCTGGCCGTTTTGGACGATGACGCAACCGACCATCGGATTGGGTTCCACCAATCCTTCGCCGCGAATTGCAAGCGCCAGCGCCCGACTCATGAAGCGGCTGTCGTCTGCGGCGCGTTGATTCACGAGAAATGGTTCGCCGATTACGTCGGCGTCCAAAGGGTGGATTTGCCGCCCGACGGGCGATCGCTGTCCGGCGTCCAGATGCGGCCGCCGGTGGGTTCCGGCCCGCTCGCGACCGCCGCCATCGGCTCTTCTTCAATCTCCGCTGGCGCCGACGCCGATTGCGGACGGATCGCGCCTGTCTGATACAACAACTGGTACAGCGCCGCGGAAACCTGCGGGTCGTCGAGATGCTCTTGCTCGATGCGAGTGAGTGTTTCCTTTGCTTGCTCTGGGTTGCCGCTGGTGATGTGCAGCTCCAGCTCGGCCAGCTCCCAAGCGGCTGTCGATTCACCTGCCGCTCGGCTCCGCTCCCGCGCCTGTTCGATCAAAGCCAGTGCACGATCCGGATCGTGTTCCGTCGCGATCAGTCGTTGATACGCCTCATTCGGCGGGATGCGGCCGGCCAATGAGGGACGTCGCACGGCTTCTTGCGCGAGGCAAGCGATGGCCGCCTGCGCTGCCGTCATGATGGCACGCCGATAGAGCTGCACGACGTCGTCGTCGGTGACAGCCTCCATTTTCAGCCGTCCAGCGCGCGACAGACGAAGTCCGCTCACCGACTCGCCCCCAGGATCGATCGGTTCTGGCTGCGGCAAGCCCAGTTCACTACGCAATTGAGCGATCGTATCGGCGTCGCGACCGGTGCCGGCGCCTTGTTCCAGCATCAACACTGCTGCCATCAAGGGAATGCGCAATTGGGCGTCGCCGGCCGCCTCGCGGGGCGTCTTGCCTCCCAAAGCGGGCCGCGGAAGCGTGGGCCAGCGCTCCACGATCGCAGCACGACGTTCTTCCGCAAGCAGGCGGCGGCGCACGTCGGGCGGCGTATCCCGCGGAAATTGCCACCGCAAATTAAGCGCCTGCTCGGTGGGGGAGACGTGTCCCACCACTTTCTCTTCAATTTCGTCGCCCAGCGAATCGCCGGCAGTTTCCTGGAGTGCCTGGATGGCACTCTCAAAGTCGCGGCCTTTGTCCGCCGTCACTTGTAGACGCTCCGGACGATCGGTCTGGCGGCCATAGATCGCGAGAATTATTACCAAGCGCGGGACGGTGTCCCGCGTCAAGTCAACCCCCGACTCCGGCATGGGACGATCGAATTGAGCGAATGCGTGCCGCGGCGGTGGTCCGTCAGCTTGCGCGAGAGCCGCCGCATCCGTCTTCAAGCGTTGGAATCGTCGGTCCGACGACAACACGCGCACCAGCGCCTCTTCGTCGTTCACCGTGTACGTTCTCAGTACCGTATCGATCTGCGGCTCTTTCAAATCCGGGTCGAGCAACTGCGCAATCGCTTCGGCCTCGATTGCATCATCAAGCGGAACGTCGAGTTCGGCATAGGCGTGCAGTCCGGCCACGAGCGAGCGATCGTCCGCCAGCCAGCCACCCAACAGGGCCCGATTGAATACCAACGTAGGATCGGCGCCATATTGCTGGCCCAGCCGATCAATAATTCCTACCGCCTCCAGCCATTTTCCATTGTCCACCAGGCGCGTTGCCCGGTCTGCTTCGGATTTCCAAGGCGCATCCTTCGGCCAAGGACGAAACTGGAGCTGGTCTCGGAGCAACAGAGGCAGGCCGGAATAATGGTTCAGGCTGATAATTGCTTGATAGGCTCTCGTGTCTTCTTTTGGCGCAATGGAGGCGTGAAACCAAAGATACGCTTGAGCCGCCACTACGTGGCCGGCTTCCAACAGTGCGCCGCCGACTGCGCCGATCGCCTCGAATACGCGTTGCGGCATTTCCCTATCGATCAGTGCCAGCGCACACTGCAAAGTGGCTGCGGCAGCGACGGCTTGATTGGTTTCCGCCAATATCAATGCCCGGCAAGCCAGCGCGGTTGGGCTATCCGGGTGCTTGGCAACAAATTCCTCCACTGTGCGTTGGGCCGCGTCCAAATCGTCGAGCGACATTTCTAGAGATGCCTTTAAATCCAACAGCGACGCTCGATTGGGATGGCTGGCCAGCGTCTGCTCCACGTGCCGCAACGCGGCCCGCGGCTGATCGCCTTCGATCATGCGATGAATCTTCTCGATATCGCCGACGACGTCGGAGCAGCAGAATTTCAGTTTCTTCCCGCTGCCGCAGGGACACATTGCATATGGATCAATCGTCATGATGACAACCGTGATCTCGGCTTGGAGGATAATGGGCAGTCCATGAATCGACATCGCACAAGGATGCCGGCCGACAGCCCACGATCCTAACACAGGCCGGGACGGCTGACGACCCGTCAGCGAACGAGTGGCACGCCCTGAAAGGGCGTGGTCGACGTATCCGCAAGCAGATACCAAGCTCAGGCTTGCTGCGCGGCCAGAGACCGGCGTCTTTCCGCCAGAAGTTTAAGCAGCGCCTTCTGCGGATCAGCAAACTTGGCGACGCCTTCGCGCATCAGTTGGCCTTCCATTTTCTGCGAGTCAACCTCGGAGTCAATTTCGGCTAGCACTTCCGCCGCGGGCAGTTGATCGACGGTTCGGGTAAAGACAAGTCCGCTGGCCGCCACCGCATCGTTGGTGGCAGGCGGATTGGTTTGAATGTCGCTGCCCGCTAGCGCGATGACATATTTCCAAGGCGGGTCATCGGGCTTCTTCGTACCGGTGCTGGCGAACACAATTTCCTGGCGCAGCGGAGTGGGCCGCGACGCCCAGAATTTTTGATTGGCTTGCCAAATTCGCTTCGCGCCGACGATGCCCACTTGCCCTTGTGCGGCCGGCGACAGACCGGGCACGTGCTTTTCCGTGTACACGTCGACGCGCGAAATAAAAATGCTGTAGACGCTCTTGAATCGATCGAGCGACTTACGCCGCTGTGCGCCACGCCAAATCGCATCC
Source organism: uncultured Planctomycetota bacterium (assembly GCA_963786455.1). Taxonomy (GTDB): domain Bacteria; phylum Planctomycetota; class Planctomycetia; order Pirellulales; family Lacipirellulaceae; genus JABDGM01. The sequence continues at coordinate 298,904 of CAWAZX010000019.1, read as the reverse complement.
CGTGCCGTCTCGTACTGGCGAAGCGTAAAGATCAGCGTCACGTTCAGCGTTACGCCCGCGGCAGAAAGTTCCTCGAGCGAATCCAGGCCGGCGGGAGTGGCCGGTACCTTGATCATGCGGTTCTCCTGGTCCGACGACCATCGCCGGCCAAGATCTATGTAACGTGCCACGCGCTGGTCGTGGCTCAACGTACAGCCGGGATCTTCCAGCAATGGATCCAGTTCGAAGCTCACGTAGCCATCGTTCCCGCAGGTTGATTTCCACACCGGTAGAAACACATCCTGTGCTGACTGGACGACGCGGTCGGTCAATTGCCACGCCGCGTCGTCGTCGCTTGAGCCGCCGCCGTCAAGCAGCCGCTCCAATTCGTCATCGAAACGACCGGACTGAATCAGATCGGCCAGGATGATCGGGTTGGAGGTGGCGCCTGTGGCGCCGAGGGCTCGATTGGCACGCACCAGCTCAGGGTCCACCGAATCGAGCCAAAGCTTTGTTCCCGTGGCGATGAGTGATTGGATTGGTGATTCCATCGCTAGTTCCTTTTTCGCCAATCGGAAATCAAGTACCGCCGGGTAGCGTGCGGCACCTATCATACAAGCATTGCTGGTAAACCGGAATCACAACGAGGAAATGCGGCTTGTAGAGAGAATGCAAAAGATTCGCTAGCCTGATAGAAAGCGTTGAGAATAACGATTCCCCTGATTTTAACGGTTATCTCTACATTGACGATGGCGGAAGGTCGATTATCGAATCACTGGAAATGCTGCATCGGCATCCGGCGAGGAACACGCTTGGATGATTGCCGCCAAACGGTACGACGATCGCGAACAGCCGCACAGCGGATTCAGCAACAGCGATCGATGTCGATGCACCTGCTGGATGTGAGGGAGAAGGTATCCATGACCAACTCGACCCGACTGATCGGGCTGATCATGACAGCGGCGCTATGGGCGGCCGGTGCCAGTGCCCAGGACCTGTCTGCACCTGGTTTTAGCGACCTGCCCGTGCCTGGTGCCGATCTGCCCGTCCCTGGTGCTGCCGACGGTTCGATGAATTCGCCGGATTTATCACTGCCATCGCTCGATGACAGCGGGCCCATGATGACCACGCCCCAGACTGGTGAGGAGAGCGTCCTGGCAGATCCAGGCTCGGTCAATCTTGAATCGCTCGATGGCTACGATGCGAATGCGGCTCACGGATATGAGCAATTTGGACCGGAACAGCACGCATTTTGGGCGAACGAGCCGGCATTGATCGAAAGCACCGGCACCTGGCTGCGGCGCGGCTTTTGGTATGCCGAGGCCGAGGCGGTCATCTGGAATCGCCATTGGAACCGCGACGCCGTGTTCTTCGCCGCGCAAGATGTCAACATTACGAATCCAGTTTTCTTTGAGGCCCAAGTGTTAGGCGGGCAGGGAGGCAGGTTCAATACGAATCGCCAGCTACTGCTCGACGGCGCTCAGCCAGGTGAGGATGCATCAGTGCGCGCCACGCTGGGTCATTTCCTCTTCCGCGACTCGAAGAATCGAGACCACATGGCGGAGTTCACCGTCATGGGCGGAGGTGATTGGCACCAGCATCGTCAACTCTCGTCGCAGAACGACTTCGGCTTGTTTGTGAATTTCTTGATGAGCGGTAACAATCGCACTTTCAATGCGTCATCGCACCAACAAATCGATTACAGCAGTACGTACAGCAGCTTCGAGTGGAATTACCACGTCAAGCAGCGATTGCGACGCGATCAAATGGTGATGGATGCCAATGGGAACTGGCACCGCGCTACGAACCCAGGGTTCCATCGCGACTTCTTGGTGGGCCTCCGATTCATGGAATTGAAAGACATCCTCAATTGGAGCGCTCAAGATATCCAGGCCATCGGCAACGATGGCACGTACTTTATCCGTACCGATAACGATATGTTTGGGTACCAGATGGGTTGGGGGTTCACGTACGAATCGTCGCGCTGGAGTCTGGGATTCCACTCCAAAGGCGGCGTCTATTTAAACGACGCTCTCGGCCGGACCACGTTGGATTTTACAACGGATGATGATTTCGACGCCGACTTGCGGCTGACGAATGACGAGTTGTCCTTCATCGGCGAGGCGAAGGTTGTCGCGCGCTGGCATCTACTGCCGGACTTTTCGCTTCGGGCGGCCTACGAAATGATGTATGTTACCGCCCAAGCACTTGCACCAATCAGTCTACCTTCATCAACGATTTCTCGTATCTGAACACCTCGCAGGATCCGTTCTATCACGGAGCATCCTTCGGTTTCGAAGGATTTTGGTAACGGCCTGTTCACCGGTCGCAGAGTAGCCGTTTGCGCAGCCATTGACGCTGCGTTTGCGCCTCTTCGGATTTCGGCGTATTTCCGATGTGCGGCCACGATCGTACGAAGCGACGTGCTAAACCCGCCATTGCAGCCTTGGTCGCGCACGCGGAGAATTAACTGCCTTCGCTGTCCACCGTTCGGCCGAGTTGACTCTTGCTACCATTGGTATGGCCGTCATGCCACAACGCAACCTCCTCATTCTTTTAATGGCGGCCGCTTTGTCGTACGCCTGCTACGTGCGGGGCGGCCAAAACCCGTTTGCTCGTTACGTCGCCAGCGGACTGGCTGAAATTAAAGAGGACTGCGCTCGAACCCGTGCCCAGTCGCGAGTTGTTCGACGGCGCTATGGAAGGAATGGTCGAGGTACTGCGACACCACGGCGACGAGCACTCGCAATATTTTCCGGAGGACGAGGCCGACCCGCTCCGCAGCGAAATTCGCCAGCAGTTTGGCGGAATCGGCGTGCAGATTCGCCTGGCAGGCGATCCGCTGCAGCTGACAATATCCAGTCCACCGGAACCTGGTACACCCGCGGCGCGAGCCAACCTGTTACCCGGCGACCAGGTCCAGGCCATCGACGGCCAGCCAACCGAAGGCATGGACATGGTCCGAGTACTCAGCCTGGTGCGGGGGGATCCCGGCACGGTGGTGCAACTGACAATTCAAAGTGAGCACCACAAATCGCCGCGAGTCATTGATCTTGTTCGCGAGATCATTCATATCAAATCAATCCTGGGCGACGTCCGGGCCAGCGATGGGACTTGGCAATACCGTCTCCAGGCAGATCCGCGCATTGCCCACATTCGCATCACATTGTTTGGCGACCGTACGGCCGAGGAGCTAACTGAGGTTCTGGACCAACTGGTCGGCGAGGGCGTACAGGCCGTGATCCTGGACTTGCGTGACAACGCGGGAGGCGTGTTGGACGCGGCCGTGTCGGTGTGCGGCATGTTTCTGCCGGCCAATCTGGCGATCGTCGAGACACGTGGAAAAAACGCCGAGGTGCGAAAACGCTATGAAACAACCGGGGCCGGGTCGTATCTCGACTTGCCGTTGGCCGTGATTGTCAATCAAGAAAGCGCGAGCGCGGCGGAAATCGTCGCCGCCTGTCTGCAGGACCATCACAGGGCCGTTGTGGTGGGAGAGCGCTCCTACGGCAAGGGAACCGTTCAGCAAGTGATCCCTTTGGCAGGGAAGAGTTTACTCAAGCTGACTTGGGCCAGCTTTTGGCGCCCAGCGGAAAGAACATTCACCGCATGGCCGGTGCCCCCGACAATGGCGAGTGGGGAGTGGTGCCCGATGACGGTTACGATCGGCGGCTTACATCGGAACAGTACGCCGCGTATCGAAAGTATCGCAGCCAACGCGATTTGACGAATTCCGATCAATCGCCGTCGGAAGGTGAGCAGCCTGACGAAACCGCGGGCGACTTCGTCGATGAGCAGCTCATGGTCGCGCTGAAATATCTCCAGACCAAACTGGACGACGGAGACCGGTAGGCCGCGACCACTCCAACAATTCTGTCGATTCTGTTGCAGATTGCGCCGGTTGTAGCACTTTCTCGTGCGAGCGTAATTCTGACATCGGTTTCGGCCATCGCACTGGTATTCGTGCACTGGCATGCTTGCATAAAAAAGTCGCTAATCCATAAGCACTTACGGCACGTGGACAGCTCGATTTGAAGTTCCTGGTGAGCTTTGGCACGGCCTGTGCATTAGTCCGGCCGTCAACGGTCGCTCAATGGAACAAGCGGCCGCACGGCACCAACGCAGGAAGCTTACGGCTCGCCACGAGCCGACCTCGTCAAGCCGCCAGACGCGCCGGATGAGTGCTCCGGGCGTCCTAATCGTTTACTCTTATCATGGAGAAGGGGGTTCTTCGATGGTCGTTTCGAACCGCATTCGTTGTACTGTAGTTGCCCTGGGGATGTCGTCGGATAACGGAATTTCAAACGGCGAAATAGCACGAGATTTGTTGCCGTGGGCCGACCCCTACGTGGCGCAGCTCATCAAGAATTTGCAGGACGAGGTGCGTCACGAACGCCGGATGCAGGCGCTGATGCACCGGCGGACGCGGCTGTCCCAGTCATTCCCCGTGCACGAGCGGGCGCATCTCGGCGGCTAGGTAGAATGACCCCGTGATGCACACCAACTCGCGCGGCACAAACGTTTGCTGTACGTGTTTCCATGCGAGCTGGGGCGTAGCGCAGACGATCAGCTCGCCCGGCCGACCGGCCAGGACGTCCCGGAGAAGGTCCGCCAGGGCGCTGGCCGGAATCGCACGTGGATTTTCCTGGTATTCCGTCACGACAAACCGATCGAAATGCGTTGCGAATTCCTGCAGAATGGCACGTACATCCTTGTCGCGGCTGATCGATAGCACGACGGTGCGGCGTGCAAGACTGGGGAACTCTGCCAGCGCTTCGACTAACGCCTGAGCAGACGCTGCGTTGTGTGCCGTATCGATCACGATCGCCGGCTCGATAGAAACCAACTCGACGCGCCCGGGCAAGACGGCCCTCGACATACCAAGTCGCACCGCCTCGGCCGACACGCACCAGCCTTGGTGCCGCAGCTCCGCGAGCGTGGCCATGGCGACGGCCGCGTTCAAACCTTGATGGGGCCCGCGCATCGCTAGCTTGATGTCGCGAATTTCCTGTTCCTGGCCGGCAATATCGTAAGAGAAGTCGACATTCCCTTGCGGGGCGCGGCCGTCCGTGGATCCAGGCGACACGGAATAGAAATATTGAAAATCGCGACCGATCTGTATCAACCGGCAGCCATGTTCCCGGGCGATTCCGGCAATCACGGCCTGCGCCTCCGGTTCGCTTACACCACAAACGACCGGTACGCCTGGCTTGATGATGCCGGCCTTTTCCCGGGCGATTGCCGCCAGCGTGTTGCCGAGCTGCTTCATGTGGTCGAAGCTGATGTTGGTGATGACGCTCACCTCCGGCAGGCAGACGTTTGTCGAATCGAGCCTTCCGCCGAGACCCACTTCGAGGATGGCCGCATCGACTTGCCGCTCGACGAAGTGCAATAGCGCCATCGCGGTCGTAAGGTCGAAATACGTCGGCCCACTCATCGGCTCGCCTTCATCGATCGCCTCGTTATCCATGGCCCGCACAACGGGCTGCATTCGATTTACGAGCGCGATTATTTCCGCGGCCGTGCACGCTTCTCCATCCACCGCGAAACGCTCTTCAATCCGCGCCAAATGCGGGGAGCTGAACACTCCGGCACGATAGCCCGCGACGGAAAGTACCGCGGCGATCATCGCCGACGTTGAGCCTTTGCCCTTTGTGCCCGCCACGTGAATGATCTTCATGCCGGCATCCGGTTGCCCAAGCCGGGTCAATAGCTGCCGCATTCGATCGAGCTTAAGTTGCCGCTCCTGGTATGGAATCACGGCCGCCCGCTCGTAGTTGATCCGTCCCATGAGCCAGTCCACGGCGGCGTCGCGGGCCGAATGTTGCAGTGCCGGCGAATTAGTGGCGGTGCCACTTACGGGCAAGATAGGTTTAGTCAACGCGGTCTCCCCACTTTCGATCCAATGCACGAAACTTACCGGACTACCGCGCAAAAAAAGGGGCGCTGCACTCAAAGTGCAGCGCCCGTGAGTTCGTGCTACGAGACGATTAGTAACTTGGCGCTGGCAGTTCGCCTTCGGGCACGGCGGTCGCACCGGCTGTCGCCGGCGTACCTTCCGGCGGATCCAGCCGCACCAGCTCGATCACCTCGATGTTCTCCGGGCCGTAGTGGACCAACCCGGTCGCTTCCGGTTGCGTAAGGTTGAAAATGCTCGTCTCCATCACTACACGTCGCCCCCGCGCATCGGTGTAGGACCACACTGCTCGTTGCGATTGCTTCTCAACTGTCCCTTCCACGGGGTAGCTGGCATCAGTTTGCTGATCCGAAGCCGTGCCGCTAATCACGCCTTCTTGCGTAACGGCCAATTGCACCAGAACATCAGCCTGGGCACGTCCATCGCGCGTCACGGCAAACACGCCCAACGGCAGCCACTGTGCGCTGGCGGCCTGCTCCGGCGTCAAGTCGGGTGCCTGTTCGACCAGTCGGAGCGTGTTTTCATAAAACACAGGGGCAGGCTGGTGCCAGCGGCCGTTGATGTAAATGGCCCCGTCGTCGTAATAGATGTACTCGCCGGGACCATAATCCCAGTAGTAGGGAGTGCCCCAGCGGTACGTTATCCAATTCGACAGGCGCGGTGCCGTGGCCCAGTACCACCAGTAGAACGGCCGGTTGTGAGCGAAATGATCCCAATGGTCCCAGCGGTGGCCGTGCCAGTTGCGGCCGCCCCACCAGCCGATGCGGAACGGAAAGTCATCGTCGTCCCAATCGCGATCGCGCCAGTTTTGGCGAATTTGTCGGGCCACGTCAAAGCGACCGCCGTCACGCCAGCGTCCAGACCAATCGCGGTCGTCGCGACCACGCCGGTCGTCGCCCGTCCATACGTTTTCGCGCCAGCGTTGGTAGTTACGGTCAAAATCACGATCGCCGAAATCCCGGTCGCGACCATCGCGATTGGCGAATTCACGGTTGCGGTCGCCGGCATCCGAACGGCGATTAGCATCGCCGATGCGACCGGTCAGGTTGCGTCGCTCGAACTGCTGGTTATTGCTTTGCAATTGCTCGTTGCGACGGAAATCTCTGTCGAGGTTGCGGTCCCCAGGCTGGCGAGACTGCCGATCGCCACGGTCCTGAGGCATCTGCAAGAAATCGCGCACTTGATTATCGGTTGGGCGATTTGTCTGATACCGATTCTGACCCGTCTCCGATTGCGAACGCGCGGTTCTTAGTCCGCTGTCTCCGCGTGAGCGAAACGTTTGCTGATCGCGAAATTGCCTATTGTCGCGCGACGTGTCGCGTGAAAAGGTGCGCTGCGTTCCTAAGTTCGATGGTTGATTTCTCATCTGTCCGGCATCGAATGAACCCCGGCCGGATGCGCGGTAGCCGTCGCGAATTGATTCGCTGCGGCGAAACGACTGGCTCGTGGAAGGACCGCGATCAAACGAGCGGAAAGACTCCCCGCTGCGGGAGCCGCGGCTAAACGATCGCTCGCCGCCGCCACCACTGCGGAATGAGCGGCCTTCACCACCACGGCCTCCGCCACCTCGAAATGACGAGCCGCCATCGCGGTCGCCGCCGCCACCACCTCGTTCTCCGCGTTCTCCACGCTGCGCTAACGCGTCGCCTGCCAACAATGCGCCGGCGACCAATGCGACAAGCGACCATCGCTTGCCAAAAGTTGTGATAAACATGATTGAACCCTCCTGAGGCGGCGCGGTCCTTCTACCCGCCTCATACACTGTTGCCTCTCGTATGAAAACGCTTACCGTGGTGCGCGCTTAGTCCTCTCTCGAAGAGCGCAGTCCAACAGCGTGGAGACGAATGTCGCAACCAGCATGCCGGACCAGCTTTCGACGCGAAAACTCAATAGTTTTAATCCTATGCGACACATTGGCGGAGCGGTTCGCGCTCAACGTGAACTAGAAGACCGCCTGAAATCGAGCCTCTACCGTCACTTCGACCGGCCTGACTATCCCCCCTTGCCCTGGTGCCCAGCAGCGATTAATAATTAGCATGCTAACAAATTGCGAACGCGTTGGACGGCCCGGTGTCATGCATTACGACTTTGAAGAAAGCGTCGGCTTCTGGCTAACGCTCACGACCCAGGCCTATCACCGCGCAGTGAGCGACGAGCTCACGCCCCATGGCATTACGTACCGGCAGTCCGTGGTCCTGGGTTGGCTAGCCTTGGAGGGCGAACTGTCCCAGACCGAGTTAGCGCATCGGATGATGATCGAGCCGCCGACCCTGGTTGGCATTCTCGATCGGATGGAGCGCGACGGGTGGATTGCGCGGCACGACTGCCCTGGCGACCGCCGCAAGAATTTGATTCGCTCAACGACTGCCGCCGAGCCCGTTTGGGAAAAAATCGTGGAATGCGCCGCACGAATCCGACACCGCGCCACCGAAGGATTAAGCGAGCGACAACTCGCCACGCTGAAGAAGCTCTTACTCAAAGTGCAAGATAATTTGGTTGCCGCAGAATCGGCAGCGCCGACTGCTGGAAATGGAGTTTCGACCGTCCATTAATACCTAATTGCCCTGGCCCATACCTCACACTTCGTTTCGCGGATTTGACACTATGCCAAGCTTTCGCTTGCAATCGCGAATTGCTGTCGCTTGCATGCTGGCGATGTTCGCCGCTGCGTCAACGCTCCGCGGCCAGGCACCGCCCGCCGCTTTGGTAGCTGTCTCGCCGGTTGTTGAGCGTGAAGTGACGGCTGGCCAGACTTTTGTGGGCACGGTGATGCCACTCAGAAAGTCTGTTGTGGGAAGTGCTGTGGATGGCCGTGTCATCGAATATCCGCTCAACGAGGGCGACCGCGTGCAGAAAGGCCAGGTATTGGCCCATTTGCTGACCGACACGGTGAAACTTCAACTGGCCGCGGCCGAAGCCGAGTTGGAGCTTCGCAAACAGCAGCTTGCCGAGTTGAAAAATGGAACGCGGCCCGAGGAGATTCAGCAGGCAAAGGCCCGCATGACCGCTGCACAAGCCCGCGTGCAATATGCCAATGCCCGCCGGTCGCGGGCGGAAAACCTGTTCCGCCAGGGACAGGCCATGACACAAGAACAGCGCGACGAAATGATCGCGCTGGCGATTGAAGCCGAGCAGGCGCACGTCGATGCCCAAGCCGCTTATCAGCTCGCCGTCGAGGGGCCGCGCAAGGAGCAAATTGCCCAAGCCAGTGCTCAGGTTGCCTTCCAGCAGGCCACGGTCAATCAATTGAAAGACCAGATGGACAAGCACACGATCGTTGCGGAGTTCGACGGGTATGTCACGGCCGAACAAACCGAGGTCGGTCAGTGGGTAAAGCAGGGCGATCCGGTTGCGGAAGTGGCGGCGCTGGATGAAGTGGAAGTTATCGCCCACGTTGTCGAACAGTACGCACCGCATGTTCGCGTCGGCATGCAAGTCAACGTGCAGATTCCGTCCGTGCCCGGCCCACCTTTACCGGGAGTGGTATCCGCGATTGTTCCCCAGGCCGACGTGCAGGCCCGCACGTTCCCAGTCAAAGTGCGTGTAAAGAATCAGCTCACCGAAGATGGGCCGCTCGTAAAATCTGGTATGTACGCTCGCGTCATGTTGCCCACGGGGTCCAAGCAGAAGGCTATGCTGGTTTTCAAGGACGCGCTTGTGCTTGGCGGACAGCAGCCGGTGTTGTACGTGATGGACGTAAACGCGGCGAATTCCAAGCAGGGAAAAGTGCGGCCCGTCCCGGTGCAGTTGGGGATCGCCGAGAACAACATGATTCAAGTCAGCGGCGCACTGCAACCGGGGCAAATGGTTGTCGTGCAGGGCAACGAGCGATTGCGCCCCGGGCAGGATGTGGAAATCCAACGTGTCGTACCGCCGCCGGAAGCAGTCAGCCGCAGCGGTTCGACGGCCGTTCAAGTCCGGTAGTATGGTGTCGCGATGTCTCTCGTTGAAGTTTTCGTTCGCAACCCCGTGAAAGTCGCCGTCGGCGTGCTGCTGGTGGCGCTGTTCGGATTCGTTGCGCTGCAGCGGATGCCGATGCAGCTCACGCCGGAAGTGCAGACGCCGCTCATCACGGTCACCACACTTTGGCCCGGTGCCAGTCCGCAAGAAGTCGAGCAGGAAATCATCATCGAGCAGGAGGAGTGGCTCAAGAGCGTCGAAGGCGCCGTTAAGTTATCGTCCGAGAGCGCCGACTCGATGGGCACGATTACGATCGAGTTTCAAGTCGGCACCGATCTGGAAGACGCGCGAGTGCGCGTCGACAACCGCCTTCAACAAGTGCCCGAGTACCCCGAGGACGCCGACCAGCCGGTGATCGAAACGGGCAGCGTCGCAAACAACGCGATGGCCTGGTTCATTCTCAGCGCGCGGCATCCGTCGGACGAGGAATTCGATAACTTTGCGAAGCGTTACCCCGCTCTGGCTGACAAACTGCCTCCGGTCCAGAGCGCGGCGAAGCACAACGCCGGCCTGGCCGCATTGCGTCTGCGTGATTTAGCCAAGCAGCATGCATGAGTTCCGCGAGTTGTTGCCGCCCGAAGACCTGGAGGTAAACAAACTCCGCCGCTTTGCAGAGGACGAAATTGAGTCCCGTTTCGAGCGCGTGCCGGGCGTCTCCCAGTCGCAAGTATTCGGCGGCTGGGAAGACGAACTGCAGGTCGTCGTTGATCCCGAGAAACTGGCGGCCCGCCGGATCACCTTCACGCAAGTGCGCAACGCGCTGCGCGGCCAGAACGAAGACACATCGGCCGGCGATTTCTGGGAGGGCAAAAGGCGCTGGGTGGTGCGGGCACTCGGCCAGTTCCGCACCCCTGAACACGTTGAAAACCAGTTGCTCGCCGTTCGCGACGGCGCGCCGGTGTTCGTTCGCGACGTTGCCGAGGTGCGGCTGGGATATAAGAAACCCGCGGCGGTCGTCCGCCGCTTCGGTGAGTCGAGCATCGCCGTTAACGCCGCGCGCCAAGCGGCGTGAATGAGCTGGAGGTGATGGCCGGCCTGCGGGAGGCCGTTGTCGAGCTTAACGAGCAAATACTGGGGCCCCGCGGCCTGGAGCTCACCCAAGTCTACGACGAAACCGATTATATCTACTCCGCGATCGACCTGGTGAACAACAACATCTTCGTCGGCGGCGCGCTGACGATGATTGTGTTGATGCTCTTCCTGCATCCGGAAGCAAGAACTTTCTTGATGATGCCGTTCATCGTGGCCACGGCGGTCGCGGCGTCGTTCATTTCGCCATGGTTCTTTGTCATTTGCGTGGGGCTGATTATCGCTGCCGGTTTCTGGTTTGCCCGCGCCGCACTGGTCGTCGGCCTGGCGATTCCGATCAGCATCATCGGCACGTTCGTGATGCTTAACGTGTTGGGTTCGACGCTCAATGTGATTAGCCTGGCTGGCCTGGCATTCGCCGTCGGCATGTTCATCGACAATGCCATCGTGGTGCTGGAAAACATCTATCGGCGTCATTCTCTGGGCGAGTCGCCGACGACCGCCGCCGTACGCGGCACCCAGGAGGTATTCGGCGCCGTCGTGGCCTCCAGTCTCACGAACATGGCCGTATTCCTGCCCGTCATCTTTGTGCAGGAAGAAGCCGGGCAATTGTTCCGCGACATCGCGCTGGCGATCACGGGGGCCCTGTTCCTGTCGATCCTTGTGGCAATGACCGTGATCCCCACCGCTACGTCCCGCTTGTTTCGCCGCCACACGAAACTGGATCCGTCCGACGATGAGTCGAAGCCACGGATGCGTGTCGTGAATCCGACAAATGGTAACGGAGCGGATGTCGATGAAACGTTCCAGAGTCATACCCTTCCCGTGTCGCAGCCAACGTCTCATTGGAAATATCGCGTTGCCGACCTGGCGGTCGCTCCCCTGAACGCGTTTGGCGCCGGCTTCTCGAACTTTGTGGTCGGGATTAACCGTTGGGCGCTCGCGAGCACTGGGCGGCGCCTGGCGATCGTCCTGATGATGTTGGGAATTTCCGTCGGCCTGTCGTGGTTGTTTTGGCCGAAGGTCGAATATCTGCCGGCCGGAAATCGCAACCTGGTGATCGGCTTCGTGTTGCCGCCACCGGGATACAATCTCGACGAATTGATGAGGCTCGGCAGAACGGTCGAAGAAAGGCTGCGGCCCTATTGGGACATTGAGCCGGAAAGCCCGGAGGCACAAAAGCTCGATTTCCCCGTCATTGGCGACTTCTTCTTTGTGGCGGCCGGACGCATGGTGTTTATGGGTCTCAGCGCGTATGACGCCGACCGCGCCAGTGAGCTGGTGCCGCTCGTGCAACATGCGGTCTCCGGGTTGCCGGGCACCATTGCGATGGCCCAGCAGACCAGCTTGTTTGAGGAAGGTTTGCAGGGTGGACGCAAGGTCGACGTCGAGATCACCGGCCCGGACCTGGCGCATCTCGTCGGGTTGGGCGGCCAGGTGATGGGGCAAGTCATGGCGATCATGCCGACCGCCCAGCCATTCCCCAAACCGAGCCTCGATCTTTCCAGTCCGGAAATCCACGTCGAGCCGAAACTGGTTCAGGCAGCCGACATGCAAGTCAGCAGCACGGACCTGGGCTTTGCCGTCAACGCACTCGTCGACGGCGCATACGTCAGCGACTACTACCTCGGCGGCAAGAAGATCGACCTTACGGTGATGGGCAACGAGCAATTCGCCAGCACTACGCAGGACATTGAAGCGCTGCCGATCGCCACGCCCCTGGGGCAGCTGGTGCCGCTGAACGCCCTCGCCACGGTGGAGCTCGGCAGCGGGCCCGAACAAATCAACCACCGTGAGCGAATGCGGGCGATCACCATTCAAGTGACGCCGGCGGCGGAAATGCCGCTCGAATACGCCATGACGCAGATTCAAAGCAAAATTGTCCAACCCTTGCGCGAGAGTGGCCAGCTCAATGGCGGGTACCAGATTAATCTGTCTGGAACGGCCGATAAGTTGCGCGACACCTGGCGAGCGCTGCGTTTCAATATTCTGCTCGCCTGCGTGATCACGTATCTGCTGATGGCTGCGCTGTTCGAGTCGTGGCTTTATCCGTTTGTGATCATACTCAGCGTGCCGTTGGGGGCCGTCGGTGGGATTCTAGGTCTGTGGCTGCTCAATTTCTACGTGCTGCAGACCCTCGACGTGCTGACGATGCTGGGCTTCGTCATCTTGATCGGCACGGTCGTCAACAATCCGATTTTGATCATCCACCAGGCGCTCAACCACATCCGCGAGGATGGCATGTCACATGTCGAAGCGGTTCTGGAATCGACGCGCACGCGCCTGCGGCCGATTTTTGCCACGACCGTGACAACCGTCCTGGGACTCTTGCCGCTTGTTCTGTTTCCGGGGGCAGGCAGCGAGCTGTATCGCGGACTTGGTGCCGTGCTGCTCGGCGGCCTCGTTGTGTCCACGATATTTACGCTGCTGTTGATTCCCGCGCTATTCAGCCTGACGATGGACGCGCGCGATTGGTTCATGCGGCTCGTCTTCGGTCGAGGCCCTTCAGACGAAGAATCCGAACGAGCCGAGACCCGACCTGTTTCGCATCACGAGGCTGTGCTGTCAAGCTAAGTAGGTTAGGCTTTTAGCCTGACATCGCTTTTTGGAATGTCAGGCTCGAAAGCCTGACCTACGGCCGTCACAGTCCGGCGGTCGCGCCGTTTTCGATAACCGATCTCTTCTTCTTCCGATCGGTTGCGCCGCTGTCGGCTGTGTCGACAACTTCACGAGTAGCTTCGCGAATCGCTGGAATGGACTCCGTGGCTTCGGCCGGCGCTACGGCAACCGGCTTGGCCACGTGGTAAACCGGAGTGGTTCCGGCAATCTGCAATCGCACCGTCCCTGCAATTTGACCCACCGTTGCCTCTTGCTTCATCCACAGAACTTTGCGCCGGCCCTCCGCGCTGCAGCTGGCGTGCACCTCGCCGCCCCTCCAGTTGGCAGGTACCAAGAACGTGACAGACAGCGCGTGAACGCCCTCCAGCGACGTTTGACTCGACCGCTTCAACTTGAAGAATACGCCGCGTCCTTCGGACAACGTGCCGCTGACCACCACGGCATGCTTCGGGGGCAAGCGATTCATTCTCTCGGTAGCAACTTCGCTGCCGGAAATGCCGGCAGTGATCGACGGTGACAGGTGCGCCACGACCTCGGCATAAGGAACCGGCAGCGCACCGCCGAGAGTTCCTTCCAGCGAACGTGCCCGTTTCGTGGTCGTCGTCGATTCGATTTGCTGCGCCACGTCGCTGGTCAACTGCGTGGTGGGCGAGAAGTCGTAAACGCGCAAGCCGGCTGCCGCACCGCTGATCTCAACATGAAGCTCATCGACGTCGTCCATCGCCGCGTCGTGAAACCGTACGGATACCGGCAGTGTAATGTTGATGAGGCGGATCTTGCCGTATTGGTCGATGGAAGGGCTCGGCGTTACCTCGACGCACGCTATCGTGCGCGGGAAGTCAAACTCCACAGTCGGCGACGCGGCGGCAACACCAGACGTCCCGACAAATGCGGCCATCCACACGCCGGCATACAACGAGTGAGCTCCTGGTAGATGCAAACGGTAGAGCTTGGGTTGCATGTGTCGTCCTTCCATGTTCAGACAAACCGGACCACTCACGAGTTCAGATGCTAGCGTGACGTATCGCGCAGCGTTTGTCGCGCGGGTCGCTCGCAATGTCCTTACGCACGCAAGCGCCGTGTGGTTTGAACTGCCGCGACGCCCGAAGAATTCGCACGATCGGGGTGCGAAAGCGGTGCCAGCACTTGGTGAAATGTTAGCGCTGCGCAGTGCCGTAAACTGACGCGATGCGCATGTTCATCCGGCCGGTGCCGAAAAGATGGCTGGCGGTGCTGTAGCTCCCGCGCGACTCAGAAAGGCCAATGGGGCCGGACAGCTCAGTTCGCACGGCTCGGCACGTGTCGACTTGAATAACGAGCGGCCCTTCCACTTGCAAACGCATCTGCGACGAGTCATTCTTCGCCGCATCGATGTGTGCCAGGAATTCGGCACACGCCGCTCCGTCGGCGGTGAGTGTTCTGCGGAGCGTGAGCTCAAACCGGTTCACTTCGCCGAAGCGGTCGCCCAGATTAAACAGCCGATCTGCCGCATCTTGCGGCAAGCTCAAAGTTTCGCCAACCGCGACGACCCGACCGGCCAAGAAATCGGCCAGTGGATTTGCTCGCCCGATCATTGCCATATTTTGCGAGACGATTTCGTACTCGTCGCTGGGCGGAATCTTCCCCGCCTCATCAGTGACGAGCAGCTTGCCGTCCTCTCCGCCTTCACGCCGACAAAGATACGTTTTGCCTTGCACCGGCTGCGGCATTGGCGGCATCGAATCGCCTGTAGTCGAATGCGTGTTGTTCGGCAGCGGCGCCTCGCCCGCAGCCATTTGTTTTGTTGCCGATTGATACCGAACTGTCACGGATGTCGTTCGGCCCGCTTCAACTTCGGTCGTCGTAACGACGCGATGCTGATCGGTGCGCATCGTCATTTGATTCTTTTCGGCAATCTGATTTCCCTGCCGTAGCGATGTGGTTAGCCGCATCTCCAGCGCTAGTTTTTGCTCAATCCGTTCGCCGACGCGGACGGGATGCCGCCCAAACTGCACGGATTGTTGTTGACGGCCAGTTTCAGCGCGGGCAAACGAGGTTTGCTGCACGGCCGAATCGTCCGCCGGCCATGTCTGCTGAGCATTTGCGGTAACTGAGGCTGCTCCCAGCGCCAGCGAAAAGATCACAGCGAACTGCATGCATCCATGTCTGTAATAAGCGATCCACATAGTCTCAGCTGCCGTAGTAGAGTTCCGGGGGGCGGATCATCGTTCGGCTCCCCAGTGTGGTCAAGTGCAGTCATCGCGAGAAAGCATTCGCCCGAGATGCACGGACAGCAACCGGTCTAGGTGCAAGCGAGCATCGCTGGTATAAGGTGCGACCCCTCCTGGCTGCCGCTCCTACCTCCAACTGAGACGTGCCGGATGTCCCACACGACGCGCTCTGCGTTTGCCACCGCATTGACCTGGTGCGTGTTGATCAATCCAGCCGCCACGGCACAACAACCGGCCGTGCCGCTGCAAGCCGGACAACAGGCTGCGGTACAACAACCGGCAGCGCCAGCAGGAGTGCAACCCGCGCCGCTTCAACCGCCGCCAGGCTTTCAGCTCAACGCGTTGCAACAAGGCGCATTGAACCAGGTCCTCGACACGTGGAAGCACCATAGCGGGCAAATCACGACATTCAAGTGCTCGTTTGAGCGTTTGGAGTATGATGTGGCGTTTGGCCCGGCCCGCGATATCCCGCTCAACAAGAACAAAGGCGAGTTGAGCTTCGGCAAACCCGACAAAGGCAGCTTCCGCATCATGGAAGTCAAGACGTGGCAGGCCACACCGGTTCCGCCGGGTGGGCCTCCACCAGCGCAAATCCAAGGTGACTGGGTCGCGCAGCCGAACGCCGTCGGCGAGCATTGGGTCTGTGACGGCAAAAGCATTTTCGAATACCGCCACGATAACAAGCAGCTCGTCGAGACGCCGATTCCGCCTCAGTTGCAAGGCCAGGCGATTGCCGATGGCCCAATGCCCTTCCTGTTCGGCGCCGAGCCGCAAAAACTCAAGTCACGCTATTGGCTTCGCCTGGCACAACAGGCCAATCAAGAACAAATCTGGCTCACGGCGTTGCCGATGTATCAAGCCCAAGCGGCTGATTTCAAACAGGTCGACGTGATCCTCGATCGCCAGCAAATGTTGCCCACGCACATGCAGGTTCATCTCCCCAATGGCAGCCGGCACGTGTACGTGTTCGACATTGCGAACGCGTCGATCAACAACCCGCTCGCCCGCATCCAGAATTGGTTCCAATTGCCGCGACTTCCGTCCGGCTGGAAGCGGATCGTGCAACAGATGCCCGTCGCGCAGGCGGCCCAACCGGTGGCGCCGCCGAGATAATTCAAACCTGTTGCAGTGCGCCGACCGCAACATCGCCTGAAGGCTGCGAGCCATTTCGCGCCGCCAACGCATCGCGATACACGGCTGCCACACCTTCGGCCATCTTCGTATCGGAAAACGACACAGCGTGCAGTCTTCGTGCCCCGCGGCTTAGCTCCGCGTAATCGACCTGGCCGGTGACAAGCTCCTCGATGGCCTGCGCGAGTTGGCTCACACTGCCCGGCTCGACCAACAAGCCGGTCTCGCGGTGCACCACGGCAAGCGGCACGCCTTCCACGCGCGACGCCACGACGGGCAGGCCGACTGCCATCGCTTCGAGCACGACCATTGGCAGCCCTTCGCCAAACAGGCTGGGCAGCACGAACAGATCAACCTTGGCCAATTCGCGATTGACGTTGCGAGTGAATCCAATCCAGTCGATGGTCCCTGCGAGGCCGAGCCGTTCGGCAAGCTGCCGGATGGTAGACTCATAGCCGGGCGTTTCGAAGCCGCCGACGGCCCGCAGTCGCACGTTCACGTCGCGCGACCTCAGCATGGCCAGCGCCTCGAGCAACACTTCGATTCCCTTTCGTGGTCGGAACAATGCGACGACGCCCAGCGTCCAAGCACCGCCAGGCCGCCGGTGTTCAGCCGTTGAACTCGCAACAGGCACGCCATTTGGAACGCACACGATTTGCTCCGACGGCACGCCGCGGCCGATCATGTAATCGCGCACGCTGGGGGAAACAGCGATCAGCCGGTCGGCGTTTCGCACGGCCAGACGTTCCACGAGCGCGTTGATCCAATTCAATGCGCGACGCGTCGAATCTCTTCCGGCCGGGCTGTGCACGTGATAGATGAACGGCACTCCCGCGCGCTGGGCTGCGAGCCGGCCCACGAGTGCCGTCCGCGGCGTGTGGGCATGCACGATGTCGTAGCCCTCGGCCTGCACCAGATCGGCAATCCGCTTGACGACACGCAGGTCAAACCGGCCGTTCATCGGCATTTCCACGAGTGGCGCTTGTTGGCTCTCTCGCGCCGCCGGGAACCGCCGCGGTTTCACGCAAGCAAAACCCACCTCGCAGCCGAATTGCGGCAGTTGCCGAGCGAGTAAGTCCTGCACGCGCTCGGCACCGGAGTAATGCTCACCATTCACCAGGTGCAGGATTTGAATCGTTTCAATTCCGCGTGTTGTGGGGACCTGGTTGGCATCGACGTTGTTCACATCGATAGTTGGTGGGACGGGCAACGGCAGCAGGGCCGCGCCATCATGCGGAGCGCTTGCCGGATCGACGGAAATAGAAGCAGACATCGTGGGGGCGGGGTGCCGGGGAATAGAGAGTTCGTGTCGTCTGTTATATCCATCGGCTGACTTTCAAAACCCTACCACCCGAGGATTTCAGAAGAAATGCAGATGATGGCGGTGGAGCGGATTGTGACGGATGGGTGGGCACGCCGCGGCGGCATCGTGTGGCATGCCTTCGCCATCAAGGCGTAGGCATGGAAAGTGTTGACAACATGCTTACGCGACCATGCTGCGCACGGTGCCCGCGCCGAAAGCATGCCACCCCATCAGGTCTTGATGACGTAGCACTAGCTCGTCGGATGACTGCGTGTTGAAGCTCGCTTCTGCGAGGATTCCGCCGTGGCTCCATCCTGTTTTGCCGTGACCTGCCGATGTTGCCTCGGCTGACTGGTGCCAATGGTTTTTTGGACATCGCGGCCGGGCAGGCTGTTGCTGACACTAAACACACGGCTTGTCTCCTGGTTCGCCAGTGCACGTAGCGCCAAAGCGGCGCCGGCGGCGCCGGCCAGCAACGACATCGGGGATCGCCGCGCGAGGCAATTCGACACCAGCGTGGCACCTGCCATTCCGGCCAAAAGCCTGGCCGATGGTGACCAATTCTCTTGCATAAACTCGAACGGCTCCCCAGTGCGCGGGACGCCGCCTTGCAAGGCGGCGATATCGGCAGATGCATGAACATCGAGATGGTCTTCGATGTCGCGCACGCCGCGGACTGATCGTACCACGCAAATAAGGTCGTCCACTTCGTCGGCGAGAATTGGCCCGCGGAGTTGAATCGTGCCGTTATGAGACGAAACCTCAACCGCCGAGGGATGCGAGACATATCGCCCCATTTTCGAGCGAACTCGCTCCACCAAAACGTCGTCGTCGGCCAGGTCGGTCCTAAATAAACCGGTAAGTTCGGCAATCACACCGTTGGCTCGATTTTGCAAGTCGCGCCAGGTGGCGTCGGCTGCATCGCCGGCCTTGTTGCAGAAATGGTTCAGCTGGTCTCGGGCCAGCGCGACGGCGGTTGCCGACTGCCGGATCAAAGAAATACGTTAACCCCGCTCCAACGCTGGCGGCCGTGAGTAAATTGCAGATACGGTTCATGGTTCCATTCCTTATGTTCCGCGGAGGACGTTGATTTCTGACAAAGCCGATGGTTCGCCTACGTCAAAACGTGCAAATCGAGTGCCTATCCATCCGCGCCGAACCCATCGACTGAAAGTCCGTTTGCGACATGTTGGCACCAGATGTGCCGACTGCCATTGCTCCCGGTCGAACTTGCGCCGGCGTGAGTCGTCCGTGACAACGATTGCTGCGGACGGTGCCGTATCGGCCGGTGCGGAATCGGTCACCGTGATTGCGAAGCGCTCGATTCGAAGTCGAGAAATCGCTGCCAATCGTATTCGGTAAAAGCGTGGCGTCCGCGGCGGATGTGATAGCCGATACGGCCGCCGCCAAGTGGCTGCTCGAGAGGCGGCATTTCGCGCGTGCCGAGGCCGGCGACACCGAGCAGTTGGTAAACCGGGTCGGCGTGGACGCACGACAGGAATTCCCCGCGCGGATCGGCCCACAGGTCTTCGTCGGCACTGGTGACATAGACCGCGCGAGGAGCAATCAGCGCAAGCAGCATGTGTTGATCGACGGGAAGCTCCGCTTCACGGTCGTTGTAGCGGTGATGGTTTTCGCAGAACCAGTGCGGGAACACCGTGTTGATGCGGCCTACAGTTTCGCCAAACACGCGTCGAGCAAGGGCGGCACCGCCGCAGCCGGAGTTGTTCGACAGCACGGCAGTAAACCGCTCGTCGGTCGCGCCCGCCCAGAGGGCCGTCTTACCCATCCGTGAATGGCCGGCGACGCTGATGCGCCGGCGATCAATCGCCGGTTCGGTTGCGAGGTAATCGACGACGCGGCTGGCGCCCCAGGCCCAGGCGGCAATGGCCCGCCAGGCATCGGCGGCGAGCGGACCATCGCCGGAAAATGCATTGATCACGCCTTCGCGGTACTTTTCTTTGTCATCGGCCGCGACGCCATTCCGATCGAGAATGGCCAGCGCGTAACCCCGGTCGATCACCAGCGGCGTGATGGGGTCGGTCAGGCCTTGAAACTGCAAGAGCACAACCGCGGGCACGGGCTTGGTCGCTGCATTCGGTAAGTAGATCTGCACGGGGAACTTGAAGCGCCCGGCGTGCGGTGTGTCGAATGAAATCTCCACGAGCCGGCGCGTGGCGCGTCCGTCCAAGTCGCCGGCGTCCTCTTCGACTGTTTTGAACGCCATGCCTGGCGGTTTGTCGACCGGTGCGCGGCCGTAAACATGCTGGCGAAACAATTCCAGTATCTCGGCTCGCCGCGCGGCCAGGTTTCCTTGGTCACTCGCGTGCCGTCAGCGGCCACGAGTGGATCGGGCAGAGTGTAAGGCGGCAGTTTGTCTTCGAAGTAATTTGCGGCTAGGACTGCGCTTTGAGTTTGCCTCGACGATGGCTGGGTTGGCGGTCCATGTGGCGGCCGATTCCTCGGCGCCCGGTCGCGATTTCCGTAAGCATCGCGATTAGCACAATTGGTAATGCATGGAGTGAAGTTCGCAAATGGCGCCGCATGGTGGCCTCGGACCCGGTTGTTGCGGGGATCGAATTGGATCGACGTTCGGTCGAGATTAGGATAACAGGTGGGGAACGCCTCGCAAGTCATGTGGTTCGCAGCGGCTAAGCCGCAAGCGGCCCGGAACGCTGCGCACGTGATCAAAGTTTAGACCTCGATGCGCTGCCACGCGTCTTGGCGAAATCGGCCGATCATCAGGACGCAACGGGCAACGATGTCGATCACCGCGGCGTACCACGCGCCGACCACGCCCAAGCCAGCGCCGGGCAGCGTGGTTTCTACAAGTGGAATCGACACGACGTCGTGTGACAAAATGTACGCCAGCGGCACTCGCAGCAGCACGATGCCAAGCAGATTCAACACCAGCGGCCAGCGTGTGTCGCCGGCTCCGCGCAGGGCACCAATCAAGACCATCGTTACGGCCAGCGGCAACATGGCGTAGGCCACGATCCGCAGCAACCGCGCTGCCAGCGGCACGACTTCGCTCGATCGCCCGCCGAGGAAAAACGATGCGAGCGGCGTTGCGGCGACGTAAAAAAAAATGCCCGCGACCACCATGATCGCGCTCGCCACGGCACAAGCCATGATCACGCTCCGGCGAGCTCGCACCAGGTCGCGGGCCCCCAGATATTGGCCGGCCAGCGTGGCGGCCGAAATCTGGAACGCCCCGCCCGGCATGTAGCCGAGTGCTTCCACTTGAATCGCGACACCGTGCGCCGCGGCCGCCAAATCGCCCAGCGACAGAATGATTCGCAAGTAAACCAAGTGACACACGCTCACCAAAATGACGTCGATGCCGCCCGGCACACCGATTCGCAAGATGCGGCGGATCAGATCGAAGTCGGGCGACATCGCGCTCAGTCGCAGATGGAAGCCGGCCCGGCCGCAAGCCAGCAGCGTGAGCAAGGATCGCTGCGCCGCACACATGGCCAATCGCCGTGCCCAACGCGATGCCGGTCCAGCCCAGCTCGGGAAGCGGACCAATGCCGCGGGCCAGCGCGTAGCTGACCACCATGTTCACCACGTTGACGATGGCCATGGTCACCAGGCCGCTGACGGTGTCGCCCGCACCCCGCAGGCATGCCACGGCGACTCGCTCGACCATCACCGCCGGTAGCACGCAGAGCTCGATCGTGAGGTAGCGCTCGGCGGCCGCGGCGGCTGTACCTTGCAGCCCCATGACGAGTGGAAAATACCCAGCCAGCGGCAACGCGAATGCCATCAGCAGCATTGACCAAACGACGCCGGTCACGATCGACTGATTCATCACGCGATTGGCCAGCTCACGATCGCCCGCGCCGACAAACCGAGCCGTCATCGCGGTGGAGCCAAGAGCCACGAAGCCGAACACATTTCCCACGAGCCACAGTGCGTAGATCATGAGCGTCATTGCGGCGATGTACGCTTCGCCGGGCAGAAAATTGCCGGTGAGCCACAGGTCGACGAATCCCACCAACAGGTGCAGTACCTGCTCCAACAAAACCGGCATGGTGAGCCGCAGCATTGGCCGAAGCGTGCCCGGGGCGTCGATCAGCCAGTTGCTCATGTCGCGTGAGACTTGTTGTTCAGCAGTGGACCAGCGAGTCGGGCGATTTTTCGACCGGTTGTACTGAGCGGCAGGTCGGCCAGCTCACTGCCGGAAATCCAGCGAACCGGCGCGCTGCGACGGTTCTGGACGCGTCCACCGACGTACTGCGGCATGATAGCAATCGAGCGTGATCCGGTAACGCGTTACGGCGTGCCGGAATGTTTTCAGGAGCGCACCAGGCTCGCACTCGATTCCTGTTTGCGTGGCGACTTGGGCCATGATCTCCTCGTCGGCAAACAGCGGGCCCACCGCCTCGATCGGAAAGCGTGGAAAATCCCACAGGCCGGCCCACCGCTCACCTTCGACGCATTGCCGCACGAGGACGCGGCCGCGTTTGGAAACAATGACTGCTGCCTCGCGCAGTTCCGTATAGGTTTGCCGGGTTTTCGTCCGAGGAATTTGTTGCTGGATGCCAGCAGCGTAGGCTGCACACAACGAGCAAAGAGGGCACTGACGGCATTTGGGTTCGGTCGGCGTGCAAATTAGCGAGCCAAGCTCCATCAGCGCTTGATTGAACTGGGCCACGTCCTTCTGCGGCAAAATCTCTTCGGCAACTTGCCATAGGATACGCTGGCCGTCGGCCCGCTGGGGATCGTCGGAGTAACCGATCAATCGGGACAGCAGTCGAATCGTGTTCGCTTCCAAAATGGCAGCGCGACGATTGAAGGCGATCGACGCGATGGCGCCTGCCGTGTACCGGCCGATGCCCGGCAGATTCTGGAGCTCGCTCTCGTGCTGGGGAAACTGCCCGCCATACTGCGCGACGATTTGCTTGGCCGCTGCGTGAAGCTGCCGTGCGCGGCGATAATAGCCGAGTCCCTCCCAAAGACGCAGCACCTGCTGCTCCTCGGCGGCCGCGAGACAGTGCACGTCTGGCAGTGCTTCCACGAACCGCGCGAAGTAATCGCGCACCGTGGCGACCTGCGTCTGCTGAAGCATAACTTCGCTGACCCAGACGCGGTACGGATCGCGCGAGCGCCTCCACGGCAAATCGCGCGCCGTGGCCCGGTACCAAGAGATCAAGCGTCGCCGAAGCGATTGCTTCTGAGCAGCAGAGAAGTATTGCGCGGATCGTGGTTCGTTCGCTGTGCGATCCGTCGCGGTGGCCATGGCGTGATTCTCGCACGCCAGGGCGCAGCGATCAAGTTGAAGCAGCGCTTGGAATGAAGGGTGGCATGCTTTCGGCGCAGCCCGTAAGCATGTTTTTCGCCGCCATCGTTGCCGTTAGTGGCTCGACTGATGTGGCGTGATCGCCACGAACTGCTGCGAAGTCACCGTGCCTGACCCGCTACAGTTGGCACAGGAACCGCAGCGTCCCGCCGCACGTTTCGTGACGTGCCGCCATGCGCGGCTCGCGAGAAATGCGGCAGCAATCGTGACGATCAGAATGGCAAAGAAGTCTTGCATGGAACTCGCGGAGCACGTTCGCCACAGCGAATCCGCCGTGGTGGGCTCCTCCGCTAGGTCCTTGTCATATTATGCGGATGGTGACTTGGTAGGTTATGAGTGCGCCGATGTAGGCGAGCGCCGTCATGTATGCGAATGTAAACGCGGGCCAGCGCCAGCTATTGGTCTCGCGGCGGATCACGGCGAGCGTCGCTGCACACTGAGCGCACAGGGCGAAGAACACCATGATCGATAGCGCCACCGCCAGATTATATACGGGCTCGCCCGTGTCGTCCCACCGGGCCGCCCGCAGCTGGTCGCGCAAACGGTTCTGGTCACCTTCCCCGCCCACGTCGACGTCAGGCCCGAGTTGGTAAATCACACCCAGCACGCCCATCACGACCTCGCGCGCCGGAAACGATGCAATCGCCGCGCAGCCGATTCGCCAATCCCAGCCTAGCGGTCGGACGACCGGCTCGATCCACTGGCCTGCGCGGCCCAAAAAGCTGTACCGTTGGTGCAGGCTGGCTTCGAGATGCGCTCGATTGTCCGGATCGTCGAAGCTGGCCAGAGCGTCGGCGTCTTGCAACGCGGCTCGCTGCGCGGCGATCTCCGCCGCAACCCGCTCGTCATTGCGGGGATAATAAGTCAACGCCCAAATCACGATTGTGACCGCAAAAATCACCGTACCGGCGCGGACCAAAAACGCCCAGCCTCGCTCGCCCATGCGATAGAGCACAGTCCGCGCGGACGGGATCTTGTAGCTCGGCAGCTCCATCACAAACGGCGGCGTCTCCCCGCGGAGCAACGTCTTCTTCAAGAGCCACGCCATACCGATCGCGGCAATCGTGCCCACGGCGTACATGGCCAGCAACACCAATCCTTGCAGGCCGAGAAGGCCGCCCAGGTAATGCTGTGCCGGCACGAACGCACCGATGAGAATTACGTACACCGGCAGCCGGGCAGAACAACTCATCAGCGGGGCGATGAGGATGGTGGCCAATCGGTCGCGTCGATTTTCGATGACGCGCGTGGCCATGATGCCGGGCACCGCGCAGGCAAACGACGAAAGCAACGGGATGAACGACTTGCCGCTCAGCCCCACGCCGGCCATCAGCCGGTCCATCAGGAACGCGGCCCGGGCCATGTAGCCGCAGTCCTCCAAGAGAGCGATGAAGAAAAACAAAATCAGTATCTGCGGCAGGAAGATGACGACTGCACCGACGCCGCCAATCATGCCGTCGACCACCAGTGACTGGAGTGAGCCTGCAGGCAGAATGCTTTCCACAAGCCCCGCCAGACCGCTCACGGCCGTGTCGATCATTTCCATCAGCGGGACGGCGAAAATAAAAATGGACGAAAACAGCATCGCCATCGCGGCGACGAAAATCAGCGTGCCCCACAGCTTGTGCGTCAGCACGGCATCGATGCGATCGCTCGTCGTGGGCTGATGATCGGCCGGCCGATGAGCAACGCCGTCCAGCACCCGGCCGACCCACTCGTAGCGTGAAATGGCTTCCACGGCAGGTACAGGAAAGCCCGCGGCTGCCAGCGATTCGCGCGCCTTGCGCAGACGCACACCACCTTCGGCCGCGTCGCCGTTCAACAGCTCTTGCTCAAGATATCCGCTTCCATCCAGCAGCAGCCGGTCCACCAGCGCTTGCGGCAGCGGCTCGCTGCGCTGGCGATTAAGCCAATCGGCCAGCTCGCGCGACTGCACTTGAAACACCTTTGGCAATGGATCGTCGCGATGCGGAACGCGGCTCGTTGCGGCCTCGGCCAACGCAACTCTCAGCCGCTCCAGCCCCGTGCGGCGGTTGGCCTGCACGGGAACTACGGGCACTCCCAATCGCGTGCCGAGCGCCTGGACGTCGATCTCGATCTGCCGGTCGCGCGCCAGATCCACCATGTTGAGCGCCACGACCGTGGGCAGTCCCAGCGATAGCACCTGGCTCACCAGAAACAAATTGCGCTCGAGATTGCTGGCGTCGACGATGCACAGTACCACGTCGGGCGGCTGCAAATTGTCGCGTCGCCCCAACAGCAAATCGACGGTCACCATCTCATCCGGCGAGCGCGGGGCCAGGCTGTAGGTACCCGGCAGGTCCACCAACTCGAACGTGTGCCCGTCATGCTGCAGATGGCCGACCTTCTTTTCGACCGTGACACCAGGGTAGTTGCCGACACGCTGCCGCACACCCGCCAGCGCGGTAAACAGCGTCGACTTGCCGGTATTCGGATTACCGATCAAGGCCACGCGAATCGTTTTGGCTGGGCTAATCGTGGTCATGGAAGATTAACCACAAAGGCACGAAGGTCACGAAGGAGTAAATAAGGATGAAAAATGAATGATGAGGAGAAATCATTCCGACTCGAGATCACATGCTTATTGTCAAATTACTTACTCGCCATTTTTCTTCGATCGGTCATCCTTTATGATTATGCCTTCGTGTCCTTTGTGCCTTTGTGGTTCAATTTCGATTTTCGCTGATATCCAGTTCAATATGCTGTGCTTCGCTGCGGCGAAGGCTCAAACGGTAGCCGCGGAGTTCGAATTCGAGTGGATCGCCCAGCGGCGCGGCACCGAATCGGCGCAGCTCGACGCCGGGCGTCACGCCCATTTCCAGTAAGCGGCGAGCCACATCGTCGGAACCGGCCACTCGTGCGACGCGGCCCGATTGGCCGACAGAAAGCTCCGCCGCAACATGCGTCATGCCGTTTTCCTTGGCGACACGAGCACGCGAACCTGCTCGTCATCACGGAAACAAAGCGTGCTGCCTTCCACCCGAACGATGCACGGCGAGCCGCCGCGGATAATCTCGATGAGTGCGCCTGTGCGAATGCCAAGCTCTTGAAGTCGACGAACCGATTCGGACGCGCCAACTAATCGCGAGACGTTAGCAACTTCGCCTCGACGTAACATCGTCAGTGGAATTGAGTCGCTCATTCGTCTGCCGCAACCGTAATTGAGATTCAATCTCAAGAAACAATGCCTGATTCTATGCAATCTTCGCCCGTCATACAACTACACCTGTGGAAAAACGCGGCCGAGATTGGAGTCAGGTGGATCCGGCGTGGCGTATCAACAGAATCGGCACGATCCGCACCAAAGTTCGGCTCGAATCGGCCGCCGGCGAGGTATTGACCCGAGGTTTGGGCGTTCTAATCAGTTTCCGCCCGAAGTTGCTGCGGCCGTTTTCGCTGGCTTTGCCACCCGTAAGTCCGTCGACAGATAAAACGGCATGGCTCGCCCGTTGAATTTGGCTTCGGCAAACACGGCGGCAAATCCGTCCGCCGGCTTCTTGAGTTCGACGACGAAGATGCCGTCCTTCGCTTCGTCGCTTTGGGCCGGCCGAGAGTTCCACTGCGATTCCCGGAAATCGCGAGTCTTGGCGCTTGCTGTCCATGCCGTGACGGATCGCGGTTTGGTGTCAGACGACAGTTCCAACCGCAACGAGTCGCCCAGGTCGGTGAAATTCCAAGCGAGCTTGGGCATCGGCTTGTTGTCGGCGACATGCTCGTGCAGAGCCAGCACCGTGCCCAACACGCGCGGATAATCGCGGATCCCGTGCCCGTTGTTCGGCACATACAGAATGTACTTCTCGCCTTCCAAGTCGTCCCAATAGAGATTGAGCCGCATCGACCGGCCAGTAGCGGTCGTTCGTGCCGAGGATGATCAGCTTTGGCTGCTGCAGCTGCCCGCGGTAGCTGTACGGATCGACGATCGACCGCAGTGCCACCGCCCGCTCGCTGTCTTGCTGGTCTTGCAAGCCCTTATCGGTGTAATCCGCAATCTGCTCGGAATAGCCGCCGAACGATTCTTCTTGCAGCTCCATGTGCGGCCGCATGTTGAGCATGTCGATCACCATCGGCGCAATGCGCATTGACGCGCGGATCGACCGCCGCGGTGAGCCAGGTGGTCCAGCCGCGTTTCGACGCGCCGGTGACCAGGAAATTCTCGACATCGAGCTGCCACTCGCCTTGGCGAACTCCTGAGTCGCATCCATTGCCGCGAACGGCGCTTTTCACCATCGGCAAGAGCAGCGGCCATTCGGCGTCGCCGCTCTTCATGTATTCGGCAAAGGTGTAGGAAATGATTTCGTCTTCGACCATGCCGCCGAACAACGGCTGCTCGGGCACTTGCAGCAACACCGCCACCGGGGCGCCCATGATTTCGGCGAGCGTGGCCACGACACGGTGCTTCGCCCGGCATCTTGATCGTTCTCGGGCCGGCGGCTGTTCGAGCGCATCGTTCCACGATCCGCCGGCAATCAGCAGCAGCGCTTGCGAGCGTGGATTCGACATTCGACGGGCGATAGATGAACAGTTGATGCTTCCAAGACGATGTCGCGCCAGGTTTGCGACGTGAGGATCAGCTCGACAAATGTGCCCTGCGCCGAGCTTGCCTTCGCGGCGCTTTTTCCAATGGTACGAGGCGTCCGGTTTGGCGACGTATTGCTTGCAGGGCCGGCAGCCGGCGCTGCAGTTGTCGGTAGGTTCTTCGCTCGCAGCTTGGACGATTGACGCGTGGCAACAATAGAAGAGATCAGAATGCATTGGAATACGTGGCCGTATCGCATGGGGAAATTCTCGTTTGTCGGTGTCGATTCGGCGTTGCCGCCGACGCTAATGAATTGCGAGTATTGATTGTCGCTAGGCGGCTTCTTTCATCGCGGCGACGACGGTCGACCATCGCCTTTTTGCCGTCTTCGAACAGCATCAGGCAATTGTCGGCCGCGAACAGCGGGTTGGGAATGCCGGCGAAGCCGGGGCTGAGGCTGCGCTTGACCACGACCACGGTGCGGGCCTCGCCCACGTTGAGAATCGGCATCCCGGCGATGGGGCTCTTCGGATCGGTGTTGGCCAGCGGATTCACCACGTCGTTGGCCCCGATGACGATCGCCACGTCGGTCTGGGCGAAGCTGGGGTTGATCTCGTCCATCTCCTTGAGCTTGTCGTACGGAATGTCGGCCTCGGCCAGCAGCACGTTCATGTGCCCCGGCATGCGGCCGGCCACGGGGTGAATGGCGAACTCGACCTCGGTGCCGCGGCTCTTCCAGCAGATTGAACAGCTCGCGCACCGCGTGCTGGGCCTGGGCCACGGCCATGCCGTAGCCGGGCACGACGACCACGCGCTGCACGCCGTCGAGCATCATGGCCACATCTTCGGCCGAGGCCGATTTCACTTTGCCGCCGTACACATCGTCGGCCGAGGCCACCTGGCTGGCGTCCATCCGGCCGAACAGCACGTTGGTGAACGAGCGGTTCATCGCCTTGCACATGATGATCGACAGGATCAGGCCCGATGAGCCGTCGAGCGCCCCGGCGATGATCAGCAGGTAGTTGTCGAGCACGAAGCCCATCATGCTGGCCGACAGGCCGGCGTAGGAATTGAACAGCGAAATCACCGTCGGCATGTCGGCCCCGCCGATCGGCATCACCAGGCACAGGCCGAACACCAGACCGAGCAGCACCAGCAGGACGAACACCACGTAATGGTCGGATTGAAGCATCAGCCACATGCCGCACAGAATCGCGGCGCCCAGCAGCGAAAAATTGATCGAGTTCTGGTTCGGCAAGCCCTTGATCGAGCTGGGAATCAGCTCCTGCAGTTTGCCGAACGCCACGAGGCTGCCCGTGAACGTGAGGCTGCCCAGCAGCACTTCCAGGGCCAGCACGCCCATCGTGAAGCGGTCGATCGTGATCGCCGTGCGGCTCGTAGTAGTGGGCGATGCCGACCAGCGCCGCGGCCAGCGCGCCGAACGCGTGCGACAGCGCCGTCCGCTGCGGCACGGCGGTCATCGGCATCCAGATGGCCATCGGCGCGCCGATCAGCGAGCCGATGACGATGCCGACCAGCACCCATTTGTAATGCCGACGTGGAACATCATCAGCGTGCCGATGACGGCCAGCGCCATGCCGATTTCGCCGGCCAGCACGCCGCGCCGAGCCGTGCGTGGGTGGCTCAGCCATTTGAGCGACAGGATGAACAGCGCCGCGGCCACGAGGTACGAGCACCCACGTAGAGCGACGGTCCGCGCATCGAGCGGTCGCGATCGCGGCTGCGGCCAGCAGACCGAATGTGGCGAGCAGGCTAATCACGGCGGCGCGTCTCCCGGCGGAACATTTTCAGCATGCGGTCGGTGATCCAGAACCCGCCGACGATGTTCGATCGTGGCCGCGATCACGGCCAGCGTGCCGAGCACCGTGCTGAGATTGGTGTTGCGCTTCGCAGATCACCTGAATCGCCGCCACGACCGCGATCGCCGAGATCGCGTTGGTCAGCGACATCAGCGGCGTGTGCAACAGCGGCGACACGCGGCGAATCACCTCCAGCCCCAGGAACGTGGCCAGGAGGAAGACGAACAGTTTGGGTTCGCAGATCCATGGGCGGAAGATACCGAGGTGGAGAGCGACGACGAAAGCCGATATCGCAGAGAAAGGCCCTCCCGGAACTTGAATGCGAGCTGGCGGACTTCTGGGTCTGCCGCTCAAAAGTTGACCGGGAGGACCGGTCCATGTTGTACCCTGCGGCCGACCCATACGGCAAGTGCAGAATGGCCGGACTGCGCGTGCGCGTCATAGTGCCAATCGTCGTGGCGCTTCGCTACAATGGCGGCTGTGTATTGCGGCGCGAACTGTCAGCATGCTCGCGATGATCACGAACCTTGCTCCCAGGAGTGAAATCAATGGACGCCAATCGCTTAAGTACGGAACTGTATCTCGCTGGTGTGCCGTTCGCTGGCTTCAGCGGTCGGTCACCTGCGGCCATGCGCACAGCCGGCCGATCGATCGCAGAATCGCTGCGAGCCGGCCGCTCGTTCATCGAGACGAAGGTGTACAGCGCGGAAGAAGATCGACAGATTCTGGCGTCTGTTCGATGGCCTGCGCGTGGCCGACGTTTCCGACGGCATGGATCAGGCCGGCCTGGCGGATCGTGGGTCTGGTATCGGCCGACATCGGTCCGCTGTGGCGCGATACGAAGCACTTCACGCATCGCATCGTCGGCATCGCCGTGACGGCCGGTACGTGCCGACCAACCAGCCGCGACACGGACCGACTGAAACCGGACGAATTCAATCGCTGGGTGGGCGAGTGGTACACCAGCCGCTCGCCGGAGCCGTTTGTGCCGCTGTTGCGCGAGGGCTCCGTGCTCGTGATCGAAGAAGCGCCGGACGCCGATGTCGGCTCGATCGGCTCGAACAACATCATGTCGTGGAAAGCTGCGCGGTTGCGTGGGCGTGGTCACCAGCGGCACGGCCCGCGACACGGACGAGATCATCGCGCAGAAAGTGCCGCTGTATTTTCGCAAGCTGGGCCGCGGCATCCGGCCGGGCCGCAATGAAATCGAATCGGTCAATCGGCCGATCGTCGTGGGCGGCGTGCTGGTGATGCCGGGCGACGTCGTGGTGGCCGACGGCGACGGCGTGATCGTCGTGCCGCGTGCCGCACGCCGAGCGCGTGGCGAAATATGCCCGCGAAACGCTCGAAGGCGACAAAGCGGCACGCCGTGGGCTGTATCAGCGGCTGGGCTTGCCGGAAGACGATTCGGTGCGAGTAAACCGGCGTACGCCGGCGCGTGTCTGTGGAACCGACCATCGCAGCTACCGCTTCGAGAACTGCGTGCCGCGGCGGGCGCCGTGCAGGCCGGGCTTCTTGCGTTCTTTCATGCGGGCATCGCGGGTGAGGAAGTGCTTCTCGCGGAGCTTGTCGGAGAGGTCGCTGTCGTAGCGCATCAGTGCCCGGGCGATGCCCTGCATGCACGCGCCGGCCTGGCCGGTGCTGCCGCCGCCGTGGACGCGGATAACCACGTCGACGCTGTTGCGCACGCCGGCGTGCTCCAGCGGCGCAACCACCGCGTTGCGATCCTGCTGGATCGTGGAAATAGTCCTCGAGCGTGCGCTCGTTGATCGTGAGCTTGCCGGTGCCGGCACGAATCCGCACGCGGGCCACCGAGGTCTTGCGGCGGCCGGTTCCGAGGGCGTCGATGACTTTTTCTGTCGGCAGGCATGGTGAATTAGGTGTCGGGTGTCAGGTGTCAGAGTGTTAGGAATCTACGCTTGCGTTACTTCGCGGCCAGTTCCAGCGGCTCCGGCTGCTGCGCCTGGTGCGGATGGTCGGCCCGGCGTAGATCTTCAGCTTGGTGATCATCTTGGTACGCCAGCTTGTTCTTGGGCAGCATCCGCCGCACGGCTTCGTGCAGGATCAGCTCCGGCTTGCGCTCCAGCCGCGTCTCGGCCGTGACCGATCGCTGGCCCGGGTAGCCGGTGTACCAGCGGTACTCTTTCTGCTCCCACTTCTTGCCGGTGAACCGCACCTTCTCGGCATTGATCGACGACGACAAAGTCGCCCGTGTCGACGTGCGGCGTGTACGTCGGGCGGTGCTTGCCCATGAGGATCACGGCGATCCGGCTGGCCAGCCGGCCGACGATCTGGTCCGTGGCATCGACCACGTGCCACTTCTGCTCGACTTCGCCGGGCTTGGCCATGTAAGTTTTCATGATATCGTAATCCTGTCACACTTCCAACTGCATTGCCGGCAAATATTGGAATCCATCAGTTTACCGCTGCTCGTCAGAGGCGGACAAGGGCGGACCACATCCGGCGCAATATCACGAATTCGTGTGCGAAATCGCGCAATCGTCGAAGCCTGACTACTTTCTACCGCTGACGCCGGGCTCCGGCCCAAAGCGCAAGGCCCCAGACGGCAAGGAAATGTCGCCATGCGTACCCAATACGATCAGCGGCTTGCGGAGGTCGTGGCGCGGCCGATCGGCGCCCAGTTCGAGATATGCCCCCAGCGCGAACAAGCCCGGCCCAGACGACGCAGGGCGGCGGCGAGAATCGCGAGCGGCAGCCAGTTTTTTCGCGATTGTCCGATGCCATGTGCTGACCATCCAGACACATGATCTGCGAGTTGCGTCGAGTCGAGTACGTGCAGACAATGCGAAAACTCGGGCTGGCCGTTGAGGATTGATGCGCGCTACAGCCGCAAGCGGACATTCGAGGCGTGATTTTGACCCTCGGCCTCAAGGAGCCATTGTCATGATCGTCGGAGTGCCGAAAGAGATCAAGCTGGACGAATATCGCGTGGCGATGCTGCCGGTGGGCGTCGAGGAGCTGGTGCGCCGCGGGCACCAGGTGCTGGTCGAAGCGGGCGCCGGCCTGGGCTCGGGCCTGCCGGATCACGATTATCTGCGGCCCGGGGCGGAGCTGGTGAGCGGTCCCGAGGAGATCTTCGCCCGGGCCGACCTGATCGTGAAGGTCAAGGAGCCGCTGCCGCAGCGAAGTGGCCACTGATCCGCCAGCGGCCAGATGCTCTTCACCTACTTCCACTTCGCCGCCGACCGCGAGCTGACCGAAGCGATTGCTCGCCAGCGGTGCGACGTGCGTCGCCTACGAAACGCTGGCCGACGACCAGGGCCGGCTGCCGCTGCTGACGCCGATGAGCGAAGTCGCCGGCCGGATGAGCATTCAGGAGGGGGCCAAGTATCTGGAACGGCCGCAGATGGGCCGCGGCATTCTGCTGGGCGGCGTGCCCGGCGTGGCGCCGGCGTACATCACGATCCTCGGCGGCGGCGTCGTCGGCGCGAACGCGGCCAAGATCGCCGCCGGCTTCAACGCCGACATCGCCATTCTCGACATCAACATGGACCGGCTGCGGTATCTCGACGACATCATGCCGCCCAACGTCAACTGCCTGTTCAGCGACCGCCACACGATCCGCGAGCAACTGGCGCAAGGCCGACCTGGTGATCGGCGCGGTGCTGATCCCCGGCGCCAAGGCGCCGATGCTCGTCGAGCGCGAAGACCTGCAAGCGGATGAAGCCCGGCAGCGTGATCATCGACGTGGCGATCGACCAGGGCGGCTGCATCGCCACGAGCCGGCCGACGACGCACAGCAACCCGACCTACATCGTCGACGACGTGGTGCACTACTGCGTGACCAACATGCCGGGCGCCGTCGGCCGCACCAGCACGTTCGCCCTGTGCAACGTGACGCTGCCGTGGGTGCTGGAGATCGCCCAGCGCGGCATCGAGGCCGCGGCCCGCGAGCTGCGCCCGGTCGCCCGCGCGATCAACCTGTACGGCGGCGAAGTGACGAACAAGGCGGTGGCCGAGACGTTCGGCCTGCCGTACTCGCCGCGTTTCAAAGTGGCGTAGCGAACGGGGTCGGGAGTCGTCAGCCGTGCGTCAATTGAGAACTGGTCACCGATGAATACGGCCAAGGATTCTGACAAGATTCAAGACTCCCGACCCCCTCAATCGCATGAACCGTTTGCGACAATTCGCTGGGCAGGCGAAGTCGACGGCCATCTAGTGCTCTTGGACCAGACGCGGCTGCCGGCGAAACGGTGTATCTCGAATGCCGCACCGTCGAAGACGTTTGGCAGGCGATCAAGCGGCTGAGCGTGCGCGGGGCACCGGCGATCGGCGTCGCGGCGGCTTATGGTGTGTGTCTCGGCGTACGAGCGGGGCGAAGCGTTGACGAGAGTTTGCGACTACCTGGCGACGAGCCGGCCCACGGCGGTGAATCTGTTCTGGGCCCTGGATCGCATGCGTAGGGTGGGCGCCGCCCACCAGCGGCGCAGTCGCCGACTCGAGCGCCTGCTCGCCGAAGCCCGGGCAATCCACGACGAAGATCGCCAGCAATGCGCCGCGATGGCACGCCACGGAGCCGATTTGCTCGCCGACCTGCCGGAAGGCGCCGGCATCCTCACGCACTGCAACGCGGGCGCCCTGTGCCACCGGCGGCGACGGCACGGCACTGGCCGTGATCTTCGAACTCGCCCGGCGCGGCAAGCGACCGCACGTGTGGGTCGACGAAACGCGGCCGCTGCTTGCAAGGCGCGCGGCTCACGATGTGGGAACTCCAGCAGCGCGGCATCGATGCCACGCTGATCTGCGATTCCGTCGCGGCCCAAGTGATGCGCGAAGGCCGCGTGCAGGCAGTGATCACCGGGGCCGACCGCATCGCCGCCAACGGCGACACGGCCAACAAGATCGGCACGTACAGCGTGGCCACGCTGGCCCAAGTCTTCGGCATTCCGTTTTACGTGGCCGCGCCGGCGACGACGTTCGATCTGTCGATCGCCAGCGGTCGCGATATCCCCATCGAGCAGCGGACTGCCGAAGAAATCACGCACGGCTTCGGCAAACAAACGGCACCTGGCGACGTCGCCGTTTACAACCCGGCATTCGATGTCACGCCGGCTGCATTAATATCGACGATCATCACTGACCGCGGAACAGTTCAACCGGTCAATACGAAGGTGATATACGAGCTTGCGCGATAGAGGGTTTAGCGTGAACTGTAAGGGCAACTGTGTGACAAACACAAACGTATTTGCTATGATATAGACATGGTCGCCATCCATTCCCAACTTCCGGACGAGATTGAAGCGGCGGTCGCCGCCCAAAACGGCGGACCTGTGGCGGTTCCCGGCCGACAAGGTGAACACGTCGTTATGACAATGGCGATCTTTCGTGACATGATGGGCGTCGGCAGCGATGAAGAATTTGAAAAGTCCGTGGCAGACATTAAGACTAGTCTGGCCCAAGCCGCTGCCGGACAAACCATATCGCTCGATGAAGTGCGCCTAAAGCTGACTGAGAAGTATGGAGCATGAAGTCCGGATTACCCATCGGGCGTACGATCAGATCGATGAGATCGTAGAATATATCATTTCGAAAAATGCTCCCGAAGCTGCTCGTCGATGGCGTGATAGGATTCTCGAAGAGATTGAATCGCTGCGACGTTTTCCTCTCCGGCACGGCCTTGCTCCGGAGGCCCAAGCCGTAGGTTTGCCCATGCATCAAATGATGTTCGGCCATTATCGAGTTCTCTACACCGTTGATTCGGATTTGGTGGTGGTTCATGGCGTTCGTCATGGAGCACGCCGACTACTGCGGTCTGATGAATTGCCCGGTGAAATCGATTCGTAATCACTTCATGATCGCGCAAAAAAACCGGCGACGCGCACGTCGCCGGCTATTTCGTTACTTTCACGTGCGATCACATTCACGCACGTCTAATTGCTCGCGTATTCCATCCGCGCGAGTTGCCATTGCTGCTGTTTGCCGCTGGGCAACCTCACGTAAACCACGCCTTGCGATTGCGTGAGCTGGCTCAGTGGCGTGAAAAACACCAATTGCTTGTTCGAATCGAGCCTCCACTGCACCTGCTGGGTCGGTTCGTGGATGTGGCCGGTGATATTATGCGCGACATTAGCGATTGAGTCGTAATAGTTGCCGCGGATGTGGCCGTGCTTATCGACGGCCAGTTCTACGAGCCGCGTCCCTTCATCGCCGGGACCGGTGCTGATTGTGTAAACACCGAGCGTCATCCATTCGCCAGGGGCGTGTGGATCGATGACGTAGGTCTCGATGGGCACGGAATGGTACTCGATGTTGGTGTCGTGCGGGTGGTGATGGTGGTGGGCGCCCCAGCCGAGCCACCCGATCACGTTCGCAGCGGTGGCCACTTTCCAGGCATCGTCATCATGATGGTGGTGATGATGATGAAACGCTTTTGGATGGTCTTCATACCACTTTACGGAAAACGGCGTTGATCCGCCGAACTCGACGGCCCAGTTTTGCATGTTGTGTTGGCGGCGGCGAAATTGGTTTTGTCCGTGGCCTTGGTTATTCAATTGAAAATTTTGCCGTTGTTTGCTGTTTTTGAACTGCAATCCCTGTTGACCGTTTTGTAATTGTTGACCTTGTCCCGAGTTTCCTTGGAAGCCTTGGAGCGCCTGCTGGATCTTTTGAGCGTCGGAATCTCCCAACTGGAAACCGCCGTTATTCTCATCGTTGTCGCGATCGCGGTTTCGCCGGTTGCGGCCCCGGTTGTTGTTGTCACTATTGTCGTCGTCGTTGTTGTTGTCATTCGAATTGTTGTTCGATCCGCCGCTAAAGGTGCGGGATTTGCCGCGTCCCTGGGCAGACACTGAAGTGCCGATGGCAAAGGCGGCAAGCGCGGCCAGCGCGAGAATCAAATACGTTCGGTGGCGCGATGACATCACAAGGACCCCCTGGATTTTGAGAACCGAGAACAGAACCGGTGCCGGTAAGCAAGTCTACACCCACCGGCTTGCGAATTGCCAGCAATTGGCGCAAGAGCGCACGAACAGCCAATCCGCGGCGGCACAGCCGGCACAACCGGGCATCTAGGCGGCGGCCTTTTCTGGCTCAGCCGTAACCGACGTGAGCAGTTGCAGGATCGGCGTCGTGGCGATCGTCGTGACCAGGGCCATGATCACCATCATGGCGAAGAGCTTCGGGGAAATGACGCCGAGCTCCAGGCCGATGTTGAGTACGATGAGCTCCATCAGGCCGCGGGTGTTCATGAGAATACCCAGCGCCGCCGACAGCCGCGGACTCAGCCCGGTGGACCAGGCCGCCACGAAGCTGCCGCCGAACTTGCCGAGCGTGGCCACAAGGATGATCACCGCGCAGAACATCCATGCTTCCCAGCCCGTCACGAGCCCGATCTGCGTTCTCATGCCCGTGTACGCAAAGAACGCCGGCAAGAGAAGTATCTTGACGATGTCTTCCAACTTGTTGGTGAAGTCGCGGGCAACGTCGCTATCGTGCGGGATGACGGCCCCCAGCAGAAACGCCCCGAAGATGGCGTGGATGCCGATCCATTCGGCCGTCATCGCCGAGAACAACAGCGCGACAAGCACCCATACCGCCATCCGCTTCGTGGGATGATCGGCGTCGTGCCCCAAAAAGCGCACCGCCAGCGGCCGTACGACGAGCAGCATGACCGCGATATATGCCACCGCCATGATCGTCGTCTGAACCGCACCATTAACGGCCGATTGCGACACGCCCACGACAAACGCCAGCAGGCACCAGGCGGTCACGTCGTCGATCGCCGCGCAGCTGATCGCGACGACGCCAAGCTCGGAGTTTTCCATATTCCGATCGGTGAGGATGCGAGCGAGCACGGGAAAGGCGGTGATCGACATCGCCACACCCATGAACAAGGCGAAGCTGGTGAAGGAAGCGTCCGGCGTGCCCAATCGCGGATACAACCACAGTGCCAGTAAACTGCCCAATAGAAACGGCGTGACAATGCTGGCGTGCGAGATGGCCACGGTGGCGTGCGCCCGCGACTTCAGCAAACCGGCATTGAGCTCCAGGCCGACCAAGAACATGTACAACACGACACCGATCTGCGCGATGATTTTCAAGGCGGGCTGCGCGTGTTCCGGCAAAATGAACGCCGTAGCCGCCGGCCAGAAGTACCCCAACAGCGACGGACCTAGCATGATGCCGGCCACCATTTCGCCGATTACCCGCGGCTGGCCGAAATGGATAAACAGTTTTCCCAGCCAACGGCCCAATAAGAGAATCAACACGAGCGAAAGCAGCACGTGATACAGTGCATCGAGCTGGTGCGGCGCCGCGGCGGATGAAGTGCTGCGAGCCGCTTCCGATGCGGCCGGCGAAAGGTGCTTGCTGCCGTAGGACAGGATCAACCACAGCAGCCCCACCGCAATCAGCAGCATCAACGCATAGCCGGCCACAATCCGCCAGGTCGCGGATGTGTGCGGCTCGGATGCCAGGCTGGAAGCGTTGGTGGACATGGGCGTGGAGACGGCGGGTTACATTCGCAACATATTGTCCCGCGACCGCGGAAATCGCGTCAAGATCGACTATTGGTGTTAAGAAATGGTGCCACTGCTGGCTTGCCCAGCAGTGTACTCTATGCGGTGTCCTTGCGGCCGTTCATCGGAGTTTCGGCAGCAAGGCTACGCAGGAAGGAACACTGCTAACAAATTAGCAGTGGCACCCGTTAACCGTTCGACGGGCGCTGAATTCGGCCCTACGCCCACGCGTTATTCTTCGCGCTGGTCGCCACGCGCTCAATCACCCGCATGTTCGCCACCGCATCGGCGATCGGCGTGGGTACGGTGCTGTCGTTCATGATTGCTTGAACGAAGGCATCGGCCTGCAAGCTGTACTGGTCGCTCGTTTCGAAGCGAATCTCTTCGTTGGGGGCGTTCGGCGCGAGGCCCAATTGTACCCACATGCGACACGGCCGATCCACCGGCGCATTAAACGGGATCTCAATTTCAATCCGTCCCGACGTGCCGAAGATGTTGACGCGCTGATACGGCATGAGCTGGGTCGCACAGGTGAACGTGGAGGTGCCCTGGAAGAATTCGAGCACGCCGGAGGTTAGCCGATCGACTTGTGTGTTCGGATCGCGCTCGATGAGTCCCAGCACGCGATCCGGCTCGGCATCAAAAATAAATCGCGAGAGTGAGATCGGATAGCAGCCGATGTCCATCAACGCGCCGCCACCGATATCGCGCTGGTTTCGGACGTTTTGCGGGTCATCGTTGAAATACGAAAAGAACGTTTGAATGGTGCGCAGTTGGCCAATGCGGCCCTCCCGTACCAACTGGCGGGCCTTCTGCCATTGCGGATGAAAGCGATACATGAAAGCTTCCATCATCTTCAACTTTGGATGAGCGGCAGCTGCACCGGCCAATTGCTCAGCCTCCGCCACGGATAGCCCGATCGGCTTTTCGCACAGCACGTGCTTGCCGGCCTTGAGCGATCGAATGGACCACGGCACATGCAGGTGGTTGGGCAGGGGGATGTAAACGGCGTCGATGTTGCGATCGGAAAGCAACTCCTGATACGAGCCGTACGCTTTCTCAATGCCCAAATCGGCCGCCGTGGATTTGGCGCGCGATAGATCGCGCGAGGCGATCGCCGTCACGGTACCAAATTGGCTGCGCTGCGTCGCCGGGATGACGTATTGCCGGCCGATCTTTGCGGTGCTCAACACTCCCCAGCGGATTTTCGACATCACACCTTCCCGATTCAAAAAATGCTTGGTGGTAGTCACTTTGTGCCTAGGCACGCGAGACTCACTATAATTGCTTGCCGTATCATTGGGCAACATAACCCTAGCCATGAGGACGAGGATGGCCAGCGACGACCGCAACGAACGTTTTTCCATTGGCGAATACGTAATCCGGCGGCTACAGGACTATGGCATCCGCGACGTATTCGGCATACCGGGCGATTACGTCCTGTCGTTCTATACGATGCTGGAAAAGAGCCCGCTGAATATCGTCGGCTGCACGCGCGAGGACTGCGCCGGCTTTGCCGCCGATGCGTATGCCCGCGTGCATGGCATGGGCGCGCTATGCGTCACGTACTGTGTGGGGGGGCTGAGCGTCTGCAATTCCATCGCGGGGGCCTATGCAGAAAAATCGCCGGTCGTGCTGATCTCAGGCTCGCCTGGAGTGCGCGAGCGCGTGCACAACCCACTCCTGCACCACATGGTCCGCAACTGGCGAACCCAATACGACGTGTTCGAAAAGCTCTGCTGCGCCGGCACCGAGCTCATCGACCCGCTCACCGCGTTCAGCGAAATCGATCGCGTGCTGGCCACATGCGCCCGTTACAAGCGGCCGGTTTACTTGGAAATCCCCCGCGACATGGTACACGTGCGGCCCGAGACCACACCGCCTTACAAGAGCGCGGAAACGCCGAGCGACACCCGGGCGCTCAACGAAGCCGTGAATGAAACCGTGGAGCGGATTGAAAACGCCCGCCAGCCGGTGCTGCTCTTGGGGGTTGAAGTCCATCGGTTCGGACTGCAGGAGGTCGCCGTGCAGTTGGCTGAAGCATCGGGCATTCCCATGGCGGCGACCATTTTGGGCAAAGGTGTCGTGACCGAAACGCACCCGCTCTACATGGGACTCTACGGCGGTGCACTCGGCCGCGACGAGGTTACCAAATACGTCGAGGCCAGCGACTGTCTGATCATGCTCGGCACGTTCATGACGGATATCAATCTCGGTGTGTACACGGCCGAGCTGGACATGGCCGATTGCATTCTCGTGACCAGCGAGCAGCTTCGAGTGCGGCACCATCATTACCATGACGTGCGGCTGGACGACTTTGTGCGAACATTGACCACCCGCAAGCCACGGCCAAAAAGCCCGCCGCCCCCGGCACCGACCGAATTCTGGAAGGAGCCGTTTACGCTGCGGCCGGCTGATCGCATCACCATTACGCGGCTCATCGAGCGGTTGGACGAGCAACTCGACAATGAGACGGCCGTGATTGCCGACATCGGCGACGCACTGTTTGGTGCGACGGACCTTACAACCCGCGGCCGCACGGAGTTCTTGAGTCCTGCCTATTACACGTCGATGGGCTTTGCCGTGCCGGCTGCACTGGGCGTGCATGTCGCCCGAGCCAACGCGCGGGTTGTCGCCATCGTGGGCGACGGCGCCTTCCAGATGACCGGCATGGAACTTTCCAATCTTGTCCGGCACAAATTCGCCACGGTAGTGATCGTGCTCGACAACCGCGGCTACGGCACGGAGCGGCTGCTACACCCCGGCGACTGGAAGTTCAACGACATTCAACCGTGGCAATACCACCGGCTGCCCGAGGTTTTGGGCGGCGGTACCGGTTATTTGATCCGCACCGAAGGCGATTTCGATCAAGCACTCAACGCGGCTTGGAAAAACCGCAGCGGCCCCAGTATTTTGCACGTCCTCATCGACCCAAAAGACTGCAGCCGGGCCTTGGCCAAACTGGCAGAAAAAATGAGCCACACGGTCGTACAGAAGTAGTGTGACGAAAAACAAGGTTTGACCGCATCCCGCAGTGGTTGTACAATTGTTATAACAACGGTCTAACGACCCTAACACGTTTTTGGCGGGCAAAAATGGTCAAAAAGCTTAGCAAGCACGGGAACAGCCTGGCCCTCGTGATCGACCGTTCGATTCTTAATTTGCTGAAGATCGACGAAAACACGTCGCTCGAAATATCTACGGATGGAGAAGCACTGGTGGTTGCGCCAGTGCGCGATGCGAAACGCCGCAAGAGCTTCGAGCAGGCGCTGGCCGCCAGCAACGAGCGTTTCGGCAAAGCACTTAAGCGGCTCGCGGAATGAGTGTCGATTTCGAGTTTCTTACGCTGGACGAGCTTGTGGCGATCCACCGCGACCAGATCGAGCGATACGGCGGATCGCTCGGTGTACGCGATTGGGGGCTGTTGAAGTCCGCCATCGCAATGCCGGCAGCTACCTTTGGCGGGCAATTCCTCCACACCGACATCTATGAAATGGCGGCCGCCTATCTGTTCCATGTCGTGCAGAACCATCCATTTATCGACGGTAGCAAACGCGTCGGGGCCGTTGCCGCGGATGTTTTTCTCACCCTGAACGACGTTCGCCTTGACGCGACGGAAGATCAATATGCGGATCTCGTTCTAAACACGGCGCGCGGCGACTTAAGCAAGTCCACAATTGCCGAGTTTTTCCGGACCCATGCCGGGTGATCGCGCGGCGCAAAGAGTCTACAATCAGCCATCATGGATACGGCGTGGATTTACTACGTTTGGGCACTGCTGTTGGTTATCACCTGCGGCGTTGCATGGATGCTGTCGCTCGTGTCGTTGCCCGGCAACTGGATCATCGTGGCGCAGCCGCACTTTACGCGTGGCTTATTTCGCCGGATGTTCAGCAGGGTTTGACGTGGTCCACCGTCGGCGTGCTCATCATCCTCGCCATTGTCGGCGAGATCGTTGAGTTTGGCGCCGGCGCGGGCCGGCGCCGCCAAGCAAGGCGCGAGCCGGCGCGGTATCGTACTGTCAATCCTCGGCGCGATGGCCGGCAGCATCACGGGACTTGCGATCGGCGCACCGATTCCAATTCTCGGCTCGTTCGTGATGGCTGTGTTGGGCGGCGCCGCCGGCGCCTTCGTCGGAGCCTATGCTGGTGAAGCATGGAAAGGCCGCACCGAAGCGGAACGAAGGGCCGCGGGCCGCGGCGCATTTTCTGGCCGCCTGTGGGGCACCGTTGGCAAGCTGGCCGTTGGCGCCATTATGCTCGCGATCGTGGCTTGGGATGCGTTTCTCTAACACTCTTTGGAGAGGTCGAAGTCATGCGCGCTCGACAATTCGCATTGACGGCAATTCTATGTACGTTGAATGTAACTAGGAGTGGTGGAGCAGAGTTGGAGCGCGACTATCCGATCCGGCCTGTGCCCGCGCACCAGGTGCGGTTCACCGACGCATTCTGGTCGCCACGGCTTGAAGTGAATCGTACGGTGACTATTCCGCTGTCGTTTCAGATGTGCGAAGAAACTGGGCGGATCGAAAATTTCAAAGTAGCGGCCGGAACTTCGGACAAGAAATGGACCGGCAAGTTCGGCTTCAACGACAGCGATGTTTCCAAGGTGCTCGAAGGCGCCGCCTACTCGCTCATGACTCACCCGGATGCAAAACTCGAATCGTATGCCGATGAGTTGATTGGCTATATGGCGGCGGCACAGGAGGATGACGGCTACCTCTACACCGCGTGGACGGCCCGCGACAAGATCGACAACCCGGCCAACATCATTTGTTGCTATCCGAAAGAAAACAAATGGGTCGAAGGGAAATTGAGCCACGAGTTGTACAATCTCGGCCACATGTACGAGGCGGCGGCCGCCCATTTCTCGGCAACCGGCAAGAAGAATTTCCTCGACGTGGCCACGAAGAGCGCCGACCTGCTCGTGAAAACCTTCGGCCCTGGAAAAATGGAAGTGCCGCCCGGGCATCCCGAAGTTGAGCTTGGCTTGGTGAAGCTTTACCGCGTGACGGGCGACGCGCGGTATCTCGACCTGGCCAAATACTTTCTCGAGCTCCGCGGCAAGCCGACCGACGATCGGCCGGAGCTGTGGGGCGAATACAGCCAGGATCACAAGCCGTTCCGCGAGCAGGACGAAGTGGTCGGTCACTCGGTGCGAGCAATTTATTTGTACGCCGGGGCGACCGATGTGGCGGCTCTCACCGGCGACCTCGAATTGGCCGCCGTGTTGGACCGTCTGTGGGAAAACGTTGTCGGCAAAAAAACGTATGTCACCGGCGGCATCGGCGCCACGGCCGAGGGCGAGGCTTTCGGCAAGAACTACCACTTGCCGAACGAATCGGCCTATTCCGAAACGTGCGCGAACCTGGCCACGTGTCTGTGGAATCACCGCATGTTCCTGCTCCACGGCGATGCAAAGTACATCGACGTGTTGGAACGGGCCGCCTTCAACAGCACCATTTCCGGTATGGCGCTGGACGGAAAGACGTTCTTTTATCCCAATCCGCTGGCATCTACGGGCAACTATCGGCGCAGCAAGTGGTTCGACTGCGCGTGCTGCCCGACGAACCTCTGCCGGTTCATTCCGTCGGTGCCCGGTTATGTTTACGCCGTGGGCGACGATGGGCTGTATGTCAATCTGTTTGTCGCAGGATCGGCCGACGTTGAGCTCGACGGCGGCAAGGTCCACATCGAACAAGAAACCGCTTACCCGTGGAATGGGAACGTAGCCATCAAGATCATGCCAGAGACGGCAGGCCAAAACCTTACGCTGAAAATCCGCATCCCGGGCTGGGCCCGTAACGAAGCTTTCCCGAGCGACCTGTATCGCTATGTCGAGGAGTTAAACTTGCAGCCCACTCTTTCGGTGAATGGGCGAGTCGTGAAATCGGAAACAGAAAACGGCTATGCGCAAATCACTCGTTCGTGGAAGCCTGGCGATACAGTGACACTAGATCTTCCGATGCTGGTGCGGCGTGTCGTGGCGCACGATTCAGTGGAAGCGGATCGAGGTCGCGTGGCCATCATGCGCGGCCCATTGGTGTTTTGCATTGAATGGCCTGACGTGCCCGGTGGAGAGGTCAACAACCTGATTGTGAGAGACGAAGACCCACTCGACGTTGAATTTCGCAACGATCTTTTGGGCGGCGTGCAGGTCGTCACCGGCACGGCCCGCAAGTATCGCACGGTTACCGAAGCGACTCGACAAGGCGAGGGCGGCCCGGAGGGAAACAAACAAATTCGCGTCGCCGAGGAAGTCCTGTTCACTGCGATTCCCTACTACGCCTGGGCCCACCGCGGTCCGGGCCAAATGGCCGTCTGGTTGCCACGCACGCCAGATATCCTACAGGCGGCTGAGGA
The DNA here is from genome assembly GCA_963786455.1 of uncultured Planctomycetota bacterium. Classification (GTDB taxonomy): domain Bacteria; phylum Planctomycetota; class Planctomycetia; order Pirellulales; family Lacipirellulaceae; genus JABDGM01. The sequence continues at coordinate 254,255 of CAWAZX010000019.1, read as the reverse complement.
AGCAAAAAAAACCATAATCCTGAGCGCGGTGCGACCAATCGGCGTTCCGTGAATCGATGAAATCCAAGTAATTCCTGCGGCACAAAAGTTGCTCGATGTTTTGGTCGACCCGTCGTCCAAAGAGGAGTGTGAGCATGTTAGCGATCACGAGTGAGCGAGTCCGCGAGAACACGTCCGACGAAATCAACCAGCGAATTCGTCAGCAGACGGAACGCAATGTCATGGACTGCATCCAAGCGGGGCCGGAGGCCGTTGAGATTCGCTTGGAGGAGCTGGAGCGCGAATGGGACATCGAGCGCTGCCTGGAGACAATGGCACCCACGATCTCGCTACTGGGACTGGCATTGGGCATCACGAAGAATCGCCGCTGGCTCTTTCTGCCCGCGTTCGTGCAAACTTTTTTCTTGCAGCACGCGCTGCAAGGTTGGTGCCCGCCCATTCCGCTATTGCGTCGATTGGGCTTCCGCACGATGGACGAAATCAACGAGGAGCGCTATGCACTGAAGGCCTTGCGCGGCGATTTCAAAAGCCTGTCGCGCCGCAAAAAGGGCACCACGGCCGATGACCGCGTTGTCGATGCGCTGGCCGCGGTGCGCAGTTAATCGCACCAAAGCGTGGCGAATTGATGCCGTCGGTAATTGGTTCTAATCCTCGTAAGGATTTCAAGCAGAGGCGCTGAGTTCGCAGAGACTGATATGCGCGAATTTGTATGCCCTTCGCTGCTAAACGCGCATTAAACTATTGAAAAAGCAGTGTTCTCCTATTCCATAAATCTGTCGGTATTTGTTTGCGTCCTCTGCGCCTCAGCGTGAGGTTCTGAATTCACTGTTTGGATGATTGCTCCACCTCGATTCGAAGCCGTTGTAGTGGCCAGTACGTGCCGTCGCCAACGTTTCGGCCCATTGTGCTAGAATAAGCAGCGGAGACGACGACAATGGATGATGAATCGACGCAATTGCTGCGGGAAATTCGCGACCTGCAAATCAAGCAAATGAAACTGCTCGAGGCGGCATTACTTCCGCCGTGGCTGCGCTGGCGGTTTAGCTTGAAGGCGCTGCTAATCGTCATGACGTTAGTGGCTTTGCTCCTTGGTTCGCTGGTCGTATTGCGCACCGCAAGCAGCGTCAATCCGCCAGTCGCGGCACCAGTTCCCGCGCCGGTCATTCGCTGAATGGATTTTGGCGATGGAACGACCTGGGTGTAAAGTCATGCGGTTTCCAGCCGATAGGGCATGGTGCGCTCGTAGGGTGGCGTGTCTATCGGCCCAGATGGAGACGGGCCGCGCATTGGCGGCATAAGCCGCGGACCCGGAGGTGGTGGGCCCGTATTGCGCACGTCCTCGGTGGTAAACGGCAGCTTTATAAATTGCCCGAACGTCCATAAGTAGAACGTGTTCGTCGTAGCGACGCGCAACCCAGTCGTTGTGGATGTTGCTGTGAAGCGTGGACTGGCCATTACAAAAGGTGCCTTGACCACAATATTCGCACCACGAGGTTCAACTCCGAGATAGCCACCAAGCAATTTCACACCGAGGGTAACCGTAGAATGCCAACCGGCCAGTAACAGGCAAACGAGCGTTGTCAGCAGAATGAGCGAACGAAGCGAAAAGGTTGGCCGCCAACGCCGCCGCGCAGTGGTAATGTTGTCCATGCCCAGCCCTCGCCTATCAAGAGGCTTAGCTGACAATCTTCTCCGAGCATTTTCCTCTCCGTCCAATTCGCTGTCGTAACTCTGTTTTGGAGCACGCCATGTTCGGCCTCAGCCTTGTCGAGATGATTATTATTGCCGCGGTTGTTCTCATCGTGGCGATATTCTTTGCTCTCAGGACAATCAAGCGGAAGTGATGCGTGGCACGTGATGCCTCCGATGCCAAACATGGGAGACTCTCGTTGTCGTATTATGGTTCGCGACGTCTTCTAAACGTTCCTGAACCTGATGTCGACTAGGAGACCTGACCAGTCAATGTTTTCATTTTCGTCAGCGCCAGGCGGGCCACCTCCAGTGGATCTTGCTGCCAGTACGTCTTGTTGAACAACTCGATCGACAGGTAGCCATTGAAATCGTTTGCATGCAACTTTTTGAGGATGTCAACGATTGGGGCCACGCCATCGCCGGGATAAACGCGGTCGCTGTCGGCGATTGCTTGGCGGGGCGGAGTGGCTGGATAGTCGTTCATGTGGAACACGTGCATCGCCGGACCGCTGACCAGGCTAAGGCCGGCGAAATCGGAGCCGCCCTTGTAGAGGTGGTAGACGTCGGGCAACACGCAGGCTTGCGGATGGCCGCTTTCGATGGCCACCAAGAGCGGCCTGGCCGAGTCGGTTGAGAGTCTTGGAGAATCCCCACACTTCCACTTGTGGAATGACGCCGATGTGTTCGCCCAGCGTCAGCAGTGCCCTGTAGCGCTCGGCCACCTTCAAGTAATCGATATCAGAAACGTCGGTGGCCCCTGCCGGCGGTGCCGCGATGCGTGTGCCGCCAATTTGCTGCACCAGGTCCATATCGCGTCGCGCCTGCTCCAGGCCTTTGCTCCTGCGCACATCGTCGTCGACGATCCACTCGGCAAAGCCGATCGCACTTTCGACGGTTAACCCGAGGTCGGCAATCCGCTTTTTCAAATCGGCCAGGGAGCCGCCCTGCCGCACATAAGTTTCGATCTCGCCGATCCACGGCTCAAGGGCGTCATACCCGACCTGGGCAGCGATATCGATTTCTTCCAGCAGCGAAAGCTTCTGCCCGCGAATCGTGCTGGTATTGAAGCAATAACGAAACGATGCCACGTGTCGTGCCTCCTGATGTATGAGACGACAAGCGAATGAGAAACGTTGTCAGGAATTCATTTCGCCTCTCCCAAAGGGAGAGGTGGGATTTAAAAAAAAACGAGGGGCCCCTCGGCCAATCGATCGCGCTGGCAGATCTTGTTGTGCTGGCGCATCCACACCTCGCACAATTTTGCCCACGCGCGATCGGGCCGCCCGCGGCGGCTGCTGTCGGATTGTTCATGCTGCAGCGTGGTGCTTTGGCAGTGATCGCTTCAGTGCTTCGCGAAAACGAACGTAGGGTACGTACAGTCGAAGTGATGCTTCGCCTGCGTTCATCGATCCTACGCGGGCCAGATATCTGCCTGTACCGAGCACTGCCCACCTGGCGCTGCAGCCGATCATTCCGAACGGCAACTTTGCGGGCGTCCAAAATCAGCACACGCCAACCTAGCAGAAGCCGCGAAGGAGTGCAGCAACTATTTTTGGCCACCCGAAAAGTAGGCGTTGTCAATCGGTTTCCGGACTCGGAGCGAATCGCAATGGGCCTCCGTGATCGACGACCGTTTACGGTCGTTCCTCGCCGTCAGGCGATAATAGGCCCGGGCATTTATGCCGGGTTCTAGTCGCCGTTTGAGTGTTCGCGTCGGTGCGGGCCGCGGCGTCGCCGCGGCCCGCACCGACGCGAATCACGCGAGACCTCAACGACCCCGGCATAAATGCCCGGGCCTATTACAGAGGAAGGAGCGTAAACGCCCCTCGCCCGCCACACTACTATCGATAGGCCGTGGGCCACGGCGGCAGTAGACTATAGCGCATGATGCAAGAGACACGGCGGCACCATTCGATCCACGCCACTGGAAAAGCCATGTGCACACTGCTGAAAACCATCGCGCTGTTCGCATCGCTGACGAGAATCACACTGGCCGCTGACGACATCTTGATCGCCGATTTTGAAACGGACACTTACGCGCCCTGGACGGCCACGGGCGAGGCGTTTGGCCGCGGGCCAGCGCGGGCACACTGCCTGGGCAGATGCAAGTGGATGGGTACCACGGAAAGGGGCTGGTGAATTCGTTTTTCCATGGCGACGACACGACGGGCATGCTCACGTCGCCGGAGTTTCGCATTGAGCGGAAGTACGTCGCGTTCCTGATCGGCGGTGGAAAGAACCATGAGAAACTTGCGCTGCAATTACTCGTGGATGGAGAGGTAATCCGCAGCGCGACCGGGCCGAACGATAAGCCCGGCGGCAGCGAGGCGCTGGCGCAGGATTCGTGGGATGTCGCCGAGTTCGCAGGCCAGGCGGCGGTGCTTCGGATTGTGGACGATGCGCAGGGCGGCTGGGGGCACATCAATGTCGATCACATCGTGCAGACCGACACGCGGCCGAAGGGCTTCGTCACGGATGCTGAGCGAGCGTTCACCGCGCCTGACGCGCTATCTGCACATTCCCATTAAGAACGGGGCGCCAAAACGCGTTGTGACCTTGCTCGTGGACGGCAAGCCCACCGTGCGCAACGACATCGAACTCGCGGACGGCAAGCCCGATTGGTGGGCGCCGATGGACGTGAGCGAGTGGCGCGGAAAACAGCTTGTGCTGCGTGTGGACAAGTTGCACGAGGACTCCACCGCACTGGGCTCCATCGAGCAAAGCGACACGTTAAAGGACGCTGAGGATCTCTACCGCGAGCCGCTGCGCGGGCAGTTCCATTTTTCGCCCCGGCGCGGCTGGAATAACGACCCGAACGGCCTGGTGTTTTACAACGGCGAGTATCACCTCTTTTTCCAACACAACCCGTACGGCTGGGCGTGGGGCAATATGCACTGGGGCCATGCGGTGAGCAAAGACCTCGTCCATTGGCAGGAGTTGGGCGACAAGCTCTTGCCCGACGACATGGGCCCGATGTTCAGCGGCAGCGCGGTGGTGGATTGGAAAAACACCAGCGGCTTCGGCAAGGACGGCAAGCCACCCATGGTGCTCTTCTACACAGCCGCGGGAAATCCCACGGTGCAGTGCCTCGCGTACAGCACCGATGGACGCACCTTCACGAAATACAGCGGCAACCCGGTGCTGAAACAAATCACCGCCGGCAACCGGGACCCGAAAGTCATCTGGCACGAGCCGACGAAACAGTGGGTCATGGTGCTCTACGTCGAACTCGAAGGCGTCCACACCATCCACTTCTTCACGTCGCCGAACCTGAAGGACTGGACGCTGCGCCAGCAAGACCGACGGCTTTTTCGAGTGCCCGGATTTCTTCGAGCTGCAGCGTGGACGGCGACGCGACGCGGAAGAAGTGGGTGCTGCTGGGCGGCAGCAGCGAATATCGCGTGGGCCGTTTCGACGGAGCGAAGTTCATTTGCCGAATCGCCCAAGCTGCCCGGCCATCGCGGCAAAGGTTTTTATGCCGCCCAGTCGTTCAGCGATATGCCGGACGGACGCCGGCTATTCGATCGGCTGGTTCCAGACCGAGACGAAGGGCATGCCGTTCAACCAATCCATGACGGTGCCGCTCGAGCTTCGCCTCACGCAGACCGACGACGGACCGCGCATGACCTATCTCGCCGGCGAAGGAGCTGGAAGTGCTGCGTGCCAAGACGCACCGTTTCGACTCGATGTCGCTTAAGCCCGGCGACAAGAATCCGCTCGAAATATTCGCGCTGAACTGGTCGAAGTGCGAGCTGAATTTGAGCCCGCAGGAGCCAGCGAAGTCGTCTTCAACATCCGCGACGTGAGGGTCATCTACGACGCGAAGAAACAGGAGCTATCCGTAGCGGGGCACCGCGCCGCCGCCCCGCTGCGCAACGGCAATCAGCGCCTCACCATCTTTTGCGACCGTACGGGCATCGAAGTTTTCGCAAGTGATGGCCTCTGCTATGTGCCGATGCCCTTCAATATGAACCCGGAAAACCGCAGAATTTTTGTCGAGGCCCGCGGCGGTGTGGCAAAGGTTGATTCGCTGGAAGTGCATGAGCTCCGCTCCGCGTGGGAGAAGAAATGAACTCCAGACGCGATCGCCGGCGGCGCTGGATTAAGTGCGCGTGGGAAACGGATCGGTGCGGTGGGTCACGCCGCAATTGGGACAGTCGATCTTAAACTCGATCTTATCCGGACCTTTCGTGCCGGAACTCGCCTCGGCCGAGGAAGCTGGCGGGTAGATAAACCGTGCCACGTATCTTATGGCCTCGGCACCGCATTGCTCGCAAACAATTACGTCACAAAGCATGACGGTGTAATCCTAGCGAAAACCGGCAGACAACAGGGCGTAAATGTTGCCACATTGAGTGCAATCAGAGTCATCCCTATCAGCAAGCTCCTCAGACTGAATTGCCAACGTTTCTCCGGTGTCCGATCGCCGATGATCGCGATCCAAGTGAATGCCGCCGCAATATCAATCTGCATCACGATCAGCGCCACGGCTGCCCAAGTTTCCAGGCTCATCGGATGGGTTGGTGTTGGTCAAGTAAGTGTTGGTGACGTACTCGCGATGCCTGAACGGTGCGTTGTTGGAATGTCAATCTTGGGTTTCTGTGATTGCACCGAACCACGCCCCAAGGCCAATCACGCCAACAACCGATCCAATGACGCAGGTGACTACTTGCGTATCGCCATGGGAGTTAGTCACAGCAGCCGCGAAAATTACGGCACCGGCTAGAGTGACAATCGACGCACTGATTGCTTTCATTTTCTATGCCCTCCTGCCGCACTCCTACCACTAGAGTAAGTTTCGAAATTGCCTTGCCGATAGCCGCGGTCAGGACGCGGAGAAGGGGCGATTGTGAAAATTCTCTAGGAGCGTAGCCGCATGATGCAGCCGGCGACCCCGACCACGTAGAGCCGTGGACTGTTTGGTTGCTTTAGGTACTGATTCCAAGTGTTCGTGTCGAGCAGGTAGGACATCACCACTCTTCGCGCGGCGGCTGCACCCCTTGAGGCGATCGCTCAAAACTCTCGTCGCACAGCACACCCGACGTTTGCTCAAAATAGCCGTTAGGCCATGAAGCGAGTGATTCGGTTGTGAGGGGTGGCGAAATCGCTTCGCTTGATGCAATGGGATTACTTCAGCCCGTGTGCCCTCAGCTAGGTCAACTGGCTCCAACGGGCGGAAAACTCCCCATTAGCGAATACGGCGGGGACCTGATTCATGTGACCAGTATAACTTGTGATACGTCGCGATACTTCATTGCCTGCAATAAGATAGGGCCAGTAGTGAATACGCGGTGACGAGATTTGGGTCGCCTTCCAGCCAGCGGGGGTTGTCGTTGATCCAACTGCCGTCGTCTTTTTGCGTGGAGATCAACTTTTGAACCAGTTCGGCTCGCCAGTCGTGCGACTTGCCGTTGGCGTCGATGATCTGCTGGTCACCGATCGTGTCGAGTGCTTTGGCGAACGTGTGGTAGTAATAGTACAAACCTTGTGCGCCCATGCCGGGGTTCTCGTCCAGCGTGTAGTGGCTGGCGAATCCATTCGTATGCGGCTTTGACGCGCGGATCGTCGCGCGTTCACGCCCGCATAGATCATGCTCTTGAGGCCGGCGTAGGTCATCGAGCCGTAGCTGCGCAGGCCGCCGTCGGGCGTGGGGCCGGCCTGGCTTTGTCCGCCGGCGGCGATCGTGTAATAAAATCCGCCGTCATTCACTTTGGCGGCGAACTCCGACGTGTTGTGCTCGCTTTCCAGGTTCTGGCACCGTGAGATGAACACCAGCGCCTTTTGCAGGGCGGGATCATCATCGCCGCGGCCCACGGCGTGCAAGGCGTCGACCAGAAAACTGGTGTTCGATAAGTCGGGCCGTTCATGCGATCCGTAGCCTGCGCCGCCGTAGCTCATGCTGGAGATTTCGTGCCCCTCGTCCTCGTCCCACTGCTGCTCCTTGACGAACTTTTCGGCGTTCGCCAACAGCTCGTTGTAACGGCCGTCCTTGTTCGCCTCCTTAAAACAGACCATGGACAGTGAGGTCTCGTAGTTCTTATAGCGGCTGCCTTCCTGATAGATGCCGCCGTCGTCGTGCAGGTGCCCTTCGAGATACTTCAGTGCGCGGGCGACGACCGGATCGTTCACCGTCCGGCCGCTGCGCAGCAGCGCCGAAGCGACAATCGCCGTGATGCCGGGGCCGGAACCTGCGCTGAAGGAACCGTCGTCGGCCTGCGCCTGTTCGAAATAGGCGACGGCACGACTCACGGCCTGGTCCAAGCGTGGCCGGCCGCGTTGCAGTGGCTTGTGCCTGTTGCGGCGGTCGTGATTGATCGGCCGGCGAGAATCACAATCAGAGTCAGCACAGTCGTCACGCAATATCGGCGACTTCATGTTCTCCGTTCCTCAATTGAAAGCAACGTTATCCAACCAACGCCATGCAAAGCAAAAAAAACGTCCACAGCGCCAACGAGCGCCGCGGCGACAATCAGTTGCCAGCGGCTGGCCTTCACGGTTTGCATGGCGATCACGAATCGGACGTGATGGGCAGAAACGCGTCGCGGAGTCCGTCGTCGAATTCGAACACGCTCGTCGAAATCCTCGCGGCGATCGTTCTCGGTCTTCTTCATCTGGCCGATATCGATCAGGTTGAAGACGATCTCGCCAAAGTCGCTCGTGGAGCGCACGCCCCATTCGTTCAGCACGCTCTTGGCCATGCAGCCCGTATTGCTGCACGGCGTAGCGGCGAATCGCCTCGCACAACTGCTGGCCGGTGACGTGCCGCTGCTCTTCGTCTTCGGCGTCGTCGGACAGCGGTCGGCCCAAGCCGAGCTGGTCCTGCGCGTAGCGCAGCGCCTCGAATACGAAAAAATACGCGTCGCGATGATAACGTCGGTCGCGGCGCAACAATTCCGCCAGTGGATGATCTGGATCTATCATACTCCTATTTTCAACGCCGGCCGCGATTTAGGCAACTAGGGGCGGCAAAAAGCAATTTTCACCAAAAGCTCGCAGGCTCGATGAATATGAGGGCCGCTAGTCTGTTAACTGTCAAACTGTCGGAACGGCACGCCTCGCGATTCTAGGATGGTTCGCTATCGCCATTCAAGCTGGCAGGATCTTCCTCATCGTGCAGCGAAACATCGGGCAACGCCCGATCATCCTGAAAAACGGTGTCCTCGAGTTTGGCCAGCTCATCGGGCAGCACCTCGGTCGCCGTGGAATCGGCCGCCTCGAGGCTCGACACATCGGCTGAGTCGGCGCGACGGCGGGCGTTCGCGCTTGAGCACGGTCAGCACGTCGGCCGCATCGATCACGATCCGCCGCATGTCCTCCGTTTCGACGAGCACTTGCCCGGCCAGGATTTCCTGGGCCAGCACGCGGGCCCGGCCGTTGTTGGTGATGATGTCCGCTCCGACCGGCGGCAGCTCGCGCTGCAACTCCTGGTAGGTGTCGTATTCGTACCGCAGGCAGCACTTCAGCCGGCCGCAGCGGCCGGAGATCTTGCTCGGGTCGAGCGTCGCCTTCTGCAGCTTGGCCATCTTCATCGACACCGGCGGCATTTCGCTCAGGTGCGTGTTGCAGCAGACGGGCTTGCCGCAGTCGCCGTAGTCGGCCAGCAGCTTGGCTTCGTCGCGGACGCCGATCTGCCGCATCTCGATCCGCGTTTGAAACTCGTTGGCCAGCGCCTTGACCAGTTCGCGGAAATCGACGCGGTCCTCGGCCAGGTAGTAGATGACCACCCGCTCGCCGCCGAACAGGTGCTCGACGTCGACCAGCTGCATGTCCAGGTTCGAGGCGTTTGATTTCCGCCTGGCAGACCTCGTACTCGCGGCGTTCCTGCTCGAACATCTTGCGCAGGTCGCGAACGTCATCGTCCGCGAGGAGCCGCAGGATTTGGCCCTGCTTTGGATCCGTCAGTTGGGCGATCGCATCGTCCGTCGCTTCGCACAGCACTTCGCCGGATTCCAGGCCGCGGCTGGTGCGGGCAATGACCTGATCGCCGCGCGTAAACACATCGCGTCCACGGGTGCGAAAGATCCCGAGGTTGCGCATCACTCCGTGGCGAACGATGTATTTGGGCATTTAAAAACTGAAGGGTAGCTAGCGGAATATTGTCGCTGTAGCAGAGTATACCGCGTTCAACTGGAGAAACCCAGAGAGAGCGCGGACGCAGGCGCCTTTTGAGCGACGTGTCGGCCAATTCGACGCGTGTGGCGATTCTTTGACTAAGCGATTTGTCGCGGTAAAAAAAGAAAGACGCCGCGCTTCGGCGGCGTCAATATTTTTGGGGTGGCTGGGGCCGAGCGTCAACTCGGCCCCAGCCACCTTCACACTGTGCGATCCTTTGAATGCGCGCTAGATCATATTCACCGGCAAAGAAACTCCAAATGAACCTTCCGCCAGGTCGCCCTCGAATGGGAGGTCTTCTGCCCAGCGCTCGGCCGGTTCGAATCGCTCGCGATAATCGGGCCGGCGTCGCGCGAAATCGACGGGCCCATCTTCCAGCAGCGGCTCGCGCTCGTAGCGATACGAATCGACACGGTAGGCCGGCTCACCACCGTCGAAGTGACGCCGATAACTGCGTCGCCAGCGACGATGGCGCTCGCTGCGGGCGATGCCTTCCACGGCCCACTTGGTGAGCACCGCCCGCAGAACGCTGAGCGACACGCCGCCCGTTTGCTCCTGGACAACCCACTTGGCCTCGCGCCAGCGGGCGCCGCTGCGGCACAGCTCGAGAAACTCGTAACCCGCATTCGTCAGCCGCACACAAGGCAGCGTGGTTGCCGTACGTTCGGTTTCCTTCGCCAGGCCCGCATCAACCAACAGCCGCACGTGGAACCGCGTGCGTTCGTCGACATCCGGGGGTGAACCGTTGCGCAGGGCATCGATTGAGCAATCGGTCCCGTGCCGTTCAATATCGAACAAAAGTTGCCGCATCAAATCCACGTCGCGTTTCATGAAGTGCCTCCGTTCACACGTAATTTATCCAGATTGGGTCGCGACCAGGTCGCGGTCAGGATCCAGCATGATCAACCAACGCGCGGCTGAGGGTCAAGATCGGTTTGACGTGCCGAGGCGCGAGGAGCTGCGACAATTTTCGGCAGTCGGTAATGGCGAGTTGCTAGCAGCGCGTTTAGTGCTATTCGGATGGCCTTACAAAGGCGACTTAACGCGCGAGACGCGGCGGCGAAGTGCGGCGGTTGCTTCCCCCATGGCCTTCCGCCGTGAAGCCAGTTCCGAAACACTTTTTGGGCCGCGGCCTTTCACGTAGTCCAGAACGTGCAATTCGGCCACCACGAATTCTGCTGCCGCATCTGCAACTTCGGCGGCAATTTCAAATGGAATGTTGGTGACTCCGTTGCAATCGCCGTGCAGCAAATCGCCTGCGCTAATCGCCAGGCCGCCGACTCGGACGGTCGAACCGACATCGGCAATTTGGCAGTAAGCGTGGGAACAAATTGTGGAGCCCGTGAATACGGGATAGCCGATCGCACGTACTTGTGCCAGGTCGCGACCGCCTCCGGAAGTGATCAACCCCACCGAGCCGAATGCCTGGTACGTGCTGCACATCACTTCGCCAAACGTGGCGCCGACGGGCGGATCATCGAGATCCTGGAACGCCACGACCGCAGGCCCCGGCAGCGATTCCATTTGCCGTACTTGTGCTTCGAGTGCGTCGTAGATGGCCGCGTTCGCCGGTGAAGCCGAGCGAAACGTGGCGGTGGCCGCGAATCCCACCATAGGCGGCATTTCGGGAAACGCGGCGAGAATTCTCGCGTCCATGTAGCCGGTGTTTCGCGGCCGGACGTCGAATAGCTCGATCACGTTGCAGATCGTCGGCGTATCGTATTTTGCCAACGCGGCAAGCGTTGCGGTGGTAATTTGATGGGCTGCCAAAATGGTTCTCGGCCGATTGGGGTTGGCTTACGGCTTTTAGCCTGACATCCGAAAACTTCGTCAGGCAAGAGGTTGTCAGGCTAAAAGCCTGACCTTCTTGGACTCGAATCTGGCTGCCGATTGTAAGCGACGAACCAGAATTGCAGGAGGCGTGACGGCCCGGAATGGCATGACACATTGCTGTAGAGATTTGCCCCGATCCGCGGTCTTTCCCGCGGGATTCCGGGGTTTAATTAATGAGCGATTCCCCGTGAGGACCTGTGTCCGATTGCAACCGGCACGCTGGTCTGGTTTGATGGAAGGTGGGGCGGCGCCAGTGCTTGTGGCGCGGGAATCAGGTTATACTCGCTCCGGTCTCCAACTTTGCAACGAATTCACCCGCGCTCCTGGCTTTGGAATCCACTCATGTTGCCAACACAGCCTGAACGATGGATTCCGCAAGCACTTATTTTCGTTGGCGTTGCCGCGACGGTCTGCGTTAGCGGCTGCGAGAAGGCGGCTTCCTCCAATCCCGTAAAGGCGGTGCAAACAAGCACTGCCGCCGCGAAGCCGGTCGCCGTGGTCGAGGCCCGCTTGGAGTCGTGGCCGCAAACAATTCGGGTGCAGGGCAGCTTGCTGGCTTACGACGATGCTACTGTCGGCTCGAAACTGGCCGGGCGCGTGGCAGAGGTGGCCGTGGACCTGGGCTCGATCGTCAAACGCGGCGCGACGCTCGTGACACTCGTGCGCGACGAGCTTGATTTGCGCGTACAACTTGCCGAAGCGCAGCTCCGACAAGCCTGCGCCGCGATCGGAATCACGCCGGCTGACGACGAGCGACAGTTTAATTTCCAGAAATCGCCCGGGGCGATGATGGAGCAGGCGCTGGTGAGCGAAGCGCAGAGCAACTTGAACCGCGCCCGGCAGTTGGTGGCGACGCGGGCCATGAGCGAGGGCGAGTACGACACTCTGGTGGCCCAGCTAAAGGCCGCCCAGGCCCGCTACAACGCTGCACTGAATACGGTCGGCGAGCAAGTGTCGGTGATCGGCGTGCGCCGCAAGGAGCTGGCGCTCGCTCAGCAAATGGTCAATGATTCGCGGATCGTCGCGCCGTTCGACGGCGTTGTGGGTGAGCGGCGGGTTTCGCCGGGCGAGTATGTTGCAGCCGGTCAGGCCGTGGTGACGCTGGTTCGTGCCGACCGCCTGCGGTTCACGGCCGGCGTTCCGGAAAGCTACGCGGCAGACATTCGCGTGGGACAACGCGTGGAAATCGAATGCAATGAACCGGGCGCGTCGCCTCTCGTCACGGCTATTTCGCGCGTCAGTCCCACCGTGATGCAATCGAGCCGCTCGATACTGATCGAAGCTGATGTGCCTAACGCGGAGCTAAAACTGCAGGCCGGCCTGTTTGCCGAAGCAGAACTCGTGGTGGACTCGAATGCACAAGCCGTCGTCGTGCCGGCCTCGGCGGTAAGCCGATTCGCCGGCGTGCAAAAGGTGTGGGTCGTGGTTGACGGCGTGGCGAAGCAGCAGACGGTACGTACTGGTCGCGAAGAGGCAAGTCGCGTGGAAATCGTCGAAGGGCTGATGACCGGCAGCGTTCTGGTGCGCACCGCAACGGACGGACAAGACGGGCCTGTTGTCGCAACGGAGACGACACCCAATGCGACGCGGCAGGCGAATTTGCCAGAAGCGAGCGTGCCTGCGCGAGACGGCGTCCGGCGGAGCGCAGTAGGTCAGGCTTTCAGCCTGACAGTCGTCTAGTAATGTCAGGCTAGAAAGCCTGACCTACGGGGAGTTTTTTTGTGCAGTGGTTAGCCCGAGTTTGTGTTGAGCGACCGGTCTTCGCCTTGATGTTGATCCTGGCGGTGGTCGTCGCGGGCGCCACTTCGTATCAGCAGCTCGGCATCGATCGGTTTCCCAATATCGATCTGCCGATGATCCGCGTGCAGACCGTCTACCCCGGCGCCGCGGCGGCCGAGGTGGAATCGGAAGTCTCGCAAATTCTGGAAGATGCGGTCGCCACGGTGGCCGGGCTGGATGAGCTTCGCTCGGTGTCGAACGACGGCGTGTCGATGCTGATGCTCACGTTCCGGCTCGACCAGAACATCAACGTGGCGGCGCAGGACGTCCGCGACGCGATCTCCGGCGTGCTGAATCGCCTGCCGCCCGATATCGATCCGCCCGTGGTGCAGAAGCAGGATCTCGACGCATCGCCGATCATGTCGATTGCCGTGTTCGGGCCGCGCGACACACGCGAGCTGTTCTTTCTGGCCGATCGATACGTGAAGAGCACGATTGAGTCGGCCCGCGGTGTGGGACAGGTGACCATTGAAGGTGCCGTGGAGCGCGCGATCCAAATCAACGTGGACGCCGGTAAGCTGGCTGCGTATCGCACTTCCATCATGCAAGTGCACGACGCGATCGTGGCTCAAAATGCGGAAGTGCCGGGTGGCCGTGTGGACGCTGGCTTTCGCGAACTGAGCTTGCGCACGCTGGGCCGCATGCCCGATTCGCGTGACTTCAATCAACTTGTGGTTTCCACAGTCGACAACGTGCCGGTGCGAATTCGCGATCTGGGCGAGGCGGTCGACCTCACCAAAGAACGCCGCACGCTGGCCCGCTTCAACGGCACACCGGCCGTTGTGCTGCAAGTCCAGCGGCAATCGGCAATGAACACGGTCGACGTAATCGACGCCGTGAAGGAACGGCTCGAGACTGCCCGCGGCCTGTTGCCACCCGATGTCACCGTGGAAGTGTTGCAGGACCAGTCGAGGTACATTCGCGCGGCGCTCGACGAGATTCAACATCATCTCGTGGCCGGCAGCATCATGGCGAGCCTGATCGTGCTCTTGTTCATGCGCTCGTGGCGGTCGACCATCATCGCGGCGATTGCAATTCCCACCTCGATCATTGGCGCGTTCGCGGTGATGAAGGCCATGGACTTCACGATGAACAACGTCACGATGCTGGCGCTGGTGCTCATGGTGGGCGTCGTGATCGATGATGCCATCATCGTGCTGGAAAACGTGTTTCGTGTGATCGAAGAAAAAGGCTTGCCGCCGAAACAAGCGGCAATCCAGGGTACTCGCGAAATCGGCCTGGCCGTGCTGGCCACGACGATTTCGCTCGTAATCGTATTTTTACCAGTGTCGTTTCTCTCCAGCGTAACGGGGCGGCTGCTGTTTGAGTTCGGCATTACGGCCAGCGTCGCGGTGATGATCTCGATGCTGGTCAGCTTCTCGCTCACGCCGATGATGTGCAGCCGCATGTTGGGCGGAAACCCTCACCCTAACCCTCTCCCGGAGGGAGAGGAGAAAAGGGCGCGACCTGCCTCGCGGCGGGGTTTCTACCGCTGGATCGACGGCAGCTACATGTTCTTTCTCCGCCAGTCGATGCGCTTCCGTTGGGCCGTGTTGATCCTGGTGATCGCGGTGATTGCCACGAATGTGCCGCTCTACCACCTGGTGAAGCAGGATTACATCCCTACCGACGTAGATGAGTCTGAATTCGAGGCCCGCATCAGCGCTCCCGAAGGGGTGAGCATCGCGGCGATGGAAGAAATGATCAACACGGTGGAGCCGCAGGTGCGGGCCATCCCCGGCGTGACGGCGGTGCTCACTACCGTCGGCGGTGGCGGCGGCATGCGCGGTCCGAGCAATGCCAGCATGTATATCCGTCTCGACGACATCGGATCGCGAACCTTCTCTTGGCACCGCTTGTGGCACGAAACCTTGGCGGGAGACCCTTGGCATTCACTCGTCGGGAACTACAGCCAGCGCGATAAGATGCGCGAAGTTCGAGAGATTGTAGCGCAATATCCCGATCTGCGCGTATCAGTGCGCAACCTCACTTCTTTCCGCCAAGGCGCGCCGGTCGACATCGATTTCGTCGTCACCGGCCCCGATCTGGAAACTTTGGCCGAGTTCAGCGCTCGCTTGCGAACCAAAGTGGCAGAGCTGCCGGGCCTGGTCGATGTCGACAATACGCTCCGCATGGATAAGCCAAATCTGTTGGCCCACATCAACCGTGAGCGGGCCGCGGCCTTGGGCGTGCACGTCCAGGAAATCGCCGACACACTCCGCATCGCGGTGGGCGGCGACGATCGCGTTTCGCGGTACTACGATGCAGGCGCTGATGATGCGTACGATGTCGAGCTGCGCCTGGTGGGCGTCGATCGGGCCAACACGCGGTCGATTTCGCAACTTTACGTTCGTGCCATGCAACCGGCGCAGGTGGCCGCCGGCGCGCCGTTATTTGAATTTGCAGCGATGCCGCTGATTTCTGGTCTCGGATATAACGGCGACTCCAGCCCGCTGACGCGGATCGACAACGTCGTCACGTTCGAAGAAATGTACAGCCCGTCGCGGATCGATCGCCTCGACCGCCAGCGGATGGCGGGCATCCGGGCGAATCTGGCGCCGGGGTTTGCACTGGCCGATCGAGTTGCGGCCGTACGAACCGCAGTCGATGAACTGGGGCTGCCGCCCGGTTACTCCACGCGCGTGATGGGCCGGGCCCGCGAGCTGGAACGCACGCTGCAAGAATTCGTGTGGACCTGCGCGCTGTCGTTCGTGTGCATGTACATTGTGCTGGCGGCGCAGTACGAGCACCTCATTCACCCAATCACGATTCTGCTTTCACTACCAATTGCGGTGCCATTTGGCCTCTTGAGCTTGTGGCTTGGCGGCGAAACGCTGAACCTGTATTCTGCCCTCGGCATCCTGGTGCTGTTCGGCATGGTGAAGAAGGCGTCGATATTGCAGATCGACCACATCAACCAACTCCGGGCGGGCGGGATGCCACGCGACGAGGCGATATTAGTTGGCAACCGTGACCGCCTGCGGCCCATTTTGATGACGGCCATTTCGTTCATTGCCGGCATGATCCCCCTGTTGATCGCAACCGGTCCGGGCGCGGAAGAACGCCGGTCGATTGCCGTACTGGTGGTGGGCGGCATGGCGCTGTCGCTTTTGCTCACATTGCTGGCCGTGCCGGTGATTTATTCCATATTGGATGACTTTGGCATGCTCTTCCGACGGAAACCGGCCGTCGCCAGCAACGTGGCCAATTCGTGAGATTGCCGCAATGCCCCGAGCGAAGTAGGATATTTGTGGGAGTCTCGTCGGGCCCAAAAATGTTGAAACAATCTCTCTCCATTCTGCTGGCCGCAACGATCGTAACCTGCCCGGTTGTTTGTCGGGCCGGCGGCGCATGCTGTGCCGACGAGCAGGCGACGCACGAAAAAGCGTGTTGCGATGCATGCCGCCACGCAGACAGGTCAAATTCTGCTCATCACGAGCGAGAAGGCGGCGACCAGCAGTCGCCGGCGCCGAATGATCGGTGCCAGTGCATTTGCGGTGGTGCGGTCTTCCAACTCGCGACTCTGGATCTGAATCTCGATGCGGGCGCATGGATATCGACCGCGGTCGCTGCACTATTCCAAGCTGCGATTTCTGAACCGCAGCGCGACGCCGTGAATGGGGCGCCCGTGCCGGTTGATGCCATGAACCCGGGCCGCGCTATGCGCTGCCGGATCATGTCGTTTCTCTGTTGATTCTCAACAAGTGAGCTGACGCAGCCTCATGCTGCGCGACGGCGGCTGACGTCGCCACGCCACCGCGAGTCATTCTGTTTGCGATAGGTACGCGCATGTTTTTTCGATTGCTCCCTTGGGAGTACGCGATTCGCAATTTGTTTCGCCGGCCGCTGCGCACGGTGCTGACGTTTGTCGGCTTGGCGACGGTCATTCTGATGGTGTTTGTCGTCGTGGGATTCATTCGCGGGCTGGAGCGATCGCTGGCGGTGAGCGGCGATCCGAGACGCGGCCGTTGTGTTTGGGCTGGGCATGGGCGAGAACCTCGAGTACTCGTCGATCGAGATGAGCACGAGCGACCTGGTGGCGGCGAGCGTCGAAGGCATTCAGGAGCGGTACGGTCAGAAGTACGTTTCGCCGGAGCTGTATCTGGGAACGGAGATGACCGCGGAAGGCAGTGAGCACGCGGAGATGGGCCTGGTGCGCGGCGTGACGCCGGCGGTGCTGCTGGTGCGGCGGCAAGTCGAAATGGAAGAGGGCCAGTGGCCCAAGTCGGGCGAAGTGATCGTCGGTCGCCTGGCGGCAACGAAGCTTGGGCGCCGATGCCGGCGAGCTGGCGATCGGCAAGACGCTGCGATTCGAAGGGCGCGACTGGCGGATCAGCGGCACGTTTACGGCCGGCGGGGCCGCGTTTGAATCGGAAGTCTGGTGCCGGCTCGACGACTTGCAGCAAGCGATGAAGCGGCAGGATTTGAGTCTGGTGGCAGTCACGACTGGCACCTCGGGACGATTTTTCGAATCTGGAACTGTTCTGTGTCGAGCGGCTCGATCTGGAGCTGCAGACGATGCCGGAAGTCGAATACTACGCCACGCTGCAGAAGGACTACGGGCCGGTGCGGATGCTGGCCTGGCTGGTGGTGCTGTTGGTGTCGTGGTGCCGGCGTGTTTGCCGGGCTGAACACGATGTATGGCTCGGTGGTGGGCCGGATTCGCGAATTGGCGTCGCTGCAGACGATCGGGTTTCGTTCGCCGCGCGCTGCTGGTGAGCCTGGTGCAAGAAGGCGTGATCCTGGCGGCGGCGGCCAGCCTGCTGGCGACGCTGGTCGCGCTGGTGTTCGTGAACGACGCGGCCGTGCGATTCACGATGGGCGCGTTTTCGCTGCGGATCGACGAAATGGCCGTGCTGATCGGCTGCGGCGTTGGACTGTTGCTGGGCGTGCTCGGCGCGGTCCCGCCGGCGATTCGTGCGCTGCGAATGCCGATTGTGGATGGGCTGAAAGCGACTTAGAAGTCGCTGTACGTAACTTGCGTTTAATTCGAAAGGAGACTGATGAATGAAGATGGTACGAAACAACTCGTTCCGGCAGCTTTGATTGGCGGCGGACTCGCGGTTGCGTTTTCGGCAATTGCTCATGTGCTGGTTGTTTTTGCGGTCGCGACGCTGCCGCTAAAGCGAACAGCGCTATCTTGTTGGACGAAGAACCGAGGGATGCGGAGGACGTGCTCGCCTTCGCGAAAGATGCCAAAGACGCAGCAGGACGTGGTCGTCGTGGGACGCATCGGCGGCCGGGTGAATCCGTGGGTCAAAGGCACGGCGGCATTTCCGATCGTCGATCGCTCGCTGAAACCGTGCAACGAAATCGAAGGCGACACCTGCGAGACGCCGTGGGACTACTGCTGCGAGGCCGAATTGCCGAAGGCGACGTGCTGGTGATGGTCGTCGACGAAGACGGCAAGCCGGTCAAGAACAGATGCGCGGGAGCTGCTGAACGTCAAGGAGTTGCAAACGGTGGTCGTGCAAGGCAAGGCCAAGCGTGACAAGGCCGGCAATGTGACGATCGTGGCGTCGAAGGTGTACGTTCACGCCGGATAAGAAGGCGAAAGAATGAGCGCTGAAGTTGACATCAAGCAGCTGGCGATCGTGCGCGAAGCGGCGGCGCCGCGCGAACTTCGCCGGCGCCGTCACGTCGTGAGCCGCTATGTCATCCCGGCGTGCTGCGTCGCTGGGTTTGCATCGCTCGTCGCGTGGGCGTCGCGCGACTGCGCTGCTGCCGCCGCGCGACGTGTGGGTGGTGCCGGTGCTGGCGTCGCAATCGGCCGTGCAGAGCGAAGGAACGCCGTTGTTTCAGGCGGCAGGTTGGATCGAGCCGCGGCCGACGCCGATCCGCGTGGCGGCGCTCGCCCCGGGCGTCGTGGAGCGCTTGCTGGTGGTTGAGGACCAACAGGTGAAGGCCGGCGAGCCGGTCGCCGAGCTGGTGAAGCAGGATGCGCAGCTGGCCTACGATCGGGCGGCGGCCAACCTGTCAAGTTGCGCGAAGCGGAAGTGAGCGAAGCGCAGGCCGGCTTGAACGCAGCAGTGACGCGGTTCAAGCAGCCGGTCCATCTCGAAGCGGCGCTCGCTGAAGCGGAGGCCGACGTTGGCCGTGATCGACACAGAACTAAAAGAATCTTCCGTTCGAAACGCGCGTGCAGAAGCCAAGTTGGACTTCGCCGAAGCGAATTACGAGGGCAAACAATCGTCGCGAGGGGGCGGTCTCCGGTCTGGCGATTGCGGAGGCCAAGAGCGAGCTGCGACGCAGCACAAGCAACCGTCGAGGAATTGAAAAATCGCGCCGATTCGCTGCGACACAAGCAAGCAGCACTGTCCAGCACAGCGTAACGCGCTTCGCACGCAACTTGAGCTTCTGGCCGACGAAAAGCAGGCCAAAGACGAGAGCGAGGCCAAATTGCAGGCGGCGACTGCGCGCGTCGAGCAGGCGCGTGTCGCGCTGGCCGAGGCCAAGCTGCGGCTGGATCGCATGACGGTTCGTGCGCCGGTCGACGGCCGCGTCTATCAACTCGTCGCCTATCCAGGCACGACGCTCACGGGCGGCATGGGTCCGGTGCCGAATTCCGACGGCAGCACGGTCGTGACGCTCTATCAGCCCGAGATGCTGCAAGTTCGCGTCGACGTGCGATTCGAGGACATTCCCAAGGTCAGCCTCGGTCAGCCGGTGCTGATCAACAATCCGGCACTGCTGGAACCGATTGCCGGCAAGGTGCTGTTCGTCAGCTCGGAGGCGAACATTCAGAAGAACACGCTGCAGGTGAAGGTGGCGATCGATTCGCCCGAATCGGTGTTCAAGCCGGAGATGCTGGTCGATGTCACGTTTCTGGCTCCGAAGGCCGACGGAGACACGACGGCCGAAGTGTCCGAAGAAATGCGGCTGTACGTGCCGCAACAGTTGATTCAGCAAGACGAAGGCGGCGCGTTCGTTTGGCTCGCCGATCAGTCGGACCAGCGTTGCCCGCAAGACGCCAGTGACAGACCGGGCGTGCTGCGGCCGGCGGGCTTGGTGGAAGTTAGCGGCGACGGCCTCACGGTCGCCAGTCGCGTCATTGCGCGCGGCCACGAAAACCTGACGACGGACGATCGCATCCGCGTCGTGAGCGAAGAACCGGTGTCGACGGCCACGGCGCCGGCGGCCATAGACGCATCAGCTCGATGAGCCGGCTGCCGAACGAAGGAGAGTGAACATGGCACTCGTCGAAATACGAAACGTGACGAAGCGCTATCACAAAGGCGGCGAAACGATCACGCCGCTCGACGATGTGTCGCTCGACATCGAGGAAGGCGAATTCGTCTCGCTGATGGGCGCAAGCGGCACGGGCAAGTCGACGCTGCTGAATCTGATCGCCAGCATCGACCATCCCGACAGCGGCACGATCACCGTCGACGGCGACGGACATCACGAAGCTGTCTCGCACGCAACTGGCGAACTGGCGGGCGGCCAACATCGGCTACATCTTTCAAACGCACAATCTGATTCCCGTGCTCACGGCGTACGAGAACGTCGAGCTGCCGCTGCTGTTGTTGCCGATGTCGCGGGCGGAGCGGCAGAAACGGGTGGAGATTGCACTTGCAAGCCGTCGATCTGCTCGGATCGGGCCGACCACTATCCGCGGCAGCTTTCCGGCGGCCAGGAGCAGCGCGTCGGCGTCGCGCGGGCGATCGTCACGCATCCGAAGGTCGTCGTTGCCGACGAGCCGACCGGCAACCTGGACGATGACACGTCGGTGCAGATTCTGCGGCTGCTGCAACGGATCAATGAGGAGCTGGGCGTGACGCTGCTGATGGTGACGCACGACGCCGAAGCGGCCGCCATCGCCGGCCGGCAACTGCGCCTGGAGCACGGCAAGCTGCACGAAACGAGCGAAATGCCGAGCGCCGTGCCGGTCGATCGTAGTGCACTGAAGCGGCGAGAATGCTGAGTAGCAACGATGTTCAAGTTCCTGCCCTATATGCTGAAGACGCTGTGGCGGCATCGCTCGCGGACGATTCTCACGGTGAGCGGTTCGGCGGTGGCGCTGTTCGTGTTCTGTTTCGTCGGCTCCGTGCAGCAGGGCATGAACGATCTGCAGCACCGGCAGGAGGCGAAGCAATCGCTGATCATGTTCCAGGCCAACAAGTTCTGCCCGGCGACGAGCCACCTGCCGCAGGACTACGAATCAAAGATCAAGACAGCTGGAGCGGCGTTCGCGAAGTGGTGCCGATCCAGGTGTTCACGAACAACTGCCGGGCCAGCCTCGATGTGATCGTCTTCTACGGAGTGCCGCCGAAGAAACTGCGGCCGCTCGCGACTTTGAGCTCGTCTGCCGGCAGCTGGGCCGATTTCGAGCAGCATCAGGATGCGGCCGTCGTCGGCCGGGCGGTCGCCAGCCGGCGCGGCCTGAAGGCGGGCGACAAGTTTTCGATCGGCGATTTGACGGTGCAAGTTGCCGGCGTGTTCAAGTCGAACGATCCGGCCGAGGAGAACTACATCTACTCGCACCTGGATTTTCTGCAGCGCGGCAAAGAGCAGGATCTGGTCGGCACGGTGACGCAGCATGAAGTGCTGCTGCGAGCCGGGCGTCGATGTCGACCGCCAAGGCCGATGAAATCGACGAGCTTGTTCCGCGGCGGGCCGGTGGAGACCGACACGCGTCCCAAGGGCGTGTTTCAAGCCAAGAGCCTCGGCGACCTGACGCAGCTCATCGGCCTGGCCCACTACCTGGGCTATGCGTGCGTCGGGCTTGGTGCTGGCGCTCGTGGCGACGACGACGGTCATGTCGGTGCAAGACCGGATCAAGGAACACGCCGTGCTGCAAACGCTCGGCTTCACGGGCCGGCGCGTGTTTCGGCTTGTGCTCAGCGAAAGCGTGCTGCTGAGCATCGCGGGCGGCATTCTGGGCGTGACAGCCGCGATGCTCGTGCTGCAGTTGAGCCACTTGTCGGTCGGGGCCGAGGCGGTGACGATCGCGTTTCGGCCGTCGTGGTCGCTGGCGGCATCCGGGAATCGTCGTCTCGGCATCGTCGTCGGGATTCTGGCCGGCATTGCACCGGCGTGGGCGGCCACTCGGGCGGGCATCGTCGCGGCGCTGAGAACATAGCGTGTCAGATCCAGAGAATGTTCAATGCAAAATGTTGTCGCCGCGGCGACCAAAATGCAAAATTACAATCCCCATTGAACATTTTGCATTTTTCATTTTGCATTGAACATTCCTAAGGTGACTTACTGTGGTTCCTTATGGCGCCGACTTGCCGCACAGTTTTACGTTGATCCCCAGCTCTGCGGCAAAAGTGGCTTTCGCCTGCATCGTGAAATCCGCTTGCTCGGCCGACGTGCCGTAAACCACTTGCACGTGGTTGCTTTTGTGCTGGGCCATGAGCGCGTCGCGAGATACGCCGTAGAGCACGGCGTGCATGATGGGCCATTGCGGGGTCGTCGCCTGCCAGCGGCGTTCGGTTTCCTCGCGCGGGAGTGAAACCGCCCGGCCGCGGCCGATGTCCATGTTGAGGGCGTCGTTTTCGATGTAGATTCGCGACCACACGATTTCACCCGGCTTTGAGATGCCGCGGAGCGTGCTGCCGCCGTTGGGGAAGTACATCGCCGGCTGACGGAATCCTTCGGCGCCGGCCCAACCGCCCTCGAAATGCGCCGGCGGCGCGGAGCCGCTGATCAGAAAGACCCACACGTAGTCCCTCACCGTACCGGAGCGGTCGACGTCGCCCCAGCGTACATCGTGCAGCGTGGTTTCCACCGGCTGGCCGGTGGCCTTCTGCACGCGATACGTGATCAGCGCGTCGAGCCCGGCGCCCTCGTCCACTTCATTGAAATGAACAACCGGCTCGCCTTCGAACAGCACTCGCTTGCCATCGCGACTGCGGACCGGCGGGCGGTCGGCATTGTTGAGCGTACCCTCCACCAGATCGCTGGCTGGGCAGCAGATCTTTCAATCCTTGTTGATACTGGATGCCGATGAGGTTGCAGCCAAAGTCGTCGGCCAATCGCACGGCCGCGACGTACATCTTGCACTGCAGGAGAATTTGCTGGTCCGTGAGATCGGTATCGTGATTGGGACCGGTGTGGAACCGCATGCCGCGTTGTTCCATCCACCGGCGGACGGCGGCCGCTTCGGCATCACTCGACTGCGTCGTTTCGTAATAGAGTGCCGACTGGCTGAGGCGTTCCTTGAATACGCCGGTACGATGCAACAGGTGGTCGGGCAGGATGGCATTGAACATGCCCATGCAACCTTCGTCGAATACGCCCATAATTGCCTTGTCGCGGAGCAGCCCTTCGGCAAGTCGTTCACCCAGCTCGCGGGCCGCGTCGGCAGCGGACGATTTGTCGAAAGGTCGAACATGGCTCGAATCGTGGCGGCATTTGCCGGTTGAAAGCCATTCGTGGAGCCGCGTGGTGAAGTATTGATCGGTGAAGTCTTCGCTCCACAGTGTTGAATAGGCGACGCCGGCTTTCGTAAGTGAGCCGTTGAGATTGAGCATTCCAACCAGGCCGGGCCAGGTGCCGGACCAATTGGCCACAGTGAGAATCGGGCCCTGATGCGTTGTCAGCCCGGCCAGCACGTGATGCGAATATTGCCACACCGCTTCAGCGACAATCAGCGGTGCCCGCGGATCGATGTTTTTGAATACCTCCATTCCCTCGCGCTGGGAGGCTATAAAACCGTGTCGGACGTCGTCCTTGTAGGGATGCGCACGCTTCAACTCAAAACCGGCGGCGGCAACCGCCGCGGTGAGCTGCTGTTCCATCTCCTGTTGCGCAGGCCAACATTTCTGGTTGGCCGATAGCCGCAAGTCACCGCTGGCGATGAGTTGAATCGTTTTCTTGTTGGATGCCATAGAACGATTGCCTTACCTGAATTTCCATCGGCGCAGCCGCGACGCTTGAGTCGCCGCACGAGCGTCAAGCCGGCCATTGTAACGCATCGGCGGCGATTGAATGGAGGGTGCCAGGTTATAGGTCGAGCGTGCGGCGTCCGGCGGCCGTTTTTTCTGCGGCCTCGATGCCGGTGATTTCCTTGCCGTCCGGTTTGTATTGGCCTGCTTTAACTGTGTATGTGCCCGCTGAGTAAACGGGCGGCTGGAAACGGTTGCCTTGGACGCGGATCGTGTAGAGCACTTCGCCTGACGCTTCCTCAACAACCTGCACAACGGGGTCTTCCACGCCCGTGAAATGCAGCTCCGGCAACCAGGCCAGCGGCTTGCGGCCATCGTTGTCGGCCATCGCGATCGTGATTGGCCAGCCGGGGAACTGCGCTTGATCGCCGGCGGCGGCATCGGCAAACCGCGGCCAGCATTCGAAGGTGACGCGCCGCGCTGGTTTGTCGAATCGAACAATACCGTAGCCGTCGCCGCGCTCTCGCTCGTCCTGAATGTTGCTCGGATTGGCGTAGGCCAGCATCGTGATCTTGTTGCCGAGTCCGTCGTTGAATTCGCCGGTCCACGGCAGCGGACTTCCTGCCACCGGATTCGGCCCCGGCCTCTCGTCTGGCGGGTGCCACCAGCGGCCGTAGATCGTGTTCACCAGCGCCGGGCTGGTGAAGGCGTACGGGCCGTCGCCCCATTCCGCGATGCCATGCTTCACCACAACCGCGAGGTGCTGATCGCCGCACAGATGCACGGCCCACGCTCGGCGGATGTCCTCCAGCGCACGGTTGCGACCGCTTTGCGGCCAGCCGTTGCAATCGAGGTCGGCCAGCAGTCGGTTGTTGCGAGTTCCATGCAGATGGACCGCGCCGCAGAACGCGGTTTGCGAAAGCACGGCTTTCATCTGGGCCCCGGTCCAATCCTCGCCCCATTGGTGCAAGAAGCGAAGCTGCCGATCGCCGAGCAGCTCCAGGCCCGGCAGATCGATGGACTTTGGATCATACGCCGGGTCGGTGATGTGATCGGGTCGCGGCCCCTGCTGCGGAATCTTGCCCTGCGGACCGGATTTGAATTTGCGGTCCTCGAGTATGGCGAAGTCCACGCCGCCCACGCGCAGGCGTGTGAAGTAGACGCCGATGCCGCGGTCGACCGGCGCTGGATCCACCGGATCGGGCAAGTGCCACGTTTGCTGCCGCTGCACCATATTCACGTACTCGACCGGATAGAAATAGCCGCCGTCGGCGTTGTCCTGGCGACGCGAGCGCTTGCCGTTTTCGCCCCACAGGTTGGCATGGCCGACGTCGTGGTCGTCGGGAATCGTGATCGTGGGCCGGTCGCGGATCACGTCGCGGAACTGCAGGCCGAACTCGATCCAGCCGGCCGTGTGCTCCGTGTGGCGGTAGGTCTGGTCGCCGGCGAAAAACAACAAGTCCGGGTTCTGGCGCTTGAGGTTTTCGATGATCTCCGGCCGCTGGCCCGTGGTGCGGCTGGAATTGCACGACATGTTGGCGACGACGATGACGTCCTTGTCGCGCGGATCGCGGCGGATCATGCCTTCAAACCGAGCCGCCTCGCCGTGTCGCACCCGGTAGGGCACGTCTTGGTTTGTATCCCAACCGGGAATACGGAAGTGGGCGCTCCAGCCGGGGTACACGACCGGCGCCTTCGCGGCCTCGGTCCACTGGCCATTGCGCTGGAATTCGAGCCGCGCCTCGCGAGGTTCGCCGGGTTTCAGCGGATACAACTGCGCCGTCAGCTTCAGCACGCCGTTGTCGTGTGTATACAGCGCAAACGCCACGACCTCATCGCGCGGCACGTCCATCGGCGGAGGCGGGTTGGATCCTCGTGGCGGTTTTGTCCACCACTCGCCGACCGCGAGCGAGTCGAGACTAGGAAAATCCGCGCCGAAGGGTTGCGCAGGCTCGTCCGCTTGCACGATACAGGACGACGCCCAGCTCAGCACCACAAGCATCGCTCGCGAATAACAAGCAGCGGTTTGGATTGAAGAAGGCATCAATGCGGCGGATCGAACTTTGGTCAATAAAGTTTATGTCATTGTGCCTGCAGTCACGCATGTTCAGTACATGAGTAATGCGCACTTTACTCGTTTAAACAGGGCTGATTTCGTTGACATTATAAAACCTGGCTTCTAAAATGCCACCGGTGGCAAATAGGTGTGGTCGGAACAGGAGCAGGGGACGCTGATGTCGGTGACCATTTACGAAATCGCCGAACGGGCGGGGGTCTCCAGCTCCACGGTCGCCCGCATCTTGAGGGGCGACATCAAGGGGTCGTACCGTCGCAGCGCGGAAACTGCCCAGCGGATTCGCCATCTCGCCAATGAAATGGGCTATCGCCCCAATCTTCGCGCTCGAGCTTTCTCGCGCGGCCGCACACATGGCATCGGACTGTTATATACCGATGACGCCTGGATCTTCGAGGGCATGAACACCGAAGTGGTGGGCAGTCTGGTTCGCGCATTGCAGCGCTCGGCCTACCATCTTGTCTTTGCGCCGATTGATGATAGCGGCGCTTGGGAAGAAATTGTGTTGGGCGGACAAATTGACGGCGGCGTGGTGTTTCAATCGTTGCCGGATAAGGTTCGTGACACTCTTCGCGAACGCAAACTGCCGCTGGTGCTGCTGGGCGACAATTCCGACCCGACGTTATCGCAGGTCGTCGTAGATGATTTCGCCGGCGCGTACGCTGCCACGAAGCACCTGATCGGTCTGGGCCACGAGAAGATTCTCATGTTTGTGCACCATTCGGTGAAGCCGCACTGCAGCATCCACCAGCGGCTGGCGGGCTACAGGCAAGCACTTTCGGAATGCGGTTTGCACCCGCGAGAATGCGTGCTTGCTCCGGAGGAAGATGCCATCGATATCCTCGTGCACGGCGATCCGCGTCCCACCGCTATCGTTTGCTACAGCAATTTGGAAGCAACGCTGATTGTGCACGCGATGTGGCAGTATGGCGTATCGATTCCAGGGGAGCTGAGCGTGATTGGTTTCAACGACATGTTCGCCACCCGTTATATGACACCGCCGTTGACGACCGTGGGGTATGATGCGGCGAAGGTCGGCGAACTGGGTGCGCAGCTCGCCTTGAAGCAAATCTTCTCAGCGGAGGACGCAGAGCCGAGCGTAATGACCGTTAAACCGAAGCTGCATGTGCGCGGCTCCACGGGTCCAGTCGGAGCACGAGAGCTTGCGTAACTCCACTTAGGCGAATTGCCTGCATGACATTTATTCGCACCGACCGGACCGAGGATTTTGTTTCGTAAAAGGAACATCGGCAGTAGTTAACAGAACATTGGCAGATGGGTAAGGCTGAGTCACGGAGTTTTGCGTTTTTTTGAGAGCTTCCCGGCCCATGGGGCAGTGGGCCGGCACGGCTCATGCGCGACGACGCATAAGGCCGCTTGCGCGTCAAGTCGCATTACAGAAGAGGAGAAATTGCATGTCTCGATATTTTCGTTGGCTAGCGGGCCTGGCCGTTATGGCCTGTTGCACGTTCTGCGGGAATCAAGCAACGGCGGTAGTGAAGGTGATTGGCGATTTTGAGGGAAACTTCGACAGCCCGTATTCGGATGACTGGACGGCCGATTCTCTAGTCACGGCGGAATTCATTAGGGAAAGTAGCCCCGACTATCATGGCGGCATAACCCACGGCCAGCAGGCGCTACGGCTCACGACGCCGGACGCGTGGACAACAGGCAATCAATTCTTCCGGCTCAACGGCGGGGAGGACATGCTGCGCGACATGGCGACTCTTCCCTACCTTTTGTTCGATGTCACAACGTATGGCGGCGCCGACACACCTGATCAAGGGCCTGAATGGCGTCAGGTGTTCAATATTTTCAACAACCAGGATACCGGCTTTTATGATACGAATACGATGGAAGAGCTTCACGATACCGATCTTCAGCGCGATTTTCCTGTAGCTGGCTGGGTGGAAGAGTCTTTGACGACAACTGTAGTGGTGGACATGACCGGCCCCGATCCAGCGATCGACGGTGATGGGGTGAATTTCATGCAACGGCGGGCACAACAGGTGCTTGCAGACCATACCGATGGGACGCCAGTCGAGAACTTATTTTGGCAAATATTCTGGGTGTTCCAAGGCGGCCAAGTGCCCGATACGAACCAGCTTGAAATGATCATCGACAACGTGCGGCTTTGCGATACGCTGGACTGCACGCCATCGACGGTTCTGGCAGGCGACTACAACGAGGACGGAACCGTGGATGCCGCCGACTACGTCGTGTGGCGGAACAATCTAGGTGGTACGACCTTGCCGAATGAGACAGTATCGCCCGGCATGGTTGATCAGGAGGACTTCACTGAGTGGCGCGCCCACTTCCAAGGCGCTGCGCTGGGGGCGGCCGCTGGAGGCGCGGTTCCCGAGCCAGCCAGCACGTTCCTCACGCTGTGTGCAATCGCGTCGGGCTTCTCAATTCGATACCGGCGACGCTAAGCACATAGGGTGTGTCGAGTCTTGCGAGCCACACCGATTCAATCTAATCCATGGTGTGTCTCGTGGACTCGACACACCCTACGCCTGAGCAGCTAAAGCCGGCAGTTGGTGATCGTCGTTTCGAGAATGGCAGTGGCACCGAGCGCTTCCAGCCGCTCCATGATTTCGATTACCTGGCTCCGCTTCACCATCGCGCGGACGGCGAACCAGCCGGGTTCTTCGAGCTTGTTCACGGTGGGCGATTCGAAGCCAGGTGTGATTTTTTCCGCCTCGGCCAGCTTGGCTTCCGGTACGTTGTATTCCAAGAGCGAATAGCTGCGGGCGATGACCACGCCCTCCAAGCGGCGGACTACGCGGTCGGCAAGTTGCGCGTGTCCGGTGGCTGGGTTCTGCACGAGTGTCGCTTCGTAACGGCCGAGCTCGTCGAGGATGCTCAGCCGGTTGGCCGCCAGCGTGCTGCCGGTTTCGACGAGGTCGACGATCGCATCCGCTATACCCAAGGCAATCATTACTTCAACCGACCCAGACAATTCCACCGTGTGGGCATCCACGCGATGCTGGGCAAGATAGCGCTTGGTGACATTGGGAAAACTCGTGGCGATGCGGCAGCCGGCCAGGTCGTTGGGCTCGCGGATATTGCTGTCGTCGGGCACGCAAATCGCCAGGCGCCAGTTGCCCATCCCGAGCGCGAGCCGGTTCGTGAGCTGCACGCCGGTTTCTTCAATCAAATCGCCGCCCGTAATTCCCATGTCGATTGCGCCTTCGGCACACAGCACGGGAATGTCGTCGGTGCGGAGGAACGTGACATCAATCGGCATGTCGCGCACCCGGGCAAACAGTCCGCGTTCCTGCCGGCGAAAATTGAGGCCGGCCTCGATTAAGAGCTCGGCAGCCGCTTCGGCCAACCGGCCTTTACTGGGGATGCCGATTCGTAAATTGTCGGACATGGGGAGGAGTTCAGGGTTCGGGGTTCAGGGTTCAGAGTCTAGGGTCCTACCTGAACCCTGAACCCCGAACCCTGACACCTATTTTTTCCTTGCCGCTTTTTCGTCCACTCCAGAGACACCAAACCGGCGGGCGAGTTCGGCTTCCACATCGGCCCACGATGAATCGCGATATCGCATCAGGACCATCAGGTGGTAGACCAGGTCGCCCACTTCGCGAAGGAAGTGTTCGCGGCCCGCCTCGCCCGATTCGGCAGCAGCCTCGACAACCTCGGCCGCTTCCTCCATGATCTTGGCGCCGATCGTCTCCACGCCACCGGCCAGCAGTTGACTCGTATACGATTTCTCGTTGGGATTGGCGGCACGGGCAGCGATTGTCCGTTCCAATTTGTCGAGTGGTTGTGGTGCAGAGCTCACGGATTGATTGCCTTCCCATCGCTGGTGCCGGGGGTGAGAATAGTTTGATAGTTTAGGTCTCTCTGCGCTTAGCCGCAAGCGATGGTGTACGGGCGTGGAGCGGGGGTTATCATTGAGTGCACCAAGATGAACGAGATATTTCGGGATTGCTGGTTCCTCACGGGCGCGACGGCCGTCGGCAAGACGGCGGTCGGTATCGCGCTGGCCAAGCGCCTGGGGGCAGAAATCATCTCGCTCGATTCGATGGCCATTTACCGTGGCATGGACATCGGCACCGCCAAGCCGAACATGGCACTGCGGGCCGAGGTGCCGCATCATCTGCTTGATATTGTGGATCCCGAAGAGGAATTCAGCGTCGCGCAGTATGTCGATGCGGCCGCGCATGCTGTCGACGTGAGTCGCTCGCGTGGCCGTGAAGCGCTGTTTGTCGGCGGCACGCCGCTGTACCTCAAGAGTTTGCTCCGCGGCTTGTTCGACGGCCCGCCGGCCGACTGGCGGCTGCGACAGGAGATCACCGAAGAATTGCAACACGTCGGCCAGCAAGCGCTGCACGAGCGGCTGGCTCAAGTCGACCCCGTCGCTGCAACGAACATCCACCCGCACGATACTCGGCGGCTGATTCGAGCGCTCGAGGTTTACCGTGCAACGGGCGAACCCATCAGCCACCAGCAATTGCAGTTCGAAGAGGGGCGGCCCGCCGACGAATGCAAGGTGTTTGTGTTGCGACGGGAGCGTAGCGAGCTGCATGCGCGGATCGAAGTCCGCGTGGAAGGGATGATTGAGGCCGGCTTGGTCGCGGAAGTGGAGCAACTACTGGCAGCCGGGCACACGTTGGGCCGCACGGCACGACAGGCCGTTGGTTATCGAGAAGCACTGGAACATTTGGTCGGCGAGTATGGCCGCGAGGAAATGATTGACCGCATCAAAGCCCGCACGCGCCGCTTCGCCAAGCGGCAAGGCACGTGGTTCCGCAGTTTGGGCGAGTGCCGGTTCGTGGACATTGCGGGAGAAGTAGATCCAAATGCGGTGGCCGAACAGATTGCACGGCAGGCAATCCCCAGCTAAGCCAAAAGATGACACGCTATGCGGTCGTTCGTCGCCAATGCCCGCTACTGCCGCCGGATTTCTCTTCGAGTTGGATTTGCTCGATCGTCATGCCACGGTCAATGCTTTTGCACATGTCGTATACGGTGAGTGCAGCGACGCTGACAGCGGTGAGTGCTTCCATTTCCACACCGGTTTTGCCGTCGACTTGGGCGACCGCTTCGATGCGAAGCGTGTTTCCATCCGGAAACGAAAAGTCGATCGTCACCGACTCCAACGGAAGCGGATGGCACAATGGAATGAGGTCGGCCGTGCGTTTGGCGGCCATAATGCCGGCAAGACGGGCGACTTCGAGCACGTCGCCCTTGGCGAGCTGCTTGTCGCGAATCCGTGCCAGAGTCTCGGCGGCCATTCGTACACGGCCGCTGGCGCGCGCTATTCTGCGAGTGACCAGCTTGTCGCCGACGTCGACCATTCGGCTGGCGCCGGTTTCGTCAAAATGGGTCAAGTCGCTCATTGTACCCTCGATTCCGTTTTAGCAGCCGGGAAGCGCCCATGCCATCCGGCGATGGTCACGATGCCGAGAATCGCGCCCAGGCCGGCTAGCGCCATATCGCGCTGGGCGTCCCACATGTCACCCTGCTGACCGTTGTATGATTCGGCCCAATCTGGTGCCATGATCACCGCGACGAGCCATTCGAACACTTCGTAAACGGCGCTTGCGGCCATGATGGTTGAGAAGGCGAACACGGCACCCCAACAAGCCGTCGTCCCGACAAACCGCTGCGAAAATCGCCACGCCGGTACGACCAGCAACAGGCCGAAAAGGAGATGCACCAGTCGATCGTAATGATTGCGTGTGAAACCAAAACGATCGGTAATGCGATAGCCGATTAGCTGTTCCGACCAGTCGTCATACGGCACGTAGGAATACAGGTAGCGTGCCCCCAGCACGTGGAGGAGCATGAACACGAGGATGAGCGTGTAGCTCAATCGGCTGATTTGCAACCGGTTCTGCACGATCGCCAGCACAAGTACGACGGCGACCGTCGGCACGTGCTGGAGCCAAAAGTATTTCGGGTACGGCACTCGAACGCAACTGATGGCCCACAAGGCCAAGAAAATGGCCAACGCGATTCGGTTCCATGCGTCGTCGGGCAGTAACAGGTGACGTTTACCAACAACCATCAATCTTCGCTGCGTCCGTTAGCTGTCGCTGTTTCATCCGCCGCGCCGGAAGGGTCTGGATCCGTCGCCGTATCTTGCGACTCGTGCGCGGTTACTTGTTCTCGCAACAAGCCGGCCACGAGGAACATTCCGCCAACGAATACGCCGGCGATGTATCCGAGGATCGCGCCGAAGAAGATCCCATTAACCACTACCACAAAGAAGAAACCCGGGATGGAACGAAATGCAAATGGTACGAAAAAGCACGAAAGAGTCGTGTACGCGATCGCTCCGGCGATAACGGACACCCCGCGCGGATTGGCGATGCCGAAATACCAGGCCTGGGCAATGGCGACTACGGTCACCAGTCCGCCTGCGATGAGTGTCAACTGTGGCTGAAATTCGAGCAACAACAACCGGTCGGCAAGCGACAGCGCGGCAAATAGAATTGAAAAGGCGGATAGTACAACAAACGCCGTAGCCAGATCGAATCGACGTGGTGCTGAAAAAAGTCCAGACGTGTTCGTGGGGTCGAACAGAAATCGCCAGATCGCTGTTACAACTGGGTTTTGTTTTGCTGGTAACGAACCACCCACTGGGCCGCCGAATCCATCGAATTGAATAGACACTAGCATTGCGCACTCACGCGGCGTGAGCGTCGCCCATAGTCTTGCAATCAGCCTCATGCGGTCGGACGGAGTCAGTGATTCTCCCATTGCCACGGCGCTCTCGAGCTTGGAGACGTTCCACGCAGCCGGTGTGCTGTCGAGCACCTTCAGCTCGCGGTTCGCCGCGTTTTCCGAGACACCTCTGCCGGTCGTCGCATCGAGCCGCGGATCATCTTCGGCCGGGAGACGTGATCGTTCGGCACGTTCCGCGTCACTGATCGTCAACCAGTCGTCTGGCGGCATTGCGTCGACCGCTTCCCGCTGCTCGGAGGGAACCATGTCACTTTTCCTCGCGGAGTTCCACTGACTGTTGGCGCCAAATAGATCGAATGAAGTGTCGTAAATATTCCGCAAGTAGAAACACGCCGCCAATCAGTGTGCCCGACAGATAGCCCAAAATAGCGCCTCCAATCACCACGAAGGTTCCGATTACGAAAAGTCCCGACGGTGGTATAAATCGTGACCAGCCGAGGAACCAGTAGGCGAGCATTCCGAGCGAGTAGATAGTAGTTCCCACGAGGAGCGAAGCGGTCCGGGGGCGATCACCGCCGAAGAGCACGGCCTGTCCGACGCCAACAAGCGTGACGAAGCCCGCGATGGCGAGGCTGGCAATGGAAGGAAATTGCAGCACGCTCATTCCGGCAAGCAAGAATGAGTACGCAATGGTGACAATGAAAAGCGTGGCGAGATCGAACCGGCGAGGTGCCGCGTAGACCTTTGCTGCACCCGACCCGGGGCTGCGGGCGAGCAGACGTTCCACGATCGGCCAGGGGACTGGATCCATCCACAGGTCATTCCCCTCGATCATCTGCCGCCTGACGGCAGCCGATGTATCGTCGTCTAATACAGGCCACGATTCGATCGGCAATGACTCCCAGAGCCGCGCAATGAGCCGCAGGCGCTCCTGCGGCGAGAGCTTCTCCGCAATCGAAATGACGTCTTGGAGCGATGGCATACGATGCCTGCTGAGTGCACGAGAATCATGTCGAGCCGCGACCGTATCATACCCAATCGCGCGTTGAGTGGGACCAGACATCGCGAAAAGACCACCGTGCGGGCATCGCCAGATGTGCCTGGAATCGGCAGAACTTCAGCAAGATTGCTAAGGCGCAAGATTAAGGCCCGGCTGCCTGTGGCAACCGGGCCTTTTTGTTTGGGTGTCGGGCGACGGAGGGACGGGACCTCTCCGCCGCCACGCGGCCGACTCGTTCGACCGACCCGTATGTAAAAGCGTGGAGCTTGGAGCGAGGAGCCGAGAGTAAGATTTCTTACACCAAGCTCCCCGCTCCCTGCTCCCAGCTGTTTATACGAGCTCCTTCTTGGCACCAATCAGCGTCCGCAGCCGTTCGGCCAGTAAGGCGGCGTCGAAGGGCTTCTTGAACGTTTCGTTGATGCTCGAGCGATCGAAGTTCGCGGTCGAGCTGTCGTCCGGCAAGAGGGCAATCAAAATCGTCTCGCCGAACTCGGTGTTGCGACGCAGATTCTGGCAAATCTGCAGCGCCTCGACCTGACCGATCGAGAAGTCCACGATAATACAGTCGGGGTGGAAACTTTCGGCTTGAATACCTGCTTCGAAGCCACTCGCCGCGGTTGCAGTACGGAACGACCGGTCGACGGGCAGCTCGCGTTTGAGATTCTCGATCAATACCTGATCCTGGGCGACGATGAGGACCTTGGCCATTGCCTCATCTTCCAGGTCGCCAAGGGGCATACCATGCTCCTTGAGAAACTTGATCAAATACTCGCGCGGGATGCGTCGGTCTTGAGAACCGGGGATGCGGTATCCCTTAAGTCGGCCTGAGTCGAACCACTTACTGACCGTGCGCGGGGCCACTTTGCAGATCTTCGCGACCTGACCAGTAGTAAAGACCTTCATCGGGCTCTCCAATTGTCTTGCTAAGTGTCCGCTGGGTCGTCGGCCGGTGGGCGACGTCCGCCACGGCCGAACTTCGTTGCCCCTCACTTATGATGTGCAGTTTGGCGCCTCTTCCCTCGCGCTGTACAAACTGCTCACAAGTGTCTGGGTCGGGGCGTTTGCTTAGTCACCAATGTGGGTTGGGTCAGGTCCTTCTGATCCGCTCCTTTGGCTACTTGCTGGCATCGGCTAGCAGTGCAGGCTGAGATTGGTCAAAACCGTTTAATTTTCCCGATGCGGAGCAATCAGCCCTGCATCACCGAAATAAGCGGCATAACCGGATCTCGCCCGCCGGCTGGCGCGATGAGCGCATAACCGGTCGCCGCAGCCCAATGCCGCAGCAAGGTGAGGACGTGCAGGAAGAAACATGCCCCTTGGCCCCTAACCGCGGAAACGGCATGGGCAGGCGCAATGTCTGAGGTGGGACTATCGTGGCAGGCTCCCCCCTGCGAACCGGCCTGAGCACTCGTCGCACTAGTTGCGCGGCGCGTGTACAGGACGGCCCATCCGATAGATAGTTTCGATAAGACCGGCCAACGAACTTTAGAAAGTTTCAATAGTCTTGCCGGCAGAATGGATTGCAACACATCTGAGCAGCGTAGCGGTGGACCGAATTACAACGATATTCGCCGCTGAACCCCCTAAGTATGGGTGCGACAGAAGTGCCCGAACCTGGTCACACATTTATTTGCGTCAGGCGGCGCGGGGCGATGCGGAGTCGACCACCGCGATGCTCGCAATGCTGCCACGCGACTCGCCGGAGGCCCGCACTGCGGCCGGCCGAATGTGCCCGTCCTCGCTCACGTCTTCGAACCGCACCGAGACGCGCTTCGACACGCCGGATTCCTCCATCGTGACGCCGTACAGCGTGTCGGCGCCGGACATGGTTTTCTTCGAATGGGTAATCACGACGAACTGCGTGAACGACAGGAACTCGCGCAGGACATCGATAAAGCGGCCGATGTTCGCTTCGTCCAGTGCTGCATCGACCTCGTCGAGCACACAGAATGGGCTGGGTTTACTGCGGAACACTGCCAGCAACAGCGCCACGCAGGTGAGCGTCTTCTCTCCACCGGAGAGCAACGAGATGCTGCATGCTTCTTTGCCCGGGGGACGCGCGACAATCTCGATGCCGCCTTCCAAGACGTCCTCCGCCTCGTCAACGACGATATTCGCCTCTCCCCCGCCAAACAGCCGACGGAACAATTCCTGGAAATGTCCGCGTACTGTGTCCAATGTCATCAGAAATAGTTGCCTGCTATCGGCATTGACGCGCTGAATGATCCGCTCGAGCGACGCCTTGGCCTCGACTAGATCTCGATATTGCGTGGAGAGTGTGCCAAATCGCGCTTCCAGGCTTTCGAGCTCGTCTAACGCCTCTTGATTGACGGCGCCCATATTGTTGATCTGGTCACGAAGCTGGGCGATTTCGCGCTCGACGGCGGCACGGTCGAATGGAGCGGAGAGCGGAGAGCGGAGAGCGAGGAGTGTTTGATCTGTCCCTGAGTGTTCCCCGCTCTCTGCTCCTTGCTCCATGCTCTCTGCTCTCTGCTCCATGCTCCCCGCTACTTGCGCGAGGTCAATTCCGTAGTCGTCCTGCATGCGCTCGCAGAGTGTTTGGCGCTCGTGGCGTAGCCGGTTGGCTGCCACTTCTAACTTGTGTTGTTGGGCGTTTATCGCGCTAAGTTGCTGGCGCAATTGTCGGACTTGCTCGGTTTTGTGCAGGCGCTCGTGGCGGATGGCCTCGTCCGCGGCGACCTGATGAGCCAGCTCCTGGGCTTGCTGTTCTTTGCACAAATACAGTTCCGCCAATGCTTGCCGACCCTCAAGCATGCATTCGTCGAGCTCGGAGAGTTGGGCTTGCTGCGCCGCCAGTCGCTCCCGCATTTCGGCCAGCGCTCGCTCGCGCTCTTGCCGATTCCGTCGGGCCAGTTCCGCCTGCTGCCGAAGCATTTCGACGCGCTGCTCGAACTTTGCGGCGATAACCTGGCGCTCGACAACTTCTTGTCGCGAGCGAACCAGCAGCCGGTCGAGCTTCGCGAACCGATCGCTGCCAAGGTGCACGGCGCGTCGCCAATGTTCCACGTCGGAATTGCGATCATCTCGCGCACGTGTGGCGGATTCGATTTCTGTGCGAAGGACCGCGATCCTCTCGTTGGCAATGCCCAACTCACGCTCAATTTGTTGGTGCTCTCGAGTCAAGCTCCCGAGCTCTGCGCGACTGATCGAGGTGCGATGCCGACAATCGGCCAGTTTTCCCACCAATTCGGCACATGCCGTAACCGATGAGCTCAAAAGCGTTTCCTGCCCGGCGCGTTCACGATCGAGCTGAGCATGAATTGCCGCGTAATGGACGAGTTGCTGTTCCAGCTCGAGCGCCTGTTCGTGGCACGCGCGTAGCTCGCTGCGGCGCGACATGATACCAGCCGCCACCAGCCTCGGGCCGATGATCAAGGTGCCGTCGGCGGTGAGCAGCTCGCCGTCGCTGGTGACGAACTCCAGGCCGCGGCCTGCTGATTGTGCTAGCCGCAAGGCGGTCGAGAGCCGATCGACCAGCCAGGTGCGGCCGAGGAGCCGCTTCACCAGCGGAAGGTATTCGGCGCCGTCTCGATAAACTGGTCGGCGCGGCCCATCACACCCGCTTCAGCCGAAAGTTCGACATGATCCAAGACGCCGGGTGCAGGACGCGCATCGAGCCTCAAAAAGCCGATCCGGCCCGCAACTTGTAACGGCTGTTGACCTATCCAATCGAACAGCCTCGCTCCCGAAGCAACGACCACGAACTGCGCCCGTTCGCCCAGCGCCGCTTCAATGAGGTGGGCGGTATCCACGTCGACATGGAACAGATCGGCCACGACTCCGCATACTTCGCCGAGCGGGCCATTCGGTGCGTGCTGCGCCATGCGGAGCACTTCCTGCGTGCCGCCGTCCAGCCCTTCGAGCCGCTGTTCCAGCTCGGTGAGCACGGCGATCCGCTCGCGACAGCGAGTGAAACTGGCCTCCAGCTGTCGATGCTGCTTATCGGCGCGCGCCAATTCGCCACGGCCGCGGGCCAGCCGTTCTTCCGCCATGCGAAGCTCGTTCTGGTGCGACTCGACTTGGGCTTGCAGCAGACGTTCTGCGTTGGCGCATCGATCGGCTTCGGCCGATTTCACATCACGCTCATGCTCCAATTCCGCTAACCTTTGACGGTGTTTTTCCTGACTCGCAGCTGCCGACGCCAATTGCAATTGGTGCGTGGTCAGCTGGTCGCTCAAGACGGTCGCGGCCCGCTGATTCTCGGCGAGCGCTGTGGTTGCTTCGTCTAGTTCACGCCGTAATTGATCGAATTCCAGCTGTGACTGTTCTGTGCTCTGCAGGGCCGACTTACGTTCGGCAATGGCCGCGTCCAGCTCGGCCTCGGCCGAAAGCAGCCCAGCCACTGCATCACGATTTTGGCCGTCCGGCCCATCGGCGCCGGTCGGATTGGTCGCCAATCGAGAGCGGATTCGCACCACCTCTTGCTGCAGGTCGATCTGCCGGGCCTGCTGATTTTCCACGGCTGCCTGCCTGGCGGCAATTTGCTCGCGCGCGGCCGCTGCGACTGCTTCTATCTCTCGCAGCTGCAGATTACCTTCCTCCAGCCGGCGATCCAAACTCTCAAGCTCGGATTCGCTGTGCTGAAGCTGCCGTGTTTGGTCGTCGGCGCGGCCACGGACCTCGCCTAATTGCGTCTCCCGCGCGGCAATCTGCTTGGTCAGCGCACACCAATCGACGAGCCCCACTTCGGTGCGTAACTGTTGCAGCCGCGCCGTGCTCTCCCGATATCGGCGTGCTTTGCCGGCCTGCGACCTGACGCTCCGCAAACGGCTTTCCACCTCGTCGACAATGTCGGAAAGCCGCAAGAGGTTTTGCTCGACGCGCTCCAGCCGCCGGGTGGCCGTGGCTTTCTTGGTCTTGAATTGGCTGATGCCGGCCGCCTCCTCGAAAATCACGCGGCGGTCGCGGGGGGAGGACTGCAGCAGGGCGTCTACCTTTCCCTGCTCGATGATGCAATATGCTTCGGTAGTGATGCCGGTGCCGGAGAGCACGTCGCGTATATCGCGGAGCCGGCAGGGTTGGCGGTTGAGCAGATATTCGCCTTCGCCGCTGCGATACACGCGGCGCGTGACGTGCACTTCCTTTGTATCCAGTCCCAGCCGGCCGTCTTCGTTGTCCAGCGTGAGCGTCACTTCCGCGGTGCCAAGCGGCGCTCGCGAAGCGCAGCCGTTGAAAATGACGTCGGTCATTTCCTTGCCGCGCAGCGACTTGGCGCTTTGCGAGCCGAGCACCCACTTCAGGGCATCGACGATATTGGACTTGCCGGAGCCGTTTGGTCCAACGACCGCAGAAATGCCGCGAGGAAATTCGAGTCGCGTGCGATCGGCAAAGCTCTTAAAGCCGGAAAGTTCGAGAGCTTTGAGCATGATGAGCGGGGAGCAGGGAGCGGGGAGCAGGGAGAAAGAAACAAGGCGCCGATCTTAAGTCACTCCTTGCTCCATGCTCCCTGCTCCATGCTATTTCACCGCTGCCGGCTGAACAGATCGGGTTCGGGCGTGGCGACTTCGAGCGGTGCTTTTTGGTCGGCTTCCGGTGCGGACGTGGGGTCTTCATCGTCCGCTGGTTGTTCGGCGAAACGATCGAACTGCCGGCCTGTTTGCGGTAAGGCGTCGACTTCAAAACGGCCCGCCAGTGCGCCATCCGCCTTGGCTTGCTGCAGCGCCTGCACGACGTCAGGATACGTGCCGCCCAGCTCGA
This sequence comes from uncultured Planctomycetota bacterium, assembly GCA_963786455.1. Classification (GTDB taxonomy): domain Bacteria; phylum Planctomycetota; class Planctomycetia; order Pirellulales; family Lacipirellulaceae; genus JABDGM01. Next base: position 214,570 of record CAWAZX010000019.1, on the reverse strand, counting down.
CAATCGCGCGAATCACTTCTTCGACGCGCGTGGAGACAATACGTTGCTGCGGCTCAGCACCCGAGCCGAATCGGCTGACCGTTATCTTCTCGCCGTGCTGGCCGTTGACCATGATGTTCTTGCCCGCATCGAATACCAGCGGCAAGCGGAATTGCTGGTCCTTGCCGAAGATCACCAACTCGGGATAGTGGCTCCGGGTGACGTGAATCATGTCGGGGCCGGGCACGTCGATCAGATGGTAGCGGAACTGACCGCCGATGTTCTCGCCGCGCAGGTACGGGTCGTTTTCGTTCATCGCCCAAAGGGCCCGGAATGCACCGTATCGCGTTTCGGCGCTGCGCACGTCGAGCAGCGCACGGAGCGCATCGTACGCCAGTGCATCGTCCATGGCGCTCGAGAGCCGCGAGCGCGTTCACGCGGAACGCCGGCTGGTTGCGGGCCATTTCGGCGAGCGTGTCCACCGCGGCCGTCTCGTCCAGGTAGGCCAGCGATTCGGCCGCGTAGAATTGAACCTCAGCATCGTTGATCGCCAGGCCCTGCTTGAGGATTGCTTTCGCCTGGTCGTCGCCGATCGATTCCAGACGCATGGCAGCCGTGGCAGCGGTCAGCGGATCGCCCAGTTGCTGTTCGAGGAATAAGAGCCGTGCCTGCCGGTCGCCCGGCGCTTCGTTGATCGCGACGTTATGCACCAACTGCATGTAGCGGCCGATGTTGTCCTTGTAGCGCGGGTGGAGCAAGAGGTCGATGAATCCGTCGGTCTTGGGCGTGGCGACGCCTTGCTTGCGGCCATCGACAAAGGTGTGGAATCGCTGGTTGATCGACGCGGCGATTTGCTGGCTGATGCGCACCGATTTGTTCTGATGATTGATCACCAGGCCCAGCGGCCGCGATTTGAGCGCCACGCCGCCGCCCAGGATTCGCCCACGCGTAGCCAGCGCCGGGTTCGAATCCGGATCGGCCGTCGGGTCGACCAGCACCGGGCCTTCGGCCATTCCAAGCAGGTGACCCTCGCGGATCTGTTCGCCGAGCACCGCCAATTCGGTGAGCCGCGTGGAGAGCAGCCAGCCGTTACGAATGCTCGTGGTTTCGCTTTGGGTCGGCACGCGGACTTCTACGTCGAACCGATCGCCTTGCTGGATGCCGGGGCGCAGGAAGGCGCGAACCAGAACCATCGACGTATTGCCGGAGGCGAGCACCTCGTTGGGACTGGCCACCTCGCGGCGGTTCATTTCGTCCAACAGGGCGGCCCGTTGCGGCGTCGGCGGCGGATCGGAACCGGTGCCGGCTAGTCCCGTGACGAGCGACACGGCCTCCGCCTTGACATAATTCATGCCGTAAGGATGCGCGTACTCCGAAACGTATTTCACGTCCGGCATCGGCGGCAGGTCGAGACGGGCCTCGGGACTTTGCGGCCGGAGAATTGGCCCGCTACAGCCGAAACACAGCGCGACGAAAACAACCATCCAGGGCGTCCCACGACGATGCCTGTCGATTGGAGTGCGACGCGTCATGCCGGGTACCCCTTGGGCGGGCTCCTCGAAGCGAATGGTTAGCACGGTACGCTGCCCGACGAACGGACCAATGCCGCGCGTCCTGCGCAGCGGTGTTTTTTGAAACCTACTGGCCAAGCGCACAGTTCGCGCGCTTGGTCGACCTTCCGTCGAGCGGGCGGAGATTACTGGCTTCGCTGGTAGCGGTCAAGGTGGGCCGAATGGACGAGTTACAACTGTGGCACAGCATACCCGACAGCACTGCTTGCTGGCTCACGGCGGGTCGTAGCCGCCGGAGTGGAAGGGATGGCAGCGGCCGATGCGTTTAAGTCCGCGCCAGGTGCCGCGGACGGCACCGTATTTTTGTACGGCTCCGATGAAATAAGCGCTACACGTCGGCTGGAAACGACAATAGCGGCCGACCAGTGGGCTGAGTGTCCATTGATACGCTCGAACCGCCGCAACGAGCACCGCGCTTGGCAATTGCCAGATCGTTTGCGCTAACCTTTGCATCGCTCGTTTGATCGTGACGAATTCCAGGAACTGGCGGCGAGTCACGCCGGCCGCTCCATCGTGTCTGGCTCCGCTAGCGGCTCGGCGTCCTGGCGGTTTCTCCGCTCCCGTTGCACATGTTTGCGCTGAATGGATCGTGCTAGCTCGGGCAACGATTCCAGCAAGTGAACAAGCTGCGGTGGCGTGACCGCCCGTGGTATGCACACGAAATCAAACGACGGCAGCTCATGCTGCTTGAGCCGGAACGCTTCGCGCAATAACCGCTTCCAACGATTTCGCACGATTGCGGTGCCCACCTTGCGCGAAACAGTAAGACCGAGCCGCGCGTGATCCAAATCATTCGCCGCGCCATACAGCACGATCGACGAGTCGCCGCCGGACAAGCGGGCGGCGAATACCCGCTCGAATTCACGCGGACTCAGCAGGCGCAAAACTTTCGGGAAACGGTGATTCGGCATGGCGAAAATTCGACTGTTACTCAAAATACGAACCGCCAAGACGCCAAGGACGCCAAGATACTTAGTCTACGCGAAGCGCCGCAAACTTATCTTCTCGAAGCTGTGCCCATAAACACAGACGCTGAGAGACTGTTCTCTCTCCAATTCTTGGCGTCCTTGGCGGCTTGGCGGTTGCTCTTTTCAGTCTGAGATCGTAAATAGTCGTTGGGCGGTGCCCTCCCTACGGGTCGACCTTGGTTTCTTTGGTACTGCCGTCGATCTGCACGGTATCGCCAGTCTTTACATCGGGAAGAATTGGTTCGAGCGACTTGCGCAGTCGGTCACGTTCGGCCGCGCCGCGTAACTCGATTGACGGCAAGAGATCGTTCGGTTTGTGTCGGGCCAAGCGGCGGACCCAGTGGGCACCGAGCATGACGCACGTAATCAGTACCAGGCCGGTGAGCACCAATCCCAACAGCGCCATAACGACGACCGCCCGCCGCGGCGGATCGAGCCGCTCCAGCACAGGTGTCGTCGCTTCGGCGGCGAATCCGGTGCTCGCCGACCAATTCATCACGACAAACTCGAATGCCATCATCGCAGCACGGGTTACCATCGCAGCTCCGCGCGGGGCCAATGAGGATAGCGATTCGCGATCTCCGCGAGCTGCTGGCGCTCGTCGGCCGTCAAGTGTTCGGGCAGCACGATCTGGATCTCCGCGAATAAGTCGCCCGGCGTCTGATTGGTCGCGCGGATACCATGCCCTTTGATCCGCAGCCGCTTGCCACTGGAGGTGTTGGGCGGCACCGTGAGCGAAATGGTGCCCTGCGGGGTGGGCACATCGATTTTTGCGCCGCACGCGCCGCTTCGGCCAGCGTGACCGGCACGCGCACGTCCAGCCGGTTGCCGGAGCGGCGGAAGTGCGGATGGGGGCTGACGTGGATCGTCAACAGAATATCGCCGGCCGGGGCCTCGCCTATTCCCGGCTCGCCTTGCCCGCGAAGACGGATTTTCTTGCCGTCGTCGATTCCAGCGGGAATCTTTACGCGCAAGGTTTCCACGTCGCCGCTTCCACGCCGGATCGTAAGGGCCACTTCACCGCCGAGCACCGCGGTCGCGAACGGCACCGTCAACTCGTGCCTCAAGTCGGCGCCGTCGGGCAGGACTGCGCTTCCCGCCGGCCGCCTCGCCCTCGGCTGAATTGTTTGAAGATGTCGGCAAAACCGCCGCCACCGACATCGGGTTGCTGGGCACCGCCAAACATCTCGTCCAGGTCGAAAGGAAACGTTTGCGGGCCGGTGGTCGTGGTATATCGCCAGTTGCGTGGCCCGCCTGCGGCGCCGGCCGAGTCAAAATCACTTCCGAACTGGTCGTATTTTTTTCGTTTCTCGTCGTCGCTCAAGATTTCGTACGCGGCCTGGACCTCTTGAAACTTCTTCTTGGCGGTGGCGTCGTCCGGATTCATGTCCGGATGATACTTCGCGCCATCTTGCGATACGCTTTCTGAATCTCCTCCTGCGAGGCGCTTCGCGGAACACCTAGCGTGGCGTAATAATCGGTGGCCATTGGCGGCAATTTGAGGTCGGCAGCACAGGGTGTGATTTAATCTCGCACGTTTTATTTTACGGCAAAGCGGGGTGAAACAAAATCGTTGGGCTTGGCCGATTCGTGGCGGTGAGGCATCGGGGCATGCCCCGCCGCTAAATAATGAATGTGGTAAACTGTATGGGAGAGGCCCAACGTGACGATTCGTGAACAACTTGCCGCTTGCCGAGGGGCCGTGCTGGTCGGCTGCGCGTGTTTGGCGTCGGTTGGCGAACAGTGTCCGGCTGCACAGCGCAGCGACGGACAGCTGACCTTTGAAGTGGTCGACAGCGACACCGACCAGCCGATCGCTGCGCGAATACACCTCAAAAATGCCCGCAGGAGGTCTGTCACGCTGCGCCAGCCAGGCACGGCCGAGTTCGGAGGGCATTTCTACATCGATGGCAGCCGATCGCTTCCGTTGCGTGTTGGCCAGTATACGTTTGTGCTCGACGCCGGACCGGAGTATCGCACGCAGAGCGGCCATTTTGAGATCGAGCGACATGCCGACGATTCCAAGCGAATCGAGATGAAGCGTTTCGCGAATCTTCGCAATGAAGGTTGGTATGGCGGCGATTTGGATGTCAGCCGACGGGTTGCGGACCTGCCGCTAATCTTGCGGGCTGAGGGGCTCGGTATCATGCCCGTTCAAGAACAGGATCACGGCCAGCGCCGAGTCCACGTGTCCGTGCGCGTTCCGATCCATCGCCGCCAAAGAACAACAGCGATCGCACTGCTGATCCGCAGTGCGAATTGGTCGAAACGCGCGGAGGCGAATTACTTCTCATTGGCGCGATTTCGGCTACGGAGCGTAGCGCTAACAATCCAGAACAACAATCGTCGCTGGTGGTGATGCGTAGCGGTCGACAGCGAGGTGCGCGGATTGTCGCGCGCACGCCGTATGCTTGGGACCTGCCGGTTTGGCTGGCGGCCGGCGAGCTGGACGCGATCCAGCTGATCCATCACCACTGCGCTCGCCGACGGCGTGTTGGACAACGAAAACGACGGCCGGCCGCGCGACAAGAAATTGTTTCCCGGCAGCCGCGGTAACGGCCGGTGGTCGGAAGCCGTTTACTATCACGCGTTGAATTGCGGATTTCGCATCCCGCCCGCCGCCGGCAGCGGCTCTGGCACGAACGACAGCCCCGTTGGCACCAACCGCGTTTATGTTTACTTGCGGCGAGGACTTCTCCGAGGAGGGTTGGTGGGAGGCGCTGGACGCGGGCCGCGTGTTCGTGACCAACGGGCCGCTGTTGCGACCGAAGGTGGAGGGTCAGCGCGCCTGGCCATGTGTTTCATCTGGACTGAGGCGGTTCGCTGTCGTTCGAAATTGGTTTGGATCTTGCGACGCGGGTGCCGGTCGAGTATTTGCAAATTATCAAGAACGGCGACAGTGGCGGCGGAAGTTCGGCTGGCCGACTGGACAAAGCAGAAGGGCCGCTGCCGCCGCTGGAGTTTGATGCCAGCGGCTGGTTTCTGGTGCGGGCGGTGACCAATAACCAGCGGAAGTACCAATTCGCGTCCAGCGGCCCGTATTATGTCGAGAAAGCGCGGCCAGCCGCGCGTCAGCCGCCGCAGTGTGCAGTTCTTTCTGGATTGGATTGAAGCGGCCGCGCTCGACTTCGCGGGTTGAAGGATCTCGATGCCCATCGCGAGAGAGCTTGCTAGCAGAGCAAGAAGTCGGCGCGGCAGCACTTCGAGCGATTGCTTGCCCAGGCCAACGCGGATTAATTGCGCGATTCCGCCGTTCGTGAAACTCAGCGTACGCGCCGCAAATTGCCGAAAGAAGTGTAACTTGGGAGCCATCATCATTCTGGTTGCACTTCATGGGCGGAATCGCGACGTAGCGTGGCTGCTGATGTTCGACTGCGCCGGTGGTCACGCGGCGGCGTCATCGCCCGTTCATCGCACCGATCGAATCGCTGAGCGTGTTGCGGCGGTCGCTCGTGTTCGCCGAGCTGTCGAACCTGTCGTATCTGTCGCGGGCCGAGGCGGGGCAGCTGGCCTATCGCATGGGCTTTCCGGAGATTCGCTTCTACGACCGCGATGGTGCGCAGGCGTATATTTTCGCCAACAAGCGATGATGCGGTGGTCACGTGCCGCGGCACGGAGCCGCACGATTGGAACGACGTGCGGGCCGATCTGCGATCTCGGCGCGGTCATCGGCGAAACGGTGGGCTGGGTGCATCGCGGTTTCAAGCGGGAAGTCGACGACCTTTGGCCGCGGCTGGAGCAGGCGCTGGTGAACAACACGCGGACGCTGTGGTTCACCGGGCATTCGCTGGGCGGCGCGATGGCGGCGATCTGCGCCGGCCGCTGCACGTTGTCGTACATCCGCTCCAATCCGCGCGGCACTGTTACACGTTCGGCAGCCCGCGCATCGGCAACCGGCGGTACGTGAACTACGTGCACATGGAGGCCTATCGCTGGGTGAACAACAACGACATCGTGACCCGCGTTGCCGCCGGCCTGGCTCGGCTTCCGGCATAAAGGGCAGGAAATGTATCTGAACGCGTACGGCGAAATCCGCCGGCTGACGGCTGGCAGCGGGTGAAGGATCGCTGGCGGGGTTTCGTCCGCGGACTGCGCGAAGGCAGCTTCGACCACTTCGCCGACCACTCGATTGCTCGCTACATCGAGCACATCCGGCAGGCGGTGGAAGAGGAAGAACGCGGATCGATTCTGCCGAGTGGCTGAGGTCGCAGGCGTCGCGCCGAGCCGCGCAGCAACGCTCGACTGCGGAGCTCGGCGTCGCAGTCGACGCCAGACATCGCAGTGCAACGGCGCGGCCGCATCAGTGTCATTGCCGTGCATCGCCGTAGCCGTTCTCGTCTTTCTTGCGCGCGGAGCTCCGTTCGCGTCAGCGGCTCGCCGTTGGCGAGCCGCAGCTCGGAGATGGCGTCGAACGACAGCGGCAGCGCTCTTCCGCGGCGTCGCCGCTTCCGCGCGCGACGCCGCCAGCGCAGCAGCTCGCTTGGCTGCGATGCGGCGGCTTGTCGTCCGAGGTTGCCACGCGCAGTAGGTGCCGTCGGCGCGGAGCATGCGCATGCGGCAGTTGTCGCTGAGATAGGTGGGAATGATTTCTTCGACGATCCGCCGCCGCAGCGGCTCCGCCTCGACCGGGAACATCACCTCGACGCGGCGCTCGAAGTTCCGCGGCATCCAGTCGGCGCTGCTGAGGAACACCTGCTCCTTGGTGCCCTCGCCGAAGACCAGGATGCGGCTGTGCTCCAGGAAGCGGTCGACGATGCTGTGGACGCGGATGTTCTCCGAGATGCCCGGCAGCCCCGGCCGCAGGCAGCAGATGCCGCGGATCATCAGGTCGATCGGCACGCCGGCCTGGCTGGCGCGGTACAGCGCCTCGATCGTCTGGCGATCGACGAGCGAGTTGAGCTTGGCGAAGATCCGCGACCGCTTGCCGTCGCGGGCCCGCTGCGGCCTGCTCGTCGATCAGCTCGATCGTCCGCCGCTTCAGATCGCTCGGGGCGACGACCAGCTTCTGCCACTCGTGCTTCTGCGAATAGCCGGTGAGGAAGTTGAACAGGGCCGAGACGTCGTCGGCGATCACCTTGTCGGCCGTGAACAGGCCCAGGTCGGTGTAGACCAGCGCCGTGTTCGGGTTGTAGTTGCCGGTGCCGAGGTGCACGTAGCGGCGGACCTTTTTGCCTTCCTTGCGGACGACCAGCGCCAGCTTGCAGTGCGTCTTGAGACCATGAAGCCGAACACCACGTGCACGCCGGCCCGCTCCAGCTGCCGCGCCCAGGTGATGTTGTTCGCCTCGTCGAAGCGGGCCTTGAGCTCCACCAGCGCGGTGACGTGCTTGCCGTTCTCGGCCGCCTCGGCCAGCGCGCGGACGATCGGGCTGTCGCCGCTGGTGCGGTAGAGCGTCTGCTTGATGGCCAGCACCTTCGGATCGCGGGCGGCCGTCTCGATGAAATCGAGCACCGGCTCGAACGAATCGAACGGATGGTGCAGCAGGATGTCGTGATCGGCGATCTCGGCGAACAGGTCGTCGTAATCGCTGCAGGCCCACCGGCGGCCGCGGCACGAGCGGCGGATCGCGCAGGTCCTTGCGATCGACCAGCTGCACCAGCTCGAACAGGCACGTCATGTCGAGCGGGCCGCGAATCTCGTAGACCTCGTTGTACGCTCGTCGTCGGCGAGGCAGTTCGGTTGTCGGCAGTGCAGCTCTTCCTCGGTGACCAGCATCTTCAGCAGCGCCGGATTCATGCCGGCCGAGATCTCCAGCCGCACGGCCTCGGTCCGCTGCCGGGCCCGCAAGCCGCGATTCGATCGACCGCAGCATGTCGTCCGCCTCTTGCTCCAGCAGGTCGACGTCCATGTCGCGCGTGAGGCGGAACGTGGCGTGGTCGACGATGCGATAGCCGCCGAACAGCTCCGGGCAGCCGGCTGGCGATCAGGTCTTCCAGCAGCACGAAGTTCTGCTTGTCGTCCGGCTCGACGGACACGAACCGCGGCAACACCTGCGGCACTTGCACCACGGCGAACAGCCGCTGCGGGCCGATGCCGCTGAGCCGCTCGAGCATCGCCGCCAGGTACAGCCCGCGATTGTGGAACCGCGGGCTGGGATGGGCCGGGTCGATCGCCATCGGCGTGAGCACCGGGAAACACGGCCTGGCGGAAATACTTGTCGAGCGACTTGCACGACCTTGGCGTCGAGGTCCTTCACCGCGTGAATGCGAATGCCGGCCGCGGCCAGCGCCGGCACGATCGATTCGTTCCAGCACGCGTACTGCTGGGCCACGAGCTGCTCGGTGCGCTGGGCGATGCGCTGCAACTGCGCGAGCGGCTTGAGCCCGTCGGCCGGCGGATCCTGCGGCAGCATGTCGCCGAACGCCTGCTCGCGCAGCCCGGCCACGCGGACCATGAAGAACTCGTCCAGGTTCGAGGCGAAGATCGCCAGGAACTTCACCCGCTCCAAGCAGCGGATTGTTCGCATCCTGGGCCTCTTCCAGCACGCGCGCATTGAACTCCAGCCAGCTCAGCTCGCGGTTGATGAAGTGCTCGGGAAGGAATGTTTCCTGCGCGGTGCTCATAGTTCCATTTTATCTCGGTGCGCCGTAACGGTTTTCCGAGCGACGCGACCAATCGCCTGCGGCCTGCACTTGCTGGGAAAAAACCGGCAGTCTCACCAAAAGTTACGCCGGAATGGCCGCACGACAGTTTGCCGCTGCGGATCACATCCACCGATGCGACCCGATTATCCGCTATCAACCGAACTTTCCAAGGGACGGGGCCAATGATGGGGCCATTATGAAGATTGTATGAAGCTCGCAAACCCGATCAATTCAGCCCGATAGGTTTTGCGATGCCGCTTGACTCGCACTACATGGAAAACGGCATGGCCGTGAAACCTAGCGGTACGAAGAGCAAACTGGCCCAACCCAGAATCGTTCTTCCAGTACCCAGGTCCACATGGTCGTTCGCCGTGGGCGGATGAGCGGGGCCCATTAACATTAACAATGCGATCATCAGGATCCAGCCCCAATATCCCCACACGACCACCGCGACGCCGGCTGCCAACAGTAACGACTGCGCTACAATATGGGCCCGCTTGAGAAGCAGAGCATACAGAATATGTCCGCCGTCCAATTGGCCGATGGGAATCAGGTTTAACGCCGTAATGAAGATCCCCACCCAACCAGCATACGCGACCGCGTTTAATGCGATATCGTGACCAGCGGGCACCGGGCCAAACGTGACGAAAGCGAGTAACCTAAACAGGATGGGCTCGCCCAGAATAGGTCCCGCCGGCGCGTCCGCTATCCGAACGACGTGTGAACCCTGGAGGCCGACGATCGAGAACAGCAATGCTGGGACCAGACCAGCCAACGGGCCAGTTACGGCAATATCGAAAATCGCTCGGCGGTCGCCGCGTCCCGGCTGCATTAATATTACCGCTCCCATGGTGCCAATCGGAGATGTCGGCATGGGGATGAAGTACGGAAGACTGGCCGGCACTCCATACCGGCGCGCCTGAAAAAAGTGCCCGAGCTCGTGCGCCAATAAAGTTGTCATCAGCGCCAAGGAAAAGGCTGGGCTAATCCACCACGTGCTCACACATGTTGCGGCAAAAAGTACGAGCGGTAGCAGGACCCGCCGACGTCGCGGCGAGGCAGCCAATTCGGGTGCGCCGGGTTCGACGTTCCGACTTGATTCACTCGTTGGCAGCCAATGCTCGGAATCCGGTTGGTCAGTAGTCACGCAGTAACTATAGCTGGCCACGGTTCGTGGCGACAGGCAGAGCGATCCACTCAACGCCCGCGAGCAAAAACAAGATCGAAGCCGCTACGCTAAATGCGAGGCGAGTAAAAGGGAAACACGGAATTGACACTCCGGAAAAAAATGACCGACAGAACGAGGTTGAATGCAAAGGTTCCTGCGACGAATGGTAATACCATCCACCCGTGTGGTCGAATGCGGACCGTCGCGACGGTCGCTAGGCCGTTGAGCGCAAAGTACAGGAATTGCCAACCTTGCACACGGCCAGTTGTGATTCCAAACACATACTCGTGCACGATACCGGATGCCGCGAATGAAACCAAGATTCCACGGATAGGGTGGTGGAAGCCACCGCTCGCTTGGAATGCATACTCTTGAAAGAACTGCTGCGCAGGTCGGTTCCACCGCCTCCAGAAGTCGGCCGGAGTTCGGGCAACTGCCGGATTGAGCATCGGCTCAAGCGCTCTGCCACCTAGAAGCCGCCATGCCCGCGCGGAGGCATTGGCCAGTAGAGTGACCACCGACACTAGAGTGGTAACTTTGAGGCAGTGTTCGACCGCAAAAGGCACATCTGAAAAGTCCGTGGAGAACACTACTTTGCAAAGGCCGCCTAAGAGAATTAGAAGCGGTATGCTGAGGACCAATTGCTTGGAGTCCCGATCGACGGGCACACCAGGAGGGGGTTTCCGAAGCACAAGCCAACCCCAATTGACCAAAAAAGAAACGTACGACGTTAGCGTTAGGCGTTGCGCAAGCATTGGCTGCCGAAAGAGATCGTACAGTTTCACAACGACGGCCACGGAGACTAACGCGGCAACAAAGCGATGCGGAAGAGCTGTTTCCGGAACGAGCCAGGGGGCGAATGCCACAACAAGTGAAGAAACGAGCCACGAAGTCGTTCTGCCAAATCGATTCAAGTCGAGAGCAAGGCGAAAGATTAACGCAGCAGCAAACGAGGTGAGAATCGCGAAAAGAGTCCAGAACCAAGGCATATTTTGAGGTTCGTTTCAATGGATGATAAGCACCGACGAAGGCGGAGTCAGTCGTCGCGCTACCGCGTTGCCGTCGCCATCGTCAGGTAGTTAGCCAGCCAGGGCGTGGCAATGAAGCCCAACACGAATATTGTGACAAACATGAATCCCGCGTCGTTTCCAAGTGATGTGAAGGCAATAGCGGCCAACCCAACCCCTGCCATTGCGGAAGCGAAGGTCATCATGGCCTGTCGCGGCCAGCCCACGTCGCACTGGTAAATCGTGACCATCGGCAGCGCCATGCCGACTGCAAAACCCGCAACCAGAAACGCCGGCGATGCGTCCCATGCGATTGCCGCCGCAATGGCCGTCACGAATATTGCCAGGCATGCGCCGAACCAGTTGGATGCCGTGCGCTGATCGGGCGACAGCGCGTACCATCCGTACTTATTGAATCGCAATAGCAGATTGAAAAGCGGGTAAGCAAACCAGGTCAACAGCACGAACACCAGATACAACAAGAGCAGCGGCAGAATCCACGGCGCCCAGGCCGGGTTGTTGCGGGCGATCGTGTTCAGAAACCTAGCTCCGATGTAACCACCGATGATCACGCCCCACCGCGCACCACTACTCAGCCGGGCCATCCACAGAAAATATGCCAGCATCCAGCGATAGAGCGGGTTGCGGGCCTTGAGCGCTTCGACAATGCCCTGCTGGGCGTATTCGAACATGGGGTCGATGCGCAGTGCTTCGCGGAAGTGCTCCAGCGCTTCACGCGGTTTCCGTTGATGCAAGAGAGCCCAGCCCTTGTTGGTGTGGGCCATGGCGTCGTCGGGATCGCGGGCGAGCGAGGCATCGACGGACGCAACGGCCTCCTGCTGGCGGCCGAGCTTCGTAAGGGCCATCGTCCGCAAGTGATTGCAGCCATCGTGCTCGGCGTTGTGCGTAAGACCTTCCATGGCGGCATCTAATGCGGACTGCCACTTACCCTGGTGAAACAGCGTTGCCGATAGCCGGGCATGGTAGTCGGGATCGAGCGGCTCGAGCCTAACTGCTTCGCGGGCCGAAGCCTCGGCCTCAGCAAATCGCTTGCGATGCTCCAGCACGACCGATCGGCATTGATGAGCAAAGGCCCAATCTGGTTCGAGCACGATCGCTTGCTCGACCTCCTGCTGTGCTTCGTCGAGCTTCTCCTGCTCGGCGAGGCAAAGCCCCATGAACGCGTGTGCCTCCACATCGTGCGGAGCTTCGCCAAGCGCGCGGCGCAATTCCTGCTCGGCCTCAGCGTAGCGTGATTGGTGAAAGAGCAGTCGTGCGCGAGTTAAGTTGTTGTTCATATCGTTTGCCGCGATGCATTAAGCGGCGTGAATTACTGTCGATAAACAGCCAGAAGATAAGATACCGGTAACGACGACGCCCAGCACATTAGCGCAGCTATGGGATTGTATGGCTTTTCCAGGAACACGAATCCCATCACGATGGGATAGGCGACACCAAACAAAGCGATTACGGCGAATACCACACTTTCCACTATAGTGAGCTTCCGCATGAAGATCAGAATCAGCTCAAAATGTGGTGCGAACCCAAGGAACAGTAAGGAGAACAATGGAATTACAGCGCTGGCCGCTGCGACCACGGACACAATAGCATGCACGATGAGAGGATGGACAATTCGAAGTGGCTCTGGAATGAGGCGATACCATGGGATGTCGAGATCGCGGCGGAACAAGAATTTTCCCAACGCAGTGGCCCAAGAGTCCACAGCATAAGGCGCGGCGAGCCAATTGAGCGTAATGAGAAAGACCGGTAACGTGAAATACGGGTAAGAGGACAGAAAAAACGACATGGCAAGCAACACGGCTGTCACTGCGGAAAGAAAACACCAACGGCGAACTACGGGCCAGGTGTGAATACGAATCAAGCACGGGTCCAGCACGCGAAAGGGCCACATCAGACGGCCGTACGCGGCGGCCAATGTGTCCCGATCGTTGTGGGCGATGGGATTCAAGCGGCGGGCCTCACGCAGGGAAGCAAGCGCCTCCGATGTGCTGCCGGAGTTCAACGTCAGTGACCCAAAAGCGTGATGCGCTTGAGATTCTTCCGGATTCAGTGCCAGAACCTGCCGCACACACTCCTTCGCACTCTCGTGCTTTCCCTGGGAGGCGAGTACTTTCGCCATCAGAAGCAGTGACTCGATGTGTGTCGCATCGATCGCCAGTGCTTGTTGAATGACTTTTCGGCTTTCGTCGTACCGGTGGCGCTCGAACTGAATTTCGGCGAGGCGGCAGAAATGCGTTGCGCAAGGATCCAGTCGAATCGCTTCGCGAATCGCGGCCTCTGCCGCGGCTGCTCGACCCTGGTTGGCTCGCACATAGCTCAGAATGTAATGCGCGTAGCCCAGGTTGGGCTCCTCGCGCAATGCGTCCTCGACGTCTCGTTTCGCATTGCGTGTTCGCCCCAGATTCAGCCACGCCGCGGCGCGCATCGCCAAAGCAGCGCCTGAGTTAGGTTCATCTTTCAGTGCGTTTGAAAATGCCTCTATGGCGTCACGATATCGGCCGAGGTCAAAAAGGGTGATGCCGTGCCAGAAGTGCTTGCCCATGCCGCATGCCTACAGCTTCAAATACTTCAGAATTTCGTCGTACGTGCCGCCCTGGTTGCTGTAGAGGGCGTAGTTGCGGGCCGTGGCGAACCATTCGCGGGTCGAGGGCTTCACATTGCCGCGCGGCGGCGAGCAAGTCCTTCGTGCGCAGCGGTTGCGAGCTTGGCCCGATTTCATCGCGTCGCGGAGCTTGGCTTCGACCGCCAGGTCGACGACGGCCTTCAGATCGGCGCCGGAGAAGTCGTCGGTTTTCTTGGCGATCTGATCGAAGTCGACGCCATCGGTCGGCTTGCCGGTGAGCATCAACCGCAGGATCGCAGGCGCGGGCCGGCGCGTCGGGCGGCGGCACGAACAGGATGCGGTCGAACCGGCCGGGGCGGCGGAAGGCGTTGTCGAGATGCCAGGGCGCGTTCGTGGCGGCCAGGATCAACACGCCTTCGTTGGCCGCGTCGACGCCGTCCAGCTCGGCCAGGAACTGGTTGATGAGGTGCCGCCCGCCGCTGTGGCGCATGTCGGCCCGGCTGGCGCCGAGGGCGTCGACCTCGTCGAAGAACAGCACGCACGGCCGGTTGCGGCGGGCCTGCTCGAACAGCTCGTGCAGGTTCTTTTCGCTGCTGCCGATCCACATGTCGAGCACGTCGCTGATGCCGATCGACAGGAAGCCGGCCTTCACCTCGCCGGCCGTGGCGCGGGCGAGATAGGTTTTGCCGCAGCCGGGCGGGCCGTACATCAGAATGCCGCCGCCGACTTTCTTGCCGTAGGCCTGGAACATCTCCGGCTGCTCCAGCGGCAAGATGATCTTCATGCGGATCTCTTCCTTGACCGAGTCCATGCCGCCGACGTCGTGGAACGTCGTCTTGGGCCGCTCGATGTCGGCCTCGAACGGCCCGGCGGCTGTTCGCCGGCGCGCTGGCGAACGCGGCCGTCGACCACTTCGTCGTCGTCGTAACCGGCGGAGGTGCCGGACACGCCGAGCTCGCGGGCCAGTTCCGCGTCGGCGACGCTGGCGTCGAGTTCGACGCCCTCGCGGTACTGGTAGGCGGCCCGCTGCGGCTCGCCGGCGCGCACCAAGCAGCTTGGCGTGCCAGATGTAGGCGGCGGCGGGCGGGTCCGCTTGCTCGAGCAAGTCCTCGATGATCACCAGCGCCGGCGAGTTCTTCTGCTGCTGGTAGTAGGCGCCGGCCAGGCCCAGCTTCAGTTCGACATGATGCGGCGACAACGGCCAGCCCTTCGCGGTAGGCGGTCTCCGCTTCCTCGAACCGGCCCAGCTTGAGGAGCGACTCGGCCAGGTGCTTGTGGAGCGGGACGTTCGTGGGAGAAACCCGCAGCGCCTCGCGCAATGCGGCAATTGTATCGTCGGACGGAATCATGAATCGGCTCGGTTTATCGGGGCAATCGATGCGACTTGTGCCGCACCGGCGGGGCTTAAATCTTTCGCGAGCTGGTACACGCTGGGGCCGAACAGCCCGCCAATCTCGCTCGCGTCGAGCACTTCGCGTCCGAGCATTCTACCGCGAAATCGTGTCAAAATAAACATAAATCGGTGCATCGGAGGCCGGCCCACAACCGCTGAGTGCCAGCGCAATAAACCGGCGTGACAATCATTGTTTACAAAGTTTTCAGCAACAGTTTTTCACCGAGTCCACAGATGCGAAACATTTCGTACAATAGTGAATCCTCCAGGCGCGTTCACAGGCAATCGCGTTATTTCCGGTCAAATTGAGATGAATTGTCGACGGCACTTTGGGCAACTGGCTGCCAGAAAACTACGGTTCGAACCGCTCGAAGACCGACGTTTTCTTGCCACCAATCTGTCCGATGCGACCGTAACCACCCAAGAGCTGACCCGGCAGGACGTTGTCGCGGGACATCACGCTATCGAACCCACGGCAGAATCGCCGATCGGCGCGTTCACCCTCAGCGCGTCGATCGAAGAGCTCACCGGGATTGCCGATCCGCGGATTCGGTTTGATCGGGTACCGCTCAATGTGCCACTTGAGAATTACACGGCTGTTACCGTCGGCCCCGACGGAAAGTTATATGCAGCTGCAATCGACGGCGACATCTACCGCTGGTCAATCAGCCCGGACGGAACCCTCGGAGCCATGGAGCACATTACCTCGCTCAAACAGGCGGAAGGGGGGAATCGGGCAGTCGTCGGGCTGACGTTCGACCCGAACTCCACTGCTGACGATTTGCGCGTGTGGGTCACACACACATTGTTTGGTTTTTCGGGGATGCCCGATTTCGCAAGTAAGCTCACGCGACTCTCGGGCGTAATTTGGATATCGTACACGACTATTTGATTAATCTGCCGCGTTCGGTCCGCGACCATTTGAGCAACCAGATCGATTTTGGTCCGGATGGGGCGCTTTACTTCATGCAGGGAAGCAACTCGGGCACTGGTGCCCCTGACCCGGCATGGGCGAACCGCCCGGAACGTCTGCTGAGCGCTGCTGTGCTGCGATTCGACACTGCTCTCTGGGACGCCGCCATGAACGGTCCGCTCGACGTTCACACGGAGGACGCCGATCCTTACGATCCGTTTTCACCGGGCTCGCCTCTTACGATCTTTGCGACCGGTATGCGGAACGCGTACGATCTTCTGTGGCATTCCAACGGCAGGCTGTATGTCCCCACAAACGTGTCCGCGACACTCGGTTATACCCCTGGCACTCCAAATCCGATTCCCGCAAACGGCCTGTTACCTCGCATCGATTCCGCGAACTCCGGGCCCTACACAGGCCCAATCGTGCCACCTCTGGCTGACATTACAAAGCGAAATGATTTCCTATTCCGTGTGGACGAAGGCGGCTATTACGGTCACCCGAATCCGGCACGCCACGAATATGTGCTGAACGGAGGAAACCCGACGGCGGCTAACGATGGACCTGATGATATCAGCGAATACCCGATTGGCACGCTGCCGGACCGCAATTACCGCGGCTTGGCGTTTAATTTCGGCGAGCACCGTTCTCCGAACGGCATTATCGAGTATCGAGGTGGCGCATTCGGTGGCGCTGTTGCCGGCAAAATCCTCGTTGTCCGATACAGTATGGGCGACGACATCATCGTGTTGGAGCCGGGCGAGGACGGCGCGATCGTCAACAGCAATGATGCGATTTCCAGCTTTGATGGCCTGAACGATCCACTCGACCTGACGGAGGACAAGTCCAACGGAAACATCTACGTGGCCGAGTTCGCCGGTCGAAAAATTGTTTTGTTGCGACCGATACACTCCGGCATAACGGGCGATTTCAATGATGATGGCGAAGTGAATGCGGCGGACTACATAACGTGGAGAAGTAACTTGGGTTTGCCGGTTTCTCTTCCGAACGAGACTTCGACAATGGGCATGGTAACCCAGGAGGATTACAACACCTGGCGGAGTAATTTTGGTGCGATCAGCGCGGCGGCGGAGCCAAAGGTCTCGGATTCGAGCATGAATAGCGAAGCTTCAACTATTCCGACTGAGAGCGTCGCTGCCTCCGCACTTTATATCTTGTCCACTGACACCGCGGCAGAACGATTGCAACGGTTTCGAATGGCGCCCATTTTCACTGCGTCTGCGACTAACACGCTGCCGGTTGAGGTCGCGGTCGTTGATGACGTTTTCGGCGATTTCAACACCCGGCCGGACACGCTCAGCCGCACGCCACATATTCAGTCCGCGGCGTTCGTACCGAGGAAAAACCATCTGTTGCTTGCGCCAGTGGTGGCAACGCCAGAGGGTGACGACGAAATGCTCGCGCCACAACGCGGTTTACCTACATACGATGGCGACGACGAGCCGATAGACGTCGCGCTGGAGGTTCACGATGGAGTTGGAGACATTCTCAACGCGATTTAGCCTGCGGCTGAAATTTCGGCGAAGGACACGCGATTTCCCTTTGCCGATGCGCTTGCTGAGACCGCGTTGCGTACTGTGCCGGCCCGTGCAGGTGACCGTCATATTGCTGGCGTGCACGCAGATTAATCGGCCTTCGGTCAGTGTGGCGGAGGGATTCGCGGTGACTCGAGTCGCTAGCGGCTTGGAGCAGCCGGTCTATGTTACAGCTCCGCCAGGCGACACCTCGCGGCTTTTTATCGTGGAGGCCAATTCGGGCGGTTCGCCAACCGGATCCCAAATTGCAAAAATCAAGATACTAAATTTAACAGGGCCTGACGCGGGGATCATCAACGAGACACCATTCCTTACCGTCGAAGGTGTTCGGCAGATGGAGGACCAGGGACTACTTACGATTAGTTTTCATCCGAACTTTAACCAGAACGGGTACTTTTACATCAATCGGACGACAAGCGACTCCACGGCCTCAGTCATCGAACGATACAAGGTCTCGGCGACGAACCCAAATGTGGCAGATGCCGGTTCCAGAACAACGCTTATGACTGTGCCGCAGCCGTTCAATAATCACAACGGCGACTGGATCGGCTTCAGCCCAACGGATGTGGCCGACGGAAAATACCACTTGTATTACACGAATGGCGATGGTGGCTCAGGAAATGATCCTGGCGACCGTGCCCAGAATCTCGCTTCGCGAAACGGCAAGCTGCTTCGCATCGACGTTGGGGCGGATGGTTTGGCGGACGACTTTCCGTCCGATCCGCTGGAGAACTACGCGATTCCTAACGACAATCCATTCGTTGATACGGTGGGCGTGGACCCGGCCATCTGGGCGTACGGATTCCGCAATCCCTGGCGAGCAAGCTTCGACCGGAACACGGGCGATTTGTACATCGGCGACGTCGGACAAGGAGTGGCAGAGGAGGTGATTCTTCAGCCTTTTAACAGCCAGGGCGGTGAAAACTACGGCTGGAGCCGGCTGGAAGGCACGGCGGTGGGGCCCAATCCAAACCCAGTTTTGACCAGCAGTGTGGCGCCCATCTTCGAACAGCGCCATGGGCTCTCTCTAACGATCGGCCCAGGTCGTTCAATAACAGGTGGATATGTGTATCGCGGTCCGCTTGTCGAGCTGCAGGGACAATATATCTTCGCAGATTTTCTCGGCGACTACGATTTCTCCACGGGGATGGGCCGGACACAGCTATTCTCTTTTCGTTTCGATGGGTCAGAGCCCGCAGATTTCGACGGCTCGAACATTATCGATGACGAGATTGTGAATCGAACAGCAGTCTTTCAACCAGGCGTCGGCACGATCGATTTCATTTCGTCGTTCGGCGAGGACGCTTTGGGGAATCTCTACATCGTCGATATGGGCAACCTAGGCACGCCAGACGGTTTCGGCCGAGGAGAAGTCTATAAGATCGTACCGCGTAACGTAGCCTTTGGCGATTTCAACGGAGACACCGTAATCGATGCGGCTGACTACACGAGCTGGCGCGACGGGCTTGGAACGAAGTTTAGCCGCACAGACTACGACGTCTGGAGAGCTAATTTCGGAAGAACAATAGCCGGTACCGCATCATTTCCATTCAACCAGGCGCCAGAGCCAACCCCAGGTACGATGCTTTTGCTCGCCGTCGCTTCGATGCTGGCGGTCCCTGGAAGTCATTGTCGGCTAATGCGTTGAAAGGTTCGGTATCACCATTCGCGGTTGCAACTCAGGCGGCCGGCTGTTTTATTTCCTCACAGAAGCCACTTGGGCCGCACCGGCGGAGCGTGAATCTTCGGTGGGTTGATACACGCTTGGGCCGATCAGCTTGCCAATTTCACTCTCGTCGAGAACTTCGCGTTCGAGCAGAGCCTCGGCGATCGTGTTGAGTTTCTGCGCATTCTCGTCGAGCGTGCGCTTTGCGCGGTCTTCGGCCGTGTGCAGAATCTTGGCGACTTCTTCGTCGATCACCTGGGCCGTGTGCTCGCTGAATTGCCGCTCGTGCTGGGCGATTTCGCGGCCCAGGAACGGATGGTCCTCGCTCACATGATAGGCCACCGGCCCGAGCCGCTCGCTCATGCCCCAATGCGTGACCATTCGCCGGGCGAGTCGCGTGGCTTCGCTGCAAGTCGTTCTCGGCGCCGGCGCTGTACTGGTCGAACTGAATTTTTTCGGCCGCCCGGCCGCCGAGCAGCATCGCCAGCCGCGGCTTCGAGATCGTGCTGCGAAATGTTGTAGCGTTCTTCTTCGGGCACAAGCTGCGTGACGCCCAGCGCCCGGCCGCGGGGCATGATCGTCACTTTGTGGACGCGATCGCAGCCCGGCGTGAGCCAGGCCAGCAGCGCGTGGCCCGCTTCGTGGTAGGCCGTGATCTGCTTTTCTTCCTCGGTGAGCACTTCCTCGCGGGCCGGGCCCATCAGCACCTTGTCGCGGGCGTATTCGAAGTCGCTCATGTGGACGACGTTCTGGTCGTTGCCGCGCGGCCCACAGCGCCGCCTCGTTCACGAGGTTGCGGATGTCGGCGCCGGTCATGCCGACGGTGGCGCGGGCCAGTCGTTCGAAATCGACGTCGTCGGCCAGCGGCACGTCGCGAGAGTGGACTTCGAACAGCTCGCGCCGGCCGGCGAGCGTGGGCCGGTCGACCGTGATGTGCCGGTCGAATCGCCCGGGCCGCAGCAGCGCGGGATCGAGCACGTCGGGCCGGTTCGTGGCGGCCAGCACGATCACGGTGCTCGGTGGGGCTGAAGCCGTCCATTTCGCTGAGGATCTGGTTGAGCGTTTGCTCGCGCTCGTCGTGCCCGCCGCCGAGGCCGGCGCCGCGCTGCCGGCCGACGGCGTCGATTTCGTCGATGAACATGATCGACGGGCGAGTTGGCCTGCGCGGTTTGGAACAAGTCGCGCACGCGGCCGGCGCCGACGCCGACGAACATCTGGATGAACTCCGAGCCGTTGATCGAGAAGAACGGCACGCCCGCCTCGCCGGCCACGGCCTTGGCCAGCAGCGTCTTGCCGGTGCCGGGCGGACCCATCAGCAGCACGCCCTTGGGCACGCGTGCCCCGAGCTTCTGAAACTTGGCCGGGTCGCGCAGGAAGTCGACGATCTCCTGCAGGTCCTTTTTCACGTTGCCCAGGCCGGCGACGTCGTTGAACGTGACGCGCTGTGCCCTCGGCCGCGTAGCGCCGCGCCGGGCTTTTGAGTACGCCCGGCAACATGCCGCCGCCGAGCATCTGGTCGCGCGCCCGCCGGGCCATGCTCCATCCGCCGACAATCAAAAACACCAGCAGTCCCAGCCAGACGAGGAGCAGCAATTCCGCTGTAATCGCGTGGGCGGGTGGCCCGATGAGCTCCACGCCCGCGTCGAGCAGCTGCTGGCGGAGCTCGGCGTCGACGCCTTCCGCGCTGAGCAGATGGACGACAATTTTTTGGGTAGTCGCCGCGGACGGCGTTCGGACTGCTCTTCGTTGGTGGAGGATTCGGGTGTCGAATGCGACTTCAGCAGCGGGTGCCAACGGCGGCTCGACAAACTCGCCGTGTGCTTGCTGCCCGCTGAACCTCCAGCGACTTGATATTACGCGCCTGGAGCTGTTGGTAGAAAAACGTGAACGGAATTTCGGCCTGGTCCTGGGCATACCACTGAGAGGCAACGACCACCAGTAACAACAGCAAGATCGCGATCAGCCAAGCTGACCGCAGCCGGCGGACGCAGACGCGGCCGAGCTTCCTTCGGCTCGTTCGCGGGCGGAGATGGCGACGTGGGTGGCTGCATGGTATGAACGACCGAGATTCGGCCAGGAAAGCTGCCATCAACCAAACGTAAGGTATCGCGGTGGCCGCTTCACTTACATTGCGCTGCCAAGGGCTACTTCAGACCGATGTATTGTAGCGCTGGCAGGCGCGGAAGCGAGCGCCAATGGTCGGCAAGTGAAGAGCCCGGGCGATGTAATGGCGATCTTACCGAAGCGATTTATCTTTTCTCTGGCTTCACTAACCGACCGTCTTTGTATTCCTGGACGATCGTTCGGCCATCGGGCAGTCGCTGCATCGCCGCTCCGTGCGGCTTGTTGTCGGCGTAACTGATTTCGATCAGCTTGTCGCCGTTTTCGTTCCATTCGATCGTTTGGCCGTGCCGCATTCCTTCCTTGAAACCGAACTGCTGTTTCAGCTTGCCACTGGGAAACCAAACTTTCCATACGCCGTCGGCCTTGCCGTTCGACATAGTGCTCTTCGCGGAGCGGCTTCTTGCCGGTTTCGTCGTAGGTGATCCACTCGCCGTCGCGGATCCCGCTTTTGAAACTCCGTTTGGCCGAGAGCGTGCCGTCGGTCCGGAAGACATCCCACGCGCCGTCGGGCTGGCCGTTGTTATAGAGCGCCTTGCGGTTGACCTTCCCGTTGTCGAAATAGTACGTCCATTCGCCGTGCTGCCGGCCCCGTTGATATTGGCCTTCGATGAACGGCTTTCCATTGGGGTGGAATTCGCGGTAAATGCCGTCCGCCTCGATGTGATTGTCGGAGAAATAGGCCACCTGGCGCTCGACGCGGACCGTTCCGTCCGGGTATTTTTCCGGAGGAACCATTTCGCGGCGGACGATCGTCGGCTCGGCGATAACTTCGGCCTCGTCCAGGTAAATGGGGGGACCGTTGTACGGTTCAATTGACCTTGCTCTGCGAACCAGAGGTGGAGGCCGGTCGTGACTGAGCATCGAGTCGATCAACCGACAACGTCAACGACGTGACAACGACCACCACAATTCCCGCGAACCTCAACGGCGAGAAAACTTTCGTACTCATCCAATCAGCTCCCAAAAAACAATACGGCCGCCAGGCGGCGGCGGTTTTTGTGCCGTTTGCTACTACCTGCAAATATGGCACATCATGGCGTGAGTGTCCACGAACGGGCGGATGAGGGCCGATTTGTAGCGATTTCGCCAGTAGGTCCGGCGAGACGTATCGGGTGGGCATTGCCGACCGATATTGACGCACCTACATGGCGCAGATTTGGTGGGCCGTGCCCACCCTAACCCTGCTACCTGCCAGCCGTCGGCCGAGCACGGCATTCTTCGGTACGACGATGATGCCGTCGAGCATTTCCCAATTCTCGCCGACGATGCGTTCGATCTGGTGCGGATCGCCGATCACCTGTGCGCCGGCGCCGACGTGGCAGTTCTTGTCGACGATCGCGCCCTCGATCACCGCGCCGTCGCCGATGCCGATCGGCGGCCAGCCATGGCTGCGGTCGGCCGACAGTTGGGCGGGCGTTTCGTAGTAGTCGGCGCCCATGATCACCGAGTTGCGGATCGTCACGTCGCGGCCGATGCGGCAGCGCAGGCCGATCACGCTGTTTTCGATCCGCGATGCCTTGCGCCGATCACGCAGCCGTCGGCCACCAGGCTGTGCTGGATCGTCGCGCCGTCGACGCGCGTCGGCGGCAGGAAGCGGGCCCGCGTGTAGATCGGCGCTGTGGCCGAGGCCAGATCGAACGGCGGATTCGGCTGCGCGAGCCGCAGGTTCGCGTCGTAGAACGAGCGGATCGTGCCGATGTCTTCCCAGTAGCCGTCGAACAGGTGCACCTGCACGTGCCGCGAGCGCATCGAGGCCGGGAAGACCTCCTTGCCGAAGTCGTGGTAGTTCGTCTTGTCGAGGGCCGCCGAGCAGCGTGTCGCGGTTGAACAGGTAGATGCCCATGCTGGCCAGGCAATCGCGGCCGCGGCTCTCGATGCCGCGGGCCTCGATCCATTGCGGGTCCATCGCCACGTCGTTGAGCTCGGCGTCGGTCTGCGGCTTTTCCAGGAAGCCCACCACGCGGCCGGTGTCGTCCACGCGCATGATGCCCAGCGCGCCGGCCTCGCTGCGGCTGACCGGCATGGCGGCGATCGTCACGTCGGCCTTGGCCGCTTCGTGCGTCGCGAGCATGTCGCGGAAGTCCATGCGGTAGAGCTGGTCGCCGGAGAGGATCAGCACGTACTCGATTTCGGGCTGCACGAGGTAGCGGAGATTCTTGCGCACGGCGTCGGCGGTGCCCTGATACCAGTCGTGCTTTTCGTCGGATTCCATCGTCTGCTGCGCGGCGAGGATCTCCACGAAGCCGCCGCTGAAATTGTCGAAGCGATACGTGCCGCGGATGTGCCGGTGCAGGCTGACCGACTGAAACTGCGTCAGCACGTAGATCCGGTTGATGCCGCTGTTGATGCAGTTGGAGATCGGGATGTCGATGAGCCGGTACTTGCCGCCAGCGGCACGGCCGGCTTGGAGCGCATGCGCGGTCAGCGGCAACAGCCGCGTGCCCCGGCCACCGCCCAGGACTACAGCGACGACGTTTTTCATAGGTCGTCGGCGTGTCCGGATGTCGGATGAATCGAGGAAGCACTGATCTGACACTCCGACACCTATTTTATGACAAAGTTAACCAGCCGACCGGGCACGGCAATCACTTTCACGATTTGCTTTCCGGTCAAGCAATTCGGCGATCCGCGTGATCGGCACGCGCGGCGGCTTCTAACGTGGCCGCGTCGGCATCCGCCGGCACCGTGATTTTGGAGCGAACCTTGCCGTTGATCTGCACCGGGATTTCGACCGTGTCTTCCTTGGCGAATGCCGGGTCGAACTCGGGCCAGGGCTCGTGGGCCAGCGATTCCGTGTGCCCCAGCGCCTGCCACAATTCCTCGGCGATGTGCGGCGCGAATGGTGACAAGCAGCAGCACGAACTGTTCCATCGCGGCCCGCGGCCGTTCGCTGGCGGTAGTGAAGTAGTTCGTGAACTCCATCATCCGCGAAATGGCCGTGTTGAACGCCAGGCCATCGAATGTGGCTCGGTCACCACGCCGATTGTTTGGTGCAGCTCGCGGTTTTCCTCGGCCGTCGGCGGGCGATCGACGATGGCCGCATTGAGCTGCATCGCCTTCGGCCCGCTCATCGATCGATCAGCCGCCACACGCGGTTCAAAAAGCCGAAGACGCCATTGACACCCTGCATGTTCCAGGGCTTCGAGGCCTCGAGCGGCCCCATGAACATTTCGTACAGCCGCAGCGAATCGGCGCCGTATTCGCTGACGATCGCATCGGGTTGATCACGTTGCCGCGGCTCTTGGACATCTTTTCGTTGTTCTCGCCCAAGATCATGCCCTGGTTCACGAGCTTCTGAAATGGCTCGGGCGTGGAGACGATGCCGCGATCGTACAGCACCTTGTGCCAGAACCGCGCATAGAGCAGATGCAGCACGGCATGCTCCGCGCCGCCGATGTACAGATCGACGGGCATCCACGCTTTTTCGATCGGCCGGATCGATCGCGGCCTGCTCGTTCTTCGGATCGAGAAAGCGCAGGTAGTACCAGCAAGAGCCGGCCCACTGCGGCATCGTGTTCGTTTCGCGCTTGTAGCGCTTGCCGTCGATCACCGGGTACAGCCAGTCATCGCGGCGCCTTGTCAAGCGGCGGCTCCGGCCGGCCGTGCGGCTTGAAATCTTCCAGGTGCGGCAGGTCAACGGGCAGATCTTTTTCATCGACCGCGCGGACTCGGCCCGTCGGTTTGCCCGCTGCGTCGAGCTCGTGCAGAATCGGAAACGGCTCGCCCCAAAATCGCTGGCGCGAAAACAGCCAGTCGCGAAGCTTGTAATTCACGGCTTGCCGGCCGAGGCCCACGCTCTCGAGGTCAGCCGTAATTCTCTTTTTGAATTCTGCCGTTTTCAGTCCGTTGTATTGCGCGGAATTGATCGCCACGCCTTCGCCGGCGAAGCATCGTCGGCCGGCCAGCACTTCCTCGCGCTCGCTCGCCAGAATCGCGTCGCCCGGATCCACTACCGCCGTAATCGGCAGGCCGAACTGCTCAGCAAATTCAAAGTCGCGCTCATCGTGCGCTGGAACGGCCATGATCGCGCCGGTGCCATAGCTAATGAGCACATAATCGGCCACCCAAATCGGCACCGGTTCGCCGTTCACGGGGTTTTCGCGGAGCTGCCGGTGAAAACGCCGGTCTTCTCCTTGGCGAGCTCGGTGCGTTCCAGGTCGCTCTTCCTGGCGGCTTGATCGCGATAATCGGCCACCTGTTTCATTTGCTCCGGCTTGGTGAGCAGATCGACGAGCGGGTGTTCGGGCGCAATGACCATGTACGTTGCACCGAACAGCGTATCTGGCCGCGTCGTATAAACCGTCAGCCGCTCACATTCCGTGTTTTCCACGATTCGGCATTGTGATCTGGGCGAGCCACTCCACGGATTCGGAAGTGACCTTCTCGGTATCTGGAAGGTCAAAGTGGACTTCCGCCCCGTGCTGCGGCCGATCCAATTGCGCTGCAGCGCCTTGATGCCGTCTGACCAATCAAGGCCTTCCAGATCTTTTTCCAAACGGTCGGCATACGCCGTGATCCGCAGCATCCACTGGCGGAGCGGCATCCGCACCACCGGATGGTCTCCGCGCTCGCTACGGCCATTGACCACTTCCTCATTGGCAAGCACCGTGCCCAGCGCGGGGCACCAATTCACCGGCGCTTCGGTTTGATATGCCAGTCTGTGATTGTCCTGATACCCGCGGACTGCATCCTCTCCTTGACTGCGCACGTCGTCGGGAACCGGCAATTCGCTGATTGGCCGGCCACGTTGCTGCTCCTTGTCAAACCATGTGTCGTAAATCTGCAGGAAGATCCACTGGGTCCAGCGAAAATACTCGAGTGTCGGTGGTGGCGAGCTCGCGGTCCCAATCGTAGGAGAAACCCAGCGAGCTTGAGCTGCCGACGGAAGTTCGCGATGTTGGCTTCGGTTTGAATCCGCGGGTGCTGACCGGTTTTGATCGCGTGTTCCTCGGCCGGCAGACCGAAGGCGTCGAAGCCCATCGGGTGCATCACGCTGCGGCCTTGCATGCGGGCCGCGCGGCAGACGATGTCGGTAGCCGTGTATCCCTCAGGATGCCCCACGTGCAACCCATCGCCGCTGGGGTACGGGAACATGTCGAGCGCGTAAAGCTTCTTAGTGCCCGGCTTGGGAAATGGCGGCGCCGCAAATGTCCGATGCTCCCCCCAGTAGGCTTGCCACTTGGGCTCGATGGTGGCGTGGTTGTAGCGAGGCATGAGAACGAGGAGCGGGGAGCATGGAGCAGGGAGTACAAACAGATCACCCAACCGCTTGCGGCCTAGCGGCGCCGCAGGCGAATCTCCCATCTTACCGCCCGTGTAGCAGTTCGCCAACGCGGCCAATATTGCACTTGTAATCGCCGCGTTATCGCTTTGTCGCCACAAAGTCTTCGGCCAGGCGCAGTTGCCACTCTCGCAACAGTTCAAATGCCTGGATCGGGGACAATTCCTCCAGCCTGGCTGCACGGATTTCATCCAACAGTGGATGTTCTTCCACGCCGAAGAGCGTCATTTGCCAGTGAGGGTTGGTTGAGTTGCGGTGGCCATTGGCAGAAGTAGCCGGGGCGTTTCGGGCTTTGGTCGCAAAGCCGCAAGCGGCAGATGCGTCGTGCTGCGATTCCAACCACTCCAGGACTTCGCGGGCGCGTTGGTTGACGGTGCGCGGTACGCCGGCGAGTTGGGCGACGTGGATGCCGTAACTCTTGTCGGCGGCACCGGGCACGATCTCGTGCAGGAAAACGACGTGGTCCTCCCACTCTTTGACCGCGACGTTGAGGTTTCGCACTCCAGCGAGTTGCTCTTCGAGATCGGTGAGCTCGTGATAATGCGTGGCAAACAGCGTGCGGCAACCGATTGATTCGTGAATATGCTCGATGATGCTCCAGGCGAGTGAAATACCATCGTACGTACTCGTGCCGCGGCCGATCTCGTCCAGAATCACCAGGCTTTGCCGCGTGGCCGTGTTGAGGATCCGCGCTGTCTCGGTCATTTCGACCATGAATGTACTTTGGCCGCGAGCCAGCTCGTCGCTCGCGCCGACGCGAGCAAAAATCCGGTCGGCCACGCCGATGGTCGCCCGCCGCGCCGGCACAAAACTGCCCATCTGCGCCATGAGCACCAACAGCGCCGTCTGACGAATGTACGTGCTTTTGCCGGCCATGTTGGGACCGGTGATGAGGAGGATCGCCGGAAATGACGAATGACCAATGACCAATGACGAATCGTCAGTTCCGCCGCATTCGTCATTCGTCATTCGACATTCGTCATTCGCAGTTCTCGCTCCACATTGCACTCCGTTGGGTACGAACGTGCCGTCCGGCTCCGTGATGTCCAGCACCGGATGCCGACCGGCTTCGATATCGAGCACGGGCTCTGCGACGATCGTGGGCCGCACGTAATTCCGCGAGCGGGCCAGCTCCGCCAGGCTGGCCAGCACGTCCACTTCGGCCAGCGCGTCGGCGGTGGCTTGCAGCCGGTGGGCGGCGCGCGTCGACGAGGTCGCGCAGCTCGACGAACACGTCGTATTCCAGTGTCCTTGGCCTTCTCTTCGGCCGAGAGGACTTTTTCTTCGTACTCTTTCAGCTCCGGCGTGATGTACCGCTCCGCATTCTTGAGCGTTTGCTTGCGGATGTATTCGGCGGGCACTTTGTCGCGATGGGCGTGGGTGATTTCCAGGTAATAGCCGAACACCTGGTTGAATCCGACCTTGATGCTCGGAATGCCGGTCCGCCTGGCCTCGGCAGCCTGGTACTCGGCCATCCACTGCTTGCCGCCGGCCATCAGCGCACGCAACTCGTCGAGGTCGGCGCGATAGCCGCTGCGGATGAAGCCGCCATCGCGAGCGGTGAGCGGGCAGCTTTCAGAAAGTGCCAGCTCGAGCGGACCGCGAACATCCGCGCACAGATCGAGCCGCTGTTCGATCTGCTGCAGCAGCGGGCCAGCGCGGCCGGTCAGCTTGGCCTTGACTTTCGGCAGGCACGTAAGCGTGTGGCAGACGAACGACAAATCTCGCGGGCTGGCGCGGCCCGTCGTCACGCGGGCCAGCAGCCGCTGGATATCGTAGATCTGCTTGAGCGACTCGCGCAGTTGCGACGTGAGCGCGGAGTCGGCCACTAGCTCAGCCACCGCGTCGAGCCGTTCGTTGATCGACGCAACGTTGGTGAGGGGCGCGCTGAGCCAGTCGGCCAGCAGCCGCGCGCCCAGGCATGTCACCGTACGGTCGAGCGTGCCCAGGAGCGAACCATCCCGCCTTCCGTCGCGGCTGTTGGCGGCGAGCTCCAGGCTGCGGCGCGTGGCCGTATCGATCGCCAGCCGCGTGGCCGACGAATAGGGCAGAAGTCGATCGATGTGCGCGAGTGACGCTTTTTGTGTTTCCGTCACGTATTCGAGGATCGCACCAGCTGCACGAAGGGCCGGAACATCGTTGGAGGTCGGTTCGGGGTCAAAACCGAATCCCTCCAGGCCGTGAGTGCCAAATTGTTTGGCCAGCGCCTCGATGCCTGCTTTGTGCCCAAATGTCCACGCCGGCCGCTGCGTGACGGCGACTCTCTCCACTAATCCGGACAACAAGGGTGCCTGCTCATCGCAAACCAAGACTTCCGCCGGCCCGATGCGGGCCAGTTGATCGGCCAGTTGTTCTGGGCCGAAAGTCGCGGCATAAAACCGGCCGGTCGATACATCGACCCACGCCACGCCGGCGCCTGCGGCGTTGCGCTTCTCCTTGTCGGCGGGCAGCACGACCGCGGCCAGGAAATTGCTCGCGCCCGGCTGCAATAGCGCGTCATCGGTCAAGGTGCCGGGCGTCACGACGCGCGTCACCTCGCGCTTCACCAGCCCCTTGGCCAACTTGGGATCTTCGACTTGCTCGCAAATGGCGGCGCGGCAGCCGGCGGCAATGATCTTCGCCAGGTAGGAGTTGAGCTGGTGGTGCGGAAAACCGGCCATTGGCACCGGGTTTTCGCCTTTGTCGCGGCTGGTGAGTGCCAGGCCCAAAACGCGTGCCGCAGTCTTGGCATCTTCGAAAAACAGCTCGTAGAAATCGCCCATGCGGAAGAGCAAGAGCGCATCGCCAGCCGCCCGCTTCGCCTCGTGGTACTGCTGCATCATCGGCGTGACGGACATGATTGGCGCGGCTCCAGAGTGGGCCGAACCATGCTAGCAGAGACGAGAGCTAAGAGTCGAGAGTCAGAGCCAGAAAAAAGCCCAAGCCATGACGTCTCGCTCTCGACTCTTGACGCTAAGCTCTTGACTTTCATTGCACCAGCTCTTCTTCCTCGTTGATGGCGTTGAGGTCGATCTCGCCGCGGTCTTCCAGCGAACGGATGACGTCGACGATTTCTTGCTGCTTGGCTTCAACGACGGAGCGCTTCGCCGGGCCGAGGTATTCCATTTCCTCGCGGAGCGTTTCGGCGGCCCGCTCGGACATATTTTTGAGGATCTTCTCTTTGAGCGTATCGCTGGCGCCTTTGAGAGCCATCGCCCACTGGCTCGTTTCGACGTTCTTGAGCACCGTCTGAATGTCCTTGTCGCTGAACCGTGCGATGTCCTCGAAGACGAACATCAGCCGGCGGATCTCCTCGACAAGTGCCTGGTCTTCTTGCGCCAGATTATCAAGAAGTGCCCGCTCCGTTGCCCGGTCGGAAACGTTGAGCATCTCGGCAACCGCTCCGACTCCGCCGGCGTGCTCGAAGCTCTGGCTCATCACGCTCGACATCCGCCGTTCGAGGCCTTTTTCCACTTCGCGAATGATCTCGGGATTCGTGCGGCCCATGGTGGCGATCCGGCGGACTACAGACAGTCGCCGCGTCTCGGGCAATCCGGCGAGGATTTCCGCGCTGAAATTCGCCGGCAGGTGGGACATGATCAGCGCGATCGTCTGCGGGTGCTCGTCGATGATGTAAGTCAGCAAGTTTTGGCTATCCACGTGCCTGAGAAAGCCGAACGGCGTGGCTTCGATCGATTGCCGGATGTTTTGCAGTGCCGCGGCGGCATTGACCCCCAGCGCCTTTTGGATGAGTGTTTTGGCCAGTTCCAAGCCGCCGCCACGTCCAACTAAGGCGGGGCTTGCCTCGGCGAAATCCTTGATGACGCGCGACTGCTCGTCGGCGTTGATGGTGCGAGTCTTCGCAATCTCAATGGAAACCTGCTCGACCTGCTTGGGATCGAGCTTGGCCATGAGCTGGCCAGCTTCCTCCTCGGGCAAAGTCATCAGCAAAACAGCGGCGTTGCGGATATCGGACATGGCCGGGCGTGCGGAATGCTAGCGAGATGCGGAGCGAGTAGTCGCACCGCCGCAGCGATATTCGGCCGCGCAGGCGGGATAACTTGAGTGGATTTTGCCGGTGGCGCAAAGAATATGGCCGCCGCTAAATGGATTGCTCCCAGATCGCGATTTGACCGTCGCATTCGTCGACTTCAAGGCGAATGTGCTTCAGGTGGCCGGTGTCCGGTTTCAATTCCGCGAGCAATTGCTGGCCGATGTAATTTGACAGCAGTTCCGCTGTCGTATTTGCCACCGGCAACAGTCGGCAATCGCCGCTGGGAAAAATCCAGCGTGACTCGCCAAACGAAACGGTGACCTCGCGTCCGTCGTCGACGACTTGCAGTCGCGGGTGCTGAGTCGGGAGAAGCACGTAGTGGTCCAGCGCCGCAACAATTTCGCGCAGCTTGGCCCGCACCAGCAAGAAATCAATCACCAGCCGGTTTTCATCGAGAGTTCCTGCGAACTCGGCCACAACGTGATAGTTGTGGCCATGCAGCCGCTCACACATGCCGCCGATCGTGATAAAGTGCGCCGCGCTAAAGACGTGCTCGGCTTTGGCGACTCGGACTCGAAACGATTCTGACAACACGGCCTCACTTTCTCACCAGCATTGCCAGTGTAACCGTCCCTCGCGCAATCAGTACAAACAGCCCGGCGGCGACGAGGTCGGCGGTGGTGCCCGGATTGCGGCGGTGACCGTCAGCCCGCAGCCAGGCGTCCAGTTCGACAAGTGCTTGTTCGTAGGATGCTTCGCCGGGCGAACCCGACTCGATCACAGTCATGGCGCGCTGGCGAGCCTCGGCCGCAATTTCGGGGCCGCATTTGCGGGCGATCAGGCTGTCGCCGTGCTTGGCGATTTGGCGGACGTGCGCGAATACGATGGCGTCGCTAAGCGGCAAGCCGCGGGCCAGGCTGTCGGCGATGCTGGCGGCCGTTTCGCGCAGCACATCGTCAAATCGGTTCAAGAATTGACGAGCTACCCGATCGCGTTCGGCTGCCAGTTGCATGACATCCACGAGGGTCAGGTTCGGCGGCGGATCGGAGTATACATCCGCATTTTCGGTGCGACCTAGCCCGCCGGCAGCGGCCAGGCGAATTGCCTCGTAGACAAGTCGAGTGTCGTTGGCATCCACTCGCTGAAGTACGCCAATGATTCCTTCCGCCAATGACCTGTTGGCAGGCACGGCCGCGAGCGGTGCCAGTAACAGCAACGTGCCGAGATTGGTGTTTGTGCCGACCGCCTCCCGAGTGGCGCGAACGGCATCCAACACGGTGCGCCCGACACCGTTTTCGTGAGCGCGTTCGAGTATCGGCCCGATGACAACGGCACTGGCCACGAAATCGGCGTAGGTGAGGTCGTCGAAACAGGCGCCCGGATGAACATTGCCCGGTTTGGGAGCGGTCGCCTCGTACAGGCAGGCCAGCGTGGCCGCGGCCCCCGGCGAGAGACGAGTTGGTGCGCTCATCATCGTCATGTTTCAGGCGACGCTTGGCTCGGGGCACTTGGTTTCGGCCAGGAACTTTTCGACGATTTGAATTGCTTCCTCCGGCGCGTCTTCAACGACCCAGTGGCCGACGTCGACGAGGCGATGAACCTGCGCGCTGGGCCAGGCAGCGACAAACCGCTCCAGGCAATCCGGCCGGAAACACCAATCACGCATACCCCAGATGAGCGCGCTGGGCTTGTCGGCAACGGTCTTCAATGCTCGTTCAATTTCGGCAAGCGTCTGCCACGTCGGATGGTATTGGTTGGCCGGAATGTCACGCACAAATCCGTACACGGCTCGGCGATTGGGCCACGAATCGTACGGCGCCAAGTATCCAGCCGCGACGAAGGGATCCAGCCGTGGCTGGCGGGCAAGCGTCATGGATAGCGCCGCGCGGCTGAAAAGATTCGCACCTTGCACGGCCAGTCGCCCCACCAGCGGAACACGGCACGCCTGAATCGGCCAAGGAATGTAGCGGGGTGGAAAGGCCCCCGTGTTGAACAGTACGATGCGTTCAAGCCGCTCGCGCATACGGAGCATGGCCCCCAAACCAATGGCACCGCCCCAATCTTGAGCCACGAGCGTGACGCGCTCCAACCCGAGGCGATCGATTAGCGCGACAAGTTTGTCGATGTGGTCAACGAGCTGTAGAAACCTTGCCGGCTTGTCACTCAATCCACAACCCAAGTGGTCCAGTGCCACGCAGCGATGGCTGTTGCGCAATGCCACGATCAGCCGGCGCCAGTGGAACGACCAGGTTGGATTGCCGTGAACGAAGAGTAGAGTGTTCGAGTGACACTCCCCTTCGTCGATGTAATGCATCTGCCCGCCGGCCAGCTCAGCAAAGTGCGACTGGAACGGATAAAGCGTCCGCCAGTCCGCCGCGTCAAAGAATTCCCCAGCTTCTGCCATGGGTTTATTGTTCTGACGCATGCCGTGGCAGTCAACGCGGCTGGATGCGGGCCGTTGGATGCGCGATACTACGAGTGAACGCGCCACCATCCATTGATGACCGACTTGAACAACTGACCGCTGCCATGCCCAGCCTCACCGTCGAAAACTACGTGAAGACAATTTATTTGCTTGCCCAGCAGGGCCACGTTGCCGAAGTGGCGACCGGCAATATTGCTGCGGCGCTGGGCGTGCTGCCTGGCACGGTCACCAGCATGCTCAAGACTTTGGACGAGAGCAATTTGGCCACCTACACGCCGTACGAAGGCGTGCGTCTGACGGCAGCCGGCCGGGCGCTTGCGTTGCGGGTGTTGCGGCGGCACCGCTTGATCGAACA
This sequence comes from uncultured Planctomycetota bacterium, assembly GCA_963786455.1. GTDB lineage: Bacteria > Planctomycetota > Planctomycetia > Pirellulales > Lacipirellulaceae > JABDGM01. Next base: position 181,023 of record CAWAZX010000019.1, on the reverse strand, counting down.
GTTCTTGAGCCAGACGTTGAACTTGACCTGGGACGAAGTTCACGAAGAAGCCGAGCACATGGAGCACGCGGTGAGCGACGCACTTGTGGATCGGATCGATGCCTACCTCGGCCATCCCACGACCGACCCGCACGGCGATCCAATCCCCCAGGCCGACGGCACCATCGAGGCTGCGGCCGACCGTTCGCTAGCTGAGTGCGCACCGGGGGAACAATTTCGTGTGGCGCGGGTGATCGATCAGTCGCCGGAGTTTTTGCGCTACCTGTCACAATCGGGAATCGAAATCGGCTCCCAAGGATTGCTGGTCGCGAATGAGGCGCCGGGAGATTGTCTAACAATCCGGCTAGCCGGCGAAAATCGCACCCTCACGCATGAAGCGGCAGGAAAGCTGATGGTGCGGTAATCACGAAATCGCTGCGTGGCGCGGGCCTTTGACGAGCCGGGCGCCTGGCATACAAATGGTGAGTGAATTGAGCGCGGTCTCCGGTGAGGGGCCTCTGCAATGGGGGCCTTGCGAACCTGGTCAGGGTGGAAACACAGCAGCCATAAGCGTGTGCCTCTTTGTGTGGGGGCTCCTCACCGGCGATCGTATTTTTTAGGTGTCGGGTGTCAGGTTTCAGGTGTCAGGGATCACCGTTCTGACACCTGACACCTGACACCCGACACCTTTCTTACGATGAGCGACGCGACGACGCCAACAACGGCCCATGATCAATCCTCCGGCCATTACGTCGTCATCGCCCGGCGGTATCGGCCGCAGGGTTTTGAGGAGCTGGTCGGCCAGGAGCATGTGGCCAAGGCGCTGCAGCAGGCGATTGCCAGCGATCGCGTGGGGCATGCGTATCTTTTCACGGGTGCCCGCGGCGTGGGAAAAACTTCCGCGGCCCGCATCCTGGCCAAAGCGCTTAATTGCGTGCATGGCCCGACGCCCACGCCATGCAACCAGTGTGACGTCTGTCTGCGCGTGGCCTCTGGCGATGACGTGGATGTGCTGGAGATCGACGGCGCGAGTAACCGCGGCATCGACGAAATTCGCCAGTTGCGACAAAACGTCGCGGTGCGGCCGAGTCGTGTGCGGTACAAGATTTACATCATCGACGAAGTGCACATGCTCACCAAGGAGGCGTTCAACGCGCTCTTGAAGACGCTGGAAGAGCCGCCGGAGCATGTGAAGTTCATTTTCTCCACGACCGAGCCGCAAAAAATCCCCATCACCATCCTGTCGCGCTGCCAGCGGTTCGATTTCGCGGGCATCAGCTCCGCCGCGATTCAGGCGCGGCTGGCGCAAATTGCCGAGTCCGAAGGTGTCGCGGTCGATCCCGAAGCGCTGCAAATCCTGGCCAGCCGCGCAGCCGGATCGATGCGGGACAGCCAGTCGCTGTTGGAGCAGTTGCTGGCGCAGGGCAGCGAGCGGATAACTGCCCACGATGTCAACGATTTGCTGGGTATCGCGACGGCTGAGCGGCTGGGTGGGCTCGTCCGCCGGCTGGTCGAGCGTGATGCGGCGGGTGCGTTGGCGGAATTGGATGCCACGTTGCAGCGCGGTGTCGAAGTGGGGCTGCTGCTAGATCAGTTGGTAGGCTACTTCCGCGATGCGATGGCAGCTGCTGTCGGCTGTTCGGCCGAAAGGATGTTGTATGCATTGCCTTCCCAAGGTGAGGAAGTGAGCCAGGTGGCCCGGCAGCTGGGCCTGTCCACGATCCTGGCGATTGAACAGATCCTGGATCAAACCGCCGCCCGCATGCGAGTGAGCATGCATGGTCGAACGCTTGTGGAGATGGCTGTGGTGCGGATTTGCCAACTCGGCGAACTCGATGAACTGGCCACCTTGATGGCCGAGCTGCGTGGTTCAACGGATACTCGCGGAGCTCAACCCCAAGCGCCGGTGTCCTCGGTCACCTCAAAAAAAAACGCTGAGCCACCAATGCCGACTCCGCCGCCTGCTGTGGAGCCAAGCGCGCGGACGCCAATGCTGTCGGCGACGAATGAGCCTTCCGGCCGGCGCACGGATCCGCCGCATCGAGTGTCGGAGGCGCCCCCACCAATGGAGGTGGAAACCGCGCCGGCCTTGCCCACGGCCGCCGAATCGGTCCTCGCCCAGTGGCAACGAGCCGTGGCCGACGGGCCGTCGACACGCATCGAGGCTCCGCCACGCACCTCGCGCCGCGAGCAATTGGCTGAAATTGCCGAGCGGCCGTTTGTCCGCCGCGCATAGAATTGTTCGATGTGCCTGCCGGCCAGTTTCGTTACTCGCCGCCTGACAGTGACGCGAATTGAGGATCCACGATCTCTTCGAGCTAGACGCTCGTCAACTAACAACTTACGACTTACGACTTATGTTTAAAGGTCTTGGAAATCTCGCCAACTTGGGCACGTTGATGAAACAGGCCCAGGAAATGGGCGGGCGGATGCAGGCGATCCAGCAAGAGCTCAAAGGCAAGCGGGCCACCGGCTCGGCTGGGGGCGGCCTGGTGGAAGTCGACGTCAACGGGCTGGCGGAAGTGCTGTCGGTACGGATCGACCCCTCACTAGTGGCAAAGGGTGACCGTGAAATGATCGAGGACTTGCTGCCGGCAGCGTTCAACGATGCCCAGCGCAAGGCCAAGGAAATGCACACTGCGGCCATGCAATCGCTCACCGGCGGCATACCTATCGCCGGATTCCAAGAAGCGCTTTCTCAATTGACGGGCGGTGGTGATATCGACAAAACGTGAGCTGCGCGTTTTGGGTCGCGTCAAGTTGTTCGATTCAGCGCCCTCGCTGGACGAAGGACGTTCGCTCCTTGAACTGCATGCAATCGCAATTCAGGCATTTCATGAGTTTCACGCTGCCTGTTTCGGAGCTAGAATTATAGGAAGTTTGACCCAATTCGCCGTCCGGAGGTATGCTACAGTCGGTACGGTGATGCCGAGTTCACTTGCTCGTTGACTCACTGCACAGGCACGCAATTTCAATAGGCCACTGCGCCGTCAGGCAAATTCGATGCGACTTTCACTTGGCCAACAGATGCAGCTGGCTCAGAAGCAGGTGCTTGCACCGCGGATGATCCAGTCGATGGAGATTCTGCAATTGCCGCTCATGGCATTGCAGGAGCGCATCGAGCAGGAAATGGAAGACAACCCGGTGCTCGATCAGCTCGAGGTCGACGCCGACGAGCCGGAAGAGCCAGCCGAAGCGGAGCCGACCGAGCAGCGTGGCCGACACCGAACGCGAGCTGGTGGTCAAAGACAGCCCGAACAACGAGGACGATTTCGAGCGGCTGTTGAACATGGCCGAGAACCTGCCGGACGACTACGAAGAGCGTAGTCGCCCGTCGATGAATCGCATCGAAGCAGGAAGGCGACCGCCGGCACGACGCGATGGCCAACATGCTGGCCCGGCCCGAGTCGCTCACCGATTATCTGCACCATCAGCTCAGCTGGTTCGAAGTGGAGGATTCGGTGCGGCGGATGGCCGAGCGGATCATCTACAGCCTCGACACGAACGGCTATTTGAAGACACCGCTCGAAGAGCTGCTGCCGCCGCTGCCGCCGACGATGAACGGCGACATGCAGCGCACCGCGCGCAAGCAATTGGCGATTGCCGAAGAGGCGCTGCGCCGTGGTGCAGCGGCTCGATCCGCCCGGCGTCGGGCGCGCGTTCGCTTAAGGAATGCCTGCTGTTGCAGCTCACGCCCGGGATGCCGTTCTACGAAGAGCTGCGGCTGCTCATCACGCATCACCTGGAAGACCTGGAGAACAATCGGCTGCCGCAGATCTCCAAGAAGATCGGCCTGTCGATCGAGAAGATCCAGGAAGTGTGGCACGAGCTGCGCAAGCTCAAGCCCAAGCCGGGCGCCGACTTTACCGAGTCGACCGTGCCCAGCGTCACGCCGGACGTGTTTGTCGAGCGCAACGAGCAAGGCAAATACGAGGTGCGGCTGGAAGATGGCCAGTTGCCGTCGCTCTACATCAGCCCCTACTACCGCAAGCTGTTGCGCGACGAAGGCACCAACGCCGAGACGCGCGAGTACATCAAGCGCAAGATCAATTCGGCCCAGTGGCTGATCGAATCGATCGAGCAGCGCCGCAGCACGCTGACGCGCGTGGCCAGGCGATCGTCCGACCACCAGACGAAGTTCCTGGACGACGGCCCGGAACACATCGAGCCGCTGAAGATGCAGCAAATTGCCGACAAGGTGGGCGTGCACGTCACGACGGTGAGCCGGGCGGTCGACGACAAGTGGATTCAAACGCCCCGCGGCATCTTCCCGCTCAAGCGGTTCTTCGTGGGCGGCACCACCAGCGCCGACGGCGAAGAAGTTGCCTGGGACCGCGTGCGGATCAAGCTGCAAGAAATCATCGACATCGAAGACAAGACCAATCCGCTCTCGGACGATGCCATCGTGGAAGAGCTTGGCAAAGCCGGCATCACGGTCGCCCGCCGCACCGTGACCAAGTATCGCAAGGCGATGAACATCCCCAGCTCGCGCGGCCGGCGCGATTGGACCAAGGGCGGGAAGTAGCGCGGTAGCCCATTACGGTATCGCGACAAAGAGTCATCGTCATGACACAATTGCTGCAACAGGCAATCGCCGAGCTTCACAAGCTTCCCGAATCAGAGCAGGACACGATTGCCGCCCTCATACTGGCCGAGATCAAGGACGAAGATCGGTGGGGTGCTTTATTCGCAGGCTCGCAGGATGAGCTCTCGCAATTAGCAAACAAAGTTCGCGAAGATATTCGCTCAGGTCGCGTCAAAGACATCGGTATGGATGCGCTTTGAATTCCAAAGTTACAGATGACCTTGTGGCTTGCTTTGCCGAGCTGCCGCACGAGGTCAAAGCTCAAGTTCGCAAGAACTATCGATTGTGGCGAGCGAATCCCGCGCACCCAGGACTGCATTTCAAACGTATCCACAGCCGAGAGGCACTCTATTCTGTCCGAGTGGGAATCGCGTGGCGGGCACTCGGCTTGTTGGAGCAGGACACGCTATATTGGTTCTGGATCGGCTCCCATGCCGAGTACGACAAGTTGATCAAGCAGTTGCGGAGGTAGCCCTGAGATTCCGTTCTGCCTGTGCTTATCGCCGGCGTTTGCCGTTGCGTTCTTCGGGCACGCTCGAGCTATGATTGCCATCGCTTGATGTGCCGTTGTGCTGCCGTCGCGCTCGTCGCCTGGCGATCTGTTTTTGAGGCGCCACGTCGCTGGCGGTAAAGCACACCTCGCGGCCAAACACTTTTTGAAACAGCTCGACCTTTCGTTCGGCCGCCCACAAATCAACTTCGGCATCACCGTGGCTATCGACTGTGATTTGGACGCGGCGAGCTGTAACGCGAGTGCGGACGTTTGCAACGTGTTGCTGATGGGTGCGGTCGAGCGCCAGAGCAAGACGCAAGATGGCTGCCAGGGCAGAAACGCGCCGCTGGTCTTCCAGCGGCAGCGCGATGTACTCCGCGTGCTTTCGTTTGGGGGGCGAGCCACGATGATATCGTGCCACACTCGCCAACAGCTGCAGTTGTCGCCGTTCGAAGCCCTGTAATTCGCTGTTGAGAATCAGGTGGTAGCTGTGCTTGTGATGCCCTTCAAAATTGATGAGGTAGCCGACGTTGGCCACCAGTGCCGCTGACTCAATTAGTTCACGGTCCTCTGGTTTCAGAGATAGCGGCGCAGCCAACTGTTCCCACAGCGAGCCGGCCAGGCGGGCCACCTGTCGTGCGTGCTGTAGGTCCACCCCTGCGTTCCTGGCGAACTCTTCAACGGCGGCGCGTCGCTCCTCGGCGGGAATGCTTGTTGCAGGCCCCTGCTGAATCATGGTGAGCAACAGCCCATCGCGCACGCCGCGCGTGTGCACTTGCACGACGTTCACCCGCAAATGGCGCATGATGCGTTCGACAACTGCCAACCCGGCAACAATGATATCCGCCCGATTGGGATTGAGGCCGGTCACTTTCGAGCGACGTTCGAGAGGCATTTGGGCGAGGTCGGCCACGAGATGGCGAATGGCGGCGCGGGTGACGCGGAAGCCCCACATCGGCTGACCAGCCTGCCCCTGGCGGGCCATGATCATGGCCGCCAGCGCGGTAAAAGTGCCGCCGGTGCCGAACAGCATATCGGGAACGAACGGAGGTTTGCCGACCTGCTTCTTGAGCGCATGATCCACAAAATCGCGGAGCTGCGCAACTTGTTTTTCGGACGAGCGGCCGGTCACGCCGCATTCCTCGGCAACACGGACCGCGCCGAGCTTGGTATCGTAGATCTGATCGATCAGGCCGGACGAGGCCAACACGATTTCGGTGCTGCCGCCGCCGATGTCGGCGACCGCCACCTCGCGGCCGGAAATATCGAACGCCCGCGCCACGCTCAAGAAAGCCAGCCGGGCCTCTTCCGCCGCAGAGATCACGTCGATGGAAAGCTTCAATTCTTTCCGCACGCGGTCGCAGAACTCCGAGCCGTCCTCGGCATCACGCAGCGCACTGGTGCCGATCGCGCGGATCTGTCCGGCGCTGTAACCATTAGTGATGGAGAGAAAGTTGCGTAGGACGTTGACCGTGGCGTCCGCCGCTTTGGGATCCAACCGGCCGGTTTTGGATAATGCCGCCGCCAGGCGCGTGTTTTCGCGCTCCTCATCCAGCACGCGGTAGCCGCCAGATGGCAACACTTCGGCCACCACGAGCCGAATGCTGTTGGATCCAACATCGATCGCCGCGATACGTGCGCCAGCAGCATTTGCGCTAGGCGCAGATCCATCGGATTCCACGATGCCACCTATCGAGGGTTGCCGAATCGGTCATCTCCATACTTCCGAATTATAGCCCGCACTGCAGGCTTGAGGGCAACCAAATGCGGCTCCTCAGCCGCGTATCATGCCGTTTCTTAACAATGTTGTAAAGGACCGCGGCGTGCCCAACTCGTAGAGAAAGGTCGGCGCCGGTGCGAACCCACCGTCGCACGGTAAACAAGCGTTGTTGACGGTTACTGAACGTATCAGAGACTTCACGTTCGCCGATGTGATGGACGAGCAGGTTGGATCTTCGAACCGTGCGTTAGCGGAATCCAAATCGCGGATGGCAGAAAACAAGCCGGCCCGGACGGCTTTGCCGTCCGAGCCGGTGGGCTTCTCATTGCGCTATTGATTCGAGGTCGGGACGACCGGGCTCGCTGGCAACGATTGCGGCCAAGGTACCCTCACCCCGGCCCTCTCCCAACGGGAGAGGGAGAATTCTTACATGTCATAGTACAAGCAGAACTCGTACGGATGCGGCCGCAGGGCCATGGCGTCGACTTCGTTCTTCTGCTTGTAGCTAGATCCAGGTGTTGATCACGTCCTCGGTGAACACGTCGCCGCGGAGCAGGAACTCGTGGTCCTTGGCCAGCGCGTCGAGCGACTCGCCCAGCGAGCCGGGCGTCTTCGGCACCTCGGCCAGCTCTTCCGGAGCCAGGTCGTAGATGTCCTTGTCCAGCGGCTCGCCCGGATGGATCTTGTTCTGGATGCCGTCCAGCGCCGCCATCATGCATCGCGGCGAACGCCAGGTACGGGATTGCAGCTCGGGTCCGGGCAGCGGAACTCGACCCGCTTGGCCTTCGGGCTCGGGCTGTACATCGGAATGCGGCACGCGGCCGAGCGGTTCCGCTGCGAGTAGGCCAGGTTCACCGGCGCTTCGTAGCCCGGCACCAGCCGCTTGTAGCTGTTGGTCGTCGGGCTGGCGAAGGCCAGGATGGCCGGGGCGTGCTTGCAGCAGGCCGCCGATGGCGAACAGGCCCATCTCGCTCAGGCCCGCGTAGCCGTTGCCGGCGAACAGCGGCTTGCCGCCCTTCCACAGCGAAATGTGCGTGTGCATGCCGGAGCCGTTGTCGCCGAACAGCGGCTTGGGCATGAACGTGACGGTCTTGTTGTACTTCTTGGCGACGTTCTTGATGATGTACTTGTACATGCACATGTTGTCGGCCATCTTCACCAGGTCGGAGAACTTGCAGGTCGATTTCCGACTGGCCGGCGGTGGCCACTTCGTGGTGCTGGGCTTCGACGTCGAGGCCGCACTCGATCATCGTCTGCATCATCTCGTTGCGGATGTCCATCAGCGGGTCGGCCGGCGGCACCGGGAAGTAGCCTTCCTTGTGGCGCAGCTTGTAGCCCAGGTTCGTCTTGCCCTTGACGTGTATCCGTGCCGCGGTTCCACTCGCCTTCGTCGCTGTCGATGTAGTAGTAGCCGCTCGTTGCGGCGTCTGGTCGAAGCGCACGTCGTCGAAGATGAAGAACTCGGCCTCGGGGCCGATGAAGCACGTGTCGGCCACGCCGGTGCTCTTCAGATAGTTCACCGCCTTGCGGGCGACGTTGCGCGGGTCGCGGCGTGTAGTCCTCGCGCGTGATCGGGTCCTGCATGTTGCAGATCATGCACAGCGTGGGGATCACGGTGAACGGATCGACGAACGCCGTGTCCGGCTGCGGCACGAGGAGCATGTCGCTCTCGTTGATCGCCTGCCAGCCGCGGATGCTCGAGCCGTCGAAGCCCAGGCCGTCCTCGAACACCTCTTCGTCGAGCTTGTCGACCGGGAATCGTGAAGTGCTGCCAGATGCCCGGGAAAGTCCATGAACCGCAGGTCGACCGCCTTGATGTCCCGTTCGCGACACATCGCCAGGACCGTTTGAGGAGTCATTGCCATGATCCGATCTCTCCAATGCCAGAATAAGTGAAACGTAGTGAAAGCCGCCAGCGGCGGCTATGCGTGTTCCGGTAAGCGGCCCGCGAATCAGACGGCGAGCGACATCGATCGAGTTCGACTTCCCGCCGACGCGATTCGGGTGAGTAGAAACGAACACCGCTGGCGCACAACCACCCCAGCACAAAAAAGGCGATCGCCGCAGCCGACGACGTCGGCTGCGGTGACCGCCTGGAAACATGCCATGCTAGCGGACTGGATCGCCGGTTGAAAACTGGCCGGCCGAAAGACTGGCAGAAACTGCGACAGCGAGCCGCTGAGCGGTCGCGGACTCTCGCATGCGACCGGCAGAGCATGGTTACGTGCGACGCAGGTGCGATAAAAACGGCACCGGATCGGCTGGCAACCCGGTGCCGGTCGTAGCTTGCAACGTCGAGCCGGCTCGCAGCCGGCTCAGACGCCGCTGCAGCTGCCGCTCGGCTTTCGGGGCGATCAGCCGCATCTGGGTGATGCGGTCGTCCGCCTTGGTCGGCACGCCGTTGACCACCGCGCCGATGATGCGGATGCCGACGCCGCGGAGCAGCTCGGCGGCCTGGTTGATCTTCGGCATCTGGCTGTGATCGCGGCGCACCGAAAGGATCGCGCCGTCGCTGTACTGGCCGAAGATCAACGCGTCGGACATGCCGAGCACCGGGGCTCCGTCGATGATGATGAAGTCGTACTCGGCGCGCAGCTTGTCGAAGACCGGCTGCATCTGCTCGGTGGCCAGGGCATGGATCGCGTCGATGTCGCAGTAGCCGGCGGTGAGCAGCCACAGGCCTTCGGCGTGCGTCGGACGAATCACGTCGGCCACGTCGACTTCGGCCCGCAGCACTTCGCACAGGCCGTCTTCCAGCGGCACGTCGAACAGCGCGTGCAGCGCGGGGCGCCGCAAGTCGCCGTCGACCAGCAGCGTGCGCCGGCCGGCGCGGGCCAGGCTGGCGGCCAACTGGCTGGCCACGGTCGTGCGGCCTTCCATCGTGGCCGCGCTGGTGACCAGCACCACCTGCCGCCGCTTCGACGTCGAGTCGTGCATGAGGATCGTCCGCACGCTGTCGATCGACTCGGTGAGCTGGGCAACGATCGGGTGCGTCGGGTCGAGCGCTGCCGCGACGACAGCGACGGCAGCGTGCCGACGACGCGGATGCCCAGGCCTTCGTCCACCTGCTCCGGCCCATTGAGCCGGCGATTGCGGAATTCCATGTAGGCGATGCCGAAGCAGGTCAGGCGCGAACGCGCCAGCGCCGCCCAGGATGGCGAAATCGAATAGTGCTGCGCCTTGTTGATGCCGCTGCGTGGCGAACGGCCGGCTGCATCTTCTGGATCTGCTGCTCGGCGGCATTCGGCTTCGACATCCAGGCTTTCCAGCTTGATGCTCATGTCCTTGGCGATTTCCTGGAGCTGTTCGAACTCGGCATTGCGCGGTTTCCAGCTCGACCGATCGTTCCAACGCTTGCCTTGAGGGCTTCCATGCTCTCTTCGAAGCGCGTTGTGACCATGCCCAGCTGCTGGCTGCAGCGAGCAGAGCAGCGTCTGAAATTCCTTGGTGAACTGCTGCAACTGCAGGTTCGGCTTGGTCTGCTGCTCGCGCTCGACTGCTTTGATCATGTCGTCGCGGTATTGCTTGATCTGCAGCTTCCGATTGCGGCCATCTTGCGCATCGGCCTCGCGCACCGCGCCTTGCCACGTCTGCGACTGCCGCCGCCCTGCATCGACTGCATTGCTGTGCATATCAACTTGCTGCTGCATGATGCGATACTGCGGATCCTGCTGCTAGCGTCTCCTCGACCTGCATCTCGATGATCTGCGGATCCTCGATGCGGCTCTTCATGATCGCAAACTCGGTTTGCATCTCGATCATGCTGGTTTCCAGCTGCGTCCTTCTTCTTGCTGCAGGCTCGGCGATCTCGCTGAGCAGCAGCTCGGTTTGCGGTCGCGCTGTCGTCGCCTGCGGCTTGCCCAGCTCTTTGGCGATGTTGTAGATACGTCTGTCCAATTTGTCGGACAGCTCCTCATTGGTTTTCTTCAGGCTTCGGGCCAGCAATCGCGCGTGGCAAGTCGCGCTGACTTATCGGCGTAAACGACTTCGTCTTCGTAGGCCTTGGCTACCGCGTCGACCAACGCTGCAAGTCTTCGGGCGGCTCGTCGCCCGAAAGAGAGATGCTGAGAATCTCGCCTTGTTGCGGGAACTCGACCTCCAAATTCTCTTGCAGCCACTGGACCGGATCTGGCTTCGCCGGCGAACATGCTCAAGCTGGCGACGCCCGGGTTGCGAACGGCCGCTTGCAGCACGTAAGTAGCTTTTCAGTTTGGCCAACTGCGTCTTCTTGAGAATCTCGAACTCTTGCGGGTTGTACCGCTGTAGTCGAATACGAGCGACTGCTGCTCATTCGTTACCTCGGAACAGCGCCGTCGCCGACGACGACTCCGGGAAACAGCACCCACAGCGACGATGGCCGCGACTGCTGGCCGCACCAAGCCCCATGCAGCGAGGCCAACAGCCAGCGGCGGCGCAAGCGCGTGGAGAAACGTGTTCGCGTCCATGCCGCCGCGGAGCACATCCTGCGAAGCCATGCCGGGAAGCGCAGGGCACGGCAAGCGCCGTCGAGGGCAGCCCGTTGCGTTGCACGACCAGCGCATCGCCTGGCGGATGCTGGCCCGCCAATCATCGCGTGTTGGGATTCGTGGCTGACCGGATTGTTCGTCGTCGCGATACATCATGGAATGCTCTCGTACGGAAGTGGTTCGCCGGCAATCTGGCCGCGGGAATGGGAATGAGGTCGCGCGTCAGGTGCGTGCGGCCAGAATCGCAAGTCGCACGCCAAACGGCACGTTGGCCGGCGCTGCACCTAACCGCAAGCTGCAACAGACTTGGACACGCGTACGACATCGCCGGCCGAGCGTCGACCGATGCTTTTTTTCAACACGTGTCGCCATTTTTCAACAAGCTTGCAAGGCCAGCCGCTACACGCAGCGGCACCGCTGCCGCCCGCGCGCCGCCGACCGGCCGAACTGCACCGTTTCCACCGGCACGGTGAGCCGCTCCAGAATCTGCAGCTCCAGCCACAAGAAGCCCAATGCCAGCGGCATCATGAAATAGCCGGCCCAGTCGTGCGCCAAGTTTCGTGCACGAATTGATTGTCCTGGCCCACGACCATGTACAACAGGCCCGTCACGGTAATGCGCACGATGTTCACGACCAGCGCAATCGGAATCGCGCTGAGCAGGATGACGAATTTGTCCCACCAGGGCCGCTCGATGAGAAACACCATCGCCACGGCCAAGCGCACAGAAAATCGTGAGCCATTCGCAGGCCGCTGCAGGCGTCGGCAATTGAATGGATGTTCCAGCCCGGGAATGTTGATCAAGTTTCCCTGGCGAAATGCGGGCACACCCAGCGTTTGCAGCACGAACGTGCTGCAGATGCTGGCCAGCGTCTGCAGCCGTGCCGTGAACATGTCACTTCCAGCACCGTCGGCAGCGGAAACATGAACATCAAGAAGCCCAAGCGCCGGCCCAGCCCAGCGAATGATATTGAAGCCGCCGACCAGCATGAACACGCCGAAGATCGCCGGCAGGAACGACAAGCGATCGACCGGCTGCGATGCCGTACTCGGCCGCAATCAACCGCATGCCGACAGGCCCACGACCAGCAATCCCAAGCCAATCCAGCGCTCATGCGCGGGCACCGGACCGAACGGCTCCCAGCGCATCCACATCAGCCACAGCGCGAACACCGGCACGATCCAGCCATGCGAGTACAGGCCTTCGCTCCAGGCGGCGCTGGTGAGCGCGAACATGTCCCAATATGCCAGCACCAACAGCAGCACCAGGCCGCCGAGAATCATCAGCGGCATGCGCTGCGACGGATCGTCCGATGGAGACGGGCGGAGCCGCGGCAACAACTCGTGCCGGAGCGGCGCCGGGAAGCGTGGGCAGAGCGCGTTGGGCACTTTTACGGGTGGTTGCGTCTGGTTCATTGAATACAAGTCCTCAAGTGATGCGTCGAGTGCTCCCGCCGTTTCGGTACCACGACCGCAATCGCGGTACTGCTCCCTCGTGGCGTCTCGCGCGGCACCCTGCCGCCGCGCAGTCTACCCAAGTGACAAGTGGCTGCCGCCTTCCCGGAAATCGTGGGAAACCTGCGTTCGCCGGCGTCCCACAGCGTGCCGCGTTCGAGGAAAGAATTGCGGACGCGTGACGTCTCAATTCCGTGGCGCGTATGTGCCCGGCGACCACACATGGGCGTTACCATCGAGAATAAGCGGATCGCAAAATCCTGTCAAACAGTTGGCCGGACGAAGCTTCGCTGTTGTGCCGTGCAATTCCTCCGGCAAATCCTGCGGTCTCGCCGACATCTTGCGCAACCGGAAGCAAGCGCTGCGGGATGTTCCCGCGATGGCGAATCCAACTGAAGTGCCGGAAGGCCCCAAACTGGCGATTGCAACGACTGTGTCGTCCGCCGGCGCTGATTACGCACAAGCGCTAGCGTGCGTTCATCGAAATCCTTCAGATTGTGAGACGATGCCTCCAAATGCCAGCAATCACGTGCGGCCAGATTTCCGCTGGGGCCCTCGCCCCGACGAATTGGCATCGTCCTACAAGCTTCCGGCCGCTTCGATCGTCCCGCCGGTCGAACTGTCCCGTGACTTCTAGAAGGGCCCTCCGTAGGGCGGCGAATTCGGGCTTCGCAACCGTCACGCAGCATCCTCGCTGGCAAATCGCTTATTTACCAATTTATCCATTTTGTCAACTCGTCTGTCAGAAGGGGCGGTTTGACGAAGGTTTTCCGGCTCGCGACCAAAGTTGGTGGCAAGCTTTACCGATTAGAGAGGTTATGCCGATCGTTCTGCGCTGCAGGTTCGACGGCTACTTGGATTGCCGCCGGAGAAATCGGGCCGCTTTCTTCACCAGAGCGTACGAGTCAGACCATGACGAAACTTCTCCATTTCGGTGCCGCCGCGGCAGTTTGTCTGGTATTGGCTGCGAGCGGCGGCTGTACGGCGTTTCTTGAACCGCGCGAGCCGTATCCAATCACGCCTCCAGAAGCGTCGCCCTTCAGCGCGGTGCCGCGTGAGCTGGATATGGTTTCGCTGCCGCCCTATGTCATCGAGCCGCCGGATATCTTGATGATCAACGCGGTGAAAATTGTGCCCAAGCCGCCGCACCACCTCGAGCCGTTTGATGGCATTCTGGTGCGCGTGGTGGATGCCTCCGGCCTGCAAATCATCGGCGACGCATATGTCATTGATCCGGAAGGCATGATTGACCTCGGTCCCGAGTATGGGCGCGTGAACGTGGTGGGAATGACGGTTGTCGAGGCGCACGACGCCATTCGCCGCCACCTGGCGGCGACACTCGAAGATCCGGAAGTCTCCGTGTCGTTGGCATTCTCCGCTGGCGCTCAACAAATCGTCGGCGAGCATCTGGTCGGACCGGATGGCCGCGTCAACCTGGGCACCTACGGTTCAGTATATGTCGCCGGCATGACCATTGACGAAGTCGCGAGAGACGATCGAACGTCAACTGTCGAACTTCCTGTTAGATCCGCAAGTGGTGGTCGACATCTTTGCCTACAACAGCAAGAAATACTACGTGGTGACGCAAGGCGGCGGCCTGGGCGACAATGTGGCCGAGTCGCCCATCACCGGCAACGAAACGGTGCTTGATGCGATTGCCCGGATCGGCGGCATTTCGCAGGTTTCTTCGACGAACATTTGGATCGCGCGGCCGGCGCCCAATGGCGTTGGCTGCGAACAAATCCTGCCGGTGAATTGGGACGAGATCAGTCGCGGCGCGTCGACTGCCACCAATTATCAAATGATGCCCGGCGACCGATTGTTCATCGCCGAGGATCCGTTGATTCGATTCGATTCGATCGTCGGCAAATATACACGGCCATTTGAGCGATTGTTCGGCTTCATCTCGCTCGGCACGGCCATGGCCAATCGTATTACTCGTTACGGTTTAGGTACGTTCTAAGAGCGGAGAGCTAAGAGCCAAGAGCTGAGAGCCAGAAATGATAGGCAAGTTTTCGTGAGTTGAGAACAAATCAAGCCACAGAGGACACAAAGGTCACAGAGGTCGTGTAAGAACATTGCCATTTTCATTCCTCCGTGTTCTATGTGTCCTCTGTGGCTAATTCCTTGTAATTCGCAGGGAGGCACTGATGAAAAGCTTCGCACCGTTTAGCGCGACCATCGTTGTTTTCTTATTGACTTGTGTTGACCTGTTCGGCGCCGGTCCGCCGTCGATCGATCGGCCGTCGCCGCCGGCGTGTTGCGCCGATGGCTTGTGCTATCCCAATCGCGGGACGTGGGGCTGGTATGAAACCCGTTGGCGGCGCTGGCCGACGACGCAGCTTGAGCCGACGCCAGCCGACACTCGTCCTCCCGGCGCTCCTTCGCCTGAGGTCCCGCCCTTCGAGCGCGTGCCGGCGGAAGATGAAGAGCAGGCCGCGCCGCCGCCAACTCGCGCGGCCGAGGAAGCTCGCGAAGAGGAAGAAGAGGATTCCCGGCAGCAGGCGCCGCCTGCCACACTGCCGTTTGGTACGCCGCCGGACACCGGCACTCAGCCAGCTCCACCATCGCCGCTGGATGACAATCGGCCGGCCCCTCCTGGAATGCGATTCCCTTGGGAAACCGAAGAGTCAACCACGCCGCCGACCACGCCATTGAACGATGGCACGCCGACGGGTGATTTGGATCCGCCGCCCGCGCCGCCGTTCGGGTTGCCGTCGTTGGTGGACCGTAGTCCGGTGCGTGCTGCAGAACGGCCACCCTTTCAGCCGGTGCAGCGTCGCGTAGCACCGGCCCGACCGGCGCCCTCGAACGATCCGCCGCCGGCGTTTCCAATTGCGATGGCGAGTGTGCGCTGATCGCGCCGTCTGCCATGATTTCGCACCGACAATTCGCACAAAAGGCATGTGGGAGCGATCTCTGACCGCGATACGATTAGCCAACTTGGCAAATTATGAAGCGGCGGGGAATTGGAGTCGCAGACGCCTGCCACATTCGCCGTCGCCGGATTTGCGTTAGATTGTACCGCCTGTGACAGTCGCGAAGCCCCGCGGCCGCCGCTTGCTTGACACTTCCGGACGACGAGCCTACCGTGAAAGGGACTCCGGGGCCCTCCGGTTTTACGGCGGTCATCGCCTGCTGTACGGTACTGAACCCGGCCGCCATGGTCCGCGTATCAACGTGGGCCCATCGCGTTTGATCGATCTTCCACAGGCCTGCGGCCTGCTTCCATCTTGAGGTGTACCGCGCATGACCCGCTACTTGCCGATTATTTTGGGCGTGTTGGCGATCGTGGGACTAACGATTCCGCAGATTCGCATGTCCGATCGCTTCGCCGGGGGCAATTTTACGCGCCGAGCAACAGGCCGAATTGCTCAAAAACATCCCAATGAAAATCGGCGATTGGCTGGGCGAAGACATGAAGATCGACGCTAACGTGCGGCAAGTGGCAGGGGCGGTCGGCGCGGTCTCGCGCGTCTACCGCAACAACCGCACGGGCGACAAGGTGGATCTGTGGCTGATCGTGGGACACGGCCGGGTGATTTCGGCCCACACGCCCAATATTTGCTACCGCGCGTCGGGCTTTGAAATGCGAGCGCCCGAGAACTCGCTGTATCCGATGGTGTTCCCTGGCCAGCGTGAAGCGCCGTTCTTGACCAACACGTTTTTCAAGGAAGATATCACGGGCCGCAGCATGATCCGCGTCTTCTGGTCGTGGTACAACACGGAAAATGAGGACAACAAAGGCCAGGTTGTGTGGGAAGCACCGCAAAATTCGCGCTGGTACTTTGGCAACACGCGGGCGTCTACAAGATGTACTTCACGAGCCAAATGAAGGACCCACTGGAGACGGCCGAACAGAGCGCCTGCTTGCGATTCGCGCGCGAGTTTCTGCCAGTCGTCAACGAAGCACTAGCAGATGTGCATCTGCAGCAACCGGGCGCTGCCGGTGCGGTTGACATTGAACCCGCTGAGGGCGTCGCTGCGAATGCAGCCGCGGAAACTGCGACCGGGGAACCGGCCGCCGATTCATCCGGTCTGTTTGGCGGCGAGCAAGCTGGTCCCGGCGAGCAGCCATCAGTTGCTGCGCCGACCAAGGAAGAACCGGCGGCAGGAGAATAATCGCGAAGCACATCGAAGTTGCAGTGAGCCATGGATCGTGGCTTTTCCTAACGACCGAAGTGAGGAACGGCCGAATCGTTCCGGGCGTTATGAGTTAAGAGGCTGTGCCTTCGGGCAAGCATTGGCGAATGGCTTGCATCAATCGCTCTTCTTCATGTTTCTGATTGAGAAACCAATCCGTTGACCAGACGCGATGTAGGTTCCAACCACGTTTGCGGATGACCTCCTCGCGAAGCCGGTCGCGGTCGCGAGCTGACTTGGCGGAGTGGTAGGCCGCTCCGTCGCACTCAATCCCCAGCAAAAAATCTCCCTGGCTTCCCGGACATAAAACTCCTAGGTCTATAAAGTACCCGGCGACTCCAACCTGAGGGACGACTTGAAGACCCATGCGTCTCACGACGCGAGATACGGCGACTTCAAACGGTGAATCTGGCTCACGTCCAGAAGTCAGTCCTCTGTCGGGGAGTCGACCGATTTTGGCAAACTCCAGATAATCCTTCATCGCATTTACGCCAAAGCTTTTATCTGGACCGCCGTTGATTTCGGAACTCTTCATTGATGAGAAAATTTCCACTCGTAGTCTGGCTCGTGTGATAAGAACATTCAATCGCCGCCAACCATAGTTGCCGGTGATTGGCCCGAATCGGTTCATCACCTTGCCGTTGTCGGGGTCCGGGCCGTAGGTGTACGAGATGAAAATCACGTCTCGTTCGTCACCTTGAAGACTCTCTAGATTCTTAACGAAGAGCCGGTCGTGATTCTCGTTCAGTCGGTCGATTGCTTCGCGAGCCGAACTATCCTGCTCGCACATTTTATAAAGCAGTTCGCTGATGCAGTCCCGCTGTTTGAGATTGAACGTGCCAACCCCAAGGCTCTCGTCAGGAGATGTGCGGGCATGTTCGACGATGGCGGCCACGACTGCCTGAGCTTCTTTGACATTACAACTCCCAACGAACGAAGCTCCTTCGACATAGTGATGCCGAATGCCAAGGCGGCTAGAATCCGTCGTCGCTGAGGGAAATACTACGAGGTCCTGATCGTAGAATCGGTCATTGGAAAAGTGAATAAGGCTTTCATGCTGACTTCGGTAGTGCCAACGGAGGCGGCGGACTGGCTGAAACGCCTTCATAGCGACTTCCAGGACAGATTCCGCGTTGTCCAGCGGCGTCGCTTCCTCATCCATGACATCTTCATCTGTACGGTCGAAGAACGAAGTCGGTGGCAATTGCTTTGGGTCGCCGACGACGACGATTTGCTTCGCCCGAAGTAAGGTCCCTAGAGCGTCTTCCGGCTTAATCTGGCTCGCCTCATCCATAATCACGAGGTCGAATTGAATTCCTTCTGGGGCGAGGTACTGTGCGACCGAAAGCGGACTCATCATCATGCACGGTTTAAGTGCCTGGACCGCTTGACCGGCCCTTAAAAGGAGGTCGCGGATACGGCAATGACGACGCTGCTTTTGTACTTCATGGCGAATGAGTCCCATCTCTGTAAATTCCGCGACTCGCCCCTTGGAATTACCAGGCGGTGCCTTACGGAGCGACGCTTCGTGGGCGATTTGAATTCGCGTGAAATTGAGAAGCTGGCGGTCTAGCTCTCGGTAGTGTTCTCGTGCCTTTTCGAGCGATTGTCGAGAAAAATTTTTCAGTGCATCCGTTTGCCACAGACTCGACTCGACTGTGTGTTCGAAAATCGTGAGGCGGTAACAGTCTGGAAGTCTATCGACATCCAGCTGGCCGTTGATGGTAAGCGTCGTGAAGCTCGCCAAGTTCTCTTCGTCGCACCGAGCGAGCACTCGGCACAAGGCCGACCACTCCGGAAGGTCGTCGGTGGTATCGAGAAGGGTAGCGAGCTTGTCAGGAGCAGCAACATACCCCCCATCCTTGCTGAATAATCGCAACCAATCTTCATCCAGGTCGCCAAAATCAGCGAGTCGCCCTCGCATTGATGGCCACTTCTCGCAAGCTTCCCGGACTTTCTGAAAGTGCTCGATTAAACGCCGGCACGCATCGCCCGACGCCCGTTCAACTAGTCGGTCAGCGACTGTGTGTGGCAAGGCGAGCTTTGCCAAAGCGTCAACCCAATGGACTGCCGCAGCCACGGCCGCAAAGTCTGTATCCATTCCCTTTAACCAGCCCGCAAATGTTTCGGCTTGCTCGGAATTAATAGCGTCGCGAAGCTGTCCCCCGCGAGATACTACGTCGGCTCTTCGAGCGAGATCGCTCAGCGTGAGCTCCTCAGGCAAATGGAAGACTGACGCCGCTTCCGACAGTGTTCTGACCTGTGTAACCAAGTAATCGGCACGGGTTCGCACTTCGGCGAGCGAAGCAGATTCGATGGGCGTTCCAATGCCGAGGACCTTTGCGATGACTGGCTGGGAAAGCTCCGCCGCAAGTTGCTCGCGGGCGTCTATCAGTTGACGCGGGCCGAAAGACGTCGTGGCCCGGGCGGCCAACAGTCTAACGGCAGCAGAGTGGTCGAATCCCCTGCCAATAGCCGTCGCCGCCCATTGAAGTAGCTGCGTCGCCTTGTCCCAGTCCGTATCGACGCCGCAAAACAGACTTCCCAACATTTCTTTCAAGTCCGCTCGGTTTTCGAACTTTTTCTTAGCGGCGAAGTAATCTTCCACCGTTTCGAGGTTGCTCACCCACGCTTCAACTGTTTTGCCAATGCCGCTACGGCAGAATCCAAACAGTTCTTTTTTGGCAGACCGAAACTCCTTTGATAGAAAGCTCCACCAACGACCAATGTGAGGCCGAAGCTTGGTTGTTAGTGACTGCAATTGTTCGGCGTCAGGAAGACGTTCAAGTTGGAACGCTTTGCCGAGGGCTTCCTGCTTCTCCAGCAAACGTTTTGTTTCCGTCTTACCCTGTTCGATAGTTCTCTGGGCTGAGGCGAGGAATATCGAGCTTGGAATCGGCGACACGAGGGCGGTCGCGGGATGACGAAAAAGCCGATACAGAAACTCGGCTTGAATGTATTCACCCAGAGTGCGAACCGAGCCAAGCTGCTGAGACTCTAGAGTCGTCGCGAATTCTTTTACTCGGTCAATTACCGTTATGAGAGTCATCAGCCGAGCTTTAATCTTCTGAAGCGTTTGCCAACTTGTACCATGCAGAGCCGCTGGAATGCCGTTCTTAATGGTTTGAATGACCGTAGGAACAAGACGTTCCGCCTCTACTCGTTCTCCGATTAGGTAGGAACTCGATTCCGCGATAAGTCCCTTAGTTTGGTTCAGTCGCTCAAGCGTCGCACGGACCTGGTTTCTTGTTTCTCGCGAGAGAAAGACGGTGAGCCCCTCTCGCTTCGGTAAGTTGTCCGCTGCAGCAGCAAGTTGAGAGAATTGCGAGAAGTCCGCTGGCGAGTGTTGCTGGAGCCAACCTAACAGCCCTTCGCCACATTCCGATTCCATGCACGCTACGCTTTGTCGGACGTACTCACTTAGTTGATGCAACTCCTTCACAATGCTTTCAACGGGTTCGCGGTGGTTAGGATTGACTCGCGTCGCCCAGAAACCCCACCATGGGTTATCTCGTGGGTTCTTGACTTCCTTCAATACTTCAACAAACGTCTCAAGAAGCTGTGCGTTTTCATCAAACTGCGACCGGTCCACGTTTGGGTCAAATGCGGCCTGACGAGCGGAACGAATATCTCGGGCTCGAAGCTCGATTGTTCGCCACATCACTTCGTAGAGAGGCTCGGCATAAGGACCAGTCGGTCGAGAGCTGGCCGCCAAGTATTGGCCAATCGTTTGTTGCCGCCGCTCCAAATCGCTTCGAATTGATTCCAAACGTTGGGGACGGTCGAAGCCCGAGTTCATCCGGCCTTTGAGCGATTCAAAGACTTGGCGGGGACCACCGTCGCTATGGAGTTCTAGACAAAACTTTTCGAGTCCGAATCTTCCGAGGCGGTCGCTTACCACTTTCAGAGCCGCAAGTTTCTCTGCAACGAAGAGAACTGTTTTCCCTTCTTGAATCGCGGCGGCAATTGCATTAGTAATCGTTTGGCTCTTGCCGGTGCCAGGTGGTCCTTCGATGACGAGGTTTCGCCCCGACGCGATGTCGCAAAGTGCCGAATGCTGCGAGCTGTCAGCTTCGGTGACGACCGCGATTTTGCCAGCTTCCGGCGTCTTGTCTATGTCATAGTCGAGGGCATAAAGACATGTGCCTGCTTCTGTCTCGCCGCCCACCATAATTTGCCCGGCGATGGACGTATCAGCGAGGTTTCCCCGGTCAACCCAAGTTGTTGGCTCCAAATCGACGTACATCAGTAGCTTCTGAAAAGAAAAGAAACCAAGAAGCTGCTCGCGCTTGACGACCCAGTCAGGCTTTGTATGGATTACTCGTTCGACTTCGCGGAAATACTCCTCGGGAAGCTGCTCGCCATCGTGGGCAGGAAGTCGAATGGCGAAATCCTTTTCCATTCGTTTCGCGAGACAGAGGTTGTACTGAAGCTCATCGCCTCGCCATGTGATGTTAAACTCATACTTCCCCGATCGTCCGTCGAAGAATCGGTCGACCGCAATGGGGACCAGTATGAGCGGAGCTCGATGCTCCTTCGTGGAGTCCTTTTGCTCTCGCCAACCTAGCATGCCGACGGCCAGAAAAAGATAATTGACGCCAGTTTCTTCGACCGCCGATGTCGCCTCTCGGCTCATCGATTTAAGCACGCTTTCAAGACGCTCAGGCGTCAACGACGTCTGGAGGCGGTCATCCGTATGGCGGCCGTCATCAACCGTTGTATCGCCATTGATGGCGGCAGACTCAACATCTATGCCGTTAGCTGCCGGCTCGCTAGCTCGATGAACGGCGAGTGCGAGCACCGGCTCCGCCTTCGTTTGTTCCTTCTGAGGCTTAAAACGGAAAGTTTTTCCGTCGTTCACAAGTCTCTGGAAGACCTGGTCAGGCAGCTCGTCGATAATCTCCAGCGTTCTTAATCGCGAGGTGCGATAGCTTAGCAGGGGGTTTCGATTAGATAGGTCGAGAAGTCGCTCGCGAAAGCGGTTCAGTTCCGTCGCCAAGTCGATGCTGCTCATTATGCTACGTTCTCAGACGCTTGGCTGGGGTTATGTCGATTAATACGACTGTGGGTCATTATCGCCTTCTGAAGTGTGGTTTTCCAGCACCAATAGCGTCCGGTCCAGCCGAAGGCGGCGTCTACGGCCACTGTGGAATCAATCCGCTTGTCGAAGCTGTCGTACTCGACGTGGTCCACAACTGCGGCCGAAGAGTTGATCCAATCGCGCACCGTGGCTGAACTTTTACGAGTTCAGCTAGTGCTAAAGCAGAACAGACAGTTCACTAAAGCCGTAGTCAAGCGCGTTGCGGCCGGCGACCCGCTGGGTCCGCTAGAGCCTGCGCAATTACGATTGGACGATCTAAAACAGTTCGTCCCAGAGGCGTGGATACGATAGAGACGGACTTCGCTCCATTCCCTCCGTGGTGTCGTTGACTAACTGCATTAGCGCTGAATCTCGCACCTCGTGATCCGTGGTTGCCGACGTCCGGAATCGAGCTCGATTTTCAGAGATTAGCAGATGCTGTAAGTCTTCAGGTTTGTGCGTGAAAACTGAAACCGGATCCTGCGGAGATCGTTTTTGATTTGGATTGGCGTTGATTGCCAATTAGCGGTGATGAATCAGCGAACGATTGCGCGAGGATCGCGGTGGACTCAATACCGGGACCGGCCGTGACGACGTCCAAGCCATTGATCATGACCCACTCGTCACTGCCGCCCTGATCGAACAGCCGCAGGTTGAGCTGGAAGTCGCTGACGCTGACTCGGTAAGTGCGGACGGCGCTTTGGCCGGCCGCGGTCGTCACCGTGTCCACCTGCTCACCTTCCAGCATCACGCCCATCTCGTCGTGCGCCTCCGCCAAATCGCCTAGCGTCACGGTGATGTCGTACTGGCCGTTGGCGAGGTCGAGGGCAAACGTGGCATCTTCGGTGTAATTAAAGTCCCGCAGCAGGGCATCGCCGCCGATACGGCTCAGTGCAAACACCTGTCCGACCTGCCAGCCGTAGCCGTCGGCCACGCTGTAGCGATGATTTGCCGGATGGCGTGTATATCCTTCCGCGACCGGCGATGCCGTGGTGCCAAAATCGAACCGGGCCACAGTCTCGGGACCCGCCGTAATCGTAAACGTAGTCTCGAACCGATCGTCTGGATTCTGACCCACCGACCCATCTTCGTTCTGATCCATCGCGTTGCCGGCTAGATCAGCGATATGAGGACCAATCACCAGGCGGTACACGCCAGGCGAGGTTTGCGGGGCGAAGACGACTTCAAATTCGCTATTGTCGACGGAGACGGACTGGACTGCGACAGGTGCGATCGCTCCCGATGGACCTTCGATCAAGACAACGTCGGCGGTTGTAAAGCTGCTCGAATCGATGGTTTCGCTGAACCGGAAGCGAATCCGATCCACCGGCGCAGGCACCTTTCCTACCACGTCGACGGACTCTACTCGCGGTCCAGCTTCGTCGGGTGCAGCGAGCACGTCGAGCCGCGTTGATCATCACCCAAGGACCGCTGCCGCCCTGATCGAACAGCCGGAGGTTGAGCTGGCCGTCGCCAATGCTGACGCGGTAGGTGCGAGCTACGGGTTGGCCTGCCGTGGTCGTGACCGTGTCGACCTGCGCCCCTTCCAGGAACACGCCCATCAGGTCGTGAGGCTGGCCCATATCGCCCAACGTTACGATCACATCGTAGTCGCCGTTGGCCAGATCCACCGCGAAGGTTGCGTCCTTGGTGTAGTTCACGTCCCGCGTCAGGTCATCGCCCGCATTGCGCGAAAGGCCGAACACCGAGCCGGTCTGCCAGCCGAAGCCGTCCGCCACGTCGTAGCGATGGTTGGCCGGATGGCCGATGTACCCTTCCGCCACGGGCGAAGTGCTCGTACCGAAATCGAACCGGGCGACATAAACTGGACCAGCCTCGAGCGTGAAGCTGCTCTCGAACAGGTCGTCGGGATTCTCGCCTTTGGTGCCGTCGCGGTCCTGATCCATCAGGTTGCCTGCGGCGTCAGTGATGTTCGGTCCTAAAACCAGGCGATACTCGCCCCGCGCGTTCTGTGGTGCAAAGACCACCTCGAATTCAGTAGTTCCCAGCGCGTTAACGGCCAACGGTGCAATCGTGCCCATAGGACCTTCCAAGAGCACGACATCCGCGAGTGTAAAGCTGCTCGCATCGATTGTTTCGCTGAAGCCAAGTCGGATGCGGTCCACTGGCCCAGTAGTAGTACCTTGGGGATCTGCGACCGTCACGTGCGGACCCGTCAGATCGGCACCGGCGGAGACGATATCGAGGCCGTTGATCATGACCCAAGGGTCACTGCCGCCCTGATCGAACAGCCGGAGGCTGAGCTGGCCGTCGCCAATGCTGACCCGATAGGTGCGAGCTACGGTCTGGCCGGTAGTCGTGGTGACCGTGTCGACCTGCGCGCTTTCCAGGAACACGCCCATCAGGTCGTGAGGCTGGCCCGTATCGCCCAGCGTCACGATCACGTCGTAGTCGCCATTGTTCAGGTCGAAGGCAAAGGTGGCGTCTTTGGTGTAGTTCACGTCCCGCGTCAGGTTATCGCCTACGGTGCGGGAGAGGCCGAACACCGAGCCCGTCTGCCAGCCGTAGCCGTCGGCCGCACTGTAGCGATGGTTGGCCGGATGCCCGGTGTAGCCTGCGGCCACCGGTGAAGTACTCGTGCCAAAATCGAACCGGGCAACTGCGTTCGCAAATCGGAAGCCACCGAGGAATCGATCGTCCAGCAACTCTCCGCCCGTGCCGTCGTCATCCTGATCCAGTTGATTTCCAAACCGGTCCAGGATGTCGGGCGAAATCTCTAACACATAGTCACCGGGCGTGGATTGAAGCGGAAACGTCAGCGTGAATTGTCGATTGTTGGTGCCCGATACGGCATTCAACGACAGCGGGCCGATGCTGCCATTTGGTCCTTCGAATCGCGCGATATCCCCTAGCGTAAAGGTGGACGGATCAATCGACTCATCGAAGGTGATCCGAATGCTGCTGACTGGATCGATTTTCAATCCGTCCGGTGCAATTGTCGCGATGCGTGGTCCGAATGTGTCCGGCACCAGCGCGGCGGCGACGTTCAACCTGCCGCCGGTCACCGTTTTTCCGGCCAATGACGTAACCGGATCGGCCGACACGAGCACTCGATCGATGATCTGGCGATACGTGAGGCCTGGGGCATAGTCGCGCACCAGGCTGAGCGCGCCGGCAACATGAGGCGCCGCCATCGATGTGCCGCTGTTCAAACCATAGTTGCCATTGGGCAAGGTGCTGAGGATCGACACGCCGGGGGCACCCAGATCGACGGTCGTTGCGCCGTAGTTCGAGAAGACGGCGATGTTGTCGGTGTGGTCGGTGGCCGCAACTGCCACGATGTTGTCCAAGTCGTATCCAGACGGATAGAACGGCGTGGCGTCGTTATCAATCCCGAAGCCGATGAAGTTGCCATTGCCGGCCGCGGTCACGAAGATGTGCCCCACATCGCGGGCATCGCGAATCGCGTTGTACAGCGATTGCGAAAACGGATCGCCGCCCCAACTGTTATTGGAGATGTGCGCTCCGTTGTCGATAGCGTAGTGAATGGCCTCGATCGCGTCGCTGGTGGTCCCCGATCCGTCGGCGCCAAGAAACTTCAGTGGCATGATCTGAACATTCCAGTTCACACCAGCGATGCCAACGCCGTTGTTGCCGACCGCTCCGATCGTGCCGGCGACATGTGTGCCGTGACCGTGGTCATCCAGCGGATTGTTGTCGTTGTTGTAGAAGTCGTAACCGCGGATATCGTCGATGTAACCGTTGCCGTCATCGTCGACGCCGTTGCCCGGCAGCTCATCCTGATTGACCCAGATGTTGGCGGCCAAATCGGGATGCAGATAGTCGACGCCCGTGTCGATCACCGCAACGATTGTCGAGCCGGTGCCGGTGGTCACGTCCCAGGCTTCGGGCGCATCGATGTCGGCATCGAACGTGCCGCCAGATTGGCCGATGTTATGGAAATCCCACTGACTGGCAAACAGCGGATCGGTCGACACTCCCGTGGCACGGACAATGTAATCCGGCTCGGCAAACAGGACGTGCGGATCCTTTCGCAGCGCGGCCAGTGCAGATTCTACGGCAACACCGGAACCAAGCGCGAGTTTGTGCAGCCCGGAAACAAGTGGAATCGCCGTGGCTGATTCGACGCCGCGGAGAGCAACGTCAGCAGTCCTTTGCAAATAGTTGCCCGCAGTAGTTACCGATTCATCAAATCGAACCAACAGCTGCGACGAATGATACGCGTTGCGATCAATTAGCAGAGATGGCATGCCCGATAGCAGCGACGACAGATCCACCGCGAGAAGTCGGCGGTCCTCGAGCAGCTCGCAGCCGAGTCGCTCGAAGCAACTGGTGGGTGAGCGTCCGGTTCGGTTCGCATGTGGAAGAATTCGCTTACTTCGACCGAGTGAGCTTGAAAAAAATTGCCGCCACCACCTGGTCACACGCGAATTCTTTTCCGCCACGTTTTGCTCCTCGCTCGAATGAGCGGGCAGAGAGAAGGAAGATCGTGTCGATCGTGCCGCCTATATGGAACGTAGCGGAGCGCGATCGGAGTGCAAGCGAGCGTGAGCGGAAGTTATCGAATTCTTTACATACCGAAGGTACGGTGGTATCGATCAGGCAAATTCTGGAAGGCTTCAAAGCTGGGGGCTTTGACGCTCTTGTAGCGAGACGATTGCCGAAACACGCGGGCTTCCGGCCGGTGGTGGTGGAAGTTGTCGTTGCCGACGTGAGTTGACGCAGGCGCCGAAAAAACCTCTTGGCTTGTCGCGCAGGTCGTAGCACATCAGCACGTCCTGGTCGCGCAGGTACAAGTGGCCATTCGCGATGACGGGGTGGGGCCAGCTGTCGGCGAGGTGTGATGGGAGCTTGAATGAGGCCTTCAGACGGTAGGCTTCCGGAGTGGCTTCGATGAGGGCCATCACCGCGTTCTGGTAGCGGAAGTAGAGGTGGCCGTCGGCGTAGAGGACGGCGGCGGAATCGGAGCCGGGGCCGCGGACCGGGCCCCACTTTGCTTTGCCTGAGAGGAGCTCGACGCACATCGGCAGTCCCTGGTTGTGACCGTTGCCGAAGTAGACGTGGCCGTCGACCAGGACCATGCCGCCGTGGTGGTTCTGCATCTTGTTGCCGGGGTGAAAGTACACTTCGTTGACTTTCACACCAGTGGGCGTGGTTTCCAGCCTGCAAGAGCGCCGAGCCGGCGCCGTATCCGGTCGAGGTGAAGACGTAATCTTCATGCACGATCGGCGTGGGGATGTTGGCCACGCCGTTGGCGATGCGGTTGTAGCCCCACAGCGGCGTGCCGCCGGCCGTGGAAACGCCGATCACGCCGTTGCCGACAAGCTGCACGTATTGCCGGATGCCGGTGCCGTGGCCGATGACGATCGACGAGTAGCCGGCGCCGTCGTGGCCGCGGTCTTGCATTTCGGGCGGGGCGGTGGTCTTCCAAATCATTTCGCCGGTCGTTTTGTTCAGCGCGACGATCAGCGCATCGTCGGCGCCCGGTGTGCAGACCACGACGTCGCCGTCAACCAACGGCGACTCGCTGTATCCCCAATTCGGAACCTCGCCGCCGAAGTCGTCAACAAGACTTTTTTGCCACACGATGCGGCCGGTCGCGGTTTCGGCGCACACGAGTGTGCCGTTGTAGGTGATTGCGAAAACACGGTCGCCATCAATGGTGGGAGAACCGTTGGGATCACCGTCCGGCTCGATCGGCGTGGCCCAAATCTCTTCGCCGTTTTCGGTGCTGAGAGCGATCAAGCAGACGCCTTTTTCAGGGCGCTTGCCGAGGGTGAAGATTCGCCCGCCGGCCACTGTGACGCTGGACATGCCGCGACCTAGGCCCTTTGGCCGTCCACACCAGGGGCGGACCTTCCTCCGGCCAATCGGTCAACAGGCCCGTGGCGGGTGAGACGGCATCACGGTTTGGCCCGCGCCATTGCGGCCAGTCGTCGGCAGACGCCGCCGGTTGCGGCGGTGCGACCTCCGCTTCACTGCTGCCGGCGGCTACGGCGACCGGCGCATTGGTGAACGTGAAGGCGTGCTGCGTGCGGCTCTTGGCGTAGAGGAACGCCGCGGTGACGAGACAAATTCCGATGACCGTGAGGAGGGTGCGTTTTCTCATTGGATTCTCACGATTTGAGGGCGAAGTACGGTGCTGCGAGGATTCCCGGCAAGCCGGGGTCCAGGTCGTGTGTCTAAGTAGGAATGTGGAATAGGCCAGGCTTGTGGTGTAGCCGTCTCGGCTGCACTTGCAGGCGGGCCGCCTGCACCACAAGCTCACGACCACAACGCATTCCACGTTCCTATTCAGGGCATCAATGTGCTTTATACGATGTTGCTGGAATTGACACTAGACGGCGGCACGCTGCGCAGTGGGTCAGTTAGTGTAGTCATCACATTCCGCGTGATGTTTCCGCTCGCGGAGCGAGCGGACTACACTATCCCGGCAAACTGCGCGACTACCCGACTCCGAACATTTCTTGCGGTGGTGTGTCTGATGCCGGATGTGAGCCTCTGTCCCAGGATAGGAGTTACCATGTTTTCAAATCAATCGATTGTCTACGCCTTTGGCAATGGCCTGTCGTACGCACTGGCGCTGCTGGACGATTTGACGGACGAGCAGATGGTGTTTCGGCCCGGCGGCAACATGAACCATCCATCCTGGATTCTTGGGCACATTTCGATTTACTATCCCGTCGTGCCCGCCCTGCTCCGTGGTGAGCCGTTCGACGATCCGGCCGATCATCCGCTCTTCGGTTTCCGCGGCCGTGGTCCGTTGCCGGACCTCGATGTGTATGGATCGAAGGCGTCGCAGATCAAACGATTCACTGAGGGCCACGAACAGGTGGCGGCTGCACTGTTGTCGGCGACGCGCGAGCAACTCTACCAGCGGCCCAGTCTGCCGCGCTGGGCAGATGCGTATCCTACCGTCGAGTTCATGTTGCCGGATCTGCTGTTGCATCATGAGAGCATGCACATCGGTCAGCTAAGCATGTGGCGCCGTGCCGCCGGATTGCCCGCGGTGAAAATGCCGAGCACGAAGCCTCGAGCTGGATTGTTGGATCAGTACACGCAACGGTAAATCGTGCTGCGAACGGATGATGGTGTCAGGTGTCAGGTGTCAGGTGTCAGATGTCAGATGTCAGATGTCAGATGTCAGATGTCAGATGTCAGATGTCAGATGTCAGATGTCAGATGTCAGATGTCAGATAGTCAGATGTCAGATGAGCGGCGTTCCGATTTGGCAGGTGGATGCTTTTACGGACCGGCCCTTCTCCGGCAATCCCGCCGCAGTCTGCTTGCTCGACGAGGAGCGTGAGGCGTCCTGGATGCAATCGGTGGCCGCGGAGATGAATCTTTCGGAAACGGCGTTCGTGCGCGGGCTGAGCGATGGATTTGAGCTGCGTTGGTTTACGCCCGCGATCGAAGTCGATCTGTGCGGCCATGCCACGTTGGCGTCAGCATTTACGCTCTGGACGATGGGCGTCGCACAAACGAACGAACCGATTCGCTTCCACACTCGCAGCGGCGTGCTGACCGCGTATCGCGACGCGAATTTTATCCAACTGGATTTTCCCGCAACTTCGCCCGAGGCGTGTCAGGCTCCGGCCGGCCTATTGGATGCACTTGGCGTTGAACCAACATTTGTCGGCACGACGATATTTGACCGTTTCCTCGTCGTGGATTCCGCCGAGGTTGTTAGGTCGTTGCAGCCCGACTTTCGCCAACTGGTACAGGTAACGACGCGAGGTGTGATCGTGACGGCGGCGTCGGATGATGCCCGCTTCGATTTCATTTCCCGCTACTTCGCTCCCGCGGCCGGAATCAATGAAGACCTGGTCACCGGCTCGGCCCACTGCTGCCTGGGCCCGTATTGGGGCCAGCGGTTGGGCAAGACTAGCATGGTCGGATACCAGGCGTCGCGCGCGGTGGCATCGTCTTTGTCCAACTTAACGGCGAGCGCGTAATTCTCGGCGGTCAGGCCGTGCTTGTTTGGCGAGGCGAGCTGGTGTAATTCGTCCCCCGTCGGCTGCAGGTCAAAAAGTCTTCGGCTCCCAATTGAAACTTGTTACAAACGCCGGCGCCACGTCGAATGGCTCTATGGTGGCGTGCATTGCGATGCGAAAATTTGTCGGTCGCCGAAGAGCGCTACACGATTCTCGACCTCATGTGGTAGAATTACCACCGCTCTCAGCCGGTTGGGATACAGGGCTCCTAAGCTGGTCGAGCAAGACTTTTCTTGGACAACAGCCATGAACAAGACGGATCGGTCCAGCGGCTTTACGCTTGTCGAACTTTTGGTGGTGATCGCGATCATCGGCATTTTGATCGCGCTCTTGTTGCCGGCCGTTCAGGCGGCCCGCGAGGCGGCCAGGCGGTCGCAGTGCCAGAATCATCTCAAGCAGTTAAGCCTCGCCTTCCTGAATTACGAGTCGGCCCAGGGAGCGCTGCCCACCGGCGGATGGGGCTGGCATTGGATGGGCGATCCCGATGGCGGTCATGGCAAAAATCAGCCAGGGAGTTGGATTTACCAAATCGTGGACTACTTGGAAGAATCGAACCTGCGCACAATCGCGGCGGGACTTCCGCTCGCGCAAAAGAAAGTCGCCTTGATGAAACTCTCCGAGACGCCAATCTCAGTGATGAACTGTCCCACCCGCCGTCGATCAATCCCGTACCCATACTACTACGCCGACGTTTACCGCAACATGAATCGCCCGGCGGTCGCTGTTCGCGGTGACTACGGAGCCTGCATGAGCGGCAGAGTGGTTCCCATCGATGGTTTTAACGAACCACTCACCCTCGAGGAAGGAAAGACTACTTTCAATTGGGACAATGCCCTGCAGGCAAAGAATAAGATTAAGGTTCCATTTGACGGAGTAGTGATGTATCACACCCCGGTGGAATTGCGGAGAATTTCGGACGGCCTCAGCAAGACATATTTGTTGGGCGAGAAAGCGCTGGTCATACCGCGCTATGAGGACGGCCGGGCGCCATGGGACGATCAGTCCTATTACATCGGCTTTGACCAGGATACCAATCTGTCTTCCTACCAGTTGCCAATTGCCGACTCGCCGCTGGACATCGACGTTCATTTCCGGTTCGGCAGCGCGCATCCAGGCATATTGCACATGGTCTTTTGTGACGGTTCCGTGCACCCAATGTCCTATGACATCGAACTTGAAGTCCAAAGGTCTCTGGGCAGCCGCAACGGTGGGGAAGCCGTGGACGATTCGACGTTCTAAAGTCTAAAGTGGCATCGCTCGGTGCATGGATGAGACAGCCCCTCGACAGCTGTTGAGCGCGTACATTTGGGACGATATTCATGCGGAGTGAATTTCTACGCGATTGGCGGTCGCTGTTGGCATTCGGTGTGGTACTGGCCGGTTGCAGCCGCTTTTCCGGAAACATTGAAATTCCAGAGTGGGATCCGGCAGCAGCAGCAGATCGAGTGCTCGCCGAATACGATTCCAACGGCGACCGCAAACTCTCAGGAGACGAACTCAAGAAATGTCCGGGGTTGTTGTCGGGAATAAGGACCTTTGATGGCGACGGTGATGGCTCGATTTCCCACGACGAAATACAAACTAAGTTGGACGAACTCAAGCAGGACCAGGCCGCACTCGTGGAAATCACCTGCGAGGTGACGCGGAACGGTCGGCCGCTGGAAGGCGCGACGGTCAAGTTTGTGCCAGAATCGTTTATGGGAGACGATCTAAAACCGGCGGTGGGCGTCACCACGCGCGATGGGACGGCTTTTCCCACGGTCGCCGACGAAGAGCTACCCGAAGAGTACCGCGGCCGAGTACATGGGATCCATTGTGGCGTGTTTCGCGTGGTTGTCACGCATCCCAACGTTGACATTCCCGACAAGTACAACACAAAATCCGAGCTGGGCCGGCTGGTTACTCGCCGCGATCGTGAAACGTTGACGATTCATCTTTAAGCCTGACCACATCGTCCGCCGGCCGATGCTGGTGAACGATACCTCTTCCTGCTTAAAATGGATGCGCCATGGCCGTTCACGGCCGGCATGCGCTCACCATCGATTTTACTTCACCCCATTCAAGAGACCCAATCATGATGCGACATGTGCGGTCCGCCGTCCTGGTTTACATGGCAGCGACGTTGGCGTGGCTCATAGTTAACGGTGCGACTGCTCGTGCCGACGACGACAAGCCGACTCGCCGCTTGTTGTTTTACCACCGTTCTCAAGGTTTCGAACACGACGTGGTGAAAGTAAAGGACGGTAAGCCGTGCTATGCCGAGACGATTCTGCGACCGATTTGCGACAAGCACCATTGGGAGCTCGTGAGCACGAAGGATGGCGATATTTTCACGCCAGAGAACATCGCCGGGTTCGATGCGTTTCTGTTTTATACCACTGGCGACTTAACCGACGACGAGAGCAAGGACGACAGCAAGCCGATGAGCCAGGCGGGGAAGGATGCCTTGCTCGACGCGATTCGCAACGGCAAAGGTTTCGTCGGCTTTCATTGTGCGTCGGACACGTTCCACAGCGAGGGCGACCGCGAACAGACGCAGTCGCCCGGCAAGCGCGATCCTTACATCGAGATGGTGGGCGGCGAGTTCATCGTGCATGGCGAGCAGCAAGAGACGACGATGACGTTGGTTGATCCGAGGTTCCCCGGCGCCGGCAGCTTTGGCCGGAGCTTCGACATGCATGAGGAGTGGTATTCGCTGAAGAATTTCGCCGACGACTTGCATGTGCTGTTAGTCAACGAGACCAAGGACATGCGCGGCAGGCACTACAGGCGGCCGCCGTACCCCGCCACCTGGATTCGCAATCACGGCAAGGGCCGCGTGTTCTACACGTCGATGGGACACCGCGAGGACGTTTGGACCAGCCCGCAATTCCAGAGCCTGATGATTGGCGGAATCACGTGGGCCGTGGGCAATGCGGAAGCGGACACCACGCCGAACATCCAGAGCGTGACACCGCAGGCGAACGAGTTGCCCCGGAAAAGAACGGACAACTGACGATGTCGCTTGATTCATCGCAAAGCCGGTTTCGATAGGTAGCATTGTAATCATCATTCCGCCTGCAAAAAACGACCACAACAGCTGATCATGTCTCGCAGCAAACGCGACGGCAGCCCCAAGCAGTGATAGAAGCGAGCAATACAGATAGCCGCAAGCGTAGGGTGGAGCTTGAATCCGTTCGCTAAGTCCTTCGGCCAAGAACGCAATTCGCAGCAGCCGAAGATTGCGAGGGCGCTCCAGCGGCGCCTCTTCCCCGTTTCGTCAAAGGACGAATTTGACAACGCACGAGGCACTATCTTTCGCCTGCGCCGAATATGACGTAATCCGCTCGAGACTCCTGCTGCGCGGCTTTGTAGCCATTTTGATATCCAATGACGTACATCCCAATTATTACTGCTAACAGGGCCATAAAAAGTAGTAAGGCCTTTAGGCCGAACCGGATTGGGTTATGGTCAGATGTCTTGGCCATTTGGCCCTCCGCCCGATGGTGCGTTGCTGAAGAATTACCGCCCATGCTACCTCACCGCGCAATGGTACTGCCTGACGCCGTGGTGGCCGATTGTGTCTGCTTAAGGTGACACCGTCGGCGACGCCAGCGTGGGTGATGCCTGGCCGCCAAAGCTAACACTAGTTCTTGGTGTTGGCGAGAGTTGTAGAGTGCCACTTTGTGCCGGCCACGTTACAGTTGCGGTTGCAGGAGTTGCGGTTGACTTATTCAATGATCTGATTGCCAGTACTGTGAATCCCACTCCGGTGGCCATCAGCGTCATGAGCACGAAAAGCGCGAGTAGGCTGAATCGGATTCGTGTCCATAATGGCAGTACGTGTTTCCGCAGCAACTCAGTTTGCTCTTTATGCGCATCAACAAGTTGGCGAAGCAGTTCGATTGATTCGTCATCCATTTCTCAGCCCTCCAGTCGTCATGCTGCCATCCTACCACACTGCGCCATCAACAACACAATACGCGACCGTGAAGGTGTACTATTCATTGCCCCTCTCCCGTTTTGTGAGGACTTGTCCACTTGTAAATCATGCGAGTGCAGGCATGATGCAGTATATTGTGTGTTAGATTAGGTGGCTAACGTCAGAAATTACACGCGAAGCAAATGACATTCAGCCTTCCGCAGCTGGTTCCATTTGTTTTTCTTGTTGCGATCCCGCAAGCAGCAATATCCCAAGACGCTCGGCTGTCCGGATCGAATGCTACTGCGGCAACGGCGCGATCCGGCGACAATACGCCGGCCAACGTGCTGTTGGCCGACGAATGGCAACGTGTCGATAAGTCCGTAAATCGTGCGCTGACATGGCTTGCTAAGCAACAGCAAGCAGACGGCTCGTTTCCAACGCTTGAAAGGGGCCAACCGGGCGTCACATGCCTGTGTACCTTGGCATTCATGGCGCACGGTCATCTGCCAGGCTCGGGGCCTTACGGCATACAACTTGAACGAGCCGCAGATTACACGCTCAGCTGTCAGAAGCGTAGCGGCCTCCTTGCGCTGGTTGCGCCGAATACTCAGCGCATTTCACGGAACGTCCAGCACAATATCGGCTCGGCCGGCGCCTACAATCATGGGATTGCCGGACTGACGCTAAGTGAAATGTTTGGCGCGTCGAAGTTAAACCGCAATGAACGCATGCAACAATCGATCGATCTGGCAATTCGTGCTACGCTGGAGATGCAGCGCTGGCCGAAGGAATTGGAGGTTGATCGAGGCGGTTGGCGCTATCTCGATGACTTTGAAGAGGTGGATTCGGACTTATCGGTTAGTGGCTGGCATTTGAAGTTTTTGCGATCGGCGCGGAACGCGGGCTTCGACGTGCCAAAACAGTCGATCGACGATGCCGTCGCATATATACGCCGAACGTTTTCGCAGCAGTTTGGTGCCTTCGGCTACAGCATCACAGAACCTGATCCGCGCAGCCGAGCAATGGCAGGTGCTGGAATTCTCGCACTGGCCCATGCTGGTTTTCACAATGCGCCGGAAGCGACAAAGTCAGGTGACTGGATTTTGAATCACAATTTCGACGAGTACAACAAGGTCGAACCATTCACACAGGAGTGGTTCAATGACCGGTATCACTACGGCGTTTTTCACTGTTGTCAAGGAATGTACCAATTGGGCGGCCGCCACTGGGACGAGTTCTTTCCGCGAGTCGTTAAGACTCTGCTCGCAAACCAACAGCCCAACGGATCGTGGGCACCGGAGAGCCATTTTTACGACGCCCAGTTTGGAAACGCCTACACCACAGCGCTCGTAGTATTGACGCTTGGCGCGCCAAATCAACTACTGCCGATCTATCAGCGATGAATGACTTGCCTGCTTTGCGCAATTCATGAGAGTTGCCTCGGCAAATGCGTCAGGCACCACATGCAGAACGAGGTCTTCATGCGGAAACTTCAACGCGAGGCGCTTGTCGCCGGACTATTCTAATGCCGCACGGTCGCAACCATCGGAGCGATAACATTACGCCGATCGTAAACGTGGCATTGAATTTGCTCGGTTAGCTCGGATTCTGAATCCACAAGTTGACGCTGAACGTTTGCGTCATTTAGGAAAGGGCAGCCGATGCCTGACGAGCTTAGAAATTCGGAGATGCCATATCGGACACTGGGGCGTACTGAAAAGCGAGTGTCGGCAATCGGCCTTGGCGGCTGGCACATCGGCCTGAAGCACGTCGATGAGGCATTGAGTCTGCGCATTGTTCGTGAGGCGATCGATCGCGGTATTAATTTCATGGATAACTCCTGGGACTACAACGAGGGCGCGAGCGAAGTCCGCATGGGCAAGGGCTCCGAGATGGTTATCGCGATAAAGTCATCCTTATGTCAAAGATCGACGGCAGGTCAAAAGCCGCCGCTACGCAGCAGCTCGACGAATCACTGCGCCGGCTGCAAACCGACTGCATCGACTTAGTGCAGCATCATGAAATCATACGCTTTGAGGATCCGCATCGCATTTTCGATGAAGAGGGCGCCAATGCAGCACTCGTAGAGGCGCAATGCCGGAAAGCTGCGTTTCATTGGCTTCACCGGTCATAAGGATCCAAGGATTCACTTGCATACGCTCGAAGTGGCAAAGGAGCACGGATTCACTTTCGACGCGGTGCAGATGCCGCTAAATGTCATGGACGCGCACTATCGCAGCTTCGAACGACTGGTCTTGCCCGAGCTTGTCCAGCAAAACATCGGAGTTTTGGGCATGAAGAGCATGGCGAACGGAATCATTCTGAAGTCGAGGACGGTCACACCAATCGAGTGCCTTCACTACGCGCTGAACCTCCCCACATCGGTTGTCATCACCGGCATCGACAGCATGGAGATTCTCGAACAGGCATTCGAGGCGGCACGCATGTTCCAACCGATGAGTGGCGACGAGGTGAAATCGCTGCTGGCAAAAACCGCCAATGCGGCGTCCCATGGTGAATTCGAGCTGTTTAAGACGACGTCGATCTTCGACGCGACCGCCCTCAACCCGGATTGGTTGGGCGAAGAAGCGGATCATGTGAAAGAGATGATGGCTAGCTAACCAATTGGAAATAAACATCCGCAAGACGCGCCGACACCAAGGAAGTCAGCAAGTAAGTCGCGCTTGTCGAGCGAGACTCCGGCTCGACTGATTTTGCTGAAAGCGTCCAGAGGATGTCCCTTCCGGCCGAAGGATGACAACCATTTGTTTTTTGCGAGGTCTGCCATGCGTGAAGCAGTGGAGGTTGGCGGTCCGGCGTTTCTATTCGACCTCGACGGCACGTTGGTGGACAGCGTCTATCAGCACG
Source organism: uncultured Planctomycetota bacterium (assembly GCA_963786455.1). GTDB lineage: Bacteria > Planctomycetota > Planctomycetia > Pirellulales > Lacipirellulaceae > JABDGM01. The sequence goes on along the minus strand of CAWAZX010000019.1, from coordinate 144,355 downwards.
TGCTTGCATGGCGCAAAGCGCTCGAGGCGGTTGGAATCGAACTCTCTGTTTGGCGCATTCACCGCCGTATTGGCATGAGCGGTGGGCTCATGGCGAACGCCATTCTTCGCGAGACGGGCCGCGTTGTCACGGTCGAGGAGGCCGGACAGCTAATGCGCTTGCACGCCGAGTCGTATGCGCGTCAGGCAAAGCAAATCCGCCCATTGCCGGGTGCGCGCGAGCTACTGACTTACCTCACGCGGGCCGAAGTACTATGGACCATCGCCACGAGTGGACGCATGGAAAGTGCCCCCGCAGCAAATTGCAGCGCTTCGATGGCTGACTCGCCGACGCCGCGCACCAGCACTTCCCATTGCCGACCGCGTCGCCGCTCGTAGATTCTTTGCCCGCTGAACGGCGGCAACGGCGTCGTGGTTTCGGCCACGGTGATAGTGATTTGCCGAGTGGTCTCTTTGAGCACATCGAGCCGCTCGGCGACCAGCAGGCGGCCGGCGTGCACGATCGCCACAATGTCTGCCACACGCTCCACTTCCCCGATTTGATGGCTGGACAACAGCACGGTTCGTCCTTCGGCAGCGATGTCCACCATGCTCTCGAGAAACTCACGGCGGACCATCGTGTCGAGTCCCGATGTCGGCTCGTCGAGGATCAGTAGTTCGGGAGAGTGAGCCATGGCAAGCGACAATGCCACCTTGGCGCGCATGCCTTTTGACAATTGGCTCAGTTTGCGGTCGAGGGGCACGTGGAAGCCGTCGACGAGCGTGCGATATTGGTGCTCAAAATCGCCGCCGTAAAAGCCGGCCGTGAACCAGCCGATTTCCGCAACGGTCATCCATTCGTACAGTGTGGGCCGTTCCGGCAGATAACCGACACGGCGACGAATTGCCAGCGCGTCGCGGCGGCCGTCGAGGTCGAGGACGCGGACTTCTCCGGCCGTGGGGTCATTGAGGCCCAGCATCAGTTTGATTGCGGTCGTTTTGCCTGCGCCGTTTTCGCCAAGCAGCGCGAACACGACGCCCTGCGGCACGTCGAGCGACAGGTTTTCCAGTGCCACCGTGGGCCCGTAGTGCTTGGTCACTCCCGTAAACTGAATGATTGAGGACATAATTGATCCAGTTTGCATTGAACTACTGTTTCTGCCGCCCACGGCACACGGCCGCGACTTCTGCTTGCGTCATCTGCTCAATCTCACTGGCATCCAGCCCGCTATGAAGCGCCTCTTCGAGCACCAGTCGTAATCGTGCCCGGATGAGGCGGGTGCGCTCCGACTGACATTGCCTTCGCGCGGTGGAAGAAATCGAGAGGCCCAGCCCTCTCACCGTTTCCAGAACGCCATCGTCCTGCAGCTGGCGATAAGCCCGGGCGACCGTATTGGGATTGATCGCCAGCTGGCGGGCCAATTCGCGCACGCTGGGCACCATCTCGCCGCTGCGAAGTGCGCCGTCGGCGACTGCGAATTTCACCTGCCGAACAATCTGGTCGTAAACGGCCAGGCCGTTGTCGACATCAACGTGCATCAACATGGCAGTCAAGTCTCGCCGCGTCCCATGTGTACTACCGTATTAGTACGGTAGGCAAGCGACACGGTCGTGTCAAGAAAGCTGCAAAATAATTGTGGGCCAACAGGACCGATCGGGCGGGGATCGCAATTCGCTAGCCGCTACGTGTTCACTAACGCCCCGGCGGGATTAATTTGGTCTAAACTACCCGCCGCGCCGAGAAATGGCAGTCACAGCCGGCACGCCGGGGCGGCCGTTTTGCCCACGGCAACGCGCATTGGGCTTGTCTATTTCCGCGGGAATACTCGTGAATCTTCTTGACAACAGTGGATCCCGGCCTGATACTGCCCGGGAATCCCAGCTGGGCGGCTTTGAGGACATGCTAATGAATGATAATTCACGGCTTGCGTTTGTGTTTTTACTCGCGGCAGCGCTGACCAGCGCTACGAACACTGCAAATGCGGAGACTTTGGCCCTCGATTTTCAACCTACCGGTGGCACTACGGCTCCGGGTTTTCAGGCGTTCGAGGCAACGAATCAAGTAATCCCGGTCGCTGGCACCAACTATTCGGCCTTTGGTTCGACCGTGAACGTCTCTCTCACAACAGCCAATCTGCCAGACGGCAATTTGGATTTTCGGGCGGTGACCCGCAATGGCACGGCAAATATCTTGACCAACGATTGGATTGGCGTGGATACATCGCGCCGCCGGCATGAACGTTACGCTGACCGTGAATTTCACCGGTTTACCCGCTGGATAATACAGTTGGCTTTCAACGCACCATGACGGCGGCACCCGGCAGTACCGCCGCCAGCAACGGTAACCTCAGCGGTATTCCAGATTACTCTTGACTGCTGCCGGTGGTGTCCGGGGCTGGTGTTCTCAATCTCAGCTCGCAGCTCGACGGCGATCCCGTATCCACTTTCTCGACGGGGTTTCGCAGCAATGGCATTTTCCCGGTAACCTTCTCGATGATCATGGACAACGGCCAGGGCGATGTCCCCGCAAACGCCCTGTTTGCGTTTATCAACGCCTTACAGATTTCAAACAACATCCCCGAACCCGCGAGCCTTGTGCTGATCGGCCTGGGGCTGATGGGCCTGGCGTTCACGAGACGCCGTTAAAAAGTTATCGGCGATTGACCAAATCGCTATCGCATACCCTACATCGCCACGCTCGGGTGGCCGTCTTCCAGGCCGAGCCGCTTCATCTTCTTGTAGAGCGTCGTGCGGTTGATGCCCGAGCTGGTCGGCCGTGGCGTTGCGGTTCCAGTCGTTGGATTCGAGCACCTCGAGAATGATCTGCCGCTCGGGGCCTTCGAGCGCTTCCTTGAGCGTCTGCTGGCCGACCGGCGTCGCTGGCGACGAAGCCGTCCGTGCCGCGCGATCTCGCGCGGGCAGGTCGGCCAGCGGTGATCGTCGGCCCTTGCCCAGCAGCACGGCCCGCTCGACGACGTTTTGCAGCTCGCGGACGTTGCCCGGCCAGTGGTAGCGCTCCAGCGCGGCCAGCGCATCGTCGGTGAAGCCGGTGACCTGGCGGCGCGAGTCTTCGCGGACTTGTTCCAGGAAGCTGCTGGGCCAGCAGCGGAATGTCGCTGAGCCGCGCGCGCAGCGGCGGCAGCTCGATGTTGATCACGTTGATGCGGTAGTACAGGTCCTGGCGGAAGCGGCCTTCGGCGACGGCCTCGCGCCAGGTCCTCGTTCGTGGCCAGGATCACGCGGACGTCGACCTTGAACGTCTTGTTGCCGCCGACCTGCTCGAACTTCAGCTCCTGCAGCACGCGGAGCAGCTTCACTTGCATGGCCGGGCTGGCGGTGCCGATCTCGTCGAGAAAGATCGTGCCGCCGTCGGCCTGCAGGAACTTGCCCATCTTGTTCGCCCGTCGCGCCGGTGAACGCGCCGGCCACGTGGCCGAACAGCTCGCTTTCCAGCAGCGTTCTCGGGCAGTGCGCCGCAGGCGACTTCGACGAACGGCCTTTCAGCGCGGCCGCTGCGGCGGTGGATCGCCCGGGCGATCATGCTCTTGCCGGTGCCGCTTTCGCCGGTGACCAGCACGGTGGCCCTCGTGTCGGCCACGCTGTCGATCATGTCGAACACCTTCAGCATCCGCGGGTCGTGGCCGACGATGTTGTCCATGCCGAAGCGCCGGTCGAGCTGCGCCGCGAGGTTGTTGTTTTCTTCGATGCACGCTGCCGCTGCGACAAGGCCCGCTCGATCGCCATCACGCAGCTCGTCGTCGATCAGCGGCTTGGTGAGGTAGTCGAACGCGCCGGCCCGAATGGCTTCGATCGCGCCGTCGGCGTGCCGTAGCCGGTGATCAGGATGACCTGCGTTCCGGGCCAATTGCGGCGGCACTGCTCCAGCAGGTCGAAGCCGTCGCCGTCGCGCAGGCGCACGTCGGCCAGCACGCAGGTCGAAGGCTTGCGGCCGCAAGTCGGTCGAGCGCCTCGGCGTAGCCGGTCGAGCGCGTCGACGCTCGTAACCCTTGGCTGCGCAGCCAGTCGGCCATCGACTCGAGCACGTGGCGGTCGTCGTCAACCAACAGCAGGCTGTGCTTCTTCATGGTGGGTGTTCTGTGCGCCAATTCAGGGAACTCTTTTGCAGCCGATTTGGATCCACGCTAGTTCCGGCACGTGCCCGTGGCGACAACCACGCTTTCGGGCTAACGCCCGAAAGCCTGCCACCCACAACATTGCAGCACCGGCGCAGCTCTGTCGCCAAATATCTACGTCACAGGTTGAGGAGGGTCAACGAAACGGGCAATTGCGTTTCGCTCGCGGCCGGTTGTGCCGGTTATGCGGGTGCATAATCGACACGGAGTGGAAATTGGCATAAAATGCGAGTATGACCGTGCGAACTTTTCAAGAGCTGCTGCAGCGTCGGCCATTTCAGCCATTCCGGCTAGTAATGTCGAGCGGCGAATCGTATGAAGTACGTCATCCGGAGATGGCCATGCTTACTCGCACCGACCTCTTGGTGGGCGTCGAAGAAGCGGACGACGGCGTTCCGGCCGAGTTCAAGATTTGCTCGCTCCTTTACGTCTCCGCCATTGAACCTCTGGCCTCATCCGCTCAGGGCACCCGCTAGGCTCACCGTGAGCGATGCGCACGAGATTCCTGACAGAATGCTAGCGTCGCCGGCCTTTCTCAGCCTGCGGCACGCCGGCAGCCGTAAGCCGCCGGGAAGTGCGCATGAGTATCGCAATTGACCCGGATCGGTCGTTTTGCCAGACTCCGCGCCTCGCGCCGGCTAACGTGCACGGCAGCCGGCGCGAAATTGCCGCGGCGTTTTGAAACGCCGTGTGGATGTCGTTGCATAGAACCGTAGGGAGAGACCGGCAATGGAGTGCTTTGCCCGAGTTGGATTCGTCGTCGTGTTGGGAGTTTGCATTCTCTCCGGGTGTGGCAAGAGTGCACCCGATGGCTCACAGGCGGCTGCACCCACTAGTGGGACGCCGCCAACGTCACCGGCAACCGAGGCGATCGCCACGGCAGCCTCCGATTTCCTCGACGCGATCCTCAAGGGCGACACCCAGCGCACCAGCGCACGGCTCACGCCGCAGGCCATCGAGCGGATTATCGCCAGTGGAATTCAATTTCAGCCGCAGGGGCTGCAAACGGCCGAATTCCGCATCGGCGAAATTCGTACGCCTTCTCAAAACCAGGCGATCGTTCAGTGCGTGCTCATCGATAAGTCTCCTGAAGGCAAGCAAGAAAGCGAAGAGATGTGCTGCCTGATGCGGCATGTGGAAACTGATTGGCGTGTGTCGGGCATCGCCTACGGCAAGGGGCCAAACCAGCCCTGGACCCTTTCCGACTTTGAAACCGGCCAGACGATGACCATCGCGCGGCAGCCGACTCCTGGAGTCACCGGTCAACCGGCCCCCGCAACGCCGGGGCGGCCCTCCCCTCGAACTGCGGCCGAAGCAGCGCCCGCAGCTACCGTTCGATAACGCTCTCGACGACGCTGGCGGTGGACTGCCGATGGTCGCATAGCGGCCAAGTTGCTCGCTTGAACAACGCAATTTGCCAGTCTATTCGGCGATTGCCGCTCTGACAGAGAAACGACCCAGACTACTAGGTCAATCTATCTTTTCTAGACTTACACAAACTGCGTAATCGGGAAAATTTTCGTGATTCGCGCCGATTCAGCACCTTGTCGAATCCAACTCAATCGGTTTAGATATCGATCGTTCTGAAGCTGCTTCGACACGCTGGGGGATATGTGGCGATCGGAGAAGCTTTGGCGCGCCGTCTGCTAGCAGGCGAGCAACTCAGTTTTCACAGGGAGCGATCGTCTAGCGAGTGCTAGCATCGCGACGATGTGTCACAAACTGAGTAGCGATCAAGAACAGACGGCACTGATGTGTGGGTAAAGACTTGGATTCCCCGCGAGACCTAGGAGGTACATTTGATGAAGCGAAATCTTGTGCGATTGATGTTGATGGTGGCGACCGTATTCGCCGTCCTGGTGGTGCTCGAGTCGCAAGCCGACGCGCGGCTGTTTGGCCGTCGTGGCGGCGGACACCGGCATCACCGTTGTCACCAACAGGTGTGCTGTGAGCCGGCACCGACTTGCTGTGAACCCGCTCCCGTTGAGGACTGCGGCGGTTGTGAAGCGGCGCCCGCCGATTGTGGCTGCGAGAGCGATTGCGGCTGCAACAATGGTCGTGGCCACCGGCGGCATCACCGCCATAATGGTGGTGGATGCAACGGCGGATGCCATAGCGGTTGCAATGGCGGCTGCGGTGGTTGCGACAGCGGATGTGGAGGCGGTTGCGGCGGTGAAGTGGTGGGTGAGGTGATCGTACCCGCCGAGTCGGCCAATGGTGGACCGAGCCCCGCAGCGCCGGAAGCCCCGGCTGAGCAAACCCCGGCTACTCCGCCAGCCGCGCCGGCCGATGGGCCGAGTGCATAAGCTTGCTGGTCGAATCGTGGGCGGTAGCAGACTTACGACGATTGCACCACGAACTGGGCGGTCGCCCTCGATTGGATCACGAGCATTGTCGGCCGGGCCTCTTCAAAAGAGGTCCGGCTTTTTTGTTGCTTGCGGCCCGAGTTCTGGCTGCTAGCAGTCGGTTCGTGGTCCAAGGCCTGCGCCGTGTGCGTTCATCTTATATTTGCTGATGTCGAGGCCGCGCCTGCGGCGAGCTCAGCCGAGCTGACGTCCCGGCTCGCTCTTCGCGATACCGGCTGCTATAGTTTGGCCCGCACGGGACCCAACTTTGCACAATCGAATCGGCCAGTGGTATGACTCGCTTTCGTGTTCAGCTCGATTCTTATCACGGTCCGGTGGATTTGCTGCTCTATTTGGTCCGTCAGCATGAGTTGGACATCACGGACCTCCCCATTGCGGTAATCACCGAGCAGTACCTCGGTTACGTCGCTGTGTTGGAACAGCTCGACGTCAATGCGGTCGGCGATTTTCTGGAAATGGCCAGCTCGCTGATCGAGATCAAGTCGCGCATGGTGCTGCCAGGCGAGGATGAAGTCGAAGATGAGCTGGAGGACCCCCGTCAGGAGTTGGTGCGCCGGCTTTTGGAGTACAAGACAGTACCGCGATGCCGCGAGCATGCTAGAGGAACGCGCCCGGCAGTGGAGCGAGCGGTTCCCACGCCTGGCGAGCGATTTGCCGTCGCGACCGTTTTCGCCGGAGCAACAGCCGATTCAAGAGGTGGAACTGTGGGACCTGGTGAGCGCGTTTGGCCGTGTGCTCAAAGGCAAGCAGTCAGTGCGCAGGGCCGGAGAACATTCGCTACGACGACACGCCGATCCACGTTTACATGCAGCGGATTGACGAACGCGTGCGACGTGACGGCCGAGTGGCCTTTACTGCATTCTTCGAGGACGTGGTGCACAAGTCGGCGCTGGTGGGCATGTTTTTGGCCGTGCTGGAACTGGTCCGCCATCAGCACGCACGCGCGGCGCAGGCGGAGCTGTTCGACGAAATCTGGCTGGAGCCTGGCGACAAGCCGCTGCCGACTGAGGTTGCGGCGGTATCGGATTACGAGCACGGCGTGAGTGGATGAAACAGAAAAGTTGAAAGAGCAGAATTTAGCGGCGGGGCTTGCCCGTGCGTGACGCGCCGGACCACGGCTCGCCGCGCCGAGCAAGTTCACCACGGCGAATCCGCTGTGGCGGACTCGGCCGCTAAGTGTAGGCGATCGACCGTGCCTGTCGCAGATTCATCCGCGGCTTTACAATATCGGCTCCCCCGTCATTCTTCTCGCCGATCTCGCCGCCGCGTCTTGCTTTTCAATGGTCAACAACCTGCCGGTCAAGACGCTCAAGCACGGGGACCTGACGATCGAGGGCTATTCGCGGGCGGCGGTGCAGACCTACTGGCGGATTCCGGAGCTGAAGCTCGGCTTCGACCTGGGGGCGCAGCCGTGGTCGTTCATGGGCACGGAGACGTGGTTCGTCACGCACGGCCATCTCGATCACATCGCGGCACTGCCGGTGTATGTGGCCCGGCGGCGGATGATGAAGATGGAGCCGCCGATGATCTACCTGCCGGCCGAGACGATCGAGCCGATGCAGAAGATCCTGCGTCAATTCACGCGGCTCGACCGCGGCCGGCTGCCGTGCGACCTGCGGCCCGATCGCGCCCGGCGACGAGATCGAACTGTCGCGCGAGCTCGTCGTGACGGCCGTCGGCCACGCGACACACGGTGCCGTCGCTGGGGTTCGTCGTGTGGGACCGGCGGCGGAAGCTGAAGCCGGAGTATCAGGAGCTGAGCGGCGAGCAGATTCGCGACCTGCGGCTGGCGGGCACCGAAGTGACGCACGAAGTCCGCCGGCCGCTCGTGGCCTACCTGGGCGACAGCGCGCCGCCGGGCCTCGACGACAACCCGGCGATGTACGAGGCGAAGGTTCTGATCAGCGAGATGACGTTCGTCGCGCCGGACCACCGCAAGGAGAAGATCCACAAGTTCGGCCACATGCACCTCGACGATCTCGTCGAGCGCCGCGACCGCTTCAAGAACGAGCTGATCATCGCCGCCCATTTCAGCACGCGCTATCACGCCAACGGTGTCCGCACGCTGGTGAACAAGGCGATTCCCGACATGCTCGGCGGCCGGCTGCACTTGTGGCTGTAGCGCGCAGTCGTTACTCGCGACAGCTCTAATCGAAGCTGACGACGCGCGGGAGCGCTCTGGTGTCGGAGAACTCGGGCGGGTTCGCTGAGCGCTGCAGCTCACGGATCCATTGCGGAGTTTCGGCAATGTAGTTTTCGACGTGCTTCCGCCGCGTGAAATAGTATAAGGCCGTGACCCCCTGGAAGACGACGCTCAATGCGATCACCGTGCCGTAGAGGACGACGACAAGGTGCCGGGCGAACACGTCGACGCCGTCGAGTGAACCGAGGGCCGACTCCAATTCGGCGATGCCCTTCAACTGCTCGGTAACGGAATTCGCCCCGTAGAGATTGGCATAAATTGACCACGCACAGTAGCCAACCATCATTGCCAGCAACAGGAGCTGGTTCCAGCCGAGAATGCCGGCCGCACGCGGATCGAACTGCAGCAGCCGCTTTCGGCCGCGGAATTCGTTGGCAGCCACCAGGCTCAGGGCCGCGGTGGTCACGAACCCAACCGTGCTGAACAGGGCAAATGGAGCGGATAACACGGCCACGACGGCCGTCGCCCAAGCGTTGAAGGAGGCGACCGCCGCCGCCTTGTAAATCGACTTGGCCCGCGTGCGGGCCAGCGCGTAGTCCTGGCGATGTTCCAACGTCAATGGGCCGATCGTGGGGTCGATTGCGGCGGGCGCAGCAATCGTTTCGACTTTGATATTTTTCATGTTCAGCTCTGCGGGAAGACCAGGAGGCAGCGACCACAAAACGCGTTGCCGCGGCGCCTGGCACCGCTGGTCATCGACATGCAAGACAAGCATACCTCACGGCCGCAGACGGATTCTGCTGAATGCGCCGGAAATGCAGGCGCCGCGATCCGGTCGGGCCTGGCGACGCAGAAAAGGCAGCAGGAAAGCGGCTGCGGCCATTGCGAGCGAGCCTGGTTCTGGCACGCCGGCGGGAGGCAGCGAGGCTCCCGATGCCGTCTCGCCGAAGCGGGCTCGCCACACGTCATAATCGGCGTCGGTGATGATGCCGTCGCCGTCGCCGTCGGCTCCCGTGCCTAACTCCGCATTGGGCTGTCCGTAGTTTGGGACCGTTTGGCCAAGTGTGTTCCGCCACACGACGTAGTCGGCAGCGTCCACCGTGCCATCGTCGTTGTAGTCGCCCGGGTGGATCAGCGGATCGGGAATAACCAGGTCGACCAGGATTCGTGTGGTGTTATTCGTCTCGTTGCTTTCCTCGATGCGGTCATACGGATCCGCAATTACTTCCAGCCAATATTGACCGCTGGGGAGTCCGGTGAGATCGGCCCATTGTCCAGGGAGGTTTACGCCGTACACGTCAGCGTATCCGATCGAGATGCCGAGGATCGGCAACGCGACATTGTTGTACACGCCCACTGGAGGTGCACCGGGAAGCGTATTGTCGTAGGCGCGGCTGTCGACAACGGCCATGCTCGTCTTATCGTGGGAGGAAACAACCGGGCCGACGCCATTTCCTGCTGTCACCGTGCGAAGGTTGTACTGCGCAATTCCCGGCAACCACAAATGCCAGGGTGGTATTGGAGCCGAGTTAGGGAAGCTGCCGATCGGCACCTCGGTCATGCCGCCGTCCGAATCTTTAATGCGCTGGTAGACGTCCTGCGTCTTGTCGGGGTGCGTGAATTCCCGAACTTCCAACGGGCCGCTCCCGATGTTCGGAAGTGCCCCAGTGAATCGATACAGCACTTTGTTATCGATCAAAGTGGTATTGATCGTGCCGCAATACATAAAGCAGTTGGATGACGATGTCGAGTCCTGGGCCCAGACAATCATGTCGGGCAAGAGCGGCGCGGCATGGGTACGGCTCACCACGAGACCGGCCAGCAGGATTGCCGATAGCAATAACCGCAGCGGCATATTCTCTGTTCCCCGTTCGCAGTTCCCGGAGGGCTCGATTAGGCTCGACTTCGACTCGACTGAGCTCGCCGAAGTCAGCCACCCCGCTAATCGTATTCATCCATTATGCATACGGCGGGATAAAAGTCGCTTCCGACGACAAAGTGGCCGGTCGCAGAACGAAATAATAGCCATCGATTCGACTATTTTGCCGCCAGATGCGTCACGGGTGGGCTGCCGACGGGTGGCGTCTTGAGTGGTTCAAAACCCAAGAGCTCGCGGACCTGCGGGCTAACCACTTCGCCCCGATACGCAGCGAGCGTTTGTCGCACCACTTCGTCGTCGAGGTTGAGATGGAATTGGCCGTCACGCGCGGTGACGAGCCGCAGGAAATTGGTGAGATTTTTGGCCAGCATCTGGCTGGCGTGCGTGGGCACTTCGCTGGGCAGGTTGGTCGGCCCGAGGATCGTGACGCCGTTCTCGACGACCACCTGGTCGGCCTTCGTCAGCTCGCAGTTTCCGCCGCGCTCGGCCGCGAGGTCGACGATCACCGAGCCGGGCGCCATGCCGCGCACGGCGTCGGCCGTGATCAACCGCGGCGAAGGCTTGCCGGGTATCGCGGCCGTCGTGATGCACACGTCGCTGGCGGCCACGACGCGGGCCATCAACTCGCGCTGCTTGCGGTAGAATTCTTCGCCGAGCTGCTTGGCGTAACCGCCGGCGCCTTCTGCTCCGGCGGTTTCCAGCGGCATCTCGACGAACTTCGCGCCCAGACTCTCGACCTGCTCCTTCACGGCCGGCCGCACGTCGTACGCCTGCACCACGGCGCCGAGCCGTCGCGCGAAGCGATCGCCTGCAACCCAGCCACGCCGGCGCCGATGACGAACACCTTGGCGGGCGTAAGCGTTCCGGCCGCCGTCATCATCATCGGAAACATCTTGGGCAGCATGTTGGCCGCCAAGCAGCACGGCTTTGTAGCCGGCGATCGTGGCCATCGACGAGAGCACGTCCATGCTCTGCGCCCGCGTGATGCGGGGAATCAACTCCATGGCGAACAGCGTGACACCGCGCTCGGCCACGCGCTCGACGGCCGCTGGATTGCCCAGCGGATCGCACGGTGCGACGATCACCAGAGCCGTCGCGAATCAATTCGAGATCGGCGCTACCGGTCTGTGGATTGGCGCCCAGGCCGCGAACCTGCAGCAGTACATCGGCCGACTGAAACAATTCGCGGCGGTCCGCGACAATTTCGGCGCCGGCCTGGCGAAACGCATCGTCCGTGAAGCCCGCGGCGGCGCCGCACCGTTTCAATTCGCACGCGGTTGCTGCTCTTAACCAGAGCGGGCACGCTGGCCGGTACGAGCGCAACGCGACGTTCACCAGGGTACGTTTCTTTGGCAACGGCAATAATCATGATGCTGGCACGAAGGGGTCGGGAGTCTTAAAGCCGCGCGGATTGGATAGTCGATTTTGTCGCGAAACACGCTTGAAGTCAGTTTCGCCCGCGACTCCCGACCCCCTGCTTTGGGCGCGATGGGTTGGGCCCGCCATCTTACGGACTAGCGGCTTCAGCGGCCAGAGGGCCACACGCAGAGTTAGCCGTGCAGCCGACTATTCCAACGGAAGAACGCGACTGGCCCAAATTGCTTGCGGTGCGTCGCCGTTGTATCCCCTAACGAGTTTCGCAGGCGAATCGACGATCCAGCCGACAATGCCGATCGGCTTCGACGAATTGGCAAGTAGCTCTGCACTGGCCGGAGGTAATAGAACAATTACGGAGGCGTTCGCACCAAATCGAACTGATATTCGACGACCGTGCCCTTTTCGGCACTTTGCCGTGGAGTGCCGGCGAAGAACACGCCGCCGTGTTTTCGGTGGGGCGAGTCGATCCACATCGGAACAATGCGTGCCACTTCGCCGCGCGTATGCTCGTCAGCGAGCGTTTGCTGCAATAGCCGCTCCGCGTCTGTAACCAGGGCGTTTGCGTAATCGGCACGTGTCGCCGTGTCGACGAATGCCAGCTTTTGGGCCAAGTCGCACAGTCGCAAGTAACCAAAGCCTTTCGCCCGCCGGACATCGGCGCCGTCGTCGAGACTGCCAGCCATGAGTTTTGGCTGCTCTTTTTGTGCGGCCTGCAGGGCCACGGCGAGCTCATCAGCGCTATACGACGGAGCATTGGCGATTCGACCGATGCCAGGTTCGTCGCCATGCGAGAGCGGGGCCGCAGTCGCTTCTTCAAACGGAATTGGCGGCTGATCCCCAGCGCTAGATGGTTCGGTTGTCGTTCCATACCGGTCGTCGGCCGCAGCCGTGTATGAAGTCTGTTCGGCAGTGTCCGGCGCGTTTGTTTCTTCGCTGGCGGCAGCAAACGTTTCGTTTGTCGGTTCTGCCGGACGACTCTCGACCGGACGCGTTGCCAACTCCGATTGGAACTCGGCTGGCAGCACCGCACTGGGCAGGTTGTGAGCGATATTGAGGAAATCGCCCGTCGGGCCCAAAATCCACAACAGCGCGTAATAGCCCAATGCCAGACCTACAATGCCTGATGTGGCTGTGGTTGCCAGCGTACGTAGGAGTGATTTCTTGCGGCGTGGAAGCCGTCCGGGTGGGATGAAAAACTCCGGCTTTTCCGCGGCCTGCTGTCCTTGGGGACCGATCTGGGCTGGTTCGTCGTCGCTGTGCGCAGGCGTCGCCGTCATCCGGGAATGGATTTTCGTTAGACGCGTTGATTGCGTTTGAGCTCTCTGCGTCGGCCAACAACCGCTCGATATGATGTGATTCGTCCCACGCCGGCTGGTTTTCCGGTAGCTCCGGCGGCTGTTCGACGGGGATGTCGTCGACGTCGGCCGATTCCTGATTATCGTCGACCGCCGCGCTCGGTGTTTCAACTTGCGACTTGGTCTCGCGAAACCATTTATCGATGCGATCTGTTGCTTCCTCAAGCCGCTCTTCGCGTGTCGCAAGTGTCGGCTCCTCCGCAGTCGCCGTGCCGACATCGCTTGCAATTTCTTCAACGGGCATGTCGCCGCCCGATACCGTGAAGTCAGCGGAACCAGAGGCCGTAGCTGCCGGGTCATTCGATATTCGTGTCTCGGCAGCGGGGGACATGAACTCCGTAGTGAGTTCATCATTAGCCTCAATTTCCTCCTCAACTTCAGCTACATCGTGCTCCGCCTTGGCGAGTTCGGCAGTGTATTCAGAAAGCGTCGCATCCGATGCGCCCGAGAGCGTGAGCTCCGCTTTGTCGGTGAACGTATCTAACATCGTGTCGTCGACGATAGCTGTTTCGCCGCTGCGATCCGTCGATTGATCTTCAATGGGAATGGCCGGTTGAATCTCCCGTGCAACTGCCTGAGAGATTTGAAAGAAAGCACGACACTCGGGACACTTCGCCCAAGCGTCTTGATTGCCGTCGTCGAGAATCAGTATTTCATGACTGCACTGTGGGCAAACGGCCACTCGAGCCATGGGAGGTCTCCGTTGCAGAACGACGAGAAAAAGTGCGTCGCAGGAACAGTCGAATCAATTTGGAAGTTGTAACAGTTTACCACGATTCCACCTGTCAAGGCAGCCAATGGAACGGGCGCGGCTGGTCGAGAGACTGCGACGATGTTGCCAGCTCGGCGTGCCAACCGGCACAATCGGTAGAAGTTGCCGTAGGTCAGGCTTTCCAGCCTGACAGCTTTCTACCATATCAGGCTGGAAAGACGGACCTACGTAGCAAGGCCATAGAGCGGAGCGAATTTGCCGCGGAGGTGACGCAGCAGGGCCTCGTGCGATAGTGGCACGCCGGTGACGCGGCGGGCCAGCTCGGATGCCCGGTAGCGGCGGCCGTGCGAATGAACGTGGTTGCGCAGCCAATCGCGCAGCGGCACGAACTCGCCGCGGCGAAACATCGCGTGCAAATCGCCGAGCTCGCGCACCGCCTGTTCGAAAAGTTGGGCCGCGTAGAGATTGCCCAGCGAATAGGTCGGAAAGTAACCGATCGCCCCGCTGCTCCAGTGCACGTCCTGCAGCACGCCGTCGGCATCGTTCGGCGGCTCGATGCCCAGGTAATGGCGGTACTTTTCCCGCCAGGCCGCGGGCAAATCGGCCACACGCAGCTCGTCGAGCAAGAGTGCCTGTTCCAGCTCGAACCGCACCAGGATGTGCAGGTTGTACGTCGCCTCGTCGGACTCGGTGCGGATCAGCGACGGCCGCACGTCGTTGATTGCGAAATAGAAATCGTCGAGCCGCACGTCGGCGAGTGCCGCACCAAACATCGCCTGTGCTTGCGGAAAGAAGTGCTCCCAAAACGCGCGGCTGCGGCCGACGAGGTTTTCCCACATCCGCGACTGCGATTCGTGGATTCCCAGCGACACGGCCTGGCCGGTCGGCAGGCCGTAGCGGTCGGCCGGCAGGCCTTGCTCGTACATGCCGTGACCCGCTTCGTGCAGCGTGCTGAAGAATGCACCGGGCAGAAAGTTTTCGTCGTAGCGAGTGGTGAGTCGCACGTCGCGCGGGCCGAGCGTCGTGCAAAACGGATGGTCGGTCACGTCGAGCCGGCCGGCGGCGAAATCGTAGCCGATCGCCTCGGCCGCCCGCCGGCCAAACTGCTCCTGCAAGTCGATCGGAAAACGGCGTTTGAGCGGTTCGAGATTTGGCCGCCGCGAGCTGGCGGCGATCTCTGCCACGAGCGGCACCAATTGATCGCGCAGGCCGGCCAGCACGCGCGTTACCTCGCTCGTTTTCGCACCGGGTTCGAATTCGTCGAGCAGGGCATCGTACGGCGTCTCGTCGTAGCCGATAGCCGCGGCCTCCTGTCGCTTCAGTTCGACCGTTCGTTCCAGCAGCGGCTGAAACCGCGCGAAGTCGTTTGCCTTGCGGGCCTCGGCCCACACTTGCTGGCCGAGCACGGCGAGGCTGCGCGAGCTCCTCGACGAGCGCTTGCGGCAGTTTTGTTTTGCGATCGTAGTCGCGACGGAGGTTTGCGATGTCGGCGCCGGTGTCGCTGTGCGGATCGGCAGCGAGCGGGCTGTCGGCCAGCTCGGCGAGCCACTCGCCCACTTCGGGCGCCGTCTCGCGCTTGTGAATCAGGCCGGCCAGGTAGCTCATCTGCTCGGCGCGATACGTCACCGCCGGCGGGCGGCAGCTTGGTGCGTTCGTCCCATCCGAGCAGCGATTGCGTGGAAGAAAGCAGGGCGACTTCACGCGCAGTGGTGCACAGAGCCGGTCGTACGCCGCCTGACAGGTTTCCGATGTGGTGGCCATTATTGACAACCCCTCTCCCCGGCCCCTCACCGGGTGAGGGGCCGGGGAGAGGGGTTTTGAAATGCGCTAGAACGGATTCTTGACGATCGTCTGGTTCTGTTCAAGCCGCTGGTCGATGTCGACAGCCCGTTCGTCGCGGTATTGGTTCAGATCCCAGCGGTCTTTGTCCCAGAGCGTGCAACCGGTGGCAAAGATCGGCAGTGTGAGGATGGCTGCCAGACCGAGGGCGCGGCGATTAGAATGGAGGCGGTTGTGCTGCATTACGAAACTCGTCAGTTTGCGGAATTGGCGGCGAAGTTTTGCAGATTCACGCTAAGCCGGCAAGCGGGGTTCGAACCGTGTTCGCGGCCTCGATTTCTGGCTCTCGACTCTTGACCCTCGACTCTCGACCTTCCCATGCTCGACGTCCTTGTCATCGCGCCGCATCCCGACGATGCCGAGCTGGGCATGGCCGGAGCGATTCTGAAGTTCAAGAAGGAGGGTCGGCGAGTCGGCGTGCTGGACCTCACCAGTGGCGAGCCGACGCCGCATGGTTCGCCCGAGACTCGTGCCCGAGAAACGGCGGCCGCCACGAAAATTCTCGGCCTCGATTGGCGTGACAATCTTGGGCTGCCAAACCGCTCGCTGGAAGCGACGATCGAAAACCGAGCGAAGCTGGCGGGCGTGATTCGGCAGCAACGGCCGCTGTGGATGTTCGCACCGTATTGGATCGACGCGCATCCAGACCATGTGGCGGCAACGCAGCTCGTGGAGGCGGCGCGATTTTGGTCGAAACTGACCAAGACGGACTTGCCGGGTGCGCCGCATCATCCGGAGCGAATTTACAATTACTACTGCGTGCATTTGAAAATGGCGCCCCAGCCGGCGTTTGTGCTCGATATCAGCGACGAGTGGGACCAAAAGCTGGCCGCCATCCGCTGTTACGAAAGTCAGTTCATTACGGGGCGGCCAACGGAGCCGCCCGTGTTTCTCGATGCGCTGCGCGACGAGGCGGCGTATTGGGGAAAGTCCATCGGCAAAATGTATGGCGAGCCATTCGCTTGTCGCGAGCCGATCGGGCTCAGCAGCCTTGCGAATTTGGTTTAACAGGACGGACGCGGCGCCTATGCGGGTTCTTCAATTCTTCACGCCCCACGTTTAGACTCGCGCATATTTCGTGTGCCTTCGTCACCGTACTAAGAGGTTTGATGCGATGCTCGATCTAAGAAGACTGCCGGAAATGATTCGATATGAGCAGGGTGTTAGCCGGCGGCTGTTTTTGGCGTACGCGGCCAGCCTGACGAGCGTTCCGCTGTTGGGCCGAAGTGCCAAATCGGCGACTCGCCGGCCGCAGTTTTCGGCCGATCCATTTAGTGTCGGCGTGGCCTCCGGCGATCCCACCGACACGGCATCGTGCTGTGGACGCGCCTGGCGCCCAAGCCGCTCGAGCCGGGCGGCGGGCTGGCGCCAGAGCAAATCGAAGTCGCGTGGGAAATCGCGACGGACGACGGCATGCGCAACGTGCGTGCAGCGCGGCACGAGCATCGCCACGCCGCAGCTCGGCCACTCGGTGCACGTCGAGGTCGATGGTCTCGAGCCGGATCGCTGGTACTGGTACCGCTTCCGCGCCGGCGACGCCGAGAGCCCGGTCGGCCGCACGCGCACGATGCCTGCCGCGGATGCGATCCCGGCGGAACTGCGATTCGCCTTCGCCTCGTGCCAGCACTTCGAGCACGGGCTATTACACGGCGTACGAGCACATGGCCAAGGACGAGCTCGACCTGGTGTTTCACCTGGGCGACTACATCTACGAGTACGAGGGCAGAAGGACGAGACCGGGTTCGCAAGCACGTCGGCGAGGAAATCAGTATCGCTCGACGACTACCGCATCCGCCACGCGCAGTACAAAACCGATCCGCTGCTGCAGGCGATGCACGCCCGCTGCCCGTGGATGGTCGTGTGGGACGACCACGAGTTCGACAACAATTACGCGAACGACATCTCCGAAGAAGCAGGCGTCGACCCGGCCGAGTTTCTGATCCGCCGTGCCAACGCGTACCAGGCGTACTACGAAATGATGCCGCTCCGCGGCACGTCGCTGCCGCGCGGGCCGCACATGCAGCTGTATCGCAAGCTATCGTTCGGCCGGCTGGCCGAGTTTCTGGTGCTCGACACGCGGCAGTACCGCACCGACCAGCCCAACGACGACAGAGACTCACGACTCAACGAGGATGCGATGTCGCCGAAAAGCTCGATGCTCGGCGCCCGGCAACGGGATTGGCTGCAAAAGTCGCTGGTCGAATCGCCCGGCAGTTGGAACGTGCTGGCCCAGCAAGTGATGATGGGCATGGTCGGACCAGAAGGCCGGCGAGGCGCAGTTGTATTCGATGGATCAGTGGCCCGGCTATGTCCACGAGCGTCGGCGGCTGATGGAGTTCCTGCAAGATCGCCAGGTGCCCAACCCGGTCGTGCTCACCGGCGACATTCATTCGAACTGGGTGAACGACCTGCGGGTCGACGACCGCCAGGCCGAGACGCCCGTGGTCGCCACCGAGTTCGTCGGCACTCAGATCTCCAGCGGCGGCGACGGCGTCGGACAAGCCGGAAAACTCGGATACGGTCATGGCCGAGAACCCGTGCGTGCAGATTCTTCAATCGCCAGCGCGGCTACGTCCGCTGCACGGTGACGCCCGACCAGTGGCGGAGCGATTACCGAGTGCTTCAGCGGGTCACCCGTCCGACGAACCCGATCGACGCGGGCATCGTTTGTCATTGAAGCGGGCACGGCAGGTGCGAACGACGTGATGCCTAGTAGGTCCGCCGAGCCGAGGCGGACTTAGTAACGCGTAAGCTTCGCTAAGGAATCGGTGTGCCGCTCGGCTCGCGGCGACTACTTTTCGTCGACAAGCGCCATCGCCTGCTCGAAGTGCGCCTGCAGCCGCAGGAATTCGCGCCGGTCGCCGCCGCGGTCGGGATGCAGTTGCTTCACCTTGCGGCGATACGCGGCCAGGATTCGTCCGCGGTGCAGGGCATCGTCAGGCCCAGCGCCAGGATGCACCGCGGCGTGTCTCTTGCGGACCCACTCCGGCAGCTCGGGTCGATAATTGCTGATGACGACCAAGCGCTCGCCGCAGCGACCGCAGATACGCGCGGATATCGAGCACCATGCAAGACGTAGCCGAGCGCGGCACAGGCCGAAGACGAGCGCCAGATAGCCGAAGCGTCACCGGCCAGTCGATGCCGTCCGGCCAGGATGATCCGCTGGCAAGACGGCGATCGATTGCAATGGAAACGCGCAGCATCCACGCGATTCTAACGCGCCGTCGCGAGAAAATCCATCGCTGGCAGAACGGTGCAAGCTGCACGATGGCGACCGCTAATCACGCCGCGCCGCCGAGGCCCACTTGCATGCCTTCGCCGAAGTAATACTTGCGGGCTTCGGGATGATTGAGCACTTCGCGCGGCCGGCCGTGGCAGAGCACCTGGCCGCCGCGGATCACGTAGCTGCGGTCGGTGATTTCCAGCGTCTCGCGGACCTGGTGGTCGGTGATCAGGATCGAGATGCCGCGGTCGCGCAGGTCGCGGATGATCGCCTGGATGCTGTCGATCGTCACCGGGTCGATGCCCGTGAACGGCTCGTCGAGCAGGATGATTTGCGGATCGGAAACCAGGCAGCGGGCAATCTCCAGCCGCCGCCGCTCGCCGCCGGAGAGCGACATCGCCTTGCTCTTGCGCAGCTGCGTGATGCCGAACTGCTCCAGCAGCTCCTCGGCGCGGCGATTGCGCACCTTGCGGTTCATGCCGAGCATCTCCATCACGCCGAGCAGATTCTTCTGCACCGAGAGCTTGCGGAAGACGCTCGATTCCTGGGCCAGGTAGCCCATGCCGCCTTCTTTGGCGCGGCGGTACATCGGCCAGTTGGTGACGTCCTTGCCCGGCCAGCGTGACGCGGCCGGCGTCGGGGTCGATCATGCCGCAGGTCATGCGGAACGTGGTCGTCTTGCCGGCGCCGTTGGGGCCCAAGCAGGCCGACGATCTCGCCGGGCTCGACCTCGAAGTCGACGCCGTCGACCACGCGCCGGCGGCCGTACGATTTCACCAGGCCGCGAACTTTAAGAGTGACACGTGCGAAGTCCTCCATGACGTGGGAGTCAAGAGCTGAGAGTCAGAGTCGAGAGCCAGAACGATCTTTCTGGCTCTCGACTGCTTGACCCTCGACTCTCGACTCTCACCTCACCAACCTCATATCCTCAACATTCGGAAACAGCGGGAACGGAATCGGCGTGCCGGGGATGCGGTTCCACGAGTGGGGCCAGTACACGCACAGCGCTTTGCCGATCAACAGTCGGCGTTCCAGATACTGCGCCGCCGGGCTTGCCGCCGCTGCGCGGATCGCGCTCGAGCCACAACCGGGCGTCGGAGCTTTCGGGGCTGTTGTCGCCCATCACGAAGAACTGATCCTCTGCCGAGCGGGAAGTCGACGTGATTGCGCTCGGCGAAACGAGTGCCACAGCGACGGCTCGTACGGCAAGGCGAGCAGTTGCGTGATCGCAACGGGTGATCGAAATCCGATCACCAGGTCGCCGCCGCGATTTCGTTCCCAACTGTCGGCGATGTAGTAAATGTCGCGCCACACCTGCAGCCGGTGACGACTAGCTTCGCATTCGCGCGCCGATGCCGGCCGGCGCCAGGTCGCCCGGATCGTCGTCGCTCGTCTGCGGCAGGATGTCGGCGACGGTCGCCGAAAACTTGGTCGACATCGTACGCGGTGCCGCCTTCGAACTCGACCAGGTCGCCGTCGACCCACAACAGCAATTGGTCGTCGACATTGGCGAATGCCACGTGGTACTCGCCCGGACCGTCGATCGGACGTCTTGGCCGTCGGCGCGTAATCGGCGACGCCCATCGGCGGACAGCGTCGCCTGGCCGGTCGTGAGATCGATCGTGCAGCGGAAATGCTGGCCGCCTTCGACCAGATCCAGCATGCAGTTCGCCGCGGTGCCTCGACTTCGACATCGGCTTCGACCATCAAATCGCCGACCCAGTGCAAGCCTTGACTTTCGTCGCATCGATTTCCAAGCTGCCTTTGTCCTGTGCGCCGTAACGACCTTGTCGGGCGTTGTAGGGGTTGGCGTCGGTGATCAGTTGCGGCGAATCTGTCTGGCGATCGTCCTGGCAAATGGTGCCGGCTGGCCCCGGCGGTGCATTTTTTTGCAAGCTCGCCAGCTCGCGCCACACGTCGTAGTTCGGCACCGATGTGGCGATAGCGCAGCCAGGCATCCGAGTCCGTCGGCCGCGATCGATCGATGTAGCGTTGGCGGACGTTGTTGCCATCGATCGTCGTCTCGACCTTCCAGGCAGCGACGTCGCCGCTCGGAGATCGGCTGCCAGCGCAGCGGCCAGCCGGCCTCGTCCAGCTCGGCCGGATCGTAGTCCGTGTCGTGCACCAGCTGCCGCATGGCCAGCACTTTGTCGGCCGGCTTGCGCAGATTTCAAAATCGTCTTGTCGCGTTGCGCCTTCGGTCGCCGACAAACATGTCGCCTTGGAAAATCCGCAGCGTTTCGCCCGGCAAGCCGACCAGCCGCTTGATGTAATTCATCTTGCGCGTCGCCGGGAAACTTGAACACGACCACGTCCCAGCGCTGCGGGTCGCTGAACGTGTAGATGTACTTGTTGACCAGGATGCGATCGCCGTTGTAGGAACGTTGAAGTCGATGTCTGCCGCTCGCGACTCTCGCGCACGTTGCCGGGCAGATCGGGTCGCATCGGCAGCACGTAGCGGCACATCGGGCACATGCCGGCGACACAATCGATGCGCATCGCCACGCGGATCGTCGCTTTCCTCTTCGCTCGCGCTGACCTGGTAGCGATAGCCGCACTTGGGGCAATCGACGTCCTTGTGCCGGCCCATCAGCGTCGGCGCCATCGAGCCGGTGGGGATCACGAACGCCTCGGCCTCGAACGTGCGGAACAAAAACGCCAGCACGAACGCGATCACGATCGACTCGACCGTCTCGCGCACGGCGTGCGTCTTGGCGGCTGCGGCCGGTTGATCGGGTTGCCGCGGCAGCTTGGGATAGGCATCGCGCGGTTTTTGGGGGGCCTTGGTTTTCGCCATGATGCGGGACGATTGATTCTGGATTTGGTGCAGACTTTAGATTTGAACATGCAGCCGCGAGCCAACAACTCGCCGGCCCGCCTTCCGGGGCACCAAGATTATTCGCTCCCCGGCCGGAAATATAGCCCAACTCCTTCGAGAATACGGACGTGGCACCGTTTTGGTTCCGCCGGCGTCTGGGCTGAGCGACAAACTGAGCCTTGGTACTTATAAGTTTAGCGTTCCGGCGGAAATCGGGAAGGCGATGGCACGGCGGCAGAAAGCGGCCTGCCAGAATCGTGGCAAAGTGCGATCGAATCGCCGGCTTGTGGTAACGAAATACTCGTGCTTCACGTTTCGTCGTCCTACTCGCATAGCGCTATCGGCGGCATTACACTGAGCGGCTCGGATGCGGAATAGCAGGCACGCATATTGTCGAATCGCTTCCGGATGAGGTTTCAACATGGTTATGCCGGCGCATTCGGATTCGGGGAATCGTCTTGCTTGCTCGCAGCCCCCAGCGGAATGATACACGGCGCCGTGGCTGCGCAGGATCCGGCCGCCGAACCTGCTGCTCCAGCTGCTCAAACCGTACGATCTCCTGACGGAACGATCGAAGTGTCGATCGACGTTACCGGGCCGCTCGCTTATTCGATACGAATCGACGGGCAGAGCGTGATTGCTCCGTCGAAGCTGGGGCTCAAGCTACAAAACGGCACTCAGTTCGGCCAAAAAGTTGAGCTCGTCAAGGCCACCCATCAAAGCAGTGATTCGACGTGGCAGAACTCGCTGGGGAAACGCAGGGTGGTTCGCGATCAACATAACCAACTGCACTTGCTGTTGCGCGAACAATCGGCCGAAGGAGCGACGTTTGAAATCGTATTTCGCGTGTTCAACGACGGCGTGGCCTTTCGATACGAGCTATTGTCTCAGCCCGGCATGCGTTCGTTTGTGCTGGAGCAAGAACTCAGCGAGTTCGCGTTTCCCGCCGATTTCACGTGCTACGCGGGCGAGCAGGAAAAAGGGTTTGCTGGCCCGCAGGAATGGGAATATTCCCGCCGCCGGCTGAGCGACATCAAACCGGCATCCGTTATCGGTCTGCCGCTGCTTGTGGAAACGCCTGCTGCGTGGGTCGCAATTGCGGAAGCGGATTTGTTGGATTGGGCCGGCATGTGGATCGGCGGCGTCGACGCGGCGCCCAATGCAGCGAGTGGTGCGGCCGAAGCAACCGCCACTCCGATCACGTTGATCAGCAAAGCTTGCGCCGCGAGCGGATGGAGAAGGTGTGGTCAAGGCAAACACGCCGCATCGTTCGCCATGGCGGGTGCTGATGATCGGCCGGCAGCCGGGCCGGCTGATCGAAAGCGAAATCGTCCGCAATCTAAGTACGCCCAGCGAAATCAAGGACAGCTCGTGGGTGAAGCCCGGCATGATGGCCTGGGACCACTGGTGGAGCGGCGACACCGTGATGGACACCGCCACGATCAAGCAATACATCCAGCTCGCGGCCGACATGGGCTGGCCGTATCAGCTCATCGATTGGGGCTGGTACGGCGAATCGAACAAGCCGGAGGCCGACATCACCAAGGTGATCGACGCGCTCGACATGGAGGAAGTCCGCCGCTTTGCGCAGGAAAAGGCGTGCGTCTGTGGCTCTGGCTGCATTGGACCGACGTCGACCGCAACGATGCGTACAAGAAAGGCGTTTCCGCTGCTACAAGGAGTGGGGCATCGCCGGCGTGAAGATCGATTTCATGGACCGCGACGATCAGGAGATGGTCCAGTGGTACGAAAAGATCACCCGCGCCGCCGCCGAGAACCAGCTGATGGTCAACTTTCACGGCGCATTCAAAACGTCGGGTTTCGATCGCACGTTTCCCAACCAGATCACGCGCGAAGGCGTGCTGGGCAACGAGTACAACAAGTGGAGCAGCCGCGTGACGCCCGAGCACAAGGTGACGCTGCCGTTCACGCGCTATCTCGTGGGCCCGGGCGATTTTACGCCGGGCGGCTTCTTGAATCGGCAGCCGGAATCGTTTCAATCACAAAAACCGACGCAGGTGCAAGGCACGCGCGCAGCGGAGCTGGCGCTGTTTGTCATCTACGACAGCCCGCTGGCCTGCGTGTGCGATCATCCGGACAACTACCGCGATCAGCCGGGTGCCGATTTCTTGCACGTTGTTCCGACGGTGTGGGATGAAACGCGCGTGCTCGACGGTGCGGTCGGCGAGTACCTGGTGGTGGCGCGGCAATCGGGCGACGACTGGTATCTTAGGTGCGCTCACCAACAGCAGCCGCGCGATGTGACGGTCAAGCTCGATTTTCTCCCGCCCGGCAACTGGACGATGCGTCACTGGAAGGACGGGGCCGACGCGGCCGAAAACGCCGAGCATATCGCCGTCGAAGAGCGGTCGGTCCAATCGGGCGAGACGCTGGAGCTGCATCTGGCGCCGGCCGGCGGCTGCGTCGCCCGCTTGCAGAAGCAGTGAGCCGATTCAAATCGCCTCAGCGCTCTCGCGGGTAACTTGGCTAGGGACAAGTGCCGCTACTCTCGTCAAATCCGTTACGACCGCACTCCGCAGTCCCGCGATGTTGCCATTTTTCAACCGTTGCGTTTGCACATCATGCGGGGCGGGTATGGTTGTGTGGCCACTCTCGCCATTTGCTGCGCAGCATCGCTGGCGTCGAACTTCGGGCCGGCGATCGCCGTAGTCAATTCAACGGAAGTTTCCGGTAAGGAGGCACGAATCATGAAGAGGATTTCGATTCTGCTGGCGCTTGCTACGCTCGTGCTTAGCAACGCTGGCTGCTGCTGTTGTGGAAACTGGTGGCGACCCGCACCCGTGGCTGCCGCCTGCCCACCCGCGGCATACCCGCCCATGGCGCCTGCATGCGACCCTTGCACCACGGCTCCGGTGACATACGGGTCGCCAGCTCCCGTGGCGCCATACATTCCGCCGGCGATGTGATTGGCTGGGTGCTCGATGATCGCTGCCGGATGCTTGATACCCGGCATCCGGTCCACGCGAACCGGCAGTTCAAAACAGATCGTACGTCGTGCCGTCGGCCGATTTTTCGACGCTGTTGACGTGAAAATCGCCTGTTTCGAATTGGTAGATCCAGCTATAAGTCCCACGGTGCCGCTGATGCTGTCGGCGATTGCTCCGGTGCCGCTCACCATATGAACGCTGTTGTTTTTCGCTGCACCGACGGGACAGGCCGGGAATTCCTTTCCGCGCAAGTACACCGCCATCTCGTTGAGGAACGTCGATTCGGCGCCGTCGGCACCAGGGAGCTTGCCGTCGTTTTGGGCCGAATAGCTGTCGATCGCCGTGCGGATCACGCCGAGCGATTGACGCACGTCCGTTGTCGGTCGCTGTTTTCGACGTACCCAGAACCTTGGGCAGCGGCAATTGTTGCCAGGATGCCCAGGATCATCACCACGATGACCAACTCGACGAGCGAGAATCCGCGACGATTAGTGACGCTATAGCACATCTGGCGGCCACTCTGGACGTAGTATCTGAAATATACGTCGTTTAAGTGTGGGACGCCGATGCTGCGGTAGCGAGACCAACGAGCGGGACGTGTGGTAGCCGGGTAGCGAGAATGCAGAATTTGACGGCTGTGAGAATGCTGACGCTCGACCTCACCCTCCCAGCGTGCAGCCAGCCGACTTACTTCTTCTTCCCCTCCTCTTCGCCCGTTTCGAGCACCGCCAGGAACGCCTTCTGCGGGATGTCGACCTGGCCGATCGACTTCATCCGCTTCTTGCCTTCCTTCTGCTTCTCCCACAGCTTGCGCTTGCGGGTGATGTCGCCGCCGTAGCACTTGGCGGTCACGTTCTTCCGCATCGCGCTGATCGTCTCGCGGGCGATGATCCGGCGTGCCGATCGCCGCCTGCAGCGGCACCTCGAACATGTGCCGCGGGATTTCCTGCTTGAGCTTCTTGATGATCGGCCCGGCCGCGGACGTCGGCGTCGCGGCGGTCGCAGACGATCGAGAGCGCGTCGATCGCGGTCGCCGTTCACCAGGATGTCGAGCCGCACCAGGTCGGCCGGCCGGTAGCCGAGCAGCTCGTAGTCCATCGTGCCGTAGCCGCGCGTGGCGCTCTTGAGCTTGTCGTGCATGTCGTAGATCACGTCGGCCAGCGCCAGGTCGTACGTGAGCATCGCCCGCGTCGGCGACAGGTACTCGGTCCGCACGTACTCGCCGCGGCGGTCGGTGCAGAGCTTCATGATCGGGCCGATGTACTCGGTCGGCAGCACGAAGTTCACCCGCACGATCGGCTGGCGGAACTCCTCGATCTCGCCCTGGTCGGGCACTTTTTGCGGCGTGTGAACTTCGAGTTCCTCGCCGCTGTTGGTCGTGATTTCGTAGGTCACGTTCGGCGCGGTTTGCACCAGGTCGATGTCGGACTCCTGCTCGAGCCGCTGCTGCACGATCTCCATGTGCAACAGGCCCAGGAAGCCGCAGCGGAAGCCGAAGCCCAGCGCGTCGCTCGTTTCCGGCTCGAACTCGAAGCTGGGGTCGTTGATCGAGAGCTTGTCGAGCGCGTCGCGCAGCTGCTCGAAGTCCTGGCCGTCGGACGGGATACAGGCCGCAGTACACCATCCGCTTCGGCTCTTGGTAGCCGGGCAGCGGCGGCGGCCGGCTCGCCGTCGGCGACGGTCACCGTGTCGCCGATGTGGACGTTGCCCAGCGACTTGATGTTGCAGATGAGGTAGCCGACCTGGCCGGCCGAGAGCTCGTCGCGGCCGACGCGCCGCGGCGTGAACTGGCCCAGCTCGATCACCTCGTGCGTCGTGTCCGGCCTGCAGGAACTTGATCTTCTGCCCTTTGCGGACCGTGCCGTTCATCACGCGCACGTAGGTGACCGCGCCGCGGTACTCGTCGTAGACGCGAGTCGAACACCATCGCCTGCAGCGTCGCCGTTCGGGATCGCCGGTCGGCGGCGGCACGCGCTCGATCACGGCCGCCAGCACCGCTTCGCAGTTGAGGCCCGTCTTGCGCGCTGCAGCCGATGCACTTCGTCCGGCGTCGATCGCCAGCGTGTGCTCCATCTCCTCCTTGCACTTCGTCGACGCGGGCGTGCATGAGGTCGATCTTGTTGATCACCGGCACGATCGTCAGGTCGTGCTCCATCGCCGCGTAGGCGTTGGCCACCGTCTGGGCCTCGACGCCCTGAAACGCATCGACCAGCAGCACGGCCCCTTCGCAGCACAGCCAGCGACCGCGACACTTCGTAGTGAAAATCGACGTGCCCCGGCGTGTCGATCAGGTTCAGCTCGTACTCCTGCCCCTTGTACTTGTACTTCATCGACACCGGGTGGGCCTTGATCGTGATGCCGCGCTCGCGCTCCAGGTCCATGTCGTCGAGCATCTGCTCCTTCATCTCGCGCTGGCTCACGGTGCCGGTGATCTCCAGCAGCCGATCGGCCAGCGTGCTCTTGCCGTGGTCGATGTGGGCGACGATCGAGAAGTTGCGGATGTACTTGGGGTCGATCATGGAGGAAGGATACGGGGGCAGGATGCAGGGGACAGGGATCTCGAGTCGGCGGCGTAGCCGAGTCGCCGGCCGACGATCGTGCAATTCGATCGCGATCCAGCGCAGTCACTGGCCGCTCAGGTCAGAATCACTCAAACTACTGAGAATTCGGCCGCCGTGGCTAGCCGAAGTGCGATGCGGCGGGCCAGGTGGAACTCGGCGATATCGAGTTCCTCGGCGGCGGTGTGGATGTTCCGCTGGCCGCAGCCGAGCGTCACGGTGGGAATGCCGTGGGCCGTGAGCCAATTGGCGTCGAGGCCGCCGTTGGTGATGGCCAGTTCCGGCTCGTGCCTCTCGGCCTCGACCGCCGCCGCGGCCGCCACGACGCACGGCTCGTCGCGCGGCAGGCGGAACGATTCGTAATCGAGCCGGCCGTCGAATCTGCACGCTGCCGCGTTTGCCGGCCGTGTTGCGCACTTGCCGGGCCGCCCGCTCGAACGCGCGCTCGATCTCCTTCACGATTCGCTCGCGGAATTTCGGATCGTGGCTGCGGGCTTCGGCGCGGATGTCGCACGTGGTCGGTCACGACGTTCGTCGCCTCGCCGCCGTGAATCACGCCGACGTTGCTCGTGCCGGCGCTGCCGTCCTTTTCGAATCAGCCCGTGCCAGCCGTTCTTCACCAGGTCGGCGATCGCCAGCGACGCGATCGCGATCGCGCTCACGCCTTCGGCCGGGGCGACTGCCGGCGTGGCTGGCGAGGCCTTCGATGTCGATCGTCATGCGGTAGCCGCCCGTCGCGCCGATCGTGAGCTTGGCCGGCGAGCCGCCGTCGAAATTGAACGCCAGCTTCGGCTTGCCGAGCATGCCGAGCTTGCACGAGCCGAGCGCCGTGCAGGCCGACTTCTTCCTGGACGGTCCACAGAAACGTGAGCGGCGGATGGGGCAGCTTGCCGCGCAGGATCGCCAGCGCCGTGCGCAAGCAGCACGGCCGCGCCGGCGCGGTCGTCGCCGCCCAGGCCGGTCGCCTTGTCGGCACTGACACGATTCGCTCGCCCTTCCGCACCGGGCGCGAACCGACGCAGATGGGCACGGTGTCTACGTGGGCGGAGAGCATCCGCCGCGGGCCGCGGACCGTGCCGGGCAGCTTCAGCACGAGGTTGCCGACCTGCCCGCCGAGCGGCGTGCGGCGATGCGCGTCGTCGATCGCCAGTCGCGCTCGCCGGCACGCCGGCCTCGGTCAGCTTGCGCGCGAATGAAATCCATGACGGCCGCTTCCTCGCCGCTGCGGCCGGGAATCGCCATCATTTCCATCACCAGCGCCAGCGCTTCGGCATCGCTGACTGCGCGACTTCGTAGTTGTCTTTCGATCATGTACGTCCTCTGTCAGTTTGCGGCGCCATTGGAACGCATTACCGACGTCGGCCACAACGCGCCGCTGTGACCCAGATCGAGCGTCGATTAGACTGACATACTCGAACTGCAGCATGCTTGCGAGCCGTCCCTGCCCCCTGATCCCTGACATCCTGTATCCTGCTCCCATGATCGCTCATCATCGATAACTACGATTCCTTCACCTACAACCTCGTGCAGCGGTTGGGCGAGATCGATCCGACGCTCGACATCCAGGTTTTTCGCAACGACCAGATCACGGTCGACGAGATGCTGGAACGCAAGCCGGAGCGCGTGATCATTTCGCCCGGCCCGTGCACGCCGACCGAGGCCGGCATCTCGGTCGAATGTTGCCAGCGGCTGAAGGGCAAGCTGCCGCTGTTGGGCGTGTGCCTCGGCCATCAATCGATGGGCCAGGCCTTCGGCGGCGACGATCGTCCGCGCGAAGAATCTCATGCACGGCAAGACCGACATGATCCACCACGACGGCAAGCGCCTGTTCGCCGGCCTCGACAATCCGTTCCAGGCGACGCGCTACCACAGCCTGGTGATTCAGCCCGACACGCTGTCCGAAGAATTCGAAGTCACGGCCTGGGCCGAAGAGCCGGGCGGCTACCGCGAGATCATGGGCATCGCCCACCGCGAGTACCCGCTGTTCGGCGTGCAGTTCCATCCGGAGAGTTTTTTGACGCACTCCGGCTACGACATCCTGCGCGCGTTCCTCGCTGCGTAGAATGTATTCACCACAGAGGACACAGAGATCACAGAGAAGAATGATGACATGAAGTGTGATTGACATTGGCAGAATATCGACCATCTGACATTCGATTGTCATGTCGCTGATTCTTCTCTGTGTCCTCTGTGTCCTCTGTGGTCAAATTCCATGCTCTCCGTTGAAGAAGCACTGGAGCTGGTCGCGAAGCACGCGCGGCCGCTTGCGCCGCGGCGGGTGCCGCTGGGCGAAGCGGCCGGGCTGGTGCTGGCCGAAGACATTGACGAGCGACGTCAATTCGCCGCCGTACGACAAGGCGCTGATGGACGGCTACGCGGTCGCAGCGGCGACCGCGAGCCGACGCGGCAGGTTCTGGAAGAAATCGCGGCCGGCGCCGTGCCGCGTCATCCGGTGACGCCCGGCACGGCGTCGCGAATCATGACCGGCGCGCCGATTCCCGAAGGCGCCGATGCCGTCGTGCCGGTCGAGCAAACCGAGCTGGTCGACGACGCGACGGTGCGATTGCAGCAAGTCGACCCGCCGCCCGGCCAGCACATGTTGCCGCTCGGCGCTTCGCTGCGCGCCGGCGATGTGGTGCTTGCGCGCGGGCGCCGTGTTGCGGCCGATCGAAATCGCGATCCTGGCCGAGATCGGCCACGGCGTGGTCACTGTGCGATCCGCGGCCGCGCGTGGCCATCCTGCCGACGGGCAATGAACTGGTGCCGGTCGGCGAGAAGCCGGCGCAGGGCCAGATTCGCAACAGCAACGGCCCGATGCTGCTGGCCGCCGCGGCACGCGCCGGGCGCCGATGCCGATCGAGCTGGGCATTGCCCGCGACGATCGCGACGAGCTTGCAGCAATGGATCGAGCAAGGGCTCGCGGCCGACGTGCTGGTGCTGAGCGGCGGCGTTTCGGCCGGCAAGTTCGACCTGGTGCCCGGCGTGCTGGGCGAGCTGGGCGTCGAGCAAGTCTTTCACAAGATCGCGCTGCGGCCCGGCAAGCCGCTGTGGTTCGGCGTGAAGGACGACGGCGAGCGCCGCGTGCTGGTGTTCGGCCTGCCGGGCAACCCGGTGAGCAGCTTCGTCTGCTTCGAGCTGTTCGTGCGGCCGGCGATCGCGGCGCTGGCCGGCCGCGGGTTTGTTGGTGCTCCCCGCTGCCAGGCCCAGTTGGCCCACGATTTTGATCACAGCGGCGGAAGGGCCTCCTGCCTGCCGGCACGCATCGTGCCGACGAGCGCGGCACGCCAGGCCGACGAGCGGTATGGTTGCGACACCCTGTCGTCTTCGGGGAGTCCCGCCGCGTGTGTCGAAATCCTGCCGTGGCAGGGCTCGGCCGATCTTGCCGCTCTGGCTCGCGCGAACGGACTGGCATGCCTGCCAAACGAGGCAAATCATCTCGTCGCCGGTGCGGTAATCGATGTGCTGCTGGTGTAGGCGCCGAACGGATTATCGTCGTTCCATCGGCAGATTCGCGGCTCGAAAGCGGTTCGCGGCCCGCCACTTAGAGCGAAGCGGCACCATCAGCCGTGCCTCGCCCCAAACGACGAAATAGTTGCAATTTGGGCAATTCTTGGCGAAGATGGATTATTGCCGGAACATCTTAGTATTGGCTGGGGCAGGACGGGTTGCCCGCTCGGGGCAGGCCGGTTTCGAGACGAGCTTCGTGGGACGAAGAGGTGAGCTCATGGGTCAACGTTTTTTCGCACACCGCATGCGCACGCTTCGTACCTGCGCGACTTGGACCCATTGGCTTTCGTTTTGCGCTGCGGTGCTGCTCATTGCGCAAGCCGAGAGAGTTGCTATAGCGGCCGTCGCCGCGACAGGCGACGTACTACCGGCGGACAATCCGTTCACGCCCATCCCCATCGACGAAGGTTTGCCGCTTCAAGGAAACACTATCCTTGCATCCGAACCGGTTAACATGCAGACATTTTTTGAAGGCCTGCACGACGATGGCGATCCGTTAATTTTCGACGATGACTTCAATGTCAACGAGAATATCTTCATCGGACAAAGCAGCTTTGGCACCGTGCTGATCACGGCGGAAACGTCGCTGCGATTCATGAATCTGGTCATCGGCGACATTGGCATGACCGCCGGCGGTCAAACGAGGACCGGCACTGGCGTTATGCGGATCAACGGCTTCGGCGCGTTGTATAACAGCGATTTCAACATCCTGCCGTCGGGATTGCCCACGGGATTCCAGAGTGTCTTTCCCCGTGCCAATGAAGGCCCAATGGATGGGCTTGACGGGGCCGACGAAGGATTCGACCTGTATGTGGGACGCGCTGGCATAGGCACGCTGGAGATCACCGCGGGCGGCCGCGCCGAGATTCACGATGCGGTAATTGTCGGCGATATGCCGGGCTCGGTCGGTACTATCATCGTCGACGGGATAGATTCCTTCCTGGGAAGCGGTGGTCTCGAAGCCGCTGGATTAACAGATATCCACCAAGCTATCATCGGCCGCCAAGGCAGCGGCCTCATGAGCATTACCAACGGCGGTACGGTGCTCAGCGAGTCAACTCAATCCGGTGCCACCAATTTCGATACCATTGGTGCCGTGATTGGCAGCGATCCGCAGAGGAACCAATCCGATGAGATCGAACCCGGCGGCCGAGGGGAGGTCAACGTCATCGGTCCGTATTCCCGCTGGATCGTGGGAGGTTCGATGCAGATTGGCGGGTTCCAGGAGGGCAGCGTCGGCGACGACGCGCTTTTCGGCACGAACCTGGAATACAACAGCGAAGCGGGGCGCGGCACGCTGCGCGTACAGGCCGGCGGCCTGGTGCACATTCGGCCCGCAATCGACGCCCAAGCCGACGACGACGAATTGCGAATGCTGATCGGTCGGTTTGGCCGGGTGGAGCTGACTGGCGGTCAAATTCAAATGGGTTTTCCCGGTACGACGATGGACAATGTTCAGCTTCTCAACGACGGCGTGATCGAAGGCGGCGGACGAATCGAAACTGGCGTCTTCCGCAACCGCCACTTGGGTGAGGTCCGTGTCGGTCCCACCGAGAAACTTTTAATCGACTCCGGCTCGGAGTTCCGAAACGACGCCCCCGCGGAACCTCCGCTGGCCAATTGGGGCGTGATTCAGGTTCATGGCGAAGGCGAGTTACGCGCTGAGCTCGAGATCGAACGCGCACCCAATACGGATATGGATCCGGTCCAACCGTTTCGCAACCTGCGCATTCCGCGGCCCATGGCTGCCCCACCAAGCGATTTCTTCGGCGGACTTATTTCGGCCCAGGATTCTATTCTCCGATTTCGATCGGGGCTGATAA
Source organism: uncultured Planctomycetota bacterium (assembly GCA_963786455.1). GTDB lineage: Bacteria > Planctomycetota > Planctomycetia > Pirellulales > Lacipirellulaceae > JABDGM01. Next base: position 111,696 of record CAWAZX010000019.1, on the reverse strand, counting down.
ACGAGGGTATGTTGGCTTTTACCAAAGGCTCAAATTACATCACCGGCGACGTATTCAACTTAGGGCCGCCGCTGCCGGATGAAGATCAAGGCATCATCAATGTATTGGGCCAGGGCGTGACCGCCATCTTTGAAAACGATTTGTTCAACGGCGGGATACTCAACGTTCAAGGCGGCGCGGTCGTCGAAGTGCTAGCGCGGCACAGCTTTGTCAACACGGGCGACATGCAAATCAGCCTGAATCCGATCAGCCCGACGCATTTCTTGATTGGTGGCGATGCCGGCATCAGCGGGGAACTTACCGTAACACTCAGTGGCTTTTCGCCCGGCGATTTGGAGGTTGGCGATACATTTGAAATCATGTCGGTGGCGGGAGACCTGGGCGGCGTCGATGCCAGCGACCCGTTGCGGCCCCGACCGGACTTGTCGCTTTTCCCGGTGTTCCAGGAAGTCGACATCCTGCCGGGCCTGACGGCTTTTGGTTTGCCGGCCGACGCGGTCATGATTCCCATCTTCACGGAGAACAGCATCCTGCTGGGAATCCGCTCGATACTTGGCCTGATGGGTGCCGACTTCAACGGCGACGGCGTAGTGGACCTCGCCGACCTTGCGATCCTGGAAATGAACATCGGCATCACGATGGGGGCCACGCCGTTGCAAGGCGATGCCGACCGAGACGGCGACGTCGACGGCGATGACTTCCTCCTTTGGCAGCGAACTATTGGGCCGGTACCGGCTAGCGGCTTTGGCAGCAATGCCGCATTGGCCAACGTGCCCGAACCGGCCGCAGTGGCACTATTCGTCAGTGGAATGCTAGCGCTAGCAGCCGCCTGGCGGCGCCCGCGCTGAGAGTTTCTTTAGCCCGCTAGTCCAATCGTCCGCAAGTCGACTGGCAGACTTTGACGATGAGGAAGGCCGTACGGGCGCCTGTGCCAGGCGGTCGTGCCATTGTGTCTTCCTGCATTCCCCCCGGCATGGAGGCAGTCATGCGATTCATTGCATCGCGGTTTGTCGTGCAGTCAGTTTGTTGCGCGCTAGTCGCTGTCGGCGCCGCTCGATCATTCGGCGAGGACTCGCTGAATGCGCCGTTAGGTGCCCCGACACCTGCGACTTCGACGTCGATGCCGCCAGCGACCACCGATCTCGCCCCGTCGCTAACGGGGCAACCGGCGAAGCGCTCGACGCTTCCACGCGCATTTCCGCGGCCGGCAATGCAGATGCCGGTGTTCACGCGGCCCATCGTCGAGCCGCAAGTCACGAGCCAAACAAAACATGCGCTCGGTTTTTACGGAGGCTATGCGGCCCGCGCCACGCTCAGCGAACAGCCGCGGCGCACGCGTATTCAAGCTTCCGCGCCGCGGCCGATGTTCAACCAGGCGAAACCGTTCCAAACGGTATACCGCGAGCCGACGGTGAGTCCGTACCTGAATCTTCACCGTGACGACACGAACAACGAAAGTGCACCCAATTACTTTGCATTTGTCCGTCCGCAACTGGATCAAATCGATGCCAACCGCGTGCAACAGCGCGATATTCAGCAGCTGCGCGGCCAGGTCCAGGCGACGAGTACGGTAGTCGGACCGCAATATCGTGCGAGCGAATTGCCCGGGACGGGTACACCGGCGCGTTACATGGATACGGCCCAATTCTATAGCGGCATGCGCCGGTAGGCCGACCACCTCCGATCCGCTCGGTGCCAGCGCGTTGTATGTCCGCGCACAGGCGGCTATTCTATTTAGCGGCGGGGCAAGCCCGCCGCTAAATGTGTCGGGGCATTTGTCGTTTCTCGCGGAGGAGTAACAATGTATCACAAATTCCGCGTTGGAATCGTGTTATGCGCACTGTCCGCAGCATCAATTGTGCTCGCGCAACAGAGTGTGACCGAAAACCAATCGCCATCGGCCGCTCCCGCCGCCGAATCACCGGCACCGGCGGCAGATCAAGCGGCGCTCGAAAAAGCGTTTTCGGAAATGTTGAGCGGCGCCACGCTCGAGGGCACCTTCACCAGCACAGGCGCTAAAAGCGATCCCTCGAAGCTCTTGCGCGAGAAGTACACTATCGGCCAGGTGCGCAAAATCGCCGGCAACCTTTGGCTGATACCGGCCCGCATCCAGTACGGCGATCGCGATGTAACCGTGCCCGTGCCGGCCCCCATCCGCTGGGCCGGCGATACGCCCGTCATTGTCGTGGACAATATCCCGGGTTTCGAAAACATGTCGGCGCGAGTTCTGTTCTACGCCGATCATTACGCCGGCTACTGGCGGCACGGCGACCACGGCGGCCATCTCTTCGGGACCATCACGCCGCGGAGAAGCCGGCAGAATCGACAACTCCACCCTCTGCCGAATCATCGTCTTCAGTTGTCGATCCAGCCGCCGGCGAGCAGCGCCAGAAGTAGTCCCGCCAGCGCGAGGCGATACACGATGAACACGAACATCGTGCGCCGCCGCAGATAGTAGAGCAGCCAGGGAATCGTGGCGTAACCGACGGCGGCCGTAACCACCAATGCAACACTGAGCTTGGCCACATCGCTCGAGCTGGCCAGCAAGTCTTTTCGTGCTTCGATCAACTCGAATACTCCGGCAGCAAAGACCGCGGGTATCGAGAGCAGAAACGAAAACCGGGCGGCCGCCTCGCGCGTGAGCCCGCAGCACAATCCGCCCAGAATCGTTGCGCCCGACCGCGAGGTGCCGGGAACCAGCGCAGCCGCTTGCGCGAAGCCGACCACGATCGCGTCGCGCCATCCCACTTGATCCACGTCGCGGCCTGCTAACCCGGCGTCGCTGCGCCGCCGGATTGCCCATTCGGCGAGTGCCAGCAGCAGTGCGACGCCGGCCAGCGCGGCGCTCATCACGTACAGCGACCGCAACGTAGTTTTGATCTGCTCTCGAAAGACCAGGCCGCAGACGATGATCGGCAGCGTGCCGGCGGCGATCATCCAGCCGAGCCGCGCGTCGTGCGTGGTAGCGAGCTTGCCGCGCCGCAAATCGGCCAGCATCGCGGCGAGGATCCGCACGACGTCGCGCCAAAAATACCACAACACGGCCACCAGCGTGCCGATTTGAATCACGGCCGACAACGCGGCCCCGGGGTCCTTCCACCCTAACAGTGCCGGCACGATCCGCAAGTGGGCGGTGCTGCTGATCGGAATGAATTCCGTCAGGCCTTGCACGATCGCCAGCACGATGATTTCAATCCAGTCCATGGGCGTGATCGGACCACGTTACGGTCCGCCTGAATCGCGTGGTTACGCGACGAGAACGAAGATGTCATAATCACAGGGGCGTCGCTGTGACGCTCAAAGTACGCCAAAGTATACGGTACGCAGCACGCGGTACTCAGTCCCTGTTTGAACAAAGCCTGGCAATTCGCCCAGACTCCATTGTTCCACTACGACGCCGGCTTATTTTTGACGCATGCCCAGTTGGCAGTCGACGTTCGTCGCCGCCAGCCGCGTTGCTTTGTGTCGCATGCGCATAGCGACCACATCGCGCGGCACGAATTGGCGCTGGCGACGGCCGGCACGGCGTGTCTCTATCAACACCGCATGGGCCCGCGGCACCGCGTGCTGGAAATGGCGTACCGCCAGCCGCTCGAGTTTGGCGGACTGCGGCTGACTGCATTTCCGGCCGGCCATTGCCTGGGCTCCGCCATGCTGCTGGCGGAATGCGACGGACGCACGCTGCTTTATACGGGGGACTTCAAGCTGGACGAGCCCCTGACCGCGGAGCCAGCCGAGCTGCCACACGCGGACATCCTCATCATGGAATCGACCTTCGGCCGGCCCCATTATCGGTTGCCGCCGCGACGCGACGTGATCGATCGCTTGCTGGCGCTCGTGGATTCCGCCCTGGCCGCGGGAAAGACGCCCGTGATTCACGCCTACCCGCTTGGAAAATCGCAGGAAGTTACCAAAATCCTCACGCTGCACGGCATTCCCGTGCTGCAGCAGCAGGACGTGTACGCAATCAGCTGCATTTATCAAAAATGCGGCGTCGACCTCGGTGACTTTAGCTTATTCGACGGCCAACCGCCAATTGGCCATGCAGTCGTAACGCTGCCGCGAAGCGCCCGCGAGTTTCGCTTGCCCGGTCTGGGCAAAACGGTGTCGATCGCCGTAACCGGCTGGGCCGCAGACACGAGCGCCAAGTATCGCTTGGGGGTGGACCATGCGCTGCCTCTGTCCGACCATGCCGATTACGATCAGTTGATTGAAGCAGTCCGCCGTGTCGCGCCGCGTGAAATTTACTGCACGCACGGGCCGCCGGAATTCGTCGAACATCTGTGCGATCTGGGTTTCAATGCGTACCCCCTGCAACCCCCGCGACAACGGCGGTTGTTCTAAGTAAGTCCGGCTTTTAGCCTGACATGGGATTTTTTTGATGTCAGGCTCGAAGCCTAACCTACGGAACATTTCATTCCGCGGTTTGTCTTGGCAAGACGTAACGATTGTGACGACGACAGCAGCCTGACGGTTCTGTCTGTGCGGACTGTAGCGGCTCGCCAGTCACCTTGGCCTCCGGTTAGCACGGTTTTGCTGGTTGGACGTGCTACGACAGGCCGAATTCTGATTTTACCGGTCGTTCCAAGTGCGACGATGATGACGCTGCGCTTGCCGGTTGGTGCAAAGCTGTCTCGGCATTAAATCTTCTGATCCGCTAGCTGGTCGGCCAACTGATGTACAGCAATTGGTTCAAATTACGATACGGAGCGGTCCTGTGGTCCGCGGTGTGCGTTGCTGGAACGGCCATACCGCCGGCCGCAGCTCAGCCGCTCCAACCCACGGCGGGCATTGTACGTGCGCAGGCCGTCAGTCCGCTCACGGTGGAAAATCCATTCATCAAGAAGCAGCCGGTCCAATCGGTGCCCGTTTCGTCCGCGGCGCAACCAACAACCTTACCACCAACCGAAGCACCATCAAACGCAACTCCGCCCACGCCGGAAGCGCGGACTCCTATTCCGGTCGTTGGTGCAATAGTGGATGCGGACGCGCCGGTGGCGTATCGCTTGCCGGCCGTATCGTCGTTCGCTCCGACACCGGTCGACGCGTCGACCGGTCCCGCGCCACGAGCCGTGTTGCCGCCTCAGCCGCCTTCGCTCGAAGCGTCAACCCACGTACCGTTTTCCACGGGCGGAGATGCAGAATATGGTCCGGAAGTTTCCGTGACGGAATCGGAAGCACCGAACATGCGGGAGGCAGATGCGACCGATACTGGCCCGCGCCGAGCGTTCTTTATTGCAACACGATTTAAGTGTATCCAATCTGCCGTTACCGCCGGTTGCCGAGGACGCGGCGCCTCAAGGTCCGTCGCCGGACGTGGAGCGCAACAACGGATCACCTGTTGAATCGATATCACCGGTCGCGCCGGCGTACATGCCAACCGCTAACGAATTGAATGTGCAGCTTTTGCCAGCCGTGCAGCGTGGCTACGATCTGGCACAACGCGGCGCATTATTTGCCGCCCAGACCGAATTCGTGCAGGTGCTGCGACGGGTCGCACAAGCCAGGGACGCGGCCTCGCGCAGCAACGAACATTCGCGCGCGCTGGCCGCCGGGCTGCGGGCATCGACGAGGCCGAAGACTTTGTCCCGAAGGGCATCCAGCTCGAAGCAGACCTTGATTTGCAAATTGTGTCATCATCGCACCGCACTCCAGTTCTCCGCGATTACCCGGAGGAGCTGCTAGCCCATCAGGCGGCCGCGCTGTACTTGAGTTACGCCCAAGCGCAACTGGCCCACGCGGTGACCAGGGAGCAAGCCGGCTCGATGGCACTGCACGGCCTGGGAAAAATCTATGCCCGCCTGGCCGAGCGCAACGATGACGATGTGCAATTCACCCAGCGCGCTACGGCGATGTATTCCGCCGCGCTGGTCGCTCGCCCCGATAATCATCTGGCCGCGAATGAATTGGCGGTCTTGTTATGCCGCAGCGGGCGGCCTGCCGAGGCGGCGTCATTGTTTGAACGGGCCATTGACGCGGCACCCAGCGCGCTTACGTACCACAATTTGGCAGTTGCTCAACTAAAGCTGGGCATGCACGGCCAGGCGGCTGCAAATGAGCAAGAGTCGCAGCGGCTCGCGGCGTGGGAGCGAACCACGGGAGCCGTGTCGCAGCGGGCTGGAGTCCAGTGGGTGACGCCGGCAGATATGTCGCGAGTGGCCCAACCGGCGCCTCTGACACCCGCGTCGTACAGCGCCGCGGTCCCGAATTTGACGCCGCAACAGCCGCTCGCCGCGATGCAGCAACCCGCGGAGAAAACGCGGTGGCAAAGAGTCGCCGAGTTTGGGCGTACGTTCTCTCTTCCGACCTTGGATTCGACGAAGAACATCCGCAATGCGCACCCGGAAACTCGAGTCGCGAGACCGTTTTCCGCAGTCGCCCCAAGGTGTGACGGGACCTGGAATTTATCGATGATGAATCGCACGCGGACAATTTGGCGACGATTACTCGTCTTGGTCACGATTGCGACCGCGATAGTTGTGGTGCATATAGCACCGCGCTTTGGGAAGAAGGCCGTCCCCGTAGTCCCGGACAACGTACGCTTGTGTCAGGCGCTCGGTCCGGCCGCACCCCACGCAATCTGGGGCGTCGACAGCCTGGCCGGGCGTGGATGCGGCGAAGTCGGCTGGGATGCTCGCGGATGCATCCCCTGGCAAGAGTTCGCTCAAGGCGAGTACGTCGGCCATGCCCGCACGCAACATGTGCCCGAGTATCGGCTGCGCGAAGGCGACCTGCTGGCCGTGTACTATCGCCGCACGCGGGAAGAACTTTCGCGACCGTACGAATTGGAAGTTGGCGATCGAATTCGTGTCGAATCTCTTACCGCGGGCCGCGGGCCGGCCGTCGTGCCCGGTGGTACCGAGGCTCCGGCTGCCGACGACAACATCAGCCGCGAGCTGGTGGTCCAACCCGATGGCACGATCACGCTGCCATTGCTCGGCCAGGTACGAGCCACTCGCCGCACGATCCCTTCGCTTCGCGACGAGCTCGAAGAGCGTTTCAAAGAGTTCTTCCGCGTTCCCACGATCACGGTCACGCCCATCGTCGTCAACACGAAGCTGGAAGACTTGCTCAACACGGTCGACAGCCGGGCCGGCATCGCCGGCGGCTTGCAAATCCAAGTGCCGGTGACGCCCTCCGGCCACATTCAATTGCCGGGCATCGGCGACATCTTCGTGCAAGGCCTCACTCTGGCCGAAGCCAAGCAGGAGATCGACGCCCGCTACGACACGGCCGTGCCGGGCGTGCAAGTCACGCTGGTGCTGGTGCAGCGGGCTCAGCGTTTCGTGTTCGTGTTAGGCGAAGTTGCACAGCCTGGCCGATTCGAGCTGGAAGGCCCCACCACCGTGAGCCACGCCATTGCGATGGCCGGAGGCTGGCAACCCGGCGCGAACCTGCGGCAGGTCGTCGTGTTCCGTCGCGGGCCGGATTGGCGACTGATGGCCACGATGCTCGATCTACGCGGCGCGCTGTACGGCCGTCGGCCTGTGCCGGCCGACGACATCTGGCTCAACGATTCCGACACAGTGCTGCTGCCGAAGACCCCGATCCAGCAGGCCGATGAGTTCATCGAGCAGGTCTTTACGCGCGGTTTGTACGGTGTGGTACCGATCGAAAAGATTTGGAACATCGAGACGGGCGGCTCGTCGCTGTAAGGCTGATGTATGCACATTTGTCGCGGTGACTAACGGTAAGCCGCGACGGGCGTTGCACCTCTTCTTCTTTCACATTTCGTGGCGCGGCACTCAAATTGCACTCTCTATTTTATGGAGAGAGCGTCCCACAAACTGCGATCCGAGTGACTCTTCACAATCATTTTGATCGCGCTTGTCGGTGCAAGCCGTCAGACTTACGCGTGCGACATTCGCGCCGCGCATTGAGTGGCGTTTTAGTCGCCAGGAGTATGAACCATGACCACGCTAAATTACAAACCGATCGCATTGACGATCGGCGCTCCGTCGCCGGAACGTTGATCTTCGCACCGGTTGCAACGTTGCCACTGCGGGCCGATGACGATGATTGGGAGGATCGCTGGGAGGAATATTACGAGGAATTTGAGGAGCGGGAAGAAGAAGCGCGAGAACGCTGGGAGGATCGGCAGGAGGAGTTACGCGAGGATGGTATTATCGGGCCCTATGGCGGCCGGCACGATTACTATGTGCCGCATGAGGGTTATCGCGTAAACCGCCATCCCGGCGTGCGCTACTATGAATATTACGACGGACCGCCGCACAACGCACACTATTTGCCGCCGCCGAATCGCTACGAGGCATATCCGCCGGTATATCGCTATTACGGCACGCCGCAAATCGGCTATTACGATTTCGGACGGGGTGGCTCAGTTCGCGTGGGTCCGATTCAGGTCTTCTGGGATTGACTGGATTGCAATTCTAGTTCCTGTCGAAATTCCCCGCGGCGGCGGTGCGCTTCAGGCCCACAACGGGAATTTTTTCGAGAATTCTTGGCGTTCCGTTGCCGTGCCCAGTATAATTTGCCTCGCAGGGCGAACGGCAGGCTTGGTGCGTGGCATGGTAGTCACGCCGTGATTTCTTTTTGGCACTGGCCTGCCCTCACAACGAATTCGCAGGGCAGGAGCGCCTAATGAAGTCCGTTCGTGCTTGCACTTTCTTCGTCGCCGCCGTGTTGGCGGCCACCGCAACATCTCGCGCTGCCATACCCGATGTCACGCTGACGATGGATGACTTGCCCACGCAGCCGGTCCACGGACTGATCCATCCAAGTGGCGTTCAATTCGGTTTCATGATCGGCCGCGAGCCGAGCCTTGAAGCGAATTACGCATCGAACGGCCCGGGGCCAATTGTATTTGTGCAAGATCCGTCGATTGAGGGTCCGTCGAACGGCGTGTTGTCGATGACTTTTCCGCTACCTACGCCGATACTTCGTTTCGGTGTGGCGCGAAGTATCAACACGTCGACGAGCGCGATGGTGGAGTTGTTTGACGCGATGAACGTGTCGCGTGGCGTCACATCGTTGACACTCAATCCAATGCCAATGTTCGCCGAGGGGCAGTTCAATTACAGTGGGCCGGCCGTGAAGCGGGCGACCGTCCGTTTCGTGGCGCCGGACTCACGGTTCGCGCTGGACAATCTGGTTTTCCAATTAGTCCCCGAGCCGTCATCGCATGCTTTCCTGTGCTGTGGCGGTTTGATCTGGCTGGCAGCGCCGCGAAGCGTGCGCCAAATCTTCCCTGAAAGGAAAAGAAATTGAGCATCGACCTAAGCGCATCGGCCGCAATCGCTGCCATTCTGAATCTCGCCATGATGGCTTCCGTATCGGCGAACGAATGGGTCGAGTACGTAGGGGAAGATGGTCCCGGCGCGGGCAAGCACATTGTGCTGATCAGCGGTGACGAGGAATACCGCTCCGAAGAGGCGCTGCCAATGCTCGCCAAAATCCTGGCGGCGCGTCATGGTTTTCGGTGCACGGTGTTATTTTCGATCAACCCGGAAGATGGCACGATCGATCCCACCAACCAGACCAACATTCCGGGTTTCGAAAAGGTTGCGGACGCCGACCTGGTGATCATGTTGTTGCGATTCCGCGAATTGCCGGACGAGCAAATGAAGCACTTTGTGGATTATGTCAATTCCGGCAAGCCCGTCTTGGCGCTGCGCACGTCGACACATGCCTTCAATTATGAACGCAAGCCGGACAGCCCGTTTGCCAAATACGGTTTCAAAAGCCGTGAATGGGAGGGTGGGTTCGGCCAGCACGTCCTTGGTGAAACGTGGGTTAGCCACCACGGCAATCACGGCAAGGAAAGCGCGCGTGGGTTGGTCAACGGCATGTTCGCCGATCACCCCGTGCTTCGCGGCGTGACCGACATTTGGGGTCCGAGCGACGTGTACGGCGTCAAACATCTGCCGCCGGATGCCAAGGTGTTAGTGTACGGCCAGGTGCTCAAAGGAATGCAGCCGAACGATCCGCCGAACCTCGAAAAACCGATCATGCCGATGATCTGGCAGCGCGACTACAAAACAGAAACCGGCAACACGACGAACATCCTGAGTTCCACCATCGGGGCCGCCACGGACCTCGAAAGCGAGGACCTGCGCCTGCTGCTCGTCAATTACTGCTACTGGTCGCTCGGAATGGCTGACAAGCTCCCGCGCGAGAAAGACGCTCTAACGGACGTTCGCTACGTGGGCGACTACCAACCGAGCAACTTTGGCTTTGATCGCTGGAAGCGCGGCGTGAAGCCAGCGGATCATTCGATCGAGTGAGATGCCGATTGTCCGGACTTGCTGCGCCGCGATCGCTTGATGCACTTCCAAGCACGCCTGGCAAATGCCCGGTCGAGCCGTGCAAGCTGGCAACGCCGCACGTCAATCGTCAAGGAGTGGCCGCTCGGCTGTTTGGCCAGTACGAATGGCAGGCAAACGGATTGCACACGCAACGGTACGCCGTCGCACGTGGCCATGAAGCGCATGCGAATCGGTTCTTCCGGCGACAGTCGCCAGGCTTCGGCGCACCACCAGAACGACGGTACTTCGGCGATCGCGTAGAGCGGAGTGACGTAGTCGCCGGCGCGGATCTCCTCCGGCGCGAGTGCTTTCGCCAGCGTCGCGTCGGCGGCTGAGCGGTGTGCTTCGAGTTGCGTGATTGAAGACGTTGACACATAGCGTAGACAAGCGTCGCTTGTGACGGTTCGCGGGTTTCTGCACACGATTGAGGAACAACCGTGTTCGATGAAGTGACTTACATCTGCGGAGCTTGCGGCGAGGAGATCGTGATTCCCGTCGATCTTTCGCAAGGCGAGCGGCAGGAATACGTCGAAGATTGTCCGGTTTGCTGCCGGGCGAACTTGATTCGGGTCGAGGTTGACGCCGACGGCGAGATATCGGCTTGGGCCGAATTGGAATGAGTTGCCGAGTGATCGTGTTCGTCGTTCCGCCTTCAGGCAGACGAAACTGCACGACACCGGCTAAAGCCGGAACTACGAACCAGTGGTGACGCAGAGCAACTTGACTGGCCAAACGCCTACCGCATCGGCTAAGCTCTAAAGTCCTTCCTGGAAGCCGCCACGACGCAAGCAGATGCGTCCGTCTTGGGACCGTGGCTTCCCGCCCAGCGCTATTCGGCCACCTATGCCACCACGCCCCGCCGTAGACCCGATTTCTGCCCTGCGGCACGGTAGTTTTCTATTGTTTCTGGTTGGCAGCCTGCTGTCGAACACTGGGAACCAGATGCGCACCGTTGCCGTCGGCTGGGACGTCTATCACCGCACGGGTCGGGCGCTTGATCTTGGGTATGTCGGACTCGTGTTGGCGCTGCCGGTGATCCTGCTGGCCCTGCCCGCGGGCGCCGCTGCCGATCGTTATTCGCGGCGTGGGCTGATCATGCTCGCTCAGGGCGGCTTGGCGCTGAGCGGACTCGGCTTGGCCTGGACATCGCACACCGCGGCACCGCTGCCGTTGCTCTATTTGTTCCTGTTGGCAACCGGCATTTTTCGCGCGTTGGGCTGGCCGGCTTCCACGGCAATTGTCGTCGGCCTCGTGCCCACGAAGGTCTTTCCGAATGCCGCGATGTGGCGGAGCGTGGCGTTTCAACTGGCCGCGACACTCGGGCCGCTGCTCGGCGGATTGGTGATCGCCTGGTGGAACCCGGTGGCCGTGTACCTCATCGACGCGGCGTCGAGCCTGATTTTGGTGATCTTGCTCATCTTCGTGAAAGTCAAAGCTCACACGCGGGTTGCGGAACCCAAGTCGTGGCGCAGCCTGCTGCAGGGAATACGCTTTTTACGCAAGCAGCCGATCATCATGTCGACCATGGTGCTCGACATGGTGGCCGTGCTGTTCGGAGGCGTGACCGCGCTCCTCGCCATTTACGCCACGGACGTGCTTCACGTCGGACCGGAAGGATTCGGCTGGCTACGGGCAATGCCCTCGCTCGGCGCCATTTTCATGGGTTTGTGGCTGGCGGTGCGGCCGCCTTTCGAGCGCGGCGGCATTGCGCTCTTGGTGGCGGTGATCATCTTCGGCGTGGCCACACTGGTGTTCGGCGTATCGACTTCGTTTCCGTTGTCGCTGGCGGCGCTGTTCGTGCTGGGTGCCGCCGACAACATCTCCGTCGTGATTCGTGCCACGGTGCTGCAGTTGCTCACGCCCGACTCGATGCGCGGCCGCGTGTCGGCGGTGAGCATCATTTTCATCGGCACGAGCAACGAAATTGGCGAATTTGAATCGGGTGTGGCAGCCCAGTTCCTGGGGCTGGTTCCATCGGTCGTATTCGGCGGCACGATGACGCTCGTCACGGTGGGCGCGGTGGCGGCCATCTGGCCGGAGCTCGTCCGCCTCGGCTCGCTGGAACAACTCCAGCCGCCGGAGCCGGTGGAAGTTGTGGCGTAAAGAAGCAAAGTGCTTTGTGTGGTTGCCGCTACTCGCGGAGAATTTCACCGCACGCCCGCCAATCCTTCCGCACAAGTGGCGAATGCATTTATAATGCGCCGCGTGGATTTCCGGCGAACGGGCTGTGTACGAGCTTCCAGCCCAATCATTGTTCAAGCCTTATTGCGGAGTGAGCATGACCGAATTCGATGGCGATACCGGCGATACGCGGGCAACCTCGCAGCATCCAACTTCTCCGGCGAGTCGGTTGCGGCCGGGCGGATCGGGCAGTTCGGCAGGCCAACCGCACGAAGACGAGCTGTGGAGCGGCACCTATTCCGGCAAAGCCATGGTCGGGCCCGCGGCCGTCCTGTCAGTTCTCACCATCGCCGGATTGATTGCCGGATCATTTTTCCCGCCGATTGGTTGGATCATCGCGGGAATTGCGGCGGTCATCCTGTGGGCCATTTTTGGGCTGGTGATGATGTACCGCAAACTCTCGGTGCGATACCGACTCACGACATTCCGTTTCTTTCACGAGACCGGCCTCTTGAGCCGCACACGGAACCGCATCGAGGTGATCGACATTAATGACGTCACGCTGCGGCAGGGGCTGATCGAACGCATGTTCAACGTGGGCACGATTCACATGCGCTCCAGCGACGTGACGCACCCAGACATTCTTTTGCCTGGAATCGAGGATGTCGGCCGGGTGACCGACCTGATCGACAATACACGGCGAGCCGAACGTCAGCGCCGCGGCGTATTCATGGAAAATATCGGCGGTTCCCCAACAGTCTGAGCCGCTACCATCGCCGCGTGGGTATGGTATCATGGCCTGGAATCGAATCGCCACGCTGACTTTGCCGCTTGGCGGCTTAGCGGTAGACTTTTTCCGATCTCCAGGAGCCAAACCATGAAAGCGTTACTCGTTATTTCGATCGCGTGCTTGGGAGTGTTGGTTATGGAAAGCAGTCAACTCGTCGCGCAAGAAGCCACCGCTCAGGCGACCGCCGCGGCAACGCCGCTGAATCAGGAGATGAAAACGCTCGACGGCAAGAAGGTCAACCTGGCCAAGAAATACAAAGACAAAGTCGTGCTGCTGGTGAACGTGGCCAGCGAGTGCGGGCTGACGCCGCAGTACGAGCAGCTGCAGGCGCTGCACGAGAAATATGCCGACAAAGGCTTGGCCATCGTCGGCGTGCCGTGCAACCAGTTTGGCGGCCAGGAACCGGGCACGGCGACCGAAATCTCGCAGTTTTGCAAGGAGAATTACGGCGTTGAGTTCGACCTGATGGCCAAGGTCGACGTCAACGGTCCGAATGCCGCGCCGCTCTACAAATTCCTGACATCCGAAAAAACGAATCCCAAACTCGCCGGCAAGATCAGCTGGAACTTTGAAAAGTTTCTGTTCGATCGCGACGGTCAGCTAGTGGCTCGCTTCAAGCCCCGACGGCACCGGACGCGCCAGAAGTGGTAACGGCGATCGAAGCGGAGCTGGCAAAGAAGTAAGACGACGTGTCATAACCATCTCCCCGGCCCCTCACCCGGGTGAGGGGCCGGGGAGAGGGTTATGAATGCAGCAAGAGCGTTCCGCCGCATGGAAAAATCGTTCGACTGCGTCGTCGTCGGTTCGTGCGTGGTGGACGTGCTCGCCCGGCCGGTGTCGCTGACCGAGCCGATTGGCCGCGGCACGGCTGATCGAAAGCGAGCCGCTCGACTCACCACGGGCGGCATCGTCTCGAACTCCGGCATCACGCTGGCCCGGCTGGGCATGCGCGTGGCCGCGTTCACTTACGTCGGCGATGATGAGTGGGCCGACGTGATCCGCCGCCGCTATGCGGCCGAGGGGATCGATACGTCCCAATTGCTGACGCATCCCGAACGGGCAACCAGCACGTCGGCCGTGCTCATCGATCCCAGCGGCGAGCGCAGTTTTGTGCACTGCGCCGGCGCACCGCGGATGCTCGATAAGGCGGCGATGCTGGAGCGGCTCGATCTGTTCGCGAAGAGCCGCGTCGTGCTGCTGGGTTACTATCCGCTGATGACGCGGTTGCAGCCCGATCTGCCGGAAGTGTTCGCGGCCATCCGCGACACGGGCTGCCTGACGGCGCTCGATGCGGCCGGCGACGGCGGCACGATGGACCCGCTCGCCCCAATTCTGCCGCATGCTCGATTTCTACGTGCCGAACGAAACCGAAGCAGCGCACCAAACCGGCCTCACAGAGCCGCGCGCGATGATCCAGGCGTACCGCGACGCGGGCGCTCGCGGCTGGCTCGGCATCAAGCTCGGCGAGCGCGGCGCCTTGCTTAGCCCGAAGCCGGGCGAATTCATCGACGTCGCCGTGGCCAAACCGCCGGGGCCCGTCGTCGACACGACGGGTGCTGGTGATTGTTTCTACGGCGCTCTCTCGCCGGGGTCTTGCGTGGACTGGCGCCGGCCGACGCGGGAAAACTTGCCGCCGCGGCCGGTGCATTCTGCGTCACTGGCGTGGGTGCCACCTCGGCCGTTCGCGGCTACGACGAAACGGCACGCCTCGCGGGACTTAAGTAAACCAGACGGGGACAGGTCCATGAGCTGGGAGCTAAGAGCGGGGAGCTGGGAGCAAGAATCCTTCTTGCTCCTTGCTCTTTGCTCTTCGCTCATGGACCTGTCCCCTTCCTCCCCCCGACGACGTGTCGCGGCAATTGCTAGCACGCCCATCACTCGGCTTGGCACATCGTGCGGCTTCTGATATTTTGCTCAACCCGCGGTCGTGATGCGTGACAAACGAGCCGCGCAGTTTCACCTCGCCGCACACCAGAGGATTCGCGGGATGCGAATGTCAACCGAAAGTACTGGCAGGAAACCGGTAGCATTACCTGCCGGGCCGACAGGGAAGGAGGCCGACATGACGATCGACCACCAGGCGCAGCTTCGCGTTCACATCCGCTGGATGATCCGCCGCGACATGGCCGAAGTGCTGGAGATCGAACGCAACGCCTTCGAATTCCCCTGGTTCGAAGAGGAATTCATCCGCTGCCTGCGGCAGCGCAATTGCATCGGCATGGTGGCCGAGCACGGCGAGCGCGTCGTCGGCTTCATGATCTACGAGCTGCACAAGACGCGGCTGCACATCCTGAATTTCGCCGTGGCGGCCGACGTCCGCCGCCGCGGCGTCGGCCGGCAGATGATCGACAAGCTGGTCGGCAAGCTCTCCAGCCAGCGCCGCACGCGGATCTCGCTCGAAGTCCGCGAAACGAACCTCGCCGCCCAAGTGTTCTTCCGCGCCAGCGGCTTCCGGGCCACGAGCGTGCTGCACGACTTCTACGACGACTCGCCGGAAGACGCCTACCTGATGCAGTTCTGCTGCCAGTCGGAAGAGGCGGAGCTGATCCTGCCGATGAACCGCATCGACCGCCTGGCGGGGTAATGAGTCGAGAGACAGAGAGTCGAGAGTCAAGAGCCAGAAGCAAGTCAACGGAATCATTCTGGCTCTCGACTCTTGACTCTCAGCTCTCGATTATTCACAGTTCGACGATCGTCGCCGTCACGGCGGGCAAATCGACGACCGCGACGCTGTGCGGATTGGCGCGATAGATCGCGCCTGGATTCAGGACCACTGTCTCGCCGTGCCGATCGATCGCGGCCACGTGCGTGTGGCCGTAGCAGACGAGGCCGTATTCGCCGCTGTCGATCGTTTCGCGAAACTTGCGGCGGTCGTGGCTGTGCAGCAGCGCGACCCGGACGCCGTCGAACTCTAAATCGCCGAACAGGCCGTGGCACGTTCTGGCCAGCCTTCCCAATCGCGGCTGCGAAGTATTTGCGTGTCCGTCGTCGCAATTGCCGAACACGAAGTGCGTCGGCCATGTGGCAAACAGCTCCACGACCGCCATCGAGCCGATGTCGCCGCAATGCAGCACCGCATCCACTTCCAGACTTTCGAACATCCGCACCGCAGGCCGCGTGAGCTCCACGTGGCCATGTGTGTCGCTGATAACACCGAGTCTCATGACGGCACCTCGTTTCCATAGAGCTGCCGTTCTAGTTCTTTCACGCGAATTCGCAAGTGGCGCTCGACGTCGCCGACCGTATCGCCTTCGGCAAAGACCGTGAGTATCGGTCGGCCGGCGTCAATTGGCGTACCAGCGGGCGAGACGTCGGCCAGCGTCGGCCACGGCCTCTGCAAAGCCTCGGCTAGTGCCATCTCGTCAAACTCGGTTGAAATCACGATGTCACGCTTTGCAAACAGATTGCTTTGCCGTGCAAAGGGGACTGGGGGCTGGGGGCTGAGGGCTCGTTTCTCTCAGCATTCCAAAGTCCCGATGTTCCAGCCCCTCGGCACATGCGGCTGCATGCATCGCCACGGCCGGAAGACCTGTGGCACGTTCCACGATTTCCACCGATGCTGTGTATCGCGGATTGACTTCCAGCGTCCACACTCGCTCGGCGTCGAGAATGAAATCCACGCCGAAAATGCCCCTCAGCTCAAATTGCTTTGTCAGTACCACACCAATTCGCGCGATCGTTTCCCGCGTGGCCTGAGATATGGGCAGCGGGCCGATCGACCCGGCGTACTGAAACCCGTGCGCCCCGAGCCAGGATTCGCCAATGAGTTGCCGCGTGACGCCGACAAGTGTCGCGGTGTCATCCCTCGCGACGAAAACGGCCGAGCAGGACATACCATTGATTCGCCGTTGGAAGCAAACAGGTTGCGCCGGGCCGAGAATATGACGCGACGATTCTTGATCCCTGATCCCTGCCCCCTGCTCCACGTCCCAATCCCGCACGCCGCTTCCGCTCGCACCGCAGTAGGTTTTCATGAGCCAGCTGCCATCGTGCGGCAATCCTTCGCCGGAGGAGCGCGTTTCAGGAAACAACATTCCGGCTGCACGCAGAGCCTCGGCCAGCTCCCACGGCGAGCGGCACGCGTGAGCACATCGCCCGGATTGCCCCACAGCGGCGCGATCCAGGCCATTTGGTCGACCAGTTCGGGATGGTTTTCGAGCGCCCCGGTGTACATCCACGCGGGCGGCTCGACCGCACGCAGCCAATCGACGAGCCCTTCCGGATAGGGCGAAATGCGCGTCGCCGTGGCAATCGCCCGCAGATCGGCGTCGGCGAACAGGTCGGCGGTGATCGGTTGAAATCCGGCCCGCAGGGCCGACGCGGCGGCGGACCGTGTACTGGCGCCGACGATGGCGATGGATGGTCGCACTCGCTCTTACCGTCCGCTGTTGTCCTCCGGCCCGTATCGGCCGCGGTACTTTTCGGCCGGATATTTCTCGGCGTTCTTGATCATCTTCGCCCGGATCGCGCTCGATAGATCGATGCCCAGCTCGTTGGCCAGCGCGAACGAATAACCGATGACGTCGGCCAGCTCTTCGCCAACGTCGGCCAGCTTTTCTGGATCTTCGGCCAGCGCCGCGACGCTTCGGTCGTGAGCCACTGGAAATGCTCCATCAGCTCGGCCGCTTCGATCGCCAGCGCCATCGACACATTCTTCGGCGAGTGAAACTGCGACCAATCCCGCTCGGCGACAAAATCGGCGACGATCTTGCGCAGTTCGGCGACGGTGTGTGTTGGCGTCGGCGACAGATGCAGGATCGGAACGGAGTGACGAGTGACTCAAGCAGTACCGGCGACGTACTGTCTCAGAAGCCCGGCAGCGTCGCGCTGCCGCGGCGGATGGCAGCGATCATGGTATCGCCGGCGGTAGCCGTCGGCCAGATGGGCCATGACTTCCAGCACCAACAGGTCGGCCCGATTCATCACGTGCCGGGCGCTGCGATTGCCGAGCGAGCCGATCAGCTCTTCGAGCACGTGCACGTGCAGCTGCATCGTCCGCTGGGCGGAAACGCTGGCCTCGGCCAGCAAGCTGGCGAGCGTCGTCATTTCGTCGGCCAGGTTGCCGGCCCCCATGACGACGTACGCCCGGAGCATCTCGCGGTAGTGAGTCACAAGGCGATCGGGAAGATCGCATTCTGTAGAGTGCGGATTGCGGATTGACTTCGGGAGCTCAGTCGAGCCGCGGATTGTGGATTGTTCTCAGACTCCGAAATCCGAATTCCGAATTCCGAAATTGGTTCATCGTCACCGCGTCCAATCCCTGGCGACGAATTGCCCTGCCGGATGAGCTCCAACTCGGCGATCAGTGCCCGCTGCTCGGCCAGCAGCCGCTCGGCTTCCTGATGTTCCTGGGCCAGCCGCTGCTGCTCCATTTGCACCAGCCGGCGATGCTCGCGCACCAATTGGTAGCGCTCGATTGCGCGGGCGAATGTCCACAGCAGCGAGCGCGTCGTCGTTTCGGCGACGCAGCAATAGGCGTCGGCCCCGACTTCGTAGCAGACGGCGGACATTTCGGCCGAAGGTGCCGTGCCCAGCACGATCATCGGCTCGTCGTTGCCGCCGGCGCGAAGGCCTTCGACCAGATCCAGCGCGTCGAGCACGCCCGGCTCGTGGCTGACGAGCACGGCGTCGAACACTTCGTCGCGCAGGTGGGCCAGGCCGGCCGTCACGCCGATCGCTTCTTCGAGCCAAATCTCGGCCGCGCAATCGGCGGCAAACGCCTCGGCCAGCCAGCCGCCCGTGCGGTGCAGCGTCGTGACGTACAGCACCTTCATCCGCGCCGGCATCTGGCCCCAGATTTTGGGCGCAGAACGCTTCGCTGGATGACCGGCGGATGTTTTGGTGATGGGCATATCGCGGGAACAGTGCGCGCACCATCTCTGAAAATCTGCGCCTGGTACGGCGGCGGAACTCTAGCCGAGCGAAGTACAAGCGTCAACAGCGTGCTCAGTGGCGGTGACATGGTGGTAATCGTAAAATGAGTGCCGCGGCGAATGTGGGCAACGGCACACCACTCACCTGCTAGCAACAACATGCGAATTGCCTATCTGGATTGTGCCAGCGGTATCAGCGGCGATATGACGCTCGGCGCGCTCGTCGACGCCGGGGCCGACCTCGCGGCGATCCAACCCGGCATCGATTCCCTCGGCCTGCCCAGTTGCCGGCTCTCAACGTGTGAAGTGAAGAAGCGCGGCTTCCGCGCCACGCAAATCACGGTCGAGCACGAGCCGGAGCACAAGCATCGCCACCTGCACCACATCACGGCGATGATCGACGGCAGCGTGCTCTCGATCCGTCAACGGGAGCTTGCCAAGCGGATCTTCCAAAAGCTGGCCGAGGCGGAAGCAAGGTGCATGGCAGCACGATCGAGAAAGTCCATTTTCACGAAGTCGGGGCCGTGGATTCCATTGCCGATATCGTCGGCTCGGCAATCGGCTTTGATTTGCTCGGCATCGAGCGGATCGTGTGCTCGCCCGTGCCGACGGGCCACGGCTTTGTCGAGATCGCCCACGGCCGCTGCTCGATCCCCGCGCCGGCAACGGCGGAACTGCTGCGCGGCGTGCCGTTGGCCGACTCGATGTCGAAGGCGAGCTGACGACGCCGACCGGCGCGGCAATTGTCGCGGCGCTGGCCGACGGTTTCGGACCGCTGCCGGCGATGACGGTCGACCGGATTGGCTACGGCGCCGGGCAAAAGGATTTTCCGCAGCCAAATGTACTGCGAATTCTCGTGGGCGAAGTCGTTTCCGCGGACACCGGTCGCCAGCCGTATGCGGAGTCGATCGTACTGTTGGAGACGAACCTGGACGACGCCGGCGGTGAGGCGGTGGGTCATGCCGTCGAACGACTTTGGGGGGCGGGCGCACTTGACGTGTCGCTGACGGCCATCCAGATGAAGAAAAATCGGCCAGGAATTCTTGTTAGCGTGCAAGCGCAGCCATCGGATGCCGATCGATTGGAGTCCATTCTGTTCCAGGAGACGCCGACACTCGGCGTGCGGCGAACGACGGTGCAACGAAGCGTGCTTTCGCGCGAACCACACGCGGTGCAAACCCGCTTGGGCCGCGTTGCCGGCAAGATCGCACATCTGCCTGATGGTTCCGCGCGTTCACGCCCGAATACGACGATGCGTCCCGCCTGGCGAAAGAGCACGGAATTTCGCTGGCCGAAGCTGTTGCTTTGGCCGTCGAGGCATTTCGATCCGCCACGAGCAGCGAACCAAAATGACCATGCTCCACACTGCCGACCGCGACGCCGTGAGCAGCTCCACGTCCAACTGGTGGAAGATTGAGCCGCAAGGTTGGTTCTCACGCCATTTCAGTTTGTATCAAGGTGATGCGTACATCACCACGCTGCAGATGCAACTCTGGAGGGAAGGCTGCGATTTCACCATCACGGGTCATGACTTCACGATTCGTAAGGCGTCGATGTGGAAGGATGCGTTTCAACTCTTCGCCGGCGGAGAAAGCGTGTGCGATGTGCAGCGCAACTTCTGGTCGCGGCGTTTCGAACTCTCGTCGGCAGAACACACCTGGGGCTTGCAACCGGCTGGTTTATTTTCCACGGCCTACCAACTGCTTGCAGGCGGGATCGAAGTGGGTCGGGTGTCACGGGCCGACTGGTGGTCGCGGCGACGTGTCGCCTATTTCGCGTCCACCGTGCCGCCGCCGATCCAGGTGCTGGCGATTTTTTTGGTACTCATCGTCGGCCAGCGTAATAACAAATCCAACTGATCGGTAGGGTGGGCATTGCCCACCATTGTTCCGGCGCCGGTGCGAGGCGTTGGTTGGCGATGCCCACCCTACTGTGCCGATACGGCCGTGAGTGCATCAAGTCGCGATTTGATCGCCTCCAGACCAACCGCCGGCGCCTGGCACGCAAAGTTCTGGCAGACATACAGCACCGGCTGGCCATCGGGCGATTCTTTGCCGGCGAAAAGTCCGTCAAGATGCCGCGAGAGCGGCGCCGTCAGCCTGGTTTCGAATCGCGAGCGGCAACAACCGCTCGCGGCAAATAACGGCGATGGACTGCAGCAATCGCCTGCTTCGTATCGTCGCGTGCCAAATCGCCGACCAGCACCAGTTCGTGCGCCGGCCCGAGGTAGCGGTCGAGCGCGAGCAGCATCTGGCCGGCGGCCGTCGGCGCCCGCTGCATGATCGGCACCGCAGCGGCCAGCGTTCGCTCGGCCGCTCCAGATAATCGCGGCGGCCAAGCAGCTGGCCCAGCCGCAACAAGCGCGGTCGCGGCCAGCGCGTTGCCGCTCGGCGTGCTGCTGTCGGTGAGCTCCTTGGTGCGCGTGATGAGTTGCTCGTGGTCGGCGGCCGTGTAGAAGAAGCCGCCGCCGGCCGGATCGGCGAACTTTTCGAGCACGATGTCCATCAGCTGCACCGCCTCGTCGATCCAGCGCTCGTCGAAGTTGGCTTCGTAGAGGCTGACGAGCGAGTTGGCGAGCGAGGCGTAGTCGTCGAGATAGGCGTCGAGCTTCGCCATGCCCGTCGCGCCAGGTGTGCAGCAGCCGGCCATCGTCGCGCCGCATGCGTCTGCAGGATGAAGCTGGCCGACTTCGTCGGCCGTGATGACGTACTCGGGCTCGTTCGAGCGCCGCGCCGGCGCGGGCCATCGCGTCGATCATCAGCCCGTTCCAGGCGACGATCACTTTGTCGTCGCGGCCCGGGCGAACGCGCTTTTCGCGCGCGGCAAACAGCTTCTCGCGGCTCTCGGCCAGCTCGGCGGCCAGCTCGTCCGGCTCGCGGCTGAGGATCTTCGCGCACTGCTCGAGCGTCTTCGGCAAGTTGAGGATGTTGCGGCCTTCGAAGTTGCCGTCGTCGGTCACATCGTACACGCGGCCGAACGTCGCGCCGCGCTCGTCGCCGAGCACCGCTTCGATTTCGTCGGGCGTCCAGGTGTAGAACATGCCTTCGTGGCCTTCGCTGTCGGCGTCTTCGGTGCTGTAGAAGCCGCCGGCCGGGTCGGTCATGTCGCGGATGATGTAGTCGAGCGTCTCGCGCACGACGCGGGCGTAGTTCGCGTCGCCGGTGACGAGATACGCATCGAGATACGCGCCGGCCAAGCAGCGCGTTGTCGTACAGCATCTTCTCGAAGTGCGGCACGAGCCAGCGGGCGTCGACCGAGTAGCGGGCGAAGCCGCCGCCGAGGTGGTCGTAGATGCCGCCGGCCGCCATCCGGTCGAGCGTGAGCCGGACCATGTCGAGCGGCCCCTGCTGCCCGCTGCGCTGGCGACGCGCACCAGCAGCTGCAGATCCATCGGGTGCGGAAACTTCGGCGCCTGGCCGAAGCCGCCGTACGTGCTGTCGAACGCCCGGCGCAGCTGGCTCGACGGCGGCGTCGATCAGCTCGACGTTCAGCGCGCTCGCGTCGCCGCCCGCCGACTGCGCCGACGTTCTGCAGCTCGGCCGTGAGCTGGTCGGCCGCGTTCAGCGCCTGCTCGCGGCGATTCTTCCAGGCGTCGATCACGGCGGCCAGAATCTGGTCGAAGCCCGGCATGCCGCGCGGCGCTTTGCGGCGGCCAGTACGTGCCGCCGTAGAACGGCTTCAGCTCGGGCGTGAGAAACACGCTCATCGGCCAGCCGCCGTGGCCGGTGAGCATCTGCACCGCGTTCATGTAAATCTGGTCGAGGTCGGGCCGCTCCTCGCGGTCGACTTTGATCGGCACGAAGTTCTCGTTGAGCACGCGGGCGATCGCCTCGTTCTCGAAGCTCTCGTGCTCCATCACGTGGCACCAGTGGCAGGCCGAGTAGCCGATCGAGAGAAAGATCGGCTTCTCCTCGCGCCGCGCCTTCTCGATCGCCTCGTCGCCCCACGGATACCAGTCCACCGGATTGTTCTGGTGCTGGAGCAGGTAGGGGCTCGATTCGTGGGCGAGGCGATTGGGCATGAGAGAATAGTCAAGAGTCTAAGAGTCGAGAGTCAAGAGCCAGAGGACTCTGACTCTTGACTCTTGACTCTTACTCTGACTCTACTCAATCCAGCCGCCGCCGAGCACGCGCTCGTTGTCGTCCGCATCGTAACAAACGACCGCCTGGCCCGGCGTGACCGCGAACTGCGGCTCGTCGAACACGACGTGCAAACGCCGTTCCGGCAAGCACGCGTCATCGTGGCCGGCTGGGCGGCGGCGTTGTAGCGGATCTGGGCGTAGCAGCGATCGCGGCGTCGCTGACGTCGTTCGCGATCGAGCGCACGAGCCAATTGCAATTGCGGGCCGTCAGCTCGCGGCGATCGAGTTCCGTCGCGATCGCCAATCACCACGCGCCGCGACTCCGGCTCGATCCGCACGACGAACTTGCGCTCGCCGAGCGCGACGCCCAGGCCCTTCCGCTGGCCGACGGTGAAGCCCTCGATGCCGTCGTGCTCGCCGACGACCGTGCCGTCGGTCGTCACCAGCTCGCCGGCCGTGTCCACGCGTCGCCGCGGCGGCGCACGAACTCGTCGTACCGCCCGCGCGTGACGAAGCAGATTTCCTGGCTGTCCTTCTTCTCGGCCACGCGCAGGCCCAAGTCCGGCCGCGATCCGACGGATCGCCGGCTTCTCGAAGCTGCCGACCGGCAGCATCATCCGCGGCAACAGCTCGCGGCCGAATGCCGAACAGCACGTACGACTGATCCTTCGCCGCATCGACGCCGCGCAGCAGCGCGACGTCGACCGTCGGCACTGCGTTCCAGCCGCGCGTAGTGGCCGGTCGCGACAAACTCGGCGCCGACGCTGTCGGCGTAGTCGAACAGCTTGCCGAACTTGATCCAGTTGTTGCACTGCACGCACGGGTTCGGCGTGCGGCCGGCCGTGTACTCGGCGACGAAGTAGTCGATGATCTGGCCGAACTCGTGCCTGCAGGTTCAGCGCGTAGAACGGAATGCCGAGCTTGTCGGCCACGCGGCGGGCATCCTCGGCGTCGCTGGCGGTGCAGCAGCCTTGCTTGTGATGGAGCAGGAGCGAGGAGCGAGGAGCGAGGAGTCGGAGTCAGCGTCTCGCTCCTCGCTCCTCGCTCCTCGCTCCTCGCACGCCGCCGGCGACTGCTTCGCCATGGCGCATGAAGACGCCGATCACGTCGTGGCCCTGCTCGCGTGAGCAGATGGGCCGCGACGCTCGAATCGACTCCGCCACTCATGGCCAACACAACGCGCGACATACTGCGAGTCTAGGGCTGCGTGCGGCGAGCGGCAAGTATGGCCTCGTCGCGTGCGGCCGTCGGCCGTATAATGTCGCCGCGTAGGTCAGGCTTCAGCCTGACACGTGAGCAACCGCAGATCGTCAGGCTGAAAGCCTGACCTACGGGAATCCGCCATGGAAAAAGAATTCATCGATCGCGCCAAGGCGATCCGCGAAGGCATCCTCCAACTCCGAGACTCTCTTTGACTGGGAGGCCAAGAAGGCCCGCATCGCGGCGATCGACGCCGAGATGGCGGCAGCCGGACTTCTGGGACAACCAGGAGCGGGCCCAGGCCACCGTCGAAGAACGCAAGTCGCTCACCTCGATCGTCACGCCGCTCGATGACGCGCTCAAGTCGAGCGACGACCTGGCCGCCATGATCGAAATGGCGGCCGAGGACGAGTCGTTCGCCGCCGAAGTGCCGGGCGAAGTCGCGCGGCTGGAAGCGATCGTCGAGGAGCTCAAGCTCAAGGCGCTGCTCAACGGCCGGCACGACGCGGCCGGCGCGATCCTCTCGATCAACGCCCGCGACGGCGGCACCGACGCCAACGACTGGGCCGAGATGCTGCTGCGCATGTACACGCAGTGGGCCCAGAAGAACGGCTACTCGGTCGAGCTGCTCGAGCGGCAAGACAGCGAGCAGGCCGGCATCAGCCACGCGGCGATCGCCGTCCGCGGCCCGATGGCCTACGGCTACCTCAAGGGCGAGACCGGCATGCACCGGCTCGTGCGGATCAGCCCGTTCAACGCCGAAGGCAAGCGGCAGACGAGCTTCGCGGCGATCGACGTGTCGCCCGAGATCGCCGGATTCGGTCGAGATCGAGATCGACCCCGAAGACGTCCGCGAGGACGTGTTCCGCGCCAGCGGCGCCGGCGGCCAGCACGTCAACAAGACGTCGAGCGCGATCCGCCTCACGCACTTGCCGACGAACATCGTCGTGCAGTGCCAGAGCGAGCGGTCGCAGCACAAGAACCGGGCCACGGCCTGGAAGATGCTCCGCGCGCGGATGGCCCGGGCCGAGGAAGAAAAACGCGAAGCGGCCGAGGCGGCCAAGTACCAGCAGCAGGCCAAGGTCGGCTTCGGCTCGCAGATTCGCAACTACTTCCTGCACCCCGACCAGCGCGTGAAAGACGCCCGCACGAAGTACCAGCAGGGCAACTTCCACGACGTGCTGGACGGCGACATCCAGGGCTTTCTGGACTCCGTGCTCCGCTGGCGGGCCGGCCAGCCGGTCGAGGAGGATGACGAGTGAGCGAGGAGTCCGAAGCCGGCCGCCGAATCTGTCGGCAGACTGCGATGCCGACGGGGCGAGGTTTGCGTGTCGAGTTTCTCTCGATTGGCCAGATCGCTACGCACATCGAATCGTTGCAGTCGGCGTGCGAAGGACTGCCGGTGCTCGTGCTGGAATCGCATTGAAGGGGACGGCGGACGAGCATTGGCCGCCAAGTCCCGCCATTCCAGGCACATCAATCTGCACGACTTGCAACAGATGATGCATCACGTGAAGCGCCGCATGCCGCTATGCTGGTCGGCATGTCGCGGCTCGACCCATTGGTCGATGATGCGTGAAGCCGGTTGTCGCAAATTGTGATTCGTTCGAGCGACGTTCGACGTGGACAACGCTAGCCGATTCGACTTCGATGTCGGCAGTGCCGGTTTGAACTGCCAGCCGAACGTACTGAGTACTTAGTACTGTAGCTATCGCAATCGTGTGCGGAGTGCAACCGATTGGCGGTGACGACTGGTGTTGAACTTCGGTTCGGGCCAATGCGTTGTGGATCTCGCGTGCGTCCGACGGATAAACTTGTCCAGTTGGCCGATCTGCGCAGTTCGAGGAACACGCCGCACTTGCTGCGGCACGCATTTGCGTCCAACCGTCGGCCGCAGCTGAGATGCTGCCGGCGCACGTTACGCGTTGGGCGTATCGCGATGCGATTTGCTCGACGATTAACGCCGCGTCGCAAGCGATCGCGGCGAAACGGTCTAGTTCGCGGCCGTCGGCTTGCTTCACCGGCCATCTTCGCCGGTCGCCGTCGCGGAAGTACGGCTCGCGCACGCGCTTGCCCACGATCGGCTTGATCTCGCGGACCCAGATGTTGCGGAACCGCACCGGGTTGCCGTGGTCCTGCAGGTGGATCGGCAGCTTGCCGTGCTTTTCGTACTGCGGGCACTCGGTTGAACGGCGTGTTGCCCTTCAGCTGCGAAGTGATTGAGCATCAGCACGCCGTTGTGCAGCACCGTGATGTAGGCCGGCGACTTCGAGCGAGCCGTCGTCCTTGAACTTCGGCGCGGTCCAGATGATGTCGTACGTGTTCCACTCGCCGGGCGGGCGCATGGCGTTGACCATCGGCGGCGTCTGCTTGTAGATCGCGCCGGCCTGGCCGTCGAAGTACGTTTTGTTGTCGTACGAATCGAGCACCTGCATCTCGTAGCGGTCCATCAGAAAGACGCCGCTGTTGCCGCGGCCCTGGCTGCGTGCCGCGTGGCCGGCACGGGCGACGACCATTCGATGTGCAGCTGGCAGTCGCCGAAGCTCTGCTTGGTGGTGATGTCGCCGTCGCTGGACGATCGCGACGCCGTCTTCGACTTTCCACTTGTCGCCGTTTTCCCAGGCCGACAGGTCCTTGCCGTCGAACAGCACGACCGCGTCCGACGGCGGATCGGCGTCCGTCTTGCCCGGCGTGACGATCGGCGGCTCGGGCCACTTGATGCCGGTCAGGTATTCTTGGGCCTGCCCACGCTGCGACAGCAACAAGCAATGTTCACGCAGAACGATCGCGACGCAGAATTGCCTGATCGAACATGATGTTTTACCTCGTCGTGGAAAGTGTCGGATGGGCATTGCTACGAATGCATTGTATCCGCGGCCGGACAACCATGGTCCACCGAACGCATTCGTTGAGCGATGATTATGAACCGCGCCGCGGCGGGTAGCAACTACCGCGCGATTGTCCTTGCCGAGCGGCTGGCAATTTGGCCAGAATGGCGGGCTACGAAATGCTTCCGGCGAGCATAGCTCGCCGGCTATTGTTTTGGAGTCGAGATTCGCGATGTTTTTCGACCAGATCGAAAAGATGAAGCGCGAGTACACGGACAAGTACGTCGTGGTCGATGCGACGCGGCCGGAACTGGCCCGGTTTCGCGACGTCGTGGGCCAGGTGAAGACGGTGAACATGAGCGGCCGGGCGCTGGTGGAGTTCGACGACTATCACCTGAACATCGGCTGGTACGACATCGACCCGATTCCTGAAAGTTGTCGACAAGCCGCCGCCGAAGGCGGCCGAAGCCGGAAGCGAAGAAAGCCGGCGGCGAAGGCGGAAGCCAAGCCGGCCGCAGCCGCGAAGACGCCAGCGGCGAAGCGCCGGCCGCCGGCGCAAAGCCGGGCAAAGCCATCGGTCGCCGATATGCTCGCCGCCGCCCGCGGCGGCGAAGCCGCGCCGGCGAGGCCGCTTCAGCGGCCGCGAAAGCAAAGCCGGAAGCGGCGCCGCCCGCCGACAAACCGGCAGCGGCAAGCCTGCCAAAGTCGATCGCTCGAAAATGAGCGTGGCCGACATGCTCGCCGCCGCCCGTGCCGGCGGAGCGCCGGCGCGGCGAAGCCGCAGGCAGCCTCAGCCGCGCGAAGCCGCAAGCGGCAGCCGAAGCCGTCGAAGAAGCAGCTCGCGGCCGAGCGAAGGCTGCCGACGCCAGCAGCAGCTGCACCGGCCAAGTCGTGCGAGAAAGTCGACAAGTCGAAAATGATCGATCGACCGACATGCTCGCCTGGTGCCGCGAGCACGACGCGAAGTAAGTGTAGGCCTCTCGCTCCGCGAGAGGATTCTTCACGCGGAGCGTGAAGACTACACTTTTACACCCGCGGCTTTGCTGGCTTCGGCGGCGCTTCTTCCTCCACGACCGCGTGCTCGGCAGCCGTTCGCACGGCCGTTGCCGTCGCGCGTTCCGGGTTCGTCGCCCACCAGCTTCGCCAGGCTTTCGGGAATCTCGACGCCGCCGATGTCGCGCATCACCTGCAGCATCGGCGGCAGCGTGCCGGCCATCTTGTGCAGGAAGTCGGCCGTGTTCGAGCGGCCGTTCTGCGCCGCCGTTTTCCCAGACGACGACCTTGTCGAACTTGATGTTGCTGATCGCCTTGGCGCTGGTCTCGGCCAGCGTGTCGAGGTGCTCGAGCATCATCAGCTGGAACGCCTGCTGGGCGCCGCCGCACGCCTCGACGATCTGCTTCAGGCCCTCGCCCTTCTTGGCCAGGATTTCGTACTGGCCGCGGGCCTCGGCTTCGAGCTTGGCGTAAATGGCCGCCGCCTCGCCCTGGGCTTCCAGCCGGCGCTTCTCGGCCTCGGCCTCGGCGTCGACCAGGATGCGGGCCTTCTGGGCCTTGGCCGGTGCTTCGAACTTGGCCCGCTGCTCGGCTTCGACGCGCTCGGCCTCGGCCAGCGCCGCCTTGGCCATCGCGCGGTTCTGCACTTCGATGACCGCCGCCTCGGCCTCGCGCTTGCGCGACTTCGCCGCGTTCGTACGCCTCGGCCTTCTGCACGAGCAGCGTGGCCTGCGACTGGGCGATCTTGGCGTCGGCGATGTTTTCGCCGTCGACGGCCTTGGCGTTCGCCTCGGCGATGGCGATACGCTTCGCCTGCTCGGCCTGCTTCACCTGCACGTCGCGCTGGAACGCGGCCGTCTGCTCGCCGACCGTTTGCTCTTTCTCCAGCTCGGCCATGCGCACGGCCTGCTCGCGGCTGCGCCTCGCGGGTGCCGATCTCGCGCTGCTTGGTGGCGCTGGCCACCTGCACGACCTTGTCGCGATCGGCGCCGGCGACGCGGATTTCGCCCTGCTTCACTTCGTCGGCCACGTCGGCCGCGGGCCTGCTGAATGGCCTGCGACGCCGCCTTCTGGCCGATGGCGTCGATGTAGCCGCTCTCGTCCTGAATGTCGGTGATGTTGACGTTGATCAGCACCAGGCCGATCTTCTTGAGCTCCGGCTCGACCGAGTTCTGAATGTGCTGCAGGAACGTGTCGCGGTCGCGGTTGATGTCCTCGATCTTCATCGAGGCGATCACCTGCCGCAGCTGGCCGAAGATGATTTCCTCGGCCTGCTTGCGGATGTCGTCCATCGTGAGGTCGAGCAAGCGGATCGCCGCGTTGGTCATCACGTCGGGCTGCGTGCCGATGGCCACGGTGAACACGCTGGGCACGTTGACGCGGATATTTTCGATCGACAGCGCGCCGCGGAGCGGAATTTCGATCTGGATCGGCTCCAGGCTCAGGTAGCGGTAGTCCTGGATCAGCGGCAGCACGATGGCCGCGCCGCCGTGGATCGTCTTGGCCGCCCGGCCGGTGCCGGTAAACGCACCGTAGACCACGAGCACCTGGTTGCTGCTGCAGCGGCGGATCGTCGATTTGATGAAGCCGATGACCATCGCCAGCACAACGATGATTGCGACCACCAGCAGGATCATCCAAACGATCGTCATTGTTTGATCGCTCACACCGTCGCCTCTTGGGCCAACAGGACTGGAAAAGCACTCATGGTTCCCCACCTTCTGCCGATATCCGGCAAGCGAATTGCATTAACTTGATTTCTGTGCCGTTAAAACGCTCGACGCCAAGTGATCGACCGGCGGCACCGCGTCGTTGGTTATAGGTTCCGCACGCACCACACGCACCGTATCCGAATTCACGAGCCGCCACGACGATTACTTTCTCGCCGGTGGTCAGGCGGGTGTCGTCCTCGGTAACCGCCTGATATTCCACCAACCGGTTCTGCAACCGGAATGTAACTTTGCCCGCGCCTGCCCGTTTGCCGGGAATCGGCACGTAGACGACCGCCGGATGCGCCGATCGCGTTGCGAACATTCTCGGTGCCCGTGTGCTGCAGCTTATAGACTTGCTTGAACAACCAGTAAACCGCGTACATGGCGGCCAGGCCCACGAGCGTCGCCACTGCAAACGAATGCAGCGGAGCATAGCCGGCGGCCATCGCCGTCTTGCCTGCCAGGCCGAAGAACGTCACCGCCGCACTCAACGTCCGCAGTGAAATGACTTCATAAAACCAGTGAGCGCCGGGATGCCCAAATCGGCGTCGGCCGCTTCGTTCCACGTTGGATGATCACCTGCAACGTCGGCGATGCTGATATCAGCGCCGCCGATACGGTCGACGTGCACGTGACTTCCATCCACGCCGCCGACATGCGCGCCGGATCGATATGGCCCGCATCCATGCCGCCCGCAAGATGGCCGCCGTCGGCGCCCGACAGGTCGTGGTCACCGCCCATGCCCAGCAGCATGAGCACGAATTGGAACACGAGCACCGTGCCGCCAATCAGCGCCGTGAGTGTAAAGACCATGTCCATAGCACGAACTCCTGGACTGCCCGCACGACAAGACGATGCAGTCCGCAATTGTAGCTCAATCGGCCCGCGCGTGCGATTCGACGCAGCCCCATGCGCGATATGGCCGGCAAAACCGGCACGGCCGTCGTTCCAGAATCGGCCCCAAGTTAAGAGCAATTCGCTGGGCTGGCTGCAATCTTGCCGGCAATCGGAAAACGCTTGATTTGCCGAGGGTTTCAAACCCCGGCAAG
Source organism: uncultured Planctomycetota bacterium (assembly GCA_963786455.1). Lineage (GTDB taxonomy): Bacteria > Planctomycetota > Planctomycetia > Pirellulales > Lacipirellulaceae > JABDGM01. Next base: position 80,784 of record CAWAZX010000019.1, on the reverse strand, counting down.
ATGTCGTCTCACAGCTGCGTGAACGTGAAGAATCCGCTCACTCGTCTTCCGGCTCGCCGACGTCGACGTTCGACCAATCGACGTCGGCGTGATCATCGCGCACTTGCTGCAGGATGGCTTGCGCTCGCGATAAGTCGTCTTCTGCGACAAGCACTTCGACCCAACCAGGGGCTTCGGCGCGGAAGCCGGCCGTGTAGACGCCGGACATTGCGGCCTGATACCCTCCTGCTCGAGCGCACCGACGATGATGCCCGCTTCCATTTCGTTGCGGACCGAGGTCAACCGCGCAAGGTTTTCGTTGTCGGTAGCCATGGCAAGTAGGTCCGCCGAGCCGAGGCGGACGTAGTGAGTTGACATATCGCAGGGCGAGGGCGAATTGATTCTACGCCGACCATCTGAATTCCGAAATCCGCAATCCGAAATTAAGAACTGCCGCTCGGCTCGCGGCAGCTACTACGCAAACAATTCCTGGATCACGCGGCCGCCGCCGGCGATTTTCATCGGCCGGCCGTTTTTCGCCGTGTAGGTCGTTTGCAGCGAGATGCCCAGCGCCTGGCAGACCGTCGCCATCAGATCTTCCGAAGAGTACGGATCGCTCTCGACGCTTGTGCCGTCGGCGTTTGTCTCGCCGATCGCCCGGCCGCCTTGAATTGCCGCGCCGCCCAGCACCACGCTCCACGCGCGGGCGAAATGATCGCGGCCCGCGTTGCCGTTGATCCGCGGCGTGCGGCCGAACTCGCCCATGCAAAGCACCACCGTGCTTGCCAGCAGGCCGCGCTGCTGCAAATCGTCGACCAGCGCGGCGAACGCCTTGTCCAGCTCCGGCAGCTTCGTGTCGAGCGACGTGAAGCAGCCCTGGTGCAAGTCCCAGCCGCCGGAGTTCACTTCCACAAACGGCACGCCCACTTCAACCAGCCGGCGGGCCATCAGGCACCCGCGGCCGAAGTTGTTGTCGCCGTACCGCTCTAGCATTTCCGCGGCTCGCTGCGGACTTTGAACGCCTTCATCTGGTCGCTGGTGAGCAAGTCGTGCGTCTTGGCGAGCACCTTGGCATGCTCCTCCGCCGCACTGCCGCGCCGCTCCTCGATGAACCGCGTCTCCAGCGCCGCCAGCAGCTTCATGCGATCGGCCATCCGCTGCCACGGCACGCTCATCTCCACGTCGCGGATCTGCCCGTTGGCATCGACCTGAAACGGCGCGTACGCCATGCCCAAAAAGCCCGGCCCTTCGCTCGGCCCGCCGATCGACACGAACGGCGGAATCTCCAGCTCCGGCACCTTGTTCTCCATTTCATGGGCGACCACCGAGCCGTAGCCCGGGATGCTCGACGCTCGGGTTCGGCACGAAACCGGTGTGCATGTAATAGCGGCCGCGATCGTGATCGGCCTCGCGCGTGCTCATCGACCGCACGACCGACAAGTGCTTCATCTGCTGCGCCAACAGCGGCAGCCGCTCGCAAATCTGAAAGTCGCCGGTGGTGGCGATCGGCTTGAGCGGTCCGCCCGTGGGCGCGCCCGGCTTCATGTCCCACATATCGATCGACGGCGGCCCGCCGCCGAGCCACAGCAGAATCGCCGACTTGTGGTCGCGACTGAGCGACTGGGCATGCACGCGCAGCGTGCCGCGTCAGCGCAAACGCCGGCAGCGTGAACGCCGACGCACCGGCCAAGTGACGCATGAAGTGGCGACGGGACATGCCGTGGGGAATAGTGCAGCAATGCATTGCGATTTCCAAAGCGTGAGGTTGATGATTCCTCCAAATCTTATGATGGCGGTTTGCTTCGTAGCCGCAAAGTCCAGCCATACCAGACCGGAGATGTCAACATGAATGTCAAGCCGACAAAGCCGAGCCCCAAATCCGCCCCCGGTCCCACAGGTCCCGCTTCTGTCAGTCGGTGATAAATCCAACTACCTACCGATGCCCCGACTGATACAGCCGCAGGGGGTGTTGTAATCATTAAGAATCTTAACGACGGACCTTCCGGGCCAAACATCTGATTCTCTAACCAGTAGTTAATTCTAATGAATTAGGATAAATTCGTTTGTGTTGAGTAGCGCCCACCAAATATCCTGCAACGCCGGGCCGACGTTGCCGCCGCGGGCCACCAGCAGCTCGTTGCTGATCATGAGTTCTTGCCGTGTCGGCATGCGTGACAGCGCCGCCATATACAGGTAGCGAATCTTCTCCGCGTTGTCGTGCCGCGGGTCGGTTGCCACGCTGGCCAGCATGCTGCCCAGCTGGTTTCCCGTGGCCCGCCGCACCAGGTCGCCGTTCATCAGCGTGAGCGCCTGCGGAATCGAACCATTGAACGTGGTGGCCTCGTCATTCTCGTCCGTCCCAAACGCCGTCGTGAACTGCCGCAGCCACTGCGCCTTCATCTCCTCCCGCCGCTCGCTGCTGAGCGTGCTGTCCGCCGCGGTCGCCACCAACAACGAATCGTACAACTGCTCGGCCTGCATTTGCCGCAGATAAAACCGGCTGAACATCGGCCGGGCACCCAGCGTCGGATCGTCCTTTTCGTTGCGAGCCGTCGTCTGGCTGCTGAGCCGGTATGGCTCCGAAAGCACGATCCACCGCATGAGCTGCTTCAAGTCGAAGCCCGCGCCGCGGAACGCCGCGCCCAACTGGTCGAGCAGCTCCGGGTGCGACGGCGGATTGTGCGGACCGATGTCGTCCACCGGCTTGGTAAACCCGTAGCCCAGGAAATGGGCCCACATGCGATTCACAATCGCCCGGTCGAACTCCCGCGAATCGAGAATCAGCTTGGCCAGCTCCTCGCGGCGGTTGACGTCGGCCACAAACCCGCGGTCGCCAAAATCCTCGCCGCGGTCCGCATACTTTGCCGCCAGCGACGTCCCGTCGACGAACACCGGGTAGGCCACCTTCATTTTGCCGTTGCGGAGCTCGTAATAGATGTCGGCCTTCTTCGGGTCGCCCGTCTCGCCGCGAAAATCGCGATTCACCACGCGGCCGCCGGCGTACCGGTCGTCGCCCTCCTCGATTCGCTCCACGCCGCGTCTGCCGGAAGAACGCGTTCAGCTCCCAGAACTGGTTCTGCTTGTACTCGTTGAACGGATGGTTGTGACACTGCGTGCACTGCACGGCCATGCCCAAAAAGATCTGCGACGTCTTGGCCGTGGCCAGCAGGCCGCCCTCTTCCAGCTTGTCGACCAGAAAATTCGCGGCCCCGTTGAAGTCCTCATCGCCCGGCCGGCAGCTGCCCGTGGCCGTGATCAATTCCTTGGCCAACTGGTCGTACGGCTTGTTGTACTGGATCGCCTCGCGCAGATACTGCTGCATGCCGGCCCGATCCACGAGCGAGCGGCGCTCCATCCCGCCCGTGCGACCGATCAACAGGTTGGACCAGACCGTCGTCCAATTCCGGCCGAACTCCTCGGCATACTCGTCGCCCAAGCAGCCGATCGACCAGCCGCTGACGTTTATCGCGCTTGCGATCGGCAAGATAGGCCTGCAGTTCATCGACCGTCGGCACGCGGCCCAACAGGTCCAGATACACGCGCCGACACCATTCGCCATCGGTCGCGGCCTTCGAAGGAACGAGCTCGTGGTCGCTCCAGCCGCGGGCAATCGCCTCGTTGATCAGCCGGACTTCGGCGAGACCGAAATCGTTGGTCTTGGCTGTACGACGGTCGCCATCGGCGCGATCATCCACTCGAGACGACTCGGCAGCTCGCCGAACTCCAGCAGCACGAAAGCGATGCGGTTGAGAGAACGAGGAAGAGAAAAGTTCGCCCGCAATTTTTCATCGGACGGCTCAATTAAAAAAAGTGTAGTCTTCACGCTCCTCGTGAGGAATTCGAAACAACTTCACGCGGAGCGTGAAGCGTCCAAAACAACTTCACGCGGAGCGTGAAGACTACACTGACAAAGCCCCTGCTACATTATCGCAAGCCCGCGGGACCTCGAACGCGCCAATCCTTCCACAGGAGGACGCAGAGAAAGCAGAGACAGGTCGGACCTGAATCGAATCCTTCGACGCTCTCTGCTCTCTCTGCTACCTCCTGTTCAACGCCCGGCTATCCTCGTCGTTCAATCACGTGGCGACGAGTGAAAAACCATCGGGTTTTTGCTAAGATGTCCAAAATCCCTCCCCCTATATTTGGCCATCTTAGTGTGCGTCCTTGTTCTCGCTCCTCGCCCCTTCTGCATGCTACCCACGGCTATTCATCCGCACCAAGAATTCGCAAAAATCTTTAAGCGGTCGTTTTTGACTATCCAAAACTCCGCTCAAAATGAGCAAAAAAGTTGTATCGATACGCAACAGGTGTTCAATTTTGCAACATATCAAAAAAGATGGGCGAAGCCGGGCTTCTCTCGTTGAAAGAAAGCCCGACTTCGCCCGAGACGTGCGAAAATCACCGAGTTATCGAGGTACTGTGGGAGGTGGGCAGACCTCGCTAACTATTGTACTGGTTGGCGTTTTCGACCACGTACTGGTGTGCCTCTTCGCCTGATCGGCCCCTCTTGTCTGTTCCGGCCCAGTCTTGTGTCTGCTGAAAGGGACCCAAAAGGTTCGATCAAACGACGACCGCTCTATAAGCAAAGTGCGTGCCAATGGGCGGTAGTGGGTCATTATCTGTGCATCCCCACGGCGGAAGGGGGGGTGGAACAGTGACTAACGCCATGCCGACCTTTGGTCGTGCTCGGCTAAGTATGCCCGGCCTACTGACAGTTCTCGTCTTGCTCGCAATTGCAGGGAGCGTTGACTCGTCGTCGCTATCTGCCGATGGCAGTGGAGCTGTGATAGCCTGTGACAGTATGACCACTGAAGACAAGTTCGAGGTCGGAGCTGCTGGGTGCTCGGAATCCTTGTCGCGTGGTTCGCACCGAAATTCCCTGAAGAGGTTGGCGTTGTTGTTTGGCTTCTCTACTTGGCCTTTATCTATGCCTTCAGTGTTTTCAAATTTCGGCGTAAGTGGGGAAATCGGATGTCGCTATTCACGGTTCTGTTGATCGGGTGGGCGTTCATTACGTTCATGTCCGTGGTTGTGTGGTATGGATTCAAGCCGAACGCGGACCTGACAGTTGCGAGGACGTCCACCAGCCCAGCAACGCCGTTGACACGCCCGCCATGCAATCCAATGCGAGGCTTAAACTACGAATGTCACCGAGAACTGGGATTCAAACTATCGATGTGCAAAGGGTTGAGGAGAACGGCCCGTTTTCCAGGTGGAAAGCCTTCATTGGAGCTGATATTACTAACCGTGACGATCGCCGAATGAGCCTGAAATTCAAATTGTTCTTTAGAGCAAAAATGGACGACGGGACTTTTCGATGGTCGTATATGCGGGGCGTATATTCGGCTAACAAGGACTGGAGGTCGGATCAAGAAATCCTAAATATTGAACCCCAAACTACATTCAGTAACGGGTGGCTAATTTTCGATGTCTTGCCACCGGAATCTCAATTCATCGACAGTCTAGATGGCCGCTGGGACATCGAGGGCATGTGGGTGGTAATTCATGATTTAGTGTCGGACAAAACGGTAGGTTGCCTCGCAGGGATTTACCCGCCTGAAGTTGATATGGGCGATCTCGCCACCTTCACACAAAGGCACACGCCCGCATCTAGTCGCCAATTTGAGTCGTCCGAAAATCCAACATCAAATTCATCCAATCCCACCTTGGATGAATCGAACGACTCTAAATAAGGGAGGGCCAACCCGTGGCTTGGCTGCTACAGCGGTCTAATAAGCCGCCTAAGGGGTCCGTGTCCTCACGGATGGGATCGAAACCTGCGATAGCCCAGTACTTTCGGACAGCGGCGGGTTTGATTGCTTACGCCGCAACCACCGGGCCGTTTCCGTTTTCGCTGGCCTCCCCGCTGCCAACAATTAACCGCCCACTACCAACGAATCCGCGCAAAAGTGCGTGGCACGTCGTTCATAGGAGTAGCGACCATACCAGCATGACCCACCAGCCAGCGTTGTGTAACCTAGCATGGCCTTCGGCGATTCACCACTTGGCGATTGGCCGGGAGGATCTGATGGAGAGCAAGGCTCGCATTTACCTTCATTGGTTTTGTCGTGTTTGCAATTGCTGTCGCGTTGTTGTGGCAGTTCTTCTTTGGTTGAAACTAACTACTTACTTACCGGTGCCAGACACACTTAATTGACCACTACCCAATGGCAGGTGGTGGTCAACTAAGCGTGTCTGGACTGGGGTCACGGAATCAAGGTGATACGCGACCAGGCGGCGAGGAGGCCAGACGCCACCGCAACTAGGGTGACGGCAGCCATAAAGGCTTTAAGGCTGAACCGAAGCGGCCGGTGACTAACGCTGGCCATTGCCAACGTCGCCATTAGAGCGGCGCAGCTCAGCAGGAATGCGAACGTAGCTAGTAAGCCGATCATTGGCGCCGGGGCGGTTAAGTGTTGGCAATGGGGAGGACCGGCCTTCGGACGAAAATCAGGTAGTGGTGTTTTATTTGTGGGTGACTTAGGCTGGTCGCGGAGCCGCATATTCGTTTCGGGTGATCAAATGAAATACGTCGTACTGTTGAGTAAAAGTGGCAAGTTTGAGTTCACGCTCGGTCAGGTTGGCGTTACGAAGGGCAACATTGCAATCAGGGATGCAGACGGCTCGGCAAAGGTATTTCAAGGCGAGGAAATCATGGCGATGATGCGTTCTGATCTCTTTGATCTGTACGAGGACGCTCTGAAGGAACTTGAGTCTCTGAAGAGCAATCGGAATGGCCACGACAGGCAGATGTAACAGACCGCTCGATTGCCTCGCCAAATTCCTTGGATTCCTCCAGCGTTAGTGACTTTACGTTCTCATCCATTGCCCAATGGGAGGTAGTGCTGGATCAAGTGTGTCTGATTAGTGACACATCCCCACTATGGGTCGGGCGTCGCTGTCCTAGCGGCAAGACCGATTAGGCCGAGTGCCACCACGATGCCAATTAGCGCCGCACCGGGAGCGTCATCAGTTTCTCCGATGTAGATTCCAGCCGCAGCAATGGCCAAGCCAATCACGACAAGGATGAGGGCAAAGATGAACTTCGTGTAAAAGGATTTCAACGTGGTTTGCACAGGTGGTTCGGCCCCATTTTCTATCCTGTTCAACTTCCCTGCCGCCGAGGTGGTATGGGGCGTGTCGGGCGAATCGGCGGCTGAACCGCCTGGCGCGGTTCGGCCTGAATCCAGATTGCTTCCTCGGCACGAGTGCGCCTGTTCCAAACGAGGACGTTCACCCAACCGTCCCGCCGCACCGATTGATTCAACGTGTCGGCCAGCGGGAAGTATGCACCTGCGTGAAAGCCGACCGGGAAGCCCATGACGTCAAGGAGATAGTCGCCCCGCTCCAGGCCGAAGCGAAACGCCGGTGAATTCGGGGACACGTCGCTGATCCGCAACCCGCGCGGCGAATCATCGACTTGAATTCCCAATCGCCACCGCGGCACCGGCCGTTGTGGCAGAAGCCTCAACCCGGGACGAATCACCCGTCGATCGATCCTAAATTGTCCCGTCCGTTGGTCAAGCTGCGGCGTCTGAGTTGTGGGCCCGCCTTGCACGCTTCGCGTCGGCTGCCTGGCCGGCTGCTGCGCGTCGGCAATGGAACTGACAAGCACGATGATTGCCACCAACACGACGCTTCGAAACATCGATCGCACGAATCTCATAAGACTTTCCTTATTTGAGTTTCCGTCAGGCAACACTGGTGAACCTTGAGCACCGCCCACGGCTGCTGCACGGAATTGTATATTGCTAGTTGTTGCGGTACAGAGACGTCGAATTCTGCTCCAAGAATCATGGACGAACAACGAAATGCATGAATCGCGGAGCGTGGATAATCCCACTCGAGCCCACCCCGTGTGGCGGGCTTTTTCGTGCGCGGCGTGGTAGGATTGGCGGCAGCGACCATGCATGGACCATCAAAGAACTGCTAACACGAGCAGCGGAGTAACAATGCAAGACAAATCGACTGCAAACGACACCTGCCCAAACTGTGGTGCCAACGAATTTGAAGTGGGTTGGCTACACACAAGTGGCACCGGCAGGCATGTATCTTATTTGCGAAACGACGAGGGAACTGGTCTTTTGGGGACGCACGGCACAGAGGTAACGACAAGACGGTGCTTAAGTTGTGGGCATTTGGATTTATTTGCCTCCACGGACAAAAAATAAAACACCAACCACTTCTGTTGAAAGCCCATGGTGAAAGTCAGTAACGTGTAATCCCCTCACGCGAGTGGGCAACTGAGCTTTGATGTTAGGCCGCCCTATGGCGATCGGTATTCTTACGTAATGCGACCCCTTCGGTATTCCATCAACGTCACCTTGGACGGGTGCTGCGATCATCGGGCAGGCTCGACGGACGAAGAATTGCATCGTTACTGGGCCGAGAACCTCGCCGAGGCCGATGCCCTACTCTTCGGCCGGGTAACCTACGAAATGATGGAGGCAGCGTGGCGGCCGCCGGCGACGGGAGTGAGGCCTGATTGGATGGCCGACTGGATGGAGCCCTTCGCCCGGACGATCGACGCGGCAAAGAAGTACGTCGTGTCGAGCACCCTGGACCGGGTCGATTGGAACGCGGAGCTCGTGCGCGGGGATCTGGGGCAGGCCGTTGAGCAGCTCAAGCGGGAGCCGGGCAAGGGACTGTTCGTGGGAGGCGTGAAGCTCCCGCAGGCGTTGGCGGAGCTGGGATTGATCGATGAGTACGAGTTCGTGGTGCATCCCAGGCTAGCGGGCCACGGGCCGACGTTGTTCGCGGGGCTATCGAAGTATGTCGACTTGAAGCTCGTGAGCCGGCTGGAGTTCGGCTCGGGGGCGGTGGCGATGCGGTATGAGCCGAGAAGGTAGCCATCCGTCGAGGCGCTGGCCCAGCACACTTAATCACACACTACCCAAAGGAAGGTAGTGCCGGATTAGGTGCATCCGGGCGGCGGGTCCGTTTGATTCTCGGCAGGAGTGAGTTCGGCACAGAATCATTCGCGCTCGTCGGTGCGATTTGATCTGCTGGCCCTCTTTTCGCCGTAATTCCAACCATACACGCAGCCAAGCGGTACCGTGATAAACAGCACTATCAGGGCTTGATAGAACTCCAATCCCCCCACCAACACTTAATGCCCCACCATCCAGCCCATCATGAAATCATCCTCAATCGTTGCCACCGGTCTCGTCGCGATGGCTCTGACAATTGCTGCGGCGGGAATCTACATTGCCGAAATCGATGACGCGCCCGGCGGGGCACTCTTTGGCATCTTGATTGCACTTTGCATGATTGCGTTTGCCGTGAAGACAGCGACCAGCAAGTCAGACCACTGCTAGTTGATCGCCCCGCTTCCAACGCTTAGTCCAGCCGGACACACTAAATTGACCACTACCCAATGGGAGGTAGTGAAGCTGGACAACCAATCAATTGACTACTCTTCGCCGCGCCCGCCGCAACGATCGCAAAGCACGTTAACTTCGACAACTTGCTGTCCGTCTCCGTCGCAGCAAATGCATGGGGCACCCAAGATCAGACCAGTGGCGTCGCAGGCGGGACAAGGGATGGGCTCGACATCAATTACGCATCCTGAGCCGTTACAGTCGGGGCATTCGCCCATAGAAGCCGCACCAGTTGTTGTGGCAAGAAACGCCCGAAAGACTCCCGCGCACTCCAGCATAGCAGTTCCCCGTAACTAATCCACACCCGTAGTCGAGGCCAACAACGCACCTATACTGAATCCATCGCCCCACTCCTCGTGGATGTACAGCCCATCATGAAATCCTCTCCCAAGAAGTTTGTCTTTGCGCTCAGCTTCGTCGCGATTGGCCTGGCCGTTGCCGCGGCTGGAATTTACATCGGCGAAACTGATGACGCGCCCGGTGCGGCACTAATGGGCATCCTGGCGGCACTCGGCATGCTGGCTCTTGCCGTGAGGACGGCGCTGCGCAAGACAGAGCACCCATAATCGGAAACGCCACGGACAGATAACGACCCACCATCCAAAGAGAGGTGATGGTCAATTAAGAGTGCAGGCGGCCCGCTTCGGTTCTTGCTAAGCTGTGAAGATGGACCCATTGGCCGTCGTCGTTGCATTCGTGTTGGTAGTTTTGGACGTCATCGCATTGTTTATCGCGATGGCCACCAGGTGGCCATTGCGTTTTCGCCTGAAAACGATGCTCGTCGCCGTAACCATAGTCGCTTTACAACTCGGCGCGATACTTTGGCTGAACCATCAATACCATAGGCAGTTACGCGATGTCCGCTCTGTCCTAGCCGAACATCCTGAAATTGATCGCGTATGGCTTGGGACAAACGACGATGTGGAGTTTGAAGTTGAGCAAGCGTTTTTTTCTATTCAAGGTCAGACTGGACTGACGTTTTACTCTCACGGAATTGACAAAGTAAGCAAAGACGAATTCCGTCGGGGTCTAAGCGCACCTTAAAGGAAAGACAACCGGTTGTGCGTCCGGACTATGTTCAAGAATATCGGATTCGCTGACCGCGCCGGAAGTGCCCGAGATTCCGAGCATGGCGACCACACGACAGCAGGCAGTCGCGGTATCGGACCACGTATGGACGATCACAGTACTGATTGATAGGGCAGCCTAGTATGGGGATTCTCGTCGCGCAGGATGAAGCTGGACCGCTGTGGCTGGCTCTGGAGAGCTTCCTCGAATCGCGGCCAGTTAAGCCCAAGTGGGTCTTGCTGGCCGTACTGGTGATATTTGCAATCGCGTGGCTGGTAGTTTTTATTGCGGCCAAGCGGAGAAAATCCTAAATTCCAGCACTTACCTTACCAGTGCCGGATTGCGGCATGCTAGTCCAAGGTTCGTCAGCTTGGTGGCTCATGATTACGCTTGCCGCGGTGGCGTCCGCGCTGGTCGTAATTACTGTGATTGTGTTGGGGGTATTGTTGTGGAACGGACGCAAATAGTCCCGCCAGCGAGCAATTTTCCTACCCCCGCCCCGCACAGCTAATGACCCACCACCCAAACGGAGAAGGTGGGGCAGCGCAGCGACCATTTTTCGCACTTCACTTTTTATCGCCGGTGCATAGACTGAGTAGATCGATCTCGTTGGCAAGTAAACGGGGTGCCAGCGACAAGGCCTTAGATCGGTTCTTCTTTTTTTCGGGGGTCAGCACGTGGTCACGCTGTATTTCTGTTTGGATGACAATGCGCCGGTATTGCGCTATTGGCCGTTTGTTCCGCGAGTCGGCGACACAATCGTATTGCCAGAATGGGGTGGCAACCTTAATCCGCTCCGAGTGTTCGACGTGGTCTGCGAGGGCTACGAAGAGCCCAGCATCAGCGTCTATCTTCACGCCGCGCGACGAGAAGCAAACGGCAGCGAGCAGCTTTCGGCTGAGAACGGGCAAGAGGCCTAGTCGATCGCGCGGTAAAACAAACGGCCTCGCCAATAAGGTTGGCGAGGCCTATGTTGAGCTAGAATTGCCTTCGACAGGGAGCTTAACATGGCGCTGAGCGTTAAAGAGTTCAAAGTTTACATGCCCGCTAAAGATTTCGAGAAGTCCAAGCGGTTCTACCAAGCGCTGGGCTTCAAGATGTCGGAGGGATGGGGCGGTACTGCCGACTTTGAACTCAACGGCTGTTCCTTTCGCTTGCAAGACTACTACGTCAAAGAATGGGCCGAAAACTTCATGGTCAAAATCGGCGTGGATGATATTAAGGCCTGGCACAGAGCGCGAGTGAGCTTGCCGCGAGTGGCGAGTTCGACAACATTGGCATCAAGCCGCCCGAAGCTGTCGAGACTTTCCTTGTTCTGCACGTGGTCGATCCATCCGGCGTGCTGCTTGTTTTCGTGCAATAAATTGTTTCAAGGTCGAGAGAGTCAGTCCCGCGCGGCGCAAGGACCGTCGCCGGCGCTTTCGCCCACATGGCGGGCTTTCCCCGCGCCGTGTGGTAGGATGGCGGCATGGCTCGCAAGCTGCGAATTGGGTTCTCGGCCATGTGCGGGGTTCTTTGCCTGACAACGGTTGTATTCTGGGTGCGCAGTTACCGCCTGAATGAGGTAATAGCGTTTCCGGCTCCAGGTACACGGTTTCACGTTCAGTCACTGGTGGGCCGCGTTGTCTTTGGAAGGGCATCGAATTCGGTTTCATTCCGACAGGACGTCACGGATAGTCTACGCAAGGCTTTTCGCAAGCGCGAAAACCGGTTTGGCTTCAGCTCCTATCGAGCAGTGCCAGGTGATCCACTCAACGACCTGTTTAATATAGTTGTCCCGCATGGGTCTCTTGTGGCGGTATTCGCTCTTCTGGCGGTCGTTCCGTGGATCGTCTCGCTTAAACGGCAATTCAGCCTGCGCACTCTGTTAATTACCACGACGTTTCTGGCAGTTGCGCTGGGGCTGATTGCGGCGTTACGGTAAGTCCTTGCAAGGGCTTTTTCGTGCGCGGTGTGGTAGGATCACGTATGGATGATCAAAGAAATGATTGAGCGGGCAGTAGAAGCATCATAGCCAAGCGCATGCGGTTCTCACTTCGCTGGTTATTCTTGATAACGACTTATACCGCGATCCTGACAGCGGGCGTGGTGATCGGGCAAACGTGGCCACCCGGATTCTTTTTGATGATTGTGGTAGCCATACTGGTTTCACTCATTGGCCCAGGGCGCTGGCGACAATCGCCAGAAGCCGAGGCGTGGTACAGAGCGCATCCAGAACTGTTACGCGACCAGGACAATAATTTTCCCACGCAATAACTTACGCCGGCCTGCCCGCGCCGATGACCGGCGATGCCTGCTCTCGCGACAAGTTTTTCGTGCGCGGTGTGGTAGGATGGCGACATGGCTCGCAAGCTGCGAATTGCGTTCTCGGCTACGTGCGTGATACTGTGCCTGCTACTGATTGCGTTTTGGGTGCGGAGTCAATCGTCGGTCGACTGGATGGGTAGTGTTGTCACGGACCGATATGTTGCCGTGATTTCGACGTGGCCTGGTTCCTGCGCAATTAGAATTGCCAACGATATCTTTGTGCTGAAGCCATGGGCATGGCGCAGCCAACCGGTTAGGGACGAAGATCGAGAGCTGTTGGGGTCGTTCCATTGGCCGGACGATTTTGTGTCTTTCCTGATGGTGCCGTACTGGCTTTTGGTATTCGTTGCAGCCACGCTGGCCGCAGCTCCGTGGATCGAGTGGCCTCGTGCTTTCAGCCTCCGCACGCTGCTAATCGCCACGACGCTGATGGCTGTGCTTTTGGGCGCGTTAGTCTACGCGGTAAAATAAATTCCCATCAGTGCAGAGTACTGCGTACTTCGGCTGCTCCAAACAATTGAGTGCGGACAAGAAAACCTAGCCTTTGGCGATGTATAAACGGGGAGAGACTTGAAACGCCTGGCACTGACTCTCGTCGTTTTAATGATCGTCTGCCTCAACGCAATTATACTTTGGGGTGCCACTGCGGGCGGCGTAGCAGCTATAGAGGACACTACGTTTGGAGTTCTGGTCCTCCTCATGGATCTCGGACTCGTAGTTTCAAGCTTATTGCTTACCTACCTATTCTGGCGTGAGCGCCGTTTGACGTGGGCGGTGCTGTTCGCATTGAATCTCCTCATCATGGCCGGGGCATTTGCATCCCGGGTTGGGGGCGGCGCGATCAGCCCATCCATCCTGTTTGCCGCTGACCTCTACTGGCTACAGTTGTATCTTTGGTGCCTGATCCAGGAATATCATTGGCTCAAGCACAAGTAACGAGGCGCGGCAGTTAACTCGGCAAAAAGTTGTCTGTCAGCGCAGTAGACGGACGGTCTCAACTCGGTCTGCTTTTTCATGAGCAATGCGGTAGGATGAGCACATGCTCCGCAAGCTGCGAATCGCGTTCTCGGCCGTGTGCGGGATTGTCTGCCTGCTGCTGGTCGCGTTGTGGTTGCGAAGCTACCGGTGGCAAGACGTTTGTGGATTTCAACTGCCGCATTCACAAAGGCTTTCCGCAATGTCTATGCGAGGGCAATTATCCTTCCGCAAACAAGTGTCGAGCGTCGATGGACTCTTCAGGATTAGGAGCTATCAGATCGATAGAATATTCCGTAACCTTGCTCGTGTAAGCGGCGAATCCGTTGAAACCCTGAATAGCATGCCGCGAGATAATCGTTTGAGCTTTCTTGTCGTGCCTCACTGGTTTCATGCCCTTGCCGCAGCCCTGATCGCACCCGTCCCTTGGATTAAATGGCGCTTCAGCCTCCGCACGCTGCTGATCGCGACGACGCTTGCGGCATTGGTTTTAGGGGCGATCGTTTATGCAGTAAGATGAGCACATGCTCCGCAAACTACGAATCGTGTTGTCGGCTATGTGCGGGATTGTCTGCCTGCTGACGATAGTGTTGTGGGTGCGGAGTCATCACGCCGAGGATCGTGCATCGTGTCGTCTTTCTTCGGTCGGGATTCGTCTCTATTCATCCCGCGGTTGGCTCGTGTTGTTTAAAAACGGCACGCCCGGCGCGGGCCCGTACGATTGGGACATCACCTTCGGCAGCGAATACTGGCTGAACCCACCAGACACCCGGCTGCAGTATGCGCTGCCGCTCAGTTTTTTTGGCCGGTCTGCCATCTCGAACATTTCGCTTCCACACTGGGTTTTCGTGGTGGTGAGTGTCGCCGTTGCCGCCGTTCCGTGGTTACTCCACCGGCAATTCCGCTTTAGCCTCCGCTCATTGCTAATCGCCACGACGCTGATCGCCATCGTGCTGGGAGTGGCTGTGGCATTTCGGTAGCCGCGCTCGCCGTGGGCTTTTTCGTGTGCAGTGTGGCAGGATGGCGAACTGGCTCGCGAACTGGCTATACTGTGTCAACTCGCTCGCAACGGTATGAGCGAGAATACTGTCCGAATTCTAATAAAGGTAGGCATCCTATGAATCGAAAACGGATCGCTGGCATCGTGCTCTTGTTATTACCGTGCGCGATTGCTCGGGCGGCCGATGAACAACAGCAACCGGCCGTCGACGTTCCCGAGCTGCAGCCGCTCAGCCACTACGCCGGCAATTGGGAAATGGAACTGACGATCAAGAGTGTTGCGCTGCCTGAGGGCGCGAAAGCAACAGGGTCCAGCGTCGGCGAGTGGATTCATGGCGGACGCTATTTGCGGCAGACATGGACAGTGAACGCGGCCGACGGAATACCGGCATTTAGCGGCTTCAGTATCCGGACGTACGATCCTCGCAGTCGAAGCTATCGCACTTGGGGCTTTGACTCGACAGGGAACACGGAAGAAAGCCAAGGTACTTGGGATGCCAAAGCAAGTACGTTTACATGGAAGGTGCGTGAGAACCCAAGCGGCGGGGAGACAGTTACTACGTCCAACTTCTCCGAAGATGGCACGGAATCTTGGACCATTCTTATGAAGGACGGCGATGGCCAGGTCCTGGCAGATGTCAACGGCAAGGGTACTCGTCGCAAGGAATAGCCGAATCATGAATGGCTGGCCGACGCCCGCTACAATCGGGCGCTGTGTAGGGGTGATCGGAATTCTCTTGATAGAAGCGAGGGTAATGAAATGCGCCAAGCGAATCTTAGAACGTGTTTCAGTATTGTTTCAATGGTCGCTTCTGGGTGCCACTGGCTTTGCCCATTGTCTCTACACATGTTGCTAGCGGCTTGACCGGTGCGGGTAAGATGGGAGTATGTTTAGTTCCTCCGATCGAGCCGCGGCTCAGCAGCGTTATTTGCAGATGGTCCAGTCGCATGCCCAGGCGTCGCAGGCGTTGGCTAGTGGGATTCATGCTTTACCGATACGCGGAGCGTGTTTGCGGCGACGCAGGCCGCTTATCGTTTCTGAATAACCGCGTGTGACGTTGCGGCCTTGGTCCGACCGTTGATAGAAGTCGCCGGGCTGAAGTCCAGACTGCTTGTGATCGCTGGGCCTTGGTGGTCCACGATTGGTCGCAGTTGATGTATCCGGCCCACGATGGCAAGCGTGATCGCATCGCGCTCAGCAGTCGCGGTGGTCCTGAAGGATATGAATTGCAGACAGCACTAGTGGTGAGCGACCGGGATGGTTCACCGCTGGCTCCCCTGGCTATGAGCTTACGCGCGGCCGACGGTGTCCATTGCTCACGTAGTTTACGGGTGCGCCCGGCGCTCTCGCCGCTGGATGAACTTGCGCCGGTGATGCACTTCGCCGAACGGCAGTCGCTAGGCCGCCCGCTGGTTCACATCATCGACGCTGAGGCGGATTCGGTGGCTCACTTCCGCGAGTGGAGCCAGAGTGGTGTGTTTTTCTTGGTGCGCACCGATGACCGGCTAGTGGAATGGGAAGGACGCGAGCAAAAATGCTCTGCTATTCGAATTGCTCTGGTAGAGCGGAATGCGTTTCGGGAAGTTCGCCGCGTGGCCTATCACGGAAAACCGGCCCAGCAACATGTGGCGGAAGTTGCCGTGCGGCTCTTGCGGGCCGGGCAACGCAATCGTCCGGGTAGCAGCGATCGCCAGAAGATCCCCGGCCCTCCTTTGCCGCTACGGCTAGTGCTAGCCGAGGTGCGCAGTGCCGATGGCGAAGTGCTCGCCACCTGGCGATTGCTGACCAATCTGCCGCCTGAAATCGATGACTCGACCGTCGCGCTCTGGTACTACTGGCGCTGGAGCATCGAGAAGTATTTCAAGTTGCTCAAGAGTGCAGGAATGAACGTGGAGCAATGGCAGCAAGAAACAGCCCATGCCATCGCCGCTCGATTGCTCGTGGCCAGCATGGCCTGCGTGACTGTCTGGCGAATAGCGCGAAGTTCTCATCCTCAAGCGGAGAATGCTCGGCAGCTCCTGACCCGTCTCAGCGGCCGCCAAATGAAGCGCTCTCGAACCTGGACTATGCCCGCCATTCTAGCCGGTATGTGGAATCTACTGGCCATGATGGAAGTGCTTCGCCACCACTCACTCGAGGAACTACGAGAACTTGCTCAAATCGCGTTTACCAATCCACGCGCTCCATAAGCTGTCACACTTGTGTAGAGACCAATGGGCTCCGCCAGTGCTGTTCTCGGTCTGACGGATTGTTGCGTGTCAGGACCGATTTGGCGGCAGCTTGCACTCCAGCTTGGCGAGTTGGAATTCCTTGCATTCCTCATGAACCACAAGGGTTAGGCAAGAAGAACACTGGCAAAGCCAGTGGCACCCTGCGACAAGCGAATTTAATGGCGGGTGGGCTGCGGCGGTATCTGGTTTTCACGGCGTGGTTGGTGGTCGCGGCGGCCCGTCCGGCGGCGGCCGCCGAGCCGATTCCGGACATTGGCCCCGCGGGCGAGGTGGTGAAAGTTGCCACGGGCTTCGGCTTCACCGAGGGCCCGGCGTGGGACGGCAAGGCCCTGTTGTACTTCACCGACATCCCGAACGCCCGCATCCACACCGTCAATGCGGCCGGCGAGACGGCCGTCTTCGTCGAAGAGAGCGGGCCTTGCAACGGATTGATGTTCAACCGCGAAGGCGAGCTCGTGGCCTGCAATATGGGCGGCGAGCTCGTCGCTTGGAACGTCGCCACCAAGGAGAAACGCGTGCTGGCCGGCGAGTTTGAAGGCAAGCGGTTCAACGCGCCGAACGACCTGGTGATCGACGCCGCGGGCGGCATTTACTTCACCGACCCGATGTTCCGCGCCCCGCAGCCGCTGCCGCAGGGCGTGCAGGGCGTGTACTACCGCAGCGCCGACGGCAAGGTGTCGCGAGTCGTGAGCGACGCGCCGGCGCCGAACGGCGTCCTGTTGTCGCGCGACGAGAAGACGCTGTATGTGCTGCCCTCGATGTCGGCCGAGATGCAGGCGTACCCGGTCGAAGCGCCTGGCCAGCTCGGCGACATGCGGGTGTTCTGCAAGATCAAGAATCCGCCCGGCCGCGACAACGGCGGCTGCGACGGGGCGACGATCGACGAGCACGGCAACCTGTACCTCACGACGGCGCTGGGCGTGCAAGTGTTCAGCCCGAGCGGCGAGGCCCTGGGCGTGATCGAAGTGCCCGAGCAGCCGTCCAACTGCACGTTCGGCGGCCCCGACGGCAAGACGCTCTATGTCACCGCCCGCACGTCGCTCTACTCGTTCCCGATGCTCGTGAAGGGCCACTGGTATGCCCAAGGCGAAGTAAGCGTCGCACGGTAGTCAATTCGGGAAGAGGAACTCACGGACACCTTTCTAGCCGGACGCCGCCACAATAGCGCAATGAGTGCCGGAAATGAGGGCGCTAGCATTATTGCCACGGCACCGCTATTGGCAGGGCTGGAGACATATACCTAGGAGGCGGAAGTCGAGTCCACGCCATATGCGGCATTTTCCGGGAACCATTTGCGCCTGGTGTGGCTTTAATACGTTGGTCGCAAACAACCGCGACTGTAACGTGCAGTTGGAAATACTTCATGACGGCGCTATCGCTTACGGCCGAACTTGGACAGCCCCACCTGCCAGCAGTCGCCGACGAGGCGAATCTGGTGGAACGTGCCAAACAGGATCCGGCGGCACTGGCGCTGCTGTATGACATGCACTATGCCTCGATTGCCCGCTACGTCGTGCGGCGGGTCGGGCTGTCGGATGCGGAAGACCTGGTGGCGGACGTGTTTTTGGCCATGGTGCGCCATTTGCCGCGGTTCCGCGATCGCGGCGTGCCGTTTCGAGCCTGGCTCTATCGGTTGGCCACGAACCAGGTCAATCGCTGGGCACGGCGCCGGCGTCGCGATGCTGGCCGTTGGCTCGCGGAGCGGGCCGCCGAATCGAAGTCAAGCCATAGCGCCGAAGAAGCCGAGGTCGTGAGGATGGCGCTGCTCACGCTGCCGCCGCGGTTCCAGAGCGTGTTGACGTTGCATTATCTCGAAGAGTTGTCGGTAGTGGAGGTCGCCCGCGTGCTGAACTGTGCCGAAGGCACGGTGAAATCACGGCTCGCGCGGGGCCGGGACATATTGCGAGTCGCCTTGCAAAGGGCGGAAAAGCGATGAACGAATCAATGGATAATCTCGATCGCGCGTTCGAGTTGTTGAAGGCCCCGGTCACGGGGCTGGATTTCGATGTCTCCAAACAACGAGTGGAGGAATTGATGATGCGTGAATTTTCTCAATCGCCGTCTCGGTCCCGTCGCAAGAGCATGCTCGCGGCGATCATCGTCCTGACGGTGCTTGTTGCCGGCGGTGCGATGGCGGCTACTACCGGTTCCTGGAAATCCGTCCAGCTCTACTTTGTGGGTCCGAATAGTACAGAAGACGAAATTGAATTGCTCACGGAAGAAACCGGCGAAGGCGTCGGTAGCTTGCATTTGTCCGAGGGAGCCGGTGAAATCCCGCCAGGCTCTACCATCGAACTAAAGTTCACGGAGTGATCTGGCTCGTTCGTGTCGGCATCAGCCGAATCAAGGCAAATTGAGGGGACGGGAGTATTCCCGTCCCCTATTTTTTGGACCGGTACACAGGACCGTTGTTTATGTGTATTTAAGAGAACAACGCCTACCCGCCAACACTTAATAACCCCCACCTGATGGGAGTTGGTGCTGGATTAAATGGGCACGGGACCGAATACATGAACTTCGCCATTCTTGTCATTGACGAGCATGGTGTAGCCTTCCTTATCGGCGGCAATTTCGTGCTCGACGAAATGTTCGCGACCAAAGAACAGAATCCAATGGCGACGGCCACCCACGCTTCTGAACTCGATTGAATCTGCGGTCACGTCAACGCCAGTTATGGAGCGAAGCACGTCGCGGGCCTTCTTTTCAGCTTCTGACTTGTCCATATTGCTACTGTCCGTGCGGTCGAAAGAGGGGACATTCTACTCTTGTGTGAAAGTAGAATTTCCCCTTTTCGCTACCCGTTGGCGGCGCCTATTTTACCGTTAACGTCCCAACGCCATCTGGTTTCCGATAGAGCTCGAATGTCTGTTTCAAATCGTAAATGCCCGGCTTGACCTTGATCGTCATGAAGTCCTGCGGCGTCGGATCGTTGCGTAATGGGTAGATCGTCCGGCCGCCCGCGGTTCCCGACGCGGACTTAACCTGTGTCAGGGTTGTCAGGTGCTTGGCCAGCGAATCGTAGCTGGCGACGACGCGGATTTCGGCCCAGTGGATGCTGCCGCCATCCATTTCGGACGAGAGGCAGCCGGCGCCATCCGCCGTGATGAAATGCTGTTCGTTGGCTTCGAAGCGAATGACCGTCACTTTCATGTCGTCGGTGTCAATCAGCTCGTTCACCAGCAAGCGAAACTTGCCTGGCGGAATGGGGGCATTTCCAATTGCCCAGGAATTTCGCGCTAGGGCAGCTTCCGCATCCCACAACCGCTTGGTCTGGACGAAACAAGTCAGGGCCAGGGCGATCGCGATGGCCAGCCAAAACAGCGACTTCAAGCCGAATCGAAGCGGCAATCTTGACCACAGCGTTGGCGAACCGGCTGGTGTGCTCATTTACTAAAAGTTTACAGGCTAATCAGCGCTGCCATCAGGTGCTTGGTTTATTCGTCAAATTGCATTGTGGTAGGATGAGGGCATGAATGTACAAATTGAATTTACTGCAGGTCTCGTTGTGGTGGTGCCGGCAGTAGTATTAGGAGTTACCGCGTTCGCATATGTCGTCGTTTCGCTGATCGCTAACCGCCGCAGAAAATAATTCCGGAGGTTCTCGAGTAACTTAGCGCGGCCTCCGGCCGCAACCAAAACATATTCAACAGGAGAGAGCAGAGACAGCAGAGATAGATCAAAAACACGATTCTCACTCTGCGAACTCTGCTTGCTCCTGTTCAATTACCTGCCAGGCGAAGAAAACAGGGCAGAACTATCACACATAGACTGCCCCGTCTCGTTTTCTGTGTTATTCCTACAGTGCCTTCATGACCTGCTCGCGAGCACTTTGCATGTCCTTGATCAATTTGCGCGTGTGCTCTTCGCTGGCATCGGCGTTGAATGTGCGACTCATGATGAACACCATAAACCGGCCGTGAACTGCCGTTGCCAGGACTCTTTCGCGTGTCATGTAGTCCTCAACTTTAAGCGCGGCCCGATTCGTGGATGCGAGCTGTTTTCTGAGTGCCGCCTTCTTCTGCTTCGATAAGGAAGGAGCCAGCTTGAGAAGTGCCGGCCAACCGAGGCGCTCATAGGCAATGCCGGACTGAAGATGGATGAGGAGTCCGCCTTTTGAAGTCTTCTGGCTGTATCGGATGAGGTCAGCGTATTTTTCGGCGGCATCTTCCGAATCACCTTCAAGCTCAGCGAGGCGTGCGTCTGCCCATAGTAACCGGGCGACATTCTTGAGCGGCGCGATGTCGTCCACGACTTGCTGCTGGTAAGCCGCCGTGTACTCGATTGGCACCATACACTCAACCTGTAATGCTGCGAGGCTCTCGTTGAGAACCGCGGCATTGGAGTCGAGAAACCGCTTGAGCGTATCGGCATCGGACTTTGAGATGTCCGCGGGCGTTCCGACAATGCTACGACCGGACTTCAGGAATTGTGGGAAGCCGTTGGGATTGGGCAAAACTACAGGAGGTGCCGACGGAACCGAAAGCCAAACGTATGCCACAAAGCCGAGCAAAAGCAGGATGGCAGAGATCAGCAAGACCAGGACGGGCGAGGACTTTCGCATCTTGGCTTCTATCGGTCGTGGGCGGTTGGCTGGGATCGGTGGGAGGACATGAACCATACTTCGTCGCAAATGATCTCACGCAGAGGCGCCGAGGCCCGCAGAGAAATACAGCCGACGAGTGACAAGATTTCTGTGGAACACTACTTCTCGCACACAATACCTTCGAAGGACTAGTGAGAATTAGTGGAAATTAGTGTTCTACGTCTGCGACCTCCGCGCCTCTGCGTGAGTCATTCGTTTCCAGTTTGAACCGATTCATCGACGCTTCACTCGGCAATTAGCCGGCGGGTGGGCGATGCTGGGTTTGCATGGCTTCCGCGCGGGCAATATGCTCGGCATAGGTTTCGATCTCGAATTCCCGCAGCACATCTGCGACCCGCAGCTCCGCCGAACGACTCTCGAGAATGGTCCACTCCTCTTCGCCAAAGGTCGTGATCACGAGGTCGCGGCCGTACTTTGCCTGAATCTCGTCAAAATGCCGGTTGAATGGCCAGGTGTGCAGGAACGCCCGTTCGAGATTCACCGGCGCAGACCCAGCGGTGCCAGCGCGACGTGGCCGCGATCGTTTCGCCGGTGATGTCGACGATCTTCGAGGTGTCCTTGCGCGTGCTGGAGACGACTACAAATTGGTTCTGGCAAGCGCGCATGTTGACGGCGCGACCCGCCGCGAAGGCGGATGGGAACAGCACGATCTCCGCGCCCGAGTCACGCAGTTGCCGCCAGCCGTTGGACCACTCGATGTCAAAGCAAACCTGGGCGCCAACACGTCCAAAGTCGGTCTGAAATGTTGGTGGAACGAGCGGCCCAGGCGTTAATCCCTTGCGCATCTCGCCGGTCGTGAGTCGCGTCTTGCGATATTCGCCACATACCCGGCCGGCCCGATCGATCAACAACACGGCGTTATAGTAACGGCCCGCCTCGACTGTGTAACCCGAGTAAGCAACGTAGCAGCCGTTGTCCTTAGCAAACTGGACGTATGGGGCTGCCAGCTCGCCCACAGGCGACTCGGCAATTTCGCTCAGCGGCGGCCGGCGACCGGGAAACAGAAACAGTTCCGGCAGGCAGATGATGTCTGGCTGATGTGCGCGGGCGGCGCTCGCCATGCGCTCGATCATTTCAGCGGTGATTTGTTTAGGCGACGTCGCCTCGATTCCTTCTTGCGCGATGGTGGCGATCCACACTTCGCGCGGCAGCCGCCCTTCACGCGCAGGACGCTCCGCCGCGGCCGGCTGAGCAATTTCCGCCCCGGAGACCTGCGCGGCAAGCGCACCCGCGCTGAGCCCCAGTGTCGTCATCGAACTTAGGAAATCGCGGCGTGGCATGCTGGATGAGGAGTTTTTCATCGGAACATCCGGAGAAGGTTGCAATGGAATGCCGCGCCGATGTTCGAATCACAAGTCGCTGACGGCCAATGGCGCGGTCCACGAATTGGCCGTTGCGAGTGCGTTGTGCGCTGAAAGTTACAGAATCCCATTGTACCGCATCGGGACGGCTTTGTTCGAGTCGCTGGCCATCCAACGAGCAAGCAATCCAAGCGTTTATTGCGTTACTTTGTTGTCGGATCGCGGTTGAAGTACTCGGCCAGCGTCGTCGACTTGCGTATCATGGAAACGCGTTGCAATCCTCCCCAGGCGAACAGCAACGAGTGCGACTTCGATTTACGATATGGGCAATCCAGATACACCACTTGTCGGCTGGCTCACTCGCGCCGTTGAAACCGGCGCTTCTGATTTGCATGTCGTGGTCGGACATCGGCCGACATTGCGGGTACATGGTGACCTCGTGGCGATCGAGGACGCCGTGCTAACCCGCGAGCGGGCTGCGGAGGCTCTGTTGCCGTTTT
The DNA here is from genome assembly GCA_963786455.1 of uncultured Planctomycetota bacterium. Classification (GTDB taxonomy): domain Bacteria; phylum Planctomycetota; class Planctomycetia; order Pirellulales; family Lacipirellulaceae; genus JABDGM01. The sequence continues at coordinate 57,440 of CAWAZX010000019.1, read as the reverse complement.
GCCCGGAGCGGATGCGCGAGAAATTTGAGCGGGAACGCAACGCGGATTTTGCGCTGCAATACCAGATCGCGGGACGGCAGGAGCGATTTCGCGTCAACTATTTCGTCAATGGCGAGAATCCTGGCGGTTGCTTTCGTTGGATCCCCAACGAGATTCCAAATTTTGAGTGGGCCGGGTTTCCGCGAGACCTGGCCAATCGGCTCGCCCATTTTCGCAACGGATTGGTGTTGATCACGGGCATGACGGGCGCCGGCAAGACGACAACGCTGGCGATGATCATCAACATGCTCAACGAGGAGGGCGGATATCGCATCATCACGATTGAAGACCCGATTGAATACCTATTTCCATCCCTGGATAAATCCATCATCAGTCAACGCGAGGTAGGTCGCGACGTGGCCTCGTTTGCCGACGGTCTTAAGTACGGCTTGCGTCAGGATCCGGACGTGATTCTGGTGGGCGAGATACGTGACCATGAAACGGCACAGATGGCGCTCAGCGCCGCCGAGACGGGACACCTGGTGTTTTCTACGCTGCACACGCGGGACGCCAAGAATGCGATTTCGCGATTCGCCGATTTATTTCCTCAGACAATGCAAGCGGAAGTCCGCGGGCAGCTTTCACTCTCCTTGCGGGCGATTATTGCGCAGCACCTGCTTCCAAGTGCACAAGGCGGCAAGCGCATGCTCGCTCTCGAGATCATGTTCAACAACACGCCGATGGTGAGTGCGATTCGCTTTGGAAAGCTGGACAACATCGACACGAATATTACGACCGGCCGGGCCGATGGCATGATAAGTCTCGACGAATCGGTGCGCCGATTGCTCGTGGCGGGTCAGATCGAGCTCGAGACAGCCGAGCGCTATGTGAGCGACCGCCGGGTTCTCGTTCGCTGACGTGGATCGGCTTGGCTCACCTGTTCGCGCAACCGTTCATGACATTGCTGACACCTTTTCAAGGTTCGCGCAGTCAATTCCGCTCCCATGGTCGCGTGATCGTCGGAGGCTCCGCGTAACGTTTCATCGTGAGCGTGAGTTTCGCTCCGCATCGTGGCTCGAGGCGAACAGTGAAGGTGCGGGCGTTCCGTGGCACGCCAGCCAAACGTTAATGCTTTCGGAGAATCTGCGCCGTGCACTGGGCGTTTCGGGATGCGGTGCAATACCAGGATATAAGCGAACCGGAGGACCAAAAATATCAATTTGGCTTTTGCTGGGAACAGCCAGATCTCGTCGCGGAAGGAATCACGAACGATACGCACTTCAAACAGCGGCGAATCAACGGCGGAACGAGCGACCACGAGAGCTATGACAACATTGCGGACATCACCATCGACGACGGCTTTCCTTCGAGCAACCATTACGGCGGAGTCAACGCGGCATTTGTCGGCGGGGCCGTGAAATTCATTTCCGACGAGATCGAGCCGCGCGTTTACGCTCAGCTCATGACCTCGAACCGGCACAAGTCGGACTTGCACGTCGGCGATGTCTGGGACCCGGAGTTGCCGGCCATTGCCGGCGGAGACTATTAGGCACTCAAAAACCTTGAGTTCGCTGGCGACTCAGCCGCGCACGCAGGACTCACCTGTTCTTCCCGCGCTCCGTGATCACCCGGCTCAATTCCGCTCCCATGGTCGCATGATCGTTGGGGGTTCTGCGTAACGTTGCATCGTGAACGTGAGTTTGGCTCCGCACTGTGGCTTGAGGTGAACGGCGAAGGTGCGGGCGTTCAGTGGCTGCGAGCGCCCCTCGTGTTCGACGGATACGAAGCGACGCTCGCCGTAGGCGCCACCCTGCACGATCACCGTGCGAGCGCCCGTGCCGCTCGTGTTCACCAAGGTCACGACCGTCCTGGTGTCGGTGAGTTCGGAGACGAGTGCCGCCACGTCGGCCGGTACGCCGGCGCAGTTTTTTTCCGGATCGAAGTAGCGCAATCGGGCCAGCAGCAACCCGCCTTCACGCCCGGGCACGAGTGCACCTGCATGAGCTGCGTCAGCGCGGTGATCGACGCAGGATTGTAGTCCATCATGTTGTCGGCCAATCGCCTTTCGGGCGGTGTGGTTTCGGCCCGAAACGCTGCCTGGCGACGCGCCACGTTTACCAAATCGCGGCGCAGTGCGGCCTCAGGGAAAGTGGGCTCTTTCCCCTGCAAATAGGCCACCCATGGTGCGTCCTCGATCCGCGCAGATCATCCGCGCACATCGACAGATACCACAGTTCGAGCGCACCGACGCTCCAGGGCTCGTTCTGCCAACCGTACCAGCCCTCGGGGCCGTGCATGGTGGGATACTGCTTTCGGCCGTTCACGGTCCGCGTGAGAGTTTACGGCGCCCGTCATCGTCCGCCACGCATCCGCGTATTTCTGATCTCCGGTCACGAAGACCGCGTTGCTGAACCCGATGATTGCACGCGGAATGCGGTTGCGATGCTCGCGGCGTCCGGTGGCGGGATTGACTGGGCTGAATCCCCAGCCGTAGGCACTGGTCCACCATTTGTTCTGCGGGCCGCCGATTTTTCCGTCGCGGTAGTCGAAGTAACTGGGAATCACCCAGCTCGTGACAAACAATATGCGTGACTTCGCGCAGGTAAGCAGTTTGCAGTGCGAGGACTGGTCTCACAACCCCGCGAAATAATTCTGCACTGCCAAGTCGAAGTTATCGGGCGTGAGCCGCTTCGGCTGGCCGTGGACTTCGCAGAAGTTCTTGATCTGCCGCAGCAAATCGCGCGGATGGCAGAAGCGATACGGGCGGTGGGCGCGGCGGTAGTGTTGATCGATCAAGTGGTCGATGGCGCCGGACTCGACTTCGAATCCGACTTGCGCCGCCTGCGCCTTTAGAAGCTCGCGGAATTGAACCTCGGTCGGATCGCCGACTTCGATCTTGTACGGAATCCGCCGCAGAAATGCCTCATCCAACAACTCGCGCGGCTCGAGGTTGGTCGACAGCACCAAGCAGCTCGTCAAACGGAACCTGGATCTGCCGGCCGCTCGCCAGGTACAGAAAGTCGTAATGCTTTTCCAGCGGCACGATGAGGCGATTGAGAATTTCCGTGCTGCTCACGCGCTGCCGGCCGAAGTCGTCGATTACCAGCGTGCCGCAATTCGATTTGAGCTGCACGGGGGCCTCGGCGATTCCAGCCGCCGTGTTGAATCGCGTTTCCAAGTAGTCGATCGTGAGCTCGCCGCCCACGACGATTGTGGGCCGGCGAATGAGCACCCAGCGGCCGATCGTATTTCAGTATGCATCGAGCTGCGGCGACTTGACCGCTTCGTGGCAACTTGGATCGTAGATCCGCATCAGTTCGCCGTGGATGGTCACGATTTGCGGAATCCAAACGCATTGGCCGAACGAGCTGCACACCCGCTCGGCAATGCTGGTTTTCCCGTTGCCGGGTGACCCGTACAGGAACAAGCCGCGGCCGTCGTTGAGCGCTTGAGCCGATCTGGCTGATCAGACTCGGCTGCAACACAAGGCTTGCCATCGCCCGCCGCAACTGGCCTAACGTAAACGGCGCTCGCTGCAACGACTGGCGATAAATTGACGCCACGTACTCGTCAAATTGCACCGGGGCGGGCCCCACGAAGTTGCATCGCGACGCGTGCTGCTGAGCCCGCTTGAAGCCGGCTTCGGTCAATTGATAAACAAAGTCCTGGATCCCCGACGTCGCCTTGATCGTCACGAGCAAATCCGTTCGCAACTTGTCCAGCAAATCGGACACAATGTTGCGAGAAACGCAGGCGATTTCCGTGATCATGGTCCCGGCGCCAGCGCCGCGCTGCAACAGGATCTTGAGAACCAGCGATTCCAATTCGGCGCGAGAAATTCCTGTTTCCAATAGCGTCGTCGGTTCGGGCGGCACGGCCAATGGCGATTCGTCGGCCGCGCGGTCGCCGGTACCATCCGCGTGATTGCTCGCGACTTCAGGGCTATTGCTAGCCGCGTCTGGACGGTTACTCGATGGATCGGGGCGCTTACTTGTTGACGCGGCCGACGCAGCCACCGCGGCGGATAGCACGCCGGGCGCGTTCAACGGGCCCGTGTCGGAGGCGGCGGCCGGAAGAATGTCCATAACAACGCGCAAGTGGAGCTGAATATCTGCCGGACTGCGAATGCAGACTCTCTCACGTTCTCATACGATACAATTGGCCGCTTGTCCAAGCGCAGGATTCGATCGCACCACCCGCAACGGTTGTAATGATGCGGCCGTTCACAGCGCGCAAAAATGATACGGCGTTCTCTATTTCCGACAGCGGGTTTGCCGCCGCGCCGCATTCGATCGTTACCCAACCGCGATAATCAAACTCCGTGAGTCGTCCGAGAAGTTCGGGCAGATCGGCAGTACCCCGGCCAAGTTCCACTACGGTCGCCTGGCCGGCGCGAACATCACGCACGGCGTCGCAGGCATGCACGTGAAGCACGTGCGGGCCGAGCACTTCCACCGCTTCTCGTGGTGAATGCCCCGCAGCGATCAATCCGCTCGGATGCAAATCGATGCCGAGCGAATATTCGGGTAGCGATTCGAGCAATCGGGCGAGTTGTTGTGGACTCTCGCCGGCCGTCTGGGCGGCCAGTCTCGCCCCCACCCGGTCGCCGTACGTGGCAAGTGCCGTGAGGGCCTCGAGGAATTGACCGAGCCGCGTGCTGTCGGACTCATTCGGCATCGTGCCGACGCGGTTGATCACCACGTCGGTGCCCAAGTGGGCAGCGAATCGCATGGCGGCCTGAGTGGCCAGCACGCGCCGTTCCAATTCCAGGGGGTCATCGTAGCCGTGGCGCGTGGGAAAAGCGGCGGCCGACACGCGGAGATTCAAGTCGCCGAGTTGTTTAAGAAATTCCCGCAAACCGGTTTGTGACATCTCGCGCCGGCAGCTCGGTGCGAATATCAATCTCCACGCCAGCGGCACCCAGGCGCGCGGCAGTCCGCAGCGCGGTCTTAAGCGGCTGGCGCAGGCTGCGGGTTTGGATGCCGATTTTAACGTTTGTCACTGTTGTGAGGGCAACGAGCAGGTGAGCAAGAGCGTTCGCCAGTAATTGTCAAATCGATCAGTGTCTCACGCGGACGAAAGGCGACACGGTAGATTTGTAAATGAAGAGATCGCATTCTACCAGCCGGTCGAGGCTGACCAGGGAAATCGCAACCAGCGGGCGGCAAATTTCGCGCGCTTTTGTTTGTGCCTGCGCGGCATCCGCCATTCTAACCGGCGGAGCGTCCGGCACCGAAGATCGTCCTGCCGACGCGGTCAGCGTTTATCACTGCACGTTCGGTGAAGAGTGGGACGTCAATTTCGACAACTGGCCCGATAAGTGGGTCCGCAAAACCGGTCTGCAGTATCCACATTATGTCGAGATTGCGATTCAAGATAATGCAGACACCCCGGCAAAGCGGCACCTCCAATTCGATTTGGATGGCGCCGCGGCGGCTGTTTCCAGTCCGCCGATCCGAGTGCTATCCCGTTTCAGCTATGTGTTTGAAGCGCTGCTGAAGACCGAAAAACTCAAGCACACGGAAGTCGTCATTACGCTGGATTTTTGCGATTCGGAAGGTCGTGTCCTGGTATCCGAAAGCAGCCCGCCGATCTCCGTGACCAAGGATTGGCAAAAGGTTCGCCTGGGTCCGTTAGAGCCGGGAGACTCCAAGGTCGATCGGGTGGTGATCAACCTCGTAACCGTCCGCGGAAGCAAAGGCGATTTGCACGGTCGCGTGTCAATCGCGGACATGTGGTTGGCTCGCTTGCCGCGCATTGCCGTGTCTACGGAGAATCCGTGCAATGTCTACACCGCGCTCGACGAAGTCATTGTCCACTGCGAATTGTCCGGCATCCGCGAGCGCGATCCCGAAATCCGCTTCCAACTCTTCGATGCGTTCAACCGCGAACGAGATGCAGCCAACTTCAAGCTCAACGGGCGACTGATTGTCGACGACCAACAACAATCGTCCAAACTGAAGGACTCCTTGGGCAAAGCGCCCAATGGATACGAAGGCACGGAAAAATGGCAGCCCAAGATTCCCGACTATGGATTCTATCGCGTCGACGTGAAGATGCTCAGCTCGGACTCCGCTAACGGTCAGGACGATGCCCGCCGCCAGCTCGGTAAGGGCGACGTGTGGCTGGCCATCATGCCGCCACTGCCGCCTCCCAAGCAAGGCGAATTCGGCTGGACGCTGCCTGATGCCGACAAGCCACTGCGGTTTCAAGATTTGAGCCGGCTGTTGCCGCTGGTGGGCATCAATTGGGTGAAGTTCCCGGTGTGGTTCGATGCCAACGACCCGCGTCGCGGCGACGAGTTGATTCGCTTCGTCGAATTACTCGGCGCTTCGAATATCGAAGCCGTGGGCATTATTGATCATCCTCCCGCCGCGGCGAAGCAGGCGGGCCGCTCGGGGCGAGAGATACCCATCGCCGAGCTGCTGCTGGACACGGCCTCGCCATGGTTGGCTGCGCTGGATCCGGTGATGACCCGGCTCTCTCTGCGGGTTCGCTGGTGGCAGTTAGGACGCGACGGCGATGCGAGTTTCATCAGCGGCGCGGAATTGGTTAAGCGGCTCGCCGAGCTGCGCACGTTATTGTTCCGATTCGGTCAGGACGTGAGCTTGGGAATCAACTGGGACTGGGAATCGGGCAACGAAATTCCCGGCAAGGTCAGTTGGGATTTCGAGCAATTGTGCATCAAGGAACAACTATCGGAGCAAAAGTTCGACGAGCTCCTATCCACGCCACGCAATAACTCCGCGCTGCATTGGATTCTGGTCGAACCGCCGGCCTGGCCGAAAGACGTCTCGCCCTACGACGAAGCGACACAGGCTGCCCGCGCGAGTGAATTCGTCCGCCGGCTGGTCACTGCGAAGGTCCGCGGTGCGAGTCAGATCATGGTCTCCAATCCATTCGATGACCACCACGGCCTGATGGATTCCCGCGGCATGCCGGGCGAGCTTTTACTGCCGTGGCGAACCACGGCGGCGATGTTGGGCGGAGCCAAGTACCTTGGTCAAATGCAACTTCCGGCAGGGAGCGAAAATCATATTTTTCATCGTCCCGATGGCCAGTTGGTTATGGTCGCCTGGAACCGCGAGCCGACGCGCGAAGTCCTCTACCTTGGCGAAAACATAAAGTCGTTCGATTTGGAAGGCCGCATCATTACCGCGACGACCGACCGCGAGAATGCAGGCGACAAGGAAGTTGACACGATCGAACTCGGTCCCAGGCCCGTTTTTGTGCTTGGCCTGCACGAAGCCATCACACGTTGGCGTATGGCCACCGCATTCGAACACATCCAGGTGCCGAGCATCAACCGGATACCACATGCGAATTCGCTCAAGCTGAAGAACTTTTTTCCGCAGGGGGTCGGCGGATCGTTGAGAATTGTCGTGCCACAAGACCACAGGCTAGACGAGCCATCGACCAGCAAAGGTCAGACGAAGGAATCGACCGGTTTTCTGCACGACCGCTGGGACATCGAACCGCCGCTTGGCACATTTGCTCTCGCTGCCGGCGAGGAAACCACGATACCGTTCGAAGTCAAATTGAAGAATGCCTTCTTCGGCAAGCAACCCATCCGCATCGATTTCTTCAACGTTCAAGCAGACGAGACGTACAATTTTAGCGTGTATACCGAACTGGAAGTCGGTACCGGGGATTTGTCGCTCGACGTCCATACTCACGTCAATGAAGACGGCGTGCTGATCATCGAGCAACTGATGACCAATCGTGCCGAGCGCCTCGCTGATTTCCGTTGCAAACTTTACGCCAAGACGGGAAAACCGCTGCGCACGCAGGTCTACCGGCTGGGTCCTACGGTCGACAAAAAGATTTATCGCATTCCCAATGGAAAGGTACTCGTGGGACGACAGATGTTGCTCGACATTGAGGAGCTCAACGGGCCCCGCGTGCTAAAGTATCGATTTATCGCCACCGCCGAATCAGACGCAGTCGATGCCAACGAACAAGATTCGAATGCTGCGACTTCCAGCGATACAAAAGCTTCCACGCGACAGCCGGTGAAAAACGATTTTGACGGTTAGACAAACCGTACCATGCGATTTTGCGCTCATTGCGATTTGTGGAACACTTTGTACGCAGCAAAACCCAATATTCCACTCGCCAGCATCCTCGAATTGGCTCAACGTTCCATCCCTAGCGAGCCGCCGGTTGACCGCAATCTGGCGGTTCCTAGAATGGATAACAACGGCAGGAAGACCGTTCGTCGGCGGGCCGCGAATACGCAGTATTGCGTGTGGCCGCGTGCCCATAGCTATTCATCAAGGACTGCCGTTATGAAATCTTGCCCGCGTTTTCTCACCGCTCTCCCCATCTACAACGAAGCTCAGCACGTCAACCCGGTCCTGGACGAAGTCGTGCGTTACGCGACGGATGTGCTGGTTGTCGACGATGGTTCAACCGATGGCACTTCCGAGCTGCTGGCCTCGCGGCGCGATGTACTCCGCATCCGGCACGAAACTAATCGCGGTTACGGTGCCGCGCTCAAGACGGCATTCGAATATGCAGTCGAAGCAGGTTACGACGTTCTGGTAACCATCGATTGCGATGGACAGCATGAGCCGCAGCGCATCGGCCAGTTGGTGGCTGCCTGCCGTACCGCCGATATCGTTTCCGGCAGCCGCTATCTGTTCAATCGCGAAAACGCTCAGCGCGCTCCGGCTGAGCGCCGCCAGATCAACACCCAAATCACCCGCGAGCTCAACGAACGCTTGGGGCTGACGCTCACCGACGCGTTTTGCGGATTCAAAGCCTACCGCGTTCCGGCGTTGGCACAGTTCAGAATCACCGAGCCGGGCTACGGCATGCCGCTAGAGTTATGGGTGCAGGCGGCCCACCTGGGAATGCGGGTCGTTGAACTGCCCGTGCCGCTCATCTATCTGGACGAAGAGCGAAGCTTTGGCGGCAGTCTCGATGACGGACGAAAACGGCTTGACTACTATCACCAGGTTCTGGACCGCGCCATTGCCGCGACCGAAAGCCATGCGGAGCCCATTATTCACGATCGCGCGCCGGCGATGTGTGAAATGGACGGCGCGGATGAGTCGCAAGGGATCTCCTGTTCGCATGACCGCTAGTCGCCACGGCGACGCGCTTTGTCGCATGGATTTCGCGTACGAAACCCATCGACTCAATCAAGACCATTGAACGCATTGCTGTGCTCGAAACATGCTCATGGAACTTGCGAGTGAGTTTCGTAGCCTGCGCGCCCACAACTCGACGGGCAAAAACTCATTTATCCGCCGTGGTCCTCGCTGCCGGATGTCGTCGAGACGAATCGGCGGCAACTTGCACTCGCCGATTGCGACTTGCAGGGCCAGCGGCTGGCGACTTTGGCGGCAAATGCCCGTCGAGCGCTTGTCGAGCGGGCCGTCAATTACACAAGCCGCTACCGAGATGTGTCCCAAGGGTTGTTGCAGCGGGCATCAACAGCGGACACGCCTTTTATACTCTCCGGTCATCAGCCGCAGCTGTTCCATCCGGGCGTATGGTACAAGAATTTTGTGCTTGGCGGTTTAGCTCGCCGGCTCGACGGCGTGGGAATTCATTTGCTGATCGACAGCGATCTTTGTCGCGGCGCCTCCATCCGCGTGCCCACGGGGACAATCGACGAGCCGTGTGTTGAAGCGGTGCCGTACGACGAACCGGCGCCCGAAGTGCCGTACGAAGAACGCGCGATCCGCGATCTCTCGACCCTCTCCCACTTTGCGGAGCGGGTGATGGCACTCGTCAAGCCGCTGGTCGCCAGCCCGATGGTGGGGCCGATGTGGCCGCTGGTGCTAGAGCGGAATCCAGCACAAACAAACTTGGGGCTGCGAATGGCACAGGGGCGGCATGCGTACGAACAGTCGTGGCACAACGAAACGCTCGAGCTGCCGCAAAGCGCAGTCTGCCAGCTACCGGAGTTCGCCTGGTTTGCGGCCCACGTGTTGGCGCATCTTCCACGTTTCTGGGCCGCCCACAACGATGCGCTGGCCGCCTACCGCCGTGCACATCATCTGCGAAACCGAGCCCAGCCGGTGCCGGACCTTGACGAAGTCGATGGCTGGCTGGAATCGCCGTTTTGGATTTGGTCGGCCAGCGATCCCCAGCGTCGACCGCTATTTGCCCATCAATCGGCCGATGAAATCACGCTCAGCGACCGGATCGCACACTCGATCAAGGTCTCGCTCTCAGCCGATGCTGATGCAGCTCGCGCCGTGGACCAATTGCTGTCGCTGGCCGAGCGCGGAATCAAGATTCGCACCCGCGCATTGACAACGACCTTATTTGCCCGGCTGATCCTCAGCGACTTGTTTCTGCACGGCATCGGCGGGGCCAAGTACGATCAGGTGACCGACCAGATCGCCCGTCAGTTCTTCGGCTTCGAGCTGCCAAAATTTGCCGCTGTATCGGCAACATTGCGGCTGCCAATCGCCCACACTGCCGTGAATACGACGTCGGAGAGCGAGTTGACGCGACAGATGCGCGAATTGAGATATCACCCGGAGCGCTATGTCGAGGCAAATGGCCAACTACCCGCGGAGAAACTTCCTGCTATCGATCAGCTCGTCGCCACAAAGCGGAGCTGGATTCGCACCGCGAAGACTCCGGCGAACGCCCGCGAGCGCCACGCCGCAATTGCTGCGGCCAACGCGGCATTGCAACCGTACGTGAACGAGTTGCGTCACAAAATCGAATGGCAGCGGGAGGAGCTCGCTCATCGCAAGCGCACAACACCGTCTTAGATTCGCGCGAATACTCATTTTGCCTCCACCCGCGCCAGCACTTTGAGAAGCTACTACTGGACGATCCTGCGCTGTTCCCGTAGTCTTACGGAAAGACACGCGCCTTCTGCCTGCTGCGTCGGCCATGGAATCGGGCAGAACGATTGGCGGGCAAGCGCGAATCGTCTCCGGAACCGCGTGCGATTTTTCCATGGATGTGCCATCGCAACAGCCGCCGCCGAGGCGCAGCCCGCTGCGCCCAGCGCAAGCGTTGAATACTCTGGTCGGCCAGCCCACTAACGGACCGATCGACCTGCGATCGCGTGCCACTTCCAGAGATGGAACAACTGTTTCGTCCCGTTCCAATGCGGTTGCACCAAGCGCCTCTGCCGGCACCGTGCGGCTAGTTTCCGGCCATGCGGGCGACCACGCTCTGGTCCACGCCCTGTTGCGGGCCGCCAATCAAGCGCCCTCGTACGAGGACTTCGTCACCTGGCTCGATGAGCCCACGTACGAACCGACCGATCGGCTCCTGGTGAAGCACGGCGAGCGGATCGTCGCGCACGTGCAATTGCTCGCCCGGACCGCCTGGTTCGACGGCGTTCAAGTGCCGATCGCAGGCGTCCAGGATCTGGCTGTGTTGCCCGAGTACGCAAAGGCCGGCTACGAACTGTCGTTGATTGAAGCAGCGGAACACGTCATGCGTCAAACGCAGGCGGTCGTTGCCGTGACGCGGACAACTCGTGCCGACCCATTCCGCGCCGCGGGCTGGATCGACGCCCGCGGCCAAGGCCATTCCGAGGTCGGCATCAGCGACTTGCTCGCCCATCTGGCTGCTCAACCGGCCCCGTCTCCGCGACGACTGCGGGGACTGCGAATCCGCCGGTGGCGACATGTCGAGCTGGAAGCCGTGCGGACCGTGTATTCGGCCGTCGCGGCGCACCAGTCGGGCGCACTCTATCGCTCGGATTCCTACTGGCAATGGCTGATCGGTCGCAACGCACATACCGATTTGATTGTCGCCGTCGACGGAGAGGACGAACGCGATGAGCACGAGACGCCGTCGCGGATCGTGGGTTACATCGTGATGCACGGCCCGCGGGTGCTGGAATTGTTCTGCCTGCCGCAATTCGCACGGACCGCGCCGCGACTATTGGTCCGCGCGTGCCAGGACTCGATCGAACGCGACCACCACGCGCTGGCCATGCACACGCCGGCATCCGACCCGCTTCACGAACTGGTCGTCACCGCGGGGGGAACCTGGCGTGCGAAGGACCGCGCGGCAGGCGCATCGCTGTTCGTGAAACTGCTGGATCCCGCACGCTGGATCGAAGCCATCTATCCGCTGCTGCGGCGGCGGGCCAAGCGATCGGGTCTCGTGCCGCCACTGCAGCTGTGTTTCGACACCGGCGATGAACAATTTCGCATGGTGATCACACGGCGGAGCAGCCGGCTAGTCGCCGACGAAGCAATGCTCGCCGACGTCCAGTGTGACAGAACCACGTTCGCCGCTCTCCTCCTAGGCAATTTGAACATCGCCAAATCCCGCGCAGCCGGCCGCCTGACCGTAACCGACGACGAAACGCTCCGCCGCCTATCTGCACTATTCTCGCCGTGCTTGTTCTGGCAATCGCAATTTGACGCGCTGCGGTTCTAACGCAGTTCCCAACGAGACTTGGTCCGCGCAAGTTACGGCACATTGCCCGCGAACAATGTTCGGATGTCTGCGGTCGGACTAGAATGATAACTGTTATTCGTCATAGCGAAATCATTGAGGCCGTCTCGAGTTTCTGAATGGTCGAACAACCGGAAGTCACTTACGGCACAAGGTACGAAGCTTTGCTGGTGGTCTCGTTTGGCGGGCCGGATGGGCCGAAGGATGTGCTGCCGTTTCTCGAGAATGTATTGCGCGGCCGCAATGTGCCGCGCGAGCGGATGCTCGCAGTGGCCGAGCACTACTACCATTTTGGCGGTGGAAGTCCGATCAATGAGCAGAATCGCCGGCTGATTGCGGCGATTGAGCGGGAGCTGGCCGAGCATGGGCCGCGGTTACCCGTGTATTGGGGGAACCGCAATTGGCACCCGTTCTTGTCCGATACGCTGCGGCAGATGGCGGCCGACGGCGTGAAGCGGGCCCTGGCCTTCGTCACGAGCGGCTTCAGCTCGTACTCAGGCTGCCGGCAGTATCGTGAGAACATTGCGGCGGCGCAGGCAGAGGTCGGCCCAGCCGCGCCTGCCGTCGACAAGCTCCGCGTTTTTTTCAATCATCCCGGCTTTATCGAACCGATGATTGAACTCACGCACACCGCGCTCGAGCAGGTGCCCGCGGAGCGACGCTCGAATGCGATTCTGATTTTCACGGCGCACAGCATCCCACTCGTCATGGCGCAAGGATGCCGCTACGAGGAGCAACTTCGTGAGGCCTGCCGGTTGATTGCGGAGGGCGTAAATAACTCCCTCTCCCTTCGGGAGAGGGCCGAGTTGCTCGGAACTCGCCGTGGCGAGGTGAGGGTGAATTGGCATCTAGTCTACCAAAGTCGCAGCGGCCCACCGCATCAATCTTGGCTCGAGCCGGATATCAACGACTTTATTAAGCAAACTCACGCTATTTCAATGCTGACGGACGTGGTTGTCGTCCCCGTTGGTTTCATTTCCGATCACATGGAAGTGCTGTACGATCTGGACACGGAGGCGCGGCAGTTGTGCGAGCGTCTGGGAATCAACATGGTTCGCGCCGCCACCGTGGGCATCCACCCGCGGTTCGTGCGGATGATTCGCGAGCTTGTTGAAGAGCGAATGGCCGACACGCCGTCGCGATTAACACTTGGCGCACTCGGGCCAGGCCGCGACGCTTGCCCGGACGATTGCTGCTTAAAGAGCGGGGAGCAAGGAGCACGGAGCAAGGAGAAGGAGAAGTAGGGTGGGCACCGCCCACCTCGTGTCGCGCGCAAGTAAAGTAGTGGGCGATGCCCACCCTACGTGTCTAAAAAATGAGCAACAAAATGCAACGCCGTCCGCTGGGCAATTCGGGTTTTGAAGTGTCGCCCGTCGCGCTGGGATGCTGGCCGATCGCCGGGGTGACCACGCTCGACACCAACGAGGCGGACAGCATCGCCACCATCCGAGCGTGCTTCGATCTGGGCATCAACCATCTGGACACGGCTCACGTCTACGGTCCAAACGGCGAGAGCGAAAAGTTGATCTCGCGCGCGATCGCGGACCGGCGAGACGAATTGGTCATTGCCACCAAGTGTGGCATCCACTACGAAGGAGCCGAGATGGTCACCGACGGCCGGCCGGAACGGCTGCGGGCCGAGTGTGAAGAAAGTCTCCGCCGGCTGGGCACGGACTGCGTTGAGCTGTTGTATCTCCACGCACCGGACGAAAACATGCCGATCGAAGAATCGGCCGGGTTGCTTCGCGAATTGATGGAATCTGGAAAAACACGCGCTGTCGGCGCTTCGAACTGCACGCTGGAACAATTGCGTGCCTTCCAAGCCGTGTGTCCGATTGCGGCAGTGCAATTGCCATACAACATGTTGCAGCGCGACATCGAGCAGCGCACGATCCCCTGGTGCCGCGAACAGAGCATCGCCGTAATGGCCTACTGGCCGCTGATGAAGGGCCTGTTGGCCGGCCGTTTGCCGCGCGACCACGTGCTGCACCAGCGTGACAGCCGTCGCAAATACCCAATGTATCAGGGCGATGACTGGAAAAAGAATCAGGACTTCGTCGAACAACTCCGCGCAGCAGCCAAACTCTCGGGGCATACGGTTGCGCAACTAGTTATCAACTGGACGATCCATCAACCCGGCATCATCACAGCACTCTGCGGCGCAAAACGCCGCTGGCAAATCGAAGAAACTGCCGGCGCAATGGGCTGGACTCTCAGCGACAAGCAGCGCGCACTCATCGAAGCGGCCATCACCTCCCGCGGCCAGGCCGCCGCAAAGCGCGCATTTTCGTAACTGTCAACGTGAAGACCGGAACGCTGATCTCTGCCAATCTTCGCTAATTCGATCAGTGAAGTTTAGAGACAATTAACGTTCCTTAACACTAATTCTGCACGTCGGTCGAAGGCCGGTCTTCGTGCCCTGGGTCAGCGCCCAAACGAGTTTCTTGCAATCCCACCAGGTCACGATGACAATAGGGGCTCATCCAATGTATTCGCCAGGAATCGCGCTGGTGGCGAAAAAAAGACTACTCCCTCGACGACGACACGTTGACAGCCAATCCGCCGCTCGCGCGCTGCATGCGGCGCCGTCAGCGAATCTGCTCCGACGCCGCTTGCGGATCGAGTCGTTAGAAGACCGGCGGCTACTCGCCGTCGTCACCGTCAATACGATTGCCGACTCGGTCGATTTCAACGACGGTGTAACTTCGCTCCGCGAGGCCATTTTCGCTACGAATTTGGTAGGCGGTCCGGACACGATTCAATTCGATTTTGGTCACGACGGCCCCGCTACCATTCAGCTCACGCTAGGCGAGTTGAAAATTACCGACCCACTCACGATCAACGGTCCGGGCGCTGAACTGCTCACGATCGATGCCAGCGGCAACGATCCGACGCCGGACGTGAAGAACGGCGACGGCAGTCGGGTGTTCAATATCGACGACACGAGTGAGGGCGAACACGCGTTTGTCTCGGTCAAAGGCATTACGTTAACGGGTGGCGATGTAAATGGATTTGGCGGAGCAATCCGCAATCGTGAAGATTTGGTAGCGATGGGCGTTACGATCAGTAACAACTCGGCCCTGCAGGGCGGTGGCATCGACCACTCAAGTGGGAGTTTAGCCGTAACGGATAGCACAATCATCGGGAACCAGTCATTGAGGATCGCGAATGACGGTGGCGACGGTGGTGGCGTCGCCGCAATTGGGAGCGCGGGCTCGATGCGTATTGCACTTGCTAACAGCACGATCATAGGCAACACAGCGGCTCGCAGGGGCGGTGGAATCTTTGGTCGCGATATGCTTGTGACCGATTCCAAAATCAGTGACAACTCGGCCGGTTCTTCTGGCGGCGGTATATTTGAATTTGGAGGAGTTTCGACAGTCACGACGAGCACAATTAGTGGCAACTCCGCTGTCGATGGCGGTGGTGGGCTGTTCGGTGTCCGATCGGTCAGGCAAAGTACGATTAGCGACAATTCGGCGGGCGGCAATGGCGGCGGTCTGTCGGGCGTGCAAGCGATACGCCAGAGTACGGTCAGCGGCAATTCTGCGGGGCGAAGCGGCGGCGGAATTTTTGGGTACGCGGCGGTCGAATACAGTACGATTACTGACAATTCAGCAGCGATTAACGGAGGTGGAATTCTCGGTTTCGCCACGAATTTGAGGCATACCATCGTGGCGGGGAATCGCGGCGGCCCAACGCGACAGCCAACGATCTGACCGGCAGTTTCGTGGTGGCGTTCAGCTTATTGGGGACGACTCAGGGGACAATAATCACCGACCATGGAGGCAATCTCTTTCCCGGGGGCGGACCGCCCATCGATCCGCGGCTTGGCCCGCTGGCCGATAACGGCGGCCCGACGATGACGCACGCCCTTTTGCCCGGCAGTCCAGCGATCAATGCGGGTGATCTCAGCGCATTGGCGGGAGTCGGCAACGTGCCCGAGTTTGATCAGCGGGACGCACCGTTTGGCCGGGTGTTCAATGGTCGGATCGATATCGGCGCATTGGAGTATCAGCAGCCGAGCGATCTGAATCTGCTGGTCGATACTTTGGACGATGAATCGAACGGTAACCGCGGCCTGGGCGATCTCTCGCTGCGTGAAGCGATTGAGTTGGCCAATACCTTTCCCAGCGTCGACACGATACGCTTCGCTCCGGCATTGTCGGGCGGCACAATCCCGCTCTCCCACGGTGAACTGACGATTTCGGACAGCACGACGATCGAAGGCACGGGCCCGGAAAACATCACTATCGACGCCGGCGGCAATGATCCCACACCGGACATGAAAGACGGGCGTGGTAGCCGTGTGTTCCAGATCCACGATCGAACAAATGACCTGAAAACGGTCGCGATCAGCCGGCTAACGCTGACAGGTGGCGACGCGTCCGGCCCCGGCGGTGCCATCCTCGCGCGCGAAAATCTTACCCTCGTCGATTGTCTTATCACCGGCAACGCGACCTCGACTCGCTCACAGTTAGGCGGCGGCGGAATCTATAGCGCGACAAGTACTAGTACTCCCAACTCGCTGACTCTCACCGGCTGCACAATTACCAAAAACGCGGCGGTCCTCGACGAAGGCGGCGGCATTCGCAAGCGATATGGGAGCCTCGTCGTCGAAGATTGCATGATCAGCGACAACACGGCTTTCACTCTTGGCGGCGGGCTTTCGGGCGCCGACGGCGGCGTGAATATCCAGATTCGCTCCAGCACCTTTTCCGATAACTCAACGGACGTTTTTTATGGCGGCGGCATCTTCGTCTACAGCGGCAATTTCTCGCTCACCGACAGCACAGTGAGCGGAAACGCTGCCGATTACGGTGCAGGGATCTATCTCACTGCTTCGACCCAAGGCACAATCTCTGGTAGCGCCATCATCAATAATTCCGCGCTTACGGACGGTGGTGGCATTTACGTCCTCGACAGCCGGCTCACGGTCGCCAACAGCACTTTCTGCGGCAACGTGGCCCAGGGCTTCGGCGGGGGTATCGCTTCCTATGACAGCACGCTGGTATTCAGGCACAGCACGATTACAGCCAACCGCGCCGATGCCGATGGCGTCGGCGACGAGCGAGCCGGCGGCGTGAGCCTGGGAGGGATCGGCACGTTGACGCTCGACCACACGATCCTGGCCGAGAATTTTCGCGCACTGTCCAGCCGGAGCGATGCAATTGGCGTCATCGGTGCTCGATACAGCATCGTTGGCGTCGATACGGACTCGCTCGTCTTCGACTTCGGCGGCAATCTGATCGGCACCTCCATATCACGAATTAACCCCGGCCTCGAGCCGCTGGCCAATAACGGTGGGCCGACCATGACGCACGCGCTACTCGCTGGCAGTCCCGCAATCGACAGCGGCGACCCCGTCTTCGTCGCCGGTATCGGCGAAGTGCCTGCGTTCGACCAACGCGGGACGCCGTTCACGCGGGTGGCGAACGGCGATGCCATCAGTGCTGCGCGAATTGATATTGGCGCATTCGAGCTGCAGGCCTTCGCACAAGCGCTCCCCGGCGACTACAACCTGGATGGTTTCGTCGACGCGGCGGATTACGTCCTATGGCGTAAGTCGCTTGCCGACAATGTGGCCGCATACAGTGACGCCGACGGCGACGGGGACGGTGTGATCGACCAGGATGACCATACGGTGTGGCGGGCAAACTTTGGACGTACTGTGCCGCGGAGCGTAAGCAGTGTGGCCGCTTTCGTGAGCGAATTACGACAAGTAGTAGAGGGCAGGACCATACCTGGACAAGTTCGCTCCGGCGAACTTAGAGAAGCCAGCAATAGCGCCACCAGGCGCAGTTCGCGACTGCCTTGCAGTCTGCAGCTTTGCCACAAGATAGATCAACGCCCAATTCTGCGCAACTCAAACGGCCCGCGATCGCGGAAACTGCGCTGAATCGCGACGCCGCAATTCTGTCCTGGTATTTGTTGTGCGCCATTCGTGATGACGTGTGCGGCGGTACACCGGATGGAGGTTCAGTCGTCGACGACGGAATGGAATACGAGCAAGATAACGGCGACGTCGGCGCTGCAGAGATGGACGCCGTGCTGTCAAACTGGAAAATCTAGTCGATCGTGTGCCGTAATCTTCCAATTTTCTTGCTATTCCGCAGGCGACGGCCACAATAGGGCTTCATATCATGCCCTTGGCGGGAGTGTGCGATGCCGCGGAAACGGCGATTGGGTCGGCAACGGAATGCGCAAATAAAACGCGGCCAATTCGTGCGCGCTGCGCGCGTGCGCGGCGTTTTTGGACGGCGACTGCGCTATGAATCGCTGGAATCCCGGCGGCTGCTGGCGATCACGGTCGATAGGCTCATCGATGAAGCGGACGGAAGCATCGCGGATGGCGACATTTCGCTGCGCGATGCGATTGCAGGGGCCTCAGCGGGCGAGACGATCGATTTTCACGCGGCGTTGACCAGCGGCGGGCCGGCCACCATGACGCTCACGCTGGGCCAGCTTGTCATCAACAAGCCGCTCATGATCAGCGGGCCGGGCGCCAATCTGCTTTCGATCGATGCCAGCGGCAACGACCCCACGCCGAATTCCCGGCCCGATGACGCCACCTCGGCCAACGATGGCGATGGCAGCCGTGTGATGAACATCGATGACGTCCAAAGCGGTGCCATCAACGTCACCATCCACGGGCTGACGCTCACGGGCGGCGACGTCAACGGCGATGGCGGGGCGATTCGTGCCATGGAAAACCTCACGCTCACCTCCAGCGTGATTGCCGACAACTTCTCCATTCGCGTTGACAGCATCGGCGGCCAAGGCGGTGCCATTCGCGCGTTCGGTGACCTGATGGTCACAGCCAGCACGATCTCGGGAAACGCCGCAGGCTCAGGCGGCGGAATTCGCGCCTCCGGCGCTGTGACGATTCTGGACAGTACCATCACCGAAAATAACGCGGCGACCGACGGAGGCGGGATTCGCACGCAGGGCTCCGCAGCGATCACGATTACGTCCAGCACCGTTTCGAAAAACACGGCCGGGACGCGCGGGGGCGGAATGGTAACGGCACCCGGCAACGCGGTGATGGTCGTGGACAGTATAATCGCGGACAATTCAGCCGGCACGATGGGCCTGGTGGGTTTCGGCCGCGGTGGTGGCATTCACGCGCAAGGGAATGTCACCGTGAAGTCCAGCACCGTGTCGGGAAACTCGTCCGGTTTTGGCGGCGGCATCGAGGCCTTCGGACAAGTGACGTTTTCGGACGGCACAATAGCGGAGAACTCGTCGCGCTATAGCGGCGGCGGCATTTACGCTGCCTACGTGAGCATTACCAACAGCACGGTTTCCGATAACTCGGCCGGCACGGTGGGCGGCGGGATATCGGCCGATAACGCGACCGTCACCGGTAGCATGTTTTCGAAGAATGATGCCGACTTCGGTGGCGCTATCGGCAGCAACAGCCAGAACGGCGACGTGGAAGTCAGCCGTAGCACGCTGACGCAGAACACAGCCGAGACGGCTGGCGGAGGTGTCTTTGCGCAAGGTTCGGCGGTAGTGAACTTCAGCACGATTTCAGGGAACTCGGCACACTTCGGCGGCGGCATTTTCGGCGGCGCTTTGGCTGTCTATTCCAGCACCGTGGCCGAAAACACCGCATTTTTTACCATCGATAAGGGGCAGGAATTCGGCGGTTTTGGCGGCGGCATTTATCGCACGGGCCCTCGAAAATTCGCTCCAGCACAATCACCAAAAACACGGCTAGTCGCGGCAGCGGCGGAGGTATCGACGCGGTCGGTGGCGCTCAGCATCAATTTCAGCACGATTGCCGAGAACGCGGCGGACAGCGGCGGCGGCATTCATGCCGGTTCCGAGCCCGTATCGATCGAAAGGTCCATCGTCGCTGCTAATCTCGGCAAGATGACGCCGGACGACATCGCCGGCGCGGTCACCGCGAGTTTCACACTGGTCGGCATGCCTTCGGCGCCACGATCAACGACAAGGGCGGCAATCTTATCGGCACCAGCGCGATGCCGATCAATCCGCTGCTCGCGCCGCTGGCCGACAACGGCGGTCCCACTCCGACTCGCGCCTGTTGCCCAGCAGCCCGGCCATCAACCGGGGCGGACTCGACGCAATCGTGGGGGTCGGCGACATTCCCGTTTACGACCAGCGCGGCAATCCGTTTGGCCGCGTTGTGAACGCCCGGTTCGACCTGGGAGCGTTCGAGTTTCAAGAGGCCAGCGATTTGAATTTAATCGTCGACACGCTGGTCGACGAGTCGGACGATTCGTTCGTCCCGGGCGATTTATCGCTCCGCGAGGCGGTCGAGCTGGCGAACACTTTTCCCAGCACCGACACGATCCGTTTCGATCCGGCGCTATCAACTACCGGGCCTGCCGTGCTTGTGCTCAGCATGGGCGAGCTCGCGATTACCGACGACGTGTTGATCGAAGGATTTGGCATGGGGCTGCTCATCATCGATGCCAGCGGCAACGATCCCACGCCCGACATGAATAACGCCGATGGCAGCCGTGTGTTTCGCATCGATGACGGCGTCAGCGGTTCGCAAATCAGCGTCACAATCAGCGGGCTGACCATAACCGGCGGCGACGTGGCAGACGGCGGAGGTGGAATTCGCAGTGTTGAGAATTTGACTGTCGCAGCGACCACGGTGCGAAACAATGCGACCAGCAGCGGGCAGGTCGACCTCGACACGCCCGGTGGCGGCGGCATCTTTAGCGGCGCCGGCAACTTGACCGTCGTCGGCAGCAACATTGCGGAGAACATGTCGATTGGCGGTAGCTCTAACCTAGGCGGTGGCATTCACAGCTCCCGCGGAAACTTGAGCGTCACGGGCAGCACGATCAGCAACAACTCATCGCGCATAGGCGGCGGCATCTCGGTCTTTCATTTGGGGGAGGCGGGATCGGCGTTCCTATCCACCGTCACGGTGGAAAGCAGCACGATCAGCGGGAATTCTTCCCTCGGAGGCAGTGGCATTTTTTGCATTAACGCCCAGCTTGCGGTCGCCAACAGCACCATTAGCGGTAACATGGCCACCGGCGGCACACCGTTCCCCGGCGGCTCGCATGCCAGCGGCGGCGGCATTCATACTCGCGGCAACGGTCACACCACGGTGACCGACAGCACTGTCCGCGACAATACTTCGGCATTCGAAGGAGGCGGCATCACCAGCACCAACGCGCTCACCTTGATCGGCAGCACGATCAGCGGCAATACGGCGGAAATGCACGGCGGCGGCATCTATGCCTTCACCAATGTCACGCTGCGGGACAGCATCGTATCGGATAACGTTGCTCGCCTCGGCGGTGGTTTGTTTAAGCTGTCTGGTTATGGCCAGATTGCAATCGAAGACAGCACGATCACCGATAATACCGCGAATTCCAGGGGCGGCGGCATCTTCAACGACCGCGGTCCGCTGACGGTGACCGGTAGCACAATCAGCGGCAATACCGCAGAGGCCGAAAGTGGCGGCGGGATTTCTCAGGGCAGCGGTGCCTCTCGATTACACAAAGCGAGATTCACAACAATGAGGCCGGCACCGACGGCGGCGGGGTTGCGGTTTCTAGTGGCCAGAGCGAAATCACGGACACCGAAGTGCACCATAACCTGGCCGGCGGCAATGGCGGCGGAATCTGGAAGCGCAACGGCCCAATCGTTGTCAGCGGTACAACGGTCAACGACAACTCGGCCGAGCAACACGGCGGCGGTTTATTTCTCTGGGACACTTCAACCGCCACGATCAGCGATTCCACCATAAGGGAAAATTCGGCCATGGATGGAGGCGGTGTATTTCATGACAGTGACAGTGGGCCGCCGAATGCGACCCCTACCTTAACGGTCGTCAAGTCGACGGTGCAAAACAATTCGGCCGCGCTGAGCGGCGGCGGCATTGCCCAGCAACGCGGAAAGCTGGTCGTCGATCGCACGACGATCAACGGCAACAAGGCTGTAACCGGCGGCGGCATCGCCAATGAAGGTGGCCGACTAATCGTCAGCGAAAGCACAATCAGCGCCAACATGGCTGAGTCCAGTGGCGGCGGGATCGCAAATGACTCCGGACACCTGACGCTTGCCGCCAGCACGCTCAGCGGCAATTCGGCTACAGTGGGTGGCGGGCTGTCACATGACAGCAATTTATTCGCGCCGGGCGCGGTGGAAGTCATCAACAGCACGCTCAGCGGTAATTCGGCGGTGCTTGGCGGCGGGGCTTTTTTGATCCCTTCATCGTTCGAAACACCGGCGATTCGCCATAGTACGCTGGCCAACAATTCGGCCAGCCGCGCCGGTGGAGGATTATTCATTGCCGGCGGCGACCTCGACATGAATCACACGATCGTGGCGACGAATCAGGCACCGTTCGGCCCCGATCTTTCCGGATTTCTTGGTGCCGGTCTGGGCGTCCGGTACAGCCTGATCGGTAATGGCGCGAATAGCGGACTTGCGGAAGCGCCACTTGGAACTCCGGATGCCAATGGAAACCTGGTGGGCGGATCTGCTAACGGTATAATAGATCCAAAGTTCGGTCCCCTGGCTGCAAACGGTAGAACGACGTTTACTCACGCGCTACTTTCGGGAAGCCCCGCGCTC
Source organism: uncultured Planctomycetota bacterium (assembly GCA_963786455.1). Taxonomy (GTDB): domain Bacteria; phylum Planctomycetota; class Planctomycetia; order Pirellulales; family Lacipirellulaceae; genus JABDGM01. The sequence goes on along the minus strand of CAWAZX010000019.1, from coordinate 34,496 downwards.
GACGCCGGGGATCTCGCCGCGATGGCCGGTGTCGCAAACGTGCCCATGTTCGATCAGCGCGGCGCACCGTTCGCGCGAGTGTTTGACGGCGCTCCGGGCGGCGGCAAGCGCATCGATATCGGCGCGTTCGAGCGCCCGCCCAGCTCCCCGGCGGCATTTGGCGATTACGACCGAAACGGCGCGGTCGATGCCGCCGACTATGTCGTCTGGCGAAAGTCGCTCGGCACCGCGGTCACACCCTACGAAGGTGCCGACGGCGACGGCAGCGGCATGATTGACGACAGTGACCGCGCCGTGTGGCGGGCCCATTTCAATTTGGTGCCGGGGCCGCTGGCCTCAGTTGATAAATCACCCGGCATGCCCGCTCCACCAGACGTCATGCAAGCCGCGGCGCTGTTGGAATACGTTCCAGCGCAGCTGCCGCGAACGCGAACTACATTCAGCGACGCGTCCGCGCCTGCTGCCAAAGGCGCGTTGGCCTGCGCAGTGCGCTCAAAATCTCAGCCAGATTTGAGGCGGGCCTTCTGGCCCATCGTCGCGACCCAGACTTACGACCCTATCAACCGGCAAAGCACCAGAGCAGTTGAAGACACTCACGCGATCGAAATTCGCCGACATGATTTCGCCGCGCGCGACTCTGTCTTTCAATCCTGGACGAGCGACGACCTGGCAGTCGAAGAGCTGGGCGAACCGCTCTTGTCATGCCGGCTCGGCGAAAACCAGTAAATAGCCGTTCGGGTCGCGGATCGCAAATTCGTGGATCCCAAACTCGGTGTCCTCCGGACCCCATTGGAATGGCACTTTTCCCCGAAACTCATCCGCCAATCGATCCACACTTTCGGGAAACACATAGAGCGTTCCGGTGAACGCAGGCGTCTCGCCCGCTAGCCGCATGGCTTCGGTGAACAGGATGATCGCCACGCCGTCGCGGCGCACCTCGGTGCGAATCGGATCACTTTCAATTGGATAGTAACCCGTCTGCACGAAGCCCAAGCGGTCGACGTAAAAATCGAGCGTCTTCCGCATGTCGGTGACAAGCAGCGCCGGCAGCACGCGGTGTCCGAGATTTGTCGGCATAGATTATCGCACGTCGCAAGCGACGCGGCTAAATTCCCATTGCGGCCAGAGCGTCGGCCACGCGGCCGATCGCGTCCGACATTTGCGGGTGCTCGGACTCGAACTTGAGAAGAAGGGACTTCAAGCCGCTAGCGCTCGACTCAACGTCGGCTGGGTCTTCGCGCTCGTCCAGCGCGCGCTGCATTTCGTCGGTAATCGTGCGCAGCCGGGCCAATGTATCTGGTTCGACGCCCTCGGTCCGCGACAATTCGTCGTGAAGTCGACGCAACGTGGCTTGGAGCTGCTCTTTTTGCATACCCGCAGCGTAACGTGCGCAGTGAGTCGCAGCAAGTAACTGCGGGACGCGCAAGTCACCTGCACATGTCGTGTGGAGCGCAGAGCAAAGCCCGCTGACGCATTTTCGGCGTTAGCGGGCCAGTGCGACACTCGCGAATTTGGACGACCGGACAATGTCTCGAGGCGCAGACGGCTGAGAGCAGCACTTTACCAGCGCTTCCCACCGCCACCACCACCACGACCGCCACCACCACCACCACCGCCGCCGCGGTAGCCACCGCCACCACGGCCGCCGCCGCCGCCACCACCACCGCCATTGCTCTTGGGACGAGCTTCGTTGACGGTAATCGTGCGGCCGTCAATTTCCGTGCCGTTCAATGCCTCGATCGCGGCGCGGGCTTCGTTATCGTTGTTCATAGAAACGAACGCAAAGCCGCGCGGACGACCCGTATCGCGATCCGTGATCACGGCGACTTCTTCAACCTGACCGTGGGCTCCAAACTCGGCCTGCAACGTATCCTCGGTCGTCGAAAAGGAAAGGTTGCCAACGTACAACTTCATCTGCGCAACTCCAAAACTCGGCTCATTCCACGATTGTCTTGGAGTCCTACAAGGCCACCAAATCGATCGGGAAACGGGGAAAGAATCCGAGGAATAAGTATAACGACTGCTTGCAAAATCGCCAACGAAACATGCGAGAAAAAAGCAACTTGTGATGAATTGGGCGGAAGGGGCGGACCGTAACGAACGGCCGCATATCGAAAGCGCTGTCTAGTGCCCCGCCGGCAGCCGCTCCGGCCTGCATTAAAGAGCTTGAGCAGCTTGACTTTGCGCGGCTCGTCGGGCTGTTTCGGTGGCCGTCGCCGCCGGGTGCGGTTCCGGAAAGCGTCACGGCCGCTCAGTTCGCTGCCAATTGGCGCCGATGGGCGAGCGCCGCTTCCAGAACTCGGTCCGCGACCGCGAACTCGGCCGGCGCTGCCTTCATTTCCACGTCCGGCGTAATTCCAAGGCCTTCGATTTTACGACCGTCGGGCAGCATGCCTTTCGAACTTTATGCATACTGTTTTCCCTTGGGCTCGCTTGCGCATGCTTTCCATGCGGCAGTATCGAATGTCGACAACCATCCTTCCTTGCGGAGTACCTGTTGATGATGATGACGCATGATGGACCAAAAAACAGAACCGAAAATAATACCGTAAACAGCGGACATGAACACGGCCTTCCACACGCACTGGTCGACTGCCAACAAAAAGAGGGCCAGCGCGAGCAGAGCCGAGCAGACGCCCAGGCACCAGTTCTGGCTCATGATTCACGCCATCGCGATCGACAAGACCCATCCTAGCAGTGATGCCGGAGTTCAGCAGGGCGGACCGACGGAAACTCAGCCCTTCAGATGATTACTTCGAAATCAGGCCACGAATCTTGCCTGGCGATAGTTCGCGTAGGCTGTCGATTACGAAATTGGCCTTCTCCAATTGTGCGCGAGTGGCGGTGCCAGTCAGGGCAATGCCGATCATTGCGGCGCAGTTGGGCAGCTTCGATGCCGTGCACGGCATCCTCGATAACGGCGCAAGAATCGGGCGAAGCGCCAAGCCGTTGGGCGGCGAGCTGAAACACTTGCGGATCTGGCTTGCCGCGCGTTACATCCGCACCCGCAACAATGGCCGAGAACTTGGCAGCCCGTCCCAGCTTCTCTAGCGATAGCTCGATGTTTTCCAGCGGTGCCGACGAACCCACCGCAAGCCGAAAACCGTCGGCCGCCAGCGCATCGATCAATTCCACCGCGCCATCCATCGGCAAGAAATTTTGTCGCAATAGATCGCGAAACAGTGCCTCCTTGCGCTGGTCCAGTTCATGGACTTGCCCGTCGGTGAGTTTGTCGCCCAGCGTGCGGCGGAGGATGTCTCCGCTGCGCCGTCCGAAGTCGGATGCGAACGCGGATTCGGAGTAGTCGCGGTCCAGCTCGCCGTATAGTTGCCGCCAGCTCGCAAAGTGGGCTCGATACGAGTCGACAAGCACGCCGTCGACGTCAAAGATTACGGCTGGCGTGGGCATGGGGTTGATTCAGTGAATTGAAGCGCAAAATGAATCAACCGATTGTAGAGGGGCGCACTCGCGCTGTAAAACCTCGCTGCCGCCGATGCTGCTCAAGCCCAATAACGTGGCTTTATCGATGCCGGTTTGCAGCGAGTCGACGTGACCATCGAGATACACGAACTGCACCACTCCGGAATGCGGGCTTCCGAAACGATCGTCCGGGTAATCAATCTCGCCATCATCATCATCTATCGGCACATCATCCGGCCCACTGGCCAGACCCTTCTCTGCGCCGCAGAGGATGGTTTGCAGACAATCGCCGGACAGAAACGCCGTATCGCCGATTCTGAAATGTTCCATATTGGGATCCTCGTCACCGGGCGGGACCGGAATATGCCTTTCGCCAATTGCCAGCGTGCTCGACAGGCCGTCAATGATGTGACGCGCCGAGAACTTCGAACCGCTGAAGATTGGACCGGCCTTTGTCTTATCAATCCCGCTGGTTACGAAATCGCCGTCTTCGGTGCCTTGATCCGCCTCGTCACCTGCGTTGCCGGCATAGTCGCCGAGCGATGCCGCGCCCAACACCAGCGGCGGTTCATCGTTATTGTCGAAATTTCGGTCCGCCGCTGCCTGGCGCCGGCTAGGACAGGCGTAGACCTGGATGGGCGTTCGCATGGCCCGAGCGTTCTCAGGAGCATCCGACCGGAAATCCTTCTTGTACGCCTCAAAGACTGCGGTCTCCTCCAGTTGTGGCAACAAATAATGCGCCCAGGAAACAGACATCGGACCTTTTGCATTGCGTCCCATGGGAAACCGTCCCTTGGAGTCGTGATGCATTTGAACCGCCAGGCCGATCTGCTTGAGGTTGTTCATGCACTGGTTCCGCCGCGCCGCCTCGCGCCTGCCTGGATAGCAGGCAACAGCAGTGCCACCAAAATGCCGATGATCGCGATGACCACGAGCAACTCGACCAGGGTAAAAGCGCGACGGGAGACAAATGATATCTTCATGAAGGGGTTCCATTCCGCTAGGCAGGTCCGCCCAGTATTGTTACGGGCGGTAAGTTGGTGGGAGGGTCCAAACTACCCGAACTTATGCCGTTCGGCAAGTTTTGAACCCCGCAGCAGCCCGCGCAGGTCGACGCGCAAATTGAGAAGTGCCTAATATTTTAGCGGCGGCAAACTGCGATCTTTGAGCAACGGATCGCGACCGTCCAAATGCTGCGGACACAGCCCAAAAGTCGTTAGCGGAACAGCGAGCCCGCCGGCAACCGTGTGCCGAAGCGTTCGTGGGACAGGCGGGCGGCCGGCGTTTGCTGAGTTGCCACGCGCTCGAGTTCGCCGGTAGCCGCGTTGGTTTGGGCCGCCAGTTCGCTGCGCTGCGCTTGCATTTGCTGCTCCAGGTTGGCCAGCCGATCGTCCACCTGGCGTCGGGCGCGAGCCACGAGAAGTTGCGCGTGTTCGTCACCCGCGCGTCGCATCGCGCGCTTTGTAGCCTCGGCGACGGCCGGGCCCAACGTCGACCACAGCGAACACGTCGGTTCGCTCAGCGTCCCACCTAGCGTGACTTGGACCACTAGCGAATCCAACTCGGCCAAAGTGGACTGCAGCGCCGCAGCCAAAGGCACGTCGCTCAATTGCCCAGTAAACACCGGAGCAATCTTCACTTGCCGCTGCACGAGCTGAATATCGCCCGAAAGTTTATCTCCCTCGACCATCACGCTGATCGAGAGCGACGCAACGGAGGGTGCCAGAGTCAGCCGAAAGTCACCGTCCGTTTGGCCCAGATTGAGCGCGGGCATCACCACGCCGCGGCAATCGACGAGCAGCTCATCGCGGGCCACTTGTCCAGTGCGATCGATTGTCGCCTGCAGTTCGAGCGGCAGCGAGCCGGTTGCCTTGGCCCGTAACCGGATCGGACTGACATGCAGGTCGGGGGCGTCGGTGACATCGGTGAGCGTGCCGCCGAGCTCGACCGTTTGGCCGCCAAGGCGGGCTGTCCCATGCAGCTGCAGGCTGCGGATTAGAAAGCTGGGCGTAGGTCGGCATCCGGCAAAAATAACATTTTCACCACGTACACGCCGCTGGACTGGCGTAGGTTCGGCAGGCACCATCTCTCGGGTCCAGCGCAACATCGAAATCACTTCGCTTAATTGCGAGGACACATTCTCTCGCAAGAAGTACGAGGAGAGCACGTTGGCTTCAATCGGCTCGAGTTTCACACCTGCCCGCAGGCGATCCTCATCTTGCCGGCGCTCGGAAATGATGGCACGGCGCTTCGATTCAAATGAGCTGGAGAGCCTTTCCAAATCGGCGTGTGCCCGAGAGAATTCGGCTCGCAGCTCGGCGACCTTGTCCGGCAGCGACTTCATGAACGCGACATGCCGGAGCGGGTTTACCTGCGCGGCCTGCCACGACTTTTCCAATGTCTGGGCGCGGAGCTTTAACTCGCCAATCCGGCCGTCGAAATGTCCGGCGTATTCCGGCCAGAGGGCACACATCGCGTTAGTTCGTTCCAGGCTGGCAAACTGGCGAGGGATTTCATGATCAAAGCAGTGATCCAGCCGCTCGAGCCAGTTTCGCGCCTTGTCGCCCGCGTTGCCGTCGAGCCATTTGAAGGCCGATGCGGCATCGCGTGATGCAGACGAGCTCGGTGCATCGTTTACGGCCCGCGGCGCACTGAACCGCACGCCGGACAACGTTCCGCGCTCGAAGGTGGCTTTCTTGTAGAGCAGGGGCGCGACAGCAAACTTCAATTCGCAGCGATCGACTTCGAGCAGCGACTGGAATGGTTCGCGACCGGTTCGAATTCGCAGCTCATTGAAAGTCAGCTCGCGACGCAGGAGCGAAACGCGTGCATGGGCCAGATCGACCCGTTTGTGTGCGGCCGCTTCCAACCATCCGGTGGTTATGCGTCGGACCACGCGGCCCAGCGTATATTGTGCCGCCAATAGCACAACGACCACGAACAACAACCGCGGCACGACGATCTGCCAGCGAAGCGTGTAGCTCATGCGGCGGCCCTCGAAACGGGATCGTGCTCCGCATCGACCCGGGCTTCCATGGCCCGCTGGCGCTTAATCCATTCCGATGCCAATGGATTTAGCCACCTGGACAATACGCCGCTGATCCAATACACCGGATAGGCGATGTACAGCCCCAGTGTCAGCGTGCCGGCAACCACCGTATTATGAAACGCCAGCCACGGCCCAAGTGGCAGGCTGAACGCCATGGCGTACGTCGACTGCATCGCATCCGTGCTGAGCAGTGCCAGCCCGAGTTTGTGTGAGAATGAATCTACAAGCGGTCCGATGGCGGAGAACGACACGGCAGCCACAAGTGCCAGACCCTTGTTCACCCGCAAGGAGAACAAGAGCACGCACAGCGAAACCGCAATCAGGTTTCCTTTGGGCACCAGGCCAATCATCATGCCCAGCGTGAATCCGGCGGCGAGCTGGTTTGGCGAGTCGCTCACCAGCAGGCTTTGCAGAACTCTCCGGCAAATAGCAATGACCGGGGACAGCATCCGGATTCCTCGGCGGGAGGTGGGAACGGTGCGGCGGGAAATCGGCAGGCGTGTGGGCATGCGACAGCATCTGGTGCCGGCGCGGTTCACCCTCTGGCGCTTATCGACCGCCACAACGCGCCAGCTTGATTCGATAAGACGGCCACGAGACATCCCGCCGTCGCAACATCTTCGACGCCGGAATTCCATTCCCAATCCGGCAAAAACTCCGCTTGCGGCTTAGTGCCCGGCACTCAACAACCGCCCAACCCCCTCCAGAAACTCCAACACCCGCCAGCCAAGCTGGCACTGCTGGCACACGTGATCATTCGTGAGCGGTAGTCATCAATTCTGCTGCGCCGGAGGTGTGCCTTGCCGCGCAGCACGCGTTGCCAGAAGGCGCAGCATGATTTGTTTCGCCCGCGGGTCGGCAGGCCGCAGCTCGTGAAGTTTTTCCAGTGTTCGCCGCGCATCGTCGAAACGGGGCTCCTCGCCCGAGAGATCGAAGCGCCGCTCCAAGAGCAGCGCCAGGGCCATCAAGAACTCATAGTTTTGCGGGGCCCGCTCTGTCGCCGACGATAACGCGACCTGCGCCCCATCGAGCTCACCCAACAGATAGCGGAGCATTCCTAGTTGGTAAAATATCTCAGCGCTATCCGGCGCGAGCTTCGAGTCGCGCTCCAATAGCTTTGCTTCTTCGCGACGAAGCCGCTGCACGTCCTCCGGCGCCGCGCCATGCTGCTGCAGCAGCGATGCCAGCTCCGCCCGCGGTCCCGACATATACGGCTCCAATGCAATTGCCGATTGAAAGTGCTCAGTCGCCTGACCGATGCGGCCATGGTGACGATCGAGCGCACCAAGCGTCAGATGCCCACCGGCATGGTCGAGCGCACTCTGCTGAATGGAGCGGAATTCAATGAGTGCCTCTTCGAACGCGTTGCGGCTGCGAATCGCTCAGCGAATTGAGCGGCATGTAGGCCAATCGCGCCGCTGCCGCGACCCGCACGGCCGCTACCGAATCGCTTGATCTGTCCGCAAGATCGGCGATCAATTGCGGTCCCGCCTCGGCCGTTAGTGATCGGACGGCCGCCAGGCGGATGATCGGTTCGCTGTCGTCGAGCGATTCTCGCCGCACCTCAATGCTGCGGCTCGTCGGATAATTCGCCAACAAATCCAATGCGGTCGCTCGGACGATGGCGGGCGTCGTTTTGCGCTCGAAGACATCGAGCAACAGCTCCGCTCCGCCGGGCGTTGCCGCACGGGCCGCTGCAATCGCCGGCGCCCAGTGCGGATCGTCCGGCCGCTTGTCGCCGTACCATTTTCGCACCGCGTCGGCCGCCCATTGAGCTGTTTCATCCGGCTTCGTGTGGCAATCGTTGCAGGCGTTCGGCGTGCCGAGCTCGACCGACAAATCGGGCCGCGGCACGCGGAAGCTGTGGTCGCGCCGCGTATCGATCACCATGTACAGCCGCGACGGCATGTGGCATTCGATGCACTGCGATCCCGTCGAGCCGGCCGGATGATGATGATGGGCCGGCGTGTCGTATTTGGCCGGCACGTGGCACTGCGTGCACAGCTGATTGCCGGTGAACTTCAGCTTGAGCGAGTGCGGATCGTGGCAATCGGTGCACCGCACGCGGTTGGCGTGCATCTTGCTCTGCAGGAACGAGCCGTACTCGTACACCTCGTCCAGGATCTGGCCGTCCGCATGGTACAGGTTGGCGGCCAGCAGACTCGGCTCGTAATGATCCAAAAACGGCTTGCCCGGGCCGAAAATCCTCATGGACCTGGTACCGGCGGGCGTGGCACTTGGCGCAGGTTTCCAGCTGGCGTGTCGAGCGTCTTGTTTTTCAGCGATACAAGGCCGTAGCCGACGTTGCGATCCCAGAACGGCGACCACTTGCGGGCCAGGTCGACGTGCACGCTCCCCGGCCCGTGGCATTCCTCGCAGCTGACGTCGATTTCGTCGAACGTCGTGTGATATGTGTTGGTCGCGCGGGTCGTAATTCTTGTGCACGTTCGTCGAATGGCAGTCGGCGCACGTCGTGTTCCAATTCTGCGCGATGCCCGTCCAATGCAGCGGGTCGCCCGGCTCGATCCGCTCGTCGGTCACGTCGGGCGGCGTGACGTAGAACCACTTCTTGTTCTCCGTGTCCCACGACTCGCGCAGCACCTGCACGCGGCCGTCGGGAAACTCGCACCATGTACTGCTGCAGCGGCCGCACGCCGAACGTGTACTTGATTTCGTAGTCGTGGTGCTCGCCGTCGGGCCCCTCCGTGTTCACCATGAACTTGCCGCCGCGGCGGAAGAACCGCGTCGTCACGCCGTGGTAGGTGAACGACGTGTCGTTGAAATCGGCCAGCACCGATTCGTCGGTGGCCAGCTCCATCGCCCGATCGTGGTCCGAGCCCAGCCACAGTTTGTGCTCCGGCTGATGACACTCGGCGCACGTATCTCGGCCGACAAATCGCGCCGAGGTGAGCGCATTCGAGGGCAGCGCGGCATACCAGCCCCATGCGAGCGAAGCCGCCGCCGCCGCGGGGATGGCAAGCACGGCGAGCAACAATTTCAATCGCATCGGCGCTGAAACGAGATAAGTCCGATGGGTGGCACGTCCCTGAGCCTTCGGCGAAGGACGTGGTTACTGTTCAACGCCGTTGACCACGCCAACGCCAGACGCTCTGGGCGTGCCCCCAAAGCAATCAATGGTGGGCGGTGCCCACCGTACATGCTAATGCCCACTGTCATGGTCGTGATTGTGATCATGGCTATGATCATGACCGTGGTCGTGAGCTGTCGTGTCGATGATTCCAATATATGGCTTGCCGTCGATCGTGATGCTCAAGCGGGCCGTCGTGTCGGTAGATTCCGACTCGCCGCACACGACGGCACACAGTGGCTCGCTGACCAACTCAAAATATGACGATTGGCCTTCCGGATCCTCCAGCCGACGAGTCGCCGGCAAGACGTACGGCGTCGATTTGCCATCCACGGCAACGTTGATCGTGACCGATTCCGCCTCGATTGGGGCCAGCTCTTTCGCGTCGCTGTCGAGCAAATAGACGCCAATCTTGTGCGACTCTTCATCGTGCGTTAGTTCCGCATGATGTGTCTTTGATCCCAGCTCGATGATGTGACCGTTGTGCGGGCCTGCCGGCTCGTGCGAGTGTTCATGCGGATGCTCGTGCGAGGCCGTCGCTGCGGGAGCGCCGGACTGTTTGCCGCATCCCGCAAGCCCCAACAAAAACACAGTCACCAAAACCCCTTCACCGGCAATCAACACCATTCGCATGACAAGCCTCCTTGATGAAATTCAGACAGGTTTACAGGAGGACGCAGAGAAAGCAGAGGATTGATTCGATCACTGCTTTCGCTGCATTCTCCTGTTAATGTACTTGTACGTTCGTATTTCGTTCGGCTTTTAGTCGACAACTCGGCTAAAGCCGGAACTTCGAACGACGATAACATCCATTCTACGTCGTATCGCCCGATTTGTGCACCGCTGATTGCACTAGTTCAATTCGCGCGTGTTTGCGCCAGGAACGAGCGGGTGATTTCCTCACGCGGTGCATCGAAAATCTGCTGCGGTGGGCCAGATTCGGCGACTCGGCCGCCGTGCATCACGTGCACCGTGTGCGAAACGTTGCGGGCAAACCCCATCGCGTGCGTCACCACGATCATCGTCTGGCCCGACTTGGCCAGGTCGGCGATCACGCTGATCACCTCGGCGGCCATCCGCGGGTCCAGCGCACTGGTGGGCTCGTCGAACAGGATCGCCTCCGGCTTCATCGCCAGCGCTCGGGCGATCGCCACGCGCTGCTGCTGGCCGCCGGAAAGCTGGTCGGGCGTAGCGGCAAGCTTGTCGGCCAGGCCGACGCGCTCCAGCAGCTGCCGCGCTTCCGGCTCCGACTCCGCTCGCGATCGGCGCAGCACGTACAGCGGCCCGGCCAGCACGTTTTCCAACACGCTCATGTGCGGGAACAAGTGGAACTGCTGAAACACCATCCCCACGCGGCGGCGCAGCGCCGCAGAGATATCGCTCATTTCGCGCCGTGCCGCCCCGGGCCGGAGCCGCACCTCGTCGACCTGGATCTCGCCGTCCTGAAACGTTTCCAGCCCGTTGATGCAGCGCAGCAGCGTGCTCTTGCCGCCGCCGGATGGCCCGATCACCGCCGCCACTTCGCCACGACGCACCGAAAGCGATACGCCATCGAGCACGCGCAGCGTCCCGTGGTTCTTCACTAATTGACGAATCTCGATCATGCGACGCCTTTAAAATGACAACTTCTATTCAATTCAATACCGGTGAAAAACCACAAAGGCAAAGTACACAATGAAAGGAGGTAAGATTAGTGATGAATAATGACTCTCGGACAACTGTTCAACTCTTCACACCTCGCCTCCCAAATCTTTCGTTTCTCATCTCCTTCGTGTCCTTTGTGCCTTCGTGGTTCAATTTGGTTCTGACTTTTACGCCGTAACTTTCTTGAACCGCGTTTCCATCCGCCGCGCCACCAGCGACAGCGGGTAACTCATCAACAGATACAACAGCGCCGTCATCAAGCCGAATTCGAGCATCAGCCGCGGATGGCTTTGGAACAGGAAGCGGTACATGCCGGTCAGCTCGGTCACGGCAATCATCGAGCACACCGACGTGTCCTTGAACAGCGCGATGAAATCGTTGGTCACCGGCGGAATGACGATCCGCACCGCCTGCGGCACGATGACTCGCCGCAGGGCAGTGGGCGTGCTCATGCCGAGCGAGAGCGCCGCCTCCATCTGCCCGCGCGGAATCGCCAGCAGCCCGGCGCGATAGTTCTCCGCCTCGTAGGCCGAGTAGTTGATCGCCAGCCCCAGCACGCCCGCCCAGAACTCGGGGATGCCGATGCCGGTGAATTGCGGCAGCACGTAATAAATCACGAACAGTTGCAGCAACAGCGGCGTGCCGCGCAGTAATTCGACATACGCCTCCAGCGGCCAGCGCACCCACGCCGGCCCGTACAACCGGCCGATCGCGACAATCAGGCCGAGCAACATCGCCAGCGGCATCGAGAGAAACGAAAGCTTGACGGTCGTCCACGCCGCCAACAGCAGCAGTCGCGCGTAATGCGGCATGTTCGCCCACCGCGAAGGCGCCGCCGCCACAACCGGCGGCCAGTTCTGCGCCACGTCCGTCAGCCGCTGCTGATCGTCGTTCCAAATGCCATACTTCTCGTACAGCCGGCGCAGCGTGCCGTCCTGAATCGCGCTGGCGATCGCCACGTTGAGCCGTTCGCGCAGCCGCTCGTCGCCGGCGCGGACGAAAGCCACGTAGTAGCCCGGCGCTTCCGGCTGGCCAACGCGGCGCAGCCCAGGAAATTCTGGGCCGTAGTGAATCGCGATCGGCACATCCTGCACGGTGGCATCGAGCTGGCCCTGCTGAACCAGACCCATCACGCTGGTGACCTCCGGATACTTCTTCAGCTCGACCGCATCGCCGAATTCCTTCTCAACATATCGCTCTGCGGCCGATCCCTGCAGCACGCCCACGCGCTTGCGCTCCTGGCCGGCCAGCACGCGCAAGTCGTCCCAAGCGTCGAATCGAATCATCATTCGTGCGGGCCATGAGCTGCAGCTTGTAGATGTAGTAGGGAATGGTCGATGACCACAGCCGCTCGCGCTCCTCCGACCACTCGTAGCCATTGAGCACCACGTCGATCGTGCCGCGGTCGAGAATCTGCGGCAACATTCTCCCATTCCCAATTCACGTACTCGCTGCGCACCCCCAATTGATTGGCGATGTACTGTGCCAACTCAAACTCAAAGCCAGTCAACTGGTTCTCCGGCCCATGAAATATGTACGGCCCGCCCCCACTCGCATCGCCGCCCCAGCGCAAAAACGCCCCGCTCCAGAATCTCATCCAACGTGTCTGCCGAAACGGCGGTTGCGAAGAACGCGGCAAGCGACGCGCAAACCACCCATCTCAAGGGTTTCCGCATGAACTATCTCCTCGAACCGAATACGATACGAACTGGAGAACATATACCGCTGCCAAATCCTACTGGGTTCACGAGACGCGAACTACCAGAAAAAATGGCAACGCGATGCGGCTCGTCAGCAGTGTGCCCCTCACCGGACACCTCAAGATAGGGCATTCAGCCGGCGAGCTACGTCTCGCCGGAAATGCGCTGCGACTGGTAAAACGCGGTTGCAGGCTGCGAAAACCCGAAGCTCTTGTTAGAGCAGTTTTCGAAAACTCGCAGCGGTGCCTGGGGGCAACGCCCCAGCAGCTTTGCAACAACTGGGGCGTTGCCCCAGGCACCCCCAAGCTACACCACCGACTCAAAAAGCATCCCAATGCCGCCGCTTCACCACTGGCCGATCATTGGGTGCCAATATACAGGCGTCCCCCAGGGGCTGAAGGTATAGATGGGCGTTCCCATGGGTTTGGGTCGCAGGTCGCTGGTATTCGGCAGGTTCTGCTCGCGCGGGGCGTACTGACTGCGAAACTGGTTCGCAGCGGCCCGAGACCGGCTGTCGGCGGCGCGAATTTGCGATTGCTGCCTCGCATCCTGAACGCCGCGCGCCGTTTCCTGTTGCAACGCACGCGCCTGGCTGAAGGCCGAGTTCGATTGCTGCCGTCCGGCACGATGCTGCTGAAGCCAGTCTAATTCCTGGCGGATTTGGCCGGCCGTCATGTTGAGCACATCCGGCCGGCTGCGCCGCAGCTGGGCTTCCGGGTTCCTCCTGGTCGCAAAAAAGTGTGCCAGCCATTGCCGGGCCTCGTCCGCCTCGGGACTGGTCAGCACTTCCAGCCGATCCTCCATGTCTTGCATGAATTTCTCGAGCTCGTTCGGCGTCATTTGAGAAACCTTGGCGGAAAGTTCCGCTTGAATCGCCGCAACTTGCTCGGCCGGATAAACCTGCTGCACGGTAAGCCACTCGTTGAGCAAGCGGCCCATGCGCTGCCACCGGTCGCTCTCGAAAATCTTGCGGAGCTCGGCTGCTTGCGAATCGGCCGCCGGGCCTGCGCCCGGCTGCGGTCGATCGCCTGGCTGTTGGGCCGATGCAACCGAACTAGCGAATGTCGCGATGATCAGCGCGACGACTGCTTCGCTAGCCGTTCGACAATTCATGATGTTGTCTCCACGCTTTATGCCGGTTTCTTTCTCGCACGAATCCCTTCGGTAATGCGCAATTCACTATTCTTCTTCCAAGGCCCGCTTGAATTCGACTCGCAAAGGAGTGAGATTGCCGCCCGCGGGCCTACCGTCCGCTGCGTCCCAGCCCCCCTTCACTTCACACTGAAATTGCCCGTCGGCAGCGGGCGCATACGTGGTCACAGTCTTCGATTCCTTGCCGTCGGCTGTCACATCCTGCGAATTTACAATCCAACGATCTCCGTCACGCCGCCAGTGTCCTTCGCCCGAACCGCCCAGCGAGTCGAATGTCCAACTCTTGATCGCACCCACCGACGCATCCCAACCAATTCGCTGCGTCGCGCTGATATCCTCATGGCCATCGCGGCGGATCAAGAAGTCCCGCAGGATGTATTTCCCATCACCGCTCCATTGCGACGACAGCAAGATCACCGCATCTTCCGCCGTGCCGACCCACTCGCCAAGCAGCCACGAGAGCGGCTGGAGCCGTTCGTTCGTTGCCGCCGAGGAGGACACGGCCTCGCGCAGGCTGCTGATCAACCAACGGCCATTGCGCTTGACCCAAACCGTGGTGAACCGCCCCGACAACGCGTCTCCATCGCTCGACGTACCGATTTCGACAACCCCGTCTTCGATCGCCACATCGCGCGTGATAAATCGCAACGAGCTCGTGGGCAAATTCGGCGCTGCACCTTCTGCATCGGAACGCGATTCGTCGATTGGCGGCCCAAACAAATCCTGCACTTTGAACACCCGGCCCGATGCATCCACGTAGTCACCATCGAGAGCCCACATCCGTCGCATTGTGTCCCGGTCACCCCGCCGCGCTGCCGCGACGTACTCGCCGGCCGCAGCTCGAATCGCCGCTCGTCCGAGTTCGCATTACGATTCTCTTGCGCGACTGCTGCCGGTATCGAACGAATTGCAACCAGCAGCAGGCACCATAGTGTCGACGATGTTTTAAATCGATGCATAAAGTTGTCCTCGCGGCGGCGCGAACGTGACCGCACTGTCAAAGGCTGGGCACAATATCATTAGAACCACCGCAAACCGCAAAATCAAACCGCGCGATCCGACGTCAAAAACCGCCGACATGCACGAACAGTGATTCGGCCCATCGACCGCAATGGATTACTCTTGCCATTGGTCCGACCGCTTTGAGTTTGGGAAAGCGCGATTGACGGCGGTGGTGAACCACCGAGTCAGCACGCCGACTGCATCTGCGTAACAACTCGAATTGCGGAGCTGATTGGCGATTGTCCGGAGGATGTATGAGAGACCGCCCTCTGCCGTGGCCAACCTATGCGAACGACCAATCAATACTATAATGCGGGAACTACCAATCTGCCGCAGCGAGCAGGCAGAGCATGCGGTGGAGCAGACGCAAATCGCAGGCGGAGCAGCCCATGGGCCCAAAAAAAAGGCGTCGCAAGTCCCAGCCGTCAGCTTCATCACAGCCGAACGAGCTCCCGCCTCCTGTGAGGAACCGCCAAGGCGGTCGTCTCCGCACTCTACTGAGCGTCTTAATTGCGTTGATGGTTGCCCTGGTTGCCGCGCGATTTTGGATAGGACGTGACACTCGTCTGCCGCCGCGCGATCGCCCCCAGGTCGCACTTTCGTCGCAAGAGCTTGCCGCGCCCGAAGTAGCTCAGACTTCGACGTTCAAGCAGCTCGTGCCCGAACAAACCGGCGTCGAATTCGTCAATGTCATCGATACGAAACATCCGCGAAAATATTTGTACTTCTCGGGCACCTCCGGCGGGGGTATCGCGATTGGCGACGTCGATGCCGATGGCTGGCCCGATTTGTATTTCGTCAACGGTCCCGGAGAAAACCGCCTCTACCGGCAGGTCGAGAGGATGCATTTCGAGGATGTGACGGACCAGGCTGGCGTCGACGGCGGCGACGCTTGGGGAACGGGCGCAAACCATGGCCGACGTGAACAACGACGGATGGCTGGACATTTACGTTTGCAATTACGATTCGCCCAATCTTCTCTTCATCAATCGGGGCGACGGCACGTTTCTAGAGCAGGGGGCCTTGTACGGCGTCGACGTCGTCGACGCGTCGATGATGGCGACGTTCGCCGACTACGATCGGGACGGCGACCTCGACTTCCATCTACTCACCTACCGTTACACGCATCCAGAAGGTCGACCCGCAGTCCCGCCCATCATCGAAGTTGGGGGCCAACAGCAAATTGCTCCTGGGTTTGAGAAGTATTTCACGATCGACGACGAGGCGCTGGGGTTTGCGCCGTGGCGCGGGCCGACGGATTGTTCCGCAACGATGGGGATTGGTTCACCAACGTGACGGAAGAGGCCGGAATCGTAGGACTGTGGCATGGGCTGTCCGCCACTTGGTGGGACTACAACCGCGACGGCTGGCCCGACCTCTACGTCGCCAACGACTTCACCGATCCTGACCTGTTCTACCACAACAACGGCGACGGCACGTTCCGCGAAATCAGCCACCAGAGCATTCCTAACACCTCGTGGTTCTCGATGGGCGCCGACTCCGGTGATCTGAATAACGACGGCTTGCCCGATTTGCTGGTCGCCGACATGTCGGCGACGACGCACTTTAAGCAGAAGGTGATGATGGGCGAGATGGGCCAAAACCAGAAGTTTCTCGAAACCGCCGAGCCGCGGCAATACATGCGGAACACGTTGCTAGTGAATACCGGAACAGAGCGGTTCATGGAATTGGCGCTCATGGCCGGATTGGACAGCACGGACTGGACGTGGACAGTCAAGCTGGCAGATCTGGATAACGACGGCTGGTTGGACGCGTACTTTACCAACGGAAGCCCGCGAAACTTCATTGATGCTGACATTCCGTATTCTCCTCAGATGCTCATTGGCCGCACTAATTGGGATCTTTATGAGAACAGTCCTCCGCTCAAGGAGGCGAATCTTGCTTACCGGAATCGGGGCGACTTTGCTTTTGACGACACGAGCGAAGCCTGGGGATTGAACCACGTTGGCATCAGCCTGGCGGCCGCGCATGCGGACCTGGACCGGGACGGCGACCTGGATCTTGTCGTGGCGAATTTCGACGAGCCGGTCTCCATCTATCGCAACGATGCCAGTCAGGGAAAAGGCGTGTTGATCCAGTTGGAAGGCGCTTCCAGCAATCGGTTTGGCTTCGGGGCTCGGCTGACCGCCGAAACGTCCGGCGGCGACCAGGTACGTTACCACAATCCGACCGGCGGGTTTTTGTCCAGCAACGAACCGCTGATTCATTTTGGTCTGGGCGACAGCGACGAAGTGTCCCGGCTGACCATCGATTGGCCAAGCGGGCATCGCCAGCTCTTGGAAGGCCTCTCGGCCGGCAAGTTGCATGTGGTGGCCGAGCCTTCAGGCGCGCCGGCGGCGATTGGCCCCCCAACGCCCGATGATAGCCCGCCGCTGTTCGAGCGCAGCGACGTGCTCGCCGACGCCGTGCATCGCGAGCATCCGTTCGACGACTACCAGCGGCAGCCGCTACTGCCCTACAAGCATTCTCAACTAGGTCCCGGTCTGGCATGGGGCGATGCGAACGGCGACGGTCGCGACGACCTGTACGTCGGCGGCGCAGGCCGGCGAGCCGGGGCAGCTTTGGACCAGCGATGAGAATGGCTCGTTTCGTCGCCAAGATATACAGGCTTTCAAGGACGACGAAGCGCACGAAGACATGGGCGTGTCTGGCTGGACGCCGACGCTGACGGCGATCTGGATCTGTACGTTGTCAGCGGCGGCGTTGAGTTCGAGCCCGGCGACCAGCGTCTGAGCGATCGCTTGTATGTGAATGACGGGAGCGGCCAACTCAGCCGCGCCAAAGATGCACTGCCCGATCTGCGCAGCAGCGGCGGACCGGTGGTCGCCGCCGACTTCGATCGGGATGGCGACATCGACCTGTTCGTCGGCGGTCGCGTGATCCCGGGCCAATACCCGCTGGCGCCAGAGAGCTTCCTGCTGACCAACGAGAAGGGCATCTTTGTGGACGCGACAGAAAGAGTCGCTCCTGAGTTGAAGAAGGCAGGGATGGTCACCAGCGCTATCTGGTCCGATGCCGACGCCGACGGTTGGCTGGATCTCTTGGTAACTTATGAATGGGGTCCGATTCGTTATTACTGGAACAACCAAGGTGCGCTTGTCGACCATACGTCCGCGGCAGGGCTGGACGACCGTACCGGCTGGTTCCAGGGCATTTCCGGCGGGGATGTTGATCATGACGGAGACATCGACTACGTGGTCACGAATTTCGGGCTGAACACCAAGTACCACGCTACCGTCGACAAGCCGGCGCTCTTGTATTACGGCGACTTCGATGGGTCGGGCCGGATGCAGTTGGTCGAAGCGGAATTCGAAGACGAGACGCTGTTCCCCGTCCGCGGCAAGAGCTGTTCGACGAAAGCCATGCCGTTCCTCGCGGACAAGTTTTCGACGTTCCGGTCCTTCGCTTCGGCCTCGCTAGTGGACATTTACACGCCGACGTGCTTGGACAATTCGCACCGCTTTGCGGCCAACACGCTGGAGTCAGGGTTGCTGCTGAACCAGGGCAACAGCACGTTTCGTTTTGAGACGCTCCCCCGCTTCGCCCAAGCTGCGCCGGGGTTCGGGGCGATCGTGCGCGATTTGGATTTGGATGGCAACCAAGACATCTATTTCGTGCAGAACTTCTACAGTCCGCAGCCCGAGACGGGACGCATGGCAGGAGGTCTCAGTCTCCTGCTGCGAGGCGACGGAGACGGCGACTTCGAACCCGTCTGGCCGCGCGAGAGCGGCCTGATCGTGCCGGGAGACGCCAAAAGTCTTACTGCCGCGGATGTCAACCAGGACGGTCTGACTGACTTAGTAGTGGGCGTCAATGACGGCCCGGTGGAAACGTTCGTCCGTCGCGGTCCTTCGACGTCCAAGACGCTCTCATTGCGGCTTATCGACTCGCACGGCGCCCCATCGGCGCTCGGTGCGCGAATAGTCGTTCGCTTTACCAGCGGCGCCGCGCGGACGTTCGAAACCTACGCCGGCGGCGGCTATCTCTCGCAGTCCTTGCCGAGTCAGGTTGTGGCCCTCCCCAAGGGCGACGCGATCGACGCCGTGGAAGTGACGTGGCCTGACGGGACGACGTCGACGCACGAGAATGACGGCTGGAATGCCGTCGTCCAGCTCCGGCAGGAGTAACAGTATCGCGCAGGAGAACGCCACCTGAGTAGTGTAGTCATCTCGCTCCGCGAGATGGTTTTCCACACGCTGCTTCGACCGGCAACTCTCCACTCGACTGACTTCATCGAGCCGCGCTCACCAAAGCAGCGTAACGGAGCGGCAACGACCGGCGCATGTCGTCTCCCCCTGGAACGAAACGACGCAACTCCATATAATCACACGACCTACAGAAATGCGGCGGAGTAGCTCAGTTGGTTAGAGCAGCGGAATCATAATCCGCGTGTCGGGGGTTCGAGTCCCTCCTCCGCTATTCCAGACTCTACTAAGTCCCGGCGGTTGTCAAAATCGTCGGGATTTTCGCATTCTGGTTCCACTGTGTTCAGGTCAGTTCCTACAGGTTGCGTTGTATTGTGCGGCGGATTCTGCGTCGCCTCTGGCATGGCCGGGACAATGGCGGCAGCGTAGTGGTCGTCAGTCACCTGGAGGTAGTGCTTTCGAGCCACCGCCTCGCTGTTGCCGATCCATTCGCAGACGACTTGAATCGGGAACTTCTCAGCCAGTTCCGTCTCACGTGTGGCCCGCAGGTTTTGGAACAGCTTTGGCCACGGCTTCAGCCCAGCCCGCTCAATGATCCGGCGAAGCTGCGTTCGCAGGTTAGCGTTGCTGCTGCGGTATCTGGTGATGACCGGGCTGCTAAATGGCACTTCAATTCCTGGATGTACCTCGTCCCGCACGGCTTCCAGGTGCTGCCGCAACTCAGGGAACAATGGAATGACGCGGCTTGCCTTTCCTTCGTGGTGTTCTGTCTTGGGCGAGCGGACGGTGATTCTTCCGCGTTCCCAATCAATGTCGGACCATCTAAGCTCAAGATGCTCAGATGGGCAACGTAGACCGCCGTAGCGGCTCAAAGCGAATATCAATTTCCATTGCGAGTCTGGGCAGGCGGTAAAGATTGCGTCCGCGTCCTTACGACTCACAAAATGGAATTTTTCGGGATTCGCTCGAACCGTTGATTTAAGGTCGGCGAAGGGATTTGAGTCGATTAGCGTTCGGCGAACTGCAGACGTGAAAAACTGCTTCGCAATCTGTACGTGCTTGCGTACTGTGTTTTCGCTCATACCCTTTCCCAGCAAGAACACACGCCAATCATCGGCGTCGCCGGCAGTAATCGTGTTTAGTTGGCGATCCGCACCCAGAAACTCGAAAAGGTAGTGACGTGTTGCACCAAACTTGATGACTGTTCGCGGCTTGAGGTCCGTCCGGCCTGCAATGTACGCCTGGAGAAATGCCGCGAGCGTCGGCACAACAACTCTATGTCGTGGGGCAACCAAACCGTGCTTCGCCAGCTTTGCGTGTAGGTCATCGCCAATCGAAGCCAACCAACGGCTCATATCGGGATCAGGTGCCGAGCCGTTGATCTTATCTGCGACCAGCAATTCGATGCGAAGTTTAACCGTCTCGGCCTGCTTCATGTTCGCCCTGCCGAGTCGGATCGACTTACGTTCACCGTGCTGGTTGAAGAATTCTATCCGCTTCCGCCCATTCGGGTCTTTTACAATACTTGCCATTCGTTACACCTTCGTTCGATTCTTCTCTATCCGTTTCCAATGTGTTGCAGCGAATTCCATTCTAGTCTGCGAATCCCGAACCACTTTCACAATTTGTTGCGAGTTGAATTTCCAATCGTTTGCGTCTATGCGGCATGCCCGTCAACCTCGGGACAACCAGCTGCAATCCAGTCCTCAATGGTTTTTCGCGACCAGCGAACAAGTGTGCCGAGTTTCACGGGTTGCGGCATGAGGCCTTTCTTCCACATATTGGTCACGTGGCGTTCGGAGCATTGCATTAGCTTGGCCACGTCCCGGGTATTCAGCAAAAGAGAATCGTTCGCGGAGTCGAGTTGGTGTGGTCTCATGGTGTCGTTCGTTGCAACGTAGGATTGATTTCTGAAGCCGAACGAGGGGCCGTCGGCGAATCAGGCGACTTGGGTGCCGTCCGAGCGGTTGGATTTCGTCCGCGTCCATTGCCCGCGTGTTGTACGTTGGCTTGCCGATATGCTTTTAGATTCGCCTTGCCCATGTCGGCGAGCCGTTGGCAGTACTCTGCCGACAACTTGCGTCTCCGCTTCGGCTTCATGACAGCGGCGACGGTGTCAAAGTCGTTAACATGGAAGACTGCATTAATCCCATCGCTGCCGTCTTGGACAACACCTACACAAGGCAGGGCAGACAGGCGTTTGGCGATCGGACCGCGGTTATTGGTGCTCGCCCCAAGTAATTCGCCGCCGTGCGGGTAGATGTGCCCGTGTTGGCAGAGTATCGTCAGCAGCCAAGGATCCTGCATGCGGCGACGCTCGCCCCGCTTTGCTCGGTGGCTTGCTTCGTTGCTCACGCGGTAGCGGTTTCCAAATTGCGTTGTCAGTTCAATACAAGTTTTCATTAGTTGCGAGTCTCCACGGTTAAAATGGGGCCGATTCGGCGGAACTCGGATCGCCTTCGCGGACGATCTTAGGATTGCTCGTCCACGGGCCAAGGCCTTGTGCCTTTGCTGTTTGACTGGCCCTACATTCATCGCAGAACACGCCAATGTCGCTCGTCTCAAAACAGCGAACGTAGCATTTCGTTCGCACGCCGTGCTTCTGGCGGGACCGGCCGCAACCGAGACACGCATACTTGCACGCCTTCAGTGCAGCCTGCATCGCGTCCTGAATCGCTTGTCTGCGTACTGCTTTCTTCGATAGCGGTTGGCTGGAGTTGCCTCTAGGTGTTGAAGCGTTTCGATCGACTGTGAACGAGTTGCGTTTTTCGTACCGATGATTTCGATGTTCGTCCCGTCTCTTGCCACCAAGCCTAACGTGTTCCGGCCCATTACCTTTTGAGGCCCCTCGCCATTCAAATGAGTCGCACATAAGGAAAGTTGATTTCGTTAGGGCTGCCATGCCGAGTGAAGAACCTCAATTGTTATTTGATTACCGGTGCGAATCCCAATCGCCGTTGATAACAGTCGTGCATTGCCTGTCGCAATTCGTCGCTGGAGGACTCCGGCACAACAAACGAATCGTGGACGCCTATTACTGGAATCCCCTTTGAGGCTAAGTGATGCATCACGTCCAAGGCGATGCTGCTCTCAACTTTCATAAACTCGGCTCCGGCGTCCTTGCCGACGTAACAGGCGATCGGTTCGTGGCGTTTTATCATCAGGTCGTAAAGTTCAGAAAGGTAGGCTCGCGATTGCTTGAAGAACTCGGTCGAATTTGGGGATAGGCCAATTGCCTCGCTCAACGCGTTTCTCAGGTCCAGTGCCTTCCTCCGCTTATTCCCCTCTTTCAAATCGCCTGATTTCGTCTTCAATCGGATGGCCTGAAAACAGGCACCGATAGCGTCGTTGCGGGACTTCGCGTTTAACGAAGTGTTCACCACCAGCTTCGCAACCTTCCGTTGAGCCGCCGTCGTAGCGTCGCCCCAAAGGGCATAGGGATCTTCGTGATACTCCAGCCCGCGTAGGTGATATCCAAGCCGCGGATGCATTGCCGAATAATCCCATTCAACAGCCGGTTCGCCGTTGAATTGGATCGATTCCCGCTCCTTCCTAGTTAGCGACGCCCGATCTCTTGCAGTTACCAAATAAATGCGGCCGTGCTCCCAGTTTTCGTGAAACAGGCGGTCATGTAATGGACGCAATCGTGACCTGTAGCAAAGGTCAGCAGGCTGGTATGTGATTTCGTAGGTGGCATTTACTGCGTTAACTAGTTCCAACTTTCGCTGTGTTTCGACGGCGACTGGATGTGCCGGATCGAAGGACAACGGTTGCTTGTCGGTGCGGCTCCGCACGCGGACGAGCTGCCGTTTAGTAGGCGGTGTGGCGTGCCACGGATCGCTCGGAACGTACTGGCGGAATTCCTCGGTGGGCAGCAGGCGGCTTTGCTTTGGGCTGCCCGGCGGACTTCGGTGTTCGCGGAAGTACCCGGCCTCTACAGCACACTCCACTAACCGTCTGAACAATTTGTTGCATTTTCCGTTCTGGCGTGAATAGCGGACGCATCCCCCGGCATGCACGGCCCGCGTCCCTGCATCAACGAGCTTGTGCCAAAGTTTTCGTTTTCTGTCCTCGCAATGCGGACGGTAGGAGGACGTCTGCCGGATTCGCTCAAACATTGAGTCGGCGGAGGTACGCAGACTTTCGGAGCACTTGCCGCGAATCTGGACCGCCGTCAGTCCGTAAACGAGGGCTCGCGGTAAGTCGCCAACGTAAGTGCTATCTATTACTGTACCTGTGTTCACATTCATCTTTGAGTCTCCCATAAAGGTTCCGAGATATTGGATAGACTTCTGTACACGGTCTCTCGGTCTATTGCTTCGCTTGAGGGTCGGAGTTCGTTCGCTCGGATAGCTGCTTGGAGGAAAAAAAAAGTGTGGGAGTGTTGTCGATATGGTTTGAGCGGCTGGCTGCTGGTGGGGTGACTTTTGAAGGTTGTGAGTGTGTTGGTCGCTGCGTGGGTCTTGGCTTGTGGGGTTGGGGGGGGCTTCGTGAAAGTTGGTGTACGGCGATGATGGTGGGAGGGCGGGACGGGATGGTCTTGAGGGATCTGCGGGTTGAGAGGGTCGTACGTGCTTTGGGTCTGTTGTTCTGGCGGCTTCATATTTTTTTGTTCACTTGATGCTTCTTATTCGTAGAGGGAGGGGGCTACGTTCGCTCGCTCGTGCGGATTTTTTTTGATGGATGGTCGCCGATTGTTCGCGTTTGTAACTACGCGAAAAATGGGAGTGAACGCTCACGAACTGAAATGCTTTTTCTCCGTTCCACCGACGCGACGGGCTACGACGAGCGGCCTGCTCTCGGCGGACGTGACGGAAGACTTGGCCGCATTCGTGATCGAAACGGCGATCTGTGACACGGGTGGCAATGGTGACAGTGATTTGCCACTCTTGTCAGTCGGTGGGGAGCAGAGCTGAAAAAGCGGGCTACCGCAAACATCGCCGAGCGACAAATTTCGACAAGTTAGCGGCAACCAGCCGGGACTTGGCATAAGTCATGTTGTGGTACAAGCACATACGTACTGCACCAAGAAAACGCTCAGGGGATGGGGCTGTTTTTTCTCAGGGCCGGCTTTTGTTTCGTTCACAGTTTCCGTCGTGAAGAACCGTTGACAGAGGGCGGAATGCCGGTGGCAAATCGAGCACGTATTCTGCTAGCCATGGTTGGGTGGATGGTGTTTCTGCCGGCCGGCGAAACGCTGAGTAATCCCCCATATTTGGCATTGCCGCCCGACGCTTTAAAAAAGCTTTTTTTGGGGTACAGAGAGATCGTGGACCACCGCGGACAAGTGTTGGCTCTGCTTACAAAAACTCTCAGCGAACCCCGCGAGTTGTAACGTTTGAATATCTGCCGGCCGCCGTCGAGAAAAGCAGCAGAAATTGGCCATCTTAACGTCCACGAAATGTTTCAGAGTTTGGCTATGACGGGCTACGACTTTTTTTGACACTTGCGTGCTTCGAACTAGGCTCGGAATAGGGAGGCACTCTATGAAGCACGTAGCCATCTACATTCGCGTGAGCAGCAAACGACAAGATCTAGCATCGCAATTGCCGGACCTTGAAAAGTGGGCCGCCGCACAGAGCGAGCAAGTGCTTTGGTACCGTGACAAATTCACCGGCAAGACTATGGATAGGCCGGGCTGGCTAAAGCTGCAGGCGGCAATTGATCGCGGCGAGGTTTCCCGCGTCGTCGTCTGGCGACTCGACCGGCTCGGGCGTACTGCTGCCGGTCTAACAAATCTGTTCGCGGATTTGCAGCAGCGAATGGTAGGGTTAGTCAGCCTAAAAGACGGCATCGATTTATCAACGCCGGCAGGCCGCATGCTGGCGAACGTGTTGGCAAGTATCGCCCAGTTTGAGACCGAATTGCGGGCTGAGCGGGTGCTGGCCGGCCAGGCTGCGGCTAGGGCGGCTGGAAAGAGCATTGGCGGCCGCAAACTGGGCACCCGCGTCCGACTGACTGTTGAAAAAGAACGTGCGGTACGGCGGCTGCACCAAGCGGGCATTTCCGTCTCGGAAATCGCCCGAAATCTGCAATTAAGCCGCCCAACAGTCTATAAGGGCGCCCCAGTCTTAGCGTTCTTCGGCGGCCGGCGGCTTCAGTGACCCCATTTTCAGCGTGTTTCCCGGGAAAGCATCCGATTGGATGTATCTGATTGCTTTCGTCCGGCGGACGAAAGCAATCAGATCCGGCGTGCGAAGCGCGCTTGCCCGGAGGCGGCGTCCAATCGGATTTGTGCGGTGCGATCAGCGATTACCAAGACCGAACCGGCTACTAGCCAATATTCTTGGGCCGCCCACGTGCTCTTGCTTTTGGTAGTCGTTTGCGTTCGCTTGCTGGAAGCAACGCGGCAGCGGACTCGCACAGCAGTCTGGAAAGACTGACGCCCTTCTTTTCGGCCAGCCGTTTCAAGACCGGCAGCCATTCGTCGGGAACGCTTATATCAATTCTCATGACGGCTCGCCAGTAAATATACACATATTTTCGGCGTTCCCCTCGGCATGCCGTGAGAAAATATACACATAATTTATTTAGTGGGGAACACCGTTCCCTTCACGATTCATTGGCAACAGAGGAATCACTATGCATTGCCGAACACCACTCCAACCGAGCCGACGGAAATACCCAACCTCACTAACGGCAGTTTCGCACTGCGTTGTATCTGACAAAGGCGAATTACTGGCGGCAGCAAATACTTGGGGGCTGGCATACCGGCTGGCCGAGTGTTTTCGCGCTCGCGGCATTCAATGTCGTATTCGGCGCCGAGCTAAGAAACGTCGGCACCTAGTTCGTCCTATTAACAGACATCGGCTTTTCACATCGGGAGCAGCAACCATGACTCGCAAACATTTCAATGCTTTGGCCGCCGCAATTCGAAGAATCACCGACGCCCATGCCCGGCGCGTTGCCGCTGAGGCCGTGGCCGAAATCTGCCATCAATTCAATCCGCGCTTCGACCGGGAGCGTTTTTTTCGTGCTTGTGGCGTCTGATTTGGCAAGTCAACTACAACCGGGCTGCAAACTCTCGTAGGACCGCAAGACGAAATCAAGGCGTGCCGCAAAGCCCGATAAGGGCGATAAAGGTCAAAGGAGGTAGAATAATAGGTGCTGATTTGCTCTCTCTAGTCGAGCCGATGCGCTGCTGCTGATTGGAGCCTGCTTGCCATATGGGCCTCTCCGACTACCGCCGTAAAAGAAACCTTCGCGTCACAAGCGAGCCGCGTGGTGGGGCGGTTAAGCCGCGAAAGCAGCGAAGCTTTGTAATTCAAAAACACGCGGCATCGCACCTTCACTACGATTTCCGAATTGAGCTAGATGGCGTGCTAAAAAGCTGGGCTGTTCCGAAGGGACCATCGCTTAACCCGGCACATAAGCGTCTCGCCATGCAGGTGGAAGACCATCCACTCGAATACAGCGATTTTGAGGGCATCATTCCAGAGGGAGAGTATGGCGGAGGAACTGTGCTCTTATGGGATAGAGGTACGTGGGAACCAGTTGATGACGGAAGAAAAGGCTATGAAGAGGGTGCTTTAAAATTCATCCTTCATGGCGAGAAGCTCCAAGGCAAATGGATGCTCGTGCGCCGCGGTGGTAAACGCGCTGACGAATCAGAACGCCACTGGTTCCTATTCAAGGAACGTGACGAGTTCGCTCGGACGGACTCGGACATTACTACGGAAGCGCCGCTCAGCGTGACGACTCGGCGCGATCTGGATGAAATTGCCACCCAAGCCGACCGAGTATGGGGACCAAATGGCGAAGTGCTGCCTGATAGCCAAGACAGAAGTACAGCGAGAGCACATCGAGTCGCCAAATCGGTCTCAAGAATGAGCGCCAGACCCAAGTCTTCACCTTCAAAGCCAAAGCGCAAAGCAAGGCCCACGGCTGCCTGGCGAGCGAAGATCGCAAAGGCACTAAGAGCGGTAAAAGGCGAAGCCGCAGGTTTTCCAAGAAGGGCCAAAGTAGAGCTTGCCACACTCGCTAAGAAGACTCCCGCAAATGATGACTGGATGCACGAAATAAAATTCGACGGCTACCGGATGATCTGTCACAGCGACGGAGAGAAAGTCCGGTTCATTAGCAGAAACGGCAAGGACTGGACGGGGAATTTTCCCGACCTCGCGCGTGAAATCGCCGAGCTCCCGATTGAGAGCTGTATCTTGGATGGTGAGGTCGTTGTCCTTGAGCCAGATGGACGCACAAGCTTTCAAGCTCTCCAAAATGCGTTTCAAACCAATAAGTCAACATTTCTGTTCTATGTATTTGATCTGCTGTACCTAAATGGCATAGACACCCGGCAAGCCGCCATCGAAGTCCGAAAAGCTGTTCTTAGAGAGGTGATTTCTGGCGACGCGGGCTCCTCCCTTAAGTTCAGCGATCACGTTATTGGCAACGGCGAAGCGCTCTTTGCTGAAGCCTTACGTCTCAAGCTCGAAGGCATCGTCTCCAAAAAACTTGGCCGGCCATACACTGCCGGACGAACGCTCGATTGGCTCAAAGTCAAATGCTCGCTTCGCGAAGAATTCGTGATCGGTGGCTTCACCAAGCCTGGCGGTGGACGGAAGCATTTTGGAGCAATTGCAATCGGGTACTACGACCGAAGCGGCGACTTAATCTACGCAGGGAGAGTGGGGACAGGTTTTAGTGACAAGACACTCTCTTCTCTACATGCAACCTTCACGCCTCTCGTCCAGAAAGAATCGCCTTTCAAGAATCTACGAGGCACCACTGGGCAGGCAAAAGGCGTGACCTGGCTCAAGCCGAATTTGGTAGCGCAGGTAGAGTTCTCCAATTGGACTCACGATGGGCAGCTTCGTCATCCATCGTTTCAAGGACTGCGAGAGGACAAGCCAGCCAAGAATATCGTGCGTGATAATCCTGTGTCTCAGAAAACGATCGAGTCAGCAGAGAAAGCCGCAAGGATACCAAAGCGAAAGGGATCGCCACTTCCTTCATCGCGAGCGCCACTTCATTTGAAGTCGAAAGTTGCTGACGGAAGCAGCGTCGCTGGAGTCCAGTTGTCCCATCCCGACAAAATACTTTATCCCGATGACGGAATCACCAAGCTTGATTTGGCGCACTACTACGAGGATGTAGCTCAGTGGATGCTGCCTCACGTCGAGAATCGATTGCTTTCTCTCGTCCGTTGTCCTCAAGGCAGCGGCCAGAAGTGCTTTTTTCAGAAGCACCCGGGCAATGGAACATCAGATGCCTTGCGTCGCTTCAATGTTCAAGAAAAGAACGAGATCGAACAACATCTCGCCCTATACGATGTCGCGGGCCTTGTTTCACTTGTTCAGATGGGAGTGTTGGAGATTCATATCTGGGGCTCGCATGCAGACCGCTATGAAAAGCCGGATCGTTTGATATTTGACCTGGATCCCGACCCAACCGTCGAGTGGCCCGCAGTCGTGACCGCGGCCAAAGAAGTTCGGCTTCTCTTGGAGGAGCTGGAGCTCGTTTCATTCATCAAGACCACTGGCGGAAAAGGGCTTCATGTCGTCGTTCCCATTCAGCGACGGACGAACTGGGACGACGCCAAATCATTTTGCCGCTCTGTCGCCGAGTTCATGGTGACTGCTGCGCCCGATCGCTACATCGCCAAAATGAGTAAGGCTGCCAGGAAGCGAAAAATATATGTCGATTACTTACGTAACGATCTGGGAGCTACAGCGATTGCGCCTTACTCCACCCGAAATCGAAATGGTGCACCGGTCAGTGTTCCCATAACATGGGATGAGCTTAGCAGCCGCATCAAGTCCGATCACTTCAATATTCAAAACTTGCCGACACGGCTGGCAAAGCTGAAGAAGGACCCATGGGCCGACATTGGAAAGACCAAGCAGTCGATCACGGCCTCGATGCTTAAGAAGCTTACTTCGGTAACCGCGTTACGGTAAAAAGTGACCGAGGACAAAATCTGCACCGGGACGAGGGAAATTCTAGAGCGGCTTCAGTTCGTAGCAAGCTATTTCTTCGGCGTTGCGTACGTAGAGCCGGCCGTCGACGATCGTGGGGTGATTCCACGTCTTTCCTTCGATCGCCTGGAACTTGCCGAGCTCGTCGTGCTTCTCGGGATTCGCCGAGACGAGAACGGCCTCGCCTTTTTCGGTGATGACGACGAGCACGCCCTGATCGGCGAGCATCAAGCACTTGGCCGGCGCCGTAGCGGCCGCCTTTCCAGTGGCGCTTGCCAGTTTCGAGATCGACGCAGCAGAAGATCGTGCCGTCGAAGCCGTAGATGGAATCTTCGTAGGTGACGTAGTCGTTGAAGTAGGGCTTTAGGGCCTGCGTTCCGCCGTTCCAAACATCTTCAACATTCCATTTGTCGCCCTGCCGTTTGACCTTGAGCCGCATCGTGCCGGCGGATTCGGTGAAGGCGAATAGCAGATCGGAGGGGCCAATTAGGTGCGGCTGCGTCGAGGGAAAATATCCTTTGTATTCCGAATCAAACCGCCACAGCACTTCACGGGTATCGGGGTCGACGGAAGTTAGCTCGTCGTTGCTTAGGAACAACACCTGTTCAACGGTGTCCAGCGTGACGTGCTGCGGCGAGGAGTAGCTGTGGCGGCCTGCATCGGCATGCCAAGTTGGTTCGCCGGAGTCGGCGTTGAATGCCAACAGGCTCGACTCCTCGGCGCCGCCAGCGAAGACGATGACGACGTTTCGGACAACCAGCGGCGAACTAGAATAGCCCCAAATGGGTCGCTTGGGTGCGTCGTCGGGCGAGTCGGAGTTCTGTTCGGCCGCATTAACGGCGGCAGGAACGATGTCCTTCGACCACTGAAGCTCGCCCGTGGCGGCGTCGAGGCAATTCAGGATGCCGGTGGCACCGAGGGCGTATATCTTGCCGTCAGCGAATGTCGGCGTGGCTCGCGGGCCGGGGCCGCCGAGTACTTCGTCGAATCGTGCCTTGTCTTCGTGCGACCAGAGTTCTTTGCCCGTGCCGGCATCAATGCAGACAACGGCTTCCTTGTCGCCGCGCTGCTCCTGGGTGAAGACGCGACCCGCGACAACGGTGAGAGAGGACCAACCGGGGCCGATGCGCCCTCGCCAGAGAAGTTTCGGCGGCGACTGGTTCCAGTCCGTGGCGATGCGCACGCCGTGTACGGCGCCGTCGGCGTTGGGGCCGCGGAAACGCGGCCAATCGTGCGGTCCGGCGGTGAGCGCATCGGCGGCGGCATCGGGAAGTTTCGGCTGCTGTCTATCTTGGTCAAAACGGACGCGCTCGGCGAGGAACTGGGCTTCGCCCGTGGGCGACCAGCGCCAGTGGAAGACGGGCTTGTTTTCGCCGCTGAGGCCCTCCATGCGTACGAGATCGCTAGCGATCCAGGCGATTAGCGGGATGCCGAACAGACCGAGGCGCCGCCAGGCCGGCGATGAACGGCGCGTGACGACAAGCCAAGCCGTGATCGCGGTGATGATGACTGGCACGGCATAGAAGAGCACCGCGGGGGCGAGCACCGAAGGATCGCGGAACAGAAGCAGCGCGATGCACGCCGCCGAGGATCGCCGCGGCCAGAACGGCCAGGCGCTCCTTCCCAGGCAAGCTGCGGTTGGTCAACCACCAGATGAGAAATAGCAACAGCAGCAAGGCAACGGCGCCGAGCGCATCAGGAACGATGGGAAGTTGCCGAGGTCAAGAATGCCGACCGTCGCGTAGAACGCCCAGAAAATGGCGACGAGCAGGACGGCGAACGTTACGCGAACCGGCTTTGTAGGCTCTGCGTTTGCCGTATCGTTAAATGAAGACGTGCTTGAATCGGTCATGCTTGACATAGCTCCTTTTGATGTGGCCGAATGTTGAATATAGCGTTTCGGCAGGAGTCCATGTCACCCCGAGGTCCGCCCAGGGTTTGGCAGGATTCCTCGGAAGAACTCGACGGAATGAATTACTTGACGTAAACAACGAGGGCTTAAGTCGCTGCACGCTCTCTGTGGTATGCCTCGATGCGCTCGCGGGCAGTCTCCGCCCAAGGCCCGGTCGTGTCGAGCTCGACGTATCGCCTCCAATGCTTATTGGCCGAAGCAAACTCGCCAATCTGCTCAAGCTCCGATGCGAGATTGAAATGAGCGTCGCCGTAGTCCGGCACGAGCTCAATGGCTCGGCGAAACGCAACGACCGCTTCCTTGGACCTTCCCATTTGGCTTAGTACGCATCCCAGTGCATTCCAAGCTTCAACATACTGAGGGTCAAGCTGCGTTGCCGCCAAATATGTGGCACATGAATCGTCGAGTAGTCCTTGCTCGTATTGCACGTTTGCCAGATTGAAATAGAGCACTGGGTCTTTTGGGTCGAGCTCAATGGCTCTGAGATACAAAGCGGCAGCTTCTTCGCGCCGTCCGTTGTCATGGTGCTCCAATGCCTCATCGAAGAGTTCGTCGGAAGTGACGATCTTTCGACCAGGGAACGGAGGTGGTTTCTCCGTCGGTGCCGAAATCAAGCTGCAATTGCCCTGTCGACTCCATGAGTCCGCACTCGCCGTAGCGCACAAGCAGCCGACCGCTATCTTCAAGGATGCAAGTTGGGAAAGTGAAGCACCGAGATTTGGCAGCCAGCTTCGCAGCTGCTCAAGCGATGCACGGATTCGGCTGGTCGATACACCGCGCTCCGCCAAGTCACAGAGCATTTTGGCACTTTGAACCTGAGCGAAATCGAAGAAGGCCAAACGGTGGACGATCTCAACCGGGGAAATGAAACCAGCTCTGAGCCAATAGCGGATAAGGTCTCGCTTGACGCCGAGGATCCTGAGTCAATTGGCCGATCGTGTATAGCCGCCTGACCGGTTCCGCGTATGCCAATATGCCAATACGGGTCAAAAACTCATGTTCGGAGAGAATTTCGATTGGGTAACCAAGTACCTGAAGTCGCCGAGCCTTCTCCAGAGCACGAGGCGACCGCGCGTCTTCATCGAGAGGAAGCTGACCTTCACCGACGACGAGATACCTCGTGTGCCGCATGGGAAAGCCGTCAACTCGCCCGCCGAGGTCCTGGACACACCCCCGCAATTCCTCGTGCGTCAGTGAGGCGAATCGACCCGCAAGCGCAATGCGGCAATGATCGAGTGGACGGTGCGTGTCACTTCCGTGTGCCATGAACAGTCACCTAACCGGTCTTCTTTTTCTTGGCGGGTGTCCGCTTGCGTGCGGCAGCGGGCATCTTCTTCTCGGGAGCTTTGCGAGCGGCGTCGCGGCAGGTGCCTTGGCTTTCGTCTTCTCGACGCTCGCCTTGAGTGCATCCATGAGGTTGATGACGGCCGGCCCGTCAGCCGGCGGCGCCTGCACAACCTCTTGCCCGGCAACTTTCATCTCGATCAGCTTCGTCAACCGCTCATTGTACAGGTCCCGATACTCATCGAGGTTTAACTCCTCCGCGGTCGTGGCCTCGATCAGTGTCTTGGCCAGTTTCAGTTCCTGGTCGCGAAACCTCGCCGTTCGGATAGCTCGTCTTCGTAGGCCGCCGGCTTGTTCAGCTCCTCGGCGTAGTGCAGCACGGAGATCGCCAGCAGCTTCTCCAGCGGCCGCAGCACCACGAGTTGTTCTCGACTGGAGATCACCACCTGAGCAAGTCCCCAAAGATTCTCCTCGGCAAGGGCCTGGTGCAAGCAGTGCATATGGCTTTTGGCCCGGGCTGCCCGTCGGGCGTGAGGTAGTAGGTCTTCCCGGCGAAGTAAATCGGGTCAAGCAGCTCGGGCCGCACGAACTTCTCGATGTTGATCGAGCGGTCGGCTTCGCTGCGGAGCTTTTCGATTTCGTCCGTGTCGATGATCGCGTACTGGTCCTTCGCAAACTGGTAGCCCTTGACGATCTCTTCGTTGGGCACTTCGCCGTGGACCGGGCAGGTCTTCTTGTACTGAATCCGGCTATGGCACTTGTCGTGGAGCTGGTTCAGCGACACGCTCTCGCTGGACGAAGTGGCGGTGTATCCCTTGACGGGGACCGAAACGAGGCTGAGCTTGATGAAGCCTTTCCAGGTGGCACGGGGCATGCGAAAGACCTTGGCTTGGGAGCGGGAAAAGGCCTCCGTGCGGAAAGTGCTAGCATCCGTCCTTCCATTAAAACGATAGGTCGCAAGAGAATGCTAGCACTGCCGGCAAATTGGCCCAGACGAAGGATGCTCAGTGGTCACGAGGGTTCTCGATGAAACGCGCTTCATGAATCCGGTCCCAATCTGCTGATCGATGGTCCCAGCCGCGCGGACAGCACCATCATCCTGGCCCATGGCGCCGGAGCCGGCATGGACACCGACTTTATGAACGCGTTTGCCGCAGGGACTTGCGAAACATGGCCTGCGAGTGGTCCGTTTCGAGTTTCCGTACATGGCCGCACGCCGCGAGACGGGAAAACGTCGCCCGCCGGATCGCGAGCCAGTCCTGCGAGAGACCTGGCATCGCGTCATCGATTCGGTGAAGTCCAAGACGCTGTTCATCGGCGGCAAATCGATGGGCGGCCGGATCGCGAGCCTGGTGGCTGATG
This sequence comes from uncultured Planctomycetota bacterium, assembly GCA_963786455.1. Classification (GTDB taxonomy): domain Bacteria; phylum Planctomycetota; class Planctomycetia; order Pirellulales; family Lacipirellulaceae; genus JABDGM01. Next base: position 800 of record CAWAZX010000019.1, on the reverse strand, counting down.
AGGCGGAAGTTGCCGGCCTCGTCTGCCTTGGTTACCCATTTCATCCAACAGGAAAACCCGAACAGTTGCGCATCGAGCATCTCAAGTCGATTCGCACTCCGACACTGATTGTGCAGGGCGAGCGGGATCCGTTCGGCAATCGGGAAGAGGTCGCGGGTTACAAACTCTCAAAGCACGTCCGAGTCCATTGGCTGCCGGACGGTGACCACAGCTTTAAGCCGCGGAAGTCATCAGGACGGACACTGGAGGAGAACTGGGCAGAGGGAGTAGATGTGGTTGCAGCGTTCGTGAGCGCATGCCGTGAAGCGGGCGGAGAATTATAATGTCACTACGCCGCACGTCATGACAAATGTCGGTTCGACATTAGTACTCAACCAAGTGGCCGCGTCTGTATCGAGTTTTGTCGGCCGCGGCTCTCCGTGGCCGACTTGTCGTTGGCACCGGATTCTTGATAAAGCGCCATCACGATGATGGCAGCAGCGCGGTGGGTCGATCCCCGATGGTGGCATCGGCGGGCTCTTCCGCAGCGCGCAAGCAATTCGACGTTGCGCCGCTTAGGTGATTTTCTCCTCAGTGCCAAAACACAAGCTTGAATCCACTTAGAAGGCTGCAACTCGCAGATCATCCTAAAGTTTGTCGCCGCGTGGCGAGGTTGCCGCAGGTCAAAGTGCCGCGATGCCGAGAAGCTCCGCTTTCTGTGACGTTTGATAGGACTTTGATTTTCGGCATGAGTAAAGAAACGTTACTGCCCGAAAAGCGGATGGCAGCTGGACTAGCAGCAAGAAGTTCCAGGAAACCAA
>CAWAZX010000018.1:0-1576261 GCA_963786455.1 uncultured Planctomycetota bacterium | reverse complement strand
GTGATGTAAGAAAACGGACGGTTTAACTTCGAGAGAGCGACGTTCCGCCCACGCGGGATGTCGCAAATCGCTTCAGCGAAAGGGCGAAGTCCGCAACGCGGCCGCAGCCCACGGCTTCAGCTATGCCACGCTTCGCCGCGTGTTCCGCGACGTAGGCGGTGAGGCAATTCGCTAAACGCACGTTAACAGATTGGCCGCCGAATGCCACAACTGTTCTTGGCCGCCTCACACTTAGGCGGTTTAGCCGCGGGCTTTATTGCCAACGATCGCGGTCAACGCGCCTCACTTTGCCTTCGACGAGCCGATGGTGAGCAGTGCCTCGCCAACGCCCATCTTGCTGGCACGAAATGAGATCTGCGGAATAAGGTACTGCTCATCTCCCGTGTGTCTGACGGTGAGCAGTACCTACCCGAACAAGGCGGCCGCGCGTTTTATCGACGACGGCGAGCTGCCGGCATGTCATTTGCTCCTTTGGCGGTGCGAATCTTCCCGTCACTACATAGGAGAGCCAGTCATGGCCAGGGGATCGAAGAAAAAGTACACCAACAAACAGAAGCACAAGCAGACCATATCGAGGAAGGCTACAAAGAGAGTGGGGTGAGCGAGGACGAAGCGGAACGCCACGCTTGGGCAACGGTCAACAAATCGAGCGGCGGCGGCAAGAAATCCGGCAGCGGCCGCGGCAAGAAAACGAAAAAAGCGTCCTTCAAGAAAGGTGGCCGAAAAGGGGGTAAAAAAGGCGGCAAAAAGAAGAAGAAAAAGGGCGGTCGCAAGAAAAGTGGTGGTCGAAAGAAGGGCGGTCGCAAGAAAAAGAGTTAGCGCTCCCTGACCATGGAAAAGAAATAAGACTTGATTGGCACTCGCAGCTCCTGCAGGGGTTTCGCCTATACCTTGTTGGCGCTGCGGGCTTCGACCCGTTGGCTAAATCCCCCGGATGAAAACCGCCCCGCAATCGTAGCAGCGTTCTTCGAAGCGGCAGCAGCGGACAATTTCAATTTCGAACTCTTGAACGTCGGGCAGTTGCAGCCACACGTGCAGCTTGGGCAGCAATTGGATGGGAGAGAGAATGCGGATTCCTTTTCGCGATGCGTCGACCGTATAAACGCCAAACAGCTTGTTGTCGCTGCGAAGGATCGCTTTGCCGCGCAGATAAAAGCGGCGGAACGCCCGGCGGCAACCGACTCGCGTCGGCGTCGGCCCTTTCTTTTCGAAAAAGTCCGGCATCGATACGGGAATGCGGGCCGTGAGCTCCAGCGAGTCCCACGACACATCACTCACTTTTTGTCCATTACCGAGATCCAGCATTTTACAACCTCCGGATCAAATTGCGTTCCGGCCTGCTGCCGTTGGTACTCGAGCACTTGCTGCATCGTCGCCGGTCGATGATTGCCACGCCGGGTAGTCATCACGTCGAAGATGTTGACCACCGACAACAGCTTCGTCCACGGGTGAATCTCGTCGCCCAGCACCCGCACGGGGTATCCGCGGCCGTCGATCCGCTCATGGTGTTGATAGACCATCATCAATTGGGCGAATTCCAGCCCCGGCCGGTCGCACAGCTCCACGTAGCCTCGTTGCGAGTGTGTCTCATACACCTCGCGATCCTCGGGTTCGAGCAACCCTTGCTTCGAGAGGATGTTCGGCGGGATGAATCGTTTACCGACGTCGTGCAGCATGGCGCCGGAGGCCATCTGCTCGAGCGTTTCGAGGTCGCTCACCCCCATCTGCTCAGCAAGAATTACCATGTAGCTGGCCACGTTCGTGACGTGCGTGAACGTGTGGAAGTCGTGCCGGGCGATGCGGAACAGGTCGCGCGGCAGCACATCGCTGGCTGCCAGCAGACCGACCAATTGGCGGCCGACCTTTTCCGCCACCGCTTTAAACCGATCGCAGTCGACGACGCGCAGCGAATGTTCGATTTCCACCGACATCGCAATTTGCAAAGTGGCAAATTTCTCCGTCTGAGGGACCGAATCTCGTTGAAAGTACGACTCCAGCGATTCAAGCATGCGACTGCTGAATCGATCAAAATCATCTTTTATCACGTAAACCTGCTCGATCCCCGCATCGGCCAGCTCGGCGAAATGCTGCGGATCGAGACGGCAACCGGCGCGGCAGTAAAGGACGGGCCGACTGCGGCGATCATACTGCACGTAGATATCGGCAGCTGCCGTGTCAATCGAGCGCAGCGCCGCGGTCCGCATTGGGACGTAGCCAGAGATGGGACTCGCGTTGGAGTCGGTCGCTGTGGCCGTGGTGGACATACATCCTTCCAAGTCCCATCAATGCCGGTTTGCTTTGGCCGATCTAATGGCAACGAAAAATGCGGTTCAGCTTCAACTCATGGGTGCCAGCTCGGGAATCAGCTCGATCAGCGGATCGGCCAGCAACGTGCTTGTACGCAAGGCGAAATTCATCAAGTCGCGGCGCGTGACGATGCCGACGAGCTTGCCGTTCTCGACCACGGGCAAGCGACGAAACGAATACAGTGCAAACAATTGCGCGGCTCGAGACAGCGGATCATCGGGGTGAACCAGATGCACTTCCGAGTTCATGTACTCCGAAACAGGCGCGTCCTTCACTTGTGGGTCGAACACGACGTCAATCAAGGCCAGCTCGGAAATCATGCCGACGACAGCCCCCGTGCGGTCTACGACGGGTAACCCGCCAATATGTTGCTGTGTCAGGACTTCAATCGCTTTGCCGACGGTCGTATCGGGACGGATCCCAACGACGCGAGTATTCATCACTTCTCTGATGGTATTCACAGGTAGTTCCTTCAGTTGGTTGATCGAATGAGACCCGGCTCCAAGGCAAACCGTGCGCCGCAATCGAAGCAGCCCTGATCCAGCCGACGGCAGCGGGCCACTTCCAAACTCAGCTCCGTGGTGGCCAGACGTAGCTTCACCAGCTCTTTTGGCATCAATTGGACAGGGCTGAGGAAGCCGACTCCTTGGCGCGAGACGTCTTTCGTGTACGTGCCGAGCACGGTTTTCCCGCGCTTCAACACGGCCTTGCCCCGCATGAAATAGCGGTGGTACGTTCGCTTATTGTCGTAATAACTGGGCGTAGCTCCCTTCGGCGCAAAAAACTCCTTTGCATCGGCTCGCTCAATTGCACCTTGGCGGACGCCGCTTCCCAAAGGTCGTTGATCAACGCTTGGCCATTGTCGACTTCCAACATTCCACCATCTCCGCATCAAAGTGTGTTCCTGCACTCTTGCAAATGTAGTCCATGGCCTCCTGCGCCGTAGCCGGCCGGCGATACGGACGAGTGCCGGTCATCGCGTCGAATACATCGACAATCGCCAGCATTCTCGCCCACGGATGGATTTCGTCGCTCCGCAGCCCGACCGGATAGCCCTTGCCATCGACCCGCTCGTGGTGCTGGTAAACGATCATTAACTGTTCGAACGTCATGTCCGAGCGACCACATAATTCCTCGTAACCGCGTTGCGGGTGGGTTTCGATGACCTCGCGTTCATCCGGATCGAGCTTTGCCGGCTTCGACAGGATACTCGCTGGAATGAATCGCTTTCCAATGTCATGCAGGATTGCGGCCTTGGCGATCTGTTTCAATCCATCGCCGTCACACAATCCCAACCGCTCCGCAAGGATCACCGCGTAGCTGGCCACGTTAGTCACATGCGTAAACGTGTTGAAGTCGTGCCGGGCCAGACGATAAAGATCGTGAGGCAACACGTCACTGGAAGCCAGCAGCGACGTGAGCTCGCGGCCCAACTTTTCAGCGACCGTGACATAAGGTCCGCAGTCGATGAGCCGAGCCGCATGTTCAATTTCTGCGGCTACGGCCAATTGCAATGCGGCAAATCGCTCCGCGGCTGGCACTTGCTCTTGATCGCCACGGGACTCGACCGATTCAAGCAGTCGTATGCCAAATGCGTGAAAGTCATCGGTCCGCACATAAATGTGCTGTATCCCACCGTCCAGCAACTTGGCTACCTGGTCCGGCTCCATGGGAGCACCGGCCCGGTGATACAGCACGAGTGCGCAATCGGCCTCGTACTGTACGTACAAGTCGGTAGCCGCTTGTTTGAGACGGCGGAGCAGATCCACCTGCACGGCCATGTAGCCGAACGTTGGATTCGATGCTTTGATTAATGGGTCCGCGATCGCTGTCATGGATGGAAAGATCGCCGCCTTTCTGCCCCACGTGGTCCCCTTCCAGGTAACGAGGCAGGGGGGGTTCACAACCCTTTTTCCTGCCTAAACAGTTTACGACACGGAACACAGCGCCATGGCGCCGACAAGAATCGGCGCGGTACAGTTGTGCCTGTTACGCGCGAGAAGACCATGACGGCTGACGCGTTATGATCGCCGGGTAGAATTATGCCGGCTGTAGGGCGCTAAATGCCCCCACGGCGGGGACGTCCCGGCTCTGCTCGAGTATCGAAAACGTTCGGATTTCAGGCAGTCTTTTCCAGCTCGCTCGCCTGGTTGAGCTTGTTGTAAAGCGTCTTGAGGCTGATGCCCAGCTCATCGGCTGCCTTGGGTTTGTTGCCGCCGTGGCGCTCGAGAGCCTGATAGATGGCTTGCATTTCGAGGTCGCGGAGTGAAACCGGACCCGGCCGACTGGCGGCCGCTCCGCTGAGTTGCCGGCGATTGAACTGGGCCGGCAGGCAGTCGGCCGAAATCGGTCCGTCATCGCACAAAATCGTGGCATGTTCGATGACATTGGCCAGCTCGCGGACGTTCCCCGGCCACACGTGCGACTTGAAAGCCGCGATTGCATCCTCCGTAAGTTGGTGACTCGACGACATTTGCTTTCGGTCGAAATCGACCGAGCAAATGCGCAGCCAATTCAGCAACGTCGTCCAACCGATCGCGCAGCGGCGGCAAGAAGATTTCAAATGTGTTGATGCGGTACATGAGATCTTCACGAAATTCGCCGACCGCCACCATTTCCGGCAGATCGCGGTGCGTTGCGCATACTACGCGGACATCCACCGTGATCGATTTGTTTTCGCCTACACGGCGAATCTCACGGCTTTCCAGCACGCGCAGCAACTTAGCCTGCATGGCCTTCGGCAACTCGCCAATTTCATCCAGGAAGATCGTGCCGCTGTTGGCCACTTCAAACAGACCCACACGATGTTCATCGGCGCCGGTGAACGCGCCTTTGCGGTGTCCGAATAGCTCGCTTTCGATGAGCGTTTCCGGCAACGCACCGCAATTGATGGCCACGAATGGCTCCGCAGCCCGCGGGCTCTGGTCGTGCACGGCGCGGGCCACCAGCTCCTTGCCGGTGCCGGTTTCGCCAAGAATAAGCACGGTCGAGTGTGTCGGGGCCACTTTGGCAATGAGCGTACGCACCCGTTCCATGCCGGCGGAAGTGCCCACAAGCTGCGGCGTGCCTTCGATGCGTTCCAGCCGCCGCTTGAGCGCGCGGTATTGCTGAGTAAGTTTGCGCTTTTCCTGCACGCGGCGCAGCAGGGCTTCGATCTCCACCAGCTTGCACGGCTTGGTGAGATAGTCGAATGCGCCGTGGCGGAGGGCGGCGATTGCCGTTTCCAGCGACGATTTGCCGGTCAGCACGACCGCTTCGGCATCGGGGCTTAAGCTCCTTGGCCTTGGCAATCACTTCAATGCCGCCCAAGCCCGGCATGTCGAGATCCACCAGCAGGCAATCGAATGACTCCTTTTCCAGCGCCGCAGCCGCGGTCAGCCCGTCCGGACAAACTGTCACCCGATGCCCCATCCTCGGGATCTCGAGCTTCATTAACTCTTGGAGCGAGCGCTCGTCGTCGGCGAACAAAAGGGCCAGACCCTTGGGTTCGTTGGCAGAGTCGGAGCTTGCGTGGAATTTGGTAGAGCTCATGTTGGCTAGCTATCAATGGTAGTGCTGACGGAGAATGCAAAATGCAAAACGTTCAATTTAAAATGCAAGATCCAAAACGCGCGTGGCTCGCATTTGTCATTGAACATTCTCGTGTCGTCCTAAGCGGCAAGTGGCTGCCGCTGCCTGCGCGCTGACGGTTGCCGCAACGGCAACGTCACAGTGAACGTGGACCCCGTGCCGACTCCGGCGCTGTGCGGCCAGTAATCTGGCCGTGGTGCTCCTCGACAATTCGATACGTAATCGAGAGACCCAGGCCAGTACCCTGCCCTCCGCGGCGGCGTGTAAAAAATGGCTCGAACAAGTGTTGAATCACATCCTCGGTCATGCCGCAGCCATCGTCCTCGACAGCAATCTGCACGTCGCTGTTTCGCGAACTGACCCGCACAGTGACGGTTCCCCCCGCTTCCACACTATCCAGACCGTTAGTAATCAAATTGAGTACGACCTGCTTCAACTCTTGAGGACAAACCTCGGCAATGACCGGCTCGCCGTCGTCAAGCACCACGTTTTTGTTTTGATACTTACCCAGGTGCCGGAGCATCTCGATCACGCCGGCAACCAGCTCGCGCAAGTCGGTGTGGTGCCTTTCCGGGTCGCCCATACGGGAGAAATCGAGGAGCTTTTCAGTGATCTGCTTACACCGGAACGCTTCTTTTTGGATCATCTCCAGGTAGCTGCGCACCACGTCGCGCTCGGCCGCATAGCTCGTCGCCGGCTTGGCTCAGCAATTCAGCTAGCCGGCTTTCCAACGATTCGCTGCACATGGCGATCGAGGCCAGGGGATTGTTGATTTCGTGGGCCACGCCCGCGGCCAGAAATCCCACGCTGGCCAGTTGCTCGCTGCGAACGACTTGCTTGGTGCCGCTCGCGAACCTGACAATCGAGATCGTCGCGAATTTCCTGGAAGCGGGCCGTCATCGCGTTCATTGCCTCGGCCAGCTCGCGCATCTCATCATCCGAATCGAGGTGAATGCGGTGATCGAATTTTCCCGCGGCGACTTCTCGCGAGCCTTGCACGAGTGTGGACAGCGGGCGGGCAATCCATTTGCGAAACAGTTGCACCGCAGCCACGAGCAACAGCGTGGCCAATGTGGCGGTCACCCAGGCGAGCCCGATCGCCCAGCGATATTGGCTGCGAACGTCGACGGCCAGCTCCCGGAAACGATCGTGCAAGTGACTTGGCAGCTCGGCGGCCAACTCGCGAAGCGTGTCAACATCCTCGCGCAATTGGCTGACTTTCGACGCATTATCGAGAAGCCAATCCGGGCCGTTTTCTTCATGTTGCTTGATCCGATTCAGAACGATGTCGATTTTAGAAAGAGTTGCCCGTTCTTTCTGATCGTCGCCGATCGCTACTTCCATCCGCTCTCGATTCGAGTCGAGTTGAGCACGATATTGTTCGAGTGTTTGACAGAACGAGGCGATCCCGGCGGGATATTCTTGTCGCAGTAAATCGTTCGGCGCCCCACTCCATTGGTTCGACGTCTTGCTCGCCGCGAAGTCCATCGCGGAACATTTCGTCGAGCGACTGCCGATCCTGCACCTTGCTGATGACTTCGTGCAAATCGGCCACGTTATCGCGCAGCTTGTTCGCTAGCGGCAGTTCGGCAGACCGTGCGCTGAGACTTTTCACCAGCCCGCGATAGGCGTATAGCCCATAACACGCGCTGCCAAACAGCGTAAGCACTGAAACGGCGAGCAGTCCCAGGCCCAGCTTGCAGCTTGTTGCGAATTGGCCAGTGCGAAAAGAGCACGCGCGACCTCCTTGTCGCAACGCGGAGTTTGACTGTCAAACCCTCGTTGAGTTCCGCCATCGCGCAGCGCCCCGCCGCACTGCCGCAATTGTGGGCCGGAGTGTAACAGACCAGCCAGGAAGGCGGAAGGCGGAGGCGGTGCGATGTATTGACCCGCTAGCACCGTATTTTGACCAACTATTTAGCGGTGGGGCTTGCCTCGCCAGTCCTCGGCAAACGCCGGGCAAGCCCCGCCGCTAAATGGCAGGCGCCCGACTCCTCGTCAGTTCCGGTTCACCCGGCGCAGAAGCCACACGCCTGCGAGCGCCAGGATGACGTTCCCCAGCCATACCGCTTGCGGCGGCAAGGCACCGTCTTTCGCCTGGTCCACGCTGACCGCCAGGAGTGGATAATACACGACCAGGATCGGCAAAAAGCAGATGAAGAAGCTGGCGATGAATTCACTGTACCTCAGCCAGACCGCCACCGGCACGCCGACCATCACAAAGCACAGACAGCTAAATCCATTTGCCCACCGACGCCACGGTTCAGTGTGTAGCCGGTGGAGGCGCACTTGGGCTTCTTCCAATTGGCGCTCGTGCGCCAGCCAGGCCGACGTGGAAAGCGAATCGAAATCGCCAGTCAACATTCCGAACGCGGCCTGCGCGTGCATGCTTTGCTCTACGCGATTCACCAGATCCTGCTGCTCCGCAGCCGCCGGTCGGATTTCTCGCGAGCGCATAGTTCGACGGGCTGCGCGTTCTTCGAGCTCGCGCCCGTCAGCTCCTCGATCGACGCTTCGTAGGAATATGAGCCCGTGTCCTGCACGGAAAACATAGGCCCTTCGATTTCATAATCATGCAGTCGCAACAAAAGCTTGCCTTCTTCCGGCAATAACCGCAGCTCGGCCTCTTTGGCAGAAACAGTTATCGCCGGTTTGTCCCCAGAAGACTGAATGATCACCCTGGGCTCGATAAGCCGATGGCCGTCGACATCGCGCACGATGATATTTGCTTTGCCCATATTGTGCGAATGCTTCATCCGCAACTGGCCGTAAATGACCTCTTCCATCGACGCCAAAAACACGCGCTTCACGCCCATGCGTGCCCCAGCTTACGGCCAGATCGTTGATCCACACTGCCGCCAAAACTTACAAGCGTTGCCAGCGCTAGTGTCGGCCAGACAAGCGCCATCGGCGAAATGCCCAGCGATTTGATCGCCACGATTTCGTTATACGCGGCCATCCGCCCATAGACGCTCGTCGTGGCCAGCAGCATGGTACCGGGCACCGCGAACTGCATGGCCTGAGGCAACAAATACGGTGTCATCCGCCAGAGCGGCCCCAGGCCCACGCCTTTGTCGACCGCTTCCTTGCCGATCAGAACGACAAATATCAACAGCGTCAGCCCCGTAAGCGTCAGCAAGAACAGCTTCAGCAAATCGAACAGCACGTAGCGGGTGAGAATGCGCATTGGCGAGTGGAAAATGCTGGCACGAGAGCAGTTGGGGCCGCGGCACTGTACCAACTCGCACGAATCGCGCAAACGACAGTCGCGCTACGATTCGGCTGCAATGCGCCAACTGCTAGCGTCCCTTATTTGGAGACTTCAGAGTTCGAGAGGCAACTTTCCAGCTCGACGAGAAATCTGCACTGTCCAGGGAGGATTTTCGCTTTCGCAGCTTCCATAACGAACCAGGCGGCGCGATCGATTTCGGGCACTTCGATCGTCTTTCCCGATTTGGGTGGCCATTCCAGCTGGAAAGTGTTGCAGCAAACTTGCTCGGGATCATAATCACGTTCCAGCGCCCACGCGTGGACCGTTTTTCCGCCTGGCTGCTTGAGTGGTTGAAGCGGTAAGAAGTTGCCGTCGGCGTTGAATCCGGTCTCCTCGCGAAACTCGCGCTTGGCCGCTTCGAGCGGAACTTCGCCGTTCGCGAACTCGCCCTTGGGGATCGACCAGGCACCCAGGTCTTTGTTGCGCCAGAATGGCCCGCCGGGATGCACGAGAAATATTTCGACGTCGCCTCCCCGCCGCCGATAGATCAATAGCCCCGCACTTTGCTTCCCCATTGTTATTCGGTTTCGCGGTAGCGCAGCGCGACGAGCAGACATGGCCCGCCCGCAATGACATTTGCACCGGACGCTTCGGCCGACGCGATTGCTGCCTGGCTGTCCGCGCCGGGTTGCATCCAAATCTGCTTGATCCCGCGCTGCAGGGCCTGCTCCACCACTTTTTCGGTCACGGCCGGCGGCGTGATAATCGATACGCCGTCAACATCTTCCGGCACCGAAGCCAGATCGCGATACGCTCTCAAGCCTTCCACTTCGTCTGCCCCCGGGTTCACTGGAACCGCAGCGCGATTGTTTTGCACGTACGCGCGCAACACCTTGTTGCCGTACTTAGCGCGGTCCTTCGACGCACCAACGACAGCAAACCGCTTGCCGGCGAGAAACTGCTTGATCTGTTCTTGTTCGGTCACATGAGCCTCTCATTTCATCCGTTTGCGATCCTGGGATTTCCTTGTTGTACGCGAATTGATTCGGCGACGGAACGGTGCCATCGGCTATTTTGCGGCGACTTGAGCCTCGAGGTTGAGCTCCGCTGCGATGCTCGAGAGCTTGGCGTCGGTGTCTTTCTCTTCGTTCAACGTCCTTTCCAAGAGTTCGACGGCATCGTCCATGCCCAGCAGTCGAGCATACGCCACGAGTGAACCGTATGATGCCATCTCGTAATGTTCCACCTTCTGGGCCGCGCAAATCAATGCCGCATCCAGCGGCGCTCCCCGCTCCTCCTCGTTGATCAATTCGCTGCCCTCTTCCACCAGACCCTGCATACCAACGCACTTCTTACCTCTTGCCGCTTTATCAAAGCTTTCAAAGATGGTTTCCAAACGGCCAACGTGCTCCTCCGTAACACTCTTATGCTCTTCGAACGCCACCTTGAGGTCTTCGTTCGTCGCCGCCTTGGCCATTTTTGGCAGCGCCTTCACCAGCTGGCGTTCCGCGTCCAAAATATCTTTAAGTTCGTGCACGAACACTTCTTCTAGATTGGCAATGCTCATGGCTACATCCTATCGAGACTGAGTAGTACGGATTCCTTGACACACGTGCTGCAAGCAGCAAACGTTGTACCGGGAATTGATCGCCCCTTCATTGACCGACGGTACGCGCTTCGCCCAAATCGCAAAGGCGGAAATAGAGCAAAAGATCGTCAGCATCACCACGGTCAGCGGCCTGAACGTCGCGTGGCGGCGTTAGCGGGCGGCGCTGAGTGCGTCGGCTAGGAATGCATACGCCGCATCCCGCGCCGACTTGGGGAAGTCGTGGCCGCAATCTGGATAAACGACGCTTAGCCGCTGCGGCTGGCCCAAGAGCGAATAGACCGGTTGAGCGGCAGCCACCACGTCGCGCACGCCCTCCACGGCAAAGTTGTCGTCACCCAGCGGCGCAACGATGAATACCGCTGCGCGGCGCGATGGCCGCGATCACTTCCGTAAAGTCGAACGGCATGCGGTCGGGCGAAAGTCCGTAGTCAGTCGCAATGCGCGGCATGTAACGCGGCCCGGACCAACCGCGCAGGTCGCCGCCCATGTACTTCTCGAACGTCGTGAATCCGCAGCAGGAGACCACCGCTTGGATACGCTCGTCGAATACCGCAGTGAACAGCCCGTTGTGCCCACCGAGCGAGTGACCGATGCAGCCGATGCGCTCCGGGTCCACTTCGGCGAGCGACTGCAACAGATCGATTGCCCGCACGTTGTCGTAGATCGCTTTCATCGAGCCGCTGGCGTAGTCATCCGTATCGAAGTCGTGCTCGTGCTCACCGAGCGACGGGTAATCGGGCGAAAGCGTGACAAACCCGCGCCGCGCAACTCCAGCGCGTAGTGCAGACTAGGGCGATCGGACAAACCCACGGGTGAATCTTTGCCGGAAGGCGTCGTTTGGTGCAAACACAGCATGGCTGGCTGCCGACTCGACGTCATCGCCGGTGGGCAAGAGCAGCCATGCCCGAATACGTTTGCCCGAGAGATCCGTATGGTAAGCGATCTTGCGGCGAACAAAGCCGTCGCCTTTGTGCTCTTCCAACACTTCCACGTCCAACGGCACAGGCCGTTGCGGCCGCGGCAACTGCCCCATAACCGCTTCGATCCCTTGCAAAATGTGGTTCCGACGCTGCTGCCAATCACTCGGGGCGGCAATAACGGCGCGTGTGCCATCAGACCGAAGAAAATACGACAGGTCCTGATGCTCGGCGTAACGTATCCCGGCAATTGGTTCGGCAGCGATGCAAAATACCGCGATGGATGCCGCTAATAATGCAAGCAACTGAGCCAACACTTTCGTGCACTTCAACATGCTACGCGCACGACAGCAACGTTACGTCAAGCCCACCCGCGGCGATATGGCTTCGTGAGACGCGAATTGGCTTCCGAGTGGTTGGTGATGCGCACGGCCCCAGAATCCCACTCGAGTCGCTGACCCGGAAAACGAATTGCCACCGCACCCAATAGCACGGCTTCGGTAAGCGGACCCGCGTAGCTGAAATTCGATGTCGTCGTGCCGGCATCCAGGCACGCGTCGACCCAACTTGTGTAATGGTTGACGTCTTCCAGCTGCGGAATTTCAAAGTCGCGGAATTTCTCTTCCGGAAATAACCGCGGCACGTCCCAGTGGGGAATCACCATCGTGCCGCCTTCCCCGACCAGCGCGGAGCCGGAGCCCGGTAAACGATACGTTGATGGCACGCCGATCGGTGCACGCTTCGGCCTGTGCCGCTGACCGTCGTACCAGGTAAGCGGCAATACCGTGTCTGCTGTGCGCTCCGTGCCCGGAAATCGGTAGGAAACCTTCGCGCGCAGTGCCCAAACTTCGCTATTTATCGGTGGGGCCTCGGCCTCTACGGAAATGGGTGCTGTCAAACCCAGGCCCATGAAAACCGGGTCGAGAATGTGACAACCGAAATCCCCGAGTTGGCCGCTGCTGAAATCCTGCCACGCTCGCCAATTGATGGGATGATAGAGCTGGGCGTTGAAGTGCCGGATCGGTGCCACTCCGAGCCACAGGTTCCAACTCAACGTTGTTGGCACAGTTTCAGCCGCCGCTGGGCGTTTGTCCGTTTGTAGCCAGCCCATCTCGCCGGCCTGCCAAGAATGCACCTCGCGAACTTTTCCGAATGCGCCGTCGCGCAGCAATTGGACGGCGGTGCGATACGCACGATGCGACTGGATCTGGTTACCCATCTGTGTGACGAGGCCATGCCGCTCGGCCGTCTCGCGCATTTGCCGCGCCTCAAGCACGGTGTGCGTCAATGGCTTTTGACAGAACACGTGCTTGCCCAGTCGCCATGGCCGCCAACGCGATCGGCGCGTGCATATGGTCCGGCGTGGACACCGAAACGGCGTCGAACAAGTTCGGCTTATCGAAAAGTTGCCGATAATCGCTGAATCGCGCCGCACGCGGAAACTGTTCCACGGCCCAACCCAAGTGAGGTTGTGATGAGTCGACGTCGCAAATGGCAGCGACTTCCAACCGCGGGCTGGCCGAAATCTCGCGCAGATCGTCAGCACCTTTGTTTCCAGTGCCGACGGCGGCCAAACGGAGTTTCCCGTTGAGATCACGGCCAAGCGCGCCACGCCGCGTGAGCAGCGCCGCCGCGCCCGCGGCGGACGTGCAGAGAAACGCTCGTCGAGAAAACTTGCCGGAAAATGTCATCGATCGATCACGAATAAAAATCACTGCGGCCGAATTCGTTGGCCACAAAAAACACAAAAATGCACGAAGAAATCAAAATAGGAACCGATCACGGGAAATGTTCCAAAGTACTCGCCGCACACCTTCCTCGATCTTACAACAGCATTCCTTTTTTTGTGTCTTTTCGTGTTTCTCGTGGCTAGCTAATTCTGCGCCGGTTGTTGCCGACGTCCGGCGTTGCGTTGTTGGCCGTGACCGTCGCGCCACAGCGGCAGCACGTTCGACGTGTTCCACTCGTCCCACGCGGCCTGCAGCGCTGCGGCTCGCTCCGGTTCCTCGTCCATAAGATCGTTGCTTTCGCCAATGTCGGCGGCCAGATTGTACAGCTTGGATTCGGTGGCGCGTCCCGTCATGCCGTCCACTTGCGGGTCGTACCGCACCAGTTTCCAGTCGCCCTGTCGTATAGCCATCTGCTGGCCGAACCGCCAATAAAGCGCATCATGCGGCGGCTCGGCATTTTCGCCGCTGAGGTACGGCAACAAGTTCACGCCTTCGATATTCGCATCGGATGGAATTTCGCTTTGTGCCGCCGCGAGCGCAGTCGGCAAAATGTCGATCTGAATAACCGGTTGGTCATACACTTTGCCGGCGGGAAGCCGGCCCGGCCACTTTACAAAAAACGGCACACGCACTCCGCCTTCGAGCGTGGTCCTCTTCGAACCCCGCAGCGGTTTATTGATTGAAGCATTGCCGGATGTTCCCGGCATCGTCGGTCCGCCATTGTCGCTCACAAAAATCACGATTGTGTTTTCTTCCAGTTGCACGTCGCGCAATTTGCCCAGTACGGCACCAATGGCATCGTCCATTGCCGACATCATGGCCGCGTACGTTCGCCGCCGCTCATCGCCAATCGATTTGAATTTTTCCAGGCGCTCGTCGGTTGCGTGCATGGGCGTGTGCACGGCATTGAATGCCAGGTACAGAAAGAATGGCTCCTCGCGGTGCCGGTCGATGAATGCGATCGCCTCGCGGGCAAAGGCGTCAGTGAGATATTCTTTTTCTTCAACGTCCTCGTTGCCACGCAAAATGGCCGGACCCTGGCCAGGGAAATACGGATGCGCGCCGCCGACGAAACCGAAGAATTCATCAAACCCGCGCTGCTGCGGATGGAATCGATTGCCGCCGCCCAGATGCCACTTGCCGACCAGTCCGGTCGCATAGCCGGCTGCCTTCAACCGATCGGCGATCGTGGTTTCTGAAAGCGGCAATCCAAACCGAGCGCGGCGAGAACCACCGCCGCGCGGTCGCTCGGCCTGTTCCGTCGGTTGCTCCTGTGCACCTTGTTCCGCTTGTGCGGCCTGCTGCGCGCGTTGCCGCCGCTGATTATTTCCCGGATTAAACTCATGGCCGAACCGTGTTTGATAGCGGCCTGTTAACAGGCCCGCGCGCGTGGGTGAACAATATGGGCCGGAAACGTAGCCGTTGGTGCAGCGAACTCCCGCGTTGGCCAGCGCGTCGATATTCGGTGTGGGAATATCCGTGCAACCGTGCACGCCGATATCGCCGTAGCCCATGTCGTCGCCCACGATTACGACGATGTTGGGCCGACTGGCTTGTGCAGCCTCCAACGTCGATGCCGTCGCTCCACAAACGAAAACTTGTCCGATGCACGTACAGAATGCCAGCCGAAATGCATAGTCGCTCCGCCCTGTGGATCGCATGTCGAAGTCCTCCGTTCAATTGTCCAGCCGGCCGTCTATGTTAACACGAATTCGGTATGGTTTTGCAGTTGCTACGGGAAATCGATATGCTGAAACGTAATTCGGAGATTTTTTTTCGCCGTCGGGAGGCCATCAGCGATGTACCCCATTGTGTTCAACAAAGCGAGGGCTCAAGAGCTGCTCGCCATCATCGGCGAAGGCAAAGACATTCCCGCCCCTGCCGGCGGCTGGAACTGCGATCAAATGCTGCATGTCGCCGGGGCGCTGCTCTTCGCGGCAATGTCGCACGGCCCAGTGGACAAAAGCCAGGCCAAAAACGAGGCGGGCGAGAATGGCGACACGCCGACGCAATCGCTCGCGGACGATTTGCACATGGCAATCGATTTCTATTCCGACTTGACAATGATGGTCTGCGGCGAAACTTACGATCGGCGGTTCGAGCCCGAGCTGACGGCGATGGTGGTTCGCGACGGCGCCGAACGAGGTTTCAAAGTGATTCGCGGCGGAAAGTGAACAACATGTGTCACGAGTCGCGAAGGTGCGCGCTACTTGCCTGGCTTCGGCTGAAATCATCTAATAGTAGCTTCGATTCCTCCCGTCTCCATGGCCGCCGAGAGGTATCTACCCATGTCCCCGCCAAATCGCTTTGCGAAACTTACTGAGGATGCCAAAAGCCGCATCCGAGAAGTTTCGCCCACCGAGGCCACCTCACAACAAGCGCAGGGCGCCGTATTGATCGACGTCCGCGAGACCGATGAATTCGCGAAGGCACATGCCCGCGGGGCCGTCCATCTCAGCCGCGGCGTGCTGGAACTGAGGATCGAAGGACTCGTCCCAGATCCGTCGACGCCGATTCTTTGTTACTGCGGTGGCGGCAGTCGCTCCGCACTGGCGGCCGACAGTTTGCAGAAAATGGGTTACACCAATGTCGCTTCGGTGGCCGGTGGTTTCAAAGCTTGGAGGGAGTCCGGGCTACCGAGCGAGTAAAACGACCACCCCCGACAACTCTGGGTACGTAAATGAAAACGACATTTACTCGAAACGCAGCGGCACTTGGGAGAGCCGCCCTCTTTCTTCTTGTTTTGGTAACGATTGGCCTGGTGACATGCCTTGCTGCAGAGGAACAGGCCGACGAGGGCTTTCTTCCACTATTCCCGCAAGACGGTGTGCCAACGGGTTGGCTGGTGAGACGCTGGGATGACGTCAGCAAACAGCCTGACGGCCCCGCGGAGTGGACTGTCAAAGATGGCGTGCTGCTGGGCGGTGAGCCGCGTGGCACGTGGCTGATGAGTGAAACAGAATTCGGCGATTTCGAGCTTGAGTTCGAATTCAAACTCGGGCCGCTCGGCAACAGCGGCCTCGCGCTACGCTCACCGCTGAAGGGTGACCCCGCGTTCGACGCCATGGAGCTGCAAATGGCCGATGTCCGGTACAACCCGCAGGCGAACGATTCTGAGCTGACAGGCGGTTTGTACCGCGCCGTGGCGCCGCTCAAGCAAGTCTACAAACCGACCGAGTGGAATCGCTATGACGTTTCGCTGCGTGGGTCCAAACTGCGGGCGACGCTCAACGGCGAGTTAATTCACGACCTCGACCTGGACCAACAAGTACAGATCGCCAAGCGCCACGATGGCACGAATGCGCCGCCGATCAAAGACAGGCCGCGACGCGGACACATCGGCTTTCAAAACCTGAGCCGCGGGAGCGAGCCAGTTCAAATCCGCGGCGCTCGTATCAAGGTGCTGGATTAGTTCGAACGATTCGGCATGCCATCTTCGACCGTTTAGCCGCGGGGTTAGCCCCGCCGCTAAATAACCGGAAATCTTATGCCGCCACGCTAGTTTCGCATCCGTAACGTTTTCGACACTTATCGGTAACAGGGCAGGTCGTGTTATACTGACGGCGCCTGTCTTCCCCACTTTTCACCCTCAGGCGGAGGTCGACCATGTTCGCAAAACATTCGCGCAGAGACGTTTTGAAAACCGGCGCAGCGGCCGGAATGATGTTGGGCTTGGGTGAGTTGGCGTTCCTGTCGAAACTGAATCCGGTTTCCGCAGCGGAGGCCAAGCTCGACAAGAAAACAGTGCAGCTACGGCCGGAAATCGAGCCGCTCGTGCGGCTGCTGGAAGAAACGCCGCGCGACCAGGTGCTGGAAGAGTTTGCCGACGGTATCCGCCGTGGCGTTAGTTACCAGGAAGTGCTGGCCGCACTGTTGTTGGCGGGTGTTAAGAATGTCGAGCCGCGGCCGTCCGTCGGCTTCAAATTTCATACCGTGCTCGTGGTGAATTCGGCGCACTTGGCCAGCATGGCGTCGCCGCCGGAGCACCGCTGGCTGCCGATTTTCTGGGCGCTCGACTACTACAAGAGCGCGGCGGCACGGGACGTGGAAGAGCGCGGCGATTGGACGATGTCGGCCGTGGATGAACCGTCGCTTCCGCCGGCCCATCGAGCCCGGCGGGCGTTCCGCTCAGCGATGGACAACTGGGACGAAGGGGCGGCCGACGCCGCGATCGCCAGCCTCGCCCGCACCGCCGGTTCCAATGAAATATATGAAACGCTGTTCCGTTACGGAGCGCCGCGATTTTCGTGCCATCGGACACAAGGCCATCTACGTCGCCAACAGTTGCCGCACGCTGCAATGCATCGGCTGGCAGCACGCCGAGCCGGTGCTGCGCTCCTTGGCGTATGCGCTGTTGATGCACGAAGGCGAGAACCCGGCGCAACGCGACGATGAGGCCGATCGCCCGTATCGGCGGAACGTGGAGCTCGCGGAAAATGTCCGCCGCGAATGGAGAAACGGCAAGGTCGACAGCGCCGCCACGAGCGATTTGCTCCAAACACTGCGCACCAAATCGAATGTCGAAGCGTGCGATCAAGTTGTCGAGCTGCTCAATCGCGGCGTGGCACCGCAATCGATTTGGGATGCCATGCAAGTTGCCGCCGGTGAAATGCTGATGCGTCAGCCCGAGATCGTGGCGCTGCATGCCGTGACCACTTCCAACGCGCTGCACTATGCGTATCAGGCCAGCGGGAACAACACAACGCGCCTGCTGATGATGCTGCAAAACGCTGCGTTCCTGCCGATGTTCCGCTCTGCCATGCAGAGCCGCGGCAGCGTGAAGGACGTGACGATCGACGATTTGGCCGAGTCGAATGCCGATTCCAAGGCGAGCGGAATCGACGAAATTTTCGCCGAGTTGGGCCGGGACCCAATGTCCGCCGCCCGCCAAACGCTGGCACGTCTCAATACACAAACCGACGACGCGTCGTCGGCCGAGGAACTAATCGACGCCGCGCGGCTGCTGGTATTTCTCAAAGGCAACGATGCCCACGACTACAAGTTCAGCTCCGCCATACTGGAGGACTACTACCACGTTTCGCCGGAGTGGCGGAACAAATACCTGGCCCTCAACATGTTCAAGCTGCGAAGCGCGCTCGATCGGGACAACAACCTCGTGGAGCGCACGCGATCGGCGCTGCAGGCATAAGGATATACATAGCTCTCGCGAGTGAATCCGCATGATTAGCACGCCAATCCGTCCGTGGCAGTCGGTTGCAGCGATTGTCCTGCTGACGTGCGGCGTGTGTGCGGCACAAAGCGCACCACTCCCCGCTGATCAGGAATTGGAGCATGGCTTTGCCGAAACGGTCCGGCCCTTCCTGCAGGCGAATTGTTTTGAGTGCCATGCAGGCGACTCGCCGGAAGCGGATCTCAACTTGAGCACCTTCGCCACGCTGGCGGATGTAACCCCGAGTTTCAACCGGTGGGCAACAGTGCTCGAGCGTCTTGAAGCGCAGCGACATGCCGCCGGACGAAGCGAAGCGGCACCCTACCGACGACGAGCGCGAGTCCGTCATCCGTTGGATTCGCGCACTCCGCACCGACTTGGCGCAACGCAACGCCGGCGATCCAGGCACCGTGCTCGCCCGCCGGCTTAGCAACGCCGAATACAACTACACGATACGAGATTTGACTGGCGTCGACATTCGTCCGACGCAGGAATTTCCCGTCGACCCGGCCAACGAGGCCGGTTTCGACAACTCGGGCGAATCACTGGCGATGTCGCCGGCACTTTTGAAAAAGTACCTGGAGGCGGCGCGGCACGTCGCTGACCATCTGGTGCTCAAGCCGAACGGCTTCGCCTTTGCGACCCACCCGGTCCTCTCAGAAACCGATCGCGATAAGTACTGCCTGCTGCGGATCGTTGATTTTTACAAGCGGCAACCTACCGATCTGGCGGATTACTTCGAGGCCGCGTGGCAATTCAAGCATCGCGACGCTCTCGGCAAATCGGATTCGACACTCGCGGAAATCTCGACCAAAGGTCAGCGCGAAATACCTTGCCAACATTTGGCAACTGCTCGAAGAAACGCCGGATGCCGTGGGCCCGATCGCCAAGTTGCAGGCGAAATGGCGCGACTTGCCGCCGCCGAACGCCAGCGACGCCGGCGCCGTTCGCGCCAACTGCGAGGCGATGCGCGATTGGAACGTCGAGCAGCGTGCCAAGCTGCAACCACAATTTGACAATCTGCAGTTGAAGGCGGTCGGCATCGGCTCGCAGCCGTTTATTCTCTGGAAAAACCGGCAGTACGCCACGCATCGGCTGACGTTCGATCGCGACGTCCTGCAGGTTGAAGGACAGCCGTTGCCAAAACGGAAGAATCTCAACGACGAGGATCAGGACGATGATGACGATGACGACGGCGATGAAAAAGAAAAGGCGGAGGAGGTAGCGGCGCCCGATCCTGATCTGACGATCCCGGCCGATCCTGACGAGCGCAGCACTGTATGAGGCGGCGTTCGCGCGAGTTCTGCGCCGTGTTCCCGGATACTTTCTATCGCTCAGAGCGCGGCCGGATGCACTTCAGTCCCCGCAAGGAACGGCGCGACAAAGGGCGCCTGCTAACCGCCGGCTTCCACAATTCGACGGGCTATTTTCGCGATGACATTCCCCTTTACGAACTCATCTTGGATGAGGCCGGTCGGCGCGAGCTCGACGCGCTGTGGCAGGAGCTCGATTTCATCGCGCTGGCCCCGCAGCGGCAACACGCCGACTTTATCTTTTACGAACGGGCCGAACCACCCCGCACGATCCGTGGCCCCGAGTTCGATTTCATCCGCTCCGAGGACAAGGACGCTGCGTCGGAGGCCAAGATCAAGCGGCTCGCCGACGTTTATTTGGCGAACGCGCGCAAGAGTCTGCAAGAAAAAGGAGGCGATCCGGAATCAATTCCTGCAATTGAAGAGTTCTTCAAAAACGTGAACGCGAACATTCGCTGGGTCGAGCATGCGCGGCTCGTGGCCGAGCCCAGACACGTCGATGCGCTGCTCGAATTTGCACAGCGTGCGTTCCGCCGCCCGCTGTCGTCTACCGAACGCGACGGGCTTGTCGGTTTCTACCGGTTACTTCGCGACAGCGGAATGGATCACGAAGACGCCATGCGCGACTCGGTTGTGCGCGTGTTGATGTCGCCCAACTTTTGCTACCGCGTCGTGTTCACAAACGGAAGCGGCACTGGCCGTCAGCTGCTATCGGATTACGCGCTGGCTAGCCGGTTGAGTTATTTTCTGTGGTCGACAATGCCGGACGAGGAGCTGCTTGCCAAAGCCGCTGCCGGCGAAATGCAACAAACCGACATGCTCGTCGCCCAAGCCCGGCGCATGCTGCGCGACTGGCGCGTGCGCGGCCTGGCCACGGAGTTCGGCGGCAATTGGCTCGATATCCGCCGCTTCGAAGAACACAATGCCGTCGATCGCGAGCGGTTTCCCAGCTTCGACGAAGATCTGCGACAGGCGATGTTCGAGGAGCCGATCCGCTTCATGATCGATATCGCTCAAAACGATCGCTCGGTGCTCGATTTCCTGTACGCGAAGCACACATTCGTCAATTCGGTTCTGGCTAAGCACTATGGAATGGATGATGTTGATATGGCCGGCAGCGAGTGGGTGCGTGTGGACGGCGCCGATCGCTACGACCGCGGTGGCTTGTTGCCGATGGCTGTCTTTCTTACGAAGAACGCGCCAGGCCTGCGCACCAGCCCGGTGAAGCGCGGTTACTGGGTGGTTCGTCGCGTATTGGGTGAAGTGATCCCGCCGCCGCCCGCGGTCGTGCCCGAGTTGCCGCACGACGAGGCTCAGCTCGGCGACCTTACGCTCCGCCAGGTGCTGGAACGGCACCGTGCCGATCCCAGTTGTGCTGCCTGCCATGCTCGTTTCGATTCATTTGGCCTCGTGTTCGAAGGTTACGGACCGATCGGCGAACGCCGAGACGTGGACCTGGGTGGCCGGCCAGTCGACGCGCGGGCCAACTTTCCCGGTGGCAGCGAAGGCGTGGGACTTAATGGCTTGCGCACGTACATTCGCCAGCACCGTGAGCAGGATTTTCTCGACAATCTCTGCCGCAAGATGTTAGTATATGCCCTGGGGCGATCGCTGATTCCATCCGACGATCCGCTCGTCGACCAAATGCTCTCAAATCTTGCTGCCGACAACTATCGCTTCGGCAGCTTAGTGGAGACCATCGTCATAAGCTCGCAATTCCGAATGCGGCGGGGTAGCGACGAGCTGGCCCAAATCGGAGAGTGACATGAGCCGACCAAAAGCCAAACGCGCAGTGAAGCACGGCAGCGACGTGTCGCGTCGAACCTTTCTGCGCGGCGTCGGCGTGACGATGGCCCTGCCCTGGTTGGAATCGGTGCCGGCCTGGGGCGCGGCGCCCGCCGCCTCGGCGGCTGCGGCCGCTGGCGCAGCGTTTCCCAAACGCTTCGCCGTGCTGTTCATGGGCAACGGCATCAACGGCAATCATTGGTGGGCCAAAGGCGCGGGCGCCGACATGGAGCTCGGCAAAAGTCTTGCAGCCGATGGAACCGTTCAAAACAAAGATGAACTTACATCGGCGGTCTGTTCAACGAACCGGCCACCGGCGTGGGCATTCATCCCGGGCAAACCGGCAATATTCTCTCCGGCGTGCCGCTGCAAAAAGGTGCGGTCGTCCGCGGCGGCATCAGCATGGACCAGGTGCTCGCCCGCCACATCGGCCAGGACACCGTCCAGCCCAGCATGGTGCTCGGCTGCGAGCAGCCGAACACGGGCTACCACGAAACTAATTTCTCGATGGCCTACAGCTCGCACATTTCCTGGCAGAGCGCCGAATCGCCCGTGCCGATGGAAGTATACCCGTCGCTGGCGTTCGACAGCCTGTTCGAAAACCGCGGCAGTCTGCGAAACAAAAGTGTTTTGGATCGCGTGATGGAGGATGCCGCCAACCTGAGCGGCCAGGTGAGCACGAGCGACAAAGCCAAGCTTGACGAGTATCTCAACAGCGTCCGCGAAGTGGAGCGGCACATCCAGCGCATGCGAACCGACGAAAACAAAGCCCGCGAGCGTGCCCAGGACCGCGGCCGGCCCGTCTTCGCAATGGACCGCCCCCAAAATGGCCTGCCGGAAGACATCCGCGACCACATGCGGCTGATGTGCGATATCGTCGCCATGGCCTTCCAGACCGACAAAACCCGCGTGGCCAGCCTGCTCCTCTGCCGCGACCTGTCCGGCCTGTTCTACCCGTTTCTCGATGTGCGCGACGCCCACCACCCGGCCTCGCACAACGATCTGTCCGACGGATATGAGCGTGTGTCGCGCTACTACTGCAGCCAGCTCGCGTACCTGGCCGGTCGGCTCGACGCGATGCCGGAAGGCGACGGCACGGTGCTCGACCGCTCGTGCCTGATGTTTCTCTCCAACATGTGGTCCGGCTACAAGCACGACAACACAAAGTTGCCGATTCTCACAGTCGGCAGCCTGGACGGCGCGCTGGAAACCGGCCGCGTGCTCGATTATTTCGATAAGGGCAACGACAACCGCCGTGTCTGCAGCCTGTATCTCTCGCTGATGGATCGCATGGGCGTGACGCTCGACTGCTTCGGCGACAGCGACAAGCGCCTGGCGGGGCTGTGAAACCGCGTGTTCGGGTGCCACTGCTGGCTTGACTTCGGCGAGCTCAGTCGAGTCGCCCAGCAGTGTGATTCTTGTGCTCCCCTTGCTGTCGACATGCCGCAAGGGTTCATCGCTAAAGTACTGCTAACACGGGATCTCGATCCTGGGTCATCACGTAGGCCACAACTCCCCCGGCAATCGCACCGAGAAGATGCCCCTCCCAGCTGACTTGCGATCCCAAACGAGGCACCAGGCCCGACGCCAGCGTGCCCCCATAGAGGAATCCCACGACGATGGAAATGATCATCGGGACAAGCCTCTGCTCGCGAATTCCAGATAAGATCAGGTAAGCGACCAATCCATAGATCAAACCACTTGCGCCGATGTGAGTCGCGGGTCGTCCAAACAGCCACAACAGCGCGCCGCTCAAAAGCACAATGTAAAAGACGATTTTCCAAGACTGCGCCTTGGATCCTGCCAATAAGAGCAATAGCACGGTAAGCGGAATCGTATTGTTGATCAAATGCCCTAGATTGGCATGCAGAAACGGCGCGGCGAGGATGCCGACAAGTCCGCTCCGCGTACGTGGCGTAATGCCAAAAGCTTCCAACCGAAACGGCAGCACGTATCCGATGATAAAAACGCACCAGACCACGCCCACAAACGCGATGACACCAACCAGTTCTTCACGGATCGTGTGCTTCGCCATCGGCTGCCTTTCCTGACCAGACGTATTCGAGTTGCATAGCCGATTAGGGCCGTACGAGTTCACTTCGACTCGGCCGTTGACGTCCGCGCGATAGGCATCAGTATACCAATTGCCCGTGCATGGCACGGTCATAGGACGAGGGGTTGTGCTGCGTTCGTTATTTCTTCCGCGAGGGTTGCATTTCCCATATGGGACGCGCAAAGTGATAGCCAAATATGGCGCATCAAGAGGTTTCACATTCCGTTGGTTTTAAAAATGATCTGGCCAGTGACTTACGACCTCGAAACTTGCAATTGTCATAGATCAAGTTGGCGGTATTGCCGTAGTTTATGTACCCTCGCCGTGTTGTTGACGATCGCGGTTGATTCCAGAGCGATTGCCCGGCCGAATGTGGTTTTTATTCTGGCCGACGATCTTGGCCGGCACGACTGCGGGTTCATGGGCGGGACGGAGATCACGACGCCCCACTTGGATCGGCTCGCAAAAGCTGGGACGATTCTCGATGCCTTCTACGTGCAGCCGGTGTGCAGCCCGACGCGGGCTGCGCTAATGACCGGCCGGTATCCGATGCGGCACGGGCTGCAAGTTGGTGTGGTTCGGCCGTGGGCGCAGTATGGCCTGCCGCTGGAGGAGATCACGCTTGCCCAGCGGTTGAAGGATGCGGGCTACGCGACCGCGATCACAGGCAAGTGGCACCTGGGACACTTTCGGCCCGAGTATTTGCCAACGCGCCGCGGCTTCGACCATCAGTACGGTCACTACAACGGAGCGATCGATTACTTCACCCATGAGCGCGACGGTGGGTTCGACTGGCACCGAGATGACAAGGTCAGCCGCGACGAAGGGTATAGCACACAGCTTCTCGGCGAAGCGGCGGCCAACTTCATCGCCACAAACGCTGGCAAGCGGCCGTTCTTTCTGTACGTGCCGTTCAACGCGGTTCACGCACCCCACCAGGCGCCGGATGAGTACCTGCGGCGGTACAAGAATCTGAAGCGCCGCGCCGGCAGTACGCCGCGATGCTGACCGCGCTGGACGATGCGGTCGGCAAGATTGTCGAAGCGGTGGAGCAGGCCGGCACCCGAAATAACACGCTATTTGTCTTCAGCAGTGACAACGGTGGGCCTCGTCCCGGCGCTGTCACGGACAATGGCAAATTCCGAGCCGGCAAGGCCACGCTGTATGAGGGAGGCGTGCGGGTGGCTGCCTTCGCAACGTGGGACGGACACGTCAGCCCGGGCCGTACGAATACTGAACCGCTGCACATCGTGGACTGGTATCCGACACTGTTGAAGCTGTGCGGCGCTCAGAAAGCCCAGCCGCTGCCATTGGATGGCTTGGACATCTGGCCCACCATAACGCACGGCAAACCGTCGCCGCACGACGCGATTCTGCTGAACACGACGCCAAATGCCGGGGCGATTCGCATGGCAGAGTGGAAACTGGTAATTAATTCGGGGGAGGACGGCGATGGCGGGCCGGTCCGGAAGTTACCCAAAGAATCGGTCGAGCTTTTCCGATTGTCGGTCGATCCTTACGAGACGACCAACCTTGCCGAATCACACCCCGAGAAAGCCAAGGAACTGCGGGCCCGGCTCAACCAGTTCGCACAGCAGGCCGTCCCGCCGAAAATCAAGCCGAAGCCCGTGGACTTCGTGCCCCCCGCAGTGTGGGGCGACTGATGCAGGCGTGCAGGCAACGTGCAATGAAACTTTCAATCGTAACAACGTGCGCTGTTTCCTGCTGGCTCGTTACTACTTCATGTTTCAGTGCAGAACCGCACCCGAACGTCGTGATCTTTCTGGCTGACGATGCCGGCTGGGGCGACTATGGCCGCTCCGGCAATCGGCAGGCTTCAACGCCCCATATCGATTCACTGGCCGGCGGCGGCGTGTCGCTCGAACGCTTCTTCGTGTGCCCTGTTTGTTCGCCGACGCGGGCCGAATTCCTCACGGGCCGCTATCATCCGCGCGGCGGCGTACGCGGCGTTTCGACCGGACAGGAACGCTTGGATTTGGACGAGGCAACGGTGGCCGAGGCGTTCCACAAGGCCGGCTATGCGACCGGCGTCTTCGGCAAATGGCACAACGGCAGCCAGTGGCCCTACCACCCGTTGGCACGCGGCTTCGACGAATTCTTTGGTTACACGTCGGGACACTGGGGCGAGTACTTCGACGCGCCGCTCGAGGAAAACGGACGCATGATTCGCACTGAAGGCTACATCGTCGACGTGTGCACGAACCGGGCGCTCGATTTCCTTGAGCGCAATCAAAACCGTCCGTTCTTTTGTTACATCCCGTTTACGACGCCCCACTCACCGTGGGCCGTGCCCGACGAATACTGGACCCGATTCAAGAACAAGCCGATCGATCAGCGAGCCACCGACGCCGACAAAGAAGTGTTGGACGAAACGCGGTGTGTCCTGGCGATGCTGGAAAACCAAGACTGGAATGTCGGCCGCGTGTTGTCGAAACTCGATGAATTGGCGCTCCGCGAGAACACGATTGTTGTGTATTTCTCCGATAACGGCCCGAACTCGCTACGTTGGAATGGTGGCTTGCATGGAATAAAAGGTTCGACCGATGAAGGCGGCGTGCGCAGCGTCTGTTACATCCGTTGGCCGCGACGATTGCCGGCAGGTCACACGGTCGAACACATTGCAGGTGCGATCGACCTGCTCCCCACGCTGACCGCGCTGGCCGGCATTCCGCGAGTCGGTGACAAGCCACTCGATGGCCGCGATCTCAGCCCGCTGCTGTTGAACCAGGAAACCGATTGGCCCGAGCGAATGATCTACACAACTTGGGCCGGACGCGTGAGCGTGCGGTCTCAGCGGCATCGTCTCGATGACCAGGGCAGGCTCTTCGATGTCGTGGCTGATCCCGGCCAGACGACGCCACTCAACAGCCGTGAACCGGAAACTGTAGCGCGATTGCAGGCCGCAATCCAATCGTGGCGTGACGAGATGTTCGGTTCGGCCCAGGTTGCGGAAGCCGACGTTAGGAAGCCGGCACGCCGCAGCCTAGACACCGCCCGCAATCGCGTCGATCCGCGTCCAATTCCCGTCGGTTATCGCGAGTTCCCTATAACCATGCTGCCGGCCCGCGACGGCGAACCACGAGGCAATGTCCGGCGCAGCGCACAGCACCCCAACTGCTCGTACTTCGTTAACTGGATGTCGAAAGCCGACAGTATGGTGTGGAAGCTTGAGGTACACACATCAGGCCGCTACGAAGTGGTGGTCGATTACACCTGCCCCGAGCAGGATGCCGGTTCGTTGGTCGAGATGACCTTCGCCGGCAGCCGGCTGACAGGCCGCGTTAAGCCGGGATGGAACCCGCCGCTTTATACAAATCAGGACACGCTGCCGCGGCCGCATGGCGAATCGCAAATGAAAGAGTTTCGCCCGTTGCGACTGGGAACGATGAACTTGGAGCGCGGCACCGCGGAGCTGATACTGCGCGCTGGAGATTCAGGGCAAGTCAGTGATGGATGTTCGCCGTGTCACGCTAACTTTGCTTCTCTGACGACGGCATGGCAAAAGAAGTATCGCGAACGTGTAGTCATTGGAGAGATTTTCATGCCACGACGATTCTTTCTCGCGCTTGCGGTGACCGGGCTAATCTTCAGCAAAACACCGGCCGCTGAAAACAGCCGCCCGAATGTGCTGTTTCTCATTTCCGATGATCTGAACAACCTGCTGGGATGCTACGGCGACCCATTGGCTCAGACGCCGAATATCGACCAATTGGCGCTGCGCGGCGTGAGGTTCGATCGCGCGTACTGCAGCTTCCCATTGTGTGGCCCGAGTCGCAACTCGCTTCTTACCGGACTATATCCCAACAGCACGGGCATCCTGGCCAACGGGCAAATCTTTCGGCAGACGATTCCCGCTCAGGTTAGCATGCCGCAGGCGTTTCGCCAGGCCGGATATTTTGTGGGACGGATCGGCAAGCTCTATCACTACAACGTGCCCAAGTCGATCGGCACAAATGGCCACGACGACCCGGCCTCTTGGGAATTGGAGCTGAATCCGCCCGGTGTCGATCGGTTGAAAGAGCAACCGCACATCTTCTCGCTGACGCCCGGCAGCTTCGGCGGCACTTTGAGTTGGTACGCCTCGCCCAAAAGAGACGAGCAGCACACGGATGGGCTCATGGCTGAAGACGCTGAGTGGGTGCTCGAGCGCTGCGCGAAACGTAAAGACCGGCCGTTCTTCCTGGCGGTGGGCTTTTTCCGGCCGCACACGCCCTACGTTTCGCCGAAGTCCTATTTCGATTTGTTTCCTGACGAGCAAATGCCTGTGGTGGGCGGCGTGAAGGAAGACCAGGCCGATGTCCCCCATGCCTCACTCGCCAGCTACAAAAAGGAGCAAGATGCGCTCACCGACGACCTGCGCCGCCAATGTCGGCAAGCCTATAACGCCAGCATCAGCTTCATGGACGCACAAGTCGGAAGAGTCATCGCGGCGCTGGATCGGCTGGGCCTGGCCGATAACACGATCATCGTCTTCACAAGTGACCACGGTTACCACATGGGGGAGCACGGGTTGTGGCAGAAAATGAGCCTGTTCGAAGAGAGCGCCCGCGTTCCGTTATTGATCGTTGCCCCCGGCCGAGGCACAAGCGGCGGAGTTGCGAAATCGCCGGTCAGCCACGTCGATTTGTTTCCGACACTCGCTGAACTTTGCGGCATCAAGACGCCGTCGAACCTGCAAGGGCAAAGTCTCGTGCCCATGCTGCATGACCAGTCAATCACCGGGCGTGGTTGGGCGATCACGCAAGTCACGCGCGCCGGCGGTGATCGACGTCCGAACGCCGGGCCTGCAACCGATCGAAGCGAGAAGCAATTCTTTGGCTACAGCCTGCGGACGCCGCGCTGGCGATACACCGAATGGGACGAAGGCGGACAAGGCCGCGAACTCTACGACCACGATGCCGATCCGCGCGAACTGACTAACCTGGCCGAGCACCCCAATCACGCGGACAGGGTGAAAGAACTTTCGCAACAACTCCGCACTGCCGTGCGGACGACTTTCCCGCCGTCCGGCGAAACGCCAGCCATTCAATCGGGGCTGTGGGCGCCGAGCTTGACCAATCCATAGAGAATATTGAGATAATAACAACGATCAGCTTGCGGCGCGATTAGATTGCCGCGGAGCGCCGTCGTATCGGTTGGCACCCCGGGAGCCACGCCAAGAGTGCCAGGACCAGACTCGCCGGTTCCGGCACATTCGTCAGCAATCCCAGGTCGACTCCCGCGAGTGAGCCGCCCATGCCCAAGAATGCGCCCTTCCACTCGTGGAAGTCTAAAAAGTTCACGACTCCATCGCGCGACAGGTCGCCTTGCGTACGTCCGGCAACCGCTTTGCGAAAGTTATCGCGAATTGGATCGAAGTCGAATAGATCCACATCGCCGTCGCCGTCCACGTCACCTGGTATGCCGGGGTTGCTGATAGTTCCTACGAGTGCCAGCCCCGTGTCGCGGTTGACATTGCCGCCGCCAGTTTCTGTCAGATACCGTCCAGTCAAATAATAATCCTCGCTCGTCGCGGCCACGCTGGTATGTCTCAGCAGTCCCAACAAGCCCACACCGTCGTTATTCGAATACTCGATGCCATACCCCATGTTTCCGGTGTTTCTCTGCGGCAGCGTAAAAATGTCCGCTCCGGTCAATGTGATTCCCAACCGCATAGTGCTGGTCATACCTAAGTCCGCCGGCACCGAAGCAACAATAAGTTGCTTCACCAGATTGCCAGCTGCCCAAGGAGCGGCAATAACATCTTCGACTTCAAAAATTCTTACCTGAAGTCCCGCCGTCACGGCTCCCGCGTCAACGTCAATGCTTGCCACGATCTGGTTAACGTCGATCGTGGTTGGATTCTGAAAAGTCTGGCGAAGGGCCCGCGTGCCCGTGATGCCGCGTTGGTTCTGGTCCTTGCCTTCTGGGTCGACAGTAAACACGACCGCGTCCATCGGGTAAGGCGGGTCGCCACTTAGAATCACCTCCGCGCAAACCGCCGATACGCGAATGAGCGAAATCAATGCCACCACACCCGCGGCGCACCAACGGATAGTCAACCAGCAAACCGGCCGGGAATCACTTATCACCGCGAACTCCTAGCGCGACCGCGCATTTGTGAAACCAAACCGCGACAATTGGATGAGCACTGAGTGGATCGATATCGTCGTCCGCTTCGACCCCTAACGACCGATTTTAAACTCCGGTCGGCCTTAAGACATTCTCAATTTGCGAAAAAAGAAGCCGGGAACCCGCAGCGACGCCACGGTAATTTGACTTTCGATCGCACGAATTGAGACAACGGCGTTTCGACTACAATTGCTCCGCGGTGACCGCGACGATCGCTGGCGGGTTTCCACCGAAACCGGCGGCCAGCTCGACGGCGCGAATCACTTTGCCGTTTTTCGGCTCGATTTTGAAATAGCGAAGAGGCGGTTGGGGCTGCGTCGGAGTCGGTGCCGATTCGCTTTGTTGGGCGTCCGGGGCGAGGCTGCCGAACAGCATGTTGCCCGTAATCGGATGGTCCTCCGGCTCGCCTTCGGTGTAGTGGAGTCGCACGAGGAGAGCAGCACCGCCACGGCGGCCGCCCCCACGCGGACGTGAGTCACCAACTCCAGCCAGGAAGTGGATTGCCTTCGCCGCCATGCGGCATGGCAATTCGACGGAGCGTGGCAATTCGGATTGTTCGTCGCGGCGGCCGAACCGCAACATGACGACGTTGCGCACGCGCTCATCTTGGGGATTGATGCGGTAGAAGGGCACGCCGGCAAATGGCTTCAGGCCCCATCCATTGGCGGCGGATGGTTCGCCCGCAACCTCATTCGGCGAATCCGCGATTTGGAACATGCTGTCTGCACTCGAACTCGTGGCCACCCGTGCTAAGTCGAGCGGCACAAACTGCGTTCGCTCGGTGAGGAATTCCAACAGGTCGCTGAACTCCTCGCGCGAGACCAGCTTCTCAAAACCTTCGGGCATAACGGACTTGCCGGATCGGTTGAGCTCGTCGATATCTTCCCGCAAGATTTGGCGGCGCTGCGCTTCCGCGTCGATGAGCTCGATGCTCGTGGCCGATTCACCGGCCAGCATTCCACTCAATACGCGTCCGTCGCTGAGAACTACGGAGTACGAATGGTAGTTACCTTCGACGTCGCGGCTCGGGTCGAGGATGTGTACCATCAATTCTTCTTTGCCGAGCACGGACATGCCCGTGAGGTCCGGGCCAACGGCGGCACCTTCGCCACGGTACGTGTGGCAGTTGGCGCACTGTTTGGTGAACACGGCCTTGCCCGCGCCGGCGCTGCCGGATGCCTGGGCCAGGTCAGCGAACTCAACCAGCACCTGCTGGCGATCGGGGTTAACCGTTTGGCCGCCCTTTTCCAACAGGGCGTTGGCGCGAATTCGCACGGGTCGATCCGGGTATTCGGTAAGCCGTCGCCGTTGGGCCAGCGAAAGTTCGCTGATGTGGATCTTTCCTTCTTCCAAAGCGGTGAGCAATGCCTCCGTGCGCGAGGGCCGGCTCAGAAGCAATTCGAACACGGCTTCGCGCGTTGCGGGGGTGAAGTTATTCAGCCGGTCGATGACAAGCGAGCCCAATCCCCGCGCCCTGCATTCGTCGAGCGCCTTGATTAATCCGGCACTGACTTGCGAAGTGGTTTGCGGCGTGGCAAGGTCGACCAGGCGCTCGGCAACTTCAGCGTTGTCGGTATTGAGTGCCACGATCGTTTCCGCCGACTTGATCCGCTCTGGAATTGGCAGGGCCGTGTTCTCAAGTTGCACGAAAAGGGTCTCGGTGAGCCGCTGGACTTCAGCTTGGGCAGCTGGGCTGCCGCTGCGGACTTCCAGCCCCACGAGATGGATTTGGTCGTCAAAGCTCAATCGCTGGCGCAGCGACTGGAACGCGCTCGCGGCCACATCTTCAAGCGGCAGCGCGCGGCCGTCCCGCCAACCTTCCTTTAGACCGGCGACGACCGCACCCGCCCACTTGGGATCGGCCTTAGCTAGCGATTTCAACAGCGGCGTCGTATGGTCGCCCGGCTCCGAACGGGCAAAGTGATTGGCCACGATATTCGAGACATCGCGCAAGTTGAGAGCCCGAATCGTTGAGCGCCGCGCAAGCGAGCAGGAAATCCACGGCATGGGTGGCCGCGGCGCTCGTGGCTGCATCCGGCAACCAACGGTCGTTGAGATTCTCCACCCGGCCGAGAAACGCCGCCACGCCACGCCCGGCCTGGGAACTGGGTGGTTGATCGGACAACGCGAGCAACGCCGCCATGCGAACTTGCGGGTCGGAGTCGTCCAACAAACCCGCGGCCAGAATCGCGTCGGTCGAGCTGTCACCGGGCGGAAGGACCTGCAATGCGTTGCGGCGCACGCCTGCGGACGGATGCCGCAACGCCGCAAAGACGCATGCGATTGCTTCGTGATTGGTGCCATTCAATGCGCCAAACCTTGTAGAGTCCATAGAGCGTGTATCGCGCCGACGTTTAGTCCGATCGCGTCGACCGATTTGTCGCTCGCCATTTCGACCAACTGCGGTACCACATCCTGTTGCCCGAGTTCCACCAACAAACGTTGCGCATGCCGTCGCCAAAACAAATTGTCGTTCGCCAACGTCGCCACCAGCTCGGCCGGCGTTGCGCCACTCAAATCCAGTGTCTTGGCACGCGGCGCCTCATCGTAAACGACGCGATAGATTCGGCCATGCTGCTTGTCGCGTAGTTCGGTTTCGTAGGCGTTACCTTTGCCGGTCTCAAATCCTCGCGGCGTGGGGTTGTGCTGCACGATGTAGTTGTACCAGTCGATGACCCACACGTTGCCGTCGGGGCCGACCTCGGCCATGATCGGGGCGACCCATTCGTCGTCGCTCGCCAGCAAATTCGCCGGATTGGTGGAGCGGAAATCGGCGCCGTCCGTCCGCAGCACGAACGTGCCTGACCAGGTGGCCGGTCGGCTCGCAGACGAACGCAGTGCGGTTCCAATACTGCCGCGGGTACGCGCGGGCCGTGTACAGCGCGTGCCCGGCAGCCGCCGTGTAGCCGCCGTGGTGATCGACCTGCCGCACCTTGTCGGTGATCGGGTGGAAGCGGTTGCGTGTCGGCGATCGAGTGCGAGCGTCAATTCCGGCGTCCAGCCGCGGACGCGCTCGTAGTAGCGATTCGCGATCGGCATGTAGATGCTGGGGATGGCGTTGGCCGTCGAGCCGAAGATGATGCCCTCTTCGCTCATGCCGAAGCCCCACGTGTTGTTGTTCGTCGAGCGGATGAACTCGATCGCCGAGCCGTCCGGCCGGAAGCGGTGAAAGCCCTGGGCGAACCGCGTTCGGTTGTCGCCGATGCGGATCGTCGACGTTGTTGTAGCCCTGCATGCCCCAAATCCAGTTGTCGAGGCCGTACTGCATGTTGCTCGGCGCCGCCGTGCGTGTCGCGCAGCGCCCACGTTTTGAGGAACAGCACTCGCGCTCGTCGGCGCGGTCGTCGCCGTTGGTGTCTTTGAGGAACAAGGTCTCGGTGCCGTTGTGCACGATCACGCCGCCGCGGGCGAACGCGATGCTCGTGGGAATGCTCAGCTCTTCGGCGAAGACGGTGAACTTGTCGGCCCGGCCGTCGCCGTCGGTGTCTTCGCAGATGCGGATGCGGTCGCGGCCCTCTTCCGGCTTTTGCAGCTCGTTCGGATAGTCGACCGTCTCGCAATCCACAGCCGCCCGCGTTCGTCCCACGCCATGCAAATCGGCTTGCCGCCAATATCGGGCTCGGCGGCGAACAGCTCGACGTGAAACCCTTCGGGCACGACCATGCGCTTCATCGACTCTTGCGGGCGGCAGCGGCTTTTGCATCATGCGTAGCGGCTCGGCTTGCCCACCGCCCCATTGGCTCGGCCGATAGTTGGGAATTTTGGCGCCGACGTCGACGTACTCAAACGGCGGCGGCCCTGCGGGCAGCTCCGTCATCTTCGGCGGGACGAACGACATGTCGCCTGACGCATTACTGTGAACGGCCCGGCGTCGGCCGGATCTTTGCCGGCAGCCCAGCGAATGCCGCGCTCGACCAGATTCTGGAAGCCCGGGTTGCCCCAAGTGCGCTGGTCGTGCCCCCAGGCGGTGTAGAACACGCGCCCCTTGCCGTGCGTGCGGACCCACGTCCACGGCTCCCGCTCGTCGCCGTCGACGCGGTAGGCGAGCACGATGCGATCTTTTTCGTTGTGCCGATGATGGACGTACGTCTCGTCCAGGCTTTCGAAACCGCCGTAGCCCTTCATTGATGGGATGATCGGCTTCCGCCACCGTGTCGCGCACCGCTCCCAGCCATGACGCTGGAACTGTGCGCCGATGAGCGCCACCAGCTTCGGCGAATTTCGGAAGCAATACGAAGCGCAATGGATCGGCACGAACCCGCCGCCGCCGGCGACGTAGTCCAACAGCGCCTGCTCCTCCGCCGGTTCGATGCGGTCGATATTCGCATACACGACCAGCGCGGCATACTTGGCCAGGTTCTCAGCGTTGATGTCGCTCATCTCGTCCGTGTACGACACAGCGATACCTCGCTCGCCATCACCGGCTCGAACTCGTCGAAACGTGCGGCACGGCCGGTGCGAACCATCCGCGCCGCCGAGAAACAAGACCTTCAACGCTTCGTCCGCAGCAAACACATTGGGTGCATCGAGAACGAACGCTAACGAAGTAGTGCAGACGCTGATGATCAACGATGGACGCAAAAAAAGCACGACTCGATTGTTTGATCGCATTTGATTTCGCCTGATTCGATGATGAATGCGACTTCGTAAAGAAATCGCCAGACTGAATAGTTACAGTCGGTCACCGATGATTGTTATAGTGCTCAGTGTACTGTCGGTGTCGTGGCGAAACAAACGTGGGCACTGGAAGGATCAGGTCAGTGCGCCCGTCCCGCGGAGCAAGCTCCGCCGCTAAATGGCGGCCTTGCGCAAAAAAATGCCGGACGCACTTCGGCTACGCCGATCGCGCCCGGCATTACGATATGGAACTTGTTGCTTTGTCGCCGAATTCAGTATCGGGTGGACGGCGGTCGACGCACTACGAAACCATGTCCTTGAGCTTCTTCAGCGGGCGAATCTTCACGACGTTGCGGGCCGGCTTGGCCTTGAACGTGGTCTGTTCGCCCGTGAAGGGGTTGATGCCCTGGCGTTCCTTGGTCGCCGGCTTGTGCTGGACGACGATCTTGCAGAGGCCGTGGATCGTGAACGTTCGCGAGCCGCCGCGGCCGCTCAGGGCCTTCTTGATCTGATCGTTGAGCGCATCGAACACGTCGCCGACGTCGCGCTTCGACAGGCCGGTCGGCTCGGCAATGCTCGTGAAGACTTCGGTCTTTGTCGGCGGTTTGGTGGTGGCTTTCGCCATTGTGCTGAATCCTCCAGACTTGGTGCAAAAAAGGGTCGTGAAATCGTACAACGTACCTCCGTTTGTGCGTTGCGACGGTGCAAATTAAAGGCGTGCTGGCACCAGAATACAAGCCGGAAAATGCCGATTTGCCGAGAAAAACGGGCTGTTTGACCAAAAAACTCCGGGCGATCTGCGGCTTGGCGTGCGTCGGATGGGCCTTTTTGAGGGGGTCAACCGCAAATTCAGCCTGACGATGGAAGACCCGCTGGGTTAACAGCCGCGTTTTGCTTGCCGCCCGAGAATCGACTGTAAGATGAAATATAGCATTAAGTTACGCTAACTTGGGTGGGGTTTGGGGGAACTCTGGAATGGACCCGTTGTCCAATTAAACAAAGGAGGAGGCCCGGCCTACGGAATCGCGGTGGTATTGCCTGCGGTGTGGCACGGCTCCCATGATTACACAGCGAACCGGCCAGCCAGGATTCCTCGCGGCCATTAGCCGTAATTCCCGCCACA
Source organism: uncultured Planctomycetota bacterium (assembly GCA_963786455.1). Lineage (GTDB taxonomy): Bacteria > Planctomycetota > Planctomycetia > Pirellulales > Lacipirellulaceae > JABDGM01. The sequence goes on along the minus strand of CAWAZX010000018.1, from coordinate 1,540,724 downwards.
CAGCCATCCGTTCGAACCGCTTCGCTTACGACGCCGGAAACTCCATGCCGCTTTCTTCGCCCTTGCTCCGATTCTCAACGCGACAGGGACTTGTCCGTTCGCCGCGAATCGCGGCGGTACTGGCATTGCCGCTTGTGTCGGTACATCCTGCTGGTTGCGCAGCGAAGCTCAAATTCACGTCCCAGTACCCGGCGATTCAACCGAGACGGAAAGCGTGTTCGGCGTCTATTTGCCGACCGATCGTGCGCTCTCACGCACCATGACGCGGGCACAAGAACGGTTGGCTCAGCACGAGTACCACCAGGCACTGGCATTCCTGCACGATATTCTGCAGCGCGACGAGGACTCATTTCTGCATCAGCCGGGCAACAACGGGCCGCAGCTGGGTTTGAAATCGACGGCCCGTCGCCTGATCGGCGAATTGCCGGACGATGGCCGCGACACCTATGAGCTGCTGCAAGGCGCGGCGGCACGCAGGCAACTCGAAGCGGCCCTCAAGGAAAGCGATCAAGATGGCGTGGCCGCCGTCGTGCGCCAATTCTTTCACACGGGTGCCGGTTATGAAGCAGCACTGGTGCTCGCGCAAATGGAGGCCGATCAGGGTCATCACCTGGCTGCCGCCGGATTGTATCAAGAGTTGATAGACACGCCGTGCGCAGCGGCGCGGTTTGAACCGCAGTTGTCCGTGTTAGCTGCACTCAATCATAAGTCGGCCAACCGGCCGGACCTGGCAGCTGCAACACTTCGCGTGCTCGTGGAGAAACAGCCCAATGGCACGATAGATTTGTTCAACAAGAAGGTGAGTCTCCCCAGTGCCGAAGCAGATCTTGCAGCTTGGCTTGCGCAACTGGTCGGTGAGCCGCTGCGATCAGGACGGATCCAATTAGATTGGCTGACGGCGCAAGGTGACCCGGCCCGCAACGCGCAGGGCCCGGGCGGTCGGCCACACATGAGGCCGCGTTGGCTGGCGCGCGTCGTAAACGAACCCGGCCTCGAATCGTACTTGCTGAGCCGAAGCGATGAGTATACTCAGCGCGGCATCGTAACGATTCCGGCAGCGCGCCCCATTGCCATGGACAATCTTGTCGTGATGCGCACGCCGCAGAACGTTGTGGCGGTCGATTGGACCACTGGGAAACGTGTTTGGGAAACTCGCGAGGATGATGAGCTGGAGTCCCAAGATATTCCGTCCGGCTTTCCCGGCGGATTGGAAGATGAGCAAGTTACCGGGCAGGGCAGCCCCTTGGAACAACGCGTGTGGGACGATGCACTGGTGATGTCGCTCGCAAGTGACGGCCAGCGCGTTTATGTTCTCCGCAGCGATACTCCCACCGGGCAGCAGGAGATGATGAACTTTCCGGTGATGCCCGGCATCGGCCGCGGCGGCGAGGCTGCCGCCACCACCAACCAACTCGCCGCCTACGACGTGAGCACCGAAGGCAAGTTGCTGTGGGAACTCGATGCAGGGCGGACTGCCGGTCCACTGGCCGGCGCTTTCTTCTTGGGACCACCGTTGGCAATTGACAATACGTTGTTTGTGATGGCTGAAATTCGCAGTGCCGTTTATCTGGTGGCACTGGATCCGAAATCCGGCAACATTCGTTGGCAGCAGCAGCTGGTCGGCCTGGAGCTGGGAATCTCGCTCGATCCCAGCCGCCGACTGGTCGGTACGACTCCATCCTACGCCGAGGGCATCCTGGTTTGCCCCACATCGGCCAGCGCGGTCATCGCCATCGACGTGGTGAAGCGCGAGTTTGCCTGGGTCTACCGTTATCGTCGTGAGATGCAGTCGACAGCCGAGTTCCGCAACGTGTGGCAACAACAAATTCAGCATCAAATGCCGCGGGCCAACGACGGCTGGCTCGACAGCACGGCAATCGTGGCCGATGGACGCGTGCTGATCACTCCTCCGGAATCGGGCGATTTGCATTGCCTCGATTTGCACACCGGTAAGGAAATCTGGACGCACCGGCGGGGAGAGGCCTTGTTCGTGGGTTGCGTGCACAACGACCACGTGCTGCTCGTTGGGGCCGATGCGGTGCAGGCCGTCCGCGTGACCGACAAAGCGCCCGCCTGGGAACGAACGTCCGTGCCGCTTCCGCCGGCGCGCTCCCGGCCGGCCACGGATACTTGAGCGAAAACAAATACTATCTGCCGCTCACTTCGGGAGAGATCGCGGCCATCGACATGCAAACCGGCGAGCTGACGCGGCTGGAAGCCGGCCCGCCTGGACAATCACTGGGAAACCTCATCTGCTTCCGTGGCACCGTGCTCTCCCAATCGATTTCTACACTCGGAAAATTCGAGCAGCTCGATGTATTGGAACAGCGAGCAAAACAGGCGCTGGCCGGCAATCCGGACGATGCTACGGCGCCTGCGCGAATTGGCCGAGTTGATGCGGGCCGATGGCAAGCGGGCCGACGCGCTGGCCGCGTTGAAGCGGGCCTTCGAGCTGTCGCCGGATGATCCCCTGACACGGGAAATGCTGGCTGATCTTTTGCTTGAAGCATTGGCCTCGGACTTTGCCGCATATCGAGCGGAGATGCCGCTGGTTAAAACGCTCGTTCGCGATCGAGCACAGCAGATTGAGCTGATCCGAATTGAGGCCGAAGGCTTGCACCAATTAGCGGATCATCGCGGCGCATGGGATGCGTATCTTCGACTGGCCGAACTGACGGCCGAGGACGCCCCACTTCTGAATATCGACAACCAACATAGCGTGCGAAGCGATCGCTGGATTAGCGGGCGGCTCCGCGATTTGTGGTCGAAAGCTGCGGATGATGAACGGGCGGAGTTTGCCAACCAGCTCGACGAACGCCGCGAGCGACTCACGGATGCGGAAACGGCGGCCGAGCTGCGTCATTTTTTAAGTCACTTCGAAGCGCTGCCCGGTGGCATGCGGTGCGCCGAAAGTTGGCGGAGTTCTTAATCGATCATGGCCGCAGCGCGGAAGCCGAGATTGAGTTGCTGCAAATGTCCGCCGCCGCGGAAAAAACCGAGCAAGCCGCCGCGACGGCACTTATGGCCAGGCTGCTATCGACGTCCGGCAGGCCGCACGACACCGCCCCGTTCGTGTCATTATTGACAACGGAATATAAGGACGTCGAGGCGCTCGACGGCCTGACCGGCTCCGAATGGATCAAAAAATCGATCGGTCAGACGCTGCTCGACAAGTCGGCAGCGATCCACTGGCCGCGCGGCCACATCGAGGCCCAGGTACTACCGGCCACGTCGCGCGAGAGCCGGAGGGAAAACCTGGTCCAAGAACGGCAGCCTGGTTTCCGGCCGTTGCGCATCGAACAGAACTTTTGGCCGGCTGCATCATCGACCCAATGGCTTGTTTCCGTCGATTGTTCGGAACTGGTCGGCCGCGATCCACTGGGAGACGACGTATTTCACTTGAGCTTCGATCAAAACAATTGGGCCCGGCAATACCGAGACAGTGGGCTCATTTACGGCGCGGTTGGGCCACTTGCTGTTCGTAGCCCTGAGCGGCCAGATCGTCTCCGTCGATACGCGGCAGGAATCGGCCGAAACGGAAGGCGATTTTCTCTGGCGCGCCTATCCGATGGGACGCTATTACGCCGATGCGATGCGCGGTCGCCGGCCCGTTTGGATGACGCCAAATCGGGCTGGTCGCCGGCCCGTATATCACTCCTGGTCCGATCGCAAGCGGATGCCCGGCCCCGTGGGCACGGTCGTTGGCTCGCTCGGCCCTGTCACGCCCCGCGGAGCGGTTTTTCAAGAGCAGAATCAATTGAAGTGTGTCGATCCGCTAAGCGGCGAGACCTTGTGGACTCGAAATGATATTCCGACTGGCTGCGAGCTGTTCGGCGATAGCGATTTTGTGTTTGCGGCAGATGTGAGCGAGCACGAAGCTTACGTCGTCCGCATTGCGGATGGTCGGCTCGAGGGGAAGCGCGACTTGCCGAGAGCAGAATGGCTTCTCACGGCGGGCCGCAACCTTGCCGTGCTGGGAGTGCGACCGGAGCGGGAGCGTCGCGATTACCTGCTGTCCGTCGTCGACAGCTGGTCTCAGGAAAAACTGCTCGAGACGGAATTTCCCATCACCAGCCGTGTGTCCATCGTCGGGGCGCACGCCATCGCGGTGTGCGAGCCGTCAGGAAAATTCCAATTGATTGATGTCCGCACGGGCCGGCGGCAAATTGACGAGCAGCTTGAGCCGGTACCGGACTTGCAGAGCGTACAAACGGTGCGTTCCGGGGATAAGCTGTTCGTTGTTGTTGCTGTTCAGGTTCCGCGGCAACAGCAGCACAAGCCGATCGGGCAGTTCGATTACCCAATTGTCAGTGGCCTGGTCTACGCGTTTAGTCTCGCGGACGGCAAGCCGATATGGCCCGGTCCGGCCACGATTCGCAATCGTGGCGTCGTGTTTCAGCCGGAGGATATTCCGTTCCTAGTGTTTGCCGATCGACAAATGTCAGGCGAAGGGGCCGGTGGCGGCAAGTGGAACATGCGTCTGTTATGCCTCGATAAGCAGACGGGGGAAACCGTATATCGTAACGACAAGCTCCCTGACGCCGCCGTCACGCGGTTCCGCATTCGCGGCTCGGTTGACTTCGGCGAGCTCACGCAACCCGATCTCGCCGAAGTGAGTGGGCCGGATCCGAGTCACATGGTGACGATGCACACCAACGCAGGTACCATTCAGTTGACGATGACCAATCGTCCGCGGCCGCCACGGCCGCCGGCAAACGACGATCTCGAAGTCACGCCGGCGGAGCGGCAGCGCGGTTTGGTAGGCCTGGGCGAGCGCATGGGCACTGCGTTGCGGGGTGCGATCGAGCTAGATTCGAAGAATGACCCTGTGCCGAGAGGCGCAAACGGCCGGCAAGGCCAGCCTCGCGCCGCTGACTTACCCGAGCAGATTGATGATGACTAAGCGTATGATCGTCGATTTGAAACGATCACAATACTGGTCACGCTGGCTGCCACGTTGATGCCGCCTGCTACTGCCGTCCGCGCTGGGATCGAAAACTCTCGCGTCCGCAAGGTCGTCAGCGGTGGCCTCGACTGGCTTGCGTACCATCAGCACAAGCTCGGGCATTGGACGGCGCAAGGGCGCTATCCCACGGCCATGACCGCACTGGCCGGCATCGCGATGCTCTCAGAAGGCTCGACGGCCACGCAAGGCAAGTATGCGGAGAATATCCGCCGCGCCGTCGATTATCTGGTACGCCAGAGTCGGCCGAACGGCTTGATCGGCGATCCGTTGCGCGATGACCGGTACACGTATGGTCACGGATTCTCGATGCTTTTTCTGTCGCAGGTACTGGGCGACGAAGAGGATGAGGACCGCCGCGCGGAGTTAGTCGATGTTCTCACTCGCGCCGTGGAATTCACCGGCCAGGCGCAAACGCCGGCCGGCGGCTGGGGCTACGTGAGTGCCAAAGACGGCGGCGGGTTCGACGAGGGATCCACAACGATTACTCAGGTGCAGGGACTGCGTAGCTGCCGCAACGCCGGCATTCCCGTGCCAAAAGAAATCATCGACAAAGCCGTACAGTATATTAAGGAGTGCACCTTGCCCGAGGGCGGCGTGCAATACAGCTCCAAGGGGGGCGGTGGCCGGCCCGCCATTACCGCCGCAGCCATCGCCTGCCTGTTCAATGCGGGAGAATACGACAGCGATTATGTACCCCGCATGATGAAGTATTGTGAGCAGAACCTCGGCTCCGACACGCGCAGCAGCTACGGCCACTGGCATTACGCCCATTTTTATTACGCCCAGGTACAATACCGCGAAGGCGGCGAGCGGTGGCAAAACTACCGCAGCGAGATCGAAGCCAAGCTGTTACGCGAAGCAAACGAGGTAAAGCTGGGTGAGCGGACGGGTGTCGAGTGGTCGCAAGGATATATCGGCCCCGTTTACACGACCGCGCTCAATTTGATTATCCTTCAGCTCGATAACGCCTGCCTGCCAATTTACCAACGATGAAGTAAATGACGAATTACCGAATGACGAATGACGAATGAATAAACGATTGGATTGCGATTGTCTTCATTCGAAATTCGTCATTCGTCATTTACATCCCACCCAGGAATGTCCCTCCACGGAAATCCACGTTAAATGAGTGATACCCACAACGAACAACCCAACGGTTCCATTGCTCGGCTGGGAGCCGCGCTTGAGCAGATCAAGGAACAACTTAGCCGCGTGATTGTCGGTCAGCATGATGTGATCGAGCAAATGCTGATCGCGCTGTTCAGCCGTGGACATTGTCTGCTGGAAGGCGTGCCGGGCCTGGCCAAGACACTACTGGTGAGCACGCTGGCCCGATCGCTGAACCTCACGTTCAGCCGCATCCAGTTTACGCCTGACTTGATGCCGGCCGACATCACAGGCACCGACATCATCGAGGAAAACCGCTCGACCGGTCATCGCGAGCTGCGTTTCTTGGCGGGGCCGATTTTTTCGCACGTGATACTGGCGGATGAAATCAACCGTACGCCGCCCAAAACACAGGCCGCGCTGTTGGAAGCGATGCAGGAACGCCAGGTCACGGTCGGCCGCATTCGACACCAGATGAGCGATCCGTTTCTCGTGCTGGCCACGCAAAACCCGATCGAGCAGGAAGGCACCTACCCGCTGCCCGAAGCGCAACAAGACCGGTTCATGTTCAAGGTGCTGGTGACGTATCCCAGCTTTGACGAGGAATTCGAAGTGGCCCGACGCACGACCAGCACCGCCGCGCCGGAAGTCGACGCCGTTCTCTCGCCCGATGAAATCCGGCAATTGCAGGAGCTCGTGCGGACGGTGCCGATCAGCGATCACTTGATTCGCTACACGCTGGCCTTGGTGCGGCAAACCCGCGTGCGGGAAACGGCGGTAGCCGATTTCGTCCGCGAACAACTGGCGTGGGGAGCCGGCCCGCGAGCAACCCAGTTCTTGATCCTCGGCGCGAAGGCGCGTGCGCTGGTTCGGGGCCGGGCCCACGTTTCGGTCGAAGACATTCAGGCACTCGCCAAACCGGTGTTGCGGCACCGTCTGGTGGTCAACTTCGCCGCTGAGAGCGACGGCGTTACCACCGACCAGATCGTCGACCGTCTGCTGGAAGTCACACCCACGCACGAAGATAAGCTGCTCCATGACGATCGCTTCCAAAAGATCTTTGCATCCTAACGGTAGGGTGGGCATTGCCCACCAAGAATCAATGTTGAGTTGGTGGGCGGTGCCCACCCTACGCGGGTTGATGCACGTCGAAGAATTACTCCATGACCTCCGCTTCCAAACGATCTTTGCGTCCTGAGGTGATCAAGCGGATCGGTCGCCTCGAGATTCGCGCACGTCACATCGTCGAAGGGCTGCTGAGCGGCATGCATCGCAGTCCGTACTTCGGCCAGAGTGTCGAGTTCCTGCAGCATCGCGAGTACGCGCCCGGCGACGACTTGCGGCGTGTTGATTGGAAGGTGTGGGCCAAGCAGGACCGGCTGTATGTAAAGCAGTACGAGGAAGACACGGACCTGCGCTGCTGCCTCTTGGTAGACGTTTCCGGCAGCATGGAGTACGGCAGCGGGCCGCTCACCAAGTGCGACTACGCAGTCACTGCCGCGGCCGCGCTCGCGTATCTATTGCTGCGACAGCAGGACGCCGTGGGTTGCGCGGTGTTTGACGACGGCATTCGCCAGGCCATCCCGCTTCGCACCAGCACGAGCCATTTGACGACGATTGTTCGCGCTCTGGAGACAAAGGAGCCCCGCGACAAGACGCAGTTGTACGGTGTGCTGGCCCGCATTGCCGAAACCTATCCGCGGCGCGGCATGGTGATTCTCATTTCCGATCTGCTGGTCGACCCGGCTGACACACTCCGCGGCCTGCGACTTTTGCGGCAGCTCGGCCACGACGTGCTCGTGCTGCACTTGATGGATGACGACGAGCTCGACTTCCCCTTCGCTCGGCCCGCGCGGTTCGAGGGACTCGAGTCGGCCGACCACCTCACGTGCAATCCCCGAGCACTCCGCGAAGGGTACCTGGCAGCGCTGGACCGTTTTTTGGAGACCGTGCGCCACGGCTGTGCGCACGACAATATCGACTACGCACTGATACGCACTAGCATGTCCCTCGACGCGGCGCTCACCGCATTTTTGAGCCACCGCCAGCATCGCCGGAAACGTTAGAAGTCTCGTTCCTACGCTATGCGTAGGAACGCAAGATCGCGACGCTCCCGCGTCGCTCGGTGCCGCAGAGCGGCTGAATATTGTGTTCCCACGCAGAGCGAGGGAACGAGGATGAAAAATCTGACCTACAAGATATGTCATTTCTGTTTCCCACCCTGCTGACCATTGGCTTGCCGCTCATCGCGGTGCCGATCGTGATCCACCTGATCAATCTGCGCCGTCAGCAGAAAATTCGCTGGGCCGCGATGCAATTCCTGTTGGAAAGCCAGCGCCGCAACCGGCGGTGGATTCTGCTCAAGCAACTGCTCCTCTTGGCGACACGAATGGCGGTAATTGGCGTACTGGTACTGATGCTGGCCCACTTGATCGTGCGCAACGAGTGGCTGCAACTACTGGGGAGCGGCACTACACATCATATCGTGCTGCTGGACGACAGTTATTCGATGAGCGATCGCTGGGACAACACCAGCGCGCTCGCCGAGGGGAAACGGGCTATTCAGGCGATCGTCGACCAGGCGTATCGGCAGTCCGACGCCCAGCTCGTCACACTGCTGCGGTTTTCGGAAGCGACGCGGCTGTCGGCTGGTGCTCAGCCCAAGGTTTTCAGCGAGCGGATCAACGACGCCTTTCGAAGCCGGCTGGAATCGCTGCTGGCCGCCTGGGACACGTCACAAACCGATGTCACCGCCGCCGAAGCGCTCAAGGCGATCCCCCGGCTTCCGCTGGCCGATGAGCAGCACACACTGATCCTGTACGTGCTGAGCGACTTTCGCGCCCGGCAGTTCGCGAGCGCCACGGAGGTTCGCAAGTTGCTGGCCGACCTTGGTGAAACGGAGCATTTCGATCAGATCCATCTGGTGCGCTGCGTCACGGAAGCGCGGCCGAATTTGGCGATTACATCGCTCGAACCGGAATCGGGCGTGCGGGCCGCGGGCGTCGAAATGTGGATGAGTGTTACAGTCGCGAACTACGGCGATGCACCAGCCCGCGGAGTCACCGTGCAGCTCGAACAGGACGGCGATGCCTTACCCGCGCTGGCGCTGGAAGACATTTCGCCTCGTGACGAAGTCTCCCACAAATTTCGCGTGCAATTCGCCGGTATCGGCGGCCACTCGCTCACCGCGTCGATCGGGGCCGATCCGGTCGAGGTGGATAACCGCCGCTATTTCGCCTGCGAATTGCCGGCGGCGCGGCCCGTCCTCATCATCGACGGCTCGCAAGACGGCCGCGGCGGGCGCCAGCTTTCGCTCGCGCTGGCACCCGGTGGAAACACAAAAACGGGCTGGCAGCCGCACGTGGAACCGGCCAGTTTCCTGGAGGACGTCGACCGGCTCTCGGAGCAAGCGGCCGTCTGCCTGCTCGATGTGCCGCGACTCAGCGACGGGCAGCTCGCGGCTCTGGAAGTGTATGTGAACAACGGCGGCGGATTAGCGTTTTTTATCGGTCCCGATACCGATCGCAGCTTCTACAACGGCCAGTTATATCGCAACGGTGCCGGATTGTTCCCCGCGCCGCTGAAACTGCCCACGCAATTATTGGATCGACAGGACGAAGACGCGCCGGACGTCGAAGTGAGCGAGCACGCCATTATTTCACGTGCTGGCCGGCCGGCGCAACGGTTTCCTGCCGCTGGTGCTCGTGGATTATTTCTATGCAGTGGACGACGGCTGGACACCGGTCGCCGACAGCAAAACGCAAGTTATCGCGCGCCTGCGAAACAACGAGCCGCTCGTGATTGAAAAGCAATTCGGCTCGGGGCGCGTCGTGGCGCAGCTCACCAAGCTCTCGTCCGGCGACACGCCGCTGGGACGCTGGACCAACTGGAGTTTGAACCCGGCATTTCCGGTGCTTGCCAACGAGCTCGTGAGTCATCTTGCATCCGGACGGCAGCAAGACGCGGTGCACCAGGTGGGAGACGACCTGACCGTCTCCGTCGATGCGCAAGTACGAGCCAACGGTTCGTTTCCGGCTGCCCGGTCAGGGCCCGTCGCGCGGTGAAGTGCCAGTCGAGGCCACGACCAATGCGGGCCAACTGACGGCGCGGTTGGACGATGTCGAGCAAAGCGGCGTCTACGCTGCGCAGCTTGAGCCGCGTGAGGGAAACGTCGAAAGCCGTCAATTCGCCGTGAATGTCCCGAGCGGCGAAGGCGACCTGGCCGTCGCACATCGCGACGAGCTGGCCCGTCAGTTGGCTGGCGTCGATTTTGAGCTTCACGATGCCGCCGACATGACGCTCGACTCCCACACGCTGGCTGGTATCCAAATGGGCGATGCCCTGCTGGTCGCAGTCATCGTCATGTTGTTGGCGGAGCAAGTGTTGGCCTACGTTGCGAGTTTTCACGCCGCGCCCGTACGAGGAGCGACGCGGTGAAAGCGAAAACAGCAAATTGGTTGCCTTCGGCAATTTTCATTCTGCAATTTGCAATTTGCAATTTGCAATCTTCCGATTCGTCGGCTCAAGCGCCGTCTCCCGTCGCGGCAGAATCAGCAACGACAACTACATCGCCCGGCCGCATGGTCTACGAAATATCGCGGCTGCGGAATTTCGACGATCCACGACTTCCCATGGCGCTGCTGACGGCGGGCGCGATCGCGCTCGTGGCCGTCGTGTGGTTCTTGTATCGCCGCGACACGGTGGAACTGTCGCCGCCGGTCCGCGTCGGTGTCGCTCTGCTGCGGACGATTGCACTCGCCGGATTGCTGGTTTTTTTTCTGGGCATCGAGCGGCGAACGACCAGCGAGATCGTACACAATTCACAGGTTGCCGTGCTGGTCGATGTTAGTCAAAGCATGGGTCTGAGCGCGGGCGATGGCCATGCCGCCCAAACCGCGTCTACGCGCATCGCCGAAGTCACATCCGCGCTGGCGGACAGCCCGCTGATCGCCGACCTGCGCAACACGCACGACGTTAACATCGCCCGCTTCGACCGCGACGTGGAACCGGTGGTAACGGTGCAGAAGAGTCAAGAGTCAAGAGTCGAGGGTCAAGAGCCAGAAGCGAAGCGCAGCGCCGGGCGACGAAACAAAGACTCAAGCGAATGCGCCGGCAATCGACTCTCGACTCTTGACTACGGACTTTTGGTCTTCTGCTCTGCAGCCCCGCGGCGTGGAAACACGGCTGGGGCAGGCGCTTGCCGATCAGTTGCGGTTGTACCGAAACGCGCCGCTGGCGGGCGTCGTTGTGATATCGGATGGTGCGCAAAATGCCGGCGTCGAACCCGCCGCAGCGATCGAGGCCGCGCGCGAGGCCAAGATACCCATTTACACCGTGGGTGTCGGCTCGACTCAGGTGCAGCGAAACATTGCCCTGCGCGATTTGGTCGTGCCGACTCGGGCCTTTCCCGGCGACACGCTTGATGTCACCGGCTACGTACAGGCAAACGGCTATGCAGGCCGACTCGTGGAAGTGGATTTGACGCGCCGACGTGCCGAGGATCCGGCCGGGGGAGGCACACCGGTCGATTCCGAGCGTATAGCAGTCGGCAAGGATGACGAAATGGTGTCCGTTTCGTTCGAAATCGAGCCGGACGAAGTCGGCACGTTCATCTATCAATTGCGCGTCGCCGCACCGCCTGATGATGCCAATCCGCGCGACAACCAGCGCGAGGCCGAAGTCGACATTGTGGAGCGCAAGACCCGTGTGCTCTTGTTCGCCAGCGGTCCCATGCGCGACTACCAGTACCTGCGGAACCAGTTGTATCGCGACCGCACTATGACCGTCGACGTCTATCTGCAAACCGCCCAGCCCGGGATCTCGCAGGATGCCAACGAGATCTTGGACGCGTTCCCCAGCACGGCCGAGGAGCTGTACCAATACGATTGCATCGTCGCGTTCGACCCGGATTGGACCGAGCTGGACAGTACACAAATCGAGCTGCTCGAGAAGTGGGTAGCCGAGGAGGCGGGCGGTCTGATCGCGGTCGCGGGACCGATTCACACGGGGAAGTGGGTTCGCAGCACGGAACACGCCAAGCTTCGCGACATGTATCCCGTGATGTTTCAGGAGCGACTCACTCTGCTGGACGACGGCCAATACAGCAGCGACACCGCATGGCCGCTGGCCTTGGAGCGAGCCGGTCGCGAGGCCAAATTCCTGTGGCTGGAAAAAACCGCCGAAGAAAGCGAAGCCGCCTGGGATAACTTTCCCGGCGTCTACGGCTACTATGCCGTGAAGGGCGAAAAGCCCGGAGCCACCGTGTACGCCCGGTTTTCCGATCCGGAAGCTGGCCTCTCAAACCAGCGGCCAGTCTATTTCGCCAGCCAGTTCTACGGCGCCGGGCAGGTGTTTTATGTCGGCAGCGGTGAAATGTGGCGGCTGCGACGAGTGGATCCCGCGTACTTCGAAGTGCTCTACACCAAGTTGATTCGGCACGTGAGCCAGGGGCGCATTCTTCGCGGTTCGGCGCGCGGCGCACTACTCGTGGAACGCGATCGATACGAGCTGGGAGAGACGGTTGTCATTCGCGCCCGGCTTGCCGATGCACAGCACAAGCCGCTCGAGGAAGAAAGCGTCACGGCCCAACTGCTGCAGCCGGACGGCGGCGCAGAGCCAGTGAAGCTCACGGCCGAAGCGGACCGGCCCGGCATGTACATCGGCCAGGCGACGGTGCTACAGGAAGGCACGTATCAAATTTCGTTAAGTGTCCCCGGCGTGAGCGAGGAGCCGCTCAATCGTTATTTGCAAGTTCGCGTGCCCGATTTGGAACGCACCCGTGCCGAGCGCAACGAGAAGCTTTTGGCCGGTATCGCTGCCGACACCGGCGGCATCTATTACAAGGAATTCGCCGCTGCCATTCGCGGCGACGAAAGTGTGAAGTCGCTCGGCGACGCCATCCCCAGCCGTGCCGAGGTAAAGCTGCTCAAAGGCGCACCGGATCAACAGTTCGCACAATTACAAATGCAATGGCTGTTGGGAGTGATCGCTGGTTCGCTGTTTTTAGAGTGGATTGTACGGAGGCTGAATCGCCTGGCCTGAGGGTAGTCCAAATTCGGAATGAAGCGAGCCGGGTCGTCCTCGACCCCGACTTTGACCCCGACCGGGGTCGAGGACGAACCGGCTCGCATATCCGCGATAGAATGTCAATGTCAACCATCGACCACCAACCCGAGCTCCCGCCAGCGATTCGGCGCATTTTGGACGTCCTGCGCCGCCGCATCCGCACGTATGTGTGGATCCAAGGACTGGCGATCATACTGGCGCTGCTTGGATTGGTATTTTGGGTTGGGCTGGCGGCCGACTGGACGTTCGAGCTCTCCATCGACGTGCGCCGTATCGCATTGTTCGTGCTCGGTGCTGCGTTACTGTTCGTCACCTATCGCTATCTACTCCGGCGTATCTTCGTGCCGATTTCCGATTCCAGCCTGGCCGTGCTGCTCGAGCGCCGCTTTCCGAACTTGAACGATCACGTCCTGACGTCGGTCGATGTCGCGGCGCCGAAGCTCGCGGCCGAGTATAATCAGGAGCTGATGTCGCGCACTCACGGCGAGGCCGTGCGCAGATCGCGAGCGTCGATGCGAGTAAGGTATTCAAGCGCGGCCCGTTGACCCGCGCCGTAACCGCGGCAGTTATTCTCGTGGCATCGATCGGGCTTTTCGCCGCGATGTCGCGCGACGCTTTCGGTTTCTGGCTGGAGCGGATCGCGCTGAGCGATAAGCTGTGGCCGCGGCGAGTGGCGTTGGATGTGGTCGGCTTCGCGCCCGATGCCACCGGTAACCGCGTTCACAAATTGGCTCAGGACGACGATTTTGAGCTGTTGGCCCACGCCCGCACGGACGGCTTCGATATTCCGGATGAAGTGGAAATCCGCTTCCGGCTGGCTGATGGACGCCGTGGCCGCGACACGATGATCCGCGTCGGCGATGCGGTGCCGGGTCGCGATGAGTTTCAGGTCTATCGCTACGAGTTCAAGCGAGTTGCGGGCGACATGCGATTCGACGTGGTGGGCGGCGACGATCGAGTTCGCGACTTAGAGCTGCGCGTGGTCGATCGGCCCGAGCTGTTTGCGATTGAGTTGGAGTGCGTCTATCCCAGTTACTTACAACGAGAATCGCGTCGCTTGCCGGTGACCGGCGGCATGCGGATTCCGGAAGGCACGCAACTGGTCCTCCATGCGATGTCGACCAAGCCGCTCATCGCCGCAAAGATTCACGCAGCACACAACGAACAGGATTCGACGGTGGCGTTCGACAGTGGCCCACAGGAAATGCTCCGATGGGATTACGGCACACTCGCCGACGACGACGTACTGACCGTAAGCGTTACCGATACCGACGACGTGGTTTCACGCGATCCGTATCGCGTGTCCCTGGCCGTCGTCAGGGATGAGGTGCCGCAAGTGGCGGTTCGGCTGGCGGGCATCGGCACAGCGATCACGCCCGATGCGGTCCTGCCGCTCAACGGCAAAATCACCGACGACTACGGCCTGGACCGTGTCTGGTACGAATATCTAGTCGACAGCGGCGCATCGGCCACGCGGCCGCTTGCGCGGCTTCCCGCCGGCGAATCGGAGCTTACCAACCTCGACCAATTCGATACGCGCTTCGTCGACGAAGGGACAGGCAAACGCGCGCTCGAGCTTCGCCCCGGCCAGCGGTTGACGCTGTCACTTCAGGCGGCCGACCGCTTCAATCTTTCCGATGAGCCGCGCACCGGCAGCAGCCAACGATTTGTGCTCGATGTGGTGACAACCTCGGAGCTGCTCGCCCTGTTGGAACGGCGCGAGTTGCAGCTGCGTCAGCGGTACGAAGCAATTTACGAAAAGGTCACCGACACGCGCAACCTGCTGGCCCGTGTCGAGTTCGAGGAATCGCCCGCGGCAGATACGGACAAGAAACCGGCGGAGGCTGAAAGCGATTCTACTGAGGAGCAAGGCGAAAGTGTGGCGCCCGCCGACAAACCCAACGCGGCGGCTGAGCAACGCGCGCTAGCACGACGCCGGTTGCGCGTCGCCGGCTCACTGCAAAACGTAATCCAGTCGGCTGATGAAGTTTCCGGTGTGGCCGAGGCGTTCGACGATCTGCACGACCAATTGACCAACAATCGCATCGATATCCCGGATTTGAAATCTCGCCTGCGGGAACAAATCGCCCAGCCACTGCATCGAATTGGTGGGGAACGTATGCCGCAACTTGCGGCCCGGCTAGAATTAGTGGAAGAACACTTGCAGGATGAAGCCGCCGCACCGGAGCTCGCTCGGGCAATCGCCCTGGCGGACGAGGTGCTCGTGGAAATGCGGCAGGTTTTGGACCGCATGCTCGAATTAGAGACATACAACGAAGTGCTGGACCTGCTCCGCGGCATCATCACTGACCAGGAGGAAATCAGCCGCCGCACCAAAGAGCGGCAAAAAGAACGACTCAGAAGTTTGTTCGAAGAAGATGACGACGATGAATAAATGATACATGTCGTTGTTGCCAGTAGCCGTGGGCTAACAGTCCGCCGGGGCTCCCGCACGGTTCTAATTTGGAGTGCATAATCATGAAGACATTTCGGCTACTGCTAGCGGTGGCAATGTGCTTTCCGATGGTTATCGTTCTCTTCGCTCAAGAGAAATCGCCGGAGGCAATACCTCCGGCCGTCGACACTCCCGCTTCCGAAGTCGCCGCACCCACTGCAACCGACGAACTGCCCGTGGAACAGGCCCGCCTGGCCGATCGCTTCAAGCGACTCGAAGAGGTCCTTGGCCGGTTAGCGGAGCTCTCGGCGTCGACCGATCCACGTCGTGCCAAACTGCTGCGCGATGCGATCGCCCAAAGCCGCGAGCAGGACGTCAACGTGCGGTTCGAGTCGATCGTCAAACTGTTGGAAGACGAGCGGCTCTCGGCCGCGGCCACGAATCAAACCGAGCTGCAGACGGAGCTCGACCAGCTTCTCACGCTGTTGTTGAAAGCAGATCGTGACAAAGAGCTTTCCTCCCAGCGCGATCGTGTGCGCAAATATTTGAAGGAAGTTGCCCGCTTAATCCGAATGCAAAAAGACGTTCGTGCCCGCACGGAAGGGGGCGATGAATTCAAACCACTGAGCAAAGACCAGGAACGCGTGGCCGCCGACACCGGCCAGCTCGGCGGCGATATTTCCACAACGGAGGCAAAAGACGATCCCAGCGCGGAAGGGGGCGAAGCGAAAGACAAGCCAAGCGGCAGCGAGGAAAAAGCCGACGACGAAAAAAGCGAAGGCGAGAAACCAGAGGATAGCGAATCGAAGTCGGGCAAGCCCGGTGATGATTCGAAGCCAGGTGACGATTCCAGTTCGGAAAAACCGTCTGACAGCGCACCGCCGGAAGGGCAGCAATCGCAACCGAGCGAGGGTCAACCCAGCAGTCCGTCCCAGCCGAGCGACTCGCCGCCTTCGCAGCCGAGTCAATCGCCGGGCCAGCCCGGTCAGCCGTCACAAGGCCAAGGAGACAGCGGCGACCAGCCGCCGCCCCAACCGCAAGAGCCAGCCGACCGCGCCGCCCAGCGGCTCCGCGATGCTCAACAGCAAATGGAACAAGCCCGCCAGGAATTGGATGATGCCCAGCGAAAGGGCGCCGCCGAAAAACAGCGCGAAGCGCTTCGCGCGCTGGAGCAGGCCAAGGCCGAGCTGGAGCGCATCCTGCGACAGATCCGTGAAGAGGAATTGGAACGGACATTGACCCAGCTCGTTGCCCGTTTCAAAAAAATGCTGGAATGGCAAATCGCAGTGCACGAAGGCACGGTGCGGCTGGACAACGTGCCGCAGGCCGAGCGCGATCACGACGATGAAATCGAAGCAGCCCGGCTCAGCCGGCAGGAAGCGCAAATCCTGCACGAGGCCGACAAGGCACTGCTGCTGTTGCGTGAGGAAGGATCGTCGGTGGCGTTCCCCGAGACAGTCGAACAAATGCGCGACGACATGCGGCAGGTGGTCGCAAGACTGGCTGAAGTTAAAGTCGATAAGATGACGCAAGCCGTGGAGGAGGACATTATCGCTGCACTGGAAGAAACAATCGCCGCGTTGGAAAAGGCAATCAAAGATTTGGAGAAGAAGCGCACCCCACCCGGCCAGCAGCCGTCAGCGGGCCAGCCCACGGAGCCCCCTCTGGTGGATAAGCTCTCCGAGCTGAAAATGATCCGCGCCTTGCAAATGCGGATCAACAAACGCACGCAGCGATTTGGGGAGATGATCGAAGGCGAACAGGCCGAAACGGCGGAGCTGATCGAGGCCCTGGAAGAGCTGGCCCGCCGCCAGGAGCGTGTACACAAGGCCACTGCCGATTTGGAGCAGGGTCGTAACGATTGAGGTTTTACTGCGACCAATCCTGTGGCAAAATAGGAGGATCGCATTCGAAATGACGGAGGGGGCAGCCCGCATTTCACCAAAAGCCGTAGATATATTGATTCGCGGATGGTTGCGAAATGGTGACAGTCCCCGGCGAATGCCGATGAAAATTTCGGTTGGCCACCAAGTGTTGGACAGATTAAATGTAGAGGGGATAATGAGATAGGGACTTTGGCGGGCGGCAGGCGACCCACCACGCAAGGAGCCCTTTGGATGACCGCACGAACTGCAACCCGCCGAATTGCTCGCTCATTGGCCTTAATTGGAATGGCGGCCGCGGCCGCAGCCCACGCCGATAGCGACTTCTTTTCCCAGCCTACGTGGGAGCCAGTCACCGCTGAATCGGCATTCCAGCTTCTAAATCAACACCTCGTGGCGACGGGCGTTTCACTCGAACGGCAGACGGAAATCCAAAATCTCTGGCAGGCGGCTGAGACTGGCCGTGACGACTTGCTCGATCGGTTGGCCCGTGCCCTGGCCAAGACCGACGACCGTGTGGCCGAATTAACGAAGTTTTGTGCGGGTGTTAGCGAGGCCGGCCCTTTGCCGGAGTTCGCCTGGTTGGCCGACAGCGCCACCCCGCTCTTGGTGCGCAACAACATGCGGTTGTACCTTGCCCGCTGGCTCGTCCAGCAAGGTTACTACGACGAGGCGCTGTCGTGGACGGAGGGACTCGATACCGCCGATGTCGTCACGCCCGAAGCACTGCTGTTCTATCGCGCTGTGGCGCATCAGCGGCTCGTACAACCTGACCAGGCCGACGCAGCGCTCGCGCAGCTTCTGCAGCGCGAGGACGAGCTGCCGGTGCGCTATCAGAAGCTTGCAGGCCTCATGCAGCAGGATCTGGCCGTCCTCGACGACCAGTCGCTGGACCACATCGCACGGCGGATGGATGATGTTCGCCGCCGCTTGGCGCAAGGCCGCACGGGAAAGCGCGTACAAGGAATTGAAAACAGCGTGATCGACTCGCTGGACAAGTTGATCAATCAACTAGAAGATCAGATGCAACAACAGCAGTCGCAGTCGTCCCAACGCCCAACTCCCAGCCGCAAGGCACTCCCATGCAGGAAAGCCAGATCGCCGAGCTCAAAGCGCCCGGTACGGTGGAGCGCCGCGATATCGGCCGCGGAACCGGCTGGGGCAATGTGTCGGAAAAAGATCGCGAAAAGGCGCTGCAGGAAATTGGCCGCGAGTTTCCCTCCCATTATCGCGAGGTGATCGAAGAATATTTTCGTCGGCTGGCGGCCGAAGAGTCGGCCGAAAAACCCTAAAATTGCCGGCGAATGACCTCGCCCCTGCCCTAATACCAAGCCGCTGCTTGCTGCGCCCATGAATCACGCAATCCGCGAGACGGGCTTCCAGCAGCGCGCATGTCGCGTTCATCCCACCTCTTAGAAGTTTCAGCCGTGTTCCATCTAATCTTCTTTCTCGCAGTGCTTGTAAATGGAACGCCGGGCGCAAGTGTCACAGCCACACGGCTCGACGGCGCGTCCGTGGTCGGCGAATTACAAGGCTGGGTCGACCATCGGCTTGTAGTCGCAACGGACAAGGGCCTTGAGACGCTTCCCACCGATGAGCTTGTTTCCGTGCGCTGGTCCTCGACGTCCACTCCCGCTGATACCGAAGAGGAGGCGACCAGCACCGTCGAACTTTCCGACGGCACGATCCTGCCGGCAAACAACATTCAAATTACGGGCGACCACCTGTCGATGACGCTGGCAACCTCGGCGTCGATGGATCAAAAGCCGCTTGCCATTCCAGTAAAGCAGGTGTCCGCCGTGCGCTTAAAAACGCTCACACCACGCGCGGCCGAGCAGTGGCTGGAGATCCGCGAGCAAAAGCGGGCTAGCGACGTGCTGTTGGTTGCCAAGCGCGGCGGCGAAAGCTTGGATTACATTGAGGGCGTGCTCGGCGAGATTACGGTCGACAAGATCGAATTCAAGTTCGATGGCGAACCGCTCAGCATCGATCGCAACAAGGTCGCGGGATTCTTTTATTTCCGTCGCGGCAATGATGCGCATCCCGAGCCTCGCTGCGTGCTTCACGGCCGCAATGGCCTGCGTGTGAGCACTTCCGAGGTGCGACTCGCGGAAAATGTGCTGCATATCAAATCGGTGGGCGGCTTGGAACTCGACTGGCCACTGGCCGAGATTGAATTCGCCGACTTCTCAGCTGGAAAAATTCGCTACCTCAGCGATGTCTCCGAATCGACTGTTCGCTGGACGCCGCTCGTTGCGCTACCCGCCGAGGCCAGCCAGGCAATTGAGTATGGGCAGCCGCACCGCGATCGGTCGGCATATGGCGGGCCACTTACGCTGTCGGTTCCCGATGCGAACTCCCCGGCAGCGACCGGTCGCTTGCAGATTTTTAGCAAAGGACTTGCATACGCAGCCGTACCGAAATGGTATACCGGCTTCCGCCCGGGTTTGGGCGATTTACGGCAGTAGCCGGCATAGAACCCGCGACCAGCACGACTGGAAACGTGCAGTTGTCGATTTACGGTGATGATCGTCCGCTGTTTGAGGCCGCCATATCGGGCCAACAGCCGCCGCGCGAGATAGAATTGGACATCGCGAGTGTCAAGCGGCTGAAGATCGTCGTCGATTTCGGCAAGAACCTGGACACCGGCGATTGGCTCAACTTGTGCGACGCGAGATTGGTAAAATGAGCGGGCACCTTGGAATTCGGTTTACGAGCATTGCCGTTGCTTTAACCGCATGCATATTTGTCCCACAAGCTGCGACAGCCGCTATCGACGGGGAGGTACTCGCCGCACAGGCCCAGCGCGTTGAAACCATCGAACGGATCTCACGCCCCACGTTGGCGATCTTCGACTCTCGCGGACAAGGCGGCGGATCCGGCGTACTGATCTCCGCCGACGGATATGCACTGACGAACTTTCACGTCGTTGCGCCGACGGGCCCAGCGATGAAGTGCGGCCTGGCCGACGGCCGGTTCGTCGATGCCGTGCTGGTCGGCCTCGATCCGGGCGGTGACGTCGCGCTGATCAAACTCTTGGGCGATGAAGATTTCCCGGCCGCTGAGTTGGGCGACAGCGATTCGGTGCGCGTCGGCGATTGGGCCTACGTCGTCGGCAATCCGTTTCTCCTGGCCGATGACTTCAAGCCGACTGTTTCATACGGCGTGATCTCGGGCGTGCATCGTTACCAATACCCGGCCGGTACGCTGCTCGAATACGCCGATTGCCTGCAAACCGACGCGGCGATCAATCCAGGCAACTCGGGCGGGCCGATGTTCGATGCCACCGGCCGGCTGATCGGCATCAATGGCCGCGGTTCGTTCGAAAAACGCGGACGGGTGAATGTCGGCGTCGGGTATGCCATTTCGATCAACCAAATCAAGCGGTTCCTCGGCCTGCTGAAGAGCGGCCGCATCGTTGACCATGCATCATTGGGAGCAACGGTCACTAAGGACCCCGATGGACGCGTGGTCGTCGACGACATTTTGGACTCCAGCGACGCCTTCCGCCGCGGCCTGCGCTACGACGACGAGCTGCTGCAACTTGGGAACCGGGAAATCACATCACCGAACACGTTCAAGAACGTGCTCGGAACGTATCCGATCGGCTGGCGAGTGCCGATGGTCTTCCGCCGCGACGGCGAGGAGTTCCAACGTCGCGTGCGGCTGGCGGGGATGCACCGTGAAGGCGAACTCGAAGCACTGCTTCAGCAAGAACACGAGCCGCCGGTGCCGGACCGCCCGCGAGGCCGCGAAGAGCCACAGCCGCCCGGTGGCGAGCCGCGCCGAACGACCAGCCAAAGCAAAAAGAGCCACGGCCCGGCGATAAGCAACCGGGCGATGAACCGCGACCATCTCGGCGCCCGCGGCGCACCCCGCTTACCCAAGGCTGTCAGGCCATTCTATGAGGCCTCGCCGGGCTACGCCAATTATTGGTTCAATCGACATCATCAGCAGCGAGTGTGGAATGCGTACCTGGCCCGCGGCGATTTCGCCGAAACCCCGTGGACTTGGAAGATTGCCGCTCAAACCTCAGCCGGCGGCGACGTCACCATCGAACTCTCCGAAAAGAGCGGCTCGATTGTGATGCCCGACGGCAAGTCGGAAGCCGAATTCGGGTCGTCGCTCACCACTGCGGCGAGCCCGCCCCGTTCCGGCGGATTGCTTGCCGCGCTGCATCTTTGGCAGCGGCTTGTGCTCGTCGGTCCGCAGCGCTTCGGCGAAGTTTCCTACCTGGGCATCTTGCCATGGACAAGCGAAGAGGACGTATCCGATTGCTTGCTCGCCATCCACGGAGGCGTCGAATCGCGATTCTATTTCAATCCAACCAGCGGCGACTTAATCGGCATCGAGACTCAACTGGCCGATGACGAAGACCCATGTGAAATCTATTTTGACGACATCCGCCCGGTCGAGGGCCGATCCTTGCCGCACCATTGGATCGTCCGCCACGGCGATGACGTCTTCGCCGAGGTGACGGTGAAATCGTATGGTTGGAATAGCAACAAAAGCACTGAAGCTGACGAAGAGAAATAGTCGCTATGGTCCACCAAAGAAAGTATTGCAATTTCCAGTTTCGCATCGTACACGTCCGCGCCGTTGCGCTAGCCGTCGTTTGCCTCATGGTTGGGGCGGCCGATGCGCGGGCCAGCGACGGCGCGGCGTCTTTGTCCGAAGTGGCCCGACAGGTCCAAGTGAAGGTCGTCAAGATTTACGGCACGGGCGGAGTACGCGGACTAGAGGCGTATCAGTCCGGCTTGTTGATCTCCGACAAGGGGCACGTGCTCACCGTGTGGAGCTACGTCCTCGATGCGGACGAAGTGACGGTAGTGCTCGATGACGGCCGCAGGTATTCCGCAAAACACGTCGCCGCCGATCCGCTCACGGAGATCGCCGTGCTGAAATTCGAACCCGAAGGCGAACCGCTGCCACATTTCGCGCTGGTGGAGGCAGCGACCGCCGAGCCGGGGGCACGAGTGCTGGCCTTCAGTAATCTGTTCGGCATCGCCACCGGCGATGAGCCGGTAAGCATGCTGCATGGCGTCCTGTCGGCGGTCGCGCCGCTGGAAGCCCGCCGCGGCGCGTTTGCCACCAACTATCGCGGCGAAGTATATGTCGTCGACGCTGCAGCAAACAACCCCGGAGCAGCGGGCGGTGCGCTGACCAATTCCCAAGGTCACTTGCTGGGCCTGCTAGGAAAGGAACTTCGCAGCAGCCTCACCGGCACGTGGCTTAACTACGCACTGCCCGTTTCTTCGTTTGCGACAACGGTCGAAGACATCCTGGCCGGCCGCTACACGCCGCCCGAACTGAGCGAAGTAGACCAACCCGAATCGCCGCTTACGCCCGCCGCACTCGGTATCTTGCTGGTGCCGGACGTCGTGGTGCGCACGCCACCGTACGTCGATCGCGTTGTGCCAGAGTCGGCGGCGGCGCGGGCCGGACTGAGACCCGACGACCTAGTAGTGATGGTGAACGCCATCGTTGCCGCATCATGCCGCGACGCCGTGGCCCTGCTCCAGCGATTGGAAAGCGATGCAACGGTGCGCATCGCCGTGCTGCGCGGCGAGGAGTTGATCGAAGTCTCGCTGAGCGCCAAATTGCCGACACCGGCAGAGGATTCGCGCTAATGCCACACACGCATTTTCAGTCTCCACTCGCTTCAGCCGCGACCGGGCACCGCCGGAACGGTGGTTGGGTCGCCGGCGCCTTGGCCCTAATCCTCGGCACGCTTCTCACGACCAGTGCCCGCACGGACGATTCACTCGCCGCTCAAGAAGAAGCCGCATTACGTTCGGCCGCCGAACACGTCGCCGAGTCTGTCGTGCAAATTCGCACAATCGGCGGCTTGGACGCCGTCGGCGGCACACTTTTGCCAGACGGCCCCACGACAGGGTTGGTAATCTCTGCAGACGGCTATATCGTTTCCAGCGCATTCAATTTCGCGCAAGAGCCGGCTTCAATTCTCGTCACGTTCGCGTCCGGCAAACAGGTGCCAGCCGAATTGGTGGCCACAGACCATAGCCGGATGATCGTGCTGCTGAAGGCAGCCGGCGTAGCCGATTTGCCTGTGCCGGAGGCCGCGCCTGCCGAGGAACTCCGCGTCGGTCAATGGGCCGTTGCCGTCGGACGAACGTTCCGCGCCGATCGCACCAACGTGTCTGTCGGCATCGTGAGCGCGGTGAACCGCATTTTCGGCAAGGTGCTGCAAACCGACGCGGACGTTTCCATGGCGAACTACGGCGGACCGCTGGTGGATATTCAGGGACGCGTGCTCGGCGTCATTGTGCCGATTGCACCGCAAGGGGCGAGCGAAGTGGCCGGCGTCGAATGGTACGACTCGGGCATCGGCTTCGCCGTGCCGCTGGAGGCAATCACCAAGCGCATCGAACAAATGAAACGAGGCGAGGACGTACACGCCGGCATCTTGGGCATCGGGCTCTCGCCACGCAATCCCCATTCCGCACCAGCCGTGCTGGCGGCGGTCCGGCCGGACGCCCCTGCCGGCAAGGCCGGATTCAAAAAAGGCGATCGCATCGTCGAAGTCGACGGCCAACCGATTCGCACGCAGACCGATTTACGATTTGCGCTCGGCACTCGCTACGGTGGCGAAAGTATCGAAGTGATTGTCCACCGCGGTGAGGAGAAGATCCAGCGGAAAATAGTGTTGGCCGACACGCTGCCTCCGTTTCGCCATGCGTTTCTTGGCATCTTACCGCTGCGGCCGGCCAGCGAGCCGAGCAATGCTGCCGCGCAAGACGATGATGACACAACTGAGGATGAGTCTACTGATGAAAGCGAAGCAGAAACCGACGATGCAAAATCATCCGGCGTCGGCGTGAGAATGGTCTATGCGGGCAGCCCGGCGAAAACGGCCGGAGTCCAAGCCGGCGACCGTGTTTTGCAAATCGGCGACGCGGCGGCTGTTTCCATCGACAGCGCCATTGCCGAAATGAATAACTACGCGCCGGGGAGCGAAGTCGCCGTGCGACTTGGTCGCGGCGATCGAACCATCGACGTCAAACTGACTGCGGCCGGTCTGCCGAACAATGTGCCGAGCGAGTTGCCGCCGGCATACCAAGCTGCGAATGACGTCGGGAGTCGTGAGGATAGTGATAACATCCAAGATTCCAACAATCGTGAAGGCTCAGCTGAAGCAGCGCCCGCCGACGACTCCCGACCCCTTCCAGCCGGTGGCGAAACGCACGAGGTGAAACTGCCGGAGTTTCCTCAGCAGTGTAAAATTTATGTGCCGGTGAGCCATGAGGCCGGGCAGCGGCAGGGCCTCTTGTTGTGGCTTCATGACGGGGACGCCACGAGTGCCGATGCAGTAATTGACGAGTGGCAGGCAATCTGCGACCGCGACGGCCTGCTTCTGGTGGTGCCGACTGCCGCGGAAGCCAATCGCTGGGACCGCACCGAGCTCGAATACTTGGGGCGGCTCGTCGCGCGGGTTGTCAATCAACACAAAGTCGATCCCCGACGCATCGTCGTATTCGGGCAAGGCACCGGCGGAGCGATCGCCTGGTCGCTCGGTTTTTCCGGCCGAAGTATCATTCGCGGCCTCGCTGTATCCTCAGCGCCGTTGCCTCGGCGAATGACTGTGCCGGCAAACGAGCCGAGCCAGCGGTTGGCAATCTTCGCGGCGATTTCCAGTGCCAATGAGGCGTCCATCCCAACGTCGCAGGGGCTGCAGAAGTGCGCTGACGCCGGTTATCCGGTGAACACCGTCACGCTGGCAAACGACGGCGGACAATTGGCAGAAGGAGAGCGCGAAGAACTTGCCCGCTGGATCGATACGCTAGACCACTTCTAACGAATCAAACCGGGTGCCTAACCCTTTCGACGTCGGGGTATCGCCAGGCCGGCGAGCATGCCGCCAATCGAAACGAGCGCGAGCATCGTCGGTTCGGGGATTCGTTCACCGGCGATGTTCAACGTGGTATCAGCGGTGAACGGATTGAGCACCGGTGCTGCGGCTCCACCCAATGAAAACCCAGCACCGCCGTTGACGTCGGTGAAGCTCATCGACAGCGACAGACTGTTCGGAATAATAAGCGGCGCCAATTGTCCACCGGTGACTGAAGCAATCGACGTCGTAAAGTGCGCACCGGTCGCCGGCGGACCGATTAAACCCGTCACAGCGCTGTTGGTTAGCAAGCCCGAAAGAAGTAAAGTATTCGCCGGGTCATACAGTTGAAACGTCCCGCCGGTGAAATTCTGGACGACGATCGGACCAAGCGTTGCGGCCGGTCCTGAGGGTGTCAGACCACTGATGCTGAACGACGCGGTCGACGTCAGCACGTCGGGAAAGCTGCTCAGGAAATCATGGAAGTCGGCATCGGTATCCTGGGCACCCGTGGTGCCCGCGTTGCCATCGTTCATCGTCGACAGCGTGGCGCCATCGAAACGGATATCGGGAGTCCCAACGTCGCCCAAATCTAATTTGATGATCGTCCCGGCATTGGCCGAACTCGTCAACAAACCGACGACGGCAATAATCATTAGAGAAAAAAGCACCGCTCGCATCATTCGTAACATTGGTTCTTCCCCAAGGTGATCTGCTAATCCATCAATAACTTTTTTTGACGCCGACGTTCGCTGCTTCATTGCTGCTCTGGTTGTTTCGACGTCTGTTGGTGCAATAAAAAACGGCGATCGGATTTGCCCGCGTGCGACCAATTGGTTGCCCGCGAAAAAATCCAAGCGCCGTTACACCGTGATCAGCGTTACCTCAAATAGTGCGTGAACTTGCTCGCTACCGCCGTCTCACCACTCTCACATCATTCGCATCACGTGATTCACAAAAAAAGCGACGATTGAAAACTTTCGGGCGCAGCCAACAAGCTGCAGCGCGGAAAGAATTCAATCGTCGCTTTTTTTAGATTAGCGGTACTCGGCGAAAGCGGCAACGATGCCAATTAATACACAGAC
The DNA here is from genome assembly GCA_963786455.1 of uncultured Planctomycetota bacterium. Taxonomy (GTDB): domain Bacteria; phylum Planctomycetota; class Planctomycetia; order Pirellulales; family Lacipirellulaceae; genus JABDGM01. The sequence goes on along the minus strand of CAWAZX010000018.1, from coordinate 1,514,374 downwards.
AATTCGGGCGTGCAAAGTTCCCGACTCTCCTGATTTTAGTGGGGCTTAGGTGGGCGTCAAGTGTTTCGGCCAGGTTTCGCCGGAAACACAGATTTTTTCATTCCTCGGATTTTGTTGCTGAAACACACAACCTATTACAATTTAACGGGTTGCGCCATCATTGAGACAAAATCTCGGGTGCAAGCACTGCCAATGCATGGGCGGCCGCCGAAACCGCGATCGAGTGCCCCAGGCGCTGGCCCAGCGACACAATATTCCGTCCAAGCTCGCCGCGGTCCGCCAGGCGCATTGCCAGAAATTCGCCGGAACCGCCAATGACCACGGACTGCGGCGAATGGACCAGATGTTCGATGACCTGGCGAAGGGCCCGGTCGAGATCGTCAAGCTGAGCCTCCTGCACATGCTCCGCGACTTGTCGTGCGTCCCCCGCAGCAAATTCCGAGGTGTCGGCGCAGATCATTCGAGCCAGCCGGGCTCGAGCGGATTCCTTCGATAGAGGACGGCCATCGGCCGTCGTTGTCGCGTCCATTTGCTCGGGAATGTAATCCAAAACTACATAGGCGTCTGCCGAGGTGGCAAACAGCTCAGCGGCAACAGGACACCACTGCCCTCGCCAGGGCAGCAACCGTGTGATCGCGCAGATGGGCGTCCGCCCGACGCCAGTATAAACCAGCTCGCCGGTAAGAAGTCGATCGGTATCGTTCCATCCTTTGGGGCGGGGCTCTCCATCGACGAGCGGGATGATATCGGTGGTGGTGGAACCGATGTCGACCAGCAAACCGACTTCGCCACTAACGAATCGGCAGGCAAACCGCGCAAGCGCGTGCCAGTTGCTGGCGGCCGCCATGTGGGGTGAATCCCGCGCTTCCTCAATCGACACCAACCGACCGTCGACGAGGTACACTGCCACATCGCGGCTGCCGCCGGCCGCTGTCGCTGCGTCGACGATGTACCGAACGCCATCTGCCTTTGTGGCAAAACAATCACAAAGCTCGCCGGTCATCGTGACTGCGATTTGCTGGGTGGGCGGCGCGGCCTCTATTAGCGCGACCATCGCCGAACGCAAGCGGTCCGGAAATTTCCACAACTCAAAGGGCACGATCTTCGCCCAACCACGGCCATCGGCCGCTTTCAAATTGGCGCCGCCAATATCGAATGCCAGCCAGCTCATGTCATGAAACTCACATTGCCGTTCGCATCGAATTCAATAGGCCGGCTGGCAAAACCGATTTCTGGCAGCTCACCGTGCGCGATTTCCCACATGGCATTCGCCAAATTGGCTTGCGTGGTGGCCCGCAGGCCGACATAGGATGTAGTCAGTCGCGGGTTGACTTCGATTACGAAATCCTCGCGACCATTTGGGTCCGTACCCAGCACAAGGTCCACCCCAACGTACCCAATCGTCGACGGCAACGCCGCGACAGCTCGATTTGTTAATTCTGTCGCACGAGCCGCTAGACCGGCAGAGAGTGGCAACTCCCCACCCAAGTACCGCAGCCGGCCATCGTTCGAGATGCGTTGTTTGCACGGCGGCAGAGTAATTCGACCCGCCGGTCCAGAAATCACCGCTACACTCGCCGCCAGTCCGGGCACATAGCGTTCCAAGCGTCGCGGCCAGGCATACGCCGGCGGCGCATCGTGCGGGCCGCTTACCACGTACGTATCTTGAGAACCCGCGCCGTCGATGGGCTTCAACACGGCCGGATATAAGAAATCCGCGGGCAGCGGTTGTTCCGATTCCAGCACCAGCCCTTCCGGCACCGGCACGCCCGCCGCCGCCAATGCCTCGCACGTGCGTTGCTTGTTGGCCGCGATACGAATGAATGCAGGCGGGGGCGACAGCAATGTGCCCCCGCTTGCCACCACGCGCTGTGCCGTACGGAACAAGATGTTATCGAATTCCGGGGCAATGAGAATCGTACCGTCTGCGGCCGCCGCCAGCCGCTCGATCTCCTCGCCATGCGACCATTTGCTCAATACGTCGACGAGATCGCAGCCTGGCAGAACCAACTGCAGCACGCGCGGGTCGCGCAATGTCGTCACGCGGCAGCCTGCGATGCGCATCAGATCGGCCGCGAGGGCCGAAATCATCGTCGCCCCTTCACGCACAAGCGAATCGGGCAGCGGGCCTGGCTCGTCGACAAGCCCGCCGCCGGTGGCCCACTCGTAGACGAAGATTTGCATAGATGGTCAAGGGCGGACAGTCGGGAGTCGAGAGCCAGAAAGACAAAGCATTGTGCTTTTACGATATTGCGCAACGAGATTCGTAATCTAACAACTGGCTCTTGACTCTCGACCCTCGACTCTCGACCTCAAAAGATTCCCAACTGATCGCGCGCGTCCTCGGTCATCCGGTCCGGCGTCCAAGGCGGCTCCATGACAAGCTTCACATCGACTTCCGCCACGCCATCGAGCCGGCGAATCGCGTCCTGAGACTGGCTCAAGAGCTGCGGACCGGCAGGGCACGCGGGGCTGGTCATCGTCATTTCCACCGTGACATTCGATTTGCTGTCCGGCTGTTCGGCAATTTTGATGTCGTAGATCAAGCCGAGATCCACAATGTTCACAAACAACTCCGGATCGATGACGCCCTTAAGCGCTTCGCGGATTCTGTCTTCAGCAACGGGCATATCTGGCCTCCCTATGCGTAGTTCCCTCTAACGTCAATTCTACCCGCGAAACTGCTTGCGGAACTAGTCGCCTCGTAGACCCACGAAGATCTGATCGCCCTCGATTTTCACAACGTGCGCGACAGTTGGCTTGGTGGCCGGCATGGAGACCGCCGCGCCGGTGCGGACATCGAACTTGGCACCATGGCGCGGACAAGCGATTGTGCCGGCCTGAGGATCAAGTGGCCCTTCGCTGAGAGGCCCGCCGTCGTGCGTGCAGATGTCGTCGAGCGCGTAATAATGTCCGGCCGCATGGATTAGTACGATCAGCCGGTCGCCGACTTCGACTAGCAATTTACCGGGATCGGGGATTTCCGACGTCTTGGCAACTTGAATGAATTCGCTCATGGCATGCGTGCCCAATTTGCCAACCACGTGCCGCCGAAGATCAGCAACAACCCCACGATCAAAAGTAGCAGACCGAGCTTCAGCGAGCTCGCCGAGCGGCGCCGCTCATCGATCCGCCCCGAAACAACCACGCGCAAGCCGCCGGCCAGCCACCACAGTCCCGGAAGCGCCACAATCAGGCCGACAATGCGGACAACGTTGGCAAATACTTCGAGAGCGGTCACGACGCGGCCAATTCCTTGATGTCGCTCACTCGCCGGCCGATCGCCTCGCCCAGCGCATCGCGTACGCTTTCGATCGTAATGCGGTCGAACACTTGCTGGAAGAAGCCGGCCACAATCATTCGCACCGCTTCTCGGCGGGTGTAGCCACGGGTCATTGCATAAAACACCTGCTGCTCGTCCACGCGGCCGGAGGTGCTGCCATGCGTACAGCGCACGTCGTCGGCTTCAATTTCCAGGCCCGGAATCGAATCTGCCCTCGCATCGCGCGAGAGCATGAGGTTATCGTTTCGCTGATAGGCATCGGTCCGCTGCGCGTCGCGGTCGACTTTTATCATGCCCCGCCACACGGTGCGCGAGCGGTCTTGAAGAGCGGACTTGTACAGCAAATCGCTCTTACAGTAAGGGGCCTGATGGTGTTGATGCGTGTTGTACGAGAGATGTTGCCGCGCTTCGGTGAACATGACACCGTTGACCTGCACTTCGGCGTCCGGCCCGGTCATCGCGACGTGTTGATTTACCTTAGCCAATCGCGATCCGAGTGCTCCGATTGTCCATTGCAAACGCCCCTCACGCCCCACATGCGCTTTTTGATGCGCAAAGTGCCAGACTTCGTGACCCCAGTTCTGCAGATTGACGTACTGTAGGCGCACCGCCTTTTCGACGATCAACTCGATAGAACCACAGTGCAATCCGCCGCCCGCGGATGTGCCGGCCGTCTCGGAGAGCATCGTGGCCTCAGCACCTTCGGCCAGAATGACCAGTGTTTTACCCAGGTCGATACCGGAGTCGGCCATCGCCGAGAGCGAATGCAACGGCTGTTCGATGCGTACACCCTTGGGAATATAGAGCAGCGTTCCGCCGCACCAAAACGCCGCATGAAGCGCGGAGAATTTGTCCTTGAACGGATCGACGACATGTCGTTCGAAATAGGGTCGAAGCAACTCGCCATGTTCGAAAACCAGCGCATCGAGGCTGCCGAATAGCACGCCCTGCCCTCTCAATTTGGAATTCAAGTCGGCGTCGACCGGACGGCTGTCGATGCACACCGCACGCCCGGCCAGATCGACACCTGCAGCCAACAGCGCGTGGGCGCGGACTGCGCCAATGCACGTGCGCCATCCGTTGAAAAGTCGGGCGGGCTGAAGCGGTCCAGCTTGAATAGCCGGATGTCGGTTCGCATCCACTCTTCTTCGCGGACCGAGGGCATCGGCAGCTCGTTAAATCGCTGCCACGCCTCACGGCGCAGGGTTTTCAGCCACGTCGGCTCATCACGGCGTGCAGACAAAAAGGCGTCGAACGCCTGTTGCGAGAAGCCCGTCGAAAGCGCCGCGGTGGTCATGATCTCGTAACAGTACTTTAATCAAACAATTCGTCGACAGAAAACGTCCAACCGGGCACGGCCGGCTCAGCTTCAGCCGTTTCGCCACGGCGGTAAATTGTGGGCTGCTCGAACGAGTCAGCTCGGTATACGCGAACGACATCGTCGCTCAATAAATCAACGTCCCAAACAACTTTCGTACCCGCTGCAAAATAGTCTGCACGTTTGGCCGCCACTTGGCACTCAGCCGCGGGGCCGTAATCACCTTCGCTGCGGACCTCGACGGCAAAGACTGGAGCCTGCGGCAAGAATTTCATTCTTGCACGTGGACCCGTGTAATACGATGCATCGGGGCTGAACGACTTGCGATTTGGGAGCTCAACCAAGAAAGCCGCATTATCCATGTAAGCTCGACCGCCGAATTGCTTTGCATACTGCCTTAAGCTTACGACAATAGCCAATCCAGCACTGCTTGGCATGTCCCCTGTCGGGCTCATCATGAGAATCCTTCCGTCGACAATTTCCGCCTTTCCGGGAATCTTGTACAACTCAGCGATGAGTTGTTCTGTCGTAGGGTCGGTTGCGATGCTCATGATACGGTCGTCTAGATTCTGGTTTCTATACTGGCGAGGCGGCCGGCACACGGAGTGTGCCGGCTAAACTAACCCACGCTGCCTTCCATCTGCAGCTCGATGAGGCGATTCATCTCGACGGCGTATTCCATCGGCAGCTCCTTCACCAGTGGCTCGATGAAGCCGCTGACGATCATGGAGCTGGCTTCGGCCTCGGTCAGGCCGCGGCTTTGCAGGTAGAACAGTTGTTCTTCGCCGATGCGCGAGACGCTGGCCTCGTGCTCGACTTGCACATCCTGCTCCTCCACTTCGATGTAGGGATAGGTGTCGCTACGGCTGCGCGGATCGAGAATCAGCGCGTCGCATACGACACTGCTCTTCGAGCCGACAGCGCCGTCCTGCACCTTGCATAGGCCACGGTAACTGGCGCGGCCGCCGTTCTTGCTGATGCTCTTGGAAATGATCCGGCTTTTCGTGTGCGGTGCACAGTGCACGACTTTCGCGCCGGCATCTTGATGCTGCCCCTTGGACGCGAACGCGATCGAAAGAATTTCACCGCGGGCACCCGGCTCCATCATGTACACGGCCGGATATTTCATCGTCAGACGGCTGCCCAGGTTGCCGTCGATCCATTCCATGAGGGCGTCCTGGTAAGCCACGGCTCGCTTGGTCACCAGGTTGTAAATGTTATTCGCCCAGTTCTGAATCGTCGTATACCGGCAACGGGCACCGCGGCGAACGATAATCTCGACCACCGCCGAGTGCAAGCTTTCGCTGGAATACATTGGGGCAGTGCAGCCTTCGACATAGTGCACCTCGGCCCCTTCATCGACAATAATCATCGTCCGCTCGAATTGTCCCATCCGTTCCGCATTGATGCGGAAGTAAGCCTGCAGTGGGAACTCGATCTTCACGCCCTTGGGAACGTAGATAAACGAGCCGCCCGACCACACGGCCGAATTCAATGCGGCGAATTTGTTGTCCTCCGGCGGAATGATCGAGCCAATGTACTCGCGCACCAGGTCGCTGTGCTCGCGGACCGCCGTATCGGTGTCCGTGAAAATGACGCCCTTCTTGGCCAGGTCTTCCTTGAGCGAGCCGTAAACCACTTCGCTTTCAAACTGCGCCTTCACGCCGGCCAGGAACTTCTTCTCGGCCTCGGGGATTCCGAGCTTGTCGAACGTTTCCTTGATTTCGGCCGGCACATCATCCCACGTTTTGCCCTGGTGGTCAGTCGGCTTCAGGTAATAGTAGATATCCTGGAAGTCGATGCCGATATTCCCGCCCCAGCGCGGCATCGGCTTTGACTCGAATATCTGAAGCGACTTGAGCCGGAAATCGCGCATCCAGCGCGGCTCGCGCTTCATCTCCGAGATTTCGCAGACAATCTGCTCGTTGAGCCCGCGACGGGCCTTGAACACGCCGTGGGTCTGCGTCACGAAATCGTATTTATTGATCTCACCCAGTGCCAGTTCATCGGGCGGGGTGATTAAATCGGTAGCCATGATGGTTGTTCCTCAAAACGCGTTCCGCTTTGCGTCGCGGCTAAACTATTTATTGCTATGCCACGCCGCTGGTGACTTTCTTTTCCGCGGCGGCCATTTCTTTCTCTATTGCCGCGTCCTCGGGATGTCGTGCCCGGACGCGGTCGTAACCTTCGGTGTACAGTTCGCGGGCCAGCTCGACGCCGCCCGTTTCTACAATCGTCCCGCCCAGCATCACGTGCGTGAAATCGGGCGTGTTGTGCTCCAACAGGCGATCGTGGTGTGTGATGATGAGGATGCCCATGTCGGCCCCGCCGATCTCGGCAATGCTCTGGCTGGCCAGCTTCACGGCATCGACATCCAGGCCGCTGTCCGTTTCGTCAAGGATCGCGAACTTCGGCCGCAGCATCGCCATTTGCAGGATTTCGGCCCGTTTCATTTCGCCGCCTGAAAAACCATCGTTCACGTACCGTCGGGCAAACTCCTCGTCCATCCGCAGCTGGCCCATCTTGTCGCGGAGCTCCTTGCGGAAATCGCGCATGGGAATGAGCGGCTCGCCCTCCTTGCGGTTCGGGCTGCGGACGTTCGTCGTGGCGTGCCGCAGGAAGTCGGCCATCTTCACGCCCGGGATCGCCATCGGCCGCTGAAAGGCCATGAAAATGCCGGCCCGCGCCCGCTCCGTCGCATCCCATTCCAAGATGTTCTCTCCGTTGAGCTCGATTGTGCCCTCGGTCACCTCGTAATTGGGATGGCCCATGATCACACCAGCCAGCGTGCTCTTGCCGGAACCGTTAGGCCCCATCAGCGCGATGCGTTTCGCCGCGACGGATCGTCAGGTTCACGCCGTGCAGGATCGGCTTGCCTCCCACGGCAACGTGCAAATTCGAAATCTTCAATGTTTCGGTCATCGTCTAAGCTTTAGTCGTTAAGTCCTTAGTCGTAGTAGCCGCGAGCGGGCACCGTGCCGTAGGCATGGACGTGCTCGCAGGTTTATGCTGTGATTTTTTGGTGATCGTACAATGGCTCCTGGTCGGCCGGTGCCGCCACATATCCCGAATGGTGCGGAATCGGTAGCTCGTCATCCACCTTCATGCCGACCTCAGCACCACGTCGCCGGGCAATCTTGTGTCCCTTGATCTTGTCTTGGATTCGCATCAAACCTTCCAACAACGATTCCGGTCGCGGTGGGCACCCTGGTACATACACGTCGACCGGAACCACGAGATCCACGCCCTTCACCACGTGATAGCCGTACTTGAAATATGGTCCGCCGCCGACCGTGCATGCCCCCATCGCGATCACAAATTTCGGATCCGCCATCTGGTTGTACAAGCGGCGGATGCGGCTCGCCATTTTGTACGTCACCGTGCCGGCGACAATCATCAGGTCCGCCTGACGCGGCGTTGCGGAAAATCTCTCCGAGCCGAAGCGGGCCAAATCAAATCGCGGACCGCCCACGGCCATCATCTCAATCGCACAACAAGCCAGGCCAAACGTCAGCGGCCATAAGCTCGATTGCCGCGCCCAGTTAATCGCCTGCTCGACCGACGTAACAATGACGTTTTCCTCAAATCGTCCTTCGATCCACGGACCGTGGTCCAATGGGTCGGATGTAATACTTTCCGCGACCATATCTCTCTTCCACTATGCTCACGCGGTGATCTTTTGGTGATCGTACAATGGTTCCTGGTCGGCCGGTGCCGCTACGTATCCGGAATGGTGCGGAATCGGCAGCTCGTCATCCACCTTCACGCCCACCGCGGCACCGCGCTGACGTGCAATCTTGTGCCCTTTGATCTTGTCTTGAATTCGCATCAAGCCTTCCAACAGCGATTCAGGCCGCGGCGGACAACCCGGCACATACACGTCCACCGGCACCACCAGGTCCACGCCCTTCACCACGTGGTATCCGTACTTGAAATATGGCCCGCCGCCCACGGTGCACGCGCCCATCGCGATCACGAACTTCGGATCGGGCATCATGTTGTAAAGCCGGCGTACCCGGCTCGCCATTTTGTACGTCACCGTGCCCGCCACGACCATCAGGTCGGCTTGCCGCGGCGTCGCGCGAAACGCGCCGGCACCGAAGCGATCCATGTCGTAACGGCTCGCGCCCGTGGCCATCATTTCGATCGCGCAGCACGCCAGGCCAAACGTCAGCGGCCAGACGCTCGATTGCCGCGCCCAGTTAATCGCCTGTTCGACCGTCGTCGTAATGACGTTTTCCTCAAACCGGCCTTCAATCCATGGCTGTGCTAATTCGTTCATCGATCGTTTGCCGCTTCGCGAATCCTTCGGTTTGCTTTCTAATACTAATAAATGACCAATCTGCTACGACGCACTGGGAGTAAACGTGCAACACGTAGCGCCATCCAAACGGCACTCGCTCAATCGCACGTTGTTACCCAGAATTTCCGACAACATTAATTTCTCCATCGTGCACACGCTGCGATCCATCTTGGCCAATTCCGGATAGGGACACGCTAATGCCGATAACACCGGCAACTGGCTCGATTGATCGACATGAAACGGAATGTCACGCTCTCCCATCACTCGAGCGAGCGCAGTCATGCGTTCGCCGAGTGTATCGCCCGCCACGCGGTCGCGGTACCGCGCCACGAATCGATCGGCAATCCGCTTCAGCAATCCCCGCCGGATTGCCGGATCCTCGAACCGATTTGATCTCCTCCCAAAGCACCACCGCCATGTCGGCAAAGTTCGTGCCGGCCGCTCGTTCACCCTTCTCGGTTAGTGAATACCGATGGTTCGGGCCGTCCGCGGCTGATTCGCTCGGTCTGCCGTTGGATCAACCCGCTGTCCGTCAGCCGCTGTAGCCGCTGACGAACTGCCGTCGCCGTGACGCCCATTTCGTCGACCAGCGCCGAAATGGTGACGGCACCTTCGCGACGGATGAAATCCAACATCGCTCGATCGCCGGTATCGGTTTGCGTGCTCATGGCAGCTATCTCACGGTGACTCAAGGCCTTGCGGCATCTGCTCTCCTATGCAATCGTACCTGTTTGCCGATTTTTGACAACCCGCTATTTGAAAAATAGTTCGTCGATAGCAACGTCTTTACCAATAAACGACTTAGGACAGGCGATCCAGAACTCGCGAGAGTTACGACTAGGCCTCGCGAGGGAAATACTGCTCGACGACCGCCCGAAACTCATGTCGGATCCGCTACCTTCACGACGCGGCTGCGGAACTCGCGAGCACCCGAGCGGCCCTGGGCGTAGCAGCAGGCGAACTTGCGCATCAGCAGCGTGCCTTTCGCTTCGCCGAATCGCTGGCAAACGAGATCGAAGTGATGCAGCAAGAGCTGCCGTTCCTCTTCGAGCGTGGGATCAGGCGGAATCGGTTCGCCGCGCAGCGCCGCGGCCGCCTGGCTGAAACAACCACGGCTTGGCCAGCGATGCCCGGGCGATCATCACGCCGTCGATGTCGTAGCGGCGGAACGCGTCGACCACTTTTTGCGGCGAGTCGAGATCGCCGTTGCCGATCAGCGGAATCCTCTTGAGATGCGGCTTGATGGCGGCAATGCGATCCCAATCGGCTGAGCCGCGAAACATGTCGGCCGCCGTGCGGCCGTGCACCGTGAGCGCCGCCGCGCCGGCCCCTTCGACCACTTGCGCCACATCGACCGCCGTGATTTGTTCGCGCGTGCAGCCGAGCCGAATCTTCGCGGTCACCGGCGTCGGACGGCAGGCGGCCACGACGTGCTCGATGATCGCGCCCATTCGATCCGGCTCGCGCAGCAAGTACGAACCGCTGTGCGCCTTTTGCACCACGTCGCGCACCGGGCAGCCGAAGTTGATGTCGACGACGCTGACCTGGTACTCGTGCGCCAGCCGCGCTCCGACTTTGGCCAGCGTTTCCGGATCGTTGTCCCAAATCTGCACGGCCAGCGGCCGCGGCTCGTCGGCCACGCCCCACAAGCGGTCCGGGTGCTCGGCCTCATGCTCCGCCAGCCACACGAAGCCCTTGGCGTTAACCATCTCCGTGGCCAAGCAGGCCTGCCCCGCCGAACTCGCGCACGATCTGGCGGAAGGCGTAGTTCGTGTAGCCCGCCATCGGGGCTTGCAGGATGGGCGGATCGATCCACAGCGGACCGATCCAAAACCCGGGCACCGGGCGGATTATCGTCGCGCACGCGGATCGTTCATGCGCTTCGTTGTGAGATGATTCAGTGCGCAGATGTCGCGTGGCAGCAAGCGGGCCCATAGCACCATATTATGCGTGCGGAGAGAGCTAAGAGTCGAGCCCTTGACCGTCGTCATTGGGGCTTTACCAGCAGCGAGCGTTCCTCGTGCCGGCCGTCCGATGCTTCGGCGGAGGCTGGCGTCACCGCGTCGTCGCGCGTCGTGCTGGCGGCCTGATTCTCGCTTGCTCGAGTCCATCCTTCCGCGTAGGTACTAGGCGGAGCCGTGGTTGCACTTCTCGACTGACGGTTCGGAGGCGCGGCCTCCGATGGCCGCGTGGCGGTCGATGCACCGGCGCGCGCGATCAGCCTGCCGATCAGCCGTTCGGAGCCAATTTCTCCCGGCGTGGCCAGCTCTACGTAACGCACGATGCGACGATTGTAATCCCGCGCGATCTGGACAAAGGCCCGCCGGTGCAGCGCCAGCAACTCCAGAGCCCGGATCGAACCCGTGCCATCGGAGTCCGCACGGCGGACGTTCTCGACAGAAGTCAACCAGTCTTCTGCGCCGTCACCGCAGCAGCCACGCTTTTTAGTTCAGCGTAACGCAATGGCAACAGCGCGCTCAACTCGTGCGCTTCGGCCGCCGGCCGGCCTACAAAGATCTGATCGTAGTGACTTTGATAGTTACCGCAGTGTGGCAAATCGCCGGGCAGCGGAAGGTTGCCCTCACCGAGCCCCATCAGGCTGGCCAGGCGATGCTGAGAGGCCATCGCCGCCCGCTGCGAAGTACCAACCCTCACAGCCAATTCCCTTTCCGCCTGCTGGAATGCTGCACCGCTTGCGGAACTATTGTGCGTAGCCGTTGCAATTCCTGCTGCTCCCGGACGCCCAAGTAATAGTCGGCCACACTCGAGCACAGGTCCCAGTAAGCCTCCACGCGGAGGGCCTGCTCAGAGCGAGTCTGTCCGCCGGCAACAACGTCCGTCAGCGTTAGCGGTTGGCCCGGTAATCTTGCACCAGAAGGCGGGGTGAGCATCGCACGCATCAGCGCCGAAGGTTTCGGACCAGAGGCTGTGGTGGCAGGTGCCGCGGGCGCGGTTGTCGAGTTAGACGCTGGAAGTGACCCGTACCCCGGCGGTGGACTGGTCGCTCGGCTTGACCCAGCCCCATCAAAGAGAGTCGACCGCGAACTTCCGCTGCCGGGCGGCGCAGCATTCGATCCGTACGGGTCCCGGACCGTTCCGGCCGGCTGAGAGTTCGACGGTAAACTCGTTTCTGCCGGCGGCGATTCGAGTATGGGAATGACGCTGGAATCGGGGGCGTTGGCCGGTGCGTTATTGGCCGGCGGTGGCGATTGGCCGGCCCCTGAGTATCGATCGTTTAATTGGCTCAACTGGCCGGCCAGGACAAATACTAATACGAGCACACCATTTTCCATTGAGGGCCTCCATGCGAAACGAATTTCTAATTTGCAATTCCCTTTTCGTTTGGCCCTCTTCTCAATCTAGTTCCTCCAACCACACGCGTAACTCGTTCTCATATTCGCTTGCCAGGTCACCGCGCACCAGTGTGCGCTGGAACTCGGCCAGACCATCGCGGCCCGAGTCGGCTTGTTCCGCCGTGGCGTAGCGCAGCATCGGGTCAGGCGCGGTGAGCTTGCGGCAGATCTGCATCAGCAGCTCGCTGTGCCTCACTTCGGGCGGCAATACTTTGTGGAGCCGCTGAGGCAAGGTACGCTTCGCTTCCAGCAGGTTGGCGTATTCGCGAATGCCGGCGAACAGCGGCTTGCCGGCGAGTAGTTCCACCAGCACGTAGCCCACACTTGCCAGGTCGGAGCGCGGCGTCAATTCCTCGCGGTCGAGCACTTCCGGTGCCGCGTACTGTGGCGTGCAGGTGCGTTGCGGCGGCATATTGTTGAGGTCGGCCGCCGAGCCGATGTCGATAATCTTTGCGTTGCCGGTCCGCTTAATCATGATGTTCGATGGTTTGATGTCGCCATGCACAATCTCTTCGCGATGGAGCGCCGCGATGCCGCCCAGGCACTCGCGGATAATGGACACCGCCATGCCCGGCTTGAGCCGGATGCGCCCCTGCCCGGCCGTGGCGATCACGTTATTGATGTATTCCCAGCGCCGATTCCCAACGCGAGCTCGGGCTCGCTCCAACATCCCGGGGGCCAGCAGCGTGTCGAGATCGTAGCCGTCGATCCATTCCATTTCCAGCACGCGGATTCGCGCACGTTCAATGAAGTTCTGCACGTCGAGCAAGTTGTCGTGCTGGATCAAGGCCACGCGCGAGCTGACTTGGGCCATACGCTCCATCGCCTCGTGGTAACCTCGCTCGTCGGCAAACCGCTCAGGCGAAAAGAACTTCAGCGCGACCGGCAGCGTGAACTTATCGCTGCCGCGCCGCTCGCTCAAATACACAACGCCCTGCCCGCCTTTGCCGAGCTGTCGCAGCAACCGCAGGTGCTCGGTCCAGCCGAGCTTCTTCTGCTGGGTAAGCTTCACATACTGTTCGATCAGCTCCTGGTCACGCGTCACCGCCGGCTTTCCGCCGTGCGTGATCGTTTGCGTTCCGTGCAACAGGGTAGTGGTCATGCTCATGGTGTAGCTCTGGTGTTCGAGAGAGGAAATCCATTTCCGCCGCAAGCGGCCCAAAACCGCTTATTTTAACTGCAAGCACGTCATGCGGTCTAGGTGACTGTGGGGAGGCTTGAACGGCGTACTGGCGGGGGGTGCAAAAAAACTGCAATCGCTACGACGTGCGAGGTCGTGAGCTACGGAATGCAATTGACGAGCGTTCCCACGCGATCGATCGTAATTGAAATCTCATCGCCCGACTGAAGTGTGAAGTCGTCGCTGGGCACGATGCCGGTGCCGGTCATCAGGTAGCAGCCGTGAGGGAACGAGTTGTGCCGGAACAAATGCTCGCGCAAGTTTTCGAATTGCTGCTTCATGGTGGCGATTTTTGTTTCGCCGCTGAACGCCGTTGATCCGCCGCGGCGAATTGCCATGCGAATCGTCGTATCGCCCGACGGGTAATCGGACGTCAAGAAAAGTCCCGGACCAAGTGCAGCACAGGTGTCAAACACTTTCGCTTGCGGCAGATAAAGCGGATTCTCTCCTTCGATATCGCGGCTGCTCAGGTCGTTGCCGATTGTGTAGCCAAGTAGTTCGCCGCGACAATTGAACGCCAGCGTCAGTTCCGGTTCGGGCACGTTCCAGCGGGAATCGGCGCGCAGCGACATCGGCTGGCCGTGACCGACCACACGATGGGGTGTCGCTTTGAAAAACAGCTCTGGCCGGTGGGCGTGATAGACCTTGTCGTAGAAATCGGCACCGCCTGCCGCGGCCGATTCTTCCATTCGCGCCGTACGGCTGCGCAGGTAGGTAACTCCGGCAGCCCAAACTTCCTGCGTCCCAATCGGGGGCAACAATCCATTCGTAGGTAACTCGCTGGCCGCCGATTTGTTAGCATCCGACGAACGCCTGCCCGCCAATTCGCCGACGGCGATCGCGCCGGTGAACAAACCGTCCCACGCCACACCTGGCAACAGAGCAAACGGTCCATCCGGTTGCTCAGCCAACGATACGCCATCAATTGTTCGATATAGCAACAAAGTTTATTCATCCTCACTCATGCGTTAGGCTTGTCCTGGATCCGGCACCGGGAATCCCAGCCGTTTGTCGACGAAGTTGCGCAACGGCTGGCCGGCGAGATAGCGCCACAGGTTATCGCAGAAGAAATTCGTCATGTCGTCGATGCGCGTGGCGGCCTGGCCGCCGACGTGCGGCGTGATGATCACGTTTGGCAAATCCCACAATCGGCTCTCCGGCGGCAGTGGCTCGGGGTCGGTGACGTCCAGACCTGCGCCGCCCAGGTGGCCGGACTCGAGCGCGGCGACCAAATCTTTTTCGACGACCAGTGGGCCGCGGGCTACGTTGATCAAGATCGCGCCGCGCGGCAATAGCGCAAGCCGCCGCACATTGATCATGCCGTGAGTGTGTTCGGTGAGTGGGGCAGCCAGGATGAGAATGTCCACTCGCGGCAAAATCTCGTCGACCGCGTCGGCTGGCAGCAGTTCAGCCACGTGTGCCGGCTTGTTCACTGGGAACCAATCGGTGGCGAGGATCGTTGTGCGAAACGCGCTAAGCACTTCGGCCAGTCGCCGGCCGTTGCGGCCCAAGCCGATGATGCCGATTCGCGCCCGGTGCAGATCGCGCGTCGGACGGCGAATGAATTCGCGCTTTTGCTGTGCGCGAAAAAACGTCGGCAGGCTCCGCAGCAAGCCGGCGAGAAGTGCAATCGTGTGGTCGGCCACCTGGTCGGCCAGCACGCCCGAGGCACTGGTCACGATGATTTCCGACTCAACGACCGATGGAACCAGGCAATGATCGAGCCCCGCGGCGGACGATTGAATCCAACGCAATCGCCCCCGTCGCACGACCTCGTCCCAGGGCACGGGAACCTTCGGATGGCCGCAAAACAGGTCGGCCGCCAGAAGCTCTTCGGCCACGCGCTCCTGGCCGGCGTCGATCACCTCGAACGCTGGTGCGACGGCCGAAATCTGAGCCACGTGCCGGCTTTCGACCGGGTAACACAGGACGAACCTCTGGCGGCCGCTGGCCGCTGGCGAGCGGGGCGAACTTGTCATAACATAGGTTGTTGCGAGAGCGGGCGGTTGTGGCAAGTGCAGGCCGACGTTCCGGTCGTGCCCGTGGTCTCCGAAGTGGCCATTTCGGATAGAACTGAGGCCGCTCCGCGGCGTATTAAACTTGCCGAATCTGGTCGGGTCTTGCACATTTCTCCTTGCATCATGGATTCACGGCGTTACCTTTCGACGTTCGCGGTTTTCGCGCTGGTGCTGTTGCGGCTGGTGATCGGCTGGCATTTCTTCCGCGAGGGTGGCGAGAAGCTGAAATACAACCGCCACGACGGCGAATGGCGGATGGTGTTTTCGGCCGATGGTTTCTTGAGCCAAGCTCAGGGACCTTTGGCCAAATACTTTCGTTCACAGGCACCCGACGATCATGGGTATCGCGAACTGCTCGCCGTGCCGCGGGAAAATGTCCCACCAACAGCCGACCAGGTTGCCGAGCGTTCGCAATGGCAGGCGGACTACAAGCGACGCCGCGACGAGGCACAAAAAGCCGGCGGCGAGGTGCCCATTGAGTTTCCACCGACCGCGCCCTACCATGACTGGGCCGAGCGGATTGCCACGGATTGGCGGACCATTCGCGATGATGTGAAAGCTGTACCAGGCCTGATCGACGAGCAGAAAACGAGGGCCGACCAGGCACTCGCCCAGCGGCTGCAGCAAGTGGCCGACTATCTGGCGGGCGAAGAGGGCGCTATCGCCGAGTACCGACACGAGTTGTGGCGGCTGGCGAATTGGCGGTCTGCGCCCGAAGCGGGCGACGTGCCTTTCCACGACGAACGGATCACCACCAAGGCCGGCGAAACCAAAAGTCAGCCGATGGCCTGGGTGAATCAGGTCCGGGATATCAAGGCCGCTTACCGCGATGACTTAGGCAGTATTCTCAACGCCGAGCAGCGCGGCACAGCGACAACGGCTGCCGCGTTCGACAAAGCGCTCACCGATTCGCGGGAGGAGTGGCTGCGGATCGTCAACATGGTGGTCACGGGGCTAACCGTTGGCGTGGGCATTTGCCTGCTCTTGGGATTTTTCACCCGCCTGGCATCGCTCGTCCGGTGCGTTGTTCCTGCTGGCGGTCATCGCCTCGCAGCCGCCTTGGCTCGCCGATTCGCTGGAAACGATGCCGCAATGCATCGAATTTGCCGGACTGTTGGTATTGGCCGGAACGGGCGCGGGACGCTGGATGGGTTTGGACTATTTCACATGGGCACTTTTCCACCGCAACCGCGGTGATGAATAGGATCAAGACAAGATTAACCACGAAGGCACGGAGAACACAGAGAAGAAAAAGATAGGTAACAGGAGTTAGCAGTGAAAGCAGCAGAATCAACGTGTATCGAACATTTCTCTGCTCTATCGGCTTCATCCTATTCAAATTCTGAATTCTCCGTGATCTCCGTGCCTCCGTGGTTCATTCATTCACTTTGAAGTGAGTAAAGCGATGAATTTATCTCCCGAAGAAAAACAGATCGGCAAGCAGAACTTCGACGAGGCCGTGGGCACGCACGCGGCGCGACTTTTTGAAGAACACCGTGCTCGTGGGCGGCACGGCGGCCGCCGCCGGGCTGGGCGCCGTGTACTTCGGCTACGGCCCGAAGCTGGATGACCGGCTGCGCGTCGGCATCATCGGCACGGGCGACGAAGGCGGCGTGCTGATCGGGGCGCTCAACCCGGACTACATCGACGTCGTGGCGATCGCCGACATCCGGCCCTACAGCCAGCACCGCGCTTTCTACGGCGATTGGTATTCGCCGGGTGCGCATGCGGCACGGCCCGGTTTGCTCGAAGTGTACAAGAAGGCGAAGGCTGGGCCGACCGATGAGGCGGCCGAAAAGCACATCAAGGTTTACGACGACGGCTACGACGACTGCTCGACGATGCGAACGTCGAGGCCGTGATCATCGCCCTGCCCTTGCACCTGCATCATCCGGCGGCCATGGCATGCGATGCGCAAGGGCAAGCACGTGCTCACCGAAAAGCTGATGGCGCACAACGTGGCGCAGTGCAAGGAAATGGCGCGCGTCGCGAAGCGAAACCGGCCTCATCCTGGCGGTCGGGCATCAGCGGCATTACAGCATTCTGTACGACAACGCGGTCGACCAGATCAAGCAAGGGCTCATCGGCGACATCCATCACATTCGCGCCCAGTGGCACCGCGGCAACTGCCCGGCAACGATAGTTGGCAGCCGCCGTTGCCCGTGCAAGATTGCTTACTGAGCAGGAGCTGGCAACCGCACGACGCGAGGCACGCTCTGCCGGGCAATGAGAAAGTGTTTCTCGAGCAATACAAGCTTGTACGAGCAACTCCATGCCTGGGAGAGAGAGCTCGCCAAGGCTGAGAAGGATCCAAAGGCAGTGAAGTCGGCCGCCGAGTGGAAGGCGAAGATTGACGCAAAAGCGTGCCCAGCTGAACAGATCTTGAAATCGCCGAAATCGTCGGCCCGAAATACGGCTATGAAGCCAAGCAAACTCGAGCGGCCGCGAGCGACACACCGCTCGAAGAATTGATTCGCTGGCGGCTGTGGGATCGCACGGGCGGCGGCCTGATGGCCGAGCTCGGCAGCCATCAGCTCGACGCGTCCAGCATCTTCATCTCGGCCGACAGCAGCACGGCGGCCGCAAGGTGAAGCCGCTTTCGGTCACGGGCGTCGGCGGCCGGCACATCTTCCCCGCCGACCGCGACTGCGACGACCACGTGTACTGCATGTTCGAGTTCCCCGGCCACGGCTACTACAAGGACGACACGCACGAAGTGGCCGACCCAAACAAGAAGATCGTCGTCACCTACTCGTCGATCAACGGCAACGGCTTCGGCGGCTATGGCGAAATCGTGTTCGGCACCAAGGGCACGCTGATTCTGGAACAGGAACAAGACGCGATGCTGTTCAAAGGCTCGGCCACGACGACGCGGATCGAAGTGAAGCGATGCCGGCAAAGGACCGGCGATGGACACCTACGAAACGGGCGGCGGCGCGGCCGTGGCCCAAGCGGCCGACGGCGGGCACACCAGCCGCGGGTACCGCGAAGAAATCGAGCACTGGGCCTGGTGCATCCGCAACCCGGCCCCGGAGCACAAGCCGCGCTGCACGCCGGAAGTGGCGCTGGGCGACGCCGTGATCGCACTCACCAGCAACCTGGCGATCGCCAAGGGCGAGCGCATCGAGTTCGACGCCGGCATGGTTCGACATCGACCGCGACGAAACGCCGGAAGGCAGCAAGCCGCGGCAGGCCGCACAGGTAACGTGATGCAAGTTTACATCACTATCCCGCGGTAGATTCGGCCGCGCGGCCGACGCTAACGACGCCTCGCATCTGTGGCCAACGTTGTTCTCAAACATCTCGATAAGAACTATCCCAACGGCTTTCACGCCGTGCGCGATGTGAATCTCGAGATCGCCGACGGCGAGTTCGTCGTGCTCGTCGGGCCCAGCGGCTGCGGCAAATCGACCACGCTGCGGATGGTCGCCGGCCTGGAGGAGCCGACCGGCGGCGAGATCTACATCGGCGACCGGCTGGTGAACGACGTCGCGCCGGGCGACCGCGACATCGCCATGGTGTTTCAGAACTACGCGCTCTACCCGCACATGTCGGTGCGCCAGAACATGGCGTTCGGCCTGAAAATGCGCCGCACGCCGAAGGCCGAGATCGAAAAGCGCGTGCGCGAGGCGGCCGAGATCCTGTCGATCGAACCGCTGCTCGATCGCCGCCCGCGACGAGCTTTCCGGCGGCCAGCGGCAGCGCGTGGCGCTGGGCCGGGCGATCGTCCGCGAGCCGAAAGTGTTTCTGTTCGACGAGCCGCTTTCGAATCTCGACGCCAAGCTCCGCGTGCAGATGCGGGCCGAGATCGCCCGGCTCCACCAGCGGCTCAAGACGACGATCATCTACGTCACGCACGATCAGGTCGAAGCGATGACGCTCGGCGACCGGATCGTGCTGATGGACCACGGCGTCATCCAGCAAGTCGACGCGCCGATGGACATCTACCGCCGGCCGGCCAACCGCTTCGTGGCCTCGTTCATCGGCAGCCCGGCGATGAATTTCTTCGGCGGCCAGGTCCGCGACGGCGTCTTCACGCTCGATACCCGACCCATATTGCATGCGTTCGGTGCCGGGCAGTACTTCGTCGGTGGCCATGTACTTACTCAAGAAGAGTACGAAGCACGACTATCGCAGCCTGCGGAGGCGAACATGGAATCGCGTGAGATCCCTGTCGGCAATGCGATTGAGGACGGTCCCGCGACTCTCGGCGTCCGCCCGCAGGACTTTCTCACTGGCGCCAGCGGCCATCCGTTCGCTACGGTAACGGTCGATGTGGTGGAACACCTCGGGCACGAGTCGTTCGCCCACTTCACGCTAACCGGCTTCAAACACATCGCGCGACTTCCGGCCGACACCCAGGTCCAAGGCGGTGACCGGCTGGCGCTTTCCATTCAGTCCGCGGCGATTCACCTATTCTCAGCCAGCGGGCGGCGTATGAATTAGTTGCGTGAAAAACGTTGTAGTCGACATTACGGCTCGTCGGATTCCGACGGCGCATCGATCGCGCCTTCGACGCCATCGTATACGCGTGCCAGCTCCACCATGTGTTTCTCGAGCCGCTCGTAATACTCCGGCTCAGAAAGTTTTTGCTTCTCATCGCGCAGCGCCGCAATTTTAAGTTCCAATTCGTCGCGTCGCTTGCGCACTTCCGGCGGCAGCTTGCGCTCATAATCGCTGGCGATTAGGTGAAACTGGTGCGCCCGCGTTCCGTCGAGCGCTGCGCCGTCTTTGGCGCGCTGGGTGGCCCGCAAGCCACGGAACCATTCCGCCGGTGTGCCCAAGCCGTCGCCGTTGTCGTCCAACAGCGCGTGCTCGGTCGCCAGCCGCGCCTCGGCTTCATAGTACTCCTCCACCTGGCGGCAGGCAGTCAAGTACGCTTCCAAGAGCGAGGTCTGGCCGTCTTTGTCGAGGTCGGCGACCGGATCCGAAATAGCCGCCGACATGTACTGGCCGAAGCGCGCGAAATTCTGCTCGTCGCCGCTTTTCGTGGCGGTGATGATGACGCGATTTTCGCCCGCCAGGCGATTGATAAATGGCGCGCTGGCCGAGGCGCATTGCACGACGGCGATCGGTCGCTTAACTGGCGCGAACCACGCGGCCAGTTCCTCTGCCGAGACGTCCGGCCCGCGCAGGTTGAACTTCGCTGTGTGCCGGTCGAACGTGCCGTGACCGATGAATACAAGCCACAGCGGCTCGCCTTCTTCGCCCTCAATATCGGCGAGTAATTTTTGCAGGCGCTCACGGTCGTTTGGCTCAGACGATTCGTCGGCACCCACGACCTGAATTTTTGCGGAAGCCTTTACCGCAGCGGTCCGCCACCGCTCGCTCCACTCGTCGAACTGCGGGCCATACTCCGGCGCTCCGGCGGCACCGACTACGACGACAACATCCGGCTTGTCGGAAACATCCGCCGCCGCGCTGGCCGACAAAATGATGATGAGTGGAATGAACACGTTCACTGATCGATGTGTGGGGACTCTGCGAGACGTCTCTCTTTTACGCCAACCCTTTCCAGCGCCGCAAACCCCATTCGCCCACCAGGCAGCCCAGGATCGCCATGTAAAACAGCGGATGGTGCCAGGCGGGGCGAATCCAGGGTTCGGTGATGGGGACTTTGCGGTCGGGCAGACCGGCAACGAACTGGTCCAAGTTCTCAGTGGTGATTATTTCGCCGCCCGTTTTGGCGGCGATTTCTTCCAGCGCGGCACGGTTGGGCTGCAAGGTTTTGAACTCATCGGCGGCCGGCTGGGCGACCCAACCCGCTTCGCGTTGACCGACCGGCGTACCGTCCGGCGCTTGACGTCGATCGTCGCCCGGTACGAACCCGGCAGCCGCGGCACGTGCGACGCCCGGTATGCACCCGCCTCCTCGTCGATCGGCTCGGCATCGAGCGAAAGCTTTTTTCCGTCGGGCGTCGTCACTTCGATCGCCACTTGCGCGTTATCGAGCGGCAGATACTCAGCGTCACGGACTCGCACATCCACCGTCACTTCGCCGATTTCTGAATCGTCCTGTGGGCGAACTTCCGCCTCGACACGGCGCGGCACATCGGCCACCAGCCAGCGCACTGTTTGCCGCCAGGATTTTTCCAAGTCGCTCTCCAAGTCGCTTTGCCGCCGCATGTTCCACCGCCAGAAATCGCCAATCAGTAGAGCGGCCGAACGTCCGCGCCCAAATCGCTGCGTCACCAGGGCCGGGTACTCTTCCCCCGCTTCGTCGACGACTTCCGCAAGTATCGTCGCGGCCGGTTTGATGCTCGTGATTGGCGTCAACGTGCGAAACGCCGTCATCGACGCCAGCCGGTCTCGCTCTTCCGGCTCGGTTTGCCGAGTACGGACCCACGGCTGCAGCCAGCCTTCGCGGGTGAGCGCGAGCCGATACTCATGCTCGCCGCGGACTGCCTTCGAGACGTCCTGGTCAACGTAGACGGGGAGCAAATTGCCGACCGGCGTACGGGCATAGCGGCCGGCCGCGAATGAATCGGGGCCGCCCAGCATGAGCAGCCCGCCACCGCGCCGACTCACGAAATTCTGAGAGCAGCGTGAGTTGATCCTGGCTGAAAAACGCGGCTTCGATGTCATCGAGAACCACTGCGTCGAACTTGTACAACTCCTCGGCCGTTTTCGGAAAGCCGTCGCGCAATTCGTTTTCTTCCACGTTGAGCCGCAGCAACACCGGCTGGTCGTAGCGCTCGGCCGATTCCTCATCTTCGTGCTCGAAGCCGCGAAACAGCGGATTGGTCGATTCGCCCGCTTTGCTGCGAAAGGCAAACTTCGGCTCGCGGCGGGCAATACGCACCAGGCCGACCAGCTCCAATTGATCGTCATCCCGCAAAGCTCGCCGCAAGAATTTGAATTCCCAATTCGGCCGGCCGCACACGTAGAGCACGCGATACGGCCCGCCGCCGCGGTCGACCACCACCAGCCGCTCATTGTTGGCCAGCGTCGCCTCCGCCGCTTGTCGCAGATCCGCCGTGGCGGGCGGCTTAGCGGCGTCGGCCGAAGACACACGCACCCGATAAAAATTTACACCCTGGTGCTCGGGCCGCAGCTGAAACCGCAGCGCAAGCGGCTCATCTCCCGCTGGCAATTCAACCGTTTGCGTTTGCAGCTCCTTGTCGTCATCGCCTAGCAATTTGGCCACCACGGTCTGCCCGGCCAGACCGCTGCCGCGGACGTCGGCGCGCACCGTGACCGGTGCCGATTCAAAATTCGTCTGGCTCACGGTGACGCCGGCCAGCGACAGATCAACGGGCGACTCGCCGCCGCCCACCACGATCGGATACACGGGCGGCAATTTATCCCAAGCGACTTCCGCCGCGTCGGTCGCGTTGCCGTCGGTCACCAACATCACACCGGCGAGCGGCAGGCCGCGAAAGCGCCGCGAAACTGAATTTAGCGTCGAGGTGAGTGAACTACGGGCGCCGTCGAATGCCATTGAACCGAATGCATCGATTGATCGCAGGTGCGCATCGAACGCGAACCGCCGCGCATCGAAGTCCTCGTCGAGCTGCTTCTGCCACTTGGAATCCGCACTCAGCAGTTTTCGCACGGCCTCGCCGCGAGATTCGGCCTGGCCGCGGTCGTGAATGGCCATGCTCTGGCTGTTGTCGGCGAGAATCGCGAAGATGTTGGCACCGCGGCGAGCGCGCGTGCCGGAGAGTAGCGGCTCGACCAGGCACAGCGCGAGGCCCGCGACACCGAGCGCTTTGAGCGAGGCGGCTATGAGCTTTACGGAATTGGTCGATGGCGCACGCCAATAACTCCACAGCAGCGTAACGCCAACGACGACCGCCAGCGCGAGCGCAGCCCAGCTCCAAGCCGGCGAACCCCAGACCAGCGACGCGTCCGTCATTCGCCGCTCCCCAGTCGTTCGTAATAGCGCCGGATCTGCTCGGCAAACTCCGGCGGCACTGGGTCGCGGTCGATCGGCACCAAGGCGTCCGGCGATTCCAACTTGCGAATTTCTTCGTCGATGCGCTGGCTCAGCTCCACGAGCGGATCGGACACGAGGTCCTGCAGCTTGGTCCAATCTGGCTCCTTCGAATGCCGCTTGAATTCCTCGCGAGCGTCTTCGGCACGATCGCGAATCCGCGCTGCCTCGGCACGGAGCTCGCCGTCGTCGAGCATTTCTTCGACATCTCGCAAGCGATCAGCCCAGTCGCGGAAGTTCTCGCCGGTGATCGGTCCAGCCCGCTCTTCGGGCCCGCCGCCCCCACCTCCCAGGAATCGTTCGAGACCGCCGTCGCGTTCTGCATTGGGCCGGCCGCCACCGCGACCACCGCGAAGTGACGAACGCTCGCGATTCGCATTTTCGCCATCGCGTTCTTGTCCTGGCTGGCCGTCGTCGTTGCGCTCGCCTTCCTGAGACTCGTTGCCGTCTCTATTGCCGCCGCGGCCACCACCTTCACCCGTTTGTTCGCCATCCTGGCCTCCCTGGCCATTCTGGCCTTGATTCTGTTGTTGGTTCTCTTGCCCGCTTCCCGGCTGTCCTTGCTGACCTTGTCCCTGCTGTCCTTCCTGGCCTTGGCCTTGCTGTCCTTCTTGTCCTTGTTCTTGCGATGGATTTCCGTCACGCGCATTGCGCTGTTGATTTTGTTCACCCTGTTGGCCTTCGCCATCCTGGTTCTCGCGATTCTGTTCCGGGCTCTGGCCTTCGCCCTGCTGTTGACGTTCGCCCTGCTGCTGACCTTCGCCCGGTCGCTGCCCTTGCCCCTGTCGTTGCCCCTGGCCTTGGCGTTGTTGCTCACCTTGACTTAAATTCGAGTCGCCCGCCTGTTGCTCCGATGTGCCCTCGCCGCGGCGCTGGCCGATTTCCTGACTCAGCTCCTCGGCCAGCCGGTTCACTTCCTGTTGCGCGCGGCGGAGTGCTTCGGATTCTTCACCCAGCACGCTTTCCGCGGCCCGTTCCACGCCCTGCCGCACGCGGCTCACGCCCTGGTCGGCCAGCTGCATGGCGTCACCGGCCTGTTGCTCAACTCCCACGTCGACCAACCGCCGTGCGACGTCGATCGCATTCTCCACCTGCTGCTGGTGCGCTTCACGAACTGTGTCGTAAAGTTGTTTCGCCAGTAGCGGCTCCGGTTCCTCGGCTTCTTCGATGGTTTGCCGCATGCGTTCGAGCAGATTCTGCAACTGCTCGCGCTGCTGGCCGAGACCCTCACCAACTTCAGCCCGCTGGCCGGTATCGCGAAGTGATCGGCCGGCTTCCGCGTTTCGATTGTTTAACTGTTGAGAAAGCTGCTGCTGCCGTTCGTCGAGCTCTCTGGCCGAGCGACGCATCTCGGACATTTCCTCCGAGAATTGGTTGGCCGCCTGTTGTCGGAATTGTTCACGCAAGTCGCTCAGTTGCCGTTCGGCGCGCGTGCCTTCCGTAATTGCCTGCGACAGTTGGCCTTCGTTGAGCGATTCGGATGCCTGCTGCACGTTCGAGCGGGTTTCTTCCAATTGCTCGCGGGCGTCTTGCGCCCGCTGCTGGTTGGCTCCGCGGTCCACGCGACTGATTAGCTCGTCGGTGTCGCGGAGGATTTCCTGTTGCTGGTCGCGCAGCCGCTTGAGCTCTCGCTGCAATTCCTCGCGTTCTTGCTCTGTGCGGGCTTGCTGCAAAGCCGATTGCAGTTCGCGCAGCCTCTCGTTCAGGTCGTCCTGCCGTCGGGCCAGATCGCGCAGCCGGTTGAGCACTTCTCGCGATTCGCGCTGAGCCTGGGTCTGTTCCGGATTGGTCGCACGACTTTGCGTTTCGTACCGGTTCTCCTCGGCGGATAGTTCGAGCTGATTGAGCTGGCGTTGCGAGGCACTGCCGCCACGCCCCGCGCCCTGACCTTGCTGTTGCTGGTTGCCGCGCACGACCTGGAATTCGCGGGCCCGCAGCTTGAGCAGCGCCTGCGACGCTCCCTGCTCGGCGGAGAGCGCCGGACGGAGCGATTTCACGTCGCGATCATCGGTTGCCGACGAAAGATGCTTGAGCGCCTCCTCCATGCGCGTACGAGCCTGTTCCATATATTCAATCGACTCAGGATCCTCCAACCTCCCTGCCAGCTCCGACAATTGCTCGATCGCCGATTGTTGCGATTCTACGAGCAACTGGCCATCGGCGGGGAACTCGGCGGAGAGCTCCTTGCCGGTTTCTCGGCGAATCAGCTTCCACGTGGCGTTCATTATTTCCTTCTGCAGATCGGCGAGCTCCGTTGCTTGCTGCTGATTTTCGCCTTGCCCTTGCTGCTGTTGTTGTTGCTGTTGTTGGTTTTGAGAGGGCTGCTCGCCCTGCCGGAAAATTTGATCGAACGGCCGAACTTCGGCAAAGTACATGTCGCTATCGGTTCGCCGCGGCTGGCCGTCCGGGCCGATATCCTCGGCCCAGAAGAAATACGATACCAACTGGTCTGGCTCGGATTTCAATGCCTCGAAATCCAACATGTGCAGGACACTGCGATCTCGCTCGGCCGCTAGCGGTTTTGCCGCGTCCACTGCGGCTGCAGCCTCCGGTTCCACCGGCGCGGTATCCGGATTGTTTAGCACGACGTCCTGCGGCTCCTCGCCGCCGCGCGAATAGCTCACGCCCGTCTTGAACACACCGAAGTCATCGCTCACCGTGGCCTTTAGTTGCAATTCTTCCAGCGGCGAGACTTCCACGTCCCGTGCCGGCCGTTCGATCGCCACCTTCGGCGGCCGGTTCGGTGTCACGTTTACCATGATTTCGGCTGGCAGGCGGTTGCCGCGGCCAGCGCTATCCACAAGCTGCAGCTTCAAGCGGCGCGATTCCGTGAGCGTCCACGTGGCGCGATAAATCGTCGGATCCGCGGTATCGCGCAAGCTCGATCCTGTCACTCTCGCCGCCGTCCAGCCGGACCTCGGCCATCTCCTTGTTGAGATGCAGGACGAGCGTGAGTTTTGTGCCCTCGACTGCTGTGACGTGTCGGACGTCTTCCACCACTGCCGGCTCGAGTGACGTGTACTGCGGATAGACGAGCTCCGCGTCAGCCCGCACCAGTTCGGGGTAATCGAACACCGTGACGTGAAAGACATCACTTTGCCGGCCGGCGAACTCGATAGAGTAGGTGAGGTCGTTTTCAACCAACGGAACGCGGCCGACGAACTTCGGATCCGCGAGGCTGCGGACCATCGTGTCGGCTTGTCTGCCCTCTTTGTCGTCGGTGATGACGAGCGTTGCATCGGGCGGCACGGCTAGGGGGAAATCGGCAACGACGACCAGTGACGTGCCACGCTCGATTTCGCAGTCGCCCGGATCGACCTTAATTTCGAATTCAAGGCCAGCGGCAGGCTTGCTGACCGGTAGCGACGCCGAGCTGGCGCTCGCGCCGCCACGATTGGCGAGCCCAACGCACACGCCGACAAGCAATAACAGTGCGGCGAAGTTTGCGAGTCGCGCGATGCCGAGCCGCCAACCCGAGACTGAATCGGTCCAGCGGTGTCGTCGGCCGTGTTCGACGGCGTCGCGGATGACGTTGGTTTGTAAGAAGCCGAGCCGTTCGCGTGGTAGCGAGGTTTGCTCCACCGCAGTGATCAATAGCGAGTTCAGATCCGGGTGGGTCGCTTCGATGCGGCGGGCCACGTCGCGGCGGTCGCGCACGGTGCGGCTCACCGCGAAGACGCAAGCGATGGCGCTGGCGGCTGCGGCGATCAGAACGGGGCGCCAATTGAGGCCCGAGTTCCAGCCGAGGCGGCCGCCCAATTCGAAGAGCATTACGCCGACCACTGCCCACAATAACCAGCAGAACGCCAGCATGATCGAAAGACGAAAGCTGCGAATGCGGCGGGCTACCAGGTCGAGCTTGTGCCTGAGTTCGAAGTTCATGCGGGCATTCCTTCCGTGACGGGTTTCGTCGCGCGGCCGGCCAGCCACGTCTCGGCAACCAACAGGGCAAGTGCAGCTACGATCAACCATTGCCAGATCTTCTGGCGGCTTTCGAGCTGCACATCCTGCAACCGCAGCCGCTCGTCCTCATTGTGTGCCAGCGACGAGCCGCCGACCAGTCGGCAGCCGAGCTGTTCGAGCGTTTCCATGTCGACGGCCGACGTGCGGCTTTCCATGGGATCGAGATTCACGGCAAATTGTTGCGGGCCATCGGCAGTCGAAATCGAGTACACGCCGGGCAAATCGGCAGCGTCGAAGGAGCGAGTGTCTGTCGCCAACTGCACCTTGGTTCCATCCGGCTTGGTGACTGCGGGCGGCTCCGCACCTTCCTCACGCTTGCCGAGCGGTACTGGCTCGTTCACGACGAAATACACGCGGTCGGATCGCCCGCCGCGGCCGCCTTCCACAATCGCCGAGACCAGCAGTACGAACTTCCATGAGCGGGCCAACTGGCTGTCCGCCAGGTGCCAGCCGGCCGTGAGCAAATACAGTCGCCCTTTGCCGATCCGCCACTCGGCCAGCGCCGGATCGCCGTTTTCGAAACGGGCCACGATGTTCGCGCCCTCCAGCTGCTGCAGGCTTGATCTGCCGGTACTTCCAGAAACGAATTTGCGTGAAGTCGTTGAAGTGCGGGCCCGACATCGGGGCGAACAGCGGATGGTCGAACGCGATTTGGCCGAGCATAGTGTAGTTGTTTTCGATGGTCGCTTCGTTGATGGAAATCGGTTCGCGGCTTGGCACCGATTGATTCACCATGGATGTCCACGCCGTGGCCGGCTTTTCACCGGCTAGCACAAATAGCAGCGTGCCGCCTGACTCGGCGTATTGCCGCAAGGAATCTAACTGATCGGTCGCCGGGTCGACGGTCGCCACGACTAGCGGCGTTTCGGTCGGCGATTCGATTGCCAGCGATGCGTCGGGCGACGCAGCTACGAACTTTACCGGCTGTGCCAGGCCGTCGGTGAGTGCGCGTTCCAGGTAATAACGCAGGCCCTGTGGGTCGTCGGCTCGATCGTTGCCGAGGTAGATGACTGAGCGCTCGGCCTCCGCGCGGGTGGCGAAGTAGAGTGTGTTGTCGAACTCGTGCGCGTCGCCGCTAAGCCGCAAGCGGCTAGTGGAGGCGTTTTTTGGTCGCCGGACACGCGACTACGCGGCTTTCATCGGCGGGAACGTATACGGAGATTGGGTTGTCGACCGGCTTGTCGGCTTCGTCGATCCACTGCAGCTGGAACTCATCGGACGTCGAATCCTCGTCGTTCGATACGCGCACTCGCAGTTCTCCCGCGACCGCCTCCGTGCCGGCTACCTGCTGGTCGGCCAGCCGATGTAATCCGGCATTCGTCGTTTGCGCGAGTCGCACCGGTCGCAGGTCGAGCTCGACGTCTTCCGGCCAGGGATAGTCGGACAGCGCGTTGAGCCGGCTGCCTTGCTGCATGTCGCTGATCAGCACCACGCGACGAGCAATTCGATTCTGCCGCTCCGTAGCCTCGCCCACGTTGTTCACGATTTCGACCGCATCCATCAGTCCGCGACCGAGCGACGTGCCAGCCCAAGTCGGTTTGGCCGAGCGGATTCGGCCGCTCACGACCGCTTGCCGCTGTGCCGGAGTAACGCGCGACAAATCCTCGAAGCTCGCCAGCGGCCGCAGGGCATCGTCGCATGCAAAGAGCGCGATTTGATCTTGGGGCCGGCACTCGCCCACGACTTTGTCGACCATCGTAGTCGCCTGTTGCCACAGGTCACCGCGTCGCATGCTCGCGCTGGTGTCGACGACAATCGCCACGCGCCGCTGGTCGGCATCCGTGGGCCCTGGCGGCACCTGCTGTCGCAGAAAAGGCCGGGCAAACGCGAACGCCAAGAGCGAGAGCACTGCTCCGCGCAACAGCAGCAGCAGAATATTCTCCAGACGGCTGCGGCGCGTGAGCCGCGGCGGCGACGGCGAAAGAAACATCAGCGAGCTGAATTGAAAATCGCCGCGGGGCATGCGGCGAATCAAATGGAAGATGATCGGCAGCGAGATCACGGCGAGTCCCAGCACATAAAGCGGCGTAAGCAGGCTCATACGACGGCCCTCCGTCGCCGAGGTGCATGCCGCAAGTGTCGCCGCCCGCGCCGCAGCCGCGCTTGCAGCAAATCGAAAAGCGCGAGCTCCAGCGGCCGATCGATTGTGAGCTGGGCGAAGTCGACGCCGAGGTCGATGCACGCGCTGATTCAACTCGGCCGCGTGCTCGTTGAAGCGGCGCTGGTATTCGCCGCGGGCCGCCTGCGGATCGATGTACAAGTCCCGGCCGGATTCCAGATCGTGGAACATGCCCGGCGCGGCGAACGTGAAATCGACTTCGGCCGGATCGAGCACGCGGAGCACCATCACGTCGTGCCCGCGCGAGCGCAGGTAGCCGAGCTTCGGGCGCAAAATCGTCCGCGGGCGCGAGCAAATCGGAGATCAGCACGACCAGGCCGCGCTTGCGGACCGATTCGGCGATTTGTTCCAGCGGCCGAGCAAGATTGGTCGAGCGGCCGCGCCGTCTCGCGATCCAGCACGCCCATCAGACGCCGCAGGTGGCCGGGACGATGCCGCGGCGGCAGGAAATCGGTGATCTCTTCGTCGAACGTGAGCAGGCCCACGGCGTCGCGCTGCGTGAACAGAAAATACGCCAGCGACGCGGCCATCGTGCGGGCATAATCGCTCTTCGTGTACGTGCCGGAGCCGTAAGCCCATCGAGCGGCTCATGTCGACGACCAAATAGCAGAGCAAATTGGTTTCGTCTTCAAACCGCTTCACGCAATAGCGGTCGGTGCGGGCGAAGAGCTTCCAATCGAGATAGCGCGGGTCGTCGCCGGGCGTATAGGCGCGGTACTCGCTGAACTCGACGGAAAAGCCGTGGTACGGGCTGCGATGGATGCCGGCGAAGAATCCCTCGACGACAACGCGGGCCCGCATCTGCAGATTCTTGATCCGCATCACCGTCTGCGGATCGATGAAACTCGTGCCGCGCGTGGTGGAGGTTTGCGACATTTCGAACCCAGATTATTGAACCGTCAAGGACGCGGCCAAGAACGCCAAGGAAACAAAGATAAAATGCATAGTGCACCGCGCATTCCGATTCCTTTCAACTTCTGCTCGCAATAATTCTTTTCTCTTGGCGTTCTTGGCGTCTTGGCGGTTTTATTTGTTCTCTCTACGTTCCCGGCAAGTGCACGTGTTGCAGCAGGCGGTCGATCACGTCGTCGACCGAGATGCCGTCGGCCTCGGCACGGTAGCCGATCAAAATGCGGTGGCGGAACGTCGGATGCACCAGCGCTCGGACGTCGGCGGCGTCGCGTGCGACCGGCCATCTAAGAGGGCGCGGGCCTTTGCCCCAAGCACCAGATACTGGGCCGCTCGGAGGCCCGCGCCCCAACTAACCCAATCGTTCACGAATTGCGGCGTATCGGGCTGGCCCGGGCGGCTCGCCGCCGCCAGCCGCACTGCCCAACGCACGACGTCCTCGGCAATCGGCACGCGGCGGACCATTTCCTGGAACCGCAGCACGTCCTCGCCGCCGAACAGCGGCTCGATCGGCGGCGGCGAACCGCGAGGTCGTCCGCTGCACGACTGCCACTTCATCGTCCTCCGGCAAATAGTCGATCACCACGTTGAACATGAACCGGTCGAGCTGCGCTTCCGGCAGCGGATACGTGCCTTCCATCTCGATCGGGTTCTGCGTGGCGAGCACGAAGAACGGCTCTTCCAGCGGATAGCGCACGCCGGCCGCCGTGACCTGGTGTTCCTGCATCGCTTCCAGGAGCGCGGCCTGCGTTTTGGGCGGCGTGCGGTTGATTTCGTCGGCCAGGATGACGTTGGCGAAGATCGGCCCGCGCACGAATTGCATCCGCCGGTGGCCGTCGCCCGAGTCTTCCAGAATTTCCGTGCCCGTGATGTCGGCCGGCATCAGGTCCGGCGTGAATTGAATCCGCTGAAACTTGAGATGAAACATCTGCGCGATCGAGCGCACGAGCAGCGTCTTCGCCAGGCCCGGCGCGCCCGTGATGAGGCAATGCCCGCCCGAAAACAGCGTGATCAGCAGCTGCTCGATCACTTCCTTCTGGCCGACGATGACCTTTTCCAGCTCGGCATCGATCTGGCCGCGGCTTTGCCGAATCTGCTCGACGACCTGCTGTTCCATCTCGTAAGTTTCAATCTGCGTCGCCACAGGCACTCCTCTTATTCATGCAGAATTATTGACCACGGAGACACGGAGGACACGGAGAGGAAAACAGAAGAACAGAAGATCAAAGGACAATACACAATTCCGCTAATTGTCCTCATGCTCATTTGTTCTTCTGTTCTTGCCTTTCTTCTCCGTGTCCTCCGTGCCTCCGTGGTTTAATTAATGCGTCATAGCGTAAGTCACGATATTGATTCCCATCGGGTACGATTTGTTTTCCGCGAACTCGTGGAAATACCACTCGCTTTCGCCTTCGCGTTCCCAGCCGTCGCCCAGGTCGGTGTTGTGGCAGATGATGACCATCATGCGGTCCTTGTCCATGCGGCCTTCGCCGTCGAAGATCCCTTTGAAATGGACGGTTTCGCAATCGCCGCCGTGGCCTGGCTCCCAGGTGATTCCCTGGTCGCGACCCCACTCCGCATTGTTGATGCTTGGCACCTGCGGCTTTTCCTTCAAGCGGTACACGCAATTGAAGATCTCGTGCGTCAATCGGGAGTTCCTGCGGCTCGCGCTGCGGCTCAGGAAACACGCGCTTGATTTGCTCGTAAAAGTTCTGGTACTCGTAGTCGCCCCAGAAATCGTCCACCATCAGGAAGCCGCCGTTGAGCAGATATTTGCGCAAGGCCGCGACTTCTTGTTCATCGAACACGAGCGCTCCCGGCTCGATCATGTAGATGAACGGGTAATCGAACAGCTTCGTCGTCGGTGAGTCGCAAGCATGATCGGGTTGGGATTCACCTTGAGCGATGTCAGTTGCTGAAGTCGATAGGAGAAATTGTAGTCGCTGTCGGGATAATCCGTGCTCCAGCCGCCGCCACCTCGTCTTCGGCCCCGCCGGCCCCAGCCGCGCCAATCGAGTCGTACTGAATGCGCACGAACGTAAACACATCGTTCTTGAATCCCTCGTCGTTTTCCCACATCGGCACGCCCGCACGATCGTCTCGGTCAAAATCGTCCCGATCGCGATCGCGTCCACGGCCGCGGCCACGGCCATACTGGGCCAGGCTTACGCTGGTCACGGCAACGAGTAGCAAGACGATTAATGCGGCAAGTGCGCGTTTGCTCTTCATTTGTCAACCGGTTCTGTTTTGGGAGACGCGCTCGTGGAAGACGTCTCGTTATTGGTGAGCTCGAGCAGCAACTTGTGCGCGGCCAGGAATCGCGGCGCTTCTTCCAACGCCATGAGCACGTGCCGTCTGGCGGCGTCGCGCTCTTCGGCATCACGCAATAGTTGCGCCAAGCGAAAGTGCGTTTCCGCGGTATCGGTCGTATCGAAGAGCAACAATGCTTGATACGCCCGAATGGCTTCGTCGCGGTTGCCCAGTTTTTCGGCTGCCTGTGCCAAATAGCGATGCGGCGCCGGCACCAGCGGGTTCACGGCGAGCATTCGCTGCGCGTTTAGCATCACGGCGTCCCAGTCGCCCGCTTCCGCGCCGATTTCCATCAGCCGCAGATACGCCGGCACTGCATCGGCCGCACGGGCCGCCAATTTTTCGAGGACGATGCGTTCGTTATCACCATCGTTCAACCCGCGATAGGCGGCTGCCAACAGCACGTCCGAGTTGTCGGCGGCCGTGTCGTCCGGAAATATCTCGTCGAGTTGTTTTGCCACGTCGAGCACCGTCTTGAATTCTCGCTCGCGCAACAATTGCGCGGGCGTATTGCTGAAGCGCGGGCACGTTGCGCGGATTGTCCTTCAACCATTCAGCCAGGGCGGTGGCGTTCGCCTGCACCTGCCGATCCGGTTTATCCCACGTCGCGGTGGGAGCCAGCGCGTCGGCCCGTTCGCGAGCAAATTTAGCGAAGTCGCCATCCAACCGGCCGAGCGGCACCGTGTGGCGAATCAACGCTTCGTTGATTTCCATTCCTTCGCCGAGATCGGTAAGTATCTTTTGAAGTGCCTCCATGCCGAACTTGTCGATCAAATACTCGACCACAAGTGACGATTCATAATACGCGAATTGCAGGTGCATCGGGCTTTCCGGCGCGAGGAACGCCGAGCTGAGCTGGCTGACGGGCGTCATCTTGCCGCTCACGATGATCTCGCGATATTGCGGGTTCATCGACTGGCCCCAGGTGGGGTTTTCTTGCCGCTCTTCGTACACCGAAATGCCTTCGCTCAACCAGCGCGGCATCTTGTTGCGCGTCTTGTGGAGCGTCACCACGTGGCAGAACTCGTGCCACAACACGGCCTCCCAATTCGACGGGCTCTCACCCTGCGAGGCGGGGCTGTTGGCCGTGATCACGCGGCCAAAGCACACGCCCAAGAACCCGGCGACGCCCGGCATGCCGAATGTGCGCACGGCGAAATCCTTCTGCTGCGGAAAGATTTCGATCACGATCGGCTGCTCGAGCTTCACGTCGTACTTTTCACACAGCGTTTTGCGTGCCTGCTGCAGCAGCTCCACCACGCGCTTCCCGTACAGCTCTGCCTCGCGCGATTCCATGCGGACCAGCAGACCATCGCCGCCGATGGTGCGAAACTTGGCGAGCTCATCCTCGAGCGTAACGAGGTTGAACGCGACGACATCGTAGGCGTCCTGTTTCGACACCTCGTCGGCCAGTGCGCCACCCTTCCGCCTCTTCACCCAGCCGCAACAAGTCTTGCGAAAGCTGCAACTTGGCGGGTCGATAGTCGGCGTCGAAGGCCAGCGCTTTGCGCTGATACTCGGCACCCTCGGCAAAGCGATATTTCTCCGAGAGCTTGCGGCCAATCAAGTGGTCGACTTCGGGGTTGGTGCTCCAATGGGCGAGCGCCTGTTCACGCGCCAGGCGTTCCGCCGCCGCGTCGTTTGCCAGGTGAGCCAGCACCGCCTTGTACGCCCAGGCCAACGGGTGATTCGCGTTGACGGCAAGCACCTGTTTGAGCGTGTCCTCAGCCGTGCCGTATTCTTCGGCGTCGATCAACCGGTCGGCGCGCAGCAGCAGGCTGTCGATGTGGCGCGGATTGACATCCAAGGCCGCCTTCAACGCAGCCTCGGTCCGCAGCGGGTCGTCCGGGGCATAGGCCCGGGCCAGCAGATAATGGTACTGGGGATCCTTTTGAGCGGCACGCGGCGCCGCTCGCAAAGTTTCCGCTGCCAAGGCGTTGTCGTATTTGTCGAGTGCAAGTTTCGCACTCGCGAAATACGTATCGATGAACTCAGGCGAGCTCTTGCGAAGCTCGTCGTAGACCAATTCCAACACCTGCCGCGGGTCAGCGCCGCGTTCCAACAGGAAATGGCCCAAGGCTATCCGGTCGGCCGGTTCACCATATCGCCGCGGGTCGGCCGTCACGTACCGCTCCAAACGCTCGAAGGCCGCCGCGGCACGTTCGCTCTTGCCGTTGTGCAAATAAACGCTTCGCGCCAAATACCGAAGTCGTAAGCTCCAGCCATTGGAGTCTAGCGCTGCCTCGAGCGTTTCTAAGCGCGCGAGCGTATTTTCCTTCCGCCAGCTCGGCTTGCACCTTGAGATAGGGCCACTCCTCGTCCCACGAGCCGCGGTCGATTTCCGCTGCGGCCAGTGCGGCACACTCGGCGTATTTGCCGGTCCGAAACAGTTCCTGGGCATCCTCGATCTCGGCGGCCTGCACCGATCCAACGAACGCCCCCCAACAGGCCACCGCGGCGAACGCTTTGAGACGCCCTTTATTTGCCATACGCCACCATGCGCGAGATCAATTCGCCGCCTGGCGAATGTCCCCGTCGAAATTCTCCCCGGTTTGTCTGATCATCCCTTGCGCATGGTCATGCCGAGCAATTAACCCCGACAACATAGGCACGGGTCGCGGGAAATGGGGTCGCAGACGTAGGATATTTGCGGTTTTTGCGGCAACGGCCGCATTATACCGCCCCATCGCCGCTCCGTGGAGCAGATTTGCACGGATGCGAACCACCACTGTCCGCTGCGCGTAGCTGAAGCGGCGTACCAGGCAACTTCACCTGTGGCATGCGACTCCTATCAAGGTCTGCGAGACATCGAACGGATGTCCGAAGTGTGTACGAGGTCGACTGGTCCGACAACCCATGGCATCCCCAGAATCCTTGAAAACGAGTTCCAATGGACTACGAATTTAAATCACATAATTCGTGGGCAAAATGGCGTCACACGAATCACTTTTTTCACGAATCTCCGATAATCGTAAGTTGCCTGCCACTCGTCGCATTGATATTCTGAGTCACAGTGCGGCGACGTAAAAACGTAGCCCCAGGCAAGTCCACTCCTCGCACGGCTGGGGGCAGCAATCGGGCAACGATGCGAAAAAAGGTTGCACTCCTGGTGGAATCGTCCCGGGCCTACGGGCGTGGTGTGTTGACGGGGATCGCCGCCTATGCTCGGGCCCATCGGAACTGGTCTATCTATTTCCACGAGCGGAACCTCGGCGAGGCGGTGCCTAAATGGCTTGAATCGTGGGAAGGCGACGGCATCATCGCCCGCGTGGAAAACGTGCAGATTGTTTCCTACCTGGATAAGCACAACATTCCGGCCGTTGATCTCCGCGGCTTGCACAAGATGCCCGGTATGCCCCTGGTGGAGACAAACGATGTCCTGGTCACCAGCATGGCCTTTGAACATCTGTTGGAGCGGGGTTTCCAGCGGTTCGGCTTTTGCGGCTTTGAGGGCGCGAATTACTCGCGCCGCCGCAAAACTTTCCTCACGCAAATGGTCGTCGAGCACGGCGGGAAACTGGCCACGCTCGATAGCCCTTATCTGCATACGGCCGACACCTCCCGCATCGAGGCGAGCGGACTATTGCACCAAGAAGTGCTCTCGGAATGGCTGCTCTCACTGGATAAGCCTGTGGGGGTTATCGCGTGCAACGATATCCGCGCGCTGCAGCTCTTGAACGCTGCGCGTGAAAGCAAAATCGATGTGCCCGATGAGGTAGCCGTGGTGGGGATCGACAACGACACGATTCTCTGCAACCTGGCCGATCCACCGCTGTCGAGCGTCGAACACGACACCCGCCGCATCGGATTCGAAGCGGCAGTGTTGTTGGACAAAATGATGCGCGGCTTTGTGCCGACCGAAGAGCGGCTGCTGATTGATCCCTTGCGCGTGGCCACGCGGCAATCGAGCGATGTGCTGGCGATCCGCGACACGGAGGTGGCCGCCGCGATGAAGTTCATACGCGAGCGCGCCTGCGACGGAATCTCCGTCGACGACGTAGTGGCCACAGTGCCTGTGTCGCGCAGCACGCTCGAACGTCGCTTCATCAAGGGCGTCGGCCGCTCGATCAAAGCCGAGATTAACAAAGTCCGCATTCGCCGCATCAAAGAGCTATTGATCAACACGGACTTCAAACTCGGCGCGATCGCAAATAAAGTCGGCTTCGCGCACGCGGAATACATGAGCGTGTTGTTTCGCGAAGCGGTGGGCATGACGCCCGGACAGTATCGCAAAGAGCATGGGGAGCGGAATAACTGAGGGGCTGAATTGACGTCGAACGTGCCCGGAACTGTTGCGGCGATAGAAGTCGTAGTAGAATACAGTAAGGCAAGAGGGGCAACTGCGCATTCGCATGAAATCATACGAAACATTCACGACTGTGGAATCACAAGGAAACATTCATGTTTCCGGTGTTCCCTTTGCGCCGGAACTGAGGTGGAAGTGACAATTAGCCCTAAACGAAGGGAGCCGGACGAATTCTTGGAAATCTGGCGACGCGTCTGCGAAGAGCTGCGCACATCCCAATCGCAAGCCGTAACAGACGAAGAGATTCAGCGTGAAATTGATGACTATCGTTCCGGCCGATGAACATTCTGGTCGATACGAATGTGCTGATATCGGCTGCGTTGCGCGACCGGCTTCCGGAAAAAGTCGTTCTCCGTGTCGCGACGGAGAGCGGATTCCGATGGATTGTCACGTCAGAGATACTTGCTGAGTATACGCAGGTTCTGGGCCGTCCAAAGTTTGGTTTTGCACAAGAGACACTATTAAGGTGGGCCCGGTTAATCGAAATGCGCGCTATCACAATTCCCAGTCCTCTTATCGATGACGTGAGCCTGCCACGCGATCCAAAAGACACGCTGTTCCTGGTCGCAGCTATCGCATCCAATGCCGATTATCTGATCACGGGGGATCTTGACCTTCTCGAATCCGAGATATCAATAAGCACTCGGATTGTCTCTGCTGCTGCATTTGCAGCCTCGTTTGGCATCAAGTAAAGCTGCTGCAACACGAAGTACAAAATGTTACCGCTGAAATACCGGCAGCAATTGGTTCGGCGCGCCAAGTGCCAACACTACTAGCGCCGTCGTGTACGAGTTGCCGTAGGCGCGGTCGCGGTGGTAGCTTTCTGCGTCCCAGGAGCCGTCGCTCTGCTGGTTGTCGAGCACCACGCGCACGGTGCGTGGAAAGAATTGCTCCCAATACGGGCTGCCCAATTGGTACATGCCCTGGCAGCAGTTGAACAAGCTGTAGTGGTAGCGGTCACGGTCGAGGCCGAGCGTATCGTTGTAGACGTCGAAGCTGTATTGCATGAGCCACTGGCCGGTCCGCTGGGCTTCGAACGAGTTGTGAAAGCCGGCGTGTCCCAGAGCCAAGATGCCCGCTCCGGCAGTGCCGCGACTGGGGCCACGGCCCGTGTTCACAGTGTAGCCGAATGCGCCGTAGTTCTTTTGGAACGAGCGTCGCACAAAACCCACCGCGTCGTCAATCGCCTGCTTAGGTACGTTGAAGCCGGCGTTGCGCCGAGCGCAGAGACATCAAGTACCATCCAGTGACGGACAGATCGGAATCGTTCTGGTCGAAATCATCGACATAGCGCCAACCGCCTTGGTCGTAGGGCGCGTCCTTGCGCCAGCGCTGCATTTCCAGCGTGGCGGCGAGCGACTTGTTGATCACGCGCTGCATCTGGCCGGCCCGCTTCGTCTGGCTCATGCCGTACATTTCCGAAAGCGCGAGTGAGGCAATTGAGTGATTGTACGTGGCAGCCGAGCCGATCTCGTGGCTCACATCCCGCGTGATCCGCGGCCCATCGGGCCCGTACAGCGTGATCAGGCCGTTTTCTTTCTGGCAGGACATGATGAAATCGGCGGCCGCCTCGAGCCGCTGGCCGTGCGGACCTTCGCCGGGCAGGTGACCGTGCGCCATGTACGCCAACACGCACAAGCTCGTGACGGCCGGTTGGCCATGCGGCAAGGTGGGGAACGAACCGTCCGGCTGCTGCTGGCTTGCGAGAAACACCAGCGCGCGTTCGACAGCGTCTTCCACGCGCCGCGATTCGGCGGGACTCAGCACGTTGGCCGGCGTTTGATCTTTGCGCGGCGCTGGTGCCGTGAACTCAATGCCGCTCAGCCCCGAAAGTTGGCTATCCTGGGCAGGCAACGAACTGGACAACACGCATAGAGACAAGATCATGACGCCGACTGTGCTGTGAACAATTGCTGAATGTGTCTTCAGGACATGTATCAGTCGGCCGATCATCCTGTTTTTTTCTGGCGACATAACACTACCGTTGATACACCGGCAGTAGCTGGTTTGGTGCCCCAAGCGTAAGTAGCACCAACGCCGTGCTATAGGCATTTCCAAATTGCGCATCGTGGTGGTGATTCTCGACCGGCCACGAACCGTCGGGCTGCTGGTTGGCTAACAGCGTGGCGGCGACGGGTGGAAAGAATGCTTCCCAATAGCGCCCGCCCAGCTGGTACATCGCCTGGCAGCAATTAAATAAACCGTAATGATAGCGGTCGTTTTTCCAACTTTGTGTAAACGGTTCGATCGTGTTGTAGTTATCAAACGGATACTGCAGAACCCAATTGCCGGATTGCTGTGCTTCCGGCGCGTTGTGATATCCGGCATGCGCAAGCGCCAGAATACCGGCGCCAGCCATTCCGCGGCTGCGATGATCCACGTCACCCGCGGCATACATGAAGGCGCCATATTGTTGTGAATACGTGCGGCGAACGTAGCTCACGGCGTCGTCAATGGCTTCTTTCGGTACGTCGAAGCCGGCATTCCGGGCTGATCGCAGAAACATCAACTGCCAGCCGGTAATCGAAAGGTCCGAATCTTCGTGATTGAAGTCGTCAATATAGCGCCAGCCACCGACATCGATCTCGCGATCCTTGGGCCAGCGCTGTATTTCGAGCGTTGTGCGCAGCGACCGCTGAATCGCCTTTTGCAATCGGTCGGCGTTCTTGAGCCTGGTAGTTCCATAAAGCTCGCTCAGCGTTAACGACGAAATGCCATGGTTGTACGATGCGGCGCTGCCAATTTCGTGGTCAATGCTTCGCGTGATTTCAGTGCCGGCTGGACCGAGCAACGTTACTAGTCCATTTTCTTTTTGACAACCAAGGGCGTACTCGGTCGCCCGTTCCAGACACGCTCCATAGGGTCCCTCGCCGGGTAGATGCCCGTGGGCCATGAAGGCGAGCGTGCACAGGCATGTGACGCCGGGCTGGCCCAAGTCGAGCGTGGGAAATGATCCATCACTTTGTTGCTGGCTGGCGAGCCAGCTCAATGCACGATCGACCGCTCGGTTTACGCGTTCCCATTCGGCCGCTGAAAGAACGTTGGCCGGTGAGTCATCGCGACGCGATGCGCGCGATTCAACGTCGCGCGGTGTAACCGCCGTTGCGCTCGGGCAAGCGCCTGCGCGATGAGCGGACCGGTGAGCGCGGCCAGCAACAGCATGGCGACGACGCCGCTGGCAACCGCTTTCTCACGGGCGCTGATGCGGTGCATTGCCATGGTAACGCTCCCAATTATCGCGTTGTCTCTTCGCTTTCCGCCACGGCGCGGCTAATCTGCGAGAAATACTGTTCGATCGCCCGGCGGTATTGTTCGGGCGGTGCTTTGTCGCGACTTTGCCGCAAATCGTCGCCCAATTGCGATACGAGGCGGTTCCAATCGGAGAGTTTCACGGCTTTTGGAATCTCGACGGTGCGTTTGGGCGTAGCTTCTTTCAGCGCACGAGCGATTCGCGCCTGCAACGCGCGGTCGAGTCGCTGGCGAGCTTGCTGGTTGTTCTGGCGAATCTGGTTGAGCGCCATCTGTCCGCCACCACCCATCCCATTGTTGCCCGGTCGCAGCCAATCGCCGATTATCTGCAGGTTCGATGGCCGCTGCGGAATGCCCAACAGCTCCTCGATCGGCAGCTCCTGTTCGAGCTGCGCGAGCAGCTCGTCCAGCGTGGGGTCGTCGAGCAGGTCGGCCACAGGGTCTTGCACGGGCAGCTTATCCAGCTCGGCGATCGCCAGCCGCATCATTTCGTCGTACGCTTTTTCGGCCAGCGCGAGCGCGTCGCTAGCCGACTTCTGTCGTTGCGTGGCGCGTGGCAGCTGGTTGTTGTGCAGCGCATAGACCGAGGCCAATTGGTTGGACGACGCCTGCTTGTCGAGCGCGGTAATAAATTCGCGGGCCTTTTCGGCGATCGGCGCGGGAAGCGTGCCGTCGCGGCGCTGCATCATGCCGGCCAGCGTTTGCTCGATTGAGCCGAGCTTGCCAGCCAGCTCGTCCGTCTTCATCGCCAGGCGGTACTGGTCGACCTCGGCCGCGGCGGTGTAATTTCCCGATTTGTGTGCCCGCAATTGGCGAACCCAACTGGACGTGTCGGCGATCAGCCGACGAGTGTCGACCAGCCGATTCGCGGCAAAGACGGCGGTATCGGCACCCTGTTCGCGGGCCGCCATTTGTCGCAGCGCGACTTCCAACTTGTTGAGCTGGTCGTAGAGCGCTTGCGCGTCGGCAAGCATGTCGTCGAGCGCCGCCGTGGTATCCGGCACCGCGGGAGCAGTGGTCGGCGTTGCTTCTGGCGCTTCTGCGGCCGCTACCTCCGCTTCGGCGGGCGGATTCGCGATGGTCACGCGTTGGGACTCCGTGACGAATTTCTGCGCCGCGGAATTGAGCTCGCTGGCCGCCGTGGCCATTTCCTGCACCGTCTTCGTGGCCGCGGCCAGATCGGCGTCTTTCGATTCGCGATCGAGCGGCAACCAGGTTTGGTAGCGGCTCTGGATTTCGCCGGCTGCGGTGGCGATCTTGTTGGCGTCCTGCACCTGCCGCAACATCAAGATCTTGGCGATCCGCGGCCGATCGGCTTCTTCGACCAGTGTCCACGCACGCACTTCGCGGTTCAGATCCGCCTGATTGGCCACCAGCTCTGACAGCTCTTCGCGCAGATTG
Organism: uncultured Planctomycetota bacterium; assembly: GCA_963786455.1. GTDB lineage: Bacteria > Planctomycetota > Planctomycetia > Pirellulales > Lacipirellulaceae > JABDGM01. The sequence continues at coordinate 1,472,727 of CAWAZX010000018.1, read as the reverse complement.
TTCGAGCGGTACTTCAGCGCATCCATGAAGCGCCGCAGCAGCCGCGGGTCTTCGGCCAGGATCCGAGCGAGCTCGGCCCGCAAATCGCGGCGCATCTCCAGTACTTCCTTGAGTCGCTTGAGATACTCGTCATCCAATTCGAACTCCGCCATCTTGCGGTTATAGCGCGCTGGGTCGCTGTCCTGGGTTTGCAATAGTGCTTGCGAATTCTCGATGAACACCTGGTACATTTTTTTGACTTTCTCGACCGACTCAGCGAGTTGAAACTCGCGCCGTGCCCGCTCGTACTGGCCGCGAAGCTCGGCAACCAACTCGCGTGCCCGGCCCAAATGATGCCAGGCATCCTGGACGCTGGTAACGCGGTCGTCGCCTTCCGATTCGAGCGTCTTCCAGAAGTTCTTGCGGGCCGGATCGATGTGCGCGAGGCTGATGTCTGCCACCTGCAGACCGACGAAGGCGTACGGCGTGCCTTTGCTGCGGTCTTGGAGTTTTTTCACGATCTCCAGCGCTTCGACGGTCGACCGCTCGGCGCTGCCGACGTCGCGGTCGTGCGTGCCACGCCATTGCTTGTCGGCCTTCAGCTCATCAAGCACGCCGCGAGCCGTTTTCTGTGCTTTCTCCAGGGACTTGTCGAGCGCTTCGAGCTCCGGCCCGATCGCCATTTCCAGCTTGGCCCGCTGCTGGCCTTCGAAACTACCGGCCCACCGATCGACGGTGAGCCGCATGCGGTTGCTGGACGATGCTTGGGCAACGTCGAGCGAACGTTTCGTCATCGAGTTGCCTGGAGGCGGATCGCTCGGTGATGAGGCTTGCTGCTCGTCGTTGTTCTGCGGCGACTGGCTGCTCGATTGATTTCCGGATTGCGATTGTCGCTGCTGCTCTTGGGCACTCGCCTGTTGTCTGGACTTTGACGAATCCTGACTTGCGCTGTTTTGCGCTTTCTGGCTTGAATCCTGTGATTCCTGTCTGGACTCCGGACGCTCGCCCGACAGCGATTGCCGGCCCGAGGATGCGGTTCGCGGCATTTGCTCCGCATCGGCCGGCTTCTTATCGGATGCGGCCGACGCGTTCGGCGTTTTGCTCGCCATCTTGTCGCCTTCCGGCGATGACGCGGGTGTGTCGGCGGCAGTTTTCGCGGCGGAATCCGCTGGCTTCGCGTCAGACGCCGATGCGCTCGACTGATGCGAGCTATTGCTGCGCGACTGCGATGTGCCGTTCGATTGCAGATTCTCACCCCGCGGTGACTGGTTGGACGCGAGTTTGTTCGCTGCCGACGGTTCACTCGACGGCTGGCGTGCCGCGGTTTGAGAGGTCTTTTCTTCAGTCGCCTCGGCATCATTCGTCGCTACTTGCTGCGATTTCGGACCACTATCTGATGGCGAAGTCGCCTGGGATTGCGACGCGCTGGTTTTCTGTCGCGGCAGTTTGATTCTCTTGCGCCGGGCGAGTTGGGTGTCGTGCTGCTGGACGTTTGAGCGCTTGTCGCCGAGGACTGTTGATTGGTTGTCGTCGATGCCGTTGACGAATTCGCGTTTGCACCGCTTGCCGCCAGTGGATCGACCGACGGCTGATTGTTCGCCGTTTGGCTTGCCGCGGATTGATTCGTCAGTTGTTGATTGGCCGCTTGCTGGTTCGCGGACGGCTGACTACTCGTTTGCGATGCGGCACCACCGCGATCTTCCCGCACGCGGATTTCGTAACTCAGCTCCGAGCCGTCCTCGACGACGAATTTACTGAGATCCAAATCCACCGAGTCCTGCACGGACCGTGCGCCTTGCTGGTCGCCCAGCGGAATGGGGATCGCGGCAATCGGCACGGGCTCGCCGCCGACCGCCGGGGCCGCTTCGTCGTACACCAAGAGCTCAGCCATGCCAATGCCGACGTCGTCGGTGGCCGTGAACGCAATTTGAATCGTGTCGTCGGGCCGCACGGCCAGCTTGTCGTCCGGTGTCACCACTTTCACGGCGGGCGGCTTGTCCGGATACACGGTGACCTGGCACTTGGGAGCGCGGCGGTTGGTGAGCCCGCGCGACTCGGTGAGAATCGGCGCGAACGTGAAGCCCTCTTTCAGCGTGGTTTTCCAGCGGAGCCAACCGTCGGCATCGGCAGTGAGCGGCACGTTCTTGTCGTCAGCCAGGCTGCAGCACTGCGCTGGTGACGGGAATCGTTGGGCGCAGCGCGAGCTCAAATTCGCTTTGCTCCATCGCGGCGACGCGCGGTGGAAGCTTGTCGAATTTCTTGGCCGCCTGCTTGGTGTACGCAGGAGGCGTCACGGTGAGCTGGAGCTCGTCGATCTCCGGGCGGTCCGCCACGTCGACAGTGAACCAGTCGGTTTGCCCATCGCCCGCGCGGAAGCGGTATGCAAACGGTGATTCCACTGCCCGCACGCGATGCGAGAACTCGATCGCCCCTTGAGCGCGATTGACAAGCGTAATGGCCCGCTGTGGATCGGCATCGGAACGCAGAAATAACGTAGCGCGCTCGACCGGCGTGCCTTCCACCGAGGCCGCCAGCGCGAGTGGCTCGCCGCGGCCAATCACTATGTTGCCAGGTACGTTTACCAACTGCGTCGCCGAGATCGACGAGCCCGGCAGCCAGAACCGTTTCACCAGCACGATTGCCTGTTGCGAGTTGAACACCACCGCAATACCCAGCACTGCAGTCACTGCGGTGAGACAAAGCATGGCACGCATCAATGTGGACATCGACACGACTTGCTCCGGCTCGACATGCGGCTCCCAACTGCGCGGCTTCCGAGGCGCACACGCCGGAGCATCGCCGGGTGAATGACCTCCGGGTTCGCGGCATCCGATCCCAACCGGGTCATTGTTGTCCAGCGCTCGGCCAACTGCGGCATGTGGTGATCGACATCGCCCGCGATACGTTCAATCCCTAGCAATCGGCGCCACGCCAGCAGCACCCAACCGGCACCGGTGATTGCCCCAGCGGCGAGCGCCGTCGCCGTGAGCACATAACGCCAGCGCGAATCGTACAGCGTGGCGAGCCAGTCGATGAGCATCGCCACACCCATTGCGGCCAACAGCACCGCCAATGCCGCGACCATTGCAATCGCGAGCTGAACGAACAACTTTCGCTGCCGCACCAACCGCAGCTTCCGCAGGATGGCAAACGGCACGGCAGAATGAGACGTTGTTTGATTCATGATATATCCCCTCAACTTCGCGTTGGGACGATTCTCGATGCTGGATAATCCAGTCCTCACACCAATCCCTTCCCTTTCCGAACGACCCACTCCGTAAACAAACAGCCTAACACAAGGAATAAATTCGACCAGCGGTTCCACAGTGGCGTGCGCTGGATCGATTCGCTGACTTCCGGCGTAAACGATACAAGCTGCAGCACTTCGCTCAGCGCTGTGGGCGGAATGACTTGCCCGCCCGTCATTTGGGCCACCTGCTCCAACAACGCCCGGTTGCATTGCGTGTTCATCAGCTCGATGCTGTCGGACGCGGAGACGGTAATGGTCGCCTTGACCTCGTCGGCCTGTGCGGCCTGCTTCAGCAGATCGTCGACGACTTTGCCGCGGACGGCGAGTTGATAGGCACCGGCGGCAAGGTTTGTAAACGTGCCGAAGTAACGTCCCGGCACCTGTGGATCGGGCGTGAGCTCGACGCTCGCCGTTTCGTTGTTGAACGTGCGGGCCTCGACCTGCACGTCCTCGCCTTCCAGCGGCCGGCCACCGGGGTCTTTGAGCCAAACGGTAACCTCTACCGGCTCGCCATCGGCGTAGCGCGTGCGATCGGTCTGCAGGCGGACGACGTCGCTGCCGGCGCCGCGCCGGCCGCGGTGATCCAACGCAGGAACTGGCCCCAGAAGCGGTGGTGCATGCGGTCGCCTGTCTGCCAGCGCAGCTTGTAAGTATCCGGCGCAGCCAGGTAGGCAACTCGCCCTGCCCCCAGGCGATGCCAACACAGAAACGCGTGCTCCACTTCATCGGCGCCATCCGCCTTGCTGTTCACTTCGCCGGCAGCGTCGGTTACGGCCTCGATCAGCGTGCGTGCGGTGGATTTCGGCCGGCTGTAATTCGATAACGCAAACACGCGGTGTCGCTCGTAGATGCGCTGCCAGGCGCGACGGCTTTCCTCCGCGGAATCGGCAATGAGCAGTGCACTTTGAAACCGGCCCTCTTCGGTCAGCCGCAGCGTAAAGCCTTCTCGCGGCATCACCGTTTGCGATGTTTCCACGGGCAGGAGCTCCAGCAGCGGCTGGTTCTGGAATTCGGCCGGCATGGAATTCTGCCCGGCGATGAGCAGCAGATTGCCGCCCCGCGTACGGACGAATTCCGTCAGCGCCTGCTGGCTATCTGCCGACAATTGCTTCGGGCCGATGTCGCCCAGGATCACCACGTCGTACCGCGACCAGCCTTCGAGGTCTCGCGGAAACTCCGGTCGATCGGCCAGCTTGCCGGTACCGTGCACGCGCGGGAAAAACAACAATTCGTCGAACTCCACGTGCTGATCCCGGCGGAAAAGCTGATTCAGGTAGCGATACTCCCAGCGCGCCACGCCGTCGGCCAATAGCACGCGAACGCGGTCGCGCACCACTTCAAAAGAAACCGGCTGATAATTGTTTGCCGTGTTCGTTTCGTCTTCGACCGGCTCGACCTCGACGATGTATTCCTGCCAGCCGAGCTCCTTGGCCGGCACCATGAACCGCACGCGGTAATCGCTGCGGTTCCCAGTGAACTCGATTGGCTTGCGGTCGACTTCGCGCCCTTCGTGCCGCAATACCACGGCGGCCGATTGGCCTTCGCAATCGAAACCGGTCACGATGATGTCGATGACCGCTGAATCCTTCTCGGCGACGGTCGACGGCGCTTCGACGCGGTGCAACAGCACGTCGCGCTGCAGCACGGAGTTGCCGATCGGCACAACGTAGATCGGCACGTCAGTGAGTTTCGCGGCGACCTCCTGCGGCGCGGGCGCGTCGACGTCGTTGTGACGCCCATCGGATAGCACCACGGCCAGCCGCGTCGATTCTCCCGCTTGTCCATTGGCCAATTGGTCAAACACGGCAGACAGATTGGTGGCTGGGCCGGCGTTCGTATTCTGAGCTTTCGCGGCGGATGGATCGGCGGCGACGGTGGAGATCGTATCGTTCGCCACGGCGTCCGGTGTGAGCTGCGGCGATTCGAGCGCGCTTACCCAACCCGCATCGACGGCCACCGGCATCGCCGTGCGATCGAAACGGAATCGCTGGATGCGGACCGTTTCCGACAGGTCGTCGCCCAGCTCGCTTTCCAATTTGTCGAGTGCCCGGGCCGCCTTGCGCGGCGCGAAAGCCCGTCGACGTCCGCTTGCTGCTTTCGTGCGTCGGCTCGCTGCTGCGCCAAATCGGCCGCAAACACCTGAGTGCGGCGCTGGGCGCTCTTGAGTCCTTCCATCAATTGATCGACGTGAAGAGTGAAATCGTCACCCACCGCCTGGTCTGCATCGGTCACTGACTTGCGAATGGCAGACAGGGAGTCGTCGATCACGCCGTCCAGCAGCGTGGAGATTCGCGAGGAGCGGTCTTCCAGAAATTCGTCTTTGCCGGCGAGTTGGGCCACCAGCGCATCGGCGTGCATCGAAGCCCGCTCGATTCCTGAACCAATCGATGTGACGAGCGCGGCCAACTGCTTCATCGGCCGATGCTCGCGCACGAATTGGTGGAACCGCTGGCAATTCGACAGGGCTGCGCCCAGTGCCACACTGAGTCGATCGCAGCGAACCAGTGGATCGTCGGCCGTGCTGCCGTCGACTGCCAGCGCCCAACGCACGGCGTCGTTCGGATCGGACGGGTCGACGACATCCATGCTCTCACTGCCGTCGGCGAAGATGGCGATGGATTGAGTCGTGGTCGTGCGCTCGATGCGCTGCTGGGTCGGCCCCGCAAGCATCCACAGCGCGCAGCCAAACGCGACCAGCCGCAACACCCAGAAAACAACCGCCCAGCCGCGACCCACGGCATGCCGCTCGCGCCACAGGAAAATAGCCGCCACAACGGCCAGCGCAATCCAAATCGCCAGCGCAGTCGACCCATCGACCAAGCCTTCCCAGGCTAACTGCTCAACAACTTGTCGTGCTTGTTCGTCCATGTTCGAAATGCTAATCAAATAAACCGCCAAGACGCCAAGAACGCCAAGAAAAAACAATCGAGCGGTTCTGCTTCTTGGCGTCCTTGGCGTCTTGGCGGCTTGATGTATTCATGGCAAACGCTCATCCGGTGTTCACCGCCAGGCCGCTGCGCTGGCGGGCGAGCCAGTTGGACATCAAGAGTTCGCCGGCCAACAACGCCACGAGGGCTGCCAGCAGGAAGCTCCAGAACGGTTCACGGCGCGGGGCCGTGTCGGCGGTTTCAACGGCTGCGGCAGCTTCGGAACCCGTGAACTGCACGCCGGCGGGAACCAAAAGCGCATCGCGGTCTGCAATATTTAGCGGCCGCAAATCGGATTCGCGGGCGTCATGCGCTACATAGAACGGCATTTCGCTCGCAGCTGATCCTCCGCTTGTAAATCGCACGCGGTACGTGCCGGGCAACCTGGTTTGCGTGAATCGATAGACCGGCGAAACGTCAGCATCGGTCGCGGCGAGCGAGATTTCTCGTCCGCGCGGCGTGACCAGCGCTGCCGAAGTCGCGCCAGCCGCATTCTGCGGTGCAGCCACGATCGGCGAACCGGGGGAAAGATTGTAGCGAGCCATTGTTGGTGCAGTCACGTAGGCGAGCCAATCGTGAACCATCACCACATACGCTTTGAGTAGCGGCAGATTGCTCCACTCCAGTCCCAGCGGAAACGCCTGCACTAACACGCGGCCCTGCCCCACATAGTTTTCCACGACCAACGGCTGGCCGTCGCCCGATTCCAGCAGCGATGACACGGCATCGCCGGACGCCGGTTGATCGGCGAACCGCCAGCGCTGGCGAATCCGCGCTTCGTCGATATCCAGCTGCGTGGTGTTTGCAAGCTGGATGGTGGCGGGATGATCGCGCGACGGTGGGTGAACAGTGCCGGCCACATCGTCCGATTTATCGATCACGGCGAGCGAATCCAGGCCGAGCGGGCTCAAACCGTCGCCGTCGCTGTACCAATCGCGATTGAACTCCACGCGATCGATGTCGTCGCCCAGCGCGATCCATAGTCCACCGCCGGTGCGTACGAACGAATCCACGCGGTCGAGCGCCGCCGGGCTCAAACCGGCAAGATCGTTAATCAAGATGGCTCGATATTCGGCCAGCGAGTGCGTGGCTAACGCGGCGGGCGCGATCGTCTCCGGTCGAAACACCGAATGCCAGGCCTGCGGCTCGTTGTTCTTGAAACCCAGCGCTGCGGCCAATAATTCCGGTGCGGGTACGCTCGGCCCTCCGGACTTCTCACCTTCGACAAACAGAATTGGAAGCTGGTCGGCAACCTCCACGACGATCGAGTTTTCCTGATCGAGCGGCAGCTGGTCCTCGCCGGAGATGCGGCAAGTTACCGAGAAGATGCCGGCCGTAGCCATCGGCAGCGTGGCGGTCGCTTGCGTCTTCGCGCTGGGCTCCAGCGCTTTGACTGCCGACTTCGTCAGAGCCTTGCCACCGACAATCCACTCAACCGTCGTGGCCTCGGTCGGCACATCGCCCGTATTGATAATGTCCGCGGCAAGCTCGGCTTGCTCGCCGGGGCGAATCAGGTATTTTCCAGCGCGTACTTCCGCCACCGCGAGGTTGTTGACTTCGATCTCTTCCAGTCCGCAATCGACTACCTCAATCGTGATGGGATAGTCGACGGCCTCACGATCGAGCGCCAGCTGCTTCCACGCCGCCCTCGGCATCGACTCGCCAACTGCCTGCCTGGCTATCGGTGAACACAACGATGCGACGGCCGGTGGGCTCATTCTCCGATTGAAGATGCACCGCGGCCTGCAAACATTCCAACAGATCGGCCGTGCCGAGCGTCGGCTCGGCGTTCTCGACGATATCGCGCAGCCGCTGTTTGCCGCTGGAGTCAGCCGGCACCGGCTCAGCTGTGACCCATTCGCCGCCGGCGGCCAGCAGCACTTGCACACCTTCCGTGGCGGCCAGCGAATCCACGACTTCCAGGGCTTGCTCTTTCAAGCGGTCTGCCGCGGTCTGGCCTTCTACGTTGCGCGACATCGACAGGGAATTGTCCAGTACGAGAATCACTTCGTGGTCGGTCGCGTGGCCGAGCCAGCTGCTGCGAACCATCGGCTGGGCCAAAGCGAGGACGAGCGCGGCGACGGCGGCGAAGCGCAGTGCCATCAGCAGCAATTCCTCAAGTCGTTCCATGCGGCGGCCCTTGGTGACCGCGGCCGCAAGGAACTGCATCGCGCCCCATAGGATGACATCGCGCTGCCGGCCGCGATAAAGATGGATCGCCACGGGCACCGCGACAAACGGCAAGGCGAACAGGAATGCGGCACTGAGGAAGCTCATTTGGGCTCTGTAGGTGCCGCGAGCCGAGCGGCACAGCATAATCTCACGCGTGTCCGCCTCGGCTCGGCGGACCTACTGTTACGCCCTCACCGTTGCGCGGTGCGGGTTCTTCATCGCCGCGCGGCGGCGCAGGTGGTATGCCAATACTTCGCCTAAATCGTCTGCCGTGGTGAACGTCATCAGATCTACACCGATATCGTTCATCGCGGTGCGCAATTGATCCATGAAGGCCTGGAATTCCTTGAGGTAAGCTTTGCGGACCGTGTTCGGATTCACTTGCATGCGGCGGTGGAGCTCGAGGTCTTGGAAAAACGCCTCGCGTCGGAAGGGAAAGGTGAGCTCCTCGGCGCAAGAACCTGCGCCACCATCACGTCGTGGCCACGAAAGCAGAATTGTTCCAGCGCGTGCTTGAGCGCGGGCACGTCGCCGAAACAATCGGAAATAAAGACGACCATGCCGCGGCGTTTGAGCCGGCCGGTCAGTTGCATGAGGACATCTGCAATATTCGAGGGGCCGGCCGGCTGGTGCTGCCCAAGAGATCGAGCAAGCGGGCCAGGTGATTCGCCGCGGCTGCGGCTTGACGAAGTCTAATAAATGTTGACCGACCAGCGCGAGACCGACCGAGTCGCGCTGCCGCAACAATAGATGTGCCAGGCTAGCGGCCGCCATCTGCGCATAGCGCCATTTGCTCACCGTCGATAAGCCGAAATTCATCGAGCCGCTGGTGTCAACGATCAACAGCGCCTGCAGATTGGTTTCGTCATCGTATCGCTTCACATAGTAGCGGTCCGATTTTGCGTAATGCCGCCAATCCAAGAGACGAATGTCATCACCCTTCGCATATGGGCGAAACTCGGCGAAATCAGTGCAGCCCCCCTTATGAGTGGAGCGATGCTTACCCGATAGAAAGCCGTCGACCACCGAACGCGAAATCAAATCCAAGTGCCCCAGCTTGGTGAGCACTTGGGGATCAAAGAACGGAATGCTGGGCGGCTTGGCAGCGGCGCGGGGCTCGGCAGCCGGTGTCGGTGCCACCGATTTCGCCTCGCCTTCTCCCGACTGACGATCGCGCAGCGAGCTGACGAATTTGTTGACGCGGTTCTGAGCCACAGCGACCTTACCAATTTCTTAGAATTGAAATCGCTCACGCAGAGGCGCTGAGGCCGCGGAGAATGTTCTATTCCTCTCTGCGACCTCTGCGCCTCTGCGTGAGTTTTGACCAGCCCAAGTGAGCGCAACCGCCCGAACATTGCCGGAAATGCCGAACCCGGTTACAATCAGCGCAGCACGGCACGGTGTCGTTCGACCAGCGTTTTGACGATTCCGTCGGTGTCGAGCCCGGCCGCTTCGGCATTGAATGTGGGTATGATGCGATGCCGCAGCACGGGTGGCGCCACGGCGAAAATGTCGTCGGTCGTGACGTGGCACCGTTTGTGCAAGAGGGCGCGGGCCTTACCGGCCAAGAGCAGGGCGATACTTGCCCGGGGGCCCGCGCCGTACTGGACCTTGTCGCGCAGCTCGGCCGGCAACTTGCCTTCTTCCGGCCGGGTCATCCGCGCTAAATCGATCGCCGCCTCGTACACGTGATCGGCCACGATCACTTTGGGGACGACCGATTGCATTTCCAAGAGCGTTTGCACGTCGATCACGTGCTCGATGTCGTGCGAATAGTCGGTGGTTTGGCGGCGACAGATTTCCCACTCGTCCGCGCGGCTGGGGTAGTTCACCTTGATCTTCATGAGAAAGCGGTCGAGCTGCGCCTCGGGCAGTGGATACGTGCCTTCGACTTCAATAGGGTTTTGCGTTGCCAGCACAAAAAACGGCTCCGGCAGCGGATACGTCGTGCCGCCCACCGAGAGCTGCCGCTCTTCCATCGCTTCCAATAGTGCGCTTTGTGTCTTCGGTGGCGTGCGGTTGATTTCGTCTGCCAGGATCAGGTTCGCGAACAGCGGGCCTTGCAGAAAACGGAACACGCGCTTGCCGGTGGTGCGGTCCTCTTCCAGCACGTCGCCGCCCGTGATGTCGCCGGGCATCAGGTCCGGCGTGAATTGAATGCGGTGAAACGATAAATCCATCAGCCGACCGAGCTGCGAAATGAGCAGCGTCTTAGCCAGGCCCGGCATGCCCTGCAGAATGCAATGCCCGCGGCACAGGATGCCGATCATGAGCTGCTCGGTGACATCCTTCATGCCGACGATCGTGCCGGAGAGCTCCTGGCACATCTCTTCATATTTTCCATGCACATGGTCCACGACGCGAGCCACTTCTTCGCTCGTGGATTCATGCGTCAACACCTGTTCGTTGGTCGTGGACATGCTCTGCTCAATTGGGTGGGGAAGACTAATTCGCTTCGTGTAATTCGGTGCGTGGCCAACAATATTGGAACTGTGATTTTGCGAGTTTTTTACAGGCGGGCACGGAGAGAGCAGAGTTGTGAAGAACACCAATCTCCACTAATCCTCGCTAATAGAATTAGTGTCGATTAGCGGTAATTAGTGTTCCTCGCTTTCTGGCCCAATTCGATCGCGTGTGTTTTGACTTTCTGAATACACTCCTTCTCTGCTGCCTCTGCTTCCTCCTGTTTTTTCTGCTTTCTTGAAATCAACAATTCATGATAAACGAGCGGCTGTTTCGTGTTCACTGCCCGCCGTTGAGTTTCAGTGCTTCGGCCACACTCAACAGGCCGTCACCGTCGGTGTCAAACTGCCTAAACTGTTCTGTATTTCCCAAAAACTCGTTGCGCGACAGATCGCGGTCGCTGTTCTTGTCCATGCTGAGGAACCAGCCCGGCGCTGTGGGAGCGGCGTCGCGCGGTGCGATCGTGCGGGCCGACCCCGTGGGCGTGACCAACAATTGATGCACGCGCGGGCCCACCGTCACCGCCAAGCGAATTGGCGTAGGAATTTCGTCGCTATCGACCTGGCCGTCCTGATTGTCATCGAGCGCCGCCAGCAGACCGGCAAGCTCCTGCCGCTCGCGGAGCGTGAATCGCCCGTCTTGATCGCGATCCAACAAACGCTCGAGCGAGTTGCCGTCGACAACCGCGCCGATGGCAAGTTGGCTCGCGCTGGCATCGGCGTTGCCGGCAGCTTCCACTTGTGCCGCGCTGAATTCGATAAAATCCCCGCCGACATCCAGACTAATGACGTCGCTCGTGGCCACAACGGCTTCCTTGTTCTCTGCCATTTCCTGCCCCAACGATATAACCGACAACTCGTGCGTTTGTTTCTCGCCATCTTTTGTTGCGCCGAAGTCTACGCGCAACGTGACATCGGCCGGCTCGCTGCAAAGTCCGCGCACCTGCTCATCGTTGAGCGACGGATCGCGGCCATAGATGCGGATTACGTCAGCTGCAAGCGCGTCCCAATCTGTGTTCGCATCCAGCGGGACAATGAGCGAGTGGCCGGTTGCTCTCCTCACGACAGGCGGATGGGTCGCGGCGCGTCGCAGCTCGCTGACATCCACGACATCGTCGCCATTCAAGTCGGCGCGTTTTAGCGAATCGTGCGACTGCGCAATTTCGTTGACGGATAGGCCTCCGTCGGCATCTTGATCCAAGTACGCTAATAGCGGTGCCAGGCTGGCACGTTGCCACGACAGGCCGGGGCCGAGCACGACCACCAACGGACCGGCACCCCACTCGGCGATCAGCCAGTGGATTTCGTCGCGGTGGACTTCCGCGCCGTTCGTCGTCAGGTAATTGATCAATCGGTCGCGCATTGTTGGTGCTTGCCTGGCTTGTGTGGTCACACCGGTCAGCTGATCTTTCTGGCCGTCCGTCTCGGCTGGTTTCTTTTCGCCGGCCGGCGGCCCGTTTTCAGACGCCTTGTCCGTCTCGTTAGTTCCCGGTTCTATGCTCGGTTTATTCCCGGGGGCACCTTCCGCGCCTACCGGTGACTTCGCCGCTGTGAGCACCTCGTCGACCCACGCCTCGCGTTTCTCACGGAATGACTTGCCGTCTACGAAAGCGGCGAGGTCAACGACGATAGGTCGCTTCGGCATAAAGACAAATAGCCGCAGCCAGGGATCGTTGCGGTCGGCTTCTGCCGGCATCTGCCAATCGCCCAGCGGCGTGCGCTGGTAGTTGGCGAGCGGGTCGTCCACCGGCGGCTGAAGTGAGTACAGAACGGCAGAACGATCGTAGGGTGGTTGCGAATTGGTTGGTAGCGACTGCAGCTTGCATGTCGCAATGGGCGCGGCGGTGTTCAAGTCGGGCCGCGGGGGCGGAGATGGAGCTTGGGCGCGCGCGAAAGGGCCGCAGAGGGCTATCGAGAGCAGCAGAATTAATTTGCCCTGCTTCATGTTTGTTTGTCGCTAAGCCGCAAGCGGCTATGCCAGGAGTTTGTCGATCGGAGCGCCGTCGACAAGCTCGACAATTTTGATTGGCCGGCCCGTGTTGGAGGTGTTCTCTGTAGTCGGATCGACGCCGAGCGCCGAGCACAGTGTCGCCAAAACGTCGGTCACGCCGACGGGATTTTCTTCGATGCTCATGCCGTCGGCGCTGGTGCGGCCGAACGCCTGGCCGCCCGCGATACCGCCGCCCGCCAAGCACGCACGACCACGCGCCCGGAAAATGATCGCGGCCAGCCTGGCCGTTGATTTGCGGCGTGCGGCCGAACTCGCCCATCCACACGATCGTGGTCGATTCCAACAGGCCGCGGTCCGACAGGTCGGACATCAGCGAGGCCCAACCGGCATCGAGCTCGGCGGAGAGCGCCTTCACAGCTTCAAAATTGTTGGCGTGCGTGTCCCAACCGAAGCTGCCGGCTGATGAAGAAGTGAGCGACACTTCGACAAACGGCACGCCGTGTTCAACGAGCCGGCGAGCCAGCAGGCAGCCCTGCCCGAACACGCCTTTGCCGTACGAGTCGCGAACTTTTGCCGGCTCTTGCGACAAGTCGAACGCCTTCGCCGCCTCGCTGTGAATCATCCGCAGCGCGTTGTCGTAAACAGTGCGATGCGCATTCGGCGACGCGCTAGCGTGGGCAGTGAGGAAGCTATTTTCCAGAGCGCTTCCACAAGTCGAGCCGCCGCGTCAGCTTGCGCTTCGGTGACGCCCTCCACGGGTTTGATCGCGTCGACCTTCAGCTCGGCATATCCATCGGCCGCCGGCGCGGTCTGCGGTGCATACATGTTGCCGCCGGCGACCACCAGCGGCGCGAACTTCGGACCGAGAAAACCGGGCCCAAAGCCGCCCTGCCCCGGCCCGCGATTGGGGCCCACACTAATGTATGGCGGCAAGCTGTCATCGGCGCTGGCCAGCTCTTTGGCGAGCGCGGCGGCGACCGACGGATAATTGATCACGCTCATCGGCCGCTGGCCGGTCCGCATCAAGTACGAGCCCCGCTCGTGATCGCCTTCCTTCGTTTTGAGGCTGCGGATGATCGCGAGCTTGTCAGCATGCTGCGCCAGCCGCGGCAAGTGTTCGCTGAACCGCACGCCGGGCACATTCGTGGCGATCTCCTTGAACTCGCCACCGTTCTCGTGGCCGGGCTTCATGTCCCAGGTGTCGGTCTGGCTCGGACCGCCCGCCATCCACAGCAGAATGCAATGCCGGCGGCGACGCGGATCGGCCGCCAGCTCCTGCGCCAGCGCCGGCAACCAACCGCTCACGCTCACTCCACATGCACCGCAGGCCATCGCGTGCAGCAACCGGCGACGATCAAAAAGATCGAGACGGGCCATCGGTACGATCCTTTCAATCGGGTATTACGTGAACCAGCATGTTAGCGTTCGAACAAAATTTCACGCAAAGACGCGAAGGCGCAAAGAATATGAATTCCATCGGTTAGTGGTTAAACGTAAACTCTGCGCTGTTGAGCAGCGCCCACAGTACGTCGCCGAGCGCCTGCTGACGCTCTGTGTCGGTGGTTGCGGCCGAAATGGTTTCCAGCATCATTTTGCGCTCCGCATCGGTCGGGTAGCGCGACAGCGTTGATAGGAACAACGTGTCGAGCCGCTGCTCGTCGGTGAAAAACGGTGCGGCGAACGATTTCAGCAAGCCGCTCGTGGCCACGTCGGTCGCGTTGTGGATCAAGCCGCCATGCATCAGCGTGAGCGCCTGCGGGATACCGGCGTGGTAGTCGGTCACCTGGTCGGCAGGTGCGCGGAACTGCTCGACGAACGCCTGGCGGCTCGTGTCGGCGAATCGCTGCAGCCCAGGCTGATTGACGGGCCCTACAGCATTCGCGCCTTGTCGCGTGGCGACGGTAATACAATCGTAAAGCTGCTCGGCCGTAAAGCTCTTGATATTCATCTGGGCGAAGTGCAGCGTGCGAGCGGGATCGCTGTCTTCCGAGCGGCTGGCGAGCTGATACGTCTTGGTGAGCACCAATGCGCGAAGCAGCCCGCGCAGATCGAACTCGCTCGCGGCGAAATCGCGGCTCAGCGTTTCCAACACATCAGGCGCGATTGGCGCGTTGTCCGGACGCATGTCGTCCACCGGCTCCACCAGGCCGCGACCAAACAGATGGGCCCACACGCGATTCACGGTCGCCCGCGCAAATTGACCGTTGTTCGGCGATGTGAGCCAATCGACCAGCACCTTGCGACGCGGCGGTCCATCGGCGGTGTCGGCAATCGCAACGGCCGTTTGCGGCAAGCGCGGCGGAACGACCTCGTTCGATTCGGGAATCATCACGTCGCCCTGCTGGTTATCGCGCACGGCAAGCACGGGCGAAGTCATTTCCATCTTGCCCCGTGGCCGGGAGATGCGGGCGAAGAACGCCGCAAAGCTCCAAAAATCATGCTGCGAAATCGTCGTCGAAGGAATGGTCGTGGCATTGGGCACACTCCATTCGCACGCCCAAAAATGCCCGCGACGTTCGGGCCGCCAGCTCTTCGGGATTCAGCCGCAGTGCCGCATAGAACAGCAGCGGGCCGGACTCCGCCACACGCCCTTCGGCCAAGCAAAAGCTCGCGCACGATCTGGTCATATCGGCTTGTTTTCCGCAAATCGCTCGGCCAGCCACTCGTCAAATTTCACTGTGCCGCCAAGTCGGCTCAAGTCGCCTTCCGAGGGTAGCAAAATGCCGCGCCACACGGCCGCCAGATGGGTTGCGTGATCGCGGTGCTCCAGCAGCCGATCGACGAGCGCTTCGCGGCGATTCGACGACGGATCCTCCAAGAACTCCTGCACTTCACTCGGGCTCGGAATGCGACCGACGAGATCGAGATACACGCGGCGCATGAACTCGGCATCCGTCGCCGGGCCAACCGGACGTATGCCGTTTGCCAGCCAGACCGCGGCCAGCTCATGATCAATGCGCTCGGACAGTTCAGATTGCGGCAACGGCTCGGCAAATGGTTCCCACGCGGGAACGTTTGTGGCCGGGTGCGGTGCCTCCGGTAGCACAGAAGGTTCCACATCCGATCTTGCGATGCGGTCGCCATCACCCAACGATTCAAGCGAACGAACTTCAACATCCACCGTTGTAGCCCGCTCGGGCACGCTGGGAATCTCGCGGCCAGGCTGCGCTTGAGCACCACCATCGCGTTCGATGTTGGGATCCGGTAGCGCCGCCTGATCGTCTCGATCCCCGATCGCGAAATCACCGATCCGGTTGACAATCGCGATCAACGCCGCCGCCCACGCCGGCGGATCACTTAACACGGCGGTCGCCACCAGTAACGACGCCGCGGTGGCAGCCATGATCACCCAGCGCCGTCGCTTGTGGCTTCCCCTCGCAAACGAGGGGCTTGGGGACGGTTCTATAGATTCCACCGCCGTATTCGTGACCTTCATTGCCGCGCCATTGCGCGACGGCACCGCCGCGCCGTTCCTACGGCGCGATCACGCGCAGTGAACTCCGCGTCGAGGCGTTCCGAGAGCTCGCTCACAAACTCACGGCGCATCTCCGGTGCATCGTGAGCCGACGAGAGCAGCCAGGAAAGTTGGGAAGCGTCCGAATCTTCAGGTTGTTCGTGGTCCATAGCCATATTGGTCCTACGACTGCGCCTGCTGCGAATTGTCAGTGCCCCGCTCGTTAGTACGCGTCACCTCCACGCCACGAAATCGCCGCAGCTCAAACAGCCGGCGAAACTCGCGGCGGGCGCGATACAACACCGTTTCCACTGCCTTTTCACTGTCGCCCAAGCGCTCGGCGATTTCCCGCACCCGTAGCGAATCCAAATACTTCCACTCCAGCACGACGCGCTGCCTGTCGGGCAGCTCATCGAGCACGCGTAAAACCTGCGCTCGCGTTTCCTCCGTTTCGAGCGGAAGAGTGGGCCCGCCCTCGGCCTGGCCATTGGCCGATCCGGCGGCGATCGTCAGCTTGTTCCGATTGCGAATGGCGCTCCGTTGATGATCGGCCGCTTTGCACTTGACGACGACGCGTAGCCAGCCCGCGATTTTCGGCGTGTCCGATTCCAAGCGATCGATATTTTTGAGCAGAGCGAGCATCGTTTCGGAAGTGATGTCCTCGGCTACGTGGACGTCTCCCACCAGCGCATACGCCTGGCGCCATACCGCTGGCAGCGCGCGCTGATACAGTGCGCGCCATGCCTCGGCATCGCCGTGCTGCGCCCCGCGAAGTAGGTCGGCGTCCGTCAATCGGCACCTCGGTGCGAGAGGGGTCCGGCCGCAGGGTTGGAGAGTGGGGATTACAAGACCCAGTAAAATCCTGTTCGCCGAACTCGGCTGACCATTGCAACCCTCAACGCATCAATTTAGTCGTTCGGCAGCCATAAATCCCTCAGGGGAGTTTCGTAGAGGACGAAATGCCAGCCTTCAAAAGGTGTAACTCATTGCGGTAAACCAACTTGCCATATATATATACCACCCCCGCCCTAGGGACACTTCGGAATAACAATGAGCTCCTCCAAGACCACCGTCGCGAATTCGATCCGGTCGTACAGCGTCTTGCCCGCTTCGTAGAGAACGCCGATCCGCCGCTCATCGAGTTGCACCAGGTCGGAGTATGCTGCGGGCCCTCCGTGCAACAACATGCCTTTGGTCCATGACCGGCCTTCGTCCAGACTAACCAGAAGCGTCAGATCGCGACGTGCCTTGGGATCGCCCGGGCAGGAATAGATCAGGAAATTGCGTGCCGTAACTTCGTCCTTGGAAACAAAACGCATCACCGAATTCTGCACAACAGTGGTAGCGATGTTCGGCTCGGCCATGAACGGCGCGTCAAAACTCATGCCGCCGTCGCTGCTGTAGGCGACGGCCCGCGTGGCCGGATTTGTGCCGTGCTGATCGCGAGCGTTCACGTAGACGCGGCCGTCCAGAAGTTCTGCCGCTTGGTTTTCGTTGGGATGAATCGCGCCCGTTGCCGCGCACGTATCGACCGCGCCGATCTGCCACGTTGCGCCGTGGTCGCTGCTGTAGAGCATGTGCGCTCCCCAGCTTTTGTTCGCGCGGTCGCGGTGGTCGCACGGTATCAGCAAGCGGCCACGAAAAACATTGCGCTCGAGTTGAATTCCGTGCCCCGGCCCGGTCGCATACCAACCCCATTCCGGTTTCTTAGCGATGTCGGTTATCTCCCGCCGCCCAGACCAGGTGATACCGTGATCGTCGCTTGACGCCACAAACACGCGCTCGTTGTTGCGCGTGAACACCAGCCACACACGGCCTTGGGATTCGAGGGACTGACGGTCGACGACCGGGACCGGGCTGCCGATCGTAACGTTTGAATTCGGTTCGCTCCATTCATCCGGCACAAGTTGTAGAGGCCCCCAAGAACGGCCCTGATCGGTGCTGCGCTTCACTACAATGTCGATATTACCGGCATCGGACAATCGATGCTTGCGCCCCTCGGCAAATGCCAGCAGATCGCCGTTTGCGGCCAGCACGATCGCCGGAATTCGAAACGCTCGGTAGCCGTCGCTCCGCGACTCGAACACGGTAACTTTTGGCACTTCTGGGTGTGCGGTGCGATTTACAGAGATCGCAGCCAGCGCAGCCATAAACCAGCGCACGCGAGTTGACAGACTAAGTTGATGTCGTTGCGGCATGATTGCAATCGCAGATCGCACGTTTGCGGCTCGGAAACTGCATGTTATCATGCACCAGCGATTGCCCCAACATGCCGCGAGTGCGCACGATGGACCGCCTGTTTCTGTGGATTGAATACGCCGCCGACCAGGTTTCCTATGCGGTCATCGCGGTACTCATGCTGACGGCGTTGTTTTTCACGCTCCGTCTGCGTTTCGTCCAAGTAACGCGATTCGGCGAGGCGCTACGCGAAACTGTGCGCAGCCGGCAGACGGCGACCAGCGGGGCGCTGGCGCCACTGCAAACTTTTTTTACGTCGCTGGCCGCCACTATCGGCGTGGGAAATATCGCCGGCGTGGCGACGGCCATCGTCTCCGGCGGTCCAGGAGCGCTGTTCTGGATTTGGTGCTACGGCTTCTTCGGCATGGCGACGAAGTTCGCCGAGGCGGTACTGGGCGTGCATTTTCGCGTATCTTCCGGCGAGTCGACCCTGGCCGGGCCGATGTACTATCTGCGCGACGGACTTAAGTCGCCCGCGCTCGCCTGGCTGTTTGCGGTACTAGCCGGGATCGGCTGCCTGTTCACAACGCCGTTCACACAGCCCAATTCCGTGGCCGTGATGCTCGATAGCCAACTGGCGACGCACGGAATCGATTCCGGCATGCAGCAGATCGGCGATTGGCAATTCGATCGCGACATGCTGCTGCTCGGCGCCGTTATGGCCGTGCTCACCTGGCTGGTGATCGTGGGCGGCATCAAGTCCATCGGCCGGGCCGCGGAAAAGCTTTCTCCGCTTAAAGTGTCGCTGTATGTCATCGGCGGGCTCGTCGTCATTGGCGTCAACCTGGCACAATTGCCGGAAGTGCTGCGACTTGTTTTCACCGAAGCATTTTCCACGCGCGCCGCGGCCGGTGGCACTGCCGGTTGGGTCATGATGCGAGCGATTCGCTTCGGCGTGGCACGCGGCGTGTATGCGAATGAAGCCGGCTACGGCACCGCCGCTGTGGTATATGGAATTGCCAAAACCTCCCGCCCGGAACAACAGGGATTGGCGGCAATGATGGAGGTGTTCATCATTTCGTTCGTCACCTCGACAATCAGTGCACTGTCGATACTTGTGACGGGCACGTGGCAATCGGGGGTCACCGGGCCGGCCGCCGTGACGCAAGCGTTCAACTCGGCCATGCCGGCGGCCAGCGCGGGTGGATGGATGGTAACCGTCTCGGTGTTTTTGTTCGGGTACAGTGCGCTCATCGGCTGGGCATATTACGGCGAGAAGTTCTTCGAATACTTGATGGGCAACTGGATCATCATGCCCTATCGGTGGTTATATTGCGTGCTCATCCCGTTCGGCGCCGTGGCAAAAGTCGATGTAGTTTGGGCCTGGGGCGATATGCTCAATGGGCTGCAGGTATTTCCCAATTTGATCGGCCTGTTGTTTTTGAGTGGTATCGTGGCCAGGTATGCCGACAGCCGCGAAGACACGAAATAGCACAAGCCGCAAATTACAGCAAAAACGAATGATGCCACCACGCCCCTATATATTACTGGAAGCCAATCACCGGCAGCTGACCGAAACGCCGCCGGTCGTCGCGGTTCTGCCGTGGGGTGCGACCGAGTCGCATAACCGGCACTTGCCCTATGGGACGGACGTGATTGAGGCCACACGCGTGGCGGAACGCGCGGCGGATCTCTCCCACGGCCGTGGTGGGCGAGTGATCGTGTTGCCGACGATTCCATTCGGCAACGACGAACAGCAACTCGACCAGGCGTGTACCATCAGCTTCACGACACCGACGGCGACCGCCATTTTGAACGACGTTGCGCGGTCACTCGTGCGCCAAAATATCGACCGGCTCGTGATCCTCAACGCGCATGGCGGCAACCAATTCCAGCCGCTGGTCCGCGACGCGCAGTCGCAGCATGGACTGCTCATCGTTGTCGTGAACTTTTATGAAATGGTGCCCGATGTAAAGCGGTCTGCGTTTGAAGCGCCGGGTGATCATGCCGACGAGATGGAAACGAGTCTGTTATTGCATCTGTGTCCCGAGCTCGTTGAGCTGCAGCATGCCGGCGGCGGCGAGAGAGTGCCCTTTGTTATTGGCGGAGTCAACCAGCCGGGCGTTTGGACGCCGCGACCGTGGTCGAAAAGCCATCCGGATACGGGTAGCGGTGATCCGTCTCGGGCGACGGCCGAGAAAGGAGTCGCGATACTTTGAAGCGGTTGCTAGTGCTCTAGCCGATTTGTTCGTGAACTTGGCCAGTGCCCGCAAAGGCCAGTTGCCGTATGTGTAATGCTTTCGCCTCTCCCGCCGGGAGAGGCAGCGAGCTATCGAGCGGTGAGGGCTTTCCGGCATCGCAGCGCGTTTCCCTCACCGGCTCGTCAACTCGCGACCTCTCCCAAAGGGAGAGGTGAAAACGCTCAAAACAACGAACCCTTGTCCTCGGGGCCCATCATCACGCGGCGAATGAGTGGAATCGGCGGGCCACCATAGCGCAGAAACTCGTCGTGGAATTGCTTCCAGGCAGCGCGACCGCCGCGGGTGGCGGTCCAATCGTCTCGCAACTTGCGGATCATCAGCTTGCCGAGTGTGTAATTCAAATATGCCGGTTCAAATGTCCCGCGAGCGGCCTGCTGCAGCGCATTGCCTTCGTCCGTGAACGACTTCTCGCGAAATAATTTCTTGGCTTCATCGACAGTCATTCCCTGTGTGTGCAAGCCAATTGCCGAAACGAACCGCACGTTGCGCAAAAGCGCGTCGTGCAATTGGCCGATGTGCATCTCCGGGTCGCCCGCGCTGAGGCCGGCGTCGTGCATCATTTCTTCCGTGTAGTGGGCCCAGCCCTCCGAGAAACCATAGCCGACAAACAGCTGGCCGATTTTCGATGGCGCTCGGTGCGCGTGCAGATACTGCAAGAAGTGGCCCGGGTAAACTTCATGTGCCGACGTGTAGAGTAAATTGGCCCGGCCGGGTGTGTACGCGTCTTGCGCCTCCTTAGTCCACGTGGGATCGGGCGGCGAGATGTAATAGGTCGACGGCAGGCCTTTCTCGTACGGCCCGGGAATATCGATGTAAGCGAAATTCCATGCCCGATATGCAGGTGCCTGCGCCACGCGTGCTTGCTCGGTCCCTGGAATCGACACCAAGTCGTGTTGCTCGACGAACTTGCGCAAACCGGCGAGCTGTCGCGAGGCCGCGTCGACCGGGCCATCGCCCTCGGCTTTGCGGGCGGCCACCATCGCCATGCATTCTTCAACCGTTTTGTCGGGGGCCAGCTTCTTGCACTCCCGTGCAAGCACATCCAAGTTCCGTTGCAAATCGCGCTTGCCGATCTCATCCAGCCGGCCCAATGGGATATCGACACCTTCGGTCATTTTGAGCATCAGGCTGAATCTATCCGGCCCCAGCGCGTAATCGTCGGTTGCCGTTGGTTCGAGCGTGGCCAGCCACGCGTCAAAGGTTTTCACCGCCTGAATTGCAGCCGCGTTGGCTTCTTGAAATTCCTTTTGCAACTGCTCGTCTTTGACCGGTGCGAATATGCCTACGACATCGCCGGCATAGAATCCGGCCAATCCGCCGATCGTTCGACGGCCGATTTGGACCAGGGTTTTCGGCATCGGCGTTTTTAGATTCGCCTGAATTTGCTCGAGCGCTCGCGGGACGTTTTGCGCATAGGCGGTATAGGCCTTAATGCGCGTCTCCAGCGGTGCGTACTCGCGCCGCACATAGACATCCGGATCTAACGAATTCGAATAGAACGTCGGACTGGTCCGAGGATGATCGGCGACTTCGAGCCAGAACAGTTTTTCGTCGATCTGCGCCAGAAGGTAGTCGCGTTCGAAGCGGCAGCGATCGTCCAAGTCCTCATCGCGGAACGCCCACGCCTTGTCGCGTTCGGCCTTTAGCCGTGCGACCTCGCGGCGCAGCCCAGCGTCACTCCAGTCGGGCAGCTTGCCGTCGAATTCGTGCTTGCCGGCAGCGACGGCCGCATCCGGATTCGCGGCGAAATGGTCGCTCAAGAATTGTACAACATAGGCGTCCCACGCCGCCGCACTACTGGCGGTGGATTGAGCGCCGGTCGAAGACGGAATGCAACAGAAGACCGCGACCGCCGCCGCCAAGCCATAATTCCACCTTCGCGCCGCACCGTGACTCGTGAGCATGTGAGTTTCCCTTGATGTGAGAGATTAGGCTCTCTACTTTACCATCCGCACCTCCAGGAAAAAACCATTCGCCGTTGCGCAATCACTTTAATTATGGCTGGCTGAGACCGACGTAGAAAAAAGAAGGGGATCCCCTCCGGCTAACAGTCCGGAGCGCCGGGGTGCCGATCGCGGACTCAAGTAGAGCTGTTCATTGGAATGGACGGCGGGTCCGAGTCTCAGGGAGACTCGGCTACTGCTGCCGGCGGCGAAGGCATCGCTCTTGGATTTCATTCCGGCTCTCTAGAGATGTGGCTTTTCCTGCCGCCTCGGCTAGAGCTGCAGGAGGAAGCGCGGCCCAACCAAAACGAACGATCCCAACGCCACCGCTGAGGTCCGCGGTCATGCTCACTCACGTAGCACCGGCAGTGGCACAATTTCTACAAGAAAAAAACTCGCCTCGCGGAAAGATTGTGGCGAGTGTTTATAAACGTGTGGCTAAAAAGCGATTGATACAACACTCTAGGACTGTGGCCCCCCGTTGATCAGGAAAGTCAATCGTTTCCGTTCACCGATCACCGGGCAAAGGTGTATCGACGTCAACGTCGTCGTCAGTAGTAGGATCCAAATCCGGCTTCTGGCCGCTGGTTTCGACTTTTGGAGTTTCGACCGTGACGCGAGTTGCATCGTCGGTTTCCTGGACGTTGGCCGTGCAACCACACAACAGCGAGCTGCCAAGCACGACCGCTGCGCAAACTAAAACGTGTCTCATGGGCCCCCTCCGTTCCGCGTTTTCAATGAATGTTATTCGCCGGTGAACTACCGCCAACTATCGGAACGCATACTGCCAGCAGCGAGAACTCCGATAAGCAGTCCAACGAGTAGCCCCGTTCCGAAAGCAGTTGCAACCGCTTCGGCCGGGCGCCGCCGGACCATTTCCTCAGTTTGTTCGTAGCCTTCCATCGTTCGCTCACGGAGTTGGTGCGACGCGCCACGAATTCGCTCGCCTGCCTGATCGACATACTCGCGGGCCGTGTTCGCCGCCCGGCTGACAGCGCCGCCCGATTGTTCATTTAGTTTGGTGACCATACGCTCAATCTCCTGTCTACCCTCGCCGGTCTTTCGCTGAATCAGACCGACGAGTTGATCGAATTGCCCCCCGACGCGTTGCAGTTCGTCGTCAGTAATGTCGCCCCACGTCTCCTTCACTTTGCCCTTGAGTTGATTCCAGTTGCCGAGGACTACTTGCTGCGTACTCATGATTCGTGCTCCGAGCGAAGTTGTGTGTGATGAAGGCAGACGCTTGCTTCGCCAGCAACCGCCGACCCGATTCGACGAATGGTCCAAGCCGTCGTTGTCGACTGAAACCGCAAATGGAATGCCAGATTGTTAAGCTGCGGCGGGGCGAAATGTCGGAGGGTTTGACAAGATGGCTCGCCGGTTACAGGCCGCGATCCCGCCAACTTGGACGCTGTGAGGCCGCCCGGAATGCAGTCGGACTGCAATCGTTGGTAGTTCTGGCTGTTGCCCGTTTCAGCCGCCTGATGGCGGGACTAGAACAACGGTTTCTGCCGCCTGAAGGCGAAACCTACGAACCCCTTGCATCGCGCTTGTTGATTTCGGGCGTCGTTCCTACACTTCCCACCCGCGCGGACCTTGCGCGGCAACCGCGGCGTGCTATCACTGCCAGCGTGCAGCAATCCTTACGACTCAGTTTGCGCACCAGGATGAAGAATTTTGCAAAAGCGCTGAGGGAGGCGTGGCGACATTGGCCAACGCTGGCAATCGCGATCGTTTGCTCGCTCGGCGTCGCGGCCTTGTGGGGAGCCAACATCGCGGCGCTATTTCCCATCATTGAGACGACCGTCAACGGCCAGTCTGTACAGACATGGAACCAAAAGCGGCTCGAGAAGCGCAAGACAATCTGGCAGCCTTGGAAGCGGAGAGTCGCGAGTTGGAAATACAGGCTGCGGCTGCTGCAGACGATGACCGGCGGCGGCAGATTTCCGTGCAAATTGAAGTCTTGCAGACCCGCATGCACGTGGCCCGCGCATCGGCCTATTCCGCCGCGCGGCTGCAGCCGATTTTCGATCGCTATTTGCCGGCCAACCCGTTTTCGACGGTCGTGTTTATCGTCGCCATGGTGGCCATTGCAACTGCCGCAAAGCAAGCATTGATGCTCACGGGCACGATGCTCGTGTCCTACGTGTCGCAAAGCATTGCCCGCGATCTGCGCGGACGAATTTTCGACAAAGCGATTTCGCTCGATCGCCCCGGGTTCGATTCGCAGGGGATCAGTGGTTTTACCGCCCACATCACGGCGACGACCGACATGTTGGCAACCGGAATAACCAACTTCTACGGCGGAGCGATTACTGAACCGCTTCGGATTACAGCCTGCCTCGGCGGGGCGTTGTATATGTCCTGGCGGCTGACACTGGCGTCTCTGATTTTCGCCCCACTTGCTGCATTTCTCATCCTATACCTCAATCGGCAAATTCGCGGGTTATCGGTGCGGATTATCAGCCGGTCGATGGGTTTCCACCATGTGATGCTCGAGGTGTTCAACGCGCTGATGACCGTGCAATCGAACACCATGGAGGATTTCGAGCGCCAGCGGTTTCGCGAGTCGACGGGTTTCATGCGCAGCATGGCGTGCACGGCCACATTTTATAATTCGCTCACCAGTCCTGTGACCGAGTTGATGGGAATGGGGATGCTCTGCTCGGGCGTGATTGTGTCGGCTTACCTGGTGCTGAACCAATCGACGACGATCTTCGGCATTCCCATGTGTGATGAGCCGTTCAATGTTCCCTCGATGACGGTGTTTTTTGGATTGTTGATCGGCACGTCGGACCCGCTTCGAAAACTCTCGAGCGTGATTACGGGCGTGAACAACGGGATGGCGGCAGCGAATTTGGTTTATCCGCTGCTGGAAATTCAGTCGCGCGTGGTGGAGTGCCCGTCGCCGAAAAGCCTACCGACGCCGCACCAACAGATTGAATTCCGCGACGTTTCGTTCAGTTACGACGGCGTCCAGGACGTCCTGCGGCAGGTCGACCTGACAATCCACCGTGGCGAACGTTTGGCAATTGTCGGACCCAACGGCGGCGGGAAAAGCACGCTGGTGAATCTGCTTTGTCGATTTTATGACCCGAGCGAAGGAAATGTCTCCATTGACGGCATCTCGCTGTGTGACGTGTCGCTGCGGGACCTGCGCAGCCGCATTGCACTCGTGAATCAACAAACCGAGCTGTTCAACGAATCCGTGTTTCACAACATTCGCTACGGCCGCTGGGACGCGACCGACGAGGAAGTGGTCGCGGCGGCCAAATTGGCCCGGGCCCACGAATTCATCAGCAATTTTTATTGGGGATACGAAACGAATATCGGCCCGAATGGCCAACGCGTAAGCGGCGGCCAGCGGCAGCGAATCGCCCTGGCCCGTGCGTTCTTGCGCAACGCCGAGATTCTGATTCTCGACGAGGCAACAAGCCAGATCGACGTGGAAAGCGAGCGGATGATCCACGACGCCCTCGCCGATTTCGGCCGCGACCGCACGCTGATCATGATCACGCACCGCGAAAGCACGCTGTCGCTCGCGACACGAATCGTCCGCGTGGAAGGCGGCCGACTGGAGCCGTATTCGATCCCCGTGCCGAACGCCGCGTAGTTAACAATCGGCAACGATCTCGCCGCCGCATCCCGCAACAGCCCGCAACGGCTACGATCAGATGTACGCGCTGTGCTCGGCTCCGGCACAGGGAGCATTGCAAAGGAGCTCAGCGCCATGCTCGGGGAAAACCTTCTTAGCGTGAAATCGAGGTTCGTGAACGCGTCATAGTACTGATTGTTCTTCGAGCTGACCGCTACCCACACCGTGTCGCCGACTTCAAGTTCACCCAGCTCGCGATCGAAGTGGGCAACCTGTCCGCTGGTACTGACACTTTTTGCAGAGCCTAACAACGCGTCGTTTAGATAGACCATTACCTCAAGCCCATCCTCATTGGGCGAGAGGATTCCATCGAGCTTGGCGATGGAGCTTTCGGTGAGGCGGTACGAGCCGGCGCCATCTTCCGGCTGGATGGTATAGCCCACTATTGGCACGTAATTGGGATTGCCGGGATGCCCGCCGCTGGCTGAGAGCGACAGATAGTCGTCATTGTGACTAGTACTTCCAGGCGCCTGCGTTGCGGCACCGGTCGTGTTGTACAGTTGAGCCACCTCACTCCACTGTAGCGGAGCGAACGTAACGGAATTGGCAAGCTGCCCGGTTGGGTTCCAGGCGTAGGTCCATCCGGTGGCGGGCGCTCCGGTTTGAAAATCTGACTGGTAGCCGGCGACCGCGGACCAATCGGTGAGCGTAGATGGATCGATGATGCCTGAAGACTCCGCCAGCGGGAGCGAATTGATCGTGATTTCGCGACGCACTAGCTGGGCATCATTCCAACGGCTCCAAGCTCCCTTTTTGCTGTCGGTGTAGTAAACGTAGAACGACTCGCCGGTCTGCGTGGGATCCGGTCCGGTGCCGATGAACGAAGGATAGAATTGCTCGCCAGCATCGAGCACGAGCGGTTGCCGCGGCGCCCAATTGATGCCGTCGGGAGACGTCGTCAGATACAAGTCACCTTTGCCGGATTCCCATTGCGAAGTGACCATGACGACCTCATTTAGGTAATCGTTGTAGGACACCCCCAGCCAGGAGTTGCCCGGGTTGCCAACTTCCAGCCCCGATGACAGGCCGCCGCGCCCCGGTTCCGACCAGTTGCCGTTGTAATACTTGTTGAACGTCGTGCCCAAGCCATTCAATGCGTTGTTGACCAGGTCGCTAATTGGTGCGCGTGCGACGGCGACTTCACTCGTCCCGCCGCCGGGAAACCAATCGCGGTAATACACGTGCAAATGATCATTCACGACGGCAAATGATCCGCCGCCAACTTCTGTCTGGCCCGTCTGCAGATTCGGCTCGATGATCGTGCCTAAGTCGCGAAACGTCACGCCTGCTGCATCCGTCGAAACAGCCAGGCCCAACACGCTGTAAAAATCTTTCGCACTCCGGCCATGCTTCTCGGCGTGGTAAATCATCAGGCGAGCGCCCGTTGCCGAATCGAAGTACACCGGCCCGCCCGCGACGTAATCGAACGTCTTCTTTGGCACGTTCTCGATCTTCACCTTTTGCTTTTTCGTGCCGGGATCGGTCAGTGTTCCCGTCGTCTTGACCGGCTTGGTGCTGTTGGCCGCGTAGAAATCGTATCCCCCGAGGCCGTTGGCCACGACGCCGAAATTGCCGTCGGGCCAGCTTGACAGCCCCCGCGATTTTCGTTGGCTGCTCTTATAGATCACTTCCTTCGGGCCAACAGAAATGTCGATCGCCTGAGCGCTGTTTGTCGATGTCACAGCGACCGCGAGGGAACCAATGATGTAACCGAATGACAGTGTGAGAGTGCTACGTGTTGAGACAGCCAAGCGTGTCATCAAGCTTCGTCCCCGGGGTGTTGAACGAAATGAGGAGAGGATCTGGGCGGGAGGAGCTGCGAGAAAAGAATCGCGACGGACGAGATTGCAAAGGCGATGCCGGCGGTGCGCACGGCTCGAAGTACAGTGCAGACTCGGAGCGAAGCTATCGAATAGCGTGGCAAAAAAACCACGTGTGTTGCATTTCGGCAGCGCCGCTACGTCCGATGCTGCGGAATGTGCGCGAAGAGAGGTGAACCGAGTCGTCTCGAGCCGGTGAACGAGCGCGCCACGGCTCAATAGCTCTCACAACTGCGAGCTAGCCGTGCGCAGCCGCCAATCGCGTGACAGCGGCGAGGCGAGGTGGGGATTGAGACCCTAGGCTGCTAACCGTCGCACCTTTTGCGTGCGAGCGGCAAGCGCCAATAGCCGATCGGCAAAGTCCTCGGCAGGACGCAGGCTGTGTCGCTCGCGAATCGCCCAAGCAGCCCGCTGTCCCATCGCTTGCCAATCGTGTCGTCGCTGCCAAGCGCGTTCAAGCACTTCATCAATTAGCTCGGCCGTCGCAGCGGGCGCAATGAAGCCACTTTCGTTGTCGTCAATCAATTCGGCAGCGCGGCCCACGTTCGTAGTGATTGGAATGCGACTGCACATCATCGCCTCCACGAGCGACAGAGCATTTCCTTCCGTGCGCGACGGCAGTAGCAGGCCATGATGCTCTGACCACAGCGATTCAACGTTGTTGGTAAAACC
This sequence comes from uncultured Planctomycetota bacterium, assembly GCA_963786455.1. Taxonomy (GTDB): domain Bacteria; phylum Planctomycetota; class Planctomycetia; order Pirellulales; family Lacipirellulaceae; genus JABDGM01. The sequence goes on along the minus strand of CAWAZX010000018.1, from coordinate 1,444,003 downwards.
GCCGTAGGAAATCCGCTCCTGAAGACCCAAAGAATCGATCATTCCTTGCAGTTGCCGCAGGAATCCCTGATCGTGGCCCCACAGTGTAACCGTCAGTGGGCGCGCCCGCCACTTGGGGACGCGCAGAACTCGCACCAACAAATCTTGGCTTTTGGAAGGAAAGTGAACCCGGGCAACGCACGCCAGTTTCCAAATCTCCTCGGTCGATGGCCAGGCTGGTGCTGCGTCTCGACGTATCGTGAAAGGATTGTCGACGATTTCGTAGTTGGAAATGTCGATTCCCAAATTCGATTGCAGCGTTTCGCGATTTTCTTCAGAGACGAAATAGCAACACTGCGCTTGTGTATATGCTGAGCGGAAATCGGTCAGACTTCTTTCGGGGATCCAGAAGGACGCTCCGGCCGCTTGCAGCACGATCGCGTAACGGATCCCCAGCAAGCGACATGTATTGGCGATCTGTGGATCATCGCCGTGCCATGAGAAGGAGATCACGACAAAGTCCGGCCTGGTTTTTCGCAACCAGCGCACAAACCGAAGCTGCAGCAGATTGAGCTCCTCCAGTGAGCGACGGAGACTTCGACCCAAGCGGAATCGCGACCGGAAGTGAGGTGTGGCTCCCGACTCGATTAGTCGTTGCAGCGGCGCGGGGATGTCCGGCCATCGTTGGCAGTTAAATGCAACTTGATGCCCACGGCGGAGCATGTCGGCCGCGGCGCGGCTCCACAGCTCCTCACTACCGCCCCAGGGAAGGCTGCCCATCGTTGAGACAATGCCGATTCTCATAGCGTCGAATCATTGGAAAAGATGTGTGGTGGGGTACGATGACATGCCAACCATCCGGCCATCATCCCCATCCCCAAACTACAACAGGGCACGGGCCGTTATGCAGCCTTCCGAGCCCGATACGGGACGTCGGGTGTTAATTCGCCGTCACCGGTTTCGGCGCCGCGATCGGGCTTCTTCAGGATGGGAACAACTCCGGCACGGCACACGATAGGGCGGTCGAGGCTTTGCAAGCGCCCGACGTTCGGGCCGTCGGCCCATTTCTCGGGACGCGTCGGATGCACAGGATGCCACATATGGTAAGCACGCGTATAGTGCAAGATAGAAACGATCCGCACTCCCGCCTTCCGAAGCCGGTAAGCCAGATCATCGTCCTCGCATCCCCAACCAACAAAGTGTTCATCAAAACCATTGACAGCATCGATATCCGAACGCGCGATGCCGATGTTGCAACCGGTAAGCTTTGGTTTAGTACCGTGGTCAAACCACTGATAGCACGGATCTTTCACCAGTTTTCCAAGGATCCGCCGACGTTCGTCCGACGATGCCCACCTGCGATATGCCTGAGTGGCGATCGCGGCCATGTCCAACCGCTCGGTGGCCGTTTGATCCAAGCGATAGCAGTCGCCGGCCCGCACTACGCCTGGCCGGCGGGTACGAAGGTGTTGCCACAGGTGGTCGCGTGGGAAAATGCAGTCGCCATCGGTGAAAAGCAGATACGGCGCTGCGCTTGCGCGTATTCCGTCGTTCCGGCAGAGAGCCACGCGGAACCCGCGATGGGAGTGCGTTGTGAGCTTGACCGGGAAACGCACAGTCTTGGCAAAATCGCGTACGACTCGGTGCGTACGATCCACCGAACCATCATCAGCAACGATGACTTCAAATCGACCTTCCATCCCCCGCTGGTGCGCCAGCGATGCTAGCGAACGGATCAAATGATCAGAACGCTGATATGTCGTCAGCACGACGGAGAGTTCGAGCGAGCAAGGCATACGTCAACGTACTCTACCAACAGAACGGGCAAAAAAACGCACGTTTAGTTGCCCAATTGGACGGTGGGATGGATGCGGTAGCGGTGGGCGGCGGTCAACGGTAGTTCGGGTGTCGTCGCACACTTAATACGCGCTGACCCAATGAGAGAAGTGTGCATTTTTTTCATCGTCAGCCCAACGTGAAAAACTCTTCGCTAATTTGTCGTGATGCCATGCGGCTCGTTCCGGGAACCGGTAAGGATTAGCAGCGCATCGAAGGACTGCCCGCCTTCAACGTCCGCGTCGCTGAATGCGACCAATCTGCTGCGATTGCAATGCTGGCAGAGTGCTTAATGTGCGACACGTTCGCCCATCTCGTCACCTGAAGAAACTGAGCCATAAAAAGTGCTATTGCCGCGCCATCAGAGATAGCTAGGATACGCGACCCGAATTACCGCCAGCATGAGGGCGACGAGCCGATCTGCATCGCCGAAATCGAGAACGGGATGCTCCGGCACGTGCCCCCTCGCCCCGCCAAAGCCGCCGTATCTGAAGCGTTCGGCAACGACCCAATTCAACTCCCCGTCTCTGAAAACGAGAGGCACACCCATGTCGCAAATCCTTGTCATCACGGGCATGCATCGCTCGGGTACTTCGCTCGTAAGCAGCCTGGTTAAGGCAGCCGGCATTCATGTGGGCGATAAATTGCTGGCCGCAAACAGTGCCAACCCGCGAGGTTTTTTTGAAGATATCGACTTCGTCGAATTTCACGAGGATTTGTTAAACGGTCGCGGACAACATTATCTCTATGTTGAGAATGACTTTGTCTTTGAGCCGACGAAAGCGGAAAAGAAGCGCGCTTGTCAGCTTGTGAGTGAACGGTCGAATAAGCCTCTATGGGGATGGAAAGACCCCCGCACAGCCCTGTTTCTGGATTTCTGGGCAGAACAATTACCGGAGGCGCGTTTCTTGTTCGTATTGCGGCATCCTTTGGACGTCGTATGTTCACTGCTACGACGAGGAGAATTTGAACACCACGCAATCCTTGATGCGGCGTTGTGCGCCTGGCATACGTACAACAGGAATATCCAGTCGTTCTATGACCGAAATACCGACAAATGTCTCTTGGTTCATATTGAGGGCGTCACCAAGCATGTTGAGCAATTTGCCAGGCTACTTCGAGAGAAACTTCAACTCGATTTGTCGCTGGATTCGGCTACGCTGCGCGATATCTACTGCCGTGAGGAACTGCGGTGCACACCGCATCCACGTGAAGAAGCGATCATCGTCAACAAGCTTTATCCGGGCTTGATGGATCTATACGAAAGGCTAAACGGACGCGCTGATTTACGGCGTGATGAAACGCACGCTGCAGCGGCATCTCCTGTGTTGTCGGCGTTGGCTAATCTGGCGGAGCTGCTGCCCCACCCGATAAGTTTGCCTATCCAACACAGTCTGCTTGCACAACTACTGTCATCACACGCCCCTGAGTTTGCGGACGCCAAGCTAACCAGTCTTAGTCAGGCAAGTCGCGCGAGCCAACTAAAGGTTGACCGGCTTTGGCTGCAATACCGACGGCTAGAGCACGTCAATCTCCAGCAACAGCGACTGCTCGAACAGCAACTCACGCAGATACAGGAATTGCGTGCACAGCTCGAACAACAAACGGCCGAGCCCAATGGCAAAGTGAACTCATCTAATGAGCCTGCCAAATTGGGCGGGCTAGTTCAACAGCAGGCGCCCGGCGTGACGCTTGTTCACTGCCCGGGCTTCAGCGGACCTTCACGGCGCCCGCACAAATGCGCATGCCTGAGCGTGTGTCCTTGTATAGCTTGATATATGGTATTCAGCCGCGCAATTGTTTGGAGATCGGAACGGCTCGGGGCGGCTCTTCGGCCATTATTTGCGGGGCTATGGACGACGTCGGAATCGGACAATTGACGTGCGTTGACCCCGGGCCTGAGATCGCACCGGAGCTTTGGTCGCAGATCAGCCACCGTTGCCGAATGTTCGTCGGCCCGTCGCCCGATATCTTGCAAAGGGCGGCGAAAGAGTCGGGGGCGAGCTTTGACTTTGCCTTGATTGACGGCGATCACAACTACGACGGGGTCCGTGCCGACATAGCCGGCGTGTTGCCCCATTTGTCGGATCAAGCATATGTGCTGTTCCATGATGCGCACTACAACGATGTTAGACGGGCGATTGACGAAGCAGTTTCAACGTCTCAGGAATTGACCGATTGCGGTCTGATCTCCGTCGAACCGACCGTCCTAAAGGAAAACGAGAATTGGATCACTTACGCTGGTCTGCGATTGCTGCGATTCCAGCGATCGGTTACGCCGGGGATTAATTCAGCTCCAGTGCCTGCAGCAGCTGCAACCAGCCCGCACGGATCCAGCACCGCCGGCTGTCGAAACGCTGTCGGTGTCGACTGTTAGGGCCGAAAGTCGTCCTGCAGCAAAATCGCCATCCGTTGCTGTGCAACAAAGCAGTGCGCGAATTCCCGTCATTCTAGCTGGCGTAAAATGTCTTAGCGGTGTCACCACCTGGGCAGAGCGACTGCGGACAGAACTTGCGGACCATCCTCGTTTTGATGTGAAGCTCCTGCATATCGGTCCCGAACAACCGCCAGAGTACGATCTGTTCGCCGCAAATGTCGACGAGGCCCGAGTGATCGTCCGTAAGCTGGCGCCGGCCATCCTGGTACCCAATTACGTGTGGGAGCTCTATCTAACGGACTTGGATGCCGACATTTCATGCCTCGGAATGTGCCATTCCCACAGCCTGGAAGAGTACTACCTTCCATTGACCTGGTATGAGTCGCGAATCTCACATTTCATTGCGGTCAGTCCGGAATGTGCCAAGCAATTGGCGGACCGGCTGCCGTTCCGTGCCCAGGATATCACGATGCTCCCATACGGCGTGCGCGTGCCCCAGGAGTTGACTCGCGAATACAAGACCGATCCGCTGCGGCTGATTTATGCTGGCCGCTTGACGCAGTCGCAAAAGCGAGTCGGCGATTTCGTGCGACTCGTCGAGCATTTGCAGCAAGCCAGGGTTGCGTTCACGTTCGATGTCGTGGGCGATGGCGAGGAACTTCAGGCCCTGGAGCACGCCATGCGTCAATGGTTCCCCGAGGCCCGAGTACGGTTTTTCGGCCGATTACCCCATCAAGAAGTCGATCGGATGTGGCCCGACTACGATGTCTTCGTTCAGACGTCTGAGTTTGAGGGCGTCAGCGTGAGTATGCTCGATGCCATGGCGCAGGGTGTTGTGCCTGTGGTAACGGCGGCCAGCAGCGGTGTGGCGGGAATCATTGAACATGAGAAAAACGGTTTTGTGGTTCCGGTCGGAAATATGCCTGCCATGGCCCGTGCAATTGCCCGCTTGGCCGGGGATCGGTCGCTCCTGGCGGCAACAGGACAATCAGCACATCGTACCTCGCGGGCATATTCGATGGACGCGCATTGCGAGACGTTTACGCGCGTGCTCGATCACGTGGTTCATACCGGCCGGCGGTTGGACCAACTAAGATGCGCCGGCGGTTTCGGTGGGCACCACCCGCTCTATACTCAGCTGAAAGTGATTCACAATCAGCAGACGGAACTCGCCAAACATGGGCACGCACGATCGACACCGAGATGGATTCAGAAGCTGTCGCGTAGCATTCGGAAACGAATTCCCGGCCGGTGGAATCAGCAAATCGGCGGCGGGACAAGCGTTGCTCGCAAGGCCGCGTAGAATTAGCCCTCCTACTGGCCGCCTCTGTCCATCCAGCAACTTCCATACGCAAGTCAGTCGCCATGAAGATTTTCATCTGTTCTACGCTCTGTGCTGCACCGTGGGGCGGTAGCGAGGAGTTATGGAGCCGCGCCGCCGGCGTCCTATTGCGAAAAAAGCACACCGTCTGCCTCAGTTATCCATTTCAAAATCGCTTGCCGTCTCAGCTGGACAACCTGCAAAAACGCGGTGCTCAAACGTCGGATTGCCCCCCGCCATTGATTCGCTGGCCGTTCAGTCGGTCGTCGCGTCAAAACAAGCCGCACGCCGCCACGCTCGAAGAATGGTTGCGCAAGGCAAATCCCGACCTGATGCTCATCTCGATGAGCTGGCATCTCGACGACTTATCGATGACGCAGATTTGTCGAGATCTGGGCATCTCGTATTGCTTGCTGATTCAGGCCGCCAGCACAAACATGTTCTTGAGCGGCGAGCGTTGGGATGCCCACCGTGCCGCATTTTCTGGCGCCTCAAAATGTTTTTTCGTGTCCGAACAGAATCGCGACCTCATGGAAGCGAATCTCGGGCTCGACCTGTCTCAATCGCAAATCGTTGATAATCCTTTCTGTGTAAACCCTGCAGAAGTTCCATCGTGGCCAAAGTCCGAGGATCCGTGGAAGCTGGCCTGCGTGGGCCGAATCGATTTCCAATCCAAGGGTCAGGACGTCCTTATCCAAGCGCTGCGACGACCCCGCTGGCGCAACCGGCGGCTAGAGTTGACGCTGTTCGGCGCTGATTTCGGGAATGAGCGGCAAGTGAAGGCGCTGGTCGATCTCTACGGACTGCACAATCAGGTCAAGCTCGGCGGCTATGTTCAAAACATTGCGAAGGTCTGGCGCGATCATCATGGATTGGTACTTACATCGCGGAGTGAGGGGAATCCATTGGCGTTGGTTGAGGCGATGATGTGTGGCCGCGTGCCGATCGTGACGAATGTGGGCGCGTTGCGGCATTGGTCGACGATAATGTTTGTGGATTTGTTGCTCCGTCGGCGACGGAAGATTTAGTAGACGACGCCCTGGAGCGGGCCTGGCAGCGACGGGACGAATGGAGAAAGATTGGCCGCGCGGCCGCAGAGACCATTCGTCAACGTCACAGCTTCAGGCCGGCCGACGACTTCGCAGACGCCCTTCTTGCTGTTGCCAGCAAATCATCGAGGAAATCTGCGGCGTAGGCGACACTTTCCGGCCAATTCGGCAAAGCAAATGAGCATTTATCGAGGTGGCAGCGGTGAAGGCCCTAAACGCCCGAGCGGTCAGGAGAATCGCAGCAATCAGTCTTGCCAGTTCAGGTAGCTTTTCAGTACGCTTCGCCTCTTTCGAGGCGGATACATAGCGGAACCCAACTGACAGCAAAGTTTTCGCCCTTTGCGCTGGAGTATGCGCTTCCTGCCCAGGACTTGGTCGCACGCATGACATCTCCAATAGAACTCTCTGTCATTCTTACCACCTATCAGCGTCCCAAGCACTTAGAGCGGTCCTTGGCATCGCTCGCGCTGCAGCGCAAAGTGGCCGGGCGCTTTGAAGTAATTGTGGCCGATGATGGGTCGCAGGATCGCACGCATGAGGTGGTGCACGAGTTTTCGCGGCAGGCCGATTTTCCAGTTCGACTGACGACGCATCCGCACCTGGGCTATCGCGTGGCGCTGTGCCGGAACGACGGCGTACGGGCCAGCCGTGGCGAGTACTTGCTGTTCTCCGACGCCGATTGCGTCTTTCCTCCCGATCACCTGGCGACGCACCTGCGCGCCCGCCGGCCGGGCGTAGTGTTTGCCGGCAACTGCGTTCGGTTAAGCCAGCAAGCGAACGAACGAATCGACCTGGCTGCCATTGCGTCGGGAACATTTCAGGACTTCGTATCCCGTGCCGAACGTCAGCGGCTAATTCGCTTGTGGTTCAAGAATCAGTACTACCAACTGATCCGTCATCCGTCGAAGCCCAAGCTCAACGCCTGTGATTTTGGCATCTGGCGATCCGACTACGAAAAGGTCAACGGATTCGACGAAGGCTTTGTCGGTTGGGGCTGCGAGGATGATGACCTAGGCAAGCGGCTGCGGCGGGCCGGCGTGCGAATTGAAACGATTGTCGGCCAGACACGCGTGTACCATTTGTGGCATCCACTGGATCCGACTCATCCGCAGGTTTGGCGAATTGGCGCGAACGTCAAGCGCTTGCTCGCACCTGGCAGGCCGATTCGCTGTAAGCGAGGCCTCGTTCTTCTGGGCGACCGCAGCGAAGATCGGCGGTCTGGTTCAAATGCCCAGCCAATCCACTTCCGGATGCCGCGGCCAACCAAGATTGTCGCGTCAAATCGTAGCACTTCCACTGCGGCGTTGGCTGAGTAAATATCGGCAACGGCGATCGTAGTATCCAAGTCGAGCGGCGCGATGCGAAGGAAGCCGGAAGTCGGCGGCTTAAGCGATTGATAGGCACAGCGATTACCGGACAGGAACTAGCTTACGAAACTCGGACTCGTCGACTTCATTGACACTTCCAGCGCGGTATCCAACAAGCCGTTGGCCGCCTAAGCCAGTCCGCTCGTACGTTACCACGCCTTGGTTCAGCAGCTTTGCGGCCTCACTTCCGTACAAAACTACGTGCGGCTGATTATCGCGCGGCGATGTAAACAACTCGTCGGCTGTGATGCCGAGAGACTTCAACAGCGGCTCGCCTCTCTCCGCGATATATCGTTTGAACTCCGCTTCATTGGGCGGCGGGTTCCCCTGCCGATTCATGTACGACGTATACAGCGCAGTGAGTGACTTGATTCGGGAAGTATCCGCTGCGGCATCTTCAGCGAACTGCGAAGTGCAGCCAGCGATTGCGATTATCGTTATTCCGGCCAGCAAGCTACTGAAAACCGCAGTTTCGCGATGGCGCGGCTTGAATCGCTGGTCTCGACGCGTCTCGGCCATCGCTGCGTGATGGAGCTCACTGGAAGACATAGGCTCGCGGGCCTTGCGACTATAGTTTGTCAAAGTCGATGACTTCGCCGTCCTCGCGGTTGCCAAGACGGTTAAAAATTTCGATGTCGATGTCGTAGCCGATCTGCCGCACCGACGCGTCGGCGAACGCCATATTAAAGACGCTCGAGTGCGCCGAACCAAACGGCAACCCTTCGGGTTGGCTACCGACACCGACCAGGATTCCGCCAACAGAATAGCGATCGGCATCTGGGGCAGGCGGGCAAAACGTAGAGCGGAGCGTATCTGGATCGTAGCCATCGGCCCAGCCTTTGTCGTCGTGCCACTCACCGATGTAATATGTGGCTGGCCGAAGTCGTTTTTCTCCAACGACCGCCGTTTTGCTGGTGCCGTCCTGAATCTTTGCCGGCGTCACAAAGCCGTCCAGACTGAGATCCCGAACGGCGCCATTGCCAACACCCTTCGAGTTAGGTCTGACCCAGTAGCTGCTACGTGTAATGACGCCCCAGAAACCCCGGTAGTTCGGATTGGTCGATGGAGGCGGATTGAAATCGCCCATATAGTTTCTGTAACCCCAGTAGCCATGCGCCATACGGCAGCCAGCGCCAGCGACAGCCGTATCAAAGCTGCCGTCCGACGCGTGCCATTGTCCGCGGGAGCGCGTGGGAGCCGCGGCAGCGTAATCCATCAACCATGTACGTTCAATTGCATGTCGCGCCGGAGGTCGGCGCGTCGGGCAGAAATACATGCTGATCGGCGTTTCCTCGATTTGCGTCGTAGTCGTAAGTCCATACACGGCGCCTTCCTCGAGGTACGGCAGAATTTGAAATGCCCAACTGAGGCCTTGCTTCTTGGGACCAAACGGCTTGCCGCCTTGAGAATAGTCTTCGATCCTTGGCCACGGCTCGATACCGCCTGTGGGAAAGATGTTGTGCGTGCTGACATGATTCTGCATGGCGACAATCATTTGACGGACCTGATTGACGCACTGCGTGCGGCGCGCGGCTTCGCGCGCTGCCTGGATCGCGGGCAGCAACAGTGCCACTAGAATGCCAATGATTGCGATAACGACCAGCAGCTCAACGAGGGTGAAACCGCGTAAAGACGTAGGTCGGCCGAGCCGAGGCCGACGTGTTCGCAAGTGGGCCGCTCGGCTCGCGGCCCCTACATCGCTGAAACCGCGTAATGGCCGAGTGAACTGATTTTGCTGCCGCAGCATGGCGGTGGTCCTTTCCTGAAAAGAATTGGTGCGACGCACCACGAGGCAATGACCCTCCAAGCGAGCGAGGCGCGCTGCCCGAGGCAACGAACTCGGCTGGCCGGTGTGCCTCTTAATTGTTCCGCCCAAAGCGCCTGATGTTTCTGCGGGAAAAGTGCCAAAACTTAGCTTGACGCGGCACGCCAGGCTAGGTTTAGCTTAAGCGATCTTTGAAAACGAAGTCAACAAGCTTGGGCGGATTGCTTTACCGGGGAGAAGGACCGCTTGTCGCACCTGTGTACCAAAACTGACCACGCCGCCTTATTATGTAGTGTCCTAGTTTGGCCGCATTGCAACCGGCACACTCGGTGTGTGGCAGCATTCGCAGGCAACGCCGCGTTTCGGTAGATCGGCTGCGGCACGGAACGTGCCTGCTGCAGCCTATAACCATTTTCCGGCGGGACATTACGAACTCGTACGCCGGGGACATTTAACGAGGAGACATTATGCGGAGAAATCTTGCGTTTCTGGCGCTGAGCACAGTGACCGTTACTTGCACAACTTTTGTCCTGAGCCATGTGGGGCAAGGTCAGCCGACCGGCCGAGACGAGAAAATCCGCTTGTTTGAAATCCGGACGTATACCACCGAACCAGGCAAGCTGGATGCACTGAATGCGCGGTTTCGCGAACATACGACGAAGCTGTTTGAAAAACACGGCATGACAAATGTCGGCTACTGGACACCGGTCGACGAGCCGCGCTCCAAGGACACACTGATTTACGTGTTGGCCCACGAAAGCACGGACGCCTCCAAAAAAAGTTGGGACGGTTTTCGCAACGACCCGCAATGGCAGAAGGCCCGCTCCGAGTCGGAAGCAGCCGGTCCGATAGTCAAGAAAGTGGAATCCGTATTCATGACGCCGACTGACTATTCGGCGCTGCAGTGAGCTAGTCAATAGATCTCACGCAAAGGCGCGAAGGCGCAAAGCGATATCGATTGATTGACAAATACATTGAACAACTTGCCGACTTTGCGCCTTAGCGCCTTTGCGTGAGTAAGACCTTTTAGCGGTGCGATAATGTTGATCAAGATTCGTTGTCTGAGCGTTTTATTTCTGCTATGTGGCCATGGGTTTGCCAACGACTGGCCGCAGTTTCGCGGGCCAAATGGTGATGGCGTTTCCGACGCGTCGAATGTTCCCCTCGAGTGGAGCGCGACTGAAAATGTTGCCTGGAAGACGCCGATTCCGGGCGAAGGGTGGTCGTCGCCCGTTCTATCGGGTGGCAAACTTTATCTGACGACAGCCGTCGCCGGAGAAGGTGAGGATGCCGTATCGTTGCGGGCAGTTTGCGTGGATGCCGCGGACGGGCGAATCGTTTGGAATGTCGAGGCGCTTTCCGCCGATCCGAAAGAAGCCGCGAAAGTGCACAACAAAAACCGCCGTGCGAGCTCAACTCCGGTCGTCGATAGTGGGCGGCTGTTCGTCCACTTTGGCCACATGGGCACTGCCGCACTCGATTTGAACGGCCAGGTTTTGTGGCAGCAGCAAAAGGTGAAATACAGCCCGGTCCACGGGAACGGCGGCTCGCCAGCATTGGTCGACGGGCTGTTGGTGTTCAGTTGCGACGGAGCGGCCGACCCGTTCGTCGCAGCGCTAGATCAATCCAATGGCGAAGAACGCTGGAGAACGCCGCGCAACACGACGGCCAGCAAGACGTTTTCCTTCAGCACGCCGATCGTGATTCCGGTGGATGGCGCCCAGCAAGTGATCAGTGCAGGCAGCGGGTTTGTGGGTGCCTACGATCCACACGATGGCCGGGAGATTTGGCGCGTGCCCTATGGCGAAGGCTATTCCGTCGTGCCACGCCCGGTGTTTGCCGGTGGACTGCTGTACGTCGCTACGGGTTTCAATCGGGCGCAGATCTTGGCAATCGACCCTACGGTCGCCAATCGGGGAGCGAAGGACCCCGTAGTCTGGTCGTACGAACGAGGTGTGTCGCTGACGCCCTCGCTGCTTGCGGTCGGGAATGAGATGTACCTCGTTGCTGATAACGGCGTCGCTTCGTGCCTTGATGCGCGGACCGGGAAGGTGCACTGGACTGAGAGGGTGGAAGGTGGCTTCTCTGCGTCTCCAGTGTTTGCCGACGGGCGAGTGTATTATGTGAATGAAGCTGGCGTCACCTATGTCGTGAATGCGGATACGACCTACGAATTGCTCGCGACGAATGATTTGGGGGAGGAAGCTTTGGCCTCGCCGGCAGTGACCGACGGGGCGATTTTCCTCCGCACTGCAGAGCACTTGTGGCGGATCGGCAAATAGCAACGCCCGGCGCTGGGACAGTCTATCGGAAAACTAGTCATTTGGAAATGAGGTGCCGTGATGGTCATGCCGATTGGTGACGACAATACCGGGATGAGAAGCCTGGCGACTGTCAACTATGCGCTCATTGCGGCAAACATTCTTGTGTTTGTTCTCTTTCAAGGTCTGGGAGGGAACGAAAAATTCACCTTCAGCCTCTCCACGGTGCCCCGCGAAATCGTTACCGGCCAGGATGAAATCAGCGCCGATCGCCAGATAGAAGAGAAATTCACTGGCCAAGAGGTGACGGTGCCTGGATTGCAACCGACTCCCATATCGGTTTACATCACGTTGTTGACTTCGATGTTCATGCACGGCGGGTTTGCCCACCTATTTGGTAATATGCTTTTCCTGTGGATCTTCGGCGATAACGTGGAAGACACGCTGGGGCATTTGCGGTATTTGGTGTTCTATCTTGTGTGCGGACTGATCGCGTCGCTGGCGCATGTGTTCACGACGGTCGCATTGCACGGGGCCGGCAGCGAACAAGCGCTCATTCCATCGCTCGGCGCATCCGGCGCAATTTCGGGCGTTCTGGGCGGCTACATGGTGCTGCACCCGCACCGACGCGTTACTGTTATCATGCTGAGGATGATTACCCAGGTGCCGTCCTACGTGGCGATCGGGATGTGGTTCCTGTTTCAAATCATTAGTTCACTGGGAATGCTCGGTGAAGGAAGCCAGACCGGAGGAATTGCATTCGCGGCGCACATTGGCGGCTTCATCGCGGGCGTGGTGCTAGTGAAGTTGTTCGCCATTGGTACAAGTGGCAGCGATCAGGGCGAGTATCGCCGATAGTGCCATTTCTTGAGGCGTCGTTATGGACGCGGTGCTCGCTGTACTCGTCGGTATCGGTTTGGCTGCCTCGTGCGGCTTTCGCGTGTTCGTTCCATTTCTGGTGACGAGTGCCGCTGCACTGGGCGGCTATCTCGACGTCGCCCAGAACTTTGATTGGATTGGTACGTGGACGGCTTTTTCGGCCTTCGCGGTTGCTACGCTCGTAGAGATGCTGGCGTACTATGTTCCGTGGCTGGATAACCTGCTCGATGCGCTGACAAGTCCTCTGGCAGTAATTGCAGGTATGGTGTTGTTTGCCGCATCGGTGACAGGCATCGATCCCTTCCTGAAGTGGACGCTGGCCGTCATCGCGGGTGGCGGTTCGGCTGCACTGGTCCAAGGCGGGACCGTTCTTGCACGTGTGGCTTCGACCACCTCGACCGGCGGAATGGCGAACTTTGTGATCGCGACCGTGGAATCGTTGGCCGGTGTTTTCTTTTCGCTCATCTCGATTGCTATTCCGCTCGTGGCCGTCCTTTTGATGTTGGCCGTGATTGGCTGCACGTACTACGTGGGGCGGCAAGTGTTGCGTCAGCTATTCTCGGGGTCAGCGAATCAAAGCCACTAAGATGTCGGCCGTCTCAATCGGTGCCAGGCGATTCCCAGCGTCGCAAAGATCAACAACCCGGCCCAGCGAATCGGTCCGTTGGCAAAGACAACCATGCTGTTGAAAACCATGAACAGCATGAAGCCGTGCAATGCGCGATCGATCCACGGCGAACGGGCCGCATACTGCGCCGGCCGGAGCCACCAATAGGTGACGTCCGCCGTCCATAATAGCGCGAACAAGTAATTGGCATAGAGCCCTTCGCCAAAGCCGCTGATCTGTCGTGTGCGTTCAAATGCATCGGTATGCGACCAATGATGGTAGAAATGGAACGCCATCATCACGTGGACCAAGAAGGTGACGAGCGCCCAGGTCCAGCACCAACGGGCAAGCTTGCCGGAAGCGCTCGCGACCGACCAATCGGCCGCGTTGAGGCGCATCATCAGACAAAGGGCCACGGCGTACCAGACAATCGACAAGCGAACCGTGTTGCGCAGTGAGCATTTCGCCGCTGTTGGTGGCGGGCGCAGCGGTCAACACGACTACCGCGGCTAGCGAACCGAGGCCCGCTGGCGCAATCCAGACCGCTGCCTTTGAGTTCGGCAAGATGATTGAACGCAAGTTGCGAGCATGCGTTACGACACGCCGAGCAGTCCGCATGCCTCTTGAAAACCTGGGGCCGGGTAGCCGTACTCGCTCGCCGTGACACGTGCCAGCGCCACCATCTGTCGCCAGCGAAATGCGGGTCGCGTGGCGGCAAATTCCTCGCCGACGGTGCCATAGTACTTTTCGGCGTGCAGCGCACCGTCTTCGCTCACGGCATACTTCAGCAGCAGATCGAAAACTGGTCGTGGCGGCAGGTTCAATTCTCCGTAGCGATGTACCACGGCGCACGCCCGCGCTTGATCGTTGCCGCGAATTGCTTCTTCCGTTTGGCCCAAGAGCTTTTCCGGATCCGTCGTATCGATCTCTTCCAACAGGTGCGTGTACGGATAGAGATCTTTTGTGACGTACTGGAATTGGCCAGCCGTGTGATACGCACCGACGATCAAACTGGCCGCCTTGTTCCGCTGATTGCTCACGCGCGAGATGTTGCGCAAGCATTTGCCGAATCGGAAGCATGCACGCCGATCGAATCGCCGTGCACGCAGCCGGGCGGTTTTTGCGGCGTGCTGTTCTCCTGGCGACGACCCGGGTCGTGCAGTACGAGCAAGTTGGCGGCCATCGAGATCGCCTCGCCCACGGCCTCGGGATCCATGCCTTCGGCGAGCGCGGCGGCGGCCGCATCGGCAGCCTGGTCGCGGGTACCGGTGAGAATCGCGTGCGCGAGGTCTCCGACCTGGGCATCGTCCGCCGCGCGATTGCCTAACGGCCTCTCCACCAGCCGATACTGATCCAAGAGTCGCGGCAGCACATCGCGCACCTCCGGCTTGGGATGGCTGCGGTCGCGCATGAATTGTTCCGAATCAAGGCAGAACCGCAGCGACTGCCGCAGCAGCGTGTGCGCGTATTGCTGGCCGGTGAGTTCCAACATGGCCCAGGCACGCCAGGCCAGCACCACGCGATGCACGTTGATTTCATCCTGAACGGCAAACTGCAGGTGATTGAAGGCTTCGCCGACCGGACCTTTGGCAAGAGCCGCGAAACGTGCTTCGGCGGCATTCCAGTCGACGGCTCTCACCGAGTCGCGCAATGCTTCGCCGCCCTGGGCCGAATCGACCGACTCCGCCGCCGCTTGAACCTCGTGCAACACATCGTGATCGTCGGCGTGCTGCTCCTGGATGCGGCTGCTGTTGCGGTACAACACCTTGAGCACAGGCAACGGCTGGCGCTCGGAGGGCAGCTCGTTCGCCATCTTGTAAGCCGGCACCAAGGCCATGAACGTGTGATAGCCAGTGTAATCCTGGCCGCCGAATGCGCGGGCATTGGCGAGCGCTGCGGCCGTGACGAGCGTCTTCAATTGCGTGCCCGATTTCAATTTATTCACAAGCAGTGGCTGCAGCTTATCGGGCGCCGTTTCCTGCATGAGCGACACGAGCGGCTCAAGCTCGCCAAAGGTCAGCCGCTGGCCAACTTCTTCCGCCACGCACGGCACCATCCCCAGGTCGAATGCCACGGCCGATCCCAGGCTGGCAACCAACATACCCCGGCCAACGTCTTCCAAGAACTCACGACGACTGCGACGGTTCATAACACGTCTCCTTGCGCGAGTAGGTAATCACCTGAAACCCGGTCCGTATGATAACCAATCGCCTTAGTCCGTGTCACGCATATTTTGATTCCTGTCGCGTTTTGGCTGTTTGCTGCACCCTTGTTGGCAGTAAAACGGCATCTCACAATTGGTTTCCATAAATGCCACCGATCTCATTCGCCGTCTCCATCAACATCGCATGTGGGTCAACAACCAACTACTCGACGCGGTGCAAACCCTCAAACACGAACAACTGCGGCAACCAATGACGATTGGCCAAGGCTCCGTGTGGAAAACGCTGACGCACTTGTTGTCCGCCGAGTATGTCTGGCTGGCGGCATTATGCGGTAATGAGAATCCGCTCTTGCCCGGTGATGCACCAGGCAAGCTGCCGGGGAATCAGGACAGCACGGGTGCGATTGCGTCGCTCGATGAGCTGCGCCAGAAGTGGCGAGAACTCGACGAACGGTGGAAGGAATACCTGACGCGGCTCACCGACGAATCGCTGAGCGAGCTGGTCTACAAAATCAGCACCGTTTCCGGGCTGGGAAAACGATATGGCACGCGGCGGGCCGACGTGTTGCTCCACGTGTGCACGCACGCGCAATACACGACCGCCCAACTGGTGAACATGCTGCGGCAACTGGGCGTGAGGCCGCTGCCGGACGTCATGTTGATCACCTTGGCCAGGGGTGAAAGACAGCCGCTGAGTAGGTCAGGCCTTTAGCCTGACATCGACTTATCGGACGTCAGGCTGGAAAGCCTGACCTACAGTCTCAGTCAATCCGGCCGCGTTACTTGCTCGCCGTCTTTGCGATTGGCGAGACGGCCAGCCGCGATGATGTCCAAATCGTAGCCGAGGAAAATCACAGAACCGTCGCATAGCGACACGTTCCAGCCGCTGGAATGGGCACTGCCAAATGCGGCCAGCCGATCCTGATTGATCGTATCCGGACCGGGCGGAAAGCTTCGATTGGCCACGCGATTGTTGTCGTAGTTGAAGCCGGTGTACGCGCCCTGGTTGTCGTTGAGCGGAATGCCCGATTCGTAGTGCTGGGGATTAAGGTTTTCTTCGCCGATGAGAAATGTCTTCGACGTTCCATCGGTGATCGCGGCCGTGTCGATTTCGCTTTTGACATAGCACACGCCGGTCAGTCCGCGCTGGGCATTATCCCAATTGAAGCGCGACGCAGTGCTCGGCGGCGGACCTTCCGGCGGTGACATGAGGGCATTGCCGAAGTCGCCGCTGTTGGCGGAGTAGTCTGAACGCACGATGATCTGCAACGGGGCCGAGTTGTACGGATTGAACGTGTTGGGCCGCGTCCGTGGCAAGCGTCGCGTCGGGCAAAAGAAATAGAGAATGACGATTTGATTCTGCGCCGCAACGGCGCGCATCCGATCCGTACCGGCGAGCTGCCAGCCGTATTCGCGAACATCTGAACTCTCAACGTACGGCAGAATGTTGAATAGCCAGCTTCCCGGCTGGTCCGCGCCGTATCCCAGGCTGGAATCGCCGACCCACAGGTAGCCCCAACCGCCGGAGGGCAGGAATCGTTGCTGCTCGTCGTGCAACAGGCAAGCCAGCGCGAGTTGCTTCACATTGTTTGCGCATTCGGTACGCCGAGCCGCTTCGCGCACCGCTTGCACGGCCGGCAACAGCAATCCCACCAGGATGCCGATGATGGCGATGACGACCAGCAGCTCGACCATCGTAAAACCGTGTCGTAGGCACGCCGGATACCCTTTGAGTGGTGCCGCAACAGCACTTGCCATACCAAGGCGCCATTTACCGGGCCCGGCGGACGGCACACGGAGTGTGCCTGCTACACTATTGAAGCCGCGGCGAAAAGTTCTGTGCATTTAACCACACCTTGTTGTGCTCATTCTACATGAGAGGGTGCGGTTCGCAATCGAATACCTCGGATGTGCGGTCGAACGAGCAAACCACTGGTCACTGAAGTGACAGTCGATGGTGTACGCACGAATTGAGGGTTCGGAGTTCAGTCGTCGTCGAGGCCTTCGCGGGGAAGCAGGCGGAAGTTGCGCAGCGTCATCTGGTCGACGTGCTCGAACACGCTGGGCTTTGCGGCGTTTTTGAACGTGCAGTTTTCGATCACGACGTTTTCGATCTTGGCGTTTTCGAGGCCGACGAGATAGAATCGGCCGGCCGCTTTTCTTGGCGGTGACATTTTCGATATGGAGGTTTCGCACGGTGGGATAGTGCTCGCCGCGGTCCTTGTCGTATTGCAGGTTGATGCGGACGACGGCTTCCTTGACCTGGCCGACGTGGATGTTGCGGACGAACAGGTTTTCGAGGTAGCCGCCGCGCATGGAATTGGATTTGAGGCGGATCGCGCGGTCGAGGTTGGGGCTGTCCATCGCGCAGTCTTCGACGAACACGTTGCGGATGCCGCCGCTCATTTCGCTGCCGAGCACCACGCCGCCGTGGCCGTCTTTCATCGTGCAGCCGCGGACGATGATGTTCTCGCTGGGCACGCCGATGCGGCGGCCGTCGGCGTTGCGGCCCGATCTTGATGGCGATGCAATCGTCGCCCGTGTCGAACGTGCAGTTTTCGATGAGCACGTCGCGGCACGATTCGGGATTGCAGCCGTCGTTGTTCGGCCCGTGGCTTTCGACCGTGACGCCGCGGATGGTGACGTTTTCGCAGAGCACCGGATTGAGCACCCACATCGGCGAGTTGGTGAACGTGACGCCTTCGATGAGCACGTTGCTTGCAGCGGTAGGGCTGCACGAAGTTGGGCCGCAGATAGTGGCCGGCGCCGAACACGCGGCTCGGCGGCCGGCACGTTGTCCTCGCCCATTTGTCGCAGCGATTGCGAGTCGCACCTTGGTTCGGGCCGCTGCCGCTTTGCCCTTCCAAGGCCACCAGTGTCGTTGGCCCGGCCTGGCCGTCGAGCGTGCCCTTGCCGGTGATCGCGATGTTCTCTTGCTCGAAGGCGTAGATCAGCGGCGAGTAGTTCATCACCTCGTTGCCTTCGAATCGCGTGAGCACCGGCGGAAGATAATCGCTCGGCTCGGTGCTGAAGCGGATTGTGGCGCCCTCTGCCAAATGCAAATTGACGTTGCTCCGCAAATGGATCGGCCCGTGCACCAGCCAATCGCCGGCGGGAACGACCACGCGCCCGCCGCCCGCTTCGTGACAGGCCGCGATGGCCTTCGTCGATCGCCGGCCGGCAATCGGTTTGGCCGCCGCTCGTAGCCCCGTGCTCAGTGATCGGAAACTCGCGATTGGGAAATTGCGGCGGCTGAATGCGGGCGAGGATTTGCGGCACCGCGGACCATCCCGTCGGCGCGTCGGCGGCAAGTGCAACGCGACAATATGCAATTAGGACGATCACTAACAACCCGCCGCATGTCGGAGTTCTTCTGATCATGCGGTCACCTGCGCTGGCAAAGAAAGGATCGAGAAGACGACCTGGGATTGGAGCCCGCAGCGCAAGCAAAGGTTGTGACGGCTTCCCTTGCTTGCACTGCGGGCTGCGAACCCTCGAAACAACTGGTTTGCTGACTTGAATTCCCGGACAGACTCGAAACAGAGTTCAGATTCTCTCGCGGAAGCGACGAGTGCTCAAAAAGCCAATCACACCGATTGCCATTAGGACCAGCGCACCGGGTTCCGGAACAGCCGCGTCCGAAAGTGCTGCACCTCCCCCGGCCGTCTTGCCAAATTGCGATCGCCAAAACGTGTAGTCAGCCTGGTCCACAACCCCGGGACTCGCACCTTCGTTCTCGAGGCTGTTCGGGTTATTGCGCCACAAAACATAGTCTGCAGCATCCACCGCGCCGTTGTTGTTGTAATCGCCGGCCAGCCCTGGGGGCTTCGACGAGGTGATGAACTCGACTTTGAACAGGCTCGTATCGAAAACCTCCGCAGTAGTCGCCGCCATGCTGGGCCGCACTTGAAATGTATCGAATGAAAAGTTGTCGCCGTTAGGCGTCTCATCGGTAAAAATTACTTCAGCCATATCGGCGTCACCCAGCAGCCCTTCCCCAGCCATGCGCGAGATGATGTCGAGGCCGCTGGCCGCGTTTCGTTTGGCCTCGAATGTATAGGTATACTGTGTGCCGCTTGCGTAACCGGGATTGTTAGTCATGGCGCCATTGGCAAGGCCCGTCCACGAAGCACTGGCAGACAAGAGCGCCGAGGCCTGATCCACCTGAGTGCGTTCCCGCAATTGAAAGGAGTTGCTGTTTGCCAGGGTATCTCGCATGTTCATAAACATCGCATAGCCGGCATACATGCCATCGCCCGGCGACGCGTTTGCCATGACCCGACTTGTTTCAGGCGAATTGACGACGGCGATGCGGAAGTTCTGGCCCGTATTGGTGACATTTGCATTTACGTTCGTCGGCGTAAAGACCCAGGTGATTTTGAGTGTGTCGCCCTCGTTGGCAAGCGTTACAGGAGTTGCCTCGGGCGCAAAGTACGTCGTCCACGATGCGGACGCGGTTGTGCCCGTGAGGTCGCCCCGTTGAGGACCGTTTGGCCCCGCTGGATTGAGCATCCCATTGCCGCCTTGGAACCAGGCGGACTCCAAATCGCCGTCCGCGTCGGCATCACTACCCACGGTACCGTTGTTTTCGGCGTACATCGGAGCTGCCGGGTCGGTATCCAAACCGTCTTTCCAGGTATCGTTCACCAGGACCACGGCAGCAGCTGGCTCAGCGAGCAGCGACACTGTCGCTCCGAGAACCAGCAGAGCCGCAACGTGGCGAAAGCATGAGTAAAACCGAAAAACATTGTTGAACATCAAAGTTGCAATCATCGTCTCGCCTTCGGCAACACTTGGGAAATCTTCTCGAACAAAATGTGCGCTCGCGGCCTATGGTGCTTCGAGCGTTAGGTTGAGCTCCTTGGCCTCGCCCGCGCTAGCGCTAAAGCTGACTTCAGATTTGACGGGATCACGGTACTTGGCGGCGATAGTCGGTGCACGGCGGTTGTCCATGTCGCCAAGGTCTTCGACGACAACCACATTATAGTTGCCAGGTGGAATCCCATCGCCAGGCTCGCTGGTTCCAAAGTCAAAACGGCCACTTGCATCCGTGCTGGCCGTAGCCGACTGACCGGACTCCTTGGATGTGGCGATCAATTTCGCTCCCACCAGCGGCGAGCCGTCATGCCGCACCACGGTGCCCGATACATGGGCACGGTCGGAGCTTCCGCATCCGGAGCAGAGGCACAGCAATAACGCTGCTTGTAACGCGGTCGTCCATTGGTCGCGAATCACCGGTCGCTGCAACATTCGCATTGCCCAGCTGTGTTGCAAAATACAAGTCGTTGCCCGAGCTATATTCAATTCGCGACGACTCTACCGTGTGTGCTTGCAAGGCGCTGCCGCGCCACCGAGCTCATAGGGATCATCGCCGGCACGTGTCGCCATGCGGTCGAGCACCGCCAGGTTCGTATCGCGTGAGACCGCCTGCACGCTGGCATCGCACATGAGGAAGTTGACGATGCCAGGATGAGCGCCCCCAAATCCTCCGTCGCCGCCTTCATCAACCGTTTGGCCGCACCGTTGACAGAATGGCTCCAGCTCGCCGACCCACAATCCTGGGAAGTGGTCGCCATTCAGCGCATGACCGGACTCGGAAGTGCGCCTGCCGACTTCACCAGCCATGAGCGTCTTGGTCGTGCCGTCGGTAATGTCCTTGAGGGCCGTGCGGGCTTTGAAACTGAGGACACCGCGCGTGTTCGGCGTGATCGTGTATTTCACGACCTTGTTCTTGTGATCTGCCTGAGGCATCGCCCCATCGACCAAATGGGCGCTGGACTGATTGAACTCCGTATAGACGATTGGATTCGTCGGCTGCCCCGGCTCAGTATGACGCACAATGCAGGTCGACCCAGCCACCGCCCGATAATCGGCGATCGATCCCTGATAGCCGGTTGTGCCGGCCGCTGGATCGGTGCCTGGATGGCCATGAACGCTGTCCGGCATCGCAGTGATGAGAAATCCATCGTGTTGTTGCGAAGGACAAATAAACCCTTTGAGTACCAGAGTGCGAAACTCGAGCGTCTGATCATAGAAGCAGCCGCGAGTTTCGTCCCACAGATTCGCCACCTGCTGTTCCTCCAAATGAGGCAGAATCAATGCCAGCCACGTCTGTTGGTGATCGGCGATGCGCATCGGCGGCAGCTCGCGGCGCGTGTCATGATAGTTTTGTACGGCGATGCCGATCTGCTTGAGATTGTTCGTGCACTGTGTGCGGCGGGCCGCTTCGCGGGCGGCTTGAATTGCGGGCAGCAGCAGGGCAACCAGGATGCCGATGATCGCGATGACAACCAGCAACTCCACAAGGGTAAAACCATATGGCAGGCAGTGGCGTCGGTGGGTTGTGGTCAGGCTCTTCATGTTTGCCGACCCTTGTTCCATGTTGCAGTGAATCCGTGCAGCGCTGTGCGGTAGCAACGAACGGCTGCGGAGGGCCCAGTTGGCCAAGAAGGCCCCCTGGAATGTGACACCGCCTCGCAGAGCACATCGCGATCGTTCCGGAGAGTCGCGGCGCGAACCGCCTCTCTCAATTTGTATTTTATCGCCGCAGGATTTGCATCCTAGCGGCATTTCTTGCAATAATATACCGAAAATCCGCAACTTCTCTTTTCGTGGCTAGCGCCGCGGTGTTACCTCATTCATACATTATTGGCGGATCGATGAAACGAGCCAAGGAAATTGCGCTGGCCTTTCCCCGAGGCGCCCATCAGGAGGTGTTCATCACCGGCGTGTTGCGCTATGCGCTGGAGCATAGCTGCAGCTGGTCGTACGTTACTGCGCCGGAATCGTTGGCGCTCTCCGTGGTCGATCTGCGTGGTTGGCGCGGCGACGGAATCATCGCAGCCCTCAACACGGCCGCCGAAGCCGCGTGCGTCAAAGAGCTGGAAATTCCGATCATCAACATCTCGGGAACACTTCCGAAAACGCCCGTGCCGCGAGTGAGCTTGGATAACAGTCAGGTGGGCCGGCTGGCGGCGCAGCATTTGATCGAGCGCGGCTTCCGTGAGTTTGCTTACTTTGGTTTGCGCGACGTCGCGTATTCGGCAGTGCGGCAACAGGCGTTCGACGCGGAGCTTGAAGCCACCGGATTCAAAAGCGTGGCACTGCTGATGCCGCCCACGTATCGCGCTAAGGGGCTCCATTGGCGCGATCATCAGCGGCGACTTGTCAATTGGCTGAGCGGCCTGCCGACGCCGATCGGACTATTCGCGGTGACCGATTACCGTGCCCAGCAGGTTCTCGACGCCTGCCGGCAAATGGGAGTCCGCGTCCCGCAGCAGGTTGCGGTTGTGGGAGTCGATAACGAAGAGGTCATCTGCGGTCATGTGCAGCCGAAGCTTTCCAGCGTGGCCCGTAATAATCAACAAGAAGGCTATCACGCCGCGGCCATGCTGGATCGGTTGATCCATGGCAAGGCGGTCGACACGGTAGAAGAAATGATTCCGCCGTTGGGCGTGGTAGCACGAGAATCGACCGACACCGTGGCTTTCAAAGATTCGAGGCTGTGTGCCGCCATCGAGTACTTGAATAAGCATATTGAGGATCCCATCGGCGTGCAAGAGCTGGCATCGCACGTGGGCGTGTCGCGACGATGGATGGAGTACGCCTTCCGCGAAGCGTTGGGCGAGAGCCCCTATCAATACATCCGCAACCGGCGGCTCAAGCTGGCCCAACATCTTTTGGAAGAAGAGCCGAGCGCGAAAATCTATCAAGTGGCGAAGCGCACCGGCTTCACTTCCGCCAAACAGCTCGCAATGGCTTTCGGCCAGGAATACGGCCTGAGCCCGCGAGAATATCAGCGCTCGAAGAGCGGATAAACGAGCGTCGTCATTCGTGTTCACAGAAGTTGGGAACACTAATCTACGCTAATCTCCACTAATCTGCTCATTAACGTCGATTGGTGTTCTCAATTTTCCCCCGGAGGTGAAAATGCTACAAGACGAAGGCTATCGGTTGATGGGTGCCGCGTTTGAGGCTTACAATCAGCTCGGCTACGGGATGGCTGAAGAGGTCTACCAGCAAAGCGTAGAGATTGAGATGTCACTGCGAGGCATTCCTTTTCGTTCAAAATGTGAGCTGCCGGTCTACTACAAGGGTCACTTACTTGTGACCTGCTATCGACCGGATTTGCTTGTTTACGATGCAATTGTCGTCGAGCTCAAGGCAGTTTCGGAACTAATTCCGGAGCACGAGGCGCAACTGTTCAACTACATGCGAATCGCTCGCCAACCAGTCGGTTACTTGATCAACTTTGGAAAGAAAGGCGAACTCGAATGGAAACGCTTCATCGTGTCGGATTTGAAGCCATCGGAGCAGCAGAACACTAACCTACGCAATCCACACTAATTTCGAACTGAGTACCGTCAGTGCAAACGACGACTATGTGCAATTGATTAGCGTCGATTAGTGGAGATTAGTGTTCCCTTTATCTATGCCACGGAGAGTGCCACGGCGTTGCCGCTGCCGGCGTATTCGATTTGGTGTGGCTGGCCGCCGGTGTTGAGACTGCGCCGGCCAGCTTCCAGAATTGCGGTGACAAGAACGGTGTCGTCGACCGTGGCCAGGCCGCCGCGAAAATCTTCCGGCCTGGCTGAGCCGGCCCGGACTTGGGCAACCGCATCGACAAAGGCCTCGATGCTACGGTAACCGTAACCCGACTGGCCGGAGAAATAGCCTTGAGCATCCGGCGTGTATTTCATGAACAGCGGGTTGGGCGAGCTGAAGCCGCCGGCATCGGTTGCCAGTGAATACCCGCGGTGTGCCTGGTCGATCTGCACTTCGCCTTTCTGGCCGAGGTAATAAAACCGCTGCTGCGAGTGGACATCGCTTTTCGGAGCGATCCAACTGGCCGTGTAAAATGCCGAGGCCAGCGAACCGCTCTGGAAATTCTCCCACTGCACGCCGAGTGTAATCGTGTCCTCGGCGTCGATGCCCTGCCCTCGCGCCACGCCGCACGATGCCAAAGCCGTGACAAACATCGGCCGCGCCACGTGCGAAACGCTCCACACATTGAAATCGATGTGGTGGGCGTTGAGATAGTAACTGATATCGCTCGACTTACCGGCCCAGGAACGAAACGTTTCCAACTGGTACTTGGGCTGACTCATGAACGATGAGAAAAAACTGAAATCACCCAATTGGCGGATGCGGTCGCGAGCGTCAGCATAGATCGGGTCCCACCGTTTGTGAACTTCCATTGCAACAAGCACGCCGTTGCGACGTGCCGCGTCGGCCAACGTGAGATGCTCCTCGAGCGTTTTGACGATCGGCTTGGCGACCAGCACGTGCAGGCCGCGGTCGACTGCTTCCATCGCAATGGCGAAGTGGGTGTCGTCGGGCGTGAACACCGTGACGATGTCGCCGGGTTCCAGCTCATCCATGGCGGCCAGGTACGCGTGCGGATCGCGCGGCTCCTGATCGGCCGGAAAACTTTGGAAGGCGACGTCCAAATCCTTGTAGACGCGGGCAATCGCGTCGTGCAGATGCCGGCGGATGCCGGGAAACTTCGTGCCGTTCGTGCCGGCCATCATCAGCCGGTCCACTTTGCCGCGCCGCCGCATATCGAACAACGAGAGCGCCACCACACCGGCACTCTTGTCCGATCCGCTGGCCCGATCACGGACGTAACCGGTCGTGTACTCGCCGGTCCCGACCATCAACACACTTGGACGCACCATGTTGCCCTGCACTTTACTTCGCTGACGCGCGATCGCATCCAATCTCTGTTATAACTCGTGCAATCTGGCCGCGTAAGCTGCCGTCCCTATGTTCCCCAAGCGTTTTCATATTGAATCGCCGCAGAAAAAAAGCGGCCGCCCATAGGCGCCGCCAATTGAATAATCGATCTCAAATCGATCCGAAGCGCACCTTCTTGCGCTACCCTCGCACCATCGCCAGAAGCACTCCGGCGGCCAGACCCAATAGCCACATCGTCGTTGGTTCCGGAATTGGTTTGTGGTCCACGCGAAAATTCGTAAACCGCAGATCGCCGTTGGGTTGCGGGTTTACTTGCGTACTATCGGAGTTGCGAATGAAGAAGTGATCAAAGTTTGTATAGGGGGATTGGCTGCCCGGCAGCAGTCCCCCGCCAATGGCGGTGCCGCCGAACGCCGCGCCCGTATCGCTGGCGGTGAGCGTGGACAGCACGGTATTGCCTTGCTTCAACGATGCTGTCACGTCCAATTGCGATGCCGACACGCGACTGAGCATCAACTGCACGGTATACACGGTATTGGCAGCGAGCGAGTATGCACTCCCGCCGGTTGGCGCAAATGCGTACGCGCCGCCAGAGCCGGCCAGGCTGGAGTTCGAGGTTGTGCGTTTGCCGATTTGTAGCGGATTGGTGCCGCTGGCGCTACCGTGCAACGGAAGTTGAACAACGTAGCCAAGCGCGTCGGTCCACGGCGCCGTATCGCCGCCGCCGTCGCTGTTGACATCTGCTTGAACGCGGGCGTCGGTGGGGTCGTGATACACACCGAGGCGAAAATTCTTACCGGTGCCGGCCGTGGTGCTGGCCCCCGTCGGCAATCGGAACGAAGCCTCGGCCGTCAGCATGTCGCCCACCGCCAGACTGGTGACCGCGTTATGCGGTTGGTTGCCGTCCGGCGCAGAATTGTTGGACGTGAAGTAGGTCCAAACCTTCAGCGAATTAGTAGGTAAGTTAAAATTGAGAGAGCCAGCCGACACGCTATTGCTTCCGTTGCCGGCCGATTGACCAATCCAAATAGGTGAGTTGGTCGGCAAGTTGATGCTCGCGCGCTCGCCGTCAGCCCAGGTATCGTTAAGAAGCACCGCGCCAAAGCCGGTGGAACACATCGTGAACACAATCATCGCAGTACAAAGGTGTGAGCTGCGAACGGCATTCACGCCGAAAATTGGAATCAAACGTCGTTGTGTCCTCATTAGCTGGCTCCTTTTCGCTTAAGAAGCAACATCACAAGAAAAGCCCCGAATCAGCAGGCGGCCCGCCCACGCGCTGTCCGCCTATTTTCATCCTAATTTCTGCTGCATTTCAGCCAAGCAGGTATTTTTGCAAAAAACGTCCGGAAATCCGCAAAGGCCACGGCGGCCCGACTTTCGTGCAACAAGCTGGCCAAACGCCGCGGCAAACAAAACCAGTCCGGTTGGCTCAGGAATTGGAACTCCTGCCACTGGGCTGTTGCCTGAGAGCGCTGCTCCGAAGTTGGCCCGCCATGCGGTGTAATCGGCCGCGTCGATAACGCCCGGGCTGGCAGTTTCATTCGGTAGTGAAACGCTGCTTTCGATGGCGTTTCGCCACACGACGTAGTCGGCCGCGTCGACGACGCCATCGTCGTTGTAATCGCCGGCAAGTACGATCGGCGGGCCATCGCCAACGAATAGCATCAAGTTGTTTCCTTGCTTCTCGACGAAGTATCCCGGTGTGATCGCGTCGAACTCGCCGGAGATTCCGCCGGCGGCGATGATATGCCAGCTATCGCCGATTTCAGGAGTGAAACCGTCGATCAGAACGAGGTTCAGACTGCCCCCCAATAAGACCTCTCCATCAACGAGCAGCGAATCGGCATGGTCTTCCGAGGAAAGCTCGATTTCCACAGCGCCGCTGGTCAGCGTCAGATCGCCGGCCACTAGTGTATTACTGATGCTATTACCCGGCGCGATCGTTCCGCCGTTGTTCTCCAAGTCAAAATTTACGGAGTCGGCATGCAGCGTACCGCCTGTGAAGTTGAAAGTGCCGAACGGACCCGCGCTAAGTTCGGCCGTTGTGAGCACGCCTCCAGACAGATTGACGGTGCCCTTCGCGCTGAGGAATGCTAATGACCAATTCATCGGCTACGCGAAGCCAGCCACCGGTGATGTTGAGCGTGGCGGGAAAACCGGCCAGTGCGCCGACCGTCAGCACGCCTGCGTACTGTCCCGGGGCATCGACCACCACCGTGCCATCGTTGATCTTCACTTCGTCGAAACGCGATGGCTGCCATGGGCTGCCTGCCGTAACTCCGCCGTCGTTCGTCTGCCAGTTGGTGATTTGTGCGTAGCGATTGTTCGTGTCGCCGTTGAATACGATGGGCGCCGGCGCCGGGAACTCGCCGGCTTCGTTGAGGTATTCGATGAGATTAACGTAACCGTCGTTGTCGAAATCGAGACTCCAGTCGGGAGTGGCGGCAGGCGAATCGGGGTTGAGGCCGTGAGCCATCTCCCATGCACCCGACATGCCGTCATTGTCGGAGTCCCAACCGGCGGAATGAGTCGTCATCGATGCGCCCAGCACTCCGGCCAGCTCGCCTGCAATGGGCGCCGCGGCGCCAATTGGCGGCCCGGTGTTGGTGCGAACGTTGTTAACAACGCGGGTATCAATCGCATCTCGCGACCACCAGTAGTTACCCACGTGGTCGAGAATTTGGTGGTAGGCATCGATGGCCGGCTGCGTGGTGACCGGCGCGGTGTTGAAGGGAGTGGCCATTTGCGTCAACGTCTGGTCCGTACCTGACCCCAGTCCGAACATTCCCCAACCGGTGTTGCTGCCGTTGGGCACGCCACCGGGATTCACTTGCTTGTCAGAGTCGATGAAATTGCCGGATTGATACACGCGTGCGTCGACGTTTCGATCGACCGTGAACGCGCGGTTGGCGTTGCCAATTGTGCCGGGGCCGGGCACCAAATAGTTGCCCACGTAGTTGATGTCGGCAAATTCTTGCTCCGGCTCGCTGCTGCCGCCCGCATAGCTGGCCCGATCGCGCCAGTTGTAAACGATATTGTTGCGGAAATCGGCCGTAAGGGTTTCGGCGTTGTAGGTGCCAAAACGGGCCTGCCGGCTGCTGTTGTGGGCGTACAAGTTGTGGTGGAATGTGACGTTGGAATCGATCCGCGGGCGAATCAACGAGCCGTAAGCGTGATCGTTCACCAAGGCGTCGCTGATAATGGAATATTGAACCGTGACGTTCGTGTTGTTGTTGGCCACGGAGAGAATTTCGTCTTCCGCCCAGGAAGCCGAGACGTGATCGAGAATCATGTTCGTGGCGGTCATTTGAGTGGGACCGTCGCCGCCGGAAAACGTGATCGCGTCCTCGCCGTTGCCCGCACCCTTACGGAACGTAAGGTAACGCAGGATCACATTGCTGTTAACGCGATCGTTACTGTGTGTGATCTGCGTCGTGTTGCCATAGATCGTCACCGGCCCGGGTGCCGATTGACCGGCGATGTAGTAATTGGACAGGTTTTTGATATCGAGCGCCGGGCCACCCAACTGAACCGTGCCTGCCACGTCAAACACGATGATCCGGTTCGAGGTATTCTGTGTGAACGCGTTACGGAACGAACCAGGCCCACTATCGTTGAGGTTCGTAACGTGGTAGATGGAGGCGTTGGAAAACCAGCCGCCGGCTGTGGCGCTACCAGTGAAGGTGCCGCCGTAGCCTTCGGCGCCCGAAAAGAAGGGGAGCTGGGCGAAGCTCGCCGGCTTCACGAACAGTGCTTGCAGGACGAAGCATGCCGCAACCCGGAGAATTATCGAAGCGAATCGCATGCACGCCCTATTCTGTTCCAACCGATTGCCCCAATGCGTCTCGCTCGATTATATCTGAGTGCAGCGCGTCTGCTAACAACAATGCGGCAAGAATCGACGCGCGATGTCCGATTATGCGAAACGCGTTTGTACAAAAATACGAAGAGAAACGCTGATCATCGCTAATCTTCGCTAATATTTGCATCCTATTAGCGCCAATTGGCGTTGATTAGTGATCCCAATGTCTTGGATCCCGAATTGCGAGTAAGGTTTCGCGATGAGTACAGGTTCGTTTTCAGTATTGGGTTTGCAGCCGAGTTTTGGCTTTGGCGACCGCATCGGCCTGGCGACTGCGGGACATGTCGCGGCAATGAACGCCGCCGGCAACGGCATTGCGCCGATCTTCCCGCAGCAATCGATTCGCGAGATGAAGCGGACCGGCCGCTCGCCGCAAGAGGTTATCGATGCCGCGCTGGCCGGAATGCGGAGCCGCGGCTGGAGCGGCGTTTGTGGAGCCGATGCGGACCATCTCAAGACGCCCGAGGACATAGACGCGACCGCTGCCGCGGGCTTCACTTTCTACACGATCGACCCCTCCGACTTCGTCGATGGCAGCGCCGACGATTATGACGAGCGGGCACTTCGCGATCGATTTGCCGCGATCCGTCCGGAATGCGAATGGATCGACAGTTATATCAACCGCCGCGTTTCGCTGGTTGGAAGCCGGTCGTTTACGATTGATGAACCGGCTGCCATGCGGTGCGCGGTCAAATACGGCCAAGCGCTTGAACATGCGATCGGTCTTGCGCAATACATTCGCCAGGTGAACGAAGCGGCCGGTCGACCATTTGAGTTGGAACTGAGCATCGACGAAACGCCGCAGCCCACCTCGCTGGCCGAGCATTTCCTCATCGCCAGTGAGTGTCGACGTCGCGGTGTGAAGCTGATCAGTTTGGCGCCGCGGTATGTCGGCGAGTTCGAGAAAGGCGTGGATTACAAAGGCGAGCTCGGGCAATTGGAGGCGCTCGCTCGCCGATCATGCATTTCTAGCGAGGGAACTGGGCCCCTACAAATTGAGCCTGCACTCCGGGTCGGACAAACTCTCGCTATATCCAATTCTAGCCAGGGCGACGGACGGCCACTTTCATGTGAAAACCGCGGGAACGAGTTACCTGGAGGCGCTCCGGGTGGTGGCCCGGCATGATGCACCGTTGTTTCGCCGCATCATCGACGCGGGCCGCGAACACTATGACCGGGATAAAGCAACGTATCACGTCACCGCGGATATTCGAAAGCTGCCAAGCGCAGAAGATGTTAACGACATCGCTGCGCTCGAAAAAATCTATCTCGGTGTTTGGTCGGACGTTCCCATCGGTTGCGGTTTTACTGAACCCGGTCGCCAGGTTCTACATTGCACGTTCGGCACGGTGTTGCTGGATCCGAAACTCGGTACGCAGATCCGCGAATTGCTCCAAGCGCATGCCGACACATACGCCGACGTGCTGAGCGACCACTTTGTCCGGCACTTGAGAGCGCTTGCCACGTGAAGCGAAAACACATCATACTTAACATTCATTTAACGGCGGGGCTTGCCCGCGCGTTGACCGCAAACGAGTGCGCCGCGGCTCGGCTGAACTCGCCGAAATCAAGCGACGCGGCTAAATTACGGAATATCCCATGCATCGATTTGTAATCGCAGCCCTTGTTGCGCTCGCCGCTTGTTCGTGCCGGGCCGAAGAGTTTGCACCAAAGAATACCCATGCAGTGCTAATCGGCGTGCTGGAGTGGCAGCACGGTCTGACGGCGTTTCCGAAAGTGAACCGTAAGGACGTGGAGCTTCGCGATGTGCTGATTCGCCGCGGCGTGCCGCCGGAGAACATCACGCTGCTCGTGGATGCCGACGCCACGCTGGCGAACATTCGCGATGCCGTCGCGAAGACAATAAAAAAATCACCGCCCGGCTCAACACTCATCATTTACTACGCCGGTCATGGCTGGCCTCTGAGTGGGGAGGATTATTGCCTTGCTAACTACGATGTTCAAATGAATGCCGATAATACCGCTTGGAGCATGAATGAGCTGGGGACGACACTGACGAAGGAATTCCGAGGCAAGCAGGTGTTTCTGTGGGCCGATTGCTGCTACTCGGGCGGCATGCACGTGGTGGTCGATGCCCTGGCCAAGCGACAAGTCGCGGCGTTCACCCTCACGTCCGCCGGCACGGCCAATGCGTCGACCACCAACTGGACGTTTACGCAAAGCATCATTGACGGCCTGCGCGGCGAGCCAATCGTCGATGCCAACGCCGACGGCGACGTCACGCTTGTTGAGCTACGCAATGAGGTGAGCGAAGCGATGAAGCACCGCGAAGCCCAGGCGTATGGATTCAAAGCCAATGGCGTGGCCGAGGATTTCGTGCTCGCCAAAGCCGCGGGGCGCCGCCCGAGCGGAAACGACAAAAAGTTTCCGATCGGCAGCTACGTTGAAGCGTCCGGCGGTGGCCGACGCCACTTTGGTCGTGTTGTCGCTGCCGATGACGTCCACGTCACTGTGGAGTTTTACAACTACACCGAAAAACGAACTGTCAAGTTTGCGGTCGCCGATGTTGTTCCGTCGCAGCGCATCGCACAAGCTCCGACGCGGTTAGACATAGGCGTGAAGCCCGATTGCCTGACCGAGTGGCGTGGCACGTGGTTCCCGGCCAAAGTAATGAAGCGCGAGATTGTGGACGACAAGCCGCGCTACCTCATCCACTACCTTGGATATGCCAACAACTGGGACGAGTGGGTCGGCAATGATCGGATTCGGTTGATGAAAGAAAGCCACGCCTCTCCCTCCGGGTCGGAGATCCGCCGTGGCGGGCGAGGTCGCGAGTAATCGAGCGGGTGAGCGATCCGCGTTGCCCCGGGAACAAGTGCAATCAATCCCTCACCGCTCGATAGCTCGCTGCCTCTCCCAAAGGGAGAGGCGAACAAGCGAGCCCAGCCACCCTCAACCGATTTCATTGCGCGCCGCCGGTTGTTTCCGCTTCCTCGCGCGGCTTTCCGCGTGGATCGAGGCCCTGTTCGATACGGGCCTTGATGTCCGCCAAATGGGCGATGGTAACTTCGTCTTCCGCTTTCAAGTCCCCGATCGCGTTGCGCAGATTAGTCAATTCCCGCCGCGCCAGCGCCGGCAGATCGCAGGAGGCGCTTTCGGCCGGTACGAGCGATATCAAATGGTCGACATGGGCGCGCTGCAGGTTGCGGCGATACAGTCCGATTTTCCCCGCTTCCTGTTTGAGCTCGCTCCAAATACCGTCGCGCAAGTCGGCCAGCATCTGTGCCGGTCCGTAAACCGCGTTATCGCCGGCATGTTCGGCTTGTTCCGCCATCCGTTTGATGCGGGCCTCATTGATCAAATTGGTGAGCATGCTGCGCTGGCTGCTGAGAATGCGGTCGGCAACGCCGTTTGCCTCCAAACGGGCGGTGATTTCCGGACTCACCAGTTCCTTGGGCGCATGGAATGCATGCTCGTTGAGAAACTCAACGGCCTTGCGCTGCCGATCGGCCTCGATGGGCGAAAAAACCTTATCCGCGTCGCCATACCAGAAATTCCTGCGGACCGATCCACCCACCAGGTTGGCCACATGGCCCAGCTCGCGGTTACGTTGTCCCAACAGCCGCTGATACATGTTTTCCAATAGCCGGTAGTCTTCGCCCTTGTCGCAGGTGGCTTCGACGAGAAAGCCAGCGACGCGATCGATGTTTTTCAGCCCCAGCTCGGTCGCCAGAATCGGATCGGAGCCGAGGTCTTCGGTTTGCTGCGTCGGGTCTTCCTCGGAGTTGACGTCGCCGTATAGCAGCATCGGCTCGTCGATCTGCCGCTTGACGATTTTCTCAAGCTCCGCTTTTTCGTCCGCATCCTTCTTGAACTGCTTATAGCCCCACTCGACTGCAAACAAGTCGTACGGCCCGACCATGGGGATCAAGGCGGCACCGTCCTCCGGTTGGGCCACGTAGTTGAACCGGCCGTAGTCCATGATCGACGCCTCGGTGCCGTGCTTCTTCGTGAACTCGGGGTCGCGAAGCTGCTCGACCGTGTACGAGGACGATGCCTTCATGTTGTGCGGGAAGCCGATGGAGTGGCCAACTTCGTGGGCGACCACGTAGGCCAATAGCTCGCCCACTAAATCGTCCGGCATCGGCAGTTTTTGGGCTCGCTTGTCGCTCGGCGAGGCCTGCACGAAATACCAGTCGCGGACCAGCTTCAATACGTTGTGATACATCCGCACGTCGGCCTCCAGAATCTCGCCCGTGCGCGGATCGTTGACGTGCGGCCCGAAGGCGTTTTCTGTGGTCGATGGGAGCCAGCGGATGCACGAGATGCGGGCGTCTTCCGGATCCCAATCGGGGTCTTCGCGGCGGGAAGGCGCATACTTGCCGATGATCGCGTTCTTGTAGCCGGACGCCTCGAACGCCGGCTGCCACATTTCAATTCCCTTTTTGACCCACGGCTTCCATTTGGCCGGTGTATCGCGATCGACGTAGAACACGATTGGCTTTACCGGCTCCGAGACGTCGGCATCCGGCTTCTTTTTTCTCCAGCCGCCAGCGGGTGATGTAGCGAACGTCTTCCACCTGGTGACGAACGTCCGTGCCGTAGTCCTCGAACCGCACGGTGAAGAAGCCCACTCGTTCGTCGAACCGACGCGGCTTCATCGGGTTATCGGGCAGCTTGACCATGCTGTGGTGCAGCAGCACGGAGACGCCACTTTGCGAGGAGTCGCGACGCGGACCGCGCCTGGGGCCTCGCCGCGGATCGGGGCCTTCTTGCCGCTCTTCCCGGTCACGATCTGAAAGCGTGTAAGTGACCAGCACCTTGGCCTCCACATTTTCCGGGAACGATTTGATCTCTTCGATAAAGGTCCGCTTGTCGTCCATTCCGGATGCCTCGAACTGGCGCTTGGCGCTGAATTCCGCGACGTCGCTTTTGAAGAGTGCCGTCACGTCGATCACCGGTGCTTTGTCTTTCCCCCAGGCGGCGACCGGGAACACGCGAATGATCGGCTTGATGGACGATCGCTCGACCGCGTCCTTGATCGGGTCGTCGACGTCGGCGCGGATCGCGTATTTGACGTCGCGCAGCAGGATGTTTTCTTCGCGCAGCTCCCAGCGCACGACGCGGTCCTGCACCGGCATGCCGGCGATGCTGAAACCCGCCTGGGTTCCGCCGATTTGCGTCACCCACAGCATGTCGGTGGATAATTCGCTGGTCGGGATTTCGTAGTACACCTTGCTGTCGACGCGGTGCACAAAGAACAAACCGGGGTCGGTCTTGGCGTCCTTCGTGATCACCTCGTCGTAGGGTTTCACGCCGTCCTTTTTCTCCCGCTCTGGCTCTTTCTTTTCGGTCGCTTCCGTAGGTTTTTCCGCGTCCGATGTATCTGGCGTTTCTTGAGCCCACGCCGACGCAACGGTCAGGGCGAACATTGAAATCACAATCCAGCAATAGCCTGTAATCGCCGCAAGACTCTTCATTTGAGATTCCCGCTCCACACTATTTGGGGATGTATGCGCCGGCCGCGATCGATCGTCGACCGATCCGGTTAAGACACGACTATCATAACGATACGAACGGGTGCTGGCGAATGTTTTCTGGCTGCGAATGTGAACCGATGCCGCGACTTTTGGGCCGCCCGGACGGCGGCTAAAATGACGCGGCCGCAACCACACTTTGGAGTAGTCCATGTCCGATCGAGAGCTGCTAATCGATGGCGTTCGAGTGCCGCGCTTTCTGTACGGCACGGCCTGGAAAGAAGACGCCACCCAACGCCTCACGGAGCTCGCGTTGCAGCAGGGATTCCGCGGCATCGACACGGCCAACCAACGGAAACATTACGACGAAGAGGCAGTCGGCCGGGGCATTGCAGCGGCGATCGCCGGCGGTGTGGTGACGCACGACGAGCTGTTTCTGCAAACCAAATTCACGTTTCGTCCGGGGCAGGATCACCGCCTGCCCTACGATCCTGCGGCACCGATTCCCGTCCAAGTCCAACAGTCGTTCGATAAGTCGTTAGAACATTTGCAAACTGAAACGATCGATTCTTACCTGCTGCATGGTCCGTCCTCGCGCAGCGGGCTCAACGCCGACGATTGGGCCGCCTGGAAAGCGATGGAATCGATCCACGACAGCAGCCGGGCGCGCTTACTTGGCATTAGCAATGTCACGCTCGCGCAACTGCAAGACCTTGTGCGTGATTGCCGCGTGCGGCCGCGGCTCGTGCAGAACCGCTGCTACGCGATTCACGGCTGGGACCAAAGCGTCCGCGAGTTCTGCTCCGCGCACGACATCGTGTACCAAGGATTCTCGTTGCTCACGGCGAACCGCGCGGTGCTGGCTCATCCTGAAATGGCACAAATCGCCAATCATTATGGTCGCACGGTGAGCCAAATCATCTTTCGATTCGCGCTGGATGTCGGCATGATTCCGCTGACGGGCACAAAAAACGCCGCTCACATGCGCGAGGACTTAGATGTGTTCGAGTTTCGCTTGGAGGCCAAACGTATATCGATGATTGAACACGTCGCTAAACTATGATGCGTTGGAATCCAACAAGTGTAGTCATCACGCTCCGCGTGATGAATTTTTCACGCGGAGCGTGAAGACTACACTGACTGCTAATATTCCCAGCGCAATCGTCATCGGCTCTGGCACAACGCCGTTTTCGTTCGCGCCCAGGGGGGTGTTGAGGCCCTTCCGCCAAACCACGTAGTCGGCGGCATCCACGAGGCCGTCGCCATTGCCGTCGGCCGAGAGAGACTGGCCTGCCTGGCCGAATTGGGCCCGCCAGACTTGATAGTCGCCGGCATCCACGGTGCCGTCGCCGTTGAAATCGCCGGGGAGAACGAACGGCGAAATCGGATTTTCGAAGCTGAGAAAGGCCCACACGAATTTTGTGTCCTGGAAGCCGAGCGCCGGAAGATCGTAGGAATCGATGAGGAAGCTACCAGTCGGGCTCGCTTCGTAGGTTAGAACGTTGTCGTCGGGTGCCGTGACGGTGGAAGTTGCCTGATGGGCCACGCTCAGGATGAGCATGCCAGTTTCGGGCGACTCGCCGGGAACAGTGAGCTCATATTGTCCGGTTGCGAGGCGATTCATCGTGAAGTCGCCCACGGACGCGAGATTCGAATTCGCAAGCCCATCGTAATAGCCGCCGACCAAGCCCTCCGTGTCGTACGGCAAATAGACAAAGCTCCATTCGCGGTCCTCGCCGGTGGCGGCATGGTTCGTGGCGTTGTCTTCCACGCGGATGTCCCAGCCGTTGCCGTCGGCGAATGGCCCCGTCTGCACCGTGACGTTGTCGTTGTTGTTGGCGATGACGAACAGCAGTCCATCGGTGCGCGAGTCGACGCCCAGGTCGACTTTGTAACGCCCCAGGCCCGTTCGCGCAACCATCGATTGGCTCACCTTATTGAAAGCCCCGGGGGCGAGCGTGCCGTTGACGTTCACATGCGGCTCCTTGCCAACCGGTTTCGAAGCCGAACCAGGCAATCGACGTGTTGAAGTTGACTTCGTTGTCGGCCGCGTTGCCGGCTTCCATGATCGACAACGATAACAGGCCGTCGCCATACGGGTTACGGCCCGGCTCGACCGTGGCGCGACGGTTCACAAAATCGGGACGGTCATGTTCCGTGATGGAAGCCAGCAATATTCCCTGCTGATACGTGAGGCCAGTGCCGTTGATGTACACCTGGTAGTCGCCGCGGTTAATCTGGCCGAGGCTCACCCCCGGCGCAGAAGACTGGGGGACTTGTACGTCATTCACCGTATTCGCTGCTGGGTCGGTGGGACCACTCGCCACCAGGTTTGCCGCCACGGCATGTCGGAGCACGGGCGGAGGGGGCGGCAACTGGTTCATGTTCAGCGTGAACTCCTGGTCGGGCGCGGTATCGTATCGATCGAGCGACGGGGAATAGGTGCGGACAACCACTGTCTCGCCGTCGGGCTTGAACTCCAACAGACGCATATCGCCCTGCCCGCCCTCGGTGTTGATTTGGTAGTTGGCGAGGATTTGGTGCACGACATTGCCGGCGTCGCCCAACGTGGCGCGGCGGCCAACGCCATCGGCCAGCACGTGGCCGTTAAACACAAAGCGAAAGTTGTCGTGCCCCTTCACGAGGTCGTCCCACAGCTCTTGGCCGTCGTTCACGCCGCCCGGCTGATTCTCTATTCCGTACGAGTGTGGGTTCCATTGTTGGCTGGCGCCCTTCGTGGCCCAGTCATAAATCGTGTCGTCGTAGTACATGTAGGCGTGCGTGACGAGCATCGCCTCATGGTCGGGATGGGCTTCAACTACTTGATTGGCCCATTGAACAACGGCATCGCGCGGACCAAACTCGAGAGCCAGCACGAGCCAATCTTTGCCGCCAGCATTGAACGTGTGGTAGGAGTTATCTGTCTTACCTTCTTCGTAAAAGCCACCGATACTGGGCTGACTGGCATAGGGAGTTCCGAGCCCAAAGTAGTTCGGTTGGTGAAACAACGACTGGCGATTGTTCGCCGTGCCGGCCGTTCCGTAGTCGTGATTTCCGGGCGCGATCGCGTACGGCACCTTGCCGTTGAGCGTATCCAATGCGGCTCGTGCATTAACCCATTGTTGGGTTGCTGTGGGAACGTTCACGACGTCGCCTTCATGGAGCACGTACTTGATGTTGTGCGACTCCTCGTGGTCGACGATCCACTGCGTCTGCGCCTTGAAATGGGGCAAATACGCGGCCGTTTCGGAGTAATGCTGCGTGTCCGGCATCACGACCAGCGTCCACGAGCCGGGATCGATCGGCAAAGCATCGGCCCCCTGACCGGGTGAGTCCGACGCCGCTGCCCTGCTCTGGCCGACTTCCAAATACTCAGCGTCGCTAAATCCCTCCACCCGGCAGCACCCGCAGGTATTGCACGCGAAAACGGGATTCGACGACGACAACATCACGGCCGAAATAACGAAGCCGGCAACAACACGCAATTCAATTGACATGAAACGCGCACACCCGTCGCCCGAGCATGAATATTTCAACATTCTTCTGACGGCAGATATCATGAGAAAACAAAGAGCGGCCTTCGGCCACAAAAACAATTTGAACAGGAGGTAGCAGAGTATGCAGAGAGAAAGCAATGGAAATAGTACTTTACTCTGCTACCTCTGCTTCCTCCTGTTCGATTTCTTTCCTCAAGAACACGATTGAACGTTTTTTTAATCCAAGGCAATCAGTCACGATGGGGTTGAATCTCGAGAGTCAGATACACGTTGAAAGCATGCAGATCCGCCTTGGGGTCGTCGGTCACTTTTTGTTCGAGTTGGCAGACGATCAGGAATCGGCCCGCAGCTTCCGTATCGATTGCTGCTTTGCCATTGTCGTCGCACGAAATCAATTTTGACGGCTCATGACCTC
Source organism: uncultured Planctomycetota bacterium (assembly GCA_963786455.1). GTDB lineage: Bacteria > Planctomycetota > Planctomycetia > Pirellulales > Lacipirellulaceae > JABDGM01. The sequence continues at coordinate 1,405,487 of CAWAZX010000018.1, read as the reverse complement.
GTGCGCTTGCTGCAAACAACTTTATTTCCGCATTCGGCAACGGCTTGCCGTACGAAACCACTTGTACATTTAGTGTATCGCCAACCGTCAGTCGGTTCGGATGCTGCTCCAACAAAATGTCGAGCGGGTCTTCATGATTGGGTGGCGGCACGTCGGTCGGCGCACCAGCGTGACGTATGCCGCCGCTTTGCTCCAATATAGATCAGAGCGCTTGATAGGCAGCTCGGCAACTTCGTTTTTAGGCTTGCGGACCCACTGCTCCTTGCCATTCTGTTCGACCTGGGTCCAGTAGGCGAGTGGATCGATCGCCTCCAAGCGATAGGTTCCCGGCTTGGTAAGCTCGATCTCCGCTACCGATTTCGTTTTGCCGACGAAAACGTTCGGCGGTGTTTGCGCGAGGCCATCGGGACCGATCACCGAAATTGGCTGCTTCCCTACACCGGCTTCCGCCACGAATGGCGTATCGCTCCAGGTGACATCGAAACTGAGCCAGGCGGGACCTTTCGCCGCCACGAAGAAATTCGGCAGCAGCCATTTTTGATGTGCGGCGCAAGGCCCGCCAGCGAAGCAGAACAGGATCGACGCTACAGACAAACAGGCACGGATTGCCAGTACTCTCGGCGGCAGACAGGCATTCATTTTGGCATCCGACGGCGAAAACTCGCTGCCAAGCACAGAGCCAGGCAAACGAGGCCGCAAGTTGCCGGCTCGGGCACGCTTGCCGCACCGGCCAGCGCCGCGCAGCCCCGCTCGTTCGTCCAAAGTTGGTGCGCCACGTGTTGTAACCCGCCGGATTAGCGCCGTCGGTTTTGCGCCACACCACATAGTCGGCGGCGTCGACTACGCCATCGGTGTTATAGTCGCCTTGCAGTGTCGGAACGGTGCCGATGTACTGTACGAATCCCGTGCGCAACTCGCCGCTAACGAGGCGGTATTGGAACACCAAATCCTCGCCATTGACCGACGTGCTATAGGCCGCGCCAATGCTTCTCGAGGGCGTGGTAGGATCAAGGGTCGAGTTGCCATCCAGATAGACCTCGGCAATGGCCGAGGGACTGGAACCACCCGCCTCCTGCCATTTTTGATGGGCACCCGCGCCCGCCGGTTGAAAGTTCTGGTCGCTCAGGCTGAGCCAGGTGTCGTTCTTAAGCGAGTTGCTGGCGCTGGTGAATTGATAAAAGTCAAAGGCCACGGGAGTCGTGAACGGATTATTGATCGTGATCGTTCCATCGGTGCGATTCACGGTCGCGGCTAGCGCGGAGATCGTGAACTCATCGGATATATCGACATCTGCAAACGTCGCCGTGGGTCCTTGCCAGGCTGAGTAGAGTCCAAATCGCCCCGCAGGGAAGGAACCGATGAGATTGAATTGTTCGACGCCGTCGACTTTAACATTGACCAGATTCTCGGTATAGACAATGTCAAACTGATGCGAGCCGCCGGCGCAATTGTAGGGAGTGGCACCAAGGGTAAATCCCCGGGCAAGCTGCTGGACACCGCCCGTTGGGCTCGCCGCAGCGTTCGTATGCGTCCACAACTCGTCGGCGTTCGCGCTGCCGGTTACCCGGGAAATGGCCAGGCCCACCGGCATGTCGCCGGCACCCGTAAGATTTTGAAATTCAGGCGTTGTGCCGGCCGGATCATTGAAGTTGAAGTTTTGGTTCGCTCCCTTCCAGTCGATGAGGATGTATTCGCCTGTTGCCCCAATGGCCGAATCCCCCGGCTCAAACCCGAGTACAAAGCCGACCACGTCGTCGTCTGTTCCCGGAGTCAGCGTGCCGCGAATTCGTTTGTTGACAGCGTTAGTCGGGGTAAGAAGGACGGTGGCGTCGCCATTATTGTTAAGTGATGCCGTCGAAGTTGTAATGCTCCATGCCGGTACGGGGAACGTAGCTGCGGGGGGAAAGTTTTCGGCAACAAACGTCGTCAAATCGACGGGAGCAGCAGACAGCCGGCCTCCAAGACCACTGCTGGCCAATACACACAGCGCGATGACCAACAAACGATTGCACTTTCCACGCCGGCGTGCGAATGCCACGCCAATACTCGCGGCTAGCAAGATCGTGATTGTTGACGGCTCCGGAACGTTGGCCAGCATCGCATTAAATGCACCGCGCCGTTGGCGGCATCATAATCGGCTTTAAAAGCAACGAAATCGTTGATGTCATTGTCGCCATCGAGGTCCACGTCGCCGGCTAACGCGCGTTGGATCCGCGTCATCGAACTCAAGTTGGCCAACATGTTCGGATAAAACAATGGCCAGTCGGCCGCATTGACTACGCCATCGACGTTGAGGTCGCTGCGGGCGAACCGCATTCCACTCGGCCCGCCGGTATAGCTGGTACCTCCAAATATGGTGGTGCCGTCGATCAGCTCCGCAATAAGTGCAACATCCTCGATTTGCGATTTGCGCCAGACGTTGCCCAGACTTACCGTTTCGCCAACCGAAAGTGTGGCGCCATTGCCGCCAACCGATTGCTCGCGTTCCGTCAAATCGCTGTCGGTGACCTCGAGCTCCGTCCACGGATCATCTGGATCGACTGAACCATTCCCTGGGGCCTCGTCATAATTATCTGTAATCGAACTCCAGAGTGTGGAGTTCAGCGTGCTGCTACTGGAGTGAACGGACAGCGCTTTAATTCCGACGGGCGTCCCAGAATTGTTGGTGAGCGTTACGTTGCCCGTTGTGCGGTTGATTGTGAGGTCCAAATTGGTGTACGAAGTAATCGCCGAAACGAGCCGATCCGAGGTGCCATTGAATGCCGAGTAAACTGCCCCATTGCCACCATCGCCGTTGCCCCAGTTGGTAAGTCCGACTGAACCGGCCAGTATGGGATCGGAATTATCAACGACTGGGTCGTAGGAAACAGGCACTGCTGCGCCATCTGGATCGTTAAGCACGTCGACGTTGATCGTGTTGCCGATGGCGGAAACGATTACGTCAAACGGTACGCTGTCGCCGGGCAAAAACTTCGGCGTGGTTTCGGTGAAAACCTGAGTCCACGTTCCGTTGTGATACTTCTGGATGCTCATACCCAGCGGCGGCCGCGTGGTACCTGCACCGGCCCTTCCGTGGCCCAATTGATGCGATAAAACGAGTCGTCATCAGCGACGCGCACCAGCAGGCCGATGCCGTCGTTGTCTCTGTTCTCCACGCGCGTTGTGAAGCGGTAGTTGGTCATCGTCAACGCGCCCGCGGAATCCACTACGATTGCCGGGCCGATGAAGTCGGTATTCGGTGCGCCGCCTGTGGCGTCGGCGAAGCCATTCGTGTCATCGCGGATAGTGCCATTGGTGAAATCTTGCGCAAAGGCGCCGTAGTCTTCGCCCTGGACAATCCCCGTTTCCCCCACTGCGTTCATCATTCCATACCGCCGCCATGGAATGGGCGACAGCGCATTTACAAAGTTCGTCGTCTTGTTGAGGGTGGCCGAAGTGACTGAGATCGGGCCGACCATCGTTCCGTACGTAGGTGTTGAGAGCGTCGTGCCAACCTCGCGCTGCGCCCACGAATGGACTCCGTATTTGCCCGGCTTCAGATCGGGGTCCGACCCACTTAGGACCGATGCGTTGTTCACCTGCACGTCCCAGTTCGTTCCACTTACGACGACCTTGACGTCGAACGTCGCACCAGTGGACGGGGGTATGAAGCCGGCCTGAGAATTGGCCAGGTTCGTAATGACACCATTGACGACTTTCTGCACGGAGGTTCCTTCCTCAAAGCCCAGATTCCCATCGGCCTGTTCTCGGAAGCCTGCGCGGAAATAGTTGTTGTTGTCCTGGTAGCCCCAGACTACGCCGAAGCCGTCGTTATCCATCGAGGCCAATTGATAGTTGACGGTATAGTTCGCCGGCGTGGTGTCCGCGGTGTTGATCATCAGGTACGGCTTGTATTTGCCGTCGCCCATCCCAGCCGTGGTGACTGCATCAGCTTCACGGCCGTCACCGGCTTCGAAGAGAAATCTTTGATTCGACAAGGGATCAGGCGTGAGCAAAACGCCCCAAGCTGGCGGAGGACCGACCTGTGTCGGCGCCGTCACATACGTGCTCGTCCAGCCTTGGAAGCCCGTGACGTAGGGATTCCCCACAAGCACCTGTGCCCAGGCCATGCCAACTGGCATGTGCAGAGCCAGGATCAGGCCAGCAATCGACGGTGCCAAATTGGTCAACAATGAGCGAGCGGAGCGAGGTTGTAACATCGTTGATGGCTCTCACTGTGAATGCACTCGGCGACGCATCGCCGGCGAAAAAAACAACTTACGCCGCGCGACGAATACCGCGTGTCATGGTTTCAAGTTGAAGTCGTATACTTTCTCTTCAGGTTCGATCGTTACTGTCAAATCGGAAGTGTTGGCGTTGCTGTAGCGCGCCGGAATGCTGGACTTGGGCCTAGGCCCGACCGTTTCTTCACCAAACGATTCGCCGCCGTGAATCGTGACCCGGTAGTCCCCGGCCGGCGCGCCTCTTTCCGGCCGGCGCTGATTACAGTGTATTTGCCGTCCGCGCCAAAGGAAGCGCTGGCTCCCGCGCGATCCGCGTTCACGGGCTCCAAGGTGATTGCTCCCGGGCCAACGGGCTGGCCATTCAGCAAAACGGTGCCGCTGAGGTAGCCCCAATCGCTCCCAGAGCAACCGCTAACCGCCAAGATGATGACGCCAAATACGGCCGTCAACCGAGCCGCTAAATTAGAATTCACCATGAATTGGATCGCTTAAGGCCCGCGTCGCGAGCGCATCGATGACTCGCTTGGGCGTCTCCTCACTGAAAAAACGCACGGTGGCATCGGCCATGCCAATATGCAGCCCGCCGGGATGATCGCTATACAACTCATCCAGCGGCGTGATATTTACCGATGCTCCATGATGAGCAAATGCGTGATCGCCACATGCCCAATAGGCGTGATCCTTTGGCGGCGGTGCTGGGTCGTATATGTCGCGCCCGCGCATTCGCCCAGCATGATCGTATAGCCTGTGCCATCTAGCACTTCACCGATTTTTACCCGCGAATTGTTAAGCGGATCTGTTGGCGGATGCGCAACCGTAATCATAATGCCCAGCGACCAGGCATCTCCTTTTCGCCAGTTCTCGGCGTATTGCTTTTTTGTGCTCGGGTCGGTGTAGCTTCCAGGCCCGCAAATCGCCGCATAGTCATTTCGCCCTCGCATCTGTTTTTCCGTGCTGGGGCATAACAGGAAATGGAAATCGACCGCTGTGCCCACATGTCGTGTGAGAGCAGTGTTGGTGCCCGCGTTCCAAGCAATGTTGAAATTGTACTTGTCATAGATGGCCTGCTCTTCAACGTACGGGAGCACATAAGGAACCCAGCTATGCATGAAGTTCGTCTTGGCATCACCCGTGTAGCCGGGCTCGATGCCCGCCGGAAACTCCTTAAAGGTATCGTGAAACAAATGCATGGCCGTCAGGCACTGCTTGAGATTGTTCTGGCACATGGAGCGTCGCGCCGCTTCGCGTGCCGCTTGGATCGCCGGAAGCAATAACGCCACGAGGATGCCGATAATGGCGATCACCACCAGCAGCTCCACGAGTGTGAACGCGGAGGGCGGCCGATTGGACTTGGGCATCGCACGACCCCGTTTGACGTTCATGGTCAATTCCTTTCCCATCTGAGAAGTGAGCGTGTTGCGCTCGTCGACCGACCACCCACCTCCAACCGAGAATGAATGTCGCACTTCGTCCCGGCTTGGGTTTTGGATAGTATATCCATGTGAAACACCGAACGCAATTATTTTCCGGTGAAGATTGCGTGAACATTGTGGAATGGCCGCGACGGCAATCTCCCGCCTACCACATCGGGTCTCTGAAATCAGACTCACGTACGGCAATTCCGCTCGTAAACTCTCAGAGTGGATAAAATATCCAGTGACAATTGCCTAAGCCGCTCACATAATAGACCGAGGCTTCCTCAGCTTTTCCCCCTCCTCACTAACGAACGACTCTCTTATGTCGATTTCGACCAAGTCCGATCTTCGCCAAACTGCCTCGGCACTCCGTGATCCCACGCCGTGGTTCGTTCGCTTCCAACGGTTGCTGGACGACATGACGGACAGCGAAAAGCGCGTGGGCTCTTATTTCATGGAGCATCCCGACACGGCCCAGCAGTCGATTGGCGAACTGATCGATGGTTCCGGCCTGGGATACGGGACGGTGATCCGCTTCTGCCAGAAGCTCGGTTGCCGCGGCTTTCAAGAGTTCAAAGTGCTGATGGCCCGCGACGCCGTCGCCAGGCGGCCCACGAAGCCCAGCGAAGTTGCGGGGACATATGGTGAAATCGTCCAACGGCTGAGCGAGGACATTACCCGCACCGCTCAAAACCTGGATAGCCTGGAAATTGAGCGTGCGGCCGAGGCGTTGTGCAAGGCCAGCCGTGTGTTGTGCATCGGCGTGGCCAGCTCGGCGCCGCTGGCTCTCAGCCTGGATTGGAAGATCAAGCGCTTCGGCATCGTCAGCTCGTTCGTTTCCGACGGCTACGTGATGGCGGTCGAAGCTTGCCTATTGCGAAAGGACGCAGTGCTCGTGGCGGTGAGCTCTTCCGGAGCAACCAAAGACATCGTGACGGCCGCCCGGCTGGCAAGGGAGGGCGGCGCTACGGTCATTGCGGTCACGAATTTCACGAAGGCGCCATTGGTGGAGACGGCCGGAATCCGGCTAATTACCTCCGCCGTGCGCGATCCGCTCATTGCCGAAGTGCCGTCGATCGTGGCGGCAGAAGCCGTGTTCGAGATATTGATCGAGCAAATTCGCCGGATTAATCCCGCCGTGGACCAGACCGTGCTCGATACCTTCAAGCGCGATTGCCGACCGGAAGCATTGAGTAGGTCAGGCTTTTAGCCTGACGCTTTGCGGCTCGTTGTCAGGCTAAAAGCCTGCCCTACGGCGGCAGCGTGCGCCGCACCAATCCGATGCGTAAGCGAGGTTAACTCGGTGGCATTCCCTCGCTTACCCTTCGGGTTAGTGCTTCTTCCTGAATGATCGGGGTAACGAAACCCGGCGTCGCACGCCGAGCAATCCCATGCCGGCAATCATGACCAGCGCCACTGTCGACGGCTCTGGAATCAATGTGAGCAATGGCCCTGCCGTGCCGCCGTGGCTGGTGTAGTACACGTTTTCCGTGCCCCAGGTGGCGAAGCCGACGGTTCCGGTCAACAGAGGGTTGCTATTGTCCAGAATAGTCGGGTAATTGACCACGTTGCCCATGTGATCGCGAACAGAGACACGGAGCGTGTTGCCGATCGCTTTGACCGACAGATCAAACGCGGGGAAACCAGCCGTGGCCGGCGTCGTTCCCGCAGCGCCGGGCGTATACACGAATAGCGGCGAGTCCTGGTTGTCACGGAACAGCTCTGTCCACACACCATTCTGCACCTTCTGAACGGACAGTCCGCGCAGAGCGCGGCGTGGTTCCTGTACCGATCGCCTCATTCGTGAAGTTGATGCGGTAAAAGTTGTTGTCGTCCTGCGCCAACCACGACGCCGATTCCGTCGTTATCGGTAGCGCCCAATCGAACTCGCATCTCGTAATCTTTGAATCCCGAGCTGCCGGGCGAATTCACGACGACCGCCGGGCCGATAAAGTCCGTATTGTTCGCGGTGGCATTCAAAAAGCCGTTCGAATGCTGATGGACCCAGGGGTCGTTGATCGCCTGGCCAAAGTTACCGAGGATATCGCGCGGATTCGTGCCGTTGTTGCCGGCCGCTCCTGCCGCGTTGGTCATCACGACCTGGCGAAATGGGATTTGCCTGGCGGCGAACGTCTCGCTGAACAGCGTGCTCGCGCCTTGAGTCACCGAGACCGATTCAATCTCGGTACCCCAGAATGGCGTGACCGCGGCCGCATCGGACTGCTGGGCCCACGACTGAAAACCTACTTTTCTGCCGGCTACCAAGGCGGCGTCACTGCCGCTAGCCTGCGACGTGCCGTTGAAAACGACTTCGTAATTCGTCCCATTCACAACCACTTGCAGATCAAATGGCGTGCGCCTGTCGATCATCGCCTGGGTGATTGGCGACGGCGTGGCCATGGGCGCGGCGGGGAACAGTTGCGTTACCACACCGCCGACGATTTTCTGAATCGAGAAGCCTTCGGTGCCGCCAAACGTACCGCTCGCGGGCTGCTGCCGAATGCCCGCTCGAAAGTAATTGTTCGGATCCAAATAGTTCCACACGATTCCCAGCAGATCGTCGTCATTGGTACGCATCCGTGCGGTGTAAACATATGCGGCCGGCGCGGTAAAAGTGTTTTTGATCAGAACGTCCGGCTCATGCGTGCCGGTGTTGTTCACCGCACCTGCCGTGGGCGGATTGGCATTATTCGTGTCAATGAGAGTGGGGTTATGCAGACTGAGCCGCCAGTTGCCGGCGCGGTGGGCGGTGGAAAGGCATCGACCCAATTGGACGTCGGGCTGATGAATGGATTACCCACGAGAACTTGAGCACGAGCCATGTCCGGCTCGAACGCGGCGAACAATGTCAGCGCGAAGAGAAAGCTAACCGTATATCGTCGACTCATGAGCGTCCCTCCCAATCGATGGCATTCCCGCGACAAACCCCGGAAAACCCGCTGGATATTAAATCCACGGGATTGGATATTCTGTCCATTACGTTTTGACCAGGCGCGGCCCAATTGTCAAGTATTTTGCTGTCTGCTTTTCCATTTTTCATCGCCTTTTAACATTCGTGCCGGGGAGGCTCCAGGAGATGCCGGCGCTTTTTTGCCAGTTGCTGAACAACTGGTCCGACGTAATGAACCACCGAATTCGCGTCAGACGGGCGGTTCTGCCCTTGATCGGTAACCCTTCTAGTTATCTGTATTTATGCGGTCCAAACTTGGAGACCAGGAATTGGATTGAGGACGCGGCAAGGCCGCGAATGGGCATAGGAATTGACCGGGTGTGCCAAGGTACGCACATTGGCGTTAGAGCAAATCGAAATTCAACCGCTGCAACGTGGCCTCCGCATTGCAGCTAGACAACAAGAGAGGCCTCGAATGATTCTCCGTTTCATTGTCGGGCTGTGTTTGTTCGCCCTGGCAACAACGCCGAGCGTTGCCGCAACGCCGCAGACTGGCGATTCAACTTCGAAGGTTAACCAACCTCAGCCTACCGGAGTCAAGGCATCGTCCGTTGAAGCCGGCTGGATCTATTTGATTGGCAGCGACGGACCCCAAGGTATCGCCAAGGTCGGAAAGAATGTCACCTTGTGTGGCGACGTGCACACGCGAGTGAACGCCCGAGAGCTCACCGCCGTGCCGGGCGTCGGCGTGGTCGCTGCACTTTCCCAGACAGATTACGGCGATGACAACAACCTGCTCAGTAAACAGGAATTCGGCGATTGTGAAGTCTACTTGGAATTCATGCTCAGCAAAGGCTCAAACTCCGGGGTCAAGCTACAACAACGATACGAGATTCAGTTCTACGATAGCTACGGCAAAGAGAAACCCTCGGGCACAGATTGCGGCGGCATCTACCCGCACTGGGTATATCGCCGTAGTGGCGAGGGGCTGGATTATATCGATCAAGGTGTACCGCCGAAGGTAAATGCTGCGAAACCAGCCGGACAATGGCAGACGTTACATATCGTCTTCACGGCGCCTCGGTTTGATGAACAAGGTAAGAAAACCAAGAATTGCGCGATTCGTGTCGGTTATGCTCAATGACCAGGAGATTCATCGAGACGTCGGCGTCGGCTCGCCGACAGGAAACGCTTCGTCGCCGCTGGCGGAGGTTCCCACCGCGCCGATCTACCTGCAAATGGACCATGGTCCTGTGGCGTTTCGCAATGTCCGCGTCATGCCGGCGGGGAACTGAGCACGAGCGACCAATGGGGCGGCGCGAGCCAATCAATTCGCTCGCACCACCGCCGTCGAATAGGCCGGCAGATCAAATGAAAGACGCTTACCCGTCAGTGTGACTACGCCCACCTCCACGTTGACTGCGGCGGGCTCTTCCAGCGTGTTGCGGGCACGCAGCGATCCCGGCGCCACGAAATGCGTTGACGCGGTTTTCGGCGAAAAGTCGCCCTTTAATTCCACTTCCACTCGCATCGCACGGTTTTTCGGGTTCACCGCCTTTACGACGACGATGTCGCCGTCTTCGCTGCGTGTCGCAACAATGTTGCAACCTCGCAAGTCGCCCTCGAGCGGCAAGAACTTTGACGCGAAGTTGTCCCACCACAGTTTCATCACCACGTAGTTCGGGGCCGGGTACCAGCCCGTGTGGTCGAAGTTGATAAAGGCGTTGTCCCAAGCGCCGGCCGATGTGTGGCGGAGGAACAGCGCCGGACCGCCCAGCGTGAATTTCTTGCCCTGGCGCTCATACGCGTTCAACAACCCGCCCGCATACAAACCGGTACGCCAGTCCGTCGACTGGGCGTTCCATTCCGAGTTATAGATTTCCATATCGGGGTTCTTGGAAGCGGCAATGTACTCGGCCAGATCGATCAACAACTGCTCATACCGCTCTACGCCGGAGTCAAAGTTCTCTGGCTCCTCGTAGTTGTGGATGCTGATGTAGTCGATCAGCGGTGCGCAAGCATCGATCAACGAGCGGTTCCAGCGCATGTCGAAGCGATTGCCGCCGCAAGCGATGATTTTGACGGGGATCCCCAGCTCATCGGCCTTCGCGCGAACGGCCGGCGCAATCGCCTTCACCTTTTCAATGTACGCGTCGACGCCGGCGGCCCACGTTTCGTTGTCGAGCTCCCAGTACACGACGTTGTATGGCTCGGGATGCCCGTTGGTCGCCCGCAATGCGCCCATCCGGGTCGAGGCGTCGCCATTGCAGTATTCCATCCACTCCAAGGCATAAGGCAGGTAGTCCTCCTCGGAAGCAAGCCGGAATTGTGCCGGGGCGCCGCACGCTGATTGCAGCAGTCCGGTGTTGATAACCAACAGCGGCAATGCGCCCGTCTTTTTGCAGAGCGCCATGTACTCGTCGGTGCCGAACGAGTTGATATCCTGGTCCTCCCACATATAGCCGGAGTAGATTCGCCGCTGGTGCTGTGGCCCGATCGCGTCCTTCCACAGATAGATAGAGGCGAAGCATCCGCCGGGCCAGCGGATAATGGGCGGTCGCAGGCCGCGCACGGCTTCCAGCAGATCGGGCCGGAAGCCCCCGGCTGCCAGCGCGTCTCCGCCTGCCATGGTGAACTGGTCGAGTTTCACCGTGCCCGGGCCGAGCAGCGAGATTCGAACCGAGCCCTCCGAAGTATTGTCGGTTGAGTCGATCTGGAATGGATATTGGGCCCAGCCGGACGTAGGCGGGCCGACGACGGCCTCGCCGAGTACCCGCTCGCCGTCAAGCAGTTCCACCTTGACACCACTGGCAAGCGTGCCCTTCATGGCCAGCGATCCTTCATAGCGTTGCTTCTTGAACCGGAAGTTTCGCTGCTCGATTCCCGTCGGGTTTCCGTCGCTTGTCAGTTCGACGCTGTATTCGTTATTCAGTGCGTCTTTTACCCGCTGGGCCTTCCCCGACCCGAAAGGGCTCCAGAAATCAACGGCGACTTCCTGAGCGGGCACTTCGGGCAAACCGGAGAACAGTTCTTGCGAGCCATCGAGGCTGGTGACCTTGATGTTCCGGTAGCGGACATGCGTGCCCCAAGTTCCCAGGCCGATCTTGCCGGTCAGGTAGGGGTCGTTGTCGTCGCGCACATCGACGACTTTGTCCCCATCCAGCCAACATTGAATGTGATTGCCTTCGCAACGGATGCGAATGTCGTACCAGCGGCCGGATTCAATGCTCCCGTCGCTGCCCTCGCCAATGATGCTGCGCCTTCCATCGATCTCCTTCTCAATGGCATGGCGCGTATTGTTCCAGCCAGCGAGGTTGAGCCAATAGAACGCATCGCTCTCCTTGGCGCGAAAAAGAATCAAGAACCCCTCGGCGCCACGCTCTTTGAGTGCTTGTAGTGTGATCTCGTAGTCCTGCCACGTCGGGTCTCCAAAAACGAAATTCACGTCCGTGATCAACGACGACTGGACGACCTCGTCGTTGTCAACCGACCAGTCTCCCTGGCCGCTATTGCTCAATTCGAAGCTGCGGTTCCAAACCAGATCGCCCCACAGCCCACCGTTGACCGAGTGATAAATATGCTCCAGGAAATGGCCGTAGACATTCGGATTGATCTCGTGCGAGGATTTATCGGTATCAACTGTCAACCGAATTGTTGGCTCCGCGTCCTGCGCCACAGCCGCCGGGTTGAACACCGTAAGTAGGCCGATACAGAAGGACACGGCAAAGAACCGGCTGCACATCTTCGAAGTGATCATTGCATGTTCGCACGAGAAGTGACTCGATCGTATAACGCTGATAGCTCGCACTTTAATGCCAGTCAAATTATAGTCAATCCGTTTTCATCTCAAAGGCGCTATTCGGGTGCTGTGGATGGCGTGATATGATACCCCACATGAATCTCTTCAAATTAGCTCTTGTTGCGGTCGCGACCTCCATCCTATTGTCGTTTGCCAGCGCAATTTGTGCGCCAACGGCAAGCTTCCAACCCAACATCATTCTGATTCTCGCCGACGATCTGGGGGTCAATGATCTCCACTGCTACGGGCGAAACGACCACCACACGCCGAACTTGGATCGGCTCGCACAACAAGGCCTGCGATTCACTTGCGCGTACACGGCCCAGCCGATTTGCTCGCCGTCGCGCGCGGCCATCATGACCGGCAAGTGCCCGGCCCGGCTCAACGTGACAAATTACCTGCCCGGCCGGCCAGACGCACCGTCGCAAAGGCTATTGCAACCGCGGATTGAAGGCCAGCTTCCGATCGAGGAAGTCACGCTCGCCGAGCTGCTGAAGAACGCGGGGTACGCCACCGGATTATTTGGCAAATGGCATCTCGGCGAGTCGAATTTCGGGCCGGCCGAGCAAGGATTTGACGTCGTTGTTTCGCCACCTGCGAACACCGAGCCGACACGAGAAACAGGCGGCAAGGGCGAATTTCTGATCACCGCGGCGGCGGAAAAATTTATCGAAGAGAACCGCGACCGCCCGTTCTTTTGCTACGTGCCGCACAACAATCCGCACATCCCGCTGGCAGCGGCCGCCGAGCTGGTCGAGAAGGTCGCCGCGGCGACCGATGCGTTCCACCCCGTGTATGCCGCGATGATCGAGACGCTCGATGATGCGGTCGGACGGCTGATGGCGAAGGTCGAATTGCTCGGCCTGACCGACCGCACCATCTTCGTGTTCACGAGCGACAACGGCGGTTTGCACGTGCTGGAGTCGCCCGGCACGCCCGCAACACACAACCGGCCGTTTCGAGCCGGCAAGGGTTACCTGTACGAAGGCGGGCTGCGCGAGCCGCTGATCGTGCGTTGGCCGGGCACGGTTGCAGCGGGCAGCGCGTGCGACACGCCGATTGTACTCACCGATCTGATGCCCACATTATTGGAAGCGGCAGGAATCGATCCGGCAAAATCGGTCGGGCCGCTGGATGGAATGAGTATCGTGAAGTTGTTACGTGGCGAATCGGCGGCAACACGCACGCTGTATTGGCACTTCCCTAACTACACGAATCAAGGCGGCCGGCCGGCCGGCGCGATCCGCGACGGTGATTGGAAACTGGTCGAGCAGTTCGAGGACGGTAGCGTCGAGCTCTACAATCTTGCCGTCGACCGCAGAGAATCAAACAACCTCGCTGCGGCTGAGCCGGAGCGAGCCAAAGAGCTACTCGCTGAGCTACAGGAGTGGCGGCAACGTGTTGGCGCGCGAATGCCCAGACCCAATCCGGAATTTGATGCAGCGCTCCACCGCCGACTGTACGTGGACCAGGACCCGTCGCAGCTTCTGGCCGAATCAACGGCCGCCGTTACGGCGCCGCAATGGAAAGACTGGCGCGCGGCGATGAATGCGGCGACTCGGGGGAAACAACCGTCCGTCACGCCTGCGACGGGCGACATTCGCTTGCACGCCAAAGACGCACGCATTCACGCCAAGAAAATGCGCTACGAACCCGAACCTCACAAGAATGTGCTCGGATACTGGACAAATGCCGATGATTGGGCCAAATGGGACTTTGAGGTGGCGGAGGCCGGCGAGTACGAAATCGAAGTGCAACAGGGTTGCGGCAAGGGCAGCGGCGGGGCCAAAGTGGCGATTGAAATCGGCGGCCAAACGTTAGAGTTCACGGTCCAGGAGACCGGTCACTTCCAGCACATGATCCAGCGGATCATCGGTGAAGTGCACCTGACGCCCGGCAAACACACGCTCGCAGTGAAGCCGCGTTCGAAGCCGGGCGTGGCCGTCATGGACCTGCGGCGCGTCGTGCTGCGACCACCACAGCAGCGTTGACATACCGACCTTTCATGTCGACCCGATCAATTAGACCAGATCGTCACCAAGTTCGGTGAAGACCTCATCCACTTGATTCGTCTCGTCGGAGTTCCCTTCGTCTGCACCGGAATCGAATTCCACCTGTCGATCATCCGTACTGCCATTTTGAATTGTGAGCAACAACTGACCCAAACTCGATGATCCAGGCACGGCGCCGATGCGCCACGATTCGCCCTTCACATTGCCAGCCTTCGCCGCCGCGGCCGTTGTCGGCCAATCAAAGAGAGCTTTATCACGGGCCGCGGCGGCGACGACAGAATCTGGTAATTCGCTTTCCACGACAACGGCGGACGCGGCAATCGAAGCAGCCGCTGCAGGGGCTGCGGTCCTGCCGAAATTGGTGCGCCACAGGAGATAGTCATCTCGATCGACATCCATGTCGCCGTCGCCGTCGGCGGGCAGACCTGCCCCGGTCTGCCCATCCGACTTCCGCCACACGACATAGTCCGCGGCGTCGACGGTTCCATTTCCGTTGTAGTCGCCTGTCAAAGGTGTTGGCGCGGTGGCAGTGAATTCGAATTCGCGAAAGCCGCCGGCCGGCGTGCCATCATTGGCCACATCGACAGCGCGGCCGTTCGCCACAAAACCGTTGCCGACGAAGTTGAGTTGATACATTCCGTCTGGAAGCCGGCCGCCGACCACGCCGGAGCCGGTGAAGGAGAGCGTCAGCATGTTCGTGCCAACGCCGGTCACGGTGGGCCGCGCATCGATGATTGGAATTACAACCCCACTGGTGTCGGTAATTGTGATGCCGCTACCGGTGGCCGGGGCGGCGCTGCCGTCGCCTGCCAGGACTTGGCTGACGTTGCCGTTAAACGTCAGCGTAATTGTGCCGTTGGAATTGGGCATGACCCCGGTGAGTGCAACTAGCGGGCTCTCGGCGATGGCGCCAGTGTTGACGTCGCCCGGAGTCATCGCGGCGCCGGTCACCGGTAGCGCTGCGGACGAAGATTCATATAGCAGGTAGTCATCGCCTGCAGAGAGCAGATTCCCGCCAAACCAGGCGCTGCCATCGTTGCGGTCCGTGTCGCCGCGCTTCCGGCTAATGGAGTCAACTTCCGCAGCTGTGAAGCTCAGGATACTTGACGTGAGGCCATAAACCTGGTCCGGTTGGCCGACCGTGCGGACGCCAACGGTATCCACGAGCTGCGCACCCACAGGCAACTCGAGCTGTCCATCATTGTCCCAATCGAAGTCGAACGCGAAATCAGGCAGCTCGCGAGACGGACTCCAGAGGAGCACGTACGTCGTTGAATCGTTATTCGAAGAAACGTTTTCGTCCGCAACGGTTCCCAGATCCTGGATTTGCGTCGTGGCTGGATTCACGTTGTAGGCAAAGCCTGGCTCCTGCGGCGTCAGCAAGGAAAGACCATTGGAGCCGTTCACGTAGGGACCAAGGTCAACAATTTTCTCGAACGCGCCTACACTCGGGCCAACCAGGCCTTCGATCGCCACGTAGTACAGCGAACCCATTCCCATGTCGGCAAGGCCGCGCAACTCCACGAACTCGTGCGGCGGATCGTTGCCGGGCGAATTGATAAAGATTTCATTCAACAGCAGGTTGCCGCTGCTGGCACGAAGTCGTTGTCCCGGATCGTCAGCGTGGCCGTGCTCTTGGCCGAACGTGAGCCCGTGCCCGGTCAGCGTCAGGTTCAACGTCTCGTTCCGTTCCAGCGAAGTATCGTTGTTGATGGCTACGGTGAATGTCTTGAACAGCTCGCCATCCGCAAAGGCGAGCGAGCCCGACGAGGCTCCCGTGATATCGGCCAACGTGCCCGTGCCGTCGGCGACCGCCCAGTTGACCGTCGCCGCACCGTCCGATCCGCCGACACGATTGACGGTAACCGTGGCGGTACCGCCGCTCTCGTTCACTGTGTAATTGTCGACGGAGAAGCCGAACGTTCCCTTGTCCGTGTCAACCGGAGCTGTGTAGAGAATGGTCAATTCCGGCTTGAATGTTCCCGCCAGGAATGCTTCGGCACTGTTAAATCTCCACAGTGAGGGATCATCGGACATGATCGCCCAACCGAAGTTCGGCAGCGATCCGTTGGCCCAGCTTTGGATCGTCTCGACATTCAGCGGAATCTGAACTCTGTCTCCCCTGCCGGGATCGGTGACGACGGCGTCTGCTTTCGCCGTGGCTTCGACTCCGTCAGGCGTGACACCGTTGGTGATAGCACCGCCGGCATTTCCTTGCGGATCCTCCCAAGTAGCGTTCACTTGCTCCCAGTCCTGGAGCATCCGAAACAGTCGAATATCGGCTCCCGACGCCGTCGCAGAAACACGGACCGTCAAGAAGGCGTCGAAGATCCGAGCGCCCACGGGAACCTGCCCGGGGCCGCCAAACAAGTTGTCGAACCTCAGCAGAGCCTGCTGCGGAACATTATTTGCGCCTTGCGCCTGATCGACGCGGATGACCGGATCCTGGCCGAACTTGTCTAGCGTGAACTGGCCGTCGAGGTAGGCATCGGTCGTTCCAGTGTATCCGTTGACGCCATTTTGGAACGTCGCCACGGAGACGTTCGCGTCCGCGATCGTGACCGTCGCCTCGCCGTCCTGGTTGCCAGAACCGGTCGGCGAGCCGTTGGTAATCAGATACCCGGCCGATGCATTCGAAAGTACGACTCGGAAGCGTTCAAATCCTTCGGACAATCCGTCCGACTCATTGATGTCGATCGTGATATCCTTGAAGGACTCACCCGGCATGAATGTTACGGTTTCGGTCTTGGCGGTGAAGTCGGCGTTTTCGGTCGCGCTTCCAAAGTCGACCGTCGAATACGTGACGGTCAGCGATTCATTCGCGATATCGCCGGTCCGCTCGATGCGGACCGTCACGCTGCCGTCTGCCTCGGCAACCTCTTTGGCCTGATCGGCGAACCGGAAGAAAACGTTTCGCAGGAAGTTGGCCGCACCCGGCGTAAGCACGGCACCGTCTGGTGCGACCACGCTGATGAAGCCTAAGCTATCTTCGAGATACCGGATCGGAGCGTTCGCCGGATTTCCGTTGGAGATGTCGCCGTTGAACCAAGCGCCGATCGAGTTCGGCAAATTCTGACCCGGACGACGCGAGACCGCGTCCGAAGCAACGCCGCTGAAAGCAGGCAGGTTTTGCGGCTGATGGACGTGGATGCCCGGATGACCCAGGGTAGCCGTCGTCGCCACGCGGTCCCGGTCATTACCGCCGCCTTCGACGACGCCGACGCTGTCGACCAACTGCAGCTCCGGCGGGCAGTTGGTCGAGGATGCCGACGCCGACTCCGATGCGCGGTCTCAGTCGCGTCCTCATAAGTGCCGACCGTGTCGTAGTCGGTCCCTTGCACAATCGCGCCGTTGGGGCTGCGAATCAAGGCATAGGTCTGCGAGGAATCCTCCAGCTTACCGCCCGCCCCCATTAGAGACGGCGAGCTCGACGATGTTCGACATCGGATCCGCGATCGAAGCATATTCCCAAGTCAACCCATCAACGCCTGGATCGCCGGGCACAAACGTCAATACGCCGTTGGCACCGAACGTGTACGGAGCTCAGATCGATCACGAAATCGGCGATGCCGCTGCCGGCTCCACTGTTCTCTTCCTCTTCGCCTTCGAACACGACGAAATAGTAGCCTGCCAGGTTTGCACCGGGCGTGCCAATCAGTTCGATGTATTCCCGGTCCGTTTCGTCATCCGCGTCGGAAACGTTTGCGAGCACTTCATTGATCAAGATATCATCATCGGCAATCGTCACCGTGGCCACGTCCCGGCCGGCGACGACGGTGCCGCCGGAAAGCGTCACCAGCACCGTCTCCAACCCTTCCAGGTCGTCGTCGCCATTGATCGTCACCTCGATCGTCGCCAGGCCTTGACCGGCCGCAAAGTTCAGCGTCTGTGGCGTGGCAACCGCGACGAAGTCACCGGCATCTGCCGGTCGCGCGCCGCCGGCTGTGACCGTGTAATTGATGCTCGTGGCGCTGGAAATGTTGCCCAGTCGAGCCACGTCGACCCTTGCAACTCGCGTCCCGCGTGTTCCCTTCGGCCTGGGTGACCGACGGTGCCTCACGATCTGGAAGTCGTGCGTCGCGGCCGGCATGATTGAAATCGATGATCAGCCGCGGCCGACTCGCAACGTCGGAATCGTTCGTGCGGAAGTCCCAACCGTTCGTGGCGGCGCTTTCAATCAGCCAGCCAAAGTTATCTGCACCAGCGGCCCAATACTCGAGCGATTTGGTCACATCAAAAATACCCGCGGTCGGTGGAATTCGGCGTAATTTTCGAATCAAGCAGGACCGCATCGGGAGGAAGATCGGTCGATTCGCCTTCCGATGCCTGCACGCCGCCGATGCCGCCAGTTAATCCTCCGAAGAAATTCCAAGTCGCGACCGACTCGTCCCAATTGGTGAGCATGCGATACAGACTCATCTGCATCGCGGCATTCGAGGAGTCTTGAACAAACACCTCCAAAGTTGCGGAATTGATCGTCGCACCGAACGGAATCTGCCCAGGCTGGTTGCCGAAAATGTCATCAAACTTCAGCAATCCTTGCCGCACGTTGTCGAAGTCCTGCTGGTCGGCGCTGATGTGCCCTTCCGTGCCGAAGTTGGTATCTCGATCCCGCGAGAAAATGACCGTATCCTGTTGTCCGTCGTAGCCGCCCACGCCCTGTTGAAACGTCATTGTCGCCAGTAGATTTCGCGTTTCGAGGTGCTCCAGCGAAAGCCTCGAGCCTCGCACGAATGTGGACCGGCGTTGTCGTTTTGCATTCTTGCTAGATCGGTAGTTGCCCAGCAACGACAAATTGTTCTTCCGGTGCATAACAGTCTCCGCGTGTATCTTAGAAGTAAATCCGTTATCAAAAAAAATTGAGAATGTTGACTATACTGCTGACTGTGAAACTCTGACGATGACAGTGTGAAAACCAAATGAAGAGCTGATGACAAAAGTGCTCGTGGACGTCCGCCAAAGCGCAACTTGAGCGCAGATTTCGGACAAGAGAATTTGGCTACTTACTGCAAACGTCCAGGCGGCCCAAATGCGGTGAGTAAGTGACGCGATTTTTAAAAGTCGTTGGAAATGTCCCCGCCAGCACGAGTGCATGCCGTGTGCCACACGAACGCATCGATATCATCGGCGACGAAACGAACTGAGCCATCCCCCATGGCGGCATTCACTCCCTGGTTATGCGCACTCGCGCCGATGCCCAAATATTCGAAGTGTTCATGTCTTCCCGGCAGGGAATAACCTTTCCGTCCGGATGCGTGGCCAGCCCCGTGCCGCAAGCTGGAATCAGATCGGAGCTATCGAGCGCGTTTGATTTGCGGAAGTCTTGTCGCTGACCTTTGCTGTTGGGAGGGAACTTGCCAGTGAACGCGCTTGCGCCGACGCTCGGAATCATCCACACTCCGCGCCAATCGTCGTTGCCGTGTGGAACGCTTTCGTCGACCGGTGCGCCTTGGTCATTCGATTCATTCCACGTCAGCACCTCGCTGAGCAGCACGGTCTTCGACATTCCGTCGGAAACCTTCGCCGCTCGGTACCCCTGGCCGATACGCACTCCAACCGGCCATTTCTTGATACTCACCATACCGAAAATACCCGCGAATCCTGGGTCGGGATTAACCGGATTCGTGGAATTCGGTGGAACCGCGTTGAGCATCGTATTACCGCCAAAACAGGCGACATAGTTTCCTTTGCTAAGATGGCCTAGCGCCATACCAGACGACCCATCGTCGTCGTCGTTATACGGGATGCTTGGATTCGTTCCGGAACTGGGGCAACGCATCGTCGCACTCACACTGTCGTGAAATGGACGCCAACTCCGGGATCCTTTGGCCTGCATGTCCCAGGTGTCGGGAGGATTGGCCCGATCGGCCTCCGTTGGATCCGCGAGCGCCCTCTTGGCGAGCTCGGCCAATGAGCCCTCTTCAATATAGGAGAATAACTGAAGTGCCCAATTTGGGCCGTAGCACATGGCTTGGTGCTGACTGCCGCTCACCCACCACGACGGTTTGGGTGAGCCGTTATCCGGCGTATCGACGCAAGTGGGCCCACCGGGCGGCAAATAGCGATTTGCCGACTCGAAGTTCGCGACCGACAACGCGATCTGCTTCAAGTTGTTGGTGCACTGCGACCGCCGTGCCGCCTCGCGCGCCGCCTGGATCGCGGGCAACAACAGCGCCACGAGAATCCCAATAATCGCGATGACAACCAGCAGCTCCACTAGCGTGAAACCGCGTAGTAGGCACGCCGGGTACCCTCTGGGTGATGCCGTAACCTTCGTACTTCGGTGCCACTGCGTTTTCGCGGCGCAGGCGGACGGCACACGGAGTGTGCCTGCTACACAGTTGGAACCGCTGTGAGTTTCAACGCACCTGTCTCCACGGCTCCCGAACAAACTATTCAATTCGACGTCAGAATCCATCGGCGTACAGCCTCCATTCAAGTTCGGCGTTAACTAAACAGCCTCACAATCTCGTTGTTCCAGCCCTCCGGCAGTATCACCTTCATCGATGGAGATCCAATGATGCCAACGTGAATTCTTGGCAGGGAATCCGACCACTTGTGTCACAAAGCGTCGCGCGACCAGTATTCAAACCACAAACTATGAGGCTGCCGGATGAAGACTTAACGAAGATCAAGTGAAGCTAGATTGATGAATTCGTTAAGACAGAGATTACGTAACAACGGAGGCTGGCGGCCGGTGACGCCGTTCGTAACGTGCCTCAGATAGGGGCACTCTAGTGGTACGTGACATTTGAGTTTATGGGTGGCATGCTCTCACGCGGTAGCGACTGAACATGTTTGAGAGCTACATGCTTACGGGATCGGGCCCGAAAGCATGCCAACCACACCAACAAAATCAAACGTCCTACTACGCAAGAAGTACAAGAATTGCGGTGCTCCGTCACGTCGTCGACCTGCGCAGAGCAATCTACAAGCGCGAATGCCGACGCCATCAATGCAACTAACTGTCATGCGATGCATTCGCGGCCGATTCGAATGCATCGTCGGCTAGCGATTCGAAATCGATATCAAGATCGTCGGATAGAAAGCTCGACGTGGCACGGCGGCGAGTGCTCTGCCGATCGAGTTCGTTGAGATCGGAAGTCGGCGACGGCTCGCTGTGGTTGAAACCTGCCGTTGTCAGCAGTTCGTTGTCGATGGCCGCATCGATGGCGGCGGAGATAAGCTCCGCGCCGAAGTTGCCGGAGTCCGGTTGGGATAGGTGACGTCGTACTTCAACGCCGGAAAATGCCAGGTCGTATGCGTCTTCGGACGTTGAGATCGCGGCGGCATGCGCCGGCACGACGGTCGCCATTCCAGCGGCGTTTGCTGATGCGCTTGGCGAAACGCCATGCGAGAACGCACCCTGGCTGAGATTGTAGTAGGTGCCGCTGGGACCATCCTCGCGCTTCACCGCGCGAACCATGTACTGATAACCGTTCGTCGAGCCTGTCGGATCGCGGAATGAATTCGTCGCCGCGGCGACCGAGCCAATTCGTTCAAATGATATCGTGCCAGTGCAGACCCGAGGGCCGCGCGATAAACGTTGTAGCTTTCCACGCTCGCGTCGGTTGAATCGCTCCAAATTACGTTGACACCGTCGGTCTGCACGTCGGTGGGCGGGCTGATGATGTGCATCCGCAGTGTGGGATCGCCCAGCATGGCAAACCAAATGTCGGCGTTGGCATCCGCCTGGCCATACTCGATGCCACGGTTTTGAGTGACAAGCAGTGAATCGCCGATCGTGCCCCCCGCGCCCATATGGTAGTAATCGAAGCGATTTCCATAGATCCACGTGGAGGTGAGCCCGTATCCGTCGTTCGCAATGATCGAGCGAAGTAATGAATCGCTGCGATCCGATTCGACGGAGATGCTGCCTTCCTGCTCGGTAAAGACGACGTAGCTGGGGGATTGGCTCAAGAACTCCGAATCCATGACACCGGTCCAATCGCCGGAGCCGGTGCCCCAGGCCGTGCCGGGCCGGCCACCGAATCCCCACAGGTAACTGTTGTTCGGGTCGCTGGCTTGGGAATCGCCAATCGTAGAATACGTGGGTCTGCGCATTGACCGCATCACCGAATAGTGCCGCCATGTTGTCCCAAGCGGCAGTAATCGATTGATCTCCGTCAATCAGGGCTCGGTTGCGTACATCCCATTGTCCGTTGCGGAAAGCATGATCCTTGTTCAGATATCGCCGCAACAGAGCTGTCTCCAGCGCGGGATCAATTTCACGACCCCAACTAACGTGGTTGCCTGAATGCAGACGGAAGGTAAACTCCTCGGCAACCTGCTCATATCCGCCGCCGCTGCTCGAATGCCGATCTGACACTGGATTGGGCGTTGGATGGTCGAAGCCGATGGCGATCACCTGGGGCATATGTCCGCCCCCGACGAACTTCATTTTCACTTCGAGCCAGGTATTCGGCGTGATCGTGACCGGATTGATGGAGGCGACTTTCCAGACATTGCCGTTGAATACGAGTCTGGATCCGTCGACGGCAACGACAGAGTCCCCGCCAGACCACCGTCCATCCCATCCCAACCGGTGCGAACCAGGGCTGTCCGCGGCCGGCTTGAGGTCCGCCGCCGTCACGACAATCGGTTCCGATGAAATCGTCTCTCCATCGCGTTCAAAATTGTGCAGCACGATATCCATGAACTCGGTCTGACCGAACTGGCGAGTGATGCCGTCTGGCAGATGTTCCCCGCTGATAAGCGTCAGGCGAGGAAAAGTCCCCGTGTAAAACTGGCCAACGTTAATCGTGTACTGCTGCCACTGGCCGTTGCCCGTGTAGTGTGCGAGAGGATCAAAGTTCCCCATCATGTGCATGTCGACGCGACCCACGCTCAGCTCCACTTCATTGCCGTCACCATCGTCGGGAACGAAGCTCTGATCGAAGATGCCATCGCCCGGCACATTGCGGATGCCCATGTCCCAGGAGTGCGGCGTATCCACCGCATCGACATCGGTCCACGTAGTTTCCGGACGGACGTTGTGGTCCATGTCGCCGTAGAATGAATCGGCGGGCACCGCACGAACCAGGTGACCATCTGGAATGGCCCAACCGTAGGGCATGGGGATGTGACCAAACAGCAAAACCGAGCGAATGTCATCGGCCGGTGTGGGCGTATTCTTGCGCTGTTCATATGCGGCGCGGATGAACGCGTGGATTTCTTCGGGCGTCTGGCTCGCGATGTCGACGACATGCCGGATAACGAGCCAACCGTCGCCGCCCAAATCTTGCGTCAACTGAGCAAGCTCGAGCGCCAACGGTGTGCTGAACCGGCTGTCCACCACCAGGACCAGGCTGCCGCGGTTTTCGTGCGCGTTTGGGCTCGCGTTCACGCCAACGGCAACGTGACCGATCGCATTGAGTGTTGCAATCGATGAAGTGCGCGTGACACGGTAGTCGTAGGTGGTTCCGGGCCCGACTTGAGTATCGATGAACTGCGTTCCGATCGTCGTCCCGCTGCCGCTGCCAATCTTGGCCCACGTGGAAGCGTCCGCCGTTTTGCGCTCGATGGTGTAGTGAATTTGATTGGCGTGTTTCTGCAGGTCATGTTCATCGGGCCAAGACAGCGTCACCGACGGATTCTGGTCGCCGCTGACATCGGCGCGAACGCGGACGACTCTCGCATCCCATCCCGCGGTGTTTGGTTGCACGGGTTCCGACCAGTCGGACCAGACGGCCGTTTCCACGGAGGAAC
The DNA here is from genome assembly GCA_963786455.1 of uncultured Planctomycetota bacterium. Lineage (GTDB taxonomy): Bacteria > Planctomycetota > Planctomycetia > Pirellulales > Lacipirellulaceae > JABDGM01. Next base: position 1,381,440 of record CAWAZX010000018.1, on the reverse strand, counting down.
CCATTCCCGCGCGCATTCGGAAATAGAACCGCTCGGTGGTGTAACCGAAATCCTGCGGCCCTTCAAACGAGCCGGGGTACGTGCTCTTCCACATGCCCGGTGTGAAATTCCACTCCAGCCCGTCGGGTGACCACTGGGATTGATACCAGTCGGGCTGCACGGCCATGTTATTGCTCCAGTACGCCGTGTTCCACATTGTGGCTTGGAACAGCGTTAGCGTAGGAGGAGCCAAATCGAGACTCTTGACGCTCACTGGAAATGGATTTGAGAAGACGGCGTCGCCGTCGGCATTGGCATAAGACACTAAAACTTCGTACGACGCCTTGGGCTGCGTGGCACTGTCCTGGGCGTAAACGTGCGAGTAATTCGTCTGCGGTGCGCTGGCGGTCGAATACGTACCGTCGCCCCAAGCAATCGTCGCCTGCTGGGCACCGCTGGGCCAGATCAAGCTGAGCTGGTAGGTACCGCCTTCGTTGATCTTCGGCCCCGAGCCGATCAGCCGAATGATTTCGGTATCGCCGCCGTTGAAGAACAGCTGGTCGGACCCGGCGCCGCCCAGCAGCACGTCGTCGCTGCTTTTTCCGAGCAGGGAATCATTGCCGCCGTCGCCGTGGAGTATGTCCGCGGCATTGCCTCCGGTAATCGAATCGTTCCCTTCGCCGCCGTGGACCACAATCGGCCGTTCGCTGAGAATGCCTGCTTCATCTTGGTTTTTGAAGACGTCATCGCCATTGAGCAGGTGAACCGTCGCGGTTTGATACAGCTCGCCGAACCTCTTCCAACTGAAAACGCCGACGTGTTCGACGGACTGTCGTCCAGGCGATGTGTAGTCGCTGTAAACCATGATCTCGTCGTTCTTGTCCGTACCAAAGACAACGAGATTGTTCTGGTTGAGGATTACTGTGGCTTCGATCGCGCCAATATCGACTCGGCCATTGAGGTTGCGGCGAAAACCCGGACCACGCTGATCGGTGGCAAGATTGCCGGCCAACATCGAATTTCCGGCGTCGATTGCGCTGCTATCGGGCTGCGGAATATATAGCCGGGCGCCTTGCGGCGTGACCTGCGGAGCAAGCCGCGCATCCATGCCAATCAAGTTCGACATGCTCACAGGCGAAATAGGATTTCCGGCAATATCGCCACCGAAATTGTCCGCCACGATCGTGTTATGTAGCATGAGCCCGGCGATCCAAGCAGAAAAATTATGGACCGCGCCAGAAGGAGGGGAACCCTCTGGCAGCTGGTTGCCGGTAATCGTGCTGCTTAGCAGATGGACGACACCATCCACGGCTACCGCACTGCCGAATTGTGAAGCAAAGTTCTCCGATAACGTGGAATTGCGGACCACGATTGGACGCGGCCAGTTGCCACCGGTCAAATAGAGAGCGCCTCCCACGCCGTCCCCGGCCGCGCCCGCCGCAGCAACCGCAGAATTGTTTTGAAATGTGGTGCGCACGAGCTCGATGGTCTTCGCCCCGCGACTGCTGACTCGGGCAGCACCTGCCCACTGCGCTTCATTCGAGGAGAACAGGCTATCGGCGATGATGAGGGATTCGCTCTCGCTGAAGAGCCCGCCGCCTGCCAGAGTCGCGGTATTGTTCGAGAATGTTACCGTCTCGATAGAAACGGCACTAGCGAGCGAGTCGAGCATGATCCCGCCGCCGTTTCTGTCGGCATGGTTCGCAGAAAACGTTGATTGCTGGATGCGGATAGGGCTCGCAGTCGTGCCGCCGTAGTAAACATAAACTCCGCCGCCGTTGCCGGAGCTGCTGAGGTGATTGGCCCGAGCTCGATTTCCGTCAAATGTCGTGCGGGAAATCAGAATCGGAAACGCGTCGCCGGCGGATTGAAGCATCGCGCCGCCGCCCCATTGGGCTTCGTTATTCGTGAATGTACTGTCGACAATCGAAACACGCCCCCCCATCGAGCGCACGCCGCCACCGGACTGTGCCTTGTTGCCAATTACAACGACTCGGCGCAGGGTTAGATTTTCCGAATTATGAATGCCACCACCATCGAGCCCGAGCGCAAGCCCGTTGGAAATCGTCAGGCCGACAAGCTCGACATTCGTAAATAGGCTCGGCGAACCATCATCGATCTGAAGAACGCGGCTTTGGGCCTGGGCATCGATCGTCAATAGCGCCTGCGCCTGGTCCGACGATCTGCACGCTATTGGAGACGATCAGTTGCCTGGCGTTGGCGAGCCGGATTGTCGCGCCAATCAGGAGCGGGCTGAATTCGATCCGGATCGGAGCCTGCGCGGGCGGAGCCGCATTGGCCACCTCGAGCGCCTCGCGCAAGCTGAGCTGGTCGTCGGCGGCGACTTCATCGGAGGCGGTCGTAACCAAGAGGCCCGCCTCCACAGCACCGATATCGATGTACCCCGCCGTGCCGTTGGATACGTTGGGTTGATCAATCCGGCGAAGCACACCCCGCTGATCGGCCGGCTCCTGCAAAACATCAATACCGCGGTCGATCGCCGGGCTGCCAGTCAGCGGCACATGAGTCGGCGTGCCCCCGCCGAAGTTGCCAAGAGGCGACAGCCCCGGACTCACGCCGGCGCCCAGGATGACATTGGTGGATGGACTTAACCCGGTGTTGCCGGCGTCGCCGATGAGATTACGCGAGCTAAAGAAATGCGCCGTTGTTCCAGGCAACGACGTCGTGGAACCCGTTGGCGGCCGAGTTTCCTGCCAAGATGGAGTTGTACAGGTATAATCTGACACCGAGGATCGCGAGCGCCTCCGGCGCTGCGCGTTCGCAGGACCGGTGACATGGTTGTCCGTGATGGTGCTGTTGGCAATCAGGAAGATGGAACTGCCTTCCAGCCGAATGCCGCCTGAGTTGTTCGCCTTGTTCCCCGAAATCGTGGTGTTCAAAATCCAGTGCGCGGCGGTACTGGTGCTGCTGATAAACAACGCGCCGCCCAGTCCACCGTCGTCGTTCAGAGCTTTGTTGGCATAGATCGAACTTCCAGAGATCCGTAACTGGTCGTTGCCATCCAATCGCACTTCCAGCCCGCCGCCGTATCGGCTTTGGTTGTTGTCCACCGAGCTGTTCTGCAAGTGAAGGGCACCGCGATCGCTATAAATGCCGCCGCCGTTGGTGTGACCGGTGGAATAGGTCCAATTACTGGTAACACGTACCGAGTCCAACGTGAGATTGGCGTGATCGCTGTAGATGCCACCGCCCTTGTCGACATTGCCGCCACCGGTGATGGTCAGGCCGCGAATCGTGGCGTTGACGCTGCCGGCGGCATTGCCGACGTAAAATACGCGATTGGCACGTTGGGCGTCGATCGTGAGATTGAGCCCGACGCCGCGGATGTCGACGTCGCTGGCGACAACGAGCTGCCCGTTCTGAAGCTGGATTGTCCCGCCGCGCAACTCGGGGGCGAATTCGATGGTCTGCGTGCCGGGCTGCGTGGCGCTGAACGCCAGGGCTTCCCGCAGAGACTTTCCGCCGGTCGCGAGATCGTTGTTTTCATCCAGCAGCGTGTCGACGGTGATCGACAGCAGTTGCCGCGATTCGAGAGCTTCAACGGCGAGCCGACGACCGTGCGCCGCCGGTTTTCGCTTCACAACTTTTCGGTTGCGTCGCAGTCTTGAGTTACTCAAGGTTGTCGCCCACCAACATGGCTGCTTCCAATGCACCGACTAGCCTGCCACCAGCCGCTTATTGCGGCAGCTTTCCCGGGCCCGGCGCGATCTTCCAGTGCACGCCCGGCGTCCGACGAAAGCGTATCGGCAGACAGTTACCACGCCCGGAGAGAAGAGGCCCAAACTAGCTAACGCCCGCCCACCTCGAGAATGGCAATTAGACTACGACGCGATACTAAACACCTTTTAACTTAAGGTCAACCTTTTTGGAGAAGTCCCCGTCAATCGCCCAGGTTGCTCAGGGTGGAGCCTGTCGAACCAAGACCGGCCCCAGCCCGGCGGGAGGGTGCCGCAGAATTTGAATGTGGACGTTAATCGACTACGCGGCAAATTGGCGTGGCAAATGACTTTGTCGGCTCCGTGCTAGCACCGCAATGCCCGTTGCGGAAAGCGCCAATCGAGTGTGCCGGTACTTCGGTTCGGAAATCGTGGAAAACCTGTTATGGGCGTCCTATAAATTAGGGCGCCGTCCTCGGCCGTCCCGTGCTCGATGGCAACTCTCGGCTGTACAAGGCCAGCGGTCGTCAATTGCTCGCCACGGTTTGGACGTTTGTGGCGAATTTTGTTGCAATCGCTCTTTCGACTCGCTACAACACGTGAACTCTTCTCGCTCAACTCCAATCGTGTGTTGCTAATGCACGGCAACCCGTCTTTTTCGGAGCCGCCCACAGGCGCGATCTGTGGAGCGTGAATCAGCTTGTTGGCCGCTGAGAGTTGATCATTTCCGGATTTATTCTTTCATTGCATCGCGGGTTGGATCTCGGCTGCTGAACTAGTACTTTTCGCTTCTCAATCGGCCTTCCTCGAATAGAGGTCTCGCGACGGCGGCGCGGGCCCATCGGTGCGCTTTCCTGGAATTCGCTTGTGCTCATTCCGCGGCCTGACGTCGCCCACTATCGACTCCATGACCATTTTGGGGAGCGTCCAATGTCCCGCTTAATTCATAATTTCAGTGTTGATCGTTACTTATTACTGCTCATAACCGTTGCCTCGATCCCGTCCGTAGGCCAGGCCGAGTTTCGCTCCTTCGATGGCACAGGAAACAATGTCGCTCATCCAGACTGGGGCGCCTTCGGAAACCAACTTCGCACGGATGGCCCCGGTCGACTATGCCGACGGTGTTGCGCCGCCCGGCTCCTTGGCCGCCCGAACCCCCGCAGCGTCGGACTCGCGTTGTTCCGCCAGCTCGTTTCGCAGCCGAACGCGAGCCGGCTATCCGGGTACGTTTATGCCTTCGGCAATTTTCTGAGTCACGATACCCAGCGAACGGTCGGCGGCTCTACCGAAGTGGTGGAATTCCGCATCCCAGTGGGCGACGACATCTTCGCTCCCAACCAACGTGTTCCGCTGCCGCGCTCGGTCTTCGACCCGGCCACCGGCACCGCGGCCCGATAACCCGTGCCCAACAAATCAACTTCGCCACCTCTTTCCTTGACGGCTCGGTGGTGTACGGCTCGAACGAGCTAACCGCTTCGATTCTTCGCGGCGGCCCGGCCAGCCCAGGTGCCAGGCTCCGGACGAGCAATGATATCAACGGCGACAGTGAAAACCTGCTGCCGCAAGACGCCTTTGGACCGCGGCCGGACGCACCGTTCGTCGCCGGAGACGATCGCACCAACGACAACATCGTGCTCACGGCCATGCACACGCTGTTCATGCGCGAACACAACCGGCTTGTCGATGTGTTTGCGGCCGCTCATCCGGAGTGGGGCACCGAAGAGCTCTATCAGCGTGCTCGCAAGATTGTCGGCGCGGAAATCCAGTCCATAACCGTCAACGAATTCCTGCCCGCGCTGTTAGGCACGCATGCGCCCGCCGCCGTCGGCCAATACAATCCGGACCTGAACCCAACGGTGGTGAACGAATTCCCCGACGGTCTTCCTCCGCATCGGCCACTCGATGCTGACCAACGACTTCAATTGCGTGCAGAACAACGGCGAGCCGGCACCGGAAGGCCACTTGCCGCTAGAAGACGCGTTCGAGAACCCGGCGAATCTCACCACCTCGGCCGAGTTAGATCTGTTCCTCAAGGGATTAAGCGTCGAGGTCCAAGAGGAATTGGACCTCAACATGGTCGACGGCATGCGGATCGCGCTCGACGCGCGTTCGACATCCAGCGTGCCCGCGATCACGGCATCCCCGACTACAACACGCTCCGCGAAGCCTACGGCCTGCCGCGCGTCACCACTTACGCTGAGATCACGGCGGATGTTGATGCACAAACCGCGATCGCGACCGTGTATCCCAACATCAACACGATCGACCCGTTGGTGGGCGCAATGGGCGAGGACCACTTGCCAGGAGCCAACATGGGCCCACTCGTCGCGGCCGGCTTCCTCGAACAGTTCGAACGCCTCGACGGCGACCGCTTCTGGTACGAACATGACCCGGACCTCACCGCCGATGAAAAAGCCGAGCTGCGCGAAATGCGCCTGTCCGACATCATTCGTCGGAACACCGAAATCACGAACCTGCAGGAAAACGTGTTCTTTGTTCCCGAACCAGGTTTTTGGCCGATGATGTTCAGCGCGGTCGTGCTGTTTATCAAGTGGCGACGATTGCGGCGCCTGCGCGTTCGGGCGATGTCTGAACGACGACACCCGCGGCAGCGGACCATAGTGTTTTGATGTGAAACGAAAAAATCGAGGGGCCCCTCGGCCATTCAATTGCGCTGGCAAGTCGTTGTGCGCGAGACTCCACATGCGCACAACTTTACCTTCGCGAAATCGGGCCGCCTCTTGAGCTACCGCCGGACGATCATGCTGCAGCGTGGTGGTTTGGCAGGCTCGCTTCAGTGCTTCGCGAAAACGAACGTAGGGTACGAGGCGGCGAAGCAACATATTTTCAACTATTACGCACGCGTCGATCCTACGCGGGCCAGATATCTGCCTGTACCGAGCACTGCCCACCCGGCGCTGCGACCATCATTCCGAACGGCAACTTTTGCCGGCGTCCAAAATTAAGCACACGCCAACCTAGCAGAAGCGGCGAACTGTTGCAGCAACTATTTTTGGCCACCTATCAGCGGGAAGTAGCCTCGTTACGGAACACTTAATGCTAACGACCGACGTCGAAGGAACGTAACAAATCGAAGTGCAAAGATCGGTCCATTTTTGCACGAAAGCACGCGCTTTGCCGCCGGCGTCCTCAAACATTCGAACGCTTGCGAGACGGCGACCATTTCTGGTACGAATACGACCCAAACCCGACCGTCACAGAAAAAGCCGAGCTTCGCGAAACTCGCCTGTCCGACATCATCCGGCGAAGCACCGGAAATACAGGATTCTGCGGCAAGTGGATTGCTTCGCGATTTTTGCATCGCCAAATATAATGGCGAGTAGGCAGCCTTTGCTCCCATTTCGCGGATTAGTCTCACCGCTCCAGACGCATTACGAAAAAGCAATGTCACGCACGTCTTCTATTTGTTGTTTGTGCGCGTGGACAGTTTTTGGTCTTGCACTTGTTGGACAGGTACATAGCCAGTCCGGCTCGACGGTTTTGGCTACATCCGGCTTTAATGACCAATCGGGCATCCACGCGAATGCCATGCCTAACTCTCCATTCCAATTAGGAGTTACCGTCGATGGACAAGGTGTAGGAGAACCCGGTTGGGACACACCTTGGCAGCGACTGGGAGGATTCGACGACCGTGCCCCCGTGTCATCGGAATTTGTTTTTGAGGGCGATGCTGCAGTCAAGCTATTTGCGGACAATGTGTTAGGAACAGCAGTTGAGCGGGCTTGGTTTGAAATCGTGCCGGTGGTTCGTATAGATGCCTACGTTCTTGTGCGGCCATCTGCCTCAATGCGTGGCAACGCCGTTCATACAACGATGGGAGGAGAGATTCCGCCGCGAACGGCCGCATATTGGGAAATCATGAGCAACGGCGACATTCGGGTTTTTCACAACGCCATCAATCAGTCGATTTCCACTGGGTTCTCTACGCTGCCGAACCAATGGAATAAATACTCTCTCATTCTCAACTCCAGCGCCAAACGTGGAGATTTCTATTCAACGACCAACCCTTCCTCACGGCACAGCCGCTCTCGTATTTAAACGCGACGAATTTTATCGACCGCGTGAATCTGCAAGCACAGGGTACTCTCAACTCGTACGTCGATGCGGTTACGATCAGCGTTGTGCCTGTTGATTACGACCGCAATGGCATCATCAACGCAGCCGACTACAACTTTTGGAAATCGCACTTCGGCGATACGAGTGGCATTGGTCTGCAAGCCGACGGTAGTGGCAACGGCATTGTGGATGTAGCCGATTATGTTCTGTGGCGAGATAATTCTGTTGGTGTGGTCACTGCGCAAACAACTGTACCGGAGCCACGGTCGTTGGTGCTTGTCGTGCTCATGTTCGTTGCGGCTGAAGTGTGTCGGTCGGCAACGCAGTATGATGGCCGTGTCACAATTGTCGCTGCGGGGCGATCGCTTCGCCAGTAGAGTTGCCGACCTTCTAAATCGGCCGCATGTTGCGGCGGACTCGTAATGCTTCGAGGTCGAGCTCGTCGCCGAGATGGTGATACACTTCGTCGTAGAGGTCGCCGCGAGAACGGAGGTCGTGGAGGATGTCGCGCTCCAGCTCGATCAGCTCCAGCAGCAGTGCGCGGCGCTGCTGGTCGGCTGGGTCGAGCGCACTGTAGGCGTTCGTTTCCAGATTGGGAAGCAGGCGATTGAGCTGCCGCTGGTAGCGGTTGTCGAAATCGCTGAGCAACGTCTTGCCGTATGAGTCAGTGTCTCGGAGCTGCGAGAGGCGATCCGCGGCTGCCTGGGCCATTGCGATCCTGGCTCGTACCTCGTCGTCTTGGCGTTCGTTGGCCATCCTGCAGCTTGAGAAACCGCAGCAGCGGCGGAAGCGTGAGCGTGGGAATGATCAGCGTGAGCAAAATGACGGCGTAGGCGAGAAAGATGATGAGCGGCCGTTCTGCAAAGGTACTTCCATCCGGAAATGTTGCCGGCAATGCCAGCGCCGCGGCAAGCGACACGATGCCCCGCATTCCCGTCCAGCCGAGGACAATGATCGTGCCGACCGACGGCATTGGATCTCGTTTGGCAAGTCCCGGCACGAGGACGCGCGGCAGCCAGGTTGCCGGGAACACCCACAGAAACCGGATGACGATGACGGCGAGCGTGAGCACCAGCGCCCACAGGCACAGCTCACTAAGCGGTCGGCCTTCAAGCCCTTCGAGAATCGTCGGCAGTTGCAGCCCGATCATCGTAAAGACCAACGCATTTACGGCGAGCAGCGCGACATTCCACAGGGCTTTCGCCTCGACGCGGGTCTCGGCACTGGCCCAGCGTGGCAACGTCCGGCCGAAATACAGTCCGCCGGCGACCGTCGCAATGACCCCCGAAAGATGAAGCGATTCGGCGGCGAAGTAGCAGACAAAGGCGGTGACCAAAGTCAGTAGTGCTTCGGCGCTCGAGTCCTGGATGTGGACCAAGATTCGCAACATAACATGGGCGACTGCCAGACCGACGACGACTCCGCCCAACCCCACCAGCAAAAACTGCCCGATGCTCGACGCCAGGTGAAACTCTCCGGTCACCAGTGCCGCGAGAGCAAAGCGATAACAGACCAGCGCGGTCGCATCGTTGATTAGGCTTTCGCCTTCGAGGACTGTCTGCAGACGCCGCGGCAGGCCGACTTTGCGAGTGACGGTCGCTGCGGCCGACGCATCGGGCGGCGAAATGATCGCCCCGAACAAAAACGCCATCGGCCAGGTGAGTGTGGGCACGAGCCACTTGATGACCAGGGCCATGCCGCACACGGTGAACACCACCAGGCCGAACGCCAGGAACGAAATCGGCCGGATATTCCGTTTGAACTCGCTCCAGGATGTGAAGTAGGCCGCCGCAAAAAGAATCGGCGGCAGAAGAACAAAGAAAATGATTTCGCTGTCGATATGAATCGCCGGTATGCCCGGGATCAGTGCGACGCCGAGACTTCCGACAAGCAGCGTAAGCTCCAGCGGAAGATGGAACTTACGGGACAGCGCGGTGCCGAGAATCGCCGCACAGAAAATTGCGATCGTTATTTCAAAGACGAGCATTGACGTTTATCTCAGCGATCTGGTGACTGAACCGTTCCCATGTATCGCACCCAAGGCGGTGGAATTCCAGCCCAAACCCGGGAGCGTCTCCTTCGCTAATTCAAGAAAAGGCGGACCGTTTTGTGCTATGATAAGCATCAACGTGAGGGAACCATGCGCGACGTGATCCTGCTCCATCCGACCGATTCCGTATGCGTCGCTGCGCGATCTCTCGGCGGGCGCGACGGTGGAATGTGCCGACGGGCGCATGCAATTGCTGGACGACGTCAAGCAAGGGCACAAGATTGCCCGGACGACGATTCAGCCTGGCGAGCCGGTTCTGAAATGGGGGCAGACCGATCGGCTTCGCGACGTGCCCGATCGAACCCGGCCGCTGGGTCCATTCGCACAACATGGCGATCGGCGCGCTGACCCAGGAGTATGAGAAGTCGACGGCCGTGCCGGACGATCCGCCGCCGCGGACCGGCTACACATTCCAAGGTTATCGCCGGGCGGACGGCCGCGCGGGGACGCGCAATTACATTGCCATCATGAGCAACGTGAATTGCTCGGCGTCCGTGGCTCGGTACGTCGCGGCGCGGTTCACGCCGGAGCGGCTGCGCGATTTTCCCAACGTGGACGGCGTGTTGGCGTTTTCGCACGGCAACGGCTGCGGGATGGAGTTCGGCGGCGAGCACCACCAGATTCTCAACCGCGTGATGGGCGGCATGGCCCGGCACCCGAACATCGGCGGATACTTGCTGGTGGGTTTAGGCTGCGAGACGGCAACCATTGGCCATCTCATCGAGGATCAAAGGCTGGTGCAGATCGGCGGTTCGGGCTCGACGACCGGCGGCGGCGCATCGGCGGCCGATCGTGCTGAGCATGCAGGATCTCGGCGGAACGCAAAAGACGATCGACGAGGCCGTGCGGCTCGTCGAGACGCTGCTGCCGCAGGTCAACGCCGCGCGGCGCGAGACGATCCCGGCCAGCGAGATCGTACTGGGGCTGAACTGCGGCGGATCGGACGGCAATTCCGGCATCACCGCCAACGCGGCGCTGGGTGTGGCCAGCGATCGATTGGTCGCTTGCGGCGGGACGACGATTCTGGGCGAGACGACGGAGATTTACGGCGCCGAGCAATTGCTCACGCGCAGGGCGCGGACGCCGGCGGTGGCGGACAAGCTGATCGAGCGGATTCGCTGGTGGGAATGGTACGCCGGGATGTTTGGCTGCACGCCCGACAACAATCCCTCGCCGGGAAACAAGGTCGGCGGCCTGACGACCATCTACGAAAAGTCGCTGGGGGCGATCGTGAAGGGCGGGACGACGGCGCTGAACGACGTGGTCCAATACGCCGAGCAGGTGCGATCGCGCGGATTGGTCGTCATGGACACGCCGGGGTTGGACCCGGTCAGCGTCACGGGCATCGTCGCCGGCGGGGCCAACGTGATGGCCTTCACCACCGGGCGGGGAAGCTGTTTTGGGTTCAAGCCGACGCCGGTCCTCAAGATCGCCAGCAATACGGCGATGTACGAGCGGATGCGAGACGACATGGACGTCGACGCGGGAACGATCCTGAGCCAGGGGCGCAGCGTGGAGGAAGTCGGAGAAGAGATCTTCGCACGGATTCTCGCCGTCGCCAGCGGCGAACAGCCCAAGAGCGAGCAAATGGGGCTGGGAGACGAGGAATTCCAGCCGTGGATTCTGGGGCCGGTGCTGTGAGCCTGCCCAGGGCCAGAAGCTTCAAAGCGAAATATCGACTTTGCATCGCGGATTAACGACGGTCATTTCAACAAGGCTGACACGATCGCCGAATCACGTCCGATCGTCGCCAGGGAGTTGTAGATGGCAAAGACAGAGCGGACCATCAGCGATGTCGTGCGCGACATCATGGCCAGTCTTCCGGAGACAGAGGAATTCCTCTCCCACGGCTCGCCGATGTTCCGTGTTCGCGGAAAAGTTTTTGCCAGTTACACGATCAATCATCACGGCGACGGGCGAGTGGCTTTGATTTTGATTGCTCCGCGCGGCGCAAGCCGCTTTCACAGGGATGAATCCGGATGCTTACTTCGTACCGCCCTACGTCGGACCGAAGGGCTGGCTGGGGATCGAGCTCGACAAAGGGCTCGGTTGGCAAACGGTTTACGAGCATGTTCGAGACGCCTACGAAATGGTGGCACCTTCTACAATAGTGAATTCAATTGACAGGAAGTTTCGCGTCAAGCCGCCGATACGGAAGTTCCGACCCGAGGAAATCGATCCGTTCAAGCGCAAAGGGGCCAAGGCGGTGCTGAAAAAACTCGACGCGATCTGCATTGCCCTGCCGGAAACGCAACCCGGCACGCAGTTCGGCTCGCCAGTCTGGAAAGCCGGCAAGAAAACATTCGTCAGCACGCACTATTACACGGGCCGGCTCAAGCTGTCGTTTTGGGTTGGTCCCAAGCGGCAAGCAGCACTAGCCAAGCATGATCGCTTCGAGGTTTCAGCCTACACGGGGCACAACGGCTGGATCGACCTGGACGTGGAAGACGACCAGGACTGGGACGAGATCAAGACGCTTACGATCGAAAGCTACCGCCATTTCGCGTTGAACCGGATGCTGAAGGCGCTAGACAACGTTTGAAGTGCGCCTGGGCGACGCCCATTTCGTCGGCGCGGACTACAAGCAACTCGCGACAAACACAGTGAAGAGACAGCTTACATCCAACAGTCTCGTGCGCGTTCCGTTCATGGATGCCTCCATCGGCAGAAGAAGACAAAACTAGATAGGACGCCGGCAATAAAAATGGCTACGGCGGCGGGTTCCGGCACTGTTGATGCCGTAGCGAGTGCAGCGGCCAAAGCTTGGCTTGCGCCGAAGTTTGACCTCCACAACACGTAGTCCGCCTCGTCGATGAGGTTCTCGCTCGGGCCGATGTTATCGCCGTTGGCGCGCAGATCGGTCGTTGAGTCGAGCGTTTCGCGCCACACGATGTAATCGGCCGCATCCACTGCGCCGTCGCCATTGTAATCACCGGGCAGCGTTGCCGGCGGCAAGGTCAACACATCGAGGTTGGCGACGGCCCAATTCGCAGCCAAGTCCCTCACGGCGTCCGCCACCATGGACGTGCGGAGCACGAACAGGAATGGCGCGGATGGTTCGAAACCCGTCGCCCGCGCTTGCCAGGCGATCATGTAGACTCCCTCGGCCGGTGTCGTGGCGGGATTGCCGTCGTCGTCACTCAATTGCATCGCCAGGTGCTTGTGAATTGAGCCGGTGTCGATGCCGTCCTGCGGATCGATATCGGAGGAAGTACGCTGAATCAAACCGCCAGCGACAAGCTGGTCGGTTCCGTCCGCCACGTACATGGCGAAATCGGCATCGAAGACCTCCCACGAAGTGCCGTCCGGCTTCACGAAGAGAACATCATCCAGATCGAGCCCGTCGCCTTCGAGGTCGCTGCCATCCCAGTACAGTAAGTTGGTCGACAGCGTCCCCGAGGTCATCGGCAACAAGTCGAAGTTCACGTCGTGATTCGAGGGAAACCCGGCAACACCCGGCGGCAGGTTGGGATTTCCCGTCGCCAGGCCAACAAAGCCCGGATTGGCCGAGCGAAAATTCGCGAGGAATTGCTGGCGAAATACGCGCGTACCCAGTGTGCCCGTGAACGTCTGGTCGTCGACAATTCCAGTGATGATCTTGTCGTTCATCGTTTGCAGCAGCACGTCGTTGACCGCGACGGCAGGCCGGCTGGATATCAGTGCCAGGACGATCGCAGCGATGATGCGCCAGGCCGATCGCCGTTGGGAACGCTCATGAGAAACGGCCATCAATAAAATTGGCTTAGCCATCGACAGGGTGCCTTTCGCGAGTTCGGAATCGCATTGCGACCACGGCAAAGCACGCGCAGACGACCAATCCCACCTCCGCCGGCTCGGGCACGACATGCGCTTCCACATACGCGGCACCTAGTTCGATTACTTCTTCCAGCGCGGCGTCGAGGTTATCCTCGGTGAGCAGGTCGAAATCCGTCTGTGAGATGCCGAGAAAGTCGGCCGTAATTAGTCCCTCCGTACCGAACACCAGGTACACCGGATCCGACGGAGTAAAAGAGTTCACCGTACCGACCACGGACGCCAGATAGATTCCGGGCAAGGCATCGCTGTTGATCACGAGAAACGGATGGTCATCAAACAGGCCGCCCGCACCTGCGGTGGAGCCAAGCGGGTCGCCGCCATCGATGCGGAACTCGGCCGCGGCAGGCGTGAACGAAACAGCCCCTTGGCCGTTCCAGTAGAACAGGTCGTCAACGGCGCCGGCCACCGCGACGTTGCGCTCGAATAATCGCAACACGTCGCCGGGCTGCAAGCTGGCAGCCATAGCGGGATAGGCCGCGAGCGCGGGATTGTTGATATTGGGATGATTGACGCCCGGCTCCAAGGCGATGAATTCACCGCCAACGGCCCCCATCTCCACTTCGAATACGCGGACCACGTCGTCGAAGGCCAGCGCGTCGACGTCAGCGCCGCCGACGACGGTCTGCGTTCCCGCGGTGGGGCGCGAGAAAGATGTCAAAATGCTGTCCAACGGCAACGTCGACCAGCGTGAAATTAGCGATCGCAAGTACAATCAAGACACCAAGTTTGCAGTCGTTCATGAAGGCGTACTCCTGTTGTATGACTGGATGATGATTGAGTTTGAATGAAAATTTCACTGCTTTGGCGGCTTCGCAAAGTTGATCCCGTGCTCAACCCACTCCGCAACCTCGGAAGCCGCGATTGCGCTGACGTGCCCGTCGGCGTATAAGTAGTTTGCCGTGCTACCCGCGTGACGATCGACGGACAGCTCCAGCTGAATTGCATCCCAGCGTTTCACCGGCGTCGGGTACAGCTCGCCGAACCACTCCCACGAATGGACGTGATCGAACTGCGTCTCGACCCTCAAGCTGCTGCCTTTTTCGAGCTCGAACTTCCGGCTGGGCCCGGCCTCGAACATCACGATCGTGCGGTGGGTTTCCGAAAGATCGTAAAAGTCGCTCACGAAGTCGCGCGCGGTTTCGGGATAGACAAACAGGTCCGTTTGCGTGGGCTTGCGGAGGTAGCCGTTGAGGATGTAGCTAGTGCGCCGGCCGCTATCATGCTCAATCCGCAGCTTGTCTTCCGGACACAGCCGGATCTCGTCAACGCTTTCCAAATGGGGCGCAAGTGTGAAGATCCACGTCGTCTTGATGTCGATCTCTTGCTCGTGCCACATCGTGGGAAAGCGGCCGTCGTGGGCGTCGGCATACTGGTGGATCGCGAGACCAACCTGGCGCATGTTGCTTGCGCATTTGACTCGACGCGCGCTGGCCCGGGCCGCTTGGACGGCCGGCAACAAAAGTCCGACCAGCACGCCGATAATCGCAATCACGACCAGCAGCTCGACCAGCGTAAAGGCCGACCTGCGAAGCATAAATCACCTCGCGCGAGAACGATGGCGCAGGGCCGCCGACGAAGCAGCGGCACGTAGCGCAGGACGGAACGCAGCGCAAAGAAAGTTAGCGCGGCACTGACAAATGGTCAGCCCAGAATTGGCGGACCACGCGGCGCATGCCAGTTGAGACGCGAGGATGAATAGGCCGGATGTTCGGGGAACGCCGTCGAGCCTATGAGCCGCTGACCTGGAACGAAGGCACTGACGTTCGGTCGGTCGCTGGAGATTAAGGCTAAAAATGCGCAGATTTCGCATTCATGCGACAGGGCAATGCATCCGCCAGCGCTCAGGCTGAGAGGATCATCGCGGTCCGAATCGCCGGCTGGCGCTTCGTACGATCCACAATGTCCGGAATGTTCATGGTGGTGGTGACTATCGTGACGGTGGTCGGCGCCGTGAATGCTGCAGTGGACGATCTCGTGTCCGTGATGATGTCCGCTCTCCGCCGCGAGCCAATGCAGACCATGACCCAGGATTGCAATGCCGCTGTAGACGGCAATCAGCAAAACGGTCACGAATTGTCGGGCAGCACGAGTCGTCATGGAATTAGCCAATGCTGTCAGAGGCCGCGCGAAGAACGTCTATTCTAGGCCTGCATTGCTCACGCTGCAAGCGAATTACTCGGCCAAAAATTATGGCTAATGCGGATATTATGCGAGAGCATCCGGTTCTGCGCTATTCTTAACAAAGACCGCGCCGGGCCGGTGCGACGCAAAATGCCGTCGACGGTTTATCCCAAAAAATTCTTACAGCATGTCCATTTCTGTGCTATTCCACTAGTCGAGACGTGTGATCGTGGACAATTAGCCAGCGGTCGTCGAACTTGCGGACGACGAGCGTAAAATTGCCGGAAAGTGGATCGGTTTCGCGATCGAGATTCCATTGGCCAAGCACCATAGCTGCGGAATCGCCTAGCGGCGTGATTTCCAGATTCGTGAATTGCACTCGGCCCATTCTTTCCGGCGTTGGATACCTCTCGCGGTAACGATTCAAGGTTGCGGTCCACCCGCGGGTTGTCTTGCCCTCGGAGCTGAATGTCAAATCGTCTGAGTTCCAATAGTGCTCCATGAACGCGTCCACGTCGCCCTGATTCCAAGCTTCCTGCTGAACGCGCAGAACTGACTCGACCGCGGCGCGAATCGAGTCGCCTTGGCCGGTTGAGGTTTCGTTGCCAGAAGCGATCGCGCGAGGCGATCACGGCTTCTGCTGCGCGGACTTGTTCCGCCTGCATCCTGGCCCGTGCTTCCGCCAAGCGAGCTCGATCGGCCTGTATTGCCATTCCCATCTGCTGGCGCCCAACTACGTAGTAGACTCCCACGCCTCCAATTAATAACAGCAGAATTAAGATCAGTCCGATCGCGACGACGACTGCACCATTGCCAGAACCGTCTTTCATGCTTTTCTCCACACGGCAAAGGACACGAGCCAATACCGGCCAAAGAAACCGATCTTCCAACAGGCTGGAAACATTAATTTACGTTTTGCAGTGGGGAAGCGATACTGGAGTGCCTCGGCACTGGAGCGTGTTATGCCGCCCCAGTCGAGACGCTCGGGCCATTTGAACACCGTTTCGCAATTGGAGGTCGTGCCATGGGAACGCGAATCGTTCTGACTTCCTCAGCCGACCCTTGGCTTACTCGCGTACCGAGAGTTTTGGTAGCGATTTTGGTGGCAGAATGCACCTTGACCGGCGCCGTGGTGGCGCAATCGCGTAGCGTTACGCTTTTCCAAAACGTCCGCATCTTCGATGGCAAAAGCACTGGACTTTCCGCGCCCTCGAACGTGCTGGTTCTTGGGAACAAAATTGAAAGGATTTCCACTGAGCCGATCCAGACCGACCGGCGGGCCGATACGGTGATCATCGACGGCGACGGGCGCACGCTGATGCCCGGGTTGATCGACGCGCATTGGCATGCCGCGTTGGCATCGATTCCGCGAAACATCGCGCACTACGGAGACATTGGCTATATCAATCTCCTGGCCGGCAAGGAGGCGCGTGCTACGCTGCTGCGTGGCTTCACCACAATTCGAGACACAGGCGGAGCCAGCTTCGCACTCAAACGGGCGATTGACGAAGGCATCGTCGACGGGCCGCGGATCTACCCCAGCGGTGCCGCGATCTCCCAGACGGGCGGCCACGGCGATTCCCGGCCGCAGTACGAAATCCCGAAGGCGGCCGGCGACCCGCTCAGTCAATCGGAGCGGATCGGGCAGAACGTGATTGCCGATGGCGTCGACCAGGTGCTGCTCCGTGTTCGTGAGCAGTTCATGCAGGGCGCCAGCCAAATCAAGCTGATGGCCGGCGGGGGAGTCGCATCCGATTTTGATCCGCTCGATGTGACGCAATATACCGAAGCCGAGTTGCGGGCGGCCGTGGCCGCGGCCGAAAATTGGGGCACGTATGTCACCGTGCACGCTTACACGCCGCGGGCCATCCGGGCCGCGATTGCCAGCGGCGTCAAGTGCATCGAGCACGGCCATTTGATCGACGAACCGACGGCCCAATTGATGGCCGAGAAGGGCATCTGGTGGAGCATCCAGCCGTTCATCGGCGACGAATTCGCCGGCCGCTTCGCCGAAGGTTCCGCCAATCGGGCGAAGGCGCTGTTGGTGATCAAGGGAACGGACACGGCCTATCGGCTGGCAAAGAAATACAAAATCAAAACGGCCTGGGGCAGCGACATCGTATTCAGCCCGCATCTCATGAAGACTCACGGCGAGCAACTAACCAAGCTGCTCAATTGGTACACGCCCGCTGAAATCCTGAAGATGGCCACCGCGGACAACGCGGAGCTGCTGACGCTATGTGGTCTGCGCAATCCCTATCCCGGCAAGTTGGGCATGGTCGAAGAAGGCGCGCTAGCCGACCTGATCGTCGTCGACGGCGATCCACTGGCGAACATCAAACTTGTGGAAGACCCGGACAAGAATTTCGTCGTCATCATGAAGGACGGGACGATTTACAAGAACACGATCAAGTAGCTCAGTTAACGCAACTAGAATCACACCACTGCCCCTTTTTGCTACTCACAATGAGCGAAGGCCGTTGTAGACTATGAAATTCGATATTAATGCGCTCGACCGCCGGATTGCGGCGTTCATGCACCGTTGGGGCATGGTGGCGCTGCAGGTTTCCTTGGCGCTGATCTTCGTTTGGTTCGGCATTCTCAAACCATTTGGCCTTTCGCCGGCCGAGCCGCTGGTGAAGCCCACCGTTCAGTGGATGCCCCTGTTTTCCCCCGACACGTGGCTCGCGTTGATTGGCTGGTGGGAAGTCGTGATAGGAGTTACGTTCCTGTTTCGCAAGACCGTGCGGCTCGCCATTGCACTGCTGGCGTTGCAAATGGTCGGCACGTTCATGCCGCTCGTTATTCTCCCGCACGTGACGTTTCAGGCAGGACGCATCCCGTACGCACCAACGATGGAAGGCCAGTACATTATCAAGAACCTACTGATCATCTCGGCGGCGCTCGTTGTCGGTGGCACGGTTCGCCAACGAACACGGCTGGCGTAGTGTTAGTCCAGCGGCGCGGTGGCGGTCGCCGAACGAGCTTTCCTGTGAGGAGCGGGCACTGCTGAGTCTCCGGAAAGCAACGCTTCCACGCGGTCAAGGATACGCAGTTTTGTTTGCTCGGGATCAAAGCTTGCGTAGCGATCGGCAAACACTCGTGCCGCGCACCGATAGGAATCGGTCCGCAGCACTCGCCAGACTCGCGCCGCGAGCAGCTCTAAGCGACGCGGATGAGTAATTATTCCGGCGCCTAATTCAGCGACGCGGCGGCAAATGGCGAGCTGTTCCAAGTAAAGCGGCACCATCACCAGCGGAACGCCGGCCAGCAGGCATTGTGTTGTCGTGCCGGCGGTGCCGTTCAGCACGGCCAAGTCACAACGCTGCAGCGCGGCCGTAATGCGTACCGGTTCGGTGCTAATCCGCAGCGAGCGCGATTGAAGACTGAGGATGCGCTTGCTTGCCGCCGGAACGTACGCGAGTGTCTGAATCGGCAGCTCCCGCAGGACCGCTAGCGCAGCATCCAGCCGAAACGACGGCGCCTGGGATTTCAGATAGGCAAACACCCGCGGGCCGTTGCCTTCCGGCCACTCCGGCTCGATACCGCTGGAGGGTGCCCAGCTTCCCATGTATTGGGCCGCTTCACGGCCGGGATGGTGATCCAGCTCCTGAAACGTCATCAAAAAAGATTCTTGAACATCGGCATACAACTGGGAAAGTCGATCGAGCTGCGGCAGATCGTCCCTGGCTAACAAGCGATTGACCCGATCGAGCAGCCGCCCTTCATTCGTTGCGAAATCGATCGACGGCGGGCCAAGCCAGGGACATAAATCCGGCAAGGGCGAGGCATCCGGCGGCAGCGAAAAGCCGGTACCCATGACGGCAGTTTGAGCATCAGTCCAGCGGCTAGCGAGCAGTGCAGAGGGAGAATGTTCGCAGACAATCAGCGCGGGCTGGACGAGCTCAATCAAATTCCGCCACGAAGTTACGAGTGCCCGCAGCGATTGATCGTCGCCAAAGCCGACCTCGTCCAGCACTTGCGGAAATGTTCGCGACTGGCGCGATAGTTGCGATTGCCTGGCAACAACCCCAGGCGATTGCAGGTATTTCACACGCGGGTTTTGCAATACCGACTGGGCAGTCGCGACATCACGGGCCGCAAAGTACACATGGTGGCCGCGGGCGACTAAACCGTTCGCCAAGGGCGCCAATTTCACGCAGTGCCCGAGCCCGCCCCCCAATTCCCACGTCAATAGTACGGTCGCCATACCAGCCTCTCTCTGAAACGTTCCATTGATTCAGACGACGCCCAGTTCACTTACATTGCATTGTTCTCCTGACGTAACAGGAATTATTCGTCATCAGGCAAGCAGGCACGCCGCGTTACCGCCATTGTCGAGGCGAATGTAGCAGAATTGCTAAAAACAGTTCAGCTTAGAATTTGTGGAACTTAACTGGTGTTGTTTCCCAGAGATCGAAGTCCGGTCGCCGCGGCGACCTAGCAAAGGAGTCAGCCGTAACCCTTGCGGTGGGCCCCCATCCAGCGGTTCCCATCACTTCTGAATTCCCGGAGGGCTTCAAATAGCTGGAAAAAATATTCCTGTTGCGTATACTGGGCGGAAGCTAGCAGGCCGCAATCGCGGCACTAATAGTTGCCTTTTTTTCCGACCAGGGCTCAT
This sequence comes from uncultured Planctomycetota bacterium, assembly GCA_963786455.1. Classification (GTDB taxonomy): domain Bacteria; phylum Planctomycetota; class Planctomycetia; order Pirellulales; family Lacipirellulaceae; genus JABDGM01. Next base: position 1,361,099 of record CAWAZX010000018.1, on the reverse strand, counting down.
GCGCGAAATCCCCAAAGTGGCGCTATTGATTGAAACGGCGCGCGGCTTCGGTCGCGATTTCTTGCTGGGCGTTGCCCGTTATTCGCGGCTGAATGGGCCGTGGAGTTTTCATATTACGCCGGGCGATTACAAACAGGCGGTGCCGAAAATGCGACAATGGGGCGGCACCGGCATCATTGCCCGCATCGCCAATGATCGTGTCGCGCAGGACGTCGTCACTGCCGGCGTGCCCACCATTGCGCTGGGTCTCACCGACGAGCAGATGCAAGCGGGCAGTCCGCTCGCCGTGTTTTCCGAAGTCAGCTCCGATCCGAACGAAATCGCGCGGATGGCCGCCGACCATTTGCTCGATCGGCAGCTGCGCCGGTTCGCCTATGTCGGCAGCGAAGACCGCGCCTGGTCACGGCGGCGCGAACGAGCATTTTACAATTACTTGACCGAGCGCGGCTTTAGTCCGCACATCTATCGCCAGCCGAAGCGGCCACGGGATCGGGAATGGGAGCGCGAGCAAGCCTACCTGGCGAAGTGGATCAGCGAGCTGCCCACACCGATCGGCCTGTTTGCCTGCGACGACGACCGCGGCCGCGAAGTGCTGGAGGCCTGCAGCCTGGCCGGATTGCACGTGCCGGAAGACGTGGCCGTCGTCGGCGTCGACAACGACGAAGTGTTTTGCGAGCTATCCGACCCGCCGCTTTCCAGCGTGGCTGTCAATGCGGAGTCCGCCGGCTTTCGCGCGGCCGCGTTGCTGGACGGCATGATGCGCGGCCGGGTGCGCAAATCGCAGCGGATCGTGGTGGAAGCGCTGGGAGTCGTCACGCGGCGGTCGACCGAGGTCGTCGCCGTCGAAGATGCCGATATCGCGACCGCGCTGCGATTCATCCACCGCGAGCAAGGTCACAATATCTCCGTCGAGAGCGTGGTTCGAGAAGTGGCGGTCTCGCGCCGCAATCTTGAAAAGCGGTTTCGCAACACGATCGGCCGGACAATTCTGGAAGAAATTCAACTCGTCCGATTGGAGCGAGCCAAGCGGCTGCTGATCGAAACCACGTATCCTGTGTCGAAGGTTGCCGACATGGCTGGCTTCGGCTCGGCCGGATACTTTATTCAGTTTTTCCAGAAGCGGGTGGGCAAAACGCCGCGCAAGTACCGGATGCATCTCATCCCATAAACATTCCACCAGATTTGCCGTATCGCAATTTCGGAAGTTATTTGCGAAATCTGACCCGAACAAAAAGCGCAAAAAACTGGTAAAATGTGGTCGTGGAGAGGTTCGAATTGGGGCGGGATATAGGCGTTCTAATCGCTGGTTCGGCTGATTAAGGTGGATTCTTTCTTCCGGCCGAGAAGGCGCAAGCTGCGCTCGAGACGCGTCGGCTGCCAGTTCGACGTGATTGATAGTATTGCTTCGGAGAATTGCATCAATGCGTTTCAGAATTACAAGGCTTGTTAAACTCCTTGGGTGTGGTTTTGCGTTCGTTGCGACCGTGATTTACTCGTCGCCAAATGCCTCGGCACAAGGCAATGTTGTCCTCGCGCTGGACGGAATGATCGTCAATAATACGGGCGGCGGGCAACCGGGCTGGGGCGGTTTCGGTCGATTCAACTACGGCCCAATTACCCTCGGCGAATCCGCCGCCTTGGGCCGGTACGGAGCATTCACCGTCAGCGAACCAGGCACGGGGGGTTCTGGTGTTGGAGTCAACTTTACTTTTGGCGAGCCCGTGATCGATTCGCCCCGCGATGCGTTTTCCGGAGCCATTGATCCTGTCACGTCGGCGATGTTTCCACTTTTGGATAGGGCTTCGTTTGGAGCGAACTTTGATCCTAACCAATACGTCGCGGAGCTTGTCTACAAGCCATTGCCCGGCAATACCGCCACACAATTGAACGTAACACTCGATACGACCGATGGCTTCACCGATGCCGGCAACCATGCCGGCGAGCAATGGCAGTGGGGCTTTTTCGATCTGCTTAATACGTATGACACGACGCAGACGAATGGGGACTTGGATCCTGACGGGTTCGCAGTTGCTCGTACCAGCAACAACAACGGCGTGCTGACGCAAGCGGCGGCCAACTTTAACGGCCCCTCGTATATGTACTCAAGCCAACTGCGAACGGAAGATTGCCCAAACAACTGCCATCTTCCGACCGCTCAGCGCGATTCAACGCCGGACTTTAATGATTTTGAAGGTGGGCCATTGCCGGTGCCCAACGGAGCTGTGCAAATCCATCTGCAGACCGTGTTTGGCGGGACCCAACAAGCACTTGTCGACAATTGGGAAATCAAGGCACTGCGGATCGTGAAGTTGGACCCGGACCCGCGCGAAGTAGCTCGGCTCGATGGCCACAGTGGCTTCAGCCAACGGTTTGGGTCGGCGTTTCAGAATACGACGCCAATTAATATCGGTGGCACGGAATACTTACCGCCGAACACCGATCAGCTTGCGCGTTTCAATCAAAGCGGCATCGGTAACATCGTAATCAACACGGCGAGCGATACCGATACGGGCGGCTTTGGCATTTTTCAATCGGCTGCCTCGACAGTCTTCGACGGCACGGATGCAACGATGGAAATTCGGGCCAAGTTAACCGCGCCGCTGGGAGCGGGTCAGGCCGATATTATCCAAGTCGTGCTCAAGGATAAAGACGGCAACGGCACAACCGCGGCCGGCGACTTTGGCGGTGACGAGTATCATTTCGATGTCGATTTGAATCAGTTCAACTACCACGACCATGACGACCGTGTCGATGCGGCTGAATGACGCCCGGCTTGAGCAAGCACAGGAGTTTGCCACTGCCGGGGATGGCTGCTCGACAGACTTCAACTTGTACTATCTGGGCGTGCTGACGAATCCCGGCGAGGGATTGGTGGACCTGGAAATCGAGTCGATTCGCTTGCTGCTGCCCGAGCCGGCCGGCGTCACGGGTGATTACAACAACAATGGCACAGTCGACGCAGCCGATTACGTCGTGTGGCGCGACAATCTCAACTCGTCGAATACGTTGCCGAACGATCCGACGCCCGGCATGGTGACTCAAGAAGATTATACTCACTGGCGGGCACACTTCGGCGAAACGGCCGGCGGCGGTGCGAGCTCGGGGCAGGCCGCCGCCGTGCCGGAGCCGGGTACGTGGTTACTTTGCGCCTTTGTCGTGTGCATGTTCGGCGTTCGCCCGCGCCGCGGGCGCTGAAGGCCGGTCTTGCAAGGAGCTCGAAGATGAGCGCAAGGAATTGTCGAAATCGCGCGATCGGTTTCACCCTGGTGGAGCTGCTGGTCGTCATTGCGATTATCGGCATTCTCGTGGCGTTGCTGCTGCCCGCGATCCAGGCAGCTCGCGAAGCGGCCCGCCGCGCCAATTGCACGAGCAACATCAAGAACCTTGCGCTGGCGGCCATCAATTACCACGACCAGCACAAGCACTTTCCCGTCGACGAGGACTACAGCGAATTCGCGCCGCAAGAGGTTAACTTACGGACGGGCGCCCGGCCGGGCGTTGCCAGCGACCCGCAGCGGGCGGCCCGCAAACTGAGCGGCGCGGGCTGGATTGTCCAGGTGCTGCCGCAGCTCGAAGAGCAGGCACTCTACGACCAGTTTCAGCCTTATCTGGACAAACCATGGAATGTGCTCCGCCAGGGTATGAATGCCAATGTCCCGTTGCTGCGCCAGGCGATTGCGGTCCAGCCGCAGGTGTTGCAGTGCCCGTCCAACGAGTTTCGCGGGCCTCGCCAGGACCAGTTTCCCTTTAGCGCCGCCAGCCAGCTTGATGGCGCCCCTGCTCTAGTCGCGGTGACCTGCTACAAAGGCAACGCAGGCGACGGGGCCTTCGAGCCCAGTCCTGCGCAGCAGCCGGCCGGCTTTTGGACCTACAACCCGCTCATCAACTGCTACATCGGCACCGATTGCTTCGGCATTTTTTGGCGTTACACCTATTACAAGGGTGGCGTGAAGATCAAGGAACTCACGGACGGCACGAGCAAGACGTTGATGGTCGGCGAGGCATCGCCCGAGGACGGTAACAGCCCGGCCTGGTCCAGCGACGGCGATTGGGCCATCGCCGGAGTGCAGCTCAATTGGAACTGGCGAGCCGCCGGTGAATGCCTGGGCGGCACGGGCGAGCCTAACTTCGGCTTGCGTTCCTGCTGGCCGCTGATGCGCGGCTTTCGCAGCCCGCATCCCGGCGGCGTCCACTTCGCCTTTGCCGATGGCTCGGTTCAATTCATCTCCGATAGCGTCGAGCACCTTGTCTATCGCGCCATGTCGACCAAAGACGGCAACGAGGCGATCAATTATTGAACTGAGACCGTGAAGAAATTTTCACGCAGAGGCGCAGAGTTCGCGGGAATGATGGCAATTTTTCAGTGTTAGGCATTTAAAGGAACACTAATTCTCGCTAATCGACACTAATCAATTATTAGTGATGATCAGCGAAGATTAGCGTTCCGACGTTTCTTCTCTGCGCCTCGGTATGAAGTCCGATTGAATAATGACGTGGGCTGCCGGCGCGAGGATAACTCTATGTGTACGTTTCACAGAATTGGATTAGCACTCGGCGTTTTGTGCCTGGCTATTGCGAACGGATGCTCTGGAAGCGATTTCGAATCGAGCGTATCGGGCACGGTAACGCTGGATGGCAAAGCGATCGGTCCGGGGTTTCTGGTGTTTGCGCCGGTTGCCGGCGACACGAACCCGGCCAACGGTGCCATTCAAACGGATGGCCGCTACGAGCTGAAGACCGCCAACACGGCCGGCCTCCGCGCCGGCAAATACAAAGTTTCGGTCACTGTGCTCGATCAGCCCGACGTGCCGCCCGGCGAGCGAAGCTATGTGGTGGCCAAGTCGCGAATTCCTGAAAAATACAGCAACGTCGAGACGTCCGGCTTGGAATTCGACGTCGAGTCCGGCAGCAACACGATCGACATTCCGTTGACGTCGGAATAAAAGTCCAGGTGCGCGTGGCCATAACCTCTCCCTCCGGGTCGAAGATCCGCCGTGGCGGAAGAGGTCGCGAGGAATCGAGCGGGTGAGGGATTCGGCACCGCTGCGGAGAAACCCCTCACCGCTCGCGACCACCGCTGCGCGGCGGTGCCCGTCGCTGCCTCTCCCAAGGGGAGAGGCGAACCGTCAGAGCAGCAACGAGCAGCAGAATCGCTGCCGACGGCTCTGGCACCGCTGCCATTCCAGGCATGCCGCCACTGTATGAGGTGCCGAAGTGCGCTCGCCAAACGTTGAAATCGGCGTCATCGATGCTTCCGTCTCCGTTCCCATCGGCGCGAAGATCGGCATTTGAACCGTGCGTGCGCCGCCAAACGACATAGTCGGCTGCGTCGACGGTGCCGTCGCCGTTGAAATCGCCCGGCGCAACAACCAGCGAGTACGCGCCCACGCCCTTGGATAGCGTGAGTGGAATCGTCTGTCCGCCGATCGTCAGCTCGTAATCACCCCAGAAGCCGTCGAAGTTGATCATGCCGTTTTCATCGACCATCGCGGTGAGCTGCGTGGTCCAGCCGTTATTCGGGTTGCCGTCCCAATCAGCGAGGCCCAGCAAATCCTGCCACTTCTGCCCGGCTGCGGTCAGCGTCCAATTGTTGAAATCGCCGGTGTTGACCGTGTACAGGGCGGCTGACGGAGCGAACAGCGTCGTGGCACCAGCCCCGCTTTCCTGGTGAAATCCCCACATGAAGAAGCCGGTCGATTCCGCCGTGCCGAATGAGAGTCGGAGGATGTCCCCCAGAATCGTGGCCGCAGTTGCTGAACTGACGCCGCTCGACACACCGAACTCGGTCAGCGCGATCGGCAAGCCCTGCACTGCCAGATTTTGCAAACGTGCGCATGATGTTCCCGGCATTCTGCGAGCCGCCTGGGTAGTGTTGCACGCCAATGCCGCCGAGCACGTCGCCGTAACCCCGCCGTTACGCCGGCCTGGCGGAGCTCTTCAATGTGATCGAAGTACCAGTTGCCGTAATCGCCGGCGCCCAACACGCTGTACTCATTCACGAACACTTTCGTCTGTGCGCCGGATGCGGCGATTTGGTCGCGCACCTCACGGTAGATATCGGCGATGCCCGCCGTACCGTATACGTTCCAGTAGTTGTGCTTCAAATCGGTGGCGAGGCTCGGATCCTGGCCGGTGTGGAAGCTCTCATTGTAGACGTCCAGTTCCACATACTTGTGTGCGCGGTCCGAAGCGGTGCCAGATCCCACGTAGTGATCGATTCGCTCGCTGATCTCCGCGCGCAGGTCAGCGGCCGCGTTGGGATTGGTTCCCAAATACGCCTGATCCAACAAGCCGCTCGTCGAATTGCCATTCAGCACCCACGAGGGCTGCTGGCCATTGAAGCTGTTGTCGCCCCATAGCAGATTGTGCATGCGGGCCCGCATGTTGTGCGATTGGGCGTAGTCCAAAATCAGATCGACGTTGTCCATGCCGTTGGGGCCGGCCGGCGGCACGGGATCGGGCGGCTCGTCACGCACATCCTCATTGCTGCCCCACTTGCCGGCGTTCTCGGGCACCACCGCGTTGAAGTTCAGATTCAGCCGCTGCTGATAATTCGTCTGCCGCGAGGTGCCGTTGCTGCCCAGGTAGTTATTGACTCCGCTAAAGCTCGAACCCGGCACGGCCGTGCCGAAATTAAACGCATGCCGCTTCAAACTCACGTCAACCGGCGTTCCGGCGCAAGTCCCGACATCCCGATCGTCACGCCACCCTTGCGGAAGTTCTGAATGTACGTGTCGGCCGCCGCCAGCGCGTTCGCGCTTGCGTCATGCTGGAATTTAGAACGGTTGCTCCAGTTGCCGTGAAATCGTGTACGGTGAGCGCGCGACTGGATCTTTCGAGATCGTTATTGAACTCGGCGCGAACCAGGTACGTGCCGGCCGGCAGGTCGAACGTGTGCTGATAGCTATTCGCCGCACTCGCTACGTCGAAGCCGGCTTTCGCGTCGGCAATCACGAGGTTCATGTGCGGATCGATCCCACCCGCGGCAGCGCCGGATGCGTTCACATCGATCGTCACGCTCCCGGGAGACGGCACATTGATGTACGTGCCGACATAGCCATTGCGATCCAGCGTCCAATTCGCGGTGCCACTTCCTCGCGATTTGAGCGCCAGAGAGCTGCCCGGGATAGTTTGAGCGACGGCCGTCGATTGCACATTCGCAGCAATCAGAAATCCCAGAACAGCAATGAATATCAAACGCCTCATCCGTCCGTCCTCTGTGTCGCGCCAGCTGCCGTCTATTAGTGTAAACGGCAGGCGCGCGGCGGGCGACTAACTAACGCGAAAAACAATTTCGCAATTGCGAACAAATCGCCCGTGGGAACGCAGAAACATCGAATCAGGCCCCTACTCGCCGACTTCGACAACCTCGATATAGTCGATCGCCGCGCGCTTCTCCGTCGTGGGCCTGTCCTTCGATGCGAATCTCGTCTCCTGGCTGCAGTTTTACGCTACGGACCGTGCGACGAATTGAAGAATGCGAATCGGGATGCGTCGTGGGCGTCGGCAGGCGATTATCGGCCTGCCATTCGTCGAGCTGCCGTTCGCCGACAAACAGCTTGAACTTCGACACGCCGTCCTCCTCGTCGAAATACTGCACGCGAAGATCGAACGTTCCCGGCGCTCCGGAAAATCGGAATTTTGCCGAACCGGAGTCGCGCTCGACCAGTTGCACGGCTCGGCTGCCGGAAGCTGCTTCCCAGGGCGTGATCTCGGTGATTTGGTAGCCGTCGAGCTGCTGGTCCTCGGCTTCAAGGCGGTTCGGATATTTGCCAACACGGTCGTGTTCATCAGGAATTCCCGAGCGTCGCCGGAACCAATTGCAGATCGCGTCGCGCCACACCTGTGCGTGGCCGGCCTGGTATTCCAGTCGCTTCAACACTTCTTCGTACCGCTGTTCGTCGATCCGACCTTGCAGCTTCTGCCATTGCGTCACCAGCCGCTCGGCGTCCTCCGCACCCTGATAGTGCGTGTCGTAAAAGTGTTGAATCACCGTCTTGCCGTTGTGCAGCCGGTGCGTGTACGGCACATGGTGCATGAAGAGCAGTAAGTCGTCGGGGCAGGTTTTCAACGATTCAAACAACGCGGCGACGGGCGGATGATATTGGCCGATGAAGCCGGTGCCGGTGGCGACGGTGCGGTCCATGCCCACTCCGGTCGCATTTGCCCGATGCCACTGTCCCCAGCCGTTGTATTCCGACGACTCGGGCGCCGGTCCGAAATGAATGTGAATGATGTCGGTGAGCGTGCCGATTCCGAGCGGACCGGTGTAGCTCTCATAAATCGGCCACGAGCGCAGCAGCATTTCCACGATCGTATCGACGACCACGGAATCGTGCCCGAATGTTTGCCGCGTCCATTCGCTGGCGATCGTGTCGCTCGACAGGTCCGGATTCCACGCCAGGCGACCGAAGCCGTAAAGGTTTGCCATCGCCAGGTGATGCCCTAGCCAGTTTGTATCGCGGCCGACATTGGACACGCCAACAAATCCACCGTGCGGTCGTTCGAATGTGCGACCGCTGACAAGCTGCTTCACCGGGGTGCCGGCGCCGCGGGCGTGCATATCGAAGTCAAGCACTTCTTTCCACATCGGCACGATGTAGCACATGTGCCGCTGCTGGCCCAAATATTCCTGAGTGATTTGCAGCTCGATTGCCTGGTTGGTTTTCGCGAGTCCGCCGAATAACGGCGACGCCGGCTCTCGCACCTGAAAATCGATCGGGCCGTGCTTGATCTGGACGATGACGTTGTCCTCGAACTGCCCGTCCAGCTTGTGGAAGTTGTTGTACGCGGCCGTTGCGCGGTCGTTCTTCAGGTTGCGCCAGTCCATCAAGTGGTCGTAGACAAAGCCGCGATAGAACAAAACCCCGCCGTGCGGTTTGAGCGCCGGGCGATGGCGTTGGCAGCGTCGGCGGGCGTACGGCCATATTCGGACGGTCCAAGCCGGCCTTCCGAGTCGGCTTTGAGCACAAAGCCAGCCAGGTCAGGAATCACGCGATAGATCTCGTCAACCTTTTGCTTCCAGAACGTGACGGCCTGTGGATCGAGCGGGTCAAACGTCTCGATACCGCCGATTTCCCGTGGGCTGGCAAAGTTCAGCGAGATGAGCATCCGCACGCCCCATTTGCGGAACTCGGCCGCGATCCGCGCGACCTCGGGCAAATACTCTGGCGTGATCACACGCACATCGGCGTTCACATTGTTGATCGAGCAGCCGTTGATGCCCACCGACGCCATCAACCGGGCATAGTCTCGCACGCGGCTCAAATCGCGCACGACATGCCCGTTCTCCCAGAAGATCGACGCACCCGCGTAACCCCGCTCGATGGTGCCGTCGAGATTGTCCCAGTGGTTCAGGAAGCGAATCGGGGCGTACGGCTCTTCGCGCACGTCGAGCGCATCAACTGGCTCGTGCAGCGCGATCTTGCGGAGCAGCGCGAACGTGCCGTACAACACGCCGCGGTCGTTCGCGCCGGCGATGACGATATGAGTGTGCCCGTCGTTTTTAACCGCTTTGAGAATGTAACCATCGTCCGCCAAATCCGGCAGCTTGCCGAGGGACGGTACAACATTTCGCACCTGGTCAACGGTTCCCAGGACAACCGCATCGGCATCCGGCAACTGCGATTCCCGCCGCAGTTCGCGATTCAACATGCAGCGAACACCGCGGGCCAACTCTTCACTTGCCGATTGACTTACCGCGGAGTCACCCAATGTCACAACAGCGGTTGGGAACTTCTCATATCGCGACCTAACGGTGTTTTCTTCAATCCGTGCGTAGCGCAGCCAGCCGTCGTAACCTGTCTCCGCCCGCAGCAACAAGGGGCAGCACTACCAACAAAACCAGAAAGGCACCCAAATTCCGTTGCAGAGCCATGTTGTTATTCCTGTTCGACCACCCGCAGCGCCGCTTTCATATAACCCAGCGCATACGCCATGCCGGCGTGCCACGGTGCGGCGCACGTCATTTGCGGCGTGTGGTCGGGAATGATGACGCCGTCAAACTCATTGCGGTGAAGGATTCGCAGCACGCGCAGCATGTCGACGTCGCCGTCGTCGACAAACGTCTCCCGATAGTGCGGAACCTTGCCCGTGATGTTGCGGAAGTGGACGTAGGCCAGCTTTCCTTGCCGGCTGTAGTTGTCCGTCGCCTCGTAGACGTCGCCTTCGGTCATCTCGGCGAATGTGCCGATGCAAAACTCCAGCGCGTTGGCTGGGCTCGGATTCAAAGCCAAGAGTTTTTGGAACAGCTGCGGTTGATACACGAGCCGCGGCTGGCCGCGCATTGTGGGCATCGGCGGATCGTCCGGGTGGGCGGCGAGCGTGACGCCCGCCTTCTCGGCCACGGGCAGCACCGCGTCAAGAAACTCGGCCAGCCGCTGCCAAAGCTGCTCCGTGGTAGCGGCAGGTATTTGACCGGGCGGTGCGGACGGATCAACGATCATGTTCCACGCCATGCCGCGCGGCATCGGCGTGTCGAGCGGACCGTCCATGCCGACCGACTTCGCACCGCCACGCGCGAACGGGCCTGTTACGCGCCCGCACACGCCAGCAATGCTGAAGTTGTAGCCCATTACCGGAATGCCGGCCTCGCCGAGGTTGCGGATGATCGCTTTCACATTTTCCAAATGCTCGCGCTTGCGGGGCCCGTCGAGCAGCACGTCGTGCCAGTGCGCGGGGTCGAAATTCTCGATGGCCGCCAACTCCAAACCGGCCGCGTTGATTTCCTTGCGCAGCGCGACAAGCTCGTCGACCGACCACAATCGGTCTGGGTCGCCGGCCAGTCCCCAGCCGTCGTCGGTTCCCGTCGGCTGGTTGTCGCGCGGGTTGTGGTCGCCGCCGCGAAAATAGTCGACCAGGTGAGCCACGATGTGCGTAGCGCCCCCTGCAGCGCGAACTGAAAATTTTCGCGCGTCAGCATGTGCCGATATAAACCAAGCCCCAGCTTCATTAGATAAACTTCTCACGCAGAGGCACGGGCTCGCAGAGGGAAGAACACTACTCTTCACTAATCTTCGCTAATTATCGATCCGCGGCGATTAGCAAAGTTCAGTGTTCCCACCCTTCCTGCGACCTCTGCGCCTCTGCGTGATTTCTTTTGGCCCTGTGTTCCAGTATATTCGCCAGCCGCGCGGAGCCAACGGTCCAAGTTGTGGGTCGCCAACACTTGTCGAGATAGCGACATTTTTCTACGCGAAAGTTGCATGCCGGCCCACGCGCTGCAACTATATTCGTTGCTAGGCGCGGGGCCGTCACGAATGAGACTCGTGCCATTCCTTTGATGTGTTGCGAACCTCAGATTGGAGCCTTGTCATCATGTCCCGAATCGGCGTTGCGGAAATAGTCCACTTGTGTTGTCGGCAGAGTCGAATCATCGTCGTGCCGCTGCTCGCAACTTTCGCGATGCTATCGTCATGGGAAACGGCTGAAAGTCAGGAGCGCCGCTTATCGCAACCCGCGATTGCCCGTGGAACAGCGCGTGGCCGATCTCGTATCGCGGATGACGCTCGAAGAGAAGGCCGCGCAGATGATCGTGCGTCTGGCAACGGAAGGCGGCGATGCTGCTCGATGAGCAGGGCAACTTCGATCTGGCGAAGGCCCGCGAGCAATTTCGGACACGGCCACGGCCTGGGGCAAGTCGGCCGGCCGAGCGATGCGGGCGGCGGCAAGAATGCGCGGCAGATGGCCGAGCTCACCAACGCCATTCAGAAGTTCTTCGTCGAGGAGAGCCGGCTCGGCATCCCGGTGATTTTTCACGAAGAGTGCCTGCACGGCCACGCGGCGGTCGACGCCACGAGTTTTCCGCAGCCGATCGGACTGGGCGGCACGTTTGATCCGGACCTCGTCGAGCGGCATCTTCACGATGACGGCGGCCGAGGCCCGCGTCGCGCGGCACGCATCAGGCGCTCACGCCGGTGGTCGACGTGGCCCGCGACCCGCGCTGGGGCCGTGTCGAGGAAACGTACGGCGAAGATCCGTACCTCGTGGCCCAGCTGGGCGTCGCCGCGGTGCAAGGTTTTCAGGGCGACGGCACGTTCCGCGACAAGCAGCACGTCATCGCCACGCTCAAGCATTTCGCCGCGCACGGCCAGCCGGAATCGGGCAACAACTGCGCCCCGGTGAACATCTCGGAGCGCGTGCTGCGCGAAACGTTTTTCTCCACGTTCAAGGCGGCGATCGACGACGGGCGGCGCGATGAGCGTGATGGCGTCGTACAACGAAATCGACGGCGTGCCGTCGCATGCCAGCCGCTGGCTGCTGCGCGACGTGCTGCGCGGCGAGTGGAGTTTCAACGGCTTCGTCGTCTCCGATTACTACGCCATTCGCGAGCTGGCCGAGCGGCCGGAGCTTGTACGGCCATCACGTGGCCAAGGACGGCAAAGAGGCGGCCGCGCTGGCGGTCCGCGCCGGCGTGAATATCGAGCTGCCCGAGCCCGACTGCTATAAGCACCTGGTCGAGCTCGTGCGCGAAGGCACGCTCGCGGAATCGGAGCTCGATGAGCTCGTGGCGCCGATGCTCGCCTACAAGTTCCGCCTCGGGCTGTTCGACGACCCGTACGTCGATCCGGCCGACGGCCGAGCGGATTGTCGGCAGCGACGAGCACCGCGAAGCTCGCCCTGGAAGCGGCCCGCAAGACGATCACGCTGCTGAAGAATGACGACAGTACACTGCCGCTCGATGCCGGCAAGGTGAAGACGATTGCCGTGATCGGGCCGAATGCGGACCGCGAGCTGCTGGGCGGCTACAGCGGCAAACCGAAGCAGTTCATCGACGGTGCTCGACGGGATTCGCGCAGCGCGTCGGCGACAAGCATCGAGGTGCTGTACCACGAAGGCTGCAAGATCACGCTCGGCGGCCCTGGAACGCAGATCAACGAAATGACGCCCAGCGACCCGGAAGACAGATCGCCGCAGCATCGCCGAGGCGGTGAAGGTGGCCGAACGGGCCGATGTGGTCGTGCTCGCAGTCGGCGGCAACGAGCAAACGTCGCGCGAGGGCTGGATGGGCTCAACCACTTGGGCGATCGCGCATCCTCGACATGGTCGGCCAGCAGGACGAGCTCGTCGACGCCGTCGCCGCAACCGGCAAGCCGATCGTCGCGGTCGCTGTTCAACGGCCGTCCGCTGTCGATTCGCATCCTCGCCGAAAAGGCGACGGCGATTCTGCGAGTGCTGGTACCTCGGCCAGGAATCTGGCCGGGCGGTGGCCGAGACGTTCTGTTCGGCGACGTGAACCCCAGCGGCAAACTGCCGATCACCATTCCCCGCTCGGTGGGCCAACTGCCGATGTATTACAACTACCGTCCGTCGGCCCGCCGCGGATACCTGTTCGACGAAGTATCGCCGCTCTACCCGTTCGGCTTCGGACTGAGCTACACGACATTCAAGTTCGGCCCGCCACGGCTGGAACAGTCAACGATCGGCCGCGACGAAAAAACCCGCGTGCTTGTCGACGTCACGAACACCGGCCAGCGGGCCGGCGATGAAATCGTACAGCTCTACATCCGCGATTTGGTAAGTTCAGCCACGCGGCCCGTTAAGGAACTGAAGGGCTTCCAACGAATCACGCTGCAGCCCGGCGAAACGCGCAACGTATGCTCTCGACATCACGCCCGACCGCCTGGCATTCTGGAACATCGACAAACAATTCGTCGTCGAACCAGGCGAGTTCACGATCATGACCGGCCCAAGTTCAATCGAACTGCAATCGGTGAAGCTTACTGTTGAATGACCAATCGCGTCGCCGGGTAGCAAAGTATTTTTGAACGCCTGGGCGGACTCCGCTCGGATGGACGAGTCCGATTCGTTCAAGCCGGTCAAGACGCGTTCGGATCGCGTTGTTCGACAGCTCAAGATCGGCGGCCAAGTCGTTCACGGTGCGACTTTCGCCCCGCAGCAGCAAGATGATTCGCCCCCGCGTGCTGCTCCAAAAAGCGCTTGTCCCAGCGTGTTGATTTCATCCGGTTGCCTTCTCGCGCGCCCGGCTCAAAAAGACAATAAAAGTATTGACTTTTTTTCGAATCCGGGCACGCGACTTGCGATGTGCAAGCAGTGTAGCGTGTGGTCTCTCCAGGGGTAGGCCGGCGTTTGCCGCCAAGAGTCGGCGCCTTTCCCGCATTTTGGAGGAGGCCCCCTCTTATGTCGCGCGTTGCAAGTACCGAAAAGCCGTCAATTACGAGCGTAGCGATAACGATATCGCTGGCGGCACGGCCGGCGGGAGCTGTTCCAGACCCTGCGACATTCGCGTTATTAGTTTCGGGTATTTCTGTTGTCGTAACGGACCCACGTTAGAAGAAAGGAGTGCAACATGCGATTTGCTAACAAATTTAAAGTGGCGATCTGGGTATTGCGCTCTCAGTCACGGCGGTTGCGATCGGTAGCGCGGTTCTCTATCGAGTAAGTTCGTGCTGGCACCCGGCCAAAGGGTCCCGGCGCAACCGGTGCAGCCAAGCGCTGGGCAACAGGCGCTGCCGCCAGCTGCCGTTCTGGACGTACCCGGATTGATGCAGCTCTTCAACAAACCGCTCTATATGAGCCTGAAGGAGAAGATGGCGCAGCAGCCAGCCAATGCTGAGCAGTGGAACGACCTTATGGGCAAGGGTCTGCAGGCGGCAGAGATTGCCAATTTGGTGGCACTTCGCCGTGTGGAAGCCTCGAAAGTACAATGGCTGCGCGGTGCGGCCGATCTGCAGTGCGCGCAGCATAGCGCTGGCCGACGCGGCGAAGTCGCAACAGTGGGAGGCCACGGTGCGAGCCTACCAAGGTCTCGTGCAGCGGTGCAATAACTGCCATCAAGTGCAAGCGCCGGACAAAGCGCCTCAATTGAGGCCATGAGATGCAGATTTATGCAGATTGACTCGATAAAGGCTGCGTTATGGAGCGTTACGGGACACTCGCGGCGCGAATTCTGATTAGCCAGATCTTCATTCTGAGCGGCGTAATGAAGGTCATGGACCCTGCCGCGACGGCGGCCCAGATGGAGGGGCGGGGCATGTTCTGGATTCCGTTCTTTCTATGGTCGGCCGCAGCCGTGGAACTCGGAGGCGGCCTTTCGCTACTCGTCGGCTATAAAGCGCGGCTCGGCGCGTTGGCGCTATTTCTGTTTCTAATTCCGGTGACGCTCACGTTCCACAACTTTTGGACCTATCCGGATCCGAAAGAGCAGCAACAGAATATGATCCTATTCATGCATAACCTGACACTTATGGGCGGCCTGCTTTTGGTAATGACATTTGGACCCGGTCCGTTTAGCGTCGACCTATGGAAAAGGATGCCTCCATGAAGGAAATTCAGATTGCGGACTGGGTTCAAAAAATCGCCGGCGACAAGGCTCCGCTCGACGATCTTCGGGAATGGGAGCATCGCGTCGTCGCCGCATATTCCGAGTTGCTTGACGGATACAAGGCCGACATCGATGCGATCCTCAACGATATCGCGCGCGTCCGCGATTACCCGGGCCTGGTCCTGGAGCAGGGAATTAACTTTACCAGCATTTGCTACCACCACTTTCTGCCCTTCTTTGGGACCATCGACGTGGCGTACGAGCCGGGCGAAATCATCACCGGCCTCGGACGCATCGTACAGCTGGTGCAAGCGCTGGCGCACCGATTGCAGATCCAGGAGTTTCTGGTCCGGGACATCGCCGAGACTCTGAAGGAGCGCGTGGCGCACAAGGAGTGTTTGTCCGTTCGCGGGCGGTCCATTTATGCGTCCATTCGCGGGGACCAAGCGACCATACGATGGAAACGATTTGCACCTATGGCGTCGGCTCATTCCAGAAAATCGAGCGACAGGCGGAGCTGTGCCAATTGCTGGCCATGCAATCGCGATGAGGCAGCCGGCCGTGCGCATGAGCGAGATCAAGGGGTTATCTGATGCGATTCGGAATCATTGGCCTGGGACGCATTGGCGGCGTGCTGGCCCGTCAGGCATTGAAGAAAGGCCATCAGGTTGTCGGCTACAACCGCAGCCCGGAATCGACTCGATCCTTGGCGACCGAAGGATTAGAGCCGGCGTGGTCGCTCGATGAACTCGTAAAGAAGCTTCAGCCGCCGCGGATAACTCTTATCTATGTGCCGCACGGCGAGCCAACGGATCAAGTGATTGCCGATCTAAAGACTCGCTTGGACAAGGGCGACGTGTTAATCGATGGCGGCAACTCCCATTGGCGGGATTCTAGCCGTCATTATCATGAGCTCCGTACCGCGGACATTCAGTTCCTGGATGTCGGTACCAGCGGCGGAGTCTCCGGGGCGCGGCATGGGGCCTGTTTCATGGCCGGCGGCGACTTGGATGCTTTTACCCAGGCTGAACCGCTGCTGCGCGAGCTAGCCGTGCGGGATGGAGTCATTCATGCCGGTCCTGCCGGCGCCGGCCATTTTGTAAAGTTGATCCATAATGCAATTGAGTTCGGAATGCTTCAAGCCATTGGCGAGGGCGTGGATTTACTCTCGCGATCGGACTACGAGCTGGACTTGCCGGCCCTGTTCCATAATTGGAGTCACGGTTCAGTGATTTGCGGCTGGCTGGTTGAGTTGATGGAGCGAGGCTTGCGGCACACAACCTCGATGGGCTAAGCGGTTACGTTGAGGACACCCGCGAGGTGAAATGGGCCGTCGAATATGCACTGGAAAAAGAGGCTTCGATACCTGTCATCGCACAATCAGAACTGGCGCTATACCGCTATCGCGACCCGGAAAGTGTGGCGGGAAAAGCGGTCGCCTTGCTTCGTCACGGATTCGGCGAGCATCCGCTCCACTAGAAATGAGCCAAGCTATGCGGGACCGATCTCATGAATTGCCGGACGAGGTGTTGACGGTTGGTCATTCCAACCGGGAGTTGCCCGAATTCCTGAACATGCTGAGGGCTCATGGTGTGAATCTGGTCATCGACGTACGCAAGATGCCTGGCTCTCGAAAACACCCGCAATTCGACCGAGACATGCTTGCGCAAGCACTCGACGAGACTGGCATTGGCTACACCCACCTATCAAATCTCGGAGGGCTGCGGCGACGTAGGCCGGACTCACCAAACGCGGGCTGGAAAAATGCCTCCTTTCAGGGCTACGCCGATTACATGCAGACGCCGGAGTTCACACAGGGACTCCAACAATTGTTCGAGCGTGCACAAGGCAATCGCGCCGCCCTGATGTGTGCCGAGGCTGTGCCGTGGCGTTGCCATCGCTCGTTGATTGCAGACGCCTTGGTCGTGCGCGGCATTTCCGTGGAGCATATTCTCAGCGCTTCGCGGACGCAGCTGCATACGCTGCGCGATTGGGCCCGCGTTGATGGGACGCGGATTACATATCCGCCTTTTTCGGAAAGCGACAGCACACGTCGTCACCAGAAGGCGGCATCGAGTTAATTCGATGAGAGCGACGCCAAAGATTCAAGACTATACAGCAATCGGCGACGGCCGATCGGCCGCACTTGTGTCGCGCGATGGCTCGATTGATTGGCTGTGCTGGCCGCGGTTTGATAGCCCCTCGATCTTTGGACGGCTACTTGATCGACAGATTGGCGGTTCATGGCGTATCGCGCCAATTGGACAGGCGCAGTCCGAACGCAGCTACGCGGGCGAAACGAACGTGCTCGAGTCGCGGTTTCACACAAACGACGGGGCGGTCACCGTTACCGATTTCATGCCGGCTGCGACGGAAGGGCAAAAGCGCACCATGCTATGGCCGGAGCATGAGCTGGTGAGGCGCGTCAAATGCGATCGCGGAGAGGTCGAGATCAAAGTTCATTTTGATCCTCGTCCCGATTATGGCCGGGAGAACGTCCGAATACGCGACCTAGGTAGTCTAGGCCTGCGGCTAGAAATGCGAACGGGAATACTCACGCTTCGCAGCGATGTGCGGTTCGTTGCAACAACCGAGCGGGGCTTGGCGGCCCGTTTGCAAATGAAGGCCGGCGATTGTATCGCCTTCTCACTGACGCTCGCCGAAGAACGTCCGGCCGTGCTTCCGCCACTGGGCGAAGTGGTCCGTCAGAAGCTCGACCTGACGGTCGAGTGGTGGCGGCGCTGGGCCGCCCGCGCAACATATCAAGGTCCTTATCGCGACTCGGTGGTGCGAAGCGCGCTGGCCCTAAAACTTATGATCTACGCGCCATCCGGTGCGATGATCGCCGCCCCGACTACATCGCTGCCCGAGCGAATCGGCGGCGATCGGAATTGGGACTATCGTTTTTGCTGGCTGCGCGACGCCGCGTTTACAGCGCGGGCGCTCTTCGGACTTGGATATCACGAAGACGGCGAGGCGTTTGTAAGCTGGTTATTACATGCCACCCGCCTGACCCGCCCAGAGCTGAAGGTCGCATACGATGTTTACGGCCGATCAATGCACGAAGAAAGCGAGCTGGTTCATTTGAGTGGCTATGCGGATTCACGTCCGGTACGGATCGGCAATGCCGCCCGCGACCAGTTGCAACTGGATGTTTACGGCGAGGTCATCGAAGCGGTAACGCATTTCCTGCGGCGCGGGGGCAACTTGGACGGTGAAACGCAAAAGATGCTGCGCCACTTTGGCGGGTACGTCTGCCGCCATTGGCGCGAACCGGACAACGGTATCTGGGAGCCCCGCGGCGAGCGCCAACACTTCACTCACTCACGCTTGATGTGCTGGGTCGCTCTGGATCGACTCATTGAAATGCATAGCGAGAGTCATTGTCACGGCCTGCCGGTGGACGAACTCAAAGCGCATCGAGAAGAGATTCGCCACGATATCGAACAGCGGGGCTGGAATCCTCAATTGGAAAGCTACAGCCAGGTCCTCGGCGGCGACATGCTGGATTCGACCGTGTTGCTCATGGCCTTCCATGGTTTTGAGGAGGCGTCATCGTGGCGGATGCAGCAGACCTACGCACGAATCCAGGAACGGCTCGGCGCGGGTCCGGGCTTGCTCTATCGCAACGAGCAAAACGCCGATGGTCGGGAAGGCGCGTTTGCGCTTTGCTCTTTTTGGGTCGCAGAATTTCTGGCTCGCGGCGGCGGCAGCCTCGAACAGGCTCGTGATCAGTTCGACCAGTCATTCACATACGCCAACGAGATCGGTCTCTTTGCGGAGGAAATCGACCCGCGGACAGGCGATGCGCTGGGGAACTTCCCTCAGGCATTCACCCACATGGGACTCATCAACGCTGCGCTATCGCTCGCAGAGAGAGAAGAATACGAGAGTTCAACAGGGCGAGAAGGCCGAGCAGAGCGCGGACAACTTGTAAGGGAGGCACCGTCATGAACTGGGGAAGCTGGCTGTTGTGGGGCTTCGTCAGCACCGTCGTGCTCACGACGATCATTGCCGGAAGTCAGGGGCTAGGCATGACAAGGATGAATATGGCCTACTTGCTCGGGACTATGTTCACTCCGAATCGGGACCGGGCCAAACTCGTCGGCATCTTGGTTCATTTCGTGAACGGCTGGATTTTTTCGCTGATCTATATCGCCGCTTTTCATGCATGGGGATTGGCGACGTGGTGGCTTGGAGCACTCATTGGCTGTGTCCACTCCTCGTTTGTGCTGACCGTTGGTATGCCCGTTTTACCTGGCCTGCATCCACGGATGGCGAATGAACAATACGGGCCCACGGTGGTCCGCCAGTTAGAGCCGCCGGGATTTCTCGCCCTGCACTACGGGATTCAAACACCGATTTCCGTCCTGATCGCTCATCTAGTTTTTGGCGCGATCTTGGGAGCGTTCTATTCGTTTCCATAAATAACATTCGAATGATGCCATGAATCGAAAACAGGTAATTGTTGTCACGGGTGCATCCGCGGGCGTCGGACGAGCAACCGTGCGCGCCTTCGCAAAACGCGGGGCGTCTATCGGCTTGATCGCTCGTGGCCTAGACGGACTTCAAGCAGCCGCCAACGAAATCGAGGACCTTGGTGGCAATGCGCTGATCGTTCCGGCCGAGGTTGCGGACGCGGAGCAAATTGAGAAAGCGGCGGCAGCGATCGAGAACGCATTCGGACCAATCGATATCTGGATCAACAACGCGATGGTATCAGTGTTTTCTCCGGCTCATGAAATGACGCCGGCCGAGTTTCACCGCGTCACAGAAGTGACTTACCTTGGCTATGTTTACGGGACTCTTGCTGCTCTTAAACGCATGCGACCGCGGGACCACGGTGTGATTGTCCAAGTGGGGTCCGCGCTCGCGTATCGCGGCATCCCTCTACAGTCGGCCTATTGCGGCGCAAAGCACGCAGTACAGGGCTTTACGGAGTCGGTGCGCTGCGAACTTCTCCATGATCACAGCAATGTGAAGATAACGATGGTGCAAATGCCGGCGCTAAATACGCCGCAGTTCAGTTGGGTGAAAAGCCGGCTTCCTCGAAAGCCGCAGCCGGTGCCCCCAATCTATCAGCCGGAGGTTGCGGCCGAAGCCATTGTGTGGGCATCAGAGCACTATCGTCGTCAGTGGTATGTCGGTAGTTCTACCGTCTGGGCGATTACGGCGGATAAAATTGCTCCAGGTCTTATGGATCGATATTTGGCGCGGCAAGGGTACGACGCTCAGCAATACGACGGTCCGGCCGACCCCAAACGACCGAATAATCTCTACGAACCCCTGCCCGGAGATCACGGGCGCTCACGGAGAGTTTGATAATCGATCGTCGCCAAAGAGCGTAGAAGTTTGGTTAACCCGACATCGCAGATGGTTTCTTCTCGGGGCGCGAATCCTTGCTGGCTGGTTTTTAGCGTCCAAATGCCGTCGGAGTACACAGCGTCACGTGTTCGGCGGAGCCGCCCGTCGGCCGGTGAAAGGCGTGATCTGCCTTTAGCCGTCGGCCGCGTGGGTTTCTTCTTTTACTTGCTGGCCGATACCGACGGCGTCGCCGCCGTGTTTGGCCATGTTGCGCATGGCCGCTTCCGCGCTGAGCATGATGTCCATGACGCGGTTGGCCACGGTGCAATGGGCCAGGCCGATGCTGGCCGTGAGGTCCCACAGGTCGTTGCCCATGCGCACCTTGCACTGGCGGACCTGGGAGAGCAGGCGTTCGCATACTGCCAGCGCGTTCGATTCATCGGTGCCGGGCAACAGAAGCGCGAACAGGCCGTCTTCGAATTCGCAGCGTTCATCCATGTCGCGGGTCGCCGCTTCCAGCAGCCGGCCCATCACTTGCCGCAAAAAGCTCTGGCCGCGCTCGCCGAAGCGGGTGATGAGCTCATCCATCTGGTCGACTTGCACGACGGCGACCGACACGGCCGGTCCGCCCCGCTTCCATTCCGACAGGCGGCGATTCAAATTCGCCGCGAACAACGACCGGCCGGTCAGCGTGACATTCTCGTCTGCTGCCGGGAGCGACGGCTCGGGAGCCGTTTCGCTGGCGCTGCTCTCGATCGCCGACGAATCTTTCCACAAGGAAGCCAACGACAAACCCTCCTCGGCAACCGCCGCCTCCTTGGCCTGGAAGATCGAGGACACCGGGAACGACGCCTGCCCATCGTGGCGGTAGCAAATGTTGCCGCCGCCGTTTTGGGCCGCTTCCAACGCGGACATCGGGCGCGCGACGTCGGCGTCCATCATCTCCTCGCGATGCAACTGGGCGATACCAAGGCTGGCCGTAACGTGTAGCGGCCGGCTGCCGTGGCTGAACTGGGTGTTTTCGATTTGCTTGCGAATCTTCTCGGCCGTCGGCAGAGCGTCGTGCAGCGTGGTTTGCGGGAGCAGCACGGCAAATGTGTCGCCGCCGTAGTGGGCTACCATGTCCCTTCCGCTGAGCATCTCTTTGAGCATGCTGGCCGTCTGGCGCAACACGACGTCGCCTCCCCGGTGCCCGTACTCGGAATTCACGTGGGAGAAGCGGTCCAAGTCGGCAAAGATCACCGTGCAGAGCGGCGTCTTTCCCCTGGCCGCGGCCACGATGCGTTCCAGCTCGGCTTCGAACGCGCGGCGGTTGGGCAGCGCGGTGAGCACGTCGGTGTGGCTGAGAATCGCCTGCATCTGCACGGTTTCGGCCTGCTGGGCAATTTTCTTTTCCGCCGTTTCGACGCGCCGCTGGATGTCCTCGGTAGCGTCCAGGATTTGTGTTACCGCACCGTTGACGCTGGCCAGGTTCGGATCGGCGTTGGATTCGATGCGATGGGAGATATTGCGGAGCCGCTTACCGTGGCCCTCGACGTCCTGCACCAATTGGGCCGCCAGTTGTTCGAGCGATTGCAGCACCTGCCGATACGCATGTTTCTGCCGATCGAGCGACGCGAACGTGAGCAATAATCCTTCCGAGTTGGCGAGGCAGTCGCTGATCTCTTCCTTCTTGCTATCCAGCACTCGGCGGATATCGTTGAACTGATGTTGTACCAGGCCGTTCGCAGCCACGATGGACGCGGCGGCATTGGTAATGATCGCCGGTTCGGTGGCCGAGCTTTCCTGCAGCTCCGACTTCAGCGCACGCATGCACTCGATGTGTTGCTCGACGCAGGATCGGACGGTCTCCGCTGCCGCGTGCACGCTTTGCAGCGCCTGCTTGGCGAAATCATTGCGGTCGGTTGTCGGGCGACTCGGAGCCTCGGTCCCGGTCTTAGGTCGACCGCGCAGCCACCAGCCTGCCCCGCGCCCAACAGTGCCGCAGCCAACGACAGAGTGAATTGAATCAATATCAGTTGCGACATGGGACGACCCCGGGAAACGATGCGGCCAATGAATCGTGAGAAGGCGGTCGGCGAGGTGGCGGACTATCGCCCAGCCAAAGCGGGGCGGGCAATTGTCACCACTAAGACTATAGGTTTTTTCTCGCAACGCGCCCTGAGAGATACTCCGGGCGCGCCGGTCCCGGCGACTGCCTCGGCCGGCGGGAATCCCTACAACTGGACTATTCGGCCTGTAACTCGCTTCTGGCCTTGCCCAGCGCCGCGCGTTCATCGTCACTCAGCGTGGGATATTTCAGGTCGAGTTTTTGAATTTCGCTGGTAATGATGTCGGCCACGCAGGCCCGCGTAAACCATTTCTTGTCGGCCGGAATGATGTACCAGGGCGCCGACTGCGTGCTCGTGGCATTCAGCATGTCTTCGTAGGCCTGTTGGTACTGGTCCCAATACTTCCGCTCCCGGACGTCGTTCGCCGAGAACTTCCAGTTTTTTTCCGGATCGTCCAGCCGTTTCAGAAATCGCTCCTTCTGTTCGTTCTTGGAAACATTCAAAAAGAACTTCAGGATGCGAACGTACTTGCTCGTGAGCACCTCTTCGAATGCGTTGATTTCCTGATAACGTGTCCGCCACACCTGCGACAAATCCTTCCCGCGCAAGTTCGGCTGCAGCCACTGCGTTTCCAAAAACCCGGGGTGCACGCGAACCACGAGCACCTCTTCATAGTACGAGCGGTTGAAGATGCTGATCACGCCGCGGGCTGGCAGCGCACGAGTCGGCCGCCAGAGAAAGTGATGCTGCCGCTCCTCTTCCGATGGGGCCTTGAAGCTCTGGACAGTTACCCCTTGTGGATTGACTCCGGACATGACGTGCTTGATCGTGCCGTCTTTTCCGGCCGCGTCGAGCGCTTGAAAAATAATGATGATGGAGAATTCGCGGCTGGCCCACAGCACGTCCTGCGCGGCGGCCAGGCCCGAAACGTCTTCCAACAGCGCCGCTTGGGCCTCTTCTTTGTTTTTGAAGCCGGCCGTGTACGCGGGATCAAAATCCTTCAGACGTATTTTCTTACCGGGTGGAACGAGAAAATGCTTGTGGTCCAAACGGTGCGCGGTTGCCATTATACAGGCCTCCGGTCGGTCGATATGCATGGGCCGAGCGGCCCGGCCGAGACAGCGGACGTTTGCGATATTCTAGCGGAAACACACGCCGCCTGCCTGCGGTGGGCGAATAGGAGCGAACGCACGAATGCGGCTTCTAAGTGCAAGCGTGAAATGATTTAGGCTGTCGGTCAGGCTTTCCAGCCTGACGTCGCGACAAAACTTTTCAGGCTAAAAGCCTGACCTACTTAGATTGCGCTAGCCAAGCGTGGCAAGCGAACTGAGCCAGGCGTCGTCTTCCCAGAGGGCCAACCATTCTGCCAGGGAAGTATCCGCGGCCGCGCTGACCGCCGACTCCGAATCGAGTGCGGCGCCATCATCGTGCCAATCCGGCAGCAGTGGAGATCTGCCCAAGACCTCGTCGACCATCTCGCCGTCAAGTTCGACGAGCAACAGCACCGATTCGTCGGAGAAAGGTGTTGGGCTCGCCGAATCCAAGACCGTGCGATTCACGGGGCGTGCCGGGCGACGATCGTCAACCAACGGAATCGCGATGGCGGTATTATTTGGCTCGACGTCGGCCGATTCAGAATCCGCGTTATTCGGTACAACGACAACCGCACTCACGCCGACTGACGCGGCAATCCCCGATGATGTGTACGCTTTGCGCCATACGACAAAATCGGCCGTGTCGACCATCCCGTCGCCGTTGCCGTCGGCGCCCGTTCCGGGCGGTACGGCAAGGCCGAAACTTGCCCGCCAATGCATGCGGTCGGCGTCATCGACGACGGCATTGCCGTCGTAATCACCAATTATCGATGCCGTCGCGGCTCCCGGCGAACCGCCCACCGTGGCGCTCGCCCGCCAATTAGCTGGGGCAGCCGCGTCGCCCAGCGGATCGATGATTTCCAACGAGGGCCCGTTGCCATCGGGCGTTGCCGGCCACGGCGCGACGTTGTCGTATTCAAAATCCTGAAGCGTCTCTCCCAGCGGTCCCAAGAGTGTAATGCGCTCGCCACCATTGCTCAGGTTTGCTTCACCGTAACCTACCGAAGCAACATTAATGCTGTTGCCGTACACCGATTGGAAAACCGTTGGATTGCGAGCGACTATGATTCGCGCCCCCGCGGCCAACGTAGTGCTGGCGCCAAACGTATAGGGCTCCGACGCAAATTGTGTGATTTGCACTCCCGCCAGGTTTACCATCTGGTTGCTGGTGTTGAAGAGCTCGATAAACTCCATGTCCTGTTTATCGGCGACGCCAGCGCGGGCGCGGGATTGTAGTGCACCTCCGTGATCCGCACGGGAAACGGCGTTTCCGGCAAAAAAGTCGCGTCGACAATCGCGCTCCAATCATTGTCGGTGCCGGGATTGGTCGAAACAAAGATACGGGAGCTGACCTCCGCACCTGCGGCGAGCACAATCGGTCCCGAGTACAGGACTGCCGATGCGCTAGGCATCATCGTAGTGGCATCGCGCGGATCGGAGCCATCGAGCGTATAGTAAATTTGTCCGCCGGCCGGCGATCCCGCCGGCTTGGTCAGCGTGAGCTGGAAGCCCGGACTCACCGTTCCACCGTATTGGCTGAACAGGGGTGCAGCTACGGACACCAGCCATCCGCGTGTGTTGAACTGGTTACGAACGTTCTGGGTGCGGGTCGGGAAGTAGTTATTAATCAGGTTGTTTTGCGTGACGAGCCAGTCCGCGCGTGTGTACGCGGGCTCGCGCCTGTTGTCGCCCCAGCGGGCCGATTCGCCGACGATGGCACGATCCACCATTTGCATTCGCGCGGCATATATCGCACCGGCGACTTGCGGAGTGAGCACGCCGCCATTGAAAAAGTGCTCCTGCACTCGGTCGGAAAACCGCAGTTTATACTCGGGGCTGACGATCAGCAGCTGATGAATCTCGGTTGGGCCACCCGCGTTGTTGGCCGCCGTCACATTCTCCGTAACGTTTTTGAATACGTGCTCCGCATCCCAGCTGTGGAATCGCCACTTGTCCAGTGGGGTCGACGCGATTGAACGACGCGTACCAGTTTTTGTGGGCCCAGTCGGTGTTGCCCGAGTAGAAGTTGGCCAGCATGTAATCGATGAAATCGTCGATATCGAGCTTCTGCTGCACGGCGGCATAGTTGGCGGGCACCGTCATGTTTTGCCGCACCAAATTCAAGCAGCGCGGCATAGTTGGCGGGGGCTGTGGCATCGCCGGCGACCGGCGTGGTGCGGAGTGTGCTTGAGGACGTCGTATTCGTCCTTGTCACCGCCGAGGTACTATTCGGCAAACGTGTCGTCGGGCCGCTCGTGCAGGTAGTACATGCCCCAGTACAAACCATTCAGATAGAGATGCACGTATCGGCCATGCGGCGCTTGCCCTCCCATGAGATTATGGAAGTCGGCCACCACCTGGTCCTGGATGAATTTGGCGTTGTTGCGCTGCTCGGCACTGTCCCGATGATGCCACGAATAATTCAAGACCGCGTCGAGAATGAACGTATCGAAGCTCGTCGCGGCCCCTTGATCGAACATGGGATTCGTGAACAAAGGCGCGTTGAGCTTCGTGGGCCCCGGCTGTTTGAATTTGACTTGGATCGAAAGCTTGTCCGCCTTCCAGCGATCGGCGCTGGTGCCCCCTGCCCCGCCGCCCTGGATTTCCATGATGGCAACGCTCTCATAATCTTCACTGCCGCTGGCGTTGAACAATTCGAACGAACCGCTGCGCTCGATGCTCGTGCCCTGGATGTAGATCCCCTGGCCGCCCGTGCCGAACCAATCGTTCCACGGCAACACCAGCGAGACGGTGGAAACCGCCTGCAGGTCGTTCTTGATCGTGCCGGAATAAAGAGGATTGTTGACGATGTTCGGATCCACTTCCCAATCGGGGACGGGGACGGCTGATGTTCTTGCCCCACGGCGCAGTACGGAGGCAGGCCGACACCGTCTTGATGGATCACATCGTCGAGAAAGATGTACGTTTGCGTGTCGACATTGCTTGGTGAGTAGCCGGTTTTGTATGCGGCCGCCCGCAACGTGGTCGTCGTCGAAATGAGCGGTGGATTCCCAGGATCGTACACCAGGCCGGTGGTCGCTGTCGGCGGGCTGCCGTCCACCGTGTATCGGATCGTCGCGCCGGGAGTAGCACTGGTGATTTGCACGTTAAATGGCGTGGTGTAAAACCCGCGGTCGGCGGAAAACTTCGTGTCCGCAACCAGTCCCAGCGTGCCTTCCTGGTTAAACGTGCCGGGGGACGGCGTCACCATGAAACCGGCCTGGGCCTCTCCGGATCGCTCCGCAAGCAGCATGGGGCTGATCAGAAAATCGTCCCGATTCTCAGTTCTGATTCAACCCGTGAATCGCCAGTACGTTTTCGCCCTCGGCGAGCTTATTAAGGTGACTGGTCACGTCGATCGATTCATAAACCACTGCTGCGGTGTCGCTGTGCGTACCACTGGCCGATGAATCCCATGCCGGCGTAGCCGGTAAAATTCCGCCGCGCGATTTCCTGGCCGTTCAAGTAAGCCACGAACCCGTCGTCGTAGCGCATCAACAATTCGAGGCTCTGTAAGGCGTTGACATCGAACACGCTGAACGGGATGCGCATGTAGATCGTGTCGCGAGCCTCGAGCACGGGCATCATCAGGTTGACGTCGAGCGCGAAATACGAGTTGTAATCCGGATCGCCGCCCGGCGCATGCTCGTACCCTACTCCCGTGACGCCGCTCGTCCAACCGGAATCGTCGAAGACTGTTTCCGTCCATGTCGTACCGAGCGCGCCGCTGATGGGCACTTCCACTCGAACTGACTCAGTCTCGTCGACCAGGGGCTCGATGGACGTCAATCCCGTTCCCAGCCCATAGGAGACGTTGTCCGCTTGGGCCGGATAGGGATCGAAGCCGTGAACCAAGGTGACGCCGTCGGGCATCAGCAGCTTGAGCGCTTCGCCGTCGCCACTTAGTTGAAAGTTGGTGTGCAGCTCTTGCCCCGCAACCGCTCGATTCTTGCCGGACGCCCAGACGAGCAGATGCTGGTTCGGCGACAGCGTTATGGACGGGAACTGCCACTGGTCGGCACTGTCGGCGAGGTACCAGCCGCCGATGTTCACGGGTGCCGTGTCCGTGTTTCGAATTTCGATCCAATCGGAGCGGTCGTTATCCTGGTCCCGAATACCGTTAACATTGAGTGCCAGGAACTCGTTGATCACGACGCCCGCCAGGGCCAGGCGTGGCTCGAGCTGCTCGAATTGCAGGCGCGACTGCCGCAGCGGCAATGTCCGGCCAGCGGCACGCTTACCGAACCGGCGGCGGAGAAGTGCCGGCGCCAGGCCGAAACGCCGGCTATTTTGCGACCGCCTGACGTGCATCACGCCGCCCTCTGATTCCAAACCGCGACCCCGACCGGCAAGAAGAAAGCAGTTGCCGGTCCCCGACTAGCCCCGCTCTTCGCGATATTTTAACAGATGCACGCACCCCCCGCCACGAAGCCGATCTAAGACTTCCGCCGTCGCGACACCCGCTCAGTGGGCTCGCCGCAGCTCGGACCGGATTTCGGTGAGGATGTCATAGTACCGCCAGGCGGCGGGGGCGTTCGGCTCCTGATGGTGGTCGGGCTTCAGAACCAGGTTGCCCGTTGCGAGGAGCACCTCTTTCACAGCCGGGTTTTGCCGCACTTTTTCCCTGGTGGCCTCGACAATCAGCCGGTAGTGTTCGCCGGGCTCGGCTGGCCGGTAGGCAAACTGGCGGCCTTCGAACGTGACCCAATCGATGCCCATCTCATGCATGTTGCGGCTGGCCAGGTCGCCGGCCGCCTTGGCTTCGAACGCGGTGAGCTGGGCGACCTCGTCGCGCGTGTACTTCCAATCCAATCCCGGAGACTTCGCGCGGGTCGTCCGATCCTTCCGGGAATTTCATCATCTGCCAGAACCCTTCCAGGCTGCCGTAGCGCTTGCCGCGAAATGTAAACGGCGTGGCGGCAAAGTTCGAGAGCAATCCTAACTCATGACGCTTCGACAGGATCACCTCACCAGGCTTGGCTTCCTGCGGCAGGATTTCCCAATCGGGTGCGCCTTCTCGCGAAACGGCAGTCCACCAATGGTCTGGATACCGCGGCTCGAGCGACCGCGGTTGCGCAACCACCGGAGGTAATTCGGAGCGGCAGCCCGCACTCGCACCTGCGAGCAAACCGACGGCGATGGCCGCAATCGCGGCGCAACGGCTACAGTGGGGCGTCGTTTGGAATTGCCGAGTTATTTCGGCGATTTTCTGTCGTTCATCCATGAATGCGTGCTTCCAGTTCGTTCAGCACAGCTTATTCGAACAATCCACCAACTCCGACAAACTCCGCCAGCAACTCGTCGAAAATATCGTCGGACGATCCTTCTTCGTTGGGGGTTCCCGTCGATTCGCTGGCGGGCGGCCGGGCCACATGCGTCGACAGGTCAATGAGGAGCAAGTCATCGTCCTCACTGGCTAGCGCCCTGGCAAGTGCCGGCCGGAACTGGCGGGCCGGCCGCGCTGGATCGAGACTGGCGAACAGTCCATCGACCGCCGCTAACCGATCGTCGTCGCGATCGCCTGCTGCGGCAACCGGTGCCGATTCGTCCGCCGGTGCGCTCGATTGCGCCGCGACGTCCATCACCAGCGATGCGAAGGCCGGCTCTACACTGTGGCCGGCTTCCAAGATCAACGCAGAGGCACTGGCCGCTGTCTTGCCGAGGTTGTTCCGCCAAATGGCATAATCTGCCGCATCCACGCGTCCGTCGAGATTGCCATCCGCTGCGAGGTTGGTGGTCGAGCCGAAACCGGCACGCCACACCATTCGGTCCGACTGGTTGACGACGCCGTTGCGATCGTAGTCGCCGGCCAGCTCTGGTCCGCCGCCCAGTGACGCCGCGGCCGACGGCGGATCGAAATTGCCGACAATCGGCAGGGCCAGCTCGTCGCCGAACTCCGCATACAAATCCGCGCCGAACGGCGGCGGGCTGAAGCCGTGGTTCAGGTAGTGCACCGTGCCATAGTGACTAGCTCGAGCATTTAGCACCGGTGCGTTGGACACACGGAAGTACCATTCGGCAATCACCCGCGGCGGATTGGCGCTGTTGCGCGGCACCCAGATACCGATGTCGTCGATGCCGTCCTGGTCCATGTCGGCGGCCACGGGCCGGTCCAACACGCCGGGGAAGCCCCAGATAATCTCCGCGCTCTTCGTGGGGCTCAGGTTGAAGCCGAACGAAAACACATTGTTGTTGAACACGGCAAAATCGTCGATGCCGTTGCCGTCGAAATCGCCGACGATCGGGTGCCCGAGCAAGTTGCCAGTCAGCACGGTGTTGATGACGAAATCGTGGTTGGTGTCGATGGCCCACGAGCCGGAGTAGTACAGGCCAATTTCGTCGCCGTTGGCCAGGTTGCCGTCGAAGTTGCCGGCAATCGGAATCGCACCCGCGATGTTGAAGCCGCCGATCGCGGCCTGGTTCACGATCAAGTCGTTGACGCCGTCCGGATCGCCGTTGCCGTACACGACGCCGTCGCTGTCCAGATCGATCAACCAGCGGAATATCGCCGTTGTAATTGCCGTACGTGGCCAATTGGTCGAAATATCGATGACCGACTCCATTGCCAAAGATCCCATTGCCATTTTCGACGTTGAACGGCGCGGAACTTGCCGGCCACCAACAGCTCGTGCGGGCTCAGGTTGCCGGCGATCGCGTTGCCGTTCTCGAACGCCGGCAGCGTGAAGGACAGGTCGACGTTGGTCGTGTCGTTGCCGATTTGTGCGTTGGCCGGGTCCCACACGAAGTTGCCGTTGATGTCCAGGTTGATCGCCTGCGACACGTACGACCCGATCTCCGGCCGGGAATCGATCGTGAACCGCGCCACAAAATTGCCGCCGGGCACGCCGTCGCCGGTGGGGAACAGCGGCATCTTCCTGCGGTTCGTTGGCATTCGATTCGCCGTCGAGCTTGTTGCCGACCGGATCGACCAGGTTGTCGCGAATCGTGAGCGTGTAGCGATCGTCCGGCAGCGGGGCAAAGAATGTCAGCTCGATCATCGCCATGCGCCGGATTGCCGTTAGTGCCCGGTGGGCTCATCACCGTCGACCGATTGGATGGCGATCGTTCCCACGTGATCGCCGACTAGCAGATAGTTGCCCGGATTCGAGGCGTTGTCGATTTGCGACGTAAACGCATTGTCGAACTTGAGTGCCTCATAGAGGAAATCATTGTTCCCGCCGGCCTGATCCAAGCGGTTCGGCAGATCTTGCACGGATATCTTCAGGCTGCGGACCAGCGGCGTGTAACCGTTCGTGGATGGCTTGGGATCGAACAAGTCGTGGTTCAGATTATCTGCGAATCTGCACGTCCGTGACTTGCGGGCCTTGCGTGTCGATGAAGATCTGCAGCTCGTCGACGCCGTCGGCAATCACATTGTTCATCGGCATGGGATTGCCGGCCACGTCCTCGGCCGTCACCAGAGCCGCCGCAGGCCGTCCTTCGGCAGGCCGACGAATTTCATTCAAATCGAGCACCGAGGTGATTTCCCAGTAGCCGTCGGGATATGCATCGTTGCCGTCGAACGGCACGGCAACCGTCTGACCCAGGAACGTGTCGGTCAACAAATCGATTACGCCGTTGTTGTTGCGATCGAGAAAGACACGAACGATTGGTGTCTGCTTCGGCCCGGCCCCACAGGCGGGGCGTCGTGTCGCTCGTGGCGCGGTCGGCAAACGTCATCGGCATCGTCGTGACGCCGGTGTCGCTCTGGCGCCGTGAGGCCGTCGAATATGCTCGCGGCATCGGGCAAGCCGAACGAAACCGGCGGCGTGACGTTGTCGACCGTGATCTGCAGCAGGAAATCGTGGCTGATGTTGCCGGCGCGGTCCTCCACTTCCAGCTTCAAATTGTGCACGCCGTTGGCGAGCGTCATGCCGACAATCGCCGGATTCACCGGCGTCAGCACGGGCAGCGCTGCGCGTCAAGCTGCGTGAAGCGCGGTGAACATGTCGCCCGGCGTCATGAACGCGTCGGCCACGGCATCCAGGCCGAGTCGTAAATCAGCACTTCCTGGGCACTGTTCTGGAACCGGTCGAAGATGCGGAACTTCAAATTGTCGGTGAACAGACAACTGCGCGAACGCGATGTTCGGATCGGTCGTCGTCATCGACACCATCGGGCGTGGTGTCCTTGGTGATGTTGTCGTTGTTGTGCCGGCCGGTGTCGTCGAGCAGATCCAAATAGCGGCGTGTTCGGCTCGACCGTGTCGATCACCACCATCAGCGGCGTCTGGAACGTTGAGACGTCCAGTCGACGAGCTGGCCCAGTTGCTCGTTGCATCGTGTCGTCGGTGATGCGCAGCGTCCAAGTGCCGGCGACCGGTTTGCCGTTGAGGCTGTGACAGCGGCTCTTCCGGCCGGAACGTGCCGGTGAACGGCGGCGACGCCGCGGTGATGGAGATTCCCGCCGCGTCGTCGAAGATCGTGTTCGTGTAGTTGTCGCCGCCGTTGCCGTTGTCGGTCGAAGCTCGATCTCGTGCCGTCGGGAGCATCAGGAAGATGTCGAGGTCCTCATCGTTGGTGTGCGTGATGTTGATCGTGACGTTCACGTCGACGATCGTCGCCATCGTCCGGCCGGGACGATGATCTGCGAATTGATCGTCCCGCTGTCGGGAATCGGCGACCGGGCGTCGACGTTGAGAGGGGCATCAGCCCATCGCCACGGGGTCGCCCACGATTCCCGCGGCCGTCTCGAACCGGGCAAAGAAGTTGTATTTGCCGTCGGCCATCGGCTCGACGGTGACTTCCCACAGGCCCAGGCCGTTGTTTGCCATGCCGTCGGTGGCGTCGGAGCCGACGACGCCGTTGCCCACGAGCAATCGGCTGCCGACGACCGGCATGCCGGCCACGTTGAACGCCTGGGCAAACACGTTGACCTTGGCGTTCGCCGGGCCTTGGCCGGCAAACGCCGGCTGCATCTTGTTCGTGACGTTGTCGTTGTTGAACATGCCCGTGTCGCTGGAGTCGAGCAGGTCGAACGTGCCACCCACCGGCGAGTCGGCACTGATCGTGACCCACAGCGGCGGCGAGGCTTGCTGCGGCCGATCGCTGGATCCGGGTTCGCCTGCCGCGTCGCTCTGCCCGTCGAAGACTCGGGTCCGCGCGGACACCAGGTACACGCCGGGCGGGAGCGCCATCGCCGGCGACGTGAAGCGATACACTTCCGGCGAGCGCAGCGATCACGGGATCGGCAAATGCGGTGATCGATCGTCCCCGTCGGTCGTGTTGACCAAGCGTGATTTCGACCGCGATGCCGCCGCTCTCGGTCGTCCGGCATGGGCATGCCGGCGGCGATGCGGCCGCCTCCGCGGCCGTGAGCGCATCGATCGATCTCTTCGGTGGCACGGCAAGGGTCGTGCTCGTTGTAGATGCCGTTGTTGTTCGTATCGACGAAGTTCAGCACGTCGGTCTGGATGAAGAACGTCGGCGTGGTGTCGCTGGTGACGTTGTCGTTGTTCATCATGCCGGTGTCGCTGGCCGGGTCGAGATGCACGCCGCGTCGGCACGGGCGCCGGGAAGTTTTCCACTTCCAGGTTGTAGGTGTTCGTCTGCTCCCGACGAAGCCGACGGCGATCACGCGGATGAAATACTTCTGCTGCGTCGACCACCGGGATGATGATCTCTTCGAAATTCTGTCGTCGTTGTCGGACGATGTTCGACGGTCGCCAGCAAATTGCCGAATTGGTCGCGGACCTCCAGATCGAGGTCGCCAAATGCGATGCAGGAAATCGATGCGGACGTCCATTTGCCCGTCGAGTGGGCGATGTACTGGATAGAAGTCGACCTCACCCGTGCCGATTTCTTCGCTCGTTGCGGATGACGGTCGGCTCCGAGCCCAGGATCACCGGCAAAGCGAATCTGCACGGGCAGCGAGAATTCGGAGCTGTTGCCCGCCGCGTCGGTCGCCGTGGCCACGAGACGCTGGTTGGTGAGGATGGCCGGGGCCGGGATGATGATCGCCTTGTTCATTTGAGCTTCGCCGCCCACGTACTGGTCGGCGGCCAAGAACGTGCGGCCTTCCGGGTTCGCGCCATTCGAATCGGCGACGAAGAACTCGATCGTGAGCGGGTACGTCGCGTTGGCTACGGCCGTATCGACGCGGTAAGTCAGCCCGATCGAGTTACCCAACAGCGTTGCGTTTCCGATGAACACAGGGAAATTTTGCAGGCGGTTGGCGCCAGCGTCGTCGGCATCGTTCGCGTCATTCGCTGTGACGCCGTTGTCGTCCAGATCGATTCCCAGACGAGTCATTGTTGAAGATCGAGTTGCGCTGGATGCGGTTGTTGTCGGCACCGTCCAGTTCCGACTGTGATGCCGTCATTGTTATTGGCGATGGTGTTGGCGGCAGCCGCCGCAGCGCCGCCAATGGTATTGTTGGACGCCGTGCTGCGAATCTGCACGCCTTTGCCGACGTTGCCGATGTCGCCGCTGCCGTCGAAGACCGTGCCGATCCGGTTGCCCAGGACCATATTTCCGGTGGCCATCGGTCCGAAAATCTGCACGCCGGCGAACCCGTTGCCGGAGATCAAATTGCCGGCGTTGGCCGCTGCGCCACCGCATGTGTGTTGTTGGACGAGTCGGTGATTTCGACTCCGTCGCTCATGTTTGCCAGCACCGTGATGCCGCCGACGTTGGTGCCGATGTAGTTACCCTGCACGAGCGTGGTGGCGGTGTCGGCCCCATAATAAGGATGCCGTTGCCATCGTTGCCGGAGATGATGTTCCGCGTCGTGAGGATTCCGGTGCCGCCGATCGTGGTGCTCGCCGTCGAGCCCGTCACGAACACACCATTACCGCCGTTGCCGAGATCGGCCACGCCGTCGCGATCGGTGCCGATGAGGTTCGCCAGCACCTGGTTGAGCATGGCGCCGTCGCCGGCGATCTCGATGCCGTCGGAATTGTTACCGGAGATCAGGTTGCGATCCGCCGGCGCAGTACCGCCGACGACGTTGCTGACTGCGCGCCGTCGATGAGAACGCCGTTCGCGTGTTCCCGAGGTCTGCGATCCCACCACGTCAGTGCCGATGAAGTTGCCGGCGACCACCACGTTGTCGGCGCCATTGACGAACACGCCGTTGCCCGTAAAACGGTTGATCACCAGGCCACGAATGATCGTGCCGTTGGCCGTGTTATTCACTTGCAGGCCGTCTGCTCCGGCGCCGGCGTTCTGCCCGTCGATCTCGACGGTTAGCGTGTGGTCGATCTGGACATTGAAGTTACCGGGCGACGCGCCCTGCTGGGTGAAGCCGTTGATGAAAACGGCTCAGTGATTGCCGGCAGCTCGGAGGCTGGCTGGATCGTCTTTACGCCGCCCAGCGGCGGGATCGCGAAGCGGATTTCGTCGGGCGTGCCAGCGGGCGCGTTGGCCGTAGCATTGGTCGCGGTGATGGCTTCCCGCAGCGAGATGCCGTCGCCGCCGTCGGAGGCGATGAGCGTAGCGATCGAAGTCGTATCGCCGTTGGCCACGTCGTTGTTGTTCGTGACAGTGACGATGGCCAGCAGCCGCCGGTCTTCCAAATATTCAAACACCGGTTTGCGGCCGCGCCGCAAAAAGCGGCCAACGTGCTGAACCTTGCGCAGCCGACCGCGCCAGGCAGGGACTTGCGACGCATTGAAGTATCTCCCAAGGTGCGTTTTCAACGATGGAGCGAAAACGCGCGTCCGTACCGCTCCCGCACACCAGTCAGACGGCTTTGCCAGCAAGACCTCCCTGCGGCCGTCATCACAATTGCCGCTAAAAAATGCAACCGTAATGTTAAAACTGCTAAACTGGGTCGTCAACGTAGAATCTGCGGCTTACTAAGAGTTTTCCGCTGTTCCGCCATGCGATTTGTCCGGCACTTGGCGACAAACTGTTGCCTTGGCGGGCAAAAGCGTACCCGGAATGCACTAGAAATGTGACGAGCGGTGCGAGTCACAACAGTTCCGCTAACTCCCTGGCGAGTCTCACGGAATCGACATGCCATACATCGTCGCGAGACTTCAAGTCAGATACTCAGATCTTACTTTTCCGGTCCCCGAGCCTCGGCGCGGAGGGCTGGGGACGTGGAAACGCCTCACAAGGGTTTAGTCGATTACGGCGCACCTCGGATTCCCCGACGCCCTCGGCAAGCCAGCAGTGCCCCATTCCATTGGAAACGTGAACGTTAAATGGAAGCTTGAACCGAACGACGGTCACGACGTCTTTCGAATCGCCACGACTCGGTCTGGGTTGCTATTTCAACCTTTCCAGCACACCTTTTCGCTTGACGATGTATTTATAATCCCACTGAATATCCCTGGCTTTTTGCAGCCACTGCTTGAGGTCGTCTATATTGATCTGTTCCGCTGATGTGTAGCGAGCTTCGGCGGCTTTGAAGCTGCCTTCTTTTTGCAAGCCAGCTTCTTCGAATGATTGACCGCTCCAGAAAAGCAGGCGGACAGCGTCTTTTAGTTTGCTGTAACCAACTACGGGGTTGCCCTCCAAAAACCAAACAGGATGACGGTGCCAGATTTTGCTTTCTGCCTCGGGCAGGTGGCGATCGGTCTCATTTGCAAGCAAATTGCAAATAACGCTGTCTTCCGCCCGCAGTGAGGTATTGTATGCCAGTATCTCTTTGTTCATTCGTTGGTTTTTTGATAGAGGAATATGCGAAGACCCAGCTGGCTCTAAATAAGCTGGGACTAAGCATAGTAAGAGACTCGCTATTGTTCTACCGCCGGCGGCAGAGAAAAATTGCTTCGTCGGCTCCTTGCTGTGTCGGTATCGTCGCGGCAGGCCAGAGAAGAGGAAGCCGTAATTGGACCATCAGGCGCTTCACATTCTGTTTGCTTAACTGCAGATTAACGCCCAGCCGGCCTTTTCGAAGGTGAACACTTCAAAATGGCGGTACTTGCGTCGGTTTCACCGACGCATATTGTCGCGAACCGCCATCTATAGTCGACGTGCGTTTCGCTGACTTGACGCTTGTTTATCGTTCACAGGGAATCAAGAATGGAGGACCGGCTGAACGCAAAAACACTTTGATTTGACGCGGAAGGACATCGTGAACACGCACCTGCGGATCAAATTCCCGACTACACAGCCCAATCGACGTACATTCATTCGTGCAATGACCGCTGCATCCGTGGCGATGGTCACGCCAAGTTTCGGGGCGGAGGTTTGGGGCGGCGATGACGACCTCATCTACTCGTCGGCAATGTCCATGTCTAAGGCCATTCGAGCCAAGGGCGTGTCGTCCGAGGAGGCGGTGAAACCGCATCTCTCTCGCATCGCAGACATTAACCCGAATATCAACGCCATCGTGACCTTGACTGCGGAGAGAGCTGTCCGAGAGGCACGCAAAGCGGATGCCGAATTGTCTAAAGGTGATTTACGGGGAATTCTTCATGGCGTTCCGATGACAATCAAGGATTCACTGGACACGGAGGGAGTTGTTACGACGGCAGGCACGTTGGGGCGTAGGGAGTTCAAACCGAAACGAGATGCCACAGTGGTCGCTCGACTCCGCAAAGCGGGAGCCATTCTCCTTGGAAAAACCAATACGCCCGAACTTACGATGAGCTTCGACACACGCAATCTGATATTTGGATTTACTAAAAATCCTTACGACTTGACCAAATCTCCGGGCGGAAGCAGTGGTGGAGCAGGAGCCGCAATTGCGTCAGGTTGTTCGCCTTTCGATATTGGAAGCGACACGGCAGGTAGTATTCGTGTACCGTCCGCCCTTTGTGGTATTGCGGGTATCAAGGCAACAACAGGCCGGGTGCCCTTAACTGGTCACATAATCTGTACCGGGTTGGGTGCAACTGACCCGCAGACGCAATTGGGACCGATGGCTAGGTTTGTCGATGACCTATTCCCCTTGTTGAAACTAATAGCGGGTCCTGATGACCATGACCCTGCAACAATACCAGTAACTCTTCGGCACCCGAGCACGGTGAAGCTCTCCGAGTTGCGAGTAGCTTTTCACTCGAACAACGGGATTCTTGCCGCAGATGCCGACGTCAAACGAACAGTTGAAAGAGCGGCCGACGAGATGTCTCAGGTGGAGCAAACGTAGAGGAAAGTACTCCTAAGGCATTAGCCCGCCTGATGGACTTTATATACAAGCCCGATGCAATTGATGGTCATGACTGGGTGAGAATTTTGCTAGCGAAGTCGGGCACGCAGCGGTGGGACCCGCATATCGACTGGTATTGGGAAGTGCCATCCTTGACGAGTGAAGAAGCCGGCCGGGTACTGCGTGCTTGGCAGCAGTTTCAAATCGAGATGTTAGCATGGATGCGAA
This sequence comes from uncultured Planctomycetota bacterium, assembly GCA_963786455.1. GTDB lineage: Bacteria > Planctomycetota > Planctomycetia > Pirellulales > Lacipirellulaceae > JABDGM01. The sequence continues at coordinate 1,323,099 of CAWAZX010000018.1, read as the reverse complement.
GTTTTGACGTGCTGCTTTGCCCGGTGTACGCTCGGTCCAACCTGCCATCAGCATTCGAACATGATGGAGATACGCTAAACGGATTCACATATACCGCCGCCTTTAACTATACCGGATGGCCGGCAGCCGTTGTGCGATGTGGCACGAGTGGCGATGGAATGCCGATTGGTGTGCAGGTCGTGTCGCATGCGTGGAGAGAAGATATCTGCTGGCCGTCGCCAAACACCTCGAAATTACGTTGGGCGGCTGGAAACAACCTGTGGCTTGAGTACGTCATCTCGAAGACCACGACTCGATTCTGCAAGTGCCAAATGGCGACCGGGCCACGACTCATCAGGCTGAGATGACTCAACTGAAAATTCGAGTTCGCCGCGCCAGGACAGGAGTGGCGGCGACGTAACTCCCGATATGCAGCCCGATACATTGCCTGGGTCTCAGCGTCGGCAGCTTCCACCTGCTCAACATTCGCCGGAGACGCCTCACCTGAAGACGCACAATGCCGGCATACCGCCGCGAGCGTCGATTGCTGCAACCTCAGCATGGTCAGAAAAAGTTGCTGAAACTGACCGCGAGTTTGCTACGCTGCACGAACACTGCCATGCAGTGTTTGTCTTTGAAAATTGGGTTTGAAGGCGTTAGTCGTTGATCTTTAGTGGTTAGTGCCGGCGGTGAAGCCCATTTCTGGCTTTGATTCTCGATTCCGGAACTGTTCGCTCGACTAGGTGCTCGGAAGCAAAACTCCACCCAGTTTTGCGCTAGCGACGTGTGCCCGGTGCATCACGGGCCAGGCGTTGGCGTGACCGGCGACGCGCAAAATCCAGACGTTTTGCAACACGTTTTGTGGGACCCATGACCGCGTTGCAAAATTATAAGCATTGCGCGCAAGGAGTTAGCAGCCGCGCACGGCAGAAGGCCAATTGCAAAACTCGCTGGCGCTCGAGAACGGCGCGGTTTTGCGCCGCAATGGCCTCGCCAGACGTGCAATTTTTGTCAGCAACGTAGGGGTGGGCATTGCCCACCATTTTTTTATGCCGCGCTAATGGTGGGCGGTGCCCACCCTACGACTAACGAAGCCCTCGAACAACGAAAAACGCCGGTCAAAAGACCGGCGTTGTGGATCGAACAAACGCTGTCGCTAAGGCACCCTCACCCCTGCCCTCTCCCGGAGGGAGAGGGAGAGAACACCTACCCTGCCCTCTCCCAAAGGGAGAGGGATAAGAAGGTTACCAGCGGCATTCCATGCGGGTTACAAAGCCGTCGAAGGTGAGTGTGTCTTCGACGTCGACGTAGTTGTCGGCTTGCACCGCGTCGATGAATTCCGATGTGCTCACCGTGTTCAACCAGTGGGAGTACATGTAACCGGTCGCGAACCGCCAGCGGTCGCTGGGGCTGGTCCAGTTAAGACCGAGTTCGTATTCCACGTGCGGCACGATGCGATCGTCCTTCCAGTTCGCTTGGGCCAAGAGCACGTCGGTCGAGGAGTTGAACATCGTGTAACGGCTGCTGAACCGGCCGGACATCATGGCGCCGGTCAATCGGCCGTACACCGAAAAGCCGCAGTGCAGCTGGCGCTCGGCATCGATGCCGGCTTTCAAGCCGCCGCCGTCGAAGTCGATCGTGGAGGTGGTGTCGATGGTGCCCGCCGAGCCACCGCCGAAGACGCCGGTTTGCGTAAACACCTGGTCGAGGTTGCCGTATTGCACACCCACCAAATACGAAGCGGAATAGCACGGGCTGCAGGCAAACGTGCTGCGATACAGCATGTCGAACATCTGGTAGTCGATTTCATACGTGGCATCGACTGGGCCCACCGAAGCGGTGATCGAGGCGTTCGGGTGATGGACGAGCGATCCGATCGCCCCGCCGCCACCGGGAATGAAGGGCGCTTCGAGCGAATTAAAAGCGTCCGTTTCGTAAGACGTGTACGTGGTTTCAAAACCGGAGCAGGGACCACAAGCGATCGCAAAACCAGCGCGAACGCCGCTATCACACTCGGTCTCGAGGGTGCCGATGTCGCCGAAGGGCACGGTGCCGGCGCCGCCCAGCCCGTCTTGCTGCTGCGCGTGCGCGACATCTGCACCGCTGGCCTCGAGGTACAGCCAATCGACATACATTCGCAGGCATGGTTGACAACTAGCCGGCCCGAAATCGCACGAATCACCGCAGGAGCCGCCACAGCCGTCGCCGCAGTAGCCACCGTAGCAGTCGTCGCCGTAGCCGCCACCACAGGCGCCGCCGCAGTTTCCACCGCAATTGCCGCCACAGGCACCGCCACAATTGCCGCCGTTGCAGCCATCGCCACATCCGCCGCCGTAAGCGCCGTTGAAACTACCACTCGAGTGAGCGCCGTTGAAACTACCACTCGAGTGAGCGCCGTTGAAATTACCATTCGAATGATAGTGTGGTCCTGCGCCGCTCGGTCCGTAAACTTGCGGAGCCGGAGTCGGACCATCGTAAATCACACTCGCGTCCGGCGCGGCCGACGGCATTTGAGCCATGCGGCGTGGAGCCATTTGCGGAGTTTGATACGGCCGGGCCATTTGTTGATTCGGCCGGGCCATCTGTTGTTGCTGCTGGCCGAGCACGGCGCCCGCCGAGAGCGCGGGCGTAGCTAGCAGGACCGCCAAGGCGCAGCGCGACCACCGGAAAGAACGTGACATGAATTGTCCCCCCTTGATCGGCACGCAAACGAGAAACGCCGACCAAATTCAAACCGGAAAAGAAGTCGGAAAAGCAAAACGCTAGCGCGGGCAGGCGCTTCGTTTGAGATTAATTCGGCCGGGGGGCACTCATTCCATTAGTAAAACGTAGCGGTCGTGCCGGTTGAAATGCCGAAGTTCTGGTTTGGAGCCCCAACGCCACCAAGGAAGCTCCGCAACTCCTTGCCGGCGCCTGCGGGCCTCAATCTTGGCGAGAACAATTGGCGATGACGCTACCATTCGTACGTCATCTGGCAGAAGAAGCCGTTGGCGGAATTGCCGGTCCCGCCCTCGTCGACATCGTAGTCGACGATGTGCGAGTATTCAACGGCCACGCGCAGGCCGTCGAGCACCCACTCGCCGACGCCCACGCTGAAGCGCCTTTCGGGAACGAAGCCGACGCGGAGCGGAGTCGGCGCCAGCGGATCGCCCACGAAATCGGTCACTCCTGCGAGGTCGTAGCTCTCGGAATACGACGTGGTGAAATACGTGCCTTGCAGGCCAATCGTTTCAACCTGCGGGTTCCAGTCAAATTGATAACCTAACGACACTTGCCACGCGCCGGGCTGAATGCTGACCGGAACGCCGGCATCGTCGACAAAATCGGCAGTAGTGAGGGCACCGTTCCATTCCAGGATTAGAGCCACGGGACCAATGTTCGACTTCACGTGGGCGGCCATGCCAGGCACGAAACCGATCTGCTCCAGAAAGTGCCGGTATTCGAATTGCAGAAAGTTGCTATCGAACACCGAGCTGTTGACGTCGACGTCCGCATCGAGCGTCCAGGGAATACAGCTGCCTGGAAACACGCCACGGGTTTGATATCCCAATGTGCCGCCCATGTGCTCGATGTGATCCTCTTCAAACGGCCCTGATACGGTATCGCCGTTGTAGAAGTAGATTGCACCGTAGTACGGCGGGAGGCAGACAGGGACGGGCGCAGGCGGCAACGCCGGCGGCTTATCGTACGGACCGCAATAATTGCAGACGCGTGTTGCCGCCCGACGCACCAGCGGGTTGATCAATAGCGGCTGCGGCGGCAGCAGACCAGGCGGCGCATTCGGGGCCAGCGGCGGCGGCGGACCAGGAGTGGGAAACGCGAAGCCGAACATGATGAAATCTTCGGTGGTCTCGAAGACTTCGACGGTCAGCGGATCGACAATCGTCAGCACGTCCGTCACCGGATCACCCGTCGAGATACCAAACGGAACCACATCACGGCCAAACGTGCCGAACAACGGGTATCGCGACGTGTCGCCAACCGTAATCCAGGCCTGACGTACGGTCAGCCGGTCAACACCGACCTCGTCATCTTCGGTGGTGGGAAAGAGGAAATCCTGACCATCGTGGTATTCAATGACCAGGCTGCCCAACGTCCAGGTGTTGACCGCGATTTCAAAATCGAGTTCCGCGGTGTCGAGGACAATGTCGCTTTCCGCGACGCCGTCGAAGTCTTCCTGCCAGAAGGTGAGCACTTCGAGCGTGCCGCCAAACACGACGGCGTCGGTGATATTCGAACCGCGGTTCGCAAAGCTTTGATTTATGATTGTACGGATGGCGTCCTCGTTGGCACCTCGGGTGGCTTCCATTTCGGTCATCCGTTGCTCGAGACCACGTAGCTGCTCGGAGACCGACCACTCGGTGGTGTCCGTATCGAGAAACGATGGTTGCTGAGCCTGCCCCGTGGCTTCCGGCAACTCCTCTTGGGCCACTGCGGCGGTGACGGCATCGGCGCACCATCCGTTTGGAGCGACTGGATCGGCTAACACGGCAGCAGCGAGGATGAATCCCGAAGCGGTCCATTTCCACGCTACGACGGAAATGGCGCTCGACCAATCGGCAAGCCGAGATCGTGCGACGGAAAGGCGGCAAAATTCGGCATTCGATGGTTGTCCCGTAGGAATGTCTTTCTCTGATCTGCGCAAACCTATTGGTTGAGCGCGCTATAAGGCATTTTCGGCTGGTATTTACGAACCAGAACATACCTTTCGGCGTGGAATGCATAGCAATCATGAGCGGCACATTCCGCGATGACGGAAGAATCGTCAATACGTAACGCGTGCCGGATGTAGTGATTAACCGCCTTACTCCGTTCATGTGGAAAGTCCGGTCACCCAAAGAGCGACTGGGAGGATTGTGCCTCGTTCGTCGACTCAATGCGGCTGGATTGACGAATGGTACCGGCACGCATTAGCTAATCGGAAAAGTCACGCGACTACTTCCGAAACGCTTCGACTGGTTCCAGAAGCGTGCGCGCATGGCGGGATAAATCCCGGACAAGAAGCCGATGGCGCCGCCGATCACAGGTGCCAAGAGGGGGGCTGCCGGGTCGAGCACCGGGGTCCAGACCTGTTGAGCGGCAACCGCCACCACGATCAACACTCCCAGGCTGGCCCCCAAGATGCCGCCAATCACGCCCATCGACGCACTTTCAAACAGGAACTGCGCCGCGATATGTCCGCGCGTGGCACCGATGGCCCGCCGCAGGCCGATCTCGCCCGTGCGTTCCATCACCGACACCAGCGTGATATTGGCGATGCCGATGGCACCGACAATCAGTGACAGTCCGCCCAGGAGCAGAAACATCACGTGCACGTCGCTTTGCACTTCGTCGCGGACACGCCGCGGCTCCTGGGGCACTTCGATTTTGAGTGTCCGCGGATCGTCCGGCCGCAGTGCCTGAGGAATCTGGCTGGCAATCAAGTAGGCGGCGCCGATTTTGGTTTCCACGACCACGGTGCCGGGTCCGACAAGGCCGAAATCTTGGCGGGCCGTGCCCTCGGGAATGATGACCGAGCCCAGCAGCTCGGGCCTGCGAGCGACGTCGCTCAAGATGCCGATCACGAGATACAGCCGGTCGGCAATTGAAATTGCCGGCAACTGCTGAAGGTTTTGAATTCCTAACCGGCGGGCTGCATCCGGCCCGAGCACCGCCACGCGATCACCGCGGAGCGAGTGCCCCAAGTCCGGAGTCCGCCCAGTCCGCAGATCGGCCCGCACGGCGCGAAACAACTCGGGCGATGCCGCGTGCAGTGATAGCTTGAACGCGGTTTGATTGACGGGATCTTTCACGGGAGATGCGCTGACGAGCGCGTTGCCGATGTCGACTTCACTCATCGTGCCCGCGGCCACGACGCCGTTCAGTCTCCGCAGTCGTTCTGCTGCGTCCCAAGGTATCGCCGTCGGGTCGACCATACCGGTGACACCGGGCTTCGCTGAGATGAATAGCTCGGTGGCGGCGACCTGGTCGAACTGGCTGATGATGCGATTGCCGGCCGTGCGCGTGAGACCAAGCGTTGCTACCAAGGCGGTCAAGCCGATCACGACGCCGAGCACAGTGAGAATCATGCGTCCCGGCCGGGCAAGCATTCCGGCCAGCGCTTCGTTCAACAAGTCTCGCATGGAAATGCCGGAGCGCGAAATGCGGGGCTTCCGAGAAAAGACAGTCGCTTCCGCAGGCTTTGCACTTTTCTCGCCGGCTGTAATATCAGTCAATCTGCCGTCGATGATGTGCACGCGCCGGCTGGCGCGACTGGCTACCTTTTCATCATGGGTCACGATGACCAAGGTATAACCTTGCTTGTTGAGCGACTCAAACAGGTCGAGCAGATTGGCCGAGGTATTTGAGTCGAGGTTTCCAGTCGGCTCGTCGCATACCAGGAGGCTAGGCGAGCCGACAAGCGCCCGGGCGATGGCGACGCGCTGCTGCTCGCCACCGGAGAGTTTGCCCGGCAAGAAATCGACGCGGTGGCTTAAACCAACGAGCGCGAGCGCGGCTGACGCGCGTTCCTTCCGATCGCGGTGCGAATGCTTGCGGTACACCTCGGCGAGCATCACGTTTTCCAACACGCTGCGATACGGCAGGAGATGGAACGATTGAAATACGAAGCCGATGCGCTGGCTACGTAACCCGGCCCTTTGGTTGTCAGTCAACTGGGCCGTGTCGATGCCGTCGAACAGGTACGTGCCGGAGGTCGGCCGATCGAGGCAGCCGATGATGTTGAGCAAGGTCGACTTACCGGCGCCAGACGGTCCGGTGATCGCCAGCCATTCGCCGCGATCCAATGAAAGATCGACATCCACGAGCGCATGGACGGCCGGTTCGGTGCCGTATTGCTTTCCGGCCTTGGAAAGCTGGAGCACGCGCGTGGAGGCACCAAAGTCGGGAGGCGCAGTCATTGTCGTGCAGCTAACGTCTCGTTATCTTCGGCGCCCACGACCACCAGCTCGCCTGGTTTCAGCTCTCCTTTGACGGGCGTAACTTCGACATAACCGTCGGCGACCATTCCTGGATCGACGACAACGTATTCCAGCTTGCCGTCGCGGTCGACCTGAACGCGGGAACTGCCGTCGGCAGCCAGCGACACAGCACTCACGGGAACCGCGGTAACGGCACCCTTGGTCGATTCGATGGGAATTGTCAGACGCAGCGAGAACCCTTCGAGCGGCACAGTGTTCTCGGTGATGCGGACTTCAAAATACATGTGATAGCCGTCGACGCCACGTGTTCCCGGCGTATTTGCCACGGTTTCCACAACGCCAGCGGCTTTGATGCCCAACGCCTGCTCGTCGATTGTGACCTTCATGCCCGGCTTCACGAGTGGGGCGGAATCGAGGGTGAGTGAGGAGTCTACCGACAATTGATTATCGGTGACCGACAACACGGCCCCGGTCGCCGGCGCGCCGACGAGCCCCGTTACTTGCTCAACGCGAACGGGCAGCGACGGAATGAAGACGATTTCATCGACGGGGATCTGCACCCCCAACTTACGCTCGGCGGCCTCGAGGTCGGCGGCCAGCCGCTCGGCACGTTCCGCGGTGAGCTTGGCGTCGAATTCGGCAACCTTTTTTGCCTCCAACGCTGTTTGATACGTTACTTTTCCTTCAAGCTCAGCGACCCGGACGGCGGCCCGAGCCAGCTCGAGCTGTGCGTCCGCGGCAGTGCGTGACGTTTGCAGCTGCCGCGGGTCCAATACGATGATTGCACGCTCGGAGATCCGGGTGGCCACATCGGCCGAGGCGGTTTTCGCGACGTGCTCTGCTTTGCCACGTGCCGCTTGGATTGCCAGGTCGGCGGTCGCCAGCGCCGCGGCGGCGACGGCTTTATTCTTGGCAGCATCGCCGTAGGCCAAATCGAGAGCACGCAGGTCGGCTAGTTGCTGTGTCGTGGGGCCGAACGGCTCATGTCCCGCTTTCTTGTACCATTCGCCAACGGCCACGCCAGTCTGCTCGTCGTAGACACCATCGACAGGCCCGGGATTCAGGCCCATCCGTTCGAGTCCCGCTTCCAATTGCTGTACGTCCTTGCCGGCAGCGCCCAGGACAAAATCCCGATAAGCCGGAATCTCACCTTGAAGCACGAAGACGGGCCGGCCGGAGGCGGTCAACAACACATCGCCTTCCTTAATCGGAGTGCTTCGCACCGGCAGTGTAGTGATCAAGCTGGCCGTCGTCTTGAGTGCCGAGGGCGCCAGGGAAATCGGCTGCGGCAATCCAAAGCGGGCGGTACCGCGGGTCACGATGTTCGAGCTAAGCACTCGTACTTCTACCGGCACGAGGATTGGCGATGGCGCGGGCGGAGCGGTTCGCGCGGCCGCTTCCGCAGGAGATTCGATGCGCGAGCCAGCGACCCAACCGACCGTTGCCAGGATGGCGACCGCGGCCACCACGTAGAACAGCACGATCATGCGCTTTTCGTTCATCTCGCACTCCAATCCATCATTCGACGACCGCTTGGATATCGATCCAAGTGATTAACAGAGTCAATTACCGGCGAGCGCGGCGAGACATCCAACGAGCCGGCAATTCACTTATTTTACTTCGCGAGCAAACATTTCCTTCTCGATTTTCTCCTCAACCGGATCAAAAACGTCCTCCATGAGCGCAAAATCGATCACGGCGACACGACGCTCATACTCTTGCAGTTTTTTGAGCGATTCCTGCTGTTCGGCGGATAACTGCGCAACCGGTACAGTCTGCGCCACCCGTAATTGCATACAGCCGCTCGCGGAGATCGGTTTCGACTTCATCTGGATGATTGTACTCGAAACCGTTCTTTCGCATTTCTTCAGAATACTTGCGCAAGGCGGCCCGCATCCGCGGATCGCGGTTGATGATGGCGTCCTTCGGGTTGTAGTACGACGCCTTCAATTGCTCGGGCTTGAACACCTGCTCGATGGCCTTCAGCGTACAGCCGCCGCAGCGCGAGAAATTCTCGATCTCCAGTGCAACGGCAAACGTTGCGTCCGTGTTTTCGCCCAAAAGCGCTCGGTTGTACGCCACCTGGTCGGCCGGAGACAGATTCTTGAAGATCTCCACGTTTCGATCACCCAAGCCGACTCGGCCGGGGCTGTAACCGGTGTTCAATTGGGGAGCCATTCCGGTGTACAAGGTCGATAGTCCGTACCCGTTCTTCTCGATGAACTCCTCTTCGCTCATTCCCGGCAGAGTCTTGTCGGCATTCATGCCGCGGCGCACCGTGCGATAATCCGCGGCCACATATTCAAATCCTTGCTCGCGCATGCACTGCGCAATCAAGGCTTCCACCTTCTCGATGGCTTGCACCAGCTCCTTCATGCTCAGGCCGAATTCTTCGGTGCCCGGCCGCTCCGACTGGGCGCTCACGCTGCTGGCGCCAAGAAATATTGCCGCCACGATGGCGACGACTCGTGTGTGGTTTTTCATAGTGACCCTTTATCAAACCAAATCTTTGCGAAATGCCAACCGGCGAAGCCATTCACAGCGCCTCGCCGGCTGAAATAGGACTGACGAAAGACCGTGCCGCTGACGCCAAAACCGCTATTGTCCCGCGGCGCCGGTCGCGATCCGCTCAGCCCGGGGTGTCGGGCCGTACGCTTCCTTGCTGCCCTCGTAGGCATTCTGTTCCAACTTGAGCGCTGACTCACGGGCCTTGGCCAATTCCTCAGCACCCAGCTGTTCGAATTTGACCAACTCCAGATTTTCCTGGTCTGTGGCATCGCCCCGCCAGCCGACGCGGACGTTGCCGACTCCAGGAGCATAATACTTGAGCTGATGCGCCCCGGGCTCTTCGTTATTGAACTCGTCGATGACGACCACGTTTTCGTAACTGCCGGCCGGTACTGTCGTTTTCTGATTGACCTGGTCGACGACAGCGCGATCGGTGAACTCGACCGACGGCGCCCAGCCGTTCGAGTAGCTTGGGGTTCCCACCTTCGGCTCGCCCAGCATGGCAATGCCCGCTTTTCCGTCCAGTGAGCCGTGCATCCAGCAAGGAGCGGCGACGAACTCACCGTCCTCGTACTCTTCTGGATATTCGCCCATCAGCCATACGGTGCCGTTTTTATCTTGAGCGAAGAAACAGATTTCTGTTTCCACCAATTCTCCGTCCGCGTAGTCCTGGTCCCAACAGACGACGGTCCGCACGCCGCCAATCACCTTTGTCAAATCGGTGACGGTAAAAATCACGCGGTGCTCTTCCGTTTCTCCTTCGTCTACCGTGGTGCCTTCCCAAGTGTATAGCGTGCCCGGCTTGAGTGGAAACCATTCGTTGTCGACAGTTGCCGAATCTTCAAAGTTGCTGGCATCGAATGTTTCAAACTCCTTCTCGGAGCCCGCAGCGGCGAACACCAGTCCGGCAATTGCCATGGTCGCGATGGCCGCAACAACCAACGGTTGACAACGTCGAAGTCTCATGGTCCTCCCTTTCGTTCGAACAGAACCCTACACAGGAATACAATCTCTAAGCACATTGGGATCGGTAGCACCAGAGCCAGAAACGGGCTCCGGCCGCCTGGGTCCAATGACCGGGTCGCCGGCATACCCTATTTGGCCGATGCAGTATCGGTCACCGGCAGGATCTTTTCCAGTGATTTCGGCGATGAATCCGCGGAGACGCCGTCAAGCGCTGACCGAAATGCGCGACATTTGTCGGCAGAATCGGAACATCACAAAAAACCTGCCTGTGGCATCCGTTCCCGCGGCACAATCAATATGCCGGTTAATTCTGGTCACTTTCGCCTGCGAAAATCCAGCAGACAAATGGATACCTTGAGCTGTTACCGAAAGCGGGCTGGAAGCCACTCGCCATTACCTAGCGAACATGTAACCCGCTGACGGAGTTGAGTGGCGAGAGCAACAATTTGCTGCGGCTCGCTACGTCGACCGGCGGAAGCTTTGCCGCAAGCTGCTGGTAATTCCTGCTCGGATACTTCGCGGTCGCGATTCGCAAAAGCGGATCGAACAGCTCGGCCGAGAAGCCGTTGATTTGTGGGTATTTCCATTCCCGCTCGCCGACACCATAGGGCGCGAGAAAATCGAGCGCCGCGCTGATGCTGCGGCCATCCTTCGACTCAAAGCTCCACAAGTCCACATCGACGTGCTCGCCGAGCCGAGCCAATGCCATCAGGCCGGCCAGGTTCCCAACGCTGTAACTCCAGGCTTTGGTCCGCGCTAATTCGAGCGGCTGCCGGCCGTCGGGCTCGATTTCTGCGATACGTTTATTACCCACTTCGCGGAGCACTACCGTGGCTAGCTTCTGATTGTTGAGAAACAAGGCGAAGGTGACCATTTGCACATCGTAATAAGTGCCGTGATTGTTCTCGGACGCCGCTTCCTCGCGCCGAGCTCGCTTTCTTGCATCCAGTTGAGAAACTTTCCAAACCATTGCTCCATGCCGCGTTGGTCCGCATCGGTCCATGCGTTGGTACCTGCCAGAAGCCCGAGCGAATCGATGACTCGCACGAGCAGGCGCGTTTCGATCAAACCGGCGCCGCGGCCCGAATTGATCCCGGGAATGTGCTGGCCAAACTCCAGGTGCGGGTTCATGCGTGTTGCCGGATCGAGGAACCACGTGCGCAGCAGTACGGCCGCGCGATCGGCATATTGGCTTTCGCCAGTAAAGTAATACGACAAGGCGAGAGTTTCGACCGCATCGATCATTTCGCCCAGGTCGAGCCGGTTGCGATTTTTGTAGATTTCGGGATTTCGCTCGCCGTCGCGGCGCACATACGGCAGGCCATTGGCCGTGTTCGGATTCGGCCACCAATACGGCGCCTGGCTCATGTAATCGTGCTTGTCGCCGCTGGGCGGCGTGACGCCTTTATTCACCACCGAAAACGGCCGGACCTGAAGCGCCTGATCGGCGTCGCGCTTGAGCTGCTGGACCGCGGGAATCAGCTCTTCGTTGTTGGCACGAATCCGCGTCCGCGTGTCCTCAAGTGCCGGACCGTCTAATACAAAAACACGCGGAGCTTCGGCAAGCAAGACCGGCGCGGGAACACCGACGGCGGCGAATGCCGCGACCACAACAAGAATTGGTTTCAGCATGGAGGTGACTGTGCACATTGGAGCGCAGGAGCGCGTTCAGTAGATATTCGTGGTTAAGATAGCGGATTTATGGAGCGCGATCCATATTTAGCCGCGTGACTTGCCACGCCGCTAAATGAACATGACAGATCGAGCAACTCATCGTCAAAAGCTCTTTACCACACACGCCACCTTCGCGATCGAGCGAATTTCCTGGTATAATCTCAGGCGGCTGGGCAATACTTTGGGTTGGGTGTGCGAGATGAGGCGAAAATCGGGCGGCTCGCGCCGGTACGCAGGCAGTAGAAGCCGTGGGCGAACTACGCATCGTCCGCGCCGATTGAGCATCGAAGCGCTCGAGGCGCGGCATTTGCTCGCGGCCAACTTCGTGATCAACGAGTTCATGGCCGACAACGGCGGCCAGTTGCTCGATAATTATGGCGCTGCTTCCGACTGGGTGGAAATCCACAACTCCGGCGATATGGCCGGCAGCCTCAATGGCTACTATTTGACCGACGAAGCCGGCGACAAAACCAAGTGGCAGTTCCCGGACGTCACGATTCCTGCCGGCGGCTATCTGCTAGTTTTCGCCTCGAACCAGGATGACCGTGATCCGGCCCAGCCGCTGCACACCAGTTTTGCACTCAGCAACAACGGCGAGTATCTCGGGTTGATCGCGCCGGACGGCCAGACGGTGGTTCACGAGTACGCGCTACCGGTTCCACCGCAGCATGAAAATGTCTCTTACGGCGTCGGAGAGGTGGCGAGCGAATTCAACTATCTTTCCCCCGGCGCGGCAGCCAAGACCATCGTGCCCACAAGCAACGCCTATGATTCGGTCTGGTCGTCGCCCAGCTATGTGCCGGACTCAAACTGGATCGACGGCACAACGGGCATCGGCTTTGGCCAGACTTACAATGGTTTCATCGTGCGCACGTATGATGCCAACATCCAGGCCAGCAGTCCGATCGGCACTTCGCTGGACAGCATCGAAGAAGCATTGGAAGTGATCGGTAATCCGGCAGCTCGCGCCTCCGTTCGAGCTGGAAACTATACGAGTGTGAATTTCCTCAATACAGGATCGCCACCCAGCACGGGCCACTACGCCGGCGACGTCGCGTTCCCAGGTCAAACCAACCCCACGAACTTCAATCATTTCGCCACGGCGACGCTGGCCGTGGTGAACATTCCCACCGCCGGCGACTGGACCTTCGGCATCCGCAGCAACGAAGGGTTTCTGCTCACGGTCGGCGACTTTGAAATGCGGCGGTCCGGCACCGAGGGCAATGCGGACGATGTGCTGCGGACATTCACCTTTCCTGCCGCTGGGGCATACCCGCTCGAGTTGTACCACTTCGAGGGAACCGGCGACGCGTGGCTGGAACTATTCGCCGCCTCTGGCGCACACATCACGTGGAGCGCCGAGGCTTTCGACCTCGTTGGAGACACAGTGAACGGCGGCTTGGCCGTGGAGAGCGACATTATTGGCAGCAGCGGTGCGAGCATCAGCCAACTGATTGGCACGAACGTGTTCGGCCAGATGTCGGGGGTAAGCTCTACGTTCTATACTCGAATTCCATTCCTAGTCGATACGCCGGCGGATTTCGATAAACTGAAGCTCCGCGTCAAATACGATGATGCGTTTGTGGCCTATCTCAACGGCGTGGAGGTGGCCCGGCGGAACGTGACCGGCGCTACGGCGTGGAACTCTACGGCCGACTTGCCGCGGTTTGGCGACATCGTGCTGACCCACGAGGAGATTGACATCACGGGGTTTCTGCCGCAGCTTGTGCTGGGCCAGAACGTGCTGGCAATCCAATGCCTCAACTACACGTCCAGCGACCCGGACGCGCTGGTGCTGCCAGAACTTGTGGCGCTGGACGTGATTTCGTCCGATGTCGGGTACTTCAATCCAGCGACACCCGGCGGGCCCAACGGCGTTTCCTCGTTGGGATTCGTGGCCGACACAGAGATCAATGTCGATCGCGGATTTTTCAGCAGCCCCATCGATGTGACGATCACCACCGCGACGCCCGGCGCCCAAATTCGTTACACGCTGGATGGCACCACGCCGACGACGACGCAAGGATCGATTTACACCGGACCAATTCACATCACAAAAACAACGACGCTGCGCGTGGCAGCATTCAAGACCGGCTACTTTTCATCACAGGTCGGCACGCATACATATCTGTTTTTGAACGACGTGATTCAGCAATCGCCCACCGGGGCCGCCCCACCAGGCTTTCCTACCGGCACGGTGAACACACAGATTGCCGACTACGGCATGGATCCGGATATCGTGAACAGCCCGGTCTGGGGCCCGCAACTCATTCCCGCACTTCAAGCGCTGCCGAGTTTATCGCTGGTCACGCCGCCGGCCCACTTGTTCGATCAGGTTAGCGGCATCTGGGTCAACGCCCAGGGGCAAGGTCTGGCGTATGAACGCACCGGCTCGCTGGAGTTGCTCAACCCGCCGGACGGTGCCAACCCATTCGGCACGGGCGAGTTTCAGATCGATATGGGCATGCGGATCCGCGGCGAGTTTAGTCGCGCCGGCAATAATCCCAAGCATGGTTTTCGGCTGTTCTTCCGCGATGACATCGGCGGCGAGTTGCGTTATCCCTGGTTTGGTGAGGACGGTGGCGACGTGTTCGAGAAGATGGACCTCCGCGTCGCGCAGAACTGGAACTGGCATTTCACGCAACCCACGCAGTACACGTATACGCGCGACGTTGGCGCTCGCGACCTGCAGGGAGATCTTGGCGAACCGTATACGCGCAGCCGCTACTACCACATGTACATCAACGGCCAGTACTGGGGAATCTATCAGACCGAGGAGCGGCCGGACGATTTCTACGGCGAAACGTACCTGGGCGGCAACGAAGCTGACTACGACGTGATGAAAGTCGACGACAACGCCACGGTGTTCGCCACGGCCGGCACCGCGACTGCGTGGGCTCAGTTCTATGCGATTCTCAACACGCTGCCGCAGGCCGCCACGCAAACCGAGCGCTACAACATTTACATGCGGCTGCAGGGACTTAACCCCGACGGCACGCGAAACCCGGCGTACCCGGTCCATCTGGATACCGAAAACCTGATCGACTTCATGATGATCGTGAACATCTGGTGTAGCCGTGATTCACCGATCAATCCCGACGCCAGCCAGCCGAAGAACTTTTTTGCGATGCGTGACCGTACCGGCGAGCGCGGCTGGGTGTATTTTCTGCACGATGTGGAATGGGGTATTCTGACGCAGTATGTCAACGAAAACCGCAATGGACCCTGGGGGATGGGGAGCTCGCTTTCGGGGTTCAACCCGAATTGGGTTCACCAGCAGCTCATGTACTGCGACGAGTACCGTCTGCTATTTGCCGACTACGCTCAGAAATACCTTTTCAATAACGGGCCCATGACGCCGGCCAATATGCTGGCCCGCCACCAGGAGCGCGTCGACCAGCTGCAACTGGCGATCATCGCCGAGTCGGCCCGCTGGGGCGATCGGCTGCGTGCCAATCTGCCCTATACTAAGAGCGATTGGCTGGCCGCGGTTAACAACGTGAAGAACAACTTCTTCCCGCAGCGCACTGGCATTGTGCTGAATCAGCTCCGCAATACGGTACTGTTCACCGGTGGGTCGGCGCCGCTGTTTCCGAATATCGATGCGCCGCTGCTGAACAACTACGGGGGCCAAGTAAATCCGGGATTTGTCCTCACACTAAGCAAACCGGTGGGCTCGCCTGCCGGCGCGGAGATTTTTTATACGCTCGACGGCAGCGATCCACGGCTGGTGGGCGGGGCCGCGAACCCGCAGGCCGCCCACGCCGCGGGTCCAATCAATATTCCGATTGACGCTGCCAGGCAGGTGAAAGCCCGCATCCGCAGCGGCACGACGTGGAGCGCGGTGATTGACGCCACTCTCTTGCCCGAACCGTTTCCCGTGCGCATCACGGAGCTGCACTACCACCCGGCCAATCATCCCGGTGTGGTCGACGATGAAGATCTGGAATTCATCGAGCTTGCGAATACTGGTAGTCAACCGGTGAGCCTTAACGGCGTGCAGATCACTGAGTTTGCCACCACACCGTACACTTTCGCGAGCGGCCAGAATCTCGCGCCAGGCGAGCGGATCATCGTGGCTCGTAATCCGGTCGCGTTTCAAACCGTGTACGGCTCCGGAATACGAATCGCGCCGGGAGGCTATGGCACCGCGAACCTCAGCAATGCCGGCGAGCGTATCGTGCTGGTGGGACCGCTTGGCGAGATTCTTCAGGACATTCTTTTCGACGATGCTGCCCCTTGGCCAACGGCCGCGGATGGCGGTGGGCCTTCGCTGGAAATCGCCGATGCGCTGGGCGACCCAGCCAATCCGGCCAACTGGCAGGCGAGTGTCATTGCCGGTGGATCGCCAGGACGCGACGGCGTGATGCTCGCGGGCGACTTTGATGGCAACCACGTAGTCGACTCGGCCGATCACGTTCTGTGGCGAGCCAGCTTTGGTTTGACCGTGCCACTAGGCAGCGGCGCCGACGGCAACGGCGACGGTAGAGTCGACGCGGCCGATTACGTTGGCTGGCGACGCAATCTCGGCACGTCGCTCCCCGCCTCCGCTGAGGCAACCGCAGTGTCCGCATCCGTCGATGTGATCGAACCGCCCACATCGTTGCCGAACGAAGCGCAGGATCGCGCCTTCGCAGCGCTGATTGTGCCGCCGCCTACCGACATTGCGATGCGGTCGTTCCCACTTTCACGACGTGCGAATCCGTCGTCCGCGACCACAACGAACGCATCAGCAAATCGCGCGCGGCAGCAGCTGCTGCTGGACTTACCGCGGCTGACCGGCGTCGAACAAGCGCGGGCCACCGAAATACAAACCGCCTGGGGGCTCGGCGGAACTTCGACTCCAGCTACGCACGAGAGCGACATCGAAATGCGCGACGAGTTATTCAGCGTGTTCGATGACGACCGCGTGCGACCGGCGCTTTGACACCGGCCCCTTCTGAGTGTTGTGCGCCGCGAAATGACTACTGCTAACAACTTTGCCCGTCGCTGAGCTTGAGTTTATTTGCCGCACGCTGAAACTCTATTCGGCGTCGCCCAGCTGTTGTCGTAGCCGGTGCAGGGTGCGGCTTTTGGCTTTGCGGACCGCGGGGCGGGTCATGCCGAGGCTCTCGGCGACCTCGGACGTTGTTTGACCGAGCACTACGGTGTGCCAGAAGGCCTGCCAGGTTTGTGGTTCGACTCGCGGCTTGATTTGCGCGATCGCACGCTGCAATAACAGCGTCGTCTCGCTAGGGTCCGTCGGCGGGTCGTGCTCCGAGGCGTCAGGCCACGGGTCGGCGATCTCTGCCAGCCCGGCGTTGGCGGTGCTGCCTCCGATGGGGCGTGGTTCGGCGCTGGCGAGCGACTTGAGGATTGCGTTGCGCGTGATCCGCCACAGCCAGCCGCGAAAAGTAGCGCCGGGAATCGTCGGATCGAATCGGTGAATCGAACGATGGACCGATAGGAATACCTCTTGGGCCACATCCTCTCGGGCCGCCCGCGCCAATCCGGCTTTGGCCGACCAACTCTCCACCAGCGGTCCGTAGAGCTCGACCAGTTCGCTCCATGCACTGGTGGAATCCTGCCGCAATCGAATCGCCAGGCTGAGGCCCGAAGAATTTTCTCGATTTTCGACAACTGGCGGCATGCTATAAGTTTAACGCAATCGCAGGGCAGGTTCCGCACAAAAAAACGGCCCGAGGTGTCACACATTTCGATTGAGCTTTCAAGGTGCCACACCGGCAAGTTTAACCACGGACACGGAGATCATAGAATGTTCAATGCAAAATTCTTAATGAAAAATGTTTAATGCAGATTCCCATTTTGCATTTTGCATTGATCATTTTGCATTCTCCGCCCGTCTCCGTGCACTCTGGGTCCTCGGTGGCGAATCTTTGAACGTGAACGCCTCCCACAATGGTGCACTCATGATCCAAGCCGCCT
This sequence comes from uncultured Planctomycetota bacterium, assembly GCA_963786455.1. Taxonomy (GTDB): domain Bacteria; phylum Planctomycetota; class Planctomycetia; order Pirellulales; family Lacipirellulaceae; genus JABDGM01. The sequence goes on along the minus strand of CAWAZX010000018.1, from coordinate 1,305,127 downwards.
GTCCCTCTCGCGAAACGCTCCTCCGCTACCTGCAGGGTAACTTTGACTTTTCGCAGATCGATTCGCTTGAAGAACACCTCGAACAGTGCTCCAGCTGCGAGGAGACGGTCGCCGAACTGGAGGATACAAACGACACGCTGATGAGGCATCTTCCGCTGGCGGCAACGGGCAAGGTGGAGGCTGGCGCCGAGCGCCGGCCTGGATCGAACGGCTGAAGGCCGGTCTTCCGAGTAAACTGGACGAGAAGTCCGAGCCGAGGATCGTCGAGGGACAACCCGATTCGGTCGCCAGTGGCTGGGTCGACGGACTCGCTTCGTACGAATTGCTCGAGGTCCTTGGCAAAGGAGGCATGGGCGTGGTATACCGTGGTCGCCATCGCCAGCTCGGGCGGCCGGTGGCGGTGAAGGTGGTTCGGCCCAAGCTGGTCTCGACCGCCGCGGCCCATCGTCGGTTCGATCGGGAGATTCAGATCCTTGGTGGTCTCAACCACCCGGGCATCGTCATGGCCACCGACGCCGGCCGTGTGGGGCCCGCCGCCTACCTGGTGATGGAACTGATCGACGGCGTGGACCTCGGCCGGCTTGTGCGTTCGGCCGGTCCGCTCGAAGGTGGGCGAGGCATGCGAAGTGGCCCGGCAGATCGCCGTCGCCCTTTCGGCCGCCCACGCCGCCGGGGCGGTGCATCGCGACGTGAAGCCGTCGAACGTGATGATCGACAACACCGGCCGCGTCAAACTCCTCGACTTCGGTCTGGCATGCCTCACTGAGCTGAGCGGCGAGCACGGCGAGACTTCGCTCGGTCGGCTGATCGGCACGCTCGACTACATGGCCCCAGAACAGGCCGAGGGAATCCGAGTCCAGGCATCGGCCGACCTGTACGGGCTGGGGGCGACGCTGTTCTATCTGCTCACGGGCCGCCCGCCTCACGCTAGCGACCACAACCGCACGCTGCTGCGGCCAGCTCAAAGCGCTGTCGTGCGAAGACCCGCCGCGACTGGCTGACTTGCGACTCGATGTGCCGGAGGAACTCAGCAATCTGGTGGCAAAACTCCTGGCCCGCAATCCGGCCGACCGTCCTGAGACCGCTGCTGAAGTAGCCGATCGCCTCGCCACTTGGGCCGACCCGGATGCCAAGACGGCGCTGGCGAAAATGATCCCCACGGTCGATCGCTCGGACGACGTCCAAGCCGCGGCTCGTTCGCTGGCCGAGCTTGTCGGCCACGAGCCGAAACAAGCAACGAGCGTGCCGACAAGGGATGTAGCAGACGGTGGCGAACGGCAGCGGACGACGCATTGGCCGTTGGCTGCTGGGCCTGGCGGGAGTTGCGGCGGCGGTCATGGGCATCGTCCTGTTGGTCGACACGCCCGAGGGCACACTGCGAATTGAGTCTGAAGCCGAGAACGTACAGGTGGAACTGGTCGACGAGGCCGATCGCACCACGACCGTGCAAATCGAAGAGGGCGAAAACGCCACGCGGTTGCGCGCCGGGAAGTACCGCATCCGTCTGGCCGGAAAGCACGACAACCTGTCGCTCACGCCCGATGCTATCGAACTTCGCCGGGGTGAAGAACGATTGGCCCGCATCACGCAACTGCCGCCGGCCGTTTCAGAAGTTCAAATCGCTGGCGGCGGATCGAGACTGGACGAGCCGGTAAAGCGCAGCGACTAACGAGGAACTGACGCGCGTTGTGATTCCGGTTGAGTACGAGGACGGCCGTCCTGCCACAGGGGCGGAAATAACTATGAGCATGCACGGCAATCCTGACCGGCCGGTGGTCGTCACGGGCAAAGCCGATGCGCAAGGCGTGGTTTTCAATCGCAACCTGCCCTATGGCAAGTATCAGATGACCATCAAAGTTCCTGAGGGAGACACGGCCTATTGGACGGCCACTTTCTATGACGTCCTGCTGGAGTTCGGCGGATCGTTTGAGCAGAAGGTTGTGGCTCCCGCTCCCGACAAGTGGGCAACGGTGAATGTCCATACGGATTTCAGCCCAGCGGGGCTCAAGGGGCTGCGGTTTGGAAAGTTTTCGGGACGACAGGGCAGCTTCTTGGGTATTGTTTATTCTCCAGAACCTGGCAAGGAAGACGACCGGTTCGCGCATTTTCCAGTCCTGGGAAATGGGATCACGAGCGCGGCCCTGATGATGACGATGCGTGTGACGCGGGACATCAAGCAGCCCAGCGGCGAGACCCTTAAGTGGTATTGGATGCGACGAGAAGACTACTACAACCAACTGATCTTGACCGACGAGAGCGTCATCGAACTCGCAGAAGATTGGGGGGGGGTAACGTTGTTTACGATTTTCCGGAAAGCGAGTATTTCAGCAATGTGCCCGAGAAGCAGGGCGTCCAGTATTTCACATTTTTCGACCGATTGCGCATCGACAATCCACTGTCGTTGGAGTTTCCCCCAGGCAAGTTAGAATGCGAAGTGAGGTCGATTTTTGGTAAAGCGACGGGCGAGGTCATCCAAGCTCTCGGTCTCGAGCCGCAGGAGGGACGCGAAATCTGGCTTGAAGCCAGCTTGAACGCCGAATCAGCGTGGGTGCCCCGCGGGATTGACCGCTCCGATTGGAGCCCCGGCAAAGACATTCATAACGTGCTGGGCTATAAGACGCTCTTGCTTGAGCCAGGCAAGATGCAAGAGATCCGCGTCGCCTCGCCCGACCCGTCGCGCGTGGATGGCAGTGTAACGAAGGATGCTGAATGAGCGGCCCAGCTTGTGTGAGTTAAATGGACGATTCATTGCAATCACTTCTGCGTGAGCTGGAACGCTTTGGCGCGGAAAACGACGCCCGCGCCAGCCAGCGTAGCGAAAAGATGCTCAACATCACGCCGGATACGGGCCAATTGCTCGCGATCCTTGCGCAGGGCATCAAAGCGCGACGTGTGCTGGAGATCGGCACATCCAACGGTTACTCAACGATCTGGCTCGCCGATGCAATGAAAGCCGTCTCGGGCCTGGTGGTTACGGTCGAAGTTTCCGCAGCCAAGACAGAAATGGCCCGGCAAAATATCAAGCGCGCAGGACTGGCCAAGTGGGTGCAGCAAGAGGTGATGGATGCCGGTGAGTTCCTCCGCGAACATCCGGAGGAGCAGCTCGACATGCTATTCCTGGATGCTAACCGTGAGCATTATTCGGCCTGGTGGCCGTCGATACAACGCGTGCTCGCACCAGGCGGATTGCTCGTTGTCGACAACGCGGTGTCGCACGCCGGCGAGATAGAATCCTTTATCGCCCAAGTGCGAGCGACTGCGGGATGGCGGTCTGTCGTCGTCCCAATCGGTAACGGCGAGCTCATAGTTCTCAAGCCCAATGTTACTGCTTCGTGAATCGGCCCACGAAGCCGCCGCCGTTGCGCATTTCGATCGAGAGTGAGTCGCCGCGATTGACGGTGGCGGCCTCTAGTTTCACGGCTGCGTCGTTTTGCATGTCGTCGCGCACAAGGGATGCTTTGTACTCGCCGTCGCCTAAAAACGACAGTGGCACCGTGATGGTGCGGCCTTCTTTGCCGCACATCACGGCGAGCATCCACATGTCGCCTTTGCGGCGGGCGAAGATCGAGAGCTCGCCGATTCGCGAATCGGGCAACACGATCGTTTCGTCCCACACGGCGGGGATGCTTTTGATCACGTCCAGGGCCGGATTGTCGAGCACGCTTTGTGGGTGGGCGGCGATTGTGAGCATGGGACTATGGAATGTGGCCAGGCAGGCGATCTGATGCGCCCACGATGAGTCGCGGCGGCGTTCGGTGAAGATCATCGTCGTGTAGTCGGCCGGGCCGGCCAGGTAACGCGTGAACGGCAGGATCGCCTCGTGGCGGGCCCGCTCTTGCAGGGAGCTGGATTCCATTCCGCGGACCGCTTCGCGGAGCATGTCGTTGGGCCATGTGCGTAACCGCCCGGTGGGTTTGTTAGCGCCGTGAAAGTCGATCACGAGTTGGTGGCGAGCCGCGCCCGCCAGCAGGTCTTCGTACAGATCGACGCTCTCTTTGGCTTCGTGATCGATGAAATCGATTTTGGCGCCGGCGACTCCCAGCCGCTCTAGCCGGCCGAAGAATTCCTCGCGCTCTTCGGGCGTGCGGAGCTGGCGGCTGTGTCGCCAGAACAATGTGCGCACCCCCTGTTCGGTCGAGTAGCCGACGAACTCACGGACCTCGTCGTCGGACCAGCCATAGGCGAATCCTTCGAGGATGTGGTACTTGGCTCCGATTTCGCCGCCCATCCGAGAGAAGTTTTTCATGTGTTCAAAGCGGTCGCGGTCGTTAGAACGGGACTCACCGGATCGGGGGCGAGGACGCCCCGGCTCGCTACGCGGCGCATAGTTGCGGTCGACGTAATCCCACACGGCCAGTCCGGGTGCAACCCAATCGGTGTTCATGCCGCTGGGGAACAGCGATTCGTCGGCGGGCGGGCTCAGGTTAGGCAGAATGTCGCTATTGACGAGCGTATTCAAGTCGCGGCCAGCGATGATTACCCGCCACGGCGTGGTGATCGTCCCGGTGATGGCCGCCGGCTTGCCCAATCGCTTCCCCTCTTCGCGGCCGTAGCGAAGCTCGTATGGATAGTTGAGCGGATGTCGGTGGCCCAATCCGACGACCCAGCCGCGGCGGCCGTCGCCTTCCAGCGCCATTCCGGCGTAGTTCACGAGGTTTGCTTCGGTGATCGATCCGTAGCCGGCGCCACCGGGCAATTGAAACGTCAGCGGCGGCCCGGCCCACTGCCCTGCCGCCACGTCGTCGATTTTTTTCTGCTCGTATGCCGCTTCGTAGTGTCCATCCAAATCGTGAAACCAGACCGTCGTTGCGGCAGGCAAGACAAAAGTCGAAAACTCGTCGACGACGCGACTCGCAGCGTCATCGCCCGGCACGACGAACCGGTACGCGACGCCGTCGTCGAACGCGCGCACTTCGAGCGTATACGCGGTCATGCTCAAGTCGTGCGTGAGCGCGATTCGAGCACCGCGGCATTTGTTGATCGCAATGCTGTGCGCGCCATGCCAGGGGTATTTTTCATCGATTTCGTACGTTTCAACATTTCCCAACACAACGCCGGAGGGCAGATCGTAGCCATCGACTACAAGCCGCAGCGCGGACGATTCGACAACCGTCACGTCGCCCATTTTCACCGAATACGTCAGCCGCTCGGCATTGGGCGACAGCACAAACCGCAGGTTGCCATCGAGGCTGGCGACTTCGATTTGTTCCATCCGCACGCGCTGCGAACGCCGCGATTGTGAGCGGCGATCGTCGCGCCCGCGACGGCGATCACCGCGTCGGCCACGGCGTTCTTGAGATCGTTGCTGGTCTTGCCGGGCGTCCCGGGATGGTTGTTCTTGGGATTGCGTTTGGGTCTGGCCACGTTCCTGCGACTGGCTTAACTCAGCCGAAGCAAATATCGCAATAAGTGCAACCACGAACGTGATGCTGTTCCGCCCGCGCATGTTGAAATGCTCGCTTTCCGGCGTGCGATCGACGCCGATTGATTCTCCCAGCGCGAAGCCATCGTATCACGCGAGGCGCTCCCGATCCATAAATCCGCCGTCGTGTGCGGCAAAAGCTCAATTGCACGCCCGAAACTCTCATTGAATCCTGCAATGTCCGCCAAAGAGCGAGTTTGCATGCGACGCGTAGATACGACCCAAGAAAATAGCCGCCCGGCATTGCGGCCGGGCGGCTGATGTCTCGGATGGGTTCGTCGACTTTGCAGGCCGTTCCTACCGTTTAGTTAGTGCCAAACTTCAAAAACCCTATCGATGGCCGGATTGAAATCGAACATGTCTTCGAAGCGGAGGTCTCGTTGCAACCGTTTGCGGTGGCGGACAAACGTATCGGCGCCGGTTACGCCAAACAGCTGATCTCGGGCGACGGTTGTTCCCACCGTCGGGAAGTAGCCGCCGTCGAGATAGTCGCTGTCGGCACCGCCCTCGAGGTAGTCGGCACCGGCTTCGCCAAACAAGTCATCATTGCCGGCTTCGCCGTAGAGCTGATCGACGCCGTTGCCGCCGCGGAGAATATCACGATCGCTACCGCCAAAGAGATAGTCGTTTCCATCTTCGCCGAACAAGTCGTCGTTGCCCGCTTCGCCGAACAGGTCATCGTTGTCAATTCCGCCACGAAGTATATCGCGTTCGCTGCCGCCGTAGAGGTCGTCGTAACCATCTTCTCCGAACAGCTCATCGAGGCCGGCGTCGCCGTATAGGAAGTCATTGCCTCTGCCGCCGAACAGGTCGTCGTTGCCGCCTCGGCCGTAAAGATAGTCGATGTTTCTACCTCCAGTCAGCACGTTGTCCCGGCTATTACCGTAAACCGTGTTCCCGTCGTAGCCCCCCTGCACGTTTTCAATGCCAGTGTCGGAGCTTAGGCGCAGGCGCAAATATTCCGTGTTGACGATTTGTTCCACGGTGGCCGCCAGGTTCACATTGACACGGCCGATGAAGAGGTTAAAGGAAAGCGTATCGGTGTCAAGCGAGGGAGCCTCATTCACAATGTCGGTTCCGCACGGATTCCCGGCGAACTCATACCAATCATTTCCGGGCCCGCCGATCATTTCGTCGTTGCCATTTTGGCTGATAATCGAGTCGTCTCCGGGACCACCGTCCAGCACGTTCTGGGGTCCTCGACTGGTGAGTATATCCTTGTCGCCGCCCCCAAAGATCCGTGCATTAATCATGACGTTGTTGGTCACATAATCATCGCCGCCGAAGCCATAGACAACGATCTCGTTGACGTCGTCGAAATCGACGTCACGTTGTGCGAGAACGTTATCCGTATCGTCGGTAACTATCGCACGCACCTCACTTGGGTCCTCTGGATTAACCCGGACGTAAATGGCATCGCGGTTATTCGTGCCTTCAATCGTCAAGATGCCGTCATCAAAGTCGATGTCGGCGGCCATCATCCGGCGGTCTTCGAGTCTTTCGAACTTTCGCAGTGATTTGAGGTTGTTGCGACGCATGGCTTAGGTCCTTTCGCGTGAGAGAGTTGGAAATGCTCCGTTCCACCCCCTCGTACGGCGCCATTTGCGGGTGTTACAGCTGCCGCCAAGATTTTTTGACGTTTTTTTCCAGGGCGGCCGCGGGACGGCGGCATCAGCTAGGTTTGCCCTGCCGCGGCGGGTATCCTGAGTCGTATGCCGCTTGCACGCTACGACCCACGTCGGACGTATGCCTGGAATTACGACCATGCACCCGATCCGGTGCCGGCCGATGAGCCTCCAGTGCCCGGAAGCTGGACCTATTGCGGACTGCCGGTCGGCTCGCCACTGGCGATTGCCGCTGGCCCGCTGCTGAACGGCCGCTGGTGTCTTTACTATGCGGGACTGGGGTTCGATGTCGTGACGTATAAAACGGTGCGTAGCGGACTGCGGCCATGTTATGCCATGCCCAACCTGCTACCCGTCCGCGCGGATGCTCAGCACGACGGCAACGAAACGCTGCAGGCCGCCGCGGAATTCGAAGGAAGCTGGGCGGTGTCGTTCGGGATGCCTTCGCAGCCGCCGGACGTTTGGCGGCACAACGTGGCCGAAACTCGCCGCCGCTTGCCGACGGACAAATTGCTGAGCGTTTCGGTGGTCGGCACCGTGCAGCCGGATTGGACGATCGAACGGCTAGCAGAGGATTATGCCGCATGTGCCCGCGATGCCGTGGAGAACGGCGCGGACACAATCGAAATCAACCTATCGTGCCCGAACGTGAGCACGTGCGATGGGCAGTTATATCAGCAGCCGCGGGACGCGGCTGTTATCGCCCGGCAGGTCCGCCAGGCGATCGGCCAAACGCCGCTGGTTGCGAAAATCGGCTACTTCTCTCACCCGGCTGAAAGCGAGCGATTGCTCACGGCACTGGCAGCCGATGTTACGGCAATCGCCGCCACCAATTGTATTGTCGCGACGATTGTCGACGACGGCGGCCAGGCGTTTTTCGACGGCCAACCGCGTGGCATCGCGGGTAAATCAATTCTCGATGCCTCGGTCCGCCAAACCGAAATGATCGCCGAGCAGATCGTGCGGCAAGGCCTCTCGCTGCGCGTGATCGGCGTGGGCGGCATCTTTACGGCGGGCGACGTGCGCCGTTATTTGTCAGCTGGTGCCGAGGCGGTGCAGATGGCCACCGCGGCGATGATCGACCCGGAGGTCGGCCTCAAGATTCGACGAGATATGTCTGCGTAGACGTAAATGTCGGGCGACGCGTTTTCCCTCACCCGCTCGAGAACTCGCGACCTCTCCCGGAGGGAGAGGTTAAGAGCAGCAGGACGGCTGCCAGGATCGTGAGAACGCCGGCACTCGCTTCAGGCACTTGCTGCGAATCGTCCGCGGCACCCGACCCCGCTACCGAATTGCCGAAGCGCGCTCGCCAAAAATCGTAATCGCCCTGGGCGATCGTGCCGTCGCCGTTGCCGTCGGCCCCGCTGAAAGCTGCGACCTCCTGGCCCAAGGTGTTGCGCCACAGGGCGTAGTCGGCGGCGTCGACCACTCCGTTTTGATTGTAATCACCAGCTAGCCCGAACAATTCGTACACAACGAGGCCAAGTCGGGCGGGATTCTCTTTGCCGATCAGGAACTCCAGCTCAAGATCGTGCTCGCCGGCGGGATCGAACAGTTGCCCCATCTCAAACGACGCCCCGCTCGCCAACAGCATGTCGCCCTCGGGATTGAGCTCCGACAACTCGGTCGCCGTCGGCGATGCTTCGACCCAGCCCTCCACCGCACGGTCGGTGAAGCTGAGCCAATCTCCGTCGGCCGGCTCCAAGGCACCGGATTCCGACAGGATCGAATAACCGTCGATTTCCACATCGAACGGCGACGTATTTTCCAAACGCGCGTTACCCGTCGCCGGGTCGACCTTCAGAACGAGATTGTTGTTAATGTCCAGGCCGACATATTGCACAATTCCGTTGACCACGCCAACCGACGACGAGTACTGGAACTGCAGATCCTCCGGCCCGGCCTCACCGAATTCCGTGTAGTTTGGCGCGTAGGGATTTCCCAACGGGCTCTCGCCGCCGCCCGCGATCTGCAGCCCGCCCGCTGCATTGAGCTCGGCAAGGTGGGTCGCGATCTGCGTCGCTTCGAGCCAACCGTTGAGCCCCTGATCGGCGAGACTGTTCCAGGATCCGTTGGCGGGGTCCAGTGAGCCGGAAGCAGAGCGGATCGAATAGCTATCGAATCCAACGGTCCCACTGCCCGGATTACGGATCGAAACGTCGCCCGTCTGCCGGTCGACCGTCAGCGTGAGCGGTGTGGCGGCCGCCCCGACGATTGCCCGGATCATGCCGTCGCTCTTGCTGAGGATATAGAGCTCGCCTGCCTCGTCGATTTGAATGCGGATGTCGGCCCGGCCATTGGGACTTGTGACGTCGGCGGCGCCGGGTAGCTCCGGGTCCTGCCCACCACGAAACTCGTAGGTCCGCTCGATGATTTGAAACATCGGACCAAGGACCGCGCCGCCAGGCTGCACGGTGCTGTATTCCTGCAGACCCTGGTTGGGTGCATCGTTCGGACTATCCCATAGGACCTTCAGTGAATGGATTTCCGCCATGGTATTGGGATCGCCGTCGTCGGCGGCCAGCATCTCTTCGTAGTCGGTATAGAAGATTTGCCCGGTCGTAATTTCGCCGAACAGGTACTTGCCGTACAGCTCTGGAATACGGGTGCCGCGATACACGTAGCCACTGGAGATTGAGTCGCCAATGAACTGGCTGTCGGAAAAATCGTGGCCGTACTGTGCGACCGGGTAGGTAGGCACGATGGTCCCCGACGTAACGGTGTTCGTAATCTGCACGGGGATCGTATCAACCGGCGGCAGAGGACCCGTCGAGTTACTGGTTAGCAGCACCTCGTTCCCTTCACGTTGTGAATACCCGAAATTCCGGCCGCCCTGGACGATGTTCACTTCCTCCCAGGTGTGCAGGCCGATGTCGTTGACGATCAGGTGATTGTTCGTGGGGTTTTCCGGATCAACGTCCCAGCTCATGCGATGGGGATTGCGGAGCCCAACCGCGAACAGCTCATCACGCACGGCACTGTTATTGATCGACGTGAAGGGATTGTCGTTGGGGATGCGATATCGGCCGTTGGGACTGACCGTGCTTGTATCGGTGTGCTCGGTCAGGTCAGGAACAATTCGCAAGACTTTGCCGCCCAGCGTATCGAGCCGCTGAGGGGTCATGCGCGTCGCCGCGTTGCTTTGCTCGCCCGCGCCGCCGTCGCCGATGGAGACGTACATGACTCGCCAATCGGGATCTCCGGGGTCTGCCAGCGGATTGAAAATCAAGTCGCCCATCGGATGGATCTGGCCCGACATGTCCAACCGCAACAGCTCGCGGGCCGTGCCTTCGAACGTGCTGTTGTCGATGTTCGTATCGGTCCACTGGAGCAGAACCGTCTGCCGGGCGCCCCCGCTGGGAGTCGTGACGGCGGGGGTGGCCGTGTAACCTGCCGTGTTGAAACCAGGCACTGTCGCGTTGTTGGGAATCTGCGATCCCGCTGCGCCCGGCTCCTCCATGTGCACGGTGTAAAACTTGCCGTTGTTGCGATAATCCGGATCGAATTGAAACGTGATCAGACCGTTGGCGAAGCCCGAGCTGAACACGAACTTATCGAACAGGCCGGTGGCACTGCCGCGGCCGTTGAAATTCAGGTAGGTGGAAAACTGTTTGGTGGTACGATCCAACGTGTAGAGTGGCCCGTTGAGGTCGTTGACAAAGAACCGGTTGCCGCCGCCCGGCTCCTCCGCGAGAAAATTTGGGCGGGCCAGGTACGCGCTGTTGGCCGTTGCCGATGGGAAGACGGTGGACCCGCTGATCGGCATCGTGGCGTAATCTTCGATCCGCAAGGCCGTGAGCTGCCCGATGGCGATTGGTGCGCGTGCGCTGCAAAAGAGGAAAAGCAGCAACGCCGACAAGAGCCGCCACGGGAACCAGCCAATGCCTGCCCGGCCTCTCCCGCTGAATGTCCGCCCTGTAATGCGCGCGGTATTCGCGCAAAATCGCGCTAAGCACACACGGGCTGTGAGAAAATGCCGCTTCCCCATGTCCGACTTCAGGCTTTCAATGTGGCCGAGGCGTGAGACTGCCAACAAAGCCTGGCCACCCGGAGCACAAGCCACCGTGCCCAAGGGCGGTCGCGCGCTGACAGCTCCACGGCTTCGTACGAGATTCGCGCGACCGCCAGTATTCGCGGCGCGCCTATCGGCGGCCGCGCCGTGCCACCGTACCCGCCAATGTAACAAGAGCGAACATCGCCAGCACCACGCTGCCGGGCTCCGGAATGCCCAGCCCGGCCAGTAGCTCGACCTCCGACCCAACGCCAGCGGCCGCATAGGTCTTCCACAGGCGGAAGTCGCGGGTGTCCACCAGGCCGTCGCCGCTCAAATCGCCCTGGGCGCGTGTTCTGCCCGACTGGTTGAAATTGGTTTTGATGATGTTGTAGTCGGCCAAATCGGTGACGCCGCTGAGATTCACGTCGGCAGGGACAATGGCACCCATCGTGGGGGCCACCCCGACCACGTAGGTGCTGCCGTCGCGAACGCCCATTTGCTTGGTGAACCCAGTATGCGAGCCGGCAGCAAAGTTCTTGCGATAAATCGCGAAGAACTGGTTCAAGCCGTTGCCAGGCCCAGCCACGTTTTCCTGGGTCGGCGGGGTGCGATTGTAGGATGGCACTCGCTCGGCAGGATCATTGGAAGCGACCGTCCATCCTTCGTCGGAGCCAACATAATCGCTCTGTCCGTTCGGCATCGTGCCCGAATTGACCCGCGTCCAGCCATCCGCAACGACCCACGCCAGGTTGCCCGTTAATACCGGGTCGTCCGTATTCGGATCACCGCTCAGCTTGGTGGTACCGTTGGCCCGGTTGTCGATCATCAGAAACGCGGTCACCGGCGCCGAAAGAGTGACGTCGTAGCGAAAGTCGCTAACATCGCGATTGTCGTTGGATGTCTGAATGTATTCCAGGCCAGTCAAGTAATAGGGGAAATGCCGCAGGTTGCCCGTGTCGGCAGTGGTGAGTATTCCTGCAGCGTTCGTGCGAGCGTTGGTGAACTCGTGGGAGCGGTCGGAGTACTGGAACCTTTCGTTCGCCAGCGCACCCGTCGGATTTCCTGGACCCGGACTGGTGGCGCTGGTGACGATCAGTGGGGCAGCATCCAACGCCTTCACTACATCCGGCATGGTCGGCGGATTGGCCACCCCCATGGTGCCGAATTGTGTCGCACTGGAGATCAATGGCAAGGCGACCGCCGACGAGGTGGCATAGCCGACCAGACCAAGGACTAGCAGGAACGTGGTGGATAGCTTTGTGATGCTCATTGCTGTGCTCCGCATGGATTACTCGCGGCCGATGCGAGGGCCGCAACATGTCGAAAACAAAACTCAATTCATATGGCCGGCCGCTACAAGCGCCTACCGGCTCGTCATGTCAAAACTCACATCTGTCTTGCCGTCCTCCGGCACGGTAAATCGCTGCGATCCGTTGCGCCAGTCCCCCGGAACAATTTCTTTCTCGGTGGGTGGAGGCGTATATTCGTCCGCACCAACGGGAGGTTTTACTGTCGTGATCAATACCATGTATTCGCCGGGCGCCGCACCGGTTTGCTGCTTGTCGGCCGAGCCTAAGGCGAATTTCCCTTCGGCATCGGAGGTCGCCGTAAATGGTCCTGGATCGGTCGCCCGCAATTGCGAAAACGTGACCGTTGCGTTGGGCAACGGCTGACCGTCGAGCGTCACGCGCCCTTCGACGGGCACATTCGTCTGCCCACCGCAGCCGATTACGCTCACAACCGCCAAACATAGCGTCACGCCATAGAACCGGATTGGGAAATACCGCAACTTCATCAATTGTTATCCGCGTCCGCCCGTTGTAGTTTCCGGAATGCCTGCGCCATCCGTATTCGAAATACTTCCCAAGCAAGAAAATGTATGGAGATCAATGTCAAACGAGAGGAAGTCCACAGAACCGTCGCACATCAGCGCGTTCATTCCACCGGGATGGTTGCTACCCCAACCTGAATGACAAGCGCGATTGCTCACACCATAAGCCACGCCAGTCGCAGCGTCGCAACCAGCTGTACCGGGCGGACTGCAGCGACAGAAATCGCCCAACAGCGTCGGTGCGTGCGGCGTCGGCTGCCCGAGCAAGTAGTTACCCCACGTATATGCCCAGTAGCAACGTCGCCCAGAGAAGAGGTTCGTCCCTTCAGCGACGAGCAACGTCTTGCTCGTTCCGTCCGTAATATCTTTGATCTTCTCAGGTCGGAGGTACGAGCTCGCAGCGGCCGAACCCACCAACGGAACGGCATGCAGCGGGCCGCGCCAACCTTTATTTCGTCCTGAGGGCATGACCCGTGAACCATCGGCTGGCGGCAAGTCTTCCATCAAATACCAGGTCACGGATCCATCGCCACGGCCGGCATTGCCCTTATACGACGAGGACCTGAATGCGATATTCCCACCTGCTGGTCCACCTAGCGGGAAGCCCAACTCCATTTCGTAATCGGAAGGGCAAACATACAATGGGATCAACGTCTCCCGAAACTGTTTAATCTTCGGGTCCGTTGTATTCAGAACGTCGATGCCCGTAGCACTGCCCGCCGGCTTGGGGATGTAGAGGCCTTTGATCGCATCATCCTCGGCATAGGGCATAATCTCCTGCATCCAACCATTGTAATATTTGCCGCTGGTGGCAAGGCCGTCCTTGACGCATCCGGGCGGAAACGCCTTTCTGGATTCATGATGGTTGAGCAGCGCTAAACCTATATTCTTGAGGTTGCTGGTGCACTGTGCCCGGCGGGCCGCTTCGCGCCGCTTGAATGGCCGGCAACAACAGCGCGACCAGGATGCCGATGATCGCGATCACCACCAACAGCTCGACCAGCGTAAAGCCGCGCCGGTTTCGCGTGCCTGGGAGACTAGCGGTCATTTATTGTCCTTTCCTGTGTTTTGTTTTCATTGTGGCGGCTTTTCCTGGCCGACCATATTCGCTTCTAATTTCGATTTAGGCTCAAGCCAAATGTCGGAGCCTGGTGTGCGCCGCTAAGCCGCAAGCGGCAAAAACGACTAGTCCAAGCGAAGTCGGTTCGGGAACTTCGGCGATCAGGCTAAGGTCCAGCCCAGCAAGCGAGCCGCCCGCCCCCACGAACGCCGTTTTCCATTGGTGGAAGTCATTGAAATCGACCGTGCCGTTCCGCACCAAATCCCCTTCTGCCCGTGTGGTCACGGTTTTTCGGAAGTTGTTCCGGATCGGATTGAAATCGTCTTCGAACTCGACCACGCCGTCGGCGTCCGTATCGCCGAGTAGGAGAGCGTCCCCGGAGCCGGACAAACCATAAATTACCACATCGTCACCGGCGATCAGCGGCACGATGGTACCGTTTTGACTCAGCATCGGCTGCCCGAAAGTGATGCTCTGAATATTTACACCTGGTTGATTGGGTGTAATTTCCTGAACACTGATCGACCAGCGGCCGGCGGTCGTATTGTTATCCGTGGTGGCTGGCGCCATCCGCAAATCGGCATTGGTGCGATCGGCATTGAACAAATCTTCGGTGTTCGGTGTGATTGGCGTCGGTGGGGGACCACCCCAGTCGGGAACCTGCAGTTCTCCGGATTGCGTTGCGCCGCCCACGTAGTTGATCGTATATGGCTGCACGGCAAACTCCGTCGCAATCGCTAGGCTGCCGCCGCTGAATACGACCGCCAACTGGCCATACTTACCCGGCACCGCCAAGGTAAGTGTCTTGGGCCCCACGTTGACGGAGTCCAGTTTGATAATATTGTTCTGCTCAAAGGGCTGAAAGGCGAAGTTGATGGTGTTGCCGGTAACCGCCGACGTGAACGCCGGCAAAGTGCGTGGCACGCCATCAGCAAATACGCCCGCCTCAAAAAACTGGCGGCTTCCCAGTTCTCCCGTGGCACCAACGGCACCCGGTGCCAGCCCCGCCTCAAAGATGATGTCCTGATCCTGACCGCTCGTCTCGATCGGATTCAAATCGATGGCAAACGACGGCGCAGCACAGAGCGGGACGACCAGCATCGCGCAGGTCGCCGCTTGCAGCCATCGTGAGTGATTTGAATGGTGAGGCATTGTTGCGGGCAGTGTGTAATCGGATTGAATTAGTTGACGGAAGCCGGACTATGACGGGCCGGCCGTGCACGGCGCGTCACGAGCGACGCCACGACCGTGATCAGCAACGTCAGCGTTTGGGGTTCGGGAACATTGGTGACAAAGCTCAGGTCCAGACCCTCAAGCGAACCTCCCATGCCCAGATGGGCCGTTTTCCATTCACGGAAATCGGCGAAATCGACCCTGCCGTTAGTAACCAGGTCGCCTGCGCGCGGGATGTGACCGGTTTGCGGAAGTTATCTCGGATTGGATTGAAGTCGGCCGGGAATTCGCCGCCGATTCCGTTGCCGTTAGTGTCACCGGCCACGAGCGGCGGACCGCAGGTGGCCATGAAGCAAACGGCGTTGAGAAACAGTTGATCGCCGGCAGGCGTGAGGTCTTTGATGCCCGCCAGTGGCACCTGAGCCGGCGGGTCACTTTCGCGACTACCGCTCATGAAAGTCATTCGTTTCCCAGCCAAGGTGTGAGTCCCCAACTGTGCTCCGGGCTGCCAATACCCGATCAGCGTGCCCCCACTGCCACTCCCTGCGGTAGCCGACGTTGCCAGAACGGTACCTCCACCCGCAATCGGATCGGTATTAAGTGAAAGGCCTCGCTGCACAAGTCCCGACGGTGTCGAGATGGGATATGTCGCATACTGCATGTTATTGCTTCCATCGAGAGTGATCCCCTGGAAGATCGGGTGACTTGGTTGTGTAGCGGCTAAGGTAACTGGACCTTGATTGTTGATGTCCGGGATGGTGTCGCCTGTGAAGAATTGCAACCGGTTGTTTCGCAGCAAGTAACCCGACATGATCATCATGGGTTTAGTGAGACCATGCCAATATGCCCGTTCGGGATCTTCCTGAAAGTCGCCGCTGTTCACCTGCCGGCTAACGATGATCAGGTCAAAATTATTGAGCTGGCTTGCAAACGCGGGGGCCGGATTGGCCGTGGGCGATGAAGCCACGAAGCGCGTTACCGTATGTCCGTTGTTCCGCAGCAAATTCACGTAACCCTGATCTGGCGGCGCGGTAAAACCTTGAGCACCGGATTCGGTACCCGGGGAATCCGTCGCGTGAAGCGAGAGCCAAGCGATGCTCACTGCCCAAGAAGGCGTAACCATCGCCAACACGCAAACACAGCTGATTAGAAACGTCTTCATGAATCCTGTTGCCAATCGATTTAAGTTTCAAATTCCGCGGTTGCTACTGGTCTGACGCAAACGTTGTCATCCGCCGCGCGATGGCGACGCCGGCGACACGGCGCCAGTGCCGCCAAGGTTACCAGCAAGATGACCGCGGTGCTCGGCTCGGGAATGCTTCCGCCAAGAAATCCGAGATCCAACCCCGCGAGCGAGCCGCCCATTCCCAAATGCACGGACTTCCATTCGCGGAAATCGGGGAAGTCTACCGTTCCATTACCGGATAGGTCGCCCATGGCTGCGATCGCCCGGCTTGCGAAAATTCATCTGGATCGGCAAGAAGTCCGCCGGATATTCGCCGCCGGTGCCGTTGCCGTTCACATCACCGAGTATCGGCGGCGGGCCATTGGACTGAACTATCACGCCGTACATGTTTTGTCCGGCATTATCCGGTTGCAACAGCGTGAACGTACCAACTGGAAAATCCTTTTTGTATACTGAGAACCAATTCTGAATGTCGTTGTTCGCTCCTTCGTCGATGGGAACTTCGTCCGGCACGGCCGTATTGTTAGTACGATTTAACCCGCTATTTGTCGCAATCCAGTTCTGGTCAAGAATCCACTGCATCGCAGTTGCACCAAACGTAGGTGGATCGGCGCTATTGCCGCCCAGGCGATTGTCAATCAGCATGTAAGCCGTGGAGGGAGTGTCGACAGTTACATCCAGCCGATAAGTCGGTCGATCGCGATTGTCGTTACCTGCCATGATGTACTGCAGACCGACGAGATAGGCTGGAATCTGAAACGTGGGAGGTGTCGCCGCCGCGTCATGGTTTGCGTACCGATGGTTGCGATCCACAAATGTAGGGGCCTGATGTCCGAACAAGCCCACCGTGTAATTCTGACCGACAGTCGCTCCGGGAATTGGCTCATTGGCGACGCTTACGGGGAATGTTCTGCCTGACCATTGGGCGACAATTGTATCTGTGGGTTCGGCCAAGCCTCCGGTTTCAACGACGTTGGTGATCGCACCCAACACGACCGTTGCGGCGGTTGCCGCCCAAACTAAGAGCGACGCAATGCCGAGTCGGATGGCATTGACGCTTTGCAGCGATATGACGGATTTCATTGGATGTCCTCGTCTCGAAAAGTGTGCATGAGCCTACGTCCGCTCATGCGTTCAAACCCGTCCCCCAACAAACAGACAATCCTCTTTCCCGTTCAACCCGGTGTGCATTGCTATTCGTGCGCATTCCGGCTGCCAATGCAGAAGCGACGATCAATAGCGCTATGGTTCCCGGCTCAGGCACGCTGGTAAAACTTGCATCCAAACCGGCGGCAGAGCCGCCGCCTAAAAACGCCGTTTTCCATTGGCGAAAGTCCGCGAAATCGACGACGCCGTTCGAAACCAGATCGCCTTGCGCCCGCGAGGTGACCGGCTTGCGAAAGTTGTCGCGGATCGGGTCGAAATCCACGAGCTCCACGACGCCGTTGCCGTTCGTGTCGCCGAGCACGGGCGGCGGGCCAGCGGATTCGATCGAATAAGTGTCGAAGCGGGAATTGTTGATCACTGTGTCGCGGTATAGCCCGAATGCCGAGATTGGACCAGAGAGCGCGGCTGCGGGCGATGGACCGAGCGACAGCGGCATCGTGCTGGCGACGAACGTCCCCGTTCCCGGCATCGCTCCTAATGTATAGTCCCCGCTGAAATTCAAGGTGCGCCAATTGGCAGCAGCCGGGTTGTAAACAAACTCCTTCAGCTCGGCATTAGCATTGACGCCAGGACCGCCGGCCGCGTTGTTCACATTGTTATTGAACACTTGCGTACTGGCATACCAGGCGCCGCCCTGCTTTACCGCGACCTGAAATCCGCCGAGAGTCGTGCCTTCGCCGGCCGCATTGCCGTTCGCCTGCCACCAACTGAACTTGAGATTGTTGCCGAAATCGGCCGGATTGAACGTGTACTCCGTGGTCATCACGAGTCGATCCGTGCCATCCAAAAACGACCAGCCCAGCGGCTGCGCCGTCGTCGTTGCATCGCTGTTGGGTCCGGCCGTGGGTGTATTGGCCACGTCGGTGGGCTTGCCCATGTCCGCACCATTGACGGCATTGCCGCCGTTCGCGCCGGCCTCATTAAAGATGGCCCAATCCCATAGCGTCAGCGCCTGGTTTCCGCCGGTCGGCCGACCGAACGTTTCCCGATAAATCACCTGTGCGCAAACGTACGAGGACATCGGCGTGAGCACCAATATCGTGGTAATTACACTTTGGGTAATCCGTCTAAATCTCATCCCGATTGCATCCGTCCGGAGGCGACATCTTCATCCAAGCATTGTCGTTTCGTCCGTTCGACACCATGTCGTGACCGTCGGACAGACCGCGAAATCAGACCTGCCGGTGGCGCCAAACCAATCCAATCGATGCCATGCACAACAACAACACCGAGCTCGGCTCGGGCACTGCCGTTGCCGCGGCGCTGCCCGGGCCGGCTGTCCGGCCGAAGTTGGCACGCCACACGCCGTAGTCTTCGGGACCAACGCCCGCCGGCGTCGAATCGTTCATCAACGGTCCGCCGTTCCGCCACAACACATAGTCGGCGGCGTCGACCGTGCCGTTGTTGTTGTAATCGCCCGTCAAGCCCCCGGCACCCGGGTTAGGCGGTGCCGTGAACGCACCGTAAACCACTGTGCCATCCGTGAAGAGCTCGTTGCCTGCTTGCAGGAACCCGATGGTCAGATCCTGAGTTGCGCCAGCCGTTGCGAACGCGTTGCCCAAGCTAAAGCCGGTGCCGGGCGTTAGCGTCAACAAGCCGGAAGTCGGCTTCAACTCCGTTAAGTTGTTTGCGGTTAACGATGCCTCCTCCCAACCGGCAACATTCTGATCGTCCAGGCTGTTCCAGCTTCCCGGAACCAACGAACCGGAGGCCGAGGTGATGTTGTAGCCGTCCAGTTGAATCGTGTGCGGCGAATCGTTTCTAAGTGCCACCGCACCGGTCGCCGGGTCGACATTCAGGATCAAGTCGTTAACGACTCTCGTACCGCTGTAAACAATCTGGCCCTGGATCGTTCGCCCGTCCGGCCCGGAGTACTCGAAGACGAGATTATCGGGATCGGTTCCCAGCGGCGGAAACGTGGCGTTGTTTACGGCGTAGGGCGTGCCCAGATTCAGCGAAGTCGCGGCGTTGACGGTGCTAAAGCCGGGAGCCACTTGCGGCCGGATTCAACTCACTTCACGCAGTAGGTGTCGGACCCGCTTCAACCCAGGCATTCGCACCGCCCAGGTTTTGATCGTCCAGGCTGTTCCACGTCCCCGTCAACCAGCCGTTGGGTGAGAGAATGGAATAGCCATCGATGTTCTTGTTGGCCGCGCCCACGTTGGCAATCGAAACTGCGCCGGTGCTGCGGTTCACTTGCAGGACTAACACCTCTTCCACCAACAAATCCCGCGTGGTTCGCGCGCCATTCGTGCCGGGAACGACGGTGACATCCAAGCCGACGGGCAGCGAAAGTGCCGACTTGTCGATTGTCGAAAAAGTTCCGGTAACCGTACCCGCGACATCGACGAGCCTCCAGCGATTGCCGGCCGCCGGCGTAACTCCGGTGAACATTGGCCGGACGGTGCCGCCTACCGTGGCATTGCCGTCGGCCTTCAATGCCGAATGCGTGGTGGCGTTACGGATATCGGCCACGAGCGTGCCCGTACCGCCCAGAGTCAAGTTGCCGGTCGCATTAAAATTCACGTTCGGGCCGACAACGGTCGTGATGCGGCCGAAGTTGGCCGCACCGGTAGTGGGAGTTGTCGGCGTAGTAAGCGATGAAATCGTAACGGTTGCGGTCAGCCCGGAAGTGTCGCCGAGCGTGACGCTGGTGTTGGCCGTCCCGGCCGAGGCAAACGAGCCACCGGTCAAAAGACCGCCGCCCAGTACGCTAAGGATGCCGCGACCGTTGATGCCGACCTGGATCGCGCCTGTTTCTAGAGCCTCCCCGACAGTCGGCGGGTTGCCGACGATGTTCCTCATAATACCGCCGTTGCGGATTTCCAGGCCGCCGGTCTCTGCCGCCGCTTCGCCCAACCTCAGGCCGGCCACATCGGTGGGCGTGAGTGGGTTACCGGGAGCGGCAGCGCTCATGGTCTGAGTGTTAAGAATTACCGTCGCACCGTTCGTGATTTCCGCGGCCTCGTTGAAATCTGAATCGGGCGGAATATTCAGGGGTGGTGCGATCGGCGTGTTGGTCGAATCGTGGGCCAGCCAGTTCGCGGACGTGTTCCAATTAGCTCCCGCAGCCGGGCCGATCCAGTCCGTGTCTCTGGCTTGGGTGACCTGACAAGAACCAACAACCGCCAGCAGCAGAGCGGCCGGAAATGAAAGCCGTGAAGTCGCGATAAAATGTTTCATAAGTTGTTATCCTTTGAGACTCGTACCTCAATGTTGGCCGCTGATGGTGATTACTGCAGAAAACCGCGCCCATTTGGTTCGATCGCCGCACGCAGCGCGGTGTTTACTCGAAATTGTTCCAGCAATTCTCTGTATTCGATTCACATTCATGATCGATGTGGATCGCCTTCAGTTCTGAGCATCTCCTGAATGTTGGACGGTTGCCGATCGCGCGATATCGCTAAGCACAGGCGCAAGGGCCCGACCAACGCGCCAGGCGCAATGACAACGCGATTAGCAAAACCGACTTCGCCCAGCACGGGTGATGTTCCACCGCAGAATCGAAACCCAGCTTGAAGAGCAACTCCAAACCGAACCGCCACCCCACCGCCGAATGCCCATCCGATAGCTCCACCGATTTAACGAGCTTCATTTAACGGAAACTCGTCGACGCCCTCTCGCCCGATGTACGGCGGCAGTTTGGCGTTATGCAAACGAGTGCAGTATGATCAATCGGAGCGACCCCGTCACTGAGAAATTTCGGAAAAGGCCTTACAATTTGCAGCGTCGGAACTCGCTGGCGCTACTCGGATATTCTCCGGCGACTGCGCATGCTCTCCGCAAATTCTTGTGCCACAACGCGATATGAACTGAAACGTCGCCGTTCTTCGGCCCCCCGTTGTGACGAGTTGGCCCAGAAGTGGCATTTGAGGGTGACTCAGATCGTGGGATTCGATCCTGGGCCTGCAGACAGGTCTAGAATCGCGACCCGTGTACCCCACTGACGCCGCATTGTTGGTTGCACCACTCAACGTGCATCCGAGTTAAAACGCGTTTTGGCACGTGCTTTGCCAAATCTTGGCGGAGAACCTGTTTTGAAATTTGGGTGCCACTGGCTTTGCCCATTGGTCTCTACACATGTTTGCTAGCGGCTTGACCGGTGCGGGTAAGATGGGAGTATGTTTTAGTTCCTCCGATCGAGCCGCGATTACAGCAGCGTTATTTGCAGATGGTCCAGTCGCATGCCCAGGCGTCGCAGGCGTTGGCTAGTGGGATTCATGCTTTACCAGATGCGTGGAGCGTGTTTGCGGCGACCCAGGCCGCTTATCGATTTCTGAATAATCCGCGAGTAACGTTGCGGGCCTTGGTCCGACCATTGATAGAAGTCAGCCGGGCTGAAGTCCAGACTGCTTGTGATCGCTGGGCCTTGGTGGTCCACGATTGGTCGCAGTTGATGTATCCGGCCCACGATGGCAAGCGTGACCGCATCGCGCTCAGCAGTCGCGGTGGTCCTGAAGGATATGAATTGCAGACAGCACTAGTGGTGAGCGACCGGGATGGTTCACCGCTGGCTCCCCTGGCCATGAGCTTACGCGCGGCCGACGGTGTCCATTGTTCACGTAGTTTACGGGTGCGCCCGGCGCTCTCGCCGCTGGATGAACTTGCGCCGGTGATGCACTTTGCCGAACGGCAGTCGCTAGGCCGCCCGCTGGTTCACATCATCGACGCTGAGGCGGATTCGGTGGCTCACTTCCGCGAGTGGAGCCAGAGTGGTGTGTTTTTCTTGGTGTGTGCTGACGACCGGCTCGTGGAATGGGAAGGACGCGAGCAAAAATGCTCTGCTATTCGAATTGCTCTGGTAGAGCGGAATGCGTTTCGGGAAGTTCGCCGCGTGGCCTATCACGGAAAACCGGCCCGGCAACATGTGGCGGAAGTTGCCGTGCGGCTCTTGCGGGCCGGGCAACGCAATCGTCCGGGTAGCAGCGATCGCCAGAAGATCCCCGGCCCTCCTTTGCCGCTACGGCTGGTGCTAGCCGAGGCTGCGCAGTGCCGATGGCGAAGTGCTCGCCACCTGGCGATTGCTGACCAATCTGCCACCTGAAATCGATGACTCGACCGTCTGTGCTCTGGTACTACTGTCGCTGGAGCATCGAGAAGTATTTCAAGTTGCTCAAGAGTGCAGGAATGAACGTGGAGCAATGGCAGCAAGAAACAGCCCATGCCATCGCCGCTCGATTGCTCGTGGCCAGCATGGCCTGCGTGACTGTTTGGCGAATAGCGCGAGTTCTCATCCTCAAGCGGAGAATGCTCGGCAGCTCCTGACCCGTCTCAGCGGCCGCCAAATGAAGCGCTTTCGAACTTGGACTATGCCCGCCATTCTAGCCGGTATGTGGAATCTACTGGCCATGATGGAAGTGCTTCGCCACCACTCACTCGAAAAGACTGCTCAAATCGGTTTGTAGAGACCAATGGGCTTTGCCAGTGCTCTTCTCGCCCAATCCTTGTGATCCATAGCCTCGGAAGGATTCCAACTAGCCAAGGTAGAGTGCAAGTCGCCGCCAATTCGTTCCTGACATGCAACAAACCGTGATGTCTACAACAGCACTCGCCGCGGCGAGTGGCACCCAAAATCAGCCATTAACACAACTTCAAAACACGATCTGCGATGTTGGGCCGTCAAGACCTGGCATCGAGATCCAACCGCAGATCCGAGGAAGTCCAATGCCTTCGTACCCGACCGCAGAAGAATTCTTGCCCGCGCGATTGAATCTGAAATCGCTCCGCGATGCGGCGCAGCATTGCCGCGGGTGCGACCTCTACAAACATGCCACGCAAGTTGTCTTCGGCGAAGGACCACGTAAAGCGCGATTAATCTTGCTCGGCGAAATACCCGGCGATGAGGAAGACAAACAAGGCCGTCCTTTTGTTGGACCGGCCGGCCGGCTGCTCGATAACGCACTGGACGAGGCCGGACTCGCGCGCGACGAAGTGTACGTCACCAACGCGGTCAAGCATTTCCGTTGGGAGCCGCGTGGCAAACGACGACTGCACAAAAAGCCTTCAGCGAGGCAAATCGAAGCCTGTAGACCGTGGCTGCACGCCGAGATTCTGGTCGTCAAGCCGGAGGGCATCGTCTGCTTCGGCGCCACCGCGGCACAGACCATGCTCGGGCGCGATTTCCGCATCACAAAACACCGCGGTAAGTTTTTCACAAGCGACGATGTCGCCTGGCTCATGGCCACTTATCACCCCTCGGCCATCCTGCGGCGCCGGAAAAGGCGGACCGCGACCAAATGCGCAGCGAATTCGTGCACGACCTGCACCGGGCGGCACAGCGACTCAACTCGTCTGTTGGAAAACGCCGGCCTGCTGCGGCCCACGCGCCATGAGTCGCAAGAATTTGGCCATTGAAACATTTCCGGCCGAGGAGCTGGCACGACTGGCACAATTGCAGTACGTCAGCGACGAGGAGGTCGGCTTTTCTCGGCGCTGCAATGGCCACGGTTTTTGCTATACCGGTGCTCGGGGAATACGACTTCGGGACCCACGCACGTTGCAGCGGATCGAGTCGTTGGCGATACCGCCCGCGTGGTCGGACGTGTGGATTTGCCGGTCCGCCGATGGGCATCTGCAAGTGACCGGCCGGGATGATCGGCATCGCAAGCAATACATTTATCACCAGCGTTGGCGCGAGATCTCTAATCTCGCCAAATTATTGCGCCTGAGTGATTGGGCGGAGTTGCTGCCCAAATTGCGCAGCGCAGTCACTCGCGATTTGCGTGGCAAAGAGCTCACGCGAAATCGTGTCCTGGCCGGCATGGTCGCCCTACTGGATCTCACATCCATTCGGATCGGCAACGAGGAATACGTGCGGCAAAATAAATCGTACGGGCTGGCGACACTCCGCACGCGCCACGTCACATTCGGCCGCGGTTACGCTCAGCTACGATTTCGCACAAAGGTGGAATCCAAAGAGAGCAAATGATCGATGACGAGCGGCTTGTGCGCTTGTTGAGACAACTGGCTCGTCTCAAAGGCACTCACGTGTTTCAGTACGTCGATGAGGACGGCACGATCCACCATGCCGATGCTGTCACGGTTAACGATTATCTGCGCGAACGAACCGGGCGCTGCGTTACTGCGAAGGATTTTCGCACCTGGAAGGGATCGGCTCTGGCGGCCGGCCGATTGTTCCTGAATCACGATGCGGAAACGCTTCGGGCACGAAAAAAGATCATTAAATCGACCATCGCCGAAGTAGCGAACGCACTAGGCAACACTACCACTGTCTGCCGCAAATACTATATTCACTCCGGCTTGCTCGAGACGTTTGAAGCGGGAGTTTATTTTGATCAATTCAAACGCTTTGCACCTCGACCCAAGCATCAATTGACGAGCGACGAGGTCGTTCTGGCGCAATTTCTGCGCCGCTGGGAGCCGTCGCAGACGGCGTCGAAATAGCCGTCTTCATCACTCCGTGTCGGCGGGGCCCGCGGAATAACTGCCGATTTTTCATTTGGCACCCCGCTTGCTAGCAATGCTAGCAACATGTGCGGTACGGCGGATCATTGTAGCGAAATCGCCTGGCGATGCGTCGGAATGCCGCGGTAAGAAGCGAGCCGAGTGTCGTCGCCGCTGCACGGCGCATTTACCGTGCGAAAGGTCCCGAACTTGTCCGCGCTCACGCCAAGGTGAGCGATTTGGGAGCAAACATCATGGCTCGACCCATTTGGAAAGGCCACATCTCGTTCGGCCTGGTGAACGTGCCGGTCGTGTTGTATTCGGCCGAGCGCCGCGAAGATCTCAGCTTCCGCATGATCGATAGCCGCAACGCGGCCCGAGTACGCTACGAACGTGTCAACGAAGAAACCGGCGAGGAAGTGCCGTGGGACAAAATCGTCAAAGGCTATGAGTACGAGGAAGGCAACTACGTGCTTTTGAGCGAAGAGGAATTGGAACACGCGTCCGCCGAAATGACACGCACCATCGAGATCGAAGAGTTCGTGGAACTGACAGAGATCGACGTGCGGTTCTTCGAAAGGGCGTACATTCTCGCGCCCGGAACCAAAGGAGAAAAAGGGTACGTTCTTTTACGTGAGGCCATTCAAGGTGCCGGCAAGGCCGGCATCGCTAAGGTAGTCATCCGCGCTCGGCAGTATCTGGCCGCGCTCGTCGCACAGGATGATGCGCTGGTACTGGAATTGCTCCGCTATCCGCAGGAATTGGTGCCGGTCAGCGAATTCGAGCTGCCCGGTAAAAACCTCCGCGAGCACGGAGTTCAAAAGAAGGAAATCGACCTGGCCGCGAAGCTGATCGACGGCATGACGGACGAGTGGGATCCGTCGAAGTACCACGATGAGTACCGAGACGTGTTACTCAAACTGATTCAACGGAAAGTCGACGCCGGTCAGACCGAAGCGATCGATGTGGAAGTTTCCGAGGAGGAACCGGTTCGACAGACCATCAACTTCATGGACGTCCTCAAGAAGAGCGTGGCCCACGCGTCCAAATCGCGATCGGCAAGTTCGCGAACAAGTGCCAGCGCTCGGACGAATGGAAGAAAGAAGAAACCGGTTGCTCGGGGCAGGCGCACGGGAAAACAACGCGCTGGTTAACAAATTCTGTCTGGATCGGAGCCCGCAACGCAAGCAAGGGATTGTGTCTATTCTCTTGCTCGCGCGGCGGGCTCCGATCCCTGTATTTTTGCATGAGTCTCAACGAATACAAACGCAAGCGGAATTTCCGCCGTACTCCGGAACCGGCCGGCGGAAACACCAAGCACGCTCGCGGCCAGCAGTTTGTCGTTCAGAAGCACGACGCCAGCCGGCTACATTTCGACTTCCGGCTGGAGCACGACGGCACGCTGAAAAGCTGGGCCGTGCCCAAAGGGCCCAACTTAGACCCTGCGGTAAAGTCGTTGGCGGTTCACGTCGAGGACCATCCGCTTGAATACGCCGGCTTCGAGGGCATGATTCCGGAAGGCGAATACGGCGGCGGCACGGTGATGGTCTGGGACCACGGCGTGTGGGAACCCGAAAGCGATCCCGAAAAAGGTTTCAAAGAGGGAAAGCTCAAATTTCAACTGCACGGCGAAAAGCTGCGCGGCAGTTGGGCGCTGGTGCGAATGGGCGGCCGCGCCGGCGACGACGGTAAAAACTGGCTGTTGATCAAACATCGCGATAAATACGCCCGGCCCAGTGCGAAGACGGATCCGCTCGCCCGCAAGCAGCGCAGCGTAATTTCCGGCCGTACGATGGAACAAATCGCGAGCGATGCGGACCGCGTGTGGTCGAGCAACAGTAAAGCGGCAGCCACATCTCGGGCTAAGACGAAGGCAAAACGCGGTAAGACCAAGGTGGCCGTGAAGAAATCCCGCTCAAAAAAAAACGGCCGAGGTAGCCTCTCGCCGATCACGGCGAATGACCTGACGAAACTTTCAGGCGCCCGACGTGCCAAACAGCCAACCGAATTCAAACCGCAGTTGGCTACGCTGGCCAGCCGGGTCCCCGACGGTGACGTTTGGCTACACGAGCTCAAGTTCGACGGCTACCGCGCCGTGGCGTTTTTCGAGAACGGTAAAGTCCGCCTCGTCAGTCGCAACGGCAACGATTGGACGGCCCGCTTCCGCAACGTCGCCGATGCGCTGGAAACGCTCCCGATCAAGAATGCCATTCTCGACGGCGAGGTCGTGGCACTCGATGAAACGGGACGGACAAATTTTCAGCAGCTTCAAAACCAGTTGAAACGCGGCGACGACGACTCGCTCGTCGAATACCTGTTTGATGTGCCGCACTACGAAGGATTCGACCTCACCCAAACGCCGCTCGTCGATCGCAAGCCCGTGCTGGCGCGGCTTGTTCATTCGGCAAATCCCAAAAATGAGGGTGCGTTTCGTTACAGCGACCACATCCAAGGGCAAGGCGAAGCTGTGCTGCAGAACGCCTGCCGCAGCCAGATGGAAGGCATCATCTCCAAACGAGCCGACAGCACCTATCAACAATACCGCACTTCGAGCTGGCTCAAAGTAAAATGCCTCAAGCAGCAGGAGTTTGTTATCGGCGGTTATTCGAAACCGGAAGGATCACGCGTTGGCTTCGGGGCCCTTCTCTTGGGCTACCATGACCACGGCAAGTTGATCTACGCCGGCCGCGTGGGCACTGGATTCACCACACAGTCGTTGCGCGAGTTAGCAGCCGAACTCAAGAAACGCCGAATTGATTCGCCACAGTTCAAGAATCCACCTATCGGCAGCGAGCGGCGCGGCGTCACGTGGGTCAAGCCGGAACTCGTGGCCGAAGTCGAATTCACCGAGTGGACCAGCGATGGCCGGCTGCGGCATCCGTCGTTTCTGGGACTGCGCGAAGACAAGTCGCCGAAACAAGTTGTGCGGGAAATTGAAAAATCCACGACTGCGATTGAACGTGCTGCATCGAACGGCTCCGTGAAAGGCAAAATGAACACAAAAAAATCGGCGGCGAAAAGGAAGGACCGCGGCTCGCGCAAATCTAAATCGACGGCCGTATCGCGCAACTCACAAAACGGTGTCGTGATTGCGGGCGTCCAGCTGTCCAACCCGGACCGCGTCTTATATCCGGAGAAAGGCATCACGAAGCAACAGCTGGCCGAGTACTACGTGCAAATCGCGGATTGGTTTCTGCCGCACGTGGTCGAGCGGCCGCTCACGCTGGTGCGCTGTCCCGAGGGCTACACTGGCGAGTGTTTCTTCCAGAAACATCTCACGGGCTCGTTGCCCGACGCCGTGCGCGGCGTCATGGTACCGGTGAAAGGCAAGCGCGAGGAATACGTTGCCGTCGACGACATCGCAGGCGTCGTGGCTCTTGTGCAAATGGGCGTGCTGGAGATCCATCCCTGGCCCGCTCGGGAAGACCAGCTCGAAAAACCCGATCGCATTGTGTTCGATTTGGACCCCGGCGAGGGGGCGGAGTGGAAGGCCGTGGTCAATGGGGCCAAGGAAGTCCGCGATCGGTTGGAGGCCGTCGGACTGACGAGTTATTTGCGCACCTCCGGCGGCAAAGGACTGCACGTCGTCGTGCCGCTGGCACGCAGAAACACGTGGGACGAATTGAAGGAATTCGCTAAATCCGTTGCCGACACAATGACCCGCGAAGCGCCCGATCGTTACCTCGCCACGATGAGCAAAGCCAAACGCCGCGGCAAAGTATTCGTCGACTACCTACGTAACCAGCGCGGGGCTACGGCCATCGCATCGTATTCAACGCGGGCCCGGGCCGGTGCGCCAGTCGCCGTGCCGCTTGCGTTGGACGAGTTGTCCACGCGCACCAAGCCCGATATGTACAACGTCGAGAACCTGCCCAAGCGTTTACAAAAACTGAAGGCCGACCCGTGGGACGGCTTCTTCTCCGCCCGCCAATCGATCACGCGCAAAATGATCGCGGCGTTTAAGTAGGTCAGGCTTTCCAGCCTGACGTCTGCCGCAGTGCACCGACCATTGTCAGCCTGGAAAGGCTGACCTACAGCGCCCAGAGCAAGATCGCCGAGGCCGTGCCGTCCATCGTTGGCTCGTTGGTGGAGTAGTCGTGGATGTCGTCGTGGTAGACGGCGCGCTCGTCCTGGAAATTGGCCAGCGGGTCGGGCTCACGGATCGAGACTCCCCTTAAGCTCATGAAGATTCTGCGGGCAACCGGACCGTCCACCAACCCGCCGCGAACCGACCGCTTCAACAACGGGTTGGCGTACAAATGCACATCGCGCGGTGACGGGCCGCTGGACGGGATTTCCGTGAACATCGAATATCCCCACGGGTTGCGGCCTAACAGCCAGTCGCGATGTCGTGCCGAAAATTCTCGATACCGCGTGTCGCCGGTCATCCGCTCATAGAACGCACACTGCGTAGCCAGCGCCACCGTGAGATTATTCGAGCACCAAATGAACGGTACACCCATTCGATAAGGGTTGCCGGCGGAGAACTTGACGCATTGCTCGATCTGTTCGCGATAGTAGCCGGCCAGTATGTTTTTGAGTTTGTCTTCCACCTGATCGTACAGTCGGAAATGCCCCACGTTCATGAACGGGTAATACTGATAGTGGCCGATTTGCTCCTGGCCCATCCAGCCGTCGGTTGCCGCGAGCTGGGCATAGCGCACCGCATCCTCGCGGTATTTTGCATCGCCGGTTGCGCGCAGCAATTCGGCCGCGCCCCATTCCAAGTCGTCGGCCCACGTGGATTCCTCATAACGGTACGGTGCGCCGTACGAGTTGCCTTGCTGCACGCCTTCGTGGGCTTTCCCCAGCGCGTAGACCTCCTTTCCGGCCTGCAACAATCGGTCCGCGTAACTGCGTTGCCGCTCGTCATCTTTCCAAATCTGATAACCGAGCGCCATTGCTGCGGCGTACCGGCCCGCGAGGTTCGCAACGCCATTCGAGCGGCTTTTGAACTCACCCAGTCCTTGAGGCTCTCCGTCGGCGCCATAAACCACGCGGTAGCTTCCCGACCCCCAGCCGTAATCGGCGGTTTCCTTGTGAGGCAAGCGAAACCCGGCATGATCGCGGTCGTCGGCCACCTGGTGGTAGAGCTGGTCCGGCGTGGGGTGCAGCCGCAGCATCCAATCCAATCCCCACCTCGCTTCGTCGAGCAAATCCGGAATGCCATTCGACCGCGGCTGACCCAACTCGTTCACACGATCACTTAACTTTTTCGGGCCGCCCGACGCAGCCGCTAACTGGTACGCCAACAGCATTTGTGCTGTCGCATTGCTGGCCGTGATGAGGTATTTCAACTGGTCGCCGGCATCATGCCAGCCGCCACGGACATCGACGTAACTTCCCGCCGACAGCGGACCATACGCAGTGCGGCCATCCTGCGCGTGGCATACTTCATCGAGCCACGGATTGTAGCCGCACCGCTGGTGGCGCATGAATTCCAGCAGTTGATCCGGCAACTCGGCGTAAACATCGGTCAAGATTCGGAACGGCGCCGACTCGGCCGATCCCAAACGCAGTTTGTACTGGCCGGCTTTGTCGAACCCTGAGAAGTCGAGCTCCGCATGGTGCGTGAACTGTCCCCACGCTTCCGCGACTGGCTTCGAGCGACCGTTGAATACGACCAGCTGTGTGCCGACATTGACGACCTGAAACTCCGCTGGCAGCTCTAATGTGCCAAACCCAATCGCAATCTTCGCGCCGTCGGACCGGTAACCGACCAGATTCACACGCACATACGCGTCGCCTTGCGCGCACGCGGAAGACGCGGTTATCAAGAGTATCGCCAGCGCTGCGACAAACCGTAAACGCATCTTGATCTACCTGTCGCTTCAACGACTAGGTTCCTGCGCAGGTGCCAGCTTCGCATCATCCAGATCCAACCGATACAGAATTTGATTGTAGTCGTATCGCGGCGTCGCCTCCGGCCGGTCGGCGAACGTCTGCGTGTACGTGCCTTCGAAGAGCAGCACCGGTGAGTCATCGGGCGTGAATTCTGGATGTAGCCGCGGATTGTAGAACGTGTAATTTTTGTGCGACAAGACTTTCACCGCCGTGCCCCACGGACCTGTGGGCGCATCGGCCTCTGCGTACCATAACTCACCAAATGCCGACGGCTTGCCAAACGCCTGCATGAACACGGTTACCCACCGCCGACGAAAAGAGTTCCACGCGATAGAGCCGGTATGTGGCTTCACGGACGAACCGTCGGGCGCGGCGACCAAACTTTTCTGCGGCGTCAGCTCTTCCCATGTCGCCGAGTCCTGCCACGCCTCAAACGTGGCGGGGCAACGCAACTTCGGCAGCGGGTCGCCGAATAGAGCCCACTTCCGGACATCCTCGCCGTCAACAATCACGGGGTGACCTTGCGGCAAAGGCGGATGCTTGGGTGTGGCTTCCGTTTTGGTCCACACGGTTTTCAGATGTTCGAACCGTTCGTTTTCGTCGTTCCAGACGCACAGTCCGGCCTCGTACGCTTCCAACGGTGGTTTGATTTTCACGTACGTTGCCACCAACCGGCTCTCGCCCTCTCTTGTCGGCAGGCTGACGTAGCCGGAAAGCCAGGTCGGTCCCGAGCCGGGCATCTCGGCCACTCCGCGCGGCCGTCCGGCAGAGTCCGTGAAATGATCGAGCTGCAGTCTCAACGGCGGCTCGAATGACTCGAGCGGCCGCACGGGACTCGCCGCGCTGGTCATATGAAAAATGCCTAGCGGATAGCGGGCCAGCGTCGTGTCGCCCCAGGCCCAAAACAATCGGCCCCGGTGCACGGCATTTTGCACACTATCGCAACCGAGCACGCCGCTCTCCGGCCAATCGATTTCGCGGCCCAGCTTCTGACTCTCGGCAAACAGGCCGCCGCCGGTAATTCGCCCCAACCGTTTGGCGATGCTCGTGCGCGTGACCTCGACCGTGAGCGTTTTTCCCGGCTGCGGAGTCAGCCGCACACCGCGATAGCCAAACCCATCTGCCGTTGCTTCGTACCCGTCGGCGGTCACCGAGAACCACGTCTCGCGTCCCATTAACTCCGGCGAATCCATGGCAATGATGCCGGCGTTGTCAGTAATGAACCGCTGCTGGTGAGTGGTCCGCAACTCAACCAGCGGCACGGGCCAGCGGCTATCACTGTCGACAACTTCAATGCAACACGCGGCCGACGAAACCTCGGCAAGTGCCAGCCTTTCGTTTGCAAACGTCACGGCTGACGCGTGGCACAAAATTCCAATTCGAATTAATAAGTGCGATTTCCATTTCATGCAATGCATAATGCCGGCCTCGAATTCAAGGAATTCCGCGACAGCTGAACCTACGCGATTATGTGCAGTTTCCGCCAGCAAGTGAACCCGCCGCGCGATCGCTTTGTCCTATCGCCACCTTGGGTTCTAGTTGATAGAACGCCGACTTGCGATGCCTGGCATGCCTGCCGTATCCTTGGAACTCGTGACAACCATGAAACAATATCTTACGAATCTCGCCATGTTATTTGCTGCTTTTTCCATCGGCACTTCGCGAACTGGTTCTGGCGCCGAGCCGACCGTCGCTCCCTACGGTTCATGGCGCTCGCCGATCACGACGCAAATGCTCGTTCAGGGAGCCGTGCGTTTCGGCGACATGTCGCTCGATGGCGACATACCGTATTGGGTCGAAGTCCGGCCGGAGGAGCAAGGACGATACGCAATTGTGCGTCGCGCGCCCAATGGCACGATCGAGGACGTGCTGCCGCCGCCGTTTAGTGCCCGCACCCTGGCGAATGAGTATGGCGGCGGTGCCCTGCTGGCCTCGCAAGGCACCGTGTACTTTACAAACTATGCGGACCAGCGTATTTGGCGGCTGACGCCGGGCAGTTCTCCGCAACCGCTCACGCCGGAAGGGCGACTGCGCTTCGCCGACTTCGTTCACGATGCGCCCCGTAATCGCCTGATCGCCGTGTGCGAAGACCACACCAACGGCGACGACGAGCCGCCCAATCGCATCGTGGCGATCAGCCTGGTGGACGGCAAAATCACCACGCTCGTCGAAGGTGCCGATTTCTATTCCAACCCGCGCGTCAGCCCCGATGGCCGGCAACTCGCCTGGCTCGCTTGGAATCACCCCAACATGCCGTGGGACGACACGGAGCTTTTCGTAGCATCGTTCGACGGCGAATGGCTCGCTCGGCAAATCGCACAAAGTGGCCGGCGATCTCGAGGAGTCGATCTTTCAGCCCGAGTGGTCACCCGATGGAACGCTGTATTTTGTTTCCGACCGCACCGATTGGTGGAACCTGTATGCCGAGCGCGACGGCAATATCGTGCCCGTTCTGCCGATGGAGGCGGAGTTCGGTGCACCGCAGTGGGT
The DNA here is from genome assembly GCA_963786455.1 of uncultured Planctomycetota bacterium. GTDB lineage: Bacteria > Planctomycetota > Planctomycetia > Pirellulales > Lacipirellulaceae > JABDGM01. Next base: position 1,271,931 of record CAWAZX010000018.1, on the reverse strand, counting down.
GTTCGGCACAGCGACGTACGGCTTCGAGCCCGACGGCCACATCGTGGCGCGCTATAGCTCCGGCGGCACGTGGCGGGTCATGCGCATTGACCCGCGTACAGGAACACATAAAACGCTCGACCTGCCCTACTCGTACATTTCCGGACTGAACGTCGCCGGCGAAAGCGTGTTTGCCACCGCTGGCGGGCCGGCCGTTGCCGAAGCTCTGGTGGAGATTGATTTGCCCAGCGGCCGCGCGAAAGTCATTCGCCAAGGTTCGCCGCTGCAACTCGACGCCGCTTACGTCTCGATCCCCGAAGCCATTGAATTCCCAACCGACGGCGGCAGGACGGCCCACGCGTTTTATTATCCGCCGGCAAATCGCCAATTATCGCGGGCCGCAGGGCGAAGCTCCGCCGCTGGTGGTCATGGTCCACGGCGGACCCACTTCGGCCACGCCGGCGCTGTTGCGGCTGACGACTCAATTCTGGACCTCGCGCGGCTTGGCCGTGTGCGATGTGAACTACGGCGGCAGTACCGGCTATGGCCGCAAGTATCGCAATCGATTGCGGGATTCCTGGGGCGTTGTCGACGTGGCCGACGCCACCAATGCCGCGCTGTACCTGGCCCAACAAGGCAAAGCCGATCGCAACCAGCTCATGATCCGTGGCGGCAGCGCCGGCGGCTACACCACGCTAGCTTGCCTGGCGTTCAACGATGTGTTCCGCTGCGGCGCCAGTCTTTACGGAGTGAGCGATCTTGCGCTCCTGGTGCACGACACCCACAAATTCGAATCACGGTACCTTGATCGGCTCGTCGGCCCGTATCCACAAGAAGAAGACGCTATCGCCAGCGCTCGCCCATCTTCCACCTCGATGGCTTCAATCAACCCGTGATCTTGCTGCAGGGCTTGGAAGACAAAATCGTGCCGCCGAACCAGGCGGAACTGATTCTGACATCGCTAAAACAACGCGGGCTGCCGGTGGCGTACGTTCCATTCGAAGGCGAACAGCACGGTTTCCGCACAGGCAGAGAACATCATCCGTGCGTACGAGGCGGAGTTGTATTTCTACTCGCGAATACTAGGCTTCACACCCGCCGATACGATCGAGCCGGTGGAAATCTTCAACCTACCGAAGTAGTCGAGAAAAACTTCGTTCAAATTGCAGCGGCGTGCGGTTCATCGGGATCAACCGTCGGCCGATGTTCGCGCAACTGCCGCATGATCTCGTGGATCGCCTTACCGTAATCCCGAATGGCGGTGACATAGTCGCCGTTTTTGGCGGCGGCCGACGCCTCCGCCCGCTGCGTGTCGAACGGCTGCCAGTCGACCGTCCAATCGCCCGGCTGTTTTTCCGGAAGCTCACGCAGCTTGCCTGCAATCTCCTGCAGCGCATCGACCACACGGCCATTGGGCGGACAGGTCGCCTTGCGATACGGCCCGTTTCCATACGGCCCGCCAAGCGGCCGAATTGCCGTGCCGGCGGAGTTCGAATTGTGCTGAAACGCCAATGCAGAAATGAACGCCACGGCGAGCGCGATAGCCGCAATTACGGCGCCCGGCCAAATCTCGTTCACCAGGCAATAGGTGAGCACGCCCAGGCACGCGCCAGCGGCAATCCACAGCGGTGCCGTTTGCGTTCGTCGCTGGACCGCAGGCGGCGTCGCCTGCAGACCATCGACCGCGGGAAGCTTAGGAGGCGAGTCTTCACCAACTCGCGCGACGATCACCGAGATGTTATCCGGGCCGCCGCGAAGATTGGCCAGGTCGACCAGCGTTTCGGCGGCTTCGTCGGGCGGCAGGCATTGCAGAATCGCGCCCAGTTCTTCGTCGGTCACCGGCCCGCTCAAGCCGTCGCTGCACAGCAAGAACACGTCGCCGGCGGCAGCGTTGTACGGACCTTCGAGATCGACGTGCACGGTCGGATGCGGCCCGAGCGAACGCGTGATGACGTTCTTCGGAATGTACGCCGGCACGTCCTCTTGGGCCATCTGCCCGGCGGCCGCCATCTCCCACACCAGGCTGTGATCGAACGTGAGCTGCTCGAGCACGTTGCCGCGCAGGCGGTAGACGCGGCTATCGCCGATGTGGGCCACGAGCGCCCCTTGCGGCAACAGCACCAGGCAACTGCACGTGGTGCCCATGCCCTGGAAGCCGATGCTGCTCTGGCCCTTGGCGTGGATCACCGCGTTCGCGTCGCGGATCGCCTGCCGCAAGGCGGCCGGCGGATACAGGTCGCGCAGCTTGAAGTACGTGTGCGGAATGTTGTCGACCGCCAGCTTGCTGGCCAGCTCGCCGGCCGCGTGCGCGCCCATCCCGTCGGCCACCATCAGCAAGTGCCCGCGCGTGGCCCACGTCGCCACGTCGTCGGCCACCATCACGGCCAGCGAGTCCTGGTTGTTCGTGCGGCGCATGCCCAGGTCGCTCACCGAGGCGTGATTCAGGACAAACGTGGGGCAAACTGAGCCGTTGTTCGTCGACATGCGACACGAGCAGGGCAATGACGCTGAGGCTGCTAGCACGCGGTGGCGACGGAGAAACTAGCACCCGCTAAACCTTTCATTCTAGCCGCTCTTGAGAAAAGCGCGGAAACAGGCCAGCGAAACCGGCGCGGGGACCGCCATTCAGCGGCGGAGCTTGCTCGCGCGCGGCTTAGATCTCTATGCTCCGCCGCATTTCCTACCGCCACTCGGGACGTGTCGATGATCAATGCATCGCATTGCGACATATCGTGCACTCGTCAGCCGCCAGCGACGCCGAATGCGCACGCGTTTGCGTCGCGCTTCTGATGCCGTGGTCATGCTGTTGCCGTGCGGCTGCGTGCGGCGGCGGCTGAATGTTCGCAGCAATCCGCCTGGCGCCTGGTGTACGTCGATAACCAGCAGATCGGCACGACGCCCTGCTCGGTCGACTTCACCTACTACGGCACGCGCGAGATTCGGCTCGTGAAGCCGGGCTACGAAACGCTGACGGTCAATCAGCCGATTCCACGCCGTGGTACCAGATTCCGCCGCTCGACTTCGTCAGCGAGAACCTGGTGCCAACGAAGATTCGCGACAATCGCACGGTGGCTACGACCTGGCACCGCAATCGATCGTGCCGACGCGAGCAACTGGTGGAGCGCGCGAACCAGTTGCGGCAGGACACGCTGCAGTATCCGGTGCGCCGGCCGGCGCGGCGATGCCGATCGGCCCCGCTGGACCGCCGGCGGGTAATTGCGCTACCGCGGAACAGCCGCCGCAGTTTCAGTGCCGCCGTCTGCGCCACCAATGATACCGAGTACAACGCCGAGCGTAGTACCGCAGCAGCAAGGTGCGCCGATCGTCAGCCCTCCGCTTCGCTAAGCCGCAAGCGGCCGAATGCTGCGCGTCAAGTTTTACTTAACGACACTGGGATTAAGGCCGCCGGTGACAACGCGGCCCGGCTCACGGGCAACTTTGTCCATGAAGACGCGCACATCGTTCAGTACCGGCCGCAACCGCAGCGTCAGGTCGTTGACTTGCACGACGACTTGGTTCGCGTTGCGCATCAAGCGATTCATGTTCTCGTAAAGCTGCGGATCGTGGATCAATTGGCCGATCGTGCCTTCGCGGTTGTTGAGCGCCTGCGAGAGCACGTGAATTCTTCGACGAGGCGATCCAGGCCTTCAACGGCATCGATGAGGGAGGTGGCAATTTCCTCGCCGCTGCGGCCGAGCGGCTCGGTAAAGCCTTCCAGGTTTCTTGAAGTTTTTGTTCGCCGATTCGAGTACGACGCGGAACTGCTTGCATCGTGATTCGCATCTCGCGGACCGCTTCGGGCAGTTCGTTCAGACCCTGGCGAATTCGCTGCCGCATCTGCTGACCGTCGGCCGGAGGCTGACTATTCGCGGGCGGCTGATCGAGGACCGGCTGCTGTCCATTCGGCAACGGCTGGCGGTTGAGCATTTGCTGGCCGGTCGCCGGTCGCTCTTGCAATGGGGTTTGCGCAACGATCGGTTCGTCGCCGATGATTTCGTTGATTGAGGCCATCGTCCGGCCGAATTGGCCATCGCCTCTTCGGTCGTGTCCAGCAGCGCTTGACGCGGCCTTGCTCGGTTTCGGTGCCGAACGCTGCGTCGACCCGGCGCGCCAACTTGGCTACTTCGTCGCCGGCATTGCCCAGCGAACGGCTCGCCGACGCAAAATCGTCTTGAGTTCGGCGAGCTTGGCGAGCGCATCGAACGGATTCGGCGTCGACAACACCGGGATGGTTGCCCCATCCGCGAGCGGCTGCGGCCGGTGCATCCGTAAGCGACGTGGCAAAATCGATCGTCGCATCGCCCAGCACGGACGTGCGGACGTGGGCACGTGGCTGGAACAGCCGGCGGTCGCCGTCGATGCTGACGTGCAGAATTACGCCGTCGTCCAGATCTTCGATCGCTTCCACGCGGCCGATCAACAGGCCGTTCTTGCGGACCGGCGTATTCGGGCCCGACGCCCGGCGCTTGGGGCAAGCTTGATGGCGATGCTAGTACGTCTGACGGCCCCACGGCAGCCACTCGTTCGGCATCGGGCCGTTGAGCGTCGCCAGCAGCCCGCCGATGATCATCGTGGCAAACACGACCACGCCCACCCGGAATTGCATTTGTCGTTCGTTCATGATGAGAGTCGTTAGTCGTTAGGTAGTTAGTCGTTAGTAATTCGATTCAGAATGACTAACAACTAACGACTAACTACTAACACCTGCTTGTTCCTGCATTTCCATCAACCGTTCGCCGGCTTCGCCGCGGACGAACTGGGCGACGCGTTTGTCCTTCGATTTCATGAATTTCTTGCGGCGTGCCGTCGAAGATGATTTGCGGCTCGTCGGGTCCAGCCGCGCCAGCGGGTACAGCATCACGATGCGGTCGGCCACCTTCTGGGCGGTCTTCATGTCGTGCGTCACGACGATGCTGGTCACGGGCTGCTGCTCGCGCGTGCGGAGGATCAGCTCGTTGATGACGTCGCTCATGATCGGGTCGAGGCCGGTGGTCGGCTCGTCGTACAGCAGCACCTCGGGGTTCATCACCAGGGCCCGGGCCAGGCCGACGCGCTTCCGCATGCCGCCGGAGAGCTGCGCCGGCCGCTTCGGCAGCACGCTCGTGCGGCAGGCCGACTTCGGCCGAGGCGCTTCGTCGACAATCGGTTCGCGCTTCGTCCGGCCGTCATGCGGCGATTCTCGCGCAGCGGAAACGCGACGTTCTCGGCGATCGTCATGCTGTCGAACAAGGCCGCGTTCTGAAACACGAAGCCGAAGCGGCCGCGCTGGCGCTGTGAGCTCCTTGTCGTCGAGCTCGTCGATCCGCTGGCCGTCGAACACGACGTGGCCCGCTGTCGGATGCAACAGGCCGATGATCGTCTTCAGCAGCACCGTCTTGCCGCAGCCGCTTTCGCCGATGACGGCCAGCGTCTGGCCGCGAGGAATCGACAGGTTAATGTCGCGCAGCACCGGCTGCCGGCCGAACGCGACGCTCAAGTCGTGAAGCTCGATCAGCGCCGCGCTCGGTCGCTGCGAGCTATTCGATTTCTTCTTGGCGGTCGCGGCGGTCATCAGGCCATCATCTCCGGCCAAATCATGTCGTGCACATGGTCGAGCCCGATGCTGAGGAACAAATCGAGCATCGATGATGATCACGAACGACAGCACGAACGCCGCCGTGGCGGCCCGGCCGACGCCTTCGGCGCCCGGCGCACAATGGAAGCCGCGGTAGCAGCTCACGATGGCGATCGTCGCGCCGAAGAACACGCTCTTGAAGATGCCGTAGAACAGGTCCCAGTTGTCGACGAACTGCTGCGAGTTGTGTCCAGTAGTGGTACGAGTCGATGCCGAAGATTTGCACGCTGTACAGCCAGCCGCCGACGACGCCCATGAAGTTGGCCATGATCGTCAGCGACGGGATCATCAGCAGGCAGGCCGAGAAACCGCGGCACGACCAGGTATTGCACCGGGTTGGCGCCCATTGAGACCAGCGCGTCGATCTGCTCGGTGACGCGCATCGTGCCGATCTCGGCGGCCATCGCGCTGCCGACGCGGCCGGCCAGCATCGTCGCGGCCAGCACCGGCCCCAGCTCGCGGCACATCGACATGTTGATCAGCGCGCCCAGCCGCGTCTCGAAGCCAAACTGCTTGAACTGCGTGTACGATCTGCACGGCCAGCACCATGCCGATGAACGTGCCGGTGAGCGCGACGACCGGCAGGCTCAGCACGCCAATGTTGTAGAACGCAGGAATGAGCGTGTCGCGGCGCGGCAGCCGCGTGAACAGCCAGGCGAACGTCCGCAACGATGAACAGCGTCATGTCGCCGAGCGTCTCGACCCAGCGGATCGACGACGGCGCCGAGAGTCGGCGACCGAATCGGCCACGGCCGCGATCAGGCCGCGGCGGCCGAGTTGTGCTGGGCGAATTGGTGGAGGCGGTGGACATGGGGGGTAGGTCAGGCTTTCCAGCCTGACATTTTCATGCAGCGTTGGCGGAAGTCAGGCTGGAAAGCCTGACCTACGACGTGCGCGTACCGCCCCCCTGGCGTACGTCTCAAATGTCGGTACGGCAAACTCTGCCGCTTGAGTAAAGTTTATGGTGGAATTGGAGCCGGCCAAGCCGCCCCAGCGGGGCATGCATTGCTGGCACGCCAAAAACGGGGTCGGGAGTCGTCCGTTGCCTCGTTCTGCTCAGCCGTCCGGACGTACAGGCTTTTTCTCAATTCGAAGGGGCTCACGACTCCCGACCCCTTTCCGCGGAGAATTTTTTTGACCTCGGCCGAGCGTTACGTCTTTGGTTGGTAGCAGGGCCAGGCGACGACCGCAACCGGTCGCCGCCCGGAAGTACCAGTCGCTTCCGCCTGCCGCCGCGAGGACACAACCCACGGTGACGCCACACCCTTTCGATGCGGTGGAAGAGCACGTGGGAGCCGTGTATCGCTACGCACTGCGTTTAACCGGCCGAACGGATGCGGCGGAGGATTTGAGCCAGGAAACGATTGCTCCGCGCGTGGAGCAGCCGGGAAAAACTTGCGCGATCCGCGCGTGGCCCGTGTGTGGCTGCTGCGAATCGCGACCAACTTGTGGACCGACCAGTTACGACAAGCAAAATTCCGGCCGCAGTTGCTGGAAAGTGACCCGCCCTGCCCCCGGCCGGCCGCAACGGACAAATCGAGCGAACGTGAGAACGTAGCGCGTGCCTTGGCGGTGATGGACACGTTACCTCCCCGACAACGCCAGGTGCTGCATTTGGTGACATGTGAGGGACTTTCACTGGCCGAGGTATCCGAGGTTTTGGCGATCGAACCCTCTGCCGTGAAAGCAAACTTGTCGCTGGCACGCAAGGAAATGCGGCGGCGACTGAGCGATGTTTACGACGAAGTGTGCGGCCGCCGCGCTTGCCGAGAAACGCCATGAGCCACAGCAACTGCTCCAACCTGGATTCATTTCTCTTGGATGACCTGCCGGTCGAAGTGGCATTGCACTTCACCGCACACCTCCATGAATGCGATAGCTGCCGCGACGCGATCGACCAGCAGCGCTGGATTGACGGACTGTTGACGTCGCCCGTTTGCCGCGAACTGGAATCTCCGCGAGGCAGTCTTATTGAATCATTGCGCACGACGATTGTTCCGCGCCGCCGCCACACCAGACTCATCGTTGGCTTAGTCGCGACGGCCGCCGCGCTCGCTATCGCCGCGGGTTGGACGGTGCTTAACCGCCAACCGTCAAACATCACCTCTGCCAGCGTCGTGACACCAAGTTCCCGCGAGGACGCAGATTCACCACGGTCTTTCTTTATCGGTGGCGAGGACTTGCTCGTCGTTCCCGTCGCATCGCAGCATCCGAACGTGACCATCGTGCGGATCTTTCCCACTTATCAACCGAACTACGATACTCACGCAGTCGCGGATCCCTTTGAGCCGGACCATTTCAACGGAGGTTAGTCATGAGCGCTTGCCCCAAAAAGTCCATTGGTATGCTCTCACAATGGTCGTCCTTATCCACAAGCATGGCATTGCTACTGAGTATGTGTTTTGCCGGGTTGTGCCTTGCTCAAGATGAAGGCGAGGCGGAGAAAGCCGGCGACCCGCTCCAAAACGCTCTGAAGCTGTTGCAACAAAAGCAAGCGAACGCCGATCCTGGACAGGGTGGCGACAGGACATCCCCGCAACAAAAGGCAGCCCAGGCCTCTGAGGCAGCGCAACGCAGGAATCAAGCACTGTTACAGCAACGGCAACAACAAGAGGTTGGCGAACAGCACGCCCTGGCCGAGGATGAATACCGCAAAGCGCTGTCCAATTTGGAATCACTACTACGACAGCCCAATCCTCAGCTCTACCAGCAGCGCACCGTGCTGGAGCAACAACTTAGGGAATTAGAAGCGAAGCGCAACGCCTTGGCACAGCAAATGGCTCAAATGCTAGCGGCGGAATCGGCGAACCGTAGGCAGCAGCAACAAAACACTCTGATGCCGAAAGACGGCAGCTTCAAGGTGTTCTCTCTGCAAAATAGCAGGGCGGCCGACGCTGCCCGAGTGCTCAAAGAAGTCCTCGGTGGTGCGGCCACGCGGCTGGCCGTCGACGAGCGGACCAACTCGGTTCTCGTGTTTGCGGACAACGAGACAATCAAGATTGTCGAAGCGCTCATGATGAAACTCGACGAACGCAGCGAAGTCGCAGCCATCGAAAAAGCTCAGCCCGGCGAGACGCTGCAGCTCCGCATCGTGTGGCTGCTGGATATCAACGAAGTCGTTGAACCCAATATCAAATTGGTCAGCCCCGAAGTGGTCGAGGCACTGCATGAACTCGGTTTTGAGAATCCCAAGGTGGTTTGCCAGCAAGTAACAACATTAACCTTGAGTGACGACGACGGCCGCCGCGGCCAGTTTAATTTCGCCGTACCTGTGCTCATCAAAACACAGCCGTGGCAATTTGAAGGCCAAGGCCAAATTGAATCGATGGCTGGGGAGCGATTCAACTTGCGTTTTGACTTGAAGTTCCAACAGAGAAGTATCAGGGTCGATGGCCAGTCGGCACACGTTGGCCAGGAAGGCCAGCTTGGCGGATCGATTTATACTCCGCTGGGACATTACACCGTGATGGGCACCACGACGTTTGTGGCGGTCATTCGTGACGAGGACTCAACGCAACAACAACAGCATCTTTCGGCATTCGTCGTGTATCTCGATCGCGCTCGGGAATACCCAGCCGCCGAGGCGCTTCTAACAATCGAACCGACGTGCGCCGATAGCCCCCGTAGTTAGCCCCGGGTCGCTGACCCGGGGCTAATTATGCTCATTGCGACGACTCCGATGATGTCAGAAATGTGACCAAATCGCGCAGGTCCTCGACCGAAACAGTCGACTCCAGCCCGCTGGGCATGATCGACGTCGAAGTCGCCTCGCGACTTTCGATCGTGTTGCTTGGCAAACGAAAGTGTTTGCCGGCCGAGTCGATGTACTCCTCGGTGCCGTCGTCGCCGCCTTCGGGCATCCGCAAACCAGAGTGCGTTTTGCCGTCGTCGGTCACCAGCAGCCACGGTTGATACTGCGGGGCAACGTCCTGGTCGGGCTGCAGTATGGAGGTGATGATTCGCTCGCGCGACGTGTTGCGCACGATGTGGGTCAGGTCCTGGCCAATGCGCCCGCCGCGGCCGTTGTGCTGATGGCACACGCCGCATCGAGGTCCGACTTCGCTGAAAAACAACCGCCGGCCGGCCGCCGCGTCGCCCGGCTTGGCGAGCAGCTTGTTCCACGCGTCCAAATCGTCCGCCGCGGACCGGGATTCAACCGGTGCTGGTCGCAATTGCGCCAGCCGGAGCACGCGCTCCGCTTCACGACGCAGGACCGGGTGTATGCCCTCGGCCAATTGTTCCAACAGATTTCGCTGCTTTTCGGCCACAGGAGCCAGTCCCACAACCGCTTCGGCTCGCAGTTCGTCGCTCTGCGATTGGTCGCCGGCCGCCGCGGCCAGCATATCGAAACGCTCGGGATCCGTTTGCAGCGCGAGCGATCGCACCGCTTCCAACCGCAGTGGCAAGTATTCGGCCTGCAAATAGCCTCGTATTCGGTCCGGAGTGAGGTATTTGTTATCCGGCGACACGAGCGACAGCGCAAGCGGCACGCAGCTTCCGGCGAACGATCGTCACGCTCCAACTCCCGCACGAGCAGCTCATCGGCGATTTCTTTGCGCGCATCTTCGGTTCGTGGTCTAACCAGTCAATCGCAGCTAATACCGCCATGTAATATTGCTTGCTCGGCGGCGGCACTTCGAGCAACTTGGCAACCTCATCACGCAATGGGGTCAGTCGTTCGTCGGCGATCCAGCGCACGGCGTACAGTCGCACATCGGCCGATTCGTCGCGGAGCGCATCGTCGCAAAATGGGCAACGCTTCGTTTGCACTAAGCGAACGCTTTGCTTGCAGCCCGCACAATCTCAGGCCTGGTGTCCTGCCAGTATCCGGGATGGTGCCGCGCTTTATGTACCAGACCGCATTCGCGCGTCCGAATGGGTCGTTCGAGTCGGCGTCGCCCATAGCAAATTCGGGGTCGCCCGATGAGTACATATCAGCTTGCGAGGGCGGGGGGAACGGCGGCCTACCTCGTCAGCGGGCAATTTGAGCTGCCAGATCCGGCCACGGCTATGCACCGGGTAATCGCGCAGCACCCAGTCGCCGAAGTACAGCGAGCCGTCCGGCGACACGGCCATGCCGGTGGGCCGGAAATCGGCATCGCCCTGCACGACCACCTCCCTCGTGGCCGCGTACGATACGCCGCGCGGCACGAGCCGGTACCGCTCGACCCGGTAATCGCCCCAACTGGTCACCCACAGGCTGCCGGCGTGGTCGACGATTGCCGTCGGCGCTTCACCAGTGCCACAGACCATCGGCAGCGTGCCGGGGAGCTCGCCGTTCCAAGATTGCAGCGGGTGCGTGCCGGCGCGGCCATATTGATAGAGATAGCCGTAGTCGCCACCCTCCACGACATGTAATAAGCGGCACGGCGGGCTGGCGTCCGGGTCGTTGTCCACGGCGAAGATGCGGCCCCGCTGCACGACGCACAAGCTGAATGGGTTCCAAACTCCGCGTGCGATGTGCTCGATATTTTTGCCTTCGGCCGTACAGCGGAAAAAGCCATCGAGGCCACCGGTGGCGGAAATGGTTTTGCCGTCGGCGCCAACGAGCTTGAACGGCAAACCATGATTTTCGCCAAGGCCGATGACGAGAAACCCCTCGGGTGTCTCGTCAATACCGCCCAACGCGTTGTGCGGGTAATCGTCTTCTGTTTCCAGACGTAGCAACACGTCTTGCTTATCGACCATGCCATCATCATCGGTATCGCGCAGCAACAGCACACTGCCGCGGGTCACCAGGTAAACCGCTCCGTCCTTGCGGGCGAGCAGATTCATTGAGTGACGAAACCCTTCGGCAAACGTGCTCCAGCGGTCGAGCTTGCCGTCGCCGTCCGAATCGGAGAGCATCCGAATGCGATCGTGCTTCGGGCCCTCGTATTTTTCCGGCACCTGGTGCGTATGCGACTCAATCACCAACAGCCGGCCAGCGCGATCGAATGTCATACCCACCGGGGTGGCAATCTCCGGCTCGCTGGCTACTAGCTCGAGTTGATAGCGCTCGTGAGTGACGCGCGGCGGCGCGGCATTAACAAATGCACCCAGTAAGAGAAACAATGCCGCGGCCACAAATTGCGTTGAATTTTTCCAAGTCATAAGGCCGTCACTTTAACACAAACTGATAGCACTTGCCGCGCAAAAAATTAGCCCCGGGTCAATGACCCGAGGCTAAATAGATTTCTCGTCAACAATCTAGGTGCAGCTTCACGAGCCGCTGGCTTCCGTATGCTCGCTGCTGCCGCCGTCGGTGCTCGCACCGGCGCCAACCGGCTCCGGCTCCGCTGGCGGCTGGTCCTTGGCCGAGCGGCCTTCGAACACCAGCTGCTTCTTGTCGCCCACTTTCTTCACCTCGACGCGGATCGTGTCCTTGCCGTTGAACTCGCCCTTGAGCAGTTCCTCGGCCAGCGGGTCCTCGACGAACTTCTCGATCGCCCGCCGCAGCGGCCGGGCGCCGTAGTCGGTGTTCGAGCCCTTCTTGATCAAGAACTCCTTGGCCTCGTCGGTCAGCTCGATCATCAGGCCCTTCTCGTTGAGCCGCTCGCGGACCTTCGCCAGCTCCAGGTCGACCACGTGCTTCAGGTCGTCGTCGTTCAGGTGGCGGAACACGATGATGTCGTTCACGCGGTTGATGAACTCGGGCCGGAAGACCTTTTCGATCTCCTCGGTCACGCGCTTCTTCATGCTCTCGTAGCTGGCGTCCTCGTCCGGCTTCTGGAAGCCGAACGCCGACTCGTTCTTGATCGCCTCGGCGCCCGCGTTGGTCGTCATGATCAGGATCACGTTGCGGAAGTCGACGTTGCGGCCGAAGCTGTCGGTCAGCCGGCCTTCTTCCATCACCTGCAGCAGCATGTTGAACACGTCCGGGTGGGCCTTCTCGATTTCGTCGAGCAGCACCACCGCGTAGGGCCGGCGGCGGATCTGCTCGGTGAGCTGGCCGCCTTCCTCGTAGCCGACGTAGCCCGGCGGGGCGCCGATCAGCCGGCTGACGTTGTGCTTCTCCATGTACTCGCTCATGTCGATCTGGACGAGGGCGTCGTCGTCGCCGAACATGAACTCGGCCAGCGCCTTGGCCAGCAGCGTCTTGCCGACGCCCGTCGGCCCGGCGAACACGAACATGCCGGTCGGCCGCTTGGGATCCTTGCAAACCGCTGCGGCTGCGGCGGACGGCCTTGGCGATCGCCTTGATCGCCTCGTCCTGGCTGATGACCTTCTTGTGCAGCTCGTCTTCCATCTGCATCAGGCGCAGGCTGTCCTCGGTGGTCATCCGCGTGAGCGGGATGCCGGTCATCTTCGACACGACCTCGGCGATGACCTCCTCGTCCACCACGCCGTCGTTCTCGCGCGACTTCTCGCGCCATTCGCGGGTGATGTGGTCCTTCTTCTTCTTGAGCTTGTCGGCCTGGTCGCGGAGCGAGGCCGCCTTCTCGAAGTCCTGGTTGGCGACCGCTTCTTCCTTCTCCTGGTTGAGCCGCTCGACTTCCTCGTCGATCTCCTTGAGATTCGGCGGCTTGGTCATGCTCTTGAGCCGCACGCGGGCACCGGCTTCGTCGATCACGTCGATCGCCTTGTCCGGCAGGCAGCGGCCGGTGATGTACCGGTCCGACAGCTCGACGGCCGCCTGCGATCGCGTCGTCGGTGATCTGCACGCGGTGATGCTCTTCGTACCGGTCGCGCAGGCCCTTGAGGATCTTCACCGTCTCGTCCGGCGTCGTCGGCTCGACGATGACCTCCTGGAACCGGCGGGCCAGCGCCGAATCCTTCTCGATGTACTTGCGGTACTCGTCGAGCGTCGTGGCGCCGATGCACTGGATTTCGCCGCGGGCCAGGGCCGGCTTGAGCACGTTCGAGGCGTCGATCGCGCCTTCCGCGCCGCCGGCGCCGACCAGCGTGTGCAGCTCGTCGATGAACAGGATCGTGTTCTTCGCCCGGCGGACTTCGTTCATCACGGCCTTGATCCGCTCTTCGAACTGGCCGCGGTACTTGGTGCCGGCGACCATCATCGCCAGGTCGAGCACGACGATCCGCCGGTCGAGCAGCATCTCCGGCACGTTGCCGTCGATGACGCGCTGGGCAAAGCCTTCGACGATGGCCGTCTTGCCGACGCCCGCTTCGCCGAGCAGCACCGGGTTGTTCTTCGTGCGGCGGCAGAGGATCTGGATCGCCCGTTCGATTTCGTTCTCGCGGCCGATCACCGGGTCGAGCTTCTTCTGGCGGGCCAGCTCGGTCAGGTCGCGGCCGAAGCTGTCGAGGGCCGGCGTCTTGCTTGCGGCTCTTGCGGCGCTTCGCCGCTTCTCCGCCTCCGCCGCCGACCCCGCCGCGGCCACCGCGCTCGCCGCTTCGCCGCCTTCCAGGCCGTGGCCCAGCAGGTTGAGCACTTCCTCGCGGACTTCTTCCAGCTTGAGCCCCAGGTTCATCAGCACCTGGGCGGCCACGCCTTCCTGCTCGCGCAGCAGGCCCAGCAGGATGTGCTCGGTGCCGACGTAGTTGTGGTTCAGGTTGCGGGCCTCTTCCATCGAGTACTCGATGACCTTCTTGGCCCGCGGCGTCTGCGGCAGCTTGCCCATCGTGACCATGTCGGGCCCGCTCTGGACGAGCTTCTCGACCTCGAGGCGGATCTTGCGCAGATCGACGTCGAGGTTCTTCAGCACGTTGGCCGCGACGCCGCTGCCCTCCTTGATCAGGCCCAGCAGCACGTGCTCGGTGCCGATGTATTCGTGGTTGAAGCGCTGGGCCTCTTGATTGGCCAGCTGCATCACCTTGCGGGCACGATCGGTAAATCGTTCGTACATTTCAATCTCCGGTGTCATCGATTAGCACGGACTGTCGGGTCGCAGTCCACGCGCTAATCCGCCCCAATTGTACGCATCAAGTCAAATCCGTCGCGGTATGTACGCCTCGCGCGGGTCTCCCGAACCCCTACGCGCACGAATGACCCGCGATTTGACGCTCAACCGCCCCTCGGCGCCAACCGCAAAGTCCTCAGAAGTGTAGCCCCCGGTTTGCGGACATTCAAGGCAACTGGCGGCCGGGCCTGGGGTTAGCGTGCACAAAATTCGCCACTCGATTGCCGCAGTGCTGTCAGCACAATCCGCACAACAGTATGATCGACTCGTGGACTCGACTACCTTGGCGATTCACCGGACGCTCGACGTACCAGCCACTTCAGTGGCCAGTTTAAGCCTCAGTTCGTAGCACTCTTCCATGCCCCCCACGCCGCTGCTGCGAATCCTGGATGCCTCACTGAACCGAGCCCATGAAGGCCTGCGGGTTGTCGAGGACTTCGTTCGCTTTGTGCTCGACGACCCGTTTTTAACGAGCGAGCTGAAGGCGATCCGACACGAACTGACCGCAGCTTCGGCCACGATTTTCAGCCCAGATCGCCACGCGGCCCGCGACACGCTGCACGATGTCGGAACGGCCGTTACTGCCGAAGGTGAGCAAAACCGTGCGGATTTGTGGTCGGTGTGCACGGCCAATCTAAAACGCACCGAGCAATCGCTCCGCAGCCTGGAGGAATACGGCAAAGTGTCCGACGCCGGCTTCGCACAAAAGTGCGAAACGCTCCGCTATCGACTGTACACGCTCGAAAAGGCGATCGATATTGGCCGATCCAGCCGCGAGCGCCTGGAAGGCGTACGGTTGTGCATCTTGGTCGCCGGCGAAACTTCAACGGCCGCCTTTGAGTCGCTCGTTGCCGCACTCGTCGGTGCTGCTGTGGGCATGATCCAGTTGCGCGACAAGACACTCGACGATCGCGAGTTGCTGACGCGAGCCCGCGTACTGCGGCAGTGCACTCGCGGCTCTCGAACCCTAGCGGTGATAAATGACCGGGCCGACCTGGCCGCTGCCGTTGCCGCCGACGGTGTGCATCTTGGACAGGAGGATTTGCCAGTGAAGGATGCCCGTGTTGTCGTGGGAACTCAGATGCTAATCGGCGTCTCGACGCACAATATCGAGCAAGCGCGCACAGCGGTACTTGATGGAGCGAGCTACATTGGGGCCGGGCCCACGTTCGCCTCCCAGACCAAGCGCTTCGACGACTTCGCCGGGCTGGCCTATTTGAGGCAGGCGGCCGCCGAAGTCCGCTTGCCGATTTTTGCCATCGGCGGCATATCACAGAAAAACCTGCCGGAAGTGCTCGCGGCCGGCATCAACCGCGTGGCTGTCGGCGCGGCCATTACGATGGCCAATGAACCGGCCTCCGCGGCCCGCGAATTGTTGAGTATGCTGAATTCGGCGGACGAATGATGTAGCTGCCGAAAAGTGCGTCGCAGGCGACGCGGCCAAATTATTCTGACAATTGTCGCTTCCATGCTTCACGCCGTCATCATGGCCGGGGGGACCGGCACTCGATTCTGGCCGGCCAGCCGCAACGACGTGCCTAAGCAATTGCTGCGGCTCGTCGGCGACGCTACGATGCTCCGCCAAACGGCAGACCGATTGGCCGACCTGGTACCGAAGGAACGCCGGTTGGTCCTCACGAACGAGCGTCTCGTTTCTGCAGTGCATGAGCAACTGCCCGATCTGCCGCTCGCGGCGATCATCGGCGAACCGTGCAAGCGCGACACCGCTCCTTGCATCGGCCTGGCGGCGCTCCTGATCAGCCGCGACGATCCGCAGGCTACGATGCTCGTGATGCCAGCCGACCACGTGATCAGGCCCGCGGAAAAGTTTCGAGCGGCCGTGGAACAAGCAGTCGCGATGATCGATGAGTCGCCTGGGCGGATCGTCACGTTTGGCGTGAAGCCGACCTACCCGGCCGAGGTATTTGGATACATCCACCGCGGCGAAGCCCTGGGCGTCGCGGGGTCGGCTCCTGCCCCCGCCTTCTCCGTCCAACAATTCAAAGAAAAGCCCAACGCCGCCACGGCCAAGAATTACGTCGACTCGGGCGAATACTATTGGAACGCCGGCATTTTCGTGTGGCGTGCCGGCACGATTCTCGAGGCACTCCGAAATCGACAGCCCGAAATGCTCGCCCACTTGGAAAAAATCGCCGACGCTTGGAACGCAAGAGATCGCGACCAGACCTTACAACGCGAGTTTGCGGCAATCACGCCAATCTCGATCGACTACGCCGTGATGGAGCACGCCGCCGACGTGGTGGTGATCGAAGCGCCGTTCGAGTGGGACGACCTGGGCGGCTGGCAATCGCTGGCACGGCTTTTGGGTAGCGACGAAAATGGCAACACTCTGCAGGGGAAGCATCTCGAACTGGATACGCACGGAAGCATCATTCGCACGGATGACAACCACCTGGTCGTCACCCTCGGCCTGACGGATACAATTGTCGTCCACACGCCCAACGCGACGCTCGTGGCTAACAAGCACGATGAGGAACAGATTCGCCGCATCGTGAAACTGCTCGAAGAACGCGGCTGGCCCGAATATTTATGACAGCCGCTGAAGAACCATGAATCGACGTCAATTTTGTGCCGCGGTGTGTGCCAGCTTAGGAACTGGCCGCGCCTTTGGCGAAACTATTCGAGAGGCTCCCGCCGGCGCAGAACTGGCGGCCGAAGTCATCATGAACCTGTCGAAGGCAACCGTCGGCGGAAAACAATTTTGGGCCGATCGGTGTTTCTTTCATGAGTGGCGAATCCAGCGCCACGCGCTGACGGGACACTGCCGGCTGCTGGATGGAAAGAACCTCCGACACACATGGGGCAGCTACGAAGCATGCCGCGAAAAGCTGGACGAGATTCGCCGCCGCGACAACTTGCCGCCCATGGCGGGCAAGGCGGTAATCGTGCTTCACGGCTTGTTTCGCTCACGTTCCTCCATGGAGCGGCTCCGCACGGCATTGGCTGCGGACAACGGCTACACCGTGTTTGGCATGGGCTATCCCACGACGCGTGGCAGTGTGAGCGATCATGCTGATTCTCTCGACAGCGTAGTCGCGAGCCTCGAAGGAATCACGGAAATCAATTTTGTCGCCCACAGTTTGGGCAACCTTGTTGTCCGGCACTGGCTCCATGAATTTGTCCACCAGAAGCGCAGCGCTGCCGGCCGGGCAAACGTTTGGCCGGATGGTGATGCTCGCGCCGCCAAACCGCCGGCCCGAACTGGCGACAAAACTAGTGCGTGGCGCGGTGGCTGAGTTTGTGGCCGGCCCGGCCGCTCAGCAGCTCGCCGACGGCTGGTCGAATTTGGAGCCCAAGCTGGCCACGCCGCATTTCGAGTTCGGCATCCTGGCCGGCGGCAAGGGCGACAATCGCGGTTTCAACCCGCTTATTCCCGGCGACGACGATGCGGTCGTCACCGTCGACAGCACGCGATTGCCGCAAGCGCACGATTTCCGTCTGCTGCCCGTGCTGCACAGTTTTTTCATGAACGACAGCCGCGTGCACGAAATGACACGCCAATTCCTCGCGCACGGCTATTTCGAAAGCGAAGCCAGCCGCCAGCCCATCGCCGCGGTTTGACTGGTTGAATACGGATCATGCACACCCGGAACGAGCGCATCGCGGGAATCGATTACGGGACTGTGCGAATCGGCATCGCGCTGGCCGATACGGAAGTTGGTATAGCGAGTCCTCATGAAAACTACTCGCGGCGCACACCGGCGCTGGATGGCGAATACTTTGCCAAACTGACGAAGGAAGAGCGTATAGCACGCTTCGTTGTCGGCTTGCCGGTGCATCTGCATGGTGGCGAAAGCCAGAAATCGACCGAGGCCCGCGCAGTTTGGGGAATGGCTCAATCTTCTCACGGGCGTGCCCGTGGAGTTTTTCGACGAACGGTTCACCACCGCCGAAGCGGAGGAGCTGCTGGGTGCGGCGAAGCTAACCAAGAAAAAGCGGCAGGCACGCCGCGATCAACTCGCTGCGCAGATCATGCTCACAGCATACTTGGAAGCAGGAGGCCGTGGACAAACCAGGCCGAGCGGTATTGATTGATTTCATGTACGACGGCAACGGCTCCAAGTTGGTTTTTGGTTGTGGCTATTTGGGACTACGCGCTGCACGCCTGTGGCGGGCGGCCGGCTGGCACGTCGTCGCGGTGACTCGAAGTGAGGACCGCTCTTTGGAACTTGCCGGCGCGGGACTTTTTCCGATCGCCGCCGATGTCACTCAGCCACAATCCCTCCCACGCATACGAGACGTTCCGACACTAGGCGGGCGAAAAGTTGATTGCGTCCTGTTCGCAGTCGGGTACGATCGAACGTCCGGCCAATCGATTCACCAGGTGTATGCCGGCGGCGTCCAAAACGTCCTGGACGCCCTGCCGGCAAGTGTCGAGCGATTCATCTACATCAGCACGACGGGCGTTTACGGGCCGGGAAATGGTGAATGGGTCGATGAATTTACGCCGCCCGACCCGCGCCGCGACGGCGGCCAGGCATCGCTTGCGGCCGAGGAGGTGCTGGCAGCACATCCCCTGGGAAAAAACTCGGTTGTCCTGCGGCTTGCTGGCATTTATGGGCCGGGGCGAGTTCCATTTATCGACAAACTTCGCGCTGGCGAACCGATTCCCGCACCGACCACTGGTCACCTGAATCTGATCCACGTCGACGACGCGGCAGCCGCCGTTGTTGCAGCCGGCGCATGACGGCATTTGACAACGGTCCGCGCGTTTACTGCGTCAGCGACGGACGTCCTGTCGAGCGCGGCGAATTCTATCACGAAGTAGCACGACAGATTGGCGCACAGCCGCCGACGTTTGTTCAGCCGGAACCCAACTCACCGCAGGCAACGCGTGCCGAGTCGGATCGCCGCGTCCGCAACACGCGGATGCTCAATGAACTCGGTGTCAAGCTCAATTACGATAATTATCGCGCAGGCCTCGCGGCCATTCTTGAAACTCAGAATCAATAGTTACCCCCGTTCAATGACCGGGAGCAAAATACCTGGGTGAATGTGAACGTTCATTGCGTACGTGCGCACCATCCGCGCAACCCGCCGGTTGCGAACCCGCCGATCGACCTCTATCATCGGCGGTTACCCGATCTCACGCGATTCTGAAGGATTCGCATGGCCATTCTCAAGCGCCAACCGCTGTTCCCGCACGTCATCGAACTGAATCACCAGGCCCGGCGGCGCGTTACCGGCTGCAGTGTCTACCTCATCTACGACGACCAGAATAACTGGGCGCTGATCGATATCGGTTACGAAGACGCGGTCGATGACTTGCTTGGAGCTGATCCGCCAGCTCGACTTTCCGTTCTCGAAGTGCGTGACGCTCATCGCCTCCCACGCCGACGTCGATCACATCCAGGGCTTCGCCAAGGCCAAGCAGGCGCTCAAGACGACGGTCACGAGCCATCCGCTGGCGGCCGAGCCACTGGAATCGGGCGACAAGCTGGCCACCTACGCCGAAATCACGGCCCAGAACATCGACCTGGATATGCCGCAGGTGAAGGTGGAAAAACGCGTCGAAGACGGCGACCGGATTCGCGTGGGGAGCTTGGAGCTGGAAGTCTGGCACACGCCGGGGCACACCAACGGCCAGCTTGCTTTTCGGCTGGGCAACCTGCTGCTTTCGGGCGACAACCTGTTTCGCGACGGATGCGTGGGGGCCATCGATGCCCACCACGGCAGCAGCATCCAGGATTTCATCAAGTCGCTGCAGCGCATCCGCGCCAGCAACGTCGAGTGGCTGCTGCCGAGCCACGGGCCGGTGTTTCGCAAAGACGATGCGACTGATCGACAGCACGATCGCCCGGCTGGAAACCTATCTCCACATGGCCGACTTCGGCACCTGCGCGATCGACTGGCCGCTGATGGACCAGTGGGAACGCGAGCTGGTCGAAGGCAAGATGCCGGGGTAGCGTGACGGGGTCGGGAGTCGTGATGCGGCAGTCGCATAGACAAGGCGATTGCACTCCGCATGGCCCTGTTCGAAATCAAGCCAGCTTACGACTCCCGACCCCTTCCGCCCGTTCGACCGTTACAACCGGCAAAGCTTCTCACGCTATCGCCCGAATCGCGGTCCGGTGGTGCCGGTTGTGCCGGATTTTCTCTCAATCCGGTTTATAACGGCGGGTCGATGCTACTACGGACGCCGGCCCTATCTTTTGACCCAGCCGGCCTTCCCGCACTCTGCATCGGCATTCGACTCAGGGGGACGCAATGATCCGCCGGATCTTATTTCGCCGCTGGCTGCGGCCACGCTGCTGGCCGCCGTTCGACGCCGCCGACCAGGCCCAAGCCCAGCAGGCCTACGGCCGCGCGTGGGGCAGCACTTACAACACGATGGATTGGGACCGCTTCTATCACTATCCGTACGTGTACTACCCGCAAAACTTTTGGGGCAACGAGTACTACCGCAGTGCCGACAGCTTGTATTTCCGCTACCCGCCGGAAATGCGCATTCCGGTCTACAACCGCCACTGGCACAACTATTACCCGAGCCCACGACCCTATCACCGCGGACACCACTTCGTCCTCGACGTTTTCTAACCGCCGGCCGGGCGGTTGAACAACGAGCTGTGCGTCATCGTCTGGGGGGACACTCGTCAACGCGCGGGACCATCGAGGATGAGGCTCAACAAACCGCGGCGCCGGACATCGCGCCGGCGCCGCGGTTTTGTTTTCTGCAGGTCGAGAGTCAAGAGTCGAGAGTCGAACGCCGGATAGAATTAGCGGCGGAGCTTGCTCCGCGTGGGTATCAACCTCGTCGATTGCTACCGCAACCCCTCCATTGCGATGCAGTGAAAAATCTCCGTTGCTAGCCTTAATTGTCGATCGCAATAAACTCATCCGCGGTGTGCGCCTGATCGATCGAGCCGGGGCCGAATACGACCGTCGGCACGCCGGTCGCCGCAATTGCCGCGGCATCCGTGCCAAACCGCACGCCGACTAGCTCACTCGTCCGACCATGCTTTCGGACGATTCGTGCCAGCCGTTCGGCCAGTGCTCGGTTGTTCTGGTCGACCAGCCCGATGCTCTGCATGAACGGCTGTCGTGCTCGACTCGGCACTGACCGATATCGGCTCGCTCCGCGACATAGCCGCACGAGATCCTCGTAGGCCGCTTCGGGCGATTCGCCGGGTGCCAGTCGGCGATCGATCTCGATCGTGGCCCGCTCCGGAACGGTGTTGATTCCCACGCCGCCGTGAATCGTGCTCACGCACACGCTGGGCCGACCGCATAGCGGGTGCTCGGCCCCGCTAGTCGAAAGTTCGATATGGTAGTGTTCAATCGCTTTCACGACATGCGCCATACCATAGATGGCGTTTACCCCCGCATCGGGCCGCGACGTGTGAGCCGCCCGGCCAATCGTATGGCACCGCCACCGGACCTGCCCTTGATGCGCGATAACCACGTTGAGCTCGGTCGGTTCGGCGACAATCGCTGCGTCGGGTTGCCGAGGAAAGTATTCCTTTGCATTGGCGCCTCATCGCTCCACAGCCGGCTCAAGGCCTTCGCGCCCGTATATCCACACTCCTCGTTGACCGTGCATACCAATACGATTGTGGGCCGTGCACCGGCTTCTGTCCTCCGCGACAACGCCGCCAGCATTGCCGCCATGCTGCCCTTCACATCGCACGACCCGCGCCCGTACACGCGGCCGTCGCGCACCTCGCCGCCAAACGGCTCGATTGTCATGCCCTCGACCGGGACGGTGTCTTGATGCACGTCCCACAGCAGAAGCTCGCCACCTTTGTCTGGCGGTGGGTTGCCAGCGAACTGGATCAGCAAATTGTCGCGCCCAGGATGTACGGAGTCTCGCGACCACTGCCAACTCTGCTCGCGGCAAAGGCTGATCAAGAACTCCGTCAAGCGACTCTCGCCGTAAATCGGCCCCGCGACGTCGCGATTCATCGGGTTGACGCTGGGAGTGGCGACAAGCCGCGACAGGATTTCGACGGGATCAAGCGGCACAACGTCACCACGTTTGAGAGTCGGTGCAAAAAGCGGTGGAAAAGGATTGTATCAAATAAAGTAAGCCGACGGACTGGCCGCTTAAGTGACAAATCCAAAACGCGTTTCACCCAGTTCTTCCGCCCGCTTGCGAACGGCACCTCTTTCGCGCACGCTGAAGTCATGCCGCGAACTGCCACCTTGGGAACACTGACCAAACTGCTCGATCAGTCGAATCGACCGATCTATGTCGTCGACACGGAGCGGCGGATCGTTTACTGCAACCCGGCTCTCGCGGCGTGGCTCGACCTTGCGCAGGCGCGGATCGTGGGCCGTGTCGTGGAATACCATTCCGAGACCGCCGGCAACGCCGGTGCTGAACGTGATTCCGAGGTACCGCTTGCCGAACTGTGCCCGCCGCCGCGTGCCCTTTCGGGCGAGCCTTGTGTGGGCACGATTTCCTGCCTGGCCCGGGGCGGTTCGCTGGTCCACCGCCAGGCCGAGTTCGTGCCGCTGAACGCTTCTCAAAGCCCGGCAACAATGGGCAATCGATCGCGGCGCTCTCATTCCGCGATGGTACTCGTGCTGCTTGCTGCAAGTGACATGACCCAGGCGGAACTTAGTGCGACATTGTCGGGCGATCCGCAGGCCGACGAGCTGCACCGCACCATCCGCCAGTTTCGCCGTTCTCAAGCCGCGACCTATGCTGTTGAGTCGCTGCTCGGCAATAGCGCTGCGATGCGCAAAGTTCGCGCGCAGGTGGCGGCCGCTGCGTCCAGCGGTGCCAATTGTTTGATCTGCGGTCCGCGTGGTAGCGGCCGGGGACACGTGGCCCGTGCCGTTCACTACCAAGCTAGTCCCGATCCGCGCAAAAACTAATTCCTTGCGATTGCGCATTGATGAATGAGGAGCTATTGCGTCGGGCACTCGACGCCGTGGCCGCCCAGCCCGGCGACACTCGCAACCGGTCGACGCTGTTGCTGGAAAACCTCGAATTCCTCGCCGCGGTGCATCAAGCTCAATTGCTGTCGGCGATACGGCATAGTATGTTCCCGGCGCGTATTGTGGCGACGACAAGTAGCAGGCACGCTCCGCGTGCCGCAGCTGCCGCAGCTGCCGCAGCTGAATCTTCTAATTCCGTCCGCGAACGAGGAAGTAACGTCAACGAGGATGCCGGCAGCGGCACACGGAGTGTGCCTGCTACATTGGATCCTGCGCTCGTGGATGCGATATCGACGATCACCATCGAGATTCCGCCGCTCGCAGAGCGATTGGAAGATTTGCCCGTAGTTACTCAGAGTTTTTTAGAGTCGAGCAACCGCGGCAACGATAAGCAAATCGGCTCCGTGCGGCGTGAGGCGCTCGACCTGCTTGCACTCCACCGCTGGCCGGGCGAACTGGATGAGCTGCGGGTGGTCGTCACCGCCGCCCACCGCGCCTGTAGCTCGCATGAAATTAGACCCGCTGATCTTCCACCGGTCATCCATCACGCGGCACAGGCCGCGTCCCGTTCGCCAAGGAAGGCCGAGCGCATTGTCCTCGACGAGTTGCTCGTGACGATCGAAAAGGAGGCCGTCGTTCGCGCCCTGGCCCAGGCGCGCGGGAACAAGACGGAAGCGGCCGAGCTGTTGGGCATGACACGACCCCGCCTGTACCGGCGACTTGTCCAGCTCGGACTGGTCGCCGAGCCGACATTCAACGAACTTGAATCGCCCGAGTTCATCGAGCAAGATCCCACCGAGAACGTGCCATGAAACCGGGCGCATGGATTGTCTGCGAGCGAACCAGCCGTTGGGCCGCCGGCGTGCGCACGACTGCCGCACGGCACGCGAATACCGTCCAATCCACAACTCGTATCGTTGAAGTGCGGACCTTGGGCGAACTTTCGCAGCGGCTTGACGAGCAACCCAACTCGCTTGCGCTGGTCGAAGTGAACGATGGAAACCTGGCAAGCGTCTTGGCATGGCTCACCAACGCGCAGGGAAGGTATCCGCATGCTCGTTTTGTTGCGCTACTCGATACCCTACTGGCGGCTCACGACGAGACTTGGCCGGTGGCGCAGTCGGGTAAAGTTCATGATGTCGTAAGCGCGCTTTTGGAAGCCGGGGCCGTGGATGTGGTGGAGTCACCCCGCCATTTGCACTCTTTCCTGGCGATTGCCGAACGACATCGAGCGCTCGCGGCAACCAACAAGGCCCCATCCGCCGAGAATCTGCCCCTGTTGGAATGGGCCAGAACCCTGTTGCCTTGGCAAGACCGGTAGCGGCCGCTACGTTTGAGTTTTGACCCTTTTCCGCCAACCTCGGCGAATCAATGCCCCAAAACGCAATCACTCGAGATGCCGTCCTGGCGGCGCTGTCGGATTTCCCCGACCCGGAAACCGGCCGCGATGTCGTGCGCATGGAGCAGGTCGGCGAGATCGAGATCAATGGTCACCGTGTCGACATCGAGCTGGCGCTTACCGCTTGGGCAAGCCTGCTCTGGGACGAAACCCGCGCTGAGGCGGAGCAGCACATTCGTAGAAGGTTACCCACAGGCACCGATGTGCACGTGCGAATTGAAGAGCATATCCGCCCTCCCGAGAAAATGGGCGAAATCGGCCTCACGGCCAAGAGCGTGATCGCGGTCGGCTCCGGCAAAGGGGGCGTCGGCAAAAGCACCATTGCCGCGTCGCTGGCGTACGGATTGAAAAATGGCGGCGCGACGGTCGGCTTGATGGACGCCGACGTGTATGGACCGAGCATTCCGCACCTGCTGGGCGTCAACGAGCGGCCGTATTTAGAAAACAATCGGCTGCAGCCCGTGAAGAAGGACGGCCTGCGCGTGATGAGCATGGGCTTTCTGGTGCCGCCCGGCGAAGCGGTCGTGTGGCGCGGCCCGATGCTGCACGGAGCGATCACGCAATTCCTGCGCGACACCGAGTGGGGCCCGCTCGACTTTCTGGTGATCGACATGCCGCCCGGCACCGGCGACATCGCGCTCACGCTGTCGCAATTGCTGCCGCTCACCGGGGCGGTGGTCGTGTGCACGCCGCAGGACGTCGCCCTGCTCGACGCGGTGAAAGCCATCGCCATGTTCCGCAAAGTGCACATCCCGCTGCTCGGGCATGGTCGAGAACATGAGCTATTTCATCTGTCCCGATTGCGGCAAGCGCTACGACATCTTCGGCTCCGGCGGGGCGAAGCGGCGGGCGGCTCGAGCTGGATGTGCCGTTCCTGGGCGAAGTGCCGATCAACATCGGCATCCGTCGAGCGCGGCGACGCCGGCGAGACGGCCGGCAATTTCACCGATGAATCGTCGGCCGGGTTTTTCCGGGATATCTGCTACCGGTTGGTGCGACAGATCAGCACCGGCCACAAAGCGAACCGCCGATGCCAAGCTTGACGGTATTGTGAACCGCTCGAGGCCACGAGTTCCCCATTTAGCTGCGGAGCTTGCCCGGCGTTACACCGAACCGTTCCGACGCGCCGAGCAACTTCGGCCGCTAAATGATCGCCGCGAATGCGAACGTTGCACTGCCGCGGCGCAAAAAATTAGAGCCGCCAGTTTCACCCGGCGGCTCTTTCTCGTTAGTTCACGCGGCAGCGGATGGCTCAATGGAGCGTTCCGCTCGCCGAGACTCGAAGACTGGCAAAAACTAGCCGACCTTCTTGGTCTTGCGCTTGGCCTTGCGGCGGGCCTTCTTCTTCGCGCCCTTGGCGGATTTCTTCCGGCCGCCCTTTTTGGCAGTCTTCTTGGCCGCTTTCTTCTTCGCAGCGCGTCTCTTCTTGGCCACAGTCACTCCTCCATAAAAAGGTTCAGGTGACTCGACTGACACACCGTTTCTAACTCGCAGCCGAATTCACCCCAAGTTAACCAGCTACCTTCCGAGGTAGCTACGGTGATTCGCGTTTCAAAATCGCAATCGAAACTCACACACAGTAATCGATCACTCAAGTTGAAACACGCGAAAACCGCTATCACTTGTCCGTAGTTGTACGAATTTGTTCGATTAATGCAACATGTTTTCACCAAATTTTTTGCCTGCAGCAAATTTTTTTTGCCGCGATGCCACGCGCGAACGTCAATTGTTTGTCGCAGATTGCGCCGAAGTTTGATTAGTGCGCGCGTGCGCGCAAATTAATAAAGCGAGATCGTCGTGCCATCGGATAAGCGGCCGCTCGGTTGCACTGCGCGGCGCCGAATGCCGAACAACGAACGCTCCCACGGCGGCAACGTCATTAAATACGCGCTCGTCCACAGCGACGGCCGCGCGATTGCGATCGGCGCGCCTGCGGCCTGCCAGCCGGCGAGCATCGCCGGCCAGGCGATGCTCCAAACCCGACGCTTGAGATGAATTGGATCGAAGCCATACCACGATTCCGACACGGGAATTACCGGTATTTTTCGCGATTTCCCCCAATTCGATGAGTTCAGAATTCAGATTATGTGCCAGCTCCTTGGCAGCGTTCAATGTGAGCGTGCTGCGCGGAAACAACAGGCGGCGATAGAACCGAAATCGCGCTTCGCTGAGCCGCTCCACGCTCGCAACCGGAAGTTGCGTGACGACCGTCGCCGCTCCCGCGTCGGCCAGTCGATCAAGGCACTCGGCGATCCATTTCACGATTCTGTCAGGCGGCACGCCGTACAATAAATCGTTTCCAACATCGGTCACGAGCGCCGCAGAAGGAAGCTCGGGCCGCTTTTGTAAATCCTGCCAAAGTGCGCAGGGAAAAATTCCAGAAATTTTTCTTCCGAACACGGTCGAATCCTGCCCATACGAGCGTCCGTGTCCCATCGCGGCCATGATTTCGACCGGTTGATCCCACGTGCGCGCGCGGCGGCCACCACCGTCGCAAATGATCGGGTCAGGTTACTGGCGCCTAATAGAATGACGCGTCGAGTTGGAGTTTCACCGCCGATGTTCGAAAGCTGGCGCGTGGGCGCCGTGCGCACGGCGGATAGCTTCTCCGGACCGGTCCGCGAAGCGGCCTGGCTACTTGGTCGCTCACGATGCAGATTCTCTCACCGTAATTTGCGCTAACGCCACGAGTTTCGATAACTTTGCAGCGCCTGGTAGCTGCTGTACGCCAAAGCGCCAAACATCACACAGGTCCAAAACTGTTCCTGCGTTAAGGCATACACGGCCACCAGCGCTGCCGTGCCCACTGAAAGCTGCAGCGATCGGACGATGCCTGCCTGTGAATTACTGAGCGTAAACAGTTCGCGGGCTATCCGACCGCCATCCAGGGGATACACAGGAAGCAGGTTCACCACTCCCCATAGAATGTTTACGACGAGCAGGTCCCAAATCAACTCATCACGGAGCGTTAGCTTGCCGTTGGCAAGAAAGTATTCCGTGTCGAAGGGCACCCATTGCACTGGAATCAAATCCAGTCGAAGCCCCTGAATGCGTCCCAATGCCGCCAGGACAGCAACGACCGCACCGGCGAGTAAAAACCCCGCCGCTGGCCCGGCCAGCGAAATGAGAATCTGACTTCGCGGCGAGCGGTCGCAGTCGTTACACGAGGCCAGGCCGCCGAAGCTGTAGAGCGTGATCCACGGATTCCCGCCATAATAGCGCTGCGTGAATGCGTGGCCCAATTCGTGGACCAGGATGGAAACGAAAACGACGGCGACCCAAATTAACGTGTTGACTGGATCGGCCGGTCCTCCGCCCATCCCCAACAGCAGCGACACGACCCAAAACCAGGGACTGACGCGGACCGGGATGCCAAACAGCCGAAAATGCAAATCGGCCGGACTCGGTGCTGGTTCGCCTAGAAGCATGTGATTGCGGATTTCGGATTGCGGATCGCGTTTGCATTCTAATCCGCATCGTCCGCAATGGGATGGGCTCAGGCGGCCCCGCGTACCGTCTCTTCAACTTGGGCGGCAAACTCGTAATGCGTCTTCAACGCCGGACGCGGGCGGCGATCCAAGACGTTCAGCAAATAGTCGGCCGCCTGCCGCGAGGCACCGCCGTTTGCCACACGCTCTTTCAATTCGGCCAGCTGCCCGACTCGGGCTGCTCGCTTCGCAGGCTGAGTCAACCATTCCACGATGTGCTCGGCCACCTGCTCTGATTTATCTTCGCACGTGAGATACTCGGGCAACAGCACGTCAGCATCGGCCGGGTCCTTCGCATCGTACACGGCGACGCGCTTGGGAAACAGGTCCTTGGTCGTCAGCAAATTCACCAAGGTGATGTACCGCACTTTTCGAAAAAATCGCTGCAGGAAGAATGCCAGCCGCGAAATCTGATAGAGAATCACCGAAGGCGTCGTGTGATACAAGCAGTTCCAATGATACCGAGCCGGACACCGCCATCGCGCAATCGGCAGCGTGAATCAGCTCGGCCGTCCGACGTAGGTGCACTTCGATGGGCAATGTCAGGCCGGCGATTTGCGATCGCACCATATCGGCCTGACTGGGCTTGAAGGCGGCGACGGCGAACCGCACGTCCCGTACGTGCTGGTGAATAATTCGCGCCGCCTTCAAGAACTGCCCGAAATTGTCTTGTACTTCCTGGGTCCGCGAGCCTGGCAGAATCGCTACGAGCGGCCCGCCCGCAGCCCGTTGCTGTGCGATAAACGCCGCGTCGAGCACTTCGCTTCGCAACTGGTCAAAATACGGATGCCCCACGTAGGTGGCGTTGCAACCGCGCTCGCGATACCAGGCCTCTTCAAACGGCAACTTACACAGCACGTGGTCGACAAAGCGGCGCATCTTCCGCACGCGCCAGCCGCCCCAACGCCCACAGTTGCGGCGCGCCGTAATAAAACACGGGAATGCCGTGCGCCTTGGCTCGTCGCGCGATCCACCAGTTGAACCCCGGATAGTCGATCAGCACGACCGCATCTGGCCGATGGTGGCGAAAATATCGATCGGCCCGGCTCGCCAGGTTCCAGAACTTGTGAATGTTGAGTAGCACGCGGGCAAACCACATCAGGGCCAGCTTCGTGAGATCTTCATGCAGTACGCAGCCGGCAGCCGCCATCCGCGGCCCGCCGTAGCCGACGAACTCAACATCCGCGCGTCGACGCCGCAACTCGCGAATCAAGTTCGCGCCATGCAAATCGCCGCTGGGCTCGCCGACGGAGAAAAAGATTTTCATTTCCATTGCTCCCCATGTGCGCAGTCCCGAATCGCCGACGTTGGACGACTCTCGAGCGTGGGGAGTATGTCAAACTGCGCAGGTGGGGAAAAGCTCAGTTCGTGGGCCGCTGATTGCGTTTTTCCAGCAGCATTCCCAAATAGCTCCGTCGTTCGGTGGGGCCCAGATCCAGCTCGGCCGCCAATTCGCGGATTACCTGCTTGGCCGCCTCCAGATTCTCATCGTCGGATATCAATTCCAATTCCACGAAGGTGCCGACGCCGTCGACTTCGTCGATCGAGCCTTCCACATGCCGCCCGGCGTGGTCGATGCGAAATTTGTGCCGCTGTTTTCGCACGGTGGCGACCGGCCGAAATCCGAGTGCGGCGAGCAGCTCGGCAAACTGTGATCCATCGGCATCTTGCTCGTTCAGCGGCAGTTCCAGCTCACGGCGCGTCTTGGTGATGACGTCGAGCTTCGGCCCTTTATAGGTGACAAAACTTTTACGGTCGGACGTGCGAATTCGCAGCGCTTCGTCCGTCTTGACGAAATCGCGGGCCGGGTGCGCGAAGTATTGATCCGACTGCGCAATCGCCGGCTCAAGCTGCACACCCCTCTGCGCAAGCTTCGCCGTGAGCGCCGCCGCGTCCACAACTCGGTGCTTCTGCTCAACTTCGTAGTTCATTGGTAATAAACCGAATCACTGGAAATCGAATGACATATCCTACAACCGGTGTGAACCACTGCTTGGTTCGGTAAAAAACTGCGATGACACCGTTATCTTTCTACCGCCCGGCGATTCATTGGTAAATTGAAAGTTGCGGAACAAGTTCGGAGGTTGATCGCCGTGTATCGCTTATCGTGTCGGATATCATTGGGTTTGTCAGCGATCATTGGGTTGGCCGCGATTTGCGCCGAACAGGCATCGGCCCAGCCGCCGGACAGTTTGCAGCAGTTCCGCTTCATACTGTCCCGCAGTACGCTCAATGTGACGGGCGATTTCGCCGATGTCCGGCAGAAGTTCTTTCCGGACGGAAAGTTTGGTTTGAACGCGGGATACGAAGGCGGCCCGCACGCCGAATTCATCGGAGTCGACTCCCGGCTGGTCAGCGAGTCCACTTTTGTCTGGCACACCGACGGCACTCTGAACCTAAGCGGCCTCGAAGGCACCTTTGCGCCCGGTGATCCCAGCCGAATCGTTCTTCAAGGCGTGGACGGACAGGGCCTGCCGTTTCACCTCACTGCAGTGCAACGTGGACGGCTATTGCATCTGATGGGCGAGAATGATCCATCCTGCTGCGATTTATTCAAATACAAGCTCGATGGCGCTGGCACACGTTTTACCGTATTCCGACTTCAATCTCGACGGCATGGTCGACAAACTGGACGCTGATATCCTGTCGTCAAACATCGGCACGTTCGCTCACGCCACATTCGAACAGGGCGACACCAACGGCGACGGCGACGTCGATGGCGACGACTTTCTGGCCTGGCAGCGCGAGATCGGCCTGGCCACTCCGCTGAGCGCGTTCACCGGCGCATCCTCCACTTCCTCGGCACTCAGTTCCATCGCGGTGCCGGAACCAATGACGGTCGTCCTTCTATTTTCCGCCGCTATCGCAATGCTCTATGTTCGGCGACGCTAAAGCAACTTTGCCTGGCCACTAAATAGCCGTGGAAAGCAAAGTGCTAGCATCGCTCGGCCGCCCGTCTTGCCGCTCCGCTTAGGCGCGCCTATACTCCGCGACCTTTTCTTTCGATTGCTGCGGAACACACAATCCTCCCCACTGGAGGCTGCCGGATGATTTTCTCTGTAGGCCGCCGCTCGTTCTTCATCGCGACCATTGCGCTATGGTTTGCCACAACGCTGTCTGCGCAAAACGACGGCGGCTGGAAAAACGCCAGCGGCGATCGCTACGGCGGCGGCGCTGAGAGCACAACGAACAGTCCCTTTGCTGCCACGGCCGGCAATCAAGTTGCTCCGGCTGCCGCCCCACGCGGGGCTGGCGACATCACACCCATTGGCGGCGGCTTAGCACCAGTCGGCGCCGGCCCAACCCGCGCCACGGTCACCAAAGGCAGCGGCGCGCTGCCCAACGACCAGGGCCAGGTGTGGCGTGAGTACGACATTCGCCCGTACACGCTCCGCGTCAGCTCCACCGCCCGACCCGAACAGGCGATCATCGACTGGGTCCTGCGCGAAACAGGGTACGAAGCGTGGCACTCCGATCCGGTCGGCCTGCTCAGTGCCAACCGCGAAGTGCTCCGCGTCTACCACACGCCCGAGATGCAAGCCATCGTGGCCGATATCGTCGACCGCTTCGTTAACTCGTCGGCCAGCGCCTACGCGTTCACGCTCCGCGTGTCCACGGTTCGCAATCCGAATTGGCGGGCCAAAGCGCTGTCGATGATGACGCCGATCCCCGTGCAAACGCCGGGTGTGCAGGGGTGGCTCTTGGCAAAAGAAAACGCGCGGCTGCTCGTGGCCGAGCTCAGCCGCCGCACCGATTACCGCGAATACAACTCCTCCCAACAGCTCGTGAACAACGGTCAGTCGATTGTCATCTCCACGATGCGGC
The DNA here is from genome assembly GCA_963786455.1 of uncultured Planctomycetota bacterium. Taxonomy (GTDB): domain Bacteria; phylum Planctomycetota; class Planctomycetia; order Pirellulales; family Lacipirellulaceae; genus JABDGM01. The sequence continues at coordinate 1,239,882 of CAWAZX010000018.1, read as the reverse complement.
CGCGCTCATACGTCCGCGGCGCGCTCCTCACGCAAACTACCTGGCCCGGCTACCAGCCGGAAATGGGCACGATCGAAGAGGGCTTTTCGCTCGAGTTCAGTCCGCTACTCGCGCTCGATCTGTCCATTGCCGACGCCGTGGTGAAGCTGCGGCTCAACCAGATTGAAAAAATGCTGCAGGTGAAACTGGAGGTGCCCACGCCGGTCACGCCGAACCAGCGTGTGGAAATCGATGTGCCCCAATTGACGATGTCGAACCTACATGAGCGGTTCCGCTGGCCCACCGATAAAGTTTTGCTGCTCTCGATGGGAGTGGTGGCCACGCCGGGCCCCAGCAAGGACAACCCGATCACCGATGCGATGACGGACGCCGTGCCGATGCTCAAATCCCCGCCGCGCGCCGACGCGCTGTTGTTCGTCGAAAGCGCCGGCGTTGTCGCGCCGGCGGCCGAACCGCCCACCGCCCGCGCGGCCACTTTGCCGCAGCAGAGCTTTCAGGGGCGATATTAATCGCGATTTAGCGGCGTCGTGCGCGAATGCACTCCGCGGTGGACTCATAAACGCGCGTCGTAAGCGACGCCGCTAAATGCTATCCTGATTGATCCATGAATTCCGCTTCCCATAATCCGCGACGCGTCGTCATTACGGGCCTTGGCCTGATCTCGCCGCTGGGAAATACGCCCGCCGCGCTGTGGTCGGCGCTGATGGCGGGCCGCAGCGGCGTTTCGACGTCAACGATGCTGCCGCCTGATTGTCAACCGCTCAAATATGCGGCGGAGGCCCGTGAGTTCACCGGCGAGATCGAGGATTTCGGTCCGCTCGAAAAAGAGCGTAAGAAGTCGATAAAAAAAGGCCTCAAGGTGATGTGCCGCGAGACGCGGATGGCGGTGGCCGCCGCGCAACTGGCCATCGCGGACGCTGGCCTCGCCGAATCGCGGGCACCACAGCAGTGGTCGGATCCGGAAATGTCGGGCGTTGTGCTCGGCAGCGACTACATGCTCACCATGCCCGAAGACTATGAGGGCGGTATGAGCAAATGCGCGCCCAGCGGCGACTTCGAGTACACGCGGTGGGGCAACGAGGGGCTCGGCGAAATGGCGCCGTTGTGGATGCTCAAGTATCTTCCTAACATGCCCGCCAGCCACATCGCCATCTACAACGATTTGCGCGGCCCCAACAATTCGCTCACGATGCGCGAGGCAGCCGGTAACCTGGCGGTCGGCGAAGCATTTCGCACGATCCAGCGCGGCCACGCCAACGTGATGGTCGCCGGCGCCACCGGCACACGCATTCTGCCCATGCAAGCGATTCACGCGTTGCAAACCGAGCAAATGGCCGCCGAAAACTGTGATCCCACCAAAGCCAGTCGACCATTTGACAAGAACCGCACCGGCATGGTTGCGGGCGAAGGTGCTGGAATGGTGGTACTCGAAGAACTGTCCTCCGCCCGGGCCCGAGGCGCGACGATCTATGCTGAAGTCATCGGGCTGGGCAGCGCGAACGTCGCTGACGCTAACTTGCGTGGCAAGTGCGACGTGGCGCTGGCCCGTGCAATGAAGGCCGCACTGCGAGACGCCGGCCGATCGCCCGCCGACGTCGGCCACATCAACGCCCACGGACTGAGCACGATCGAGCGCGATGCCGACGAAGCCCGAGCTATCCGCGAAGTATTCGGCTCGCTTGCCGACAAGGTGCCCGTGACGGCGCTGAAAAGTTACTTCGGCAATCTTGGCGCCGGGTGTGGGATGGTTGAACTTGTGGCGAGTGTCATGGCAATGCGCGAAGGCCGGCTCCCTCGCGTTCTCAATTTCGAAACGCCCGATCCGAACTGTCCGTTGAACGTCGCCAGGAGCGACGGCACGTCGGCCGGTCGGAGCTTCTTGAACCTGACCGTCACGCCACAGGGACAGGCTGCCGTGCTGTTCGTGGCGGCTGTGGATTGAGTGCCCCCCATCTCCATCTCCCGGGCATTTTGACACGATTGTTGACACGCGAACTGGACCGGTTACACTCGGCTCCAGTGGGCCGTTACTCCCGTGGTGCGTCATGCGCATGTTCGCTCGCCTTATTTTTCGTCGGCCAATCGGCCGGCGCTGCGTTTGCGCATTGCTGCTGCTAGCATACTCGATCACCGCGGCCGGGGTGCCAATCTCCATTGGATCTTCGCCGCAGAAAAGTGGCGAAATCTTTCCCTGCATGGCGAGCAGTTGCGGTTGCCGCTCCGCGGACCAATGTTGGCGATCCTGCTGCTGCCATTCGTTGACCGAGCGGTTGGCTTGGGCCCGCAAGCGCGGCATCGAGCCCCCGGCTTTTGCTTTAGCCCAAGCACGGGCTGCCGGTCTCGATCTCACATTGATCACCACAGCGGGCGATTCCTGCGACGATGAAAGCAAATGCTGTCGATCGGACTCGCTAGCCACCACCACGGGCGGCAAGGACAGTTCGTGCTGTAGCGACCACGGCGTTCAAGCTGCATCGAACGGCGAGCGTGAGGACCAAGTCGTCGCCTGGCGTGCCTTGGCCTGCCGTGGCCAATCGACGAACTGGCTGGCCGCGGTGCCCAACATGTTTATCGTGCGACCTGGTCAGTCACACGAAACCCTACTCCTGGGCTGGCTGGGTCCGGCCAGCTCAGATGTCGCCGGCGGCGAGTCACGCGATCCTGCCGTCCCGCCTCCTGAATCGGCGTAATCGCTCTCGCGCCTTTCTGTCGTCTTGCCGAATTCGGCGTGCCGAATGTCGCGGACACTTTATCTCGAAGATTGTTCAGGAGACTTCGCACGTGCGCGCTTGCATGTTTGCGCTGGCGCTATTCGCAGCGCTCGCCGCTTCGGCGGCTTGGGCCCATGGCCCGCAAATTCAAATCACCAACAGCGGCAACAAAATCGTAACTCGCGAGTTGCTGCTGGACGGTCCCTATAGTCCGGCTGTGACGGCGCCAAAATCGGTGTACGTCTTGGCACTGTTGCCTTTCAGCGACGTGTGGTATTCGCGACCCAACGGTGCCATCGATCCGATTACGCAATTGCCGGCGTTTCCCTCTGGACCCGGTCTGGCCTACGGCTCCGACCTTGCCGATGGCGGGCCGCAATCGTTTGTCGCCGGCAGTGTTTTGTCGATCAACTTTGCCGACGGGCTGAAGCGCTGGAACGGTGCATCGTTCGTCGATGCCGGCGCGACTCAATTGAAGGCGTTCCGCGGCTCGAACGCGAGCATCACCACGCCGCTGGAGAATTTTGGCATCACCACCGACGCCGGTCCGTTTGACGGCCTATCGCTACCCGCGGTCGCCGCCGATTACGGGGCTGAAGGCGCCGAGGTTCACAATTCGATTCGGTTTGCGCTGCTGGGCGTTGGTACTTCGCCGACAAGCTCCAGCGCCGACGGCGTGTATTCGCTGAAGCTCCAGCTTTCGAGCACGCAATCCGGCTTGGCTCCTTCCGACCCATATTATTTTGTGTTGTACAAAAACGCGACTACCGGCGAAATCGCCGCGGCTGTGCGTAGCTTGGGCTTTGCCCCGTCAGCGGTGCAATGGGTGACACCTGAGCCAGCAGCGTGCTCGCTCGCCGCAATCGTTACAGCAATGTTGGTCAATGTCCGTAACCTTTCGAGACGGCGTAGTCGTCGCTAAGTCATGACGCGTTTGCGTACAGCAATGACACTCGTGGAGCTGCTGGTGGTCGTGGCGATCATCGGCGTGCTGGTGGCGCTGATGTTGCCGGCGATTCAGGCCGCCCGCGCCACTGCCCGTGCGGCGAACTGCAAAAACAACCTGCGGCAGCTCGGCATCGCCGCACAGCAATTCTGCGAGCTGCATAAGGGCAAGTTTCCCGAATGGAGCCACGGCGACGACAAGCGTGCACCGACGACAGGCGATCGTGGATTTATACACTTGCACCCACGTTGAAGATTCAGACGAGATTCGACTCTGCCCGGACGATTTCCTGCTCCCCGAACGGAGGATCAAGAAGGGCACCAGCTACGTGATTAACGATTACCTGGCGGCCGACGAAGCTACAGGGGCCGTACGCAGCATTTATAAGTTGCAGGCCACGAGTCGCACGCTCATCTTTTTTGAGGCCTTCGACAAGCGCGACGACCCAGAGCAAAAGAATCCACTTGGGTTCGCCGATCCCAAATACGATCACGCGGAAGCATCGCAATGGTTTTCTAAAATCAATCTCGACTGGGGAATCGTCGGCGAAGCAGTCAAGCGGGACATCCAGCCCGACAGGCACACGAGTGGTGCCCATTATCTTTATGTCGATGGGCACGTCGACATGATCACCGCGTCACAGATCGATGAGTGGATCTACGCAGAGTTCGACTTCGCCAAGCCCCAATGACTATGCCGGCAAAGACACCACACTCCGCTTGGATCACCGCTTGCGTCGTCGCGCTTACCGCGTTCACACACGCTCCGCGCGCCGACGCCCACGGCACTCCCATTCACGTGGAAGTGCCCACGGACCAATTGATTGTTAGCGGCGGCTGGCCCGATTCAGCCGGCTTCGCGCCCATGATCTTCGGCGAAGACGATGAAGACGGCGAGCCGTCTGCCCTCATGCTGCCGCAAGTCGGCCCCGTAATCCTGTGGCAATTGCCGGGATTGGAAATCGCCGGCATGAGCGACCAGAGCAGCCTGTCGATTGAACCACTGCCGCGCCCCGCCAAAGATGCCGCCCCCACGGAACAACGGCTGGTATGGTATTGGGATCCGGATTCAAGCGAAGTTTCGGCAGCACCAGCCCCCTTCAATTTGCTCGGCACCGGAATGCGATTCACTACGCTTCTTCCGACGGTGACCGATGAACCCGCACCTTTTCTGCTTGCCGACCCGATCGCCGGCCAGCAGGGATTTCATAACCACGGTCTTGTTTCGTTCGCACTTGATAACGACCCTTCGCCGCCCGCTGGGGCATTTGGGTTCTTTGCCCGTTTACTATCGGACGAACATGCCGCGTCCAATCCATTTCTGCTCGTGTTCAATCACGGCGTGGAACCGGCACAAATGATGTCGGCTGGCCTGGCAATCAATGCCGCGGCTTTCCTTCCGGGCGATTACAACCACGATGATCGCGTGGATGCCGCCGACTATGTCGTGTGGCGCGACACGCTCGGCTCGGCCACCGAACTCGTTGCGGACGGTTCGGGAAATCTGCTGGTCGATGCGGCGGACTACGACGTATGGCGGACGAATTTTGGAAGCCTGTTCGGAGAATCGCCAGCCGCGGGGGCCGGTTCTCCCACCGCAATACCGGAGCCCAGTGGCACCGCGATCATCACGAGCGGCATCTTTGTCACACTGGCACGCGCCCGCAAACGTGAAACTACCGCAAAACTTGAATAGAATGTGTACGGACAGGCTATGCCATGAATACACTTCGCTTCCTTATCGGATTGTTAGCAATTGTGCCCGCTGCGGCGGCGTATAGCCACGGCACGTCGTTCTTGATTAATCCTGTAAATAACAAGCTTACGGTTACTGGTGGGATTGCCGATCCCAATGGTTTTGCATCGCAGGTCTTCGCCGACGGTAGCCTGAATGCCCAATTGCAACATGTCAATGAACCGGGCGGAAACGTTGCGCACGGATCAACCCGGGTTTATCATCGAGGGTTTGGAACCACACAGTGCGGTATCGGTAGAATTCGTTCCACGCCCGGTTCGGGGTACCAATCCGGTCCAAAACCGGTTGCTGTGGCACTGGAGCGCGGCGACACAAATGGTGGGCACCGTACCCAATGACCTCACATTGACGGTGGCGGCGCCATTCGAACAGCAGGTCTTCGGCCAGGCTGGTTCGCCGGTGCCCTTCCCGTTGTTTGCCGTCCACTTACCGCCGGAAGAAATCGGCCAGCACATGCATTATCTGAATTACATCCTCGATGACAGCCCCGCCGCTGCCACAGGGGCCTACGGGTTTTTCGCACGTTTTATCGGGGAACCATACGCCTCATCCGATCCCTTCCTGGTCGTGCTCAACAACGGTCTGAATGAAAATTCGCTGCGCACGGCGGCGCTGGCTATCAATGCTGCCGCGTCCGATCGCGTTGAGTTAACCGGCGACTACAACAACAACGGTGCCGTTGATGCGGCCGACTATGTCGTGTGGCGAAACACGCTCGGCTCGACAACCGAACCGGCCGCCGACGGTAACCACGACAGCTTGGTGGACGCCGCCGACTACGGCATCTGGCGGAGCAATTTTGGCCGCTCAACCACCGGCGGCAGCTCGTTGGCCGGCGGGGCGGCTGTCCCGGAACCTGCCGCCTGGATGCTGGCTGCTGCTGCAGTTCTAGGTGCTTTCACTGCCCTCCAACGCTCAAAACCCCTTCGCGACAGAATTCAATTGACTCTGGGCGGATGAGTTCCTAACCTACGGGGACGGGCCAGATTCGCTTCGGGGCGGCACCACTTTTCTTACGATCGCCACACATGATGTACCGCAGCAATAAGGTCCCCCGGCGCGGCGCTTGCCGGCGTTTACACTCGTCGAAATGCTCGTTGTCATCGCCATTATCGGCGTGCTCGTCGCGCTTATGTTGCCGGCGATTCAGATGGCCCGCGAATCGGCGCGCAAGACAAAGTGCGCGAACAATCTCAAGCAGATCGGCCTGGCGCTGCACAGCTACATGGACACCAAGAAGGAGTTGCCGCCAGGCTATGTCACGAAGGTTCTGCCAAACCTGGAGGATGGCGGCCCCGGTTGGGCATGGGGCGCGATGATCCTGCCGTTTTTTGAGGAGCAGGCCGTCTACACCCAAGTCAATTTGGAAGCTCCAATCGAAGGCAACGACAGCAAGGTGCGCCTAACTTCGCTGCCGGGATTCATCTGCCCGTCGGACGGCGAGTTCCAAACCATCATTGATATTCCAGAAAAGAAATCGACGCGCATTGTTTGCCAAATGGCTGGGGCGAACTACGTGGGTAGCGTGGGTACGGTCCGTCCCACGTGCAAAATCTGCCGCGACCATTTTGACGGCGTGTTCGGGCGAAACCGCGCTATCGCACCACGCGAATTGCAGGACGGGCTTTCTAAAACGCTCGCCGCTGGCGAGCGCTCCGCCTTCTGGTCGCGACCGGTCATGTGGGGTGTGGTTCCCAACTCCAAGCTGATCGACAACCAACAAGAAGGTAAGTACGCAGGCGGACCGGGCTACGTGCTGGGCACGACGTTCAAGGAGGGGTTCAATATCGAATCGATTCCGCTGGAGATTGGCGAACAGAAATCGTATGCCGAATCTTTCGGCAGCCAACACCCGGGCGGATCATTCTTTCTTTTCTGCGATGCGGGCGTGCGGTTCGTATGGAACGACGCCGACCCGGCGGCAATGAACGCTCTCTCCACCCGCGACGGCCGGCCACACTCCGGCACGGAGCAGATCATTCACGAAAGCCCGTTTTGAGCGCGCTTCACGTAAAATGGCGACTCATTGATCGCGATACGAAACGTGGCACTGTTTGCATGCTTGCTCAACGTGCGCAGCAATCGTCGTAGCGCGAGTCGCGTCTCGAGCCTGAAGCGCCGCGCGAAGCTCGGTCGCCTGCGCTTCCGCGGCGGCCAGCCACGTCTTGAACTGTTCGTCGTAACCTTCGTCCATATTTCGGCCGGCTTCGTGCAAACCTTCTTGCAACAATAATGCCTCTTGCGCCGGAACTAGATCCGGATGATCGGGCGGAACGGACCATTTCGCCTCGCGGCACAGCTTCAAGTTGTCGAACGCCCGGTCGACCTGTGCCATCGCCGCCGTGAACGAGCCGACCTCGGCGACTTCGACGAGGTCGGGCAGGTCGGCATCGGCCGGTGGTGGCGTATAGGCTTCGACATCGCGCCACAGCCCCGTGTAGTCTTTGCTCGTGCCGGTGCGCACGAGAATCGACAGCGCCTCCTTTCCGGTCATGTCACCCCCGGCAACGCATGCCACGGCAACGGCCGCCGGACCACGGTGCTTTCCGTGATGGCAATGCACGTAGATCGGAGTCTCGGCTTCTCGCATCAGCCAAGCCAGGGATTGACCCGCTTCCTCCGGCACGCCGTCATAACCGATTGGAATGTGCACATAGCGCATGCCGTGCTTGCGTGCCGTTTCCACGGCCGGCTTCGCACCGTCGACGCTGACGATCGTTTTGATGCCCATCTCTTTCAGGCTCGCGATGCCTTCCTCACCGTGCGGCTCGCTCCCTGAGTAGAGTCGCTCGGCCACACGCATGAGATTGTGTAGACCAGGCGGATCGACTGGCTTTGCGGCGGCCGCAGCAGGGGCAGGCGAAACAGAATTCGCAAGCTGTGCTTCAATCACATTGGGCGGCGGCTGTACTGGCGGCGCACAGGCAATAGTTTCCCAACAGCCGCCAACAACTAATGCACAGACGAGCGCAACACAGGCGCTAAGCTTAGCGGGCCAACTGCTTTCGTTCTGCGAGCTTGCCATGGACGTATTTTCAATCGAACGGCACAGCCAGGGAATAACCCATTCTGTCCGTCCGAATATCCATTTGGCAAGTGAGTAGTACTTTGGCGTTTAACAAAAGCCAGCGCGGGGCAATCCCCGCCGCTAAATGCGTGATTACTTCACGGCTGCTCACGGATCAGGGAAAATCTTCCGCCAATCCGCCTTCATATCGACCACGGTCCAACCGCGCGATGCCGCTTCGTCGAGTGCTTTGTCGAGCTTGCCGACGTGTGACTGCCGGTCGTAGGCATATTCGCGCTCCGCATCGGTGTGATGCACAATGAGACCGAACCGCGGCCCGTCACCCGTCGTGGTGTACTGCAGCATCTGCAGGTCACCATCCGAGTTGCCGAACGCCATGACCGGCCGGCGGCCGATGAAGCGGTTGATGCCCACCGGCTTGCCCGGTCCGTCGTCGATGAATTCGACCGTGGGCTCCTTCATGAGAAAAGACTTGCCGTTCTTCAATTCGAACTTCACCACGCCGCTGCTGCCCACGACTTGCTCCGGCGGAATGCCATAAGCCTGTTCGACCCACGGCCGCATGAACTCGATCCCGCCGCCGGAAACGATGAACGTCTTGAAGCCGTTGGCCCGCACGTATGCAAGCAGTTCGACCATCGGCTGGTAAATGCACTGGTTGTACGGCCGGTGAAATCGTGGATGTTGGGCCGTGCGCATCCAGTCTGTCACGATGGCATGAAACTCCTCAACAGACATTCCCGAATGCGTGGCCGCCATGACATCGAGCAATCCTTTCTGGCCCGTCGCCCCAAATTTTTTCAGGTCGCCAGCCAACACGAATTTGTAGGGTTCGGTATCCTTCCATTCCGGATGATTCGTGGAGATCGCTTTGATGCGGTCGAACGCGAAGATCATCTGAAAATACATCGGCTGTTCGCACCAGAGCGTGCCGTCGTTATCGAAAGTGGCGATCCGCTCCTCCGGCGGCACGAAGTCAGGACCGCCCTCTTTCGTCACTTTTTTGACGAATGCGACGATCGCTTGCTTAGCTGCTCCGTCATTCCATGACGGCAACGCGTCATCCGCCGCAAACACTGTTTGGCACGCCGCTGCGGCAACGAGCAAAGAAGAAGCGGAGACGGTCCGCTGGAAACGATTCATGATAAAACACCAGCCAGGAAAAGGGATGGTTGAGAACTCAAATCACCATGTAAGCGAGGAGCAACGACGCGACGACCATGGTAACGATACCGAGGCAGAACAGCACATCGAGCACGAGTAAGTAGGGACGCCACGAGTGTCGGATCTGCGTGCGAATGCCTAGAAAACTCAGCAACGTAACAAGCGAGAACAAGAGTGCGCCGATCGCCAGCATATCGTCGACCCATACTTCCAACTCGCGAATTGCTTCGATGACGCTAACTAAGCCAATTGCGGTCAGACACACGCCGACCATGGCTGCCGACACGCTGAGTAACGTCAGCAGATGGGTGTAACCCCGATCGTCGTCTTCAGGATCGTAAACAGCCGGGCGCTTCTGCAAGAATTTATTCCTTGGGTCGGAAAGTCAATCCTCGTCAAGTTTCACACCGGCGGTCTATTGGTCTATTGGTCGATTGATGACGGCCCGCAATTGAGTGGCAGATTATTCTACTCGAAAGCCCGGAGGCTGCGAGGGAACGGGCTGAATGCAGGCGTTCGAGACCGGTATCCTGACGTTCGTGCCAGGTTGAACTGCCTGACCTGTTTAGCTGCCGTATTTTCGTTCGACTCGCCGGCGAATGCTGCCGGCAACGGCATCCTCGACCATCGTCAAGAAAGTCTGCACCTTGTACGGCATGGCAAGTGATCGCACCGGCACGTTTTCGTGCTCGTCGGATACCGTCGAGTCAATCAATCCCGAGATGATGACAACCGACAATAGACTGCCGGATTCCTGAAGGTGCCGCAACAATTCGCTGCCGCCCATGCCGGGAATCCATAGGTCAACCAGAACGCACCCAACCTGGGTCGGATGATGTTGTGCAATAAATTCTTCAGCGGACGAAAAGCATCGAACATCGTAGCCATGCGTCCTCAGGAGGGCGTCCACTGACTCCAAAACAGCCAAATCGTCGTCGACAACGAATACCTTTGGAGAGTGCTTCACTTGCGATCCTGATTGGTGGACAATACTCGTGCAACTCGGACGGGGGCGCGTGCACAGAACGATCTCGCGTCGCGCAAATTTCATGGCGATCGCCCGACTATCTGTGGGGGGACAGATCCATGAGTGGACATCACACCAAACGCACGGACGGTGCACCATCACAAATCATTCCGTCCGCGGCACCCAAAGTGGCATCGGATGTGACCCTGGCGGACACGTACGTGGTGCTTTGCGACTGGCACGGCTGCGTCGTTTGGAAATCCGCAACCGGTGATCGCCCGCACATTGGCGATGAAGTTTGGAAAAACGCCACGAAAAAGTCGAAGGATGTGGTGCGAACCGCCGTCGCCAGCGTTGTGACCTTGCGGGAGCACCGCAAACTGGAGGCCGAAAACGATCGGCACGAACATTTTCGGCTGTGGATGTGGCCCCTCAACGATCCGGAAGTCGCCCTTTGTATCTTGGCGACGCGGATACCAAGCGAGCTTGCCTTACTCACCGAACGGGAGAAGGCGTGTCTGCGGTGTCTGGCTCAGGGCAAGTCGACGCGCGACATTTCCAAAGACCTTGATATTGGCCTGACGACCGTGCACACCCATCTGCGCCGGAGTCGAGAAAAGCTGGGCCTGCCCAGCGGCGAAGCGTTGATTGGCTTCGCAGCCAGATATTTTTTTGCACCGCAGCAAATCAGCAACGAAGTTCCGGAGGCGATCCGTAAGCGTAGCGGATAAAGAGCCCGTTCTCCCGGCCAGTCACGATGCTCGGGAGTCGCGCGGTTTCAAGTGACGGGGGCAAGTCGCCGTGAGCCGAGTGCAAGCATGATCCAAGTCCAGCCGTTAAGGATCATATCGATGCCCAAGTACAGGCCGATGAACCATAGCCCGGACACGGGCCACTGTTTGTAAACCATCCAGCCCAGTGCAAACGTGACAATGCCGCTGAGAAGCATCCATCCCCAGCCAATATAGCGGTGACTCACGGCGGACAACGCGCGAAAGATGCCCCCGACCATCAAGAAGATGGCGATGATCCGCGTCAATAGGATGGCGCTCAATTCGGGCTGATCGAGGATCATGAATCCCACCACAACGTACAGCACGCCGATCAACAGATGCACCAGCGTGCCGCTCCACCGGCCCGCGGAGAAGGCTCCGATGATTTCGGCAATTCCGCCAGCGAGCAGGAGCACTCCGAACAGCCAGGTCGCGGCGACGGTGATGGTGGCCAGGCATGCCCAGCTGATGGCAATCGTGCCCAGCACGACCATCGCGATACCAAGCGCGAAATACCAACCCCAATTGCGACGCAACGACTCGAGCTCAAGTACTGGCGCCGAAGCAAGAGAACTCATCGACCGACTCCTTGTTAGATAGGCCGACCGGGCGAGCACCGCATCAATGGAAGGAAGAGCGTTCCATGCGAAGCCGTCGCCAGCAACTTACCGCTCGCACGGCGGGCTGTCAACGACGCATCCCGGTTCGCGTGAGCGAATCGCATCAATTGCGCAACAAAAGCGCCCGGGAGGACGCAGAGATCGCTTCAGATAACATACTCTGCGTACTCGCGCGCCTCGGCGAGAGCACGATCGGTCACTTCGCCGTGCGGGCGACCTGGCGGTCGAGCTTGGTTTCGCGGCCGTCCTTTTGCACGTTCTGCGCTTTCTCGTAGCTTTCGAACAAAAGCTGGTAGTGCGGCACGATGTGGTCCTTCATGATGCCGGCAAACTCCATCGCGTCGGGCCGGTTCCAGGTGCTCATCAGCTCGGCCAGCGTGGCGAAGGTGTCGGTCGGCACTGCGCCGGCTTGCACGACGCGGGCCAGCGTGATGTCGGTCGCCATCGACGAAAAGTTGCCCGAGGCATCGACGACGTTGAACACCTTGTAGCCGGCGTCGAGCGCGCTGAGCGTCGGAAACGCCATGCAGACGCTGGTGAGCGTGCCGGCGATGATCAGCGTCTTGCGGCCGGTGTTCTCGATCGCTTCGACCCACTTTGGATTGTCCCAGGCATTGATCTGGCCCGTGCGCGGGATGTAGATCGCTTCGGGATTCGCTTCGTGGATCTCGGGAATCAGCGGGCCATTCGGCCCGTCGGGCACCGACGCCGTTGTGAACGTGGGCACCTTGGTCAGCCGCGCGGCCTTGGCCAGCGCAATCACATTGTTGCGCAGCGTCAGCATGTCCATGTCTTTCACGAACTGGAACAAGCCGCTCTGGTGATCGATGAGCAACATGACGGCGTCATCGGGATCGATCATTCCTTTTGCAACCTTGGCCATGGCATTCACTCCTTGTGTTGAAGTCACCTAATGCAATCGGAAAAGCAAGCCACAGAGAACACAGAGAACTCCGAGGAAGGTGTTGCGCCATCATACCCAGTGGGTGCGGTCGACATAACCACTGCCCGCGATCCGGCCGTTCGAAAGCGGTAGATCCGGCATTGCCGGCCGACGAGGTAGCGTTTTCGATTTTTTTGAGAATCACGGACAGTTTAGCGATTGCAGCGGGTCACTCCTCGGGATCCACCTTCTCGCCGCCCGCTTCAACGATCACCTTTGCTTCCGGCCAGGTCAGCACGCCGTCGTGCAAGGCAACATCCCATGCCGGCTTTAGCTGCGGGTTCTTCTCCACCAGCGTCTCCGTGCTTCTGCGCAATGTAGCGCTGACGGCCTTGGCATCGAGCCACGTCCAGAATGGCCAACCCGCGAAGAAAGCCATCGCCATAAGACAGAGGACAGCCCCAATCTGCTTCGTTCGACGATCCATTTGCAACTCCTCAGCACGGCGTGACGGAATGCCAGCAGGCTGTTCAAGCGGATCAATTTGCGCCAGGTGCCGGCTTGGTAACCGCTTCCATCACGTTCTCGAGGTTGAAGCTGCCGGGTTTCTGGCGCGGCGGGAATTCGCGGAAGCTCTGCAGCCATTGGCCGACGTAGGCGCCGGCGGGAGCGATGAGGAACGCGCGGTCGATGCGCCACTGCCCGTAGCCCATGCCTTCGTGGTCCGCCCGCTCGAAGGGATCGCTGCGAAGGTTGAACAACTTCGGCAGTCGGAGCGTGACGAACGGCTCCTGCCAGACATCGAACCCGTGGCCGCGCTGTTCGAGGAACACCATCTTCCAGTTGTTGTAGCGCAAGGCGGCCACGCTGCCGTCGTCGGTCCAGTAGATGAACTCCTTGCGCGGCCACTCGGCCCTGGCCCTTGAGCGCGGGCATCGAGGTTGTAGCCATCCATGTGGACCTTGTAGGTCATGTTGCCGACGTTGCGGCCTTTCTTCAGGTCCTCAACGACCGTCGTGTCGCCCGCGGCGGCGAGCAGCGTGGGGAGCATGTCTTCGTGCGCGCCGATGTCGTTGATGACTGTGCCGGGCTTGATGACGCCCGGCCAGCGGATGGCGCAGGGCACGCGGTAGCCGCCCTCCCAGTTTGTGTTCTTCTCGCCGCGAAACATCGTGGTGCCGCCGTCGGGCCAGCTCATCGACCTCGGCCCCGTTGTCGGTGGAGTACATGACGATCGTGTTCTGGTCGAGCCCCAGTTCCTTCAGCTTCGCGAGCAACTGCCCCACCTGGCCGTCATGCTCGACCATGCCGTCCGGGTAAACGCCGAGCCCAGTCTTGCCCTGGGACTCCGTCTTCAGATGCGTCCAGATGTGCATCCGCGTCGAGTTCCACCAGATGAAGAACGGCTTGTTCGCCTGCTTGGCCCGCCGCATGAAGTCCAGCGTCTTGGCGGTGACTTCCTCATCGATGGTCTCCATCCGCTTGCGCGTCAGCGGGCCGGTGTCCGTGATGCGGCCATCGGCGAAGCTGTGGATCACGCCGCGCGGCCCGAACTTCTTCTTGAACTCCGGGTCCTTCGGATAGTCCGGGTTCTCCGGCTCCTCTTCGGCGTTCAGGTGATACAGGTTGCCGAAGAACTCGTCGAACCCGTGCGCCGTCGGCAGCATCTCATCGCGATCGCCGAGATGGTTCTTGCCGAACTGCCCCGTCATGTACCCTTGCGCCTTCAGGAGCGTGGCGATGGTCGGGTCTTCCTTCTTCATGCCCTCGGGCGCACCGGGCAGGCCGACCTTGGTGAGGCCGGTGCGAATCGGCGACTGACCGGTGATGAACGCAGCGCGGCCGGCCGTGCACGATTGCTGGCCGTACCAATCGGTGAAGACCGCCCCCTCGCGCGCGATCGTGTCGATGTTGGGCGTCTTGTAGCCCATCACGCCCATGTTGTACGCGCTGACGTTGAACTGCCCGATGTCGTCGCCCCAGATGACGAGGATGTTGGGCTTGGTTTGCTGCGCGTGAGTGGGGATTGCTGTAAGCGCGAGTGCGATCCCCGTCAACAGCAGCAGCAAGCTGTGGAGGATGTTGTTTCGAGGCATGTCGAATTCTCCTTGCGGTGGTTGCTTGCCAACCGATTTCTGAGGTGTTTCACAGCGAGGATTAGTTGCCCGTAGGCAGCGGAATGTTGACGCCTTCTTTTTCCAATTGTTCACGAACCCATTGAAACCTGTGATAATCCGAGAGCGTGATTGGGCCCGTGTAAGTGAGGCTCTGGAGCTTGCGGGGCGGATACTGTACGTAGGTCTTCATCAGTGACGTAACCTCCTGGCCCATGACTACACCCATCCAGGTCCTTTCGGTGAAGTTGTTCATAAAGATGTCATACCTTTCTTGTGGATCCTGCCAGAGATCAAACACCTGGGGAACCGTCGCGACATACTTTTCGGCACCCTTCCAACCGATGTTGGAGTCCACGGCCAACCCGCCAGTGTTCGCGCCGTCATCGCCACGCAGGTTGAAAAGGAACTTGTAATTGCGCCAACGGACGGCGCCAGGCGACAGTTCGTTCTCGGTGAAGTAGAACCACGCGGCGCGAGCGCTCGTGCCGGTGCCGAAAAGTACGGGCGACATATCATAGCTGTCGAACATGATCGGTTTCCCTTCGCGATCATTCGTCGGCAGTTTTACGCCCCCCACCGCGGCAAATGTCGCCATCAAGTCCAGGCCGCCGACGATGTCGTGGTTCTTCACATTCGGCTTGATCTTGCCTGGCCAGACAGCCATCGCGGGAACGCGGTTACCACCCTCGCGGACCGTGCCCTTCGTGCCGCGGAAGGGCGTATAGCCGGCATCGGGATAAACGTCCTGCCACGCGCCGTTATCCGTGGTGTAAAACACAAGCGTGTTCTTGTCCAAACCCAGCTCGCGGAGTTTATCCATGATGAGGCCGATGCGGGTATCCAATTCGACTACCGAATCGGCGTATTTGCTTTTCGACATCGACTTGAGCTGGAATTCCGGTGCCGGGAGATTCGGCTGATGCACCTTCATGAAGTTGATGTTGATGAAGAACGGCTGATTTGGATTCTTCGCCGCATCCTCCAAGAACTTCAGTCCGGACTGCTCGACATACTTATCCATGAATGGAATTCCGACGACGCCCTTCTCCGGCGTATCCACATATTGGCCATTGACTTTCCAGTCCTGCTTGGCCGGTTGGCCGGCGTTTCCGGACATGGAGCCCTTGGTAACTTTGTCGAAGGTTTCGCGCAACTTCGGGTCCATATCGGGGAACCACGTGGGGTCGCCGTAGGTATAGGCGTTGCAGTGATAGAGGAAGCAATGTTCCATCACGTCGTATCCTTGCGCGTTGGGCAATGCGTAGTCGGCCTCACCCAAATGCCATTTGCCGGTGAAGTAGGTTTTGTAGCCGCCCTGTTTTAAGACAGAGGCCAGCGTCCATTCGGCCGCCGGCAGCCCCCCGCCCTGCCCTTGAAAGGCAACCGTGGTCATGCCACTTCGGTTCGGGATGCGTCCGGTTTGCATTGCTGCGCGACCGGGCGTGCAGCTGGGCTGAGCATAATACGAGAAGAAAGTCATGCCTTCGGCAGCAATGCGGTCGATATTGGGCGTCGGCATGCCGCGCCCGACGCCGCCGCCATATGGTCCAAGATCTCCGTAGCCGGTGTCGTCGGATACGATAAAAAGGATGTTGGGTTTCTGACCCTGCGCCTGGACCGACGACAGCGCCAAGAGGCAGCACAGAACGGCGAATACGATGGTTCTCGCTCTCATGGACATAGAATTGACTCCACTTGGGGTTCGAAGCGGCACGCACTGGGAATATGTCAAACGGCGCCAGACGGATTATCTGCGCAGTCGGCATGGGCAATGGCAACCAGCGTACCTTTCCTCAATTGAAAAGCAATAAACGCTGCAAGCCTTGCTGCTCCAAAGGTTTGCAAACTAGATCGCGATGAGACGGCCAAGTTGGCCATCAAGCCGTGATTCCCAACTATTTGGGAAATCCTCAAATTGGATGGGAGAACGGCGTCGGACTATGCGTTTCGTCCGGCCGCGTCCATAACGTCGCGCAAGTCGATCAGCGGTTGTTGATTGACCTTCATGATGCCGCTGTCTGGGCGATCAATCGAGGCGATCAGCGCGAATACCAGGGCGAACGACAGGGCCAGGATGGGCCATGCGACGGAACGTCTCGATCCCGCGATACCCGTCTGATAGCCCACGCTCAGCATGCCGAGCATTGTGATGCAGTAGAGCACGAGCCAAATCTCGCCTGGAACTCGCGCCTGCATCGCGACCGCCACTCTCGTGGCATGAATGCCGTTCACCTCGTTCAACGAGTCGATGTATAGCGCGGCAACGTCGGAATTCATATCCTTCCGCGCGTTCGCGACCGCCATATTCCACAAACGGTCTTGCAACTGATGCGTCTCGGATCGGACTCTCTCGACGCGTTCCGGATCGAAGTTGCCTGCCTGCGCGAATTTAACGCGTATATCAACGTATTGCCGCAGCAACGCAGCAGCCTCGGAGCGATCCGTCTCCGGCAGAAAGTCCGCTCGTTGCCAGGCCGTGCGGATGGCAACGGCTTCATCGCGCACCAGCGCCCTCCTGGCAGCATGGCGCTCCGCGACGATGCTGAACGTGAAAGCAAGCATGAACGCCGCCAGCCCCAAGATCGCGCCAGCGATGGCGGAGACAGGCGATTCCTTTTCCTCGTCCGACCGCCGGTGCATGACATTCCCCAGCCGATGTCCGATTTCGATGGCGACCATTACGACGACAATCGTTGCGGCGAAGACAGCCCAAATCGGTATGGTATCGAAGCGCATGAGCGATAACCGTGAGTGTGTTGCGCGGCCCTAACCAGGAATCGTCATTTCCGCGCCTTCAACTCAATAATAGCTCGCCCGTCCATTGGCGCTGGCTTCAATCAACCCGCTCGAAATCGCTGGGTTTCCAGCTCTTGTCGAATCACGGCTCAAGCGGACCGAATAATCGCAAAATCGTGATCCAGTCCTTGCGGGGAATGGTCTGCACCAAATAGCCTTCCTGACCAGCAGGAGCTTTGCGAGCGAACCAGATCGTGACAACGCGAATCAACTGCGTGCGGGGTGCGGCTATGTACCGACACTCTACTTCTGCTCGACGGTCACCTTGACGATCTTGCCGGTGAAGGCGTTCGCGTTCTGCTTGTAGTCCGGCGAGACGTTCGTCTCGGAGTCGAGGCCCACGTCCGCGCCTTCGTCGGCGGAGAACGCGAAGGGCTGGGTCTTGGGGATCTGCGCTTCGGCGACCTTCTTGCCGTCGACGCTGAGGATCGATTTGCCGCCGGTGCCGGGCTTGGCGGCGTCGGGGATGAATTCGTAACTGATCGTGTGCTTGCCGGGCGCGAGCGCAGTCGTCGCCGCCGATGTTCGTGCGCTCCAGCGCGAACCAGTTGTATTCGTGGTGCGGCTTGCCGTCCTTCATGTAGAGCGTCCAGCCGCCGAAGTAGCCGGCCTGGGCGATGATCACGCCGTTGGTCTTGTCGTCCGTCAGCTCCACCTCGGCGGTGATCGTGTGGTGAACGCCTTTCACGTTGATGAAGGCGTTCTCCATCATCCCCGTCATGCCGGGATAAACGGTGAGCGACTTGCGCCCGTCCAGCAGGTCGGGGCGTCCGGCGATGGCCGGGTTGAATCGCTCGGAGCGGCGATCGTCGATCGGCAGCACGTGGTTGCGCTCGGCCTCCTTGAGGAAGATCGCCTGAGTTCCTTGAGCTTCTCGGGATTCTGCGCGGCGAGATTGTTCGCCTCGCTGAAATCCTCATCCACGTTGTAAAGCTCCCACACATCGTCCTTGAGCGGCGGATTCTGCGGCCATGAGCCAGGGAATCGAATGCCGCGTGCAGGCGACCCAGCCGTCGTGATAGATGCCGCGGTTGCCGAACATCTCGAAATACTGCGTGGTGCGGCGATCGGCCGCGTTGGCGTCGTCGGTCGAATAGAGCATCGACACGCCGTCCATCGGCCGCTGCTCGACGCCGTCGACCGTCTTGGGGTGCGGAATCTTCGCCGCTTCGAGCGCGGTCGGCGCCACGTCGATGACGTGGTGAAACTGGCTGCGAACTTCGCCCTTGGCTTTGATCCCCTTCGGCCAATGCAGCACCATGCCGTTGCGCGTGCCGCCGAAGTGGCTGGCGACCTGCTTGGTCCACTGGAACGGCGTATTGCCCGCCCACGCCCAGCCGATGGCGAAGTGCGGGAACGTGGTGGGATCGCCCCATGTCGTCGATGTGGTCCATCATCTGGTCGGCTTTGCCGACGATTCCGTTGAGCGCCATCATTTCGTTGTAGGTGCCTTCCGGGCCGCCCTCGGCGCTCGAGCCGTTGTCGCCGACGATGTAGAAGAACAGCGTGTTCTCCAGCGCGCCGATCTTCTCGAGCTGCGCCACGAGCCGGCCGACCTCGGCGTCGGTGTGCTCGGCGAACCCGGCGAAGGTTTCCATCTGGCGCTCGAAGAGCTGCTTTTGCTGCGCGCTCATGTCGTCCCACGCGGGAATCTCCTTCGGACGCGGCGTGAGCTTGGCGTCAGCCGGAATCACGCCCAGCTGTTTCTGCCGCGCGAAGGTTTCCTCGCGAAGCTTGTCCCAGCCGCCGCTGAACTTGCCCTTGTACTTTGCGATCCATTCCTTCGGCACGTGGTGCGGGGCGTGCGTCGCGCCGGTGGCGAAATACATGTAGAACGGCTTGTCGGGCGTGAGCGATTTTTGCGCGCTCACCCAGTTGATCGCCTTGTCGGTCATGTCCGTGGTGAAGTGATAGCCCGGCGTCGTGGGCGTCTCCACCCGCGTCACGCCGTCGAAGATGGCCGGTGCCCACTGGTTCGTCTCGCCGCCGATGAATCCATAAAACTTGTCGAAGCCCGACCCCGTCGGCCAGCGATCGTACGGCCCGGACACCGACACTTCCCACGGCGGCGTCTCGTGATATTTGCCGAACGCGGCCGTGCTGTAGCCGTTCTGGCGGAGAATCTCGGCGAGCGTCGTGATCGTTCGCGGACGCACGCCGGTGTTGCCGGGAAACGCCGTGGCCAGCTCCATGATCGCGCCGGCGTTGTTGGCGTGGTGATTGTGCCCGGTCAGCAGCGCGACGCGGGTTGGGCTGCACAGTGCCGTGGTGTGAAAGCGGTTGTACTTCAACCCGCCGCTGCGCCAGCTTCTCCAGCGTCGGCATGTTGATCGGCCCGCCGAATGCGCTCGAGTGCCCGAAGCCGATGTCGTCGATGAGCACGATCACGACGTTGGCGCGCTCGCCGGCGCCTTCACCTCAAACCGCGGCGGCGGCTTTCGCATCGCGCGCATCGAGCGTGGTAATCGTCTCCGGCTGCGGCTCGTGGATCGGCAGCACGGTGCGGTCGAGATCATCGGCGGCGCGAGTGGCACCGGCGAGTGCGACAAACAGCAACGCGGCGAGCGCAAAGATTGTGGTGGTTCTCATCGGGGTCGTTCGAGTTTGGTATGAGGTAAGGAAACCGGGGCGCCGCTCAACGGCTACGCGTCACGTCCGCAGGCCCGCCTGCGCCGCATGCCGCGATGGCGATCAGAAACATAACAATCCAAACGCGTATTTTAGAGTGTACGTTGCTGGCTTCAATCAATTCGCTCGAAATCGCCAGCTTCCAGCTCTTGTCGATTCACGGCTCAAGCGGACCGTATAATCGCAAAATCGTGATCCAGTCCTTGCGGGGAATGGTCTGCACCAAGTTGCCTTCCTGGCCAAGGAGCCGCGGCTCGGCTGGAGTGAGGATTCACCGGTGGCGAACCGGAATTAGATTCCGTGCAACCGCTGAAAAATGCGGTGCAAAGCAATAGGATGGCCGCGAAGAATACATGAAACCCGTTTCCGATCGGCGAACTTGCCATGAACTCTTCTCATTCGGACGGTGGAAGATAGGGAATAACCCATTCTTTGCGTCCGAATATCCACTTGGCAAGTAGTAAAGTCCCCGCTATGGGCACCCAATCTGGCCCGTCATGCTGCGCAGCTCCACGATGGCGATGCGATAGTCGACCTCCGCTTTGATGGCCCCCAGCACGGCCTGTAATTTCGCCGTCGCTGCGGCCTTGAGCACCAAGGGATCCTGGGCCTCCTGGGCTGTCGGCTGCACTTCCTGACTCAACTTCGCCAACTGCTGCGCATAGTTGAGTGCCTGCTCCGCTTGGGTCGCCGTGTGATATATCTTGGCCGCATTGAGACTGGTGTCCTGGATTTCTTTCAGCAGGTTCTGCCGCGAAGGCATAGTGTGGCCTTCGCCCCGCGCAACGCATCGTTTTTCTGTCCCCACTCGAGCGTGTAGGTGGCGGACATGCCGACGCCGGTGAAATCTTCCTGAATGATGGGCAGGGTGTTGTTGTTGACATAAAAGCCGTATGCCAGAACACTCGGAACGTAGTCAGCCTGGGCAACACGGACGCCCGCTTCGGCCATATTCACCTGTTCCTGGGCCTCGCGGAGCTTAGGGCTGGACGCAACGGCGGCGGCCACCGCATCCTCGGCCGACGCAAACGGATTGGTGGGAGACGGCGGCTCCTCCAATTCCAATTGAGTTTGCAACGGCAGGTCGATCAGCGAGTTCATTTGCTCGGTCAGCGTGACGATTTGTTGCTCTGCGGTCAGCAGCCCCTGCTGCGTCTCAACCACCGAGATCTGTGCCAAGGGCGACGGAGCTTGGACCGCCATTTGACGAGCACCAGCCAAGACTCGTTCAAGAATTGCGCGACTTCGCTGGGCCGCGAGTATGCCAAAGTAAAGTTCTTCGACTCCCTTGAGCAGTTGGCCACGGGCATCGTCCACTTGCCTGCCGTCCTCACCTCGGCGGCAGACACATTCACCAATTCGCGGACTTTCAACAGCGGCGTAATTGGCTGGATCGCAGTGGCCGTGTACAAGAGCGCGTCCTGCTCGATGACTGGGACCTCAATCGCCTGCGCGGCAAGATGATTCCCGGAGTGGTCAGCACCGTGCCGAGGTCGCTATCGAAATGGAAGTAGGTGAACGCATTGAGCACCTTAGGCAAGTAATCCTTGCGCGCGGCCTGCAAGGCGTGACATTTGACTGCCACTTGCGTCGATGCCATATCCATGATGACGCTCGTCTGCAGCACGCGCGAACGTGCTTCTTCAAGCGAGAGATGATATGGCCCCGCGGCAACACCATCGGCGGAAGCACTGGCGCTGCCCGGCAGTTCCTCTGCAATCGGCGATTCAAATGCAGTCCGCAGCGTCTGGTACGGCGCACTTCTATCCTGAGCGAACGCGGAGAACGATGCGCATCCGGCCAGCGTAAGCGCAATTCCCACGCGACAGAGACTGGTCGCGGCCATCGTGTCCCCCCTCGAAAAATCGCAGCAGCAATGCCGCTGGCAGCGCGACGGCGGACCCCGATCGGGGTGTTCCGATTAGCGCGCTTGTAGGGGTTATCGGAGTCGTGCCAGAAAGTCCTTGAATGCGTGTTGGAGAAGCTGGCAAAACTATATCGAAACAGGAGTGCCAGCACTGCAATTCCGCCGCGCGTGAAACCCGCGATCACAGTCTAATTGAGCAATCGCACAACCGATTATCTAACCCTGCCAGACAACGAAGGATTCGGTTACCACTGGCAGATGCAGTGGAAGTTCTGATTCACTACCGCGGTGATTTTGCGGTAGGCCGCTCGTACGGTCGCTTCCCAGAATGCTGGGCGGCTCAAAACCCTCGTCTTGGTAGGGTGTGCCGGTGACGTCGGTATAATCGTCACCTGTCGCGCTGGCCAGTAGTCGGCTTGGTCGACCCGTTCGCCAACCATTTTACCTTTCCGCTTTTCAAGTCGTAGGTGCCGCCCACGATTCGCACCCGATTCGATGACGCGAATTCACTGAGGACGGTACTTTGATTCACCAGCTGTTGACACTGCCGCTGGACGTTCGCATCAACTGCCGCATCCAATGCCGCTGTCTTATCGTGAGGCAGGTTCGATCCGACCGCGACGCGCTCAATGAGCTCGCCTAGGTTGCCCTCGAGTTTTTCACCGGCAAGGGCGGCTGTCACTGCTCCGCATTTCGTGTGTCCCAACACCACCACCAGCGTCGGCCCCAGGTGCTCAACGGCATACTCGATCGAGCCGAGGATTTCCGGGCTGGTGACATTGCCCGCTACCCGTACGACAAAAATCTCGCCTAACTGCTGGTTGAAAACCAACTCCGGACTGACACGCGAATCGGCACAAGCGAGGATGACGGCAAAAGGCCGCTGGCCATCAGCCAGTTTGGCCCGCTGCACGTAGAACGGCTCTCGCGAGCCGCCCCGATCGACTACGAACCGCTCGTTGCCGTCGGAGAGCCGCTTGAGGGCAACGTCTGGCGGAACCTTCGCTCCATTGGTTTCGGCCGCGACAACGCCCGACACGCAAATCAGCAAAACAACAGCGCCCCACACACCACGGAACCACGAAGGCATGGAATCACCTCCTTATCGATTTGCAGAACAGCTAGACGGACCGCCAGTGCAGTCGACCTGGGCAATGGCAACAAGCGTACCAAGTGCAGGCGCCGGAGTGTAATCGAAGTTCAGTTGGCGACTTTGACGCCGATTTCCGCCCAGGTTAGTATTCGGCACATCCCGCCGCGCGTTCGCAATCGCTCGGCGCGGCCGTGCTGCGTCTCCAATTTGAGGATTTCCCAAATAGTTGAACCAACCCCTCCCTGGAATGATCTTGATCCACTGCCGAACCTGGACGGCTCGAATTTGCCGGGACCGCCCGGCTGCTCGACCGTCTTGATTTGCTCGATATCCGGCAGCTTCCACATCTTGTCGAATAGCGGTTTCTCCGGGCCGGTTGAGGCGGAACAAGCGCCGCGTCACTTCACAGTATTCTTGAAAATCTTTCCGTCCTTCATGATGACGACGAGGTTATTGTCCGGGTCGACGACCAGCTCGATGTTCTCCAGCGGGTTGCCGTCGACCAGAAGTAAATCGGCCAGCGCACCTTCTTCCACAACTCCCAGCTTCCCCGGATACGGGTTGCGCTTCCCGGACAACGCCAGGAGTTCGCCATTCGTGCTGGTCGCCATGACGAGCGCTTCGGCCGGCGTGTACCAACGGGTCAGACTCGCCAAGAGCTCCCCTTGCCGCTGCGCAGCGCCGGCGAAAAGAGGATGTCGGTGCCGAAGGCCGTCTTGAGCTTGTGCTTCTTGGCGAGCCTGTAGGTGGCGTTCGTGCCGGCGAACACTTGCAGCGCCTTGGCGTGTTCTTGCGAGCCGGGCGGGAAGGCATTGGCCATTTCATCAGGAAACGGCTGCGTACTCAGCCAGATTTCTTTCTCAGCAATAAGCCTGGCGGTGGCTTCATCCATGAGATGGCCGTGCTCGATGCATTTCACGCCGGCCGCAATCGCTCGCTGGATTGAGGCGGGCGTATAGGCGTGCACGGTGACGTAGGTGCCCCAGTTCTCGGCGGCCTCGACTGCGGCGCGGAGCTCGGCTTCGGTGAACGTTGACGCATCCAGTGGGCTGTGTGGCGAGGCGACGCCACCACCCGCCGTGAGCTTGATCTGCGTCGCGCCGAACATGAGCTGTTCGCGTACCCGCACCCGGACCTCATCCGGACTGTCAGCAACCATGCTGCCGCCGAGTTGTTCCATGCGCGAGAGCCGGCCGCCAAGGATGCGCGGCACTTCGAACGGCTGTCGAAAGTCGCCGTGACCGCTCGTGATGGTGATTACCGCCCCGCACGGGTAGATTCGCGGACCGGCGATGACTTCCTCGTCGATAGCGCGCTTGAGCCCGAACGACGGCCCGCCCAGATCTCGAACGGTGGTAAAACCGCGCAACAGGGTATCCGTCGCTTCGTCGCCCGCCACCAGGTTGGCGTAGCCAACATCCCACGCCATCGTTTGCGCCGGCATCGGTCGCACCAACATCGCGTGCCAGTGCATGTCGATCAGCCCCGGCATCAATGTCCGGCCACCGCCCGCAATCACGACCGTATCGGCGCGGCGGTCGGTCGGAATTGGCTGTGCGGAGATTCGTTCGATCTTGTTGCCGCGAACCAGCACGTGCGATAGAGCCGAGAGCTCGCTGCTTTTGCCGTCGAAGATGCGCACGTCTTGAAAGACAGTCACGCTGTTTGGTGCAGAGGCGCCACCAGGCTGCTGGGATTGTGCGTGTCCGGGAAAAGTCGAGCCCGCCAACATGGTCGCCGTCAGCAGCATCCAATGACCCCGCAGGAAAGTCTTGTGTGACACCACCTAACCTCCCGTTATGGTTCGTGAGTAGCCCGCTACGTTCATCGGGTGTTCCGTTAATATGGCGTCACTGCTTGGCAGCAGGCGTCTTCCACTCCCATAGCTGTTTCTGCGCCGTGCCGAAGTTGCCGAGATGGAACACGGCGGCTCCAGCGATCTTGAACTTGAAAGGCTTGAATGGTGCGGCCTTCATCTGGGCGACGAAGTCGAGCTGGCCGACACCCGCTGTGACGTGCGGGTTGAAGTTCTTGCCATTGCGCTCGGGAACGAACGTCTTGACGTATTGGAGTGTGGGCGCGTTGACGTTCGGTGAATCGGGCGAGGTAACGTACGCGGCCGACGTGCCGTCGGGTTCGGTGTAGGGAGCGACGGCGTCGATCACTTCCTGCTGCAAGCGGCGAAGCTCGGGTGTGGGCTTGATGACGATGCCGGCGAGGCCCATGTTGTTGAAATTGAGATAGTAATAGCCCGTGGCCTCGAGTTGCCAACCGGCGGGTTGCTCGTTGTCGAACACGCGCTCGACGGCCGCGTAAACGGCGCCCAGATCCTTGGTCCGCACGTATCGCTGCAAGAGCGTGATGTGTGGACGATGCGTGGCATCGAGCGCGAAGCCGGCCGGATAGTTTGCGCGAAGCGTGCGTTCGCCGCCTGGGCGCGGTCGATCATCGTTTGGTCAGGCAACAGCAACACGTCGATAGCGGTGACCGGTTCAGCGGCCGCGCAACGCGTCACCGTCCACGCCGCCATCAGTGCCGTTTGCATTGCCCAACGGAGTCGATTCCAAAAGCTAATTTGGTTCAAATCAGGCTCGCTCCGTGTTCCGTGTTGTGGGGAATCACAAACCGGGCCGGGAAAACATCCGCCGCCGGGACCCTCGGGGGCATTCGCTGCCAATCCCCTGTCTCATTCGTTTCATTTCCTGATCGATTCCGAGGGCAACGCTCCAGCATGATTCGTACACACTGGGGCGTTGCCCCAGGCACGTCGGCGCGAAACTGCGCAGTACCATGTTGAGCATTGCCACACGGACGGTCGTTTTACTATCTCGTTTGCGTGGCACCGCTCGCAGCCGGCTTCTCCAGCCGCACGAGCAGCCATTGCTGCGTCGTGCCGTCGTCGAAGTGCACCAGTGCCGGCGCGGAATCTTCCGTCAGGCTGACGATGCCAGTTTCCATGAGCGGGCGCGTTTTGCCGACGACCGTCCATGCCGCGCGCTGCGTTTGCTTGTCGACCATGCCTTCAATCGATTCGACGACATTGGTCGCCGTGTTCTGATACGTGCCGCTGATGATGCCCTGCTTGCTCACTGCCATTTGCAGATACATCGTCGGATCCGCACCGGTCGGCTGGCCGTCGGGCGTCAATGCGAAAACACCCAGCGGCATCCAATCCGATTCGGCCGGCGTCACGTCCGGAACGCTGGTCGCGATTGCCTCGGCTTGCATCGCGTACTCCTCGGCCGTGGCAATCGGCTGAGTGCCGTAGTACACCTGATCGTCCTGGTAGTACACGTTGTCGCCGTAGCTGTAGTACACCGGCTGATTCCAACCCCAAGGGAACCAATTGGTGACGGCCCCCCACGCAGCCCAACCCCAGCAATTGAAATTGTCGCCATAGTCCCAATGCAGGTGGTCGTGATCGCCCCACCAGTCGTTGTTGAACCAGTGGTCATGGTCGCCCCAGTGGTTATTCCAATAGTTGTTGACGCCAAGGTGATTGTTCTGTCGCCAATTGTTCCACTGGTTCCAATCGTTGATTTGACCGGGACGATGATTCGCCCAATCGCCGCCGCCGGGTCGATTCGGCCGATCGCCGGGGCGCTGAATACCACCGCCTCCCTGACCGGGACGGGCCGGAAGCGTATCGGGTCGAAGTGGTCTGTCGCCGTCGCCAGGTCGCCTGAATGCCACCGCCATCCTGGCCAGGTCGCGTCGCGGGCCGCGAATACTCGCCACCGCCGCCCTGGCCCGGACGTGTGGTGGGTCGCTGAATGCCACCCCCATCTTGCCCGGGCCGTGTCGTCGGTCGTTGAATTCCACCACCATCTTGTCCTGGTAGTGTCGTGGGACGTTGAATTCCACCTCCGCCTTGGCCAGGCCGCGACGGAAGTGTCGATGCAATGTCGCCAGTACCAGGGCGAGTGCCCGGTTGGCCGGTCGACGGTCGGTTTTGCAAGAAATCGGCTGCGGCACCACCGGCAGCGATCGCTGCAGCGCCGCCCGCAATCGCTGCACCCGTACCAGGACGATACGAACCGCCGCCGCCCGCGCTGGGGAGATCAAGAAAGTTTCCCAAATCACTTGCTGACGGACGACCGCCGGGCCGCGCACCGGCGCCAGGGCGCGTGCCGCCGCCCGCCAAGTTGCCGCCGCCAGGTCGCGTGCCACCTGGCTGTATTCCACCCGGTCGTGTTCCACCAGGTCGAGTGCCGCCGGGCTGTATTCCACCCGGACGTGCGCCACCAGGTCGCGCACCACCTCCCGCCAGATTTCCGCCGCCGGGACGACTGGCGGCACCAGATCCTGGTCGACCGCCGGGAGTCGGCAGGCTCCCATAATTCGGTCGACCGCCACCGCCTGGCCGCGCGCTCGGCCTTCCACCGCCGGCAAAGTTGCCGCCGGATGGCCCACCCATCGAGGGTCGAGACGAGGAGGGTCGCGACATGGAAGGTGTGCGCCCATCGAGGAACGCCCTCCTCCGCCACCGCGAAAGCGCGCTGCCGCCACCACCGCCACGCATACCTCCGCCGCCACCGCCACCGCCCCGCATTCCGCCACCCCCGCCGCGACCGCCGCCGCCACCACCTCGGCCGCCTCGGGCAAGCAAGTCATTGGTCATCCACGCACATACGGCCAAGAACGCTATGGTCACGACAATTTGTTTTTTCATTTCGGCATTCCTTGTATTTGCGTACATTTATGCTGATTCCGTCCTGATTTATTCGACCGATGGAACCAACACGGCCGGCGTGTTCGTTGCGTCGGTTGGTTCCGCATCGGACGCTTCGATGATGTCGTCGGTCAACTCGCCTTCGACCGCGGCTTCCATTTCCGCATCTTGGCGCACGTTGAGAATTTCTTCCACGTTCGGCAACACCTCACCGGCAACCTCACGGTTAATCGATTGCCACGTGAACGAGTTGTCGTCGAGCTGCGTGATGATGTTCGTGGCCGAAGACTTTGTGCCATCGGCCAGCGTGCCGGTCTGCTGAATCAGCCAGCGGTTGTCCTTGCGCGTCCATTTTCCGTCGGAAAACGTGCCATCCGAATCGAACACCCAGGAGCGGATCCGCCTCTCGGCAGGGTCCCACCCGATGATTTGCATTCCGGACATTTCGATCGAATCGCCCACCACCAGGGCAAACGATCGCGTCAGGAAGTTCTGGTGTTTAGTCCAGTTACATTCTGTGTGCACGGTCGCGTCTTCGTCCTGATCGACCCATTTGCCGACCATCCATTCGAGCTCCTTCAAGTGTTCGTAATTCGATGGTGGTGGCGGGGGCACTTCGACTTCGGAGACGCGGTCGATGAGCCACTGACCGTCGCGCTTGACGTGCACCGCCGAGTAGTTCGTCTTTTCCGCAGGGAAGTCGGTGTACGTGACGTCCGCTGTGCCTTTCTCGATCGCGACGTTGGGCGAGACGAATTCGATCGACTCAATGCTGATTGCCAACTTCGCGTCTTCCGAGCCTGCAAACACATAGTCGAACTGCTTGGCAATCGCTTCACGGCCGACCACTCCTTCGCCCGTGGTCGGATCCATGTAAACCGCTTCAGGCGACCACATGTCGGCCATCGTTTTGGAATCGCGGCGATTGTATGCCTCGACATACTTATCTCCGATGGCCCGGATCGCCGCCTCGTCAGCGGCTTGATCGGCTTGCGCTACAACGCCGAATGCGAAATATGCCAACGTCAAACGCAAGAAAAAGTGTTTCGTCTGCATACGTCCTCCTCGATGATGAAGTGTTTATTCGCGCGCTGAGCGGAATTCGGCGTCACGCGCATTGTGCAAGAGTGCAAGCTCGATTTTCCTCCTCCACAGCCTCAAATACCATGACCAAAGCCGCGGGATTCGCATGACCTTCATCACCCGGCTTCTTTGACGGAGTACTGGTAGAAGCGACCCATGATCGCCGCTTGACTTCTCCTTCCCTGGGGGATACCCTTAAGGATTCGCCAAACACTTTAAGTTGCGTTGCGCAAGGAGTTTCGCGTGCAGCGGGTGAGCGACCGCTCTGCTTCGGCAGTGCGCGAGGGGGATATTCCACCTTTATGGGGTGGACGTCCTGCCGCCACGAAAGCTCCCTACAATTCGAACAATTTGGCTTGCCCGCACGGTGGGCGAATACGCCGTGGAAAGGTTGCCATGAATCCAAGTGAAGTGCTGCGAATCGTCGATGCGATTCACCGCGACAAGAACATTGATAAGGAAATCGTCTTCGAAGGCATCGAGGCTGCGCTCGTGTCTGCGGCGAAGAAGCACTACGGCGAGGAAGCTGACATTGTCGTAAACATCGACCGAGAAGACGGTTCGATCCGGGCAACCTACGATGGTCGCGAGCTTGATTCCGAAGAAACCGTCGGCCGCATCGGCGCACAAACCGCCAAGCAGGTGATGATCCAAAAGATTCGCGAGGCGGAGCGCGACGCACTACATGACGAATACACCGAGCTCATCGGTCATATGGTCAGCGGCGTTATCCAGCGCTATGAAGGCGGCGCCGCCACAGTGCAACTAACGAACGTCGAAGCGATTCTGCCTCGCGGCGAGCAGATTCCCGGTGAAACGCACCACGTGAACGAGCGTGTGCGCACCACGGTATTCGAAGTCCGCAAGTCGGGCAGCCGTGTAAAGGTAATTTTGAGCCGCGCCCGGCCGCAGTTGGTGCAGCGGCTCTTCGAGCAGGAGATCCCCGAGATCGCCGATGGAGTGATTCAAATCCTGCGCGATGGCCCGCGAGCCAGGATACCGCTCGAAAGTGGCCGTCTCCAGCAGCGATCCGCGAGTCGATTGCGTGGGCGCCTGCGTCGGGGTACGCGGCAACCGCATCAAGAACATTGTCGACGAGCTCGCCGGCGAGCGGATCGATATCGTCCGCTGGGACGAAAACCTGGAAGTGCTCATTCCCAATGCGCTGCAGCCGGCCGAGGTCGAACAGGTGATCCTCTGCAAGATGCTTGGCCGTGGCATCGTGCTGGTGCGCGAGGACCAATTGTCCCTGGCGATCGGCCGGCGCGGTCAAAACGTCCGGCTGGCAAGCAAGCTGTCCGGTTGGGACATTGAGATCATGACCCAGGACGAGCTGGCCCAGGCGATCGACCGCGCCGTCACGGGTTTCAGCTCGCTGCAGGGCGTGGAAGTGGAACTGGCCGAGCGGCTCGTGGAGGAAGGCTTTTTGAGCTACGACGACCTGTCCATCATCGAGCCGGATGCCCTCATGGCGATGGGTAACTTGAGCGAGGAGGCGGCCAACCTGATCGTCGAACAGGCCGAAGAACGTGCCGAACAAGCCGAAGTGCAAGCCGCCGAGGCTCGCCGTCAGAAGCGCGAGCAGGAACGATTAGCCGAAATGGCCGCCGAAGCCGGCATGAAATTGGCGCCGATGGACGATGAATCGCCCGACGAGACCGAAGCGGAAGAAACCCAGGCTGACGCCGCCTACGAGGACAGCGACGACTTCCAGGGCGCGGAACTTACCGAGGATAGCGGCGAGGCCGCTATCGAGGAGGACGAAACAACACGCGAAGAATCCGACTCGGACGAAGAGTCCGAGGATTCAACGCATGAACGATCGGAGACCGCGACATAGGAGTGGTGAGTACGTGAGTTGGTGAGTAAGTGAGTAGGTACGGGTGTTTGTTTTGCCTACTCACTTACTCACCTACTCACATGATTTCACAGGAGACGCACAACATGGTTGGTTAATCGACGGTTTTCTGAAACGGAGATAAATCTTGGCGGTACGTATATACGCATTAGCGAAAGACCTGAAGATCGACAGCAAGGAACTCGTTGACATTTGCACGAGGGCCGGTGTCCCGGGCAAGGGTTCTGCTCTAGCCAGTTTGACCGAGGACGAAGTCGAAAAGGTCACACAGTTCCTCAAAGGTGGCGGTCCGAAAGCCAAGTCGACCAAAACTGCGCCGCCTTCGCCGCAGCGTCCCACCGAGCCCGCGCGAACAGGGAAGATGCCGGTCATCGTCACCGCAAAACCGGCTGCTCCTGCTGCGCGACCAATATCATCCGAGCCAGTCGAACTACCGCTGTCCCCGTCCGAGCCAGTTGAACCACGCACGATTGCCGCGTCTTCGACCGCTGTGGAGTCGGCCACCGCGACCGCCACAGCCGTCGCCGTGGAAACTGCCCGTCGCCCCGGCCCATTAGCCGGCGCCATGGGCCGAGAGAAATATATTGGTCCCGGCCAGGCGACAGGCAAAGTGCCGGTCGTCGGCAGGGAAACCAAGCCAGCCGAGCGGAAGCGGGGCGACGGGCCGGCCACCACCGAACGGGCCCGGCCGGCCGTGAAGCTCGCACCGCTTCCCAAAACATCGCGCTCCATCGAGCAGCCCGCTGTCAACGAGCCACCCGCCCAAAAGCCCGACCTGCGGCTGCCGGCCGATGTTCTCGGCGCCGGCAAACAGGGCAGCAAACCGCTCGCCGCTCATCTGCGCCGTCACGAGCGCACGCTGGAAGAGGAAAAGAAGCTGCAAAGTCGCGGCCTGAAGGTTCCGCGTGGTCCGTTGCCGCCAGCCCCAGCCCCGACAGAGGAGGAGAAGAGTCGCGCGAAAGGCAAACATCGCCGCGGCAAAGACGCGCCCGATGGCGAAGCCGAAGATCGGCCCATGCTCGGGGGCAGAGAGCAGAGGCAGCTCGCGCGCCGCCGCACGCCCAAACACTCGATACGGAAGATTCGCCGCGTCGATCGCTGGGCCGCAAACAGCGACGCGCCGCCGTCGGGGTCGCAACCACTGCCCCGCGCAAAGAGCGCGTCAGCATTCAGTTGCCATGCACGGTTCGTGAGCTGTCGGAAGCGGCCGGCGTACCCGTCAACGAGATCCTACGGATTCTCATGAACGCCGGCGTACCCACCACGATTGCCGCCGTGATGGACCCGGAAATGACCCAGCTCGTCGCCGTTGAGTTGGGAATCAATGTCGAATTCAAAGAGGCGGTCAGCCTGGAAGATCAATTGCTCGCCGACTTGCAATCGGAGGAAGACGATGCGGACGAGTTGGTCGAGCGGCCGCCGGTAATCACGTTCTTGGGCCACGTCGACCATGGCAAAACATCGCTTTTGGACCGCATCATTGGCATCGACGTCGTGAGCGGCGAAAGCGGCGGCATCACGCAGCACATTCGCGCCTACACCATCGTCAAGGACGGCCGGAGGATTTCGTTCGTCGATACGCCCGGCCACGAAGCGTTTACCGAAATGCGGGCCCGCGGCGCCAATGTCACCGATATCGCGGTGCTGGTGGTCGCCGCCGACGACGGCGTCATGCCGCAGACCGAGGAAGCCATCAGCCATGCCCGCGCTGCCGAAGTGCCAATCGTCGTCGCGCTCAATAAGATCGACCTGCCCGGTATCAACCTCGAACGCGTTTATACGGGGCTGAGCACGAACGAGCTGCAACCCAGCGAGTGGGGTGGTGAAATCGAAGTCGTCAAGACCAGTGCCACCAAAGGCACCGGCATCGACGAGCTCCTGGAGACGTTGCTGACCGTCGCCGAGCTGCACGAATACAAGGCCAATCCCGGCCGGCCCGCCATCGGCACTTGCCTCGAAGCACAGCAGGAAGCCGATCGCGGGATCGTCGCCAAGCTGCTCGTGCAGAACGGCACGTTGCGGGTGGGCGACATCATCGTCTGCGGACAGGCTCATGGCCGCATCAAGGCCATGTACGATACCCTCGACGCGCGCCGCCGCGTTACCGAAGCGGGACCGAGCGTCCCGGTCAACGTGACCGGGCTCGACGTGGCACCCAGCGCCGGTAGCCGGTTCTATGTGCTCGATGATATTGCCAGAGCCCGCGATATCGCTCAGGATCGCGCCGAACAAGAACGCGCAACCTCGCTTGGCGTTGCCGGCTTCCGCCATGTTACGCTGGAAACCTTGTTCGACCGGCTCGAGCACACCGAGGAAGTGCAGACGCTCAACATCATCCTGCGGGCCGATGTCCGCGGCTCGATCGAAGCCATCGAGAAGGAGTTTTCCAAGCTCGAGCATCCGGAGGTGCGAATCAAGCTGTTGCAGAAGAGTGTCGGCGGCGTTACCGAAGCCGACGTGACCCTGGCCCACGCTTCCGACGCGATCATCATCGGCTTCAATGTGGTGCCGGACGAAAAGGCCCGCAATTTGGCCGAGAAGACCGGCGTGCAGATTCGACGCTACGAAGTGATTTACAAGATCACCGACGACCTGCGTCTGGCGCTCGAAGGCATGCTCAAGCCGGAAGAGCGCGAAGTCGAGCTCGGGCGGGCCCTGGTGCAGCAAATCTTCAAGATCAGCCGTGTGGGTACCGTGGCCGGCTGCCGCATACTATCCGGCACGGTCGAGCGCAACAGCCGGGCCCGCGTCATCCGCGACAGCACGATCATCGGTGACTACGCGCTCGATACGCTCCGCCGCGAGAAAGATGATGCGAAGGAAGTCCGCGAAGGCTTCGAATGCGGCATCAAGCTGGCCGGCTTCAACGACGTCAAGGAAGGCGACCTGTTCGAAATTTACAAGGTGGAAGAAGTTCACCGCAAGTTTGATAGCTAGGAGCAGGGAGCGGGGAGCAGAGAGCCGGAGAGATTTACTCCGCTCGCTCCCAGCTCCCCGCTGCATCCATGAGTTCACGCCGCGTATTGAAAGCTGCCGAGGCCATTCGTGAGGTCGTCAGCATGGCGATCTTAACCGATCTGCGCGACCCGCGGATCGAAGGCGTTACCGTCACCTACGTGGAAGTTTCGCCCGATATGCGGCAAGCCAAAGTGCACGTGTCGATCATGGGGGATGATGCAAAGCAGCGGTTGTGCCTGCATGGTCTGCGCAGCTCGGCGGGCTACCTGCAAAGCAAGATCTCTGACCGCATCGACACTCGTTACACCCCACGAATCCGCTTTGAATTGGATGAAGGCGTGAAGAAATCCCTGGCGATTAGCCAGTTGCTGCACGATCTCCTGCCATCACCGGCCGATTCAGCGGCCGACGACATAGTGGAAACCGACGAAGCCAACCCGCCTCCTTCCCATAGCGATCACTAGCAAACGATTTGCCTGCCGCCCGCCAGCCGCATCGCGCCGTGCGGGTTAGCGCTTATCCCAGGGTCCGAACACGAGAACCAATGGCCATTCCCAATCGTTCCGCTCTTATCAACCGCACTATTAAAGTGCTCCGTAAGCACTTCAAGCCCGTTCCGCCGACGAAGGATCGCACGCTGTTCGAGCATCTGCTATTTGCCTGCCTGGTGGAGGATTCGCCGCAAGAATCGGCCGAACAGGTGTTCAACACGCTGAAGAACGATTACTTCGGCTGGAACGAAGTCCGCGTGAGCACGATCCGCGAATTGACCGATGTGCTCAAGCCGCTGGTGAACCCGCCCGAGTCGGCCTCACGGCTCAAGCAGTCGTTGCACGCGGTGTTCGAGTCGGTGTACGAGTTCGACATCGAAACCCTCAAAAAGCAGAACATCGGCCAGGCAGTCAAACAATTGGAAAAGTACAACGGCACGACGTCATTCGCCGTTGCGTATGTGACGCAGCACGCGCTGGGCGGGCATTCCATTCCGCTCAATCAAGGCGCTTTGATTACGCTGCATGCGGTGGGAGCAATTTCCGACGACGAATACGCCAAGGGCGTCGTTCCGGGGTTGGAACGCACTGTGCCCAAGAGCAAAGGCGCGGAGATCGGATCGTTGCTCCATCAATTGGGCGTCGAAGTCGGACGTAATCCGTATGGGCAGGCGGCGCACAAGCTGATGCTCGAGATCGATCCCAACTGCAAGGACCGACTGCCGAAGCGCGCCACAAAACGACCGGAAACTGAAGTCGCGGCAACGCAAGCCCCGCCCGCCCAGCCGGCCAAACCCACGGCTGCGGGCCGCAAGCAAGCAGCCGCCAAAGAGTTGCCGAAAGAGAAAGAAAAGGATCGCAAGAAAGCACCGCCGGAGAAGCACGAGAAGCCAAAGAAAGCTGCGGTGAAGCACCCCGCGCCGAAGAAACCCGCGCCACCGCCCAAGAAAGCAACCAAAAAGGGCACCAAGAAACCCACCACGCGAAAACTCGCAAAACGAAAACCACGATGAAAGGATACAGAGGTTCGGCGTCGGGCGTCAGGGTTCGAACTTTCCGTAAGCACTGAACCCAGACCCCTGAACCCCGCCCCCTCCCATGGCTGGACATTCCCATTGGGCGAACATCGCTCACAAAAAATCGCTCATCGATAACAAGCGCGGCAAGCTGTGGAGCAAACTTGCCAAGGCGATCATCATCGCGGCAAAAGCCGGCGGCGGCGATCCGACCACCAATCTGCGCCTCCGCTACGCCATTATCGATGCCAAGGCTGGCAACATGCCGAAGGACACGATCGACCGTGCCGTGAAAAAAGGCATGGGCGAGCTCGAGGGTGTCAACTACGAAGAAATTCTCTACGAAGGGTACGGCCCAGGCGGCGTTGCCGTGTTGTGCGATATCCTCACCGACAACCGCAACCGCACGGCCGGCGAAGTCCGCAAGATCTTTGAAATCGCCGGCGGCAAGCTGGGCGCTACCGGGTGCGTTGCCTGGATGTTCGACCGCAAAGGTTTGTTCCAGATTCCCGCCGATCAAACCGACGAACTCGCGCTGATGGAACTGGCACTGGAAGCCGGGGCCGATGATGTTCGCCGATCCGGCAACAGCTTCGAAGTCATCTGTGATCCTGACGCCTTCAACGCCGTCACCGATGCACTTGAGGCAGCCGGGCTGAAAACCGAACTCCGCCAGTTGACACGCATCCCAAAGGACACTGTCGATCTGGATGCGGCAATCGCAAAAGCTGTGCTGAAATTGATGGATTCCCTGGACGACCACGACGACGTCCAGAACGTGGCTGCCAACTTCAACATACCGGAAGACGCCCTGGCGGCTATTGAATCGGTATAAGCCTCTAAGGTGGGGGTTGGTTGTTTCGCGACCAGCCAATCTGACGCAGCAGCGTCCAATCGCCCGGCAAACTGCGGCAGAATAGGCCCGTCATTCAGCCGTATCGCTACTGCGACTTTGTGGCGCGCTTTTTGCGTCCTCTATTCAACAGTTCCTTTGGCCAAGGGAATCACCAAATCAATGTCACTGCGCGTACTGGTGTGCGTGCGGAAAACAAGCGCCACGGATGGCGCAACAAAGCAGAGAAAGGCAGACAGACCATGATTTCTCATTGGCGTAAACGCTTGCCGGCTGCTGCAATGTCGATGCTCGTCGGCGCCTGCATAGCACTCGGCATTGCCGGGTGCGAACGCAAGGAACGGGTGCTTGATATTGATACACCGGGCGCCGACGTTGAAGTCGACCGGAACATCGACACGGGCGAAGTGGAGGTCGATGTAAACGACAAGGACTAATTTTTGCGCCGGTTCTAAACAACCCGCGCGTTACGATCATTTTCAGACTCTGGAGATTCGCATGTACACGATACTGCTGATCATTTTGATCTTGCTGCTACTTGGTGCCGTGCCAGCCTGGCCGCATAGCCGCGGATGGGGCTATTACCCCAGCGGCGGACTAGGCTTGGTTATTTTGATCCTGCTCATTCTGTTGCTGATGGGCAAGATTTAGATAAGCACCAGCACGGCAAAAAAGAAACGAGCGCACGGAACAGACGCGCTCGTTTCGCTTTCTACACTCAGACGGATTGCAGATTGACGGACGACTTTGCCGGCCATCGACCAATTAGTGTGCAGCAGCGACCGAGAATCCACCGGCGAACACCTTGACCGACAAGACCTTCGTGTTTCCGCCGCCATGATTTCCACCGCCGTGATTTCCGCCATTGCGGGGAGGCTTCATTCCGTAGCCGCCGCCCATCTTCATGCCACCATTGCTGCCCCATTTGTTGCCATGATTGCCACTCGGCTTCTTACCACCCTTGTGGCCACCGCTAAATTTAATCTCCACGCCGGCGTGAGAACCGTTGGCACCTGCCGCAAAGTGCTTTCCTTCCGCCGCATAACCGTTCTCTGAATGCGCGCTGCCAAATGGCCCCAGGTTAATGCTGGCGGACGAATTGCCATAGATAGCGACCGACGAGCCGCCGTGGCCACCGTTGCCGCCCTTCCACCCAAAACCTCGAACCGACGTCGCTTCTTCATCCGAAAGGATGGTCATGCCTCCCAGTCCCATCGCGGCCAGCGTCTGCCGACTTGGACGGCCATCCGCCGCCTGGAGCGATTGCCCAAAGATCGCGGCCAGCGCGATCGACCAGCTAAACCAAGTTATTTCACGGACCTTCATCGCAGCTACCTCCTGGATTTCCCCCACACACACGCAGTACGCAAGAACGACGCACGTCAAAGTGACTGCCCCTTCAGTCAGTGCCGATTAAAGCGAATGGCTACGCGATAGTCAATAATTTTGTGTCTGCCGGCCTTGATATTTAACTGGAAGTGCGATCGCGGCGGCGGTCGCTTGACTTCGCCGGGCTTTTCGCGATAACGCGTAGGCAACGCAAATCCACCAGTTTGTCACCGCTTCGTTCAAAACCGAGAACCATCGAGCAGCAACTGCCATGAAATACCGAGAACTGGGCCGCACCGGCTGGCGCGTTTCGACCATCAGTTTTGGCGCCTGGGCCATTGGCGGCGCCTGGGGCACGGTCGACGATCGGGAATCGCTCGCGGCGCTCGATCGGGCAGTCGACCTGGGGGTCAACTTCATCGACACGGCCGATGTTTACGGTGATGGCCGCAGCGAACGACTCGTGGCCGAGCTCCGCCGCCGCCGCAGCGAGAAGATTTACATCGCCACCAAGGCCGGCCGCCGGCTAAACCCGCACACAGCCGAAGGCTACAACCGCGAAAACATCACCGCGTTCGTCGAGCGTAGCCTCAAGAACCTCGACGACGGAAACGATCGACCTTTTGCAGCTCCACTGCCCGCCGAACGACGTGTACTACAAACCGGAAATGTTTGAAGTGCTCGACGACCTGGTAGCCGCAGGCAAGCTGCGGCACTACGGTGTGAGCGTCAAATCACCGGAAGAAGGTCTCAAGGCAATGGACTTTCCCAACGTGCAAAGCGTGCAGATCATCTTCAACATGTTCCGCCAACGACCAGCCGAATTGTTCCTTGCCGAAGCCAAGCGACGCAAGATCGGCGTACTAGCCCGTGTACCTCTAGCTTCCGGCCTGTTAACTGGAAAAATGAATCGCGATACAAAGTTTGAAGCAAGCGACCACCGCCAATTCAACCGCCACGGCGAATCGTTCGACGTCGGCGAAACATTTTCCGGCGTCGATTTCGAAACGGGCTTGCGCCGTGGAAGAAGTGAAAGCCGCCTGCCCACCCGGCTGGACGCTCACGCAATTCGCGCTGCGCTGGATTCTAATGTTCGACGGCGTCACGTGTGCGATCCCTGGTGCCAAGCGGCCCGATCAAGCCGCTGAAAACTGCGCGGCGGCCGATCTTCCAGCACTTTCCGACGCAGACATGAACGCGGTCCGGCGCATTTACGACCATCATATTCGCCGCAGGTGCACTATCGCTGGTGACACGCAGCAATATACATCGATCATGGGTGGCATGCCTTCGCCGCGAAGCGGCGTAGGCATGTAGAGGGCCAACGACGCCCGACCATGCTCACCCGGCTACGCCGCGAGATCATGCGCTCTTCATTGTGCCGTGTTGAGCCGAAGCGTGGCGGTCACCGGATAATGATCC
This sequence comes from uncultured Planctomycetota bacterium, assembly GCA_963786455.1. GTDB lineage: Bacteria > Planctomycetota > Planctomycetia > Pirellulales > Lacipirellulaceae > JABDGM01. The sequence goes on along the minus strand of CAWAZX010000018.1, from coordinate 1,200,852 downwards.
GAGGGCCAGCGGCCGTCGTAACTGGTGCGGACGATTGCGGCGGCGGTCGGCGTGAACTCATCCGTGTGCAGGATGAAATCGATCCGCCGGCCTTCGGTGCGGCCATCCCAGCCGCCGAAGGTAGATTCATCTTGCTTTCGCTCGGGATACAATTCTCGATAACTATCGACCAGCTTGCGACCCGTTTCGTCGTTGCCGCCGCACAGTGTCGCGATACTCGGCCGATCTCTCGCCGGCGTTGAAGTCACCCATCACGATCGTGGGCAGAGCCGCCGCCAATTTGGCTAGCCGCTCGCGACGAGTGCGGCCGATTGCCTTCGGGCCGGCGCATCGATGTGATCCCAATGCATGTTGAGCACGAAAATTTCGCGGCCGGATTCTTTCTCCACCAGCCGCACCCAGGAAGCGATCCGCGGCACGGCGTTCTGGGCTTTGTAAAACGTCGTGCCCGGCTTTTCCGGCGTGTCGCTGAGCCAGAACGAGCCGGCGTCTTTCTTCGTGAAACGATCGGCGAGAAAATAAATGCCCGAGAACTCGCCCTCGGTTTTACCATCGTCACGGCCGATGCCATAAAACTCGTACTCTGGCAGCGCGGTTCGCAAATCTTCGATCTGCAGATTGCGGGCTTCCTGCACGCCCAGCACATCGGGCAGGTATTCGCGAATTACGCGAATGACCCGCTCGCGCCGCGGGTACTTCGCGTCGTACCAATCATTCTCTGTCGCCGGCTCCTGCGGCTTGCCGTAGCTGTAGCGGATGTTGAACGACATCACCTTAATGTCGACCGTCCGCGCCGGTATGCCATGTCTAGCAAACAGCCAGCCACCGAGCATTACAAAAAACGCGACCCTAAGGGCATCTTCAAATCGCTTGCGGCCGAAGCTCACCATGGCAACTTCCTCACTTTTAGTCAGGCAGACTGATGCGAACCGAATGATCATGCTACTGTATAGCCGCAAGGAATTAAACCAATGCGAACAAAACAACCCATCGTGTTCATGTGCATAGCATTGTGCCTGTCATCGATCGCTCGGCGCGAAAAACAGAATCGCCAACGGAAACCGACCGCTACCAGCTCGTGTGGGCCGACGAATTCAATGTCGATGGGCCGCCCGATCCGAAGAACTGGACGTACGAGCGCGGTTTTGTCCGCAATGATGAGCTGCAATGGTACGGGAGCGAGAACGCACGCTGTGAGAGCGGCCTGTTGGTGATCGAAGCCCGCCGTGAGCGTGTGGAGAATCCTCGCCACGATCCGCAAGCGCGCGACTGGCGCCGGCAGCGCGAATTTGCCGAATACACTTCGGCCTGCCTGCTCACGCGCGGCCGGAACGAGTGGAAATACGGTCGGTTCGAAATGCGCGGGCGGATCGATACGCGGCCGGGACTCTGGCCCGCGTGGTGGACGCTCGGCAGTGCACGCGGTTGGCCGGGCGGTGGTGAGATCGACATCATGGAATTCTATGGCGGTGAGCTGCTCGCGAATGTGGCATGGCTTGGCCGACGCCGCTGGACCGCTCGGTGGGACGAATCGCGGCGGCCGATCCAGGAATTCGGCGACCCCGAATGGTCGCAGAAATTCCACGAATGGAGCATGGATTGGGACGCCAGCTCAATCGAGCTGCGCGTCGACGGCCAATTGCTCAACACCACCGACTTGAAGGAAACCGTCAACGGCGACCGCGAAGCCGCGAACCCGATGCACGAGCCGCATTACATGCTGCTCAACCTGGCGATCGGCGGCACACGCGGCGGCGACCCATCAGGCACCGAGTTCCCGGCTCGGTTCGAAGTGGATTACGTGCGCGTGTATCAGAAGAAGAAATGACCAATGTCCAAATCCCAATGACCAACGCAATCCTAAGTGTTGGTCATTGGTCGATTTCATTCTTTCCCTGCCCCTCGTATCCCGCATCCTCAGTCCTTCCCCACGTGCTTCACTTTCGGCCAGTACGTTTGAAAGTCGAAATCGGGGCTGTTGTCGAGGTCGTGGCAGTTCATGCACATGTCGACGACGCTGCCTTCTTTGTAAATCTGGCCCGGTTTGTTGCCCTCGTTCTCGCCGATTTTCAACCGCAGGGAGGCCCGTAATTTTTCCAGCTCTTCCTCGCTGGCCTCGATCTGGCCGTTCTCGGCGGCCACATGCCGCGCGGCCGGTCCGTGGCAATTCTCGCAGCCGTTGCCGACGAGGTCCGGCGTTTCCTGCAGCCCCAGGAAACCTGTCTTAAACGGAAAGTACTTTTGCGGTTCCCAGCCGGTCGCGTGGCAACTAATGCACTCGGGATCGAAGTGCCGCGGCGGATCGACGTGACTCACGATTGTTTCAGTCGCATGGAAGTGGGGTGTGTTCTCGTACACCTCGGTGGCCGAAAAATGGCAATCGGCGCAGGCCTTGCTTCCGGCAAACTCGCGCCCGCTGGGGTGCATCACCGGCTTGAGGCCCAGCCCCGCCAGACCCAACGTCTCCAAACGGCGCTGGTACTCCACGTGCATTTCGTAAATCTCGGGCGCATCGGGAAATCGGGAATCTAGTGGAACGCGTTGATATCGAAATGGCGTCTCGCCGTTCTTGTACAACCCGACCACAGCCAGATACATTCCCTTGTGGCCGGCCTCAATCATGTACGCGTCGGTTCCCTCGATCTTCACGGGCTCTTTGGGTGGCTCTTCCGCTCCGTGCGCGATCATTACCCAATCGAAGTCGCGAAAGCGCCGTGCGAGTTCTTGTGCCTCGGCCGGTTCGGCATGCGCTAGCAGCACCAACTGGTCGCACTTGGCTTCGCGGAGCTTCGGCATAACTTGCTCGAGCGCTTCGACCGGGTCGACGAGCGTGAGATCGTTTGAGTTCTGCAAGCCGGCCATTTCCTGCTTGCCAAGGACGGACGTCACGCCGATTTTCATGCCGCCCGCTTCCACGATCTTGTAGCGCCGCGTCATTCCCTCATCGAAGTCGGCAATGCCCACGTTTGCCGAGACGAGCAGCTTGCTGGGCTCATCGAGATTGATGACGATGGGCAGCAAATCCATTCGCAAGTCGTTCGGGCCAAAGCCCACGGCCTCGTAACCTAATTTCGCCAGAGCCCGCAGCGAGAAGTCGATTTTTAATTCGGGTTGCACGCCGGAGCGCTTCTCCTGGCCACCCACGTCCATGGCCACCACCGGCCAGCCTTTGCCGCGCAATTCCTTGAGCAACGTCAGTCGCCGCTTCAACCCGCCTTTTTGATTTTCCAACCCAGCGCAGCCGCACGGCTCCAGATAGCCGTCCTGCTCACCGGAAAACACGAGTGCCACGTCCGGCTTCGGCCAGTCGACGAAAATCTCACCATTGGCTTTGACCGGATCGATCTTCTCGCGCTTGGCATAGGCTTCGGCCGATTTGTTTTCCGCGGGCGGTGTCGTCAACGATTGTGCGAACGACACGCCACACAATACGGTGGCGGCGACGGCCCAAGCCCACTTAGCATGGCGTCGGGAATTACTGGTGATCATCCGTTGATACTCTGGTTGCAGGACTTGCTTTTCGTGGCGTTAAGGCGGCGACAAACAGCACAGGGTGGGATGCCACCCATGCGGGGACAGGTGTGAAATTCTAGCTTTTTCCTGGCTGTTTGGCGCTGGAATCAGCGCCACAATTCCGCCCCCGAAATCGAGCTAGCGTTCTACGGCAAACCGCACGCCGATCACTAATTCCTTGATCGTCGGGTGTGTGGTTTTGAGGTTCACGCGGCCTTCTTCGCCCTGGGCCGTGCTCAGTCGCACCATGGGCCGCGTTCCGGCTGGCACCTCGATGTCCACAGGAATGTGCACCAGCGTGTCCCGTAGCCGCTTCGCCTCGCCGACCGTGGCTTTCAATTCGGGCGGGTCGCTGGAGACCACTTCCAGTTTTACATCGGCGGCACCCGAGCCGCGCACAACAATGTTCACGCGGCTCCGCTGCCCCGTGCTACTCTTAACCTTGCCCATCGACAACAAGCCAAGCTGTTCATTCCAGTCCAGGCCGTGCACGCTGATGTCGCCGACCACGCGGCCGATCATTGGAATCTCAAGCTTCTCGGCATCGGCCAGATTGGTGCGGACCGAAAGTGACTGGCGAGGCGCCCAGCGGCAATCCGGGTTTGGCAGTGACGGTGACTCGCACGCCCTTCTTCGCGTTTGGGTTGGGCAAGTCGTTTTGCTCCGCAGGTTCAATTTTCACATCGAATTGATCGCTCGTGGCGGCGTCCGAAAACTTCGGGTCACTCACGGTCAATTCATCCTCGAGCATTGCCATGACAAACACCTCGGCCGACTTGCTTTCGCCGGCCGCGATCTTGTCGAACACGAATTCCGGCGGCGCAACGTTGGTGGCCTCGGTGATTTGTCCTTCGATCGTAAGTTCCACGGTCGATTGGGTGGGATCGTTGGTGATTAGCGTAGCCGTTTGCCGAAACGGCCCGTTACCCGATATGGCCGACCACTCCAGCTTCACCTGCGTGGAGCCGCCCGGCGGAATCGATTCGCCGGTTACTTCGCCCAGCGTACACTTGCACGAAGTCTGCCCGACCCGCAGAGTGAGCAGCGCGCCGCCCTCGTTCTTCACTGTGAAATGGTGCGACTTACTGGTGTTGCGCTGCATCGAGCCGAATTGAAAATTCGGTTCGTCAACCTGCACTCGCGGCACCGTGTCATTTGTGGATGTGGCCGTTTGTTTTTGAGTTTGCGTTTGAGTGGCACGAGGCGCCGGATTCAGGTCAATGTCGCTTCGGTAAACCTCGACATAAGCGACCGCACCGCCAACGAGCACGCCGACGATCGCCGAAAAGACGATGATTTTCAGAGCTTGCATGATGATTTCACTCCGTGTGCTGCCATTTTATCGACGAATTGTCGCGACGGCAATTCACGGCTTCAATTGAACGGTCCCCAGCAAATACTCGCGGCAGCGCGTGAAGAACCGGTGATAATCCTCGCGTCGGTAGTCGGGATAGGTCCACTCGAGCGGCTGCCATTGCCGATGACGATACGCCAGCGTGACCTCCGCATAGATGCCGTCGCGCGAATAAATGCGGTGCGCATGATCCTTGGTCGATGCCAGCACGAGCTTCGCCGGCGTGATGTAACCGGGGTCCAAGTTCAACGGCCGCGGCTCCGCGTGCCGGCCGAGGGCGGCGTACTCGACCTCCCAATCATTCGTCTGCCGCTTGATAGTGGCCAGCATGGCCGGATCAATCAACCGCTCGAACGCCAGGAATTGTTTGTTCAAATCGGTTCCCATCGTCGCGGCGTAGTAATCCGTCTCCGAAAAGGTGAAGGAGTCACTGGCCAGAGTGATGGGGCCGTGGTGATGCGCACAGCGCTCGCGGGCCCAATCAAGCGCGTCGGCATGGCGGCTGCTCGCAGCGATGATGAGTAGAACGGGAGCGGTGGGTTGAATATGACCCATGTATATTCCGCTCAATACGCTTTCGCGAACACGCCGCGGCGTTGGCTTGGCTGGCCCGTGAAGATGCATTTGCCGGGCTCGTCGTCTCCCTGCAACGGCACACAGCGAACCGTCACTTTGAGCGCCTTCAGCTTTTCGTCCATCACGGTCGATTCGACGAAGTGTGAATAGGCAAGGCCGCCGTGAATTTCCGGCCGCTCTTCGTCTTTGGGCGTGAAGAACGCTTCGAATTCCTTGAGCGAGTCGATTCGCACGGTGGCCTCCTCGCGGAGCTTGCCGGCACGATTGAGCAGTTCCTGTTGCACTCCAGACAGTGCCTCGGCGATGCCTTCGATTAAGCGCTCGCGCGGCCAACTCATTCCCTTCTCGGCGGAATCGCGCCGGGCCACAAACACCCCGTTGTTCGCCACGTCGCGCGGACCGATCTCCACTCGGACCGGCACGCCGCGCTTCACCCACTGCCATTTCTTTTCGCCGCCGCGGATATCGCGGTTGTCGATGCGCACGCGGATGGGCTCGCCGGCGTAGGTTTTGGCCGCGAGGTCCTGCTCGAGCTTCGCGCAATATGCCAACACGTCGCCGCGCTCCTCGTCGCTGCGATAGATCGGCAGAATCACCACGTGGGCTGGGGCCAGCTTCGGCGGCAGCACGAGGCCGTCATCATCGCCGTGCGTCATGATCAGCGCGCCGACGAGGCGCGTCGTCACGCCCCACGACGTGGTCCACGCGAATTCTTGCTGGCCGTTTTCGTCCTGGAATTTGATTTCCTGCGCGGGCGAAGTTCTGACCCAAAAAGTGCGACGTGCCCGCCTGCAGCGCTTTGCGGTCTTGCATCATCGCTTCGATCGTGTACGTGCTCACGGCTCCGGGAAACCGTTCGCCGGACGTCTTTTCGCCTTTGATCACCGGCATGGCCATCGAGTGCTCGGCGAAGTCGGCATACAAATCGAGAATCCGCATCGTTTCCTGCCGGGCCTCGTCGGCCGTCGCGTGAACGGTGTGCCCCTCCTGCCATAAGAATTCCGTCGTGCGCAGGAACATCCGCGTCCGCAGCTCCCACCGCACGACGTTCGCCCACTGGTTGATGAGAATCGGCAGGTCGCGATACGACTGCACCCAGCGGGCGAACGTCGCGCCGATGATGGTTTCGCTCGTGGGCCGCACGATGAGCGGCTCTTCCAACTGAGCGGAAGGCGCTGGCCGCAAGCCGCCCTTACCGTCCGGCTCCAGCCGGTGGTGCGTCACCACCGCACATTCCTTGGCAAAACCCTCGACGTGCGCCGCCTCCTTTTCCAAAAAGCTCATCGGAATGAACAGCGGGAAGTACGCGTTCTCATGGCCCGTGGCCTTGAACATCGCGTCGAGCCGCCGCTGGATGTTTTCCCAGATCGCGTAGCCCCACGGTTTGATCACCATGCAGCCGCGGACGTCGCTGTTCTCCGCGAGGTCAGCCGCTTTGATCACCTGCTGATACCACTCAGGATAATTCTCATTGCGAGTGGGGCTGATTGCGGACGTGGGTTGCTTTGCCATGGAAGAGCCGAGAGTCGAGGGTCAAGAGTCGAGAGCCGGAAACGAATCGTTAGCTCGCGCTAGCCGCGACCTAACAGGTCGCCGGCGCACGGCCCGCATTCTAAGCCATGATTGCACGCGAGAAAATCGCACTCGTCACGGCGAATTGCGCTGCCGGTTGTTACGTAGTGCCCCTCGCCCTAGAATTGCTTACTACTGTCGGCCAGCGCAACCAACTTTTCTGGCTCTCGACTCTCGACTCTCGACCCTTGACCCTCGACTTTTCCGCATGTCCACCACGACCGAACGACGTTACGTTTGCCAGCTCGGCCACAACGAACAGATCAGCCAGGTTTTTTTGGCGTCGGAAAAGCAGTTGCGTCCCAATCGTAACGGCAATCTCTACCTGCAACTGCAGCTGTCCGACCGCAGCGGTGCGATTTCCGCCCGCCTGTGGAACGCCAGCGAGAACGACTACCGTGCGTTCGAAAACGGCGACTATGTGAAGATCGACGGCAATACGCAGCTGTTCCAGGGCAACATGCAGCTAATCGCCAATTCGATTCGCCGCGCCCGAGCTGACGAGATCGAAGAGACCGATTTTCTCGTGCTGCGGTCCGACGAGATCGACCGCATGGCCACGCGGCTTGCCGAAATTTTGCGCTCGATCAATACGCCCGAGCTCCGCAACCTGGCCGAGTGCTTCCTGATGGACAGCGACTTCATGGCCAAATTCACCACGGCGCCGGCCGGCATGAAGAATCATCACGCCTACAAAGGCGGGCTGCTGGAACACGTCGTGGGACTCATGGAGCTGGTGCTTGCCGTCTCGCCGCGCTACCCGCGCCTCGATCAGGACAAGCTGCTCATCGGCGCGTTCCTGCACGACGCCGCCAAAGTGGACGAGCTCAGCTACGATCGCGACATCGCGTACACGGATGAAGGCCAGCTGCTGGGCCACATGGTGCTCGCCATGACGATGATCGACGACAAGGTCCGCGAAGCCGAGCGGCTCGCCGGGGAGCCGTTTCCAAAATTCGTCGTCACGGAAATCAAGCACATGGTGATCAGCCACCACGGCGAGTACGAATTCGGCAGCCCGAAACTCCCGATGACGCTGGAAGCGGTGGCGCTGCACCACCTCGACAACCTCGACGCAAAAATGGCCAGCTTCACGCAACTGATGGTCGATTGCCCCAACGTCGAAAGCAATTGGACGCAGTACCACGCCAACCTGGGGCGCAAGTTGTATAAGGGGACAGGAATCAGGGGTCAGGGATCAGGAGAGATTTAGCCGCGTCGCTTGACTTCGGCGAGCTCAGTCGAGCCGCGACGGGCGCGCCCGGCTGATCAAGGCATCGCCACTAGCCCGGAAAGTACACCGCAACTACTATTTGCTGGCGCCTCATCTCTTTTTTGCATATTCACTACTTTACCCCTCCAGACATACATGTCGTCGAACCTGCGCGGAAACGTTCTCGAGCTGGTCAACAGCGCGAATTACCAGCCCCTCAAGCCTGCGGTGATGGCAAAAAAGCTGGGGCTCACTGGCGACGCAGTGCGCGAGTTGAAAAAAGTCATCAAGCAGTTGGTGAAATCGGGCGAGTTGGCCTGGGGCCCGAGCCATTTGGTTTTCGCTGTCCAAAAGCAGCACGCGCACAATCGCGACGGCGCGGTCGTTTCACCGACCATGCATGAGCCCGGTACAAACGACAGTCGCCCCCCACGAAAAGAAAAATCCAAACCGTCCGGTGCCACCAAGCACATCACCGGCTCATTCCGCCGTGCCGCGGGCGGCTTCGGGTTCGTGCGGCCGGAGGGCACGCAGCGGGTCGAAGGACGCGACGCCGACATCTTCATCCCGGCCGACAAAGCCGGCGACGCGGCCAACGGCGATATCGTTTCCGTGCGGCTGGAAACCAAGCGCGGACGCATGGGCAAGCTCGAAGGTCGCGTGATCGACGTCATCCAGCGGGCCACCAACCGCTTCGTCGGCACGTATTTCGAACAGGCTGGGATGGGGCTGGTGCAGGTCGACGGCAAAATCTTCACCGCCCCAATTTACGTAGGCGATCCGGGTGCCAAAGGCGCGCGGACGGACGACAAAGTCGTCATCGAAATGGCCCGCTTCCCCTCGCATGTCCGCGACGGCGAAGGAGTGATCGTCGAAGTACTGGGTGCTCGCGGCCAACCGGGCGTCGACACGATGTCGATCATCTACGAGTTCAATCTGCCGGGCGAGTTTGCCGAGGATGCGCTCGACGAAGCACGCAAGCAGGCCGACAAGTTTGATGAATCGGTTGGCCGCGGCCGGCACGATCTCACGGACCAGACGATCGTGACGATTGACCCGGTCGACGCCCGCGATTTCGATGATGCGATCTCGCTCGAGCGTACGGAGAACGGACACTGGCTATTGGGCGTGCACATTGCTGACGTGTCCCACTTCGTCCAGCTAAAAACGCCGCTCGACCGCGAATCGCATGATCGGGCCACCAGCGTGTACTTGCCCGACCGGGTGATCCCGATGCTGCCCGAGATCATCTCGAATAATCTCGCCAGCTTGCAGCCCGACAAAGTGCGGTACGCCCTCTCTTGCATGATGGAAATGACCGAAGAGGGCGTGGTCGTGGCGACCGATGTGTTCAAGAGCGCGATCAAAAGCGCGCGGCGATTCACGTATGAGGAGGTGGATGAATTCCTGGCCAATCGCACCGCTTGGAAAAAGAAGCTCTCGGCCGCCGTCCATGCGCTGTTAGGCCGCATGCACGAGCTGGCCATGACGCTGCGCCGGCGGCGGTTTCAGCGCGGCGCGCTCGAGCTGACCATGCCGGAAATGAAGATCGATCTGGATAAGGATGGCCGCGTCACGGGCGCCGACCTCGCAAAAAATACCGAGAGCCACCAGATCATCGAAGAGTTCATGCTGGCCGCGAACGAGGCGGTGGCGGCGATGCTGGATCGTGCTGGTTGGCTCTTCCAGCGTCGCGTGCACGGCAGTCCGGACCCGCGCAAGATGCGCTCGCTCACCGAGTTTGTTCGCGAGTTGGGCTTCGAAGTGGAAAACCTGGAAAACCGGTTTGAACTACAAAAGCTGCTCGACCAGGTGAAAGGCGACCCGCGGGAGTATGCCGTGAACTACGCCGTGCTGCGCTCGATGCAGCGGGCCGTTTACAGCCCGGAGGAAGAGGGGCATTACGCACTGGCCAGCGAGAATTACTGCCACTTCACATCACCCATCCGCCGCTACCCTGACCTCACGGTGCACCGGCTCATCGATCAACTCAACCGCGGAAAGAAGCCTGAGCAGCGGATGGACGAGCAGCTCGTGCTCGGCGACCATTGCAGCGAACGCGAGCAGCGTGCCACCGATGCCGAGCGCGTGCTCAACAAAGTGAAGCTGCTCAACTACATGGCCGACAAGATCGGCATGGAGCTGGATGGCATCATTACGGGCGTTGAGAATTTCGGCCTGTTCATCACGGGCATCGAAGTTCCGGCCGAAGGCTTTGTGCACATCAGCGCTCTGACCGATGATTTCTACCGCTACGACCGCGCCGGCCACGTGATCGCCGGCTTCCGCAGCGGACACAGCTACCGGCTGGGTGACACGGTGCGCGTGGCGGTGGCCGCCGTGGATATTGACGCTCGCGAGCTGGACTTCCGCTTGTTGGGCCGCGTCGGCAGCCCGAAAAAGGCCCGCATCAAGACCAGCGCCAAATCGCGCGGCAAACGCGGCACGAAGCCCGCCAAACCGGCCGGCGGCCGCAAAAAGAAAATCCGACCCGGCAAGAACGAACGACGGGCCAAACGCGGCGGGTAATTATTCCGGACGCCGTCGCCGCCGGCCGTGTGTGCCATTTCCAACTGTGATCTCTGTCACGAGCAGCAGATCAATGATCGCCAGCCTATCACCTCCGGTGTTAACGACAACCGTTCGTCCACCCTGCGTTCGCAACAAGAATTCGGGGCTGACAACGCGATGTTTTGTCCCGTCCGCCAAATGCAGCGTGAACGGTCGAAACGGCTGAGCCCGATGCACTGCATCTAATTGCTCAATCGGCATCTCATCAGCCCCCAGCCTGTGTGCCGGTTACCGGCTTCACCCAGTACAGGTGCTCCTCGCCGCGGATCAGCAGGCCGCCGCGGATTGGGACGGGCGTGGCGATGATCGTTTCGCCCATTTCGTTTTCGGCCAGCAGCTCGAAGCCGGCATCTGTTACGCGGCCGACGAACACGGTGCCCCGCTGGTGGGCGCAATACAACTTGTCGCCCGCCAATACGGGCGAGGAATAGTACGTATCGCGGCGCCGAGGCAACTCAGCCGACCAAAGCTCTTCGCCCGTCTTCAAATCGCGGCAAGAAATTCGCCCACTGTTGCGACGGCCATCGGACAGCAAATACACCTTGCCATTGGCCACGACTGGCGTGGTAACGTCGGCCCCTACGCCGGCGCCTTCTTTGTCCCACACGCGATTGGATTTCGTCACGTCGCCTTCGCCGCTGATTCGCACGCCCGCCAAATGTTCGCCGCGACCGTAGGGCACCACTGCGATGCCGTCGTCGATTGTTGCCGAGGCAATCACCCGCCACATGCCGCGATTATCCGGATTGAAACCGCTCGATTCCCACAGCAGCTTGCCCGTCGCCGCGTCGTGGCCGGTGAGATGATCTGCGCCCCAGGTGACGATTACGTCTTTGCCGTCGACCTGCACCACGCGCGGCGTGGTGTATGCCTGGTCCGATTCCCGCTCCGTCTGGTACTGGCGGTCTTGCTTCCAGGCCACTTCTCCGCTCTTGAGATCCACCGCAATCAAATACGACGGGCCTTCCTGCATGACAGCCACGACCGCCCGGCCACCGGCTAAGATCGGCGACGTACCGAGGTCCCACCATAAAGTATCCTTGCCATATTTGTCTTGCAGGTTGAGCTTCCATTTTTCCTGGCCGTTAACATCAACACATGCCAGTGTGCCGCTCTTGTAATACGCCACCACGTATTCGCCATCGGTCACCGGCGAAGGATTGCTGCCGCTGCTGATTTCCGGCCGCTTGTTCTCGCGCTGCTCGCCGAACTTGTGCCGCCACAGCTCGTTGCCGCCCATGTCGTAGCACAAGACGCCGTCCTGGCCGTCGATCGGGCACGTGACAAAAATCTTCTCGCCCCACACGGCTGGCGTCGACATGCCGGCGCCGGGCAACTTCACCTTCCAACCCAGGCCCTCTTCGGCGGAAAACTTCACGGGGTATTCGCCGTCCGCCGCGACGCTTGTTCCCATCGGCCCGCGCCACTGCGGCCAGTTCTCTTCAGCAAGCGCGACCTGGACCAGGCTAACGGCAACAAGCGTACTAATGGTGAGAAGGCGATGCATGAGTGCTCCCATTTGAAATCAGTTGGAAATGCGGTGGTGATTTGGCACATCCACCAAGTATCCCATTTTCCGCGCGAAGTTTCCAGCTTCTCCAAAAGGATAGGATACGATTGCAGCCGATTTACGGCCCCTGACAGGCCCGCGCTGAACCACTAAAATGCACAGTCACTTTGGCAAGCTGAATTACTCGAAGCAAACGTCGCGACCGACTACGCCTGCAGGTGGTGCCCGTCGCGGCTTTCTGACCGTGCGGGCCGCCGCCGCGGTCGCCCGATGATGATGATGACGACCGAACTGGCCCGCACCCCGCTTCACAATTGGCACGTCGCGCACGGCGGCCGCATGGTCGACTTCGCCGGCTGGTCGATGCCCGTGCAATACACGTCAATCGTCGAAGAGCACCACGCCACGCGCAACGCCGTCGGCGTGTTCGACATCTCTCACATGGGCCGGCTGCTGGTGGCGGGCGACGCCAACGCACGATTTCTGGACTCGGTCGCCACCCGCGGCATCGCCGACATCAAGCCCGATCAGATACGCTACTCGCTGTTGTGCAACGAAGACGGTGGCATTCTAGATGATGTGCTGATCTACGGCACGTCGATATCGGCCAGACCAATGATGGTCGTGGTTAACGCCGGCAACCGTGCCAAGATCGTCGACTGGCTCAATATTCAGATTGGAAATTGGGCTGGGTCAGAAACTTCGCTGGAGCGTTGGGTCATCGGGTTAGACAACACAAAAGAAAGCGCAATGATTGCCGTCCAAGGTCCCAAGGCAGTCGAGGTGCTGAAGCCGATTGTCGAATCCGGTCGTCGTACGCCGCCGCCCGATCTGGGGAAAATGAAGTATTATCATTACTCGCATGAATACTTCGACGGCATCATCAGCCGCACGGGCTACACGGGCGAAGACGGCTTTGAAATTGTCTGCCACGCGAGTCACGCGTTGCAAATCTGGGAGGAGGTCGTGCGAGCTGCCGAAGCGGTCGGCGGCAGAGTCGCCGGCCTTGGTGCGCGCGACACATTGCGGCTCGAAGCGGCCATGCCGCTGTATGGACACGAATTGTCCGAGGCGATTAACCCAATCCAAGCCGGTTTGAGCTTCGCCGTGAACTTGAAGGACCGCGAATTCGTCGGTCGCGACGCACTGGTGCAATTCGCCGCCGACACCGATCAACCGGTGCGCGTGGGCCTCACGCTTGATGGCCGCCGCGTGCCGCGGCAAGGATGCCCCGTGTTGCAGAACGGCGCGACCGTCGGTGAGGTCACCAGCGGCACGTTCTCGCCGACGCTCGAAATACCGATCGCCATGGCATACGTCAGCCCAGCCGCGAGCACCATTGGCACACAATTGAACATCGACATCCGCGGCACGCAACACCCAGCCGTTGTCGTGCCATTGCCGTTTTACGAACGAACCAAGAAGAATTAACCACAGAGACAAAGAGAACACGGAGAAGAAAAGCCAAAACGCAGGTGGTAGCAGAGAGCAGTCCGCTAAATCGCTGTCTGTCTCTGTGCTCTGCTTCATCCTGTTCAAAGTCTTCTCCGTGACCTCTGTGTCTCTGTGGTGAATAACGTAGTAGGAGACAGTCGTGAAGCCTGAAAATCTGTTATTTGCGAAGACGCACGAATGGGTCTCGGTCGCCAACGAAGGCGGGCAAAAAGTCGCCACTGTCGGTCTGACCGAATTTGCCGTGCAGGCGCTCACCGACCTCGTGTTTATCGAGTTGCCGAAAGTCGGCCGGCAAGTGAAAGCAAGCGAATCGTTCTGCGAAGTCGAATCGGTGAAAGCCGTGAGCGATGTGTACGCCCCGGTCGCGGGGGAAGTGATCGTCGGTCAATGAGTCGCTGCCCGATAACCTGGAAACGCTCAGCCGCGATCCCTACGGCGACGGCTGGATCGCACGGATCAAAATCACCGACGAAGCGGCGCTGGCGAACTTGATGGACCACGCGGCGTACCAGAAGCAAATCGCCGAGGAATCGCATTGATAAGCACCAATGACCGAATCCCAATGACCAACTGGGCTTGACCCACTGACGCACGTTGTCATTGTGCTTGGTCATTGCGCTTGGCATTGGTGCGGTCATTGGTCATTTTTTTCTAAGTTGTCGTTCATGCCGTATTTATACAACACGCCCGAAGATCAAGCCGCGATGCTCGCCGCGATCGGCGCCAAGTCAATCGACGAGCTGTTCGCCATGGTCCCGGCCGACGTGCGTCTGCAGCGACCGTTGGCCATTCCGCCGGCTATGTCCGAGTTGGAGCTAACGCAGCACATGACGGCGCTGGCGGCGAAAAACGTGCATGCCGGCAATAAGGTGTGTTTTCTCGGCGGCGGCAGTTACGACCACTTCATTCCAGCGGTGATCGACGAGATCGCTGGCCGCGGTGAGTTTTACACTTCGTACACGCCGTATCAGGCCGAAGTGAGCCAGGGCAACTTGCAGGTTGTGTTCGAATACCAAACGCTGATCACACAACTTACCGGCCTCGATGTTTCGAACGCCAGCTTGTACGATGGCGGCAGCGCTGCGGCCGAGGCCGTGCTGATGGCCGTCAGCAGCACCAAGCGATTTGGCAAAGTGATCGTCGCCGCCAGCGTGCATCCCGAGTATCGGCAGACGATCGCCACTTACCTGGAATGTCTGGGTGTGGAGTTGGTCACGGTTGGTACGCCGACAGGTGTGACGCGGCCACAAGATTTGGCCGCCGCGGTGGACGAACAAACCGCTTGCATCGTCGTGCAGCAGCCGAACTTTTTTGGGTGCATCGAGGATGCTGCGTCGCTGGCCACGATCGCACACGATGCTGGGGCGCTGGTCGTCGCCGCGTTCGATCCGATAAGCTTGGGATTGCTAAAGCGTCCCGGGCGACTGGGGCGCCGATATCGCGGTGGCCGAGGGCCACACGCTCGGCACGCCCATGCAATACGGCGGACCCTACCTGGGCATCATGGCCTGCCGCGAAAATTTGGTCCGCCGCATGCCGGGCCGCATCGCTGGCCAAACCGTCGACCGACGGGGGAAGCGCTGTTTCGTGCTCACGCTGCAAACCCGCGAGCAACACATCCGCCGCGAAAAAGCCACGAGCAACGTCTGCACGAACCAGGGCCTGTTCGCGCTGCGAGCTACCATCTACCTGGCGTTACTAGGTCCGCAAGGATTGCGCGAAACGGCCAACCTGTGCCTGCAGAAATCCCGATACGCGGTCGAGCAAATCACCAGGCACGACCGTTTTGAACTGGCGTTCAACACCCCCACGCTGAAAGAATTCGTCATCCGCGACCGCCAGGGACGCGTTGACGAATTACTCACCCAAGCCCTCGAAGCCGGCTTCCTCGCCGGCGTGCCCCTGGGGAATTGGTACCGCGAATTGAGCGATTGCTTTCTCGTGGCCGTCACTGAGAAACGAACCCGACAGGAAATCGATGCACTTTACCAATCCCTTAGTTAGCCAACCTACCAATTGTGCTCCGACAAAAACTTGCAGATGCTGATCGTGCTTGCCGTTCGCAATGCAGTTTTGCACAAAAGGAGAGTCGATGAATCACAAGATATTCGGGTTTTTGGCCATCGTTTGTTTTGGCGTGCTTGTGATTTCCATGCGAGGGTTCGCCCCAGCCGAAACTACTGCTCCGATTCAAAGCGACGACATCGCTTTCGAGTTCAAAGAGAAAATCGTGCTGCTGGAAGTCGATCGTTCAAGCTCAATAGAAAGCAAATCGGGCAGCGTACTTATGGAAAAAGTTCGAGTTTGCAAACTCGGCACACGCGATTTCGTAATTGGCATTGGCTACGCTTCGAAAGATGAAGATGACCTTTGGTACCAAGGAATGGTAGTCGGCGTGCCTTGTGACAGCGTCTTACGATTTCAGGTAATGACCCAGGATCAGTTCAAGGATTTCGAGACTAAGTTTGAAGAACGCTCCACAGTTCGACCATAGTTGACCGACTCCCATGCGAAACACCCGCGATACAAAACTGTTGTTCGAGCTCTCCGAAGCCGGCCGACGCGCTCACCGGTTGCCCGCTTGCGATGTACCGGAGCGGCCGGTGAGTGACTTGCTACCCTCGACGGCCGTGGCGGCTGCGCCCCCTGCCCTGTCTGAGCTTAGCGAGCCGCAAGTGGTGCGGCATTTTGCGAACCTTTCGCAGCTCAACATGAGCGTCGATACGCATTTCTATCCGCTCGGTTCGTGCACGATGAAATACAACCCGAAGCGGAACGAGCGTGTGGCCCGCATGCCGGGGTTCGCCGACGTGCATCCTTATCAGCCGGAAGAAACACTACAGGGATTCTTGCAAGTGCTGTACGAGCTGCAGGAGTACCTGCAGGAAATCTCCGGTCTGCCGGCGTGCTCGTTACAACCAGCAGCAGGGGCGCACGGCGAATTGACCGCGCTGTGGGTTGCCGCCGCGTACTTCCGCGATCGGGGTGAGAAGCGCACCAAGGTACTCGTGCCGGATAGCGCCCATGGCACCAATCCGGCCAGCGCCACGATGGCTGGCTTCGAGACCGTTACCGTAAAGACGTTGCCCAGCGGCACACTCGACATGGACGATTTCCACCGCCTGCTCGACGACCAAATCGCCGTGTTCATGATCACCAATCCGAACACAGTCGGCATCTTCGAGCCAAAGATGTTGGAGATTGCCGACGTCGTGCACCAGCGCGGCGGGCTCGTTTACCTCGACGGCGCGAACATGAACGCCATTCTGGGCATCGCCCGCCCGGGGGATTTCGGCGCCGATATGCAACATTACAATCCGCACAAAACTTTCAGCGGCCCGCACGGCGGCGGAGGCCCCGGCGCCGGGCCGATTTGCGTCATCGAGGAACTTGCGCCGTATTTGCCGACGCCGGTGGTGGCGAAAGATGGCGACCGATATCGCCTGGACTACGCCAAGCCGAAATCGATCGGCCGCGTGCGGGCATTCTTCGGCAATACCGGCGTGCTCGTCCGGGCCTACTGCTACATTCGCACCCACGGCCCGGATGGCCTGTGCCGTGTCAGCGAAACCGCGGTGCTGAATGCGAATTACCTGCTCAGCCGCGTGAAGCATTTTCTGCCCGTGCCGCAGGGCGACCGCTGCATGCACGAGTTCGTGGCCTCGGCCGGCAAACTCAAAAATGAAAAAGGTATCTCGGCGATGGATCTTGCCAAGCGGCTGCTGGACTTCGGCTTCCACGCACCCACAGTTTACTTCCCGCTCACTGTGAAAGAGTCGATCATGGTCGAGCCGACCGAGACGGAAAGTAAAGAAACGCTGGACGCCTTCGCGGAAATGCTGTTCCGAGTGATCGAGGAAGACGCCGACCTGCTGCATGATGCCCCCCACTCCACGCCGATCTCGCGGCCCGACGAAGTGAGGGCAGCCCGACAGCCAATCCTGGTTTGGCAACCGGAGACGTAGGGGTGGGCATCGCCCACCACTTGCATGTGGTACCATTGATCCGATGGCGAGACCGAATGGTGGGCAATGCCCACCCTACTGAATTTGCGTGATGCGTGTGTCCGAATTCCGGCTCATCGTCGATCCGCCAACGCACGGCGCCAGAACATGGCGATCGACGAGGCACTGCTGCTCGACGCGGTGGAAAACGGCATCGCCACTCTGCGATTCTATGGATGGAGCGAGCCGACGCTCTCGCTCGGTTATTTTCAGCGTTACGACGACCGATTTTCCCACGCGGCCAGCCGCGATTGCGCGATTGTGCGGCGACAAACAGGCGGCGGGGCAATTCTGCACGACCGCGAGTTGACCTACAGTGTGACGCTGCCGGCAAGCCACGCAAGCGCGCACCATTCGGAGCATCTTTACGCGACGGTCCACGAAGCGTTTATAGCCGAGCTGCAGCCCCTACTGCCCGCAGGACCTTCGCAGTGGCAACTTTCCCGTAACGACCAACAGTCGGCACGGACCGCCGGCCTAGAGCCGTTCCTGTGTTTCCAGCGGCGGGCGCACGGCGATGTGCTGCTTCGTCAATCGGCAAACGACGGTTCGTCACGGACGGCAAAAATTCTCGGTAGCGCCAGCGCCGCTACCGCGGTGCCATCCTCCAACACGGCAGTTTACTGTTGGAAAAGTCGCCGCACGCGCCGGAGCTTGCCGGCTGGTGTGACATTACGGACAACGACACCTTGTCTGGCGGTTTGATTGATGGTCTAACTGTCCGGCTAACTAAGGCAATCAACGCGCCGAATTCGGAGCCTGAAACTTTGCCGCGGGAACTGCAATCGAAAGCTGAGCAACTTGCGAATAGCAAGTACGGATCGGCTGCGTGGACAAAACGCCGTTAAGCACCACGCCGCCGTGGACCGAAGAAGTCGATAGCCGGATTCCGGCGGACGGAAAACCCTCGGTCCGGCGAGCTTTCCTGCTATTCCGCCGCACGTGCGACGGACCAAAACGGGAGCCAGCCGAAGCGGATCGTCGCCCCGGCGCAGAGTTTTTCATCAAGTTTTAACCGAAGCGATATCCACCCGAACGGGGGTGTATGCTAGACTGACGGAATTATTACAATGCAGCGGATTTTTACAGAAGGGACTCTGTCGCCTGTATATGATTTAATGAATGCCTCATCGCACGAGTGGCGCGGACTTATTCAAATTTTTATCAGCGGCCGCAAGCCGCTTTATCGAATTGTAACGCCGCTCGAACTTTGCCTCCGCAAGAAAATGCCGGTCTCGTTGTGTAGTTCCATAAATGTCCGCGGAGTAGGGCGAAGTAAAAGATGGAGTTGAAATTAATTGTATTGGCAGGCGCAAAGCAGGGCCTGGAGATCCCACTGAAGAAGGAAAAGTTTCTCATTGGGCGAGCCAAGGAGTGCGCTGTGCGCCGGGAAGCGAAGCAATTAGTCGTCGACATTGTGCGATCATGCGCACGGGTGACGGCTGGACCGTGAAGGATCTGGGCAGCCGCAACGGCACGCACGTCAACGATGTGCGCATCGCCGAGGAAACTGCGGTCTCAAGGTAGGCGATGAGCTGCGGGTCGGTCCGCTCGAGTTTCGGGTTGCCCCCGTCGTTGCTGCCGCGCCCAAGGAATCGCCTGCAGCTACCTCACCGGCGCCAGTCAACAAGCCGCGGAAGCAGCCGCCGGTAAAGGATGTTGCCGACGTCGTCCAGCGGACGATCAGCAAGGCCGAAGACGGAACCAGTGAAGACGATATTTCGCGATGGCTGTTAGGGGTTCCCGATCCCAAGGGAGAGGCCACGCTCAAAGAAACTCGCACCATTCGGCTCGAAGAAACGACAATGAGTCGCCCGGTTATTTCGGGCGACACGGCAACAATCGAGGACACATCGGAGTTGCTTTCGGACACGAATGGGCGAACCGACGACGCCCATGCCGAGACGGCTGAGGGTGCAGATGCCGAGAAAAGCGGTAGCTGGAACATCTTCAAACGCGGCAAGCCGGGCACGTCGAAGAGAAAGCCAGGCAAGCTGCCGCCACGACCCGACGCGGCGACAAAGGATAGCCGCGAGGCCGCGGCCGATATCCTTCGAGAGATGACCCGCCGGCGCTAGGACGGCAGCTCAAAAGGGTGGCATGTTCTCACGCGGTCGCGGGTGAGCATGTTTCTTGCCGCATCCACATGCCTACGCCATGGACCATGCTGCGCACGGTGCCCCCGGCGAAGGCATGCCACATAGTGCCTAGTGGCAGTCTTGGATTGCTTTGCCGGGAAATTTCTCTTTCCCCCGGCATGCCCGCTAAGTACGATGCATTGGGTCGCGCGGGGACGAATGTCGCCGCGGCTCGACGTGCGATGGCTGCTTCGCACTGGCGCGAACCAGCAGACTTACTTGTGATTGGAGAATTCGGCCGCTCTTCATGCGGCAGACTAATGTCCTCTAAACGACGAATCACCGAACGACGCGTTGCCGGTTTATTGGGACTGGCATTTGATGCCGACGATGGTCATAAGCGAATTACACGAGGGAAGAGTTTCTTGCTTGCCGGCGGGTCGGAAGAGACCCACGGCTTCATGCGGGACACGATCATCAAGGTCACGGAAAACCTCGACAAACGCGGCCTCAATCTCAGCGAGGTCACGGTCGATGAGCTTCGCGAACTGCTCGACGAAGCACAGTCATCAGCGCGGCTTTGAAATGAAGCGTGCGTCAGCCTACAGTTGCAGCACCGGCATTGGCACGACATCCGCCGATGGTTCCAGCGATTCGGGCGCGGACGACCAATCGGCCGGCATGGGCTTGGCGGACACTGCCGACGAGCCGGCTTCCAGTCGCGTCGCCGTCGATTCGGCGGCGGAAAGCTTGATATAGCCCAGCGACGAATCACTTCGAGCACTTCGCTGCAAGTCGGAAACATCCGACCGCTCTTCCGCTTGTATTCGTCGAGCGCATTCATGAACTCGACTTCCTGATCGGTGTAATCGCGCTCGCAGGTCGTGGGGTCGATCTGGCGGCGGCGATTCACTTTCTGGCGGCGTTCCAGCGGCGGTGCGGGCGCCGATGGCTTTGCCGTGTACTGGGAATTCTCCTCACGACGGCTGCCACGACGGCGGTCGATGGTCACCTCTTCACTGCCGGCTGAATTCGACTTCTCACTTTTGGAACGCTTGACGCCGCTGGAGCGAGCGCTGCGTGGAATGGCGGCCTTTTTCATGGATTTGCTCACGGTGCGTCGCTTGCTGGTTTTGCGGGTTGTTTTGCGCTGTGCCACCACTAGTTCTCCTCTTTGTCGGTCGAGTACGCCAAATTCAGGCAGTGCGTGCCCTGCACGGATAACCCGAGTGGAACGCCAAAATCCGTCGCTACGTTGGTGCCCTACGCTGCCGTTGTGGAAAAAGACAAGCGTCGGACGCATGAAAGCATCGGAAGCTGGTAGGTGGAAAGTACAACGGTCAGCAAAAATAGGCGGTTCGCACAAACATGTCGGATCGTATGGATCTGCCGGACTAACGAATGTTTCCGGTCAAGCCTGGCAATTGGGCGCAACGAAATCACGCTTGCAACAAGGATGCAGGATGCAGGGTGCAGGATGTAGGGCTAATAATCTTTGGCTGCTCTGTCCCAGTCACCAGCATCCCGCATCCCCCATCCTGCGGTAGCCAAGAATCCGCCTTGCGGGAAGTGGGGCACGTTGCTATCGTTCGCCCACATTTGGCCGGTCGGCATCGCCGAGCGGCAATGACTTATCCCACTTTCTTGTCCGGAATCGCGACCGTGTTGAATCGCACGATCAAGATGCGTCGTCAGTCGGTGGCCTGCTGCGTGTTCGTTGCCGGTATGCTGCTGGTGTGCCTTCTCGCCTCGGCGGGGTGCAGCAACATCGCCTCCCAAGCCGCGAATGTTGAAGGCGTGCGGCTGTACCAACAAGGCAACTATCAACAAGCGTCCGATCGCTTCCAGCAGGCGATTGCGCAAGACCCCAAGTCGCCGGACGGTTATTACAACCTGGCTGCATCGCTGCACAAAACCGGAACCTTGTACAGCCGCAGTCCCGACGTGCAGCAAGCCGAGAACCTTTACAACCAGTGCCTGGAGCGCGATCCGAGCCACACAGACGCGTATCGTGGCCTGGCGGTTCTGCTGAATGAAACGGGCCGGCAACGCGAGGCATTCAACCTGCTCAATCACTGGTCGGCGGCCAGCCCGAAGTCGGCCGACCCGAAAATCGAACTCGCCCGGCTGTTGGAAGAAGTCGGCCAATCCGAGCAGGCCAAAGCGCAGCTGGTCGATGCGCTTACCATCGATCCGCACAACGCGCGGGCACTCACGGCACTGGGTCGGCTACGCGATCAATCGGGCGATCACCAACAAGCGGTGGCGAACTACAAGCGCTCGCTTCAGATCAATCGCTTCCAACCAGAAGTGGAGGCCCGCGTAGCGCAACTGCAAGGAGCAGTCGGCGTGCCGACAAGCATGGCACCATCGACCGAGCCGAAGACGGCCAACGGCTGGCAGCCACCGCGGCGGTATTAGCAAATCTGGCTTTCCAGAAATAAACTGCCGCCCATGAACCCGCGCAGCTTCAATTTGATCGTTGCTACGACGGTCTGCGTGCTTGGCACTGCGGGCTGCCTGAGCATCGGCGGAAAATCCTACACGACGCAGTCGAATCCGGAAACCGAAGCACGCTTAGCAGCGTTGGAGACGCGGATGAGCGCGCTGGAGCAGCATGTACTGGGTTCCTCAGCACAAACTGGTTACACCGGCGAAGCTACAGCCACACCTTGGCAAGTCCCGTAGTCATAGGCTGGATTGGTCACCGTATCACCGCCACCGAGACTTCCATCATGTCTCCACTGCCACGCCGGACATGACTTCGATAATCGCCCGGCAGAACTCTGGCAGATCATCCGGCTTGCGGCTGCTTACGAAGTAGCGGTCGACGACAACAGGCGAGTCTTCCCAAATTGCGCCGGCATTTTGCAAGTCGTCCTTAATTCCGGGTGATCCGGTAACGCGCACGCCATGGTAAACGCCGGCGGAGATCGGGATCCAGCCGCCGTGGCAGATCGCCGCAACCAGTTTCTCGTCGCGTGCAAATTCCTTCACGAGCTGTTTCACTTTATCGTCGCGGCGGAGCTTGTCCGGCATGAAGCCGCCGGGAATCACCACGCCGTGAAAATCAGCGCTTTCCATCAGCGCAATCGCAACATCCGAACGGCAGGGATAGCCGTGCTTGCCGCGATACACGGTTTCACTCTTCGGCCCGGCCACGGTGACATGGGCACCTGCTTCCGCGAGCCGAAGCTTGGGATACCACAGTTCCAGATCCTCGTAGTCGTCCGCAACGAACATCAAGAAGCGGAGGTCGGCCAAGGGTCGGTCGTTGGTCATGGCTGGGCTCCTTTGTGCGAGAGTCGAGGGCCAAGTATCGAGGGTCAAGTGCCAGAACGGTGGGTTTGAGCAATCGCTTGCGTCTTCGCGACAAACCGCCCTGCTCACTCTAAAAGTATAGGCGGTTTGGCGACTTGCTTCTAACCCCCACAGCATGTGCTTTTGACATTGCCAACGATTCCAATGCCTCACACGCAGCGGCCAGCGCGGTCGGACCATCGCAGCGCGATGCGAGCTCGCGGCACCGTGTCGCGACAGTTGGTGAATCGACAAATGTTTCGAGGGCCGCTGCAACCGCCGAGCTGTGGAAACGACGAACAGGAATTTCCTGTGCCACTCCCAGCCGAACCAATCGCTGTGAATTGTCAAATTGGTCGTACGACATCGGCTGCACTAGGTGCGGCACCCCGGCGGCGAGCCCTTGGCGCAGGTGCCGATGCCGCCATGGTGCACGAGGGCCGCGGTGTGCGGCAGTAACTTGCTGAGCGGCACAAAGCCGAAGTGGCGTACGGTTTCCGGCAGCTTCGCCGGCAATTGCTCGCCGTATTTGGTGAGCAAAATACCACGGCGGCCCAGCCGCTGGCACGCTTCCACGGCGGCGGCAAAGAAGGACTGCGCGTCACGTTTGGCTGAGCCCGGTGAAAAGGCGATTGGCGGCACGCCGGCGGCCAGGAACGCGCGCACGTCGCCCGAAAGTTGCGCGTCAACCTCTGAGTCCCACAACGGAAACCCGGCGAGTCGCACATTGGTCGGCCAATCGGGCTGTGGCGGGCCGAACCAATCCGGAAATAAGCCCACGATTAGATCCGTGGTGTGCAGCCAGTACGAAAAAATTCGCCGCGCCGGCGGCAGATTCAGCTCCCGGCAGAAGCAATTCAGGTCGTTACCAAGTAATCGTTGGGCGACAATCGTATCGGCCGCCCAGAACTGAGCTCGCTTGAGCCATTTTGGAACGCGCGGACCGCTGAGCGTGCCTTTGAAGCGCGGTGTATCGTTCACGCTCCAAAACATGCTCGGTGCGAAATCGATGCTTGCCACCGGCACATTCAACTTCGGGCCGGCCACGCGGCTGGCCAAGTCGAGTGCGTGAGCGCCGAACACGGTCTCGCCGGGAGTGTAATTCGCTATGAGGAGATCGTAGATCGGCCGCAGTTGTTCGGAGGCCGCATGCGTCAGCACCAGCTTGGGCCCGCGGATTGGATGCCACAAATCGGGATGCTGCGACAGTTGGATATAGTCGTCGCGCGTGCCGATCGGCAGCAGCTCGAGCCCGGCGCCTCGTACCACTTCTTCGAAATAGGGATTCGTGACAATTTGCACGCGATGGCCGCGACCCGCCAGCGCCGCTCCCAGGCCGACCATCGGATGGACATCGCCGTAGCTGCCGAGCGCCGTGATGATGAAATGGGGCACAGGAGAAAGCGCGGAGAAATCGCGGGCTAAGCCGCAAACGTATGAAGCGTCGCTTGTCACTATACGCGCGCTAGCTGACAATGGATACGGTGCGTGTTCGTTGTCCCCAGGAATTTGATCTTGGACCGTTTGTTGTATGCCATCACCCGACGACATCGATCGTGACAGAATCTATACCGCCGATGTGGAAGATGACGATGCAGAATTGGAACTCGAGCCGCCCGATGCCGAGGTCCTCGCGGCCGAGGAGCGGCGGGCCCAAGAGGCCATCGACGCCACGATGATGTCGGTCGATATCGACGAAATCTACCGCGACGCCGATCGGCGTGACGGCGACGAGTTTCTGGACAAATGGGCGCGCGACTTTCGCTTTCAATTCCAGGTGAAACACCTCTTGATCGCCACGGCCGTGCTGGCCATCGCACTAACGCTATGGCGACTTGAACTTCTCGGTACGACTCTTGCGATATTGTTCATGCTTTCGATCGCCGGCGCGTACCTGTACGTGCAGTGGCAGGAGAAAAAACAACAGCAAGAGGCGGATCGGCGGCGGCGGGAAATGTACGCGCGGCAGCGCGGGTACTTCGAAAAGCGAAATAGCGGCCCTGCCGGCCACGAGGGCGAACCGTCACAACGGGAAAAGCGGTCGAGCCACTGCCGTCACCTCCTCCCCATGACGCCGACGTAGCGTGGCAAGAAGCAACGCCCCGGCAGAAGTTTCGCTTCCAATTCTCGCTGCGCCAATTGCTCTTGGCGATGGTGAGCGCCGCCATCGTCTTTGGATTCGTGCGGTTCTTTGGTGGGCCGGCCAACACGGCTACCATGCTGGGCTTTGTGGCTCTCGCCGGCCTGGTCATCCATGCCGCCGGCTTCGAGCCGCCCGAAATCGTCATCCTCGGCTGGTGGTTGATCTTGGTGCTGTACGTGCTGTTGAGTATCGTGGCAGCCGTGTGGAGCGGCATCGCGTGAACCATATTGGCCGGTTGCGTGTCCGAAGCGGCAACAGCGCCACATTCCAAATTCTGGCCCTCGACTCTCGCCACGGCGAATCTTCGACTTGACCCTCGACCCTCGACTTTGCCATGCACACTTCACTGGAACACGTAACGGCACTGGAACTGGAACAAGCCTTACCAGAAGTGTTGACATCGCCGCGCGACGGGGGGAAGCTGGAGGCGATCGTCATTCGGCCGGCCTCGAACGAACGCCGCACGCCGGCGACTGCGCATCTCACACCTGATGGTGGTGTCGAAGGCGATCGTTGGGCTACCGACGGGTATTACAAAAAGCCCGATGGTACACGCGATCAGCGCAGCCAGGTCTCGCTGATGAATGGGCGTTTCTTGCGCCAAATCGCCAGCAGCGAAGATACGATGTGCCTTGCCGGCGACAACCTGATTGTCGATTTGGATCTCAGCGACGCGAACGTGCCGCCCGGGACGCGGCTGGCCATCGGCGACGAGGTGGTGATTGAAGTGAACGACAAGTCGCACACGGGCTGCGCCAAGCTTTGCGCCGCTACGGCGAGGAAGCGAAGCAGTTCATGAACCATGCATCTCGCAAAGCTTTACGTCTGCGCGGCCGTTTTGGCAGCGTTGTCGCCGCCGGCACGATTAAGGTTGGCGATGCCGTGCGCAAGCTGCCATCGTCGTGATGCAAGGGCTGGCGGAAGTTAACGACAGCCGATATAAATCTCGCTTCCGCCTTCACCCTTCCGCCCTTCGCCGTGCTCAGTGCCAACTCTGCCCATATCGCCCGCCGAGCTCGTTGTGGCCTTCGTGCTCGCGTTTGTGGGTTCGCTTCTGCAAGGGTCGATCGGCTTTGGCCTGGCCGTGGTGGCGGCCCCGATTCTGCTGCTGATCGATCCGCGGTTCGTGCCGGCGCCGATGATGTTGGCGGCCGTGTTCCTCGTCGTCTTGATTGCGCTGCGCGAGCGGCGCGACGTGATTGTTCGGGATGTGGGATTGGCTACTGTCGGTCGCGTGATCGGTACGCTGCCCGCGGCCTACGCGCTGACGATACTGCCTGCGAAGACATATGAAATGGTGTTCGCGGGTTTGATCCTGCTTGCTGTGGCACTAAGCGTGCTCGGCTGGCACACACGACGAACGCCGCTTAATGTGGTCATCGCCGCAATCCTATCCGGTTTCATCGGCACGATTTCGTCGGTCGGAGGGCCGGCGCTGGCAATGATCTATCAACATGAATCCGGCCCCAAGGTTCGCGGGACGATTTCTGCGATTTTCACGATCGGTACCACGATTTCGCTTTTCGCATTGTGGTGGGTCAAACGATTTGGTGCCGTCGAACTGACGCTGGGCTTTCTTTTGCTGCCGGGCGTGTTGTTGGGTTTTCTGCTTTCGCAATACACGGTGCCCCGATTGGACAAGGCTCACATTCGGCCCGCGGTATTGGCGATTTCGGCGCTTTCGGCAATGGCCATTGCGGTGCGGGCCATTTGGTGAGCGCGGTCGTCGTGTGGTCGCCGCGGCGACCACACGAACTCGACGGCGTTAATTGGAGGCTGCAGCGGCACGTTTTTGCGTCGTGTCGGAATTGCTTTGTAATTGTTCGTCGATCCACGCCTGCACGTTCATTTCCAACAGGCCGAGTGGCACCGATCCGCTGCCGAGCACGACGTCGTGGAAGCTGCGGATGTCGAATCGGTCGCCGAGGCGCGATTCGGCATCCTTACGCAGCTCGCGGATTTTCAGCTCGCCGATTTTGTATGCCAGGGCCTGGCCGGGCCAGCCGATGTAGCGGTCGACTTCCGCGCGGATGTCGTGGATCGGCATCGCCGAGTTGGTGCGCATGAACTCGATCGCCTGCTCGCGCGTCCAGCCCAGGTAATGCATGCCGGTGTCGACCACCAGCCGGCAGGCCCGCCACATTTCCATCGTCAGCCGGCCGAAATCGCTGTAGGGATCCTGTGTAGAATCCGCTCTCCAATCCCAGCCGCTCGGAATACAGCGCCCAGCCTTCGACGAACGCGGTGAAGCCGCCGTACTTGCGAAAGTTGGGCAGGTCCTCCTAGCTCCTGCTGGAGCGCGAGTTGCAAATGGTGGCCGGGGACCGATTCGTGCAGCGACAAGGCTTCGATCATGTACAACGGCCGGCATCGGCAGATTGTATGTGTTGATGTAAAAGAAGCCGGCGCGGCGGCCGTCGCCCGACGGGGTTTGATAATAGGCGAACGTCGTTTGCGGCGCGATGTAGGCGGGAACTTGCCGCACGCCGCACGGCATTCGCGGCAAGCGGCCGAACAGATTCGGCAGCTCGCCTTCCATTCGCTTCATGGCGTACGCCACTTCCTTCTCCAGCTCGTCGGCGGTTTTGGCGTAGAACTTCGGATCGGTGCGCAAGAATTCGGTGAACGCGGCGAAGTCGCCTTCGAATTTCACGTCGCGGATGATCTTATCCATCTCGCCGCGAATGCGCTCGACCTCCGCCTGGCCGATTGCGTGCACTTCGTCCGGCGTGAGGTCGTCGAGCGTGGTGAACTTGGCGACGCAGTAGCGATAAAAATCGCGCCCGCGCGGCAATGCGGAAGCCGCAATCGTGCCGCGGCAGTTCGGCACGTATTCGATCCTTCATGAACTTGAGGAATTTGCCGATAGCCGGGCACGACGCTCTCGGCAATCGCCTTGCGCCCGGCGTCCCGCAGGCGCTCATGCTCGCTCTCGGGCACGCCCGGTGGGAACTCGCGAAACGGTGCATAGAGCAAGCTCTTCTCCGGGTCTTCGACGATTTGCGCTTCCAGCGGCTCGTTGTACCGCTGCATGATGACGCTCGGCGCGGTCATGCTTTGCCGCACGCCCTCGCGCATCAACTCGATGTGTCCCGCTGCATACGTCGCAAACGCGTTGAGCCGGGCGATGTAATTTTCATAGTCGCGCTCCGTGGAAAGAGTGAGGTTACGCGGCAATTCCGGAAACTCGATGTGGAAGCCGTTGCGATCGGTCACCGGCATGAGATGCAACTGAAACTCGAAATCGCGGATATCGTCGCGCAAGCGAGCGCTCAAGGATGTCGTAATTCGTTTGTTCGGTTGGTGTAAGCGCGTCGCGATCGATGATTTCCAGGCGAGCGAGAAAACCTCGTCGCATTCCATCACGGGGCTTCGCGCGACCCAATGACACGTGCGGCAGTTGATCGTCGTAGCGGTGGTCGCCCGTGTTTGTCGCGAACAGCGGGTCTTCACTCAGGGTGAATTCCCACGCCTCCTCGATGATCGCGGCAAGCTGTGCGCTGGCCGTCTTGTCGGCAGCCGATGCCGGCCTGCCCCCAGAAACCACAAACGCAAGCACGATCAACAAAACTGCCAAACTCGCATGGAACCGCATAAAAGTCTCCTGTGTTGCCAACGTGGTCCGCGGGTAATCAATTTAGCCCGCCGGCGCCGCGTCGTCACGCGGGCCGTTCGGCCAATTCCAACACGTCGCCAAACGGCACCTGGCTCCACTGACCGAATTCAGGTCGCGTGCGAAGTTTGGCACGCGTGGTGCCCGGCGAGCTGATGCCACACAGGAAGCGGGCCAATTGACGCGGCGAGCAGAGCGCATCGTGTTTTTCGCTCCGCAGGCGGCGGATTACGGCGGCATCCAACTGGACGTCGGATTGGTCATTCCCAGCAGGCAGTTGTCGGGCAGGCTCGCCGTCGCAACGACTGCAATGACCGCAGTCGGAGCGCTGTTTCGCCAAAGTATTCCAACAGGTGCTGCGTCAAACAGCCGTCGTGTTCGGCGAGGGTCACCACGCTTTCGACGCGGGCGATGTCGTGGGCTTCGCGCTCGAGGAAGCGTTCAGCCAACGCGGCGACCAGCGATCGACGATCAGCCGGCTGCTCCAACCGGCGATAGCCTTGCCGCACGCCCGTGGCCTCGACAATCAAATCGCCTTGTTGTTCCAGGTAATCCAAAGCGGCAACGATCCGCTCGCGCGGCTGTTCGAGCTTGCGGCTGGCGGCGTCGGCATCGAGCGTGAACCAGGTGCGGCCTTTTTTCGCCGCAGCGAAACACGCGGCGCAAGAAATCGGCACGGGCCGGCATCGAACTTGGCCAGGATTTCGGCCGAGGGCCGCAGCGGCTGGAACTTGAATTCCGTGTAGAACGACCCGGTGGATTGCAGCACACCTTCCAATTCCAAATAAGTGAATAACGTTTTGACGACCAGGTCGCGGACATCGTGCCGTTGGGCCAGATCATAAACGCTGACGTCGAACTCCTCACCCTGATCCAGGAGCTCGTCGACGATCGCGGCGACCGTGTGAGGTTCCGGCGTGTCGCCGTAAGTGAAGTTTTCGAGTGTGATGACGTCGTCGGCGCAGGCCAGCATTTCACAAATTGCCGGCTGGCCGTCGCGGCCGGCGCGGCCGATTTCCTGCATGTAGCTCTCCAGGCTCTTCGGCAGGTTGTAGTGGTACACGGCGCGGATATTCGCTTTATCGATTCCCATGCCGAAGGCGATGGTAGCGACGACGATCATGTCGTCGGCCGCCATGAACGCCTCTTGAATTTCGTTGCGGTCCTCGGCCGAGAGGCCGGCGTGATAGGCCCGCGCGGAGAAGCCGCACTTGGCCAGGTAATCGGCGATTTGACTGGCGGTTCGCTGCAAGCGTGACATAGACAATTGTCGGCCCCAGCGGCAGCGATTTCAGCCGCGCCGCAAGGATTCGCGGCCCGCTCGCTGTCGGCACACGGCGTGACGCGGAGGTTCGAGGTTCGGCCGATAGAAACCCGTGTGCACGATGTCCGACCGGTCGATGCCGAACGCGGTCGCGACGTCCGTCGGCCACTTCGGGCGTGGCGGTGGCCGTGAGCGCCAGCACGCGGCCGACGCCGAGCTGCCTGGCGAGCGCGGCGATTTTCAGATAGTCGGGCCGAAAGTTGTGGCCCCACTCGCTGATGCAATGGGCCTCGTCGACCGCCAGCAGGCTGATCGTCTGACGTGTCAGCAACTGCAGGAACCGCTCGTTGCCGAGCCGCTCGGGCGAGACGTACAAGAGGCGTGTTCGCCGGGCGCGCAGGTCATCGTACGTGCGGAGGGCTTCCTCGCGGTGAGGCTCGAATCGAGCCGCGCTGCCGGAACGCCATGTTCGAGCAGGAAGTCGATCTGGTCCTTCATCAGCGCGATGAGCGGCGAGACGACGACCGTCAGGCCGTCGAGCATCAGTGCCGGCAATTGGTAGCACAGGCTCTTGCCGCCGCCTGTCGGAAAGACAGCCAACACGGACCGGCCGTCCAAGAGACGAGAAATAACTTCCGCTTGGCCCTCGCGAAATTGGGCGAAGCCGAAGACCTGGCGCATTTTTTCCAGCGCATTGGCTGTGGCAGCGGAGGCTGCGGGGCGGTCATGAATCATCGTAGGCATTTCAATCTCCCCGGGAATGGTTCTATGGCACGGCCGCGCCGTAAGTGTACGTGCGTCCATTATCGCCCGATGATATCCGACCAGGGAGGCTTGGCAAGTAGCGTGCTTAGAATTTTGTTTGGGTTTGGTGGTTTGGTGGTTTGGTGCCAGAACTATAACCTGGCCACGGAAGTGACGAGTCCGTCGCCTTTATTAATTCAGGCATTCGACCTATTTTTGGCCAAATGCGCCGGCAATGGACCGATGGCTAACCAATCTCAAAATGCTGCGGCAAATCGCGGCTGCCATCAATGATGCGCATCACTTCGATTCCGGCATCGTGGAGTCGGTAGAAGATGAGCCAACGCTTATGCCGGCAGTAAAACCAATCTTCAGGACAAACCGGATGCTTGTGTCGGGGAGCATCATCGCGCCATACTCGTCGACAAAGCTTCGAATCTCGAAATAGTTCTTTATTCCCGTCTCTGGCCGTCCGGCGCGGATCGCGATTTGAAATAGAATGTCGTCCAATTCGGATTCCGCGCGTGGAGTCCAAACGGTCCTGGGCATCACTCTGTAATTCCTTCTTTGGCAAGCCGCGCGTAGACGGGCAATCACGGCTTCGTCGTCCAATGGCTTGGACAATCCCTGTTGGCTTTGCTCGATGGCAATGCGATTGCCGTCGTGCCAGTGGCGGAGCTTCTCCTGCTCGCGCTCTTCGAGGGCATCAAGGGCAGAACGTAGTACGTCGTCTTCGTTTTGGAAACCGCCGGCGGAGAGATACGTCTGGATCCGATGATCAAGATCAGGTGGAAGTTGGTACGGCATGCGCGGCCTCCTTTTACACGACTATAGCACGTCGCAGCAAACGGCGGCAAACTGTATTTCCCTGTGTGTTATGGCAGTTTAGCGAAGCGGCGGCTTGCCCATCATGCGGCGGAGCATTGCGATTTGGCCGGCGTGAACGAGTTCATGTTGTGGCGCGTATTCGACGGCTTCCAGCTTAGTTTTGAATACGGGGTGCGGTTGTTCGACGGGCACTTCCAACCCCGCATCGTTGCGCGTCGCCAGTTCAGTAACAACTTGCTGCTCCACCGCGTCAAACACACGGCGGATTTCGGCAAGAGTCGGGTTGTTTGCCGGGGCCGGGTCGGGCGTCGAGCCCAGCTTGAAGACTTCGATGAAACGATCTGGGATGAGCGTTTCGTCAGCGGCGGTGCGGCCACGCACTCTGCGCAGGCAGAGATTGTACTGCGACACGGCCACGTGACCCACCTGCCAGGCGATATGCGTGGTGAGTTCGCTGGGGCACCAAAACCATTCCTCGTCCGATAATCCTGCGAGAAATCGCTTTGTGTATTGCCGAGAGAATCTAATCCGATCGATGGCCGTTTTCAGGCGAAGAGTGGAAGTCATGATTTGGACTCCAGCGATAGCAGTCTCAGTCGGTCGACGTCCATTGTGAAGCCGCGGCAGTAATTCGCACTGCGGCGGTTATTCGTTTTAACAAATGCGATCGGCAGTTTACAACCGGCGAGTGATTCGTCAGACTGCGAACGTGGTCAAATTGCCATTTCCGCAAAGGAATTCTCATGGTCAAGCACCGCCGTTTGGAACAAAACAGTCTCAGGATTTTCGCCTTCGCGACCGCTCTTACGATATCGATGTCTTTGGCGTCCTCACCGGGCCGCGCTGGGGCCGCAGAACTGACGGAGCAAGCGCACTCGCTTCGCGTCGTACCGGTCGACGCGGCCTTCTACTCGGCGAGTCTGCGACTCAAGGAGCAACTGGACATCTTTTTAGAGAGCAAGACGTATCAACGGTTGAATGAGATCGGCCTCGTTCAAATCGGCAAGGCACAATTGATGCTGCTTTGGCAGCAGGCGGCGATGCCGCAGGTGGCCGAGTTTCGCCAGTACGTTGAATCGCCCGAGGGTCAAGACGCCATCGCACTTTTGATGGACATGTTTTCTGAAGAGATGTTCGTGTACGGCAGCAGCGACGTGGCCGACGCGCTGGCGATGTTCACGGCTGTTAACTCGATGAGCCGCCAGGCACGGATTGAAGCCCTAGCTGGCGGCGAGGACGCCGAAGACGTTGTGCAACAGCGTACGATGGATGTGCTCGCCGAACACATCGAAAAGTTCAAAATACCCACGCTAGTGATGGGCTGGCGCATCGGAGATGGTGAGCGTGCCGAACGGCAGCTCGATGCGGTGCATTCGCTCACTCGCAACTTGCTCGACGAGCATCGGCCGGAGCTGTCGCCCCATTTGCAGCGCGACCAGATCGGCGGCCGCGAGTTCCTCACGCTGCGCTTGGATGGCTCCATGATCCCCTGGGACGAGATTAGCGAAGACGTGGAGGATGCAGAGGAAGTTGAGCGATGGCGGGAACTCGTCAGCGATAAGACGCTGGCAGTGGCGCTGGGCGTGACCGACGAGTTTGTGCTGTTGTCATTGGGTGAATCGACGGACCATCTGGAAACTTTCGGTCAGGGCAAAACGCTCAGCGAGCAGCCTGCCATTGTGCGGCTCAACAAGCATGCCGACCAGCGCGTGGCTTCAGTCGGCTACATGAGCAAGGAGCTGGCCCAAAAGTTGAGCTCGCCGGAGCAAACCGTGGAAGACCTGGCCGGGATGGCCGACGAGGTTCTCGTCGCGGCGGAAGTCAGCGATGAGCAACGCGAGCAGTTGGTTGCGGACATTCGCGGCTTGGGCAGCGAATTCAAAAAGTATATGCCCGAACCGGGCGACGTCGCCGGAGTTTCGTTCCTCACCAATCGCGGCTATGAGGGATTCAGATATCAAGCCGGGGTACAGCCGATGTGGGACAGCACCAAGCAGCTCAGTTTACTGGACCATGTCGGCGGAAATCCGCTACTGTTCCTGGCGGGGCGCTCCAAGGAGAGCCCGGAAGATTACGAGCAGGCGGTGGAGTGGGTGAAGCGAATCGGCGTGCAGGTGGAAAAGATTGTGGAGGCGAAAGTGCCTGCCGAGGATTGGGCCAAATATCAGCAGTACCGCGACCGAGGGGTGGAGTTGTTGAATCGTTTGGATCAGGCCAACCGCGAACACTTTATACCGGCGCTGGCCGACGGGCAGAGCGCACTTGTTGTGGATACTTCGTCGGAGAGCACACGGTGGGTGCGTCAAATGCCGGAGTCGCCCAAGCCGTTGCCGATGTTCGAACTGGCGTTTGTGGCCAGTGTGAGCGATGCCGAGCATTTGCGGCAAGGCATCGTTGAAGTTGTCGATGTTGCCGAGGATGCACTGGCCTTGCGCGAGAGATCAACCCCGAGGAAGTGCCTGAGTTCGATGTACCCGATCCGGAGAAGCGCTCGCTCGAAGGCGGCGGGACTGTGTATGTGTATTCTCTTCCGGAAGAGTGGGGGCTCGATGCGAAGGTGGCAGTCAACGGGGGGATGACCGATACCACAATGGTCGCCAGTTGGTCGCCCGAGACCACCGAGCGGCTGCTTAAAACGACGAAGCTGGATATCGACACATCACTCAAATTGGACCGGCCGGCAGCGGTCGTCGCCCATTTTCGATTCGCGAAACTGATCGACTCGATCCGGCCGTGGATCGACTACGGCTTCGAGGTCGCCACGGGCAAGCTGAAACTCGAAAAGGAGGAAGACGGCGACGACGAATCTGAAGACGAAGCGGATACTGACCAGGCCGCGATCGCGATGCAAATGGGATTCATCATCCCGCAGATTCAGCAATTCCTCGAAGTGTCGACGGCCTTGAAGAGCTTCTCCAGCGTGACGTACGAAGAGGACGGGCTATGGATTACGCATTCGGAGGTGCATTTGGAGGATTTGCAGTAGAGGATGCGGGGTGCAAGCTGCAGGATGCGGGGCGAGAAAGTGATTGGCCGAGTACGGGCTGCTAGATTAAGTGTTGGCAGCGGGGCGAGCATAGATAAGTGAGGTGCCGGCGACCGCGAATATGGCACCAAACAGCACGCACCCGCAGGTGACAGACGTGTTGTACCAGTCACAAAACATTGTCGCTATCGTCTCGGCGGCGCCCCACTCCACCACGCCGGAGATAAAACCAATGGATACGAATCCGACGGGGATCGCGGCGATCGTGAATGCGGCGGCAGCCATTATAGTTCGCACTGCGACACTTTAAGAAAACGTCGTTTCTGGTCAATGCCAATCCGCCCTGTACATGAGTGAGTGCGCCATCCACGCGCCGACTTGAATGAACCACCGTCAATTTCTCAGCCGCGCTTGTCGATGGGCACGAACGGCCGCTTCTCGGCCCCGTGTAAATTTGCCGCGGGCGGCAGATCCGCTTGTTGGGGTTGCTGGTGCATCTCCACCCAGTGGGCGATCCAGCCGGGCAGGCGGCCCATGGCGAACAGCACCGTGAACATCGGCACGGGAATGCCGATCGCGCGGTAGATCACGCCGGAGTAGAAATCGACGTTCGGATAGAGCTTGCGCTCGATGAAGTACGGGTCGTTCAGGGCGACCTCCTCCAGCTGCTTGGGCGATGTCGAAGATCGGGTCGTTGATGTGCCGCTTGGCCAGCAGCTTGTCGCAGGCCTGCTTTGATGATCGTGGCCCGCGGGTCGTAGTTCTTGTAGACGCGGTGGCCGAAGCCCATCAGGCGGAAGTCGCTGTTCTTGTCCTTGGCCATGTCGACGTACTTCTTCACGTTGCCGCCGTCGGCGAGGATTCGCTCGAGCATCGCGACGCAGGCCTCGTTGGCCCCGCCGTGCAGCGGGCCCCACAAGGCGCAGATGCCGGCCGAGATCGAGGCGAACAGGTTGGCGTCCGACGAGCCGACCATCCGCACGGTCGACGTGCTGCAGTTCTGCTCGTGGTCGGCGTGCACGATCAGCAGCAGGTTCAGCGCCTCGACGAAATCGGGATCGACCTCGTACGGCTCGCTCGGCACGGCGAACATCATCCGCAGGAAGTTCTCGCAGTACGTCAGGTCGTTCTGCGGATAGACGAACGGCTGGCCGATCGACTTCTTGTAGGCGTAGGCGGCGATCGTCGGCAGCTTGGCCATCAGCCGGTGGATCGAGCATCTCGACCTGCTCGGGATCGGTGGTGCTGAGCGAATCCTGGTAGAACGTCGACAGCGCGCCGCACACGCGAGCTGAGGATCGCCATCGGGTGGGCGTCGCGCGGAAAGCCGTCGTAGAACAGCCGCATGTCCTCGTGCAGCATCGTGTGCCGGCGGAGCTTGTTGCGGAAATGCTTCAAGCTGCGTCGGTCGTGGGCAGCTCGCCGTAGATCAGCAGGTAGGCGACTTCGACGAAATCGCAATTCGCGGCCAGCTGCTTCGATCGGGTAGCCGCGGTAGCGGAGGATGCCTTGCTCGCCGTCGAGAAAGGTGATGGCGCTGGTCGTGGCGCCGGTGTTCACGTAGCCTTCGTCGAGCGTGATGTAGCCGGTCTTGGCGCGGAGCTTGGAGATGTCGACCGCCTTTTCGTTCTCGGTGCCGACGACGACGGGCAATTCGAGTTCGTCGTTTTCGAGCGATAATTTAGCTGCTTTGGTCATCAACCGTTTCCCTTGAACATCCGTCTGGCGGGCCAATTTTTATGCATAGCTCTCCGATACCGCGCAAGTTGCTGCAGCGGCCTGTCTAAGTGTACCGGGCGGCGGGAAGGCATTCAATCGCCAAGAAATAGGGCGTTGTCGAGCCGTCGCAACACTTCCTCGCGCCTTTTGCGTACGCTAACAATTTGCGCAGCCTACGAGCATCCGTCGACATCGGAGGAAGCGAGCAGCCTCCAAGCGTATTGTCGCTCTTGATGCTGACGGACGCGGCAGATGAGACATGGCTTGTAGATGCGGTAGCCACAGTGCGGGCAGCGCATCGGCAGCGACTTGGCACGGTGGGCTGCCGAGAGGTCGTCGGATGGGTCCCTGCCATAGAGCCCGCGGCGTCCGCTGGCAATTGCGCCGACGATGCCTCGGCTAACGCCCAACTGGGCCGCTATTTTGCGCTGCGACAATTCTCCGTTTTTCAATAAGCGATCTATTTCTCGAACGGTCGCAGTCGCGAGCATGGCGCCACCTGCCAGGAGTTCCAGAGAAGTAAGCAGAATTTGTGATGTTGGAAGCTGCGGAGTTCCGGTATCGTGAATGAGGACCAAAGGGTCTTCATTCGTCGTCGACCCAAAAATCCCCCGGCTCCGGCAGAGGATCAATTTCGTCGGCGTCTGGGAGGAACACGTCCCAGCGAGAGTCGTCGTCGGCCGAGAACAAATCTGCGTCGGCGTCGTCCTGCGACTGTTCAGGATCGTCGAACGGCGGCGAAGCGTGTTCTGTTGTGACAGGTGTTTCCGGTATCGCGAGCGGGTTGCAACTCGCCAGTTCAGTTGAAACAGAATCTTGGAAATGGGGGGCCATGGCGGCTCCTTTCGGAATGGACGGCCAACAATACACATCTATCGATAAGTGCACATAAGTACACATATTGCCAGCATGGCAGAAAGCTAGCAGAACGCGCGGCCAAATACTATACTTTTGTCCACTAATATGCCGGATTTTTGCCAAGCCCCGAGAAACTGGCTGGTTTTGCTTTCGTCGTTGCGCGGGTCGCCTGGCGAATAGCGAGGGCTTCTAAACGACCGGTTCGGGAAGAGTTGCAGCCTGGCTGTGAGCCGGCGACGACTGCTTAAATCGATTGGGGGAAGTGAAGCGAGATCGCCCCAGTGTTGTGAAGCAGCAGCGGAAATCGTGTCGATAACCTGCTGTGAGGCATGGAATGCCGACTGGCGCGCACGGAATGCGCCGTTTCTCACGTCGGTTGCCACTAGCCCAGCGCTTTTTGCGCGGGCGCACTCGCGATGGCGAGGAGTAAATCCATGCCCTTTCCACTCATTCCCACCGCCCTTGGACTGTGCTTCCTCTTGATGTGGGTGTTCATCGGCGGGATGATTTTTCGGGACAGCCAGATTGCTGCCCGACATGATCGCGAGGTCGACGGCAATATCCTGCCACTACCGACATCCCGGTTAGCGACATCGGGTGCGAGTGCATTAAGGCATTCACGAATCGCTCGCCATAGCACGGCAGCGCGGATTGCCTCGTGAGAGAGGCTGCCCGGAATTTCAGGCTGAAGGAAGCCACGGGGATCAGAGTTCGTCGCGTCAACCAGAGTCGCGGGTGACGCCCTTGCATGGTCGCCGCGGCGACCGGCCTTCGATACTTGAGCGAAACGACGAGGTCACGACGTGCGGTTCGCCAGCTCGTCAAGTGCGTTGATGAGAAGCTCCCACATACGGGGCTCTTGTTCTTGCAGCATGGTCCCGTCTTCGGCGCTGAGGCGTTGATTTTCGATATACGCCTGTTCGTCGTAATACAAATTGGCATACGCTACGACGAGGCCAGCAATCCCAAAGGACTTAAATCGAGGCTGCGGAGAGGCCGCCAATTGCTCGAGCGGCTCAATCGCGTTTTCGTAGTCTCGGTCTTGAGGGCGCAGCAAATAATGAAGCGCTAGTCCCTGCCGGGCGAGACTTCTGTGATAGTCACTTGCTTGGGGATCGCGATGATCCAAAGCCGATTGCCAGGCGGCCGCGGTGTCGGCGGTCTTGGCATGATAGATTTGCTCCCAAATTGTGTCCCGCGTGGGTGGCCCCGCTTGAGCATTCTCCAGGAGCGATCTTGGACGAGCCAAAACTGCCAGAACCACGCCGAAGAGAACGCACGCAAGCATCGCGGCGGCGATCCGGCGCCCCGATTTGTGGCGCGATCCGAGCGCGGCGGACGTCTTCATGAGACTATCCAGCCGCGAAGTCGCGTCGGCACGCTGATCGGCGGCCATGATCATTTGAGTGAGAGACCAGCTATCGGGTGGCGTGGCCCAACCTTCCCGATTGCCGTCGGCGGCGACGGCGTGCAATTCGTTGGCCAGCGCGGCCGGATCGCTGTAGCGTTCTTCCGGCTTTTTGGCAATCATCCGCTCGACGACGTGGACTAGTCGCGGCGGGAGGCCCGGGCGGCGACTAGCCAACGGCACAGGCGGATGGTTGAGATGTTGCAGAGCCACAGTGAGCGGCGAATCGCCCGAGAACGGCGGCTCGCCGGCCAGCATGTGGTACGCCGTGATGCCCAGCGAGTAGATGTCGCTGCGGGCATCGAGTTCGCGGCCTTCGATTTGCTCCGGGCTCATGTACAGCGGCGTACCCATCGTCACGCCGATTTGCGTGAGGTTAGCGCGGCCGTCGCCCTGGACACGGGCCAGGCCGAAATCGGCCACTTTTACTTCGCCGCTGCGCGCGAGCATGATGTTTTCGGGCTTTACGTCGCGGTGGACGATGCCCTGGCTGGCCGCCTTGTGCAGTGCCGAGGCGACTTGCCGCAGGATGTCGAGCGTCAAGCTCGGTGCGAGCGAGCCGCTGTTGCGGATGACTTCTCCCAGGTTGCGGCCGGCCACATACTCCTGCGCGATGTAGTGGACGCCGTCCTGCTCGCCGACTTCGTAGATTTGCACGATGGCGCCGTGCACGAGCGCGGCGGCCGCCTTTGCTTCGTGATGGAACCGTCGCACGTAACTTGGATCGAGAGCGAGGTCCGCGTTCAGCACCTTGAGCGCGACCTGCCGATCGAGAGAAACTTGTTGAGCCAAATAGACTTCGGCCATCGCCCCACGGCCGAGCCGACGGAGCACATAGAAGTCCTTCAGTTTTTTGCCCACCAAATCGGCCACGCGACGCTCTCCCAGCACGGAGAAGTTTGTCTAACCATTGTGTGCTGAGAGCAGCCATGAGACTAGGCTTTATCTCGATACGATCAGCCGCTGGGCTAGCCCACGGTTTTTCCACCAAACCGGCCGCTAGCGCGGTCCGGCTGATGGGCGTTTGGCGTTTTGAGACTAAGCCTAGTCCGCGCGGTGAAATTCAGCTTCCGACCCGTCGTTGCAACTTCGGCGTATTCGTCGTCTGATGCCGACGGTTACGGTTGGCGGACCATAGAGACGGCCGCCAGAACACCGGCCACTGAGTCCGAGCGATTCATGACGTAATAGTGGATTCCCGGAACGCCCCCGTCGAGAAGTGCCTGAGTTTGGCGGGCGGCTAGTTCCACGCCGACGGCAAACTGCCCGTCGGCATCCTCGCCGACCGATTCGAAGCGGCTCACCATTTCAGCCGGCAGCTTTGCGCCGCAACCCGAAGTGAATCGTTTGATTTTTGCAAAGTCGGTCACTGGCATGACACCAGGAACTATCGGCACGCGAATCCCCGCGGCAGCACACCGGTCGCGGAAGCGGAAGAAGTCGGCGTTGTCATAAAACAGTTGCGTGATTACAACCTCTGCCCCCGCATCGACTTTCCGCTTCAGGTTCGCCAGATCGGCCTCCGAGCTCGGCGCTTCCGGATGGGTTTCCGGGTATCCGGCGACGGCTACACCAAACTCCGGGAACTCCGCTCGGATCAAGCCGACCAATTCGTTCCCATACCGCAATCCGCCCTCCACGGGCCGAAACACGGTGTCGCCGCGTGGTGGATCGCCGCGCAAGGCAACCACGTTTTCGATGCCCGCGGCACAAGCCGCCTGAAGGTATTCGCGTAGCTCATCGACGGTTCGGCCGACGCACGTGAGGTGCGTAGCGACCGGAAGTCGAAACTCGCGATGAACCCGGGCAACAATTTCCAGCGTGGTGCTTTGCGTGGAGCCGCCCGCTCCGTAAGTGCAAGTAATAAAACTCGGCCGGAACTCAACGAGCCGCGCAACGTGCTGGAAGAGATTCGCGATTCCTTGCTCGGTCTTCGGCGGAAATAACTCGAACGACAGTCCGAACTTTCCGGTCCCGTACGCGGCGGACAGCTTCATGGCATGGGGCTCAGGCAGTGTGCACTCTGAAACACTCAGTATAGCAAAATGTCGCACTCGTTGCAGCAAATGTGTTCAATGAGTAAATCAAGACGGCCATTACGCCCAAGCTTAACTTCGATCAATCTCCTTGTAGCGTTTCGGCACAATTCACAAAACTGAATTGGCTCCTACAATCGGAGAGCGCTACAAATCGCTGAAGTCGAAACGGCTGGTTGTGTTGGCAGTTTTCCGATGGGCATAACCTAAACTTTCCTGACAGGAAATGCTTTTTTCTCGGGTGCCGTTGTGCGCGTCGCCCCCCCGAGCTACAAACGATACGACCGCTATGATCAGTCAGACGCTGTTCCTCGTTCTCGGTGGGGGCCTGTTGGGCGCCGTCCAACTTGCGGCGGGAATCGCCATTGGCATGTGGCTACGCCGCTCTGATCCATCGGAAGTTCATCGCGGACGGCAGGACATGCTCCGAGCCAATGCGATCGCCAACCGTTTGAAAGCATTGGCCGACGAGATGTCGTCCAGCGTCGGGGAGCATCGCAGCGAACTCGATCATGCAAGTCAGTTATTGACTTCCACGGAAGCCCGCTCCGACGAGGCGCTCGCTGAGCTGGTTGTCGATGTGATCGGCGACATGGTGCGCGCGAACCAGAACTTGCAGTCAAAATTAGAGACGGCCGAAACCCGGCTGCAGGAGCAAGCGACCGAGATCGAAACCCACATCTCCCGCTCGATGACCGATCCGCTTACCGGCCTGCCCAATCGGCGCGAGTTCAACGATCGCCTGGAAGAGCGGATGAGTGCCTGGAGTCGCCGCAAAGAAGTTTTCACGCTGCTGATTCTCGACCTCGATCACTTCAAGAAACTCAACGATGAG
The DNA here is from genome assembly GCA_963786455.1 of uncultured Planctomycetota bacterium. Classification (GTDB taxonomy): domain Bacteria; phylum Planctomycetota; class Planctomycetia; order Pirellulales; family Lacipirellulaceae; genus JABDGM01. Next base: position 1,159,272 of record CAWAZX010000018.1, on the reverse strand, counting down.
CACGGGCACCTGGCGGGCGACCAGGTGCTGGCCGCGATGGGCCGCGCACTGCGCGCCGCAATTCGACGCGAGGATGCGGTGGCTCGCTACGGCGGCGAGGAGTTCGCCATTTTGTTGCCAAACACCGGATTGGCGCCGGCAATGCGAGTTGCCCAAAATGTGCGAGACGCAGTGGCTCGAATCGTCGTGAAGCATAACGGAAAGCAAATCAAAATTACCACCAGCGGCGGGTTGGCAGCGATCCAAGCCAATGAGCAAGCCGAGTCGTTGATCCAACGCGCCGACGCGGCGTTGTATGCGGCCAAAGCCGGCGGACGAAACTGTGCCTATCTGCACGACGGCAAGGGCTGCCGACCGGTCGACGGTGGACCGGCTGCTTTACAGAAGCCGGACACTCCGGCGGCGAAGCTCGTTGAGCTCATCAATGCGCCCGATTTGGCCAGCCGACTGGCGACACACTCCGAGCAAGGAGACGACAAAGAATTCGGAGCTTATTTGACGCACGCAGAAATCTCGGCCGAGCTGGCACAAACGTGCGAGGAGTTACGGCGATTCCTGGACGAGCGCGGTCAAGAGGCGGTCACGCCTGTGCCGCCGTCGCCTTCCGCTTCTGCGTGAGGTCATGCAAGGGTTGAACGGTGTAACCTGGTCCGTGAACTGACCACGCCATCGGCGTTTGATACGCAAGGGTTGCGTCCCCGTCAATGTCTGCGGCCGTCCCCCCCGACCCGCATGAATTCGACCTTGCCGAGAAAGCGGTTTTTCGAACAGACTTACGGCGTTATAATGCGGATTCGTGCTCGACATGCGCAATGATGCCCAGGCGTTCTTGGGAAGGAACTTTAGCGGATGAGCCAAGCAACTGTGGGATCCCGGAAGGACATTGAACGACGAACCTGGACCGAAATCACGCCCCAGGCACTTTACGACAAGTGCCTCTCTTTGGCCAAAAACCTCTGGTGGAGCTGGCACCCGGAGGTCGTGAACCTGTTTCGCGACCTCGATCCAGTGAAGTGGCGCAAAGTCGACCACAATCCCATCATCATGTTGGCCGAGATGACGCCGGATCAACTGGCCGAGAGGGCCGCCGAGATGGTGCTCTATACGCGCATCAACCAGGCCCATCGACGGCTCAAGGAATATCTGTCCAATACGCGCACTACATGGGGGGCGCGTGAAACGGGCGTGCTCGGCTCCAAACCAGTGGCCTATTTCTCGGCGGAGTTCGGCCTGCACGAGTCGGTGCCAATTTACTCGGGCGGTTTGGGCGTGCTGTCGGGCGACCACATCAAGAGCGCCAGCAGCCTGGCGGTACCGCTCGTGGCGGTCGGCTTGTTTTACGATCAAGGCTATTTCCGGCAGCAGTTGGATTACAGCGGCTACCAGCAAGAAGAATATTTCGATACGCGCGTGGAGAACCTGCCGATGGAACCCGCCATCGGCATGGATGGCCGACCGGTGACTATTGCGATCGAGACGCGCGACGGCGGGCTGAAGGCCAAGGTGTGGCACGTGAATGTGGGCCGCGTGCCGCTGTACTTGCTCGACACCGACATGGAAGGAAACAGCCCGCAAGATCGCGACCTCACATCGCGATTGTACGGCGGCGACCTGCGGACCCGCATTCGCCAGGAGCTGGTGCTCGGCGTGGGCGGAGTGAAGGCGCTGCGCGAGCTTGGCATCAAGCCGGGCGTTTATCACTTGAACGAAGGCCACAGCGCCTTTGCGCCGTTGGAAGTCATTCGCCAACGGATGGCGGATGATGGACTCACGTTTGACGAAGCGCTGCGCGAAGTCGCCCATCGCACCGTATTCACCACTCATACGCCGGTCCCCGCGGGACACGACCGATTCGACGGCCGGTTGGTCGAAGAGCATCTGGGTCCGCTACGCGATAGGCTTGGTATCTCGACTGCGCAGCTTATGGGCCTGGGCCGCGTAGAACCGCAAAACGAGCACGAGCCGTTTTGCATGACGGTCATCGGCCTCAAGCTCTCGCGGCGGGCCAACGCCGTGAGCTCGCTGCACGGCGACGTATCGCGGCGGATGTGGGCGCACCTCTGGCCGTGGCGCGTGGAGGAGGAAATCCCCATCGGGCACATCACTAACGGCGTGCACATTCCCACCTGGCTCGCCTATCCGATGCACCAGCTTTACGACCGGGCGCTGCGAAGCGATTGGCAGGAATGGATGGGCGACCCGAAAGTTTGGCAGAATCTGTACAGCGTCGACCCGGGTGAACTTTGGGAAACTCACAACGCGCTCAAGAATCGGCTGCTCGATTTCGTTCGCCGGCGCGTTGGCCGGCAAGTGCGGCGCCGCAACGAACCTGACGAAGTAGTCAATTCGATGCGCCGCTGCTTGACCCCAACGCGCTGACGATCGGCTTCGCCCGCCGCTTTGCCACCTACAAGCGGGCCGATCTTTTCTTCCGGCGACTGGACGAGCTGGCGCAATTGGTGAACGATCCGCATCGGCCGGTGCAGCTGATTTTCTCCGGCAAAGCGCACCCCGCCGACGAGCCGGGCAAGCACCTTATCAAGAAGGTCGAGAACTTGCGTCACGATCCGCGGTTTGCCGGCCGCGTGGCGTTCATTGAGGACTACGATATCAACGTGGCGCGGCACCTGGTGCAGGGCGTCGACGTGTGGCTCAACACGCCACGCCGCCCGAAAGAGGCTTCCGGCACCAGCGGCATGAAGGCCGTGCTCAACGGAGGGTTGAACCTGTCGATTCTCGACGGCTGGTGGGCCGAGGCTTACAACGGCAAGAACGGCTTCGCCATCGGCGACGGCCGGCAACACGTCGATGATGAAATCACCGACGAGCGCGACGCTCAGAATCTCATGCGCGTGCTCCGCGATGAAGTTATTCCCCTGTTCTATGAACGCGATGCCGACGGCTTGCCGCGACAATGGATCGAAATGATGGTCGAGTCGATCGCTACTCTGGCTCCGCGATTCAGCGCGCATCGCATGGTGATGGACTACGTGCGCAACTGCTACCTGGTAGCAGCCGGAGGATTGAGCTCGGAAATGACGCGGCGGTAGGGCCTGGATGCTGGATGCTGGATGAGGCGCTTTCGGCGGTCGCCGTGTCGAACATCGGACATTCCCCTTGTGACATCCAGCATCATCATGGTCGCCAATCGAATCTCAACTTCGGACGATCCAGAATTGGCTCCGCTTTGTACGCGGCTAGCCGAAATGGCGATCGAGTTGGACCGGACGCCGCGGTGGCCTGCGGAGCAGTTGCGGCTGTGCGGCGAGCATGGCGTGTATGAGTGGTTTCTCGATCCTGCTTGGGGCGGACAGGGTTGGAATGAGGAGCAGGTTGTTCGCGGCTATCTTGCGCTAGCACGGCTTGTCTGACGACTACATTCATAATCACGCAGCGCACTGGCGCCTGCCGAAGGATCGCGGGATCCGAAAACGAGGAACTCAAACAGCGCTTATTGCCGGGCCTGGCCGGCGGTGAATTGTTCGCCACGGTGGGCATCTCGCATCTGACGACGAGCCGGAGGCACCTGGCCGCTCCCGTGCTTACTGCCGAAGCGATTGACGGCGGATTTCGATTACACGGCATGTCGCCGTGGGTAACCGGCGGCGCTACGGCCGATGTGTTGGTGCTTGCGGCGACTTTGGTTGAGCGCGGCTCGGCAACCGATCGCCAGCTTTTGATCGCGGTGCCGCGCGACACACCGGGTCTTACGGTAGCCGAGCCGCTACCGCTGGTGGGCGTATCGTCGAGTTCCACTGGACCGATCCATTTGGACGGTGCGGAAGTTTCCAGCGAGTGGCTCATCGCGGGACCGATGCAAAATGTCATGGCGAGCGGCGTTGGGCAGGCACCGGGGGATATGAAACATCCACGCTGGCGATTGGGCTGGCACGGGCGGCAATCGATTATCTCGACGTCGAGTCCACTCGTCGGCCCGATTTGCGGCCGCCGATGGCCGCCCTGCGATCAGAGCACATGCAATTGCTTGACGATCTTTTAGCGGTGGCCCGCGGCGACTCGGCTTGCAGCAAGGAATCGATCCGCCAGCGGGCGAACAGCCTGGTATTGCGTGCCAGCCAAGCGGCGCTGGCGGCTGCCAAGGGCTCGGGATACGTGGTGGGACATCCGGCCGGGCGGTGGTGCCGTGAAGCTCTCTTCTTCTTGGTGTGGAGTTGCCCACAACCCGTGGCGGCGGCCAACTTGTGCGAGCTGGCCGGCATCGAAGATTAATCGAGTCTTAACGGGCTCCGAGGCGCCGATGCTAGCTTCGGTCGCCAAAAAAAAGGCGTCTGCACATACGCAAAATTCTCCTTCAAGTTCGAGTTGACATTGAAACGGCCGGCGGGATAGATTGCCCTGTGCAAAACTAGCCGCTCGTAATTCACCTCGGGACAATTCTGCTCACGAACCGCGAGCGGCAGTGCGACGGTTGGTTGATCGCTCTTAAAGGAAGCGCGAGAAATTTGATCGGGCAGGCGATTGCGATTGAGTTCGCAGCAGGAACGATCGCCGAGGATGAACGCCCATGCGACGCGCACAGAATTTACGGATTTCGCTTCGTCACGCCACGTCGACGGATGCTACGGCAGGACCACTGGGCATCGTCGTGGTTGATCCGGAGGACTTCGAGGAGCACTCCGCATCCACGGCCGATCCGCCTGTGAAAGAGGTCCTGCTCAGCCCGGCCGGCACCTTTGCGGGCGGCGTTCCCATTAATCCGGAAATGCGCGACGAGCGCCGACGGGATCTGGCCATCGCCATTCGCCAGCGGATTGAATCGCGGCTGCATGGCCGGGTGCGAAACCTTGTCGTGCGAATACTAGACGACACCGTCGTGCTCGAAGGCCAGTGCTCGACTTATTACACCAAGCAAATGGCGCAGCACACGGCCCTTGGTGTGCTGGAAAATGAGCACTTGGAAAATGCGATCGCGGTTCGCGTGCCGGACTAATATTCGCTGTGCCCTAATGGACCTGTTTGCCGGCGTCGTGCACGATGCGTTCCAGCGCGGATTCCATAAACGACTGTCCGGCTAGGAACCGCATCTCAATCTGTACCGCGATCACTGGGCAACTGCCGATCGACTGAAGCGGCAACTTCACCAGATCTTTGTGTGTACACACGATTAAGTCCGCCTTGCAGCCGGCTGCAAGGAGACTCACATAATTGGCGTCGTTTATGCTGTAAGCGTGGTGATCTGGAAACTCGCGCCACACGGCAATCTGACAGCCACTGACTAGGAGAGTGTGGCGGAATCCGGCCGGATTGCCGATGCCGCAGAAGGCGGCAACACGACGTCCAGCAAGTTCGGCAAGCGGATGCGAATTACCGTCCTTGTCGATCAGACCGCAGGCGGCGTGGGTGCATTCGCACCAAGCCGCGCGGGGAGCCAGTTGTCGGACGCGTTCGCGAATCGCGTCGCGCTCCCCGGTCGAAACGGCATCGGACCGGCTGAGGCAAACGACGTGGGCACGCTGTAGGCCGATTAATGGTTCGCGCAATGTGCCGCGGGGAAACACGTGGTCGTAACCGAACGGCTCGAGCGCATCGAGCAGCACAATGTCGACGTCGCGGGCCAGTCGGCGGTGCTGGAAGCCGTCGTCCAGCACGACGACCTGACTTTTAAGCTGGCTAACTGCTTGCTCAGCAGCCGCCACGCGATCGGGGTTTTGCACGTGCGGCACGTCGGGAAGCAAATTCTGCAATTCGAGCGCTTCGTCATTGTGCGAATTGCCGTTGGAGCCGTAGCCGCGGCTGACGATCGCCACGCGCAGGGCCCGCGCCCGCAACCAGTGTGCGATCCACTTCACCATTGGCGTCTTGCCAGTGCCGCCCAGCGTAAGATTGCCGACGCTGAGCACTGGTACGCCGATACGGTGGGCGGTGGCATGCCCTTGATCGTAACGGCGATTACGCCATCCAACCGCGGCGGTATAGGGCACCTCGGCCGCCCGCAACACGCCGCGCAGCGCGGCCGCCCCCGCGCCTTGCGCCGGCCGCTAACCAACTCACGGAAATCTGTTGGACCTAACATCTCGGCATCGATGTGCAAGCGGCGGGCGATTCGATAAAAGCCCCGCTCCAAAAGAGCGGGATATAATAGCTAGCGGACGGACTTGGAGCCACGCCAACCTCACACAGAGAAGCCCGTAAAATCGCGAAATATCTGCGGTCTGGCCTACGCGGTATAATGGAGTACCGAACAAAACCGCCGTGCGCCGTTTGCCAATCATGCCCGTCGACCAACTACCCACGCGTCGTGCCCCCCGCCGCGCCGCGGATGCCAGGCTGGTCCAGTACGACCAGTACATCGACACGCAAATTCAGAACACGCGCCGGGCGGTGAAGGCGGTGGACTGGGCCACGTCGCTGCTGGAGCTGGTGATTGGCGTGGTTCTGTTCTTGCTCACGGCCGCGGTGGTCGACCACTGGATCGTTCCCGGCGGATTTTCCGTGGCCATGCGGACGATTCTGTTTACCGTGCTCGTCGGAGGGATTTGCTACTTTGCTTATCGCCGGCTGTGGCCGTTATGCCGGCGGGCGATCAACCCTGTGTATGCGGCGCAAACGATCGAGCAGGCCAGCCCTTCGCTCAAGAACAGTATCATTAACCTGCTGCTGTTTCGACAACACCGCGCGGAAATCTCCGACGCCGTGTATCAAACACTCGAAGAGCAGGCGGCGCAAGGGCTCACGCGCGTGAGCGTGGATTCGGCGGTCGATCGAACCGCATTGATTCGGATTGGTTACGTCATGCTGGCGGTCGTGGCGCTGGCCGCGTTGTACAAAGTACTCTCGCCCAAAGACCCCGTAGTGACGGCCGAGCGTGTACTTTTACCGTGGTCCGATATCGTGCCAGCCAGTCGCGTGTCGATCAACGAAGTGACGCCGGGCACGGTGACCGTGTCGCGCGGCGAGTTCGTCGAGGTGTCGGCCGAGGTCCGCGGTATCGACGAGGACGATACCGTTTTGTTGCGCTACACGACGGACGATGGGCAGGCCGTCGATAAACCGATCGAAATGAAGCTTAGCGAGGACGGGCTGCGGTTCGCCGGCCGCCTGCCCGATGCCGCACCTTCGGCTGGCCGAGTTGGCTTGGCGCAGAACGTCGCGCTACCGCATCGAGGCGGGCGACGCGCGTTCACTCGATTATCAGGTGACCGTCGTACCAGCACCGTCGATCCAGGTAGAGCGAATCCAGTATAAATACCCAGACTACACAGGCTATGTCGCTCGAGAGGTCCAAGGCAGCGGCGATATCCGCGCAATTGAAGGCACGCAAGTCACCATTCACGCTCGCACCAACGGGCCGATCAAAAAAGCAGACGTTGATTTCAACGCCGATGGAAGTCGCGACTTGTCAATGACGGGCCGCGAGGACGAGTGCGCAGGCTACGTTCAATCTGAATCTACGCGAGGACGGGCAAACGCCGCAGTACCCCAGTTACATGCTGCGATTCACCAACGTGGAAGGCCGACTCAACCGCGATCCGGTGAAATATCCGATCGTCGTCGAGCCGGATCTGTCGCCGGAGGCAGCGATTCTGCGGCCGCAGGAAAAGTCGCTCGACGTGCGGCTCAACGATACGGTAACCATCGAAGTGGAAGCCCGCGACCCAGACTTTGGTCTGGCGAAAGTGCGGCTTCGCGGAGAAGTGCCCGGCCGGCCCGAAATCGACGAGCCGCTACTGACCAGCAAGCATACGGGGCGTTTCACCGGCCGTTACCAGTTCACGCCCAGCGCGCAGATCTGCGGGCGGGCGACGTGCGTGGAGTACTGGGTGGACAGCGAGCGATAACCGAACGCCGACGGCAAACACGGCCGAATCGGACCACAAGCAGTTGCGAATCGGTTCCCCCGATCCGGCGAAGCAGCCGCCGCCCGACCGCATCGCGCAGCGCGACCGACGGCAATCAGCCGAATCAGGGCGAGAGGGATCAGCAACAGCAACAAGCAGCACCGCGACCAGCAGCGAGGGGGCGGCGAACAAAGACAAGGAAACAATGAGACTGGGAGTCAAGGAGAGAACCAACCTCGCGACGGCGAGCCCACTTCAGTGGGCGGGCAACAGCAACGCCAACGAAGGCGATCAACAACCGCAGGACGAGCAGTCCAGCCATGACGCGGAGCGGAGCGCGGAACCGGGACAATCGAGACAGGGAGACAAGGAAACAGGCAATCAAGGAGAAAATCAGCCGCGTGACGGCGAATCGAGTCCAGACGGGAAGCAGCAGCGCGGCAAAGGCCAGCCGAAATCAAACGATGAACAAACCGGCGCGGGGGCCGCGGGCGGCGAATCCTCTCAAAGGGGTTCGCAGCCCGCGGGCACCCGGCAACCGGCAAGCCGGATGCCGGGTCGGCCCGTCCCGATGGCAATAACACGGCAAAACCTGCCAACGGTCAGCAGCGCGACGGCGGCGAACAGCAACAACCCTCGGCCGAGAAAGCCCCGGTTTCGTCCGAGGGCGACAACGATGCCGAAGCGTTCCATCGCATCCAGCAGCACATGGAGCGCAAGGGCGAGTTGAAGGATGGTGAATCTGCATCACCACAGGACCGCGAGCAGTCGAGCCGCGACGCACAGCAAAACGCGAACGCGGAACAAAGGCAAGGAGAGCAAGAAAAGGCTGCGCAGGACGGGGGCGAGGACGCCCCGGCTTACTCCGATGCAGAAAAGCGTGGCGAGCAGAACCGCGACGGCGAGTCGGCTTCAGCGGACGGGCAAACAGCCAATGAGCAGCAACGAGAGTTCCGGCGCGGAAACCAAGACAAGATGACATGCCAGACAAAGGCACCGAACCGCGCGACAGCGGCGAACAACCCAAATCGCCCGGCGGCCAACAAACCAATACGAAAGGACCGTCCGGCGCGGGCAACGAACAAAAAAGCCAAGGCTCTCCCAACTCGCAGCCCGAAATGAAGCCGAGCGAAAAGCGACAGCAATCCGGCTCCGAAGGAGAACAATCCGACAAGCAGGAACCACCGGCGGGTGCGCGTGGCAAAAGGAAAGCGATTCGCAGGGCGAACAAGGGCGGCGACAAGGCGGGCGGCGGCGAAGAAGGCGGCGGCCAGAAATCGCCCCGCGACGGCACGGGCAGTGCCGGCCAGAACCAGTCGGCCGATGAAGGCGGGGGCGAATCGTCGGAAAAAGGCGCAGGCAACAATTCGCCCAACGCCGGCAGGATGCAAAGGCCGACGATCAGACTGGTCAGCCGGGCGGAGAGACCACCGGCCGCGGCAGCAAGCAGCGAGACGGCGAAGGTGCAAAGCCCGGTGGCGAGCGGAACAGAGGCAAGGAGACGGACAAGGAAACAGCAGCCGGACGGGGGCGAGGACGCCACCGACTCGCCCGGAACAGGCGCAGACGGTGAGCCGGTTAGCCGCGACGGCAGCAGAGCGCAGAATCAGAAACAAGGCGAAACGTCTGAACATGCGAACCAGCGCGGCGGCACATCCCACGGGCAATGGCGGTGAGACCGGCACCGACGGCTCCGCCGCCGAGCGAGGGCGTGGTCCCGCAGGCGACGCGGCCAACCTGGAATACGCCCGCAAGCAAACCGATCTGGTGCTCGACAAGCTGGCCGACCAGCTCAAGCAAAAGAAGGTCGACGAGGAGTTGCTCAAGGACTCGGTTGGACGGAGGACGACCTGCGGCGATTTGTCGATCGCGTGGCAGGAGCGCAAGGAGGCGGCGCAGCGGAACGATCCGCAGGCGAATCGGCGCGTCGTGAGCTCGACGATGCGCTGCGGAGCCTGGGCCTGCGCCGCGGGCGCGCTGAAGCAGAGTGCGGTCAAAGACGACACGCAGCGCGATCTGCGCGAAGGCTTTCGCGGCCCGGTGCCGCTGGAATATCAGGAGCGGCTGCGGGCCTACAACCAGGGCGTCTCGCGTGCCCGGCAGGATGACGAGTAGAATGACGAATGCACGAATGACGAATGACGAATGAAAAAACCAGACGATCGTCACTGAATCATTCGTCATTCGTTCATTCGACCTTCGTCATTGACCTAAGCCCATGTCCTGCGAAGTCCCCGCTACCTGGTGCCGTTTCATCCCAAGCGGATTCCGCACCACTTCGCCGATGTGCTGATCATCGGCGGCGGGATCGCCGGGCTGCGGGCGGCGATGGAGATCGATCCGCGGCTGTCGCTGCTGGTGATCACCAAGGACACGATGGAGCAGTCGAACAGCGCGTATGCCCAGGGCGGCATCGCCGAGCGTGCTCGATCCGGAGGACAACTTCGAGAACCACGTCGACGACACGCTCATCGCCGGCGCCAATCTGTGCGACCGCGAAGTGGTCGAAATGGTCGTCCGCGAAGCGCCGCGAGCATATCCGCCAGCTGATCGACTGGGGCACGCAACTTCGACACGCGAAAACGGCGAGCTGCTGCTGGGCCGCGAAGGCGGGCACAGCCATCGCCGCATCGTCCATGCGCTGGGCGACGCCACCGGCCACGAAGTGATGCGGGCGATGATCGAGCGTGCGCGCATCGAAGCTCGATGCCCAGATCTGGCCGAACACGTTCACGATCGACCTGCTCACGCACGAAGGCCGCTGCCGCGGCGCGCTCGTGTGGAACGCCGACCACGGCCGGACGTTCGTCTGGGCCAAGCAAACGATCCTCTGCACCGGCGGCGCCGGCCAGATCTACCGCGAAACGACGAACCCCGAAGTGGCCACCGGCGACGGCCATGCGATCGCCTATCGCGCCGGCGCCGAGCTGCGCGACATGGAGTTCATGCAGTTCCATCCCACGGTGCTGTACATCGCCGGCGGCAGCCGCAGCCTGATCACCGAGGCAATGCGCGGCGAAGGCGCCCGGCTCGTCGATTCGACCGGCCGGCGCTTCATGCCCGACTACGACGAGCGGGCCGAGCTGGCGCCGCGCGACGTCGTGAGCCAGGCGATCGTCGCCCAGATGGAAAAGACGCGGCAGCCGAGCGTGTTTCTCGATCTGAGCCACTTGGACGCCGGAGCACGTCCGCAAGCGGTTTCCCGGCATCGCCCGGACGTGCGCCGAGTTCGGCATCGACATCGCCACCGACCCGATTCCCGTGCGGCCCGGCGCGCACTACATGATCGGCGGCGTGACGGTCGATCACGAAGGCCGCACGACGCTGCCCGGCCTGTGGGCGGCCGGCGAAGTGACCAGCAGCGGCCTGCACGGCGCGAATCGCCTGGCGTCGAACAGCCTGCTGGAAGGACTGGTGTACGGCGCGCATGCCGGCGCGGGCGCATCGGCGGCCGCGCTGCGAAGAGCCCGATTCGTATCGTGCGATTCCGCTGGAGAACCCGGCCGTCGAGCCGCCCAGCGAGCCGCTCGACCTGGCCGACATTCGCAACTCGCTCAAGAGCCTGATGTGGCGCGCGGCCGGCGTGCGGCGCAGCGGCCCGCAGCTGGCCGAAGCGGCGCGAAACGATTCGCCGCTGGTGCGGCTACGTGCTGTCGCGGCAGTTCGCCGACCCGGACGGCTGGGAACTGCAAAACATGCTCACCGTCGCCAGCCTGATGGTCGAGCGCCGGCCTGGACCGCGAAGAATCGCGCGGCGTCCACCTGCGGACCGATTTCCCCGAGACGCGACGACGCCAACTGGCGGCGGCATCTCGACGTGCGGTACGGCCGCGGATGAGCAGCCGTTTTTCACGCGAAAATTGCGGCTTTCTGCAATCGAACCGGCCTCGTTGGCCGAGCGTAAGCCGGGTATAGACATCCGCCGGGCTGACCGATTACCCTTCTACCAGCGGGGGACGGCGTGGCGGGTGTCGCCGGCTCCATTTCGGGCTTTCTGCCCCTGCCGGTACCTGGCCTCGCTGAGCACCCACCTTAGCCGGCACAGGCCAGTTGCAAACTGATCGGCCAATGTCGCAACCGCCACTGCAATCCCACCGACCAGATCACTTTCACACCGGAGCACTACGAAGCCATGAGTCACGACGGCAACCAAAGTCGCCACCGCCGAGGCCAAAGACACCGCGCCGGCCCGGCAGCACGACGGCCCGTACGGCGATGATCGAGGCCGACAATCTGTCGAAGTTCTACGGCGACTTCGCCGCCTGCCGCGACGTCACGTTCACGATCAACCAGGGCGAAGTGGCGGCGTTCCTGGGCCCCAACGGCGCCGGCAAGAGCACGACGATGAAGCTGCTCACCGGCTACCTGGCCCCGTCGGCCGGCACGGCCCGGATCGCCGGCTACAACATGGCGACCGACCGGCTCGAAGGCGCCAAGCGCCTGGGCTACCTGCCGGAAAACGGCCCGCTCTATCCCGACATGACGCCGCGCAGCCTGCTGCAGTTTTTCGGCAAGGCCCGCGGCATGTCGCGCGAGCAGATCGAGGAGCGGCTGGACGCGGTCGTCGACCTGTGCAAGCTGGGCACGCGTGATCGGCAAGCCGATCGGCAAGCTCTCGAAGGGCTTTCGCCAGCGCGTCGGCATGGCCCAGGTGCTGCTGCACGAGCCGGACGTGCTGATCCTCGACGAGCCGACCGCCGGCCTCGACCCGAATCAGATTCGCGAAGTCCGCGACACGATCCGCCGCCTCGGCGAGACCAAGACGATTCTGCTTTCGACGCACATCCTGCAGGAAGTCGAAGCGATGTGCAACCGCGTGATCTTCATCAACGAAGGCCGGCTGGTGTTCGACGGCACGCCGGCCGAGCTGGCGGCTGACGAGAAGAACCTGGACGAGCGGTTCCATCAACTTGACTCGGCGCTCGGTGATTGCCGTGTTTCAATTGCAATATCCATCTGACAACTGATCGGCATTGCCGCCGACGCTAAGCCCTAACTCTAGATTACTGCCATGAACTGGACCGTCCTCAAAGCGATCTTTCAGACGCGACTTCGTCAGCTATTTCTCCAATCCGACGGGATACGTGTTCATCTGCGTGTTCGTGGTGCTCAGCGCGCTGGCCGCGTTCTGGCCGCCGGATTTTTTCAGCAACAACCTGGCCAATCTCGACCAGCTCAATCAGTGGCTGCCGTTCATCCTGCTGGTGTTCATCCCGGCGATCACGATGAGCATCTGGGCCGAGGAGCGGCGGCAAGGCACCGACGAACTGCTGCTCACGCTGCCGGCGAGCGACTTCGACGTCGTGTTCGGCAAGTACCTGGCCGCGCGTGGCGATTTACACCGTCGCGCTGTTGTTCTCGATGTTCTCGATCTACCTGGTGTTCAGCTACGGCCTGGGCGCGCCGGACGGCGGGCTGTTCGTCGGCACGTTACGTCGGCTACTGGTTCATCGGCCTGGCGATGCTCGCGATCGGCATGGTGGCCTCGTTCCTCACGAGCAACCTCACGGTCGGCTTCATCCTGGGCATGATCTTCAACCTGCCGCTGGCGATGTTCGGCGTGGCCGACTGGATCATCAAGAATCCGCACGCTCGCGCAGGCGATCAAGCGCTGGAGCGCGGCCGAGCAGTTCGGCGACTTTCCAGCGCGGCGTGATCAGCCTGAGCGGCATCAGCTACTTCGTGATGATCGCGGTCGTGATGCTGTACCTCAGCATGGTGCTCATCGGCCGCCGGCATTGGGGCGGCCGCGAAGACGGACGAATCGATGTGGGCCCACTACCTGGCCCGCGCGCTGGGCCTGGTGGCGCTGGCCGTCGGCGTCAACATGTTCTTCTCGCATCACAACTCGCTGCGGGCCGACATCACCAGCGAGAAGCTCAACTCGCTCTCGCCGCGCACCGTGCAAGCTGGTCGAACGAGCTGCGCAGACAACGACGACGTGAAGACGATCAAGATCGACGCCTACGTCAGCCCGCAAGTGCCGGCCGAGTACGCGGCCCACAAGCTGAATCTGCTCTCGACGCTCGCCGAGCTCAGCTCGCTGAGCGGCGGCAAGATTCATGGTCGACGTCCACGAGATCGAGAACTTCAGCGAAGAGGCCACGCATCGCCGAGAAGGCCTACGGCATCGAGCCGCGCGAAGTGTCGACGCATCGACCGCGGCGTCCGCGGCACGGAAGAAATCTTCCTCGGCGTCGCGTTCACGCTCCGGCCTCGACAACGTCGTGATTCCGTTCCTCGACAAGGGCATTCCCGTCGAGTACGAGCTGGTGCGCTCGATCTGCACGGTCGCCGACCAGGAGCGCAAGAAGCTGGGCGTGGTCAAGACCGACGTGCAGCTCTTCGGCGGCTTCTCGATGCAAGGCCCGACCGAAGAATCGCAGATCATCGCCGAGCTGCAAGAAGCAATACGACGTCGTCGAAGTCGATCCGTCGAAGCCGATCACGCAGAAGTACGACGTGCTGCTGGCCGTGCAGCCGTCGTCGCTCACGCCGGAGGCGATGGACAATTTCGTCGCAGGCGTGAAGAGCGGGCCAGCCGACGGCGATCTTCGAAGATCCGTTTCCCTGGCCGCAACTCGTATCGGCGAGCGTCGTCGGCACGGCGCAGCCGAAGCGGCCGCCGGGCGGCATGATGGGCATGTTCGGCGGCGGCGGACCGCCGGAGCCCAAGGGCGATATCTCGCAGCTGTGGAAGCTGCTGGGCGTCGAGATGTACGGCGACGAGATCATCTGGCAGGACTTCAATCCCGAGCCGAAGCTGGGCGACATTCGCGCCGGAATGGATCTTCATCGACGAAGGCCTCGCCGAAGGCGGCCACGGCACGATCCATCCGTTCGATCCGGACGATCGAGATCTCGGCCGGCATGCGGCAGGTGCTGTTCCTCGTCGGCCGGCTGCGTTCCGGCCGGCGAGACGGCTCGAAGCTCGAATTTCAACCGAACTGGCCGTCACGGGCCGCAACACCGGCACGATCAGCTACCAGGATTACGAAATGACGATGCGCATCCGGCGGCATGATGGGCGTGCGGCGCAATCATGACGCGCGAGCCGTACATCGTCGCCGCGCACGTCGAAGGGCAAGGTCGACGCCGACGACGAGCTGTACTCTGTCGGCAGAAGACAGGATGCGGCGAGCCGCAGACGGAACGACGCGCCGCTGGCGAGTCGGCGCCAGCCGACGGATGCCGATGCGGGCAAGACCGACGAAGGCGCAAAGACGCCGCCGAAGACGACCGCTGGCCGGCAAGGAACCGAAGAAGAACGAACATCAACGTCGTCCTCGTGGCCGACATCGACTGGATCGCGCCGATCATCTTCCAGCTGCGCGAAATGGGCGAGAACCAGGACATGCGTCATCGACTGGAAGTTCCAGAACGTGCCGTTCGTGCTCAACATCCTCGATTCGCTGGCGGGCGACGACCGCTTCGTCGATCTCCGCAAGCGGACCCGGCCGCATCGCATCCTCACCAAGGTCGAGGAAGCCACCGAGGAGTACCGCAACGACGTCGCTCGACGAGCAGACGCAAGTTCATCGAACGACGCCACGCAGCAAATCGAAGCGGTCGCAGCAGGAATTCCGCGACAAGATCGCCGAGCTGGAAAACCGCACGGACCTCGACCCGCGCGTGTCGAATGCAACGCATGGAACGCGAGCGGATCGACTTGGAGCGCGATGCGCGACGTGAAGATCAGCGCGCTGGAAAAGGAGCGCGACCAGCAGGTCAAGCAGAGCGAGCGCGAGCTGGCGGCGCAAGATCCGCGGCGTGCAGGACCGGTACAAGTTGCTGGCCGTGCTGCTGCCGCCGATCCCGCCGATCCTGCTGGCGTTCTTCGTCTTCTTCCACCGCCGCAAGGCGGAGCAGGAAGGCGTCGACACCCGCCGCCTGCGCTATGGCAAGGCGCAAGAAGATGTCGCAGCATAGAATAACCATAAGACGATCACGATTACAGGATTGCGATTGAGAATGACAGAGGATGCACTGCGAATCGCAGAGTGATTTGCCATACATTCCCTGCATCCTGTGACCTCTGTGCAATCCTTGCTGTGACGGTAGTTAAGCTGATGACTGAAAACGCCAAAACTATCACCTTTGTCGTCATCGGGCTGTTGGCGATTGCCGTGGGCGTGGTGACCGCGGCCCACGTCGGCCGAGTTGGACGAGAACTCGCTGGTCGGCGCAGATCCTGACGAAGAATTTCGATTCGACCCGACGAGGCCAAGCGGCTGCGGATCGTGCGGTTCGACGAGGACACCGCCACGCTCCGCGAGTTCGAAGTGGCCGAGCAGGACGGCCTGTGGACGATTCCCTCGAAGAACGGCTATCCGGCCGACGCGGCGCAGCAGATGGCCGAGGCCGCCACGTCGCTCATGGACCGCAAGATCCTCGCCGTCGCCAGCAGCAATGCCGGCGATCACGAGCAGTTCGGCGTGATCGATCCGCTCTCGCCCAAGCTGGAAGCCGGGCCAGAAAGGCGTCGGCACGCGCGTCACGATGTCCGACATCCACGACAAGCCGCTGGTCGACCTGATCATCGGCAAGGCGGTGAAAGATGCCGAGGATCAGCGCTACGTCCGCGAGGCCGGCCGCGACGTCGTCTACGTCATCGAAATCGATCCGACGAAGCTCTCCACCAACTTCGAGGACTGGATCGAAAAGGACCTGCTCAAGCTCAACTCCTGGGACTTGCAGCAAGTCGCAAATCAAGGATTACTCGGCCGAGCTGCAGTCGTCATGACGTCCAGACGGAAGCTCGGGGCTTGGACTATCGACTGGGATCCGCGGTGCGGAAATGACGCTGGCGTACAACGACAACGATTCGAAGTGGACTCCGGTGAAGCTGCAGAAGTTCGACGCAACAGGCGAAGAAGGCCATATGTCGATTTCAAGTTGGCCGAAGACGAAGAGCTGAACAACGAAACGCTCAACGGCCTGAAGACCGCGCTCGACGATTTGCAGATTGTCGACGTCGTCCGCAAGCCGCAAGGGCTGAGCGACGACCTCAAGGCCGGCGCCGATTTCATGAACAATGCGAAGCGTTGCAAGACCTCGTCTCGAAGGGCTTCACGCCTGCCCAGGCGACCGGAAGTGGCGGAGCGGAGGAGATCATCTCCAGCGACGGCGAAGTCATCGCCACCATGAAAAACGGCACGGAATACGTGCTGCGGTTCGGCAATCTCACCAATGTTGGCACCGAGGGCGGACAATCAGAACAGACCACTGCGGCCGGCGCGGATGCTGCCGGCGAGGACAAGGATGGTGACGTGCACCGCTACATGTTCGTGATGGCCCGGTTCAACGAGGGCGCGGTCAAGCCGCCCGAAACACAGGATCTACCAGAGCTGCCCGCCCAGGCCGCCGATACACCTGCCGATCAAGCAGCGAGTGAAGGCGATGCGGCGGCAAGCGAGCCATCGGAGCCGGCCGGGGAAAAACCGGCAGACGGCGCGGCGGATGCGTCCGACACCACGGAAAAAGCCGAGACCGGAGCCGGCGCGACAACCGACGCAAGTGCAACCGAAAAGTCCGAAGCCGACAACGCGGCAGATGAGTCGAAGGCGGATGATGCCGAGAAATCCGATGAGGCGGCGACGGCTGCTGAAGGAGATACCAAGCCGGCCAGCGATAAGGAAGCCGAAGTGAAAAACATCATCGCCGAGCGGACACGGATCGAGCAGGAGAACAAGCGCAAGCTGGACGAATACCAGCAATCGCTCGAAAAAGGCCGCGAGAATGTGAAGGACCTCAATCTTCGATTCGGCGACTGGTATTTCGTCGTCGCCGACGACGTGTTCAAGAAGATCCGCCTGAGCAGTGACAACATCGTGAAGAAGAAAGAGACGAAAACGGACGCAGCAGCAGGAACGCCCTCGACAGGCGAAACGCCGTCGACAACGACACCAGGTGGAATTCCCGGTTTGCCGCCAATCCCGGGTGCGACCCAATAAATTGAATTATCGCGGTGCGATGAATCCATAAAGCCGGCGATTGATTCGCCGGCTTTTTTTTGCGCTGGACATACTACTATCCCGGCGGTTGGAGCGGCTCGCGGCCAGCACGTTTGCGGAACCAGTTGATCGATCGCCATACCGGCGGGCGCGTGGCGAGCCAGCGCCTCCAGTCGATATTTGCCGGGGAAGTCGATCAGCATCAATCCCGCGACAAGCGTCAACAGCCCCTGCCCCGGGACAACCAGCATCACGAGGCCGGCCAGCGCCAGCACCACTCCCAACAGGTTTTTGGCGATCGCGATTACTGGTAGCAGCGCCGGGTACTTTCTCAACCATCGCGCACGACGCCGCTTCTTTGTCGTGAAGTAATCTGTGGGGAGTTTCACCGCGACCCACGCCACGGCCATTGGCGAAAGCAGCAGCAGCGCGAGCGAGGCGGCAAAGGTCCACCACAGAATCGCGTCATTGGCTTTGGCCCAGTCGAGCAGCGGGTCAATCCATTGCATGGGAAAGGTCACTCGGTGAGTGCGTGATCCGGTGAATAAACGCGGCAAGTCGCTACGAACAATAATTGGGCAACATTCGCTGCCGCCGGTGTCAAAATAGGAAATCTGCGTTTAACTTGCTTTTTACCGGAATTGATCGAAGAATGTCCGCTGGGGCAAGGGTCGGACGATCCAATTCGGTGCTTTTTGAAGGAACATCCAATGATTGACGGCACGCTCACTACTGGAACGATCTTGGACATTTTCACTGAGGAGATTCAAAACCGCCAAGGCCGGGTATCCGAAACATTTCATGACGGCCGCCAATTGTTTGTGCGTTCGCTGTTGCCCTATGTCGCCGACGTCCGGCCGAAGGACCGCATGCAAGGGGGCGTGGCACTCCGCGCGACCGAGGACGAGTTGTGGCTGCGTCCCTATCTGTTCCGCGAGATTTGTCGCAACGGCGCGGTTATGGCTCAGGCAATTGAGTCCCTGCACGTTGAATGTCTGGGTGTCTACTCGCCGGAAGAGGGTTCGACGATGCTCCGGGAGGCGATTGCCACATGCGCCGATAAACACGTCTTCGCGCGGTCGATCCGCGGTGTCCGCTCATCGGTCACGCTGGCTATGGACTGGTTAAATCTCATTCCTCATCTGTCTTTTTTTCAGTCCAATGGCCTGATGGGACGCTTCCTGGGTCAGATCTTGGAGCGATTCGAGAGCGGCGCAGATCGCACCGGCTTCGGACTCATGAATGCTGTGACGTCGCTGGCCCGAGACACGCGCGATCCAGAGGATCGCTGGCGGCTTGAAGAGCTCGGCGGTGGGATCGGTGCGGCCATCTCGCCGAAACCGTCCGATTCGCCGGCACACGCAACATCCGTTCGGCGACTTGTGCCGGTCTGAGTCAACGCGTCAGACTGCTTCCCCCAGCTCGCGAAGTGACTCGAGTGTGTAGATGCCCGTATTGTGGCCGTCGCTGAAATCGATCGAATAGGCGTAGTTGCCAACCGGTTTCATGGCGGTGATTTGCAGCGGTCGAATATCGGCGTCGGAGACGATGGGCAAGAGCGCAGGCGGGGATGGCGGCGGCGTTGCGCTTTTCGCGGCAGGTTGGCGCAGGGGCAGGCATCGCGCAGATCGCGAAATGTATACTCGCGCACCTGGCCGTCGCTCCACGTGATGCGGAGACAAGTGCCCTCGGCAAGTTCGAGCTTTGTTGGTTGTGAAATCATGTCTGCACGCAAAAACCCTACCTTTTTGTTAGCCGCGACGCGAAGTGGAGCGCGGCAGCGGTAACCGTGCTCCGCTCCGCGTCGCGGCTAAACTCGCTGGTCTATAAATCGTCGGCCCTTGCCTTCGAAACGCGGGAGCGACATCACGGCGGCACAGCGCACTTCTATTTTGAGTCCCAGCTTCAAACGCAATTCTTCCGCGATTCGGGCTGGTTGTTGCAAGTGGTCCTCCACTTCGACCACGAGCTCATCCATTTCGCCGCGTTTGCGTGCCGTCATGCGGTATTCGACGACCTCGGGGAAGCTGCGCAGGATCTGTTCGACCGCCGCGGGATAGATATTCATGCCGCGAATGATCATCATATCGTCCGCCCGGCCCAAAATGCCGCCTTCCAACAGCACGAAGCGATTTGAATTGCTAGCGGCCCACACCGGCCTCACGAGGTCGCCGGTACGATAACGGATGACCGGCGCGCCGTACCGGCCGAGCGTCGTGAGGACCAGGTGCGAAAGCTCGCCTTCTTTTGCCGGCTGGCCCGTTTCGTGCGAAATGAACTCGGCAATGAATTCCGATTCGTTCACGAAGAGCCCGCGGCCTTCGCCATCGGCAAAACCCCACGCACCAATTTCGGTTGCGCCGCCGTGATCGATCACCCGGGCGTCCCATGCCGATTCGATGCGTTCGCGCGTGGCGGGTACGCTGCCGCCGGGTTCGCCGGCGACGATGATTTTCTCCACCGCAAGTTGGGCCAGGTTGATGTTGTGCTCGGCCGCCACTTCGGCCATGTGGAGTGCGTAGGTGGGCGTGCACAGCAGCGTCGTCACTCGGGCGTTGCGGATCACCTCAATGCGGGCCAGGCTGCCGAGCCCGCCGCCGGGGATCACGAGCGCCCCGCGAGCCACCAGGGCATCGAACGCGCTCCAAAAACCAACGAATGGGCCGAATGAAAACGCCAACATCGCCCGGTCGCTGGGCGTGACGCTGGCCGTGTCGAGAACGAATTGCCAGCATTTGATCCACCACTGCCAATCCTCGGCCGTGTCGAGAACTACGAGCGGCCGGCCGCGCGTGCCCGAGGTTTGATGGAAACGCACGTAACGGTCCGTCGGGTACGTGCGATTGGCGGCGAACGGTTCGTCACCGACTACGGGCTGCAGTTCGTCCTTCGTGGTGTGCGGGAGCAGTGCAAGCTCGTCGAGGTTGCCCAGCTGCGCCGGACATCCGGCCAGTTTGCGCCTGTATAGGCCATTCTCGGCCAACACGACCGTGAGCAGACGATTCAACTTCTGCAGTTGCAGCTCGGCCAGCGCGGCACGGTCCAAGTGGGCGAGTCGCCGGCGCTCGTCGAATGAACTCACAGGCATATTCGCATTCCGTAAACAAAGTGGGTGGCATGCTTTCGCTCCGTCAGCCCGTAAGCATGTTTGCTGCCGCGAAGACATGCTTACGCCGCTACGCGACGAAAGCATGCCACCCGACGCGGCTCTGCACTCAATTATTCGCGGCGGGTGCCGGTTCGCCCACGCTCAAGAGTGTGGTTTCCGTGCGGACGAAGAGCCGATTGTGCGCGATGGCCGGCGTCGCATGGCACGGTTCACCGAGCGGGTTGCGGGCCAGCACCTTGAACTGGCGATCGGCCGCCAGCACGATCATTTCGCCCTGTTTCGATCCGCAGAAAATGCGGTTACCAATTGCGAGAGGAGAGCTGTGATAATCACCACCGACTCGCTCTCGCCAGTGCACGTCTCCTGTGGCGACGTCGTGACAGGACACCGTGCCGCGGTCGTGCCACAGGAACAACAGGTCACCGGCCACCACGGGCGTCGGCACATTCGGCACGTTTTGCTGCACGCGGTAAACCTCCTCGGGCCCTTTGCTCGCGCTGCCGGGCCGGGCCGCGACAAAAAACTTGCCGTTGCCGCCGACACCGGACGAAATGAACACTAATCCTTGCGCCACGATGGGTGAGCTTACGCACCTCAGCGGAACGGTGTCGGCCAGACCTTCCCACAATAACTCACCGGTGGCGGCATCGATGCCGGTCAGGCCGGTTGCCGTGCTCACCGTCAAGAGCACCTTCTGCGCCGCGGACGGATTGAATAGACATGGCGTGGCGAAAGTAGTTTGCGCCGGAGAAGTCCGCGGCAATTGCCAGCGGATGTCGCCGCTGCCGCAATCAAAGGCCACGACGGCGCTGGTGCCTTCGTTGTCGTTGGCGACGCATAC
Organism: uncultured Planctomycetota bacterium; assembly: GCA_963786455.1. Taxonomy (GTDB): domain Bacteria; phylum Planctomycetota; class Planctomycetia; order Pirellulales; family Lacipirellulaceae; genus JABDGM01. The sequence goes on along the minus strand of CAWAZX010000018.1, from coordinate 1,137,570 downwards.
GACGTCGCCGACCACGACCGGCGACTTGCCGAAGCCGTGCTTCTCGGAGAACGAACCGGCGTCGCGCCGCCATATTTCGTCGCCTTCGTGCGTCAACGCGGCCAGATTGATGCGGCCGTTGGCAAACCACATGACGTACACGCGCTGGGCGTCGACGGCCGGCGTGCTCGAGGCAAAGCTATTGAACTGGTGCATGCTATACGAGGGTGCGTCGATAGCGCTGCTCCCACAATGGCTTTCCGGTCAGCGCGTCGAATGCCTGGACGACCTGCCCGCCGGTCGCCGAATCAGCCGACATCAGAAACACCCGATCACCCCACACGACGGGCGACCCATGGCCCATACCCGCCAGCGACTGCCGCCAGAGTACGTTACTCTCGTCCCAGGTGGTGGGTATGCCGGTGGCGTCGCTCTGCCCTGCCCCGTTGGGCCCGCGAAAACGTTCCCAGTTATCGGCACGCAGGCGCCGGCCGCAAACACGACTACTAGCCAGGAAAAAAACATTTCTCGCATAGGCGCAGAGGCGCAGAGAAGGTGAATTGTTTGAATTGAATTTTCGAATGATGATGGCTTGTGCTTCATTTCTTTTTTTCCCTCAGCGTTCTCTGCGCCTCTGCGTGAGATATTTTTAACGTTCAATGCGATATTGCTCGATCTTGCGGTACAGTGTGGCCCGGCCGATACCCAACAGCTTGGCCGCTTCGGGCACGTTGTCGGCGGTTCGCGTGAGAGCTTCGGTGATCAGTCGCTTCTCCCATTCGTCGATGCGGAGCGTTTCCAAGTCGCTGCTGCCCGAGTCTCGCAGTGCCAGGTCGTGCGGCCGAATGGCGTCCTCCTCGGCCAGGACGACCGCACTATCGATCACGTTTCTCAATTGCCGCACATTGCCAGGCCAGCGGTAGGCCAGCAGCTTGCCGCGGGCCGAATCGGTGATTCCCAAATTTGGCCTGCCGTGCAGTCGCCGAAAATGATCCAGAAAAAATTCTACGAGCAGGGCGACGTCGTCGCCCCGATCGCGCAGCGCCGGAACGTGCAACTCGAACACGCTGATTCGGTAATACAGGTCCTCGCGAAACCGCTTATCGCGAACGTATTTTTGCAGATTCTGGTTCGTGGCCGCGATTACCCGCACATCGACGCTGACTTCCTCTGTAGCGCCGACGGGCAAGAACGGGTGGCCCTCCAGAATCCGCAGCAGCTTCGCCTGCCCTTCCAGCGTAAGCTCGCCAACCTCGTCCAGAAACAGTGTACCCAGGTCGGCCAGTTGAAAGAACCCGGCATGATCACGGTCGGCGCCGGTGAATGATCCGGCTTTGTGGCCGAACAGCTGGCTTTCAATGAGGTCCGCGGGGATGGCGGCGCAATTGACCGCGACCATCGGCCGATCGGCCCTGGGGCTGGCCTGATGGATCGCCCGCGCCACAAGCTCCTTGCCCGAACCGCTTTCTCCGCGAATGAGCACGCAACTGGGCGCCTTTGCCACGCGGTTAATTTTCGATTTCAAGTCACGCATCGCGGGGCAGTTGCCGACAAGCTCGTCGTGGCCGGGTGATTTCTCCACAAGCCGCTGATAATCGCTTTGGAGCGTCGTGAGAACGCGGGCTCGCACCAGCGCGATCGCCACAATATTGGCCACCGAGATGATGAAATCGAAATCCGACTGGCGGAAACGGCCATCCTCCAAATAAACATGAATCGCGCCGAGTGTGGCCCGTTCACCGTCGATATTGCGGCGCACGAGCGGTGCACAGACAGCATCGGCAAAATGGTCCAATGCACGTGCACCCATAGCGTCCTTAGTCGACTGATTCGCCACCCAAACGGCGTGACCCTGCCGCGAAACGAGTTCTGTGAGCGACTGATTCAACGTGACTCGTTCGGCTGCGTCGCGGGGAATGACTACTTTGGGTTGCAGCATGCCCTCGTCGCTCACGGCCAGGAAGCCAACCACCGACGCCCCCGTCCGCTTCCGCAACAGGTCGAGCACGATTTCGACCACACGGTTCGGTTCGCCGCAGCCCAGCAGCTTGATGCACAACTGGTAGAGCAGCATCAATTCCTTGACCTGCTCCGTGCTGGGCAAACCGGCCAGCGCGTCTTCGTGCGATTCCTGGACGGCGATCGGCATGTCTTGCACGATCGTCTGCATCAGCTGCGGATCGTCACCCTGGGCCGTGGGTGGCTCTTCGGATTCATGAAATTCGAATTCATTTGAGCCAACACGGATGACGGAACCGTCGACGACGGTGGCTTCGTCGATCTTCTGCCCGTTTACCATGGTGCCGTTTCGGCTTTCGTTATCGCGCAGAACCCAGCCATCGGGCGTGAACGTGAGGATGGCGTGGACGCGCGAACAGAGCGGATCTGGCAGGGAAATGTGGCAATCGGTGCCGCGGCCGATAAGCGTTTTGCGGCGCGCATCGAGCGGAAAATTGGTGCCGGCGCGGGCCCGTCAGCATGGTCAGATAGGCATAGAGGCCGCGGCTGGTCAGGGTCATGCGACTTGCCCGCAATAGCGCTGCTTTGTTGCCGAAACCCGCATCGTACACTAGCTGCCGCCGGCGCGGGAGTCGAAGGGGGTTGCGACCGTTGACCGGCGGTGTCACGAAGTAGTTCTTGAAACTCGCTTGCGGATTAGCGGCGAGATTGCCCGGCGCCGCGACTGGACGCGCGGTGCAAGCCCCGCCGCTAAAATGGCAGCCGGATTGGGTGACCGTTGGAACAACAAAGAAGGCGCTTGACACGGCCCGCCAAACCGCTACGATAAAACCAAATCTAAATAACCAAATATCGAGCCATGGCACGACCACGCGTGAAAGAGCTGACCCAGCGGGAGCTGGAAATCATGCACGTATTCTGGCGGCATGGCGAGCAATCGGCCGCGGACGTGCGTGAACGGCTTGCCGCGACCGGTCCAGACCTGGCCTATACTACCGTCGCCACGTTAGTGCGAATTTTGGTGGACAAGGAGTACCTGCGGCAAACCAACCACCATCGGCCATTTACTTATCGCCCGCTGCGGACGTTTCATGACGTCTCGAAACGAATTCTGAGTGATGTCGTGAACCGAGTGTTCCACGGCTCGCGTAAAGAATTACTCCTGCAACTCATGGAAGATGAGGAACTCACAGGCGCCGAGCGCGAAATCCTCGAACGGCTAGTCCGGGAGTCGTGACCGTGAATCACTTTGCGGAAGCGTTTGCGTGGTGCATGCTGCAAGTGACGCTATTCTCGCTTGCCGCAGCTTGCCTGTATGGCATCGCGGTTCGGCTTCGCCTGGGCAGTGGGTCCGCCGTTTTGATCGCCAGCCTCGCCGCAGTGGGACTACTCACGATCCTCTGCATATCGCCTTGGCCGCGATGGAACTTGACGCAGCGCGACGTCAACGCCGGGGCATAATAGTTCTAACTGACGATTCGCGAGTGATTACTGGCAGCGGATTGCGGGATTTCGAGTGGGAACCAGTAGCAAACCAAGGCGCTGCCGATCAGGATCTTGCAATCGGCCGAACGACTGCCGACGCCCTCTACGCCGATAAAAGTGTGTCGGAGTCAGGCCACGTGCCAGGTTCGTGGAAACCGCCACGTTGGACGACGATTTTGGCAACCGTCGCCGGACTAGCCGCTGCAGCCGGACTGTTGCGCTTTGTGGTCGGCGCGTTTCATTTGTGGCACTACTGCCGCCGCAGCCGACCAATCGATGATCAAGCCGTCCACGATCTGGTGAACGCGCTAACCCAGAAGCTTACGTTAGCTCGACGAGTCGCGATTCGAGAGTCAGACTTGCTTAACGTTGCCGCGACATCTGGTTGGCGAAGGCCGATGGTGTTGCTGCCGGCGCCATGGCGAACGTGGACGCCGAACGAGCTGCGGGCGGTATTAGCTCACGAATTTGCGCATATCTCCCAGCGACATTTTCCTGTGTGGGCGCTGGCCCAATTGCCACTCATTGCCCACTACTACCATCCGCTTGTGCACTGGCTGGTGAGGCGGCTGCGTTTGGAACAGGAGCTGGCAGCCGACGAGGTGGCCGCGTCCCTGGTCGGTGGACGTCGCCAATATGCAACGGTACTGGCCGGGCTCGCGCTCGGCACGCCGCCGCCGCGAGGCGACTTTGCTCCACTGGGCCTGTTTATGTCGCGACCCTTTTTACTGAGGAGAATTTCGATGCTGCACCAAACAACAACGGCGGGGCGGTTTTCGCGCAAATGGTACATTCTCGCTCTGTTATTGCTAGCGATTACCTGTGCCGGCGTTGCCGGCTTACGACAATCATGGGCACAGAACAGCGAGGAAACAACGTCGGCAGAGACTCCGGAAACCAGCGGTACTGGGTCGTCGACGTCAGCTGCTCCGTCCAGTTCCGCATCGGAGCAATCAGGGGAGCGTGAGCAATCGGCAGTCTTCGGTATGCCCGGTCGGTGGGTTTCACCATACGAAAAGCATCGCGGCCCGGGCGCTGTTGCGCTTTTTGAGATCTCTCGAACGCAGCCGAGCGTGGCCGGCTCAACACCGCAAACCGAGAGTGATGTGGAATGGCAATTTCTCTGTCAAAACCATCTCGCACTATTGTGGAGCTATTTCGTACTCATCGCCGCACTTCGACCGCCGGACATCGCGTCGCTGCCACTTGTGCGAACTCAAGATGACCCGGTCGAATGGCTTGCCAAGCGTCTCGAAGTTGGTTTTATTCCCGGCAGCGAAATCATGTACATTCGCTTATCGGGAAAGCCCGACGAAGTTGAACAGCTCACCAAACTGGTTGACGCTGTCGCCCGGGCATACGTAGACGAGGTCGTATACGGCGAAAGCGAATCCCGGCGTGGTACACGTGATTTACTCGCTCAAAGCCTCAAACAATTGAAAGATGAATTGAAGAAAAAAACGGAAATGTGTCACGCAATAGCGCGTGACCAGCGCAAGCTCGATAGCGACAGTGGCCGCGTTGCGCAAGAAATTGACCTCAAACGGCTGGATCGAGTCGAAACCGAGTTGATGCGATTGGAAAACGCACAACTTGAACTCGAGACCAGCGGGCAACCGGGAAATAGTAAGTTTTATGAGCAGCGGATTGAACAACTCCGCAAACGCCAGAACGAACTCGAGCAATCCATTATGGCTCGCAGCGAGACCTCAACTGATGTCACCATTCGGCTGCGCGAAATTGAGCAGCTCCAAAAACTCGTCAATGAAATGTCGATGAAGCTCGAGATTCTGGATATCGACGCCAACGCGCCGTCACGAATCAGGAAAATCCAACCCGCTATGCCAACAGGAGTCGGTAAAGCAGCGAGGGCGGAGAAGGCGAAGTAGCCGCGCTGGGCGATGTGCCAATTCGCGGTCAGAAAGCGCGCGGCACGGTCGGTTCTGGAGTCGAATGTTGCGGCGGAGTCCCAACGCCGTTTTGTATCGGTTCGCCCGAGTACGCCGCTGCCTGAACGGCATGTGTGGAAGGCTGGTGATTCTCTGAATAGACGGGGCCCGCGCCATAAATCGGCGTCAGCTCCCGATAGATCTCGGAGTTGCGCGGCCGCCACGCCGCACCGGTGACATTATCAACCACCAGGCCGGGGATGCCGCCGATCACCACGTTACCGAGGATCCACGGGTTGATCGTCGATCGAATCGGCACGCTGGCGGGCTGGTAACCGGGCTTTCAATCGTGGCCGTATAGCGCGCCGGGAAAATGAGCTTGTCTTTGCGACGCAGCGTCACCGTCGCTGGCGCATGCAGCGAGGCTACGTGTTGCCCGCGCTTGTCGCGCACCACCACGCGGGCATTGGGTGCATTGGTATTGATGGCTACCTCCGCATGCCGGCCGCTCATGATCGAGGCGCACCCGCTGATGGATAACGATGTGACGACAAGCATCGCGACAGGAATCAGTCGTGGTAATCTCATGGCAGAGCTGCGGACGCCGAGATTGCGGAGCCGAAGAGAGAAAGGAGTCGCGAAAGATAGCGACTTCCGCGGCCGAAGCCAGATTAATTCAAATAAACATGGCTTCCTGCAAGCAGGCCGCGGAAAGTGCTCCGGCTTGTCCGATTTGCCCACAACTGCTAGAGTTACATGCTCCGCCGCACGGCGGGCTGTAGCTCAGCCTGGATAGAGCGCTTGGTTCGGGACCAAGAGGTCGAAGGTTCAAATCCTTTCAGCCCGACTTCGCAAACAATAGCTCTTTGCTGGACTTCGGCGCAGAGCTGCTTCTGGTATAGCGCCAAGGTATTGCCATTGGTCCGCACGCACTCGGCTAAGTCCAAAGCCAGCCGAGCTCGGCTCCGCGGAACGACAAGTGGCCGTAACCAATTTCTTAGTGGCGAGATACGGAGTTCATTTCCAGTTTCTTCGTCGTAGGAATACCTGTTCGGCAGCAGGACGGTCAGCTACAACCCGCCGTGCCACATCGGCGTCGGCTTCAGCTGCGACTTCTGAACGGAGGCCTCATGAGCGATCACCCGACGCCGCTGGGCGGCACGTGCAGCGCCCGCTTCGACCCCCTGCGCGAGCTGTTCGCCGCCAAGCTCGAGTCGGGCGAAGACCTCGGCGCCTCGCTCGCCGTCAACATCGACGGCGAGATGGTGGTCGATCTGTGGGGCGGCTGGGCCGACGAGGCCCGCACCGTGCCGTGGACCGAGAACACGATCACCAACGTGTTCTCCACCACCAAGACGATGACCTCGCTCGCCGCGCTCGTGCTGGTCGATCGCGGCGAACTCGACCTCGACGCGACCGTCGCCAGGTACTGGCCCGAGTTCGCGGCCAGAGGCAAGGCGGGGATCAAGGTTCGCCAGCTGCTGTCGCACACCTCGGGCGTCTCGGGCTGGGAGCAGCCGATCACCCTCGAGGACCTGTACGACTGGGACAAGTCGACCGCCCTGCTGGCCGCGCAGGCGCCCTGGTGGGAACCCGGGACGGCCTCGGGCTACCACGCGCTGAACTACGGCCACCTGATCGGCGAAGTGATCCGGCGCATCACCGGCCAGCGCCTGGGCGAGTTCTTTGCCGCGCACGTTGCGGGGCCGCTGGGCGCCGACTTCCACATCGGCCTGCCGCCCTCGGAGTTCCATCGCGTCGCCAACGTGGTGCCGCCGCCGGCGCCGGCGGCGCCGACCGACCCGACGCAGCTCGACCCCAACAGCGTGGCGTTCAAGACCTGGACCAACCCGACCATGACCGGGCCGGAAACGCACCTGGACCGAGGGCTGGCGGCGCGCCGACATCGGCGCGGCCAACGGCCACGGCAATGCCCGCTCGGTGGCGCGCCTCCAGTCGGCGGTGGCCTGCGGCGGCGAGGTCGATGGCGTCCGGCTCCTCTCGCCGCAGACGATCGACCGGATCTTCGAAGTGCAAAGCAACGGGATCGACCTCGTGATCGGCATCCCGATCAAGTGGGGCGTCGGTTATGGCCTGGCCCCGGAAGGCCGGGTGTGTGCCTGGGGCGGCTACGGGCGGCTCGCTGGTGATCATCGACGCGGATCGCCGCATGACCTTCGCCTACGTGATGAACAAGATGGCGCCGGGCGGCGGGACCATCGCAGCGGCGCTGGCCGAGCGGGTGTACGACATCGTGAATCGCTAAGCCACGTAGAGGTAAAAACTAACCGCCGGTCGGATCGCGTGCCACGCCTGGTACGACCGCCGGTCGCGCGGGTACGATCCGGGAAAGTCGATCCGGCCCCTCGATGAGGACGACCGCAGCGACGACGGCCCACTGAACGATCAGGCCCATGTTTCCGGTGTCGCCGGCGGCAGGCACCAGCGCCGGAAGCAGGTGGTACGTTGTGTTGTTAGCCGCATGGAACAGAATCGCCAGCAGGACGCTGCCCTGCGTGTTACTGAAGATCCAGGTGTAAAGGATGGCGGCGGCAAACATGCCGGGGAGGAAAGACAGGAACGGTGCGCCAGACATCGCCGTCCCGTCCGTCAACGCGTAGGGCAGGTGCCACGCGGCCCACAGCGCGCCCACGATCAGGCTGGCCGTCAGCGCGGAGTATCGCTCCAGAAGCCTGGGCAAGGCGAATCCTCGCCAGCCCAACTCCTCACCCAGGCCGTCGAAGCCCAGAGTGAACATAACCACGAGCAAGAGCGCCCGCTGCCAGAGCGGCGGGCCGGGAGCGATCGGGGACTGGTCGCCGGGCTGAGCCGACCCAGGACTCATGCCCAGGAGGACGTTCATCGCTATCGCAGTCAAGGTGATGACCCCGGGTAGCAGCAGCGCGGCGGCGTACCATCTCAGTCCCACCCGCCAGCGGACGAGCCCTCGCAGCAGTGGTCTAAGACCGCTTGCGCCGTCGAACATGAAGGCGGTGAGAACTGCCGCCAACGCCGGACCGTAACCTGCCAGGAGTGCCAGCGCGTCGGGAACGGACCCCGCGACGAAGCCCCGCGAGATCAATGCTCTAGGCACCCAATAGGACCAGGTGAATGCGAAGGCGAGAAGATAGAAGACGACCAAATGCCGCTGCCACAATCTTCGAGCGATGAAAGAATTGATCGCCTTACCCCCATAGTTAGCATTCGAAGGTCGTGGTGCTTGAAATCAGCCGTTCTGAGGAGAACGCCAAGACGAAAGTATGGCGCTTCCTGACGAAGTTTGCGAGCCTCATCGTCTACACGCTGCATTGCTTTGATCGTGTGAACTTCAAGGGCATCTGCCGCTCTCAGGCCCCGGCGAAACGACGCTCACGCCGAGTCGCCGCCGTGCCGACGCAAAACCTCCGCCAGATCCGCAGCGGCCATTTTGCAGCATCTGGTCGATGGGAGTGCGGCCTGCGTTGTCCTTGGCGTTGTGTCGGCGCCGTGTGCGATGAGAAGCTCGATCATCTCCTCGCCGTGCCGCGTGTCCCAGTACGGGTAGTGCAAGGGAGTGCGTCCGGCATCGTCTCGGGCATTCACGCACTCTGGATTCTCGCGCAGCAACGTGCGCACGCGGTCAAGTCCTCCGAACCTGACGGCCTCCCAGATCGGCGCGAACTGAAGCAGATACTCGACGACGTCCCGCTGGCCCTTGTAGTTTGCCGAAGCCCAGCGGTGTGGCGTCGTAGTTCGGGTCGCGGGCGTGCACGTCCGCGCCGAGCTCGACGAGCAATTTGACGGTGTCCAGTTGACCGGCGCGAGCGGCGCACCACAACGGCGATGTATCGTTTGGCCAGGTCGCGCCCGCCCGCCTTGCCGTTGACGTCCAGCGCCCAGTTCCACCAACAAGCGAAGACTGTCCACACAGCCATCTTCGGCCGCCGAAGTGAGGAGTCCTCCGGTCGTCCAGGAGCGACGGATCGCTGCGCCGCGAGCTCACGGACGCGATCCGCGTCGGCTCGGCTGCACGCTATGCGCAAATTCATCCGCCGTACTGAGAGTGATAGCGATGCGCTTCGCTCCCTTGGCGACAAGATAGTCGGCGATCTCCTGATGACCGTTGGATACGGCTTCCGCATACGGCGCACAGCGCCGGCCGGATACTGGCTGGTGCGGTTCACGTCGGCGCCGTTCTCGACGAGCAGCTTGACGCGGTCAAAATAGTTCGCGCTAACCGCCCAACGCAACTGATACGAGAGAATGTCCGCCGGGCTGCGCGGCGCAGAGGCGTACGGCCAGTGCTGAAAGAACCGCTTGAACCATGGCCCGCCCTGATCCTTGCCCAGGCCATATTCGAAGAGCAGCTTCAAGTGCTCGTCGTTCGGATATTGCATGCGGTTGTAGAGCCCCTGGTTGTCGTTGGGGTCGGCGCCCGCTTCGAGCAGCAGCCGCGCGAACTCGACCCAGTGCTGATGCGGCGGCTGCCACAACGGCCCTTGGGTGCGAAAGACGTCGTCCTCGCCCAGGCCGAGCACTCCCGTCAGCGCGGTAAAGAGGTAGCCCCCCTCCCACAGGAAGCCCGCGTTCGGGTCGGCGCCATGCTTCGATCAGCAGCCGCGCTGCTTCTAACGTCGAGTGCCCTTCGGCTTCGCTGTCGAGTCGTGAGTACGCCGCGTACAGCAGCGGTTCCCAATCGAACGGCCCGCCTTTCGCATGCACGTCGGCGCCCTTCGTCAGGAAGTCGGCAACCGCCGCGACGTCGCCGACTGCCGCGGCGGTGTAGATGTTGGCCTTTGCGAGGTGCGGCTTCTCGGCGAAGAGCTGCCGCGCCCTCACACGCCGCGAAGGATGATCGCCGTCGAAATAAGTGATGCACGCCAGGCGCAGGAACCTGTTCGCATCGTCATCCGACTTTGGTTCGAGCGGCCGCCAGTAGGGCTGGATCGTCTGGACGTAGCTCTTCAGCTTCTGCCAGCTCGGGAAGCCGTAGCTTCTGGCGAGCACACGCTGCGCGTCATGCAAAGCGAAAGCAGCCGGGTCGGGAGCCTGTTCGTGCCGTTCGACTTCGGCGACGGCGTTGGCGTCGCCGGCACGGTAGGCTTTGAGCAGTTCCTTCGCTTGGCGCTTGAACTGGTTGAAGTCCGGCCGGTGCGGCCACTCACGAACTGATGAGAGAGTAGAATCGGTCACAACGACCTCCTTTCAATGCACCCGGTGTCCGCGTCACGGGCTGAAAGAAGGTTCGTCAGCCGAATAGAAGTCGCTTGGTCGATCGCAGTCGGGTGGACTCAGTCCTCTCCGCGGACACGGCAGCGCCCCGACACGCTACCGAACAGCTTACGTGCCTTGAGCGCCGGGTCAATCCGCCTCTTTTTCAAGAATTCACGAGGTGCGAGGCCCTTGATAGTTCGGTGGAGCTGTCGATCAACTACCGCGGCACGCGCCGGGGCCATCGGCATCTTAAGCGGTTGTACGTTGATCTCGGCCCGGCGGCGTGCGAAGCGTATGTTTCGGTTGCCGATCTTGCTCGACCGGCAGAGAATGTGGCAGAATCTCAGGCAATGGCGAAGCTCCATCATGTCAATGAACCTGCACCTGATCAGCCGGCAACCCTCGGCGACGTGCTCTATGCCAAATCCAAGGCACCGGTGCCGGAGCAGGACTGGGTGACGCTCGTCGAATCGATTGCCGAGGGCGATCAGCTCGCGTTACATGAGCTCTACGAGATGGCTCATCGCATGGTCTTCACTTTGATCATGCGAATCACGGCCAACCGGGAAACCGCTGAAGAACTCACCATTGATGTGTTCCATGACGTCTGGCGGCGCGCGTCGGGTTACGACGCCGCGAACGGCACGGTGCTCGGCTGGATCATGAACCAGGCGCACTCGCGGGCAATCGACCGCCTGCGCTTCGAGAGCCGCAAGAAGCGCAGCCAAGGCGGCGATGCGCAGCCGCAGGCCGAAGTAGCGGCCGATCCACGCGATGTGCTGGACCTGCGCGAGCAAGGCGAATCGCTCCGCGCGGCATTGGCGGCACTCACGCCGGACGAGCGCCAAGCAATCGAAATAGCATTCTTCGCCGGGCTTACGCATGCCGAAGCCGCGGCGCGGCTGAATCAGCCGCTGGGAACCATCAAGACGCGCATTCGTTCAGGACTCCACAAGTTGCGGGACGCGCTGACGGCGGAAGCGGGGAAGACTTGAGTATGGACGACAGGAACCGCTGCAAGCAGAGCGAAGTAACGTGCGCCTACGCCGTCCAGGCGTTAGCGTCCAGCGAGGTTGCCGCGGCCGAAGCCCATATTGCCTCGTGCCCGGATTGCCAGCGCGAGTTGGACAGCCTCCGCCCGGTGGTCGATCGGTTCGTCTCCTGGCCCGCCGATGTCTTGCGTCCGACGACATCGCTCGAGGGGCGTCTGGCGCTTCGTATCGCCGAGGAGACCGGAAAACCGCCGCTGCTGCCGCCGCCGCGACGGTGGTCCGAGCCGCAGTGGGAACAAGTCGCGCCCGGCATCGAATGCAAGCTGCTCGCAACCGACACACAAAGGCACCGGGTGAGCATGCTGGTACGGCTTGCGCCCGGCGCGAGTTATCCAGCGCACACTCATGCCGGCGTCGAAGAGCTGCACCTGCTTGACGGTGAGCTGTGGATCGACGAGCGCAAGCTCTTCCCGGGCGACTACAACTACGCCGGGCCTGGTTCGGGCGACCAGCGCGTTTGGAGCGAGACCGGCTGCACCTGCGTTCTCGTTACCAGCACCAGGGATACTCTTCGCTGAGCCGCTGGTGTGCGTGTTGCGCCGCTATGGCGACTCCCCACGTGCGGGCCGGCCACCGATCGTATTCCTACGTGCAGGAAGTCGTTCGCCGCCTTGGACATCGGGAACGCCCCCCGCCTGAGGGCACCTCATTTCGCCCCGCCTTCACCTCGGGCCAATCCAAAGCGTCGCGTTTGACGTTTTGTGGGTATGAGGGCGAGTGCGAACCTGAACTGTTGCGAAATGGCCGAGCTAGCGTGCGCCTACGCCGTCCAGGCGTTAGCGTCCAGCGAGGTTGCCGCGGCCGAAGCCCATATTGCCTCGTGCCCGGATTGCCAGCGCGAGTTGGACAGCCTCCGCCCGGTGGTCGATCGGTTCGTCTCCTGGCCCGCCGATGTCTTGCGTCCGACGACATCGCTCGAGGGGCGTCTGGCGCTTCGTATCGCCGAGGAGACCGGAAAACCGCCGCTGCTGCCGCCGCCGCGACGGTGGTCCGAGCCGCAGTGGGAACAAGTCGCGCCCGGCATCGAATGCAAGCTGCTCGCAACCGACACACAAAGGCACCGGGTGAGCATGCTGGTACGGCTTGCGCCGGCGCGAGTTATCCAGCGCACACTCATGCCGGCGTCGAAGAGCTGCACCTGCTTGACGGTGAGCTGTGGATCGACGAGCGCAAGCTTCTTCCCGGGCGACTACAACTACGCCGGGCCTGGTTCGGGCGACCAGCGCGTTTGGAGCGAGACCGGCTGCACCTGCGTTCTCGTTACCAGCACCAGGGACGTGCTGGCTGGACAGGGTGAAGCTTCCGCAAATCATGCGGGCGGCTCGGATGGGATCGACCGTTCCGGTCAGAATTCGAAAACATAACAGAGCTCAAAAACGAAAAGGAGAGACTTCGTGAGTAGCCAGCCAACGATCGGCCAGTCATCCGGCCGGCCTGTCCACAACTCGGAGGCGGGGTCGCGCCGATATCAGCCAGGTACTGCTGAATGGCCTGGACACGCTGCGCCAGCAGCATGCGCCGCACGAGCAGATGGAGCGTGCCGGTGAAGTCCTGCGCCAAAGCGAGCGCCGCTTCCGCGAAATGATGGACGCGCTGCCTGCGGCCATCTACACCACTGACGCCGAAGGACGCCTCACTTACTTCAACCCAGCGTGCGTTGAATTCTCGGGCGCACGCCCGAGCTTGGCAGCGACCACTGGTGCGTCACCTGGAAGCTGTTTTACCCCGACGGCACGCCGATGCCGCACAGCGAGTGCCCGATGGCGATCGCCTTGAAGGAAGGCCGAACCGTGCGCGGAGCAGGAAGCCATCGCCCAGCGCCCGGACGGCACGCGCATCTGGTTCACGCCCTATCCGACGCCGCTGTTCGACGACGCAGGCGAGCTCGTCGGCGGCATCAACATGCTCGTGGACATCACCGAGCGCAAGGCGGCCGAGGAAGCGCTGAAGCAAGTCGATCGCCGCAAGGACGAGTTTCTGGCAACGTTGGCCCACGAACTTCGCGGGCCGCTTGCCCCCCTGCGCAACATGCTGGAGATCATGAAGCGGGCGGACGGCGACGGCGACCTGCTCCGACAGGCGCGCGACACGATGGAACGGCAGTTGGGTCAGATGGTGCGCCTGGTGGACGACCTGCTCGACGTGAACCGCATCAGCCAGGGCCGGATCGAACTCAAGCGCGAGCGCGTGGAGCTAGCGTCGGTGGTCTATCAGGCCGTCGAAGCGAACCGCCCGCTTGCCGAGTGCGCCAACCATGAAGTGACCGTCACGCTTCCGCCCGATCCGATTTACCTGCACGGCGACCCGGTGCGGCTGGCACAGGTCTTCGGCAATCTTCTCAACAACGCCTGCAAGTACACGGAACCAGGCGGCAAGATTCGGCTGACTGCCGATCGGCAGGGGAGCGACGTGCTGTTGAAGGTCAAGGATAGCGGCGTCGGCATCTTGCCCGAGAAGCTGACGAGCGTGTTTCAGATGTTCTCGCAGGTGGAGTCATCGTTGGAGCGGTCGCAAGGCGGACTCGGCATTGGCCTGACGCTTGTGAGGCGGCTGGTCGAGTTGCATGAGGGGACCGTGGAGGCGAGCAGCGAAGGGCTGGCCCGCGGCAGCGAATTCGTCGTGCGACTGCCAGTACCGATCCAGAATGCGGAAGCTGGACTGCAACCAGAACCGATTCCTGAGAGACTCATGACGGCTCGCCGCATTCTCGTTGTTGATGACAATCGTGACGCGGCGAACAGCCTTTCCATGTTGTTAAAGGTTACCGGCAACGATACTCGGACGGCCCACGATGGCCCGGAAGCGATTGAGCAGGCAGAAGCGTACAGGCCAGCCTTGATTCTCCTTGACATCGGCCTGCCGAAGATGAATGGCTACGACGCTTGCCGCCGCATCCGCGAGCAGCCGTGGGGAAAGGACATCGTCATGGTCGCGCTAACCGGCTGGGGGCAAGAGGAAGATCGCCGCAAGTCCCGGGAGGCTGGCTTCAACGGCCATTTGGTCAAGCCTGTGGATTATGCCGCCCTGACACGGCTATTGGGCGATCTTCAAGCGCCGACGGATTGAGCCCCGGCCGGCGCGGCCACTCACGAACTGATGAGAGAGCAATGCCGGTCACAACGACCTCAGTTCAATGCACCCGGTGTCCGCGTCACGGGCTGAAAGAAGGTTCGTCAGCCGAATAGAAGTCGCTTGGTCGATCGCAGTCGGGTGGACTCAGTCCTCTCCGCGGACACGGCAGCGCCCCGACACGCTATCGAGCAACTTACGTGCCTTGAGGCGCCTGGTCAATCCGCCTCGCGTTCGAGCACCGAGGGAGGGTGCGATGCTCTTGATGTTTCGGTAGTGGGGCAGTTTGAGCGGCAAAAGTGTAGTCCGCTCGCTCCGCGAGCGGAACCATCTCGCGGAGCGAAATGGCTACATTCAAAATGCCCCACTACATGCTATTCAGTTAGTTGCAACATCCCCAAACTGCAGGATAATGACATGGCGACAGGTAACAGCGCCGCCTACGATTAAGAGAGCGCTTACTCGATGTCAAAAACTTTTAACGTTGCTTTGAGTTTTGAGCCGTGATTTTCGCCAAAATCATCCGGGGACGTCGCTGGCTCCGCCTGAGTCTCCGTGCAGTCATGCTCGGCATGACTGTTATGTGTATGCTCTTGGCCTACTTCGCGCACCGGCGCAATGCGGCAATACGTCAGGAAGCTGCCATCCATGATGTCGAACGACGTGGAGGTGGTGCCGAGTTTACCTATGCCTTGAAAAACTACGGCCAGGACTCCAGGTCCGCCAATCAGGCCCCCTGGGTACCTGAATGGTTGCGTGCGAAGCTCGGCAGCAGTTTCTTCGAGGAGGTTCAAAGCGTCTACTTCGGAGATCCGAGTGACCGGGTGCCGGTGGGCGACGACGCGATGGAACTACTGCACCGCTTCGAAGGTCTGCGACAAGTGAGTCTTTGGGGAACGAAAGTTACGGATAGTGGATTCGCCCAACTGGAAAATTGCCAGAACCTTCACTATTTGATCCTCTGGCGTAATAAGGGAATCACGGACGATGGGATGAAATCAGTTAAGCAGCTTCGCAGATTGCACACTCTGGAGATCTACGGCCCCACGCTTTCCGATGCAGGTCTTGCACACATCAGCGGTTTGCCGAATCTGAAGGAACTAATGCTGAGGAAACCAATTCCAGGAATTACAGACTCCGGGCTAAAACACATAGGTCAGATGACGTCGCTTACAATGCTGGTACTGGAAGGTGGAGACGTGACGGACCAAGGACTGCACCACCTCGCCAAGCTCACGAACTTGCACGAACTCGAATTGATGGGCACCAAGGTAACTTCCGATGGCGTGCGGCAACTCAAGGCCGCATTGCCGGGCTGCCAGGTTTCAGTGAAATGATGAGTTAATGATTGAGCAACAGCCGGACAGCAAGTGGCCGACCATTTGCGATTACAATTTGTCCGACGGGTTGCAAGCCGCAGCGGACGCGGTCTATTAAGTTGTCAAAGAGCCAAATTGTCCCGGCAAGACCCGAACCCGCGGGCCTTTCCTTGGCATCCAATGCCAACGGTTTGCGCTGTTTGGGGAGGTGCGAATTAAGTAAACTTCTTGACCTTAAATAGCACGCCCTTTAGGCGAAATAAGTGCATTCGAATTTCAATTTCGCCGGTCACCGTCTCGCCGCTTTGTTCTTCCAAGCCGCCACGAAATGCCCTGAAATTGCCGCAACGTGAATTATCTGCGAGTGGCTATAGGGTTGTCATCGAAGGATGCCTTCGCCGTCGCTGCCGGGGTGATGCTCCACAATTCTGCTGGCTGCAATACGAACGTCATCGCCGGAGCGCTTCCACGTTGCTCAGGTCGATAAGGTACATCTGCCGGCCCCCGTCGTGTGGGCTGTCCACGCACACGAGCTTGCCATCGCGGGACGAGCGCGGGTGCGTGTCGCAGCGCCATTCGCCGCGATAGGGCGGCAGCGATTCCAGGTCGGCGATCGGAACGCGGCGATTCGTTGGGATGTGGTAAAGGTACACGTGCTGCAGGTTGTCTTTGCCGGGATACGTGTCGTTGAGGACCCATTCGTTGTTCGTGCCCGGCAGATAGGTATTGTGGCCGTTGACGGTCATCACGTCGGGGCCGATCGCGCTTACCTCGCGAGTGCGGTCTTCGAACAAATAGAAGCGATCCTTGAAGGTTGGATGATAGGCCCAGGCGAAAACGTGGTCCGGATCGCGCCAGATGAAGTGGCTGGTCCGTCCCAGCGGGTCGAGGATAAACCGGTCGGAACCATCGGCATTGGCCGTGAACATTCGCGTGCCAAAACCGCCGACGCCGGCGTATTTCTTGGCCGAGTTTGGCCCCCGCCAACGGTGCAGCCAGAGGAACCGAGTGCCATCGGTGTTGAACAGCAGGTGGTTGAACCAGTGCTTCGCGCCATCGAACTCGGTCGGGTCCGCCTCGAGCGGGATGGCCGCGATTTCCGCGAAGGTGATGAGCAGCCGCGACTCGCCGGTCTGCATGTCGATCTTCCAGATTCCCGCATCCTGCGGCGCAAGCTGCTGGCGATTTGGATCGAGGATGCCGGCATAGCCGTAGCCGGGCCGTGTGTCGTTGAGGCGGCGGAAATCGGGGGCCAATCCCCAGCGGCCGTCGGGGCTCACCGTATAAACGGCCTGTGGCAGTGTGCGTCGCGCGCCCGTTTTCACATCCAGAATGTGGCAGACGAAGTGGTCGTCCTCGCGATCGTTCCACATGACTTCGCTGTTGCTGCCCGGGAGCCACTGCAGCATACAGCCCTGCTGCCAATTCCAGGCGGTGGTCTCGCCCAGCTCGATCCACTTGTCACCATCGTCCAGATCGACCATGCCGACTTTGATTGGGTCGTCCGGACGCGGCGAGCGGTGCTCGAACGAGACTTCGTTGCCAAGCACGTAGCGGTTGGTAGGATCGAACTGAAATTTGTCGTAATAGCCGAACCAGTGAAACCGCCCGCGCGTGATCGCGCGGATCGGAGGTTTTGGTGATGCGGTGTCCTGCGCTCGGCCCGAGACAGCCCAGGCGGTTACTGCCGCGGCTTCGAGAAATTGGCGTCGATTCAGCATGCGACAAATCAATGCGAGGGAGAATACAGTTGGCCTCGAATATAGGAACTTCCGATCTTGAAATCCACCTGCCTGGCAGCGATGATGCGATCGCTGAGGCTCTTCGCAATTCTTGGCTTCTCAGCTGGGAATATCCGGACGCCGCGCCGAATCGGACGTAGACGCAACCTCGCGGATCGCTTCGGGACGAACGGTCACTTCTAAGTAGGTCAGGCTTTTAGCCTGACACGTTTTGTCACGACGTCAGGCTGGAAAGCCTGACCTACAGCCGAATTCAATCCACGGTTGCACTTAGTTGATAAAGGTTCCGCAATGAGTTTTCGATCGACCCAACTTTTGGCTTATGCCTCCCTACTGCTTTTCCCAGTGCTCCTCGCAGGCAGGGCATGGGCGGCGGACATGGAGACGGTAAAAATCGCCCCGGACAAGAAAGGCTTCATCCTCTATCCTTCCGGTGACCGCTACGTTCCCTGGGGCCACAACTACGCCTCGGTCGACATCATGGAACGTCTGGCCAAGGACCCGGCCCGCGTCGAGCGGGAGTTCGCCGAGATGAAGGCCGCCGGCACGACCGTGGCTCGGATCCATCCCGAGATGCCGCATATCCTGACCGGCCCGGACAAGGCCGATCCACAGGCACTCGACCAACTCAGAAAGCTCCTCAAGATCGCCGAGAAGTCGGGCATCCATCTCAAGATCACTGGCCTGGCCTGCTACAAGATCAAGGATCGCATGGCTTGGTATGATTCGCTGGATGAGCAAGATCGCTGGAAGACGCAGGCGTTTTTCTGGGAAACCATTGCCCGAACTTGTGCCGAGAGCCCAGCCGTCTTCGCCTATGACCTGGTCAACGAGCCTGCCGCGGCCGGCAAGCCTGCCGATGGGTGGTACACGGGCAGGATGGGCGATGTCGAATTCTGCCAGCGGCTCAGCCTTGATCCCGGCAAGCGCAACGGCGATGACATCTTCCGCGAGTGGACGAAGCGCATGGTCGCCGCCATCCGCAAGCACGACCAGACGCACTTGATCACGATGGGAATGCTTCCGTTCCCCGGCGCATACAAGGCCGCTGCCGAACAGCTCGATTTTGTCTCGCCGCATCTGTATCCCAAGACGGGCAAGGTCGATGACGAGCTCAAGCTCCTCCAAAAGTTCGACTGGGGTAAGCCGATCGTCATCGGCGAAACCTTTCCCTTGAGTTGTGGCGCCGGACGACGAACGCAACTTCCTGCTCAAGAGCCGCGAATTTGCACACGGCTGGATAGGCCACTGGCCGGACGAATCCCCTGCCGAACTAGCCGAGTTGAAGAAGACCGGTAAGGCCACGATCCAAAACGCGATCTGGCTTTCCTGGGTAGAACTCTTCAAGGAAATCGGCCCGCAGATGACCGGCGGAAAGGGTCGTCGAACTAGTCAGCTTTTCCGACGCACAACAAGTGAGTAAGCCCTCGTACGTAGATTCTGTCACCGACAAAAGCTGGCGTTGCGTAAGCGGGTTCCCCGATATCCGATTCTCCTAGCAGCTCGAAGGATTCTCCAAGTTTGAAGACGTACGTATTCCCCGACAGGTCGATAATGTACACCCCGTCGTTCACCAGGATGGGCGAACTGGAAAAACCATGGCTAAATTCGTGCTCCCAGAATACCTTTCCGGTCTTCGAATCCAAGCACGTGACAACTCCGTAGGCAGTCGGCAGAATCAAATAGTCTTTGTTGGCGAGAGGACTGGCTGCATCGGGCAGTGCTTCGTCCCACCGCCAGCGGATGTCCGAATTCTCCCTGTGATTGGAGATGTCGATGGCCGATGCGGCAGCACCTTCGTTTGCAACGAACACGTAGCTCCCGGCATAGGCAGCAGACGAAGCAACTTCGCCGTCGAGGCATTCGACACGCCAGTAGCTTTCGCCCGTTTTCGGGTTGTAGCTGGTAACAGACTTGTTGTCGGTCAAAATGAGTTCCGTTCTTCCATGATTGTCAACGAGAATCGGTGATGACCACGACATCTCATCGCGCACCGCCTGCCAAGCATGTTTTCCCGTCGCCATTTCGAACGCCAGTAGTTTCGAGTCTTCCTTCTGGTCATATTGGACGAACAGCGACTCGTCGTCGCAAATCAATGAAGACGCGTGGCCATAGTGGTTGTTCGGTACTCCCAGATGTTTGGCCCAAACACGTTCACCTTTCATGTTCACACAAACAAGTTCTCCAGTCGCGAAGATAGCTGCTGCCAAACGACCGTTGGTTGCCATTGTGGGTGCCGCATATCCCGTCTCATCCAACATGCGCGGAAGCCTACCATCGGGAGGCGATCCCGGCAGGTCGTCCACAGCGTGCTGCCAAAGCAGCGTTCCGGTTTCCGTGTCGAAGCAATAAATGTCGCGAGATTCCTCGTCAGCACCCGTCAGTAGGATATGTTTCGCCCAAACGATTGGGGAACTCATTCCATGTTTAGCAATCGGCGTCTTCCACAGGATGTTCGTGCCACTTTTTACGCTCCATGTCAGCGGCGGAGTCGCATCCGTGGCGTGGCCGTTGGAACCGAACCCGCGAAAACCGGGCCAGTTCTTTTTGAAGTCGCTAATCGCAGCGGTTTGGTTTCTCGAAACGGCACTTTCGACGGACTGGGCTCGTGCTTCCGTCGGCAGAATAAGCAGCAACATCACGAGTCGTATAAAGGCTATGTTCGGCTGACTTCGCGACGAAGAAGCGTGAGCATAGTTCATTGCGAGACCTTCACACATTTCATCTGGCTGTGGTCTCGAATCGAGCAGTTTGCCTTCCGAAAGAGCAATAGGTGCCCAGTTCTGCGTTCGGCCTCCGATTCGACCAGCGATTCCCTCGCTGTCTCCTCCGCCTTCTCCAAGCAACTCTGCCGATGCTAGTTGTTTGAATTCCGAAGGGTCTGGGTCAACCAGGTAAACCGACTTCTCACCATCCGTCGCGAGAAGCAGTCCATCGGCCAGAATCATGCTGCCTTTGTTGAAACTGGGAGACGCGTTTGGTCTTCCACATGATTTCACCCTGCATGTTCATGCAGACCAACCCATCGCGACGGTTGTTCGTGCCATATTGGGCGTAGAAATGACCATTATGTAGAATTGGCGGCTTGGTCTGATCACCAAACTCTTCCGTGGTAAACATCTCCTTGGCAACGTAGCCTGAATCGCTTTTTTGGACCTGGATCATCGTCGCTCCAAGTTCATATCCACCAACGACGAGCAAGCGATTCTCGCCGGCGTCAACCGCGCTGGTACGGAGATATGGCAATTCCACTTATCATATTCCCACAATATCTTTCCGGTCGCTGGTTCGATTCCCACTACTTTGCCCAGCTTGTTCTCATCCGGACTGGAACGGCTGAAGGGATTCGTTGATGGAGATACCATGACAACATGGTCATTGCCGTCGATCTTGGCCACACTTGGACTAACGTAGCCGACGTAGCCGAGCGATGGAGTTTTCCACTTGATGTTTCCCGTGAGTTTATCGTAAGCCACAACACCTGCTTCGGGGGCTTGCGAGGCGACGATCAGTAGATCGCCGTGGACCAACGGATTCTGCGTAATGGCCCAGATAGGAAAGCTACCGGCTTCACTCGGCCCCCGTCGAAATCCTCCTCCGTCGCTCGGTGGCTTTCCACCGAAGTCCGTCCAAGCGTTCGCTTTCCAGACGGGCTTATGCGTCTTGATATCGATGCAGTGGAGGTCTCCGTTATGGCCGCAGCAATAGACATATCCGCCGTCGACCGATGGAACGCTTCTCGAACCGGGAAACATGACTGAACCGGGTGCGTCATAAGCGTAAGACCAGAGTTCTTTGCCGTCGGCAAGATTGAAGCAGCGAAGTTTTTCCCCAACCTCGTCATCACGATCGAGCAAGTACACCATGCCGTCGCTGACCGCCGGTCCGCCGTAACCTCTTCCAACCTCTACCGTCCACAGAACTTCCGGCCCGGCTTCACGCCACGATCGCAACAGGCCGGTTTCCGGAGAGGTCGAGTTCCTTTGTGGCCCCAGATACTGTGGCCAATCGGCGGCCGGACTGGTGCAAGCGATTGTGGAAACGAATACTGCTGATAAGCAGACTAACTTCATACGATTGCCTTTCTTAGCAGTTAGTGCGCTGTGACGTCGTAGCAGAACAACACGTCCTGATCGCGAATGTAGAACTTGCCATTTGCAATAATGGGATGCGTCCAGGCCGGCGATTCGCTGCGTTCGGGTTGGTCAAAACGTCCGCGCTGGATCAGCGCCTCACGGCTGGGTTCGATCAGGAGGAGTTCGCCCACTTCGCTGCGCAGATAGAGTCGCCCATCGGCGAATACTAACGACCCTTTCGGCGCCTTACGGTCTCTCCACAGGACTTTGCCGGACTTGAAATCGAGACAGACGAGAAAGCCCCCCTCGTTGCCTCCGGAGGCTCCATAGAGGCAGTCATCGACGACGATCATGCCGCCGTGATGATTTTGCATGCTGCTTGCGAAATAGACTTCTTCGGCGGTGACTTTGCCATCAGCATCTTTATTCAGCTTCACCGCCCCTCCGCCGTTGCCGTAGGCTGAAGCGGCGAACACGAGCCCGTCGTGATAGAGCGGCGTGGAACAATTGATGCCCATCCGGTTCGCGGCCCGGTCATATCGCCAGAGCAGTTGGCCATTGTCGGCCGCAACGCCGACGAGCGCCCTTGCAGTAAGCTGCACGTATTGCCGCCGTCCATCGAATTCGATAGCAATCGCCGACGAGTATGCCGCTCCCGAGTTTCTAAAACCGCCGCCACGGCCGAAGCGGCCGGAACCCCCGAATCGGCCGGAACCAGGAGGGCCGCCTGCGAAACCGGCAACGCCGGCGTTCACAGAGCCCCCCTCAAAACCTTGGTCGGGCTGCCAAACTTGGCCGCTCGAATCCGTAAATGGCTCAGATAGGCCAGCCTTTATGCGTATCGCCGTTACGGAAGATGACCCACCGGTTTCAGCATCTGGTTGAGGAATGATTTCAATCGCCTTAATTGCCGGGTTCTCGACCTGGGCTGTGAAATCAATGCGAAACTCTCCGCCTGTGACTTCGATCGGCACCGTTTCGATATAGGCGCGTCTGGGGCCGCCTGCCCTCTCCCAAATGTCGAAGTCCTTGAATTCTTGTCCCTGGACATTTAACGAAAAAACTCGCTGTCCTGGGCCGGTAATACCTTCGTAGGTCTCCGCAAAGTAGAGCTTCGCGAGATACTTTCCCTTGGGAACTTTGACGAAGAAAGCGCTCATCCCCCAATGTTCACTCATGAACAAGCCCGGGTCCTTGGTTCCAGTGACAGTCGAAGTCGAACCACCGTCGCGACCGCCAGGATTTCCGCCGGTCCCTCCTCGTTGCCGACCACCAGCCAGCGGACCACCGGGGCGGCCGCCAAATCCACCACGAGTTTGACCGGGGCCGGCGTCCGCCCGTTCGCCACCGCTCGCAGCGTCGATTGCTTTGCTTTTCCAAATGACGTCGCCCGTCAACTTATTGAGCGCCACCAGCAAGGCGTCGTCGCCACCGGGAGTGCAGATGAGTTTGTCACCATCAACGAGCGGGGATTCGTTGTACCTCCAAGTAGGCTGCTGGCCGTTAAAATCCTCGATCAAGCTGCGCCGCCAAATAATTTCGCCGTCGGCGACTTTCATGCACGCAAGCGTTCCGCTCGCGCCGAGGACATACAGGTGATCGCCATCCACGGTCGGCGCAGCCCGGTCCTTCTCTACCCTGCGGCATCCCCTCTCTGTGTGCCGGCCCTAGAGGCTTCGCCCAGAGTTCCTTGCCATTCGACTCGTCCAGGGCCCAGACGACTTCTTCGTCGCCGCGGTAACTCATACCAAACATTCGCCCGCCGGAGACGGACGGAGCGCCGTAGCCGCCGCCAAGGCCGTCGATTCTCCATGCAAGTGGTGGGCCGGATTCCGGCCATTCTTGCAGTAGGCCGGTTTCCTGGGAGACGGCATTCCGATCGGGTCCGCGCCATTGCGGCCAGTCGTTGGCTTGCGGAGTGTCACCAAGGGCTTGTGGTCCGAGCAGTGCCAGCACGACACAGTATAGAATGCGATTCATAGATGATTCCCTTTGGTTGTCTGCGCTTACCGGACTGACCTATCCCGGACTATTATCACCAACCCGATGCGTGAGCGAGGGAACGCCATTGAGTTAACCTCGTTTACGCAGCGGGTTAGTGCAGCGCACTCTGCGCCGAAGTGCCTCGCCCCTGCATAGTCCGGATTTTGTGATTTGCTCTATCCGACAATGCGCAATCCCCGCGCCATGGGGGCCAAAGATTCTGAAGTTAAATCTCAAAGACTTGCCACGAGCGGCAATTGCAGCTCATTCAATTGCGGCGTCGGCAAATCTGGCCAATTGGCGAAGTTGAGGATCGATCGCTGGCGTATGCCCCTTAACCACCATGCTCGCCTGCCGATGATTGATCAGAAACTCGATCCAATCCACCCAGGGGATTGAGGGCGAGCCTTTGGATTGCCGCACGCTTTCATCCAACCAACGTTCAAGGAGGATCTGCGATTGTTCGAATGAACGAAGCGCGTCTTCACTGCGACCCAGCTCGTGATACGCGATGGCCAGTAGCGGGTAGCCGATGCCGCGGCCAAACCAATGGTTTTCCTCGCTGCTGGATTCCTCAAGCCGCTGGATGGCTTTCTCCAGGTTGCCCGCACGCAAATGGGCCCATCCTGCAATGTAGAGGTTGGCACCGTAATACATGTTTGCGTAATCATGCTTCTTGGTGGCTACCGCATGACGAAGCGTTGAAGCGGCCTGCTTGTCCTTGACGCTTTCGGCGCCGGCAACGCCGTGCGCCGCCAAGCGCGGCGGAGAGCATGAGCTCGACGCGCTCTGCGAGTTCGGCCGCAGTCGATTCGGAAATATCGCCGACAAGCAGCCCTCGAATCGCGACAGCGCTGGGCTCGTCAGCGAGGGAACTGAGCTCGCCGCAAAGCTTCTCGTACGCTTCCGATTCGCCGGCATAAACGAACAACTGCGGAACTCCCAACAGCTCGGTTTTGTTCACGGGCAAGCCAATGCTCTAACGCGTGGGCGAAGTCCGCTGCGGCCTCATTCCAACGACCAAGCTTTGTGTTCAACCTTCCCCGTTCGAGCCAACCCAGGAAGTATCTCGGCTGGACCTCGATGGCCTCCGTGCAGGCCTGATAGGCATCTGCCCAGCGTTCGGCGTCAATGTGTGCGCGCGCGGAAGCGATCAGCACATTGCATGCTTTAAGTCGGTCCGTGAACTCTTCCAGTTCCAAACGTGCGGTCTGTGCAGCGGCTTCCGCGGCCCGAGCCTCCTCGAGCGCGATCCCTTTCTGGTCGCGTTCTCTGTACCGCCACGCGTGCCTGCCAGACGCTGATGATTGTCCCTACGACGAGCGCTCCCGCGACCATGGAAGCCGTCGAAATGGCAACCTTATTGCGTCGTGAGAACTTCGCTAATCGATACCATGCCGATGGTGGTCGCGCCTCAACGGGCTGGTGCATGAGATATCGCGACACATCTTGCGCCAGCGCTCCGGCGGTGGAATATCGGCGATTGCGGTCCTTGTCGAGCGCTTTCATGACGATCCAGTCGAGATCGCGCTTCAGCGACGACGAGAGTGCGGCTGGATCGAGGCGACGATTGGCCGCGACGGTGCTCGGCCAGGTCATTATTCAGCGTGCTTAATCGCGTGCTAGGACGCGGCGGTTCCTCTTCGCGGATAATGCGACGCAGCTCATCAAAGCCGACGCTCTGCAAACGGTCGGCCGCGAACGGCGTCGACCCGGTTAACAGCTCGTACAGCAGCACTCCTAACGCGTAGATGTCGCTGCGAGTATCGACGTCCACAGCGCTGATTTCGGCTTGCTCCGGACTCATGTAGGCCGGAGTGCCAATCATCGACGCGAAGCGCGTGTAGATCGTTTTAGCCGAGAGGCTCTGGCCGATGGCCTTGGCGACGCCAAAGTCGATCACCTTGGCAAGCGGCTGGCCGTCCTGGAGCGACACTAAAATATTCGAAGGCTTCAAGTCGCGGTGAATGATGCCTTTTTGATGAGCGTGCTGCACCGCATGGCAGATTGTCACGAAAAGCTTGAGCCGCTCCGACGTATCGAGCTTGTGGCTGTCGCAGAACGCGGTGAGCGGCACGCCGCGAACGAGCTCCATTACGAAATATGGCTGTGCCGAGTCAGTCACGCCCGCATCGAAGATTCGGGCGATATTCGGGTGGTCCATCAGTGCGATGGCCTGCCGCTCGGCCTCGAAGCGCGTCAGCACCTCGCGCGACTCCATCCCCGGCTTGATAATCTTCAAGGCGACTCGACGACGCACGGGTTCCTGTTGATCGGCAACGTAGACCAGTCCAAACCCACCCTCGCCAATCAGCTCCATCAGCTTGTAGACGCCGATCCTGGTTCCAGGAGCGTGATGTGGGAGACGCGATGGCGCTGGACGCCACTCGGTTTCGTCCAAGTCGCCAATTCTGAACACCGCGTCGACGGCAATGGGCTTGTCGACTGGATTGGCATCGCTCTCGTGGGCATCGAACAGCGCCGATACGGCCACAAGACAGGTCGGAGTTGCCTTGACATGCAATTTCGATGAAAGCGGCTCGCTCGCTCGGTGATTCGATGTCGAGTGCCTTGAGAAACACTGATTTTTCAGTTTGGATATCTGAGCGCATAGGAGCAATCTATTAATGGTCCCGGCGATACCAGACAGAAATGCCGCGCGACATCTTTACTTCTGATTTAGGATATAGTTTTTTGGTTGCCGACGACTGAGAATTCATTTCGCGTCCTAACCACGCCCTCGCGAAAGCCCAGTTCCGCTTCACGGTGCGAGTTGAAATGCCCATAGCCTGCGCGGCTTCTTCTACAGTTAGCCCGGCGAAGAAACGTAGTTCGACAAGCCTAGCGAGTTCTGGCTCGGTCACCGCGAGCTTGGTAAGCGCCGCATCAAGATCGAGCAGTTCGTCCGTATTGTCAAATATTACGACGGCATCGTCGTCCGCGAGCTTGTCGATGACTGACGTTGCCGCCCTGCTTGAGGCTCTTGCGACGTCTGGCATTCTCAATCAGGATTCGGCGCATGGCTTCGGCCGCAGCAGCAAAAAAATGTGCACGGCCATCCCACTTGACCGCCGCGTCGCCCACCAAACGAATGTACGCTTCGTGGACGAGCGCAGTAGGCTGTAGCGTCAGCCCAGGCTGTTCCTTGCTCATTCTATGGATTGCCAAACGACGCAACTCCGCGTAGACGAGCGGCAGCAATTCGCTCGCTGCGGCGCGATTGCCTTGCTGAATCTGATCGAGAATTTGCGTAACCTCGGACATCTGAACTCGAATTCGGCACGATTGCTATCGGCGGCCCTATATCGGTTAATGCGAAGTCTCTTGAACTTCGGGGCCAGGAATTCGTTGAATTCTACCGAAATCGGCCAGCCCGAGCCCCTGCCGCTCGGCGTTGTGCGGGCCCTCGCCAATCGGAACGAACAATTCATTCGGATTGCCAGGGTTTTGAAGAGGTACACGCCGACTCCGTGAAGGAGTTTACCGTCGAACCGGGCAGGCATGAGCATTGCCGCATTCCATCACAACTTCGAGCTTGTGACCGGCAGCTCACCGCTTCAGTATCTCAAACGAATCCGGCTCGACCGGGCGAAGGCGTGCACGCTGCAAAAGGAGCAATACAGGCGAGCCTCGGCACACAATTGCTGTCGAGATAAAATTGAAAAGCGATCATGGTTGCGCTCCGGGTGGAGGGAACCGTTGGCTCGCATCATCAAGGACGAGAATCCAATCGAGCGCTTCGCCCGGTGTCGGTGAGATGAATTTGCGCTCGCCCGTGTTGGGAAACTCGCCGATCGCTTCTGCCTTGCCGTCGCGAGGATTGTACCACCATGCCTTGACCGTTGGGCCGGATATCTTATCCATGCGTACGCGGAACTTGCGGCCTACCGGCAGGTAGATCAACGCGTAGCTGCCGGTGGAGTCGCGCGTCGCCGCGAAGCGATAGCGACCGGCGCCGGGCACGGAGCTTGCCACCCGATCGGTCACGACCACGTCGTTGTCCGGGATGCGCTGCGTCTGCGGCCGCGACTCCAGCAGCTTGCGGCCGAACTGCATCTGCGCCGCTCCCGGCTGATGGATGGCCTCGATGCCACGGCATCAACGGCCGATTGATCGGATTGCGACCATCGCGCCACATCTGCCACACCGAGTGATGCCCATAGGTGTGCCCGCAAGCACCGCTGAACAAATCCCAATACAGCGGTCGCCGCACGTCGGCCGCAGTGGAGTGGCCCAGGTTATCGGGACTGAACGACACGGGATGATCTTCGTAGATCGGCTCGCCATCGATGACGGGCTTCGCCGGCGTACGATCGTAGTCCTCGCGGGTTTTGGCGTACCGCTCGGTGAACTCTGTCACGTGCCCGTTCTGCCGCATGTTGAAATCGAGCCAGTCGTCGGTGTGAAACCATTCGGCCGAGCCGCGCCCGCCCGGCGGGTGAAAGGTCATCAGTTGCGACCCGCCGACCCCTTGCGCAGCCCACGAGCCATCGCGCGGATGATCTCGCGTTGCTCGTCGTTCTCGATGGCGCGGTCGCCGCCGAGAATCCACACGATCGCCTTGTCCTTGTATCGCACTCCGAGCCACTTCCCGTATGCCTCGGCGCTCGCGCGCGTGAATAGCGGCCGCTCGTCGCGGACCTTGTCGTGCCAATAACGACCCCACGTGGGCAAGAAGCCGACATACAGCCCGCGAGCGTTCGCAGAATCGACGATGTAGTCCACGTGGTCCCAATAGTCGTTGCTCGGACCGTCGACCACTGCTGGATGTGCGGGATCCAAATCGACCAGCGGCAGGTGACCGTATGGATTCGGATCGGTGTGACCGTCCAACTCGGCGAGTGCGACCGCCTGAATCACGGTGTAACCTTGCTTGCGCGGATCGCCAGGTACTCGTCCGCCTCTTCGCGATTGAGTCGATGGAACAACTCCCAGGCGGTATCGCCGAGCCAGAAAAAGGGCCTCCCATCGGCGGTCGTCAGAAACCGGCGATCTTCACTGACCTTGAGTCGGGGCAACGGCTCCGCGCCGGACGCTGTCCGAAGCAGCACGAACGGTAACAGAAAGAGCGGAATCGCCAAATATGCGGAACGTATTCGAGTGGTACGCAACACCATGGAGGCTTCTTCGTTGGGAGAGTTTTTGACAGGTGATGACAACGCGGACACTGGGAACATTAAAGAGTTTTTTCGGCAAAGCGTATTTCCGTCAGTCGCACCCATTTTAGTCGTCGAGCCCATCACGGTAGATTCGTCGCAGCGAACTTTCTCGATTTCTGAGCGCGGGACAAGTACGGCGGATAATTTTACCTTGCGGATTTTTTCCTGGCCCAAGCGGTTTAGATTGCCGTTTTTCGCCCACCTGGATGGATGGGCAGTGCGGATATCTTAGTTACTATATCGGGAAAGCCATCAAAGTTTCAGTTGAACCGACTGGAAGTCCAAGACATTTGAGCAGCTTCGTCGCGTAGCCGGCGACGTTAGACGACTTCGACTTTTACATGAACGTGCGTTTTGTCTTCGCGGGTTTCGCATCGTTTGGAAGCTCGCCGCGGGCCTCCATCCGTACGCCTTGCGACTCCCCGGGCGACCGCTCTACCGGCCTAGAAATACCGGCAGCGGCATTCGCGGTCGGTCGGCCGCCCGATTTTTCCCAACTTTTGTCACACTCACTCTCTTGTCGTGTCGAAGGGATAGCGTAATGCTCCGCTCGTATAGAATGTGGCAAGCAAGGACCAAGGAGCCGAGTCGTGCACAATCCTTTCACCGAGACCGCTGCAGGCGAATCGGATGAAGCCGAGCTCGTCGAGCTGGCGAAAAATGGCGACCGGGCTGCGCTTGAGGCGCTCGTTCTGCGGCACCAGGCGTGGATTTATAACATTGCCGTCCGCATGGTTTTTGAACCGCACGATGCCGAGGAGGTAACGCAGGAAGTACTCATCAAGGTCATCACGCGGCTTAGCACGTTCAAAGGGGAATGCAAATTCAGAACGTGGCTGTACCGCATCGCGGTCAATCACGTGCTCAATATGAAACGTCGCAAGGCCGAGGCACTGACGACGACATTCGCGGATTACGGCGCTGCTATCGACGGCACGCCCGATCTCGACTTGCCTGATCAACACAGCGTGCCGGTGGATGTGCCGCTTCTGGTCGAGGAGGCGAAGATCAGCTGCACAGCCGGAATGTTGCTGTGTCTCGACCGCAAACAGCGCCTGATCTTCACGCTGGGCGAAGTCCTGGGCGTCAGCGACAGGGTCGGCGGCGATGTCCTGGAAATGACGCCTGAGAATTTCCGACAGTGCCTGGCCCGCGCACGCCGTGATCTCTACAGCTTCATGAACAACCAATGTGGTTTGGTGAACCAGCGCAACCCTTGCCGCTGTCCAAAAAAGACGACCGGGTTCATTCGAGACGGTCACGTCGATCCCAAGCACCTAAGATTCGTTCCCGAACATGTCCAGCGGGTCAAAGATGTTGCAGCAGAAACAGTCCGCGACATCGAGGATATCGTTGAGGGACAGTACGCGGCGATTTACCGCGATCACCCCTTTCTCCAGCCTTCAGATCAGGTCGTCTGGCTGCGAGGCGTGCTGGAAAGGAAGGAGGTCCGTACAGCACTACATCTGAATTGAAAATTCCGACCGGAAGTTGTCACGGTCTGGCTCGAGGCTGTGTCTATGGTGATGACGAGCAGAGAGCTCGTGCAATACCACTGAAAACAAGGAGAACCGATGACAACGAAATTACCGAAAATTGCCGCCGAATATGTTCGGGCTACGAATGACCATGACGCTGCGGCATTCATCGCCTGTTTCAATGAGAATGCAATCGTGAACGATGCAGGCCGCGAGCACCGCGGCGCCGCCGCAATCAAGGCATGGCGCGATCGCGAAATCATGGACGCCAAGGTTACCTTGGCGGTCCTCAAGGTGGCCGACCGCAACGGCCAGGTGACCATCACGACCAAAGTCGATGGCAATTTTGACAGGACCGGCCTCCCCGACCCCGTCATCATCGACCATCATATTACGCTTGATGGTGACAAGATTGGGCGCCTGACGTGCCGATTGGCCAGCGACGGACGGAAAACATAAAGCGGCGCTTCGTGTTCCGTGGATAGGCAGTCACCCCGCCCGCAAAAGCTTCGTCACTTCTTGCGGCGGATCTGGCCAACCATGAATTGGACCCATTTGCCGTCGTCGCCCTGCATTGATGACGTGACTTCGATGTGGTCTGGCGATTTGAACTCGTAGGTGTCGCGAAATTTGGCCGTCTTGCCGGCCGCCATGAGGTTCGGTCCTTCCGCGTCCAGCGTTAACTTTTTGCCGGTGGCGTCGACGCTTCCTTCATACTCCCACAGGTGGTTGAGCATCGAATCGACCCATGTGCCGATGTACTTTTTCTTTGCCGAGTCGTAGCCGATGGTCTGCAGGGCGTTGATCTTCATGCCCATCATCTCGTTGTCGTTCTCGGTGACGAGCCAGAAACCGCCCAGCATGCGAGAGGTTGCCGTGCCCTTGCAGGTCATCGCCGGCTGGTCCGGCCCCATTTTTCCCTCAGCGGTCGTTTCCCATTCTCCGACGAACTGCTCCAGCCATTGATGCTCTTTCGTCGGCTGCGGGAATTGCGGCGTCTCCTGAGCGGAAAGGCCGGAGACCATCACGAGCGACGCGACCGCGGCAACAAACGTGCGAATGATATTCATGCCAGCTCTCCTTTTGAAATGGGTGAATCGAGCACCGCGAAATACCCAACCGAGTCGTGAGTAATTCCCCTGCCTTACTATTCGGCATCGTACCGTTCGAGGCTGATCGGGGCTAGCGAGTCGGAACAATTTGCAGCGATTACGAGCTTTGCTATGCGGCGCGCTATGTCAATTGTATTCGTGTTGCCCGTGACAACCCGGGTAACGTAAGCGCCCTCCATAATCAGGCATAACTCTTGTGCCAGCGCACTCGGATCCGCAGCCTGCGCTTCAACTGCCAAGCCGTAGAGAAACTCTTCAATCGCACGTTTGTTCTTTGCTGCCAACACATGAGCCGGCTCGTGCGGCAGCGGAAACTCCATGGCGACATTCACGAAAATGCAGCCTTGGAATTCGTCCGACTTGATGATGTGTTCGACCACGTCGAACGCGGCGTAGAGCTGGCCGATCGCCGTCGGACCGCCACGCTCTCGGATCATCGTTCGAAAGGTGTCTTGAAGCCAGCCGTTTTGCATCTCCAAAGCAGCGACCATCAGGTCTTCTTTGCTCTCGAAGTGCTTGTAGAACGCGGTCTTGCTGATGCCGACATCGGCCAGGATTTGGTCGATTCCCACGCTGCGAAAGCCGTCCCGATAAAACCGCCGGATTGCCGCGTCTACAAGTTGCTGGCGCGTAGAAGACTTCATTGGACGCCCTGGCGATGTCAATGTTCTGACCGAAGTTGACTTCAAGTCAACCGGCCAGTGTACCACAAGTAAACTTTCCCCGGCGTGGATTGAGGCGATACTCGTAGGTGTCGACGAATGCCGTCCAACCAGTCGGACGTGTGCACCTTGCAGCCCCGCTTTTTACAAAAGGACCAAAAATGAAACGTTGGCTGTTCTTTCTCTATGGCGTTGTCTGCCATCTCCTGTTCTTCGTCACGTTTGCCTATTTGGTTGGCTTTGTTGGCAATCTGGTCGTGCCCAAGACCATTGATTCGACGGTGGAAGGGTCGGTCAGCACCGCAATCGGAATCAATTTGTTACTGATTGGATTATTCGCCGCACAGCATTCGATCATGGCCAGGCCCGCATTCAAGCGGCATTGGACGCGCATCGTGCCGCAGCCCATCGAACGCAGCACGTATGTTTTGGTTTCTTGCCTCGTGACGGGCATCCTGGTCTGGCAGTGGCGAGGCATCGACACCATCGTCTGGGACGTGCACCAGCCCGTGATGCGCGGCGCGATGTGGGTCCTGTTCGCATGCGGCTGGCTGCTCGTGCCCTTGGTCAGCTTGATGATTGACCATTTTGACCTCTTCGGCACACGCCAGGTGTGGCTTTATCTGCGAGGCCGCAGTTATGAAGCATCGCCGTTTCGCGTGCCGCTGCTCTATAAGCACGTGCGCCATCCGCTGTACATCGGCTGGGCCATCTCCTTTTGGGCCACGCCGACGATGACGGTCGGACATCTGCTGTTTGCCGGCGTGATGACCGCCTATATGGCTCTGGCGGCGATTGTGGAGGAGCGCGATCTGATCGCCCACTTCGGACATCAATACGAGCACTATCGAAAGCGCGTTCCCATGTTCATACCGCGCTTGAGCGCGCCGCCCGTGACTTCGTCCAAACGAGCGCTCGACGCTAAGGCGGCAACACCTTTCACGGAAGGCGAGGCGAGTCATGTCTAGCGCAATGATTGACCGCCGTGTTTTTCGAGACATGAGTTGGTGGCACTGGGCCACACAACCTTGCCGCTGCTCATCGCCTCGCTCGCCGGCTACTGGTGGGTAATCGTGATTGTTATGGTGTTGTGCGGCGTGATGGGCGTGTACTTTTTCGTTCGCCTGCGGCAGATTCGGCCCTATCCAGTGCAGGTGAGAATTGCTTACCTTGGCTTACTGGCCATCGGTAAGTTGCCGTGGATGCAATGGATCCATTGGATGCAGCTCGTCGGCACAGCGACGATGGTCGGATCGGCTATTGTCCCTTGATTCGCTTATTGAACCTCACCCCGTTGAACCGCTCGGAGCTGCTGACACTGCCATTGATGTGGCGCGTGCTGATTCTGGACCCGTGTGCAGGCGGACTAATTGACTGGTCCGCGGGAGGAACCGGCCAACCGACCGACTGCTGCACTCTATCGTCTCCCGGCTCACTCATGGCATGCTCGTTGGGAAATCGGAGTTCGCTTGCGAAGTGCCGGGAGGGGACGAGACGGTTATAACAGGGTCCCGGGGAGCCCGCGCCGTATCATCCGCCGTCGGAGACTCTGGTGTGTTAGATCCAATCATCACCGAGCGGCTTGAGTTGCGCCCGCTGGCTCTCCATGACGCGGACGCGTTGTTTGCCTACCGATCCAATCCGATCGTCGCTAAGTTCCAGGATTGGAAACCTGAGTCGGTGGAGCAGACGCGGGAGTTCATCAACAAACTTTCAGGCATCGAACCGGATGCACCAGGAACATGGTTCCAACTCGCATTAGTGCATCGCGAAAGTTGCCAGCTAATTGGTGATTGTGGTCTCCACTTTTTGAAGGATGATCGCAGACAATCCGAAATTGGCATCACTCTGGCCCCATCACACCGGCGTCAGGGTTTTGCTCTTGAGGCCGTGCGAGCTGTGCTTGAATACCTATTCACAGGATTGGGCAAGCACCGGATCTTTGCTTCCATGGATCCGCGCAACACGGCAGTGATTAAGCTTTTCAAACGCGTCGGTATGCGGCAGGAAGCGCACATGGTCGAAAGCCTCTGGCTGAATGGCGAGTGGGTCGACGACGTCATCTTTGCGATCCTGGACCGAGAGTGGCGGTCGCGGCAATAAGCGTCGGTTTCGGTGCTGAGCCCCCGCATCCATTCCAAGTTGTGCGCATGGAAAGCGCCTTTTTGCGCCTTTGCGCGACTTTGCTTCACAATTCCACCGCCCGGCGGCCACGATCCTTTGATAAACTGGCGCATAGCAGCTAAGTTATTGACTGGGCTTAGGAAGCGGCGATTCGCGCCGCGAACTCCGTTGGCACATCAAGGAGCCAGTGGAATGGTTGATCGCGTGGCGGGCGAGCGTCGATTTCCGGGTTGGAATGTGGCGCTGCTGGCTGGGATTGTTTGGATGGCCGCCGATTCGGTGGGCCGTGCCGCTGAAGAACCGGCCGCCGGAACCGATGCGACTGCGAAACCCGCCCCGGCGAGCTACGTCCGCGATGTGCTGCCGATCCTGCAGGCCAACTGCCAGGGTTGCCACCAGCCGGCCAAGGCGAGCGGCAAGCTCGAGATGACCGCGTTCAAGAGCCTGCTGGCCGGCGGCGAAAGCGGCATGCCGGCGATCGTGCCCGGCAAGCCGGACGAAAGCTATCTCATCGAGCAGATCACGCCGGACAGACGGCGAAGCGGCGATGCCGCAAGGCAAGAAGCCGCTCGCCGACGTCGAGATCGCGCTCATCCGCCGCTGGATCGAAGAAGGCGCCAAAGACGACACGCCGCCCGATTCGACGCCGCCCATCGATGCCGAGCACCCGCCCATTTACAGCGGCCCGCCCGTCATCACGTCGCTCGATTGGTCGCCCGACGGCGCGCTGCTTGGCCGTCGCCGGCTTCCACGAAGTGCTGCTGCACAAAGCCGACGGCAGCGGGCTCGTCGCCCGGCTGGTCGGCATGTCGGAGCGGATCGAATCGGTGCGCTTCTCGCCCGATGGCACGAAGCTGGCCGTCACGGGCGGCCGGCCGGCGCAGATGGGCGAAGTGCAGATTTGGGATGTCGCCGATCGCACAGCTGCTGGCTGTCGGTTCCCGTCACGCACGACTCGGTGTTCGGCGCCTCCTGGTCGCCCGACGGCAAGCGCGTCGCCTTTGGCGGCACCGATAAGTCGGTGCGCGTGATCGACGCCGAAACGGGCGAGCAAGTTCTGTTTCAAACCGCCCACGACGACTGGGTGCTCGGCACGGCGTTCTCCGTCGACGGCAGCCACCTGGTTTCGGTCGGCCGCGACATGGCGGCCAAGCTGATCGAAGTCGCCACGCAGCGGTTCGTCGACAACATCACGTCGATCACGCCGGGCGCGCTGAAGGGCGGCATCCAAAGCGTCGTGCGGCATCCGCTGCGCGACGAAATCCTCTTCGGCGGCGCCGACGGCATGCCGCAGATCTACCGCATGCACCGCGTCACGGCCCGCGTCAATTGGCGACGATGCGAACCTGTTGTGGGAGTTGCCGCCGCTGCCGGGGCGCATTTTCAGCGTCGATATCACGGCCGACGGCCGCACGATCGCCGCCGGCAGCAGCCTCGACGGCCACGGGCACGTGCACGTGTATCGCATGGAGCCGCGCCGGAGATTCCCGAACCGATCCAGGCGATTCTCAACAAGCCGGTGCATCAACCGCAGCGGCGAAGAAAAGGCGCAGCTCCACAAGCACTTCGAGCAAGGCGTGCAAACGCTCGCCGAAGTCGAAGTGGCCGAAGGCGGCGTGTACGCCGTCGCGCTGAGCCCGAACGGCGACCGCGTGGCCGCCGCCGGCGGCGACGGCACGGTGCGGCTCTTCGACACGCAAAGCGGCTCGCTCGTCGCGTCGTTCGTGCCGGTGGAAATCAGCAAGCGCGAGACTAGTCGCTGCGACGCGGCAGACGCGAATCAGCCGAAGACGATCTTCATCGCGCCGAGCCGCCACTGCCCCGGCGACGCGATCGTCTGGCCGTCGAGCCCGTCGCGATTCAACTGGATAGCCAGCCCGCTACGCGCAGTCGTCGTCACGGCCGAGCTAGCGTCCGGGGCGAAGGTCGATGTTACGCGCCAGCGAAGTTCACGTTCTCGCGCCGGTCGCGAAGTCAACGCGGCCGGCTCGTACGCCGAGCGAATGGCCAGGCAGCTGACGTCGCGCTCGGCGACAAGTCGGCCAGCGTCGACGTCCAAGTAGCGGCCTCGACAGCCGCCAGCCCGATTTCATTCGCGACGTCGCCCCGATCCTGGCCCGCGCCGGCTGCAACCGGGCACCTGCCACGGTGCGAGGCCGGCAAGAATGGCTTCAAGCTTTCGCTCCGCGGCTACGATCCGGTGTTCGACGTGCGGGCGCTGACCGACGACCTGGCATCGCGGCGCGTGAACGTCGCCTCGCCGGCCAAAGCCTGATGCTGCTCAAGCCGACGGCCGCCGTGCCGCACACGGCGGCCAGGTGCTCAAGCCGGGCAGCCGTACTACGAACGCTGCGGCGTGGATCGCCGCCGGCGCAGCTCAATCTGACGTCGCCGCGCGTGACCCGCTTCGAAGTCACGCCGCCAATCCGGTCGTCGAAGCGATCGGCGCACGGCAGCAAGTCCGCGTCGTGGCCACCTATTCCGACGGCACGCGAGCGCGACGTCACCCGCGAAGCGTTCGTCGAAAGCGGCAACACCGACGTCGTGAAAACCGTGCCCGAGCAGCCCGGCTTGCTCGAAGCGCTGCGCCGCGGCGAGGCGGCCGTGCTCGTGCGCTACGAAGGAAACTACGCGGCCACGACGCTCACCGTGATGGGCGACCGCAGCGGCTTCGCCTGGGAAGAACTGCCGGCGAACAATCGCATCGACGAGCTGGTGGCCGCGAAGCTGCAAGCGCACGAAGACGCTGCCCTCGCCGCTCGCGGACGACTACGAATTCGTCCGCCGCGTGTACCTCGACCTCACCGGCCTGCCGCCGACGCCCGAGCAGATTCAAGCGTTCGTCGACGATGCGCGCGAGTCGCGGACCAAGCGCGACGCGCTCGTCGACGCAGCTCGTCGGCAGCGACGACTACATCGAGTTCTGGACCAACAAGTGGGCCGACCTGCTGATGGTCAACCGCAAGTTCCTCGGCGTCGAAGGGGCGACGGCGCTGCGCAACTGGATTCGCGGCGAGCTGGCCGCAACACGCCGTACGACCAGTTCGTGCGCAAGATTCTCACCGCCACCGGTTCGACCAAGGACAACCCGGCCGGCGTCGTACTTCAAAATGCTGCGCACGCCGCAGGCGCTGATGGAGAACACGACGCACCTGTTCCTGGCCACGCGGTTCAACTGCAACAAGTGCCACGACCATCCGTTCGAGCGCTGGACGCAGGACCAGTACTATCACCTGGCGGCGTACTTCGCGCAGGTCGAGCTGAGCAAGGACCCGGCCAGCGGCGACGCGATGATCGGCGGCTCGGCCGTCGAAGCGGGCCAGCCGCTGTACGAAATCGTCGCCGACTCGCCGCAGGGCGAGGTGAAGCACGACCGCACCGGCGCCGTCACCGCCGCCGGCGTTCCCGTTCGAGTGCAAGCACGAAACGAAAGACGGCGCGACGCGTCGCGAGCAGCTGGCCGCGTGGATCACGTCGCCCGACAATCCGTACTTCGCCAAGAGCTATGTGAATCGCATCTGGGGTTACCTGACGGGCCGCGGCATCATCGAGCCGCTCGACGACATCCGCGCCGGCAACCCGCCGACGAATCCGGAGCTGCTCGACTATCTCACCGACGAGTTCATCAAGAGCGGCTTCAACACGCGGCACGTGATGCAGCTGATCTGCAAGTCGCGCACGTACCAACTTTCGGTCGAAACGAACAAGTGGAACGAAGACGACCAGATCAACTTCTCGCACGCCCGCGCCCGCCGGCTGCCGGCCGAAGTGCTGTTCGACGCGATTTATCGCGCGACCGGCGCGACGTCGGCGTTCCCGGCGTTGTCGCCGGGAGCCCGGGCGGCCACGCTGCCGGACGTCGGCGTCGAACTTGCCGGACGGTTTCCTCGGCAACCTGGGCCGGCCGGCCCGCGAAAGCGCCTGCGAATGCGAGCGGAGCAGCAATCTGCAGCTCGGCCCCGTGATGGCGCTGGTCAGCGGCCCGACCGTGGGCGACGCGATCAGCGACCCGGACAATGCCGTCGCCAAGCTGGTCGCGGAAGTGGCCGACAACGGCGAACTGGTCAACCGACCTGTTCCTGCGGTTCCTCAATCGCCCCGGCAAGCCGGACGAAGTGACCGGCGCGTCGCACATGTTCGAGCAAGCTGGAAGCCGATCATGCCAAGCTGGTCGCCGACCTGGAGGCGTACGCGAAGGAGCTGGCGCCGCAAGTTGCCGAGCGCGAAATCGAGCGGCAAGGCCGCGTGGCCGGTTGCAGGCCGAGCTCGAAGCCTATCGCGAGATCGCGAAGCTTCGCCGCCCGCGCGAGGAGCGCGAGCGGCAGGAGCGCATCGCCAAGGCGCAGGCCGCGCTCGCCG
Source organism: uncultured Planctomycetota bacterium (assembly GCA_963786455.1). Classification (GTDB taxonomy): domain Bacteria; phylum Planctomycetota; class Planctomycetia; order Pirellulales; family Lacipirellulaceae; genus JABDGM01. The sequence goes on along the minus strand of CAWAZX010000018.1, from coordinate 1,098,930 downwards.
AATACGACAAGCAGCTTGGCGCGAAGCTGCCGGAATGGGAAGCCGGCCAAAAGAGCGAACGCGCTGGCACGCGTTGGATGCGATCGAGATGGGTGCGACCTATCGCGCGCAGTTCACGCGGCAGGCCGACGGCTCGATCTTCGTCGAAGGCGACAAGGCGAAGGGGCTCGTATCGCATCGCGGCTCCGATTCCGCTCGATCGCGTCACCGGCATTCGCCTGGAAGCGCTCGCCGACGATCGGCTGCCCAATCGCGGCCCAGGTCGCGGCGGCAGCGGAAACTTCGTCGTCACCGAGTTCGACTGCGCGCTGGTTGCCGGCGGCCGGCGCCGCTGAAGCTCGTGAGGAGCTGGGATTTCTCCGGCCCGGCCGACGATTGGCAGAGCTGAAGAAGGCGCCAAAGTCGTCGCCGATTCCGGCATGCGCATTCGTCTTCGGCACGGGCCAGCGAGCGGGCATCAAGACGTCGCTCAAAGAGCCGGCCGGCACGTATCTGCTGGAAGTCGTCACGGGCATCCGATCGGCGGCTCACGTTCACCGTCCAGTGGACGACCGCCAAGCAGCCGGCATTCGACGACGCCCGCTCGGCGCGTCGCACGCTGCTCGGCCGGCGACGGCGGCCGCACGGCGACGCCGATTGCGATTCATAGCCGATGCGGAACTGACCGGCCTGCGAATCTTCGTCGACGACGACCAGGCCGTGCTGCCGATCGATGCGGTTCGGCTGTTCGCCGCCGAAGGCGCCGGCTACGCCGACATCAAACTGCAAAAGGCCCAGGCCACTTTCAGCCAGGGCGGGTATCCGGTGGAAACCGCGATCGACGGCAACAGCACGGCCGAAGCCGACAACGGCTGGGCCATCGCATCCGCAGACTGGGGCAGGACCACTCGGCGGTGTTCGAACTGGCGACGCCGCTCGAAGGCGCGAAGGACGGCGTGCTGGAATTGACGATCCATCAGAACTTCGCGACGGCCAGCATTCGCTCGGCCGGTTCCGCATCTCGGTGACCGACGCGCCGCCGCCGCTGAACTTCGGCTTGCCGGCGGAGATCGCCGCGATCCTCGCCAAGCCGGCCGACCAGCGGACCGACGCGGAGCGAAAGACGCTGCTGGCGCACGTCCGCGAAGACTGACGAGCAGTACAAGAAGCTGCAGGCCGAGCTGGCCCGCCACGAGCAGCCGCTGCCGGAAGACCCGCGATTGAAGCAGCTCGAAGCCGATTTGGCGGAGGCCCAGCAGCCGCTGCCGGTGGATGCGAAGCTGCAGCAGCTTCGCCGCGCGGTCGCGCTCAGCGAAGAACAACTGAAGAATAAACGCCTGACCGTCGCCCAGGATATCGTCTGGGCGCTGATTAATAGCCCGTCGTTTTTGTATAACCATTAATGACAATGACGAATGTCCGTCGAATGACGAAGTGACGAATGGCGCACGGAGTGACGTGCGTACGGTTCGCTCGCATTGCGTCGAATTCGTCACATTCGGCACACGATTGCGCCATCTACACAGCGAGGCTCAACCATGTTTCGAATCATCGGTCCGCGCGGCAAAGATTTGTGCGATGCTCACCTGCGGCCCACTCGGCGCGATGTGCTCCGCGTCGGCGGCGCCGGCATGCTCGGCCTGTCGCTCGGCTCGCTGCTCAAGCTCCAGGCGGCGCAGGCCGGCACGAGCGCGGCGGCGCGGCCGGCGGCGGCCCGGTTGGGGCAAAGCCAAGAGCATCATCATGGTCTACCTGCAAGGCGGGCCCAGCCATCTCGACCTGTGGGACCCCAAGCCGGATGCGGCCGAGAACATCCGCAGCACGTTCAAGAACATCGGCACGAAGCTGCCGGGCGTCCACTTCACCGAAATCCTGCCGAAGCTCGCCGCAGTGAACGACCGCTTCACGATGATCCGCTCGATGAGCTACACGCCGAACGGCCTGTTCAACCACACGGCCGCCATCTACCAGATGATGACCGGCTACACGACCGACAAGGTCAGCCCGTCCGGCCAGCTCGAGCCGCCCAACGCCCAGGACTTCCCCAACTTCGGCTCGCAAATCGTGCGGCTGCAGCCGCCGACCGAGCCGATGCTGCCGTTCGTGATGCTGCCGCGGCCGCTGCAGGAGAGCAACGTCGTCGGCAAAGGCGGCTCGGCCGGCTTCCTGGGCAAGGCGTTCGACCCGTACACGCTCTTCCCGGACGGCGACGACATGGACATGAACAAGATGGACCGCATCAAGGTCGACGACCTCAAGCTGCGGCCCGACGTGTTCGCCGTGCGCCTCGAGCGCCGGGCCAAGCTCCGCGACCTGATCAACGCGCAGATGCCGGCCGTCGAGAAGGCCGTCGAGAAGGAGAACCTCGACGAGTACTACCAGCGGGCGCTGAGCCTGGTCACCTCCGGCCGGGCCCGCGACGCGTTCGACCTGTCGCAAGAGCCGGACGCGCTCCGCGACCAGTACGGCCGCAACACGTTCGGCCAGAGCTGCCTGCTCGCCCGCCGGCTGATCGAAGCCGGCACGCGCGTGGTCGAAGTCGTCTGGCCGAAGGTCGCCAACTCCGACAACCACTCGTGGGACCACCACGTCGGATCTCACGAAGCGGATGAAGAACCAATCGGGCCCGATGCTCGACACGGGCCTGTCGGCCCTGATCGACGACCTGGACAAGCGCGGCATGCTTCGAAGACACGCTGGTGGTGTGCATCGGCGAGTTCGGCCGCAGCCCGCAGAAGGGCGTGAGCACCTCCGGCAACAGCAACAGCGCCGACGGCCGCGACCACTGGCCGTACTGCTACACGGCCGTCATGGCCGGCGCCGGCATCAAGCGCGGCTACGTCCACGGCAAGAGCGACGCGACCGCCTCCTCGCCGCTGGAAAACCCGGTCCACCCGATCGAAATCCTGGCGACGATCTACCACGCGCTCGGCATCCACCCGGAGACGATCGTCTACAACCACCTCAACCAGCCGCGCGAGCTGGTGAAGGCCCAGGCGGTGACGGCGCTGTTTGCCTAACGTGTCCAACCGTCGGTCGCGAGTCGTAACTGCCCGCGACGATTTAGAACAGTCGCCAAGGCCATTGCGATGCCAATGGATGCCAGCGCAGAGGGTTCCGGCACAGCGGTGTGGTGCCGACAATGATGCCACGACTGTTGTAGGACATGACGTTTCCGGCCATGGTTAACACGCCATTGACCGGCCGCAGGTGCACCCAGCCGTACGCGTTGCGTTTCACTGGCCCGGGATTTCCTAAAGTTCCTTCAAATCCTCTTCCCGTGCGAACTCCCAAATAGAACTCGCCTGGACCGACTGTAACTTCACCACCTTGCGGTGGCGGGATAGCATTAAAAACCGCCGGAAATTGCCCGGCATTAATCGTCGCACGGCTGAATATGTCGCCGGGCTGAACAAGAAACCAATCGGACTGTTCGTCGAGTGCAATAACGGTCGCTTTGATTTTTGCACCGTCATATTCGAAATGGATTGCGGTGTCGCATTCTACGCATGAAAGAGGTGGCTGATTAAACGGAGGAGGTTGACCATCTTTCGAAAGACTAAAACCAATGCTGCCAGGCGCGGAGCTGGCAAGGATGTGCGTATTTACAAATACTGTCTGCGCTTGCAGCGCGGTTGCCAAAGCGAAGTACGCGATAGCTACATGTCGCAACATGGTGGCACTCCTTCGTCTTGTGCCCGTGAGCTGGCAGCGCTCAGTATATGTCGCCCGGAATAAAAATGCCAATGGTTGGCCGAATAGAGCCCAGGAGGCGCACTAAAGCCAATTTGCGATAATGGAAAGCCCGGTAATCCGCTGCTTGCGTCGTAGCTGTCGGGAAAAGCGTCTCCGAGAAAACTTAACATCCATGTTCAAGTTCAGAATCGCGTTGGCTGCTGTTGTTTTGTTCGTCGCAGCCACATCGAAGGCCCAAGAAACTGCAGCTCAGCTTGCGAGTGCGCTGCAAAAATATCGGGCGGGCGATCTCGACGGTGCCCTGCAAAGTTTGGATCCGTTGCTGGGATCAGACGATCCAGACGAATCGACGAAATTGCGGGCACGTCAATTGGCGATCCGAGTGTTGCATTTGCGTGGAGAAGAACGTTTCCGCCAAGCGCGGATTGCGGCTTCGATTGCCGACTTCGATCGAGAACTTCAGTTCGCACCCGACCGGGCGGCCGAGCACTGGCAGCGCGGCATCGCGTACTATTACGCCGGCGAGTACGAAAAAGGGACGCGGCAGTTTGAGCTTCACCGGACGGTCAACCCGCAGGACGTCGAAAACGCGGCCTGGCATTTCTTGTGCGTGGTACGTGCGCCAAAAGGTTCCGTCGAGGCGGCACGAAAGTCGCTCATTCCCGTCGAAGATGACTCGCGGGTGCCGATGGCCCAAATTCAACAGATGTTTGCCGGCACCATCACACCGGAGGAAGTCTTGGAAGCCGGCGAGAAAGCAGAAGGCACCGCCAAATTCTACGCCGACCTTTACGTCGGCCTCTACCTCGAAGCGCTCGACCAGGATGATGAGTCTCTCCGCCTCATAGAATTAGCAGCCGCTAATGCTGCGGCTAAGTACAGCTACATGGGCGACGTCGCCCGCGTCCACGTACAATTGCGCAAACAGGATCCGTCGGCCAGCCGCAACGCCGACTAAGTATGGAGAATGCACCGTCCATCGTCGAAACACACGCGCTGACGAAAAACTACGGTCGGCTTTCGGCACTTAACGATTGCACATTGTCGGTACGGCGTGGCGAGGTGTTTGGGCTACTGGGCCCCAATGGATCAGGCAAGACGACTCTTCTACGGCTGCTTATGGGTTTTCTGCGACCGACGCGTGGCCGGGCCACGATAGCCGGCCGCGACTGTTTCAACGACAGCGTTGCGGTGCACGCTGGCGTATCGTATTTGCCGGGCGATGTGAGGTTGGTTCGCGGCATGAAAGGTCGCGATGTGTTGTCTTTTTTTGCCAGGCTCCGTGGCGAGCGCCAACCGGTGCGCGGCGTTCATCTGGCCGAGCGGTTGGGGCTGGATCTTTCGCGGAAGGTCGCCCAAATGTCGACCGGCATGCGGCAGAAACTCGCACTGGCTGCCGTGATGGCTGTCGATGTGCCGCTACTGATTCTCGACGAGCCGACGTCGAATTTGGACCCCACGGTCCGCAGCACGGTGCTGGCGTTGATCGGCGAAGCGCGAGCGGCGGGCCGCACGGTGATTTTCTCGTCCCACGTTCTGTCCGAAACCGAGCGGATCACGGACCGTGTGGTTATTCTGCGCAGCGGCCGGCTAGTTCACGATCAAGACATGTCCAAGATTCGCCGCGGGCATCGCATACTTGCTCGACCCACAGCCGCTCTGCCGCCGGTGCCGGAACGCCTGGCGTCCCAGGTCGCCGTATCGACCAACGCCGACGGCCGCGTGACGATCGACGCGCCGGAGATCTTGCGCCGCTTTTTAATTGGCTGGCCACGCTTCCGTTGGCGGACGTTCATATCGAGCCGATCGGCCTGCAAGCCGTATACGAGCAATATCACCCGGCGGAGACGGCCGCATGATCGGTGCGCCTGTTAGAAAAGCGATCGGCGATTCCAGGCTATTGTTCACCGCCCTGGTGCTGTTGATGTTCGTCTTTCCCATTCTGCTCATCTGGGCGTCGAGCATGATCAGCTTGCCGGCCTTCAGCGAGTTTCTGGCCAACGCGTTGCCGCAACGCTGGGAACGCGTGTCAGGAGTCCCGTTCAGCCAGATCGCGACGCCGGCAGGGCGCGTGGCTTTGGTGTTTGTCCACCCGCTCGTGCTTTTCAGCGCGGTCGTGTGGGCGATCGCCCGCGGGTCAGACTGCGTCAGTGGAGAAATCGGCCGCGGCACGATGGAGATGCTGTTGGCACAACCGGTGCGCCGAATCTCGGTGTATACCACGCAGGCCGTGGTGGCGATCTTCGGGAGTGCCCTGCTGGCCACCGCGGCGTGGTGCGGCACCGCAACCGGAATCCGCACCATCGATGCGCTGTACGGCAAAGTATCGGCAACGCTTTTCATTCCGCCGGCGATCAACTTATTCGGTTTGATGGTTTGTGTCGGCGGGATATCGGCTCTGGCCTCGTCATGGGACAGTCAGCGCTGGCGGACGGTGGGGATCGTCGGCGCGTGGTATGCCGTGACGTTGTTGTTGGAGGTGGTGGGTCAAATCTCCGACGATTGGCAGTGGGTGAGTTACGCTTCGTTCACGACCGCCTACGAGCCGCAGGCGATGGTCGCGCGACCAGCCGAAGCCTGGTCGTTGTGGACGTATCACGACGGGGTCGTCGAAGGTATTGGCTCCGGCGGGCGGCAGCTCATTCTCTTCGGGCTGGGGATTGCGTGTTACGCAGCCGGTGCTGTCATCTTTAATCGCCGCGAGATACCAGCGCCGCTTTAAACTAGGACACGGTCCGAGACATTATTGCCAATTGATTTACCGCCGAGCGCGCATGAACGCCGCGAACCCCAACACTAACATCAGGCAGCTGGAAGGTTCGGGAATCACCACACCCTCGACGATGATCATGTCGAATAGCGTTGGAATATCGCCGTTATAGCCCGCCTCGCTGGCCGCGTATTGCGTTGTGCCTGGAGCAAACACGGCGGCAATGCGAAACGCAAAATTCGGGTTGTTTGCGGCGGCAGGCACAATGTTATCGATTTGGATCCTCTTGTCGTTCTCCCAAACGTCGCTCGCCGCAATTCCGTAAGTCGCCACATCGACGAACGGCCCGGCTGGTGCGGTGCGGACTTGCACCGTGTAGAACTTGTTCGAACTCGGTTGATTCTTCTGATCCAGGTGCAACAATACGTGGTTGACGCCGACAGTCGAAACGGCTCCCGTTACACCAACTGTGCCGGAGCCGACACCCTGTGCGGGAAATCCGCCGACGCCCAGTGCAGAGTCGTTGGCGCCGGTTTCTGGATCACTCGAGCCGGTGCCGAAGCCGAAAAACGTCATCGCGCCGCCAAAGGTCGACAACGTTCCGGCGCCGGTTGTGGACACAAGCGTGCCGGTGGCAGCGTTGTTGTCCGCCGTGTTGAAATCGAATCGCGCTAGAGTCATCGGATAATGGGCATGGGCCGCAATCGGAATAAGGATTACGAAGGCGATAACAGTAGCTAGGTTTCGCATTGGTGTGCTCTCACGTTGATTTCGACGGAGCTAATTCACGGTAAACCGGTGGCGTTTCCGTTTAGCGTAACGCATTTTTTGCTTCCGTCCACTTCACGCCCCCTCTCCCCGGCTCCTCACCCGCGGATGAGGGGCCGAGGAGAGGGGGCTTGGGCCACCGCAATACCTGATAGCAACGTGGTTTCTGCATGATCCAACCTGACGAATTGAAGAAAAGCGAACCGCTTAAGTGGTCGCCTGGAATTGGGACCGACGTGTGGGATCTGTTCTGCGCGTGTATCGACGGCGACCTGCCGGCCGTCAAACGGCTGGTAACGAAGGATCCATCCCTGGTCCGCAGCCAGTATGCGTATCGGACTCCCCTCTACTTTGCGGTACGAGAGAATCAAGCTCCCGTCGTCGAGTTCTTGCTCGACCATGGCGGCGACCCGCTCAGCCTGGCGGTGAATGACAGCCTGCTCGAAATCTGCCGTGACCGTGGGTACGTGGAGCTCGAACGGCTACTGGAGTCAAAACTGGCCAGCCAACAAGCCGCTTCACCGAAAGGAGAGCCCGTCGCGGCGGCCATTCGCGAGCACGATCTGGAAAAGGTGCGAAGCCTGCTAAATGCCGCGCCCGAACTGTTGCACGCCGGCGATGAGCGGTCCAACCAACCGATCCACTGGGCTGTCATGACGCGGCAAATCGATGTGATCGACGTATTGTTGTCGCGGGCGCGGACATTAACGCGGCCCGATTCGACGGCGCCCGGCCGATTCATCTAACCAACGGCGACTACCATTTTCGCGGCTGGCGCGACGTGCCGCCGGACTGGCCGACGACGTCCGCGCTGGTGCTTGAACACCTACGTGCCTGCGGTGCGTATTGCGACATTTGCACCGCTTGCCACATCGGTGATCTCGCGCGCGTTCGCGAACTTTTGGACGAGGACGCAACGCTTGCCAACCGCGTTTCGGAGTACGTCGGCTACTACTTGGGCTCCGGCGCGCCGCTTAAGAACGCGGCCGCGAAGGGGCATCTCGAAATCGTCAAATTGCTGCTCGCGCGTGGGGCCGATCCCAACTTGCCTGAAGAGGGGATTGCGCCCGACGGCCATGCGCTTTACTCGGCGGTCGCCAACCGGCATTTCGAGGTCGCCACACTGCTGCTGGAACATGGCGCGCATCCCAACGCGGAGGTGGAAAGCTCCGCCGACGCATTGAGCCGGGCGATTTCGAATTCCGATCAACCGATGATCGAGCTGTTATGCTCGTACGGTGCGGCCCGAGCCGTGCACCTAATGGCGTATTATGGTGATGTGCAGACCGCTGCCGCGGTATTCGCGGCTAACCCAGCTCTGGCCGACGATCCCGAAGCGCTCGCCAACGCTGCCGGCGAAGGCCACGCGGTCTTCGTTCGCCTGATGCTGCGCTACCAGCCGGACTTGCCCAAGCGTGTCACGTTTCCCGGTTGGTTGGTCGGTGCCAAGACGTGCGAGTTGAATGACTTGCTATTCGAGCACGGCATGAACCCGAGTTATCCCGATTGGCTAATGATCACGCCGCTGCACCAACTGGCCAGGAAGGGCGACGTGACAAACGCCGAGCTCTTCATTGACCGCGGAGCCAACGTGCACGCCCGCGATGAAGACATCTGCTCGACACCGCTGGGCTGGGCGGCGAAATTCGGGCAGAAAAATATGGTCGAGCTGCTGCTTCGTCGCGGAGCAAACCCGAATTTACCGGATGACCCACCGTGGGCTACACCACTGGCTTGGGCAATCCGTCGCCGGCACGGTGAAATCGCGGATCTTCTAAAGCAACACGGCGCAAAGTGAGAGCTGGAATGGCATCTTCACAGCTGCTCGTACGGCATCTCGAACAAATCTTCGATCCGGCTCAGGTCGCCCGTTTTCAGCCCGAGCGTGAACCAGCGCATGCGTTGCTCCGACGTTCCGTGAGTGTAGTTTTCCGGCGAAACGAAGCCGGTCGATTGTTTTTGCAAGCGGTCGTCGCCGATTGCGTTGGCCGACGTGATGGCCGCTTCGATGTCGCCCGGCTCGATGAAATTAAACCTCTGCTGGCCGTGATGTGCCCACACACCTGCCAAGTAGTCGGCTTGCAGCTCGAGCCGAACCGACCACTCGTTGAATTCCTCCCGCGGCAACGCTCGCCGCTGGCGCTCGACGAGTTCACTGAACCCTAGCAAGTTCTGCACGTGGTGACCGATTTCGTGCGCCATGACATAGGCCTGGGAAAACTCGGCCTTCGATCCGCCCAGCCGCTGGTCGAGCTCCTCAAAGAATGTGGGATCCAGATAGACAGTCTTGTCCATGGGACAATAGAACGGCCCAACGGCCGAAGGCGCTACGCCGCAGCCGGTTTGGACCGCATTGGCGAACAACACCATTCGCGGCGGCTCGTACTGCCTTCCGATTTGGCGAAACTGGTCGTCCCAAACGACCTCGGTGAATCGCAAGACGGTGGCCGTAAACTCGCCCTGTTCAATCTCTTCGGGCGTTAATTCGCGTTCCTGGCCGGGGGCGGCGCTGGATTAGCCTGCTGGGCCTGGCCGATGAGCTGGTTCAATTTTTGAGGATCGACACCGAGCAACATTCCTACCACGAGCAGAAGCAACAGCCCCCCGCCTCCAATGGCGACGGCGGGGGCGCCCATCCGCCGCCGGTCTTCCAAGTTCTCGCTTTGCTCGCCACCTCGCCAACGCATGTCGCACCTCTCACGCCTCAGTTCATGGAAATGACAGGCTTACGTCGCGCCGGGCATTTTACCATGTTGCGGCGCGTCTTCCATTGGTGCACGCGTTTTCGCTGGCCATGGCAAGAAAAGCCGCCACCAAACCCAGCGATTTGCCAATTGCGTCGCCGCAGACCGTCGTCGACCACTCATCGGTGCAATGGCCAGCAGGATGGCTGCGGCAATCGCGCTTGACACATAACCAAATAGTTATATATTGTCGCCATGATTTCAGCGCCACGAAAACCGATGTTTACTCTGCCATTGCCGATTCCACGCGGCGTGCCCTGTTGCTCCGTCTTGCTCGGGACGGCGAGAAGAACGTCACCGAGCTGCTCGAGCCGTTTTCGATCAGTCAGCCGGCCGTGTCGAAGCATTTGCGGATCCTGCGGGAAGCGCGTTTGGTCCGCAGCCGCAAGGTCGGCCGAATTCGCGTGTATGCAGTGGAAGCCAGCAAATTGCGCGAGGTGCACGATTGGGTCACGCATTTCGAAAAGTATTGGGACGAGAAACTGGACGCCTTGGGCCATTACCTCGACAAGCGAAAACGCAAGAAAGACAAGTGACGCAAACAGAAAAGAATTGAACCACAAAGGCACGAAGGATGACAATGAGAGGTGAACGATGATGGATGTCTGCAGCTCTCTCGATCTATCTTTCATCTATTATCTCTTATCTTTCATCCGTCCGCTCTTCGTGTCTTTGTGTCTTCGTGGTTAATCCCTCTAGAAATTTGACCAAACGACAGCTTCCATGATGGTTGCCCGCAAGACGATCACGATTCGTAAAGAGCGGTTTTATCCCCATTCACCGGAGGACGTGTGGGCCGCCATCACCGATCCGCATGCGCTGGCCGAGTGGTTGGAGCCGAACAATCACCAGCCCGTGGTCGGTCACAAATTTCAATTCCGTTGCGATCCGGGCGTTTGCGGCGCGGGCTTCAAAGAATGCGAAGTGCTTGTGGCCGATGCCCCGCGACATTTGGTCTGGAGCTGGGTCGACGTGCCGAAGGACCCGAATTGTCCGCGGCCGGAGCCAATGACCATCAGTTGGACGCTGGTACCCAAGCAGGGTGGAACACTGCTCATTCTAGAACACAGCGGCGCCGAGAACATCAGTTGGCTATTCCGCAATATGATGCGGATCGGCTGGGGCGTGATGATGAAACGGTTGATTCCACGGATCCTTGCCGCGCGTGGAGGCCGGAAAATTTAACCCCGGTGCAATTCCCCTGGAAAAGCGCGTATCTACACGTGCAAAACCGTGCCGGATGAGTTCGTGCGGTGAGGGAGGATAGAGCGGCGAGAAGCGCCGCGTGACAAACGCCCAATTGTGTCCTACGATGTGAGCACCATAACCACAAACTAGGGGGAATGACGAATGACTGCCGCGGAAATCATGAAAGAGCTGAAGCCGCTGGGCACTGATGGCTATAAAAGAATCTTAGGCAATCATGGCGTCAACGAGCCGATGTTCGGCGTCAAGATCGAAGAGCTCAAGAAGTACCAGAAGCGAATCAAGAAGGACTACCAGCTCGCGCTCGATCTGTACCGACCGGCAATTACGACGCGCAGTATCTGGCCGGGCTGATCGCCGACGAAGCAAAGATGACCAAGAAGGACCTCAAGAATTGGCTCGCAAAGGCCAACTGCGATGCACTTTACGGATCGACAGTGCCCTGGATCGCGGCCGAGAGCAAGCACGGCTGGGACCTGCCATGGAATGGATCGAATCGAAAAAAGAACACGTGGCTTCTGCCGGCTGGAACACGCTCTGCAGCCTGGTGTCCATCAAGGATGACGCCGATCTCGACGTGGCTGCACTCGAAGCAGCTGCTGGAACGCGTGGAAAAAACCATCCACGACGCACCGAACCACGTCCGCTACGGCATGAACAGCTTTGTCATCGCGGTCGGCTGCTATGTGAAGGAACTCACCGACTCCGGCGATGAAGACCGCCAAGAAGATTGGCAAAGTCACGGTCGACATGGGCAACACGGCCTGCAAGGTGCCCTCTGCGCCGGAGTATATCGACAAGGTAAAGAAACGCGGCACGATCGGCAAGAAACGCGCTATGGCGCACTGTTAGCAAAGCTTTTATAACTCATGGCCAGCGCGATTCGAAATCGTGCGATCCGCCACGCCCTTGTTGATAGATGAAGTCGCCAAATCGCTCCCAGTGGCGGCATTCCCCGTGATTCATGGGCGACGACCTCAAGATGTGGAGATTCTCGTCTAATTCCGCGACCGATTTGGGGGCTGTGAGCACTATGCGTACGGCCGGCTCTGCCAGACAGAAGCGGTAACAGTCGACCGCGGTTGGCGGCGCAGGGACAATCTTCGTGCTGCTTGAGCAATGTTCCCCATCGTGTAGCTGTGAACGCGATAACCGGTGTTTGCGCCGACTCGCCGCGGGAAAAACTTCGGTCGCTGCTTTGCGGTGAGCAATGTTGAAGCGGTGCATCAAAACGTCGACCCGCGGATCTTCCGCAAGTCGCTTTGCCAGCTTTCGCTCGTGCGCCGTCGCACCGGCGTAGCGGATCACACCGTCCAACTTCCATTTCTGCAGCTCGTCGAGAACACCGCCGTCGCCGAAGATCGAATCCACATCGTCGCCAGGATTGATGTACTCGGCGAAAAAGATATCAATCGTTCCGAGACCGACCGCAGCCAGAATCTTGCGGCGAGCCATTTTCAGTCCGCTTGTTGTCCGGGCACCGCTGCCGCTCGCCAAGATCGTGTCGTCACGGCGCGATTGAGCAAGCGGTTTGAGGTCCGCGACAAATTCCCTGTGGCCAGGGCCGTAAAAGAAAAAATAATTGATACCGGCATCGAACGCCCGCGCAATGCAACCGGGGCTCGGCTCAGCATGGGCCGCCAACCCCAACACACTTGCCGGTTTGCCGTTGATAGTGATGATATTAGCCACGAAAAACACGAGAATACACAAGAATACAAACGGGAAATCTACTTGCTCCAACATGCAGCAACTTAACGTTTCTCGTGATGGAACTTTGATCCATTTTTCGTGACTTATCGTGTTTCTTGGGGCGATCCTTCCTTGCCCGTAAGTCCGAGTTCGTCCGCAATCGCGGCCATCGCATCGATCACGAATTGGATGTGCTCATTCAGCTCGATACCTAAGTCCTGCGCGCCGCGCACGATGTCGTCCCGGTTCACATTGGCGGCAAAGCTCTTCTGCTGCATTTTCTTGCGGACGCTCTTGGCTGTCATGCCGCGAATGCCCTCAGGACGCACCAGCGCGGCGGCCGTGCACAAACCAGCCAGCTCGTCGCACGCATAGAGCGACTTATCCATGAGCGATATGCGCGGGCAATCGGTCAGATAATCGGCGTGCGATTTGATAGCATAGATCACATCCGTTGGATATCCGCGTTCGGTCAAAATCGCGGCGCCTTTCAGCGGATGGTCTGGCGGATTCGGCCAGCGCTCGTAGTCGAAATCGTGCAGCAGGCCGACAATGCCCCACTTCTCTTGATCTTCCCCGAAGCGCCCGGCGTATGCCCGCATGGCCGCCTCTACGGCCAGCATGTGTTTGCGCAGACTCTCGTTGTTTATGTATTCGCAAACCAGGTTGTAGGCGTTGCTGCGATTCATCAACCTACATGCGAGAGCATTCCAAGTTGTGTGTGGTCGCCGCAGCGACCTTGCGGCGAACCGAACTGGGATCTAATCCCGCTGCACACTGCTCGCAGTTAAACGATCGCCGACCGTGGAAAGCAAGCAGTGCCGCGCCGATAATGTTAGCCCATTTCTTCGCCGCGAGCAGTGCCACACCCGAGTTATTCGTCAAGGCAAAAAGTAACGCCTGGCGCTCTCTCCGAGGTGCCAGGCGTTCCCCATCCATCGAACCGACTACCTGGCAATCGGCTCGATTTCCCACACCGTCTCTAATTGCGCAATCGCGGCAACAGTGGCCGATCGCGGAGCGGCGGTCGAACGCCGCGCTCGCGGTCGATCATTCTGGGGTCGCGATCGAACTCACCAGGAGGCACTTCGCCCGGCCGATCTTGATAGATCGGTTGCGGCATCGGCGCTACATCTTGCTCATAGCGCTGCTCCGGCGCCGTCGCGGTGCGAACTGGTCCACCCGGCTGAGCGGCCAATAGCGCCTGCGCTTGATCGTTCACGCGTCGCGAGAAATCGATCATGAGTTGGTCACCGGGCCGCATCATGCGAATCAACTGGATCGCATGTTGATGCGAATTCACCCGCTGGCCGTTGAGAGCGACGATCATGTCGCCTTGCTGCAAACCGGCATGTTCAGCCGGGCTGCCTGGACTCACGCTGCGCACAATCGCGGCATCGAAAACCTGAGGATCAAACATCACGCCCAGGAAGGGCCGCGAACCGACAGCTTGCGGCTCGACGGGCCGATATACTTGATGATCCTGCGGCACCATCTGCTGGTCGTAGGTAAGGAAAATCGTCTGCTGACGACCGTCGCGCAGCACGACCACCGGGATTCGCTCGCCCGGGTGCGTATGAACCCAGCGCACGAACTCGGCCTCAGTGCGGATGGGCCGGCCATGCAGCGATATCAACACATCGCCGCGGCGGAGCCCGCTGTCGAAGAACAGGCTGTTGCGGTCAATCGTGTCGATGATCAGGCCGCGGCTAGTCGTTGCCCCGAAGCGAATGCCGATATTGACATCGCGCGACGAACGATCGCGGAAATCAGGATCGCGCCCATCCCGCGCAAATCCGTTTGACCTTGTGCGGCTGCATCTATTTCGCCGTCAGTACGTCCTTGCACCGCTTGATCGCGATTTGCCTGCTGGTCCTGGCTCTGCCTTTGATCCTGGGACGGCTGAGCTTGGGATTGGGCCGCGTTACCCTGCGGCTGTGCCGATGCATCCGGCGGCGGAACTGTCGTCCCCGTTTGAGAGGACTGGTTGCTGTTGGCCGAACTGGTTGCCGCATCCGTCGACGTGTTTGTTTGGCCGGTCGCCGACTGATTGGCGGCGGCGCCACTGCTCGTTCCAGTCTGGGCCGCTGACGATTGGGTATCGGTCTGACCCGCAGCATCCGTCGCTGCGCTGTCTGCCGATTGTGTCGCCTGCCCCGTGTCCGCGGTCGTCTCGGCAGACGATGCGGCCTCCTGCGCTGATGCTTGGTTCACACTTGGGAGCAAGCCCGCCGCAAGCGCAACGGCCGCTGCTACCCACAAAAACTGGCGTCCCATAGTTAGTTCCTCCGAAAAGTTGACATACTCTGACCGCCCATCGGTCGAGAACCGAACAAATAGAAGCATGCTGTGTGCCAAACGTCGTTTTTTGGCTTTATTTCACCAAAAAGTCCGCCTGGCACTTTGATCCGAACCACTACCTGGCGTTACTCTGCTCATTCTGGCCAAGAATCGCGCCGACACCTTCGCCCGCAGTAGGTCAGGCTTTTAGCCTGACACCGACTTTCATAAACTTCTGGGACGTCCGGCTGGACAGCCTGACCTACGTCCCAAGACTGGGCCCATCCGCATAGGCCAAACTATAATCCGCGTGGCACGCCCGCACCTGAAAGACATCTGAAAGTTGCGATCAACGATGGACTTCTTTTCGGAAGAAATGCGGCGCAATCCCTATCCGCTCTATGCGCAGATGCGCGAGGTAGCGCCCCTGTTGCACTTGCCTCAGTTCGATTTGTGGCTGATCTTTGACTACGAGGGTGTGAAGCGGGCGATCAACGATCACGCGGACTTCAGCTCCGCGGCCTCGCAAGGCCGTTCGAAACCGTTTGATTGGCTGATTTTTTCCGACCCGCCACGCCACACGAAGTGGCGGGCAATCATCATGCGGGCCTTCACGCCAAGGATGGTCGCCAACCTCGAGCCGCGCATCCGAATGCTGTCGCGCTGCCTGCTGGACCCGTGGATCGAAAGCGGCGAGATGGACCTGGCCGCGGATTACGCCGCCCAATTGCCGCTGCTGGTGATCGCCGAGATGCTCGGCATCCCGCTGGGCGACCGGCCCCCGTTCAAACGCTGGAGCGATGCCATCTTGGGACTCGCCAATACACTCACCGGCGGCGAAAAGGCGGTTCAAGCGCTCGACCAGTTCAGCGCTGCCGTACTCGAAATGCGGCCCTACGTTGCGATGCAGGTCGAACGGCGGCGGGCCAATCCTACCGACGATCTGTTGAGCCGGCTCGTGGAAGCCGAGGTCGACGGAGAGCGACTCTCGGAAGATGAAATCCTCGGATTCTTCCAGCTGCTGCTTTTGGCTGGCAGCGAAACAACCACAAACCTGATCAACAACGCGGTGCTTTGTTTCATGGAGCACCCCGATCAATACGAATGTCTGCAAGCGGCGCCCGAACTGATTCCGTCGGCGGTCGAAGAAGTATTGCGCTACCGGTCGCCGGTCCAAGCCGTCTTTCGCAAGACCACCGCCGATGTCGCACTGCACGGCCAGACTATTCCCCAGGGCAGCCTTGTGCTGCCGATGATCGGCTCGGCAAATCGGGACCCGAACCAATTCACCGAACCCGATCGCTTCGACATCACGCGCAATCCCAACCCGCACATCGCGTTCGGCCACGGCCCACACTTCTGTCTCGGTGCCCCACTGGCGCGCTTGGAAGGGCGCATTGCGCATCGAGGATTTATTGGCGCGGCTGGACCACGTGCGCCTGGCAAGCGACGAACCCTGGGAGCCGCGAGGCGCTGCACGTTTACGGTCCGTCTCGCCTGCCGATCGTCTTTAAACCAAAACAAAGGGCGGCGGCATTAACCTGACAATTGCGTTTTGACTATGTGCCGAATTGCAAGCTGTTCGACTTTCTTGGCAATCCTGCTTCTGGGCGCCGCGTGCGCGAAATGCCGCCGGCGTCGCCCAATTCCACAAGTGGGGTGGCACGTCCCAATCCTCCGGCGCAGGGCGTAGAGGTTGGGCAGACAGCAAGTGCGCCACGCTCTTCGGCGGGGCCTCAAGGCGTGCCACCCACAGATTCTTCTCACGATTGGCCCAGTTTTCTGGGACCGCATCGTAACGGTAAGTCGGACGAGCGCGGGCTGCCGGCGACGTGGCCGACGGTCGGCCCGCCGATCGTGTGGCAGAAACCGATCGGCATTGGGTACTCGGCGCCGGCGATCGCCGGTGGCCGGCTGTATCATTTCGCTCGCTTCGGCAACGCCGATCGGCTCACTTGTTTCGACGCGCAGACAGGCGCCGAGCTGTGGAAATTCGAGCATCCGACCGAGTACGAAGATATGCTCGGTTACAACAACGGCCCGCGGGCAACTCCCGTTGTCGATGGCGATCGTGTCTACACCTACAGCGCCGAGGGAATCCTGCAGTGCGTGCGCGTCGCCGACGGCCAGCCGGTGTGGCGGATCGACACGATGCGCGATTTCCGTGTCGTAAAGAATTTTTTTGGCGTGGGTAGCACGCCGCTGGTGTGGGGTAACTTGCTCATTGTAAATGTCGGCGGCAGCCCCGAGGGGAGTCCACCGGACGTTTACAGCGCCAGCGGCAATGTGCGGCCCGATGGATCGACCGTCGTCGCGTTCGACAAACTGACCGGCAAAGTCCGTTGGAAAACGGGCGACGACCTGGCCAGTTACGCCAGCCCCGTGGTCGCCAAGATCGGCCAGCGCGACGTCGTGTTCATGTTCGCCCGTGGTGGCCTCATGGCAATCGACCCTGCCAAGGGCGAAACAATCACGAGCTTCCCCTGGCGGGCGCGAATTCTGGAAAGCGTGAACGCCTCGACGCCTGTCATTCGCGGCAATGAAGTATTCATCTCAGAAACGTACCAAGCGGGCAGCGCGCTGGTGCGGTTCACCGGCAGCGCGTTTGAAGAAGTCTGGTCCGATCGCAATCGTCGCCGCGACCGCGCCATGGCGCTTCACTGGAACACTCCGATTGAGCACGGCGGCTATTTGTACGGTTCGAGCGGTTACCACTCCCCGGAGGCCGAGCTGCGGTGCGTCGAATGGAACACCGGCAAAGTAATGTGGAGCGAGCCCGATATGGGACGTTGCTCGCTGCTGCTCATCGAAGACACGCTCGTGTGCCTCAGCGAAGACGGCACGCCGCGCATAGTGCGGGCCACACCGCAGCGCTACGAAGAACTCGCCGAATGGAGTCTTGCGGCCGCCGACGGAACACCGCTGCTAAGCTACCCGGCGTGGGCGGCGCCGGCTCTCGCGCACGGCCTGTTGTACATACAAGGAGCCGACCGATTGGTATGCCTGAGATTGATAACAAGCAAAGAGTGATTAATCCGTCAAAACCGGTAGCAAAATTCATGCAAAGGCGCGAAGGCGCAAAGAAACAAAATGGGTCGATCTCTGCGAATTCAAGGACGCGACGAACTAACTTCTCAGCGCACACTTATTCCTTCTTCGTGCTCTTTGTGAACTTCGTGGTTCAATACTTTTTCCTTTGTGCCTCCGCGCCTTTGCGTGAGATAAGCCTTTACGGCAGCTCGCGGATCCGCAGCTCTTTGAACTCGACTGGCGCACCTTCCGACTCAAGACAAAGGTAGCCGCTACGCGGATCACAATCGGAGCCGCCGGAAACTTCGTCGCCGTTGACCCACAAGCGGACTTCGCCGTTGATGCAGCGCACATAGTAATGATTCCACTGACCAACGCCTTTGCTCAATTGCTTTCGCGGAAAGCTCCGCTCGCCGCTGGGAGAGGTTGGCGGAAACGGTTTCATCTTGGCCGTGCCGACGGGAAATACATCGCCGTGCGTGGTAAACCAATCGGCTTTCTTGCCGGAGGACTTTTCGTACTGATCGGTGTAGCCCAAATCGAGCACCTGCACTTCGATGCCGCCCGGCGGCAGGCTGCCGGGTTTAAGATCTTTGAGTGCCGCTTCGGCGGTCCAAACGAAGATGCCCGAGTTTCCTGCCGCTTGAAGATGACGCCACATCGCGACCAGCTCAAAGTTCGTGAACATTTTTTGAGAGCGAATGACGCCGACCGGCTTACCCGTGCAGTGCGCAACGCCGTCTTTCCAAGTCCATGTGTCCGGGTTGCCGTTGACGTTAACGAAGTCCGGCTCGCCGAGTGCACGCCAGCCGAGACCGGTCCCATCGATACGCGCCGCGGGAAGCGCGGCGGCTTCCTCCGCGCCAGCGGCATTCGTGGTCGCGGCGGACAACCACGCAGCTACGAACGCAGCGCAAATCAACTTATTGATGTTCATTTGTGTGTATTCCTTTCCGAAGTAGGTCAGGCTTTTAGCCTGACACAAAGTGTTTAGATGTCAGGCTGGAAAGCCTGACCTATGAAGATACAGACGGACGGTTGAACAACGGTTACAATCACGCGAAATATCGCAGGCTTAACAAGTATCCTCCGGCGCAAGGTCCAAGCCAATGCATCCGCGAGCAGTTTTTCGAGTTACTTTGTGGCCGATTGTCGTTCTCGCGATCCTTAATGTTTGCGGTGCAAGTGATCCAGAAGTGGCGGCTCCAAGTGATGAGATTCAGGCGCTGATCGCGCGGGGTGAATTCACCGCGGCCGAAAAGCGATTACAGCCGCAAATTGCCGAACCATCGGCACCGATCACCAGCGAGGCGGCTATCCAACTGGAGATTCTGCGCCGCACGCGACAGGACTTTGGGCTTACGAATGACGACGTCCTTAAGCAGATTAAGGAAAGCGTGCCGGACGCGACTCAAGCAGATGTCGACCGCTGGCGCGAGGCGGGCGACCTCCAATTTCGCATCATCGACGGCCAGACGCGATACTTTCAGCGGGCCGTCTCGAACCTGTACCGTTTCAATGCCGAGACTAAACGCCGCCAGGTGAACGCTCGCCCCCAGAAGAAATTCGACACGACCGCGCTTGTTGAAAAATTGGTGCGGATGCCAGAATCGGCCGAGTCGCCGGAAACTTATCCCGTCAAACACAACTTGCGCTACGAGTTACGCGTGCGTGAGAATCACCCGCGCGTGAAACCCGGTGCCACTGTGCGGGCATGGCTGCCGTATCCGCAAGAATATCGCCGGCAGCAGCGGGATGTGAAGCTGGTCCGCTCCGAGCCGCCGCACGAAGTGATTTCCGACACAGTATCACCGCAACGCACGATCTATTTCGAGCAGAAAATCGGCAGCGCCGACGAACCGCCTCGTTTTTTAGTGGAGTTTGAATTCATCACCAGCGCCTATTGCCCGAAACTGGATGCCGCCAAAGTGCAGCCGTACGATGTTGGCAGTTCAGTTTATCGCGAGTATACGGCTGAGCGGCCGCCACACATCGTGTTTACTCCCGATGTCACCGCACTCGCCAGGCAGATCGTAGGCGAAGAGACCAATCCGCTGGAGAAAGCACTGCGCGTGTTCCGTTGGGTGTCGGCCAACGTACCGTGGTGCGCCGAAATGGAATACAGCATCATTCCGAATCTCTCGGGCAAAGGACTGTCCGCCCGCCGCGGCGATTGCGGCGTGCAAGGCATGACGTTTATCACGCTGTGCCGGGCCGTGGGTGTGCCCGCACGCTGGCAATCCGGCTGGCAGACCAAGCCGGGAGATTGGAACATGCACGACTGGTCGGAAATCTACATCGAGCCGTGGGGTTGGCTGCCGGTGGACGCATCCTACGGCGTCCGCGAACATGCCGACCCGCGGGTGCGCGACTTCTTTTGCGGCCACTTGGATCCGTACCGATTGATCGTGAATCTCGACTATGCTCGCCAGCTTCAGCCGCCTAAGACCAGCTTTCGCAGCGAGCCGAACGATTTTCAGCGAGGCGAAATCGAGATCGACGGCCACAACCTGTACTTCGACGAATGGGACTACAAATTCCAAGTGAAGACGGTGCCGCTGGATGAGACCGTCGCGCGCTGAAGAAGGGTGATCCGGCGAGCTCAGTCGGGGTGGGGTCGAGCGTCAGCGAGACAAATACACTGCCGTTTACGGTCGTTCCCGCCGCAGGCGATACTATGCCCGGAGTTTACGCCGGGTTATAGCTACGGAAGGAGCGTAAACGCTCCTCCAGCGGATTCGCCTTTGTCCAATCGGTGGCATAGAATTGAATTTGCTGCCGCTCTGTCAACGCGCCAACCGCCGACTTGCAGCTCAATCGCACATGAGCAAACGAATCCCTTCGAGCCGAAAACTGTTTGAGCGGTACAAGGCCGAGTTTCTGGCTCGCAATGGCCAGCCTCACGATCATCATCGCCGCGACCGTTCTACCTGGGCACTAATTCGCAGTTTCTTCGGTTTGCTGCGCGGGCAGGGGAGTGCGATAACCTTCGCGCTGTTCACACTCACGATTGCCACGCTACTCGCACTGCTGCCGCCGGCTGCCACGAAATTCGTGGTAGATTATGTGCTCACGGGCCAGCCGTTGCCGGCCAGTTTCCCCACTTGGCTTCCACGCGACCCGTTGCCGCTACTCGTGGCCATCACTGCAGCCGTACTCACGATCTCGCTGATTAAATTGGCGATTCACATTTGGGGCCGCTGGCACGCAACCCGCGTAACCAAAGCGCTGCAATTGTCGGTTCGCAAGCGCGTCTTCGCCCATGTCATGCGGTTGCCGCTGCACCGCATGCAAGAACTCAAATCGGGCGGCGCGGCCAGCATTTTGCGGCAAGACGCCGGCAGTGTCGGCGAGCTCGTGTTCGGCATGTTGTACAACCCCTGGCGGGCAATTGTGCAGCTACTGGGAAGTTTGTGCATACTGGCCTGGGTCGATTGGCGGCTGCTCTTGGGTGCACTGGTAACCGTGCCGCTTGTCTATGCGACGCACCGCACATGGATCAGCCGGATTCGCCCGCAGCACCGTCGCATTCGGGCCGAGCGGGAACGGATTGATGCCCTGGCCACCGAGGCATTCGGCGGTATGCGCGTGGTGCGGGCCTTTGGCCGGCAGCGCTCTGAAACCAACCGCATCATGCGAGGCAACCATGTCATGGGCCGGCAGGAACTGTATGCCTGGTGGTGGATGCGGGTGATCGAAATCGTTTGGGAAACGTTGATCCCGCTGGCGAGCGCCGCCCTGCTCTTGTATGGCGGCTGGCGTGTGATCGAGGGCCACTTGTCGCTCGGCGATTTGGTGATGTTTCTTGTCTATTTGCTGATGCTGCTCGGGCCGCTCTCAGTGCTGGCACAAAGTGCGGCCGAATTTCAAAGCGGCTTGTCCGGCCTGGATCGCGTACTCGATTTGCTGGAGGAGCCGCGCGAAATGGAATCGACGTCCGCGGTAAAAATCAACCGGGCCGCGGTTGAGGGAAGAATCACGTTCGAGCACGTGTCGTTTAGTTATCCCGGCGCGAGCACGTTCGCGCTCCAAAATATTTCGCTCGACGTGCAGCCGGGCGAAACGATCGCCCTCGTGGGTCCTAGCGGCGGCGGCAAGACTACGCTGTGCAACCTGGTGGGTCGATTCTATGATCCGACCAGCGGCCGCGTGCTGTTGGACGGCCGCGACCTGTGCGACATCGACGTCGACAGTTACCGCAGCCTCATCGGCATCGTGGAACAAGATGTGTTTCTGTTCGACGGCAGTGTGGGAGACAACATCGCCTACGGAAATCGGCAAGCGACTGATGACGACATTCGCGAGGCGGCCATCGTTGCCAACGCGCACGAATTCATCGAGGCGCTTCCGAACGGTTACGACACGCTGATTGGCGAGCGTGGCGTGAAGCTCAGCGGCGGCCAGCGACAACGGATTGCAATCGCCCGCGCCGTGCTGGCCAACCCGCGGATTCTGATCCTCGACGAGGCCACGAGCAATCTCGACAGCGAGAGCGAAAGGTCGATTCAGAACAGCCTGGCAACTCTCATGGAGAACCGCACGTGCTTCGTGATCGCCCACCGGCTCAGCACAATCGCGCACGCCGATCGAATCGTCGTGATCGAAAACGGCAGCATCACCGAAGTCGGCAGTCACGATGCCCTCATGTCGACCGACACACGCTATCGCGAAATGGTGATGCTCCAAACACGATTGGCAGGCGTCTAAGTTCGGGGCCACTTCGCTCTGCGACGAAATGTCATGGCCAGCGTATCCAGTTTGGGTGGCGCAGGTTATCGATCACATCAACGCCACGCGCAGCGAGAATCCTCGCGTTTTACTGAGCCCCCATCTAAGTTCGGTGGTCGCCCAGTGTGTCTGTGCATTTTCACGGTTGTACTGCGAATGACGGCGGGAGGCGGCAAATTGACGAAAATTGCCCCCCCCGACTGCTAGCAAATCCAAGATTTCTCTATTTAATATGGAGACTCCCCAAGGAATTCAGAATCGGGGCAGCCTAGGAAGATCTTTCCGGCGGGAAGATGACTTCGAGCACCACGAGTTTTTTCCCTCTGCGGAGGTATCCGCGAGCTGAGGGACATCGAAAGTACGGAGGCTACGAGCAGGATGTCGCACGAGATTCAAAGTCTTATCTAAATCTTCGAAGTGTACCACTTCTAGCCTGACCAACCGGGAGGTCTGCGATGTTGCGTTGGATCATTGGGACGAGTCTGCACTTCGACTTCTGGTGATCGTCATCGCCGCGGTGATGATCTTCCTGGGAATTCGACAACTTCGAAACATGCCGGTCAACGCGCTGCCGGAGTTTTCGCGGCCCTACGTCGAGATCCAAACGGAAGCGTTGGGGCTCTCCGCAGAAGAAATGGAGGCGATGATCACCACGCCGTTGGAAGCGGACATGCTCAACGGGGCTCCTTGGGTCGAGCAGATCAGCTCGGAATCGATTCCCGGCCTGTCCCGCATTCGCCTCTACTTCGAGCCGGGAACGGACATCATGGATGCCCGTCAAATGACGCAGGAGCGGCTCACCGAAGTGTTCACCTTGCCGGGCGTCGCAAAGTCGCCCGTGATCCTGCAGCCAGTCTCGTCGGCGAATCGATGCATGAAAGTCGGTCTTTCGTCGGACGACTTGTCTCTGATTCAAATGTCAGTGTTGGCCCGATGGACAATCCGTCCGCGGCTAATGGGTGTTCAGGGCGTGGCCAATGTATCGATCTGGGGCCAGCGCGAGC
This sequence comes from uncultured Planctomycetota bacterium, assembly GCA_963786455.1. Taxonomy (GTDB): domain Bacteria; phylum Planctomycetota; class Planctomycetia; order Pirellulales; family Lacipirellulaceae; genus JABDGM01. The sequence goes on along the minus strand of CAWAZX010000018.1, from coordinate 1,075,093 downwards.
GGCAACTGCAAGTGCAGGTCGACCCGAAAAAACTGCACGACATGGATGTAACGCTGAGTCAAATCGTCAGCACCACCGGCAATGCGCTGTGGGTTTCGCCGTTGACATTTTTGGACGCTGCGGTACCCGGCACGGGCGGTTTTATCGACACACCGAATCAGAGACTCACGATCCAACACGTGTTTCCAATATCCACGGCCGAGCAATTGGCGGAAGTACCCATCAAGGGATCCAAGCTGAAACTTGGCGACGTGGCCAATGTTGTGGAAGACCATCAACTTTTGATTGGCGACGCGGTGGTCAACGACGCACCTGCACTGATGCTCGTGATCGAGAAATTCCCCTGGGCCACCACGCTGCAAGTGACGAAGGGCGTCGAGAAAGCGTTGGACGCATTGCGGCCCGGTTTGGCGGGAGTCGAAATGGATTCCAGCCTGTTCCGGCCGGCCACGTTTATTGAAGTGGCTATGCAGAATCTCACAACGTCGCTGCTCGCGGCCCTGGTTCTGGTGGCCGTAGTTTTGCTGGCGTTTTTGAACAGTTGGCAAAGTGCACTGATAAGTTTGGTGGCGATCGTCGCCTCCGCCGTGACGGCGGTCCTGGTGATCAGCATCTTTGGCGTCACGCTGAATATGCTGGTGCTGGCGGGCCTGGTAATCGCTTTGGGCGTCGTGATCGACGACGCTATCGTGTGCACTCAGAACTTGCGCCGCCGCCTTAGCCAGCATCGCTCTCAAACTGGCACGGAAGAATCGTTTGCTTGGGTTATTCGCGAATCAACGGTCGAGATCCAAAGCGTGCTGCTGTACGCAACTGCGATCGTCCTATTGGCCGTTTCGCCGGTGATATTCATGCAGGGCATGTCGGCCGCGTTCTACCAACCATTGACGTACGCGTATGCCCTGGCTGTGATTTGCTCGCTGCTTGTTGCAATTGTCGTAACGCCGGTACTGTGCACAGTGCTTTTCCGCCACTCGGCGCCGGTGGCCGAGGTATCGCGACTCGAGGAAACGCTGCGAAGCGCGTATGACAAAGTCGTTGCGCCGACACTCGCCCACCCGGCACCCGCTTTTGCCTTGGCGGCGGTCCTGCTCGTGGCCGGCTTGATTGTTTTGCCTCAAGTCCGGCAGGAATCGCTCTTTCCAAAGTTCAAGGAAATGGACGTCATGGTTTCTATGGATGCCGCCCCTGGCACGTCCCATCCAGCAATGACGCGCGCAATTACGCGAGTTAGCCGCGATCTGCGGGCGATTCCCGGAGTCAAAAACGTCGGTGCCCATATCGGCCGCGCCATCACCTCCGATGCAGTGGCCGGTGTCAGCTCGAGCGAGCTATGGTTGAGCATTGATCCAGCAGCTGATTACGATGCAACGATTGCTGAAATTGAAAGCGTCGTCGAAGGCTACCCTGGTTTTGACCGCGACGTCGAGAGTTTTCTCGAAGAACGAGTGACCGAAGAGCTGGCCGGAGAAGAACGCGGAATGGTTGTCCGTGTCTACGGCGATAATTTCACCGTTCTCAGCCAAAAGGCGGAAGAGGTCAAGCGGCTGTTGGCTAAGGTCGATGGCTTGGACACGCCCACCGTCGAATACCCTGAAGTGGCATCGCGCGTGGAAATCGCGCCGAATCTGGAGAAGTGCAGGACGCACGGCATCAAGCCAGGCGATCTTCGCCGGGCGGCGGCCATCCTGTTGTCGAGCATGGAAGTCGGCTTCCTGTTCGAAGAGCAAAAGATCTTCGAGGTGGTTGTGTGGGGTACCCCAGAAATTCGGGACAGTCTCACGAACGTCAAAGAGTTGTTGGTCGAAACTCCAATCAGCGGTCTTGTGCAACTCCAGGAACTTGCCGATATCCGCATGGCGTCGGGGCCAGTCGAGATCCAACGGGAAGCCGTTGCCCGGTACCTCGATGTCATCGCCGACGTGCGCGGACGCGATTTGGCCGCTATCGGCAATGATGTCAACCATGGACTGGCGCAGATCAAGTTTCCGTTGGAGTACCGCGCGGAAATTCTGGGCGAAACAGCCGAGCGGTTGGCAACCCAGCGCCGCGTTACGGCGTTTGCAATTGCCGCCGCGTGTGGAATCTTCTTGATCTATCAGGCGGCTTTCGGCAGCTGGTGGCTCGCCGCACTGATGATGCTGGTCCTGCCGCTGGCTCTGGTCGGCGGAGCGGTATCCGCCGTCGCCACCGGCGGCGTCCTCACCTTCGGCTCGATCCTCGGATTCATCGCCCTGCTGGCGATTGCGGTGCGCAACGGAATGATGCTTGTGAGCCGGTTCCAATCGCTGGCCACGCGGACCAAGACCGGCGAACTTGATTCCGAACTGGATTCCTATTCGCGTAAATCGCCCTTGGACGATGGCGGCAAGTACGATGGCCAAATCACCGCCGAACTGGTCCTGGAAGGCACTCACGACCGGTTCTTACCAACGGTGCTCACGGCCCTCGCCACGGCTTGTGCCTTCCTGCCGTTCGTGATTTTCGGCAACATTCCCGGGCTCGAAATCATGCAGCCCATGGCAATCGTCATCTTGGGTGGCTTGGTTACCACAACCGTGGTCAATCTGTACCTGTTGCCCGTGCTCTACCTGTGGCTGAAACCCCAGGCCCATGCAGGCTTGGACACGGAGTTGCCCACGTCGGCGCTACGCGGGCCGCATGTTGAGATGGCCGGAAAAACGAATGGCCAGCCCGAGCTTGCAGGGCAGCCAGTTTCGTAGGCCATTTGGCCACAAGTACAAGATGCGTGATCCAAAAATCTTTGTGGTTGGCGGTCGCGCGACAGAGTAGTTCCTTTTCGCACAATAAACCATGCCGGAGGACTTGATATGAATTTCGTGAATCAATGGGTTGCGGTTGGATGTCTTTGCGTGGCGCCGTTCGTTTCTGGGTGCCAACAGCAAACCGCTAAAGCTGAACCTGAACATCCCGCGTCGGTCGAGCATATTGCCGGATCGGATATCAGCAAAGTAACCATCACCGAACCGGCGATGAAGCGGCTGGATATCCGCACTGGCACGGTCACCGAAGAAAAGTCGCCGCGGTCCGAAAAAACGCAAACGGCCGTTCCTTACAGCTCGTTAATCTACGATCCGCAGGGAAAGACCTGGATTTACACCAGCCCGCAAGACCGCGTGTTCGTTCGGCATGAAGTCGAAGTGGATTTCATCGAAGGCAACCTGGTTTACCTCGCGAAGGGCCCCGAAGTGGGAACCAACGTCGCGACGGTCGGCGTCGCCGAGCTGTATGGAACCGAGTTCGCGGTCGGGCACTAAAACACCGACTCGCACAACGTAAAAAATAAGCCACAGAGATCACAGAGATCACCGAGGAGAGGAAATCTTTCGTACGGGAAAAGCTCCATGATGGAAACCCAACACCTTTTCCCGATCTTTCTCTTCGAATCTCTCTGTGACCTCTGTGGGCTCTGTGGCTTAACTATTGTCAGTTAGAGTCAGTCAATCACCTCCCCAGCACCAGGGTGTTGCCATGTTGCGGTGGATCATCGGATCAAGTCTCAGATTTCGTTTCCTCATCGTTGCTGCGGCCGCGGCATTGCTGTGTTTCGGCTACGGGCAACTGCGCAACTCGGCGGTCGACGTGTTCCCCGAATTCGCGCCGCCGATGGTCGAGATTCAAACGCCCAGCCTGGGTCTGTCCGCGGCTGAAGTGGAATCGCATGGTGACGATCCCGCTGGAGGAAGGCCTCCGCGGCACGCCGCTGTTGGACGTGATGCGTTCCAAGAGCGTACCGGATTTATCGTCCATCAAGTTGTACTTCAAGCGTGGCACCGATCTGATGACGGCCCGGCAAATGGTGCAGGAGCGTGTCGCCCAAGTGGCGGCCACGCTGCCCACCTGGTGTGCCCCGCCGGTGATGCTGCCGCCCCTCTCGGCGACCAGCCGCTGCATGAAAATCGGCATTTCCTCGAAGACGCGTTCCGTCATCGACCTTTCGATGATCGGCTATTGGACGATCCGCCAGAAGCTGCTGCGACGTGAAGGGCGTGGCCAACGTCGCCATGTGGGGCGAACGGATTGAAATGCTGCAGGTGCAGGTCGATACCGGAAAAGCTCAAAGAATACGGCTTGTCGCTGGATACGATTCTCAAAGCCGTCAACGACGCGCTCGACGGTGGGATTGTATACCGGCTCTGAGGGCCACCACATCGGCACGGGCGGTTGGATCGAAACACCCAACCAACGCCTCGGCATCCGGCATGTGTTGCCGATCGTCTACGAATCTGACAAGGTCGACCCTAACCAATTTGCGGAAGCGGTCGTCACAGTCAAGGACGGCAAATCCGTTCAGCTCAAGGACGTGGCCCGCGTGGTAATCGGCCACCAGCCCATGATCGGCGACGGCATCATCAACGACGGCCCGGGCCTGCTATTGATTGTCGAGAAGTTCCCCTGGGCGAACGGCCTGCAAGTAACCAAGGGTGTTGAGGCGGCCATCGACGCCTTGCGGCCCGGCCTGCCTGACGTCGACATCGACACCACCATCTTTCGACCTGCGACGTATATCCAGACGTCGATCGAGCGAGCTCTCCATGTCGATGATCGTCGGCTGCGTGCTCTTGGTCTGTGTCCTGTTCTTCTTCTTGTATGAATGGCGCGTCGCGCTTGATTAGCTGCACGGCCATGCCGCTGTCGATCGTGGCCGCCGGCCTGGTGCTGTACTACTACGGTGCCACGATCAATGTGATGATCCTGGCCGGTTTGGTTATCGCCCTGGGCGACATTGTTGACGATGCAATCATCGACGTCGAAAACGTGGTCCGGCGGCTCCGCGAGCATTTCAAGGCCGGCGGCAGCAAATCGCTCAGGACCATCGCAAAAATAATCCTGAACGCCTCGATCGAAGTTCGCGGCGCGATTGTTTACGCCACGCTGATCGAAGTCATGGCGATCATGCCGGTCTTCTTCATGGAAGGGTTGTCCGGCGCGTTCTTCAAACCCCTGGCTATGGCTTACGCACTGGCGCTGTTGGTGTCCATGGTGATCGCCCTCACCGTGACGCCGGCCATGTGCCTGATCATGCTGCGTAACGCGCCGCTGGAAGGCCGCGAATCGCCGATCGTTCGCTGGCTGCAGCGGACCTATACGAAAATACTTGCCCCGATTATTCGCAGTCCCAAGCCCGCCGTACGCCACGGTTATTCGTGATCATCCTGCGTCGGCGGCAGTTCGTTTGGCCGCGACTCGGCCAGTCGCTGCTCCCCGACTTCAAGGAGCGGGACTTCCTCATGCACTGGCTCACCAAGCCCGGCACCTCGTGGCCGGAAATGAACCGGATCACGATTCAGGCCAGTAAGGAGCTGCGAGCCATTCCCGGCGTCCGCAACTTCGGCGCCCACATCGGCCAGGCCCTCATCATGGACGAAGTGTACGGCGTGTATTTCGGCGAGAATTGGATCAGCGTTGAACCCTCCGTCGACTATGACACCACGGTCAACACGATTCAGGCCACGGTCGATGGGTATCCGGGCCTTTACCGCGACGTGCAAACGTATCTCAAAGAGCGTATTCGCGAGGTGCTCACCGGTACGTCGGAGGCGATCGTGATCCGCGTTTACGGTCAGGACTTCGACGCGCTCCGCGATAAAGCGACCGAGGTGCGCAAATCGCTTGAAGGAATTGAAGGTATCGTCGACTTGAAGCTGTCGTTCGTAGAGCGAATTCCGCAGGTCGAGGTCAAGGTGGACCTTGAAAAGGCGCACAATCATGGCGTCAAGCCGGGCGATGTGCGCCGGAACTCGGGCAGATTCCTGGCGGGCGAAGAAGCCGGCGATATGCACCGCGGCAACCGCACTTGGGATGTCAATATTTGGAGCATTCCCGAAGCGCGTGACAGCCTGACGGATATCCGTGAGCTGCCGATCGACACGGCCGATGGCGGCACAGTGCCGCTGGGTGAAGTTGCCGATGTCCGCATCGCTTCCGTGCCGAACCATTTTGAACGCGAGAACATGATGCGGAAAATCGACGTCAAAGCGAACGTCAAAGGGCGCGACCTGGGAAGCGTCTATGCCGACGTGCGGGCCGCCTTGGCGAATATCAAATTCCCTCAGGAATCCTACCCGGAGCTGTTGGGTGAATACACTGAACGTCAGGCGGCACGCGGCCGGCTGCAGATGTGGTCCTTGATCGCGATGGTCGCCGTCTTCGGCCTGCTGCAAGCGTCGTTTAAAAACTGGCGGCTGGCGATGATCGCCTTTCTGTGCCTGCCCTCCGCTCTGGTGGGCGGCGTGCTGGCCGCGTGGATGGGCGACGGCGTCATCTCTTTGGGCTCGCTTGTCGGATTTCTCACGGTGCTGGGAATCGCCGCCCGGAACAGCATCATGTTGATCGAGCATTATCAGCACCTGGAGGATAATGAAGGCGAGCAGTTCGGTCCGCAGCTCGTGCTCCGCGGGGCTAAGGAACGAATTTCGCCTATCATGATGACTGCCCTTACGACGTTTGTGGCACTGATACCATTGATCGTCGCCGGCTCAATTCCGGGCCATGAGATCGAGCATCCCATGGCGATCGTCATCCTGGGCGGCCTCGTCACGTCGACGCTGCTGAACCTGTTCGTCGTACCATCGCTATATTTGCGGTTTGGTGCCCGGCGCCCGGCGGAGAGGCACAATGCCAGCGATCCGCAAGTTGCTCTCGCGTAACCGAAGGAAAAACACAGTCAGCCATGCTTCGACGAGTTACGCTAATTGCTGTCGCACTCATGCCGTTCATAGTCGCAAAAACGCAAGCTGTTGGGCAGGAAAGCGCCGCAGCCACGACCGCTCCCTGTCGCTAAGGTTCGTTTTGAACAAAACGCCACCGACGGCGATGTGGAGGTCGTGTTCAACGTCACGGGGCGTGCCACGGGCCTGGCGTCGCTCGTAGTGACCGCGCCGGATGGCCGTACAGTGATTGTTTTCAAGGCACCCGACCGCACAACGCTCGGCATGCGGCAGTTCGTGCTGGAATCACCCGAGCCGAAAGACGTTGCCGCCTTGAAGGCAGCCTACCCAGAAGGCGTATATACCTTCCGCGGCGCAACGGCCACCGGCGAAAAGCTTGGGGGCAAAGCCGCCCTGAATCATGAGCTCCCGATGACGAGCGATTTCGTCTTTCCGCGGGAGAACGGCCGCAACGTGCCGGTGGACGGGTTAGAAATCGAATGGGTGCCAGTCGAAGGTATGGCAGCCTACATTGTGGAAGTCGAACAGGACGAGCTAGACGTCAATATTACCGCCAAGTTGCCCGGCTCGGCGAAGAGCTTCTCGGTTCCGGCCGGATTCTTGCTTCCCGGCCTGGAGTACCAGCTTGGAATCGGTACGGTTTCCCAGACAGGAAATATTTCGTACATCGAGACGCACTTTACAACTGCGTCGCGGAAGTGAGTCCTTGATCCGCCCGCCCTCGTTGCCCGATATCTCCGGCATTCTTGAAACATTTTTCTCGGCCCGTGCACGCCATGCATGCCCGAGAGCTTACCCCGGCGGAACATCTTACCGGGGTAGCCGCGGCACGTTCGATACCACATCTCAATTTGGTTGAGATGCCCCGTTCATACCTCCGAATAAATTACTTGAACGTGGTTTGTGGGACGGGCTGTCGCGGTGAGCGAAGGATCGCAAAATGATGCTTGTTGAGGCCGCAGTTGACCCGTCGGTCGCCGATTATTTCGATTCGATATTCAACTGGACTCTAGGTGCCGTGGCTCGAGCAGCCGGATCGGTGCTGATGCTGGTTGGTCTCTTGGTGCTTAGCAGCTCATCACCTGCCCACGCGCAGACCGCGACGCCATCGACCACTGGCGACGCAACGGTCTTGCTGCCACCGCCCAATGGGCAACCGGTTACAAACGGTCAATTGCCGGCGCCCGCGAACAGCTTGCTGCCGCCGGACCCTGGCTCACCCGATGAGGGCGGCACGGTCGTCGTCGGGCGAACCCAGCTCGAACAGATTCTCGCCCGATTGGATGCGGCCGAAGCCGAAATCGGCGCCCTACGGCAGCAAACCGGGGCGCCGGCCGAAGTCGCAGAAGTGCCAGTGGAGGAGCCCGTTGATCCTTGCGCTCCTGCCCCGGAGAAAGAACCGATCGCGGCCGACTCGGCGAAATACTTGATTCCCCTCTCCACCGATTGCGGCGATATCACGTTCAAACCCGGCGTGCGTATTCAGCCGCGGTACACGTACGACGACGGCAACGACAACCACGATTTTTTCATCCGCCGTTTCCGGCTAAAGGCTAGCGGCGATATCTTTGAATGCGCCTGGTACGGCATGGAGTTGAAGATTGATAGCGCCGAAAGGTTTGGCGCAGAAGCGTCCGGATGCCGTCGTGGAAAACGCCTGGCTCGATTTCACGGTCTGGCCCGAATCGACATTTCTTCGCGTCGGGCTCTATGACGCACCCATTTCCCGCAATGCGCTGACCTCCGATTCCAAGCTGCTGTTGATGGATCGCTCGCTGATCAAAGAGTATCTAACGGGCTTCGGATTTACAGATAATACGGTCGGCATGATGTTCCACGGGCGACCGCATGGCGGCCGCTACGAATGGATGGTCGGCTTGTTCGACAACATTGAATACGAGTTTCATTCCGATGACATCGATCGGGAAACGGACAAGTTAATGCCCGCCGGCCGTGTCGTTTGGAACGTGTTCGACCCGGCCGAGCCACCGCAAGCATACGCCGATTATTGGGAATCGTACTTGGGTGAAGGTCATCGCCTCGCGTTCGGCGCCAACGCCGGTCAGCTGAGCGAGGCGATCGACGACGGTGACATTTTTGATATCACCGTCTGGGGTGCTGACGTGTTCTGGAATCGCGGCCCCTGGGTCGCGACGGCGGAGTACGACTGGATCACGTTCAACGGCGACGACAACGACTTCATCGGCGACGGGTGGTACGTGCAAGGTGGTTACTTCTTTTACGACTATTGCTGGGAGCTGGCGGCCCGTTATCAGATCCTCGAACCGAACGACGAAATATTTGGCGACCAGCAGCGTTGGACAACCATCGGACTGAACCGTTACTACTGGAAGCACAACCTCAAAATCCAGATGGAGTACACCTTCCGCGACGAGCAGGAAGACGAGGTAGATAACGACCTAGTCCAGGTACAGCTGCAGTTGGATTACTGACAATCTTGAGGAGTTTACAAAGCAGTGGATGGTCCACAGTGTTGTCTTTGAGGTCTTTTTTCCTCGGTACCCGAGCAACTGGCGGGCAGGCGAACAGTGAACGTAGAACCAGCACCCAATGTGCTGCAAACCTCGATAGTTCCTTGATGGTCCGTGATGGCCGTTTTGGCGATCGAAAGCCCTAAACCAGTGCCGCCGCCCTCGCTTTGTCGAGAAGGATCACAGCGATAAAACCTGTCGAAAATTCTCGATGTATCGCCGGGCGCAATTCCAACTCCTTGGTCCACAACATCAACGACGACTTCAGTTTCTCCAACATGCAATCTAACATCAACTTCCCCTCCTGGACGTGAGTACTTGATTCCATTTTCGATCACATTGAACAAAGCTTGGCTAAGTCTAACGTCGTCGCCTGATACCTCGGCCGACGCCTCGGTGTTGCATGTCAGGGTAACGCCGCGGTTTGACGCGAATTGTTGAAGCTGGTCTACGACATCATGAAGCAGCGCATCAAGCTGCACAGCATCTCGAACAGGAAGAGCGATGCCCGCGTCGTAGCGGCTAAGCTGTAGCAATTGATCGGTAAGTCGGCTGAGTTTTGCAGCCTCATCGACAATCACCTCAAGGACACAAACATACTCCTCTGGCGAGCGTGCGCATCTAAGTGCAGCCTCGGCTTCAGCCCGAAGTGTCGCGATTGGCGTTCGAATTTCGTGTGACGCATCCGCAGTAAAGCGGCGAATTTCAATGACAGCCTGCTCCAGTCTCATTATGAGCGAGTTCAGGGCGATCGCTAACTGGCCGATTTCATCGTGCGGATTTGAGACATGAATCCGCTGTGAACTGGTTTCAACGTTCGCCCAGTCAGGAAATGTCCAATTGCAATCGCAAGCACCACTCCGGCAGGCAAGAGGCCGGCCATGACCCACAGCATTGTTTGCAAGTCATCACCCAGGGGTACCATTGAGCTCGACACACATACCGTGAGCTCACCAAAGCCTGTTTGTAAATTGGTTCGAATGATCCGGCATTTACCCACATCTTCTATTTCCTGTGTGGAGAGTCCGGATGGTGAGCTCTTGCTTGCTCGCACGATCGATTTATGACTAGCCGAATCAGGGCTCGCAAACACGACGTGCTGATCGCGATCCGTGATTAAAAAATCAAAAAGAGCATGCTGCGCAAATCTGGCCTGGGTGGCCGCCGCGAATTCTTCAATATTCTTTGCGAGCCCAATTTCTAATCGGATTTCCTTCACTTCTTCTGTAAGTCCCGCATCGATTCGGGCCACGGCCTGACGGTGCATTAGCAAATACAGCAAGCACGAGAAGACTCCGAGCGTTGCAGCGATTGATGCTCCATACCAAAGGGTTAAACGCCAGCGGATAGACAAATGGGTCATGAACCGTCTCCGATCACATATCCTTTGTTTCGCACCGTCCGAATGGTGACCGACGAACCAGCGGCGTCGAGCTTTTTGCGAAGGTGATTGATTTGGACCTCAATTACATTCGTCCACGTAGCGGTGGACTCTTTCCATACTTCACGGGCGATCATTCCACGAGTTATGACTTGTTCGGCGTGGCGAATTAGATAGGTAAGCAGCTCAAATTGCCGGTTCTGTAAAGAAAGCGGCTGATCCTTGCAAAGTGCTTCGCGCGTCAATAAGTTGACCGTTAAATCTCCGACCATGATCAATGAGCCGCGTCCTGAGTCACTTCGTCGAAGAAGCGCGTATGCGCCCACTAATTCGTCTAACGAGAATGGCTTGATAAGGTAGTCATCAGCCCCGCTGTTGAGTCCAATGACCCGGTCTTCAATCGCGTCCCGTGCTGTAAGTATCAGAATCAGTGCAGCGCTTCCCTGGGCCCGCTGACGCGCCAGCCAATCTAGTCCTGATCCGTCGGGAAGCATAAGGTCGAGCACGACAACCTCAAAAGGCCCTTTGGCCAAAGCGGCTGCTGCCAAAGACTCAGCGCCCTCGACTTCCCATCCAATCTCACGAAGCGACTTCGTCACGCTTCGAAGTAGATTGCGATGATCTTCTATGACGAGAATGCGTGTCATCGCTTGGCAACCACACGCAGGCGTGGTCGAGGAGACGAGTCAATTTGACGGCGTAATCGAGCAATATCAAGTCTAATCACTAGTTCGGGCGAGTGTGCCACAAAGGCTGTAGGAGCTTACATAAACTCGATTTAATCTAAGCGGGTTAATCTTAAATAGTTGAGCAATACAATTAATGCGCTCACCGTTTTCAGAAAGTTGATGCTCCTCGACAACCGTAGCGTTTTTGAAAGGTTAAGATCATGACTTCAAAAATCGCCCGACGCATCGTGGGTGCACTGATCATCGTAGCCCTATTATCGCAGGCCTCGGCCTGTAATGCATACGGCTACGCACACAGACGTGGTTGCCACACAATCTACGTGAGTGCCGGTTACAGCGACTACGGCGGAGGAGTGTATGGCAGGCGCATTCGACATCGAAGTTACTCGAATGCCGGTTTCTACGGTGGGCACTGCGGTAAGCGAAGCTCGGAGAAGTGGTTTCCGGAAATGTGAAGTCGCCTAGCGATTTGGTGCCGTCAAACTGCGGCGATGGACGATCATGTACGCGACCCACGGTAGATCATAAACGGCATTTCTCAGCCGCATTAGCGCAATGCACGTTTTTCGCGCGCACTTGACGAGTTATGAGTGAGGTCGACCCAGCAAGTTCTCGGCTGCGATATTCATAACTGCTGGCCGACTGCTGCTCTTTTCATGATGGCGGCAATGCCAGCGTGATTGCCCTTTTCCTGGCTGGATTGGGTGTGTAACCTCACGCAAAGATCAGATGAGTGTACTCGTGCCGCGTCGTGTGTTCGATGCAACGCGAATCACTATCGATTCGACAACGCTTGAAGGAGAGTGATTGCCAAATGAACCGCGTGTTGTTTCTTTGCAGTGGCAACTACTACCGCAGTCGATTTGCGGAGATTCTGTTTAACTGGCACGCGCAACAACGTGGTCTGAAGTGGACGGCCGACTCGCGTGGGTTAGCCATCGACCCCACCAACAACGGACCGATATCTCGCTACACAAAGTCGTTCCTCGCCGCCCGTGGCATTTTGTCGGAAACATGCGAGCGGTTGCCGCTGGCGGCCACGGACGTCGACTTCGCTGCCGCCCAGCGCGTGATCGCCGTCAAGGACGCGGAGCACCGGCCGCTCGTGGAATCGCGATTTGCCAAATGGCGCGATCGCGTCGAATACTGGCACGTCCATGATTTGGACTGTGCGTTGCCGGAGGAAGCCATCCCGCAGTTGGAACAGCTTGTACTGAGCCTGCTGGATCGGCTGGCCGTTGCCGCGGCTTGATCGTCGGCTCGCCATTGTGGTCGCTCCCGCGCCAGGTATTCTGCGACGGTCGTGCTGGCAACCGCTTAGGGTTGCATCTCACTGCCGCAACTCCCTTCGCAACTTGGCAATCCCTCGCGGGACGACAAGGCACGCGGTTTGCCTCAATGGGGCTCAATGATCGAGTCCCTTGTAAAGTCTCCCTCGCATGCCACGCGCGCAGTATCCAGTGCGTTGCCCGAAGATGACCGTGCGCGCGTTGTGATTGAGAATATCAATCCGCAGATCGATGGCGGCCGCTTTCCTATCAAGCGCGTCGTCGGCGGGCGGATTGTCGTTGAGGCGGACGTGTTCGCAGACGGCCACGACATCGTTACGGCCGTGCTCGAATTCCGGCATGATGGCGAGGATGAGTGGTCAAAAATCCCGATGCGACCGCTGGGAAATGACCGCTGGTTGGCCGAGTTCACCGCCGCGCGGTTGGGGCGATATTACTACCGCGTCGCCGGCTGGGTCGACCATTTTTCCACTTGGAAGCGCGACCTCGCCAAGCGAATCGCGGCAGGCCAGGATATTGGCGTCGATTTGTTGATTGGTGCGGAGTTGCTCGACCACGCGGCTGCGGCGGCCCGACGGGGCAGTTGCCGCGAAAAGCTTGAAGCGTTCGCTGACCGGCTGCGGAGTGATTCCGGCCACAGCCAGGCTTCGGCGATTATTGAGGATCGCGAACTTTCGCAAGTTCTTTTCGAGTGCTACCCTGCCGACGCGGAACTCACTCGGTCGGCGGAATTTCCCGTTAGTGTCGAACGTCCCAAAGCTGCGTTCAGCGCATGGTACGAAATGTTTCCCCGCTCAGCGGGAAGTGATTCGCGGCACGGCACGCTGAAGGACGTTGAAGCCCGGCTGCCGTACGTGGCCGGCGATGGGCTTTGATGTGTTGTATCTGCCGCCGATTCATCCCATTGGCCGCTCATACCGCAAGGGGCCGAATAACGCGCCAGCTGCGCATCCGAACGACGTCGGCAGCCCGTGGGGTATTGGTTCGAAAGAGGGCGGGCATAAGTCGATTCACCCACAGCTTGGAACGCTGGAGGATTTTCGCAGGCTGGTGGCGGCGGCAGAGCAGCACGGCATCGAACTCGCGTTGGACGTTGCGTTCCAGGCCTCGCCGGATCATCCGTACGTGCGCGAGCACCCCGAATGGTTTCGAACACGGCCTGACGGCACGATCCAATACGCAGAAAATCCACCGAAAAAATATCAGGACATTTATCCGTTCGACTTCGAGACGCACGCCTGGCAATCGCTGTGGCAGGAGCTGCAGCAGCGTGTTTCAGTTCTGGATTGACGAGGGCGTGCGGATTTTTCGCGTCGACAACCCGCATACCAAGCCGTTCAGCTTTTGGGAGTGGGTGATCAACGATATCCGTCGCGATCACCCCGACGTGCTCTTCCTGGCCGAGGCGTTCACGCGGCCCAAGGTGATGTATCGACTGGCCAAGTTGGGCTTCACCCAGTCGTATACGTACTTTGCGTGGCGGGACACGAAGTGGGAAATCACGCAGTATTTTAACGAGCTCAAACGCTCCCAAGTGCGTGAATTCTTTCGCCCGAACCTGTGGCCCAACACGCCCGATATCCTGCCCGATTCGTTGCAGGTGGGCGGGCGAGCAGCATTCATGGCCCGGCTCGTGTTGGCGGCAACGCTGGCCGGCAACTATGGAATTTACGGTCCGCCGTTTGAGCACGGCTGGTCTGCGCCGCGCGAGCCGGGCAGCGAAGAATACCTTCATTCCGAAAAATACCAGGTCCATCATCACGACATCGATCGGCCGGATAGCTTGAAGGATTTTATTGCCCGGGTGAACCGCATCCGCCGCGGCAGCCCGGCCATTGCTCATGGGGGCACGTTGGAATTCCATGAGACCGAAAATGAGCAAGTTATCTGCTACAGCCGGGTGGCGGCGGATTGCTCCGACGTTGTTTTGGTGATCGTGGATCTCGATCCGACCTATCGGCAGTCCGCGTGGATCAAGCTGCCTCTCGAGGCGCTCGAGCTGCCGCCGAACCGCCCGTACCAGATGCACGATTTGCTGACCGACGCGCGCTATTTGTGGCACGGAAATCGCAATTATGTGGAGCTTGATCCGGCGACGAGCCCGGCACACATCTTTCGGATTCGACGCAAAGCACGCTCGGAACGAGATTTTGAATACTACCTGTGATTCAAGGGAGAGTAATAGAACCACGAAGCCACAAAGAGAAGAACGGAACTGAGAGATATGAGAGATAAAGGAAGAGTGAGGCAAATCAAATGGTTATCGAATCTTTCATCCCTTAATCCTTAAAAGTTCATTATCTCTTGCTTCGTGCACTTTGTGCCTTTGTGGTTCAATCGTTTTCAGTTTCCGAAGACCGCAACGATGGCAACTGCAGAAATTACATCTCGTAGGTCTCCCGCTACCCAGGCAACATCCACCGTGGAGGAAGGACAGAGCCTGTGGTACAAGGACGCCATCGTCTACCAGCTTCACGTGCGCGCATTCCGCGACAGCAACGGCGACGGCATCGGCGATTTTCGCGGTCTGACGGAGCGACTCGACTACATCCAGGACCTGGGCGTCACGGCCATCTGGCTGCTGCCATTTTTCCCGTCGCCGCTCAAAGACGACGGCTACGACATCGCGGACTACGCGAACGTCAATCCGCAATACGGCACGCTGGATGACTTCCGCCAGTTTCTCGACGAAGCGCATCGCCGCGAATTGCGCGTCATTACCGAGCTGGTGATGAATCACACGTCGGACCAGCATGAGTGGTTCCAGCGCTCGCGCCGTGCCGCGCCCGGCTCCCGCTGGCGGAATTGGTACGTGTGGAGCGATACGCCGGAAAAGTATCAGGAAGCGCGGATCATTTTTCAGGATTTTGAGGCGTCCAACTGGAGCTGGGACCCAGTCGCCGGCGCCTATTTCTGGCACCGCTTTTACCAGCCACCAGCCGGATCTCAATTTCGACAATCCGGAAGTCTGCGAGGCGATGTTCGCGGCGCTCGATTTCTGGCTGGAAATGGGCGTCGACGGCCTGCGGCTGGATGCGGTGCCCTACCTGTTCGAGCGCGAGGGCACAAACTGCGAGAACTTGCCGGAGACGCACGCATTCTTGAAGGAGCTCCGCGCCCACATCGACCAGAACTTCTCCGACCGGATGCTGCTCGCGGAGGCGAACCAGTGGCCCGAGGACGCGGCCGCCTATTTCGGCGACGGCGACGAATGCCACATGAACTTCCATTTCCCGCTCATGCCGCGGCTGTTCATGGCCGTCGAGCGCGAAGACCGCTCGCCGATCGTCGACATTCTGGAGCAAACGCCGATTCTGCCGCCACCGTGCCAGTGGGCCATTTTTTTGCGCAATCACGACGAGCTCACGCTGGAGATGGTCACCGACGAAGAGCGCGACTACATGTATCGCACGTACGCGCTCGATTCCAGGGCACGTATCAACCTGGGCATTCGCCGGCGGCTGGCGCCGCTGATGGGCAACAACCGCCGCAAAATCGAGCTGATGAACGCCCTGCTGCTGTCGCTGCCCGGCACGCCGATTTTGTATTACGGCGACGAAATCGGCATGGGCGACAACTATCTACCTGGGCGACCGCAACGGCGTGCGGACGCCCATGCAGTGGAGCGGCGACCGCAACGCCGGCTTTTCGCGCGCGAATCCGCAAAGCCTGTATCTGCCGGTGATTATCGACCCCGAGTATCACTACGAATTGCGCAACGTCGACGTGCAGCACGCCAATCCGCATTCGCTGCTTGTGGTGGACGCGGCGGATTCTGGATCTCCGCAAGCAGTACTCGGCATTCGGACGCGGCAGTTTCGAGTCATTGCATTCCAACAACTCGAAGGTGTTTGCGTTTCTGCGGGAAACCGACGAGGAATCGCTGTTGGTCGTCGCCAACCTTTCGCGATTTTCGCAGTGCGTTGAGCTGGATTTGTCACGCTTTCGTGGCCGCACGCCGATGGAACTGTTTGGCCGCACGTCGTTTCCAATCATTGAGGACGCGCCTTACAGGGTGTCGCTAGGACCACATGGCTTTTATTGGTTCTGCGTCGGATGCCGCGAAAAGGATGGGGAAGACCTCGCACCGGCAGACCTGCCTCGCTGCATCGTGCGCGATCCTTGGACCGACTTGCTCAAGGGTCGTGGGCTCAAGGCACTCCGCGAAGCGCTCGAACCCTATCTGCGCCGGCACCGTTGGTTTGCCGGTAAGGCTCGCACACTGCAATCAATCAATGTCATTGACGTGTTCGAAATGAGCTCGACCACGGACGAAAACGAGCCGCGCCTGATGCTCGTAAGCGCAGCGTACGCTGAAGGCGAGCCGGATGCGTATTTACTGCCGCTAATGTTGATCGACGAGGACGAGGCAGAAGACCTGTTGATCACGCACCCACACGCCGGCGTGCTTCGCGTCGCGTTGCCGCACGAGCATGGTACGCGGGTCCTTTGCGAAGCCACGTGGGACGAGTCGTTCTGGCGCAATTTGATTGCGGTTTTTTCCGACAAGCGGGTTCTAACCGGTCGGAACGGCACGCTGGTGGGAGTGAGAACGTCTGTTTTTCTAGAGCTTTGGCATGACTCAATACTGGATAGTCCGGCGGCCGTTCACGGCGGCGAACAAAGCAATACATCGGTCACATTCGATGAGCGATTGATTCTGAAGCTGTTCCGCCGGGTAACGCCAGGCGTTAATCCAGACTTTGAAGTTGGCCGGCTGCTCACGGAACACGCCCAACTGCCACATGCGCCCAAGGTTGTCGGAGAGTTGGAATATCGCAGCGAAAACGGCTGGCAGTCGACGGTCGCAATTCTGCACGAATTCGTTCCCAACGTGGGCGACGCGTGGACCTACACTCTGGATGAGCTCGGCCGCTACTTTGAACGTGTACAGGCGCTGGAGGGGTCAGGGGTCAGGGGTCGGGGGATAGGGTCGGACGCGGAACTCACACCGACAGATCTCCCTCTGCCAATGTTGTTGAAGGATTCAATGGAACTTGCGCCGCCGCCGCTCGCGCACGACACGATCGGTGGCTATCTGCACTCGGCCGAGTTGCTCGGACGCAGGACTGCCGAACTACATGTGGCACTGGCCACCACCATGGGCGACGCTGCCTTTTCGCCTGAGCCATTTACGCAATTGTATCAGCGGGGATTATACCAATCGATGCGCAGCCAGGCGCGTACCACGCTGGAGCTCTTGCGCGCGGTTGGAACGATTGGATGACGAAGCCCGAGCAGCAAGCCCAGCGTGTGATGGATCACGAACAATCGATCTTTGCGCAGTTTGGCGAGTTACTGCACGACCGGATCGATGCCCGGAGAATTCGCTGCCATGGTGATTACCATCTTGGGCAAGTGCTATTTACCGGTAAGGATTTTGTGATCATCGACTTCGAAGGCGAGCCCGAACGGCCGGTGAGCGAACGGCGGATCAAAGCCTCGCCGTTGCGCGATGTGGCCGGGATGCTGCGGTCATTCCACTACGTTTCCCACGCGGCGCTCCGCGGCAAAACCCCCACGTTGTTCGTAGAGAACGTAGCAATCTCCAACGAAAAATGGGCGGCATTCTGGTATGCCTGGGTCTCGGCCTCGTTCCTGCAAAGCTACCTGGCCAATGCTCAACCGGGTACCTTTCTGCCGATCGAATCAACCCAGTGTCGAACGCTTCTTAACGCCTACCTGCTTGAAAAGGCACTCTACGAGCTGCGGTACGAGCTTAATAACCGCCCGGACTGGGTAAAAATCCCCCTCGAAGGGATTCTGCAGCTTGTGAATTGACGCGGCATGTGAATTATCATGGATGCGGCACCGACGGCAAACCACATGAACACCCTCGCCGCACGAGTTACTGGATCCATGCTGCACAACGTGAGCCTGCTGACTGACGACGACTTGCACTTGTTCAACGAAGGAACTCATTACGACCTCTGGAGAAAGCTTGGTTCGCATGTCGTTCGCAATGGTGAAGTGAGCGGCACGTACTTCGCCGTTTGGGCGCCGAACGCAAAATCGGTTTCCGTGTTGGGCGAGTTCAACGGATGGAACAAAGAGAGTCACCATCTGCGGCAGCGCGGACGATCAGGAATCTGGGAAGGGATGATCCCCGACGTCGAGATGGGCACCGAATACAAATATCACATCCGCTCGCACGTGGGCGGCTACGAAGTCGACAAGGCGGACCCGTTTGCCGTCCGGCACGAAACGCCTCCCGACCAGGCGTCAATCGTTTGGGAACTCGACTACGATTGGAATGACGAGGCTTGGATGGCCTCGCGCGGGAGCGTAATCGGCTCGCCGCACCGATGTCGATTTATGAGGTGCACATCGGCTCGTGGCGACGCAACTATCAGAACGGCGACCGCTGGCTAACGTATCGTGAGTTGGCTTTTGATTTGGCAGACCATGTGCGCCGGCTGGGATTCACGCATGTGGAATTCATGCCCGTGATGGAACACCCGTTCTATGGTTCGTGGGGCTACCAAACGACCGGCTATTTCGCGCCCACGAGCCGCTACGGCACGCCGCAGGATTTTAAGTTCCTTGTCGACCACCTGCATCAGCAGGGAATCGGCGTGATTCTCGATTGGGTGCCGTCGCACTTTCCGCACGACGAACATGGCCTGGCGTTTTTCGACGGCACGCACTTGTACGAGCACGACGATCCCCGCCAGCGCGTGCAGCCCGATTGGAACAGCTACATTTTCAATTACGGCCGCAGCGAGATTCGCAGCTTTTTGATCAGCAGCGCGATGTACTGGCTGGAGGAATATCATGCCGACGGCCTGCGGGTCGACGCCGTGGCCAACATGCTTTACCTCGATTACTCCCGCCAACCCGGCCAGTGGATTCCGAACAAGTATGGCGGGCGCGAGAATCTCGAGGCCATCGATTTCTTGCGCCAGTTCAACTCAGCCGTGTACGCAGCGCCAGCCCGCACGTGCAAACCATCGCCGAGGAATCGACGGCCTGGCCGATGGTGTCGCGGCCGGCGCACGTCGGCGGCCTTGGCTTCGGCTTGAAATGGGACATGGGCTGGATGCACGACACGCTGGCCTACATGTCGCAGGATCCCGTGCATCGAAAGTATCACCACAGCCGATTGACGTTCCGCATGGTGTATGCCTTCCACGAGAACTTCGTGATGCCGCTTGTCGCACGACGAGATAGTGCATGGCAAACGGTCGCTATTGTCAAAGATGCCCGGCGACGAGTGGCAGAAGTTTGCCAATTTACGGCTCTTGATGGCTTACATGTTCGGCTCGACCGGCAAGAAGCTGTTGTTCATGGGCACCGAGCTAGCGCCGTGGGACGAATGGCATCATGACTCCGAGTTGCCGTGGCAATTGTTGGACGATCCGCAGCGGCGGGCGTTCGAACGCTGGCTCACCGCGCTCAACGTGGCGTACCGAAACGAGCCTGCGCTCCACGTGTTGGATTGTGATCCGCATGGATTTGAATGGATCGACACGGGCGACGCCGATCGGAGCGTCGTAAGTTTTCTGCGCAAGTCGCCGGAAGGGCGCGAACAAATCGCCGTTGTTTGCAACTTTACGCCCGTGCCTCGTTATAACTATCAGGTAGGCGCCTCACGCGGCGGCTACTGGCGCGAGCTTCTTAACAGCGACGCCAGCGAACACGGCGGCTCGGGGCATGGAAACCTCGGCGGCGTCGAAGCCTCGCCGGTTCCCTGTCACGGGCGAATGCATTCGCTGACACTCACCCTCCCGCCATTGGGCGCAGTCTACTTGAAGTCCGACGGCTGATACCGACTTGATTGCATCAGTCGCAGGGATTTCCCTACCGTGCTTCACTAGCGTCGGCTATAACAATTTCCGTTAATAGCCGGCTTGCGACTCTCGCTGGAAAAACCGGCGACTGTTTCGCCGACGCCTTGGAGAAGTAATGATGGCCTCCGCACCCATGTTCGACCCCTACGGCAACCAACGGCAGTCGGAAGACAGGCCGCGCAGCTGGTTAGTAACGTGTTTGATCGGTTGCCTGGTGATCGTCGTGGTGGCGGCTGTGATTGCCAGCGTGGCGATTTATTGGCTATCGCAAAATTGGAGAGGGCTCACTTCCGACGCCTTGACCGCGATTATCGGTGGTGCGATTGACGCAACCGAGCTCCCTGATCAAGAGAAGCAAGACATCAAGGCACAAGTCGATCGGCTTGCACGGGCTTTCCGCGACGAGACCATTTCCGATGAGCAGATGGTGCAAATCGGTCAAGAGATTATGGAATCTCCGTTGGTGACGACAATCGTAGTTTCCACGGTCGACCGCGCTTATTTCGAAAAGTCTGGCCTGAGCGACGAGGAGCAGGCCGACGGCAAGAAAACGCTGCAGCGCTTTTTGCGGGGCACGATCGACGGCACGATCGATCGGGATTCGATGGATGCAACGCTGGCCCACGTCGCCGATCGGCAACCGGACGGCAGTTGGCAACTGAGAAACCGCGTCACGGACGAACAACTTCGCGCATTCCTGGCAGCGGCCAAGACAAAAGCGGACGAAGCCGATATTCCCGAGGAGCCGCCCGTCTTCGACCCGTCCGACGAAGTGAAGCGGATCATCGATGAGGCTCTCAACGAACCTATCGACGCCGAAGAGCCCGCCGAGTTGAGCGAGCCAGTCGAAGGGAATCAGCCCGTTGAGATCGACGAGCAGGCCGAGATGAGTGAGCCTGCCGAGGAACCGTGATCGAGCCTTGGACAATCTCCGCCAGATTCTGAGTACCTATTGGGGTTACGACGACTTCCGCCCTCTGCAGGAAGAGGCGATGCGCGCGGTCGTCGAGGGCCGCGATTCGCTGGTGGTGCTGCCCACGGGCGGCGGCAAGTCGCTTTGTTTTCAGGCGCCGGCGCTGGCGATGCCGGGATTGGCGGTCGTGGTCTCGCCGCTGATTGCGCTGATGAAGGACCAGGTCGACGCGCTGGTCGATTGCGGCGTGCCGGCGGCCTGTGTCAACAGCACGCTGATGGCGCGAGGAGAAGCGATATATCGCGGAGGAGATTCGCGCCGGCCGGCTGAAGCTGCTTTACCTGTCGCCCGAGCGGCTGCTGAGCGAGCGGACGCTGGAGTTCCTGCAGAGCGTGCCGCTATCGTTCATCGCCATCGACGAGGCCCACTGCATCAGCGAGTGGGGCCACGACTTCCGGCCCGAGTACCGCGGCCTGCGGCTGCTGAAAGACAAGTTTCCCAGCGTTGCCGTGCATGCCTACACCGCCACCGCCACGCCGCAGGTGCGCGACGACATCGTCCGCGAGCTGCGCCTGCCCGAGCCGGAGATCCTGGTCGGCTCGTTCGACCGGCCGAACCTGGTGTATCGCGCCCGGCGGCGTGCCGATTTGCTCCGGCAGATTCGCGAAGTCGTCGATCGCCACCCGCAACGATTCGGGCCTCATGTATTGCATCCGCCGGCTCGACGTCGAAGAAATCAGCCGCCAGCCTGGCCCAGCTGGGTTATCACGCCCTGCCCTATCATGCCGGCATGAGCGATGAAGACCGCCGCCGCAACCAGGAGGCGTTCATCAACGACCGCGCCAGGATCATCGTGGCCACCGTGGCCTTCGGCATGGGGATCGACAAATCGGACGTGCGGTACGTGATCCATGCCGCGGCACCCAAGTCGCTGGAAAGTTACCAGCAGGAAAGCGGCCGGGCCGGCCGCGACGGCCTCGAGGCCGAGTGCCTGCTGCTCTATTCGGCCGGCGATTTTCGAACGTGGCGCAAGCTGCAATCAGAGCTGCCGCCGCATGCGCTTGGAAATCGCGATGACGCTGCTGACCGGCATCGAATCGTACTGTACGGGCGTGAACTGCCGCCACCGGGCGCTCGTCGAATACTTCGGGCAGCAACTTGCGATCGAAAACTGCGGCGCCTGCGACGTGTGCCTGAGCGAAGTTGGAGCTAGTCGAGGATGCACTGGTGATCTCCCAGAAGATTCTGTCATGCGTCGCCCGGGTGCGTGAAAACTTCGGCGGCGAGTACGTGGCCCAAGTGCTGGCCGGCTCGCGCGATGAGCGGATCCTCAGCCACGGCCACGAACGCCTCAGCACCTGGGGCTGCTGCAAGAGCACGACAAGAAAAGCATCCGCGGCTGGATCGACCAGCTCGTCAACCAAAGCTTTCTGGAGAAGAGCGGCGAATACAACGTGCTGCGACTGACGCGATCCGGCTGGCAGCGTGCTGCGCGGCGAGCTGACGCCGCGCCTGCTGAAGCCGGCGCCGCGAACACGCCGGAAGAAGGAAATGCTCGGTTCATCAGTCGACTCGCGCGCCGCACGCGAATCGTGGGACGGCGTCGACCGCGACCTGTTCGAAGCGCTCCGCCGTTACCGCCGCCGCAAAGCCGACGAGCGCGCCGTGCCACCGTTCATCATCTTCAGCGACGCCACCTTGCGCGATCTGGCCCGACACCTACCGTCCTCACTGCACCAGTTGGCCGGCATCCACGGCATCGGCGAAAAGAAGCTGGCCGAGTACGGCGCCGAATTGCTCTCTGAGATCCATCAATACGTGGAAGGCGTCTCCCACGGCGAATAGAAAGCCTGAAGCCCTTTGGTAGCCCAGGACACAGTCCTGGTTAACTGACGATGGCAAGATAGTTAGCCCTGAAAGGGCGCTGCTGGCATAAACTTGTTGGCGGCCGCGACTAGCCGCCCTTTCAGGGCTAACGATTTCGTTTCGTTAGATTCCAAGGGCTTCGCCCCGGGCTTCCATAGCGCGGCCTTACAGGCCTTCAAATCTGGCGCGGCGATTATGTCAGCCACATGCTCATAAACATGACCAAACTATTCCGCGCCTTGATTGATCAGCACCCACAACCCGGTCTTGCTCGGCGCCACCAGATCGAGCTTGCCGTCTTTGTTGAGGTCTTCCACCGCAAACTGCCGGCCGAGCGCGATGTGCTCGTCGCGGTCGGCGATGGTGTGGCGCGTGAATTTTTCGCTGCGCTGTCCCAGGTGTAGTAATAAATCACGGGCGGGTCCGCGGCGCCGGGGTCACCGCCGTTGTGGGCCCAGATGCACTTGCCGGCGATCAAATCTTCTCGGCCGTCGCCGTCGATGTCGGCCAGCGCGAGGCAGTGGGCCTGCGACCACGACTCGTCGATCTCGTGCTGCCGCCAGTGGGTCGTGCCGTCAGCCTCTGGCTCTAACTGCTCCCACCAGTAGAGGCCATACGCATGCCCTCGGCCGACGATGATATCCAGCCGGCCATCTTCATTTAGGTCCTTCACCACGAATGGGCAACTGGAGTGCAGCTTGGCCAGGCTCGACTCCGGATGTAATTTCCACGACCGGGCGAACGGATCGCCCTCCGGCCGCTCGTACCAGCCGATTTCACATAGCACGTCTTCGCGGCCGTCGCCATTCACATCGCCGAACGCGAAGCCATGCCCGCCGCCTTCGCGGCCGAGCATGAACCGCTCCACGGCCGGCTGGGGCGAATCCTTCACAAATCGCCAAACCTCCAGCGGTTCTTGCCGGGCGTAACAGGCCGAGTGAATTTCGGGGACGCCATCGCGATCGTAATCGTGCAGAGCGAACATCTCCATCCGCCCGCGCGTCGTCGACAGCACGTGCGACTCCCATGGCAAATGCATTTCCCATGGTTCGCCGCGCTCGGCGGCGCCGTTGCCGGGATTCTTGTACCAGATGATCCCCTCTTCGCCCCAGGAACCCATGATCACGTCGAGCCACCCGTCGCTATTGACGTCGTACAGGTGATCGCTGTTGGCGCGGATGTAGTCGGCCGACGTATGGTTGGCGCGGTACGTGTGCGGCAGAAAATCGGGCCCTGCAAACCAGTAAGGCCCGTACACAATGTCCAAATGGCCGTCGCGGTTGATGTCACCTACGTCGCAACTTTCATATGGACTCACGAACAGCTTGCGCTTGGCGAACTTTACCGATTTCGACGCGTCCGGACTTTGAGCTGAGGCAACGATTGCCACAGCGAGAGCGATTATGATCGAGCGTACAGAATTTCGCAGGTTACGCATAATGGACTCCAATGAAGAGTATGATTGGCGATGAAAACTAAGCGGTGAGAGATCGTCGTTGCGACATTTTCCCAGAGAGTTGGGAGGCATGCCTCGAGCCCACATCATTTTTCCCTGCTCTCTCATCCCCTTATACCGACGCGACTATTGAAGGGCAACAAAACGCAGCTTACAATCTTGTCGTGCAGCAGGGCTTCTCGACTTTGCCGCGAGCCGTGAGGTTCTCCATGCGTGTCGCATTCTCAATCCTGCTGTCCGTCGGATTGCCGACCTTGGCAATTCTCGTTTTAGACCGGTCAGTCTTGGCCCAGGCGATTCAGCGGGTAACTCCCGCAAATGCGCGTTCTGAACTTTCCGATGCGCTCTCCGCTCAAGAATGGCGGCGCGTCGATCGTGCGGTCGAGCGGGCTCTTACGTGGCTCGCCTCACAGCAGAATCCCGACGGTTCGTTTCCCACGCGCGAGCCAGGCCAACCGGCGATCACCGGCCTGTGCGTGCTGGCGTTTCTGTCGGCCGGGCATCAACCCGGTGTCGGAGCCCATGGGGAACGACTGAATCGCGCAATCGATTACGTGCTTGAATGCCAGCGACCTGATGGCGTATTTACTTACCTGGCTCCACAAAGCCGACACGTTCATCAGGGCGCATCACACACGGCGACATACAACCATGCCATTGCCGGGCTGATGCTCACAGAAGTTTATGGCCAGGTCTCGCAGGATCGATCTGAGAAAATCGAGCGCGCGGTGCGTACTGCTCTCACCGTGACCGGTCGCTGGCAGGAAGCACCGAAGGATGTGCCGCAGGATCAGGGCGGCTGGCGCTACCTGTATTCGATCGGCACGTCGGGCTCGGATCTATCGGTAACTGGCTGGCAATTGATGTTCCTGCGCTCCGCTCGAAATGCCGAGTTCGACGTCTCGGATAAAGTTGTCGCCGCGGCGGTGCGATACATCGAAAGCCTGTATCAACCCCAAGGAGAATTCTATTACGGGCACATCAGCAGCAACGATCGCTATGCAAGCCGGGGAATGATGGGCGTGGGCGCGCTGTCGCTATCGTTGGGGGGAAAACACAACACGGAAATGGCTCGGCGAGTGGGCGACTGGCTACTGGAGCGTCCATTCGACACCTACGGCGCTACAAATCACCACTACGACCGGTTCCACTACAGTGCGTACTACTGCAGCAATGCGATGGCCCAGCTGGGTGGTGACTATTGGCAGCGGTTTTTTCCCACGCTCGCCAACACCCTGCTGGAAGCACAAGCTCCTGATGGCTCGTGGCTCGCCGAGTCCGGCGAAGATGCAATGTACGGCCCGGCGTACTCCACTGCCCTTTCCGTGCTCACGCTCACTCCGGCGTACCAACTGCTGCCGATTTACCAGCGGTAAATGCGCGCGACGCTTGAACGAACGTTTCCCGCCGCCGGGCTCATCGATTTGGGTGAGTAGTTCCTCGAAACGGGTCGCATACAGCGGATGAACCGACTGCAGATGACGGCGCAGCTCCTCGATACGGTCACGATTCTCGCGGGCCAATTCCACAACGTCGGCTTCGTCGCGCAGACGCCCCGCAGCCAGCTTCAACTCGACCAGCGAGGGAAGGGAACTGTATCTCAACGTACCGCGGACGGCGCCCATGGCCTGCGGGTGGGGGATCGTAGTGGGTGCGGAACTGCGCCGCCGTCCCCGGTCGGCCATCTTCGGGTAGGATATCGACCTCGATCCGCGTCTCTCGATGGCAAAGCTTCGGCCAGCGGCCTTCCGGTTGGCAAGCACTTCGAACCCACTAACCGACGCCGCCTGCAAGAACTCATCAACTCGATTCTTCGGGAGTGCGATGTCGATGTCCTGTGTCACCCGGCCCACAAAGCCATGCCGCCAAACAGCCCAACCATCGCTCACGACGGCGTCGCTAGCGCAAGCGCAAGACCTGGTCCAACGCGCGCACGACGCGGCCGTATCGTCCCGGCAAATCTTGTGGCTCGAGCATTCGATTCCTCCCCGCCAGGAGATCATCGGCCAACTGAAGTTGCCGTGTCAATGCGACTGCGGTTAAGTGCATTGCCTTAACGTCCGCTACTTTTCACTGAACAGTGCTGCCGCCAATACTGCCCTATCCCAGCAATTCTCCTACCACCCGCGCCGGCTCCACGCCCGTGAGCTTTTGATCGAGGCCTTGGAATTTGTAGGTGAACCGCGAGTGGTCGAATCCCAACAGCTGCAGGATGGTGGCATGAAGATCGCGGACGTGGACGCGGTCTCGCGTGACGTTGAAGCCCAGCTCGTCGCTTTCGCCTAGCGTGATGCCCGGCTTGATGCCGCCGCCGGCTAGCCACATAGTGAAGGCGTTGGGGTGGTGGTCGCGGCCGTCGTTGCCGCCGCCCTGCACCATCGGCGTGCGGCCAAATTCACCGCCCCAGATCACCAGCGTGTCGTCCAGCAGGCCGCGCTGCTTCAAATCGGTCACCAGCGCCGCACTGGCCTGGTCGGTTCGGGCGCAGTTCTTCTTGAGGTCCGCAACCAGGGACCCGTGTTGATCCCACGCTTCGTGGAAGATTTCGACGAATCGTACGCCGCGTTCCACCAGCCGCCGGGCCAGCAGGCACGTGGCGGCGAACGATGGCTTTCCCGGTTCGGCACCGTACGTTTTGAGAATGTGCGCCGGTTCGCGTGAAATGTCGATCGCTTCCGGCGCGCTGGCTTGCATGCGGTACGCCATCTCGAACGAATTAATCCGCGTTGCGATCTCAGGGTCGCCCACTTCGGCCAGGTGCTGCTGGTTGATCGCGTTGATCGCATCGAGCGACTCTCGCTGCAGTGTATCGTCCACACCGCGCGGATTGGAAAGGTACAGCACCGGGTCGCCGCTGGAGCGGAACGTGACTCCCTGATAGACGGTCGGCAGAAATCCGCTGCCCCAATTCGAATTGCCGCCGCTGGGGCCTTTCGAGCCCGTGCTGAACACGACGAACCCGGGCAGATTCTGTGACTCGCTGCCCAGGCCGTACAGCGTCCAGGCTCCCAAACTCGGCTTGCCGAACTGCTGCGAGCCGGTGCTCATGAGAATCTGCCCCGGCGCATGATTGAAGGCGTCAGTCGTCATCGATTTCACAATGGCGACGTCGTCGACCACGTGGGCCAGGTGCGGCAGCAATTCAGACAGCTCGGCGCCGCACGCTCCATGCTTGGCAAACTTGAAGCGTGGCCCGAGCAGCTTTGAGCTAGGGTTGATAAATGCGGCTCGATAGCCCTTGAGCAGATCAGCCGGCGGCAGCGTGCCGTCGTACTTGGCAAGCTGCGGTTTGTTGTCGAACAGCTCCAAATGGCTGGGGGCACCCGCCATGAACAGGTAGATCACGTTCTTGGCGCGCGGCCGAAAATGCGGTCGCTTAATCGCGAGAGGATCAGCGGTGGCAGCGAAAGCCGTACTGCCGCCCGCCAACTGGCCGAGCGCAATCGCCCCCAAGCCAACGCCACACTCCTTCAAAAACCACCGCCGCGCAAGCGCCTGCGGCGGGACATGACGGTAAAGATGGTCTTGGCAGCTCATGATTAAGGGATTAGTTGTAAGCTGTTAGTCATTAGTAATGCAATGTGATCTGCCGATTTGCACCAACGACTAACGACTTACGCCTAACGACTCTTACTCCTTCGTAATCATTTCGTCCAAATTCAAAACGACGCGGGCGAGTGCGGTCCACGCGGCCAGGTCGGCAGGCGTGGAGCCGGCCGGAAGTTGTTGCGCTACTTTTTCTTTTTCCGAATCGTCGGCGGTCAGGAGCGGCCAGGGATCAGCGCCTCCGTCGGCGAAGCGCCGTTTCTGGCGATTGAGGAAATTTTGTAAGACCATTGCCTCTTCAGCCCTCGGCTCGCGCGACAGGCATCGCTGGACCAACTGAATTACTCGCTCTGCGTCGGTTGGTCCCGAATCCTTGACAACGCGCCGTGCAATCGCTTTCGCGCATTCCATGAATAGTGTTTCGTTAAGCGTGGTGAGCGCCTGGAGCGGCGTGTTCGATCGCACGCGGCGGGCGCAGGCGAATTCGCCGTTGGGCGCGTTGAAGTTTTGCAGTGCAGGATAGGGGATCGATCGGTATCGAAATGTGTACAGCGCTCGTCGGTAGCGGCTCGGACCCAAGTCGTTGCCCCACGGCTTCGGCCCGTAACTGGCCGGCGGCTGAAATAAGAACTCCGGCGCCGGGGGATAAACGCTTGGCCCACCGACTTGATCGTTGAGCAAACCGCTGGCCGCTAGTGCAACGTCGCGCACGACCTCCGCGTCGACTCGATACCGCGGTCCGCGGGCAAGTAGCCGGTTCGGCGGGTCGCGTGCCAACAACTCCGGCTTAACGGAGCTGGACTGGCAATAGGTGGACGATGTTACAATCAGCCGGTGCAAATGCTTAAGATCCCAACCATGATCCATCAATTCGACAGCCAGCCAATCGAGGAGTTCGGGGTGCGACGGCGGTTCGCCCTGAGTCCCCAAATCTTCCGCAGTCGCAACCAGGCCTGTGCCGAAATAGGCCTGCCAGATACGGTTGACGATTGACCGTGCCGTGGTGGACGATCGCCGATCGGCTAGCCAGCGTGCGAACGCAAGGCGGGGCGGTGTCGATTCCGAGTCGCCACCTTCAATGAGCGGGTGCAAAAACGCCGGCACTCCCGGTGTCACTTCTTCGGCCGGCGCGAGAAAGTTTCCACGATCCAGCCGATGCGTTCCGCGTGGATTCTCCCGTTCCTGCAGCGCGAGCTGCGTCGCGCCGCGGGGATGGCTCTGCCAGAGCGCCTCGATGCGGCGGTTCTCTTCCTGCCATTCGGGCACGGTGGTTCGCCAATAGCTAAACACGTTCTCGATCTGTTCAGGCGTTCGTTCAGCTACCGGCACGTCGAGGACCGCGCGGATATCTCGCGGCACTGCGTCGGCAACCGCGCTTTCCGCGGAAGTGACTGCCAAGCGGAATCGTCCGATGTTGTTGTTCTGGTTGTCGTCGCTGTTCCAGCCGCCGTGATTCTGGGCAAGTTTGAATGTGAGCCGCGCGCCTTGGGCGAACTCAAGCGGCGTTTCAAGCACAAATACCGCTTGGCGCGGCACGTTGCTGCAACTCGGACCGATGTCCAAGCCCCAGGCAGTCAGCTCGTTGCCGTCGTTGGCGTATTCGATCGGGCCCGTCACGCGACGTTTGCCGCTACGATTGTCAAATGCTTTGTCGAGCTCTCGCTCGGGCGGGTTCACGTCGGCAGTAACTTTGGCAAATTTCAGGCTCGTCGTTTCCTTTGTATTCTCTAGAGGCACGGCATCCACATGGAATTCAGTGAGTGCGCAAGTGCCGAAGATGGATCGTCCCGGTCCGCCATGAGGCAGATTCGGATCGTTCAACAATTCCAAGCGTACGGCCGTGATCTTCGGCAATTTCGCGTCGGCCGTGAATTCGCTCATCAGCGATGTTGGCGCGTAGCCTGCGGCGAGTATCGATCCATCATCCTGTAGTGTGTGCTTTTGATCGCCGAAGGCGTCGGTTTGCGGCCGGACAATCGTCCACTCCGGTTGGTTGCCGCGGACCGCTTCCTCCCAAGCCGCCATCCGCTCGCGCCAGTTCGGATTGGCTGCCCGGATGCCATCCTCAATGCGGCGGATGATCACGGCTGTCGCCTGCCATTCCTCTTGCTGCTTCGGCGTGTAGACGGTGACTTGCGCCTCGTGGCAATTGTTGAGAAACGCGAAAAGGCGATAGTACTCGGTGTGGGTCAATGGATCGTATTTGTGGCTGTGACACTGCGCACATTGGATTGTCAGGCCCAGCATACCCTTGCCGATGGCATCCATGCGATCGAACATGGCTTCCATGCGGAACTGCTCGGGATCGATGCCGCCCTCCTCATTGATCATCGAATTCCGCAAAAAACCCGTCGCCACAATCTGGTCCTGCGTGGCCTCGGGCAGCAGGTCGCCGGCGATCTGTTCAATCAGAAACTCGTCGTAAGGAAGCCCCTTATTGAAGGCGTTGATTACCCAATCGCGATACATCCAGACGGTTCGCGGCTTATCCTTTTCGAACCCGTCGGAATCGGCATATCGCGCAACGTCGAGCCAGATGCGGGCCCAACGTTCGCCGTAGTGGGACGAAGCGAGCAGCCGCTCAATCTCACGGTCGTACGCGGCCTCAGGCTCCGCTTTTTCGAAGGCGTTGAGCACATCGAGCGTGGGCGGCAAGCCGATCAAATCGAGTGAAAGTCGCCGTAGGAGCGTGTTGCCACTGGCAGGCGGCGACGGTTCCAGTCCTTCGCTTTCCAATCGCGCAAGGACAAAAGCGTCGATGGGATTGCGGACCCAACCGGCATTTTTCACCGCCGGCACGGCCGGCCGCTGCGGTGCGACAAACGCCCAATGCTGTTTGTACTTACCTCCCTGCTCGACCCATCGCCGCAGCGTTTCGATCTGTTCGGGCGAGAGCGATTTGCCCGAGTCAGCGGGTGGCATGCGGACGTCCGCGTCGTCGCTCGTAATGCGGGCGATCAGCTCGCTCTCATCCGGCTTACCCGAGGCGATCACGGCTTCCGCGCCGCGCAGTTCACCAGCATTCGGCCAAACATCAAGCCGCAGCTCGGCCTGCCGCTCGCCGGCATCCGGCCCGTGGCAGTGGAAGCAATTGTTCGCCAGGATCGGCCGCACGTCGCGATTGAAGTCGAGATCGTCGGCCGGATCGGCAGCCATTGTCGATAGATTGCATAGCGCACCGACCGCGACCGCGATGATGGCGACTGACATCGGAACTATCCGCCGGCCGGAATGCATAACGGTAATCACCTGCGACACGTGTACCGACAGTCACAACTATGAATTATAGCCTCTCAACGGGCGCGAACTCATACCCGACAAATCGACCGAGGTTTTACGTCATCAAATCGGCGATCGGCTGCCCCTTGCCATCCTCGGTTACATAAAACGGCCGGCGTTCCACGTCAAATGCAGTTTTGGGGCTGATGCCCATCAGGTGCATAATCGTGGCATGCAGGTCAGTGAGCGAAACCGGGTTCTTCGTGACCAGGCACGGGCGTTCGGGCGCCGTCTCGCCATAAAGGAACCCACGCTTGGTGCCGCCGCCGAACATCAGGACCGACGACGAGCCAGTGAAATGTCGGTGCAGACCGTAGTGGATCGGTTCGCGCAACGCGTCGGTCTTCGCGCGCGATTGGTCGCGGGCCGTGCTGCCCGGCACGCCTTCAATCATCATGTCGCGGCTGAACTCGCTGGCCAGCACCACCAGCGTGCGGTCCAGCAAGCCGCGTTCCTCCAAGTCGAGAATGAGCTGCGCGATCGGTCGATCGATTTCGCTGCTTCATCCGTTCGGCGGTTGCGTGGCCGTTCTCATGTGTGTCCCAGTGCAGAAACGGAACGTACTCGGTCGTCACTTCGATGAACCGCGCCCCAGCTTCAACCAGCCGCCGCGCGAGCAAACAGCCGCGTCCAAATAGGCCCGTGTTGTACCGATCGAAACTTGCTTTCTTTTCCAACAACAGGTCGAACGCCTGCTTGTCTTTGGAGTTCAGCAGTCGATACGCCGAATCGAACGCGCGGAGCATCGACTCCTGCTGGTAGTCGCTCGCATACTTGGCCTGCGGGCCTGCGGCAATCATCTTCCTATAAAGCCGGTATCGGTTTTCAAATCGCCCGGCTTCCATCCCCTTGGGCGGCCGCACCGCCAGCGTCGCATCTTCCGGGAAGGGCAAATTGAACGGGCCGTATTCGCTGCCGAAAAAGCCCGCCGGTCGTGAACGCCTTCACCTCCTCCGACTCGCCGTGACCTTCCAGCCGCTGGCCAATATTGATGAACGCCGGCATCACCGGGTTGATCGGCCCCAACACGCGCGACATCCACGCTCCGATATGCGGGCGCCGCCACCGTTTGCGGCGGAACATAACCGGTATGCCAATGATATTGATGACGCGAGTGAAGAATGTGACCCAGGTCGGGCAACACGTGAGTACGGATAAGCGTCCCCCGGTCCAATACCTGCGCGACATGCTCCAGCCCTTGGCTGATTTTGATGTTGTCCACCACCGTGTCGATCGCCGGAAAGGTACTCATCACCCTTTCCACCGGCACCCCGATTTGAAATGGCTCGTAGTGCTTCGGGTCGAATGTCTCCGGCGCTGCCATGCCGCCGGCCATCCATAGCAGAATGCAGGCGTCGGCCCGTGCCCTCGGATGCTGCACTACCGCGCCCGTCTCGTCAGCCGCCCGAAGCAGTTTCGGCTCATTCGCCATGAGAGTCGCCGTGCCGGCGGCGGCCATCGTCTTCAAAAACTCACGCCGCGTGGTGCTTGATTCCTCTTCATCCACGAAAAGTGCTGGCGGTTTCTTGTTCATATTTCGCACCTCTCGGCAACGACAAAAGCTAAGTCAAAATGAACCACGAAGCCACAAAGGACACAAAGGACACAAAGTCTGGCAGAGAGAGCGTTACTCGAATTGCCCCTTCGTGTCCTTGATGCCTTTGTGGTTAATACCTCAATTTTCAATTGAGATTGAGCCTGTCAGCGTATCAGTTGAAATTCCGGCAACATCATTACCAGCCAAATCAGATCTTGAACTCCTTCCGGCGACGGTGATGATCCCAGCAATTCAAGTGCAAGTTCGCGCTCGTTCTCGGTCGGGGCTCGACATAGTGCCGATTCATAAAGCCAATCCACTAGCGCCACCGGCTCCTGACCGGCAAACTGTTCAGCAATCGTCGGCGCACCTCGGCTGAGCGTCTCGGCAAGCAGCGGGCTGTTTGATAGATCGAGCGCCTGCAGCGTGGTGAGCATCGACGGCCGCTCTGACACGACCTGCTCCCGATTGGGCCGGCCCAATGATCGCATCAACAGATCACTGCTCACGAGCGAAGCCCGATACGCTGATCGGCTCTTGGTTTCGTCGCCCGCAAGGAATTCGGCGACGCGCTTATGCGGCTCGCGCGGGGCGGTGCCGGTGATCTGCCACAGCGCGTCGACGAACTGCTCGGCGGTCATTCGTTTGGCCATTGGACCCGTGTAAACATAGTTCGCATTCGTCGGCTGTGCGGCAATTGAAACGCTTGGTGATTGATAGGCATTTGACGTGGCGATCAGCCGCAATGTGCTCTTCAAACTGTAGCCGTTGTCCAACAGGTCCACGGCGAGGTAATCCAATAAGTCGTCACTCCACGGTTCGGTCTGCATGGCGTCGACCGGGTGCACGATACCGCGGCCCATCAAGCGGTGCCAAAGCCGATTGACAATCGTCCTGGTTACCCGGCCGTTTTCTCGTTCGGTCATCAATTCGGCCAGTTGGCGAAGCCGTTCTTCCCGGGGCGATTGCGGATCGATCTGACCAAGCTCAGCGAACATCCACGCGGGCGAAACGATGTTGCCGGTAGGTTTATCGCAACGGTAGGCCTCGAGTGGCCCGTCGGCGCAGATCGCGGCCAGGCCGTACGTTTCTGCCAGCGTCCAGCGATCAATAAAGCTGTCGTGGCAGGACGCACACTTCATGTTGATGCCCAGAAACACCTGCGAAACGTTTTGGGCAAACTGAAGCTCGGGCTTCTGACTGGCGTTCACATTCCCGCGCCACTTGATCCCGCGGACAAACCCTTCGGATTCCGGCGACGGAGATATCAACTCGCGCACGAACTGGTCGAACGGCATGTTCGATTGCAGTGCACGATACAACCAACTGCTGATCTGTTTGCGGCCGCCGTCGATGTATCCGGTACCCGCGTAATCGTTGCGCAGTAAGTCATTCCAGAACGAAAGCCAGTGCTCGGCGTAGGCACGACTATCTGCCAGAAGCTCGTCGATAAGTTGTTCGCGCTTGGCTGGGTTCGTGTCCGCCACAAAGCTTTTCAGGCGCTGGCGCGTGGGCAACAAACCAACGAGATCCAGGTAGATGCGTCGAAGGAATGCCGCGTCGTCAAGAACCTCTGGTCGCGTAGCGCCGTGTTTCTTTAGATAGGCGTCCAAAACTCGATCGATTGGATTGGTGCGCCCATCCACTGCAGGTGGCAGCTCCGGCCGGCGCGGTCGCAGCGGTGGCTCGTACGTGCGGATCGCGAACGTGAATCCCGCTTCCCAGGGCAATCCGGCGTCGATCCAATCGCGCAACTTCTGCACCGTCGCTTCCGTCAAAGGTGGCTTGTCCTTCGGCATCCGTACGTCAGCGTCGGCCGTTGTGATCATTTCAATCAGATAAGAACTTTCAGCGTCGCCGGGCACCGCCGAGGAGCTGTCCACGATCGCTTCACGAGTATTGATGGAGAAATCGCCTTCGTGCCGGTGCCCACCGTGACACTCGAAGCAATGCTCCTTCAAAATGGGCACGACGTCGTGGGCGAAATCGACTGTGGGCTTGGCCTCGTCGGCCGTTACCGACGATGCCGCCGCGACCACAGCCAGAATTGCCATCGTGGCGCAAAAACAACCGTTGAAAATACGTGAAATCGTGCCCATACGACGTGCGCCTGACTCAAAGACGTTCAAACTGCATTATAGGTCGGGCACCCTCGGCACAGCAACCAATCGCGGCCCCGCCGGCGATGGCTGCGACGCATTCGACCTCAGCCGCCGATTGGCTAAACTGGATAGTGACTTTTCTGAGGGCGTCCGTCGATGATTTCAACCGTGACGACAAATCGCGCGGCCGGGTTGTTCATTCGGCTCATGTTGATCGGCGCGTGGTGTTCCACAGCATGTGCGTCCGAGTCCGCTGTTTCCTACGATCGCGATATCCGTCCGATCCTCTCCGACAAGTGCTACCACTGCCATGGACCGGACGGCGAGGCGCGTCAGGCCAACCTGCGGCTCGACACGCGCGCGGGATTGATAGATTCCGTGGTGGTGCCGGGGAAACCGGATGAAAGCGAGCTCATCACGCGCATCACTAGTGATGACCCCGATGTGCGGATGCCGCCGGTAGAAACGAAAGCCTCCTTATCAGCCGAACAAAAGCAGCTCTTGCATCGCTGGATTGAAGAGGGCGCCAAGCTTACCGAGCACTGGTCGTTCCAGCCGCTGCCCCCGAGCATCGCGGTCCCCCAAGTCAAAAATGAAAACTGGTCTCGCCAGACGATCGACCGCTTCGTACTCGCACGGCTGGAAGCAGAGGGATTGGAGCCGGCACCGCAAGCGGATGCGCTGCGACTCTTACGTCGCGTGACGCTCGATCTCACCGGGCTGCCACCAACTGCCGAAGAATGCCGGGACTTCGAACAAGTAGCTGCCAGCGATTTGGATGCGGCTCTTGAGCGTGCCGTCGATCGCCTGCTGGCGTCGAGCGCGTTCGGCGAACATATGGCGGTGGCGTGGCTCGACGCGGCCCGCTATGCCGACTCGTACGGCTACCAATCCGATTTGCTCAACACGCAATGGCCCTATCGTGATTGGGTCGTGCGAGCGTTCAACGGTAACTTGGCGTACGACCAGTTCCTCACTTGGCAGTTGGCGGGCGACCTGCTGGAAAATCCCTCGCGCGATCAAATCCTTGCGACCGCATTTAATCGGCTGCACCGCATGACGAACGAGGGCGGCTCGATCGCCGAGGAATGGCTGGTTGAAAACGCCTCCGACCGCGTGCACACGCTGGGCACCGCGGTGCTGGGCCTCACCGTGGAATGCGCCCGCTGCCATGACCATAAGTACGACCCGATCACGATGCGTGACTATTACTCGCTCACCGCGTTTTTCAATTCGATCGATGAAAATGGCATGTACGATCACGCGGCGAAAGTTCCATCGCCGTCGATGCTGTTGCCGACGGACGAGCAAGCGGCGGCACTTGATACGGCCAAACGACATGTTGCCGACGCCGAAGCTAGACTAACGCGAGCGATTGAAGAAGGACGGCAGCGGTTCGAGGCGTGGCTCGCCAAGCCGCCCGCCACGGCGGATCTGCGACAAACGATTAAAGATGCTGATTTGGTGGGCCATTTCTCGTTCGATGGTGGGACGGAAGAAATCCGAAATGAAATGCCAAACGCAACTGGCGAACAGCTCAACGGCACTGCGGCCGGACTCCCGAGTGTCGATGGTAATCGCGGCAAGGCGGTTCGTTTTGATGGTGACCATGGTGCCGCGTTCCCCGGAATGCTCAACGTGGACCGCTGGAATCCGTTTACCATCGATTTTTGGCTTCGCGACAACGCCCGTAATCCGCTTCCGGTAGTTGTTCTGCAACGCACGTTTGGTACCGACGTCGGTTACAACGGCTTCGATCTGATGCTTACGGACGGCACGCTCGAAGCGCGGTTCTACCGCGTCTGGCCCGGCAACGCGATCGGCGTGCGTGCGGCGAAGCCGATTGTGCGTAGCGAATGGCAACATCTTACTATGACGTACGACGGTTCGAGTACAGCGCGTGGGTTGCGGCTTTTTCTAGATGGTGAGGAGCTTCCCACCACGGTCCTGCGCGACGGCATGCAAAAGTCCGCATCGCTCGCTACGCACGGGTCTGGTAATCTCACACTCGGCGAGCGGTTCCGCGACCGCGGCTTCCGCGACGGCGAAATCGACGAGCTGCGGATTTTCAAGCGTGCAGTGTCGCCGCTCGAAGTTCGCAATCTGCACGACAGTGCGGCCCTCGCCGCGGCGGTGAAAACTCCACAAGTCAATCGAGGCGTCCTGGCCGAATACTACTTCTCGGCTATCGATAACGCGGCTCGCGAAGCAGCGCAACAGCTTCTCGCCGCACGGCGCAAACTGGTCGAGGCGGAAGAGCCCGTGCAGGAAATCCCTGTGATGGCGGAGCTCGCCGAGCCGCGGCCGACGTACATTCTCGCCCGCGGCGCGTACGATGCGCCGAAGTCCGATGCCAACCGCATTGGACGCGATACGTTCGCAGACATCTTGATTCCATTTCCGGCCAACGCACCGCGGGATCGGTTGGGCCTGGCCCGCTGGCTTACCGATCCGAGGCATCCGCTCACCGCTCGCGTGTTCGTGAATCGGCTGTGGGCCAATTTCTTCGGCCGCCCGCTGGTCGGCACCCCGGAGAATTTCGGCCGGCAGGGAGCGGCACCGACGCATCCGGAATTGCTCGATTGGCTGTCCCGTGATTTCGTGGATCATGGGTGGGACATCAAGCGACTGTGCCGCCACATCGTGCTTTCGGCCACCTACCATCAGGATTCGCGCTGCCCACCAACATTACGCCAACGCGACCCTGAAAACACTCTGCTCGCGCGGGGCCCCAGCCGCCGGCTTTCGGCCGAGCAGATTCGCGACCTGGCCCTGGCGGCATCGGGATTGCTCGATGCGAGAATGGGCGGCCCGCCGGTTTCACCGTATCAACCCGGCGGGGATTTGTGGCGGGAAACGAACACGATGTCGCCGGCGTACCAACAGTCGACGGGCGCGACTTGTACCGCCGCTCGCTCTATTCCGTCTGGAAGCGGACCACGCCACTGCCCAATATGCTCACCTTCGACGCCCCCACACGCGAAGCGTGCACAGTATTCCGCAGCCGGACCAACACGCCGCTCCAAGCGCTGGTCTTATTAAATGATGTGCAGTTCGTGGAAGCGGCCCGTGCGCTCGCCGCCGCAGTTTCTCACAAGCACGACACCCCGAGTGGCCAAATTCACGAAGCCTTCGTGAGGCTTACCGGCCGGCATCCGGATCCAACGGAGGTCGATCTGCTAATGAAAGTGTATGATGAACAGCGAGTTTTGTTCGCTGATTCGTCGCAACAAGACCCGTCACAGTTCATCAAAGCAGGCGACTCGAAACCTGAAATAACTTTATCGGCCGTCGATCTCGCGGCATTGACTGTCACGTGTCAGGTCATATTAAACCTCGACGCAACGGTCTTTGACCGATGAGTTTGGTAAGTAGGCCGGTACCGAGCACTTAGTACTCAGTACATCGTAGCCAAGCACAGCAATACTGGTTTTGTTCGCCGATGTGATCAAGCATCCTGCGCGCTCAACACACACGCCATGCACGATCCTCAATCCACCAAAGACTTGCAACGCATCACGCGGCGGCACTTTTTTGGCACGTCCGCGGCGGGCATTGGTGGCGTCGCGCTCGGTTCGATATTGGGTGGCTCAATCGCTGGCTCAGCGGCTGCGGCGGGGCAGCAGCTCCGGCCCCGCGTGAATCGCGTGATCTACTTGTTCCAAGCCGGCGGGCCGGCCCAACAGGATTTGTTCGATTACAAGCCCTTGCTCAACCAGAAAAACGGTGAGCAACTTCCCGAACACATCCGCGGAGGGCAGCGGCTCACCGGCATGTCGGCCCAGCAGGCGTCGATCCCGCTCGCTGGTTCGACGTTCAAATTCGCACAGCATGGCCAATCGGGAGCGTGGCTTAGCGAAGTCCTACCGTATCATCGGCAGATTGTGGACGACATTTGCATCGTCCGCTCGATGTACACCGAGGCCATCAACCACGATCCGGCGATCACGTTCTTTCAAACCGGATCGCAGATTGCCGGCCGGCCCTCGATGGGAGCGTGGCTGTCGTACGGCCTGGGTTCAATGAACGACGACTTGCCCTCGTTCATTGTGCTCGTTTCAGCGAACCAAGCGGATCAACCGCTATACGCCCGGCTATGGGGCAGCGGCTTCCTGGATTCCAAGTATCAGGGAGTGCAATTACGTGCCGGCAAGGAGCCCGTGCTCTATCTCAGTAACCCGGATGGGGTCTGTCAGTCCGGCCGGGCGGCAATGCTCGACAAACTTAACGCGTTGAACCGTCATCAATTTGAGAAAGAGCTGGACCCCGAGATTGAGTCGCGGATCGCCCAGTATGAGATGGCGTTCCGCATGCAGACGAGTGTGCCAGATGTGGCCGATGTTTCGACGGAGTCGGAAACCACCTTCGAGCTCTACGGCGCCGATAGCCGTAAGCCCGGCACTTTCGCCGCGAATTGCCTGCTCGCCCGTCGGCTGGCCGAGCGCGGCGTGCGCTTCATTCAGCTTTACCACCAAGGCTGGGACCATCACGGCGGCCTGCCGAACGGCCTCCGCCACCAGTGTGCCGAAACCGATCAAGCCTCCGCCGCGCTCGTGCTCGATCTCAAGCAACGCGGCATGCTGGACGATACGCTCGTCGTGTGGGGCGGCGAGTTCGGCCGCACTTCGTATTCACAAGGCGCGCTGACGGCAACCGACTACGGCCGCGACCACCACCCGCGCTGCTTCTCGGTCTGGCTCGCTGGTGGCGGTGTGAAACCCGGCATCACCTATGGCCGCACCGACGACTATGGTTACAACGTCGCCGACGCCGACGGCAATCCGATCTCACCGACGAAAGACAAGTTCATACCCAGCATTGTTCACGTGCACGACCTGCAGGCCACGGTCCTGCACTTGCTGGGAATAGATCACACCCAGCTCACCTACAAATACCAAGGCCGACACTATCGCCTGACGGACGTGCACGGGCACGTGGTCAGCGATATTTTGGCTTGACGTTTGATCGGAACGCCCCCTATCGGTTCGTTGTATGAGATGGACCTCCGCATGAATGTCGATCCGCAACTCAGCCATTCAAGCGTTCGCGCATGGAGCGGATTACTTCTTCCCACGGAATCAGCTGGGCGTTTCCGTTGTCGATTTCCTCAATTCGACGTCCAATCTCCTCAACCCATGCAGCCTCGATGTCAACGGCTCTTCCTTCATCAAGACTCTGAATCAACGATTCAGCTATTTCCGCGCGGTCATCGGCTGATAAGCTCAGAGCGATTTGCAAAATCTGTTCAGCTTGAGTATCCATAATCGTATTATTACCTGACCCTTTGGAAGCCGCAATTGATGGTTCCGTCCAACGCAATTCAGATCCGTCGAGCGGAGATCGGTACGACGGTCGTTCAGCAGTTAATCGGTGCTCTCAATAACGAGCTTGAGGCGCGCTACCCCGAGGAAGGGCGCGAATTTCTTCCGGCTGGACGCGGAGGAGGTTGCCGACGGACGAGGGCGTTTCTGGTGGCATACATCGACGGCCGGCCTGTCGCCTGCGGCGCTGTCCGCCTCAATGAACCCGGCGTGGCCGAGATCAAACGTATGTATGTTGCCCCGGAGGCGCGTGGGCGCGGCGTTGGCCGACTCGTGCTGGATGAGCTGGAAGCCGTTGCGCGGCAACTCGGCGTGCAGCGGCTGGTGCTGGAGACCGGCCCGCGGCAACCCGAAGCGCTTGCTCTTTATCGCCGCGCCGGATTTGTTGAAATCCCCTTGTTCGGCGAATATGTCGGCGCGGAGTTCAGCGTGTGCATGGCGAAGGACCTGTAATCGTTCGCTCGTGATGCCTTATGCGCGCCGGAATTCCGCAGCTCGAAGCACTGCGAACTCTCTCTCGCGATGGTTGGCTTCTTTTCGGCACACGCTTTGCGCGGCTATTCGCTTACGGCTTGATCGCGGTCGTGCTCGTGCTTTACCTCGCTGAGTTGGGACTGAACGACGGCCAGATTGGAATGCTGCTTTCGCTCACGCTGGTGGGTGACATTGCCGTCTCGCTGATGATCACCACGAGAGCCGATCGGGTCGGGCGGCGCTTCATGCTCGTTATCGGCGCTGTGCTGATGACAATCGGCGGCATCGTTTTCGCGATGACAGATTCCTTTGCAATTCTGCTCCTTGCGGCAACCGTCGGCGTACTCAGTCCCACCGGCGGGGAAGTAGGCCCGTTCCTACCGATCGAGCAAGCGGCTCTCTCACATATTGTTCCCGAATCATTTCGATTGGACGTATTTGCCTGGTATAACTTGACTGGCTCGGTTGCCACTGCGATTGGCGCCCTAGTCGGTGGCCTATTAGCAGCGACCGCCCAAAATGCGGGCCTGTTGGGAGCCGGCTCGTACCGACCGGTGCTGTTTTGCTACGCGGCGATCGGCGGAGTTCTGGCCGTCATGTTCCTCAAGCTTTCGCCGGCCATCGAACCATTCAAAGCGGATAGCGCCAGCGAATTGCCTCTGACGACGCGATTTGGTCTACATCGTTCCCGCCGCACGGTATTCCACCTTTCCGCATTGTTCGCCATGGACGCTTTCGGCGGCGGTTTTATCATGCAGAGCCTTCTCGCCTATTGGCTGCATGAGCGATTTGGCATGGACGCGGCGAGCCTGGGCGGCGTCTTCCTGGGTGCAAATCTGCTGGCCGGCGTATCCGCGTTAGCCGCCGGTTGGCTCGCCCGCCGGATCGGCCTGGTGAACACGATGGTGTTCACGCATTTGCCGTCGAACGTCCTTTTGATCCTGGTGCCGCTCATGCCGTCGGCCGAATGGGCCGTGGCATTACTGCTTGTGCGCTTTAGCATTTCGCAAATGGATGTGCCGACGCGGCAAGCCTACACTATGGCCGTGGTTGCGCCGGATGAGCGTGCCGCGGCGTCCGGGATCACTGCAGTCGCGCGCTCGATCGGTGCCGCAATCTCGCCCGCCATCGCGACACGTCTGTTGGCGCAGCCGCAGCTAATGAACATGCCGCTGTTTCTCGCCGGCGGAATAAAGATCGTCTACGACATTTTACTTTGGCGCGCATTTGCGTCATCGCAGTCGGACGAAAAGAATCGGCGTTAGAGCGCACGAGAATATACATGCTTATGGGCCCGAAAGCATGCCACCCACACTCTTTGCTCCCTGCTGCCAGCTCCCGGCTCTAATGCATCATCTTCGGATCGGCGATGCCGATCACGCCGCAGCCAACTCGGGCGCCGGCGTTGCCAGATGGCTGGGTTTTCAAGTCGTCGGGAGCCGCGTGAACGATGATCGAGCGGCCGATGATTGAGTTCGACCCGTTGAGTGCGAGCATCTTGTCGACGCGCTTGTACGTTGCTTTGCCGGATGCGTCGGCTTTGATATTGCCGAGATCGCCGGCGTGGCGCTGGGCATCATCCGGTCCGCCGTGCGGTGCGCCGGTCGGATTGAAGTGGGCGCCGGCGCAGGTGCCGTCGGCCATCGAACAATCGCCAAACTCGTGCACATGAAAGCCGTGCTCGCCCGGCGCCAGTCCCGTCAGTTCGGCATTTACTTCGACGCCCTCACGCATTTGGGTGAAGATCACCTTGCCGGCCACCTTACTTCCGCCCAACGCCTGGACAACGCAGATCGCTTTGGTGACTTGCGGCTGCCTGCGCACCGGCCGCCGGCGCCGTTTGAGCACTGATATCCGCACCGTAGTGGCTAAGCAGGAAACAGGCGCCGATGCCCAACGAGGTTGCGATAACGAGCTGCCAAGTGGAAGAGCGCATGAGTGTCCTCCGTCGAAGATGTGGAATTCGGAAGGTCTAAACCGGTGACGATGCGATCCCTATTCTAGGAAAGAAGCTCATCGCGTCCAGGTGCCGGAGGGGCTTCATTTTGGCATAGTTTTGGGATCCGTTAGGCGACTCATGGTCGTTAGGGTCGCCGTCCGCCAGCTTGTCGCTTGATTATTGCATGGTTTATAGTGGTGTTTGGCAGCGGGTTTGGAACTGGTATACGTGACCTCGGCCCGATCATTGCCGCAATTGCATACACCCCAAGTCAGTAAGCATGAGTCTTAGCTTCGAAGCGACCGCTTTTCGCCTGCCGACGCTCGCACTGCGAGTCGGCCCAAGTTCGACCCGATGGCCCAGCGCGAACGCATTCCGCTGCGCGTCTACCCCCACTCGTCGGAAGCCAACAAGGCGGTCGCCGGACAGATCGCCGATCTGATTCGCGAGCGGCGCGGCCGAGGGCCGGCAATGCGTGCTGGGTCTGGCGACGGGCAGCACGCCCGTCGGCGTTTACAACGAGCTCGTGCGTCTGCACCGCGAGGAAGGCCTGTCGCTCGCAAACGTCGTCACGTTCAATCTCGACGAATACTATCCGATGCAGCCGCACGAGCTGCAAAGCTACGTCCGCTTCATGCGCGAGCACCTGTTCGACTCGGTCGACATCCCGCCCGAACAACTGGCACGTGCCCGATGGCACGGTGCCGATCGAGCAAGTGTTCGACTACTGCCGTTGGTACGAAGAGCAAATCGCCAAGGCGGGCGGCATCGACATCCAGATCCTCGGCATCGGCCGCACCGGCCACATCGGCTTCAACGAGCCC
The DNA here is from genome assembly GCA_963786455.1 of uncultured Planctomycetota bacterium. Taxonomy (GTDB): domain Bacteria; phylum Planctomycetota; class Planctomycetia; order Pirellulales; family Lacipirellulaceae; genus JABDGM01. Next base: position 1,031,503 of record CAWAZX010000018.1, on the reverse strand, counting down.
GGCTCCGGCAAGCAAAGCCGCACGCGGCTGATCACGCTCGACCGCGTCACGCGGATCGACGCGGCCAGCGATTTCTTCGGCCAGGAGAACGTGCCGCGGCGGGCCATCACGATGGGCGTCGGCACGATTCTCGAAGCGCGGCAGATCATCATGCTGGCGTTCGGCGAGCACAAGTCGCAGATCGTCGCCGAGGCGGTCGAGGGCGACGTCACCGCGTCGATCGCCGCCAGCTTTTTGCAGGAGCATCCCAACGCGCAGGTCGTGCTCGACGAAGCGGCGGCCGACTGCGCTCACGCGCTACAAATCGCCGTGGCTCTTGGGGCCGATCGAGTGGGACGAAGCCAAGGTCCGCAAGGCGGTGATCTGGCTGGCCCGCAAGCTCGACAAGCCGATCCTCAAGCTCACCGACGAGGATTACAACGAAGACGGTCTGCAGGATCTGCTGGCCGATCGCGGCCCGGCGTACGACATCAACGTCAAGGTGTTCCGCCATCTGCAGTCGACGATCACCGGCTGGCCGGGCGGCAAACCGGCGCACGCCAAGCAGCCGGGCGACCGCACGTTACGCGCACGACGACATCTTCCCCAAGCGCGTGCTGGTCTTCTCGCCGCACCCGGATGATGACGTGATCTCGATGGGCGGCACGCTGATCCGGCTGGTCGATCAGGGCCACGAGGTGCACGTCGCCTACCAGACGTCCGGCAACATCGCCGTGTTCGACGACGATGCGATCCGCTACGCCGAGTTTGTGGCGGAGTTCAACCAGCACTTCGATGTCTCGCCGCGAGCGGACCGCCGAGCTGGAAGACCACGTCGAGGAGTTCCTGCGCAACAAGAAGCCGGGACAGGTCGATAGCCCGAAGTGCAGATGATCAAAACGATGATCCGCCGCGGCGAGGCGCGGGCGGCCGGCCGCTGCTGCGGCGTGCCGGGCGAGCAGCTGCACTTCATGGACATGCCGTTCTACGAAACCGGCCGCGTGAAGAAGAAGCCGCTCAGCGAAGAGGACATCGGCATGATGGTCGACCTGCTGCGGAAGGATTCGGCCGCACCAGATTTACGCGGCCGGCGATCTGTCCGATCCGCACGGCACGCACCGCGTCTGCCTGAACGCCGTGCTCACCGCCTGCCAGCGCTGCCAGAACGACGACTGGTATGCCGATTGCGAAGTGTGGCTGTACCGCGGGGCGTGGCACGAATGGGGACCGCACGAAATCGAAATGGCCGTGCCGCTCAGCCCGGCCGAAGTCGACCGCAAGCGGACCGCCATCTTCAAACACGAGTCGCAAAAGGATCGGGCGCTGTTCCCCGGCCCCGACATGCGCGAATTCTGGAAGCGGGCCGAAGACCGCAACCGCGAAACGGCCCAGCTCTACGACAAGCTCGGCCTGGCCGAGTACGAGGCGATCGAAGGCTTCGTCGTTTGGCGGGGAGATGACAAAGTGCTGTGGTAGCACCAATAGAATAGACCGGTCACCCATTTCCAGGGGAGGATGCCATGTTGCCGAAATTCTGTGGGCGGTGGTGGGTGCTTTTGTTGCGAGGAATTGCCGCGATCGTGCTAGGGATTTGTGCGATTGTCTGGCCCGGCATCACGCTGGTGACGCTGGCCTACATGTTCGCCATTTTCACCGTGATCGATGGCGTGGTGGCCCTCATGCTTGGGTTTCGTGGCGAATCGGACGGCACCGTGTGGTGGACCATGGTCGCGCTGGGCGTGTTGGCCGTGGCCGCGGGAGTCATCGCTTTCGCGTGGCCGGGCATCACGCTGGTCGCCTTGCTGGCAGTCATTGCCGCATCGGCCATCGTCCGCGGCGTATTCGAAATTGCCGCGGCGATCCGCCTGCGCAAAGAAATCGACGATGAGTGGATCCTGGGACTCTCGGGTTTCATGTCGATCGTTTTCGGCGCGCTCATTTTGTACCGGCCGGATGCGGGACTGCTTGCCATGGCCTTGCTCGTCGGCGCGTACATGCTGGCGCTGGGAGTTCTGGCCATCGCGCTGTCGCTGCGCATGCGCAGGATGGGCAATGCGCTGACCCCTCGCATCGAGCGCGGGTGGCTTGAACATGCACCAATAGCTGCGTTTGAGTGCCGCTCGGCTCGCGGCACCTACAGATCAACTCGCGGCGACGTTGCCGGCCGGGTCCTGGCCGTTGATCCACGGGCCGGCCAGCTTCTGGTATTCGCGCGGATAGAGCTTGCTGCCGGTGTCGCCGGCTTTCCAGCCGGGCACGTGCTTGGGCGACTCGCCGTTGTGCGACATCTTCTCCCAGCCCTTGGCCCAGCTCGTGTCGGCTTCCGTCGGAAACGGTCATCGTCTCGCGGTCGAAGTGGAACACCTTGCCTTCGCGGTAGCTTTGCGAGCCGAGCTTGACGATCACCATCGCGGCGGCGCCGAGCTCCGGCGAGCAGTTCACCTGGTCCGGCTTGCCGGCAATCGCCGGCGTCGCAGAAGTTCTTGAAGTGGGCCAGCGACGTGTCGTCGATCTTGCCGACCTCGATCCGCTCGTCTCTTGATCTTGCTGTCGTGCGTGACCTGCGGCCGCTCGGCGACGAAATCGTAGCCTTCGAACTCTTCGCCGTTGCCGAACACGAACGAGCCGTTGTGGCCGCGGATCAGCTTGCTTGATCGGCGTTTCTTCGCAGCACATCGTGGCGGTGACCAGGCCTTGCACGCCTTCGGGGAAATCGGCGACCACGGTGGCGACGTCCGGCACGTCGCGGCCGTCGTATTCGAGGTAGATGCCGCCGGCGCCGACGACGCGGCCGGGGAATCGCAAGCCCGTCGCCGAGCAGCATCGAGGTCGTGCGGTGCACGAACAGATCGGTGAACATGCCGGCGCCGAAGTCCCAGTAGCAGCGCCACTGGGCGAACTTCGCGCGGTCGAACGGCATATCCGGCGCGAGCGACGAACTCGGTGCCGAGGAACATCTTCCAATCGATGTTCTTCGGCGTCATGTCGGCCGACAGCGCGTAGTACCGCCACTGGCCCAGTCCGAGTTGCGGAAGAACTCGGTCTGATACTGCAGCACCTTGCCGAGCTGGCCGTCGCAGATGCGGCGGCGTGCATCTTGCCACACCGGCAGCGTGGTCGACTGCACGCCGACTTGCATCACCTGGCCCGAATCCTTCCAGGCCTTGTGCACGTGCGAGCGCCTCGTCGACGCTGTGCGTCATCGGCTTTTCGCAATAGACGTGCTTGCCGGCCTTCAGCGCGTCGATGCGTCTGCCTGGCGTGCCAATGGTCGGGCGTGGCGATGCACGACGGCGTCGATCGACGGATCGTTGATGATGTCGCGGTAGTCGCCGGTCGTCTTCGGCTTGTGCTTGGTTCCGCGGTTCGCACCTTGGCCACCACTTCGTCGCGATAGCGATTGAACACGTCGCACACGGCGGCGATCTCGACTTTGCCCTCGCCGTTCTGCAGCTTGATGGCCGAATCGAGGTGCGTCTGCGCACGTCCGCCGACGCCGATAAAGCCCAGCCGCAATCGGCCGTTGGGAGCAGTCGTTTGCGCCGCTTGAGCATTTAGCACGGTGGGAACCGCCATTGCCGTCGCGGTGGCCGCGGCCGAATTCTTGATAAATGTACGCCGAGAAAGATTCGAGCTGTCCATCAATTCGCCCTCGCCTATGTCGTTGAATTGGTACGGAGGAATTTCGTGCCGCTAGCCGCCGTTCGGCGGAAGTCTATTATGCCCATTTGGATTCCCCGACGCAATTTGTCGCCCGGGATCGTATAATCGCGCGTCGAAACGCGCTATTAATTCGCCGCGGCGACGGGCGTTGTTTCTTCCCACCCCGGCCAGGAGACGCTCACGCGGTAATTAGATTCGTTGTAGTGGGGATTGCGCGTGGGGGTGTAGATTTTCGCGGCGTCAACTCCGGCCTCGGCTCGGCTGGCCCACTTGTCGAATGGCTCGTCCTGCGTGTAGATCCACACTTCTTCCTGGTTCCAGAGGACGATTTCGTCGCGCGCGTCGCCGGTGAGATTCATGACCGCGGCGCACAGGTCGGGGTGGCCGTCGTCGGGGAACATCACGACGCGGCGGAGGTTGCCGTCGACCATGCCGCCCTCGCGCTTGTTGCCGGAGAGGAGGATGAACTCCTGGCCGTCGCCGCGCCAGTTGACCGGCAGCATCGGGCTCCCGCTGTGGATTGGCTCTTCTTGCTGCAGAAGGTCGCCGCGTGAGTCGAGCAGTGTGAGGATGCCCGGGTTGCGCCAGAAGTTGATCGCTGCGTACTCGAGGCCCGGCGAATCGGGGCGGAAGTTGCCAACGCAGGCGGTTTGGGCGTGGCCGACGCGGTATTGGCGGCGGATGACGCCGCGGTGGTCGAGCTGGATGAATGCCTTCGTCGCTGCCGCACCAGTAGACCATTGGCGGGGCGTTTTCTTCGCCCGTGATGTTGCCGACGAACACCGAGTCGGCGTGCTGCTGCAGCGTTTGGTCGTTCGACCAAATCTGCTTGCCGGTGCCGTCCCACAGCGCGTAGCCGATGGCGAGCAGGTCGCGGCCGCTGACGGGGTCGGCATAGGCGAACGGGTAGTGGCCGGTGCTGCCCTGGCCGGACCAGAGCGGTTTCAAGTTGCGGTCGAAGATCCAGAAGTTCCAGTAGCGGTCCTTCACGAGGATTTCGCGGCGGCCAGGGTCGCCCGAGAAATTGAAGAAGACGATCGAGTCGCCGTTGGCCCGCTCGTAGTGCGAGCTGCGCGGGGCGGCCTGCGGCACGTCCGGGTAGCCGGTGATTTTCGGCAGGTCGGCCGGCGCGCTTCACCTTGCCCGTGCGGCCGTCGAGCACTTGCAGGCGAAAGTCCTTGCAGAGCACGACGTCGCCGCGGCCGGTGCCGTCGAGATCGTGGATTTGGAACGGCGTGTCGCAGGTGAGCAGGCCGTTGCGCGGGTCGGGCCGGCCGAGTTGCCACAGCACCTTGCCGTCGAGCGTAACGGCCGTGAGGCAACTGATCTCGACGGCCGCGTCGCCCACGACTTTAGGCACGTTCTGGCCGATGAGCATGTCGAGTGGTGCCGTCGCCGTCGAGGTCGCCGAAGCGGACGTTGCGGCCGGCGCCGAACTTGGGCGTGGCGAATTTCTTCCACAGCTTGGGCTTGGGGTTGGCGGCCTGCATGCGGCTCAGCTCGTCGCGGCGTTTCTGGATGGCGGCAGCGATTTGCTCGTTGGTTTGCGCCGTAACGCTCACGCGGAAATTCTGGAAGCGCGGCCGGCGTGTTGGCCGAGAGGCCGACTTTGCCGCCGGCCAGATCGGACTCCATGGCCGTGAGCACGAGTTTGTCGTCGATGAACGCGCGAATTTCCGGGCCGTCGTTTTCCACGCGCAGCCGGTAGTAGCGGTTGGTTTCGTAAGGAAAGTCAGCGGTGCCGAGCTCCTTGCCACGAGCAGACGCGGAACTTTTCCTCCAGCGGCAGCCGCTTGGCCAGCCGGGCCGTCTTGCCGTCCTCGATGCGAAAACACGATGTGATGGCGGTTCGTGTGATAGCGGAACACGACGCCGGCCCACTCGGCCGTCGACAGCGGGCAGACCGAAACTTCCACCGTGTAGTCGCGCCACTCCGGCTCGCCCGTGATGAACAGCGGCGCGAAAAGTTGCGGCACCATGTCCTGGTGGTTCGGTGCGAGGTGCTGCTCCAGGTACGGCTTGCCATCGGTTTCGCCGGCGGCCCAGGCATCGATGTGGCAAATCGCGTTGGCCCACGGGCCAAGCGTCGACGCCGCGATGCGGCAGGTAGTGGTATTCCTGGATCGCGCCGTTCAGTTTGCCGAGCGGCGCGGTAAGCGGTCCCGGAGGATAGCGAGAGAAATCATCTTCAAAGAGGGCGACGCTTTCGTCCGCAGCAACAACCGCTGGGACTGTGATACGACTGCAAACAAGAACGCACATCGAGCCAATCAGCCACAACGAACGTCGCATCGGATACCTCCCGAACTGAATCGAGAAACAAGACTTCGAAACCTTGCCGCGATGCTAACACGGCGCGATGCCAGCGGGGATGCGCAACTCGTTCGTTTCGCTGTGAATTTGCCGCAGGCAACGAGGTCCTACCGTGACCTCCGGCGATGCCGCCCATTGAGAAGAGCGGCCGCGGCGACCAATGCGGTAACGAATGTCACCGGTTCGGGAATGTTGTTGAACAGGCCAATTTCCAGGCCGGCCAGCGACCCGCCGCCGGCTAGAAACGCAGTCTTCCATTGGCGGAAATCAGCGAAGTCGACGATGCCGTTGGAGACAAGATCGCCCTGGCTGCGCATGGTGACCGATTTGCGAAAGTTGGCTTGGATGGGTTGGAAGTCATCGGGGAATTCGCCGGCGATGCCGTCGGTGTCGGTGTCACCCGGCAAGATCGGTACGGCCATGGTTCCTGTTACGTCGGAGTAGGTGCTACCAATTCGCAGCTCGTCCCAAAGTAGCTCGCCATGGGGATTGGCGCCGTTCAAATTGCCGACGAACGGGCGGAAATAGTCTAGCCCGGAGTAGTCGAAAGTCGTTGCCGGACCGCCCAGGCGCTGTGCATTGGCGGTGCTGGTCAATGGCTCGACCATTGGATTGGGGTTGATGAAGAGATAAACATCATCGCTGTTGCCGGTATCCTGTCCGGCCGGATTATCGACATTGGGCGGGCCATGATGATCGATACGCACTACGACAAAGGCAGGTGGTGCACCACCGAAGGGAACAGCGGGGCTCACACTGGGAACAATGTTCGCCACCTGACCATGGCCGATGAACGCCCAGTCGTTGGTCGCCGCACCCGATGAGTTACCAATTGCGAACTGTTCGCGGCCGTGAATGGCAAACCCTTCCGTGTTATAAAAGCTGATGTTCACTCCGCGCGGATAAGGATTCGCGGGAACCACGGCGGGGTCTTGAACGGGCCCCAGCCGCTGACCGATGAAACTCAGCCATGTCGTCGTACCGTTGGCACCCTCGATGTTGTTGAAGTTTCGAAAGATTTCCAAGTTGCCACCGACGCCCGACATCAGCACGCTGTTTCCTGAAGTCGGCAAACCAGGATAGGTCATGCTGCCGGCCTGAATCACCGCGGAGTTCGCGGGAATGGCCGCGGTCCCCATCCTCCAAGCGCCGGTAAAGCCGGTACCCCCATTCTTGCCAAGAAGGTCCTCGCCGGCGGGATAATCGAACGGCTCGTAGACGAACAGCTCAGCGCGGACCGGCAGCGCGAGCAGGGATACGGCGAAAACCGAAGCCAATGCGAGCACTCGGTTTCGGTACCGAAATCCAAAAACCTCCGCCATTAGGTGGACTCCGAGAAGTGAAAGAAGTCGTCAGACCGGCCCAGCTGGAATCTCCGGTCAAGTGTGAACCAGAGGGGGAATAAAGTCAATCTTTTCGCTGCCTGGCGGCTTACAATGCAATCACGTGGCCGACTCCTTGCGGGAATCGGGACATGAGAGAGTTGTCAGACCCGCTGCTGACAACACCAGCGATAGCGGATGGTACCTGGCCGAAGCAGCGTTTCGTATGCAATTTGATTCTCTCACAACAGCCGTTGGTTTCGTGAATTTGTCGCTCTGGGCAGCGGTCGCTGCGGCCAATACTACTTCAACGCCCGGCTACAATCGCGACATCAGGCCGATCTTGGCGGACCGCTGTTTTGCTTGCCATGGGCCCGATTCGGGCACGCGACAGGCGGAGCTGCGATTGGATACCGCGGAGGGTGCGCATGAAAGGGTCGTGGTGTCGGGCGACGCTGCTACTAGCGAATTGATCGCGCGGGTCACGAGCGACGATCCCGATGTTCGCATGCCGCCGGCCGATTCGAAAAAGCTGCCGCTCACACTGCGGCAGGTCGAGCAGCTGCGGAAGTGGATCGATGCCGGGGCGAAATATGAGCCACATTGGTCTTACATTCCGCCGGTGCGGCCGGCGGTGCCGGCAGTTTCTACGCGCGACGGACTTACTGCTTGGCCGCGGAATGAGATTGATCAGTTCTTGCTCGCGAAAATGAAAGCACACGGCATCACGCCTGCGGAGGAAGCGGATCGAACGACTTTGGTGCGGCGGTTGTATTTCGATCTCACGGGATTGCCGCCCTCGCCCGCCGACGTGGATGAGTTTTTGCTCGACAACCGGGCCGATGCTTACGAGCGGTTAGTCGACAAGCTGTTGGCGTCGCCGGCGTTTGGCGAGCGGATGGCTACGTGGTGGTTCGATCTGGTGCGTTTTGCCAATACGGTGGGATACCACGGCGACCAGGAGCACCGCATCACGCCGTACCGCGATTACGTCATCAAGTCGTTCAACGAGAATCTGCCGTTCGATCAGTTCACGATCGAACAGCTCGCGGGCGATTTGTTATCCAACCCTACCATGTGGCAGCTGGTAGCCACTGGCTACAACCGAATCCTGCAAACAACGCACGAAGGAGGGGCGCAGGACGGTGAATATCGGGCAAAATACCTGGCCGACCGCGTCCGAAACTTTTCGGAGGTATGGCTGGCGGCATCGATGGGCTGCGCCGAATGCCACGATCATAAATTCGATCCGTTTTCGCAGGAAGATTTTTACAGCCTCGCCACGTTCTTTGCCGACGTCGATTGGTCCGGCAACTACAAGGGACTTGGCACCGACGTGACGCCAACCCAGCGTCCGCCGGAGATGCTGGCGTCGACGCTGCCGATTTATGAACGTTTGCAGGAAGTCGACGCCAAGATCGCCGAGCTGGAAGTATCGCTTGTCGGCACGCTGGCTAGCGACTGGGAAAAACGGCGCGACGAGCTTGTGCAGCTCAATCGCGAGCGCGTCGCATTGGAATCGCGATTCGTGCCCACAATGATCACCAAGGCGGTCGAGCCCGCGCGAGATTCGTGTCTTGCCACGCGGAAACTGGATGGACGTATCGGGTAAGGTCGTTCGAACCGCAAGTCCCGCACTTCATGGTCCAAATTGACACTGGCGAGCGGCGGCCAACGCGGCTTGATTTGGCAAAGTGGCTAGTTGCCCGCGACAATCCGCTCACTGCACGAGTGGTGGTGAACCGGTTGTGGAAGCGCTTTTTCGGCGTCGGCTTGTCGAAGGAATTGATCGATCTTGGCTCGCGTGGGGAAGTGCCGCCCAACCAGGAGCTGGTGGACTGGCTGGCCGTCGAATTTATGGATTGTGAATGGGACATCAAGCACATGATCCGCTTGATGGTCACCACCAGTGCATATCGGCAAACATCGTTGCCGAGGGCGGAGCTGGACGCAATCGATCCGGAAAACCGGCTCGTGGCGCGGCAGTCGCGGTTTCGGCTGGAAGCCGAGCAAATTCGCGACAATGCCTTGGCAGTGAGCGGGTTATTGGTCCGGAACGTCGGTGGCGAGGTCGTGCGGCCGTATCAGCCGGCCAAGTACTATTCGTCGCTCAACTTTCCGGAGCGGGATTACACGGCATCAATCGGCGAAGATCAATTCCGCCGAGCGGTGTACGTACACTGGCAACGACAATTCTTGCACCCGTGGCTATTGGCGTTCGACGCACCCACTCGTGAAGAGTGTACGGCCGCACGACCAATCTCCAGCACGCCATCGGCCGCCCTCGTCCTGCTTAATGATCCGACGTTTGTCGAAGCTGCGCGGCGCTGGCCGGCGAGATTCTCGCGAAGGCGCCGCCGGGCGATGAGCCACGAATTCGCTGGGCATGGCGGCAGGTTCTAGGTCGCGAGGCAAAACCGGATGAGGTTAGTGTACTCAACGAACTGGTACAGAAACATCGCCTCAAGTTTGCGGCCGACGCGAGATCGGTCACGCCGCAGGCCGTTGATGCGGCCGAGCTGGCGGCGTGGACTTCGCCCAGCCGAGTGCTTTTGAATCTGACCGAGACGATCACGCGGAACTGAGGAGATAACGTTCTTGTCAGTATCGCAGCATTCCGGATCACCACTAGCTGTGCTAGCTTCGGCGGTCCGCACTCTAATCCTAACTAACCTAAAAAAGCCGGATGATGCGACTTGGCGGCACGATACGTACAAAGGTGGAGGTCAGATAGCACGTCTGCCGCGTCCGAGGTAACGAGGGGGGAGGATGGGCCAGCAGCATCTAAGAGTTTTCTCTACCGACGGCGGTACCTGTCAATTGTGCGCTACGTATTCGCTTGAGGGATTCGTAGTGCCCGGGTCGACTACGCTGTGGCGTTGCACAACGTGCGGTCTCTACCAGAACGGCCGCCTGGCCGAAACCTCGGAATATTCGGCTGACTACCACCAGTGCTATGAGCACCGCCGAGAAAAGAAGCTGCGTACGGCTCGCGTTCGGCTTAACCGTATTGCCCCCCTTGTACAAGTTGATTCACCACGGCTACTGGACATCGGCTCGAGCGTGGGCTGCGTAGTCGAAGCCGCAATCGAACGAGGCTGGGACGCCGTGGGTACCGATGTAAGCACCAGCGCCGTCGCTTTCTGTCGACAGAGGAATTTGCCCTGTCGGCTGATATCCGGCAACGTGCTTCCGTTTGCCGACAACAGTATTGATGTGCTCACGTCATGGCATGTGATAGAGCACGTCGCTGACGTTGCGACGACTCTAGCCGATTGGTTCCGCGTGCTGCGGCCAGGCGGCGTGATGGCCCTCGAAACGCCGGACGCCTCGTCGCCCATTGTCCGGCGACGGGGAAGCCGGTATCGCAAATTCTGGGCGCCCGAACACACGTATACGTTTTCGCCAGAAACTCTATCGGCCTTTCTGGAACGAGCCGGCTTCGCGGTGCTCGATCGACCCAAACTTGGTCGGCTAAGTGAGCTGAGCCCAGCAACGGCGGCATACGCAGTTGCATATCAGACGTATCACGGGCTGCGCTACCTGGCAGGTGTTCAGAAGGCGTTTCAGATTTTCGCCCGGCGACCGGAGTCCACAGTCCAACGGCTGCGGGCTGCCGCGTGAGACATCCGGCCGAGTGTTGCGCCGAGCCAGCGGTTGCAGCACGAAAACGTGCTGCGTTCTCGCAGTGAAGAAATGGCGACGGACGCGGCCGCGCTTGCCGTGTCACCGATCCGGGTCAATGCCCGGACGTCCCCTCCGGCCGAGGAAGATGCTGAAAAACGGCCTTCGTTGGGTTACGACACTCCACGGCAACCTGACGCATCTGATCTTCGTGCAGCCACATCCGTCGAAATTTGATCGCGTGAAGCGGGGCGCTATTTTCGTCCGCTCACGCGTTTTTGGGCGCGACGACGAACTGCAAATCATGTGCCGCGCCGTCAGAGGGCGTTCGATGATAATCCGCGTTGATTCGCCGCGAGACTCGCCGGCATCAAGTGGATTTCGGGCGAGCACTCGGTCAATCGCGTCGGCCGCATTTGCGACGGCCTGTTAATCCTCCGCACAATTCAACGCCTCATCCAGGCCACCGAGACGCTGCTTCAACGAGTCATCAACCGTCACGTGGGTCATTGAAGTGCCTCAGAATTTCGCGAGTACGCATGGATCCACCATCAAATTATACCACGAACACAACAAGTGGACCGTCTGTAAAGGGGCGCAAACGGCGAATATCACTCATGCCGCAGCGCTTCGATCGGATCGAGGCTCGCGGCGCGGGCGGCGGGGTAGACGCCGAAGATCACGCCGACCAGCACCGAGATGGCGAACGCCAGCGGGATCGACCAGCCGATGAGGTGCGGTTCCATTTCCTGGATCAGCTTGGGCACGGTGGCCATTTGCTCGGGGAACCAGTGGAAGAGCTCGTGGCGGACGACGAGCGTGATCGGCCGGCAGAAGATGCCGCCCAGGATGCCGAGCGTGCCGCCGAGCACGCGAGAGCACGACGCTTTCGGCGAGAAACTGCCGCGTGATGTCGCGCTTCTTCGCGCCCAGTGCGCGGCGGATGCCGATCTCGCGGGTCCGCTCGATCACGGTGGCCAGCATGATGTTCATGATGCCGATGCCGCCGACGACCAGCGAAATCGCGGCGATCAGGCCCAGGAACACGATGAACATCAGCTGCGTGGTGCGGGCCTGCTCCAACAGCTCCAGCGGCACGATCACGGCGAAGTCGGGCAGCGTGTGGGCGTACTGAATCGTGTTGCGGACCACGTCGGCCGTGGGCAGCACGAGGTCGCGGTCGGTTGACCTGGAGCGTGATCTGCGTCACCTCGTTGATGTCGCGCTGGAACTGGCCCGGCTTGATCGAGACGATCATGTCGCCTTCGCGCCGCCAGAGCGTGGTGATCGGAATGTAGATGTCGTTGGAAAACACTCTCGGCGGCGAGCGAGCCGCCGATGCCGGCCGAGGCCGCCCGCGGCTTCATCACGCCGACGACTTTGTAGAAGTCGTCGTTGATCAGCACGTCCTCGCCGATCGGCTCGCCGATAGGGAAACAGCTGCTCGGCCACCTCGGCGGCCAGCACGCAGTAGTTGCGCTCCTCGGTCGATGTCGGCGTCGGTGAGGAACCGGCCGCGGTCGACGGCGAGCCGCGTGACCTCGGCGTATTCGGGCGTGGTGCCGACCAGCCGGCCTTCGATCTTGCGGGTCTTGTTGCGGAACTCGACGGCCGGCAGAATGCGCATCGGGATCGCCTTGTCGATCGTCGGCACGGTGGCCAGCAGCCGCATGTAGTCGTCGCGCGTCAGGCCGTAGCCGGCATCCTGCACCTGGTCGCCGGGCGGCTTCATCGTGCGGACGATGATGTTGAGCGCGCCGAGGCTGGCGATCTGTTCCTGGGCCGCCCGGCTGATCCCTTCGCCGATCGCCAGCAGCCAGATCACGCTCGCCACGCCGATGAAGATGCCCAGCACCGTCAGCGACGAGCGCAGCGGATGCATCAACAGGCTCTTGACGCTCAACTGCAGCGTTCGTAGCCAGACGGAGAACATGGGAGCGTAGGAGAGCGGAGAGCGTGAGAGAGCTGGAGGAGTCGGAGATGAGACATTCTACTCCATGCTCCTCGCTCCTTGCTCCTAGCTCTCAATGCCGTTCGTCGGACACGATGTGGCCGTCGCGGAGCACGATCGATCGCTTGGTGCGCTCGGCGACGTCGGGCTCGTGCGTGACCATGATGATCGTGCGGCCTTCGTGGTTCAGGCGTTCGAGCAGGTCGAGGATTTCGCTGGTCGTCGCCGAGTCGAGGTTGCCCGTCGGTTCGTCGGCCAGGATGAACTCGGGGTCGTTCACCAGGCTGCGGGCGATGGCCACGCGCTGCTGCTGGCCGCCGGAGAGCTGCGTCGGCCGGTGGTTGAGCCGCTGGCCGAGGCCGACCATCTCGGCCAGCTCGAGGCAGCGGCGCTTGCGTGGCCGCGTTGATGCGGTGGCTGTAGTACAGCGGCACCTCGATGTTTTCGACCACCGTCAGCGCGGGCAGCAGATTGTACGACTGAAAGATGAAGCCGATCCGCGTGGCGCGGATCTCGGCCAGCTGGTCGTCGCTCATCTGCGAGACGTCGTCGTCGCTGAGCATGAAGCGGCCGGCGGTGGGCCGATCGAGGCAGCCGAGCAGGTTGAGCAGCGTGCTCTTGCCGGAGCCGGACGGGCCCATGATCGAGATGTAGTCGCCCTCGGGCACGTCGAACGACACGCCGCGCAAGGCGTGGACCGTCTCGCCGCTGAGCACGTAGTCCTTGCGGAGATCGGCGACGCTGACGGCCAGCCTCATTGGGCGGCTCCCTTGCGACGGGGCCGACGCGGCTTGGACGTGTCCTGCGGCGCTTGTCCGGGCGTGACGCGGTATCGCCGGGCTCGGTGCCATCGCGGCTGATCCGGGCTGCATCGGCTGCTTCCGCCGGCTGGTTCGCCTGGCATTCGCTCCTGCTGGCGGACCACCTGGTCCGCCTGGCCCGCCGTCCAGCCGCCGGCTTGCCGTCGCCTGGTCCTCGCTTCGGCCATCTGCGCGTTGCGGCACGGCGCGCTGGGCCTCTTCGGGCGACAGCTTCGGCAGTTTGACTTCGTCGAGGTACGCCCGCGGATTCATCGCCACCTGGTCGCCTTCGTTGAGCCCGTTCGATGACGAAGAACTTGTCGTTCGTCGGACCGGGTTTGACTTCGCGGGCTTCCCAACTGCCCTGTTGTACACGAAGCAGTAGAACTTGCTGCCGTGGGCGTAGACGGCTTGCACGGGCACCTGCAGCGCGTTGGGCACTTCGGCGCAGCGGATCGTCACCGCGGCCGTCATGCCGGTCCGCAAATCGGCCGTCGGCTCGTCGATGCTGACGTAGGCCTTGTATTCCTTCACGTTCGCCTGCCGCCAGCCGGTCGGCTCGGCGTACTGATTGACTTTTTCGACCGTGCCGTGCAGCACGCGGTCGCCGAAGCCGACCGGGCTGATCGCGGCCGCCAGGCCCGGCCGAACGTATTGGATCAGCGATTCGTTGACCGTCAGGTTGACGCGCATCGAATCGGCGTTCGGCAAACGGATGATCGCCTGCCGCTCGCGGACGACCGTGCCTTCCTCGACGATGAATTCCTGGTCGCCGCGGCCGTCCATGACGTGGGCGTATTTCACGATGCCGTCTTGCGGGCGCCGTGATCGTGCACTTGGCGATCTGGTCGTCGAGTTCGTCCAGCTTTTCCAGCTCCAGCTCGTGGCTGTTCTGGGCCGAATCCCACTTGGCCTTGGCGATCTGAATCGCGCTTTCGAGCGTCGAGAGCATCTTCGGCTTGGTGAACTCGTCCAGCACCTTCAGCTTGGTCTTGGCCGTGTCGAGGTCCTTGTTCGCCTTCTCGACGGCGAACCGATCGGCCTCGAGCTGCAGTTCTCGTTCACGTAGCCCTTGGACGCCAGCTTCTGGCTGTAGGCGTAATATTCCTTGGCCCGGTTGAGATTCTCCTCGGCGACGAACACTTCGCTTTCGATCGTCTGCCGCTCCTGCAGGTTCGTGCCTTCGAGATACTCGCGCTTGGCGATGACGGCCGTGTCGTAGGTATTGTGGGCCTCGACCTCGAGCGCCTTGGCGGTGTTGACCAGAATCTTCTGCGTCGTGCGCTGCGCTTGAGGGCCGACGAATCGAGCTCCACCAGGAAGTCGCCCTTCTTGACGACCGTGCCTTCGGGCACGATCCGCAGGATGGCGTTGCCGGTCGTGTTGTTCGATTTCACGAGCGAGCGGACTTCGGTGACGTCGAACGCCTCGATTTCGCCGCGCTCGGTGACGGTGAGCTCGAAATCGTCGCGGGCGACCGTGTGCAGCAGAATGTCCGTGGCGTGCGTTCGACGTGTCGCGATTCTGCCACCACCACCAAATGCCGCCGCCCGCGGCCACGAGCGACCGCCAGCGACGGCTGCTGCGCCGACAACGGCTCAAGCCGCCGCGACGAGCGGCGGACGCTGCCGCATGGTCGGCTAGCAGTCGAATCAACGTGAAAATCGCCTGTGCTGCAGCATTCCCAGCTCCGGTACGAGGCACCAGATTCGACACGCTTTCGTAACAGTTCGAACCCCAGAAGGCGGCCGAAGTCTCGCCAAGCATGCCGTCGGCCGCAATTGGTCGCAAGTCGGCAATTATACGCGATGCGGCCGGCAAATGTCAGCCGACAGCCGTTCGCACGCACTCCGCGTCGCATCTCGATTCTACTCCGCCAGTCGGAGGCGGCAACCAATGCGGTATCTCCGGTAGCGCCAGCAATGCACTGCGTGACTCTCCTGAGTCGCCACCGGTGGATCGCGACGGGCCTTCGACTTGCTCCGTGGCTGCGGCAGCAACGGCGGACCTCGTCGTCGGGCCGCCGGCGGCACGGTCTCATGGCGTGCGGGGATCTCCGACGACCGGCTGCTCGGGCAGCGTTCCAATCGCGTCGTCTGGTCGGCCGGCCGAGCCGGCTTACGCATGGATCGGCTCACGTCGCCGCACGCATCGGGCAAGCTTCGAACGGCGGCGTGTTCGGCAAGCCGGCCAGGAAGGATTTGAGCGGCTGGTCGTGCTCGATGCGCAGGCCGTGCCGTCGAGTTCCATGATGCCCAGGTCGAAGTCGAGCTGCAGCCGCTGCACTTCGTGGTCGACCCACACGCTCAGGAAATCGTTCTGCACGTTGAGCAAGTCGATCAGCGCGTTGACCAGGTCGCGGGCCACCGTGTCGCCGAATTGCGACTGGCCGCCCGGCTGCGTGGGCTGTCCCGGGGCCGTTGCCGCGCACCGGGCGGGCCGGCTCCGACAGCCGCAGCCGCGCCAGGTCGACTTGCGTGATGGCCACGTGCACGGCCGCCCGCCGCAGCTCGAAATTCAACTCGTCGAGCTGCATTTGCCGCAGCGTGGCCGCGGACGTCGCGCTGGACGCGGTCGCGGAACTGATAGTAGTTGCGGCGCGCCTGCTGATATTCGATGAGCGATTGCCGGTAGACGTTCCGCTCGGCCAGCCGCGTGAGCGGGGCGTCGAACTGCAGGCCGACGCGCAGCCGGCCGTTCGTGCCGCGCAGACCGAACGGGTTGTCGCCCACGTTGCCGATGTCGCCGGCGAACACCAAGTCGAGGTCGCTTTCCAGGTCGTTGGCGTTGAAGTGAATCAGCCGCCAGGAATCGACCAGTGCCGCCCGGGCGTTCATCCAATCGCGGCGGTAGCGGCTGGCGATGCAATAGCCTTCTTCGGCGGTCAGGTCGACCGGATCGAACGTGATCGCGTCGAGCCGCGCGCGGGCCTGCAGCAGCGACAGCTCCAACAGCTCGCCGGAGAGCTGCGGTGAGCGCGCTGGTGAGCTGTGCCCGGTGCTGGTCTGGCGGCAACGTGGCATCGGCCGGTGAGCGGTTCCAGTCGGGCCCACACGCTCGCCATCCGCTGGCCGAGCGACGTCGAGTTCCTGGCCTGAGCTGCGGCAACGCGCTCGTCGAGTTGCTCGATGCTCAACAGGTCGGGATCGATCTCGGCCTCGCGGGCATCTTCGCGTTCGGCCAAGCCGCTCGAGCGACGCGCGCCGCTTGGGCAGTGCTTCCTCGAGTTGGCGCAAATCGTTCTGGGCGGCCGCGAGACGCTCTTGCGCGATTGCGTTCAGCTCGCGGCCTCTCTGCGACCAGCGTCGCGAAATCCGTCGCGACGGCTTCAGTTTCCGGCTGCGGTGGCGGCGCGGTCGGCAGCGTCAGCGGTTCGTCGCCGGCTCGCCGCAGTGCGGCGGCCTGCGACCCCTCGCGCAGCACCGTGAGCACGTCGGTCACGCGAATTTGCACGGCGGCCAGATCGGGATCGAGCAATTGAAATGGTCCAGCATCGGATCCGCGACCTTGATCGTGAGGCTCGGGCGGCAAGCCGTGCTGCAGCTTGAAATTGTCGAGCGCGTATCTTCGTAGACCGCCTCGCGAGTTGAGCAGTTGGCTTTGCGCGTTGTAGAGCGCCTGCCGGGCCAGGTCGACCTGGAAGCGGTCGATGCGGCCGGCATCGTATGCGGCTTGCAGCTGCTCGACGCTGTCGCCCAGCGCCGCGATGTTCGAGTACTGGTTGCGGATGATCTGGGCCGTTTGCAACAGGCCGATGTAGCCGCCGGCCTGCTGGGCACCTGCGCCGCCGGTGAAGCCGAAGCCCTGGCCGCCGAAGCCGCCGCCGAACTTGCCGACGCGGCCGAAGCCGCCGCCGCCGACGCCGCTGAAGCCTTCCAAACCGCTGCCGCCGAAGAAACCGCCGCGGCGGTTCGGGCCTTCGCCCGGATCGTGCGCCGGTCACGACGTTCAAGTAAAACCCGCGGCGATAGTGCTCCATCTGCCGCACGTTGGCCAGCAGGGCGCGCTCGGCGATCGTGAGCCGCTCCATCACGCGAATGCGCCCGCCGGCCCGCAGCAGCGGCTGCACCAGGTTGAAATCGATCAGCGTGTTGCTGCTGTAATCATCCGGCCCGGCGAACTGCCACATCAGCGAGTTGGCCAAGCCGACGACCAGCTCGCCGCCGGTGGCGGTCAACTTTTCGGCCCGGCAGCGGTTTCCGGCGCGGAACGGCTGCACTTCGAGCAGGCTGGAACCAGACGGCCGTGCCGGAGCGGATCGGCCCGTCCGCCGTGTAGAAAATCGACGAGCCGCCGAAAAACTGCGTATCGAAGCGGAACCGCTCGAACGTCACGTCGAGGCCCGACAGGTACAGCGTTTCGAGCTGCTCCTGGTACTCGGGCGATTCGAGCAGCGCGAGCTGCACGGCGCCGGTGAGGTCGAGCACGACGTTGCCCTCGTCGTCGCGCGGCAGGTAATCCTTCCAAGTTGGATTGTCGGCGTACGGCGTTGTGTCCATGTGCTTCCAGCACGGCGAGCCCGGCTTGCAGTCGACGCAGTTCATCAACTGGTGCGAAATCGGGTCGTCCGGCGGCATCGGCGGGCAATCGGGATTGTTCGGATCGTACATCCGCGAGCGCGGGTCGACGTCGATGCGGAACTCGCCCGGCGCGGAGCCCACCGCGACCGACTTGTTGTCGATGATGCAATTGACTTCGGCGTCGGCCTGCTGGCGGTAGTAGGCGCGGGTGCAGCCGAGCGACGTGGCCGACACGGCCAGCAGCACGATACAACGGCCGGCAGCGCCGAAAACGGACGCACTCACGCTGCGGGCAGACGATTGATAACGAGTTGAATTCGTCATGCGGCCGCCTCGCGCACGTGTTGGTCGGCGGGAAAGGCCGAGTTTTCAGCCGTTTCCCACCGGTGCAGGTATCCGGCCGCAGTTACCATCTTTTCGAGCAGGTCGTTGCCGCCGGCGGACAATTGCCAAAGGTTGCGGCGACGATCGTCCGGCAATTGGTGTTGAGAAATGCAACCTCGCGAGCGCAGCCGCTCAACGGTGGCACTTACCTGCGCCGGCGAACACGCCAGCCGTTTGGCCAGTGTGGTTTGATCCAGCCCGTCAGCCGGTCCCCACCTAAGGCACCACAAGACTTGGAATTCCGGCTCCGCGAGCTCGAACTGCTGTGCCCACTCAGCCAGCGCGCGGATTGCCCGACGGCCGTCGACGGCCGTGCGGCATGTAATTCCCACGCGGTGGATGTCGGATTCTGCTGTCACCGCTAGCCGTCCCTGGCAACGCGCGGAAAAGAAGTCAGACAAGCGAGCCGATTCGGCCCGTGGCGATGCCGCAAACTGAAGTAGTTTCGCGGCGAACGATTCGCCTACGGATAATTCGGCTCAGGATGGTTCAAACTTGAACGAACTGCCGATTCTCGTGTCGAAGCGCGAAAGAAACGGTGGGCTATCGCCCGCCGCTAAACGCCTACGCCGCTGCGGCTAACCCTGGCCGCCTCGGCAAGCAGTACCGATCAGCGCGCCGCGATAAAAATAAAAAGAGACGCAGAGTCGTCACGGAAACGTCTCAACTCGTTTCCCTGTACGCTCTGCGTCTTGATTGGCGTCAAATTTTGACCGTCTCTCTACCTAAACGCCCTGGTCGTTATCGGTGTCATTGTCACGATTGCGGTTGCGTCCGCCACCACCGCCGCCGCGTCCACCACCGAACCCGCCGAATTGCGACCGGTCGACTTCGACTGGTTCACCCTTGAGGGCTTCGTATTGGGATTGTTGCTCGCTGGAGAGGGCAGCCAGCAATTTCTTGTCGGCCTCGGCGCGAATTCCTGCTGCTTCGCGCGTCGCTCTTCGCGCTCGAGGTCTTGCATTTCTTCCCGAGCATCCATCATGGCCTGTCGATTTTCATCGCGCGCTTCTTCCAACTTAGATTTTTGGTCATCGGTGACGTTCAATTCCTTGGCGACGGCCGCGTCGAGCAGCATTTCCGCGCCGTTGACCTGAATTTGAATTCCCATCAGGCGCTTTTGCTGGCCCGCGTCGAGCACCTCGGCCAACTTAGCAGCGGCCTCCGTGTTCAATTTCTCCATTTCGTCGCGCATCGCGCGGAAGTCGCCGCCGCCACCGCCACCTTGAAACAACTCGCGGCGATCGTCTCGCAGCTGGTCGTTGATTTCGTCGACTTTGGTTTTTTGGTCGTCCGTGAGAGTCAATGCCGTTTGAACCTCTTCGGCATCGGCTACCAATTGCACGGCCGGAATGGGCCCGAAGCCTCCTCGCCCGAAGCCGCGACCACCACGCCGCCCACCCTCACGTTGGGCCTCGGCCACCTGGGCCATCGCGACGACAATCGCCAACGCGGCGACGGTCCACAACACCCTGCCTGGAATTCGACTCATACTAGGTCCCTTTCTGAAAAGAAACGGTAAGAAAAAGCCACGTACGCTCCACTTGATCGGCCAGCAGCCGTTTGGCCGCGAAGCTGTCCCCCACGAGCCGCAATGGCCCGTAAATGTAACATGGCCCCAACCAGAATTAAACACACCGGGGGGCAAAAGGTGCCGAGAAAACGGAGCTTCGGGCTGGAAAATCGTAGCCGCCGTAGGTGGCTGGCTACTTCACCCCGGAGGGGTCGCGGAAGCGGTAGCCGATGCCGCGGACCGTTTCCACCAGCACGGCGTGCGGCCCCGAGCTTCTTGCGCAGCGAGCGGATGTGGACGTCGATCGTCCGCTCCAGCACCAGCGAATCGCCGCCCAGGGCCGCGTCGATCAGCTCCGACCGCGAAAACACCCGGCCCGGCTGGCGGACCAGCGCTTCCAGCAGGCCGAACTCGCTCGGCGTCAGGTCGAGCAGCTTTTCGTCGACCGTCACGCGATGCCGCTCGCGGTCGACCATCACGCCCTGGCTCACCAGCACGTTGCCGTTGGCGCCGCTGCCGTCGCGGCGGCGCAGCAGCGCGCGAATCCGCTCCAGCAGCACCTTCACGCTGAACGGCTTGGCCACGTAGTCGTCGGTGCCGACCGAGAAGCCGACGACTTCGTCGGTCTCTTCGCGTCTTGGCCGTGAGCATCAGCACCAGCATGTTGCGCGTCACCGGATCGGCCCGCAGCCGGCGGCAAACCTCCAGCCCGTCGATCATCGGCAACATCAGGTCGAGCACCACCAGGTCGGGCGAACGAAGCTTGGCCTGCTGCAGGCCGTCCTGGCCGTCGTTCGCCACGATCGTCTGGTAGCCGTCCTGGCGCAAGTTGTAGTCCAGCACCTCGGCCAGCGACCGATCGTCTTCGACAATGAGAATTTGACCTTTGCTCATGGTCGCAGCTCACTGGTCACGTCATGACCGTCGGATACGAGGTTATCGAAGATGGTGCCGGGCAATTTCGCCTTCGACCAGGTAGATCACGTCTTCCGCGATGTTCGTCGCGCAGTCGCCGATCCGCTCGACGTGCCGGCAGACGGAGAAGAAGTGGAGCGCCGCCTCGACCAGGTCGGATCGCGTCCGCATCGTCTCCAGCAAGTCGTCGATGACCTGGCGGTTGTATTCGTCCACTTCGTCGTCGCGGCGGCAGACTTCGCGGGCCGCGTCCACGTCCTGATCCACAAACGCGTCGAGCGCGTCGTGCACCATGTCCGACGCCCGTACGAACATCCGCTCCAGCTTGGCCGGCATTTCGAACTCCGGATGCTCGGCCAGCGAGATCGTCCGCTCGGCGATGTTCACCGCCAGGTCGGCGATCCGCTCCAGCTCGGTGTTGATCTTGAGCACCGTCGCCGTGCGCCGCAGATCGACGGCCACCGGCTGATGCAGCGCGAGAATCTTGAGGCACTCCTCCTCGATCTTCACTTCGCGGACGTTGATCTCCACTCGCTGGCGGCCACTTCGGCGGCGATGTCCGGCCGGCGCTCGAACAGCGCCTGGCAGGCCTTGGCGATCATCTCCTCGACCCGCGACGACTGGTCGAGGATCTCGCGCTCCAGCGACTTCTAAATCTCGTTCTAAATGTTTCGACATGTTCGTAGTGATAAGCAGCAGGAGCACGGGAGCATGAGAGAGCAGATGAGTCAGAATTGTCATTCACTTCGTCCATGTCACTCTGTTCCTTGCTCCATGCCTCGTTACTCTCCTATCCAAATCGCCCCGTGATGTAATCTTCGGTCTGCTTCCTGGCCGGGTTGGTGAACAGCTCGTTCGTGCGACCCGGCTTCGATCAACTCGCCCTGGTAGAAGAACGCCGTCTGATCCGAAACGCGGGCCGCCTGCTGCATGTTGTGCGTCACGATCACGATCGTGTACTTGTCGCGCAGCTCGAAGATCAGGTCCTCGATGCGCGCCGTCGATGCCGGGTCGAGTGCCGAGGCCGGCTCGTCCATCAGCAGCACGTCCGGATCCGTCGCCAGCGCCCGGGCGATGCACAGCCGCTGCTGCTGCCCGCCGGAAAGCTGCAGCGCCGATTCGTTGAGCCGATCCTTCACTTCGTCCCACAAGGCGGCGCGGATCAGCGACTTCTCGACGATCTCGTCCAGCACGGCTTTGCCGCGGACGCCGGCCACGCGCGGGCCGTACGCCACGTTCTCGAAAATCGACTTCGGAAACGGGTTCGACTTCTGAAACACCATGCCGACGCGCTTGCGCAGCTCGACCACGTCGACCTTCGGGCCGAGAATGTCGCGGCCGTCGAGCAGGATCTCGCCCTCGACGCGCGTGCCGTCGATCATGTCGTTCATGCGGTTGAGGCACCGCAGGAACGTGCTCTTGCCGCAGCCCGACGGGCCGATCAGCGCCGTCACGCAATTCTGCGGAATCGAGCAGCGACACGTCCGCCAGCGCCTGCTTCTGGCCGTAGTAGAAATTGAGCTGCTCGACCGAAATCTTCGGCGTGCGGCCGGCCAGGTCGTCGGCCGTGCGCATCGGTCGGTCGCGCGAAAAGGATGGTGGCCGAACTGGCATAGTTGCGGTCGACTAATTGTGGTGTCTTGCATCACTTGGCACTCGCTGGCTAACGCCGACAAGGTCCGGCCCGCCGCCGGGCGACCCTTCTACCACCGAATTCGCTTTCCGTAGCGATATCGCAAGTACACGGCCGTCGCATTCAGCAAGATCAGCACTGTCAACAACACGATGATGCCGGCCGCGGCCACGTGGTGAAACTCGGCTTGGCGGTCGCTCGGCCCAATCGAAAATCTGCACCGGCAGCGCGCTGAACTCGTCGGTGGGCGATGCTGGGCACGAACGTCATGAACGTGGCCGCCCCGATCGCCACCAGCGGCGCCGCCTCGCCCAGCGCCCGGCTGATCGCCAGGATCACGCCGTCATGATGCCCGGCAGCGCCGCCGGCAGCACCTGATGCCACACCGTTTGCCACCGCGTGGCGCCCAGCGCGTACGACGCCTGGCGGATCGAATCGGGCACGGCCCGCAGCGATTCCTGGGCCGCCAGGATGACGATCGGCAGCACGACCAGCGTCAGCGTCAGCGCGCCGGCCAGGATGCTCCGCTGCAGCGCCAGCGCCCGCACGAACAACCCCAGGCCGAGGATGCCGTACACGATCGACGGCACGCCGGCCAGGTTGGCGATGTTGAGCTGCACGAGATTCCGCCAGCGGCTCGCCGTGGCATACTCTTCCAGGTACACGGCGGCACCCACGCCGATCGGCACCGAAAACAACGTCGTCAGCCCGATCAGCCACAAGCTGCTCACCAGCGCCGGCAGGATGCCCGCCTTCTCGGGAAAGCGCGACGGATAACTCGTCAAGAAACCGCAGCGTCAGCCACGGCAAGCCCTGCCAGAAAACTTCCAACAACAGCACCACCAGCACCAACACGCACAGCGCCGTGGCCGCCAGGCAAAGCACGGCAAACGCCTGCGACATGCGGGCGCGGCGGCGACGATAGCGCGGCGGATTCGTGCGTCGGCTCATTCGTATTTCTCCCGCACGCGCGACACGAACCACTGGGCCAGCACGTTGAGGCACATCGTGGTGACAAACAGCGCCAGGCCGACGGCGAAGATCGTGCGATACTCGAGCGTCCCGGCCGGCGTGTCGCCCTGGCTGACTTGCACGATGTAGGCCGTCATCGTCTGGATGCTTTCCAGCGGATTGAGCGTCAGCTTGGGCCGGTTGCCGGCCGCCAGCGCCACGGCCATCGTCTCGCCGATCGCCCGCGACAGCGCCAGCAGGAACGCCGCCACGATGCCCGAAATCGCCGCCGGCACGACGACTTTCACCGTCACGTCGAGCTTCGTCGCGCCCAGGGCGTACGCCGCCTCGCGCAGCGACCGCGGCACCGATCGCAGCACGTCTTCGCTCAGCGACACGACCATCGGCAGGATCATGAACCCCACCACGATGCTCGCGCTCGCAGCGTTGAACACGCCGGCCGATGGGAAACCACTCGCGAATGCATGGGCGAGATCGTCACCACGGCCAAATAGCCGAACACGACCGACGGAATGCCGGCCAGCACTTCCAGCACCGGCTTCACGACTTCGCGGACCGGGTTCGGACGCGTACTCGCTCAAATAGATCGCCGTCACCAGACCCAATCGGCAGCGCGACGACGGCCGCCCCGGCCGTCACCAAGCAGCGTGCCGCAGAACAGCGGCAGGATGCCAAACTGCTGCGGCTCCAGCTTCGGCGACCACTCGGTGCCGGTCAGAAACTCGACGATCGACACTTCGCGGAAGAACTGCGACGCTTCGACCACCAGCACCACCACGATGCCGACCGTCGTCAGGATCGAGATGAAAGCGCAGGCCAACAGCGCCGACGTGAATCACCTGCTCGAACCACCTTCGCGACTGCGCGACGGTTTGCTCAGGCGTTAGTGGACCGCGAGAAACGGCTTCAATTGCAGAAGAACTCACAAATCGTGCTCAACTCAATTCCGGTTTGGATAGATCCGATGGGCCAGGTCAAGTGGTCGGTGTCGCCGCCTTTAGCGTGCTGTCGAGCACTTCTCGATTCCTGGCATCGACGTCGTCGGGCACGGCCACGTAGCCGACCTCCTCCACCATCTTGCTCGCGTTGGCGATATAAAAGTCAACAAATGCACGTGTCTCGGCCTTTGCAGTGCTTTCTTGTTCACGTAAATGTAGAGCGGGCGCGACAGCGGCTTGTACGTACCGTTCCGTACGGCTTCGACGGATGGCTTGACGCAGTTTCCGTCGCCGTTGTCGATGCCCAGCAGTTTGAGGCGGTCCTTGTTTTCCTCGTAGTATGCGTAGCCGAAATATCCGAGGGCGTACTTGCCGCCCGCTACGCCTGTCACGAGCATGTTGTCGTCTTCGCTCGGGGAATAGTCCGCGCGGCTCTTGCGTGCCTCGCCGACAATCGCCTCGGTGAAATATTCGAACGTGCCCGAATCGGTGCCGGGGCCGTACAGCTTGATCGGCTCGCTCGGCCACTCGGGATTCAGATCGCTCCATTTCTGCACCGTGCTCTCCGGCTGCCAAATCGCCTTGAGCTGCTCCACCGTAATGCAATCGCCCCAATCGTTCTCAGGATTGACAACCACCGATAACCCGTCGAAGGCGACTTCCAGCTCGATGTACTCGATTCCGCTGGCCTTGCACGCGGCGCTTTCGGCGTCCTTGATCGGCCGCGATGCGTCGCAGATATCGATCTCCCCCGCGACAAATTTCTTCATTCCGCCGCCGGTGCCGGACAGGCCAACCGTTACGCGGACGCCGGGCTGCTCCGTCTTGAAGTCTTCCGCCACGGCTTCAGTAATCGGGTATACGGTGCTCGAGCCGTCGACCTGGATGCTCGGCTTGGAACATCCTGAGACCCACACAACGGCCACAACTAACCATCCGCCACCAAGCATCGATTTTTTGAGCACGAGTGTCTCCTTGAACTTCAGTGGAACGCCGTCAGGTTGCCGGCAGGATATCTCCGCCGGCAGAGGGCAGAAACTCTGCCACAAGCGCAGTGCTGTCAGAACGGCGATGACGGCGCACCAGTCAACGTAGGTGGCAATTGTGAAGACTGTGTGAAGAAATTGAGAAAACTACCGTCAAAACGTCCTGAGAAACGGGCGTTAGCAGCGGTCGGGTAAAGAGTTACGGCATAGGCTGGCTGTCCTTGACCATTTCCAACCCATTACAGCGGGCGACGAGTTGTGTGTCCTCCGTCCACTCAATATGCCGTCCGCCACGATCATCGTGAAAACCCGCGCGGAAAATAATTCGGCGTTCGAACGAACAAATGTCATTCCACTCTCGGGGTAGGACTTCCGCATAAACGAAAACCAAGCGGGCGGTCTCGTCCTTCCCAGGCGGATTTGAAATGGCTAAGAATTCCCTTCCAATCCAGAAATCTCGGCGCGGCAATAGTGATTGCGCCGCCAGTTGGTCACGTTCATTTACCGCCGCGACGAACCGTTTGGCGATTACGGTTGGGCGAACCAGCAGGACGTAACAGGTCGCGGCCAGGACAGTGATGACGAGCAGCAGCAGTCGGATTGAAAACCGCGGGCGCATTTCCTCCATCATATGCCGTCTTGTTACGACATTGCCAGTCGATGCGCTCATCGTGCATGCAATCACAACCAACCGATGCACTGCGCGGTTTGTTCGTCGATCGCGAGTTGATGCAAGGGGCCGTTCACGTCGAACATGATGCT
Organism: uncultured Planctomycetota bacterium; assembly: GCA_963786455.1. Classification (GTDB taxonomy): domain Bacteria; phylum Planctomycetota; class Planctomycetia; order Pirellulales; family Lacipirellulaceae; genus JABDGM01. The sequence continues at coordinate 1,005,228 of CAWAZX010000018.1, read as the reverse complement.
TCGGCCAAGCATGGTCCTGCGGACTTCGTCCCATTGCCGTGACGACGGGCTCTGGCAATGGCTGCTGAATTGAAGGTCGTAGGCTCCGAAAAGGTGGAGCAATTCGTGCGCATAGATGCTGGCGCTCCGGCACGCGCCTACCACGGTGTATTCGATAGACAAGGGCCCCTGCACCTGGCCACGGTAGCGCGCGACGGCATATGCCTCACAGCCAATGTCCTCAGCCAAATGGACCACCAGACAATTTTCCTGGTCAAGTTCCTCGAAATCAGTGGTCCGTCGCACCCGCTCCTCGCTTAGCACGATCGATAAGAATTCTTCGAATGCCGCCAATTCAGCGTATCCGTTTTCTGCAGTCGGGATCTGACCGGAATATGAGACGGGGTTTCCGTTGACGATAATTTGCTCAAATCTAAGTGGCACGTGATAGGCCGCTGCGCTGCGGACCAACCACCGACATGCATGATCCACCTGGCGGAGCGCCGCCAGCCTCGGCCGTTGTCGCCAACTTCGTCGTGGCGTATCGAGGAACAGATGCAGTATCCGAGCGTTTCCTTGGAGCATTCGCGCGCTGCCGGTATTGATAAGTTCCAGGCGAATGGGCTTGAACGTCCAAACCCTGTGGAACTCCCGGTATTCCCAGGCGAGTAGCAGCCACGTGGTGAGATTCGCTGCACCCAGCGCCATCAGGACCCGATCGTCGACTGCCGCCCCGACGACGACCAGCGCGGTTCCAACCGCTGCAGCTAACGCCCGCCGCCACCTGCTCAGGAACAGTCCGCCGGCCATAAACACGAGGCACCAGTACACTGAAGGGGGAACCGGCAACGGCTCGAATAGCAGCGGTATCGACGACACGAACAAACTGTAAAGTGCGAGAGAAACCACCACATTGGTACACATAACCCAACCGGGCAGTTCGCTGAAGCGCATATTCTGCGGCGCGAGGGCATGCACGCACCGCAGGCTCAGCCAGGGCAGAAAAGACAAGAAGTAATAGAGTCGCGCAGAGCGCCCCGCGATACATCGTGCAGCCCACCAACGGCTAAGAAGTAGAGAAAAACTATCCAATCCTAGCTCACGCCGAGCGATTGGGCCGGAGATCGATGATCCACGTAATGACGCGGCAGCAACGCGGCAACTAGGCAAGCGGCAGCTCGACGGTAAACGTGCTGCCCTGCCCCGGCTCGCTGGTGACGCCGACTTTTCCACCGAACGATTGGGCCAGGTGTTTCACAATCGCCAGGCCCAGGCCGGTGCCGCCCAGTTCGCGCGAGCGGGCCTTGTCGACGCGGTAAAATCGTTCGAACACCCGCCGCTGGTCGTCCGGCTTGATGCCGATGCCGGTGTCTTGAACGCTGATTTGGCAAGTCGGCTTGGCGCACTGCCAGCTCACGGTGATTGTGCCGCCATCGGGCGTGTAATTGATCGCGTTGTCGATCAGGTTATCGAGGATTTCGCGCAAACCCTCGTGGTCGGCCCGCACGCGGCAGGCCGGCTGGCCCGTCGGCACTTTGAGCTCAATGTGCTTGGCGTCGGCTGCGGGTCGTCGCGTTTCAAAACAGGACGCCACAACGGCCGCGACGTCGACGGCCACGATGTCGAACACCTGCTGATCCGATTCGATCCTGGCCAACATAAGCATGTCCATGATCAAGTGATGCAGACGCTCTGACTGCTCTTCGATGCGCGCGAGAAATCGTTGGCTCGTTTCCGGGTCGTTCATCGCTCCGTTGCGGAGCGTCTCGGTATACGCTTTGATCGAACTAAGCGGCGTTTTCAATTCGTGCGAAACGTTGGCCACGAAATCGCGACGGAGCGATTCCAGTCGCCGCAGCTCTGTCGTATCGTGCATCACCAGCACGACGCCCGGACAGGGCTCGCCAGGCAGCGGCTGCACGTGAATGTCGACGTGCTGGGGAATTGGCGCTGGATGCCGAAGACTCGCCGTGGCGAGCGGGATGCTGAACCTCGTTTTCAATCGCTGCGCTGTTTGTGTCGTCAGCGCATGGGTAACCGCTTCGCGCACGGCGTGATGCCGGACGACTTCCAGCAACGGGCGGCCCTCGGCAGACGGTGCGCGGAAATCGAATAGCCGGCCTGCGGCCTCGTTGGCCAGCACGACGCGCTGCCGGGCATCCACTGCGATCACTCCTTCGATCATTCCGCCCAACACGGTCGATTGCCGATCGTTGCTCTGGCTGAGCTGGTTCATGCGGCCGCTAAGTTCGTGACACATGCGATTAAATGTGACGGCCAGCTCGCCAAGTTCATCCTCGTTTTCCACGTACACCCGGTGTTCGTAGTCACCGGCGGCGATGGCCTCGGCGGCGTCGGTTAGCGTCGCGACTGGCCGAATAATGTGTCCGACTATCCAATAAGTCAGACCGAGCACCAACAAGCACACGAGTGCGACCAGCCCCCAGGCTTGGGCAACGGTCTCATGCGGTAGCCGATCGGTGAGGATCAGCGCAAACACGGCCGCCGCAATTAGATTCAGGCCCGCGCAGGCCAAGAGCAGCTTCCAAAAGAGTCGCGACGACCACAATCGTCGATGGTAGGGAGGGCGTGCCATGCAACGGCTGCTGTCGGCTGTCAGCTTTCGGCTATCGGAAAGACGATTGGCCGAGAGCCCGCGGCCGATAGCCTGTGGCCTGGCTCATTTACGATGCCAACATCAATAAAACTATCATGCACCGAATGGCCATGCGAGTCGAACCGGCTTGACGTAGCCAGAGCATTATTCCCGGTCAGTTCAGCGGCGGCAGTCGCAGGACGGCGGCGGGCGTACCCGAAGCTTCGCTCGCCGCTTCCTTCGACCCCGCGGGCATAAAGCGGATCGCCGAGATCGGCGTTGGCCGAGCGATTGATTCGGCACCGGTGTTGGCGACCGCCAAGGGACTTGCGGAAGCTGCCGCTGCCGCCGGAGGCGTGTCCTCACTTCGGGCAACCGAGCCGACTCGTGGTGGCAGGGTCGCGATGGCCGTATCGCGTAATTCGACGGCGGCCGGTGTGGGCTTCGTGCTGCCGGTGGTCGGCGGCAGAGATTCGTCACTGCTCGGTTCACCACCGCGAATTTCCAGCGGGAGCTCCTCGCCACTGGGCGTTGGAGGTTCGCCCGGCAGGTGGAGCGGCGCTTCAATTTGCTGGTTGAAAACGCCGCGGCTGACTACCGGTGCCCGCGAGGACGCGTAGTTTAGCGCCCTCGGTCTACCGCGCGAGGCCTCGCGTTTGGCGGCATCTTCGTGAGCTTCGCCTGGCCACGGCCCCTCGGCCAGGAACACGCCGTCGTACTCCAACAGCGTTCCTTTGACGAAGTGCACATTCTTGGTTGTCACCGCGTAGCGGGCACGGTTCAGCGAATATTCGACAGCGGCTTCCACGCGCCGCCGTTGCGCTTCGAGCAATAAATCCAAAGATACCTCTTCGCCGGTTTCTTCCTTGGCCAGGAGTGCCTTCAATTGATCCTGGCTGGCGATCAGCCGGTTATAACTCGTTGGGAGGACGGCATAGGCGCGGTCCAATTCGGCAATCGCGTCGGCGGCTTCGTGCATGATTTCCCGCTGCTGATCGCGCAAGATTGCCCGCTCGCGAGCCAGCTGCAATTCGGCGTTGCGGACCGCAACGTGTGCCAACCGGAAGCCAATCGGCACCGATAGCTCGAAGCCCAGTTGCCATTCCTGGAAGTCGCCGCTGGTGAGATCCTCATAGGCGTTATCAAACCGAGGCAGCGGCGGCTCATTGATCGGGAACAGGTCGTCGCCGAATCCGCGCCAGCGATAGCGGCCCACCCCATCCAAACGGGGCAACAAGTGATTCTTACTGGCGATCAGCTCCAGCTCACGGCGGCGGATCTGCCACTTCTGCCGGCGGAGCTCGACGCGACGCGTGGTCGCCTCCGCGGTGATTTGATTCCAATCGAAGGCAATTTGTGCCAACACGGGTTCGTCGTTTGGCCGCAACAGCCGGCCGTCGCTCGGTGCCAGGCCCATCAACAGCCGCAGTCGGCGTTCGGCCATGAGTACACCGCCCGTCGTGACAAACGCCCCGCTAGGCAAGCCGTTCCAATTGCGGGTTTGCTGGTAGGGCTCGCCGCTCATGGCGTTCTGCACGTCTTGCTGGAAGCGGAAGTATTGCTCGCGGGCCTGCGCTTCTTTCTCGGCCTCGCCGCCACGGCGGTCGACTTCGTACAGAGCGTAAATTCGCCGCCACGTCTCGAGGGCGGCATCGCGGGCCTGAATGCGGGCATCCAACACGCGGTAGCCAAAGTACAAGTCCCAATAGGCGTTTTCAACATTGCTCGCCAAATCGCGGACGGCGACCTCGAAATCCGTAAGCGCCACGTCGCTATTCAGCCGCGCGATCATCACGCCGTTGTACACGCCCGGAAGGTTGTTCGGTCCGGCTATGCGGTTGAACTGCACGCCGCCGCCCTGCAGCACCGGATGGCGAAATTCCATTTCAACGTTCGTGTTCCAGGCACTATCGAAGAGATTGCCTTCCGAGTTATTCGCGTCGTAGTCGACGTTGTGCCGAATCGTGAATCGCGAGCCGGTGGCGGCCCGCTTGGTGATCGCCGCCTGAAACACGCCGACATCCTGTTGGACCAGCGTCGAGCCGCCGCCGAAGAATTCGTTGTTGAATGCCCGATCGTTCTTTTCCCAAAACGTGCTGGTCAAGAATTGCGCGTCAAACTCGCTCAGCGCAGCCTCGACGCCGAACCGCGGGTCCGTCTCCACGATCGCCGGATCGATAGCGGTTCGCGTGGTTGCGGGCGATCGCACCACCGCACCGCCCAAGTCGCGGAGCACTCGCGAATTGGCCAGTGCCAACTGAATCGTTTCCTCGAGCGAAAGATTCCAATAGTCGGGCGTGCCTGGCGTGGTGATCGTCCACGGATGCGGCGAGGCCAGCGACTCGTCGGCAATAGCGGCAGTGCAGTCGGTTTCGGCCGGGAACTCGATCTCCGACGCGACTTGCTCATAAGCGCCCGGTGGAGCACAAGCTTCGAACGAGCTTTTGCTTCGCCACTGGCAGCCGCCGGGCGCAAGCATCGCGCCACAGAGCAGTAGCACCACAGTTTTGCGGATGCGTTTCATTCGCGGGGCTGCACAATCGACGAGATTTTTGAAAAGGTACCGGTAGCTTGCGTACCAATGCGGCCGTGCGCGTAGTGGCACGGCGTCCGACAAGGTCCGGCGTTCAACTTTCTTCGACAGGGAAAATCCGCGCCACGATAATTACCGTTAGGACCGCGAGAGTCGCCGCAGCCTACTCACATTGACAGTGATTGCGGGGCGGTAACCGCCACAACGAACTCGAAAAGGCACAAAAAAGCGGGTGATTACTCGCGGCCAAGGTAGATGCAGAAACGATGGCACCGATCGCTTTTTGTGTTTTTTTGTGCTTTTTGTGGCCACTTGGAATAATCGCGATAGCGGCTGTCCGGCGCCAAGCTGGCATGGGCGGCTATACTGAATTGCATGCCCGCTCATCTTTCGACGACCGGCGCGTCGTCGGAGCCCCACGACTGGAACGAGCTCGAAGAGGTATTCGCCGGGCTCGGCAATTTGGCCCGCTCTGCCGTCGCGCCGCCCGAATTCTATAGCACGCTGCTGGCAGAATGCGTGCGCGCTTTCCGCTTCAGGCGGCGTGGTCTGGCTGCGCCGTGGCGTATCGTTTCAGCCAGTCGCGCAGGTGCGCTGGCCTGCCGCCGAATGGTCGCGCAACGACGAGTTGCGGCTGGCACACGAACAACTTCTTGCCGATGCGACAAGCGGAGGGGCGGTGACAACCGTAGCTCCGCAATCCGCTCAGCGTGATGAACCTGCAGCCAATCCTACCGAACATCTGCTCGTACTTGGACCGGTAAGTGTGCGGGCAGAAAATGGCGCGGCCGTAGCGCCGGCAATCATCGAACTGTTGATAGAGCCGAATACGAGCCCATCCACGGTTCGCGGGATGGAGCAATTCCTGACGGCGATTTGCGAGCTGGCGGCCGACTACCATTCGTTCGCCGAATTGCGCCGCCTGCGACAAGAGGATGATTACCGCGCTCAACTTCTGCGGCTGAGCACCGAAGTGCACCGCCAATTGGGTTTGCCCGAAACGGCGTACACCGTGGCGAACGAGGGACGCCGCCTGGTTGGCTGCCATCGACTTAGCGTGGTGGCCGCGCGAGGGAATAAATCGCGACTCTTGGCCACCAGCGGAGTCAGCCGAGCGGAGCGCCGCAGCGGTACGGTCCGCCGCATCGAACAATTGGCCCAATTGGTCCGCCGCAGCGATGAACCGGCGTTTTATGATGATGGTCGTTGCGACGGCCTGCCGCCGGTGGCTGACGCTCTCGAGCAACATGCCGAGGAGTCGCATGCCCGGCAGATTGCCGCCATACCGCTGCACAGTCCGCCTGATCCCACCAAAGATGCGGCCGCAGGTGCTGCGAGAAACAACACACGTCGACCCGATCATCCGCTGTTCGTACTCGTGGCCGAGCAGTTCGACGCACGCAATGGCGAGCTGTCGCGCGACCGGCTGGTGGAAGTCGCCGCAGTTTGCACTACGGCACTATACAACGCCGAGGAGGTTTCCCGGCTGCCACTGGGTTGGCTGTTGCGGCCGCTCGGCAAAGCGAAGTATTGGGTCGGGACTCACCTTTCGCGCACATTACTGGCACTCGCCGCGATAGCCGGTGGCGTGGCTGCACTCGTCCTGGTTCCGGCGGACTTCCGCATTGAATCGCCGGGCACGTTGCAGCCCGTGGTGCGGCGCGAAGTTTTTGCGCCGCGCGGCGGACTGGTCGACGAAGTGCTGGTCACTCACGGCGCGGAAGTCGCTGCCGGGCAACCGCTCGTGAGGCTCCGCGATCCGGTACTGGATTTGGAACTGAAGCGCGTCGACGGCGAGCTGGAAACGGCCCAGCGGCAGCTCGACGCCGTGCGGGCCACGCGAACCAATCGACAAGTTCGCGATGCCAACCCAACCGATGCTTACCGACTGTCCGCCGAAGAACGTGAGCTGCACCAGCGGATCACCAATTTGCGCAACGAGCTGCAGCTGTTGAATGGCGATCGCGACGCGCTCGTGGTCACCAGCCCGATCGCGGGCCGCGTGCTCAGTTGGGACATTGGCAATCGGCTCCTTGCCCGACCCGTGGAACGTGGCGAAGTGCTGGCCACCGTCGCCGATTTGTCGGCCGACTGGCAGCTGGAATTGGCGGTGCCGGACGACCGGATCGGCTATGTGCTCGCCGCGCAGCAAGCCCTTCAGCCGAAGTTACCAGTCAGATTCCGCCTCAGTTCGGACGACCGCGAGCAACACACCGGCCACATTGTGGAAGTGTCGCAAACGGCCGACGTCGTTGCATCGGAAGGAGCTACTGCCCCGTCCCCCACAGTCCTGGTAAAAGTAGCGCCGGACGATATGCAATTGCGCGAGGCCTCGCTGCGCGAGCTGCGGCCGGGCGTTTCGGCGCGGGCACAAATCGATTGCGGCCGGCGCTCGCTCGGTTATGTGTGGCTGCACGACATTTGGGACGCGGCGGTTGAGTGGCTGAGGTTTTGAAACGTCAAGAGTCGAGAGTCGAGAGCCAGAACCGGAAGTGCCATGAACATTTTTTATAATTTCACTGCCCGCCCCACGGCTGCACTCGCATTGCTCTTCACAGCATCGACGTCCTTTGCGTCGGCCGGTGAGCCTGCCGCTCCGCTGGTTGTCGAATCGGTCGTGCTGCGCCTGTTCGAAGAGACCGAGGTACCGGCTCAGGAGGCGGGTGTTCTTACAGACGTGGTAGTTCGCGAAGGACAGCGTGTGAAGAAAGGCGAGCCGCTCGCGCAAATCGATGACCAGGTCGCCCGACTCGCTGCCGAAGCGGCTCAGTCCCAGTACGAAATCGCTCGCGCCAAAGCGACGAACGATGTGCGGATGCGTTTCGCCAAAAAAGCCTTGGAAGTTTCGCAGGCCGAGCTAAGACGTTCCACCGAATCGATCGAGCGGTTTGCCAAGAGCGTATCGCAGTCACAGCTCGATGTGGAAAAGCTTACCGTCGAAAGAAACCAGCTTGAATCGGAGCAGGCCGATCATGAGCACGAAGTAGCCGTGCTGGAAATGAAGGCGACAGAAAATGAGCTTTCGGCCGCCCAAGCCCAGGTTGCGCGGCGACAGATTCTCGCTCCATTCGACGGCGTAATCGTGCAAATCTACGTCCGCCGCGGCGAGTGGGTCGAGCCCGGCCAGAAGGCGCTGCGAATCGTGAACGTCGAGCGCTTAAAGGCCGAAGGTTTCGTTGCGGCCGCGCAGGCCGGCGTCGATTTGACCGGCAAGTCGGTGGCGCTGGAAATTGAAGGCATCGACCAGCATGCGACTGCCGCCGGAACGATTGTGTTTGTCAGCCCGGAAATGGACCCCATCACCGGGCAAGTCCGCGTATGGGCCGAAATCGACAATCGCGATGGCCGGCTGCGACCGGGGCAGCCGGTACGAATGACCGTCAGTAGTCAGTAGTCAGTGCTCAGTAATGGACGTGATGATCGACTAACGACTAACGACTAACGACTGACAACTATCATTTCCATGTCCAAACCCATCTCCTCGAACGACCGTCCACTCACGCTGCGTCTGCGGCCGGACTTGATCGTGACGCCCGTCGAGACGAGCGGATCCGCGACGTGGGTCGTCAAAGATCCGGCGACGATGGAGCACTTTCAGTTCTCGGCCGAAGAGCATGCACTGATGGAATGGTTGCGGCAGCCGGTGAGTATCAGTGAGCTTCGACGGCGTTTCGCCGAGCGCTTCGCACCGCACACCATTTCCCCACAATCCGTATGGGATTTTCTGAGCCGCCTGCACAGCTCCGGGTTGGTGATCGGCGACGGCCCGGGCCAGAGCCAGGAGCTACTCGCGCGGATGCGGCGCGATCGGGCCCGTCGTTGGGCCATGTCGTGGACCGGGCTGTTGGCGATTCGCTTTCGCGGCCTCGATCCGGATGCGTTTCTCACGGCCGCCCATAACCGGCTGCGGTGGCTGTTTTCGCCGGCCGCGTTGTTGTTGGTGCTAGCCGTGGTGATTTGTGCCGCGTCGCTGGCGGTCGGCCATTTTGACGAGTTCCGCGCACGGTTGCCGGAAGTGAACGCGCTGTTCGATCCGCGGAATCTGGTTTTGATGCTGCTTTCGATCGGCGCGGTGAAAGTCCTGCACGAGCTGGGCCACGCGCTGGCCTGCAAACATTTTGGGGGCGAGGTCCACGAGCTCGGCCTGATGCTGTTGGTATTCGCGCCGTGTTTGTACTGCGACGTCGGCGACTCCTGGCGATTGTCGAATAAATGGCAACGCATCGTCGTCTCGGCGGCCGGCATGCTCGTCGAGGTCGTACTCGCCGCGGTCGCGACGATCGTCTGGTGGTACGCCCAACCGGGTGTCATTCAACTCGTCGCGATGAATGTCATGATCGCTTGCACGGTGGGCACGTTGCTCGTGAACGGAAATCCCCTGCTCCGCTACGACGGGTATTTCATCCTCTCCGACCTGATGGAAACGCCGAATCTCTGGCAGCGGTCACGGGAAGTGTTGCGTCGCTTTGCCGGCGAGTGGCTGCTCGGCGAGCCGGCAGCCGATGATCCGCTCGTGCCGGCGCAACATCGGACATGGCTGGCGATCTACGCAGTTGCCTCGAAGACATACGTGGCTTTGGTATGTGTCGCCATTGTGTGGGGTCTCGTTCAAGTGCTGTACCCGCTACACCTGCAGAATCTCGCATATGCCGTCGGACTCACTGTACTCGGCAGTGCGATTACCGGGCCGATCAGCAACATCGCGCGATTTGCGCGGAATCCAATCCGCCGCTCAGAACTGCGCTCTGGGCGGCTGGCGGTGATCGTTGCCGGCTGCATGGCAGTCGCGGTTGCCATTCTCGCCGTGCCGGTTACGTACCATGTCCGCGCTCCATTGGTGCTGATGCCGGAGGATGCAGCACGGGTGTACGCTACCGTCGACGGCACCCTCGCGAGCGCCTTGCGAGCCGGTGAACCTGTCCGCCACGGCGACGTGATTGGCGAGCTCAATAATGTTGAAGTCCAGCGCGAACTTACGCGCTCTCGAGGTGAATTCGCGCAACGAGAACTGCGCGTCGAACACCTGGAAAGGCTCCGCGGCGTCGACCCGGAAGCGAACGACGAGCTGCCAACAGCGCGGCCGCACTTGCCGATAGCGAACGCCGCCTCGGCGAGCGGCGGCGCGACGTCGAGCGGTTAACTTTGCGAGCGCCTGTGGACGGCGTCCTTTTGGCCGCGCCTCGGGTCCCTGACACCCGATCGAAGATTCGCCGTGTCGAACACCCGACACCTGACACCCGCCTCGCAAGCTGGTCTGGTACGCCGCTTGAGCCCACAAATCTCGGTGCCGCGTTGGAACCCGGCACCCTCATATGCATGGTTGGCGATCCAAACCGCCTCACGGCCGTGCTATTGGTTGACGACGTCGATGTGAAGCGGCTGCAGCCGGGCCAGGGCGTTCGGCTGCGGATCGATCAATTGCCGGGACAAGTGATTTCGGGAGAAGTGGTGGACGTAGCTCGGCACGAAGTACGAGGCGACGAAAACGCAGCGGCCGGCCAGGCCGACCTGGCAGCACTCTATGCCGGCCTTGTACCGCCGGGCGGCCGGTACGCGGCCCACTATCAAGTCCGCGTGCGTTTCGATGCACCACAACAGCCACTGGTGATCGGCGGCCGCGGCGATGCCAAGGTGGCAGCGGAGCGCATCACACTGGCTCGTAGCATTGTGCGGTTCCTAGGGCAGACGTTTCGCTTGCCGTTGTAGGTGCCGCGAGCGACTCGACTGCCTTCGTCCCGAGCTCAGGCCGAGGGGAGCTCGCCGAAGTCCGAGCGGCATCTCGCGGCCGCCTGTCACCTGAATCCTCGCCGGTCTACAATGATTCGAGAGGATCAATCATGCCACTCCGCGATCACTTCCATCCGCCGATTTCTGATCGTCGTTCGTGGGACGAACTGCACGGTGCCTGGCCGACCGTAATCGTGATGGCACTCAACAAGAAGCTCCCTCCAAACTATGTTGCTGCACCGCAGATCCACCTTGGTACGTACCAGGTCGATGTAGCATCGTTTGAACAAGAGGAAGCGTTCGACCCACTGTCCTTACGCAGCGAGGTCGAAGGCAGTGTTGCTACTGCTGTCTGGTCGCCACCGCAACCAACGCTGACCGTCGCGATGGATTTGCCGGACGTAGACGAATACGAGGTCCGAGTTTACGAAGACGACAAGCATGAAAGACGCCTCGTTGCAGCCGTGGAAATCGTCAGCCCGGCGAACAAAGATCGTCCGGAGAACCGCCGGTTATTCGTCGCCAAGTGCGCTGAACTGCTCCGACGTCAGGTGTCAGTTACGCTCGTGGATCTGGTGACGACACGTCAAGGGAATCTTTATGCTGACTTGCTGGAGTTGATCGGCCGGAGCGATCCTTCCTTAGCACCTATGCCACCGTCAACGTATGCGGCGGCATGCCGCTGGCGACACCTGGGCGTGCCTCCGCGAAATCCGCCGCGACTAGAAACTTGGACTCACACGCTCGCCATTGGTCAGCCGCTGCCGACGCTGCCGCTGTGGCTCAGCGAAAATCTGGCCGTGCCGCTGGAGCTAGAAGCGAGCTACGAGGAAACGTGCCGCGTGCTGCGCATCGCGTGAGTTCGATTATCCATGCGGCGCAGGCTGCACCATGCCGCCCGTAATTCGCGGCCGCGGTCACGCCAAAGTGGCCGCCGAGCGAATCACGCTTGCCCGGAGCATTGCGCGTTTCATAGGTCAAACGTTTCGGCTGCCGATGTGATGAGGCGCTGCGCCATTTCAACTGGTCACCGAAGTGACCAGTCCGAAGTTGATGCGCTGTGTGCCTCTTAGGGAATCAGGAAGATCAATCCTGTCCAAACGCCACCTTCGGCGGCCGCGGCGAGCGGGTCGGCAGGCGGCCAGTGACGACGCCACGGTGGGCAGCTGCCGGGACGGTAATGGCCGAGTGTGTAGACGCACTCGTGCGGGCATTCGGCAGCGATGCAGTAAGGCAACGCCGGCACCGTTCCGAAGAAGTGCGCCGCCGAGGCCAGCGGCTGCAGGCAACAGCCGCAACCGTAACCGTAGCGTTCCAGGTTGATCTCTTCGAAATACAGTGGGCGATGGCACAGGCAGGTCGCATCCCATTGGTAGTAATACGTGGGAAAGCTGCGGACGACGGGCGTATTCAACGAGGCCAGGCACACCGCGCCATGATCGATCGGCAGATCTCCGGCGGGAATCGCGATGTTGATGCCGAGTTGGCTGAGCGGCTTTTCGGTAACTTCGCCACATGGATCTTGCGAGGCGGGTGCGGGAACGGCCTCCGGCGATTCGACGATCAGCGGCTTGATCGGCCGCGGCGTGCCGGAGGCTGGCGGCTGAAAATTCACCTGCCGCGGCACAACCTTCGGTTGCGGTGTAATGTAAGCATCGACATCGAGTGGCGCGGCGGCTCCGTGCTGTTCAAAAAGACGTGGCGAGGCGGCCGGGGCATCCACCGGCTCCTTTTCAGCCGCGGTCGACTTGGGAGACCAAACCACCAAGCAAACAAGCGTGGTCGTCAGGGCGACACAGAATCGCAGCGGTCGAACGGCAATGGTTCCGGTAGTTATCGCTGGCATGGCGAGATCTCTGCGCTTCGGACAGAGGATGACGGGATTCGAAGCGCTCATCGACTTCCGGCGACGGAAATCTCCAGGACAAGCGATATAACCGTCACATCTTAACAGCCGGCAAGTGCCACGCAGGTGACAGCACGTGGCGCGGGGCCGGCAACAGTTGGCGACATAAAGTCGCTTCATTTCACGACATACGCCGCAGAATGTTTGACATATCAAGGCGGCAGTCGTGATAATGGAAAGCTGCCGGCCTGGGAGCGGAGAGCAAAGAGCGGAGAGCTAAGAGCTTCGGAAATCACCGCTCCTTGCCCTTAGCTCTCCGCTCCTTGCTCCTTTCCTCCCTGCTCTTTCTGGGAATTCCCCCTATGCGACTGCCTTGGTTCTCCCGATCGCGGATTGGGCATGCTCGTCGTGTGCGCCGGCGGCGGACTGACGCGCGGCTGCGAGTCCGCCAACTGGAGCGACGCCGCGTGCTGGATGCGGCCATCGGTAGCTTGATGGTCGCGCCGACGATGCCGGCCGAGGGTCAGAATGTTACCGCCACCGCCACGGCTACCGGCGCTGGGCCGCTCGAGTTCGAATGGTCGGTCACCGAGGACGGAATTGAAATCGATTCCGGCACGAACAGCGGCGTTAATCCCAATGATCCGGTGCTCTTTGATTTCGCACTGCCGGACGACACCGAGCAAATGGAGCACGAATACAAGCTCCTGCTGACAGTTATCGACAGCGATTCGACTTCGGCCAGCGCGATGGTCGATCTGGAGGTGACCAACGTAGCGCCCGTCTTGGTCGTGGCGCCGGACCAGGCCGTGAACGAAGGGCAGTTACTCAACTTGAGCGGCGTCGGTGCGCCACCGCTGGCATTGTTTGTCGATGCGGGTAAGGTCGACACGCACACGGCGACGGTCGATTGGGGCGACGGCAGCCCGCTCGAAAACGCCACCGTGTTCTTTTCCAACGGCTCGGGCGCACTGGGCGGCACGCACACTTACGCCGATGACGGCGTTTACACGGCCATCGTGACCGTATTGGACGATGACGGCGGCAGCGACTCGGAATCCTTCGACGTCACGGTGAACAATGTCCCACCGGTCGTCGTGCCGGCGCCGGATCAAATGGTGGATGAAGGGCAGTTGCTCAATCTGAGCGGCATCGGTGCGCCGCCGCTAGTGCTCTTCGTCGATGCGGGCAAAATTGACACGCACACCGCCACGATCGACTGGGGCGATGGCAGCCCGCTGGAAAACGCCACGGTCTTCTTTTCCAGCGGATCGGTGCGCTGGGCGGCACACACACCTATGCCGACGACGGAATCTACACGGTCACCGTGACCGTTTTGGACGACGACGGTGACAGCGACACGGAATCGTTCGACGTCACGGTGAACAATGTCCCGCCGGTTGTCGTGCCGGCGCCGGATCAAATGGTGGATGAAGGACAGTTGCTCGATCTAAGCGGAGTTGGCGCGCCGCCGATAGCGCTCTTCGTTGATGCGGGCAAAATCGATACGCACACCGCCACGATCGACTGGGGCGACGGCAGCCCGCTCGAAAATGCCTCGGTCTTTTTCTCCAACGGATCGGGCGCGCTGGGCGGCACGCACACCTATGCCGAAAACGGCGTCTACACAGTCACTCTCACGGTCACCGACGACAATGGCGGCAGCGATACCGAGACATTCGAGGTGATCGTAAAGAACGTGGCGCCCGCGGTAGTGCTCAACCCGGTGACGATGATCAACGAGAACGGCGTCGCCACGCTCACCGGCAGCTACACCGACCCCGGCGTGTTGGACGCGCACACGCTCGCCGTCAACTGGAACGACCCGAACGATGGCCAGCCCTCGACGTTCAGCATCCCGGCCATACGCAACGCGGCTGGCATACCCACGCTCTCCGTCGGCCAGACATTCTCCTCGTCCACTGACGAGGCCGTGCTCACGATCATCTTCATCAATTCGGATACTGGGCAGGTCGACTTTTCCGTCCAGCATCAATACCTCGACGACGGTCTGGCGCCCGGCAACGCTACCACCCAGGATACCTCCACAATCAGCGTTACCGTCACTGACGACGAATCGGAGTCTGGCTCCGATACCGAGACCGTGCTGGTGAAGAACGTCGCGCCGGCGCTGAATGTCGCGCCGAACCCAACCGTAAATGAAGGGCAGTTGCTCAACTTGAGCGGCATTGGAACACCGCCCCTAGCATTGTTTGCGGATCAGGGCACAATCGACGTGCACACCGCAACGATTAATTGGGGTGATGGCAGCTCGCCGGAAAGCGCTGTGGTGTTCTTCACAAGTGGCTCGGGTGCACTTGGCGGCACGCACACGTATGCCGACGACGGCGTCTATACGGTCACCGTGACCATCCAGGACGACGACGGCGGCAGCGATACGGAACAGTTTACGGTCACGGTGAAAAATGTCGTGCCGACGGTCGACAACGTCGCCAACGTCGCCGTTAACGAGGGGTCCGCGTTCACGCTTGTGGGACTGAACGCGCTCTTGAGTGATCCCGGCTTCGACAACCCGCTCAACCCATTGCCTGGCGGCGAGCTGCTGGAAACGTTTGCAATCCATTCCATTAATTGGGGCGACGGCTCGCCGACGGACACCAGCTCCGTGTCGATCGTCAATCGTGATTCGGGCGGGCCAGGCGTACCAACAACGGCTCAGTTTGCCCACGATCCGCATACGTTTGCCGACGACGGCGTTTACACGGTCACCATTCGCGTGGCCGACGACGACATGGGCGCATTCGCCGACCCGGCCAAGTTCGTCACGGGCGTGGCTGGCGTCGACTTCATCGACCTGACGTTCACGATTCGTGTCGAAAACGTGGCGCCGACGCTCACCAGCGTCACTCCCTCGGTGACGACGATCAACGAATCGGAGGGCACCAGCTTTTCGGCGCTGTTCAGCGACCCGGGCTTCGATAACCCGCTCAATCCCAACGCGGCCATGCCGCCTTCAATCACCGATCCGCTGAATGAGTCGTTCACCTACGACATCGATTGGGGCGACGGGCGGCAGGAAGAGCTCGCCATCGCCGTAGCCGATATGAACGGCTCGCCGGGAGTGCTCTCCACCGGCGGCTTCGGTGGCGCGCATATCTACGCCGATGACGGCACCTACACGGTCTCAGTCACGATCCGCGACGACAACGGCGGTGTGCACGTGCGCACCTTTGAAGTCATCGTGCTCAACGTCAACCCGGCGTTCGTGCCACCGTCTGGCGGCGGGTCGTTCGAAGGTGATGAAGTGTCGTCCGAAGGCATTACCACGATCCGCGTCGACTTCGAAGATCCTGGTTTCGATAACACGGCGAACCCCAACGCAGCCGAGCCGCCAACCGTCACCGATACGCTGCATGAATCGTTCACGCATGTGATTAACTGGGGCGACGGGACAATCGACGCGGTCCACACGTACGCCGACAGCGGCGTCTACTCGGTTACGGTTACGATGACCGGTCCGGACGGCGTCCAAATGTTTAGTTTTCCGGGCTTCGACAGCATGCTGCAACCGGTGCTGACGCTCGTCTCGAGCCAGGCGATCAACGATCCGATGGCCGTGGCCGAGGCGTTTACGTACGTCGTCGATTGGGGCGACGGCAACATGCAAACGATTCAGCTCATGCTCAAGCAGCCGGGCGGCCCACTGGCGAGCAACGGGCTGACAACCGTTCTGACGTCGAACCGGGTTTCCGGCGGCGAGAGTGTGCTTACGACGGGCTCAGTCGACGTGCAGCACCGGTATCTCGGCCCACCGAACCCCGCGAATCCGTCGGCCGACATCCGCATCGACGTCACCATTGTCGACGACAACAACGGCACGGTGACGGATTTCATTCTGGTAGAAAACCCGGGCATCGATACGGTCAACGTCGCCATCGACACGACGCCCGATATCGCTCGGCTCGAAGTGTTTCTGCCCGAAGCCGATGAGGTATTCCTCGGTGATCAAAACTCGTTCGCAGCGGCTCTGCAACAAGGCGGCGGTCGAGTGGTCACGAGCGATGTGCTGATCGGCTCGGAACGCTACCTGGAATTGGAAGTCGTGGCCCCCGACGGCACGGTCATTTCCACGCACCGGATCCGCGATGAGGCGCTGAACGATCTGCGGCGTTTTTCGCCTCGCTGCCGGATAACCATTACCGCATTTTCCTGGTGCGGACGGACAACAATACTCGGCGGCTGATTATGGATGTGTACGTCCGCCGCGGCCGCGTGATCGATCCGTCGGACGATTCGGAAGGCACGCGCGACCGACCGCCCACCGCGGAAGAGATTCAGCAAGTCGATCCGGTCCCGCTCGAGGAGAATCCAAATCTCGAACCCGTTCCCGACGCGTCAAATAACACACCCAATGCCGCGGCAGACGAGCAAATCGCGGACGAGTTGGCTGAAAACGAATCGGCGTCCGACAGCGAAACAACGATTGATGAACCAGCCCCCGGCCCCGAGCCCCTAGTCCCCCTGCGCGGCTCGCGCCGCTGGGTCGTGCCGCTGGCCGGGTTCGCTCTGGGGGCCGTCACCGGCGGCTGGTCGCAACGCGTGAATCAAGCGCTCGAAAATGCCGATGAGCGCGATTGGGAGCGATTGCGCCGCGCCGGACGATTGACAGGCCGGTCGAATCGCGGCTAAATCACATTGAACAGCAGGTACAATAAAGGTTTGACCATCTCCCCGGCCCCGCAACGGGTGGAGGGTCGGCGAGAGCGTGAAAGCGCACTATGCGAACCTGCCACACTTGCAAACGCGAATTGGACCAACGGTCGCTGGCCGCCGGTCGCTGTGCGCACTGCGGCGCGATCGTGCTCAAGATATCGCAACGCACGATCGACGACCGACGCTTTGTGAGCGAAGACGCAGGAAGCAAGCCGACCGTCTCAAACATTGGCGATGAAGTTGGCGAGAAGGCCTCGCTGGACATCGAGATCACCGATACCGACTCTCCGGGAGCGACGATTGTAATCATCGCCAGCGACCTCGGGACGCGGCAGTGATGAAGCTGCACACAATGCCGCCCGCCGGGGCCCAGACGATTGACGTTGAGCCGAAATCGCCCACGATCGACGAGCGGATCGATGCCACGCTGGAGTTCCAGCCGCCGCGCGATGCGGACGAGCCCGCGACTGGCGGCAAGCCGAAAGGGCGTTCGACACACACCATCGAGCAAGACCTCACGATCGAATTCAACTTATCCCCTGCCGACGCCCAAAAACTGAGCTCGCAGTGGAGCGGCACGTTTGACCCCAATGCCAAGCAAGGTCAAACGATTCGCCAGAAGGAAACGGTCACCGGTTTCCGCTCGTCGCTGCCAGTCAAGTCGCGCTACGTCCGCGAGAAGCGCAAAGCGGGCAGTGCGCCGCCCAAGTCGCCGGCCGAAGTGCCCGACTACGAGCTGCTGCACATCATCGGCGAAGGCGGCATGGGCGTGGTCTACGCGGCGCATCAATCGTCGATCGCCCGCGACGTGGCCGTGAAGATGCTCAAGCCCTCGGTCAAAGTTCGCGAAGATCAGCGCGACAAGTTCATTTCCGAGGCGGTCGTCACGGGCGAGCTCGACCACCCGAACATCGTGCCGATCTACGACCTGGGCGCGAACGACGAAGGCGCGCTGTTCTACTCGATGAAGCGCGTCAAAGGCACGCCGTGGGACAAGGTCATCTACCAGAAGCAGGTCGACGAAAACCTCAGCATCCTGCTGCGCGTGGCCGACGCGGTGGCGTTCGCCCACGCCAGCGGCGTGATTCACCGCGACCTGAAGCCCGAAAACGTCATGCTCGGCGACTTCGGCGAAGTGCTGGTGATGGACTGGGGGCTGGCGCGCATCACGCCCGAGTTCGCGCACGTGAACTCCGTGTTTCAAGCCGATAGCCTGGGCGGCACGCCGGCGTACATGGCGCCGGAAATGGCCCGCGGCCCGATCGAAGCCATTAACAAGACCAGCGACGTGTATTTGCTGGGCGCCATTCTGTACGAAATCATCGGCGGGCAGCCGCCCCATTCGGGTCGCGATGTGATGCAGTGCCTCTTGGCCGCATCGCAAAACCGCATCAACCCGATTCGCTACGAAGGCGAATTGAAAGAAATCGCCTTCAAAGCGATGGCCACGAACCAAGAGGATCGCCACCAAACCGTCAAGGAATTCCAGGAAGCGATACGACTTTACCAGTCGCACTCGGAAAGCCTCGCGCTGACGGCCCACGCGAATCAAAATCTGCAAAAGGCACGGGCCTCCGGCGACTATTCGCTGTACGCCCGCGCGTTGTACGGTTGCCAGGAAGCGCTGTCGCTGTGGGATGCCAACCAGCGGGCTCGCACCCTGCTGGCGGAAACGCAACACGACTACGCGACCGCTGCGCTCGCGAACGGCGACTTGGATCTGGCCGGCTCGCTGCTCGATACCAGCAATGCCGAGCACGAGACGCTGTTGGCAAAGATTGCCGCCGCTCGGGCCGAGCGCGATGCCCGGCAGCGCCGGCTGCGGTTGGCGAAGATGGCCGTCGCCGCGCTCGTGGCCGGCATCATCATCACGAGCACCGTGGCGTATTTTGTCGTCCGCCAGGAACGAAACTTGGCACTTGTTGCAGAAAAAGAGGCGCGCGAAGCGGAAAAAGGTGAGGCCGCCGCCCGCCAGGAGGCCGAGAAGGATCGCGATGCGGCGCAGAAGGCCAAAGAGGAAGAGGAGATCGCCCGCAAGGAAGAAGAAAAAGCACGCGCGGAAGCGGAACAGCGGCGCGAAGAAGCAGTGATTGCTCAACAGAACGAAGCGGCCGCCAAGAAGGCGGAAGAGTACGAAGGGTACATCGCCGAAATTGGCCTGGCCAACGCCAAGATCAACGACAACGCCTACGACTTCGCCAAACAGTTGCTCCAGCAAAGCAATCCCGGTCTGCGCAACTGGGAGTGGGGCCGATTGGCCCACCTCACGGAGCTCGACTCGGCCACGTACGATGCGGCCGGACCAGTTCACGCGGTGGCTTACTCACACGACGGCAAATTGATCGCCAGCGGCGATATGGCCGGCCGCGTGACCGTGCGCGACGCACAGACCGGCGCGGTTCGCTGGGAGGCTCGTCACGAGCCGTTCGTATTGGCGGTCGCGTTCTCGCCGGATGACAGCAAGATCGCCAGCGGCGGAAGCGATCGCAAGATTCAAATTCTCGACGCAGCCAACGGAAATGTGCTGAGCACGCTCGAAGGTCACACCGACGGCGTGCTCTCGGTGCGTTTCTCGCCGGATGGCACGCAACTTCTCAGCGGCTCGTACGACAACACGGCCCGCCTGTGGGACGTGGCCAGCGGCCAAACGCTGCAGGAGCTTAAGCGACACAGTTGGTGGGTCTGGGCCGCCGAGTTTTCGCCCGATGCCACAAAGATCGTCACGGCCGGTCAGGACGGAAAGGCGGTTGTCTGGAAGAAGCGGGGTACGACACCTCTCCCTCAGGGAGAGGTCGCGAGGAATCGAGCGGGTGAGGGTTTGGCGCTGCGTAACGCGAACCCCTCACCGCTCGATAACTCGCTGCCTCTCCCCAAGGGAGAGGCAACCGACGCCGGCCAACTCTACGAATACGCCACCGAATTCAGCCGCCACAACGGCGCCGTTTACACAGCACGATTTTCGCCCAACGGTGACCTCGTCGCTACCGGCGGTGCCGACAACCTCGTGATGGTGTGGAATACTGACGACGCTCAGCCAGTCGATATAGAGAAGCGACTCGACGGCGCACCCGATCCGAAAGCAAGCCACTTGCAATTGGCCGGGCATGATAAGCCCGTGCGGTCGGTGGCATTCTCGCCCAAGGGCGACCTGCTTCTCAGCGGCAGCGACGACAATACGATTCGCGTTTGGGACACTGCGAGCGGCAAGCCACTGCGGGCGCTGCGCGGACACGGCAATGCGGTCCGCTCGGTTGAGTTTTCGCCGGACGGCCAATGGGTCCTCTCCGGCGGCGAAGATCAAAAAGTTCGCGTGTGGGACGTGCACGGATACGAGGAAACTCGCCTGCTGCATGCCACGTTGTTGGCCGGCCACGTCGATGCCGTGCTCTCCGCACGCTTCTCCCGCGACGGCCGGCAGATTATCACCGCCAGCCGCGACCGCACCGCCAGCCTGTGGGATGCGGCCACCGGCACGCAGCTCAAAACATTCGAAGAAGGTCACGAGTTTCTGGTGTCCGGCGCGGCGTTCTTCGGCAATGACGCCGGCGGAGGCCGCGCGCGGCTGGCCACCGGTGCCGTCGATAACTCGGTGCGGATTTGGGATGTGGCGGCCGGCACGCAGTTAGTTGTCCTATCGCCCACCGGGCGCGTCGGTACACTGGCCGTCGCGCCGGACGGCAAGTGGATTGCCACCGGCGGCCCCAACAAAGAAGCACGCGTGTGGAATGCCGACACCGGCCAACTTATGCCGCCGCTCACTGGCCATGTGGCGGAAGTGTCGGCGCTTGCCTTCTCGCCAACTGGCGATCGACTTGCAACTGGCGACGATCGCGGGCAAGTGCGGGTGTGGAAGAAGCGGGGAGCAGAGAGCGGGGAGCAAGGAGAAGACGCCGAGTGGGCGCTCGAACACGAGCTGCGAGGTCACAATGGCACGATTACCGCCATACGATTCACACCGGACGCTCAGCGGCTGATTACAGCCAGCGGCGACCGCACGTGCGGACAGTGGGATCTTTCCAGCGCCAGGAACTGCGCGACGTCGTGCTCAAACATCCGGAATGGGTTTCTTCGCTCGATCTCTCGGCGGACGGAGCGCAAGCGCTAACCACTTGTGACGATGGGGTCGCGCGACTCTGGCGGTTGGCCGACGCCACCGTGCTGGCTTCGGTGAAGGCACCGGGCCAACCATTCAAGGCAAACGATATTTCACCCGACGGAAGCACGGCGCTACTCACCTCATCGGAAGACAAGCAAGTGTCGCTGTGGGACCTGTCAGCGGCGAGTGCCGGGTTCGGCGTACAAGGCTCAAATCCCCAGCCCCCAGCCCCCAGCCCCCTGCCCCCTCACCTCCGTCCTTTCCTGAATTTCAACCAGCTCGGTGGTGAAGTGTGGTCGGCGATGTTCGCGCCGGACGGCCGACATGTGCTCACGATTGGCGGTAACGATGCGCGCTTGTGGAATCTGGATTCTCGCACTCCGGTCGTCCGCTACAGCCCGCATGGTGCAGTTGCTTCAGCGGCCCTGTCGCCGGACGGTCGACTGGTCGCCACTGGCAGTTGGGACACGTCGGCCAAGATTTGGGATGCCGAGTCCGGCCGAGCGATCCGCAAACTCGAAGGCGGGCACACAAAGTTTGTCAACGCGGTCGAATTCTCGCCCGACGGCAGCGAACTCTTGACCGCCAGCGACGACGGCACGGCTCGACTGTGGAACGTCGAGACCGGCAAACCCACGGACATCGTCTTCCGCGGCCACACTGCCCGCGTCACCGCCGCAACCTTTTCGCACGACGCAGCGCGTGCTTACGGTGAGCGATGACAAGACAGCGCGTGTTTGGGAACGAGCGACCGGCACCCTTGTGAAAAAACTCGAGGGTCACGAATGGGGCGTGCTGTGCGGCCAGTTCTCTCCCGATGGCCAGCACGTAATCACCGGCAGCCAGGACAACACCGCCAGAATTTGGAACCTCGCAGCGGACAATGCCGAAAGCAGTAAACCACTCACGCTGGGCGGACACACGGCGGCCATCACCGCCGTCGCCTTTTCGCCCGACGGCTCGCGCGTCCTCACCGGCAGCCAGGACAACACGGCCAAACTGTGGGACGCCCACACCGGCAAAGAAATCCTCTCTCTCCCCGGCCACACACAAGAAGTCACCTCAGTGGCCTTCTCCCCCGACGGCCTCTCCGTCCTCACCTCCAGCCGCGACGGCACTGCCATCATCTGGCAGGCCAAAGAATGGCGCGAAAAGACCGTCGCCGCTCTCGCATCGCCACCCGTGGATTGATCATCAACTTACCACGGCGATAACGCTTCAATGCCGCCGCACAACTCTCTGGATGAGCCATTCGAAGCCGATACGATGACCTTCGGCTTTTTCGCGACGATTGCATTTCAGTAACTGTTCAACCGCTTGAACTACTCGACCACGAATCACACAGATTGCACAAATACGAACGCGCTAGGGACAACCGGCATATCACCCAGCAGTATCCGTGGTATCCGTGAAATCCGTGGTCTGTTCCACCAGGTGGACGGCCATGCATCGCCTTGCTGCCCTTACCCATAATTCACGGCCGCAAGAACAAACTCAGCCAGCAAAGGTGGCGTATGGTTTCCAGCCGGGATCTTGCCATTTTGGGATCACGGCTTCCCATGTGACCTTCCGCATCTCTTCGCCGCCTCGGATCGCCGTCTGGTTTCCTTCCTTAAATGCGACAAACCAATCCTGAAAGATTCTTCCCGATTCTCATAATTCTTAGTCCGGCCGCTTGTGCTGCTTCTTCGAATCGAGCAAAGGAGTAGAGGTTGATCGGCAGGTTCGTCCAGTTCTGCGAATCGGCGATCTGCTCGTCGCCTTCTGCGAATACCGCAGTAGCCAACATGATCGAATCGTCGTGGAAACATTTGGCCACATTCTCGAAGATGATCGGGATTTGCGGAGGGGGAACGTGTGTGAACAAAGAATAAGAGAGGAAGTAATCGAATTGCTCCTCCAAATTCGTGAAGTCGAAGTCATCGCGTGCAGCGAAACGTGGCTTCTTTCGTTCGTACATTTCCGGACCCAACTCAAACTCGACGCCGAGCTGAACGGACTCTGTGTCCGGCTCGACGCCGCAGTAGTGCCCGGCGTCGAGATACGGAATCAGCAACCTGGCTACGCGTAAGCTACCCGCACCGATCTCGAGAAGCTTGTGCTGCTCACGAAGGCCGAAGAACAGCGTGAGTATTGCGAATTGCGTGGCACCCATCGTGTCGTACATTAGGTGGTTACCGGCTCGCGCACGCCACACGTGCCGCGGAACATGTTCGGTTTGGTCGGCCATGGATGTCTGAGATTTTGAGCTAATGCTGTTTACACTGCGCCTATAACTTAAAATCAGATAGAAACTTCTTCAGCTTGCACTGCATATGGAAGGAGATCTTCAGTAAGCACCCCTGACAGCTGGTTGATACACTTTCGTCCAGTACGTCCACGAGTACGGCGGTGCGCTGTAATGGCCGCAGTCTACTGCGTCGCCCCTGCGGGAACAATCAAAGGACTCACCACCTTCGAAACTTCCGGCCGCCACAGGATCCAACCAAATCCCCCTCTACCTCCGGAAGAGGGCCGGGGTGAGGGTATCTTGGAGCAGCTTGGTGACAGCCTCTAAGGCCAAACGCGCACTTGCCGGACACGATCCAGTCTTAGAACGTGATTTGCATATGCTTCGATGGTTGCTGTTTAGGTGCCACTGGCTTTGTTAGTGCCGTTGTAGGTCAGATGCAACAAGCACTACAGTTGTGCGTGTAGTTAATTCCGAATCAGGTCGCGATTCTCTTCCGTCATCCTTATCTTCAATCGCTCGACTTGGCCATCACCTTTCTCCAAGCCTAGGGTTACTTCCCATCCCGGGTCGTGGCCCATCTTCGACGAGAGTTCCACCAGGTCTTCTGCAAACCGCTTGCGCGCTCTGTCGCCAAATTCTTTCTGAGCAAACTCCATGATGCCCTCGACCGGCAAGCCATCGATCGAGACAAGGCGCGACCATCGTCCACCAACGCGGACGACCGGTCGATCGTTCTCCCAACGGACACCCGTATACGGGGCTACCTTCGCGTAGCCGTCCTTCGTAACTGGTCGATGACCGCCGGGAATGGATCGCTCCAACAGCCATTCGCCAATCGGGTCAACGCCTGGTTCGCCGCAGTTGGTGAGGACCACAACGCCAACGCCGTAATCGGGCGCGAAACCGATCCACGCACTGCAATTATTTCGGCCGCCGTTCTTTTCCACGATGCGGATGCGGCCATCCGAAACGCTCGAGTCGACGGACCATCCCAACGCTGTGCCCGCCATCGAGCCGTCCGACAGCTTTGCCGGCGCAAGAAGCTGCTCGAGTATTTCGTTGGAGAAAATTCCCGGCTTCATTTGAGCCGCCAGGAATTGCGCCAGATCCGCAGCCGATGCGATTAGCCCGCCCGAAGCTGCAAATCGCTCCGAGTAAGAATGGCTTTCCGCACGCCGCGGGATTCGGCTGCCATAGCCGGTCGCCACACGGAGTTTGTCGTTCATTTGGATCGCGGTTCTCTCCAGGTGAAGTGGTTCGCACACCATCTCCTCC
Source organism: uncultured Planctomycetota bacterium (assembly GCA_963786455.1). Classification (GTDB taxonomy): domain Bacteria; phylum Planctomycetota; class Planctomycetia; order Pirellulales; family Lacipirellulaceae; genus JABDGM01. Next base: position 980,269 of record CAWAZX010000018.1, on the reverse strand, counting down.
AGAAGCCGGTCGAACGGTTTGCCGGCAGCACGTTCCAACACGTGCCCTAACAGTCCCACCCCGAGATTTGAATAGAGCTCATCCGTGCCCGGATCAAAAACCAACCGGACGTTGGCCAATTGCTCGTAGAGTCGCTTCGGTTCCAACTGGTACCGGCCCTCGACGGATTGAACCCGGCCTGCCACGGCGCGTGGCAAACCAGAAGTGTGCGACGCAAGTTGCCTCAACGTGATCGTCGCGCCGAGTTCCGGCTGCGTGCTGATGGAAACGTCCTTGGGTAAATACTTCACCGCGGGTTGATCCAGGTCGATCACGCCGCGGTCATGGAGCATCGCTGCCAGCAAAGTTGTGAATACCTTCGTCACGGATGCGACGTGATACGAAGTCTCCACAGTAGCCTTGCGGCGCGTTACCAGGTCCTCAAACCCGAAAGCGCCCTGGTAAGCGATCTTGCCGTCGCGAACGATCGCGACACTCAGACTCGGATATTGGGCGATGGCCACTTGTTCTCGCAGCCAGGCATCGATCCGCGCGACGCCACGGTCGTCGAGCACACTGACGTCATCGAAATCAGGCTGCACGGGCGACTTCGCTTCCGTTCCGAAAAAATAAATTTGCGCCACTTCCGACAACGAAATGAAGCAGAGGCCAAGAGCGACAACGACGACAAAGAAAGTTCGTGCACTCATCCTGTCCCTTTCACAAATTTCTCCCATTCACTGAGTCTCACAGGACGAGCTTATCTCTGCCGCGGTATCTCTGCAAACCACAGGGTCGCGTGAGTTCTAAGAACGTGTTTTAGAATTGCTTCGATGCCGGCTGTTGGGTGCAACTGGCTTTGCCCATTGGTATTAACACATAGTTGACAGCGTCAAAGTGTGTTTGGTTCTGGGCGCTAACAGGAAAACTGAAGTATCTATGTCCTGTTGGTCTCGAACGAAGATTGCAGCGCAGATACTTGGCGTTGGTGTCGGCGCATCTTCAAGCCAGTCAGGCAAACCACTGGCTCCGGCGTGTTGCTCCGTTGCTCGGCGGCATGCGAACGCCGCAGGCGTTTCACAACTTAGCCGAGGGTTCGACCTGAGCTCGGCGAAGGTCGTACCCTGGGTCAGGAAACGAGAACAAATTCAAACCCCAACGGGGTTTCACAAATGGAGGCCACAACCGCACAAAGGACTGTGTACGAACGCGCGCCGTTCCCGTACAGCCCATTGGTTAGCTCTTCTCAACCAGGCAAGACCAACCCAGAAAGCGCTCCGTGATACCGGGAGCTTCATCGAACCGGAACTCGTGTAAGTCCAGGATTTGAAACGCCAGGCCAAGTTCGTCACGAATCTCTTCTTCTGTAACCACCGGCGGCCCAGGATCGTGGGGCTCACGAGCGTTGCCGGCCAGGATCAGGCCGCGGCCACCAGCAGCCAGTTGCCGCGCCACGGCAGGGGCGTACTGTTCCGGTGCGTCTCGACGAACGGCATGGTAACAACCGCGATCGAAAAAGAATTCAAAGGGTCCATCCAGGTCAGGCAAATGGAGCACATCGGCGACCACGAAATGCACCTTAACCCCGGCGGCGTGAGCGCGTTCTTCCGCTTGCTCCACTGCCAGTGGAGCCAGGTCGATACCGGTTACGTCAAAGCCCTGTTGGGCCAGCCAGACACTATTGGTTCCCGTGCCACAGCCAAATTCGAGCGCGCGACACGGCCGAATTGTGTTTCGACTCAAAACACGTTGCAATTCCGAGGAAGGCCGACCTGTGTCCCAAGGCAGATTACCGTCCCGGTAGCGATCGTTCCATTCGATGTGCTCTGTCATGGCCTTTGCTCAGTGAACCTGTAACGACTCCATCTACGGCGAGCGACACAGTTTTTCAGACGATACACACAGTATGGACCCGGATAGCAATTGTAAACCATTAGCCCGCGGAACTTCGTGCCAGGTAAGAACACTCGTCGGACAGCAAATATCGGTCAAGCGGACCGCGAAAATGTTCCTGATCTTTGGAATGGGCCGCCCGGATGTGTTTCCGATCGAAGCGTTTGAGTGACTGCTGAGTGACTTGAAGGAGTCGATGGCCCCGAAACTTTGTCACTGATCTTACTTTTCATCAGGAATCGCTATATCACACGCACATACGTTGTCTCCAAAATAGTGGTGAACCCGGCTTGAATCAGCTTGATCACCTCCGCCATTGATCCATATCGGATAACTTATTACGTAGCTGTTTTCAACGACGCGGTAATAGTGGATTGGAGTCAAACGCTCCTGGATATGAACATCTGGAATCGGCTTTTCTAAGAGCAACTCCAATTCCGTCTCGTCTGTAGGCGGCCTACCAAGTTTGGCGTGAAGTGCCTCCACTTCTTCAATGAAACGGTCCAGGATTGCCCTGTCGGCTTGGCAAATTGCCGCATACCTTTCACTACGTTCTGCAGCGGCCTTTCTTGCATCCTCAAGCGCATCTGTAAGGAATCGGATTGCGGAGACAATCAATCCCAAACATAGAGCCGAGACCGTTAGACAGACGAGAAGAGTTTGAAGTGAAAACCGAAAATGTGGTTCAGGCTTCGAAGAATGTGTATCCATTTTGTTCCTAGAATGCGATTAAGCATCCTAGATTGTGGGGCTGAAAGCCGACAACTAGAAGTCATATTATTGTTCTGGCGGCACGCTCCAAATTATTCCAGCGCGAGGAAAGAAGCTAGAGAACCTCTGCGCCGCCACGGCTCTCCATATGGCCTATTACAATTTCGTGGGCGATCCAAACATTGAACGGCAGTACTCCGTTGATCGCTGCGGGCGTCACCAATGGCTGTGCAACTTGGCCCCACGGACGAAGACGCCTACACTGCGAATATGTCCGCCGAATTCTGGAATGAGCGATATTCTGCTGAGAAGCTTGTCTATGGCGATGTGCCAAATGAATTCCTGGCGAGCATGGCCGACCGGCTTCCTGCGACCGGCGATGCTCTCGATATCGGCGCGGGCGAAGGTCGAAACGCTTTATTCCTGGCAGCTCGCGGGCTGAATGTGTTGGCCGTCGACCAGAGCGAGGTCGGGATGCAAAAGGCGCAGCGGCTCGCGCAAGTGCGTGGCCTGACGCTGCGTACGCAAGCCGCGCATTTGCAGCATTTTGACGCCGAGCCCAATTCGTTCGACGTCATCACTTCTATTTTCGTGCACCTCCCGGCAATGCTTCGAGCCTTGGTGCACAGGCGGGTTGCTCGATGGTTGAAGCCCGACGGGCTGTTCTTGCTCGAAGCCTATGCGCCGGATCAGATCGAGCGCGACACCGGCGGGCCGAAAGACCCAACGCTGCTCGCACCCTTGAATGTGATCGTCGGCGAATTCGCCCGCCTCACGATTGAACATCAGGCGGCTCTGGTGCGAAAAGTTTGCGAAGGAAGTTTCCATACCGGCAAAGCGTCTGTGGTCCAGGTGCTGGCACGGAAAAGGTAATCCTGGCTTCGTCTGGACGCCGCCTTGATGCGTCTGTTCCGGCATCTAGTTGTTGGCGCGGCGACGTGATCTATAATGTGCGACGGCCAGCCGTGGCGGAGCCCGGCGTCCCAGCCTCTCGGCGACCGAGCGTCAATCATGCGAGGCCTACTTCTTTTCATCCTGCTGGTCATCGGCTCGACCCACTTGGGCGCGCGGGCTGCTGACCCAGGCCCCGCGGCCTTGGACAGTGGGTTTTCCTCTAATGTGCGTCCATTCATTCAGCAATACTGCATCGAGTGCCACAGCAATGCCACTCCCGAAGCCGACCTTGATCTTGAAAGCTATCTCTCCTTGTCCGACGCCGCGAAGGACAGCATCCGGTGGGGCGTGATCCTTGAGAAGCTTGAATCGAAAGAGATGCCGCCGGCAGAGGCCACGGCCAGGCCAACCGACGAAGTGCGCCACCAGGTCATCGAGTGGTTCCGCGCCGCTCGCGATGACGAGGCACGGCGCAACGAAGGCGACCCCGGCGTGGTCTTTGCCCGCCGGCTCAATAACGCAGAGTACGACAACACCGTCCGCGACCTTACCGGCGTGGACATCGGGCCGAGCCGCGAGTTCCCCGCCGACTCGGCCAACACCGCCGGCTTCGACAATTCAGGCGAAACGCTCGTCATGTCGCCGACACTCCTGAATAAGTTTCTGCAGGCAGCGCACGAGGTGGCCAACCACATGTTCCTGAAGCCGGACGGCTTCTCTTTTTCGCCGACCGTCATGCTGGCCGAAACGGACCGGGACCAATACTGCGTCCAGCAGATCATCGCGTTTTACCGCCGCCAGAACATCGACTACGCAGACTACTTCCAAGCCGCCTGGCGGTTTAAGAATCGCGCGGCGCTGGGTCGTCCGGAAGCGACGCTCGCCGACTTTGCCGCCGATGCAAACGTCAGCGCGAAATACCTCGCGACGGTCTGGTCGATGCTCGAAGATGAGCAGGAAGAGGTCGGCCCGCTGGCGAAGCTTCAGTCGCTCTGGAAGGAACTACCCGTCGCCGCCACGGATCAGCCGGACACGGCGCGGCGAGGTTGCGAGCGGATGCGGGAGTACGTCATTGAGTTTCGCAAAAAGGTCGAACCCAGGTTCTTGAACCTCGCCACCACTGGTCGTGGCGGCAACGGCCAAGGCGGCGGTTCGACGGTGCTGATCATGTGGAAGAACGTCCAGTATGCGACGCACCGCATGACGTTCGACCCGGGTCAGTTGCAGGTCGAAGGGGAGCCGATGCCGGTGCCGCTCGACGTCTCTAACGAACCAAATGCCGACGGCGAATTCGGCCCGGGCCGCACCGTTCCCGTCATCAACAAGCCCGACGATCCGGACCTGTTCGTGCCGGCGGGGCAACGCCCGCGATACGAGGCCGCGTTCGCCAAATTCTGTCGCGTCTTCCCCGATCGGTTCTACATGGAAGAGCGTGGCCGGAACTATCACGACACCAAGCTCGACCGCGGCCGTTACCTCAGCGCCGGATTCCACAGCCAGGTGGGATACTTCCGCGACGACCAGCCGCTGTACGAGTTGATCCTCGACGAGAAACAGCAAAAAGAATTGGATGACCTCTGGACGTTGTTCGACTTCATGTCCCGGGCGACGGAGCGCCTCTACCTCGAAAGCGGCGTCAGCCGCCGCCGTGGCAGGCGCGGGGAAACTAAAGAACCGGTCGTACCGGTGGCGTCCGGCGCAATGGCTGCGAACCCGACATCTGAGGCGATGCTCAAGCAGGCCGAAGAGCGATTCCTGGCCGGCGCGGGCAACCCCGAGGCGGAAGAGGCCGGCCGGCATTTTTTCGGATGGGTGAACCACACCGTCCGCTCGATGGAGAAGGCCGCCGCCGATGCGGTGCCCAAGCACCTCGAAGCGCTCGAACACTTCGCCCACGCGCCTACCGTCGTCCTTTGACGCCGGAAGAAAGCGCCGACTTGCTGCGTTACTACGCGACGGTGCGTGAACAGGACGGCCTCGATCACGAAGCGGCTATGCGCGAGTCGATCGTCGCGGTGCTCATGTCGCCGGATTTCCTGTACCGGATCGACCTCCTCAAAACCGCGCCCGGGGCACATTCCCTGACGGATTACGAGCTGGCGAGCCGATTGAGCTACTTCCTCTGGTCGAGCATGCCGGACGATGAGCTGATTTCCGAGGCCGCAGCGGGCAGGTTGCGCGACTCGAAGGTACTCGCCGCCCAGGCCGAGCGCATGTTGAAGCACCCCCGCGTCCGCGCTGGCCGTGGAGTTCGGCGGCAACTGGCTTGAGTTCCGCAGGTTCGGCGAGATCACGACTGTCGACCGCGACCACTTCAAGAACTTCAGCGACGAGCTGCGCGACGCGATGTTCGAAGAGCCCGTGCGACTACTAAGCGACGTGATCCAAAACAACCGCCCGGTTCTCGACCTGCTCTACGGTAAGGACACGTTTGTCAATCCGAACCTCGCCAGGCATTACGGAATGCCGGTGCCGAACGGCGACCCCGGCGATTGGGTGCACGTCGAGGACGCCAGCGAATATGAGCGGGGCGGTCTGCTGCCGATGGCCGCCTTCCTGACGCAGAACGCACCTGGCCTGCGCACCAGCCCGGTCAAGCGCGGCAACTGGGTGGTGAAGAACGTGTTGGGTGAGCGCGTCCCGCCTCCGCCGCCCGGCGTCCCGGAAATCCCTCAGGATGAAACCGCGCTCGACCTTCCCCTGCGCGAGATGCTGGCGCGCCACCGCGACGACCAGAACTGCGCCTCCTGCCACGACCGAATCGATTCGTTCGGCCTCGTGTTCGAAGGGTTCGGGCCGATCGGCGAACGACGCGACAAGGACCTCGCCGGCCGTGCGATCGACGTTTCGGCCGTCTTCCCCGGCGGCGCTGAGGGCTCTGGGATCCAGGGGCTCCTCCAGCACATCCGCGAAAAACGACAGGACAACTTCGTCCACAATCTCTGCGGGAAGCTGATCGCTTACGCTCTGGGCCGCAGCTTGATCGCTTCCGACGAAAAGCTGATTGAGGACATGCACAAGAACCTGGCGGCCGATGAATACCGATTCGATACAATGATCGAGAGTATCGTCACCAGCAAACAGTTCCTCCAAAAACGCGGCCATCAAGATCTCGCGGAAAAGTAGGCAAGTCATGAGGCGAAGCAGAGTAAATCCAAAGCGTGACAGCAAGCGCACCAGGATCATCGACCGGCGGACCTTTCTGCACGGCGCGGGCGTGACGATGGCGCTGCCGTGGCTCGAATCCCTTGCCGGCTTCGGCACGGTCGGATCAAACGCGGCGGCGGCGAACGTTGCGGTGGCGACCCCGAAGCGATTGGCCGTCATGTTCATGGCGAACGGCGTGAGCCCCGAACATTTCTGGGCCAAGGCTAGCGGCGCCGAAATGGAGCTCGGCAAGACGCTGGCGCCGCTCGAACCGCTGAAGACGAAGGTCAACGTTATTCACGGACTGTTCAACAAATCCGCCACCGGCTTGGGCATCCACCCGCCGATGACCGGCAACCTGCTCACCGGCGTCCCGATTGCTAAGGGCGCCATCATCCACAGCGGCATCAGCTTCGACCAGGTACTCGCCAATCGCATCGGTCAGGAAACCCCGCAGTCGAGCCTCGTTCTCGCCTGCGAGCAGCCCATGACCGGCTACCACGAAACCAACTACTCCAATGCCTACGGCTCCCACATCTCCTGGCAGAGCGCCGACTCGCCGGTGCCAAACGAGATGTACCCCTCGCTGGCGTTTGACAGCCTCTTCGAGAACCGCGGGAGCCTGCGCAACCTCAGTGTCCTTGACCGCGTCAAGGACCGCGCGTCGCAGCTCAGCCGCCAGGTGAGCTCGAGCGACAAGGCCAAGCTCGACGAATACCTGACCAGCGTCCGCGATGTCGAAAAGCGGATCGAAAGGATGCGCGTGGACAAGTCCAAGGCCGAAGACCGCGCCGCCGGGCGCCCGCTGTTCACGATGGAACGCCCCGAAAACGGCCTGCCCGAAGACTTCCGCGATCACACCCGATTGATGTGCGACATCATCGCAATGGCTTTCCAAACCGACAAAACCCGCATCGCCTCGCTCATTCTCGCCCGCGACCTTTCGTCGCTGATCTACCCGTTCCTGGACGTGAACGACGCCCACCACGGTGCTTCGCACTACGATACGTCCGAAGGGTACGAGCGAATCGTCCGCTTCCACCTGAGCCAGATGGCCTACCTCGCCCAGAAGCTTGACCAGATGCCCGAAGGCGAAGGGTCCGTGCTGGACAACAGTTGCATCATCTTCATGTCCAATATGTTCTCCGGCACGAATCACGACAACAAGAAAGTCCCCATAGTGACGGCCGGCGGACTCGGCGGCACGCTTCAGACTGGGCGCGCCCTCGACTATCTCGACGCCGGCGACGAGCATCGGAAGTTATGCAGCCTCTACCTCGGCCTCATGGACCGGATGGACGTGAAACTGGATCGGTTCGGCGACGCCGACATGCGCCTCGCCGGGTTCTGACCCTGTTAACTCAAACAGTCACTCGCCCAAATCTTCAATTGCGCGAGGAGAGATAGGCCGCTAGTAGCGAGACGCCAAAGGTAAGGGAGCGGCCCTGAGCGGACGCCTGACGCTGCGGAGGGCCGACACGCCGAGTTAGGCGGCCATCTACTTGCCGGCGGTACCCGACTGTACGATGCTAAAGTCCCGTCCGGGGCAAAACCAGCGCCTTCCGTGGGGAAAAGTCCATGAACAGAACCCGCTTCACGCTTGTTGCTCAAGTTGCGCTAGCAATTCATTCTCTCAGCGTCCTGTCGTACGGACAAACTCAGAAACCTGCCTCCAAATACGCCGCCTTCCAATACGAGTTGGGAGACACCCGCATCAGCATTCCCTCAGCCGCTGAACCGCGAGTACAGGTGTTTGGCCCGGAATCCATCAAGCTGGCCGCGAAGTATTTCGAAACCGGAGCCGTAAGCTGGGCACGCGGGCGAGCATGCGTGAATTGTCATACGACTGGACCCTATATGACCGAATACACCGCCTGGTCCGGACAGTTCGGCAAGCCGAGCGAAGAGGTACACGCGAGTTTCGTAAGTGCGGTGCCAAAGGAGGTAATGAAGGTCAAGCAGACGGATAAGGACGGGCACAAATACTATCCGGGCACCTGGTCCAGCGTGTGGCGGAGCGCCGGGCTTGCCGAGTGGGATCGACACGTGACCGGCAAGCTCTCCGCAGCAACGGAACGTTCGCTGCGCGACATGTTCGAGCGGCAATCGGAAAGCGGCGCTTTCGTCAGTCACGACGAAGTCGAAATCCCGCATATCACAACCGATTTTGAACTCTCTTTGCAAGCCGCACGGGCTATCACAGCTGCGCCGGGTTGGCTCGCGGGGCTAACAGACGAAACGCTGCTTCGTCGCGTTGAGAAACTGAAACACTGGCTCCGCACGGCGCCGCCGAAGAATGATTTCGATCGCGTCCTAAAACTGCAGTTGGCCCACTACCTGCCTGAACTCGTTTCGCAAACCCAGCGGGACGCCGCGCTGGCCCTGCTCTCCTCGAAACAACATGCTGACGGCGGCTGGAGCACCCGCGATATGTCGCCGGTCAACGACTGGCACTTTGAGATGAGTCCGAGGGTTCTTAAGATCATCCAAAATCTCCCCGATGCGGACGAGCCCGAAAGTGACCCTTACATGACGGCCCTGGCCATTGTCCTGATGCGACAAAACAACGTCCCCGTCTCCGAACCGCGCATCCAGCAAGGGCTTACATGGCTCAAGCGCGAACAGCGCGCGAGTGGTCGGTGGTGGATGCATTCGCTCTATCGCGGGAATTACCACTACATTACGTACATCGCGAGCATCGAAGCTATCAAGGCCCTGGATCTGTGTGGAGAGCTGGACGCGATTTCAGCGGATGAGAAGTAGTCTGACGACGCGCAGCGCGAAGAATATCTCAGGCGGGCGCTCCTTGCAGAATTGGACACACTTCACTGGCTCGCGCTTGGCCGCGCAATTTGATCCGGCATGGGACGTTGTGTTGGATCTTAGGAGCAGCGGGAGCCCTATCAATGAAGCTCAGTACCCTGCTTGGCATTGCCGCGGTCTATACGGCCCTCGCAGGCCTTGGCTTTATTATCGCGCCAAAGGCCATCGGCGTTGGTGCTGTCCCCACCGACGCCTCCGCCGCACTCATTGCCTTTGTACGGCTTTTCGGCTGCCCGTTGCTAGGGATAGCCGCCCTTGACTGGACCGCGCGGAACTCAGAGCCATCAAGTGCCAGGACTGCGATTCTCCTCGGTAACATTTTCGGATTTGGTGCTACCGCAGTCGTCGACGTGTGGGGATTGTTCAGCGGCGCAAGGCAGTTGCAAATGGCGTTCGCTGTCATTCATTCCATTTTCGCCGTTGCATTCATCGTGATATGGAGAAAGAGTACAGCGGCCAACAGCGTGTAGAACGGCGGCCACCCGCCTGACCTACGCTTACTTCTCGCCGCCTTCCAGGCAGTAGAGATGTTTGTCGCCGCGCAGAAAGAGCTGGCGGCCGGCGATGGCGGCAGAGGCGCTGATCGGTTCGGATAGGTGATTCAGTGCGAGGAGCCGCGGCACATCGCCGCTGCTGACGACTACCGTTGTCCCATCGAGATCGGTGACGTAGATGCGACCGGCGGCGGCGACCGGGGAGGCATAGACATCGTTAATCCCCTTTAGCCGGAAAGCGCCCGGACGATCCTCGCCAGTTCGGGCATCGACACGCGAGAGAATTCCCTGATAGTGCGTCAGAAAGTAGAGCCCGCCGTCGTAGAGCAGCGGGGAGGGAACGTAGGGCGTGCCGCGAAATCTGTTCCAGGCGATTCGGTCCGTACCGGTGATGTCCCCAGCCGCGCCATCGAGACGAATCGCGAGCAAGGCCCGCTTGTCGTAGCTGCTGCCGGCGAAGACCATTCCGTCGCCGGACACGGGCGATGCGACGATGTTCGATGATAGTCCGCCGCATTCCCAGAGCACCTTGCCGTTGTCCAAATCATACCCGCGGACGCGGTTAGTGCCGCTGACGATGACCTGAGGTTTGCCAGCATGCTCGATGATGATGGGGGTGGCCCAGGAGGTGACTTCTTCTCGCCTCAACTTCCACCGCTCTTTGCCAGTATTTTTGTCGAGTGCCACGAGGAACGAATTTCCCTCGTGGTCCCAGTTGACGATGAGCGTTTCTTTGTAAAGCACCGGCGAGCTTCCCTCGCCGTGCCCGTGGAGCGATTGCATCGGACCAAAGTCGGCTTTCCAAACAAGCTGGCCGTCGAGGTCGAGGCAATACAGCCCGAACGAGCCAAAGAATGCAAACAGGTGTTCACCGTCGGTCACCGGAGAGTTCGACGCCAGGCTCCCGGTGCGGTGCCCCTGTTCCTGTGGCAGCGCCTCGTGCAGCGTTTGCTGCCAGAGAATTTTGCCGCTTGACCGGCTGACCGCCAAAGCGACGAATTTGTGACGATGAGTGACCGGAAGGTTATCGTGATTGCCCGGCGCCGTGCTGGGGCGCGGGGGAAGCGCATCCCCGAAAGCAATGGCGGTGGTGAGAAAGATGCGGTCGTCCCAGACAATTGGGGTCGAATGGCCGAGACCCGGAATTTCCGTCTTCCAGCGGATGCTCGTCCCATCGGCTTCATTCCAAACCAGCGGCGGATTACCGTGCGGCGCTGTGCCTGTCGCGAGCGGTCCGCGCCACTGCGGCCAGTTATCCAGCGCATCGCTGCCCCGGTCGTCGGCAAGTGCCACTGTCGCCAAAAGCACGGAAAGGGACGCGAGACAAAAAGGTCGCAGGGACAGCAAGCGAGGCCTCTCCAAGAATAAGAATGAACGGGCGACCGTGCCGCGATGCCGACCCGCGCAGTGGCGGGCGGGACCAAGCCGCTCCACACGATGGAGTTTACGTGCTTCCGATGCCGCCGGTTCGCTTCAATTATCCGCCATATGCTATGCAGCACAACATCGCAAAAGCCCCCCGGCAGTCGCTGCACACATCAGCAGCAACAAGGTTAGTGGTTCGGGGACAGGGACATTAGCGCTGCCACCGGAGCCGCTGCCGGCGGTTTGGCCGAAGTGGGCGCGCCAAATGTTGAAGTCGTCGGAATCAATTTGGTTGTCACCATCGCCATCGGCGGCGAGACCCGGTCCGATTTGCCCCAATGTTTTGCGCAGAGCGCATAGTCCGCGGCATCGACGGCGCCATTGCGATTGTAGTCCCCGAGCACACCCTGCGTGACGAGAACGACATCGTGTTGCGAATACACTACGTCGAGAAACAACCCTCCGGGGAGTGCCGGCAGGAATTCATAGGCAAAGATACCGCTGATGTTGCCTCCGGACGTGAGAATTTGAAAGCTATTTCCCGACGCCGGCGTGAACGAGTTGATCAATGAAACGTCGAGCGTTCCGGCCAACGTAGTTCCGCCTGTGACTCTGAGAACATCGAACTCGGTTTCAGCGGCAGTGCCGCCAAGTTCAACCCTTAGCCCGCCGGAATTGAGCTGGCTGTATCCGCCATCAATGGTTGTCCCGCCGGCGGAAACGCCGGGAGCGACTGCCCCACTATTGCTCACACTGCCATGGATGGTGCCGCTGCCGTTGACACTACCACCCTGGACATCGAGCGTCGAACTTGCCGAGACGACACCGCCATTAAGTGTCAGATTTCCGTTCGTTTGTGTATAGCCTCCGTTGAACGAGAGCGTGCCGCTGTTGACATCGACCGTGCCCGTGTTCGTGAACGGCGAGAAGATTTCGGTAGTGGTGCCTGCGCCGCTCTTGTTAAAGGTGCCGGCATTCGTAAAGCTGCCGGGCGAGCCGCCGTTGTTGGTGTAAACGATATCGGCTTCGTCGGTGGCGTTGAATGTGCCGTTGTTTTCGAACTTCGAGCCGGGATTGGCGCCCTCACTGGAACGAATGAACAGAGACCCGTCGCTGAGATTAGCCACGTCATCGTTGATGAGCGTTCGGCCGTGTTGCCGCCGTTGCCCAACGTCTTGCTCGATGTACCCTTCATGACGATGTCACCCACCGCGCGAATCGTTCCTGGCCCGCCGATCGTGCCGGCCGTCCAGGTCAGCACGTCATCGAGCGTGAGCGTGAAATTCGTCGCCGCCGCGCCGCTCAGCGTTCCGCCAGTCAGATTGAACCCTTCAATAGTGATGCTTTGATCGAGCGTAACTGCGCCGCTGTTAATGACGGTGTCGTACGTAAAGCCGCCATTGCCGTTGTTGGGGAACAGCGGATTGGTGCTCCAGCGCGTGGCGTCGGTCCAGTTGCCGGTCGTGTTGTTCCAAGTGGCCGTCAGATCGGCCGCGGCAGCGCCGAACACAACAAACCACAAGTTGAGCAGCGGGGAAATGGCGAAAGTCGCTAGCTTCATAAGATGTTCGTTTCCGATGGATAACGGCAAGACAGCCCGATCGATTCTATCCGGAGTCGCCGCTAGCCGACGCATTCATCTAGAAAAATGTACGTGCAATTCGCAACACCGCGATCATCCGAAACCCTCGCCTTGTTCGTCGATTCTCGCTTCTCACTTTTCCCCGCCGCTTGGCGATCAACGCCTGCCCGCAGTCTCGTCCCTCGCGTAAGAATCTTCGTCCCTCGCGTAAGAATCTGAGGCCGGCGGGCGACTAATTCCTAACGAGAGCATAACCGATGCGATTTTCCGAGCAAAAGACCGTCTTCGATTCCTGGCTCAGCACGTATAAGGGCGTGCTGTTCAAGGTCGTCCGAGCCTATGCCTTCACGCGCCACGATCAGGAGGATCTCTTTCAGGAGATTGCCACGCAGGTGTGGATCTCGGTTCCCAGCTTCGAAGGAAATTCCGCACCGTCGACTTGGATCTATCGCGTAGCGTTGAACACGGCGATCTCATGGTCCCGCAAAGAGCTAAGGCACCACGACAAGATCAAGGAGGCACTCGATGGCGACGAAGCGGCCCTCCGACCGAACGACTCCGAGATGGATCCTAGGCTCGATTGGCTCTACGAGCAGATCACGCAACTGAACGAGCTCGACCGATCACTGACGCTGCTGCTGCTCGATGGCTTCAGCTACAAGGAAATGGCGGATGCGCTCGGCATGAGCGAGACCAATGTCGGAGTGCGTATCCACCGCATCAAGGCGTACCTCACGGCGAAATCGACGAAGGAGTCCGAACATGCAACTTGAAGAATTGCAGGCAATCTGGGAGACGCAAACCGAGCGGCCCGCGTTTGCGGTCAACGATTTCGGATTGCATCTCGCGCTGTATCAAGTCAGGGAGCGGGCTCGACGACGACTCTTCTGGGGAGGCTACTTCCCCGCCTACGTCGGTTCGCTCGTTGGGCTCGTGGCTTTGCTCCTGTTCTTTCTCGCCTTCTATTTCAAACCCGCAGCCAACGACTTTCCGATGAATGCCTGGGACTACCTGGTGTTTCTCGTTGCGGGAAGCGCGCTTGTGCTCGGCGCATCATCCATGTTCACGCGCCGCCGAAAACACGAGCAGGAACAAAGCGTGTTCGCTCCTTCCCTGCGGCAGGAAATCGAACGCGGCATCGCTCAAATCGACTTCGAGACCTCTACGGGCACGGTGGTCTGGCGATACGTCGCGCTCTTCTATCTCGCCGCGATACTCTTTTGTTGGGAAGTCGGGCGTCTGAACGGCAATCCCCTGCCGTGGAACGTCTTATGGATGACCGTCCCGATCTTGGTCGTGATGTTGGTGGCGATATTGCCCGCGAGTCGACAGGCTGCGAAAGAGGGGCTGCGGCGCAAACGGCCTCTAGAAGAGCTGCTCGCGAAGCTCGACGAGAACCCTACTGGATCGTGGAACGTCGCCGACTTGCCGAACTCCGGCGGTGAGCCTGACTGAAGGTCTCCTTCAATAGGCAGGACTTACTGAAGAAGTTTTTGTCTAATAACAAGTTAGCCGGCGCGGAGATGTCCAGGCAGCGCCTGGCGCAGCGGCTTTCCGTAGCCGACTCTTGCGGTGCGGGCAGGTTCAGATTCATAGAATAGCGTAGAACTCGTAGTGTCGAGGATTCCCATGGCGAGTATGAAATCCTGCGTAACTATCCACATGGCCGCGAGCCTCGACGGCTTCATCGCTCGAAAGGACGGTAGCGTCGACTGGATGTCGACCTCGGACGAGTTCGCAGACGGCGACACCATGGATCCGGCATTCGTCGAGGCGTTCCTCAAGACGATCGACTGCTACGTCATGGGATCGCGGACCTATGAGACCGCGCTTCGTTTCGAAAACCAAGGATTCGGATGGTCGTACGGCGACAAGCCTGTCTTCGTCCTCACTACCCGGGATCTGCCGCGGACCCGGGATACCGTCGAGTTCTACTCGGGCGACTTGGCGCAGTTCGTGAAGGGGCGCCTCCGGCCCGCGTTCCGCAGGATCTGGTTTGTTGGGGGCGGCATGGTTTCCGGCGAGTGCCTTCGTCTCGGACTAGCCGACGAAGTATCTTATTCGATCCTGCCGATCTTGATTGGTGACGGGATCCCATTCTTCGAGAGGCTCGACCGAGACGTCGCCCTCCATCTCTCGGAAGTCAAAGCCTATAAGAGCGGCATGGTCGAACTACGTTATGAGGTGCGAGAACATGGTGGCGAGTGACAAGATGCCACCTAAGAATGCGTTGCACCGGACGATTCGCTGCGCGGGCCGCCGCTGCACCGGGAGCGTATCCCGCCTTTGCGAAGCACGCAAGCGCACCGATATACTGCGGCTTCGAGGCAGCCCTTAACAATGGAGAAGTGACATGACGAAGCCAGCAAAGAACACGATTTGCCTTTGGTACGATGGCGACGCCGAGGAGGCGGCGCGGTTTTACGCCAGGACCTTTCCCGATTCATCCGTCGGCGCGGTGCACCGTGCACCGGGAGACTTTCCGGCCGGGAAGAAAGGGGATGTGCTGACGGTCGAGTTTACCGTGATGGGCATTCCCTGCATCGGCCTCAATGGCGGACCCGAGTTCAAGCACAACGAAGCGTTCTCGTTTCAGGTCGCAACCGCTGACCAGGCCGAAACGGATCGCTACTGGAACGCGATCGTCGGCAACGGCGGCCAGGAGAGCGAGTGCGGCTGGTGCAAGGACAAATGGGGCGTGTCCTGGCAGATTACGCCGATCGGGCTCTGACGAAAGCGATCACCGAGTCCCGATCGCCGCAGCCGCCAAGCGCGCGTTCGATGCGATGATGACGATGAAAAAGATCGACGTCGCCGCAATCGAGGCGGCGCGTTCGCGGTTGAGGGATGACCACTCAGAGTCAACCATGAAGACAAGGAGAGTGACCCATGCGGAAAATCATCGTCGGCGCCCAGGTTTCCATGGACGGCGTCATGCAGGCACCCGGCGGACCGACCGAGGATCCGACCAAGGGGTTCAAGTTCGGCGGCTGGGCGATGCCCTATTTCGATCAGGAGTTCGGCGAGGAACTTGGCCGCCTCTTCAGCGAGAAATTCGATCTCCTGCTCGGCCGCAAGACCTACGAGATTTTCGCGGCGTATTGGCCGTACTACGACGCAGACGCTCGACCACGGCGGCATCGCGAAGCTCTTCAACGAGATCAAGAAGTACGCGGTTTCGCGCTCGGGCGAAGTCGATACGAGCTGGCAAGGCTCGGTGCTCCTGCGCGACATTGCCGACGTCAAGCGCCTGCGGAACGAAGACGGCCCCAATCTTGTCACCCAAGGCAGCACCGAACTCGTCCATGCGCTCCTGGCCAACGACCTCGTCGACGCGATGACCCTCTTCACCGTCCCGGTCGTGCTCGGCGGCGGCAAAAAGCTGTTTGCCGACGGCTCGGCTCCGCACGCCTACAAGCTGACCAGATCGCGCGTTTCGAGCACGGGCATCATGATCGGACACTACGAGCGCGACGGTGAGATCAAGATCGGCGACACCGCGCTCAATTCACCCAGCAAGGCCGAAGCTGCCCGCCAGGAGCGTATGAAGCGCGAGGGCTAGCGAACTTTCCAGCCGAGGTCGAACCGTCGAATGGCACGTATGTTCTTCGCAACCCCTTGCGGCCACGATGCTAAGCATTGCTGCCACTGCATTGCATACTTAATGTTGCGCCGACGTTCGATTCAACAGGATCTGTTTGTGTCGATGTTGGCTCGTCTTTGTGTTATCGATGGCACTTTGATCCCTTGTGGCAGCGTTGATTCGATAGCGGTGCTTAACCGTTAGCTTTCAATGATTTGCCGAGAACTACGTGCCATTCGACACGCCCCGCCTGTTCTTTGCGCCAGAGGCACTTCGGCCAGTGCTGTCGAGCCAGCAAAGCTACGAAGTGGTTTCGAGCTGAGGCCTTTTTGACTGCGCTTGGGGATCAGATTTGCCGAGGCTATGCATCAGGTCCAACAACTGCTCCGGTCGAGTTCCGCGCGTCCGCCTCGGGGCTCCGGCGCAGGGGAACAGAACGGCGCCACAAAACTGTAGCCACGCCGATGGTCACTAGGAAAAGTGCGGTCGGCTCGGGAACCGCGGCCGACACCGGCTCGCGGGATGGTAGCGCCGCTCCGGCGCTGGCAACAAGCGACCGTCCAAAATTGGCCCGCCAAACGCCATAGTCTTCTTCCTCGTAGGTGGTTCCCAGCCCGTTCCGCCAGGCCACGTAGTCGGCGGCGTCGACGGTACCGTCGTCGTTGAAATCGCCGGGCAGTAACACCGGAGGTCTTCTCAACAAAGTCGCCTGTTCAAACGCGAATGCAATCGCGATTAATTCTGGCTCGCTGAATGGCTTCCCCGCAAAACTCACCGAAAAGGGCTCCTCATTGAACCCGGCGGGTACTAGAATCGCCGGGTAACCGGCGACAGCCCCGATTCCGCACCAGTCGTAGGGACACACGAGCGCGTCCAAATTGTTTGCATCCAGCAAAGCGCTGATTCCATCCGTGCCGATGAGTCGCATTCCCTCATCCCGTTGCGCGATATAGCTCGGGTCGCTCAGGTCGCCACCAGTCGCAAGAGACTCTTCCAAGACATCCTGACCAAAGGGAATGGCTTGGTCGGCTTTTGTTCGATTGAAAGCCACAATCTCCGCTAGTGTGTTGACTGGAGCGTTATCGCCGAGGCTCGCCAGATAATTCTCGATGCCATGTGCGAATTCGTGGGAAAGAGTCTTTGGTTGGTCCGGTCCCCACAGACTGACGAGGTTTCTCACGTTGGAACCCAAGTCAATATTGTCAACCAACTCGGCCCCACCTTGTTCGAGGGCATCAAACGCAGCTTCAGCCAAAGCGATGTCTGCAGGACGGACCACGATTGTCGTTTGATCCCGGACGATGCCGATGCGCTTACCCTGCAGGCCGTCGAGTTTAAGGAACGGCCTATAGTCCGCCGGCGCTTTACCGGCACTGGCCTGAGTCGCTGGATCGTTCGGATCAATACCAGCCAACGCGCCGAGCATGATCGCCGCGTCCGTGACAGTTCGTGTCAGCGGGCCGGCTGTATCTTGCGTATGGGAAAATGGAATGATTCCGTCACGGCTTACTAACCCGACGGTCGGGCGAATGCCGACTACCGAGTTTGCCTGGGCCGGACTCACAATTGACCCCATCGTATCGGTTCCGACCGCGGCCGCCACTAAGTTGGCGGCAACGCTAACCGCGGAACCAGTGCTCGAACCCGCTGGGCTAAGGACGCCCGGTCCATACGGGTTCAGTGTCTGCCCACCGACCGCGCTGAATCCGGCGGGGATAGTAGTTGACAATGCGCCCGAGAACTCGTTCAAGTTGGCTTTTCCCAAGATGACGGCACCGGCAGCCCTTAGCTTTTGAGTCAGGAATGCATCGTCTGGCGGCACGGATCCATCTAAAATCAAAGCCCCGGCGGTCGTCGGTTGATCGAACGTGTCAATATTGTCCTTGAGTAAAATGGGTATTCCGTGGAGAGGCCCGCGCGGGCCAGCCGCGCTACGCTCTACGTCCAACGACCTGGCAATCTCTACCGCGCGTGGATTCAATTGCAAGATCGAGTTGAGCTTCGGACCGGCATCATCGAAGATTGCAATCCTGCGGAGGTACTCCATGACAAGATCTTCCGAGGTGGTTAACCCAGTCTCCATCGCGGCCTGCATTTCGGGGATCGTAGCTTCTACTACGTTTAAAGCGCCGAACGCTGGGAATTGGCCTGCCAATAAGCACGCCGCGCAGCCAACGCAAAGTGCCAACGGACGGATTTGGCCAGCCATCCGGTTAACTCCAGACGGATCAAGGGGTGGAACGACGAACCGTGTCATCAGCTGTTTTGGTCCGTCGTCGCCGAACGCACTCGTTGCATGTTGGGGTTCCTTACGGATCACCAGCTTCAATGCGTGAAAAAGCCTGCCTGAATTCGGTCATACAGGTAGCTGCAATTTGGCCCGTAATGGAAGACATGACGATCCGGACTGGCTCAACAAGTCGTCGACTGATTCGTCTATACACACGCACATTGCGGTCGCCTCTTCCTTTTAGCCCTCTTTCGTAGTGCCTCCCCGCACGTCGCAAATAACTTCGATTAGAGATTCGCCGCCGATGTCATAGTAGGTCAACCAACGACTTGTGGCAACGAATCCCAAGTACTCATGCCACGTTGACCGCGACACGATTGACACTGAGTTGAACCAGCGCTCGGAGCGGTTGGCCGGTAGCTAGTTTCGGCTTTGCCTATCACCGAGGGCCACGGTGTAGCTACGCAACTTGTAATGATCTTGACGCGGCCAGCCGCGTAGATTTCACAGTCCTACTGCCAGAAATTCAAACCGTAGCACTACCGCCATTAGCCCACACTCGCGGTGGGCTTTATCCTGCGCTATTGGTTATACTAGGCGGAATGCAATGCCGCTCATGGTCTGATCATTGCCGCTTGCCGGTAGCACTAGTTTGGCTGGTGCTGATCGCTGGCTTGTTGATGTGCCGCTCATCGCAAGCCGTTGTGGTGGGCAATCAGCCCGGAGCCATCCCGTCAAACATCACGGCCGCGCCCGCCGACGATCCCGGTTGGAATAGCTTTTCTACGGCGGGCAGCTACGTCTACCTTGGCGATGGGTGGGTGCTTTCGGCACGACACGTCGGCTACAACAATGGCATGCAATTCCAGACACCCACGGGAACCGTGACGGCTCATCGCATCCCTGGCCGGTACTACACCGACTACTATGGCTTCCTTCATGATGACGGTAACCACTATTACGCAATTTCGAACCCTGACACCGTCCAGCCGGAAGCCGGTTCGCCAATCACGCTTTCGCCGTACACCGATTTGCAGTTGTTCCGCGTGCACGCGGAGCGTGAGATCGATCTGCCATCGTTAAAAATCGCCTCTGAGCCGCTCCCAAATAACTTTAGCCCCAATAACGCCCCGCAGGTTCTGGCGATCGCGGGCGGTCCGGGCCGCATTGCCGCTGAATCAAGCTGGTCGGTCACCGGCACGAGTCCAAATTTCACTTGGACGACGCCGCCCAGCAGCTCGATTGATCACCGGGGTTACGTCGACGATGACAATTCCACACGGCGTTGGGGCACCAATCGGATTTCCGATCCGGGTGATTCAGCAAGTCTGTTTTCCGGCGTCGTATCCAATACGACAGGCGTGTTTCAGCTGGACACCGGGGTGGGTGCAAAATCACGCGACATCCTCAGCCTGATGACAATCTATAACAGTCAGAATCAAGGTGGTTCCACGACGCACGAGATGCAAGCCATCAATGACGATTCTGGGGGAGCCGTATTCTATAAGCGAGGCTCTCAATGGGAACTTGCCGGAATTATTAATGCACAAGTCGTGTACGAGGATCAGCCTCACTCTACCGCGATTTACGGCAACGCGACGACTATGGCTGCCTTATCGCACTACAATAAAGCCTACCCCAAAAGCATTAGCGACATCATGAGCCAGCTTTCCGACTACTCCATCATGGGAGACGTGAATCTGGACGGCGTGGTGATGGGCAACGGCACGGGGCCCGCCATATCCGACGATGTTACCGCGTTCGTCGCAGGCTGGAATTATAATAAGGGCACGGGAATAGGAACGGTCACGTCCTGGAAAAACGGCGACTTGAATCGCGACGGCAGAACCGACGTCGCCGACTTTTTGAAGCTTCGCAGCGGACTCAATGGCCCGATTTCCAGCGCCGTAGTTGCGGCACTTTTCGGCAGCGGCAACATGCCGGAACCGTCCACGGCGATGTTGGCAATGCTAGCCGCATCACTGATGGCCGTCACACGACGCCCTAGCCGGATGGCTTAGTCCCTGGTTGAGCGCATGTTCGTCGCGCTTGTGTAATCAGCGACCTTTGCCGTGACGGAATGTTGCCGGTACAAATCGACAATGTGGCTCACGCTTTTTTTTATTGGCACGGCCTCCTTATTCCTGGCGATGACGTCTTCCGCACTATACCACTTGCAATGGGCCCATCGTTTGCCTTCGCTGTCCGACATTGGTTCGGCGGGCGGCGGCGCGAATGATGACCGAATTCAATGCTCGGTCGTCGTTGCTGCGCGGGATGAAGAATCGCGAATCGGCGATACGGTTCACCACCTTCTCGCCCAGCGCGACGTGCAGCTCGAAGTCATTGTCATTGATGACAGGTCCACCGATCGCACCGACGAGGTCCTCAAGCGGCTATCCCAGTTCGATGGCCGCGTCCGTACAGAGCGCGTTCATGAATTGCCCGCTGGCTGGTTGGGGAAATGCCATGCCTGTCATCTCGGCGCCGCTACGCGCCAAAGGGGACTGGATTCTATTCACCGATGCCGATTGCTGGCTGAAGCCCGACGTCATCTCACGGACATTGCGAGTGGCCGAGCGTGAGGAAGCCGATCACGTCACGCTCACTCCGGGGACCGACGCGAAAAGCGTCGGCGCCCGGGCATGGCATCTGGCGTTCCTGATCACCCTGGCAAACTGGTTCTCTGGTGTGAACCGCGACCGGCCGAAGGCCTATCTGGGGATGGGTGCTTTTAATCTGGTGCGGGCTTCGGCGTATCGGGAATGCGGTGGCTACGAGGCACTGCGTTTGACCGTCTTGGATGATGTCAGGCTTGGACTCCTGTTACGCCGCGCGGGAAAACGCACTCGCGGCTTCATCGGTGGCGACGACGTGGAATGCCACTGGGGGACGACAGTGCGGGGAATGATCCAAATCATGGAGAAGAACTACTTCGCGGCGATGGATTTCCGGCTCGCGGCAGCATTGGCTGGGGGCTTGGGGGGCATGTTGTTCTGGTGCGCCGCCATCGTCGGACCGTTTACCGGAACTGCGGCCGGGGTAGCCGCAGGACTCGCGATGCTAACCATAAGCGTTCCCGCATACGTCTTCGCGCGGCGACTTGGCTGGGGTGGTGCTAGCGCGCTTCTGACGCCCTTGGTCTTTCCAGCACTCTTTTACGCGATGCTCAACTCGGCGTGGGTAACAACGCGGCAAGGCGGCGTCTTCTGGCGAGAATCGTTTTATTCGCTCGAAGAGTTACGTAATGGTTCGGTTCGGTGACGTGCAGCATGGGACTCCACAAGTCCGCTGCTAAGGCGCATGGCCTTCTCTGCTTTCTCTGCGTCCTCCTGTTTTAGAGTCCGGCCAGGCTTCCGTGCCAGCACCGCCACAATTGCTATCGCCCGCTGCGATTGCCCGATTGGGTGAATCCTCAAGGCCGGCACAACTGTGTCCCGATACAGATAGCGGACGCTCAGCGTCGCAACCGGTCCGTGCTGCGCTCTGCGCGGTGAACGGTGCGACAGTTTTCCTTTGTCAAAGGGCGGCATCTCGGTGAATCCTACGATTCCATCTCCGAGACCGAAACGCGACCCGGTGGGACTTATCGCCGGCAAGTGGCCGGTGTTGGCGCGTCTGCCCGATGTGGCCGCCGATGCGCCGACCCGCGCAATCGCCCAAAACTTTACCGACCACCGATGCGCACGATTACCGGTTTGATCCGCCGCAAGCTCGTTCGCTTCATCACCCGCACGACGGCGATCACACGCCGCGAGTTAGTCGCCACCAGTCGCCAATCCTGCCACGCACCGATCCCTTCGCGATTCCCAGCCCGGGATTGATGGAAACGTTCGGGCCGATCGTTCGCCTTGTGCTCTTGATCGCACTATTTACGGCCGCCGGGGTAATTTTGCTGGCCGGTGGCAACGATCAACAACCATCCGTGCGAGAAAAAACTTCCGCGGAAACCACCGTCACGAAACAGTCGCTGGAACCAGCCGCTGTGATCGCTGAAGCCTCGGCGTCGGCATCAACTGCCGCTGGCCCCGCATCGGTGCCGGATTCAATCGAAGTTGACACCACTCAAGCTGCCGTCGATTTGGACGAGGCGGCGCCCGGCGCTGCGCAAGCCAGCGGCGGCGCCACAGGAGCCGCCGGCCATCCGTATCCGCAGACCGCATGGCCTTCGGCAGCATTGCCGGAGGCCGGCCAAGGTGCCCTGCCCCAAGTACAAACGACCGACGCACCTCAGGCCGTCGCGCATCTTCCCGGTCACATCACTGAAATACCTCAGCGCCACGCCAGCCATGACGACAACCAACCAGGCCTTCATTAAAGTCTACCGCCACGACGCGGCGCAAACTGGCCCCAGCCAGGCAATCGCAGCCGAAGATCGGCTTTCGGCGGCCGTACTTGGCGCATCGGTGGAGATCGTAGCAGCTGCGGGGAGTTACGCCTCGCGATCGACGGGCCAGCGCTCGGACGGTGACAGTGCACTCGCCACGTCGATCGACGTGCTTCCT
Organism: uncultured Planctomycetota bacterium; assembly: GCA_963786455.1. Taxonomy (GTDB): domain Bacteria; phylum Planctomycetota; class Planctomycetia; order Pirellulales; family Lacipirellulaceae; genus JABDGM01. The sequence continues at coordinate 957,063 of CAWAZX010000018.1, read as the reverse complement.
CCGCCGATGCAACCGTCGCTGGCGTCTACGTTCTTGTTTAAGGCCGGCTTGGGTCAGGTTAGCGGCGCGAACCGCCAGCCGCACGTGCTGCGGCGAGACGACGCGGGGGCGAAAACCAAAAAGCCGCTTTCGGCGTTCATGGCGCGGCAGCAGCCGCCGCAGCCCGTCATCACACAAACGAAAACCACTACTCTCCGCGCCGGTACAACGGTTGCATCATTCCGCTGGCCGGCCGTTTGCCGTGCTCTCGCACAAGAATCGGCCGCGGAGTTGAATCGCGTCGCAGACCAGTTGCTCGACGAGATCGCGTTGGGGCATTCCATGTTTGGAGCGCTGAGCCTATTTCCGCGCGGCGGTGCCACGACAGCCGCATTCTGCCTCGCCACAAAATTGGCCGCCCGCGACCTGCGCGTGGCGTTGGTCGAGGGCAGCTTTTACACGCCACGTCTCGCCAAATCGCTCGACGTGGTTCCAACAGCTGGTTGGCAGGAAGTGCTCGATAACACCGCGCCGCTCACCGACGCTTTGGTCCATTCCGTCGACGAACGTCTCGACGTGTTGCTGCTGAGCGGCGCGCCGCCGATTGACCCGCTGTCAGCGGTCGCCGGTCGACAGGCGATGCATACCGCCGAACTCCTGCGGCAACGATACGAGCTGGTGCTCGTGGATCTCGGTGCATTTTTTGACCCGCGTTCGCAACCAGTGGCGATTGGACTTGCCCGCAGCCTGGGGATTGAAGCGGCCCTTGTGGTCGCCGGGCCAAGTCCCGTTGATCCACGCGATCTGGCCACCGTCGAAGAGCATCTCAATCACAGCGGCTGCGAACTATTGGGCGTCATCGAAAACCGCATTGTCGAGCAAAACGCAGCACCCCTGCCCTGACCCTACCCCGATCCCTGACCTCTGACCCCTTCCCCACCCATGTATCTCGATTATTGGCAATTGACGGCTAAGCCGTTCGAGCCGACCGCCGATCCAGCCGCGTTCTACTCTTGCGAAACCCACGAGGCCGCGGTGCTGAAGCTGCGCTATGCGGTCGAGAACCGCCGCGGAGCGGTGGCCCTCGCCGGGCCGGGCGGCGTCGGCAAGACGATGCTGGCACAAATGCTGCGCGCCGAATTGGCCGACACGTTTTCGCCGCAGGCGCACGTGGTGTTCCCACAGATGTCCAGCCGCGATCTGCTCGTGTACCTGGCCGAACAACTTGGCGCGCCGCCCTCCGATCCGCCGCGACACACGGTCGAAGAGAGCGTTCGCCGGCTGGAATTCCTGCTGGACCACAATGCGCGGCTGGGCCGCCATGCCGTGGTGGTCATCGATGAGGCCCACTTGCTGGAAGATTGCGGAGCACTAGAAACGCTGCGGCTGTTGTTGAACTTCGAAGTCGATGGCCAACCGACGCTGACGCTGCTCTTGGTCGGCCAAATGGGGCTGATCTCGGCGATCGGCCGCCTGCCCAGCCTGGAGGAGCGCGTGGCAGTGAAATCGCTGCTGCGATCGTTCACGTTGGAAGAAACAACCGGCTATGTGCAGCATCGCCTCCAAGCGGCCGGCTCGGTGCGCGATGTCTTTTCCCGCGACGCCGTAGAAGCATTGCACTATCTTGCCCAAGGCGTCGCCCGGAAAATCAACCGCCTGGCGGACCTGGCTCTGCTGGTCGGCTTCGCCGATGGACTGTCGATCCTCACGGAGCGTCAGATCGAAGCGGTGAGCGATGAGCTGGTGACGCTGACCGTGGAATAAGTGAATCTGCTCTGCGCACGCGCGTCGCAAGTGACGCCGCTAAATAAAGCGCGATAGAGCAAATTGCGAAGCCGTGCTTACCGGTTCTGGCACGTTTGTGGCAGCTTGCACCGCCGCGCTGCCCATGTTGGCTCCGAAGCGGGATGCGCCAAAACGTGTAGTCGGCCTGGTTCACGGTGCCCGGCATGTCACTTTCGTTCACGAGCGGGCCGCCGTTGCGCCACAGCACGTAGTCGGCCGCATCGACCGTGCCGTTGTTGTTGTAGTCGCCCAGTACGCCGGCCAGGGCGACTCCAACGGTTCCTGGGCTGCCGATATCGCCGCCGGTATGATCGGTCAGAGTCGCGGAAACTTGCATTGGCGAGCGGCCATTTGACAACAGCCAGCTTGCACCTTGATTTGGGTCGGCGTCGAGACTCGTCAGTTCCACGCTCGAGGCGTCGTCGTTGTTGGGCCAGTCGAGGGCATCGTCGTCGTCATACAGAACGGCCGCGCTGGTGCCGGCGGTGCTGCGGCGCGGGCTCGTTGTGCCGGGGTTGGCCGCCGCATTGTAAGCGGCCAGGCTCGGCCAAATCGCCACCAAGTCGCCGCCATTGGCCAAATCGGTCCACTGGGTAACCGGAATATAATTGACCGTGGCACCCCACGCGGCTTGGATCTCGGCAAGTGTGTTGTCGGCTGCATTGAAAAGCACGGCCGTGGCACCTTGCGCGATCGACCCGGACGAAATATTCGCATTCGCCATATGCCCATCGTCGTCGTCATCCAATACGTAGTTGGTCGCCGCGAAGTCGATCAGTGCGCCGGTGTTGTTATAGATTTCTAACCATTCCCAGACGGGTTCTGGCGATGCCGGGTCGTACATGATTTCGGTAATGCGCAGGCCCGCTGAGGACGTCCCGCCCGGCGGCGTACCGGGAGTGCCAACGTCGTCGGTGCTATTGAGCAGGCCTTGCATTGTCGTGGGCACGCTGGTGCGAGCACCGAATTCTCCGTCGACGCTGGCCACCCATTGCATCGGATCGGTCACGCTACCCGTTCCCTTCCAAGCCAGTGACCGGCCATTGGTCGCGCTGGGATAGCCGGTGGCGTAATTGATGTTCGTGACGGCGCTATTGAATGACCGTCGCGTGCCGGTCGTAACCATCAAATCGTCGGCCTGGTAGTCGGCCAGGCTGTCCCACAGAGCGAGCGCGTCGCCCGAGTTGGCCAGGCTCGTAAAACCATTGACGCCAATCAATGTGATCGGACTGCCCCACGTGTTGGTAAACCGGGTGGGATTGAAATCGAGCCCGCTGGGCGAGGCGTTATAAAGCACGGCAACGCCACCAGCCGGCACGATCGTGTTTCCACTGCCGCTCGCGATATTCGCGCTTTGCAGCGAAGTCTCGTCGTCGTCATCGAAGACCCAGCCGTTGAGATCGACCGGCGCGGCCGTGGTATTCCGTATTTCGATCCACTCCCAGATGTTTTCAGAGGCGTCGGTATCGTACATCACTTCCGTGATCACGACTTGCGCGTGAACGAGTGGTGCGCTGGCAAGCACCAGTCCACAGGCGACCACGTCGAGCGCTGTGCGAACTATCAACTCAAATGCGCGTCGGTTCATCTAGGAATTCCCCCAGGTGTCGTGCGTAGGGCGACGCCTCAAACCGAGCCGGCGCTGCCGCAGCTAGTTTACCTGGGGGCCAACGCAGAAACCAGCATTTTTTTGGCCGGGAATTGCCACAGCGACACGCAGCGGAGCAGCTGCTCGACGTTGGTGAACTGACTCAACGACGACGGACCGCGAAAACTGCTGGCGCGGGTGCCCGATTACCTTCTTTCCGCTATCACGTCGTCGGCAGCGGCGGTGAACATCGAAATGAAGGCATCAATGTTCGTGTCTTCCGACAGGAAATCGACACTGCCGTCGCCGTACAGAAAATTGGCCCCTCCGGAATGGAAACTATAGATCTCCGAATAGTTGTCGCAGTTCATGATCGATGTGATCGGACATTTGGTGGGATCAAACACGTTGCCCCACAGGGCGTAGACTTCTTTGTCGGCCCATTGTGTGTCCCGATGGGGAATGTCCGGCGTGCTGCCCCGGTTGATGGGCTGCATCTCCCCGATCGGGGCGCGACTTCGATCATACAAATTCGGCCTGCCTGCAGACTCAAAAAACATAAACGTCTTGGAAAGTCCGTCGCTCACCTTGCGGACCGGCATTGGGATGTCTTGCAGCATGCCGGCGAGTTTCTCGCGACTGCGCCGTTGCTTCGTGAGCATCGGGCCGCCCTCAACGTCCGAACAGTAATCTGTGTCACTGATGTCGACCAGCGTGAAATAGTCGGTCGTAAACTTGCCGGCACGATTCTCCGCCGTGGGACAGAGAAAATCGGCGATGTCGACCGACGTGGCGGCGCGATTCGTGGTTCCTTTACCATTGTTGGTTGTATCGTGCCAATGTTTCTTCAGGTCAATGCGATCGTAAATGGTTTGCTGCTCGATGTACGGCAAAATGAGAGTCAGGACGAAATGATCGGGCAGCTTGTTGGACGCATTGCGAAACGACACTCCTGTCGTATTGCACAATCCGCCAAGCTGCGTGCCCGGGAAATTCGGCGTGTACGCTAAGGGCAGCTCCTTTTTGGACGACTCGTAATTCAAGATTGCCAGGCCGATTTGCTTCATATTGTTTGTGCATTGAATGCGTCGAGCGGCTTCGCGTGCCGCTTGGATCGCCGGCAATAGCAGCGCCACGAGGATGCCGATGATGGCGATTACGACCAACAGTTCCACAAGGGTAAAACCGCGGCGGCAGGTTGTGCGAGACATTGCCGTGCTCCTGAAAGTTGTAATCCGGCGCCTGGACATGGGACCTACCATTTCGATACGGATGGCGGACACGATGGTCCGACACCGACTGTACTAGGTCGACTTCAATTCAAAGGGAGGTAACTGGTTGGATTGTTCCTCAACCGTAGCCTGCAAAGGGGTCGATTCAAAACTGTAATACTTGCCGCGCAACCGATCGGGGCCCTTGTTCGCGCTACCCGGCCGGGCATCGCGCTCCTGGGAGGCCGGTGTGGGCGCCGGCCATTTCACGAGTACTTTGTACTGGCCGGCCGGCGCGCCATCACTTGGCTCAAAAGTCGTCAGCGTGAACTGGCCCGATGAATCCACTTTACCGGCAGGGCGCAGGTGCTCAACTTCCGCGGCGGGATCAACTGGGCAGAAGACGACGATCGCCCCCTCCGCGGGGCGGCCGTTTACGTTTACCTGGCCGTTCACGGCGTAAGTGGCAATGCGCCCGTCGCCACATCCGGCGATGGTGAGGCATGTGACGCCCAGAATCGTGCCCGCCAACCGCAGCTGTAATGCTCTGGCTTCGTGTGGACGCATCCTGGCGCTCTCGCAGTACCTGGCTCGCCTGATCGGCCCGGAACCTCTGGCCGGCGTGCTCCTATGATAGCGGCGTCACCTGCGGTTCGTCCATTTCCCGCAGCGCAGAATTCTTGCGAAGTTCACCTCAATGCCGTTGGCGGCGGCGGGACAGACCGATGCCAAGCACGGCCAATATCGTCGCGATGGCGCTTGCCGGTTCCGGCACCGCGGTAATACCGCTTCCCAACCCGGCCGTCTTACCGAAGTTGGCTCGCCAGGTGTTGAACTGATCCGTGTCGATGGTTCCGCCGTTCGGATCGTTGGGCAGCGTATTGGTCGTATTCAGGTTGTCCCGCCAAACAACATAGTCGGCCGCGTCTACCGTGCCGTTATTGTTGTAATCTCCGTGGACGCCCGCAGCCGCAAAGTTCATGAAGATCGCCTTGTCGCCGAATGCATCGCCCAGGAACAAGCTGACGCTGTCGTCAACATTCATATACGAAGTGGTCATGCCGGTCGTCAGATCGAGAGCATAAATATCCAATTCGAACGGCGGCGTATCAAATTCGCCGCCTGGATTGAAGAACCATACGGTATCCTCGACACTATCATAGGCGGACCAAGAACCGCGCTCTAAGTTTGTGTCGCCAGGATCCTTCGTCGGATTCAAAACGACTTTTGGCCGCCAAGTGCCGAACTCGATCTCTCCCATGCCGTTGTCGTAATCCACCGGGACACGAAGCACCCCAGGTTCGTGGTCGGGGCCGATGCCATCCATACTATCGTTGAATCCTGATTCGATGATGATCAGATCCCCCGTGTCTTGATCAACAAAGATATTGTCGGTTTTGCCACGCTGGTCCTCGCCCGCCGCCGGGTCATTGCTTAAGACGAGCGTAAATGGACTACCGGCGCCGACTTGCGGCCGGTAGCCGAGCGTGTCGCCGTTTGGATCAAGCTCGAGGAAAGCCACGGCATCGCCCGGTGCGGCCGGCGCATCGGTTTCAGTGATCCATACGCCGCGCACGCCCGAAGCAGGATCCCGGTAATATGCCATCGATTCCGGTTCACTGTGCCCGGCGCCGTCAAGCTGCATCAGGAACGGATCATCCGAACCTACCGCTTCGACAATTTTGGACTCCCACGATTCCGTGGTACCGCCGCCGTTGTACCCGCCGTTATCGTAGTTCATGCCGACGCCGCCTCGATTGACATTGACGGACGTCGCTGCTCCTGCTGACGTAGAGACTCGCTTCACAATACGAACGGAATGGTCGTCTAACGGATCGTCTGGGACCTGCTGCCCTATCGAATCGTCTAGCAACACAAGTGTCGATTGATCGATAAACTCGAGAGCGAACTCGAAGAAGCTATTTCCATTCCCACGGTTGATCTGGCCGATTTTCTCCACAGCCGAGGCTAAAACAAATTGATTGGCATGAAACGGATCGAAGCTGCCCGTGCCATACGTTACATAGTCCATGTTATTCATGTTTTTGGAGCCGGTCGGACCGGGGCCGGTGACGAGCGCTAGCGCCTGCACGTCGTGCCCTCAAAAGTGGCAGCCCAATGGTCGTAGATCGTGGCAAACGGAATTCGTGTGATGTCTAAGTCGCCTTGAGTATCGCCAACCGGATCGGGCACGCCCACGTTACCGCTGTCAAAGGATAGTACGTACACATCTCCGTTTACAGGATTGACCGTGAGTGCCGTTGGGTCCTCGAAGTTACCCGGCATCTCGTAACCCACGAAAACACTGAACAGCGGCAGACTCGCGGCGTCGGCATCAAAGAAGGTGACGCTTCTCATGGAATCGCCGTTCAAATTTTGCTCATTCAGTACGGCCACGAACCCGCCGGTCGGCGCCGCCGAGGCGATTGCACAGATGAGACTCAGCATGACAAGACTTGAAACGACTACAAATCGGCGCATAAACTCAAAGCTGGCAATCATCATGATGTTCCTTTCCTCGAATGACGTCGGTCTCGACACCGGCTCGCACTACCATTGAATGGGACGCCTGTTAGCAAATCGTGAAGACGTGATAAATCTGTGCGCCCTGCGCGGCCAGGTCAAATGTTCCCGGTCCACATTTCAGACCGCTCTATGGAGTATCCCGCAAACCGTCAATCTAGCAGAAAACCGCGCCGAAGCAACAATTTCCTATCGCCGCGAAACGCGTTTGCGACCTCAAGTGAGGTTCGCTGGCGGGACATGTACGTGAGGTGCAAACTCTCACGCAACTACGAGATACGTGATTTGTGCCGACCGAGTTTTCCGCGCATCTGGTTGCGCGAAGCTGGTAAGATGGCAGTTTGGCGATTGCTTGGCAGCTTGAGACGATCCGCACCCATGATGCACGACCCGGCCGAACGCCCCAAAAGAAAATGGCACTTCTGCCTGCTGATCGCCGCCGTGCAGTGCATGTTAACCACTGTGTCGCACGCCCAGCTGCGGATCGTGACGTACAACCCAACCGGTCCTAGCAACGCCAATCTGGAAGTCGTTTTGCGGGCGATCGGTGAGGAACAGATCAACGACATCGCCAGGCCGATCGATGTGTTGCTGCTGCAGGAACAGAACTCCGCGTCGAGCAACACCCAGACGTTCGTCAATTATCTGAACAATTTGTACGGGCCCGGAAGTTACGCCCGCGGCGTCGTGAACGGCGGGCCGCCGAGCTCCGGCATTCGGCAGACGATTGTCTATCGAACGCAATCTGTCGACCTGCTAGCCGAGAACGCGTTCGGCAACACGATCAGCACGCCGGAAAACCCGGCCCAGGAGCGGCAGACGTTGCGGTACCAATTGCGGCCCGATGGCTACGGAAGCTCCGCCGAGTTTTACGCCTACAACAGCCATTACCGAGCAGATTCTAACTCCAGCGATCAGGCCCAACGCGCGGCCGAGGCGACGACAATCCGCACGCACGCTCTGGGCTCCGATGCACTCGGCGAAGGTGCGCATGCCATCTTTGCGGGCGATTACAACATGCGCTCCAGCAGCGAAGCGGCCTTTCAAACGCTGATTGGGCCCGGCCCCGGTCAGGCCAACGATCCCATCAACCGGCTTGGCACCTGGAACAACAACAGCAGCTTCGCCGACGTGCATACGCAATCCCCATGCACTTCCGGTTGCGGCGCGGGCGGCGGCGTCGATGATCGCTTTGATTTCCAACTCGTGACCGGCGAGTTTTTGGATGGAGAGGGGTTAAGTTACATTCCGGGCTCATACCATACGTTCGGCAACAATGGCACCACGTTCAACTTGAACATCAACGAGCGGAACGCGAGCAACGAGCTCATTAATACCTATCCGTTCAGCGGCGTCACCACTTACACGAACGCGCAAATACTCGATGCACTGCGCAACGCGACCGATCATTTGCCGGTCGTGGCCGACTATCAGCTGCCCGCCGTGCTGCAGGCCGTAGCCGGCGCGATTCCGGCAACGCTCAATTTAGGTCAGGAGTTCAACTTGGCCATCAATGTGAGCAATGTGGCGAATGTATTGGCGGCTATCGGCGCCGATGAGCTCGATTACTCGCTCACCACTGCTGGCGATGTCTCGGGCTCGTTCCTGGAACAAATGGATCTCGCACTGGGCGGCGGCAATATGCATCTGGTGGCGCTCGATACGTCCACTCCCGGCATGAAGACCGGCATGATTACGATCTCGAGCAGCAGCCAGGCCGTGCAGAACGGACTTGTCAGCATCCCAGTTAGTTATCAGGTCCTGTCACTTCTGCTCACTGGCGATTACAACCAGAACGGAGAAGTCGACGCGGCCGACTATGTGCTCTGGCGCGACACCTTTGGTCAGAACATCGCCAACGGCATGGGAGCCGACGGTGATGGCGACGGAACGATCGATGACGAGGACTACGCGGTATGGCGGGCACATTTTGGTCAATCGGCGAGTGAAAGTCTCGCTGCAGCTACCGCTCGCTCCGCCGTCGCCGTGCCCGAGCCTGGCACGCCCTCGTTGTTAATCCTGGCCGCCTGTCTGGGGCCACTGGTGGGCGGTACACTGAGACCATGGATCCGCAGGAGTTGATTTCGCTGGCTCGGCAAGTGGTGAGCGGGGCGATTTCGCCCGATCAGTTTGCCCGCGACGCCACGCACCTCCTGCAGCACGTGTCCGACGCTTCCAGTCCCGCGACGGCGTCGCTACCTTCAGCAACGGTCGATCTGGATCGGCGTCGCCGTTGTGGCTATCCGGAAGTGGTTTTCGGCCCGGGAAAGACACTCGACCAACTGCGAGAAATCGTGGCCACTCTGGTCGAGCACGGAGAGCGGGTGCTCGCCACACGAATCGACGCGGCACAAGCGGCCGGATTGCTCGAAGCGTTTCCCGAAGGCCGCTACAACGCCGTAGCGCGAACATTTCGCTTGCAAGCGGCGGCAAAGTCGCCGGCCTCGTCACCATCGGCGATAGGAATACGGCAAGCTCATGTGGCCGTGATTTCTGCCGGCACGGGCGACTTGCCGGTGGCCGAAGAGGCCCGCGAAACGCTCGATTGGATGGGTGTCCGCACGACGATGATCCACGACGTTGGCGTCGCCGGGCCGCATCGGCTGGCCGAGCGGCTCACCGATTTTCGAGATGCCGACGCGATCGTTGTCGTCGCCGGCATGGAAGGTGCGCTTCCCAGCGTGGTGGGCGGCTATGTTGCGTGCCCGGTGATCGGCGTTCCCACCAGCGTCGGCTACGGCGCCAACTTCGGCGGTGTCTCGGCGCTGCTCTCGATGCTCAATAGCTGCGCGAGCAACGTGGCCGTCGTCAACATCGACGCAGGATTCAAAGGCGGCTACCTCGCGGGGCTGATCGCCAACCGAAATGCTCGTCACGAGGAAGAGTAAATAACGATGCCATCGTTCGACGACATCTCGCACACCCCCCTGCCGCAGTTGGCGCCGCGGAGCCGACAGCCACAAGGGCGATTTCGGGCGAGCACTGCTCGTCGGTGGTTCTCGCGGCATGAGCGGCGCGATTGCGCTAGCCGGCCGAGCCACGCTGCGCAGCGGCGCTGGACTGGTCACGCTTGCCGTGCCCCAATCAGTGCAGGATGTCGTCGCGGCGGTCGAGCCATCGTACATGACGCACGGTTTGACCGACAACGACGGGCAAGTCGCAACGTCGGCGGCCGGAGACGTTCTGGCGATTTCAACGGAGTCGACGGCCGTTGCGCTCGGCCCGGGCCTCGGCCGTAGCGAAGACGTGACTCATTTCGTCGAATGGATTTATCGCGAGCCACTCGAACCGATGGTCGTCGATGCCGATGCTCTATTTGCTCTTGCTTCGAGGCCGAATGAGCTACTCCGGCCGGGCGGTTCACGCATCTTCACGCCGCACCCAGGCGAATTCGCGCGGCTCACTGGCAAAGTTTACGATTCCTCTCGACGTGTCGAAGCGGCCGTCGAATTTGCCACGAGTTTCTTAGGCGCGGCATCTGGCGATCAATCCAAACCGCCATGCATTGTGGTCGTGCTCAAAGGCCACGAGACGGTCGTCACCGATGGCGAGCGTGAGCATCAACCAACCGGCAACCCCGGCATGGCCACGGGCGGCAGCGGCGACGTGCTCACCGGCATCATCACCGCCCTGCTGTGCCAAGGCTTGTCGCCGTTCGACGCGGCGCGGCTGGGCGTGCACGTTCACGGCCTGGCCGGCGACCTGGCGGCGCAGCGAGCTTGGTCAGGTGTCGCTGATCGCCAGCGACCTGATCGATTATTTGCCGCATGCGTTTCAGGCGTTGATCAGTTCCACCGCTAAGCCGCAAACGAACAAATTCCTGCCTCTTACTCACTGCTCCTTGCTCCCCGCTCCCAGCTCTCATGCACATCATTCGCCATCTCGATGCATTGCCGGCCGCGGCTCGCGGCGGCGCCGTGGCGATCGGCAACTTCGACGGCGTGCATCGCGGGCACATCGCAGATCGTGCGGCGATTGTTGGAGCGGGCCGAGGACGTGTCGGCGGGCCGGCGATCGTGTTCACGTTCGATCCGCACCCGGTGCGGCTGTTGCGGCCCGAGCAATGCCCGCCGCCGCTGACCTGGACCGAGCGCAAGGCCGAGCTGCTCGCCGCCCACGGCGTCGATTGGATCGTCGCCTATCCGACCGACGAAGCGCTGCTGCAACTCTCGGCGGACGAGTTCTTCCAGCGGATCGTTCGCGATGCGCTGGCCGCCCGGGCACTGGTGGAAGGCCCCAACTTTTACTTCGGCCACAACCGCGAGGGCACGATCGAGCGGCTCGGCGAGCTCGCGGCCGCGGCCGGCATCTCGCTCGACGTCGTGCCGCCGGTCGAAGTGGACGGCGAGCTCGTCTCCAGCTCGCGGGTCCGCGAGTTGATTCGCGCGGGCGATGTCGAGCAGGCCAAGCAGCTGCTCGCGGTGCCGTATCGCATTCGCGGCATGGTCACGCACGGCGCCGGCCGCGGGGCGAAGATCGGCTTTCCCACCGCGAACCTCGCCGCGATCGATACGCTGCTGCCGGCGCAAGGCGTCTATGCCGGCCGAGCCTGGTTCGGGCACGTCCGAGTTGGCCGGCGGCGATCAATCTGGGCCCCAGCCCCACGTTCGGCGACGCGAACGATTCGCGTCGAAGTCCATCTGATCGGTCAGCGACGAACCGCTCTACGGCCAGCCGCTGGAGGTTGACTTCCTGGCCCGCTTGCGGGACATTCGGCCGTTTGATTCGCCGAAGCGCTCGTCGAGCAATTGACGCGCGACGTGGAAGAAGCGAAACGTATTGCCGGCGGCGAGGAAACGCGCGGGGCAAGCCCCGCCGCCAAATAACAGTCCGACACTTGCTTTCCATTCACCAGCCCCCAGTCCTCAGCCCCCCGCATTCAATGATCGACTGGCGGCCATTTGTGAAGCTGGTGAACGAATCGCATTCGTTCGTTCTCACCAGCCACATGCGGCCCGATTGCGACGCGATCGGCAGCGAGCTGGGGCTCGCGCTGGCGCTGCGGTCGCTGGGCAAGAGCGTGCGGATCGTCAACGGCGACGCCGTGCCGCCGCACATCGCGTTCATCGATCCGAACCGCGATGTGAAAGTGCTGGGCCGCGACGTGTACGACAGCGGATCACAGCGTGCGACGTGCTGGCAGTGCTCGACACCAGCGCCTGGGAGCCAGCTTGGGCCGATGGCCGACGTCGTGCGCCGCACGTCGGCCCGCAAAATCGTGATCGATCATCACCTGAGCGAAGATGACTTTGGTGCCGAGATGTTCAAGGATGCCGACGTCGGAATCGACCGGCCGGCTGGTGCTGCAGGCGATCGATGCGCTCGGCGTGGAACTGACGCCGGAAATTGCGATGCCGCTGTTCGCCGCGATCGCCACCGACACGGGCTGGTTCCGCTTCGCTTCGGTGACAGCGGAAACACTTTCGGCCGCCGCGCGATTGACAGCGGCCGGCGCGAAGCCGCACGCCGTCTTCGCCGCGCTGTACGAGCAAAACAGCCTGGCCCGGCTGCTGCTGCAGGGTCGCATTCTGACCAACGTGAAATCGCACCTCGGCGGGCGGCTGCTGTCGACCGCGATCACGCAGGCCGACTTACGTGAAACAGGCGCCGAAGCGACCGACACGGAAGACGTCATCAACCGGCTGCTCGGCGTGGCGGGCGTCGAAGTGGCGCTGTTGTTCCTCGAGCTTGGGCCGCAAGAAACGAAAGTCAGCTTGCGGAGCCGTTCGGCGTTCGATGTCCGCGAGGTTGCGGAGCAATTCGGCGGCGGCGGCCATCGCGCGGCCTCCGGCGTGCGCTTTCCCGGCCCGCTCGCCACGGCAGAGTCCACGGTGGTCAGTGCCGTGTGCGACACGATGGACGAGTCGAAGGAGTCGAGAGTCTGAGAGTCAAGAGCCAGAGAATGGTTCGGCTCTTGACCCTCGACTCTCGACTCTTGACTTCCTACGATAAGTGGCATGAATTCGACGAGCGGCGACAATCTTGCTGCGTCCGACGTGCCCGAGCGGCGTTCGTTTCTTACTCGGGCTTTGGCGATTCTAGTCGGCGGCATCGTGGCGATCTTTCCTTTTGCCGCTGGCTCGGGCGTGCTGCTCGAATCCGCTGCGGCGCCGCGCGATCGGCCGGTGACGAGCCAGCCGAGACTGCCGGCTTCATTCGCATCTGCCCGCTCGACGCACTGCCGCCGGACGGCATCGCCGCATCTGTTCGTCGTCATCGACCGATGTCGCCGACGCCTGGACACGCGCGCCGAATCAGCGGGTCGGCTCCGTGTTTCTCAGCCGAACGGATGCCGACGGCAAGCCGCAAGTTACCGCCTTTACTGCAACTTGCCCGCACCTGGGCTGCGCGGTCGAATTCGACGCCGGCGACGACCACTTCGAATGCCCCTGCCACGAAAGCGGGTTTGCCAAGGACGGCGAAAAGCTTTTCGGCCCCAGCCTGCGCGGCCTCGATCCGCTGGACGTCAAGCTGGCGGATGACGAACGGCAACCAAGAAGTGCTGGTCGCGTTCCGAGCGGTTCCGCGCCGGCATCGCGGAAAGGATTCCAGTCGGATGAGCCGCTTCGTCGATTGGCTGGACCATCGCACCGGCTACCGCGCGCATCGCTGCACGATGCGCTGTACGAGCACATTCCGGGCGGAGCGCGCTGGCGCTACGTGTGGGGCAGCACGCTCAGTTTTGCTTCTTCGTGCAGGTCGTGACCGGCCTGGTGCTCTGGGCCGCTTACAGCCCCAGCCGGCAAACCGCCTGGGAAAGCGTGTACTACATCCAGCACGAGATGACGGCCGGCTGGCTGCTGCGCGGCGTGCATCACTTCACGGCCCACGCGATGGTCGTGCTGCTGGCGATCCACTTCGTGCAAGTGGTGATCGACGGCGCGTACCGTGCGCCGCGCGAAATCAATTTCTGGATCGGCCTGATCCTGATGCAGATCGTGCTGGCGCTGGCGCTCACCGGCTACCTGTTGCCGTGGGACCAGAAGGGCTATTGGGCCACGAAGGTGGCGACCAACATGATGGCGCTGGTGCCGGTCGTCGGCGAGCTCGCTGCAACGGCTGGTCGTCGGCGGCAACGAATACGGCCATCACACGCTGACGCGGTTCTTCGCACTGCACGCCGGCGTGCTGCCCGGGCTGCTCGCCGTGTTTCTGGCGATGCACGTCGCCCTGTTCCGCCGGCACGGCCTCAAGGCGCGCGAGCCGTACCGGCGGCCGGACACGACCTTTTGGCCCGACCAGATGCTGCGCGACGCGTGCCGCCTGCCTGGCCGTGATGATCGTCGTGCTGGTGCTGGTGCTGCGGAATTATCCGACCGCCGAGCCGGGCGTGCCGCTCGCGCACGCAACTGGGTGCTGAACTGGGCGCGCCGGCGAATCCGGCCGAAAGCTATGCGGCCGCCCGGCCGGAAGTGTACTTCCTGTTCCTGTTTCAATTGCTGAAGTATCTCGCGAGCGTTTCCGCCGGTCGTGGGCGCGATGATTGTGCCCGGGCTGGTGATGTTGTCGCTGTTTCTGATGCCGTTCATCGGCCGCTGGGAATTGGGGCATCGGTTCAACATGGTGTGGACGATCGCGCTTGTTGGTCGGTGCCGCGGTGCTCACCGCCATCGCCTGGCGCGACGACCACAGCGGCACGACGGCCGAATCGCAGCATTACCTGGCCGCCGTCGCCGACGCTCATGCCGAAGCCGAGCGGGTCGTCGAGCTGGCCAGCTCGCCGAGCGGCATCCCGCCGACCGGCGCCTGGCGCTGTTGCAAAACGACCCTAAGACGCAAGGCCCAAAACTGTTCCGGCAACATTGCGCGGCATGCCATAGCCATTTTGATCCCGCAACCGATGCGGGCCCGGCTGCGACCGGTACAGACACGTTGCATACGATCGTGCTTGAAAATCCCACGGCTTCCAATCTGTGGCGTTTCGGCACGCGCGATTGGGTCGCCGGAATTCTCGATCCGGAGAAAATTGCCGGCCCGCACTACTTCGGCAACACCGCCTTCAAAGAAGGCGACATGGTGACGTGGGTCAACGACAACATCGCACCGCAGCTGGCCGACTTGCAGGGCGACGAGCTCGCTGCATTTCGCCGCAAAGTCGAGGACGTCACGCTGGCCTTGGCTGCTGAAGCAGGAATGGTCCACGAAATGCTGGCCGACTTGGACGGCCGCGTCGCCGCCGGCCGCGACGCCATTGTCAACGAGTTCGCCTGCATCGATTGCCACAAGTTCCGCGACGACGGCGACCTGGGCCTCGCGCCAGATCTCACCGGCTACGCTTCGCGCGAATGGCTCACCGCGTTCATCAGCAATCCGGAGCACGAGCGGTTCTATCCGGAAAAGAACGATCGCATGCCAGCGTTCGCGCCGAATGCGGAAGATCCCGCCGCGAATCGTCTCACCGCGGAGGAGCTGGCGATGCTCGTCTCCTGGCTCCGCGGCGAATGGTACGAGCCAGGATCGGAAGCAAATCCTCCGGTCAACTAGCCGCCAACAGCCGCGACCGGGCACCGCGGCGCAGCCGTGGTCAGGTCGCCGGTGAGAATTCCAAAACCATGTCAGCTGCGACCCGTTGGGTCGCGGCTAGCATTTACAGTCGCCAGCGTCGTTAAATCTTGCCGAATCGCTACAGATTCGCGCCGGTCGCTGCCGATTTCACTTGAGCCATGTGGTGTAGCACCTGCCATCAAGATGTCCCCAGCGTCGCTCACGAAGTGACCGGGCGCATGGTCTGCTCGCGCTGCCAGCGTCCCTTGCGGGTGAAAAAGCCGCCGCACGCGGCTGCGATTTGTGACGATGGGCTTGCGCTCGATGAACCGGCAGCCGCAACGGCAGCCGCAACTCTCCCGCGGGTCGACGATTGGATTGTACGCCAACGCTTGCGGTATCTCGATCGCGAATTGCGCCGGCCAAGGGCTACCGTCGGTGCCGGAGCAGTGGCGAGCAATTTCCCACAAGGTCCGCGGCGGTTTGATCCGCCTCAATTCAGCCTCGAAGAACTGGCGCAAGCCGCCGTCGTCAACTTCACACCACCCGCCGATTACGTGTCAACCCGTGCCGCCCCGCGATCGCGCCGCTCCGGCAGTGGCCAGATCGTCGCCTGGCTGACTGTCTTCGCCGGAGTTCTCATCCTGGCTGGCGGCATCGGTCTTGTGGGCTGGTCCCTTTCCACAAGACAGATGCTCTATTGGAACTTGGCGCTCGGCCTGACGCTCGGTGGCCAGGGCCTGTTGATCTTCGGCCTGGTGCTGGTCGTCTCCCGGCTGTGGCGCAACAGCCGCTACGCCTCCGGCAAACTGCAGGATGTCCACACCGCGCTTGGGCCAACTGCAACACACGGCCGACGCCCTCACCGCCATGCGTTCCGGCGGAGCACCGGCGTTCTACGCCGACCTGGTGCGCGGCGCCAGCCCGCAAGTGCTGCTCGCGAATCTCAAAGGCCAAATCGATCAACTCGACGTCGCGGCATGGGCAACGGTTTCTAATCGCGAACGCCGCCGGCTCCGGAGGTTGATCATACCTCGACGCGCCGCGCAATTTCTTCGACCACATCCGCGCTCTTCACGCGCCACTGCTCGAGCGAATCGCGGTCGCGGATGGTGACGGTGCCGTCCTGCAAGCGTCTGGCCGTCGACGGTGATGCAAAACGGCGTGCCGGCTTCGTCCTGGCGGCGATAGCGGCGGCCGACGGCGCCCTTCTCGTCGTAGAACGACGACGAACCGCCGCTTGAGCGCGCGTGTAAATCTCCTTGGCCGCCTCCGGCATGCCGTCCTTCTTCACCAGCGGGAACACGGCCGCCTTGACCGGCGCGATCCGCGGATGGAACTTCATCACGACGCGCGTCTGCATGTCGCCCTTGTCGTCGGGCGCCTGGTCCTCGTGATAGGCCTCGCACAGGAACGCCAGCGTGGCCCGGTCGGCGCCGGCCGAAGGCTCGATCACGTGCGGCGTGAACCGCTCGCCGGAAACGTCGTCGCGATACGTCAGATCGCGGCCGCTGCCTCGGTGCTTCGGCTTGCCGTCGGCGTCCGTCTCCACCTCCAGGCAGCCCTCGGCATTCTTGACGAGCTTGCCTTCCATGTGGCTGCGCAGGTCGAAGTCGCCGCGGTGGGCGATGCCCTCCAGCTCGCCGAACTCGCCCGCCGGCAGGAACGGGAACGCGTACTCGATGTCGGCCGTGCCGACGGAATAGTGGCTCAGCTCGTCCTGCTCGTGCTCGCGCAGCCGCAGCCGCTCGCCGGCCAGGCCCAGGTCGTGTACCACGCCATCCGCCGATCGCGCCAGTACTCGTACCACTTCCGCGACGTGTTCGGGATGGCAGAAGAACTCGATCTCCATCTGCTCGAACTCGCGCGAGCGGAACGTGAAATTCCGCGGCGTGATCTCGTTGCGAAAGCTCTTGCCGATCTGCGCGATGCCGAACGGAATCCGCACGCGCGTGCTGTCGAGCACGTTCTTGAAGTTGACGAAGATGCCCTGGGCCGTTTCGGGCCGCAGGAACGCGGCGTCCTCCTCGCTGCCCATCGCGCCGACGATCGTCTTGAACATCAGGTTGAACTCGCGCGGCTCGGTGAGCGTGCCCGGCTCGTTGGCCTCGGGCGCGAGCACCTGCCGACAGATCGTCGACCTTGGCGAGCGAGACGAGTGTCGCCTTGCCACGACGATCTGGTCCGCGTCCTTGGCCCGCAGCTTGAAAAACTTTAGCGCCCGCTGCTGCGATATCTTCGGCGTCGTCGTCTCCGGCAATCGATGGTGACGAACACGCTGCTGCCCTTGGCACTCGGCCCAGCGGCCGCGGACCTGGTCGTAGCGATAGCGCTTCTTCGTCTCGCCGGCAATCGACCATCATGTCGTGAAACAAGTCGTAGTGCCCCGAGCACTTCCACACCTGCGGATGCATGATGATCGTAGCAATCGAGGCCGACCATCTCATAGGTCGACGGCGCCCCGGCCGGCTTCACGAGCTCGTCGTGGCCGGTGACCATGTCGCGCCACCAGGCCTCTTTGATGTTCCGCTTCAGCTCGACGCCCAGCGGGCCGTAGTCCCAGAAGCCGTTCAGCCCGCCGTAGATCTCGCTCGACTGAAACAAAAACCCCCGCCGCCGGCACAGCGAGACCAGTTTGTCCATGTCCATGGTGCATCACTCTTTCTTACGCATATTCGATTCACCACGGAGAACACGGAGAAGAATCGATTTGAACAGGAGGCAGCAGAGGAAGCAGAGAATATCGGACAAGCAAACGTTGCATCCATAGCGAGCTCTGCTGATTTTGGCTAACTCCTGTTTTTTGGTTTTTGGAATTCTCCGTGAACTATGTGTCTCTGTGGTGAGATCTGTCTTGTTCAGTTATACGAAAGCGATCATTTTACTGCCGTTCGCTGTCGAGAGTCCAGCACAGTGGTTATCACCTACGGCACGTGAATTCGCCACGCGTGAACGTCAAATTCCGGCACGACGGTGAGTCGATCGATTTGCGGCACAGTCCACGAGGTCCTGCTCCAAACCGATTCCCAACAAGTTGCGGCCTCCTGTCGTGTTCCGCAGCTCGATCGCTACTTGATCTGCAATTGAGCGGCCCTGCGCAGTCGCGGCGGCGATTACTTTTTCCCATTCGTGGTGCGCGCGCTCTGCCGCAGGGTTCCACTTGAAAGAATTCGGCCTCAATTGATTGAGCCGGTGTACCAATCCGCCGGCCGCCAGGATATCCTCTCGCGTTGCTTCGCCGCCGGTACCAGCGCACACGATATCCACCTGCGGTTCATCTTTAACAGACCGAGCAACCGCCGTGAGGTTCACAAATGCCCCGACCACCACGCGACGCCCAAATCGGGCATGATGGAGAGCGCCGCGTGCCGTTGGTCGTGGTGATCAACACACGTCGCCCGCCAACCGTCTCGCACGTGTATTCCGCTGGCGAATTTCCCAGGTCAAAACCCTTGATCTTACCGCCGCTCCGTTCGCCGCCCAGCACGATATCGCTGCGCTCGCATTTCGCGGCAGCCGCGAGTGTTTCGTCCACTTCCAGGAACGGCACGACCTCGCGCGCACCCGAGGCCAGCGCCTGGCAGATGGTCGTCGATGCCCGCAGTAGATCGATGACCACGACGACACTTCCGGCCAGCGCCAATGGATCAATATTTTGCGGCAAATCAAAGACGTTCAAAACTCGCTCATCCATCGCTATTGTGTTTGTCAATTGTGCCGGAATCGATAAAGCGTAAACTGATTTATCCGCCGAGTGGACCATCTTACCGCTCGCCTGGCTTCGTGTCGTCCGTGATCTCCGTGGTGAATGCCTGCCGATGCCTGTCGATAAATCGGATGACCGCGTTCGCCGCATGTTCGGCCAAATCGCCGGGCGATACGATTTCCTGAATCATCTGTTATCGCTAGGAATCGACCGTTATTGGCGCCGGATAACGGTGCGACTTGTTCCGCCGGTTGGGCCGCTGCCGATTCTTGACGTGTGCACCGGCACGGGCGACTTAGCGCTGGCATACGACCGGGCAGCCGGCGGCCGAACGCCAATCATTGCCGCCGATTTCTGCCACCAAATGCTGGTGATCGGCCGGCAGAAGGCTCAGCAGGCCGGCGCCGACGGCCGCGTCAGGTTTATCGAAGCCGACGCGCAGTCGCTGCCGCTGCCGGCAGACACCTTTCAAATCGTCTGCGTGGCCTTCGGCCTGCGAAACGTGGCGAATACCGACCGCGGTATCGCCGAAATGGTCCGCGTTGCTGCGCCGGGCGGCCGGGTTGCCGTATTGGAGTTTTCCACTCCCACGCGCCAGCCGTTCAAGTCGGTGTACGGCTGGTATTTTCGCCACGTGCTGCCGCGCATCGGCAAAGTGTTCTCGCGCGGTTCGGCCGACGCCTACGAATATCTGCCGGCAAGTGTCGGCGAATTTCCGCAAGGCGAAGCTCTCATCGAGCGTATGCGCGCGGCCGGCCTGACAAATCTCCGCCGCTACCCGCTCACTTTCGGCGTCGCTACATTGTACGTGGGAGAGAAACGATAACGTCGGCTGTAGCGTGTCACCATGCCCCATCCTATCTGCGTCGGTATCACGGGCGCCAGCGGTGCGATCTATGCCGTGCGGCTATTGGAGGTGCTGCGCGCGTCCGGCGCGATGTGCACCTGTCGATCAGCCAATCCGGCCGCGACGTTATCGAACAAGAACTGGATGTTTGTCTCGATCTGCAGCAATTCGATGCCGACAGCTTGCTTCGTGCGGCCGCGAACGTCGGCACGGCCAATCGCGAGCGAACCGAAATTGGCAGTCGGACCACTAATTGTGGCCAGCTAACGTATTATCACTGCCACGACTTTTCGGCTCCGATGGCGAGCGGCTCGTTCCTCACCGGCGGGATGGTGATCTGCCCGTGTAGCGGTACTACACTCGCTGCAGTCGCATCCGGCGCTGCCAGCAACTTGATTCAACGGGCCGCCGAAGTGCATTTGAAGGAACGCCGTAAACTGATCGTCGTGCCACGGGAAACGCCGCTATCACTGGCCCACATCGACAACATGCGGCGAGTCACGGAAGCTGGAGCGGTCGTGTTGCCCGCCTCTCCCGGTTGGTACCACGGCGTGGACTCGATCCGCGATTTAGTCGATTTCGTCGTCGCCCGCATCTGCGATCAACTCGGCGTCGAACACGCTCTCACAAAGCGCTGGGGAGAAACAAAGTAGCAGGCACACTCCGTGTGCCGTAGCAGCCTCGCAGACGCGTCTGAGATTCGGCTACGGCACACGGAGTGTGCCTGCTACATTCAAACAATGCTCCGCACGATCCTTCACCTTCTGGAACTGATTCGCTTCAGTCACACGCTGTTCGCGCTGCCGTTTGCGCTACTCTCGGCGGTGATGGCGTGGCGTATCACGACTTTCCGCTGGCCAGAATTACTGGGCATCCTGCTGTGCATGATAACGGCCCGCAGCTTCGCGATGGCGTTCAATCGGCTCGCCGACCGACGCCTGGATGCGACCAATCCGCGTACCGCCGGCCGACATCTGCCGGAAGGAATCCTTACCGTCTGGCAAGTGGCAGCGTTTGCCGGTGCCTCGGCCGCAGCTTTCGTCGCAAGCACATTACTGTTCTTGCCGAATCGCTTGCCGCTTTATCTGGCCGCTGCCGTGCTCATGTTTCTGGCCGGGTACAGTTTTGCCAAACGGTTCACCGCGCTCGCTCATTTCTGGCTCGGCACCGCGCTTGCACTTTCGCCGGTGGCGGCTTGGATTGCCATCCGCGGCGAGGAGTTGCTCGCCAATCCGGCGGACATACTGCCGGCACTTGTGCTGGGCGGTGCGGTGCTCACGTGGGTTGCCGGTTTCGACGTGATTTATTCTTGCCAGGACTACGACGCCGACCGGGCGGCTGGGCTGCACAGTATCCCGGCAAGCCTTGGAATTCCGATGGCACTCCGTTTGGCCGCCGCCTGCCATTTGCTGACCGTCGTCTTGCTCGCGTTTTTGCCGCTGGCCTACCCGCTGCTCGGATGGCTGTACTGGTTGGCGTTGGTTGCCGTCGCTGGACTCTTGGTATACGAACACGCGTTGGTTCGGCCGGACGACCTTTCCCGCGTAAATGCAGCATTTTTTTACGTAAATGCCATTATCAGCCTGGGGCTGTTCGCCATAGGAACGCTTGATCTTGCGCTTAATTCTTCTGTTCGGAGCCAAGGAGATCAGCCATGCCAGACTTTGCAGTCTTTGATATTGAAACTACCGGACTCTACGCGAATGGTAATGATCGAATCATCGAGATAGCCACGGTTGTCTTGGACAACGATATGGATGTCGTCGAACGGTGGGAAACATTGGTAAACCCTGGGCGGGACGTAGGGCCATCCCACGTTCACGGTATCAGCGCCAGTGACATTGCCGACGCTCCAACATTTCAGGACTTGGCGGGCGACATTTGGCACCGATTTGAAGGAACGATTCCTGTTTCGCACAATCTATTGTTTGACTCGCGTTTTATACGGGCGGAATTCGCACGCAGCGGGTTTGACCTCGAAGGTTTTGAGGGGATTTGCACACTGGCACTTATGCGTTCGATTGAAATTGGTGCGTCCCATCGACTCTTGGACTGCTGTCGCTTTTTTGGCATCAAACTGGAGACGCCACATTGTGCCAGCGATGACGCGTATGCGTGCGCGCTCTTATGTTCACGACTCATCGCCGAATTCGGAATTTCAAATTTTCCGAGACCGCTCTCGCATCATGAGCTTTGGCAAAAACCACCGACGCCTCTCGGCATAGCACGTCGAACGGCACAACGAAAGACGCAACATTCATTCATCGGCACATTGATGGGAAAGCTTCCCGACTGCACGATCGAGTCCATGGCGAGCGATGATTCAATTGCGTCGTACAGGCTTTTACTTGAACAGGTTTTAGAAGATCGCTCGGTCGATGAAGTGGAGGCAAAGCAGTTGCATGAGTTGGCAATCTCACTCGGACTTGATGGACCGCAAGTTGCCGAAGTACACCGGTGCTTCCTAAAAACGCTTGGTAGCATCGTTATGGCGGACCACGCTCTTAGCCCTTCAGAAAAACGGGACTACTTACGAGTGGCCCAATTGCTGGCTGTGACTGAGGAGCAGGCAATGAAGTATTTGGCAGTTAGGAATGACGAACCGGCTGTCCTAACGCGAGAAGATCTGTCGGGAAATTCTGTCTGCTTCACCGGTGAAAGCCAATGCACTATTGATGGGCAACGAATCGACAAAGAGCGAGCGGAAGAACTTGCAACGGCCGCGGGAATGACATTCGCGAAGTCCGTTACGAAGAAACTAGATATTCTCGTAGTTGCAGATCCCGATACGATGTCAGGAAAGGCAAAGAAGGCAAGAGACTATGGCAAGCGGATTGTTGCAGAACGGGCATTTTGGCCAAAGATTGGACTAAGGGTGGATTGAGCATTCTCCAGCGACGGCGTGTTCACCTTGGGTATCTGGACCAACTGATAGGCGTTCGGTGATACTGGAATCTGGGCCAAGAACGACCCGTCTCCCAACATCTAGCATTCAGCAGCCAGCTCGCCACGGCGAGTCTTCGACATCCGGTTTCCGCCATGCTTCGCACTTCGAGTCCCATTCTGAAACCGATCCGCGAGAAAGTCGAAGCCGGACAGCGGCTGTCGCTGGAGGATGGCCTGGTGCTCGAGCGGCTCGACGTGCCGCTGCCCGAGCTTGGCGAATTGGCCAACCTCGTTCGCGAGCGCAAGAACGGCAACTTCGCCTACTACAACATTAACACGCACTTGAATCCCACCAACGTGTGCGTGTACCGCTGTGTGTTCTGCGCGTTCCGCTCCGACCTGCGCGATCCCAAGGGCTACGTCATGAGCGACGAGCAGATCCTCGCCCGCGGGGCCGAGGCGGTCGAGCACGGTTGCACGGAAATGCACATCGTCGGCGGGTTGCATCATCAGCGCAAATACGATTGGTATGTCAATGTGATCCGCATCCTGCACCAGGCGTATCCCGAGCTGCACCTGAAAGCCTGGACGCCGGTGGAGATCGACTGGTTCTGCCGGCTGTCGCAGAAATCAGTGCGCGGCGTGCTGGAAAACATGGTGGAGGCCGGCCTGGGCAGCCTGCCGGGTGGCGGTGCCGAGATCTTTCACCCGGAAATTCGCAACCAAATCTGCGAGCACAAGGCCGACGCACGCCGCTGGTTTGAAGTCCACCGCACGGCCCACGAGCTCGGCCTGCGTTCGAATTGCACGATGCTATACGGCCACATTGAGCAGCCGTACCATCGCATCGACCACTTGATTCGCCTCCGCGAATTGCAGGATGAAACGGGCGGGTTTCAGACATTCATTCCGCTGGCATTTCACCCGGACAACACGGGGCTCGCGCACATCAAAAAGCCGTCCAGTCTGGTGGACTTGCGTGTGATGGCGATCAGCCGATTGATGCTCGACAACGTGCCACATGTAAAAGCATATTGGATCATGCTCGGCATCGGCACGGCGCAGGTGGCCCTTTCCTACGGTGCCGACGACATCGACGGCACGGTGCGGCACGAGCTTATCTATCACGATGCCGGTGCCACCACGCCGGAGGTTCTCACCGTCGACGAGATTCGCCGGCTGATCGTCGAGGCCGGCCGCGAGCCGGTGGAGCGTGATACTCTGTATCACCGTGTCGAGCGTGACGGCGTTCAATGGAAGGCCGGCGCGACGATTACCGCAGGGGCGTGACGGCTATTCGATGCTGTCAGCGATTCTTGCTATCTCTTTCGAAAACCTTCTCGAATTGTGGAACCCTTTCGCGGTCCGCGCGCACTAATAAGATCATGACGGCCATCCCTGACCAGTTACAGCGAGCCGCGCCTGTGGCAATGCACGAATTGTCGACGCGAGCCGGGCCGCGGGCACCGTCCGCCCCGGCGGATGCTCGGGACCCGACCGAACCCATGGATCTCGCCAGCCTCGTTGTGCATCATCAGGCGAGCATTTGGCGATACTTGCGCTACCTGGGCGCCGATTGCACGGAAGCCGCCGACCTCACGCAGGAAACGTTCCTGGCGTTCGCCAGGGCGAAGTTTGCCGAGCGCGACGGCAGACAAACGGCCGGCTACCTGCGTACCGTGGCCCGCAACCAGTTGCTTGCGCTACGTCGCAAGCAAAACCGCGAGATTTCCACGGTCGAGCTGGAAGCGGCTGACAGCGTGTGGGCCGCGGCCGCTGGGCCGTCGGGAGACCTCACCGGTTACCTCGATGCGCTCCGCGAGTGCATCGAGCAACTCGACGGCCGCTGCCGGCAGGCGATCGACCTGCACTACCGCGACGGCCTCGGTCGCGAAGCAATCGCCGAGCGGCTGGAAATGAAACCGGATGGCGTCAAGACGTTATTGCGACGTACGCGCCAATCACTCCGCGAATGCGTCGAACGAAAACTGAATCGCGAATCCACCGCTTAGCATTCGCCCCGTCGTCGACCCCCTTTAGCGTCGGCCGCCAGGCCGAATCCCCTACCAAGAACCACGGCGCAATCCTCCAGCGCAGAACGAAAAACATCAGCGCGAGCCCAACCATGAACACTCCAGACGAAATCACCCAACCCACGAAAATCGACGAATCCCAAGACCGTCTCATCGATCACAGCCTTTCGGAACTGATCGGCAACGAAACGCCACCCGACCTTTCCGGCCGGATACTCTCGGCAGCCGCCGCATCCATGCCGGCACCGGTTGAACACTCGAAACCCAAGCGATTTGCAGCATCGCGTTGGATTGCGGCGGCAGTGGCCGCATCGTTACTCGTCGGCGCCACGCTGCTTGCGATCCTGCCGATCGGCAAGTTTCAAATGGCGGCAAAAGAGGCAGCAAAACAATCGCGACTTGGCGACGAGTTCCCGGAGCGAACGTCTCGGTGGGCAAACGGAAAACACCCCACTGTCAGGGCCGACACCCCATGATGGGATTGCATTGGAATCGACGGACGCGAGCCTTCTTAATCGCTCCCTCGATCAGCGGTTAACCCCTGGCGAAACTCAACTGCACACTTCAAACGTACATTTTGGTGACGCCAAAAAACTGAACAAGTCGCTGGAAGTATCGAAGCAATTTCGTGACCAAACGGCCAATAACGCGATCGGTCTAGACGGTCTAATCAAAGATGCACATACAAACGCGCCCGCGTCGACACCGGCACCAGCTGGGGGATCGGACCGGTTAATGCTTTACGATGGTGCGGCACGTGCGCCTGCGGCTGTGCCTTCGCTTGGCGTCCCATTTCAGGAAACTAGCGGACCGGCGAATCTACCTCCCGGTTTTCTGCTTGGCAGAGGCCAGCGCCGGGAGGGAGAGGTGGAGATGGACGTCGCCGCGGTGGGAGACATCATCGTGGAAGTGCCACAATTGCAAACCGCCGAGGGCGTCGGACCCGACCTTTCCGGCGATCAATACACGCGGATCGTGGAAAACCCGTTCATCAAGGCCGAGGGCGCGAACGCCGTCTCGACGTTTTCGATCGACGTCGACACGGCCTCCTACGCGAACGTGCGGCAATTCCTGATGGACATGAACGCGCTGCCACCGCCCGATGCCGTGCGTATCGAGGAGCTCATCAACTATTTCGATTTCGACTACGCCGGCCCACCCGCCAATGCGACGGACGCAGTCGATACGGCTGATGCCAACACACCGCCAGCCCCCGGCTCTGCAGGGGGGGCGGACGCGGCGGCCACAAACAACCATGCCGCTCCGTTCGCCGCCCACGTGGAAGTGGCCGGCTGCCCGTGGAAGGCTGAGCACCGGCTGGTACGGATCGGCATCAAGGGCCGCGAGCTGGATCGCGACAAGCGGCCACGGTCCAACCTGGTGTTTCTGGTGGATGTTTCCGGCTCGATGGACGAGCCGAACAAGCTCCCGCTCGTCATCTACGGCCTCGAGCAGCTCACGCGTGAGCTGGGCGAGAACGACCGTGTCGCCATTGTCGTGTACGCCAACAGCGAGGGGCTGGTGCTTCCCAGCACGGTCGGCAGCGACCAGCGGACGATCCTGGCCGCATTGGGCCAGTTGCAGGCCGGCGGCTCCACCGCCGGCGGCGCGGGCATCCAGCTCGCTTACCAGATCGCTGAAGACAATTTCGTGAAGGGCGGCACGAACCGCGTCATCCTCTGCACCGACGGCGATTTCAACGTCGGCGTGACGAGCACCGGGGAACTCGAGCGACTGTGCGAACAGAAAGCCAAGGATACCGGCGTGTTTCTCTCCGTGCTGGGCTTTGGCCGCGGCAATCTCAATGACGCCATGATGGAAGCCATCGCGGATCAAGGCAACGGCAACTACCACTACGTCGACAACCGTACGGAAGCCCGCCGAGTGCTGGTCGAAGAAATGACCGGCACACTCGTCACCATCGCCAAGGACGTGAAGATTCAAGTCGAATTCAATCCCCGCCAGGTGGCGGGCTACCGGCTCATTGGCTACGAAAACCGCATGTTGCGCACCGAGGACTTCAACGACGACACGAAAGACGCCGGCGAGATTGGCGCGGGCCACACCGTGACGGCACTGTATGAGATTGTGCCTGCGGGACAGAAAGTCGATGTGCCGGCGGTCGATGAGCTCAAGTACCAATCCACTGCTAGTAAAGATTCGAAGTCGAATCCTAGCGCCTCCGGAGATGTTGCGAGCGAGCTGCTGACGCTCAAGATGCGATACAAACAGCCCGAGGGGGATACCAGCCGAAAACTGGACTGGGCGATCACCGACGAGGGCCAGGCATTTCGCGCAGCCAGTGGTGACTTTCAGTTTGCCGCGGCGGTGGCGGGCTTTGGACTCTTGCTGCGCGACTCGCAGTACAAAGGCAATCTTACGTTTGCCGCAGTTGTCGAACTCGCCCAAAGCGGTCTGGGCAAAGATGAACACGGCTACAGGGCCGAGTTCCTGGAGATCGTGCGCCGCGCTGCCGCCCTTCGAGACGAATAGCTCGCACCGCAAACTAACCGCGACGCCGTGCCAGCATTCCCGCGGCCATCGCTACGACGAACAGGCTAACCGTAGCTGGCTCCGGGATGTTGGTCGTAATTGTGATGAGATCCTTCTTGGCGATCGTGGCAGCGGTGCCGGTTGCACTGACAGCCGTGAGCGTATTGTCAAGGTTGACGGTGACCTTGGTTGCACCACGCGTAAACGGAGTGCCACTCTTGATCAGAGCATCGCGAACATCGACAAACAGCATGCCGTTCCATTGGGTGAAAAAGATCGGTCCGCCATTGCCATCGGTTCCCAACTCCCACTGGCCGTCCGACGGGGTGTTACCTGGTATTTGAGTGAACACGTCGTCCAACACCGGTAGCGGAGGCGTGCTCAACTTCGAGAGCGTAATCGGCACCGGCAGTGAAACTCCGTCGACTTCCACAATCTCCACCACGGGCGTAATCGAAACCCTCGTCGCGGTATTGGTTGAGCCCACCGGAACGTTGCCGGATAGCGTCGTGTCGCCGGTTTCGCTGATCTTGAAGTTCTGAATTGCCTGCGTCTGCTTGTTGTTCGATTCGATCATGAACAACAGCTGCCCATCGGTGATGTCGGGAGCGCCGCCGTTCGATGAACTCGCGTCAAACCCAACTGGATTGAAGTTCAATGTATCGCCGCCGACCGTCGGCTGGCAAAACATGCAGGGAGGCACCGTGTCGGTTCCCGAGTCTTCAGTAACCATTCGGTAGGTCACGGTGTTTCCAACGAAGTCGCCCCAATTGATCGGAGCCGCTTCGGCAAAGTTCGACGCAGCACCATGCGATTGCCGCGCAAAGAGCAAAGTAACGGAAACACTGAACAAGCCGAACCGCAGAAGAATGATTCGAGAGCATTTATAACACCTGCAAGTATTTAGAAGGTCCGCTTCGGCAAGGCCAAGTGGACGCAGCCGATCATCGATCTGCCACGGCCCGCGTGCGTAACGTCAACGACGCCATGCACTGCGTCAACGGCAGTCATGATAAGGCATAATTTAGCAGATGTAAAGAATTTCCTTAAAAAGTTTTTTCGTTAGGCCCTCCACCCGGAAATCCCGGGGTTTTTATTGTGGTTTTCTCTGAGACACCCTTTTTATTTCATGCTCGGGTGGCCTACCGGCCGCCCGGAAAAGTACCAAAACCGAAGGACTAAACCCGTCGCCGCTGAGCTGCCAAGCCCAGGAGCCCCAACCCGGCCAGGACGAAGGCCGCCGGTTCAGGAATCTCAGGCTCGCCGCCTGGCTCTGTTCGGACGTTCGTCCGAATCGTGATGCCGCCAAAGTCCTTCTTTGCGATCACGGCCGATGTTCCAGTCTGCGAGACAGCCACCAGGGTATTGTCGAGGTCAATCGAGATTTTCGTTGCCCCACCCTCCGGATCGATTGGGCCAGGTGGCAGGATGAAGCCGTTAGCAACCAAAATCGCGTCGATATCCAGCGTGACGCTTCCCGACCAGGGCGTGTGGTAAATCGGCCCGCCACCGCCATCGGTGCCGAGGAAGTAAGTGCCACCGGAAGGTGTGAACGTTAACGAGAACGGAACTGAAATGTGATTGATTCCGGCGACAGTCAAATCACTTCCTGAATATCCAGCACGCCGGTGGCAAACACTGCCGTTGCCGTGCTCATGGAACCAGCTGGCACGGTCCCAGCGAGGGTCGTGTCGCCGGCTTCGCTGAACACTAGCTCACTTATACGGCTCCCCGACTTGGCGGTGACCATGAACACCAAGTTTGAGTCGGTGATGTCGCTACCGCCGCCGGCGCTACCAGCGTCGAACCCGACCGGATTGAAATCAATCGAATTGCCGGTCACCGTCGGCGCACCAAACAGCGGAAGCGGCTCATCCGCACCGGAGTCTTCGGTGACGTTGACATAGGTGACGTGGGTACCCATGTGGGTCCCGTAGTTGATTTGCGCGCCAACAGAAGGTTGGCCAATGATCAAAAGAATAAGGCAGGCTGCCAATAAGACGGCAAGCGGTACAGAAGCGCACCGAGATGATGTACGAAAGAGTGGCCGTGCAACCGCACGTGTCAGCTCAATTGTTTGACCGGTCATTAGCTCTCGCTCCTAGCCTTCAATTATGTCGGCGATGCCCCAACTGCATCCAATTTCGCCGACGTATCCCACTTCAAAAGTCAGTACACGTTTGCGGGAGTCTCTTGCCCACTACTTCCCCGCACCTGCTAAAGATACACACCTAAAAATCGATTGCAATAGTTTTGGTGAAAAAATTTTGCAATTCTTGATAACTGCTACCACCCGTCCCTAACCCCCTAAAAAGAGGGGAATACCAAGGCCCCTCGGCGGAGACAGGAAAAAGGCCCATTTTCCCGTCGTTTAGCTGCGCTGTCTCCGCAAAAGCAATCCCACGCAACCAACGAATGCGGAGCAAGCCAGCACCACGGACGTCGGCTCCGGGATATTCACAGTTATGCTAATTCCGCCAAAATCTTTCTTGCTGATCACCGCAGCCGTTCCCGTCTGGGTCGCAGCGTTCAGCGTATTGACCAAATCGATGGATACTTTCGAGGCACCGAACGTAAACGGAACGCCGGCTTGAGTCAGAATCTGCCCCACGTTGACCAGCAAGGAACCGGTCCAAGGAGTATGGAAAATCGGGCCGCCACCACCGTCGGACAGCAAACCATACGTGCCGCCAGAGGGTGAGAACGTCAAAGCGATCGGCCGCACGAGTGGCGCAATGTTTACGCCATCGACGGCGTTGACGGTGATCGTGCCGCTGGCCGTCACCGAAGTGTTTGTGCTGTCGTTACCCAAGCCGCCGAGCGTCGTATCACCTGCTTCGAAGAAGCTGATGTTCGTGATCGACTTGCCGGCGTGAGACATGATCATGAACGTGAGCCGTGCGCCGGTGGTATCCGTGCCGCCAGTACCAGCAGCCGTCGCGTCAAAACCAACCGGATTAAAATCAATCGAGTCGGCACCGTATATCGGCGCGCCGAACAACGGCTGCGAATCACCGGTCGTTGTATCCTCGGTCACATTGATGTAATCGACTGTCGTGCCGATGTGCGACCCGTAATTGATGGGCACCGCATGAGCCGGCAGAACTGCCGAACAAACAATAATCGCGGCGAGAGCCGACGATAACAGACAAGAAAAAGTTCTGACGCTTTGATGATGAGAATTCCATTGCGCATGCGCAGAGCCCAACTTCACAGTTGTAACAATCATTAGAACTTACTCCTGACCTACAACGCTCTCGACGGCAACTTCACAGGTGTCGGATTCGCTGCGGATACAATACGAAACGGATAAGTACGGGGGACGGGCAGAGAGTCTCCACCCGTCTAAGTTGAAACCTGCTCAGTCCTTCAGCATAGACAAGGTCGCGAAGTTTGCAAGGAATTTGCGAAATTAATCGAACGATTACACCGGTCATAATGACGCGGCGCAGCTCAATAATTCCCAAGAAATCGATAATACCGGCCGGTTGTAAGACTATCCCTCGATTCACTTTAC
Source organism: uncultured Planctomycetota bacterium (assembly GCA_963786455.1). Lineage (GTDB taxonomy): Bacteria > Planctomycetota > Planctomycetia > Pirellulales > Lacipirellulaceae > JABDGM01. The sequence continues at coordinate 926,011 of CAWAZX010000018.1, read as the reverse complement.
GCCGAGCCACTGCGATTTCTCGCCAGTCGGACTATCGCGGAGGCCGTGTTTTGCCCGACTCGTCGGCGTCGGATGGAATCTATCCCACGTCGCCAAGCTCCAAGGCCCCTCCGTACCGGACGAGCATTTGACGCCGTAACCGCGAGTGTTGCGGAAGTTTGAGACCCGGATCGGCGGCAAAAAGCTGTTGCGCCTTTTCACGCGCATGTTCGACAACTTTGTGATCGCGCCGCAAATCGGCGATCCTGAGCGGCGGTAAGCCGTGCTGCTGTGTCCCGAACAAATCGCCTGGCCCTCGCAGATCAAAATCCATCTCCGCTAATTGAAATCCGTCCGCCGTGGAGGCAAACGCCTCGAGTCGAGCGCGGGCCTGCGGCGAGAGCGTTTCACTCACCAGCACACCGCAAAAGCCGGCGTATAATCCACGCCCCACGCGACCTCGCAACTGATGCAACTGCGCCAAGCCGAAACGCTCGGCGGAATCGATCACCATCACACAGGCGTTTGCCACGTCGACGCCGACCTCGATCACACTTGTGGAAACGAGCACCTGCGCGGCCCGTACGAAAGTCGGTCATCGCTTGTTCTTTTTCGCTCGAGGGCATGCGTCCGTGAATTACTCCCAAGCGAAATGCCGAAAGCTCGCCGTTCGTGAGTCGCTCGAAGGCTTCGGCCACGCTGGCCGCGGGCACGTTTTGAGATTCGTCGACCAGCGGGGCGACGACGTACGCTTGCCTTCCGGCACGCAGTTTTTCGCGCACAAAATTCCACCAACGGGGCTGGTTCGCCGGATCGACGAGGTAGGTGCGGATTTCCTGCCTGCCAGGCGGCATCTCGCGGAGAGTCGTCACGTCCAGGTCCCCAAACAGCGTCATACTCACGGTGCGGGGAATGGGGGTCGCCGTCATGACCAGGTAATGGGGCGACTGCTGGCCCTGCCGGAGGGCGGCCCGCTGTCGCACGCCGAATTTGTGCTGTTCGTCGACGATCACCAGCCCCAGACGGGCAAATCGCACGTCTTGCTGCACGATGGCGTGGGTGCCGATCACCACGTCGACCCGCCCGGCGGCGATGTCTTCTAACGCGGCTTCCCGTTGTTTTTGCGGCAGGCCGCCCACCAACAGAACGTGCCGGACCCGGCTGGCCTGGAGCAGGCCGGCCAGGGTTTCGGCATGTTGCCGGGCCAGGATTTCTGTTGGCGCCATCAGGGCCGCCTGGTGACCACGCGCCACGCAAGTCAGCATCGCGTACACTGCCACCACTGTCTTGCCGCTGCCGACGTCACCTTGCAACAGTCGATTCATGGGCGTTTCACTGGCCATGTCATCGGCCACTTCACGAATGGCCGCCCGCTGACCGGCGGTGAACTCAAACGGAAAAAGTCGTTCGATCCGCGCATTGATATCCGGCGTGGCCACCAGCGGTGGCGCGCGAAATCCAACTTGTTGTTGCCAGCGCCTGGCAACCACGGCCAACTGCAGAATGAAAAGCTCTTGAAATACGAATCGCCGTCGAGCGCGCTCGAGCGCGCTGGAGTCCTGCGGCGAATGAATCGCCGGAAGGGCCTCGGCAAGCGGCATCAGGTCGTATTCGATCAGCAGCTCACTTGGAAATACCTCTTCCAACACAGCGCCAAATTGTTCGACGACACTGGCGACCATCCGGCGCATTTGATACTGCGTGAGGCCCTCGGTGAGCGGGTACAACGGCAGCAATCGCATTTCAGGTGCGTCGTCGGCGCCGTCGAGCCACATGACGCGCGGGTGGGGCATTTCCCAGCGGCCGCCGCGGAACCGCGGCGTCGCGGAAAAGAGCACGTGCTGACCCTGGCGGAACTTATCCCGCATGAACGGCTGGTTGAACCAGATCGCCCTAAGGTAGTGCTCGCCGTGCCGCAACAGGACCCCGACGACGCTCTTGCCGAATCCACTGCTGCGGGCGTCGATTTCGACCACCTCGCCGCGGACTGTTTGCATGAGCCCCTCTTCCAACGCATCGATCTCGCGGCAGTCGGTAAGGTCCTGGTAATCGCGCGGGAAACAGAAGATCAGGTCGCCGGCGGTGTGTATATCGAGGCGGGCGAGCAATTCGGCCCGCTGCGGCCCCACGCCGCGCACGAACTCCACGGGCGTGGCCAGGACCTCTGCGGGTGTGGGCTGGCGTTGCGGGGTCTGTGTTTTGGCGGGTTCTGATAGGCCGCTCATGCGGTCATTCTACGGCGAGGCTTGCGTCGCCGGGAGTCGGCAGAGAATCTGGATCGCGGGCGGACGATACTCGGCCTGGCTGCCGACGCGAATGTCGCCGTTCTGGTCGTCACGCTACAGATCGCGCTGATACGCCGCCACGGCGAGTTGGTCGACGCGGTCGTTTTCCTCGTGGCCGCTGTGACCGGCGACGCGCGTATATTTCACCTGGTGTTTGGCGAGCAGCTGGTCCAGCTCGCGCCATAATTCCTCGTTGGCAATCGGCACGAGCTTGTTCTTCTCTTTCCGTCGCCAGCCGTTCGACTTCCATTTGGGAAGCCACTCGCTAATTCCCTTGCCCACGTACACGCTGTCGGTAAACAGCTCCACGCCGCTGCGCTTTTTGAGCGCTTCCAGTCCGCGGACCGCCGCCGTCAATTCCATGCGGTTATTCGTCGAGACTGGCTCGCCGCCGGAGCGTTCCAACTCTTTGCCAGAGGCCGGGTGACGCAAAATAAACGCCCAACCGCCCGGCCCCGGGTTGCCGCTGCACGCCCCATCGGTGAATAGATGAACGGTGGGTAGGTTCGAATCGGGAGTCAAAGTTAGCAGAAATGAGAATTCGGATTGCGGATTTCGGATTGCGGATTGTTATCTGCCAATCCGCGATCCGCAATCCGAAATCCGCAATTTGTCGTTACACGCCGGAGCCCTGGCTTTCCAGGCTTTTGAAAGCCGTTAGTGGCGTATCAGGCACCTGGGCCGATCTCGCCAGCGCGTCCAAGTCCTCACGCAGTGGGCCGTCCAGGCGTGTCGGCTCTTCCAACCGCCAGGGGAGACGCACGGAAAACGTGCTGCCTTTCCCCAACTCGCTCTCGAGCGAAACATCGCCCCCCAACAGCCGGCATAATTCGCGGACGATCGAAAGGCCCAGTCCGGTGCCCGGGTGTTCACGTGTCATGGCGTCACCATCGGGCAAGGCGCCCGAGGCCTGGCGAAATTTTTCGAACACGAGCTGCTGCTCGTCGGGGCTGATTCCGATGCCGGTATCGGCCACGGTGAGCCGCAGATCGCTTGCCGGATCGCCGTCGGCGGTGACGACAATCCGCCCGCCTTCGGGCGTGAACTTGATCGCGTTCGACAGCAGGTTGTTGAGAATCTGCTGCACCTTGGCTTGATCTTGGCGTACCGGCGGCAGGCTCGCCGGGGCATCGCAGTGGAGGTCGATGTTCTTCTTTTCGGCCAGGGGGCGGGCCATATCGCACTGGGCGGCGACCAGCGAACCGATGCGGAACTCGCTGAGCCGCACTTCCATTTTGCCGCTTTCCACTTTCGCCAAATCCAGAATGTCGTTGATCATTTCCAGCAGATTGCGGCCAGATCGCTGGATGTTGCCCACGTACCGTTTTTGCCGGTCATCGAGCACAGCGATGCCGCTGAGCACGTCGCTGAATCCCAAAATGCTGTTGAGCGGGGTCCGCAGCTCGTGGCTTACCGTGGCGAGAAAATCGCTTTTGAGACGGTTCATTTCGTACAGTTTCATATTGGCCTGGGCAAGATCGTCGAGCCGATCGTCCAGTTCCTTGTTGACCACCCGCAACTCGCTCTGCTGACTCAGCAGTTGTCGCAACATGCGGTTGAAGGCCGCGCCGAGCTCCTCAAATTCGTCGCCCGTGCGAATCGCCGCCCGCTGCTCGACATCGCCCTCACGGACCGCGTTGGCCACGTCGCGCAGGTGCGTCACCGGCTTGACGATCACATACCGCACCACAGCCCACAACGAGAACATCGAGCAAAAGCCCACGACAATCGCCGCTACCCACAATCCGACCCAAGCGGTTACCCGTGCGTCGACTGTTTCCTGGTCATCAATCGTCACCCGCACCACGGCCATCAAATCGCCAACGGCGTGTGTTTTCGGAAACGCGCCGAACATTTTATGGCAATTGACACACGATTCACCCGCATACATCGGCTGATAATACTGGTAAACGCGACGACCATTCTTATCGGTGTTCGGACGGCTGAAAGTCGGCGGCTGCCAGGCCTCGGGCGAATTCTCGTCGGTCGGTAACCGCTTGCCGTAGATCGTGAACCAATCGTTAACGAGCTGTTTCTCTTCGGGATCTTGCGGAAGATAGTTTTCGGCACGATCGCGGTATTCTGCTTTCAATTGATCGCGCGTCACGGGCAAAAGAGCGTGCCAGTCAAAATCGCGGCCCAATGCCACGCTGCTCGCGGCCAAAAGGTCGTAGGCGATTGCGGCCTCGTTTGTTTCGGTGTTTGGACCGGAGGGCTTTTCAATCTGTGCCATGCCTTCAATATGCAGTTTTTGCCAACCGGCACGCACAAACTCTTCACTTTGATCCTTGATACGGTTGGCAACTAAGCTATCCATTTGGCGACCGTACCACGTGAAGCTCAGCGTCAGCAGCACGACGAGCGACAGGCCGAACCACCAGCGGCACTTCCGCTCCAGGCTCGTTTCACCCAGCACACGTTTGACAGTTCGATACGACATGCCGTTGATTGTAAGGCCAGCCGCGAGAAGGGTCCAAGTGCGGATTAGTCGAGAGCTGAGGGGTCAAGAGTCGAGAGCCAGCAGCCGATTCAAAGCCCATTTCGGAATTCTGGCTCTTGACTCTCCGCTCTTGACTCTCGACTTTTCACATCATATCCACGGGGTCGACGTCCACGGTCCAGACGACGCCCTCCGGCGGCTTGAGCTCCTGGGTGGCGACTCGCACTACACTGCGGAGATGATCGTTGTCGGCCGACTGCAATTGAATTTGATAGCGGAAGCTGCCGCGTAATTTTGCGATGGGCGCGGTGGCCGGTCCGAGAATTCGCACCCCGGCCGCGTTCGATGCCGATTGGTCGGCATGGACTTTTAACCGTCGAGCAATTTCTTCCGCCATTTCGCGCGAGACTCGCGATGGGGCCGCGAACGACGATTCGCACCATCGCTGTGAACGGCGGATAACCGAGTGCCTCGCGATGCGGCAACTCTTGACTGGCGAATGCCGCCAGGTCGTGCCGCACCGCCGCCATGATCGCCGGCGAATCGGGGCACAGCGTCTGCACCAAAACTCGCCCGCCCTGGCCGCCGCGGCCCGTGCGCCCTGCCACTTGCGTTACCAATTGGAATGTTCGTTCGGCCGCGCGGAAATCCGGCAAGTGGAGCGCTGTGTCGGCATTGACCACTCCCACGAGTGTCACATTCGGAAAGTCGAGCCCTTTGGCAATCATCTGCGTGCCGAGCAGAATCCGCACGTGACCGTCGCGAAATGCAGCCAGCGCGCCGCTCATGACTACCGCGGGCGCGCATGCTGTCGGTGTCCATCCGCAGGCACGCGTAATCGGGAAACCGCGCACGCACCTCGGCCTCGAGTTTTTGCGTACCCAAACCACTGTACCGCAAACCTGCGAATTGGCATGCCGGGCACGCGTTGGACACTGCGGAGTGGTAATCGCAATAGTGACAAACAGCCTCGCTATTGTGACGGTGGAACGTCAGCGCCAAGTCGCAATCGGGACAGTGCAGCGCACGACCACACGCCGGGCATTGAATGTGTGTCGAATGCCCGCGACGATTCAGCAACAGAATCACTTGTCCGCCGTCGCGCAGCGCCTCTTCCATCGCCCGGTGCAGAGGCCGGCTGATCGCCCCACGCGAGAACTTGCTATGCGCTTCCTCGCGGAGATCGATGGTACGCACGGCCGGCAGCGGCCGGTCCAATACGCGGCGCGGCATCTGAACCAGCTGGAATTCGCCCCGCTCGGCCCGGTGCCAGCTTTCCAGCGACGGTGTTGCGCTCGCCAGCACGAGTGGAACTTTTTGATCGGCAGCGCGGCGTAAAGCCACATCCCGGGCATGATACCGGGGTGCCGAATCCTGTTTGAACGACGTCTCGTGCTCCTCATCCAGCACAATCAATCCCAAGTGCGGCGTCGGCGCAAAGACCGCACTGCGGGCCCCCACGACGACATCCACATCGCCGCGGGCAATTCGTTGCCAATGGTCGTGCCGCTCGACATCGCTCATGTGGCTGTGCAGCACGGCCACGCGGTCGAACCTGGCCCGAAAACGGCTTACGGTCTGCGGCGTGAGGCTAATCTCGGGCACAAGCAGAATCGCTTGCCGGCCGAAACGCACAACCTCCTGGATGGCTTGCATGTATACTTCGGTTTTTCCACTGCCCGTGGCGCCGTGGATTAATATCGTGCGGTGTTCGGCAGCATGCAGCGCATCGCGAAGCGTGGACAGCGCACGCGCTTGGTCGGGATTCAATTCGTGGGCAGCCTGTCGAGCGACTTCCGGTGTCGTGACGCGACCGGTACTGACCCGTTCGACACTCTCGGCAATGAATCCTTTTTTACGGAGCGCGTTAATCGGCCCCGACGTGCACCGCGCTCGCGCCGCAAGCTCTTTCGGCGAAAGTGGCCGTTGGCTGGACGCCAGAATCTTCAAGACCTCGGCCTGCTTGACGGGTAGCTCGAGCTGGCTGAATCCGGCTGCAAACTCCGGCGCCAGTGTCAGCAGCGTGACTTCGCGCGTGCCTGCGTGGAACCGCACGCCGGCCGGCACCACCGCTTCCAGCACCTGCGCCCAGGGGCAGAGATAATATTCGGCCATCCACTTGGTGAGCCGCAACAGGGGCGCCGAGAGAATCTGCTGTCGATCGAGCACGCCCGCCACCGACTTGAGCCTGCGCCCACCGGTTGGCATGGTGGCCAGGGCAACGCAATATCCCACGACGTTTCGATTGCTGCGTCCCAACGGCACGCGTACACGCCGCCCGGGTTCAATCCGCCGTTCCGGGTGATCGGTTGGCGTCAGCCCGGCCGGCACGAGATAATCGAATTCCCCAGTCGGCCCACCCGCGATCACCACCGTGGCCACGAGCTGTTCCGACGCATCATCCACTTCCCACGGCGGCGGCTCGGTCTCGAAAAGTGATTGTTGGCGGGACATTAATGTCAAGAGCTGAGAGTCAAGAGTCGAGAGCCAGAGTCACTGTGATACTGCTAGACAGCGAACAATGTTCGACGTCTTACTAAACGATTACGATACCACTTGATTGGCTCCGTGCTCAGACCTCTGTTTGTGGCTCTCGACTGTGGACTCTTAGCTCTCGACTCTCCCATGCGTCTCGGCATCTTCGGCGGCAGCTTCGACCCTCTGCACAACGGGCATCTGGCGCTCGCACATGCGTGCTACGAGCAGGCTGCGCTCGACGAATTGTGGTTTACGCCGACCGCGATTCAGCCGCTCAAACATCGCGGCCATCACGCCACCGCCGCCCAGCGCATCGAGATGCTCAACCTGGCTATCGAAACCGAGCTCAGCGAGCCGGGTCGTCCTCGACCCCGAGTAAACTGCCGCGTCTGCACGCTCGAAATCGACCGCGGCGGTTTCAGCTACACGGTCGACACGTTAAGGCAAATTCATGAAGAACTGCCCGAGGCCGAACTCTTTTTCCTGATGGGGGCCGACGCCGTGCGCGATGTGCCCCATTGGAAGGAGCCGGCCGAAATCTTCCGATTATCCACACCACTGGTCGTGCGTCGCGCCGAACAATCCGAACCGAATCTTGCCGACTTAAAACGGTTGTGTGCAGCGAACAAGCAGCCGCGACTAGTCGAGATGCAGGAAATCGACGTGAGCAGCTCCGAGATTCGCCGCCGCATCGCCGCGGATGAGCCAATCCAACAGTTCGTGCCGCCCGCCGTAGACGCGTACATCACCCAACACAAGCTGTATCGCTAACCGGCTGACATATCACTCGGTTTTTCGCCCGCTTCGCGTCATCGGCAATAGCATCGGCGTGCGAGCACGGTACTCACGGTACGGCTCGCCAAGAAAATGTGCCAGGTCGCGCTCTTCAATTTTAATCGCGATGAGGATCCAGAGCGTGGTCACGGCAGCAAAAAGCAGCCGGCCGAGCGTCATCGTCGGGGCCGACCAAAAAGCGATAATGAAGCCAAGCATCAGCGGATGGCGGACCCAGCGGTAGAGCGAACGCTCGCTAAAGGGCGTGGTGGCATGCTCTTCACCTCGAAAATGTCGCCACACTTGCTTCATGCCAAACAGCTCGAAGTGATCGATGACAAAGCTGCTGTAAAACACGAGCGCCCAGCCAAAGAAATACAAGGCCCACAGAATGCCGCGGACCGTGGTGTTATCGACGTGCCAGACGACTTCACGTATCGGCCGCCACTGCCAATACAGCAGTATCAAGATCAGGCTGGCTAAGGCGACATACGTGCTGCGCTCGATCGGCCGTGGAACATACCGCGTCCACCAGTCTTTGAACCATGGCCGGGCCATGATATTGTGCTGCACAGCGAACAACAGCAAAAGCAGCAGATTCACCGTGAGCGCCGTGACGAGCGTCGTCGGTGTACCATCGTTAATCCCTTTGGACACAACAGCCAGGTCGCCGACAAAACCTATGCCATACAGAATGGCGGCAAAGAACAGCAAATAGGCGACGATGCCGTAAGCCAGGTACCAAATGCGTGTCATGGTCGCTACCTCCGTGCGAGTAGCGTACCGGGGAGCGACCAGGTTAGACAAGGAGACAAGGAGGCATTGATATTCGTCGCCCTCTCCTTACGCGGCGCTCCGCTCGTGGAGCCGCTTGGCCAACTCGCTCGATTTTACATGCCGTGAGGCGCCGCTTTCACCCCGCAGCGCGTCGGCAACGACGTCGAGCTGCTCGTCGGCTGACTGTGCGACATCCAACAGCAGCCATTTGCGGCCGCGCACGATGCAATGCCCCCCGCCATCGCCGCCTAGCCAATCCTGACGAACTTCGTATCCCAACCGTCGCGCCGCTTCCACTGCTTCCTGCAATAGCTCGACCGTGTGCATCCTGGCAACTCCTCGTCGCTAGTAGCTGTTTGCGAAGCCGGCCGTTGAAATACGAAGTCCGGTCGGTCTCACCGCTAATAGCTTACGGCTAACAGCTTTGAAGAGGGCGGATTCTAGCGTCTGAAGTTTCAGCCGGCCAGCCGGATTCGTCGATACAATCAGCGGGTCGTAACCAAATAGGCGGAAACGAGTTAAGACGTTTCTTTTCGGAAAGGTGCACGCGCGCTGGCGGCGGGCGTAAGGTGTGGCAACTTTAGGGAGCTATCACTTTCGCACCCACGCTAGCGGCTTGCAAACTATGGATCACGGCGACGCCTCGCTTCAACAAAGCATCGAGCGGCTCGAGGACGAGCTGCGCCAGGCACGACGCATGGCCGCGTTAGGTGAATTGGTCAGCACCACCACGCACGAATTCAACAACGTCCTCACGACAATCATCAACTACGCCAAGCTCGGATTGCGGAACAAAGACGAGCCATCGCGCGATAAAGCGCTGACAAAGATCCTCGCCGCCGCACAGTGCGCGGAAAAAATCACCAACAGCGTGCTCGGCCTCGCCCGCAACCGCGGACACGATCGGCAGCCCACCGACCTCGCTCAACTTGTCGAGCAGTCGCTTGTGCTGCTGGAGCGCGAGCTCCAAAAATACCGCGTGCAGGTCGAGCGGCAATTGGAGCCTTCGCCGGCCGCGTTCGTGTGCGGCAATGAAATCCAGCAGGTGCTGTTGAATCTCCTCACGAACGCGCGACAAGCGATGCCGCGGGGCGGGCGTGTGCTGATTCGCGTCGCGCCGGATGCGGCCGCCGGCACCGTCGACCTGACCGTGCGCGACACGGGCAGTGGAATCCCGGCCGATTTGCTGCCGCGCATTTTCGATCGCTATTTCACCACCAAGCGCGGTCCAGACGCAAGCGGCAAAGGCGGCACGGGAATCGGCCTGGCTACTTGCCGCGATATCATCGAAGCCCACCAGGGTAAAATTCGAGTCGAAAGCTCCGTGGGAGTGGGCACGGCGTTCATTATCAAGCTGCCCGTGGCCGCTTCCGCGGCATCTTCGTCCCCGATACCGGTTCCAAAACTCGGCATTCCGACCAGCGACGCAAACGCCGTCCGATAAGTGATGGGCCGGTGGCCGGGTGGGCCCTCCAACTCGGAAATCCCTCTCTTTTCGACCTCGTTGGCTAGGTCAAAACCGGTACACGCTTCACCGTCAGAGTGACTTACCACCCCAAAAGAGTGGTAATACGGGCGATTCGCTAGACACGTCCCTTTAGCCCACTAGAATGAACGGATCAATTAGGAAGACTCTTCGGGCACCTTTTCTATAGCGACTGCTGCGGGCCGGAGCGGCACGCGCGCTGGGACGTAACCTCTAGAAATTCGCCGCATGGGCCGACGTAATTCGAGGCATTCCTTTGGCGGGCTCAAACCGCGCCGATGGATTGTTTTCTGCCTCATGGCGCTACTCAGCGTTGCCGGCATTTCGCGCGCACAGGGTCCTAAGCCAAACATCGTCGTCATCATGACCGACGACGCCGGCTACAACGAATACGGCTTTTCGAGCGCCGCTGCCGGCCAAACGACTCAGATTGAAACACCCAATCTCGATGCACTCGCGCAGCGGAGCATCGTGGCCCGCAACGGTTATGCCCCGGCACCGCTATGCAGCCCGACACGAGCGGGCCTACTCACCGGCGCGTACCAGCAGCGGTTCGGATTCGATTACAACCTCGACCCGAACGGACAGCTGGCGCACGAACCTGCCCTTCCCGATAACGTCCCCACAATCGCTGATCATCTCAAGGCTTTGGGTTACTCGACCGGCATGATCGGCAAATGGCACGTCGGCTACCAGGAGGGCGTCAATCTTCCCAACGACAAGGGCTTCGACGAGTTCTACGGAATTTGGGGTGGCGGTCGTGAATACTTTAACGATTGGCATCCGGCCCGGGTCATCCGTAAGGGAACCCAGAACTACGAAAACCAGTACCGCGTGGAAGGGAACCCGGCGGAGTACGATCCGGTGCAAGGGCGATACGTCACCGACGCCTTCGGCGACGAGGCTGCCAGCTTCATCAAGCGTCATGCCGGCGAGGAAGAACCGTTCTTTTTGTATATGACGCCGACCGCGCCCACACTCCATGGGGATGGAAGCAGGAGGATATCGCCCGCTTCTCGCATATCGTCGACGGAAACGTACAAATCGTGGCCGCGATGCAATACGCCTTGGATCGAAATGTGGGCAAAGTTCTGGCTGCGATCGACGATCCAAATGGCGACGGCAATACGTCGGATTCTGTCAAGGACAACACGATCATCGTCTTCGTCAACGACAATGGTGGCACCAACGTCAACGACAACACGCCGTTTGCCGGCCGTAAAGGTCTGACATTTGAAGGCGGCATTCGCATACCATTTATGATGCATATCCCGGGCGTTGAACCGGGGGTCTACGACAAGCCGGTCATCGGTTACGACATCCTACCCACCGTATATGCCGCGGCGGGCGGAAATGTCGCCGAGCTCAATTCCGACGGCGTCAACCTGGAACCGTATTTCACGGGCGAAGAAACCGACGATCCCCATGAGGCCTTGTTCTGGCGGACAAACAACATTTGGGCGGTTCGCAAGGGTGATTGGAAGCTGGGCGATTTCACCGGCGCTGGTTTCCTGCCGACGTTGTATAACCTCGCTACCGATCGCAGCGAGACGAACAATGTCGCCGCACAGAACCCAGCAATTGTCGCCAATCTCCTGAGCGAGCTCACCCATTGGGAAGCGACGCTGCAAAAACCGTTGTGGGGCATCATTGCGGGTAATCCGATCGATCACTTCGTACATCAGGGCGGCTCATTCAGTTTTTGGAATGGCGGCAGCGTCTGGCAGGACCCCGGTACCGGCAACCCCGCTACGATGACCCGTGCCGACGGTTATGCGAATGCGGTCCTGGAGTTTCGGACCCGGAACACGGGTAGCTACGCCAGCAGCAACAATCTGACGCGGATGACCAAACAAGAGTTCATGTTGAATGAGATGCGATTTACGGGCAACTTCACCGGCTCCTCCTCGCAATTTGGGAAGGTTCAAGATAACAGCCTGATCTTCGTGAAGAACCTGGCCGGCGACGGGCCGAAGATTCGCATCGACGCGACTTCCAGCGGTACTCCCTTTCATTTTGATTTTTTGATAACCAACGAAATGTTTCTGCTGGATGATTTGGAGATCACGGGCAACGGTACACAGCCGCTGTTCATCTCCGGTAACTTGAGCGATTACGACGTGCCGCGTGGCGTCAAGAAGACGGGCACGAGCAATGTGACCCTCGCGGGCAACAATACATTTCATGGAAACCTGACCATCCTGGGCGGCCAGATTAAGCTCACCGCGACCGATCCGAGGGCCCACCCTTTCGGCGCGATCAATGGCGCGAGCAGCATCGTGATCGGTAGCGCCGGCTCATTCGCGATGGACAGCGGACTGGTCAATGTCCGGCTCATCGACAATTCGGCCGGCGGCGGATTTCAATTCACGGGAGGGGAATTGCGCATCACCGATTTCCTTGGTCACCTGACCAATCAGGGCGGCAACTTCTCGCCCGGTGCGTCGCCCGCGATCAGTAATGTGACTGGCAATTACTCCCAGCTTACCGGCAAGCTGACAATCGAGCTGGCAGGCACCACGCCTGGCAACGGGTTCGACCAGCTTCTAGTGAACGGCACCGCGACGCTGGGCGGGACACTCGACGTGGATTTGCTCAATGGTTTCGTGCCGGAGGCTGGCGACAGCTTTGAGTTCCTCCGCGCGTTCGGTGGCATCAGCGGCACGTTCGCCAATACCTTGTTCCCAACGGTCCCGGGGATTACTTGGCGGTTAGCCTACGACCCGCTCGCCGTCCGGTTATTTGTCGACGCCGCGGTAAACCATTTACCGGGCGACTTCAATTTCAATGGCGTGGTGGATGCAGCCGATTACTCACTCTGGCGGAATGAGTTTGGTGCGACTGGCTCCAATCCCGCCGATGCGGACGGCAATGGGATCGTCGACAACGGCGACTACGCAATTTGGCGGGCCAATTTCGGAAAGACCGCGCCGCCGCCGGCCAGCGGAAGCGCTTTGAGCGGAGTTCCTGAGCCGAGCTCTTTTATACTGAGCTGCTTCGCCGCTATGGCAGCGTACTTCGCGCACCGGCGCCGCCGTTGATATCGGCCGCTGGCCCGCCGCGCGCGCCTGATTGCGCAAAGATCGATCCCGGCTGCACGTTCACTCCGCTTAATCGGGCATGAATGTCAGCCAGCATGCGTTGTTCGAGGGGTGGATCGCGTCCAAGCTGGATCCATCGTGGCGATGCCTGTGTGCGACCTACTTGTTCGAGTCTTCGGCTCGGCAGGGATCCGTCGTTGCGAAACGTCGCAGCGCCGGCCGTGGCATTCTCGGGCTGCGGGAGGTCCTCCAGATCTTTCTCGACGATCACCTCCACCAGATAGCCGGTCGCGTCGGGGACCACTCGTACCACGGCGCGCGGCGAATCGTCTGGAAAGTGCTTTCCCAGCGATTGAAGTTGCCTACCGAATCGCGGCGCTGCGGTTCGAGCCACGTGGCACCGACTTGTGGCACGGTTTCGATGCGGCCCTCCACGAAGCCGTCCCCTCCCCGCCGCGCCCGTTGCTCGCGCGCAATCGGAAAGTAGTCGCTTACCACATCGGCAATTTGGTCCCACGCAAATTCGTCGTCGGCGACCGGAACAACCATGGGGTTCCCTGGCCCGGCGGCGATATCCTGCCCGGCGGGTAAACCGAAATGCGGTGATAAAACGCCGCCCGGCGCAATTTGGGCAAGCGGGCTCACAGGCACAGCTGCCGGTGCCTGAATCATTGCCCCTGCCGGACCGCCTGGCGCAGCGACCATCGGCGGCCCAAAAATCGAGCCCGGCGTTTGGCTGGGTAGAGGCACAACGGTCGACTGCGCCGGATAGATCGGCACAATTTGCGGCGCGGGTTGGATCATCACTGGGCTGGGCTGCAGATAGGGAGGGCCGGTTGCAAATGCCGGGACCGGCGTCACGGCGTACGGAGAGACACCAGGCCCATGCCCGGCGCAACATGCTGTTGCGACCAGGCATGGCATCCGATAGCGGAAATCGCCAGCGCAAGAATAATTCTGAGGTGTTGCATCGAATTGGGTTAGTCACGACTTTCCGGAGGGGCCATTGTCGCACGGTTCGCGCTTGGCACCCCCCACAGGAAGAGGCAGACGCGGCAGGGAAGCCGCGGCTGGCCTTCTCCGCGCGGGGCGGGCGGATCATCGCGAAACGCATCTACGCCCGCAAGCCTGAAATGCGGCAGATTGCGCAGAATACAGAATCACTCCCCCTGGCGAAACTTTCTTGTCTCTCACCCCGTCAAACAACAAGAGGCATGGCGAACAACCATTTAGCGGCGGGGTCCGCCACGGCCGATTCGCCGTGGCGAACTTGCCCGCGTGTATGCCCCGACGTGCCTCGTGCTATTGACTCCTCCTCACTGCAAATGGAGCAACGAACATGAATCGCCCGCACTTACTGACAGCCATTGCCTCCGCCCTGACGCTCCTATCCATGGCTCCCAGCACGCTAGCACAAGGCGTGCTGGTCGATATTCGCGTGGAGCAGCCGATCCGCCTGCCGCGGCCGATCGTCTTGCACCGACGCATTCCCCAGCCGCCACCCACATCGAGCTACAAGATCGACTCGCTCGAAGTGAACGCCAAGCTCACGGACCAGATCGCGCGCGTGCAGGTCGCACAAACGTTCGAGAACACGGGCAGCTTGCTCATGGAAGTGTGCTTCATGTTTCCGCTGCCTTACGACGGGGCGATCGACCGGCTCACACTGCTGGTCGACGGGAAAGAATATGAGGCGAAGCTGCTGACGAAAGAAGAAGCCCGCCGGCGCTACGAAGAGATCGTCCGCAAGAATCGTGACCCCGCATTGCTGGAGTGGGTCGGCACCGGCATGTTCCAGACCAGCGTGTTTCCAATTCCACCCGGTGCGAAACGGACCGTCACGCTGCGATATTCGCAGCTGTTGCGCAAGAACTACGGCCTGACCGATTTCATCTTCCCACTGAGCACGGCCAAGTACACGTGCGAACCACTCGAAAAGCTGAGCATTCGGCTGAACATCGAAAGCGGCGAACCGATCAAGAATGTGTACTCGGCCACGCACACGGTCGACATCGAGCGGCCCGACAAAACGCACGCCGTCGTCAAGTATGATGCCAAAAAAATTGTGCCCGGCGAAGACTTCCGTTTGTTCTTCGATAGCGGCAAAGAAGGCGTCGGCGCGAGCGTCGTGAGTTACCGGCCGAAGCCAGATGAGGACGGTTATTTCCTGCTGCTTGCCAGCCCGCAGGTAAAGACCGAGGACGACGAGCCCGTTGCCAAAACGGTCGTCTTCGTGGTCGACCGCTCAGGCAGCATGAGCGGTGAAAAGATCGAGCAGGCCAAAGGGGCCGCCAAGTTCGTGCTCAACAACCTGCGCAAAGGCGATTTGTTTAACATCGTGGCCTATGACAGCGAAATAGAGACTTTTCGTCCTGAGCTAGAGAAATTCAATGACGAGACACGAGCCGCGGCGCTCGGATTCGTGGACGGACTGTATGCCGGCGGCAGCACCGACATCGACGGCGCGCTGAAGCGAGCACTCGGAATGCTCTCCGAGAGCAAGCGGCCCACCTACGTGCTGTTTCTCACGGACGGGTTACCCACGACCGGTGAAACCGACGAGTCGGCCATCGTCCAACACAGCGAGAAACAAAATGACGTGCGGGCGCGGATTTTTGCCTTTGGCGTCGGCTACGACGTCAACAGCCGGCTGCTCGACAAGCTGGCCCGTGCCAACTTCGGCCTCAGCCAGTTCGTGCGTCCCAACGAAGATATCGAGGCGTCGGTTTCCGCGCTGTATCGCAAGATCGGCGCGCCGGTGATGACCGATGTCAATGTGACCGTCGACGTTGAAAATAACGGCGACGATAGCGACCGACCGATCAATCGATTGTACCCGAAGGGCGAGTTCGATCTGTTTGCCGGCGACCAGGTCGTGCTCGTGGGCCGGTATCGAACCAGCGGCGCGGCAAAGGTGAGGCTCCGCGGAAAAGTCGGCGATGACAAGAAGTCGCTCGATTTTCCCGCCAAGCTCATCGATAAGAGCGACGACGACACAAACGCCTTCGTGGCCAAGTTGTGGGCCACGCGGCGTGTAGGCGACATCATCGATGAACTCGACCTGAAAGGCCGCAATGAGGAATTGGTCAACGAGCTCGTCGCGCTGGCCACGGAGCACGGCATCCTCACGCCGTACACGTCGTTCCTGGCGGACGAGACCAGCGACGTTCGCGAAGTGGCCCAGAATTCACTGCGCACGCTGCAAGAAGTGGAAGCGCTCGGCGAATCGTCCGGCCGTTATGGATTCTCACAACGCGAATCAAAACTAAGCCTGCAAACGGCCAGCCAGGCCCCGGCCGCGTCGGCCAGTGGCCCGGCGCGCGGGCGCGGTGGAATGAGCGGCGGCGACGGCATCGAACCGACCGATCGATTCTGGGCGGCCGGCGGCGGCTATTTCGGCGGCAATGTGCGGTATTACGATGCGGCCGGAGACAAAGACGTCGCCGCAGCCAACATCCGCCAAATCGGCCGTAAAACGTTCTTCGAGCGCGCAGACCGGTTGGTCGATTCCGCCGTCACGGAAGCCGAAGAAAAATCCGCCGTCAAGATCGAGCGCTACAGCCGTGAGTACTTCTATTTAATTGAGCGCCACGGCAAACACGTCGCGCAGTACCTGGCGCTGGACGAGCCGGTCGTAGTGAAACTGGGCGGCACAACGTACACGTGGTAGCACGGCCCGATTATCGTTCGCGTCATTAACGTCGGCGGCAGAGTTTACTCGCCGTGGCGAGCCGACTTTACCACATTCGGCGTTGCCGCCGACGCTAAAGCGAACTACGCTCGCGGCATGGAACCGCCGCCCCTCACCCGCAACGAGTGCCGCGAGCTCGATCACCGCGCCACGACAGAGTTCGGCATCCCGAGCATCGTCCTCATGGAGAACGCCGGCCGAGGCTGCGTCGACGTGCTGGAACGGCTAGGCATCGACGGACCAGTGGCAATTCTCTGCGGCAAGGGCAACAACGCCGGCGACGGCTTCGTGATCGCCCGCCATCTGGAAATCCGCGGCCACGATTGCCGCGTACTGCTCCTCTGCCCACCGCACGAGCTTAGCGGCGATGCAGCGACGAACTTCGCGATAATAAGAAACTGCGACGCACAAATACTCGACTTATCGCCTCAGCGAGCCGGGGCGTCCCCGCCCCCGATTGCCTCGACTCTTAACCAACAGCTCGACCGCCACACCCGCGGCGCCGCTTGGCTCATCGACGCAATGCTCGGCACCGGCGCGCGCGGCGAACCACGCCCACCCTTCGACGTGGCGATCGACTGGATGAACGCGCAACCATGCAAGAAACTGGCCGTCGACGTGCCGAGCGGCCTCGATTGCGACACCGGCAATCCAGCCGCGCACACCGTGCGAGCCGATCACACCTGCACCTTCGCGGCGATGAAAATCGGCTTCACGCAACCCCGTGCGAAAGAATTCACCGGCAATATCCACGTCTGTGACATCGGCGTGCCCCCGCAACTTTTCGCCGACGCACGGCTATCATAGGCGGCGCTCCGCAAGTCGGGTGATATCGAGCCGCAGCTTGCAGCTCGATTTCATGTCGAAACTGCACGGCATCCGCTCTTTCGAAGGACTGCGATCAAGCCGTGCGATTCGGCGACCACGAGCTGAAGATCGCCTGTCCGGAGGATACCATCAAGACCGCGATTTTGCCGTGCTGGAAATCCTGGAGAAGACACTTCATGAGCAAATGGGACCAAACGACAAAAAAGGCCCAGGAGACAGCTCTCAAAAAAGAGAGTGAACGAGCACTCGTCGATCAAATCCGCCGGCTGCTCGCCCTTCCGATGAACAAGCGCACGAATTTCCTGCGCGTACGGCATCCGCGCGGCGGTTCGCACCTTTGAACGGCCGCTTTTCTCAAGACCGTCGACCCTTGGAGTAATATGTTATGATGATGCGGGAGGTTACGTATGCCACAAATTGAAGACTGGCGTAAACGCATTCAAATCGATCCCGCAATTCATCACGGAGATGCGTGTATTGCAGGCTCTCGCGTTCCGGTGAGTGTTGTCGTCGGGAGCGTCGCGGACGGCGACACGTGGGACCAGATCCTTGTCAGCTATCCGCAACTCAAGCGCGAAGACATTCAAGCGGCACTCTTGTATGCCGCTGAGGCAGTCAATCGCTTTGAAATGATTCCGCTTGACGGTTGAAAGTTCCATGCCCGTGCCGGTTAAGATCGACGAAGATCTTCCTCAAGAGATTGCCGTCCTTGTCGGCACCGCTGGCCATGACGCCACGACCGTTTACGCTCAAGGCCACGAAGGTCTGCCCGACGATCAGCTGTGGCCAATAATTCAAGAAGAGCAGCGGTTGTTTTTCACCGCGGACAAAGGCTTCGCCAACGCGCGGATCTATCCACCTGGCTCGCATGCTGGAGTAGTTTTGTTCCGCCTGCCGCGCGAATCACGTGCTGGCTATATTCGACTCGTCGAGTTTGTCCTCGCACAGGTGAAACTGGATGATTTCGCCGGCGCAATTGCAGTCGTTTCACCCGACACCGTTCGGGTGCTACGAGCCTAGACTGCGGCGACAGAATTCTTGGCAAGCACACTAGGTTTGCTAGGCATTCAGCTTCACACTCGGGTCATCTGCCATGTTGACCCACACATGCACGTGTGCGCGCCGCGGTAATGCCAGACGAACGACGGGCCTTCCAGGCGCCAGATGTCCCACACACCGTCTTTGCCGATGTCGTTCTGAGCGTAGTAGGCCAGGTGGCAGGCATCGAGACCGCCTTGCGTCTTGAGGCATTGCGTGAATTCATCGCGGTCGCTCTGTCGGTAATGCTCGATGAGCATGGAAACGACCTGTTGCAGGTGCTCCTTTTGATCGCTGGACATTTCCGAGACCGGCAGGCCCTGAAACTCGCCGCCTTTGCCGCGGAAGCCCACGCGTGATTCGTTCGGCAAGCCTTCGGCCAGGAGCGACCGCTTCTGCTGTTTACCGTCGAGCATCTGGTACAGCTTGTTGGCGGCCTGGGCCTGCGGCCAGAACACGTTGCCGGGGTGCGTCGCTTCTTCGTCGAACGATGAGGCGGCATGGCCATAGAAGATCGGCCCGCCGAATGCCACGTGGTCGGCCGAGTTGCCGTCGCAGCGGATGGTCATGTGCCGGCCGGTCATAACGAATTCGAACTGCTTGGTGCCCGGGTCGCCAAAGATGGCGATGCTGTTCTGTTCGCCATATCCACCGGCGTCGTCGGTCAGCTGCTTGTCGATCCGCTCGTGCCACTCGGGGCTGATGATCCCCTCGAAGATCTTGCGGATAATCGCTTGCTGGTCCTTGGTGTAAAACTCGGTGTCGTTGATGTAGTTCTCGGTGATATCCCAATTGGCTGAGATGCGCATGCGCAACAGGCCGCGCTCGGAGTCCATGTGGTCCCATGGAAAACAAATCTTCTCACGCTGGCCGGCCGTGAACGTCTCGAACAACACCTTCACGAGCGATTCGGGCGATGATGATGCCGCTGCGGCAGCCGCTTCCGGTGCTTTCGCCTGTGCCCACACCCGTCCCGCAGGCAACACGCTGCCAATCGCGCTGGCACCCAGCACAACACCGGCGCTGGCGGTCAAGAAATCGCGCCGAGGGATCCGCCGCTCGTGGTGCTCGAGTCCCTGACAGCACTCGCACACCGGATGATTCGATTCCGTCGCCTTGGTCGTTTGAAGTTTGCTGCGCGATTCCATGACACGTTTCCTTTCTTCACAACCGATTGGTTTGGGTTCCAGCCGCCGGGCCAGCCAGCATTAGAACAAAACCACGGCCGAATTGCAAAGTTTCGCTGGCGGCGCACGAATTGTGGGTTCGACCAGTCGGGAGGGGGTATCCTGCGTCTCGTCGGGGCCCCGGCAAAACCAGACTCTATCGGCTGTCGGAACCACTCACACCGCGTCGTACGACCACGGTTTGCGCATCTCGCGTGCCAGGTGCTGGTTCGCGTCGGCGCTGTTGCCCGTGAACTTCTCAGTTTCGGGATCCCACGAGAGCTTGCGTCCGGTGCGAACGGCGATGACGCCGAGGTGGCACAAGGAGACCGAACGGTGGCCGACTTCCGCGTCGCAGATCGGTGCTTTGCGCGTGCGGACGCAGTCGAAGAAATTGCCCATGTGATCGTTGCTGACGTACAACCGTTCGGCATTTGCCGGCAGCTCTGTTTTTAATAGCGCCGGATCGCTGGCCTTGATCTCGCCCCGCGTGACGAAGATCCAGCCGTCGCTCCCTTCGAACGTGACGCCATGCGGCGGTTCGTTCGGCCGCGTCGGAGTTTTTGTTGCGCCGGTAGGGCCGTTGAGCTGGGTGCTGGCGGTGCGCTGCGTCACGCCGTTGGCGTAGGTAAAGTGCACCTCGTATTCACTAGCGGCGGTAAAACCGCCGGCGACCGGCTCGACGAGCGGCTTGCCCTCGACGCCCGCCGGTCCTTTCAGTCCCAGGCCCCATAGCGCAATGTCGTTATGATGGGCTCCCCAATCGGTCATCGTGCCGCCCGAATAGTCGTACCAATAGCGGAACGAAAAGTGGCAGCGCTCCGGCACGTACTCAACTGCCGGAGTCTGACCTTGCCAAAAGTCCCAATCCAGCTCGCCCGGCGCCGGTTTGGTGCTGAACGGTCCGCCGTGCAGGCCGCTCGGCAAAATCACTTGGACGTGTTTCACGTTGCCGATGCGGCCGTTGCGAACCAGCTCGCACGCCAGTCGAAAGCGCGGGTCGCTGCGCTGCTGGCTGCCGGTCTGCAAGATGCGGCCGGTTTGGCTCGCCACCTCAACAAGCTTCTGTCCTTCCTCGATGGTGAGCGTCAGCGGTTTCTCGGAGTAAACATCTTTGCCGGCGCGGAGTGCATGGATGTTGACGAGCGAGTGCCAATGGTCCGGCGTGCCGTTGATGACCACGTCGACGCCGTTGTGGGCGATGGCTTTGCGGAAGTCGGAGTATTTCGCCTCCGCCTTGAACTGCTCGGCAGCCTCGGCCGCGTGTTTGTCATCGACATCGCAAACCGCGACAACCCGTCCGAACTTGGAAGCAAGATTCGTGTCGTGACGTCCCATGCCGCCGCAACCCACGAGCAAGATCCCCGGCCGCTCGTTGGGACTATTCGACGGCGTCTGCGGAGCTTGTGCCAGCACCTCGTCGGCGTACCATCTTGGCAAACCGGCCAGCGCGAAACCGGCGGCGCCTGCTTTAAGTATTTCACGGCGTGAGAATCGATCAACGAAAGAATGAGAATGTCGCGGCATGGTTCGAGAGATGGCCTGTGAGGTGACTGGGTTTCGGGCTCGGTGCGACGGCGAACTGCGATAGCCTTATCCAGGAGCGTACCCAGCCTAATGGAAGGGCTGGTGCCACTCAAGTTGCCGACGCGTGGAGCAACCGAGATATCTGGGAATCATCGAGACTACCCCCGTGTGGCCGTCCCGGGGCCAGACCACCGCTTCGGTCCGTTGGAGATCCTCGCCGCTGTCCGTCCCGCGTGCAATTTTGAATTATGATTTTTGAACACTGGCATAGGTTCAAGAAGGCGGTTGATAGCGGTCATTCATCATCGGGGCAATCGGTCGGCCGAATACAGAGCTTTTGCTTCAACGCCGTCTGCCCCGGTTACATCGATACCCCGATGATGGATCGCTTCACCGGGGGCACACCCGAAGGGCGCGCGAAGGTGATCGCGGAGGAGCCGGTCGGGCGGATGGGCAAGCCCGAGGAAATCGCCGCGGCCGTCGTCTGGCTGTGTTCGGATGCTTCCGCCTTCGTCATCGGGCACGCGATGGTCATGGACGGCGGCCAGACGATTCAGTAGCGGCGCACGGCTCATAAGAGGAATCTGAGAGGAATTAAATCCGTGAGGCGACATCCAAAAACGGTGACTTCTCGTTTCGGGGTTGGCGGCATTGAATTTGCTGGTTCAGTTCGTGGAATTGCGGGACTATGACGCGACGCAGGGCGCTTCTTCCCACGGAGGTTATCTGCGGAGGCAGTAAACGGCGACATTTAGCCTCTCGTCGTCGATTCACATCAGTTGGAGGAAGACGCCATGCGAGATGATCCACCGTCGAGCCCGTCAAATCCGAGCCGCCGGACATTTCTTGGGACAACAGGCGGCACGGTAGCTGCACTCATTGCCGGGCGCGCGGCGGCAGGTGTCGAAAGCACGGCCGGGCAGGAAGGTTCTCCGATGCCAATCTCAGACGGTCCCAGCATCGAAGGCGCTGTCCCCGTCACGCTACGCATTAACGGCAAGGACCATCAACTTCGCGTCGACCCTCGCACGACGCTGCTCGATTGCCTGCGCGAGACCGTTCATCTCACCGGAACGAAGAAGGGCTGCGACCACGGGCAATGCGGCGCCTGTACGGTGCATGTAAATGGCAGGCGCGTCATTTCATGCCTTAGTCTGGCGCTCGTGCACGACGGCGACGAGATCACAACCATCGAAGGACTCGGCACGCCCGACGATTGCATCCCATGCAGGCGGCCTTCCTTGAGTGCGACGGATACCAGTGCGGTTATTGCACGTCCGGTCAGATCATGTCGGCCGTGGCGCTGCTCAAGGAACCGTGCGGACCGGACGATGCGGCCGTGAAGGAACTGATGAGCGGCAACATCTGCCGCTGCGGCGCCTATCCCAATATCGTGGCCGCGATCCAAAAAGTTCGCAAAAACGCGTAGCCGCAGCTGGAGCAGTCACCATGAAGACTTTTGAATTCACTCGCCCCGCAGATGCCGCGGCGGCGGTTGCGAGCTGCCGGGCAGGCGAAAACCGCCCAACAGGGTGCCGACGTGCGGTTTCTCGCCGGCGGAACGACGCTGGTGGATCTGATGAAGTTGAACGTTGAAACGCCCGCGCGGGTGCTCGACATCAACCGTTTGCCGTTTGACAAGATCGAGGCGATGCCTGACGGCGGGCTGAAGATCGGCGCCACGGTTCGGAACTCCGATCTCGCAAACCATCCGACCGTGCAACGAGATTACGCCGTGTTGTCACAGGCGATCCTCCAAGGCGCGTCGGCCCAGATTCGCAACATGGCGACGACGGCCGGCAACCTGCTCCAGCGAACGCGTTGCGTGTACTTCCGCGACACGGCCATGGCCTGCAACAAGCGCGAGCCGGGAACGGGCTGCCCGGCCATCAACGGCTTCAACCGCTCGCTGGCCATTCTCGGCACGAGCGAGCATTGCATCGCGACCAATCCCTCGGACATGTGCGTGGCGATGGCGGCGTTGGAGGCGACGATCCACGTGCAGGGGCCGCAGGGCACTCGCGCGATTCCTATCGGCGACTTTCATCTTCTGCCCGGCGACACGCCGCATCGCGAGACGGTGCTTGAGCCGGGTGACCTGATCACGCACGTGACGCTCCCGCCGCCAATCGCGGGAAGCAAGCAGGTTTATTTGAAGCTGCGCGACCGCGCGTCGTATGAGTTTGCGCTCGCGTCGGCGGCCGTCGTGATCAACGTGACGGGCGGGAACGTGATCTCGCGTGCGCATTGCGCTAGGCGGCGTGGGCACCAAGCCCTGGCGATCGCCCGAGGCCGAAGCCGCGCTCGTCGGTCAGCCCGCGAACGACGCGAACTACCGCAAGGCGGCCGAAGCGGCGCTGCGCGACGCCAAGCCGCAGAGCGAGAACGGCTTCAAAATTGAGTTGGCCAAGCGCTGCCTCACGCACGCGCTGAAGATGGCTGCGACCACGTGATTCGCGGCTGAGGGATCAAACATGCCAACGACACAAGAAAACCCAGCGACATCGCCGATCGGCCGCGACACGCCGCGCGTGGATGGGCCGCTCAAGGTGACCGGGCTTGCGCAGTACACGTCGGACTTTCATTTCCCCGGCATGCTCTATCGCCGTGCCGGTCGAGGCCACGATCGCCAACGGCCGCATCGAGAAGCTCGACACGGCCGCTGCCGAGAAAATGCCCGGCGTGCGGACGATTCTGCACCGCGGGAACATCGGCAAGCTATACCGCTCGGTGCTCAAGCCCGACTTCCTCGGCCTCTGCGACGAGCGCCGCCCGCCGTTTGCCGACGATGTGATCCGCTACTACGGCCAGTACGTCGCGCTCGTCGTCGCCGACACGTTCGAGACCGCCAAGGCGGCAGCGGATGCGGTGCGCGTCACGTATGCCGCGGAAAAGCCGAACGTCGATCCCGACCTCAAAGCCGACGACAAGCCGACGGTGGACAGCGAGCGCGGCGACCCCGACCGGGCGCTGGCCGACGCGCCGGTTAAGCTCGATCAGACCTATGTCACGCCCGTCGAGACGCACAACCCGATGGAGCTGCACGCAACGACCGCCGTGTGGGACGGACCGCAGCTGACGCTCTACGAGTCCACGCAATCGGTCAACAACAGCCAGGACGTCATTGCCCAGGTGCTTGGCCTGCCGACCGATCAGGTGCGCGTCGTATCGAAGTTCCTCGGCTCGGGGTTCGGCGGGAAGCTGTGGCCGTGGACGCACTGCTACCTCGCCGCCGAAGCAGCGCGACAACTGCAAAAGCCCGTCAAGCTTGTCGTCAGCCGCAGGATGGAGTTCCAGACCTGCGGCCATCGCCCGCGCACCGTCCAGCGCGTGCGCATCGGCGCGACGGCGGAGGGCAAGCTGCTCTCGCTCCAGCACGACTTCGTGCATCACGTCGCCATGCTCGACGACTATAAGGAGGACTGCGGCGAAGCGACGGCGATGCAGTACAGCGTGCCGAACTTGCGCGTGACCTTCGCCACGGCGCGCCGCAACGTCGGCTCGCCCACCTCGATGCGCGGCCCCGGGCGCGTGCCCGGCCTCTACGCCACCGAATCGGCGCTCAACGAGCTGGCGTTCCAACTGAAAATCGATCCGGTGCAGCTCCGCATCCTGAACGAGCCGAAGATTGACGAGGGGAAGAATATGCCGTTCTCTTCGCGGCATCTCGTCGAGTGCTTTCAGCTCGGCGCCGAGAAGTTCGGATGGTCGAAGCGCGACCCGGCAGTTGGCTCGATGAAGCGCGACGGGCTGACGCTGGGCTGGGGCATGGCAGGCGCATCGTGGATCGCAACGCGCTTCGCTGCCGATGCCAACGTCGAGCTCCGCGACGACGGCTCTGCGCGCGTCGCCTGCTGCACGCAGGACATCGGCACCGGCACGTACACAGTCCTCGCGCAGATTACCGCCGACAAGACCGGCGTGCCGGTGAACAAAGTGGAGGTTGCGCTCGGCGACAGCCGGCTGCCCAAGGGGCCGATCTCCGGCGGGTCGATGGCGACGGCATCGGTTGTGCCCGCCGTGATCCAGGCCGCGGACAACGCCATCGCCGTCGCTCCTCGACGTCGCCACGAAAACGCCAGGATCTCCGTTCGAGAAGCGCAAGCCCGAGGAGCTGGCGTTCGAGGGCGGGCGCGTGTTCGTCAAGGCCGACGGCGACGCCTCGCGCGGCGTGCCATTCGCCGACCTGCTCAAGCGGGCCGACCTGCGCATGATCTCCGGTGACGGCAAGTCGCAAGCCACGTTCAGCATGGACGGGCAGGCCAAGTCGAAGTTTTCGCTCAATTCCTTCGGCGCGCACTTCGTCGAGATCACCTGGCAACCGGAGATCGCCCGGCTGCGCGTCAGCCGCGTCGTCACCGTGATGGACGCCGGGCGGATCATCAACACGCTGGCCGGCCGCAACCAGATCGAGGGCGGCGTCGTCATGGGGATCGGGATGGCGCTGATGGAGCACACGTCGTACGACCCGCGCAACGGCGCACCGATCAACAGCAATTACGCCGACTACGTCGTCCCCGTAAACGCGGACGTGCCGCCGCTGGAGGTTCACTTCCTCGACTACCCGGACAAGGAGGCCAACCCGCTGGGCGCCCGCGGCATCGGCGAGATCGGCCTGGCCGGCGTCGCCGCGGCGATCACCGACGCCGTGCACCACGCTACGGGAGTTCGCGTGCGCGAACTGCCGGTGAAAATCGAGAATCTGTTGTCATGAATCTCGCCTCTTCGCGTAGTAAGCTGGCTACCGGTGCAGTGACCAAGTCGCTCAGTAAATTGCGCACGGCGGTGTTCACGACCGCACGCTCTTCAATATCTGGCACATTAAGCCGAGGTCGATTTCACCGAAGGAGGTTTTTGTAAAACCTATGCCGCGTTGAGGTGTCGCACCGACGCACATACCTGCGGCGAAACCATTTGCGACCTCGTCGCTCGAATGATCGACTGCCAATACGTTCAAGTATCCAATGGTGGGGCGAGTCCTCAGCTAAACTCGATGCGCTTCACTACTGCTTGACGGCCTTGATCGCGGCTTTTCGCGCGGCCTCGAATTCGTCACCGGCGTTCCATTGCGGCAAAGTCGGCTGTTGTGCTGCTTGCAGGCCCACGTAATATAGGAGCCGCACGTCCTCAACCGCCCCTCGTAAGTCCCAACTCTCCTGGTACTCGTCGCTTGGTTGGTGGTATTTAGTCTGTGTCCATTCCTCGATTTGCTGTTTGCCCCAACCATCTGGCTTTCCGATCACGTGGATCCCCGAATGCAAGTAAACGCCCGGCACGCCGACCTTGGCCAGACTGAACTGGTCTGAGCGATAGTAGTAACCACGGTCTGGGAATTGGTCGGGAGTGACCACTCGTTTCTGCCAGCGCGCGACTTGGTTGACCAGTTCGTCGAGGTTGGATTTTCTTAAACCAATGACGTTGACGTCGCGAGTCGGACCAAAGATGTTGATACCGTCGATGTTGATGACCGCGGCCATGTTTCCCACTTCGATCGGCGGATGCTCGGCCAGATACAACGAGCCCAGCAAGCCCTGCTCTTCGGCCCCGACGGCCGCAAACAAGATCGAGCGGGCAGGCCGCTTCGGCAGCTCCGCACACGCTCGCGCAATCGCCAGCAATGCGCCAGTTCCAGAAGCGTTGTCCACGGCCCCATTGTAGATGTTGTCTCCCTCGGCATTCCGCTGAGCTGCCAGCCCGAGGTGATCGTGGTGGGCCATGAAGATTACGGCTTGTCGAGCTAACTCTGGATCACTGCCGGGGAGCAGCCCCAGAATGTTGCACGTTTTTCCTTTCCGAATGTCGCACGAGAATGCCACCGAGAGGTGGATGCCCAACGGCACGGGCCGAAAGTCGCGCCGCTCGGCAGCGGCGCGGAGCGTATCCAGATCTTGGCCGGCCAATTTCACAATCCGCCGTGACGCGTCCTCTGTCATCCAGCCCCGCATTTGCACCCGCGGGCCCGTCGCTTGTTCCAGCTCGAATTCTTCGCCGGACCAGGAGGTTTGTACGACCTGAAACGGATACCCTGCCGACTGGGTGGTATGAATAATAATTGCCCCTGCCGCACCTTGCCGAGCGGCGCTCGCAAACTTGTAATCCCAGCGTCCGTAGTAAAGGCGACGTCTACCGGCAAACAGTTGCGGATCGTCGGCCGGATCGTTATTCATCATCAGCAGAATCTTGCCGCGCAGGTCGGCAGCTTTGAAATCGTCCCATTGGTATTCGGGTGCTTGAATGCCGTAGCCCACGAACACAATCTCGGCGCTGTCAATCGCGACTTCCGACTGCGCATTCCCGCTGGCGAAGACGTAATCGTCGTGCCGCTTGAGCGCGAGCGATTGTTGACCCTGCCGAAACGTCACCGTGTCGGGAACGCGTGCAGTAACGCCAACCAGCGGCACTGACTGAAACCAGCCATTATCTGGCAGGATTGGCTTGAGTCCCAGCAATTCAAACTGAGCTGCAATGTAATGCTGAGCCAGCTCGTCCCCGCGCGATCCCGGTCCACGACCTTCCAAAAGATCGCTCGCCAGAAAACGAATGTGGCCGCGCAACGCGTGCTCATTGATGGCCAACTCCGCCGCCGCGACGTGTGCAGGGTCCGGCGGCGTCGCCTCCTGCGCGAAATTCGGCGGGCAATTAAACGCGAGAGTGAAATAGCTAGAAATTATCGCAGCGGCAAGACGGCGACGGCCCATAGGGATCTCCTGACGACGATCACGAAATGGTCGCGAATTCTCACCAACTATAGCAGGAAAACAGAGCAGGGTGAGAGTGGTTGCTGCGGCTCATGGGCGTGCTGGGGAAGTGCACGCGATTCGACGAGCGGTAGTTGACCAAGGCGCGCATCGGTCACATCGACCGGCTGCACCGACGACTAACCGTTTGGGAGCATCGGTGTTCACGACCGACGCGAGAAACGCAAATTCGCTAAGTGCGGCCGGTAGCGACACACCGAAGCAATTTAAGCTGTAAGCCTCGCACTACAAACTGAGGCTTGTTGACCAAATGAAGGCGTAGATCATTCTGCACAGCACCGCGCTGAACGCTGCAAGTCGCATTGGCGCGCTCAATTCGCCGCGGGAGCAGCCGGCTCGGCTGGCCAGCGAGCTCCTTGATCAATCCACCCGCGGAGCAGTGCCAGTTCCTCGGCCGAAAGCGATGGATACTTGTCGCGGGAGTCCACGGGCGGCATCTCCATTTTTTCGACCAGTCCAGCGGCAAAGCGGATCAAGGGACTGTCGACGCTTGCTCCTGGTATGATGGCGGGAAAATCACTGTCGCCGCCGCGCAGGAGCGCTGCCCGGGACGTCAGCGAAAAATTCGAATTGGGTTCCTTGTCCCCGTGGCAACCCAGGCATGAGCGGGCCAACAACGGCCTGACTTCGCCGGCAAAGTCTACGATACGAGTGGTGGCCGGGACGAGTTGAGTGTCGGACGTTTTTCGGGACCGCGGGGCGCCCGACGCAGGAATATCCGCGCTCCAGCCAGATTAAGCTGTACCACGTCCTGCGGCTTGATCGAAAGCACCATCGCCATCACCGCCCAGGCCGTCGCCGGCGCTGAAATCCACTGATCGCGGCCGTAGGGAAACTTGCTCTCGAAGTAAGGCTGGAAAGGCCAACTGCGAGTCTGCACGTACCAGCTTCCGTCCTCGCACTGCGTCCGCAGCAACATTTCAATTCCGCGCCGGTAGGCAGGATGCGTCGTGGGCAGCCCGCAGGCGACGTGCAGCGCGACGAGCGATTGACCGGTGGCCCAGGCGTCGCTGTCCAGGTCAGGCAGTTGCGCCCAACCGCCATCGTCGCGTTGGCTGGCCAGCAGTCGCAGCATTTCGTCAGCCAATTCCGTGGAAGATTTGCCGGCCCAGCTCAGGCCCAGCGTCCGATAGAACACGTTTTCATGGGTACGGGGTTCGGCCGATTCAAGCCAGCCGCGCGCTCGGCCAATTCGCTCCGCCAATTCTTGCTCACGTCCTGGCAGAGGATAGAGCTGCAGCGACCGCATCGCCAAAGCCGTGGCTTGAAACACGTCGCCTCCCAGCGGCGGACGAAGCATCCCTGCCACCCAGTGGCCGTCCGGCTGTTGCGTGGCGGCCAGATACCAGGAGACAGCACGCGTCAGCTCATCGGGGCGGTAGCCAAGTTCTGCAAACATCCACATTCCGTACCCCAGGAAAGTTGGCGGTACAGGATAGGGCGAGTCGAGCTCAAACGATCGGCCCACGCGGGGCATCCAACTAGCAACCTGGCGTTCAAGCACCCGATCCGTAGACGCTTTTCGGAAATGAAAACCGCGGTCTCGTGCCCAGCCAATCGCCACGCCCGGCAGATTCTGGTGATGGCAGGAAACGCAATTGTTCCGCACGTCGAGAAAAGTATCCGAGCTGAGTTGTAGTAGATCGATGCTTTTCTGCACTGCCTCGGCGATCAGCCGTTTCTCATTCCCAGCGTGCAGGTCGACGGTCCGGGTTTGGATCGCGGGCTTTCCGGGCAATTCACCTTGCGGCGCACCGAACTTCTCCAGCCGATCGATCAACTGGCGGTGCCCGCGCAGCCGGGCCCAGGTAAGCGCGGTCTCGCGGTCTTTGTTGGTAGCACGGAAATCCGCGCCGTGATCAGCCAGCATTTGCACGATCGAAGGGTCGTCCAATTCCGAGTAAGCGGCGAGTACGGCGGTGGGAACTTCTCCCGGGTTGATGCGGTTGTCCAAGTCGCTTCCATGAGTGACCAACTTCCTCGCAATGTCGGTGTGGCCGGCCAAGAGCGCGGCGTTCAGTCCGTGGCCGCGAGTTCCGTTCGCCTGATTCGGGTGCGCCCCATGGGCCAGCAGTAGCTCGACGATGTTTGGAAATCCGTCGCTGGCGGCAATGGCCAACGACGGCCCCGCAGCACCGACGACTTCCGGCAATTGGCCCATGCTCTTGGCTTTCTCGAGCAGCAGCTGCACGGTCCGCACGTCTCCGCCGCCGGCGGCGAACCGCAACGCGGTGCGGTCTCCCTTGTTGCGGAGGGTGATATCCGCTCCCGCCGCCAGCAACTGCTCGATCGCCGTCGAACCCGTGGGCGAGCCGGCCGCTACCATTAATGGCGTGTTGCCTAGCGCGCTGCGAGCATTCGGATCGGCACCACGCTCGAGCAACAGCCTAGCCTTGTTAGCATCCCAGGCGCCCGACAGCAGGGCGGTTACTCCGGCTTCGCTGACCGCGCGGATCGGCCCCCGCGTCCAACAGGGCGCTGACCATCTCTGCGCTACCGTGCAAAGCCGCCGCCATCAACGGCGTCGTGCCGTCGCTGGCTCTGATATCCGGTGGCGTGCCCGCTCGCAACGCGCCGCGGAGCAGCTCCGTATCGCCACGGCGGATCGCCTGAAACAAGATGTGCTCCTGCTTGTTTTCCTGCGCGAAAACCGCCGTGGCCGGCGGCAGCAATATTCCCAGGCACACTAAACCAAAGCTGACAATGCGACGTACGAACAGCGGAAACATGCTGTTTTCTCCTAATCAGGATGACGGCAACCCAGTCCAAATTTGCTTGCCGCAACTGTGCTGATTGTACTCGCTCTGCTGGGTCTTAATAAAGAAACGATGATTCGAGGTGACCAAAAGCATGTGGCTCAAGCGCGGCACTGGCCGGTGCCCCCTCGGACTTATTTTTAGCCGCGTCTTTTCTCGACCGCCGCGGCGGCCGCTGACACGAAGAGTCGCAACGCCGCACAGGCATTACTGGGTGCCGGCGAGACCGCCCAGGTCGTAACAATTGAGACCTCACCGCAGAATGAACAAGGGGCGAGAGCTTTGTCTCGGTACCCCGTCGCGCTCGGCTCTCCGCCGCGAGCAACTTGGCCACGCTTGTCTGGCCGATGTAGCGTGCCCAGCCGTCGGGCCGACAAAGTTCGGCGCGGAGGTCGATTTCACCGAAGCAAGTTAACATGTTCGACAAGTGCCGGCGGCGTGTCGCACTGACGCGCCGTAGACCGCTGGCGCAACGGACGATCAGCTGCGGCGTGAAGCGCCGTCAGCTGCATCGCCCTGTTGGGCGGCGCTGCGCGCGACGTCGGAACAGGAAGCCACCTCGGGACTCGCTCGCAGTACTCTTCGTACTTCGAGCTGAAGCGCCGCCGCAGTTCAGGCTCCTCAACCCGGACTACGGCCACGTGAAAGTACGCAAGTAAGAGCAGCGGCAAGCCCAAATCCACGGCACGCCAAGGGGAATAGAGCAAGCCCACGCCCAGCAGCAGCGTGATGCCTGCCAGATAGATCGGATTCCTGACGTACCGAAATGGCCCGTCCGTGACGGGCGTGCTCGCCGCCGCTCCCGGACGTTCGCCCCGCGCGAGGGTCGCGCTACTCCAGAAATGGAGAGCCAGGCCGGCGAGCGCGACGCCTCCGCCCAGCCAACCAATGGCATCAGTGCGCACCGCAAGGAGGCTCGCCCCGTCCGGTTTCTTGAGGTACGCCCAGCCCACGGCCACTCCCAACCAAATGACGGAACGAATCGCGGCATTGATCCAGAACGGTGGAGCCACTCAAGTTCTCATTCCTGTGTCCGCCCAACTTGGTTTTAGGATGGTCAGCGTATTACGTGTTGACTGCTAGTTTGCAACCTAACGCAGGCCGCCGATCCTCAAAATCACATTGTAGTCGTTGGTTGCTCTTTTTTCACGTATTTCGCTGCGTGTTAGGCTGTTTCAGCCTAGCGCTCATCGGAGCGATGAGCCAGTCCGTCCCTGCAGTGATTGGGCCCGGCTTGATCGTGAGCGCACATGACGAACCGTCGAATGGCAAGGAGTTGCGAAGAACTACGTGCCATTCGACGGTTCGTCCTGTGCACCTAAGATCGTAACGCAAACGAACTAAGGAGTATCACGCCTGCGCGGCGAACGCAAAAGCTCAGCCGCCGCGGCCCGCCGGATCGACTGAAGGCCGCGAAAGCCGAAATGCCGGCCGCGGTCGGCTGCAGCGTGTGGTTCGGCGTAGCAGGGACCATAATCAAGGATCATTCCTAGTGCGAGGCCGGTCCTACGCCGGGCGAAAACCTGAATTCGTACTTCCGATCGAATTCCTTGAAGTACCGAACTTCGAAGGAGCGTGCGTTCAGGTCCATGACCGAAATCCAGAGCGAGCGGCCGGGGCCGGTGACGCGCATCGACTTCATGACCTCAAGCATGTCGGTCGTGTCGCTGATGCCCCGTTCGAGCAGCGGCTTGGCTTTGGCATAGCGCGGCAGGACTTGGCCAGGAACTCCTCGCCCTCCTGAAAGCTGAGATTGGTCATTAACTCATAGGGGCCCGGCTTGTCGTAGACGAGCAGCTGGTGGTCGACCGGCGTCCACTCGACGACGACGGCTTTGCCGGTCGCATCGGCGAGCAGCCAGTGGCTGCCCTCCAGAGTCAGACCCCGAAAGTTCGCCGGAAACCAAACCCGCACCGCTCGAAGCAGGGCCAGGGCCTCGTCAACCGTGGCGCAGGTTTGCAACACGACCTGCGTCATGCGCCAGAAAACAACGGCTGGTTCCCGGGGATAGGGCTCACGCGATGAGTACTTGTTGAGTGTATCGGCGGTCCAATCGCCTTTCGCCCATTGACTGCCGACGTTGCCGGCCACGCTCAGTGAGAAACCTTTCTCATTGATGCCATCGTTCATCTCTCCGGTAAGGTCGTAAACCGTGTGGCCCATGACCCGATAGGCGCCCGCCATTTCGAGGTCGGTGAAATAGTGAGGCCGGTCCGATGGCAGGTCGAAGTTCCGCCCCACGATCTGATGGCCGTTCACGTAATACGAGGCCACGCTGCAGCCGTACTTTTCGGCCGACGGGTCTTGTTTGGAGAAATCGGTTTCCCGGTAGAACCGCTCGTGCTGGAGCAGGTTGCACCAAAGATCCGAGGTGAAGTCGCGTTCGAAGAGGACCAGATCTATTTGTTCCGGCGGTTGCTCGTAGGCCTCTGCCACGCCCCGGACCATGTCGAGGTGTTGAGGATTGATCTTTCGATAAAGCTCGACGAGTTTCTGGTTCAGCTCGCGATTCGTTTCGTCCACCAGGGGCAGGCGTTCCTTGGCCTGTTTCCCGATGTGACCGATCGTGAGGCCGATCTCGTAGGGCGTCCCTTTGATGGTGAGCTTCTGGGGAACCGTGAACTGGTCCGAGAGTCGCTGGACTTTGATCGTCTCCTTCCCAACGATCTGGGTGGCTTTGGCCAAGTAGGCTCGGAACTTCCGGTCGTACTCGCGATAAACTCGGTCGGACTCGCCCGAAGCCCGATCGGAAATCCAAGGATAACCGAGGAAGGCCACGATGAGCCCTATCAGCAGGACCGACAAAATTGCGATTACTCGTTTCATAGAAGTCCTGCCGAACGGACCAACGTTCAATGGCCGGCGCAGCGCCGACCGACTCTCAGTCTACCCGAACGCTCGATGCGGGGCGCCGGTCCATTGCAGCGTGTGGTTAGGCGGCGTTCTTCGGTCAGGGGTAAACGTCTTGTCGAATCGCGGTCCCAGCCAACGCAGAATGCGGCTCGTCATGCCCGGCGTGAACATCCAACTGAGGTGGCAATGCGGCAGCCGCCAGATTTCCGGCTGCGACCTTCGACGCTAATGAGGGCGTGTCATTACGTTTGACTTTCTAAGCGGAATGACGGTTCGTCATGTGACATCGACGAACGTACTAAAATTCGCGTTTACCCGTGGATGAAAGACAAGAAGATATGCTTACTGAAGAATTAAGCGTCTAATAGCAAGTTATCCGCCACGTACGACAAGTACGGGCATCAGCAGTGAACCTAGGGAAGGACATGACACTTAAACGGATGGACAACGTCCTCATCGTTGTCGATGACCTCGAAGCCGCCAAGGCGTTCTTCATCGAACTGGGCCTCAGGCTTGAGGGCGAGACGATAGTCGAAGGGCCTTTGGTTGGAAAACTGATAGGTCTCAAGGATGTCCGAGCCACCCTCGCGATGATGCGCACTCCCGATGGACAGGGCATTGAACTGGACAAGTTCCACACGCCCGACGCGATCAGGTTTGGGCCCGTGGACGCGCCGGTGAATACGCTTGGCATCCGTCGCATCATGTTCGCCGTTGATGAAATCGACGTTATGGTAGCGCGGATTTGCGCCACGGGGCCGAGCTGATTGGCGAAATGCAGTATGAGGACACGTACCGGCTAGCCTACATCCGCGGACCTGAGGGCATCATCGTCGCACTTGCCGAGCAGCTCAGCTAAGTCGTGCCAGGTAGTAAGCGGGACTCGCGCTTGGCAACCATTCGATCCCCGGCGTATTGCAAGTCTTTCGAGCCAACTGCTCGACTTCGCTCTCGCGGCACCTCAACTCCACGGTTAGGCCTCGCCGGCAATTCATCTGCATAATGAGGGCGTGTCATTAGGCAGCGACCTTAGTCGTTGTTACAAATGTCGGTTGGTGCTGCACAAGGCGGGGCCGCACTTAGCAATTTCGTGCTATGGGGATCCGTGAGTAGTCCGAGAAATCGGTGGTTTGTTGACCATTGTCACGCGTTGATGAGTTTTGACACTCACCATCTGCCCCAGCGCGTTCGGGGACCCGCTTCGAGCGTGACGACTTACTCGGCGACGCTCGATTCTGGGCGCTGCTCTACGAGAATTGGGTGAAGCGACGCGTCGGTGACAGCATTGATGACGGCGAGCAGTATTTCTTTTCGATCCGCGAGAGCGCAGTGGCCGCCTTCTTTCGCAAGCTGGGAGCCACTAGTTGCACGGCACGGCAATTGTCTATACTCACTCAAGCGGGGCCGGATAGCGTCCGCGTCCCGGGCGTCCTTTCCCTTACTCCTGTCTCTCGCCGCAGAGGTGCCCCATGCGATGGGTTTACCTGGTCCTCCTCGTGGCCATCGTGACGATGATCGTCGTTTTTTTCGCCCAAAACCGCGAAAACGAAACGCTCAAGTTTTTCAACCAAAGCATCACCGCACCCCTGTACTTATTTTTCGTCGCGGTGTACCTCCTGGGCATGTGGACCGGCGGGACCGTTGTCGGCTTCGTCAAGCGGGCGTACCAACAGGCCACCGAGCATAAGCAGAAGCAGGCATCGCAGCCTCGGTAACGCCCGAAACCTGTCGTCCGGAGAAGTAGGCTGCAGCGGCCGGTGGACAAATCGGTTACGACCGGCGCATTGGTCGTGCTTTCTCCGATCACGGCCATTTGACGCTGAATCGCCTCGTCAAACCAAGGTATCCGAGACACGTTTGTCTTTTCAAGTGGAGACCTCGGATGCTACCTCCGGTATCGTGGGTGGTGACGCAGACTCTTGCGCCGCTTTCATGATGCCCTTGATACGTTGCTTCTCGTTTAACTGTGCCCGAGCGTCCTGTTTGCGGTCCAAGTGGGCAAGCTCGCGCTGTAACTTTTGGTAGCTTTGCAGGCGGTCCTCGGCCAACTCTCCGCGCCGAACGGCGCCCGCCACAGCACAATCGGGCTCGGCTTCATGCCGGCAGTCAGAGAACCGGCAGTCTTTTGCGATCTTCTCGATATCACCAAAAGTGTCCGCCAGACCTGTTTGACTTTCCCACAGCTGTAGCTCGCGCATTCCGGGCGTATCGATAATTAAGCCGCCACTAGGCAAACGGAGAAGTTGTCGATGGGTAGTCGTGTGCCGCCCCTTGCCATCTCCTCGCACCTCCGCCGTCTGCTGCAACGGAACTCCAGCCAATGCATTTATCAAGGTAGATTTGCCCACGCCAGAGGAGCCTAGCAGCGCCACGGTACCATGATTGCAGAAGTAGGCGCGAAGCTCGCTCAGCCCGTCCCCTGTCACGCTGCTCGTAGCATGCACGCGCGTTCCAATTGCAATTGACTCGACCTCACAAGTGCGTCGAAGCGCATCGTCGCCGAGATCCGACTTGGTCAGTATGATGACGGGATTGGCACCGCTTTCCCATGCCAGTGTCAGATAACGCTCGATCCGACGCAGGCTGAAATCCTGGTCGAGTGAACTGACAATCCAAACGGTATCCACATTGGCAGCGACGACTTGTTCCTCGGTCCGGGGCCCGGCCACCTTACGCGAAAATCTCGATTTGCGCGGCAAGACACGGTGGATTGTGACTTCGGCACCCTCCGCCGCCGCCTGCGCGACTACCCAATCTCCAACCGCGGGCAGTTCAGCAGAGCTGGGTGCCTGGTAACGCATCCTTCCTGCTGTGCGAGCAGGCAATTCCGCCGTGTCGGTTTGGACCCGATAACCCGTCCGATGCTGCGCAACAACACGGGCCGGCACGTAGTCACCGGTTTCGACGAATTGTTTTGCAAAGTAGTCAGTCCATCCAAATTGGACGAGTTCGGACATACGCGATTTCGCCATGTAACGCCGCGCGGTTAACCGGGACTGCGGAGGGACGTAATAGACACCCCAACTCACTAGAGGGTTCGCCTCGACATCAAGACGAAACCGGCACCACATCCATAGGCGTCTGAGTTGCGATGTTTGCCAAAATGTCGCCACGTGGATCGCCTGAAGCCCTTTGTTTCCCCGACAGCAAAGCCTCTCGTTGTTTTCCCCAGTGCGAGCGGCAACGGGTCGCACTTGAACAACACGTAGAAGTCGACTCCACGAGGGGATCACCAACGCAGTATTACGCGAACTTATTTGCGCTCGGCACGATCTCACCTCCAGGGCACAGAAGGCCGGATATATCTACATCCAGGATATGGCGCATCGCTTGGGTACGCCGTTTGCTGTCTGCAAATGTGTCGAACCTGCGATTCTCAAACCCCAAATGGGTTACAGATCCTGAGATGTTTCCCGCCATCAGATGAAAACCATGGGAACCTGGCTGAATTCTATTTATTCCCGGTACGCGGTTGTCTTGCTCGCAGGCGCGCTTGCAGCCTGGGTGTTTCTGCCGGAGCTGCCCGAGAACGGACCGATGGCGACGACCACAGCCTCGGTAACCGATACCAAGAAACTGAATCCTCCGGATCTTAAACGGACCGCTGACATTATCGCCGACATGACGAACGAGTTCCGCGAACACCAGGGATTAGAGCAAGTAAGGGTCAATTCCGAACTGGGGCGCACGGCCAGCTACTTCGCCGACTACCTGGCCACAACCGACAAGTATTCGCACACGGCCGATGGCAAGTCGCCCTCTCAGCGGGCCGAGGAGCATGGCTATGACTATTGTCTCGTGGCCGAGAACATCGCCTATGTTTATAGTTCCACCGGTTTCAACACCGAGGAATTGGCGGAGGATCTGGTGCGAGGTTGGCAGGATTCGCCGGAGCATCGAAAGAACATGCTCGATGGTGCGGTCACGGAAATTGGCGTTGCTGTCGCACACAGTACGAAGACGGGCAATTACTACGGCGTGCAGATGTTCGGCCGCCCGAAATCATTGAGTTTCCGCTTCGCGATCGAAAACAAGTCCGCAACCCCTATCGAATATAACGTCGGCGAGCGGACCTTCGAGCTACCTCCACATTATCGCCAAACTCACGAAGAGTGTCTTCCGGCTGATCTCGTGTTTCATTTGCCAACAAAATCTAAGCCCGATCGTTACACTTTCCGCCCGCAAAGCGGCGATGTATTCATCGTCGTTGGTCCGCCTGAACGGCTGAGGATCGAGAAGAAGGAGCCATCCGAGAAAGAGGCGTAGTCGTCCTTGCTGCCTGATTCGGCAAATACTTCGTCGAGGGCATCGATACTGATGTCCGTCGCCTGTCTGTTCGCGAAACCTGCTGTTGCTTCAAGCCATCGCGGCGCCATCAACAACGTGCTGGTGTTTGCGGGATTTGACTGAAGCCATTCAGCTCGAGGTCGCACCAGCGGCCGAATGTTTGTCTTGGCGGGTCGCAATTCACTCGAGGCCGCCGGCGAATCACTATCACCGCCCAGCCATAGCGTTGATGTGTGCGTAACGAGCGGTTTTGAGTCGCCGTCGGCCAGCGTTGATGGCAACGCTGAGTGAGTATTCGCGGCCGGCTCGGCTTCATCGAAGGATGCAGCGCTGCCGACGTTTCGCACTGCCTGCGTGCGCCGAAGTTCGCCCGCCAAACGCCGTAGTCCGCCGCGTTCACTATCCCATCGACGTTACCATCCGCGCAGGTCGGTCCTCGAACCCAGCGTTTTGCGGTAAATGACGTAATCGGCCGCGTCGACTTGCAAGTCGCCGCTGAAGTCACCCGGAAGAAACGTGAATGGG
This sequence comes from uncultured Planctomycetota bacterium, assembly GCA_963786455.1. GTDB lineage: Bacteria > Planctomycetota > Planctomycetia > Pirellulales > Lacipirellulaceae > JABDGM01. The sequence continues at coordinate 887,322 of CAWAZX010000018.1, read as the reverse complement.
GCTGTGGGTTCGGCGCCCAGTCGCCACAGGTCGAGCCGCAGGTTGCCGCCCGCGATCGAGCCGGTCAGATAGTCGCCCACAATCGGGCCGCTGGTGGGCAACCGCACGATGTCGACGGTGGTGTTCACCTCGGTCTGCTGGCCGGAACCGAGGCTGGTGTATGTCTGGATCGCGCCGCCCAGGGCCACGACGGTGCCGGGCGTGACTTGCGCATCCCAGTTAACGAGCTGCAAATGCCCGTCGAGGTCGATCGCCGCCGACACGGACCAATTGCCTGTCACGTGGTCGATCGCGAAATCAACGATATCGCCCATTTGCGGACCGGGCCCGATGATGATGGGACCGCCGCTGGTGAAATCGTTATGGCCCCGGCGGTCGGGCGTGAATAACCGCTTGAAGCCGTAGTCGTACAGCTTGTAAGCGTTTTCGTGATCGTTGTTTGACTGCTGAATGCCGACGATGAGGCTGTGATCGGCCCGCGATGACTGGCCGACGTGAGTCTGCAAACCGATCGGCGCGATAATTAAATTGCCCATATCATCGTAGACGCTGCCGACCCGGCCGTGCCCGCCCTTGTAGCCGTCGTGGCCGATGTAATCGCTGTCGCGCTCCAGGTCCCATTGGGTGGGAGGGTCGCCGCCGATCGTCTGCCCTTGGTGGGAGATATTTGCACCAGCGAACTTGCGGAACAAAGAATGCCGCCAGCCCTCGCGGAACAGCGTGATCAGATCCTGCGGCGTGGTGACCATGCCGCCCGCCGGATGCCCAGCCTGGCTGTCGTTCATCAGCAGGTCGTCCAAGCGCTCGTTCATTTCCTCGACAAACGCGTCGAAGGCCGCCTGCTCATCGTTCGCGGGTGCATTGAGCGCAGTTCACGGCAATGTGTTCGCCGATCGCCACGGACGCCGTGTTCCCGGAATGGATCATCATGCCGTAGAGCAAGGTCTCGAGCGGAACGATGTCGCCCAGCACCAGCAGCGGATCCATCTGGCTGCCGCCGGTGTTGGCGGCCAATTCGCCGATCTCGACCGGATCGTCGAGTGCCACGAGACCATCTTCCAACGCGTCGACGGCCAGCAGGAGCGTGAGCGTTTTGGTGACGCTGGCAGCGTGCACGGCCTCCGGCTCGTTCGGCGGCATAACTTCGTGAATTGTGCCGCCCCCGATGCCGAACTCGACTTCCCAATCCGAGTCCGATAGCATCACGCGAATGTGCCGCGCGAACCCTTGTGCCCAGACTTCGTCGTCGTCGGTGAGTCCGCCAGAATCACTGTATACGACCTGAACGGCCCCGGCATTGGGTCTGTCGCCGAAGAAGCTCACGAGCTCGCTGAGCACCCCGATGGCGGCATCGTCATAACCGTCTGCGTTGAAATCTCCGAACGTGACGACGTGACCAAACAGATCTCCTGGTGCTGCATCGTCGGCAATGTCGCTGATGCCTTGTTCGATTCTTTGGCTAAAACTACCCGTCAGGCCAATTCCCGTACCGCGCAGCAGAATCGCCACGCCGGAATTGGCATACGTCACGTTGCCGCCAGCATCGGAGTCGTGGAACGGAATGCCTGCCAGCAGTTCATCAAGCCCGTCGTTGTTAACGTCGCCGGCAGCAACCGCAAAGCCAAAGCGGCTACCGGGCTCAGCTGCAGTGGGAACGCCCGGGGTCGATTGATCCCACACTTGCTCTCCGAGCGGCGTGATGCCGGCGGCCGAACCCAACACTATGTGCACCCGGCCATGGTTGATACCCTCGACTGCGTCGAGATCTTCCTCCGGCGCACCGATCGCCAGGTCGTCATAGGCGTCGCCGTTGAAATTTCCTGCCGCTCAGCGCTTGCCCGAACCGGTCGCCGGTCTCCGTGCCGTCGCTGATGTCGCCGACCAGGTCGTTGCCATTGGATACGACGCCGTCCTGGCTGATGATTTGATCGCTTGTCGTGATGCCTGTCACGCTACCTCGGAATACCTGCACCGCACCGGCATCGTTAAAGCCGAAGGCGTCTTCCCCCGGCACTCCAACGGCCAGGTCGTCGTGGCTGTCGCCATTGAAATCGCCGACGGTGAGGGCGTAGCCAAATTGATCGCCGGAGGCTGCCGTGCCGAGTACGTTCGCCGTGTCCTGATGAATGACCTCATTAGCGCCGGTCGCGAGTCCCGTCGCGGCGCCGTAAATCAATTGGATCGCTCCGGCATCGGTGTTCGCACCCGCTTCGATGTTTTCGAACGGAATGCCAACGGCCAGATCATCGCGGCCGTCGCTGTTGAAATCGCCCACCGCAATTGCCCAGCCAAATTGGTCACCCGCCTCGGACACGCCCGATAATCCGTTTTCGCCCTGCTGGAAGATTTGATTTCCCGCGGCCGTCAGACCGGTCGCGCTGCCGTAAACAATTTGCACGACTCCCACTTGCGCAAGATTGTCGGCTTCGATCGCCTCGCCGGGCACACCGATCGCCAGGTCGTCGCGGCCGTCGCCATCGAAATCGCCGGCCGCCAGTGAGAACCCAAACTGATCGCCCTCTTGAGCGGCACCTTGAATTCCAGCCGAGGCCTGGCTGAAGGTCTCGTTGTGCTCGGAGTTGTATAAGCCGCTTTGGGATCCGTAGATGACGGTCACCGCCCCGGCGCTGGCCGCGCCGTCCACCGCTTCACCGGGAGCACCCACCGCGATGTCGTCGTAGCCGTCGCCATTGAAATCGCCAACAGCAATCGCGCTGCCGAAATTGTCGCCGTCGTCCGCGCTGATTTCGTATGCATGCCCCAACACGGGCTCGGGGATGGCTACGCCCTTTTGGATGGGATTACCGTCGTCGTGGCTGTGCCCCACCATGTAAGGTTCGAAGGAACACAGCGTGAAGAAGCAACCTTCAACCCGACGTTCCCACGTGGTTAGGGCAACCTGGCCACCTTCTTCGATGGCCGCAACGTACGAAGTGGGGCCGAGCGGGGCGGCGGCGACTTGAGCTGCGTCCAGGGAGAACGCCGTGCCGTCGAAATCGCGGCCCGACTCCCCCGCGCCCATGTTGACGACCTGGCCGCCGTCGGCAACCCCCACGTACTGCGACACCATTTCACCGGTGCCGGCGATATAGTTCACGACAAAGACACCGGCCGTTTGATGGAAGATGCCCAACTCGGTACCGGCCGCCGGCAGCTTTTCCACTTTCAGCGGCCCCGAATCCATTAGTTCGGATATCGCTTGCGTGTTTACGTTGACGCGCCACGTGATCACTCGCAACTCGGGACCATTTCCCGAATCGGCGAGGATCGGTGTGACAACCAGCGCGGAGTCGTCGTCGGCATCGGCCGGACGCTGGGCGATCGCGTGTTCCAGCACGGAGACACCAGCGCTCGCACCATAGCCTCGCATGTCGTCATTCACAAAGTTGCCGGCGATGGTGAGGTGATAGCTGTCGAGCCACAGACTGCCGTCGCGTGCGATGCGGCTGAGGATGAATGGACGTCGAGCCAATTCGGGATCGTCGGCCGGATACAGTACCGTGAGCTCCAGATCGTTGCCGACAAACGCAGCTGCTATCGCTTAGATGCGCCGGCGTTGGCACATCGCCCGTCAATTTCCAACTGGCCATCTGGCCCTGAATGCCAGTGCCGACCACGCTGACAACGTATGCCCCAAGCGGTCCGGACGGACTGCCGCCCAGGTGCGCAGACGTCGACGTGGTGAAGGTCGCTTGCGGCCTGGCCCTGGGACACGTTGAAGCTTTCTTGATCGAGCGACTTGCTCGCCACGGGCTGCGGTGAAACTGAAACCCGCCAGCGTTAATTGGGTCGCGAAGGATGCGTCGCTGGATGCAACCGGTGCATGGGCCAGTAGGGACGAATCGTTGGCCGGTTGCGGGTCGACGAAGCCACACCCGCAATCGTCGGCCGCCAGCAAATTGCGCTGTTCGAGCGGCTCAAAACGGAACGGCCGTCTGAAACGTCGCCGGCATCGGGCGGATCGGCGACGCGATCCTTTGCCGGCCCTTAGGTAGTGGGCGCGCATTGCTAGCTAACTCCCGGTAAAAGGCGGTCGCGAAATGCCAACCGCCGGCTCGTGAAGCTGCTGCTGGGAAGAGTTCAAACCATCTACCATCCCAACCGACGTTCGCGCTCCGGACCCGCCACGATGCCGAGGATTTTTTCCAGCGTGTGCGGTTTCCCGCCCAAAACGGCTGTTCCGATACACGATTCGGTGGGAAAAGTTGTCGAGCTATCAAGCTTGCCAGTGTTTGATTTGCTCGACCATCCGCAGCACGTCGTCGCGGCGTTTTTCGATGAGGCCAAACACGGCGAGAATCAGGATGCCCGTCACGATTCCGGCGACCCACCAGATCCAGGTCCATTGTTCGGCGGCGTGCCAGATGATGGTCAGCAGCGCGACGACCAGGAACGTGACGCCTAGGTACAGAAATGCCCGCACGCGCAGCATGATGCCGGCCAGTACGCCGGCGATCGAAAGCCCGGCCAGTACCGCCGGCAGCCACGGGGCCTCGGCAACTCCATGGATGAAGATCTCGGCCGTGGACGAGGCATAGATCACGATGGCCGACGCGTATCGTATCGCGGCCGATTGCTCCCGAGTGAGCCGGTGGCGGTTGATATAGGCGGCCGCAATCGCGCACAGCGCCGGCGGGACGAGCCAGAGCTGCGGATGTTGCGTAAGGTCGAGTCCGTCTTGCCGGGAGAGGAAATACCAGAGCGCACCGTTTGCGGCAATTGTGGCCAGCATGCCATAAAGCAGCGAGCTGCGGAGGACGCTGAGCGCGGTGTAGAGCACGCCGATCGAGAGTAGCAGTAACGAATAATCGACGTGACTTGATACGATCCAGAACCCGAGTGCCGGCAGCAGCGGCAACAGTGCGCCGGTCGTCTCGAGCGGCTCGGCCAGCACGCGCTGCTGGCGGCGTTGAAACACCTCGGCCAGGCCGACGCCGACAAACGCAATCGACATCACGATAATTGGCCAGAACCGCATGAACCAGCCCGTGAAGAGCCAGTCCATCGTCACGCGAATATGCAGGAACAACAGGGCCGCGAGGGCTTCGGCGGCATACACATAAAGCGTGCGGCCACGTTCGCTCAGTCCGAGCGGGTCGCGCCCGGTACGAGCGCGGCAACGAGTGCGCCAGCAGCAAGGCCGGCGAGTGCAATCGCGACAGCGACCAGGGCGGCGGGCGAGATTGGCACATGGCGTTCCCGCACATATTCGGCGACCTCCATCCCGAGCACGACGAGTATGAACACGGTTGCGACGCCGGCGAGCGACGGAACCAGTCGTTCGGCCGCGCGGGTCCATTCGTTCTCACGCTTCCAGAACTTCACCAAACCAAATCCATACACAACGATGGTCACCACTAAAGCCACAACGGCGATGACGAGCCGGTGCAGCCATGGGGCCGGAAAATCGGGCCGCATCCAGGCCCAGCCGAACGCGATTGCAAAGACCACGCCCCACATCAGCGCCAGATACTGCAGCGGCGTGCGTACCGTGCCGTGCGCGAGCAATCCAATGGCGAACACCTGTGCGCCGACGGCGTAGGCCGCGACCATGCGCAGCGGAAAACCGTGCATCGTCAGCTCGATCAACCACACCAAGAGCAGCACGATTACGCCGATCAAGATATTCGCCGACACGAGCCAGCCGTGACCTGTCTCGTTTGGCGATGCCTCTGCAGGCGCACCGAGCCGACTCACCACGGCGCTCAGCCGCTCACGCACGCTCCACAACGCGCTTGTGGCCAGCGAATAGGCGGCCAGCGCATTGGCCAGCGCCAATGGAACAGTGGTGCCTGCAGGTCGAGCCGGTCGAGATACATCCCCACCGCGATCAGGCCAACGCAATACAAGCAGGCCACCGACCAGCGTACCGCCGGGTCCCACAGACTCGCGGCGGCAACCAGCGCGGCGGCCGACCATGCCGACCAGCCGAGGAGCCAACTCGCGGAGAATGAATCGCGCGAAAGGTCCGCGATCAGCCCAGCGGCCGTCGTAGTTATGAGCAGCACAACCATCGCCCACGCGGCAAAGCGATGGAACGCGAGGGCGACGCGCCGGGCGCACACGTTGCTTCCATGCCGCCCGTATGCTCACTCGCCGCAGTTCGCCAGGCGCTCGATCCAGATACTTGCCAGCGCAATGACCGCGGCGGCTAGTACATTCACCCACAAGAATTCGCAGAGCGCACCGAAACCGCGTGTCGCGCTGAATTTGCTTCCCCAATCGAACCACAGCAGCCACACGGCCGAGATAAACAAAATGGCGGCGATCCAGGCTTTGCCGCGGCCGCCATCACGGTACGCGATCCACAAACTGCGGGCGCTTATCGCGACGAGCGCCGTGATTGTCCACCAAGGTCTCGCCGGATCGTCGCCATGGCCCCAGAACGCGAGCAGCACGCCGGCGATGGCGAACAGGCTTGCCGACGGCGCGGACCAGGATGCAGCTGAGTCGGCCGCGACGGTGGGCGCCATGACTCGATTGGCCGCGCGAGTTAACGGCGGCAACAGCCAGGCCGCCGTGCAACTGCCGGCGAGCAGCGTATGGTAGGCCTCAAAGTTTCCGGTGTCGTAGCGCCGATCGTCAGCGCGAGAGCGCGATGAGGGCGGCGGCAAACCCGGCCACCGCAGGTTGGTCAATTACTTTCCCGCGGTGCAGCCAGACGGCGGCAAGTATTGCAACCGCTGCAGCCGACCAGCCAAGTACGCCATCGGCGGCCATGGTCCACGTGGCCGGGGACTTATCCAGCACAAGAACCGCCACCGCGGGAACCAGGAACCCGGCACACAGCGCGGCCGCCAGTGCGACTTGCGTGCTGAGCAGGAGCGGATATCCAGGCGGGACCGATTGGGACTCTGCTCTCTGGGAAACCGCGATGCGTGCTCCACGCGTAGCGACCGCGGCCAACCAGCAGATGGCCACTATGCCCGAAACGAGCGCGTTGAACTTGCGCGACGTTGATCCAGGCGGCCGCATCGAGCGCGCCACCGGCTCGCGCAAGACGCAGCAGGACGACCAATGTGGCAACGATGTTGAACAGCAAACCAGCGGCTAATGCAAACCCGGCCGAGCGATGACACACCGCGTAGCCGATAAACGTGAGTGCGATCACGGCCAGCGGTATGCCGTAGGACGACTCGTATCCGATTCGAACAAACCAGCTGCCCGGTTCGGGCCCGACGAGCGGTCGTTGTGCAAGCGCGCGGGCAATGGTGAAGGCTGCGAGAACGGCAATCGGCGCGAACGCGAGAAGCTGCAGCAGGTTTCGCGCGTACAGAAACCAGTTGGGAACGTTTGAGGAAAACTTCGCAAAGGATCGGAGATGCCCGGTGGTCATGGAAGAGGCGACGAGCCCAGTCGCGGCCGCAAAGATCGCCCAGATCGCGGCCCAATACCAAATTGCCTGGACGCTGCGGTCGAACGATGTTCGCATCAAAGTCGCCTGGCCGATGAACGCGGCCATCACCACATAAACGAGCACGACGGATCCAACGCCCAAGTCGCGCAATATTCGTGGGCGATCGGGAATCGGCGAAATAGAGGCAATCGACTCGCGTTGGATTTCCTCATTCGATGCACTGACGAAGTCAACCGCCTGTAAACGTGAAAATCTCCAGATTGCGAACGACGCGACGGCAAAGAGGCCGGCCGACAGCCACCGGAGCGCCGAACCAACCGCGACGAGTGGCTCCCAAAATGCGGCGAGCAATGGGCAAGCGGACATCGCCAAAACCGCCAGGCCTGCCGTGCGGTGCGGGATTGTTTTGTTGCCTGAGGGTGACGATGCCAGGGCTGCGGCAACGGACACCAGCAGCAACCATGCACCAAGGCCCGCGGCATGGGCGTGCGGGATGCCAGCCAATTCGAATCGCTCAATCGGCGGCACGGCTCGCTCGCCGGGCACTTCGGTTGGCGACCATTCCTGCGCCGCCCGGGCGCGGCTGCATAGATCGCCATGCCGACCGCAAGCGTCACAAGCCCAGTCGCCACAACGCGATCAATCGCCGGCCAGGATGGGTTGAACAGTCGTGCAGTCGTTGTGAGCCAAGCTGACGGCTGCGGGGCGACGACGTGATTATCGGTTTCCCCTGTGTGCCGCGCAATGACCCGACGGCCGACGCCAAACAATACGCAATAAACGGCCAGCGCGATGCCCTGGGCTTGGAGGAACCATGGATCGAGCCAAGGGTGTGGAGCGGCATACCACGCGTATCGCTCGACTGCCGCAACGACTCCACAAACTACTGCCACCGCCAACGCAGCTTGTGCGGCAGTGAACCAACTGGGGGAAGCCGCAAATGCGGCCAGCAATATCCACACGCCGGCGAGCCAGGCAAGATTAATTCCGCCCGAAGTGGCAGTGGTCGCCTGCAGCGTGGCAACGATCCATGCGGCAGCTGCCAGCGACGTGACTTGCGCCGTAAAGTTCAACGATTGAATGACATCGCGACCGCGCGCCCCAGACAATGCCGACGTTGCGTAGCGCTTGCACTCGATGAGCACGAGCAATGCACAGCCAGTTGCGACGATCGTTGCATGTGCCAAAAACGCGACGATCCAGGGATGCTCAAGTTGCCACGTGATCTGGAACCGATAGACAATGCCCTGTACGAGCGTCGCAAACATAATCGCTGAGCCAACGCGGGCCACGTCGGGCCGGCTGAGCAGCACCCCCGCGGCAATTGCCGCTGCGGCGTAAATGGCGAGCGTCCAAGTCGCGCCCGCCGGATCGCCATCTCGACCGAAGCCGAACCAAACGACCAGTGCGAGACTCGCGGCCGCCGTTGCCACGGCCGCGATTGCGAGCATGGCACCGTCTTCCTTGCGGCGCTGGCGGCGCAGCCACCACCCTTGAGCGCCGAACATGGCGACCAGCGGAACGAGCACGTGTCCGCTCGTTGCCGAGAGGAGCGCATCTTTCATGCTTGACGGTCGGGCGAGCGTCCAGCCAACGTCGCCCCTTAACAGATAAAAACTGACGAGCCACGCGATCGAAATTGCGATGGCCGATGGCAAGTGCGCCGCAGGAATACCGAAAGCAAATGCGACACCGATCATCGCCACCGCAATGGCCACAGCAACGGGCAGCATCGTTGCCGGGTCCGGCCAGGCGAGCACAATTGCGGCCAGCATAACGGCGGCGCCAAGTGCCCCCACGGCAATGCCGGCCGTCTGCAATCCTGCAAGCGCCTTGTCGGTCAACTTTCTCCAAAACAGTAGACCGGCACCGAGCGCGGGCAATCCCAGCAGCGTCAGTACCGGCGATAGCCAGTGAAGCGTCATGCGAATCGGGGTCACGAAGTGCAGCAGCAGCGCAATGGGCATTACCATCGAGACGCTTACCAGCCCCAAAAACACCAATACGCGATGAGCTTCGGATTCCGCAAGCGGCGGTTCCGGTGTCCAGCGGCGGCGAATGCTAATGGCGGTTGTCGCAGCGTAAGTCGCAATCGGCGTTATCGCCAAAGCGTAAAGCGTGATGAGTGGCGCCGTGGGATTCCCAAACCGGCGCACCAATAGCTGCATCAAACATGGAACCATTACGCCAACAACGAGCGGCACTTTATCATCGGGCACCAGCACGCGTCCGGCCACAACGACCAACAGCGCGAAGACAACGAGCGACAAGGCCTCGCCGGCGAGTGAAAACAGGTCCGTCGGCGGCGATGCCTGGGTAAACGCGGCGATCGCGAGGAAATTGAGCGGCACCAGCAGCGTGGCAATCACCAGGATGCCATGGCTCGTGGTATGGATTTTCCAACGGCTGTCGGTGTAGAGTCCGACGCCGAACAGGGCCGCCGTCACGCCGTTGAACAGTACGAATTTCAACAACGGCTGCGCGGCGATTTGCGACCAGAAGCTGATTACAAGCGCCACCGAGCACCCGACGATCAACACGCCGCCGACGAGCTCGCCCCAACGAATATTCTTCTCCTCCATGAACGCCGCAAAGATCCTGGAGAGGGCCTCGCGTTTCTTCGGCGGATCAGCGGGCGCATCCGATGCGGCTGACTCTGCCAGCGCTTCGACATGCGCGGCTTTGCGGCTCTGGGCGTACTTGCGGGCCCGCTCATCCGGCGACAACGGCGGCAGCGGTGTTAACGACGCTGGCGCGACTGGGGATTCAGCCTGCTCGGCCACGTTATCATTCACTGCGGACGGCAGCGGTTGCGAATCAGCAGGCGGAACGATGGCAGCAACAGGGTGCACGGCCGTTTGTGGCCGGCCCAGCTGCGATTCTTGATCGATGCGCCGCACTTCGTCGGCAATCGTGGTCAGGAGCCGCGCGCGCGTCTTGTCGTCAAACAATCCCCGTTGCGCCAATTCATTGATTTGTTGCCGCACCGCAGACAGCGCGATCCGATCGGACGCTCGTACGACATCCGGCTGCTCGCCCCCGCACAACGGACAAACGCGAAGATGACCACCGATCAACGCACCACATTGGACACACTCAACCCGCGTAGGACGCGTCTCAGGCGGAACGATATTAGATCGAGTCTCGAGCGGCGAAGTATGCGGCAGCACTTCCCGCGGACGGCCGAAGAGATGAGACAGCACTACCCAGATTCCGTGACCGACAATGGTCACAAAAGTGAGCAGAATGCCAACTACTAGCACGACAACAAAAAGCTCGTCCAAGCGACTGGCCCTTTAGTGCGGCTTGGTACGCCCATTGGGATTATAGGTCCAAGACGCGGCCAACGGGCTGCTATCCAGACCGCATTTTCTGACAGGCGCGACAATAGAATGTCGACCGTTGCGCCTGCACGATTCTCACAATTGGGCTGCCGTCACCGCAGCGCGGGCATGCCCGTCCCGCTTTGTCGTACACGCGGTGGTAATTCTGGTATCCGCCTACCTGGTTGAGGGCATTTCGGTAGGTGCCGTCGCCTAGCGTCGAACCTTCATAACGGATAGCTTCCTCGAGCACGGCGCGGGTGGCTTCGGCAATCGCCTGCCATTGAGCGCGCGTGATCCGGCTGCAACGCCGCCCCGGGTGGATACCGGCCAAATGCAGAATCTCAGATGCATACAGATTGCCGATGCCAGCAACTGCTCGCTGGTCGAGCAATGCCACTTTCACGGCCCGCTGGCTGACGCCAAGTTGGTCGCGGAACAACTTCCCCGTCATAGCAAGCGCATCGGGGCCCAATTTGTCACGCCCGAATGCTGCTTCCAACTCTTTCGCCGAAAACAAGCGAACACTTCCCAGCCCGCGACGGTCCCAATACAGAAGCTCGCGCGCACCGTTGCCGGAGAGCGCGCAGCGAAACCGCAGGTGATCACGCGTGGGCGGATCGGCTACCAGCACCAGGCCGGTCATCCGCGGCTCGAGTACGATGGCATCGCCGGAATCGAGATGCACCACGACACGCTTGCCGACACGGCCCACCTCGCGAACAACGCGGCCTATGGCCCGGCGGCGAAATGAATCGATTCTCGGCGCAATCGCGATTGGCCGGCGCCGGCATGCCACGCGCTCCACATGGTCAATGCGCGAACCAACGATCCCCACGATGCCGCGGCGCATTGTTTCAACTTCAGGCAGCTCGGGCATAATGTTTTAACCACAGTGGCACAGAGGACACTGAGAAGAACAACCGTGAAAAAGAAACGGTGGACGATTATAGAGGATCAATAACGCAATTCTTCGACGCTACCGATTTTGTCTTTCTCGGTGCTCTCCGTGTCTCTGTGGTGAATCCTTCCGGCCTTGATTCTCAACGGAATGCGGCCGACAATCAACCGCAGGAGTAATTTCGTGGCAAAGACAAACGCAACAATGGATGTAACCACACAAGTCCCCGACGCCGCCGGGCGGTTCGGACCGTTCGGCGGCCGCTACGTGCCGGAAACGCTCATTCGCGCGCTCGACGAGCTCGCCGTCGAATACGACAAAGCAGCACAGGACGCCGCGTTTCAAACGGAACTCTCCTCGCTGCTGAAGCACTACGTCGGCCGGCCTTCGCCGCTGTATCACGCCAAGCGGCTGAGCGAAAAGTGCGGCGGAGCTCAAATCTGGCTCAAGCGCGAGGATCTCAACCACACCGGCGCACACAAGATCAACAACACGATCGGACAGGGATTGCTTACGCTGCGAATGGATAAACGGCGTGTGATTGCCGAAACGGGCGCCGGCCAACATGGCGTCGCCACCGCCACGGCATGTGCCCATTTCGGTCTCGAATGCGTCGTCTACATGGGCGAGGAAGATATCCGTCGTCAGGCACCCAATGTGTTCAGCATGAAGCTGCTGGGGGCGGAAGTGCGGCCGGTTTCCAGCGGCTCGCGCACGCTCCGCGACGCCATCAACGAAGCGATGCGCGATTGGATGTCGAGCGTCGAAGCCACCCACTACATTTTGGGCTCCGTAGTCGGCCCGCACCCGTTCCCGCGCATCGTGCGCGATTTTCAGTCGGTTATCGGCCGCGAAGTGATCGACCAATCGCGGGAGCAATTGGGCCGGCTGCCCGACACCGTGGTGGCCTGCGTCGGCGGCGGCAGCAACGCGGCAGGAATGTTTTACCCGTTCATCGAGCACCAAGGCGTGGCTCTGGTGGGCGTCGAGGCGGGCGGCCGAAGTGCCCAGCCCGGCGACCACGCCGCTCCGCTCAGCCACGGCCGGCCGGGCGTATTGCACGGCAGCTACAGCTACGTGATGCAAGACGACGACGGCCAAACCTGCGACGTGCACTCCATGTCCGCTGGCCTCGACTACCCAGGCGTCGGCCCCGAGCACAGCTATTGGAAAGATACCGGCCGCGTCACGTACACTAACTGCCTCGACAAAGACGCGCTCGCCGCGTTCGACTCACTGGCACGCAGCGAGGGCATTCTGGCCGCGCTGGAGAGCTCCCACGCCGTCGCCAAAGCCATGGAGCTGGCCCGCAACAAGCCAAAGTCTAACGCGATCGTAGTCTGCCTCTCCGGCCGCGGCGACAAGGATGCAGCGGAGATTGCCAGGTTGAAGGACAATGCGTTCGGCTAGATCCTAAAACCCGTAGACGCTGGCCTGGACGACAGTCACTTACGTCTTAGCGGCATCGAGAACGTCGTTTACGTTGACCGAGAATCCATCAAGCAGCTTGGATGTGGCTAAGTTGTCTCTAATGAAAGTGCCATGCTGCTGATACGATTGGCCTTGCAACGTTAGCACCGTGATGCGCTCTTCCATCGGATCGACAATCCAGTATTCCTGGATTCCAGCTTCTGCATATTCGAGCGGCTTTTGCAGTAAATCGCGTTTGCGACTCTCTGCGTCCCTGCTCACTACTTCCATCACCAGATCTGCTCCTTCCCAATACTCTTCTCCGATCCGATCACGGTGTTCTTCAGTCATAAAAACGAGATCCGGCTCGCGGAATTTACCATCGCGAATCTTGACTCGCAAAGCCGCACAAAGAACCTCTCCAAGTTTCCTTGGCATAACAAAGGCATGAAGCTGGGCAAACAAATACAGCAGAATTCGTTGATGTGATGATGTCGGCACTGGCAGAACCTCGACGCGACCGTCGGTAAACTCGACCAATCGATTGATACCCTCCGTAAGGGCCAGGTAATCAAGGTCGCTCCAATCGCCCTGCATGGGATAGAGAAGTGCCAGATCCCACGCCGGCTCGCCAGCCACTGGGACATGAATAGGCACGGAGTGACTGGAAGTTGAGGAAGTACCGGCCATGAACGTCGCTTTTGAAGAATGAACGTAACAAGCAATTATATCATCCAATGTGTGTCTTTATCTACACATTTACTTCCCCCGAACTACATCCCACCTGACACTCTAACTGACGAGTAATTACACTATGTAGCAACACCTGTGCGATAGTAGAACGCAATACCTACGTCCATTCAAAATGCCTGCCATATACGACGTTTTCTCCAACCTCCGCCGCGAAAATCGCAAAGCGTTGATGCCGTTTGTCACGGCCGGCGATCCCGATTTGCAGTTCACGGCAGCGGTGCTGAAGGAGCTTGCCGGGCGCGGATGCCACTTGTTCGAAGTTGGCATTCCTTACAGCGACCCAATCGCCGATGGACCGGTGATTCAGGCATCGTACACACGGGCACTCGCGCACAAGATCAAACTCGACGACATTCTGCAAACTTTGGGCGAAGTCGCACCGACCGTGAATGCGCCGCTCGTAACGATGGTCAGCTACGCGATCGTCTATCGCCATGGGCTCGACAAGTATGTCGGCGAAATTCAGGAGCGCGGCCTGGCGGGATTGATCGTGCCTGATTTGCCGGTGGAAGAGTCGGCTCAATTGGCCGGCATCTGCCGCAACCGAGACATCAGCCTCATTCAACTCGTCACTCCCACCACGCCGCGCGAACGGGCCGTGCGAATTGCCGAGACGTCGACCGGCTTCTTGTACTACGTCTCGGTAGCCGGCATCACGGGCGAGCGAACGGCGCTGCCGCCCGAGTTGGTCGACAACGTCGGCTGGCTGCGGACTCAGACGGACCTCCCAATTTGCATCGGCTTCGGCATCAGCCAGCCGGAGCACGTGAAGCTGCTGGCCCCCGTGGCCGACGGCCTGATCGTCGGCTCGGCCATCGTGCGGCGCATCGCCGAGGCCGACAAGAACCCGCGCGAACAGGTGCTGCGCGACGTGGGCGATTATGTGGCAGAACTACTCGCGGCAATGACGAATGACGATTACGATGGAGATGACGAAATGACGCTGGCCACATTCGTCATTCGGCTCGACATTCGTCATTCTTTTTCCCCGCTCGGCATGCCGGCTCCGACGTCGAAGTCGATCCACTTCATCGCGCGGCGGAACGGCTCGATGCGGAGCATCACTTCGCCGTTCTGAAACAACCGCACCGTGCCGGTCGACTCGCTCACGGTGATGGCGACCGCGGTGCGTCGCACGGCTGATCTCGGCGGCCGCCCAGTGCCGCGCGCCAAAACCCTTGGGCAGCGACAACTCGGTCGAGCGCGGCGCCGAAATCTGCTGGCACCCGCCACCACGTGCCCGTCGGACGAGACGACAAACGCGCCGTCGAGCTGCGCGATTTCCTTGACGCCGTCCCGCACCTTCGGGTCGAGCAGTTGCGCTCCGACCGGCTGTAACCGCGCAGCGGATCGAATCCCATCGGCCGGCAGAAACTGAGCACCTTGCGATGATCGCCGACGACGAACAGCGTGCCGACCGGTTTGCCCTCGCGGCCTTCGCGGCCGATATCCACGGCCAAGTCGACCACCGTTTTGAGCGTCTCCAGCGGAATGCGTGTCTTGAGTTGCCGCAGGTCGCGGACCGTCAACTGGCCTAGGTGCTCGCCCAGCCGAATGATGCTCAGCGAGTCGATCACGGTGGGTTCGAAGCCGCTGTAGACTGCCACGACGGTCGCTCCCGGCGGCAGCAGCTCGTCGGCCACCCCTTCGAGCAGCGCCTGAGTCAGCCGCTCATAAACGGGCGTTTCGGGCGGCATGTTCAACAAGATCGTGTCGAAATCCTCATCGGCCGCCCCCTCCAAGGTTTCTTCCGTATCACCCGCCAGCAGAACGGTGTGCTCGTTCGTCGATTGCCGCAGCCGCGCCCAGTCCGTCGGGTACTCCATAAGAAACAGCATCGCATCGGCTTCGTGGTCCGTGGCCAGCCGGTCGGCCAGCTCACAGAATGCCAATAATTGATCGCTGAATTTACGCGGTGTGGCCATCGCAAACACGAACGAGAAGGAACATCGAGACGCACGACGGTGGCAATGTAATCCGTTGCGCCATCGTTCGCAATGCGAGACGAATCGCTGCGTGAGAATCGCCGCGAGAACTAACGCCGGGCTTTCTGCTGAACGCGGATCGCGGTCGCTGGTTTCGGCCGGTAGGGCGCCGCGTAGCCGGGCTGATCATGCGGTTGGAAGACTCGCTCATCGTAGAGCAACAGCGCGTGGGTCGCGTGGCACATTGGGCCCACTTCCCACTCGTTGTCGTAATTCGAGTACATCAGGTTGGCGAGATAGGTGACCGCGCGGATTGTCCGTTGATCGCGCAACTCCTCGTCGCTCAGCGAGTAGCACAGCCATTCCAGAATGTGGCCGGTGGTCTTGATGCGGCGGTTAATATCCGATTCGTCGCCCCGCCCGTTGAACCAGGCCGTGCTCAAGCTGCCGTCGCGGTTCTGCAATCGAAACGCGTACTGATGGTACTTCTGCACGAACTCGGCAGCCCGGGCGTATTCGCCGTCCAGCGGCTCGCCGCGGCGCACCCGCGCTTTCACGGTCAAGCTCAGGCTGGATAACCGGTGAGTTCCGCCGCAAGCCGCTCCGCGAATCGGCTGCGCCAGCTCTTCGCGAATCAACCGGGGGAAGTCCCACTGCAGCCCCTGGTCATTGACCCATTGGTCGTTCAAATCGAGGTAATACTGGAATGCGAGCAATTTGAAAGTCAGCTCGGATTTCGGATAGCAAGTTTTCTTTTCGGCATCGATCAAGTCGTGGATCGTGAACTCGTGCCCGCCGACGCGAATCGGATAATCGGCCGAAACATGGCACTGGGCCAGCATGGCCAGGAGCTGTCCCAAATGGCCTTGCAGCCCGACGCCATACTTGGCGCGCAGCTCGCCCTCGCGGGTGACGTGCATCATCGTCAAGCCCTTGCACGGCTTGTTGTAGCACATCCAGCCCACGGACGTGATCAACTCGCCGCGCGGCCCACCCTGCCGCACACGGCTTTTCACGCCGTAGGCCAGCATCCCGTGCATCACTTCCCAAGGATCGTGTTCGCGGCTGTTAAGTGATTTGCGATAGTAACCATTCAACACGCTGCGTACGCGCGACCGCAAATTGACCAATTGACGTGTCAGCGGCGGCGGCGGCTCGACAACAGGCGGAGCCGGTTCTGTCGACTGTTCTTCCGGGCGATCGCTTGTCGATTGGTCGCTCGAATCCTCTGGTACCGCGCGAACGGGTTCCATCGAGTCAAGCGGGGCAGTTACCTGAGCGGGTGGTAAAGAAGCCGCGGGACCATCGTGATCTTGCGCCGTGTCGGGTGAATCAGCAATTTGATCGTTCGTGGGTGCATCAATCGCCGGGCCTGCAATGGATGCAATTGAGCTCGCATTTGGTTCAGGCGCCTTTAGATCAGCATCAGGTTGCGGGACACCCTCCACATCAAACTCGCTGGCGACCCCGTCCCTTGGATCTGTCTTCGTGGAGGGATTCGTGGGTACTGGCCGGCTAAGCCGTGGCGCGCGAAATTGCACGGAGATCGGCGGTTTCGTCGCGTCACGGGTTCTTCGACCGCTCTCGACAGCAGGCTCGGTATCGGGCGCCGGCACGATCGGTGTCTCATGCGGAAGCACCGCGGAACCCGACGAGGCATCGGGCACAGACGGGGTGACCGGGTGCGAATTTCCTGGCGGGGCAACGACGGAGCGTGCCGGCCGCCATCCATCGACACCATCGGGACGTACGGCTACGCGCTTCAAGTCAGATGGCGCGGCTGGTGCCGGCTTGGGCTGTGGTGAAGCCGGTTTCGTCAGCAGCGGAGTGTGCGCGGAGAAAATCGCGTCGAGGATCATCCGTTGCTGAAGGTCCAGCGGCACCTGACCTTCCGCGGCACGAGGCGTGGCGACTTCCCACCCCGTATTCGAGTGATCACGATGCTCTGCGCCGTTCGCCGCGCTTGTCACCAGAACGGCAACCAGGCCCAGTAACCGCAAATGTCTTCCGACCGCCCGGCAATCTGGGCGCGGTTCGAATTGCCTGAAGTGGCTGTTGAGCATCGCTGCAGATTTGGTGGCTGGGGATCACCAACGAAATGGACGTTATGCGCTGGCAAGCGCGTCGATAGCACGAGCGCAACGCACAATGGACGGCGTTCGCCGTGGCGGCCGGTGAAGATGATATCGGGTCGCCGCACCGTTGAATTCCAGCGTAACGGACGACTTTCGAGCCCCACTTCCGGGGCTTTCGCCGGCTGGCGAAAGTCTGCGGCCGAAGAATTTTTTGTCAAAGGCAAGCGACGCTAGCACCGTCCGCAGCACCCGAAAAGTCGCCGCGAATTGCGCAGTCTGACACCGAGCGAATCAGAAGGGCGAAGCTCGCCGCAATCGCTCAGCTAGCGAGGGCGTTACTGCAGCTGGCGGAGTACCACCCGCCGCCACCTGACGCCATGCCTGCACGTCCGGGCCATAGTCCTCGCCGGTGAGCGATTTCATCGACTGCACGCCGGCGTATTGCATGGCCGGGTCGCGGTCGTCCAGCGCCACACGGATCGCTTGTAAGGCTTCGGGCGACTTAATCTTTCCCAGGGCCTCCGCCGCGGCTAGCCGCACGTCGATATCCTCGTCCGCGCGCAACGCGTTTGCCAGGCTTTTGACCGAGGCCGCTTCCGCGCTGCACCCAGCGCCTTACAGCACGCGACGCGCACGGCTTCGTTTTCATCGGCCAGCCCGGCGTCCAGCACCTGCTGGGCGATCGGCGTACGAAACTCGGCAATCGCCCGAACCACGGCCTGCCGCACGATCGGGTCCGGTTCCACTTGCATTTGCTTGGCGAGTTGGTCCGTAATTTCGCGCTGTTCGGGAGTATCGCTGCCGGTAGAACGCATCCCGAATTGCTCAAGCGCTTCCACCCGCATGGAAGGCGTGTGGTAGGTCGTCTGCTCGTATTCGGGAAACGGCCACATATTAGGCCACGAAAGCGACTGGCAACCCGAAAGCGCCGCTGCCCAGCCGACGAGAAGCATGGAAAGGATTCTGTTTGCCGGCAATGAATGGATCATGCGATCTGCGGCGGAAAGAAAACCGAATGGAATCGGAAAACCGGGGCGCTGCGAAATTGGCCGCGAAATGTAGCAGGCGACTCCTTGTCACGCCATGCCGGAAGCTGCGGAAACTGGCCGTTGCCAGTAACGATATCGGTGTGCTACGGGGTGCAGATTTTCTTTGGTGAAAGCAGCTTTCTTTGATGAAACGCGTGACGTCCCCCGGTCGGACCGGCCTATGAAGCAGTAAGACCTCGAGATTGCCTACATTAACATTAATTGGTGTCCTGCCATGCCAGAATTTCGGCGGCCCAAGTTCGCGGCGTCGCATTCACGCTATCGACGACAACAGTCGCCTTCACGGCATTCGAGAATTACCCGGCTTCATGCAGAGCAGTTGGAAGCGCGACTCCTGATGACGGTCGATGCTGCCTGGCAAGCGGGCATCGAGCCCGGTGCGGCAGATACTTCAGCAGTGATTTCGACGCCGGTGAATTCCGTACCTGCGGCCTCCTCTAGCGCATCGGCCCAGCCGTTTGAGCGGTTCGAATCGGACGAGCAACTTAGGGCCTGGTTGCTGGAGGCCGCTGTCGCAGAATGGGGACACGTCTTCGGAAAACCCATTCACTCGTGGCACTCCTTGTACCGGCCCTGGTTTTCGCTTGCTTCAATTGATGGTGCCGTTGCCGGCCTGCCGCTTGCCGGTTTGAGCAACGACTATTCGTCGACAAACGTGCAGGTTGAGGGCGTCGATGAGGCCGACCTGGTCGAGACGGACGGCGAATATATTTATCTCTGCAGCAATCGCGACCTGGTGATCATCAAGGCCGGCATTGGAGAACAATTGCAAGTCGTATCGCGCGTGCAGCTGGAAAATCAGCCGGTTGGCATGTACCTCGACGGAAATCGACTGGCGATTATCTCCTCCACATTTGCCGCCGGGAGCGGCTTCAACGGCGTCTTCCGCGTTATCGACATCACCGACAGCGTTACGTCGTACAACGAAACAAAGATTGAGCCGCCGACAACCACCGTGACCGTGCTCGATATCACCGATCGTGCCTCGCCCACGTTGGTGCAAACGATCGAAATGGATGGACGGCTGGTCACGTCGCGAACCGTCGACGGACAGTTGCGCCTTGTGCTGAGCAACGACATTAACTTGCCGTCGCCGATTGCCCGGGAGACTAACTCTCAATCCGTAGTCCCTCGTCTGCCATCGTATTGGTTAACAATCGATGATCGTGTTTTGCCGCCGGCCGAGTACGTTTATGAAACTCAGGACGAGTATTTGTCGCGAGTGGAAGACGACATTCTAAAGGCAATTCGACCGCGCGTTCGTCAGCTGGATGTCCATGGTAACGTAGTTTCCGAAACCTCGTTATTCGACACGGGCGAATTTTACCGCGCCGACTCACTTTTCGATCGACAGGTCACAACGATCGCGACGTTTGATTTAAAGGACGTCCGCTCACGCCCGCAAAGCCAGGCGAGCGTCATTGGCGGTCCGGTCGAGGTGTATTCGTCCTCCGACCATCTGTACTTGTTCAGTTCAGCTCAGCAGCTAATGTCGCTGAACGGCGTTTCCACTCCAAAAACGAACATCTGGAAGTTCAAATTCGATGTCCAGGTGCACGATGTCCAGCTCATTGCACGAGGACGCATAGATGGACAATTGTTGAATCAGTTCGCGGCCGATGAGCACAACGGGTACCTCCGTGTCGTCACTACCTCTCTAGCATGGAATTCCGGCGGCCATGGCGTAGCGGTGCTCCAACAAAACGGTCCCCGCCTGCAGGTCGTCGGCAGCAGGAGTGGTATCGCGGCTGACGAACAGCTGTTTTCGGTTCGATTCGTGGATGATCGAGTGTTCTTCGTCACATTCCGTGTGGTAGACCCGTTGTTCGCGGTCGATCTGAGCGATCCAGAAAACCCGCAGTTGTTGGGCGAGTTACACGTGACCGGTTATTCGGATTACTTGCAGCCAATCGATGAGAATACTCTTCTGGCGATTGGCCGCGACGCCGACGAGCGAACCGGCCTTTTCCAAAATTTACAAATCTCCGTATTCGACGTCTCCAATATGAGCGAGCCCCAGTTGCGGCACCGGCACGCATTCGAAGGCGGGCGGTCGACCGAAACACCGGCAACCGGTAACCGCTGGCTCCGAGGCGACGGCGACCATCATGCCGTCAGCTATTTTCCGGCGGAACAAATCCTTGCATTGCCTGTTTTCTTCGACGGCACGCTCGGTTCCGAATCCGCAAGCGGCGGATTGCAGCTATTCCGCATTGACCCGCTGAATGGCTTTGTTCCACTCGGCGTCATTGAGCACGAGTCGCGTGTCGTGCGATCGGTGCGGATCGATGATCGACTGTATGCAATTTCCAGCGGTATGGTGTCCGTCCATCAGCTCGAGAATCCTGAGCTGAAACTCGGGATGGTCGACTTCTCCAGCGAATCCGAGCGTCATACCGTTGAATTAACCATGCAACCGCTCGCAATGCCGAGAGAGTTGGAGCCGATGCGATTCGAACCTATGCAATTCGAACCGATGCAAACATTGGCGATTTCTTCGGTGGAAATGACGATGCCCGAATCGGTCGGCCCGTGGTGGCTCCCATTGGTGGAGCAGGACACAAACGAACCGACGGTTCATAACAGGATTGTTCCCACGCGTCTCGCCGTTTCGCGCGTTGATCGAGCCGCTCGTCGAGCTATTGGCGGGCGAAATGGCGCTGTCGGTCGAATCCGCCAGCAACAGTTTGCCGGCGCAGCCCCAGGGGGATGAGAGCGACAACGACGACGAGCCAGATGAACTCGGCTCGAGCGCTATCGGCCGGTCAGCCTGCGTTTCGTGCGATGTGCTATGGCTTTGATGCCCACATCGCGCGGCTGGGCCGCCCATCGACGCGATCAGTGTTCCAGATACGCACCGCACGCCGGGCAACGGGCATACCACATCGGCACGTGCTCGCCGCATTTGCAGCGGATGTTGTGCCGGATCACACTCGAACCTAACAAGCTGCCGCTGGTGCCGCTGCCGGGGCCAGCCGCTTCGTCGTGCGGATCATCAAATACGTGAGTGCCGGTCGGCGAGACGTGGTGCTGCGCGGCCTGTCGGCGCTGAAGTGCTTCCTGCTGAAGCACCTCGCCGACTTCCGAGAGCGCATCGGGAACCAGGACAATTACCTGGCCTTCGCAGTGCGGACAGAGGCCTTTCTTGCCCGCATACTTATCTTTGACTTTGAAAACGTGTCCGTTGGGACATTCGACGCGAATTCCCATGGTCGGCCGGCCTCCCGAACCACTGAGGACTTAATGCTTCGATCAAATTCGGCAGTCGCCCGAGCCGCACCGCGGCCGCGTTGGCAACTTGCCACAGGTGCCTCAGTCTCTCGTTCCGGCAGCGAGAAACCCTAGAGAACTCTAGCTACGAACAGAAAAGAATTCACCATCGTTCCGCGCCATTCAGACTAACATGGCGGACACGACATGGCAACAAAAGCTTGGGGAATCGCGGGGAACAGTGCGGCCGGGAACGAAATCAATGCTTAAGTCTTCGCCCGTACCCCCTGCTCTCTGGTTTCGACCGGCCCTAGATTGAAGAAATGTCGAAAATCGCGGCAAGTTATTGGATTCTCGGACTCGCCGGCCTGGCCGCGATCGTCGTGACATTTTGGCAGGTTGATCCGCGGGTCGGCCGGCTGTGGGCAAACACCGCACTGCTGGCGGCGGCCGCGACGCTTGTCGCCGTGCCGCTGGGAACGGTCGCTGCACTGGTGGTATTCAAAGCGAATACACCCGGCCGGCGATTCGCCGCGTCCTTATTCACTGGAATGCTCGTTGTGCCGCTGTATGTGGTGACGGGCGCCTGGGATGCCGGTTTCGGAATTCAAGGCTGGCATACACTGGCTGCCAATCCGCACCTGGCCCACGAGCCGTGGCTCGCTGGGTGGCGGGCTGTCATCGGGGTGCATGCCCTGGCAGCCGTCCCGTGGGTAGTGCTGATCGTTGGCGCCGGGCTTGCGCGCCGTGGAAGCAGAGATCGAAGAAGACGCCGCAACCTGCGCCACGCCGATACAAGTAATCTGGCACATCACGCTGCGCCGCGAGGCGCCTGCGATCGTCATGGCGAGTATTTGGGTCGCCATCGTGGCGGCGGTGGAAATCTCCGTCACCGATTTTTTTCAAGTCCGTACATTTGCCGAGGAAGTGTACACGCAAGCCGCGCTGGGAACGTTTCAGAGCGGAGAGCAGGGAGCTGAGAGCGGAGAGTTTGGCTCTCAGCTCCTTGCTCTCAGCTCTCCGCTCTCTGCCGCCGGCTTGTGGATTGGATTAGTTCTCTCGACGATCTTGGCGTTCGCAGCCATGTTGGCGGCCCGCCGTTTGTTTTCGCAACGTGCTGATGCGCCGCACCAGAACCCCTGGATTTGGCAACTCGGCGCATGGCGTTGGCCCGCGGCCGTGGTCCTGTGGGCCACACTGTTGTTGGTGGCTGGTGTGCCGCTTGCAAACCTCGTGTACAAAACGGGCGTCCTCGTAACCTCCACACCGGCCGGTCATATTCGCAGCTGGTCGGCGTTAAAGGTGGTGGAGCGATTCGCCGCGGCTCCGGTCGAATTCCGCGGTGAGCTGTGGCTCTCGGCGAGGATTAGTGCCGCGGCCGCGACGGCGGCACTGGCCGTTGCCTTACCGCTCGCCTGGAGCATGCGGTTTGGGCGGCGGAAGCCTCAACTGCGGATGTTTGGGCTAGCACTCTGCCTGACAATTCCCGGTCCACTCCTGGGGCTCGCTGTAATTCACGTGTTGAATCGCCCACCGGATTCACCGTTGGCACCACTGGCAATGCTTTACGATAGCAATTTCGCACCCTGGCTGGTGCAAACGATCCGCGCGTTACCGCTCGTGACGCTCATCCTCTGGCCGGCGCTGGCCAGTGTGCCGCAAGCGATGCTCGATGCAGCCGCAACCGAGGGCGCGGATGGTGGGACCAATTGTTGCGAATCGCGATGCCGCAGCGGTGGCCGGCCGTCGCAGCGGCTTGGCTGGTTGGCTTTGCAATTGCAGTGGGGGAGCTGGCCGCCACGGTGCTGGTCATGCCGCCGCAACAATCAACCGCCATTTCGGTACGAGTATTTCAAATGCTCCACTACGGCGTCGACGACCGCCTGGCAGCCATCTGCCTGGTGATGATCGTAGGAATCGCGACCCTGACGGGAATAGCGACAACCCTCCTCAAGCGAAAGACGTAGAGATTAATTTAGCGGCGCGAGGCCCGCTGCCGCACCGGTGCTACCCACCCCGCCCCCTCACCGTCTAAAATGAAACCGCCACTTGCAGGGCGAATCGCATTCACAACTCTTTCTCATGTCCACCGACCGGGCCGAAACGGAACTCGACGACGAGCGCACTAAGTGGACGCCGTGGGCAATCGCCGCGGCGATTCTGCTGCTGTTGTTGTTTGGCGTCATCGCCGTCACCACCTTGCGCGGTTACTTTTACGTCACGCCGGAGGAGGCAGCCAAGCTCGAAGAGGAAAAAAAGAAGGAAGAGGAAAAGAAAAAGAAGGCCGACTTCGACGTCGACCCGCCGGTTGTCCAGCCCGTGGAGTCAGAAACTGGCGTTCAACCAGTGAAACCCGGCCATTGGGCCGCCACCAGCCAGAAAATGCGGGCCAATTACCGCGACTTCATTGGCGACTCGCGGCTGGCAATCACCAATGTCCGGGAAGTTCCCTACCCAGTCGGCCATACGCCCTTCGTCCTGCGGGCCAGCCGGCCCGTACTATTGACCAAAGGCCGCCCCAAGGCGACCGAAAGCACGCTCTTCGTGCCGCCGACCGATCAAGCCGTTCACGCACTAACCACTCTGGAAGAACGCGGCCTGGGACTTTCTATTCCACCTCGTCGGCAGCCACTATCCCGCATGCCGTCGTATCAATACCACTTCGTGGTGATGGCCAAGGAATCGTCGCGCTACGGCTTCATAAAGCACATCGACTCGGTGCGTGTCCCGTTCGACGGCGAATCCGATGCGGACGACACCGCCGACCCGGTTCACTACCGCGTTGCCATGACGGATGTGACCCAGGTGATTCCGCTGCCCGACAACCCGCTCACCTGGACAAGCATTGCTTACGTCCTCTGGGACGAAGTCGACCCCGAGTTGTTCACGCCCGAGCAAGAACGGGCCCTGGTGGACTGGCTTCATTGGGGCGGGCAGTTGATCGTTAGCGGCCCGGACTCGCTCGACACGCTACAAAACTCATTCTTAGAACCGTACCTGCCGGCTGCCAGCGGCGGGCCACGCACGATCCAAGCCGACGACAACAGTCTCGCCGATCTAAATGCTGCCTGGACGATTTCGACGGAAACGATCAAGGGCGAGCCGTTAAAGCCATCCGCGCCATGGTCGGCGATCAAGCTCGACATCCGCCCGGAGGCCAGCGCCCTGCCGGGCAGCGGCGACTTGTTCGCCGAGCGCCGCGTAGGCCGCGGCCGCATCGTTGTTTCCGCCATGCAACTTGGTGAGCGCGACCTCATCAACTGGCGCCATGGATTCCAGAGCTTGTTCAACGCCTGCCTGCTGCGCCGGCCACCGCGCGAATATCGCAAGGGTTATTTCGGCGACGTGACGCTCGCCTGGGCGGATGAAGCGCTCGCCGGTCGCCGGCTTGACGCCCGGCTCACCACGAACCTGCGGTACTTTGCCCGCGACCTCGGCGTCGATACCGCCTACCGCTTCGAGGACGTTCAGGACGAGACGAACCAAATTCCGCAATTCAACCAATTCGGCCAGCAGGAAATCCCGCGCCAATACAAGCCGCCGGAGCATGTGGGCGGCATCGGCGCGTGGAACGATTTCAGCGCCACTGCCGACGCCGCCCGAACCGCACTGCGCGAAGCGGCCGGTGTCGAGGTCCCCAATGCGGCGTTCGTCGTGATGTGCCTGATGGTCTACCTGGTCGCCCTGGTGCCGTTAAACTGGCTGATCTTCCACACCATCGGCCGCGTGGAATGGGCCTGGATCGCCGCGCCGCTCATTGCCGTCGTCGGTACCTTCGCCGTCGTGCATCAGGCGCAGTTGGACATCGGCTTCGTCCGCGCCCAAACCGAAATCGGTCTGCTCGAGCTGCAGCCCGAGCATCCCCGTGCTCATCTGTCGCGCTTCACGGCACTGTACACGTCTCTCTCGACGACGTACGAGCTCGAATTCGGCAACCTGACGACGCTCGCCGCGCCGTTCGCCACGCAGAAAGACTATCAACTGATTCGCGGCCAGGGCCTGTCCAGCGTCGATTTCCAGCGGTACGACGACGTGAGACTCGCCGGCATGCCGATCTCGTCGAATTCCACCGGCATGGTTCACAGCGAGCAGATGTTTACGCTCGACGGGCCGATTCAAATCGGCAAATCCGCTGCCCGCGGCGGAACCCAGATCGAAAACCGCAGCAAGCTCCAGCTGAGGAGCGTGTGCGTCGTGCGCAAGCCGACACCGGACGATCGACCGCCGCTGGGCGTAAAGCTCTATGGTATGTGGATTGGGGATATGATGCCGGGCCAATCGATCGCGCTTTCCCATCAACCGTTGCAGTTGGATGATCGTCCCATAATTGCTGATTCGCGGGCTGGCGCCAGCGTGAACTCCCGCAACGATGTCGCGTTCGGTCAGGACCGCATCAACGAAGGATTGTTGCACGGCGATCAGCTGAACCTGGAGCCCATGTTCCGCCTGGCGCTCGACCCCAGCCACATGGAACCTGGCGAAGAGCGACTTGGTGGCCCGCGTCGACGAAGTGTTGCCGGGCGAAACAATCACGCCCTCCGCATCGCAGGTTCGCGGAGCTACACTCATAGTTGCCCACTTAAACTACGCACCGCTTCCTGCCCCACAGAAAGATCTAAACACGAGGCGCGACATCAAAGCCGACGATGCCGAACCCGCCGAAGACGAACCAGTTGAGTTTTGACCAATGCCTTCGATATCATGCCCAACGCTTGCGGCTTACGCAGCGCCAGTTACGACTCTCCCTCCCTCGACTCTCTCAATGATTGAGCTGAAAAACTTCACGAAGATCTATGGCGAGTTCGTCGCCGTCTCGAATTTGAATCTCAAAATCGGCGCCGGCGAGATGTTCGGCTTCATCGGACCCAACGGCGCCGGCAAGAGCACAACGATCCGTTTTCTGGCCACGCTCCTGCGGGCCACTGCCGGCGAAGCCACCGTCAACGGACACAGCGTCACTCGCGATCCGATCGGAGTGCGCAAAAGCGTCGGCTACATGCCCGATAACTTCGGCGTGTACGACGGCATGAAAGTCTGGGAGTTTCTCGACTTCTTCGCGGTCGCCTACCAAATCCCCCGCGGCCGGCGCAAAGGCGTCATCGGCGACGTGCTGGAGCTCTTGGACCTCACCCATAAGCGCGACGACTTCGTCAACGGCCTGTCACGCGGAATGAAGCAGCGACTCTGCCTGGCCAAAACGCTCGTGCACGACCCGCCCGTCCTGATCCTCGACGAACCGGCCAGCGGTCTCGACCCGCGCGCCCGTTTGGAGGTGAAGGCGCTGCTGAAAGAACTCCGGGCGATGGGCAAGACCATCCTCATCTCCAGCCACATCCTCACCGAGCTGGCCGATTGCTGCACCAGCATCGGCATCATCGAGCGCGGCCAGCTCCTGCTGCACGGGTCGATCGAAACGGTCTACCGCCAGATCCAGCGCAACCGCCACATCGAGGTCCGCTTCGCCGGAAACCCGGAAGAAGGCGTCAGCCTCATCCGCAGCGACCCCAAGGTCCGCGACGTCCACATG
The DNA here is from genome assembly GCA_963786455.1 of uncultured Planctomycetota bacterium. Lineage (GTDB taxonomy): Bacteria > Planctomycetota > Planctomycetia > Pirellulales > Lacipirellulaceae > JABDGM01. The sequence goes on along the minus strand of CAWAZX010000018.1, from coordinate 859,792 downwards.
AACGCCCGCAGCTGCACACTCGAAATGGACGGCGAAGAAGTCGACGTCCAGCGGCTATTGCGTCAGCTGGTAGCCGCCGAATGCGGTCTGCTCTCCTTCGCTGAAAAAGAGCCCACCCTCGAAGACGTGTTCATGATGGTCACCAAGGGCCTGGTAACGTAGCGCAAGTCATGACCGAATCGCGTTGCGCTTGGATGCTCATCGGCGAAATCTCTGATGAGTTATGCAGGCTATAGAAACTCGACATGATTATTCATTTCGGTTGTGGTCAGGCAGTCACGGATTAGCCATTAGCGCAGCGATCATCTGCCCTATCGAACGCAGCTCCGGATGGCAGTAGGCGATGCCCGCATGCGTAGCGCCTTCCCTGACTAATACCAAGAAATCTTCGTCATGGGTAACTAAAGTTCGTGCGTCCGCCAGCGCGAATTCGAGTTGCTTCTCATCCGACGTGCGCATTAATCCGACCTGCTGCGTTGTTGTTACATCGACGCCGCGGCGACGCAAGCCATCGGCAACCGCTGGATCAATGTTTTCGTCCAGATGAAAACGAAACTCGCCGCTCATTCATCTGGGGAAAGCTTGGCTTTGAGCTTCGAAGGATAGAGGCGGCGCATTTCCTCGACAAATTCCTCGTCGGCCTTCATCTGAGCGTCGATGTGCTCACGATGATCATAATAGTAAGCAAGTGCCGCATATACCTGGGCGAGTGTCAACTGCGGATATCGGCTAACGATTGCATCGGCTGAAAGGCCCATACGCTCGTGCCAAACAACTACGTCTTCAACACGAATTCGATGTCCGGCGATTCGCGGCTTGCCGCCACAAGTGCCTGGAGTGATCTCGATGTGTGAATCGAAGCCAACCGCTGACGGATTATTGGGATTGTCGGGCATAGCTTTAATGTATCATGCACATGCGTGCGGGGCCTATCCCAGCAACAGCGGTGCATCCTCGTTGCCGCCGCGTTGCTCCCACTGGCGGCGCACTTCGCCTAGTCCGTACACGCACAGTTCGAATTGCTCGCTGAGTTGTTTGAGCACGTCAGGCGGCGCCGTTTCTTTTTCCACCACCGGGATCGTGCTGGCGATCCAATAGGCCCGCTTGCCTTGTTGCTGATAATCGATCAGCGCGTCTTTGCTGCCGCGGCGCATGCTCTCGACCACTTCCGGGTAGACGCCGCTCCAGAACAGCGTGAAGTCGCCGATGTGCCGGTGGACCTGTTGTCGCGCAGGACCCTCGCGATGCTGCGCCTCGGCCAGCATGTCGGCCACTTGCATCAGCCGCTGGCCACGTACTGAACGCACGCGGTACAGTTCGTCGCACCGCACGAAGCGAACGAGCAGCTCCGAGATGTAATCCACAAGCGGCGGATCGGCGACGCCCAGCCGAGCGTGAAACGCATACTCGGTCAGCCCGGTAAAGAAACGGCGAATTGCCGACGTACGAAGGTCCGCATGCATAGAGCATTGCCTCCTCACGCGCCGCTGCACAAAGGAAGCAAGTCAGTCGAGCAGTCGCCGCGCTGGGGACCAGCGGGCGGGTCACAACTCACACGGCTGCGACCGCCGCACAGTGTCCCGATTCGGGTCGGCCTCGGCGACCGCCGTTCGATGCGGTGTTGCCGACGACCCACTCAATTCTACCTTGACATCTGAATCAGGGTCAAATTTTTGGCGTCGCCTATCTCGCCTCTTCTTGTATCGGACGGCCCAGCCGCTTCAGCCCACAGATTTTAGCAAACGACTTCGAATGACAGAGAATCCATTCGGCCTCCGATTCTGGCTCTTGACTCTCGACCCTAGACTCTCGACTCTTTCGACTCTCGACTTTCCGCCGGCGCGATTACCGCCATCAGCGTGCCGCGAATTTCCTCGAGCCGCTCGTCGCTCCGAGGCTTCTGACCCTCCCGCTCGGTCACGTAAAACACGTCGACCACTTGATCCAAATACGTGCCGATCTTCGAGAAGCGGATCACCAGCCCCAAGTCGTGCAGCGCCCGGGCCAATCGATAGAGCAGCCCTCGCCGGTCGACCGTGACCACCTCCACGACCGCGCACTCGTCGGACAGCTCCGTATTGATCCGCACCTTGTTGGGCAGATCGGCCAGCGCGGCACCGGCCTCCTTCTGCTCACGCCCCAGAATCTTGGGAAACGTCGGCGGCTCGTCGGAATCGATCGACGCCACCAGCGCTCGGCTGATCTCGGCGAGCCGCTCCGGCCGACGGCTCGCCTGGCGCCTCCGGCTCCGACGCCACGTAGCGCATCAGCAGCAAGCCGTCGGCCAGCGTGTTCGTTTCGGCCGCCAGGATTTGCATCTTGTTGCTGGTCAGCGCCCCGGCCATGCTGGAAAAAATCGCCCGGCCCGCACCTTGGTCGACGCCCGCCATGAATTCCACCGTGTCGGTATCCGGCAAATACCGGCCCCACGCCGCACCACTGCGCGGCGCCAAGCTTGCGCGAGCCGCCGCAGCGTGTCGACGACCGCGGCCGCCGGCCGTTTGCGTAAGATAGCTTTCCGGCAGCGCGGCCAGTTGCCGCTCGAACCACGAATCGCCCTGCTCGGCGGGCGTCAGCATTCCCAAGTCTGGCGCCGCTCGCCGTCACGCTCGACATCCGTCGATTGCACCCCCCGCCGCCGCCAGGTAGCGCGACGCTCGCACATACAGCTCCGACAGCACCTCGATCTTCCAACTTGTTGAGCACATCCGGCCCGACCGCCGCCAGGTCGGCGCACGTCACGAGGAACAACATATCCAACCGCTCCTGGGTACCGACTTCCTGCGCGAACCGGCTCACCAGCTGCGCCTGCGACGTGTCGTACTTCAACCCCAGATGCGACATGACAAATGCCGTGCACGAGGAACTCCAGCGTCTCCGTCTCGTCCGGCGGCAGCGAAAATCGCTGGGCCGTTTCCTCGGCGATCCGGCGGCCCACCTCGCTGTGATCTTCCTCGTATCCCTTGCCCAAGTCGTGCAGCAACAGCGCCAGGTGCAGCAGCCGCTTTGTCCTCCAGCCCTCGGTACACGTCGCCCGAGAGTATCCTGCCGCTCGGCAAACTGCGTCGCCTCCTCCACCGCGCGAATGCAATGCTCGTCGACCGTGTACTTGTGATACTGGTTGAACTGCAGCAGGCTCCGCGCGTGAGAGAAATGCGGGGATGATCTTTTCCAGCACGCCCAGCTCGTGCAGCCGCCGCAGCAATTCGCCCAGCCGCAGCGGATCGGCCAGCATCTCGAGAAACTTCGACATGACCGCCGGCTTCGGCTCGCTCGAATACTGCGGCGCCGTGCGATAAACAAAGTGCCACGTGTCCTGCGAAATCCGCTTGCCCTCGCGGCGGGCCAGCTCCACCAGCTTCAGCACTTCCTCGCGATGCTGCGCCAGCCGCGCCGTGGCCCGCGGCGTCGCGCTGATCTCATGCCGGCCGATCTGATAATCGTCCTCCGTCTTGCGGCCGAACATCGGCTCCAGCACGCGGCTCACGCGCGACGCCGGCTGCATCAGCTCCGATAAGCCGATGCGCCATCCGCCACACGTGCGACGTGTGGTGAAAATAGTCGCGCATGAACTGCTCGACCGGCCGCATTCCCTCCGGCCCTGATATTGGAACGCCTCCGCCAGCCGCAGCTGCTCGGCCCGGCTCAACGCATCGCACGTCTCGTTGGCGTGAAAGTGCATTTCATTCCGCACGCGGAGCAAGAAATTCTGCGCCGACATCAGCCGCCGGTGATCGAACTTCGACATCATGCCCATATCGTGCAGCCGATCCGGATCCGCCACGCCGCTCTTCAAATACCACAACCAGCGCAACAAATGAATGTCGCGCAGCCCGCCGCGCGATCGCTTCACATTCGGCTCCAGCAGATACACCGTCTCGCCGATATTCCAGCCGCTCCTTGCGCCGCTCGGCGATGAACTCCTTGGCCAGCGCCGCGCCACGCCGCTCGATCGTGCGATTTCATCATCTCGCTGAAGCGACCGTAAACTTCGGTACTGCCCAAATAACAGCCGCGATTCCAGCAGCGACGTGCCGACCTGCGCATCGTCGCGGGCCAGCTGCACCGCCTCGCCGGCGTCCGCAGGCTGTGGCCCAGGTGCTGATACACGTCGCAAATATCCTGCGTCAGCCGCGACGCCAACTGGCCGATCAGCGTGTCCCGCTTCCCTTCGTACAGATCATCAGGTCGACGTCGGAAAACGGCGCCTGCTGCCGGCGGCCGTACCCGCCGTGGGCCACCAGCGCCACGCGCTCTCGCAGCTGCTGCGCATCAGTCGCGCGGCAGCTCCGCCAGATACGCGTCGTAGAGCCGCGTGATCGCCGCGTCCACCAGCGACGTGTACCGCACGCACACCCGCGCCCTCCAATCCGCGATCGTGCTGCTCGCGCAGCTGCTGCCGTCCATCAGCCAAGCTCGAGCCGAGTCTCCAGCACAATCGGACGTAAGCGAGTCGTGGGCATGAATCAACACAATAAACTGGGGTCGGCAAGCTACATCGAAATTGTAAGCAGCAATGTTGAATTCGATGTAGCGGCAATTCAGCGGCGGGCGTCCGCCAGAACTACACCGCGTCGGCGCCCGTCTCGCCGGTGCGAATTCGGACCACGTCGACCAGCTCGGACACAAAGATCTTGCCGTCGCCGATCTGCCCGGTATGGGCGGCCTTCACGATCGTATCCAGCGCCGTGCGCAGCTTGGCATCGTCCACGACGACTTCCACCTTCACCTTGGGCACGAAATCGATCGTGTATTCCGTGCCGCGATACATTTCAGTGTGGCCCTTCTGCCGTCCGAAACCGCGCACTTCGGTGATCGTCATCCCGCTGACACCCTTCTCCGTGAGCGCATTCTTGACGTCCTCCAACTTGAAATGGCGAATGATCGCCTCAATTTTTTTCATCTCCATGGCTCCCTGTAGGGTGGGCATTGCCCACCATCAATGATCTAAGGCAGCGAATTATGGTGGGCGGTGCCCACCCTACTCCTTGCCCCTCACGTCCTGCTGCCACACGACATCCGGCAGCCCCGATGCATGATTCGCCGCCGCGCCAGCACGAATAATAAATCGCTCAACCGATTGACGAACCGCACCACTTCGCCGCGGATCGGCGTGGATGCTGCCAACGTCACCAGCCGCCGCTCGGCCCGCCGGCAAATGCAACGCGCCATGTGGAGCTGTGCCGCCGCGGGACCGCCGCCGGGCAGAATAAACACCCGCAGCGGTTCGAGCCGGACGTCATAACGATCGATCTGCGCTTCGAGCTCCGCCACGTGCTCGTCGCGGATTCGACACGCACCGTGAGCCTCGGGCTCGGGCGTGGCCAGCTCCGCACCCAGATCGAACAAACGGTGTTGAATCTGAGAGAGCAGGTCATCGAGTCCAGGCGGGACACTGCCGCGTAGAAGCTCCATACGGACCACTCCCAGGGCGGCATTGAGTTCGTCCATGGTGCCGATGGCCTCGATGCGGACATCGTCCTTGCGAACGCGCCGCCGCCAAACAGCGCCGTTTCGCCCCCGTCGCCAATACGTGTGTAAATCTTGGCCATGAAACCGGCGCCACAAGTCGCCCCCGACACGATCGTTCCTACTGTAACTTCGAATTACCTTCGACCGCCTCACATCGATTGCAATTTAACTCTTTTCAGAGGAAAATGACAGGTAACCACCCGAGGAGTTCCGCAATGACGCGCTATCGCCCTAATCCTTTCCCTCATCGCAGTTTTATCGTTTGGCATCACTTCGCTGGCCGTTGCCAGCGATTCGGTGATTGGCCATCGGTTGCGTCAATCGAGCTTCGCCAGTCTTGCAAGAAGAGGAAGAGAAGGAAGAGGAACCGACGGAAGCCAAGAGCGAGGAGTCGGACAGAAAAGAAGGACGCCGAAGCGGAGAAAGAGTCCGAGTCGACAGAAGAAAAAGCCGCGAGGCGACGAAAAGAAAGAAACGGACGCGCTAAAGAAGCCGACCGGTGAAAAGGCCGACGCCAAACGACGCTAAAGCGGACGCCAAACCGGAGGCGACGAAGCGCAAGACGCACAAGGTCGAACCGAAGCGTCTCAAAGTCGACGTCCCGCTCGACGGCGTGTTCGTCGCCCGCAAGATGAACGAAGTTCCGCTTCGCCCCGAAGCCTGGACCGACTACGAAATCGTCGAAGTCGTCGAGCACGGCAAAAAAGTTCGCAAGGGCGAAACGCTCTTCAAGTTCGACGACGAAAAGCTCAACGAAGCCATCGCCGACCTGGAGCTGGAGCAGCGGCTCAACGAGCTGGCCATCCGCAAGGCCGAAGAAGAGATGCCGCGGATGGAGAAGACGCTCAAGCTGGATTTCGATGCTGGCCGAGCGATCCAACCGCGAAGCCAAGGAAGATTTCGAGCGCTACAACGAAATCGACCGGCCGATGACCGTCAAGTCGGCCGAGTTCATGGTCAAGTACTACAACTTCATGCTCGACTACGAAAAGGACGAGCTCGACCAGCTCGAAAAGATGTACGAGGCCGACGACCTCACGGAGGAAACCGAAGAAATCGTCCTCAAGCGGCAGCGCAACTCGGTCGAGTTCGCCGAGTTCAGCCTGGAAAACGCCAAGCTCAGCCGCGACGAAATGCTGAAAATCCGCCTGCCGCGGTTCGACATCGCGCATCAAGGAATCGCTCGAGCGGGCCGAGATGGCGCTGGCCCGCGCCAAAATGGCGCTTGCGCTCGACCTGAACCGCGCCCGCTACGAGCTGGAGCAGCGCAAAAAGGCCCGCACCAAGTCGCTCGACCGGCACGCCAAGCTGCTCGAGGACCGCGGGCTGATGGAGATCAAATCGCCGGCCGACGGCATCGTGTTCTACGGCCAATGCGTCAACGGCCGCTGGGCGGACACGCCGTCGCTGATCAACAAGTACAAGCCGCAAAAGCAACGTCTCGCGCCGGCTCGATCCTGATGACGATCGTCGAACCGCGGCCGCTGTACATCACGTCCACGTCGACGAAGGCAAGCGGCCCGACGTGGCCGACGGCCAGAAGGCCAAGATCGCCCTGCCGGCCGAAGGCGCCGATCGCGTCGCCGGCGAAGTGAAATCGATCTCGCCGATTCCCGTCAGCCCCGGCAAGTTCGAAATCAATTTCGACGCTGACGCAGGACGAAATCCCCGACTGGATCGTCGCCGGCATGAGCTGCAAGAGTGCAGGTCACGACCTACGACAAGAAAGACGCGCTCACGGTGCCCAAGAGCGGCGGTCCACGACGACGAGGACGACGCCGAACAAGAAGTACGTCTGGCTCGTCGAACCCCGACGATGAAGAAGCCAAGCCCGAGCGCCGCGACGTGAAGCTCGGCAAGCGCAGCGGCGACGATGTCGAAATCGTCAAGGGCCTGAAAAGGGCGACGTCGTCTCGCTCGACGACGAAAGCAAGAAAAGACGACGAAGTAAGAAGCACAGACGAACCGCCGACTTACCGCTTGCGGCTTAGCGACCGAAAGACGACATGGCCAATCATGGCCGCTCGCCACGGAACGTAGCTCGGACTTACATCATCGGATCCGCCGCCTTGTTGCGACGCTCGTCATCGCCGCGATTGCGTCGCATCGCACGCCGCCACCGACGACGACGCGGCCGCAACAGCAGCCGACTCCGCCGCCACAACGACAGCAACGTCAAGATCTCCCCGCTCGCCACCACAGGCCCCAAGCCAGCGCCCATCACGCCGCCCAAGCCGAAGCAGATCACCGCGCCATCGACCGCGGCGTCAAGTTCCTGCTCGCCGACCAGCGGCCCGACGGCTCCTGGGGCAGCGCCGAAAGCACCAAGGGCCTCAACATCTACGCCCCGCCGCCCGGCGCGCACGACGCCTTTCGCACCGCCGTCACGTCGCTCGTCGTCATGGCGCTCATCGAAGCCGAGCCGCGAGCTGCCCGAAGACGAGCGGCCCGACAGTCGACGAAGGCCATCGACCGCGGCGCCGACTGGCTCGACGAGCACCTCGGCGACCTGCGCCGCGCCACGCCCGATGCGCTCTACAACGTCTGGGGCCATGCCTATTCGATCCAAGCGCTCGTGCGCTTGCACAACCGCGCCGCCGGCAACGCCGAGCTGCAAGCAAAAGCTGGAAAGAGCTCGCCGCAGCGCAGGCCGACATGCTGGCCCGCTACAGCTTCGTCGGCGGCGGCTGGTCGTACTACGATTTTGTCACCGGCAGCGCAAACGCCCGGCGACGCCGCCTTCAGCTTCTGCACCGCCACGCCCTGATCGCGCTGAAGCAGGCCGAAGTCGATCGGCGTCGAGTTTCCCGAACGGCTCACCAAGAAAGCGATCGCCTCGATCCTCCGCCAGCAGAAGCCCGACTTCAGCTACGCCTACGGCGAATACCTGCGGATGATGCCGATGCACGACATCAATCGCCCCGGCGGCAGCCTGGGCCGCTCGCAGGCCTGCAACCTGGCCCTGCGACTGTACGGCGACAAGCGCGTCACCGACGAAGTGCTCAAGACCTGGCTCGACCGGCTCTTCGCCCGCAACGGCTGGCTCAGCATCGGCCGCAAGCGGCCCGTTCCGCACGAATCGTATCTTCGCCGTCGCCGGCTACTTCTACTACTACGGCCACTGGTACGCCGCCCTGTGCATCGACGCAGCTGCCCGACAGCCGAGCGGCCCTACTTCCAGGACCACCTGGCCCACATCCTTCTGCCGCTGCAGGAACGCGACGGCAGCTGGTGGGACTACCCGTTCTACAACTACCACCAGCAATACGGCACCGCGATGGCCGTCATGTCGCTCCTCCGCTGCCAAAAGCGGCAGGATGCGGTCGACAGTCGCTGCGGCTCGTCAGCCGATGGCGACTCAGTCGCAGTCGACGACCAGCTCGCCGCACGTGCGTTCTCGCGACGCATGTTGCTCCGACGCAACACTCGTCTGCCGCGTCGACGCGTCGCGTCGCGGCTTTCCGACTAACTGCCACGACCCCGATTTCTCAGCCGATTCTGCTCACTTCGCCGCCTGGTCCGGTGATACCGGCTTGTGCATGTCAGGCCCGTCTGCGCATCTCCGGCCGCGGCCTAACCGCGACGACCGTTCCGCTCCGTAACCTAGATTTGCAGCAGACAGCCGATTCGCAGCCGGGCCCGTGCAATCGTCCCCATTGCACGCTCGCACGAATCCCCGCGCAACCAACACGACGAATCACGACCGACACGACGCGAGATGCTGCGATGGGGTTCCTGAAAAACTTCTTCACGAACGTGTACCACGAACGAAGCCACCAGCCGCGCCGCGCCGAGCGGCTTCAGCCAGCTCTCCGAAGACGAGCTGGAAGCCCACCTCGGCGTCGCCCGCTACGGCGACTTCGAGCTGAGCGACGCCGTCCGCCCGTCGTACAACCTGGAAGTCGTGCCCAGCGCCGGCTTCCGCCACGACGTGTATCGCGACGAAGAGAACCGCGCCGAACGTGCCGGTCCTGATGGCCGCCGTCACCACGAGCCGCGCTGATGGAATCGTTCATGGCGCTGATCGAGCAGCTGGGCGACGTGGTCGACGTCGTGCTGGAAACCAGCCACGGCAACGCAATCGCACGGCCACACCGACCTGTACCGCGAACACATCGACATGCCGATCCTGCAGAGCACGCTGTGGGACTTCGAAGACCTGCTTGTCAACGACGGCTGCACCGGCATCGCGGTGCTCAACCCGAGCATCCCGCAAGAAGTGCAGCTCGACGAGCACAAGCTGCTGATCGTCTACGGCAAGGACCTGCAAGCCGTACGAACAGCATGCTCATCGAGAGCCGCGTGCCCTGCCGCGAGGACATGCGGTTCATCACCGAAGCCGAGCACGTCCACTCGACCTGCGAGCGCTACGTCGAGGAGTTCGAAGAGCTCAAAATGCGCCTCGGCATGGACGGCTATCGGTAGGGGTCGGGTTCGCGGTTCAGGGAAGATCGATCACTGCTCCACCTATACTAGCCGCGAGCTAACAGCTCGCCGGCACTTCCAGGCCTTCGTTCATTCCGCGCGAACTCTTTCGCCGACCTCTTCGTAAAACGAATAAAGGCAGGCGCGTGGCCGTACCGCGCTTGACCGTCGGAATGCAGCCGAAAGAATGGAGTATGGCGAGCTTTCCTCTACCTCTGTCGTCGCCAAACCGCCATACGCTAGGCCTGGCAGCGGCCCTGGCGATGCTTCTACCGCTGCCCGGGCGGGTTTTCCTGTCATTCCAGCGGCGAGGATTGCCCGCATTGCGCCGCATCCCGTCCAGATAGTAACTCCGGCTTCACTTCCCCTGGCGGCTGCTGCCACGGCAATAACCCGACATCAAAACATCGCGCGGGCAACAATTTCAGCGCGTGCACGTGCAGCGCCGCACATCCAAAACATTCATCGACGCCGCCCGGGCTTCACAATGCCTCCACTCCACCGAAACTTTGCAGCACTCGCCGATGCAGCGTTCGTCGCTGCCGTTCGCCCCGGCCGGTAAACTTCAACATTGCATCTTGGCTCACTAGCCTCTCGCCTGCGATACCCCATCGCATTCTGCACTGTGCCTGGTTGATTTGATTCTCTCGGAGCAAGCACGACTCCAAATATTCTCCGCGCTCAGGTAATCCGCCTGAAATTGCTGCGGACCTCTGTTGTTTCCTTGCTGTTTCCACACGCCGGGCAAATTGCCTGGCGAACATCAACCAGAAAGTGAGTTTTCAAATGTTAACCAACGTCTTCGGTCCTTTGGCCATCGCATCGTCCCTGTGGTTCGCCGGATTTCGCCGAGCCGCACCACACCCCAAGCGTGCACCGCCGGTGGCTGCTGCACCGCGGATTGCTGCAAAGGATGCCCCGACTGCGATTGCCCCTGCGGCTGCTGCGAGAACTGCGAAGACGGCTGCAATTGCACGTGCAATTCGTAACCCCATTTTGCGGTAACCATCCGTGAAACGCCGGCCGGCCGCCGTCAAAAGCGGCCGGCCATTTTTTCTGTGTTTTTGCGTCACGAAACTGCGCTATTGCCGTGGCCGGTTCGCCACTCATCCCGTTTAGCGGCGGGGCTTGCCCCGCGCGTTCGCGCCGAGCAGCTTCGGCCGCTCAATCAGGTCGCCCAACACTCGGCACCCCCAAAGTTGCTCCCCTCTCCAGCGCCTCGTTACACTTCCATTTGCGTCGTAAACGAGTTGCCTTGGCACTGGGCGGCCCAATGGGTAGCCAACCACGACTTCGTTGGCCAACGTATTTGCTGCGCACAGCGGCAATCATCGCCGTCTTGTCCGCATTGCACGCCGCTCACTTCTCAAGCCGCCGACATCGCCGCTGCCGCCCTGCTCCTGCCGTTGTTTCCGAAGAAGACGCCATCTTCTTCGAACGCTCGGTCCGCCCGCTACTGGCCGCGAAATGCTGGGAATGCCATTCCGGCGAAGCACCCGAAGCCGGCCTGCGACTCGATGCCTGGGACACCATGGTCGCCGGCGGCGACAGCGGCCCCGCCGTCGTGCCCGGCAAACCGGCCGAGAGCCTGCTCATCACCGCGATCCACTACGAAGACGGCCCGCAGATGCCGCCCGACGGCAAGCTCCGCGACCAGGACATCGAGATTCTGATCGAATGGATCAACCGCGGCGCGCCCTGGCCAAAGTCGTCGATCGCCACGCGCACGCGCAATGGCAGCCGCTTTGAAATCACCGACGAAGATCGCGCATTCTGGTCGTTTCAACCAATTGCCGATCCGCCGCGTGCCAGACACGCAACGACACAGCCTGGCCGCGCACAACCGATCGATCGTTTCGTCCTGGCCGACTGGAAGACGCCGGCCTCGCGCCGTCGCAGCCCGCCGACAAGCGCACGCTGATCCGCCGCGCGACGTTCGACCTGACCGGCCTGCCGCCGACGCCCGACGAGATCGAGGCGTTCCTGGCCGACGAGTCGCCCGAGGCGTTCGCCCGTGTGGTCGACCGCCTGCTCGCCTCGCCGCACTACGGCGAGCGGTGGGCCCGGCACTGGCTCGACGTGGCCCGCTACGGCGAGGACCAGGCCCACACGTTCGAAGCCCGGCTCTATCCGCAAGGCTTCCGCTACCGCGACTGGGTCGTCAACGCGCTCAACGCCGACATGCCGTACGACGAGTTCGTCCGGGCAGCAGATCGCGGCGGACCTGATCGACGGCGGCGACAACGAACGAGCGATTTGCCGGCGCTGGGCTTCTTCGCCACCGGGCCGGTGTACTACGGCGACCGCCAAAAGCTCGACCAGATCGACGACCGCATCGACACGCTCACCCGCGGCCTGCTGGGGCTGACGGTCGCCTGCGCCCGCTGCCACGACCACAAGTTCGATCCGATCTCCACGGCCGACTACTACGCGCTGGCCGGCGTCTTCGCCAGCACCGAATACGTCGAGGTGCCGCTCGTCTCGCCGGAGGAAGCGAAGCAGGCCGAAGAGGAGGAGACCGACGGCTCAAAGAGAAGAAGGAGAAGAAAAAGAAGAACGCCCCGCCGCCCTACCCTCACGTGCATGCGATCCGCGACGCCGAGCCGTCGACCATGCGCGTCCACATCCGCGGCAACCCGGAAACGCTCGGCGACGAGGTCGCCGCGGCGGTTCCTGTCGATCCTGGCTCGCGGACGAGCCGCAGCCGTTCACGCGACGGCAGCGGCCGGCTGGAACTGGCCAGCGCCATCGCCTGCCGCGACAACCCGCTCACGGCCCGCGTGATCGTCAACCGCGTCTGGAAGCACCACTTCGGCCGCGGGCTGGTCGCGCACGCCGAGCAACTTCGGCCGCTGGGCGAGCCGCCGACGCACCCCGAGCTGCTCGACCACCTGGCCAGCCGGTTCATCGCGTCCGGCTGGTCGCTCAAGGCGCTGCACCGCGAGATCATGCTCTCGGCCGCGTATCAACAGGCCAGCGACTTCGACGCAGACGCGTGCGCGGTCGACCCCGACAACCGGCTCCTGTGGCGGATGAACCGCCGCCGGCTGGATGTCGAAGCGTGGCGCGACGCGATCCTGGCCGTGGCGGGCACGCTCGACGACTCGCTCGGCGGGCCGTCGCTCGATCTGGCGGACGCCGACAACCGCCGCCGCACGCTCTACGCCCGCGTCAGCCGGCACGACCTCGACCCGCTGCTGCGGCTGTTCGACTTCCCCGATCCGAACATCACCAGCGACGGCCGGCCGGTCACGACGGTGCCGCTGCAGCAGCTGTTCGTGCTCAACAGCGAGTTCATGGTCACGCAGCGCCAAAGCGCTGGCCGCCCGCGTGCTGCGCCGCCGAGGCCGACGATGCGAGCACGCATCCGCCAGGCGATCGAGCTCGCACTCGGCCGCCCTGCCACGGACGACGAAGTGCAACTCGGCCGTGAATTCCTCAGCGAATCACCAGCATCGACCGACGACGATTCGAGACTGTCACGCTGGGAGCAGTACGCCCAGGTACTGCTCAGCACCAACGAGTTCATGTTCGTGGATTGACCAATACCAAGAGTCCACCATACGGCACGACGGACACGACGAGGATGACAATGACGATCCCAATGACAGTGATGCAATTTGGCATTGGTGTGGTCATTCCGTCATGCCGTCGTGATCAAACAAGTTGGTTACGAATCATGTGCGACCAATGCCCCATCACTCGCCGCGACGTCCTCACCCGCATCGGCGGCGGGCTCGGCGCCGTGGGCCTGGCCAGCGTGCTGGGCGACGCCGGCCTGCTCGCCGCCGCGCCATCGCTGGCCGACGATCGCAACCCGCTGGCGCCCAAGGCGCCGCACTTCGCGCCGCGGGCCAAGCGCGTCATCTTCCTGTTCATGAACGGCGGGCCGTCGCACGTCGACACGTTCGACCCCAAGCCGGACTTGCACAAGTACGACGGCCAGGCGTGCCCGAATTCGTGCAAAGCCGACGGCCTGCAAACGCCGCGACGGCAAGATGCTGCCCTCGCCGTTCAAGTACCGCAAGCACGGCCAGACCGGCATCGAGGTCAGCGAGCTTGTTCCCCGAAACGGCCGCGCTGCATCGACGACATCTGCGTCATCCGCTCGATGCACACCGACATCCCGAACCACGAGCCGGGCCTGCTTGTTCATGAACTCCGGCAACATGCAGCCGATCCGGCCCAGCATGGGCTCGTGGCTGACCTACGGCCTGGGCACCGAGAACCAGAACCTGCCCGGCTTCGTCGTGCTCTGCCCCGGCAAGCCGGTCGTCGGCCCGCAGCTGTGGAGCAACAGCTTCCTGCCCGGCGTCTACCAGGGCACGCACATCAACAACACGTCGATCGATCCCGCAGACGATCATCCGCGACGTGCGACAACCGCTACCTGTCGCCGGCGAGCAGCGCGCGGCAGCTCGACCTGCTGCAGGCGCATGAACCGCGCTGCACCTGGCCGAGCGCGGCGCCGACGACCAGCTCGAAGCCCGCATCGCGTCGCTCGAGATGGCCTTCCGCATGCAGGTCGAGGCGCAGGAGGCGTTCGACCTCGGCCGCGAGACCGCAGCCACGCGCGAGCCGTACGGCGACGGCGAGTTCGCCAACGCCTGCCTGCTCGCCCGCCGGCTGGTCGAGCGCGGCGTGCGCGTCGTGCAGATCTACTACGGCAACGACCAGCCGTGGGACGACCACAAGGACATCACGCTACCACCGCCGACCACGCCCAGAAGAGCGACCGGCCGATCGCCGCGCTGCTGACGCGACCTGAAGACGCGCGGCCTGCTCGACGACACGCTGGTCATCTGGGGCGGCGAGTTCGGCCGCACGCCGCACGTCCGAAGGCGCCAAGGGCCGCGACCACCACACGCCTGGGCTTCACCATGTGGCTGGCCGGCGGCGGCGTCAAGGGCGGCCATGGCCTACGGCGCCACCGACGAGTTCGGCTTCGACGCCGTCGAGAACCGCGTCCACGTCCACGACCTGCACGCCACGATCCTGCACCTGATGGGCCTCGACCACGAGCGGCTCACCTACCGCTACAGCGGCCGCGACTTCCGCCTGACCGACGTCCACGGCCACGTGGTGCGCGATATCCTCGCGTAACTCTGGGGTAGCACGCCCGCGAGGGGCGCACATCGAATTGATTCCTCCGCTCTTGACCGAACTACCATCGACCTCTACTATGCAATACGATGTAGCTGCCGCGGAGTCGTCGATATGCCCACAAGCCTGGACCTTGACCAATGGAGCACTCAGCTCCGCAAAGGATTGGCCGAGCTTTGTGTTTTGGCGGCCGTCCACCGGCTGGGCGAAGCCTACGGGTATCAGCTCGTCCAATTCCTTACCGACCACGACGGACTTCAGCTGACCGAGAGCACCGTCTATCCACTGCTGGCGCGTCTGGCGCGGGAGGGTCATCTCAGCGTCACCTCAACGCCATCACCGGCCGGTCCGCCGCGACGGTACTACCGAATTACCGCTCTCGGCAAGCGGTCGCTCGAAACCATGCTCGAACATTGGGCGGCCGTCGGCGACAGCATTCAAAAAATCACGCAAACCAATCACTCTCCGGAGAAGTAAAGCCATGACCGAAAATTCATCCCCCGCCGTCGGACGAGCTGCCATCGACGCGTACCTGGATTCGGTCGAACAAGCGCTCATGGCCGCGCACGCGCCGCGCGGCGATCGTCTGCAAGTCCTGCAGGATCTCGAGTCGCAGATTGCCGATATGCTGACTCAGCAGCCAACGCCGCTTACTGACGAATCAGTTCGCGCCGTCCTCGACAAACTCGAACCGCCCAGCCACTTCGCCGCCACCTACGGCAACGGCAAACAAACGACGCCGCCCGCCCCGTCGCCGAGCCGCTTCGCACGGCTGCCGCGAATGCCCTGGCCCACGATCGCAACGGCATGTTGCGCGCTCCTTGCCGTCGTATGCGTGCTGGCAGTCTTCGCAGCCGCCTCGGACGCCCGTGGCCCCCTCGATCTATTCTTGTCTCTCGCGGTGCTCAGCTTTTTCGTCACACCCATCGCACTCTGGATGGCCTACAGGCACCTCCGCGCCCACCCCGATATGCACGGCCGCGACCTCGTGCTGAAGTCCGCCTGCGCCTACATCGCGCTCGCCCTGGCCCTGTTGATGCTCTTCCTGGCAACGATCACCGAAGGCCTCATTCTCATCGCACTCGGCGTCGCAGCATTCGTATACTTCGAATACCTCATCATCCGCCGTTTCTGGCGACGCGTGTCCGAAGCCCTACCTCCACATCCCACGTCTTCATCGCCACGCGAGACAAACGGAAACGGCGCAAGTTCGCCCATTAGCTCGGCAACACCGATGCCGGCGATGTGACGCCGAACATCCCGTGTGACACCACCTTCTCGCCTTCGGTATGGTTCTTGGCCGCTTGCGTCTTCGCGACCATCACACCGCATCCAACAACGACCGTGCGGTGGCAAACACCGCATCCAACATCGGCTCGGTCAGCCGACCTGTGTTTGTGTTCTGCCGGCTCGGATGGTAGCTGCCGACGAGCCAACGCCCGCCCGCCAAGCTGACCGTTGCTTCGTGCCCGAACTTCGGCACCCGGCCCGTGTACCACGCGAGCCGGCGCACCTGCCGCAACGATGCGTCCCATGCCAGCCCGCCCAGCGCCACGATCACCTTTACGGGCAACAAATCGATCGTCGCGTCCAACCATGGCCGGCAACGCTCCCGCTCCTCGCGGCTGGGCATGTTATCCGGAGGCGCACAATGCACCGCCGCCGTGATCGCACAATCAATGAGCCGCAGGCCGTCGCCACGATCGGTCGCCTGCGGCTGATTGGCAAATCCGGACTTGTGGAGCGCCCGGTACAACCAGTCGCCAGAAGCATCACCGGTAAACACTCGCCCCGTGCGATTCGACCCGTGCGCCCCGGCGCCAAACCCACGACGAGCAGCCGCGCACTTGCGCTCCCAAAATTCGCAACCGGCCCGCCCCAATAATCCCAGTGCCGATAACTCGCACGCTTCTCGCGCGTCACCCGACCACAGTACTCGATTAACCGCTCACAAGCGCGGCACGCCTCAATCTGCCGATTCAGCTCATCCCAATTCGCCTGCTGACGAGAGTTCCTGCCCATACCAACTCAGATTATGGCAACCAGGCCTCCGGTTGAATCCCCAGCACCGCACGGCCAACCGCTTGCGTCTTCGCGACCAGGCCGGCCACGCCGCACCATCATCGCCACACGTCGCAGGGGGCGCTCTACCGTACGTAAAGCCTTTCGCCACTTTTTTTCACAATTCCCGCCAACCCCCGATTTCTGAGCTAGAGTTGTACAGGCGAGGGTGCGTAATGGCCGGACAAACAATCGACTCAATTACGTACTGGATCCTGTGGGGCGGAGTCGCCTGGGCAATACTCAGCATGGTGCGGCAGTTCGTGCTGGAAATATTCCATCTGCGCCCCTAGTCGGACCGCCACAAACCACTTCCGCCCGGGGCACTACGCTCCGGTGCCTAATTCCCGATTTGCCCATCACCGACGTACGCTTGCACTTCGCAAGGTAGCAGACACGCTCATCGTGCCGAGTTGTTGGTGCACAGCACCGGGGAAGCGATTGGTTGACGAACCGGTCCTGACTCCCTAATTCTTACCTTCATCCGAGTCGCGCATTGAATCGGATCGTCGGCGCCGAGAGCGTACGCGCATCGCGACGGCCCAAATCGCAAAGGCCACCGCTGTGACCGCGGCAACAAGGATTAACAGCATTGCGAAGGCTATCGCGCGGCTCGCTTCCTCAGTGATATGACCAAGGATTTGCATTGTTGGGCCCGTTGATTCAACGATGGAACTGTTGGGGTATCCGTCGCTCGCGTCCACGAACACAGTGCGCTGAGAGTTGCCAGGCAGCCAGCCATCATTAGAAACACCGATCCGATCGCGTCAACACTGTCCGGCATGTCAGCAATGTAATGCTCGATATACGAGCAATTGTAAGACTTGTGCGGACTGCTGATTGCGCGAATCGCATTCTCAAATCGGGTAAAGCAACACCTGTCGGTAAACAAGATCGAAAGACTCATCTCCAGCACGATTCCCAAATAAAAGCGTTGCCAAAGCATCAGCGGGCAGCAAAAAAAACCACCCTGTAAAGCGGCAACGGCACCGGCCCAATAGAGAGCCAGAATTGCTGCATGAAAAAGTGCAACTCCGTCGGCAATCACTTCTGTTATTAAATTCACCTTGTCGTCTTTTCTCGCGCGGACACGCGACGTCAATTGCTTGCCACATGCACGATTCAGGTCTGTATACTATGTGCTGTGCAGCTCGATGCAAATCGTGGCAATACACTGCCTGGCTGTAAGTCTAACCGTTGGAGTGAACACCATGGCCGGCAAGACGCACAAGAAGTCGGCGAAGGTCGCTCGCCGCGGCGACAGGGCCACGGCCAAGGCAACCAACAGCTACAAAACGCAGTTGTCACCAAAACAAGTCGAAGAGCTACTCCGCACGTTGCAAGCCCGTTTTGAGAAAAACATGAACCGCCATAAAGGCCTGGAATGGGCTAAGGTTCAAGCGAAGCTGGAAGCGAACACTGAAAAACTGTGGTCACTTTATGAAATGGAAAGAACCGGCGGCGAACCGGATGTTGCTGGCCATGATAAAAAGACGGGCGAATACATTTTTTATGACTGTTCCGCCGAAAGCCCCAATGGCCGCAGAAGCGTTTGTTACGACCGCGAAGGGCTGGAGTCCAGGAAAGAACATAAACCAGAAACCAGCGCGATCGATATGGCAGCTGCCATGGGCATCGAGCTCTTAACGGAAGAGCAATATCGAGAGCTGCAGAAGCTCGGAGATTTCGACACGAAAACCTCCAGCTGGGTGAAAACACCTTCGGACATTAGAAAACTCGACGGCGCCCTCTTTTGTGATCGCCGTTACGGCAATGTCTTCGTGTATCACAACGGTGCGCAGTCCTACTATGCCGCCAGGGCATTCCGTGGCTCGCTCAGAGTTTAAGTTTGCACAGACATAGTAATTGTTTGCCGAGGATGGTCGTATGAGAAGCGCACTTTCGCTGGCCTCACTGATCGGTGCGATTGCCGCTACTTGCGTGTTTCTCGGTCCGGGTTTTCAGGTTAGCATCTCCGACGATGGGACGGAAAATCGCATTCGATCAACGCATTACATGGGCTTTCCGCTATCACCTTGGTGGGATTTCCAAAAGGTTGTGGTAAACGACGTGGTCACTGAATCGGATTTCAATATTCATTTTTTTTCGGCTTCATGGCTTTTTGTTCTCGTCGCAATACTGCTGTTTATCGCGTGGCACAAACTTTCCTCGACATCGTCGCCAAAGCGCGCCGGATCCGAGGCATGACGATAACGTGCACCCGAGTCGCCGATTTGCTTGGGAATAACCGCGAATCAAACTCGAGTACTCCATCGATTCGCTCCGCAGTGCATTACGAGTCGCCACGTCGCGCCTTCGACGCAGACGCCGGGCGCTTGTCGTAGCCAAGCGCCCGGCGAATTGGGCAGCGTCAGCTCGTATTCTTAGCGAATATTATTTAGTCTCGAGTCGAGATCCTGGAGCGCAATGCGGACGTTCTGCTCATGGACATCCCATTCGTCGAGCTCGGCGCCCTTGAGTTCCTCAAGTGCCTGTTCAGCACGCTCATGTTGTGCTTGAAGAGTTTTGATTTCTAGCTGAAGATTATCCTTTTCAGCGCCTTCCACTTTTGACGCGTGTTCCTCTAATTCGTCAATTTTGAGCTCGATGTCGGCCAATCGGTGCTCGACCTGTTTTACGTAGGTATCCCGCTCCTGCTTCGCGTGCAGTTCCTCCTCCGTAGTTTGGAGTTTGGCTGCTGCCGCGTGCTCCTCCTTCTTCTGTTCGCGAATCGACGTCGAAACCTCGCGCTCGACTTGGGCGACATCCTCACGTCCCTTCTCAACGACTGGCTTACTGGCGTCGTATGCTTCACGTCGTGCTTGTGCTATGTCTTCCTCTCCTTCGCGAATCACCTCCGCGGTTTCCTCTTGCTCTCTCTCTAACGTGGTGCGCACATCGGCAACGTCCTCTCGGGTCGTTGTATCGGTGCAGCCCGCTATCATTAATGCGATGCCACCGACGCATGCCTGAATCAAGTTTCGGAAACTATTGAATGAACTTGTCATTGGATTTCCCCCTTGCGGAAAAAAAGATGAGTGGCACCACGGCCGAGCATGCCGAAAACCTCGGCATGCCGGCCCGGTGTCTTGGCTGGCGATGCGGCATCCTGCGACGCACAACGTTTAGTTAACGATACGCGGAAGTAACGGACGGTCAGGATTGCCGTCGCGGTTGCGATCGCGGTCCAAAATCCGTCCGTTGCTGTTTCCGCGGCGGTTCAGCTCAATTTGCACGCCAGCGGGTTGGTCGGCCGGAACGGTATGATGTTCTACGTGGACGTCCGAGGGGCGCGTCGCGGTGCGAACATTCGCCTGGGCGCCAAGAACCGCAAACACTTGCGTGTCGGATTGCCCGCGCCTGATGACGATATCCACCTCTTGACCGGGACGCATCGCGCGAATCATGGAGATCACTTCTGGATAAGACCGGATCTCTTGCCCGTTCATGGCAAGGATCATGTCTCCTTGACGCATGCCAGCCGTTTCAGCAGGGCTTCCAGGGTTTACGCTCAATACCATGGCGGCATCGTGAACTTTCGCATCGAACAGAACGCCGAGATACGCAGCACCGCCGCGATTGTCGTAAATGTGCGTGTGAGCCACTTCCTGCGGATGCTCGACATAGATCGTGTGATGCCGACCATCTCGGAGTACGATTACTGGCACCCGCTGGCCAGGATGCATAACGATAAATCGCATAAAATCGGCCTGGCTTCGAACGGGTCGGCCGTACAGCGAGACAATCACGTCGCCTCGGCGAAATCCACTGCGGTAGTAAATACTGTCTTGCTCAACCACGCTGATCGCCAAACCGCGATTTGTCGATTGGCCGAATTGAACGCCGCGCTTGAAGTCATCGTTCCTTCGCTGGTCGGCACGTCCATCCAACTTTGCTCTTCCTTGCACAGACACGTCGGCTTGATCGCGATTTCGAGTGGCTCCGTCTATCTGGACCGATTGTTCCGCTTCGCCAGTACGTGGTCTTTGTGGCGACGGAACTGCACTGCCATCATTTCGTGTGTCCAACGAGGACTGAGTGTTAGTATTAGCGCTGTCCTTTTCTCTCCCGTTATCCGCGGGAGTTTTTTGGGCCTCTTCGCTCCGTGAAACGGACTCGGACTCCGATTGCGTTGCAGAGGCGTTACCACTGTCGGACTGGGTGCCTGTTTGGTTTGAAGTGCCACCGCTTGCGGGTTGCGCACCACCCTGCGGTTGACCGCTACTGCCCGTGTCAGACTGTCCGCCCGAGGCCTCTCCTTGGCTCGTTTCCGCCGTCCCTTCGGCCGGCGTGCCGGCGGATTCCTGCGCTGTCGCGCGGTTGCAATACCCAAGAACTGACGCGCTCAGCGTCAACACTAGGGCGCCCCAAAAAAGATGTCGTGTCATGGCCTGTTCCCCAAGATGAGCTTAGTAGAACGACCTCCAACGAGGTCAACGTTGCCCCAGTGTGAAGCATGTCGTATGCCAAAATGCCCCCACAGCATGAATAAATAGGCAATATAGGTATTTTTAGTGGCACTATCTGGAGTTCTTGGGCAAATGACGCAGTCTAGATGGACAGTAAATGACCAGTTGGCTGCATTCGCGCCCGATTTGACGAATTGCCTTCGGAGCGTCGCGTGCAAAAGTGTTTGCTCGTCCGTCATCCGTGCTGCGGCACAGTCACTCTTTCTTTGATTCGTACTCCGCCTCACGATCAGCCGACATCGATTTGTGCCAACCGGCGACGACGGCCACCAATCGCGAAACTATATCCGAATTCGACGCCGGCAAGTTGTTGCGTTCACGCGATCAACATCCACGTCATAAAGCTGCCTCCGCGACCCTTCGTAGTTGCACAGCAGCTTCCATTTTCCGTCGCGCACAACCAAGTCCGGCAGATCGTCTCCGGCGGCGTTCGTGGGACGGTCCGGTGGTCGCCGGAAAAAAAGCGGCTCCTAAATGCTCAACCCGCTGCCGTTTTCTATCTCGACAATGTCGTCGTATGCGTGGAAACGTTCCGGCCCCAGTACAGTACACGCCCTCATTATGCAGATGAATTGCAGGCGACGCCTAACTCGTGGAGTTGAGGTGCCGCGAGGGCGAAGTCGAGCAGTCGGCGGTGCCGTGATTAACGTCGACCACGATTCTCATACTTTCCTTCGCCTTTTTTCGTAATCGATTTCTTTTTGGTCGACTCGGTCCGTTTCGATGTCTTCTTCATTGACTTGTCACTGGTAACCTGCGTGCCAGTAGCATTCTTCGCGGCCATGATTGCACCTCTTGAACAGATAATTGAGCCAAACATACCGCTCTAACTATCGAACCCCTTTCTTAACCCCTGGAATAGAATGTTTGTATTGCCTCGATTACTTCGGCCGTGCGGTCACCATTCGAAATTCAACGAAGTCGCCGTCTTTGTTGTACTCAACCGGCGAGCGGAGCACTCGGGCCAAGTTTGTGCAGATGGCGTCGCATTTTGCAGCCAACTCAGTTGCGGCAGATGTCTCTGCATCGCCGTGATCAACTCTAACTCCGTTGACCACGTCGTAGCATTTCTCAAGATCCGCGACGGCCACTTCGGCCGGGTTTCCGGACCGCAGCTGGCCCATGAGCGCATCCTCCATCGTGAAGTTTCTGTCGACATTTTCTACCGCATTGCATTCTACGCGCGCCATATAGGCCTCCTCATGTAAGATATCGGACGGTCATTCAGCCCCATTTCGATAAGTTGTGAAACCGATTCTTGCACAAGCTGTCGCAACTGACATGCCGAACGGATGGTTATTGTGTCCTTGCTACTTTCTTCTTGCGACATTGTGACGCGAGTCGCCAATGGCCATTGGTGCCATTAGTGTTTGTCATTCGCAATTCGTCATTCGTCGCCGTTAGTCATGTCACAGAGCGAAATTGATAGGGTCAAATTGAAAGAGTTTATTCACATCGACGGCTCTCAGGGAGAAGGCGGTGGCCAGATCGTGCGCTCATCGCTTGCGCTATCGCTGGTGACGGGTCGTCCATTCACCATTGAAAACCTCCGCGGCCGCCGCGAGAAGCCAGGCCTCGCGCGACAACATCTCACGGCAGTTCGGGCAGCTGCTCAAGTGGGGGACGCCGAAATTGACGGCGATGAAGTCGGCTCACGTTCGATTGGCTTTCGGCCAACTAAACTTCAAGCCGGAGAATATAAGTTCGCAATTGGTACCGCTGGCAGTACGACGCTCGTCCTGCAAACTGTTCTCCCCGCGCTACTGATCGCCGACGGCCCCTCGCAGATCACACTCGAAGGTGGGACGCACAACCACCGTGCGCCCTCGTTCGACTTTCTTGCCAAAGCGTATCTGCCTCTGGTAAATCGAATGGGCGCCAGAGTCACCGCCGAGCTCCATCGCCACGGATTTTATCCGGCCGGCGGCGGCCGGTTCAGCGTCACCGTTGAACCTACCAAATCACTGACGGGTTTCGACTTGCTCGAACGTGGTGCCGATGGTAAACGCCGCGCAACCGCGATCATTTCTCACCTCCCGGAGCATATCGGTCAACGCGAACTCGACTACATTGCCGGCAAGACTAACTGGCCGCCCGAGGCGTTCCACCTTGAGGTCCTCACCGACGGCGTCGGACCCGGCAACGCACTCATTCTTGAAGTTGGGTCTCAGTGCGTCACCGAGGTTTTCACCGGCATTGGCCGACGCGGTGTGCCAGCCGAGGAAGTCGCCGACGAACCCCTCAAAGAAATGCAGGAATACCTAATCGCCGGTGCCCCGATCGGCTACCACTTGGCCGATCAACTTATGCTGCCTTTCGGTATTGCCGCTTGGCAAACCGGCCACGGCGGCCGATTCCGCACACTCCCACTTACCTGCCACTCAACAACGCATATGGATATTTTGCGCGAATTTCTCAATTGCCATATCACCAGCGAAAGTGATCCCCATGGCACGACGGTCTCGATTTGCCCGGCCGTATGAGAATCGGCGGCGCGTGGGTTCACGACATCTCCCACGTAACGGCGATACGTGACTTATGAGCCTGACTTTTTCGAGGAACCAGTTCTGCGGCCCGTTCCACGAGGAACCGGCCTTTGCTTGTGAGGTTCACCTCCAGATTTTTGCCTAGCTCGGCCGTGGCCAGAGCGGAAGCGCGTGACACTGATCAACAGCCCCGCCGTTTTCTCGGACGCAGGGTTCCACAGCACGAATTTCTAAGGCGGCCATGTCTTACACCCACCACACGAACCGACACCGGGCTCTTCTTACCCAACCAAGGACACGCCCTCATTGGTCGCGAAGAGAAGTCGGGACGAGCGGTCTAACCCCAGCTGTGACGTGTCGTCAAGGCGGCGGGTGTCGTGTTTCATCGAGGAAGGGAATGCCGTCGCCCTCCTCGGCACTTGGGACTAGACTACGCTGACAATGAATTGGAACGGTACGGACGCCGCAGGTGTCAAGCATGCAGGTAACGTCCGGTTCATCGACAAGGACCATGTCGATTGGTCGATGGTGGTCACCGGTCCAGAGGAAAAAATCGTCGTTGAGTTGCCCGCTAAAACAAACCTGCCGCAAGCAGTGAAGACACGCCGAACCGGCCGGTGGCGGTGCTGGTATTCAATTTGCTTCGAGGCACTATTTATGTTGCCAAATGGCACGTTTCCGAATGACGATGGCGAACTGCGGCAGATTTGCGCAAGACTGCAACGGCGTGGCCGCATCCTCGCCGCCTGCTATTTTCTCTTCGGCTTGCTGCTTGGATTCACACTTGCGAAGCTCCTGTGAGCATCGGCCGTGCTACAGCTCTGGCGTTCGCCGCGAGGGCGCCAGGGTTGTGCGATAGAGTGAAGTAATGTCCAAGATTTCCTCCAAACGAGCGATCCTCACCTCCTTCCTGGTGGATCTGGGAGACATTGCTCTCAATGTAACCGCGATGATCATTACCGGGAGCGTCGTCCTTTTGGCGGAGGCGCTGGAGGGCGGGTCCGACCTGGTCGCGTCGGGACTCTTGTTCGTGGGTCTGCGCATCTCCAAAAAACGAGCGAACAAGAAACATCCCTTCGGGTTTGGGAAAGCTCTCTTTTCGTGGACCTTGCTTTCCGCGTTCGTGATGCTGGTGTTCGGGGCGGGCTTGTCCTTCTATTTCGGCTTGCAGCGATTTCTAGAGCCGGAGGACATCAGCCATATCGGCCTCGCTTATGGCACCCTCTGCATTTCAATCGTCACCAATGGATATGGCGTGTCGGTGAGCACCCGCAGGCTCCTCGACGGCCGTCCGCTGAAGGAACTCAAACACATGCTCATCAACTCCACTCACGTGGAAACAAAAAACACATTCATCCTGGACATGACCGGCACCAGCGCGGCGGCGATGGGGCTGATCGCCCTGATTCTTTACCAGGGAACCGGTTACAAAGGTTTTGATGGCCTTGGAGGCATGCTGATGGGCGTCATCATCGCCGTCGCTTCCATTAGCCTGATCTGGGGCGTGAAGGGTTACTTGGCCGGAAAAAGCGCTTCGGCTGAAATCGAGAAGCAGATCAGGGATGCGGCTCTGGA
Source organism: uncultured Planctomycetota bacterium (assembly GCA_963786455.1). Lineage (GTDB taxonomy): Bacteria > Planctomycetota > Planctomycetia > Pirellulales > Lacipirellulaceae > JABDGM01. Next base: position 834,201 of record CAWAZX010000018.1, on the reverse strand, counting down.
GTTCAAGCAGGTCAAAAACGTCCTGGAGCTGGCGACCATGTATATCGGAAGCCAGAAGCTGCTGCTTCACCTGGACATCGAAGTCAGCCGCTCCACTACGGCAAAGGAGCTTGGAGAAATCGTGGAGGTGTTGAAAGAGCGGATCAAGGAAAAGGTCCCGATCGTCTCAACCATTCAGATCGAAGTGGCGCCTGCCTCTGTGCCTGAAGCGTAGTCTTTTTTCATCCGATATTCTTCACGCGATGTCGTACAACTAGCCGGTCAATATCTCCCCGATCGGCTGCCCCGTAAGATGCGCGAAAGCTGCGCCATCCTTACTGCGGCGACTCAATTCTTGAGTCGTACTCCGCGCCACGATCAGACGGCATAGATTTGTGCCAGACGAGCCCCGCTTCCTTCAGGCGCGCCACGGCATCCGGACGTCTGGCCGCTATGTTCGTGCGTTCATTACGATCAGCGTCGAGGTCATACAGCTGCACTTGCGATCCGTCGTAGTTGCACAACAGCTTCCATTTTCCGTCGCGCACGGCCAAGTCCGGCAGATCGTTTCCGACCGCATTCGTGGGACGGTCCGGTGGTCGCCGGAAGAAAAGCGGCTCCGGTCGTGATGACTTCGATTTTCCCAGCAGCACGCCGCTCATCGCGTGACCGTCGAACGCCACGCCATCCGGCTTCGTGACCCCAGCCACTTCGATCAGCGACGGCACCAGATCAATCGCGGCGAAGTACGATGTCGCGTTGACGCTGCCCACCGCATCTTTGTCGACGAGTTTCGGCCCCCACACCACGAGCGGCGAGCGAATGCCACCCTCGTACAGTGTTCCCTTGCGGCCACGAAACGGTCCGACCGATCCGGCACCCGGCTCCGGGCCGTTGTCCGAGCATACCAACACCAATGTGTTGTCTCGTAGCGACACGTCCTCTCGAATCCGCTCGAACAGCCCGCCCAATTGCTCGTCCAAGGTCGCGAGCACGCCAGCGTACCGCGCCCGCTTGCTGCCGTCTCCACGCCGTCCTTCTGGCGGAAACAGCGGGGTGTGCACATCGTCGGGCCACAAATTGACATAGAACGGCCGGCCATTCTCCTTTGCTTTGGCGATGAACTTCCACGCGGCTTCGATATACGATGCCGTGACGGAATCCCGTCGCTGCCACACAATCGGCCCGCGCCCGAGCCTGTCGGAACCAAGCGCGTGTTTCTGCGGCGGCTGGCCGTCAAAAGCATCCAGTAGCGGCAGGATGCGTCGTCCGAGTCCTTCAAACTGCGTTAGCGATTCATCAAAGCCGTAGTCGGTGATCAGCGGCGCTTCGCCCACGTCGCGCTGCCCACCCAAATGCCATTTGCCAAAATGGCCCGTCGCATAGCCGGCCGTTTGCAGCATTCGCGCCAACATCGGGGCACTCGGATCAAGCCATTGGGCCATCCCGCGATCATCATTCAACTGCCGACTGGCCAGATACGAAGTGATCCGCCACCGCTGTGGATACTGGCCCGTCGAAATTGCGGTGCGAGTGGGTGAGCAGACCGGAGAATTCACATAGAACTGCTCAAACCGCAATCCCTCCGCGGCCAACCGATCGATGTTGGGAGTTGAAGTGCGCCTGTTGCCAAAGCACGAAAAATCGCCCCAGCCCAGGTCATCGATCAAAATCAAAATAATATTCGGGCGCAAGCGAGGTACTTCGGCCGCCACGCCGTGCCTTGCAGCGAATAAAAACACGACCATCACAGCAGCAATCTTGATGAATGTCATTTGCTACCCTCGTCGGAATGGCAGAAACTGCACAACATTTCGCCATTCATCCGGCTCCGATGCGTTGGCAATCAGCGCCAAATCCTCGACATATTGTCCAATGGTGCCACCCAATTGTGGTCCAAACCGCAGGCCGGCAAATTCTCGCCCCTGCCGCTGCCAATCCTCTGCCAGGACGCGAAACAGTACATCTTGCGTGAAAACAATGCGGCCTAGTTCGGTCGCTGCGCAAGCACGTGTTCATCCTTAGCGGCGTCGAGGCCATCCTCCTGCGCGGTTAAGACATCAACACCGTGCCGACGAAGTTGTCGTGTGATCGGTCCCGGCACATGCACGTCCATGTACAACGTGACGGCCATTGCGACCTAGTCCTAAAGAATGCCTTTGGCTTGTAGGCGGACGTCGAACGGCGTGCGTGAGGCAACAGACTGAGCGGCTCGAACCTCGGCTAGTTCCGCTTGAATCTCCGCATCGATTTCTTCCTGATGATCGTAGTAATACGTCATCGCCGCGTGAGCCTCCGCTAATGTCACGTGAGGATAGTGACGCACCATCTCATCGGGCGACCAACCGTGCGCTAAGTAATCCATCACAATCTGCGCCACGCGTATCCGCGGCAGACGCGACAATCGTGCAGGTTGTCCCGCCGACTTTTCAATATGTTCGTGGGTGACCGATGCCATATCATTCTCGCTTGCGCGAACCCTGATTAATAATTCAGATCAATTTTACCATATGCTTTACAGCGATCCAATTCATGCGGGTGGGAATGTCACGTCATCCTGCGTGAAGCTTCCTGCAAAACTACGCAGCGCCACGACGGTGGGCTGAGAGGTCTGGCCTGTTCAACGAGCCAGCGTCCGCGGACACAATCGAAATTCAGCTCCGCGACAAGTAGAAACAGTGCCCAACCCCTGACCGTGCGAACAGCCGCTTAAAAATCCCCAAGATTGGTGACGCGGCCATCCTTGCGGCTGCCAAAATTCTGGTGGATATCCGGGTCGATATCGAAGGGCAGGAAGCGGACGGAGTTGTCGCAGAATACCGCGGCCCAACCGCTTGGATGCGCGCTGCCAAAATTCCAGGGATTTTCAACCCCAGGAGTGTCGGGCATGGGGGGGGAATGTGGCTTGCCCTTTTGTTCGAAACCGGGATACCAGGCCATCGCCCCGCGCAAATTGTCCTTGTCGTGACCGTTGTACATGCTCTGGTCGTCGTTACCAGAAACACCGTCCTCGTAGTGACTCGCGTCGACGCATTTTTCGCCGAGCAAGTAGGTATAAGTCGTACCGTCGGTGATCTGGGCGATCTTGATCTCGCTGCGTTGGAAAATCACACCCGTCAGGCCATCAGACCCAGGATACCTCGATTTCATAAATGCGATGAACCCATCGCCCGAAAACTTCCAAGGATAGGTAGCGGCCGCTGCCAGAGAACGAGGGCCCTCGTCGGTGCCCATCCCCAAGGCTGCAAGGTCGCCACCAATGTTGCCGGCGTAGTCGGTCTTGCCGGCAAGTGGGGGTGGAATCAAATTGGGGTAGGCACGAACACCCATGGGATATGGCTGGGCGGCGCGCCGAGTGGGGCAATAGAAGACGGCAATTGAGTTCGCCACCATCTGTCCGAGCGCTGCCTTCGAATTGGCATCTGTGCACTTAAAACCCTGACCAACCCCTCGTCGAGCGGATTCTTCAATAAAACTCAGAAGCTGATAGGTCCAAGTGCCCGGCTGATTCTTACCGGCACCCTGATCGGGACAACCCACCCACCAATCTCCCCAACCACCCGAGGGAAAGAAGCTGTACGTATCTTCGTGTAGCTGGCAAGCCGTGCCCAGTTGCTTCAAATTATTGATGCACTGCGTGCGTCGCGCCGCTTCACGAGCCGCCTGAATCGCCGGCAACAGCAGCGCCACAAGAATGCCGATGATGGCAATTACGACCAGCAGCTCGACTAAGGTGAAGCCGCGGGCCGCGCAACGTCTAGCGTTCCGCCTCTCCATAACCCACTCCTTTAGAATCGCGCCCGACCGTAAAAAATCGGTACGGCAATGGCGAGCAATACGGCGCATTTCGATGCACATCAGAAGAGCTATCGATCAAGCGCCAATTCTATTTCCGTCAAACAGTGGAAGACAAGTGCACTACCTAGGCAATGCAGCGCTCGCCGGGGCCTTAACGGCGCCGCTCATGGGCCAAAATCGCCATGCATATGAGCAGTATCGACAGGCTGGCCGGCTCAGGTACCGCAACGTTTCCCGCACCGCTTCCAATCGTTGGTTTACCGAAGTTTGCACGCCAAACGTCGTAATCCACCTGAGTGACCATGCCCGGTGTCATATCGTTGGGAATTGTGTTGGTGGTACCCAGGTTGTCACGCCAAACGACGTAGTCGGCTGCATCGATCGCGCCGTTTCCGTTGTAATCGCCTGGGGCACCCGAGGGCGCGATGTTGAAAAGGGTCTGAATCTCGGCTGGGGACAACGCCCGCGTGAAGATGTACAACTCGTCCATCATGCCGTGTAGGCGGCGATCACCGCTGTCATACACTGCACCGATCCCCAGGCCGTCATAGTAATTGCCAAACTGCTGCAAATCCCAAGCGCCGATATCTGACCCGACTGCCGGTCCGTTGGGTGCGCCACTTCGAATCTTTGTGCCGTTGTAGTACATCGCAAATTCACCCACGCCGCCATTGGCGTTCTTATCGTAGGTTGCTGCCAAGTGAAACCATTGGTTCGCGGGCCAGGGCATGGGAGCGGCGCCGTTGGCATCAATATCTGGTTGGTTGGGAAAGGGCCTGCCCGTAAACGGCGCAGAGCCGCCATCTACGATGTTGCCACCAGTTTCATCCCGGATCGTTAAGCGAAAGGTTCCGTCCCCATGGATTTGAAAATGCGGGACGCCGTGGCCGCCCAATCTCGACCCCTGCACAAACGACCCATCGTTATTCCAGTCGTCGCCGCTCCCGATCGTGGTGTTCACCGGTTCAAGATTCACCCATGCCGCATAGGTTGCGGCTGTTGTGGGCAACTTCGTCGGGAAATCGGTTTTGATCACACTTCCGTCCATGTCCAGAAACACCGGATCCTCTCCTGCGACGGCCGGCTGCATGAAGCGAATCGCTCCCGCACCCGTCTCGGATTAGACATATCGTTGGAGATGACGCCTGAAGTAAATAATTCGCCTCGCTCGAATTCGTCGGTCATCTTGCGAGTGGCATCTCGAACCTTCCCGTTAAAGCCGTTTCCCGAGCCATCCGTGACGACATCGGTGAAGTTATCGAAGTTGTAATAGATGGTTAAGTCGCCAGTAACCAGCGGTTGCGCCACGGCCTGCACCGCGCCCATGGCCACTGCAACTGCCACCGCTACCAATGCCGAAAGATGAATCCTTCTTCGCACGGTCATGGCGTACTCCCGGATGGCGGGAGTAAGAAGAAAAACGTTACGGAGACCGTCCCGCAGGCGGAATCCGCCGCTTGGACCCAGAGTGAATGAGCTGTAATGGGGCTATTCTGGTCGACATAAAATCTAACCGAACCGCGCTGCTGTTGTCAAGAAAAACCGATCGCGCACGTCACGTTTTTTTTGGAGGATCGACGTTGCTATGCAAGCAAGCGAAGCTATCGACGTCGTCTGGTCGCAAGCATGAATGTCGCATCGCTTGCGCACTTGACGATGTCCGTACGCGATTGGACCTGACGGTGCATCTCCAAACCGTTCAGGCAAACTCGGGGTATTGCTGCCGATTCACGATTCGGCCAGCCAGTCCATCCTACTGATTACTTTCCTACGGCGAATTTGAACGTCAAGCACCCATTTTTGCGCCGCGTCGCGAGTTCGAATTTTCTTGTTGAAATTGTGCCACCGCTTCCACTATACCTGTAGCTTGACTATACACCTGCACACATCGCTTCTGACTGCGGAACCACGAAGCCTGAATCCTGAACCCGAACGCTCCGTCCCCATGCCTCCCGATTCCAACTCCAATTCCGCCGCCGGGCGGCCACGCGCACTCGACGAAGTGAAACGACGCGAGATCTGCGCACTGATTACCGCGGGCTGCTGCACGATCGATGCCGCACGCTATGTCGGATGCGCCGTCAGCACTATCCACCGCGAAGCCAAACGAAATTCACAATTCAGTTACGATTTGAAACGGGCGCATCTGGCCGCCGAACTTACTCCGCTCCATGCGTTACGTCACGCGGCCCGCACGCATTGGCGAGCCGCGGCCTGGCTGCTGGAACGCACCAATCCGCAGCGATTCGCCAAGCAAAATGCGAAAGCCATCAAGCCGGAAGACCTGGTTCATTTCACCGACGCCATCGTTGACATCATCGTGGAAGAAATTCCCGATGGGGGAATGCGACAACGCGTGGCAAGCCGGCTGGCCGAGCTGTCTCAACACGTGCAGCGCGAAATCTGGCTGGCCGACCACGACCCGGCACCACAACTAAAGCGAAAACGCCAGGCCGCCGATCGCGCCAGGGCGGCAACCCATCCGAACGACCTGCGACGACACGGCGAAGAAAATCCCGTGCAAGAATCGAAGTAAATTCATGAAGTATTGCACACCTCATCTCGCGCTATTGGCCCTGGTTTGCAGCACTGTCAACAGCGGCCACGACGCAAAATCGGTTATTTCTGCAACGGAAAACTGGGACCCACTTTGGCGTTGCAAAACTCCGTCACACTTAAAGTCTGAGTACACACGCACTTACACGACCGCAAAAAACGTTGACTCAAAAGCGCCCGTTGCAAAACTTAACAAACCCCGAGCACCATTGCATATTGCGCCGTGCCCAACCACAACGCAGTGCAAAATCAACTCAAGGCTGCGACATGAATTCCCTGCCCCCCGTATCCCGCATCCTGTCTCTTCATTCGACACCTTGAATTCGAACCAACTACTGAGCGACAATACAGGATTCTCCTCGGCCACCGGAGACGCCTCCCATGGATGACCAACTCCCCCCCGAAAAATTCATTGCCACCGGCCTCACGTTCGACGACGTGCTGATCGCCCCGCGCGTACAGCACCGTCGTGCCGTCCGAGGTCGAAGTCGGCACGCAGCTCACCGCGCACATCGGCATGAACGTGCCGATCCTCAGCTCGCCGATGGACACGGTGACCGAAAGCGCGATGGCCATTGCGCTCGCCCAGGAGGGGGGTCTGGGCGTCATCCACAAAAATATGTCGATCGAGCGGCAGACTTCGGAAGTCAACAAGGTGAAGCGCTCAGCCCATGGCATCATCGTCGACCCAGTGACGCTGCCGCCGGAAGCTAGCGTCGCTACTGCACACGACACGATGCTGCAGTCAAAAGTCAGCGGCATCCCCATCGTCAAGAACGATCGCCTGGTGGGCATCATCACCCGCCGCGATCTGCGGTTTCTCGAGCATAACGACGTTCCCATCTCCGAAGTGATGACCAAAGATCACCTCGTGACAGCACGCGGGACCGTAACGCTTGAGCAAGCTGAGAAGATTTTGATGGCAAAAAAGGTCGAGAAGCTTTTGCTGGTTGACGAAAATATGAGACTGACGGGCCTGATTACCATCAAAGACATCGACATGATGCGGCGGTTCCCGCAAGCAGCCAAGGACCGGCAAGGTCGACTGCGCGTGGGGGCGGCCATCGGTGTCAATGATTACGAACGGGCCGCGAGCCTGATCGGCAAGGATGTCGATTTCCTGGTCGTCGATAGCGCCCACGGCCACTCGGCCAACGTGATAGAAACCGTACGTGAGGCCAAGCGGCGCTGGGATATCGATATCGTCGCCGGCAACGTGGCGACGCGCGACGGAGCGCGCGACCTCGTGGCGGCCGGCGTCGACGCAGTGAAAGTGGGCATCGGCCCGGGATCGATCTGCACCACGCGGGTCATCTCCGGCGTCGGTGTGCCACAGGTCACCGCGATATACGAAGCTTCGCAAGCAACCAAGGGAACCAAAGTCACGCTCATCGCCGACGGCGGCATTCGCTACTCGGGCGACATGACCAAGGCCATCGCGGCCGGGGCCAACGCCGTGATGATCGGCGGCTTGCTTGCCGGTCTCGACGAAAGCCCGGGCGAGCGCGTGCTGTACCAAGGCCGTACGTACAAGGCGTACCGTGGCATGGGTTCGCTCGGCGCAATGGTGCACGGCTCGAGCGAGCGCTACCGACAACCGGGTGCGGAAACTAGGAACGGAAAACTTGTGCCGGAGGGCGTCGAAGGTCGCGTGCCATACAAAGGCAACTTGAGTCCGTTCCTCTACCAGTTGGTGGGCGGATTGCGGGCCGGCATGGGTTACTGCGGCGCCAAAACAATCGATGAACTTCGCACGGAAGCACGCTTCATCCAAATCACCGCGGCCAGCGTGCGGGAGAACCATCCCCATGACATCGCGATCACCCAAGAAGCGCCCAACTACACCGCCGAATTCACGGCCGGCGACGAATAACCGTCGAGGGCCAAGAGTCGAAAGTCGAGAGCCAGAGGAGCATCGCTTGCGGTTTAGCGAGGACGTACACGCAACTTTCAATTTGCAATCGTTAGCGACTCGATTAGCGATTGCGATTTCGATAGTCGCGTCTGTTTCCAGTGCTTCCACTGCCGCAGAACTTCAGTGGCGGAGCACTCGCACAGCAGCGAAAAAACCGTCCAAACCAGCAATTGCAGCAGCGCTTCGTTCAACCTCGGTCAACGCGCCGCGTGGATAAAGCCGTTCGCCCGGCCGCCTTCGAGGACGAAGGGCCGCAACTCACCATCGCTGACGAGAGTGACGCCGAACTGCGCAGCATCGTCGTCGAGCGCGAAGAGTCCCTGGAATCCGCCCGGTCGGCACAGCTTCCTCAGTCGAGCACGGACACCCCTGGCGATTTGGGTGAAAGCGCGACCACCGGCGAAAGCGATCAGCAGCAACTCGATTCGCAGCTTCAAGAACAACTGCGCGATCCCTTTGGTGAGGCACCGCAGCCACTTCCGGGAATCGACACCCCGGGCACGCCCGATTTGGGCACCGAGACCGCGCCAGCCAGCCAACCGACCGGACGCTGCCGTCTGATACAACGCAGATGCAGCCAAACGGTCAGCTGCAATTGGAGCCGCCCCCAAATCCATTTCAACCTGCCGTGCCACCCGCTGGAGATGCAGCGCAGCCAAATGCGGATTTCGTCCCGCCCAGCGCCTCGACGCTCGAATCCGAAGAACAGCAAACTCAAGAGGACTGTAACGATAGCCTGGCGAAACTGCGCACCAAGACGATTGGGACTGTGAATTTGTCGATTGCCGTTTCCGGCAGCGAAGGGCAGGATTTTCCGTTCGAATGCTCTCTGGATACGGGCGAGTGGCATGCCGGCCGCGCCTGGCCGCAGACGACATACCTTTGGAAAGCGGCCGCATTGTGTCATAAGCCGCTGTACTTCGAAGACGAGCAGTTGGAGCGCTACGGCCATTCCTGGCCGCCATGTTGTCAGCCGTTCGTTTCTGGTGCCCATTTCTTCACGCGACTGCCGGTGCTGCCGTACTGCATGGGCGTCGAGCCGCCGAACGAGTGCATCTATGCCCTCGGCCACTACCGAACTGGCAGCTGTGCGCCGTACATGTGCAACCCGATTCCACTCAGTCCTCGCGGCGCACTGTTCCAAGCGGGCGCGGCCGTCGGTGCTGCCGCGGTGCTGCCGTAGCAAGTTTTACCTCTCCCTCCGGGAGAGGTCGCGAGGAATCGAGCGGGTGAGGGAATCGGCGCTGCGTCGAGGAAAACCCTCACCGCTCGATAGCTCGCTGCCTCTCCCAGAGGGCGAGGCAAGTCGCAATATTCCACGGCGGCCGTCGAATACAATTCCAAGCGGACGGATCGTCCGCGATAATCGGTCTCGGCTCGTTTGCGGGGAGGAATCCATGCCCGAAGGTCACTTAGCGCGTAACGCAAATGACAAGATGATTGCCGGTGTGTGCAGCGGGATCGCCCGCTGGCTGGGTTGGGATCCCACGGCAGTCCGGATTCTGTACGTCCTCGTGTCGATATTCTCCGCCGCCTTTCCGGGGATTCTCGTGTACATCATTCTGTGGGCCGTGATGCCCGAAGAATAGCAATGCGCTTGCGAGCGGCGAGCGTTTCTTTCCAACCTGCCGGCCAGAAGTTGCTTGCAGTCTAAGTTGACACATAGTTATCTTATGTGCCTGGGACTGCGGGTTTCTTTTCTCAATGGAGCGCCGGTCATGTTGCAGCATCGTTGGGCTACACACCGATCGAATCCGTTATTGCGGATTGCCGTCGTTTTGGTCGTGATGCCCGCTGCGGCAAGCGTCGCGGACGGCGAGTTTCCCAAAGTCACCGAGCGAATGCGGCAGTTTGTTGAGGACAACGTCATTTCCGGCGCCGTGATGCTCGTCGGTCACCAAGGCAAAGTAGTTCATCTATCCGCAGTGGGTCTGGCAAATATCGAAGAACGCCGGCCAATGAGCGCCGACACGATGTTCCGCATCATGTCGATGACCAAGCCGATCACCGCGACCGCGCTGATGATCCTGGTCGACGAAGGCAAGCTCTCAATCGACGACCCCGTGGAAAAGTTCCTGCCGGCCTTCGCCGAGGCAAAACTCAAAGACGGCGAGACGGTACAAGGGCTGAAAATCCGCCACCTCCTCACGCATACTTCCGGATTGGGAGGCGACCAGCGGTGTGAAACGTCGTTGGCGGCCACGGCTGATAAGTTGACGAAGCGGCCGTTCAATTCTCAGCCAGGCACCAAATGGGAGTACGGTCCGAGCCTGAACGTGGTTGGTCGGATCATCGAGGTCGCATCGGGACAACCGTACGAAGAATTCCTGGCCCAACGGATCTTTGAGCCGCTTGGAATGGCGAGCACCACGTTCTCCGCCACCAGCGACCAGCGACCGCGAATTGCCGTCTCGTATCAAAAGTCCGATGACAAGAGCAGCCTTATTCCCTCGCGCCGATTGGTGGTCGATGCATCGCGTGAAGTCGTCCCTAATCCATCGGGCGGCCTGCTGTCGACCGCCGGCGATATGTTCCATTTTTATCAAATGGTTCTCAACGGTGGCCAGTGGAATGGCAATCGTGTCGTGTCTGCCGACGCCGTGCGAGCAATGACTACGGTTCAATCTGGCGACCTGACGACGGGCTTCACGCCCGGCAATGGCTGGGGTTTGGGCTGGTGCATCGTGCGCCGTCCCGAAGGTGTCTCGGCAATGCTGTCACCCGGCACATTCGGCCATGGAGGCGCGTACGGCACGCAAGGCTGGGTCGACCCGCAACGGCAGGCCATCTTCATGCTGCTCATCCAGCGCACCGAATTTGGTAACAGTGACGGCTCAGAAGTGCGCGGAGAATTCCAGCGTCTGGCCGTGGAAGCTCTGGGCGGCTAGAGTGAGGTGATGAAACGGATTCGCGACATTCGGCGAAACTTTCAGCCGCATTGGGTCGGCGACGGCTTTCCCGTGCGGAGCCTGTTTTCCTACCACGAAGACGCCGAGTTGCATGATCCGTTCCTGCTGCTCGACTACGCCGAGCCGTTCCAGTTTCCCCCCGGCGAAGCGCCACGAGGCGTCGGCGAACATCCACATCGCGGCTTCGAGACGGTCACTATCGTTTACCAGGGTGAGCTCGAGCATCGCGATTCGGCCGGTAGTCACGGCACGATTGGCCCGGGTGACGTGCAGTGGATGACCGCGGCCTCGGGAGTGGTCCACGCGGAGTATCACAGCGAGGCGTTCACGCGCAGCGGTGGAGCGTTCGAGGTCGCCCAACTGTGGGTCAATTTGCCGGCAGATCAGAAGATGTCGCCACCGCGATACCAAGAAATTCGCGACGGCTCGATTCCGCAAGTCAATCTGCCGAACAAGGCGGGCATTGCACGTGTTATTGCCGGAGAATTTGCCGGTGTCCGTGGTCCGGCAACCACGGTGACCCCGATCGTGCTTCTCGACCTCCAACTTACAGAAGGACAATCGACCGAATTAATACTGCCGGACGGGTATACCACGTTGCTCATCGTGCAGCACGGCACCCTGCTGTTAAACGGCACGGAGCCTGCGAAGCAGGTGGAATTCGTCGAGTTCGATCGCGATGGCGCTTCCATTCAGGTCGAGTGTCGGCAGGCGGCCCGTGCGCTGTTGCTGAGCGGTCAACCGATCGGCGAGCCGGTTGTCGGACAGGGGCCGTTCGTCATGAACACGCGGGAAGAAATCCGCCAGGCGATGGCGGATTATCAGAGCGGGCGGATGGGGAGTCTAGATTGAAGCCGACGCCGGCCGGGCCGCGCAAGCTCGAACGGGGCCGGGAACGGCCCGGCTCCCCAGGATCCACACGATCGCTGCAGTTGCAAACCACATCCGCGTTGTCGGCTCGGGAACGACGAGCGGTGTGACACTTCCCACCCCTGCCCCGTAAATGGATTGGATTCCGGCGACGTCGTCGGGGAAGAGTTCGCCCGTGCCCGGTCCGGCGAAGCGGTGAAAAATCCAATACATGTTGGCACCCACCACGTCGGTGTGGTGCAGACCGAGTGTGTGTCCAATTTCATGGATCGCCGCCCCTAAAATGTCGGGAGTCGATAGCGCTCCGATTTCCTGCCATGGATCGCCGTTATCGAATTCCACGTCACCGGCCAGGTTCCCACCGGTGGACGGAAAATACGCCTGAGCTTTGGCCACGGGTGACTGGCCCGGAATATCGGGACCATTGATGTAAACGTGGCGAAACCGAATCTGGCCGAACTGGCCATCGGGATAATTGCCGCCTGTGATGCCACCTTGGTCCGGCACTTCCACAAAGTGCAGAGGCGCGGCAGCCGCCCAAACACCAAACGCCTCTGCGATCGAACGGCGAATCAATTGGTTCGGCAGCGGCTCGCCGTTGGACATCTTCAGTCCACCGTCGAACATGTTTTGAAAGCTGTAGGTAACGGTGACTGGCGAACCAAGGCCGCCAGGCTGAGGCCACTTTCCGCCCGCCACAGTGAAAGCCGCGATGGCATTGCCGTCGTTGTCGTCAAGGAGAGCCGGCGGCGCGATGAGGGCGTCGTCAAAGTCATCGCCACCAAGCGCAGTTGCGTGGGTGGCAGTCGAGCCATTCCATTTGCACAGCTCGCACGCCGCTGCGGAGCCGGCGGTCGCAAAGATTGCGACGACTGACACAATCAACGCCGTTAAATATCGCAAGGTGCGATTCAATGGATCAACTCTGTGCGAGAGTACGCCGATCGAATTAGCTAGCACGAATGCCGGCATTGGTTCCGAAGCGACGAACGCCGCCGCTGACTTACACGTTGATCGCCAACGGCCTGCCTCTGTCACGCTGGTCAACCGTTAGAATTCGCCCTGGGTACCGGGCAAAAAACCAGCGGAAGCCGCCAAAGCGATTCGCTTCCCTTCATTTTAGCCACCCAGTCGCAAGCCGCAAGCAATTACGCGGCGGCAGCAGGATGTTACATGACCGTTACACGAACTGCTGCTTTTTCGCCGTAGAATCCAATCAGCATGCGGGGCAAATCCATTAAAACCCGAACGGAGGAATTGCAATGGGCAAAACATTTGGATGGTGGGCGGCTGTAATTATTGGCGTCGCCACTCTGGTGGCGGATGCGAAGCACATCGATGTGCGTAATCCGGAAGTGCGCGCACGAGCGGTTGCAGCCTTCCGAGCGAATGGGCCGAAGGGGCTCGACGCGGCAATGAGTTTGTACGATGGGCTTGAAAAACAGTACGCACAATTGCAGGAGAAGATCGCTCGACTCGAAACCGGGCACGGAGAATTGGCTGGCAAAGCGGCAAAGGCTTCGCAGCCGGAGTCCAGTTTGGCTGAGGCGCGGCGACAACTGGCCGATGTCACTGCGCAACTTGCAAGATGGCGAGAAGCAATCGACCAGATTGGAGGACAGCGGACGTGCACCGTCTCGCGCTTGTATTGGTACACAGACATGGCCGCGGCTCAGGCGACGGCGAAACGCACGGGCCGGCCAATCCTCAGCCTGCGGATGCTGGGCAAACTCACTGAGGAATTCAGTTGTGCAAACAGCCGGTTCTTCCGCACGGCGCTCTATTCCAATACGGAGATCAGCCGGTATTTGCGCGAAAACTACGTGCTGCATTGGCAAAGCGTGCGGCCGGTGCCTCGCGTGACGATCGATTTCGGCGACGGCCGCAAATTAGAGCGCACGCTGACGGGCAATAGCGCCCATTACGTGCTCACCAGCGATGGCCAGCCACTCGATGTTCTGCCGGGGCTGTACAGTCCCGGCGCGTTCGCAAAGTGGCTCGATCGGATGCACAGCTTTCACAATAACTACCTCGCAACCGCTTCGAATGAGCGAGCCGACAAATTGGCCGAGTTTCATCGCGAAGGACGCGCATTGGTTTATCGTCAATGGGCGGACGACGTCGAGCAACTTGGCGATGGCCAAATCGCGCTCGTTACTTCGCGCATCGATCAGGCGATCGAGTCGGCGGCTAAGTCGGGACGCAATTCCGCAATGGCGGTTGCTGCTTCACGGCTGGCAGTCGCCAAAACTGCCGCGGAAACGCCGCTGCTCCGCTATGCGGGCTTCAGCGGTCCATGGATCAATACGGCTATGGATGACGGGCTCTGGCAGGAAATCGCGAACTTGCACCGGGATGGCGTGGAACTTGATAAATCGAGCGTCGGTGTCATGCGGCGAGAGTTCCCCAATGCAGCAGAGGCAGCGCAACTGGCCGAGAGCAAGAGGCGGCAAGAGGATCCGCTGTTGCGGACCGTGCACCTTTTCGAGGAATCCATGGCTCTCGATATGGTGCGCAACGAATACCTACTGCATCGACGCATCCACGAACAATTCGCCGAGAATAGCGCCGCAACAAATGACATCGATACCCTCAATGAGTGGGTGTACGCCGAGCTGTTCTTGACACCGAGCAGCGATCCTTGGCTGGGGCTCGCACCGCGTGACGTGTACACGGCGCTGGATGGTAACGGCCAGGCCGATGGTACCGGCCGCGTTGCCAGTCGCGCTGGTCGCTGACGCTTGCCAGGTTGGCAATTCGCCAAAGCCATTGAGACTCCCGGTCGACCGCTTTGCGCGGCGAGACCGGGAGTCTTTTTCGTCGTAGAAGTTATAATGTTTAGTGTCGGCGATATTTGAACGTAGAGTTGCGCGATCGACAGTCGCGGCGCTATGATGCCTTCGTGTCGAATACTGACCATTGAAGACGACGCGGCAATACGCCGCTGCATTGTCGATGCGCTGTCGTTTGCCGGATATGAAGTGATTCAGGCCGGCGACGGTAAGCAAGGAAGCCGCGACGCCGTGACGCGCGACTACGACTTGCTGCTTTTGGACATGGTGTTGCCGGGCAAGTCGGGCTTAGAGATCTTACGCGAGGTGCGGAATTCCCGCCCTACGCTGCCTGTGATTATTCTCAGCGCCCGCGGCGAAGAAAACGATCGTGTCACGGGTTTGCGACTGGGGGCGGACGACTACGTCGTCAAGCCGTTCAGTGTGGATGAGCTGCTGGCGCGAGTGGAAGCCGTGTTGCGACGGTCACCGGCGCGGCCAAGTGATGTCGAGAGCGTGACGATCCCCGGGGGCCGCATCGACTTTGCCCGGTGCGAGGTACAGTTTGATAACGGTGAACGTGAGGAGCTCTCGGAGCGAGAATGTGATTTGTTGCGTTACCTGGCACGTCATTCCGGCCGGTCCATAACCCGGGAGGAACTCTTGTCGAGCGTCTGGAAGATTGATGCACGGGGGCTGACGACACGAACGATTGACATGCATGTGGCGCGACTTCGGGAAAAGTTGCGAGATGTCGGACGAGAACCAAATGTGTTGCTGACGGTGCGCGGGAAAGGTTATATGTTGGCGGGAGTTGTGCAACCTCAATCGCGGGGGTAATGCAGGGGTTGCGCTAAGCCGCAAGCGATTTTGCATGCCGGCGCAAATTCGGGCCTGAGTATCTAATTTCAACTCTTCATGAAACGACCTTGGCATGTTTGGCTGGTGTTTTTGGCGGGCGTCGTTGCCGGTGCACTTGCCATGGCTTGGCTCACACAGCAAGTGCTGCACGCCGACCGTCTGCGACGCGTTGCCGAGGCCGAAGCGGAGTTAGAACAGCGGGTTAGCCTGGCGCTTTGGCGAATGGACACCGCGCTGGCGCCGATCGTGGCGGAGGAAGTAATCCGACCGCCGAGCGCTTACCGTGCCACGTTGCCCACGACTCCGCCACCATTCGTTGTGCTGCAGTTCGAAGCCGGTTTGGACGGCCGCTGGCATTCTCCGCAAGTGCCCGAAGATCAGGTCGTGGGGCACTCCGTCAATAAATCAGCGCAACTCGCCGAGCTGGTCGCGGCGGTTCGGTTGCCCTCGCTGCTGGCGGAGTTGCCTGCGGCACCTTTGCCATCTCTCGCGGCGGCGGACAGCAACCTATTGGCCCAAACGTCGGCCCAGACCGCCGAGCAACGGTCACAATTGCAGAATCAACTACGGTTTTTCGAGGGCAACCGCGCTGAGGCGAGCCAAGCAAATGCGTCACCTCAACGAACGAAAGTACAGTTCGGCGGAAAAATCCCGGGGCAAACTGCCAAGCCGGCTCAAGTGACGAAGGCGGCTGATTTTGAGCAACGGCAACAACGTTATCAAACTGCCGCGCAGCAAGGCTTCGTCAATCAGCGGTTGCAAGAAGCAAACCCTCAGCCGGACATGCCAAACGGCCAGGTCTCAGACGACGACCTGTTCGGGCCGCCACCAGTACAAATCGAACAAGTTGGCGTGAGTCGGCCTGTGTGGGTTGAAAATCGGCTGCTGCTCGCTCGGCGAGTTGGTTTGAACGGCGAATCCGTCGTTCAAGGGTGCTGGTTGGACTGGCCGCAAATCAAAGGGCGTCTTTTGACGGAGACGGCCGATGGGCTGCCGGGGGCCGACTTGATCGCGGTGAAGGAAGATTCACCGACCGATCCTGGGCGAATGCTGGCCGGTTTGCCGGTGCGTCTCGTGGTGAATGAACAGGCGGTTGTGGGCACGACAAGTTCGACGTTGCAATGGGCACTGTGGATGGGTTGGGGCGGTGTATTCTTAGCCACAGCGGCGACGGCGGTGCTACTGCACGGCGTGATGGCGCTGAGCGAGAGGCGGGCGGCATTTGTCTCGTCGGTGACACATGAGCTGCGATCGCCGCTCACGACGTTTCGCATGTATGCCGATATGCTGGCTCGCGGCATGGTGCCCGATGCCGTGCGCCGACAGGAATATTTTCATACGCTGCAGCGCGAGGCGGAGCGACTCACGCTATTGGTGGAGAATGTGCTGGCGTATGCTCGTTTGGAGCGCGGCCGGAAGCCGCAGGCGTTGGAACGTGTCACGCTCAAGCAACTGTTCGACCGCGTTGGTCCACGGTTATGCCAGCGGGCCGAACAGGCCGAAATGCGCTGTGAAATTGAAGTGGCGCCCGATGCGGGAATTCATGAATTCACGACGGACCTGAACGTGGTGGAACAGATTCTCTTCAACCTTGTCGACAATGCGGCGAAGTATGCACGCGAGTCGACCGATCGGCGAATCCAGGTCGCAGCGAACCGCGATGGCCAGTGGATGGTCCTTACTGTGCGCGATCATGGTCCCGGGATAGCAGCACGCCATCGACGCAAAGGGACGCCTGCATTTGGCAAGAGCGCACAGGAATCGGCCGATTCGGCACCGGGTGTTGGGTTGGGTTTGGCGCTTTGCCGGAGGTTGGCAGAACAACTTGGTGGGCGATTGGACATTTCCGAAGCGCATGGCGGCGGGGCTTCCGTGACGCTGCGGTTACCTGCACGTGGCTCTCACTAGCGCAAGTGGTCGACGCAGGTCGGCCTGCCCTCTGTGCAGCGATTGCGGTATATTTCGTTGCTGGCGCTTGCTTAGGCATTTGCGCTAAGCCGCAAGCGATCAAGAGTTTTCCTATATACCAACTGGCTCCTTATGAAGACCGACGAGCTTCGCGAAAAATATCTGGCGTTTTTTGAAACGAAAGGTCACAGGCGGTGCCCGAGCGATGTGCTCGTGCCCACGTGGGATCCATCCGTGCTGTTCACGCCGGCTGGCATGAACCAGTTCAAGGATCACTTTCTGGGCAAAGTGAAACTCGAGTTCACTCGGGCCACAACGTGCCAGAAATGCTTGCGGACCGGCGACATCGAAAACGTCGGCCGGACTGCGTACCACCACACGTTTTTCGAGATGCTGGGCAATTTCAGCTTCGGCGATTATTTCAAGCGCGAGGCAATCAACTGGGCGTGGGAGTTCCTGACGGACAAGAAATGGCTCGGCCTGGTGCCGGCACGGCTCACCGTGACGGTGTACGTCGATGATGATGAGGCAGCAGGGATTTGGGCAAACGACATTGGTCTGACGCCGGACCACATAGAAAGATGCGGAGAGGATGAAAACTTCTGGCCGGCCAACGCGCCCAGCCAGGGGCCGGACGGCGTATGCGGGCCTTGCAGTGAGATCTACTATCATCCCGAGAACGGTAGCCCGGTTGAGATCTGGAACCTGGTGTTCACGCAGTTCAACCGTGTGGGCGAAACGCCGAACAACCTGCGGCCGCTGCCTTCGAAAAACATTGATACCGGGATGGGCTTGGAGCGCACGGCCGCCACGCTGCAAGGTGTGCCGACGAATTACCACATCGACATTTTGATGCCGATCGTCCTTGCTGCGGCCGAGGTGTGTGGCTCCAAATACGAATATGAGTCGGACAACGGCCGGCGGCTGCGACGAATCACCGATCACATTCGCGCCTGCACGTTTGCGGTGCACGAAAATGTCTATCCCGGCGCAAACAAGGAGAAGTACGTCGTCAAGCGGCTGCTGCGGTGCGCGGTGCTCGACGGTCACCAAATGGGCTTGCGCCAACCGTTTCTGCATAAGCTGGTGCCGGTCGTCGCCGAGATGATGAAGCGGCCTTACCCGGAGCTATCGGAGACGGTCAAACGCGTGAGCGGCGTGATTGAAAAGGAAGAAGCAAATTTCTTCGGGACGATCGACGCCGGACTCAATCACATCGACCGAGTGTTCGACCAGATGCGGCGTGAAAACCGCGTAACGGTCGAGGGCGGCGTGGCAGCCGAGCTGTATCAAACCTACGGTGTGCCTCCCGAGTTATTCGAGTCGCTCGCGGCCGAACACAATTTTGCTTTTGATTGGCAAGGCTACCACGAGGCGATGGAGGCGCACGGCGAGGTTTCCGGCAAGGTGCAGCACGCGGTGATGGGCATGCGCGGGCCGGTCGATTCGCTCAAACAAGCCCTGCACGCGACGGAGTTTTTGGGATACGAGGCGACGGAGGCCGAGGCGGTCGTCAAGGGCATTATTGCCGGCGAGCCGCCGCACGATCACTTGTGTGACAAGATGGAGGAGGTTGGCCATAAAAGCGGGATCCGCGTGGTGCTCGATCGCACTCCGTTTTACGGCGAGAGCGGCGGCCAGGTCGGCGACACGGGCAAACTCGTGGGCGACGGATTTGAATTTGCCGTCACCGACACGCAGAAGGACGGCGGGCTGGTCATTCATCACGGGCATCTCGTGCGCGGCACGATGCGCGAGGGAGCCAAAGTGCGGGCGGTCGTCGATGTGCAGCGTCGGACCGGTATCCGCCGGGCCCATTCGGCGACTCACATTCTGCACTATGCGTTACAAAAGAACCTCGGTACGCACGCGCAGCAACAAGGATCGAAAGTCGATGACGATTGGTTGCGATTCGACTTTACGAATCTGAGCCCCGTCGACGGTGGGCAGTTGGCGACGATTGGCTCCGACGTTGCCGCGCGGATCGCTGCGGCGGAGCCGGTGCGTTGGGACATCCTGCCGCTGGCGGATGCCCGCAAAGAGGGCGCGATGATGCTGTTCGGAGAAAAGTATCCCGATCCCGTGCGGATGGTTTCGATGGGCGCGTTCAGCAAGGAATTGTGTGGTGGCACACATCTGGCCAATACGCGCGAGGTGGAGCATTTTGAAATCTTGAGCGAGGAGGGTGTGTCGGCCGGTACGCGGCGAATCATCGCGCTGACAGGCGCGAAAGCCGCTGAACGCGTGAAGCAGATGGAGACGGCCCTGGACGCGGCGGCGAAGGTGCTCGGCGTGTCGGAATTGGAAGTTGCCGAGGCGGCAGCGGCGCTGGCGGCGCGGACGCGGGAATTGCGCAAGCAGTTGACGGGGGGCGGTGCTGGTGGCGCTAAGCCGCAAGCGGCGGCGCATCGTGCGCGGGTGGGTCGCGGCCGACCTATGAGATGGTGAAGCGGACTTTGTTGGAGGCGGGGCGGCTGCTTTCGGTCGCGCCGTTGGACGTGCCGCAGCGGCTCGCGGCACTCCAGGCGGACGTTGCCGGGTTGGAAAAACAGTTGTCGGAGCGGTCGGCCGCGGGGCCTCTGTCGGGTGATCGCCTATTGGAATCCGCCGAGAAGGTGGACGGCGTGACGATTGTGGTCACAGAGCTGCCAGGCGTGGATCCCAATCTCATGCGACAGCTGATTGACCAGGTGCGCTCGAAGGCAGCACCCGCGGCGATTCTGCTGGCAGCCCGCCAAGGGGAAGACAAAGTGACGCTTGTGGCCGGGATCAGCAAAGACCTTCAATTGCGGAAGTTGAGCGCCGGCGAATGGATCCGGCCGGTTGCGGCGGCAGTTGGTGGCGGTGGTGGTGGCCGGCCGGATCTTGCTCAGGCCGGCGGCAAAGACCCTGCCAAGTTGCCCGAAGCCCTACAAATCGCCAAAACCACAATTCGCGAGATGATCGCTGGCTAGTTGCATCCGTCCTCTGAAACAATCCACCGGACGCTGGGAACGGCCTGCGCCGGAATATTAAAATCGGTTGAAGGCTTCGAAACCGGCCAACCGCTAGCAAACGAAGAATCCGCAAAGACGGATTGCAAGTGGGAATCGAAACGCCATAAGATGAACTCCATCAGGCGGGCAACGAGCATTGCGTGCGGAGTCCACGAATGCCTTGTTGCAGTGACTATTCTCAGGGAACGTGCCGATCTGGCACCTGACGTAGATGGAGCGATACCGTGTCGGTTCATGTCATCGATGGCCTGGAGTTGAATGTCGATCGCGGTCCGAATTGGTTGTTTGTCAAGCTGCGGACGAAAAGCAGCCCGCACGTTGCAGTCCCGAATTTTGCGGATAAGTTGTGGTCAATCGCCTCGCGGCACTTTATCTATCGGCTCGTGCTGGAGCTCGAGGAATTGGATGAGCTGCCCAGCGGCATGATGAGTCAGCTAGTGCTGTTGCAAGAGCGATTGTCGCAGTGTGGCGGAGCGCTGAGAATTTGCGGACTCTCGCCGGAATGCGAAGAGTCGCTGCAGAGCTTCCAGTTGACGAGCGCCCTGCCGAATCACGCATCGCGTGAAGAAGCAGTCATGGGAAGCGGCGAATACGCTGTGGTACCGCGGTAGCCTGCGATAGTGCGGCGTCGCTGTTAGCGTTCGGAGCCGAGATACGCTTCACGTATCTGTTTGAGCGCCTCCAGTGCAGGCTTCGGCCGATCGTTCGTGTCGAACAGCCCGGCATGTGGGTAGTGGTGCGGGACCGCATCGGAAAGTTGATTCCAAACCACGACTTGCACGACGTTCTTGGCCAACAACAGCGGCACGTGCCGGTGAATCCAATCACGCTGCGAATCGGGCGTCACGTCGTCGCCTTCGCTCGATAAGACCCGTACTTTACTGTTTGCCTGCGGATCCTCGGTCGAGGCACTCGGAACTGTGAGCGCGACAAGCAGCGGCAGATCCAGCAAGCTCCACGTGTCGAGAAGCTTGCTAATGGCCAGCGGCCCGCGTTGCATCGAGCCGCCCGGGTGATAACCCATATTCAACTCGAGCCCGACGCCCGATAGCCCCAGGTCGGCCCGCACCAGCGCGTCGGCAAAGTGCAGTGGTGCCAAGTCGAGATGTTCGTGAGCCAGGTATTCGGCCCAGGGCTGATCGAACGTTACGACAATCGGCGTAGTGGCGTCGAGTTGACGGACCGTCGTGATGGCCTTGGCCGCCGCTTGCAGCCGAGCTTCTTCGCTCAGCCCCAGCGCGTGGCCGTGGGTCATGCGGGCAGCCACCTGCCACAGGTGCACTTTGCCGCGAAACCGTTCGACCACGGCGCGGACATGGTCGAGCATGAAGGCCAGCAGGCTATTGAAATCCCCTTCCCACAAATACGTCCAATCGGGTACGCCGCGATCGTCAAGCTCCAAGAGTGGGCCGGCAGTCACTCGCACGCCGGCCGATTGGGCCCAGGCGATTTGCTTATCGGCCTCGTCCCAATTGCGGCGCCCCTCGGTAGCTTCGATCCGTCGCCAGGTGAGCGGCACCGATACCATGTTGAATGTCGCCGCGAGGCGCCGTCCGAGAGTGCCCTTCGGCACGTGGCCGCCCAGATTGACGCCGAACCACGAGACCAACGGCCGCGATTGATTTCGACGCAGCGCAAGCGATTGCTGGGCGTACTCAGCGGCAAGTTGCTCCATTGCCGCGGCGGACGCTGTTAGCGACTTTTCAGCAAATTGGGCAGCTGTGCCGGGGTCCTTCTGGTTCGTCGCCGCTCGAGAGAAGTACATCGTGCCGTCGGATATCAACTCTCTCAGCTCGTTGGGCACATTGAGCCCCATCATTTCCCATTGCGCAAGTTGATTGCGCAGGTAATTGACGGTGCCCCGGGCAAGCTCCACCTCTAACAGATAAGGTTGGTCGCGTTCCATCAATGTGGACGTGCCGACGAGCACCGAACCAGCCTGGCCGATGCGCCACGGAACGAAGACCCGACCGGAATCACTTTCGTTCCGCTCCACAACCAACTGATTGCCGCTAAAATAGGCCCGCCCGAACCAAGGCAGTTCGTCCTGGCCGGACATGTAGACCTGTTCGAGTCCACCGGGCGGGATGCGCTTCCGATCGTGAACCAGCAGTCGCATCAGGCCCATGGTGGAGAAAACCTCGGCTTCCGACCGAAATCGCGAAAATCAAATGTGCTGACGAAGACGTTCCGGTTGATACTTGTCAACAGAATGTCGCCCATTCGGGCGAACCTTTGATTTTACCGACCGCTTACTGTGCCAACAACCATAGTAAAGGCGTGCTGGCAGCGGGTATACTCGCGGTGGTGACGAGACACTTCGCTCTCCTGCAACCATTTTCCTGCTGAATTGGCATTCGAAAGGATGAAATTGCCATGCCCACGACAGTCATCGAAACATCGCTGGACGCTCTCTCGGTTCGTCGCGGCAAAGTGCGCGATATTTACGACCTGGGTGACACGCTGCTCTTGGTTAGTACCGATCGAATCAGTGCGTTCGATTGGGTTCTGCCGACCGGCATTCCAGACAAAGGCCGAGTGCTCACGCAGCTCAGCCGGTTCTGGTTCGACCATTTCAAGGATGTGCCGAACCACATGATTTCTTGCGAAGTCGACGACTTCGACTTACCCGCTGGGGTGGACGTGTCACCCCTCGTCGGCCGGTCGATGCTGGTGCGAAAGACCGCGGTTGTGCCGATTGAATGCGTGGTGCGCGGATACCTGTCCGGCTCGGCCTGGAAAGAATATCAGGAAACAGGCGCGGTGTGCGGAATCGAATTGCCGACGGGCCTTAAGGAAAGCGATCGTCTGCCGGGAGCAATCTTCACTCCCGCCACCAAGGCCGAACAGGGACTGCACGACGAGAATATCACGTATGATGATCTGGTGGCCCGGGTCGGCCATGATCTGGCCAAACATCTATCCACACGAAGCATTGAAATCTACACGCGCGGCGCAGAGTATGCGCTGAAGCGCGGAATCATCATCGCCGATACCAAATTCGAATTCGGCATGATCGACAACGAGCTGATCCTGATCGACGAGGTGCTGACACCGGACAGCTCGCGATTCTGGCCGGCCGATCAATACCGGCCAGGGCAGAGCCCGCCATCGTACGACAAGCAATTCGTGCGCGATTGGCTGACCGCGAGCGGCTGGGACAAAAACAGCCCGCCACCGGCATTGCCGAAAGAAGTGGTCGACAAAACTCGGGCCAAATATATCGAGGCCTTCGAGCAAATCACGGGCGAAGCATTTGCGTGGAAGTAGGTGCCGCGAGCCGAGCGGCACTGGAAATCGGCCTTGACGCGAATGACAATAAGAATTGGGCCGAATGAGTATTCGGTTCATTCGTCATGTTACAACGTTGTCACTGCGTCCGCCTCGGCTCGGCGGACCTACTAAATCCCCACCATGCTCCGTTACTGGACCGCCGGTGAATCGCACGGCAAAACGCTGATCGCGCTCGTAGATGGCTTCCCGGCCGGCGTGACGGTCGATCTTGAGCCAATCAACACGGAGCTGCGGCGGCGTCAGGGCGGTTATGGTCGCGGCGGCCGGCAACGGATCGAAACAGACGCCGTCAATGTTCTCAGTGGTGTGTGGAAAGGCGTGACGCTGGGCAGCCCGATCGCGCTGGAAGTGCCCAATCGCGACAGTAAGCTGGATCGATTGGACGATCTGCCGCGTCCACGTCCAGGACATGCCGACCTGACCGGGGCGATGAAATACTTGGGCTCGATTCGCGGCGTTTTGGAACGCGCGTTCGGCCCGGGAGACGGCCGTGCGCGTCGCCGCGGGAGCTCTCGCCAAGCAGTTGCTCGTCCAGTTCGGCATCACGGCGTTCGGTTACGTGGTGGAAATTGGCGGCGAGAGGATCGAACCGATTGATGCACCACTTGATCAGTTGCGCACGATTCGGGACCAGAGCGCCGTCTACGGCCTGAATCTCAATCGCGACGAGGCGATCAAGAATCACATCGATGTGGCAGGAAAAGACGGGGATACACTGGGTGGCATTGTAGAGGTGCGCGTTGATGGTTTGCCGTTTGGTTTAGGAACACACGCGCAGTGGGATCGCAAGCTTGACGGCCGGCTAGCGCAAGCCGTGATGGCCGTGCAGGCGATCAAAGGTGTGGAAATTGGCTTGGGGTTCGAAGCGGCCCGCCGGCGCGGGTCGCGGGTACATGATCCGATTCAATTTGATGAGTCGCAGCGCGATTCGCCGAACCTGGGCTTCGTTCGGCCGACGAACAACGCGGGCGGATTGGAGGGCGGCATGACGAACGGTCAGCCGCTGGTGGTACGAGCTGCCAAAAAGCCGATCAGCACACTGGCCCGGCCGCTGGAGTCGATTAACCTCGAAACCAAAGCCAGGCAGGAAGCCAGCTACGAGCGAAGCGATGTGTGCGCGGTACCGGCGGCCAGTGTGATTGTCGAAAACGTGGTGGCGTTCGAGGTGGCTTGCGCTCTGGTCGACAAATTCGGCGGCGATAACTTGCCGGAGATGAAGGCGCGGTACGAGCTTTTTCTCACGATGGCGCGGGAGAAATGAGAGAAAGGAAATTCGCGGTAACAACGAGTTCTATTTGGTGCCGAGTGCAATTACGCCGCGTTGACGAACCTCGGCCTTGTCGGTGCTACGGCGGCTGCGCTGGCGGTTGAGCTCTTTTTGAATGTGCTCGGCAAGAAATCGTATCGGCGCAAGTTTGATGGATGTCGGCTCAATGGTCTGCAGCAGCTCGGCCGCTTCCGATAACTCTCCGCGTTCAAACAGCGAAAGTACGGCGTGGTAGTTTTTCCAAGCCGCTGCTGCGATTGGTTCGATCGGCGCCGGCGATACACTAACGAGCTCCATCGGCTGATCTACGCCACGGATGCGAGCGCGGCATATGCGATGCGTAGCAAACCGATTGGATAGTCTCTCGGCCACCGGCTGCGTTACCACGAGGGGCACATTTAGTTCTTTTGCCGCGCTTTCGGCGCGGCTGGCTATGTGGACGTTTGGGCCTCGGGGGCCGTACTTCGTTCGACGGGCACTGCCGGCATTGCCAACTTGCACGACGCCAGAATGGATTCCAATCGCCAGCCGCAGATCCTTGTGCAACACATCGGCCCAATCGGCGGCGACATCCGGCAGCGTCTCCAACATCCGTAGCGCGGCACGGCAGGCAAGTTCCGCATGTTCGGCCTGGTCCGCTGGTGCGTTCCACATCGCGGCCAGGCCGTCGCCATAGTAATCAATCACCAAGCCATCGTGATCCATCACCGCAGCGGAGAGGCAGTCCAACACCTGGCCCATGAGCTCGCAAAGTTGGTCGATTTCGAAATCCGAGGACAGGCTGGTGGATTGACGCAGGTCTGCGAATAGCAGCGTCACGTCCCGCTTCTCGCTGATGATTTTCCGCGGTTCGCTACCGAGAGTGCCGGCGTAGGAACGCTCCAAAAGGGCGCGGCGGCGGTCGACTTGCGCTTCATGTTCCAGCCCGGCGATGCCCTCGCTGACAGCGCCTGCCAGCAGCTCGATCATGTGCGCTTCCAGGTAGCGAATTCCGCGGCGGGCGTTCCCCTCACGAACCGAGCGGTAGCCGTAAATTGCGCCGACTAGTTTGTGGGCGGCGTTTCGCAGCGGCGAGACAATCACGGCAGGAGCGATGGGGCCATCCGCCCGCTGAAGCGGGCTCGCCGATCCGTGAAACAGCGTTTCGGATGATTGAAGCAGCTCCTCAAGGACTGCGCAGGTCGCATTGGATACCTAGCTCCGGGTTCGGCAGGTGACTGGCGGCGATTTCCCAACGGTCGTCGCGGCGGCGCAGCAGCATGGCGCCGTCCAGCCCAATTGCTTCCACAGCGCATCGTGCCGCTTGGGTGTACAATTCCTGCAAACTGGTTGCCCAGCGATTGAGCGAGCCAATTGCCGCAAACCAGCGTGAAACCGTCGACGGTGCCGGGCCGGAGACCGATGTTTCCTCGCCAATTCGTTTGTCCTCGTCTTTGAGAAGCCGTTCCAGCGGACGAACTGGAAAGGCCAGGGGCGAATCCGAACCGCAAATCTCAAAGCGCGTATCGCCGATGGCAAACGATGCCGGAACCGGTAGCTGACAACTCCCGGTGAGCCCGCAAACTCGATCGCAAAAACATTCGGCTTCGCAGCCCGTCATTGCCAGCACAATTCCATCCGTTCCGGGCACAATTTCCAAGAGCGCTTCGGCGGATTTTGCCTTGCCACGATCTACGGGCGTCCAGACAGTGCGATCGCTTCCCATCCGCGCCAACACGAGCGGACCCTGGCTGTGTTGCAACTGCCGGTGCTGGCGCGGATTGTGGAGGGCGACATTCAACATGGCGGCACGAGGTCGATGCACCGGTTTCGAGCTATCTCTATTCAAGAAAGTACGTTATGGCGACGGGCCGGTCGCAATCTGCAGGCGGATGCGGTCGCTACAAACGGCCGTATCCTTGCGATCGGCAGGGTCGTCATCCACCGGTCGTGCTAGCGGCAGTGTTCTGGACACTGCTGGGGGATTTCGGAATAATCTGCGGCCCAAGAAATTGCAATGACTTTGAGTCCGGAGTTGTCGGCCGCACGATGACTCAGGTTCGCTACGGTGGGTGCGCGCATTGGATGTGCAGATGCGGAACTAGACTCCCGGCTCTACCGCTCGACTTTCGCCATGGGAATTTCCACGCAAACACTCGGATTGACCATCGGCTGGCTCGCGATTGGCTGGGTTGCCGCGCAGGCGGTGGTATTCTCTGTACGGACCATCCGTCAGCGGATTCGCTGGCGGCGGCAATATCTGCGAGAACGGGCCGACTTTTCCCGGCGCGTTGAGGCGACGGCGCGTGCCACTCGCGCCGCCAAAGCGATTCCCGACTGGAATGGTTGGCGGCCGTTTCGCGTGGCGGCGATTGTCGATGAAGCCCGCGACGTCAAATCATTCTACTTCACGCCGGTTGATAGCCGACCGCTATCGCCGTTCGCCCCCGGTCAGTATTTAATCTTTCGTCTTCCGGCAAGCGACGGCGCGGCACCGCTCGTGCGCTGCTATTCGCTGTCGGATCGCCCGCGCGAAGACTTTTACCGAGCGACGATCAAGCGCCTGAGCGCACCTCCCGACCGTCCCGGTCTGCCGCCCGGACGCGGGAGCAGCTATTTTTATGATCGCGTCCAAGTGGGTGACACGCTGGACGTTCGCGCCGGCGGGAACGTTTCTCATCGATCCGCTGGCCAAAGAGCCGGTCGTTTTGATTGGAGCGGGAATTGGCATCACGCCGCTCGTAAGCATGCTCGAAACCATCGTGCATGCCGACGGGCAACGCGAGGTGTACGCGCTATTCGGCTTTCGCAGCGGCGGCGAGCACCCCTTTAAAGTGCACCTGGAAAAGCTGGCCCGATCGAATCCACAACTGCACCTCCACGTGAGCTATTCCGCGCCGCGACGTCGACGTGTTGTACAAGGACTACAATCATCGTGGACGGCTGACGATCGAACGCGTCTGCGAGGTGTTGCCTTCGAACAATTTTCCGTTTTACGTGTGCGGTCCTGGCCGGCTGATGGAGATGCTGGTACCCGCACTTTGGAAGTGGGGCGTTCCGGAGTCGCACGTGCACTTCGAGGCATTCGGCCCTGCCAGCGTGAAGAGCATCAGCCAATCGACGCAGCACACCGCGGAGCCATGCGAAGTGCGGTTCGAACGCAGTGGTCGCGTGGGGTTGTGGGACGGTTCGTTTGCTTCATTGCTCGAATTCGGCGAATCGCTGGGCATAGCCATCCCTTCCGGCTGCCGGGCCGGCAGCTGCGGCGAGTGCATGACGGCCATCCGCAGCGGCAACGCCCGGCCGTTAAAGAACTCAGCGATTTCGGTGCCGTCAGCGCATTGCCTGGCGTGCATCAGCGTGCCAACCGGGCCAATTGCGCTAGAAGCTTAAATTAGGAGATTCTCACGCAAAGCCGCAAAGGCGCAAAGGAATTAAAAAGGATGAGGAGCAACTTCAAACAACGCAACGCTATTCTTGCACGCGATTCGATTCTTCGCGCCTTTGCGCCTTTGCGTGAGATTCTATCTGGAATGGCAGCCGCCATCGCCTGTGTTTCGATTTCGTGCAGCGCCACTGCCGCGGAGCCGGTATTTGGCCCGCAGGTAGCCGACCCGGCAAAGATTGTTGGTGCCGAATCTTGCGCGAAATGTCACCAACAGGAGGTTCAGCAGTGGATGCGAACGCCTCACTTCGCCACGTTCGATACACTGCACCGCTTGCCCGAAGCCAAACAGATTGCCGAGCGAATGGGCCTGCGGTCGATCAAGCGCGACGGGATTTGCATGCAATGTCACTACACGGAACAGAACCAGGGGGGCCGCGTGCGGATCGTCGCCGGGGTGTCATGCGAGTCGTGTCACGGCGGAGCGGCCGATTGGGTGGCAGTTCACGCCGATTACGGTGGCGAGGGCGCCACGAAGGCGGCCGAGTCGCCCGAGCACCGTGAACAGCGGCTCAAGGAAAGCATTGCGCTGGGTATGAATAATCCGCACAACATTTATCTCATTGCCCGGCAATGCTTCGACTGCCACACTGTGCCGCATGAATCGGTGGTCAACCAAGGTGGGCACGTCGCGGGCAGTCAGGATTTCGAGCTGGTCACCTGGTCGCAGGGCATCGTGCGGCACAACTTTCTGCGTACCGGTGGAACGGTAAATGGGGCGTTAAGTCCGGCCGAGCTGCGCGTGATGTTTGTCGTCGGAGTGCTCACCGACTTGGAATACAGTCTGCGCCTGTCGCCGCCGCGACCCAAAAGGCAGCGTTTGGCACGACGAATGCGCAGCGCGCAGGCCCGGATGAAGCAGCGATTACACGAAGTTCAAAAACTAATCAACGACCCGTTGCTGCAGCCTGCGATCGATGCCGTCGCAGCCGTGGAATTGCGGCTCAATAACAAGGCGGCAATCGTAGCGGCTGCCGACACCGTGGGCAAAGCAGCATTCGCTTTCGCCGAACAGGCCGACGGCAATCGGCTTGCCGCGCTCGACCCGCTCATCCCGCAGCCAGCTCAATACAAGAACTGAAAACACTCTACAGGACCTCTCGGTGTCCTCTGTGCTCTCGGTGGCAAACGAAAATGCCTGAATTGGAAATAGCAATTCCGCGGCCGCAGCGCTGGGACGAGCCGTTCGGCGAGTTGACAGACGGCGATGTCGACGCGTTGTTGCGGATCGAGCCATTTCGAAGTATCGACGCCAGCGCATTTCCGCCAACGGTGCCGCTGCGCGGCATCTTGCTAGGCGATACCCGCATTGCCCACTTTGAGGCGGGCGATCTGGTCGTCCGCGAGGGCGATTATGGGAATAGCGCTTTTTTGGTTTTGACGGGTTCGGTGCGAGTCGTTCTCGAGCGGCTCAATCCGGCGCTGCTGGGCCGCGATGTGCCGAAGCGGCGAGGGTGGAAGCAAGCGATCGCACAACTTTGGCAAAACGCGCGGCTGCCCGAAGTGCGGCACATCGACGCCGGCAATGGCCACGGAACCAATGGAAATCTCAACACGCGAACCGAAAACATGTCCACGCGCGTGTTTCTGCAGGACGTGCCGCGATTGCTGGAGACTACGGGAACGGTGCGACTTGGGCCGGGCGAAATGTTCGGCGAGCTTGCCGCATTGTCGCGCACTCCACGCACGGCCACGGTTTTGGCGGATGCTGCCACAATACTGCTGGAAATTCGTTGGCAAGGGCTGCGCACTTGATGCGCCGCACGCCGGCGATTCAGCATCATGTCGAACGTCTGTATCGTGAAAACAGTTTGCGCGTGCATCTGCGCGAGACGCCGCTCTTGGCCAATCTTCCAGTGGATGCGATTGAAAGAGTGGCTGCCGCGACCGTGTTTGAATCCTACGGCAATTTTGACTGGTACGTCGATTTCGGCGCACATCGGAAACGTGAAGTCTCCGAGCAGCTTGCTTTGGAACCGCTGATCGCCGGCGAGGGAGACCGGCCGACCGGACTGTATTTGATCCGCTCCGGGTTCGCGCGTGTGAGCCGCCGCCACGGTCATGGCCATCGGACCATCGCGTACCTCGGCAAGGGCCAAGTGTTTGGCCTAGAAGAGCTTACGACGCTTGGTGGGACTGGCAAAGACGTGGTGTGGCGGCATTCGCTGCGGGCGGTCGGGTATGTCGATGTGTTGAAGATACCACTGGAAGTTGTTCAGACGACGATTTTTCCGTATGCGGCGTTGCCTGATGCCTTGGGTTTTGAACAGGCGGCTGGCGCTAAGCCGCAAGCGGCTCCGGTTATTGAACCGCGGCTGCTCGATTTTCTTGCCGATCATCGGTTTCTCAACGGCACGCAAACGATGCTGATTAACCTTGATCGTTGCACTCGTTGCGACGATTGCATTCGAGCGTGTGCGGCTACTCACGACAATAACCCCCGATTCGTGCGCGAAGGGCCGACACACAATCATCTCATGATTGCCAATGCGTGCATGCATTGTGTCGATCCGGTTTGTCTCATCGGCTGCCCGACCGGTGCGATTGCCCGCGATGCGGAAATCGGCACGGTGCGGATCAACGACCGCACGTGCATCGGCTGCGGAACCTGTGCCAATAGCTGCCCGTACAGCGCTATTCGCATGGTTGAGATTCGCGAACCGGGCGGGGTAATCGTGTTGGATGAGGCAACGCAACAACCAATTCTCAAGGCGACGAAATGCGATTTTTGTGCCGGCCAACTTACAGGCCCGGCCTGTCAGAATGCGTGTCCGCACGATGCCCTGGAGCGAATCGATATGAGCAACCTTGAGGGGCTGGCGCGATGGCTCGAACGATGAGTAGGATTGCGGATTGCGGCTCGAGGTATTGGACACCATGACGAAACTTGCGAGCAGGCGAATCCGCAACGCAAGCGTGACGCTAGTCGCTCTTGCCGTGCTTTGGCAATGCGTCCGGTCGCAGGAGCGCAATCTAGGTTCGACTTCGTTTACCACCGGATACGTATTGTTAGCTGCAGTTGTGTTTCTCGCCTTGTACAACGTGCGCAAAAAGCTGCCGTTTTTGCCGTTGGGCAGCTCGACCGCCTGGCTCCAGTGGCATCTGTACGTTGGATTGGGCAGCATGGGCGTGTTCGCACTTCACGTCGGAGCAACGTGGCCGAACGGAGTTTTGGAAACGACGCTCGCGCTCATTTATTTGCTGACTTTCGCCAGTGGGCTGGTCGGTCTCTACCTCACTCGCACGATTCCGGCTCAATTGGCCCGGGTGGGATACGACGTTGTATATGAACGGATTCCGGCACTGCGGCATGCAGTATGCCAGCAGGCCGGCGACGTGGCGCTCGAGTCCGTGGTGAATTCCGGCACCACGACATTGGCCGATTTCTATCTCGCCCGCCTGTACGATTATTTTCAGCAGCCGCGCGGGGCATGGTACTTGCTGCGGCCGACGACGACCGCTCGGCGCTCACTGATGCGCGAAATGCGCGACGTGCGTCGATACCTCTCAGACCAAGAGCAAACCAGTTGCGAGCGGCTTTTTGCTCTACTACGGCGAAAGGATGACCTCGATTTCCACGAGGCGCGGCAGGGTCTGCTGAAACTGTGGCTGTTCGTGCACATCGGATTGACCTGCATGCTGGTGATCGGCGCGATCCTGCACGGCATATTGGCACACGGATTTAACGGAGGTGCCGTGTGAGGGACCCGGTCCCCGATCACTGCGGCAGCCAGTACGACCGGCCGAATCAGCGGTGGGTGTGCGGGCTCGCGCGCGAGGGGCAGTCTTGCCCGCCCGGGCCAACGGCAAGTGGCAACTGCCCCGCTTGGAGCGACTGCACACCGTTGCGCGACGGCGCTCGCTGGCAATGCAACCGTTCACACTTGCGGGGCGGGGTGTGCGATTCTGGTCCCACGCCGGAGGGAGCATGCGGAATTGTGCACCAGTGCCATCCGCAGCGCAGTTTACGGGCAATTCGTGGGCGATTTGTGTCGGCGTGCGCACTCCTGGCAGCTGGCGGAGTCGCACTTCTACTGAGCGGCAACTGGCGCGACGATGCCATCGCGCCTGGTCCCCTCTCTCGTTCTCACGCGCAGCTGTTGAATCGGACGGGCGCGGCCGCAAATTGTGCTGCGTGTCACGGAGCTGCGACCGGCGGCTTGGGCTCCTGGACGGCGTCGATTGCGTTCGGGCATGGTGGCAAGAGCACGCAATCGCAACTTTGCATGGAATGTCACGGCAAGACGATCGCCAGTGAATTCGCGACCGCGCCACACAACCTGCCGCCCGAGAGGTTGCGGGAATTAACGGCTACACATCGCGAAGACGCAAGCGGAACGCTCAGACGTGTGTCGAGCGCGGTCTTTTCGCCGGGCGAGCAGTTGGCTTGTGCAACCTGCCATCGGGAGCATCATGGCTCTCAATTTGACCTCACCGCCATTGGCAACGATGCTTGCCAGGCGTGCCATCGTGAACATTACCAAAGCTTTGAGGCAGACCATCCTGAATTTGGCATTTGGCCCTACGAGCGGCGGACGCGCATTGTGTTTAACCACGCGTCGCATGCCGCAAAATACTTTGCCGAGAAGAAGCATAGTTTTGACTGTGCGTCATGTCACGAGGAAGACGCCACGCGGTCCGCCCAACTTTCGCCCAGCTACGAGGCCGCGTGCGCGGCATGTCACGATGAAAAAATTGCCACTAGTGTCGCTCAAGGCGTGCCGATGCTGTTGCTGCCGACACTCGATGTAGAAGCGCTCAAAGCAGCGGGGCATGATCTTGGCGGCTGGCCCGAACAAGCCACGGGCGACTTCGATGGCCGGCTGCCGCCGATGATGAAGCTGCTGCTGGCCGCTGATCCAGCCGCCGCCCAGGCGATGCAAACTTTGGGCGGGGACTTCGAATTCCTGGACATCGATCCGGATGACCCGCGCCAGCTTGCTGCTTGCGCCGCGCTGGCCGGAGCGATCAAGCAACTGCTCGGCCAACTCGCGACGTCCGGGCCGGACATCGTGCAGCAACGCTTGGCGACCGCCCTCGGACGGCCGGTATCGGATGTAGAAACCAAGGCGCTCGTCGCCGGATTATCGGTTGATACCTTGGCGGGCTCCGCGGCAACCTGGTTGCCGAACATTGTTGCAGGCACGGCGCAATCGGAGGAGGGGGCGGCGGCTCAAGGTTCACGCAACGTGCGTAATGAGTCCGAAAACAGTCGGCCAATTACGTACGCACCGGCGGGCACCTGGTTTCGTGACGACGCCGCATTTGCGATCCGCTATCGACCCGCGGCGCATGCCGATCCCGTGCTCACCAGTTGGCTGGAAATTGTCGCATCGACGCCCGAGCTGGCCCAGCAACCGCTCGCGCTTGCTGCCTTCAAAGAACTGTCGAGTCAGACTGCTCCGGGGCTGTGCGTAACGTGCCACAGCGTCGACCAAACTGAGTCAGGACAACTATCGATCAATTGGCGGGCATTTAATCGCACGGCAGAACCGCGTGGTTTCACGAAGTTCTCGCACGGCCCGCATTTGGTGTTGCCGCAATTGGCCGATTGCACGCAATGCCACTCGATCGACAGCCGTGTCACTGCTACGGCGACACATGCGGGCTGGGATCCACACCGATTTGCCAGCGAGTTTCTGCCAGTGTCAAAGAATCAATGTGCTGAATGTCACACGGCGACCGCCGCGGGTGATCGCTGCCAGTCGTGCCACAACTACCATGTTGAGGGTTCAGGTTTCAGGGCTCGGGGTTCAGGGTTACCAGATAATCTAAAACCTGAACGCCGAACCCTAAACCCTCCGCTAAAACTTCCAGCGGAACTCGGCTCGGGCACCGGTGACGTCGTCGGTGTTTTCCAGCCAGCCGTGCATGACGTCGAAGCGCAATAAATGCGCGTGAGAGATCGGCACCTGGTAGCGCGCTGCCGATGCCATACTGGTCGCCCGGCGCGTTGCGGAAGGCGGGATCGCCAAAGGCCTGCAGCACGGCGGCCTCCAGAATGAGCTGGTGCGTGTACTCCGGTGCGATGAGGTCGAGCCCAATCGCCGCACCCGCCGTCTCATTGCCCGTTGCATCGAGCGTGGGATAACCAGTGAGGTTGTCCGATTCAAACAGAATACCGGTGTTCCGCAGCACGCCGCCGGCCGCACCGGCGCGAGCCACCGATTGTGGATCATCGAACCCGGCAAACGCATTCACGTACGGTATCACGTTGTACGGCCACGGCGTGAGAAATGAATTCTCGACGAGGACAAGCACGCCGTCGGCCGTGCGATCGGCCTCCGGTCCATCCTGACCGGCATTGAGAATCAACCGCACAGAGTTCGAGACAAGGTTCAGATAGCGGCGCGTGTACGAAAGGCCGATGTTGTGATAACTGCGGCCGAGCGTTGCCGTGTCGTCGAGGAATGCGTAACCGGCTTCGATGTACCCGCCTTTCGCTTCGATCATTGTCGTTGCACCGAACACGTTGGCGGCCGCATTGCTGTCGTCGAACGCGGGGCTCGTTACCTGGTCGAAGCCGGCGAAGAACGTCACGTCGTAGTTCGACCAATCGAGCGTGGGGTTGTTGCGGGCGGGTAGCGTCGCCGCCACACCGACAATCGCGTCCTCCATCCACACGCCGTTCTGAAATAACAGCGGGATCAACCCGGCGGCAATCGGCAGATCGCACGGTGCATAGCGGCCTGTCCAGCCACCGATCATGTAGCCGAGGTCGCCTTCAAAAAACAACGTATCGGTGTCGGCTTCGAAGAAATCCAGCTCGTTGAAGAACTCGCCGCGGTCGTCGTCGAACTCGAACCGCATGAAGTCGTTGCCTTCCTGCAGCGGCCCGGTGAACATGTGGATCCGCTCGGTCGACGTGAGCCACAGATCCCATTCGAGGTTGACTCGGTGGGCCAGCACGCCGCGGTCGCTGCCGTTCTGTGCGTTGTAGGCCGCGCCGATACGGTAATCGCCGTACAGATAGAATCGCGGAAGCGCCGGGTTCGTGGCGCCGCAATCGGTCGAGGGCGGCGGCACCGGACCGGCCAAATACAGTGGCATGCCCCACTCGATGAGCGGCCGCTGGACGGGACCGGCGTACTTTTCGCCGTAAACGCCCTGCTCGGCCCACGAGTCGTACGGCAGATGCCCGTAAAACGGATCGGGTAGGAAGTCGTTGCTGTTGAAGGGAGCGAGGCGTGCGCGGATCGATGCAGGGTTCATGTGCGTTGTGGAATGGCTCGTCGCACTGGGCGGCCGCCGAGCCGCCGTCGTTCGGCGTGGATGGCGGCGGACCGAATAGGTCGTCATCGTGGACGGGCGGTCCCCACGGGGCTGGTCCTGCCAAGTAAGGTGAGTGAACCGACTCAATCCCCGGCGTGCGACGGGCGAGCAAGCCGAAACGCCCCAAGCTCGGCAGGAAATGGGAGTGAGCGTGCCAGGTGTCGGGCGTCGGGCAGCCGACGTAGCGCGGTGATGCCAGAGACGGGCCGCAACCGTCGTTGCATGCGCCTTCGATTGGCGGGCGCCGAAGACATGCGCGCTCGGATCGCCCATGAGCGCCGCTGGCGGCTCGATGCGGCTGAACTCTGCTTCCTCGTTGGATATCAGCGGGGCGGAGAATACAGGACCGCACGCTGGATGTGGCTGCTCGACGGGGCCTACCGGCTCAACATCGGGCGCTGCTTCAGGCGGCGGTGACCACGATTCCGATGGGTAGGGAGACCAAGCCTCCGAGGGAGACGGCGACCAGGATTCTGACGGGTACGGTGACCAAATTTCCGATGCGTGCTCGTCGGTGCGCATCGCCGGCGCTAAGCAATTAAGGAGTGCGAGGACCAATAACAAACGGCAAGTCAGCCGCGATAGTGCCTGTGAAATGGACAACGCCGCGACAAAAATGATCAGCATCACGCAGGAGCTACGCTCCTCGGCGCTTGCGGGTCGAGTTGTTTGTCGAATCGTGGCATTGTCGGTGCGGCTTCCCGCGAGGCGTAGCTCGCCGGCTATTGGGCCGCGAAGGCAGGTCAGTTAGCGGATTACAAACTCGACAGTTACCGGGTGGACGTCGATCATCCATTCGTTCATCGAGCGCTGCATCTCCTCGGTGGCTCCGCAAAATTGCATGAAGTAAATTGGTTCGGCGCGGCTGCGCATGCGGAACGACAATCGGTACACGCCGGGCTGCTGCACCAGATGGCCGGGAATTCGATACGGCACGCGCCGCGAGCCCAGTGGGGCCAGCGATTGGCTTTCCATGCGGATGAATGGCGGGTGATTGATGTTCGGAATCGGTTGCGCTCCCGGTCGGATGAACGGCAATTGG
Organism: uncultured Planctomycetota bacterium; assembly: GCA_963786455.1. Lineage (GTDB taxonomy): Bacteria > Planctomycetota > Planctomycetia > Pirellulales > Lacipirellulaceae > JABDGM01. The sequence continues at coordinate 797,339 of CAWAZX010000018.1, read as the reverse complement.
TCGATGTCGAGGTTCACCGGCACGTAGAACTCGCGGTCGGTTCCCTTGGCGCCGGTGATCAGAAACATGGTCTGCAAGTTGAACAGCTGCCAGTCGAACGGTGCGCGGCCGTGCCGCACGTCGGCGGAATGGATGTTCGCCAAATCGCCGTAGGAATCGGTGTAGCCCGATTCCCACACGCGGCGCCCGTCCGGGCCGACCAGCACCACGTTGGCCCAAAACTGCGGCTGTGCGCCGAGCGAGGCCGTAAGCAGGTTGTGGCCTTCGTTCGTATTGGTGATCACGTAATGCAGATTGACGTCCTGGCCGCGGCATAATGGGGAATCGAAGAACGGGCCGTCGACGTGGGAACCGTTCTCCATCACCTCGCGGCGAATGTCGCGCTTGTGATTGAGCTTCTTGAGGTTGTCCTCGATGATTTCGCGGGCATCGTAGCGGTCGTCGGATTCGGCCCACACCGGCGGAAAGTTGACTTGGACCAGGCCGTCGGCCACACGGTCTTCGAATTCTTCGGTGCCCCAGCCGGCACGCCAGTCGAAGGCAAGCCACTCCTGCATCGTCCAGCGGTTGGCCTTCAGGTGGAACGGGAACACGCCCGGGTGGGCGATCGAATAGTTCGGCCCGTAGAAAATGTGATTCGATTTCTTGCGGCCGTCGTGAACTGTCTTTTCGGCCACCTTGGCGACCGGCCCGATGTTGTAACCGAGCGGCAAGCCCGGCACGCGGCCCATGTGGCAGTCCTGGCATTGAATGCCCTTCTTGCACGCCGGTGACGCACGATACTGCTCCCAGACGACTTCGAGCTTGATGCCCGGGTGCACGGCGACCTGGTGACAGGGCGTGCAGAATTCGCTGCGCGTGAGCGGCTCAAAATAGATGCCGGCCACGTGGATGTTCTGGCCGGGGCCCTTTTCGTCGGGCGAGGTCTTGACCTTGAAATGCTCTTTGCGGTGGATGGTTTCGGCGACCCCGTCGCCGCCGATGCCGCCCATAACCGGAGCAAACACATTGCCCGGCTCGATTCGCCGCTCGCCGTTCGATTTGCCGTAAACGTACTGCACACGATGGCACGCGATGCAAGTGATTCCTTCGCGGGCAACTTCGGGCAGATTCCACAGTGGCTCGGTTCGCGAGGCGCACAGCGCCGTGGCAATCGGCGCATGACACCGCATGCAAAAGTAACCGACGGTGCCGTGCGTCAAATCGGTGAGCTTTTGCTCGAACTTGTTGAACATGGGCGAGACAGCCGCATAGGCGTGGGCCGAGACGCTCCATTCGTGATAGATATCCTCGTGACAGGTCGCGCATTCGCGTGCCGACGGATAGGCGTTGCGAGCAAACAGATCCAAGTGCGGATCAACGTTTTTGTCAGCGCCGCTGGGCAGCGCAACGGGAGGGGCGGGTGGCGGTGGAATCGCCGGCGCACCCAGCGGGCGTTCTTGCGTTGTTTCCGGCGAGAGCGATTCCCCCGGCGGACTGAACAAACCCGCCGGCGAATTGGTGGGCGCAAATCCTCGCCCGGAGTTGAGTGCGGTTCACCCGGCGAAATCGGCTCATTCGAATGCAGCGACTCATCGGCATTCAGCTGCGGAGGCGCGGAGAACGGCTGCGACGGCGATGGCGATTGAGTATCTGACGTCGGCGGTAGATCGCCACTCGGCTGGACTGGTGGGTCGGAAGGCGGATCATCCGGCGCCGTGACTGGCGGCTGTGGTTCTGTTGCCGTCGGCAACGTCTCGACGGGTGGCGTCTCCGCGGGTAGCGGCGGCGGACTGAACGTGGGAGCAGCGAATGCAGGCTCCTCGGCAACCGGAGGTGATTTAATGGCCGGCGTTGTTGCGGGAGACTCGGTTGTCGTTGAATCCGCCGACCGATGAATTATTCTCGGACGTATCGGCGACAGGCGCGTCGACGGCGGGCGTTTCGGTTTCAGGTACAGCCGCTGCCGGATCGCTGCCAACGGCATCGGTTGTCGCCGGCAAATCCAAATCGGGCGCCGAGAACAATTCGGTTCCGGATTGGTCGTTCACCGGCGCACCTGGCTTGTCGTCGGGCGGCAACGCGTCGACCGTCGGTGGCTGCGATTCCTGACTCGGCTTGGTTGTTTTATCGATCGCGTCCGAGGATTGCGGCGGCGCTGGTTCAGGTGTCGGTGTGTCGAGCTGAGAGTTCGCGTCCACCGAGTTGGGCGTCGCAGAAGTTGGCGGCGCCGCTGGGGACAAATCTTCTGGCGTCAAGAGCTTCCAATCACCGCCGGTCGGCGATGGACCGGCGGGCGGTTGAGCCGTCGCGCGCGGCGGAGCCGTTGGTGCGGTATCGCTCGATTCCGCGTGAGGTGTTGCGCGTCGCTGTTGCTCTTCCGGCGTGAACCATTCGGTCGGGTTGATCAGCCAATCGTCGGCCGCGCTCCCGCTCTCTGCCGTAGACGTGTCGGGGTTCGCAGTTTCGGTTGCGTCATGCTGCGGCAACTGCGCAAGCCGCAGGTTGTTCGCAGCGCCGCCGGTCGGAGCGGGTGCCCGCACTGCAACCGGGTAATGGATCCGCGGAATGTCGGGATCAATTGCCGTATTGGGGACACGGTCGGCCGTGGCCCGATATGGCGGGAGGAGCGCATCGACCTGTGCCGGATTTGTGGCGACGGTGTGCAGGTCCACGACTGCGGCCATCGGACAGACGGAGTAGAGCTGTGCGAGCTCTGCATCGGCTGCCGACGTGTTTTGGGGCGTCGATGATGGCTCTTCGGCCAGCTGCGCGATGCGCACGGTCGTAATCAGCGCGGCCGCGAGGAGCGCGACCTGACCGAGCCGCCGGGCCGCCGTCTTGTTCACGAGAGAGTTGGACACGACTCTCGTTATCGAGCACGCACGACCGACAAATCCGGTTTTTCAGGATTGCCCGGCACGGCCGGCGTGCCGTGAAGAATCGGCAGGATCGCTACAGCCGGCAAAGTTTGACGAGATGCGGCATCCGCTATCGGCTAACCAACTGTGGGCGGTCGCGGTGCCTTTCACCTGAGGGTGGTTCGGTAAAAACCCTCGGGTTTTTGCTAAGATGTCCAAAATTCCCCCCCCGTATTTTTGGACATCTTAGTGGTAAACTGGGTAAATTGCGCCGGGATTCCATAGGCGTTCTTGTCGAGCAGCTGGCGTCAATTCTCACGTTTTCGTCAGCTGGTCCGGTCGAATCGCCGATTGTCGGTCAACTACGGGCGTCGTATCGTAGTCCAGCGATTGCCAGAAGCGCCAGTGCGACCAGAGCGATGGTTGCCGGCTCCGGCGCATTCGTGCTCAGTGGGAGGTCCGCGGTTGCCGTCAGCCCGCTTAACAGGGCGAGGTCCTCTGTGTCGCGAAAGTATTCGGCTAGCTGGCAAGCTGTTCCGAAGGGCCCCGTTCCAACCCAGAGGCTGTGGCCTTAGCTGCCATCGGCACTTGACTGCCAATAGGATCGTGTAATCCCGGCAAGTCGCCGCCTGAAATTATGCCCATCGCCGGTGACGATATTTGCCACACTATGCAGATTGCTGGCATGGTGATCGGCCGATGTGCCAATGACCTGCTCGAAATATAACTGATCTTGAGAACCGGCGCATAGTCGATATCGACGGCCACGCCCGTCTCAACAATCACCTGCTCGCAGCTCGGGCGTCAGCCAGACGAATGGTCGTTGGATGGATCTTACGGCTGAACCACACGACTGGATTCCAAGGCTGGGAACATCCGTCGGCACGTCGACGATTGTTGGATCTGGATCGACTGGGTCCAGATCCGAGTGGTGGCAGTGGATCGATGACTTCGGGCCGATGCGGGAGCGGAACTGGATGCTGAAATGGATCTGGAACGGGATCGCGTGGCGGCCTGGGTTGCGCCGGAAGCGGATCGGGCAATCGCTCGAGGTTTGGTGGGTACCTGGAACGGCAGATTGAGACAAATCGCCGAAATGCACCATGGGGCTGCCACCCTGCCAATCGGCGATCGTGTTATTGCCAACCTTCAGCTCGAAGTTCGAAGACAACGACGAATTGACGACTTCATAGTCGACCGTGGCCAGCAAGTAGCCAGATGTCGGATGAAAATTCGCATCCACGAAATCGCCGGGGCCAATGCCATTGCCGACACATACCTGGGATGGCCCCGCCGCCGATGCTCGTGATCTTTGAATCCTCGATCACCTGCGGCCCGTCGAGAATCCACCACCGGCCGTCGTTCACGACGTTGAGGCCGCTGAACCGGATGCCGCCGCCGGTTTCAAATAGATCCAAGCTCACGCCGGAAAGCCGCACGTCGGTCATGGCGTAGATATTGAGCTGGCCGGCCGTACCGCTCGCCGGATTGTTCATGGAGAACATGCCAGGCTGGGCAACGCCGAGCGGCTGATCGGAGAGATAGAACAGCGGGGCCGAGTGTGCGGCTGGAGAACCAATCGATACGGCAAAAAATGATATCGCTGCTGCCAAGTAGTTGTGGCGCATGAACTGCCTCTTCCACGTAAACTGCGAAGATTGAGCGTGCCCTGTCCCGGAACCAAGTCAATGCCGGTAGGGCCTTGAATCGATAGGCTGACCCGCCGACATTGTGTCACGCGCAAAATGTTGAAATTCAGCCGGACGGGCCTGTGATTAAGCCCGATTTCGACTTTGGCGGCGATTTGTGACGAAGACGCCAATCATCGACGTACCGAACCCGATGCCGTAGCCGGTTCGGGAATCAACGTGAGTGTGATCGCGACTCGTGTGTCTGTCACTTATGCCGTTGTTGGCCGTTGCAGTCCACGAGTACACCACTTGACCGGAACCTTTCTTTCCTCGCAGCGAGCCAGCCGGATTCCAGGAAAACAGCCCTGCTCGCTTAGCGTGGCAGCCAGGGCCGGCGTACCAACCGTGGGCGTCAAGGCACTCCAGCTGACCGGGCCATTTGAGGCCTGCCCGCCGAATTGGGCGGGACCGCGTTTGCACCGGTGAGATTCAACAGTCCCGACGTTGCGCCGGCAGTCTGGGTTGAAAGATAGAAAACCGGCGCAGCCTCAGCAAATTTTGGACATGCCAGCGCGGCACAGGCGATTACAAGAGTCACGATTTGTCTCAGCGCCAACGGCGACTTTTCAAGCATTGTGTGCCTCCAGGTTCCTTTGCAAAAATGGAAATGCCACCGCTATCTGGTGCTTCAGATTCTTAACGTCTGCGGCGAACCGTGCCGGCGACCGCCCACCACGAGGGCGAGAACGAGCAAAGTCGCCGACGCCGGTTCGGGGATGAGGGGCTCGCCACCGAGTCCGATGGTCAACTCTCCGCTGTCGCTGCCGACCGAGTTTGTGGCAGTTACGCGGAATATATATTGGTTTCCGTCGCCGGCGAGCCGGTTGAGTCCCAACTGAACTTGCCGTCGGCCGTGAGTTGCGGCAGGTTCACTGGTGTTCACTGGCCCGATGCTAACCAGGTTGCTCCAAGTAATCGGTGTGTCTCCGGCGGACGTTTGAAATGTGTGCAGGATCGTGTCGCCCAGGATCGCCACCGGTCACAAAATCAACGACCACGGGCGGTTCCGGCTGACTGGCCCACGAGGTTGAGCGATAGTCGGCCGACGTCGCTGCCAAAGCCATTGGTGGCCGTGACATCGAAGTTGTACTGGCCCAACGGTGAACCGGCCGAGTTCCAATTGAATACGCCGTTGGCGGTAAGCGATGGAGCATTTACCAGCGAGCCGGGACCGCTGGCGATGAGATTGCCCCAGGTGATGGGCGGGACGCCGACCGACGTGGTGAAGGTGTGGCTGATGACGCTGCCTTGCTCGCGGTCGCCTGAATTGACGTCCATAACAACAGGCGGAATTGGATCTCCGATCCTGAATCGAACCAACGTTGCCACCCATGCCAAATGCATCGCCGTTGATTAGGGCAGCCGTGGGCGAGCCAAATCGCACTTGCGTGAAGTTGCCGTCCCAGTCGGCAATGCCGTTGCTGCCGATCCGCATCTCCAAATTGATCGTTCCTCCTCCGGTTGCCATGTAGGGGACCGACGCGAGGAGCACGCTGGTGCCGGCCGTGCTACCTGCACCAATACCATCGCCACTCATTCCAGGAACCGCTGCGCCACCGATATTCGTGATCGGAGGAATCGGTAACTACTAGAGGACCATCCAGAAATACCCAACGTTGAGGCGGCCCTGCCGGATTGGGCACATCCAGGGCCCTGTGAACTTAATTCCACCACCAGTTTCGACCAAGTCCAAGCTCACACCCGACAGTCGAACGTCGCTATTCGACCAGATATGCAGCGTCCCCACGGAGCCGGGCGCAATACCCGTCAGACTTAACAGACCGGCAGGTGGATTGCCGGAATCGGAATTCGAAAGGTAGAACACCGGCACTGCCCGTATATTCGCGACGCCAAGCGAAATTGCAGCGGAAACAATCGCAAGAATTGCAATTCGACACGAAACCAGGATCAATTGTCTATTCATCAATTTACTTCCATTCGATCGACTTGGACTCGAAAGCAATTTGCTGCTGAGTCGCGCGATAACCGGATCCGGCTAATTGGAATGGCCACGAAGAACACGAAAAGCCACGAAGATGGCGGATAGCAGATTACGTTTCCGACTCAACTACCAGCAAATCTTCGATTCTGCTTTTTGTGCCTTTTTGTGTTTCTCGTGGCTGCGAAAACTCCGACGACCAAAGCGCAAACGAAAAAGGGCCTTGGGAAAATCCCAAGGCCCTTCGCGTATGAGTTTTGCAGTAGCTCTTTTACTTCAAGGCAGCCAATTGCGTTAGCTGCGGCGTCGGACCAAGCCGAGCGTGCCGACCATGGCCAAACCGAGCAAGCTGACAGTGGCCGGTTCGGGAATCAAGCTCAGCGTGATGGCAACGCCCGTTGCCGCACCAGCGGCATTGGTCGCGGTGGCGGTCCAGGAATACGGACGACCGTTGCCCTTCGGGCCGCGAGCCGAGCCATTCGGATTCCACGAAAACGCGCCAGCGGCAGTCAACTGGGCTGCAATTGCCGGGGAACCAACCCCAGGCGTGGGCGTCAAACCGCTCCAGGTGATCGGCCCGTTGGAGGCCATCAGATTTGCCATGACTGTCGTGATTTGATTGACTTCACCCAAGGCAACCGAGGTGATCACGGGCAGATCTCCCCCGCCAGTGCCAACCTGGATCGAGCCAACGGCGCCACCCATGCCGAATGCGTCGCCGGCGACCAACGGGGCAGCGTCTGTGCCGAAGCGAACTTGCGCGAAGCCACCTGTGGTATAGTCCGAGATACCGTTGGTACCAACTTGCAATTGCAACTGGGATGTGCCGCCGGCTAGTGCCGTATAGGGGATCGAAGCCACGAGCACATTCGCGCCGGCGGTCGAACCCATGCCAATGCCATCGCCGCTCAATCCCGGGATCGCCGCGCCACCGATACTCATCACGGAGGAATCAGCGATGACCTGAGGTCCGTCGAGGAACGCCCAACGTGGCGGCGGGCCAGCCGGGTTGGGAACATCGATGGGACCTGCGAACTTGATGCCCCCGCCCGTTTCGACAAGATTCAAGCTCAATCCGGCCAGCCGGACATCGCTGGTACACCAGATGTGCAATGTGCCCGTTGAACTCGGGGCAACATTGGTGAGAGCCAGATAGGCCGGGCGTCTGCGGGGCCGTCGCCGAAGTCTCGAGATGGAACACAGGCACGGCCTGAGCCACCGTGGCGCACGCCACCACGGCACAAACAAATGCAAAAACCGTAATTCGTCGCGTCATTGTAAAATTTCTCCACCGTCAATCGGAAAGTTACGCTGAATGATTCTGCTCCCGCTGCCATCTATGGAAGCGAAACAAAGAGCACTGCAAAAGGAAGGATCACGAACCAATATGCATTAGGACTTTCCCCTACGGCTTATCTAAGTTTACGTTGTCTCGTATTTTTGGGGCGTACCAAACTTCAAAATGCCGATCAAGTTGCCTTCTTCAGTAAGTCCCTTCAATCGAAACTTGACGGACTACTTATCCCTTATAACACGTACCTACCGACTCCGCCGGCGAAACATTGCGAGCGCCGCGCCGAGTGCAACCAGCACACAGGACGTCGGCTCAGGAACTGAGGCACCTGACCCGCCATCCAAACCGGCGCCGGCACCGGGCGTCCCGGTAAGTTTCATACCAAAACCTGCCAAATCACCGAAGTTTAGATTCCCATCGCCGTTGATGTCACCACGGCCGACGCGGTTCAGATGCGGATTCGCGGCCGTATACGCAGCCGCATTGGTGAGGGCCTGACCGAACCCAAGCAGGTCACCAAAGTTCGTGTTGCCGTCGCCGTTCATGTCGGCGAGGAACCGGGTGGCACCCGCGCCATTCTGGGCCAGCGAGCCGACATACGAGTGGAAGTTTGTCGTGGTGGCTCCTGACGCTTGTGCGATCCGTCCGTTGACGAACGTGCCGACCGCGGCCGCAGTGCCATTGGCATTGAAATGACCGCCCCACGCAAGCGACGTGACCGAGGCGTCGGTGACAATCGTCAAGAGGTCCTGGCGAGCAGCCGTGGTAAAATCGGCAGTACCAATGAAGGCGACCGCATCGGCGGTGGCTGCTCCGGTTCCAACCTGGGTGCCGATCGGTTGCATGTTGCCGCCGCCGACATCGACTTGTGCTTCCCAACCAAAGATCCTGTTACCGGGCTGGCCGTTGGGATCGTCCTCGTGCTCAACACGGCTGGGAGCATTCTGAGCGCCACTAATACTGATGATGTTACCGCCCGTGGCGCGAAAACCTAGTTCCACAGCCAGCGGGCTACCAGTGGGGCTGAGTACCAGATCGGGCGACACGGCAACGTTCCAGACGCGTCTGGCGTTCGCTGGTACAGGGGGCAGCGTCAAACGGCTACCCGTGACTGTCAGCGTCGGATCACCAAACACCGGTGAGGCTAAAACACACAACACACCCGCGGATACTATGCTCTTCCAGGACATTAGTGTTTCTCCACCCTCTTAGATTAAGAACCAGATCAGAGTTGCTGAGCTAAGCCTCGCATGACGACGTGAGCTGTTGAGTTACTTTCCGGGATCGGGGACGACCCGGCTCGCTGACTCACTTCGCTAGCTCTCACACAGCGTTCGAAACTCCCCGCGCTTTCGCGCGTCACTCAAACCATTTTGAAACGATTGATTCGCGAAACCTCATGAAAGCGATCGCGGGCGATCGGTTGTTGCTCTTCTCTATAACCCGTCGTCCTGCCCCGCACGGCCCCGATGAGAGTTCCGAAAAACCTCTTGCAAACGTACCCAAAACCCGACGACCACACAGTCGTCGCACGTAGTGACGAGGCAATCTCGTCCGACTACCTTCGGGCATTATGTTCGGGGTTTTCTGAGCTGTCAAGCAGTTTCACCTCTAATATTCGTTTTTTAATTGGAAATCGTTAAAACCGGAAAAACCGCTGAAAAACTGGGGTAAATGTGTTAAGACTTGCAGCTCACGGGACTAATTGCGACCGTTTTTTCTGGAAGGTCCCTATATTTTGCCGTCCGGACTGGAAAAACGTCTCCGCAGCCGGATTCGCGGGCAACTTGCTGCTCCAATCAGCAGCAAAATACCGCTCGCGGGCTCTGGAACCGATGCCGTACTGAACGCCAGTGCAGCACCACTTCCCGGCGTTACCGTCTTGCCGAAGTTTGCTGCGCCATAAATCGTAGTCGAGTTGATTTACAGTGCCATCGTTATTGCCGTCGGCGGCCAGGCCGGCGCCTGTTTGTCCTCGTGTGTTGCGCCACAGCGCATAATCGGCCGCATCGACAACGCCATTATCGTTGTAGTCGGGCAGCGCAGGTCCGGCGCTCGAGTTGGTGCGCACCACGGTGGAGACAGTCGCCAAACTAATTGCGCCGGGCGTCATCGAATTGCCTAACGTGGTGAAGATGTTGCCCGAGCTGGCATAGACGTCGTCGCTGTAGAAGCCCGGCGAGAGGCCGGCGGGGAACGTGCCGCTCGCCAATCTGGCGGCAGTATTCCAAAGCGGATCACCGAATGCGTCGCCGATCGCCCACGGTATACCACTGTTCACTGCCGGAACCATCAACGTTCCGAAGGCCGGTCCAATGGAATTCGTACCGGCCGGTTTCCCGGGATAGTTCGGCGCACCGTTAGGAAGCGCACCGACGCCGTAGAACACCGTTTGCTCTTCGCCCAAGCCGATATTCCCGGGCGGGAGGGGCACCTGGCCGACCGTGATGTTGCGAAAGCCGAGCGGATTGAGCGTGTTGTGAAATAGATTAAACCCTGCATCATCGGAACCGTTCACCGTGCCGCGCAGCGCACGAACTTGCGCGGTGGTGATGTTCGTCAACAGAGCACTTATGCCGCTAATTCCGGAGCCGGTGCTTTTGGCGACCACTTCCCACGTGCCACCGGAATCCTCGTTGGTGGGACTCGCATAGAACACGTTGAGTTTGAGATCGATGGTTTGCGCCGCGCCGGTTGCGCCGCAAGCACGCCTACCAGGCAGCTCAAGAGCAAAATCGCCGATCGGACAGTGAAAACGGCACTACGCATGCCAGGTTCTCCGTTGCACGACCCGAGCCAAATCCGGCACGTCCGGTGCACGCGGATGTTGCGGGAAGCACAACAGGTGGGTTGTCGGCCGCTGACCATTTGCCCAGGATGCGCGTCGCCGTAAGCGCGTCACGCTTCCATCTGGGTTGAAACTCTGTTCCGGGGGACTGTGCCACGTGGCTTTCGACCACGCGGTTGGGGTAACGAACAGATAGGCCGCGTAGTTTAAGACGGATGGCGGCACGGGACACTGTCGCTACAGTTCCTTCAGTCTACCAACGTCCGGCGAAGCTGCAAGGAAAATTGCCTCGGTGCGGGGCGGAAGTGGAAGTGATCCGGCCGGCCACGGCGGGCGGGGTGGGCCGGTTGTGGCGGTAGGTGGGGTGCGACACGGTGGCCGGGAGGGCTAAGCCGCGAGCGGCCGGTTCGCTAAGCCGCAAGCGGTTGGGCGCTAGCCGCGAGCGGCGGATCGACGCGGATGGGGAATTTTCCGTGTTCGCGTCGGCTGTTGGTCGAAACTGGTTCACGGCGCCTGAAATGTTTTGCTAATTGTTATTACGCGAACTTGGTGTTCACAAATTTTCGTGCCGTCGTGAAAATGTCCGGAAATGAGTTTGACTCGCGCGCGGCGGATTTGTTAAGCCTGTATTGTCGTCGAGGCTTGAGTTCCTGCACGCGGTTTGGAAAGGAGGAATACCAAAGCGAATCGTATCCGGTTGGTTCGTGTCCTACTCTTAATTCTCAGTGGGCGCGTTCATGTGCCGAGATCGACGCGGTTGGTCGTGAACTGGTCTTGCGAACCACAAGTCAGCGTGTTCGATCCACCGAGTTGCGTTGCTCTCTCGCTGCGAAATGTGATAGCGCGTTTCCATGAGCGAGGCATCGGAAGCACGGTGCGAGCATCGTCCGCTGCCGCCCGAACGGGCACCGGGCAAGACATTCCATGGCACTGCAACGATTTCTCGCCGGACGAAGGCGCCAGGTAGCAGCATTAACCCCGAGGGAAGATTGAGATGATCGAACAGAAGTAGCCCGTCCTGCCGGTTTGTGGTGGGGCGGGCTTTTTTTGTTAGGTGTCGGTGTGATGAGCAGGGAGCCGAGAGCTGAGAGCTAGGAGTAAGAAAGAAGCTATTCGGACTCTCTGCTCTCAGCTCTTTGCTCCACGCACTTGGCCGGCCGTTGACCGTCGTCGAAGAAGTCCGATGATTGATGTAGGTTTTTACGAAGATACTGGTCACTGAAGTGACCAGTCCGTCGGGCGACTATCGCGCATGGCCGAATTAAAGACTTTTCTGTTCACCGACATTGTCCGCTCGGTCGATCTGAAGCGCGATTTGCCAGGCCACAGCGACGCCGACCGCGATCAGGCGTTTATTCAGCTGGTGCTTACGCCCCACCGCGAGCGGATCGAACGAGCGCTGGCGGCGCTAGGCGGCCGGGTGGTTTCGACGGCCGGCGACGGTCACTTTTTGGTGTTTTCCGACACGATTGCGGCGGCACGATGGGCGATCGGGATTCAGAAATCGCATCGCGAAGATCCGATTCGAACGCCCTCCGGCGAGGAGGTTGCGATCCGGATCAGCATGCACCTGGGCATCCCGCAAATCGATCCGCACGACCCGGATAATTTCGTCGGCAAGCCGGTCGACTATGCCGCACGGCTCAGCGATTACGCAACCGGCGGGCAGATTCTTGTTTCCCGCAGCGTGGTGGTCGTGCTGGAAGATGCGGGCATGGACGACGTGACGTTTCATCATCATGGCCGGCGCGAGTTCAAGGGCATTGGCCGGGTAGAAATTTACGAGCTGGTCTACGACCACGCCGGACCGCGGCAAATGCGCGAGCAGCCGCGCGAAAGTTTGTCACGGCAGTGGACTGTGTTGCCGGCCACGATGGGGCTGACGGAGTTCCAGGTTGCGGGTCGGTCGTCGCCGGGTGGTGATAAGAAACCAGCAGCTCGGGACAACTGGGGGCTCGCTGAGGCTCGACCCCAGCCACCCACAGATGTTGCGCCGGCAAAGGTTGGCAATTATGTGCTTGAAGAGCGTTTGGGTGCGGGGGGCATGGGCGATGTGTACCGCGCACGGCACTCGCAGTTTGGCCGCGTGCGCGCGGTGAAAGTGATTCGACAACACTTCGTGGATTCAGGGCATCAGGAGGTGATTCGGCGGTTCTACCAGGAGATCAAGGCGGTCGGTGCACTCGAGCATCCGAACATTGTGGTGGCGATCGATTCGTCGGCCCCCACCGATTCGGTGCATTATCTGGTAATGGAATACATCGACGGCGTGGGGGCCGACGAGCTGGTGGCACGGCATGGCGCGCTTTCGGTGGCCGATGCGAGCGAAATCGCGCGACAGGCTGCGCGCGGGCTGGCATATATCCATCAGCACGGGATGGTGCATCGCGATATCAAACCGTCGAATTTGATGTTGACCAACGTACGCAGAGAGGAAATGGAGAGTGACGCTAAGCCGCAAGCGACGGGGGATGCGCAGGCGGTGGTGAAGATTCTGGATCTTGGGCTCGCGTTATTGGTGGGAGAGGATCAGCAGCGGTTGACGATGCTCGATCACCGGGCCATGGGAACAGCGATGTACATGTCTCCCGAGCAATGGAAGACGACGAGCGTCGACATTCGGGCTGATATTTATAGCTTGGGTTGCACGCTGTATCACCTGCTGGCGGGCAAGCCGCCGTTCTGGGAATCGGATCTTAAACCCGAAAAAGCACATGAGCGAGAAAAACTGCCGCCGATCCGCCACCCAGAGGGTACCCGGGAGCCGATCCCGCGGCCGCTGTGGGACGTGCTGAAACGCATGACGGCCAAGAATCCGGACGAGCGATTCAGCGATCCAAGCGAACTTGCCGCGGCACTTGCGCCGTTTGCCGAAGGGCATCAGTTGGCATCACTCGTCGAGGAAATGACACGCAAGCCGCCGCGCTCAACCACGGAGGGCTTTTCAAAATCGGATACGCTCGTTGGCAAATCGGCGGAGTCGGACACGCGACTGGGGCGAACGCCGGCAAGTTGGGGTCTGCCAAAAACACTTCCGCCCGCGCAGCGGCAAAAGATTGGTCGATTGGTGGCGGGGCTAGTCACCTTCGCGGCGGTAGCGGCGATCGGTTGGCTCGCCTGGGAAGCGACGGGGCGGCGCGAGTCGGTGCAAGATGCCCGAGAGGCGCGCGGTCATGCACTGCAGGTCGCGGCGGGATTTGCCGCCAGCGAAATCCTCAAAGAAATCCGGCAGCGATTCGACATCCTCAATCGGCTGGCGGCCGAAGACGAATTGCAGCAGTTGATGAATCAGATTCTACGTTCGCCAAACGATGAAACCCACTGGAGGCGGTTGGAGAATTGGCTTGGTGGCGCAAGGCCGATCATGACCGCGAGGCACCTGCGGATAGCTGGTTTATCAACGACGTGCGCGGCGTGCAGGTAGCTCGCAGCCCGCGCAGCGACGCCAGCCGCGGGTCAAATTACGCCCACCGTGATTATTTCCATGGTCAGGGGATGGACTTGGAGGAGAACACGCCCAATCTGCGACCGATCACCGCCGCCCATTTATCGGCCGTCTATCGCAGCACTTCGTCGGGGCATCTGAAAGTGGCCTTTTCGGTGCCCATTGAAAATGGGCTGCGCGGGAAGGATCGCGGGATCGTCGGCGTGTTAGCGATGTCGGTCGACCTGGGCGAATTCAACGTGCTCGAAAAGCAGCTTCCGCCAGGTCACGAGGTCGTGTTGATTGATCTGCGGCAAGCGAACGTGGACGGCGAAACACGTCGCGGCCTGGTGCTGCATCATCAGATGGAAGCCACTTACGACCGTGGTGAATCGGCACCGTGGGTAGGTAGTAATTGCTTGCTCAGATCGACCAAAAGTTGGCGAGCTCGGCAGCCAGCCCGCTCCAGGGCGGTACGAGCCTGCTGGAGTACCGCGACGAAGGGCTCACGCGCGACAAATTGTATTGGGGCGCCCTGAAATCGGTGATTGACCGCCGCCCGGACGAACAAGCTTTCGACACGCGGTGGGTGGTGCTGGTGCAGGAACCGATCTCACGTTGAACTCCAGAACCCTTTCCCCGGTCCCTCACCCGGTGAGGGGCCGGGGAGAGGGCTCTGAACGCCGCTCGAAGAACCAGTGCACGACTCCCGCGAGCAGGTGCTGAAGAAACGTGGCCAGCACGATCATCAGAATTGCCAGTGGCTCTGCGGCGAGAACTGTACCCGCCAGAATCAGCGCCAGCCCGGTGTGCTTCATGCTGAGGCCGAACGACAGCGCGGCTTGAGTGTCTGCCGGCAATCTCAGCGCCAGCGAGATGATCCAGGCAAGCACCAGGCCGACGACGCTCAGCGCCCCGGCCAAACAAGCCGTGATCGCCAGCAGCGACGGCGATGAATCGTATACCTCCGGGAGTGCGAGCGCCGAATTAATGTAATTCAGCGCCAATAGTGCCGCGGCGCTGGCGAGCGTTAACCAGCAACTCATTCGCGAAATCCGCTCTGGACCAGCGAAATAGCGGCAAGCGAAACCCGCGGAAGTCGGCAAAACCACCCAGACAATAAAGAACAGCCCCGAGAATCGGTTCACGAGTGCTTCGCAGTAGTTCTGTTCTTCGGGCGACAGAGACATGCCCATTACGCTGAGCAATGTGGGAGTGACCAAGGGGCTCAGTGAAATGCTCAGTACGATGAGCGCTAAGCCCAAGGCCAGATTTCCATCCGCGTTTTGGCTCCACCCGACGGATGAATTGGCCACCGGCATTGCGGCCACCAGCGCGAGACCGACAAGCAAACCGGTGGTTGCCGGGCCATCGACAATCCAGGGTATGACATACCCGGCAGCGACGACCAGTAGCGCCGGTCCAAGCCAGACGGCGCCCAATGCGAGGCACAGCAGGATTGGTTGCCTCCAGATCGCACGAATCTGCGCTAAATCGGTGAGCACGGCCGCGCAGAATAACATCAGCGCGAGCAGCAGTAATGGCAGCGAGAGCTGCACATCGGGCATTCGGCCCGGCGACCATTCCGTTTGTCGCATCACGAGGCCGGGCCCGGGCCAGAACAATGCCAACGTGTAGCAGCCGAGCAACAACCACAAAAAGTGGCGCTTGACGAAACGCGCAACTTGTTCGCCGTTACAGGTTTTTTTGTCGTCAGCCACGGAGCCGATTTGAATGTCCGCAAGATGGCGAGAAAGCGGTGCGAAGCGACCTCAGATAACTAGGCTAGCTACCGACACGTCAATTGCCTAGCTGCCGATTCAATTCGTCCAGGCCGCGGCGGAGTTCATCCGTTTTGGTGTCGAATTCGCCCCGAGCAGCGATGAGATCGCGCTTCAGTCCGGTCAGTTCGTCCTGCAACTGTTGAAGTTGGTGCATCAGGCTGGTCGCATCTGCCGACAGCCCTGCGGTCGATCTGGTAACGCGGTCTGGTCTTTCATCGTCGCTGCCTCGATGCGTGGCGGACGTTCGAGGTTCGTCGGTGACTTCGGCATGTGTGTGTCCCGCGGGCGGGGCGGACGATAGGAGCCCGGCCTCGCGGTGCACCTTTTCCTGCTCGCGATCCAGATAAAGCGCGTGAGTAATCATGCTCCCCCTTCCGGGAGGTGACAAATACACGACAAGGCCCTTGACGTGCAGCGCATCGAGAGTTGGTTGCAGCTCGGCGAGGTCTTTGATGGGCTCCATGCGAGCCGCCCGGCCGCGCAGCTCACCGACAGTTTGCGTGCCGCGCAGCAGCAATTCCGCCATCACGGCGAGCTCGACCTTCTCGACGCCGAGCCATTCGTAGGCGAGGTGTCGGTACTTGTCGACTCGTCCGCCACCTTGGATTTGCGAAACGGCGCCGGCCATTCGCAAAGACTCCAGAGCTTCCTCGACCTGTCCTTCCTCCAACTGCATGAGGGGCGCACGATTGTTCTTTTGATTGCAGCCGGCCTTCACCGAGTTCAGCGACAGCGGATAATTCTCAGGCGTTGTCTTGGCCTTTTCAATCAATACGCCGAGCACACGTCGCTCGATTGCCCCCAACGGATGCCAGCGCGGCGCATTGTGGAGAACCGCTTGTGCGTCCGTGCTCATCCTCTGCTCGCTGGCTTAAGTTAAATGATTTTGTCCAGGACAATGCGCTCATCTTAGTGGACGCGGCCTCTCCAGGGCAATGTGATCCGGCGCACAGCAACAGCGCATAAAAAAACCGGAGGCCGCCAAAGTGGCGGCCCCCGGTGAAGGAACGCGCGGTTTGCGAGCTATTGCTACTCGCTCGTCATCGTCGAATTGAGGCTAGTAGGTCAACACTGCGTCGACGCCGAACCATTCTTGGTTGTAGTCATCGATAGCGACGGCCTCATCCGAGGGCGTCCAGTCGTAGCGAATCTCGGGGCGAATCACCAGGTTGGCATGGGCATGGTAATTGACGCCGCCGCTAATTTCATAGAACGAGGCGCTCTCGCCCGTCACGCTGTTGCTTTTCCACCATTCGGCACGGCCACCGAGCTTCCAGCAATCGTTCAGAGTGTAGAACAAGTAGTTGACGACGCTTTTGTCTTCGAGCTCGAATTCATCGTCGGTCGGTGCGCCTTCGGTGTCGACATAGTCAGACGCCAGGACGTATTCCCAGCACTCGCTGAGCTTCGCAACGGCAACGACGCTATGGGTGTATCCGAACTCGCCATTGGACTTCCAGCCGAGGTTACCCACGGTGGTGAGGTACGTGAACGTAAAGTTGTCGCCCATTTCACGGGTGAAGCCACCCACGAAGTTGCTTCCGCCATCGAGTTGATCGAAGCCGGTATCCCAACCCAATGTCCAGCCGAGGTAATACTTCATGCAATCATTGGCACTATACTCGCCCAGCACGCCGGTGTGCGTAATCGGCTCGCTGTTGTACCAGGTGAGCGAATGGCTGTAGAAGAAGTTGCCGGTCGCCGGCACAACTTCGTAGCCCAGCGGCGTGAAGAAGTGACCGACTTTCACGGACCAATCGCCCATGGCAACCTGGCCGTAGAGTTGCGGGATGGCCCATTCATATTGGCCGTGATCCCAAGTGACGTCCCACGTGCCACCGGAATTGCCGAACGATTGGGCTACGTGCCCCTGACGGCCATAATACATGTCGAAGCGATAACCAAAGTCGGCACAGCAACCGTCGGCTTCGGCCAACTTTTCGGTATAGAACCACACTTGATCGAAACCAAACTCGTTCGGGTCGTCGTTTGCCGAGAGCTCGTCGGCATTTCCCTCCGACAGCCGCTCAGCATTGTTGTAGTAACCAGCCGAAATCCAGCCGCCGTAGGTCGGGCTATCGCAGCACGGATGCAGGCAGCTCTGGAGCGTCCAAGCATCGCCAAGGCAGCAATCGCCCAGGCAGTTGCCCCAGCCGTTGTCACATCCGCAAGACGAGCAGCAGCCGCTCTCGCAACCGCAGCTGGCCTCACAGCCGCACGACGAAGAGGACTCGGAGGCACAGTCACATGGAGCTGACGCCTCGGCCGCTGGGGCAGGCTCCGCCGTGGGCTCGTGCGCAGGAGCGCCTGGTGCCGGCGGTGCCGCTGCCTCTTCTTGAAAATCGTAATTGAACGCCGTCTGGATCGATGACTGGGCCATCGCCGGTACGGCACGATAGGCCAATAAGGCCACTCCGATGCTCCATCGTACAACGCTCACGTCTCGACTCCTTCTTTCGATGTCCGCCGCGACTGGGCAATAGGGCGTCAGTTCGCGCAGTTCCTTGAGTTTGAGCCGCGCCACCGGACATCCTCCGGGGAGCTGCTCAATGGATCAGTCAACCGCCTCGTCAGACATATCGTCCGCCGAGGCAGGGGCTTTACGATTCAATCCAACGGGCGAAAGCATTTTCCCGCTGAGTTATCCACGAATTTGGCAAGGTTCGCCGATTGTCGCAGTGATGCGACGTGCGAGATTTCGCGTCTCGGCAACTTTTCCGGCGGTATCGAGGAAATTGACGGGCAGGACGGCAGCCGCCATCTCTACTCAGGCGGAAAACTTTAACAGCACCGAATGGCGCGAATTGCCAAGTAACGGTGGTCAACACCATTCAATTGGCACGCTAATTGGGGGTGCCGCGATTCAACTCACTTCGCTGGATGTAGCTCAATACGAGCCAACGCAATCGCGATTCGCCGGGAAAGCGCGACAACTGCAACGTGACGACGGATTCCACCGGCGTGACATTCGATTGCGAGCCCGCAGCAGAAGTGGAGCTGGGTGTGACATCGAATTGCTGTTGGACGATGCATTGATGATTGGGCTGCGGAGCGTATTCGAGCGTTTCCGAGAATCGGACATTTGCGCCGCTGCCGGCGGAGGTCAAAGCTTGGATGAGCGGATGTTTGATGAATTGATCGTACGGCGGTTCGGAGGGACCCGCACCGGGAAAGTTTACCGGAGGTTCCGGCGGCTCCTGTCGCGTTGATTGTACAGTGAAGTTGAATGCCTCTGCCGTGTTGCCCGACACGAGGAGTTGTACCCATTGGTGGCCAAGCTGTTTTGCCTGGCGAGCATGCAGAAAACGAGTGGCTTGGGCGTGGCTGATCGTGGCCGCCGCGCTGGCCACGCAGAGCGCCAAACCGGTGGCAGCAGCCCATTTGCCGGCCAGCGCACCATCGCTGGCGGCGATCCGCCGTAGAGCAACGAGGGACAGAGCCGTGCCAAACAGTGGAATCGCTAAGAACACCGGCGCGGCGAAGCAGACGGGAGCGGCAAGCCCGAACAGCAAGCTCACAATCGCCAACGCGCTCAGTGTGCGGTAGCTGGCGACCTGGTCGAGGTCTTCCGTGTGGAATGCTGGCTGGTTTGACGGCGCTTGGGTAGTTGTTTCCACTGTTCAATTCAAGGCGTTAGTCGCCTATTGCCCGTGTCGAATCCATTGTTTGGCGGGATGTCACTTACGCTGCTGAGCCGTCAACTTCGGTCAACGACCAAACTCGATGCCTTTTCGAATTTCTCGCGGCGTTCCTGATAAATGTTAACGAATCCCCAGGCGCAAAAGCCCCCGCACCGTTCGGCAGGTAGGCGGCGTCCGGGGCCGACATCCGCTCCACGAACCGAAGCCAGGCGATATCCGGCGACGTGATGGGGGAGGCCGATTCAACGTCCGCTTTGTTGCCGTAAGCTAATTTCCCGCCGAATGCGTTCTTCGGCATCGGCGAAGTATGCAGCGTGGCCAGCGTGAACGACGCCAACACCCAGGCAGCAATCAGGCCCATCACCGGGCCGCCGATCGGATCGATCGGATTCTTGAACCGCATCCGCGTTTTCGAGGCGGCGGCCGTCAGCGTGCGCGTGATCACAAACGCGGCACAATACAATGCCCAGATCACTGCGAAGTCGAGCCAGTACGTGTGCTCGCCGTCGGTCATTTCATCCAGGTAAATCACAAGCGGAGAATAAAAACCAAACGACACAAGCCCACTGATGATGATATTCACCAGCATGATCGTGTTGCTCCACAGACCTTCGCGAACCATCATCGCGACGCCAGCGAAGATTACAATGCCGAAAAATATCCAGTACATGGAAGGGTTTAGGGTTCAGGGTTCAGGCTTCAGAGGTATTTGGCGTCGGTCGCGCAGGCCGGATTTTTGCGAATGGACTGTCGGCGCAATTCCGTTCTCGTTGTTTTACTCCTTGAGGATTCGCTGCAACTCGGCGAGCGACGTAACGCCTTTGGCCACCAGCAGCAGTCCTTCCTCTTGAAAGGTTCGCATGCCGGCCAGCCGGGCCGCTTTCCGCAGCAGGTCCAACTGCGGCTGCTTCACCAGGATCTCGCGGATCTTGTCGTCGACGACCAGGAGCTCGAACAAGCCGGTGCGGCCTTTGAAGCCCAAGTTGCCGCACTCCGGGCACGGCTTCTCGATTTCTTCCGGTTTGGGTACGCGGTACAGCGCCTCGACCTTGCCTGCGGGAATGCCGAGTTTCTTTAGCAAGTCGGGCGTCGGTGCGTACGCCACTTTGCAGGCGTCGCACAGCTTGCGAATCAGCCGCGTGCAGAGCACGGCGGTGACGGTAGCGGCAAATTCGCGCTGCGGCACCTTTTGCTGCAGCATGCGCAACAGCGCTTCGGCTGCTTCCTTGGCGCGGACATTGGTGATTACCAGCCGTTCCTCGTCGCGGACTTCGTCCAGCAGCAACTTGGCCGCGTTCGGGGTCGCTGAAGTCGCGGAGTACGTAAACGTTCGGATATTTGCGGATCAGCGCGGGAAGAATCTTGGCCGGCGTTTCTCCCTTGGCCGCATTGTACGTCGTGACCTCGATGTTTTCGATGTCTCGCTCGCGATGTTGTTCTTCCTCGATGGACACGAAGTCGCGCAGCAGTCGGTCGGTCTCCATGAGCGAGACGTCGGTCAACGTGGTGACGCCGCCCTCGGGCAGGCCGGCGATGATGATCATCCCCTTGTCGCGGGCCATCAGTGCCGACCATTGCTCGGCCGAGCTTGGCGCGCATTCCCAAGTCTTCGTACGACTTGAAGCTCCGCTGATAGCCGCCCAGCAGTTGCACAACAACTCGTTCGCCCGTGGGCACGCCTTGGCTGGTCATCGGGCAGACGTACGAATGGTCATTGTATTTGGCCGCGAACTTGCCTTCCTGCTTCTTGCGACGCTCAGTGGCGTTGAGATTCGCCAGCGTCTTCATCACGGCGAGCATGACGTCGCCCGATCTCGCGGTCGCGCGCCTCGCTGTTGTGCCACACGCCGTCGATATGCTGCCGGACGACGACCGACTGCTGCGTGTAATCGAGAATTGCGCGGTCGCTGCGGCGATCGGCCATGTCGGCAACCAATTCCTTGACGAACGAGGTAGCCGGGCGATTGGCGGGCCGTGATCAAGTTGGCCTGGTTGTCGCGTTCTTCGGGTGCACCGATGGCCATCAAGTCGACCTTTGCTCCCTTTTCGTATTCCGCCTTCCGCTCGGCCGAAATCTTGAGGCCGACTTTGCTGCCCAAATGGGCGATCTCGTAACGGAACCAATCCGGCGTGAATACCTTTTCGTGCAGCTGGACAGCTTTGTTGCGCGTCACGACATACGGCACGAACGTCGCCAGGTAGGTCACCGATAACAAGCCTACTGCCAGCCAGAAATTTGCGAAGCCAACGATGATTGGAAAAACAAAAAGCAACAGCACGGCCAGGACAGGGAAAGAACACGATCGGGTTCCATTTGCCGTACGCCAGATCGAAGATTTGCGTGTCTCGATTCACCCAGTCGGCCGATTTCACCCAAATGAGAAACAAGAGCCAAATCGCCAGCAGTTTAGGCCAGAAGAAGAACGGCTGCTTCATGCGCAATACGGAATGGGCGTCGTTCCACTTGTCTTGTTGCACAGCAACAGGTGCGGGAGCAGGTTCAGCGGCAGCGTCGGCCGCTGGGTCAACTTGCTCGCCGTCGCGGTTGGGCTGCACCGGCGGGCTTCCTCTTGAGCAATGGCGACGGTTAGCGGCGCGCACAGCGACCACATTGCCATGAGTAAAAGCCACGTTATTCAGCCGCTCGCGCATCAGATAATCCCGGGATCCTTCACTTCGATGCCCTTGAGCGCCATCTTGAGCGCTTCGCGGTTCGGCGCCACTTCCATCGCCACTTCGCGGTCGATCAGCTCTTCGTCGACCAGTTGCTTGAGGCTCATCGTGAAGTCCTGCATGCCGTCGTGCTTGCCGATGCGAATGATGTCGGGCAGCTTTTCGTCGTTCTCTTCCAGAATGGCCTTTCTGCACGTTGGCGTTGAAGATCATGATCTCGACCGTGGGCACGCGGCCCACGCCCGGCTTGATGCTCTTGAGCAGCTTCTGGGCGACGATGCCGCGCATGTTGAAGGCGATCGCGCTGCGCAGGGCCGAGTGCATGTCCTGCGGGAACAAGTCGAGAATACGGCCGATCGTGGTGGCGGCGCTGCGAGGCGTGGATGGTGCCGAACACCAAGGTGCCCGGTCTCGGCGGCGTGGATGGCCGTCATGAACGTTTCCTTGTCGCGCATTTCGCCCACGAGCATCACGTCGGGATCTTCGCGCACGGCGTGCTTCATGCCGATGCCGAAGTCGACCACGTCCAGGCCGATCTCGCGCTGGTTGATCAGGCACTTGTCCTCGGTGAACATGAATTCGATCGGGTCTTCCAGCGTGAGGATGTGCTTGCGGTAGTGCTGGTTGATCCAGTTGAGCATCGAGGCGATCGTGGTGCTCTTGCCGGAGCCGGTGACGCCGGCCAAGCAGGACCATGCCTTGGTCGTACTTGCACAGCTTCTCGATCGACGGCGGCAGGTTCAGTCCTTCGAAGTTGGGAATCCAGTTGTTCACGCGGCGGGCGACCAGGCCGACGTGCCCGAGCTGCTGCAGCAGGTTCACGCGAAATCGCCAGTTGGTGCCGTCGACGTCGAGCGTGTGGGCAAAGTCGGCCCCGCCGTCGCGCTCGAAAATCTTGCGGTTCCGCTCGTTCATCAGCGGGAAAGTCAAGCCGCACCATCTCTTCGTCGTCGATCGGCTCCGCGATTCATCGGCCGCAACGTGCCGTCGACGCGGACCATCGGCGGCTTGTCGACCTTCAGGTGCAAGTCGCTGGCCTTGAGCTTCACGCAGGCGCGGAACAGCTTGTCGATCTCCAGCTCCTGCTTGCGGTTGATGAAGCTGCTTTTAAAGGCGTCGTCTTTCGCCATGGCGGTTGCACCTAGTCACCAACTGCTGACCTGGTCACTGAAGTGACCAGGCCGTAAATCGTTTACACGCGATTCAGCTCACATCCGCACGGGAATGCCCCGCTCGCGCCATCACGCGCTTCGTTTCTTGAATCGTATACTCGCCGAAGTGGAAAATGCTGGCCGCCAGGGCGGCGTCGGCCTTGCCGATCGTGATCGCGTCGGCCAGGTGCTCCGGCTTGCCCGCCCCGCCGCTGGCCACCACCGGGATCGTCACCGCTTCGCTCACCGCGGCGGTGATTTCCAGATCGTAACCGTCCTTGGTGCCGTCGGCGTCCATGCTGGTCAGCACGATCTCGCCGGCGCCCAGCCGCTCGACCTCGCGCGCCCAAGGCGACCGCTTCCAGCCCCGTCGGCACGCGGCCGCCGTTGATGTGGACCTCCCACACCTCGCGGCCGTTCCGTCGCACCCGCTTGGGGTCGATATTCACCACGATGCACTGGCTGCCGAACCGCCGGGCCGCGTCATGGACGAACTCCGGATCTTTCACGGCGGCCGAGTTGATCGAGACCTTGTCGCACCCGGCTAGCAGCAGTTGGCGGATGTCCTCGAGCGTGCGGATGCCGCCGCCGACGGTCAGCGGCATGAACACCTGCTCGGCCGTGCGGCGGACCACGTCGAGCATGATGTCCCGCCCCTCGTGGCTGGCGGTGATGTCGAGGAACACCAGCTCGTCGGCCCCTTCCTCCTCGTACCGCGCGGCCACCTCCACCGGGATCGCCGGCGTCGCGCAGGTTGACGAAATTCGTCCCCTTCACCACGCGCCCGCGGTCCACGTCGAGACAGGGAATCACGCGCTTGGCCAGCATGGTGCCCCGGCGCTTCCGGCAGCGCCCAACGGAGCGGCAAAACTGCCGCGAACTGAACCGAGTTACGCTAAACTACTCAGTTTAGGTAGCCAGAAAGGCAGGGTCAACTGGCGGCCGTAACCGAAAGACGGCGGCATTCCGGTAACGATTCGATGAACATGCGGCCGTACGGTTTGGTGACGATGCGTGGGTCGAGGCAGACGACCATTCCGTGGTCGGTGCGCGTACGGATGAGACGGCCGAAACCTTGTTTGAATTTGATGACGGCTTCGGGCAACTGGTAATCGCGGAACGGATTGCCGCCCGCGGCGCGGATCGCTTCTAGCCGTGCTTCCAATAGAGGGTGGTCCGGGACTGCGAAGGGCAGCTTGGCGATGATCACGTTTTGCAGCGCGTCGCCGGGCACGTCGACGCCTTGCCAAAAACTGTCGGTGCCGAACAGCACGGCCCGTGGGTCGGTTTTGAACTGCTCCAGCAGTTGGGTACGGGGCGTGCCGTCAGCCTGGCTCAGTAGCCGCAGGTTGCGCGACGTGAGCCAGCGCTGCATTCCTGCCGCCACTCGCCGCAGCATGTCGTAGCTAGTGAACAACACGAACGTGCGGCCATCGGTGCGGCCGGCGTAATGTTGAATGGCTTCGATACACTTCTTTTCATACGACCCGCGCTCGGCGGTCGTCGGGTCAGGCATGTCACGAAGCGTCACCAACTCGGCTTGCTCTCGGTAGTTGAACGGACTGCCCACTTGGATGGAATCGCACTTCGTGAGGCCCACGCGCGATTTGAAGAAATCGAACGAGCCCTGCCGACTGACCGAGAGCGTCGCACTGGTCATGATGACCGTGGGCACTTTGTCGAATAGTTGCTCGCGCATCACGGGGCCGATGTCGATCGGTGCGGCCGCCAGAGTGAGTCTTGGTTTTCCGCGGCGACTTTCGTACGTTTCCAGCCAATAGACGGCGCCCGAGTGGGCCTGCGTTCGCCACATCTCCAACTCGGCGGCGAGCCCGGCGAGCCGATCGTGGGCTGAGAGAAAGTCCTGTTGCTCCGATTCGTCGCTGAGTTTTTTACCGGCATCCTTCACTTGACGCGCTAATAGCTCAAGCTGGGGGCTCAAATTGTTCGCCACGATGCTCGGCGCATGAATGCGAATTGGCTTGGAAATGCTACCGCGAAGTTGAGAGCTGTCAGCTCTCGAACCGCTACCTGCCGAAGCGTGCTCCGATCGCCACTGCCATAAATCGCCGAAAAGTTCGTCCGCTAAATGGCGGCAACGGTCCACTTGTTGCTGCTCCTTCGTCATGCCATGAAAGACCAGCAGACCTTTGTTCGTACGGTCGTTGTAAAGTTTATTGAGGGTGTATTCGATTTGCCCGCTGGTGATGTGAATGCCTAGGTGGTCACCGGCCACGGCCTCGACGGTGTGCGCTTCGTCGAGAATCACGACGTCGTAATCGGGCAGGATGCTGACGCCGGCACGCCGCAGAGCGATATCGCTGAACAACAGCGCGTGGTTCACCACCAGAATTTGAGCGTGCTGAACGCGGCGACGGTCTTTGTAATAAAAGCACTGGTTGTACGTCGGACAGCGTCGGCCCAGGCAATTGCCGCTGTCGCTGGCCACTTCGTCCCAAACCTGGCCCGCAGGCTGGAAAGTAAGGTCGCTCAGCGAGCCGTCGGCCGATGCTTTGCTCCACTTCCGAATCTTGCGAAGCTGTTCGAGTTGCTCATCGTCGTTGAACAAGCTCTGGCTGCGCCAGAGCCAGGTCGAGCCGACGCAAGCTTATGTAATTTCGCCGCCCCTTCACCAGCACGGCGGAAAACTCCCGCGGGATCACCGCGTTGAGTAGCGGCAGATCTTTGCCGATGAGCTGCTCTTGCAGACTGATAGTGTGCGTGGAGACGACAATTTTCGGCGCCGGCGACTTATCGCTGCTTTGCTTGCTATCGCCCCGCCGTTCCGCTTCTCGTTGCGTGGCGGCAAGGATCGCCGGCACTAGATAAGCAAAGCTCTTGCCGACACCAGTACCCGCTTCCGCAACTACATGGTGCTTCGCCGCGATCGCCCGAGCCACCGCCTCGGCCATCTCCAGCTGCTGCGGCCGCTGCTCATAGTTCGGCAACCGAGCCGCAATGCGGCCACCAGGGCCAAGGATGTCGGCGGCGGTGATCTCCATGCACTCAGTTTACCAAACACGACACTGGGTCCGAATGGCCAATCAACTTATAGAATGGGACGCGATAGAAACGCCAGTTGAAGCTTTCTTCAATCGCTAGCAGCATCAACGCTGACGCCTTGTTGTATTGAGGCGATTAATGATCAAGATCGGCGCGGCAGTTCCTATTAACAGCAATGCATGAGGTTCTGGAACGAGCGCAGCAAGTCGAAAACCTACGCCGGCATGCTTTGCCGCGGGCACGATCGACGGATAATTTTTGTATTGAGCGGATAGAATTACTTCAAACCAGTAACCGCCTCGGAGAACGCGAAACTGAGAGTCATATAGAGTTTCGGTCCATTCGGAAACGTTACCTCCTTGGTCAAAAGTCCCGTATGGCCCAGGCGACAATGTGTACGCGCCGACATTTGTTAACGGATAAAAAAGATCACCCGTCGTAGTACCAAGAGGAAATTGACCGGGAGGAAATCGAACCAGAAAATTCGCCGAGTTCCCGGTATCAGCGGACGGCAAATTGTTGTTCGGTTGATCATTCGAGCCGGCATAAAAGTCGTGGTAGATACCAGAATCAGCGTCGAAATGTGCTGCCTTATACCACTCATCCTCATTGGGAAGAAACCAGCGAGCTCCCGGGTTTCGCTCGATAGTATAGCCCGAAACTGGAGGCGGAAATCCAGGTGATAGAGTGTATGCTCCCGTCTCCGTGTCGCCACTACCCATCCCGTTGTGCATCCAATTGGCGAACCGGACCGCGCTGTTCCAGTTGATGCCGACGACCGGTTTGTCGTCGTACGTGTAGTCGCTGCCTCCGGGGCCTTTTCCAATCGCCGGAGGCTTCACTGTGTAGACGTAACTGCCGATGCGGCCGCTTCGTACAATTCCGCTTATTGCATTCAAACTCTGGGCTGGATCGAACAAACCGTAACGATCAAAACCGGCTACGGCAGTTAGAAATTCCGCGTACTGTGCATTTGTGATTTCATACTTGCCGATCCGATAGTCGTATCCAACTGAGCCAATGCCTGTAGGATCATATCTAGTGTCCGGCGGATTGCCCGGATTGCCAATCAGCACCGTCTCGATGGTGACCGCGTTGCTAATCTTCGCAGCAAAGATTGCCGCCAGGAAACAGGCAAGAAATCGCATGGCCTACATTAGCCGCCTATCAAGAAAAGCGAGCAGTTCAAAAGACTATTTTACCTAGAGTCTTCATTCTAGCATCTGTTCGCATCGACGGTTCCCTGGCTCGTTCAACTGCAAACGTGACGCAGCATCAAATATCCAAACTAACGCGGATTTGCCGTAATGGTGTCTTCCTCCGGACTGCTGGCGGTAGCGTACAGGCGTTTGGGGATGCGACCGGCGAGGTAGGCGAGGCGGCCGGCTTCGGTGGCGTGGCGCATCGCGTCGGCCATGCGCAGCGCGTCTTTCGCGTGGGCGATGCCCGTGTTGAGCAACACACCGTCGACGCCGAGTTCCATGGCAATCGTGACATCGCTGGCCGTGCCGACGCCGGCGTCGACGATGACCGGGTAGTCCGGATCGCCTTCCTTGAGATACTCCAGGCAGATACGAATGTTGTTGGGGTTGAGTACACCCTGGCCGGAGCCGATTGGGCTGCCGGCCGGCATCACGCTCGTGGCGCCCGCTGCCTTCAGCCGCCGCGCGATGATGGGGTCGTCCGTTGTGTAGCAAAGCACTTGAAAGCCATCGGCCACGAGCCGCTCGGTCGCTTCCAAGGTGGCGATCGGATCGGGCAGGAGCGTACGCTTGTCGGCCAGCACTTCGAGTTTCACCCAATCGGCGCCGGGATTCTCCAGCCCCAACAGAAGCTCGCGGCCCAGCCGAGCCACTCGAATCGCATCGTCGGCCGTAAAGCAGCCGGCCGTATTGGGCAGAAGCGTGTAGCGACCGGTATCGATGAAGTCCAGCAGGTTGTTGCCGGCGGCATCGATGAGCCGCTCACGGCGCACGGCCACGGTGATGCACTCGGTACCGCTTCGGGCGAGGGCTTCGCCCATGATTTCATAGTCGGCATACTTGCCGGTGCCGACAATCAGGCGGCTTGTGAAGCGGTGGCTGCCGAGTTGCAGGGTATCGGCTGATTCAATTGCAGTTGTCATAACGATTCCGATTTCACGTCAAGAATTACCACGGAGACACAAAGGACACGGAGAAGAGTCGCTACTCCACGACTTCTCTACTCCACTACAGCTGTTCTCTGTGTCCTCCGTGCCTCCGTGGTGACATTTTCTATCCGCCGCCGACGAGCGTGACGACTTCCAGTCGATCGCCCTCGCGGAGAATGGTTTGCTCGTGCTGTGCACGCGGCACGACCTCGAGATTGAGCTCCACGGCCACGTGCGGCTGCGTTACACCCAAGTCACCGAGCAATTTGGAAACGCTTGCGCCGGCGTCGATGTCACGCGACTCGCCGTTGACTTGGATTGTCATGGTTTTTCTGGCGCCTGTTGCGGCGGGATTTGCGGCTCGCGCACGAAGGCGGTGCGGAATTGAGCCACATCGAGCGGCTGGAATTCTCCATATTGCGGCTTGCCGGCGGCTTGATAGCTCGAGTTCCACGGAATGGTGTAGGCCGCGACGGCGCCTGTACTGGCGTTCGCCACGTAGACGATCGAGCGGGCGAATTGAAATGCGGCCGTGCCGCGCGGCATGTCGGCAGTACCGGTGACCATCAAGTAACCGCTGTTGCGGCCGACGCCGCCAAAATCGGCCGCGATGTTACGTGTGAAAAACGAATTGAACTTTCCGCTCTTGGGATTCAGCACCGCAGCCCGCATGTCACCGGTTAGGTAATCGAGAAAGTATAGCGCTTCGACTCCCTCATTCACCAAACCGGTGGCAATGGCAAACTTGTCCAAACCGTGGGTCGCCGACGCATGGAGCGGCACGCTCGGCCAAATTCCTTGGATGTTCAGCCCGACGATCAGTCCCAACACGACGCCGCTGGCCAAACAGGCTGGGCGAGTTTTGATTAGTCGATTCATCGCAGTCTCCCCTCTTGCATTTGTCGATCGCGCAAGAAATTCGGACGCACGAATTTGCCCCTTGCATACTACCGGTTTTCGGGTGGATCGGCCAGCGGAGCCTCTGTTTCTGGCGCGGTTGAATTATCCGGCCCCGCTGATTCGGGTCGGCCGTCGCCCGCTTTCAATTCTTCGCCAGAAGTTCCGGGTTGATCCGCTCCGGACTGCGGCCGAAGCGGGACAACTCGCCCACTCGATGGCTGCCCGCCCGTCGATTGCTGAAGTGCGCGCAGCAAATCGATGGGAGCCGCCATAATGGTCTGCAAGGCAGGTACGAATGGCACGTTGCGGAACGCATACTGCTTGGCGTTGATCAACTCGGTGTCGAGCTGGCCGTTCACGATCATGTACGCGTTGGATGCGGAGCGCATGGAATCGCTCCGGCCAATTTGAGCCAGGATGCGGACACCGTTCGGCTCTTCTTCGAGCACCGTCAGCTCCTGGCAGACGATGCTCTTGGTAATGGTGCGATCAAACAGCTTATCGCGCAGGGCCGCGCCCAATGCAAGAAATAACAGCGGATAGACAACCCAACGTTCGCGTTCGGTCATGGCAGAGTGAGGGGACAGGGGACTGGGAGTCGCACTAGCCGCGAGCCAACGGCTCGCCGGTTGGGGCCGCCTTAGGCGACCCTGTTCGAGTAACTTCATTATCCACGCGTGAGGGCGGCAAAATCTCCTCGCACAGCGGTACCGCGTGACCTTGTGTATCCACGCACCACGGCAACCATACTAGCGCCACGGAATCGACTTCAATATCTGCCTTGCGGGGCTTGAGCTCGATCCGTTCCAACGCGAGCCGTTGCGGATCGAAGCTTGATTCCAGTTTCAATATCTGTTCGTCGCGCTCCTGCTCCAGGTCCTGATGTTCAGCAATGAGCTTTTCGAGACTCGCTTCCGCGGAAAGTTGTTGCCCGCGCTCGGTAGCCACGCCTCGCATCGCGGTAGTTGCAGACCTCCGCCGGCCGCGACGGCCAGCGCCTTTGAGCCGCAATACACCATCGACGAGTACCCAAACGCAGTTGCTCGCGCGCGACCAGAATTGCCATTTCTGCGTGTCCGCTTTGGCCTGGGCCGCTTGGATTCGATCCTCCAGCCGAGACAGCTTCGTGGAAAACTGCTGCTCAATTTTTTGCCGCTCGGCCTCACGTCGAGCGGAAACTGCCGGTTCGAGTCGGCGGCGAAATGCGCCCTCGGATTCACCCGCGTTCGACGTGAGATCCAGCAGCTCGCTGTGCCAAAGTTCGAGTATGCACATGCGATAGAGGTGCTCAGCCAAATCGCGGCGGAATTCCTGGTAGCTTTTCTCGCGGGCGAATTTGACCGGCAACTCGGCAAAGCTTCGCCGACCTCCGGCTGGGAGTCGATCGCCAATCGTTCCGGAAGCGTTGTCGAATTCGCCCAAAAATCGTGGGCGGCCGATTCGTCCGCCGGTTTTAACAGGGACACATCCATCCAGTGGTCGATGCCGCTGGCGGCTTGCACGAAATGCACTTTGCTGTTGCCCGCGACCGCGGGTAGGTATTCCAACCGGCCATCGTCACGAAGATGCTGGCGAGCTGTGGCAAAGCCTTCTGGAATGCCGGCAGGAAGGATCGGGCGAGTTTTTGGTGCGGTCGCTGGTGGAAGCGTTGCGGCGGCCCCTGCCCTCGACAACTCGCCATCCTCCCCCACATTGGACGCGGACGACGTACTTGATAGCGACTGGAAATTGCCGCGCACGGGGTCCATCAAGGTCTTGATTTGGCCGCGCGTCAGCGGACCGCACAGGTACGACATCGCCCAGCGCGTTTGAAACACAACCGGCGCATTGTCGTGCACGTTGTTCATCAGGAACACGCGCTTAGCGAGCCCGGCTAACGTGGCCTCCATTTGTTGGCGATTGAATTTGGAGCCGGCCTCGGCCGAGGCGCCTTCGAGGCCTTCAATAACTCGCGCCTTGTCTCGCTCGGTTTGCAGACGACCCAAGAACCACGTGCCCGCGTTGGAAAGTCCCTTGTAATCGAGGTCGACCGGGTTTTGAGTGGTCAGGATGCAACCCAATCCGTAAGCGCGGGCCTGCTTTAACAGGGTGAGCATCGGCCGCTTTGAAGGCGGATTGGCAAGTGGAGGGAAATATCCGAACACCTCGTCCATATACAAGAGCGCACGCAGACTGCTTGTTCCCGGTTGCGTGCGAACCCACGACAGCACTTCGTTGAGCAACAGCGTAACAAAAAACATCCGCTGCGGTTCGTCGAGATGGGCGATCGACACGACCGCCAGTCTTGGCTTTCCCGACGGACTGAATAGCATCCGCTGCACATCCAACGGCTCGCCTTGCATCCAGCTCGCGAACGACGGCGAAGCGATCAAGTTGTTGAGACTCATGGCCAGCTTGTAGCGGTCCGCGGCCGGAAAAAACGATTCCAGATCGACGACGCCGACTCGGTCGAACGGCGGTCGCTGGATGTTTTCGATCAATTGCTGCAAATCGAGGTCCCGGCCGCTGCGCCAGGCCGCATCAAACAACTTGGAAAGAAAAATATGCTCCCGGCTGCGGACCGGATCGGCGTCAATACCAAGCAAGGCGAGCAGCCCGGATGTCGCGGAGCCGACGCGCTCGTTGAAGGCATCGTCATCGGCCGCTAGTTCGGCGGTTGGCGCCCGGAACGACTTCAAAACGGTAATTGGTATGCCCGCGCTGGAGCCCGGCGTGTAGATGACTCGATCCACGGCATCGCAATACCGCTGGATTCGATCGGGCTCCTGGCCCCACTTAGCCAGTCCCTTTCGCCAGAGCTCGGCCTGACTGGCTGCGTAGTCGTCTGGCGATACCTGATTGCGGCTTGCTTCTCCGGTGTCGACCCAGGGCCGGAAATCGCTGGGCCTAAGTTTCGGAAAGGCGAGCAGCAGATTGCCCAAATCACCCTTGGGGTCGATGGCGATCGCGGGGATGCCGTCCAGTGCCGCCTCTTCCAACAGCGTAACGCACAGACCTGTCTTTCCGCTGCCAGTCATACCGACACACACGGCGTGTGTCGTGAGGTCGTTGTTATCGTACAGCAGCGGCTTGTTCTGCGTCTCCCCGGTCGCCAAATCATGAGGCCTGCCGAGATAAAACGAGCCGGGTTGGTCAATGTCAGGCATCACACGATCACGGTAGGAAGTTGACTTAGGTGAGTAGCACCATCAACGAAGTTCAATCTACCCGACTGGGTGGCCGCCGGCCAATCGGCATGCGGGCGCCCCGCTGTTCAAAATCCTTTTTGCGGCGCAACAAAAAACCACCCGCTGACATTGCTGCCAATGGGTGGCTGCGAAAGGGGTGGCTAAAGGGGCTCGAACCCTTGACCTCCAGAGCCACAATCTGGCGCTCTATCCAACTGAGCTATAGCCACCGTAAGGATGGTGAGTAAGTGAGTGGGTAACGGACCCACCTACTTACCGATCTATTTCCATTTTCGCACGAATAGTGCGTAGGTTGTGGCCACGCCGGCCACAAAACCGGCGATTGCCGCCAACCAGAAAGTCGGAATATCGTGCGGAGTAATATGAGCGAGGATTTCGTTCATGGGAAACTCATTCCGGGCCGCGGGATCACTGGATGAATGTTCCTCCAACGATACCGCTTGGCCCGCGCTACGGCAAGCTCTGCATGTAACGGCGATAGGCGGCATCCAGTTCCTCAAAGCTTTGCCCCACCGATTCCGTGAGCGTCTGACCGCTATCGTGGCCGGAATAAACGGCCTTCAAGTAACGGACCAGGGGCTCGCGATAGCGACCATCCTCGGCGTGCATCAGGAACGCGCTGAGCCCGGCCGATTGGCTGTACAACCTGGCAATATCCTGGTGCTGCTGGACATCCGTTTTCCCCAATCGCGACAAATCGGCCAGTGGCAAGTAAAAGCCGTCCAATAGCCGTTCGCGCGCTGCGGGCATCCGGCCGGCTGTCGCCTCGCCGATCGTATAGTAGAGACCTGCGTGGGGGTCGTTGTGTTCGGTCAGTGATTCGAAATACGTAGCCGCACCTTCAACGATCCAAAAATTTGCGGTCCTGCCGATTTGTTTGGCTGCCGGCCGCGATTCCTGAAAAAGCTGGTGCACCGCCTCGTGGTAAAGCGTGGCGACAGGCGGCTCGCCTGTCGAAGAAATCGCAGGCGGGCCGCCTGCTGCTACGCTATCGCCGGCGAAGAAGTGGGCCTCCCGCTCGGCATCGAAATAGATTCCCAGCGTTTCCGCAATGCGCGGCTGGCGGCGAAGTAAGGCCGCATTGTATTCGGCACGATCGCGATGATAGTACACACGGAACGGCCGAAGCTGAGATCGCGGATCGCGATCGCTCTCAAACAGCTCGCCCACCCCTCGTTCGTTGAGGTAGAACCCGGCGAATAGCTGCCGCCACACCTGATGCAAACGCTCCAACCGCGTGGCAAGCTCCACGGCGGCTTCCAGGCTGTGATTTGTAGTGACCATGAAATGATCGGTGCGGATTTGCCATCCGTTTTTCATGGCGCTGTGGCGAGCGGCATCTGCTTCAGCGGTGATCCAGTTCCCGCCAACCAACCGCTCGCCGGCTTCGTAGCGCGGCGCGTCAGAAGCAACGATCCAACCGAATTTCGGATGCCACGTCTTGCCGGCATCGGCCATCCGGGTGCCGTAAGCTGTGAGCCAGTGACCGCCGCGCTGTTGATAGCCCAAGACGCGCCGCGCGGCGGCGTGGTCCGGATTCTCGCGAACTGCTTCGGTTGACCACTGAAATGCGAGCGACGATTGCCCGGCCGAAGCGGCCTTTCGCGCCAGTTGGAACAGTTCGTCAGCGTAACGGGTTCGCGTCGCATCAACCTGACTCTTCGCTCCGCTGACGGGCGTGTACTGGTCGCTGGCGACAAACAGCAGTGCACCCGTGGTGGGTGCTTTGGGCCGCCAGGTCGGAACCGTCGTGGCAAGCTGCGAGCTTAGTTCATCGTACTTCGCGTGCAGCCTGCCACCGGTTGCAGCTCTGCGCGCAACGAGTCCGCGATCAACACGCTGGCAATCAACGTAGCGGCGCAGAATCGAAGATGTTGGAATAGTTGCGTCACCAAGATGTCTCAAAGGCGGCCGTTCCGTAGCTCGACCCAGAGTATGTCGAGAGAGATTATCTCTAGTTTACCACGCGATTTGGTGGATCCAGCGACGGGAACTGGTCACTGAAGTGACCAGTCCGTCGAATATGGCTCGTGTGGGGCTGGTCGATTCAGCGACCAGTGCGGCGCTAGCTCTCTGCGAAGGCCGCATCGAATGCCCGTCGGCTCGGTTCGAAGTCGAGCTTGCGGAGGAATTCGCAGGCCTCGCGGGCACCGTGCTCGCGGTCCATGCCGGAGTCTTCCCACTCCACGGACAGCGGCCCTTCATAGCCGATCTGGTTGAGCGCGCGGATAATTTCCTCAAAGTTCACGCCGCCACGGCCGGGCGAGCGGAAGTCCCAGCCGCGCCGCGGGTCGCCGAAATTCAAATGGCTGCCCAAGACGCCGGTGCGGCCGTTCAGCGTGACGATCGCGTCCTTCACGTGCATGTGATAGATGCGGCGGGGGAACTCGCGGATGAATTCCACCGGGTCGATGCCCTGCCACAACAGGTGGCTCGGATCAAAATTGAACCCGAACTCCTCGCGGTTACCGATTGCATCCAGTGCACGCCGCGCGGTAACGAGGTCGAACGCAATTTCGGTGGGATGCACCTCGAGCCCGAACCGCACGCCGCACTCGCCAAACACATCCATGATCGGATTCCAACGCTCGGCGAATTGCCGGAAACCGTCTTCGATCATCGCGTCCGGCACGGGCGGAAAAGAATAGAGCAAGTGCCAGATGCTAGAGCCCGTGAAACCGTTGACCACTCCCACGCCGAACTGCTGGGCGGCGCGGGCCGTGTTCTTCATCTCTTCGATGGAGCGGCGATTGACGGCCTCCGGATTGCCGTCGCCCCATACGTACGGCGGCAAAATCGCCCGATGTCGCTGGTCGATCCGGTCGCACACGGCCTGCCCGACCAGGTGCGCGCTAATCGCGTGACACTGCAAATCGTGCCGGTCCAGGAGATCACGTTTGGCATTGCAATAGTTCGAATCGGCGAGTGCCTTGTCCACTTCAAAATGGTCGCCCCAACACGCCAACTCCAACCCTTGATAACCGAAATCGCTCGCCTTGCGGCAAATGTCTTCGAGCGGGAGATCGGCCCATTGACCGGTGAAGAGTGTGATCGGACGCGCCATGAAGTTCTCCTTGAGTACGAGAGACGAGTGCTATACTTGTTGTATGCGATTGCAACTTGCGAAAAGCTGCGCCTGTTTGCTGCTGATGACCGTTGCGGGCTATGCGGCGCCGCCGATCGAGTTGGTATTGGCCACCGAGCGAGGAGTGCAAATTACCGCGCCCACGAGTGGCTGCAACTGCTGGCGTCGATTGGCGTTGACAATGTGCGCATTCGAGGCGCGCAATCCGGCGATGAGTTGAAAGCCGAGAACCGCGGGACGTCCGAGCGACCCAATTATCACGTGCTCGGCTTTCTTACCGGCAACGATCAGCTCCGACTGCCCGGCCGCACATTTTCGCGTGGCGATCGGGCAGCACTGAAAGACTACTTTGAACGGCTTGGAGATGACGGCGCGGAAGCACTTACGGCACGCCGCGGCCGATTTGGCCTCACGGTGAAAGAACTGGAAGCCGTCACCGCTGATCTTGCCCAACCGATAGATTTTGAAACGAAGGGCCGGCCCGTTGTCGACGTGCTCGGGAAGCTGGTTTCAAGGTTCGGGGTTCAACGCTTTGGAACCCCAGGCGGGCCTACCATGCCGGAGCTGCGCAAAGCGGACCCAATCGCCGACGAGTTGCAAGGACTGACCGCGGGCACGGGGCTGGCAATTATCTTGCGGAACAACGGGTATGTGTTGCGACCGGAGAAGGTGCGCGCCGTTCCGTTGTCGTACAACATTGCGCCCGTCGATCCCGACGAGCTATTTCAGAGCACGCTTGGCAAAACGGACAACGCGGAGCTGAAACAATGGCCAATCGGTTGGAAACCGGAACGCCTGGCTAGCGACACCGTCCCCGAGCTTTTCGAGCCACGTAACGCCGAGATCGAGGGCTACACCCTGGAAGAAACACTGCAGGCCATTGGGTCTCGTGTCAAAACCCGCTTCATCATCGATCACGCCGCGCTACGGGCGGCTCGCATCGATCCCGCGGCCGTTCAGGTGCTGGTCGCGCACTCCCGAATCAGCTACAAGCGCGTTCTCGACCGCGTGCTCTCCCAAGCGCGCTCTACTGCGAAGTCCGGCTCGACGAAGCGGGCACGCCGTTCTTGTGGATCACACGGTAACGGCCGGTTGGAAAACGGGATCGCGGGATTTTTCGACAGCCAGTTATGCCCGAACGCAGCCAGGCGGTATTTCGATATTCGCTTGCTGCCGATTAGGATTGGGGCTGTCGCACGACAAATCTCGGCTCAATCGTTCGCTCTCTGTGGCGAAGAACTAGTGAAAGGGAGGTCGCACATGTCGCACGTTTCCACGCTGTTGCCGGCCGATTGGGAGATCCCCGCCAAGTTGCGCGGTCGGCTAGGAACCACCGCCGGGCGTCAACGCGTGTTGCTGGAAGATGGACATTTGATTCTCGTCCTGCATGCTCCACCCACCGCGGATGAAACCGAGCGACGCGGGCGGTTCT
The DNA here is from genome assembly GCA_963786455.1 of uncultured Planctomycetota bacterium. Taxonomy (GTDB): domain Bacteria; phylum Planctomycetota; class Planctomycetia; order Pirellulales; family Lacipirellulaceae; genus JABDGM01. The sequence continues at coordinate 760,375 of CAWAZX010000018.1, read as the reverse complement.
TTTGGCGTGATCCGGGAGGGAACTGGCGCGTCGCTCCGAAAGGTGAAGGCGTCGCCACTCTGGATCAACACTTGAGTGAGTATGAAGCGGCGGTCGAGAAGCTTGAGCAAGCGGAAGACATGGCACGCGGTGCCCGCGACTATTTCGAACTGCTGGATCGCGCCAGCCCGATGGTCCGCGCGGCCCGCAACATGTATGAAGCCCTACAACAAGCCCGCGAAAAAGTAAGCGACGACCGGCGGATCATCGTCGCACGTGATTTCGCGTATGACGTGACTCGGCGGGCCGACTTGCTCCATGAGGATGCCAGGAACGGCCTTGAGTTCGCGGTTGCCTGGCAGGCCGAGCAACAGGCCGAGAGCACGTACCAGATGGCCGTGTCAACTCACCGTCTGAATCTGCTGGTGTCCTTCTTCTTTCCAATCGCCACGTTGATGGCGGTGTTCGGCACGAGCTTGAGGCATGGCTTGGAGCGCTGGGACCAGTTGAATGGTCCGTTACCGCTGCTCGCCGTACTTGCCGCAGGTTTAGCGACCGGAGTGGTGTTGACGGCGTTTGTCACCAGGCCGGCCAAACGACCGCAGCGCGAGCTTCAGCGCAAGTCCAAGTAGAGCAGCATGAATCGAGATTTCTGTTGCACTTAGTTGCTGATCGTACTAGATTGGACGCGCAGGGGCTCTTCTCGGTACGACGCTACGGTATACTCTTCACAAAATGCGTCGGAGGACAACGATGAAGTCAGCACGATTCTCCCTGCGCGGTTTTAGGTATGTAGGGGCCGCGAGGCGAGCGGCACTTCTTTGTCGGCCTCGGCTCGGCCGACCTACGTACTATGGTTTTACACTCGTCGAACTGTTGGTGGTTATCGCCATTGTCAGCATTCTTGCTGCGCTGCTTTTGCCGGCCGTGCAGTCCGCGCGAGGCTGCCCGGCGCGTGAGCTGCATCAACAACGTAAAACAACTCACCCTGGCCTGCTTGCATTACGATTCTCATCACGGCGCGCTGCCGTATGCCCGCAAGGCCGATCTGTTTGATGCGTACACGTGGACACAGCTCATCCTGCCACAAGTCGAGCAGCAGGACGTCCAGGACATGTACTTCGATTTATTCGCAGAGAACGGCACGGTCTCGGCGCAATTCGAGTATCGCCCGTTCGGGCCCGATGCACGCAAGCGTACAGCGCGGCATGCGCCAATCCCGCAATTTTATTGCCCCAGCGATCGAACGCCCACGCCCAGCGAAATCCAGACGCCGATTTGGGGATATCTGCGCGGCAACTATCGTGGTTGTGTAGGCTACTCCACTTTCTCGAGAGCGGCACCGACAGCGCCGGGACCACTTTCTTCCGGCGCATTCTCGATCCGTCGCAGGCAGGGCTCGCGCGCTACGGCAGCCAGCTCGACGGGAGTCCGCCCGAGCAGGTTCGGATGTCCGAAATCACGGACGGCACGATGCACACGCTGTTCATCTCCGAAGGGATCGCGCCTGAGTTGGCTGATGTTTATACCGGCCCGCTGGGGCAGGTGATTGCCGGAAATTTGGGCGGGGCGCTATTCAACGCGAGGCTGGCACCCAACTCGCGTGATCCCGATGTGATTGAACGGATGTGCCCGCGCCTGGCCGGTGATGTCGAATATCCCGCACCATGCACAGTGGGTTCCGAGACAAGTCCGATGCTGGCGGCGGCAGCCCGCAGTTATCACCCGTTCGGTGTGGTGGCCTCGAAGGTAGACGGCTCGGTTTCGTTCGTTTTCGACGACGTCGACCTCGTCGTATGGCAATCGTCAGGCACACGGGCCGGGAATGAAATACCGACGACGAACTAACGCGGTTTGAGCGCGCATTTCTTCACAGCAGCTCGTCCAGCTCGTTCACCAGTTGCTCGAAGTATGTAAGTGCCGTCTCGACTGGTGCTGGGCTCGCCATATCAACGCCGGCGCTCTGGAGCAAGTCGAGCGGCCATTTCGAGCATCCGCCCTTGAGGAACGAAAGATAATCGTCGAGTTCCTGCTTGCCGCCACTCAGCACTCGCTCACTGAGGGCAATCGCGGCCGACAGCCCTGTGGCGTACTTGTACACATAGAACGCGTTGTAGAAATGGGGAATGCGCAGGCACTCGAGCTTGAGCTCCTCGTCGATCACGAAATCTGGTCCAAAATAGTCGGCCAGTAGTTTGCCGTACTCGGTTTTTAGGCGGTCGACGGTTAGCGGCTCGCCGGATTCCACGAGTGAATGGGCGATCTTTTCGAACTCGGCAAACATCGTCTGGCGAATGATCGTTCCGCGGATCGAATCGATTTCGCGGTTGATGAGGTAGGCTCGCTGCTCGTCGCTTTTGGCCCGCTCCATTAAATGCCGGCTCAAAAACTGTTCGTTGAACGTGCTGGCGACCTCGGCGACAAAAATCGTGTAGTTGTAATACTCGTATGGCTGGTGCTTCACGGAGAAATAGCTATGCATGGAGTGGCCCGCTTCGTGGGCCAGCGTAAATACATGGTCCAACACGTCGGCCTGGTAATTCATGAGGATGTATGGCCAACCGTCGTACGAACCGCAGCTGAAAGCCCCGCTCCGCTTGCCTTGATTGGGATAGCGGTCGCACCACCGTCCGGTCAGTCCGTCACTCAGAACCCTACAATACTCGTCACCAAGCGGGCAGAGCGAGCTAATGACCGTGTCCACTGCTTGCTTCCAAGTGTGCCGCGTATCCAGCTCGCTGAGGATCGGCACATAGGTATCGTAATGGTGGATGTCGCGCAGCCGCATCTTGCGGCGGCGGAGCTCGAAGTAGCTATGCACCGCCGGCAACTTGCTGCGGACGGCTGCGATGAGATTGTCGTAAACGGCCACAGGTACATTGTCGTGGAATAGTGAGACCTCACGGGCACTTGGGTAGCCACGGGCCTTGGCGTAGTACACGTCTTTCTGCACCGAGCTCGAGTAGGCGGCCGCGAGCGAGTTTTCGTGCGCACAAAACTGGTCGTAATATTGGTGGAAGGCGCGGCGGCGCACCGCGCGATTCGGCGATCGCAAGAAACTGGAAAAAGTGGCGTGCGACAGCTCCACGGATTCACCCCGTTCATTGCGGCACATGCCGAATTTGAGATCCGCGTCCGTGAGCTGCCGAAACACACGGTCGGCCGCGTGGGCCATTTCATGTTGCATGGCAAGCAACTTTTCTTCGCCGGCACCCAGCGTGTGCGGCTTGTAGCGGATCAGCCGCTCCAATTGCAGCCGAAATCGCCGTAGCGGCATGGCTGAGACATATTCGTCGAGTGTGGCGGCGGGTAGCGAAAGAATTTCCGGCCGAATAAAGCTGGCCGCTTCGGCCGCGAGCGTGGCCGCATGCTCGTAGCGCCCCAACATTCGCTGGTAAGCGCTGTCGGCCATGTCCTCCGTTGTTTTCAGATGGGCATAGGTGCCCAAACGCTCGCCGGCACGATCGAAATCGCTGTCGAATTCCAGGCACTTGGCGAGGGCGGCGGGCCCGTTGCCAAGCGTGCCGCGAAACTTTTCATATCGCGGGATTTGTTTCTCCCACGCCGCAAACGCGCTCTCCCACTCGTTGTCGTTTTCACAAAGGCTGGAAAGGTCCCACGTGTCAGCGGGCTTTACCTGGCGGCGCGTGGGGAGCTTTTTTGTTTTCGCCATGCGAGAAGTGTGGCAGCCGAGATCGCGTTACCAGCGCATCAGCGCTGTGCCCCAAGAAAGTCCGCCGCCGAAACCGCACATGAGGAGCAAATCGTCGCGGCCGAAACGGCCGGCGCAAAGCGCCTCGTCGAGGGCAATCGGCACGCTGCCGGCCGACGTGTTTCCGTACCGATCGATGTGCGTTTCGACTTTCTGGCGATCGATGGCCAGTGCGTCGACTGCCGCGTCGAGAATTCGAATGTTCGCCTGATGGAAAACCCACAATGCTACGTCCGACGTCTTGAGACCCGCCGCTTGGAGCACTTGCTGCGAGGAATCTTCCAACAGCCGCACGGCCCACTTGAACACGGGGCGGCCGTCCATTTTCACAAACCAATCGGATCGAATTGTTGCCTCGCCGTTGAGCGGCACACGTGACCCGCCGGCTGGACGAATCAAGAGCTGCTCGCCAGAGCCGTCGGCCCCCAACGTGTAGGAGAGCAAGCCTTGCTTTTCGCTGCCCTTCGCCACAAGCACTGCTCCGGCGCCATCCCCAAACAGTGGGAATGTTTTCTTGTCGGCCGGATTCATTACCCGGCTGTTCGTATCGGCACCAATGACGAGGGCGAATTTGCTCGAACCGGTGGCCACGAATTGCATGCCTGTCACGATCGCGTACATGAACCCGGCGCACGCAGCGGACAAATCCATGGCCGCGCAATTCAGCCCCAGCCGGTCTTGAACGGCCGCGGCCGTTGCCGGCAGCAGGTAGTCGGGCGAAAGCGTGGCGAGCACCACCAAATCGATTTGGCGCGGATCAATGTCGGCCGACTCGATGCACCGCTTTGCCGCGGCCACGGCCATGTCGCTGGTCGACATCTCCGGCGGCGCGTGACGACGCTCGCGGATGCCAGTTCGCTGGATGATCCAATCCGCATCGCAACCGAGCGAGGCCAGCGCCTCGTTCGTAACGATGTTTTCGGGCACGAAGCTGCCGGTCCCGACGATCTGCACGCCGGTCAATCGCCGCAACGGCGAGCGGGTCGGGTTTTGGAGGACGTCGGTGCTCATAAGAAGGTGTCAGGTATCGGGTGTCAGGTGTCGGAGGTTCGGATCCCTGACACCTGAAACCGACACCTAGCAGCGGCACACGCAGATTAAGGGCCAGAGGCTTTTTGGGCAACCCCGGCTAACTGACCGGCGGGCCGAACGTCGCTTCCGACGCGGCCGGTTAGCGTGTCTCCGAGAGCGGCGCGGGCCCTTTCCGCATACTGTTCCAGTCGAGCGACAATCGCCGGATTCTCGGCCGCCACATCTGTTGTTTCGCCGAGATCATTTTTCAGATCAAACAGCCAGCGGCCGACTTCTTGCTGATCGTATCGGGCCGGCGTGCCATCTTTTCCGCCCGTCCGCCCGGACAGAGTGTTGGAGCGATGTGGAAAAAACAGCTTCCACCGGCGATCGCGGACCGCGCACAATTCGCGGTTGTAATAGCAGTAGACGACGTCGTGCGGGCTGATCGCATCGGGCTGTCCGGCCATCAGCGGCCAAATATCCTGGCCGTCGATGACGCGTTCGTTCGGCACGGTTGCGCCGATGAGGCCGGCGATCGTGGGAAACAGATCCATAGTTGCTGTGAGTTCGTCGCAACGCGTGCCCGCCGGAATCTTGCCGGGCCAGCACATCACGCATGGCACGCGGTAGCCACCCTCGAACATCGTGCCCTTCCCTTCGCGGAGCGGGCCCGCTGATCCACCGTGATTGCCGTAACTCAACCACGGGCCGTTGTCGGAAGTAAATACGACCAACGTGCGTTCATCCAAGCCATTGCGGCGAAGCGTCTCCAGAATCTGGCCGACCGACCAATCGATTTCCGCGACGACATCGCCAAACAAGCCGGCCCCGCTTTTGCCGAGAAACTCTTCGGAAGCAAAGATCGGCACGTGCACCATCGTGTGCGGAAAGTACAGAAAGAAGGGACGCGATTTGTTCCGCTCGATGAAATCCACAGCGCGCTCGGTGAATTGTCGCGTGAGCTGCACCTGGTCACTGCCGTCGACGTCGGAGTCAACAACCTCATTGTTTCGAAATAGCGGGAGGGGCGGAAACCGGCGCTTTCGCTCGGCAGCATCGGGAGCGAGCTTTGCCAAATCTGGATGGTTCGGCCACATGTCGTTTGAATACGGCAATCCGAGATACTCATCAAACCCATGCTGCAGGGGCAGAAACTGCCGGTGATGGCCCAAGTGCCACTTGCCGAAGATCGCCGTGGAGTAGCCGCGGCTGCGACAGAGCTCGGCGAGCGTCATTTCATCGGCATGAATGCCGTGCTGCGCACTGGGATTAAGTGCTCCCAGGATGCTCACGCGTTCCGGATAGCAGCCGGTCAACAGGGCGACGCGCGACGCGGAGCACACAGCCGTCGCGGAATGGAAGTCGGTGAACACGCGACCCTCGCTCGCCATTCGATCGAGATGCGGCGTTTTGTTGGCCGTCGCCCCAAATGGGCCAATGTCGGCGTAGCCCATGTCGTCGATGAAAAAAATGACGACGTTGGGTGGCTGGTCTACGTCCGGTCGCTCAGGTTGCTGCGCACTGCAAATGTGCGTGGCAAGCTGCGTAGCAAACAGGCCAATTGTTCGAATTCGAGCGCGAGTTTGCGCATTGAAGAGTGTCATCGGATCCACTCCGGCGAGAAACGGCGGCGCAAGTAACACTCACGCGGCTTTCACCAACTTCCGTTCGTAGAGCCAAGCGCCGCGGAGTTTGCCTACCGATTGGATCGCGCCCGTCTGGCGAAGGCAATATGCCATCCGCTGGGCGATCCAGCGCTCGACGCTTAGGCCTTCCGCCAGATGGCCCGTGTGAAACGGCTGGGGCAGCGATGCCGGAAGCAAGCGGAACAGATCGGCCGCCGTGTGAAATTGGTGCACGCCGAGAACACTGAGCAATTGTTGATCTTCGACTTGATGGTCGTTATCGCGCCGCCAGCGCCGCCGGCCGTGGCCCGGATAGCGAAATTCTTCGATCTCTACGAGCAGCACCTCCAACGTCAGCCGGCGGTGCGGGAAGACCCGTGTGAAGTGCACCAGTTCTTCAAACACATCGAGCAGCGTTCGTTGCTTGGGACTGCGACGTCGCGACACGACCCGGCCGCCAGCGCGGCTCCGCTTCACAATGTACTTTGTCGCAATGATCGGCTTGACGATCAACACCCGGTGCTTTTTCACGAGTGTGGCAATCTTATCGCGAATTGCCGTAAGCGACGCCAATTGAATTTCAACGAGTTGATCGGGCTGAACGACATCGATGCGATATCGACCCAACCGTTGCTCGACGAGTGCACCATTGATGGCGTAGCGGTCTTTCAGTTGACGGTGGAGAGTGGTTTCCATGGCAGGCAGGTCGGGCTTTCCCGGCTGACGCAATTCGACAAAGTCAGGCTGGAAAGCCTGACCTACGAAGTACCAATCCCAAAATCTCGGATGGTGAATAGTGTTGTCAGTTCATATCCGCGCTCAGTGAACGCTTCGCGGCCACCTTCCAGGCGATCGATGATCGCCAGCACGCGCTGCACTTTCAATCCGACTGCCTCGCAGCGCTCGATCGCCAACAAGCTCGAGCCGCCGGTGGTGACTACGTCTTCCACGATGGCGATGGATCTCGCCTTCACGAAATGGCCCTTCTACGAGCTTGCCGGTGCCGTGTTGCTTGGCTTCCTTGCGAACCATCACGCCGCGAAGAGGCCAGCCTCGCACACCGGCCAGCGTGAGGATTGCGGCCGTGATTGGGTCGGCGCCAATCGCCATGCCGCCTACCAGATCCGGGATGTCGCTGGCCAACACCTCGAGCATCCCTTCGCCGACCAGGCGAGCGCCCTGGGCGTCGAGCGTGATCTGCCGGCAGTCGAGGTAATAGCTCGCCTTCTTGCCCGAGGCCAGCGTGAAGTCGCCAAACCGCAGTGCCTTTTCGCGAATCAGAGCCTGGAGAGCATCGCGTTCGTACATGAGGAAAGGGCAAGGGCTGAGGGTCGAGAGCCAGAATCTTCAATAGGCCTTTAGCCGCGACCCAACGGGGTCGCCGGAGCTTCTGACAACAACCTACAGCCGTCCGCGTGCAAATGACAACTGGCATTTTTCAGCGGCGAATGACGACCGGCGAACCCACCGAAAGGATATCGGCCAATTCTTCGGCGTCCGTGGGCGAAACGGCGATATAAGGCGCGGTCCCCGGCGTTACTTGTCCACCCGCAGAAGCGCGTTGGATATCCGGTTCAAGCCCTGGCCGGCTGCCGATGATGAGCGGAACTGCCGAACCGACGCCCGTTGCATCCGCGCATTTCAGCAAAAGCTGACGCGACCCAGAAGCAGAGGCCATAGCCGCTGAGGCCGCACCATAGACTGACGTCGGTCCCCCGGATTCCGGCTTGCCTTGCACAATCCATTGTCCCTCATTCACCGCGGAGCCATCGGGCATGGTCAGCTGAAACGCGCCCGCGTAGCGATCGCCCAGCATGAGCGTTAGTTGCTTGCGATCCAAATCGATGACAGCCGAAAATGGCCCGCGGACGACTTTCAATTCCTGGCCGGGCTGCAAGCGATCCGGCGCCGAAATGCCGTTGATTTTCGCCAACAGCTGCCACGGCACGCTGTACTCGTTGGCAATCGTTTCAAGAGTTTCGCCAGGCTTCACCACGCGTGCCGGCTCCAGCTGATGGTCGGTGGAATACACAACGGTTCCGGCCAACTGACCCAGCAACGATTCCACCTTTTCCGCCTCCGCCGGCGTCAGCGATGGGTCGCCGTGCCATTTGGAAAGCAGCTCGTGCGCTTGCGGTAATTTTCCCTGATCCAGGGCCGACTGAATCTCCGGCCAACTGGCGGCCAACGCCGGCTCCACCGGGGCGTTTGCCTGCGGCGTTGTGGGATTCTGGCCATAGACGCTCGAATAGGGATCGACGTTGGCGGTTGGTTGGTTGGCAGTCGGCTGGGTTGCTTGCCGCAACGGATTCTGTTCCGTCGGCGATTGCGACGCGGTGGCCGCTGGAATCGAAAACTGGTCGGTGGTCCCAGCGGCTGCGGCAGGTGGGCTGGACTCCGTGGCCGCCGCGCCCGGTTGATCGGGATAACGTGCCGTCGGAATATTCGCCGGCAAATCGACAGACGGCGGCACAGATGCGATCGGCACAGACCCCGTCATACTTTCCGGTGTGGATACCTCGGGCAGTGCTGGAATCACAGGAACAGCAGGTAGTGTTTGTGTCGCCAAGTCGGCGCTCGGTGCTTCTTCGGATGCCGCAATGGCAGACGGAACGGCAACGACTGGCTGGCTATGGAATTCCGCCGGTGGTGCAACCGCCGCGGCCTGCCCCGACGTCGGCCAAGGTGGCGCGGCATCGTTGGCAGCAGTTTGGTCACCCGTGGCCGTTTCCAGCGGAGGTACACCCTCAGTCGGTTCACTTTGCCACACATCGCTCGCGGCGTGCGGACGCGCGGGACCTTGGTTGATCTTCACGTAGAGATAGGCACCAACCACGACGAGAATCGTGATCGTAACAAGCGGTCGAACGGAATTCATCGATCGTCCTCCTTGACGAGAAGAAGCCGTCAGCCATCAGATTTTAGCTTTCGGGCCGCGAATCGTAGGAAATGAGGCAGTTCAAAGCTATGGCAGCAAGACTCTAATTTTCACCCCACCGAGCATGCCAGCACTGATTGCAATCTTCACGATGCTTCATGACGTCCGCGAAGTCGCGCTCGAATACGTTCTAATCGTTCGGCAAGCTCCTTTTCGAATCCGCGATCGGTGGGGCGGTAGTACTCGCGCTCGACGCCGAGGTAGTCTTGTGCGGCGATGGCGTCTGGGGCGTCGTGAGCGTACTCGTATCCTTGGCCGTGGCCGAGGCGCTTGGAGCCCCGGTAGTGGGCGTCCTGCAAGTGGCGCGGCACGGGCAGCAAGCGGCCTTCGCGGATATCGTGCCGGGCCTCGCCGATGGCCATCGTGGCCGCGTTCGATTTCGGCGCACATGCCAAATAGGTCACCGCCTGGGCGAGCGTGAGCTGGCACTCTGGCAGCCCGACGAATTCGCACGCTTGCATGGCCGCGACGGCCAGCGGCAACGCGTGCGGATCGGCATTGCCGATGTCCTCGCTGGCAAGGATCACCAAGCGGCGGCAGAGAAACCGAACATCCTCGCCCCCTTCCAGCATTCGCGCCAGCCAATAGAGGCCGGCGTCGGGATCGCTGCCGCGGATACTCTTGATCAGCGCACTGGCGGCGTCGTAGTGGTCGTCGCCTGTAGGATCGTAGCGGATCGCCTTGCGTTGTACTGCATCGGCGATCAGTTCTCGATTGAGCCGAATGCCACTGGCATTGATTTGATCACTCGACATCACCGCCACCTCCAGCGCGCCGAGGGCCCGCCGCGCATCGCCGTCCGAGACCTCCGCAAGAACCTGCAAGGCATCATCGGCAATCGTTGCGCGATATTGCGCCAACCCGCGGTGCTTGTCGCTTAGAGCCCGCCGGACGATCGTTTTCACTTCGTCCGTCGCGAGCGGCTGGAATTCAAAAACGCGGCTGCGGCTCACTAGCGCATCGTTGACCGCGAAGAACGGATTGGCAGTCGTGATGCCGACGAGAATGACGATGCCCTCTTCCACGTCCGGCAATAAAGCGTCCTGCTGGGCGCGATTAAAACGGTGGATCTCGTCAATCATGAGCAAGGTCGGACGGCCGCCGGCGGCGACTTCGTCGCGGGCCTCCTGCAACACTTCACGGACTTCCTTGACGCCGCTCGTCACCGCGCTGAGCTGGCGGAATCGGCTCGCAGTTTCGTTAGCCAGTAGCCGGGCGAGTGTCGTCTTGCCGGTGCCCGGTGGCCCGTAGAAGATTAACGAGCCCAGCCGGCGAGCGCGCAGCATTTTCCACAACAGCTTGCCCTCGCCCAAAAAATGCTGCTGGCCTACAAATTCGGCCAGCGTCGTCGGGCGCATTCGAGCAGCGAGTGGCTGTACCTGCTGGAAATTTGCGTCTTCACTTTGTGCGAACAAATCTGTCATGATACGGAAGAAACCAGACGGCCAACGAATAGAAATTAGATGGCAGCCATTTTTGAAGTGCTTATTCTCGTCCTCGTGGTGCTTACGGGAGTGTCGCCGATATTCTGGACGGTGCGGCGAATCCTCCGACCGATCGATCAGGCCGCAAAGAACCGCAACGCGCCGTTTCGTTTTTCAATCGGCGATTTTCTGTGCCTGTTTTGGGTCGTGCAACTTCCTCTTACTTTTGTTTTTCAATTGAGCGGTGAAGAAACTTTGGCGACGTATTGGATTTTTACCGTCGTTATCTGGGCTGTCGCGCCCCTCGTCTGGGTCACTTGTGCTCGAGCCCTGTCTAAGGCAGGCGTTTCGGCCGGCAAGCATCGATTCATTTTCCTGGCGATCGTTGTACCGACCGTGTACTACGGTCTGTTTCCGTTCATCGGACTCTCATGGGCAGGCATCACCACGCTGGCGACGGAAGGCTGGCAGGCAATATTTCGATATCGAGCGCAGCTATTCTGGTGGTTTGGTTTGGCGATCGCTTTGATACTCTCTGGATTTTACTCGCCGTGGATCGTCCGGCATTCAGACTACGAGTCGCCTGAATACGAGCTGGACAAAACTCCTGAAAGATTCCCGGCCTGACACACGCTAAATCGGCAGACAAACGCCCGACTGCGGCAGCATAGCAGCGAGCGGACACGCATCGCATTCGGGCGCGGCACGTCGGCAGTATTCCTTTCCCACACGCACCAGTAGTGCATGATATTCATTGTAGAGGGCCGCGTCGGCCGGCAAACTGGATTCGCAAAACTCTTTGATTTCGTGGTAGCCGGCATCGTAGTCTACCCAACCATGGCGGGCCAAAACGCGGTGCGTGTACGTGTCGACTACAAACGTTGGGCGGCCTCCCGCGTAGAGCAAGATTGCGTCCGCAGTTTCCGGCCCAATGCCATGGACTGAGAGCAACTGCTCGCGGAGTTCGGCAAGATTAACGGCGAACATGGCGTCCAACGAGCCGCCGTATTTTTCGACGACGAGCTTTAGCAAATTCCGCAGCCGCCGGGCTTTGACCTGGAAGTAGCCGGCAGGACGTATCAGTTCGGCCAACTCCTCGGCCGGAAGCGCGTACAACGCATGCGGATCCATCACGCCTGCGTCGTGTAGATTGCGGATGGCCCGCTCGACATTCCGCCAGGCCGTGTTCTGCACGAGCACTGCCCCCACCAAGATCTCGAACGGCGACTCGCCCGGCCACCAATGTTGCGGACCAAACGCAGCGTGAAGTCGCTCGTACGCAGTGAACAGTTGTGACATTGGTTTAGCGCAGATAATCACCTTGTCGCAAATCAACCCATCACTGAAAAGTCAAGTCTGAAACTGGTGCAAATTTGGACTGGCCAAATCCACCTTTGTTGCTTTTTTTCCAGGAGAGTATAATGGCTTCGTTGGCTTTGCGAATGTGAATCGTTTGAAATTAAAAAACAGCAAGGAGGCGTCGCATCGCTTGGGCGGTTCGGCGCCTGTCTGATTCTAGGAAATACACGTGTTATCTGTCCGCCCACGCATCACGGAATTGGTTTTTCAGCTCTACGGACGGTCGCTGCATCCGGAGCTGTTCGAAGTCCATCGCACCCGGCGAATCGAGCGTGGCGGCTACATCGCTACCGTACAGATCACCAACGCCGGACATGTTGTCACCTGGCAATTCGACGGCATCACGCTGACCGAAGTGGCCGCGTCGGCCCAGCACCCGCTACCGCAACGGCGGCGGCTCATGTCGCACCGCCTCAAGGGCAGCTGCAAGGACGAGCTGGAATGCCGCGGCGGCGTGGCGTACCACGTTGAGTTCTCGCTGGAGCCGGTCGAAAAAGATACTTTTTGGACCTACCAGAAAGAGCTCACCGAATCGGACGCCCGCGAAGGATTGTTGCACTGCTTTGAATCGAGCGGCCGGTTTGGCCTCGGCGCGATGAGCTATGTGAACCTCGAGTCGCGCGATCGCAGCCTGAAAGTGCAGGCGTTTCACACCTTCCCGGACGACTACGCGATCGTCAAAAGCCAGTCGGTTTTCTCGCTGCCTGGACGATAAGTCGATAAATGATGAGTGGCATGCCTTCGCCGCGTAGGTATGATCTGTGACAGCCAACATGCTTACGGGCCGGAGCCCGAAAGCATGCCACCCCCGCTAAATGCGACAGAAATTGCGAGATCGCGTTGTTCACGGCGGTCGGGTTTTCCATTGTCGTCATGTGACCGGCGTCGGGGATTTCCACAAACTCCGCGCTGAGAATGGCGGCCGCCATGGCCTTCATTTCCTGAGGCGGGCTGATCGCGTCCTCGGCTCCTACGACGATGAGCGTGGGCACTTTGATTGCCGGCAGCAAACTGGTCATGTCGGGCCGGGCCGCCATGCCGCGCTGTGCTGCCGCGATGGCCGCAGGCGACGTGCGCTCCACCACCTGGCGGACGGCCGCCACCAGGTCCGGCTTTTGTTCAAAGGTGCGTGGCGCCGAATAACTTGGGGCCCATCATTTCCGCGACGCGGGCCGATCCCCATTCGGCGACATTTTCCGCCATTTTCACTCTGCCCGCTTTGGCGTCTTCAGCATCGCCCGCGGCACGGGTGTCGCATTGAATCAGACCGCGCAATCGCGCGGTATGCTTGCGGATAAACTGCCAGGCGACGTAACCCCCCATCGAAAAGCCTGCGAGTACAATCGGCTGGCGAATTCCCAAAACGTCGAGCAATTCGGCCAGGTCGTCTGCGTAACGCTCCATTGAAATGCCTGCCGGCGGATCGGCATTTCCTAACGGCGATTGGCCGAAGCCGCGCAGGTCGGGCGCGATGACACGCCATCGCTCGGCGAGCGCATCGATCTGACTGGACCACATGGTGTGGTCGAGTGGGAAGCCGTGGACCAGCAGGACCGGCGGGCCGGTGCCGCGATCCGTGTAGGCGAGCTCGACGGTGGAGAGTGCGGCGCGTTGCATAGAGATTGGCGAGGCCGCATGCGCAGGAACGCGCGGGGCAAGTTCGCCACGGCGAATCCGCCGTGGTGGACCCCGCCACTAATTGGCAGAGCTATCGGCGGTGTCTTTGTTCGTTTTCTCTGCGAGAGTCTTCTCGAACAGTGCGAGTTGCCGCTGCATGACTTGCATGTAATCCACTTTCTCTACCGCCTGGCGTTGGTACTTCACCGCATTTTCATAATCACCGGCGGCGTAATAGCAGCGGCCGAGGGTATCGAGGAAGCTGGCGCCGGCCGATTCGCCCGCACCTGCGGGAATCAGTTCCAGCGAGCGATGAGAATAGGCGATCGCCTGCGCGTAATCTCCCTCGGTGTTGCTTATTAGCCAGGCCCATTGGTTATATGGGGTGGGATCGGAGGGACTTTCGTCGATCTCCTGTTTGAATTGGCGGGCCAGGTTGGCAATTCGCTGCCGCGTCGACTTCTGCCATTCCTCATCCGCCTCAGGCAGACGATACATGGCAATCAAGACATCGGCATCGCTGGGATCTGACCGGATGGCGAGTTTCAACTCGTCGCGCATCCGCTGCCAGTCTTGATGATCGCGGTGCTGGCAGGCACGAAAATAATGCAAGCGGGCGGCCAGCCCGTCGGTCTCCGGCAACGACAACCGGCCTGAATAGTATTCGTACAGCTTCTTGTAGAGCTGCCCGACTTTACCCTCCCCCAGCACAGCCTTTACCAACGGATCGAGCACATCTGCCGCTTGTTCGTGTTTCTCGTAATCGTGAAGCAAATTGGCAAGATATACCCGAGCGAGAATGGCTCCATGCGATGAAACTGGCTCTTTGTCGATCGTGCGCCGATACTCGCGCACCGCCCAATCAAACTGATTGTGCTCCTCCAAATCCTTGGCTGCGACAAAGCTTTCCAGCGCGGCTTGAGGGTCGAGGTCGGCCGCTTTCTGCGCTAACTCTTCGCCCAGATCCGTCTTGCCCTGTTTGGCACGGGCGAGGGCGGCGTAGTACAGCGGCCGCTTACTCTGCTGAAGCCGCGACTGATGTTTAGCCAGAAACTCGTCCAGCGCGTTCCACGACTCGTGCTCGGTCAACCAGGAGAGCAATTGAACGGCCATGTCTTCCGACGCCACAGAATCCAATTCCATCATGCGATCGACGGTATCAACCAGATCTTGTTGGCGGTCCAGCTCGCGGTGCAAGTCCGCCACGTTCCAGAGCAGCCCCAAAACGATTTCCGTCGAGGTGTCATCCGCGTTCGCCTCTAACTGCTTCGTTTCTTCATCGACTAATTGCTGCCACGACGCGACCGAGGCGGCCGGATCGCGAATCTGCACCAGGTATTGTCGAAGCCACGTACTCGCCGCCCGGGTGCTTGTGCCCAGCTCCTGGCCCACCACCTCGGGGTCGATCGGAATCCGTTGGCTTAGCCGTTGGTCCGGTCGAATGATCGCCAACGCAGCCTGACGAGAAATCAAACCAGAGCGGTCGAAACGTGCGATGCGGCACAACGCACCTACGCCCTCGCTGTTCGGAAGCTTGGCCAGGCCGTCCAAACGGGCGACACGCAGCTCGTCGCGCTGCTGCCCGTAATCCCGCAACAGCGCACGCACGGCTGCTGAATCGCCGCTGTGAACCCAGCGAACCGTAATCTCGCGAAGCAGATAGCGCGCACTGGCGGCCACCTCGGGGTCAGAATCGTTGCTGGCCGCGTTGAGCAAATCGAACGCTTCGGGGCCGATCTGCCGCAACTCACTGGCGGCTGATCGACGAATCGTGAAGCGCGGGTGGCCCAACTGCCGAATCAGGGCTTGGATGCGCTCGTTGGTTGCCCTTTGATCCGATGTCGTGTCGCCAGCCGTCGGCTCCGATGACGACGACCTCTCGGCTGCCAAACCGGTGGTTCGATCGTCGGCCCAGCTGCGATTGAGCGGTATCAGGAACAGCGCCAGTATCGGCGCCATCCACGATACAGAACGCCGATGCGACAGCGAGACGTAGCTGGAAGTTCGAAAACCTCGGGACATGGTATGACTCCACTGCGGCGGCAATATTTGAATCATACCCCAACAAATCAAGCCGAGACAGAGGATTTTGACGCCATGCGGCGTGATGTAGAACGGCGAAGTCTGCGACTTTACCTGGAATTGCGATGAACTCCGGGTTGGCAGATGCTATCGAACTCGCCCTCAATTGCGGCTTTCCATTTTCTCAATGTACTGTCGCAACCTCTCCACCTCGTCGGTGATGTGGCGGAGCTTGAGCATGTTTTCGACTCGCTTGACGAGTTCCGCCTTGTTCACCGGCTTGGAAAGAAAGTCGTCGGTGCCGGCCTGCACTGCCCGCTCGATGTCGCCCAGCTCGTTGAGCGCGGTAACCATTAAGATCATGATGCCGCTGGTTGCCGGATCGCTTTTGAGATGTCTGCAAACTTCGAACCCGCTCAGCTTGGGCATCATGATGTCGAGCAGGATCAGGTGTGGGTGGAACTCGGCGACTTTCGCCAGCGTATCCTTTCCATCTACCGCCACTGCCGTTTCGACGTCCAGCCCGTTGAGATACGCCTCGAGCAGCTCGACGTTGGGCTCGTTGTCGTCGGCGATGAGGATGCGGCTTTTTTCGGGTTTTTGAGGCATGGTGGATTGGTGAGGTTCACCTGGTCACTGAAGTGACCAGTCCGTCGGGGGTCATTTTAGCTCGGCGGCTGGAACTGGGAATTGTTGGCACAGCGCGCTTACCTCGCGCCGAATTTTTTCCAACGACGCACCGTCGTTCGGGGCCCGCAGCGCAGCGAGCATCCATCCGCCGATTGTCCGCATTTCGTCCGTTCCCATTCCACGCGTGGTGAGCGCCGGCGTACCGACGCGGATGCCGGACGGATCGACTGGTTTGCGCTCATCGAACGGGATCATGTTCTTGTTGACGGTGATGCCGCAGCGGTCGAGCGTTTGCTCGGCGAGCTTTCCGCCGATACCGAGCGGTGTCACGTCCACGAGAAGTAAGTGATTATCGGTTCCGCCGCTGACCAATTTCAACCCGCCGGCCAGCAATGTGTCGGCCAGCGTCTTGGCATTGTCGATAATTCGTCGTGCATATTTTTTGAATTCGGGCCGCAATGCTTCGCCGAAGCACACCGCCTTGGCGGCGATGATGTGCATCAAGGGGCCGCCTTGGATGCCTGGAAAGACGCGGCTATTGATTGTCTTGCCATGTTCCTCTTTGGCCAGGCACAAACCGGCGCGCGGCCCGCGCAGCGTTTTGTGCGTGGTTGACGTTACGAAGTCGGCTACTGGAACCGGGCTATTGTGGAGTCCTGCCGCCACCAGCCCCGCGTAATGGGCCATGTCGACCATCAGCTTGGCCCCGGTCTCGCGAGCGATCTCCGCGAATTTGCCGTGGGGAATCTCGCGCGGGTAGGCATCGCGCCGGCCACGATCAGCTTCGGCTTGTGCTCGCGAGCCAGCGCGGCAATTTGATCGAAGTCGAGCCGGTGCGTGTCACGCGTTACACCGTAACTCACGAAGTGGTACAGCAAGCCGCTAATGTTCAGCCGCATGCCATGGGTGAGATGCCCACCGTGCGCCAAATCGAGGCCCAACACCGTGTCGCCCGGCTCCAGCGCGGCGAGATAAATGGCCGTATTCGCCTGAGAGCCGCTATGAGGCTGCACGTTGGCGAATTCGGCGCCGAACAGCTGCCTGGCCCGGTCAATTGCCAACTGCTCCACGACGTCGACAAACTGGCAGCCGCCGTAGTACCGGCGACCAGGGTACCCCTCGGCATATTTGTTCGTCAGCACGCTGCCGGCGGCCTGCATCACGGCCGGGCTCGTGTAGTTCTCGCTGGCGATCATCTCCAGACCGTCAGCCTGGCGCTCCATCTCCGCAGCGATGGCGCCCCAAACTTCGGGATCGTTTTGTTCAATGTAATTGGTCAACGGCGGGGGTCGAGGGTTACAGGCGTCGTGCGTTGGCAAATGCGTGACAATCGGCATTTAGCGGCGTCAATTGACTTCGGCGAGCGCAGCCGAGCCGCGACGCGCGCCCAAACGCGACGTCACACTCACGGCTTTGACATTGTTCTGTCGAGGCAATACCGTGTCAACAACAGCACGACATGCGGCCGTGAGTCCTTACTTTCCAATTAGCGATCGCCGCTGTTCCCCTCGTTCTCTTCCTCAATGGTAACCGCGAGTGAACCGCGATTGTCGCCCAATCGGGCGGCGGAATCGTTGACCCGCACGTATAGCGTACCCGCGCTTGTTGGCGTGACGTGGCGACTGAGTCCAATCTCGATCGGCTTGGCAAAGCTTGCTGTGCTCGGTGCTTGCTCGTCACCACTTCCCACTTCGACGATCGCCCCCACCAACATTCCCAGCGGCCGGCCATCGTGATATTCCAGGGTGATGCCGCCCGGCTCGCAAGGCCACGGTTGTAGAGCGCCGTCAATCGGTTCGGTGGCAATCTGATACCTGCCGCTGGCCGCGACGCGGTACGACTTCCCTTTCTGCACTAACACGCCGGTCGACTGCCATCCGCGGTCCGCGGCGATCATGACCCGCTGGCCGGCTGGACCGAGCGGCCGACCCGGCTGGAACGTAATTGCCGTTCGCTCGAAATCGTAACCGTAATCGAGCGTCGCCACCAAGGCCTGCCACTCCGCGAGAAGTTCCGGCCAGTCGTCCGCATACGCGCGCCTCGGTCAATTGGTTGAAATTGGCAGCGCGAACGTGCGTTCGAAGTTCGCGGAAGCGCTTCCGATAGCGCGGATGTGAGTCGAGCCATTTGGCGGCGGCCCACGTCCAAGCATACGACTCGTTGTCGAGTCGTTGGCGGTTATCAATTCTCATAGCTTGCGGAAAGGTGATCGTCCGATCGGCCGCGAAGGCGTCGCGAATAAGCTTGATACGACCGAGCATGGGAACTTCCTCGCGGCTGCGCGGCATGATGCGGAGCGTGAGTTTGCCAGATTTTTCGTCGAGCCGGTGTGTAGCCAACAGCTCGGCGGTTCCTTCCATGTACCAACCAGGGCCGCAGCCACCCAGCAGCGTTGCCATGAAGGCATGCGTCCCCTCGTGAAGCAACAAGTGCCTGCGGTAGTAGTCAGTTGGCTGGTCATAGAGCCACAACCGAGCACCAATTGAAATACCGTTGACGAACTGGTCATTGTCAGCGGGCATCAAGCCCAGCGCGTCGAAGCGGCGCCGCTCGCTGATCAGACACGCCTGGGCCTGCCAGTTCGCAGTCTTGCTTTCGTCGATCCGGAAGTATTCAGCCCACTGTGGAACCGCCTGGTCAAACAGCGCCGGAAGTTGGTCGATGTCTTCGCTCGCGGGCAAGTCGGTGTACAGAATTAAGTGCCTGCTGCCAATCTTGCGAATGTCGGCCGTTTGCGCGCGTGACGCTTCGACGGGATCGGCGGCCGCGAGATTTGCGGCGGGCCAGAGAAGCAGCAAGGCGAATGTTAACTGCGGGAGCCGCATCACGATCCCACTTCCACCACCGCTTCGTACGACTGGGCCGGAAGGATCAGAATTTTTCCGTCACCCATGCGACCGGTGCGAGCCACGTCGACAATTTTGCGAGCGACGTCTTCAGCGCGCAGATCGTCGACCCACACCGTGATTTCGACCTTGGGCAAAAACGTGCTGGCGTACTCTGAGTCCGCGTACCGTTCAAGATAGCTCTTTTGCTTTCCCATGCCTTTGACTTCGGCCACGCTGACCGCCTCCAGCGGCGCCCGCCGCAGCGCATCGAGAATCTTCTCGACCAAGAACGGCTTCACGATGGCGATGATTTGTTTCATTGGGGAAGGTGTTAGGTATTAGTCGTTGGTCGTTAGTCAGGCCGGTTGGTCTTTACTTACGACCAACGACAACGACTAACATCTAACGACTTCTAGCTAAAGAAATTCTCGCCAAATAGGTTCAGCTGCGGGCCGGTCTCGACCTCGATATCGCCAAGTACTTTGGTGCGGCAGGCCAACCGCATCGTATTCTCATTGCCGATGAACGACATGCACGGCAGCGGATCCGGCACTGGATTGTAGAAGCGGATTTTTTCCACAACGCCCATCGGGCTGGTGTTTTCCATCCCCTTGGTGATGAGTACCCGGCATGTGCCACATTGGCCGATCCCGTGGCAATTCAAAATCTTGTTGATCGTTGCGCCGAAGCCATTCACTCCTTGATGGACGTTGATGCCAGCTTTGATGGCCTCCTGACGCAGGTTGGCTCCGTGCGGGACGTCGATTTCCTTGTTCTCTTTAATAAACTTGACAAGCGGCATATCGATAGACCGTAATTTGCGCTGATTTCAAGATATTCGTGGAGACGATACATTTCATACTGTAACGCGCAAGCCGAATTGCGCAAAGACGGGCACAGTAGCCGCGACCGGGCACCACGGCTTTGCGTGGTCGAGGTCGCAGGAACACAGGCCAGTGGTTACAGCCTGCGACCTGTTGGGTCGCGGCTAATTTGAGTAAAACTCCAGCACACACACCATGGACAAGAAATTCTCCAAATACCAACAGCGGGTCATCAAGAATTACTACGAAAACCGCGACGCCATTTCGCTTCAGCGGCTGAGCGAGCTTGTTACCGAGCTGTATCTCTCCGAAGGGAAAGCCCGCGAGCGACAATGGAAATATATCATCACTGCGTTGGAGAAGCTCGGTCTGCCCGCGGCACGGATCGAGCACCTGCGAAAAATGGATGACCCGAAGCTGCTTGCGAATCTCGTTGAGGAGCTGATGGCCAAGCAGAGGTGATAGAGGGGGAGAGCGGGAGATGCGGGGAGGGGGAGATGATCTCGCGAAAGCGCGGCCTGGCTTGTCTCCCCCTCTCCCCTTCTCCCCCTCTCGTCTCCTACAATTCCTGCATGCAGCAATACCTCGACCTCATGCGGCGGATTCTGAGCGAAGGTGTGGCCAAGGGCGATCGCACCGGAACCGGCACGCGCAGTGTGTTTGGCCACCAAATGCGGTTCAATCTGGCCGACGGTTTTCCGCTGGTAACAACAAAGAAGCTCCACCTGAAGTCGATCATTTTTGAACTGCTGTGGTTTCTGCGCGGGGAAACAAATGTTCGCTATTTGAATGAACATGGTGTAACGATCTGGAACGCGTGGGCGGATGCCGATGGCGAACTGGGACCAGTGTACGGTTATCAGTGGCGTTCCTGGCCCAGCCGCAACGGTGAAACGATCGATCAAATCAGTGACGTGATCCGTGAGATTGGCACGAACCCCGACTCACGCCGACTGATCGTGAGCGCATGGAATGTGGCCGACGTGCCGCAAATGGCGTTGCCGCCCTGCCATCTGTTGTTTCAGTTTTACACGGCCGAAGATTCGGGTACCGGACGGCGGCGTCTCTCCTGTCAGCTCTACCAGCGCAGTGCCGACGTTTTCCTGGGCGTCCCGTTCAACATCGCCTCGTATGCGCTGTTGACGATGATGGTCGCTCACGTAACGGGGTTGGTACCGGGTGAGTTCATTCACACATTCGGCGACGCGCACCTGTACGACAACCATTTGGAACAAGCCCTTCTGCAACTTGCACGGGAGCCGCGGCCGTTGCCCACACTTCGAATTGAGCCAAGCGCTACGTCGATTTTCGACTTCGAATACGAGCACTTCCGGCTGGAAAACTACAACCCGCACCCGCACATCCCGGCGCCCGTGGCCGTGTAAATCGCCGCGCGCTCCCGACACTTCAGCACGCCCATGCGTATTTCGATCATCGTCGCCCTCGCGGAAAACGGCGTGATTGGCCGCGACGGCAAGTTGCCCTGGCATCTTCCGGCCGACTTGGGTCGTTTCAAACGGCTGACGATGGGCCATACCGTTATCATGGGCAGGCGAACGTGGGAATCGATCGGGCGGCCCTTGCCCGGCCGGCGGATGGTCGTTGTCTCGCGGCGGCCTGACTACCGAGTTGATGACAGCGGCGTAAAAACGACCGCCAGTCTCAATCAAGCGTTGAACCTCGCGGAGGCCGCGGGTGATGACGAGGCGTTTGTTATCGGCGGCGCCGAGCTCTTTCGCGAAGCATTGCCGCGCGCCGATCGGCTTTACTGCACGCGCGTTCGCGCAGCAATTGCCGGCGACACGCATTTTCCCGAAGTCAATTGGGACGAATGGCAGCTTGTAGAATCGAGCGACCATGGCTCAGATGGTAAGAATGAATATCCGTTTGCATTTGAAACTCACGAGCATCGATGATCCATGGCAAAGCAAGCGAAACCGCGATGCGATTGGGGCGCCCGGCCCGATGAACTCATGATGGCCTACCATGACGAAGAGTGGGGCGTGCCCGTACACGACGATCGCAAGCAATTTGAGTTTTTGACGCTGGAGAGTGCGCAAGCCGGCCTGAGCTGGTCCACCGTGTTGCGGAAGCGCGAGAATTACCGCAAGGCCTTTGCCGAATTCGATCCTGAACAGGTGGCGCGGTTTACGGACAAACGCATTGAGCGACTGTTGGCCGACCCCGGTATCATTCGCAATCGGCTGAAAGTGACGGCAGCCGTCACGAATGCCCGCTGCTTCTTGAAAGTGCGCGACGAATTCGGCACGTTCGATTCCTACATCTGGCGCTTCGTCGACGGCCGGCCAATACAAAATCGCGTGGCGCGAATGAAGGAAATGCCGGCCACGTCGAAGGAGTCGGACGCGCTCAGCAACGATCTTAAGCAGCGTGGCTGCAAATTCGTCGGCAGCACGATCATCTACGCGCACATGCAGGCGGTGGGGATGGTCAACGACCACGTTGTGACGTGTTTCCGGCACAAGCATTGTGTACGACTGGGCTAGTCCGAAAAAGTGTAGACATGGACGATCTATGTTTGCTCGTGCGGAAATGCAACCACGTCGTCAAGGGATTGTGCACCTGTCGCCAGCATGACGAGTCGGTCGAAGCCGAGTGCACAGCCCGAACAAGTGGGCACACCCTGCTCCAGAGCAGTTAGCAGACGTTCTGGTATTGGCAGCGATCGTCGCCGATCCGCAAGGCGAGCCGCGTTGACCGATTCAAATCGCCGGCGTAACTCGACCGCGTCGGTCAGCTCGTGGAAGCCGTTGGCCAATTCGATACCGCGGTAGTAAAGTTCAAACCGCTCGGCAACGTCATAGCCGCTGTCGATTGCGACCACTTTCGCGAGCGATGCTTGCGAGGCCGGGTAGTGATAGACGATTTCAGGTTGCTCGCGACCCAATCGCGGTTCAACGAGAGCCGCGAGAAGCAAGTTGAGCCATTCATCGCGGTCGGCACGATTCATGCCGTCTGGCACCGCAATACCAGCCGATTCAGCCGCCGCGGCCAATTGTTCATTGGTTGACGTGTGCGGGCAAACTCCGGCGATTCGTTGAAATACCTCCGCGTAAGTAGACCTTTTCGCGGGTGGAGTGCCAATCAGCGTTGTTACGAGTTCGTCGAGCAGATCCATGCCGGCCTGCAAATCGTCGCCGACTCGGTACCATTCGACAATCGTGAACACGGGGTTGTGCAGCCGGCCACGCTCGCCGGCGCGGAACGAGCGTGTGACCTGGTAGATCGCCCGAGCGCCGGCGGCCAGCAGCCGTTTCATGTGCAGCTCGGGCGACGCCTGCAGGAAGGCTCCTCCCTCGGTGATTATTGGCTCGATATGAAGTTCTGGAATCACTTCGCTGGCCATCAGCGGAGTTTCCACCTCCGCGAAGCCACGCTCATGAAAGAATTCACGCAGTCGCCTGAGCAGTTCGCTGCGCTGTTGAAGCACCTCCAGCGAAGCACTCGGCGCAAAATCATTCGTGGAGAAATCACTCTGCATGAGGCACAATTCATCGGCACAGAAACTGACTGACCGCTAGCCTCGAGCCAACGGCTCGCCGGCCCCCACAGGCGGTGAAAACTCAACCGGTTGCACCATTTGCCCGGGCAACAATGGCGGCATGGGACAGTCGAGCATGTCGCAGATCGCCCGTAAGAGCTCGGCTTCGCTGACGTTCACGGCAGCATCGGCACAAATACAGGCCGCACAAGCATCTACCAGGTGTTGCCGAATCTTTGGCGCCGTCTGCGACAACTCCCGCAACGCATTTTCCAGGGCCTCCAAAGTGCATGCCTCCGGAGGCAGCAACTGCACGGGCGCATTCAACAGCTGCCGAGCACCGGCTGCGAATGCGATATCGTCGTCGCGCTGGCTGGCGCGCCAGCACCGAAAGCAGCACGGAACATTGCTCAGTTAGCCTCTGCAGGCCGTAGTACTTAATCGGCAGTGGCCGGATCGGTTCGAATTGCGGGCGTAGATGACGCAGCAAAATCTGGTGGAGCGTCCATTCGAACAACCCCAGTCTCTTATCGGCTTGCACCAGTTGCACGAAGGATTGCGTAAACGTCTCGTATTGCGACCGGCTCAATGCGAAAGCGCGGGCAACGTCATGTCCACGAGCGGCAACCGTGCCCGTACGTCGAGTTGGTTAACTGCGGGAACAAGTCGCAGCGTCAACTCAAAGACATTTTCATCCGCCAGTTGTTCCAGTGCGCGAAGTTGAGCGGCACGAATGTCGGCGTTGCGGTCGAGGAGTGACGCATAAATCACCGCTCGGGCACCGTACGGCTCGTGGGCCGCACGCACTACGTCTTGCGGCATTTCCGACACGAGCTCGCGAATGTATTTTCGATGCGTTGCGGTGGGTTCGGCGACCTGTTCGGCCGCGTGAAGCACGACTTGCACGGGAACGGGCGTCGGGTATTGCTTTTTCGCATTGTCAGGCGATTTATCCACCAACGACGCGGTGCCGGTTCCGTCCAAACCTACCACCTCATCCGCTGGAATCGCAGGCGGGAATTCCCCATCCCACTGAGGGTCCAGCCGCCGAATTCGATCGTCGAGTGGTGGATGGGTTGCGAACATGCTGGCAACGCCGTTGGCGAAATACATGTGACTCGCCTCGGCGGCGCACGGGCTGACGAGCTTCGAGCCGAATACGGCCGCACCGATTCGCTTCAGCGCACCGGCAATGCCGTCCGGATTGCGCGTAAACTGCACGGCGGAAGCATCGGCCAGATACTCGCGTTGCCGTGAGACGGCCGCCTTAATGAGGTTGCCGAACAGCAAGCCCACAAAACCCACGATCATAAATGCCAAACCAACCAGCAGCAGATACGCAAGTCCGCCATCCTTGTTGTTGCGACGACTTCCGCCGCTGTATGCCCCAATGCGTAGTAGCTGGCGTCCGACCAGACCCATGAGAAGAATGCCATGCAGCACTCCAATGAGTCGCAGATTGAGCCGCATGTCACCATTGAGAATGTGGCTGAATTCATGCGCAATGACGCCCTGGAGCTGCTCGCGGTTGAGCTGTTGGGCACATCCGCGCGTGACACCGATCACGGCATCGCTGGGCGAATAGCCAGCTGCGAACGCGTTGAGCCCTTGCTCTTCGGCGAGGAAGAAAACCGCCGGCACCGGCACGCCGGATGCCAGCGCCATCTCTTCGACCACGTTGAGCAGCCGCCGCTCGACAGGATCGGTCGTATTTGGAAAGATTCGCTTGCCGCCGAGACGTTCGGCGACGACCGAGCCGCCGCCGGCCAATTGGGCGATTTTGAACAATGTGCCGCACGCGATGAGCACCAGCGCGCCGGCACTGGCGACGAGCGGAACTTCTATCGGAACGTCGCCGCCCGCAGCACCCAGACCAATCGCTGTGGCGACGAACGTTGTGCCAACGATACTGATCACCGCCAGCGCAAACATCGCCACGAGCCACTTGGTATTGCGGCGGGCAACCGTTTGACGTTCGAAGAAGTCTGTAGCCATTCCGATTCAGATTAACCACGGAGACACAGAGGGCACGGAGAAGTCGAACTTGAGAGATGATGCCCTAAATGATTCGCTGACATATCGCGAATTGAGTTTACAGAGTTGCGGTCTTCTCGGGTTTAGCACGGAATATGCGATGTCTCCGTGCTCTCTGTGTCTCTGTGGTGAATTCTTTCTGACTAAGTAAATGAGACCTTCGGCACTTCCGCGATTTGGGCATCGTCGAAGTCCAGGAGCTCGGCGTCTTGGTTGTGTCCGAACATGTTGGCGAACACCACGGGCGGGAACGTCTGGCGATACGTGTTGTAGTCGGTGGCTGCGTCGTTAAATGCCTGACGGGCGAACGCCACTTTGTTCTCGGTTGAAGTAATTTCCTCGCTCAGCTGGGCCATATTCTGGTTGGCCTTCAGATCGGGATAGGCCTCGGCCAGAGCAAACAATCGACCCAAGGCGCCAGACAGCCCCTGTTCGGCTGATGCCAAAGCCTGCATTGCCGCCGGGTCGCCTGGATTGGCCGCCGCACGCTCCAAGCCGCCGACGGCCTTGTTGCGGGCAGCGATCACCGCTTCCAGCGTACCCCGCTCGTGCTGCATGTAGCCTTTTACCGTTTCGACCAGGTTGGGAATCAGGTCGTAGCGCCGCTTGAGCTGCACTTCAATTTGCGAGAAAGCGTTTTGGTATCGGTTTTTGAGCGTCACGAGGCGATTGAAGATGCCCACGCCCCACAACACCGCAACAAATGCCACGATCACAATGACGGCCAGTAGCACCCAAGCGGACATCGCAGTTTACTCCAATCGTTTCAAGAACAAAAAAAGGGATTGAGTTTTGATGGCCTAGCGATTATTCGTTTTCCTGCGGAACATCTTGGGCGCTCTCGGCAAGTTACCGATGGAGGTGCCGCAGCTTACTCTTCCGGTGCTCTGGCTCGCTCGATGTACTCGCCCGTCCGGGTATCGATCCGCAAGTAATCGCCTGTGTTCACAAACGCCGGCGCAGGAATCTCGGCACCGGTTTCCAACTTGACCGGCTTTTGCACGTTCGTAGCGGTGTTGCCCCGCGCGGCCGGCTCAGCATACTCGACGCGCAGCACCACGTGGTTCGGCGGCGTCACCGTGAGGGGGTTGTTGTTGTACACCATGAGCGTGCACTCCAGGCCGTCCTTCAAAAACTGCCAGGCGTCGCCCACCTGCTCTTTCGGCAGCTCGTACTGCTCGTACGTGCTGGTGTTCATGAACACAAAATTGTCTTGCTGGCGGTAGAGGAACTGGGCCGGGAATTCCATGATGTCGGCCGCTTCGAGTGTCTGGCCAGCGCGGTACGTGCGATCGACGACCGTGCCGCGGATCAGGTTTTTGAGTTTGCACTCGTACAGGGCGTTCCCTTTGCCTGGCTTGCGGAAATTCATTTCCACCATCAAGTACGGCACACCGTCGATTTGAATCTTGAGTCCTTTGCGAAAATCACTCGTGTTGTATGTGGCCACCGCTTTGTCTTCCTGTCCGCTATTGGGTATGTTGCAATGAAGGTTGAAGGGGTCGGGAGTCTTGAACTAGCCTTTGCCGGCAACGCCGTTCACACTTTTTTTCGGATCGCACCTGCAGATATCAACGCTCACTCCCTACCCCGTCTCATGTGAAAAACAAGATGACCATTTTATCTGCGACCATGCCGGCTGTCCGCCCCAGATTTGCCGTGCCGCATTACGACTCGTGGCAAGACGCGTTTAAGGATGCGGTTCGCGATCCGGCCGAGTTGTGCCGGTTGTTAGACCTGCCAATGGCTGTTGTGGATGCCGCCCGCGCGGCAGACTACACGTTTCCGCTGTTTGTTCCCCGTGGGTTTGTGGGGCGAATGCGGCCGGGTGATCTGGCCGATCCACTTTTGCGACAAGTCCTGCCAGTTCATGACGAATTGGAATCGGTGGACGGGTTCGTCGCAGACCCGGTAGGCGACGGTGCGGCAACCCAGGAACCGGGTTTGCTGCAGAAATATCATGGCCGCGCGTTGCTCATCACCACTGGCACGTGCGCGGTACATTGCCGTTATTGTTTTCGACGCCACTTCCCTTACGCTAAGACTCCCCGCTCGCTGGACGACTGGCAGCCGGCCCTCGAACAAATCGCAGCCGACTCGTCGCTCCACGAGATAATCCTCAGCGGCGGTGACCCCCTGTCACTCGTCGATGGCTCACTCGCCGCATTGGTCAATCAATTGGCCGACATCGATCACTTGCGCCGATTACGAATTCACACTCGTCTCCCGATCATGATTCCCGAGCGAGTGACTCCACAGTTGATTGAAATGTTGCGGGGAAGTCGATTGACGCCGATCGTCGTCGTGCATGTCAATCATGCCAATGAGTTGGACACGCATGTGGCGGCTGCGCTGGCACGACTGGTCGAAGGCGGCATCATGCTGCTGAACCAGGCCGTGCTCCTGGCCGGCGTCAACGATTCGCTCAAGGCACAGTTGGCACTGTGCGAGCGGCTGGTCGATCTCCGAGTAACGCCCTACTATTTGCATCAGCTGGATCCGGTGGCCGGGTCGGCGCACTTCGAGGTGCCGATTGCCGTTGGGCGGAAGATCATTCAAGGCATGCGGGCGCGGCTGCCGGGCTACGCGGTTCCGCGATACGTGCAAGAAGTCCCCGGCAAAGCGAACAAAACAGTGCTCGCCTGATCGGAGACTCGTGACTGAGCCAATCAGCATTTACGACAGCGCCGCCGTGGATCGGCTCCGCGCAGAATTGAAATTCGAGCCGCGGCGGCTGCGCGCTGCGCACGGCGTTCTTCAAGAAGTTCCTCGGCGCAGACGCAGCGCTGGCCAAGCTGCCGGACGGCGTGCGCGAAGACTTCTCTCGCCGCGTTGAATTCCATCCGCTGGCGGTGGCCGAATCGCGGGACTCCCAACTCGACGGGGCGACCAAATTGGTTTTCCGCACTCAGGCCGGCTATCTGATCGAATCGGTCATCATGCGCACCGGCACCGGCCGGGTTTCGCTGTGCGTGTCGTCGCAGGTGGGTTGCGCCGCAGCCTGTGAATTCTGTGCGACGGGCCAAATGGGCATCGCAAAGAATCTGTCGGCGGCAGAGATCCTCGACCAGGTGTTGCTCGCCGGCGAGCGAATGCAAACCGAAGGCCGGCACGTCCGCAATATCGTTTTCATGGGGATGGGCGAGCCGTTTCATAACGAGGAGACGCTCTACGATGCGGTGGCCGCCCTGCTCTCCCCAGACCTGTTCCATCACACGCCCGGCCGCATTCTCATCTCGACGGTCGGCATTCCCGATGCCATGATCCGCTGCGCGCGACGCTTTCCCGATGTGAACCTCGCGCTCAGTTTGCACAGCGTGCGGCAGGAGGTGCGGCGGGAGTTGATCCCGCTCGCGGCAATTTATCCGCTCGACAAGCTCCGCGCGGCGGTCGCGGCAGTCAATCAAATTCAGAACAACACCGTCATGATCGAGTACCTGATGTTAGCCGGCGTCAACGATTCGATGCAAGATGCGGTGGAACTCGCGGAGTGGCTCGCCGGCCTCAATGCTCACGTGAACTTGATTCCGTACAACACCATCGCGTCCGCACCGCAGCTCCGCACGACCGCACGACCGGAGCGCGACGCGTTCGCCGAAGTTCTGCGTGCGGCCGGTTTCGTCACGACCATTCGTTACTCACTCGGCGCCGACATTGCGGCGGCTTGCGGCCAACTGGTGCAGAGCGAGAACCGGCAGATCGCCCGCCAGCAAGCGATGCCTGTCAGCTAATGGAAAACGCCATGGACGACATCATTGCCGGAGTCCGCCTGTTTCAGCGTGAAGTTCACGCAAAAAACTCGGAACTGTTTGAGCGGCTCGCGGCTGGGCAATCGCCCGATGCGCTCATCATCACCTGCAGTGACTCGCGCGTCGACCCGACGTTGATCACGCAAGCCCGGCCGGGGCAACTCTTCGAGCTCCGCAACGCGGGCAACCTCGTGCCTCGCTACAGCCCCCACGTCGGCGGCGTCACTGCCACGATTGAGTTCGCCGTGGTCGCGCTGAAAGTGCCGAACATCATCATCTGCGGGCACTCAGAATGCGGAGCCATGGCAGGTCTGTTGAACCCTGAGCAACTCCGCGGCATGCCGCGCGTGGCAGAATGGCTCAATCACGCGGCAACCGTCCGCGACGCGATGGCCGCCGCCGGCCAGACCAAGGCGCCCGATGCGCTTCAACGAGCCATCGAGGCTAACGTGATCGTCCAACTCGATCACCTGCGCACCCACCCCGCGGTGGCCGATGCTCTTCAAGCGGGAAAACTCCAGCTTCACGGCTGGGTGTACCATATCGCCACGGGTGAAGTGACGGCATACAACCCTGACCGTCGCGAATATGCACCGCTGTGACACTTGACGCTGTTGATTAGCCAAGGAAGACGGAATGCAAGCCAACCAGGTTGACGTTCCAGTTCGGCGCGTAGCGGCGTACAAGGTCTTCCTTGAAAGCGGCGCAATAGTCTTCGCCTGGCAGTTCGCGATCAGAAATAATCGACACTTGAGCTACGGAATCTGAAATCACGCGGCAATCGGCGTGCTGCGCAAGACGACGACCGAGATCGGGCGTCGCTCCAATAAGTAACGCTTCCTTGTTCCAACCTCGCAAAAGGTAAATACCACGGCGGCCGTTGAAACGTGTGAGATCGAAACGAGTCCACGACTGTATGCGACCAAAATCGCGCTTCGCGAATACGAAATGGAATTGCTTCACTTCGTCGACCAACTCGCGGCTGGCTTTGCGAAGTCGTAGTGCCGCCCAACGGTATTGAATCGGTTCGAAGCCTGGTGCGAAGCGTTTTGCCGTACGATCGAAGTAAGCTGCCTTGTCAGGATCGCACAGGATTTCATCCAGCGAGGGAGCGCCAAACTTGTCGCACGTCAGCCGCCAGGCAATTTCCGCCGCGAAGCTGTAAGCGTCCAGCTCGTCGTCGGTGACGGTCGCTTTCTTAATCTTTCCGCGTTTCGGGAAGCCGCCGGTTTTCCGTACCCGAAGCAGCTCACGATTCCAATCGGCCGGGCCGCCAATCAGCCCTGCATCGCGGCAGGCAATGTGGAATGCACTTTGAAGCGTCGGGCTCGCCAGCAGCCAATCGATTGAGTGACCCTCATGCGCCGAGAAAAACGCTTCGACGATTGCCTCTCGCAGCAAATCACGAAGATTTGGCCGCGAATTGATCGGTGATTTGAAGTCATCAACCGCGAGCGAACGGTTCGTCGGTTCTTGCCGGCGAGCACGACCACGCAAAGCCGTGGTGCCCGGCTCGCGGCTACTGTCCGATAATTCGTCTGATCCGCGTACTGATTCATGCAGAGCAACGTTCTCCAGCTTTCGGCCGTTGGCCGTGCTCGGCGCGCTGGCGATTGGATCGACCGGACCGTCGAGCGAATCACCGCTCTGCACTGTATTGAGGCGCTCCGTAGCGGCGCGGACGTATTCCTCCGATAGCTCGCAACCGATCCATCGCCGCTCGAGTTTCTTGGCTACTGCCAGCGTCGTTCCGCTGCCGGCGAATGGATCGAGCACGATATCGCCCGGATTGCTGCTGACCCGAACTATCCGGCCCAATAACTGCTCGGGCATTTGGCAACCGTGAAAGCCCTGGCGTTCCTTGAACGTGCCGGCCACGCGGCGTAATACCAGGTGTCGTCGCCAGGCTGAAATCCTTCCGGCAAATCCTGCGGCCGGAGCACCCAGTTGTCGTCGGCCGCCGGACGGACGACCCATGTATCGTCCGGGAGTCGGCCGGCCGGATTCGCGCGCTTATCCGCATACACGAGTGCTCGGGCGGAAGGCACGCGGACCTGCGGATCCTCGGCGTTGAATGTGAAATTGTTCTCGTCCTTGACGAAGTGAAACAGGTGGACGTGCGACCGCGAAAACTTCTTCGTGCAGTTCACGCCGAATGTGTAGTACCAGACAACCCAGCTCCGTGTGGCAAATCCCAACTGGTGCTGGGCAGCCACCTTCAGCTCGGCCGCAAACTCGTCGCCGATCGCCAGCCAGAACGAGCCGTTGGGTTTGAGCACACGATGAATTTCAGCGATCCACGCCCGGCTCCAGGCCACGTACTCGTCATCATCCTGACGGTCATGGTACTCGTCGTAGCTGTAGCCGATGTTGAACGGCGGATCGGCGAACGCCAGATCGATCGAGCCGGCTTCGATCTGCCGCATGAGGTCGATGCAATCGCCCTGGTGTATTCTGCCGGTTTGGAGTGACGACGGTGGAAAGAGCTCAGTTTCGACCGACATGCCGCGGGCCCTTCATTCCATGGGACGGAATCGATTGATGAAAATGGAATCTCAATATGGTAGAACAGCAGGCGTGCCGCAAGCGTCTCCAGCAACTTGTCATCGCGCTAAAAGACCGTGAGATGAAATTCGCCCTCTGCAACGAAATGTTCGGCGATCGTTCGTTCGCCGACACATTTTCCACAATCCGCAAACTCGGTTACACGGGCGTGGAAATCGCTCCGTTCACATTCGCCCCGGCGATGGAGCCATTTGATGTGCGGCGGGTACCGGCGGAACGGATCGTGGAAGTGCGGACGATGGCGGAGGACGCCGGGCTGGAAATCATCGGCCTGCACTGGCTACTGGCGAAGACCGACGGCTTCTATCTCACCAGCCCGGATCCAACGGTGCGGCGTCGGACTGCCGATTACTTGCGCACGCTCGCGGAAATCTGTGCCGACCTAGGCGGGAACATCATGGTATTCGGCTCGCCCAAGCAGCGCAATTTGCTGCCGGGCGTTTCCTACGACGATGCCGAAGCGTACGCGACCGAGGTGCTGCACGGCGCGGTGCCGGCCTGCGCTCAGTTTGGTGTCACGATCGCGCTGGAACCGCTCGGTCCGGCCGAGGGTGATTTCATGCTCAACGCCAAAGCGGGGATCCGGCTCGCCGAAATGGTTGGATCTCCGCACTGCAAACTACACCTCGACGTGAAAGCCATGTCCAGCGAGGGCCGGCCGATTGGGGATATCATCCGCGAAAGCCGTCAATGGTTAATCCACTTCCACGCCAACGATCCGAACCTGCTTGGCCCAGGGATGGGCGAAATTGACTTCCGGCCCATCTTTGCCGCCCTGAAAGAAATCAACTACCAGGGCTGGGTGAGCGTCGAGGTATTCAAATACGAACCGAGCCCGGATGAGATTGCGCGGCAGAGTATGGAATACATGCAAAGAATCGAAGCCAGCTTGGCTAGTTAGTTTCCGTCAATCGAACTGCTTCGACAAAAACCTTGCGATCGGAGTTGTCAACTCGAAAATACGCCGTCAAAGGCGAACTCGAGAATGCTCGTACGTTTCCTGGCAGCAAGAAGCCTTTCTCATGCGCATCTGCCCTCAATTCGGCATCGATTCGATCCGTGGCGTGAGTGATCGCATGACGTTGCGGATAGTTCAACCAAAGCGCAGCTAATTCGTTCTCCGTATCTTTTCTCCAAAGAACGGTATAGCGGATCATTGCTGATCCTGCCATCCAAGTCGTTGTTTGATTTCCTGCAGCGGCACGTATGTGCCGGGATTCTCCATACGTCGCTGGATTTCCGCCCAGTACTCGGCTGACATACCCTGCGGCAAATCGGACTGCGAATTCACCTGGGAAATCTCCGCCAGCCGACGTCCGGCCGCATCGACGAACACTATTGGCAGCGATGCCTGTGTAATCTGACGGGCTAACTCATCGCTAACAGTGATGCGTGTCATTCGCAAACTCACGTCAATTTAGCAACCAAACGAAACTCGGAAACCAAGTGTATTCTACACTTGGTCCGCGGCCATTTCAAAATCTTTAGGCTCGCTCGACCGCCTCACGCGCTGGCCGCCCGCAGCTCGGCTAGATGCTGGGCCGCTCCGACCAGGCGGTCCCAATGCTCTTGAATGTATTCCGGCGGACCGCCGATTTGGGCCACGACCACGGCCACGTTCTCTGTGGGCACCATCTCGATCGCGTCCCAGGGGCAAACCGTAAGCTCGTACGGGTTGGTCTTCTTCTGCGGAATATGCACGCACACCTCGCAGCCCACGCAGCGCTCGAGATCGATTTCACACCATTGCTGCGTGCCCTTCACGATGCCGCGGTCGATCGTCTTGAGCTCGATGCAATCCACGGGGCAGACTTCGAGGCACGACTCGCAGCCGGTGCAATTGTCGGCGTTGATTACCGCCAACTCCTTGGGAACTTTCTTGCGTGGTCCTTCTTTGGCCATGGGAGAGTCAAAAGCTGAGAGTCGAGGGTCGAGAGCCAGAAAACAAACAAATCAGCGCCGAATAGTCGCGACCGGGCACCACGGCCCTGTGTGGTCGTGGTCGCAAGCAATTGCGCAACCTATCACAATCTTAGTCCACAATCGGTGACTCGCCAAGGCTGCCTTCCGCGCAGGAGTCGAGTCGCAGCAAAGCAATCATCGGGGCTTCTGCCTGCGAAGCTTCATCAATTCGTGGTCTCTCGCGCGAGCCTCTTGAAAGAATACTGGGTTGCGCTCGCGCTGCTCTAGAATCCATTCGATCACCACCGGGCTATAGCGCCGCCCGGCACCCGGCAAATGGAAGATAAACTCGGGTCGCACATCAAGCCGATGCTGCCGGCGTATCGCTTGAATGTCGTAGCTATTGAGCGTACGTCGCCCAAGGCGGTGATTCAGCTCGCGGAGCAGGTCCTTTTGCCGCAACGGATATAGTCGATCGACATCCTGCGGCTGCAGTGCTGGGGCGCTGGGATCAGCAACAATTCGCACCGGCCTGAGGACGGCCTGCGCACCGCCCGTTTTCCTTCGAGAGTCTTTGTCCTCTCGGCGTCGGCGCATGTCAAAGTCGATCGGTCGCATAATCACTTGCCGAATCCCGGCGAGCCAGCGGCGCCTGACTCGTCGCAATAGCTGCTTAAACATCGCCCGAAGATCGGCCGACGTGCCGGGCTCAATGCGCCCATCGTGTTGAGTATAGAAACTGCCGGCGGCAAAAACCTCGGTTCGTCTTGATGGATCGGCCGCGTCAATTTCGTAGCCGGCTTTGATAAACACAATTGGCACTAACGCGCGTCCGACTGCAACCACAATCGCCGACGCTTCGGATTCGCAAAGTTGAACCCGAATATCGTCAAAAACAGAATCGGTGTATTGAGCAAGCCGGTCGACGATTTCCCGCGATGATAGTGCGACCTGGGCAGCAGGACCTTCTACATCGACGCCTTGACCGCCACTTGCCACGCGAACGGCAGTTTCACCGCCGCCGCTATTGGCGACGGCCGCAATATCGCGAATCAGTTCCAACCAATCGCGATTCGATGACGGATCAAAAACGTGATACCCCTCGGCGCACGTCGAGACTACCGGCGCGGACTCTTCACGCGACATGGTGCAAATCGCACGATCATGCACCGGATTTGATGGAGACTGCGTTGAGCCAATAGCCATTTTTCACCGCTCCGGCCGTGGGACAGCCGGCGTCTAAACACACGTACACATGAAATTATACGCACGAGTCGCGGTAAAGATGAGCCGACTACTAGGGCGTGCGGGCAGAGAGATTCGGCAGCGACGGACGCGAGCGAACACCCGAATTCCCGCTAGCGTGATAACCCACTAGACGCAGAACTGACTAGCCGCGCGATATCGATTCGCCGCGGATAAGGTCGTCCAACGATTGCCGCCGTCGGACCAGGTTAGGCGCGCCGTTTTCGATGAGCACCTCGGCCACGAGGGGCTTCGAGTTGTAGTTGCTGGCCATGACGTAGCCGTATGCGCCGGCGTAACCGATCACGAGGAAGTCTCCGACATCGGCTTGGGGCAGGCGCGACGAGCCACAACGCCGCCTTCTTCCTGGGTGAAGATGTCGCCCGATTCGCACAGGGGTCCGCCAACGACAACTTCCCGCATGGGTCGAGGAGCGACCCGGCTCGCTTCGTTCGCTGGCAGGGCAAATTGCCATGGGGTGGTACGCGCCGTAAAGAATCGGGCGTGCCAGGTTGTTGAAGCCCGCATCCACCAGGTAGAACGTGTTCTCGCCTGCGGTTTTCACGGCCCGGATTTCGCAAATCAAATAGCCGCTTTCGGCGACCAAATATCGGCCGGGCTCGATCTCCAGCGAAATCTCATGGCCGAACTCGGTCGCCAGCCGGTGCCGGGCCGCATTCCAAATCTCGAAATACGCGCTGATATCGACATACTCCTGCCCCTCGCGATATGGGACCGGCAGCCCGCCGCCGGCACTGATCGAACGGATCGATGAACCGACTACCAAGGCCGCCTTTTCCATCGCGGTCGAAACCTGGCTCAAATGCGCCAAGTCCGCACCAGAGCCAATATGCATGTGCAGTCCGGTGATCGACAGATTCCACTTCTGGGCCCGCTCGATGCACTCTTCCAACTGCTCGTGCCAAATGCCATGCTTCGATTGAGCGCCGCCGGTGTTCACCTTCTTGCTATGGCCGTGGCCGAATCCAGGATTGATCCGCAAGGTGATCGATCGCCCCGGCGTCCGCTCGCCGTACTGGTCGATCATGTCCGGCGATCCACAGTTGACGTGGATGTCGTGCTCCAACACGAAGCCTAGTGCCTCACGGTCGAAGACATCGGCGGTGTAGACAATCTCCGTGGGATGCGTTCTCTGGCCGGGCTTGAATCCGGCGGCCAGAGCACGGTGCACTTCGCCAGCGCTGACGCAGTCGACTAGGCCGCCGTGTCGCCGCACGAGGTCGAGGATCGCCAAATTAGAACACGCCTTTTGGGCATACCGCACGACGTCGAAAGGCGCGAGATCGGACAGCCGCTCGGTGATTTTGCCCGCATCGTAAACATACACGGGCGTACCGAACCGGCCTGCAAGCTGAGCGATTTTTTGCCCCGCGATATCGGTGAGTTCTGCGGGAAATGGAGAAAACTTGGGCATGGCATTCTGTAGAAGCATGGTCATAAAAACGAAACTCCGGAAGACGCAACCTACGACGACTGAACGTCTGCGTAAAGATGGGACACGCCGGCGGCAGTGTGACACCATGCCGAGCGCATCGGTTCGGAGCTACTCAGACTCAGCAGCAAATGAGCTATTGGTGCGCAACTCGCAGCGGCGCATACCGGAAACTGTCGCGCAGTCCTACCGTTTGCGAGCGGGCCAAATACGCTGCTATTGATTCGCTTGTTGTGCCTGTCGCTGCTTCTCGGCCGCCGCCTTACCCATCGCCTTGAGCACGCCCTGTTCGGCCTCAAAGCGATAGCGCAAACCGTTCGGGATCACCTGGCCGGTGAGCCGCAGGTGATCGCGGCCTTGACCTTCGGCGCGGAGCATATCAGCAATCGCCTTGGCGGTCGCCTTTTCCGGCCCCTCATCGGCCTGGGCGGCAGCGAATTCAGCCATCGGCCCCAGCGAAACAGCCAACTCAAATGGCGACACTTTTTTTCCCGGCTCAGCGGCCGAAGCGTCGATCGCCTTTTTCACCGCTTGGATGTTGTCGCGTCCCGCGGCCAGGTAAACGGCTTCCGGCCCAACACCGAAAGCAATATCCACTGTCTCGCCAAGCAGCTTGCGCGGCGCTTCCTTGTCGGCGGGCACGGGCACAGACAGCGTATGGAAATTCACACCCGCATGGCTGGCGGCGTTCCATTGAATGCCTGGGAATTCTTTGTGCGTCTCCTTGGCGGCGCTTTCCAGCTTCTTCAAACCGCTTTCGAACTTGGCGGTGTCCTTCACCAATACTCCCGCCACGAGCGAGATCGAATCGGCGCTGGCATGCAGCGAGGCGCCGCCATCGACCTGACCGGTTTTGACAGTGGCCGTAAGGGCGTCGAACCAATCGCTGGCGGCCGCCTTCAAGCCGTCGCGCAACTCCGCAGGGATGTCCTCGTTCTCGTCCATCCCTTTGTTGAATTGCTCGCGCGCCGAGCTCATCGCCGCTTCCAATTGGGCGACATCCTGCTGGTCCGGGTCGCTCTGGCTGGCGAACACCATCGTCGCGGCCGCATCCGGTTGGTAGAAGCCGGCAAAATTCGTCCGCGAGTCTTTCGCAGCCTCAAATTCTTTGGCTGTCTTGCTGCCCGGTACGGCCTTTACGGTGACGTC
Organism: uncultured Planctomycetota bacterium; assembly: GCA_963786455.1. Taxonomy (GTDB): domain Bacteria; phylum Planctomycetota; class Planctomycetia; order Pirellulales; family Lacipirellulaceae; genus JABDGM01. The sequence continues at coordinate 722,804 of CAWAZX010000018.1, read as the reverse complement.
GAGATATGTTTTTTGCTCATTCGCGTCGATTGTCCAACCCAGTGCGAACGAATCGAGCTCTTCAATCCCCCGCTTCACCTGATCGAGTTGTGCCGTAGCCATCTGCTGGCGAAGCTGGAACTCCTCGTCACTCTCGTCAGGCTTCTGCTCCATCGCCTGCTGCATGCCCGATTGCATCGCCTGGATAGCAAACTGACGATACATCTCCGGCACATTTTGCACCGAGAAGCCTGCGCCAAGGTCATACTCGCTGACGATTTCGTTCAGAATCGCCTGCGGATTCTCAGGCACATTGGCAAGCACGGCCGGCGATTGGCCAATGTATGCCCAACCGTCGGCTTCCTTGACGAATACCGCCTGTCCCTCGGGTTGCGCCAGTTCCTTGATTCCGTCGCCGGCATCTTTCACTTCAATGCCGTAGGCGGTGACGACGGCCAACAAATCGCTTAGTTTCTTCACCGGCAGGCATCCAACCGGCAGCAGCTGCATGCCGTCGGTCTGCACGATCACGCCCCAAGGCTGAGTTCTGTCAATCGCCTGCAACCCCTTGCCGTGGGTAAAGAAGTTGATGCCACCTTCAACCATCTGTCCCATCTCCGGCCTTCCGGCGAGGGTACCCAGGAACGTCACGTCTTTGATAAGGGAATCGAATTGTTCGCCGGCAATGACCGCGACGGTTTTCATTCCAGCGCCTACAGCGGCACCGGCTTCCTCGACCTCGGCCGCCTCGGCAACTTGCGCTCTGTCGCAGGAGCAACAACCAGGGTCAAAATCATCGCCGTAAGGGCGATCCACGACGTAGCGGTCTTCAAACCATGAGTGGTCACGCGTTATCTCCGAAAAGGTTTCGTTGAGTTTTCTTGAATCGCTGAAATGGCCGGCGGCGGTAGAAATTGCGTGCGGCTAAAGCGTCGCGATCGAATGGCGCCGGAAAAGTGCCTACCAAGTATATAGGACAGGCCCGGCTGTGTATTCGCATACCAACGAATTTTCTTGGGCCAAGGGGCGATTTGCTGGGAAAGAAATAACGCGCCCGATCGAAAACGCTGGAATTGCGAGCAGCCCCGATCCAGCCGGCCGGTGCGGCCGTCTTGGTATTAGCGCTCGCGATAGACGATCCGGCCCTTGGTCAGATCGTACGGTGAAAGTTCCACGCGTACACGGTCGCCCGGAACGATACGGATGAAATGCTTCCGCATCCGGCCGGCGACATGGGCCATGACAACGTGTCCACCTTCGATTTCCACACGAAAGCGGGTGTTGGCGAGGGCCTGTGTCACAACGCCCTCGACTTCTAGAGCCTCTTCCTTTTGCTTCGCCATACACACTCTCGCCTGAACCACACCGCCGCAGCGACGGTTTGCCGCCTGCGGACCTCAAAGTAATCTTCTAATCCTAGCATTGACGCGGCGGACAGGTCCAGCCATATCCAGATTAAGATTACGCTTTGCCGCGGGAAAGCCGGCCATTCCGCCCATCGTCTGGCACGTCACAAGCCATTGCCTGCACGATCGCTCGCGGCGAATCCGCGGCTCCTGTCCCGGGCAGAAATTATCGTTTTCGCCGATTATCCGATTTAGCACGGCAGTCCCTGCGAGCCCGGCGACGAAACCGATCAATTTGCCTTCCTGCCTGGTGATTGGATATCTTTCATTTTGCTCGTTTACGGTACAGTAAAGTACTGGCAGCTTCTCGCCGCGCCGTCCAGTCAGAGCAAAGGGCAGCCGGAAATCGTCAGTTGATGGCAGCGGGCACTAAGTCCGCAGGCCGATCGTCGTGATTCAGGAGTCCGCCGCGCCTCGTCGGCTCGGAGCGGAGACGCCGTCGTTCCACCCTTGGACTTGGTTCCTCATTTGAGCACCTCCGAATACTCACAGAGCTCCGGCTCCGAGCGCCCCGTCGCAGTCGATGCCGAGCAGGTCGAGCGCGCCAAGCGCGAGATCCAAGGCCTGGTGCACGAAATCGCCGAGCTCTCCAAGAGCCAGATTTCGCCGGCCGAGTTCTACGACGCCATGCTCAATAAGGTGGTGTCGGCGCCTGGCAGCGCCCGGCGGCGCCGTATGGACGATCTCCGATTCGGGCGGCTTACAACTGGCGTATCAAATCAATCTGCAGCATCACCGGTCTGTATGAGAACTCAATCGCCCAGCAGCAGCACGGGCGTCTCCTGCACCAGGTGTTGCAAGGCTCCGAGGGCGCGCTCGTTGCGCCGCACTCCGGAGCGGGAGACGCAACTGATCGCGACGAAGAGGCCGCCGCCAACCCCACCGACTACCTGCTGGTGCTCGCGCCGGTACTCAACGACCAAGGCCCGCAAGGTGTTGTGGAGATCTTTCAGCGAACTGGCGCGGGTGACCACGCAGCGTGGCTATTTGCGATTCCTGCTGCAAGTGTGCGAATTCGCCGGCGACTTTTTGAAAGCCCGCCGGTTGCAGCACCTCTCTGAAAAGCAAACTTTGTGGGAGCAGTTGGAATCGTTCACGCGCACTGCCCACGAAAAACTCGACGTTCGCCAAACGGCCTACACGATCGTCAACGAAGGCCGGCGGCTGATCGGATGCGACCGCGTAAGCGTGGCGATTCGTCGCGGCGGCAATTGCCCCGTGGAGGCTGTCAGCGGTCAGGACACCTTCGACAAACGATCCAATGTCACAGTTCTGTTGAGCAAGCTGGCGGCGGCAGTCGCCAAAACGGGCGAAGACGTGTGGTACTCGGGCGACACGTCGGACCTGGCGCCGCAAGTGGAAGAAGCGCTCGACGCTTACGTCGATGAATCACACACCAAGGCCATTGCGATCTTGCCGCTCACCGAGCCCCGCGACGAAGAAGCCAAGTTCGTCAGCGAAGAAGAGCGGGAGCCGCCCGTGGTGATCGGTGCGCTGATCGTCGAGCAAATGGTCGACAGCCGCACGCCGGACGGGTTTTTACAACGCGTCGACGTGGTTCGCACGCACAGTTCCACCGCGCTGACCAACGCCCTGGAATACGAGGGCCTGTTCCTGATGCCGGTCTGGCGGGCATTGGGCCACGGCACCCGCTACTTCCGCGGCCGCGCGCTGCCCAAGACGCTCGCCATTCTTGGTACGATCGCGGCGGCATTGGCCTTCCTGTGCTTCTACCCGGCCGAGTTCAAGCTCGAAGGCGACGGCCGGCTCAAGCCCACCAGCCGACAAAGCGTGTGGGCGGAAACCAATGGCTATGTGACGGAAGTGAAAATTCAGCACGACGATCCCGTCACCAAGGGCCAATTATTGGTCGTCCAACGTAGCCTGGAATTAGAAAAACAGCTGGCGCAAACCCAAGGCGAACTGGAATCCACACGCCAGAATTTAATTTCCCAAGAGCGTTTGCGTAGCAGCAACGTGGAAAAGACCGAAATTGAAACAGCCGAGACGGAATCGCAAATCAACCAGCTCGGCCAGAAAGTAAAAGCCCTCGAGGACACACTGAAGGTGCTCCAGCTGCAACAGAAAGCGCTCGAGGTGCGTAGCCCGATCGACGGGCGCGTCGTCACCTGGAACGTCGCGGACTTGCTGCTTGGCCGGCCGGTGAACCGAGGCGAAGAGCTGGTCGAAATTGCGGATCCCAAAAGCGATTGGGAACTCGAAATCCTGATGCCCGAGTATCGCATGGGTCATATTGCCAAAGCCGCGAAAGCATCGGCCGACAAGTTGCCGGTGACTTTTTACCTGGCGGCGAACCCCAAGCAGCAATTGCAGGGCAAAGTCGAAGAAATCCATCGCAGCGCCGAGGTCCGCGGCGAAGATGGCAATACCGTACTGGTTCGCGTATCGTTCGATCAGCAGGCGCTGCGCGACGTGATTAGTGATCCCAGGATCGGCATGACGTCGACCGGCAAAATCCATTGCGGCCAGCGGGCCATCGGCTACGTCTGGTTCCACGATCTGGTCGATTTCGTCCGGGCCAAGATCCTGTTCCGATTGTTTTGATCAAAATGCCGAACCGTGCTCCAATGATGGAAACATGGCAATGGAGATAAACTGATGGCAACCTACTCCCTCGTCACCCTGAGTGTCCTTGCGCGATTTGCGCAAATTGGGACCGAGAACCCACTCCCATCCAGTTCATCGACGGACCCGGTTATTACGGGAGCCTATGTTCGCGTTGCGGACAGCGTCAAGTTCGCTGCCCAGGAACCGGGCGTCATCTTACATCTGTCTGTCAAGGAAGGCACAGTCGTTCAGAAGGACCAGACTATCGGCCAGATCGACGACAGCGAGCCACAATTGCAAAAGCAGGCCGCCATCTACGCCATGAATGCGGCCATCAAGCGTGCCAAGGATGAGGTCGAGATTCGATTTGCTCGTAAGCAATCTGAAGTCTCCAAGGCCGACTATGAATTGCTTGAGGAGGCAAATCGTCAAGCCGCAAGGACAGTCACCATTGTCGAGCTACGCCAGAAGAAACTGGAATGGGAACGGGCCGATCTGGCGATTGAAAAAGCCACCCACGAGCAAGAGCTCGCCAAATACGAATACTTCACGAAGAAGACCGAGCTGGAGGCGGCCGAGCTGGCGATTAAGCGCCGCGTCATCGTTGCCCCCTTCGACGGCATCGTGGAACGGCTCGCACGCAAGCAGCAGGAGTGGGTGAATCCCGGCGACGTCATTCTGCAATTGCTGCGACTCGATACGATGGAGGTCGAAGGCGCAGTGGATCGGTTCAAATATGATCCGCATGAGCTGCATGGTTGCGAGGTAACCGTGGAAGTGGAATTCGCCCGAGGTCGCAAGGAAACGTTCCGCGGTCGTTTGACAAAAATCAGCGCTGTCGTGGGCGGCGACAAGAAATATGGCGTGCGCGCCGAAGTCGCCAACCGTCAGGAATACGGCACGTGGATGTTGCGCGACGGCCTTATGTCCACGATGACGATCCACTTGGGCACCGGCGGCGCAGCAACCGCAGGACGCTAAAAAAGTCGAGAGCTAAGAGTCGAGAGTCAAGAGCCAGAATCTCGATACGGGACCGTCAGCATGTTTCTGGCTCTCGACTCCTGACTCTCAGCTCTTGACCTTCTTCCATGGCTACTCTTGCCGAAAGTCTGGTTTCCAGCTCGTCGCGACGGCTGCCAATTCGCAAGCGGCCCGATCTGCGCCCGCCGGCACCGGTACCAAGGGCGCATTTACTGGGTAGTGAAGGACCCCGTCGGCTTGCAGTACTTCCGCTTCGAGGAAGAAGAGTTCGCCATTCTGCAGATGCTGGACGGGCAGTCGAGTCTGGATGAGATCGCCGATCGTTTTGAGCGCGAGTTTCCGCCCCAAACGATTCGCACCGAGGAGCTGCAGCAATTCATCGGCATGCTCCATCGCAGCGGGTTGGTGATCACCGACGCCCCGGGGCAAGGCCATCAGCTCGCGAAGCGCCGCGGCGAGAAAGTCAAGCAGCAGCGAATCGCGACGTTGACCAACATCATGTCGCTGCGCTTCAAGGGCATCGACCCGGAACGATTCTTCAACTTCATTTATCCGTACATTCGCTGGTTTTTCACCGTTCAGGCGCTGGTGGCATGTATTATCCTGGCACTTTGCGCTGACGCTGGTGGTCGTCCAATTTGACTTGTTCCGCTCGCGGCTGCCTTCATTTCAGAGCTTTTTCCAAGCGCAAAATTGGTTGTGGTTGGCGCTCACGCTCACAGCTACCAAGATCTTGCATGAATTTGGACACGGTTTGTCGTGCAAGCACTTTGGCGGCGAGTGTCACGAGATTGGCGTCATGTTCCTGGTGCTCACGCCTTGCCTGTACTGCAACGTATCGGATTCGTGGATGCTTCCCAACCGCTGGCACCGCGCCGCGATTGGCGCAGCGGGAATGTACGTCGAGGTCGTGCTGGCTTCGATCTGCACGTTCATCTGGTGGTTCACCGAGCCGGGGCCGCTCAACTACACCGCCCTCAATGTGATGTTCATTAGCTCGGTGAGCACCGTCCTATTTAACGCGAACCCGTTGTTGCTGCTACGACGGCTACTACATCCTGAGCGACATCCTGGAGATCCCGAATCTGCGGCAAAAGGCCTCGACCATTCTCAATCGGAAATTGGGGAAATGGTGCCTCGGCCTGGAAGAACCGGAAGATCCATTCCTGCCGAAGCGAAAGCAATGGCTATTCGCTACGTACACGGTGGCCTCCGCGATTTACCGCTGGGTCGTTGTGCTTTCGATCCTGTACTTCTTGAATAAAGTGTTTGAGCCATATCGGCTGAAAATCATCGGCCAGATCATCGCCATGGGTGCGCTTTACGGCTTGTTGATCCAGCCGCTGGTAAAGGTTTATAAATTCTTCAAAGTGCCCGGGAGACTCGGCAAAGTGAAACGTCTTCGGATGTACGGTACCATCGCGATCCTCATTGCGGCAGCGGCGGCTATTTGCTTTATTCCGTTCCCTTCGCGCGTGCATGCGCCGCTGGAAGTCCAGGCGCGACAAGCCGCCTCGGTATATGTTGAAGTCGACGGTATCCTGGACAAGGTTTTAGTCAAGCCAGGTGATCAGGTGACCGAAGGCCAGGTCCTCGCCGAGCTCCGCAACATGGATATTGATATGGCGATCACTGATTTGACCGGCCGCCGCGAGGTGCTTCGTGCCGAACTGGCTGGTCTGGAGCGCATTCGCTTCACCGATCAGCGCGCCAGTGAGCAGATTGATAGTGTGGAGGAAAACCTGGCCAGTATTGAAGAGCAGCTCGAAAATGCCGAATTGGACCGCGAGAAGCTTCGGCTAGTGGCACCGCGGGCGGGTACCGTGTTGCCTCCGCCTTTGGTCGAAGACCATCCCGACGCCGGCAACAAACTGAATACATGGTCCGGCTCGCCATTTCAAAAAGAGAACGTGGGCGCACTGTTGGTCACGGCCACGAAGTTCTGTCAGATCGGCGACCCCAAACACCTGGAAGCCCGACTGGTGATCGATCAAGGCGACGTTGAATTCGTTGCTCCCGGTCAGCGGGTGAAGATCATGTTGACTCAGTCGGCCGAGCATGCGTACGTCAGTAAGATTGAACGCGTCTCGACGGAGGACTTGAAGGTCGCCCCGACTCACCTCTCGAGCTTGCACGGCGGTCCGCTCGCTACCCAAATGAGCGCCAGCGGAGTACCGCGGCCGCTCAGCCCTGTCTTTGAAGCGGTCGTTCCTTTGCCGAGTGAAGACCGTCACGGTCTGTTGCGCCTGGGCCTGGTGGGCGCGCAAAAATTACCACTGCTCCGCGAACGCTCATCGACCGGCTGTACCGGTATATCGCGCGGACTTTCAATTTCGAATTGTAACCGTCGCCGATTTACCCCGGCCCTGCTAGGATAAGCGCATGTTTCAACACATTCTGGCCATCTATGAAGACGGGGTTCTAAAGCCACTAACTCCTCTGTCCCTTGAGGAGCATCAACGTGTCTGCGTCAGCGTCTCGCCGGAAGTGGACGAGCTCAGCGACCAAGCGGGAATTGTTGCACGGCAGCGCAGGGCCATGGAGGAGCTTGATGTCGAAATGGCGAAACTGCCGGATAACAACCCCGCTGATGGTCTTACCGCCGCGGATCACGACACAATTCTCTACGGGCAACCAGAGTGATCTTCGTCGACACCAGTGCTTGGTATGCACGCTATACGCCGCGAGATGCCTATCACGCTGAGGCGCGTACGTTTCATTTGAACAACCGGCAGCCGTTGATCACAACCGATTACGTTGTTGACAAAGCCCTAACACTCTTCAAAACAAGAGGCAATTACCAGCGGGCGCTTCATTTCGGGCATCAAATATTTTCGGGTGGCCTCGCCCAAATCGTATGGATTCAGCCCGCTGATATCGAAGCGGCGTGGTTAATTTTTGAGCGCTTCGATGACAAGCAATGGAGCTTCACCGATTGCGTTAGTTACGTCGTCGTAGAACGCCTTGCAATCAAAACGGCTTTTGCCTTCGACGAACATTTCCGTCAATTTGCTACGTTAGAGGTTGTACCCGCTCGCCAGCAATGACAGCAGGACCACACCTCGCTCTAGGCTCGTGGCGTCGATCTACCTAGAATCCGCCGCATGAATAGAAAGCATGCGACGCTGCGCGGTTGGCGTGGCCGACCACGGCCGGTACCCAGGGCACTGCGCACGGGCGGTATACGGCGACGGCTATTGGTTTTGCTTGTGCTTTCTATCGCGGCGATTGGATTGCTGCCGCTGCTGATCGCCAAGACACCGCTGCGCGACTCCCTTCTTTCTGCAGCGATTCCCGGTGACGATCTAGTCGTGACTGTGGGCGACGCGTCGCTGAGTTGGTTCAGCCCGCCGACACTATCGCGCGTGGAGGTGAAAGACGCAGCCGGTAATTCATTGCTGACTGCCGAACGAATCACCATCGACCGCGCACCCTGGAAGCTGCTCGCAGATCGACGCGACCTGGGTTCAATCGAAATCGACCGTCCTACGATCCATCTATCATTGCGTCCCGACGGCAGCAACATCGAAGACGCAGTTCGCAATGTGCTTGCCGATCTCGACGTCGCTGGCATGGATGACGTGGTTAGCGGCGGCGCATCGCAGCCGGTAGCGTATGCGGTTCGTGTTGAGGAAGGGACCATCCTCGCGGATGAACTGGCAACGAGCCGCAAATGGCGCGTTGACCGAATCAATCTCCAATACAATTCGCACGGCGCGGGCGGTGGTCAGGAGCGCGGCTCGCTCGCCGCGGAAGTTTTTCAACTCGGCATCGGCGGTGCGGCGGCGCCCGCCGGTCGGATCGCGATCGCCCTAGAGCCAGGCGACGGCTCTCGGAAAAAACTCTTCTGGCAGGCGGATCGACTGTCCCTCGCCGTCGCCGAGCCGTGGCTGCGCAGAGCAGTCGTGGCTGCCGAAATGAGCGGGACGTTGTCCAGCCAGGGAACCGCTAACTGGACGGTGAGCGACTCGGAGTCGGCACCAGAATTTTCGTCGTCGGGGTTATTCGCGATCGACGCGCTTGACGCAACCGCGGCCGCGCTGAACGGCGACCGGCTGCGACTGCAACGAATCGAAATGCCGTGGCAAGTCGAGACGCGAGCAACCGGCCTGGCAATTGAGGATTTGCGGTTGCGAAGCGAAATCGGCCAACTCGCTGTGCGCGGCACGCTGGATTCGACCGCGTTTCCGCGAGCCCCGTCATTCCACGATGGCTTGTTGAATTCAACTGCTCGGCACGACATAGAGCTTCGCGGTTCAATCGACGTCGCCCGACTTGCAGCCATGTTGCCGCATGCACTTCGCATCCGCAACGACACCACGATCACCAGTGGAGTCATCGAGGTCGCTGCTGCGTGCAAGCCCGCGGCTCAGGGTCAGGCAATCAGCACGGCGATTACTACGAACCAACTGGCCGCATTAAGCGGCGGCCGGCAACTACGCTGGGACGAACCGGTAAATGCCCGCCTCGCTATCAGCCGCCAAAACGACTCGGTGCGGCTGGACTCGCTTCAATGCGAGTCCGAGTTCCTGCAAGTCGCGGCCAACGGCACACCGCAAGATTTTTCCGCGAGCGCGAGATTCGACCTCAATCGTCTTGCCCAGCAGCTGGGCCAGTTCATCGAACTAAGCAACCAACAGCTGGCGGGCACGGGCGAAGCAAAAATCACGTGGAAACAGCACGGCGCGGACAGTTTTGCGGCTCAGGCTGTGGGATCACTCAGCCAATTGCGCGTATCACTGGCTAATGGCGCCCTGTGGGCAGAACCACAATTGGATTTGAATGCCACAGCGACCGGCACACTCGACCGCACTACGCGTCGGCCGAACCGCGTCGACGCCGCGCGTTTGCAGTTGGCGGCACAAGGCGACGAATTAAACGCGCAGTTAACCGGTCCGGTCGGACTTACGACGGATGCACCCACATGGCCAATTTCACTACGGGCAACCGGCCGCATTGCGCGCTGGCTTACCCGTACGCGGCCCTGGTACTCGGCAGACCCATGGCAAATCGACGGCGACTTGGAGCTTGCGGCCAATGCTCGCATTGGAACGAATGCCTTCGAGTTTAGCGAAACGCAGGTCGTGGCCACCGGCTTCCAAGCTGCCGGCCCGGAATGGAATATTCAGGAACCGCGTGTGGAATTGGCCGGTGACGCTCGCTGGAACGGCGTCACGGGAGAAATTGCCGCGAGCAGCGCTCAATTTGTCACGAGCACCGTTTCGCTGGCGGTCAAGAATCTGCAATATCGCGGCCGACAATTCGGCAATCCGAGCGATGCAGGTCAGCTATCCGGCGTTGCCGCATACCGCGTTGACATGGCTCGGCTCGCCGCATGGCGCGCCGGCAAGGAACAAGCCTCTGAATATCACCCGCAAGGCACGCTGACCGGCAATATCCGCTTCGCTCAGCAGCAAGGACGAATTACAGGCGAACTAACAACCACCGGCCAGAACCTCGCACTACTACAGCGCTCCACGGCGAGCCAGGGCGTGCCCCCCGGCCAACAAGCAATCTGGCAGGAACCGCAGATGTCCATTCGCGTACTTGCCACCTATGATTCCGCAACGGATCAACTGGACGTAAGTTCCCTCGAAATCCAATCCAACACGTTACGGGCCGCAGTCAATGCGAAGTTTGCCAAACTCTCCACTGCGGCCGACGCGAATCTCACTGGTACCGTCGACTACGACCTGGCCCAAATCACGCCGCTGCTGCGACCGTATCTAGGCGACGGCATTCAACTCGCCGGCCGCGAACAGGCGCGCTTCGCGCTCACCGGACAGTTTGCGGACTCGTCGAACCTTGGTGTCCACCCCGTCGGATTCTCCGCGCAATCGGCAATCGGAAATCCGAAATCCGCAATACCGTGGTCTCGCCGAGTTCGCGCCCAGGTCGAAATGCCTTGGGCCGGCGCCAATTTGTACGGACTTCCAGTCGGCGCAGGCCGGCTCGCCGCCGTGCTGGGCGATGGCGCGGTTCGCATCGAGCCGTTGTCGCTGGCCATTGGCGAAGGTCGGCTCACCGCCTCGCCGCAATTGCGACTCGATCCCGAGCCGTCGGAATTGCTGTTGCCGGCTGGTCCGCTCGTCACCAACGTACGAATTTCGCCGGAAGTGAGCGAGGCCATGCTCAAATACATGGCCCCGGTGCTGGCCGGCGCAACGCAAAGCGACGGGTTGTTTTCACTTCAATTGGAAGGCGCTCGCGTGCCATTGGGCGAGCCGCGGCGGGCCGATTCGGCGGGCAAGCTTATCTGTGCACTCGGTCCGCGTCGTTCCGGGGCCTATGGTGCGTGAGTGGATCGGACTGGCGCGACAGATCGAGTCGATCGCCAGGCGACGCGACCCCGCGGCGTCTGCCACCAATTCACAAGTCACTCTGCTTGCGGTCCGCGATCAACAGGTCGATTTTCGAGTCGTCGACGGCCGCGTGCATCACCAAAATATGGAGTTCCAAGTCGGCGACGTGACGATGCGTTCCCAGGGCTCCGTGGGCTTCGACGAAACGATCTCGCTAACGCTGCAGGTGCCAATCCAAGATGCTTGGATCGGCGATCAACCGCTCTTGGCGGGGCTCAAAGGCCAGATCGCTGCAAGTGCCGATTACCGGCACGCTCACACGCCCGCAAATGGACCAACGCGCGATTGCCGGCCTGTCGCAACAACTGCTGCAAGGCGCAGCCCAAAAGGCCATCGGCGGTGAACTCAACAAAGCGACTCGATAAACTGTTCAAATCTCGGTAAAGGACTGGCGTATGACGCGGAGCGGTCGATTGTCGATTCTCGTGATTTGGACTCTGGTCTTCATGCTGGCCGTTGCCAGCCGCGGCCGCGGCCAGATGTTGGTCCAACCATCGCCCGCCGAAGTTGCCGTGATCAACGCAAACAACGTGTTTGCGCAGGCAATGGTCATGCCGGGCAACAGCATCCCGCGAATCTTCTGGCAGAGGCCCAGGCGATCGCGATCGTACCGTCCATGGTCCGCGGTGCGTTTGTAATCGGCGTGCAGCACGGCCGCGGTGTGCTGGTCGCGCGCGATGCCCAGGGCTCGTGGCAGCCGCCACGCATGATCCAGATCACCGGCGGCAGCGTCGGCTATCAAATCGGCGTCCAAGCAACCGATCTGGTGCTGGTCTTCCGCACGCCGCAAAGCGTGGCGAATGTGCTGCGCGGCACGCTCAAAATTGGTGTGGACGCATCCGCGGCCGCCGGCCCGGTAGGTCGGCAAACCTCGGCTGCCACTGATCTGCAGCTACAGGCAGAAATCCTGTCCTACTCGCGCGCCCGTGGAGCGTTCATCGGCGTGTCGATCGACGGCTCGTCGATTTCGCTGGATCCCACCGCCGAAGCGATGTACTACCAGCCGCCCGGAGCCGTTCCCGGCGTCAGCGATACAGCTCCTGCAAACGATCACCGCGTACACGGCCGCTGTCCCCATCGCTGCCGCAGCCGGCCAACCGGTTATCGCCGGCGGCGCGACTGGGTGCCCCAAGGCGCCTCGGGTATGGAGGAAGCACGCCGGCAGCTCGACCTCTCCGCGCGACAATTGTCGGCGAATCTCGATGAGAACTGGCGGCGTTATTTGAGTCTGCCTGCCGAAGTCTACGTGCCGAACTCCAACATCAATCCGCAGTCAATTCAGCCGGCGCTGTCCCACTATGAAGACGTAAATCAAGATTCCAGATATGCTGCCCTCCAGGCGAAGCCCGAATTCCAGGAAGCCTTGCGTTCGCTCCGCCGTTTAAGTGAAGTTCGCACCGCCGCCAATTCGCCGCTCACGCTTCCGCCGCCGCCGGGCACGTCGAGTGATTCGATCGTGCCGCGGTAGCGATAATCGCGCAAGCAATCGTCCCTCGCCCACAGTGATACGGTTGCGGTATCATATATTGGGCCACAGCCGATAGCTGGCAAGGAATGGTGCCGCTATGGAATGGATGTCTCGTGCCGACTTGGTGTTGCTGGCCATTGCGGCCTACGTCGCCGTGACGGCGTTGGTTCGATTGATGAAGCAGCGGCGCGACGTGCTGGTGGCTGACGTGCAAAGGCAAATCAAAGTCCATCGCCGGATAATGAAACGACAGCGCGAGATCCGCGAGAGCGAAAAAGAAAACCGCGATGCAGCATAACGTCCGCTTGCGGCTTCACGCCATGAAACTGTACATCGAAACCGTCGGCTGCCAGATGAACGAGCTCGACAGCGAGCTGGTGGTGGCCAGTCTGCGCAAAGACGGTTACGAGCTGACTCGCGACGTCCGCGACGCCGACACGATTCTGTTCAACACGTGCAGCGTACGGCAACACGCGGAAGACAAGATCTACAGCGCGCTGGGCCGGCTGAAGAACGCCAAGCAGCAGCACCCGGGAAAAGTCATCGGCGTGTTGGGCTGCATGGCCCAGAAAGATCAAGGTCTCATTTTCAAACGCGCGCCGTATGTGGACCTGGTTGTTGGCCCGGGTCAGTTGCACCAGGTGCCGGCGATTGTGCGTGAGATTCGTGCTCGGCGGCGGGCAGCGGATGGAAGTCAGCCTCGGCCGCAAGGATGGCAGCCGCGCTCAGATCGAGCGAAGCCACGAAAGCTTCGATCCGCTCCGCGATCCGGCGATGCGGCCTACGCCGTACCAGGCGTATGTGCGGATCATGATCGGCTGCGACAAATTTTGCACGTATTGCATCGTGCCCAGCGTGCGCGGGCCGGAACAAAGCCGCCCCCCGGCCGCAATCCTGGCGGAGAGCCGGCAACTCGCCGGCGAAGGTTGCCAGGAAATCACGCTGCTTGGCCAAACGGTCAACAGCTACCGCTACCGCGAAGGCGAGCGCATGTGGCGGCTGAGCGATCTGCTCGCGAGCTTGCACGACATCGAGGGGATCGAGCGAATCAAGTTCGTCACCAATTATCCCAAGGACATGACGAACGACCTGCTGACCGCGGTCCGCGACTTGCCGAAGGTGAGCAAATACTTGCACGTCCCGGTGCAAAGCGGTTCGAATGCGGTGCTGCAGCGCATGAAACGTGGTTACACGGTCGAAGAGTACCGCGAAACTCTCTCCCGAACTCGTGAGTGGATTCCAGGCGTCGCGGTCACCAGCGATTTCATAGTCGGCTTCTGTGGCGAGACGGACGCGGACTTCCAATTGACCATGGAGCTCGTGCGCGAATCGCGGTTCAAAAACAGTTTTATCTTCAAGTACAGTGAGCGACCTGGCACGAAGGGAGCCGAACTGTACGCTGACGATGTCCCAGATGAAGTGAAACGCCGCCGCAACAATGATTTGTTGGCACTACAGAACGAAATTAGCGAGGCCGACAACCAGTCGTTTATCGGCCAGCAGGTAACGGTCTTGGTCGAAGGCGCCAGCAAAGCGGCAGAGAAGAATGCTGCCGAGAACGGCAACGGTGATCAACTGCAATTGACCGGCCGAACGCATTGTGACCGCATTGTCGTATTCGACGGCAACCGCCGCCAGATTGGCCATGTTCTGCCAATAATCGTCTATGACGCCAACGCCCACACCCTCTTCGGCGAAGTGGTGACGCGCCACACCGGCCCGGAGCTCGTTGCACTTTCCGTTTAATTGAGCCCGATTCACGACGAATCGTTTCGCCTCGATCGCTACATGACATTTCTCGACTAACCAGTTAGAATTGGAAGCTCTGCCAGGCGGTCATCTCCGACCAATAGTTCAGCTGTCATGATCGACATTGACCGCCTTCGCTCTTGTCTTGACGACGCTCACGAAGCCGAGCCCTGGCTGCGTTCTTTGTGCGTCGAGAATCTGCCCGCCGCCCACGCCAACTTCACGCGGATGGCCACCCACGGAGTAACGCTCGATTTGCTTTCGCAGATCAGTGAGCAGTTCGCCGCCGCCGCACCGGGGCTGGCCGATCCCGATATGGCGATCAACAACCTGGAACGCTTTATCGCTGCGGCGCAATCCCATGTCCATGGCCGCGCTGTTCGAGCGCGACCAATCCGCCCTGCCCAACCTGCTGCAAATATTTTCCACCAGCCAGTATTTGAGCGACCTGTTGGTTTCCGACAAGGAAGCGTACGACCTCTTGCGAATGACCGAAGGCCAACCGGTTGCCCGCGACGCCTTGGTCGAAGAACTGGTCAACGAAGTGCGTGCTCTTGGCAACTACGCCGAGGTGCTGGCGTCGCTGCGACGGTTCAAGCGGCGCGAAACTTTGCGAATCGCCTACGGCGACATCGTGCGCAATCAACCCGTGGGCACCGTGACCCGCCAGATTTCCTACCTGGCCGACGCAATCGTCGAAGCCTCACTCGATTTCGCCCGACGGCACTTGGACGAGCAGTACGGCCGGCCACTCCGTGCGGATGGCGAGCGCAGCCGATTCGCCGTCCTCGGGCTCGGCAAACTGGGCGGCGTTGAATTGAACTACTCCAGCGACATCGACCTCATCCTGCTGTACGAGCAAGATGGCCAGACCGACGCCCGCCGCACGGTGAGCAACCACGAGTATTTCGAGCGTCTGTCCAAGGAATTGATCCGCCTGCTCACGGAAACGACCGAATTGGGCACGGCGTACCGAGTCGATTTGCGACTGCGTCCGGACGGCGCGATCAGCCCGCTGTCGCTCAGCTTCGAGAACATGTTGTCGTATTACGACGTGAAAGGCCGCACGTGGGAACGGCAGGCGTTTGTGAAGGCTCGGCCAATCGCCGGCGACCGCGACTTGGGCTTTGAACTTCTCGGCGCACTCGAACCGTGGATCTACCGCAAGTATCTCAGCCTGGCCGACATCACCGGCATCAAAGCACTCAAACGTCGCATCGAGGAGCGTGCCGAACGAGAAGGCGGCGACCTGCGCAACGTGAAAACCGGCCACGGCGGAATTCGCGATATCGAGTTCGTGATCCAATTTCTGCAACTCCTCAACGGCGGCGCCCTGCCGGAGGTCCGCACCGGCAACACGCTCGATGCAATCGCCCGCTTGGAACAAGCCGGCAGCCTTACGCCCGATGAACGGGCCAAGCTGGAAGACAACTACAGCATGCTCCGCAAGCTCGAGCACAGGCTGCAAATCATGTTTGACCTGAAAACTCACATGCTGCCCGGCACGCGCGAGGAACTTGCCAAGCTGGCGGTGCGAATGGGCTACAACAGCACGCGGCACGTCTCGGCACTCGATGCTTTCAAGGAGGACTACGCCCGGCGGACGCGGCAAAACCGCGAGATGCTGGACCATTTGCTGCACAACGCGTTTCCGGGCGACGGCACCGCGGAACCCGAAGTCGATTTGATTAACGACCCGGCCCCACCGCCGGAGCGGATTCAACAGGTTTTGGGCCGCTACCCGTTCGAAGACATTCCAGCCGCGTACGAAAACTTGATGGATTTGGCCGACGAGAAGATCCGCTTTCTGTCGACGCGCCGCAGCCGGCACTTTTTGGCCGCCATCGCACCCCGATTGCTTGCGGCCATCGCCAAGACACCGGAGCCGGATACGACGCTGGTAAATCTCAGTCGCGTAAGCGATTCGCTGGGTGGCAAGGCGGCCCTCTGGGAACTTTTGAGCAGCAATCCACCGTCACTCAATCTGTACGTCACGTTGTGTGCCGCCTGCCCCTACCTGGCCGGAATTCTCACCAGCAATCCGGGCATGATCGACGAATTGATGGACAGCCTGCTCGTGGAGAATTTGCCGACGCTGGCAATGCTCGAAGAAACGCTGGCCGAGTTGTGCAAGGGTGCCGAAGACATTGACCCCATTTTGCACAGCTTCAAGAATGCGCAGCACCTGCGCGTCGGCGTACGCGACGTTCTCGGCAAGGACGACATCCGTTCCACCCACGCAGCGCTGGCCGATATCGCCGAGGCATCACTCAAGCAAATCGCCGCGCACGAGTATGGCAAGCTGGTCGACAAGTTCGGCGAACCCACAATCGCCCGGCCTGGCGACGATGACTTGCAGAATCCCCTGGTGAGCGCCCATTGGGAGCGGTTCGCATCTCGCGAAGGGGATGTCTGCCAACCCGTGGTGCTGGCCCTCGGAAAACTTGGTGGACGGGAGCCCAACTACCACAGCGACCTCGACCTCATCTTCCTGTATGAGGCGGGAGGCAACACCACCGGCCGCAACCGTGAAGGAGGCACCGTGAACAGCCACTTCTTCAGCGAATTCGGTCAGCGGCTGATCCGAGTGGCCAGTAATCTCGGACCGCACGGCCGGCTTTACGAAGTCGACGCCAAACTGCGCCCACGGGGCGGAGCGGCGCACTGGCCGTGTCGTTCGATGCGCTCGCGCGCTACTTCGCCGAAGGCTCCTCGCAACTTTGGGAGCGGCAAGCGTTGTGCAAGGCGCGGCCCGTGCTCGGCACTGAAGAAGCCAGCCGACACGCGATGGAAATCGTGGCACAAGCGGCCTTCGGCACTCCGTGGCGGCCGGAATTCGCCACCGAAATCCGCCAGATGCGCGATCGGCTGGAGGAGACGGCGACGCAACGAAACTTGAAGCGCGGTTCCGGCGGCACCGTAGACACCGAGTTCCTCGTGCAAATGTTGCAGCTCAAACACGGCGGCGAGGATCCGGCCGTGCGCGTCCCCGGCACGCTCGATGCGCTGACCGCGTTGGAAAAAGGCGGTTACCTTTCAGCCGACGACGCGGCGTACTTCTGCAAAAGCTATCGCTTCCAGCGCAGCATCGAAGCGCGTATCCGTCTGATGGCCGCCAGCGGCCGTCACGAATTGCCAGACAACGACCGCGATCTGGCCAAGCTGGCGTATCTTCTCGGCTATTCCCGGCCCGACGAACTAGTCGCCGAAGCGGAACACACGTTCGCTGAAAACCGCGTCCGTTTCAACCGCATTTTCGACGCAGCCGAACGCGGATAAACGCGTATCTGCACAAATATGGTTACAATTCGCCTCCGTCGGCACAGTCGTTGTTTCTCGGGAATTGCTCAAAGATGATCATAATTCCTCGCCGCTCTAACGTCGCCGCGGCGTGCCGCACACGACTAAACCACAGAGCAGTGCCAGCACGACCGCACTTGGCTCGGGCACGGCGGCGCCAAGCGAGGGTGCTCCGGTATAGGCCCGCCAGCGTCCGTTCGGCAGGTCCAGCTCGAAGTTCCACACTTGGCCAGCGGTCGTCGACGTCAGCATCGCGTTTGCCGCGCCGTTGCCGAAGTCGGCCCCGATGGACGTATTCCAGTCGCCGGCCTGGCGGAACTTAAAGTCATAGCTGCCGGGTGTGTCGATCGTGAACGAACCCGTGTGTAAT
The DNA here is from genome assembly GCA_963786455.1 of uncultured Planctomycetota bacterium. Classification (GTDB taxonomy): domain Bacteria; phylum Planctomycetota; class Planctomycetia; order Pirellulales; family Lacipirellulaceae; genus JABDGM01. The sequence goes on along the minus strand of CAWAZX010000018.1, from coordinate 704,621 downwards.
CCGTTCCCCTGATCCGTCAGTTCGACAAGCGGGGCGGCCCAGGCATTGAAGCTGCCCATGATGTCCCAGTTGAATTCATCGTGGTCGCCGTACCCGATGCGATGAGTATTTGCCGGGGACCAACCGTCGCCCCAGGACGTGCCTGTCAATTCATGGAGATTGAGGTCGATTTCGCCAGCGGCATTGGCGCGGACCCTCAAGTTGGTGCCGGGGACTATCGCGCTGGCGTCGCTTCGAAGAACTCTGAATTCGTAGTCGGTTTGGGGCGTCAGGCCGGTCATGTTGAGCTCGTACTTGCCAGCACCCAATGCGACGAGTTCTTGTTCAGGGAGCTGAGTTTGGCCGGCTAGTGCATTGTTACGGGCAAGCCAGGTGACTTGCGGGCCAGTTTTGCCGAAATTGGAGCGCCACGTGTTGTAGCCGGCCGGATCGCCGCCGAAAGATCCTGGGTCATTTCGCCACGCGACATAATCGGCGGCGTCGACGCTGCCGTTACGGTTGTAGTCGCCACTGGGTCCGACAGGCGCCGCCTCGGTGAAATAGCGGAACCGCCCGTTGGGCAAGTCGAGCTCGAAGGTCCATTCATCGCCATTGTTGGCGACAGCAAATGTGTTGTTAGGCGAGTTGTGGTTGAACGTCGTGCCGATCGCCGTGTCCCATTCCGTGGCGGTAAGACCACGAAACTTGAATTCCCAAATGCCGGTATTCATCGCGAACGTGCCGCGATGCAGGCCGTTGCCCATATCCATGAGAGCAAAGTTCGGATCGGGCGGGCCGGGCCAATTATTGAACGAACCCACGATCTCCCAATCGAATTGTTGATGGTCGTCGTAACCGACGCGGCGCACGTTGTTGGGGAACCAGCCGTCGTCCCAGGTTGTCTTGTCCCACAGATGGAAGTTGATTGTGCCGGTGGCATTGGAGTGGGCCCGGCCATCGTTATTTGGACCAGTTCCGGGCATTTCAGGAGACCAGTCTTCTTCGGCAATCTTCCAAAGAAAGCGGGTGTTTTCAAGCTGCCCGGTAACATTAGCCGTGTAGTGAGTGGCGTCGGCCGGATCGACAACCATCGGATTGTCGATGCCCCAGGCGTTGAACTCGCCCCGAGCGTACCAAGGCTGCGCCGCCGCCGGCAGGGCCAACAACAACGAAACAAACGTTGCGACGAAAAATCTCGTTGGATCGTGCTGCAGACAGTATTTAAATGCTTTCATTGTCGTGTCCTTTGCATGGTTAACTCCAAGTTCAGCTCATTGTAGCCAGGCTTTACTGTGATACTCAATCCAGAGGTCCTCTTAGAGCTGTACCAAGTGGGCATTGCCGCCCGCGTCTGAGCCGCCTTGCCACTTACCGCGACAAGGGCATTCCAGGTACGGATCATTTGTTTACCGACGGCGGCACGCCGCCAACGCCACCAGGCCGCCAAGGCCAAGCAATGTCGCCGTCGCTGGCTCCGGAACAAAGTTCACGGATATCGCGCCTTTGCCGATATCGAGCAGCAGCGTAACCGCCTGATTGGGCGCCGCCGTGGTGAACGCCCTCGTGGCCGCGTCGGTATTGTGACCGTTCGTGCCCCACTGGTTTGCCCACCCATTGGCCGTTACCTTGTATTGGTATGTGCCGGCGGTGGAGATCACCACGTTCCTCGTCCACAGCCCGCCGCCCTGATTGGTAAGGGCGAACATCGGGTTGTTGTTGACCCAGTCAGCTGCGCCCCCGGCCTCGTTCATCCAGTCGCCCGTGGCGTAAATGTTGGACAGGGCCGTCGAGTCGGTTGAAAACTTGACCCGATTGGTGGCCGGCAAAAAACCGTCACTATACATGTTGCGGTCGACGTTCAGCGTGACGTTTCCGCCGGCATTGGTGATAAACCAGATGTTGGCCGCGCCAGGCGGCACCTCTGGATTACCCCACGCTGCGGGAGGCGTTCCCTCGTCGTCGATGATCTTGCCGTCGTACGACGAGATTGGAGCCAATCCCGTCAAGGAAAGATCGTACAACCCGCCGCCCAGGTCGTTCAGCATGGGGGCATTGCCGGGCGTCCAATCTGTACCGTAGCCACCCGCGGTTTGAAAGCTGCCGGCAAACCAAAGGGCCGCCCTACCTGTCGCGGGGGCCAGGCAGGCGATCAGTACCGCGCAGCCCAATAGCCAAGTTCTTGTTCGTACCATCATTAGATCCACCTCCGAAGTAAAGAGACATCACAACTCACAGTAAAGCAACCCCACAGTAACGACGTGCCCTGCCCCGGGCATTTGAGAGCCGCACGTGGCCACTTGCCGATCGTCGCGATTCCACCGTAGTGACAGGAGAAGCTGTCACTTGTCCCCGGCAATTCTCCGACGGCGGGCCGCCCGTCCCTACGATCAGCAATTCCCATCATGCGATGGCGTCATCGAGGGCAACAAAACTGCTGTCGGTTGCAGTCATGCCGTCTTTGAAGACAACGCGTCCGTCAGCGGCAGTTCCTTCCGGCTTCTTTGGCCGGTGACGGCCGTGAAGCTTGTGCCCACGCGGATTTCGTCCACCTCGTGCACCTGGCCGCGCAGACTGTCAAAATTGGCCAGGCTGATTCGATCGAAAGGCCAGATTACCTTTCAGCGTGGCGATGGGCGTACAACGCCCCTCGTCGATCAGCGATTCGGGATCGCGGTAGATGGTGGCGACATCGCGGTTTCCGCCGCCAAATTCGATTCGTACGACAATCAGATGGGCGGCCGTGTCTTCCTCGCCCAGTGACGCGAATAACGGTGTCGTGCCAACTTGGCGCCAGAGAGTGTTGAAGTTCGAGGCCACGCCGTAGCCTTTGCCTTCCGCGCCGTGACCGATGGAAAGAACCCGGTTCGCATTACCATCGCCCCGGTGTAACTCGAAACGCGTAGTAAACATCGCTGATCTTCGAAACCCGCTGCATGAAGCTCAGGTAGACGACTTTGCCGTTTTTGCCGATCAGGTGGAGTCCATCCTGGTCTTCCATCAGCCCTGCAATGTCAAACACGCCCCGCATGCTGGTGCTGAGCACACGGCGAATACGATTGAAATTGCCTGTCTGAATGGCCCGATTGCCTTGAGCCACCAGCTCGGAGCCGGCCAAGCTGCCCTCGGCGACGGCATTTGTGGAAGACTCGTCCGGCCCGGTATGCGAGTCGAGGTCCGTCCAAGGTCCCGCCCAGCCAAAGCCGCCGTTATGCCAAGAGAGCGGACCAGCCGGGTAGTCGAATTCGTCGGCGGCCAACAGCCCTTCCGAGGGCCCGATCGACGGCTCGAGAGTTCTCACGAAATGATCCCCGTCGGCGTTGAACCTGGAAAAACTAGCGGCCGAAGTCGTAAGCCGCGCCGCTTCGCTCGACGACAGCCGAATGCTATCGACCTCCCTACCGCGGATATCGATGGCACGAGCACGCACAGGACCATCAAACACGTGCACTTCGCTATCGCCGTTCGCGTAGGCGACCAGGCCAAACTGGGCACCGGGGTCATTGATGGCCAGGCGATGAGTGGAAACTGTAAATCCCGCAGCTGCCCGCGGTACAACGGCCGACATCCGCCCCGTGACCAATGTGGCTTCGTTGCCCCCTGGAACCGTGAACGTGGCCGGACCTTCCAGTACCATCCGAGCGCGATTTTTAAAGGTAAGCTCGACAAGCCCGTTTTGCAGATGGAGCGTCTCACCGACACGTAGTACGCTGCCGAAACCAAATCCCGCTTGCCCATCCGCCCAGCGGCTATCACGTGAGCCGGTTATTTGAGCGACAATCTCACCGGCAGGCTCTAGAGATATCGGACGGTGCCGACCACTCGCCGCCAAGGAACGCCAGCGGACCATGCCCACGCGCCCCTTGAAAAGCCAACCAGCCTGAACCGAAGCACGCAATCAACCAGCACGGCCGCTGATTGCCAGCCATGCTCCGTACGACGAGACAAACCGCACGGCGCGAGACTTGACACGGTTGGCATTCGACGGCGTCGCAGACTGTACCGGTTGGTGACTAGGATTGACGGTCGCGGCCTCAACCGGCTTCCCCGCCTCGGAGCCCAAGAATGTGGCAAACAGCTCGGCATCCATCCAAAGTCGTTCCAGGTAGCTTCGTGCGCGCGGCCTCATCGCGGGCCAACAGATCGTTTAGCCGCGCGGCATTCTTCCGCACTGATCGATCGTTCGCAAAGTGCGTTCGATCAGCCGATCAAGCTCTGGATGAGGAGTGGAATCGCGCATTTGAAACAATTGAAAATAGTGCGGACTGTTATCCGCCGGTGGCGATGCGCCGACGAATGCACTCTCGAAGCACTCGCCGGATCCGCTGCAGACCTTTGTAAACCGTGTTTACGGGCCGGCGCAGCTGTTCGGCAACCTTGTTGAAATTTCGACGTTGTTTCGCTGTAGCAGGCGGCAATCAATTCGCGATCGGATTCTTTCAGTTCTGCCAGACAGCGGTGCAAGGCGACTCGCCGTTCCTCCAACAGGTCCGACATCTCCAGTGCCTGCTCCGCGATTAATTCCAGCACCTCGTTCGTCAAACATCTTCCGTGTCGTGCTTGGGACTGCCGAAATTGATAAACCTTATGACGGGCAATCACGCTGGCCCAACGCCGAAAATCCGTGTCCGGATCGAACTTTCCGAACTCTCGCCACAAAACAACACATACTTCTTGAAATACTTCCTCGGTGCTCGAGACGTCCGCCAAGATTGACATCAAATAGGCGTATAACCAGCGATGATGCTGTGCAAATATCCGGGCGAATGTCTCGCGCTGACTTTCTTCGCTAATCATGTATAGGAATGCCGGTTCGTGCATCCGCAACATCAATTGGATGCGAAACGATCAAACCTCGCTGAGCGAGAACGACGACAAAGCCAGGGTAACAATACAAGCCGTTTCAAAACCGTGGGCTAGGCCCTGCGGCTGATGAAATCAGCCGGCGGGTACCCTCTGGGTGGCTAGCGTCCGGTTTGTTTGAGCAGTTTTGAAACTGCCTCAAGTAAAATCCGCTTTAGCGATGATTTTAGTATCGAAAAGCCCGCAAAAGTTAAAAACGTCGCCCGAACTGCCGAGGTACATCTCACGGATTTGCTAGTTTCGAGGTATTTCTACGAACAGAGTCATATGCCGGTACGAAGGGTCTCGGGCCTCGGCGCGACTGCGGCCGGTCGCGATGGTGGTTTACAACGATTGCACTTTTGCGCCCTTGCGGCCTGTCCTTCCCCGGACAGCATCGCTTGTGAATTCCTCGGGATTTGTCCAAAGGTGGCCAGAATTCTCCCCCAGGATATCGGCCATCTTAGGCGAACCACATTGTCGCGCTATCGCGGCCATTTTGCGACGAGAGTGGTGTTCCGCTCATGCACGCGAAGCAGCATAGCCGAGCTAGAAGCTCGAAAGCTGGATTATATAGTCAGCGCTGATGGGTTTGTCGCGACATCCCAATAATGCGTACGACATCAGCAATGGCGTGACGCGCGTCGGCGGGCTCTTCCAACGCGCAACGTACAGATGGTTTGGTGCTCGGGAGAAGCTCACCGAAGTAGGTTAACACGTCATGCCGAATACGCGGCGTTGGCATTGCCGGCGACAACTTCCCACTCCATCGGGGAAAGACGCCGCCGGTCGGTGAAGGCCCCCATGACGGGAACAGATTGGGCAATAAAAAAGGCTCATCAATTGCCGGCCAGGAACGGCAATCACGCTTCTTCCCAAACTGCGTACTCTTCCGAGATAAGTCGCGTGTCTGCTTGGCTTTGCGTCTGCTCATGCAAAAAAGTCGCTCGCAAATCCCTCGACCGCACTTCTCATCCACTTCTCGATCGCTTTGGCTGCACCAAGTCCAATAAGTTGCCGTACAATGGATGACTCGTGCTATAAAAACGGAGAATAAGCAGCCTGGCGTATGTTCACAATCAACAAAGGTTATTGATGCGAGACGATCGTTTCCATTGGAATTGAGTCGACAAATATCGAGAGGCTGACATGGGAGAAACCAACGACGTCATTTCGCGTCGCCGTTTCGCCGGGTCTGTTGCGAGTGGTGTGGCGCTCTCGGCGGCATCGTATCGCCGCGTTTTAGGGGCAAACGATCGCGTCGGTGTTGGCTTCATTGGGTTCGGACTGATCGGCAAGCGTCACGTGCTCGACTTTCAGGCCGAGCCCGACGTCGCATGCGTCGCGATCTCAGACGCGCACCGCGGGCGGTTGGATGCAGGCCGGGCATTGATCGGGGCCGACTGCCGAGGCGTGTCCGACTTCCGCAAGCTGCTTGAGGACCGAGACGTGCAAGCGGTCGTGGTTTCGACGCCCGACCATTGGCATGCATTGATGACCATGCTGGCGTGTGCGGCGGGCAAGGATGTCTATGTCGAAAAGCCGCTCACGCTGTTCGTGCGCGAGGGACGCTGGATGGTCGAAGTCGCGCGGCGGCACAAATCGGTCGTACAGGTGGGTACGCAACAGCGATCCGGGCGCCATTACGGCCGAGCTCGCCAGCTCATTCGCGGCGGACACATCGGCCGTGTACACTCCGTGCGGATGTACGCCTACCGCAACATCATGCCGGGCTTCGGCACTCCCGCCAATTCCAACCCGCCGCCTGAATTGGACTGGAACATGTTCCTCGGTCCGGCCCCGGCTAGGGCCTATAATCCGAACCGAGGCATCTATCATTTTCGTTGGTTCTGGGATTACTCCGGCGGCCAGATGACGAATCTCGCACATCATTGCGCTGGACATCATGCACTGGACGCTCGGGGGCGAATTGGCGGACGTTACGAGCAGCGGCGGCCGCTTCGCCCTCGAAGACAACGGCGAAACGCCCGATACTCAAGATGCCTTGTTCCGGTTCAAATCGCAGGGGAGTGGCACAGCGGCAGAGTCGGCGGCCTGGACCGCGGCATGGTCGCACCGCGAGGCGAGCACCGGCTTGGGCAACACGTCAAGCATCGAGTTCTATGGAACCAAGGGGATGCTGTCGATCAGCCGGCACGGGTCCACGGTGTGCGCGGACAAGAGAGTCCCGCCGGCGAACCGTGTTCCGCAGTTCGCCGGAGCCCATCCGGTCGGCGGCCCGCAGCGCGTCGCGGCGACAGGGCCCGACGAGTTTTGGACCGCGCCGATCGAGGATTCCTCCGGCAGCGAGCGCGAACAGTTCTCCGGGCACGCTGCGCGAATTTTCTCGATTGCGTCAAGTCACGCGAGACGCCGATCTCCGACCTCGAGACCGCGCATCGCGTCAGCACGCTGTGCCATCTAGCAAACCTCTCGCTCCGCCTCGACCGCAAACTTCAGTGGAATTGGGGGACTGAGAGCATTATTGACGACCGAGAGGCCGCCGCGCTGCTCGCTCGACCATATCGCCCGCCGTGGGACGCCGAGCTGCGGGCGCTGGGTGTCGGTTAGAACGTGTTTTAGATTGTTCCGAAGTGGCTTCGGGGTGCCACTGGCTTCGCCAGTGCTGTTGTTGGTCTCACGGATTGTTGTGTGTCAGGACCGATTTGGCTGCGGCTTGCACTCCACCATCACTAGTTGGAATCCGTGCAAGCCTCATGGAACGCAAGGGTTCGGCAAGAAGGACACTGGCAAAGCCCATTGGTATTAACACATCTCTGATAGCTGGAATAATCACCGAGAAATAGATGATGCGACAAACTTGCCATGCTGGGGACATGACGTGAATTTCTCGAGGATTTCATTCAGCGGATTGATGCTTGCACACTTGTGTTAATACCAATGGGCAAAGCCGAGTGGCACCCAAATTTCAAAACACGTTCTTAGACCCGAATTCCTGCGATGGAGGCGCCCAATGAACCGGCGCGAGATTCTCAAGTCACTTGCCGCAATCCCATTCGCACCGCCGCTTGCTCTCGCCAGTGCGCGTCACGCCAAAACTGCGATGGGACTGGTGATCCACTCGTTCTCGATCCGTTCGGCCCGCCCGCTTGAGCCGCGTTTTCCGGCTATCTCGGATCCGCTGTCGTTTGTTGAACAGGCGGCACAGCTCGGGGCCGCGGGCGTTCAGACGAGGATCGGTGCACGCGACGCACAGTACCTCATGCGGCTGCGCGGAGCGATGGACCAGCATAAGATCTATTTGGAGGGCATGATCGACTTGCCGAAGGGAGAAGCCGACCTCGCGCGGTTTGAGTCGGAGGTTGCGTCGGCCCAGTCGGCCGGCGTGACGGTGCTTCGTACCGTTTGCCTCAATGGTCGCCGCTACGAGACGTTCGAGCGAGCGCAGCAGTTTCGCGAATTCACCGAACAATCGTGGCAGTCCTTGGTGCTTGCCGAGCCGGTCGTCGCCCGGCACAAGGTGCGACTGGCGGTCGAGAATCACAAAGACTGGCGAATCGATGAGATGATCGGATGGCTCAAGCGCCTGAGCAGCGAGTACGTGGGGGTCACGCTCGACACCGGTAATAGCATTGCGCTATTGGAGGATCCGCACGCGGTCGTGGACGCATTCGCGCCGTGGACAATGACGACGCATTTCAAAGACATGGCGGTTGCCGAGTACGACGACGGCTTCTTGCTCTCCGAAGTGCCGCTGGGGGATGGTTTTCTCGACTTGCCGCGAATCATCTCTGTGTTGAAAGGGAGGCGGCCGGAGGTCCGATTCAACCTCGAAATGATCACGCGCGATCCGTTGCGCGTCCCGTGCCTGACCGCGAAATACTGGGCGACACTGGGCGAGGTGCGCGGCCGAGAACTCGCCGACACCCTGGCCCGCGTGCGGCACCACAAATCACCGCGACCACTGCCGCAGATAAGTACCTTAAGTCATGGCGAACAACTCGAAGCGGAAGCGACACATATCGATCGATCCCTGCTTCATGCCAGCGAAAAGTTGAAACTCTAGGCACTCGTGCCGGGAAAAAGTGGGGACTGGAAACGATGACAACACTTCGCCGTGCATAACGGGCTCAGAAGCGTCGAGGGGACCTAAAACGGCTTTGCACGCCCACGGTTCGTGACCAAGGTCGAACCGTCAGAAATTCATGCGTAATGCCACGCCCTCATTATGCACATGAGCTGTCGACGCCGCCTAACGACTTGGCGATCAGCTACGGCGTGAAGCGCCGTCATCTGCATCGCCCTGTTGGGCGGCGCGTGCGCGCGACGTCGGAACAGGAAGCCACCTCGGGACTCGCTCGCAGTACTCTTCGTACTTCGAGCTGAAGCGCCGCCGCAGTTCAGGCTCCTCAACCCGGACCACGGCCACGTGAAAGTACGCAAGTAAGAGCAGCGGCAAGCCCAAATCCACGGCACGCCAAGGGGAATAGAGCAAGCCCACGCCCAGCAGCAGCGTGATGCCTGCCAGATAGATCGGATTCCTGACGTACCGAAATGGCCCCTCCGTGACGGGCGTGCTCGCCGCCGCTCCCTGACGTTCGCCCCGCGCGAGGGTCGCGCTACTCCAGAAATGGAGAGCCAGGCCGGCGAGCACGATGCCTCCGCCCAGCCAACCAATGGCATCAGTGCGCACCGCAAGGAGGCTCGCCCCGTCCGGTTTCTTGAGGTACGCCCAGCCCACGGCCACTCCCAACCAAATGACGGAGCGAAGCGCGGCATTGATCCAGAACGGTGGAGCCACTCAAGTTCTCATTCCTGTGTCCGCCCAACTTGGTTTGAGGATAGTCAGCGTATTACCTGTTGACTGCTAGTTTGCAACCTAACGCGCAGGCCGCCGATCCTCGTAAGTCGCATTGTAATCGTTGCTTGCTCGTTTTTCACGTATTTCGTTGCGTGTTAGGTTGTTTCGGCCTGGCCTCATCGGGGCGACGAGCCAGTCCATCCCCGCAGTGATTGGGCCCGGGTTGAGCCGTGGGGCATCTTGCGCACATGACGACCCGACATGCGTCACGTTGGTCGATAGCCTTCACAGCAAAGGGCGAACCGTCCTGCGACACCTTCTGCCCACTGAGAGAGTGTGCCACCCAAATCCAGCAGCGGTGAACTTCTCCTCAGCACGAATCGGCAGAAGCAGTTGCTGCTGAGGTGGCGCCCTCCGCAGTCAGAATTGCTGTGCGTCCGGCAATCGCGGAATGACGACGTTTAGTACGCTCGACCGCGATGGACCTAGGGCAAGGATAGTCGCTCGACCTTGGGGCTGCGAGAAACTGCAGCGGAGGCTATGGTTTCCGCACGAGGAGCCGGAATGGCGACTCCGCCGTATCTACCACCGAGAGGGGTGCGGCCTGAATCCAGGTACTCGTCCGGGACCAGCTTCGTCGAATCGCCCGATTCGGTTGTCGCCGACACCAAAACACGATGTTTGCCGCGCACCAAGCCATCGGCGTATTTGTGGCTGGTAACCACGTCGAAAGTGCCGTCGGACACGTTCACATAACTCATTCCACTGGGCGGATGTATCTTGGTATTGAGGGGAGCGGCCAACGGTTCGAATTTCAGAATGATCATGTTAGCGGGAATCAGCGTGCCATCATCGTAGGTCAACGTTCCGCTGACTTTCACCAGGTCAAACGGGTTGCCCGGCCCGCAACCCGCGAGGCCACAGAGCACCAGCGGCAGCCAGGCGCGGCGGCACATGCGGTTCGCCGTGTCAGAAATCGAACGCATCTCAATACGCCGCTTCGTCAATGACCTGCTCGTCTGCGGACGAAGTGAGGCGTTCCCATGTGCCGAAATAGCGTGGCTCAATATTCCATCCGCCGGTACGAGTCTGAATGAAATCGCTGATGAATCGTCCGCTGCCATCGACAAATCCAACTTGAATTCCGCCTGGATGCATACTGCGTGGTGCCGCCTGCGTGCTGCGATCCCAGTTGGCAGGCACCGACATGCACTCCCGCCTGAGTGTTGCGTCGCCGACCGCAGCGACGATCGCCGGTGCGCCCAGAGATTGTCACCGTTAGGAATGCACGAGTTCGGTCCCTTGGAATCGTCCGAAGCATGTGCCCAGATGCTGCTCGCGCAGGAGCACCCATCGCCCAGACCCCGCGGCGGTCGACCGACGTCAGCCCAATCCGCAATTCGGCCACCATGATCGTGTGGGACGTCCCGTCAATAATCTCGGGGATCTTCACGGCGATGTTGGCGCCCATCACGCCGCGGACCCATTTTTTTCGCCACTCGCTTAGATAATTGGGCGCCACTAATCCGTAGGGGAAATGCCATTGAGCTGCGTTCGCACCATAGTTTCCCCTGGCCCACCCTTGCTGGTCGGCGCCCCAGCCGTACGGCTCTACGTTTCCCTTATCGCTGGGACACAGCATCACACGTAGCTCGGTGCCGCGGGCCGCCGCGTTTTCCGGAGAAGAAATGGGCACCTCCAGGTCAAACGCGTCGTAGAGAGCCGATTCTTCCATATAGGGGAGAATCATGATGACCCAATTGGGACCGTAACGCGCGTTACTCGCCAGTTGTTGCTTCTCCTGCATCGACCACATTTTGTGCGAACTGGATGCTGGGCGGAAACTCGCCTTTAGCGTCGTGGTAGTTCTGCAGTGCAATGGACAATTGCTTGATATTGTTAAGGCACGTCGCACGACGAGCCGTTTCACGAGCGGACTGAATCGCCGGCAGAAGCAGCGCCACCAGGATGCCGATGATTGCAATTACCACGAGTAGTTCCACCAACGTGAAGCCATAGTAAGTAGGTCGGCCGAGCCGAGGCCGACAAAGAAGTGCCGCTCGGCTCGCGGCCCCTACATGGCTGAAACCGCAGATCGAGCCCAACGCACTGCCACGGCTCTGGGCGCAATTGGCTTTCGGTCGGTAGGCGCACATGCCAAAATCTCCTCTCTCAGGTGTAGTCGAAAAGCGACGGATCCAGGGTTGTTAGCACACTTGATCGTGTAGCGATTTGCAGGCACGCTTTGCCCCGAGCACCCGCGACCTTACTTCGACCATTCTATATCAAGCAAAGACCGCCAATTGGTATGGCAAAATCCACCGTTAGGCCATCGAACACCAACTGATGCCCTAAACTTGTCAAACCAAGACAGCAATTCGCTCATTCGTTGCGGTGCAATTCGAGCACAACGCCATCACGTGGTGGAATCGCCACGGTCATTCCCGCATCGGATTCCGATCAAGGGAGAAATCCTCGATATTGCCGGATGCCGTAAAGATTTGGGTGAGGGACTCGCCGTCCGCCAGTGGCAACTGCCAGCGATATTCTGCGTCGCCGCGATTCAGGCCGACCAGCAGCGTCTCGCTGTCGTCGCTGCGGCGGAATGCAAGGAATTTCGCCCCACCGTCGGTTTCAATAAACTCGATCGCCCCGCGACGCAGCGCTGAATGCTGATCGTCGCAGCCACACCGCAGCACGATAGTAATCGTACAAAACCCGGTCGAATTCCACGGTGTCGGTGGCCGAGGGCCTTGACGCGGGACATGCCGCTGCGGATCGTAGGTCATATCGGGCCAGACCATCGGCATCCGGTCGTTCGGGTCGTCCGCGCCCCACATGCCGGCTTCGGTGCCGTAGTAGATCATCGGAGGCCCGACGTATGTCATTTGCATCAGTGCCACCAACCGCTGAATTCGGCGCTGCGACGGTGTCGGCTTGCGCACGTTGTAGCTTGACCCACGGCGCGGCGACGCGTCCACATCGTAGTCGAATCGATCCGGCTGCGCATACGTCCGCCGGCCCGCGTTGACAATCATCGAAGCGACGCGATCCGTATCGTGCGAATCAATGAGATTCAGTAGAGCGAACTGAGTAGCGGCCGAGTAACTGCTGCGCCGCCGCGTCCAGTTGCCGGATAGCTTCGCTTTGTGTCAGTTGCACCATCGATGACGAACCCCTTCACCGGATAGGCAAAGCCGAAGTAGTTCATCGTGGACGAGAATTTCCCTTCCTTGAGAAAGGAGCTTGCCTCATCCCAAATCTCTGCCACGGTGAAAGCTTCCGGATTGATTGTGCGAACGTATTCATTCCACTCCGTCCAGAATTCGACGGGCACGTCTGGCGTTACGTCCAAGCGCCAGCCATCGATGCCGTCGCTGGGATCACCGTCGCGATTGGGGTCCATCCAGCGGGTAGTGATGTCGAGCACATATTGTTTGGGACCGGCCTGGAGGTCGTCGCCAGCAGCATCATCAGCGAACTCCGGCAGCGACCTGAACCCCGCCCAGCCACGATAACGGAACTCGTCTCGGCGCGTAGCGGGATCGTCGAAGGACTCGATCGAATACCAATCTTTGTAGCGCGACGCCGCCTGGTGGCGGCGCACGTCCTCGAAGGCGAAGAAGCCGCGGCCAGTGTGATTGAATACGCCGTCGATCACGACCCGAATCCCTAGCGCGTGAGCCCGGCGAACAAGCGTGAGAAACAGCTTATCCGCTGCCGTCCAATGCCAGCTAGACCGGGTCGCTCGTCTCGCCAGCCATGATGGCCAAATCACCTGCTGGGTCCGGGCCGAAGTACGGATCGATGTGATGAAATGAGTTGCCGTCGTATTTGTGGAGCGAACGGGCATAGAACATTGGATTGAAATAGATCGCATTGATCCCTAAGCTCTCGCAGGTAGTCGAGGCGATTGATGATTCCCTGCAAATCGCCGCCGTAGCGGCGTTGGTATACGGCCCGCCCCCGGTTGGAGTTGTCATCCATCTCCTGCTCCCAGCCAGCGCGCTCATGCCAATCGCTGGTCCAGCGAGAGATGTGCCAAGAACTCGGCACATTATTCGGCATCCTCGAGCGACTCGCGAGTCGGGTCATTTGCCGGATCGCCGTTGCAGAAACGTTCGGCAAATATCTGATAGAAGACCGCGTCGGCAGCCCATCCCGCGTCGATCGAGCGCGACGAGTGAGGTCAACGTGCTCATCTGACGCCACCGGACGCACGGCCGCGTGTTCCACCGAGTCGCTCGCACGCTGGACTCCATTCGCGTCCTGTGCGTCGGCAGACGCAATTGAGACCGCATCTTGTCGCGGCGCTACGGCAGGCTGATCTTCGGCCACACAATGTCCCACTGCCGAGCGTGCTGACAGTCATCGCCGCGAACCCAGCGGCTGAACACCAACGTCGTACCGGGTCAAATGTTTTCACTGGGCGTACCTCACCCGAAGTCTCCGCTTGTCAGCGTTGCCCTTTTTGGCATGCGCAGCTATCGAGATGTCCGAGCTAATTCAGGGTCCGTGAATCGCGCCTGAACGTGCTCCTATACAGGAGTTCAATCCCGAGCACTATTGGTATGAAAAAAAGTTGATACCTGCGATTTGACCAGAAAAGCCTTATCAGCATGATGCCCACCGCTAAGCGGGACCAAAACTGTCTCCGATGCCAAGATGGTGGCCGCGGAGAAACTCGGCGGTAGTCATTGAGCGCTTGCCGGCTGGTTGGAGTTCGAGGATTTCGAGCGGGTCGTCGCCCGTTGCGGTAAGGAGGCGGCCTTGGGCTTCGAGGATGGTGCCGGGGGCCGCCCTCACCTCGCCACGGCGAGTTCCGAGCAACCTGCCCTCTCCCAAAGGGAGAGGGTGGATGGTCACGCGGTCGATGTTCAGGCGGATTGGATCGGCGTTCTCGCGGTACCAATAGGTAAAGGCGCGCGGCCAGGGACGCAGGGCTCGCACCTGATTCTTAATCTCTTGGGTCGGGCGCGACCAGTCGACTGCGCCGTCTTCTTTCTTCAGACGCGGGGCTTTCGAGGCCAGGCTTTTGTCCTGCTCAATTGGCGTCGCGGTGCCGGATTCGAGTTGCTCGATGACTCGCAGGACAAGTTCTGCGCCCATTGATGCCAGGCGCGATTCCAGTTGGCCGGCGTCTTCGTCGGGGTCGATGGGTGTGCGTTGCTGACCGAGGCATGGGCCGGCGTCGAGACCGGGGGTCATTTGAATGACGCTGTTGCCGGTTTCTGTTTCGCCGCGAAGGATCGCCCACTGAACTGGGGCTGCGCCGCGGTATTTGGGTAACAGCGAGCCGTGCAGGTTGATGCCGCCGAGCGTAGCCGCCGCAAGCGTGGCGGGACGGAGAATTTCGCCGTAGTCGCACACTACGAGCAGATCGGCGGCGAGAGATGTCAATCGAGTTTGCGCTGCGGTGTCGTTTACCGTCGCCGGCGACCAGACTTCTAAGGTGAAGGACTCTGCTGCGCGCTGCATTGGGCTTGGTTCCGGACGACGGCCTTGTGGCGGACGTGTAACGACCAGCAGCACATCGTGACGACTGGTTCCCGAGCGCTTGCAACGTGGGGACTGCGAACGGGCCGGTGCCTAGCATGATGATTCGCATGATGCGTTGATTGGTTCGCGCGCGTCGCAGGCGACGCCGCTAATTTAGCACCGTCAACCGTTATGTCCGCAGTCGTTCGAGTTCGACGAGCCGTGCTGCCATTTGCTCAGGACCTGGCAGCTCGCCTGTTTCCAAGCGGCTGTTGAAGCCGAGCTCGAACTCCTCCAGCTTGTCGCGCACGGCGGCCAACTGCGTTGGTGCCAGCCGGTCGATGAACAGCGTGCCGTCGAGGTGGTCGGTTTCGTGTTGAACGATTCGTGCCATCAGGCCGTCGACTTCGCCGGTAATTTCGTTGCCCGCCAGATCGTAGGCCTGGATCTTGATGGTCTGGTTCCGGGTCACCGGTGCGCGGACGCCCGGAATGCTCAGGCAACCCTCTTCGTCCTCTACCTGGCCGCGCCCGCCGCTCAGGACTGGGTTGATGAATACGCACTCGAATTCTTTCGCGTCGCGCTCGCCCTCGACATTTGCCACGAAGAGTCGGTACGGCAAATCGACCTGGTTTGCGGCCAGTCCGACACCTTCGTGCTCGTACATGAGTTCGAACATTTCGGCGACGATTTTCCGCAGTTCGGCGTCGACCCGTTTCAGCGGCTTGGAGGGATGCCGCAGCGTCGGGTGCGGATATTGGATGATTTGCAGGCTCAAGGAATGACCACTGGTGGCGGCGTGCTGGACTCCGAAGTGAGCATAGGATTATAGAAGGCGGTCCGCGGTCGGCGAAGGGCGCCCGCCGTTGGCTCACGTTGACCTGTTTTCGGCCCGTGCGATGAATTGCGCAGAGGGTACCTGCTCACTCATCGTGACGTATATTTGCTGATGGAAAGTCCCACGCCCCAACCCGCGACGGCTCCGGAACCGCGATCGCCGGCCTGGATTATTTCCATCGTCTTGCACTGTAGCGTGTTTTTGGCATTGCTCGTGGCGATCGATCGAGTTCCGCGCGGTGCGATCCAAATGCCGATCGGCTCACCTGGGATCGTGCTCGAGCGGATGTCCGCCGAGGGTGATCTGTCCGCGGGCGAAGCCGACGCATCGATACAAGCGGCACTGCCCGACACTCTTCAGCCGCCGGAACTCATTCCGGTTCGGGAGAACCAAGTCGCAACAGCACAGGCTGAACGCGCTCCCGTTCCGCAGATCACGCCGGTGGCGGTTGACGAAACATCCAACGGCGATGCAGAGTCGTCTGGTTCACAAACGACGGGCGCTGCCGGAGGGCGTCCCGGCTCACCCGACGGCGACGACCGCTATGCCAAGGTAAGCGTCTTCGGCGTCGAGGGCACAGGAAACAAGTTCGTGTATGTTTTTGATCGCTCGTCCAGCATGGAGGGGGCACCGCTTTCGGCTGCCAAGCGGCAGCTCATTGAGAGCCTGAATTCGCTCGATACGGTGCACCAGTTCCACATCATTTTCTTCAACCACCGGCTGCGGATGTTCGATGTCACCTCCGGTGGCCGGCGAATCGCCTTCGCCAGCGAGCGCAACAAGAAATTGGCGGCCAACTTCGTCGGCGGGATGACGGCCGACGGCGGCACCGATCGATTTACGGCGTTGAAGCAAGCTCTCGCGTTTCGCCCGGACGTGATCTTCTTTCTGACCGACGCCGATGACCCGATGTCGACCAGCGAAATGGCCGACCTCGAGCAGGTTTATTCGCGCTCGGGCACGGCCATCTGCGTGATCGAATTCGGCCGCACGCCAACCGCGCCGCAGAAAAACTTCCTCACCGAGTTAGCCGGGCAAAGCGGCGGGAAATATGGCTACGTCAACACGGCAAAGCTGGGGGCGAATCCGCCCCGGTAAGCCCCGTGTTCGCGTGATGAATTCCAGGTGTAGTCCGAACTACCACGGTGCCCGGACGTAGTACACGCCGAACTGCGTGGTGTCGCTGGGCCACACTGGGGTCGGACGGGAACGCGCCGCCGAACATGCCGAAACCGGGGAAGTTCCGCTGGAACTGGTGCTCGATCCGCGACATCCGTGAGCTGGCCACGCCCCAGCCGTAATTGGTTTGCAAATTGGCGGTCGGCGGTACGACGAGCGCCACGGGCTGGCCGTAATCGGTGTGAGCGTAGTTTCGGTTCCAGTTGTACCAGCGAGCGCGCCTCACCGGCTGCATATAACCACAGTCACAGCAGTGGTGATAACAACATGTGGGATCGTTGCCGCTGCAATCGCATAAACAGCAACCCAAGCCACCATGATGCTGGCCACCGTGATTGCAGCCATCGGTAGAGCAGCCTTGACAATTATCGGGACATTGGGCTGAGACGTTTGGTGCACCAGTAGCGAACGCAACAATCGCGATGGCGATCGCCAGGGAATGCAAAGCAAAATGCCGATTCATATTCGTCTCCGTGTGGATCGGTAGGATATTCGCGCTAAGCCGCAAGCGATGTCTCAGGCGTGACGAAAGCCTTACCACCGCAGACCGGGATAGTGGAAGTCGTTGTGCAAGGCCCAGATGTTGTTGCTCATCGGGTAGTGGATCTCGGTCATCCAATCCTGCAGTCGCAGACCAAACGTACCGTACCGCACGTTCGTGCGTCGCCAGCCGGCGCCTCGGTTATACGTGTAGTAGGAGCGCTTGTGATGATACATGAACTCGTGCGGCATAAGCGGCTGATAGGTCACCCATGTGTGGCCGACATGCGCCGGCACGGGCTTCGGGCAGATGTACATCTCGGCCGCGGCTCCGTTATACGGACCGGGCTGAGCGTAGTAGTTGTAGAACAAGTCTTTCTGCTGTTGGTAGCTGATATTTCGCTTGCCGTTCCAGCCGGCTTTGAGCTCGGCGTTGGCAGGCGTGACAAACGTCAGGCCCGCGAGTGCGGTTAGGACGACGACCGCGCTGCATTGGAACGATAGGTGCCGCATCGGATTTCCTCCGTGATCTGGATGGAAGTGGCATTCGGTGCGGAAGCTCGCCGGGGGCAAGCCGATGAATGCCAGCATTAGCGAACGGTGTTGGGCTCGTTGAGGTGAGCCGCTCCATTCGAGTTTTCGTGGCGTGGGCGGCAGGCAAGGGTTGTTTCTTTGGCCGCCGGTTACCACTGCGGTCGCAGTGGCGTTGGTAAGGACTAACAATGGTGTCGGCCAGCGCTAGTCGTACGGGTGAATCTTTGTGTAACGGATAATCCAAATGCAGCTATTCTCACAGCGCCACGGCAAGAAATGCGTCTGGGTGGACCGGGGGTCCAGCGACTATAATTGGCACAATCGATACAGTTTCACACGGGACATTGCCGGTTATTCCGCAAGGGAATAACGGGGCCCATTTTCATCCAACGTGAGATTCACCGGAGACAGAAGGTTGGCAGTCAAGCGCATCAAGAAATTGAAGAAAACCCGTACACCAGGAAAGGCTCCGTCCGCCGCACCGCCGACGACGCGGAAACTTCGTCGGGCTGCAGAGCCAAGCTCAAACGGAGATGCCGCATCGGCCGCGGAAGAAGCGGACGACTCACCCGACACGACGGCGCAGAACGCAACGGCGCGGCGACACGAACGCCCGCCCGCCGGGCCACCGCGCAATCGATGGCGGCCAAACAGCGCGACATTTCCGTCAGCGAGTTTTTTGCCAAGAACCGCCACCTGCTCGGCTTCGACAATCCCCGCAAGGCGCTGCTCACCACGGTGAAGGAGGCGGTCGACAATTCGCTCGACGCCTGCGAGGAAGCTGGCATCTTGCCCGAGATTTGGGTCCACATCGAGACAGACCGGCAACGACCGGTTCAAAGTCGGCGTGCAAGACAACGGGCCCGGCATACTCAAGAAGCAAATCCCGCTGATCTTCGGCAAGCTCTTGTACGGCTCCAAGTTTCACCGCTTGCGACAGAGCCGCGGGCAGCAAGGCATCGGCATCAGCGCGGCCGGCATGTACGGCGTGCAAACCACCGGCAAGCCGGTGAAGATCATTTCCAAGGTAGGCGCGAGCAAGCCCGCCCATTACTACGAAATCCAAATCGACACCAAAAAGAATCAGCCCCAAATACTCAACGGGCGGGGCGAAGGCGTTGACATTCCTCCGGGCAAAAAGGGAGCAGAAGTCATCGCCAAGCACGGCATCGAGTGGGTCGAACAGCCGCACGGCACGCGAGTGACGATCGAGCTACAGGCGAAGTTCGTCCGCGGCCGCGGCAGCGTCGACGAATATCTGGAACAAACGGCCATCGCCAATCCGCACGTCACGCTGCACTACATGGATCCCGATGGCAACACGCGCGATTATCCGCGGTCGGCCGACAAGTTGCCGCCGGAGCCGAAAGAAATCAAGCCGCACCCGTATGGAGTGGAACTCGGCCGGCTCGTTGCGCTGCTGCACGAGTCGCCCAATTGCACCGTCGCACAATTCTTGACTACGACGTTCTCGCGCGTCACTCCGCAAGTGGCACGCAAGATTTGCACCACGGCCAAGATTTCCACTCGGGCCAGTACGCGGCGTATCGGCCGCAAGGAAGCCGATTCGCTGTATCAAGCCATTCAGGCCACGAAGATTTCGTCGCCGGCCACCGATTGTATTTCACCGATCGGCGAGGATTTGATTCTTAAAGGCCTGCACCACGTGGTGCCCGGCGAGTTTTATGCCGCCGCCACGCGGCCGCCCGCCGTCTATCGTGGCAACCCGTTTCAGATTGAAGTCGGCATCGCCTACGGCGGGCAGGCCGCCATGCAATATGTGACCAAAGAACTGCTCCGCGAATTGATCGAGGAAACCGACGCCCGTACGATCCGTCAGTTCCTCATCCACACTTTTAACGGCCTGGGCGGCGATGCGGCCGACCGCATCATCAAAGAATCCGAGCTCGGCACGCGGCAATCGCCGTCGAGCCTCAAGCCGAAAGAGGTCGACCGATTGCTGGCGGCCATGAAAGGCGTGAATGTATCGGAAGGCCAAACGATGGAGGTGCTGCGCTACGCCAATCGCGTGCCGCTGCAATTCTCGCCCGCCAGTTGCGCCATTACGCAAACGATCGTTGGCACGAACTGGCGGAGTTATGGCCTGTCGCAATCGCGCGGCGGCTTGCCCAAGGGGCCGGTCACCGTGATGGTTCATGTGGCCAGCGTGTGGGTACCGTTCACCAGCGAATCGAAAGAAGCGATCGCCAGCTACCCGGAAATTCAAAAAGAGCTGCGGCTGGCGCTGCAAGCCGTCGGCCGGCATTTGGGCTCGTATGTGCGCAAGCGCTTAAAGGTGAAACAGCAAGGCGAGCGGCGTCAAATTTTCCTGCGCTACTTGGGCGAAGTCGCCACGGCGGTGAGCGAAATCAATGCGGTCGACCGTGCAGCGCTCTACGAGCAGCTCCTGAGCGTTGCCAAAAAACGCACTGCCGAAGCCGACGTGAAGCTCGACGACCGCGGCCGACCAATCGAAGAAAGCGAGGCGAACCTCGGCGAAAACGTGCTGATCGTCGATCCGACGGAAGCCCCCGCGGCAATTAACCGCACCGTTGTGACAGAACCAGAAGCTCCAACCGAAAAATAACAACAGACAATATCTCACGCAAAGGCGCAAAGCGCAAGTCTCAAACGTGCTTTGCGCCTTCGCGCCTTTGCGTGAGATCTCCTTCAACGAAAGATCTTCAACATGGCAAAGAAGGTAATCCGCCGCCGGCGCGGCGCTGTTGGTGAGGCGAAAGCGGTCGCGGCGAAGCTTTCGCCGCGGGATAAGAAAACGATGACCAGCATCGTCGGCCTGGCCGACCACGTCGTCGTCGCCGCCGAGAAGCGCCGCGATCCGCACGTCGATATTCCGTCGCGCACGCTGGCCAACGTCCGCTACAGTCCGCGCAAGCGGATCATCGAAATGGGCACCGGCACGAACCGTCGGCAACTCTTTGATCTGGCCCAGGCCAAGGCCTACATGCGCACGATGCTGGTGGCCAGCGGCTGCAAAAAACTGCTCACTCAAGGCAAGACAACAAGCCTGCGGGGTATGTTTTACATGTTGAAGCACACCATCGACGGGACAAAAGAAAACACGTTCGACGACCAGAGCGAGAGCGACACGATTATTGAGGACGTCGAAGTGCTGCTGGGTTCGTTACGCGAAGAGCTTCACCTTTATGCGCAGAAGAAAGGCGATCTTGTCGGGAACATCATCGTCAACGACAGCGGATTCGATATCGATTGCTCGCGAATGGGCTCCGGCGGATACGGTATACCATCGATTGTCGAACCGGAGGTGATCCGGTTAGAACCAAATAAGTGCGACGCCACGTTTGTGCTCCACGTCGAAAAAGATACAGTTTGGCAACGGTTCAACGAGGACCGATTCTGGGAAAAACACAACTGCATTCTCACCCACGGCGGCGGTCAACCGACACGCGGAATGCGCCGCATGTTGCACCGCCTGCATAACGAGCTGAAGTTGCCGATCTACTGCGTGTTGGATAACGACCCGTGGGGATACTACATCTATAGTGTCATCAAGCAGGGCTCGATTAACCTGGCGTATGAATCACAACGGATGGCAATTCCCGATGTCCGATATTTGGGCCTGCGGAGTAAAGACTTGGAGCGCTGCCAACTTTCAGACGGCGTCAAGATCGCGCTCAACGAAAACGATCGCAAAAGGGCCAAGCAAATCGCCGGCTACCCCTGGTTTGCCAAGAAGCGCGAATGGCAACGCGAGATCGACAAAATGCTGCAGAACGACTTCAAATTGGAAGTCGAAGCCCTTATCTCGAAAGACATCAGTTACGTCACCGAGCAATATGTCCCACAGCGGCTGGAGGAAAAAGACTGGCTGGACTAACGGTCGTGACCGTGGAATGCCATGCTTAGTGCCCTCTGCGATCGCGATCAATCCGCGTTTTCCGAGCCTTGGACCGTAGAACACGTTCGTCGCACGCCTAAAAACTAGGCACGACGCACTGGATACCTGCGATTTGCAAAACGGCCCGCACAGAAATTCCTCGTGATTTCCCGAGGAAATTGCCGGCCTTCAAATTTAT
This sequence comes from uncultured Planctomycetota bacterium, assembly GCA_963786455.1. Classification (GTDB taxonomy): domain Bacteria; phylum Planctomycetota; class Planctomycetia; order Pirellulales; family Lacipirellulaceae; genus JABDGM01. The sequence goes on along the minus strand of CAWAZX010000018.1, from coordinate 682,474 downwards.
TCCCGTTTCGCACGCCGTTTGCATAACGGCCCGTCCCTGGCGGAATTCCCTTGTGCGCGGGGATCAGTTGAGTTTTCTCATTTCATGCCTCATAGTTCGTCGGCCATCTGAAAATCGGCTGATATTCGCGTTGGCGGCATCGCGCGCCATCGTGGGTCTATTGCCATCGGCCGGATTCCAGTTTCAGCGCCGCAGCGTGGACTTGCCCGATCATCTGTTCGAGCATTCAGGCGCACCGCCACCGGAGTCTTTCTGCTATGGCCACGGACTCAGTACGTCCGCTCGTCGTGAAGTGCGTTTTTAGGTTGCTTGTGTGCTACGAGCAGCCATTTCATCGCGCATGACAACCGCTCTGCGCACACAACATCCTTCTGAAGGGGAGATTGAATCTATGGGACCTTCTATTGAATGGGTACGAACGAAACCTTGGATGCTCGCGGTGGCGGTCGCGTGCATGCTCGTTGCGGGATTGGCGACGAACTGCACCAAGGCACAAGAAGAAACGCCAGCAGCCGACGCGGCGGCGGCCGATCCGGCCGATGACGCTGCGGCGACCGCTGCTCCAACCGACCCCGTTGCGGAGCTCACAACTCAGCTGGGCAAAATGAAAGTTGGCGCCGATACGGTTTGGGTGCTGGTTACGGCGATGCTCGTGTTCTTCATGAACTTGGGATTCGCGACCGTGGAATCCGGTTTCTGCCGGGCAAAAAACACGGTTAACATTCTGTCCAAGAACTTCATCGTATTTGCGGTTACCACGTTGTTCTTTTGGATGCTCGGCTGGGGCATCATGTTTGGCAACGGGACCGATTATTTCGGCAAAGAGGGTCTTTGGTTTGTCGGTGGGGCCGACAACAGCCCGGCCACGGCAGATGCCTACTCCGGCGCGTACAGTGCGATCAGTTGGACCGGTGTTCCCGCTGGAAGCGAAATTCTTCTTCCAGCTGGTATTCGCCGGCACGGCCGCCACGATTGTTTCCGGCGCCGTCGCCGAGCGCATCAAATACATTTCGTTCATCGCGTTCAGTGCGCTGATGGCGATTGCGATCTACCCGGTCGTCGGCCACTGGATTTGGGGTGGCGGTTGGCTGGCAAAGGCGGGATTTCTGGATTTCGCCGGGTCGACGCAGGTGCATTCGATCGGCGGTTGGGCCGCACTTGTTGGCGTGTACATGCTGGGCCCACGCATCGGCAAATACTCAGCCGATGGCAGGCCCCAGGCAATTCCCGGCCATAACATGACGGCTGCCACGATCGGTTGCCTCATCTTGTGGCTGGGTTGGTTCGGCTTTAATCCGGGCAGCACGATGAGCGTGATGCCCAATGAAATTTCGCACATTTGTGTGACAACCAACACCGCGGCTGCCGTTGCGACGCTCACGGCCACGGCCACAGCATGGATCATGCTTGGCAAACCCGATATCGGCATGACGCTGAACGGTTGCCTGGCCGGTCTCGTGGCGATCACCGCATCGTGCGCGTACGTCAGCACGATTTCATCGGCCATTATCGGCGCAATTGCCGGCGTGCTCGTGGTTTTTTCCGTGTTGTTTTTCGACCGCATCAAGGCCGACGATCCGGTTGGCGCCACATCGGTTCACCTGGCGAATGGCATTTTCGGCACGCTCTGTGTCGGGCTATTTTCTGAAACCAGGTTCTTGGAAGCCATGGCATTGAGCAACAAGCCCGGACTGTTCTTCGGCGGCGGCACGGAACAGTTGATTGCCCAAGTCAAGGGTATTGTGGGCACGGGAATTTATGTCGTCGTGGCCTCGGTGATTTGCTGGGGAATCATCAAAGCCACGCTCGGTATGCGCGTCTCGCCGGAAGAAGAGCGTGAAGGCTTGGACAAGGGCGAGCACGGCAACGAAGCCTATCACGGCTTTGTCATGGCCGCGGAGAGCATGTAAGACGCGTCCCAAAGCAACGCACGGATGCGTTGCCTAATCAACCCGGCGCGGCTGGACTTCATGGCCGAGAGTCCAGTCCGCGCAAATAAAACAAACTCACTCCGGAATATCGCCAGTTCGCGCGGATTTTCGGAGCTAAGGCCGATACAAAAACAGAAACAATCCTGGAGCCAGGAATATGAAAAAAATCGAAGCCATTATTCGCCATTTCAAATTGGAGGACGTCAAGAACGCCCTCGTTGAAAAAGGCATTTCCGGCATGACGATCACCGAGGTCCGCGGGTTCGGCCGGCAGAAAGGCCATACCGAGATGTACCGCGGCACGGAGTATCGAGTCGACTTCGTGCCGAAAGTGAAAATGGAGGTCGTCGTCGACGATGCCAAGCTGCAGACGGCCATCAGCACCATCGTGAAGGCGGCACAGACTGGCCAAATCGGTGACGGAAAGCTCTTTGTCTCGAGCCTCGATGAAACGGTTCGCATTCGGACCGGTGAAACGGGCCAAGAAGCAGTTTAACGGCTTGGGACGCAGACCTATGCCACGGGGCGGGGCCTTCTACGCGTGTTCCACGCGCGTTGGCGCACAAACCCGCCCCGTGGTACTTCAGCCAGTGACGGCTGGTACCGCCCAATCCTTAAGCAGTGCTAGCCCGATTCTTGGACAGCCCGCCCCCTGCAATTCCCGGGAATAGCGATAATCCTCGGGAAAAACGACAGATTGTTAGATTTTTTTCGCATTCGCACGCGATTTGCGTACCGGGCCGCAAGGCCGACTAGACATGTGCGCCGTCTAGCTTTGGCCAAAGGACGCGGTGTTGTCCGTCTTCGTATTGTTGAATTTCGCGCTGGTCGTGCATAAACGCCAGACCACGCGTTTTAAGTCTTTGCTTTTGAATTCATCGTCCACAGCGCGAGGATTTGCGTTGCCGTGTGATGTTGAATTCGATTGTTGAGTTGACGGACGTTGTTTGATTTCCGTTGGGGCCTTAATTGATTTACATACTGTGATTCGCCCGGAACAATCCGGCGTGAATCTTTATCCTTCTGGAAAGGGAGACGTTGTTATGAATTTCTTGTCCGTGATGAAAGGCAAGCAATGGCGGATTGCGCTTGCCTTGGCCGGCATGCTGGGCATGTCGATGATGTGCTGCCGGGCGATTGCCCAGGAAGAGGCTGCGACCGAAGAGGCGGCTGTCGCCCCTGCGGAGACAGCCGCCGCACCAACGCTGGAAGAGGTCAATGCGAAGGCCGACGCGGCGGCGCTGGCCGGTCACAACGCGTGGATGCTCACGAGCACGGCGCTGGTGCTGTTCATGACCGCCCCTGGCCTCGCCATGTTTTACGGCGGCCTGGTCCGCAAAAAAAATGTGCTGAGCGTCATCATGCAGTGCTTGTTCCTGATGGCGATGATGACCGTCATCTGGGGCTTGTATGGTTATTCACTAGCATTCGGCGACCCCGACTCCACCGCGCTCAAGCCGTTCATCGGCGACGGTGACTTTCTGTTCATGAAAGACGTTGCCCGCAGCTGGCCGGAAGGAGCGACTGCGCCGGTAGAACCACTTTTTGGCGTGATCCCCAGGCTCACCCACATGTTGTTCCAAGGCATGTTCTTCATCATTACACCGGCGCTCATTTGCGGTGCCTTTGCAGAACGCATGAAGTTCAGCGCGATGGCGTTGTTCCTCGCGCTCTGGGGAACGGTTGTCTATATCCCGCTGTGTCATATGGTTTGGGGAGGCGGCTGGCTGGCTTACGTGCCGGTCGCTGGTGTCACACCGCTTTTGGGCGGTGCGCTTGATTTCGCCGGCGGCACGGTGGTCCATATCAGCTCCGGCGTGTCGGCACTGGTTTGTGCCCTGGTGATTGGCAAACGCGTCGGCTTCGGCCAGGAAGATATGCGGCCACACAACCTCACGTATACCGCGCTCGGCGCTGGCATGCTGTGGGTGGGGTGGTTCGGATTCAACGCGGGTAGCGAGCTTGCTTCCGACAACCTGGCCGCGAGTGCCTTCTGCACGACGCATTTCGCAGCAGCTGCCGGCGGATTGGCCTGGGCCTTCTACGATTGGCTCACGCGCGGCAAGCCGACCGTCCTTGGCACGGCGTCCGGCATCGTGGCAGGTCTGGTGTGCATCACACCGGCTGCCGGCTTCGTCAACCCGATGCCAGCGCTGGCGATGGGTGCGATTGCCGGAGTTGTCTGCGCTTTTGCTTGCAGCAAGATCAAGAATGCGTTTGGTTACGACGACTGCGCTCGATGCCTTTGGCGTCCACGGCGTAGGTGGAACGCTGGGCGCAATCCTCACCGGCGTCTTCGCTACTCGCGCTGCGTGGGACATTGGTGCGCTCAACGGTGCGTCGGGCACAACACTTGGTCTGATCGAGGGCGGCACGGTAATTTGGGGCCAGTTAGCCGCGGTAGCGGTGACGTGGGTCCTGAGCATTGTCGCCACGTTCATCCTTCTCAAGATCGTTGATGCGATCGTCGGACTTCGCGTCACTCACGAGGAAGAAGTTCGCGGCCTCGACGTGACCCAACATACCGAGGAAGGCTACATCTTTGTGTAGCAATTGCGTGAAAACCAATTTGTAGCCGGGCGTATTGACGCCGGCTTCACTAAAATGCCGGGGTCCATGACCCCGGCCACTATGTACACCTATCTGGAATCACCAATATGAAAAAAATCGAAGCCATTGTTCGCCACTTCAAATTGGAGGACGTCAAGAACGCCCTCGTTGAAAAAGGCATTTCCGGTATGACGATCACCGAGGTCCGCGGTTTCGGCCGGCAGAAAGGCCACACCGAAATGTACCGCGGCACGGAATATCGCGTCGACTTCGTGCCCAAAGTGAAAGTGGAAGTCGTCGTCGACGATGCCAAGCTGCAGACCGCCATCAGCACCATCGTGAAGGCGGCACAAACCGGCCAGATCGGTGATGGCAAGATCTTTGTCTCCTCGCTTGAAGATTGCGTGCGAATCCGCACCGGCGAAACCGGCAAGGACGCGATTGGGTAAACCGTATCTTCGATCAATTTGATTGGAAAACACCCTGAGCCCTCGGCGAAAGCCGAGGGCTTTTTTGTTAAATACGCGCGATCACTTCACCATGCTATGCTGGCACCATGAAAATTTGCGGCGCAATCCCGTTTCGCTGTGCGCTGGCTGCGTGCGCAATCGTGGGAATTTGGTTTAGCGCCACTGCCGCGGCACCGTTCAGTCAATTGGTTGTGTTCGGCGACAGCCTGTCCGACATTGGCAACACCGCGGATGCGACCTTTGACATTTTTCCAGGTGATTATTATTACGACGACCGTTTTTCCAACGGCCCCGTGTTTGTTGAGGCGCTATCCACTGGTTTGGGTTTTGGTGCGCCCGTTCGTAGTACGGCGGGCGGCAATTTGTTTGCCTACGGCGGTGCTCAGACGTCGGGCACCGGCGGACTCACTGGCGCATTTATTCGCGACATCGACGAACAGGTTGACCAATTTCTCGCGACGCGCACCGCTGACCCCAACGCACTGTTTGTCGTCTTCGCCGGCTCAAATGACCTGGTGAACGGCCAGTCGAACGCCAATATCCCCGTCGCCAACCTCGCCGAGGACATTGGCCGGCTCGTGGCAGCCGGAGCGCGTAATTTTCTCGTGCCAAACCTGCCTCTGCTGGGCCACACGCCGCGCTTCAACGATTCGCCGACTTCGCTGGCCCAATACAACGAGCGGACCTCGCAGTTCAACAATGGCCTGGCGGCGATGCTCGACAATTTGGAATCCACTAACCCCGCGCTAGCGATCTCTCAACTCGATGTAGCCGCGTTGTTCAACGAAGCTCTCCACAATCCGTCCAAGTTCGGATTGAAGAACGTGACCGATGCCGCTGCCCCCGGCCTTGAGCCAGGCGACGCTTCGTACCAAACAAATCAAATCGCCGGCAACGCGAATGAATATCTGTTTTGGGACGATCTGCACCCCACTGCGACGGTGCATACGGCCTTGGCCAGTCGGGCATTAGCGCTGTTCGCACCAACCGGGGACTACAATTTCAACGGCGTCGTCGACGCGGCCGACTATGTGGTGTGGCGCGACACACTCGGTCAATCGGGAGTCGGCCTGGCAGCCGACGGCAACGGCGACAGTCAAATTGACGCGGCGGACTATGGTATCTGTGCGCACATTTCGGCGCAACTGAAGTTTCAGGAACCGCTAGCACGCTTGTGCTAGTTCCCGAGCCGGCAACCGCGTTCGTGTCATTAACTGTTCTCTTTATCGGGCCAGTTTTCAGCCGGCGACGATTTATTTCGCGGCCCGTCTCGCGCACAATGCGTCATTTTGCTTGACACTGCAACCGCTGCCGGGGCAAGATTGCGGATGGGCCGGCACGGTGCTCCGCTGTTCGCTGTTTTCACCGATTAATACAACTTGAGGTTTTTGGCGATGCAATCCAAATCGGCCCGATCGGGAAGCGTACGTGGGATTGGCAGTCGTGCGTTTGCATATGCCATCGCTGCGTGTTCCACGTTGATTTGGGTCACGCCGTCCACGGCGGCGATCTCCAGTGCGGGCAGCATCAGCCCCCTGCCACCGGCGACCGGCGGAAATGTCACCGGGCCGTTTCGAATCGGCATCGACGATGTCGGACGAATGGACATCGCCGGCGGCACCGCCCTTTCCAGCACCGCAGTGGCAACTGTAGGCGATACGGTGACTGGACTTGGAATTGTCACGATGAGCGGCTTTTTCTCGGATTGGACGGTCGCCACCGGCGGTGCGGATCTCACCGTGGGGAATTTCGGCACGGGCTCGATTAGTCTGGCGAACCTCGCATTGTTGGAAGTGAATGACGACCTGTTCGTTGCCGCGCAGACGAACTCGTTGGGCGAGATTTCCATTTCGGGCTTGGGCACCATCGTGGACGTCGGCGATGATGCCACGATCGCCATGCGGGGTCAATCCAACATCGTAATTTCCGATGGTGGGCGGCTGCTGTCCGATGTGAATATTGTCGGTGACGAAGCCGGCAGCGACGGACGCGTCGCCGTGACTGACCAGTTTTCACTGTGGCGCACTACGTCCACCCTCACCCTTGCTGATGCCGGCCGCGGATTGATGCAGGTGCTCGATGGCGGGCGGGTGGAAAACACCGTGGGGATCATTGGCAATCTGCTGGGTTCGAACGGCACAGCGGAAGTTGTCGGTCTCGGCTCGCTGTGGCAAAACTCTGCCGGCTTGACGATTGGGGAGTTCGGCAACGGCACGCTGCTGGTGACCGACGGCGGACGCGTCACCAACGGCGGCGGAGTGAATCTCATGATCATCGGCAGGCAGAACAACTCCAGCGGACAAGTGGAAGTTCGAGACATCGATTCGACGCTCGCGGTAGCAGCGATCCGGGTTGGCGATACAGGCGACGGCTCACTGCGGGTTCTGGACGGTGCGCGAGTAACGTCTGGCGCGGCAATCCTGGGCGACAACACCACCGCGCGCGGCGTGGCACTGGTGGAAGGGGCGGGAGCGATCTGGGAGGTCGCCGGCGAGCTGATAGTTTCCGATCCGGGCGAAAGCCATCTAACCATTGCCGACGGCGGAGTCGTTCGCAGCAGCAACGTAACGCGCGTGAACGCGCTCGGTCGAATTACACTCGATGGCGGCCGTCTCGAAGCCGGCGGCACCACCGCACTGTTGAATACCGGCATCGTCGAAGGCAGTGGTACGATCGAATCGCTCATCAGCGCCAATAATGCCGGTGGGCAGATTCGCGCACATGGTCCCGGCGCACTGGTGTTCACAGGCGCTGACCAATGCCGGGCTGGTCGACGTGCAATCCGGTGAATTGGAAATCATCGGCCCCACCAACAATAATTCCGATATCGATGCCCGCGATGGCGCCATCTTGCGATTTGGCGGCAGCGGCCTCGACAATAACGCCAGTTCCCAATTGGCGATCACCAGCGGAATCGTCGACGTGTTCGGCACGGTCGATAACAATGCCAACGCCGAGGTCGTCGTTGGCGGCAGCGCCGTGGCCGTGTTTCACGACACCGTTACGAACAACGGCGCGGTATTGGTCCAGCCAGGCGGCGAGTTGCTCACGCTCGAGAATCTCGGTTTCGCCGCCGGCGCCGGGCTTACGATCGGATTGCAAGACGTCGATCTTACTGAGCCGCTGAACGAGCCGTCCGACGGTTTCGGCCAGGTGCAAGTAACCGGCGCGGCCACACTTGCCGGGACATTGCAAGTGGAGCTTCTTGGTGGCTTCGCACCCATGGCTGGCGATTTCTTTCAGATCGTCAGCGCTGGCGGCGGAATCTCGGGCGTCTTCGGCACAGAGATCTTGCCGCCGCTTGGTGGAGGATTGGACTGGGACGTGCAATACAACCCCAACTCGGTTGTGCTCGCGGTAATCGGCCCGTCTTTGCTAGGCGATTACAACCAAAACGGCGTTGTCGATGCTGCCGACTACGTGGTATGGCGCAATACGCTCGGCCAGATGGGCGCGGGCCTGGTCGCCGACGGCAACAATAACGTCGAAGTCGATGCCGGCGACTACGATGTGTGGCGTGCCCACTTCGGTCAGATTGCCGGCGGCGGTGCGGGTATCCACGCCAATTCCCCTGGCGAAAGCGCCGTGCCAGAACCCGCCGCCGCGGGACTCTTTTTGGCTATTCTTTCGAGCTTCCTGATCCGACGTCGGCCAGGAGTTTGAGCTCCCGAATCCGCCTCGGCACAGCAAACTGGGGTCGATTGGCGATTCCTGGCAGTCTGCGTGTGCAAGCCACCCGTCTGTATGGGATCAATATCGGCGCTGAGTTTTTTTTTGGCGGCTCCTGATGACCATTCGCGGTACTAAGCTTAGGGAGCCTAATCATGAACATATCTCCGTCCAGCCGTCGGGCCGCCTGTTTGTTCGGTCTGATTCTTTCTATCCTGGTCGCTCCGATCGCGCACGCCATCAACATCACGGTGCAGTATGACGCGACGCAGCCCAATGCCGTGATGCCTGCGTTCGACCCGAACGGAACCCAGTTGATGGCCATCGCAAACTACGTCGCCAACTTCTATGAGGACGTATTCGAAGACAACGGCCACTCGCTCTCGCTGACCTTCTGGTACACCGACCTCAACGGGCTATTGGGCGATCACGACAATGTTTCAGACGACGGAAACATGCGCGAATCGGTGGGCAACATCAAAATCGACACCCAAAATGCGGCGGGTGTGGCGAACAATTTCTTCTTCGACCCCACGCCCGCGAATAACAGCGAATTCACGATGACTCAATCGCTGTGGCGGAATGTATCGGCCGCCAACCGTGCCGATTGGTACGTGGGCCCTGCCGGCGTTCCCGCAACGTTCGAGACAGGATTTTCCGGTAACGCACCGGTGGGTAGCCCGGCCGTGGGCACCCGAGATATGCTCTCGCTGGTATTTCACGAGGTGGGACACTCACTGGGGATGAGCAGCGGCATTCCGTTGACGGTCACCGAGACGAATGACCAAGACTACGACTTCAACTCTGCGTTCATCTTCGGCGGTACGTTGGCGGCGGACACCCTGGACCGGATGACGGATTTCATTGGTCACATCGACGACGCCAACAGCTTAATGAATCCAAGCCTGGGCGGCGCAGGCTCCCGGTTTCTGCCTGGTCACGCCGACCTGTTCGCCATGGCGGCCGGCCATCAGTACACTACGCTCGATGTACCGCGCCGCGAATTCTACAACCCTAACGGCGACTGGAACACCAACGCCAATTGGTCTGGCAACAATACGCCCGATAATGCGGACGTTACGTTCGTGCGCAACAACGCCACAGCCACGCTCTCGGCCTTCGGCGCCGCCGGCAATCTGACCGTCGACGAAGGGGCCCTGGTTTCCACGCAAACCAACACGCTCTTCGTGCAGACCACGACGAACGTCGGCGGCACAGCCGGCCCCATATCGCAAATCACCGTCAACACCGACGGCGAATTGGATTCCGACAATCTCAACATCAACGACGACGGCCGCGTGGTCCTCGTGGGCACGACCAGCTTGCTGCAGTCCGAAAACATCAATATCGCCAATGGCGGTGAGCTGCGCGGCCGGGGCACCGTCGACATTAACAGTGCGTTTGGCGAATTGACGAGCAACGGCATCATTCGCTCGACGAACAATAGCGAGCTCGTCTTCACGTCGACGAACAATTTTGCGCTGAATTTGGACGGAGAGATTTTCGCCGTAGAGGGCAACATCCGTTTCGAGACCGGCATGAGCACGCCGCTGGCTGGCAGGATGACGATCGGCGCGGGTCGCGAGGTCATCATGAACGACGGCGGCAGCGTCGGCGCGGGCGGACTCATCCTCCTCGAAGGGACTGCGGCCAATATCGCCACGGTGAGCGGGCTCCCGCTCGGCGTCGGATTGAACGGCGTTATTCGAGCCGACGGCGTCGGCGTCATCGAAAACGTGCTGCTGCTAGCCACGGGTTCGATTTTGGAGACTCCGCCGGGCGACCCCAACTCGGAGCTGCGGCTGGCCGGCACCACGTTCTTCCAGGGCGGCCGCATCGTCGGCGACGGCATTGTGCGTCAGATCGGCAATGCCATCGTCGAGCAAAACACGGAGATCAACAACGACACCTACGACATGGACGGCATCGCGGGGACCACGGTCATCACGGTCAACGCCGGCCGCACGCTCGAGATCATGTCGCCGAACATCGACACCACGGCCGAAAACGATTTCGACGGCACGATCAACGTCAACAGCGGCACGCTCGATATCACGCCGGCCTGGCGGCTCGACGGCACGCTCAACTTGAACGAAACCACGGCGACCAACGCAGTGCTCCGTGGCGATGGTGGAGTGACCGTCGATATGGACGGAGAAATCAACATTACTGGCGCGGTCGACGTCGAAACCGATGTGGCAGTCAACAACGGCACGATCTTTGTCGACGGCGACGCGGTGTTCAGCGGCACCACCACGCTCGGCACCAATGCCGAGGTGGAAATCAACAACGACGGCGATTCGCTGCGGCTCATGGGGCAAACGCACCTCATCAATCCCAGTCTGGTTGGCAGCGGCCTCTTGATCTTCGACGACAACGTGAATGTCGCCTTCCTCGACACGTTTGTCGGCACGGCAGAGACCGATCTCGACGGAATCGGCGGGAATACGCAGATCGTCATTAACCAAGGACTGTTGTTTTCGATCGCATCCACGATCATTGAAACAACTGCGAATGACGGCTTCGACGGCGTCATAACCAATCGCGGCACGTTCTCCGTCGTAGCCGGTTGGCGTCTGGACGGCGACTTGGAAATGGATCAAATCGGCGCAACCGTGCCCACGCTTGCCGGGCTGGGTGCGTTCCGCATTCACACGACGGGCACCTATTCGACCGATGGCGATTCGATCATCAATCCACCGCTGCAAGTAGCCGGAGCAATGCTCATCGGTGCCGGCGTTACTCGCGTGAACAATACGGCATCGTTCGAATCCACCGCAGAAGTCATGGTGGCCGACGGAGCCGAGTTGGAACTGAACGGCGCGACGACGTTCCAAGGGGGCACGTACACCGGCCCGGGACTCATCCAATTCAATGGCGCCACCGCCGTGAATGCCAACACGACCATCGCCACCGGCCGCGTCGATCTCGATGGCGCGGCAGAGAACTCGCAAGTCTCGCTGAATGATGCGGCGCTGGTGCTTAATGTAGGTGGGGTCGATACGGCCAATAGTCTGTTCAATAGCACGCTCAATGCGACTGGCACCAACGCACGGCTGGACGTGAATCTCAGCAACCCGCTGGCCGGTTGGCGACTGGGCTCCAACGGCATACTCAATCTGTCCACGCCTGCGCCGGTCGGAAGCCCGTCGCTCATGCTCGATGGCAGCGACGTCTCGGTGGAAGGCCGCATCAATGCGACCGGCCGGCTGCGAATCGGCGCCAACGTATTCGTCAGCGGCCGCGTTCAAACCATTTCAAACGCCACCGATGTGCATTTCGCCGGCAGCGGCATCAGTTTTGTGTCCAACACGGCCATCTTCGACGGCAACGGCAGCATCACAATCGATAACGGTGCGCAGATGCATCTCGAGGACAACGCCAACATCGGCGTCGACGTCGAAAACTTCGGCCGGCTCGAAGTTGGGGCAAGGCCCACCGAAGTCGGACTCGACTTGACCGAGGCGGGCAATGCCACGATTAGTGGCAACTACTCGCAAACGGATTCAGGAGTGTTCGGCGTCGAGCTGGGTGGCCTCGTACAGGCTAACGAGTTCGACGTACTCAACGTCACCGGGACCGCGCGCCTGGGCGGAACGCTGGAAGTCGAGCTGATCGATGGCTTTGTTCCTGATATCGGCAACATGTTCCAAATCCTCACGGCAGGCAGCGTCATCGATACGTTCGAATCGGTCGTCGCGTTTGATGCCGCCAATTTGTTCGAGCTGGATGTATCGGTTCTCTACTCGGCGACCGACGTCGTGGTACAGATTGACGACCTGGCATTATTTGGTGACTACAACCAGAACGGCATCGTCGACGCCGCTGACTACGCGCTCTGGCGCGATACGCTCGGCGAAATGGGAATGGACCTCGCAGCCGACGGCAACGAAAACGGCCAGGTCGACGACGCCGATTTCGGCGTGTGGCGCACCCACTTCGGCAACACGGCCGAGCTCGGCGGCGGAGCGTTTGTCGGTGTTCCTGCCACTATTGGTGTTCCGGAGCCGACTTCGCACCTCATGCTCATCCTGGCGATTTTGGCCTTCTGCTTGCAGCGCAGGCACTCGCCGTGACGAATTGACCGGCGTTCTTGTGTTTTCTTGAATCCCCGCGTCCAACTCATCATACTTATCCTTCGTCGCTGCGGAGGATAAGCAATGAGGACACGAAAACTCCTTTCGGCGCGGGTTCTTGGAGGCTTGCTGATGGGCTGCGCAGCTGTTCTGCGCTGATGCTCCCGCTGCACCTGTCACGTGGATTGGTGGCAGCGGAATCTGGACGGATGGCGACGCCAACAACGCCAATTGGAATCCCGCGGACGAACCAGACACCGACGACGAAGCCATCTTCAACACGGCCGACAGTGTCACGCTTAGACACTGCGAATACTGTCCAAGCGCTCACGATGTCCGGCGGGATCGATCTCGATGTGAATGGACACAATCTCACGGTCGACGGCCTCGTACAACTTGTCGACACTGGCACGTTCCTGTTTATCGAGGGTCCCGGCTCTGCCGTCTTCGCCGACAGCGTAACGATCGACAACGGCGGTCAGATTCGTCTCCAAGCGCTGCTCAACATCACGGACGAAACCGCCGCCGGTCTATTAGACATCAACGCTGGCGGCACAATTTCCGGGAGCGGCTCGGTCCATTTGGGCGGCGTCATTCCGTCCGGAGCAACATTGCTGACAAATGACGGAACGATTTCCGCCTTGTCGCCTGCTCCCTTTCTCGGCGCCGCGCCGCCCGCGCGCACGTTCGCCATCAACTCTTCTAACAGCTTGAACGCTCTCATCGACCTGGATGGCGGCAGCGGCAACGGCATATTGAACGTCTTTCGCAACCAAACGCTCGACGTGAACGTCCGGCTCACCGATCAGTTCAGCGGCGACATTAATTTGTTCCAAAACTCGGTACTGGAAATGGCGACGAGTTGGATACTCGATTCAGGAACGATCGACGTCGATAACGGTCTCGTGGATAACCCACCGCCCACGCTTGATATACCGGCGGGCGTGGCGCACATTCGTGGCGGAGAGCTGACCCAAACCGGCGGCACGATTACCGTCGTCGACGCCGACGGCATCCTGGAGTTCGATGCGGCGTTTCATATGGACGGCGGCAATTTGGTGAATAACGGCCTGGTCGTGTTCAGGGTCAACGCTGACGTTGGGACCGCCGCCAATTTCACGATGCCGACCAGCTCCGCCAGCATCACCGTGTTGCCCGGTATTACGGTCAGCATCGACCAGGCAAATTTCGATGCCGACGGCGTCGGCTCGGCCACAAACGTCATCTCGATTGGCAATGGCGGCAATCTGGACTTGGACCTGGGCGCCGGGGCTGACGAATCCCTGGGTGGATTCATCCAGCTCAACGGCGGTGAATTGGACGTCACCACCGCCGATACCAATTGGACTATGTGCCCGTTCTGGGCGACATGTTCAACATCATCTCAGCTGCCGGAGGCGTAACCGGCACCTTTTCGAACGTAGTTCAACCCATGGGCATGCCGGCCGGATTGATGTTCGACGTCATCTACAATCCGATGCTCGTGCAGCTGATGGTCATCGAAGAACTGCTCTTGCCTGGCGATTACAATCAAGACGGTGTAGTCGACGCGGCTGACTATGTGCTATGGCGCGACACACTCGGTCAACAAGCCGCAGGTCTTGCCGCCGACGGGAATAATAACGGCTCCGTTGACTCAGCCGACTACGACGTGTGGCGTGCGAATTTCGGCCGCTCTGCCAGTGCTTCCGTGAGTAATGTGGGCAGTGATGCGACGGTTCCTGAACCCCACACGTGTTTGCTGTTCGCTTTCATACCAATTTTCACGATGTTTCTCCGCAGGCTCATTAATCGCATTTGAGTTTGCCACTCATCCCTCAGCAGGGGTGGAAAATAATTGCCGGGGTTGGCTGTTACATTTATAATCGGCGACGGGCATTGTCTGTTGCAAAGGCGGCTGGGGCTTATTTCGGACACAAGAAGAGACGGTTCGTGAGAAATTCGCATCGCTATAGCAGGCGAGTCGGGTTCGAGCAGCTCGAAGATCGCCGCTTGCTTGCCAACTCGCCGATCCTTGTGGCGGCGCATCTCTTCTACAACAACTCGTCGTTCGACGGCAGCAATCCCGTCGTCGGTGCCAGTGATGATGCGGCCATCGCCACCAATAAGTCGTGGCTGCTGCCCGGTCAAACGGCGACGTTTGCCAACTACTCCAGCTACGACAAAGGCATCAATGGCCTGTCGATCGACATGCGCAATCTGGGCTCGTCGGTCACCGGCCCCGATTTAATTTTCAAAGCTGGTACCACCGCCGATCCGAGCACTTGGGCCGACGCGCCGGCGCCCACAATCGCGTTGCTGCGGCATGGTGCAGGTGCCGGCGGTTCCGATCGACTCACGGTCGTGTGGCCCGACGGCGCACTCAAAAACACCTGGCTGCAAGTGACGATCGAAGTAACCGGCAACGTGTTTTATTTCGGCAATGTGGTTGGCGAAACCGGTAACAGCGCCGCCAACACGTTCGTCTCCGCGGCCGACGAGATCGGTATCCGCAATCACGGCACACCGACCGGCGAATCGGCCGCCATCGACAACGCATACGACGTCAATCGCGATGGCAAAGTCGACGCGACGGACGAGTCGATCGCCCGCGGCAATCGCCGCCTGCTCAGCGGTTCGCTGCCGCTCATTACCGCACCGGATGTCGCTGCACTCAACCTCGTCGTGGCGTCCGATTCGCCCACCGTCGGGCTGGCCGGCGAAGTGATTCATTACGACTATCAAGTTTTCAATACCGGCAGTGTGGCGCTCACGAATGTCGCGCTCGTCGCAGGTCTCGGCACGCCCGCGCGCCAGCCGGACGTCACAGGCGACGGCGACAACTCGCTCGAGATGGGCGAGGTGTGGCGGTTCACCAACACGTCGACCGTTACGCAGCTCCAGCTCAACTCGGGTGTGAGCATCACCAACACGGGCACGGCCGACAGCGATCAAACCGACGACGATATGGACGACACAACTTCGACCATCGCCTCGCTCCAAGGTGATGTCTTTGGCAACCTGACCATCCGGCCGATCACGCACGCCAGCTTTTTGATGACCTACCAGGGCAAGACGATTTACGTCGACCCGGACAGCCCGACGTCACTCTACACCGGCCTCCCGAAGGCGGACTACATTCTCATCTCGCATGACCATGGAGATCATTTTGATACGGCCGCGATCAACGCGGTGATCAACACAGGCACGAAAATCATCGCTCCGCAAATCGTCTTCAACGCGCTGCCCGTCGCGATGCGCAACGTAACTACCGTGATCGATTACAACGCGAGCACCGCCGCACCGAACACTCTCGATTTCCTCGATGAGCTCAACCAACGTACTGTTCAACGTGAAAGCCGTGCCGGCGTACAACACCAACCATCCATTCGGCAACGGCAACGGCTACATCGTCACGATCGACCAGAAGCGGATTTTCATTTCCGGCGATACCGGGTCGCAGCGCACGGCTGCAGAGCTGTCGGAGCTCGCAAAATATCGACATCGCATTTCTTGAGCATGAATATTCCGTTCACGATGACGCCACAACAGGCGGACACTTTCGCGCGCACGATAAAACCCAAAGTGGTGTATCCCTATCACTACCGAGATCAGAGTGGCAACCTGGGCAACTCGATCACGTTCAAGAACTTGATGAGCACCGATTTCAGCATCGAAGTCCGGCTACGAAAATGGTATTAGCAGAAGCGGAAGTAATTAACCACAGAGACACAGAGGACACGGAGAACACTAGGTTTGAACAGGAGGAAGCAGAGATAGCAGAGTTTGACTTGTATCGCATTCGTCTCCGCTACCTCTGCGACCTCCTGTTAATTGTTCTCTTCTCCGTGATCTCTGTGCCTGTGTGGTGAATCCTGTCTTGTTTTATTCGAGATGAGCACCGTGAGTCCGTTAACTAAGTGCGTGCTGGCCTGCCTGTTGGCGTGCTGGACGGCGCCGTTCGCTGGCGCAGCTGTCATCAACGCCGGCATGCATACACTGGCTGCCAACATGCCGGGCCAGCAGGTGCAAATTCAAGTCACCGGCGGTGAGGCTGGTCTCCGGCATCGATCTCTTCGTTCAGGTGGGCGACGGCGGCACGACCGTCGGCGGCGATGACACGGGACCGAGAATCACGAGCCTCGACCTCGTGACCGGCACCATCTTCGCCGCCAATCACACGGATGTCTTCACCGACCCTGCCCCGCTGATCTGGGGCGCGACAACAACAACCACCGCCGGTACCGTCGCGGCCAACGGCGTATTGGCCACGCTCACGATCGACACCACCGGCATCACCACCGGCCAGTTCGATCTCATCTTGAACCCACCCGGCACCGGCCCGACCGCGTTCGCCGACACCGGCATCGTCACTAACCTTACGAACGGCTTGCTGCAAATCGGCGCCGCACCCACGCTCACGGGCGACTACAACGGCAACAACATCGTCGACGCCGCCGACTACGTGTTGTGGCGCGAAACACTCAATCAAACCGGCCCGGGCCTGGCCGCCGACGGCAACGCGAACAACCAGGTAGATGCTGCCGACTACCAGTTGTGGCGCACCAACTTCGGCAGAACTCCCGCAGGTGCGGGAACGTCGAATTCAACCGCAGTTCCCGAACCCTCATCGCTCTCACTGTTGCTGATCGCCGGCGCCGTGCTCGGACGGCGGCGAGGTAGTCGTCAGCCAGTGTAGTCCTCACGCTCCGCGTGAGGATTGGTTCGACGATTCCATCACGCGGAGCGTGATGGCTACACTGGAGATTTTGCACCGCGTTTTGGAAAGCGGCGGCGCAAAACCTCGTAATCCTCGGGATCCAGAGAGTTTTGCATCGAGGGTCCATTGCGCACGGCGCGCTAACCTGTTGTGTGGTCGAGCGTTACATTTTGCATCGCTGTCGTGGGTCCCACATGAACGAGTGCAAAATTCCGACGAATTGCACGCAGCCGAACGCAAATGTGCCTTCACCGAAGCTTCCGAGGGGCACATAAGGCGTGCAAAACTCGCCATCATTTTGTCGAGTTTTGCGCCATTACGATCAGGCAGCGGCAACGATCGTTTCGCGCGTTGTCGGCCACCGGCGACCAGCGCCTTATGCTGTGAACATAATCAATTGTCAAGGAACAACAGGCTGGGATTCAGCGTGGAAGCAGCGTAGCACGGATGTATACGTATGTCCAGTTAATATTTTGGCCGGTGCTGATGCTTCGAAGAACCGGGGCGGATTAGAGTGACTTCGACGTGTGTCGGAGCAACTATGGTCGAATAGCGGTGGTCTAGTGACAATCGGCCGCGTGGAAGTATCCGCCATCTCCGAAGCCGGCGCGTTTGCTGCGCTGGCGCTTGTCTCGGCCGCGGTCGGGCCTGGCAACTTGCTAAAAGCCGGGCCGGGGGGCTTTGCACAATAAATCCTAAATCGCGGCCACTTGTTGTGCAGGTATGAGCGGAAAGTATGAACTGACGATTGGCCCCCCCAAATCGCCTATAGACTCGCCGGACGACATCCGTATCATTACAGCGTCACACGAATCGCGCCCCCGACCACTTTCAAGTGAGAGGGGGTTTTTTATTACTTGTCTTTTTGTCGCTGCCTGCGTACTAATTCGATAGTCAGGAGTCTTTCCAGGCACGGAAGTCGCGATTTGTGTGACAACAATCTGCGGCCGCC
The DNA here is from genome assembly GCA_963786455.1 of uncultured Planctomycetota bacterium. Lineage (GTDB taxonomy): Bacteria > Planctomycetota > Planctomycetia > Pirellulales > Lacipirellulaceae > JABDGM01. The sequence continues at coordinate 664,127 of CAWAZX010000018.1, read as the reverse complement.
TCTGGCCAAGTTCTCCTTGTAATCCAGTCCGCGCATGAAATATGCGATCAATCGACCGACCAGTTTCGCGTTGACTGCGACGATGGTCCGTCCAAACGCAAGTTGGTGGGGTCGGCTTCGCCCGTGCAAAGCTGACCGACCCCACCGCACTAGCCGGCCCATGAAGGGCCAGAAAAGCAATCCTCAGGAGGAACGTAACAATGGGCCAACTTACAACGCTGGTGATTGTTGGCACGCTCGCTATTTCCGCAATTAGTGCATGGGACGCTTGGCACAAATACAAAGCCAAGGAACCTGGCTGGAAAGTAGTCACCGTTCTAGCCGTCGGATCATTGCTGGTATCCGTATTGGCGGCTGTAGACGGATATATTTCCGCCGCCGCCGACACCGTAGCGGCAAAGCAACTTGAAAACGCGCAAACCGTTGCTAACAACGCCAATGCAGCAGCGCAGAGGTTAGAAGGTGAACTCACTGCCGCACGACGGAAGCTTGTGGAAGTCGCAGCTAGAGTGGAGCATCGCGTTGATCTGCTAACTCCCGAAGCATTGCAACGTATAGTCGCGCGCCTCAGGGCATTGCCGCCGAAAAGTCTGGGCTTCGTTTCATATGTGCAAACGCGCGAAACCCAGGAATTCGCAGACAAACTAGAGCACTACCTTAAACAAGAAAGCATAATTGGCCCCGGCGCCCGAATCGCAGGTGTATCGGGAGAGGCATCTGGAGCGGCGGTTGTTATGGGTGGCGGGGGAGAGGGTAACGGCGTAATTATCCAACACAATGGCCACACTCCATCGCCGGAGGCCGTGTTGGTACACGATGCTTTAGTGGAAGCCGGTATTCCTGGAGTACGTTTCGAGAAAAGTCCGGTGGGGCTTCCCTCTAACGCTGTTGCGCGAATGCGCATCAAGGATAGATAGCTAATCATCGCCCACCTCCGGCAAGGCCACCACCACTGCGCCTTGCCTTTTTTGTGCAGCCGCCTAATTTCTTGCAAAAACCCTAGGTTCTCTTAGATCTTAGGGCCCGCGCATTCGACGAGGTTGGGCTTTCTAATACCCATAAATCGGCGCCTTCGAACGAATCCCGATGTTTTCTCAAATATCAGACCAACACCTTCGAAGATGTTGGTCGTCCTTATACCTCGAAAACCAGCGCCTTCGAATGAAACCCGAGGATTAGCTCGGTTGACGTGGAACAGCGACCGACGTCTTCGCCTGGAACAGCAATTTCCGACCCCGATCCTCGGCGTTCCAGACACCTCCCACCAGCTTCAGCCACGCCGCGGCCAGGCACGTTTTCACCGCTTGATATAATGGAGTCACTGAACCGCTGTCAGCCAGGAAAACGACTCCGTTGGGCGACCCTCGGTGACTATCAACCACAGAAGAGCGGTCAGGACTATCGACGTGCGCCTTGCGCTTGCGGATCGCCATTGTTGTGCTTGTTGTCGCGCTGATGGTATCCGCGCGGCACACGCCGCGTCGCTGTCGTTGTTCACCGATGCGCCGCCGGCCTCGCCGCTGGTGATTACGCCGCTGGATAGCACGGACAGGTTACTCGTTCAAGTCGTTAACAACACGGCCGCCGACCCGCCGAGCGAGTTCCTTACCGGCTGGCAAGTGGAACTTCACATTGCGCCGGACTCCGGTGCGACCGGTTCGTTAGGGTTTGCGTCGGCCGGCAAGCCTGCCGATTATCTGTTTGACGGCGTCGGCCATCCTGGCCCCAGCATTAGCAATTCAGGTAATGAACTATTTGCCTTTGACTTTAATTTTCCGGCCAGTGGCGGCGTGCGCGTGCCGGTCGCTCCGGCGCTAATCTTCTTTCGGTCGCGTTTAATCCTTCGGCAAATGCTTATGGAACGTTTGGGATCTATGCCCGAGGTGATCCGACGACAAGTGAATGGTCCGACGCCGCTATGCCAGTTCAGCAACGCCGCCGATTCGCTAACCTGCCGCAGACCGGTGGGTCGGTACGGATCGCCGACGTGCTGGTCATGTCGGCCGGCGACTACAATCACAACGGCGCGGTGGACGCGGCGGACTATGTAGCATGGCGCGACGCACTCGGCCAAATGGCGCTGGCCTGACTGCGGACGGAAACAATAATGGCGAAATCGACGCGGGCGACTACAACGTGTGGCGCGCCAACTTCGGCAAACTGGCGGTCGGTGCGGCAACCCATTTGGCACCAGGTGAATCACCGGGGGCTAATTACGCGGCGGTTCCCGAGCCCGCCTCGATCGCTCTCTGGATCCTAGCCCTGCCGTCGCTCCGCCGTCGACCAGTGTAGCCATCACGCTCCGCGTGATGATTCTTCGCTTAAATCTTCACGCGGAGCGTGAAGACTACACTGTTTCCCTCTCGCGGAGCGTGAAGGCTACACTAAAAACGCCCGGTCCGTGTTGGGTTGGGGCTACGGACCGGGCGCGTGCGGGGTAGAACCCGCCGAAAGAATTACATTCTTCGTATCAAGTTTGGCCGACTGGCGATGGTTGACATTCCTGACACTATTTGGGAAGTCTTTCGCTATCATCATCCTTGCTTTGGCGCTCACCTGTCTCCTTGCGAAGGTCGTTTAGCTCATTCGAAAGCTGCTTGACTTGCGCCGAAAGCTCCTTGACCATGACGGTCAATTCCTCGATTCGTTGATCGTTCGCTTGCTGCAGTACCGCTTTGTCCAGGATCTCGCCGTCAGAAGGAGCGTCCTTGCGACCTTTCGCGAGCTTCCCCTTCTCGTCTGCCTTATTTCTGAGCTGATCTTCCTTCTCGAGCAAAAACCATTGGAGCTTTTGCTTGAGTTTGTCGGCTTCAGCAGCTTGGAGGCTCGCCTTCTTGCGTGCGACTAATGCCTTGTCGCGAGCTTGCTTTTCGAGCTGAAGATGGTGCTGATGAACTTTTTTGAGATCCAGGTCGACTGTGCGCGCCGCTTTGTCGATTTCCTTTTTCCTTACGACTTCAACTTGTGCGAGCGCTTTCTTGACCGCTTCAGCTACTGCCCGTTTGATAATTTCGCTCGTATCGACGTCGACGTCTTCTGTACGTGGCTCGGCTACGAATTCCAATTCAAGTTGTGGGTCTTGTGTTTCGGCGACGAGTACCGCTTCAATTTGCGGCTCTTGTATGTCGGCGACGAGTTCCACTTCAACTGACGGCTCTTGCTGAGTTTCCTCTTGCTCGCCGTCGTCATCGCTCTGGACCTCTTTTTGGGCAGGCTCATCGGCCGCATGAGCAGACGGCGCGAGTGAACCAAATATCGTCAAGGACAACGTCCATAGGCAAATTGCCACTCCCAAAGCTACTAACCCAGCCGGCCAATCGCGCCGTTCGTTGGTGGTCGGCGACAATACATTTCGAATTCGCTGGAGTAAACGCATGTCTCCTTCTCCTCTCAAAAATGCCGCGAGCCCGGGCCGAAAGTCGGACCGACGCCCGTTGGCGACGTGTTCTAGGGTTTGGGCGTATACGAGCCGTTCACCCGTGGCCGCTACTGCTAATTCATCCGAGCACAGCTCGCGCTCCACCCGCAGCCGGCGCGAAAGCCACCACACGGCCGGATGATAGAAAAACAGAGTCTCGACGATTCGCTGCAGGAAATTCGCCCACAGGTCCATCCTCTTTAAATGGGCCAGCTCGTGGGCGATCACCGCTTCCAGCATGTCCAGCGGCATTTCCGTGGCCCACGCGGCCGGTATCAGTACGAGCTTTTTTACAAGCCCCAGTGCCATCGCTTCGGTGACGTGATTACTTAGGAATACGATTCCAGTTGCGTTCAGCTGCATGCGACGCCCTAAGCGCATTACTCGTTCGGCTAACGCGGGGGGAATGGCGATCCGGCTGCGGCGGAGTTTTGCGACTCCAATTGCGCCTAAGATCAGGCGACTGGCGAAGAATACGACGCCGCCTGCCCAAAACACCAGGACATACGGCTCGAAAGTTTCGATTGGGGCTGATGGAACGGAGAGAAACACGCCATCGGCCAACGGCGCGAAACCAGTGTTTTGAGATGGCGAATCAAGTGACCCTGTTGGTTGACCTAGGGACGGGTCAACGTGCCAACGCGAGATCAAGGCAAACGTGGCGACCGGCAACAGCGTCATCGCCACCAGAGCTCCCAGCGAGCACACGTAGCGTGCTGAGGGACGTTCGATATTGAGAAGCTTGACCAGAGCCATCAATGCAACTACGACGAGCAGCCCTTGCCAGAAAAAATGAAGCAAGGTGAGTGTTACCACTCGGCACGCGGGATGCGCCAGCCATTCAGGTGAGGACATCATTTTGCCCTTTGTTGTTGATACTCTTTGATTGCCTTGCGGATCTCGTTCAATTCTTCATCCGACGGTTTTGTTTGATCGAGGAGATGAGCAACAAGCTGCGCCGTCGATCCTTCGAAGGCCCGTCCGACGAGCCGACCAACAAGACGCCGCAGTGTTCTGGCGCGATCCGTCTTTGCACGGTACAGGAAGGCACGACCCTGCGGTTGACGGGTGACAAGACCCTTCTCCGTCATGACGTTCAATAAGCTCATGACCGATGTATAAGCCCGAGGCCGGGTGACGGTTAGCACTTCCAACACCTCTCGGACCGTGCTCGGGCCTCTGTCCCATAGAACCTTCAAGACCTCAAGCTCGCCATCGGTGGGTTGGTCTTCCTTCGGACGCGCCATGCTGCCTTCCTATACGTATCCATCTAGTAAACAAACCGAACAATCGGAACTTGGCCCACTCTACTGTTTTTACCGTAGTCTGTCAACGGTTTAACCAGTAGATTTCAGAACTTACGGGCGAGGTGCACGAGGCGCCCGTTCTGCGACCATACTGCTGGCACTACCTGCCACCGCCGCGAAGGTCGTCATACCAGCGATCCAAGCGACGAGTTTGCATTTCCCGGCCGGGCATCTCTATAATGCCGGCCGCCCGCATGCCCTGAGTTTCCTGCTGTTGAAGTCCCTGCGAGGTGTGCGCTATGAAGTGCTTGCGAAACGGCGCGCTGCTGCTCGCCGTGATCGTAATGTGGCTTGTCGCTGACCGGCCAGCGCTCGCGGTGGTCACCAACTGGAATACCAACTCCAGCGGCCTCTTTAACAGCGCTGCAAATTGGACTAACGGGGTACCCGATGCGGACGACACGGTCGCGTTCGCCCGCGGCGCCGCCGCGACCTACACGGTCACGTTTCCCGGTGCCTTGCCGATCGAGCCGCCGGCCGTCTTCCACTCGAACCTGGTGCTGATCGACTCTAACCATGTCACGTTCGCTCAATCGCCAATCATCACACGCGGACCAGCGACCTACGCGATCGGCACGCAACTGCTGGTGGCGGACTTTTTCCAAGGCGCCGTGCTGACCACGACACTGGCAACGCTTTCCACACCATTCGCCGCGATCGGCTTCGCCGCCACCGCGAACGGCACGCTCAACGTTGACGCCGGAACGTTCTTGGTGACCGGGCCCGGCAGTCCGGACGAAGCTGCTGTTAGTTGGCAACAGCGGCACCGGCACCTTGAACGTGACGGGTTTGGGACGCATTAGTCTCACGAATGCCAATGGCGAAATGGTGATCGCCAAGAACAATGGTTCGGTGGGCAGGCTCAATATCACCGGCGGCGGGCGAGTGATCGATTTCACAACTGAGATCGCCCAGGAGCCCGGCTCGATGGGCTTCGTTACGGTCGACGGGCTGGGTTCGAGGTGGATCAACACCGAAAGCCTCATCGTCGGCCGTGCCGGTGTTGGGACGCTGACGCTCTCCGGATGTGGCCAGGTCATTGATCGTGACGTTTCACTGGGAGCCGCGAATGCCGGTCAGGGCATTGCCAACGTGACAGGCGCCGGCTCGCTATGGATCCAAGCGTTGGACTTGCGCGTCGGCGTCAATCTCGGCACATCCAATGGCGTGCCCCAGTTCGGCTTCGGCACTCTCAATATCACCAACGGCGGCCGGGTCGACACGACCGGCAACGCGTCGATCAGTGGAATGATCAGCAAGGCCACGGTGGACGGCAGCGGGTCGGTGTGGAACGTCGGTGGAGAGTTGTCGCTTGATTCCGATGCCACACTGGAGATCAAGCCGGGCGGAGTCGTTAACAGCAATACGGCGTTTGTCGGCCTCCTAAGAGATGGAATTGCCACCGTGAACGGTAGCGGGGCGTCCTGGAACATTGCCGATACATTGTCCGTGGGCCGCACGGACACTGGAATACTCAACGTTACCGGCGGCGGACACCTGACGGGCCGGCTCGCGTTTCTCGGTGTGCGCGGGGCCATTTTCTCGCAGGGCAGCGCTGCGGTCGAGATCGATGGCGTCGGCTCGGACTGGACGTGCAGCGAACAGTTGTTTGTCGGTTACGAAGCCGATGCGGTGCTGACGATCTCTGGCGGAGCGCACGTCACGAGCGGCACCGGTCAGATTGGATTCGCCTCGACTGGCAACGGCAGAGTCCGAATTAATGGTGCCGGCTCGCAATGGAACAATACCGAGAGCCTTTACGTGGGCGTCGTCGGCACCGGCGACGTGATTGTCTCCAACGGTGGCGTCGTGGACGTGGACGATCTGTTGTCCATCGGTCCGCTCGGTATGGTGCAAGGGAACAGCACGATTGCTAGCGAGATTCGCAACGGCGGTACCGTTGCACCGGGGCTTCCAACGGGTATTGTTCCTACCGATGTATTGGGGACGCTCTCGGTCAACGGTGACTACGAGCAGACGCCGGCCGGCACCCTGGAGATCCAGCTCGATTCGCCCACCTTATTTGACAAACTCAATATCACCGGAGAGGCCGACCTTGCCGGCACGCTGGACGTTTCGTACAGCAACAACGGCTTCTCTCCCGCCGCGGGCGCGATTTTTGAAATTCTGCATGCCGATGGCGGAGTGTTCGATGGCTTTACCAGCACGTCGTTGCCGGCACTGGACCCGGGACTCACGTGGAACGTGATCTATTCCAACTTTGCCGTGCTGCTCAACGTGCTCAGCATTCCGCTGGGCGACTACAACCAGAACGGTTTCGTCGATGCGGCCGACTATGTGGTGTGGCGTAACACGCTCGGCCAGATTGGCGCCGGCCTCGCCGCCGACGGCAACAACAACGGCACAATCGACGCTGCCGATTACGACCTGCTGGCGCGCCAACTTCGGCAAGCCCGCCATTGGATCGGGTGCCACTGCTGGCTTGCCCAGCAGTGCTCTGCCCGAACCCATGTCGGCTTGGTCACTGCTCATTGCCAGCATTACCTTGCATGCAACGTCGCGCCGTCGGCCTGTTCGCCGCTCTCGCCCTTGCGATTTCCGCCGGTCATGAGCGACACCACCACCAGCGTGGCGAACCCCAGCGGGATCGTCACGATGCCCGGCTGGCTGAACGGCACGGGCGCGTTCGTCGGTCGGCAGGCCGTAGACGCTTCGCGAACGTGTCGCCGCTGAGCAGAATCCAGGCCAGCGAGCTGACCATGCCGACGATCACGGCCGCGATGATGCCCTGCCGCGTCGTGCCGCGCCAGAACAGCAGCATCACCAGCGCCGGCAGATTCGCGCTGGCGGCCACGCTGAACGCCCAGCCGACCAGGTAGCTCACGTTCAGCTCCTTGAACAGGATGCCCAGCACGATCGCGACGACGCCGACGACGACCGAGGCGATCTTCGCGATGCGCACGCGCTCGTGATCGGTGAGGTGGACCGCGCCGGAGCTTTCCAGCAGGTCGTGCGTCACCGCGCCGGCCGAGCCAGGATCAGCCCGCTCACCGTGCCGAGCACCGTCGTGAACGCGATCGCCGAGATGACCGCGAACAACAGTTCGCTGAAGCTGCGGGCCAGCAGCGGCGCGGCCATGTTGCTGTCGGTCACGTCGAGCGCGCCGCTGGTCATCGCGCCCAGGCCCATGTACAGCGTGAGCACGTAGAAGAAGCCGATGCAGGCGATGCCGACGATCGTGCTCTTGCGGGCGGCCGCCTCGTCCTTCACCGTGTAGTAGCGGATGAGAATGTGCGGCAGCGACGCCGTGCCGCAGAACAGCGCGAGCATCAGCGAGAGGAAGTTCAGCTTGTCGAACAGCTTGCTCGCTGCGGATGCCGTCGAACGTCGGGCTGCTCGCCGGGCCGCAGGATCTGGCTGCCGGGCGTCGGCTTCGGGTAGTAGACGGTCGTCGACGGTGCCGTCGGCCTCGCGAATGGTTTCGGCTTGCGCCACAGCACGACTTCGCTTTGCTGCAGCGTGCTGAAGAACTCGAGCGGGCCGAGCGGGCCGGTTCTCGCGCTGCCGGCAGTCGCTGACGTGGCCGACCGGGCGAAGCTGCTGCACCTCCGGCACTCGGCAACCGTTCACGAGCACCGTGCCATCGGCCGTTTGACACGTTTGCGCTTCGTCAGAACACTGGCCATCGCGGGTGGATGTCAACGGATGATCATCGGCATTCGAGTGACGAAGGATTGCAGGCGTGGGAAATGTTGTGCAGATCGTGGCGTTGTGTCAGTTCGGGAAAAGTGTTCGATGAAGGTCGAGCGGTATCGACAGTCCGGCGTCGCCGACGTGAAATCCGCGCTCCAGAATCAGCACCGTCAGCACCGTGCTGAACACCACCAGCAGCGAGCCCTTGATGAACTGCACCCAAGTCGTCGAGACCATGCCGGCCGTCACGACGATGAAGATCACCACCGCGCCGACCAGCACGACGCCCACCCAATGCGGCAAGCCCAACAGCGGCTGCACCAGCACGCCGGCGCCGACCATCTGCGGAATCAGATAGAACATGCTCACGGCCAGCGTGCTCATGCCGGCGGCCAGCTTGATGCCGCGCGAGTTGAACCGGGCGTTGAGCGCGTCGGCGAACGTGAACTTGCCGAGCCGCTTCATCGGCTCGGCGACGACGAACAGCGCGACGACCCAGCCGGCCAGGTAGCCGATCGAGTACAGGAAGCCGTCGTAGCCGTAGAAGGCGATCATGCCGCAGATGCCGAGGAACGACGCGGCCGAGAGATAGTCGCCGGCGAACGCCACGCCGTTGACGAACCAGGGAATCTGCCCGTGGGCGGCGAAGTAGCCGGCCGACGACTTGGCCTGCTTGCCCAAGTAGAAGCTGAGGCCCAGCGTCACGGCGACGAACGCCACGAACACGGCGATGGCCAGCGTCGACGATTCGTGCGTCACGGCCGGTCTCCGGCTTCTCGGCGCTGTCGATCGACGCTTGCGGGCCCAAACGGCACGCCCAGCCGTAGATCAGCGCGAGCACGATCGCGGCGACGATCAGCCCGAAGCCGTACCAAATCGCCAGATTCACGCCGGCCAGCGGCGTGGCTTCCATCGCTTGCGGCGAAAACGCGGCCAGCAGCACGAACCCGCCGTAGAGCACCAAATACACAGCGAACAAGAACAATCCGAGCCGCGTGCTACCGTGGGGCATGATCAACCTTCTCCGCCACAAAACGACTAAATCGTGCGGCCATTATAGCCAGCCCCCAGTGCAAGCACACGTGCTAAGTTCTCTAGCGAAGTCGCCGAAAGCAGATAGCTGAATCCGATAGCCCGGCACTGCCGCACGGCGTTGACTGCTCGCGCAGCCCGACTTATAATCCGCCACATTTTTTGCCGCGACTTTTCCTAACTGCCGGTTGCGCTTGATTTTGTCGATCGAGCGGCCGGCCCGTTTGGGCCGACACGCGCGCTGTGAAGCGCGCCGTGCACACTTTTCGTCTGGCAAGGACGCCGTCTGATCTCCGTCTCACAACTCACATCGAAGCGCAAGCGGCCAAAGGCGCCGCTCCGGACCCGCCGCGCACCTAATGCGCCGCCGCGCACTTCTTCATTTTGCACTGTTCATTTTGCATTTTGCATTTTGCATTGGTTTGCCGGGTTTGGCACAATCCCAGACATCACCACCGGTCACGCGCCTGCCGATCGTGGACCCCGCCGTGCAGCCGGCCCAATTCTCGCCGCCGCCGCTCCCCTACCCGCAAACCGTGCCGGTGCCGGAGCCGCTTGCGCCAGCCACGCCGCAGAACCAGGCCAACTTCCGCCGCATCCAGTTTTTTCCGCGTAGCGCCGGCGTCGAGCCAAGCTTCGACATCGAACGGGGTCCCAACGGTGAAAACATTTTTGTGTTGCAAGGCGGCGTGATCGTCGTGCTCCAAGGCCTCAGCGTCGAAGGGCTTCCGGAAGCGTTCGGGCCGCTGGGCGACGTCGACATCGAAACCGACCGCGTCGTGATCTGGGGCCTGCCGGGCATCGACCCCACCGGCGCCACGCAGCAAAGCGATCTGCCGTTGGAAATCTACATGGAAGGGAACATTGTGTTCCGCCAGGGCGATCGCACGGTGTACGCCGACCGCATGTTCTATGACGTGCGCCGCCAGATCGGCACCATCATCAATGCCGAATTGCTCACGCCGGTTCCGGCGATCAACGGACAACATTACGAAGGACTGGTGCGCCTGCGTGCCGCGGCGATGCGGCAGCTCGATCGCTCGCGATTCGTTGCCCAAAACGGGAGTGTCACTACGAGTCGAATTGAAGAACCAACTTACGCGTTAAATGCCGAGTCGCTGGCCTTTCAAGACACACCCCGGCCGGCCATCGACCCGGTCACCGGCATGCCAATCATCGATCCCACCACGGGCCGACCTGTCATCGATCACCAGATGATGGTGGAAAGCCAGAACAACGTGTTGGAAGTCGCCGGGGTTCCGGTGTTCTGGTGGCCTACGCTCGCGACAGATCTCGAAAAGCCGAGCTACTACATCGACAACATCCGTGTGCGGAACGATTCGATCTTCGGCACGCAGCTATTGTTAGAATTAGACGCGTTCCAGTTGTTCGGGCTCGAGCCGATGCCAGGTGTCGAGTGGGATCTCAACCTCGATTATTTAAGCGAGCGCGGGCCCGGCTTCGGTACTGGCGTCGAATACGCGCGCGACGGCTTTTGCAACTTGAACGGCCCCACCACCGGCCGCGTCGATGTGTGGGGCATCAACGACGACGGCCTCGATAACCTGGGCCTCGGCCGCCGTGATATTGTGCCCGAAGAAGAGTGGCGTGGTCGCGGGTTCTGGAACCATCGGCAACATGTGGTGGGCGGGCTGCTCGATGACTGGACCGTGCAGGCGGAAGTCGGGTTCATCAGCGACCGCACGTTCCTCGAACAGTACTACGAAAGCGAGTGGGACGAAAATAAGGACCAGCTCACGGGCGTACGGCTCAAGCGCACGTTCGACAACCAGGCATTTTCGATCGAAGCCAACGGACGCGTCAACGAATTCTTTACGCAAACTCAATGGCTGCCGCGGCTCGATCACTACTGGCTCGGCCAGCCGCTCGCGGACGACCAGCTCACGTGGTTCGAGCATTCGTCGGCCGCGTACGCAAACATCGGCGTCGCCAGCGATCCGACCAGCCCGCAAATCATACCAATTTGGGAGCGGCTGCCTTGGGAAGATGATAGCGCGGGCTTGCCCATTTCGGGTTCCGGCGAGCGGTTCGTTACGCGGCAGGAAATCGATTGGCCGATCGACCTGGCGCCGTTCAAGATCGTTCCGTTCGCACTAGGCGAGGTGGCCCACTGGGGCGAGGACATCGAAGGTGACGACTTGCAGCGGGCGTACGTCCACACGGGCCTGCGGGCCAGCATTCCGTTCTGGACCGTCGACCCCACGATCCGCGATCCGCTGTTCAATCTCAACGGCCTCGCGCACAAAGTCGTGTTCGATGCCGAAGTGTCCTACGCCGACGCCACACGCGACCTCACCCAGTTGCCACTCTACGACACGCTGGACGATGAGGCATTCGTGGAGATGCGGCGCCGGCTGTTTTTCTCTCCGTTCGGCAGCGGCCTGGCCGGCGTCTATTACATCCCTGGCGCGCCGTCGATCATTGACCCGAAGTTCGATCCACGGTTTTACGCGCTTCGGTCCGGTCTGCAAGGTTGGGTCACGTCGCCATCGACCGAAATTGCGGACGACCTCACCGCCGTGCGGATGGGTATGCGGCATCGGCTACAAACCAAACGCGGACCGCTCGGTGCCGAGCGGATCATCGACTGGCTCACGTTCGACGCCAATGCGACCTGGTTCCCGATGGAGAACCGCGACAACGTCGGCGCCGACTTTGGCCTCATCGATTACGATCTCCGCTGGCATCTGGGCGACCGCTTCTCGATCCTCTCCGACGGCGCGGCCGAAACGTTCGGTGACGGCTTGCGGACTATCTCCATCGGCATGCTGCTCAACCGGCCGAGACGCGGCAATGCCTATCTCGGCTTCCGCACCATGGGCGGGCCGTTCGAAGCCCACGTCCTATCCGCCACTCTCAACTACCGCATGAGCGCCAAGTGGATCGGCTCCGCCAGCGCGTCCATCGATTTCGGCGACAGCGGCAACCTCGGCCAGTCCGTCGCCTTCAGCCGCATTGGGGAATCGCTCATCGCCACGATCGGCGGCAACGTCGACGAATCGAAAGACAACATCGGCGTGAGCTTCCTCATCGAACCACGGTTCCTGCCCTCGCTCAACGTAACGCGACGCACGGGAATCAACATCCCGCCGGTAGGCGCGTATGGGCTGGAATAACGGTGCTGCTGAAGGCACCGTCGAGGGTATCGCGCAGCAGAGCGCGAAGTGGCGATACTGCATCTTGCACTTTGCCGCATCGCGTCAACCCAATAGCAGCCGCCGAAAACCGGCTTGCTCAAAATGACGATCCGTCGTCAGAGCCTCAACGATGCCCCGCTGCTGCATCAAAAGAAAACTGATTGCATCACAGATTGAGTATGTCTTGTCGAGTTGTGATTGCAGAAGTCGCATCGCGTCGTTGTGGATTCCACGGTCGACTCAAATGAGATCTACATCAACATCCGTTGCCAGTTCCGCGACAAAGCCCAGCGAAGCTTCTCTTGGCAGGCAACGCGCTGGGCAAGTGCAACGAACTCCGCGAGCACGTAGTTGTGCGTCAACCGCAAAGAGGCGCGTCATAGAGTCTAGTTGCATCGGCATGCCGCACGTCATCGGCGTCAAAGCAACACAATAATCCGGAAGTATCGAGCAGCATCGTGCCGCCTCAATCGTGTGACTCGCGATAAGCCCGCACAAGTCGGCATCGATTCGTTCGTTGTCGGCCGATCGTAAGTCACCACTGTGAACTGACCCGAAATAGCGCCTCAGATTGCCGCGGTGCGACTCATTTTCGCCCTGCGGTGCAACTGATACTACCAACTCTGCTTTCCCCAGCGGTGTCTCTGGTGGCAGGGTAAGCACCACGCGGCGGTCCGCTGAGACTTCTGTTGACGTGCTAAAGGTGATCATCGGTTGTATCCCTCCGTCGGGCACGATGCTGAATCAATTATAGCAGAAGGCAGTCTGGTAACACGCCTATTCGTCTTAAGAGGGTTGATGCCAGATTCAATTAGACAATTCCCGTCCGCCCGCCATCATCTCACGCTCGGCGAGCCATCCCACAAACCGCTCCGGCCATTCGTGCACCGGCTCTGGCGATGGAATCGGCCGAATACCGAAGCCATGGCCGCCCGACGTGAAGATGTGGAGCTCGGCGGGAACCTTCGCTTCGTGGAATCGCAGATACACTTCCGCCATGCCGGCGGAGATGTCCGGCCGATCGTCATAGGCACAGGCGAGGAACGCCGGTGGTGAATTCATATCGGGCTGGATCGTGTTCGATCTGCCAGGGTAGATGAGCGCTTGAAACGCGGGCTTCGAGCTGAGGCGATCGATCGGATCGGCCGCGTCGGGCTGGCCGTTGTCGTACTTCATCGAGGCGAGCGCCGCCATCTCACCGCCCGCGGAGAAGCCCATCACGCCAATGGCTGCCGGATTGATGTTCCACTCCGAGGCTCGGCTACGAACGGTGCGGATAGCGCGCTGAATATCGGCCAGCGCATGGTTCGTGATCTTGTACTCAGCACCGGTGGTGCCCCTTTCCAGGCGATACTTGAGCACAAACGCCGCCACGCCGTGGTCAGCAAGCCATTGACCCACAGAGTAACCCTCGTGACTGATCGCCAAGAGCCGGTGACCTCCGCCTGGCGCGACGATGACCGCGCAGCCCGTCGCCTTGTCCGGCGTCGGAAGGTACGGTGTGATCGTGGGATTGTGAACATTGGCGACGGCAATCCAACTACCGCGCCCGCCGCCCATCTCCGTCACAACCTCTTTCGAATCCCGCAGGTTCTCGAAACCGGGAGCACCGTTTGGCCAGAGTGTGATTGGCGCCGGATGCTCGGGCTCCGTGCCAGGCCGCGCATCAGGCGCTTGCGCCACGGCGTTCATCGGATTCAACACGGCCATCACCATAATACCGAAGCAGCAATACAAACTAGTTCGCATGGAACAACCCTCGCGAGGTTAATGCGCAGACCGAAAACGTTCGCGATTTTCCGCGGGAGCCGGCCAGTTGTCAAATCGCTAGGAAGAAAAGCGCAGGGAGAATGTCACTGATTCAGCGAATACAAGAGCACGTTGAGGCCTATGCGGGCCGCGTCTTCCTGCGAGTAACCGCGGCAGCCAATCGCTTCGTGGCTCTCCAGGGCGCAACTGATGTCGAACGGCGAAAAGATCACGGCCCAGCGACCATCGATTTTGATGCCTTCCAGTTGCGGCTCCACCTGGCGAATGCGGGCTGCCACCGGCTGATTGTCGCCTACCGCTTCGGGGTCGCGCAGCGATACCTGCCGCACGTCGTACCCGCCGTACGATTCGGTGAAGAGTGGATCGTCGGGCGGGATTCGCTCCAGCGATTTGCCCGGCAGCGCGGCGGCGATCTCGCGGCGGAACGCGGCGGTGAATGACTTGCTCGCACAGATCGAGTCGGCCAGCAGCGTGCCGCCACGCTCAATGTAATCGTGAAGCTTTTCGCGCTCGGCCGGCGTCAGTCCGAACTCGTGCCGGCCATGCATGAACACCAGGTGGTAGCGGAACAAATTCTCGCTCGAGATGTTGATCAGCTCCGGTGCGGTACGGACGCGGAGCTGCAGCTTCACCTTGCGACGCCGTGCGCAACAGATTCACGAGCGCACCGGGCGCATCGTTGCAACCCCCGCCGTGGCGCAGCTTGGCGATCTCAATCACCCCGCGGCTCGTCTTGCTGTCGATATCATCCTCTTCCGACGTCATGACGAAGCTTTGTTCCTTTCCCTTCGGTTCGCGGTTGGTCGCGTAAGTGAGCACATTCACGCCGATCGCGAGTGCATCGGCAATGTGCTCATTGACTGCCTGGGGATGACGCCGCCATTGGCCAGGCTGCGCGAGCTCCCAATAACACGACAGATCCTGCTCGGAGTAAACCACGCAGGTGCGGCAACCATACTCAACGCCCCACAGCTGGCCGGCGTAAGGCGAGTCGGCGCCGCACCATGTCCTGCATCCGCCAGATGGGATGGCCGGGCGTAATTTGCTGCAACTGGTACTCGGGCTCAGCAAACACGGCGGCCATTAATTGACGAAAGCCCTCATCGAACCGCGCGGAGTCGCTGCAGCAAGCCTCTGCGAAGATGAACCCACCGCGGTCAACATAATCGCGCAGTTTCTTGGCGTGCGGCAGCAAGTCCGGCGCACGGCTGCCACTGACGTACAGCACCGGCGCTTGCAGCAAGTCTTCCACCGTGGCCGCACTTGGGTCCATGATCTGCCACGTCAAGCCAAGCTCCCACGCCTCTTCGGTATATGCCGCGAGATGAGCCGCATCGCTGCGGTGTTGGTTCCACATATTGCCCTCGCCGTACTTCAATTTCGCCATGACGATCGGCCGGCGGCCCTTTGACATAAACAACAGCGCCATCGCCGTGCTGATGTGCGGGTCGCGCTCGGCATACCAGCTTCCCTGCCAGTAGTGCGAGAGTGAATCCTGATCGCGCACCAGGAACTCGGCACCTTCACGATACCAATCGTGCTCGCCGATGAAGCGGCGCGCGGTGAGTCGGCCGGCACGTTCCAAGCCGTAGAGATAGTAGTACAACGCCGATTGGCCGCCGCCGGCACGCGGGTTTCGCGTCACGGAAAACCGGGAGGCGAGCCAGTCGATCGCCATGTCCAGTTTGTGATCCTCCTGATGGGGCCGGCAGCAAATCACGCGGCCGTCTTCCACCGCGGCATCGCCCGATTCCAGTGCCGCCGAGCAAATTGCCAGGCCGCCAATGCCCGCGCACGTCATGCTGCCGGTGCCGGTGTCGCCAGGAACGTAGCCCCACGAGCCGTCGTCGTTCTGCGTGCGGCGCCAGTAGTCGGCCGCTAATTCCCATGTCTGGCGGCTCACCTGGGCGCCAACCCGCTGCGCATCGTAGAGCGCGAGGATGGCAAACTGCGCATTACTGTTGTCGCCGCCGGGGCCCGGATAGGACCACGCCCTTCGCGGACCCTCCTTAATTTGGTTTTGCTCGAGCCACCGGACATTGCGACCGATGAGCACCATGTCCTTTTTGGGCTCGGCCGCTGCCAGCACCATCGTTTGCAACGAAACGGTGTACGTTTTATCGAGCTGCAGGCCACGAAGATACGTGAGTGCCTGCCGCACGACGGGGTCATCCGGGCCGACGCCGGAATTCAAGAGGGCTAGCGTGCACAACGCCGTGACGCCGCCTTCGTACCCGCCCATTTCATTCCACCGACCGCGCGGCAATTGTTCGCGCTTCAGGTAGGCTACGCCGCGCTCGATGGCCGCCAGAACTTGCGTGGCATCGATCGGTCCGTCATCGGGCTGCGCAAGAGCGGCACGTGGCGCCATAACCGCTATAATCGATAATGCCGCCAGGGCGAGCGGCGCACGGTTTGGTCTCATGCAACATCCCTAGCGTGGGGGCCGGCACATGCGTCGTAAGTAGTTTACGTTTCAGAAGTTGAAGCGGCAACACGCCGCAAGCCCGGCAATTGTCGCCGGTAATGCACACCGATAGAATTGGGCTCGGAAAAGCTGTTTAGCTATTAGCTGTTCGCTTTTAGCCAGATGGGAACATCGTGCAGGACTTTCGAAATCTGAAGACTTGGCAATTTGGCAAAAGGCCCGCACGATTACTCTCAGAACTAACAGCTAAACGCTAACAGCTAAGAACTTTCCCCATGTCCAGCTCGACTACGCCGACGACCCCGACCACGAAGTCTCGCAATCTGGGCGACGTTCTGCAGGAGTTTCGCCAGCATCGGCTGGTGATGCAGCGTGAGCTGCAGAAGATCATCATTGGTCAGGATGCGGTGATCGAGCAGATCTTCGCGGCGATTTTCACGCGCGGGCATTGTTTGCTCGTCGGCGTGCCCGGCCTGGCGAAGACGCTGATCGTCAGCACGCTGGCCCAAATTCTTGACCTGCAGTTCAAGCGGATTCAATTCACGCCCGACCTGATGCCCTCGGACATCACCGGCACGAACGTGCTCGAAGAAGATGCCGAGGGGCGGCGGTCGTTCCGGTTTGTCGAAGGGCCGATCTTCACCAATATTCTGCTGGCGGATGAAATCAACCGCACGCCGCCGAAAACCCAGGCCGCATTGCTGCAAGCCATGCAGGAACGCGAGGTGACGGCAGGCCAGTCGACTTACCCGCTGCCGAATCCGTTCTTTACGATCGCAACGCAGAACCCCATCGAGCAGGAAGGCACGTACCCGCTGCCCGAGGCACAGCTCGACCGCTTCATGTTCAACATCAAAGTGGATTACCCATCGGCGACAGAGGAAGAGCAGATCCTGGCAGCGACCACACGTCAGGACCGGCCGGAGGTGACAAAGGTGCTGTCCGAACGGGCGATCCTCAACCTGCAAAAGCTGGTCGGATCGGTCGCCGTGAGCGAGCACATCATCAAGTATGCTGCGTCGCTGGTTCGCGCCACGCGGCCGAAAGACGTCACTGCGCCCAAATTCGTGCAAGAGCTGGTGGATTGGGGCGCCGGCCCGCGCGCGGGGCAGTTTCTAATCCACGGCGGCAAGGCGCTAGCTGCGATGGACGGTCGCTTCAGCGTTGCGATCGATGACGTGCAAAAAGTCGCTGTCCCCGTCCTGCGGCACCGAATCAGCACCAATTTCCAGGCGCAGGCCGAGGGGCTGACGACGGAGGACCTGATCGCCCGTTTGATGCGTGAAATCGCGGTGCCGGAAATTCCGAAGTTCACAGTGTGATGTAGCCGCGCAGCGGCGGCATTGCTTAGCCGTGGGCGTACGCCCACGGAGACAAAGGGAAAAACCAGAAGCCGCGCAGCGGCGACATATCAATGCCCGAGAACCGGACGCGGATCGTGTCGCCGCTGCGCGGCTTAACAATTGCTCGTATCGCTAACCGTGGGCTTACGCCCACGGCTAATTGATATCGCCGCTGCGCGGCTAGTCAAAGGCGCGTCCGCCATGTCGACTGTTGAAAAATACCTGAAGCCGGAAGTCATCCGCCAGATCGCGCGGCTCGACTTGCGAGCGCAGTTCATCGTCAGGGGCTTCCTCCACGGCCTGCACGCCAGCCCGTTCCACGGCTTTTCGGTCGAATTCAGCGAGCACCGCAAATACACACCGGGCGACGATCCGCACGATATCGATTGGCTCGTGTTCGCCAAGACCGATAAGTACTACGTCAAGAAATTCGAGGCGGAGACGAACATCACCGGCTACCTGGCGATGGATTTGAGTGAGTCGATGGCCTACACCTACCGCCAAGAGCTCACCAAGTTCGACTACGCCATCTGCCTGGCAGCGGCACTGGCCTATTTGATGATCCATCAAAACGACCCGGTGGGTGTCGTGACGTTTGCTGAAGAGATCTCCAATTACTTGCAGCCGAAGAGCAAGCGGCAACAAATCGGCAATATTCTGTCGCTCCTGGCAAAACTGCGGCCCGCGGGCAAGACTGACGTCGGTCGCAGCCTCAGCCAACTGGCCGCCATGCTGAAGCATTCCAGCCTGGTGATGGTGTTCAGTGACCTGTTGTCGGAGCCGACGCCGATAATTTCCGCACTGCGTCAACTTCGGCACGGTGGAAACGATGTGATCCTGTTCCACATTCTGGACGAAGCAGAAGTCGCCTTTCCGTTTTCAGGACTCGTAGAATTCGAGGAGCCGGAGACGAGCGAGCGGCTCGAAGTCGACGCGGACAGCTACCGCCACGACTACCTGCAGGAAATCGACCAGTTCCGCGACACCTACCGCCGCGAATGCTTTCAAAGCGGCATCGATTACGTACCACTAGATACAAGCATGCCGTTCGACCGGGCACTTACCGAGTACTTGTTGATGCGGCAGTCGCGCGGGTAGATAAACTAGAAGACAAATTAACCACGGAGGCACAGAGGACACAGAGAATAACAGAAGAGTAGAAGATTACCGTGAGCAGCAGAGTGGCAGACTGATTCCATTATACTTGTCTTACGTTCTTTGATTTTTCTTTGCTCATTCCCATCTTCTCCGTGCTCTCTGTGCCTCCGTGGTGAAATCCCGAGTGTTTCACCAAGATGGGCTTCGTCACTCCAGCTTTGTTAGGCGGTGCCGCGCTGATCGCGCTGCCGATCGTGCTGCATCTGATCATGCGGCGCAAGGCGCAGAAGCTGCGCTTTCCGGCGTTGCGGTTTATTCAGCAGCGGCGGACGATGAATCAGCACCGGCTCCGGCTGCGGCACTGGCTGCTGCTGGCGCTGCGGTGCGCGGTCGTTGCGCTGTTGGCGTTTGCCCTGGCCCGGCCGACTCTGCGTGGCTCCGGGGCCGCCGGCAAGGAAGGCGCCCCGGTGGCCAGCGTGCTGGTGTTCGACAACTCGCCTCGGATGGAGTATCAACACGCGAACGAGTTGCGATTGCAGCGGGCAAAAGAACTTGCCCTGTGGCTTCTCGGGCAACTTCCGGCCGATGCGCCGGTCACCATCGTTGATCGCGCGGGCCGGCTTCGCGGTCATGACTTGGACCGTTCTGGGGCTGAGCTGCGCGTAGAACGTTTGGAATCCAGCCCCGCGGTACGGACTATGGAAGATGCGCTCAGCGATGCCGCGCGCTGGCTCGCAGACAAACCAGATTACCGGGGCGAAATCTACGTATTCACCGATCTGGCAGCCGAGGCCTGGCCGGCCGACATGCGCGCAGAGTTCGCCAAACGGCTCGACGAGCTGAAAGGCGCGAATATCTATTTGATCGACGTCGGGATCGACGAGCCGCGGAATCTTGGGCTCGGCCCATTGCGTCTTTCCTCTCAGCAGCTTGCGCCGGGCGGCACACTCCGCATTGAAACGGATTTGCTGACCGCCGGAACGGCATCCGACGGCGGTGCACAGAGCGTAAATGATGCTCGTGAAGTGGTGGCGGAACTTTATGTCGGCACCGATATAGCAAATGCCGAGAAGCGCGGGCAACAGACGGTGACGCCCGCCGGCACCGGCGCCACGCCGATCGAGTTCTCACTTTCCGGACTGCAGTTGGGCACACACCAGGGGTTCGTCCGAATCGTCGGCAGCGATGGGCTCCCGGCCGACGACGTGCGCTATTTCACGATCGACGTTCGCCCGGCTGTGAGCGTGCTGCTATTGGGTGAGGATGCCGACGACACGATATTCTTGCGCGAGGCATTGTCGCCCAGTGCCGGCGCGGGGGCATCGCAATCGCAGTTTGCTTGCGAAGCCCGGCAATTCAGCGAGTTGAACCGCT
The DNA here is from genome assembly GCA_963786455.1 of uncultured Planctomycetota bacterium. GTDB lineage: Bacteria > Planctomycetota > Planctomycetia > Pirellulales > Lacipirellulaceae > JABDGM01. Next base: position 643,545 of record CAWAZX010000018.1, on the reverse strand, counting down.
TGCCGCTGGACGATTATTCCGCCGTCTGTCTGGTCGATCCGCCGCCGCTGTCGGCCGAGTCGTGGAAGGCGTTCGTCGATTATGCCGAAGCGGGCGGCGGCATCGGTATTTTTTTGGGCCGCATGCGCGCGCCAATGAAATGAATCAGGCGCAGCGCAGCAATTGCTGCCGGCAAAACTGCGCTGGACTTCCCACGAGACCACGTTCCTGCGACCCGTGGCAGTAGAACATCCTGCACTGGCTGACCTGCGCGAACTGGCCGACACAGTGCCCTGGTCGGAGTTCCCGGTCTTCAAGTATTGGGAGCTGGAAAGCGGCGCACAAAATGCGCACGTCGTCGCTACGTTCGCCAACGGCAAGCCAGCGTTGGTGGAACGGCAGATCGGCACGGGACGCGTATTGATGATGACCACGCCGGTGTCCGACCCGGCTTATGACGATCCCTGGAATTTGTTGCCGACGGGACCCGAACCGTGGCCGTTCCTCGCGCTCGCCAACGGCGTGACGCAGTACCTGGCCGGCGCGGGCGACGCGCAGCTCAATTACGTCGCCGGCCAAACCGTCGTCCTGCGGCTAACGCCGGAGGAACAAGTTTCGAGCTACGTACTGCAGATGCCGAGTAGCACAAGCGACTCGCGGACCTCTGCCGTCCGCCAGACGCTCGCGCCAGGCCAGCAAGACGTGACGGTCGCCGCAACCGACTCGCTGGGCAACTACCGGCTTCGCGCCGGAGGCACGGACGGCCGGCTGGACCGCGGCTTCAGTGTCAACTTGCCGCCGGAGATCAGCCGGCTGGAGCGGGCCGTGCCTGCCGAAATCATCGAGTCACTGGGCAGCAATCGAACGCGCATCGCACGGACGCAAGAAGAAATCGAACTGCGCGTGGGATTGGGACGCGTCGGACGCGAATTGTTTCCCGCGCTCATCATTGCTGTGGCGGTGGTCCTCGCAGCCGAACAATTGCTGGCCAACCGGTTTTACAACTCCGCAGGGGCCGCGAGCCGAGCGGCACAGGATGATATCGGATTGCGGATTGCGGATTTCGGATTGAAGAACTCCTCCAATCCGCAATCCGCAATCCAAAATCCAAAATCCCGTCCAGTCCGTCTTGAACCAGCCGACGTACGACCATGAGCGACTTCCAACTCCGCATACAACCTGTCGCTGGTTGGCCGGTGGTGATCGCCGTGGCGGTCGTGCTCGTCGGCCTGTTATTCGTGCGTCCGCGACACGTGCGGCTCGCCGTCTACCAGTGGGCCGCCCTGGTGGCATTGCGATTAGTCGTCGTGCTGCTGACATTGCTGGCCATGCTGCGACCGACGTTGATTTACACCAAAGTCGAGCCGCAACAGGCATCGTTGGTGCTTTTGGTCGACGGCTCACGGAGCATGCAAGTTGCCGATTCGCTCGGTGATCGGTCCCGCTGGGACTCGATGAAATTGTTGCTGGATGAGGCGGCGGCGGATGTCGGCAAGTTGGACGAAACCTGGGATGTAAAAGCGTATGAGTTCGCCGATGACGTCCGCAAGCTGGATGTCCGCGCGGGTCGACTTCCACTCGCGGCGGAACCCGAAGGCGAGCAATCGGCCGTCGGTGCGGCGCTCAACGATGCGCTCGATCGCGAGACGAGCGGCCGTGTGCTGGCCGTGTTGCTCATGAGCGACGGTGCGCAACGGGCGGCGGCACCGCGTGATTTGCCGCCGCAACTTGCGGCCCGCCGGCTCGCCGCCGAGCAAATCCCGTTGTACACGTTCACGTTCGGAAAACCGGGCGGCAGCGAACGGGCCGACTTGAGCATCGAAGATCTGGTCACAAACGAAACGGTTTTCGCCGAGGCCCCCACCGAGGTTCGTGCCAACCTGGTCGCCCAAGGCTACGCGAATCAACAAGTGAAAGTACAACTGCTGTGGGAAGCGACGGGCAGAATGGACGTCGTCGATACGGCACAGGTCGATACCGGCATCGAAGGCGGCACGGTGCCCATCCTGTTGCAGCATACGCCGCGCTCGCCGGGCGAATACAAAGTGACGCTGCGTGTGGAACCGCGCGAAGGTGAGCTCGTCACGACCAATAACGAGGTGAGCACGTTCGTTACCGTCCGTGCGGGCGGGATCAAAGTGCTGTACCTGGTGGGTGCGAAGCGGATCGGCGGCGGGCCCGGGCCGGAACAGCGGTTCGTGCGCGAAGCTCTCGCGCGCTCGCCGGATATCGTCATCGAGCGACGACTTATCAACTACGAGCCGCTGGCGGTCGATCTGGTGGAAACAATTCGCAATGGCGATTTCGACGTCGTGATCGTCGACGATGTGGATGTCCAAGGACTCAGTCAGGCGAGCTGGCAACTCATCGCCGACCGCGTGCGCCGTGGCATGGGATTCGCCATGCTCGGCGGCTACCACAGCTTCGGGCCCGGCGGCTTCCGTGACACGCCGCTGGATGACGTGCTGCCGATCAACATCGGACCAGCCCAGCGGCAAATCTTCGGCGAACCGGTTCGTAAGGATGTGCACTTACCCGGCCCCGTGCGTATGCGACCGGCGGCGCCGCTCGGACTGCGCCATCCGATCATGCAGATTGGAATTGGCGCCGACCCGACAGCCCCCGGGTCTGCCGGGGGTCGAGCCGGCGCAGACGACTCCGCGCAGATTTGGACCAAGTTACCGCCGCTCGACGGTGCCAACCTGTTCGAGCGTCGTGAATTGAAACGCAACGCACAAGTTCTGGCCGAAGCCGATGATCCCCAGCGGCATCCACTGCTGGTTGTCGGACAAACCGGCGATGGCCGCACCTTGGCGTTCGCCGGCGACTCGACGTGGCGGTGGCCGATGTTCGGCTTCAGCGACGCGCACCGCCGCTTCCGGCGCCAGTGCGTGCTGTGGCTGGCGAAGAAGGACGAATCTACGGAAGGGCGCGTCTGGATTCGACTAGCCGGCCGGCGTGCGATGCGCGGCACGCGGGTCGAGTTTGCGATGGGCGCCGAAGACCCGCAAGGCGAGCCGATCGACACGGCACAGTTTCAAGTGGCGGTGAGCACGCCGGAAGGCCGCGCGGTCGATGTGCGACCTGCCAAATCCGGTGACGGCTGGGCGGCCACCTTCCGCGAAACGAACAAACCGGGCGACTACAAGATTACGGTCACCGCGAAAAACGGTAACGAAACCCTCGGCACTGCCGAAGCCCGATTCCTCGTACCCGATCACGACCTGGAGCTCGATCGTCCCGCGGCCGAGCCCAGCGTGATGGCGCAACTGGCCGAAATGACCCAACCAGCGGGCGGCGCCGCACTCGCCGCCGAAGAGTTGCCAGACCTGCTGAAACGTCTGGCCGAAAAGCCACCCGAGCTCAAGGAAGAAGTCGTCGCCAAAGTCACCTACTGGGACACTTGGCCATTCTTACTGCTCTTCGTCGGCCTCTTGGGCGTGGAGTGGTTCTTGCGCAAGCGGTGGGGATTGGTGTGATCAAGGTTCAGGAATTGCCAACTCGCGATTTGCCTCCAGCACAAGTGCCACGGCTTCTTGCAGATTCTCTCGAGCCTCGTCCAGTGTCGCGCCTTGAGTATTCGCACCGGGGAGCTCTTCGACGAACGCGATGTATCCTTCGGGCACTTGCATATAAACGGCAGTTAGGCTCATCGATTCTCTCCGACAATTGAACGATGCGCACGTTGCTCAACCATTCAATTATAGTTCAAAGCATCGCGAACTGTCACGATTGACGCCTGAACCAAGTGCAGACGCGAAACTATGTCGCTTTCGCGACCCACGTCCAATGGCGGTCGGATGTCATTTGAACGGTGTCGCGTGCAAAGCCAAACGCGGCGACGAGGTCGCGCATTTCATCAACTGAGAGCGCGGCGGAGTGAATCGCCGAAGAGCTTCTGCTGATAGGCATTCGCGGCGCCGGCGTACGTGGTCACGATCCTGCTGAGCTGCGCTTCGTCGTCGGGACGATATAGGTCGCGGTGGAATTGCAGGCCGCCCGGCTCGGCGACGCGGAGCGCTTCGGCAATCAACTGCTGCGGCTCGGCGATATGGTGCAGGATGCTGTTGCTGATCACCACGGGAAACCGGGCCGGTTTGAAGGGCAGCGCTTTCGCATCCGCCAGCACCGATTCGACCCGGTCATCGAAATCGGCCGCCGCGATGTTCTCGGCCGCTAAACCAAGCATACTTTCCGCCGCGTCAACTGCCGTCACATGAATCTGCGGCACGCGCCGGCAAAGCTCAATCGGGATCTGTGCCGTTCCCGTACCGAGGTCGAGCACATGCAAGAATGGCAAGTCGGCAAGCGTTCGCAAGAGATCGGTCACAAACTGCGCGTTGACGGCAGCATGATCCATCGCGTCGTACTCGCGCGCGTCCTGATCGCCTTCCATCACCTCGGGTTCAAGAATGCGCGTCAGCATGGCCTCGACACCATATTCCTATGGCTTGATTACAATCTTGCCCGCCAGCGTGCCCGCTTTGCCGATTGTATTCTCTTCTTGCAAGCGATGCGCAGCGGCGGCCTGGTTGAGCGGCATCACGCGGTCGATGCAAGGTTTCAACTTGCCCTCGCTGAGCCAACGATTGATGTCCTCCGCAGCGGCACGCTGCTCGTCCGGCGTGGCATTGAACATTGCGAATCCGTGCAGGCTGCAGCCCTTCACATAAAACGGACCCACAGGAAAAGTAGGACGGGCATCACGTCCGGCCATTAGTATCATACGTCCGCGCAGCGCCAGCAGCGCCACCGTCTGGTCGAAGTTTGGCTCGCGAAGGTTTCCCACCACACGTTGACGCCCGCCGGCGCGATACTCCTTCACTCGGGCCGCGACATCTTCGGTCTTGTAATTAATGGCCGCGTCCGCCCCTCGTTCTCGGCACAGGGCAACCTTGGCGTCGCTGCCTGCCGTGGTAATCACCCGCGCCCCCAGAGACTTGGACATTTGCACTACCATCGATCCCACGCCGCCCGAGCCACCGTTGACGAACAGCGTTTCGCCAGCCTTCAACTTGGCGTCGCGTACCAGTCCCAAGTGCGCGGTGATGCCGACTAGCGCAGTGGCGGCGGCGGTTTCGTCGCTTACGCCCGAGGGCGTCGGGTACAGCCAATCCTCCTCCACGGCGGCGAACTCGGCAAACGTGCCCTGCCGGCCGAGCAGGCCTTGATTGGATCCCCACACACGCTCGCCGCGTTTGAAACGCTTTGCCTGCGGGCCGATTTTTTCGACGACACCCGCCAAATCGCAGCCCACCACAAATGGCAGCGGAATGTCCATCTTGATCGCGCCGCTGCGGATGTACGTGTCCACGGGATTGAGCGCGGCGGCGGCGACTCGCACGAGCACCTGGCGTCCGGTTGGCTCTGGTGTGGGGAATTCGCCAACGATGATGTTTTCCGGCGGGCCGGGCTGGTTGATGTAGGCGGCTTTCATTGGGATTCTCCTGGTCTCGCTCCGCTGCGCGTCGCGGCTAAACGTGCGTAGCGAAATCACTCATCGTGGGGAATGCAGCTTGATTTCTTTCCATCGTTCTACCCGATCGCCGGCCGGCTGCAATGGAGTGACGAATCGTCTGACCATATAATGACGCGATGACCCAGCCGCGTTCCACTACTACAGGTATCTTCTTGGTCGTGCTGCTGGCCGTGGTGGGCTATGTCCTCTGGACCATGCCGCACAAACTCGTCGACGGATATGCCAAGGCGACGCAGATCAGCCCGTGGGTCGGTTACATCTACCTGGCGATCGTCGGCGTGGGCGGGGTGCTGCTCGCTGGCCTGCTCATCTCGATCTTGCTGCATATCTGGCAGAATACGCGGCAGAAATCAGCTGAGCGCGAGCGGCGAAACTTGAGCCCCAGCGAAATGTCGGCGGCGCAGCAGGGGCACGAGCTAACCGAAAACCTGGCAGCCGGTCGCGAGTACGCTGGTGGCGACCGGGTATCTCCGGAAATGCGAGCGGAAATTGCGGCGTCGATCGCCGAGCTGGAGGCCAAACGCGAGGCGCAGCAACTCGAGATCGTCGCATTTGGCACGATCTCCAGCGGCAAATCGTCACTCCTCAACGCGCTGGCCGGCCGGCCGGTGTTTCGCACCAACGTCGTCGGCGGCACCACGGCCACGCGCAGCGAAATCCCTTGGGCAGCGGGAGACCGGGTCGTGCTCGTCGACACGCCGGGTTTGGCCGAAGTGCGCGGAGAAACTCGGGCCAGCGAAGCGGCAGCCGCCGCCAAGAACGCCGACCTCGTGCTGTTCGTTGTCGATGGGCCGCTCAAAGAATACGAAAGCGAGCTGCTTGGTGCGCTGGCAGCAATGGAGAAACGCATCGTCGTCTGTCTCAATAAAGAGGACTGGTACGATGCGGAGCAACGCGACGAACTACTGCAGCAAATCGGCGAGCAAGCGGCACCGGCCGTGGCTGTGGCCGATGTCGTCGCCGTGCGATCGCGGCCCACGAGCCGGCGACGTGTCCGCGTGCTTTCGGACGGCTCGGAGCAGGACGAGGAAGTGCCCGTCGAGCCGGACATCGGCCCGCTCGCGCGGCGGCTGCTAAGCATCGTGCAGCGTGACGGCCGCGAGCTGCTCTTGGCGAACCTGTTATTGCAGTCGCGCGGCCTGGTGGACGAGGCAAAAGAGCGCGTGTTGGCGGCGCTTGATGCGCGGGCCAACGAAGTGATCAACAAATACATGTGGGCCGCGGGCGGTGCGGCGGCGATCAATCCGTTCCCCCTGTTGGATTTGGCCGGTGGCAGTGCGATCACCGTGAAGATGGTGCTCGACCTGGCCCAGGTGTACCAGCAGAAGATCGACGCCGACACGGTGGTCACACTGCTCGGGCAACTCGGCAAGAATCTAATCGCGATGGTCGGTGCATCGGCGGCCGCCCCGGCGCTCGCCGCGGGGATCGGTTCGCTGCTGAAGACCGTGCCGGGCATCGGCACGATTGCCGGCGGCGCGATTCAAGGTTTAGTGCAGGCGGTGGTGACGCGCTGGATCGGCCGCGTGTTCTGCGAATACTTCCGTAACGAGATGCAGCCGCCGCCCGGCGGCCTGGCCGAGCTGGCCCGCCGCAAATGGGCCGAAGTCACCCAGCCCGATGAGCTCCGCAAATTAATCCAACTCGGCCGCGAGCGGCTGGCAAAGGATCGAGATTGATGTTTACGGATTGGAACAATGACGACGCGGTCGCTACGCGCGCGGAGAACGCCACGCCGTACGCGTCGCCCGTTCTGGAGGACGACTACGAAGCGGCGATGGCCTCGGTCCGCCAGGCGATCGAGACGTTTCGCGGTTGCAGTCCCCAGGAGCGGGAACTGTTGCAGCGGGACGTTGATCAATTGCACGCGATGGCCGAGAAGCTGGTGGCGGGCAAAGTCGAGATTGTCGTCTTCGGCGAGATCAGCACCGGCAAATCGGCGCTGATTAATGCGCTCGTGGGACAAGCGGTCGCCGAAGTGAATGTTCGCGGCGGCTGGACCAAGGATGTGTGGAACGTCGGCTGGAACGGCGCCGGCTATTGTGTGCCAGGCCTCGCCAACTCGCAGGTCGTGCTGATCGACACGCCGGGTTTGAACGAAGTCGATGGGGCGCAGCGGGCGGCAATGGCCCACGAAGCGGCGTCGCGGGCCGACCTCGTGCTGTTCGTCACCGATTCGGATCTCAACGAAGTGGAATATTCTGCGCTTGTGGAGCTGGCCGCCAGCCATAAGCCGATCATTCTCGTGCTCAACAAAGCCGACTTGTATCCGCCGCAGGAATTGAGCGAACTGATGTCGGTCTTTCAGGGGCCGCGCTGGCCGGAATTGTCGACCCGGAAAATGTCGTCACCGCCAAAGCCGATCCCCGGCAGGTGGAGTACTACGTCGAATCGGCCGACGGCCGCACGCGGCAGGAATGGCGCAAGCCCGTGCCGGACGTGACGGCGCTGCGGGAGCGAATTCTGGAAGTGCTCGCCGCCGAAGGCAAGGCGCTCGTGGCGCTCAACGCGGCCATGTACGCCGCCGACAAAAGCGATCGCATGGGCGCGCTTCGCGTGCGGATGCGCAACGAGAAAGCGACCGCCACCATCTGGAGCTTTGCGGTCATGAAATCGCTGGGCGTGGCGTCCAATCCGCTGGCAATTGCCGACGTCGTGGGAGGCACGGCCGTGGATGCCGTCATGGTGGTGACGCTCGGCAAGGTTTACGGCATCGAAATCACGACAGCCAACGCCCGCGAGCTCATCACTTCCATTTTGAAAGCGGCCGGCTGGGTCATGCTGAGCGAGGCGGCTGTGAGCTACGCCTCGTCGTTCTTTAAAGCAGTGACCGGTGGCTGGGGCACGGTGCTCACGGCCCTGCCACAAGGTGCTGCAGCGGGCTACGGCTCGTACATCGTCGGCCAGGCGGCTCGTTACTATTTCGAACATGGCGCCAGTTGGGGCGAGCGAGGGCCGAAGCGCGTCGTCTCGCAGATCCTCGAAAACACGGACAAAGAGTCCGTGCTGCAGCGGTTGAAGGACGAGATTCGCAAAAAGCTTTCGCTGAACCGCTACGCGGGCAAATAGTTAATTAGGTTTAGCTCAACGGTGACGAAGCGCCGCCGCCGACCGCGGCCAAATAGCGGCGATCGCCGCCACGGCGGCGAAGCACCCCGCGACTGCAAGTAGTGTCTTCTGCAAAAACCGCTGCCTGGCAACGTACTCATCAATGGCCGCGGCATGCTGATGTTCCAGGACCTGGATCCCATGTTCCGCCATCGGCCGATAGCGGTCGATCCACACTTGCCATGCCTCGACAGGTGTCATTTTTTTGAGCCCGTCGTCGACCATCTGCCGGCGTACGGCCGCGTCAAATGGTGCAACGTATGGCTCAGTCCAACGACTCCAGAGCGCCCAAAGTGCCAGCCCCGCAGCCAGAATCAGGCACGTGGCAATAATTCCCTGACGAGCGTTCCAGGACGACACCTGGCGTTCGATCGTTTCGGTCACGACGGGCAAATGCCGCAGCTTTCGCAGCGGTGGGACATCAATCTTCGCGCCGCACTGGCAAGCGACCTGCTCACCCGCCTGACCGATTTCCACGCTCAGCGTCTTACCACATTCGCAGGTCAAAGCGTATTTGGTCATGAACGGACCGGTAGAGCTGTGGCTTGTCCGAGCTGAATCCGCTGCAGCACGATATGCAAACGCTTACCTACAAAGAAGATACGCTGTCGACAATGCGGGCATCCGACGTCACTTCAAAGTCACCGCGGAGGACTATTGCACCACCCATCGGCGAGCTGCGGATTATGTCCATCGTACGAATTTTTCGCGGCTTGCCTATGGACTCGGTTATGCGGCCGCTTAGAATTGAGGGGCTTAACCTCCCGGCAAAGGGCAGCATCACGGTTCATGGACGCGGCGCTAACGGGAGGCCGCGCGGACGATTCGCGTGTGGCGTCAGCGCTCTAAATGGGGGATCGACGAGGGCTGGACGTTATGGTGCAAGTCCGCCGTGGTCAGGGTTCTTGCCGAGCGCTCCCCGCTGATCTGCGGCAACTGCACTTCCCAATAGATGCCTTCGAGTTAGTTCACTTTGTCGCACGGCTAGCAGATACGCGCGCAGTTTTCCGCCGCTTCGCGGCATGGTGATTATCAGAGAATAATTTTGGACTACGACCGATACCTTACTCGTGCAAAAACGTTGTAACTGGTAGCGGTCGGGAAAACTATGTTACCAGTCGTCGATGTTTGCCTCGGCGTAATCTTTTACCAAATGTTGTAGCAAGCAGGACGACGGAAAGAGCCGTGATAGAATTAGTTGTCATTCGCCTATCTGGCACAGCAATCAAGGGGGAATGTCCGGTCGGCATCCCGTCGGTCGTTAAGTGGTTGTTCGAATGCTTGTCCAGTTCGCGTGTCCGGCAGGGGGCACTTACCTACCAAGGCACCTGCACCGCGGCTGAAGTTGCAAGCATCGATCGACGCGTAGATTCGCGGCGCCTTTTCCTGTCGGACGTTCGCCCAGCACGTTGTCTCCCCCATTGGCCTTAACTGGTAGGAGTGTAAATTTTGTACGATTCATTGCTGGATCATGACCTGGATGATGAAACAACCGTAGTCAGCGATGTCGCGAGCGACTTGGACGACAAGCCGCTCGATGAAGACGAGGACGAGACGGATAGTTTGACGGTCGACGACGAGGTCGATCCGGCCGAGACGCTGGAAGGCCAGGAGATCGACGCCGAAAGCCTGTTCGGCGGGGACGGCGAATCTTGGTCCGACGATCCGGTTCGCATGTATCTCACGCAAATGGGTGAGATTCCGCTGCTGACCCGGAAGGAAGAAATCTACCTGGCGCGCAAGATCGAAATCACGTGCGCCGCGTTCCGCCGCAAGCTGCTGTGCTGCGATTATGTGATCCGCAGCGCCGTGAAGGTGCTGCACCGCGTGCACCGCGGCGAATTGCCCTTCGACCGCACGGTGCAGGTCTCGGTGACCGATCGGCTGGAAAAGGATCAAATCCTCGGCCGGTTGCCGCACAACCTGGCCACGCTCGACCGGCTGTTGGAACGCAACGCGGACGACTACCGGGTTGCTACCACCAAGTCGGGGAAGCCGCAGGAACGCAAGGCCGCTTGGAAACGACTCAGCCGCCGCCGCTGTCGCGCCGTGCTGCTGGTCGAGGAGCTCGGTCTGCGCACGCAGCGGATCGAGCCCATGATCTGCCAGCTCGAGCAGTTCAGCGGGCGGATCGACCACCTCAAGAACCAGCTCGACCAGATGAAGCGCGACAAAAAGTCGCCGGCCGAGCGCAAGCCGCTGTTGGTCGAATACCGCAACATTCTGCGGGCCCTGCAGGAAACGCCCTCCAGCCTTCGCAACCGCATCATGGACCTCAAAAAGGTCTACAGCGAGTATCAGCGGGCCAAGCGCGGGCTTTCCGAAGGCAACCTGCGGCTCGTGGTTTCGATCGCCAAAAAGTACCGCAACCGCGGCCTGTCGTTCCTGGATCTCATTCAGGAAGGCAACGCCGGCCTGATGCGCGCCGTGGACAAGTTCGAATACCGCCGTGGTTTCAAGTTCTGCACCTACGCCACGTGGTGGATTCGCCAGGCGATCACGCGTGCCGTGGCCGACCAGAGCCGCACGATCCGCATTCCCGTGCACATGGTCGAAACGATGAGCCGCGTGCGGAACGTGTCGCGGCAGTTGTTGCAGCGGCTGGGCCGCGAGCCGTCGATCGAAGAGACCGCCCGCGCAGCCGATTGCACGATCGAAGAAGCTCGCCGCGTGCTGGCGATGAGCCGCTACCCGATCAGCCTCGACCGGCCGGTCGGCAACAGCGAGGACAGCCACTTTGGCGACCTGTTGCCCGATTCGGGCGCTGGAGAGCCCGGCGATCGGCGCGGCCCACGAAATGCTCCGCGGCCAGATCTCCAAAGTGCTCAAGACGCTCAGCTATCGCGAGCGCGAGATCATCAAGCTCCGTTACGGCCTGGGCGACGGCTACAGCTACACGCTGGAAGAAGTCGGCCACATTTTCAAGGTGACGCGCGAGCGCATCCGCCAGATTGAAGCCAAAGCAGTCCGCAAGCTGCAGCAACCCAGCCGCAGCGGCGAATTGATCGGGTTCCTCGATTAGTGCGACAACAATTCAAGGCAACTCGTTTGCCTTCTACCAAACCGGGTCGTGCAAGCACGGCCCGGTTTTTTTGTGCGCGGTGCTTTACTTGCCGTAACCATCGCGTTACATTGCTTGCCGCTAGGACGTGCGTTGGTGGTCGGTGGCCTTTTTTTCGGCTGCCGACAAAACAGGGAACCCGGTGCGAATCCGGGACGGCCCCGCCGCTGTGACCGAGCACGATCCGCGAAGCGTTCTGTAATCGCCATTATCCGCCGCGGCGGATGAGAAGGCCTGCTTCGCGGTGAGCTCGGAAGTCAGAAGACCTACCAACGCGTGGCATGCGGATTGGCCGCGAGGGACGGCCGCCGTGAGCATGTGATTTTCGTAATCGCGATTGCGTTCGCTGCCGGGTTTCTTGGCTGCGTGCGCTTTGTCGCCAACTAAGCCATGCGACGGAAATGCCGTTCAGGCATGACGCTTATCGAGCTGCTGGTGGTCGTGGCCATCATCGGCACGTTGATCGCCCTGCTATTGCCCGGCGTCCAGTCGGCGCGTGAAAGCGCACGCCGTGCGCAATGCGGTAGCCACCTTCGAGAATTGGCCCTTGCTGCAGCCCTGCACGCAGACCGCCACGGCGCTTATCCCATTGGGTGTATTGGCTTTTATCCTGCCCAGCCGGCCGACGGGGTCCCGACGTTTCCACAGCGGTTCATCGCCTGGAACGTGCAACTCCTGCCGTTCATCGACGAGATGGCATTGTGGCAAGCGTTTAATTTCGCCCTACCCTCCGATGATCCGGCAAACAAAGCCGCGGCCGCGACCGTCATCGAACTGTTTCTCTGCCCCAGCACGATCGAGGCAGAGTTGTTCAGCCGTTCCGGCTTGTGGCGCGGAGCTGCGATGACCGACTACAGCGGCATCTACGGCGTAGAAGGGCCCGGCCGTGACCGCCCCGCACCGGCCGATCCATCAACTGCCAGCGTTTCGAAACAAACGCTCCGCGACGACTCGCTCGGCATCATGCTCTACGACGAAGCAGTTCGCCCCCGCGAGGTGACCGACGGCCTGTCGAAAACCGCGGTCATTGCCGAAGCCCAGGGCCGCCGACGTCCACTCATGGAATGGGTCAACGGCCACAACCTGCTTGCCCAGGAACAATCGACGCCAATCAACGGCATCTCAGGATTGGTCGACGAGATCGGCAGCCCACACCCGGGCGGAGCCACGTTGGCATTTTGTGACGGACACGTCGAGTTCATTGTCGAGGCCGTCGACCAACCGGTGCTGAACGGGTTGCTCACCAAAGCAGGAGGCGAGTAAGACATGGCCACGAAGAGTCACAAAAAGACACAAAGAAAAGGACCAGTGGGTTCGACAAATCCCGTAATCCGCGCTCGAACCATCTGCCTTGTCGTGTCTTTTTGTGTCTTTTTGTGGCCACCTTTCCTATCGGCGCAGCCATTCACTTTTGACAACATCGAATTCTGGGTCGGCACCGGATCCAATCGCGCTGCCCTCGTAATCGATTGGTTGGAGAACTCCAACGACCCGCCGGCACTCGTATGGGGATATCGCTGGAACGGCACTGCGACGGGGCGCGACATGCTCAACGCAGTCGTATCGGCCGATCCACGCTTGTTCGCCAAGTTCGGTAACCATGCAGAATATGGCGCTGCCGTATTCGGCTTTGGCTACGACGCCAATGACGATAGTGCTTTCGAAATCGACGACGGCACGGCGTTCGATGCGGCCGGCATTGCATTTGTTCCTGGACCGGCCGACGGCACGATGTCCATCGACCACGGTGACTACTACACCGAAGGCTGGGCGCGGGGCTTTTGGCGATATCTGGCGGCGGTCGCGAATCCGTTTGATGGCGGCACGTGGGAAGACCGCCACCTCGGCGTCGATTCGCGATCACTCAGCGACGGCGACTGGGACAGCTTTACGTTCGAAACCACCACCGTGCCAATACCGCCCTTTGACGCACAGCCTGCAAATCCCATCGCCGCCCTGCCCCCGCCAGCTATATTGCCCGGCGACTTCGATCACGACGGCCACGTCGACGCCGTCGACTATACGCTTTGGCGGAGCACGTTCGGTTCCCTGTCGCAGTTCGACGCCGATGGAAACGCGGACGGAACCGTGGACGCCGCCGACTATGTCGTGTGGCGAAACCACTCCACCGCAAATCCCGCCAGCTCGTCGGCGCTTCGCACGCCTTCCGTTCCTGAACCAGCGTCCCTGGCTGCGCTCGAAATTGCAATGTTCCTGATTCCCCTGTTAGTTCGCAAGGAGAAGCTCTCATGAATAACAGCGCCCGTTGGTTGGTTGCCATCGGCAGTTTGTGCTGCGCCGCAACTTTCGTGAATCGTGCCGCGGCCCAGTATGCGGCGGGAATCATATCGTACAATGCGGGAGCCGCGCCGGCCGCTGGATTTGTAACGCCTTCCACGGCGCTCGGTTCGCCGGAGCGGATCACTGGCGAGGGATCATTTCCAGGTGTCGTATCACCCTTCAATCCGCCGTTTTTGACGAGCGAAATTGTTTCCGTAGGCGAAGGCGGCCATATCACGCTTCGACTCTCGCACTACGCGATACCGCAAGCCGGCGGACCAGAGATCGGCGTGTTTGAAAACGTCGGGCTGATCGATACAAACTTTCCCAATGGCGTGGCTGGTTCACCAGCCGCCACTTTCGGCATAGATAGCGCGGTAGTCGACGTCAGCGCCAACGGCACAAACTGGGTGAGTCTCGGAAACATCGCCTTCGACATCCCCGCAACTGGCTACACAGATGTGACCAACCCATTTGCGAGCACCGCCGGCAGCGTGCCGAGCGATTTTCAAAAGCCATTCACCGGAAATCTCAACAGCTTCGACGGCCTGCGCTATTTCGACGCCGCCAATCCCGACATTCTGGATCTGCTGGCCGGCTCGGGCGGCGGCAAATGGCTGGATATCTCCGGCACGGGTCTTGCGCAAGTCGGCTTCGTTCGCTTTAGTGTCGCCGACGATCTCAACGCCACGTCGCGCCTGAATTTCGAACTCGACGCCGTATCGATCGCCCACGCCGCTCTGGGCGCGGCTGTTGTGCCGGAGCCACCCGCGCTTTCACTATTAACAATTGCAACAATGACGATTGTACTTAGCTGTCTTCGGAGCCGGAGGTTTGCGGGGGCATTAGGATTCCACCCGCGAGAATCCAAATCGAAAGCACGAGGACCTGGATCGCGTAATGTGCGCTGAAAATAATCATCAGCGACATTTCAAATTCGTTGAAAATTGCTGCAAAGGCAAGTGATGCCGCAAAACCAAAAAAAAGTGCGGCGCCAGCGCGCGGCCGCTCGAATCAGGACATGCTGCGGAAGTATCCAGCTGGCGACGCTCGCCAATGCCGCTAATGCGCTGCCGCTAATAAAAATTGCAATGGTCGGCCAATAGCCTCCGCGTGATTGACGAATCGTACCCGCGAGCACAGCAACTAACGCCATGACGATAAGGAGGTGAACAAGCGAGTATCTCCACTCGCGTTTTGAGCCGGTTTTGCTCCTCCAAAACTCTGTCCGTTGCAATACCCAAAGACCGGCGAGTAGCAATGCGCAATGGAGGCCGTAATATGGAATACCTTCCCACAATTTCAACCGATGACCAAATGGCCATTCCCCAGTTGCCATCGATGCTATGAACACAGCAATCCAAGGGAAAAGTGATAACCAAATATTCCTTGCTCCCCGGACCAACGACGCTACACATACCACGCTCAGTTGACCGACAATTAGTCCGTCGTAAAGCAAACCGGCGAATCGTGCCTCTTCGACGACCAAGCTCCACGCGACGACATCTACGCAAATGGTCGCAGCAACTAGAAAACAAAAGATCACGGGTGAGCGATACTTCATAGTTCAACTCTACGGCGCGGCACGCGGTGATGCTGCGCCGATTCTGCCCTGAAGGGGCACAATGTGACAGCCCAGGACGAGGCAATGTGAGTTCTACGAACATTGTCGAAGCCCTGGGCATGAGCCACCGACTAAATCGAAAGCCCTGCAGGGGCGAAATACGCATCTGCAATGCGTGACATCAACCCGATTGTCGCGAACATTGTCGGACGCTATTTCGCCCTTTCAGGGCTGCATGCCTTTCGTTTGGCTCTGTACCCAGGGCTTCGCCCTGGGCTATCATATTTTGGCCTTTCAGGCCACAAGAGTCAGCGCGCATTTCGAAGGCGGCCATTCGCCAAGCGCAACGCAATCGGATAATCCCGCCGTCCGGTGCAATTGCGATTGCTCCGCCGGCCCGCGGACTCAATTTCACGGCATAATAAAATCGGATTTCCCCGTGCCCAGCGCCACGCTCATCGAAAAATGCTGTCTGATCGCCAATCCGGTCGCCGGCAATCCGACGCATTACCTCATCGAACAAGCGTTCGCACACAAAGGTCTCGATTGGCGGTTCATGACGTTCGAAGTTGAGCCGGAGCGGCTTGGCGACGCCATGCGCGGCATCCGGGCGCTGGGATTTCATGGTGTGAAGATCGGCGAGCCGTTTCACGAGACGGTGATCGAGCACGTGGATGAGCTCACGAAAACCGCGCGCCGCTCTGGATCGGTGAATTTGATCACCACCGAGGGGGACCGGCTGATCGGAGACACCACCGAAGGTCTGGCCCTGGTGGAATTGATTCGTCGAATCATCACGCTCGATGGACGGCGCGCGATGATTGTGGGGGCCGGACGTGTCGCGCGAACGATCTCCGTCGCGCTGGCGGATGCCGGCGTCTCAGCCATCACGGTGGCCAGTCGTACAGCCGACTCGGGCCGCAAACTCGCCGAGCTGATTCAAGAGCAAACCAGCGTGCCGGCAACACTTGTCGAACTAAGCGGCAGCACAATTGCCGTGGAACCGGACATCGCGGTGCTCGTCAACGCCACGTCACTCGGTATGGAAAATGCCGGTGCAAAACTGCCGCTCGATCCCAACTCGTTCGGGACCAAGATGGTCGTAGCGGACGTCGCATACAACACCTCGCGCACGTGGCTCACACAGCAGGCGGCGGAGCGCGGCTGCCGCATCATCGACGGCCTCTCACTGTATGTGGAACAAACCGCCCTCGCCGTGCGCGCGTGGACCGGCATCACCCCAGATACGGTCGCCATGAGGGAAGCAGCAGAGGAGTTTCTGGGAATCTAAGATCGGACGAATCTACCACTGAGACACAGAGGACACTGAGAAGACGACGAAGAGTAGATGTTGACTAAACACTTCGTTCCTCTCACTTGTTTTCTAATTTGTTCTTCTCCGTGCTCTCTGTGTCTCTGTGGTGAAACCTTTCGAAAAAGCAGTTGAGAATGCATGGCGACTGGATTGTTTATTACCGGCACCGGGACAGACGTGGGCAAGACGTACGTCGGCGCACTCATTGCACAATCGCTACGCAATGCCGGTCAGCGCGTTGGCGTGTATAAACCAATCGCCAGTGGGTGCGACGTGTTTGACGGGCGGCTGGTTGCAGCGGATGCGGTTCGCTTGTGGGAAGCCGCCGGTCGGCCAGGCACATTAGATCAAGTTTGCCCGCAGAAATTTCGCCCGCCGCTGGCACCCCATTTGGCCGCACGCGCGGATGGGCGGCGAGTCGAACCGCAACTGCTACGCGATGGCATCCGGTTTTGGCAAGAAACATGCGATGTCGTGCTCGTTGAGGGCGCGGGCGGACTAATGTCCCCGTTGAGCGATGACGACTACAACGCTGATTTGGCGGCTGAATTTGGTTACCCTCTCGTGGTCGTATCGGCGAACGTGCTCGGAACGATTAACGCCACGCTACAGACGTTAATCACTGCCAGCACCTATTGCGAAGGACTGCCCATTGCCGGCATCGTGCTGAATTCGCTCGCCGCGTTGAGAGATGACCCAAGCTCCGACAGCAACGCAGACGAAATTGCCCGGCGCTGTGTGCCGCCGCTGTTGGCCACGGTCGCACATGAGGGCGGATTCAATCGAGAAGTCGACTGGGGGGCGCTCTGTAGGTCAGGCTTTCCAGCCTGACTTTCTGATGTCATGGCCGTGACACGCTTCGTGTCAGGCTGGAAAGCCTGACCTACGCGGTGGCAATAATCTCGGCAATGGTGGGCCGCTTTTCGGCCGCCGTGGTGTCGATCGCCAGCGTCATCGTCACGCTCCAGCGGCCGTCGCGGCCGGCTTCAATGAACCAGTGCGGATGGACGACCACCGATTGATGAACCAGCTCGAAACCGGCTTCCGATTGGCTCACCGTCTCGATCGGAAACGTCCACATGTGCATCGGTCGATCGGACTGCAATTCCACATCGATGCCGAGCCACTCATCGGCCAATCCCAGTGTATCGATGTTCGTCAGATCCAATCGCGTGCCGAGCTGGCCGAGCGATTTGCCACGCATGTCGTGGAAGTAACGATCGTCGATGCCGGACGGCATTCCGGAAAAATTGAATTCCACGCCAAAGTGGACCGGCTCTCCCTCCGGCAGCCCTTCCAGCAGGTACGCCACTTCGAGCGTTTGTCGCCCCGCTTCGAGCGTCAAACCCTTCGTGATACGCACCGGCCGATCGCCAACACGGCCGTCGCGCGTGAGTTGCACCTGCATGCGGTTTGGATTGCGGCGCAAGCGGGCTTCAAACGGCGCCGTGACGAAGTCGCCCAATTCCTGATATTCACCGCGGGCAACTGCATCCGGCGACACATCGCCGCTGTAGAAATGATCGATCAAACTCTTGCGGCGATACCGATCGTACTGCAACCGCTGATCAAGATCGGCCTGCTTGAACACCACCAAGTCATGAATGCTGGTGACCTCTCCGGCGGAGCCCGATTTTCCTCCGGCCCGAACCTTGGCGTGGTAGGCCTCTTCGCGGCGCGAGAGCGTGGCGAGCAGATTATGGCAAATCGATCGCACGTCGAGCTCGTATAAATGCCCGCCGCAGGGCGGAGACACCAGCGCCACAAGCCGATTGCTGGCCAGCCGCACTTCCGGACGCCCGTCGAGGTTGTAATCGTCCGAAGTCAGCTCGACCCACCGCTGGTCGACGTCGCCCAGGCCACGGCCTTCGGCGGCGTCGAGCAAGTTATCGGCTGCAATCAAGTGCTGATACACCGCGTTGCGCAGATGCGGCAGGTACGCACCGCCAAAGGCCCCGTGCCAGTACGCACAGTTGCATTGGCCGCGGTAGAGCTCGGTGCGCGCCTTGTCGAGCAGCGATTGGCGATCCGTTAACTGGTCGCCGTTCGCGAACTCGTTACCAAAATGATCGGTCCGATGCGTGCCGTTGGAACCGTTGTTGCCTTTCGACGCCATCTCATGCAGCCGGCGGCTGACCATCTGCATGCGGGCATACATTTCCTGCGTTTCCGGATACTTCACTTTGAAGTTCCGCCAAAAGCCGCCGCGCACCAGGGGCGCCACTTCCTGCCAGCGGCCTTCGTGCTCGAGTCGGTGCCGCAGATGCTCGAATTCTACCAGTCGCCCCGCCGGCAGCGCCCACTCGGTCATTTCACGGTAGCTTCCTTCCGGCAGATACAACTTGCCGAGCGGCGGCACCTGCTCCAGCGCTTCGGTGGGCGTCACGACGCTCAACCAACTGCGGTTGTTCACCAGCGCGTCGAAGAACCGTCGCAGCCAGCCGTTGGTGTAAACGTGGTCTTTGGTGCCGGGCCAGCTGCCGAACTTCTCGCCGTCGTCGCCGAAGACGACCACCGCGCCGGGCTGCTGATCGGCAATCGGCCGCAAGTATGCGATCGTCTCCTCCGGCTCGCGGAACGGAACCAGGTAGCGCAACCGCTCGCTGCCCGGGAAAACGGACACCAGCTTGCCGTCGTCCTCGGTGATGTAGTAGCCGTGGAGCTCGTCTTCATTCAGCCCGGCGTTTTTGAAATGGAAGTCGTCCAGCAGCGTGTAGCGCACGCCGGCGTCGGCCAGATCGCTCGTGAGCGACTGCTCCCACACCCGCTCGGGGATCCACATACCGTTGATCGTTGTGCCGAAGCGATTTGATAGCCACTCGGAGTACCGCCGAATCTGCCCCACGCGATCGCGCCGCGGGATCATCGTGAGTATCGGTTCATAATACGCCCCGCCGACGATTTCCAGTCGCCCCGCCGCCACGAACGAAGCCAGGCGATCCACATATTCCGGGTGCCGCTCCACCAGCCATTCCATCAGCGAGCCACTCGTGTGCAGCGCGACCGGCAGCGTGGGATAATCTTCCAGCACATCCAGGAATGGACGATAGCTGTCTTGGTACGCTTGCTCAAAAACGCCGTCGAAGTTACCGATCGGCTGATGGTTGTGGAATACGAGGACAAGTCGGAGCGTCGGGCTCATGTCAAAGAATCCTGCCAAGCAATTGGTCGCCACGACATCCATCGTCGTGCGCTGGCTCAAGTAGATGCGTCCTTTGATCCTACCGGACGGCCGTATAATACGTCTACGCAAACGACCAACCGCGACCGGCAAAACACGTCGGCTCGGAACAATGCTCGCGAGCGTTGCGAGAAGCGCGGGTCGGCAGCCGCCTAGTTTACCGGATCGTCAGAATTTAGGTCGCTGCCGCAAAAAAAGCTAGATCGAACGGAGTTTGCTGGCGGCGCGTTTCTGCGCGAGGGAATTGATAAACATGCCGCTGGCCAGTTCAAAACCGGCGAAAGCGCTTGTACGGGGCAGAATCTCGATTCGCCAATGGCACCAATCGTGGCCGCGGCCGAGCCAAGGTGCTGTCCGCACAAGCATGTTATAGGCCGAATCCGGCACAATCGCTTCGATTCGCCGGAGCAGCTCGAAAAGGACGGGGGCGAGCCGGTCCAAACTGTCGGACTGCGAATTCTCGACGAAAGGCTCGTGCTGCGCCGGCATCAGCCACGCTTCAAACGGCTGGACACTAGCAAATGGACAAAAGGCGACAAACTCGCCCGTGTCGTCGATCATACGGACACCTGCCGCACGCTCCTGTTCGATGATGCGACAATACGGGCACGAGCGATACTGCCGAAATTGATGCGCCGCTCGATCGTACTCGGCCGCCACGGTCGGAGGCACACTGGACAGCGCGACGAGTTGGCTGTGTACGTGCGCAAGCGAAGCGCCGGCACGGGGACCTTGATTCTTGAAAACCAATCCATAAGTAAAACGGCCGCCGTCGCGCCATTGCCGAATTCGTTGGGCATACGTTTCCAAAACACCGCGCAGCTCCTGCACCGACAGTGACGACATCCGATCGACATGGCGCGGCGATTCGATAATGACTTCATGCGCGCCAATCGCTGCAACTGCGGTTGTGTCCCGAAGCTCGCCTTCAACGGACAGCTGACCCGCGGGTGTCGCGTTCTCTCCGGGAGGCATGACGGCCGGAAACATGTTCGGCACGACCCGGGTTCGCCACTGCCCCTCCGCACCGGCCAGTTCGAATACAGCGGGCGGCGTGCGGTGCTCCTGTCCACGACAGAACGGGCAAGCCAACGTGCCGGACGTCTTTCTTGCGACCGCTAAACTCGCCGCAGTCTCCTCGCCAGGTGAAACGGAATTGCCAGGAGCAACATGCTCAAAAATCTCGCCGAACTCGTTCGGTCGCTGGGCCCGATTCTCGGCCACCAACACCGAGCGACCAAGCAGCCAGTCGGTCCGTAATTCCGGTAATGATCCATCCATGATGTTGATGTGCGATATTCCGGTAAGACTGCAGACGAAGTTCTGACATCTGCTATCTTACATCACACATTAAACATTTCAGATGCGAACTCGGCACCGACGTGCCGCTCTGCTCGCGGCACCTACGAATTCACGCACAGGCAGTCGGCGCTGTTCGTCGGGCCAGCGTGTGCTCATAGAGTTGACTGTACTCGCGGGCGCGATGGCCCCACGACCAGTCTTGTCGCATTCCGTTGCGAACGAGCTGCTCCCACACGGGCCGGTTTGCATAGGTCTTGCAAGCTCGATCGAGCGCACCGGCGAGCGCCGCCGTCGTGTACTCGCCGAAGCTGAAACCATTGGCGCTCCCTTCGGCAAGCGCCGCTTCGGTGAAATCGGTAATTGTATCGGCCAGTCCGCCGGTGGCATGAACGACGGGCACCGTACCGTACTTCAGGCTGTAAAGCTGGTTCAGCCCGCACGGCTCGTAACGGCTGGGCATCAGAAAAATATCCGCGCCCGCTTCGATGCGATGGGCCAGCTCGTTCGAAAAGCCTAGACGCACCGAAACCTTCTCTGGATAGCGTCGAGCCAGATCGGTTAACAATTGATGGTAGGCCGGCTCGCCCGTGCCGAGAATGACCCATTGAATGCTGGAGGTCGGTGCCCACTGTGGAATCAACTTGGCTACCAGGTCGAACCCCTTTTGATCGACCAGCCTGCCGATCAAGGCGACCAGCGGCGCGTCGGCCACCTGCGGCAGCCCCATTTCCTGTTGCAGCGCAGCCTTGCACGCACGTTTGCCCTCGGCAAAGTTGGCCAGGCCGTAACGGAACCCGCCCAAATGCGGATCGATTTCCGGATTCCACACGTTGTAGTCGACGCCGTTGATAATTCCAAACAGCTCGTCACGGCGATATTGCAAAATGCCTTCCAAGCCGCAGCTCAGCGGCGGCTGTTGAATTTCCTTCGCGTAGCGTGGGCTGACCGTGGTCAATGTGTCGGCGAACGCAATCCCGCTTTTAAGAAAATTGAGATTGCCGTAAAACTCCATTTGCCGCCAGTTGAAATATTTCCAGTCGATGCCCGTCAACTCCATGTCCCAGTGCCAGAAGTTGCCTTGATAGGCAATGTTGTGTATCGTCAGCAAGCTGGCAATCGAATCGTACGGCGGCACGCCGCACAGCTCGGTCTTCAAATACGCTGGAATGAGCCCTGTTTGCCAATCGTGGCAATGGACCAACTCGGTTCCCAAGTCGAGCTGATGGATCGCCTCGAGTGCCGCCCGGCAAAAGAACACGAACCGCTCGCAGTTATCCTTGTAATCGTGGCCGGCCTCACGGTAGAGCTCCGGCCGATCGTAATACTGCGGTTGGTGCACGAGATATACGGTTACTCGTTCGCCGGGCAATGTGCTTCGCAGTAGCGTGCCGGGGACCGTTTTGCGGCCAATCGGAACGTTGAAGCGCACGCCGGTGGAATCGATCGGCCGACCCGAATTGAGCGCTTGCCGAAACGCCGGCATGATGACGACCGGCTCATGCCCGAGCTTTGCGAGCTCCAACGGCAGGCTGCCACAGACATCGCCCAGCCCGCCCGTTTTGCAAAACGGCACCGCTTCGGTGGTGGCAACAAGAATTTTCACAGCGCCTCTTCTCGGAAGGTCGCAACCGTTCCCATCCGTTGGGAACGGCCCCCAAAACGAGCCTAGCATATCCGTTCAGATCGGCATAGTTTGCCGCGGCAATCCATGCGACGTTCCCAGCGTTGCACATCGAAAACTACCGGATCAATCGACAAAATTCGCGCGACCCAAACATTACGGGAGACATCTCAAAGTGTGGCTATGATAAGGGCGCAAAAAAATCGCCCCGTCCAATCGGTCAATTGAACGGGGCGACGCGAGTGTTTTGTTAACCAGGAAGACGTCTACCGCTTGCGAATGAGTCCTAACCCGGCGATGGCGACAAGCACGAGCGTCACCGTCGACGGCTCTGGTATTGTCGACATGAACCGCACTGCGTTCAGGAACATCGTCGCGCCATTTGGCTGCAGGTCGAATATACCTGAGCCTTCCGAGGTCAAGCCGTTGTGCTCGCGGGTACCGCTGAGAAAGGTCAAGCGGGGTCCACCGAGCGCCGTGGCAGGAGTGGCCGCCGACGGCCTGCCAGTCGGGAAGAACGCAATCACGGTACCATTATTGGCAAGGTCGCCGGCAACATTGACGGTCGCCAAAGCCGTTCCGCCGGCCGCAATCGGGACTGTCGGTACCGAAATACCTCGCTGCGCGGTGTTGGGGGCGAAAGGAGCATTCACCGTGTTGGCAAAAAGATTGACCATCGTGTTTGTCCCATCCAGCGGAACGCCCGCGAAGATTGGATGAGCGGGATTGTTTACTCTTAGTCGCACTGGGCCACCGCCGTCCGCCAATGGCCCCGTGTCCGGGATGGTTTCGCCCGTGTACATGCCAAGTCGGCTGGCTCGCTGCGTGTAGCCACCCATATTGATGACTGGCTTCTTGAGCGTCGAATTCCAGAACAAGGCTTCCTCAGCTTGTTGATAGTGACCGCTAGCAACGGATCGGCCGATGATAATTACATCGAACGCGCTTAACGTTGCAAGGTCGGCCGGCGTAGGAAGGTCGTGTGAAACAAACCGAGTTACCTGGTGACCCGCAGAGGTCAGCAAGTCTGTGTAACCCTTATCTGGAGCGGCCGTGAAACCGGCCGTCATCGCGGCTGCAGTTGGTGTGTTATCCGCGCCATGAAATGTGACCCAACCGACTTTTGCCGCAGAGACCGGCAAGGCCAGCAAGGCCATGACGAAACAGCCCAGAACACCAATCTGGGCGAATCTAGTCTTTCTCATTAGACATTCCCCTGTTGTTCAGAAAAGTGCGTGCTGCACCCAGTTGTCGCAGCCCGCCAGTTTAACAATCCACCGCCCGAACTTTGCACCGATTTAACGAGGCCTTCCCGAAAACTTAACGGACCCGCCCGGTCCCTCGGTGCCCACCTCCGAATACTTAATATAACCCTCACAATCGCCGAAACAAACCTTTTGAGAAAAATTTCTTGTTTTTTTTTCGGATCCTTAGCATTTGCACGCGGCCAAGACGGGACCCCGTCGGTCGTGGAGGCCCAATTCATTTGCCCCAAAGAGGCCACAATCGGCCACAAATCCGCTCAATTCGGGCCAGTTTCGTCTGGTAGACAGACTCGATCGTTTCGCGGGTAACCACTTCGTTGGTGGGGCCTGCCGAGTGCAGCCTGCCGGCCGCAAGGATCAGCGTGTTCTGAATGCCCAGGACGATCTCCTCGATGTGGTGCGTCACCAAGACCACCGTTGGGCCAACCGAACCGGCAATCCGCTCGTCTAGCCACCCTAGAAACCGCTCGCGGACGCCGGGGTCCATCCCCGCGCACGGCTCGTCGAGCACCAAGAGCATCGGCCTGCGCCATACGGGCCCGGGCAATCAGAACCTGCTGTCGCTCGCCCTGCGACAGGATGCCGAAGGGCTTGTCGGCCAGCGATTCGCAGCCAAGTTGCGCCAACTCATTGGCTGCAGCAGCGAAATCGCGCTCGCTCGGCCCGCCAACCGGGAAGCGTTTGAGGCCGATCTGTGCCAGCCGGCCGGTGACAACGGTCTCCAGGCCAGTGTCGGTCAGCGGTATCTCGGCAATCATCCCCGACGAAATCCAGCCTATGCTCCGCCGCAACTCGCTCAAGTCCACGAGCTCCTGGCCCAACCGCAACACGCGGCCGCTCGTCGGCCATAGATAACCGCACACGATCCGCAGCAGCGTCGTCTTTCCCGATCCATTGGGCCCGAGCACCGCCCAATGCTGGCCTGGCTCAATCCGCCAGTTGATGTCCGCGAGGATGTCGACATCCTGTTGGTGATAGCCGACTGATTCGCAAACGATGAGATTGGGCGTCACTCATATCCTCGCCTAGGTCAAAACGCCCGCCGTCAGCTATCTGGGTTGTCCAATAGCGTCTGCAACCGGGTGGCAAGCTCGGCGGAATAGCGCGCCGGCCAGGAGCTGTCAATCAATCCAATATTGATCATATCGAGCAAGTGAACGCGATCTTTCAGCCGGTACGAAGTAAGCTTCATCCGCACGAGTGGCTCAAGGTCGACGATGACAAACGGCCCGGTTTCGTCCACTTCGGTCACATCGGGCGATGGGGCCAGACTATCGGTCTTCACTTTCTCGCCGGCGAATACGACATGAATTGCGTCCCGCGCCTTTGCATTGGGGCCATCGAGAAACATGTCGATGCTCTTTACGTGGCGAAAGACAAATCCGGCATCCGCAAGGGCGGATTTGGCTCGCTCCAGATCTGTACGCCGCAGCAGAACATCAACGTCTTGCGTGTTGCGAACGGCCGCCTCATCGACACGGGAGACCCATGCGGCAACCGCGTTGCCGCCGGCGACGGCGTACGGAATCCCCGCGCCCTTCGAGAGCTGCCACGGCTCGATCCAGGCGTGCGCGGACTTTTTCCACGGCGCGGATCATCCTTTCCCAGGAGATGGAGCCCAGTTGAGCTTGGGACATGCTGACGGATAGTTGCAATTCGATTCTGGATCTCAAGCGAACGGTAAGAGAATCGACTCTACATCGCTGCGCAAGCAGGCGGATAACGCAACGATTATCTTACCACGTCGGCGATCGCCTCACACAGCGGGCCGACGTTTTGCTCCGTGATGCCGGCCACGTTGATGCGGCCCGAGCCGACGATGTAGATCGCGTACTTCTGCTTCAGCGCTTCCACTTGTTGCGGCGTGAGGCCGGAGAACGAGAACATGCCCCGCTGCCGCGTGATGAACGAATAGTCGCCCGGCACGCCCTTGGCCTTGAGCGTCTTCACCAGCAGCTGCCGCATGCCGTTGATTCGATCCCGCATGGCGGCCGACTTCTTTTTCCCACTGCTCGCGCAGGGCCGCATCGCCGAGCACCGTCGTGACCAATTCGGCGCCGTGGGCGGGCGGGTTCGAGTAGTTCGCGCGGATCACCGCCTTCACCTGGCTCTGCACCGTGTCGGCCGAGGCCTTGTCCTTCGCCACGATCGTCAGCGCGCCGACACGCTCGCAGTAGAGCCCGAAATTCTTGGAGAACGAGCTGCACACCATCAGCTCCGCACCCGGCCGGGTGAACGCCAGCAGGCCGATGGCGTCTTCGTCGAATGCCGTCCGCAAATCCCTGATAGGCGAAGTCCAGCAGCGGCAACAGGCCGCGACCGTACACCGCGTCGGCCAGCTTCTTCCACTGATCGGGCGTGGGGTCGATGCCGGTCGGGTTGTGGCAACAGCCGTGCAGCAGCACGACGTCGCCCGCGGGAATTTTCTGGATCGCAGCGATCGCCTCGTCGAACGCCAGCGCGTTGGTCTTGGCGTTGAAGTACGGGAAGGTCTTGGTCGGCACGCCCGCGGCCGCGAAGATTTGCGGATGGTTGGGCCAGGTTGGCTGCGTCAGCCAGACTGTGGCCTGCGGCATCTGCTGGTGAATCAAATCGGCCGCAACGCGAAGTGCCCCCGTGCCGCCTGGCGTATGCGAAGTGGCCGCCCGCCCCGACGTCTCGACCTCGTGCCCCTCGCCAAACATCAGCCGCTGCACGGCGGCCGCATAGGCCGGCGAGCCAGGAATCGGCAGGTACGACATCGTCTTCTGCCGTTCCAGCACGAGCTTGCCGGCCTGCCGTACCGATTCCAAGATCGGTGTCTTGCCGGTGGCGTCCTGATAAACGCCGACGCTGAGATTGATCTTCTTCGGATTCGGGTCCTCTTTAAACGCCTCGCTGAGGCCAAGAATTGGGTCACGCGGGGCAGCCGGAATCTGCTCGAACATCGAAGTCCTGTGTTGCAAAATGAATTACTTGGACGGCAACCTGGTGCCGGTAAACAACGATAGAAGTCGCGATTCGAATATGCATCCCTGCACCCGAAATCTCGTATCCCACATCCTTCGGTTCCTTGACGCTCACACTCATGGCGTGGGACAATCATAGATTCCAACCGGTTCGCTTCCAAGTGGATTCACGGCGCGGTGCGGGCAAAGCGCAGCCCATGACACCCTAACTATCTATGGCATCACGTCGCATCGGCATTTGGATCATCGGCGCGCGGCGGCGTCGCGTCTACCGCTACGCTCGGCTTGGTTGCGCTCCAAAAGCAACTCGCAAATTCTGTGGGCTTGGTGAGCTGCTTGCCACGATTCTCACAGCTCGACTTCGCCGATTGGGGCGAATTTGTCGTCGGCGGCCACGAGATTCGCGACGACTCGCTTCGAGACTCGCTCCAGCGCCTGCATGCCGATAGTCGGGTGCTGGATAGCTCTCTCCTGGACTCCTGTCAGGAAGAACTCGATACGATCGAGCGCCGCATCCGGCCCGGCAGTCTGGCCAATTGCGGCGCGACAATCGGCGGTCTGGCCGGGCCAGCCATGCGCGATTTCGCGGCCGAGCCGGCCTGGGACACCATCCGCCGCCTGCAACGCGACTTGCAGGAATTCCAAACACAGACCCAAGCCGAACGCGTGATTGTCGTGAACCTCGCGTCCACGGAGCCGGCGGGCGATTCGGGCGAGTGGCCGCAGCATTGGGACGAACTGGCGAAACAGATCGAAAACCAGCCCCACATCGCCGCGCCCGCGAGCAGCCTGTATGCCATCGCGGCGCTCGATTTGGGCATGGCCTACATTAACTTCACGCCCTCGGTGGGATCGTCGCCCGGCGGCCATTGGCGATTTGGCCGCGCAGCGCGGCACCTGCCACGCGGGTCGCGACGGCAAGACCGGCGAAACGCTGGTGAAGAGCGTTCTGGCGCCCGATGTTCGCCGCCCGCAATTTGGAAGTCATGAGTTGGGTCGGCCACAACATTTTTGGCAATCTCGACGGCCTGGTGCTCGACGATCCGGTCAACAAGGCCGCCAAGATCAAAGGCAAGGACCAAATCGTCCGGCAGATCCTGGGCTACGACCCGCAGTCGCTGGTCTCGATCGAGTACATCCGCAGCATGGGCGACTGGAAAACCGCCTGGGACCACATCCATTTTCGTGGATTTCTGGATACGCCGATGACATTGCAATTCACCTGGCAGGGGTGTGATTCGCTTCTGGCCGCGCCGCTGGTTCTCGACCTGGTACGATTCGTCGAGCTGTCGCAGCGGCATCGCGAGGTCGGCGTATTGAGCCATCTTGGTAGTTTTTTCAAACAGCCGATGGGGCTCGCGGATCACGATTTTTCCCGGCAATTTACGCTACTTTGCACCTGGGCCGAGCGCCATTCGCAGCGCCAATCATCGTGAGCGATGGTGCGCAACTCGCAGCTCAAACGGTGATGAAGCTGCGCCCTGGTAACTGCCATCGCGATGCATGGGACAACAACGCGCGCGATGATCGCTCTTTGCCGCCGCGCCGATTTTTGGTTGATTCGACTTGACGCGCATGGTCGATACTTGGTTCAATGCGCGCGATAAGCATCGTGTGCTCTTTGAATTCTCGAATTCGTTGACGATTCGCCCCGGCCGCAAGCTCGCCGTTCGTGCTGCGGCAGGCCATCGTCGTTCGTTTGGAGGATGTCTCTCCCCGGCTTCTCAGCGCCCCGGCGGATAGACGATGTGTATCGACACGGGCGCTGCAACGGAAGGAGCCATATCCGATGGCAAAGAAACGAAAGGCCGCCAAGAAATCGACCAAACGGTCCACCAAGAAGAAGGCGGCCAAGAAGTCGACCAAGAAGCGATCCCCGAAAAAGAAGGGCGCCAAGCGGTCGGCCAAGAAGCGGTCCACCAAGAAGCGGGCCACCAAGCGGACGCCCGCCGCGGCTCCGGCCCCACTGTTCCCGACCGGCTTCTAAGCAAAGTTTCGACTTTCGAGTCGACTTGAGCTCTTGCAACAACGATGACAACCGGCTGGCTGCGCCGTTCTCGCACAGCCAGCCGGTTCGTTTTGGTCGTCTTCTATACTCGGCTGTGTGAGCTCGGCAATCATTTCGACTCTCGACCGCCAGGCCTTTTCAACGGTATCCTGATGGTCCGTTGCGTTCCGTCCAAACCCCGACTCGTCCAGCCTTGGCTCCCTCTTCTGATAAGTCGGCATCCGATTCATCCGCAACGTTGCCGGGCTTTTCCGAGTTGGAGCTCTCGGCGACGATGATGGCAGCGCTGGAGCGGGCGGCGTATGCTGCACCTACGCCCGTTCAAGCGGGAATTATTCCGCGGGCGCTGGCCGGTGTGGATGTGCTCGGTCAAGCCCGCACCGGCACTGGTAAGACCGCCGCCTTCGCCATTCCCATCCTCGAGCGGCTAAAGGCCTCTCGCAAAGGTGCACCTCCGCAAGCACTCGTGTTGGTGCCGACCCGCGAGCTGGCCGTGCAGGTCCGTGACGAATTCGACAAGCTGGCCCACGGACGCCGCGTCAACTGCGTGCCGATTTATGGCGGCAAGCCGATCCGCGGTCAGATCGCCAATCTCCAACGAGGCGCCGATGTGATTGTCGGCACGCCGGGCCGCGTGCTCGACCATCTCGCCCGCGGCTCCCTCGACTTGCGATCGGTTGGCACGGTGGTGTTGGACGAAGCCGACCGCATGCTCGACATCGGCTTTCGTCCCGACATCGAAAAAATTCTCCGCCGCTGTCCCAAGGAGCGCCAAACGCTGTTGCTCAGCGCCACGGTCGCTCCGCCCATCGAGCGGCTCGCGGAATACATGCGCGATCCGGAAGTAATGGACTTTTCGCCCAGGTCGATGGGCGTGGACACGATCGAGCAGTTTTATTTCACAGTTGACCAGGAGCGAAAGTTCGATCTTCTGGTACACCTGCTCAAACGAGAGGAACCCGAACAAGCAATTGTTTTCTGCCGCACCAAGCGCGGAACGGAGCGCATATTTCGCCGCCTCAGCAAGCACTTTCAAGGAGCCGACATGATGCACGGCGATATGGTGCAAAGTGCGCGGGATCGCGTGATGAAAGAATTTCGGGCCGGCAACGTGAAGCTGCTGGTCGCCACGGATGTGGTCGGACGCGGCATCGATGTCACCAGCATTTCCCACATCATTAATTACGACATTCCACAATCGTCCGACGATTACGTCCACCGTGTCGGCCGCACCGGCCGCATGGGCCGTGAGGGAGTCGCCTACACGTTTGTTACAACCGAGGAGGGTGGGGAGCTCACGCGGATTGAGATACTCATCAATCGACTGCTAAAGCGGGATGAAATCCCCGGTTTCGCGGCGGTGGCATCGCTGGCAGCGGCGAAGAGCACTACGGATGAGTTTGACGCCGATTCGCCGCCTGACGAGGGCGACGCCGACAGCACGCCGCCGCAACCGCGGCCTCTCCCCCCAGGTCGCCGACCGCCGAAACGGCATCGACGTGGTTTATGAGGTCCTCGGCTAGCGCGCTTCCATCGGGCGACCCATACCGGTGGCGGCTTTATGTCCCGGCCTTAGACTGCTCAGCCGCTTGCGACTCCAGCCATTCGATGCCCTTTCGCAGATTGCCGAATACGTCGCCGTGCCAGCCGTGCCCGCCGTTGTATTCGACAAACTCGATTTTGGCCCCGGCTTCACGCAACGTGTCGGCGCGGACACGGCCATTCGATACGGGCAGACCTGATCGTCCGGCGAATGAAGAATGTAGTAGCGCTGCTCCTTGGCGAGCCGCTTCAGGCCGGGCAGTTGCTCCGGTTTGAACACGCTCATGGCAACGAAGCTGCCCGTGACCGGCGTGTCTTTGCTGAGCGATGCCGCATAGGCTGCCGGTCCGCCGGACGACCAGGACAACGTGTACACGTGCCGTTCGTCGATCCGCGTGCGCTTACGCACATCGTCCACGGCCGCCTTAACGAATTGTTCAACTGAAGCTTTCTGGCCCGGCACCTTATCACGAGCCGTTGGCCACACGATCCCTTGCCGATCGTTCCATGTGGGCGCAACTAATTGGACCAGGAGATACTCTTCGTTGAGCGCATTCTTATAAATGTTCTGAACGAACGGCAGGAAATCCGCGCTGCCGTCGCCGCCGGGCATCACGATGAGGAGTTTGTATCCACGTTCGGGCGTCGGCAGCTTACGGTCCGCCGCAATCAAGTAATATTCCAGACTCGGCTGCAAACTGAATTCCTTGGCACGAACCCCCTCCACCTCCTGCTGGCCCAAACCAACGCGGATTTCCAAAAATGCAAACAGAAACAGGCAGCATATACCGTGCGAAAGTAATTCTCTCATTTTACAAGTGTCTGTCATCAAGGAACCTCGACCTGAACGCAATGGGCGACGGACATCCTATTCGAATCAGCCTAGTGAATGCAAAAATCATGCCGCGCACAGTCTGCCATTGGCTATCATTTTTCCGCAAACATGATCCCTAGATACATCGAGATTGCCAGCGCAAAAAACACAATCCCTACTGCGATCGATACGGCCCAGCCTTTCGATCGATCGAACACTCCTTGAATAACGCAATAAATTCCGATCAGTCCAAGCCAGGATGAAAAAACCGTTCCGGCAGCGCCCATGACACCTTGCCGGCCAAATCCTGCGTCTGCAATCGCGGCAATGGTCGTGATCGCAAACAACGTTGAAAGCCGCCATTGGGTTCGGGTATTGCGCTTCCGCGGCTTCGCACCTTCGTGGAAAGCATCGTCAAAATTAAAGACGCCGTCAAAATCCGCTCTTGAATCCTGCTCGGTCTTCCTTATGAGACTGGCATCGGCCAGCGCGTAAACGATGGTGCCGAAGTCAGCGCACGATTGCACCGACCAGGATGCTAAGTGCTGTCTTGCTGCAGAGCCGAAGTCGACGATTGCTCGATCTCGTAATCGCCAACAAAGCTCGGCGGCATCAATGTGAGAGTAAGACAGCTCCGGCGAAAAACTACTGGGTAACGTCTGGTAGACAAAAAGTAATGCCTCGTATGGATAGGGCGATTTCGCAGCCGTATCGCGCAGTTGCAACTCGAATGACTCGTCGTTAGCTGCATCGTGCGACATCTCAATCAACGCGCGTACGCCCCTGCGAACGATGCGCGGAAAGTTTCCGTCATTCCGCAGCGGCAAACTCGGTCTTGAGAAACTCGGCCGCCGAATCCCATTTCGCGGCAGCGGCCGACCAATCGATCTCCATCGCGCGGACTTCGCTGGGCGTTTTCACTCTCGGCGAGGCCGGGACACCGCGACGCAACGGAATCTGTGCGCTGGGCCCGTCGGCGAGTCGACGTTCCACGTCGGACGAAAGCAAATAATCGACCAGCTTGTTCGCAGCCTCGGGATTTGGTGAGTCCTTGATAAGAGCCAGCGTGTTGGGAATGAACAGCGTGCCCAGGTCGCCCTCGCCTTGATCGGGATAGACGATCGTCACCGGCATGCCGCGCTCGATCTCGACAATGGCATCGTCGGTGTCGGTAAGTCCGAACGCGATCGATCCGCTGGCCACAGACTGGGCCACTTGCTTGTTGCCAGCCATGATGCGGGCATTCCGCTTGACACTTTGCAGGAATTCCTTCGCACTATCGTCTCCCCATGCGGCAAACAGGCAGGCCGCGTGCGTGGCGGTGGTGCCGAACAGCGGCTTGGCGATGCCGCACTGCTCGTACCACTGCGGATCGGTGAGATCGTGGATCGATTTTGGCCGCCGCTCCTCCGGTATGCGGTTCGTATTGACGACCAGCACGCGAGCGCGGGCCGCAAAGCCGTACCACATCCCGTTGGCAGATCGAGCGCTGAGCGGGTAGCCGGCCGCCGCCGGAGTCTTATACGGCCGCAGCAGGCCCTGCCGCTCTAAGCGCAGCGTGTTGAGAATCTCGTTATTCCAGAACAGGTCGCACCGCGGCCGCTGCGACTCCGTGATGATCACGTTTGTCAGGCCGACGGTCTTTGTAGATTCTGTGTCATACTTTGGCTTGACGACGATCCCGCTGCTTCGCGTAAACTCAGCAAAAATCGGCGCCGAAAATTCCTGATCGAGCGCGGTGTATACGATCACTTCCGTTGGTCCACTGCTGCCGCAGCCAATCAGGCCAAACAGCGATAGGACCGCGATCACGACGCCAATGCCGGCTCGCACCACAAACCACGCCGACCTGCCGCTTTGCCGCTCCATGTTCGTCGTCACCATCACATTTCCACCCTGAACCCATGGATTACGTTGCCGCACAACGGCAACGGTGCTAGATTTCACTACTGAATTGTCCACCGATGACTGCATCACGCAAAGGCGAATTCGCAAAACCGGTCATCAGAACGTCGTTTGAAATTTCGGAGGTCTGGGGCGATTCTCACGCCGCTCGTTGGAAAGCGTGCTTCTATGAACGTCGTCCTGCTTGGATCCGGCGGTTATTTCCCCACCAGCCAACGTCAAACGTCTTGTGTATTGTTGCCCGAAATCGGCATCGTGCTCGACGCCGGCACCGGCATGAGCCGCCTGGGGAACTACCTGCGGACGGAGCGACTGGACGTCTTCTTGAGCCATGCGCACCTCGACCACGTGGCCGGGTTAACCTATCTCATCAATGTCGTGCCGGCAGAAATCGTGCGGAATACTACGGTCCACGGCGAAGCTGGAAAGCTTGCGGCCATTCGTGAGCACGTGTTTGCCGAGCCGATTTTTCCGGTCGCACCGACTTTCCGGTTTGAACCGCTGGGCGGCATTTGTCCGCTGCCCGGCGGTGGGTCGCTGTCCCATTTCGCTTTAAAGCACCCCGGCGGCTCGATTGGTTTCCGCCTCGACTGGCCCGGCCGTTCAATGGCCTACGTGACCGACACCGTTGCCGACGCGAATGCCGATTATGTGGACAAACTTCGCGGAGTCGACTTGCTGATACACGAAGCATACTTTGCGGACGACGCCGGCGACCTCCCATCGATCATCGGTCACAGCTGTTTGAACGCGGTCGTCGAAGTCGCTGCGGCGGCCAATGTCGGGCGCCTCGTCTTGGTGCACCTTGACCCCAAGTCGCCGCTGGACTCCCCCTTTGATTTGAGCGAAGCACGGCGCGTTTTCGAGAAAACCGAGTTCGGATTCGATTGCCTGGAACTCGAGTTTTAGCCGGATCGGTGGAATCCGGTTCGGCAGCAATCCAATGCCGAAATGTCCAAGAAACCCGATTTCGTCGTCCAGAAAATATGGAATATTTTGTGCCGTATTCCCCATTGTACAAATTGTCGCGGTCCGGAGTTCGGACAGCGAAATATGACGAAAATGTCGATAAATATTACCGCAGAACCAGTCACAGCGCCAGTTGAAACGGCTAATCGCGGAGATTTCGCATTTTAACGGACTTTTCACAGGTTCTTGACAGCCCCGCCCAATCCGCAAGAATGCCGGTGAGTGAGGCCCCCCTTCAGAAAGGGGGCCAGGGAACCCTAACAGATGAGAGGCCGGGCGAAATTCGCCCACAACTTTTAGATGGAAATGTCTGCTGGCAGGCTCGCTCAAAAGACTTGACAAACCAGCGTGGTTATGTCTGCCAGGTTTCGCTGCTTCTCATGGTCTACATCCGGTTGATTTTCCAGGAAGGTAAACCAACTTACCATGGAGCAATTACAATGGCCAGGAAAGCCATCTCCAACGACCGTTATCGACTTGTAGGCACTTACGAACGGCTTCGTAAAAGTCTCCTAGAACGCCCCGACGACGGCCGCCTCGACAAAGCCCTTTCCTATTGGGTTCTGCCCACGGACCGTCGCCTCCCGATTGCCTTTCTCGATCGTCCGCTGCGCGAGTTGCTTGTCGCAGCCGCTCGACGAATTGATGGCAACGCCCGGGCGTCGGCCACAAGAAGATTCTCGGGTTCTTCGACCTGCTGAAGCGGGCCGCAAAGGCCACGTCGCCCGATGCGCCGTTCGGCCTGAGCAACGATGCGCCGAAGCGTCCCAAAGCACGCATCACTCCGCGGGTTCGATGCGACGATCGTCTCCGAATCGCTGTGGACGCAGTGGTGCGAGACGGTGCAGCGCTACGGCTTGGGCCCGGAAAAGCTCGGCCGGCTGGCCCCGTCGTTGCAGGCTCTGCCCACCGTGATCTGGCATTCGCGCTTGGAAGAATATGCCGATCGCTCGCTGGCCGAGATCCGTTCGCTCAAGACGCACGGCGAAAAGCGCGTCAACGCGATCCTCGAAGTCTTCTGCACCGTGCACGAGGCATTGTCCACGGCCACGCTGCAGGAAAACATCGACGTCGTCATCGTGCCGCGGTTCATCCCGCCGCTTAACCGCTGGTTGATGGAGACCGATCGCGCATGCCGGACCTGCCGCCCGTCGACGAGCTGCACAAGCACATCGTCAAGCCGATGATCAACCAGATCAACATCGATCTGGGCGATCAGGTGGCCGGTCTCGCCTCCGCGCGGCTGTGCCTCGACGAAAACGCGCCGAGCGTGAAGCAGCAAGCCGAGACGATCGGCGTCACGCGAGCCCGCGTGTATCAACTGCTCGAGGATTGCGGCAAGGTGATGGATGTCCGCTGGCCGGAAGGCCGCTGGCTCTTCGCGCCGCTGGCCACGCGGTTCGGCTCGTCCGATCCGGAAACGATCGGCCTTGTCCACGGCATCATCGACCTGTTCTACCCGCCGGACAAGCCGGCGATCCATGTCGAGAGCGACCGCGACGAAATGGCGATGACGTCGTAAGCAGTTAGGCTACCGGAAATGGGTGGCATGCCTTCGCCGCGCAGCGGCGTAGGCATGTGTAGCGACGATAATCATGCTTACGGGCTGGGGCCCGAAAGCATGCCACTCATTATTCTTCGTGGTTCGAGCACTTGCTTGGCGGTTCGCTGCACAGTTATGAAAGAACATGAGTTCACACTAATCCTGGCGGCTGATCCTAGTGACGACGATGCCGACAAGCTTTACGGCGTATTTAACGACGGCACGATTTCAACCATCGCAGGCACGCCACAGATTCATTTCCATCGTGAGGCCAATTCCCTGGAAGAGGCGCTTCGCTCGGCCATTAACGATGTTCGCACGGCAGGATTTGACGTAGCTGCGCGTCGAGATGGAACCGAATGCCGTGTCGCTCTCGGCGTAAACGATTTTACTTCGTCGTCCGTGCGCTTATTGATGCATTGCATGCGGCGATAGCGGCGCACACGCCCCGACGACATTCTCCACCGCATCCTAGAATTCTTTTAGCCAGCCGCTTAGAAATGCCGAGTTGGCCAAGTGCGGTCGCATTGCGCACATTCACATGCCCAGGGAGGGGCCTGTGCCACGTTCTTATTCGGCATTCTTGATTGTCATTCTGGCCGCCGGCGGGTGGTACCTTTCCAAGGGCACCGGCACCGGGGGTCTGAAGCAGTTTCTTTCTCAGGCCCAGCAAAAATTCTCCCAAGGCGACTTCGGTCAGCAGCCCGGCGTAAGTCCAATCCCATCGGCTGGCAACCCGTTCAGCTATAACACGCAAGTCGCCCCCATCGTCGCACCGGCTGCTCCCACGCCGGCACCGTTGTTCGGCGGCCCGGCCATTCGCCTCGCTTCGTTTAACATCCAAACGTTCGGCGACGCGAAGGCGTCCAAGCCCTATCTCATGGCAACGCTGGCCGCGATCATTCACAATTTTCACGTCATTGCAATTCAAGAGATCCGTACTCAGGACGATTACTTTCTCGACAACTTCCTCCGCAACTACGTCAATCGGAATGGCCGCGTGTTCGACAAAGTCGTCGGCCCGCGATTGGGCCGTTCCTCCAGCACCGAGCAGTACGCCTTCCTCTACGACACGGCCGCCATCGAGGTGAATCGCTACAGCATCTACACAGTGAATGACCCGGACGATCTGTTGCACCGCGAGCCTCTCGTGGCCATGTTTCGCGTCCGTGGCCCGCCACCGCAGCAAGCATTCACGTTCGTGCTGGTGAATATCCACACCGATCCGCATGAGGCAGACACAGAAGTTGATTCGCTGGCACAGGTGTATCAAGTGGTGCGGCGTTCCAGCGCCGGCGAGGACGACATCATCCTGCTGGGCGATCTCAACGTCGACGAGAAGCACCTCGGTCAGCTGGGACGAATCGACGGCGTGCGACCCGTCGTGCGCAACATGTTCACGAACACCCGCCAAGACGCCACCTACGACAACTTCCTGCTCCACCAACCATCGACGGCCGAATTCACCGGTCGTTGGGGCGTGTTCAATTACCAGCAACTCTTCAAGCTCACACCCGACCAGGCCCTCCAGGTCTCCGACCATCTACCAATCTGGGCCGAGTTCAACGCCTACGAAAGTGCAACGCCCGGCCGCGTGGCAAGTCGCGACGCCGCAACCATTCGTGCGCAATGAGTGCAGTCACGGCCATTACGCGCGTTGATCGAGCATTCCGCTACGAATAAACTGATTGCGGTCGCAAGTTTTTTTTGGTTCGATCCGTCGAGGAGAAGCCACGCATAGGGGCGTCATCCTTCGTGCTCGCATTTATCGACGCGCCGCCCATTTGCCCTCGCCTTTGGGTTGCTTGCACTAGGGGCAGCTGCCGTGGGATATCGCGTGTTTACAGGCCGCTGGCCGCCAGCACGCTATGCTTATGCTACGACAATAATATTTCTCGCCGCCTTCTTCTTTTTCCTCTACGGACCCTTCATCGGGTACACGCGTAGTGTCACCCATCCGATGCGGTGGCGCATCGATCCGCGGGGCCACGCTGACACTGGTGCGGCGCACGTCGTGCTAACGTTTCGCGATTATCTGCCAGCTACGTCGGTATTTATTCAAACGAGCTTGCTGACTACTTGCGGACGCTGCCCGAAGAAACCGTGCCGGTCAGATTCGATGTGATCTATGATTACGGGTCCGTACGCGGCTTTTCCGAACGGCAAATCGGTGACCTGAAAGCATGGAAATCCGATTTCGCCTACTTCGGAACAACGGGCCGTCCTGGCCGAAGTCCCTTCTGAAGTCGAACTGGATAGTGGCTATTGCCAGCGGCAGCAGTGCCCAACCCATCGGTAGATAGCCGTCAAGCCAGCGGCAACTGCACCCACGACCGCGCTTCCCGCAACGAGTGCGATTGAGAATACCAAGCCGCTTCCCAATGTCCAGGAGTGGGTGGCCGGAACGAGCAACACCTCTGGATAGAGCAGGAGAATCAGCGGCAACGCGCTGAGCGTCTGCTGGTTCGTCCATTCAAGATAGATCAGAAACCAGAGGGCGCCGACGCGGAGGATTGCGAGCGTCGTGGCTGCCACAACAATAGCGGAATAGGGCGACAGTCGTTGTTTCCTGATCGCGCTGACCACCACTGGCGCGGCCGCAATCAGCCCGACCAGAACCGGCACAAAGAAGAGCAGAATCGTCATCACGGCGTCCTTATACGTCGTAAAACATTGTACACATTGCGTTTTCGCAATCTTGGCGAGTAGCCAAAAAAATCTCGTTGAAATTGTGCCACGACCTGTGCTAGGCTCCTCTCAACGCTGAAAGGTATCCAGCGGAGCGAAGCACCAAGCATTCGTATCCAAAGAGCCCGATGTCGGACGAACGCGTCCGGCATCGGGCTTTTTTTATTGCCATGCATCGAACGAATCTACAATTCGTCCCACTCGCCAAGGCGCAGCATTCCATCGACGACGGCGATCTTTTGCTCTTTCGCCGCCGTGGTTTGATCGCGATTGCCGGCCGCGGCACGCATTCGCATGCAGCGAAAGCGGCCTGGTGGTGCGACGACTTGTTTTGCCTGGAGGTGCGCGAGTGGCACGGCGGCCGCGCCGTCACGCTCGCCAGCCAGGTCCGTAAGTTTCCGGGCCGCATCGATGTCTACCGTGTGAACCCGGCAAATCGGTGGCCGGAATACGATCGAACGCGCTCCACAACCATGATGCGGCACCTGGCCGGCTGCGACTACGGTTATGCCGCCGTGCTGGCCGCCGCGATGCTCCACCTGCCGTTTATACGGATGGCAGTCCGGGCAGAAATTGAAGACGCGGGCGTCGATCGCCGGCCACCGTTTTGTAGCCAGGCCTGCGCCATGACCGACCGCGTGGGCGGCGGCGTCGACCCAGTACCGCACCTGGCCGACCGCCTGACGGAGCCCGCCGACCTGGCCCGTAGCCCGTTTTACCAATACCTGTTCACGCTCATTCCTTGAACCAAGGAGTCTCCCATGGACTGGCCAGTTGCAACCGTGTTGT
Organism: uncultured Planctomycetota bacterium; assembly: GCA_963786455.1. Taxonomy (GTDB): domain Bacteria; phylum Planctomycetota; class Planctomycetia; order Pirellulales; family Lacipirellulaceae; genus JABDGM01. The sequence continues at coordinate 604,184 of CAWAZX010000018.1, read as the reverse complement.
TGGGCACACTCGGTACGCTCGCTGTTGGCATCTTGAAATTGGTGCCGCGGCGAGGCGACCACCAAGGCGGCGAAATCGGCAACGGACGGATTTACGCCCGCGCCACCGACCTGGCCGAATTCCGTGCGCGGCTCGTGTCGTTGGAACAAGCCCACCACGTACTCCGCGCCGAATTGCGAGCCGACATGAAGGAGCTGCAACAAATGATCCGCGACGCAATCACAGATCGATAATCCGCACGTACGGACTTGTCACTTCAGTGACAAGTTTAGGTGCACCACCAAGCATTTTTGTTTCCGACTCTCGACCCTCGACTTTAGACCTCAACCCTTCCATGAACGTTCGCGACCGTATCAAAGAGCTCCGCCGTGTGCGCGCCTCCGAATTGCGACCCAATCCTCGCAACTGGCGCGTCCACCCACCGGAGCAGCAAGACGCCTTGCGCGGCGTTCTGGCCGAAGTCGGCTACGCCGATGCGCTGCTCGCTCGGGAGCTGCCCGATGGTTCGCTCATGCTCGTCGACGGTCACCTGCGCGGAAACCACACCAGAGGCTCTCGTCCCCGTGCTGGTGCTCGACGTCGACGAAGCCGAAGCGCACAAGATCCTGCTGACGCACGATCCGCTCGCCGCCATGGCCACGGTATCGGAGGAGCATGTCCGCTCGTTGCTCGCAGAAGTGCAAACCGAAAACGCGGCCGTGCGGAGAATGATCAATTCGCTGCCGGAAACGCCAGGATTGGGAAGCACGGCGCAACAACCGGTTGAATCGCGCCCCGAGATGAATATTCCGGAAAGCTACCAAGTGGTCGTTGAATGCCAGGACGAACAAGATCAACAAGCCGTGTTCGAACGCATGCGCGGAGGGCTATCGATGCCGAATCTTGACGTTGTAGTGAGCTGCCCCGTTCACGATTCGTTCCGGGTGCAACAGGTCGCCGGCATGTTCGACGTGCCGCTCTCCGAGAAAGCGACGGAGCGGTTTCAAGTCGAGCTGCCGGACCTGGCGGAGGAGTGGCACATCGGCCTGATCGTCGGCCCGTCCGGCAGCGGCAAAAGCACGATCGCCCGACAAGCCTTTGCCGCCCCCAGCTCGGCCGGCGGTCTTTACACCGGCGCCGATTGGCCCACCGATCGAGCCGTCGTCGATTGCTTTGAAGACGTATCGATGCGGCACGTCGTCGACCTGTTCACGGCCGTCGGCTTCGGCTCACCGCCTTCGTGGATAAAGCCGTATAACGTGCTTAGTGGCGGCGAACGCTTCCGCTGCGACCTGGCGCGAGCGCTGTCAAAAAGTCTAGAGACAAGAGTCGAGAGTCACGAGCCAGAGGATTCTGGCGCTCGACTCTTGACTCTCGACTCTCGACCCCCTCTCGTCGTCTTCGACGAATTCACCAGCGTGGTCGATCGCAACGTCGCCAAGGTCTGCTCCGCGGCAATCGCCAAGGGCATCCGCCGCGGTCACATTCCCTGCCGGTTCGTGGCCGTGACTTGTCACTACGACGTGGCCGACTGGCTCGAGCCCGACTGGGTGCTCGACATGGCCGTCGGCCAGCTGACCCGGAGGCGTCTTCGGCGACCGACGATCGAATTGGAAATCCATCGCTGCGAATTGGCGGCGTGGCAATTGTTTAAGCGTCATCACTATTTAAGCGGATCGCTGGCCGTCGGCGCTCGATGTTACCTCACCACGTGGGACGGCATCCCCGTGAATTTTTGTGCAACACTGCCCATGATCACCAGGCGAAACCACCGCCGCTTCACGCGAATTGTCACGCTCCCCGATTACCAAGGAATCGGCATCGGCATGCGGGCCGTGGCGGCGGTGGCCGAGTTGCATCGCGCGGAGGGTCTGCGGATCAGCGTCACCAGCAGCCACCCGGCACTCATCCGGCATTGCCGTCATTCGCCGCTCTGGAAAACCACCAACGTGCGTGCAGCCGGTTCCGCCCGCCGATCAAGCACCAGGTTCCGCGACTATCGCAGCGCCGCCGGTCGCTCCGTCGTCTCGTTCGAATACGTGGGGAAGGTGTCAGGTGTCGGGTGTCCGGTGTCAGTGTTTGAATCTGACACCTGACACCCGACACCCGACACCTAACGCTTCACGAGACCGCCATGACCTGCGAACTATTAACGCCTGTTCTTAACGACGACCAAAAGGACCAGATCTGCGCAATCCTCGCGTACGGCTGCGATCGTGAAACAGCCGCTGGCATCGTCGAATGCACCGTCGTTGAAATCGGCAACGAACTCACGAATGACCCAGGATTTGCCATCAAAGTGCGTCGCGCCGAAGCGACCGCGGAGTTACGACACATGCAAAACATTCTTAATGCCACGAAAGACGGAAAATATTGGCGAGCGTCGGTCTGGTGGTTGGAACGTCGCTCACCCGAACGGTTTGGCCGCCGTTCCGCGGACGCCATTACGCCCAAACAGCTAGAGCAAGCATTGGCCGCCTGGAACGAAGTGATCACCCGCGAATTCCCCACGAATGAGGAACAGAAGCGCGTCACCGCCTGCATCGAAAAACTCTATACCTCGATCGAACTGCAGCTCGACGCCAGCTGCTCCGAAACTTTGCTAAGACGTTTTCCACCACCATCGCAACTTGGGCAAACGTCAGCCACTGGCGTCGACAACCCTGCAACAAGCCAAGAAGTTTCATCCACCGAAGACTCGTCCGACCCATGACCATTCCGGAAACGAAACCATTCGACTGGACAAAATTCAAACTGCCGACGGTGAACGCCAGACACATATTCGGCAGATTGCGACGACGTCGCGCTCACAACGTCGCCCAAACGGCTTCGCGCCGCCGCGATTACCCAATGCAGTCGATGCTCGATTGGGGCCGGCAGTATTTGCCGCATCATTTCGTCAAACCGGCGTCGCCCATGCACGTCTGGCTGGGCGACCAGCTCGATCGGTTCCAGCACGTGCCGGGCCTGAAGGTCAACCTCATTGGGCCTCGCGGAAGTGCCAAGAGCACTATCGCCACGTTGTGCTACGTGCTCCGCGCCGCGCTCGAAGGTTGGGCCCCCTACATCTGGATCGTGTCCGATACCAAGGAACAGGCCCATACACATCTGGAGAACGTCAAGTGGGAGTTGACCGACAACGAGTTACTGGCAGATGCCTACCCGGACGCTGTCGGCGAGGGCCGCCATTGGCGAGCCAGATCAATCCAGCTCGGTAACGGCATGGTGATCGAATCCTATGGCACGCTACAGCGGATTCGCGGTCGCCGCCGCCGCTCCGAGCGCCCGACGCTCATCGTCTGCGACGACCTGCAAAACGACAATCACATCGCGTCCGCCGATCTGCGCGAAGCGTCACGGCAATGGTTTCACGGCACATTGCTGAATGCCGGAACGCCGCAAACCAACATCATCAACCTGGCCACCGCACTTCATCGCGAAGCGCTCGCCTTGGAACTGCACGAGTCCGCTGGCTGGACGTCGACCCGCTTTCGTGCCATCCAATCCTGGCCGACGAACACGTCGCTGTGGGACCAGTGGGAAGCCATTTATTGCGATGCCGACAAATCCACGGCGACGCTGGCGGCGCTCAAATTCTATGAGCAGAACCGCAACGCCATGCACGCTGGAGCGGTCGTACTTTGGCCCGAGGTCGAAGACCTGTACACGCTGATGCAAATGCGCGTGGAAAGCGGCCGCACCGCTTTTGAGCGCGAAAAGCAAGGCTCACCGGTCGACCCGGAGCTGTGCGAGTGGCCCGAATCGTATTTCGCCGAGCACATTTGGTTCGACCAGTGGCCGAGCGATCTCACCGTGCGTGTCATCGCGCTCGATCCAAGCAAGGGAAACGACGCGCACCGCGGCGACTATTCGGCATACGTGTTGGTGGGCATCGATCGCGCGGGAGTGATTTACGTCGAGTCCGACATGGCCCGCAGGCCGACGCCGCAAATGGTGGCCGACGGCGCCGCCCTCTGCCGGCGATTCCGCCCCGACGCGTTCGGCGTCGAAGCCAACCAGTTCCAGGAACTCCTCTGCAACGAGCTGGCCGCCGAATTCACCCGGCAGGGCGTCACATACATCGTGCCCTCCGCAATCCACAACCATGTCGGCAAACTGGTACGAATCCGGCGGATTGGCCCGTATTTGTCGCTTCGTCGACTGCGCTTTTTGTCGAGCTCCCTATCGACACGGCTATTAGTCAATCAATTGCGCGATTTTCCAGCCGGCGCACACGACGATGGACCCGACGCCTTGGAAATGGCGCTGCGCTGGCAGAAGACGTCTGGCACGGCCGCACCACCAGCGACGGATTAGGAAATCGGTTACCAGTGGGATGAGTAAATATGCCGGGCATCACGATTAAGAATTACCGCGAAGCGGTTAAACATCAAAGCCCAGGGTACGATCGCGTCCAGCGATCACACCCTGGGAAAAGACGCAACCAACGATTCCGTTACGCCGAAGGCGTTACACATACGAAAGACAGCGCCGCCAATGTGTAACCCCTTTGGGGTAACCGAAAATTATTTGAACCGTGAACCCAGGGTGCGCCGCTTCGCGGGCGACCCTGGGCTTTGGAGTGAAACGCCTTCGGCGTATTGCCACACGAATTACGTGAGGACAAATATCATGACAATCCACACAGACCGTCTCGAAAGCCGCCTGCTCGAAGCCTTCGACATGCTCTGGGACGACTTCGTCGATCCGCGCGATGCCTATGCCGATCCGGACGGCGGCTGGTGGGCACCGCTGGTCACCACGACGGGCGGCTCAACGCGCGTCGGTACCGGTCCATTCACCGAACAAACGCTTCGCGAACTGCGCGATCAATGCCGCCGCCTCGCGGCGACCAACGAATTTGCCATCAACGGCCATGAAAACCGCATCAGCTACATCGTCGGCCCGGGCCATAGCTACCGCGCCGCCGTTTGTAAGGGCATGGACGTGCCGGACGATGTACCGATGCAAGTGCAAAAACTGCTCGACGAGTTTGAACACGAAAATCGCTGGCAGCTCCGCCAGCAAGAAATCGTCCGCCGTATCGATCGCGACGGCGAAGCGTTTCTGCGGTTCTTTGTCGATTCCCGCGGGCTGACGCGCGTGCGGTTTATCGAACCGGATCAAATCGCGACGCCGACGGAGCTCGCGACCGACCCCGCGGCCAGCTTCGGCATTCAGACCGATCCACAGGACGTGGAAACGGTCTTCGGCTACCACGTGGACGGCGAGTTCGTGAGCGCGGGCGAAGTACAGCACCGCCGGGCGAATGTGGACTTCAACGTGAAGCGCGGCCTGCCGCTGTACACGCCGGTTCGCAAGAACTTAAGGCGGGCCGAAAAGCTGCTCCGCAACATGAGCATCGTCGCCGAAATCCAATCGGCCATCGCGCTGATCCGCAAGCATCGCGGCGCCAGCCGCAGCGGCATCGAGCAGTTCGTCGCCACCGACGCGGATGCCACCACCACGAATGGCATTTCCGGCCGCACGCGCCACTACTCGCAATACGGCCCCGGCACCATCCTCGACGCCCCGGCCGGCCTGGAATACGACTTCCCCACGCGCGGCCTCGATGCCTCGAATTTCGTCACCGTGCTGCAAGCCGAGCTGCGTGCGATTGCCGCACGGCTGGTAATGCCCGAATTCATGTTCACGTCCGACGCCTCGAACGCCAATTACTCATCGACGATGGTCGCCGAAGGCCCGGCCATGAAGATGTTCGAACGGCTACAAGCCAGCATGATCGAACAGGATCGCGCCGTGATGTGGCGCGTCGTCGATAACGCGGTAGCCGCGGGCCGATTGCCGCACAACGTGCCGCGACCTGGTCGACATCCAAATCGTCCCACCGTCGCTCCACGTCCGCGACCCACTTCGCCAAGCCGAAGTCGACCGCATCGCCTTCGACAACGGCATTTTGTCGCCCCAAACGTGGAGTCAACATCTGGGACTGGATTACGACCAGGAGCAGAAGAATTTGGCAGTGCACAACGCTGGACATTTATCACGATGAGCCAGTCGTAGTAGGCCGGCAAAAAGTGCTAGGCGCATTGCAAAAGTCAAATATCAGTATGCCGTGGAGCCTGAATCGAGTTTAGCAGTCATCCCCCTGAATCGTACTCGAGACTTCTGTCAAAGTGGGTCTTGATCGAGAACTGTCACTTCGAGACGGTAGAATTCAATATCGGTCGACGACGTGTTGCCGTGAGGCCACAAGAGCGTGATTTACTTGCACGCTGCAAATAAGTAGTCCAAACCCCGTATAATAGCCCAACCAAATGGAGCGCGCCACAAAAGCCTCTATTCCACCTATTTCAGCCCTCATGTGGAACCGCTGATGCGATATTCGCCAATGCAAATCCTAAGACTACAAATGGTTTGCTTACTTGCACATGTTCTAACTGCGCAGTCAGGTGCCCAATTGGTTCAGGTGCCGAACCTTTCTACCTTTGGTAACCAGGCCAATGCATTTCCTTTTAGCTCGGCTTACGGACCGATGCGATACCAGCAAATTTACGCTTCGAGTGCGTTTCCTCATGGCGGCATCATTGACAAAATCATGTTTCGCAACGATGAGGGAGTTGGCAAAAGCTTCGAAGTCGACATTGATCTGCAAATCGCATTTGCGTATGCCACGACTACCGTCGGTACGGCCTCAACAATCTTCGACAGGAATATCGGTGATGACTTCACGATTGTGCTAGATGACATAATCCATCAAAGCAACGATAGTTCACTTCCTCGCACGGCTTTTGGTTTCATTTTAGATGTAGCCAATACGTTTACTTACGATCCGTCGCGCGGCGATTTACTGGTGCAAATTCTCGTCCGGGATACGTATGACTTTACATGGTTTGATGCGTCATGGAGTCCTCAACAAGATGTGACTACCAGAATACGGACGGTTGGAATCAATGAATCGACAGGCCTTGCTGGCTTACAGGAACACTTCGCTACGTATCCTTACGGATTGGTCACCCAGTTCCAGTTCGTTCCAGAACCGTCTTCGGAGACTCTACTCTTGGTGTTGCTTTCTGTCGCTAGCGGAACGTTTCGAAATATAAAACGTCGTCTTTAATTGAGTTAGGCAAGGAATGTTTCACTTCTGTTCCGGCGCAGTGGCCAAAAATAGTTGTGGCGGTAATTTGGCAATTTGCTATAGTGGCGTACATGATCGAACGTACAGTAACGACCACGCCGCACTTGAACATGATCGACCGCGTCGAGAAGGCGCTGGCACAGTTGCTGGCCGACGCGTCGCGGCGCGGTTTTTATGGCGAAGCCGCAATCACACTGAGCGTTCAGGATGGTCGCATCCAGAACATTCGCGTGGCGATGGAAAGAATGATTAAATAGCTGTCGGCTCTCGGCTGTCAGCTTTCGGCCACAGTGGTTTGGCCGAGAGCCGATAGCTGATAGCCGACAGCCAATACACCGGTATCGAATAGAGCTCGCGCACAGCGGGTATCGAGTCGAGCCCATCTGAAGGCAAACGTGCCTTCCGATGGGCTTTTTTTGTTGAGTAGGTCAGGCTTTCCAGCCTGACATGATCGCAAAACGTCAGGCTGGAAAGCCTGACCTACGAGGAGGAAAACCTATGTCGGAAATGCTGCAGGAGTTCGTCGATTCGGGCAATCAGCGGCTGCGGGTCGACCGGGCTGCCGGAATTATTCGCGGCGTCAAGTTACTGGGGCTCGCATCGCGAAATAGCCGCCGTTATCGCGAAAATGCCCTCACGGACGCGGTCGGCCTGTACGAGGGGGCGAAGGTCAATATCAACCACCCCAAGGGCCATCCGCTGTCGCCGCGCGACTATCAGGATCGGTTGGGCGTGGTGCGGGAGGTGCATTTTCGCTGCGGAGAAGGACTGTTTGGCGATCTGCACTTCAATCCCAAGCATGCCCTGTCGGAACAGTTGATCTGGGACGCAGAACACGCGCCGCAAAACGTCGGCATGTCGCACAACGTGCTGGCCCGGACCTCACTCGACGGCAGCGACACCGTTGTCGAAGCCATCACCAAAGTGCAAAGCATCGACCTGGTCGCCGACCCGGCCACCACCAGCGGACTCTATGAACATGCCGCAGGAAGTGCAGAAGAGGAGCAGAGGAGTAGTGGAGTAACGAATGCCTCCACCGCTGCTCCATCGCCGCACTACCCCACTACTGTTCTTGCTTCGTTGACTCTCGCGGATTTACGCCGCCATCGGCCCGATCTCGTACATGACGCAACGCTTGTCGTCGAGCAACAACTCGAACAGGTCCGCTCTCAACTCGACCAGATGATCGCTCGCGAAGAGGCGTCGCAACGTCGTGAGCGCATCCTGCAGTTATTGCAAGAGCACGGCTTGCCGCTGCCGGCAAAAGATGGCCCGCCATCGAACATCGTCAGCGAGCGATTCATCGAGTCGCTGATGAACGCCGACGACCAGCGGTCGATCGAGCGGCTCATTCAGGAGCGGGCCGAGCTGGTGCGCTCCGCGTCGAAATGGAATGGCGATGGGCGGTCGAACGGTCATCGGCCTCGCTCCAAGGACCAGATCGCGCTGACGCCAGGTTCGTCGGGCACACCGATTCGCAACGGCCAGGAATTTGCCCACGCAGTCCGCGGCCGTTAATGCCGTTTTCACTTACTCACTTACTCACTTACTCACTTTCCTGAACCAAGGAGATCCATTCATGGCTAACACAATGCGATGGCGTTACGGCGACACGTGCCCCGTGATGCTGGCGGTCGATTCGGCAACGGTAGTCGAGATTGGCGATTTGTTGTGGCTGGACGTCGACGACGCCAAGCCGGCCTCCGCCCAGGGCGATCAGGGCTCCGAAGTGCGCCAATCAACAATTGCTGCACGATGTTTTCGCGGGCGTGGCGATGCAAGCTTCCGCCGCCGGCGAAACGCAGCCGGTCCGCGTGGCCACCACCGGCGTGTTCGAATACGACTGCCTGAGTGCAACGCTCGAGGTCGGCGACTTGATGTCCTCCGACGAGAACGGCGGCGGCACCGCGCTACTCAATCAAACCGTGGTAAAAGTCTCCAACGCAAACGCGGCCATTGGCCGCTGCGCTAAGCGTGTCAATCCCGCCGGCACGCGCGTGCTGGTCGACGTTGTCAGCTCCATCGCCAAGGGCGGCACGCAGGCGATTCTGTAACAGAAAGAAGGTGTCGGGTGTCAGGTGTCGGGTGTCAGATAAATCCACTGACACCTGAGACCTGACACCTGACACCCGACACCCGACACCTAGTCCCCCAAAACACATTCATTGTAAGAACAGGAGTAATGCCATATGTCGCTCAAATACCGAGAACTAAAACGTCGTTACGATCTGGATGGTGCTGAGCAAACCGTAAATCACCTTTCCGAAGCGCTGCGCGACGGCCATCTCAAGCCGGAGGAGTTCAGCATCCGCGATCTGGCGGAATCGCTCGTGCCCGATGGTCGCGAGTGGGTGCGAATGCTCGATCCGCGCAGCGCCGGCAGCGTGAACGTGCTGGAAACGGGCGACGGCGTCGACGTCACTGCCTTTCGCAACATCACGGGCCAGGTGATCTACTCGAAAGTCATGGAAGCCTACCGGCAGGAAGCGTTTGTCGTCTCGAAGCTGGTCGACACCATTCCGACGCGCCTCGATGGCGAAAAGATCCCCGGCGTCGGCCGGATCAGCGACAACATTACCGAAGTCGCGCCCGGCATGCCGTATCCGCACTTGGGCTTCGGCGAGGATTACATCGAGACGCCGTCGACCACGAAGCGCGGCTTCATCGTGCCGGTGACCAAAGAGGCGATTTTCTTTGATCGCACGCACCTGGTGCTGTCGCGGGCTGCCGAAGTCGGCGAGGTGCTTGGCCTGAACAAGGAGAAGCGGCTCATCGACCTGGTGATCGGCGTGACCAACAACTTCAAGTGGAAGGGCACGTCGTACAACACGTACCAGGCCGCGACGCCGTGGATCAACACGCTGGCCTCCAACGAGTTGGTGGATTGGACGAACGTCGACAAGGCCGAGCAATTGTTTGCCGACATCCTGGATCCCAACACGGGCGAGCCGGTGTTGGTGCACGGCGCCACGGTGCTGGTGACGCCGGCCTATCGGTTCGCCGCCCACCGCGTGTTCAACGCGACGGAGCTGACGTTCACGGCGGCCGGCTCGGCCACGGCAACCGTCGCGGCCAACCCGCTCTCGGGCTACCGGCTGCACGATAGCCGGCTGGCGTATCGCCGGATCGTGGCATCGGGCGTGGCCGCCGCGGACGCCAAGAAGTGGTGGTTCCTGGGCGACTTCCGCCGCGCATTCGCCTACATGGAAAATTGGCCCATCACGGTGACGCAAGCACCAACCGGCAGCGAGGCCGAGTTCGCGAGCGACATTGTGCTCCGCTTCAAAGCCAGCGAACGCGGCGCCGCCGCGGTGCTCAATCCGCGGTTCGTCGTGAAGAACACGGGGTAATGGGAGTCGTTAGGTGCTAGTCGTTAGTCGTTAGTATCAACGGTCAAGGGTCGAGAGCCAGAACGGTCTGGCTCTCGGCCGCTCGACCAATCACCAAGGTCATTATGCAATCGGCAAAAGAAAAGAGTCGCACGCTTTGCGAAAACAGTACGGCCATCCTAATGGCACGACTCGTTGACGCCAGCGGCACACCGATCCAACCGGCCACTGTTCGTGCAATCGACTGCACGATTTATGAGATCGACCCGTGTTGGCCGCACGGCCTCACGCTAGTCACGGGATACGACGTTGTGTACGTTGCCGTCGCGATCGTCGTTTTCGATTCGCTCCAAACCGATGAATTGTGGACGGTCGACGACGTCGGATACAACTTCCGCCACGAAGTCAACGTCGGCAGTAATCATCGATTTCCCAAACTCGGCTTTCAATATCAAGTGAGATACCGATTAACCGATTCAAACGGCGAACGGACAATTGTGCGATTCATAATCTCTTCCCTCCGGGAGAGGCGAAACTAAAGAACCATCGTCATTAACACTGCGAGGCCATTTCTGTGACCGATACCCAACAAATCCAAACCATTCGCGGCCAAACCCTCGCGCAGCTCGAGGATTTGCGAGCCGATCCCAAACCCACGTATTGGCTCGATGGCCAGCGCGTGCACTGGCAGGAGTATGCCGAGTCGCTCCAGCGCACGATCGATTGGTGCGACCAGAAACTGGCCGAGTACGAGCCATTTGAAGTTCGTTCGCAGGGAATAACGTAGGTCAGGCTTTCCAGCCTGACTTCCAATCTCTTATGTCACTCGTCAGGCTCGATAGCCTGACCTACTTTGCCATGCCCACACCCACCACCGACTTCTCGATCTTCGACGGCCAGGAGCTGGTGACGTACGATCCGGCAACCGGCTCGACAGTCAACAACGTGCCTGCTGTGCGCCGGCCGCTGACCCAATCGCGGGCGTACCATCGACGGATTCGTCATGCTCCAGGCCACCGACGTGGTGTTTCACCTCGACGCCACGCCGCTGGCCGCCGCCACTCTGGCGGCAGGCGACACGATTACGGATGTCGACAACAACGACTACGACGTGCTGTTCATCGAGCGCCAAACGCTAAACAACACCGCCCTCGCAGTGTGCCGGCCGGTTCCGTAACGCGTTCGTTGTCGCGCGCGTAAAGCAGCTCGACGAAATTGGTCAGCAGCTCGGCTTCGCTAGTTTCCAGGATCACGCCGATCCGCCGGAAAACTTCGCGCTTGGCGTTGGTGGCTTCGGCGGCGGCCAGCACGCCGGCCTCGGTGAGTTGGCCGCCCGTGCCAAATCGGCTGTACAGCTCGTCGAAGTCCCCCTCCGACCAATCGGCAAAGCGATCCGCATGGGCCGCAACCACGTTTTTGACTAGCGTGTTGGTGACCCGATCGAATCGCCGCGCCGGCGCCTGGCCGACCGGGCGGAACAGTTCGTCGACCGAAACGCCCAGCCCGGCCGCCAATTTATGCAGCGTGCGGGCATGCGGCTGGTTTCTAGCGCGGACCACGCCGCGAACGGTCCGTTCATCGAGCTCGCTGGCACGGACTACGTCCTCAAACGTCAATCCATCGCGGGCCATCAAGCGGCGGAGATTCGTAGCGACCGTCGCCCAATCGCCGTAACGCACGTTGGAGGAGACCGTAATCACGCGAGTCGAACCTTCACCGGCTTTTGAAATAACGGCACCTTGGGCCTACTATGTACGCCTGTATACTATCTTTGGGATCCTTTGTCAAGAGGCCCATCCTGGTAGCGACCGCGAGGGACGCCCGATAAAATCGCGGTCAGCCGTACCGGAAAACCTCTCCCACCGGGAGAGGTCGCGAGGAATCGAGCGGGTGAGGGATTTAGCGCCGCGACGGAGCGAACCCTCACCGCTCGCGACCAACGCTGCGCGTCGGTGCCCGTCGCTGCCTCTCCCAAGGGGAGAGGCGAACAACGCTCGCCTAAAGGAGGAACCTCATGTCGATTCGCAGAAACTCAATCTCGATCCAAGTCGCATGTGTCGTCGCCGCCGCAATCACAATCGCCAGCCAGACGCTGGCATGGGAACCCGCAAAAGGCCCACTGACTACGCGTTGGACCCGCGACGTTTCACCGGAACGCGTATGGCCCGAGTACCCGCGGCCGCAAATGGTTCGCTCCGATTGGACAAATCTCAATGGCTTGTGGAGCTACGCGATTCGCCCCGGATCCGAAGCCCAGCCGAGCACGTGGGACGGCGAAATTCTCGTGCCGTTCGCGGTCGAATCGGCGCTCAGCGGAGTCATGAAGCCGGTGCGACCGGACGAGCGGCTTTGGTACCGGCGGAATTTCACGGCGCCAACGATGAGCGAAGGCGGACGAGTCTTGCTCCACTTCGGAGCAGTCGATTGGAAATGCACCGTGTGGGTCAACGCTAAGGAGGTCGGCCAGCACTCGGGCGGCTACGATCCCTTTACGTTCGATGTCACCGACGCCCTGCAAGACGGCAAGAATGAACTTGTCGTCGCGGTATCGGATCCCACCGATTCGGGAAACCAGCCCCGGGGCAAGCAGGTGCTCGAGCCGCGGGGAATCATGTACACGGCGGTAACCGGCATTTGGCAAACCGCATGGCTCGAACCGGTTCCGGCCGAGCGGATCGAATCCCTCAAAATTGTTCCAGACGTCGACCGCGGCGTTGCATCGGTGGCAGTTAAGGCGGCGGGCGCAAACGGCGGCACAGTTCGCTTGAAAGCCACCAACGAAGGCCGACAAGTCGGCGAAGCAGAAGGGCGAGTTGGGCAACCGATTGAGCTGGCCGTGGCCGACGCGCGATTGTGGTCGCCCGATCGTCCGCAGTTGTATGATCTCGCGGTGGAGCTGGTCTCTGACGGAAAAGCTGTTGACTCAGTGACAAGTTACTTCGGCATGCGCAAGATCGAAGTCCGCAAAGACGATCGAGGAATCAACCGGCTCTTTTTGAACAACCAACCGCTATTCCAGTACGGGCCGCTCGACCAGGGTTGGTGGCCCGACGGGCTGTACACACCCGCCAGCGACGCGGCCATGAAGTACGACATCGAAATGACCAAGAAACTGGGCATGAACATGGCCCGCAAGCACGTGAAGTACGAATCCGCTCGGTGGTACTATTGGTGCGACCGCTTGGGGCTGTTGGTATGGCAAGATATGCCCTCCGGCGACGCCCAGCGGAACGACGAGAGCCGCGCCAACTATCGCCGCGAGCTGCAGGCCATGATCGACGCGTTGCACAACTTCCCGTCAATTGTCATGTGGGTGCCGTTCAACGAAGGCTGGGGACAGCACGCTACGCGGGAAACGGTGGGGTGGATCCAGCAATACGATCCCACGCGGCCGGTCAACGAAGCCAGCGGCTGGACGGACGGCGGCAGCGGCGACGTCTCCGATATGCACAGCTACCCGGGCCCGGGCATGCGCGCCCGGAGGACAACCGCGTGAGCGTGCTGGGCGAGTTCGGCGGGCTTGGCATGCCGGTCCGAGGCCACACCTGGCAGCAGGAGCGAAATTGGGGGTACGTATCGTACAACACCGCGCAGGAACTCACTGATGCCTACGTGAGTCTGTTGACCGAGATGCGTCCGCTGATCGGCCGCGGCCTGGCTGCGGCTGTGTATACGCAAACGTCTGACGTAGAGATCGAAGTCAACGGTCTGATGACGTACGATCGCGAGCTCGTGAAGATGGACGAGGCGCGCATCACCGAAGCGGCGCGCAAGCTGTATCTGCCGCCGCCGGACGTGCGCACGTTAGTTGAAACGAGCGAGAAATCGCCGCAGACATGGCAGTATACGACCACCGAGCCAGTGGAGAATTGGGAGCAACCGAACTTCGATGACAGCGGATGGCAATCCGGCCCGGCCGGTTTCGGCACCGACGGCACGCCGGGCGCAGTAGTGCGAACCGCCTGGAACGGTTCAGACATCTGGCTGCGGCGGAAAATCCAGCTCGATTCGGTGCCGGACGACGGCGAAATCATGCTCCACATCCATCACGACGAAGACGCGGAAGTCTATCTCAACGGCAAGCTCGTACGCCGCCTGCGCGGCCATACACAAGGCTATCGGCCAGTGGCGCTCAGCGACGATGCTCGTCAACATTTGAAAGCCGGCGAAAACACCATCGCCGTACATTGCCACCAGACGCGCGGTGGACAGTACATCGACGTGGGCTTGCTGGTGATGCGCGAGCGATAGGCAGATCGTTCGCCATCTCATGGCCCTGAAAGGGCCAAATACGATAGCCCAGGGCAAGGTCAGGCGAGTTTCACGAGCGTGGCCGCCGCCCTGGGTATCGATTCCATATACGCCCTCAAGCCCTGAAAGGGCGGAATGAACACCGCGGCCAATTAGTCCCAAACATAACGCTCGTCGTATTCCACGCCATATTTAGCCAATACTTGCCGATACTCGTCCTGAAACGTCATCCGCCGATGTTGCTCTCGCTGATTCGCAATGTAATGTTGCAAATCGGTCAATTGCGATTGCCCAATCGAAAACGCACCGTACCCATTCTACCAAGCGAAGCCGGCGTATTCATCGCTCTTCGTCTTGATCCATTTCGATGAGGACGTCTTTATTTCCTCGATCAACTTGCTGATCGCCAACGTGCGTGATAGTGAACATGAAATGTGGATGTGGTCGTCAGCGCCGCCGAATCCGTGGCTGGGACATCCGAGATTGCGGCACGTGCCGGCGACATATTTGAACAATTCCTCTTCGATATGGGCTTCAATCCACGGATGCCGATTCTTCGTACTGAAGACAATGTGCAAAAGGACATTCGACAAGGATTGAGCCATCGCAAGCCTCCGAATGGTGAGCTCGTATTCCGCACTTTCAGGGCTTCATAATTTTGGCGCCAGGCTACCCAGGGCAAGGTTCAAGCTCGCGGAACTCGCTTGACCTTGCCCTGGGCTATCGTATCGCGCCCTTTCAGGGCGAACGAAACACGAACGTCTTGACCGATCAACTCACTTCCGCGCTTCGTACACCAAATGCCCGATCTCCGGCACGATGAGTCTTTCCATCGCGAGTTGCACGGCCGCTGTGGAGCCGGGCATCGTGAGGATGATGACGTTATTCAACACGCCCCCGATTGCGCGGCTGAGCATTGCGGCGGGTCCGATGTCGGCGTAGCTGAGCATGCGGAACAATTCGCCGTAGCCGGGCATCGTTTTGTCCAACAGGCCGCTCACGGTTTCAAACGTCTTGTCGCGGGCGGCGATCCCGGTGCCGCCTGTGATTAGCACGGCGTCGGTCGCCGCCGGGTCGGCCAGTTTGAAGAGCATCGGCTCGATCTCACGCGGATCGTCGCGGACGATCGTTCGTCCGGTCACCTGATGGCCGCCGGCGGTCAATAAGTCGACAACTAACTTGCCCCCACGGTCGGTTTCTAACGTGCGGGTGTCGCTTACGGTGATCACGGCGCAGCGTACCGATTTGGGCGATTCGCAGCGGTGCTGGGTGGTGGACTGGCTCATCACAGGTTTAGGGTTCGGGGTTCAGGGACAGGGGAAAAAGAAGAGACGGGAATAATAGGCTCGATTCATCCGGTATAATAGGAGATAGGAATTGGCGTGGCTACGATCGGCCGACCCATCGGGTATCGTTCAATGTGTGCGTTCCGGGTACAGAAGTGCAGCCGCGTGATTAGCCGCTTACCCATACTATTACTATTCGGGTGGCTGCCTGCGGCAGGATTCGGCGACGTGCTGGAGCTCGCCAACGGCGGGCGCGTGGAGGGCCGGCTCGTCGATTCGCCTGACGGTACGAAAGCGAACGTCGTCATTGAGCTGGCTACCGGCGGGACGCTCGTGCTTCCGCGCTTGCAAAGTCGCGCGGGTCGATTCTACTTCCGAGGCCGAAGCCCAGTACGCTGACTTGGCCCGTGTCTCAGCCGACACGGTCGAGGCCCATTGGAAGCTCGCCGAGTGGTGCCGCGAACACAAATTGCGGCCGCCAGCCCAAAAGCATCTGACGCGAATTCTGGAGCTGGAGCCGAACCACGAGCAGGCGCGGGCACTCCTGGGCTTCCGCCGCAACGACGGGCAGTGGATGACGCGCGACGAAGTGATGGAATCGCGCGGCATGGTGATGTACGACGGCAAGTACGTCACGCGGCAGCACGTTGAGCTGCTCGAGCAAAATAAGAAGGCAAAGGTGTCGCAGGCCGACTGGTCCAACCATTTGGAGCGGCTGCGGCGCAGGCTGACCGGCCGCCGGCAGGACCAATCGGCCGAGGCACACGCGGAGATCCAAGCCATTCAAGATCCAGCCGCGGCTGAAGCCGTCGTGGACATGCTGCGGCGAGAAGAATCTCCCGACCTGAAGCGGCTCTGGCTCGAGGTGGCATCACGTCTCGACCACGTGGCGGCAGTCGACGCGCTGGTGCACGTCTCACTCACCGATCCCGATCCGGAGCTGTGCCACCAAAGCCTCGAATACCTGATCAAATCGGGCCGGCGCGGATTGGTCACGCCCTACGTTCGCGCACTGAAGAATCGGGACAACGAAATAATCAACCGTGCGGGCGCGGCACTCGGCCAGATCGGCGACGCCGACGCGATGGGACCTCTGATCGAAGCATTGATCACCAAGCACAAATACAAGGTCGAAGACGGCAACCCGGACCAACACGCGTACACATTCTCTCCGCAAGGCGGCGGGTTCAGCTTCGGCGGCGGCGGACCAAAGTTTGTTACTGAGACGGTTCGCAACCCCGAAGTGCTGGCCGCCCTCGTCCATCTTTCCGGCGGTACCAGCTACGACTACGACCAAGGCCAGTGGCGCCGCTGGCTGGCCGCGCAGGCCAAGCAGCAATTAGTCGACGTCCGCCGCGATGAATGAATAACCACGAGACACGCTGTTCAAGGTGCTTCGGCTCTATGTCCCCCGTGTCTCCGTGGTAATTTCACGACGGCCGTCGATACGCGGTCTTCGAGATTCGGCCGGAAGATCGTCAGCAGCAACAGCGGCAGATACCAGGCCAGCGCGAGGCCGCCGCTGTGGGCATGCCAGAATTGTGTGCCGAGCATGATTGCGGCCGAATAGCTGATGAGCGTGCCTAAATTCTTATGGGCCGGCCACAGCGCCATGCTGAGGCTCAATCCGACATGGGCGGCCAGAATCGGGTAACGATATTCTGGCCGCCAGAACTTGCCCCACGCGCCTGCATCCGCTTCCACGGGAAAGCGCACCCCGAACATCTGCCGCAAATTGGCCAAAAACATCGTGGAATCGATCGAGGTGAAAGCGAGGACCAGCACCAACGCGGCAAGTGCCGCCACCATTCCGATCAAGAACCGAGTGCGCCCCCGCTGCCAATAGAAACTGATCCACAGCGGAAGCAAGAAGACCGGGTAATAAATGGTGCCTATCGCCAGACCGATCATCGCACCCGACACCAGCGGACGGCGATACATCACCAAGGCCCACACCAGCAGTGCGCCGGGCAAAGCGTGCGTCACGCTGCCCGTCCACATCGCCGTGTAGGGCAACAGTAAATACAGCGTCGCCACGGCAATGCCGGTTTTGATATTATCGAAATGCCGCATCCCAACAAACACCAGGCCGATCACGATCGCCAGTTGAGAGATGATTGCCATCACCCGGGCCGTCGCGACGTGCACAAACCGCACTGGTTTTCCGGTGCTTGGGAACCGGTGGTGACAAACGTCTCCTGCTGGCCCTCGTCGCCCAGTACCGATTGGGTGGAAATGTGCGGCAGCAAGTAAATGAGTGGGAAACCGGGCCCGTGCGTTCTCAGCGTGCTAAGATTTTTTTCCGACGCCGCCCGTCTGTGCAAGCTTGCCGCACGCTGGGCATCGGTCAGGTCGGCCGCATCGGGCGTGCCGATCACCACGTTCGCCATCAGAAACACAAACAACGAGAGGCCGAGAAAGGTCAGCCCGCCGACGGACAGGTTCGGCTCCAACAACGGCCGGCGGACCATGAAGGCATCCAGCAACATTCGGAGCATGAACAGGCCGCTCACGGAAAACAGCCAGATGTACCCGAGGTGCTCCACCAGATGAGCGGCATTGTCGCCTTCGTTGCGCTGGATGCCGTATTGCACCATGAGCAGCGCCGGCGCCAACAAGATCAACCCCAAAAGGTCCCAATTGCGGACGCTCAGCACGCGATTGAATTTGAAATACAGCGCGATCACCAACAGCGACGCGAGGTAGGCCCACGTCGTCGGCTTCACCGGCTCGTATTGGAAGAGGATTTCGCTCATGTGTTCGGTGTCAGGTGTCGGGTATCAGGTGCCAGTCGTCCGACACCTGACACCCGATACCTGACACCTTTATTTACCTTCACTCATCCGATCACGCGCTTCGTCTGCCCACGGACTTGCCGGGGCGAGATTCATGAACAGCTGCCAGTGCCGCGCCGCCTCGGCCGCGCGGTGGGCGTGATCCAAGAGCCGAGCCAAATGATAATGTGCGTCGGCGTAATCGGGATGGAACTCCAGCGCACCGCGGAAGGCCGCTTCCGCCAGGGCCAGGTCGCCTTGCTCCGCCAGGACACAGCCCAAATTCGAGCGGGCCTCGACAAAATCTTCGTCCAGCTCGATCGCCACATAATACCGCTCGCGAGCCGCGGAAAGTTCCCCGCCGCGATAGAGCAACTCCGCCAGCGCGAAATGGTCGTCCGGCGTCGACTGGCCCGATACCAGGATCGCGCGGTACACGTCGATTGCCTGATCCTCACGGCCCTTGCTTTCGAGTTCCGCCGCCACGGTGCGCAAATCTTCAGCGACGAACGGGTGTCCGCCGCGCTGCACCGATTTGGTTGAGTTTCCGAGCGAATCGGCGGCCGCGAAGGGGATCGCTACCGGCGAGCTTGACACCGAGTCGCCCCCGTCGTCGGGATCAGCTGCGTCGAAGTCGATGACCAACTGGCCGGATGGCGTGGCGATATTTTCGCCGCGACGGATGAACACGTGCCGGCCTTCGACCACGACCGACGGATCGGCCAGCGGCCGCGGCATCTCCGGCAGGCATTCGGCCAGGTCATCCAGCCGGCGATTCACCGTGGCGAGGCTGCATCCAGCGGCAAGAAGCTGCGCCAATTTGCGTGCGACACGCACTTCCGCAAAGTCAAAATATGGCAACCGGCCCACCTCGCGCGCCGCATGCAACGCGCCACGACGGTGCCAATGTCGGATGGCCGATATGGGCACGCGAAGCAGTTCCGCGAGCATCGCGGGAGTGTACAGCCGACGGATCCCTGGACCGGATTCCACCAGGCCGAGCCGCGCCCACAATTCCGATTCGCGCACCAGCTCCAGCCGGCCGTCGCCAAGCGCCGTACGCGTGGCGTCGTCGAATAATTCAGGATTGGTACTCAGCCGAGCTGCGTCGGCAATATCGTCGCCAACGACGATCATGTTGACCGATTCGCTCGGCCGCTCGACGACTTGCCCGCCTCGTCCAGCGATCAATTGCTCGGCTTCACGCCGCGACATGCTGGCAAGTTTTCCCAGAAGCACGACACGACAGCCGGCCAGAGAGAAATCGTGCTCGTGGATTGGCGAATCGCTCACGTTGAATTATCCGCCCTGAGATCGCGCACGGGCATAAGAGCCCGCGAAAGCAATTAGTCTCACTTGCCGGGCGTCGTGTGTCAACGTGGCACGGTGGAAGCGTTTGCGCTGGATGTCCGTTACGACGGACTGGTCACTTCAGTGACCAGTAAACCACGGACAACTCTATCCCTTTCCGCTAGCCCCCGCAGCCGCAGTCGTTGGGCACGCGCATCACGACGGTGCGCGGAACGCGATAGGTGTAAGTGACTGGCACCTGCTTCGTGACCACGCGCGGCACTTGCACGGTGTGCTTCTCGCAGACCCACTTGCACACCCGCACCTCGAACGGCTCGACGCGCTCTTCCTCAACCATGCGGCACGTGGTCACCGGCACTTGGCGCACATGCTGCTCGGTCACCATCCGGCACACCTTCACTTCCACTTGCCGCGGCACGCGCTCCACCACCTGCCGGCACGTGGTGTACGGCACCTTGCGAACATGCTCTTCCTGAACCATCCGGCACACTTGCACCGGCACTTGCCGCACTTGCTGCTCGGTCACCATTCGGCAAACCTGGACCGGCACCTGCACGGTCACTTGCTCCGGACAATAGTGCACTTGCTGCACCTGCCGGGCGACAACGTTCGGCCGCCACACGCGCTGCACCACCTGCTGCGACGGCGTGGTAGCCGGCCGTCCACGCCAGGCCGCCCCGTTGGACTTGGACCATCCCGGTCAGCGGATCGACCACCTGCGTCGCCGGAGCCCAAGTGAGCCGCGGAAACGTCTGCACGCCCGGCACGCACACCACCTGATTCGACCCAACAACCTTGATCGACGTATTCCGTGCGGCAAGTCGTCACTGGCCGCATCACGGTTTGGCACTGCGGGCGAAACACGGTCTCCATGACGGGCCGCTGCACGCAAAAGCGCTCCTCGCGCATCGACGTTTCCATAACCGGACGAGCGACGACGTAACGCTCCTCGCGCTCGCAGGTTTCGACGACGTTGCGCACGACATTGTAGCTGCAGTCGCGCATCACGGTTTCATGCACCGGCTTCTGCACGCAATAGCGCTCTTCGCGCATCGATGTTTCGTGAACGGGCCGCAGCACTTTGTACCGCCGCTCGCGCAGCCTGCGTCTCCCAAACGGGAACCTGGCGCGTCACTTCCTGCGCTTCGTACACCGTCTCGCACTCGTTGCGGTAACAAGTTACCTGCCGCTCGTCAAACACCGTTTGACAAACGAGGCGGTAGCAGGAAGTTTCGCAGCATTGCGCGGACAGACTACCTGCAGCGCCGACGCGAACAACAAAGTAAACAGGCCGAGGCCCCGGCGAAGTCGACTGTTCATGACCCACACATTCTCGCGAAAAGACGAGTAACCCTTGGACCTCCGTGCCTCCAAGTCAGGGGACGACCTTGTCGCCTAACACCCCTTCTTATTGAATCTGGCGGACAAACGGCCGCAAGGCAAACGATAGCGTTGCTTCGCTTCGCCGCTATCACAAAATGAAGTTCGCTCCGGACAACACGTTACGAGGTATGAAAAAATCTCAAGCCCTCGTCATTCTCTACCGACACGTTGAGCGCGTGCAACGGAATAGCTTCACATTGTTGCGAAACTGCAGCGACCGAGCGCGGTAAAGTCGCTACAGACGTTACAAAGTCCCGCGCAAGAAGGGAGGCGAGAGTCTTTAAGCCGCACTGCTTTGGTATATGCTGCGGCGGTTCAGACCAATCGTTACTTCGATTTCTGCACACGACTCCCGAACCCACGCAACGGACATTCACTAAGCAACCATCAGAACTGTGGCTTCACAAGGTTCGACCATGTTTGCTTAACGCGCTCGGCATCAGTCGTGGAAATGACATCGATTCGGCCGATCAACAATGTTGTTCGAGACAATCAAGTCGCGACAATCGGACAGTCGATTCTCTCCGCAGCCCAGATGACTTCCAATCCGCCAATGAAACGTCCAATGGCGTGCGTGGTTTAGCTGTCGTGACAGCGGCGACAACTACGTCTGCCCGGTCCAACCACAGCACCAATACGGGTCGTTTCTTCGAAGAAGTTGTATTGGTGAAAGGAATATCTGCGACCCAAAATTCACCTGGATGAATAGTCATCGTAGAGACCTTCATCCTCAGATGCATAGCTATTCAGAAACGGGGCATGATCGCGAATCGGATCGCCGTGCGAGTCCTTACGGGCAGGCCGGATGGATACAAGCCAATGTCCTGGACCAACTATTTCCGCAATCTCTTTGGGCAGAGAAAATGACTCCCCGGCCTGCAACTCCACATCGTAAGTAATTTCAGTGAAGTCGGATTGCATAAGTTGAATTTCCGGGCCGATTGTCGTGGTTCCCTAATATATTATATCATCCCGCGCTAGGGTCCAATCACTCCAAATCGCTATTATTAGGGATCCGAAACTTTGGCACGACGCGCAGTCATATTGGCCTGCAGTTTTTCCAGCACTCGCCGTGCATCGGAGACGACGCGCGACGGGAGCTGCGCTTTGTTGAGCGTTTCCCGGTCGGCGGCAGCGAGTTGCTGTAGCGATTCGATTAATGCAGAATAATCGGCGCTGGGATTCTGATCGGCGAGCGTCTCCACGGCCTGCAGCGCGTTGCCCACGATCACGGCCCGTTTGAATGATGGATCTTGTTCGCCGGTTTCCGCCTTCATGGCCAGCAACTCGTCAATATCAAGCATCTCGGCTAGCGTCTCCACAGCTTTCTCGTTGCCGTGATGGGCAAGTCCCACTGCTGCGTTGTAGCGGGTGTCCGGATCCGGGTCGTCGGTCAGCGCCTCGAGCTGCTTCATCGCCTCCGGGGTGCCGATCTGGCCGAGCGCATAGGCAGTCTGCGAGCGAATCCGTGCATCCTCATCGGCGGCCAGGCGGGCCAGCGTTGGATACAAATTGGGATGCGCGAGTTCCTGTGGCGGTTCCATTTGGTGCAGGTTGTAGGCGCGCACGGCGAGCGCCTCGAGCGCGCCGTTCCGCACGAGCTGCTCGCCTGGATGGCGATTCGTTTCGGCCGCCTTGAGAAGCACGTCAACCCCATCGGACACTTCAAATTCACCTAGCGCCCGGGTCAGAAAATAACGCAGCGTGATTTGCTCTTCCTGCATGCCGTCGCTCGTGCCGGCCTGATCGATCTCGCGGTCCAGAATTCGTGCTAAGTGGTTGGCGGCTTCGGCGTTTCGCTTGAACTCGGCAAACCGCTTGTTGCGGAGCATGTCGGCCAGCTCGCTGGCTCTTTGCCAGCGGGCGACACTCGGCCCTTGCTCGAGGCCCTGTACCATGGCCTCCGGCGAAGTCCGCCGGACCAGCCAGGTAAACGTCAGCCACACCGACACGATCACCAGCACGATCAGCGCAGGGACGACAAACAATTGGATAATGAAGCCCGCCGATGGCGGCTCCACCGGTGGCAATAAATCATCGCCGGCGGGCACAGACGGTTTGCCGACTCGTGGGTCATCACGTTGAAATTCCAAATCGCTCATGGCTAACAAGACAAGTGAAACGCCGCCCGTGAGAGAATGAGGCAGGCGGCAGTGAGGTAGGAAACCGATGCTCGCCGATTCAGTGTCCCACGTTCAATACGTAGCCGTCAACCTGGACCGATTGCACACCAGATCTTCACGACCTTGCCAAGCGTCTGCCCTGTGTGGGAAAACATTTCCATGCAACGATTGGAGCTCACGCTGCCGTCACCCGCGGAAAACCTCGCCTTGGACGAGGCGCTGCTGGATTGGGCCGAGGCAGAAAACCCCGCATGGGAATTCTTGCGACTGTGGGAATCGCCGCAGCCGATGGTCGTGGTTGGCCGGTCAACGCGTGTGCAACAGGAAGTTTTCTTGGAAACGTGCCGCGAACGTTCGATCCCAGTTCTGCGCCGCTCCAGCGGCGGCGCGGCCATCGTCGCTGGGCCTGGATGCCTCATGTATGCCGTTGTTCTCAGCTACGCGTTGCGGCCAGATCTGAAAGATATCGGCCGCGCACACACGTTTGTGTTGCAACGGTTGGCCACGACTCTGCAACCACTCGTTGCGGCAATTGGGAGCGTCTCGTTTGAAGGAACCAGCGACCTCGTTTTCGAGGAACGCGGGACGACATCGCAACCGCGTAAGTTTTCGGGAAACAGCTTGCGCGCAAGCGATCACACCTGCTGTACCACGGCACGCTGCTTTACAACAGCGATTTGACGCTCATCAACTCCTGCCTGCGAATGCCGCCGCGCCAGCCGAACTACCGGGAAAGGCGCCCGCACCTGGACTTCGTGAAGAACCTGCCGGTCGATCGTCCGGCGCTTGTGGCGGCCATCGACCGCGCGTGGCCCACGTCGGAAAACCTGGACGACTGGCCGCGGGACCGAGTGGCCACGCTCGTAAACGAGCGATTCAGCAATGACCGCTGGAATTTTGAATTCGAGTGAGTGGCAAATTGCGCCGCGATGCGATCGACACGTGGCTGAGACAGACTCTACTTCCCATCCGCCTTACGGCGGCTTTTCTTGCGGCGATCGGCTTGGCGCCGTCGCTCTTGTTTGTTTGCCGGTGCGGCGGCAACTTTCGCTTTGGACGTTGCCCGCCGTTCGCCGCCGCGGCGATCTGTTTCTTCCTCACGCTTTTCGATGAGCCGCTCCAGCTCAGGTGGCACTGGTAATCTTTTGGCCATCGTGTTGTTCCTCGTGTGATTTGCTGTTCACATTGCAACGGCCGTAGCACAGCTAACGTTGCAGGCGACTTCGGGTGCCCGCTTCCGGCGGCGGTACCGCCTCATCCGACAAGAACGGCCGCTGGAAACTGTCTTCGACCGGCATTTGAACGTCAGGATCGCACGCGCCATAGAAGTTCTGCTCTGGCATCGGATGTGGCGGCACAAAATATTCCGAACCGTTTTCGTAGCCGTAGCCGGCGCCGTGATCGCCATGCTTTCGTGGAATCAGCGGCCGATACACGCGTTTGCCGTCCGGCAGGATCGGGTCCCAAGGACGATACGCTGCGCTTCAGCGGTCCTCGCTGGCCATGAAACAATGGAGTGCCAGCCTTGACTAACTCGCCCTGTTCAAAAGCCTGCCACTGGGCATCGTACGGTTGGATCCGCGGCACCAACGCCACAATAATCTCCACCCGTTCCTTCGTGACTTCCGAATGCCTGAAAAACCATCCAAGACCTTTGACATCACCCAGGTACGGTATCTTCCGTTGCACCACGGAGTCGGTTTCCTTGATCAATCCGCCGATGACCATGCCATGACCGTCCGCCAGCATGATGTCGGTTTCCAGCTCAGTCGTCGACTCTTCCGGCAAGCCCGTTTCCGGGTTCACCTCGCCCGTCGAGACTTCGGGCTTTACATTCAAGAGTACACGCCCGTCGCGGGTAATCCGTGGCCGAATGGTGAGCACGACGCCCACATCCAGGAATTGAACGCTCTCCAGCGTGCTTGTTTCGGTGGTCGTCGTGACCTTGAAGCCAAGCTGATCGCCGACTTGCAATCTGGCTTGCTGCTCGTTGAGTACGAGAAGTTTTGGTGAACCGAGTGTCTTGGAATCGGTAGTCGTTTGAATCAGTTCGATCACGGCATTCAGGTCGCCGCCGGTCAGGGTCGCCACCATCGCCGGCGACGTTGGATCCGTGGGAACGCCAGCGTCCGGCAACGGGATGTTTAGGCTTGGAACGCTCATAATGTTGATGGGGCTATTTGCCACTCGGCACAGCGCCTCGAAATCGACGCCTTGAGTGTTCTGGTCGTCCAGATTCACCTGCAGGATATGCGCTTCGATCAACACTTGCCGCGGCGGGCAGTCGACCTGCTGGATGTAGGCGGCGATCCTCGCCAACGAAGCCGGCAAATCCTCCACCACCACCAGCTCCCGCGCTTTGCGGCTGTCGGCTGGATCGCTCGCGCTGATCGATACCTTGCCCACGGGCGACAAAAAATTGGTAACGGCCTCTGCCACGAGTTGCGCTGAGGCGAAATCAAGCTCGAATACTTGGATCTGCCGGTCCTGGACGTCAGCGGCCAGCGTGGGGTCGGAGAGCGAAGTGACGAGGATGATATTGTTGCGCTGCACCCACGTGTAATTGGCGACCGACAGAATGGCCGTCAGCGCCTCCTCGGGCGGCACCTTGTAGAGCGTGATCGAGATCAATGCGTCGATGTCGTTCGCCGCAACGATATTCAGTGACTGCTGTTGAGCAAAAAACGCCAGCACCTGGCTGAGCGACGCGTCGCGGACGATGAGCGTAATCAGCCCGTTTTCGTCTTGCGACATTTGCACAGCGTCGATGGGCGGCGAGCCGGCCAGCGGTATCGTGCCTTCAACCGCCGGTGGAGGCAGGTTCTCGGCGATTGGCTGCGTTTCGACCGGCGGAGCCTCCGCTTGCGGCACTTCGGAGTCCGGAACCTGCGCTTGCGCCAGCCGTGTGCCCCACTTCAACTCACCGCGGCTTTGCAGCCCCTTGGGCTGCCAGGTGCGCTCGGACGCGGCCGGTGTTGACCACTGCGTTTGGCTGACAATCGGCCTGCGGATCGACGGACGAATTGGCTCGTTACGGTCGCTGATGACGGACTCAAAAACTTCGTGAAGCAGCGACTGTGCAATTGCAGGCGGCGCATAGCGCGCATGCCAACAACAGGACGCCTACCATCGCGGCCGCGTACGCGCGGCAGCCCACGCGGCGGTAGAACCGCCGACCAGCCGACGTTGCTGCGCTGCAGCCGTCATTCGCTCAGCTTCCTTTCGACACGTACGCCGTCCGCCTCGATCGATGTCACGATAAATCCGTTCCCGATCTCGTCGCCCACATGCACTGTGCGGTCGCCGATCATGGCCACGTACTGGTCGCGGCCGTGGATAATCACGTGCACCCCTCGCTCCTGCAAAGCTCTCAGCTCGGTCTGCAAGCTTTCGATGGCCTCGGCCAGTTTCGCCGCCGCCGTTTCGGCATCGGAGCCATCGTCGCCATCAACCACCTGCCCCCCGTCCGCCGTTCGCACCGGATGCGGAAACGCCGACGGCAAGGCGAACGGATCGTAGGCGACCACCCTGGTCACTTCCGGCGACTTCCACTTCGTCTCATCAAACGCCGCCGTAACGGCGATTTGTTCCGGTGGCAATTCTCCCTGCGCGGCCGGTTGTGCCGCAGCCGTTGCAGCGGGAATCGATGGCACTGCTTGCGCCGCAACCTGCGGCAGCGGCAGTGGCGTTGCTGCCGGGCCAGCATCCACTAGCGCTACAGTATCGTCGGACGTGCCATATTGGCTATAAGTCACGCCGACGAGCGCAACGGCCAGCACGCACACCAGCGCCTTTACCGCGAGTCAGGCCAATACGCTTCGCCAATGATTGAGCCTCAGCCACGGCGATCCTCCTGGGCCGGCTTCGCGTTCTCTTTCTGCAACGCAAAATAAATGAGGAGCGTTGCAGTCATCGGATAATCGGTAGAGTCCTCTGTAGCCGATACCTTCAGATCCTTGACCTTCGACAACCGCTTCAGCTTGTTGAGGCGATCGACGAACGCGCAAATGCCAGCAAAGCTGCCCTGCCCTTTGAGCGTAACTGCTAGTTCCGCATAGCCGCTTTTGAGCATAGGCTGCGCTGGCTGGAAATCCTTGATCGCGATTTGATCCTGCGCTGGCAATCTGGGTTATCTCCTTGAGGAAACTGCCGGCATCGGCCTCGCGTGGCACGCGGCGCTGCACCTCGGCAATCCGGGACGTCACATCATGGAGCGTGGCAGAAACTTTCTGATGTTGCTCGCGAATGATCGGCGCGTTTTGCACCGATAGCAGCACTTCCTCAATGCGAATGGATGTCTCGGCAATTGCATGCATTGTGGGCACATGCAATAGCGAATACCCGGCCACGGCGCATAATGCCGTCACCAGCACTCCGGCATAGTGCAAAATGCGACCGAATCGTCGCGTTTCGGTGTCAATGATGTGCATGGTCGTATTGGTGAGTAGGTGAGTAGGTTCTCCGAAACACTACTTACTCACTTACTCACCTACTCACTCTTCCCCTAAAAATCACATCGAATCTCATAGTGATGAAGCGACGTGTCGACGTCTTGCCGTTCGTTCAGCGTATTCAGCTCCACGCGGCGGAAAAGTCCGGATTGCTCCAGGCCGACAACTAACTCTGCCACCGCTGGATTGTCGAGCGACACACCCTCCAGACGCAGGCCACCGGCCTGCTCCACCGGCGACCCGGCGGTATCCAAGGCCGGCTGCGTTTGAAAGTTGGTTAATTCCAAGTTGGTGACGCGCAGCCGGCCGTTGGTTTTTTGTGCCGTCTGGCTGACGACGCCCAACAGCGTCAGCGCATTGCGCTGTGCATCCAGCTCTCGGGCAATCTGCTCTTGCTCTTCCAAATCCACGAGTTTCTTGCGCATGTCCACGAGTTGGCGGAGCATCAACTGGGTCGGCTGATGTTCCCGCTTGAGCACTTCAAGCCGCTGGACCATGGCTTGTTGTTCGCGCTGCTCGTACCAATGGAAGATCCATCCAGCAACGAGCACGAGGCAAATCGCCGCGCTCCATTGATATGCGCGCTGGCGTAGGATCTGTTGCCGCCGGAACGACGCTGGGAGCAAATTAATGCTGTTCTTCATGCGGCCCCCCAAGCTAGTGCCGAAAGGGCCAACGCACCGCTGAAAACTGCCCCCCGCTGCGTGGCTGTCTCGCCAGACGGCGGCTCCTGAAGCCCTGCGCCGCAAATGTGCACCGGTAGATTCAGCGCCTGATCGAAGTAAGGGCCGATGTTGCGGGTGGAGGCACCGCCGCCCATCAGCCAGATCGCGTCCGCGTGTAAGTGGCGACGCTGCGATTCGAGAAAGTGCACCGTGCGCTTCAATTGGCGCACGAGTTCGCTTGCCGTCTCGGCCATAGCATCGGTGACAGCCTTTTGCACCTGCCGATCAGCCAGCGGATCGGGTTGCGGCGCGACAACGCCCTGCGTATCCATCAGATGCTGAGCCTCATCGAGGCTTACGCCGAATACCCGGCACACCTCGTCAAGCACCTTCCCAAAACCACAGCCCTGGAGCCGCCGTGTGTACAGCGGCCGGTCATCGCCCACCACGCAGAGCGTCGTATTCGAATATCCCCAGTCGATCGCCAAAGCCCGCCGCCCGCTGCCAAGTCCGCCTGCCAGTGCCATTGCTCGGGCCATCGTGAGCGGAACGCCATCCACGGCCCAGCAATTCAATCCGCTCTCCCGGCAATCACGCCACACTTGCGCGATCCACGGCCGCGACACGGCCAGAATGCTCACGTTGAAAGCGTCGGTGTTCTTTTCGGTGGGGCCGGGTTCCATTTCCCAGAAGTCGAATTCCATCGCCACCTTTTTCTCCGCCCACTCCTCGGCCAATTCGTCGGCCGCCATCGCCCGCCGCTCCTGATCCGTGCCGGGCGGAACGTTCAGTCCACGCAACTGGCACGTGTTCATGGGCAGTGAGCAAACGGCATCGCGGCCCGTGAATCCCCCGCACTCCAACGCGGCCCGAATTTCCTGGGCGGAGGGAATCGGTTGCTCCATCGCCAGGCCGTCTTCACCGTTCCACGAGCTGGAACGTTGAATCACGGCGGCGCGATGCAATCGCACGCCGGCTCCCTCGCGCACCGCCTGCGCTAGTTTTACGGTATGCGTTCCCACGTCGACACCGATCCATCCCAGTCGCCGCGAAAGTCCCACGCGTTCAACTCCCGGTATCAGAAGTAAACTACAGAGGGCACAGAGAACACGGAGAAGATTTTTTACAGGAGGAAGCAGAGATAACAGAGTATTGCAGATCGGGACTCTCTGCTGACTCTGCTTTCTCCCGTAAACAATTTGTCTTTTCTTCTCTGTGTTCTCCGTGCCTCCGTGGTGATTCCCAATCTTGTATCGAATCAGTTCTCACCCGCCGCCGGTTTCGCCGATTGCAGCTTCTGCGCGACCGATTCCAGCCGTGCCAGACGCGAATCGATTTGACGAAGCGTCGCCGCAATCTCCTTGAGCACGGGCACGGAAAGCTGCCCGCCACTTTGAAACGCCTGAGGTGGCGCCGTCGCGCGAATCTCGCCGTGCGCCACCTTCGCCGACGGCACGGCGCCCCCTACCAAAACTCCTGCCACCACGAGTGCAATTCCAATCGCTCCCTGTCGCAAAACACTCTTCATAGTCTGCCTCACATTGAAAATTCTGCTGCTTATCGTGCCATCGTGGCGATGTCAAACATCGGCAGCATCACGGCCATCACGATGGTTGCCACGATCACGCCCATTACCACGATGATTAGCGGTTCGAGTATGGTTGCCATTTCGCGCAGCTTCGACTCCCCCTCTTCCTCGTAGTGTTCTCCCATCAATTCAGTGACCATGCCCAGCGTGCCGGTGCGTTCGGCGGTGAGCACCATCTCCGCCGCAACTGCCGGGACAAATCCGGCGTTGATCAATGAATTGGCCAGGCCGCGCCCATTCAAGATCGATTCCTCGAGGTCGTTGAATAGCTGCTGATACAGTGCATTGCGGATGGAATTGCGCGTCAGCCGCAACCCTTCCAACAGCGGCACGCCGCTTTCGATCATTAAGCCCAGCAGCCGGAATGTGCGACCAATGTAAAACGCGCGGGTAATTTCGCGAATGAGCGGCGTGTTGAGCATGGCGGCGTCCCACTTTCTCCGGCCGGCCTCGATATTGCGCGAAGCCGCTAACCCTACGAATGCCGCCAAGACAATCGGCACCCAAATGATTACATGCTGCCGCATAAAGTCGGACGCGGCCACCACGACCTGCGTGATCACAGGCAGCGGCACTTCGAACTGCGAAAAAATATCGACGAACTTCGGCAACACGAACGTCACCAGGCCCATCACCACCAGCGACGAAACACCTGACAGCAATATCGGGTACGCCATTAACGTGCGTATGGTCGCTCGCACACGGACCTCGGTGCGCTGAAATTGGGCCAGTCGACTCAACACTTCCGGCAGCTTGCCGGCCGCTTCGCCGGCAGCCACGCTGGCCACGTAGGCATCGCCGAAAATCGCCGCCTGGGCCTGCATGGCGTCGGAGATGCTCTTGCCTCCGGTCACATCGCGGTGAATCTGGCCTAAAACATTCCGCATGGCGGCGTTGCCGCATTGCTGGGACAGGGATTGAAACGCCGAAGCCAGGTCGACGCCTGAGCGGGTCATGATGGCCAGTTGCGTCGTGACGCTGAGCAGATCGCGCTTCGACATCGAGGCACGTTCGCGCGCCGAACACTGTCTTCCACAGCGTATTGCTAGCCTTTTTTCGGACATCGATAGCGTACAAACTCTGTTCGCGCAACGCCCGCTTCACGGCGTCGACGTCGGCCGCACTGATGTGGCCGGTCTGAACATCGCCCGCGCTCGTTTTGGCTGTGTAAGCGAATTGCATAAATCAATTTCGGATTGCGGATTGCGGATTGCGGATTGTGCGTTTGAATTCCGCAATCCGCAATCCGAAATCCGCAATTGCTGTAAGCTCGGCTTGGATCCGGTTCATCGGGTTACTCAAAGTATGCTACTCGCATCACTTCCTCGAGGCTCGTCTGTTCCTTCTCCGCCAGCCGGATGCCTTGCTCCAGCAGCGTCTTGCCGCCAGCTCTGCGATAACAATCGCGGATATCGTCGGTATTCGAACGCGCCGCAACCAACTCGCGCATCTCCCGATCGACCACCATCACTTCATAGATGCCCGTCCGGCCGACATATCCTGTGTCGTGACACTTGGGGCAACCTTCGCCGCGAACGAAACTTCGCCGGCGGTCGCCCGTGTAGTGAATCGTCTCCAGCAACTCGGCCGAGGCATATACGAAAGTCTTACACGCCGGACAAACCGTGCGAATCAGCCGCTGGGCCACCACGCCGACCAGCGCGGCCGCGATCTTGAACGGCTCAATTCCCATGTCGACCAGCCGGTGGATGGCGCCGGCACAGTCGTTCGTGTGCAGCGTGCTGAGCACCAGGTGGCCGGTGAGAGCCGCCTGGACCGCGATCTGCGCCGTCGGCACGTCGCGGATTTCGCCGACCATGATGATGTCGGGGTCCTGCCGCAAAATGGATCGCAGCGCCGAGCTGAACGACAACGCCCGCGATTCGTCGACCTGCACCTGGTTGACCAGCTCGACCTGGTACTCGACCGGGTCTTCGACGGACACGACGTTGCGGTGCACGTTCTTGATCAGCTCCAGCGCCGAATACAGCGTAGTCGTCTTGCCGCTGCCAGTAGGGCCCGTGACGAGCAACAGACCGTACGGCTTGGCCAGCAACTGCTTGAGCTGCTTGAGCATGTCGGGCGGGAAGCCCAGCAGGTCGAGGTTGAACGTGAGGTTTTCCTTGTCGAGGATGCGGAGCACGATCTTCTCGCCCAGCACGGTGGGCAGCGTCGAGATGCGGAAGTCGACCTCGCGGCCTTCGACCGTGACTTGAAACCGGCCGTCCTGCGGCCGGTGATGCTCGGCGATGTCCATCTTGCCCATGACCTTGATGCGCGAGACGAGCGCCGGGTGCATGTCGCGCCGCGGCCGCAGTACCTCGTACATCTGGCCGTCGACGCGGAAACGCACGACGGAAAACTTGCGGCTCGGCTCGATGTGGATGTCGCTGGCGCCGGCCCGAACCGCCTGCACCAGCAGGTAATTCACCAGGTTGATGATCGGGCTGCCGTCGACCATCGACTCGACTTGGTCAGATCGACGTCGGCCGCGTCGGCCTGCAGCTGGACGGCCGACTCGTCGAGATCGGCCGTGACGGTGTCGACCTCAAAGCCTTCCTCGTAGCACCGCGGCAGCGTCCGCTGGATGCTGCTGCGGAACGCGAACACCGGCCGCACCGTCAGACCGCGTGATGCGTTCGATCTCGTCGAGGTGTTCCAGGTTTTGCGGGTCGGCCATGGCGACGCATAGCGTGTCGCGCACCCTGAACAAAGCGATCGCGTCGAGCCGCTCGGCAATCCGCCGCGGCAACAACCGCACCGCGACCGGGTCGATCATGCCGTCGCGAAGCCGCGTCGCCGGGACGCCGAGATGGCTTTCGATGAATGGCAGGATCGCGTCCTCCTGCACCATGCCCATTTCGACCAGCGTTTCGCCCAGCCGCAAGCCCTTTCTGGGATCCCTCGGCGAGGGCCTGGTCGAGCTGCTGCGGCGTGATGAGCTCGGCGCCGACGAGCTGCTGACCGAGCGTGGCCCGGTTGGTCCGCGCAGCGCGCCTGGAGATTCGGGCGACGCCTGCCCTTTGGTAGCGTCACCCTCGCGCGCATCGCCAACGGCCGTCGGAACACTGACCGACGTGCGCAATGGCTCTTGCTCGCTTGCTACGTGCTCATTGGACAAAACTCCGCACCGCGCCGCCGAATCGCGGAAAATTTCAAATCGCGCACCAACACCTGTGGCCTTCAAAACTTCGCGACACAAGACGTTGAGGCCGGCCAGCTTGAGCGCTCCACCCATGCGTTGACTTTTTTCCTGCACGTCCAGCAATAATTCCAACCCGGCGCTGTCGATCAGCGCAACTCCCTGAAAATCCAGCACAATGAGTGGCTGCCCACGTTCCGAGCGCGCTTCCAGAACCTGCGCCAGCTCGGCAACGTATTCGCCCGAGATTCGTTCACCGCCGCTAATGACGTCGACGGCACCTTGGCATTTTTGCTCGATCATAGAGTCGTTAGTCGTTAGTCGTTAGTCGTTAGTTGTCTCCCGCTCGGCTACTTACGTCTAACAACTAACGGCTAACGACTTTCCCTAGCCCATCGGCAGTGTCACGCTGAACGTGCTGCCCTTGTTGATTTCGCTTTCCACCGTGAGTCGACCGCCGTGCAGCCGCACGACTTCTTGCGCGAGAGCCAGTCCCAGGCCGGTGCCGGTTTGCTGCCTGCACCCGCGGATCGTTGCTGCGGAAAAACTTGTCGAACACCTTGCCGATTTCCTCTTCCGCGATGCCCACGCCGCGTGTCTTCGACGCTGATCTTCGATCTGCTGGTCCTTGATGTTGACACGGAAAGTCACCCGCCCGCCCTCGGGCGTGTATTTCACTGCGTTGCCGAGCAAATTCACCAGGACGGCAGCGATCTTGTCTTTGTCCAGCTCGGGCTCCGGCATTTTTTCCGGCAGCACGACCTCCAGCTCCAGCTGCTTCTCGTCGATTTGCGGACGGATTTTCGCCAGCACTTCGTTCAGCATCCGGCCCAAGTCAGTCACTTGCTTGTTCAGCGACATCGAGCCGAGCTCCATGCTGCTGACGCTCAACAGGTCGTCGACGAAGCGGGCCAGCCGCGAAGCTTCGGTGTTGATCGTGTTCAGGAATTGCTTCTGCTGCTCGATGTCGATCACATCGGCCAGGGCCAGCGTCTCGGCGTAGGCCTTGATATTCGCCAACGGAGTGCGCAGCTCGTGCGTCGCCGTATCGACGAACTGATCGCGCATTTCTTCCGCCAGTTTTTGCTGAGTGACGTCGCGCACCAGCCACACGTGCGTTTCGTTGCACCCGCTGCTGGCGTTGCAAATTGGATGGCGAGCGACCCGGAGAACCCGCCGCTCGGCGTTCTCGCCGCGAGCGAGCTCCGAGATCACGGGCCGGCCGCGGTTTTCGTCCGCCAACAAATCATCTGTATCCGCGAGCAGCCACTGCCGGACAAGCTGCTCGGTCATGTGTGGCGATTCCTCCGGAGCTTCGTCCTTGGAATCGGTATCGACCACTTCCTTCAACCCGAGGATGACTGCCATCGGCAGATTCATGTAAGTGATGCGAC
This sequence comes from uncultured Planctomycetota bacterium, assembly GCA_963786455.1. Lineage (GTDB taxonomy): Bacteria > Planctomycetota > Planctomycetia > Pirellulales > Lacipirellulaceae > JABDGM01. The sequence goes on along the minus strand of CAWAZX010000018.1, from coordinate 569,409 downwards.
CCGCGTCATCGGTCGTGGCTACGCCGTCGGGGATGCTGTTGAAAACCGCATCCAGCCGGCCATTTCGTCCTTGCTGCAAGGATTGCCGGATTCGCTCGCGAAGGGTGTCGGACTTCGGCCCAGCAAGCCGCTGCTGTACCACGCGATTCCAACCCAGCGATGCCGCGCCCACGATGGGCACCTCACGAAGCTCACAACCCTCGACCGACGGGCTCACTGCAACTTGAAACAACTGCTGTTCGATGTCGGCGACCGGCCGCACCATGCGATTGAGCAGCACCGCTCCCGCCACCATGCAGCACGCCGGGCCGAAAATAGCCAGCGGTGCATATTCACCGCTGGCACGCAGGTAGGTCCACGCGCTGGGCTGGGCGATTCCCAATCGAAAAGTGCCCAGCAGCGTATCGCCGGCATTGAGTGGCGAGGAGTACTCATGCATCGTTTCGCCGTTTTCTTCGATGTATTCGACTCGCATGACGTCGCCCCACCGCTCGGTCATGCCGCCCTGCTCGGCGACGGGCTTACCGTTGTGACCGCTACTGGAATGGGCCAGGTATTCTCCCGTCGGTGAAACGATGGCGCAATAGCTGGCGCTGCTTTGCGCGCGAATTTCCGCCAGCATCGACGGCAGGTCGGTGTTTTTGTCGCGCAGGTAGGCCAGTGTCACCCGGTCACACGCTCGCCCGAGCCGCCGAAGCGACGCGCTTTCCGAATGGCTATCGGAAATACTTTGGGCAATGTACAGAGCCCCGATGCTCAGCCACACGAGTGCTGCCAGCCCGAAGAGGAGAAAATAAGCCGTGATTCGGCGCGGCAATTGAATTTGCAGTTTGCTTGCGAACATCGGAATCCATTCCAAAACAGGTGTCAGGTTTCGGGTGTCGGGGTCAGATTCAACTGACACCCGACACCCGAAACCTGTCCGCCAGTCACGTCCTGCAGCCGGCGGCCAACGCTTCCTCAATGCAAGTGATCAGCTCACTGGGACTGAATGGCTTGGGCAGCGCCTTGGTGACCCCCAGCGTTTGCTGCAGCCTGGCCACGTCGATTTCCATGCACTTGGCAGTCAGCAAAATGAAGGGGACGCCCTTATGGCCCGGCAATTGGCGAACGTGCTCGCAGAGTTGAATCCCCGTCATCATAGGCATCTGCTGATCGGACAAAATCAAATCGAAGCTGTCCTTTTGCAGCGCCTCGAGCGCCAGTTGCCCATTACCAACGGTCGTGACATTGAACCCGGCACGTACCAGATTGAACGTTACCACGGCCGACAGCGCCGGATTATCCTCGCAGACCAGGATCTTAGCCTTGCCGGCGTCCACAACGGATTTTTCCATGGTGCAATTTGCCTCGCTGCGGTCCTTGTGGTTCCGCCAGGCCAACCCATTGCCTCGTATGGTTTATCGGCGGCCCGGCATCCGATCTTCGTTGCAATCAAAACATTTAACCCAGTCAGCAAGCTGAACTAGGATTTTGCAACTTACACATCCTCTTTAATTCAACTGCTAACCAGTGCTAGCTCTTTCCGCTCCAAGGCCGGGATCCGACCCGGCCAATGCATTCCTGTTCCGACTAACCGCGAGCCAACGGCTCGGCGGTTTGCTTATAGCTGGTCATACCGGAGCAGTGCATCGTCGTCCTTGCTGTTGGTCAGGGCGGTCGAGTTGACGGCGAATTCGCCGCTGCCACTCGAGAAAATCCAGCCGCCCGTCGTGCCTGTCACGGCAAGCGGATTCGCCGTCGAAAACGCGACCGTGGCAATATTCCCGACCGGGCACGTTGGGAACGTGCCGCGCAAATACGGCTTCAAGTCAAGCTTGAAGTTCGCATCAGTATCACTTCTGGGAAACGTTCCGCCGTGCTCGGCCGTGAATCGCTCAATCGCGTCGCGCACGACGGCCAGCGTTTGCTTGATCCCGTTGTCCGTCGCTGTGCTCGATGTGCCCAGCAGCTTTGGCGCGGCGACCGCCGCCAGGATTCCCAAAATCATGACCACCACGACTAGTTCAACTAGCGTGAAACCCGTTTGCTTTCGCATTTGACTTTCTCCCGATTGCCAAAGTGAATAAGTTGACCCATGAGACGCTGAGGCATCGAGTGAACCCACTTCGACCCAGACGTTCCCACTCGCGGGCTAAAAACCGTTGGAGGTTGCCCTCGCTTACGTGAAAGCGTAGCCCGCAGAATGAGACATGGGGGCGAGCTTTCCCAAAAGACAGAGCCAGCCACCGAAACGCGGCATGCTGGCATAGTGCACAAAGGCGCGTTTTACATTCTGTGGCGGCTCGCGCCGGCTTACAAAACGCACTGTCGTCATAGTCGCTACTTTGCACTGCGAGATGGGTGATTTGGCATCATTTCGCAGCTCCCAGCGCACGGAAATTTGCTGCATGGCGTCACAAGCGACAACCCAATGGCGCGGACTATGCTTTATTTGAGTATCGTCGCGCTCCAACAGCATCTCTGGCAGACCCTAACCATGCAGCGTGCGACGCACGGACATTTCGCTCGATCAAGCGGTTCCAGCGCATTCGTTCGCGATTATCGCGATCGAACCAGGCGGTGCCGCGCAGCCTTCTCAATGACCGAGCTGGCAATTGTCGTGCTCATCATGAGCATTCTCGGCGCAGTTGCAGCACCACGGTTTTTTGACTCGCTATTGTTCCACCGCGTGGAACTGGCGGCGCGACGCGTAAAGTCCGATCTCGAGCTCGTCAGGCAGACCGCCCGGCTCACAAGCACCCAGCAAACGCTCACCGTCCTCGGCTTGACCTATTCGACTAGCGGCGCCGTAACCGATTTGGACCGACCCAACCTGGTATACTCCGTCGATTTTTCCAAGCCGCCGTATTCGCTAGATGGCGTGTCCGCAAACTTCGGAGGACTAACGGAAGTGCATTTCAACGGTTACGGTTTGCCGTCCAGTGGAGGCACCGTGATTGTTCAGGCCAAGAACCACCAGTGCACCGTGACGCTCGATGGCACCACGGGGCAGGTCTCAATCACAAGCAACCACACGGGCGGCAGAACAGCCAAAGTTTTTGGCAACTGAGTTTGGCAAATGCGATTCTTAAACTTGTTCGTGAATTACGAAACCCGAATGACGAATGAAGAAACGACTCATTTGTCATTCGTCATTCGTCATTCGTCATTTCCGTCACGGGCGGGCCACTCCCTTATGGAGCTGGTGGCCGCGATGGTTGCCAGCGGCATGCTACTGGCCGGCCTCGGTTCCGTCGTCCTGATCGGGCGGCAGGTAGCGTACACGCCGATGGGAGCAATTCAGCGGACCGAGTCCGCCAATGTGATCAGCCTGCTTACCGACGAGCTGCAACATGCGACGCTGATAATTGGTCAGTCGGCAAACGTTCTGGAATTTGTCATCACGGATCGAAACGCCGACGGCACGGCCGAAAAAATCCGCTACGAGTGGTCCGGCACCAATGGGCATCCGCTTCGCAAAAGCATCAATGGCGGGACGCCCGTCACGGTGCTGGAAACGGTCAACAATTTCAACGCGACGTACCTGCTCGAGCCAAAAACGACGGCACTCACGACGACGTCCGAATCCGCTGAGGCCGTGCTGGGCGCCATGGACAATGTGCAAAGCGGTTCCAATCGAAACATTAGCACCAGCAATTACTCCGCACATCAAATCTATCCGTGGACGTTCTCCGGCATTCCCGCCGATGCGATTTGCTGGAACGCGACCAAACTTGAATTTCAAGCTCAACAGAATGCGCCGACCACGGAGACACTGGTGGTGCAGATCCGGTCAGCCGGCGAAGCGTATCAAGGGCCGACCAGCGACGTGCTCGGCCAGGTCAGCATCGCCGAGGCGTCGCTGACAAGCACGATGAATTGGAATACAGCGACTTTTCCCAGTCCAATACGTGGCCTCTCGCTCGCGCGCACCTATATGGGGGTATGGTCTGGCCAAGGAAGCGGCAACGCTGCTCAGCTGCGGGTCAACGACTCGGCGCCCAGCGGTGTGTTGGAATCCAGCGACTCAGGCGCTTCGTGGCAATACATGACGATGCGGCAGATGTACGGGCGGGTCTACGGCACCTACACGACGCCGGGTACGGCCTACAACGTGACGCGCAATTTCGTGACGCACGTGCGGCTCGTGGTGCAGGCCGGCGGCGAAAGCCATGCCCGCGTCGATGCCAGCGTGCCGCTCACAAACACGCCCGAGGTTTTGTCCTCCTATTGGCGAACCGATTTCGATCGCAATCCCACCACCACCAACGCCAACGGCGATGCGTCGGTCGACTGGGCGATGGCTGGTGGCGCCTCGTTCGATACGGCCATGATGATCAACGGCATCTGGTATGCCACCGGCGCGCTGGAAACGCGGCCGCTTCATGATTTCACACAGACAACGATAATCGAAGCCCGCTGCCGCAACTCGTCGCTGGGCGGCAATGGCGCAGTTCTGCGGATTAATGCCGACCGGCAAGGCGGACAATATGCGCCGATCTTGATCTACCTGCGACGTTTGTCCGACGAAACACAGACGCTGTCGCTCAACGGCAAGACGTCCGACGCGATAACCAAAGAGCTGTTCAGCCGCACGCGGTTGTCGGAGGAATTCCTTCGGATTCGACTGATCATCGTGCCGCAAAACAACATCGTGAACCTGGCGATCAACGACGAAGACCAGGGCACGTTCACCTATCCCACGTATGCGCCGTCGTCCACCACGGATCGCTTCCTCACCTTGTACGGCGACACCAGCCAGGCCGAGTTCGATTATGTCGATGTTCGTGTGGCAAATTAAGCAGGAAACAGGGAGCAGGGAACGGAGAACAGGGAGATGAAAGCAAGGACTTGTTCCGACGCGGCCCCAGCCCCCAGCCCCCAGCCCCCTGCCCGCTGCAATCTGCGCCCTGCGCCCCGCCCCGGCATGTCGCTTATCGAGGTCGTGGCTTCCACGATGATCGTCGGCATGTTGACCGTGGCCGCGCTCAACGCGCTGGGTGCGGCCACGCGATCTGCTGAGTCACTCGGCAATCGCTCGGTCGCGATGGGACTGGCGGATGAGTTAATGTCCGAAATCCTGCAAACGGCCTACAGCGAGCCAAGCGGTTCCACCAGCTTCGGTCCGGATGGAAGCGAATCGACGGGACCCCGCTCCGCGTTCGATGACGTCGACGACTATGACGGCTGGAATAAATCACCTCCGGAATATCGGGACGGCACCGCAATGCCGGACCGTGCTGATTGGCGGCACCGCGTGCAGGTGCTGCGTGTCGACCCCAGCGACCCCACGCAAACCAGCGGCACCGAACAAGGCGCCAAGCGGCTCCAGGTCACGGTCGAGTACCGCAACCAGATTGTCGCCGAGCTTGTCGCCGTGCGCTCGAATACCGATTCGCCCTAAAACCCGCTATGCAGTTCACCATGCGCTACTCGAACCGAAAGTTGGTCCGCACCGGCGGCACGTACATCGCAGTGCTCGGCACCGCGCTGCTGGTCGCCTTACTGGGGATCACTGCGCTCGTGGGTCAGCGCATCCAAAACCGGATTGTCACCGCCTCAGCCGATATCCGTCAGGCCGAGCTGAATGCCAACACCGCCGTGGAGCTGGCGCTGTTGGCCATGAAGCAGGAGGCCAATTGGCGCTCGAGTCGGCCCAATGGCAATTGGTTCATCAGCCGTTCGACCGGCGCCGGCACTTGCAGCGCGAACGTGACCGACCCGGTTGACGGCAACCTGACGACCGGATCGACCGATCCGGTCGTCGTGCTTGGCATCGGCTACTACGGCGACGCCCAGCAGCGGTTCAAGATCTCAGTCGACGCGTTTCGGCAACCGATTGCGAGTCTCCGCTCAGCCGTTGCCGCGGGCGACTCAATCGCGCTGAATGCCGATACATTGCGCACCAACGGCTTGATTACCGCGAATCAAATCACAGCCAACTCCTCGCAAGTTTATGGCAATGTCGAAGCCGTCACGATCAGCGGCTCGACCTACAACGGGACAAACACTCTGATCACGTCCGCCCGATTGCCCGCGATGCCCAATTGGGCCAGCGTCTTCAACTACTATCGCACAAATGGCACGGAAATCAGCTACAGCAGCCTGCCCTCTGCGCCTTCCACGAATTTCGTGCGAAATTGGACCTTCAATAATGAGGCGGAAGATTGGACAGGCACAATTCCGGGGCCGTCCGGGCAGCCTACCGCAGACCTCACTGATACCAATAACTGGAGCAGGACCGCGAGCATGAGCTTGCGCGTGCGGGATCGCACCGCTTGGAACGCGGGCGCCGTCCAGCGAATCGAACACTTCGTCAAGCCGGGTAAGCAATATAACGTGTCGGCTTGGGTGCATGCGCCAGGCCTGATAGGCATCCGCTCCTTCCGTATGTGGCTTGTTACTAAAGGCACCGGCAGTGCAGAGGCATCCGATCCGTCAAACAGCGCCACCGCGATTGTAATCGTTGGCACCAATCTTCCTTCAGCCAATATCAACGACCAATTAACGGCGCCGCCTTGGACGGGCGACTTGGAGTACGCCTACATTAAAGTCTCCGACGCATCGAGCCCCGGCAGCACGAATGAATTCTATCTCGACGACGTGGAAATCACCGAGGTTGCATCCGGCCGCTTCATCTATCGAAAAGTGCTCAGTCCGTCGGTCAATCCATTCAGCGGCGGCACCGATGACGAAGGCATCTATTGGATCAATTGCGGTGGTAATCGGCTGACGATTGAGCGATCGCGAATTCATGGCACGCTGCTGATTGTCAATCCTGCGCAGGATCCAGTATTGCCCACGGACCCATCAGCTGGGCGCCGGCCGTGGCGGGATATCCCGCCCTTCTGGTCGATGCCGACAACGCCAGTGATGCCGACTTCACGATCGCCGCAACCAATCGTGGGCTCAGCGAAAAGGAACAGCGGGTCAACTACAATCCGACCGGTGCCCCCCACTCCAGCTTTGGAAATGACACCGACACGGACGATATCTACCGGTCCGAGATCGAGGGCCTGGTCGCAATCGAGGACGATCTGATGTACCAAAACCGACCCTTGATTCGCGGCCAGGTGCTGATCGGCGACGATCTATTGAATTCCAGCGGCAGCGCTTTTCTGGATGTCGATTACCAGCCGGAGTCGCTGCTCAGCCCGCCGCCGGGTTTCTTGGACCCGAACACATACCGCCGGCGGCCTGCTTCGGCTGTCAAGGCGGTGCTGCCGTAGGAAGGACGGTGTCAGGTGTCAGATGCTGGTTGTCATCGTACTGGGCAAGCGCCGATAATGGGCGCCTGGCCCCTGACACCCGACACCTGACACCTGACACCTAGATCTCCCCGTGCACCGCCGACCGTTGCTCGAGATGCTCGCCAGCTATCGTGCGGTCTTTCCCCACGAGGCTGCGGTGGTGGACCGCATTTGCCGGCTGGTGGAGGAGCACCGCGACTGCTTTGAACGAACCTGCCGGCCGGGCCATATCACCGGGGCGGCGTGGATCGTATCGGCCGATCGGCGCCAATGCCTGTTGACCCACCATCGCAAGCTCGATCGCTGGCTGCAACTGGGCGGACATGCCGACGGACAGTGGCGAGTCGAGGAAGTCGCGCTCTGCGAGGCCCGGGAGGAATCGGGTGTGAGGGCATTCGATTTCGTGCCGATCGATGGCGTATTGATGCCGTTCGACCTCGACGTTCACGATATCCCGGCCCGCTACGATGCCGCCGGCCAGTTGCTGGAAGACGCCCACGAGCATCACGATATCCGCTTCCTCCTCGTGGCCCACGCCGGCCAGCAAGTCTGTGCCAGCGACGAGTCCCACGAGGTAGGCTGGTTTACACCGGAAGAAGTGTTGCGCCTAACCGACGAAGAAAGCGTACTGCGAATGCTCCGCAAAGCGCTGGAACTTCTGGGCTAACAACACAAAGTAGTTCGGAAGATTAACCACAGAGGCACAGAGTTCACGGAGAAGAATTATTGAACAGATGGAAGCAGAGGAATCGGAGAATCGACTCGTGATCATCGACCTTACTCTGCTCACTCTGCTTCCTCCTGTTTCAATATCTTTTTCTTCTCCGTGAACTCTGTGCCTCTGTGGTTAGTACTTTGTCTTGAAGCGCGCGGGCCACGGTGCGCCAAGCAGCCAGTTTTTGTGCGAAGTTGCGCCCGCGTGCGCCGGACTCGTGGACGGTAGCCGAACATAACGGAGATTTCGGCCCATCTCCATCATGCTTGGCAACACGTGCCTGCGGAACATGGCCTCCGACCGCTGGCCGTTGAAAAAGATCGTCGCAATTAGCGGATGTTTGCGAAAGAACACTGCGAAATCGTTGGGCGCTTCCGACTCCATGCGAATGTCGGCGTCCAGGCTGCCTTCACGGTGGCACTCACGCAGAACGTCCCACACCGCCACGCCGCGATCGCGCAAGATGCGCTGACGCTCTTCGTAGGGCAATTCCCGGCCCGCTCCGAACAGCCGCCCCATGATCGGCCAAAACGCATTCTGCGGATGTCCGTAGTATTGCTGCTTGGCGAGCGACGCGATGCTCGGCACCGAGCCCAATATGAGTACGCGCGCATCGGGCGCCGCAATCGGCGGAAAACTGCAAACTAATGCCTGCTTGCTCTGACGTTTGGCCATACGTGCCGATGCTTTACTTTTTCTCTCCATGCTCCCTGCTCTTTGCTCCCCGCTCTTCTGCCCCTGGTTGACTGCCCACCTGCGCGTTATGGTAAGACCGGAAACTGAACCGACGAAAGGAATAACTATGGCCACTGTCGCCGCGCCAGCCAAACCACGCCGCAAACAGGTCCCCAAGGACACAATCCTCTGCGAGTTTTGCACGGCCAAGTGTTGCCGCTATTTCGCCCTGCCGATTGAAGCGCCGGAGGAGTTCGCCGACTTCGAGTACATCCGCTGGTACTTGTTACACGAAAGGGCGACCGTGTTCAAGGAAGGCGACGACTGGTACCTATTGGTGCATACGACCTGCCGGCATCTGCAGAACGACAACCGCTGCGGCATCTATGAAACGCGCCCACAGATTTGTCGCGACTACTCCACGAAAGACTGCGAATACGAAGATGACTGGACGTACGATTTCTACCTGGAGCGGCCGGAGCAAGTCGCCGAATACACCGAGGCCGTGCTGCAAAAGAAAGGCCGCAGCATCCGCAGCCCCAAGCCGCCGCTGTTGCCCATAATTTAAAGGATGGAGGATGAAGGGGACTTCTTTTCCCTGCACCCTCAACCTGTATCCCCCGTCCTCACATGCCCCCCATCCAACCCCGCACGCTGAAGGGCTTCCGCGACTACTTGCCGGAGTCGATGCTGCCGCGCGAAGCGATCATCGACACCGCGCGGCGCGTGTTTCGCTCGTACGGCTTTGCGCCCATCGACACGCCAGCGCTCGAGTACCTCGATATCCTGCTGGGCAAAGGTGGCGCCGAAACCGATAAGCAGCTCTACCGATTCCAAGACCACGGCGGCCGCGACGTCGGCCTGCGATTCGATCTCACCGTGCCGCTGGCCCGTTTTGCCGCCCAGCACATCGGCACGCTCGGCACCCCGTTCAAGCGGTACCATATCGCCGCTGTTTGGCGCGGTGAGAACACGCAGCGCGGACGCTATCGCGAGTTCATGCAGTGCGACTTTGACACGATCGGAACCCGCAGCGTCGCGTCCGACGCCGAGACAATTCTCGTTGTACACGATTTACTACGTGCGATCGGTTTCGAACGATTTATAATCCACGTTAATAACCGTTTGCTGCTAACCGGACTTTTGGAATCGCTCGAGTTGACTGAGAAGGCGGGCGACGTCCTGCGTGCAATTGACAAACTGGCAAAGATCGGTGCCGATCGTGTCGCTGAAGAAATCCAACAAACAGCCGGCGCGTTGGCTGACCAGGCAGCCCGAGTTGTCGAGCTGGTGCAAGTAACCGGGCCCAACGACGCGATTCTCTCGCAGCTCCGCCCGCTGGTGGCGGCGAGCGACCATGCTCGAGAGGGCATCGAGCGGCTCGCAGAGCTGTTCGCTGTTGTCTCCGCCGCCGGTGTCCCGTCCGACCGCGTCAAGCTGGACGTCTCAATTGCTCGCGGCCTCGACTACTATACCGGCACCGTACTCGAGACAATTCTGGACGACGATCCAGGCGTGGGCAGCATCTGCAGTGGCGGGCGATACGATAACCTGGCCGAACTGTACACGAACCAACAACTTCCCGGCATCGGGGCCTCGCTTGGGCTGGATCGTTTGCTGGACTCGATGCAAAAGCTGGGAATGTTACCTGCCAATCAAACGCCGGCGCAAGTTTTTATTCCGTACTTTGATCCGGTCCATCTCGGCGATTACTTTCGTTTAGCCGCCATGCTCCGCGCCGCCAGCCTGGCGACCGAGGTCTATCCAGAACCGAGCAAGCTGGGAAAGCAGCTGCAATACGCCGACCGCAAGGGTTTTCGCGTGGCTGTGATCGCCGGCGAGCGCGAATTCGCCGCGGGCCAGTGCCAGGTAAAGGACCTCTCCAGCGGCGAAAGCACGGCCGTCCCGCTGGCGGATGGCGCTACCGACATAATTGCCGAAGTTCAACGTATCTTGGCGAAGTGAACAACTCGGTGTACAAACTAGGTGTCGGGTGTCAGATCAACCCATCCCGACACCTGACGCCCGACACCTTCTTCAATGCACCGCGACAACCACTACGAAGCGGCGTTCGAAGCATACCTTCGCGCTCGGCGATTGCCGTATATTGCCGTCGATGAGGCGCGGCGGAGCCTGGTGGCCGACGGGTCGCTCAAAAGCCTCGATTTCATTGTCTCGCCGCCGGGGCAGGCGTCATGGCTGGTGGATGTGAAGGGCCGGCGATTCCCCTCCGGCGATGAGCACCATCAGTATTGGAAGAACTGGTCCACGCGCGACGACCTGCGGAGCCTCGCCAGCTGGCAGCACCATTTCGGGGCCGATTTTTGTCCGATGCTGGTCTTTGCCTACCACCTCGTGGCTCTGCGCTCACCGCTGCCGCACGAGCAATTGTTTGAGTTTCGCGGCGCCCATTACGGTTTCCTGGGCGTGCGGCTATCCGACTATGTGCCCCACGCCCGGCCGCTTTCGGATAGTTGGGATACGGTCGCGATGCCGACCGGTCTGTTTCGCCGCGCCGCTCGGCCACTGGACGAATGGCTCAGCGGCACAATCCCATTGCCCGTCGCGGCCACCGATTGGCAAGAGTTGCCCGCCTATTTAGAATGGGGCCGGTAGTACCATGCTCACGATGCTTTTTTCTAATATTGTCTCGCACTTCAGCAGCGCCCTGCCGACTGGCATTGCCTTGTTGGCCCAGGCTGGCAGCGGAGGTGGCCCCAGGCCAAGCATTCAATGGGCAATCGTCGGCTTCGCCATCCTGTTAGGCCTGTTCATCACGGTCTCTCCCAGTCGCCGCACGTACGAAGTCAAACGGCCGAAGGACGAGTGAAAAGAGCCGAGAGCGGAGAGCTAAGAGCAGAGAGCCAGAATCCTGATTCACTTCTGGCTCTCCGCTCTCAGCTTTCTTCACGCTACAGCACGAATCTTCGCCTTGCAGAAGTTCTCGATCGCATCGATCACACTGCCCTGCTCGTCCGCCGTGAGTTCTGGATAGACGGGCAACGACAACACCTCGCGGCAGGCCTGTTCGGTCACAGGTAAACGGCCCTCTTCGTGGCCCAGTGCGGCGAAGCACTTTTGCAGGTGAAGTGGCACCGGGTAGTAGATCGCGGACCCGATCTTGCGATCGGCCAGGTATTGCTGCAGTGCGTTGCGGCGCCCGTCGGTGACGCGCACAGTGTATTGATTCCAAACGTGGCTGCCGTGTTGCGCCGTCGTGGGAGCCACGATCAGATCCTCGATGCCGCGCTCGGCGAATTCAGTAGCGTAACGCATGGCATGGCGCTCGCGCGCAGCCGCCCATTCATCCAAGTGTGGCAGCTTCACGTTCAGTACCGCCGCCTGCAGCGCGTCGAGCCGGCTGTTCAGGCCCACAAAATGGTGATAATACCGCGGCTGCTGACCGTGATCGCGCAAAACGCGCAGATTCGCTGCCAGTTGGTCGTCATCGGTCGTGATCATACCGCCGTCGCCAAACCCGCCCAGGTTCTTCGTCGGATAGAAGCTAAACGCACCCAGCGTGCCCAGCGAGCCGGCCCGCTGGCCACGATACTCGGCACCAATCGCCTGGCAAGCGTCTTCGACGATGGGAATGCCGCGGGCAGCGGTCGTGATTTGCCGGATCTCGTCCATCTCCGCACACTGGCCGAACAGATGCACCGGAATGACCGCCTTCGTGGCGGTCGACAGCTTGTACAACACGTCGGCCGGATCAAGATTGAACGTCTCTGGCAGAATATCGGCAAACACTGGTTTGGCGCCCAATCGCCACACGGCGCTGGCGGTCGCAAAGAACGTGAAGCTTGGCACGATCACCTCGTCGCCCGGCCCGACGCCCAGCGCAACAGCGCAAGCAAGATCGCATCGCTGCCCGAAGCGCAGCCAATGGCATGTTTCGACCCACAGTATTCGGCGATCGCAGCCTCGAATCGTGCACACGCCGGGCCGTGCACGAAGGCTCCAGAATCGCAAACCTCGGACAATGCGGCTTCCACTTCGCCGCGCAGCTGCGTGTTTTCGCGGTTTACATCGAGCATGGGGACCGGGATCGATGGCGGCGACGCTTTCACGGCTTGCATGGTTTAATCCTCAACGTGGAAACGACTTGCGAGCGGCGGAGATTAGTGCGATCTGCCGCACCGGTCAACCTCAAGCCGCCGGAGTGCTTGCAACCGAAACTCGGCCGCCAAATAATCACGGTTCTCGACATTTAGCGGCGGAGCTCGCTCCGCGCGGAGACTCGCAATCACTAGCCCACCGACAGCACCTTACCAACAAGGAGCCACCCATGACGACCGCAATCCCTCGCATCGGCACAATCGCCCTGTTCGTCGCTGATCTCCACCATCGTCAATCGGCCGCGCACAAGAACAGCAGCAGCCGCCAGTCCCACAGCCCACCGAAGCAGCACAAGCTGCTGCAAAAAGACGTCGGCACCTGGGACGCCGAGATCACGCTCTTCCCCGGCGAAGGTGCGGAACCCGTCAAAAGCAAAGGCACCGAAACATGCAAGTTGCTCAAGGGCGGCATGTGGCTCGTGAGCCATTTTGAAGGCGAGATGGCCGGCATGGAGTTCGCCGGCGCCGGCATGTTCGGCTACGACCCGACGGAGAAGAAATACGTCGGCACGTGGGCCGATTCGATGTCGCCCCACATGATGATCATCAAAGGCGATTACGACGCCGCCACCAAAACGATGACCAGCACCGGCGAAGGCAAGGAACCGAGCGGCGGAACCTTCGTGGCCAAGCTCATCTCCCGCTACCTGGACGACGGCACGCGCACCTTCGAAATGCACATGCGCGGACCGAACGGCAAGTTCACAAAAATGATGGCAATCAAATACAAACGCCGCGCCAAGTAACCCGACGCACCGTTGAATCGCGTAGCCGCTTGCGGCTTAGCGCTCGCAGGGCCCGATCAATCCATTCCATCGCGCTTGCCGCCTATCGCCAAGGAACCACTCACATGTCGATTGCTCGCATCTTCGCTGCCGTCTTGCTTGCCGCCACCAGCATCGCCTGTTCCCTTTCCGCCGGTGCCGCCCAAGAACACCGCCGGCGAATGGATCCAGCTCTTCAACGGCAAGGACCTCGCCGGCTGGACGCCGAAGATCAAAGGCTACGACGTCGGCGACAACTTCGGCGACACGTTCCGCGTCGAAGACGGCGTCCTGAAAGTGTTCGTACGACAAGTACGAAGGCCCCTTCCACGGCCGGTTCGGCCATCTGTTCTACGAGAAGCCGTTCTCGAACTACGTGCTGCGCATCGAATACCGCTTCGTCGGCGAGCAAGCCGAGCGGGCCCAGCTTGGGCCATCCGCAACAGCGGCGTGATGATCCACGGCCAGACGCCGGACACGATGCGCAAGGACCAGGATTTCCCCGTCTCGATCGAAGTCCAGTTCCTCGGCGGCGACGGCACGAACCCGCGCACCACGGCCAACCTCTGCACGCCCGGCACGAACGTCGTCATGGATGGCAAGCTGCACACGCCAGCACTGCACGAACAGTTCATCGGAGACCTATCACGGCGACCAGTGGGTGACTGTCGAGATCGAAGTTCACGGCAACAAAGTCGATCCGCCACAAGATCGACGGCAAAACCGTGATCGAATACTCCGAGCCGCAGCTCGACGAGCGCGACGCCGACGGCAAACGGTTACTGGACGACGGCAAGCCGAAAATGATCAGCGGCGGCACGATCTCGCTGCAATCGGAAAGCCACCCCGTCGAGTTCCGCAAGGTTGAACTGCGCGAACTGACGGAGTGACTCTTTGGCGGCCCTATCGTCGATCCCGTCTGACCCAGCTCATCAATAGGCCGATCAGCGCGAGCAGTGCACTCGCTGGCTCCGGAATCGCTATCGGCTCGGAATAAAGGACGTCGTCCATAACCGCAACGTCGGCGGGGTTCCCGTTTTGATCCGTCGGGCCAAGCGGTCCGTTGCCGGTGGTGATCCGCACGCGCGCAATCCGCTCCCCCGCATTGGCCAGCGCCCCAGGAACGAAAGTCCGGCGTCCACTGCCGTGTCCTGCTGCACATTTTTCGAGTAAATCGACGCTCCACCAAGGTCGAAGAATTCAATCCGCGTAGCGTTGGGCAGGTCGACGTCAGAAAACACCGCGCCGAATCCAGCCACCGTCGCCGGCGTAGCGCCCATGCTTCCGGGTAACGAAAACGTAACGTCCGTAATATTGCTGCCCACTGGCGTAAAGATCCGCACCGGGCTGAAGGTGCTAAACGTCGTCGTGTACGCTGGGTTGATGCTCGTGAGCTCGGTCACATTGAGCGGCGTTTGCAGGAAGCCGGTGCCAGGCGTCGTGAACGTCGCCCCGCGTGTATTCTGGAATGCCGTGAGCGTCGGCCCGCTCGACGCCGCTGTCGTCGCTCCGCCGCCATCCCAATTAATCTCCCGCCGGCCACCGGATATTGGCCCCGGGTTATTGGCGTTGTTCGGATTGCCAAGCGCAGCCCGATACGCATCCACGGTACGCTTGAATCGACGCCGTCGTGGCATCGCCGCCCACCATAAACTCAGTGAAAGCGGCGTGGGCCGTAAGCGACATCGCCCCACACACCAGGCCGAGCACGAGCGCACTCGGCCGAACGGAAACCACAAATTTGAAAACCATGAAGGGAGCCTCCCAGGTGCCTTGTATGAGAAACACGACTCAACAGCACTCGACACCGACCGGATGGCTAACAGCCAACGGTCGGAACTGGGTTCATGAGGCTCCTCCTTTTGAAGACGCAATGGTGTCGGGTCAATGGCGAGCAATAAAACTACTGTCGCCGGCGGTCCAATGTCAATTAGTTTTGCTAGCAGAACGCCGAAATTTAACCGTTGCCATCCACCGGGCCGAGTAGCCAATCCATCGCGCAGGATCGCTTTTCGCTGTGCGCAAAGCGGCCGCAGCCTTGCGCTAGCTGCTGCGGTCGGATTTCAGCCGGTCAGTATACTGCTGGCGTCCAAACGTATCAGATTTCGGTTTTGTTGCCCTGGTGAGAATGCAAAACACCGATGATGCGTTCTGCCACTCAACGATCGCTTGCTGTGTTCCCGGCCGGCTCGAACGGCGAATTCAATCTGCCGCCCGAGTTTGCCACCGTCATCTCGCGGGGCGAAGGTTGCCGGCTGTGGACGGCCGACAATCGGCGGATGCTCGATTTCTCGATGGGCTGGGGTTCGGCGCTGGTCGGTCACGCCCGGCCCGAAGTGGCCGACGCCGTCGCGGCGCAACTCCGCCACGGCTTCAACTTTGCGTATATCACCGAACAATCGCTCGCGCTCGCGGAAGAAATCGTCCGCCTCAGCCCGGCCTGCGAAGCGGTGCGGTTTTGCGCCTCCGGCACGGAAGCCACCATGTACTGCTTGCGCATCGCACGAGCGGCCACGGGCCGGCCGAAAATCCTCAAGTTCGAGGGCGCGTACCATGGTGCGCACGATGTGGGGGTCTGCAGCCTGTTTCCCACCGCTCCTGCTGATTATCCCACCTCCCAATCCAGTTCCGCCGGAGTGGATCCGACGACCGAACCGAACACGCTCGTGGCACCGTTCAACGATCTCGAAACAACGCGCATGATCATCGTACGCCATCTGCGCGAGTTGGCTGGCGTGATCGTCGAGCCGCTGCAGCGCTGCCTGCCGCCGGTGCCCGGATTCTTGCCCGGACTTCGCGAAATCACGCGCGATGCGGGCATTCCACTCATCTTCGACGAAGTGGTGACCGGCTTTCGCCTCGCCTACGGCGGTGCCCAAGAATACTACGGCGTGGAGCCCGACCTGGTCGCCTACGGCAAAGCGACTCGGCGGCGGATTGCCATTGGGTGCGTTCGGCGGACGCGCGGGCCTGATGGAACTGGTCCGGGAAGATTGCCTCCACCACAACGATACGTACGTGTGGACCGCCTCCACGCTGGGCGGCAGCCCCGTTTCATGCGCGGCCGCCAATGCCGCGCTCAAAATCTTTCGCGACACGCAAACCTACCCACAACTGCACCACCTCGGCGAATACCTGCGCAACGGCATCCGCGGGGTGCTGGCCGATTTCGGCATCGTGGCCACGGTGCTCGGCGACGGCCCGCTCGCGCAGATCGCTTTCACCGCTAATGAGGTCCGCGACTATCGCTCCAGCCAGCACGACGACCCCAAGATCGCCCGCCGCGTCATGCTCGAGCTTTTCTCGCGCGGCATCTTCCTCAACCCCATGGGCACCAAGCTCTACCTCTCGCTGGCCCACGACGAAGCCGCCTGCGACGAATTCTGCAACACCCTCGCCGATTCGCTGGCCGCCGTCTCGACAACTCGCAGCACCGTCCGCGGGTGACAGCGATGTTGGTTTTGTGATAGTCGGCGGACGCAGCTGTTCATCGCCTGCCACCAGCCGTGGCTGATGATATAATCTCGTCTGGAGGGTCTTCCATGTCTGACTACGATTCACTGCTGGCGAATGCCAGCCAATTACCATTGGATGCACGAATCCAGCTAATTGAAGCGCTGTGGGATACCGTGCCCGATGACTGCACCCAACACTCAGCGATGAGTGGGTGGCAGAAATCGAACGGAGATCCGCCGAATACGACGCTGGCTCAGTGCAACCAATCCCGTGGGAGCAAATCCGCGCACGAGGCTATGCAACGTTTGCATGGTGCCGGATGATCCCTGTCGATTTTGTGCCCGAAGCCCGATTGGATTTTGATGAATCGTTCGATTGGTATGCCAAGCGAAGCGAAATGGCAGCAAATCGATTCTCAAATGCGGTGGATGCGGCACTCGATCGAATTGCGGCAAAGCCTGATCAGTTCGCCGCCATCGACACCCGTCACCGCGAATGCCTGGTGAAACGGTTCCCATTTCGCATCGTGTATCGCATCGAGCCACACCGCATCCTGGTGGTCGCGGTGGCTCACGCGAAACGCCGACCACGTTACTGGACGGATCGCGTTTAAGCGGACTGGAGCCGGACCAATGACAACTCTCGGAAGAATCACGCCGATCCTGCGAATCTTCGACGAAGACAAGGCGAAGGAATTCTATGTCGACTTCCTGGGCTTCAAAGTCGACTGGGAACACCGCTTCGCCGACGACCTGCCACTCTACATGCAGGTGTCCAAGGATGATTGCCTCCTCCACCTCTCCGGCCACTTCGGCGATTGCTGCCCCGGCAGCGCCGTACGCATCGAAACGACTGAACTCGAAGCGTATCAGCAAGAGCTCCTAGCCAAGCACTACAAACACGCCCGGCCCGGAATCGAAAAGCAGCCCTGGGACCGGTTGGAAATGTGCATCACTGACCCCTTCGGCAATCGGCTGATTTTTTCCAGTCTGATTGACGAGTGATCATGTTTGGCATGCGAGCAACTTCGATCAGTTTTCGCGTTGCCCACGATCCGACCGTTGCCAACGAATCAAAAACCCTCGGGTTTTTCCAAAGATGCTCAGAATTCCGCCCTCTATTTTTGAGCATCTATGTGGCAAGTTGGGTAATTTGCGTCCGAGCGCACCCGCTGTGACCAAAAAGCATCGAGTATTTCCTAAGATGGCCAAAATCCCTCCCCGGGTTTTTGGCCATCTTAGTGGGAAGCTGAGTCAATCGCGGTGGGCGAGCGTAATACGCCTGCGTGCTTGCCTGCGGGGAAATCGGCCTTCTGGATTATGGGAGGCGCGAAAACAACATCCGGTTTCCGTTCCGTCCTTTTTTCGCCGGATCGATTTCCGCGTTCTTTCGCTCACGCTAAGTCATCGCCGCCTGGGGCTTATGCGGTGCAGCCTGCGCCTGGATCTGGCCGAAATCGAGTCGAACCGAGCGCTGTGGGAATCGCAGAACATCGTCGACTACGACTTTGTTTTGGGCCGAAGTTGCTTCTGCGATCCCGCGTACACACGTTCGGGTCTGGTGATGGTGCGCATGAACACGGTTGCGGCTGTCGTGGACGCAGTAACCCACGAGCCGCGCAGCCCCAGGAATTTTTCACCATCGACGCAGCTTTCGACTCGCTGCGTGACTCGCTCCATTACCAGCCGACAACACTCATCACCGCCGAGTTCGATCCGCAACTCGGCTATCCGCGCCGATTCCGATTCGACGACCTGGGTCTCTTCGACGACGACATAACGTACGGAATTCTTGCTTTTACAGTGGTGCCGGAACCAGGGACTTCTACATTTGGCGCCATCGCATTGGCAATGGTTTAGTATGGCGGCGAGTCAGCTACCGCCTTCAGGGCACTCATGCTGAGTGATCGATGCCCCCAGACTACAGGCAGCGCAAAAAAAACGGATGCAGGATTGAGGATGCTGGGTACTGGGAAGTCTGGCCTCATGCCTGCCCAGTGTCCTGCATCCCGCCTCCTGCATCCTTGTACGATTTACGCACTCGCTGCGCGTCGCGGCTAAACGTCAGCTACATCCCATCGATGATCCGCAGTTGTGGCACAAATAGCAGTTGCCGTTGCGGACGGTGATCGCGCCGCAGTTGTCGCACGCCGGGGCGTCGGATTGGAAGTCGGCGAATTGTTCGCTGCGGGCCGTGTTCGGGCCGTCGGCGCCCTTCACCATCACGCCGGCGCGGGCCAGCAGGATGGCGCTGTAGTTTTTGGCGTCGCCGTTCGACGTGGCCGTTGCCGTTTCCGTTCGAATGGCCGTTGTGTGACCATTGGAGGCTGGGGTCTGGGGGCTGGGGGCTAGGGTTGCCGTGGTTTGACCGCCCTCTCCCTTCCGCCGTCCGCCTTCCGCTTTCGGGACCGGCTTTGTCCGCGACCGGCGGTCGCGGCTTTGATGTCTTGTCCCTGACCCCCGAACCCTGAACCCTGAACTCTCGACGACGATCCACCTCCGCCGGACGAATCCGCATCGTCGTTTCCAGCCGGCTCCGCACTCGCTTCCGCCGCCGGCAGCACGCCCATGCTCGCTTCCTTGTAACCCGGCAGGAACGTGATCCCGAGCCAGCGGAAGATGTAGTCGATGAGGCTCTTGGCGATGCGGATGTCCGGGTTCTTCGTGTATCCCTGCGGCTCGAACCGCATGTGCGAAAACTTCCGCACGTAATCTTCCAGCGGCACGCCGTATTGCAGGCTCATCGAAACGGCGGTGCCGAAGGCGTCCATCAGCCCGCCGATCGTGCTGCCTTCTTTTGCCATCGTGATGAACAGCTCGCCCGGCCGGCCGTCGGGAAACAGGCCCACCGTGATGTAGCCCTCGTGGCCGGAAACGTTGAACTTGTGGGTGATGCTTTGCCGCGTGTCGGGCAGCCGCTCGCGGCGCGGCTTGGAAACGGCAGCCGCCGCGGCCGCCGCGCGTTGACCTTCCGAGCTGGTCGCCAGCGGCTGGCTCTCCTTCGAGCCGTCGCGGTAGATCGCGAGCGCCTTGAGTCCCAGCTTCCAGCCGTCGAAGTACGCCTTGGCGATATCCTCGGGCGTCGACTCGCGCGGCATGTTCACCGTTTTCGAAATCGCACCGGAGAGGAACGGCTGGGCGGCCGCCATCATCAGCACGTGCGCCTGCCAGGCGATCGACCGCTTGCCGTTGCGCGGCGTGAACGCGCAGTCGAACACGGCCAGGTGCTCGTCCTTCACGTCGGGCGAGTCCTCGATCGTGTCGTGCTCGTCGATGTACGCCAGGATCGAGCCGATTTGCGGCTGGTCGTAGCCGAGCGTGCCTCAGCGCGAGCGGCACCGTCTGGTTGACGATCTTCAGCATGCCGCCGCCGGCCAGCTGCTTGTACTTCACCAGCGCGATGTCCGGCTCGATGCCGGTCGTGTCGCAGTCCATCATGAAGCTGATGGTGCCCGTGGGCGCGAGCACGGTGGCCTGCGCGTTGCGGAAGCCGTGCACACGGCCGGCCGCAAGCACGTCGTCCCACACGCGGCGGGACGACTCGCGCAAGTAGTCCGGACACGCAGGATTGATATCCTCCACCGCATCGCGATGCATTTGCATCACGCGCAGGAACGGCTCGCGGTTCTCGTCGTAGCGATCGAACGGCCCGACCGCTTCGGCCAGCTCACTGCTCGTGAGATTGGCCGCCCCGTGCAGCAGCGCGGTGACTGCCCCGCACACGCCGCGGGCTTCGTCCGAATCGTACGCAGTGCCGGCCGCCATCAGCAGGCTGCCCAGGTTCGAATACCCCAGTCCCAGCGGCCGGAACCGGTGGCTGTTGCGGGCGATGTCGGCCGTGGGATAGCTGGCATGATCCACCAGAATTTCCTGCGCGATGAAGTAAATCCGCGCAGGCCGCCTTGAAACGCTCGGCATCGAACGCACCATCCGGCCGGCGGAACTTCATGAGGTTGATGCTCGCCAGGTTGCACGCCGTGTCGTCAAGGAACATATATTCGGAGCACGGGTTCGATGCGTTGATCCGCCCGCTGTTCGGGCAGGTGTGCCAACGGTTGATCGTCGTGTCGTACTGCACGCCCGGGTCGCCGCAGTGCCAGGCGCAGTCGGCCATGCGGTCCATAATCTCGCGGGCCGGGTAGGTCGGGCCGGGTTGCTTCGCGTCGGTCACCCAATGGGTGGTCCAATCCTCGTTCCGCTCAACCGCTTGCATGAAGTCGTCCGTCACACGCACGGAAAGGTTCGCGTTCTGGAACATGATCGAGCTGTAGGCCTCGCCGTTGAAGTTCGACTCGTAGCCGCCCTTCTCGATAAGGCAGCGGGCCTTCTGCTCTTCCTTCCATTTGCACTCGATGAACTCCATCACGTCGGGGTGCCAGACTTTGATCGATTGCATCTTGGCCGCCCGGCGTGTTTTGCCGCCGCTCTTCACCACCGCCGCAATCTGGTCGTACACCCGCATGAACGACAGCGGCCCGCTCGGCCGGCCCCCGCCGGAAAGCTTTTCGCGATGCGAGCGGAGCGTCGACAGGTCCGTGCCCGTGCCGCTGCCGAATTTGAACAGCATGGCCTCGCTGCGGGCCAGCTCCATGATGTCTTCCATGTTGTCGGCCACGTGCTGAATAAAGCACGCGCTGCCCTGCGGATACTCGTACGGATTCTCCGGCTGCACCACATCGTGGGCCTGCGGATCCCATCGCCAATTGCAACGGGTGCCCGTGATGCCGTACTGATGGTACAGCCCCACATTGAACCACACGGGCGAATTGAATGCCCCGTGCTGATGCAGGCACAGCCACGCCAGGTCGCGATAGAACCGCTCGCCATCCTGCGTGGAGGCAAAGTAACCGTCCTCCATGCCCCAATCGGCAATCGTGCGGGCCACGCGATGCACCAACTGCCGCACGCTGTATTCGCGCTCAGAGCGTGCCCACTTCGCCGTAGAAATATTTGCTGCAAATGACGTTCGTGGCCAACTGGCTCCAGAACGACGGCACTTCGCAATTGGTCTGCTCAAAGATCAGCTCGCCGTTTTCGCCCTTGATCTGGGCGCTGCGAACTTCCCAATCGACCGTGGAGAACAGGTCGTCGACATCCGTCGGACAGAACGTGGAATCGACTTTCAGCCGGCCGTGGAATCGTTTGGCGGCAGACGTGGTTTCTTTGGTCGCGGCGAATTGACGGGTGTTGGCGAGTGCCATAGCAGCATCCTCCTGCGCAGGGTGAAATGGGCATCCTACCAGTATGAACATTTGTGCATCACTTGCTAGCAGATCGGCTGATCTCCGCAGGCTGCACCAGATTTAGGGCCTCAAATGCCCAAAACCCGAAAAACGGGGTTGCTAGCTCACCAAAAACCACAACATATTGTATCCGATGCCCTCATGGATACAATATGATGTTGTTTCGTCGCTGCATCTTACCCGTGATGAAGATTTCGTCAATGCTATTCGTAGTGTGTCGTAAACTGCTGTCACACAATAGGTTGCACTGATCATTAAATTATAGCAGTGATAGCGTGAAGCGACCATGAAGAGCAAAAGTCTCCGGCAAAACATGAGTTGCCGGCCAATTCGTGCGTGACTCGCTGCGCGACACATCCGTACTGAAAAAATGTTCAAAAAGTTGCCACGAACGAGGTACGATGTCACTTTGTCCTTGCCTAGTTTCGCACGCACAAACTATCGCGGCAGATCTGTTTCTATCCAGGCACTTCACCACGCGAGCCGCTTGCGGCTTAGCGTTCCGTAGTTCGCGGAAAGTCCGTCTGCAACGCTAACTTCAAAAGCGCACTAGCGACCTTCGGCCTGCACCAGATCCCACCGATTGCCATACAGGTCGAGAAATACGACGACCGTACCATACGCTTCGTCGCGCGGCTTTTCGACGAATTGAACTCCCTTGGATTTAAGGGCGTTGTAGTCTCGCCAAAAATCATCCGTGTGGAGGAACATGAACACTCGGCCGCCGGTTTGATCGCCAACTCGCGCGGCTTGCTGCACGTTGGCCGCCCGCGCAAAAGCAGCGCCGTGCCGCCATCCGTCGGCCGGACGACAACCCAGCGCTTCCCGCCTTCCAGCGGCGTGTCTTCGGAAACCGTGAATCCGAGACATTCAGTAAAAAACGCAATCGCCTTGTCATAGTCATGCACGACGAGCGTAACGGCCGCGATTTGTCCCATAACATTTTTCTCCGTGGCGTGGTTGGGTGGAAAGCGTCAGGGCATGCTACCTGGCGTTTGCATATGCCGCGCGGCGGTTTCTACGGCGGCCAAGCTCAGTGGCATAGCGACGGCCCAATGTGTCGGCATGCTTGCGGGCCCAATCCGAAAGTCGCGTTTGGCCTACTGGCTCCGATTCCGTGGCGAGCAGACCTTGCATGAGGCCGGCAATTTCATCGCGCGTGATGACCACGTCCCCCATGCATTTGCCCAGTAGCCAGCCTCCCGCGTAGCCAAGCGGCGGCGGAACCGAAATGATCGGACGCCGCACCCCAAGGATTCGCGCCAGCTCGCTCACAAGTTCGCGGTAGGTAAACGTCTCAGGGCCGATCGCATCGATCGTCTGGTCAACGCGCTCGGCTCCTTGGGCGACCGCGAGGTCGGCGAAGTCGTGCACGTGGATCGGCTGCAGCCGATAATCGCCGGACCCGAACACGCCAAACACCGGCAAATGGCGCAGCGCCCACGCAATGTTATTGATGAGGATGTCCTCGCCGCCAAACAGCACGGCCGGCCGCAAGATCGCGTACGAAAGCCCCGTCTCCCGCAGCGCACGCTCGAGCACGGCCTTGCCACGAAAATACTCCAGCGGCGATTCTTCCGAAGGATTCGTGATGCTCACGTGAACGACCCGAGAAACACCAGCACGGCGGGCCGCCGCAAATAGCGCCTGCGTGTTTTCCACCGCCCGCGCGAATGAAAAATCGCCGTAGTTGAATCGCACCCAGTACGTGTTGTACAGAACGCGAGCCTCTTCGAGGGATCGTGCGAGCTGCTGAGGGTCGTCGAAGCTAAGCGGTCGTACTTCGACACGATCTCCAAACGGATGCTCGCGGGCAGGCGAGTTAGTGAGCGTTCGCACACGCATGCCCGCTCGCAACAACCGCTCGGTAATATATCGCCCCGAATAGCCGAAGGCCCCGGTCACAACGTGCAGCTCGCGATCATCACCCATTGTGCCGCTGGTTCCGATAACAATGCTCTCACCGTTCAGTTTTTTCGCGAATCGTTATGAGAAGTGACTCGACTTGCCAACGGTGTTTGAAGTCGTAATAGGGGCCTATCGGCCTCACGGCATCGAAATCATCGATCGTTTGGCTGGCCAAGCGTTGTAGATCAGCAGAGAAGTCAACCGTCACATAGCGTTGAACGTCCCGAGAGTCCGCTGGCCACGCGAACATTGCCCATTCTCGTCGAGGTAATGTCTCGAGATCGGACCAGGAGCGGGGCCACTCGCCATTGCGCTCGACAATATGCTCTTCAAGCAGCTGCGTCGTCAACAAAGCCGCGTGCAATACGTGTTCGGCGTGGACTGATGCTGTTATCCCTCGATAAACACAGGCTACGGCCGCAAATATTGCAATTACGGCGACAATCAGAATTAATCGCACCGACCACCGCATCGGACTCGTCGCTCGGCAAGGAAACAAAACGAGCAGAAGGAAGTACACGCATAATTTATCGCGGCCCTGTATTGCAGCTCAGATGAGCGTCTCAGGCTACTCCCCGCTCAAACTCCTCGACATTGACGCTCGGCAGGTTTGCCGACTCTCGTGCATGTTCAATTGTCATGCTCACGAGATTGCCGTCCTTGTCCAAGTCAATGTAGATATTCTCACTAATCTCTCGGGTTTCCTCGACCGGTCGAGACGAGAATTCCAAGAGTGCTGTATCAGTATCCCTAAAGTATTTAACGTTCATGGCTTGAAATTGCGATCAAAAAACGCGTTGTGTACGGTCTCTCCATCGTCCAGCAAAATCACTCGCAAATACTTTGCTTCTGAATCGATATACGCCCATCGGCGAATTCGGCAGTCTGTCTGCAACTGCTCACGAATTGGATGCTCGATAGCCGTTATGATCCACTCATTAAGTATACGAGCCCGGTCGGATCTCGTCCTGACAAATCGAAAATACTCGGTCGTTTTCAACTTGGTTCTAACCTATTGAATCCGATGTTTTGGCTGCCCCGATAGCGCCCGCAGCCAACCCTTTAATCCTTCCCGCGCTCTCTAGGAGATAGGCCGCGATTTCCGCGTAATGTTTCGCGCTCGACGCATCCGTCTCCTGTTGTCCGCAGTACTTGGCCCAGCCTAGTGGCGTCGCGTCGTAGATCGTGTCCCGTCGATTGAGTTCGGCGCCGGCATCGACCAGCACTCGCACTGCTTCGAGCGTCCCGGAGCACACGGCATGGTGCAAGGCCGTTGCGTGCGATTGGTTCATGGAGCTGACCGTCGTTGGATTGGTGCCCAGAGCCAGCATTCGACGAAGCGCCTCGGCTTTGCCGCTCATCGCCGCTTGAACGAAGGCGTCCTGCTTCTCATCCACTGTCGCAGTGCGTGCCAGGCGGTCGACGTCGGCCCATCGTTCCAAACAGAGTGCCGTCGATAACGTCACCACGGCGCCCCGCTCCAAAAGACGCCCGGCCGCGGGGAAATTGCTGTTGTAAATTGCCGAATCGCTGTGGGTGCCGTAGCGGCCGCCGTAGACATTCCGGCCGTCGACCGAGGCGCCGGCGTCGACCAGCACATCCACCAGCGCTATCGACACGCCACATTCTCGGGCGATCCATGACCAGCATACCAGCCGCAGGGCGTAGTCGAGCTGCTCTTGCAAACTGCCACTTTCTTGTCGCTTCGCGGCGTCGAGAGTTGTTTGAGCGACCTGCGCAATATTGCTCGGCAGCTTGCCGTTGCGCACTGGGTCCTCCGCCACAAACCACAACAAGTACGGTCGCGAAAAATCCATCGAGGGCATCGCCGACTTGGTCGCGCAGCCAGGCACCGGGCGAGTCGAGGCGATCTCGGGCCAGGTTAGGACGTGCCGTAAGTTGGCGTTCGAGTCCAGTGACGTCGCCCGCGTCGATGGACGACACGGCTTCGCGAAAGAGCAGGTCGAGAGATTCCGTTTTGTCCATTGAAGCGCGTTTAGCTAAACACACTGAATGCAGGATGATACTTGATCGTGCCCGACGCTCCCTTCAAAGCACCCGGTTGCAACTCCATCGCCATGAACACGTCTTTTGGCACATCATACTCGCAGCCGATCCCAAACCGCGTTGATGGCGCGAAGCCGAACCGCGGGTAGTAATCCGCGTGCCCTAGCACCACCACAGCGCCGAAACCAAGTTTTTTGCACTCATCCAGCCCCGCCCGCACAAGAGCCGATCCGATTCCGTGACGCTGGCATTTCGGGATCACGGCCAATGGCGCCAGTCCCATGATCTTTCGCTCGCAGAATCCGGGCAACTCGACAGGCGAGAACATGATGTGCCCGACGACCTCGCCATTCTCTTCCGCGACGAGCGAGATTATGGGCCACGTTTGCTGCCGCAAGGCATCCACGAGGTTCGCTTCGGCCAGCGTCCCGAAGGCGGACGCGTTGATCGCGTGCACTGCAGGCCAATCACTCCTGTCTTCGGAGCGAATCAACAACCGGTTTTGAATTGGGTGGCTCATTAACGCGTCGGCGGGAGCTCAATCTCGGCGACCACCGCCCGATGGTCGGACGGGTACGGCTGCACGACGATGTCGGCAAACTCCGCCGCTTCGCCAACGATTTCTATTGCGTTGACCGTAGCATTGGTGCCATGCACGAACACGAAATCGATGCGGTCGTGCCGGTCCTTGGGATCGGTGAGTTGTGTCGTCGGCGTCCAAGTGCGGCCGGGGTGCTCGACGGGATCGGGATGCACACTTCGAAAGGCATCGACAAACCCCGCCTCCTCAACCGCCTTGGTCGAAGGCCATTCGACACACAAAGGGCACTGTTTTGCTGCTGCCGCTTCCAATGTCCAGTCGCGGTGCGACGGTTCGTTGAAATCGCCCGTGAGAAACATCGGCAAGCCTTCCGCCGCGGCCGAGTTCACTTCCGCCAGACACCGGCGCACCTGCTCGCCACGAGCTGCGTGTGCTGCTGCAACCGCCTGTTCGGCCGTCTTCAGAAATGGCGCGTTCTCGTACGGTATATCGAGCAACTGGTACGGCTGATACGGTGCGTGGGCAAAATGCACGTTGAACAAATAAACCCGCCGGCCGGAAGGGAGCGCGAGCTTCACGCCCCATTTCCTCGGCGTCGTGCCGACGATGGTGAACCGGCTGATGACGCCCGTTCGTTCCCCCTGATCGACATAATTCCAACCCAGCAGCCTGGCAATTTCGGCCGCCCGATCTGGTCGCGGCTGCCCTTCCGGAGCGATTCCGGCCGTCTCCTGCAGTCCCACGATATCGGCCTGAGACTGCTTGATGACCTCCACCGTTCGCTCGAGCGGCTGTTTTCCCGCGTCGCCGCCGTGCCAGAGATTGAAGCTCATCACGCGGACGGTTTCCGGCATGGCTTCCGCCTTATTTGTTTTAGTGACGACGACTAACAATAGCGCCAGAGGAAGCACATGCTGCTGTAGCATCGAGGTGAGTGTCACGTTCAAGAGTCACCGCCTCCGGGGATACGGTTAAGCGATTATTGAAACGAATGGCTGTCGACTTAGCAACCATTCGAACACCCAATTCCAAAACAACAGGACCTCGCGCGTGCCACCCCAGCCAAACCACAGGCACAACGCAACGAGCACCGTAAGCTTGATCCGTTCGACCCAGCGTTTCTGTCGCAATAGGCTGCGAAACAAATAATAAGCGCATGGCCACAGCAAAAGCGACACATGGCAGGAAACGATCGCCATGCTCCAGCGGATTTCGCCTAGCGTGCTCCCCGGCAGCGTCCACGACCACGGCACAAACAAGAATATCGGCCCCATGACGATCACGATCATGATGAGCAGCGTGACGGCGTTCGACGCTCGAATTGCCAGCGAATCGCGCGAGCGCTCGCCAGCCGCGCGGTCGGAATCGTACCAAAGCTCTTTCACACTCGATCGCCGCGACAACATCTTTGGAACAAACGCAATACGGATGATGGACGTGATCATTTGCAGCCCACCCATTCCCCGTACGCGGCGACCTGATGTGCGCACGTGCGGCCACAGCACGACGAAGCGCCCTTCGCGCCGCAGCGTCAACGACATCGCGGCATCCTCGCCGCCAAACAGTCGCTCATTAAAACCACCGATGGCGTGAAACGCCTCTCGCGTGCAGAACATGCAGGCGCCGCCGGTAATGCCGGCCAGCCGCATGAAGAGCCCGAACCACCACAACATCAGGTACGCATACAGCGGCACCGCGTCGGCGAACCGCGGCAGAGCGCCGCCGCCCGCGGCACCCCGATCCATCGATCGCAAGGCGGCAGTCACCACGCGCGCGTTGATGGTTGTGTCCGCATCGACGAAGAAAAAGCGTTCGCCCTGCGCCGCTCGTGCGCCCGAATTTCGCGTCGCGGCGATCTGCCGATGGTTCACGGACACAACGCTCGCCTGATGCTCACGGGCAACTGCCGCGGTCGCGTCGGTGGACGCATCGTCCACCACGATAATCTCATACGGCTGGCCCACGGCGCCGGCGGATTCGTGAATCGCGACTAGCGACCGGCCCAGGTACGACTGTTCATTGTGAGCGGGAACAATGAACGAGATCATGCGATGTTGCTCTGTTCCAGAACGATTCAGCCGGCGATGCGCTTCGTCATCCGCACGACCGGCAGACTTACGCCCGCCGTCATGGGAATCTCAAAGCGCTCGACAACGGCGTAACCGAATGCCTCGTACAGCGGCTCACCAGCCAGCGTAGCCACGATGTCGACTGTGCGGAAGCCCGCTGCGATTATCGCTTGTTCACACGCGGCCATGATGCTCCGGCCGATCCGCGCCGCGCCCATGCCGGGTGAACGAAGAAGGCGCGAATGCGGGCCGCATCGTGGCGCGGATCCAATTCCGCGTCCGACCGAGCTCCGTGAGGATCACCGCCATACTTCGAAGAGCGTTTGCTCCATCCGCCGCAGCCAACAATCTGCCCCTCGTGCTCGACAACAAAATACGTGCCGTCGCAAATAAGCTGGAGGTCCACGCCGAAGAGGGACGTTTCTATTGCGGTCTCTCTCTGTGGCTGCGAGTAACTATCCGCCTGAAGCACTCGCACAGAAAGCGGAATCAGTTCCGCAAGTGCCGCGATATCATCTCTCCCGCGCCAATCGCGGCCGCCACTGATATGGCGCAGGGAGCGGAGAGGTCATATCTCAATTCCGCTGGGAGCAGTAAAGAATTCGTCGACAACGTTCCCGGTATTCCGCACACCGGCCGGTTCGAACACCAATACTTCTGCTTCCGCCTCCGCAGTCGTCCGATGCTCGACGTTTCTCGGCACGACACAAAACTCACCCGCTTGCAATGTTACTCGGCGACCACGAAACTCAATCACCATCTCACCGCGCCAGACAAGGAACATTTCGTCTTCATGCTCGTGGTGATGCCAGGGAAACTCCCCGCAGATTTTCACGAGCTTGACTTCCTGCCCATTGAGCCGCGCCGCCACCTTCGGCCGCCAATGCTCGTGAATCAACGCGAACTTCTCGGTCAATGACGCTTTGTGCATAGACGGTACCAGGTCCAATTGCTGAGGATCGACGCCGGCGCTGCGATTGGCCGATGCTGGCACCCAACCAGTTTCACCCCTAAAATGTTCTCGGTTGGTGTCGCCGGGTCAGCAATTCTATCATGACGCCGATGAGCCAGTTATGGTTCGTTTGCCGGCTACCGTCGCATTTCAACTACCTTTCAAGAATTGTTACTGCCATCCATTCGAATATTGAGGCCCGCCATGCGCCGCTGCGCTCGATACGTCCTGTTGAGTATTTCCGCCGTTCTTTCAGTCGTCGTGACGCCGGCGGTGGCCAAGGAGGTGACGACACTCGAGATCGGCGCGCCGGCACCCGAGCTTGATCTGCCAGGCGTCGATGATAAGACATACCGCCTCGACGATTTTGCCGATGCCAAACTGCTGGTGGTGATCTTCACGTGCAACCACTGCCCGACGGCCCAGGCCTATGAAGAGCGAATCATGCAATTACAGGAAGATTACCGCGACAAGGGCGTTGCCCTGGTGGCGATCTCGCCCAACGATCCGCTGGCAGTGCGGCTGGATGAACTCGGCTACACGGACGTCGGCGACTCGTTTGACGATATGAAGCTGCACGCGAAGCGGCGCGGCTTCAAGTTCCCGTACTTGTACGACGGCGAGACCCAGCGCGTCTCAACTGCATTCGGTGCCCTTGCCACGCCCCATGTTTTCATCTTCGACCCTCAGCGACGGCTCCGCTACAACGGCCGCATTGACGACGCCGACATCACATCGCCCAAATCGCACGATGCCCGAAATGCAATCGACGCTCTGCTCGCAAATAAGTCAGTCGCCGTGCCCAAGACGCGCGTTTTCGGGTGCTCCACCAAATGGGCCGATAAACGTGATTCAGCTAAAGAATCGATCGAGAAGTGGAACGCCGAGCCCGTCGAGCTGAAGTCCATCGACGCCGATAGCTTGCGCAAGCTCGCGGCAAACGAAACGGAGAACTTCCGGCTGATCAATCTGTGGTCGATCACTTGCGCGCCGTGCATCACAGAGCTGCCCGAATTCGTCACCGCCAACCGCATGTACCGCGGGAGGCACTTTGAAATGATCACGCTGACGACAGATGCACCCGATCAGCGCGAAGCCTGCCTCGAGATCCTCAAGCAGAACCACGTCTCGTGCACCAACTACATCTTCACCTCGGAAAACCGCGACGAGCTGGCCGAGGCACTCGACCCGAAATGGGAAGGCCCCGTGCCTTACACGATCTTGATTGCGCCCGGCGGCGAAATCGTGCACCGCTGGAAGGACGAGATCGAACCCGCCGAGCTCAAGAGCGAAATCTCAACCCGCCTCGGCAAGACATACGCCAGCCGCAAGTGAGCTTATAGTCCAACATAATGGGTCCTTGGTTTTCGCGCATCGGAGCCCGACGCGCCAGCTACGGAGTCAGCGATAATTCTTGCTGGCACTGCGGGCTCCAGTTCCAGATGATCTTAATTCCAGCTCACGGTGCCGGGCCTGTCGATCCTCGCACCATCAATTTCGGTTTCACCATCAAGACGCTCGGCGGGCGGCCGTCATGGGCCGTTTCGATCTCGCGCAACACAAGTTGTGCGCCCCACTTGCCGATCTTCGCCGCGTCGAATCCGACCGTCGTGAAGGGCGGCGTCATGTGCCGCGTCGCGAACACGTCGTTGAAGCCGATCACGCTGAGCTGCGCCGGAATCGCCACGCCATATTGCCACATGGAATGCACAATCAGCGTGGCCTCCAGATTGCTGTAGCAAACAATGCCCGTCGGCCGCTTGTTGCCGCGCACCAACAGGTCGATTGCGTCTTCTTCGGCGGCATGCAGGCAGGTGCGCGGCACTAAATTCGCCTCGCCCATTGCCGACAAATACCCGCTCAGCCGCTCCTGGATACTGCAGTGCGGCTTCACCGTCGAGTGCACATACAGCAGGATCCGCTTATGCCCGAGCCCGATCAGGTGCTTCGTGGCCGCGTAGGCGCCGGCAAAATCATCCACCACAACTTGTGAGATCGTGCGGTCTGTGTAGTCACCGAGCAAGACCAGCGGCAGCTTTTTCTCTTGCACCGCGTCGCGCACGGTTTCCGGCAACGATTGGAACACCACCGCCCCGTCGATCTGCCCGCCCAGAACGATTTCCTCCCATTCGCCGCTTTGGTCCACCGGGCGCGAACACCAGATGAAAGCCGGCGCACTGCAGCGCCCGTACCAGGCTTTTCACCACCTCGGTGTTCATGCCTTCGAAGATCCAGGCATCGTCCGTATACAACAGCCCGATGCCATGCGTGCAGCCGCGCGAGAATGCCCGCGCCCGCAGATTGGGTCGATAACCCATCTCCTTGGCGAGCGACCGGATGCGCTGCGCGGTTTCCACGCCGCGTCGCTGCGATCCCTTCACATCACCGCGCAGATATCGCGCAACCGTGGAGCTGGATACCCCGGCCCGCTCCGCGATTTCGTAAATCGTCACCGACATTGCGACGGAATTCCTAACCTGGATTGTGGTGCGCGAGCAGTTCGAACACGCAGGAAAGCTAAGCCGCCAACGACAATCACCAACAAGATCTCATCGATATGCCACCGGTGGCATATTATGCAACTTGAGCGTCCCTGAAATCAAGCGTATTTCTGGCACTTTCAGTGACAAGATTTTTCACGCGCCGCCAAAATACGCAAGTTAGTCGAAATAGTCGTCTCCCAATCCGCTTGCGGCTTAGCGTGCACCGTACGCCAAATGCCAACCATTTCCTCCGCCACCGGTGCCATAAACACCGTAGCCAAAACTTCTTTGCTGATGCGATGCGTGTCACGTCTACCTCTCGCCAACAGTTGTGACGACTCGTTATGCACCCTAGGATACAGCGATCCGACGCGAGCGGCTCTTGGCATAGCTTATCGAAGCCAAATCTATGAATAGGTATTGCGATTCAGGCAAGACGATCGCAGTCTTAACTTTGGTTGCGCTCACCTCCTGCGCAAAAAGCGTTCCGCCAGCGCCGGCCCCGCCAGCGGCCGTACTCCGCCCTCTGATTGTTTCTGCAGCCGCCAGCACCAAAGATTTGATCGACGAGCTGGCCAAGGAGTTTACCGCCGCAACCGGGACCGAAGTGAAAGTCAATGCTGGACCATCCAACGCGCTGGCCGGGCAGATTCTCGCCGGCGCACGGCCGACCTATTTCTGTCGGCCAACCAGCAATGGGCGGACGAAATTGAAAAGGCTGGCA
The DNA here is from genome assembly GCA_963786455.1 of uncultured Planctomycetota bacterium. Lineage (GTDB taxonomy): Bacteria > Planctomycetota > Planctomycetia > Pirellulales > Lacipirellulaceae > JABDGM01. Next base: position 536,523 of record CAWAZX010000018.1, on the reverse strand, counting down.
AGGCCGAGGCGAGCGTGCGGCTGTTAACCAATCAACTAGTCATCGTCGTCCCCTCCAAGCAACCCCGGCGACGTGCGTGAGCCGAAGGATTTACTTTCCGATAAGGTCGAGAAAATCGCGCTGGCCGGCGAAAAAGTGCCTGCGGGCATGTATGCCGAACAAGCATTGATCAAACTCGATTTGCTGCCGCAATTAACGGCTGCTCAGAAAATCGTCCGCGGGCAGGACGTGCGGAATACGTTGAGTTTTGTCGAACGCGGCGAGGCGGAGGCCGGCATCGTCTATTCGACGGACGTGCGCATCGCATCGGGCGTCACGACCGCCCACGAATTCGACGCATCGCTGCACGATGAAATTGTGTATGTCCTCGTACTATTGAAGCACGAAAGCGAGTTGCCGGCAGCCCGCGAGTTTTTCGAGTTTCTGCAATCGCCATTGGCGGACGAAGCATACGGTCGATTCGGCTTCACTCGACGCTGAAGCACGTCAGAAGTCACGCAGACTTCGGTCGCTATGCTGGAGTTCCCTACTTTGTTAAATCCGGAAGAATGGCAGGCAATTCGCCTGACGCTGCTCGTTTCGGCTGTTGCGGTTCTGGCCAGCCTGCCGCTCGCCATCCCGCTGGGATGGATCCTGGCGAAGCGACGCTTTGCCGGCAAATTTATCCTCGAAACGTTGATCAATCTCCCGCTGGTCCTGCCGCCTGTCGTTACCGGCTATCTGCTGCTGATCCTGTTCGGCCGCCAGGGACTGTTGGGTTCGTTTTTCGAAAACGTGTTTGGAATCCGATTCATCTTCGATTGGAAGGGCGCGGCGCTCGCCGCCTCCATCGCTGCGTTCCCCTTGCTTGTGCGGCCGATACGCCTCGCCTTTGCGTCGATCGACGATCGGCTGTTTCAAGCAGCCCGCACGCTTGGCGCTGCACCGCTCGATGCGTTTTGGACGATTCTGTTCCCGCTCGCGCGGCCGGGCATCTTGAGTGGCTGCATACTGGCGTTTGCTCGCAGCATGGGTGAATTCGGTGCGACGATCATGATTGCCGGCAACATTCCGGGCGAAACGCAAACCGTGTCACTGCTGATCTATTCGCTACTCGAATCTCCAGGCGGATTGCAGGCATCGGCACGGCTCGTCATCGCCTCTGTGGTAATCGCCGCCGTCGCGCTCCTGGCCAGCGAATTGCTGGACCGCCGCGGCCGCCAACGAGTTCATGGGGCCAACGCCTCAGCGCCATGAGCGTTCTCTGTTTCGATTGCCGGTTTCGCTACGACACTGGGTTCGCGCTCAACTTTCAATTTGCCGCCCCTACCGGCGTGACGGCTATTGTCGGGCCGTCGGGCAGCGGCAAAACGACCGTCCTGAACTTGAGTGCCGGACTGCTGCGACCGGATGCCGGCAAAATTTCGCTGCACGATGTCGTCCTCTTCGACTCCTCAACCGGTGTTAACGTGCCGCCCGAGCGGCGCGGCGTTGGCTATGTGATTCAGGACTTTCAGCTCTTCCCCCACCTCACGGTCACGGAAAACTTGCGGTACGGCTGGCAGCGCTCAAGCAAGGTGGGCTTCGAATTCAAAAAAATCGTCGACATGCTCGAGCTGGCCGACTTGCTGGATCGCGTCCCGTACTCCTTAAGCGGCGGACAAAAACAACGCGTAGCCATCGGGCGGGCCATCTTACGATGCCCAAAACTGCTACTGCTCGACGAACCGCTCAATGCCGTGGACGCGAGTCTGCGAGCTTCCATCGCCGAATACCTGCACCGAATCATCAGCGAATTCCAGATTCCCACCCTGCTGGTCAGCCACGACCGCGAAAGCGTCGCCAAACTCGCCCACACGACCGTCGCCATCCAATAGCCCACTTGCAGAAGTGGTAATTGTTGACACTTTTTTCACCAGAAACTACAATATTTACTGTATACGCGTCGGCTCAAATGCCCCCCTCTCTTGTGCTAATGCCGCACTTCTATATCACCGATTGCTTCGCAACGTGATTCTGCGCTCAGCTCCGTCGGTCCGCCGGCGGCTGGCTGTGATCTTTTGAGTTCTGAAGTGGGTTTGAGTAGGGGATACTATGATACTGCGCCATACGTTTTTGATCGTCCGATTCGTCGCACTCGCCGTGATCGTTTTGTTTCCTGCGGCAGCCTCGGCAAAAATCATCCACGGTAATTCCCAGTCGATGAGTCCTTCGGGGCAATTGATGGAATTGACCATGACCATCGACGATGCGAAAACGAGGTTCGAGCTCACGGGTCCCGACTACAGTTGGTTCGCGTTCGGTTTCGACACGACAACGATGATGGGATACTCGCTGATCGTCGAAGGGCTCAACGACAGTCGAACGGCAGTCGAACAAAACCTGGTCGGCATCGGCAATCCCGGTGGCCCGCAAGCCACGCAAAACATCAGCATCATCGATACGATCCACGACGATCCGAGTAACTTGACCACCATTATCATCGAGCGCCCGAACACCACCGGCGATTCCAACGACCCCGTCTTCTCTACGAGCATGACCTCGCTCCCGATCATCTGGGCCCACGATTCCTTCGCCACGCCGGCGACTCCGAATCCGGATCTGACCTACCACGGTAACGGCGGGCGCGGATTTGCCACCATCAGGTTCGAAGTCGTGCCCGAACCCACTGCCATGCTGCTGGCCGCGATGGCCGGCGCAGCACTTTGCACTTTGCGCGGCGTTAATTGCGCATACGGCTCATTCACCGGCAAACCGGTAACCTACGCCTTGCTCGGTCAGCAGGTATCGTGGACGGGCCGGTTCGACTTCCACCTTGCGTCGCAGGTTCGCCATAAACACGCGCAGATAGTGCGTCTCCCCAACGTGCTGCGGCCCCCACACTTCCTTCAGCAGCTGTCGATGGGTAAGCACCTTGCCCGCATAGCGGATCAGCGTGGTGAGCAGCTTGTATTCAATCGGCGTCAAATGCACTTCAGCGCCTCGCACAAATACGCGTCTGGCCGAGAGATCCACCTTCAAATCCTCTAACTCAAACGTCGTGTCAGCAGATTCGACCCCCGTGTGCGCCGCGTGCCGCAGCGCAACGCGAATCCGAGCCAAAAGCTCCTGGGTGCTGAAAGGCTTAGTTAAATAGTCATCAGCCCCATTGTCGAGCGCCATAATCTTCTGCTGTTCCTGATCGCGTGCCGACAACACGATCACCGGCGCAGCCAGCCATTCGCGAAGCTGCCGCAAAACTTCCTGACCATCCATGTCTGGCAAACCCAGGTCGAGGATCACGAGGTCGGGCGGCTGCTGCGCGGCATTTCGCAGTGCTTGCTGCCCAGTCGCAGCTTCATCCACGCCGTAGTCCGCGCTCGCCAAGGAAGCCGCCAGAAACTTCCGCAGCGAAAGCTCATCCTCAACAAGCAGAATTTGTGGTGAGCTTGGCATCGAGCGAGCTCGCAGCCTTCTAACCAAAATAAAAAAGCAATTGAACCACAAAGGCACAAAGTGCACAAAGGAAGAAATGACCACCGACGACAACCGACATTTACTTCCACATTTGCTCGCTGGACAACTATCGCTAATCTCCACTGATTCCCGCTAATCTCGATCAGTGTAGATTAGCGAAGATTAGCGTTCCCCTTCATTCAATCCCTCATCACGCATTTTTCATCTTTCTTCTTTCTTCTTCGTGTTCTTTGTGTCTTTGTGGTTCAAATTCCGATTACGCCGTAGCGGAAACGGGATCCATCTCGGGCACGATCCGCGGTGGCGTTTCTGTTTGCGTCAACGTGATGACAAACTCGGCGCCGCCCTGCGGACGATTCGCCGCCGCGATTCGTCCGCCGTGTGCTTCGACGATCGCCCGGCAAATCGCTAAACCCAAGCCCACGCCGCGCCGCCCATCCGGCGCAACCGTGGCGCCGCGAAAGAACTTGTCGAAGATGCTGGCCTCGCTGCCAGCCGGTAATCCTGGCCCGTTATCCGCGATGCGGATTTCGACGCGGCTACCGACCGCCTGGGCCGTGATTTCAATCTCACTGCCAGAGGGCGTGTAACGCGACGCGTTCTCCAACAAATTCACGAACACTTGCTCCATCAAAAACCCGTCGATCTTGATTAGTGGAAAGTCCGCGGGGATCGCTATCCGCACCTGGTGCTCGCCGAGTTCTCGCTTCGCGGCTTCGAGCGCCACGCCAACGATCTCCTCCATCACATGCCACTGCCGGTTGAGGGAAACCGACCCCGAGTCGAGCCGAGCCATGTCCAGCAGGTTTTCCACCAGTCGATTTAAACGCCGCGACTCGTCCACCACACTCTGCAAAAGCTCCCGATCTTCGTTCCGGCAGCGTTCGACCAGGCTGGAAGCCGCACCGGCAATCGTAGCTAGCGGCGTGCGAAGATCGTGCGACACGGAGTTGAGCAGCGAGTTCCGGAGCTGCTCGGCCTGAACCTGCAGTTGCGCTTCATGGGCCTTGAGCACCGATTCGTCACGTTCGATCGACAGCGCGATCAGGCTCCCGCAGGTTTCCAGCAGCCGCACCTGATCGGGATCGAACAGCCGCTCTCTTTCCTTCGGCGCAATTCCCAGCGCTCCGACAACTTGTTGCGAACCAGCCAGCGGCACAAATAGTGCCGTGGCGTTGGGCAACGTATCGGTTCCAGTGCCGGCGATTTTTCCATTCGTCGCCACCCACTGCGCGACGACTCCATTGATCGGCTGCGCGGCAACGTTTGTTCCTTCGCCAAATCGCAATGACAGCGACCCGGACGGCTCACGCAGATACAGCACCACTTCGCCGTCAAAAATCTCCTGCAATTGCCGGCCGGCCGTGCGTGCAAGAAACTCCGTCCCCGAAAGTTCACTGAGCTGCCGCGTCATCCGAAACAGCTCACCTGTGCGGCGCTCTTGCTGCTGACTAGCGCGAAGCTGTGCCTTGAGTCGAGATGTGAGCTCGCTGATCACCAGCCCGATTCCCAGCATGACGAGAAATGTAATCACATACTCCGTGTCACTCACCGCGAACGTCAACTGAGGTGGAACGAAGAAGAAATCGAACACGAGCACGCTGAGAACGGCCGCAGCAATCGACGGCCCACGCCCGAGCCGAGCTGCCACAATCGCCACGCCGGCCAGAAAGATCATGACGATGTTCGTGTCCGCCAGGCCGGCCACGTGTGCGAGCCATCCCAGCAAGCCGCACACGGCAACAATCGCCGCCGCCTTCGAGTATTCTGCCCAATTAAACGTGGTTGCGATCGGGCCGCTCGTCGCTGGAAGCGCCGAGTCCCCCTCCCCGGACACGACATACACATCCACTTCGCCGCTCTTCTTCAACAGCTCATCGACAATGGTGCTGGAGAGCCATTGTTTCCACCTCGGCTGGGCCGTCTTGCCGGCGACAATTTTCGTCACGTTCCGCGAACGGGAAAAATCAAGCAGCGTGTCGGCCACATTGCGGCCCACCAGTGTATGCGTTTCGGCGCCAAGCTGTTCCGCCAGGCGCAAATTGCGGGCCGTATGTTCCTTGATCTCAGCGGACCTGCGGCGCTCGGTTCCCGTTTCCACGGCGACCGCCAGCCACTCGGCCGCCAGCGAACGCGCTAACCGCTTGGTGGCTCGAACAATGCGTGCATTGGTCGGACTCGGCCCAACACAAACCAACAGCCGCTCTGAAGTAACCCACGGCACGCCGGCTGCCCGCTCCTGCCGCGCCAATTCAACATCCTGCTGAACACGGCTTGCCGTTTGACGCAGCGACAGCTCGCGCAGCGCCACGAGGTTGCTTTTCTGAAAGAAATTCTTGAGGGCCCGCTCCGCCTGAGCCGGAATGTACACCTTGCCGGCGGAAAGACGTTCCATCAGCGTGTCGGGAGTGATGTCGATCAGCTCAATCTCGTCGGCGCGTTCCAGCACAGTATCCGGCAGCGTCTCCTTCACGGCCACGCCGGTGATCTGAGCAATCACGTCGTTCAAGCTTTCGATGTGCTGGACATTGAGCGTCGTCCACACATCGATTCCGGCATCCAGCAGCTCCTCAATATCGTGCCATCGCTTGGGGTGCCGCATGCCCGGCGCATTTGTGTGCGCCAATTCATCCACCAGAATGGTGGCTGCCTTTCGCGCGAGCGCAGCATCCAGGTCGAACTCGCGCAGCGCCGTCCCGCGATACGTAACGCTCAGCATTGGCAGCGATTCGAGGTCCGCCAGCAGGGCTTCCGTTTCCGGCCTGCCGTGCGGCTCGACATACCCCACGACAATATCCGTGCCGCCGGCCCGCTCGCGCTGCGCCGCGGTCAACATCGCATAGGTTTTGCCGACGCCGGCCGCATAACCAAAGAAAATCCGCAACTTGCCCCGCCCAGCGCGCGACTCCGCCTCCTGCACGCGGGCCAGCAGCTCATCGGGGTTGGGACGGTCGTTGCTCATCTTGGCCGCGTGGCGAATTGAGAAATTGACTCTTCTCTTGATTGTACCTCGTTTCCTGAGGCTCGATATCGTAAGTCATCCCCGGAAATGGGATCGGCACCAGCAGCCATTTCATCAAGCGGCGCCACATTTTTCGGACCACGTTATTGCCGTGGATTATCGAGTGCAAGGTTTAACTTGAGCACGTTGACCCTTGGCTCACCTAGAATGCCAAAGGTGCGACCTTCCGTATTCTCGGCCACTGCTTTCCGCACAGCTTCGACGTCCATACTCCGCGCCTGGGCCACGCGGCTAACCTGATACTCCGCCGCCGCGGGGCTGATGTGCGGATCAAGCCCGCTGCCGGACGCCGTCACCAGGTCGACCGGAATCGGGCCAGTTTGATCGGGGTGCGACCTGCGCAGGTTTTCCACGTGGCCGCGCACCGCGTCGAGTTGAGCCGGATTGGTCGGCCCAAAGTTGCTGCCCGTTGAAGCCGCACCGTTGTACGCCGGCGATGTCGCCGACGGCCTGCCCCAAAAATATTTCGGATCATCAAATTGCTGGCCGATTAATTCCGACCCGACGACTTTCTCGTCGACCGTGATCAAGCTGCCGTTGGCCTGGTGCGGAAACACGACCTGGGCCACGCCCGTCATCAACAGCGGATAGGCCACACCAGTGATCAGCGTCAACGCAACGAATAACAAAACCGCCTGTCGAATTAACGAAAACATGATTTGTTCCTTATCTTCGTTCGCCTCTCCCCTTGGGTCGCAGATCTGCCGTGGCGGGAGAGGTCTATCTGCCACGATCCTTACCGCAACGCGGTTACATCCCTCAGCCCAGGGTTGGACGCGACAGCGGCCTACCCTGGGTAACACGCCCGACAGATTCCTTTACGCTGAAAGCGTTACACAAGGCACGACGCACCAAGCCTGTGTAACGCCTTCGGCGTAACGTGTTCGTTGTTCTATTTCCCAGGGTAGTTCGCTTGAGGCGAACAACCCTTGTATGTCTTGTAATTGTTCATTACCAAACAGTGTTGTATTGAACCAGGCTAGGAGCGAAGTTTTGCGTGCGGCTGCAGCCGCACGCAAAAAACAAAAATCGCTCCCGGCGGCCGACCACAGATCGAGCAACCCTTGGCGCCAACGACGCCGCAGCCCAGCGTGATCGTGGCCGGCTTGGAATCGTGAACCCGAACAGCCGCCAGAGCCGAGCACGGTCTCGGAAGTGCTCGAGCTCGCATTCGCAAGGAAGGGATGGTTCCGCTATGCAACGCTGCGAGATGACGTGGATCGGAATTGACGTGGCCAAGGATTCGTTGGATGTGGCGTGGACGAGTGCCGACGGGTCGCAGCACTACTCGCTCGCCAATGCGAGTCCTGGATTTCGATCGCTGGTTGAAAAACTGCCTGCTGCGCACGAAGCCCGCCTGGTGGTCGAGGCTACCGGCGGCTACGAGCGGCGCTGGTGACGGCGCTGATCGAGGCCGGCTATCGCGTGGCCGTGGTCAATCCCCGGCAGGTCCGGGACTTCGCCAAGGCCATGGGCATCCTGGCCAAGACCGATCGCATCGATGCCCTGGTGCTGGCCCGCTTCGGCCAGCAAGTCCAGCCACGCCTGTTGGAAGACGATCCCACGCAGCGCGCCGAGCTGATGCAGCTCGTCTCCCGCCGCCGGCAGCTTATCGACTTGAGAACGATGGAGTCCAATCGGTCCGAGCAGACCACGGCCCGGGCGGCGCAAAAAAGCATCCGCCATGTGCTGAAGCTCCTCGAAAAAGAGATCGCTCAACTGGAAGCCGAAATCGCCCGGCTCTTGGAGTCGGATGACGACTGGCGCGGGAAGATCAAGTTGCTCTCGACGGTGCCGGGCGTGGCCCAAGTCACCAGCGCCACGCTGGTGGCCGAGGTGCCAGAACTCGGGCGCCTCAATCGCCACGCTATTGCTGCACTGGTTGGCGTGGCGCCGTTCAACGACGACAGCGGCCGTCACCGCGGAACACGCCGGATCACCGGCGGCCGCGCAGCGGTCCGCCAAGTGCTCTACATGGCAGCCCTTTCTGCTCGACGTTGTAATCCGGTTATTCATGCGTTCGCCCAACGTCTTGCTGCTCAAGGCAAAAAGCCAAAGGTTATTATCACCGCCTGTATGCGGAAGCTGCTGGTGATACTCAATGGCATGTTAAAAACCAACTCCCCTTGGAAACCATCCCATGCCCGCTAAAAGGACCTTGCAAAAAAACACAGCCGCTGGGCTACGGTATGAAACGCCTTCGGCGTATTTTCGCTGTGTTCATGCTATTCCGTATTGGGCGTATCACTACACAATTCGCATCGCCACCAACACGACATCGATCACCTTGATCCCAATAAACGGCACGATCAGGCCCCCCAAACCGTAAATCAGCAAATTGTCGCGCAGCAGCCGCGCCGCACCGACGGCGCGGTATGGCACGCCGTGCAGCGCCAACGGAATTAGCGCAATGATGACGAGCGCGTTGAAAATCACCGCGGACATAATCGCGCTGGATGGCGTTTTTAATCCCATCACGTTTAATTGGTTCAGCACCGGGTAAGTCGTAGCAAACGCCGCCGGAATGATCGCGAAGTATTTCGCTACGTCGTTTGCCAGGCTGAACGTCGTGAGCGACCCCCGCGTCATCAATAGTTGTTTGCCAATCTCCACGATCTCGATCAGCTTGGTGGGGTTCGAGTCGAGATCGACCATGTTGCCGGCTTCTTTGGCGGCCTGCGTGCCGGAATTCATCGCCACGGCCACGTCCGACTGAGCCAAGGCCGGCGCATCGTTCGTCCCATCGCCGGTCATCGCCACTAGCCGGCCACCGGTTTGATAGTCGCGAATCATTTTCAGCTTGGCCTCGGGTGTGGCCTCGGCCAGAAAATCGTCGACGCCCGCTTCGGCCGCGATCGCCGCGGCCGTTTGCGGATTGTCACCCGTGATCATCACCGTCTTGATGCCCATCTGGCGAAGCTCACCGAACCGCTCCTTGATCCCACCTTTCACGATGTCTTTCAGGTGGATCACGCCGAGTGTCGTAGCGCCATCCGCCACAACCAGCGGCGTCCCGCCGCGGCGAGCGATCTGGTCGACCGAGTCTCGCACTGAGTTCGAGATCGTTCCGCCTTGCTCGGACACAAATTTCTCAATGCTCTGCGCGGCCCCTTTTCGAATCCGCCGGCCGTTCATGTCCACGCCACTGATGCGGGTATGCGCCGAGAAGGGAATGAACGTCGCGCCCAGGTCGTGCACGTTCCGCCCACGTAACCCATATTTCTCCTTGGCCAGCACGACGACGCTGCGGCCTTCCGGCGTCTCATCCGCCAACGAGGCCAGTTGCGCCGCATCGGCCAGGTGCGGAAGCTCGACGCCGGTGGCCGGGATGAATTCCACCGCCTGCCGGTTGCCCATCGTGATCGTGCCCGTTTTGTCTAGCAGCAGCACGTCGACGTCGCCGGCCGCTTCTACCGCGCGACCCGACATCGCAATCACGTTCGCCTGAATCATGCGGTCCATGCCGGCGATGCCGATTGCCGAAAGCAATCCGCCAATCGTCGTCGGAATCAAGCACACCAAGAGCGCGACGAGTACCGTGATCGTAATCGAGTCCCCCTGCCCGGCAGCCAGGACGCTGTATTTCGAGAATGGCAACAGCGTCGCGCAGACGAACAGAAAGATAATCGTCATCGCGGCCAGCAAGATATCGAGCGCGATTTCGTTCGGCGTCTTTTGCCGCTTCGCACCTTCGACCAGGCCGATCATGCGATCGAGAAACGACTCGCCCGGATTCGCCGTGATCCGCACAATCAACCAATCGGAAAGCACACGCGTGCCACCGGTAACGCTGCTGCGGTCGCCGCCGCTCTCACGGATCACCGGAGCGCTTTCGCCTGTGATCGCGCTCTCGTCGACCGACGCGACACCGTCGACGACTTCGCCATCGCCCGGGATCATTTCGCCCGTTTCTACCAGCACGATGTCGTCTTTGCGCAGCGCGCTGGCCGAGACGAGCTGCTGGCTTCCACCGCGCCGCGGCGAGTCAAGCTTCTTGGCTTGAACATCGCGGCGGGCCGCTCGCAAGGAGTCGGCCTGCGCCTTGCCGCGCCCCTCGGCCATCGCCTCGGCGAAGTTGGCAAACAGCACCGTGAACCACAACCAGACGGATACGGCAAAAATGAATCCCGCCGGTTCCGGCCCCGGATTCGCCACCGCGTAAATCCCCAGGCAAGTCGTGAGAATGCTGCCCACAAACACCGTGAACATCACCGGGTTGCGTAGCTGCCGCTTGGGGTTCAGCTTCAGGAACGAATCGATAATCGCCCGCCGCACAATCGGCGGATCGAAAAGTGGCCGTGCTTTTGAAGTGCTCGACATGGTCTAATTGACCCCGTGACTTGCCGACATAGAAAACCGTCATCACCAAAATAATTCTCATCCAGCGATCATTTGCAGGTGCTCGACGATCGGTCCCAGCGCAAGCGCCGGCACGAACGTGAGCGCACCCACCAGCAGAATCGTGCTCACGACCATCACCACAAACAGCGGCCGATGAGTCGGCAACGTGCCTGCACCGGGCGGCGTGTACTTTTTGCGAGCCAGAGAACCAGCAATCGCCAGCGTCGGTATCATCAGCCAGTACCGCGACGCGAACATCGCCAATCCCAATGCCGTGTTGTAAAACGGCTCGTTGCCCGTGAGGCCCGCGAACGCACTGCCGTTGTTGTTGCCGGCCGACGAAAACGCATACAGCACTTCCGAAAACCCGTGCGCTCCGGGATTATTCAAGTTGCCTTTCACTTCCTCGCCCGACATGTACTCCAACCCAGGCCCGGAAACGGCGATCGCCGTGCCGACCAAGACTACCAATGGCGGAACTAAAATCACCAGCGAGGCCATCTTCATTTCAAAGGCCTCGATTTTCTTGCCCAAATACTCGGGCGTGCGGCCGACCATCAAACCGGCCACGAAAACGGCTACGATCACAAACATGAGCATGCCGTACAGGCCGCTGCCCACGCCCCCAAACACAATTTCGCCCAGCTGCATGAGCCACATCGGCACCAGGCCGCCAAGCGGCGTGTACGAGTCGTGCATCGAGTTGACGCTGCCGTTCGAAGCAGCGGTCGTCGCGGCAGCCCACAAGCCGGAATTGACAATGCCGAACCGGGTCTCTTTGCCCTCCATGTTGCCGCCCGAGTGAGCGGCGCTAGCCACCTGGTCGATGCCCATCGCGTTGTACGCCGGCACGCCCGTTTGCTCCTGCCAGACCGCGAGAATCGTCAGCGGCACGAAAATCACGTACATGGCCGCCAGCACGGCCCAGCCTTGCCGTGTGTCGCCCACCATCACACCGAACGTGTAGCACAGCGCCGCCGAGATCAGCAGAATCGACAATAACTCCACAAAATTCGACAACGGCGTCGCGTTTTCGAACGGATGCGCGGAGTTCACATTAAAAAATCCGCCGCCGTTCGTGCCCAACTGCTTGATCGCAATCTGCGAAGCAGCCGGGCCCATCGCCAGAGATTGGTCCGTGATGCTCGTACCGTCGGCCCCAGTCGTCGGCTGCAGCACGTTTACAGTCTCAAACGCCTTTAAATTCTGAATCACTCCCTGCGAAACCAAGACGAGTGCCAGAATCATCGACAGCGGCAAAAGAACGTACACGGTCGACCGCACCAGATCGAACCAGAAGTTTCCGATCGTTGCCGTCGTGCGCCGCGCCAGCCCGCGGATCAGCGCAATCAGAACCGCCATTCCTGATGCGGCCGAGACGAAGTTCTGCACCGTCAGCGCAAGCATCTGCGAAAAGTAGCTCATCGTCGTCTCGCCGCCATAGCTTTGCCAATTCGTGTTCGAAGCAAAGCTGGCGGCCGTGTTGAACGCCAGATCCGGCGTGTTGGCCGGCAACTCTTGCGGATTGAGCGGCAGCACGCCCTGTAACCGCAACAGCGCATACACGGCTAGAAATCCGATGGCACTGAACAGCAGCACGGCAATGGTGTATTGCCGCCAACCCATCTCATGCCGCGGATCAATGCCGGCCACGCGATACACGCCTCGCTCTAACCACCCCAGCACGCCGTCCAGCCCGCACGGTTTTCCTTCAAACACGCGGGCCATGTACCAGCCCAACGGCTTGGCGAGCGCCGCCAGCACGGCAAAGTACAGAAAGAGTTGAATCCAATTGTTCGTTGTCATGCGAACCACTCCGGCTTCAAGAGCGCGATCGTCAGGTAGACCAGCAATCCCACCGACAACACCAGGCCGATCACTTCACTTCCATTCATGGCTTGTCTCCCATCGAGCGCGTCACAAACGACGATCAACAGCCAAGAACTCACGGCGAACAACGCCGCGACGGGGAGCATGAAAATGTCTGACATGGATTCCATCCTTTCGACTGGTCAACCGAGACGGCGGACCATCATCGGCGCCCCACAACTACCTCTCTCGTCAGAATCCTAGCGAATCGCACGTCAAAATAGGCTCAAATCCGGCACGCCGGACATCAAGAAATAGTCAAGATCCAACCAGGTAGCGGCGGGGCTTGACTTCGGCGAGCTCAGTCGAGTCGACCCGCGCGGTCGCGCCGAGCAACTTCGCCATCGTGAATCCCCGGCTGCCAATTCATCCATAAGCTGGAATGACCGACCAAACTGTGCATCCCTAAAACCTTTACTGAACTTGAGTAGCGACTCCCGCCCGCCCGCTTGCACATCGATGGGCCGCCGTGCGATCATAGGGGCTTAATCTTTTCGTACGATTCCAAACTTCTGGCCTAAGAGGTGTGCGTATGTCTCGGTTTTTTGTCTTAGCAGCGGTCGTCGCCGCGTCAATTGTTCTCTCTGGATGCGGCTCGGGCGGAGCGTCGTCTACTTCGGGTAATGCCGGCAATGCGTCTGCCACAGACAAGGCGACGCCGAGCTTCGCTTTCTTTACCAACGGGGTCGCTGACTTCTGGGAACATGCTGAGGCCGGTGCGGAAGCAGCCGGCGAAAAGTTAGGCGTCGACGTGACCGTGATCATGCCCAATAACATGGCCGACCAGACCCGCAAGATCGAAGACCTGATGGTCCGCGGCACCGACGGCATCGCCATCAGCCCGATCGATCCCGAGAACCAGGTCGAGATTCTCAACGAGACCGCCGGCGAAACCAACCTCATCACCCACGATTCCGATGCACCGCAATCGAACCGGTTGGTCTACATCGGCATGGACAATTACGATGCCGGGCGTTCTGTGCGGCCGCACGCTGCGCGAAGCGCTGCCAGACGGGGGCAAGGTGATGATCTTCATCGGCCGGCTCGATCAAGATAACGGCAAGCGCCGCCGGCAAGGTTTTATCGATGCGTTCCTCGATCGCAAGTCCGATCCCAACCGCATCGATCCGCCGGGCGATGAGCTCAAGAGCGAGGACGGCAAGTATATCGATTCTCGGCACGATGACCGATCAATTCGACCGGGCCAAAGCCAAAGCCAACGGCGAGGACGCCCTCACGCGCACATCCCGACATCGCTGGCATGGTTGGCCTGTTCGAGTACAACCCGCCACTCATCATCGAAGCGCTCGACCGCACCGGCAAGCTCGGCAAAGTGAAAGTGATGGCCTTCGACGAAAACGCCGTCACGCTGCAAGGAATCAAGGACGGCAACGTCGTCGCCACCATCGTGCAAAACCCCTATCAATATGGCTACAAGTCGATCGAAGTGCTTAACGAGCTGCACAAGGGCAACAAGTCGGTCATTCCCGAAAACAAATTCATCGATATCCCAGCCCGCGTGATCACGCCCGCAAACGTGGACGAGTTCTGGCAAGAAATCAAAGATCGCCTGGCAAAGTAAGAGACGAATTTGATCAGGAGGAAGCAGAGGCAACAGAGAAGGAGTAAACAAGATTGTCGCGGTACGCAAAACGATTTCCGATTTTCTCTGCTTTCTCAGCGACCTCCTGTTCAAGATTTTGCTCGTAATCCTTCAGCCTTCTTTGTGTACTTTGTGTCTTCGTGGTTAATTCGCGCATGGCTTCGTCACCGCCCTTGCTTGAAGTGCGCCACATCAGCAAGCAGTTCGCCGGCGTGTGCGCACTTCACGACGTCTCGCTCACGCTCGAGCGCGGCGAGGTGCTGGCCGTCGTCGGCGAGAACGGCGCCGGCAAGAGCACGCTTGATGAAAATCGTCGCCGGCGTCCAATCGCCCGACGACGGTCGAGATGTTCATCGACGGCCAGGCAGTGCGATTCACGTCCGTCGCCCAAGCGCTCAACATCGGCATCTCGCTGATCCACCAGGAGCTCAACCTGGCCGATAACCTCTCGATCGCCGCCAATCTGTTTCTCGGCCGCGAGCCGATCCGCTTCGGCCTGATCGACCAGCGGGCGATGGATCGCCGAATCGCGCAAGTATCTGGCGATGGTCGGTCTCGACGTTGCCCCGCAAACCATCGTCAGCACGCTCTCGATCGGCAAGCAGCAGCTCGTCGAGATCGCCAAAGCCCTCAGCACCAATGCCCGGCTCATCATCATGGATGAGCCAACCTCGTCGCTCTCGGAGCACGAAGCGCAACGACTGTTCGAAGTCGTGCGCGAGCTCCGCTCCCAGCGGCGTCAGCATCCTGTATATTTCTCATCGCCTGCACGAAGTCGAGCAATTGGCCGACCGCGTCGTCGTCTTGCGCGACGGCAAGTTCTCCGGCGAGCTATCTCGCGAAGAGAACCAGCGCCAGAACATGGTCCGGCTGATGATCGGCCGCGAGGTGTCGCGCTTCTATCACCGCACGCCGCACACGCCAGGCGCAGAAGTGCTTATCGGTGCGCAGGCCTCCGCACCTCGACGTTTCCGCAGCACGCGCTCGACTTTTCGTTGCGGGCCGGCGAGGTCGTGGGACTGGCCGGGCTCGTCGGCGCCGGCCGCTCCGAACTGCTGACCACGCTGTTCGGCGTCACGCCCGCCGTTGCCGGCTCGATGACGCATCGGCCGGCTGCGAGCGCCCGCCGCAAACAGTCCCGCGAAGCGATCGCCGCCGGCATCATGCTGGCCCCCGAAGATCGCCGCCGAACCGGTTTGATCGTGCCGATGAGCGTCAAACGTAACCTCTCGCTGGCCAGCTTGCGGCGCGATCAACGCCGCGGACCGTTGCGCGGGTTTCTCAACCCGGCAGCCGAAAACCGCGTCTCCGCCGACATGATCGACCGATGCGTATCAAGGCCGCCAACGATCGCATGGCCGTGCGCTATCTTTCCGGCGGCAACCAGCAAAAGGTCGTGCTCGGCAAATGGCTTTGCCTGGAGCCGAAATTGCTGCTGCTCGACGAGCCGACCCGCGGCATCGACGTCGGCGCGAAGGAAGAAATCTATAAACTCATGGATCAACTGGCCGGCCAGGGCGTCGCCATTCTGTTCGCGTCCAGCGAGATGGAAGAAATCATCGGCCTGTCCGACCGCGCGATCGTGATGCACGAAGGCCGCATCGCCGGCGAACTGCCTCGCGCAGAGCTCACCGAGAGAACCGTCATGCGTCTGGCGACCGGCGACGTCGACGACATATCGGCTGCGAAAGGATCGACGCAGCGTGACGGAACGAATCGGAGCATGATGGCAGAACGCAACCAGCACCGCAGAACGCCAGGGCTTCATCGGCCGCTTCTCGGCACAAGGCGCGAAGATCTGGGGCATCTTCGGCCTGCTCGTGGCCATCTGCGCTCTACACGGCGCTTTCCAGCGATCGGTTTCTGCGCGTCGGCGAATCATCGAGAACCTGGTCCACCGCACCGCGCTGTTCGGCATCCTCAGCATCGGCGCCGCGTTCGTCATCATCACCGGCGGCATCGACCTGTCGATCGGCTCGCTCGTCTGCCTGGTCGGCGTGCTGCTGCCGTTTCTTGCTCACGCAGCACGGAGTGGCCGGTCGCCGCCGGCCGTCGCCGCCGTGATGGGCATGTCGCGTCGCCATCGGCGTGATCCACGGACTGTTGATCACCAAGATGCGCCTGCAGCCGTTCGTCGTCACGCTCTGCGGCCTGTTGCTCTACCGCGGCATCGCCCGCGGTATCACCGGCGACCAGTCGCAAGGCTTTGGCGTTGCGTTCAAAGGCCTGCGGTCGATTCGCCACCAGCCGCCTGCCGATCTTCGGCACCGGTGACGATGTGTTCCACCTGCCGGCCACCACGCTGATCCTGATCATCATCGCGATTGCCGCCGCGATCTTCCTCAACAAAACGATCTACGGCCGCTACCTGCTCGCGCTCGGCAACAACCCAGAAGCGGCCCGCTACAGCGGCATCAACGTCGACCGCATGACGCTCCTGGCCTACGTGATCTGCTCCACGCTCGCCGGCCTCGGCGGCATGCTGTTCGTGCTCGACATCAACGCGGCCCAGCCCAGCGACTTCGGCAACTTCTACGAGCTCTACGCCATCGCGGCGGCCGTGCTCGGCGGCTGCTCGCTCCGCGGCGGCGAGGGCAGCATCATCGGCGTCGTGATCGGCGCCGCCGTGATGGTGGTCCTCAGCAACGCGATCAACCTGGTCCATCCCGACTATCAAAACATCGAATTCGCGATCATCGGCGGCGTCATTCTCATCGGCGTCATCGTCGACGAACTGGCCCGCCGCATAGTCACCGCCCGCCGCGAAGCCGCCAGGCACACGGCAAAGTAGAACGCGCCCCCCAAGGAAGCGAACGGGTGCCACTGCGAACTTGTTCGCAGTGCTTCCCTGCGTCACTCTTGCGGCATTTTGCCTCACCCAATCCGCACCTCATAACACCGGCTGAGCGGGTCCTCCTTGTACTCACCAAACGGCGGAATTCGCTGAAAGCCGAACCCTTCGTACAGCCCGATCGCCGCGTGCTGATGAATCCCGGTTTCCAGCCGCAGTAGCCCCACACCGCGGCTGCGGGCGTACTCGGCCAGATGATCTAGCATCAACTTGCCAAAACCTAAACCACGAAACTGCTGCCGAACGTACATCCGCTTGAGCTCGCCGTAGTCGGTACCAAATAATTGGATCCCACCGCACCCAGCTGGCGTGGCGTCGTCGCGAATGAGAAAAAAAGCTACGCCTTCACGGATCAACTTCTCCACGCTATACCCGTGCCGGCTTTCGCGCGGATAGATCGACGCCAGATGCGCTTCCAGCTCCTCAACGAGCGCGTATCGCGTCCGCAGTATCAGGCCGTTCCGCAGTGATGATGGTTGGCATTGTTCCATTCGAATCGAGTAACAATTGCCTTGAAATCGCAGTCAGCGGCGAGCTACGTCTCGCCAGCCATCCCTCGCGACTTTATATATCGCAGACTACACGCCGCGTAAACGTCCGCGTTCGCAAATGTGCGGCGTCGTCGACACCTTCCGCTGTGGTAGGATGGTCAGCATGGCACAACGGATCCAATTCGGTCTCCGCAATGTCCTGTGGGCGACGTTCTGGGTTTCCGTCTCCTGCACGGCATTCTACGTCTTAAGTGGCCCAGATCTCCGCATTCCAAACAAGAGCGCGCTAGCCGTTGAGTTTTCGCTAATCTTCGTCGGCCTCTGGGCACCGCTCGTTGCCATTGGTGCACTGTTGGGCCACACAGTTCGATACATGGCCGTCGGCGGTCTTTTTATCGCGCTGCTTTTGGTGCTGATATGGCCACACCCGGCGACGTGGACACTACTCGCATTGGTCGCTGTTGCTTCACTACTCATGTTCCGTGACCTCGCCTGAGACGCCTATGGAACGTCGGCGCATACTTCGATGCTTCCGCATCGCTGTGTCAGGCGCTGCTTAATCGTGTGCCTATCGTTGATCACGTTGTGGGCGCGCAGCTATTGGAAGCTTGATGTTGCGAGCGGAAATAAGGGAAGTCGCTTCATCTACCTCAGCATTCTTCGAGGCGAGTTCCATTTCTCGCGTATCGTGACTCCCGCAGGTTTTCCAATCGAGCCTTGGCGATTGCGTCTCCATCGTCAAATCACCGACGGTGACTTGGAGGCACACGAGAATTCCCAACGCGGCACGCAGCGACTATTGGGTTTTGGATGGAAAGTCTTTGGCAATGGTTGGCAAATAAACGTGCCGTTGTGGCAGCCGATCCTATTAAGTGTTGCGTTTGCAACAGCCGTTTGTCTCCCTTGGCACTTCAGCCTCCGCACCCTACTAATCGCCACGGCACTGGTGGGAGTGCTTTTAGGGGTGATCGCGTACTCAGTAAGGTAACCCCCGCTGTCACAGCGTTCCGTCAACGCGGTTACATCCATCAGCCCAGCGGCTGTGTTTTTTTGCAAGGTCCTTTTAGCGGGCATGGGATGGTTTCCAAGGGGAGTTGGTTTTTAACATGCCATTGAGTATCACCAGCAGCTTCCGCATACAGGCGGTGATAATAACCTTTGGCTTTTTGCCTTGAGCAGCAAGACGTTGGGCGAACGCATGAATAACCGGATTACAACGTCGAGCAGAAAGGGCTGCCATGTAGAGCACTTGGCGGACCGCTGCGCGGCCGCCGGTGATCCGGCGTGTTCCGCGGTGACGGCCGCTGTCGTCGTTGAACGGCGCCACGCCAACCAGTGCAGCAATAGCGTGGCGATTGAGGCGCCCGAGTTCTGGCACCTCGGCCACCAGCGTGGCGCTGGTGACTTGGGCCACGCCCGGCACCGTCGAGAGCAACTTGATCTTCCCGCGCCAGTCGTCATCCGACTCCAAGAGCCGGGCGATTTCGGCTTCCAGTTGAGCGATCTCTTTTTCGAGGAGCTTCAGCACATGGCGGATGCTTTTTTGCGCCGCCCGGGCCGTGGTCTGCTCGGACCGATTGGACTCCATCGTTCTCAAGTCGATAAGCTGCCGGCGGCGGGAGACGAGCTGCATCAGCTCAGCGCGCTGCGTGGGATCGTCTTCCAACAGGCGTGGCTGGACTTGCTGGCCGAAGCGGGCCAGCACCAGGGCATCGATGCGATCGGTCTTGGCCAGGATGCCCATGGCCTTGGCGAAGTCCCGGACCTGCCGGGGATTGACCACGGCCACGCGATAGCCGGCCTCGATGAGCGCCGTCACCAGCGCCCGCTCGTAGCCGCCGGTAGCCTCGACCACCAGGCGGGCTTCGTGCGCAGCAGGCAGTTTTTCAACCAGCGATCGAAATCCAGGACTCGCATTGGCGAGCGAGTAGTGCTGCGACCCGTCGGCACTCGTCCACGCCACATCCAACGAATCCTTGGCCACGTCAATTCCGATCCACGTCATCTCGCAGCGTTGCATAGCGGAACCATCCCTTCCTTGCGAATGCGAGCTCGAGCGCTTCCGAGACCGTGCTCGGCTCTGGCGGCTGTTCGGGTTCACGATTCCAAGCCGGCCACGATCACGCTGGGCTGCGGCGTCGTTGGCGCCAAGGGTTGCTCGATCTGTGGTCGGCCGCCGGGAGCGATTTTTGTTTTTTGCGTGCGGCTGCGCAGCCGCACGCAAAACTTCGCTCCTAGCCTGGTTCAATACAACACTGTTTGGTAATGAACAATTACAAGACATACAAGGGTAAGGCGCGACAGCGGCCTACCCTGGGTAACGTGTCCAACACATTGCATTACGCTGAAAGCGTTACACCAACTAATCGCAATCCGAATAGCCAATGTGCTTGCCGCAATGCAGGCACTGAAACACGTACGCGGTCGGACTTCCATCTTTGCTGAGCGCAGCGAAATAGGACTGCCAATCTGCATCATCGTCCATTCCGCAGTCTGCCTGAATTGAAAGAACCGCATCCGGCCAACGAGTCTCCAGCTCCGCCCGTCCCGCTCGTCCAACGAATGCGGCGGCATCGCCGCAGCAGGTTAGCCAGCGCTCCTGCTGCCAGCCAGTGAAGCCCGGCGTGCGAAATGCCACTTCTTCAACAACGGCCGGCGAAACCGCGGGCGACTGCGAAGACCCGCCAATACCGGCGGCATCTGTAAATTCGGCATCAAATTGGTCGTGGGCCGATCCGTCGGCGATGCACCACGGGCATATGCTTTCGCTCAGTTCATCCTCCGCGAACACGGGCCCAACATAAGTGAAACCGCGCTCTTCTCCGCAACACACACACTCGGCATCCGACCGCACAATACTGCCCGTTGCAACTGGATCCGGATGATATCGAAATTTTGGTAAGTTCATATCGCACCGTGCTGCCTAGTAAGAAACGATTGGGGACTATGTCACCGCGTAAGCGACCAGCCCGAAATGCACCGGAGTAGCCCATCATTGGTCACACCAGTTTCGCTCATCGCACCGCTTCGCGCCGGCTGACATTTTCCAAAAAATCGAAGTGATTCGCGCCGCCGAGGGCGTTCGCCCGGCGGGCTTCCCACGTTTTACCACAGATATCCAGGTCGCCATCGCCATCCACGTCGCCGGCCACTGCTTCGTGACCGCCCAGGTTACCATCGAGAATCACGCGTTCGACGAGCTGCCCTTTGCCGTCCACGTTCTCCCAAATGAACCATCGCGGCGGCCTCGTGCCGGGGAATCGCTCCATTTCAACCGTGAAGATATCGGCATCGCCGTCGCCATCGAAGTCGGCAACCACCAGCGAATGAAGTGCTCCGCGTGGATCGTCATCACCTCGCGGAAGAGGATGTTTTCGCCAGGGCCCGTTGCGCGGGTCAGCTCGCGCTTCCAGCCACGCGATCTTCGAATGCGGATTCTCGCCGTCGCATATCACCACGTCGAGCCGGCCGTCGCGGTTTAAGTCCACCGTGGCCGTCTGCGTGGCGTTCACCGCAAACGTCGGCTCGCTCGCGCCCCACAGTTCGCTCATCGTGTGCATTGTCCACTGCTGGCCAACGGAATTGTTCTCGAACCAGACGTTGCTCCGCAGGACGTCCTGATCGCCGTCGCCATCCAGATCGCCCAAGGAAATGCCAGAATGCACGGCTGGGCCAATGCGCGTGGCTTTCCAGGCTTCCAGCCCATCGTCCGGAATCTTGTACCAGCGCACGTCGTTCTGGTCCGACATGGTCAGCACGTCGGTCCGCCCGTCGCCTTCAATATCGCCGAGAATCAAGTCGTGCACGGCCGCAAGACTTGCGTCGAACACATGCCGTACGAACGGTCTGTCGCGCGGCGACTTGGGGTTTTCGTACCAGGCGCCGCCGGCCACGAAGTCGATCCACCCGTCCCGGTTCACATCCATCGCTGCGCCGCCCACGTCCGAAGGCGAGTCGGTGCCCAAATCATGCCGTGTCCAGCGGTCGGCCGCCTGATACTCATACCAAAAAATGCGGCCTCGCTGTTCACCCACGACGAAATCCAAATCCCCGTCTTGATCGATATCGGCCAAATCGGTCTGCCCAAGATTCCGACCCTCGAGCTGCCGGTCGCCAAAATGATGTACGAACCGCAGTTCGGTCAAAACACTTGCGGCAATTGCAAACCAATTTGATCCTACGCTTACGGAATTGAATTCTGGAACATTTGCTGGGAACTGTTGCGGCGGTAATACAGGGATGGTGTTCTGCAGTTCGGTATTCACCCAATCCCGGGCCATAAAGATCCCGAGCACGCCCGCAATCAGCGTCATGACGATGAACAGGCTCAGGAGGCTGAATCGCCAGCGCAACCACGGAGTTACGGCAAGTGTGGCAAAGAGCAGAACCAGGAACCAATGGGGCACAATGACACGATGGTATCCAGTGAATCGCTTCAAATAGAAGCCGGGAAAACTCGGCACCCCCAACATTTGCTCTTTAAGCTCCCCTTCCGTCCGGGCCCTTGGATACAAGCTTGATATGGATTCGCTGCGGATATCCCGTGCCCTCTTTTTTCCGAATGCCCAACTTGTTGTTTTAACGTCGAAGATAATTGCAAAGACGTGGCCCTTCTCCGATGCGACCCCGGTCCGCTTTTCGTTCGCAAAAGTCACACCGCAAATGTCGGCCAATGCCGCACTTCTTACCCACAGCACGATCAGCAGCAGGCAGATAATCCCGCACACAGCCGAGAACGCGATTCGCAGCTTGCCGAGCATGACGCCATCCTACCACACTGCGCACGAAATACCCCGCATGACGGGCAGCTAGGCGCTCATTAGACGCGCCGGCGGCGATTAAATATCGAGGCGACCGAGCTCGCCACAAGCACCCACGCGGACGGTTCTGGCACGGAAGAAAAACCGTTGGAGAACGCGATGGCTTGAGCCGTCCGGCCGAAGTTCGCTCGCCAGACGTCGTAGTCGCCTTGCTCGACTCTGCCGCTCCAGTTGCCGTCCGCCGCCAGTCCGGCGCCGATTTGGCCCAGTGCGACTTTGCCACGTCACGTAGTCGCTCGCGTCCACGACCTTGTCCTTGTTGTAGTCGCCGGGCGGAAATCCGTCAGGCGCCTGCTCGACGTGGATGGCTCTATTTGCCGCCGACCAGGTGACGCCACCGTCCAGCGACACTTCCGTGAAGACATCGAAGTAGCTGGAGATGATCCAATGCGTGAACGGAGCAGCGCAAACCGGGCATGGGTCTTCACGAATCGTCACACCGCTCGAACGCAGCGTGGGCGACTCGCGGAACATCACCTCGGGAATTGGAGACAGTCCAAACAGGTTCAGTGAGACAAGCTCCGTGTCGAAAACCTGCGGGTGCGGAGAGGTAAACGGTGGATTTACATCGAGCCGCGAAACACCAACCGCACGGGCGGTTCCTACACCCGACACCGGATGAGGCGGCTCCGTGCCGATCGTGATGACCGCCGTGTAGGTAATGTCAAACGTGGAATCAAATTCAAACCGCGTGCCGTCCGTAGTAAGGAACGGAATTTCAAGCTGATCCGGGTGCGATGGCCGAAACTCAAGGTCGTAGACCGGGAAATGCCCGTCATGCACGACCGTTCCACTGGTCATTTCGTACGGCCGGTCAGGATTAGGCAGTCGCCAGTCGGGGCTCTGAAAACTAGGGATTGCCCTCGCCGGAGCCGACATGACACCGGTCAGAAAGAGGGACAGTAAGAACGACACCCAACCGATTCGATTCGAAGCACGGGTATTCATGTCGCCACCCGAAAATGCAACCAGGCTGGCACCTGTTTGCCAATCAAGTATTTCGCCCCAACCGAATATTATCCCGGTGTTCTCACCGCGATGCAACACAATCAAATAAACCAGCGGAATTCAGCTAGTCGACGTCTTGCGAATGCGACTCGCCCGAATTGGTGGCAACCACTCATCGACCGAAGCTGAGCGGCGCATAAAATGACTCGCATGGATGAGTCGTCGCGCAGGTTGCCAGTCGCCGATATTCTGATGGACGTCGTCCATGCGTCACGCAGCGGCGCCGTCGTCGTGACAGCACCGCCGGGGTCGGGGAAAACATCCCTCGTGCCGCCGGCCGTAATGGACGACCTAGCGTCGCGGCAAAAGACGGTCCTCATTCAACCGCGTCGGATCGCGGCGAGGGCAATTGCACGGCGAATTGCATATCTCCGCGGTGCCGAGCTCGGCGGCGAGGTGGGTTACCAGGTCCGGTTTGATTCGCGTGTGAGTCGCGACACCAGGCTGGTCGTCGTAACAACCGGCATTCTCTTGCGCCGCCTGCTCGATGACATCGCGTTGGAAGACGTCGGTTGCGTGGTGATCGACGAGTTCCACGAGCGCTCAGTCGAGATGGACCTCGTCTTAGGCCTACTTGCTCGCATCCGCGACACGTTGAAGCCCGAGCTGCGAATCGTGGTGATGAGCGCGACGCTGGCGTCTGGGCCGGTGGCCCAGTTATTGGGTGGCTGCCCGGTAATCCCTGCCGAAGCGCGGCAGTATCCAATTCACGTTCATTATACTCGCCGCGGTGAAAGAAAGCCGCTGCAGGAACTTGTCGTGAAGCGATTGCCCGAGACGCTCCGCGAAACTGCCGGGCACATTCTGGTCTTTCTTCCCGGTGTAGGTGAAATCCTCCGCTGCAAAGAAGCACTTGCTCCTCTGGCCGAACGGCACAGTTGCGCGCTCCTGCCACTGTTTGGCGATCTCCCGATCGAAGAGCAGGACCGTGCGCTTGCCGACCTTGGCATGCGCAAAATCATCCTGGCCACCAACGTCGCCGAAACATCTCTCACGATCGACGGCGTAACAGCAGTGATTGATTCGGGGCAGGCGCGACAACGCAGAGTATCG
Source organism: uncultured Planctomycetota bacterium (assembly GCA_963786455.1). GTDB lineage: Bacteria > Planctomycetota > Planctomycetia > Pirellulales > Lacipirellulaceae > JABDGM01. The sequence continues at coordinate 512,030 of CAWAZX010000018.1, read as the reverse complement.
GAGGCGACCGGCCTGCCCCGGCTCGAGCTAGTTCCCATTTCTCAGGCTTCAGCCGAGCAGCGCAGGGGCGTGCCGGCCGTACCGGTCCCGGCATCTGCTGGCGGCTGTGGGACGAGTCATCGCATAACGCGCGGCCAATCGCCGAGACGCCCGAAATACTGCGCAGCGATCTCGCCGAACCGCTCCTGCTGTTACGCGCACTGGGTGAACTGGACGAGTTTCCCTGGCTCGATGCGCCACCTCGCGACGCCGTCGAGAACGCCCAGCGTTTGCTCCTTCTACTGGGCGCGCTCGATGACCGCCAACAAATCACTCCGCTCGGAAAAGAATTGTCACGCCTTCCGGCCCATCCACGGCTGGCGCGATTGCTTTTGGCAGGGGCAGATCGCGGTGTATTGCGCGAGACATCCATCGCCGCTGCGCTGCTTTCCGAGCGCGACCCCTTTCGGTCGGCCGAGCACGGCCGGCGCGGTCCGCGCGACTATCGGCTCGTTCGCAGCCGATCGGATGTTGTCGACCGCGTGGCCACGCTCCAGGCATTCTATACCGGCAATGTTTCCTCGGATCCGGCGCTGGAGGTGCATCCGGTCGGCGCACGAAATGTGCTTAAAACAGCCGACCAGTTATTTCACCTCGCCGACTTTCCACGCGCGACGCGGGCCGAAAATCCTGAGTCGGCTTTGATGCAGGCGCTGCTCGACGCGTTTCCCGATCGGCTGGCGAAGTTGCGTCCCGGTACGCAAGACCGTGCACTGATGGTCGGAGGTCGCGGAGTGCGGCTCGAAAGTAGCTCGCGGGTTCACGGCCAGCCGCTGTTCCTGGCCATCGAGCTCAACGATGCCGGCGGTGAAGCCAGGGTTCGAATTGCCTCCGCGGTCGAGCGTGCCTGGCTGCCGGATAGCCAGCTCGATCGGCGCGAGGAACTGTTCTTCAATCCCACGCGGCGCCAAGTGGAAGCGCGATCCCGAGTCTATTGGGACGATCTCTTGCTCGAGGAGACTCCGGTGGCAATCCAAAACGCTTCGGCCGCCGCCGAGCTGCTAGCGCACCATGCAAAGCAAAGTCTTGATCGGATTCTACCAACGGCCGACTCGGCCTCCGGCAAGTTTTTGACCCGCGTGCAGTGGCTGGCAGCCGCGCTACCGGAGTTAGGCTTTCCGCCGCTTGACCAAAAAGACCTTGAGCAGGCGCTATCCGAAATGTGTCTCGGCTTGCGGTCGCTGGACGAACTGCGCGGTCGATTGGCTTCCCTGGCTCAAAACGCGCGTCGGCTATGAACGCGTTGCGATGATCGATCGACTCGCGCCATCGGAATTGGAAATGCCCAGCGGCAATCGCCGCCCACTCGTTTACGAAGCAGGAAAGCCGCCCGTACTTGCCGTGCGCATTCAAGAACTGTTTGGTGTCCGTGAGACTCCGCGTGTGGCGGACGGTCGCATTCCCGTGCTGCTTCATTTGCTGGGCCCCAACGGCCGTCCTCAACAGGTGACGTCCGATTTGAGCAGTTTTTGGCAAAACGGTTATCCAGAGTTAAGAAAAGAACTTCGCCGACGCTACCCAAAACACGCCTGGCCCGACGATCCCCTCTCGGCCACGGCAAAGAAGCCCCGCAGCGGCCAACGTTAAAAGAACGGCCGATTCAATTGCTGATGTGCTTCGTGCGCCTGGTACTGAATCCGCTCATTCGGGCTACCTTGCGTTGCCTGATCGATCGCCTTCGATTGATGTTCCCAACCAAGCAGCCGTAGCACGCTGTTGCCGGTCTCGCAACCCACGAATGGTACCAGAATTACGATCGCCAATTTGCGGAGAACGCGGCTATGCATCGGCGCGATTTGTAGTCGAAGCGACGATTGGCGGCAAGAGAATTAACAACGCAATCCAGGTGGCTGGCGTCCAGCCTCGGGCGAGCCCCCAGTTTTTTGTAGCGGACGGCAGCCTCAAACTATCCGCACCGCCGTGCCGCTGGCGCTCACCATCAGCATATTGCCGCCCTGTCCGCTCCCAATCGTCTCGTAATCCAGATCAACGCCGACAATTGCGTTCCCACCCAACGCGACTGCCGCATCGGTCATCTCCCGGATCGCAATTTCCTTGGCTTTGCGCAGCTCTTTCTCATATGCCGCAGACCGACCGCCGACGATGTCGCGAATGCCGGCAAAGAAATCTTTGAAGATGTTCGCTCCGAGAATGGCTTCGCCGCTGACCAAGCCGAAGTATTGCGAAATCTGTTTGCCGTCGATCGTGTGCGTTGTGGTGATCAGCATGGTATCCTCCAGGTTCAACCGGCGTTACCGTTTTGCCTCTCCCTTGGGGAGAGGCAGCGAGCTATCGAGCGGTGAGGGATTCTTTCGTCGCGGCGCGAATCCCTCACCCGCTCGATTCCTCGCGACCTCTCCCAAAGGGAGAGTTCGTGAATCCGCCTACTTCGTTTTAGTTGCAGTCCGATCAACTGCGGCCGACATTTTCCGCCCCGTGACCGCCTGCAGCTCCTGCCTCTGCCCCCACACGTAGAACAAAAGACCCGCGATCGCGCCCGTGCAAGTTGACGAAATCACCGAGAATGCGCTCGTCGTGAAATTGGAGTTTTCTGTCGCCGCCTGCGTTGTGAGTACCAGGCCGATGAGACTCACCGCCAACCCCAACAAGTCAGAAAGAATCTCTGACGGACTAAAGCTGGCCCTGCTCAACACGACTAGCTTGCCCAACGTCAACTGCAGCGCAAAGCTGACCACACCTGTCACCATGATCGCAAATGCAACCCAGTGAAATGCTGAAAACGAAAACCTCTCCGCCAGCGAGTAGATCGGGTTGAGGATCCCAGCCCGGACACGATCCGCCTGCTCGCTCTGATCCACACGTTCGGAAACCTCCGCAAGCTCGTCCTGGGCCGTTTCGAGAACTGGTTTGTCTTGCTCGTCGGCCGGAACGGCAGTCTCCGCTGGGGCAGCGGTCTCCGGAGCAGCAACCTCTTGCGCCAAAACGGGGGCACACATGGTTAACAACACCGCACACGCCGTGGCCAACTTCATTGCCCTGTTCATTTTTTTCGCCTTTCCAATTGGGACCCCAGTATCTTTACCGACGCGACACCAACCTCGCATTATTCGAGTATTCGTCCATGCTTACCAGATATTGCGTCGAATCGTGTACACCGCTACTTGACTCCGCACAAGCCGTTTTGCGCTAATTATAGACCTTTCCATGCCTGGTTCTACATAGAATTGCCTCGTGGCAACTCCGATCGATGGTGCCGCCAGGCTACGATTCCATGGACGCCGGTGCAGCCAATTACTTTTCGCCGGACTACTTCACCGCAAAACAGCGGTTCAGGGAGACTTGTCAACGGCTGAGGCTGGAACAGCACTCCCTGGGGATTGATGCGCCGAGCCCCACTTCCGAACCTCTCACGATCGACGTGGCTCTGGCCGGCACGTCGCAGCCAAGGTTTGCACTCGTCGTCTCGAGCGGCCTGCATGGCGTCGAAGGATTTTTCGGCTCCGCGGTGCAATTGGCGTTTTTGGAAAGGCTCGCGGCAAATTGGCGTCCACCAGCCGAGTGCGCGCTCATCCTCATTCACGCGATCAACCCCTTCGGCTTCGCCTGGCGACGTCGTTGCAACGAAGCCAATGTCGACCTGAACCGCAATTTCCTGCCCGCCGATCAGGAGTATTCCGGCTCGCCTCCGTTGTGCGGCGTGTTTCGCAGCGCGCTGGCGCCGATGCGTGCGCGCCGCCGGTTAGCCTCAGGACTAACCTTCGCGAAGCTGGCACTGCGGCATGGCATTCGATCGTTTTGGGAAACGCTGCCTGTCGGCCAATACGATTTTGACGACTGGCTTTTCTACGGTGGGCGTGGCCGCGCTCAGTCGGCGACACTTCTCGAGCAGATGTTGCCCTCGCTACTGACTACATGCGAAGAAGCGGTTCATCTGGATTTTCATACCGGTCTCGGCCGCTGGGCCGATTGTCACCTGCTGCTCTCCCGCTTAGACGCCGCCGACAATATTGAATGGTGGAATCACCATTTTCCGCCGCAAGTCGTATCCGGCGCCCGCAGCACCTCGAATTCATATGAAATTCGAGGCGGCTTCGGCGCCTGGCTGCAAAGTCAGTTCCCCAAAACACGCTATCGATTCGCCACCGCGGAATTCGGCACCTACTCTCCTGTCCGCGTCATCCGAACGTTGCTCGACGAGCTCCATTGGCACACCCAGCTCGGCGCAGCATCGCCCGATCACTGGTCGCGCAGCCGGTTGGCCGAGATCTTCGTACCGCAGAATCCCCGCTGGCGCACGAAAACTCTGGAAATCGGCGTTTCGTTGATCGACCGCGCCGCCAACGCATTGTGGCAGGCTCCGGATACTACTACCTAATTCGCGTTGCCCGGCGGCGTAACTTTCGTCACCGAGCGCTTGAACTTGTTCCCCCCCTCAGGCGCCAATTGATCTGCCTTTTCAACAGTCACCTCCAACTGCTCGGCCAACCCGTAATCGTCAAGCTGTCTGCGCACAACCTCCAGCGCACGCTCGCGGTTTAACTCAACCCCCGGCACCACTTCAATCCGAATCCGAAATCGTCGTGGATCGTCCTGAACAACCTGGTATTCGCGCGCCTCGGTGATTTGACCAAGCGCCGTTTCGAACACACCCGGCGTGATCGGCCGAAGCCCTCCCTCCCCCGCGATCCAAAACACATCCGAATCACGTCCTTCCACACGCGCGATGAGTGGCAACTTGCTGCCACACCCACACGCCTCGGCAGCCATCGTCACGATGTCACCAATCTCATAACGAATGATCGGCTGCACATAGTTCGCCAGGTTCGTGAGCAGCACCTTCGCCTCTTCTCGCCGGCAGGCACCGGCTTATTCTTATCGTCCACGACCTCCAACACGGCCCAGTCCGCATTGACATGCATACCGCCCGTCTTGATGCAACCGTTCGTCAAAAACAGACATTCGCCCATCGCATAGTCGTCAAAGATCGGCGTGCCAAACACCTGTGCGTAACGCTCGCGCGCCTGCGGCAAGAGCCGCTCGCTGATGTTGACCACCTGCTGCAGCTCCGGCTGCAGCGTGAGCCGGCCAGCTTCGATCTGCCGAGCCAGCTCGTGCAAAACACTGGCGTAGGCCGTCAGGTGCGTCGGCCGGAACTCCGCCAGGCGCTCAATCAAATCGTCGTCGGTGAGAGTCAGCCGCAATACCTCGAAATATTGTTTTGCACCTTCCGGCATATACTCGAACGCGCACCCGGAAGGATAGAAACCCCGCTTGAGCAACACGGCCGCCAGCCGCGCCGGAGAAAACACGTGCTTCACGGCCTCCCAAATGCTTAGCTCATGCCGATTGCCACGCGACACGTGGAGCGCAAACAGCAGTTCGATGTTCTCCTTTGTCTGCACGAGCAACAGCGGCTGTCCTTGCGTGCCCGACGTGTGGCTCAGCACATAATTGTCGCGAAAATACTTTCCGAGGTTTGCCTCAACTTCAAAAAACTTCTCGACCTCCTCGCGCCGCACATCATCAACCGTTACCGCCCGATCGAAATTCTCCATGAGCTCCGCTTTCGTCGATATAGGCAGGTCGGTCAATTGAAACGACGACTCGTCGATGCGACCGAGCTTCTCGCGGAAAAAATCCGAATGGGCACGGGCATGCTGCACCAGCTTGCGTAACCGCTCGTGCTGGAGCTCCAGGATCTCTTCCAACGGTTTCTTTGCGACGGACCGCAACGACATCGCCCGCGCACCAAACTCCAACGTCTCCCAAATTTCCATCGTGCTTCGCCTCATGCTTACGAAATTCAATTCCCCGCGTGCTAGCCGACCGCCGTATAGCACTTCGCATGCCAATCCGCAGTTGCACGGCAAAGTGTCGATACAATCCAGAGAGTTTAGCGGAGGCGGCAGCTACGCGGGTGGCATTCTTTCGGGTCCAGCCCGTAAGCATGTTTCTTTCAAGCAGCACATACCTACGCCGCGTGGCGAAGGCATGCCACTTGATATCTTAAGCGGGACTTCCAGCTAGGTCGTGCATCGCGGTTTATGGGCAAACACATAACACCGCTTACTCGGATACTCCGAATCGTATGGCTCGCGAATCCGCACATCAATCGGAGAAAAGCCCGCCGTTCTCAGACCCGCCTCCACCTCGGGCGGCTCAAAGAAGGTGAAGTCAAGAGCCGCGCCAGTCTCGAGAAAGTTTTCTGCACGCACGACCTCAGATCCGACATGAAACGACAGTAACAAAACACCACCGCCGCTGAGCACACGGAACATTTCCGCAAACGCCGAGACCAGCTCATCTGCCGTCAAATGAACGATACAGTAAAACGCAAGAACGCCGCCAATGGACAATGATTCGTAAGGGAGCGCAAAGAAGTCGCCCACCTCAAAGCGTGATTGGGGAAACGATTTAGACGCCGTCTCGACCATCCGTGGGGACAGATCGATGCCTGTGGCCAGCAGGCCCAGAGAGGTCAGATAAGCAGTCGCATGCCCGGGCCCGCAACCAATATCAGCAACCGGCCTCGCCACTCCTACGAGCGCAGCAAATTCCTTCAGCAGCTCGCGATCGAAAGGTTTGTGGTCAAGCTCGTTGATGAACTTCTGCGCATACGCCTCGGAAGCGAGATCATAGGCATCGCGGAGCGAATCGTTCGACAAGAACACTTTTGGATCCGATCGCCGCGACCCAACGGGTCGCCGGCTCTTACAATTGGCCTATGTTAATGCAAATGGCTCTGACGTTGGCCGAGATATAAAATCACCTCAGCGATGAAAGTATTACTTTAATCCAAGTTTCTCGCCCGCCGCGAGCATTTTGATCGCCTCGCGCAAGCGCTTCGCCTTCGTCTCCTCTCGTTTCGCCGAATCAATCCAAGCGATGTAATTGCGGCGGTGCGACGGTGCCAGGCTCTCGAAGAATTTCCAGGCTGCGCGATGTCGCTTAAGCGCTTGCTCGATATACGGTGGAAGCTTCTCCGACGATGGTCGCGGCGCATCGCCAGAGCGTTCGGTCGGGGCTAACTTCAGGCCGGCTGGCATCAACCGGCCGCTCGCCTGCAGCCGTGCGTACCGCTTGCGATTCGCAGTCGACCAGCGGCTATCCGGCCTCCGCGGCGTGAATTTCCGCGCATATCGGTCGCCATCCAGCCGACGAATGAGACTGTCGATCCACCCGAAGCAAAGCGCCTCGTCCACCGCATCGTCATAGGCGATCGAGGACCGTCCCGTATGACGCTTGTAAAAGATCAGCCACACCTCCGACTGCGTCTTATGATGCTTTGAAAGCCACGCTCGCCATGCTGCAGCGGTCCGCACATCGAGAGTTTTCAAAGAAGTGGAAGGCATCTGCTGATATCCACCGCTGACTGCTCATGAAACTACAGCCGAATTGCCAACTCTCAACTTCCATCCGGCAATTACATAGAGAATGCCCGGTACGCTCAAGATGCCCCAGTACAGGTACGCGCTCAGTCCAAAAGTTCGTCCTATCACCAGCAGGCTCGCCGCCATGCAGGCGAGACTAAAACATCCTCCAAAAACTGGCCACCGCCACCCCAACAAATAGCCAATCGAAAAACCGATTGGAAACAGCGCCAAGTAAACCCACTCGCGCATGCCGGCCGGCCCGCTGCCAGGCTCACCAAAGAGAATGAGCAGCACCGGGACGAGGGCCGCGATTCCGGTAACTCTCGCCACCCCAAGTAACACGCGCCAGACGGTATTGTTGGGTTCCACTGAGTCACTCATCGCCAAAGAACCGTCGAACCAAAACACTTGGTCGCCGCATTCCATACCGCAACGCGGTTACATCCCAAAGTCCAAGGTTGGACGTGACAGCGGCCAACCCTGGGTACGACGCCCACGAATGCCATCACGCTGAACGCGTTACATAATGCGTGTGAGGTAACTTGCGTATATCGTAGTGTGGCGCTGGTTTTCCCACACACCAACGTCGATTGTTTACTATGGTTTCTTCTTCCTCCTGCGCTGCCGGGCCGCTAGTTTCTTTAGGACATCAACTCCTTTTGCCTCTAGGTGCTCGAAGTCCGGTCGCTCCTTGATCGGTGCAACTACCAATCCCGACTCGTTGCCGAGCGCATCGCCGAATTTTCCGACAATATTTGCAACGATCGCGTTCCATTGCCACAAAGACTTAAGAAGCCGATCGGCGTCGCGATGTTTCGCGTATCCGGAATCGTCACGTATTTGTACCTTTACACCGGCCGTTTTGATCTGGTCGAGCAATTCAATCAGCGACAGATGCACTTGAGAAAATTCGCTTCACCACCTAGCTTCGGATTGCCGGCGTATTGGGTTTTACAAAACGAGTGCCAGGAATAGTAACCGCGTCGCCGCGTCGGGAACTCGATCGGGTCGCCCTGGCCGATAATCCGGCCACATTCCGAACTGTCCTCGTTCCTTTCGATTAGTTCCTCTCGATGTAATACAACGGGCGGATGACTCGCCAGGCCGATTGGCGCACTTTCCGCGCCGCGGACATACACATAAAAGAACACGGCATGCAGCACCGGCACATGCACCAGCTCTTTTTCTCCGTCCGCACGCCGGCGGGAAAGGTAAAGATCGCCTTGGCGAAAGGAATCGTCGCATCGACGAAATTCCGATTTGCCCTCCGGAGAATCTTGTTCAAGGATTTCGGAAACTTTATCGAATGGCAGCTTCAACGCCATGGCATGAAACTTCACAATCGTGCAACGCGCCGACGCTAAATCGGTTTTAGCCTTCCAATCGTAATGAATGGTCAGTCCCAAAAATCACCCCCTGGGCCTGCCTTTATGCCGCGGCGCAAGTTTCATCTGCCCTAACGACCACGTGAAATTGGCTGGGATGGCGATTTTTCCAGCCATTCATAGTTCTTGCCATCAACGATGATTCTGGAAGGCATGACGTTAATCGTGGTGTCGCCAAAACGAATGCGAAAGGCGCCCGGCAACAGGGTAACGTCCCCGTGCTCAATTGCGGCCTTTGGAATGGCACACTTGTTGGATGTGAGAGCAAGTTGAAATGGCTCATCGATCTCGACATCGACAAGAAACTTCGGCGAAACGACGGTTTTGTCATCCAAACCGATCGGCTGAATGAATTGAACGATCGAGTGATTGTCAGCCGGCGTAATGATCAATAAGAACGGAGGCCGATTGACGTAGTATCGCAATAGGACAAGGTTTCGTAGACCGCTGATCCCCGCCGCCGCGATAGCAATTATCGCCCAGGTACGCCACGCCGTTGAGGTCATCTCAGCACAACGACAATTCTCAGCCGCCCTCAGTCAAGTGACTCCCTCAATCCATACCAATTCCCTTCGGTATCCGCGAACATCGCGAACTTTCCCCAAGGCATATCCGTTGATTCTTGCGTGAAGTGAACTCCGCGCTGACGCATGTCCTCGAACGTCTGCTGCACATTCTCGCATTCGAACACAATCGATGGTTTTCGTTCCTTTCAGTCTTCCATCATCGACCGGGGGTAGAGCACAAGGCATGAAGCCGCGCCCGCCGGCCCGACTTCAATCCAACTGGCATCCGGCCCCATGGGTTTTTCTCGATGAACTTCGAAACCAACCTGCTGCGTCCAAAATGCTAATGCCTTCTGCTGGTCCTCAACATAAACGGCCGCTGTGGCGATCGTTTGGATCATGTCCGTTTTCCTCGTCGTTCTTATCGCAACGCGGTTACATCCGCCAGGGAAACGCGACCGGCAGATTGAATTACGCTGAAAGCGTTACACAAACGCCCTGCATAACCCTGTGTAACGCCTGCGGCGTAAACGAACGACATGACCACGCGACCCAGGGTAGTTCGCTGAGGCGAACAACCCCGGGCTTTGGGATTTAACGCCTTCGGCGTACAGCCATCCGCCGCCTAACGACACCAACTGATAGAGTCGAGTGGTACTTATACGCTAATCTTCCCGATCCGCACGCGGGTGAAGATGTGGCGGCAGCCGGTTTTGCGGCGCATGTTTTTGCGGCGGCGCAGTTTTTGGATGACGAGCTTATCGCCCTTCTCGGGGCCGAGCACTTCGGCCGTGACGCTCGCGCCCTTGACCAGCGGCAAGCCCAGCTTGGCGTCGCCGTCGCCGCCCACCGCCAGCACGCGATCGAATGTCACCTTTTCGCCGGCCGGCACGTCGCGATAGTGGATCACGACTTCCTGGCCTTCTTCCACTTTATATTGTCGGCTACCGTCGCTGATGATCGCGTACATGGCTCCACCACTCACTTAAGAAATGAATCGCGAATTGCGTTTCGGAGAATCTCTCAGTGTAGCGATCGCGCCGGCCGGCCGTCGACTGCTCTTCGAAAGCACGGAAACGGCACGCTTTTCCGGCACTTTTCGACGATTTGTCGCACAGAGACGCCGCAATACAGAGATAGAATTCTAGAACGTACTCAGAGAATTGAACAGGAGGCCGCAGAGACAGATTGAAACAGCAGTGTCAGCCTTGGAGATACTACGACCAGGCAACATTTCGACTCCACTACTCCTCTGACCTCTGTTGCCTCTGTGTCCTCCTGTTTAATGCCTGACAATTCACACTCAACACAAACGAGGTGCAACATGCCCGAGCGATCATCCGAAGCGGTTTGGGAAGGCGATTTGGAAAGTGGCCGCGGCACCATGAAGATCGGCAGCGGCGCGTGGGAAGGACCGTATTCGTTCAAGTCGCGGTTCGAGAACGGCGCGGGAACCAATCCGGAAGAACTGATCGCCGCCGCGCATGCCGGTTGCTATTCCATGGCCCTGTCGGCCGCGCTGGGGAAGGCCGGCAGCCCGCCCAAGCGCGTGCAGACGAAAGCCAAAGTCGACCTGCGGAAAGTCGAGAGGCGGCTTTAGCATCTCGACGATCCATCTCACAACGACGGCCAACGTCCCGGGAATCGACAACGCCAAGTTCCAAGAGATCGCCGAGCAGGCCAAGAAGAACTGCCCGGTCTCCAAAGTACTCAGCGGCGCCCAAATCTCGCTCGACGCAAAGCTCGTTTAGTAACCACAAAAAGCACGAAGAGTCACAAAAAGAATTGCGGACGAGAAACTAAATTCGTACGTCAAGCAACGGACGGAATCTCGTCCCTCTTTTTGTGTCTTTTCGTGCCTCTTCGTGGCTAGGTTCCGAACTCCTAACGTGTAGGTATGCCGTCCACTCACGGCGAGTGCTCGAGGTACGCCGCTCCTAAAAACACAAGGCCCAGAAACCACAGCCCCAACCCGTTGCCGGCGAGTCGCTGAAAGTACAGCCCGCTGCCGCAACCAAACATACCCACCAGCACCAAAAACGGCGCCGTCCACAGAAACTTCTTCATCCACTTCAAGAGCGCAGCCCGAACTCGCATTCCTCAAACCTCCAATTGATGAACGTCTGCCGATGAACCGCCAAGCCGCCAAGAACGCCAAGGGAATCATTTTTGCATGATGGCGCTGTCGAATGCAATCTCTGACGATTCAGAGCGCCTCGGCATTGAAACTGCCACGACCGACAGCGCCAAGAAACGCACCTCCCGTGCATTTTCTTGGCGTTCTTGACGCCTTGGCGGTTAGATTCGTCCTGACCTTGGGGATTTTCACGACAATTTGTCACTCGATGCCGACCCGCACTTCGCGGCCGTTGGCGTCCACACAATCGATCTTCAAAAACTCGGGCGACAGTCCTTCGCCGCTGATCACCTGCACTTCCACGTTGTTCTCCTGCTCCAGCTGTCACCAGGTCGCGGCGCTTCTTGTTGTTCAAGTAGTTCGCCACCTCCTCCTCCACCGTGACGGTAATTCGCGCCACCTGATTCGTGTGGCGCACATGATGAGCTTGCGGACAACTTCGATCGCCATGCTCTCGGCCGATTTCACCAGGCCGGTGCCGCCGCACGACGGGCACTCCTTGTACACGCTCCGCTTGATGCTCGGCCGAATCCGCTGCCGCGTCATCTCGATCAGGCCGAATGGACTGGTGCGGAGGATCTTCGTCCGCGCCCGGTCGCGCTTCACCGCGTCGCGCAGCGTGCGCTCCACGCCGCGGCGGTTCCGCTCCTTGCGCATGTCGATAAAGTCGTTCACCACCACGCCGCCCAAATCGCGCAGCCGCAATTGCCGGGCGATCTCCTTGGCCGCGGTCTGGTTCAGTTGATACGCCGAATCTTCGGCGGAGCCATCGGTGCGAAAATTGCCGCTGTTCACGTCGATCGCCACGAGCGCCTCCGTCTGGTCGATCACGAGCGACCCGCCGCCTCGGAGCGGCACGTGACGCTGATTGATCCTGGCAATCTCCTCGTCCAAGTTGTACTTGTGGAACAGCGGCTCGCGGCCTTCGTACAGCTGCAACCGGTTCACGTACCGCGGCATCACGATTTGCAAAAACTCCTTGGCCCGCTCGAACGCTTTCGGCTCGTCGATAAAAATCGAGTCGACGTCGCCGGTGAAAATGTCGCGAATCGTGCGGATGATCATGTCGCTTTCTTCGTAGATGTCGACCGGCCCCGGACGTCTTCTTGATCCGCCGCACGATCACTTTCCACAACCGCAACAGGTACGCCAGGTCGCGCGACAGCTCTTTCTTGGTCCGGTCGGTGCCGGCCGTGCGGACGATGAAGCCCACGCCCTTGGGCGGGTTCAACTCGCGCAGAATATCGCGCAGGCGGCGGCGATCCTCGTCGCTTTCAATCTTGCGCGACACGCCGATGCGCCCGAGCGCCGGCATCAGCACCAGGTACCGGCCGGGAATACTGATGTACGTCGACAGCGTCGGGCCCTTCGTGCCGATGCCCTCCTTGATTACTTGCACGAGCACTTCGTCGCCGCGCTGGAAGATCTCCTGAATCGGCGGCTTGAACCGCGGCCGGACGCCCACTCGGAATCGGGCCGTCTTGGCACCCCCGCCATTGCGACCGCCACGACCGCGACCGCCGCCAGGGCCATGTCCGTGTCCGCCGTCGTGCGATTGTCCCTCATCGCCCTTCGGTCCGGTCGAACTCCACATCGCGATCGCGCGATTGCCCGCCGCCACCGTTCGGCTGAATCGCCTTCCGCGGATCGTAACCGCCCTGGCGAAAATACTGCGGCTCGACATCGCTGATGTGCAGAAAGCCATTGCGGCCGACGCCGAAGTCGACAAACGCCGCCTGAATGCTAGGCTCCAGATTGACGATCCGCCCCTTGTAAATATTGCCAACATAGTTGTGCTGGCTGGTACGCTCCAAATAAAGTTCTTCGAGTACCCCGTCTTCAACGATCGCGATGCGGCACTCTTCCGCCTGCGCGACGTTGATCAGCATTTCTTGTTTCATGTTGTGTCTGTTCTTCCATTTCGCTTAATAAATTGTGTCGCGGAGCTGGGTACTAGGTGTCACGTATCGGGTGTCAGGTGTCATTTACGATCTGACATCCGACACCTGATCGAAGATTCGCCGTGGCGAACACCCGACACCTTCTTCCCTCACACCGGCAATTCCGGCAGCGCTTTCGACAGCTCCTCTTTCAAATACGTTTTCACATCGCGGGCGCTTTCTAGCTGCAATGCGCCGCTTGGCAACTCGCTGGCAATCTTCCAGCGACACTCTGCGGCATACCTGCTTGATCTCCGGGATCGCGGCCGGCGTCACGCTCAGGCTGCGCAGTCCCATTCCCAACAGCAGCATCGTGTACAGCGGGCTGCCGCACATCTGCCCGCACATGCTGATCGGCACCTCGTTCTCCACCGCGATCCGCACCGCCATTTCGATCATCCGCAGAATCGACGGGTCGCTGGCCGTATACAGGCTGGCCACGTCCTTGTTGCTGCGATCGACCGCCAGCGTGTACTGGATCAAGTCGTTCGTGCCGATGCTGAAAAAATCCACCTCTTCTACAAACCGGTCCAACGTAATCACGGCCGACGGCACTTCGACCATCATGCCCACCTTGATCCCCTTGTCGAACTCCACTCCTTCTTCTTCGAGGTCCTCGCGGGCCTCGCGCAGCACCATCTTCGCCTGCTTCAGCTCCAACAACGTGCTGATCAGCGGGAACATCACGCTGATGTTGCCTACCACGCTCGCACGCAAAATCGCCCGCAACTGGGCCCGAAAAATATCCGGATTCTTCAGCGCGAGCCGAATCGCTGCGCAATCCCAGAAACGGGTTCTGTTCGTCTTCGGGAAACGGAATGCTCGGCAGCTTGTCGGCCCCCAGGTCGATCGTGCGGATAACCACCGGCCGGTCCGGCAGCGCCTGCGCCACGGCCGTGTACGCGTTCACCTGCTGCTCTTCCGTCGGCTCCTTGTCGCTGGCCAGAAACAAGAACTCGGTGCGGTACAGGCCGATGCCGTTCGCACCGCGCTTCTGGCATTGCTCCACTTCGTAGGGAAATTCGATGTTGCCCAATAACTGGATCCGCGTGCCGTCGGCCGTCTCGGCCGGCAGGTCGCGCAGCTTTTCAAGCTTGGCGGCCAGCGAACGGTGTTGCACGACTTCGTGCCGATATCGGGCCAGCGTTTCCTCGTCCGGGTGCAGAATCACCAGCCCCTGAAACCCGTCGATGATCGCGTATTCGCCGCCCGATACGTCGGCCAGAAATGGCCCAATGCCCACCACCGCCGGAATCCCAAGCGCTTCGGCGACAATCGCCGTATGACTGCCCGGCCCCCCGATCTCTGTCACGAAACCACGGACGTACTTCGGATTCAAATTCGCCGTTTCGCTCGGCGTGAGATTGTGGGCCAGCACCAACACCTCGGAATTGATGTGGGCCAGCTCTTCGCGCCGCTTGCCGAACAAATGCCGCAACAGCCGCTTCTCGATATCGAAGATATCGTTCGCCCGCTCCGGCATCACGCCTTCGAGCGATTGAATCACCTTGGCGTAATGCCGCAGGGCACGGCTCACCGAGTATTCCGGCGAGTAGTGACGCTGGCGGATCATCTCCTCCAGCTTGGAGCGCAGGCCCTTGTCATTGAGCATCTGGATATGCGCCGAAAAGATCGCCGCGTACTCCTTGCCCAGCTGCTCGGAAACTTTGGCCCGCTTGCGCTCGATCTCGTCGGTGGCCGCTACGATCGCCCGGTTCAGCCGTTCGAGCTCGTCTTCCACGGCGTCACGCGGCAGGAAACGACGAGGGATGCGAAACCCCTCGTTGTCCATGACGAGCACTTCGCCGATCGCCACGCCGGGCGAGACGGCAATCCCTTGAAGACGTTCCATGCTGACTCGGACGGTCTACCTGCGCGCTCGGCTCCCGTAACCGCGGCGAGGTTGCCGGCATGCATTCCACCATCGAACCAGGGAATCAGCCGGACCGCCGTCGGTCGCGAAAAGCGGCGCCGATCGCCACGCCGATCGCCAGATATCCGCATCCACCTGAAGAGAGCTGCGGAGGCAATCGCCGGGCAGTAGAGTGCCGCGTTGTCGAGCGCTAGGTAAACCAAGACTGTATTGTTAAGTGTTCGGTAACGGCCGTGCGGTAGGAAAAGAGCGGCGGAGTGCCTCAATGCAAACGGTGACGCAATGATCGGCCAACTCACGCACTCAGTAATTCACCTTTCCGCTTAGCCAGCTTGTTCCTGACTCTCGGCTTCCTCCATCGGAAAGCCACTTTCTACGAGCTTCGCCAAAGCTTCCACGGCCTCTTCGGCGTCGTCTCCCTCTGCCACCAGAATCAATTCCGTTCCCTGGGCTGCACCCAACGTGAGCAGATCGATAATGCTGCTCGCTTCGACGCGGCGATCATCTCGCACCAGCTCAATCCGCGACTGAAACTGTCGGGCCAGCCTCGCAAACATATCGGCAGGGCGCGCATGCAGTCCCTGCGTGTTTCGTATCACAATGACGCGCGTTATTTGGGGAGTCTGCATTTAGCCGCGTCGCTTGACTTAGGCGAGCTCAGTCGGAGTCGCGACGCGCGTCACCAGCGACACCGCTAAATGCCCCTGCCCAACACGTGCGCGCACTTGAATCATTACGATGGAAATTGGTTGTTATCCGCTTCCTCGAGTAAATGCCACACTTCTTCGGGCGACTTGCACTGCTTCAGCAGGCGACAAAACATGTCGTCGCGCAGCTGCCGCGAAATGTTTTCCAGCGCCCGCAAATGGTCGCCCGGCCGATCCGGAGGCGACACCAACAAGAACAACAAGTGCACCTTCTCGCCGTCCAAGCTCTCGAAGTTCACCCCCTCGTTGCTGATCGTCACCGTCCCGACCAATCGGTCGATCGACGGGTGCTTGGTGTGCGGAACGGCCACGCCGCGGCCAATCCCCGTGCTGCCCAACTCCTCTCGCTTCAAGATTGCTTCGACGATTCCTTCGTAATCCTTTTCGTTGATCCGTCCGGCTTCCACCAGCGACCGCGTCATCGCTCGAATCACCGACTTCTTTTCGCCCGCCTCCAACTGCGTTCGAATCGCTTCCTTGGAGATAAAATCGGAAAACTTCATCACTTATTCGCCTCGTCAACCGAGTTGGATCATCGCCTGTCGTGCTCTTCCAGCAATTATATCGCTCGGCGCAAATCGCAGCCTGCACAAGGCCGACGACCGCGCGAGGTTCGCGGGCAATTCACCGCTCACTCGCTTGCCAAGGATCTGCTAACCGCGGCCGGCCGCCAAACGTCCAACCTACATTCACCCGGCGGCGGACCAACCTCCGATCACGCTAAACCCCTACTCTACTTCGGTTTCTGGCATCAAGGTGTCCACACGGCGGCGTGAATCGTTCCCGCGGTGCCGTTCGACCACCTTGTCCTTATACTTGCGAAGCTGCTGCTCCAGGCGATGGATCACGGCATCCACCGAGCCCATCATATTGTCCGACTGGTGATGGGCCACAAAATCGTGCTTGTGTTCCGCCGAAACCTTGAGGTCCACCCGCGGGTTCGTCGAATCGGTTAAATCAACGATCACCTCGATGGCAGTCAGCCGATCGAAAATCTTCAACAACTTCTCCACCTTGGCGGATATCCGTTCCCGCGACTCATCGCTCAAATGGCCATGACGCGTGGAGATCTGAATTTGCACGAATCGGCTCCGCGGATCGTTACCCGAGAGAACAACTTGAGGGCGAGCCTTGGCTCGGCCCAATCCAAGCCGGTTATTCTAACGCGAAATCCCCCCGCAGAAAACTGGTCTTTCTGGCCGCATTTGGAGAGCTACGGCGGTTTAGCGGCGGGGCTTGATTTCGGCGAGCTCAGTCGAGCTGCCCCTCGCGTTCTCTACCAGCTTTGGGTGGCATGCCTTCGCCGTCCAGGCGTAGGCATGTGCTGCGGCGACGACCTTGCTTACCCGCCCGCGCCCGAAAGCATGCCACTAACGCTTACCCTGCTACCGCCGCACCGGCATCAGCTCGCCGTCTTCCAGCCGTGCACGCCAGCGGCGAACACTTTGATCCCGATCCCGCGGGTTCGAAGCCGGGTCCGACATCAGCCGCTTACCGGTAATCTCAAACAGATCGTGGACCGCCAGCACGCGGTAATCGAGGCTATCTTCCTCCAGCCAATCGATCAATTTCGCCACGGCGCCCGCCTTCACCTGGTCCGCCGTTCGGCCGACTTGCTCTTCGCTGTATCCACACAACATTTCGTACAAATCATCCGAGGCCGGACGGCCGCGCTGCTCGTCGAGCGCCTTCTTCACCGCCGCGGCAGATTCCGGGCTCAGCGCCATCGCCGACCGCAGCGTTTCGATGTGCGCACGCCAGTTCGACTTCTGGTCCGAATCCCGCAGCGCCTCAATGAACGGCTGAAACACGCCCACGTGGATGCTGCACTTCGCCACTAACGACTTATCTTCGCGCTGCTCGATCGTCTGGAACAATTCGAGCAGTTGAATGTCGGCCGGACGGTTCGCAACGAGCGTGGACTCAATTTTCGGCGCCGCATACCGCTGCTCGCTGAGCTGCCCCACGGGTTCATGGTCAATCCAATCCGGCGGCGACGCATCGGCCGTCACCTCCGACGGAACACCCTCCGTAATCGTCCATTGGCTAGCGGCATCGATCGACTTTTCGCCCGCCGCATCTTGCCACTGCACGCCGCCGTCGGGAGCATACAACCGAGCGATGATCGGTGCCGACGACTTGCGCGGATCATTGCCGGGCACATACTGCCGCTCCACTTCCACGCCCAGCGTGGCGTTCCGCGCCAACCGTGCCTCGCCCACGGCCGATCCCAGCTTCAACCGCATTCGACTTTCGTCCGCCGCCGTGTTCACCAGAATAATCCGCCCATAAACCACTTCGATCAACGGCACACTCACATCAGCCGCCGGCAAACTGCCGGCCGGTTCTTCCTCCGCCATTCGCATCACCAGCTGCGTGCCGCCCGACACATCCAAACTCACGCCCGACGTGAGCAAAATCTTCGGCCGGAACTGCGGCAGCGCGAGCAGCCGATTCCCCGGCACCACGGCGGCACGCGGCTCCACGCGGAACCAGCCGCCATTCGCATCGTCATATTTCAACAGTACCGTCTTACGGCCCAAATACGTGCCGAGCTCCACCGGCCCCGCCGGCACATCCTCGGTCGCCGTCGGTGGCACGCTTTCGTCCAGGCCACTCGGCGGAGTTACATTGCCCTCACCCGGCACAGCCGCCGCTGCAGCCGCATCGATCGTCGTTTCGGGCGGAATGTCCGCACCAATCGACGGATCAGTCGGTAACACCGCAATTGACGTCGTGTCGGTGACTGGATCCGTAACTGTTCCCGGAGATACAGTATCCGTTTCGTCCGCACTCTGGTGGGTACCTGTCTCATTCGCGCCCACCGCCGGCAGATCGGACGTCGGCTCCGGCGGAATCACGGCAATTGTATTCTCGTGTGCGCTCTGCGCACCCTCTACTAGTGCAGGCGGCGTGGAGGTTATCGGCGGCAACGAGGATGCTGAATCGGCGGCTTGGGGATCTTGCTGCGATGCCGTCTCAGAAAACGCATATTTATCGGTTTCCGTGGTATCAACTGCAGCCGGCTCCACCGGTGTCGCAACGGTGACCGCCTCATCCGTCGGCAAAGTCGGTATCTCAGATTGCAGGGACGGAGTATCCGTCGTCATTTCCGGCGCCGCTTCGTCGCGACCCGTCGTGTCAGCGGCCAGCTGGGCGTCCGCCGGCGCACCGCTAATCCACTCGCGCACACCCGGCACAAAAAACAATCCCGCCGCAATCAGCAGCATCGCGGCGAGCGCCATGAGCGCCGTGCGAAAACCGCCCCAACCCGATGTCGCAGATATTCCGGCACTTCGCGCGTAACAGGGGCCGGCGCCACCACGCTCGAGGGCATCGCGGCAACCGGTTGCAACGGCACGGCCGTCGACGGCACTGCGCCCATTGCCGCATGCGCCGGCTCAACGCGCACCTGCCGCCGTGCATCGTGCTCGGTCGGAATCGCATACATCCGCTGCCGCGCCGGGGATCGACATCCGCCGGCTCGCCCAGCACCATCGTCAGCACATGATGGCACGCGGCCGCTTCCGCCAGGTGCATGTCCGATTCCAGACAAATCCGCTCGAAGTCTCCCACGCTCTCCGGCGGCAACACGTTGTCCAAATACTCGGCCACCGTGTTCGGATCCAGCCCCATGCCGCTGCCGATTACTTGCGGAGCACTCAGCCGCAGTCGCCGCATCGTATCGCGCGTGCGGTGCACCAAATCCTCCGCAAACTCGCTCGACTCGATTTTCTTGGCCAGTTGTTCCTTGTCGGCCGGATCCAGGATGTCGTCCAAGTACGCCAGCAACGTGCGAAGTGTTAAACGCATGGTAACCCTCACGGGCAGGAAAAATGGGCAGTGCTCAAAACGTCGAGCAAAGGGTCCCAGTGCTCGGGTGCCACTGGCTCGACTCGACTGAGCTTGCCGAAGTCCGCCAGTGCTTTCTGGCAGCAGCGCAGCAACCTCTACTCGTTATTAGTGCGGCGGCGCAGAGTGTCCCGTGCAAGAATCCAAAAAGATTTTGCCAATCAGCGAGCCGGGGCATGACCGCTCTCCGAAACCGCCGCCACCGCTAGCACTTACGACTGCCCGGCTGAGAATCTCGCTGAAAGAAGGCGAGCGACAAAATGGAAGCCAACGTCTGCCCAACCGCCACTACCAACGGATGAACGGGCGGCGGCCCAACGGCCGAAACCGTCCAGCTGCCAGGCGCTCCCAACCATCAACCGTTCGCACCCACGGCGTCGAAACGTCGCCGGCCGACGACCGGGCCGAAAACCCTTCCACCTGGCAGGCGAACAACCCGATGCCCAACAGCAGCAGCGATATTCCAAGAATGAAGCGCACAGCAGAACGGCAAGCGGGGAATTGCCGCGATGAGGGGACCGCACAAGAATGCCAACCACAGAGCGGGCTTAGCGGCGTCGGCCACGACGCCCTCACACCCGTCCGCGTTGCCAACTCCGGTGCCAGGGGCGAAAGAAAGGGAGGCGGGAAATCGGGCCGACCTCGACCACGCCGATGTCAGCCCAACACCGCCTCAGGCACCCCGCATACCAATCCGCGCCGCACTCAAATCTCAACGGCCCAACCGCTTATGAGACGGCAATTTACGCCCACTACAGCGCACCCAAAATTTGCCGCCACCAACTACTGATGTTGCCTTTCCACCGCGTCGGAGGGGGGCTCATGTTGCGGAATCACAACATACCGGTCGCACGGGCCTAAGGGGGTCTCTGACCCGAAGTTCCACTCGGGGCGGCACGTCCCAGAGGCTCGCCGAAGGGCGTGGTTCTGTGACATGTTCGCCACGCCCATTGGTCGCCCCGACAACCTCTGAGCGTGTCAATCACTGAACACTCAACACACGACGCGCACAAAACATCCATCGACCAGCAACCATCGTGCCGCACGAGCCGCAAACCTTCCGCCGCCCGCTCCACCCGCGCTCTGCATCAGGTCTTCGCCATGTGCGCCGCCGCACACAACTTCAATTTTTTCAGTCCGAATTCACGCAAATGGTTTGGCGTTGCCCTACGTGTGAGTACAATTCAGTTAGAGCGATGTGATCGCAAAACACATCGCAGTTTGCAGGCGAGCAATCGTATTGGTAGGAGCGTTAGAAACCAAGTGTCTCGTAACCGCATTCAACTGCGCCGGACAATCGAAGAAGCCGAGGGCTACATCGAGCTCGGTATGAACGAGCACGCCCTCCGCTCCCTGCAGCGCCGCGGCGCCCTGGTCCACGGCAACGGCCGGGCCTGCTACTTGATGGGCGAAACCTTGCGCGAAATGGCCCGCTACGAAGAAGCGCTGCTCCCCCTGCAGCGCAGCGCCGACCTCATCCCCGACGACATCCACGTGCTGATGGCCCTCGCCTGGTGCTACAAACGCACTGGCCAACTGGGAAAAGCCATCGAATCGCTGGAACGCGCCATCACGATCGACGCCAGCGAAGGCATATTGCAATACAACCTGGCCTGCTACTGGAGCCTGGCCCGCAACCGCACTTTAGCGCTGCGGTACCTCTCGCGCACGTTAGAACTCGACACCAACTTCCGCGACATGATCGCCGACGAAGCAGACTTCAACCCGCTCCGCCACGACCCCGAGTTCATTGCGCTAACCAGCGTGATAGTGTAGCCGGTGAAAGAAGTTCGTAGTCCCGCCTTCAGGCGGTTATCGCGGGCGTCATGCCAACCGCCTAAAGGCGGTACTACGAACCTCGCCACTCGTCCGCCGGCCTCCCAGAACTTGAAATGCCAAGTTGACATTTCAAGTTTCACCATCGAATCAAAAACCTTATTTACGATCCTTCCCTGGTCCGAGTCGTGATACCATCGACGCCCATATCCGCCGGCTATGCCGAGCCAACGTAGCATTGGACTTCGATAGGACCGCCAACTCCCGACTTTCGCGATCACGTCATCGTGCCGACTCCGATCGTCGACGCAAGCGTTCATGTGCCGATCCCCACGCTCGTTCACGAGCTTCCTCCGCAATCAAAGGTACGACCTTCATGCGACTTACGATCCTGCGACCACTCCACACAGTTCATGTGCATTTGCCAATACTGGCTGAACACGACCAACCGCGAAATGCACGACCCAACCATCATGTACGCCGATGGCTCCAATCGAGACTCATCCGGCTTGCGTCCACAACCAGACGAGAAGCCCCAAAATGGCGACGTCGATCGTCTGTGCCGATGATGCATGTTGCGCTTTCTCCCCGATCAAGCGGAAGTTCGGCGACAGCGTTCGTGCGAAGAATGACCAGTCGATGCGGAATGAAGTGCTCGCCAAATTCGTTTGTTGGAATCGGACCTGCCTCATTCACGCGATGGACGAGTTCGGGACTGATCCATCGTTCAATATGATTCCAGCTACGCCCATTGCGATGGCGCGGTAGAATCGGGGCATGAGATTCCGTGAAGTGCGAATGCGCTCCCGCCTATCTGCGAAATCCTCTGTTCGCTTTTGGTCGTACTGAACTTGCACAGTTACATGGCACGGGATTCATCTCGGGGCATGATTGGCGGTCATGTTCTCAACCTTGTCTCACTGAAAGGCGAGCTTGGAATAGGCTGGTATCACTGGCCGTATAAACCATTTGCATGGAACGTTTCGAGCGAACCAGACAACATGGAGCCTCTTTGGCCGCCAGTAAAAGGCAGTCCACCATTGTCACGACTCGGAATCCGATGGTTGTTTCGCGGCGGCCAGTATTTTGTCGTAATCCCGTACTGGCTCGTAATTATATTGACTGCAACTCCGGTGGGCCGTTCGCGATTTATCTTTCTATGGACGCTCTGGCGCTGGGATGCACAAAAACCCTGACGCCTGGACAAATTCTCCGCCCCATTTGGGCATTATTGTGCAATGCCGTTACCGTGAGGAGCAATCAGCCGCAGCGTTGGTGGGTAGAGTTCGGTACAGGCAGATATCTGGCCCGCGTAGGATCATGAACATGCGAGGCAGTTCAAAATTCAGAATTGCCTCGCCGTCATCGTACCCTACGTTCGTTTTCGCGAAGCACTGAAGCGAACCTGCCCAACGCCACATTGCAGCTTGAACTCCAACCGGTGACCGCAATGGGCGACCCGATCGTGCTTGCGCCAGTTGTGTTCGGTACAGGAGACCCGCGCACTTCGTAGCGTGCAGGCGCGGTCGATTGGCCGAGGGGCCCCTCGATTTTTTTGATGACTAGTTTCCGTAGAGCATTGAAACCACTGGACTTAACGTTTTTCCGCCCGACGAAGTCCAACGGACACTTTGTCGTTGCAGCAAAACTCGCGGCCAGTCCGGCGGTCCCATTCCCAATCCATTCGCGAGCAGGGCCCGGGAGGGTCTCGCAACTGATTGGCGCACCCCTGGTCCATCGATATATTTGCGGTACTTTCCAATTTATCTTCGCGCGATTTTCACAAACGGTCGGTACGTTTTGGAGCACCCTGGGCCGACTGCGGCCGGTAAATAGAAATAAATAAGCACCTCATTGTTGAAGCAACTTCGACGCGGGAGTTAGATCTAATGAAGGCAAATCCATTCCGGCTATCGCCGCTGTTGGCGATGGCCCTCGCGGCTCCGCTGAGCGCGGCGCCGATCATCTCCACGGCCACATTCCAACAAGGCACGGCCGGCTATGCTGACTCCTTCGATCGCAAAATTGGTCCGGCCGGCGCGGGCGACGTCAATGGCTCCGCGGTTAATACCGATACCACCAGCTACTTCATCGACGGCGGCGGGACCACATTGAACGATGCCGGCGGGCGACATGGCTTGCTGCGATTCGGCAGTATCACCGGCGGAAGCGGCGTGCCCGCCGGCGCCAAGGTGATTAGCGCTACGGTCGACATGGTGACAGCCACGGTGGCCGATGCCCAGTCCGGCGGCAACTACAACCTCTACCGACTCAACACCGCATTCGACGGTACCTCCACCTGGGACGTCACGTTCGGCGGCGATGGGCTGGCCGGAAACGTCGGTGGGATTTTAGGAAGCTTTGATCGACCGGCCGCCGGCGCGGCGGTCAGCGCCCGCGCCGATCGCGCAGTGCAAGCCTGGGTCAACGGCACCGCAACCAATTTCGGCTTCGGCATTCGCTCCGACCTGTCCACCGACGGCTGGAGCCCCAACACGACCGGCGCCGCTACCGGCGCCAACCGTCCGAAGCTCACCGTCAATTACACGTTGGACCCGCAAGTCGAAATCGCTAGTTTTCAGAACGGCGTGAACGGCTACGCCGGCACGGCGGACCTTCGCTTGGACTCCGCGGGTATGGACCTCGACGGCTCGACGGTTCAAGAAGTTTTTGTTGACGGCTTCGACGACACCATCGCCACGCCCTCGGCCGATCAATCGTACTTGTTACGATTCAACGGTCTGAACCTGGGCAAGTATCAACAAATCGACAAGGCAGAGCTTGTGATGGTGAGCGGATTCGCCAGCACGAACGCCGATTCGCCCGGCCCCTTCACGGTTCACCAGGTATTGAGGGATTGGTCAACAAGTTCAACCTACGCGAGCTTCGACAGCAACGGCAATCCGGCCGTCAATGGACCGCTGGAGCTGGTGGCCGGCGGAGCCGTCGCCGCGGCAGCAACTTCGGTCACTGGAATGAACGACACCGAGGTCATGCACATCGACGTGACGTCGATTGTAGAAAACTGGCGGAAGGGCCAGACTAACTTTGGTTTCTACATCGGCACGCCCAGCCCGGCCGACGGCGGCACGAATAACGGCTGGCAGATCTTCACTACCGGCGCAACCGACGCCAGCTTCCGACCCGAGCTACGCATCGTCGGCATCCGGGTGCCCGAGCCCGCAACGGTACTATTCGTGATTTTCGGCGCTGCGCTAACGGCAGCACTGCGCACGCCGCCGCCGCTAACTTATCCATTCAAAAAATCACGCTGAGGCGCAGAGGACGCGGAGACTATGGTTGTAATCCATATCGCAGTTCTTCCGCTCGGCGGTCTCCGCGCCTCTGCGTGATGCCTCTCCAAACAAAAAAACCTCGGCCCGCGGGAGCTTGTACCCGCGGGCCGAGGTTGCGGAATCGAAATCTTCTAGTACCGGCACTCGACACCGGCCTGTACGCCGTGGATGATCAGCGAGCCGTTGGAGTCGATCGATGCGACTTGTTCTCTGCTGCTGAAATCTTCCGGCATCTGATCGACCGACAGTGCTACGCCGCTGATTCCCACAGCCCGATAGGCCAGGATGCCGCGCCAGTTACAGGTGAAATCGTAGCTGCCGCCGACCTGCATTTCGCCGACGAACGCCACGTCGTCTTTGTCGACGTTGACGGACACATTTTCGCCGCTTCCGACCCACGTCGCCGCGCCAAGTTCGCCGTACACTCGTTGGTACGTCGTGATGTGGTTGTTGTAAAGTCCAAAGTTCGTGTTCCAAAACACGTTGCACTTACACGAGATGCAATAGTTCATATTGGCACCCAACTGGAATCCAGCCAGGTGGTTGTCGACGTTGATGTCGTAGTACAACTCGCCGGCACCATCCCACGGCGTGTAGGCCGGAGGTGTCAAAGTACCCGTACCGTCGTCGATAGCCCACATCGTTGCATACTCGAAGTCGTCGTCGATTCGCAGGTAGCGGAAACCACAGAGAGTGGACATGCTGAATGGTGACTCGCATACGGGCGCACAATTCGCCGCTCCGTAGCCATGGCAATCGTCGCCACCGCTCGAACTATAGCCACACGACGACGCGCCACAAATCGGCAGGCGTAACAAATTCAACTCCAAGTTCTGCGCCTGGAAGTTGCTGCGCACGCGCTGGGCGAGCACGCGGACCAATGTACCTGTGCCCCAGGGTGGCGGGTTGGCTGGGTCTTCGACGGGTACCTGATAGTCGTACCAGAGGTTGACCGGTTCGCCATTGTATTCGATGCCGGCGAAATTCTTCATGCCGTACATCCGGTAGGTGTCCGTCGGAATGGCGTCAACTACCTGGGCTGTATTGACGTCGTCGTCGAGAAGCCAATAGCCAACTTCCCAAGCGAAGGTAGCCGTTGCGCATCTTTGCTCGCAACCCGTGTCGCAGCCATGGCCATAGCCATGTTGGTTGCAGTCATCCTCGTACCACCCGTTACTGCATAGCGTGCTGCCGAAGCGGACCTCAAAGCCTTCGCGGAAGTCGTGATCGACGTTTTCCGTCGATAGGACTGTCTCGGAAGCAGGTGGATAGTACGGATAGGCAGACGGCGTATCAAGTTGAGCCGTCAGGCGGCGGAACTCACCGTCGTCACGATTCATGAACAGCCCGTACACGCCGCCGAACCATTGCGTATCGTGGCACGATTGGTCCATGTAGCCACTCACGCCGTAATCTTGATAGCCGCAGTTGCTGCCGTAACCATGGCCGTAGCCCGATACGTCGCCATGGCCGCCGGTCGACGGATAGCCGCCTGTTCCCATATAGCCGTGGTTCTGATTTGGCACGCCATGACCATTAGGCATCACGCTGCCATTCGGGTCGACCGTGCCGTTGGTCGGCACCACGCCGTTCGTGGCCTGCGGCGGTGTCGGCAAGTTTTCACTCGGCGTCGGTGCGGGCATGGCCTCGGTGGGCTGCTGCGCAACGACCGGATAACCCTGGTACTGCGGATACTGCGCCGCGGTTTGGTACTGCGGATACGCGGCCGCAGTTTGCGGATACGCCGCAGCGGTTTGCGGATAACCCGCGGGCTGCCCGTACGGCGCCGTTGCCGGACCGCGATACTGTGGCGCCTGCGGACGGTAAGCCGTGTACGCCGGCTGCATCGCAGGAGCAAATTGTTGTTGTGCCGCGACCGGTTGATTCGCCGGTTGCTGCGGGATCGGCCGGTACGGTGCGTACTGAGCAACAGCGTGTGGCAGACTAGTTCCAGCCACGATCGCCGCCGTCGCGGCCACATGAACCCATCCCAGATGACATTTCATCTGCTTAGTCTCCTTCTTCCCTGAAGGCGGTGGTTTGTGGGAAGCCCTATGTGCGCTTTGAGAGCTCGCCCGCTAGAGAGTGTGTTCGCCGTAAAGGCATCGCCGTCGTCACCGACTGCGGCCTGGGGAGAGTTGTCCGTCATGCTGCGCGATTGTCGGCACAATTGGACACTGTCCCCCGAATTTCCAATCGACGTACTAACGGTTGCAGTCCGCAAAATCAGTACAACAGTCTGCGAGTTTTCGAGAGCTGCCGCTGATGCGACCGGCAAGTCGGGAACGCCTTCCCCGAACGGCAACCCACCCGCAGACGGAAAACTTTGCGCCACGCTCACGGCCCTGGCGAGACCCGACCTCAATGCTGTAGAAACGCGGCAAAAACGAGGATTCCCGCCTACGATCTGGGTCCCGGCCGTCATCAACTTGTTCACCCGGGTGCTGGCACTCCGACTTCATTCAGAGACCGAGTCAACGCGAGTTCGCCGCAATGCATGCACTTCGCTGACCGGATTCGGCCGCCGCGTTTTGCGCCGGCCACGCTGGTTGCTTTTCGGCCGGTTGCAGCACATCGGTGCCCCACACTGTCAACGTAATCGAAACCGGCAAGTACGACCCCAGCCACTCACTGGCCTTCAAGATCGCCCGCGTGTTCGGCAAGAAGATCGAAGAAATCTTTTCAGACGAAGGTGATGCAGCTCCGGTTGAGAAGTCGTAGTCGACGCTGGATGCGGCCATTTTGCGCCGCCCTATGGTGGCGTTTTTTGTTTCCTGCCAATGGTGCGTCCGTTATTACTGCTGTCTGAAAGTAGATTTTTCGTTTTCATGTGCGATGTGGTAGGATGGGCGGCAATCGAGCCTTAACCTTCGGAACTTTCAGTATTGGGGGCACGATGAATCTGACAAAGCTAATTTCAGTCGAGGGTCTCGTTCCAATTTTGGCCCTTTTGTCGTCACTGTTATTTCTCGGAGGATGCAGCGACGTAAACTCGCCACCTGACTCTCAGTCCACTCCTGCGACGGCCCTCGAAACTCCAAACGTTAAGGCCGCAAATTCGCACTCGCCGTCCCATGAGGGGAACTGGAAAGCAACTGCGGCAACTTTGGCTGGTGCTCCCTTCCCAAGTTCTGTGACTGATTCCATTGCGCTGACGGTTACTGGAGAGCAATACGAAGTGAACGTCGGCGGGAATCCCGACAAGGGGAAGTGTACTGTTGATCGCACTACGTCACCGAATCGAATGACAATTACTGGGACCGACGGTCCGAACGCGGGGAAAACATTTCTTGCGGTTTTCGATTTCCCAGAGGCTAACCAAATGCGTGTCTGCTATGACTTGACGGGCGCCGCTTTCCCAAACACATTTAAATCCACCGCCGATAACGGACTGTTCTTGGTCGTCTACAGTCGCACTAACTAGCGCCGGTCGTCCACTTGAACGCCGCTTCTAACGAGGCGAGTATGGACCGCCCTCACATACTTCGGCTGCTGCGAATTGCTTTGACCGCACTGAGCCTGACGGCGTGTGTGTTGGTGGCATCACTTTGGATTCGCTCCGTCTACAGAGTGGATTTGTTTTACAACTTATCGGTCACAACAGATGCCTACGTTTGGTCGTGCAACGGGAAGGCGTTTATCAATATCGCAGAGGTGAAAGGCCTTTCACCAACGGATTCGGCAGTTAACAACATGATTCACAAGTCGAGGATTGCATTCATGGAAAAACAGCTCAAGACGGTCAGAGAGTTGGGTGTGTGTCCAGTGCCACGAACAAACAATTTTGGATTCAGATGGTGGGACTGGAATACATTCGTCGTGCCGTACTGGTTTCCGTTTGCAGCCACTGCGTCAATCGCAGCCTCCCCATGGATCGGCCTTCGCTTCAGTCTCCGCACCCTTCCGATTGCCACAACACTCGCAGCGGTACTTT
This sequence comes from uncultured Planctomycetota bacterium, assembly GCA_963786455.1. GTDB lineage: Bacteria > Planctomycetota > Planctomycetia > Pirellulales > Lacipirellulaceae > JABDGM01. Next base: position 483,251 of record CAWAZX010000018.1, on the reverse strand, counting down.
TAGGGGCGATCGTTTACGCGGTAAGATAATCAACATGCTCCGCAAATTGAGAATTGCGTTTTCGGTTGCTTGTGGAATTGTCTGCCTGTTGTTGGTTGTGATGTGGGTGCGGAGTTACGAAAAGCAAAGGCCAAATGCAACTATGCCGGGCGATTATTGGTACTCGCATCGTCTCCCTCAGCCCGAGCCAGGACCGCGAATTTATGTTGCAGAATCCCGTAAAGGTTCCATCCAATTACATACTGCAAGTTGGGACAACGGTTGGAGTGTCGAAGCTGAATACCGAGAAAAATCAATACTGGGATTTGACGTGCGAAAAGGTCCAACTTCGTTATGGGTAAGGATTCCTCATTGGTTTCCAGTGTTGTTGACTGCGTTTCTCTCAGTTGTCCCGTGGATTCGCTTGGCTCGCCGGTTCAGCCTGCGCACTCTGCTAATCGCCACAACACTTATTGCCGTCGTGTTGGGGCTGTAGTCCCGCTCAGTCGCTAGATATGGACCGCCCTCGCATACTTCGGCTGCTGCGAATTGCGTTTTCGGCTGTGTTCGGGATTATCAGCCTGTTGTTGATTGTGTTGTGGCTTCACAGTTACTTTTACCGCCTTCAATTCGTTGGCAGCGTCAAACGCTTTCAATCAGTTAGCGGCGAAACGTCAGATTCGTTCACTTTGATAACCCCGCGTGGCGAAGTCGCATTGATTAGATATGAGGAGAGAATAATGCGTTTATCAGAGCCGCGTTGTAGTTTGTTCACGCGGAAGATAGATGTGCGCGTGAATGACAGGCTGTGCCCGACAGCCACGGGCTACCCGTTTCTCGCCGCGCTTGGGTTTCGTGTTGGCGACGGTGTTTTACGTTCAGAGATTGTTGTGCCCCACTGGTTCCTCGTTCTCTTATCCGCCGCATTTGCAGCCGCCCCCTGGATACGGTGGTCTAACCGCTTCAGTCTTCGCGCTCTCCTAATCGGCACAACAATAGTGGCAGTGCTTTTAGGGGCGATTGTTTACGCAATACGATGAGCAAAATGCTCCGCAAACTGCGAATTGTGTTTTCGGCTGTGTGCGGGATTATCTGCCTGTTGTTGATCGCGCTTTGGGCGCGGAGTTACTCGTCTTGCGTATTTGTAGTCGGACCTCTTCCGAGTACGCTGGGGTCCTTGTTAATTGAGACGAATCGAGGTCGGGTGACGTTCTGCCATGCTTACGGGCAGCGAGTAATGAGCGGCATGAACGCATCTCTCTGGGGGATACACTACAAATCAATTGAAGAATGGGAAGCGGTCGATCCTCCACTTAACACCCGGCCTGCTTTCAGCTTTTTTCGATGGAGAAGAAACCTCTCCTACCTGATTTTGCCTTACTGGTCGATCACGCTTTTTTTCGCCGCAATGGGGACGTTAGCGGGTTTTGGATGGAAATTGCGTTTCAGCCTCTGCACACTGCTAATCACCACAACCTTGGTGGCAGCTTTTAGGTGCGATAGTTTACGCGACAAGATGAGCAACATGCTCCGCAAACTACGAATCGCGTTTTCGGTTGTGTGCGGGATTGTCTGCCTGCTTTTGATTGTTATGTGGTGGGCGAGTCTTTCAACTTTGTACTCGTGGCAGGGTCACGTCATAGGAAAACGGTTGCATATCCAGGCAGCACATGGAAAAGCAGTACTATTTTCTGTGACGTATAACGAGGAGTTACTTAGCGAGATAGGGTTAACAAGTTTTAGCAATGTTCCACTCACAAATGTCCGGCAAAGCGATGACCTTTCGTTGCCCATAGCCGGTTCTGAAACGGCAACGGCATACTTCACAAGTGGCACACGTATTTGCATCTTCCCTTTTTGGCTTATTCTATTGGTAGCAGTGTGGCTTGCGGCAATTCCTTGGATTCCTTGGAGATGGAAGTTTAGTCTACGCACACTGCTAATCGCGACAACAGTCGTGGCAGCGCTTTTGGGCGCGATCGTTTACGCAATAAGATGAGCAACAAGCTCCACAAACTGCGAATTGCGTTCTCGATAGTGTGCGAGATTATCTGCCTGCTGTTGATTGTGTTGTGGGTGCGGAGCTACCGACTCAATGAAGTCCTTTTTAGGCTTGATCCAGGCAATCAAGTGACGACGCTTGGCTCAAACAATGGCGATTGTTACTTGGTAAGAATGATCGCATTGCCCCTAAACCTTGGCCCACCACAGCCGCCTCGCGTACCCAACGATTGGAAATACGACAGCGTCCGTGCGCCGGATAACGACCGTCGCTCGTTCAAGTTTACAAGAGTCCCGAACGGATTCAGCCTGTACCTCCCTTTTGGTTCTTTGTTGTTATGTCTGCTGCATTCAGAGTAATCCCCTGGCTCCGCGCCGATTCGGCCTCCGCACCTTGCTAATCGCAACGACAGTAATAGGAGTGCTTCTAGGGATGATCGTTTACGCGTCACAATAGCCGCCCGGAATCTAACGGTCCAAGAGCAAGAACGAACACAAATGTCTGCGAAAAGCACACAGAGGGGAAAGTGGCTTGTTCGGGGCATAATTTTTGTGGGCGCACTTTTGATTGTGCTGATCGTGACCGCGATCTTCCCGTTCCTTAGCAAGGAAGCCAATTATGTCTCGCGGCTACAAGGGCGCGTAACGGCCGAGTTGCCAGTTGGCTCACCGGAGCCATTGGTTGACCAATGGCTGCGAATCAATACTAAGTTCTTCCCGACAAGAAGTGCTCCTTACCCAGCCGATACGGTCAATGGCCGTCAAGTGATTGAACTTGCTGGTGTGCCACGAGAGCAGATTGGGTCAGTGATTAGCACCACAGTCCCACGTGAAGACGTGATTTCAAAGTTTAAGGAAGATTATGTGCGCATCTACTTTTTCTTTGACAGGCAAGGCAAGCTGCTTGACACTTACTTCCTCCGGTGGGGTGACATAGTGCGGATGGAAAACGAAGCTGACTGACTTCACCGCAACCTGAAAAACGCAAGAGCGCGACAAGATGAGAAATAAAAAACGGCGGCGAACGCTTTCTTGAAATTGCGTCCGCACGCCGTTTTGAAATTACGATCCGCTTATTGTCGATCCGACCAGTTCTGGTCGTTCTGTGGACGCGTGCGGAGGCCGCCGGTGACGCCGCCTTCGCTGTCGGTGCCGCCCTCGTTCGATCGGCCGAACTCGCGCGACTGGCCTGAGCCTTGAAAGCGCTGGCCCTGGCCACTGTCGCGGAACGTGTCGCCTTGCCATGCTCCCTCGCCGCGGAATTCTCCAAAGCGATTGCTCTGGCTTTGCCGACTGCCGGTCGTCGTACGGCCTTCCTGGAACCTGCCATCCTGATAGCGGCCCGATTGAAATTCGTCGTAGCCGGCTTGGGTTTCACCACTGCGTTGCAATCGGCTCATCTGGCCGGTCTGACCGCCTTGGCGAAGGTCTTGCAGCGCGTAGCGAACTTGTTCCAACTCGCGGCTCAGACGACTGACTTGTTGCTCAATCGAATTGATCCGACTGTTGAAATCGCCGCCGCGCGTGATGCCGCCTTGCTGTTGGTAGCCGTAACCGCCTTCTTGGTAACCGGTTTGCCGGTTTTCATCACCTTGTTGCCAATTCTGGCCTTGGCGACGATTGCTCAATACGAGAGCTTCCTCGCGCAACTCCAGCTCGCCGCGCACGATTCGCTCATCGCGATTGCGCAGCACTTCCATCACGACTTCGTCGCCCGGATTCATGTTGCGAATGCGATTGATGAAGTCGTCGACGGAACGAACTTGCTGACCGTTAATCTGCGTGATCCGGTCGCGTTGCTGCAATCCCATCTCGTCGGCCGGCGTGCCGGGGAAAACCTGGGACACGACGACGCCCGGGCTGCCTTCGCTAATGATGTTCACGCCCAACCCGGCGTCCTGTTCATCACCTTGGCGCTCAAACTGCGTCGATTGCCGCTGACCGAAGTTGTCGTATTGATTTTGTTGTTGACGACCATACTGCGTTGGCTGCGGCCAACCGGATTCCCGCTGGGTACGCTGGCGCGTGCGGCTGTCGTCCCATTGGGTTTGTTGGCTTCGCTCGCGTTCCTGCTGATCCCATGATTGGTTCTGCTGGTCGCGTTGCCGGTCTTGCTGGTCGCGCTGCTGATTCTGCTGGTCGCGCTGCCGATCCTGTTGATCGCGCTGCTGATTTTGCTGCTGGCGTTGACGTTCTTGTTGTTCGCGCTGGCGCTGTTGCTCCTCACTTTGCTGGTTTTGTCGATCGCGATCGCGGTCTTGCTCATCGCGCTCGGAATCGCGGTCGCGGTCCGATTGGTTCGACGATTGTTGTTGGTCCTGGTCCTTGTTACTTTGCTCCTGCTCGTTTTGAGCAGCGGCGATGCCGGCCAAGGCGAGCACCATTGCCAGGCAGGCTGCAGAGCATGCCCACACTCGAATTGTTGAAAGCTTCACCACAATTTGTCTCCTTTCGCGCATGACTGGGACAGGCCGCCGATCACTCGCGGTGGATTGCGGCCGACGGGTTTAGGCACCGGTATCCGGTTACCGGCGCCGCTTTAGGAATGAGAAATCGCACACGCAAGCAAAATGTATGCCGGTTGCTCCGGGCGGATATCCGCACGCATTAAGATTCGCAGGCAGATTGCCGCCAGCGGAAGCTGGGCGAACTTCCTCGCAGTGTGCGGCAACTTCAGAGCCGAAGCTGGGGACGTGACGTCGCGAATCGACTGTGCGCTCGGCGTCCAGACCGGATTCGATTCATCCGATGCGGAAGAGGGTCGGCCAATGCCAGCATAGCGAAACGTTGCGACGGTTCGGCAGGAACGCTTGTCCTTACGCGGCCGTTTGTTCCAGCACCGATCGCCCGGCGTAGTAGGCCAGCACTTCGCCGCCGAGCGCGCGGTAGTCTTCGGCGCCGGGCGAAGTGGCGGCGTATTGGAAGATCGATTGGCCGAAGCTGGGGGCCTCGGCCAGGCGGATGTTGCGGCGGATGCGCGTTTCGAACAGTCGCACGTGCGCTCCAGGCGCGGCCGCCCTTGCGGGCCTCGCGGAAGAACTGTTCGACGTCGCGGCTCACTTCGGCGGCCAGCTTCGTGCCCGATTCGTACAGGCACAGCACGACGCCGGCCAGTTGCAGCCGGTCGTTGAGCCGTTCGTTCACCAGGCCGATCGTTTTGAGCAGCTTGCTCAGGCCGTGCAGCGCGAGAAAGTGCGGCTGCAGCGGCAGGAACACGTCGTCCACCGCGGCCAGCGCGTTGATCGTCAGGATGCCCAGCGACGGCGGGCAATCGATCAGCACGTAGTCGAATTCGTCGGCGCACTCGGCCAGCTTGTCGCGCAGGATCACTTCGCGGCCGACGACGCCGGCCAGCTCGACTTCGGCGGCGGCCAGGTCGATGTGCGAAGCGGCCACGACCACGTTTTCTTCCGCCCGCTGCCACAGCATCGGCAAGGCGCGCTGTCTTCGGTGAGCACATCGTATACGGTCGGCACTTTTGCTTGAGGGTCGATGCCCAGGTGCAGCGAGGCATGCGCTTGCGGATCGATGTCGATCAGCCCGACGCGCTGTCCACATCGCGCCAGCGCGGCGCTCAGATTCACCGCGGTCGTGGTTTTGCCGACGCCGCCTTTCTGATTGATGATGGCGATGCTGCGCATGGGACTGGGGACTGGAGGCCAGGGACTGGGGACTGGGTGCTGAAGTCGAGGGGGCGGATTATAGGAGACTGGCAGCATGCGTCCAGACGGCTAATGCGCATTTGCTGGCGATGCTAGCGCGACGATGCCTGCTTGTCGGCCGAATATTCGCGGAAGACCTGCGACAACCCGGCTTTGATCGGAGAGCACGATATCGCCCGTCCGTGCGCGTCGTCGCTCACAAGTTCCGCAAGGCCGCAATCATCGGAAAATTCGATGGCGATGTTTTCATGGGTCGACGGATCAGAGAATATCAATGCCCACCGCGGCATCGAAATTTGCGACCGAACGGAATCTCAGGACGAGGCCAGTCGAAACTGCGATTTTCCAAAAGGGCGTTTCGCAAGTGTGTGATCCCATGCGCGTTCGATATGTCGCTTGTCCGATGGTTTGGATTCGCGGTGCTGAAGTTTCACTTGGGGCGCATCGCGGATCAGCCGCACGGCTTGAGGCCCCCAAAACTCAGCCGCTCGGTGTGTCGCGTTATAGCGGAACCACCAGCCTGCCCCGGCACCGGCCAGGGCGACGCCGACGATGCCGATAATCACAAGTTTGCCGGACAGCTGCATACGGTTTGCCGTCATCACAAGTGGAATCGACGCATAATGGCCGCGTCGCCAAGTGCAGTAAGGGTCGATTCGTCTCCGCCTTTTGGCGCCTCAATGTGTTCATTATACTGGCGTGGTAAGTCACGGCGGAACTGGTCGCACCGCTAGTACTGAGTACTCGGTACTATGTACGCAGCTGCCGACAGTGCTAGACCTACTCACCTAACTAACGTACTCACCTACTCACCAGCACCATGGCCGATAAATTCGATCCTTACCGCGAAGCGCTGATTGTGGAAGTCGAGACCCAGTGGCCCGAGGAGTATGACGACTGGGAGCCGAGCGAGCGGGCGCGGGTCGAGACGCTGCTGCACCAGCGGCCGGAAGAGGCGGCCCAGTTGGAATACGTCCGCACGCACACCGGCTTCTGCCGGCGGATCGTCGTGACGCCGGAGGATATTCAGCGCGTCACGGCGTAAAAGTCGAGAGTCAGAGTCAAGGAGTCGAGAGCCAGAAACGTTGGAGCACCGACCTTCTGGCTCTTGACTCTCGACTCTTGACACTTGTCTATTGGCCCTATGTCCACCGTCCACGTCAACCTCGGTCCGCGCAGTTACGATATCGAGATCGGCAGCGGAAATCTTGGTCAGATTGCGCGGTTCTGCGATTGCGAGCAAGATGATGCGCATGCGGTGATCATCACCGACACGAACGTCGATGATCTGTATTCCGAGCCGGTGGCGCAGCAGCTTGTCGAAGCCGGCTGCGAAGTCGACATTCTGGCGGTCGAGGCCGGCGAGCCGAGCAAGTCGGCCGACGTGGCGGCCGAGTTGTGGGAGCAGATGCTCGAGCAAGGGACCGACCGCAAATCGGTCGTGGTAGCGGTCGGCGGCGGCGTGGTGGGCGATCTGGCCGGCTTCGTGGCGGCCACATTTGCCCGCGGGCTGCGGTTCGTGCAAGTTCCCACGACGCTGCTCGCGCAAGTCGATAGCTCCGTCGGCGGCAAGGTCGGCATCAACCTGCCGGTGGCAAGAACATGGTCGGCGCGTTCTGGCAGCCGCGTGGCGTGGTGATCGACGTCGAGTGCTCGACACGTTGCCCGAGCGCGAATACCGCGCGGGCCTGGCCGAGGTTGTGAAATACGGCGTCATTCAGGACGCCGAGTTCTTTGCGTTTCTCGAAGCGAATATCGCCTTTGATCAAAGAACGCGATCCGGCCGACGCTCACGCACATCGTCGAGCGCTGCTGCCGGCTGAAAGCCGACGTCGTGGAGCAAGACGAACGCGAAGAAACCGGCCTGCGGGCGATTCTCAACTACGGCCACACGTTTTGCCACGCCCTCGAGGCGGCAACCGGCTACGAGCAATTGCTGCACGGCGAGGGCGTCGCGATCGGCATGATGTGCGCTGCGCGGCTGGCGGAGCGAATGGGCCGAGTTGATGCGGCGTTCACCGAGCGGCTGGCCAATTTGCTCGCAGCCGTGAAACTGCCACTCGACCGTCCCCGAGGTCGACCACGACGAACTCGATCGAGCTGATGTATCGCGACAAGAAAGTCGACCGCGGCAAGCTGCGCTTCGTGCTGCCCACGCGAATGGGACACGTGGAATGCGTGAGCGGCGTGGCGACGGCCGATATTATGGCGGCACTGGCGGATGACGTTTAGCTTGGGACTGGTACAATTGCTTTCATGAGTACCACATCGCTTACAACTGCGGCTGATCTGCTTGCGATACCCTCGGGCATGGGCAAGCGTTACGAACTCGTCGCAGGAGAACTCCGCGTGATGTCACCATCCGGTTGGCGACATGGTGAAGTCGTCGACAACATTGCGTTCTGGTTGGGATCCTATATCCGCCAGAACAGTCTGGGGCGCGGGTTTGGTGCGGAAACCGGATTCTTACTGACGCGTGATCCCGACACCGTCCGTGCACCTGATTTCGCTTTTGTTGCGAAGGAGCACATCCCGAAATCGAAGCCCAAGGACGCGTACTGGCCCGGCGCACCAGACTTAGCCGTGGAAGTACTATCGCCCGGCGATACAACGGGCGAGATTGACGAAAAGATAAAAGAATGGCTCGTGGCCGGCTGCGCTGCTGTGTGGATCGTCGATCCAAAACTGCAAACTGTGACGATCTACCAATCGCCGACAAACGTCACCGTTAAGGCGGCAGGCGAAACGCTGCAAGGCGATCCCGTGGTGCCTGGCTTTTCATGCCAGGTTGACGAATTGTTTCGGTAACCGGGCCCGCTGTTTTGCTTATTGTCGCCGTGTTACACTGTTCCCACCCAGCGGTAGTAACATGGCCGAAACTCTTTTTGCCAGTGAGCTTGTCGACAGCGTGCGGTTGTCGCTTGTGTCGGGCGTCGGGCCGCTGCTGCGGAAGGCGCTGTTGGAGCGGTTCGGTTCGCCGGCGGCTGTGCTGGCGGCCGCGAAAGATGAGCTTCAAATTGTCGATGGCATCGGGCCGAAAATTGCCGCGCGGATTGTTGCGGCGCGCGAGGAAATCGATGCTGAATTGGAGCTACAGATTGCCGCCGAACACGGCATTGATGTGCTGGCAGATTTCGGTGCCGACTATCCCCGGCCACTGCGGCAGATTCATGATCCGCCCGGAGTGTTGTTTCGCCGCGGCCAGGCGAACCCGCAAGACGATTTGGCGGTCGCGATTGTCGGCACGCGGCATGCCACGCGATACGGGCTGGCGCAAGCGGAACGGCTCGCTGGCAGCCTCGCGCGCACTGGCTTCACCGTGGTGAGTGGATTGGCGCGAGGCATCGATGCGGCCGCCCATCGCGGCGCGCTGACCGCCGGCGGACGGACGATTGCCGTTCTGGCGAGTGGCCTGCTGGAAATCTATCCACCGGAGCACGAAAAGCTGGCCGATGAAGTGGCTGCGGGCGGTTATCTGCTGAGCGAAGCGCCGCCGCGGATGGTACCGATCAGCGGCGCGTTTCCGCAGCGGAACCGCGTCATCAGTGGGCTTTCTCTCGGAACCATCGTGGTCGAAGCGCCCGAGCGCTCGGCGCACTGATCACGGCGCGGCATGCATATGAGCAAGGCCGCGAAGTGTTCGCCGTACCCGGGCCGATCGACAGCCGCATGTCGCGAGGCTGCCACGCGCTGATCAAGGATGGCGCGAAGCTGGTCGAATCGATTGACGACGTGCTCGCCGAATTTGGCCCGCTGGCCGAGAAAATCGAGCGCGACGACGGCACCGAGTTGCAATCACCTGCCGAACTGACGCTCAACGAAATCGAGTTGCAGGTGCTCGCGGCGATCGACAGCGCGCCCACATGCATCGACGCCATCGCCGCCGCGAGCGGCCTGGCTATTCATCGCGTGCTTTCGACCGTCAGCGTGCTGGAAATGCGCCGCCTCATTCGCCGCACGAGTGGCACGCAAGTCGTGCGAATGTGAGGCCTCGCGCGGCTTCAGCCGCTGCGCGGTATCACTGATCCGTCACAGTCGCTGTGGTTACGGAACGCTATTGGAGCTGAACCGCTCGCGCCGCATCGTCATTGAATTAGCTAGCGATTTATTCTTAAAGAAAAGGGGAGTGATCCAACTGTTGCTGTCAACTGGTACCGTGATCGCGACGGTTACCTGCGTGGTTTCGGGAGTAATCGCGCCCGGCGTGACGGTGATCTGGGCATCGTTCGTTGAAACCGTGTTAAGCACGAGTTGGGCGGCGTTCCGGCAGTCGCTGGCCGTTGCGCCGGGGACGATGCCCCGCCGGCTCCCCTCGTAGGTGGCGTTTTCGATGGTTTGCCGGATCATATTCACCCGGGAAAATTCCAGCGCGGCGAAGAAAAACAGGAACAAAATCGGCACGCAAATCGCAAACTCCACCACGACAGCGCCCGAACGACGCCGTCGCCTGATTTGCCGTCGACTGCGAATTTTGGCCGGTCGATTCATGGCTCACCTGAATTCTGCCGAGATGAAACGTTTTGGCAGCCGCATGACCTGGTCAATCGGTAAACATAACCGGTAGCGTCAATGCAATCTCTTCGAAGATGTCTTGCAGCGCTTGTGCATCCGGCGCGACATAGTTCTTGCCGCCCGTGGCCTCCGCAATGTCTTCCATCAGGCCGGGGTCTGCCTCTCCATACGTGATCGTGTGAATGATGATGTTCTGATCGGCGGCTTGGACAGCCTTGTCGATGGCAGCCTGGAAGGCCTGCGCACATCCTACCGCGGCGCAACCGCCCGGCTCGTTCGCGGCGCCGTCGCTCATGAGCACCATGGTTTTGGCCGCATAGGGCCGCGCAGAAGCGGCTGTCAACACTTGAATGCCCCGATTGATTCCGGCCGAGATGTTCGTGCGCCCGTTCCACTTCTTGGTCGAAAGTGTAGCCATCGCCGAGGAAACGGCCCCAGCGCTTGAGGCCAGCGAGCAATTGATTTCGGACGTCTGGCTGGTGTAACTGCAAGCGGTGTACGACGACGCGCCATTGTTTCCGCCAGCAAACGTGGCCAGTCCCACGTATTCCGACTGGGGAGTCTCATTCAGCGCATCGATAAACCGTTGTACCGCGACGGACAGCGCGCCCCAGCGGCTGAGCGCCATGTTCGGCGGCTGGCAAAACCGGGGATCGCTGGTGGGCATGGTGCCGCCCGGGTCGGTCAAATAAAACTTCATCGAGCTGGAGCGGTCCAAGACCAGGCAGATGTCGCGGTCGAGCCGGACGACCGTAGCCGCCTGGGTGGGCTGGAAGTCGAACACGTTAAATACCCGGCCGAAAAACGTCGGCACGCTGCCGGAGGGTGCGCTGCGCGTGCGTCGTCCGAAAACGCGGACGGCATTGATTGGCTGTCCTCCCGGGACAAACGCCCATGCGCCACCTGCCTGCTCGCTCGAATTGCCAAATACGATATCGGAGTCGTCAAGCAAGAGCGGTTTGCCGGCCACACGGTTGGCCGAGGCGATGTTCTTGGCCGCTTGCCGAGCGGCGGCCAGGTCTTGCTCGCGGGAAAGACTTTCCCCGGCCGCCCGTGCTGCTGCATCGGTGGCCGACCGTAGTTTGACCTTCGTCAATTGCATGTAGGAAACATCGACGGAGAGTACAACAGTGGCAAGGAACGCGATGATCATCGCGGCAGTGAGCACGACGATAGTACCGCGACGGAATCGAGATTTGTTCCGTATTGAATCGTGTTGTCGCCTTGCGCGGATCATGGTATTGCCCTCTCTGACATTTGCCTTTTATTTACCGATGAGAACTAGAGGCATTCCAGCCACAGAGCACACAGAGGTCACCGAGTACTTTTTCGGTGATCTATGTGGTCTCTGTGGCAAACTATTTGTTGCGGCCACCTACTCACCTACTCCTTCACCATCGTGGTCCGCGCGGTGAGCGTCATTCCCCCAAAAAACCAGGGTGGACTGATCATATTTGCGTCGCTGGGCGCCGTTACCGTGACAGTAATCGGCTGTCCTCTTTCGACATTCGTTACATTGCCCGGATTCGTCGAGACTGTCGCGCTGGCGATCGACCGCTGGTTGATGATCTCGTTGCAGCGAGCCGTCACGTCCGCGTTGGTTCCGTCGTAGTTGATTGCCGCTCGTACGCCCTCATAGCTGGCAATCGAGAGACCGTGGTCCAGGAAAATCATGGAACAGGCCTCGATCGAGGCGAAAATGAGAAGCACAAGTAGCGGCAGGCAGATGGCGAGTTCCGCAACTGCGGCACCGCGACGCGCTCCGCTCTGACAACGGCGATAACATGCCCGGGACATTGGCGTCCCCCCATCGGTCGATTGCGCTGATTCAGCGCAGGCACAACAGCCAGCTTGAAGGTCAGAACGCCTCTCAGCCGGTGTTCAGGTCAGGTAATGAGAACGGATATGAACGAACAGAAATCAGACGGTCTTTGCCGCAGCCAATTGTGTTCGTAGTTCCGCCTTTAGGCAGCAAACTGGCTAAATCCGGGACTACAAGCTGCGCGTGATTGGCAGGAGATTCTTGATGAGTGCTGGTGAAGTCCGTTTCGTGCTCCATTTGTAATCTAGCTCACAATCGCGGAGACGCAAATTTAATGTTTCGAGCCCGTAAATAACGCGTGCTCGGTCACCGCCGCCGTAGTCCGCGACACGTTGTCACCAGGTTTCAAGCCCTCGGCATATCATTTGCGGTCTCCTTTGCAACTATAAGCTGCGCTAAGCGTTTACTACTTTTTCAAATCCTTAACGGAATGGAGTGTTGCCATGGCCACTGAACGAACATCTGGTAGCAAAGAACGGGTTGCGAATGTTGATGACCACGTCGAACGCGACGAGAACGCCGATCCGATAACCGGCGAACATGGAGCGCATCCCGTAGGTGCCGGTGTCGGAGCTGCAGTGGGCGGCGCCGCCGCCGGTGCAGCGGCCGGTGCGGTCGCCGGCCCGGTCGGAGCCGCCGTCGGTATTGTTGCAGGCGGCCTCGCCGGTGGACTTGCCGGCAAAGAAGTCGCCGAACGCATTGACCCGACGGTCGAGGAACATCATTGGCGGAATGCGTATCCCACGCGCGACTACTACGATGAAAATGTCGACTATGGCCAGATCGGACCAGCCTACAAATACGGCTGGGAATCGCGCACTAGATATCATGACCGCAGCTGGAACGAGGCCGAGCGCGATTTGGAGCGCGATTGGAACACTCAGCGTGGTAAGTCGTCGCTCGATTGGCCCCGAGCGCGACCAGCCACGCGCGATGCCTGGGAGCGCGTCGACATGATCGTGGCCGAAGAAGCGGACGACGACCTTGGACGAAGCTCAATGAAGGCTCCGGAGCTGCCCCACCGGGCACCGCGAGCACCCAAATAGACTTGCCTCACGCGGTAAGTTCTGATGAAATGCCGGCTCGCCTTCGCCGCGACGCCGGCTTTTTTTGTTGCTGGCCGCCAAGGTCCGGCCGCATTCTGCGAACTCCTTGCAGCAAACTGTGCGACAGCTTCGGAATATCAGCTGTCAGCCGTCCCTCAAACCATCTGCCGGTAGCTGAAAGCCGACAGCCAGTGGGCCACACATGATCGAAGTTCGTGAGCTGCGGAAGGTGTTTGGCCCGATCACCGCCGTGGCCGGCGTTTCGTTCGATATTCGCAATGGCGAGACGTTTGGCCTGCTGGGCCCCAACGGAGCCGGTAAGAGCACCACCATCGGCATGCTCACGGGCGTCATCCGGCACGACGGCGGCTCGGTACTGGTCGACGGAGCAAAGCCACCCAGCGAGGCCGCAACACGCAAGTCGATCGGCGTCGCGCCGCAGGCGCTATCGTTATACGAAGAATTGACAGCCGCCGAAAATCTGCGATTCTTCGCCCGACTGTACGATTTTTCGGGAAGCCGTTTGAGAGAGCGCGTCGATTGGGCGCTCAATTTTGCCGGGTTGACCGATCGGGGCAAGGACCGTGTGAAGACATTTTCCGGTGGAATGAAGCGCCGCCTCAACCTCGCCGCTGCGCTCGTGCACGACCCGCAAATCATCTTTCTCGATGAGCCCACCGTCGGTGTTGATCCGCAATCGCGCAATCACATTTTCGATCGGATCGAAGAGCTTCGCGCACAAGGTCGCACCGTGGTGTACACCACGCACTACATGGAGGAAGCCCAACGATTGTGCGACCGCGTCGCCATCATGGATCGGGGAGAGATTTTGGATTTAGACACCGTCGGCGCACTCGTCGACCGGTACGGCGGGCGATCGGTGGTGAAGGCGGAGCTCGCGCGGCGGCCGGCCGACGAATCGGTATTGCCGGCACCGGTAGACGGGCTATCTCTGCGGTTCGAATCGAATCGGCCACTCGAGGAGATCGGCCGCCTGTCGTCCGCCGGTGTATCGTTTCAAACGTTGGAAGTTACGAGGCCGGATCTGGAAACCGTGTTTCTCACACTCACCGGCAGAAGCCTGCGAGATTAAAACTGTTAAACAATCTCACGCAAGGGTGCTAAACCACATAGAAATACAGGATGAACCACGACGGCACGACGAACACAAAGGAAGTGATCAAGGATGACGAATATATACTTGGTACGAAAGAATGATTCGAGAATGAGCACTGTGTATCGTACCTCTCTGACGTTTTGTTCTTACTTTCGTCGTGTCCTTCGTGTCTTTGTGGTTAATTCTGGATTTCTTTGCGCCTAGCGCCTTTGCGTGAGATTCTTTAAGTTTTGGACGTTTATATGCACACCGTGCTTACGATGGCGATGAAAGACCTGCGGCTGATCAGCCGCGATTGGCTCGGGCTGTTCTTCATCATCGGCTTTCCGGTTTTGATGGGCATCTTCTTCGGCTCGATGTACGGGTCGATGGGTACCCAAAGCGCCTCGCTCAACATCGCGGTGGTCGACGACGATCGTTCCGACATGTCGGCCCGCTTCGTCAGCTCGCTCGGCGAAACCGGAAAAATTCGCATCCAACAGCTCGGCCGCGCGGAGGCGATGGATCGTGTCCGTCGCGGCCAGCTGGTGGGAATGGTCGCTGTCCCGAAAGGATTCGGCGAAACGGCCGGCATTTTGTGGATGGAAGGTCCGGCCATCGAAGTCGGCATCGATCCATCGCGCAAGGCCGAGTCCGGCATGCTGGAGGGCATGATCATGCAGGCCGTCGGCAAGCTGATGATGGCCCGCTTCCAGGATCCCGCCGGCATGCGGCCGCTGATCAAAAAATCGCAGGAAGAGATTGCGGCCGCGCCGACATCCCCATTCTCCTGCGTGCGACGCTTTCGCAATTCATGAACTCGCTGGACGGCATGCTCCAGGCCTGGGCCGACGTGCAAGCCACGGAGAAACAATCTGCGGAGACCAATTCTTCCGGCGCGCCGGCCGTGAACGGGCCCGAATTTCAACTGGCCCGCATCGAAACGATCGACGTCACTCGCGAAATTCCCCCCGGAAGCACCGAAGCGCTGGTGCGTCAACTGCGGTCCCAGTGGGACATCAGTTTTCCGCAATCGATGATGTGGGGCCTGATGGCATGCTCCGCAACGTTCGCCGCCACGATCGTCCGCGAGCGCAAGCAAGGAACTTTTTTTCGGCTGCAGGCGGCACCGGCGACCCGTGCCCATATCGTAGCCGGCAAGGCCACCGCTTGCTTCTTTGCGGTGATCGGTGTGATCGCGATGATGATCGCCATCGGTACCGCGTTAGGAATGCGACCGCGCAGCCCCGCGCTGCTGGCGTTCGCCTCGGTTGCAATCGCGTGCTGCTTTGTCGGTATCATGGTGCTGATGTCGGTGATCGGCAAGACGGAGGAAGCCGTCGCAGGTGCGGCCTGGGGTGCCAACATGATCATGGCGATGTTCGGCGGCGCGATGGTGCCGCTGGTGTTCATGCCCAGCTTCATGAAAACGCTCAGCCACTTCAGTCCCGTGAAGTGGAGCATCCTCAGCCTGGAAGGCGCGATCTGGCGCGGCTTCACGCTCAGTGAAATACTGCTGCCGTGCGGAGCGCTGGTACTAACCGGCGCCGTCTGCCTGGCGATCGGCACGGCCGTGCTGACAAGGGCGACCGATTAAGACGCACTTTTACACCGAGCCCCACATTCAAAGAAGAGAACAGGAGGACACAGAGATAGCAGAGTGCGAATACGAGTCTACTCCTCCGCTCACTCTGCGACGTCCTGTTCAATAATTTGTATATATTGCGAAGGCCAGATCGAGAGAATCAACCGTGTTGACGTATCCTTGGCTTTCATCTTCGCGTGGAAACTGGTCGTAGTCGTCCGAGTGATATTCCGTGCGCGTGCATGAAGATTGTGAGATAAGCCAGGCCTGCAATGCATCGTCATGAAAAGTGGAAATCGGCGACGCGTAGCGGCGTACGGAAGGCGAGACAGTACGCCGCAGATCGCGTTTTCGTAGTTCCGCCTTTAGGCGGTCAGAACCGGCTAAAGCCGAAACTACGAACGCGTCCTCGCGTCTTCCGTCTGCTTGTGCCACGACTTCGACGGTACTTGCTGCACTAGCGGGTGCCGTCCAGCCAAAGTTCGCCCGCCAGACACTGTAATCGTCCTGCGTCACCGTGCCGGGGGTTGTGTCATTCGGCAGCAGCGATGGATGTGCCCAGCGCGTTGCGCCACATCACGTAGTCGGCGGCATCGACCGTGCCGCTCATGTTGTAGTCACCTGGCAGAGCGACCGGTTCGTTGACATTCGTGACGGTGACGAGAATTGCTTGAATGGTCGATCGATTGCCATCGCTGGCTTGCACAACCACGACGTACAGATTATCGCCGTTCGCGTCCGACGGCGCTTCATAATCGGGCGGCGTATTGAACGACAGTGCTCCACCGCCGGTGATCGTAAATTGCGCCTGGTCTGCACCGCCGATAAGGGAGAATGCCATAGTTTGCGGCGGCAGATCGGCATCGCTGGCCGACACGGTCACCACGCTCGTGGTATTTTCAGGAACATTCAAAACATCCGGCGATGTGAACACGGGAGCGTTATCATTGACTGGAGTTACCGTGACGCTGATTGATTGCAACGTTGTGCCGCCATTACCATCGCCGGCTTGGACCGTCACGAGATAAACGTTGTCCGCATTTGCATCGGTCGGCGCCTCGAAGTTTGGTGCGGCGATGAATGACAGTGCGCCAATGCCAGTAATTGAAAACTTGGACTGGTCCGCTCCACCCACGAGTGAAAAAGAAATTGTTTGCGGAGGCAGGTCCGCATCCGTGGCGGTCACGGTCATCACCGTCGTTGTGTTCTCGGGAACGTTAGCCGTGTTAGGCGACGTGATGATCGGGCTCGCAGTGACGACGGCTGGCTTCAGAAACAGCACGTGCACGGCACCGCGGCTGTCGCCGCCCGTGTCATCGGTCTCGGCGCCAACGGCCAATTCAATTCGTCCGTCGCCATCCAAATCGCCGAGCGATGCCACGCTGCTGCCGAAGCGGTCGTCGTTGGCGAGCGTTGGGCCGCCACCCACGCCGCTGCCAATCTTTTGACTGCTTTTCACTGTGCCATCAGAGTTCAGGAGAAGTATTTGCACGGCACCGCGACCGCCGCCGCCCGTGTCGTCGCGATAGGCGCCGACGGCCAGATCGGTCACCCCGTCGCCATCGAGGTCGCCGATGGAGGCGACCGAGCGTCCAAAGCCATCGTCATCGGAGAGCGCTGGACCGCCATTCATGCCGCTGGCGACCTTGCGGATATTTTTTACGGTGCCGTTGGAATTGAGGAACAGCACGTGCACCGCCCCTCGGCCCAAGCCGCTCGTATCGTCGCCGCTGGCGCCGACTGCCAATTCGGTGTGGCCATCGTTATCGAGATCACCAACATTGGCGACCGCACTGCCAAAGAAATCGAGGTTCGACAGCGCCGGACCGCCACCCACACCATGGGCAATTTTCTGGCTGCTCTTCACCGTGCCGTTGGGGTTCATCAATAGGATGTGCACGGCTCCGCGATATGTGCCACCTGTATCGTCGCCGGTCGCACCCACTGCTAGATCGCCTACTCCATCGCCGTCCAAATCGCCAATCGAGGCAAGCGCGGTGCCGAAGCGGTCGCTGGTTGCCAGTGCCGGCCCACCGCCGACGCCGGTTGCAATCTTCTGGCTGCTTTGCACCGTGCCGTTCGTGTTCATGAACAGTACATACACGGCACCATTGATGTACCCGCCGGTATCGTCTTTGCTGGCTCCCACGGCGAGATCCGTCACGCCGTCGCCGTTGAGGTCGCCGATGGCCGCCACGGAATGCCCGAAATAGTCGCCATTGCTGAGCGTGGGACCACCACCGATGCCACTCGCGATCTGCTGACTGGCTTTCACGGTGCCATTGGCGTTCATGAACAAGACATGCACGCTCCCAGGACTCGGCGCACCAAAGCGACTCGACGCGCCCACCGCCATGTCGCCCACGCCGTCTCCGTCCAAGTCGCCGATCTGTGTTACTGCCGTGCCAATTTTATCGCCGTCGGCAAGCACCGGTCCGCCATTTGGCGCGCTGGCGATCTTTTTGTTCTTAGCGCTATCGGCCGTGGCACTAGTCGGCAACGAGATGCGTGCGCGGTAATCTTCCACCTCGCCATCGGAGGCTGGACCGGTCGCGCTGGCAGCGCCCGCATCGGTGCTCAGCCGAAACCGCGCGTACGTGTTGCCGGCAAAGCCGGCTGGCACGGTGAGAAACGTGAGCGTGATAACAGAGTTGTTTGTGCCGTTGGGCACGGCGACTGTCGTGCGCTCGGTCGCGTTGTCGAACAAACCGTTGGCGTTGTGATCGATCCAGCCATACAGCGTGGCGGCAGAGCCGATCGTGTTCGTGACGCGCACATTTACAGTCGGCTGAGCGCCGACCGTGAACACAAGATCGGCCGTAGGGTTACTGAGGCCGTCCTCGTCATCCGGCAGTGCGCCGCCCACATCATCGGCGTTGGCCGCGCTGTTCTGCAGCGTGCCGGCATCGCCGTCGACCGTGGCCCCAAGCCGCAGTCCAGCCACGACTGTGTGACTCGGCCCATTGTCGACCGCAACAGTGTTGTAGTTCCCGGCGCCCGTACCAGCCAATGCATCCGGAGCATCGCCATAGTCAATCGGCGCTGGTGGCGATCCCTGCAGTTCGAAGGCGCCGAAGTCTGCCTGTGGACCATCCACGCCGTCACCGTCCCTCACTCGCGCGAATGGTGCGCCTCGTTGGTCATAGCTTGGGAACGAGGCCGGCGGAGTGCTATAAATAGCCGTAACATCCGTTGGCGAGAGAACCTCCTCGTAAATACGGATCCAATCGATAACACCACTTTGGGCCTGTGTTTGGCCGGTAGTTGTATCATCTTGGAAGAAGCGAATGATCTTGCTTGGTCCGTCGAAAACCGCGGCATTGGCTGAGTCGACGAAACTCCAAACTTCATTTCCGTTCAGATAGGCACGAACGATGTTGGTTGCGTCGTCGCGCGTTAGAACCAGGGAGTAACCGGTGTGGGCAGAGAACAAGCCGCCCGTGAATGCCGTGTCCAAGAAATGCAAGCCGTTGCCCGCCGTATACAGGCCAACATCGCTGGTAAGATTGTGGAAATCGACGATCTTCTGCCAACCGCCCGAGAGAACAGTCCATTGAAAGCGTATTTCGAGCGAATACTCGGCAGGGTTGACCGCCGCAGAGGATAGGTTGAGCCCTTGATTTGGCCCAAAGTTATAACCCGTGGCTATGAGCGTGCCACCCAACGCGACAATGTTTGGGCCGCCGACTAAGTCCGTAAGCGTGCCATTCAGTTGGTAGTCGTGTAGGGGTATCGGTCCGGCCAAATAATACTCGATCGCATCGAGCGCCGGGCTATCCGGGAGTAGAGCGTGTGTCCGAGTCGGACCACCGTTATCGGCCAGCGGCGCCAAACGCGGATCGATGATGCCGCCCCCGGTGGCACTGCCGATCAAATTCCCCTTGGCGTCAAGCGATTGCGCTTCAGCCAATGTGCTGCCGGCATTGTCGCCAATCAGACTGGTCGCGACCGTGAGTGTTCCACCGCCAGGGAGAAGGTCGGCGCTGCCGGCACTTGCTATATTGCCGGCGATAATCGATCGCTCGATGGTCACGACACTCGGATCTGTATAAGTGCGTCCAGGAAAACTCTGGTCGTCACCGTTCCAGAGCCCACCTGCGACACCATTGAAGGCCACGTTTCCAGTGATAGTGCTGCCGTTAATGGCGGCGTCATTATGGCTGTACACTCCGCCACCCACTCTTCCTCGGTTGCTGCTTACCGTGGAAGAATTCAAATTTACCCGCCTGGCATCGATGCCTCCGCCCCTCCCTTGGCTCTGGTTGTCACTAATCGTAGATGAATTTAGCGTTGCAGTGCCAATGACGAAGTAGCCAGAACGTGTGGCCGAGTAAATAGTCTTTATCGCGATTCCACCTCCGGAAGCCGTAGCGGTATTGTTGCTGACCGTGGAATTAGTCAACGTCGCGCGTCCACCTACATAGATGCCGCCGCCCGAGCCGGAGCTGGTGTTTCCAGAAACCAAACTCGAGACCAGTTCAAGATCGGCGGACCTGAGCTCACGCCGAAGGCCTTGAATTCCGCCCGTCGAAATGATTCCGCCGCCGGAACCGCTCGCAATATTATTTGTCACGGTGCATGCGTCGAGTTCACCGCCAAATTGAGAAAAAATTCCGCCGCCAACATTTTCCGTGATGAGGCAGTTGACAAGCTCGCTTTTATAGCCCGCCCAAAAGCCCCCGCCGACGCTCGCTTCATTGCCGCTAACGGTAGTGTTTTCAAGCTTAACCGTTCCACTTAAATAGAGAGAGCTGATTATCTGCGCTGCGCATAGAACCCGCCTCCGTTATCCTGGGCTTTATTTTCGGTGATCGAGCAGTTCGTCACCTCAACACGCGTTGCGCCATGAAATCCGCCGCCTGAACCCACAGCGCTATTCGCGGATATCGTGCTGTCCTTGATGGTCAGCGTGTTAAAGCGCGGATCGAGATGATGCGGTACAAAGTCAAATCCGCCTCCGTTGGCGCCGGAAGTGTTGTCTCGAATCGTTGCATTCTCGATATTTACGCTACCTCTCGCCAAAAATCCGCCGCCCGATGCCGAAGCGGTGTTTCCGCTGATGATACTGTTAGTCACGGTAAGGGGTGATGCGTCGGCACCTTGCGATTTAACAAGCCCGCCACCCGCCCCTGTCGCGTTATTACCACTGATGTTACTGTCAGTTACCATCAGCATTGCGGCATAGACGCCTCCGCCATTTCTGTTGGAGCCGGTCGTGCTGTTGCCGCTGATGGTGCTCTGCGCCAAAACAAGTGACGTTGTGGAATAGAGTCCACCACCGTGGCCCGCGGCGCTATTGCCGATGACCGTGCTGTCAGCCAAAGTCAGTCGGGCCAAGGTCCGCACTGCCCCGCCGACATCGATCGCTTTTCCACCGGTAAGTGTCAGGCCACGGATTGTGAAGTCGCCGCTGGTCGCAGTAATATTGAAGATTCGCGAAGTTTGCCGGGCATCGATCGTAAGTACATTGCGGCCTGGACCGTTGATCGAAACCGGTTCGGTGATGATCAACTCGCCAAAAGTGAGCGGAATAGTCTTCGGCGTAGCGAACGCCGCTGCGTCGAACTCGATCGTATCCGCGCCGCTACCGGTCTGTCCGAGATCGGTCATCGCATTTGCATTCGCTGCGACAATCGCTTCGCGGAGCGTGACTAGGCCGTTGCCGGGAGTGGCGTTATCCAGTGCGCTGTTGACGGTGAGCACCGCCAGGAGATTGCGCTCTTCGAGCGGCTCGAACTTCGGCCGGCGTGCGGCGGTCGGGCGCCATTTGGCATTGCGCGCAACGGTGCGTAGAATGCCCGAGCGAAGCTCGTAGCTCATGGAGCCAGTTTGACCGCCTC
Organism: uncultured Planctomycetota bacterium; assembly: GCA_963786455.1. Lineage (GTDB taxonomy): Bacteria > Planctomycetota > Planctomycetia > Pirellulales > Lacipirellulaceae > JABDGM01. Next base: position 461,708 of record CAWAZX010000018.1, on the reverse strand, counting down.
ATGAAATTCCTCTCTCTGGCGTTCCGCACCAAGCCGATATTGTACCCAAGGGATGCTCGACCGGCCACGATTCAGCGCACGAGTCATTGCTGCAGTGTGAGCGCCTGCGATTGTAGTTGGAGAAATCGGCGGCAATGTCGGGTGAGGGGCATTTACGCTCCTTCTTCCGTAATAGGCCCGTGCATTGATGCCGGGTTTATCGCTGGTCGATTCGCGGCGGTGCGGGGCCGCGGCGACGCCGCGGCCCCGCACCGCCGCGAATGTTTAAACTGCCTAGAGAACCCGGCATAAATGCCCGGGCCTATTACCGCCTGTCGGCGGGGAACGACCGTAAACGGCCGTGGCTCCAGGAGCCGATTGCCAGCGTCGACGAATCCGGCCGGATGCCCACGTACAAATCGAGACGCTCACACTCGGCACTCTCTGGCTTGGCACATCGAAAGTCGCCGCGCCGCCCCGATATTGACCCACTAGCCGAGCTTGCCGAGATTTTCGCGCTTAGATGAGAGGCCGAATGTTGGGCCTTCGTCAAGAACTGGGTTGGGACACACCGTGCGTCCGTTCGCGAATGATGCTGTATGCGATCAGAAACGCGAACGCGATGACGACGGCGACCAGCATGGTCTGAAGTGTCGTCCGCAACTCCGTCATCGTGCGCATTTTTTCGACGAGCGCCAGATTGTTCTTCGCGCTCGTCGCCTTGGGCGGCGGCCTTGTTGAACCAGGCCACGGCCTGTGCTTCGTCGCGTGGCACGCCGCGGCCCTTCAAGTACATTGCGCCCAAATTGATCTGGCCGAGTGCATGGTTCTGCTCCGTGGCCTTGCGATACCACATGACGGCTTTCTCATCATCCTGCGGCACGCCGCGGCCTTCGGCATACATCAATCCCAGGTTGTTCTGGGCCCAGGGTTCATTCTGCTGAGCGGCCTTGCGCAGCCACTTCACCGATTCCGCATCGTCGCGTGCCACGCCGCGACCTTCGCGGTACCGCCAGCCCATTTCGCTCTGCGCCATCACGTTGCCTTGCTCTGCAGCCGCGCGATACCACCTGGCCGCTTCCTCATGGTCCTGAATCACGCCGCGGCCTTCGGCATACATGAAGCCCAAATTGTACTGCGCCGATCCATCATTCTGTTTGGCGGCCTTGCGCAACCACCCGAAGGCCCGCTCATCGTCTTGGTCCACTCCGCGACCGTCGGCGTACCTCCAGCCAAGGTTGCTCTGGGCGGTCGCATCTCTCTGCTTCGCCGCCAGGCGATACCATTGGAGCGCCTTTCGTACTATCCTGCGGCACGCCGCGGCCGTTCTCGTACATCCAACCCAATTTCGTCTGGGCCCAGGAATCGTTTTGTTCGGCAGCCTTGCGGAACCATTCGATCGCCTCTTCATCGTCCTGCGGCGCCCGCGGCCTTCCAAATACATTCCGCCCAACGAGGCTTGCGCCAGCGCGTACCCCTGTTTGGCCGACTTGCGGAACCAACGGACGGCTTCCGCATCGTCGCGTATCACTCCTTTCCCTTCCCGATACATCCATCCGAGATTTCGCTGGGCCACTTCATCATTTTGTTTGGCGGCCCGAAGATAGCACGCGGCAGCTTTCATATCGTCCTGCGGCACACCACGGCCTGTTTCGTACATCCGCCCGAGATTCACGTAAGCCGGCACGACGTCTTGCTTCGCCGCTTTGCGATACCATTGGACGGCCGCGACATCGTCCTGCTTCACGCCACGGCCTTTGTCATACATCCAACCCAGGCTGAACTGGGCCCACGCATGCCCCTGGTTTGCCGCGCGGCGATACCAATACACGGCGGTGACATCGTCCTGCGGTACGCCCCATCCCTTCCAATACAGGCGGCCGAGACAATATTCTGCTTCGTCAAACTTCTGCTTGGCGGCCTGGCGATGCCACTTCGCCGCCTCCGCATAGTCTCGCTCTACTCCTCGGCCTTCCTGGTACATCCACGCCAGATACTTCTGGCCCATCGCCAGATGTTGAGCGGCCGACTTGCGGTACCACTTCACCGCTTCCGCATCGTCTTGCGGCACGCCGCGGCCTTGCTCGTACATGAATCCCAATTGGACCTGGCCCGCCGGATGGCCCTGTGCAGCCGATCGGCGGAACCACTTCACCGCATCCACATCGTTCCGAGATATGCCGCGACCTTTGCGGATCATCCACCCGAGGTTCACTTGCGACGACGCATTACCGCGCAACGCGGCCAGGTGATACCACCGGACCGCCTCCACATCATTCTGCGGCAGCCCGTCACCGGCCTCGTACATCAACCCCAAGTGAAAATACTGGTTGGCCTGTGCATCCTGTTCGCCTTGGGCCGCGCCGTCGGTACTTTGCTGAGGTGTGGGTGGATTGTTGATCAGCGTTTGCCAATCGATCTCGTCGGCACCCGTCACGACCGTCTCGACAACTTTCCCGTTCTCGATTCCCACCGGACCGGCCAGCGCCGCTCCACGGCTACACACGGTGATGGCCACGACCAACCAGCATTGCAAACGTGCCATGGCAGTGCCTCCCAAATAATAAGCGGAACTAAGTTCCGTCGACGGACATTTGCGCAGTGATGTGACCCGTACAAAGCGTACCTCAGGACTCAATCGACAATCACACGACTGCGCGTAGGATCAATCGACCACGCCACAGTGTTTCTCACCGCAATCCGGCCATGAATGAAAATACAAATGACTGATATGCCCGGTGTCGTGCGTCCGTTACCACTGCCTTCGCCAGTGCTTGTTGCGCATCGTTGCTATACGGATGATCCGGTCGGTAGCAATTGTTTGAAGAGTAGTTCCACAAGTTGCTCCCTGAGCGAGTCGAGCAAACGACAGTTGTGGCTCGCATCGAGGGGCGCGAGATCTGGATTCAAGGAATTGTTTGGCAGGAAGCGCACTGGCGGAGCGAATGGCACCCCTGCGCCCAATTCCCCTTTGAGGATTTGCGTCCGCTACGACACATCCAATCTGAATAACCGTACCAACTCGTCGCCGGCCGATCGGGTCGCGCATGACATAGACTTTAAATGGCGGGTGACGAGTTTCATCAACCCGGCGCGACACGAATATGCATTCAATTGCCGATGTCCACAGCCTCTCGGAAGCGGAACAGGCGATGATCCGCGGCGCGGCAGGCAATCAGGGCTTGCTCGAAGTTGTAACTGCGCGCTGAATTGCACGGGCGGGCGGTCGTGGCCGGACGAAAGAAGTTTTTCGATCCGCAGGACCGGGCCGTTGCTGAGCACTATATTTCTCTGTTGGCGCATCTGAAAGACTTGGAATTGATCCAAGCGGCCACCAACAAAAAGGCGTACGAGCTGACAAATTTCGGCTGGCAATTGAGCCGAAAGCTCGGTCGCTAATTCAAATGCGGGTCAGTGGGGTCGGGGTGCATTCGCTGATTCCGTTCTGGTTCGACAGGCGAATCTTTCTTGGTCAGGCTGGGGTTCAATAACTAAATGTCTGCAACCGCGACGCTCGACAATGCCGAATCGTTGATTTCGGCCCTGGGTCTCGACGACAGCTTTCAGCCGCAGGAACCGGCGACGCTCAAGGACACCGGGCTCAGCGAAGCGCTGATCGAGGACCTGATCCTCAAATTCCTTTCGGGCATCGGGTTCGGAGAGCGGCCGCGCGATTTCCGACAACCTCTGCCTGCCGATGGCGATTCTCGAGGACCGCTTCGCCGCGCTGCGGCAGCGGCAGGAGATCGCGCCGAGCGGGTCGGCGATGCTCGGCGACCACGTCTACCGGCTCACCGACGCGGGCCGCGACCGGGCGCATCCGGGCACTGCGCGAATGTGCCTATGTCGGCCCGGCGCCGGTGCCGCTGGACGACTACGTCAGCTCGGTGCACGCCCAGACGATTTCGTCGGAGCGGCCGCGGAAGCCGCAGCTCGAAAAGGCGTTCTCCGATATCCACGTCGAAGCGGAGATGCTCTGCCAGCTCGGGCCCGCGATCAATGCCGGCAAAGGCATGTTCATCTACGGTCCGCCGGGCAACGGCAAAACGACGATCGCCCAGCGGATCACGCGCTGCTTCGGCCAGAACATTCTCATCCCGCACGCGATCGTCGAAGGCGGCAAGATCATCAAGATGTTCGATGCGTCGTGCCACAAGGCCAGTCCGCACGGCGAGCGAGAGCCTGTTCCGCACCGCGGAATTCGATCGCCGCTGGATCCGCATCGAGCGGCCGACGGTGGTGGTCGGCGGCGAGCTGACGATGGACAGCCTGGAGCTGAAGCACGATCCGGTCTCGAACGTGAGCGAGGCGTCGCTGCAGCTCAAGAGCAATTGCGGCTGCCTGCTGATCGACGACTTCGGCCGGCAACGGATCAATCCGACCGAGCTCTTGAATCGCTGGATCATTCCGCTGGAGAATCGCATCGACTATCTGTCGCTCTCGAACGGCCGGAAGATCGAGGTGCCGTTCGAGCAGTTGATCATCTTCTCGACGAACCTGGAGCCGCACGACCTGGCGGACGATGCGTTCCTGCGGCGGATTCCGTTCAAGGTCGAGATCGGCGATCCCGTCGCTCGAAGAATTTCACCTGCTGTTCCAGGTGTTCGCCAAGAAGCACAAGCTGGAATGCCCGCCGGAGATGGTCGACTACCTGATCCGCACGCACTACCACTCTTGCTCACGGCCGCTGCGCCGCTGCCAGGCCCGCGACCTGATGGAGCAGGTGATCTACTACTGCAACTACAACGAGTTGCCGCTGGAGATCATTCCGGAGTATCTCGACCACGCGGTGGCGGAAGTACTTCACGGCGCTCAAGGGCGATTGAGCCGCGACTTACGTCGTTCGAAATGTCGGTCCTTTACCAGTACTCCGGCCCATACTCATAGACCGATACAAAGTTCCCATCGGGATCTCGAAACGAGATGGCTTGTGCAAAGCCATGGTCGGTTGGTCCGGTCACCTTGACGCCTTTGGCGGAGAAGCGCTTGGCCACGGCCTTCAAGTCGGAAGTGCTGAAGCCGATCACCGGGCTCTGGGCGTTCCGAGTTGGAACTCCCGGCCAACCGCTGTCTGCGGGGTGAATGGCAAATTGAACATCGCCGAGTGCGTACCCGTAGTGCAAAGGCATGCCGTCGTGCACCTCCTCTTCGAGCGGTATGCCAAGGGTTGCCCGGTAGAACTCGCAGAGTTTTTTCGCGTTTGTGCTGATGAGCAGGATAGCGGTGACATCGTCGATCAGCATCTTCGCACGCGGCTTGCGCGTTGCCGTCGCCTTTCGGCCAGCCGCGCGGCGCTTGGGAGTCACCGCTTTCTTGGGACCTGACGGGGCCATTGCTCAATCTCCTTGTCAGATGGTTTGTTCAGGTCAGATACGCTGCGGCTAGCGCACAGTATACCGCGGATGCCCTGCTGCGGCTCACCTTACACCTTCCGTCGGTCGCGATTTCTTTACCGCAACGCGGTTGCATACCTCAGCCCAGCGGCTGTGTTTTTTTGCAAGGTCCTTTTAGCGGGCATGGGATGGTTTCCAAGGGGAGTTGGTTTTTAACATGGCATTGAGTATCACCAGCAGCTTCCGCATACAGGCGGTGATAATAACCTTTGGCTTTTTGCCTTGAGCAGCAAGACGTTGGGCGAACGCATGAATCACCGGATTACAACGCCGAGCAGAAAGGGCTGCCATGTAGAGCACGTGGCGGACCGCCGCGCGGCCGCCGGCGATCCGGCGTGTCCCGCGGTGACGGCCGCTGTCGTCGTTGAACGGCGCCACGCCAACCAGTGCAGCGATAGCCTGGCGATTGAGGCGCCCGAGCTCTGGCACTTCGGCCACCAGCGTGGCGCTGGTGACTTGGGCCACGCCCGGCACCGTCGAGAGCAACTTGATCTTCCCGCGCCAGTCGTCATCCGACTCCAAGAGCCGGGCGATTTCGGCTTCCAGTTGATCGATCTCTTTTTCCAGGAGCTTCAGCACGTGGCGGATGCTTTTTTGCGCCGCCCGGGCCGTGGTCTGCTCGGACCGATTGGACTCCATCGTCCGCAACTCGATGAGCTGCCGGCGGCGGGCCACGAGCTGCATCAGCTCGGCGCGCTGCGCGGGATCTTCTTCCAACAGGCGCGGCTGGACTTGCTGGCCGAAGCGGGCCAGCACCAAGGCGTCGATGCGATCGGTCTTGGCCAGGATGCCCATGGCCTTGGCGAAGTCCCGCACTTGCCGGGGATTGACCACGGCCACGCGATAGCCGGCTTCGATGAGCGCCGTCACCAGCGCCCGCTCGTAGCCGCCGGTAGCCTCGACCACCACGCGGGCTTCGTGGCGCAGAGGCAATTTTTCAACCAGCGAACCAAATCCAGGACTCGCATTGGCGAGCGAGTAGCGCTGCGACCCGTCGGCACTCGTCCAAGCCACGTCCAACGAATCCTTGGCCACGTCGATGCCAATCCACGTCATCTCGCACGTTGCATAACGGAACCATCCCTTCCTTGCGAATGCGAGCTCGAGCGCTTCCGAGGCCGTGCTCGGCTCTGGCGGCTGTTCGGGCTAACGATTCCAGACCGGCCACGATCACGCTGGGCTACGGCGTCGTTGGCGCCAAGGGTTGCTCGATCTGTGGCCGGCCGCCGGGAGCGATTTTTGTTTTTTGCGTGCGGCTGCGCAGCCGCACGCAAAACTTCGCTCCCAGCCTGGTTCAATATAACACTGTTTGGTAATGAACATTACAAGACATACAAGGGTTGGCCCTGAGCTCGTCGAAGGGCCTACCCTGGGTAATGTCCCCGATGAATTCTTTACGCTGAAGGCGTTACGCAACGATGCTCGCGGCGCATTGTGTAACGCCTTCAGCGTATACGGGGCGTTTGCCAGTTGACCCAGGGTAGTTCGCTGAGCGCGAACAACCCTGGGCTGAGGTATGCAACACCGTTGGCGTAAAGAACCGCGACTGCAGCCTTCATCTTCCGAAGCAATGTCGAGCATCTAGTCCCCAAGCTGGCGGCGGCCCGTTCGGCCGGCCCACCACGCAGCCAGTATCGCCGCTAAGCGCTGACCGCTGGCGCTGCCACGCTTTCACCGGTCGCCGACGGCACGATGAGATAGCTTAAATCATCTGCCGGCGTGTCGATTCGCGCGAACGATCTCGGTGGATCGGGTCGATCATCGATAGAAATCCGTCGCACGTGATATACCCGAGCGGTTGATCGCCGGACGTGACAACGAGTGTTGAACAGCCGCGCGCGGAAAACGCTTCGTAGATTTCCGGAAAACTGGCGTCGAAGGGAATTGTTTCCGGCATCTCGAGCGATTCGCTGCCCGGGGCGACCATTGTGCCGATGTGTGTTTCCCTGGCGCAGCCCTCACCCGCAGCGAACCCGACGAAGCGACCGTCGCAATCGACGTAGGGCCGGAACGGAACACGGGACCGCCGCAGTGCATCGGCCAGGTCGCTGTGCTCGGTACCTTGCGCGAGCAGCGCGGGAAACGGTTCCATAATGTCTTGTGCTACCACATTGGCAAACGGACTGCCGGTCGACATCTCATCCCGCCAGGCTGAGAGCTCATGCATGAAGTCGCCATGCGCGAGAACGCAGCCGCCGCCGGAGTGCACCGCCAGACCGTGGGTCTCCAAGGCGTCGTTGAGAAAACGGTCGGCGCTGGTGCCGGCGCGCGACGGAGTGACGGCGCTCGTGAGTGTCGGTCGTGTGATGGATTCGATATGACTTTCGCGGCCGCCAAAATCTTTGGCCAGCGATTCGGCAACGCTTTTTGCTGACGCGAGCGATTGCCCCACCACGAGCGTTGCAAACCGGCCGTCACCGAGGTAGGCCGACGCTGAATTCTCCCCGACAGTTCGACGAATCGCCCGCGCTACCGCGCTGACTAGTTCTCGGGTTGCCGTTTCGCCACTCTTGGCACGAATGCCGGCGTACCAATCGATCGAAGTCACCAGCAGCGTGTGCTGTGCCGCACTGAAGTCGTCGCTGGCCGCCAACTTCCGCAATCGGTGGAGGAGGCCACGCAGCGAATACATGCCGCCCACTGCACTGCGGGTTGAGCGTTGTTGAAGCCGCCGTTCGAATTCGAGGTACCGCGCACCCGTGCGAACGTGCGCGCAGAAGTTCGCCGCGGCTCACGGTCGTGCGCAGCGCGTCGTGGGCTCCGGCCGCATACCAGGCGGCAAAATCGGTTTGTTGGCCAGGATCGTAGAAAAAGATCCGGTATTGCGGATTATCCGAATCGTGGGCAAAGGTCTCCCCGTTCGGCTCCGTGATTGTGCGCCCATCGAGGATCACGAAATCCGCGATTGAATACCGTCGCCACAAGGCGTCCTGATCGAATTCGCTAGTCGTTTGCACCATGTAGCCGACGGCTTCCAGCATCCACGACGTCTCGTGCAAGAGCGACACGTCAGGCGAAATTACAACCACTTGCAGCGGACGGGCTTCGGGCGGCATTCGGGGTAACCTTCCGGATACGGGGATTGAAGCGTTTGATCCACTCACAACCCTAGCACAATCGCGTTGGGAAAGCCGTCGGCGGGAGGGTCCCGCGGCGGCCGGGATACCCGGCAAATGCTAGGCTTTCACATGGGTATCCCGCAGAATCCTGCGAGGCATCACCACACGAGGCGGGCGTCACCATCCGGCGGCACGCCTCGCCCCACGTGCATCCGGACATCAAACCTCGACTTCTTTCGCCGATTACAACTGTGACGCACATCACGCTCTCAAAAAAAACGAATCTCAAACCAAGCCTCGAGTTTTATTCCGACGGCAGCGGCGAACCCCGTCGCGTGACGATCGAACAATTTCCGTTTCGCATCGGACGCGCCGAATCGGCCAACCTGCGAGTCGAGTCGGCCGAAGTTTCGCGGGAGCATGCGGAAATCGTCGAACGCAACGGCATGTGGCTGGTGCGCGATTTGGGCAGCACCAACGGCACGCAAGTCAACGGCAAGCCGATCATGGAGACGCTGCTGTCCGACGGCGACATCCTGAAGGTCGCCGAAACGGAGCTGACATTTATCGCGTCGGCGGCATCGCAGTTTCAACGGATGGTGACGCAGCCGATCCCCTCCAAGCGAGTGCGGACTGCACCTACGTGCGCTGCCAGCGGAGATCGCGGCCACGCGGATGATGACCGAAGCGACGCTCTGGCAAGCGATTCCCATGCAGTTGTTCGCGGCCAGGTCGCTGCGCCACGAGGGAATCGAAGCACACTTTGCACTTTCCCCGCCAGACGAGCAGCAACACTCGTTCCTCGATCAGCCGCACGCTGTGGGAGAACGGTATCGCGAACTTGAACGAATGCGAGCCGTGCAGCTGGCAACCGAGTGGTCCGATGCAAGTCGCTTGTTTTTTACTATTAGCACCGAAGAGATCGCGTCGCCGCATCGATTGCTCTCGAGCCTGAAACAGCAGACGCTGTTGCCGAATGGCTGGGAGCTCGGCATTACGATTTCGCTGCCGACGGACGTCGACATCCTGCGGATCGGCGAAATCTATCGCGAAGCTCGCAATCACGCGCTGTTCGTGGCGTTCGACGAATTCCAGGGCAACGGCGGGCAAGTGATGCACCTCGAATCGCTGCTGCCCGACTACCTGGTGCTGGCCGCCAGCATGACGAAAGACCTGACGTCGACGCGGCAGCCGCTGCGCCGCCTGGAGTCGCTGCTGGCAGCTTGCGACGAGTTGGCAATCAAGCCGGTCTTGCCGCCCAGGTCGGCGACGGTGCCTTGTCGCTTTGCCAGGAAATTGGTTTCGACCTGGTGCTCCAGTCGGCGACGCACTTGGCGGCGACCCCCCCGGTCGCGGCGCTGAGTGCGTCGCTCTAATTGCCATTCTTGGTCAAAGCGCGACTTTGCGAATTCGAATCCTATGTCGACCGGCACTCAAACCTGCGACATCGTGCTGCCCGGCTACACGCTAGCCGATCGCATTGGGTCGGGCGGCTATGCGGAGGTGTGGCGGGCCGAAGCGCCGGGCGGCATTCAAAAAGCGGTCAAGATCGTCCATGGCTACTATCGACGACGAGTTCGCGTCGCAGGAGCTCAAAGCGCTCGAGCGGATCAAGGGCGTGCGTCATCCGTTTTTGCTGTCGCTGGAACGATTCGAGATCATCAATGGCCGGCTGGCGATTTTGACCGAGCTGGCCGACATGAGCCTCGACCAGCGCCTCCGCCAGTGCCGAGCCGAGGGACTGTGCGGCATCCCGCGCGACGAGCTGCTGCGCTACATGGCCGACGCGGCCGAGGCGCTCGACTTTCTCTCGCAGCGGCACAACCTGCTGCACCTCGATATCAAGCCGGAAAACCTGCTGGTCCTCGGCGACCACATCAAGGTGGCCGATTTCGGGCTCGTGAAAGAGCTCGCATCGCGGACGCAAAACTCGCTCGTCTCCGGCATGACGCCGACGTACGCATCGCCCGAGATGTTCGACGATGAGCCATCGGCTCAGAGCGATCAATACAGCCTGGCGATCGTGTATCAGGAAATGCTGGTGGGTACGCTGCCCTTCCCCGGGCGCACGGCCGCTCAACTAGCCAAGCAACATACGCAGGCCGAGCCGCAGCTCATGTCTCTGCCGTCGGAAGATAGGTCCGTCATTGCTCGGGCTCTGGCCAAGTCTCCCACGGATCGCTATCCCTCGTGCCGTGCATTTGTTGATGCGCTCATACACCCCGCTGCGGTGTCGCCTCCCGCACCGCCGATCGCACATCCCGCGGCGCTGCCACCTTCCGCAGCGCCGATCGCAGCGCCTCGGCCGAGCCCGACATTGCCATCGCCGCTCACTCCCGAACGAGACGACACGAAGCTGCAGTCGTCCCACACCACTCTTCGCCACGTGCCGGAGGAGTCGCCCGTCGAACCGGGGGTCGCGGCCACGCAGCGAGTCCTGCGCAGTGAGTCGGCTGCGCCGGCTCTACAGCCGGAATACGTCGCCCCGCCGGAGATTGCACGCGAAGAAACCACCGATATTCCCGTTCCGGAAGTCGACACGTTGTTGCAGTGCGAGCAGCCAACGCTTTACGTGGCGATCGGCGGCGTAGGAATCCAGGTGCTGTGTCGATTGCGTGCAATTACTGCAGCGCGTTCTTCTTCGAACGACGACAACCCGGCCGTGGAAGCGATCGCGCTGGATACGGACCGAGGCGAGCTCCGTGAAGCCTGCCGCGCCGCTGGACGTCGCCGCTTATTTCCGAAGACACGTTGCACTTGCCGTTGCGGCTGCCACAGAGCTACGACAATTCGCGCGAGATACTCAGTTGGTTAAGCCGCCGCTGGCTGTACAATATTCCGCGATCGCTGGAAACGCGCGGCTATCGTTCCCTCGGCCGTGTTGCCCTCTTCGATCACTCGCCACGCGTGCTCTCGTTGATCGATCAAAAGCTCAAACAACTCGCAGGCGTAGCCAGTACAGCCTCTGACTCCGGCCAGACGCGCGACTCAACGATTCGCATCGTGCTACTCGCCGGTACAGGCGGCGGCACAGGCGCCGGCATGGTGGTTGACGTCGCCAACGCGGTGAAGTCGCTCGCAACCAAACGCGACCTCAAAGTCGAGGTGCAAGGCTTCCTGGTCTGCACCTGTCTCGCCAGTCCAACCGCGTTGCCGCTTGCCGTCGCAAATACGTATTCGCTGCTCATCGAGCTGAATCACGCGACCACGCTCGGCAACGAGGGCAATGGTGATCGGGCAACGCAAAACCAACCGTTCGAATCACGCGACGCGCCATTCGATTGTGTCTACTGCGTGCCCACGCGGGCTCGGTCGAAAGATGATCAGTCAGCGGATGCGCTCGACCCGATCGCTCAATACCTGGCGTTGGAACGAGCTGCCCGGCGCCCGCGCAGTGATTCGTACCTGCCGGGCGTCGCAGACGCCCCGTGAGCAAGCGCGCGGCCGCTCGCTCAACCTGAGACTCTTTGGCTTGTCGTCGCTTGCCGATCAAAAGGCCGAGTTCACGAACAAGCTGGCCATCGGTCTCGGACAGCTCGTCACGCAGCACTGGATTACTAAGGACACTAGTGCCGACTGGGAGCGATTGGTGCGCGAAGAGCTGTTGACGGCAAGCCGCGCAACTCCCGTTGCAGATAACGGCGGCGACACGGACGCGAAACCCCCTGGAGTGTCGGCCAGCGACGCGACGCCGTTGGCACTCCGCGGCCGATTCAAAGAGCACATGGCTCTCGAGTTTGCCAGCGAGGTGGTGCGGCAAATTCAGCACCAGCTCGAGGCCCGTGACGATCGTGGCAGGCCGGTCATCGTACCACGCGATGCCAGATTGATTGCCGACACGGCGCGAAGTGTCGCGGCCTCCCTCGCGGCGCGCGTAAAACCCCAGTCCGACGACAAGTCGCCGTTTACGGCATCACCGAAGCTCCGCCCCTTGATTGCCCAGGGCAGCCGGCGCGTAATCCGCCACGCGGTTGAGAAATTCGATCTGCGGCATCCAGAGAAATTCCTGCCTGCTGACCGACTCGACGAGCTCGTCCTTGAGGAGTGTCGCAGCCTTGCTCAAGGAATGCCTCGTATCTGGCGAGCTTGCCACGGAGCTCACGAACCTGCTCGATCTCGACCAAGCGCTCGCGAGCGCCATCGACAACGCAAACGCAGATTTACTGCAATGTGGCAGCGACCGCCGCACGCTCGTGCTGATGCCAAGGGAATCGGCAAGTGAAGCGGTGACTAAATCACTGCAAAGCGTCCGGCCTCTTGTAGCGAGCCTTCCCGTGGATGTCGACGACTTCGTGGTTGTGTCGGAATCAACCGGCATTTCACCGCGTTCGGTTGCGCTAGGACTAGAACGCGTCTTCCCCGGCATCGCCGACGCCGCCCGCCGATTGTTGACACGAATCGACATCGAGTGGCAGCAACTTATTTAGCACTTCGCGCGAATGTTTGCCAATGCGAACCGCTCTTTGATTTGTGGGTGGCTGTGCAGAAGCAGCACTTCGATCGGATTCGGATCGGGATCGGCTTTGTTGAGCTTGGCGAGTTTTTCGGATGCGAAACCGCTTCGGTGTTTCACACCCACGTGCATTAAGCGGCGGGACCGGTGCGTCCCGGCGAGGCTGGCGATGACGGCCGTCAGGTCGTGCGGGTCGGCCGGCTTGGGGACGTGCACCTGAAAACCCGCCAGCAGTGCCTGGCGCCCGTCGTTCTTATGGACGAACGCCGTCAGCGCCACTGCGGGTAGGTCTTTGGCGTGATGCCCGCGCGTGCGGATCTGGCGGATCAGATCGAACCCGTCCTGATCGGGCATCCCCAGGTCACTGACGAGGATTTCGGGATTGGCCTCCGCGAGCATCTCGATCGCTTCAGCGGCGCTCGCCGCCGCCGTGACGACTGCCCCGGCTTGCTCCAGCACTTTCACCAGCAGTCGCCGGGCATCGGGTTCATCGTCCACCACGAGTACGCGCAGAGCGTCCAGCCGGACAAGCGGCAGTTCCGTCGTGGAGGGTCGCTCGGATTCATCCGCCTCCGGATCATCGCCGCTCTCGTCCATGCGCACGGCGCGGACCGGCAGGAGCACAGTGAACGTCGCCCCGCGTCCCTCTCCCTCGCTCTCGGCCTGGACCGTTCCGCCGTGCAGCTCGACTAAATGTTTCACAATGGATAGCCCCAGTCCCAGCCCGCCGAATCGGCGGCGAGTGCTGCTGTCGGCCTGGCGGAAGCGGTCGAAAACATAGGGCAATAGCTCCGGGGCAATCCCCGGTCCGCTATCGCAGACTTCAATGCGGACATCGCCCGCTTCGCGCAAGCGTGACGCTGCACCTTGCCTCCCTTGGGCGTGAACTTGACGGCGTTCGAGAGCAGGTTCCAGACGACCTGCTGAATTCGCGCCGCATCGCACGACGCGGCGCTTGCGGCCGGATCGAGCTCCGCGCTGAGCGCGATGTCCTTGGCCGACGCCGCGGGACGTACCACGTCGATGCCCGCGCGGATGACTGCGCTCAATTCGCAGGGTCGGACCTCCAACCGCACCTTGCCGGAAATAATGCGTGACACGTCCATGACATCGTCGAGCATCTCCACCATCGTGCGGGCGTTGCGCTCGATGACGTCGAGCCCCTCGTTTAGTTCCGCATCACTGCACCCGCCCTCCATGCCGCCCTGCAGGATCTGCATCCAGCCGACGATCGCACTCAGCGGCGTGCGAATCTCATGCGACAGCGTGGCGAGGAACATGTCCTTGGCGCGATTGGCCTCGTCGGCCTCCTGCTGGCTTTCACGCTGCTCGGTGACATCGGTGTTGGTGCCAAACCAACGAACGATATTTCCCGCTTCGTCGCGGATTGGGACGCCACGGGACAGGAACCAGCGGTACTGGCCGTCCTTGCCGCGCAGCGGGAACGTGTCTTCCCACGGCTCGCCCGTGTCGCGCGAACGCTCGACGCTCTTCACCACGCGATCGACGTGATCGGGATGATGCACCCGCTTCCAGCCCGAGCCTTGCATGTCCTCGAACGAAAGTCCCGTGTAGTCGAGCCAGCGCTTGTTGTACCAGGTGACGTTGCCCAGTTGGTGTCGCACGTCCAGGCGAGCTGCTGCATATTATCGGCAAGCATGCGGAAGCGCTCTTCGCTCTCGCGCAGTGCAAGCTCGGTTTCCCGCAGGCGGGTGGTGTCGTAATAGTAGCACACGACGCCGTGGGTTCCGTCGGGCATCGTGATGCGGTCGAGCTGCCACTCGTATGTTTCGACCGTGTCCAGATCGTTGCGCGGGCTGACCAGGCCGGGCGAACGGTACGGCTCGCCCGTGTCGAGCGTGTGGCTGAAGATGCCGATGATTTCCGTGGCCAGCGGCTCAGGCCAGAGGATACGCATGGCCTCGTCGAGACGGCGGCCGATGGCCGGCACAACGTTCCGGAACGCCCGGGCTTGTGAGTCGGAGTTGATGTGCGAGATGCGGAAGTTCGAATCGACGATGTAAAAGCCCGATGGTGAGCGATCAATGAGGAAGGTCAGCAACTCCGCGCTGCGCCGAAGCTCCTCGTCCGCCCGCTTGCGCTCGGTGATGTCGCGGGCGACCTTGGAGGCGCCGATGATCCGCCCGGCGGGGTCGCGCAGCGGCGAAATGGAGAGGGAAATGTCGAGCAGGGTTCCGTCCTTGCGCCGGCGCACGGTTTCGTAGTGCTCAACCACTTCGCCACGCTTGAATCGCCCCAGGATTTTCGGCTCCTCATCGAGGTGGTCCTCGGGAACCAGCATGGTCACCGGCTTGCCGACGGCTTCCGCGGCGGTGTAGCCGAACAAATGCTGGGCGCCGCTGTTCCAGGTGGTGATGGTGCCATCGAGGTCCTTGCTGATGATCGCGTCCTCGGAGGATTCGACGATCGCGGCGAGGCGCGCTTGGGATTCGTCCGCCTGCTTGCGCTCGATCGCGAGGGCTACCGTGCCGGTCACGATATCCACCAGCTGCCGATCGTGCGAGCTGGGGTCGCCCGGCTGGCGGTAATAGATGGCAATGGTGCCCAGGACTTTCTCGTCGGGCGTCAGGATGGGCGTCGTGAAGCAGCCGCGCAGTCCCAGCGACGCCACCTCGGCGGTAAATGCCGGCCAGCGGGTCTCCATAGCGAAATCGCGCACGACCGTCGGCGCGTGCGACATCACGGCCGAACTGCAACATCCAAGCTCCAAGCGCGCGTCCATTCCCTTGGTCGTCTGCGCGTAACGCGCCGGCAGGCTGGGCGCGGCGACGTATCCGAAATGGTAGCCGTCCGGCTCCATCAGATGAATGGCGACCAGGAACCGGCCCAGCGACTGGCTTTCCATCGACCGCGCCAGGAAATCGAGCACCCGCTCGATCGGCTCACCCTTGACCAGCAATTCCAACGATTCCTTCTGACACTGGATCAGCGATTCCGCCTGCTGCGCTTGCTCGGTCAGCTCGTGCTGATGGACCGATGAAACCAGCAGCGCCTCGTTCATCTCGCGCAGTTGCTGCTCTCTGTTCAGCGTGGAGGAGGCGCTTTTCATTTCGATCTTTTTCCGCGTTTTCCGCGCTTCCGCGAGCGGGGCCGAGGCCTTTCTTTGTAGTCGGCCGGTCGTCCGCCCGCAACTCGGGATCATTCTGCCCGGAATCCGTCGACCACGGCTCGGGGATGCCGCTGGTCAGGCCGCGGTAGCCGCGCAGCGGCTCGCCGATGACCACGCCCTTGGAGGTGATCTGGTATTCGTGCATGTCGATCGAGTGCGGGCTGCGGCGCATCTTCACCACCATAAGCATCTTGCGGAACTGGCCGTTGATCGAGACGTAACGCATCCGCAGGATGTCGTCGGCCAGGAACGAGACGGTGAACTTGCTCAGGTCCATCGAGGTGAAGTCCTCCTCGATCTCGACGGTGCTGATGATCGTCACGCCCAGGCGGGTGAGGGCCGCGATCATGCGGTAGAGCGATTCGCGGAAGTCCTCGCGGAAGCCGGGGGCCAGCGCCATCTCGAAGCCGACCAAGGAGTCGATCACCAGCCGCTTGCAGCCGATCTCCTTGACCGCGGTCACGATCTCATGAACGGTCTCATCGACGGAGAGGTCCAGCGGGCGCAGGTAGATGAGCTTGAGCGTTGCCGTCTTTCTGGGGCGTGTCGAAGTCGATGCCGAACATTGCGGCCCGATGCACGTGCTCGGCGGGCAGCTCCTCGAAGATGGCGACGATGCCCGGCTCGCCCTGCTCGAGGCCCTCGTCGATGAACTGCATGCCGAGGGTACTCTTGCCCGAACCGGAGGGGCCGGCCAAGAGCATGCTCTCGCCTTCGGGGATGCCGCCGCCCAGCATCGTCATCGAGTTTGGCAATGCCGGTGGAAAGACGGCGCTTGCCCTTGACGTGGCCTTGTTTCTTTGCTGAGCCCGAAGGTGCGCGGGAAGCATTGCAGCCCGTGGCCGGTGATGCGGAAGGTGTGCATGCCGGGCACCGAGCTTTGGCCGCGCATCTTCATGACCTGCATCTTGCGCACGATCGAGTTGCGCTCGACTGTCTGATACAGCCAGAACAAGCCGTCGGCGACGGTGAAGACCGGGTTGTCGCGCAGCTCGCTTTCGTCGTACTCGCCGACCAGGAACGAAGTGGCCTGCCAACTGGTGAGGTGCAGGGCCAGGCGCTGGACGAAGCCTTGGAGCTCCATTTCGGAGGCGCTCGTCTTGCCGTCCTCCGACTGCGCACTGCGGACCACGGTGCGGAACGAATCGACCACGACGATCCTGGCGTAGGCGTTTTCCACTTCCTTGATGATGGCGTCGAGCACGGCGCCCAGGTCGTTGTCCAAGACGATCTGGCTGAGATTGACGAAGCGGATCGCGCCGTCGATCTTGGACTGTCGAAGAACGAGAATTGTTGCTGATAGCGCAGCATCTTGATGGCCGGCTCGCCCAGCACGGTGAAGTACAGCGCGGGTCGTTCATTGCTCGCGTTGGCGAACATGATCTGATGCGCCAGCGTGGTCTTTCCACTTCCCGGCGCGCCGGCGATGATGTTGAAGGAATACTCGGGCAGCCCGCCGCCGAGGATTTCATCGAGGCCCGGCACGCCGGTGGGAAGTCGCCCAATTTCGCACCGGGGCATGTCGGTCGTCTTTTTCAGGCGCGTACTCATAACAGCCTCGATTCCAGTGTTATTCGTCCAACGAAGCGTCGGGCCAGGCGTCGCGCACCAGCCGCAGCGTGAGGGGTTCGCCGATGAACGTCACCAACAGTTCAAGCAGATGTGCCGTGATCGCGACCGGCGCATCGACTCCGCCGCTCGCCCGATCGGCCGCGAGCTCTTCCAGTCCTTCCATGGAGCAGTCGGGCTTGACCGTGACCCGCTCGAGCGCAGGGACTTCCGCCCGCGCCAGAGCCAGAGTCCGCCGCAGCAGCGACGCGAAGCCATCTGATCCGCAAAGCCGCACCAGCGAAACTCGCAGCTTCTCACAAACTCGCACCGCTTCATGCACGTGCACATCGGTGGCGTTCTGATCGACTGCTTCCACCGCCAATAAGCGCCGGGCCAAGTCTCGCATTGCAGGAGCAGATGAGTCCATCGTTCGATAGATTCCCGGTGAATTAGATGGGCACGCGTCGCCCCCCCCGGGTGGTCGCGCCCATAAAGTCGCGACGCTGATCGCAAGAAGCGTGGCTTAAACCAGGAGCCACAAAGCCGACAGGAGAAGCCAAAAGCGGCGTTATTATAACCATTCGCGGCAGCTGTGAACATCCATACCGGCAACGACGTAAGCTTCGGCATCGCGATCGACCCGGCAGGCGTCGTCCATCTCGCCGGGCGACCATGAACCGTTCGATGCTAATCCGGATCCTGCGGTGACCGACCTGCTGTTTGGATTGGGCGAAATCACTCACGGTTTGCTGCTCAAACTACGGCAGGTGTAGTCGGGGCACATCAACCATGCCGACGTGGTTTCCAGTTTGCATCGAAGTCGGATTTGCAATCGCCAGCCGCTCTTTGATTGGCGGATGGCTATGAAGGAGGAGGCCCTCGATCGGGTTTGGATCGGGGTCGGCCTTGTTGACCTTGGCGAGTTTTCGAACGCGCTACGATCTATGCCGTCTATTCCCAAGTTCCTTCGTCGAGTAACTCGCACCGCATTTCAACGCGTCGTCGAGAATTCATTTGCAACGATCGCACGCCCAGGCGAGATTCGCCTCGTCGTCCGTTCCGCCATGTTGCTTAGTAAGAATGTGCTCCACATGGAACGGCAACCGCTGTGCTGCAAACGGCAGCCGGCAATACTCACAGCGACCTTCGGCACGAGTGCGACCAAGATCTCGCAACTCGGCATCCATTATTGCCCGTGCTGTCGGAGGAAACGTCGCGCTTTGGCATGCAAGAGTGCAAGCATATCGCCGCCTTCGATGTAGTCCTTGTATTCCTCATCTTCAGCGGCAGTTAGCGTGCCCTCGTTGGCTTTTCGTGCCAACTGTTCAATGCGGGAAAGAAGTTCAGGATCGAGATGCACTTCGGCAATTCGTTGCGCCACCTGGGGAGTAAAACAGGCGGTCACCGGATCAAGAAATCGGTCGAGGGAGCTTATTGTGGCCATGACCTAATTTTAGCATCATGCGAAGGAAATTGCAGCCACTAGTCGAAGGACAGGTGCTAATCGGCCATCGCCAACCGCTCTTTGATCGGCGGGTGGCTGTGCAGCAGCATTACTTCGATCGGGTTCGGCTCGGGGTCGGCCTTGTTGAGCCGGGCCAGTTTCTCGAACGCGCGTGCGGTAGGCCGACGGATTGTTCGTGCGCGCGAGCGCGTAGCGGTCGCATTGGCGTTCGTAGTGGCGGCTGATGGCGTTTTGCAGCGGGCTTAAGAGCATCATGAACGCGGTCAGCGTGAACATCACGAGCGGCAGGCTGCTGGTCGGCGCATCGGCGGCGGTGGGAATGTCGGCCCACCAGACGATGCACGCGGTCGAGGAGCCAGAAGCCGAGCAAGCTGACGACCACGCCGGTCGCGATCATCTTCGGGATGTGCCGGTGCACGTGATGGCCGATCTCGTGGGCGAAGATGACTTCGATCTCTTCGGGCGAGAATTTGTCGAGCAGCGTGTCGCCCATCAGCACGCGGCGCGTGCGGCCGAGGCCGGCGAGCATCGCGTTGGCTTTCGACGTGTCGGCGCTCAGGCCCAGGCGGTAGACGCCTTCGATCGTGAGGCCGGTGCCTTCGGCCAGGCGCTTCATGCGGTCGATGAGCTCGGCGTTTTCGATCGGCTCGACTTTGTAGAACAGCGGCACGATCAGCACCGGGGCGAGTTGGCCCAGCAGCACGCTGACGACGAAGAACGCGGCCGCGGCGATCAGCCACCAGTAGGTGCCCGTGTGCCAGATGATCCAGAACAGGCCCGACGTTGAGAGCGACGCCCAGCACCATCGCCAGCACGTTGCTGAGCGACCAATTGCGGAGCCAGCGGCGCAGCGTTTGATTGCTGAGGCCGAATTGGTGCTCGACGACGTAGCCGGAATAAAACGACAGCGGCAGCGAGACCAGCATGTGGAGGCCGATCACGACGCCAGAACAGAGCGACAGCAGGCGAAGAAACGATTGTCGGCCAGGCCGGCGACTGAAACTGGCGAGCCAGGCGTCGATCGGCCGGGCGAAAACGAACGCCATCAGCGCCGAGAAACGCCAGGTCGAGGGCCATGTCGGCCAGCGTCAGGCGAGCGAAATCCGGCCGTAACGGCTGGCCTCGGCCTGCTCATTGGGGCTGAGGCCGGCCGCCGCTTCCTCAATAGAAGTAGGGCCGTTTTCGACGGTTGGAACAGGGATGGGTTGCGTTTGATTCAAAGGCTCACCGAAAACAGGGCGCGGACGACTTCCATATATATTAGTGCTTTTGTCGCAAGGAGATCGCCTCTGGCGGCATCTAATATCTGGCCGGTTCTCTTTGCTGCCGGCGGACAAACCATGCTCACGGGCTACCGCCCGAAAGCATGCCACGCTGCACGGAACCCTCACCCCGGCCCTCTCCCAAAGGGCGAGGGAGCAGCACTGCAAGTGAAGCGAAGTTGAACACTAGCTTGGTCAATTCTGAGACGCTGGCAAGTAAATCTGACGACAGACGAATGCAAATATGGCAGGAGAATTCCGGCCCTTATTACATTAAATGCCGGTCGAAACGGGACTCAGTTGGTCGCGCAATACTAATCGGCATCATCACTTACGGCAACCAGGCCAGCACGCAGCGCGAGGGCAAATGGTCACTTTGGCACACCATTGCCATTATATCGGTTCGGACGGTGGCACGGGTGATTCGGCTTTTCTGGCGGTCTCTCCTGGTGCATACGTCAAAACCGGCGACCCAAGGACGCGCAACTGTTACAATGCGAGGGTTGGCGGTCACTATTCCTGACGACGGGGAAGAGGGACTTCCCCATTTGGCGTCGAACCCTCTTTACGAGAGGTTCGTAAGATATGACAGAGCAAAACACGGAAGATCGCGCTGATAGCCGAATCGGCCTCGGTTTGACGACCGGTGGCCACGTCGACGTGGAGCGCATGACCGACGAAGAACTGCTGCTGGAGTACCGGCTGACCGGCAATTCGGCAGTGTTCGAAACGTTGGTCAAGCGATACGAGCGCGAGCTCTACAATTACCTGCGCCGTTTCCTGAACAATCAGGTTTTGGCGGAGGACGCGTTTCAAGCTACGTTTATGCAGGTGCACCTGAAGTGCCACTTGTTCGACGCAGAGCGCAAGGTGCGGCCTTGGCTGTACACGGTGGCCACGAATCAGGCGATTGATATCCAGCGCCGCAACCGGCGGCACCGGCTGGTGAGCCTCGATCGGCCGAACCGCGTGCAGCACGATGAGCTGGGTTCGCTGATGGATGTGCTCAGCAGTCGGGAAGACGAGCCGACAGGCGGATTGGAACAGGGTGAGAGAAAAGAATGGGTTCGCCAGGCGGTGGCCGCGTTGCCCGAACAACTGCGCTCCGCCGTGCGATTGGTTTACTTCCGCGGTATGAAATATCGCGAAGCGGCCGACGAGCTGGACGTTCCGGTGGGAACGGTCAAAAGCCGGCTGCACTCGGCGGTGAAGCGGTTGGGCGAGGCCTGGAAACAGGCCCATCCGGCGAATAACTGAGCGACGATATTTGGGGCGGCCGCGGCGTAAGGCGCGAGCCAATTGTATTGTTGCCGGTATTCGTGTGTCTGCCGCGAAAGTTACAAGTTGAAACCACCTGGGGAGGTGTGTGCGCAAGCTGGGAGCAAGGAGCGGGGAGCTAGGAGCAAAGCTGCTAATCTGGCTCTCCGCTCCATGCTCCCGGCTCCATGCTCCCTTGCCTCCCTCTTGATACTCACCAATGCGGGAAGCTATGCGTGACCTGCTTATCCGCTATCTGCTAGGCGAACTCGATTTCGACGATCAACAGCGGCTGGAAGAGCGGCTGCGGAACTCGCCCGATCTCCAGCGCGAATTGGCGCATTTGCGCTCCTGCTTTGCGGCGGCCGACGAAGTTGATTCGCCGTCCGCAGATCTGCCACGGGGATTGGCCGAACGCACCACCAGGCGTGTCGCGCGCTCGGACTATCTGACCGAGAGTTGCGACGAGGCCGCGCTGCCACGATTGTCATCGGCAATGATCGATTCGCCGCCGAGCACGGCATTGGGCTGGAGCCTGGCTGATTTAACCGTGGCGGGCGGCGTATTCTTGGCCGTCAGCATGCTGCTGTTTCCGGCGCTCCGCGGAAGTCGCGATGCAACGCGGGCGAACATTTGCCAAGACCATCTGCGACAGTTCGGTGTGCTGTTTGGATTATTCGAAGAGAATGAAGGCGCTTACCCGGAAATTCAACCGACGGAAAACGCCGGAATGTTCGCCGTCAAACTGCTGGAAAAGGAATATTGCCAAGAAGGGGAACTCGCGGTTTTGCTGGTTTGTCCGGGTGCACCGGTGGCCGGCAAAATTCGAGCCGGCGAATTTGCGGTGAGAGTTCCCACCACGGTGCGGCTATTTCAAATGGGTCCCGTTGCGCGGGCAGAGGCGCGGCAGCAAATGTCGCCATGTTACGCCTATCAGTTCCCGTATCACGACGGCAACCGCTTCGTCCACCTGCGCGGCGCAGCAGCAGAAATTCGCGCCAGTTCTTTCGGATACGTCGGGCGCCGAGCCAGGCGAAGTGATGAGCCCCAATCACAACGGCGTCATGCAGGTGTTATTTGGGGACGGTAGCGTTCGGTTGCTGCAATCGTGCCTGGTGCCTAAGTACAACGACGACTTGTACCGTAACGCGCGGGGCGTGGTGGCGGCCGGATGCAGCCCACGAGATTTCGTCCTGGGCCGCAGCGAAGCGATGCCCGGCATCGAGTTCACCTCGCACAGGCCGTAAGCGACTGTCGGTTTCTACGGAAATTCATCGCCGCCGTTCACTTCCGACTGTCACGCTAACCGAAGGCACCTACATGACACGCCTTGCGCTCGGTTACGCGGTGGGAATCTTTGTCTTTTTGCTGCTGGCCGATGTTGGTGCGCTGAATCCCATGATCAGTTTCCTGGCCGGCTATCGGCATCTCGATAAGGCAGTGCACTTCCTCATGTACGGCTCGCTGGCACTCGTGGTGAATGCCGCTCTTGCCAGCCGACCCAATTGGTCGCTCGCACGCGCAATCGCTACAGGCAGCATGATCGTGCTGATCGCTTCCACCGCGGACGAGTATTCCAACATGCTTGTGCCGCAGCGCGGTTGGTCGCTGGCCGATCTGGCGGCAAACTATCTGGGGATCGCCTTAGTAGGGATTCTTCCGTGCGTGTGTTACGCGGCCCAGTCGACGATGCGATTGGGCAACACGCCGCAACGCGAGTGTTGACTTCCGTCAACACGAGCATCGTTCCGACGTGGGTGTCGTCCACACTGCGGCACGTTGCAACTTGCAGCGTCGTAATTCTTTAGCTCTTCGCGACCGCAATCCGCGGCGATCATTCCGCCCTTTGGTCCACCCCTTGCTATAGAGGCCCGCACCCCACCATCGCACGAGTGATCTTTAGCTCTCCTCACTCGTGCGACCCCGCTGCCGGCCGGGGAAGCCTTCGTCCCCTCAGGCTTCCTCGGCCGGTTTTCTTTTTTCATGCGGATGTGACCAGGTCGTTGTCGAACGGGTTCAGGTCGACCTTGAGGTCGCCGTTGTTGACGACAAACCAGTCGTCGCCGAGGTATCGATCCCCGGCCCCAATGCCGAGTCGAAACTGACGCTCTTGGCTATGTTGATCGAGATGTCGACGCCCGCTGCACCGCCGCCGGTGACGACAACGTCTTCGGCATCCACGGTGCTGGCACCCACTTTGTTCACCAATACGTTGGCACCGCCTGGTCCCAGCGCGTCAAAGATCGTGGTTTGGATTTGGGCCGTTGAAATCGTCGAGTCCAGGGACAGGAGACTGTTGTGAAGCCGCGTTCGAAAGCTTTCGAGCGAATCGGTTACCTGGGCAATCTGATCGATGGGCGTATTAATCAGCGGCAATCGCGTGGCACCGTCAATTGCGCAACGACGTTGTGATATTCGCCATCGCGCCTGCCGGTCCGGTCACGCGATTCGCGATCGAATCGAAGTAGCCCGCCAGCATTTGGCGGTCTTCGAGTGGTTCGAAGCCAAGCCGGCTCGCCATCAGTGGTCGGCGATTAGTGAGCGGACGAGCGATTCGCACGGACGGTTTGCGTAAGAAGCGTCGTTTCCGAGTCATATTGGTCCCCTTGAACGACGGCCCATTCACTCTTAACTGCAGGCCGAAGCGAGCAGTGGACAGTGGCGGACGACTGTTCATGGGAATGGCAACTCTTCACGCAACCTGGTTGGATAACTGCCATCCCGATCGTGGCAGACGTGTGAATCGGCCCGGCCTAGCGCGATCGCACTGAGAATTCCTGTCCGCGCCCGGCACCGCCGCGCAGTTTTCCATTTATGATAGGTGGATGCCGCCAATCCCCGACAACAGCGAGGCTCTGCGTCTGGTGCGCTCCGCCGCCCAGGGCGACGATGCCGCCTGGGAACGGTTGATGAACGCGCACCGTGGGCGCCTCGGACGAATGGTTGCGCTGCGGCTCGATCGACGCTTGCAAAGCCGCATCGACCCTTCGGATGTAATTCAAGAAGCATACATCGACGCGGCCCGGCGGCTGGCGGACTATGCCAAGAATCCGGAGATGCCGTTTTTTCTTTGGCTTCGATTCCTGACCGGCCAGCGATTGCTGGAACAGCACCGCCGGCACCTTGGCGCTCAGGCCCGCGACGCCGGCCGCGAGATTTCGCTATATCGGGGCGTGTATCCAGAGACAACCACCGCGCATTCAGCTGCGCAATTCATGGGAAAGTTGACTTCACCCAGCCAGGCCGCCATGCGGCTGGAGCAGAAGCTTCGCCTCCAGGAAGCCCTCAATTCGCTTGAGCCCCTCGACCGGGAGATTCTCGCGCTGCGGCACTTCGAGCAACTGACCAACGGCGAAGCGGCCGCCGTCCTGGGACTCGACAAATCGGCGGCCAGCAAACGCTACACCCGCGCGTTAGTTCGACTTAAGGATGTATTGCTAGCCATGCCGGGGGGGTGACAGCCATAATATTCGTTATGGCTGATTTGACGACAACGGAGCGCGATCTCATCGAAAAGCTGGCCGATTCCTTCGTGGCCAGGTTGCGCCGCCGGTGAGCGGCCGAGCATCGACGAGTACTCTCGGCAGTACCCGGAGCTGGCCGACGAGCTTCAAGAAATATTGCCTGCGTTGATCTTGCTGGAACAGCATGCATCGCTGGGCGACGGCGACGACTTCCAGCGATCAGCAAGGGTAGCCGCCGTCAGCGCCGTCGGAAATCGGCGATTTCACCATCATCCGCGAGATTGGCCGCGGCGGAATGGGCATTGTCTACGAGGCCGTGCAGCAGTCGCTCGGTCGGCATGTGGCGCTCAAGGTTCTGGCAGCCCCGGCATTATTGAACCCTAGTCACCTCGAGCGTTTCCACCTGGAGGCCCGCGCCGCAGCGCGGCTTCACCACACGCATATCGTACCTGTGTTCGGCGTGGGCGAGCACAACGGGCTGCATTACTACGCCATGCAATTCATTCGGGGTCAAAGTCTCGATCAGGTGATTGATGCGCTGCGTCAACTTCGCGGTAGGGCCAAAGCCGATCGGACAACTCAGGTCAGCAATGCATATACTGCCGTCGCGGCCAAGAGCTTGCTAACGGGTAAGTTGGCGGAGGAAGCGGCAGACATCCCGGGTTTGCGCGGCACAAACGATCAGTGTGGCGTCGCGGCCAATATTCCAGTATCTGCACCTGGCCATGCGGAGTTATCCGCTACCCATATTGGCCATGAGTTCCACCGCAGCGTCGCCCGAGTTGGCCTGGAAGTGGTCGAGGCTCTGGCGTACGCCCACGGTGAAGGCATCTTGCATCGCGATATCAAGCCTTCGAACCTGTTGTTGGACGCCCGAGGTAATACATGGATAACCGACTTCGGTCTCGCCAAGACCGAAGGGACCGACGGGCTCACACAGACCGGCGACTTTGTCGGCACGCTCCGCTACATGGCGCCGGAAAGGTTCGAGGGGTGGTCCGACCGCCGCAGCGATATCTATGGCCTGGGCGCGACGCTGTACGAGATGCTCACACTCCAGACGCTTTATCAGGGATCAAGTCGTGCACAACTCGTGGACCAAATTCTGAACGTGGCACCGGTGGCGCCGAAGAAGTTGGATGCCACCGTTCCCCAAGATCTCGAGACGATCATTCTCAAGGCGATGGCCAAGGAGCCAGCCGAGCGCTACCACACGGCGGAAGAAATGGCCGAAGATTTCGCCGATTTCTGGCGGATCGGCCCATTGTTGCACGTCGCGCAACTCCGTTGGAGCAGCTCATTCGCTGGCGGCGACGAAATCCGGCGGTGGCCGGATTGACCGCGATGGTTATCGCGCTGCTCGTTACGATCATTGCCGTCTTGGCCAACAGCAATGCCCGTGCGCGGCGCGAATCCGCTGCTCGAGCGATAACACTTCAAGGAAAAGATGCGGCGCTGAAAACTGCCCGCGATGCAGTGACCCAGATGCTTAGTCGTGTGGGCACCGATACCTACCTGGATGTGCCATTAAGTCATCCTCTTCGGGCGAATTTGCTTGAAGATGCAATAAAGTTGTATGACGCCTTGCGGGCGGAAGGAGGAGCTGACCATGACTTGAATCGCGAAGAAGCTGCCGCTCTCCAAACGTTGGCCGTATTGCAGCGGGAGCTGGGGCGGCACGACGACGCGGGCCGATCGCTGGAACGATGTATAAGACTGTTAATATCGGCGCACGCCAGCGATCCCGATCCGCCCTCTGTTCGCGAAGCCATTGCCGAAGCTGAGCTGGTATTGGCATACACCTGGGAGTATCAGACAGTTCCACCTTCTTCCGACGACCCGAAGGTCGAATCGCAATACCGCCACGTGCTCGCCCTATATCAAGAGCTTGAGCGCGATTGGCCGCAACGCCGCTGGCAGTATGTACTCGTTCTAAGATACCTGGCCGGTTTGGAGGCCAGACGTCAGCATCGTGACGAAGCGAAGCGACTGTGGAGGGAGGGGATTGCCAACGGTGAGGCCTACCTCGCGCAAGAACAACGACGACATCGAAGCACGGATTAGCGTGTGCTGGGCGTGTGCCGAGTTTTTCGACGCGCTAATCGCTGACTCGCCCGAGGACCGGGTTGAGGGTAGCGCATTAGTCAACCGTGGATTGCACCATGCAGCAGTTGCCATCGATCAAGCGCCACAGTCGGAAGCCGGCACCGACGTACGCGCGGCACTGCATTTCCGGCAAGCACTCTGTCATTGGCGCGATGATCGCCCAGTCCAGGCGCTCGAAGACTTCCAAGTAGCGATTGACGAAATCGAATCCTTGTGCGAGGAATTTCCCTGGAATTCAGGCTATTGGAACTCATCGCAATTGTTTCATGCGGAGGCGGTGAATCAGATGCGGCGCGCAGGTCGCACGGACGACGTGCTTTCGACCGTTCGGCGTTATCGCGACTGGCTGCAAAAAATTGCGGCGAACGCTCCTCATGACTTTCTTCCCCAGGAAATGTTGGCACAAAGTCAATCCCAGGCTATCGCGCATCCTTCGGGAAGCGGGGCTGGAGGCCGAGGCGGAAGAGGTGGCAGCATCGATCGAGTGAAGTTCGTAGTTCCGCCATTAGTCGGTTGAACCGTTGGTGCCGAAACCAATGCGCCCAAAACTGGCTCAAGCCGGTATTACGAACGATCCCTGCGGGTGAGGTTCGATGCAACACGGCGGCGGCGCTCAGCTCGCGGCAGCCGCCCCTCCTCCGCTGGCCACATAAGCGGCGGCGATAGCTGCGGCCTGCTCGATGACCGTTTGCGAGGTCTGTCCACGTGTGGAGAGGAGAGAAGTCGGCGCGCCGCCTCCGTACCCTTTCAGCGGGTTGTGCCAACGGATTTCGCCGGTGAGCGGGTCCAGGCAATAGATGTATCCGTTGGTAGATACAATGAGCCGGTCGCCGTCCAAGAGCAGCGTCACGAATCCCGATTTCATCTGGTCGTTCGACCAAACGATTTCACCGCTATCGCGATCGAGGGCCAAGGCGTAGCCGTTGAGTCCGACAAAGACGAGTTGGTCGATGGTCATGCGTGTTTTCTGTTCTGGTGACTGGATGCTGGATGATCGTTACTGGATGATAGATATTAGGTGCTCGATGCTGGATCATAGCTTTACTATCCTGCATCTTGCATTGCCCAACGAGGTGTTCCCATGAATCTAGTGCCACGATGGTTGGTCGTTACTGCAACTATTATGCTATGCGGTAGTTTCACGGAGCAAGTCATGACCGCAGACCGCCCGGCCGGAAGATCGTTCGTCACGCGCTCGCCGGCGGTCGGCAAGAACGGCATGGCCTGCACGAGCCAGCCGCTGGCGACGCTCGCCGCGATTGAAATTCTGAAAGCGGGCGGCAACGCAGTCGATGCGGCCATCGCCGCCAACGCCGTGCTGGGCGTGACCGAGCCGATGAGCTGCGGCATCGGCGGCGACTTGTTCGCCATCGTGTGGGACGCACGCACGAAAAAACTTCTACGGCCTCAACGCCAGCGGCCGCAGCCCGCGCGGACTCACGCTGGAGGAATTTCAGAAGCGCAAGCTGGAGTACATTCCCAAGTACGGCCCGCTGCCGGTGAGCGTGCCCGGTTGCGTCGATGGCTGGGCCGAGTTGCACGCGCGGTTCGGCAAGCTGCCGCTCGAACAAGTGCTTGGCGCCGGCGATCCGCTACGCGCGCGAGGGTTTTCCCGTGACCGAAGTGATTGCGATGGGATGGCGCCCGGCGCGGAGACGCTCAAAGCGTATCAGCAGTTTCCGGATTCGAGCAAACGTTCATGCCGGAAGGTCGCGCTCCGCAGCACGGCGAGACGTTTCGCAACCCGGCGCTGGCCGGCACGCTCGAACAAATCGCCCACGGCGGCCGCGATGCCTTCTACCGCGGCGAGATCGCCCGCGCAATCGACAAGTTCATGCGCGAGGTGGGCGGATTCCTGCGCTACGAGGATCTGGCCGAGCACCGCTCCGACTGGGTCGAGCCCGTGAGCGTCAACTACCGCGGCTACGATGTGTGGGAGCTGCCGCCCAACGGCCAGGGCATCGCCGCGCTGCAGATGCTGCAGATTCTCAAGCGCGTACGACCTGCGCGGCGCCGGCTTCGGCAGCCCCGACCATTTGCACTTCCTCGTCGAAGCGAAGAAGCTCGCGTTCGAAGATCGAGCGCGCTTCTATGCCGATCCGGCATTTTTCAAGTCGCCGGTCGACGAACTTATTTCAGCCGCGTATGCCGACAAGCGACGGGCACTGATCAATCCCAAGCGCGCGGCCAACGGCGGTGCCGCCAGGCAATCCTGCGATCGATCGAAGGCGACACGATCTATCTCACCACGGCCGACAGCGACCACAACATGGTCTCGCTCATTCAGAGCAACTACCGCGGCTTCGGCTCCGGCCTGTGCCCGACCGGCCTCGGGTTCAGCCTGCAGAACCGCGGCGAGCTGTTCGACCTCACGCCGGGCCGGCCCAACAGCTACGCCCCCGGCAAGCGGCCGTTCCACACGATCATTCCGGCATTCGTCACCAAAGACGGCCGGCCCGTGATGAGCTTCGGCGTGATGGGCGGCGACATGCAGCCGCAAGGCCACGTGCAAATCCTGCTCAACCTGCTCGACTTCGACATGGGCCTGCAAGAAGCCGGCGACGCCCCGCGGATGCACCACATCGGCACCAGCGAACCGACCGGCGAACCGGCCCAGCCAGGCGGCGGCCAGGTGCAACTTGAATCCGGCTTCCCGCCGGAAACAGTGCGCGAACTACTACGCCGCGGCCACCGCATCATCGCGGCCACGAGCGGCGACTTCGGCGGCTACCAGGCGATCTGGTACGACGCCGAAAAGGATGTTTACTTCGGCGCAACCGAATCACGCAAGGATGGCGTGGCGATCGGCTATTAGCGATTCTCGCAGCTATTCTCGTCGCCCCATCGGGGCAAATGGCGGATCGCCGCTTAGGACGTGAAGTTCCGTTAGTGGCGATCGTAACATTGCGACCGGAGTTGCCACTTCCGGACGTGGTATGGCCGGGGTACGCGTTGTATTTTCGCCACAAAATTTGACGGCCTTCAACCCCCAATCAGCATGGACTACTCATCTTCGCTCATCGGCCAAGTGAGGTACGTTCATGTCGCGTTCCAGTCGGTTTTCGGCTCCGTCCTATCATTTCTTTAATCGAGAATCTCGCAAGCGAGTTTCGCGTCGCTCGAAGCCTTGTCAGCGTCGATTCGAATCGCTAGAAAGCGCGATCTGTTGGCTGCGAACGTTGTCACCGACCTCCTGGACTACGCGCCAGGAGCTACCGCACACATCTTCGCCAGCGACTTCGCCCTTGGCGAGCCGGTGCAGTTTCAAGTGCTGCACAACGATGGAACGCCCAACACGGGCAACGGCCACCTTCCATGGTCAGTCGTCGACGGCAGCGTTGATGACCTCGACGGCATCGCCGACGGCAACATCCACACCACTTGGTATGTCGATCCCGACGACTCGGCCGACTCGGCTTTCGATCTGACCGCGCTAGGTCTTACTTCTGGCCTGGAAGCCGCCACGACCTTCACCGATGCTCCGATTCAGACCGACTATCAGCACTTTGCCAACAAGCCACCGGTCGATTGGCAAAATGGTGCCTTACAAAGCTCCAACTCGATCTATTTTGAAGGAGACGTTGTCCCGCATTGGTATGAGGTTAAGAACGTCGTCGAGGGTGCCACCTATTCGTTCAACATCTATTACGACTACTTCAAGGATTTGGCCATAGACGAAGGCGGCTTCTTACGGTTGAACACCTACAACTTTACCGAGAATCCACCGATCGCCGGGGCCGCTGCGCCAGTCATCGACAACGCCTTTCCGGAAGCCGGCAACATTTATTCGGTCAAAGCCAATGTTACAACAATCGGGAGTCCGGTTGACGTGGCTGGATCCACGAATCAGAGATACGTCACTGTGACCTTCGTTCCCAATGACGGAGATGGAACTGCGGGTGAGGAAATCACTTCCGAGTTCTACTGGGGCCTTCAGCTCGCACAGCCTGGCGACATCAACCCGACGAGTAAAGGCGCTTCGTCATTTCAGTGGCGCATCACTTCAAACGAATGTGATGGTTACACCTGCCATTGGTGGATCGATCATGGTTGGCGGCGGTGGATCGCTGCAGATCAATCCAAACGCGGTCGTCCGTGGCGAGATTTCCGGATTCAAGTTCAACGATCTGGACGGCGACGGTGTGAAAGACGCGGGAGAGCCAGGACTCGCGGACTGGGCTATCCAGCTGTACAAGGATGACGGCGACGGAGTTTTTGAGCCTGGTCCTGGCGGTGACATGCTGCAGACGGAACTCACGTCGGATGGGACCGACGACGTCAATGGCGACGGCGTGGCTGACCCAATTGGCTATTATGAATTCTCACCGCTTACTCGAGGCACGTACTTCGTGCTAGAGGTCCAACAAGCAGGTTGGTCGCAGACATTACCGACCTCGAATCTCTATACGATCACGATTACCCAAACGACGCCTGTCTTCGAGAACAAGAATTTCGGCAATCGTCAGCTGGGTGCGATCAGCGGCAAGAAGTTCAACGATCTGGACGGCGACGGCACGGATGACGGCGGCAGCGATCCGGGTCTGGCCGGCTGGACGATCCAGCTCGACAAGGATGCCAACGGCACGGTCGATGCCACCACCGTCACGGGCCCTGGCGGCGCTTACTCGTTCACGAACCTCACCGCCGGCACCTACCGGATTCGCGAAGTGGGCCAGGTCGGCTGGACTCAAATCACGGTCAATCCGGCCGATGTCAATGTGGTCAGCGGCACCAACAGCACGGGTAACAACTTCGGTAACTTCCAGCTGGGTGCGATCAGCGGCAAGAAGTTCAACGATCTGGACGGCGACGGCACGGATGACGGCGGCAGCGATCCGGGTCTGGCCGGCTGGACGATCCAGCTCGACAAGGATGCCAACGGCACGGTCGATGCCACCACCGTCACGGGCCCTGGCGGCACTTACTCGTTCACGAACCTCACCGCCGGCACCTACCGGATTCGCGAAGTGGGCCAGGTCGGCTGGACTCAAATCACGGTCAATCCGGCCGATGTCAATGTGGTCAGCGGCACCAACAGCACGGGTAACAACTTCGGTAACTTCCAGCTGGGTGCGATCAGCGGCAAGAAGTTCAACGATCTGGACGGCGACGGCACGGATGACGGCGGCAGCGATCCGGGTCTGGCCGGCTGGACGATCCAGCTCGACAAGGATGCCAACGGCACGGTCGATGCCACCACCGTCACGGGCCCTGGCGGCGCTTACTCGTTCACGAACCTCACCGCCGGCACCTACCGGATTCGCGAAGTGGGCCAGGTCGGCTGGACTCAAATCACGGTCAATCCGGCCGATGTCAATGTGGTCAGCGGCACCAACAGCACGGGTAACAACTTCGGTAACTTCCAGCTGGGTGCGATCAGCGGCAAGAAGTTCAACGATCTGGACGGCGACGGCACGGATGACGGCGGCAGCGATCCGGGTCTGGCCGGCTGGACGATCCAGCTCGACAAGGATGCCAACGGCACGGTCGATGCCACCACCGTCACGGGCCCTGGCGGCGCTTACTCGTTCACGAACCTCACCGCCGGCACCTACCGGATTCGCGAAGTGGGCCAGGTCGGCTGGACTCAAATCACGGTCAATCCGGCCGATGTCAATGTGGTCAGCGGCACCAACAGCACGGGTAACAACTTCGGTAACTTCCAGCTGGGTGCGATCAGCGGCAAGAAGTTCAACGATCTGGACGGCGACGGCACGGATGACGGCGGCAGCGATCCGGGTCTGGCCGGCTGGACGATCCAGCTCGACAAGGATGCCAACGGCACGGTCGATGCCACCACCGTCACGGGCCCTGGCGGCGCTTACTCGTTCACGAACCTCACCGCCGGCACCTACCGGATTCGCGAAGTGGGCCAGGTCGGCTGGACTCAAACCACGGTCAATCCGGCCGATGTCAATGTGGTCAGCGGCACCAACAGCACGGGCAACAACTTCGGTAACTTCCAGCTGGGTGCGATCAGCGGCAAGAAGTTCAACGATCTGGACGGCGACGGCACGGATGACGGCGGCAGCGATCCGGGTCTGGCCGGCTGGACGATCCAGCTCGACAAGGATGCCAACGGCACGGTCGATGCCACCACCGTCACGGGCCCTGGCGGCGCCTACTCGTTCACGAACCTCACCGCCGGCACCTACCGGATTCGCGAAGTGGGCCAGGTCGGCTGGACTCAAATCACGGTCAATCCGGCCGATGTCAATGTGGTCAGCGGCACCAACAGCACGGGTAACAACTTCGGTAACTTCCAGCTGGGTGCGATCAGCGGCAAGAAGTTCAACGATCTGGACGGCGACGGCACGGATGACGGCGGCAGCGATCCGGGTCTGGCCGGCTGGACGATCCAGCTCGACAAGGATGCCAACGGCACGGTCGATGCCACCACCGTCACGGGCCCTGGCGGCGCCTACTCCTTCACGAACCTCACCGCCGGCACCTACCGGATTCGCGAAGTGGGCCAGGTCGGCTGGACTCAAATCACGGTCAATCCGGCCGATGTCAATGTGGTCAGCGGCACCAACAGCACGGGTAACAACTTCGGTAACTTCCAGCTGGGTGCGATCAGCGGCAAGAAGTTCAACGATCTGGACGGCGACGGCACGGATGACGGCGGCAGCGATCCGGGTCTGGCCGGCTGGACGATCCAGCTCGACAAGGATGCCAACGGCACGGTCGATGCCACCACCGTCACGGGCCCTGGCGGCGCCTACTCGTTCACGAACCTCACCGCCGGCACCTACCGGATTCGCGAAGTGGGCCAGGTCGGCTGGACTCAAATCACGGTCAATCCGGCCGATGTCAATGTGGTCAGCGGCACCAACAGCACGGGTAACAACTTCGGTAACTACAAGAACTGCTACATCATCATTGGGCCTGACAAGGGCAACACCAGCGCGCCACTGGTGAAAGTCATCAACAAGGACACGGGAAACGTCCTCGTACAGTTTTACGCTTATGAGACCAGCTTCCTCGGAGGCGTCCGGCTGGCGACTGGTGATCTGACGGGCGATGGTATTGATGAAATCATCACCGCTCCGGGGCAAGGCCGCGTAGGCGAGGTTCGGGTATTCACGCAGAATGGCGTCGAGCTTACGCAGTTCCGGACGGTGCCCTACGGCAACTCGTATACCGGCGGGGTGGAAGTCGCGGTTGGCGATGTCAACGGCGATGGCAAGAACGATATCGTCACCTCAAACTCGTATGGCCGCACCGACGTTCGTGTATTCTTCAACTCGTACCCCGCGCTTGACCCAATTCCGAACTCGCCGAATAAGCAGTTCTTCGCCTTTGCCAGCTCATTCAAGGGCGGAGCCGATGTGGTTATCGCCGACGTGGGAACCTTTTCGAACGGCGTAACCATCAATGCGACCACACCAGACGGGAAAAGTGAAATCGTTGTCGGTAACGGCCCCGGCATGCGGTCCACCATCCTCGTTTACGACGTGACTGGAACACCGGCGATTGTCGATACGATTTTACCGTTCAGCAACTCGTTCAACGGTGGCATTACCCTTGACGCGGCCCGCATCAATGCCGATGCGATTCCCGATTTCATCGTGGCGGCTGGAAACGGGGGCGGATCGGCCGTGCAAATTTGGAGCGGCCTGACGAACGACGTAACGGATACTTTGCTGTCTGCGTTCAACACGTTTGCCGACCAGTCGACGAAAAACGCACCTGTCCATGCCACCGCTTTCGATTCCAACGGCGACGGCATTGCCGATGTCCTTGCGGTTGTCCAGGGCACCAACGGCAAAAGTAATCAGATTCGCAAGTTCCAAACAAACGGCGCGGCGCTCGGTACACTGTCGGGATTTACCGGTCCGTGGAACATCGCTAGCTCTTGCAACATGGACCTAAGCTCGCCGGGCAATGCCAGCTTCGCGGCTACGGACAATGTGTTCACGCAGCTTGGAAGCAGTGTCTCGACAAGTGTCAAGAAACCGAAAGTGAAGCCGAAGAAGCGCTAATCGTCAGACCGAAATCGCGAGCTATCGCTTCACAATGCCGCGACAGAAACCGCAGCGCCGATAGAACGGCCGCGCGCTGGCGCCGCGCTTCGAAGCCAACGTTAACGCCGTGCAGAAAAACACCGCCGTCTCCGTCCAAGTCTGATCCGCTGTCGGGGGTATTCGTGAAGTCGAGCTGATCCGGCGCCAGGGCAACTCCTTCGATCCAAATCAGGTTGTAGCCAACGCGGAGGCCCCAAATTCGATTGAGTTGATAAATGCCGGTGAGGTTCAAATCGCCAACGAACGCGACGCCACCGTCATCGCTGCCTTGGCCCGAACGAAATTCGAAATCGGGAAAGTCGATGATCGGCGCTTGAATCTGTTCCATGTCGTTGCCGTAGATACCCGCCTTCCCGGTGGCCTCCCAATTCCAGCGGCAATGGCAACGACGCAGGCGGGCGCCGAGTTGCGCCGTACAGGCGATTGCGCGTCTCGACGCCATATTCCGACGTACTCTCCGCGGAATCGTCGGCCGTGATCCCGATCTCTTCGTTGAGGTTGACGTAACGAAAACCACCTAGCCATTCGAGCGACGTGCCGCGACCACAGCTATCGTAATAACAGCAACAGTGGACGAGGTTTGCTTCCGCGCTGTGCAAATCCGATTCGTACTCGACATCGACTTCATCCGCGGCGAAAAAGTTGTTTACTTGCAGCCCCAAGTCGTCAGGCAATGCAAGGCTGTCTTCAAGCTCAACGCCCGCGGATGCTGAATGATCGAATAGACCGAGATAACCCAGCTCCAAGCCCCAACAATCACACACGCGATGGACGTAGCCAACGCGGAAGCCACCGGTCCAATTGAAGTCCAAATCATCGGCCCTGAGCAGCTCTTCGTCGGTATTTAAATCCAAAACCAGTTCTTGATCGGACGAACGGTTATCGCGCCCCAAGATCAGTCCTTCGGCCCACGCGTAAGTGCACGGGCACAGATTGCAGCATCCGTCGCTACCGAAAACCACACCGGAGAGGTCGGAGGAATAATCGCTATTCGCGGCAAAATTTGCCTCTCGATTGCCGCAAACGTCCACGTTCCCTTGAATTGCTGCTCCAGCCGATGAATCCCCAGAGTAGCGAATCGGTAACGTATTCGTCTCGGCTGCGAATCCCGGGAGCGCTGCAAAAGCCCAAAACAGCCATAGGATGACCCAGGCGCTGGGCCGGAGAATTTCGTCCCATGGGGGTCACGCGTCGAGAAAGGCCGACAATCAACGGACGCTAGGGCCGGAACGCCATCGTTTGACTGTCTACCAGTGTTCTCGACGCGGGAAGGGCGGGCGGGTTAATCGATACTTCCGGCTGTACACGGGTCACCGTCGCGCGAAATCGATAAATCGTCACCGACGGAAAAGTTTCACCGGTCGGAAATCTCCAATTTCTAACAGTTTGCCGGGCAACGACGTAGCCGTTGCGACCACCGCGTCATTGCCGCGACGAGCGGTGATTTCGGCGGCTACCGGACCGTCTGGTACGACGCGGTGTACTGCGGGGCGACCGAATCGCAAGGACGGCGTGGCGCTGAGGTATTGAGCGAAACCGTTGAGTAGCGTTCGAAAAGACGAACTATCCAGCAGCTCTGCGGTATGTCTTCGATCTGGCATGTGTCGCGTTACTTCGCACGCGCCATTCTCTTCCGGTAAATCCCGAATCGACCAACGATTGGACGACGGCATGCTGATTTGAAGGCTTTAGAGCCAGCGAATCGGACGATGCCGAAAAACGCGCGACTTGAGTCGCGCCGCTCAGCTTCGCGAAGAATAACTTGTTGGACGGCTTGCTCCCTCGCTCGCCATTGGGCAGGAAAATGCGCACTTCCCACGTTTCGTCACAACGTTCCACATCACCCGCACTATGTCTCTCCGACTTGATGACGGAATTGTCCCCATCAAAAAGCTGCAATGACCAAGGATCCTGGACGCTGACGTCAATATTCGAATGGCAATAGGGCGTGCGGAAATGATGCTTCTCGATAAATGCGAACATTCGCGAAGTGCTAAACGCCGAGTCGAGATAGATGCCATCGATGGATGGCTCGACGCGATCGCGCACTGCAATCGATACGGAAAATTCCCGAAAGCTGATGCCCATCCATTTCAGTTGAACTGCACTGAGACCAATTTCCGCTCGGCCGTTGCGACTCTCCGGCTGGAGGTTGTCAGGCAATAAACGATTCGCCCAATAGTCGTAATCGGCCGCACCAATGAGCGTGACCTCCCTAGCGCCTTTGACTACGGCGATGTATTTGACAGGTTTTCCAGATCTGGTTAGCGGCATCGTCAACGTGAATTGTTCGCGGCGCTATGGTAAGGTCGCCAATAGCCGATCGTATTCGGCGTGCGTTCCAATAAAGAACCATACGATGGTCTCTTCCTGCTTCACTCCGACGGCTTTATAGGAGCTGGTGACCCTGACACTCCAAAGCGGAAGGGAGGCATGAAGTCGCTTAAACTGCTGACTTGGATGCGATGGATCCGCCTTGAATCGTCGGTAAGCCCGTCGCGGACGTTGCTGAATTGGTGTGGCAGTTTCGAAAAGTCGCGGCGAAATGATGGATGGAGTTGCGAGATCACAGTTTGTCCGGATCAAGTGGTTCGCACTCGCCGCGGTCGTTCGCCTCTAAAACCCGCTCGACCAAACCTTGGAGCTTATCCGCGTTCGCATCCGTAGAATTCATCCATCGCTCATCCTCTTCAATCTCGTGCAGAACCAATCGGGCCAACAGATCTTGGCGCTCAGAGGGCATTTGCCGTAATCGATCGATGGCATTTTCTACGATGTCACTCATGACAGTATTATATCATCCTCGACAATAGGTGTCAGTGAGTGAACCAGCTTGTGTCGGATAATGTTTTTTCCCGATCCGCCACGCGGCGGCGGATCAGTTCGATATCGTCCTTCGGCGTCGCGTCGATCAGCCGCCGGGTGTACTCTTCGCGCGGGTTGGCGTAGATGTTTTCCGACGGGCCGAACTCGACGATCTTGCCGTCGTTCATCACGGCCATCATGTCGGCCATGAATTTCACGACGCTCAGGTCGTGGCTGATGAAGATGTACGTCAGGCCGCGCTTGTTCTTGCAGCTCCTTGAGCAGGTTGAGCACCTGGGCCTGCACCGAGACGTCGAGCGACGAGACCGATTCGTCGCAGATGATGAACTCGGGCTCGACCGCCAGGGCCCGGGCGATGCAGATCCGCTGCCGCTGGCCGCCGGAGAATTCGTGCGGGTAGCGGCGCAGGTAGCGCGGCTCCAGGCCGACTTCTTCGAGCAGCGCGGCGGCCCGGTCGCGGCGCTCGGCTCGTGTTGCTGCCGATGCGCTGGATCACCATCGGCTCGGTGAGCGCCGACTCGATCGTCATCCGCGGGTTGAGCGAGCCGTAGGGGTCCTGAAAGATGATCTGCATCTTGCGGCGCATTGCGCGCAGCTCGCCGCCGCCGAGCTGCGCCGAGGTCGACGCCGTCGTAGATCACGCGGCCGCCGGTCGGGCTCGATGAGCCGCAGGATCGCCCGGCCGGCGGTCGTCTTGCCGCAGCCCGATTCGCCGACGAGGCCCAGCGTCTGGCCGCGGTAGACGTTGAAGCTGATGCCGTCGACCGCCTTGCACGTGGTCGACGGTGCGCGGCCAGAATGCCGCGGCGCACCGGAAAATGGACCTGCAGATTCTCGACCGCAAGCAGCGGCTCGGTGCCCTTCGGCGACGGTCTTGCGTGTCGGGCGCGTGATGGCCTTCTTCCCACGGATGGCCGATCGCCGGCGAGCTCCGACTTGGGATGCAGCAGCCGCCCGCGGCCCTGCGTCTTCGAGATGCTTGCAGCCGCGCGGCGTCCATCTTCTTTTCGATGATCGCGGACTTCGCCGTCCTCGCGCGACCGTTTCCATGAAATCGTCGACCGTCGGCAGGCGTCGGTACGTCGTTTCCAGCCGCGGCCGGCAGGCCAGCAGGCCCTTCGTGTACGGGTGCTTGCGGCTGCTGAAGATTTCGAGCACCGGGCCGTATTCGACCTCCTCGCCCTGGAACATCACCAGCACGTCGTCGGCGATCTCGGCGATCACGCCCAGGTCGTGCGTGATGAACATGATCGCCATGCCGCGCTCGTCGCGCAGCTTGCGGAGGATGTCGAGAATCTGGGCCTGGATCGTCACGTCGAGCGCGGTCGTCGGCTCGTCGGCGATCAGCAGCTGCGGATTGCACGACAGGGCCATCGCGATCATCACCCGCTGCTTCTGCCCGCCGGACATCTGGTGCGGATACGAATCGACGCGCTGCTCGGGCTTGGGGATGCCGACTTCGCGAAGCAGCTCGATCGTCTGCTCGCGCGCCTCGGCCTTGCGTCACCTTCTGGTGCAGCATGATCGCTTCCATGATCTGCGCGCCGACGGTGAACACCGGGTTGAGCGAGGTCATCGGCTCCTGAAAGATCATGCTGATGTCGCGGCCGCGGATCGACTGCATCTGCCGCTCGGGCAGCCGGACCAGGTCCTTGCCCGAGCAGCGAAATCCGGCCCGTCTCGATCTTGCGCGGTCGACGCCAACAGCCGCATGATCGACAGCGACGTGACGCTCTTGCCCGAGCCGCTCTCGCCGACGATGCCCAGCGTGCGGCCCGCCTCGAGGCGAAACGAAATATCATCGACCGCCTTCACCACGCCTTCGTCGGTGTGGAAGTACGTGCGGAGATCGTCGACTTCGAGACAGGTTGGCATGTCGAATCTGCTTTCATTTCACAAATCTCACGCAAAGGCGCGAAGCGCAAAGAGAAACTGAACCACAAAGACACGAAGAACACAAAGAAGAATGAGAATTTCAGATAGGAACAAGAAGTACAGTGATTGATCCCTCTCCATTCTCTGCGACTCTGCTTCCTCCTGTTAATCTCTTCGTCTTCGTGATCGTCGTGTCTTTGTGGTTCAATTTGCTTCTTCCTTTGCGCTTCGCGCCTTTGCGTGAGCATTCTTCGTGCTAATTGTCATGGTGCCGCTTGCCGCAGTCGCGGGTCGGTCGCTTCCTGCAGGCCTTCGCCGATCAGATTGTACGCGAGCACGGTGAAGAAATATCGCCAGGCCGGGGAACACGATCAGCCACCACATCTGCTCGATTGCCGAGCGGCCCGATTTCAGCAGCGTGCCCCAGCTCGGATTGGGCGGCGACGCGCCGAAGCCCAGGTAGCTCAGCCCGCTTTCGATGAAAATCGCCGCGGCGATGCCGAACGTGATCGGCACCAGCACCGGCGCCAGCGCGTTGCGCAGCACGTGCCGGAACATGATTCGCGGCCAGCTCGCGCCCATCGCCCGGGCGGCGGTGACGAATTCCATTTGCTTGAGCTTCAGGAACTCGGCCCGCGTGAGCCGCGCGATGCCGGTCCAACTCGGTGATGCCGATGATCGCCATCAGGTGGTACGTTGGTCACATTGTCGAGCATCGCCACGAGCGCCAGGATCAACACCAGGACGGAATGCACATCACCAGCTCGATCACGCGGCTGAGCAGCATGTCGACCCATCCGCCCAAATAACCGGCCAGCGCACCAAACGTGATGCCGATCGCGGCGGCGATGCCCATCGACACGAAGCCGACGCTGAGCGCGATCTGCGTGCCGTGCACCATCTGCGCAAACACGTCGAAGCCCTGTTGATCGGTGCCGAACCAGTTGAGCCGGCTCGGTGCCCCGTAGATGCCCCAGGGATTGCCGGGGCTGGCCGGGCCACTCGTCGTCGCGCACGCGCCAGTACGGGTCCTGATACACGAGCGGCCAGATGGCCCAACTTTTGGGATCAGTTCCTTGAGCCGCGTCGGATAGTGGTGCAGCATTCGATCGCGGCGAAAAATCGGATTCTCCCACGAACGCACATAATAGCCCAGGCAAGGAAAATAGATTCGGCCTTGATACTTGCAAACGATGGGCTTCGTGCCCACGATCACCGGCGCAAAGAGAGCGACCAGGCACAGGCACACAACGTAACACAGCGCGACGATCGGCCAACTTCCGGCGTCGAAAGTTCCGCCACGTCTCGGCCCAGATACCCGACCGGCGCGTCACGACCAATTGCAACCGGCGGCGTTAACTGTTGTTCATCCATGCCGTAGTCCAAACCATCGAAAATCTCACGCAAAGGCGATAAGGCGCCGAGGCGCAAAGACATCCAGAATTAACCACCAAGACACAAAGGACACCAAGGAAGAGGTGAAGAATGCAATACAAAGGACGGTTTCAAAAATGAGCATTGTCTATCAATTATCTCGCATCTTTCATCGTGCTTTTCTTCGTGTCCTTCGTGCCTTCGTGGTTCAATTCTGTCTCCTTTTGCGCGTTCGCGTGAGATCACTCGTTTTTTTTCAATGATAGGTGATCCGTGGGTCCACCACGGCGTATAGCACGTCAGCCAGCAGTTGACCGAGCAACGTCAGTGTGCTGAACATCAGCACCAGGCCCATGATCGTGTCGTAGTCGCGCTGCAAGATGGCTTCGAAAAACAGCCGGCCCATCCCCGGCCAGGCGAAAATTTGTTCCAGGATGACCGCGCCGCTGAGCAAGTGCGGCAGCGTGAGACCGATCAGCGTCACCAGCGGAATAAGTGTATTGCGGAAGGCGTGATGCCAGATCACGCGGCCCGGCGGAACGCCCTTCGCCCGCGCCGTGCGGATGTAATCCTGCCGGACCGCTTCCTGCATGTTGGACCGGATGAATCGCGAATAATACGCCAGGCTGCCGTACGTGAAACAAACGATCGGCAGGATGGCGTGTTGCACCAGGTCCCAGATCTTGCCGGCGGCAGAGAGCGATTCGTAATGGTCGCTCTGCATGCCGAACAGCGGGAGCCAGCCAAGCTTCGAGTAAAACAACAGTTGCAGATACAGCGCGGCCACGAACGCCGGCAGCGAGTAAAGCATGTACAGCAGCGTGCTGACGGCCCGCTCGCGAAACGTGCCGCTTCGCACGGTCGACCACAAGCCGATCGGGATGGAAAGCAAGTACGTCAGCAGCAGCGACGTAACGGACAGAAGCAGCGTGGCCGGCATCCGCTCGACAATCAATTGCAGCCACCGGCTTGTTGTTCTGCGGAATCGAGCGGCCGAAATCGAACCGCACCACGTTTTTCAGCCATACGAAATATGCCTCGTACCACGGCTTGTCGAGACCATACAGCCGGTTGAACCGCTCCACTTCCTGAGGCGAGAGCATCGCGGCCGGATCCATCACCGCTTGATCGGTCGTGAGCGGCGTGCCCGGCATATGACGGATCAAGCCGTACACCACAAAAGTGATCAACAGCAGCGTCAACAGCCCCAAAGCAATCCGGCGAATAAGGTAATTAATCATGAAACCAAAGACTCACGCAGAGGCGCAGAGGCCGCAGAGTTTTCGAAAATAATTCTGGTTATCTCTGCGGCCTCTGCGCCTCTGCGTGAAATCATACTGTTAGCGTGCCGAGATGAGTTTGT
Organism: uncultured Planctomycetota bacterium; assembly: GCA_963786455.1. Taxonomy (GTDB): domain Bacteria; phylum Planctomycetota; class Planctomycetia; order Pirellulales; family Lacipirellulaceae; genus JABDGM01. Next base: position 419,124 of record CAWAZX010000018.1, on the reverse strand, counting down.
AGATGCTGAAAATTCCGGGGTCGAAGTAATATGGTCCCGTCGGCGCGAAGTTGTAGCCGCGGAGCTTCTTGTTGAAAGCATAAAATGCGTTCCGGTAGAACAGCCATGTGTACGGCTGATCGTGCCAAATCATGTTGTGGATTTCGCCGTAGATGGCGTCTCGTTTTTTCGGGTCCAATTCGCGACGGCCGCGCTCGTACAGTTCGTCGACCTTTTTGTTGGAATACAGGCCGTAGTTCCGCGCCTCCCCGGTGACATACATGTTCGAGCTGCTATCCGGATCGGTGCCGCCACCCCAGCCGCCCATCGCCGCTTCGAACTTGTGTTTCTGTGTGCTGTCCACCAGTACGGTGAACTCCGTGGGCTTTACGTTGCAGACTATGCCGATCTGGTCGAGCGACGTCTTCATGAGCGTGGCCGCCATCACACCCGAGTCGGTCTGGAACGTCATCATCGTGAATCGAAAGGGTACGCTGCGGCCGTCGATCAGTTTATCCCGAATGCCGTCGCCATCGCTGTCGGTCCAGCCGGCTTCCTCCAGCAAAGCCTCGGCACGATCGAGGTCTTGATGAAACGGTTGCGGGCCGTCATCGGGAAACATCCACGACGTCGGATGAAACGGTCCGCGGCCCTGCTCGTATAAACCATGACACACGACTCTCAATAGTTCTTCGTAGTCGACTGCCCAGGACATTGCCTCGCGCACGCGGCGGTCTGAAAAGAACGGCGCCTGCGTGTTCCACGTGAAGTGAAATTCGGTCCATTCAAGCGCCGTGACTTTCGTATTTCGTTCATAGAATTCATCGCTGTTTGTCTGGCTGACCCATTGCTCAGGCCGCACCATGGCCTCTTCGATCTGGCCGCCCTTGAGCGCGACCATCGCCGTGTTGTGGTCCGGAATCACTTTCACGCGGATTTCGCGGAAGTAGGGCTTCGGCCGCACCTGCCGTCCGTTGTGCATGTAGTAGCTCTCGCGGCGGCGAAGCACGAACTCCTGGTTGCGCACGCGGCTCACCAACTGATATGGCCCGGACACAACCGGATTATCCTCCAGCCGCGTGTGCTCCGGGCTGCGTGCCATCGTGGGATCGTGCGAGATCGTCTTCTCGTAAATGTGCTTGGGGATGATTGGGAAGGCGACGTTCTCGGTGTTCGTGGCCAGCGCCTCCTTGTGAAAGATGACCACCGTGCGATCATCGTACGCCTCGACCCAGCGCAGATGATCGGTGCCCTGCCGCACCGAATGAATGATCACGGCATCACTCATGATCACCTTGAACGAAAACACAAAATCGTGCGCAGTGATCGGCTTGCCGTCGGACCACGTGAGGTCGTCGCGGAGCACGAGCTTGTCGATCAAATAGTCCTTGCTCGTCTGCCAGGAAACGATCGCCTCTTTCGGCGGCATACCAGCTCAACTTCTGGTCGTAGACGAGAATGCCGTGTAGCGAGCCCAACGCGGCAAGCGCCTGGTATTCGAACTCGGCATAGCTGCTCAAAAGTAGTGGATTCGAGCTCTTCAAATCGCCCGTAGAATGCCGCACCCAGGTGGCGTCGTAATCGACGCCGGCTCCATCCTCGGGCGCCAGCCGGCCCAGCGTTGCGAGAATCTTCGCATTCGCTTCCGGCGAATCGTTGCGAAGTGCAAGCGCTTCGTCGACGGTCAGCGGCGGCGGTCCCGCGGCCTCTTGCTTGCGGCGCATAACTTCCATACCGTCCAAAACCGGACGATCAACCCATTCGATGGTTTGTTCCAATTCCTCCAGCGGCGGTGGATCGAAGACCCCCAGCAAATCGCCAAGCTGGAAGGGCTCGTCAATTGGTTGCCCGTCCGCGGTGGCATCGGCGGCGTTTTCTTCGCTATGGCCGCAGCCAGCAACCGTTGGCAATGCGAGCAGGCACCATAGAAACGCAGCGCGTGGCAGAGACCTGAGCATGACGACCAATGATTTTCACTGAGGGCATTTGACCGCAAACTCGACGGAAATCTACGCTACAGAATGATTTACGTCGAGTCAACGAGAGGCAATTCGCACGCAGCTCCATTTAGCGGCAGGAGTTGCCCCGCGCGTAAGTTGTGTTCGGCGCGTTTCGCGCGGGGCAAGCCCCGCCGCTAAATTTGATACCGCAGCAACTTTGCTAGCGTATGTAAACTGAGCAGGAAGCTGTGTTGCTGCGCGGGGCGGGCGACTGCTAAGCTGTCGTGCTTTATTGCGAATTCCGCCGACGGTTTCTCTCCGCCTCAACGCGGAACTACGAACGAACTTTTTTCCACCTGCGAGGCAGCCATGAGGCTTGTACGCGTGCGTTTTGCTTTCGCCGTTTTGTGCAGCGCCGCCCTGTGCCATCTCACGATCGAGGAGGTGACCGCCCAGCGTCGACAGGTAGATCGGTTGAACCCGCCGCCCCGCACGGCACAAGGGCGACAGCTACGCCGCAGGACACAGGACCAGATCATTCCGGCGGCACCGAGCGGAACAGCCGCTACCACCGCCACACCGTCGGCGCAGCCAGCGGCCCAAACGCCTGTCCTCGAGAAAGCGGACCCGCAAGCGCGCGAGGACTTCTTAAAGCTCATCGGCGCCAATTGGATCTGGTCGCCGGCCCACCCGAAAGACGAAGTGCCGGCAAGCGACTGCTATTTCCGCAAAGCGTTTACTGCGAAGCAGGTGGAACTGGCCCAAATTCATGTGGCTTGCGACAACAAGTACGAGTTGTACGTCAATGGCCGACTGGCCGGTCAGGGCGCCGACTGGCGCAAAATGGATGTGCACGACATTGCGAAATTCCTGATACCCGGCAAGAACGTCGTGGCGATCAAGGCCACGAACACCGACGCCGGTGCCGCCGGCCTGGTGGCACGCATCATCGTCAAGGAGAAAGGCACGACGCTCGTCAGCTACTCGTCGGACGCTACGTGGCGAACGAGTGTCAAGGAATTCGGCAACTGGACTCAGCCGAACGTCCGCGACGGCGACTGGGTGGCGGCCAAAGTATACGGCCCGCTGGGCGGCGTGCTGCCGTGGGGCGATGAAATCGTGATCGCCGACGAAGGCTCACGGTTTCTCGTGGATCCCGAGTTCGCGATCGACCGCCTCGTCACCGACGAGCAGGCCGGTTCACTCATCGCGATGGCATTTAATGCCAACGGCGAAATCCTGGCGTCGCAAGAGAATGGACCGCTGCTATTGATCCGCGACACCAACAACGACGGCACCTGGGAATCGATTCAGCCGTTTTGCGGCGACGTGAAGAATGTGCAAGGGATGCTTTCGCTGGGTAACCGTGTGTTCGTCGTCGGCGGCGGCCCGCAGGGCGGAGCGCTCTACCAAATCAACGACGACAACAACGACGGCCGCAGCGACAAGATCACTCCGATCGTCGGCTTCCGCGGGCAAATCGGCGAGCACGGCCCGCATACGGTGCGGCTCGGCCCCGACGGCTTGTTGTATTTGCTCTCTGGCAATTTCTCGCAGCCCGATGCGAGCTCAGCCCGCGCAGCCCCTACGCACATGTGTACGAGGGTGACTTGATCGTGCCGCGCTACGAAGATCCCAACGGCCACGCGGTCGGCGTGCCCGCGCCCGGCGGCTCGATCTACCGCACCGACATGAGCGGCAGTTTCGTGGAGCGCGTGGTCGCCGGCTTCCGCAATCCATACGATTTTGCCTTCAACAGCGACGGCGAAATCTTCACGTACGACGCCGACATGGAGTGGGACATTGGTGCCCCGTGGTACCGGCCGACGCGCGTCCTCCACGCGCCGCCCGGCGGTGAATTCGGTTGGCGAAGCGGCTGGGCGAAGTCGCCCGCGTACTTTGTCGATACGTTGCCAGCCACGCTCGACGTCGGTCCCGGCTCGCCCACTGGCGTGGTGTTCTACGACCACACGAATTTTCCCGTGCGGCTGCAAAATACGTTCTTCATTTGCGATTGGGCCACGGGCCAGATCCACGCTGTGAAGCTGGAGCGCAGCGGCGCGACCTACACGGCCAAGATGGCCACGTTTCTTAAGGGCCGGCCGCTCAATGTGACTTCGCTCGACGTCGGGCCGGACGGTGCGCTCTACTTCGCCACCGGCGGCCGCGGCACCGACGGCGGTATCTACCGTGTTCGCTGGACCGGAAATGCGCCGCCACCCACGGTCCATCAGGGCATCGACCAGGCGCTCTACCAACCTCAACTCCAAAGCGACTGGGCCCGCCGGCGGATCGCCGCCGTTAAGCGCGGCATGGGCGACCGCTGGCAAACCGAGTTGCAGCGGATCATCAACACGCGCGAAACGGCTGTGAATCTCCGCGTGCGGGCGATCGAGCTGCTCGCGCTATTCGGACCGCAGCCGACGCCGGAAATGATCGTCGCGCTTTTGCGCGATCCAGATCCGGCCGTGCGCGTGCGGGCGGCGCGCATGATGGGTGCACAAACTCAGGCCGATTTCTCTCAGCAATTAACGACTCTACTGGGTGATACCGATCCGTGGGTCCGCCGCGTAGCATGCGAAGCCATCGCGCATCGCGGTAGCAACCAGCCGGTGGATGCGCTGGTGGGTCTTTTGAACGATCCCGATCGGTTCGTCGCCTTCTCGGCGCGGCGTGCGTTGGAAACCGTACCGCCTGCCCAGTGGCAGGATAAAGTACTGACCGCGTCCACTTCTCGGACCTTTTTGCAAGGTGCCACCGGTTTGTTGATCGCCCATCCATCGCCGCAAATTCTGGAACGAATTCTCGCTCGTTGCGACACGCTGATCCGCGGACAGGTGAATGACCCTGGCATGCCCCGCGGCCAGATCAGCGATGCGAACTTCCTCGATCTGTTGCGAGTACTTCAATTGGCCTTTATTCGCGGTCCATTGGGACCAAGCGATATTCCCAGCCTCACCGAGCAATTGGTCCGCGAATATCCCACGCGCGACGTCAAGATGAACCGTGAGCTGGTGAAAATCCTGGCGTACTTGCAGCCGCCCGAAGGCCCGCGGGCCGTGGCGAAACAATTGGAAGCCGACATTCCGGACGCCGAGAAACTGCACATCGCGGCCTATGCGGCCCGCATCACCACCGGCTGGACGACCGCCGAGAAGCTCGTCATGTTGCGGTATTACGAGCAAGCGCGCGGCATCACGGGTGGTCACAGTCTCTCCGGATACATCGAAGGTTTTGCGCGCGACTTCTTTACCAATCTTACGCTTGTCGAGCGTCAGCAGGTGCTCGCGGCGGGCGAGAGTTTTCCCAGCTCCGCACTCTCCGTCCTCGCCAAGCTGCCGGAGAATGCCGGACCGGAAGTGCTGGCGGAAATTCGTGCCCTTGACCAACGCCTGGAAGGAAAAACGGGCGAGCCCATTGCACGACTGCGCGTGGGTATCGCCGCCGTGCTGGGCCGCAGCGGCCAGGCGGAATCGCTCGCCTATTTGCGCAATGTTTATCTGCGCGACCCACTACGTCGTGCGCCAGTGGCCATGAGCCTCACTCAACATCCGGACGGCGAGAACTGGGCCGTGCTCGTCGATTCGCTGCGCACAATGGAAGGCGAGCCCGCTAAGGAAGTGCTCACGGCGCTCACGAAAGTCCGTCAACGACCGGAAACGTCCGAACCCTACCGCAACACGATTTTGCTCGGATTGCGATTGGGCACCGGTGGCGGCGATCTGGCCGTGCGGTTGCTCGAACAGTGGCTGGGCCAGACGCCCGGCTCGTATCGGCCAGACGCGCCGCTGGAAAACCAGCTTGCGGCGTGGCAGCAATGGTACGCCACAACATTCCCCAACGAGCTGCCCGGCCGAGCTGCCCAAGGAAGCTCAGCCGAACAAGTGGAGCTTCGAAGAGCTCGCGAGTTATTTGGAAACGGCCGAAGGCAGCACCGGTAGCCCGACGCGTGGCGCGCAAGTATTCACCGATGCCCAGTGCATCAACTGCCACCGCTTCAACAACCGCGGCGAAGGAATTGGCCCGGATCTCACAACGTCGGCACAACGTTTCCAACGGAAAGAAATTCTGGAAGCAATCGTCTATCCAAACCAGGTCATCTCCGACCAATACGCCAGCCAGATTGTGATCGCCAATGGCAAGACGTACGAAGGCATTGTCGCCCGCCATGCCGACGGCAGCATGACCGTGTTGCAATCGGACGCCAAGAAGGTGCAAATTGCCGCCAATGACGTCGAGGACGTAGAGCCCAGCAAAACCTCGGCCATGCCAGAAGGCTTGCTGAACAAACTCTCGCTGGAACAAGTGGCCGACCTGTTCGCACTATTGATGAACGCACCAGAGCCGGGAGTAGCCACGCGCGGCCCAGCGGCACAACGGTAAAGCATCCATGGCGCGTGCCACTGGCTCCGGCGGGTGCCACTGCTAACTTGTTAGCAGTGCACAGCTGCGTTACCCTTGCGGCATGTCCCGACAACCAGTTCCTCATCGCAAGCGAGTCCGGCACTACCACGATCCGGGCCATTGCCACGAATTGACATGCTCTTGCTACCATCGACAGCCGTTACTGACCAATCATCTTTGGCGAAGCCTGCTCAGTGAGGCGATCGACCGAGCAAACGAAAGGCATGACTATCATTTGGCGGCCTTCGTTTACATGCCGGAACACATTCATCTGCTTATCTATCCGGGAGCAAATGCTTCCGCAATCGACGAGTTCCTTTCGGCTTTCAAGCGACCTTTTTCGTGTCGGATCAAAAGGTTGCTTGAAGAAATCAACAGTCCACTCTTGCGTAAACTGACACTCCGTCAGCGGCCGGGAGCAGAATCGTTTCGGTTCTGGCAAGAAGGTCCAGGATACGACCGTAATTTGGATCGCCCCAACACGGTTTTGACTGCGATCGACTATATCCATCGAAACCCCGAACGTCGCGGGCTGGTCGATCGGGCAATTGATTGGCACTGGTCGAGTGCACGCTGGTACGAAGGCCTGACCTACGAGTCCCAACTACAACTGCCTAAACTCGAAAAGTTGCCGGCTGAATTCTTGATTCAGGCGACAAGGTGAAGACAGAACCGCACTGCTGGGCAAGCCAGCAGTGGCACCCGGCGGCCCAGCGGCACAACGGTAAAGCATCCGTGGCGCGTGCCACTGGCTCCGGCGGGTGCCACTGCTAACTTGTTAGCAGTGCATAGCTACGTTACCCTTGCAGCATGTCCCGACAACCAGTTCCTCATCGCAAACGTATCTCGAAAAGTTGCCGACCGAGTTCTTGATTCAGACCACAAGGTGCAGACAGAAAACCGCACTGCTGGGCAAGCCAGCAGTGGCACCCGAGCCGTGACATGCCGCCTCGAACTCCCGCGTGTCAAACCTTGCGGGTTGGAACGGTCGTGCGTTGGTCCGGTTATGCTTGCTGTGCCTGACGGATCACTTGTGCTGATTATCGGGCCGCTTCTCGGCCGAACTCGTATAGCGGAGCCGTGACTCGGCGCCCATGACGAGTCGTCTCGAATGGGATTACTACCCGCTCGAACAGCTAACGTCCTTCTTTGAGGCGCGCCCCCACCCGTCGTGCGGCCAAACAGGCGCACGCACGTGGTCCCTCTGGTTCGACTAGCGAACATTCGCGCCACCGAATAGAGCTCGCAGGAACACCATCATGGCGATTCAACGTGAAGCAAGCCGCGTCCCCGCGTGCGCATGGGGCAACCGGGCGCTGAGAGTAATTGCCGCTGCGCTCGCAATTCCGTTGACGGTCACCGCGGCGAATGCCGAATTATCGAACCCTGCGCCCGCAGCACCGTTGTCGGACAGACTGGTAACCGAGACGTCGTGGGACGAGGCACCGGTTGTTGCCGATGCCCCCAGCACAAGCACTGAGATGTCGCTCGCCCAGCGAGTGGAAGCACTGGAACGCTACATTCGTGAACAGGACCAAGTGAAAACGGCGGCGGCGCAGGAAGAAGCGCTCCCCGAAGGCCAGACGGAGCCGCCCAAGGAAACCTGCCAAGAGCTCGAGCCAATCGTCAAACCAACGTTCACACCGATCGGGCGGATCTACTTCGACGGTGTCGTTTACGACGATGACGATGCCACCACCGACTTCTTTAACACGGACCGCGACAACGAGCTCGGCTTCCGTACATTCCGCATCGGCGGCCGGGGAAACATTTGGGAGAACTTAGCTTACAACGTGGAAGTGGAGCTCCGCGGCGGGCCGAACTCGATCACCTACAAAGATATCTACATGGAGCAGCAGAACATCCCGCACATCGGCCACTTCCGCGCGGGCCACTTCAAGGAGCCGCTCGGGCTGGAAGAATTCGGCAGCGATTTGTTCAACACCTTCATGGAAAAGACACCCGCCACACAGGCCTTCGCGCCGAGCCGTAATTTCGGCGTCATGATGTGGGACAATGTCGACCCGTGCTGGGATACCACGTGGTTCGCGGGCCTGTTCCGTGCCGATTCGCCCGACGCACCCTCTACAAACACGGGACTTTGGCGGAGCGATCGGAACGACTGGTCGTTTTCCTCACGCCTGGCAACCCTGGCGTTTTACGACGAGCCGTCGGACGGGCGATACGTCGTCCATTTCGGTGGCAGTTACAGCTTCCGGCACATCGACGGTCTCACCACCGGCGCCACCGCCAATCAGAACGTGGCCTACAGCACGCTCAACGGCTTGGCGGAATTTACCAAGCGCTCGTGGGTTGGCAGCCAAGGTCCGATCGGTTTCGGCGCGGAAGCCAATAGCGACGAGTGGAACCAGATCAATGGCGAGTTTCTCGTGATCTGGGGTGCCACGAGCATGCAATCGGAATACTTCCAGGTGCTCATGAACAGCGGCGAGAACTATCAAGGCGGATACACGTTCTTCTCGTACTTCCTCACGGGCGAGAGCCGCTCCTATCGCAAGGAAACCAAAACGATCGACCGCACCATTCCCTTTGAGCCTTTCTTCTGGATCGACGCCTGCAAGGGTGCCGCCTGCGGCCGGGGCGCCTGGGAAGTGGCATTCGGTTATTCCTGGGTCGACCTCGACGACGGACACGACATCGTCGCCACCACTCCGGCCACGGCGGCCAATCGTCGCCGCGGATTCAACAGCGATTTCATCGTCGGCCTGAACTGGTACCACAACCCGTGGTCGCGCATGACTTTCAACTATGAACACGAGATGGTTGATTTTGTCGACGGCGGCGTGCCCGACTCGGACGCCAATATTTTCGGCATGCGCTGGCAAGTCGACTGGTAAAACCCAAGTGCGGATGCAATCACTCCTCTCCCTCTGGGAGATGTCGCGAGGAATCGAGCGGGTGAGGGGTTCGGCGCCGCCCCGACACAAGACCCTCACCGCTCGATAACTCGCTGCCTCTCCCAAAGGGAGAGGTGAACTACGGACGGCCACCACACGTCAGGAGGAATCATGCCATGTGTAAAACTGGCTGTACATTGGTGATCGTTGCGGTCTGCATTTGCACGGCAGGTATCTCCCGTGCGCGGCGACTTGATGTTTGGCTGCTGGAGCCGGCCCGCTTGCGGCAAGTACTGCAAACTGGTCTGCGAAACGAAAAAAATCCCCGCTGTGGGATACGGCTACAAGTGCGAAACGATTTGCATTCCGTGCCCCAGCAAGCACGGCTGCAAACACTGCTACACGACGTGCTGCTGCGATACTGAGTTGGAAGGTTGCCCGCCCAAGATCGAGTTTTGCTGGTACGACTGGTTTGCCTGCGGCTGTGCAAAACCGCGCACGGTGAAGCTACTCACCAAGTTCCAGGCAGAGCACGAAATCTGCTGGTATCACTGGGAAGTTGTCGATGCCTGCACCGAAGCCGAGACCGAAGAAACAAACGCCGAAAACGGCTCGGACGGTTTATTGCATCACCCGCTCGTTTACAAACCCGCGCCGGATGACGCTCAATTGGGCGAAGTATTGCCGATAACGGATGATGAGCGTGCCGCGCTAGCGGCGCATCTTCCGGCGGAGCAGTGCACCAAGACAAACCAATTCCCAGGCAACGAAGAAGCGGCATCGCAAAACGGCGAGCCGGCCACAATTCAGCCGCAAGTGCAAGCCGCCTCGGCTACCTTTGGGGCGGAACCGACCTCGGTCAAACAGCGCCTTATCGAGTTCTTCAACCGATAGGCTGCGTGCCACCCAAAAAGCAACTGCTACAGGCTTTGCACCTGCAGCTCGAAGTTGCTGATGTATAAGTCTTCAATCGGCAGCTCCGGCAATGCGCGGCGGAGCCTCAATACGATCCGCCGGCGAAACCGCGTCAGGTCCGGGTCATCAAACTCGGCCAGCGGCATCATGCGCGTTGCCGTGACGATTTGGTCGCGTATTTTGTGCCGACGATGGGCGGCCAGCTGTTGCGCCTCAGCCAATCGATCCGGCGGCGCCGTCGCGTGAACCATAAACCGCACAATGCTTTTCTGAGCTTGCACGGGATAATACGAGCGGATCCGATATTCGCCCAGCTCAATAGCCGTGCCGCTCGACAAAGCCGCTTCGCCGGAATGGCCGCCATGGCCTGAATCTCCATGGCCAGCGTGGTCGCTCGCGAAACTTACGCCGCAGCACCCAACTGAAACGGTAATCAAAACCACTGCCGTCAGTAGCAATCTCGATGGCGTCATTTGTGAAACGAATTTCATCATCTGAATTAACTCAATCAATAAAGAACATGAAATTGATCATTTCACGCTAGCTTCTCAATGCGCGTCGGCTTTCTTGTCGGCAGGCAAATGACCGGCGGTTTGCGTTATAAGCTTCTGGCTCACAATTTCTGTGACCAATAACTGCCGCACTTCCTTTTCGCCCAGGTGGGGAGCCAATGCATCGAGCAATCTGCCTTTCAATGTTGTCAATTCCGGTTCCTGCAGTTCCTCCAGCGACGAGTTTCTGCAAATGCGGATTACCCGGTCACGTATCTTTCCCTGATGTCGATCCCAAGCTTCCGTTATTTGTGACTTGTCGTCCGGCGACACTAATGCGAACAACTCAAATTCGACCTGAAAGCCATTGCGATTCCTCGGCCGATTATCGTCTTGATAGGTGACGACCGGGATGGGAATGCGGTATTCTCCCAACGAGATCTCAGCAAATTTTTCCTGAGCGGGCACCAGATCTAATTCATCAAATTCAAACGTTGGCCGCGAACTGCATCCGCCGACGAGCACGAACAGCCCCGCCACAAACAGACTGCGGACGGCCGTGAGGCTCGCTGCTCGATTGCGTCGATCGTAGTGTCTGAAATTACTCATAAACCCCTTCGAAAACATACGCCAACGAGGCACTCGGACCGCGACCTATACTTTGCTGGGCATGCGTTGCACGGTGCGGCGATGTCGTGGCGTCATAGGGGTTATGCCGATGGGACAGATTGATCCGGCGCAAACCAGCTCGGTTTGCGCATGGGTGCATGATGGTCATCACCCTTAGCGCCGTCCTATGCGCCGGGTGCTACGATGGCGAGGCGCTTGTCCGGCATGCTCGTTCCGTGGCACTAAACACACGGCTGGCTGAGGTCGACTTGGGCACCTATCACACAACCTTGCCGCGCGATCTGCAGACGGGGTTGTTCACGGAATTGGCCATTCACATCTTTGGCACCGTGCCCCGTTACCGCGTCCTGGATATCGAGAAGCAACTCAAGACGGAAGAGTATCGCCTGCGGCACGAAACGCTCGCCACGCTACGACGTACGACTTCCGAAGAGCTCGCCGAGCCCAATCTTTCGCAATTGCGAGTGCGGCTCGAAAAGGTCGTCAATAATCTGCTGGACGAAAAACCCGTGCAGACCATCGGCTTCTACAGCGTGCGGCTGCGGGAGATGTAAAAGAGTCGAGAGCTGAGAGTCAAGGCTCAAGAGCCAGAGGCGCTTTCTGGCTCTCGACTCTCGACTCTTGACTCTTGACTCTTCTCCGCAGCTGCCCGCAGGCGGCATCGATCGCGTTCCCTTTACGGTGGCGAAAGTGCACGTTGATGCCGCGCCGTTCGAGCGTGGCACGAAACGCTCGCTGGGCGGCCTGGCTCGGCGTGCCATACGGCAACCCGGCCACGGGATTGTAGGGAATGACGTTCACCATTGCCGTCCGCCCTGCCAGCAGAGTGGCCAATTGCTGGGCGTGCTCGGCGCTATCATTCAGACCGGCCAGCAGCACGTATTCGAACGTGAGCCGCCGGCCGCTGCGTTCGAAATAATGGTCGGCCTCGGCGAGGATATCCGCCAGGGGAATCTTCTCGCTGATCGGCACGATCTGGCGGCGCAGCTCATCGTTCGGTGCGTGAAGCGACACGGCCAATCGGTACCGCGCGTCGCTTTCGGCAAGCCGGCGCATGGCTTTCGGCAGGCCGACCGTGGAAATCGTGATCCGCCGATGGCTGATGCCCAGCCCATCCTCTCGGCTGGCTTCGTCGAGAGCCGGCAAGAGCGCGTCCAGATTCGCTAGCGGCTCTCCCATTCCCATCACTACGATATGGCTCAGCCGCTCATCAGGATTGAGCAGCTGCTGGAGCCGCAATATTTGCTCGACGATTTCGCCCGTCGTGAGATTCCGCGTCACACCCTCGAGGCCGCTGGCACAGAAAACACAACCCATGCCACAACCCACCTGCGTGCTGATACACAGGGTGCGCCGCAAGCCGCGGTCTTCTGGCGATTCTCCACTTGATGTGCCTTCTCGCAAGAGCACGCACTCAATCTGCCCGCCATCGCCCAGCGTGAGCAGCAGCTTCTCGGTCCCATCGTCGGCGCGTGTGCCTGGCAATGCGTAGTCGTCCATAACGCGAAATCACAGGCCAATACCTCGCGCAACGCTTGCGGCAGGTCTGTCATCTCACGAAAATCGGCAACCCGCTGGCCAAACAACCACCGCCGCACCTGGCCAACCCGGTACGCACCCTGCCCCCGCTCCTTGAACCAAGGAACAAGCTGCTCGTCAATCGAAGTCAATAAGTGCGGCATTGCTATCCGACAGGTCAGTTACAGATTTAACCACAAAGGCACAAAGAATACGAAGAAAGAATTCAATTACAATGAACAGGAGGGCGCAGATGCAGGAGAGAATTGAGTTTGTACTTTATATATCTCTGCTTCCTCCTGTTCTTACTTCGTGTTCTTTGTGCCTTTGTGGTGAATTCCTATCTGGAATTGGTCATTACCGCCGGCAGCCAGCTCCACAAGTAATACGCTCGTGGCGTCAGCAGATCGACCATTGTTGAAATATTGAGGGCTCCGCGTGCGGGGATCGGCGTGGCCGCGCTGATGAGCTCGCCGAATAATGTCGGCGTTTCTTCGTATTTCACGCAGCGCACTTGCTTCGCATCCAGCTTCGCCAGCTCGACTGCCCGCGCGATCGCGTCTTCAATAAATCCAATTTTATCTACCAGCCCGCGCTCCAGCGCTTGCTTCGCGGTGAATATCTGGCCGGTAGCCACGCCGTCCAGCGCGGCCGGGTCCTCCTTGAATTTCGGCCGGCCGTTTTGCACGACCTGTTTGAAGCCGGAAAAACTATCGTCCACCAGTTGTTGCAGCAACTTCCGCTCCTCCTCACTCATCTGCTTCGTGGGCGAACCCATCTGCTTGAGCGGTCCGCTGGCGATCGAGTCATCCTCGATCCGCAATGCGCTCAATGTGCCCGACAAGTCGTAGTGCGGAATGATCACGCCGATCGAGCCGGTCCACGTCGTCGGCTCGGCGAAGATGGAATTGGATTGGTCCCCCACCGCCATCGCCGCATAATATCCGCCGCTGGCGCACACACCGCCCATGCTGACCACGAGCGGCAGCTTTCGCTCTTCCACGAGCTCCCGCAAGTGATGATAGATATAGTCGCTGTCGGTCACCGTGCCGCCCGGCGAATCGATCCGCGCCACGACCGCAACCACAGACGAATCCTCGCGCACCAGGTCAATCTGTCGCTTGACGAAGCCATCCTCCGATTCCATGATCGGCCCGCTAATATCGATGATCGCGATCTTCTTAGGCGCGTATTTATCCAGCGAATGGTACTTCTCCTTTGGCTTGTTCTTCGGCGTGTAGTAGCTTTGATATTCGTTATAGGCGCCCAGGAAAATGAACGCGGCAGCGATGGCGGCTGCGCCGAGCAGCCACTTTAGGAAGCCGAAACGGCGGCCCGGCTGCTGAATGATGATCTGTTGCGGCGGGGGCGACGCATTTTTAGCCGTGTTGTCCGACGACTGGTTATTCTCTTGATCCATGGCATTCACTCCCTTCATGAGCGAGTTGCTAGCGGCCGGTTGTCTATGCACGCAATTCTAGGGCACAGCAGCGTGGGGACAAACCGGCCGGCGAATTTCGACCAGAAGACAAGGAGACCGGGAGATAAGGAAATACAGGAAATTGCCGGCGGCGAATTCTGCTTGTCTCCTCGTCCGGCGGTCTGCTTGTCTTCCCCCTTTACGGCTTTGCCGGTAAAGTAAACGCACTTGAAAATGACAGCAACCAGGAGCGAACGGCGTGTTCATTTCCGCATCTACTGAGTGCTTTCCCGATCTGCCGCCCCAAGAGGTGCTCGAGATCCTCCGGGACTTGGAATTCACCGCAGTGGAGCTGCCGATCCACGAGTCGAAGAATTGGCTGAAGCCGTCCCAGGTTCACGCCGACGTGGAACGATCTGCCCGGCTCTGCCGCGATACGCACCGCCTGGATATCTCCGCGCTCGAACTCGAGCTGGCCCCCGGCCCCACCTACTACGAACATTTCACGGCCATCTGCAAGCTGGCCAAGGCGATCAAAGTCGTCACGCTCATCGTGCCCTGCTCCGAGCTCGGCACGCCATTCAACGAAGAGATCGAACGGCTCCGCAAGCTCGTGGAAATCGCCTCGTTGGAAGGTGCGGTCGTCGGTTTGAAAACTCAAATCGGCTGCATGAGCCAGGACCCGGATACCGCCGTCGTGCTGTGCGACAACGTGAAGGGCCTGCGGCTAACACTCGACCCCAGTCATTACGTCACCGGCCCTCATCAAGGTGGCAGCATCGATAAGGTGATGAAGTACGTGCAGCATGTTCACCTCCGCGATTCGACCAAAGACAAATTGCAGGTTCGCGTGGGCCAGGGCGAAATCGACTACGGCAAGCTCATCGGGCAACTCGCCAAAGTCGGCTACGAGCGCGCCCTTTCCGTCAAGATGACGCCGCTCGAAGGTTATGACCACCGCCCCGAAATGCGCAAGATGCGCCTGCTGCTGGATAGTTTGCTGTAGCGGTCACGAACCGGATGAAAGCCAGTGTAGCTGGACGCATTGTCAGCATGTAGCCAGACGATGTCGATTTGGCGGAAACGACAACGGCCGTTTACGGTCGTTCCCGCCGAAGGCGGTACTAGGCCTGGCATTTAATGCCGGGTACTTTTAGCGCTAGTATTCTCTCTGCGGTGCGATCGTCCGCGGCGACGCCGCGGACGATCGCACCGCAGAAAAACAGGTACACATCGGCAAACCCGGCATAAATGCCGGGCCTAATACAGCAGAAGGGACGTAAACGTCCCTCTCCTGACGCCACCTTCATGCCACTCGTTTCTCGACCTGCATTCGCGAAGCCAATCGCTCGCCATCGTCGTTTCTCACGCCGTAACATATGCCCGCACCGGTCCCTCGCGCGCTGATCTCTCACAATCCGCTGGAATGGTTTCGCGTCTTCGGGCCGGGCGCGGTGATCGCTTCCCTCACCATCGGCACGGGTGAGTTGATCTTTGCGTTGCGCGGTGGCGTGATCTTTGGCTACGCAATTCTTTTTTTGTTCACCGTCGTCTGCCTGCTGAAATGGACGCTGGCCTACTCCGCTGCGCGGCACATGGTCATCGCGGGCGTTCATCCGTTTCAGCGGTGGATGGATCTGCCGTTCGGGCCGCGCGGCTGGTTGCCGATTTTGTTCTTCCTGCTGGCGGCCGCGGCCATTCCCGTCTGGCTCAGTTTTCACGCCAGCGTGCTGGGGGATCTGGTCGCGTATTTGACTGGCACCAAACAGTATCTCGGCGGCGCAACGATCCATTTGTGGGGCTGCGGCCTGCTGGCGGCTGTTTTTCTGCTCGCGTTGGCGGGTGGATATTCGGCGTTGGAAAGAATTCAGCTCGTCATCGTGGTCGGCATGCTGGCCGCGATGATCATTTCGCTTATTCTGTTCCGCCCGAATTGGCTCGAATTAATCCTTGGATTTGTCGTGCCTGAGCGCTTCGCGTTTCCCAGTTGGATGCTCACCGACACGCGCCCCAGTGTGCAAAAGATCGTCGCGCAGCCCGTGTGGGCGGAGGTATCGCTCTATGTGGGTGTGATCGGCGGCGCCGGTTACGACTACCTAGCGTACACGTCGTATTTGCGCGACAAAGCCTGGGGGAATGCCGGCTCGGCAAACTTCAATCCTAGCGACTGCGCTCGACGACACAGCGCTACGCCAATGGATTCGCGCCCCACTCATCGATTGCACGTTGAGTTTCTTGATCGTGCTGATTTTCTCGGCGGTCTTTGTGGCATCGGGAAAGTTGATTCTCGGACCAGCGCACCAGATCCCCGGTGACGGCGCGTTCTTGGAACACCAAGCGCAGTTTGTCACTAACCTTCACCCGTGGCTGTTTCCGCTCTACGCCGTGGGCGGCGTTTTTGACAATGTTCGGCACGCTTTACGGAACGTTGGAGGTGGCGCCCGTTATTCTGCGCGAGACGGCACTCGCCTGTGGAAGTGACCGCGACAACGACGCGCGATCGCTTGCGCAAACTCGCAATCGTTTGGTGCACTGCGGTGGCGTTCGTCGTGCTGGCCGTCAGTTTTGTCTATCAGTTACAAGCCGGCGTCGAAAAGCCACCGGGCCTCACGGAGGTCCTGAAACCAGTCAATCTGTTCACCGGCGTGTTTGCCTGCGGGGTGATCTGTCTGTTAAATCCGTGGGCCGATCTGCGCTTGCCGGCCAGGCTCCGTATGCCGCTGATCCTGGTCGCCCTCAATTTAATTGGGGGAATTGCGTTCCTCGTCGTGGGACTCCGCGGCTACTGGGATTACGCCGGCTGGTGGGCAATCGGTGTGTTGCTGGGAACGATTGCCCTGGGGATCGGTGTGGCAGCGCTGCGCAACCGTATGGCGTAGCATCGCAGTTGCGTTTCAATGGACCGTCCTGCAGCTACTCCGGCATCTCAATCACAATCTTCAGGCACTTGTCGCCGCGGGTGCGATGCAGCTCGTACGCATCGATCACGTCGGCAAACGGCACCCGGTGCGTGATCAACTGGCCCACATCAATCTGGCCGCTGGCGATTACGTCCAGCGCGATCCGCGTGGAGGTTTGATTCGCTTCGACCGACGAACCGACGATCGTGTGCGCGTGACAGCATTTGTGGAACAGATCGTCGAAATTGAACGCGATGGTTTGGCCGCGCGGGTAGCCGAAAAACAAAATGTCGCCGCAAGGCCGCACCAAATCGATCGCCAGGTTAATCGAAGCGACTTCTCCTGCGGCTTCAATCACCATGTCTGCCAGTTCGCCGCCGGTGATCTGCCGGATCGCGTCCATTGGTTCGACCGCGGCGTTGTGGATGGTGTGTGTGGCACCGAACTTTCTGGCTCGCTCCAATCGGGATGCATCAATATCCAGGGCGATGACGCGGAGCGCACCCATCCGGCGCAACTGAAAATCGTAGAACAACCCCGCCGAACCCTGGCCGATGATGGCCACCGTCTTGCCAATCAAATTCGGCAGTCGCTGACAACCGAAGAGCACCGTGCCATATTGCTGCGCCTGCAGCAACAGCTCGAGCGGCATGCCCGACGGCAAGGGAATCACGTGTTCGACCGGTGCCAGATAGTACTCCGCCATGGCCCGGTGCCCCGGCGCGAGCGCAAGCACGGCGTCGCCAACGTTCAGCCCCGAGCCAGGTGCGTCGAGGGCCTCGACGAAACCGACCATCTCGTGCCCCGTCGTGCCGGGCGGAAATGGATACGCGGAATCCGCCGCATGGTGCAGCATCTGGATATCGCTGCCGCACAACGACAGCCGCCGCGTGCGCACCAGCACGTGTTTCGGCTTCATCTCCGGAACCGGAGCATCAACAAACTTGGCCTTCCCCCGCGCGACAACTTGAACTGCTTTCATATTCTCCAACCGGATTGTCAGGAGTCTTGTCGTGGAATGATATCGCCGCAGGCTGAGGCCTGAAAGGCCGAACTATGATAGCCCAGGGCGAAGCCCTGGGTGACCAATCGACATCAAATGGTTAGCCCTGTAAGGGTGCGCTACCATCATGGTATCGTTACGCGCGTTGGTAAGCTGCGCCCTTACAGGGCTAACGAACATTGGTGAATCTTAAACCCAGGGCTGCGAAGCCTATGCAATTGCTAGCAGTAGTTGATAAAGAAGCAGTTCGCGTTTTGACTTGTCTTATGGGTTTCTACTTAGGAGACAAGCCATGGAACGCGAACTGTGGGAGTCATTATGTGGTGTAGCGAGGTTGTTTTTCAACGGACAAACTCGTGCGGTTTACACCGACGAGGTGATTTTTGCCGTGTACGTCTGGGCGGTAGTCCACGATCGGCCGGTCCTTTGGGCCTGCGATCCGAGCAACTGGCCACCGGACCTGATACGTCGGCGGCTGCCAACACAATCAACCATGAGCCGACGACTTCGCCGGGCAACCTTCGAGCATCTTCTTTACGACATCGAAAACGCACTGTTATCGCTCACGCTGCTTCATGCTCAATGGTTGCGTGTTATCGATGCCAAGCCGCTGCCGGTAGGCGGTCCCAGCAAGGACGCCGACGCGACATGGGGCCGTGGTGCGGGTGGGATTCAAAAAGGCTACAAGCTGCATGTGATTTGGGGAGACGGTCCGTTGCCGATTACCTGGGCGCAGCTGGGCTCAATGTGAGCGAACGGCGCATTGCGATGGCGCTGGTGCAAGACCTGCCAGGCGAAGGCTATTTGCTGGGAGACAAGCAATACGATTCGGCCACGCTGTACGATGCCGCGGCCGAAGCGGGTTACCAATTGGTGGCCCCACCGCAGCGGACCGGCCGCGGGCTGGGACATCGGCGACAGAGCCCCAACCGCTTACGTTCGTTGGCGCTGCTCGATATTCCATTCGGAAGAGGCTTGTACCGTTATCGCCGGCGCATCGAACATTGCTTCGCTCGGCTCACCTCGTTCGTCGGCGGCTTAGGACCACTGCCGTTCTGGGTACGACGGTTCAACCGCGTACGACTCTGGATTCATTGCAAACTACTGCTCAATGCCGTACACATCATGAAATTCCAGCCAAAACCCACGCTTGCAGATACATAGGCTTCTGCCCCTGGGCTATCGCAGTACGGCCTTTCAGGCCTCCGATGCGGCTGGAACAATTGCAGCCAATACGTTATTGTCCGCCAGCATTGATTCGATGAGTTGGACGGTCGTCGCGTAACGTCCGCTCATCCTTCAATCCCACACCACTCAACCGGCGGCGGCGCGATTCGGTCAACAAATAATGAAGCGTCTCCGCGGCCGCGGCGCACGGTAAACCTTCGGGCCGCACGTTCGACACGCAATTGCGATTGGCGTCGGTGTTTCCCGGTCGAGGCGCGTACACCAGGTACGCACCAAGACTGTCCGGCGAACCCAAGCCGGGCCGCTCGCCAATTAGCGAGAGTGCGAGCTGCGTTCCCAAAACGTGTCCGACTTCATCCTGCAATGACACGCGGCCGAAACGAGCTATGACAATCGGCGCGATTCGCCAACCATCGGCCTTCAATCGCGGCAGCAGTGCAGCGAGCACCGTCGATGCATGGCGATGTACGGCCAACGCCGAGAGCCCGTCGCTCACGACGATTGCAAGTTCCGATGCGATATCCGGGCGCTTCAACTCCTGCAGCGCGAATCGACACCGGTCATCGAGTCGCCGCCCCAAATCGGGACGCTGGAGAAACGTCATTCGGTCTCCCGCCGCGCTGTCCACGACAATCACTTCCACGCCGAGCGCCGGAAGTCGCCCGCGATCTTTTCGGCGTCAAACGGATAGTGAACGGCGTCACGGGCCACCGCGTGGGCCGACTTGAATTCCAACCACGCGCGCGTCGGCAGACTGCCGCCCGCCCGGCCCAGCGCAATCCGAGCCGCGGTGGCGCTTTGCAGCCGGTTCCACAAATCAGGCGTGACGGGTGAGTTCTCGGCCATCTCAAGTGGAGCAAATTCGGGTCGATCGAATTGCGACAAAAAGGCACGAAAAGACACAAAAAGCTGATCGAGACGGCGATCGCATGCCGGTGTCAATCTCCTCAAATTCTCTGATTACTTTTCGTGATTTCTTGTGCCTTTTCGTGGCCGTTCAATGTCTGGGATATCAATTGGTGCCGTGGACTTATCGGCAATAGTTGCGTACCGTCGCGGGCAATCCGCATCTCATCGAGCCAGGCCTCAAACTCCGGCGCCGGCCGAAGCCCCAAGAGCTGCCGCAGATAGTGGCTGTCGTGAAACGAAGTGGACTGGTAGTTGAGCATGATATCGTCGGCCCCCGGCACGCCCATGAAATAGTTGCACCCCGCCACGGCCAGCAGCGTGAGCAGGTTGTCCATATCGTCCTGATCGGCCTCGGCGTGATTGGTGTAGCACACGTCGCAGCCCATTGGCACGCCTAACAGTTTGCCGCAGAAGTGATCTTCCAGGCCGGCGCGAATGATCTGCTTGCCGTCGTACAAGTATTCGGGCCCGATGAAACCCACCACGGTGTTCACCAAGCAGCGGCTCGAAGCGGCGGGCTACCGCGTACGCGCGGGCCTCCAGCGTTTGCTGATCGACGCCGTGATGTGCGTTGGCTGAAAGGCACGAGCCCTGGCCCGTTTCGAAATACATGACATTGTTTCCCAGCGTGCCGCGCGATAGCGATTTCGCGGCATCCTGCGCTTCCGCCAGCAGTTTCAGATTCACGCCAAAGCTGGCGTTCGCCGCCTCGGTGCCTGCGATCGATTGAAACACCAGATCCACCGGCGCGCCCTGTTTGATAGCCGCAAGCTGCGTGGTCACGTGGGCCAGCACGCACGATTGGGTCGGGATTCGATACGTTTCGATCAGCTCGGCCAGCATGCGCAGCAGCCGCACGACCGTTTCCACCGAATCGGTGGCCGGGTTGATGCCGATCACCGCGTCGCCGCAGCCGTACAACAGGCCGTCCAAAATCGAAGCGCCGATGCCAACCAAATCGTCTGTGGGATGGTTCGGTTGCAGCCGAATCGACAGCCGGCCCGGCAGGCCGATCGTGTTGCGAAACCGCGTCACCACTCGGCATTTGCTCGCCACCAGGATTAAATCCTGGTTTCGCATGAGCTTGCTTACCGCGGCCACCATTTCAGGCGTCAATCCCGGTGCCAGGCGCTGAGCACTTCGCTGGTCGTCTCATAGCGCAACAGCCAGTCGCGAAACTGACCCACCGTCATGTCGGCAACCGGTGCGAATGCGGCTCGATCGTGACTGTCGACGATCAACCGCGTCACCTCATCGACTTCGTACGGAATGAGCAGCTCGTCGAGCAAACGCGCGAGCGGCACATCAGCCAACACGAACTGAGCGGCGACGCGCTCTTCATCATCCTCGGCCGAGACACCCGCCAGCGCGTCTCCGCTGCGGGCTGGCGACGCCTTCGCCAACAGCACCTTGAGGGATTCGAAGCTGTACGACTTGTGCCCGATCGTCGTACGGAGTGGAGACATTGCAAACGTCACGCAGTTTGGTCAGGCAGCGGCTCCGGCGTGGCCGAAATGGCAAACGACGGCTGGCGGTTCGTTGCGGTGACCCGCCAAAAGTACACACAAACGGCGGCCAGCGTCAGTGTACCCGAAAGGGACAGGAACCAGGAATAACTCTGCAGGAATTCCGATCGCGACGTTTGCCCGGCAAACAAATCCTTTCCCAGCTGCAGCGCGATGCTGCCGGTGTAGCCGGCACTGTCGGCCAGGTACATGGCGAACACGGCCGTACCCACGAACCTGGTCGAGGCCATCAGCCGATCGAACAGCACCGCGTTGTACGGCACGTACGCAATGTACGAACCGAAGCCGACCAGGGTCATCCACCAAAAGCCGTTCAGCACGCCGCCTCGCAACAGCGCGGTCGCCACGCCGATGATGACCATGCCCGTCATGATCACGCCGAAAATGGCAAATAGCCCGTGCCGGTTGTTCTTCACCAGGTACAAAAGCGACATGGTTGCCAGCACACCCAGCGCTACCCCCAGCTCCATGCGCGACATGATATCCTTGTTCTCGGCATACGAATAACCGAGCTGTTCGAGGATCTCCACCATGTACGTGTCGCGGAAATCGCGAAAGGCCGTCAGGAACATGTACGCCATGACGAGCAATGCGATGCCCGGCAGATACTGCAGCAGAAACTGGTGTCGCCGTGCACGATCCATCGGTTGGCGCACGGTCCGCGCGGCGGCGTCTTCGATCGTCGGCTCCGGCACTTGATTCAGCAGCCACACGGCCAGCAGAAACGGCAGCAAGAAAACCAACCCGGTAGCGGCCGGCATCCAGAATTCCGTCACCGGTGGCAGCGGGTTGGGGAGCCTCAAACCAAACAATCGAATGGGATCACCCGCCATCAGCGCTCGACCGACATCCTTCACCACGCCGCTGGAGACAATGAACGAGCAGGCTAAGCCAGGCAGCAAAATGTCCGAGGTGCGGCGGCCCTCCAAATACAGGACGACCAGGCCCCAGACCATTCCCAGCGGCAGGCCGTTTAAAAAGATCGCCACGACCTTCAATTCACGCGGAAGAACCGCGAACAGCACCAGCGCAATCTCGGCCAACACGATTAACGCGACAAGCATGATGGCCCGCCGCCCACGCGAAGCCTCCGAACACACCTTGATTCCCAGAAACTTCGACAGCGTGTAACCGATGATCTGGCTGATCACAAACGCGGTCTTCAGCTCAATCTGACTTCCGGCAAAGTACAGGTCTTCATAGGTCGCGGCCGTGAACGGCTTGCGAAACGCATACATGCAAAAGTACGTGCAAAACGCCGCAGTGACGGCATAGCCGTTCATCACGCCGGCCGGGGCTCGTTCCAACCAGTTAGTAACGTTGAATCGCGCCGGCATGTGTGGCGACCACTAGAGATACTGAAGAAACACTTCGGTCAAACGACGGTGCACTTAACTGTAGCCGCCCAAATCTTTTCAAGCTATGTCGCCATTGTTAATTCAAGATGAATAAAGCACCAGTTCGACGTCTCTGTTCCGCTAATGTTAAACTGTTCCGCATCCGGACGCCAAAAGCGGCCCAAACCATTACATTCTGCAGCCCGCATTTCCACGTCGGAAAACAGGAATAAGTCGATGACGAACACAACCATCCGAGATGCTCGCCCGAGCGGAACAAACTTCCTCCAACAAGCGTTTATTGCCGCAGCGATTGCCGCCGGCTTTGTCGCTATAGCCGGACGCATGGAAGCTCAGCCGATCGTTTCTCAATCCGATACGGAAACGGTTGGCCACTCCGGCAATGACCGCGTCGTTACGCCGGTGAATCAAATCGTGACTCCGTACGGTCGATTAGTCGATCTGCCCGGGTTGCGGCCGCAGGCGCTCGCGCTGTCGCCCGACGGCAAGCTGCTAGTAACCTCAGGAAAAACGAGCGAGCTGATTTCAATCGATTCTGGCACGGGCGCAATCCGCCAACGCGTGCCGTTGCCACCGTACAACGCGCCCGCCCAGGCGCCGGTTTCCGAGCAAATCCTCAACCCAGATCGAGAAGACCAGCTCAGCTTCAACGGCCTCCTCTTCTCGCCCTCGGGCGCACGCATCTACATGAGCAACGTCGACGGACTCGTGAATGTGTTCAGCGTCGCCGCGAGCGGCGAAGTGAAGCCAGAAACATCCTGGCTACTACCCGCCGCGAACGCCCCGCGCCGCGCTGCTGAAATTCCAGCCGGTCTGGCAATCTCGCCGGAAGCGAAGCGACTCTATGTTTGCGGCAACCTGTCGAACCGGCTCTTGGAACTTAATACCGAGTCGGGCAAAACGCTCAATCAATTCGACGTCGGCGTGGCCCCTTACGACGTGGTACTCGTCGGCCACAAAGCTTACGTAAGCAACTGGGGCGGCCGGCGTCCGGGCCTCGGCGATGTGACCGGCCCAGCCGGACGCGGCACCGAAGTTCGCGTCGACCCCGTGCGACACATCGCCAGCGAAGGGTCCGTAAGTGTGATCGATCTTGGCACGGGCCGCGTCGTCAAAGAAATAATCACCGGGCTGCACGCCAGCGGGCTGGCGGCTTCGCCGGACGGAAAGCACGTCGTGTGTACCAACGCTGGCAGCGATCATGTGAGCGTGATCGACACGCAAAGCGATGCGGTCGTCGCCACATTGTGGGCCAAGCCGAAGCCATCGGATCTTCTGGGCGCGTCGCCCAATGCGGTAGTGTTCGCCGCCTCAGGCAGGCGGATCTATACCGCCAACGGCTCGCAAAACGCGATCGCCGTGTTTGATTTCGACGCGGAGGAGCCGGGCGAATCGAAACTCAGCGGGATGATACCCGTCGGCTGGTACCCGGGTGCGCTCGCGATCGATGCAAGTGGCACCACAGTTTTCGCGGCGAACATCAAGGGCCTGCCAAAGGTTCCCCGGGAAACCGATGACGGCGAAGGGAACGAGGATGCCCGCGGCTTCAATTCGCATCAATACTCGGGTTCACTGTCGATCGTGCCGCTGCCGCCGGACGCGGAGCTGCCCGCGCTCTCGGAAAGAGTGTCGCTCAACCTGCGCCACCCGAAAATTGCCGACGCACTCCTGCCGCCGCGCAAGGACCAGCCGCCGCGACCCGTCCCCGAACGCATCGGCGAGCCCAGCGTCATCAGGCACGTCGTCTACATCATCAAGGAGAACCGCACGTACGATCAGGTGTTCGGCGACATCGAAGGCGGCAATGGCGACGCCGTCGCTGTGCATCTTCGGCGCCGACATGACGCCGAACCACCACAAGCTGGCCCGCGAGTTCGTGCTGCTCGACAACGCCTATTGCTGCGGCATCCTCAGTGCCGACGGCCATCAATGGAGCACCACCGCCTTCAGCACCGACTACATGGAGAAAAGCTTCGCCGGCTTCCCGCGCAGCTACCCCGACGGCATGGGCGAAGACGAAAACGACGCGCTGGCCTATTCGCCCGCCGGATTCATCTGGGACAACGCTCTGAAGCACCGCATCTCGATCCGCAACTACGGCGAGTTCATGATGCCCGCCGTGCGGTGGCGCGACCCGAACCGCCGCGGCTCGCCCGACTTCCTCGCCTGCTACCGCGCCTGGAACGAAAAGAATGGCGAGGTGATCTTTGAATCGAACCCGTCAGTGGAAACGATCCGGCCGTTCTCACCGACGGACTACGTCGGCTGGGAGATGGCCGTGCCCGATCAGTATCGGGCCGATTTCATTCTCAACGAGCTGGCCGAGTTCGAGAAAAAAGGCGAGTTTCCCCAGCTCGTGATCATTTGCCTGCCGAACGACCACACCAGCGGCACAAAGGCGGGCTGGCCCACGCCGCGGGCCTGCATCGCCGACAACGACCTGGCCTTCGGCCGCATCGTCGAGGGCCTGAGCCGATCGAAGTTCTGGAACGAGATGGCGATCTTCGCCATCGAAGACGATCCGCAAGCCGGCTGGGACCACGTCAGCGGCTATCGCACGATCGCATTCTGTGTCAGCCCGTACGCCAAACGCGGCGCGGTCGTCAGCACGCAGTACAACACCACGAGCATCCTGCGCACGATCGAGCAAATCCTCGGCCTGCCGCCGATGAACCAGTTCGACGCCAGCGCCACGCCGATGTTCGATTGCTTCACGGCCACGCCCGATTTCACGCCCTACACGGTATTGCCGGCAACCATCGCGCTCGATGAAATGAATCCCGACCCAAAAGCGATCAACGACTCAGCACTCCGCAACGACGCGCTTGTCTCGGCCACACTAAACTTCCGCGAAATTGACCGCGCTCCCGAAGACGTCCTCAACCGCATCCTCTGGCGCAGCATCCGCGGCAGCCGCGACCCGTATCCGGAGTGGGCCATCAGCCCCGATGCAGAGGAAGAAGAAGACGAAGATTGATGTAACATAATGGGCGCCACTGCTGGCTTGCCCAGCAGTTGAGCTTCCGCCGTCACCTTGTGGTTTTACTTGCAACGCGGCCGATTGCTTTTAAAGGTCATGCAGTCGCACGCTACGTTACAGCGGTTCAATTCGTTTTGATGTAGAGGTCAATTGCAGGACCAGCCGCAAGGTTTAGTCGTCAAATCACTGCTGGGCAAGCCAGCAGTGGCATCCACAGGGCACAGATTTCCGATTCATGACCGACGACATTGAATTCCAGATGTTGTACCCCTGCTATTTCCTGTGCGGGGACCGTGGGGGTTTAGTCTGCATCACGGTCGACTTTGTCACTTGCCTGTGTCTTTTTACCGATATGGACGCACTTCGCACTTTCCAACAAGATCAGAATCCGCGGCAGCAAGGTAACATCGCATTCCCGCTGGAGGTTGCTTGCGTCACATGTCATATACAGGATGAGCTAATCGACCGACTTACTGCAGCGGAGGAGGAATTGGCTAAGTCGGGCGTTCACCACCTGGCAATTAATCCCGCTCCCGATCAACCCGTCGCCTACGTCACGATTCGGGAATTCATCGACGCACTTCCACAAGATTAGCCCAATAAAAAGATGCGGGCACGATGCGTTCCACTCTCATCGCCGGTGCAACCCGCGCCGGAAATCGGCATGAAGCAATTGACCATTTTGTGTATAATTTGGAGGACGCGTCTGCGTTTTGATCGTTAATGTGACAAGGCACGTTCAATGGCAACTGTTGTATTTGAAGAGCAGATCGAAGTGCCCTCAATCGAGGACTTGGCCGGTTTTCGTGCCTGGGCACTTTCCGACGAGTTTCCCCAACGAGGACGAATCGACTACATCGGCGGCAGAATCGAGGTCGATATGTCTCCGGAAGATTTGTTTACGCACGGTACCCTCAAGCTGCAGGTTGCCGGCAAAATCGAAGCACGCGTAGCAGAGCTCGAGCTCGGCCACGCGTTCGTTGGCGAAACGCGCGTCTCCAGCATCGCGGGCAACGTTTCCGCTGAACCCGATGTCGTTGTCATTTCACACGATGCACTTGACGAAGGGCGAGTAACGCTCGTTCCCAAAGCGACCGGCGAACAGGGACGTTATGTCGAAATCGAAGGGGCGGTCGACTTGATTGTCGAGATCGTGAGCGACAGCTCGGTCCGGAAAGACACGCAGCGGTTACCGGCGGCTTACTATCGCGCGGGGGTTCGCGAGAATTGGCTCATCGACTGCGCGAGGCGAGAACTTGGTTTTCCAGATCCAGCGGCGTGGCGCGACCTCCTTCGAAGCGACTCCAGCCGACGCCAACGGATTTCAACGCTCCGAAGTTCTGGATTGCCTGGTTCGCCTCGACCGCGAGCGACATCAGCGGGGTCACTGGGTGTATTGCCTTACGCTCGAATAACGTCGAGCGTGCCACTGGCTTCGCCGGTGTTTTACCTGTCAAACCCTCGCGGCCACTGATGGTTGTCGACTTCAATGACGAATTAGGTTTAATACCCGCCGCTAGTAAAGTTTTGAGCTCATGCCAAAGGATGGTGACGTGAGAAAAAAACCATTTTCAATTTCCGCAGCGCCAATCTTTGTTTGGCTTGCATTCGGCGCACTCGTCCCGGCACTCGTGGCCATCGCCGACAACCGCGTGCTCGTGATCGGCATCGACGGCGCCGGCGGCCGCCTTCTGCAGAATGCCAACACGCCCTTTATCGATGCGCTCGCGGCCAAGGGCGGCGTTAGTTACAACTTTCTGAACGAAGGCGCACTCATCCCCAACCCGCCGTCTGGCTACGGCGCCAGCGGCGTGAATTGGTCGACGATCACCACCGGCGCTTCCGCCGTTCACCACGGCGTGATCGATAACAGTTTTGGCGGCAGCCGCTTCCTCCAGTACCCGCATTTCTTCAAGCATGTTAAGACACACAACCCCGCGCTCTACACCGCGTCGATTGTCAATTGGGCCCCGATCAACCAGCAGATTCTTGCCAATCTCTATGCCAACTTGGAACAACAGTTCCCGTCCGATACGTCGGTCCGCGACGCCACGGTGAACTTGCTGAACAGCGGCAATCCGCAAGCTATCTTCTTGCACTTTGACCAGGTCGATGCGGCCGGCCATTCGATCGGTTGGGGCACGCCGCAGTACAACGCGGCCATCAGCAATGTCGATACGCTCATCGGCGGACCCGGCGGCATCATCCCCGCGCTCGACGCGCGGCCCGGCGTCATCAATGGCACCGAGAATTGGCTCGTGATGATCACTGCAGATCACGGCGGCCAAGGCACCGGCCACGATGCCAGCCAGGGCTTGATCAATTGGGAAGTGCCGTTCGTCGTCAGCGGACCCTCCGTACCCGACGGCATTTCGCTCCCGCAAGGCACGCTGCGCGATGTCGTGCCCACCGCCCTGTGGCACATGGGGATCGACCCGTTCGCGCTCAATCTCGACGGCACGGTCCGCGGCCTCACCGTCAGCCCGCCCAACGGCATCGTCGCCGACATCAATCAGGACGGCGTCGTGGCCGGCGACGGCAAAGGGCCGGCATTGTCGGACGATGTGACGGCGTTCGTGAGCGGCTGGCTCACCACCGGCGGCGGCAGCATCACCCAGCGCTATGCGCGGGGCGATCTCAACTTCGACGGCATCACCGACATCGCCGATTGGGCGATTCTCAACCGCGAAAACTCGTCACTGGGGACCGCGGCATTCGCGCGACTGGCCAACGTGCCGGAGCCGGCCACATGGCTCCTGTTGGTTTTCGTCATTCCCCAGGCCATGATGATGGTTCGGAGATAGCTCATCGTTCGCAAGTCGTCTGTCGAATTGCGCGTTTTCGCGGCGGCAGGATGCGTAAACCGCAGTTATGCTGCGAAAGAGAAGGTGTCAGGTATCGGGTGTCAGGTTTCAGATTCATCACCGACACCTGAACCCTGACACCCGAAACCTATTCTTTTCTTGGGGCGCACATGAAAAGCGGCATCGTCGACGATATTCAGAAACTGTTTGAAGAGCACGGCGGTTCGCTGTATGGAGGCGAAGCGGTCACCCAAATGGAGCACGCGCTGCAAGCCGCCATGCTGGCCGAAGCCGAAGACGCCAGTCCCGCGCTGATCGCCGCGGCCCTGCTGCACGACATCGGCCATCTGCTGCACAATCTTCCGGACGATGCGCCCGACGACGGCATCGACGATGTGCACGAGCAACTGGCGTACAACTGGCTTCGCAAGTATTTCGGCCCCGAAGTCACTGAACCGGTCCGCATGCACGTCGAGGCCAAGCGGTACCTTTGCGCCGCGGAGCCCGAGTATTGGGACTCTCTGAGCGACGTTTCACAGCAAAGCCTCGAGTTGCAGGGCGGCACCTTCACCGCGGACGAGGCGCTCGCATTCGAACAGAAGCCGTTCTTTGCCGACGGCGTGCGGCTGCGGCGGTGGGACGATCGAGCGAAGATACTTGGGCTCGAGACGCCAAGTTTGGATCACTTCTTGTCGTATGTCCGAGTCGTGCACCGTGCAATACCAGCCGAGGCCCTTTCATGAAGCCAGTCGTCGGTACTCGACAAGGCACTAAATCGTTGAAAGAGCGTGAACGCGTCGCGGTGATCGGCGCCGGCATCGTGGGATTGGCGCATGCCTGGTCCGCTGCGCCCGCGGCCACGAGGTTATGCTTTTCGAGAGAGATCCCCACGCTCGCGGCGCTTCGATCCGCAACTTCGGCATGATCTGGCCGATCGGCCAACAGCACGGACGCAATTACGAAACCGCCCTGCGGAGTCGCGCGCTGTGGCTGGAGTTTTTAAGCAGCGCGAATGTTTGGCACCGCGAGTGCGGCTCGCTCCACTTGGCCTATCGCGACGATGAGCTGGCCGTGCTGACGGAATTCGCCGATCTGGCCGGCGAACTCGGATACGCGTGTCGCATGATTTCGCCGGCCGAGGTGGCTAGGCGCTCGCCAGCCGCCCGTCGCGACTCGCTGGTGCGCTGTGGAGCGATACCGAAGTCGGCGTCGATCCTCGCCAGGTGATCGCCACACTGCCGCGCTGGCTCGCCGAACAGTACGGCGTACGACTGCATTTCGGCGCGGCCATCGAGCGGGTGGCGATGCCTTGGGTCGCGGCCGCAGATGGCGAGCGCTGGCAAGTCGATCGCGTCATCGTGGCCACCGGCGCCGACGTGCGGATGCTGTTTCCGCAGGTTCTGCAGCAGGCCGGTTTCAGGCAGTGCAAGCTGCAGATGCTCCGCACGGTGCGGCAACCCGGCGGTTGGCAATTCGGCCCGATGCTTGCCGGCGGGCTCACGCTGCGGCACTATCCCACGTTCGGTGTGTGCAAATCGCTCGAGACGCTGAAGCAACGCATCGCCACGGAATCGCCCGAGCTCGATCGCTACGGCATTCACGTGATGGGCTGCCAGAACGGACACGGCGAAGTCGTGCTCGGCGACTCGCACGAATACGACGAAGCCATCGAGCCATTCGACAAAGCGATGATCGACGAGCTCATCTTGCGCGAGTTACGGCAGCTCATCGATGTGCCGGATTGGACCATCGGCGAGCGATGGCACGGTATCTATGCCCAATTGCCCGGCAAGCTGCAGTTTTTGCACGAGGTCGAGCCGGGAGTTACGATTATCACGGGCGCCGGCGGCTGCGGCATGACGATGTCGTTCGGTTTAGCCGACGAGACATGGGAAGCGTGGGAGCAAAGTCGTAAGTCGTTAGTCGTTAGTCGTTAGTTTCGGGCTGCACCACCTTTATCGACTTACGACTAACTACTAACGACTATCAACATCAATGCCTCTGTCTCGTTCTCAACATCGCTATCGCGGCCCACTAAAAGCAGTTGTCCTCGACTGGGCCGGCACGACCGTCGATTTCGGCAGCCGCGCTCCGGTGCTGGCCGTGATGGAAGCGTTTCGGCGGATCGATGTGCCGGTAAGCGTCGCAGAAGCTCGCAGGCCGATGGGCATGGCCAAGCGCGATCATTTACGTGTGATGTTGGAAATGCCGGACGTCATCACGCGGTGGCGAAAAGTTTTCAATCGTGCGCCCGATTCCGACGACGTCGACCGCTTGTACACGGAGTTCCTGCCATTGCAGAAAGAAATCCTGGCGCAAAACTCCCAAGTAATCCCCGGTTGTGTGGAAGCCATCGCAGCATGTCGCGCTATGGGAATTCAGATCGGATCGAGCACGGGTTACACGCAGGAGCTAATGGACATCCTCGTGCCGCTGGCCCGCGGCAGGGATACGCACCCGATGCAATTGTTTGCGCCAGCGATGTGTCGCCCGGTCGGCCGGCGCCGTGGATGTGCTTCGAAAACGCGCGGCGGCTGGGTGTGTATCCAATGGAAGCGATTGTGAAAGTGGACGACACAATCGTTGGTATTGAAGCGGGCCTCAATGCTGGGATGTGGACCGTCGGCATCTCACGATCCGGCAACATCGTCGGGCTAAGCGAGGACGAATTGAATCGACTCACCCCCGACGAGCAGCGTCGCGAATCGACGCAGCGAAACTTGAACTCCAGCGGTGCGGAGCGCATTTGGTCATAGATACCATCGCCGATTTACCGGTAACACTTGCGCAAATCGCCGAATGCCTGCAAGACGGCGAGCGGCCCTGATCACCGTTTTGCAAACAAGTTCGCTCTTTTCGGCCGAAAGACGCGCCATCGACCGTTGTCGCATTAGTGCGCAAATCGCCTGTCACGCAGACGCATTGCAGCTTGCCGGACGCAACTCGGCTGTTCGATTGGCACAGCGCACAACGATTTTCGCCAGATTGCAAACTTTTGTCACTTCAATAATGATTTCTTCATTTCTTCTGGTTAAATCTTCTGACAGCGAATTGCGTTTGGGCAAGTGAATCTCACGCAGTTCAAGAGCCATACATGGCCATTGCGAGTGCCGATCGGCGGGATCGCGTACTCCGTTGCGGGTTTTGCCTCGCGTCACATCATGGGAGGGACTTCGACTAATGACACTCAGACTTTCGGCAGCTGCGCTCGCACGCAGTTTGGTAATTGCCAGCGCGTGTGCATTGAGCACGCACGTTGCGCAGGCCCAGATTTTGTTTTCGGAAAACTTCAATGGCTTGACGCTCGGCAACAGCGTCAACGAACGCGTGGGCCAGCAACGCGTGACAGTCCGCGCGGCGGACTTCGGTACTTCCGTGGCAATCCCCAACGCGTTTTCGCACACCGGCCCGGCTGGATGGACCGTGGATAACAATTTCAACGTATTCGGCTTAGGCACCGTCGACGACGCGGCTACGCCACCGGGCGTGCCTCGACTGGGCGATCCGAACTACGGCGTCGAAGAATGGGAAGGCTGGAGTTTTGCGAACAAGACGTTTTGGTTTCAAAGCGATGACCAAGGTCGGTCTAACTTCACGAAAGGTGTGGGCACCGTCGCGGTTGCGGATGGTGACGAATGGGACGACCTGACAATAGATGCGACGGAGCCGATCGATCCCGCGGCAGGGTTTCATGGATACGGGCATGACGACGGGCAACATCAATGTTTCCGCTTATCAAGGCCAGATTCTCGACTTCAAGTTCGATTCGTCGTGGGATGCTGAGGCTTTTGATGATACGCATGTGAATCCGGCGTTCAACAACATGAACAATCAGTCGGCGGTGGTCGTGGCGAGTTTTGACGGCGGTGCCCCAGTGTGTTCTCGATACTTTGGGATTCCGACTCGGTGGGCGGGTTCTTCAAGGGCACCGCTGTACAACGAGACGATCACGCGACCCGTGGCCGTGCCCGCTGGTGCGACGAACGTTAAGTTCACATTTGGCTACTACAACGCCGCCAACGATTGGTGGTGGGCGGTCGATAATCTCGCGCTGAACACCGCCGCCAGCGACCACCGTGTGGAGCGAGAATTTCGAAACCGTGGCGTTGGGCCCCAGCGTTAACGAGCGCGTCGCAATGCGGCGGCAAAATCACCGCGGCCAACAATGACGGCGGCTTCGGTCCCGCGGCCCAACTCCTTTACCAATACTCCGCCGCCAGGTTGGAGCTGTCGATAACTCCGGCATCAACCCGATTGCCATCGGCGACAACAACCGAGGCGTGTTCGAGTGGGAAGGCTGGAGCTTTGCCGACAGTGCCTTCTGGTCGTTCGCTTCCCAAAGCGACGCAACTTCGTTCACCAAGGCCAGTGGGCCATTCGCGATTGCCGATTCGGACGAATTCGCTGACTTTGGCGGCACAAATGCCGGTGACCCTGCTGGTACGGGCGATGTGACCCGCCGATGAGCACGGCCCTGCAGTCCCCGTCGATCAATATCGCGGGCATCGCAGCGGGCAGCCTGATGTTGGCGTTTGATTCGTGCTGGCGGCCGGAAGGGACGGCCCAGGCGGCCGAGATCACGGTCGATTACGGCAGCGGCCCGCTTGTCGTCCTGCGTTGGGATTCCGACCCCGCGTCGCCCAATCAGCACGGCATCGACGCGCGGGGTGCATTCAACCTGAATGAATCGGTGTTGATTCCGCTTAACAACCCGGCCGGCGCCACGGCGGCGACGATTAGCTTTCAAGTACCTCAACGGCAGCAACAACTGGTTCTGGGCGGTCGACAACATCGTGGTTCGAGTCATTCCGGAGCCGACGTCTGCCCTGATGACTGCATTGGGATTTGTCAGCATGAGCTGTATTGGGTCTACGCCGTCGGACGTAAGCCGCCTGTCGCATATCGACGAATGTTGATTGGTTCATATGTGTCAACTGGTCAAGGCCCCGCCAACGAAGCAAGTTGGCGGGGTCTTGCCGCATTGAAGGGAAAAGGCACGGGGACAGGTTTATGAGTCAGAGAGCAAAGAACAGAGAGCAAGAAGAACTCTGGCTCCTAGCTCTTTCGCTCTTAGCTCCCAGCTCATGGACCTGTCCCCTTTCTGAATTGCAACTGCATAGGAGTTAAGCCCCGTGTTGGTTTCAACCGCATATCGCGTTCAAGTTCTGGCTGTTGGTCGTGGTGTTCGCCGTCGACCATTGGCTTGCCCGGCACCGCCCTGGGCGTCGACCTGTTCTCTCAAGATTTTGAGGGCGTGACGCTCGGCCCCATCGTCACGTTATCAGGCGATCAGGCCGCGTTCGCGCAGAGCCTGGTCGGCCACGTTTCCGCCGGCTGGGCCGTGGACAACACCGCCATGCCGGGCGTCGGTGACCGTAATCCAACCGTCGGCGTCACCGAATTCGAAGGCTGGACGTTCGTCGATAAGAGCTGGTGGGTTGCCAACGAAGACCAAGGCCGCGGCGAGTTTCTTCAACGGACTCGGAAAAATTGCCGTCGCCGACACCGATGAGCACGACGATTTGCCGGCGATGCACCCCCGGCACCGTCGAGATCTGGCCCCTACGATACGAAACTGAACACTCCGTCGATCAATCGCTGATGGGCGCGGCAGCCAACACCGTGAACGTCTCAGTTCCATTCTTCCTGGATGCCCGAAGAAATTCAGAAAGCAACGCTCACCGCCCGCTACAACAACGGGACGAACGTCGAAGTGCTCCGCTGGCACTCCGCCGGCGACGATCCGAAGTTTCACGCCAGTGCCGTCAACGAAATCAGTCACCGCTCCCTCTGCAGAACCCGACGGGCGCTACCAGCGTCGCTCTGGATTTTCGCTTGTTCGATGCCACGAATAATTGGTGGTGGGCAATCGACAATATCAACGTGTTTACGCGGCGCGGCGCCGCAACCGACGGCGTGTTGCGCGCAATTGTCGATCGCAATACGAGCAATGTGAAGATCGTCAACAACACGGGCGAAGCGGTCAGCCTGCGGGGCTATTCGCTGCGGTCCGCCGCGGTGCGCTTCAACGAGCCGAACGCCACGTTTCTGGCCGACAGCGATCCGAACTGGGTTCAACTTACCGCCCCCGAATGCCACGACCGGATCTGAGCGAAGGCCACCTGAGCAGCTTCAACTTCGCCAACGGCGGCACGATCAATCTCGGCAACAATGTCTGGCGAAATTCTATCCGCGACTCGGACGATATCAGTTCAGTATCTTAGTCGCCGGCAACGATGTCGCCGATCCCTGGCGATTGTGGAATTCACCGGCAACGCGGGAATCATCGTTCCCGTTCCTCGATTTGAATTTCAACGGTGCCGTGGAGATCGGTGATTGGGATACGTTTCCGTGCCGGCTTTCCCAGTCAGCCTGACCGGGCTGAGTGAAGTCCAGCGGTACCAGCTTGGCGACCTGGATAATGACTGCCAGCACACGCCGAACGACTTTTTCGCGTTCCGCAGCGCAGTTTGACTCGGCCTTCGGGGCCGGCGCGTTT
Organism: uncultured Planctomycetota bacterium; assembly: GCA_963786455.1. GTDB lineage: Bacteria > Planctomycetota > Planctomycetia > Pirellulales > Lacipirellulaceae > JABDGM01. The sequence continues at coordinate 383,802 of CAWAZX010000018.1, read as the reverse complement.
GCAGCGATGCTCGCCGCCAGTCAGTTCCCGAACCGGCAAGCTCGCGGTGTCGATGCTTTGACTGCCGTCGCTGCCATTACGCGGCGTGAGTTTGCGTCGCCGCCGGCAATCGTGTTCGAACCGCGTTTTGCCGGCCATCGCGGCGGCGGTATCTCGCGGCTTCTCTGCGCGACGTCGACATCAGGCCCAGTTGACTTTGTTTTCATGAAAACTTCGAAGTCGTTCCGCTGGGACCAAGCGTAGAAGAGGCGAACGCCGCGCAGCAACGTGTGGACTGACACTCCGCCTGCCGGCTGGACCAAAGACGACAGCGGCGTGCCCGGAGTGAACAATCCGCCGCTCCCGTGCCCAATAACAACGGAATGATCGAATGGGCCGGCTGGGCGTTTACCAACAAAACTTGGTGGAGCACGCAGGTGGACGGTCAAGGACGCGAACAATTCTCGCGCGGCAGCGGCACCGTGATGGTTGCCGATCCCGACGAATGGGATGATCAGGCCCATCCGGATGTCAACGAAACAAGCGGGCAGCACGGCCGACTGCGCCGGCGATACGGTGAACCCTTGCATGTACGATGCGTTCATCACGACGCCGCCATTACAATTCCCGGCTGGCATACCGGCCGGAAAAATCAAACTCGCCTTCGACTCCAGTTGGGACGATGAAGGCAACGACGACAGCGACGCACCTGGCCAACAACCAGCGGGCGACGATTAACGTCTGCTACAACGGTGCCGCTCCGATCAACGTCATGACCTGGGATTCTGTTCCTACCGACGTCCCCCAACTACCACGGCACGGCGTACAGCGAAGCGGTGGAGAGGGACCTGCAATACAACGGCTCGGCCACCAGCATGAACCTCACCTTCGGGCTTGATCTTGCGGAAAACGACTGGTGGTGGGCCGTGGACAACATCCGCGTGTTCGTGCCGGCCGACCCTTCCAAACTGCGTCTCAATACGGGGACGGGGCAAGCCACGCTCGTCGGCGGCGACGTTATCCCGGCATACATCAACTACATCGACATCACCAGCGACAATGGCGTCTTGAACGGGGCGGCTTGCCGGGCTTCAGCTACCAGCAAGCCGGACTCGGTGGACGGTCCCGACGCGGACGCGACCGTCGGGAATTCGTCCGGGGAATCCTGGCAGGTGCTCTCGGCGACCGACAACCGCGTCACCGAGGCGTTTTTGTTCGGCAGCTCGACGTTCATCAGACACGCCGCATGCAAAACCTGGGGGCGATCTTCGACCCGAGTACGCTGGCCGGCCAATCGCGACATCTCGTTTACCTATACCAGATATCTTTAACGATGTCGTCACCGGCATTGTCGAATATGTCAACATTGCCCCGCCGGGACTCACGGGCGATTACAACAGTAATGGCGTAGTGGATGCGGCCGACTATGTGGTGTGGCGGAATAGCCTGGGCCAGTCGGTAATGCTTCCCAACGATTCCACACCCGGAACAGTGACTGACCAGGACTACACGGCATGGCGGACTAATTTTGGTAGGGCCGCCGGGAGTGGGTCGGTGGCTGCCGCCGTGCCAGAACCGGCCACGATCTATCTATTGATCGTCGTGACTTTGGTTACTTCGCTTACAAGTGTTTGCCGACGGAGACGCAACCACGTTCTCGTTTTGGGCACGCTTGCAGGGATGATTGCCGCAGTGCCCGCCTCGGCACAGCTGCCGCCGCCGCCCGTTCTGGATCGCAACTACCGCATGGGAGATGGCGATTCGGGTCCACCATCCACGGGCAACACCGTAACCACGACGTTCGATTCCGCCGGCGTGCTGGGCATGCAACAGCTGATCGACCTCACCGGCGTCGCCGGCCCTCGATATGAGGCCCTCCCGACAACCGGCGGCGGTCCTGTGCCACCCCGGCCCGATGGCGGCACCGGCCTGGCGATTCGACTGAACCCCACCGCTCCCACGCAAGGTCAACACTTGCGCACCGGTTTTGAACAGGCGCTCAACTTTCCTGAACGGTCTCCGTCGTCGATCTTCACCACCGGCGGCACGATTGACTATTCGTTCATTAGGGATCGTGGATTCCAACTTTGGGTCTTGCCGCAGACCGCGGCTCGGGCCGACATCGTCATGGACACGAACCAACATGGCGCGCTGATCGCTAACGGCAGATTTGCCATGCGGTATGTCAACGTGGATTACGACACCGGCGTCACGGTCACGCCCAACACCTGGTACCACTTGATGGTGGTTCGCCCACAGGGGTCAGGCCGCGGATCGATCATGTACGTCAACGGCAATGCCGTGGCCGCCGCCAACGGCTCCTATGCCGGCGAAGATAATCCCGCGCTGGAAGAAACCGCCCCGCTGGTCATCGGGGCCAATACCGGGACAGGCTTGCAACCCGGCTTACTGAATCGTTTCCAAGGCCTGGTCGACGATCTGGAAATGTTCGTCATGGGTCTTAACGGTGCGAAAGATTATGGCGAATTCGTGTTCGAGCGCGACAACAAATACGCCGCTTTCTTCAGGCCCGTGAACGCCGCCGATCTGACGGGCAACAATATCGTCGACATGGCCGACGTCGATATTTTCGTCGACAACTGGCTATTCCAGAATAGGTTGAATTGGACGCAAACTGTCCAAGGCGTTGTCGAGCCAAGGTCGCTCGTTGTCGGCGACCTGTCGTCGCGGATGAAGGGCGATTTCAACTACGACGGCTCCGTAAATCTTGCCGACTGGGAAATCCTGAACGACCTGGCGCCTCCGGGAGTCGGATCGGCCGCATTTGCAATGATTACGCGCGATTCCGGAACCCGGCGGGTTACTGCTGGCAGTATTGGCCTCCGCTGCCGTGATCGGTTCGCGCCGATCCAGGCGGCGAAACCAAACCTGGCATTAACGGAATATTCGTATTGCCCGCCCTGGCAGCCGCACGCAGTCAACGTCCGTGCGCAATCCAATGTCGTTCGAAACTGATTAGCTGGATAGAATTATTGAGTTGCGCGTTAGCTTGAGGCGCGTGCAACCGGTCGTGCCAAGAGCACTTTCACTTTGACAAGGAGTGTTGTCATGTCCCGCCGCACACATGTCGGGCGTCAGCGTTTCCTTTCGCCATTTCGTTGCGATCGTCGTTCAACCGGATTCACCCTGGTGGAGCTGCTGGTCGTCATCGCGATCATTGGCATCCTCGTCGCGCTGCTTCTTCCGGCAATCCAGGCGGCGCGTGAGGCGGCGCGACGGTCTCAGTGCCAGAACAACCTGAAGCAAATCGGGCTCGCGATGCTGAATCATGAATCGACGACCAAGAGCTTGCCACCTGGCTGCTTTCTCGGCGAAGGGAGTGCCTGGTCCGCCTTCATTTTGCCATATCTTGAAGAAGGCAATGCCTTCGACTTTCTGACGATCGGCGAAACGGACGCTGGCAATTACCAATGGGGTTCCAGCAGCCAATACTCTGACGCCAGGGCGCTTGACAGCAAGCATCGTAATGTCGTGGTGATTGAAACGGTGATGAACGTCTATCGTTGCCCGTCCGCCGGCATACCGGAGCATCAAACGGACCTGAGTAACGACAGTTATTGGGTAATGCGGCGCTCGCCCGCTTCGTATCTGGGCGTCGTTTCGGGATTGGAATCGCGGCAACATCCCAGTTGGCGATTGCGGTACCTGCGGAACCCCCCCGAGAACCCAGACTACCCCGGTGTGGATGGAGTGATGGTAGGGTTCCATCATGTGACCGAGGCGAAGTCGCGGATGAAGTTGAGAATGATCACCGACGGCACATCGAAAACCGCGATGGTCGGTGAAGCCGTACACGACGGCGACACGCAGGAAGCCAAAGGCCAGGTCAAGGAAGCCGAGCAGGGTAACCGCAAAGACCATTGGTGGGGCGGCAGCGACGATATTGACACCACTCGGTCCGGCGATGTGTACATGGACATGTCCGAGTTCTTGGGTTCCACCGGCGTTCCGATCAACGTTCAAAAGGGTTCCGCCCAAAATCAGGCTTTGTGCGCCAATCCGGATTCACCGGAATGTCAGGCGTTGCAGCTCTCCTTTGGTAGCAACCACTCCGGTATCGCCCTGATGTTGTTCTGCGACGGCCACGTGGAAGGCGTGCCGGAGGATATTGAATCCAAAGTGTGGAGCGACTACGGCACGCGCGCTGGCCAAGTGCTGCAGTCAGGCGGCGCCGCACCCCCGCGTTGAAGTTGCGCTAGCAGACACGTCGGAGACCACACCTCTCCTCTGGGAGAGGCGATCGCGTGCCACCCGCATCACATCTCGGCCGAGCTGAGCGGAATGCCCGCCGAGCCAGTCGCGCGCTGCCGCGACAGGTGCCGTTTGCGAAACTCGGAGGGCGTCGTGCCCAATTCGCGGCGAAACGCCCGCGTCAGCAGCTCCGGGCGAATGAAACCCACCGCTGTGGCAATCCGCGGCATCGACCAGGACGTATCGCACAGCAGCTGCACGGCGCGGTCCACGCGGATCCGCCGGATCTCTTCAGCGGGCGATCGCCCCAGCCACTTGCGGAACCCCTTCTCGAGCGCCCGACGGCTGATGGGCACCTCGTGCAAAATATCGCTCACCTGAATTCGCTGGTCGCTGTGGCTCTTGATGAACTGCACAGCCGCCGCCAACAGGTCATCGTCCACCGCAACCGTGTCGGTCGATTGGCAAGTTATGATGCGGTTGGGCGGAATCAGCACCGGCTCGCGCGGCGACCCCGCGCCTGCTATGATGCGCGACAACAGTTCCGCCGCCTTGTAGCCCACGCGCCGCGGCGCATGGTCGATGCTGGAGAGTTGCGGCTTCGAAATCGTGCAACTCAGGAAGTCATACTCGCCGCCCAGCACGGCCACCTCGTGCGGTACATGCACGCCGGCGGCCTCGCACGCCTCGGTCACTTGCCGGGCCTGCAAGCTGTCGAACGCCAACAGGGCGACGGGCTTCGGCAGCCCACGCAGCCAATCCATCAAACGCTCAAACTCGCTGGCCGGTGGCATGATGCTGTCCGGGTGCCAGTTCGAGCTATGGCAGTGACAACGATACGTGTGCCGCTGGAGAATTTCGACGAATGCCTCGCCGAAGCGATCGATATAGTCGGGCCGAATCGACGAGCCGCAGTACGCAAACTGCCGGAATCCCAGCTCGATGAAATACTTCGCCGCCAGCTCCGCCACCGCCCGCTCGTCGCACGTGCAGCGGGGAATGGTGGACTCGCCGAACCGGTACCACGAGACGTTCACCGCCGGCACGCGGAGTGCGGCCAACTGGTCGGCCAGCTCCTGGTGCGTAATGCGGGCGATCACGCCGTCGCCGCCCCACCCCGCGGGCAGCAGCGACCGGTCGTACTTACCCCGCGGGCCGAGGACGATCTGCCAGTCCTCGTGCGCATGGGCGTACTCGGCGATGCCCTCGATGAGGCCCGTGCCCCACGTCGTGGCGGTATCGATCAGCAATGCAATCCGTGCTCGCCGGCCCATGACGATCACTCACATTTATAAGTAGGTCAGGCTTTTAGCCTGACACAGTTGGCTAGGACGTCAGGTCGCCACGGCGACTCGCTGCGGCGAGCTAGAAAGCCCGACCTACGGCCTACCAAGTCCTGCGAGTCTCCATAGTATACACGCACCGTGTGCATAATATAGCTGCCCAAGCGGTGGGGCGCGGCTCCGTGTTGTGTGGAGGGGGAAAGTAAGCGACAATTCGGATCGTTGTCCCCAAACAAAACTGACGGAACCATTGCAGTGGACGACAACGTATCACCTAAAAGCGATGCTCGCGGAGAACCGGTCGCGGCAAGCGACCGAGTCCTCTCGATCGATGCGCTCCGCGGCTTCGACATGTTCTGGATTGTCGGCGGGCGCGAGCTGGTTCTTGCCGCCGCGGCCGCCGCAAGCGGCTCCGTTCCTGCCTGGCTGGACTATCAACTGGAGCACGTCGAATGGGAGGGCTTTACGGCGTGGGATCTGATCATGCCGTTGTTTCTGTTTGTGGTGGGCGCTGCCATGCCCTTCTCGTTCGCCAACCAGCTTGCCAGGGGGACGTCGAAGGGGGAGATGGTTTTCAAGATTCTCCGCCGCACGGTGATCCTGTTTGTCCTCGGTATGGCCGCTCAAGGTCATCTGTTGGATTTTGATTTGTCGACGCTGCACATCTACTGCAACACGTTGCAATCGATCGCGGCGGGATACCTGGTTGCGGGAATTCTTCTGCTCAACGTGGGCGTGATTTTGCAGTTGTTCGCGACGGCGGCGCTGCTGGTCGGCTACTGGCTTATCATGATGTATGTGCCCTTCGGCACTCATCCGGCCGGAACGCTCGAGCCGAACGCCAACGTCGCCCTGGCGGTCGACGAGTTTATCCTGGGCCGCTTTCGCGACGGCACCACGTACACCTGGATTCTGTCTAGCATGACGTTCGCCGCGACCGTGTTGCTGGGCGTGCAAGCCGGTCACTTGCTCCGCTCACGGCTGCCAGCGGCGGCGAAATTTCTCTTGCTTGTGTGCGTTGGTCTGGCGTGCCTGGCCGGCGGCTGGCTGTGGGCGGAGCGGCTCAATTTCCCCATCATCAAGCACATCTGGACCAGCTCGATGGCGCTCTGGTCGGCCGGTTTGAGCTATCTGCTGCTCGCGCTCTTCTACCTTGTGATCGATTGGGTAGGGCTCACTCGCTGGGCATTTTTCTTTGTCGTGATCGGTGCAAACGCAATTACGGCCTACATGGCCTATCACTTCGTGCCCTTTCGAGATATTGCCGAAGGTCTTGTAGGCGGCCTGGCACGCCATGCCTACCGCGGCGGGCCGGTGCTCATCGAGTTCACCGCCGTCATGTTATTGTGGCTCGCCATGGTTCACATGTACCGTCATCGCATCTTCGTGCGCGTGTGAGCAGCTACATTAGCCGATGTATCTCTCTTCTCCTTACCGATTGTTGTGTTGCCTGGCATGTTCCATCGGTGCGGTTGCTGTCACGCAGATATTTGCGGAAACGCCGCCCGCGCTCCAGCGTTGGCTCGGCCCACAACTATGGGAGCGTGACACAGATGGTCCCATTCTTTCGTTAGGTGAGAAAGGCGAGTTCGACGACACGCACATCTTTGCGCCGACTGTGATCCGCGAAGACGGTCGATTTCTGTTGTGGTATTGCGGTTCCACTGGGACCGCACGCGACCTGTCCGGCCGGCCGGTCACCGATGAGCGTGTCTTCAAACTGGGGCTGGCCACGAGCGCCGATGGCAAGCAGTTTGAGCGGCGCGGCGGCCCGGTGATGTCCCTCCCCGACAACCAGCACTCGATTCTCACGCCCTGCGTGTTGCGGTCCGGCAACGGCGTGCCGCTTCGCGAAAACGGCAAATTGAGGATGTGGTACACCTCGGCGGCGTTCCGTGGCGATCGCGTGCACACCGTTCACGAAACGGCCAGCACCGATGGCCTGTCTTGGGACGGGCCGTCGCCCGCACAGCTTCAAAACGCGTATTGTCCAAGCGTCGTCAAAACCGATTCCGGCTACCGCATGTGGTATACGGACGTGACCAAATTCCCGTGGGTGGTGCGGCACGCCAGCAGCGACGACGGCCGGCAATGGAACGTCACCGAAGAACCCGTGCTGAACTACACGCAGCCCTGGGAACATCACGTGCTCGTCTATCCGACCGTCATTTACATCGACGGCGTATACCTTATGTGGTACGGCAGCTACTCCAAAGCGAACCGGCAGACGACGGCGCTTGGTTTCGCCGTGAGTGAGGACGGACTCACCTGGCACAAGCATCCCAACAACCCGGTGCTCAGCCCGGACCCCAGCCTCGCATGGGAGTCGCATTACGTGACGAGCGAATCGGTGATCCGCATGCCGGACAGCAGTTTTCGCATGTGGTACGCCAGCCGCAAGGCCCCGCCGTTCACGAATCTGTATTTCGCGCTCAACACGGCCCGCTGGGCCGGGCCGACAGCCGCTGCCGGCGAGTAAGTTTGTCGTGCCGGCCACCGCGCCCGCCGCTATCCAAGGGGCCCGATCATGACATTACTCCGCAAACTTTTGTCGCATTTGCGGAAAACCGGCCCGCCAATGGTTACGATGCGACCATTTCATACGTAAAATCAAGAGTGTGAGGTTCTGTCCGCAGAGTTGTCACTTGAACAACTTAATTCGCATTGAAGACAGATTTAACCACGAAGACACAAAGGGCACGAAGAAGAATGTCGCCCATCCTTCGTGTTCGTTGTGCCTTCGTGGTTAATATCGCTTCAGTTTGAGAAGTCAGGATCGCGATGCGTTCGGTTGGTTGCGCCAAGAGAATCGTATACGTTTGGGCCATTGCCTTGTTGACGCTTGGCAGGGCCGGCACGCGCGCCGAGGAATCCGTCGCGCCGACATTCAATCGCGATATCCGTCCGATCCTTTCGGACCGCTGTTTTCCCTGCCACGGACACGATCCCGGCAACCGCAAGGCGGAGCTGCGGCTTGATACCGCGGAAGGCGCCACCGACTGGGCCATCATTCCCCGACGACGCGGAAAATAGTGAGGTGGTATTGCGCGTCAGCAGCGACGACCCCGAGTATCGAATGCCGCCGGTCACCTCCAAGCGGCGACCGCTCAATGCCCAACAGATTGAGCTGCTGCGCCGCTGGATCGATGCCGGCGCCAAGTACGAGCCGCACTGGGCGTACATTCCGCCGCAGAGGCCCGCAGTGCCGGAGGTGAAGAATGCCGCGTGGGCACGCAACGACATCGATCGCCTGCTACTGGCGAAGCTTGAGCCGAAGAACATCGACTCCCGCCGCTGAGGCCGACCGCGTCACGCTCATTCGCCGGCTGTACTTCGACCTCACCGGCCTGCCGCCCACGCCGGCCGAGATCGACGAGTTCTTGCAAGACAATCGGCCCGATGCCTACGAGCAGCTCGTCGACAAGCTGCTCGCCTCACCGGCCTACGGCGAGCGGATGGCGACCTGGTGGTTCGACCTGGTGCGCTTCGCCGACACGGTCGGCTACCACGGCGACCAGGAGCACCGCATCGCGCCGTACCGCGACTACGTCATCAAGTCGTTCAACGACAACCTGCCGTTCGACCAGTTCACGATCGAGCAACTCGCCGGCGACCTGCTGCCGAATCCCACGATGTGGCAGCTGGTCGCCACCGGCTACAACCGCCTGCTGCAAACCACGCACGAAGGCGGTGCGCAGGACGCCGAGTATCGGGCCAAGCACCTGGCCGACCGCGTGCGGAATTTCTCCGAAGTCGTGGCTGGCCGCCTCGATGGGCTGCGCCGAGTGCCACGACCACAAGTTCGACCCGTACACGCAGGAAGACTTCTACAGCCTGGGAGCGTTCTTCGCCGACGTCGATCACTACGGCTCGTTCGAAGCGATCGGCGAGAACTCGATGCCGACCGAGCGGCCGCCGGAGATGCTGGCCTGGACGCTGCCCGTGTACGAAGAAGTCGCAGACGCTCGACGCGAAGATCGCCAAGCTGGAAGCGGCGCTCGAACGGACGTCTTCAAAGGCGAGTGGGAAGAACGCCGCGATGAGCTGATCGAGCTCAAGAAGCAGCGGCTCGAGCTGGAACGGCAAGTTCGTGCCCACGATGATCACCGAGGCCATCGACGCCGCGCGAGATGCGCATCCTGCCGCGCGGCAACTGGATGGATCAGTCGGGCGAAGTCGTCCAGCCGCACGTGCCGCACTTTCTTGAAGCAGCTCGACGGCGGACGGCCGTCGGCCGACGCGGCTCGACCTGGCCAGCTGGCTCGTCGACGCGCGAGCAATCCGCTCACGGCCCGCGTCGTCGTCAACCGGCTGTGGCAGCTGTACTTCGGCGTGGGCCTGTCGAAGACGTCTGCTCGACATGGGCTCGCAGGGCGAGTGGCCGCCGAACCAGGATCTGCTCGACTGGCTGGCCGTCGAGTTCGTGGACAGCGGCTGGGACGTGAAGCACATGGTGCGGCTGATGGTCACCTCGAGCGCATACCGGCAGTCGTCGCTGCCGCGGCCGGAGCTCGACGCGATCGACCCGGACAATCGGCTCGTCGCCCGCCAGTCGCGCTTTCGGCTCGACGCCGAGCAGATCCGCGACAATGCGCTCGCCGTGAGCGGCCTGCTGGTGACGAAAATCGGCGGCGACGTCGTCGCGGCCGTATCAGCCGGCGAAGGTACTACGCGCCGCTCGAATTTCCCGGAGCGCGAGTACCAGCCGTCGACGGACGAGCGACCAATTCCGCCGCGGCGTGTACGTCCACTGGCAGCGGCAGTTCTTGCACCCGTGGCTCCTGGCGTTCGATGCACCCACGCGCGAGGAATGCACGGCCCAACGGCCATTTCGAACACGCCCACCGCGGCGCTGGTGCTGCTGAACGATCCGTCGTTCGTCGAAGCGGCGCGAGCCCTGGCCGCCCGCGTACTCGACGAGACGCCAAGGGCGACGACCGAGCGAATCGCGCTGGGCCTGGCGACTGGTGCTGGGCCGCGACGCCGACGAGCGAACGAGGTCGAGTCGCTGCGCGAACTGCTGGAGAAGCATCGCGCGCATTTCGCGACCAATCGAGCAAGCGGCCGAAGCGCTCGTCGTCGGTCGGCATGTCGCCGCGAGCACCGAAGCTGCGACGCCGGCCGAACTCGCCGCCTGGACGTCCGTCAGCCGCGTGCTTGTTGAACCTGAACGAAACCATTTACTCGGAATTACGTAGGGTGGATCGCCCGCAGTCGACATCGACGAATCATGATGGGCGCGTGCCCACCCTACCGAGTTTTTCCATCGAACTCCACACGACTCAAACACGCAACGGCTCGCCCGCCGCACGTTCCTCGGCCGCGCGTCGCTTGGGCTTGGGCTCGATCGCGCTCGCCGGCCTGCTGCAGCCGCGCGTGTTCGGCGCCGCGGCGACCAGCCCGCTCGCCAGCGTCGCGCGGCATCGTCAACCCGCTCCATTTCGCGCCCAAGGCCAAGCGCGTGATCTTCCTCTGCATGGCCGGCGGGCCGTCGCAGCTCGAGACGTTCGACTACAAGCCCAAGCTCGCCGCGATGCACGGCCAGCCGATGCCCGAGTCGTTCACCAAGGGCCAGCCGATCGCCCAGCTGCAGGGCAAGGAGCTGCGCTGCCTGCGGCCCGCTGGTCAAGTTCGCCCGCCACGGCCAATCGGGCCAGGAGATCAGCGAGCTGCTGCCGCACATCGCCAGCGATCGCCGACGACATCTGCATCATCCGCTCGATGCAGACCGAGCAGATCAATCACGACCCGGCCCACACGTTCATGAACACGCGGCACGAGCATCTCCGGCCGGCCGAGCATGGGCTCGTGGCTCACCTACGGCCTGGGCAGCGAGAGCGACGACCTGCCCGGCTTCGTCGTGCTGACGAGCCTGCGCCGGACACGCGGTCGCCGCAGCCGATCTCCTCGCGGCAGTGGCACAGCGGCTTCCTGCCCGAGCCAGTTCCAGGGCGTGCAGTTCCACTCGCACGGGCGACCCGGTGCACTACGTCGGCAACCCGCCGGGCGTCGATCGCGCGCGGCAGCAGCGACGTCGTCGACGCGGTCAACCGAGCTCAACCGCCTGCGCGACGCCGACGGTGCACAACCCGGAGATCGCCACGCGGATCGCCCAGTACGAGCTGGCGTTCCGCATGCAGACGAGCGTGCCGGAGCTGATCGACATCTCCGACGAGCCGCAGCACGTGCTCGACCTGTACGGCGTCGACGGGCGCCGACGGCTCGTTCGCGCTACAACTGCCTGCTCGCCCGCCGGCTGGCCGAGCGCGGCGTGCGGTTCATCCAGCTCTATCACCGCGACTGGGACCATCACAACGCGCATCAACAAGTACATCCGCGAGGCTGTGCCTGTCGGCCGACCAGGCCGACGCGCCGCGCTGATCACCGACCTCAAGCAGCGCGGCATGCTCGACGACACGCTGGTCGTCTGGGGCGGCGAGTTCGGCCGCACGCCGATGGCCCAGGGCGACGTCAACGGCGCCGACGCCGGCCGCGACCATCACATCCGCGGCTTCTCGATGTGGCTCGCCGGCGGCGGCATCAAGCCCGGCATCACCTACGGCGCGACCGACGAGCTCGGCTACTACGCCGTCGAGAACACCGTCCACGTCCACGACCTGCACGCCACGATGCTGCACCTGCTGGGCATCGACCACGAACGGCTGACCTTCCGCTACCAAGGCCGCGACTTCCGCCTGACCGACGTGGCAGGGCGCGTGGTGCGCGATATCCTGGTGTAGGGAAAGTAGGTGTCAGGTTTCAGGTGTCAGGTGTCAGAATATGAGTGATCCGACACCTGACACCCGAAACCTGACACCTAATCTCTCGTCGTGTCGCGATGACACTCTCTGGCCCATCCCGGACGACGCCGAAATCCTCTGCGCCGGCACGCTCATCCGCCTGGCCGACGCCGGCTGGGAGATCCACATCGCCACGGTAGCCGCCGGCGACTGCGGCTCCACGACACTGCCTGGCCCGGAAATTGCCGCCGTCGCGCGCCGCGAAGCGCTGGCCGCCGCCGCCAAAATCAATGCGGCGTATCACTGCCTCGAAGAGCCCGACATCGAAGTCGTGTTCGACAAGGCCACGAACCGCAAGGTGATCGACCTGTTGCGGCAAGTCGCGCCGACGCTGCTCTTCACGCACCCGCGCCACGATTACATGCTCGACCACGAGCAGGTGCACCTCTTGGCCCGCGGCGCCGCGTTCAGCTACCCGATCCCCAACGCATCGACGCTGCCGCTCGTGCCGGGCTCGGCGATCCCGTGGCTATACTACTGCGACCCGGTCGAAGGCCGCGATCCGTACACGCTGCGAGCCGATCGTGCCGACCACGTACATCGACATCAGCGGCCAGATGGATCGCAAGATCGAAATGCTGGCCTGCCACGCCTCGCAGCGCGACTGGCTGCGCGCGCATCACGGCATGGACGAATACATCGAGGCCATGAAACGCTACAGCGCCGAGCGCGGCAAGCGAAGTCGGCGTCGCGTTACGCCGAGGCTTCGTCCAGCACCGCGGCCACCCGTTTCCGCAAACCGATTTGCTTGACGGAGATTGTTCGGGAAGGACGAAGTGACAATGTGCCACGACCGATCAGCAAAGTGGCGCCCGGCTGGTGGGATTACACGACGCTCGACGCGCACTTGCTCGCCGACGCGGCGCAAGCTCACGCCGAACGACCTGCTGCAGCTTGCCCGCGACGGCTTCGAGGTCACGATCTACGACACGCTCGAAGAATTCTATCTGGCCGAAGCGCTCGAATACGTCGCGTCGTGGCAGCAGGCGACGCCCGACAACCCGGCCGGCATCTGCGGCCCGATCGGGCCGACCGAGCAGTTGCCGCTCGTGGCCCGCATCGTCAACGCGCTCGGACTGAAGCTGCACGACGCGCACTTCTGGGGCATGGACGAGTGGGTCGAAAACGGCCAGCCCGTGCCGATGGATCACCCGCTCTCGTTCGCCAAGGCCGACATGGAGCTGTGCTTCAACCGCATCCGCCCCGAGCTGCGCATGCCGGCCGAGAACATCCATTTCCCGCCCGACCTGGAAGCGTACTCGCAAAGCTACGACGACGTCCGCTGCGTCGTGATGCAAGGCGGGCAGGGCGAGGTGAAGCACTGGGCGTTCAACGATCCGCCCAAGCGCGAAGGCCAGTGGCAACACGAGCCGCCGCCGCCGGCCGAGTATCGCAAGCTCAAGACGCCGGATCACCGATCTGCACCCGATGACCGTCATCCAAAACGCCCGCACCTCCGGCGGCGGCTACGTGCCGCAGTGCCGATCCACGCCGCCACCGTCGGGCCGGTCGAAACGTGGAAGGCCGAGTGCGTGTCGATCTGGCACGCCGGCCATCACGACAACCCGTTCGGCATCCGGCTCACCGCGCTGATGATCAGCAAGCGCATTCCCGACAGCAGCGTGCCCATGTCGCTGCTGGCCGACCACCCGAACGTGAAATTCAACTACTACCGCGGCGGCATCGGCACCGTCGCGGCGGAGATGCACTCAGACCGCGCGACTTATCGACGTTGAGCGCCGACTAGAAGGACTGATCGCATGAATCGACTCCAAACTATCGCTTGTGCCTTCGCGATCATCGCGCTATTCCCCGGCCCCGCAGTCGCCGCTCCCGATCTCCAAGCGGGCATCGCCGTCGTCGACATCACACCCTCCGTACCCTACCGCATGAGCGGCTACTTCAACGAGCGGCTCAGCACCGGAGTGAAAGACCCACTCCACGCCAAGGCGATCGTGTTTCGCCAGGGGGATGCGAGCGCGGCGCTCGTATTCTGTGACCTCATCGGTATCCCGCGCGATGTATCGCAAGCAGCCCGCCGCCAAGCCAGCGAAGACACTGGTATTGCGCCCGACCACATTGCGATCGCCGCCACACATTCGCACACCGGCCCGCTGTTTTACGGCGCGCTTCGCAACCATTTTCACAACCGTGCCGTCGAGCGATTGGGCAGCGATCCCTACGAGAAAACTGACTATTCGAAGCTGCTCGTCGAAAAGCTTGCCGCTGCCATCGAACAAGCGAACGCCGCACTCAAACCCGTGCGGCTTCATACCGGTTACGCGCGCGAAAACCGCCTGTCGTTCAACCGTCGTTTCCACATGCGCGACGGCTCCGTGCGGTTCAACCCGGGCGTGCAGAACCCGGACATCATTCGCCCAGCCGGGCCAATCGACCCGCAGGCCGGTACCATTCTCGTGTCGCCTTCCGACGGGGAGAAGCTCGGCGCGGCCATCGTTTCCTTCGCGCTCCACTTGGACACCACAGGCGGTACCGAATACTCCGCCGACTACCCCAAGTTTGTTGAAGATCGACTGAGAGAAGTCTGCGGCCCTCAGTTCACGGTTCTGTTCGGCGCCGGAACGTGCGGCGATATAAACCACATCGATGTAACGACGAAACAGCGCCGGTCAGTGCAACAGATTGGAAGCACGCTCGCCGAGACGATTGCCGGTGCGATGAGTGACAACTCGATACGCGCTGATCAGTCAGCCGTCGTTAGCCGTTCGCAGCGCAAGCGGGGAAGTCGCCTTGCAAAAATATTCCGACGAAGAACTTTCGTCGGCGCAAAGAATATGGAGCTAATCGGCAGTCGCGAGCTGCCGTTTCTCGATCAGGTAAAGGCGTGCACGATTATGGACCTGCATGAGCGCGGTTCCGAAACCTGGCCGCTCGAAGTTCAGGTATTTCGTCTCAGTGATGAAACTGCGATCGTCACGCTCCCCGGCGAAGTGTTCGTCGAGCTGGGCCTGGCGATCAAGGCTGCGTCGCCATTTGCAACCACACTGGTCATCGAGCTCACGAACGATTCGCCGGCGTATATTCCCACCAAAAAGGCGTTTGCCGAGGGCAGCTACGAGATCGTCAACTCGCGCATCCAATCCGGCGGCGGCGAGAAAATGGTCGAAGCTGCAATTCGCCTCCTGAACGAATTAAAATGAACTCCGCCCTGCCGGCAGATGAAATGGCCACAAAAAGCACAAAGAGACACGAAAAAAGAAATTCACGTGATGCAAGCTTGCTCGGCGATTCAACCATTAGCGACAGTCCGCAGCTTTTCGTGGCTTTTCGTGCCTTTTTGTGGCAACCGATCCTTGCCGCGAATTGTCTCATTCTCCTCACCACAGGCGCACACACCGCGGAGCAGGCGCCGGTCCGCAGCCCTATCTCGCCGCAAGAATCGCTCGCCGCACATCGTGGTTGCGGACGGGTTGACGGTTGAGCTCGTAGCCCACGAACCGAATGTCATCGATCCCGTGGATATCCGGTTCGATGAAGACGGCCGAATGTGGGTGGTCGAAATGCGCGATTATCCGACCGGCTCGCCCGATGGCAAAGTCCATTCGCGGATTTCAGTGCTTGACGACAACGACGGCGACGGCCTTTTCGAAACGGCCAAAGTGTTCGCCGACAAACTGCGTTTCGCCACCGGCCTTCAACCCTGGAACGGCGGTGTGTTCGTCACCATGGCCGGTGAGATCGCCTACCTGAAAGACACAACCGGCGACGGCCGCGCCGATCTCGTGGAAACCTGGTACCGGGGATTTGCCGAACAAAATACGCAACTTCGCGCGAGCCATCCGCGGTTCGCGCTCGACAATCACATCTACGTCGCCAACGGCCTGCGCGGCGGAACGATTGTCGATGCCATGCGCCCGAACGAACCGCGTCTTTCAATCAGCGGCATGGATTTCCGCTTCGACCCGCTCACGCGCCAGTGCGAAGCCGTGTCCGGCGCCGGCCAGTTCGGCCTCACGTTCGACGACTATGGCAACCGGTTCATCTGCTCGAACCGCAATCCGGCGATCCATGTGGTGCTGGAGGACCGCTTCTTGAAAAAGAATCCGCTGGTGGCTGTGGCCGCCGTGACACACGACGTAGCAAAAGTGGGCGACGAGTCGCGCGTGTTTCCGATCACCCGCGCGTGGACAACGTCGAATCTCCACGCGGGCCAATTCACGGCCGCCTGCGGACTCGAAATCTATCGCGGCGACGCGCTACCCGAAGAATTCAAAGACAACATTTTCGTGTGCGAGCCGACGAGCCACCTCGTACACCGCGAAATCATGCAACCGCATGGTGTGACATTTACTTCGAAGCCGGCCTACGAGAACGCGGAATTCTTCGCATCGCGCGACGAGTGGTGCTGTCCGGTGAATCTGGAGATCGGCCCCGATGGGGCACTCTACGTCGTCGACATGTACCGAGCGGTGATCGAGCACCCGGAGTGGATGCCCACGGAGCTGCGCGAGCGACCGGACCTCCTCTACGGCAACGACCGCGGCCGAATCTACCGCATTGTGCCCAAAGAGTTTGAGCGCCCGCCGGCGCCGCATCTGTCGACCATGCCGCGCGAGCAGCTCATCGGTTTGCTGGCACATCCCAATGCCTGGTGGCGCGAGACCGCCGCGCGTCTGCTGGTCGAGCGGCAGGATAAAAGTGTCGGTCCCCAATTGGAGCGTGTTGCTCTCCGGCACGATTCCGTCTTGGCCAGGATCCACGCTTTGCGCGTCCTGCATGGTCTTGGACTGGCATCCGACGAACTTCGCCTCCGCCTGCTCGACGATCCGCAATCGCGAATTATCGAGCAGGCGATTGCTTATGAAGAATCGCGTTTGCCGGTAGGAACCGAGTTATCGCGCAAAGTGGCCGGGTTGATTCGTCATCCGGATCCCCGCGTGCGGTTCTTGGCAATCCTCACAGGCCGCGGGATGCCTTCGGAGCCGCTTTTCGCAGTGGATTCGTGGGAGCAAGAAGCAATGTTGTTGGCGGCCCGCACCAACGGCGGCGTAATGCTCTTGCGACTGCTGCGGAACGAACTGCTGGTGCAAGCCAACGTGGAAGACCCGACGCGATTTATCCGGGATTTGGCGAGTGTGGCCGCGGCATCTGACGATGAACAGCAAGCGCCGCGCGCGATACGTGCGTTGGTTCGAAATGCAACGTATCGCCGGATTGGTTTGGCAAGCTTTCTGAATGAATGGCGAAGACGTGGGAAATCACTTGAAACGTTGCGGGCAAGTCTTCTGAGAACCGGATCGTCCTGCGTTCGAACAGGCGTTCTTCGACGCGGCTGACGATGCACTCGGCAGAAATCAGTCGGAACTGGTTCGCTGCGAGGCGATCGATTTATTGGCCCATGCGGAGGGCGCCACAGAAACACTTGCCTCTCTCGCGCTCGGTGATACGAGTCGCAGCAGTTCGAGCCCGGGCGATCGCAGTTCTCCCCATCAATGCCGACCCTGATCTATGGCGCAACTCCTACGACGCTGTCCACACGAGACACCGGCGCTTCAGACAGCGATTCTCGGCAGCGTGCTGGCAACCTCCGAGCGAACAGCACTCCTGCTCGACGCAATCGCTGCCGGCCAAATCCAGCCAGCGTCACTCGATACCGTTCGCATCAGCCGGCTATTGGATCACCGCGACGACGACATCCGACGTCGCGCCGAACAGCTTCTCGCCGACATCGTTCCGGCTGACCGCGAACAGATTTTCACAGCATACAAGCCAGTGTTGACGATGTCAGCTGACGCGGCGCGCGGCCGGGCCGTGTTTGCCAAACATTGCGCGACCTGCCATCGAATTGATAATCTTGGCACCGACATCGCCCCGGATATTTCCGATTCGCGCGAAAGAATGCCGGAGCAGTTGCTGACCGATATCCTGCAGCCCAATCGTGCTATCGACGCCAACTACTTCAGCTACACCGCCGTCACGAAGAACGGCCAGGTGCACACCGGCATCCTCACCACCGAGACTTCCACGTCGATCACCTTGAAACTTGCGGAAGGCAAAACCATCACGCTTCGCCGCCCCGAGATTGACGAGCTCTATTCCAACGGCGTCTCATTCATGCCGGACGGTCTGGAAAAACTCATCCCGCCGCAGGACATGGCCGACCTGATCTCGTTCATCAAAAACTGGCGGTATCTCGATGAGGCGATTGTTCCTGCCGCTCGTTAGTCGGTTCGCCTACGCTTTTCACCTAATTGACTTCCCTTTTCCCTCAGTGCTTAGGCAGTTGCTGGACATTTCACCATGTCGTGGTTAGCGTGCGGTACTCTACTGAGCGCGCCTTACTCCGAACTCACAAGGAATTGTCGCTATGAAACCATCGCTGCCTTTGCTGACAATGGCATTGATTTCGACAGGGTGTGTCCTGCAAGGCAATGTTCTAGCGCAACCATCCACCGATCGCGCAGAGCGAAAGTCACTTTTCGACGGCAAGACGCTCAATGGCTGGATCCAGATTCCGGCCGATTCCTGGATGGTGAAGGACGGTGCGATGGCCAGCACCGGTACCGGCCGCGGCGTGATTTACACGAAGGATGACTACAGCCGCTATCGGCTGCTGTTCACGATTCGCCACGTTTCCGGAAAACCTGACCACCAGGCGTGCGTCCTCATTTTCTGCGCTCGGCCGAAAGATGGCGAAAAGCCGCTCGACGCGCTGGCCGGAATACAGTTCCAGCCACCCAACGGCGGTCACTGGGATTACCGCAAGGGCCACAACAACAGCGGCAAGGGATTGTTCCAACGCGACAAGAAACCGGATTTCGATCCGCGCAGTGGAGCCGCGTCGAACTATTGGTGGACGCGGAGAAAGGGACCGCCCGCATGGCAGTCGCTCAGCCGGTGGGCAGCAAGGCGATCGAAGTGACCACGTTCCATGACCCGACGGCCGGCAAGGTCGGCCCCATCGCCTGGCAGATGCACAACAAAGGCTTGTTCGACGAATACAAGGACGTCGAAATCGAAATCAACCCGACGGTCGACGAATTGATTACTATTGAGACCCCGCAGTGATTGATGTTGGGTGGCTGGGGTCGAGCGTCAGCGAGCCCCCACTGGTGATTCGGGAATTCTGGGGCTCGCCTAGGCTCGATCCCAGCCACCCTCTAAAGTCGCTTGACGCGAATGTTGCGAAACTCTACCGGTTCGTTGTGCCCGCAAAAACCGAAGTGCCCGCTCGTGCGCGCTGCGCCGGGATGCTCTTTTCCATCGAGTGGTTTCTTGCGGACCTCCGCCAAATCCACATTCAGAATCTCAAAGCCGTTGAGGTGCACTTCCACGTGATCGCCGTTCGACGACCACTTCCTGGTAGTTCCACTCACCTACCGGCCGCAAATAGCCACGCGTGGCCGGGGCCAGGCCGTACAAGCCGCCGTGGTATTGATAGTCGTGCAGCTCGGCATACTGTTTGTCCGAATCGTCGAGGACCTGCAGCTCCATCGCGCTGTAGGCGGCGTCATCGACGTCGGCCGGTGCGCGGATCGCCAAGCCGTTGTTCCCGCCCGGCGGCAGCTTGAATTCCAGCCGCACGACGAAATTATCGAACTCGTCCTTGGCGAGCAGATTGCCGCCGCGGCCCGCCTTGCAGCGAATCGCGCCGTCGACCACTTCGTAGCTGTCGACTGCGCCCATCCAGCCGTCGAGATTCTCACCGTTGAACAGCGGTTGAAAACCGTCGTCGCCGCCGCGAATCGCAGCCAGCGCGCGCTGCGATTCCTCATACGGAATCTCGCGAACAAACACGTTGCGAAAGCGCGTTTCCGCGCCGTGCGTCTGCAAATAGATCGGCCCTCGCATGAATACGGGGATCGCCCGATCGTAATAGTTCTCCATCACCACGTTGTCGACCACACGCTTGCCGTTGAGGTCGACCGAAACATACGGACCCACCATGCGAATGAACATGCGGTTCCACTGGCCTGGCGGCTCGTCGGCGAGCTCTTTGGGCCACTGCTCGTGCGTTCTGGTTATTCCACAGAGCGCCCGATCCTTTGTCGGCGCCGTTGCGGTGCGCTTCACGATCGCTCGGGTCCCAAATCTGCACCTGCGGCACGCCGCGCAGATAGATGCCGCTATCGCCCTGTGGGTTGATCATCCAATCGACCCACATCTCGAAATCGCCATACTCGGTCTTTGTCGCGAGGTACGGCTCCTTGCCGTCGCTCACCAGCTCGCCATCCTCCACGCGCCAGTGCTCGTCGATCCCGCGCCGCATCGAAGCTTCGTGCTCGGCATGTTCGGATGCGTTCATAGCCGTAACCTCGCGCGGGTCACGCGTCGCCCCGCCGGTCCAATCGGCGAAATCACGGCCGTTGAACAGGGCCGTGAAACCTTCCGGCGGCTGGTTGTTGTCCTGAGCTTGCGCAAGGTTGGAGATCGCATTCAATCCTAAAAATAGCACCACCAGTCGAAGCATGTTTTGCATGTTGTACCTCCCATAAAAGCTAATTGATGACGCCAATATCCTACCAAACTATAATGGCGCCGCGCAGTGGCGTGGCCGGTGTTGCAAATTCACATGCTTACGGGCTACCGCCCGAAAGCATGCCACCCTTGCCTTTTTTTTGGAGTCTGTCGATGCCTCGACTTGCCGTGCTTTTGTTCTGTGGTTTCGCGCTTTCGCTGCCGACCGCGAATTCGGCCCGCGGTGAGGAGGCCGTGCTTCGCGTGGGCATCGTCGGCTGCGATACGTCTCATGTCATCGCGTTCACTAATCTGATCAACGACGCCAACGCCACCGGCTCGTTGGTCAAGGTGCAGGTGACCGCGGCGTTTCCTGGCGGCAGCCCGGACATCGCCTCCAGCCGCGATCGACTCGTCGGTTTCGTCAACCAGCTTCGACAGCGCCGCATCACGATCGTCGATTCCATCGAACAGCTCGCCGAACAATCGGACGCCATTCTGCTGGAAAGCGTCGACGGCCGTGTGCACTTGGAACAATTTCGCGCGGTGGCCCGCGGCAAGCCGGTGTTCATCGACAAGCCAGCCGCCGCCTCGCTGGCCGACGTGCAATTGATCTTCCGCCATGCCGACGCGACCAACACGCCCTGCTTCTCGTCATCCGCGCTGCGGTTCTGCGACGAAGTACAAGCGCTCGCCAACGATAAGAACGTCGGCGAAGTGGTTGGCTGCGAAACTGTGTGCCCGATGCATGCCGAAGCCGACGCATCCCGATCTGTTCTGGTACGGCGTGCACGGCGTCGAGTCGCTGTTCACGATCCTCGGCGCCGGCTGCGAAAGCGTGAGCCGCGTCGATTCCGACTCGTCTACTGTAGTCGCCGGCAAGTGGCGCGATGGCCGCATCGGCACGTACCGCGGCCTGAAAACCGGCAACACATACGCAGCGACGCTGTATGGAAACAATGGCGTCGCCCACCGTGCCGGCTTCTCCGGCTACGCCCCGCTGGTCGTGCGGATTTGCGATTTCTTTGTGACGCGCAAAGTTCCCGTCAGCCGCCAGGAAACGATCGAGATGTTCGCGTTCATGGAGGCGGCCGACGAGAGCAAGCGGCTCGGCGGACAACCGGTGAAGTTGGCAGACATCATCGCGCGGGCCGAAGCAGAGGCGAACCAGCAGGCGAATCGACCGCCCGAAACTGCTGTCGACGTCGTCGTATACGGCGGCACGTCGGCCGGAATCATCGCGGCCATCCAGGCCCATCGCATGGGCAAATCGGTCGCCCTCATCGAACCGTCGAATCATCTGGGCGGTCTCACTACGGGCGGCCTGGGTGCCACCGATATCGGCAACAAGGCCGTAATTGGTGGCCTCTCTCGCGATTTTTATCGCCGTATCGAACAACACTATGAGAACGATGCTGCGTGGGTGTACGAAACCCGCGACCGATACAACTCTCGCAATGCCCGTTACAACGCCAAAGACGACACGATGTGGACCTTCGAGCCGCACGTCGCCTCGCGCGTGTATCGCGCGATGCTCGAAGAAGCCGGCATCACGCCGATCACCAGCGAACGGCTCGACCGCGGAATGGCGTGAAGAAGAGCGGTCCGCAGATCGAATCGATCGCGCTCGAATCGGGCCGACGATTCATTGCAAAAATGTTCATCGACGCCACGTACGAAGGCGATCTCATGGCGGCCGCGGGCGTTTCCTATCACGTCGGCCGTGAGGCTAACTCCGTTTACCACGAAACGCTCAACGGCGTGCAACCAAAGCTTAACGTGAAGCTTCACCGCTTCACGAAAACGGTTGATCCGTGGGTGAAGCCGGGCGACCCAACTTCCGGTCTGCTGTGGGGCATTCAATTGAAAGACTTGCCGCCCGACGGCAGCGGCGACAAGTGCGTGCAGGCCTATTGCTACCGATTGTGCACGACCGACGTACCGGAAAACCGCCGTCCCTGGCCGAAGCCGGCCGAGTATGACGAGTCGCGCTACGAACTACTTTTGCGCAACTTCGATGCCGGCGATCGCAATCCGCCATGGAACCCGATCTTCATGCCCAACCGCAAGACCGACACGAACAATAACCACGCGTTCTCGACCGATTACATCGGCGGCAGCTACGACTACCCCGAAGCCGATTACGAAACACGCGAAAGCATCAACTCCGATCACCGCTCCTATCAACAAGGGCTTCTATGGACGCTCGCCAATCATGAGCGCGTGCCGCAAAAAATTCGCGATGAATTCCAGCGCCTTGCCTTGGCAAAAGACGAATTTGTCGAGAACGACAACTGGTCTACGCAACTTTACGTGCGCGAAGCACGCCGCATGATCGGCCCGTATGTGATGACCGAGCACAACTGCCGCGGCTCGAAAATTGCCGAAGATTCGGTCGGCATGGGCGCCTACGGCATGGACAGCCACAACTGTCAGCGATACGTCACGCCGGAAGGTTACGTGCAAAACGAAGGTGACGTGCAAGTGCACGGCTTCGAGCCGTATCCAATCAGTTACCGGTCGATCATTCCCCGCGGCAAAGAATGCACCAACCTGCTCGTCCCCGTGTGCCTGTCCAGCTCACACATCGCCTACGGTTCGATCCGCATGGAGCCCGTGTTCATGATCCTCGGCCAATCGGCCGCCACCGCAGCTGCGCTGGCCATCGATCGAAACATCACCGTGCAGGAAGTCGATTACCAAACACTCAGTCCAAAACTGCGAGCCGACAAACAAGTGCTCGTGCTCGCGGATCGGCTCAAACCATGAAGAAATAACATGAGGTCGCAGAGGAAGCAGAGAAATAGTGTGGGTGGCATGCTTTCGGGCTCCGGCCGGTAAGCATTTTTTTTACCAACAACACATGCCTACGTCGCGAGCGACGAAGGCATGCCCACCACCTCGACGATTGCAAAAGGTGGGCGGTGCCCACCCTACTCTGCTTCTCTGCTTCCTCCTGTTAAAAAAAGCCGGGCCCGTGCGACGTTGCGCAGGGCCCGGCGAGAAATCGTCTTCCGGAGATGGGGACTCCGGGCAGACGACAATCGGCCCAAAGCTGGGGAAACCTTGGGCCGGGTTGGGAAGTTATTGAGCCTCTTCCTGTTCTGCTTTCGGCTCGACGACGGGCGGATTTTCGCCCAGCCGTTCGAACAGCTGGTTCATCCGTTGCTCCATTTCGTCAAGCCGATCGCGAAGCCGACCGTCTTCGAACCCACGACCTCGCAGGCCGTCGAAGTTGGGCATGTTAAAATTCATGCCCATTGGTGAGCCACCGCGCAGGATTTGCTCGACGAAGGGACGCAAATCCTCCGGCAGTTGCTTGAGCGATTCCGGATCGTCGCCGGCGACAGTCCAAGTCTCCTCGCCGCGCTTCACGGTGACCTCAGCCGGCTTGCCGTCTGCCTTGTGGACGCTCACGGAAACGCCATTGGGGATGTTGGCCATTCCGCCGCCCTCGCCCACGATGATGCCGGGGCCGAAATTGCGGAAGTCAAACGGCTGGCCGCGACCTTCCAGCATCCGCTCCAACCCCTGCGGCATGCCGAGACCACCACCGAGCGGGTTCTGACCACCATCTTCTTGCGACAGCATCTGATCGGCGGGCCGCTCTTCCGGCGTGACGTACACCGTCTCGCGCTCGCCGTGGCGAATCACGTCGAGCGTGATCTGCCCTTTCTTCTCACCTTCGGTGCCCACCATTTCGACGAGGTTGTTCATCTCGGCGAGTTCGACGTCATTGGCACGCAAAAGAATGTCGTACTTCTTGACGCCCGCCTTGGCAGCTGGGCTGTCCGGCACGATCTCATGCACCAACAAACCCTGGTGTGCCGGCAAATCAACATGCGCACGCAACGGGTCGTCGTCGCCAATCACGACGCCACGCAGCCCGATCCAATACTTGGGGATTTCCTGTTGAACAATCGCGCCGTCGGTCGGCCGATTCAACGGCGCGACTCCACCATCCACATTCGCGGCCTCTTCGTCGGCACGACCAATCTGGATAACACGATCATTCGGTTGCTCTTCTTCCTGCTGCGCCTGAGCGATCGCTCCGGCACCAAACACAAGTCCGACCATCAATGCCCACGCCACGGCTCCGCGGAAACTTCTGACTGACATGATTCTCTTCTCCTAGGGTGAAATGTAAAAAATGGTGAAGTTGAATTGAACCACGAAGACACAAAGAACACGAAGATAAAATAAGTTTTGAACAGGAGGCAACAGAGTTAGCAGAGAGAAAAATGTATTACAGCACTTCTCTGTTATCTCTGTTGCCTCCTGTTACTTATTCTTTATGTCCTTCGTGCCTTAGTGGTTCATACATTTTCGATTGCTTAATACACATTCCTGCCAACGGGTACGATCTGTGTATCTTCCACAGGCACGAACATCGGCCGGCCGTTCTCTAACCACAACGGCGCGTAGCTTTGTTTCGACCGCACATCGAACCCGCGGTTCTGCAATTGGGCACGCACGTCGGCCGGTACACCGGATTGAAACTGCCAGCCGAGCTGCTTCTCCAAAGTTGCCGCATCGACGAGCGGCACGCGGAGCGGCCGCGTTCGCCCGGTGTCATCACGAACAAAAAGCGTTAGCGCATCGGTCGAAGTCGTAGCACCCGGCTCATTCACGCGTGGCGGCGGCACCACATCCGCGATCGGCGGTCCCACATTTCCCGCGTTGTTCACTGCAATGGGTCCGCCGCCATTTCGCGTGATTGTTCCCAGTGTAAATGCGACGAGCAGGCTGGCCGCAATCGCTAGCCAGGACATGCCGTGCTTCCAACCTTTTCGGGCCGGAGCATCAATCGCAGGAGCAAGTGATTTCTGTGAATCGCAATCTTCGCCGCTGTCACGCACGAACTGACCCAAGCTTTCGCGCCAGCTTTGTGCCTCCAGAAAACTCAGGCGCAACGACGCCAGCCGTCGGGTTGATCATCCAACGACGCTAGCAGCTGCTGACGTTCGCCAGGCGCAAGCTCGCCGTCGACCAGGCGGTCGAACACGGAATCATTGACTGGAAACTTGTCGTGCATGAATGTGCAATTATCGGCGAGGGGACGCGGCGGCTAAACTCGGATCGACCGCCGCCAATGCCTTTCGCATTTTCTGTCGCGCCCGGTGAAGTCGTGCTTCCACGGCGCTGGTGCTTAATCCCAAGTGTTCTGCCAACTGGTAATACGTCCAATCTTCTGTGTATTTGAGCAGCAGGATTTCGGCGTCGCGTTTTGGCAGTCGGGCCAGCGCTTGCCGTACGAGTGACTTCCGCTCGTCAGCCAGCAACCAGTCGAGCGGGTCCGCCTCGCGGGTGTCGCTGTCCGTGGGCGGTTGTCGCTCGGCGAACCGATCGATCAACTTCCGCCGTCGGCCTTGGCGACGTCGATACTGCAGCGCCGCTACCACCGCCAGCCGATACAACCACGGCGCCGCGCTGGCCGGATCGCGCAGCTGGTGCCCTTTTCCAATCGCGGTTGTTGCAACCTCTTGCAGCACGTCGTCGACGGCCGCATAGTCGCTCACCCGCGCAAGCACCACCGTGCGCAGCCACCGCCCGTGCTCGGCCAGCATCGCTGGCCAGTCGACAGGTTGGCTCGCGCTTTCGCTACGACGCTGGGCCGCGTCATCTCGGGACATGGCTGAAAGGATAGTTGCCGCAGCGGCCGGCCGTCTTGCGGAAAAAATGGCCTGACAAAATCATCCGTCGTAATGGCTTATCAATCAATAAGTTACGGCCGGCTTGTATGGGCGGCCGCCGTGCCGCCAATCGCCTGTTTACGAGTCGTTCCTCCGGCTACCAGCGGCCATACAATCGTCCACGGCTGCTTTGAAAGCCACCACCACAACGCGATGCCGGCGGCAAACAACAACACACTGATGTTTTGCGAAATGCTCATCCCCGTTCCAAACACGGCCGGCTCGTCGGTACGGATGATTTCCAACAAGAAACGCGTGACGGGGTGAATGGTGAGCAGCAGCGCGAGCACTTCGCCGTCGCGCCGGCGAAACGGATAGAACGACCACAACAGCCAACATAACAGTCCCGCATCAATCGCGCTGTATATCTGCGCGGGGTGAACTGGACGCGTGCGAACGGGAATTGACACGGGTGGAACGCGGATTGTTTTTCCGGAACGAAGTTTTACGACGAGCGGTTGTTGTGCTTCGAAGCCGGCGAAGATCCGCGACTTGGCATCGGACAGCGATTCGATGCGGTGATCGTCGATGCCGACTACGACGTCGCCAACTGCCAGCCCGGCGATGGCCGCCGGAGAGCCATCCTCAATTCGCGTGATGACAACTTTCTCCTCTTCGCCCGCGTCGATGCGGAACCCGTACATTTCGCCGCGCATCGCTTGATCGAAATACGGCGGGCTGTAGCGCCGCTGCGCTGGCGGCTTAGCGGCTTCACGCGGCGAGCTGTACTTCGGAAACGTGACGGCCCACGGCCAGTCGCTTTGCCCACCATAGCAACAACCGTTGAGCAAGCAACCAATCCGACCCAGCGCCAAACCGATCGCCAAACTCGGCGCGACCAAATCGGCCATCGCCAACAGCGGCAGCCCATGCTTGCGCACGAATAGAGTAAAGCCCACGGCTGCCCCGATGAATCCGCCGTAAATCACCAGCCCGCCTTCGGGAATGTTCACGATTTCCAGGAGCATTTCGGCAGGCCTTCTGCCGGCAAAATGTTCGTCCCAATATTCAATCACATGGAACAACCGCGCTCCGATCACGCCGAAAACAACCAGCCACACAGCCAGTGAGATGATCACGTCATGATGTAGACCGGCTTGACGAGCGCGATAGATGGCCATGCATACGCCCGCGGAGATGGCGACGAGCAGCATCACGCCGTAACCGCGAACCGGCAGCCCGTCCGGAAACACGCGGGGAAGAAACACGATGACCGCCCCGGCCAGAAGCATGACCGGCAGCGAGCTCCAAATCTCGCCACTCCAACCCTGCCGCCGCACCAGGCTTACGACGGTGATTGCACTCAGGGCAGCCCAAATCGCCAGCAACACGCCCAGCCCGAAAATCGGCACACCACCCCATGCGATCGGAATTCGAAATAGTTCGCTGCACATGGGAGGAGAGACCGTGACCTAAAACTGAAATTGCAAGAAACCACAAAGGCACGAAGGACACTAAGGAAGAATCGGTCGAGGGATGAATGATAAAAGATGAATGTGATTCACGCTTCCACCTGTTCTTTCATCCTTCATCATTCATCATTCATCACTCATATTTCATTCCTCTTTGTGTCCTTTGTGCCTTCGTGGTTCAATTAACGTGTTGTCGATCAAACGCGTCTTTCCGACGGTGGCTGCAATCGCGATGGTTGTCGGACCATCAATCGTTTGAACTGGATTCAGTGTGCCGTCCATAACGAAGGCGATGTATTGCACATCCACGCCGCCCGGCCGCTCCAATTCACGTTGCATTTGCTGGCGAATAACTGCCACTTCGCGCTCGCCTCTGTCCGCCAATTGTTCCGCCAGTCGCAGGGAGCTCGACAATGCCAATGCCCGCGTTCGCTCCTGAGGCGTCAAGTACGCGTTGCGGGAGCTCATCGCCAGGCCGTCTGGCTCGCGAATAATTGGGCACCCGCGCACGTCGATCGGCACGTTGAGATCGTTTACCATTTGCCGCACAACAAGCGTCTGCTGATAATCTTTGCGCCCGAAGTACGCCCGGTTGGCCGGTGCGAGTTGAAACAACTTCATCACGATGGTGGCCACGCCACGAAAGTGCGTCGGGCGAAATTGTCCTTCCAATTGCTGCCCGAGTGACCCGACGTCGATCCACGTCGCGTGATTCGGGGAGTACATTTCTTCCCGGCTGGGGGCGAACACCAGGTCGCAACCACGCGACGCCAGCAGCGACACGTCGCGACCCAAGTCACGTGGATACTGCCCAAAATCCTCTTCTGGAGCGAACTGCGTCGGATTGACGAAGACGGTGACGACCGTCAAATCGCACTCCGCACCAGACGCGCTGACCAGGCTCAAATGGCCCTCGTGCAGGGCACCCATCGTGGGCACCAGGCCCACGGTCTTTCCGGATGCCCGCGCCGCGAATATCTCCTCGCGCAGCGACTGGCCGTCCGCAATGATTCGCGGCTTGGCGGACGAATCATTCTGCGGACGGGCGCGTTTTGGTATCGATTTGTTCGGTATCTTCGTGCTCATCGTGCGCACTTCACCAAGAACTGAAAATCGCCAAGTCGCCAAGGACGCCAAGGTGAAAACAAGGCAGGAGAAAAAAACTCATGTCTTCCTTGGCGTTCTTGGCGACTTGGCGGTTAGTCCCCTTGGCTAATTCATTTTAGGCGATTGGCCTGTGTGGGGCCTAGATCAGGCCAGATGGACTCGACGGCCGCAAACACTTCGGGACGAACTGTCGCTTGATCCGGCTGCTGCAGACGCAATGTTGGCCCGCGGCCAGGCTGGCGGACAATCGCGGACCACTCCGATTTGACCGCCGTTGGACCATCGCCGTCGGCATCGAGAAGAATCGTTAGTTTCGGAAACGCGGCAGCCGCGTAGGCTAACCCGCCAGTTTTTATCTGAGCCGGCTGGCTTTCCTGGGTGAGTGGATCAACCGCGAGCCAACTCGCGTACGACGGCGGCCACAACGTATTGGCTGTTTTGAACAAGGGCGGCTCGATCGACCTCGCGGCGAATTGCGCGGTCAATATCTCAGTCAGCTCGTCACGAATCGTTGCCGATGGCGATAGCACGACGAGCTCGTTTCGTCGCCGCCTCCAAGTGCAATAGTAAACGCTCCAGCGGCCAGCCGATAACGGGATGAATCATCTTGGGCGCGATTTCTGCCGCGGGCTCCAGAACGAAGCGGCGAAACGCCATTCTCAAGTGGGGCACCGTCAGCGCCGGCGTTTCAATCACCTCGTCACCGTACAGCAGCAAATCGATGTCCAGCGTACGGGCAGCCCAGCGTTCGGCGCTGCCGGCCATGGCGCGATTCAATCCGCTGCAGGTGCTCCAAGAACCGCAGCGGCGTGATGCTAGTTTCCACCACGGCGGCGCCGTTGAGAAACTCTTCCTGATCCGACGACATGCCGAGTGGACGAGTGCGAATGAATTTGCTGTGCCGCAGCAACCGGGCGTTCGGCAAGGCGTCAATCTCATCCAGCGCAGTGCGCAGCGTCGCTTCCCGTTCACCCAGATTCGATCCTAACCCAAGCAGACACGTCGGCATCGTCGTGAATACAGGCGGAGTAATCTCACGCAAAGGCGCGAAGGAACGGACAAATTCAACCACAAAGGACAAAGGAAATAAAAGCGGAAAACGAGACAAGAAGAAGGGAGGCAAAAAGAATTGGATCCTGTTCTCCGCGTCACCTTGTTGTCTTTTTCGTGTCCTTCGTGACTTTGTGGTTAATCGTCTCTTCTTTCGCCTTTGCGCCTTTGCGTGAGACTTATTCTACACGCGGGACAGCAATGCAAAACGGCAGAACCAGCGCGTGGCTAGTCCTGCCGTTTCCAAGTGGCATTGGTTTCGCGACAATACTTGGGAGGGACATCCAGGCGCGCGACTGTTGCCGCCGACGTCGATCCGTCAGTCGCGCCTCCCAAGATTGTCGCTTGATTCGGGTGACCATTCCGAAATAGGTCAATATTTCTGGCCGTTTTGACAGAATTGGCCAATCGGTCGCCTGCGATCTCCGCAGTGGATGGCATTCGAACGAGCGCCAGCGCGTAAGCACGCATCGTCGCCGAACACATACCTATGCCACTTCGCGTCGAAGGCACGCCACCCAGATCAACCAGATAAGGCCCGCCACCAATTGGCGCGCACCGCGAACCAGTTAGCCACCATAGTTTTTGCCTGCGTTACCGCTTCTCGCGGGCAAACATCCCGTTTGCCATCGGATGCGGCCTCCCACCACCGTTGGCAGAAGTTCCCCTACAGACACCACAACGATTGATACTCGGTGTGTATCAATCGCACGCCATTGTGCGCGGAAGTAGTTCGCTGTCAAGCAACCTTTCGTGTGCAACTATATTTTGTGTCCACATCGTCGGAAGAGTTTTCGAAATTCGCATCCATTAGGCGCTGGTGATCAATGGCTGATGTTTCGAGAACACAAAGGCTGCACGGTGATAACCACTTTCTTCGAGTGCTCAACCGCCGTAGCATAAACTGTTTCTGAGCGATGCTAGTATCCGCCATCGTTTGTTGGAATGTTGTCGAAGAAAACTGTTTCAAAGAATCTTGTGACAGAGTCTCTTGACAAATCCGGATTCAGTGGTCTCCGCGTTGCTGCCTTCGAAAGCCGCCGCGCCGAGGAAATGGCGCGCTTGATCGCCAAGCGCGGCGGCGTGCCGTTCGTCAGCCCCTCGATGCGCGAAGTGGCGCTCGAGAGAAATCAAGCCGCCGTCGATTTTGCCAACCGGCTCGTCACGGGCGGCGTCGATTTGATTATCTTCCTGACGGGAGTGGGAACGCGGATTCTCGTTCAGCAAGTGGAACGGCACGTCGACAGGGACCGATTTCTAGCGGCGATTAGCGATATCAAGTCGGTCGTGCGCGGCCCCAAGCCACTCGCTGTGCTCCGCGAGCTGGGCATCACGCCCACGCTCACCGTGCCAGAACCCAATACGTGGCGCGAGGTGCTTTCCACGCTCGACCAGCGGTTGCCCGTGGCCAACCTGGTTGTGGGATTGCAGGAATATGGCGTCACGAATCGCAGCCTGATCGCCGGCTTGGAGGCCCGCGGGGCGACGGTCGACGCGGTCCACGTCTACGACTGGGCGTTGCCGCAGGACTGTGGTCCGCTGGAACAGAACATCCGACGCCTCGCGGCGGGTGAGATCGATGTCGCCCTGTTCACATCGGGCAACCAGGCGCTGAATCTGTGGAAATTGGCCGATGATTTGGGCCTGGCCGACGATTTGCGGGCCGGCATGCGCCAGGTTGTCGTCGCATCCATCGGGCCGACTACGAGCGAGATGCTGCGGGAGCACGACCTGGCCGTCGATCTGGAGCCGTCGCACTCAAAAATGGGTCAGCTCGTCAACGAAACGGCAGAACAAGCGGCCGCGATTCTGGAGCGAAAGCGAAGCATTTCACAACAGCTGGGCGATTTCGGATTGCGGATTGCGGATTGCGGATTAACAAACACAATCCGCAATCCGAAATCCGAAATCCGAAATCATTCCGAGCCTTGGTTTAACGGTCCCTTCTTGCGCGCTGCCGCCGCGAGCCTACCGACTTCACTCCCGTCTGGCTCATGCGGCAAGCGGGCCGATATATGAGCGAGTATCGCCGCATCCGCGAGCAGCATAGTTTTTTGGACCTATGCCGCAATCCGCAGCTGTGCAGCGAAGTGATGTGCACGGCCGTTGAGCAGCTCGGCGTCGACGCGGCCATCGTATTCTCCGATCTGCTGCCGATTCTCGAGCCGATGGGTATGGAGCTGGAATTTGCACACGGCGAAGGCCCGCTGATTCACAATCCGATCCGCGACTCGGCCGATGTGGAGCGTGTCATCGAATTGGAAAGCACCGACGCGCTCCACTTTGTGATGGAAGCGGTGCGGCAGACGCGTGCCGATTTGCCGGATCACATTCCGCTGATCGGATTTGCCGGTGCGCCGTTCACGCTCGCCAGCTACGCGATCGAGGGCGGAGCGAGCCGCAACTATTTGCACACCAAGACGCTGATGTACCGCGATGCCAGCGCATGGAACGCGCTCATGTCGCGACTGGCGCGGGCGGTCGTTGTGTATCTCAATGCGCAGATCGCATCGGGCGCCGGCGCCGTGCAGCTATTCGACAGCTGGGTCGGCTGCCTGGGCCCGGACGATTATCGCCGGTTCGTGCTGCCGTTCGTGCGGCAAATCATCGGCGGCATTTCGCCTGGCGTGCCGGTAATCAGCTTCGCCACGGGCAATCCGCAGCTGACGCCGCTGTTGGCCGAAGGTGGGCCGGCCGTGGTGGGCGTTGATTGGCGCGTGCGGCTGGCCGACGCCTGGCAAATGATTGGCCACGATCGGGCGATTCAAGGCAACCTGGACCCAACTGCGCTATTGGCCGATGTCGGCGAGCTGCGGCGGCAAGCGATTGATATTCTCGATCAGGCAGCCGGTCGCCCCGGCCACATCTTCAACCTCGGTCACGGCGTGCTGCCACAAACGCCGGTAGACAACGCGCGAGCGCTGGTCGACATCGTGCACGAGCAAAGTTCGCGCAAGCGGTAGTTGATGGGTGCCACTGGCTTCGCCAGTGTTCTTGTAGCGCACCGCGAGGGAAACCATTTGCAATCGGCAGCAAATTACTTTCAGTACCCATCATCAATGACTTACCGCAAGGGTTGTGGCAAGAAAAGCACTGGAGAGCCAGTGGCACTCAGTCAGGGAGCACAAGTTGGCTGTGCGCAAAAAAACAAGCCACGGCTTTTTTACCGTGGCTTGTCTCGTGCGTCGCACTAACCCGATGCGTAAGCGAGGTTAACTCGTTGGCATCCTCGCTTACGCTT
The DNA here is from genome assembly GCA_963786455.1 of uncultured Planctomycetota bacterium. Lineage (GTDB taxonomy): Bacteria > Planctomycetota > Planctomycetia > Pirellulales > Lacipirellulaceae > JABDGM01. The sequence goes on along the minus strand of CAWAZX010000018.1, from coordinate 350,607 downwards.
CGGGTTAGTGCTTATTCACGCACTAACCCTTGCGAAAGGTCTTAGTCGAACATCTTGGCGATTTCTTTGATCGACTTGTTGAAGTTCTGGTTCGGCTTCGGGCCGACCTTTGATTTCTGTGTGATGGGGCCGACTGGTCCGTGGAAGTCATGATCATGGTGGTCATGATGGATCACTTGCACGTTCGATCCGCCGGTGTAGTACTTCGGCGTGATCGGTGGGACGATGCCGCCGAGGTGCACAAATCGCGATACAACGTGACCGGTGTGGACGTCGCGGATTCGCAGTCGAACCTGGCCGCTGTGCTGCGACATGGCATGTTGCAGTGCGTCGTTCCACGAGCCGTGATTGTCGAGCCGATAGTCATTCACCCTCAGAATTGTGTCGCCGGGCTCGAGTCCCATCTGCGCGGCCAGGCCGCCCCATTGGACGTACGTGACACGCTCGCCGTAACCGTGGACGTGGAAGCTGCTGAAGCCGAACTTCGGCAGGTAGTAATTGTCTTGCGGTCCGAGGACTAGCGCACTGGGGTGGCTCGCCGACGACGATGAACTCAATGCGGCAACGATAACAAGGCCGGGTAACAAGGCTAAAACAGTTTTGCGGTTGAAAGTGGTCATGGTTAGTTTCCTGTTCCTGTGCGGTAGGGTGGGTTGTTTTGTGGGGAGGGTTTTTTGTCCGGACGGGAGATGCGTAAACGCATAGGCCGTGCCAGTGGGCCAAAGAATTACGGACGGTTTGGCTGTAAGTTGATCAGCGGCAGCCAATTAGAGCAGGTCCGGTTCGGCAACAGGCCGGTTATGACGGCAGTCAGAGGCACCCGGGTGTTATCAGTCTGATAACGCCAGTTTCAGCTTGAGACTGGCAGCGAGCCGTTAAGCCAGAATGAGTTTAGCTTAGACCGAATCGCGGTTGATCGCGTCGATCAGCTGACGAAGGCGGCCCAGACTGCGGCGATTGAAATGGAATACCAGCCGCGAAAGCGCCTCCAACTCCGGCCGCGGCGACTCGCCGACGGCAGTGCTGACCTGGCTGAACTTGCCGTCCGCAAGGATGTCGCCGTATTCTTGCTGCAGCGCATTTAACCGCGCTTCAGCAAGGGGCTGCTGAAGTCGCAGGACCAGCCGGTTGGGAAGATATTCCATGCTGTGAAATACGCGGTAGAAACCGAGAATGTCGGCGACCGTGTCTTCGACGCTGTCGGTCACGCGAAACAACGACATGTCCTCGGGCGAAATCATTCCGCCATCCAGTAGGTTCGTGCGAATGTACGCCAGCCAGTCGTGCCAAAACCGGCCGCCGGGCGCATCGAGAAACACCAGCGGCATCAGCTCGCGCTTGCCCGTTTGCAGCAGGGTGAGCACTTCGAACGCTTCGTCGAGCGTACCGAAGCCGCCCGGCAAACACACCACGGCGTCGCACTCTTTCACGAACATCAGCTTGCGCGTGAAGAAGTATTTCATCGTCACCAGCTTGCCGTCGCCGCGAATCACTTCGTTCGCTTCCTGCTCGAACGGCAGCATGATGTTGAGGCCCATCGAGCGGTCGCGACCGGCACCGCGATGGCCCGCTTCCATGATACCCGTGGCCGCGCCGGTGACGACGAACCAACCGTTTTGGGCCATCACCTGACCCAATCGCACGGCGTGCTGGTAAGCCGGGGCGTCGCGCGGCGTGCGCGCCGAGCCGAAAATTGTCACCTTCCGCTGCGACCGAAATGGTGCGAACACGGTGAATGCGCGGCGCAGCTCGCGCAGCGTTTGGCTCAGTATTTTGACGTCTTCTTGCGCGGTGCGGCTTACTGGCAGGCGGCCGGCCGCGTGTCGCAATCGGCGCAGCAAATCGGCAATCTGAGTGCCGTTGCGTTTCGAAGGATCGCTTTCGCTGGCGCCTGCGAGAGAATCGCCGTCGTTGTCGCTCATGCCGTGCGTGAAGAGCGCTTTGCCGGATTATTCATGGTCCGGAAGTTTCGCTGCCGAGTGTGCCGCACTAACCCGAAGCGTAAGCGAGGTATACACGTTCCCATTCCCTCGCTTACGCATCGGGTTAGTGCATGAATAGTCCGGTCTAGGCCGCCGGGTGGCGATAGTATTGGTACGCCAAGAGCACCTCGTACAGGTCGGCCGAGATGGTGATCTGGTCGTCCTCGAAGTCCGAAAGCCACGTTCGGCGGCTGGCGACCGCATCGGCTAGCAGCGGCAAAATTTCGCCGACTTGAACTTTGATGGTGGCCGGGCTCGTGGTGCTAGCTGGGCGAACCGCCGTCGTTTTGTCGGTCGGACCACGATAAATCCGCAAATTCGTGCGAGCCATGGATGCTTCCTTACATGCCGCTGGGGGGAACGGACAAACAACCGCGCAGCATCTTGCCGCGGACCACCAAGCGTGAGGCTTGTGGTTGGTATCGCCATTCATCGGCAGGTCGTGCGTAGGGGTTTGAACTATTTTTGCGACAGCACACGATTTCTTTGATGAACCGATTGACATGACAGCAACGACGTGGCCGAAAATGCCGACAAATGACAAAATACGAGAGGTGGCATACGCCGTGCTACTCGGGAGTCGTGCGCGTGGACGCGCTGCTGCGAACGCGAGGCCCATTTAGCGGCGGGGCTCGTCCCGCGTGGGTTTACCGTCAAATTACTCCCAAGTCCTTTACCGCACCGCCGCGATACGCGAAACTTGACAGCTTGCACCCGAACCACAACAATTTCCGACGTTTGTGCAACGGCCGTCTGGTAGGTATTTCGTGCCAGCTCGAAGGTCCCATCCACTATATGCTGTATTCACCATTGCCGGCCCTTCTGGCTGGTCCCAGCGCGCTCGCCGTGCCCCGTTGCATGCCGTGCCGCAACACGCTTCTCGGTCCTTGAATCGGCTTGTCTCATGGCATCTGCGACTGCGATCGACTACACCCGTCTGACGCGTGAGCTCGGGATCGAATTGCAGGCGATCGCACGCACGGTCGCCCTGCTGGACGAGGGCAATACGCTGCCGTTCATCACGCGCTACCGCCGCGATGAGACGGGCGGACTCGACGAAGAGCAGATCGGGCGGATCCGCACGAGCGTTTCCAAGCTCCGTCAGCTGGAGGAGCGCAAACACACGATCCTGCGGTCGATCGAATCGCAACACGCACTGACGGATGAGTTGCGTCAGCAGATCGAGCGTGCCGACAGCGTCAAGCGGCTCGAAGATCTGTATCTGCCGTTCCGACCCAAGAAGCAGACGCTAGCGACCAAGGCGCGCGAGCAAGGCCTCGGTCCACTCGCGGAGGAAATCCTAACGCAAAGCAAAGCCTGCGCAGACCTGGATGCGCGGGCCGCCGACTTCGTCAAATCCAGACAAAGGCGTGCCCGATGCGGCCACCGCGCTGTTGGGTGCCGGGCATATCTTGGCGGAGCAATTCAGCGAGAACGCCGAGCTGCGGCAGCGAGTCCGCAAAATCTACCGCAAGTCCGGCAAGCTGGTCAGTGCCAAGGTAGAAGACAACGAGAAGAAGAATCAGCAATTCCACGATTACCTGGATTTTCGCGAGCCGCTCCAGCGCATTCCGCCGCACCGCGTGCTGGCCATCAATCGCGGCGAGCGGGCGAAGATCCTGCGCGTAAAAATCGATTCCGATGAAGCCGCTGCGGAGCAGCTGGCGATCGAGCTGCTCGTGCCGGCCGAGCACGCGCATCGTGACTTCCTCGTTGGCTGCGTGAAAGATTCGCTCACCCGGTTAATCCTGCCGGGTTTGGAACGCGAAGCCCGCCGCGAGCTAACCGAGAAGGCGGAAACGCACGCCATCGAAGTCTTCGCTTGCAACCTGCGCAAGCTGCTGCTGCAGCCGCCACTGCCTGGGAAGCGCGTGCTGGCCATCGATCCCGGTTATAAGAACGGCTGCAAGATCGCAGTGCTCGATGAATTTGGCGGACTGTTGGCGCACGACGTGCTCTATGTCGTGGGCAGCGACGAACAAAAAACCGAGTCGCGAAATAAGTTGGCGACTCTCATCCGCGAACATAACGCCACCGTCATCGCCATCGGCAACGGCACGGCTTGTCGGCAAACCGAGCAGCTCGTGGCCGAGATTATCGGCAGCGAGCTCGCGGACCAGGATGCTCATTACGTGGTCGTGAACGAAGCTGGCGCCAGCGTGTACTCGACCAGCGATATCGGCCGCGAGGAGTTCCCTGAATGCGACGCGATTCAGCGGAGCGCGATTTCCATCGGCCGGCGGCTGCAGGACCCGCTGAGTGAGCTGGTGAAGATCGACCCGGCGAGCATCGGCGTCGGTCTATATCAGCACGATGCCCGGGCCAAGCACCTGCGCGACACGCTGGACGACGTCGTGCAGTCGTGCGTGAGCTTTGTGGGCGTCGAGCTGAACACGGCCAGCACGCCGCTGCTGCGCTACGTCGCCGGCATGAATCAATTAACTGCGCGGCGCTTGTATGATCACCGGCGGCAACACGGACCGTTTCGCAATCGCCGGCAGCTCACGGAGGTCAGCGGCTTCGGCGACGCGACGTTTGTCCAAGCAGCCGGGTTCTTGAAAATCATCGGCGGCGACTGCCCGCTGGACGGCACGTGGATTCATCCGGAGAACTATCCCGTTGCCGAGCGGTTGTTGCAAAAACTGGGTGTGGATGTGGGTGACGCCGCGCGGCCCGAAACTGCGGCCCGCATCCGCGAGCTGGTCGCACCGCTCGATCGGCAGGCGCTCGCTGTCGAACTTGGAATCGGTCGGCTGACACTGGACGACATGATCGAGGCGCTGTGCAAGCCGGGCCGCGACCCGCGCGAAGATCTGCCGCCGCCAATCTTCCGCAAAGACGTCGTCAAATTCGACGATCTGAAAGTAGGAATGGAGCTCCGCGGCACGGTGCTCAACGTGGTCGATTTCGGCGCGTTCGTCGATGTGGGGCTTTCCGACAGCGGCCTCGTGCATATCAGCCAGCTCAGCGCGGGGTACGTCCGCGATCCGCACGACGTGATTGCCGTGGGCGACCAGGTGCGCGTGTGGGTTGCGACAATCGATAGTGAGCGGCGGCGCGTGGCGCTGACCATGATTCCGCCGGGCACGGAGCGCGTGCGACCGGAAAAATCGCGCCGGCCCCGTCGTCCCAAAACGGAACGGCAGCCGGCCGCCGCGGCACAGCCGACCGACGGCGCACCGGTGCGGGCCGAACGAGCGGCCCGACCACAGCGCCCGCCCGCCAAGCAGCGCCGTGATCGTCGCGAACCGCAGCGCCAGCCGCGCTCGGGCACGTATGAAAAACGAGCGGCTAAAAAGTTAGTGCCTATTACGAAGGCGATGGAGGAAGGCAAGGAATTTCTGCGCTCCTTCGGCGATTTGTTGCAGTTTCATAAGAAGAAGAAAGAGCAAGGCGAGCCGAATTCTGAATCGACTCCGCAGCAGGAGCCGCCGTCCACCAACGAAAATGGCGCAACGTAGTCGTCGTTAAGAAAAGAAGTTTGAAATGATATGAGCTTCCGTGAACGATTACAGCGAGCGCACGATCGCGGTAAACAGTCGCGGGCCGCGCAGCTTAACGAAGCAGCTACCAGGGCATTGAGCGAAGAGGAGTGCCGCCGGCTTCACTCGCAATATCGCTTGGCGCTCACGGAGCACATCGAAAAGTGCCTGCGTGATCTGGCCGACAACAACCCCGGCTTTCGCTTGGAAACTATTGTCGACGAACGCGGCTGGGGAGCTGCGGTGAGTCGCGATGATGTGGATCTCGGGCATGGACGTCGCGGCAATACGTTCAGCCGGCTGCAACTTGTCGTCAGCCCCCACAGCAAATATCACGTCCTGGAGCTGGCGGGCAAAGGCACGGTGCGCAACAAGGAAGTGCTCAGCCGCAATCACTATCAGCGACTCGCCGATGTCGATGTCGAAAGTTTCCGCGAACTGGTCGAGCTATGGGTTCTCGACTACGCCGAGATGTACGCGGCGGCGGTGTAAGGCGGTGAACTTGAGTTGGCATCGTGTCGAATGAGGGGCGTTTACGCTCCTTCTTCGTTAATAGGCCCGGCATTCATGCCGGGTTTCGTACCGGCGTTTATTATTTCCGCTGCGGCATTGTCCGCGGCGTCGCCGCGGACAATGCCGCAGCGGAAATTAACCGTGGCGCCATTTAACCCGGCATGAATGCCGCGCCTGTTACCGCCTTTGGCGGGAACGACCGCAAACGGCCGTGCGTTCTAAGCGCGAGTCTTTCGATTTCGCGCCACGATTACACTCCCTGGTATAACGCGCTCCGCGCTCGCTTCGATTGGCGGATTGCCGCGCCAGAACTTTACGCGTTGAAGCCAGCGTGGCAATACGGCGGTGCCTGGCACCGCAACGTGGATGGAGATTCGGTCGCCCGGCTGCACTTTTAATCTCCCGAGAATCGGCTTGCCATTTTGCTCAATCACCAGCCGCGTTTGTCGGCTGGCGCTGTGGTAGCCGGCGAGCCGTTGCATGACCGATTCGGCGATGCTTTTTGATGTCGCCCGGGGGAGCGTGGCCTCCAGTGCACCGGCGCGCGGCCCGATTGACAGTGTGTTCGGCCGCGAGGCAAAACGCGAATTCGGCCAGCACGCCGCAGGAAAAGGATAGTACAGCGAGTGCTGCGGCCCAGCGTAGTACCCAGAGTATGCCTCGAGTCTGCGCCCTTGGATTCGTTGCGCAGTCATCGGCGCACACTTCGTCGTCGAAGCAAGAGAATACGTGTGCCGCGGTTGGGTCGGAGTGCATTCCTCCAGGCTAATTGCCGGCGGCCGGCACCGCAAAGTGCGCCGTTATGATCGCTACTGGTCATACGACACGGCCAGGTTTGGCAGTGCTTTTTTCAATTCGTTCACGCCGGCGTCGGTAACGGCCGTGAGACGGAGCTCCAGGTTCTTGAGCGTGCGAATCGATTGCAGTTGCTTAAGTCCTGCGTCTGAGACGCGAGTTTGGTTAAGGATCAGCGTTTCGAGCTTCGGCATCGTGACGAGATGTTTGAGGCCTTCATCGTCCACGCGCGTGTTGTCAAGGTTCAGATAAATCAAACCCGGTAGGTTGACCAGTTGGGCCACACCCTCGTTGCCTACCTGGGTATTCCACAGATTCAGCCAGACAAGTTCCTTCATGCCGGCGAGATTGGAAAGCCCTTCGTCACCGGTCGACGTCTCGCTCAAATCAAGCTTGCGCAGCAGCTTCATATTGCGCAAGTGCACCAGGCCGCTGCCGTTGATGTAGGTGGCGCGCAGGAACAGGATTCTCAGTTTGGTCAATTTTTCGAGGTGGGCCAGGCCGGCATCGGTGATCGGCACGCGCATGAGATTGAGGTCATCAAGCTCGGTGAGATCCGCCAGGTGGACGAGGCCAGCGTCGGTGACTTTGGAATCTTCGAGCGCCAGACCGCGTAACCGTTTCATATGTCGCATGTGCACCAGGCCGGCATCGGTGACGCCGGACGTGCGCAGCTTGAGGGCGACGAGGCCTTCGAGCGGTGCGAGGTGGGCCAGGCCCGCATCGCTGATCTTGCAGCCGCGCGCATCGAGCAGCCGCAGCTTCTTGGCATTCTTCAGATGTGCCATGCCGTCGTCGCCAATCTTCGTGTAGAGCAAGATCAGGTACGCCAGCTCCGGCAACTCGCCCACCGGGGCCATGCCTTCGTCGCTAATTCCCGTGGTGCGCTGCAAGTTGAGCGACTTCAGCTTCGGCAGCGCGGCGAGCTTTGCCAGCCCGGCATCGGTGATGAGCGTATTCTCCAGCTGCAGCTCGGTGAGCTCTTTGAGCTGCGTGAGATGTTCGACGCCGGCATCGGTGATTTGCGCGCCCCACAGGATCAATGTCTGCAATCCGGGGCAGCCGCCAGCAGCTTCAAATCGTTATCGGTGGCTGGCCGGTCGAGAAAGTCAACGACCGTCACATTGCCGTTGTTGTCCTTTTCGTAAAAGCCGGCGAGCCGGTCGACGCGGGCCACTAGCTCCGCCTGATCGGCCGCCCAGGTCGTGGCGACAGCGGCATGAAATCCCAAGGTGAATACGGTCAACGCAGCGGCAGCAGTGGTCAATGAAACTCGGCACATGAAACTATCCTCACGAGGCGAGGGCAGAACGCCCGCGGTTGAAGCAGCAGAATCGGTTTCCGTTAGCGTAATTTCAGGCCACCCCTTTGGCAAACGCGCGATGCTGTGCTGATTGCGCGTGGCGGCCAATTCTGCACGTTTTTCAGGTGAATTTGCCGGGAAGCCGCCGTGGTTGGATGCGATTGGACCCTCCACGAACGAGTGTTTGAACTTCAACCCGGATGGCGTTATGCTGTTAGCATAGGTCAGGCCTTCTGCCGGACAATGCAATCGCTTCTTCAGGCCGCAGGGAGCCTGAGCTATTCCTTTCGTGGGAGATTCAACATGGCATTCGTGACCGATCGACGCAGTTTCATTCAAGCAACCGCAGCCGCCGGGATGGGTTATTGGGTTGCCGGCGGGTTGCAGGCGCAGGAGAGCACCTCGCCGAACGAACAAATTCAAGTCGGCTGCGTCGGCGTGGGCGGCAAGGGCGACAGCGACGTGCGCGACGCATCCGAGTTCGGCAAGATTTTCGCGCTGTGCGATGTCGACAAGGACACCCTCGACGGCATGCTGCAGAAACAAAAGGTCGAGCACACATTTGCGGATTACCGCGAAATGCTCGACCAGCTCGGCGATCGGATCGACGCGGTCACCGTGAGCACGCCCGATCACATGCACGCCGTGGTAGCCGCTAAGGCGATGAAGATGGGCAAGCACGTGCATTGCCAGAAGCCGCTTACGCACACCATCTGGGAGGCGCGGCAGCTGGGTAGGATCGCAAAGGAGAAGGGCGTCGCCACTCAGATGGGCAACCAGTACACCGCGCACAATCCAATGCGCAAGGCGGCCTACCAAGTTCGCACCGGCCAACTCGGCAACGTGAAGGAAGTGCACATCTGGACGAATCGTCCGATCTGGCCGCAAGGCGAGAAGCGGCCGAACATGAAGCCGGTGCCGGCCACGCTCGACTGGAATCTGTGGCTCGGTGCGGCGCCTTGGCGTCCCTACTCCGGGCCGCAGATTTACCATCCGTTTGCCTGGCGCGGTTGGTGGGACTTCGGCACCGGTGCCCTGGGCGACATGGCCTGCCATACGTGCAACCTGCCGTTCATGGCTTTGAATATGCGCGATCCGATCGCAGTCGAAGCCGAATGTCCCGAGCACGACGGCGACAGCTACCCGGCGCGTTCGAAGATCAAGTACGAGTTCCCGGAGCTCAACGGCCGGGCCGCGTTCACGATGTACTGGTACGACGGCGGTAACATGCCGCCGAACGAGTTGTTCAAGGACGTCACGTTGACGGTCAAGCAGGAGCGGCGCGGCCGCACGCGGGAAATCCCCGCCCCGCATCAAGCGGGCGTGATGATGATCGGCGACAAGGCCTCGATGTATGCCGCGGGCGACTATGCCGAGCAGGGCATTCAGATCGTGGGCAGTGAAGAGCAGGACGTCGAATATCCGGTGAGCCCCGGCCACGTGAAAGAGTGGTTCGACGCGATGCGCGATTCCAAGAAGCCGGCGGTGTCGAATTTCGCGGACTACGCCGGCCCGCTGACCGAGACAATTCTGCTCGGCAATTTGGCGGTGTGGAAGCGTGGCCGCGTGGAGTGGGATCCGGTCAATCTCAAGCCGCTGAACGATGCCTCGCTGGAGCGCATCGTCCGCAGCGAGTACCGCAGCGGATACGAAGTGTAACGCGACGTTTGTTGAATCGGCATGGGTGGCACGCCCTGAGTTTTCGCGGGGCGTGCCACTTTTTTTTGGGGCGATGGGCTCCGTATCGCAGCGGGTGAGGGATTTGGCGCCGCTGCGAGCGAAGCCCTCACCGCTCGCGACGGGCACCGACTGCGCAGCGTTGGTCGGCTGCGCGTCGGTGCCCGTCGCTGCCTCTCCCAAGGGAGAGGCGAACAATCCGGCGGTCGACGTTCGGTGACTGAGATCATCACTCTGCCGACGGACCATCTGGTTGTGGCGGCGATGGACGATCCGGCGGCGGCGTCCTCTCGGTATCTTCGTTGGGCGGTCGGCGACGACCGTCGCGCCTGCCATCAGAACGTTCTCGATCGGAGTCGCCTCGCTCGCCGTCGCGACGATTTCGATCGCGTGAACGTCCTTCGCGCGATTGTCCGGGGCCACCGGGGCCTGGCGGGAGGCCGGCACCGGGTCCAAAATCGCCGAGCCACTCGTCGGGGTTCTCCACACCCAGAGTGTGTGCCAGGTACAGCCGTTCCAATTGCGTTTGAAACTGATCGCGGGGCAAGGTAAGCAGCCGCTCGCGTTGATTATTGTCCACCTTCTCGGGATCGGTAAAGAACTTCTCGAGCTCCTCGGGACCCCAGCGTGGTCGTATCGAGTCGCGCACCCAATGCATGAGCTGTCCTCGGCGGGTTCTGCCGGTACGACTGCGTTCTGGGAGGCTTCTCCAGTATTCCTGTTGCTCGGGACTCAACGTTGCGACCAACTCCCTTTCGCGTTCATCGTCCTTATCGTCATTCCACCTCAATTCCCACAGGATGACCACCCAGGCTTTCAACCACAGCGGCCCTTCCAAGCGCACGCGAATGTCTCCCTCTGTCCGGCGCATCGCTCGTTCAAAGTCGTCTTTACGCCTCTCGTATGTTGCAAAGACCTCGTTACGAAGTTTCTTGGCGTCGTCATCCGACAAATGGCGCAACGCCCGCTCTTCGTCCTCTCGTACGTAGCGCTGAATCAACGCGATGCGCTCTGCGGCCGGCAGGACTCGCAGGTCCTCCTGTTCGCCGGGCCGTCGATCGGCGAGCCAGCTGCCATAGGCCAGTAGTGTTCGCTGCAGTTGCTCTCCGTCATCGGCCTGTCGAATCGTGCGTTCCAATTGGCGCAATTGCTGCTGTTGCTGCTGCTTTTCTGGCATTTTTTCCAGCTCGTTGAAGCGGTTCACTCGCTCCGCCAGGTTAGCCTTTTCTTGCGGCGACAAATTCTCAAGCCATTGACGCCGATCGACCGGTGACGATTCGCTGACGGTTTTCCAAGTCGTAAACTCTCGATCGATCGACACCGGGTCGGCGCCAGTTTCTCGAATGGCACTTGTTGGGCAAGAGTCCGCAGGAATTCGACATTCTCGATCTGGCTTAATACATCGAATTGCTGAATGACAGGCAGGTTAGCAACGAGCGCATCGTTCGGATTGGGCAGCAGCATGCGCGTGGCCGCAAAACCAAGCGCGGCCACGGCGACCCCCGCGGCAACCCACCAGGCGGTTCGATGGCGCTTGGCCACTGTTACCTGCGCGGTGTGCTGGTCGATATCGCGCTGCGCGGCGACGGCGACCATTTCGATCGTCGTGCGGGCGAAATTGTCGTCGACGTTCGTGGCCGGCAGCGCGTCGAGTGCTTCCCATGCCTGGTCGAGGTCGCGGAGCTGCTGCCGATACTCGGCATCGGTCGCGAGACGCTCTTCGACGCGGCGGCTTTCCTCGGGCAAAAGTTCCCCGTCGAGGTAGGCCACGAGCTCCTCGTTGATGAGTAAATCGGATTGTGAATCACTGGTCGATGACATGGAAACTACGATCCCAGCATTTCTCGGTTACCAATTGGTATTTTCTGGTCCAGGTAAATTTGAACCACGAAGGCACAAAGGACACAAAGAGGATCAAATAGACAACCAGTCATGGAGACGGAGAGACGAGAATTCTGTGGCAACAGTTTTCCTTGTCTCCATGTCTCCCCTTCTTGTCTTTTCCTTTGTGTTCTTCGTGTCTTTGTGGTTCTATATGTATTCGTTTGAGCCACTCACTCGTCTGTCTCTGGCGGAGGGAAGTGGCTGTCGGCCAGCGAGCCGGTCAATTCGCCGTTGATCTTCGCGCCGCGATCGATGTACGGTTGCATCGCTTCGCGCAATTTGCACCGCGCACGCGATAACAGCGACTTGATCGCCTGCGGCGACATGTCCATGACTTCGGCAATATCGGCGTAGCTGAAGTGTTCGAACTTGGCGAGCAACACGGCCATCCGCTGCCGCTCGTTCAACACCCCAATCGCCTGCTGCACCGCGGCACACAACTCGGCCTTGTCCAGTTGCCGGGTGGGCATCAGTGCGCTGGCTTCGACGGCGGCCGCCTCGAGCGACTGAGCCCCTGTATCGCTCGTGCTGCGGGCCGCCAGGTTAACTTCCCGGCGCCGGGACTTGGAGCGGAGCGCGTTGGAGGCGATGTTTCCCGCGATGGTAAATAACCACGTGGAAAACTTGGCCCCCGGCACGTACCGCTTGCGGGCCCGGTACACTCGCAAAAACGATTCCTGCGTGAGATCCTCGGCCAAATCGCGGTCGCCGACCAAATGCGTGAGCAGTGAGAGCAGGCGGTTCTGGTAGCGGAGCATAAGCTCTTCGAACGCCTGCGCATCGTTATCGCGCACTTGCAGCATGAGCCGAACATCGGGGTCGGCCAGCGTATACCTTTCGGCAGTCGACTCGCTAATCGACAAAGGAATCTCGGATCCTAAGGGCCGACGATCGAACCGCCCTCGGCCGGGCCAAACGGCGGCTGAACCGCGATTGGCTTGCCGAACGCACTACTATCCAGCTTATCCGTCGGCGCGTGGGTCGGCGAGTCGCCGCGGCCGCGTTCCGCAGGCCGGGTGGCGGCCTCGAAGGCCCATTATTCCTAACCCCGTCCGGGGCAAAACGTTCCGCTGGCAGTTGGCCGCGGACCCTAGCGAACGACACCTTTAGCCACGAAGCGGCACAAAAACGAACAAAAAACCAGCTGGAGGTGCTCACTGCATGCAGCGATGAAGTGCGTTCTTCCAGTTGCTCCTGGTTACGACCTTTCGTGAGTTTTCGTGCTACCTGCTTTGGTCGAGTCACCGACCTGGTTGAATTTCGCGTTCTCAGTTCTCCATTGGCTCGTGGCTTGACCGAAACAAAAAAAGCGAGGGATCCCTCGTGCTGACGATCGCGCTGGTACAAGGGTGTGTGCAGACAGAAGCCCCGCGCACCTCACCCGGCACGAGGCACGATCGGGCCGCCCATTGCAGTCACTGGTCGGAGTTCGAGCTGTAGCGTGGCGCTATAGTAGGTTCGCTTCAGTGCTTCGCGAAAACGAACGTAGGGTACGAGGCGGCGACACGTTTTTTCAAATGCGTCGCACGCGGATCGATCCTACGCGGGCCAGATATCTGCCTGTACCGAACTCTACCCACCAGCGCTGCGGCCGATTGCTCCTTCCGATGACTGAACGGGCGTCCATACAACGCACGCTAGCCTAGCAGAAGCCAGGAAAGATTGCAGCAAGTATTTTTGGCCGCGCGCGAGCGGCGAACCGAGGGGCTGGGCACTGGGGACTGGGTTGTTACGATGTGAGAGTGGTGGTGGGTTTTCCCTCAATGTCATCCTCTCTCGTGATGGGCAGCGTCGCTAAGCCGCAAGCGGCTAGCGGATAACGGTCGGCCGGCGTACTTTGAACGGAATTTCGGCGACGCTCAGACGTTTGTGGGTGGCTTGCGGGGCGGCAAAACCTCACTAGAATTAGGGCAAGTGTTTATTTGCCAATCCGACGGGCGGTGTTGCGTTGCGTAAACCGCGTCTCACCTTATGTAGGAGCACTTCCATGAAAGCGCGCTGGATCGTTGTGTCGTTCGGGTTCGCCATGGTGTTGGCCGCGGGTGGGTTTCAAGCGGCGACGACAGAACAGGACGAAAAGAAGTTTGAGGCAACTTGCCCTGTCTCCGGACAACCGGCCATCGAAAAGAGTGTGGTGGCACTGAAGGATGGCGCCAACGTTTACTTCTGCTGCGAGAACTGCCCGAAGGCATTCAAGGCGGACCCTGAAAAGTTCGCGCTGCCGGTTGGTCGCCAACTGCTGGAGACCGGCCAGGTTGTGCAGGTGGCGTGCCCGGTGAGTGGTCAGCCGGTCAACCAAGAGACGCTGGTTGACGTTGGTAAAGCGAAGGCGGGCTTTTGCTGTGAGAATTGCCAGGCGAAGTTCAACGCGGCCGATGACGAAGGCAAGCTAAAGATCATGTTTGCCGATCTCAAGAAGGGCTTCACGCGCCAGACAAAATGCCCCGTGAGCGGTAAGCCGATCGACGTTACCAAGGTAGTGGAATACAAGGACGAGAAGGTGTACTTCTGCTGCCCGAACTGTCCCGCCGCCTTCGAGGCCAACCCGGCGAAGTTCCTGGCGAAGCTGCCGCAGTTTGCCAAAGACGGCACCGCAACTCCGAACCCATGAGCGGCGTCGCGGCAGTTGATCACGGCGACGAGATTGGAAGTACGCTTCATCAACCCCTCTCTCCGAATCCTCAACTATGGTTGAGGTTCTGGGTAGAGGGGTTTTTAATTGCATTCGAGCTAGACGCGAAATTCAGGATGCGCGGCAGACTGGTGCGCTGGGTGAGGCGTTCTTGGAGTCCCTCGCAGTATGGCGGCGTTCGGCTAGAATGCGGCGGGCAGCTTCTAACGTTTTGAGGGAATCGGTCATGTTGCGAGGTCTTGCCATTTCAGTCGTAGTGCTCGTTGGTTGCGGTCCGTCGGCGCAGGAAGAGTACGACACGGCTCTCAGTGTGTTGAACCGACAGCAAGAACGGCTCGATGCACTGCGGCCGGCTTATGACGCGGCTCGACAGACGGCAACGTTGACCGTTTGTAAGCAGATCGCCGGCTTCACCCCGGACGAGTCGGCAACTGCCGCGCTCGAGCAGTTGGGGGGAATTCTGGGTGGGGCCGGGGAGGGAGCCGCGTCGGAAAACACAACGGCGAACACGAAAGACGCGGGTGACATCGATCAAACGATCGACAACTTGCTGGCTGCACAGGAAAACCTGGCGGATCGGCAGGCGGCTTTGTCCGGGCCGGTTCAGAAGGTCAACGAGGTGATGAACAAGATCAAGACGCCTGGCACGGCGGAGGCCAAGCGATTTGAGGAAGTGTTGGCGCAGATGCCGGAAGCTCAGGCGTACACGCGGCAGGAGGAGCGTGTGAAACGTGCGCAGGAATCGGCGGACGCGGCAGAAGCGGCACTGGCGGATGACGCCGCGAAGTGATGCTGACTGAGGGCTCGCCCGCCACGGCGGACTCAATTTCAAGCACACTTTGTGAGTTTGGTCGCTAAGCCGCAAGCGGCTTTTTCGCTGCACAATTGGTAACGAGCGCTAGACGCTTTCGGGAACGACCCAGGGGCGCGGTATTCGCGCTTGAGCAGGCGGTTGGCTTCTGCATCGTCGCCGAGTGTTTCTGTGTGGGGATCCACGACCAGCTTTCGTCCGCCTAAGCGGTAGCTGATGTTCGCCAATTGGCACATGAGCGTGCTGCGGTGGCCTTCTTCGATGTCCGCATTTGGCATGTTGCGGCTGTGAATTGATTCGACGAAATTCGTGAAGTGCTCATCGTCCGGGAACGGGCCGTTCTGTTGTTGGGCGAGGACCGGCTTGCGATCCTTGGGCCGGTCGAACACCTGCCAGCCGCAGCCGTGCCGCCCCACGATCATGAGGCCTTGGCTGCCGTAGATGTCGATGCGTTCGGCGTTTTGTGGCCAATAAGGGTACATGTCACTGTCGCGGAGCTCGGCGTCGCTCTTGATCATGTAAGGCGTGTAGAGGGTGAGCTCGAGCATCATGACCAGGTCGTCGAACTGGTAGACGGCGACTTGCGTATCGGGCGATTCCAACACGCCTTGCTCGGCGAATCGGCCACCGGTGGAGTAGACCGATTGGGGATACGATTTGCCGACGAGCCAACGGGCCAGGTCGATTTGATGGACGGCGTCGTTGATGATGTCGCCACCGGAGAAACGCCAGAAGTGGTTCCACGCGTGGTGGTAGTTTGTGTTGTATTTCGAGTCGGGTGCGGGGCCGGTCCACATGTCCCAATTGAGGCCGGCGGGCGGATCGCCATCGGGCGCCGCGGCAATGTTGGGCCAGGATTTCTGGTTGATCACGCGGACCATGTGGATGGTGCCGAGCTTGCCGCTTTCGATGTACTCCTTCGCACCTTTGTTGTAGGCCGCGCTGCGATTCTGCAGGCCAGCTTGCACGACGCGTTGGTATCGCCGGGCCGCCTCGACCATCTTGCGGCCTTCCCAAGGCGAATGGCTGACGGGCTTCTCGACGTACACGTCCTTGCCGGCCTGACATCCCCAGATGGTCGCCAGCGCGTGCCAGTGATCGGGCGTAGCGACCACAATCGCGTCGATAGATTTATCGTCCAGCGCGCGGCGGAAGTCACTCGCCACCTGCGGCCGCCGGTTTTGAATTTGTTCGACGTCCTTGGCATTGGTCGCGAAAAGCGATTGGTCGACGTCGCACAAATAGGCCACCTCGCAGTCGGAGCGCACGGCAAATTTACGCGCAAGAACGCCGCCACGCCCGCGGAAACCAACGATCGCCAGTCGCACACGCTCACTGGCCGGAGCGGCTCCGGCTCTTGTGATGGCCGTCACGGCACTCGCTCCGAGGCCCAAGCCAACACCGGTTTTACCGGTCGATTGAAGAAAGCTTCTGCGCGTAAGCTTGTTCATCGTAAAGGTCTCCCAAAGCTCGGATCACTCCCCCAGGGTTGGCCCTGCAGCTCGCGCATTTTAAGCATGGACGAGCGGGAATGTTAGATAGCGGACCTCGAATTGCGGCCCAGATTGCGTACATTTCCGCGTACAATATATTATTGTGGCTGGATCGGGCTGTGCCAGTGGAGGCAACCTGTAGTGCACCATCTGAATACGATTCCCCGTTCCCGCGCACGACGCGGCTTTACTCTCGTCGAACTATTGGTGGTGATCGCGATCATCGGCGTCCTGGTGGCGCTATTGGTCCCTGCCATTCAAGCTGCCCGCGAGGCGGCGCGGCGGACACAGTGCATCAACAATCTCAAGCAAATTGGAATTGCGATGCAGAACTATCACAACACGTACGGGACGTTTCCGAAAGGGTGGCTGCTGAGGCGCGATCCGAGTGATTTCTTTGCAAACGTCAACACGACGATCCTGCCGTTCTTCGAGGAAGAGTCGCTCCACAACTTGTATGATCAAAGCGAACCGTGGCATGAGCAACGGCGTGAAGTTGGATCGACCGTGATTCCGCTGTTCAATTGCCCGTCGACGGGGGAGGAGAATCCGCTGCAGCATCCGATCCTGGCCAAGATTCTGGGCAGCTCGAATTCGCTGTTCGGGACGACGGACTATGCCTACTCGAAGGGGGCAACCGACGGGTTTTGCCTCAAACGTGTAACGATCCTCGGCGCACCGCTGCAAGCCGGACCGATCCCAAAGGCGGTGCAAGGGATATTCACCATTCAATGGGGCGCGTCGATCCGGCAGATTACCGACGGCACGAGCAAAACGATCTCCGCGGGCGACGCCAGCGGTGACCCCAAGTGGAAGGTGTGTCACGGGCGCAGTTGCACGGTGGCCAATTTGAAGCCCGAAGGAACGGGCGAGCTTCCCTACGCGTGGTTTCCGTGGATCGCGGGGCAGCCGAACAGCAATCAGTATTTCAAGGGTGGAGAGTTCGTGGTGACCAGCCTGTTCGCCTGCACGGTGGAACCGATGAATAAGTATCCGGTGACGGATTCGTATCTGGACATCTTCGCCTATGCGGGGGCGGATTGCCGCTCAAGCCTGGACGGTGGGCCGAATTTTACGAGCAACTACCGCAGCGACCATCCTGGCGGATGCAATTTCCTGATGGCCGACAGTTCGGTGGCGTTTCTTAGCGAATCGATCGACCTGGCCGCGTATCGGGCACGGTCGACGATTTCCGGCGAGGATATTGTGAGCGAATAGACTCGCAATTCAAGGAACATCACGCAGAGGCGCAGAGTACGCGGAGTTCACGAACGTCAGCCTCTTTCTCTGCGATCACTGCGCCTCTGCGTGAGATCTACTGTGGCCGGCGAACCACTAGCAAGGCTGAAAATGTGCCGACGCCGAGGAGCGCGAGGCTCGTCGGCTCCGGGATGATCACAGTAGCCAGGAACTGGCCGGTATAGACCGTTCGCAACGTCGTCCCCATGTCGTCGACCATGATGGGGATGAGGAGGTTGATTCGCGACGCACCGCCGCCGAGCGGGGTGACAGTGTATGACGATACGCCGGCCGTGTTGTTGTAGAAGTCGCCATCGCCGGTGTTGGCCTCGGTGCGGCCAAGGAGCCCACCGGCCGCTGGAGCGACCCAGTAATCGAGGAAGCCGTCCGGCTCAAAGTGTTGCGTCAGCGAGCTGAATTGACCGGCGCCGTTGACGACCGCCGGGTCGCTCGTGACGTTATACGAAATGTCGCGATAGCCGCCGTAGGCTATATCCACGCCAAATGCGGGGTGGCGCACGCGCATGCTCCAATCGGCATTGGCGGCCGGGCCAAAGTTGTTGGCCGTGCCGACTTCCGAATCTCCACCCGGCGGCAGGCCAAAATCACCCGGGTCCATATCGCCGTTAAGGTCCTGATATGGACGAGGCTGCGTGAACCAGGTTCCCGAAGTATCGGCGGCGGCCGCGGACGAAAGAATGCGGAGGCTCGTCGGCGCGAGCACGTTGTTTACGTCAACGGTAATTGTGCCTTGAAACGTGGTTCTGGTGGACGCTGAGCCGGCGACGAGGTCGGTCGTGCCACTAATTCCTTCCTGCGCCTAGTTGGTAACCCGCTGAATGTACCGTTGATGGTGATGTGGCTCTCGGCCGGCACCAGGTTCAGAGTGCGGATCACCGCGTTGGTGTCGCGAACAGAAATAGTGAAGAAAAACGACAGCGCGAGGCTGCAAATTGCGACTCGATTGTAGCGCGTCATTAGCATTCCTCCAGAAAGGACTAAACGGGCAAGCAGGCCTTGGCGGGCCGACTAGCCCTCTGCCGTCGATGCTACTTGCCGCAGTGGAAATGTCAAGTAAAAGCGGGACTTTTTGCGGTACGAAACGGCGGGAAATTGTGGGGGCGTGAAAATACGACAGCAACCTGTCGGCTTAGGGATCTAAAGCGCAAAACCGTTTTTGGCTAGCGGATTCGGCCGCGAAGAAGCAAACCGGCAATTGCGATGAGGAGGCACGCGAGCGTTGCGGGTTCGGGTATGGCGCTGCCCGAAAGGGCTCCACCGGCGCCGGTCCCGTTGCCAAACCGTGCTCGCCAGGCGGTGTAGTCGGCCTGATTCACAGTGCCGGGACTATCCACTTCGTTCTCGAGCGGGCCGCCATTGCGCCAAAGCACGTAATCGGCGGCGTCGACTATGCCGTTGTCGTTGTAGTCGCCGGCAACGCCAGCCGGCGCAACGAGCGATGTCAGGGTGTAGTTATCCTCACCCACCGTGCCCGTGGCGGAGAAAAAGGTACTGAAATTCGCGCCGGTCTTGCCACTCTGGCCGTTCGCCTGAAGGATGCCCAGGCCCCAGAGATCCTGATATGTGATCGGAATAGTTAAATCGGTTCCAACTAACGGAGAGAAGGAACCGGCTTCATCCTCTTGAGCGACAAAGATACCGTTGTCGATGATGATCGTTCCGGGACCCGTGAAATTGATGGAATACTTCTCGTTTTTGGGACCAACGCCTTGCTCAAATTCGTAGAAGAAGACGAGCTCGCCGTCGGCCAAGCCAAAGAATTCCGGAAAGTCGGCGCCCCCGGTAAGATCGAGGGTGCCGTTGTTAATCGTCATCGCCACCTCGATACCCGGACTATGCCCCTCGGTTGGCGGCAAGGCCGGGTCGCCGAAGACCATTTTGGCGTCGTTCTCGATACGTCCGCCGTTGATCACGCTGATGTTGATCTTTTGATTCGGCAAGAGTTCGTTGCGGTAGCCGAGAATTATGCGTCCACCGCTTACGGACGAGCCGGAATGTGTGCGGCGGAGCGTTCCGTTATCCAGAATGACATCCATACCAACTCGCATCCAGCGACCGTCTTCATCACTGTGCGAATCCATGGACAATACGGCGCCTTCCTTGATGGTGAGGCTGCCTGGGCCATTTACATCCATGCGAGGCTTGAAATCACCAAGTCCACCCATATCGCCTGGGTTCGGGTCATATTCGACCATGGCGCCACCGCCGATCGAAATCGCGAGTCCACCACGTCCGCCCGTGCTGTCGCCCATCGCCTCGGCAGCCGTCAGGCCGGAGACTCCCTCCTTGGTCCAATTGGCAGTCTCCCAGCGACCGTTTCCGCCGTCCCAGGTAACGGGAACTTGGGCCAGCAGATCGCTTGGATGGACCGTGGAAAGGAACGATACTACCACCACAAACAACTTCACGTTGCGTATCATCAGGAGGGCCTTTCGTGTATGGGGCAACTACTTGACGATAGCCAAACGCCGTTAAAAGGTCAAGAAAAGGCGGGTCGCGGCGCAATGGCGTACGTTGCTCACTTACATGCCAGTGGTGAGAATCAACCCCATGCAAATGGACATTCAAGGCGGATGCAGAAAATCGCATGCGGAGTATCCGATCACTCTGGGGGAAAGGCGTCGTGCCGTGCTGTGGAGTTTGGCCGGCACGTTCGCTTTCTTACTTGGCCAATCGTGGGCTAGCCAGTGCCGTGCGCAGGCCCAAGAACAAAGCACACCCGTCGTTGCAGAACGTTCTCCTGTCGACTTGGTCCTCACGCCGGACGAAACGCGTATCGTAACTGCGAATCAGGTTTCAAACACCGTCTCGCTCGTGGATGTCGCCAGCGGCACGGTGGTTGCCGAGGCGTCGTGCGGTGAACGGCCGAGTAATGTTGCCATCACGCCAGATGGTCAGCGTGTTGTAGCAACGGCGTCATATTCCGGAGAGCTATTCGTTTATGCGTTGTCGGGCGATCGACTTGAACAAATCGGTTCAGTGACACTTGGCTTCGAGCCGCGTGGTGTAGCACTTTCGCCTGACGGCAAGCTGGCCTACGTAGCGCTTTCGACGGCATCGGCGATTGCGGTGGTGGATATCGAACAACTCGCGGTACTCGATCGCATCGCGGTGGGGCGCTGGCCGCGATATGTGGCCCTGTCGCCCGACGGCACACGATTGGCCGTCGGCTGCAGCGGCGATCGTGGTGTGTCCGTGGTAGATACGGTTGCCCGAAAACAACTTTATCTGGAAGACTTCAGCGGATTGAACCTGGGCCAAATGCAGGTCTCCGCGGATGGAACGTACGTTTATTTTCCGTGGATCGTCTACCGGCAGAATCCAATTACGGCGGAAAACATTCGACGCGGCTGGGTGCTGGCCAGTCGTATTGCGCGGGTGCGATTGGACGGCCTCGCGCGGCGTGAAGCAATTGCGCTCGACCCGCGCGGTCAGGCCGTGGGCGATCCGCACGGTTTGGCGCTCAGCCCGGATGAACAAACGCTGGTATGCACGGCGTCGGGAACGCACGAGCTGCTGGTGTTCAAGTTGCCCGGGTTGCCGTTTCAGGATTACGGCGGGCCGGGCGATCACATCGACCCGGCTGTGTTGCAGGACCGCGAGCGGTTTGACCGCATCACCTTGGGCGGCCGACCGATGGCGGTCCGCTATTCGAAGCGCGGCGACACGGTGTACGTGGCAAATTATTTGCTCAACGCCATCCAGGTGGTTGATATGGCGAGCCGCAAACTGGCGCGGACCATTGAACTGAGCCCTGCTCAGCCGCCATCGTTGGCCCGACAGGGCGAGGCCATTTTTTACGATGCGGGCCGGTCGCTCGACCAATGGTACAGTTGCCATAGCTGCCATTATGAGGGGCATACGAATGCGGCGACGATGGACACCCGCAACGATGGACGTTTTGGGAATTTCAAAACGGTGCTCAGCTTGCGGGCGCCGCGCAGACCGGGCCTTGGTTCTGGCATGGCTGGGCGACCGATTTTCGTGCCGCGCTACGAAAATCGATGACGGAGACGATGCTCGGCGCGGAACCGACCGAGCACGATGTCGAAGCGATGGCAGCGTTTGTGGCAACGCTCACGCCGCCGCGAAACGCGCATCTCGAATCGGGCCGCCTCAGTGCGGCCGCGGCTCGCGGCGAAGCTGTTTTCCACAGCGAGAAAGCGGCCTGTGCGCAGTGCCATCCGGCACCCAACTTCACGGACGGGCTGACGCACGATGTGGGACTGGGGGCGCCGACGGACGCTTATAGTGGATACAACACGCCGTCACTGCGAAGTGTGTACGACCGCGTGCGCCTACTGCACGATGGCCGTGGCGCAGCTTGGAGGAGGTGCTAAACGGGCCGCACAATCCGTCACGGGTCACCAGCTTTGGTGAACTGTCGGCTGATGAATTGCGAGATTTGTTGGCGTACTTGGAAACGTTGTGAGCGAGATGAGGCGGGGACGCGGGTGGCTTGGTAATTACGGCAACGCAAAGGCTACGAAGGCGTCGCCGGCCTTGGTTCCGAGCTTGCCGGCGCCGCCTGCCGCGATCACTACGTACTGGCGGCCGCCGACCATGTACGTCGATGGCGTCGCGTAGCCGCCGGCGGGAAGCTGGTACTCCCACAGGAGGCGGCCGGTGTCCTTGTCGAAGGCGTGGAACCGTTCGTCTTTCGTGCCGCCGATGAAGACCAAGTCCGCCGGCGGTCACGATCGTGCCGCCAAAGTTTTCGGTTCCGGTCTGCGGCACGCCGCGGGCCTTCAGCTCGGGATATTCTCCCAACGGCACGCGCCAGGCGAACTCGCCCGTGTTGAGATTGATCGCATTGAGCACTCCCCAGGGCGGCTTGATTGCCGGGTAGCCCTCGTGATCGCGAAGCTGCACGTACCCCGCGTGGCTGTAGGGGCCGTATAGCGGCTCGCCGTTCTTCGCTTTCCCTTCCACCAGCGTGATGAGATTGGGGACGTTGTTCGAGTTGACGTAGAGCACGCCGGTCGTCGGATCGAAGGAAGCCCCCGACCAGTTGGCGCCGCCATGAAAGCCGGGGATGACGACCGTTCCCTCAAAGCTCGGCGGATTGAACGCGGGGCCGCGCCGGACCTTTCGCAACTGAGCCAGCACCGACTCGCGATTCGCCGCGGCGATGTCGGTGACGTTCGTCTCGTCGAACGACTGCTCGGCAAACGGCGGCGGTTTTACGGGAATCGGCTGCGTCGGCCAGGCGTGCTCGCCCGGGCACGTCGGAGGCGGGCACTGGCTTGTCTTCGATGTCGAAGAGCGGCTGGCCGGTTTCGCGTTCGAACAGATACACGTAGCCCGTCTTCGTGACCTGGGCCACGGCGTCGATTCGCCGACCGTTGTGCGTGACCGTGACTAGGTTCGGATAGACCGGGAGATCGTGATCCCAGAGGTCGTGGCGGAGCGTTTGAAAGTGCCAGACCCTGTTTCCCGTGTTCGCATCGAGGGCGATCGTGCAGTTGGCAAACAGATTCTCGCCGTGCCGGTCGCCGCCGTAAAAATCGAACGACGCCGACCCGAGCCCAGCGAACACGAGCCCGCGCTCGACGTCGACGCTGAGGCCGCCCCACGCATTGGCCCCGCCGCGATTCTTCCACGAGTCGGCGGCCCATGTTTCGTGGCCGAACTCGCCGGGCGCCGGCACGGTGCGAAACCGCCACAGCTTGGCGACCCGTGCGGACGTCGAACGCGCGGATATCGCCCGGCGCCGCGATCGCCGGCCCCTCGCCGCAGGAGACGCCGACGATGATGGTGTCCTTCCAGATAGCCGGTGCTGAAGTGGGCCCATAGCCTAACGCGGCCACGACGGGTTCGAGCTCGTCGCGAAGATTGCGGATGCCGCCGCTGCCGAAATCGGCGTCGAGCTTGCCGGTCTTGGCATCCAGTGAAAACAACCGGCCGTCCGACGTGCCGTGGATAATCCGACGCTCGCCGCCGGGCTGGCCGTCCGACCAGTACGCACAGCCGCGGTTGACGCCGCCCGACGTCGGCTCGTGCGGGAAGGGATGATCCTTGAGCGGGTCGAACTGCCAAAGCTCCTTGCCGGTCGCCGCATCCAGCGCAACGACCCGCAATCGGCCGGTGGTGACATACATGACGCCGTCGACGACGATCGGCGTGCACTCGATCGTCTTGCCTTCGCCGTCTCGTAGCTCGCCCGTGTGATAGGTCCACGACGGGTCGAGCTGGTGAACGTTGTCGCGGTTGATCTGGTCGAGCTTGGAATAGCGCATGCAGCCGGGGTCGTTGCCAACCCCCGGCCAATCGACATCCTGCGGCGGTTGCGCGTTGGCCGCCGCAGATGTGGCGAGCGTCGCAAAAATGCAAACCAAGAATGACAATTCCCGGATCACAGCATCCGTCCGACTATTGATACTTGCGTTGAATGGAGCATGTTGGAAAAGCGGCGAAGGTTCGTAGTTCCGGCTTTAGCCGGTTCGGGCCGCCTAAAGGCGGAACTACGAACCTTTCAATTGCGAGTGTCGCTGATGATAATCGAGGCCAAGGCTAATCGCAATTCATTCAGGATTGTACGCAGGTGTGCTTTCTCACGCTGGCCGGAGTGAAACCGATGAAAACCGTATTGGCCACTTTTTTGCTCGTGACCGTCGCACAGGCGCAGAAGCTCACCTCCAACATCCCATACGCCGATCCGGCCCATGAGCGACAGGTCCTCGACATCTACGCGCCGGATGATGCCAAGAACCTCCCGGTCGTGTTCTGGATCCATGGCGGCGGTTGGCAGACGGGAGACAAGACGAGCGTCCAGATCAAGCCGCGCGTGTTTGCCGAACGCGGCTTTGTCTTTGTCGCGACAAACTACCGCCTCCTGCCGGACGTCGAAATGGGCGTGCTCATTCGCGATGTCGCCAAGTCCCTGGGCTGGGTGCACAAGAACATCGCAAAGTACGGGGGTGACCCGGCGCGAATTTTCGTGATGGGACATTCGGCCGGCGCAGCTTGCCGCATTGCTCTGTATCGACGATCGGTACTTGAAAGCGGAAGGCGTCCCGGTTGGCGTTCTCAAGGGATGTGTGCCCGTGGACGGCGACACTTACGACATACCGGCCATCATCACGACTGCGGAAATTCGTCAAACGGTGCATGGCCTGCCGCTGCCGACATTTGGCCACCGCGTTAAATTTGGGAACGATCCGGCGAAGCACATTGATTTTTCAGCCGTCACGCATGTGGCCAAGGGCAAGGGTATTCCGCCATTTCTGATTCTCCATGTTGCGGGGCACCCCGACGTCACTGCGCAGGCGAGACGCCTGGGCAACGTGCTCGACGCCGCGGACATTCCCGTAAAGGTATTTGGCGCAGAGGAGACAACCCACAGCAAGCTCAACGCCAACCTCGGCCTGCCCGACGACCCGGCGACAAAGGAACTGTTTAAGTTCGTTGACGCGTTGACGGCGGCAAAACGCTGAGACAAGGAGTTGCGGTTAGTCGGGAATGTCACGATGTGGCCGGAGTGGCGAACAACACGAGCAGTATTATATTTTTTGCTGAAAACGGCAGCGATGTTGGCCGTCATGGTCGCTTGTGGCGTGGTGGCATCCGGTACTGCGATTGTGTTCTTCATGAACTTGGGCCTGAAGCATCATGATAACTACGAGTATTATGGCAGCTTGCCCGTGCTCTTGTTGGTCTATGGAGCCGGTCTCACGGGATTTTTAATTCCTGGCTTCCTTGTCTGGCACTAAGAAGTAAAGAACCGCCTTGGCAATTCAGCCTGCGCAGTTTGCTGGTCGCGATGACTATGATCGCTGTAGCACTGACGGTAATCGTCCTGATACTTCGCATGTAGCGTTCGTCGGCGTGCTGTCATGCTTACGAGACCATGCCGCGAACGGTCCCCCGCCCGAAAGCAAGCCACCCAAATTCGACCGCCACAGACCACTAGGCTTCAGCCAGCCAGGCTTTGGCTTGGGGGAGCTCGTTGGCATTGAAGTAGCGGATTTTCGCCATCGTGAACGGCTTGCAGACAGCGGCCATTCCTTTCTCCCAGGCCTTTTCACCCACGAGCGCGATTCGTTCGATCTTCGTGCAATGCGTGGTCGAGAACTTGATGTCGTCCCACAGCGCTTGCGCATCCCAGCCGTGGAAGTCGTGAAATTGGGCGAGGATGCGGACCTTGCCATCTTTGGCGATCGCGTTGTCGACCAAGGGCACGAAAGTTTTATAGTCCTCGTCGTGAAGTTTTCCGGACATCTTGAAACCCAACACGTTAGCCGGCATCTGAGGAAGCGGTTCGATCATGTTCGTGGCTCCTTTTCAACTGGCGCGTAAGCCGCAAGCGGCCGAAAAACAAGCTTTCACGGCTTGTACTATAAGCGATTCCACATCAACAGTGTATCGTTTCAGCCGTTGGATAAAAGGATGTCCAACTTGTCGAACGAGCCGGTCCAGCCTTGGGTCATGCCGCCTCGCGCTTTGATGAACGTCTCGAGCTCTTCTGGAGTGGTGGGTCCGTAAGGTTCCCACGTGACGGTCACGCGGGTTCGATCGGCGCCCTCTTCGGTCAGGTTCACCGTCGTCAGCATCGTGGCCGGCCAGGTGGGCATCTTGGGATGCCGCGAGATTTTTTCGTTCTCATCGCAGAACTGTTGCGTGTAGACGATGCGATCGGGCTTTTCGATCTTTAGATACTCTGCTCGGCCGTACATTGTGATGTCGGCGTTGTTCGTCATGACATAGAACGTGCTGCCGCCCGGCCGGATGTCGGAGCGGATGAACTGCATTTCGAAGCCGGTCGGCGGCAGCCAGCGCGAAAAGTGCTCCGGGTTCGTCCACATCTCGAACATTACGTCCAGCGGCGCGTCGAAAGAGCGGTTGATGACGAACTGCTCGTTGCCGGACGATTCCTTTTCCAGATACTCGGCGAGCCGGTCCCAGGTGGAATCGCCGCCGGCCTTCTTGATGAACTTGCGCGCTTCCTCCGCCGCTTCGGGCGTGGGCAGCGTCATCGTCATGTCCATCTTCGTCTTGCCGCCGGTTTCGGAGAACAGCACGGTGACGCGAAACATCGGCGGCCGGTCGTCGTTGCCGCCGTGGTCGTAGACCAGCTTGGAGTGCGTCTCGACTTCGTGGTAGAGCGTCTTGTTGGGATAGTCGACGCCGTCCGGGCCGTGCATCGTGTAGTGCCAGTGCCGCCGGGTCGTAGATCCTTGCTGTGCGTGGTGAGCGTGAAGCCGCGCGGTCCCCACCACTGGGCGACTTGCTCGGGATCGGTCCAGGCGTCCCACACGGCTTCGACGGGTGCATCGTAAACGCGGGTAATCCTGATCTCGTTCGATTTATTTTTTGCGGCCATGTTTCTTTCCTTTCGCTTGCTTTGCCGTGACGGTTTTCAGATAGGCTTCGAGGCGGTCGAAGCTCTCTTCCCAGAATTTTCGATACTGCTCCATCCAGTCGGCCGCGTCCTTGAGCGGCGCCGCCGTTGAGCTTGCAGGGACGCCATTGGGCGTCGCGGGTTTTGGTGACGAGGCCGGCTTTTTCCAGCACCTTCAGGTGCTTGGTGACGGCCGGCAGGCTCATGCCCTTGAGAAACGGCTTGGCCAGGTCCGAAACGTTGGCCTCGCCCTTGGAGAGCCGCGACAACATGGCCCGCCGCGTCGGGTCGGCAAGTGCGGCGAATGTCTGGCTGAGATGGTCCTGCATGTTACTATACCGATTGGTTAATTAACTAATTGGTTAATTATATGAGGTATGGGCGCTTTGTCAAGCGTGCCGAGTAACTTGGCCGGATTGCGCGTGGCGAACGCATCCGGCTGTCGGCTGCCGTGCCCGAACCGGCAACTAAAAGGTTGCTGGCACATGGAGTAGTTCTGTATTCAACCGCGGCCAAGCTGGAATCATGACTCCGACTGGCTTAGAATGCGGGAAATGGTTCGATACGCCCGATGGCCAGATCCAGATTCTGGCAACTTTCTCGAAAGATTAATGGGCTGCCACCGCGCTGGTGGAAGTTGATACGCGGCGGAACAGCGAACCGCGTCGGGTGAGTCGATGTCTTTCAATCTGCCCCGTGGGTAGGATTGTGCGCACTGGAATTGGGGCGATTGGAGAAATCGATGACGCGGGAGAATCTCGATGAAGATGCAGCTCGTCTGAGACGACGCGAGCAATTAGTCGTGCTTATTCTGGCCGCTGTGCAGTTTACGACAATTGTGGACTTCATGATTGTCATGCCGCTGGGCCCCCAGCTGATGCGCACGCTGCACATTGGCCCCGCACAGTTCGGCTTGATCGTGTCCTCCTACACGTTTGCCGCCGGCGCGGCGGGGTTAGTTGCGTCCTCGGTGGTCGACCGCTTTGCGCGTCGCACTACGTTTCTCGTTCTCTACAGCGGGTTTCTTCTCGGCACGTTATTCTGCGCCTCGCGCCGAGCTACCACATGCTGGTCGCCGCGCGTGTCGCCACGGGGGCGTTCGGTGGAGTCCTGGGCGGAATGGCGATGGCTATTATCGGAGATGTTTTTCCCGAACAGCGACGCGGCCGGGCCACCGGATCGCTCATGACCGGCTTTGCGCTGGCTTCGATTGCCGGTGTGCCGTTAGGTCTCTACATTGGCACCGAATACGGCTGGCACATTCCCTTTGTTGCCTTGGCGATCGGTGGAATTCCAGCCCTGGTGCTCGCGAGGTTTGCGCTTCCGGCGCTCGATGCGCACGTCGGGAAGAGCCACCATCATCCGCTGAAATCGCTTACAGAAACGTTTACGCACGCAAGTCATCTGAATGCGTTCGCGCTGATCGTCACTTTGATGATCGGGGGTTTTACTGTCTTTCCGTATCTCAGCCCGTATCTCGTTGCGAACGTCGGCATGCGCGAAGAGCAGCTGCCGCTGGTTTATATCGCCGGGGGCGCATTGACGCTATTTACGTCGCCCATGATCGGCCGACTTGCCGACCGGTATGGCAAGCTAACCATCTACCGGCTTATCGTTCCGGGATCAGCACTGCTGTTAGTCGTGATCACCCATCTGCCGCCGGTACCGGTGGGCATCGCAGTGGCCGTGTTCGGCGCACTCATGGTTTGCAACACAGGCCGGATGATCGCCGCCATGGCGATGGTTACCAGCAGCGTGGAATCTGGCCGCCGCGGTTCGTTTCTCAGCGCCAATTCTTCGGTGCAGCACGTCGCCGCCGGAGTCGGGGCCTATCTGGGTGGAATCATCGTGAAGCAGTCGAGCACGGGCCAGATCGAGCATTTTGGTACGGTGGGCTGGATTGCCGCGGCTACCACACTTGTCAGTCTCTGGCTGGCAGGGCGCGTGCAAAGCGTTGAGGGCAAGCCGCTGTCGGCCGAAGCGATAAGTTTGGCCGCCGCAGCCGAAGCTTCCACTGACGCGGGCGAACCGATCCTGAGCTGCGGCAGCAACGACTGCCAGGCTTTGTCTCAACAGTCTTTGTAGGTCCCTTCGGAAGAGACTTGGCCAGCTGCACCTCGGTGTATCGCTGGCTACGCACCATCGAAGACTTGCCGTTCGTTGATCGGAAGTTGTTTCGAACGTACATTCTGGCACAGACACGTCGCCGAGATTAAGCTATCCGTGATCTATGTCCCCTGCCCCGTGCGACTTCCTACGCAATCCAGAACTCTATGAAGACTCAAGGTTTGGCCGTCATGATTTACGCAGTATGTTCGGTCGCGCAATCGGCAGGGCTGCCGAGGAGCACGCCAGAGACCCAGGGAGTATCTTCTGCCGACGTACTGTCGTTCGTTGACGCGGTCGACCAAATCGACTCGATGAATAGTTTCATGCTGGTGCGACACGGTCACGTGGTGGCGGAGGGTTGGTGGACGCCGTATCGGGCCGAGGCTCGTCACTCGTTGTACTCGCTGAGCAAAAGTTTTACTTCGACGGCGGTTGGCCTGGCGATCGCCGAAGGCAAGCTCAGCCTCGACGACAACGTGCTGAAGTTTTTTCCCGCGGACGCTCCGTCCGAGCCGAGCAACAACCTCAAGGCGATGCGCGTCAGCGATTTGTTGCGGATGTCCACAGGGCACCAAACAGAACCTCCGCGCAAAGACGATGAGCCCTGGACCAGGTCGTTCTTGCACCATAAGGTGCCGTTCAAGCCCGGCACGCATTTTCTCTACAACACGCCGGCCACCTACATGCAGTCGGCGATCGTGCAACAGGTGACGGGGGAGACCGTGCTCGATTACCTGCGCCCGCGATTGTTCGAACCGTTGGGAATCGAAGATCCCACTTGGGAAACGAGTCCGCAGGGCATTTCGACGGGCGGTTTTGGGCTGAGCATTCGCACGGAGGACATTGCCAAGTTTGGCCAACTCTACTTGCAAAAGGGCAAATGGCAGAATGAGCAGCTACTGCCCGCAGAATGGATCGAAGCGGCCACGGCTCGGCAAACGTCCAACGGCAGTAGTCCCACCAGTGATTGGGACCAGGGCTACGGCTATCAATTCTGGCGCTGCCGGAACGGCGCCTATCGAGGAGACGGCGCGTTCGGCCAATACTGCATCGTGCTGCCGGAGCAAGACGCCGTCATCGCCATCACCAGCGGCGTAAGGGACATGCAGGGAATACTAAGCGTGGTGTGGGACAAGCTGTTGCCCGCACTACGTTCGAGCTCGTTGGCAGAGGATGAATCGGCGGCGGACAAACTTCGTCACCGGCTGAGCGGGCTCACCGTGCTGCTACCAGAGAGTGCCGGCAATCCCGCCGACGTTGCCGGCAAGACGTACGCGTTCCCGGCGAACGATCTCAAACTTGAATCGATGAAGCTGGAGTCTGATTCGGACGGCCATCAAGAAGTGCTCGTCATGAAAGTCGACGGCATGGAACAGCGGATACGTTGCGGCGAGGGCGCCTGGTCGGATCAAACCGTCGCCTGGGGACGACTATCCAAGCAGCCAGCAGCAGCAGCCGGCGGGTGGACAGGCGATACTTTTACAGCCAGGATTTGCTTCTACGAAACACCGTTCATCGCCACGCTCCACCTGAAGTTCTCTGGCGACGAACTTATTTTCAACTCCGAGACAAACGTCGGCTTCGGTCCGACGAAACAGCCGGAATTGGTCGGCGCAGCTCAATAAGTGTGCGGTCCGGATAATGCATGATTCTTGCCAACGTCTCTAATTTGCAACAGGCTCCATGAACCAAACACGTCGACTCGTTATCGCACTAGTTCTCTGCCTTAATTCGAGCCCGCCGGGACATGCGGTGTCCCAGAATGCGGCGGTCGCAGAACCGGACGTCGGCAGTTTGGTCGAAAACGAACCGGACTCTTTCACGCAGGAGGATCGCTTCGAACTGTTGTTCAATGGCCGCGATCTGACTGGCTGGGGTTTCCGTCCGACTACGGCGGAGGATCTGGCGAGCATTAAGAGGTGGCGGGCAAGCGATCCAAACATGCCGCCCTGGCCGATCGTCGAAACGGCCGTCAACTTCGACGGCAAAACCGCATCCACCGATGGACGTTTCCGGGCGTTGAACGGCCGGCTTGTCGTGACGACGCCTACAGAAGGTCGCCGCATCCAGCAGCTCTATACGACTCGTGACTTTCCCGAAGACTTCACGCTTAAGCTGGAATTTCGCGCAACACCGAACGCCGACAGCGGCGTGTTTCTTCGCGGCCGCCAGCTCCAGTGCCGCGACTATCCGCTGGCCGGTCCGTACAAGGATCTCAAGAACTACAAACCGCAAGATTGGAACGAGCTGGTCGTCACCGTGCAGGGCAACACGGCCCACTGCACGTGCAACGGCGAAGTGCTGGAAGCGGAATTCAAGCTCCCCGACACCGGCCCCATCGGCCTCGAAGGCGACCGCGGCCAGATGGAATATCGCCGCATCCGAATTCGCCGCGACTAACAGCTGGTGAGCGCGGCGGACAGCCGGACTTTGACGTCAAACTCATTGTCCGCGCCGGCGTATTTCGAATGATGCCTCTTATTTTGCCTTGCGTACGTAAATCGGGTTCGTAAGAATCCAGGGACGTTCTTCTCCGGCCAGATTGAGCCAGACCTCAACGCGATAGATACCGGGCTGATCCACCGGGAAATCGAGCAGCGGTCCGGTTTGTTCACACACCACATCGCCATCGCGCACAAGCTTAAGCCGGCCCTCAAGCGGCGCCTCGGCCCGCAAGTGCAATCCTGCGGCGAAGGGCACCTCACTGCCAATCGGCCAGCTGTTCGGCGCCGCGGTCGGCGCGATAGACGAAGCCTGTCGGATCGGCGATCCAATCGAAAGCGACATAGGCCCGACCGGCGTTAAGTGCCAGCCGCACCTCCGCCTCGTTGACTTCGCCGAGTAACAGGTGGGTGCTCACATGGCGAAAGCTGCGTGCATACGGATCCAGATCGAGATCGAAAATCACGTCGCCGGGTTTCTTGCCGGCGGTCAGCAGCTTGACCGGCGGCGAGCTTTTCCGGATCGAGCAGGGCCAATTCCTCGCCCAAGGCATTCTCGACCAGTACCTTGCCACCCTCGACGATCCTGGCACGGTAAGCCTGGTTGTGATGCGAGTCGTTGCCGGCAACCCCTGTGTGCCGGGCCTTTTGGCACAACTGGTCATAGCGTTTGAGGTAGTCGGCCGGGTAATCCAGCAGCGCACCGAACACCTCTTGCGGATATTGTTTCACGGCATCCATCAGGCCGAACATGGTCAGCGGCGAGCGGAGCGCGGCAACGAAGCGGGCTTCTTCCTTGAAATCGGCGTGCGTGTTGTAGATCTCGGTTCCCGTAATGTTGGCGATGTCCCAGTCCATCCGCTCTTCGAGATGACAAAGGAAGATCTGGCCTCCGGTTGAGCGCACCAGGTCGGAGAACGCCTGCGGCGTATCCGTCTTCTGATTCTGAACGCTCTGCCGAGGAAAGGCCAGAAAGCCGTTGGTTTCGGCGCCGGGAATAAGCAACACGCCATTCTCGAACGCCGCGATGGCCGTCCATGAAATAATCGTAGCCGCCGGCCGGGTGTTCGCAGAACATGATTACCCGGACCCCGGCCTCGTTGGCGGCGGCAATAATCTCGTCGATCGTCCCGCGGCTATCGTGCGAAAACGCGGAGTGCACGTGCAACAACGCGCGCACATCGTCGTAGCCACTTGAGAGGTTGACGTCGCGACGCTGCATCTTGAGCGTCTCAATCGCCTCGTGGACAGCCCGCAGATTTTCGAGACGAAGGCGGTCCATCGCGTCGGCATAGACTATGGAGCCCCCGACGACACAAAGGACCACGGCCACGATCGACGAGGGCACACGCATGACGAAGAATCGCGAGGAATTCAAAACAGGACCCACTCTAGCTGGACCGATCAACTACGGAGCCGCGCAAAGCTGGCCCAGCAGGTCGTCGACTTGATCGTGAACGGCTTCGGGAGCGCTGACGACCATCACGCGAAGCGGCGTGAAATAAATAATCGCACCGTTACCGCCGTTAACGTTCCAGGTGGCCGGCGAGATCGTTTGTTGGATTATTTCGACGAGCTCCGGACCATAATCGATGGTCGCATCGGCACTTGGCTGGGCTGCTTGCCCAAACGCGCCGCCAGCCTGAACCGCAACTTGCTGGGCAAGCACATTCGATTCTGGAAGTGCAAGAGTGGACGGAATCTCCTTCCTCTTTGCACCGCGATCCGTTTTGGCATATTTCCGCTCAATTTGGTCGCACACTTTTTCCAGCCGTGATCGCAGTCGCAGACCGAGCTTCGCGAGCATGGCGCTTATCTCGCTGGGGATGGGTGGCCATTTCACGGTAGAGAATGATTAAGCGGACGACTTCCGCCGCGTTTTGGCCCCGCCGGCGAGTCACGGCTTCCGCCGAAGTGCCGCGTGGACATCGACTTGAATTGCCGATAGCGACCTATGCGGTGAGCTCGCATCTCTCGCCGGCGGTGGAACATTTGGTGGCACTTTCGCTGCGACTGGCTCGGTGACGAACGTGGCCGCTATCAACGTCAAAATGATCGCTCGTGCGTTCATGGGTGGAGTTCAAACATCGCAGATGCGGAATCCTTGGGCGAGCGACGCCAGTGGATCGCGGCTGGGAATGAACTCCTGCGCCAGATAGCCGTCATAGCCGGTATCGATGATCGCTTTCACAATCGCCGGATAGTACAGCTCCTGCGTCTCGTCGATCTCGTGCCGGCCCGGATTGCCGCCGGTGTGGTAGTGGCCGATGTATTCCTTGTTGTCGCGAATCGTGCGAATCACGTCGCCTTCCATGATCTGCATGTGGTAGATGTCGTAGAGCAGCTTGAATCGCGGCGAGCCGACTTTCTTCACCAGCTCGACGCCCCACGCCGTGTGGTCGCACATGTAGTCGCGGTGATCGACCTTGCTGTTGAGAAGCTCCATGCAGATGGTGACGTTCTTCTGCTCGGCGAAGCCGACGATCCGCTTCAGCCCGGCGGCGCAGTTCTCCAGCCCTTCTTCGTCGGACATTCCGCGGCGATTGCCCGAGAAGCAGATCACGTTGGGCAAGCCATTGGCTGCCGCAAACTCGATGTGTTCGCGCAGCGCCTTCTCCAGTTGGGCGTGATTCTCCTTGCGGTTGAAGCAGTCTTCGATTCTGCACGCTCCGCTGAGCATGGCGCAGGTGAGCCCGGCAGCTTTTACGGTGGGGAATTCCTGCGGAGTTACCAGCTCGATCGATTGATAGCCGATCCGCTTCGCTTCCGCCGCGAGCTTTTCCAGCGGGATATCGCCGTAACACCACCGACAGACCGATTGCTTGAGATTGCCTTTGACCGCCGGCGTATCTTGCGCACGCACCTGGTCCAGTGGACCACCCAAAGCCGCCACCATCCACGCCCCCGCCGCCTTTACGATCGTCCGCCGATCCCACCGCCCGGTGCGTGACATGTTTGGTCCTCCCTCGTAAAAAGAACACCGTTTCGCCGCGGAGTGAAATCCCTCACCGCTCGATAGCTCGCTGCCACTCCCAAAGGGAGAGGCGAAGCATCGTTCCCAATGTTTCTAACACGGACCAAACTGAAACAACAGCCCTGCCCCACACCTGCACCGCTCATGGCTTGAGATGTGCATCCATGAAGTCAAGGTAAACATCCCAGTCGGAGGGGACGAGTCCGTGGCCGCCGTCGTGCATGTAGAAAGCCAGCGTTTCGCCGGCTAACTGCCCGGCCGGCGGGAGTTTGTTGGTGCCGATGCCTTTCTTGCCGAACAGCTCGTACACGGGCGTGGCGGCGACGGCGGCCAGGAATTCACCCTTCGGGTCCGACCACTTGTCGGAAGTGCCCGTTTGCAAAAGCAGCGGCGCGGGGCGACCAGCGCGACCAGCAGGTTCGCATCCATGGGCGCCTGGTTGGGATCGGCAGCCCACTTCTGGTAGTTG
The DNA here is from genome assembly GCA_963786455.1 of uncultured Planctomycetota bacterium. Taxonomy (GTDB): domain Bacteria; phylum Planctomycetota; class Planctomycetia; order Pirellulales; family Lacipirellulaceae; genus JABDGM01. The sequence continues at coordinate 315,442 of CAWAZX010000018.1, read as the reverse complement.
CCGGCGAATTGGTAAGGGTAGCGCGTCGGCGCCACCAGGTGTGCGATCGTTTCTCCGTAGTTGCGCCGGCCGAGCGCGGCACCGCCTTCGCCGGAGCAGCTCGCGATCACCATCGCAATTCGCGGGTCGTTGGCGCCCGCCCACATCACCGTTTTGCCTAGCCGCGACACGCCTGTAATCGCAATCCGCGAAGCGTCGATTTGATCGTCGGTCTCGAAGTAGTCGACTGCACGGCTGATTCCCCACGCCCAGGCCGCGATCGTGCCCCACTCGTCGGGCTGCCGGTTCACTCTGACCTTCCGGCAAATACAGGCGCCGCACACCGTGTTGAATCGCGCCGGCCACATCGGGATCCACGTCGGCGTAGTTGAATGTGGCGATGCCGAAGCCGCGCTCGACCGTGGGCAGCACTTGCAGCCGCCCAAACCGCCGGCCGCCCTCTGCCGGGACGCGCTTGTTCTGCCGACGATCCCACATGCGGCCAATCTTTACCGCCGGGTCGTCGACCGCGAGATTGTTGGGCATGAAGTTGATGTTCAACAATAGCGGCACTGGGCCGGTGCCATTTGCGGGCAGATAGATCAGTAAATCCATCGCGGGGTCGTCGGCCTCGGACCGAAGTGGATGGTGACTTGCTTGCGAACCGCCTTGCCGTCGAATGCGGGCGTGGCCTTCTCGACGACTTCGAATCGCATCGATTCAGGCCGCCCCGGTGCGCAGGCCATATTCGTTTTCCTCGAAGATTTTTACGAGTTCCGGTCGCCGTTGTGATTGCCAGGCGTTGGCGTCGACGATCTTCGCGCCGCTCGTCGTCGTCAACGGATCGGGCAGCGCGTACTTTCCTGCTTTTGCCTCGGTGTAGTTGACCGGGATTCCCGCGACCTCGTCGTCCGGGTAATCCGGCAGTTGCCCTAGCACGAGACCACATTGAAATAGGACCAGAATGGACACCGAAATTGCGAATCGAAAACATTGCAATGTCACGGTGCAAAACCTTTCCGTTGAAACAGTACCGCTGTGCAAGATGCCGAGACCAAGAGAAATGAACCGCCAAGGCGCAAGGACGCCAAGAATTCAAGCGAGAATACATTTTCCCCTGATGCACTTGGCGATCACAATCTTGGCGTTCTTGGCGTCTTGGCGGTTCTCATTACTCGCAACTACTGTTCTGGGGCGCGGCGATCAAAGGCCAAATTCTAGTGTCCTAAATGATCGCGATGGCCCGCCTGTTGTCTGGTAAACTCAGCGAATCGCGATGTTAGCTGCTCGCGCGAGGCGGAACCGCGATAAATTACTAGCCGGTATCGAAAGACGCGCTCTTGTTTCGCCCGGATCGTCCAGTCGCCGAGCGCGGAGACGTTGGGGTTGATCAGGCCTTGCTCGTCAACGCGCCAGCCGGGGGGATGCTGGGAGTTGGTTGACGAATCGAACACGGCAATGCCGAAGACTTCGTTTCCGATTGGGCGTTCGACGTTGCACCACTCCGCGCGCTGCTGCTCACAGTCGCGGCCGCGCCGTCCCGTCGAGTTCAGATGCGTGTGCTGAGGATTCGCGTTGTCCCATGGCATGCGCACCGCCAGTCCGCCAACGAAGAATTTGCCAAAGTTCACATCGCGTTCCTTGCGCGCAGAAGCAGATCGAAATCAATCGTGTACGCATCGCCCGACTCCGGTGCGTGAATCGTTATGGCATCTTCCTCCTCGAGTACCACGGTTCCGTCCGGCGCAACAAGTTCGACGAGGGCGCACCAGGTGACGCTGTCCGCCTTTTCCTGCAGATCCAGCAGCCGTACGAAGCGCTGTTTGCCTTCGTCCTCTTTCCAATAGTTAAACCCGTTGACGGCGTGAAATCCGGTAAAGATGCCATGCTGCCAAACATGATCGGCCGGACGATCTTCGGTGAGGACCACGCTGCCGGACGCATCTCGAACCGGATGGAGATACGGCCGGGATGACGGGTCCATGACAAACGTCGCCAGCTCGACCCACTGGTCCTGCCCGGGGATGCGAGCGCGGATATTAAGGCGTCGTCCTTCCGATTCGAGTTTGATTCGTTTCTCCGTGGCCGGTGAGGGGCTGGCTGCTACGGAAGGTGCGCCGGGAATTAATTTAGCTGTGGGATCTGTCGGCGGCTTGTCCAATGATAGGAATGCAAATAGATCGGCGAGGTCTTTTTGGCTGAAAATCGCTTCGACGCCCTCGGGCATCATGGAGAGTTTGCTCAGGCGCGTGTATTCGACGTTGTTCCGCGGGACGGTTTCTTCGCTTTCGCCGGCCATGCGGATGACGATCCGCTGTTCGTTGTTCTCGACAATCAATCCGGTCAGGTTGCGGCCGTCTTTGGTGACCACGGTGAATACTTGATAGTCGGGTCCGATGACGAGGCTGGGATCGAACACGCTCGACGAGCAGTTGATCGAACGACGCACGGCCGTTGGACGTAATGTCCGGGCCGACGCTGGCCGCCTTGTCCGTAGATGGTGTGGCATTGGCCGCAGAGTTTCTTGAAGACCTGCTGGCCGGCGATCGGGTCGCCGATGTTCGCCGCAGGAATTCGCCCATTTGGGCCACGACTTTTTCCCGTTCGGGATTTCGCTCCGTCGCGGAGTTTGCCGAACGCTTTTTCCACGGCCCAGAGTGCTTCGCGGTCGTTGCTCTCCAGGATTTTGCGGAGGTGATTGGCGTTGAGCACGCCTTTGGGAAGTTTGTTCCTGCAGCACTGCGTCGAGGAGTTTTCGGGCCCACGGTTCGCGCTGCATGAGGAGATCAATCGCCAGCGGCTGAACTTCCGGCGTCAAGCTTGGGGTATTCGGCCAGGATGACGTCGGCGAGCTTGGGATTTTCAACGCGGCCCAGCGCGGCCAGGATTCGCGTGGCGAACTCGGGCCGGGCCGACGAAAGCGCGGCCGGCAACTCGTCGAGCAGCCGCCGATCGCGAAAGGCGATCAAGGCTTCCAGGGCTTCGAGCCGCACGGATTCCGGCTCGGCATCGGAGACGAAATTTTTTCCGCACTTCCGCCGCGTCGATCGCAGCCAGACCCAGCCGTCCCGCGAGCAATTGCACGCTCAAACGGTAAGCCGGCGGAGCGCGGGTCGTTCACAAGTTTCTCGATCACCGGCCGAAGTTGCTGCTTCAACTCGGCGACGCTGAGCGTCATTCAATCCGGCGAGGTTGGCCGAGATGGCCGCGATGCATTCTGGGGCGCGATCGTTCGTATTCTCCGCGGCATATTCGAGCAGCGCGGCGACCGCTGCGGAGTCGGGTTGCCGCGTGTTCAAGATCCGTTCGATGAATCGGGGCATGAGCGTGGCGACGGCAAGCGGGCGCGGACGGCGATTGCAGTGGCGCATCAAATCCAGCAACCGGCCGCTCTCGGTTTCCAGTAACGGATGGAGGTTTTGCCAGGCGATGGCCGGGATCACTTTGTCGTTGCCGCAGTGGGCTAGCACGTCCGCCAGCACCGGCAGCGCGTCGCAGCCTTCGATCTTTCGCGAGGCGATGGCGACTTGCAGTTGCACGTCGGGCGATGGATCGCGCGCGAGTGCGACGACCCGCTCGCGAATTGCTGCCGAGACTTTGCCGAAGTTTCCCGCGGCGCGGACGGCCCAGGCGCGAAATGTCGCATCGTCGTGCGAAAGAAGCCGCTCGTGAAACGACGGTTTCAGCGAACCGCTGCCGATGAGCACCCAGAGTGCGTGCAACCGGGCTTTTCTGTTCGCTCGCGGATGTTGCGAGCTCTCGAGTTTGCGGCGCAGATGCTTCGCGTATTTGCACGGGTTCATCGCCTGCCGGAGAAGTGGCTTGTCCGCCGGACAACCGCTCCGTCAGGATTCGCTGCGCGGATTCGCGGAAGAAAATGTTTCCGCTGGCGAGCCGGGCGATCAATTGATCGTCGCTCTCGGTTGCCAGGTCGAACTTGGGAGCGCGCGGCGCGTCGCCATAGCGCAAGCGATAGAGCCGTCCCTTGAGGCGGTCGACGCCCTGCGGATCGCGCGCGGCGTCCTGCGAGCAATGGTAACGGTCGTACCAATCGAGGACATAGAGGCAGCCGTCCGGTCCGATCTTCATCGATACGGGCATGAACCACGCGTCGTTGGCGGTCAAGCAAATCCGGCTCGGCGTGCGCCAGATAGGTCGCGCCGTCGCGCTGCAGGCGGTCCATGTTGAGGCAGCCGCCGTGAATGTTCCCGACGCAGATGCGCTCGCGGTATTGCTCCGGAAATGCGTCCGTGTCGAGGACGGCCAGCCCGCAATAGGCGGTCTTTTGGTGGCTGTGATCGGTGATCGAGCCGATCGGCATGGCAAACGCCGGAAACGCGCCGGCCTGCCGTTGATAGTGGCCGGTCTCGACAAAATGAAACAGATGGTCGTTGGCCCAATGGCACGCTTCGATGATCGCGCTGCCTTCGGTGTCCCAGCCGAGGCCGTACGGGTTGCTCGTGCCCTCGGCGACGATCTGGAATTCATGCGTGCGCGGATGAACGCGCCACAGCGCGCAATTGAAGTCGTATCGCTTGCCGTTGTTGGATTGAATGCTGCACTGGTTGAACACGCCGTTCAGGCCGTACAGCCAGCCATCCGGACCCCAGGTCAATGAATTGGGCAGCTCATGGGTGTCGGTGCGGCCGAAGCCGGTGAAGACGACTTCGCGGCTGACTTCTTTGCCGTCCTTCTCGCGCAGGAAAAGCAAGTCGGGCGCGTTGAGCACCCACACGCCGCCGTAACCGACCGCCACGCCGGTGGGGATGTTCAGTCCGTCGGCGAAAACGGTGACCTTGTCCGCGCGACCGTCGCCGTCGGTGTCCTCCAGAATCTTCACGCGATCGCGCCCGCGCCCTGCCGGCTTGCGGGGATACTCGACGCTTTCGGTGACCCAGATGCGGCCGCGGTCATCGAATGTCATGGCGACGGGATTGACGATGTCCGGCTCGCTGGCGACCAGCTCGACCTGAAATCCGTCCGGGACCGTCATCCGCTCCAGCGCTTCCTGCGGCGAAAACGGCTCGTTCGGCGGTTCATCCTGACGGTGAGGAATCACGTCGTCATCCGGCGCGGCCGCGAACAATGTGCAGGCGATCGATGCCACAAATAATAGAGTCAACGCAAGTTTCATGGCACATCCTAAAATAACCGAAAGGCTGTCGGAGTCCACCAGTTATTAGTGTAGCCCTCTCGCTCCGCGAGAGGTTTTCCGTCTCGCGGAGCGAGACGACTGCACTGAATTGTGGCAGGTCAAGCACCCCTTGGGTAGAATGTTGGCTTGCTGCGGAACGCCAGAGAGAGAGGAAATTCATGAGGCGGTCAAACTGGCTCCACGAGCTGCGAGCTTCGCTCGGGCATTCTAAGAAATCGTGCGCACATTCTACCAAATGGCGCCCCACCGCCGCACGCTGGCCGAAATTTGAGCCTCTTGAAGATCGTCGACTACTGGCAATTGATTACGGCGACGCGCCGGATTCCACTCCCAGTGCCGGCCCCGGTAATTACAACACGCGTGGCGCGGACAACGGCCCCAGCCACATGATCGTCGCCGGACTGAGGTTGGGGATGGCCATTGACGATGACGATGGCACGCTGCAGAACGCCGCGGCGAGCGCGGATGATGTGAATGGTGCGCTGCCTGACGATGAGGACGGGCTCAACAACCCGGCGGCCGACCTCGTGCTTACCATCGGTGCGCAGCCGACTGTGAATGTGCGCGTCACCAACACAATCGGCTCCGCCGCCACGCTCTTCGGCTGGATCGATTACAACGCCAATGGCGTATTCGACAACGCCACGGAACGGGCGTCAGTCGCGGTGCCCAACGGCACGAACAATTCCGTCGTCACGCTGGTGTTTCCAGCGGTGCCCTCGTGCTTTCACGGCACCACGTACGCGCGGTTTCGGCTGAGCACCGATGCTGCGGCAGCGAACGCGACTGGTCCGGCCGCCGACGGTGAGGTGGAGGATTATCGCGCAACTATTACGTTGCCGGCTAGTCCGCTGGCCAATAGTGCAACGAGCAAGAAAATTGCCAGCGAAATTGGTGGCGGGCCAGTGCTTGCCAATGGGGACAAGTTTGGCGTCGCGGCAACAGCAATTGGCGACTTGGATGGCGACGGCATAGGCGACATGGCTGTCGGTGCTTCGAGTCGGTTTGGGGAGCCGAATCCGGGAAGCGTGCAAGTGTTGTTCATGAACGCCAACGGAACGGTGAAAGCCAGTCAGCGCATCGGCAATGGCGTGGGCGGCGGACCGGCCCTTATCAACGGAAATTATTTCGGCCATTCGGTCGCTGCGATCGGCGATCTGGATGGCGACGGCTTGACGGATCTGGCCGTGGGAGCCAGCAAGGACGGCACGGGCGGGTACATCAACGGCGCCGTGTACGTGTTGTTCATGAATTCCAACGGCACGGCGAAGAGCAGCCAAAAAATTGCCAGCGGCGTCGGTGGCGGGCCGGCACTTACGGGCAGCGACCGTTTCGGCGCAGCCGTGTCATCGCTGGGCGACCTGGATGGCGACGGTGTTGCAGATCTGGCCGTAGGTGCAACCGGCGACGATACGGGCGGCAACTACCGTGGTGCCGTGCACGTGCTGTTCCTGAATCCCAACGGCACCGTGAAGGCGAGCCAAATGATTGCCCACGGCGTGGGTGGTGGGCCGGCGCTGGCCAACCTCGATTTCTTCGGCGGTGCGCTGGCCAATGCTGGCGACCTCGACGGCGATGGTCACGCCGAGTTGGTTGTCGGAGCAAGCGGAGACGATACGGGCGGATTGGGCCGTGGCGCGGTGCACGTGCTGTTCCTCAATGCCAACGGCACGGTGAAAAGCATCCGCAAGATTGCCAGTGGAGTGAGCGGCGGTCCCGTGCTCTCGGATGATGACGGGTTCGGGCGTTCGGTCGCTTCGATCGGTGATCTCGATGGCGACGGCGTGATGGACCTGGCTGTTGGCGCGTATGGCGATGACACCGGCGGCTCCGGCCGTGGTGCGGTACAACTGCTGCTGTTGAACTCCGACGGCACAGTGAAAAGCAGCCAAAAGATCGCCAGCGGCCTCGGCGGCGGTCCGATACTCGCCAACGACGACCGCTTCGGCAGCGCAGTGGCCTCACTCGGCGACTTGGATGGCGATGGACGGGGCGACCTGGCCGTCGGCGCCGAAACGGATGATACGGGCGGCGACAGCCGCGGCACTGTGCACGTCCTATTCTTGACGGGAGAGAGCACGGCTCCCGTGTTCACGTCGCCGGCCCAGGTGTCCGTGCCAGAGAACTCCACGAATGTGCAGTTGGTCACCGCGATCGATGCAGACGGTCAGCCGGTTACGTTCTCGCTTGCAGGAGGCACAGATCAAGCCAGGTTTTCAATTACCAGCGGCGGTGATTTGTCGTTTGTCACTCCGCCCAACGTCGAAGCGCCGACCGACGCCAACGGCGACAACGTTTACGTGGTCATCGTGCAGGCCAGTGACGGCAGTCTCGCGAGCTTTCAAGCAATCGTTGTCACGGTCACACCGGTGAACGACAACAGCCCGGTGTTCACCTCGCCGGCGAGTGCCACGGTGGTGGAAAACAACACGCAGGTGATGACGGTCACGGCAATGGACGCCGATCTGCCGCCGCAAACGGTGACGTTGTCGATCGTCGGCGGCGCAGACCAGGCGAAGTTCATGCTGACTGGTGGACAGCTCTCCTTCATCGCGCCGCCCGACTTTGAAGCGCCGACCGATGCCAACGCAGACAATGTCTACGAAGTGGTCGTGCGTGCCGACGACGGCAATGGCCGCACGACGCTGCAAACGATTCACGTAACGGTAATTCGGCTGGTCGACAACGGCGACGCGCCGGACGGAGCACCCGGCACCGGGCGTGGCAATTACAATACCCGCGAGGCCGACAACGGACCCGCGCACCAGATCGTGCCGGGTCTGCGGCTGGGTACCAGTGTCGACGGCGATAGCGGCGCGCTCGAGAATGCTGCTGCCAATGCCGATGATGTGAATGCGTCTTTGCCAGACGATGAGGATGGTGTTGTCGATCCGTCGGCCGACTTGGCGCTCACGATCGGCGCACAACCGAAAGTGCGTGTGCGCGTCACCAATACCACCGGCACGACCGCCACACTCTACGGCTGGATTGACTACAACGCCGACGGCGTGTTCGATAATACAGAACGCGCCTCAACCGCGGTTCCCAATAACATGATCAACGGCGCCGTCACACTCGTGCTCCCGTCGGTTCCGGCTACGTTCTTTGGCGACACCTATGCCCGCTTCCGATTGAGCACTAGCGCCGCTGCGGCCAGCCCTGTCGGCTTCGCGCCCGATGGCGAAGTTGAAGACTATCCGGTCACGATCGGCAAACCCAGCGAGCTCACGGTTGCCAGCTCGAAGACGCACAGAATCGCCTACAACTCCGGCGATGGGATCGACATTCAGGATACGGACCATTTTGCACTAAGCATGGCCAATATCGGCGACGTCGACGGCGATGGCGTAACTGACCTGGCGGTCGGGGCTAGCGTGGTGAGCCCCAGCGTCGGTTCCGGGGCGGTGTTCATCCTGTTCATGAATCCGAACGGCACGGTCCGCAGCAGCCAAGAAATCGGCAGCGGAGTTGGCGGCGGACCGATCCTGCCCAGCGGGAGTCTGTTCGGCAGCGCGGTGGCCGGCCTGGGAGATCTGGATGGCGATGGCGTACCCGATGTCGCTGTTGGTACCGCACAGAACAGAGTTCATGTTCTGTTCTTGAACACCAACGGTACCGTCAAGCAGTCCACCCTATTCGGCAGCGGCGCGGGCGGCTTCCCCCCAGTAAGTGAAAACTATTTTGGCACTTCGATTTCGTCGCTGGGAGATTTCGATGGCGACGGCGTGGGAGATATGGCGGTGGGCGCCCGGGGAGGCGAGGGAGCCGTCTACGTTTGCCTGATGACTCCTCAGGGGACGGTCAAGAACAGCACTAAGATCGCTGATGGGATCGGCGGACAGTTTTTCGACCGCGGTTTCGCATTTTCGTTAGCCTCGTTAGGCGATATCGACGCCGACGGCGTGACCGACATCGCTGTCGGCGCCTGGCAAGCGTCAAGAGGTCGTGGTGTCGTCCATGTACTCCGGCTGAATGCCAATGGCACAGTAAAGCAAAATGGAGTGATCCCAAACCCCAACGGCGGAACGATTGCTGGGGAAGGAGACTATTTTGGCAGATCGGTTGCTGCGCTGGGCGACATCGACGGGGACGGCGTGAACGATCTCGCGGTCGGCGCATTTGGCGATGATGGACCCGTATTTGATCAAGTGAACCGTGGCGCGGTGTACACGATGTTATTGAATTCCAGTGGCAGCGTAAAGCGAACACAGAAAATCAGCCATGGCATCGGGGGTGGACCAAGCCTGACAGGACGCGAGCTGTTTGGACGAGCAGTTACTTCCCTGGGCGACTTGGACGGTGATGGCAACACAGACCTTGCGGTCGGAAGCTATGGGCTTAATGGCTTTTCTGGCGCCGCCTATGTGCTGTTTTTGAACGAGACCAACACGCCGCCCGTTTTTACATCGCCAGCGGCGGCAGCAATTCCAGAGAACACGTCCGCGGTAATGAATGTGATCGCCACGGACTTAAACGTTCCGCCGCAAACCGTGACATTCTCACTCGCAGGCGGTGCGGACCAGGGTAGATTCAATATTACCAGCGGCGGCCAGCTGTCGTTCGCGTCGCCGCCCAATTTCGAGCTGCCGTCCGACGCCAACGCAGACAACGTTTACAACGTGGTTGTACGGGCCCAGGACTCGCTCGGTGCTTCCTCCACGCAAACGATCAACGTCTCGGTGACGCCGGTCAACGATAACCCGCCCGTGTTCACCTCGCCGGACGCAGTGAATGTGGCCGAAAATTCTACCAGCGTGCTGACAGTCGTGGCCGCCGATGCCGATTTGCCGCCGCAAACGTTGACGTATTCCATCATCGGCGGTGAGGATCAGTCCAAGTTCAATATCACGAGTAGTGGCGCCCTGACGTTCAAGTCGCCGCCCGATTTCGAAGCGCCAATCGACTCCAACGGCGACAACATTTACATCGTTGTCGTGCAAGCCAGCGACAACAGCTTCACCGACCTGCACGCAATCCTGGTCACGGTCACGAATGTCGACGATCCACCGGTGCGCTGCCAGGCGATTACAATAGCAGCGGCATCGTCGATGCCGCCGACTACGTTGTCTGGCGGAGGGCGCTTGGCTCGTCCATCGTACTGCCGAATGACACGACCCCCGGTACGGTGACGCAGGACGATTACAATGTCTGGCGGGCGAACTTCGGCCGGACCGTGGCTGGAGGCGCTGCGAGCTTCATTGCAGTGACCGCACCATCCGATGAATCACGCGTCGATGTGGTGCGCAGTTCGAGTCGCCTGGGTACGCCAATTGTGAATGACGGACACGCGAGCGATCCAGCGGCGCCCCGGCGGCCAACCGCTTCCCGACCCGCACGCAGCACGCCGCTCGCGATGTCCACTCCGCACGACGATGCGCTGCAGGCCTGGCTGGCGTCCCGATCCGCGGCCCGGAACTCGCACTCCGCACCGGACGGCGACGAAAACCCGCGCGACGTCGAATTTCGCGAACCCGGTGACGATGTCGAAGCACTCGACCTTGCCTTTGCCGGGCTATAACGGGGGCCAAATTCAATTGGCATCGGCCGCCCTCTCGCCGCCGGCAATCGAGGCGAGTGCACGGTGCAATTCGACGTCCATGTCGTAGCCCATCGAGCGGACCGAGCCGTCGGCCATCGAGACGTTCCAACCGGCGAAGTGAGCACTGCCGAAGTTGTGGCACGCAGCGCAGTTGTTGGGAATGTCTTGAATCGGCGGTCTGGCGGCAAAGCGAACATAGGAATTCGTCGCCCCGGAATTATTACTAAGTCCAGCGATCGGGCCACGGTCGCCAACGTCTTCGCCGGTCGTGTAATGGAGCGTATCCATTGCTTTCTCCCCGACCAGGTACGTTTTGCTCAAGCCGTCTACAATGTGTCTCGGCGCCGTGTGTCGACCGAGTGACCAGACTCCATCGTCCTTGACCGTGATATTCGCGCCTCCGACCAACTCGCTCCCGCCGCCCTCGTCCGTCGTATTGCCTCCGTTGATCGCGTAATCGGTTCTGGCGCCTAGGTCGCCATACGCCTTTTGTTCGGCGTGAACCAATGGATAGGCGATAGGGGCCCGGCGTGTAGGGCAATAGAGCGAAGGAACAGGCGTGCGCACCGCGACCTGCACTTGCGCGGCGTCGCCTCGACCTTCGGCAGCCGCGATCAGTACATCCGCTATCAAACCCTCTTCTATGTACTTGAGCGATTGCAGTAGCCAGTTGCCCGTCACCGGCATCCCGAAGGCGCGAGTCCTGCGCTTCGCCGAAGTCGACGCGGTTCGGTTCCAGTTCACCAGCATGGCCGGGAAAGTAGCCGTGCGCCGATTGGTGATTGAAGACGCTGAGTGCCACCTGCTTCAGATTGTTGCGGCACTGGGTCAGGCGGGCCGCTTCGCGGGCGGCTTGAATCGCCGGCAACAAGAGCGCAATCAAAATCCCGATGATCGCAATGACCACCAGGAGCTCGACCAGTGTAAACGCGGAAATGTTTTCCCGAATGACCGCCAATCCGCGGACCCTGCGCTTCCCGCGACGCAATCTATCCGTCTGACCGGCACCATGAGCCATCGCAAAATTTCCCAGCTGATAAGATCGAATCCAGAGACTGTCTGGAGACTGCCCCAACCAATCGCGATAATCGGCTTGCAAAACCGCTTGCCACTGCTTTCGTTCCGAGAGTACGAGAAACGACAAGAGGCCGATTGTAGCCGGAAGCGGCTTTGCTGTCACGTTTTGCGCAGCAACGTCGAATTACTGACGGCCGAGGTGGATCGATGACGGCTAGTTATGTCGCCGTTCGCGGCCGGCGATCCAGCGCGAGTGCGACAATTCTCTCCATCAACTCTGGATAGGTGAGGCCGTATTTTCGAGCCGCCGCGGCGAACTCGGCTCGTTTCTCCAGCCAGCAATTGGGATTCACTTCAATGATTGGGAAGTCCCAAGTCGCGGAATCAATGGTCACGAAACTTCCTGCCTGACTAGCGCGCCCGTCAGCGAGCTGCGCTTTGGTGCGATTATGATCTGTGGCCGAGTTTTCCGATTCGTTCCCGTCGCCCGTCGCGGTCTTGTCAGCCCCCTTTGAGTCTTGCGATTTCGTTCGTGCCGCTTCCTGAGACTTGCCCGCTGATTCCTTCGGTTGCACTTCGTTCGCACTTTCGTCCCGTTTGCGCAGTCGCATGTCGACGCGGGCGTATCCCGACAATTTTAGTGCCTGGTAGGCCGTGATGGCCGCATTCTGAACGCCTTCCACCACTTCCTGAGGGATATCCTCCGGGAAGATGACCGGTGCATTGTAGCCTTCGGAACTGCGGTCCCATTTAGCTTCCTTGCCGGCAATCTTCGGGCCATCTTTGACTTGCGAAAAATCCCATTCGATGATCGGCAGCGCCTCGGGCCTGTCGTTGCCAATCACTCCGACGTAAATCTCTCGGCCTTCCACGTACTCTTCGACCAGCGTTCCACTATCGAATTGTTGCTGAAGGGCAGAAATCCGTTCCAGCAAGTCCTTCACGTTATGGACGACGGACCCTTTGTCGATGCCGATCGACGCATCTTCATTCAGCGGCTTGACGATCAGCGGGAACTCGAGATCGTCGGCCCATTCCACCCTGCCCTTTTCGACACTGCAGAACCGCGGATAGCGAATACCGTGAAACTGCAGGACTTTTTTACACAGTGCTTTGTCGGTGGTCAGCAGCCACGCTGCCGACCCGCAGCCAGTAAAGCACTTCTGAAACAGCTCCAGCAAACCCACCACGTTATGCTCGTGTTGCGAGGAACTGGCGATGGCTTCGCATAGATTGACAATCACATCACTGGTGTCCTTTTCCACGAGCGACACCAGGTTGCGAATCTTTCGCTCGACTCCGAGCGTTTGCACTTTGTGGCCGCGCTTTTCCAGCGCCTCGGCCACCTCCGCGTAGGCCAGCGGAAACGGCTTGCCTTCTTTCTCGGCCTTCGCCTTTTCTGAATCCTCAGCCGCATCGTAAAGCACAGTAATATTCAGCTTCTCGTCCATTCTTCCTTCTAAAGTTTGCTTGCTACTTGTGCACGAAATCGCCGGTGGTCAGTCGATTCATGCAGAGTGTCGTGATGAGGGTAACAAATTGAATCAACTGCTTTGGTTCGTCGGGGCCGATTTGCAAGCTCATCGCCTCGCAGCGCTCTTCCAGATGCACAACCAGCCCGCGGACCACGTCGTAGTTGAGTCCCGTCCAATGGAAAACGGACCACACGATTTGCCGCCGGTGCCGGCGCAAAAATTCTGCGGCCGAAGATTCCCCGCCCGCGTCCGGCGCTGACTCGAAGATCTCCCGCAGTGTTCCGTCAAACAGCCGCGGGATTTCCAGAGGCGCCGGCCTGATGCGACTGTAGTGATCGGCAATCGTGCTGCTCAAGTAGGGCTCCTGCGTGTCATAGTCCTCGGCGGTGACCGGTGGCGGCTGCCTTCCGGAGCTCCGCACGAACTCGTCGACATACAACAGTTTGGGCAGGCAGGCCCAATCCGCGTACACTTCGCGCCAGTTCGAATGCGGATCGAGCCAGACGGCAAATGTCTCGGCAAAATCTTCGTCGGGATGCTTTTGTGCGTACCAGCCGGGAAGATAGCGTACGAAGCTCCGCGAGAACGGGTTGGGCGCGTAGTCATCCGGATAGGGTCGCACGAACGGTCCGAACAATTCCGTCCACTTCGGAGTTTCATACAGTCGATAGGCGTAGCTCACGGCGTGTCCTGCCTCGTGCCGCAGATACCGCATGATCTGCTCATCCGATTCCGCTTCCACGCCTTCCATGAACTCATCCTCAAGCCGCATCAGCTCGGCGTCGGCCAGATAAAACGGAACACCGATAATCGGTACCCGATCCGGGCAGCCCCATTCATCGGAGAGATAAACGGCCGGACGAAATACGAGTCCGGCCTGTTCCAGCTCATCGTAGAGTTGACGCGTAAGTCGAGCGACAGGCGTGCCGGCAAACCGGAGGTTGAGCTCACCGATCCGACGCTGCAGTAACTCCTTCCCAGAAATTGGCGTGTGGGATTCTTCAAAACCTCGTTGCGAAGCGGATGCCCGGGAGCTTGGCGCATCCAGCGCCGCCGGTCAGATCCCCTTTGTTTTCAGCAGCCATTACTCACTCCTCCGCCGCGTACTATGACGTTGCATAGAGCAAACTCAACGCCGATGAGTGCCTGCGTGTTGCGGCTGGTGGTTATCGCAAAATCCTGCCGTTTGCAGCAATTTGAGTGGCCCTGGCTGATCGTCCAGCAATCAACGTGTGCGCGAAAACACCATCGAGCGCTTGTTCTGCACCAACTCGAGGCGGAAAACGACAACGCGGACAATTCTGGAATTCGACGGCGTCGACGGTGACCAGGGTGAATTAGTTGCCTTCGACTTGGACTCCGTCTTGAATCGCGTTCAGCATACTCGCTAAATCAACGAACATAATTGTGTCCCTCAATTCCGACGCCGACAGTCGTAGCTGCCGAGTTCTAACTTGTTCGAGCCGCTCGAGCTTATTGCTTCGTCGCCACGGCCTTAAGGTAGAGTACGGCAGGACCGTCGAACGGCGCCTGCAACTCTCGTTTGGCACCGCCTTGAATCGGCTTCGCGGCCGACGTTTTCTCCCGGACTGGGTCAAACCATTCGACGTGCAACTCATCTTTGGTCGCTGAAAGATCCACGGTTACTGATTTCCCGTTCGGAATGTAAATCAAATACTCGCGTCCAGGCGCGGCCAGACAATAAGTGGTGGAAGCGAGATCGCCGTGCGGCGACATTTGTGCGAGGTCCATTCGCTCGGCGAACCGACGCGTATTGCCGAGCGCGCGGTAGATCGGCTCCCATTGCTTGTCGCCGACCTTGCCAAGAACCGCGCCGTCGTACGGGTCCATGAAGATTGGATTGTGGCCGCGGCAAAAACTCTTCCACACCCACGCCGCATTGCCGCCCACGCCCCAAATATGATCCGTATCGAGAAGGCTGACCTTTCCATGGCCCGCATCCCAGGCAGGCGGATCGTCGGCGAAACCGTCGACGCGGCCGGGGGAAACCCAATCGGCAGGACTGGCGAGCATGCTGTCGAGTCGTTCGGCGCCGTGCCCCGTGATCCCGATGGGGTGCTGCTTCCCCCTATTTCTCTCGTGGTCGCGGACTGTCTTGATCACCCACCAGTCCCAGTCTTTCTGGCCGCCTTCGTTGATCACTTCGTAGAGCACGTTATCCAACTCGGCGACCGTGTCCACCACCTTGCGAATGTAGGCCGCCTGGAGGTCGTTTACTTTGGTGTTGCCAAGTCGATGCACCTCGGCTTTGTTCGCGTCGAGCTTCAGATCGTTGATGTTGTTGGCCGGGTGAAACGGGTGAGCACGCCAGGCCCAGCCCTCCGGCGCCGCACGACCCTGGTTTCCGTGCATCAGGCCCCATCCTTCGAAAAGCATCACCGAGACGTAGATGCCGCGCTGGCCGGCGGCTTCGACGCGCGTGCGTAATCGCTCGAAATACTCCGCATCGAACTTCGTCAGGTCGAACTTCGGCTTGCCGTCCGCCGCATTGCCCGGTCCAGTACGCAGCCAAGGGAGCGGTGCCACATGGTGCACGAAGTCCTTGCCGAGCCCTCCGTTCGCCCGCGTGTCCCACACCGTCGAGTCCCACGCCCAGAGGCGGATGAAGTTGTGGTGATGCCGTTCGAGGAAGTCGAGGTACGCGTCAAAGTCGAAGTCCTCCGGTGGATCCATGCGCCCCATGTCGACCAGGTTGTTCCATGTGTGGGCGCCAGTGAGGTAGACCGCTCGCAGCCTGTTGTTCTGCGTCTTGGTGCCGTCGGTGAAGTAGTGCGAGTTGTCCGGATGCACCCGCAACGGGCCGGCGGCCGGCGCGGCCACGACCGCGGAGCACGTGATGCCCAAGATGCCGGCGAACCATGGCCAAAACGATCGGTTCCGATTTGATTTCATAGTTACCTCCCGAGACCGCCCATTATGCCCACGGATCGGCAGCCACGGCCGTTTACGGTCGTTCCCCGCCGATAGGCCCGGGCATTTATGCCGGGTTCTCTTGGCAGTTTAAACATTCGAGGCGGTGCGGGGCCGCGGCGACGCCGCGGCCCCCGCACCGCCTCGAAGCTATCAGGTCTCGATCAACCCGGCATAAATGCTCGGGCCTATTTACTGAGGAAGGAGCGTAAACGCCCCTCACCCGCCATTGCCGCCGATTTTTCCACCTACAATCGAGACGCTCACACGGCAGTTCTTCAGACGTACAGATTGTCGGCGTCTTGTAGCCGAGTGAATCGCACACTGACTCAATTATAGGTCGATTCGCCGCATTGGCGATATGCGTGCAATTCCAAGTTGGCCTTAACCTGACTCACAGATAGCGCCAAAAGCAATGCGGTGCGCATTGGCGCACTTTGCATGGTCGCGCAATCAAAGAGAGCGAGAAGACTCACTTTCAGCGGCGCCGCAAAGTGCCGGCTGCGACAAGGCCCAAGAAAACCACGCCACCAAGTGCGAGTGTGGTTGGCTCAGGAATCGCCACGACATCGAACCGGCTGAGGATCGAGGCCGTATCGCCCGGCGTAAGTGAGAAGCGCAATTGAATGCCGATGTTCGACGTAACCGGTACCGCGTTCACAACGGGACCGAACGAGGCTGCAGAGCTGGCCGTATTAGCAGGAGGCGCGACAACGCTGAACGAATGGTTTTGCAGCGTCGCGACCGTGACTCCATCAATCTGTGCGGCATAAATTGGAGTGCTGGCCACCGTTGCGACGGTCGCACCGGCGGCGGGGCTTGAACCGTCGATCACATCGGTCCGAACGGTGCCTGAAATTATGTTCGGCCCAGCAAACGTCGTGGGGAGCCCGACAAACGCGCTGAAGATCTGCGTCGTAGTAGTCGTATTGGTGACCAGAATGTTGTTCAACACAAATGGATCGGGATCGAACTCGAGCTGTCTGATTTCCACATTGGCGCGATTGCCCAATATGTTTTGAAACGCTCTCGCCAGGCCGAGCTTGTGGCCCCGACCCTGGCCAGCGGCTCTGTCCAGCGCATCTACCGCTGGTGTGAATTCCCACTTGGGACCACTAAAACCTTCGACCGAAATCGAGATGGTGGGTGGCACGAGCGGACCGATCATCGCCGCTTGAGAAACAAGCGCGGGGACGGCCACGAGAAGCGAAAACGCGATCATCAAACGACCGCTGCGTCGTATGGAGAGTCGGTTCATTAGCAGCACCTCAAATGGATCGGAAACGTCAAACGAATCCGGAAATAGGCCCAACAAAATCCGCGCAATCATTAAAAACCGCCCGGTGTGACATTCTGGCCAAACTGGGGACCGAATGCAAGAGTTTTTTATGAAAATCCTGGAATCTGCTAGCGAGCGGAGCCGCCAACCACCGCAAAACGACGCCAATATTGCTCCGTGTCCGTGTCGATGCACGTGCCTGAACGAGGCCGAAAAAGCCGCGAAAAGCAGCCCCGCTCCTACTCGCCGGCTCCCCCCCGCCATGCACCAATGCTGGTTGCTCTGCGGTTGTAGGCGAACTTGCCCCAGCAGGGTCTCTTCGTCCTGCCCTTGCGGCCCTCACCCACGACATCGGCACCACGGCGAAACGGAAAACAACGTTGCTACTAAGTTAGCAAGGCTTCAAAGCGATTTAAGAAACTCGACCAAATCAGATTTCTGCTCGTCCCTCAGATCCAATTCGAGAAAGAAATCATAGTGCTCGACTACGTCCTCGAGTGTGGCGGCGCTACCGTCGTGAAAATACGGTGGATGCTGCCAAAGCGCCCTTAGTGGAGTTGTCCGATATTTTTTGGTTGCGGTCCGCTCCGCATAGGCTGCGTCCATACCGGTCTCTTCAGCGTCATGCAGGATACCAAGGTTAATGTCGGTGTAGAGAGGCGGAATATGACATTCCGCACATGTCCCTGCGTCGTTGAACACGTCTTCGCCTCGTTCGGCGGCTTCGGGATCGAAGCTTCCCGGGGGAGGAGGTGGCGTCTCCAAGCTCAGCTGATAGTCGCGCAGTGCAGGTAGTCGCGGCCGTACCAGGTCACGACCCTCCGCCACAATATTAATGCCTAACCGCCGGTCGCGGAACGAACCCTGGCCGCCCATCTGGGTTACCGCGACATATTGGTTCCAATACGAAATCGGACCTTCGCCCGTGTAGGTCTCCAAGCTGACACCTGCCAAGCCAAACGCCGGCGGAATCACCAGTGGCGTACTCTTACCATCGATATTGAATCGGGGATCGTAAAAGCCAGGACCCCAAGATTCATAAACGGCCTTGGCTCTTCTGCCGACCGCCGGCGACGCCGCGATAATCTTGCCCGGATCCAAATCGACATTGGCCCACCCATCCAGCCGACTACCGATGCCTGGCATAAATGAATCATCCACCGTCGAATGGCACAGCGCCAGGTAATCCCAACCTCGGTCAACCTGTCACGCCCTTTGATTCGCTCGACTTTTCCGACGACGCCAACCACTGCATCCAGACCAATTAGGACCACGGTTGTTGCCGGGTCCGTCAAATCGACGCCATCATTTTCGATTGCTGCAATCAGCTCGTCCGGCAATGCATCCACGTCCACTTTTAGACCTAACGATAACGCCGTCAGTGGATCAATTCTGGACTCAATGACTCGATGCATCCGCAATTCGTCGGTCCAAAACTGCTCGTCGCCGAACGTGTCGAATCGGAAAATCTCCTCGCCACTTGGACCGTCCCCAGAAGACTGAGCCAGTGCAACATTGCGGTCGACTGGCGCTCGGATCGAAAGCCAAACGATCAGGACGAGTAGCAGCCCAGGAACAAACCAGACCCATCTGTGACAAGCCCGACGTGAGAGTTTTCGCAACATGGTCCACCTCCTTCACGCCGCGCCGCATTTTCAAAAGCGCGGCTGTCCCCTGCGCCCGCTGCAAGCCGCGAGACGGCAGCAATCGCTATACCGCAGTCGCATGTGACGTTCTGACGCACGCATGAACGCTAGCGCCAAACTCAGAATTCAGTTCGCCGTCTCATACGAGACAAGGGCTGGCCTTTACAGAGATTGGCATCAAACCTTCAGAGACTGCTCAGACGGCGGATTTCCCGGCAAAAAACGGTGAAGCCATCCGGTCCATCCCTGTAAGAAACTGCCGCATCCGGCTACTAATACTTTTCAGGAGGGAAGCGCCGACTTGCGTGATGAGAATCTCGAGTCTTTGTTCAAGTGCTGGCTCAACGAGCATCGCGGCGCCGTCCTGAAGGTGGCCCGCGCTTACACGTTGACGAACGAGGATTGCCAGGACCTGGCCCAGGAAATCTTGCTGCAGGTGTGGCGCTCCTTGCCGCAGTTTCAAGGCCGGGCCAGCGCTGCCACCTGGGCCTACCGCGTGGCGCTGAACACCGCACTCGGCTGGAGCCGCAATCAGCGCCACCCACACAAACGCTCCGAGTCGATCCTCCAAGTCGATGAGCTCGCCTGCGCCAGGTCGGACAGCGCAGAAGAGGTCGCTCAACGCGAAACGGTCGAGCGGCTTTACGCCGCCATCAGGCAGCTGCCCAAGAACGATGCGGCGCTCGTGCTGCTCTATCTCGATGACATGAGCTATCGCGAGATGGCCGATGTGCTCGGCATCTCCGAAAGCAACGTGGGCGTAAAGCTCAATCGCGCGAAAAAGGCCTTGGCCGAGCTGATGAAAGAGAAGCCACATGGATCCTGATAATTTCCAAACGGCCTGGCAAGCGCAAGCGTCGCCAAGCCAAATGACGATCAACGTGGACTTGGTTCTCCAGGAAGTGCGGCGCAACCAGCAGACTTTCTCGGCCATCATCTTGCGGCGGGATATTATCGAGATCGGCGTAGGCATTCTCTTGATCCCAGTCTGGTTTTACATGGGGTCGAAGCTCTCGTTGCCGTGGACATGGTATTTGGAGGTGCCGGCCCTCGTCTTCACTGTCGGGTTCATGTTGGCTGACCGGCTGCGTCACAAGCGGCAGCCGCCCGAGCCGGGCCAGCCGCTGCGCCGGTGCGTCGCAGACTCGCTGGCGCAGGTGGAGCATCAAATCTGGCTGCTGAGGAATATATTCTGGTGGTACATCTTGCCCTCTGCCCTGGCAATGCTGGCCTTCTTCGCCCAAGTCGCGTGGATGACGCGCTCCGGCGGCTGGAGAACTGCCGCGGTCATGGCCCAGGTTGTGGCCATTTCGGGGAGCACCTTGGTTTTCGTGTACTGGCTCAACCAAAGAGCCGTCCGCACCGACCTCGAACCGCGACGCCAGGAGCTCCAGTCGCTGCTCACGAGCCTGCAAGACGAACAGCCCGCGAGTGAATAGTGTAGTCATCTCGCTCCGTTCGACTGAGCTCACGGCCGAAGCCACGAGTGATTGGCGTATCTCCTCCAAATACTTGGCAATTCGTGTCGAGTCGCTGTAAAGTAGTAACCGTCCTTGACCGCGCTCGCTACAAACCAATTCAACGGCGGATGCATCATGACCAATTACAATCGTCGCCAATTCATTTCCCGAATCGCCTCGACAACCGCTGCCGGCGTCGCTGGGGCTGGAATGGTTTCCGTGTTGCCGATACATCGCAAAGCGATTGCCGCTGAGACGGCCGCAGCGCCGCGTCTGAAGCTCGGCATTCAGCTTTATTCACTTCGTGGCTTCCCAGTGGAGCAAGCGCTCAACCATGCCAAGGAACTCGGTTTTGAGCAGGTCGAGTTTTACAGCGGCATGTTGCCGCTCGAAGCGTCGGCTGAACAAATCGCGGCCATGCGCGAGCGCGTCGCGGAGCTGGGCATGTCGATCTCCGCACACGGCGTCAACGCATTCGGCAAAGATGCCGCCGCCAACCGCAAAGCGTTCGAATTTGCGAAGGCGCTGGGCATTCGCAATATTACGGCCGACCCGGCTCCCGAGTCGTTTGATAACCTAAACGATCTGGTGCAGGAGTTCGATACTCGCATCGCGATTCACAACCATGGTCCGCGCCATCGATACAACAAGGCCGTCGATGTGCTCCGGGCGATCGAGGGCCGCGATGAAAGAATCGGAGCTTGTGCGGACCTGGGACACTATATCCGCTCCGGCGAGCAGCCTACGGAGGTGATCCGCTTACTGCGCGGCCGCCTGTACGGCATTCATTTGAAGGATTTCGCCGAAATGAAAGCGGACGCGAAGGGCGTCGTGCTCGGACAGGGCCATTTGAACGTGCCGGCCGTATTCGCGGCGCTCTTGCAGGTTGGATTCCCGGCCGACGGCGCGATGTCGCTGGAATACGAAGAGAATCCGCAAGACCCGATCGCCGAAATTCGCCAGTGCGTGGCTGTAGCAAAGAAAGCGCTGGAAGATGTGTCGTAAACAGCTTCATAAAAAATTCGAAATGAAAACCGCCAAGACGCTTAGAACGCCAAGATATGTCGCCGGTCATTGTCAATTGATTCTGGCCGCGACAGTTGCAGTGATTTTTGTTGCCGCGCCGCTAGCGGCGCTCGCTCTCGGCCAACCGCCAGCCCTGCCCGACGGTGCCTGGTCACTCGAGACATGGAGTATGTCCCCAACGGTCATGAGCGCCAAAAACTCGATCTCTATCTTCCCCGCGATGGAAAGAACTGGCCGCTGGTGGTCTGGATTCACGGCGGCGCATGGCGAGGAGGTGACAAAGAACGCCCGCCCGCGTTGCCGTTGTTGCGATCGGGCTACGCGGTGTCTAGCATCAACTACCGTTTGAGCCAGCACGCCACGTTCCCGGCACAGCTGGAGGACTGCAAAGCGGCCATCCGCTGGCTCCGCGCACGCCGACCAATACGGATACAACGCCGACCGCATCGGCGTCTGGGGCGCATCAGCGGGTGGACACCTTGTCGCCCTGCTGGGAACGACCAGCGACGTGAAAGAGTTCGACATTGGCGAGAATGGCAACGAGTCGAGCGCCGTGCAGGTCGTGGTCGATTTCTTCGGCCCAACCGACTTCCTCAAAATCAATGCTCAAGCAGGCGCAGGCAGCCGGCTGAATCACGACGCGGCCGACTCCCCCGAGTCGCGTCTGATCGGCGGACCTGTCCTCGATAATCCCGAGAAGTCAAAGCGCGCCAACCCGATCACCTACATCTCCGCGGGCGATCCGCCGTTTCTGATCATGCACGGCGAAGCGGACAACACCGTCCCGATCGGCCAAAGCGAGCTGCTCGACACCGCGCTAGAAAAAGCCGGCGTCGAGTCCGCTCTGCACCGCATCCCCAACGCTGGCCACGGCTTCGCCGGCCCAGAGATCGAACGCACTGTCCATACGTTTCTCGATCGGCATCTCAAAGGAATGGACAGCGAACAGGCCAAATAATCGGCGGGGCTTCTAGAGCGACTTTCGAAATTGCATAGTCACAAGCCGCGAGCCAATGGCTCGCGGACTGCAACATGCCACTACGTTAATTCGCGCGGGCTCAGGGACTGCTAGGGGAGGTTGTTAGTTGTTCAGCGGGATCAATCCACCTGCGATGTACGGCAGCGTGTAGACCGCCGCCGCGGCGAGTGGCACCGGCCTCGTGGTCCAAGCTGCCGTTTTCTAGGAATGTAATTTAATTATTGATCCGGCAATTCGGCAGCGCTTGACGCAGGCGATTCAACGCAGCGTCGCTGACTCGTGACGGCGGCACGATGAGAGTTTCCAAGCTCGTCAGTTCTTCAAGATGCTTCAGGCCGGCATCCGTCACCTGTGTGTCGTCCATGGTAAGAAGCTTCAACTTTTTGAGACCCGCCAGGTACTGCAGTCCGGCATCGCCGATCGGGGCGACGTCAATCAGTAAGCGCTCTAGCTTTGTCAGTCCTTCAAAGGCTTTTGCACCGACGTCGCCGACGTTGGTATGGCGGAGATTGAGCGACTGCAGTTCCCTTAATCCTGCCAGGTGTAGCATGCCAACATCGCCAATCCTTGTACGTTCGAAGCTCAGCGACTGCAACTTTGAAAGTACAGCGAGATGCTGCAGTCCCGCATCGGTAATTTGCGTGTCGTCAAAGCTCAAACCTGTGAGGTTTTCAAACTCTCGGAGTGGTTGAAGGGCGACATCCGTAATTGCCGTGCCGCTCAGACCGATGAATTGGAGATTTGGCAAATCTTTAAGATGCACGAGGCCACTTCCGTCAATTCGAGTATTGCCGAGCCCCAGCATTCGCAGCGGTTTGACGTCTTTTAAATGCATCAGCCCCGCATCAGTGACTTGCGTATCGGTGAGGTACAGGCGTTCGAGCCGATCGAATTTCTTAAGATGCACGAGCGCTTCGTCGCCTATCTTTGCCTTGGAAAGATCAAGGGACTTCAGATTGGTAAGCCCGTTGGTAATTTTCAGCAGGGTGTCGTCATCGAAATCCTTAGTCGGCTCGCCTGCTGGCCGGACATTGCCATCGCCGGCGCGGAAAGGGTCAGCACCATTTGCAGAACCGAAAAGATCCGTTTCCGGTTGTGCAGCCACAGACTCCACGTCCGAAAAGAATTCGTCCCCCAGTTGTTGGCGTAGTGCCTGGGGACTGTTGCCTCCGCGAAAAGTGATGCTTCCACCCGCGTCGAGGACGGCATTTGCAGCGGCAGCCTCGCGCCGTGCGTCCTGCAACTCATAAGACTGCCAGCCACATGCGATTGCGGCCGCAATAATGAGTAGCATGAGCGAACGCATGCTGTAGCGGAATCGCGAGCGAAAACGCGCGTAATGGCGAATGATAACAACGTCAGAAGAATAACGGCGAAAATCGTCGCCACGGCAGCGAGCACTGACCAACCCTTTTGCTGCCTTAAGCCAAGCCAGCCCAAATGAGTTAAAAGCCACAATGCTCCCGGCACGAGAACAAGCACGAAAGCAAGGGTGTCGGCTGTGAGAAACCTGCGATGGAGACCTGTGGTCTTGCAAGTATGTTCGTTGAGCATGGCTTATCCTTTCGCTTGAGGGCTTCGGGGTCGAGCCGGATCGGATACCAAACACACTTTGAACAGATACGCTTTGTCACTCGCCAATTATTCACAAAGCTTGAAACATTTGAATCACATCAGCCTGACAGCTATGGTTGCAAGAGGAAAGGATTGGGTGCAGACCATTCGGCGAGCAGCGCGAAGTAACTTTGCCATTCGTCTTCATAAATGGTTGTTCCGCCGAGCAACAAATCGATGCCGTTTTCGCCGCGCAGGTCATCGTGGCCGAGGCCGCCAATGAGGACGTCTTCGCCGTCGCTGGCCAGGAGCTGGTCGTTGCCTGAGCCGCCGTCCATGAGATCGTTGCCGATGGAGCCGATGAGGGCATCGTCGCCGTCGCCGCCGATTAAATAATTGTTGCCTGTCGAGCCGAAGAGCATGTCGTTATCTCGCCCGCCCCACAGCCTAGCGTTAGAGTCGAGTGATCGGCCGTCCTGGCATCCAAGTGATCTCTATTTTCATGCGCCCGTGATTCGTCGCTTGATCGTGCGGCGGTCGAGGCCGATGCGTTCGGCCGTTTGTTCGTACGTGCCGATCTGACGATACACCCAGCGGCAGTAATAGGTGAGCAGCTCTTCTGCAGAAAGCGTGCCGCGCTCGGCTTCGGCGAGCCAGGCCTTTGCTGCGTCGACGGGTACATTCGGCCGAGCCGGATGGTATTCGCCGCGGACCAGGCAGTTTCGCACACATTGCTCCAGCTCGCGGATATTACCGGGCCACGGATAATCGTGCCCAAGGTGGGTTTCGATCCACCGTTCAACTTCTCGCGCAAGGTCCTCCGCTTCGTCTCCGGCAATGCGCCCAGCGGCGAAAAGAACCAGGTTGTGCAGATCTTCGGGCGCATCGGCCAATTGTTCGCGGAGCGGTGTCGTGCGAATCAAATCCGAACAGAGACGATAGTACAAATCCTCTCGGAACCTGCCGGTGCGCATATCCTCGGCCAGATCGCGGTTTGTGGCGGCGACTAACTTGCCGTGAAACGGCCGGTTCTGAGTTTCGCCTACGCGCGCAAACGTGCGCGACTGCACCACGCGCAGCATCTTGGCCTGGATCGACGGGTCCAGCTCGCCGATTTCGTCCATGAACACCGTGCCGAGCGGCTTGCACTGTTCGAGCCAGCCCGCGCGGTCGGCTGTGGCACCCGTGAATGAGCCCTTCGTATGGCCGAACAACTCCGACTCGATGAGGCTGGGCGAGAGGGCCGAGATATTGACGGCGTGAAATGAGCCGCGAAAGTCGTCGGTGAAGCAGGCTTTTTTCTCGTCGAACGGGATGTAGCGCGACAAGCCCACGGCGCGTGCCACCAGCTCCTTGCCGGTGCCGGACGGACCGGAGATGAGCGTCGCGATGTCGCTCATGCGGTTGTAGAGCGAGCGGAGGTAGCGGCGCATGTCATGCGTGAAGATGGATTGCCAGACGGCACCGCGGAGTCGCGCCGATGGCAGCGACTGGCCGACGATGTAGTCGAAAATGTGGTGAAACGCGCGGCGGACCTGGAAGAAGCCGGCGAAGATGTGCGCCGGCTCGTAGTTGCTCGGCAGCGACTGATCGGGCAAGCGCCAGGTAATGTTCGAACGCTCGCTTGAAGTCGGGCCAAAACGTAATCTCTCGCCGGCACGGTACCTTCGAGCGCCGGTTCGATCGTCGCTTGCAGCTGTGGCCGAAACCGGTCGTACAGCACGTAGAGCACGACGTCTTCGTAGAGCGAGAGCTCTTTGTTGCTGCCGCGCTTGCCGTCGATCAGTGCGGCGCGGGCCGAATCGACGATCGCGGCAGCGCGCGTGGCGAGAAGTTGAAGGTTCTGTTGGTGATTGTCGGCGTCGGCCCGACGACTCCAGACTTGTGGGCTGAACAGCTGAAAGTCGTCGCCCAGCGCTTCGCGTTCGAGCTCGATGCGATCCGGCAGGAACGGATTGGCAAACGCCACCCGCCTGACGGCTTCGAGGAATTCTGCATCGGCGGGAGAGAATAGTGGCATCGTGTGCCTCGGAGTACGTGAGTCACGTTGTTAGGTGGATAATCGATGCCACCGTCGGGGAGGGGCGTTTACGCTCCGTCTGCCTTAATAGGCCCGGCATTTATGCCGGGTTTTCGGAGCCTGGCAGGTTCTCGGCGGAGCGGGGCCGCGGCGTCGCCGCGGCCCCACTCCGCCGAGAACGTCTTGTCGGACATTGAGAACCCGGCATAAATGCCGAGCCTATTACCGCCGGTCGGCGGGGAACGACCGTAAACGGTCGTGGATCTCAACGACGTGCCAACTTCCACGAATCACGCCGAATGTCCGCACACAATTCGTAACGTTCCAGACTCAATCACTTGTTTTAAGTCGGTCATTCATTGTACACGCGATGTGCATTGCATGTACTTCGCAACGTCCAGGAACCCCTCAATCCGTACGGCCACGAAGTTGTTAAATGTCAACTCTATAAGCACTTATGCATTAATCAATTGATTTGGTCCCACCATTGCGTTAGCGGGCGGGCGTGGTTCGAGTCCGTCCCTTTCATCCGTCACGGAGAAAACGCAATGTCCCACCCATGAAACGAATCTGTAGCCTGCTGGCCTTAGTCGCGGCCGGCTTGCTGGTCGCCTCGCCCGCCGGCGCGGCCGGCCTGTTGATTGCCGACGGCGGCTTCGGCGGCGTGCTCGAAATCAAAGAGCAAGACGTTCACGTCACCATCAACAACGGCGTCGCCGTCACCGAAGTCGACCAGGTGTTTCGTGAACACCGAGGACCGCGTGGTCGAAGCGCTGTACACGTTTCCCGTGCCGAAGGCGGCGAGCGTCAGCAACTTCAGCATGTGGATCAACGGCAAGGAAATGATCGGCGAGGTCGTCGAAAAGCAGCGTGCCCGCGAGATCTACGAAAGCTACAAGCAGACGCGGCGCGACCCGGGCCTGCTGGAGCAGGTCGACTACAAGCGGTTCGAGATGCGGATCTTCCCGATCCCGGCCGGCGCCGAGCAGCGCGTGAAGCTCACGTACTACCAGGAGCTCGATTCGGACCACGACTGGGCGACCTACGTCTATCCGCTGGCCACGGTGTCGCGACGGGGCATCGATCAGCAGACGCACGGGACACTTCGCCGTCACGTTCGACGTGAAGAGCGAAGTGCCGATCGTCGCGATGGAGAGCCCGTCGCACGGCGACGAGTTCGTGATCGCCAAGCACGGCGACAATTACTGGCAAGCCAGCCTGGAGAACCCGGCCGGGTCGCTCGACCGCGACGTCGTGCTGGCCTTTCACTGCGAACGGCCGACGACCGGCTTCGACGTGATCACGTCGAAGACGAACGGCGAGGACGGCTACTTCAGCTTTCGCTCACCGCCGGCAAGGAGCTGGAAGCGATGAACCAGGGCATGGACTACGTGTTCGTGCTCGACGTCTCCGGCAGCATGGCGTTCGACGGCAAGTTGCCGCTGTCGCGCGAGTCGCTGCGAAGCTTCATCGAGTCGCTCGGCCCGGAGGATCGGTTTGAGTTGATCACGTTCAACATTTCGCCCAACACGTTGTTCAACGAAGCGCGGCCTGCCAACGAAGAGAACATGAAGCAGGCAGTCGCGTTTTTGGAATCGCAGCGGGCGCTCGGCGGCACGGTGCTGCGGCCGGCGCTCGACACGGCCTATCGGTACCAGGACCCCGACCGCACGCTCAACGTGGTCATCCTTTCCGACGGCATGACGGAGCAGGCCGAGCACAGCGAGCTGGTGCGATTGATCCGGCAGCGGCCGAGCGGGTCGCGCGTGTTCTGCATCGGCGTCGGCAACGAGGTGAATCGTCCGCTGCTCGAGCAGCTGGCGAACGAGGCGGGCGGCCTGGCGGCGTTCATTTCGCAGGGCGACGATTTCGAGCGGCAGGCGGAGGCGTTCCGCCGCAAGCTCATGCGGCCGGCGGTGAGCAACTTGCAGCTCACGTTTGCCGGCGGCGACGTGTACGACGTCGAACCGGCCGCTTTGCCGAACCTCTACCACGGCGTGCCGCTGCGCGATCTACGGGCGCTACGATCGGCCTGGAACGAACGAGCGTGACCATCAAAGGCGACGTGCAGGGCCAACCGTTCGAGCAGTCCGTCGACGTCGAGCTGCCGGCCGCGGACGACACGAATCCGGAAATCGAACGGATGTGGGCCTGGAAGCGCGTCGACCAGATGCTGGCGGCGGCCCGCGAGCGTGGCGAGGTCGGTTCGGTCGTCGATGAGATCGTGATGCTGTGCGAAGACTTCTCGATCGCCAGCGAATACGCATCGTTCATCGTGCTGGAGAACGATGCCGAGTATCAGCGCTGGAAGATCGATCGCAAGAACGTGAGCCGGCTGGAGCGCGATCGCACGGCCCAGGCGCGCGTGCGGGAGCAGCTCGACGCGCTACGCAACGAGGCGTTGTCGAAGTTGGGTCCGGCGACGGATGGTGCGCGGCCAACAGCGGACGTTGCATCGCGACCAGCCGGCCAGCCGTTGGATTTGGTGAACAGCGGCCAAGCGCCGCGTGCGCCCAGGCCGGCGGCGCCATTCGCGCCGAATCGACCGGCCAACCGCGGGTTCGACCTAGATCTGCCGACCGGCGGTGGAGGTGGCGGTGCGATCGATCCGATTTCAGCCGCGATCGGGTTAGGTCTGGCTGGTGCTTCGGCACTTGCGGCGCGGCGTCGGAAGGCGTCGCAGGAAGAAGTCGCGGAATAACGTGCAGCTTTCGGGGCGGTGAACTCCTGGGGGTTTACCGCTCCGCTCTTACGTTTTGGCGATTTGTTGGACGATTTCGAGGACGCCATGAACATCCGCACGCAGGCAGCCGCCGTATTGCGGCAGATGAGACGAATCCCGGCGACGCTGTCGATTGGGCTTCTTGCGATCGTGATTGCCGGCATGCCCTCAGCCGCTGAGTTGCTCCAATTCGATTGCGCGGCGTTGCAAGCCGGAGAAATCTGGCGACTGGCCACGTGTCACGCGGTTCACTGGAACGCGGAGCACCTGCAATGGGACCTGTTGATGTTCGTGGTCCTGGGAGCGATGTGTGAGCTGCGAAGCCCGCGGCGAATGTGGCTATGCACTGTTGCCGCGGCGGCTTGCGTTTCGATTTTGGTGTTCCTTGCGTTTCCGAACATAACGGCGTACCGGGGCTTATCGGGGATCGATACGGCATTGTTCACGTTGCTGGCGATTGATCTCCTGCGCGATGCGCGGCGGCAGAAGAACTGGTTGTCGGCCGGCGCGATCGGTGGGCTTTTTTTCGGTTTCATTGCCAAGACTGCCTACGAGGCGGTCACGGGCTCGGCTTTTTTTGTTGATCAGCATTCCGCTGGGTTTGATTTGCTGGTGTGGGACCATATAGTCGCTGGAGTCGTCGGGGCAATACTTGCATTGGACGTCCAACCAGGTATGATCCGCTTCGAGTCAAGTCGCAATGGCTTTTGCCGGCAGCAGCTGGAGAATTAACACTCGTTGTTTGGCCGCAAGGGTCTGGCAGGAAGAGCACCGACGGAGCCAGTGGCACCCGCGAGAGATTCGAAGAGTGATAATTCATGCATCAATTAGCAGCCGTCTCCGTGGGTGTCATGCGAACAATTCGAGTGATTTGTTGCGTGTTGATCGTGCTGTGCGGGAGCGAAGTGCGATGCGATGAGCCCTCGTTCGATTTGAAAGTGGAGCAGATCACTTCTGGTTCCAAGCACCATTTCTTCGGCTACATCGGCCAATGCCAGACGATTCCCTGGAATGGGACGAACCGATATATCGTAGGCATGGAAATCGACCATATCGATCGCATGCCCAAGCCGGACGAAGCTGCCACCGTCATCCTCGTCGATACGGAACGAAACAACGAAGTTGTCCGGTTAGATAAGACTCACGCCTGGAATCCCCAGCAAGGGACGATGTTCTACTGGAACCCGCTGGCGCCGGACACTCAGTTTTTCTTTAACGATCGAGATGTCGCGACGGGCCAGGTGTTTGCGGTGTTGTACGACATCCAAGCGAGAAAGCGCGTTCGCGAATTTCGCTACGATGACACGCCGATCGGCAACAGCGGCGTGGTCCAAAACGGGGGATTGTTTTGGGGCCTCAACTATGGCCGCCTGGCACGATTGCGTCCGGTAACTGGCTATCCGGGTGCAGTTGATTGGTCGCAGGATGAGAATGCTCCGGCGAATGACGGAATCTTTACGGTGGACATAAACAGCGGCGAGAAGCGACTGCTCGTCTCTTACCGACAAATTGCCGATCTGTTGAAACAAAACGCGGGTGGTGTCGAAAATGCTGGGCTGTTCATCAACCATACGCTGGGGAACCGGCGCGGGGATCGAGTTTATTTCTTTGTTCGAGCTGGATGGAATGGCGAGCCCGGCAACCGAATCAACATGCCGTGCTCCATTCATGCCGACGGCACTCACCTGACAATGCATGAGATGCATATTGGAGGGCATCCTGAGTGGGCTGAGGAAAACCTGCTTATTGGCAAGCAGGGCGCGGATCAGATTCTGTACGATGTGGACAAGAAGCAGGTCGTCGGGAAATTGGGCACGCCCGAGATCTTCCCCGACCCGGAGGGCGATATTTCGCTGTCGCCCGGCGGGGATTCGTTCGTCAACGGCTACACGAAAGGGAACAAAAACTATTACGTCGTTTATCGGCGCAGCAACGGTTCGTTTGGGCGAAGCGACGGCGTCGACAAAGGCTCGTATGCCGGCGACATCCGAATTGATCCGGCCCCATGTTGGAATCGCACCAATGACGCCATCCTGGTACCCGGGATAGCGCCGAACAAAACACGGCAGATGTTCGTGATTCGCGTCCGGGCTGCCGGCGACTCGACATCAGCTCAAACAATCAATTAGCGTCGCGGTCGCCCATCTCAAGAACCAATTCCGTTGACGTCGCATCGCTGCGCTCCGGAAACTCGACTGCCGTGATACGAAACGCCACCTCAGTCAGCATCCATCGTTAAACGACGACGAGTAGGCGCCATCACAGACAAGAGATATAGTGCTCTCTTACCCCATTCAAGGAGTGATAAATGGCGAAGAAAAAGAGCAGGATCAAAGAAGTCGTAGAAACGGTCGAGAGCTGGGTCGGCATGGGCCCGAAGGCCCAGAAGAAGACAGCCACGAAGACGGCTGCGAAAAAGTCGCCGCCCAAGACTGCCAAGAAAGGCAAGAAGGCCGCCACGAAGAAAAGAAAAAAGAGCAAGTGATTCTGCAACTGCGACCTTCCGTGGCGTTCTCGCCGACTTAGTCGCCACGTAGGTGCGCGACGAACTAGTCCCGCTACCGTCACCAGCAATCGAACGAACGCGGGTTGATTTCTCCGGAATGTTGCGCTGTGGGAGCGGAGTAGAATTGAGGCCTAACGCCTCATTTCCACGGCTGGCGGGCGCGTGCTGCGAGCAATCGACGCTATCGCTTTTTCTTGGCGGGTTTTGCCGCTCGCTTTGACTTCCGCTTTGTGGCCACTTTTGACTTTGCGGCGGACGGAGCTTTCTTTTTGGCCGGTTTCGACTTCGATTTCTTCGGCGGACGGGCAGACGCTGCCGCCTTTTTCTTTTTCTTTGTTCCCTTTTTTGACGTCTTCGTCGTGCGCGATGAAACTTCCGGCATTTCGACTGCCTTGGCAGCCTTTCCACCGCCCAGCTTTGACCGAATCGCGTCTACGGCTTTCTTGATCGGCCTATCGCCTTTGGCTGAAGCGTCGCCAATCAGCGCCTCCAGCAACGCCACCTGCAACGGCCCCGACAGGACCTCCCACCACGCCACCGATGACCGCTCCGGTGACGCCGCCGGCGGTTTGCTTTGAAACTCGAGGAAGATTCGATTCGCTCGCCGACTTCTTAGCCATAATATTTCCTTGCATCGAATATCGAGTGATTGCTGACACTGGCTCGCGGACGTCCCGAACTTGCCAAATGCATCATATCCGCAAACGATTCCGTCAACACGTGGTCGCACTGGAATTCGATTATTGGGCAAGTGCCGGCTGTCAGCCCGTCCATCAGCGAGCTAATCTAGCGAAACAAGCAAGGACTGCAAGGCGGTGATATCGGCTGGCTTGATCAAGTGATGATCGAATCCGGCGTCGCGCGTGCGGCGGAGGTCGTCGTCCTGGCCCCAGCCGGTGAGCGCGATTAAGGAGATCTCGTCAAACTCCGGCTTCTGCCGGATTCGCCTGGCAACTTCAAAACCGTCCATACCGGGCATGCCAATGTCGAGCAGGATAACGTCGGGACGGTAATTTTCCATGGCCGCCAAGGCGGCTGGTCCATCGTGGGCGATGTGGACATCCGCACCCAGGAACTTCAAGAGCATCGCTAACGTTGTTGCCGCGTCGGCGTTGTCGTCGACGACCAGGATGCGGCGCGAGGGCAGTACTTGGCCCACTCCTCCGGTCAATTGAGACTGTTTTGATTCGGCTTCAATTTTTGCGATTGGCAAACGCACACCGAACTCGCTGCCGTGGCCTGGTCCTGCGCTGTAAGCGCTAACCGTTCCTTCGTGCAGTTGCACCAGGCTGCGGACCAGCGTCAAGCCAATCCCCAGGCCGCCTTGCGAACGGTCCGTTGCCCGGTCCACTTGCATGAACATGTCGAACACTTTTGGAAGTACGTCCTCTGGTATGCCAATGCCAGAATCGCGGACAGTGACCAGCACTTCGTCGTCTTCCTGTCGGGCAGTGAACCAGATTTGGCCGCCTTCGTCGGTGTATTTCGCGGCATTGTTGAGGAGGTTGGCAAAGATTTGTGCGAGCCTTACCGGGTCGCCATTCAGCAAGATCCGATCTGGCGGCAGCGAGATGGCAAGCTGCAGTCCGGCCGAGTCGATGAGGGGACGGCTGGTTTCGATGGCGTTTCGCGCCACGGCGGCGAGTTCGACAATTTCCTTGCGCAGCTCTATTTTGCCGCGTGTAATGCGAGAAACTTCCAGCAAATCGTCGACCAGGCGGACTAAATGATTGACCTGCCGCTCCATGGTCTGGCAGAGTCGCTCGGTCGCGGGATCGTCGCAAGCGGTGAGCTGGAGGATATGGATCGAATTTCGCAAGGGCGCCAACGGATTTCGCAACTCGTGGGCCAGCGTTGCCAGGAATTCGTCTTTGCGACGATCGGCTTCGCGAAGTGCCTGGGCCGCTTGCTCGCGCGCGATAATAAGATCGCGCAACTGAAATTGACGGCGGCGCGCTCGGAGCGCACTCTGCGCCGCATTCGCCAGGGCATTCATCCGCGTGGGCCGCTCCAGCAATATTACGTTGCCAAGCGTATTAATCGCGTCGGCAATGGCCGGCGAGTCTACGCCTTGGCGAGTGATCAAAATTATGGGCAAGTCAGACCACGGGGGCTGTTTTCGGATCAATTCGACGATTTGCCCGACATCGCCGCGGATGAACACCTCTTCGGCAAGAAGAACTGCGCCGACTCCCTGCTCCATTTCGTGAACCAATGCCCGCACGGTGTCGCAGGCAACGCACGATATTCCTGTCTCGACCAGCACGTTGCAGGTTAGCTGGGCATCCTTGCTCGTCGGCGCATAGACCAGGATTCGTCGTTCAAGGTCTGTCGGCATGGAATCAGACCCCACGCTTCTCGGCCGGCGACTCGCTCGATGGTGGGTCTAGGATTGGCACACCCGTTAATATGCCCCGAAAATTCGTCAGAGGCTCGCCAATCTGAATTCGGCCATCGCTTAGGCGAAGCTCACGAATCGTTCGTTCATGCCGACCACCACGCTTCTTCATGACGGATATCGCCTGCCGGACCTCGCCACGGGCTTCAAAATATCGCAGCAGAACTACAGCATCGGCCAAATAGGTTGCGTCGACCGGGCTGTTCATGCTCGTGCCGATCAGTCCCTGATGTGCGGTGACGAGCATCGTCGCCACATTACGTTGGCCCAGGTACGTTAGAAGCTCGTGAAGCTGAATGATCAGATTACGTTCACCGGGCATGGCATTCAGGTAGCCGTTCAGGCTGTCAATGGCCACCAAGTCCGCCTTGTCACGTTCGACTGCGGCCTGAATGCGGTGCACGAACTCGCCGGGGGAAAGCTCGGCCGGGTCCACGGATCGAATCGCAATCGTGCCGGAATCCAAGTGCTTTTGCAGGCCGATTCCCAGTCCGGCTGCGCGGGTCAGTAACGTGTCAATGCTTTCGTCAAAGATGAACATTGCCGTGCGCTGACCGCGATCGGCTGCGGCCGCTGCAAATTGGGCAGCCAGACTGGACTTTCCGGTGCCCGCCGCTCCGACGATGAGCGTGCTGGAACCACTTTCAATGCCGCCGCCAAGCAATGTGTCCAATTCGGTGATACCACTGGCATGCCGCACTCGTTCGCTCGTCGTACGATGGTCCGCCGCCACAAGTCGCGGAAATACGGTCAAGCCGCCGCGCACAATTTCGTAATCGTGGTAACCCCCGCGGAACCGTCGGCCACGATACTTTACGATTCGCAAACGGCGTCGGTCCGATCCATAATCCGGATTGAGCTGTTCGAGCAGAATTACGCCGTGAGAAATGCTTTGGACCTGCAGATCGCGGTCTGCTGCCGTCAGGTCGTCCAACAGCAGCACGGTGCAGTTGCGACCGGCGAAATACTGCTTCAGGGCGAGTATTTGTCGCCGGTACCGTAAGGGGTTCCCGGCGAGCAAACGAAGTTCGGAAAGTGAGTCGAACACGACGCGCTTCGGTTTCAGTCGGTCGACGTCGTCGAGAATGGTCTTTGTCGTTTCGCTGAGCTCGACTTCCGAGGGGTGGAACATCGTGTATTGCTCATCGTGATGGAGACTCGCCTCGGAGGGTACAACTTCGCGAATCGACATTCCCTCCAAATTCCAACCATGCGAGGCCGCCGTATCTGCCAGCTCCTCCTTTGTTTCGGACATAGTCACGTACAACACCGGCTCCTGGCAGCGGACACCCTCTAAAAGGAACTGCATCGCGAGCGTCGTCTTGCCGGAACCTGGGACGCCTTCGACCAAATACAATCGTCGCGGCGTAAACCCGCCGCCCAGAATCTTGTCGAGCCCAGGGACGCCGCTCGAGGCAATCGCTTCGCCGACTGGTTTATTGGAATCACGAGTCATGCAATGCTCCGCCTTCGGAAAATGCAACAAGTAGTCAGCAGCAAACTGTTATGAAACGTGCAAAACGCCCATGTATCAGGTGCGGTGCAGCGTAATTAGAATTGGCGAATTGGTGCATACAATGGCGATCGAATGAATGAAGCGGAGCTACCGCGTCATTTAGTCATTGCGCCGTGTCGATTGGCTTTGCGTCGTTCGGCGGCGGATTTTCCTGCAGGGCACGTGCGGTGACGAAGAATGCTCGGGCGGCACTGGCTTGATCGATGAGTTGGAATGAATCCAGCGCCAGGGGCTGGGACCTGTCCCAGCGGTGGGCGTAGCGTCCATTCGAGTTGCGCACGTTATTTCGTGCGAATTGGACGCTGCTTTTTACGGTGTTGAGCCATCGTGGATTTTGATCAAGACGTCCCATGGCTAAGAGTGATTCCAATAATAGGTGGGCAAAGCGGCCGCCGTCTTTGACGGCGCCCGTTTCGGGCACAATCCAGTGAGTGACTGCCGAGCGGGCGATGCGCTGCGCTTCGGCCAGGTATTTCAGATCCTTCGTGACTTCGAAAAACAGGCAGTTGGCGCGAATCATCAGTGCCGAATTGTAGGAGTACTTTCGCCGATCGAGCCGGCCGCTAAGGCGGAGGTTGTCCCAGAACAGGCCGTCCTCATCGTCCTGCAAGTGGGAGCACGTCCAGTCGTAGAGCCGCTCGGCCGTGGCCAGGTGCTGTGGGTTCGTTGTCTTTTGGTGGAGTCGTAGCGCAGCGACGATGGCGGGCGCGTTGGAGCACGTGTTCTTGGAGTTGCGACGCCTTTCGCGCGAATAGATGCCGCCGCCGAGCTCATCATCCTCGCCGCTTAAGACGAATCGCATGGTTGCTTCCGCACGCTCCAGATACTTCTCGTCGTGCGTCGCTTCAAACGTCTCGATTAAGGCCAAGACGATCCAGACGTTGTCGTCGTAGTAGCGATCGGCCCGTTGTTGTTCGGGGAGAACGCTGTATCCGCCGATGCCGTTGTCAACGATCCAATATTTTTCGAGGGCATCGGCGTAGGCGGCTAACTGCGGTGTGTACGTGCCGGCGTCGAATTGGGCGGCCGCGGCTAGCGCCGTTAGCTGGACGCCGGCGCCCCACATAAAGGCCGGCACCGTTGGCCGAGCGCCGCCCGCTGTGGCCTTTTCTGCGTAGAGGCCGCGGTCGGCGAGCCACAGATCGCGCTTAATTGTTTCCAGCGTTTCCGCACCCCACGGGGCGAATTGGGCCGACGTCTCGCCGTTCGATTGTGCGTGGCACGCATCCACCGCTACGTGCATGAACAGTAATGCAACGGCAGGCCTCGTGAACGTTGCGAATCGCCACATGGAACACTCGAACAATCTGAGCCAGTGGGCCGGCGACTCGGGGCTCTGTCCCGAGCGCACTGCCGACGATTATTGAATTGTCGGCGATCACCGTCAACTCGCGGACGCTCACTGGCCGGAAACCGTCGAGGCACCGCTGGCCTGCTTCGTGAGCTTTGCCGGCTCGCCGGTGTAGCGGAGGTGGGACGCGCCGGAGGCTTCGGCCGTGAGTTCTTCCTTTGCGTTCAGTTGAGCGGACGAGGCACCGCTCAATTCGGCGGTAACCCTGTCGGCGGTGAGGTCGGCCGCGTGCATTTGCGAGGCGCCGGTGCATTCGACGGTCAACTCTTTGCACGTGCCGGTTAGAATGCCGCGGCTAGCCCCGCCGAGCGTGACATTCATCACTTCAGCATTGGTGCTGAGCTCGCCGGTGCTGGCCCCGTGGAGCTCGACCTGGAATTTCTCACCTGTTACGCCGGTCGCGTTGACCTTCGTGGCGCCGCTTCCAACAAGAGATGTCAACTCCGGCGTGCTGGCCTTTACTTGCACACCAATGTTCGTGGACAACGAGGTGTCGAGATAAATCTTGAGTCGGTCGCCGACAACCTCTGTTCTGACCAGTGGCAATACGTTGTCGTCCGCCGTTACAACCAGGCTAGTTGGCTCGCCGACAGTTACATCCAGTTGAATTGCGCCGCCGACTTCGATTTCAGAGAATCGGGCGACTTCCCGCGATTCGGTCTTCGCCACGCCGCTACCGCGCAGCGACGGAGCAATCGTGATATTGCATCCCGCCAAAAGAACGGCCAGGAGGCAACAGGCATAGGCCGAGCCGACTGGGAACCGATTCAGCAAATTCATCACAGAACCTCCCGAATGGATGTATCTCCGCCTTGTCAAAATCAGTCGCTTTTGTCGCGTTTGATTATCGGCGGGGGCCCTTTGGCTGTCGACGTACTCGTGAAGCGTCCTCCAAGTTGTTCGTCGAATCGAATTGCATCTTGACGAGTTATCGTAAAAAAGGCGGTGGATCGCGAAAACTTCGCAGCTCTTGAGAAAAGAGCTGCCAACTCATGAGGAAGCTGGATACGCGGATAGAGACATCTATATTAAGAGCCGGCCAGTTCGACGAAGCGGGTCGCCAGCTTGGGGCCGGCCCCGGCGTCTTCATGCTTGAAAAACACGTACGCTTCGTCCCAGTCTTGGGATCGAAGATTCTTAATCCACTGCCGAAGACTCTTGTCGGTGTATTCCTCTTCGCGCAGACGCACATAGCCCCAGCTTGCGGTGCGAACGAGGTTCGGCATTGGCAAATCGTCTGCTTCCGCGATGCACATGGACGACTCGTACGCACGAAGACACGCATATACGTCGTCGTCGAACCAGCTTTCGTGCCGAAACTCGAACGCCACCTTCGCCCTGCCGCCAATGTACGTCAGGAAGGCG
This sequence comes from uncultured Planctomycetota bacterium, assembly GCA_963786455.1. Taxonomy (GTDB): domain Bacteria; phylum Planctomycetota; class Planctomycetia; order Pirellulales; family Lacipirellulaceae; genus JABDGM01. The sequence goes on along the minus strand of CAWAZX010000018.1, from coordinate 277,524 downwards.
TCGAGACGTGGCACGTCTTTCTTGAAGTTCGGCGGCAGCTGGAACAGAATCGGCCCTTGGCGTTCTTTCAGCACGGACGCGATACGAATGAAGTCGTCGGTGTAGGCTTCCGCATTTTGCAGCCGCCGGAAATGCGTGATCAGCTGCCGAGCTTTGAGCACGAACCGAAATGAATCGGGCACCTGCTCGGCCCAGGATTGCACCACGGCTTCGCTGGGAAACTTGTGAAAGGTGTTGTTGATCTCTACTGTCGAGAAACGCTCGGCGTAGTACCGCAGCATCTCCTTTTGTGGAAGCTTTTCCGGGTAGAAGTGTCCCTTCCACTCCTTGAAGCTATATCCGCTGGTGCCGACGAGGAAGCGCATGTTGTAGGTTCCGTTGTTCGAGGTTCTGAGGTGGACCGTTGATGCTTAAAGACGCCAGCAAATAAGATTATATCGATCGACGAGCCCACACATAAAAAACTGAAGCCGTTGTGAAATCCGGGTCCGGGAAAATCAACCGGAATTGAAGCCCGCATCGCCAGCAAAGGTTGCGGATAATTGCGTTGCTGGGTCGCCGCGGCGATCGGGCTTAAGTCCTTCGAAACAACGGAGGCTTACTCTCGAATTCCGGGACGACCTCAAATAACTCATAGCGAGACGGGGCATCGCATTTGGAAGCTTGTTGCGGCATGGCGTCTCTCCATCGCGGTGGGCTTTTTCGTGCGCGATGTGGTAGGATGGCCGACATGGCTCGCAAGCTGCAAATCGCGTGGTCGGCTGTGTGCGGGACTGTCTGCCTGTTGCTGATTGTGTTGTGGGTGCGGAGTTATTGGTGGCGAGATTATGCGTATATTCGTCGCATAGGAAGCGCTACCCAAACAACATACTACGACGCATCTTCGGTCCAAGGTGGCATGACGATATTGGCAAAAGAGTATAATTCATCGCCAGGGCCCTTCTCTCGTTCGGGTTTCGGCAAGGTGCGACCTAGCACAAGTAAATGGCCCACTGGATTGACACCACAGTTTTCAGCAATGGGGGTCGCGGTTTTTCGCGATCCGATAAGGGGGCGATACCTCACAGTTCCCAACTGGTTTTTGGTGTCGTTAATCGGAAGTCTCGCTGCTGTCCCGTGGATTAAATGGTCCAAGCGCTTCTCCCTCCGCACTCTGTTAATCGCCACGACGATCGTTGCAGTGCTGTTAGGGGTGGTTGTTTACGCGACCAAATAAATTCCCATCAGCACACTGTTAGGACAGTACCGGGAAACTTGTGAAACGTGTTGTTGATTTCAACTGTCGAGAACCGCTCTGCGTAGTACCGCGGCATCGCCTTTTGTGGAAGCTTTTCCGGGTAGAAGTGCCCCTTCCACTCCTTGAAGCTGTAGCCGCTGGTGCGGACGAGGAAACGCATGATAGAAGTTCAGTGTTCGAGATTCTGAATCTGTTCCTTGAGGGTGACGGCATTCACTACCGCCGCGCCGGCGGCGGTATTGTCGAAGATGCACCAGACTGACTTCGCTGCGGCGCTCGCCGCAACGACTTGGTCCGCCAACTTGAAAAGCGCAGTCTCATCGTATGCAGAATAATACATATGCGGCGAGCCGTGCCAGCGGAAGTAGACGCACTCGTGGTGACTTCCCGGAATTGCCGCTGTCGGCACAATAATAGGGTCTGCGGCCACGCGCGCGATGCGGTGCTGTTGCAACAATGTCTCGGTTGTATCGGTAAACCATGTGGCATGTCGCGGCTCGCAGGCAACCGGACTTGCCAGGTGCGCTCGCAACTCGCGAAAGAACTCGTCAGCAACTTCAAAATCGAACTTTAAGCTCGGTGGCAATTGCACGAGCACGGTGCCCAGTTTTTCGCCTAAACCGCCAACCTCGGCGACAAACTGCTCGATCTGGGGCTCCGAAGAGCGAAGCCGACTCTCGTGGGTCACCTGCTTAGGAAACTTTACCGCGAAGCGAAAGTCGGGTGGCGTGCTTGCAGCCCAGCGCTCGTATGTCTTTCGCCGGTGGGAGCGATAGAACGAGGAATTGATCTCGACGCACCCGAACCGCGAGGCATAGCGTTCCAAATGAGTCCCCTGACCTGCGAACAGATCGGCGTGCTCCTTTCTCACATTCCACCCGGCACATCCGATGTAAATTGGGCCGTGCATCGAATTTGGCGCACCAGGTGTGCCTGTGCGTGCCTCAAGTCGGGAGGGGCGGAACGCTAATTTTCACTAATCGACACTGATGGAGTTATCAGCGACGATTAGTGTTCATCAGCGTTCCTGTTTTTGCGTCTCAGCAGTGCCTTACTCCCTTTACCTATCGGAGACTCGTTCATGACCCGGTTGTTCCGCCGTTTTGCCGAAATGGTCGCTTACGCCGCCGGCACGCCGTGGGCCTTTATCGGGGCGCTCGCCATTCTGCTGGTTTGGGGCGCCAGCGGGCCCGTCTTCGGCTTCTCGGAATCCTGGCAGCTGATCATCAACAGTTTTACCACGATCGTCACGTTCCTGATGGTCTTCATCATTCAGAACACGCAGAACCGGGATTTCAAGTCGATGCAAATCAAGCTCGACGCGTTGCTGGCAGCGAACGAAGACGTTCCCAACGGGCTCATGAACCTGCACAACCTCGGAGACGCCGAGCTGAACCGGTTGGAGCAGGCCATTGAGCATCTCGCAGGCAAGCGGGACATCGACGCCATCGTGAAGTCGCTGGAAAAGCTCAAACGTCGGGCCGGATGACGACGTAACTGTCAATTCCAGTGCGATGAAAGCCGTTCGGTGTAGGCCTTCAAACGACTCTGACTCAGGCATGAAAGCATCGTGACTGCCAGTGGTTCGAAGTGCGACGGGTACGCTGGTGCCATCAACGCATTACTAGCGGGCTCATCGTACGAGAAGTTAGAATGCTTCGTCTCCATGGTCCACGGCGCATCACCTAAATCCCATCATGAAACCGATCTTCCATTCTCTTTTCGCCGCCTTCGTTGTCTTCGCCACCGCGCAGGTCGTGGCTGAGGAGAAAAAGTCGTCCGGCAACCCCGTCTTCGAGGGCTGGTATGCCGATCCGGAGGGCGTCATCTTCGGCGATACGTACTGGATCTATCCGACCTATTCGGCTCCTTACGACAAGCAGGTGTTTTTCGACTGCTTCTCATCGAAGGATCTCGTGACTTGGGAGAAGCACTCACGCATCCTCGATGCCGCAGACGTTAAGTGGGCCCGACGCGCGATGTGGGCGCCGTCGGTCGTCGAGAAGGACGGCAAGTATTTCTTTTTCTTCGGCGCCAACGACATCCAGAACGACCAGGCCGTCGGCGGCATCGGCGTGGCCGTCGCCGACAAGCCTTCCGGCCCGTTTAAGGACTACCTCGGTAAGCCGCTGATCGGAAAGTTTCACAACGGCGCGCAGCCCATCGACCAATTCGTATTCAAGGACAAGGACGGTGCCCACTATCTGATCTATGGCGGTTGGCGCCACTGCAACATCACCCGGCTCAACGACGACTTTACCGGCTTCATTCCCTTCTCCGACGGAACCACGTTCAAGGAGATCACGCCGCAGGGCTATGTCGAAGGGCCCTTCATGTTCATTCGCGACGGAAAGTACTATTTCATGTGGTCGGAAGGTGGCTGGACCGGTCCCAACTACAGCGTGGCCTATGCCATCGCGGACTCTCCTTTCGGGCCGTTCGAGCGCATCGGCAAGGTTCTGAAGCAGGATCCCGCGATCGCCACGGGGGCGGGCCACCACTCGGTGATCCACGTGCCAGGAACAGACGAGTATTTCGCCGTCTACCACCGCCGGCCGCTTGGCGAAAGAGCCGGCAATTCCCGCGTCACGTGCATCGACCGCATGGAGTTCGACGATCGCGGCTTCATCCAACCGATCCGCATCACCCACGAGGGCGTGCCGGCCCGTCCGCTGGATCGATGAGCCTCCCGCATGGGCTTTGCGATATAATCCGTAGTTGTTCGGTTGTCGCCATACTTTTTTGTAGCGGGTGACCCCGTGACTAATCACGCCGATGCCCGGCTGGTGTCGCGCTTTTTGCTTCTGGCGAAAACAACAAGCGTCGTCGTCGCGCTGTTGAGCGTCCTTGTCTTGATTGGCTGGGCGCTGGAGGTCGAAACGCTTAAGTCGGTGATTCCCGGTATGGTCGCGATGAATCCGGGCGGCACCGCAGTAAGTTTTTTCCTCGGGGCGACCGCGTTGTGGCTGCTGCTAAAGCCGAGCGTGGCGTGGTGCCGTGGCGTCGGACGAGCATTCGCTGGATGTGTCGTGGCGATCGCCGTCATCCGCCTCGCGGGATATGCAATCGGCTGGGACAACGGTCCCGACTCCTGGCTGTTTCGCCAACAGCTCGACCAATACACACCGCCGAATCGCATGGCCCCCAACACAGCGGGTTGCTTCGTGCTGTGCGGACTGGCGCTACTGTTTCGGGACACGAGGTACCGACGCTCGATTTTGCCGGCGGAGTTCCTCGCGCTTGCGAGTACTCTCATCGCCCTCTTGGCAATTATTGGCTACTCCTATAGCGCCGTTGACCTGATCGGCATCCGGTCATTTATCCCGATGGCGCTAAACACCGCGGTGGCCTTCGCACTGTTGAGTGCCGGGATCCTGCATGCGCGCCCTTCCGATGGCCTGATGTCGATCATCAGCAGCGGCGGCGCCGGCGGCGTGATGGCGCGGCGGCTGCTGCCGGCAACGATTCTCATTCCCGCGGCTGCGGGCTGGATGAGGTGGTATGCACAAACTCACGGCGTCGTCGACGAGGTGATGGGGCTGTCCCTCTTCGTGCTGGCGAACATCGTGGTGTTCAGCGTTTTTATCTGGTGGAACGCCGCATCACTAAACCGCACCGACGCCGAGCTGCAGCAGGCGAAGGAAGCCGCGCTCGCTGCCAGCGGTGCCAAGAGCAGCTTCCTGGCAAATATGAGCCATGAGATCCGCACGCCGATGAACGGCATCCTCGGAATGACGGAGCTCTTGCTGAACACCGATCTCACCGCCGAGCAGCGCGAATACCAGAATCACGTAAAATCGTCGGCCGACTCGCTGCTGTCGATTCTCAACGACATTCTCGACTTTTCCAAAATCGAGGCCGGGAAGCTCGAGTTGGAGGACTTGCCGTTCGACTTGCAGGAAACGCTCGGTTCCACGCTGCACACGCTGGCATCCCGCGGCCGCAAAGGGTCTGGAGCTGGCCGTTCGCATCCCGCCGGAAGTGCCCAACGAACTGATCGGTGATGCCGGGCGATTGCGGCAGATCATTGTCAACCTGGTCGGGAACGCGATTAAGTTTACCCACCGTGGAGAGATCGTCGCGGAGGTCGAACCGGAATCGGTTGACGGCACCGAGGCTTGCCTCCATTTTTCCGTGCGCGACACCGGCATTGGCATTGCGCCGGAAAAGCAAGCCCGGATTTTTGAGGCGTTCAGCCAGGCGGATATTTCGACGACGCGAGAGTATGGCGGCACCGGGTTGGGCCTGGCGATCACATCGCAACTTGTGCGGATGATGGGCGGGCGACTTTGGGTCGAGAGCCAGCCTGGTAAAGGAAGCACGTTTCACTTCACCGTACGTTTTCCGCGTTCGACCGAGCCACGCCCGACCAGTGCGGCGGCGCTCGACACGTTGCTTGACTTGCCCGTGCTTGTCGTCGACGACAACCATACGAATCGCCTGATCTGCCACGAGCTCTTAAGTAACTGGGGAATGCAATCGACCGTAGCGGCAAGTGGTCCCGCGGCGCTCGATGCGCTGCGGCACGCGTCGGCATCCGGTCAACCGTTCCGGCTTGTGCTCTTGGATGTGATGATGCCCGGCATGGATGGGTTTGACACTGCGGAGCAGATGCGCGAAGTTGCCGACTTCGACCAGGCGACGGTGATCATGCTTTCCTCGGCCAATCGAAGTGAAGACAAACAGCGCGCCGCTCGGATGGGCGTGGCTCGTTGCCTGACGAAACCCATCACTCAATCACAGCTTTTCAACGCGATCGCCCAGTCGCTAGGGACCGCCGTAGCCGATGCCCGCCCATTCGATTCGATCCAGACGGATCGGCCCGGCGATTTCGTTCCCAGACGCATCCTATTGGCCGAAGACGGCATCGTGAATCAAAAGGTCGCCATCGATCTTTTGACGAAGCGTGGCCACCACGTTACGCTGGCCAACAACGGAAAAGAGGCGTTGTCGGCCCTCGACAAGCAGGATTTCGATCTGGTGCTCATGGACATCCAGATGCCCGTGATGGACGGCTATGCGGCGACGGCAGCGATTCGCAAGCGTGAAATGGGATCGCAACACCACATGCCGATCATCGCCATGACCGCGCATGCGATGGCGGGCGATCGTGAACGTTGTCTCAAGGCCGGGATGGACGCGTACGTGGCAAAACCGTTTCGACCGCAGGAGCTGTTTCGTGTTGTGGAGGATATTAACCTCGCGCTCCCTTCGGGCCGAAGATCGGCCGCGGCGGAAGAGGGCCGGGGTGAGGGTGCCGCGCCTAAGGTTGAGCGCGACGGTGCTGGTACTGCGGAATTCGACCGCGCAGAGGCCCTGACGCGCGTCGGCGGCAACGAAGAATTGCTGCGCGACCTTGTCGAGTTGTTCCGCAGCGAATGCCTGAAACAGATGGACGAAATCCGGCGACAACGAGCGGCCGGCGACCTGGCCGGTTTATCCCGTGCGGCCCATGCGCTGAAGGGATCCGTTTCGATGTTCGCCGCGCAAAAGGCCTACGACGCGGCACTCCGTATTGAGAAAATGGGGCGTGCCGGCGACGCCTCCGACTTCGACGATGCATGGCACAATCTGCAAACGGCAATCGACCGGTTAATCTCCGCATTCGACCGTGAATTCGCACGAGAGGGCAAGTCATGAAGGTCCTCATCGCAGAAGACAATGCGATCTGGCGGCAGATGCTCAAACAAAATGTGATCACGTGGGGTCTCGAGCCAGTGATCGCCGAAGACGGCCGAGAGGCGTGGAAGATCTTGCAGCTGCCCGACGCTCCGCGGCTTGCCATCCTGGATTGGCAGATGCCGGAAATGGATGGCATCGAAGTCTGCCGGCGTTTGAAACGATGTCAGACCCTGCCCTTCACGTACGTGGTGATGCTCACCAGCCGTGACGCTGAAGAAGATATTGTCGAAGGTCTGGACGCCGGCGCCGACGAATACTTGACCAAACCCGTCGAGCCGAAAGTCTTGCGCAGCCGGTTGGCTGCGGCCCAGCGGATTGTCGAGGCCGTGCCGCCGAAGGAATGGTCGCTGCCGCGCGTGCCGGGGTACGAAGTCAAACGACTGCTCGGAAAAGGTGCGTTTGCCACCGTGTGGGAGGCGATCCAAAACGAAACCAATCGGCCGCGTCGCGCTCAAAATAATTCGCGTCGACCTGGCCACGGACGAGGTCTTCAATCGCTTTGCCCGCGAGATAGAAATTGCCAAGCGGCTGGATCATCCGCATATCGCCCGCATTTACGACGGCCAGATCGACCGGCAGCTCGGCTACTATGCCATGGAATTAGTCGATGGCCTCACGCTCGACAAGTACGTCAAGCTGTATGAGCCGAAGGTGGCGAAGATTCTGTGCCTGGCCGTCGAAGTGTGCGACGCACTCAATCACGCTCACGAGCGAGGCGTCGTCCACCGCGATCTCAAGCCGTCCAATATCATGGTGACACATGCAGGTTCGTCGAAGCTTGTGGACTTCGGCCTGGCGCGGGCGATGTTCCGTCTGGAAGCCGAGTCGGAAACATGTATGTCGCTCGACGGCTCGGTAATCGGCACGCCGCTTTTCATGGCTCCGGAGCAGGCCCGCGGGCAGAATAAGAAAATTGACGGCCGAACCGATATCTACGCGCTCGGCGTAATTCTGTACATGATGCTCGTCCGAAGGCACCCGCTCCACATCGACTACAACGATCGTTACAAAACGCTCCGCGCGGTCGCGGAAGGTCGTGTTTGCCCGCCCACCGAGTTCAAACCGAAGTTCGATAAGGAGGTCGAACGCATCCTGCTCAAAGCCCTGGCCGATGACCCCGATGCACGTTACATCACCGCCGCCGATTTTGGCGCGGACATCTTGCAATTCCTGCGCACTGAAGGCGGCTGAAGCTCAGGACAAAAAGCCGCGTTCCACAAAAGGCATTTAAAAGCCGGGCAGGCGATAGATTTGGCGATAAGAAGCCCGATCTGTCGATGGGTGCGCCGTTTCCCGATTTTCCCAAAAGGTTTCTGATCCCTCGTCGATTCACGCTTCTCTCGATCGACCAGGATATGAACGCACGCGTTCGAGCGACCGGTAAGGAGTTTGCGTACCGCTTGACATATTCCCATATAGGAATATGATTGGGCATGGCCCGAGCTGCAACGACGACTGATGTGTTTAACGCCATTGCCGAGCCGCGGCGGCGGCAAATCATTGAAGTGCTCGCCCGCCGAGGGGCGCTTGCGGTAGGTGCACTGGTTGTGACGTTGGGTCTGCCGCAGCCCGCCGTTTCAAAGCATCTGGGCGTTCTGCGCAAGGTCGGCATCGTTTCAGTCACGCAGCAGGGCCAGCAGCGCTTGTATCAGCTAGAAGCCAAGGAGTTAAGATCCGTGCACGATTGGACAAAGAAATTTGAACAGCACTGGAGTCATCAGCTCGATCGAATCAAGCAGTGCGCGGAGTGCAAGGCACGAGAGCAGCGCGGCAAGTCAAGTTAGTCCAACAAAGCGAGGAATCAAATGACAACGGACGCTATTGAGAAAGATGCAGTTCATGCATTCACCATTCGGCAGGAAATTCAGATCGATGCCCCAATTGAGGTGGCGTTTCAGGCAATGTTGGACGAACTTGGGCCCGAAGCACAGATGCCGGACGGCAAAACGTTGTCGATGAAGATTGAGCCCTGGCCCGGCGGCCGCTGGTACCGCGACCTGGGCAATAACGCGGGGCACTTTTGGGGTCATGTCCAAGTGATCAAGCCCCCCACTCTCTTGGAACTCACCGGGCCTATGCCGATGTCCTACCCCGCCGTGAACCATGTCCAGTACCGTTTCAAGGAGAAAGACGGCGGGACACAGCTGACGTTCCTGCATCGTGCAATGGGGCTAATCCTGCCCGAGCATCGAGACGGCATGCCGGAAGGCTGGCACCATTGGCTTGATCGAATTCGTGAGCTGGCCGAACGCAGAGCACGCCGGAATTAGTGGAGAACCGCAATGAAAGCCAACACTAACGACTCGTCTGGTCATGAAATCGCCGCGTCGCTGCTCGCGGAGTTTGAACAAGAGCTGGGTACAACGCGAAGGTTCCTAGAGCGCGTGCCCGCAGACCGTCTTGCGCGGCGGCCGCATGAAAAATCAATGACTGTCGGGCAGCTTGCGCACCACATCGCTCAAGCACCGGAACGCGTGCTGCGGCTATCGGAGCCGGATGAAGCGACCGCGCCGGACTTTTCCGCGGGCCGGCCGCAGCCCGAAACGCTTCGCGAAGTGCTCGATACGCTCGACCGGTCTGCCGCGTACGTTCGACAAGAGCTTCCTTCGATCGACGACAGCCGCATGCGGAGCATGTTTACTGTCGTTCAGGGTGAACGTAAGCTGTTGTCCCTGCCCCGGTTGGCCTTTTTGCGGAGCATCATGCTCAACCATTGGTACCATCATCCCGGCCAGCTCGGCGTGTATTTGCGCTTGCTGGGAACGACGGTCCCGTCAAGCTACGGGCCAAGCGGCGACGAAGCACCGCGCTTTGGAAGCGATTAATATTGATCCACTGGAAACGAAAACCTCGACTTCATTTTTTTCCTTTGATGGAGATCACGAAATGACAACGACCAAAACGTCCGCAACGATTCACAAAGTGTCGTCACGGGAGGAGTGGCTCGCAGCACGGATTGAGCTACTCGAGGCGGAGAAGGATCTTACGCGGCGGAGCGACGAGCTAGCGCGGCGGCGCCAGGAGCTGCCGTGGGTCCGTGTCGACAAGGAATACCAATTCGAGACCGACGAAGGGAGTGCCACGCTGGCAGAACTCTTCCAAGGGCGCTCGCAGCTCCTCGTCTACCATTTCATGTTCGGCCCCGACTACCAGGCGGGTTGCCCGTCCTGCTCTGCAATCGCGGACGGGTACAACGGCATCTTCGTCCACCTGGCGAACCATGACGTCATGCTGTGGACGGTGTCGCGTGTGCCGCTCGCGAAGCTGCAGGCGTACAAGCGGCGGATGGGGTGGACGTTTCCGTGGGCGTCGTCGCTCGGCGGCGACTTCAACTGCGACTTCCACGTCTGGTTTTCCGAGGAGCAACAGCGCGAGGGGAGCATCGACTACAACTACCAGCGCGAGGAGGCGTTGGAGTGGCGCCCGGGTGAGGAGGGCGGAGGCGAGGGCCCCGTGGCCGAGATGGCGGCCACAACCGGAACCGACGTGGCCACGTACACGGGCGAGAGGCCGGGGATGAGCGCGTTCGTGCTCAAGAACGGCGTTGTCTACCACACCTATTCAGCCTATGCACGCGGACTGGACGCTCTTTGGGGCATGTACCCGTGGCTCGACCGTGCCCCGAAGGGTGCAACGAGACGGGCGTCTGGTGGCGCCGGCACGACGAGTACGAGACGCTATCTCAAAATGCCGGCTCGTGTTGCCACGCCACCACGTAATTTCATTTGAGTTTCCGAAAGCTACTTCTATGGCTTACGACGAAGAACTTGCAGACAGAGTGCGGCGCATTTTCGCTGATCGTAACATTGCTGTCGAAGAAAAGCGGATGATGGGCGGGCTGTGCTTCATGGTCGACGGCAAGATGTGCGTCGGCGTGGTGAAGGAGCGCCTCATGGCTCGAATCGACCCGGAGATCTATGACGAGGCACTTGGCCGGAAAGGTTGCGTGCCCATGGATTTCACGGGCAAGCCAATGCGCGGCTTCGTATTTGTCAACGCCGACGGAATCGACTCCAAGCGCGACCTGGAATCGTGGCTTGACCTCGCTCTCGAATTCAATCCGCGGGCTGTGTCCTCCAAGAAAAAGTCGGCAATGCCGAAGTCTCACACACGGACCATAGGAAAACGTTCAAAGACTCGAGGGACCTGATTGACGGTGTGCGAATGAACGTTGTTGTACCGCGACTTTAAGCTCCCTGTTATCACGAACCGGACAAACAAATGCCCAGTTGTTGTGGCAATCCCGCTCCGTCAAAGACGGCAACCTGGCGGCGGCGTTTTGTTTTCGTTGCCGGCTGGATACTACCCGGTGCCACGGTTGCGCTCATGCCGAAATGCCCGGCGTGTTTCGCGGCGTACATTGCGGCTGCCACCGGTTTGGGAATTTCGTTCACCACGGCTTCGTACATGCGGACGGCTGCCATTGTCTTGTGCTTGAGTTTGGTTTTCGCAACGTCCCTTGTGCACATTGGAAGGCTATGTCGCATTTTTCTAAGTTTTCTTTCCCGCTAACTCCGGCTGGACTTGTTGAAGCATTTGCTTTGCTCGTCCGCATCTCGCCAGCATCCGACTTTTCCCAGTGGCATCCTACTCCTTAATTCGATCGGCCTCGACGATCATGAACTCGCTCCAAGCCTTCCCATCATCCGACTTCTCGCCGCGCCATGTAAAGTGCGTCTGGGAGATGTTCGTGTAAGTGGCACGCGTAAACGCATGGTCGGCCACTGGTTCTTTGAAGACGTAGCTGATAGATTCGCCGTCGAACCAGACTCCACCGAGCTCTTCCGGTCCGAGGTCCACCCACGTTCCGGCCAGCGCGTTGAGCCATTTAATATTCCAAATCTGCCTGGCAGGATCATACGCGCGGAGATTCATGCCAAGCACAATCAACTCTCCGGCAGAGTCTGTCATCCGGTATTCGTCTGCGATTGTATAGCCATCGAGGATGAAGTGCCCGAGCCACGTCGCTTCAAACGTCTGCCACTGGCCATCGGCCAACTTCACCTTGGCTTCGCATCGCCAATCGCCAATGAGAAACGCAAATCGAGAGAGCGCCGTCGGCGCGTTGGGATTGGGCTTATTAATTTCGTCGACCTGGTCCATGGGATCGTCCTCACTTTCCATCACGGTGGGCATCGATTCATAAGCGACATCATGGCTGGCCATCGTACCTCGGCGGAGGTTTGAGGTGCAGCGGGGAGTGCCAACGTGAATCAAGTTTTGCGTACAGCGACCAACGCCTGGAGAACGTGTTGTTCCGACGCAAATTGCGCCCTGAATATCAACCGCACGATGCCCGAATCGTCGATTACGTAGGTCACTCGTCCAGGTATGAAGCCCAGCGTCTTGCGGACACCAAACGCGGTGCGAAGCGCGCCATCCGCATCGCTAATCAGTGGAAACGGCAGGTGATGCCGTTCTGCAAATCCGCGGTGGCTTTGGTCCGAGTCGCTACTAACCCCAATGACTTCAGCCCCCGTCTCGAGGAATTTATCGTACGAATCACGGAACGCGCAGGCTTCTTTCGTACAAACCTGTGTACCGTCCTTCGGATAGAAGAAAAGGATCAACGCCTTCTTTCCGAGAAAATCGTTGAGACAGATCCGCTGGCCGTCCTGCGTGGTCGCGGAGAAGTCTGGAGCTCGATCGCCCACTTGAATCTTCGTCATGTACTCGGCCACTGAGCCAATCAGCAATCTCACCTTGGATCGAGAACGTCAACCTCATTATTGCGCGGTGCGAATGTGTGTCATACTTTCCACTAACTGGCCGAACTTCATCGATTGCGCGAGACCGTCATCTCGATGTCACATGCTCGGGAAAGTCCTGCTCATAGCGATTTACAATCGCCGCAACGTCAGCATCAACCACATAGATCTTGCCGCGAATCTCCCTTGTCTCGCCGGCAGCGAGACCACCGATGCGGAAGTCGCTATGGATGCATGCGATCACACCTTGGAATAGCTCGTGATATGGTTGCCAGGCCACGGCCATGATTTTACGCTCATCGTCGGAGAAACAACCAATGAGGCCGCTGGAAGGAACCAGCGTGCTTAACGGCCTTGGGTTGACGTCCTTTCGATCAACGTGCGCAGGGCAATAGACCTGGCCGGGAATATAAAGAGCGTGCTCCGCCCAGGGGCGCGTGGGCAAACGAGTTAGTTGTCCGTCCAGAAAGATGAAGCATTTTCGCGCATAGGTCGGCACTCGCGCATGTGCATCTTCCGTCGTACAACCGGTAAACCGATCCACACGAATGCAGGGCTGCGCCCAATGGGCGTCGGAAGCTTTTTGCGTGCGATTATGTGCGACGAGCCGGAAGTCGACCTCGTCTCGGTGGGCCGTGACATCGTGGTCAACGATCACGCCGTCGCTCAACTGATCGCGCAGCTTCAGATGCCGACGCTCGGCGCTGGATTCAACAAGATGGGTCGTGTGTCCGATCACTGTCTCGTTCCACTGCCGGTCGGTCGACCCAGGACGGCAGTAGGCCTCGAGATAGTGAATGCGGATTTCACGCCCGGGAAAACTGCCGCTGATTGTCAGGTAGCCATCGGCCCAGGTGACTGCCAAACCGGGTACGTCTAGTTCTTCGCCACACACGGCGCCAGCAAACAAGTTGGCCATCACGACCAGCAAACATCGCAAGCACGTTGTGCCAAATGTAGTTTTCACGGCCCGCTGATTATACGTTGTCCGCACCCGCTAATCGTGATTAGCTCCAATCTGGGGAATTTAACTCCGTTGAGGTAAAGAAGCGACGACATTTTGTGAATTGCCGCCGCCTGACACGACTGAAATTGCTCACCGATCCAATCGGCCGCCTTCGCGACTTACTTCCGTGCGGCTATACTCGCTGGCATTGGTGTCCCTTTGAACGCATGCAATTGAGCTTGGTCGTGCGCCCAATAAACAGTGATTGGACGCAGATTGTTTTGATGATCCGGGCAGTCTCGACCTTGTACACGGATGCGGGATAACTCAATCATCGGCGAAGCAAAGAGTCCTTCTGTTCGACCGTTTCACCCCGGAAGAGGACAGTTCTATGAAACGACTCGTGTTCTCGGCGCTCTTGTATTGTTGTGGCTGCTCATTTTCCAACGCTGCCGAATTCCAGACTCCTGTTCGTGTGAAGGCGGACGGCGCGGCAGTGCGCGTTGAAAGCCCGGGCTATGCTGCCCCGTGTTGGGCTGATATTGATGCCGATGGCAAGAAGGATCTGCTGGTCGGACAGTTTGCCCAAGGAAAAATCCGGGTCTTCAAAAATGTTGGTGCAGAAGAGCTGGCAGCGGGAGACTGGTTGCAGGCGGAAGGGAAGGTGGCCGAAGTACCCGGCGTTTGGTGATGCACGAGCTCTACTCCACAGTTTGTGGATCTTAATGGCGACGGTCAGCGCGACATTCTTTCCGGTTCTTACTCCCGCATGGAGCAGCCCATGGCGGGATTATTCCAGGTGTTGTATGGCACGGCGGACGCGACGTTTCGTCCAGCCGAGGTATTGAAGGGGACCGACGGCGAGCCGCTCATCATTCCCGTCGCAGAGAATCAGTCGATCACCGAGAACATCTGCACTCGGCCATTCGCAGTCGATTGGGATGCCGACGGTCAGCTGGATCTGGTCGTGGGGAACTTCGCGGGCTCGTTCTACTGGTTCAAGGGGCAAGGTCAGGGCCAGTTCGAGCCCAAGCCCGAAGCAATCCAAACAGGCGATTCGCCGCTGCGCATCGACGGTGCGCACAGCGATCCGTTCGTCATCGACTGGGACGGCGACGGCGACTTGGATTTGCTCAGTGGATCGAGCAAGGGTGGTGTGCAATGGGCGGAGAACCGCGCGGGCGAGGGAAAAGTGCCGGAGTTAGCCGCGTTTCAAACGCTGATCGAAGCGGGCCTTCCTGTTGCGTATGGGCAGCCCTTCAAGGAAGAGGACCTCACGGGACCCACCAGCTCAACGCGCATCTGGGTCGACGATGTGAACGATGACGGCAAGCTCGACCTGCTCGTGGGCGACTCGGTCTACCTCATTAGCCCGGCAAACGGCCTGACCACGGAGGAATTCCAGGAGAAGTTCGCGGCCTGGCAGAAAGCGGTCCAGGATGCGTCGACGGCGATGTCTGCAGACTCAGCCGATGAAGCCGCACGCACCGAAGCCAACGAGGAGTATTATAAGGTCTACCAGCAACGCGCGGAGTTCATGCACGAAGACAGGACCGGCTTCGTATGGCTGTACCTGCAGAAATGACCTAAATGGTCGCAGTAGACGGCGACGTTGATTCATGACGTCCATTTTTAGTCGCTATCGGAGTACGATGGTCACCCCTTTACCACGCACAAAGGAACGAAGGCACTGGTAGAACGAAGTAATTGATCGAGCGAGACGCGCGCGAAGGCCTTTTCCGTATCGGCTCTCGTTCTTAGTCGCACGGGGTTTGAACGTTGGCTTACCTTCCCATCGTAAGCACGACTCGAAACCGTGCTCGACCGCTCAGCATTCGATCGAACGCTGTGGCCGCTTGGTCCAGGGGATAGGTCTCGTTCATCGACTCGATGCCCGACTTCGCGCTGAAAGCGAGCGTTTCTTGCGCGTTGATCGAGGTTCCTGAGTACCAGCCCTCGATCGCGCGGCGACCCATGAGGAGAGTGAGCGGGGAGGCTTCAATCGGGGTATCGGCCGCGCCGAGTACCATCAGCCGGCCGCGCGGCGCGAGGCCGCCGACGGTGACGCTCATCGCCGGGCCGTGGGTCACCGTGGCGAGTACGGCTTTTGCACCGCCAAGTTTCGTCAGCTCGCTGGCCGGATCGGTCGACGCACTGTCGATGTAATGAGATGCACCTAATTGCCGGGCGAGCGGTTCCTTGTCCTGACCGCGGGCAATCGCGACGGTTCGGAAACCCATCTTGGCTGCATATTGAACACCGAGGTGCCCGAGGCCGCCGATACCAAGGATCGCGACCAGATCGCCGGGTCTCGCGCCGCTGTGGCGCAGCGCGTTGAAGGTTGTCAGGCCGGCGCACATGAGCGGAGCGGCTTTCGCGGCGTGCAGTTCCGAAGGCACGAGGGCCAGCGCAGTCGCCGGGGCGATCATGTAATCGGCGTAGCCGCCGTCGAATGAGATGCCCGTCACCTGGACTCCCGTCTGGCAGGCGTAGTAGTCAGCCCGTCGACAATGGTCGCAATAGCCACAATGCCATGCGTGCCAGCCGACACCAACTCGCTGGCCGACCTGCCAACGCGGCGGCACATCCACGCCGAGCTCATCGATGACGCCGATGACTTCGTGCCCCGGCACTCGCGGGAAGGCGATGCCGGGCCAGGCGCCTTCCCTAGTGATCACGTCGCTATGACAGATGCCGCAGGCCTCGACTTTGACCCGCACGGCCCTGGGACCTGGCTGGGGAATCGGCCGCTCAACGAGCTCGAGCGGACCACCGGCACGGGAAATCTGGACGGCGCGCATGTTTCGGCATTGCCTTATTCCGGAGTGCGCCTGTAGTGGATCTCAACAGTAAAGTTAGCCGTCTACTGACTCATTTCGACTGTTCTCGGTGACGCCCAGGCACGTTCGTGAATGACAAGCCATTTTCCATTCCGTTTAGCAAGGATTGTCGTGTAGTGGCCCTGTGTCGGAGCGTCCTTTTCGGCCAGGCCGGACTCCTCCCAAGTGCCGTCTTCCACGACGATGTCTGAAGAAAGTGGCATTCGTGATACGTCGCTAAGCTTCGTCCGCACATTTGGATTCTTTGCGAAAGTATCTGCGAAGCCCTTCTCGATTACTTCTCGTCCCTTGAGCTTTTCGCCGCTGGGGAACATCACATCGGCATCTTCGGCGTATTCACTTGCGATTGCCTTGGCATCGTGCTTGTTGAACGCCGTGACCCACGCCTCGAGAGCTTCATCAAGACCCTGTTTGTCCACCGCTATTCGTTGCTGGGCGATCACCGCGGCGGCACCAACCAGAACTACCACGCCAGCAAGCGTCAAAAGTCGCCGTTTCATTTGTGTCTCCTTTGCGATGGGTGGCGTGCCGAGAAAGTGCGCGGTACTGAGTGTACGCCCCGAACGGTGGCGGCTCAAGAAGGCAGGACCAAATCAAGCGGTCTTTTTCTCACCTCTAGTCACTCGATTCTCAAAGTCATTGAAATACTGCTCGCTGGTTGCCGGTTGCATAGCCAGACTTCTGCACGACCTTCGCGTAGGGCGGCCAATAATAATTGATGACGTCGCTGCGTCTTTCTGCTAAGGTCAGTGCTGCATGAAACTGCCCTTTACTGGATCCTTAACATCGTCGCCAGAAACGATACTTCCTGTCAGCGCGAATAACGCGACTCGAAATGAGCAATGAATTTGCCGTGGAGAGCAGAATTTCTGCCCCTACGCAAAGCATCGAACCGATCACGCAATACGGCGACGAGTCAGTAACAACCAGACCGCCGCTGCGACCAGGACGATAGCCGATGGCTCTGGGACGATCCATTCGATGCCGCGCACATCGGGTCCGCCGCCTGCGCCGATTTGAGAGAAGGCGCCCGTCGAGGGGTTTATCGAAAACAATGTGTCGCCCGCGCCAAACAGCCGTCCATTGGGCACAAACACGATGGATTGAATCTCGACGCCGCCGCCGATGCTTGTGTTCACGTCCACGGCCGCACCCGTGGCTGGATTGACGGTGAGCAGTCCTTCCTGCGTATCCCAGGCGAAGAAGCTGCCGCTCGGCGAGACATCGAGGGCCTGGACGGAAAGGAAACCCAGGCTGCCGATGCGAGACGTGGTTTGAGTGCCGAGATTGATCTCATAGAGATCGTCGGGCAGGGTCGGAGAGCCCTGCGCGTTGTTGCGGTTCACGACGGCGAATAGCGTGCCGCTCGTGTCGAAGCTCAGGCCGCGGATGCTTCCGGCGCCCGGAGTGACCGCGTTAAAGGTTTGCAGCGGCGCGCCGTTGGCCGGATTAATTCGGGATACTCGCCCGTTGTCGTCGGTGGTGCTGAACCAGCCGCCATAAATTTGGCCGGCGGCATTTTGCGCCAGCGCGTGGTACGAATTCCCATTGCCGGCGATCGTCACATAAGCGCCGGTCGCCGGGTCGATCCGGACCAAGGACGCCGTGCCGGGCATGAATCCAACCGGTACGCCAATGATGTATTGAGCGAAGCCGGCGGAGGTGCCCATTGAGGAAAGCAGAATCGCCGTCGTTACCGCTGCTCGAATGGCGGAGGTGTTCATGAGCGTTTCCTGTGGGTGCGGAAAGCGATTCTATCTTACCCACTGAAAATGCCCGCTCCTGGGCATTTTGGCGATTCTTGACGGATTTCATGAACCAGCTTGCCATGCATCAAAACTACATGGGTGAAGCAATCGATCACGCCGCGCGTTTCTTCCGATGGACCTGTTGATCGGTTTGCGGGATTTTCGGTTCGGTGCGATCGCCCTCTGGCCGTTGATCGTGACGCCCGTCGTAGAGTCGGAGACGTTGACCGCGAACAGGCACGATATCGGAAACGAGCCCAATCATCGACATCGCACGAATCAACTGATATGCGGGATCGAATTCCCACCAGCGGTGCCCTGACGAAGCGGCATTCGGTTGGGCATGGTGGTTGTTATGCCAGCCTTCGCCGCTCGCGATCAGCGCGACGAACCAGTTGTTGCGGCTTTGATCGGGCGTCGCATAGTTGCGATACCCGGCGACGTGCGAGAATGAATTTACGGACCAAGTGATATGCCAGACTAGCACCGTGCGGACGTACGCACCCCAGACCAGCAAACTCAGGCCAAACTGCGATCCGCCCATCATTGTGCCACCGGGCCGCAACGAGCCCACGGCAAAACCGACAGCGAAGTACAGCATCGTGTGCGCAATGTACACGAAGAACCAGGTCCCTTTGCGTTCCAGCATCAGGTAAAAACGGTCCCGGATCATGTCCGGTGCGTACTTGTCATAGGCCGCAAACCAACTCCGCTTTTTATCCTCCGTCAGCATCCATTCCAGATGTGCCCAGAAGAAGCTGACCAATGGCGAATGCGGGTCTTCCTCCGTGTCCGAATGCTGATGGTGCATTCGATGCCACGTGACCCAGCGAATCGGCGACCCCTGCACGCAGCACACGCCGACCAGAGCCATTCCGTACTCGAGCCACTTCGGACACTTAAAGCTGCGGTGTGTCAACAACCGGTGAAATCCGATGATCGGCCCAAACATTCCGAACAGCCAGGTCCCGGCGACGGCAAGTACCACGCCAGTCCAGCTGAACAGCCACGGAACCAGTGCCATCGACGCCAGCCCGTGCATCCCAAGTACCAGCGCGACGTGGCCTGGCTGCCAATGCACGCGCCCTTGCTGCAGGGGCGACGCGAGTCGACGTGGCGGGGCCGGTCCGTCGGCCACAGCGCGGTCCGAAATCGCTTCGTCGGACCAAGAAGTTTGAGAGATGTGCATGGCCAACGGCGGAAAAATGGGCGCAGCGATCGGAAGAAAAGAGGCAGTCGCTGGTTCACGCCCACGATTAACGAGATCTCAGCCGCACATTTGCGGTGGGAACCCTACACGGCGTCTAAGTCTGGTGCAAGCCTGATTCGGTTAGAATGATTGGAATTCTAATCCACTCGGCCGGACGTACGTCTTTTTATTCGAACAACGACTATACGAGTCGTTGAATGTCTATCCCTTCATAACCCTGGAACTACACAAATGGTTGGAGGCCCACCTTCGGAGTGCAGAGAAACGTGTTGCGGGCCACCGCTGATCCCGTTGCTAGAACGCAACTTGCCTTTGAACCAATCATGCTTCCTTTGCCTCATCCGCCCCGTCGCAGAGCGCGATGTTTCGCCGTGAGCCGTCTGGTAACCGACGGGCTGGTGAGCTCCTTGATCGCATCCTTTCCCACCCACTGCGCAGCACTGCAGTCCGATTTTGCAAGTCGCTGCGCCGTTTCGATGGCTGCTGCATTCAGCACCACATTCCTCTTGCCAATCGCACGTAGCGCCATGTTGACGGCCTTCTTTACAAAGTTGCGGTCGTCCTCGGCGCCTCGCTCGATGAGCGGAAGGCTTTTGCGGAACCGTTCATCCAATGCTTCCTTGTCGTGGACACTGAGGCTCCACAGCAACGCAAACGCCGCCCGTTTTTTGAACTCGGGTTTCGCTTTGGCCCATTGCGGAACGAGCTTCCAAGAGGCCGGTACGCGATCGAACAAGTGGAAGCAGACGGTGTCGACGA
Organism: uncultured Planctomycetota bacterium; assembly: GCA_963786455.1. Lineage (GTDB taxonomy): Bacteria > Planctomycetota > Planctomycetia > Pirellulales > Lacipirellulaceae > JABDGM01. Next base: position 257,394 of record CAWAZX010000018.1, on the reverse strand, counting down.
TTGCCCAGTTGTCAAAGTCATCCGCCCATTGGTTCATTTGTCGAACCGTAACCCGCTCGGGATCGTCTATGAACGAGGCGAGCAAACGCGCCTCGTACCTCCCGCTCGCCCAAAGCTGCTGTGCCAGCGCGTGGTTTTTCCCAATTTGCTTGGCATACCTCTTAGTTTCTCCAACGGTGACGCCAAAAGGCTTGGTGGCCGTGATCCCACAGCGCTTGAGTCCGTCGATGTTCTTCTTCTTGCCGTGGCGCTCAAGCCACTCAAGGGCGTCTTCGACCGACACAGAGGTCGCGTGTTCAGTCCGTTTCATTGTCGGATTCGTTCGTGAGAGGGTGGCAGTTGGCTTCGAGATGGACGACGTCTCGCGCAATCGAAACGGCGTTGTCGGCGTCCGCCAGACCAAGCCATTGGCTTCAAGCGTAGCCGAATGGTCTTGGTCCATCATCCTGGCTTGCCTTCGTAACATCAACGGTGTGCCTCCTCCGGGCAGGCGTTGCCGGGCGAGGATGCGTTGTATTGCCTCCGTCAACCAGACGGAGAGACGTCTCATGGACAATCGCTGCGGCCTGAAACGTCTGCATGGCCCCGTAGCGTCTGAAGCTCTCCGACAGTGCAGGCCCGATATGGTCAATAAAAACATTGGCTTATTGAGAAACTTGGCGCAGCACTTGCAATCGACGTCTTGGCCTATTCTGCCACGTTAAACACACCTGCATTGGACCCACGGTTTTTGGCAGTAAAGCTCGAAAGTCCGTAATGCCACCTGCATCGAGCGCTGTGTTGAGAGCGACCAGAATGGTTCTCTTGAACTCGACTCGCGGAGCGACGCCCCACCGGTGGTTTTAGAGTAAAGCGTTAAAGCGCGCTTAAGATGACAAGCGACAGCTCGGCACGGACCTGAGACAGGGCGCGGCTTCTTCGCTCGGCCGGAAGGGCCGAAAAGTGCGATGTATAGGTGAACTTCCGGCTGGGAGGGTTCATCATGACGCACGACTCCTTGGGCTCGGAACACAGTGCCTCTTTCGGCACTGCCGGGCGACGACACCCAACGTGCTAGAGTTTGCCCGCCCCTCGAATACCGCTGTTTTATCCCAACTTTTTTTCAGAAGGGAATGCCATGATCACTTACCACCAACGATTTTTCGCAATGGGCGTCGCTGCCGTATTGACCCTGTTCTCTTGGAGCGCCGGAACTCCGTGGCGGATTTCCAGGAGGAGATCGCCGTCTACACGGGGATGCGCGATCTGTGGTCGGACCACATGCAGTGGACCTACGCGACAGTCGACGCGTTCTTTCACAACGAGACGGCGCTGCAACCGACTCTCGACCGGCTCCTGCAGAACCAGCAAGATATCGGCGCCGCGATCGTGCCCTTCGTTGGCCAGAATGCCGGAGACGAGCTCGCCGCTCTTCTGACCACGCACATCAATCAGGCCGTTCCCGTGCTCTCGTCCGCACAGGCGGGCAACCAGACTGCTCTACAAGCGGCCCTCAACGACTGGTACGGGAACGCGGAGGATATCGCCGACTTCCTCTCGGCACTCAACCCCGGCGACTGGCCCCCCTCGGTCTTGAGGCCGATGATGGAACATCACATCGACACAACCGTCGCCTACTCTCTCGATCTCCTCAATCGCGACTATCAGAAGTCGATCGTGGACTTCGACGAGGCCAACGATCACATGATGATGTTTGCCGACGTCCTCTCCGCGGGTCTGGTTCCCGAGCCTTCGACTGCGGCACTTGGCGGTATCGCCATCATCATGGGACTCGTTGCTCGGCGGAGAAGACAAATAGGTTGACAACAACACGAGCGCCCCCATGCACGACGCACTAGCGCCAAATAGAGGAGTTGTGCTGGCCGCGATTCGACAGCCCAAGGCGCCGTCAGGAAGATGACAGCAGCGCCGTTCGTTTGAGCGACATTGGCTGTTTCGGCGGGCTCTTCTGCAACATCATTGGCAGTTGGCATGCACGCTTCGGTGTGCGATGACTAGAAGTTCTAGCTGGCCGCCAAATCATAACGTCGTTCTTTGTCGAGACTTCGGCGCCAGTACACGCAGCGAATCGCCGCGCCGGCGAGAATCGCAATTATGAAAGTGCTTGGCTCAGGGATCGCAAACACGAGATTATCGATGCCGCTCGAAGGAGAAAAACCGAGAATTCGCACTTCTAAACGCTTTATGAACAAATCATTGAAGCCGGCATCCTGGCTTGCCGTCGCATCGTCGCCGGAAGCATTCGGTTCGGCGGGTTGAGCCGCGAGCGTTTCCAAGCTCAACGTCTGATAGCCGTTCGGCGCATCAGTTGCGTCCGTGGTCCAATCGCCTGGAACGAAGTACGTGCGTTGCTTTCCGGTGTTGTCCGTCAGAATTAGCTCCATATGCACGCCACGGTCGATGTCCACCAGATCGATCGACATTGGATGGACGTTCGATACGAGAAAATCGACTACAATGCTTCCTCGATCCAAATGGGTTGCCTCGTCGTTTGGTTCATCAAATACCAGCCCGTGGGATGTGTCCATAATCGTGTCAGGATGCTCGTCAGCTTGAAGTATCAAGATGTTCCCCAATCCGACCAAAAGGTTAGGGTCGTTAGAAGAAGGATTGTCTGCGGGATCCGAATCGAAAACCGCGGCATCCAAGTGTCCGTCACTTCCAATCATTGTGGTGCTGACGTTCACGAGGCGGCCGAACTCTAAATGCGTATCGGCTGAGAAGGGCACGAAAGGTGCAGATCGATTCGCCCTGGGAAAAGAACTTACGGACTGGCCATGAATAAGCGTTGTCGCGAAATCGTCTTCGGTTTCAAAGTCGAGTGTGAAAATAGGTGCTCCTTCGACGGATTCCAAATGCAACAATGCAACAAACACAAACACGAGCGACAGCGAACGTTGTCGATTCATTGGGACTGCTCCTTTGTTGAGTCAACAGGCGAAGCGAAGCGCAGCAATGACTTTTGCGTTGTTCAACTTAAAAGGAACTCTCCATTGTGTCCATCAATTTTGTAGTGTTAAAAAAACCAAACACATGTACCAGCGGGTGGTACATGCAATGCTGCCGACGGTTTACTACAAACGCGACCAAACGTCATTTCCCCAACGCGCTAAATCATGCAAAAGCCAGATCCTGCTTGGCTCTATTCCGCAGCTGCATTTAACATCTTGCTAGCACACCTTGATTCACAGCCACGAGTGCTGCTCACACATGGACCAAAATTGCCCAATTCCGTAGCTCCGGCGCACCGCACCATCCAAAGCAACCCATTAGACACTAGCCCGGCAGCAGACACGCTTTGAACTGTGATTAACCGTTACGCGAATCGTGCGTCCGTTCTATTTTTGCCATTGTGTTGGGGCAGCTGCCGCTCGCGGCAGACGTTTGCGTGCGCGGTGTGGTAGGATGGGCCGCGAAGTGCTGGCGTGTCATGTGCCTTCCACGAGAATCAGGCGCAAATGTCGGTTCGTCGTAAGCGCACAACGCGTGGCCGGCTTTAGTAAGTTTACGCCGCGGGATCCGTGTGTAGTCCGAGGAACCGGTGGGTTGCTAAAGTACCACGCCGTTTGACGTCACTGTACGAGACGGTCCTGCGACGACCGCGTTGGACGAACTTCCGTCGACCTCACGACAATGGAATTGCTTCCATCCGCATTGCAGATTGCTCGGTAACCTTCAAATGTCCAGCGTCATCGCTGCGGCACCGCTGGCTCGGATACGGCTTCCAGGGTCTGACCGGCCAGTTGCTCGTCGCCGGTATCCACAGCGAGATCGCCCAAAGAGAGAATGCCAATCATCCGCTTGTCGTGATTCAACACGACCAGTCGGCGGATCTGATTCTGTTCCATCATGTGGGCCGCGTCGCTGACGTCCTGATCGTCGTAGCAGTAGATGATCTTGGGTGTCATCACTTCGCGGACAACAGCCGTGCTCGGGTCTAGCCCCTCTGCCACTGCTCTCAGGGCAATATCACGATCGGTGATTATGCCTGCCAGGCGGTCGTTGCCGCCACATACCGGCAACGCCCCCACATCGAGGTCCCTCATTTTTTGCGCCGCTTCCCGAAGTGTCGAAGTCGGGGATGTACTCTCGGCATGGGAGGTCATTATGTCTTTGACTTGCATGGTTAAGCCTCCTACCCAAAATCATTCGTAAACTCGCACGATGCCACATTTAATGTGCACATGCTGTGCCATTTGCGCCGGACACGTCGTCGTTACCTGCGGGTTGGAATGGAACCAGTCATTCATCGTCTCAGCGACTGCGATGATGACCAAGTCGAAACAGCAGTAGATCGGCAACTTATTTGCGTTGTTGCTCGACTAGCAAGAAGCTACGCGGATTGTAGCTCACTTGATTCGGTAAGCGGTCTGCTCGGCGCCATTTTGATGAAGAACCAGACTCCTGGCGGGACCGGTCTTCGCCAGTTTGAATTCAAGTGTGGCCTTCACTCCACGGTATGACCATCTCGTAGGAGAGTCAGGAAAGACCTCTTGGGTCGGTTGATTTGTAATGCCAACCATCAGGCGCCCGTCACGATCTTGAACGTCGAAAATAAAGTTGGGGTTGAGTTGATAGCGGCCGACTAACCGACGACGGAGCTTCGCGTCAATCGCCAGTTCGCCCGGTTTATCGTCGGGAGTCTCGATTCGATAAGCGGTCTGCTCGGCGCCATTTTGATGAAGCACCAGGCTCCTGGCGGGACCGGTTCTCGTCAGTTTGAATTCAAGTGTGGCGTCGACGCCTCGGTAGGACCAGCGCGTGGGAGAGTCAGGATGGACCTCTTGGATGGGTTGATTGGTAATACCAACCATCAGGTGCCCGTCACGGTCCTGAACGTCGAAAATGAAGTTAGGGTTGAGTTGATAGCGGCCGACTAACCGACGACGGAGCTTCGCATCAATCGCCAGATTGTCATCGCCTCGCTCAGCAGGCGCTGCGTCATCGGCCGGCTGTCGACTCCCAAAGATCGCGTTGCGATTCTCTCTGGTCATTGGTGCGTTCTCGACAACGACGTCTTGCTTCGTCCTGAGATTCAAGAGACGCAGTTTCACCGTGTTGCCGGGCCGGTGGTCCATGCCCCATAGCAATTCGACCAGGTCTTCGCTGATTCGTTTCTGCCATTGCGCCGCCAAACTGATTTTTTGAAGACGCGACGATGTCGTCAACCTTGATCCCGTTCAATTCAAGCCACTGGTAAGCCTGACCTTTGTAGGTAACGATCACTTGCTCGCCCTCAAATCGAACGGCTGTGAACGGCGATACCTTAGGCGGCGCGTCATTCCCTTCACCTCGCTCGGCCTTTGTTTCGATGCCCGCTGCTTTCTGTACCAACCGGGCAGCCAGTTCATCGACCTCGGTCCATAAGGCCGTGTTACACAGTACAACGACCGCGCACTGGAACTCGCGATTGATTAAGATTGCCGCATGGGATCCACCCGTCTGACCGTTGTGCCAACGAGTCTGACCATCGCCGTGAATTATCCAGCCCAGTCCCATCGCAGGACCCGATGCGTCGGCGTCGCGATGTTGTTTCCACGCCAGCTCGATGGCTTCGCCGAGCTTGCCCGGTGGCGGAGTCAATTGCGCCTTGGCGAAACGCATCATGTCACGCATCGTGGCATGAATTCCGCCGGCGCCCGGCAGATCCGCAAACGTCCAGGGCGGCGTGACCGAGCCGAACCGATCATGCGGCGTGGCCAGCCGTTTCCTTTGATCGGCGTTCAGTGAAACGGAGCAATCCGTCATTCGTAGCGGCGCCGCGATTCGCTCCCGCAGGAGCTGCTCGTAACTTTTGCCGGACTTCTGCGCGACCAGGTACCCAAGAACGGACGCGCCGAAGTTGGAGTATTCGTGCGACTTCGCCCGGCTTACGCGGCAGCTCGTATCGGTTCAGAAACGCCGCTGCCTTTTTCGAATCGTAGTCTCGATATGGATTTGTCGGATTGGTCAACAGCAAATTGCCCGGGAGTCTTTGGCAGCCCGGTCCGGTGGGTACTCAGATCAATCCACTTGATTGACGTGCCATCACGCGAGGGCAACCGGATCCCGGCCCCATTGGCCACGTCAGCTGCCGCATTCAAATCAATCTCGCCCCGTACAACCGCATCGGCCAGCAGTAAACTGGTGAAGACCTTGCTAACCGACCCGATCTCATAGACGGTCAAGTTGTCGGCTTTTTTCCCGGCTTGGTTCGAGCTTCCCAGGTGAACTATTCCATAGTGCTGGCCTTCGATGTAACCGACGCTCAGCCCATCGGCAACCCGATTGTCAACCAAAGGCCTGGCCGCTTGCTCGACCCATTGATCTGAGAGGTTCTGCGACGAGGCGATCGGTAGACCAACGCAACAGCTCACGGCAATTAGAAGCAGGGTCAAAGTCGACGCTGATTGTTCATATTCGAAACCTCGCCCAAGAAAGGGTATTCACCCGCACATATCATTAGTAACGCCGGACTAGCCGTTATTACATGGCGATTCACATTTTTTGATAAATTCCCTTCAGATTTGTTCCTCATCAGCCAGTCGCTTGCGGCATATTTCTTTTGTAAGTAAGCGCTTTTTCGAGTTACCAATACTTCTGGAATGAGGCTTTGTATTGGGTGACGAAGATCATAAGACACTGTTCATGACCTGGTTGGGCGAGCACGGCTCCTCAGTCATGAAGGTGGCGCGCGCCTACACCCTCACCAGCGAGGAATGTCAGGATCTCGCACAGGAAATTCTGCTCCAGGCATGGCGATCCTTGCCGACTTTCGAGCGCAAGTCAAACGCGGCGACGTGGTTTTATCGCGTGGCATTGCACACCGCGATGAATTGGCATCGCAAGGACAAGCCGCGCAGGTCACGGCAGCAACCTTTTATGGAGGTTCAAGCCATCGCATGTGAGGGAGCGGACTGCGCCGAGCAAGCAGAGCAGCGCGAGACCGTCGAACAACTCTACCGGGCAATTCACCAATTGCCAAAGACCGATGCGGCGTTGGTGCTGCTGTACCTGGACGGACTGAGCTATCGCGAGATGGCCGAAGTGTTAGGCATCTCAGAGAGCAATGTTGGCGTGAAGCTGAATCGGGCGAAAAAAGCTCTCAGCGAACTGATGAAAGGGCAGTCACATGATGGTCCCTGACGAGCACATGGACCCTGACAATTATCAGCAGGCATGGCAGGCACAAACGTCTCAGACGCGTGTCACGATCGACGCTGACCTGCTGCTGAAAGCAGTGCAGCGCAACCAACAAGAACTCCGAGCGGCAATCGTCTTTCGTGATCTCTCTGAAATTGGATCATCCTTGGTGTTGCTGCCAGTGTGGATCGTTTTGGGCGTCACGGCGGCGTCTGCCTTGGACATTGTATCTCATGCTGCCGGTTTTTATTTGGTCTATCGGGTTCACGCTGGTGGTTCGAATGCGCCAGAAGCGGAAGCCGAGTGAGCCGGGTGAACCACTGCTAAAGAGTGTGAAGGAGTCACTGGCCCTGGTGGAGCATCAGATCTGGTGGATGCGCAGTAGTATTTGGTGGTCCCAACTGCCGGCTGCTATTGCAATACTGGCATTCTTTGCCCATGTGTCCTTGTTTGCATTGGCATCGCCGTCTGAAGGCTGGTTGGACACGCTTGGTCACCTTTTCGTATTTACTTTCACATTGCTTGTCGTTCTTGCGGTATATGCGTCCGTTTATTTCCTGAATCAACGCGTCGTACGTACGACGTATGAACCGCGACGCCAGGAGTTGTTAGCGCTGCTTGCCAGTCTCACAGACGAAACGACGAGCGAAGTGAGCGGCGAGTACCCACTACTAATGAGTGAAGAGCGCATCAAAAGTTCGTGTTCGCCTCGGCGAATGATCGTCGCTTTCGTGTGCTTCGTGGCGCTCCTGTCGATTGGTATAGGAATCATTTTTCTTGCGTCCAGCTTCGATCAAGGTTATTCGAAGAAATCACCTTTCGCCGCGGTGCGATGGCAGCGGTCCGAACCAGAGATCAAAGTCGGCGACGAGTGGTTCAAGCTCGTGTCGCTGGACGAAATCCCTGCCTCCGAGATTGTCGCTTTCAGTAAACGGACCTACGGGAACAAGTGGCAGAAGCGATTCGAGGAGGACCTCGTCGAGCTTCTCACCCGAATGGGTCATCCGCCTCAGGACACGGTCACTCTGGTGGTTCAATCAGTGACGTCGCAAGAGACGCAGACCCTCGAAGACGTCCCCATGACAAGGGCCAACCGCCGTGCTATCTGGGATGCCGCCCAGGCTCGCGAGCTCGATGCGGAAGAAGAATAAAAAAGGTGTCGGAATCCCTCCGGTTATCGCAGGAGGGACAATTTTATCGCGTGAAGGCCGCGGGCGTTGATTGGCTTGCTCCGGCGCATCCACGACAAAATACATTCGCTTGACATATATCCGTTACGGATATATACTCGCAGCATGGCAAACAATCAAGCCAACGCGCCCCTCACTCCAGCGGTGCTTCATATCCTGCTGGCCCTGTCAACGCAGGAGCGGCACGGCTACGGGATTATGAAGCAGGTCGACTTCGACTCGCAGGGAAAAGTGAAAATGGGACCAGGCACGCTCTACGGCTCGCTCGGTCGCATGATCGAGGCGGGATTGATCCGCGAAAGCGACAAGAAAGTCGACCCAAAAATGGATGATGAGCGCCGCGTCTACTACAAAATTACCGGCCTTGGACAAAAAGCGCTCGCGGCCGAATTGGAACGATACCGCGAGGTCGTGGCCGTCGCCAAGCGCCTTGCTCCCAATGCATTGATGTACGGCTATGGCTGATGAACACGCTATCTCGCGATATCGGCATTGGTATCGGAAATTGCTCCGCTTCCATTCGAAGCCGTACCGCGAGCGCTTCGCGGAGAGCATGGAGCAAACATTTAACGACCTCTGCCGGGAGCGCTCCGGAGCGGGAGAGGGATTGCGCGGATTCGTACTCTGGATGTTCGTCGACACATCGGTGGGAATTGTTCGAGAGAACGCAAGGTTCATCATGATGCAAAACGTTGCAAGAAGACTGCTTGTGTGGGCTGCCGTTGTAGCGCTCATATTGCTGGTGCCCTTGTTGGCTCGAGCACCGTGGGACCTGTTCGATTTCGTTGTCATGGGCGGTCTCTTGTTCGGCGTTGGTCTCGCGTATGAGCTGGTGGCGAGAAGGTCGGGGAAAACCGTGTACCGAATCGCTTTTGGCGTTGGGCTGGTGACAGCGTTCCTTCTCGCCTGGGTGAACGGTGCCGTCGGCATCATCGGTAGCGAGAACCAGCCCGCCAACTTGATGTATGGAGCAGTATTTGCTGTCGGAGTCATCGGTTCCCTTGTGGCACGCTTTAGGCCGCTCGGAATGGCACACACATTGTTTGCGGCGGCACTCGTTCAATTGTCGGTTCCCGTAATTGCGCTGATTATCTGGCCGCAGATCTCCTGGGGTGGGGCAGGCCTCCCTGGTGTGTTCGTTCTTAATGCGTTCTTCGCCGCCCTGTTTGTCGTGTCGGCTTTGCTGTTTCGACAAGCCGCGGAACCGGGACCGAAAATCCAAGTAGACGCGCGAAAACTTGGGACAGGTTGAGAAGCAGTCGCCGATTAGCAAAAGACGCATAAAAAAGGTTCCGGGAACCGCTCCATCCCATGGCAGATGAATACGCCATCGCGCGATACCGGCACTGGTATCGGAAACTGCTCCGCTTTCATCCGAGGCCGTACCGCGAGCGCTTCGGGGAGAGCATGGAGCAAACATTCAACGACCTGTGCCGCGAACGGGCAGCAGCGGGACAGGCATTGCGCGGTTTCGTACTCTGGCTGTTCGTCGAGACATCCGCGGGAATTATTCGAGAGAACTTAAGGTTCATCACCATGCAAAAAAGCATTGTTCGCATCGCGATCGGGACAGGGCTGATATTGCTGATTCCTCTGTTTGGGAATCTTTTCATGGGATGGCACTGGCCCTGGTTCGCTTTCCCAGTCTGGGGCGCCGTCCTGTTCGGCGCAGGGCTTATGTATGAGCTGATCGCAAGCAAAGGGGGCACGATTGCGTACCGAGTCGCCGTCGGCATTGCCTGCGCGACAGGGTTCGTCCTGGTGTTTATCAACGCCGCGGCTGGCATCATCGGCGACGGGCCCGTGAACTTGCTGTATTTGGGAGTGCTCGCCGTCGGATTCGTCGGCGCCTTGATCGCTCGCTTCGAAGCCGCGTGGAATGGCGCTGGCGCTCTTCGCGACAGCGGTCGCTCAAATGTTGGTCCCCGTCATCGCGCTCCTGATTTGGAAAGCCGGGTGGCTAGATCTGCTGATGGACCCTAACTCACCCCATCCGCCGTTCCACCCGGGTATCGGACCGGTGTTTGGTTTGAATGCGGTGTTCGCCGTGCTGTGGGTGGTTTCGGCGCTGCTTGTTTCGACACGCCGCCGACCCCTGGTCCAAAATCCGAGCAGAAGAGCGAGGACGCGGCGCGGCACTCGGCTCCTGAGATTGTTCCCTGGCTGCTTCCGATTCAATTGGCGAGCGAAAGTTAATTGGCGAGTGTCGTATTCAAGTCCGGAAGAGTGCATCGCCAACTATGGCGGCAATGTGCGGGCGACGCGAAAGCCAATGAGGGCCCACTGGTCCTGGACGGAGTTGGCATAGCGACGGGCGCTGCGAATGTTGTGGTCAATGTCGCCAAAGTTTCCACCACGCAAGGCCCTCTCCGCAGTTGCATGGACAATGAGATCGAGCCGGGCCGATGTCGACAGGCCGGCAACGGCATCCACGCGGTAAGGAGCCATCTCATCGTGACATCGCTCAGCGACATTCCCCAACGCGTCGAAGATTCCGTAATTGTTGGGTTTTAGTTGGCCAACTGGCTGCGCCTGGTTGTCCGAGTTCTTGAGGAACCATGCGTAGCGTGGAAGTAGCGTTTCCCCTTCGCCACAGTAACGACTTGCGTTCACGCCGCCGCGGCAGGCATATTCCCACTCGGCCTCGGTGGGAAGTCGATAGCCGGTCCGCTCGTGCCAGTTGGCAGGAACGGTCATGCCTGGCCCAATTTCGGAGGCTCGCGGATAACACATCTGATCTTCGGCCAGTCCTGCCTGTTCGCTCAGCCAACGGCAGTACGCCGCCGCTTCGAACCAGGAGACGTTATTCGCCGGGCTATCGTCGGTCGCACTGAATCGGCGATTGAAGGTCTTGTCGCGGAACTTCAAAAACTGTGCGATCGTGACTTCTTCAATGGAAATCGTAAAGCTATGCTCGAAGCGCACTTCGTGTCGCGCTTCGTCCTCTTCTCGGCGACAGCTCGCTGGCCGGGGATCCCATGCTGAAAGTTGTCGGGCCGTGGAAAACAGAGAAGGAGTGGCCGTTGGGACCGACGTACCATCGCTGTGCCGGACTTGTCTGGCCTACGAGCGAGCGATCGAGCTGTTCCAATTTCGCGGCGGCCTCGAGACGGGTTCGCAGCAACCAGCGACAGGCGGAATGAACGCCAGCGTCAGGATCGTCGCGATACAGCTTTAGAAAACTCGCTTCCAATGTTTCCTGCTTTTGTTGTGGGAGGCCTTGCCCTCTGATTTCGCCGCCAACCGCCAAGAGGAGGGCCTGTCGCACGCCGCTGTCGGTCGCATCCTGCGCGTGTCGCTGAAGCGTTTCGGTGGTGATTCCCAGCGGTGCCAATAGTTCGATCAGCCAGGCCCGCCGGGCGGGATCGGCATCACTGTGCATGGCTCTTCAGCGCGACTTTAGGATCGTCCAGCCGCCACATTGCAATCGCTGCGGTTGCGCGCCGCCGCTGCGCCGTATCAAACGCCTGTTCGACCTCGTGTTTTGTCCGCCAGGTTTGGTCGTTGGCCAACTGATCAAACCTCACGGGAAGATTGGCGATGGTCTCTAATCGTGGCAAAGCCGCCGCCGCTTGCTTTTGCAGGGCGTGGAGCACGAGGCGAAACTCATTGGCGCCCGCTTCCACGGCCACGTCCACGAGCATGTCCGGCTCATCGGCCGCAAACCGAGTTAGAATTCCAGCAGTCACTTGTTTGACAACTGGTTCCACCTCGGGATCGCGATATACCGACATGAACGAGGGAGCAAGGCGTTTTCGAGCTGGCCAAAGGGCGGCGGTGAACGTGCCCATATCCAGAGGATGTTGCGCGACTCAGCGCACGTGCCACGGCAGGCGCAATTCTCGCCCACTGTGAGTCCGCGGCGGAAATCTCGGCCGCCAGGCAGGCCAGGTTTAAGCGCGCGTCGTCGCCCGCTGATTCGTCGAGCACCATGCGCCAGAGTATCGGCCGAAGCGCGCCAGCCCGTGGCGCCAAAGCCTGCACGATCGCGGGTATTTCTGCCGGTTGCGCAGACGGTAAATAGCTCAGTAACGCGTCGCCTGAAGCCGCAGGGTCGGCGGCTAACTCCGCGACGCTCAGATTGACCCATTTGTGATCCTTCGGGTCCGTGGCGTCGAGTGCTGCGCGAATCAACGGAAGCGCGCCACGATGCAACGCCAACGTCTCTAGTAATTTCGGCATAGCTTGCGAATCGGCGGTTGCAATGGAGTCGATCACTGCCGCTGACGATAGCCGCCGATGCTGCTCGACGGTCATCCACCATGCCGCCGTCACGACGGCAGCCAATAGCATCACGGTCGCCACGAGGGCGGACGCGGCCGGTTTGCGCTTCACGAGGCGACTGATTCGTTCAACCACATCTGGTGGCCGGGCATGAATTGGCAAACCTTCCAGGAATCGACGCAAATCGTCGGCCAGCTCGGCGGCCGTGTCGTAGCGCTGTTTCGGCGACTTCGCCAGGCACTTCAGGCAGATCGTTTCCAGGTCCCGCGGTACGTTGGGTTGCAAGTGACGTGGTGCCATCGGCTCCTGGGAGCGAATGAGCGAGAGCGTATCCAGCACTGTGGCGCCCAGGAAGGGCGCGCGTCCGGTGAGTAGCTCGTACAGAATGGCTCCGAGCGAGTACACATCCGCCTCCGGACCCGTTGAGTGGACATTCCCCATTGCCTGTTCAGGCGCCATATAGCTGGGTGTTCCCAACACCGATTCCGAGGTCGTCAGCAAACTGTCGCTCGAGCGTAATTTGGCCAAGCCGAAATCGCTGATCTTGAGTTCCCCCGCGGCGCTTTGCAGCACATTCGATGGTTTCAGATCACGATGTAAGACGCCTGCCTCATGAACCGCTTGGACGGTTTCGGCCAGCGTGAGCGCCAATCGGGCCGATTCAACGGGCGCGGGGAGACTGCCCCGGACGCGAGCTGCCAACGTTGTCCCATCCACGTATTCCATCACGAGGTGTAAGCATCCGCGGTGGTCCCGCACTTCGTAAATGTGGACGACGTTGGGATGGTGCAGCCGTGCCAGGATCTCCGCTTCTTGTCGTTGACGAGCCAGCAGTTTGGCATCGGCGCCTGGAATGGAGACCACCTTGATCGCCACGAACCGGTCGAGCGATTGCTGCCGCGCCTTGTAGACAACACCGGCGGCGCCTCGGCCAATTTCTTCCAGAAACTCGTAACCGGAGAGCTCGAGATCGTGGACGTCGAAGCTGGCGGCCGGGGCGTCAAATCCCTCCGTCGATGAGAGAAAGTCGTCGACGCAGAACTGCACAGCAATGCGGTCGACGAATTCAGGAAAGCGCGTCTGATATTCGCCAATATCCAACGTCTCGCCCATTTCCCGTCGCAAGAGAAGCTCGCCGGTAATCAGCACAAGCGCCTCTTCGATGTCGGCGCGAATTTCCGGAAGCTGCAGGAAGTAGTCTTCGACGAGAATGCCCATTCCTTGCCGCCAACGAAGCGACTGGTCGCTGCGCACCAGGTCCAGCCACTTGTCGCGCGGGAATCGGCGTAACTCCTCGATCGAATGATGGACCGATGTCAGACTCATAGGAAGGCGGCCACCGAGGACACAGAGATCACCGAGGAACTAAGGAGAATTGATTAGACGAAAGGGCAGTTTTTTGATCTCGTCGCATCACGTTTCGACGTGCGGACTCATAGCTGAAAAACTCTATTCCGACTCGACAAAATCCTTTCCGCCTCTGTGAACTCGGTGTCCTCTGTGGCTCGATTTTTTATGAGGAGTGGGATCAATCGATTTCGAGGGTTTCGGCGATGCGATCCATGGCGCGAAAAAACTGCTTACGGCGAGCGTCCGCAGTTCCTCCCAATTTGGCGGCGATGTCCCCCCATTGGGCGCCCTGAACGCGGCAATCCGCCATCTGCCGAACCTCGGCGTCCATCAGTTCATAGGATCGCCTCAGCAAATCGCGGTCAACGGCCTGCCGACCGGGCTCCGGTGATTTGTCGGCCGGCGCGGCGGCCAGGTCGTTGATGCTCCTCACTCGCCGCACATCGCGGCGCTGCTGATGGTGGCTGCGAGCCTGCATCGCAAGTTTGTTCTGGGCCATCCGAGTCAATAAGCCCACCAGTTGCCCCGGTTGGTGAAGATCGTACTGACCCGCCGCGGCGCGCAGGAAAAAGCTTGCCAAGACGCTCTGACAGATGTCCATAGAATCGAATTGCTGTCGCAGGGCCGGATCGGACAAACGGGCCCGAACGGCGATGCGAATATCCATCTCGTATTGCCGGACCAGCTCGTAGGCGGCGTCCGGCTCACCCAGTCGGACCCGTCGCAGCAGCTCGATAAACGTCTCGACGTCTGACATGAGAAACATTCTACACGCACGGCTGCCAGCTAAAGACGGGTCATTTCCCTGTGAATGGGGTCATTAGAGGAATTGGCCGCGGCATCGCACGGATGTTCTGGGAATTTCCCATGACGTCCGTCCGTTTGCACCATCCAGGTGCAATTCGAGTGTTGAGGGGATTGCCTCCTGGCAAGGCCGCATTCAAAGCGAAAAGGACACAGGCGAACGTCGGCAATGACCGACGCCAGCTCTGAAGTCAAATTCCTAACTCCGAAAGATCCCATGAACCAATTAGCCTTATCCAAATTTCAGGTCCGGCCAATGTTCCATTACGTGGGGAAAGACATCCTCACGAAGACGAGTCGACAACACGCATGGATTTCCTGTGTGGCACTGACGTTCGCCCTATTAGTACAGACTGATGCCGCAGCGCAGTATGTCGTCACCCCGGTCATGAGCGGGCTGGACAACCCCCGCGGACTCGCCTTTGGGCCGGACGGCGGTTTGTATGTGGCCGAAGCCGGCCGCGGCGGCACGATTCCGACTAGCATCGTGGTCGAGGGTCAAGCGCGTTTCTTTGGTACCACGAGCGCACTCAGCCGACTCTTGGGAGGAGTGCAAGCGCGCGTGCTGACCGCGTTGCCGTCGCACGCAACCGCCAACGGGGAAACAGCCAGCGGCCTGAATGACATCGTCTTCAACAGCGCGGGCGACGCATTCGGCCTAATGGGGGCGGGGACAAATCCTACCGGGCGAGCCACTCTCGGCGATGCAGGCGCCCATCTCGGACATCTTGTTCGTTTGCCTCTCGGGGGCGGGACGGTGCAATCCATCGCGGACCTGACCGCCTACGAGGGGGCGCAAAACCCAGACGGCGGAGTAGTCGACAGCAATCCTTTCAAGCTGCTTCTTAACCCGGCCGGCGGCTACCTGGCCACAGACGCGGGCGCCAATGCGGCTTTCGGCGTGACGGCGGCAGGCGTCGTTTCGACGCAGTCCACTTTCCTCCCGCGCCCGAACCCGCTGCCATTCGGCCCGCCGGTCTTTCAGTCGGTACCGACGGCGGTCGCACTCGGTCCCGATGGGGCGTACTACATCGGCGAGCTGACGGGCTTTCCATTCCCTCCTGGCGCCGCCAATGTGTACCGCATCGATCCAACAACGGGGACGCGGACCGTCGCGCATGCCGGTTTCACGAACATCGTGGATCTAACCTTTGATCCAGCCGGCAATCTGTTCGTGCTGCAGATCAGCACCAACGGGCTGGCATCGTCCATGGGGCCTGGCCCCGGCGCCTTGATCAAGGTGAGCGCCGGAACAGGGATGCGGACCACGATCGCAAGCCAGGGCCTGAGCTTCCCGACCGGGTTCACCATTGGCCCGGATGGCGCCTTCTACGTGTCGAACATGGGTAATGCGGCCGGCAGCGGACAGGTGCTGCGGCTCACGCTTGTGCCGGAGCCGACGTCGTGGGTGTTGTTTTGCCTGGGATTCATCGCGGTTGCGAGTCGACGGACAAGCGCAACCCGTATCGAAAACAGTCAGGAGCGTGCAGAGAAATAGTTCTGACCTTCTGAGACGTTTTTTGACCCTTCATTTGGAGAACAAGCCATGACCGTTCGCTTGAGTAAATCCTTCGGCCTCTTCGTTGTCGGCTATATCACCTGCATGATTGCCAGCGCCAAAGCCGATTGGAGTTATGACTTCGAATCCCCACTCCCCGCTTCATTCATATTTGCACCGATTGGACCCCCGACAGGTACATTCTCGGGAGGCATCGACAACGGCGTGCTCCGTCTGAGTGATCCTCATGTACTCCAGGGTGGGCCGCCTCTCGGCGCAATCTCCCGCGAGACCAGCCAGGTTTTCCAAAATGCACGGATGTCGGGAGTACTCAACGCTGCCGGAACGTCCGATGATTTTCTCGGTCTAAATCTTAACTCTCCGGCATCGGGAGACGACGCATATGGCGCCAGAATCGAGTTTAACAGCGGCCGGCTGGCCATATTTAAAGTCGTGGACTTCTTACCGGTATTTGCCGTTGGGAGTGATTCCCCAGAACAGGGCAGCCAGCCACTGCTTTCCAATCTCGCCAGAAGCTACTTTCTTCAGTTCGACGTTGTTGACAATGTGCTGGACGCGCGGTGTTCGACCAACAAGGTGGGAATGAATTGTTGCACGTGCGCCACGTCGATGATGACGGCATCGGCGGACCGCCGTTGGGGCCTGGACAAGCCGGGATCTCCGCGGTCCGCATGGCAGGCACTCTCGACGGCACCTTCGACAAC
The DNA here is from genome assembly GCA_963786455.1 of uncultured Planctomycetota bacterium. Taxonomy (GTDB): domain Bacteria; phylum Planctomycetota; class Planctomycetia; order Pirellulales; family Lacipirellulaceae; genus JABDGM01. The sequence goes on along the minus strand of CAWAZX010000018.1, from coordinate 240,481 downwards.
CTCTCTGTCGTGACCATTCCCGAGCCAACCGCATTCATGCTCGCAGCGATCGGGCTGGGCGTTCTGCGGTTGCGGCGGATACGAACGGCTCGTTCTGATCGTCCTTCCAGACTCAAGGTCAATCTGGCGGGCCCGACGGCTTGACCGTCGACGCGGCCGGGAATCATTACGCAGCCGTACAAGGCGAAGTCTGGGCCTCGACTCCGACGGACCAATCGCTATGCGAATTTCCCGTGCCCCGGCGCCGTCAAACGTTACCTTCGGCGGCGACGATGGCCGGACGCTGTTCATTACCGCTCGACATCAGTCATGAGAAACCTTCTGCCCGGCGCTGCCACGTCAAGACGGGTCATTTCCGGTCTTTAGAGGAATTGGCCGCGCCATCGTACGGATGTTCTGCGGATTTTCCCGTGACAGCCGTCCGATCTGACCATCCGAGTGCAATTCGAGGATTGGGGACATTACCTCCTGACAAAGCCGCGCATCGTAGAGTCGTTTCGACGACTGCGTCAGCAACCCATCGTTTACTGGCATTTGCTCGCCGTTATTCAGAACGAGCTTCGTCAAGTTGGCAAAGTTGGTGTCGGAAGGACATCGGTAACAAACTCAACGCCCATTTGCAAACATTAAATATGAACAAACAGGCTACTACCATGGCGAAGCTCAGCTGCAAGGTTTGCAGGACCGCGCGTCTGACGATCGCCTGTTTGATGTCTTTCGTGGCGTCGATGGCCTTGCTCACTGATCCGGCCGCAGGTGTTATGTTTCGCGTCGCGGGAGTGATTGATGCCGGTAATGAGGACGGTTACATACGGGGCTACGACGTTTCGAGTCCGGTTGCAGTTGGAATCGATCGCGAGTTTATCACCGACGGTCCTCAGGGCCTGTCTTATCGGACAGAGCACGTGGATGCACCGGGAATCGGTCGCGAGCTGTTCTACGACTTCATTCCACCGAGCCAGTACTTCCCGGACTACTATTTCGAGTTCGCCGGGTTCGCCGGCATCGCCGGCCTGGAAAGTCGCGTCGACGCTGGGGTCAGGCATGACCATCACGATCCCACCGGGCAATGGAACGTATCCTGTGCAAGCGAACAGTCTTGCCGTTGGTCGTTACGATGACGTGGTAGTGAGCGGGCCGGCCGGCTCGGTCACGACTTCGGCCAATCTGTTGCTACACGGCGGTCTGGCTCTCGAGGCCCAACCAGGCGTGTATGGCTATTCCTACGCCAGGGCACGTGTCGAGGTAAATTTTTACGTCAATGGTGGTCACGTTGGAGGTGGCCAAGTCGAGCGTTATGTCGATTACAACGGCAACGTCACGACGCCGGTGGACGTGTCAGGCGGCGTTCTGAGCGGCTGGATTTCTGAACCACTTTTCAGTAGCCCTTCGTTTACCGTAGACGCCAATGTGCCATTCGCACTGGAAGTCCAACTCCGCACGTCCGTTTATGCAAGCGGCTTTATGGGCCGCACATTCCGATCGAGCGCTGCCTCCGATTTCGGCGGCACGCTGAAATTCGCCACTGCCGGCGCTGTGTTCAATTTGCCGGGTGGCTACACGGCCAACTCAACCGATGCGGCCATCGCCGACAACTTAAATATCAATCCCATCGCACCGTCGCTAGAAGGCGATTTCAACGGCGACGATATCGTCGACGCGGCCGACTACGTCGTCTGGCGCTATGGGCTGGGTAGCATCTACACGGCAGCCGACTACGACGTGTGGCGGCCGCACTTCGGGCAATCGGTCGGCAACGGTGCGGCGTTACCCTCCGCCCAGCCGTTGTCGGCCGCCGTGCCCGAGCCGTCGTCGTGGGTGTTGTTTTGCCTGGGGATGATCACGGTCGTAATCCGACGCACCGTTTGATTCGGACTGAAAGAATCCTGGCTTTTCGGGCTCGAAACGAAATACGAACTTGAAACCGAAATGGGGTCAACCATGCGAATTCGCGGAGTAAACACTGACTCGGCAACCACGCCGACAACTTCACGACCCACTCTACTTCACCACACAGCGTACCAAAAGACCGAGCCATGAACCGCTTCGCACACAACACGCTCGCCGTCTGGGCCGTCCTCGCGCTGATCGTCCTCCCCTCGGCCGCGTTGGCGGTTCCGCTCGCACCGGGCAACTTCGTCAACCTGATCGGCACCACCCACGAGGCCCGGCCGGAACTGGGCGGCGTAGGTGCTGCAGGACGCGATCCGCCCCTTCTCCGTCGACCTCGGCGGCGGGAACTTCACCACCGGGATGATCCAGGACCGCGTCGTGCGGGAGACCGGCTCCGGCACGCTGGACTTCTCCTACAGAATTTCCAACGACGTCAGCTCGGCCGGCTCCCTCGACTTCGTCACCCGCAACAGCTTTGCCGGGTTCGGCACCGACGTCGATTTCAGGACCGACGGTTCGGGGACCATCGGCCCCGACCAGGCCAGCCGCAACGCCGCAGGAGACGAGGTTCTGTTCGATTTTTTCAGCACAAATCTCCTGTTCCCGGGGGCGGAGTCGTTCTTCTTCTTCGTCAAGACTGACGCGACGGACTTCGACGAGAACGGCACGGGGTCGCTCGCCTTCAGCAGCAATCTTGGCGGTGGGACGTTCGACTTCGACACCTTCCAGCCCGTCATGAAGCCCGGCACCCTCCAAGGCGACTTCAATCGAGATGGCGCCGTCGACGCGGCCGATTACGTCGTCTGGCGCAATGGTCTGGGCATGACCTACATGCAGACTGACTACGACGTGTGGCGGGCAAACTTCGGGCAATCGGCCGGAGTAGGTGCCGCGAGCCGAGCGGCACAAAGTCCGCCTCGGCTCGGCGGACCTACGGCCGCTGTGCCGGAGCCGTCGTCGTGGGTGTTGTTTTGCCTGGGGATGATCGCGGTCGTAATCCGACGCACCATTTGATTCGCTCTAAATGAAGCCCGTTCTTCAGCTTTAAATCGAATGAAGAACGGCAAAACGAAATGGGTGAACCATGCAAATTCGTGAGTTAATTGCATCGGTTGTGGCATTTGTTCTTGCGTTCCCGACCTCGGCGAGCCGACGCGACAAGCGTCGAGCCTACCGGTTCCATTGGATTGCGGCGATGACACTGGCGATGACGTGGACAACTGCGACCCAGGACGCATTGGCGCAGATCACGACCTGGCTCGGCAACACGGGCTCCTGGTTCGACTCCGACAATTGGTCGTTGTTGGGTGGCGTGCCGGATGGGAATATCGGGGCCCGCATCAACAATGGCGGCACGGCAGAGATTCTCGCGCCTGGCGCTGATGCCGAGTCCGTCGAGCTGGGCAGTAATTCGAATCATAGCGGCGCACTCGCAGTCCGAGGCGGTGCCCTTCAGTTGCGACTGACGGGCGGCGGACTCATGAGAGTGGGGAGTTTCGGCGCAGGCACGCTCACCGTCCTGGACGGCGGCTCGATCTCGGGTCGAACGGGGCAAATCGGCGCGGGATCACTCTCAACCGGCATGGCCACAGTCGCCGGCCTCGGTGCGAGCTGGTCGAACATCGAGCGGCTGTTCGTAGGCCTTAGTGGCACAGGGACGCTGGACATCCTGCGCGGCGGCATGGTCTCGAATACTGTCACCGCGGGGATCGATACGTCCGCCACTATTGGTGCGGTTGCCGGTGGGAATGGCACGGTGAACGTCGATGGATTGAACTCGAAGTTCAGCAACACCAAAGATCTCTACATCGGTGACGGCGGCGCTGGTGCGCTGAACGTTACGAACCGTGGTCAGGTTACGAATTTCAACGGCAATCTCGGTGTCCAAAACGGCTCGATGGGCACGGTTAGTGTCGACGGTGCCGGCTCGTTGTGGAAGAACGACAGCGTTGTCGCGGTGGGCATCTCGGGCAGCGGAATTCTAAACGTCACGGCCGGCGGCGCGGTGACCAGCACCAACGGCCGCATCGCGCGCGAGAGCGGTTCGACCGGCATGGTCAGCGTGACTGGCGTTGGATCGTCATGGACTGCCAGCGGCGACCTCAGCGTGGGAAACTCCGGCGCGGGAACGCTGGCGATTCAAAACGGCGGACGGGTCACGAATTTCAACGGCAATATCGGCGTCAATGGTCCGATCGGCATCTTCACTGCCGCGGACGGGAAAGTGACTGTCAGTGGCGCTGGATCGCAGTGGATCAACAACAGCGTTGTTGCGGTGGGCGTCAACGGGAGGGGCATGCTAAATATCATCGGACGGCGGCCGCGTGCAAAGCACCAATGGTTACATCGGCCGAGAAGCCGGCTCGGCGGGCACGGTCCTCATCGACGGACCGGGCTCGAGATGGGACGTCAACGGCGATCTCACGATGGGCTTGACCGGTACCGGAACGGCCTCGCTCGAGGTACGCAACGGCGGCGTCCTGTCGGCAGCGGGCATCATGATGATCGGATCGCGCGGCACGCTCCGCGGCGACGGCACGATCGCCACGTTTGTGTTCAACGACGGTACGGTCGCTCCCGGCACGTCGCCCGGCACGCTCGTGGTCGACGGCAACTACGCGCAGTCCTTCGAAGGAACCTTAAAAATCGATCTCGCCTCGCCGGCCAGCTTCGACAAGCTGGCGATCACCGGCAACATGTCGCTGGGCGGAACGCTCGACGTGTCGCTCGCGCCTGGCTACGTCCCTTTGAGCGGCGCAGCATTCGACATTCTCGATTTTAGCAACGTGCCTGACACAGCGTTTGCGACGCTCAACTTGCCTGCGCTCGGGCGGAACGCGCACCTGGGACACGTCGCAACTCTACACCACCGGCGTGCTGTCAGTCATAGGGCCCGCAAGTCTCGCCGGCGATTACAACGACGACGGCAAGGTCGACGCGGCGGACTACGTCGTCTGGCGCAACGAAATCGGAACACCGGCCGGTTACGACATGTGGCGGGCGCACTTCGGGCAATCGGCCGGCAGCGGCGCGGCGCTACCCTCCGCCCAGCCGTTGTCGGCCGCCGTGCCCGAACCTGGTTCGCTTGTTCTGGTCGCGGTGTTGCTGGGCAACGTGATGATGGCGCGTCGAGTGCGAAAGCAACGATCCGCTCAGCAGACGGGTCAGTGTGATTCCTCACGATGGGAGCCCTCGCCATGCGATCGATTGCGTTACTCGCTACGACTGTCACTTGCTTTCTTTGTCGGCGAGAACGCGGCCTTCGCACAGGCGGGCGACCAGCTAGTGACACTGTGCTTCCGCAACCGAACGATTCAAGTGCCTTTTTACCTTGTCAGTCGATACACGGCCAATGGTGCCACCATCGGGCCCTGCCCGACGTCGACGACGTCATGGCTAGTCGATGGCGCGGGAGATTGGTTCGTCTCCGGCAACTGGAACGCCGGTGTACCGGGCGCAGCCACGAATGCCCAAATCAACAATGGCGGTACAGCTCAGATCGTCGATGCTTCGGCTGCCGCTCGGAATTTCTCGCTTGGCAACATGTTCGAGGGCAGCGGCACGCTGGAAGTTCTGGGAGGCGCTGCGGCGTTCAACGACATTGATGTGGGCCTCGTCGGCGCAGGGGCGCTGTCGATCGGCAATGGCGGCCAGGTGTCAGTTGCCGCTAATGGAATTATTGGCGATGGCCCTGAGTCCAGTGGCACGGCGACGGTACATGGCGCAACTCTAAGTGGATCAACGTCGGCAGCCTTGACGTGGGTAACAATGGCAGGGGCACGTTGGGCATTCAAAACGGCGGCGCGGTTGCCAACACCAATGGCTATATCGGCCATTTAGTGGATTCAATCGGCACGGCCACCGTCGATGGCGTGGGGTCGACGTGGACCAACAGCGGCGATCTCTATGTGGGCCACACCGGCTCGGGATCGCTTAGCGTCATCGACGGCGGCAAGGTCTCGAACTTTAACGCCAATATCGGCGCCGTCAGTGGCTCCGACAGCACGGCTAGAGTCGATGGCCCCGGTTCGGTGTGGACCAATAACAGCGTGCTGGCCGTCGGCAGCAGCGGCGCGGGCACGCTATCGATCACCGGCGGCGGCGTGGTCTCCAGCACGATCGGCCGGATCGCCCGATCGTCCGGCTCGTCCGGCACGGTCGTGATCGACGGCCCGAATTCGAGATGGACTGCGAGCAGCATGTTCACGATGGGCCTCGTCGATACGGGCACGGCCATGCTGAGCGTCCAGAACGGCGGCGTCCTATCTGCGGCGAGCGGGATGACCATCGGACCGCTCGGCACCGTCCGGGGCGACGGCACGATCATCGCCGATGTCATCAACGCGGGGACCGTCGCTCCTGGCACGTCGCCCGGCACGCTGCACGTCAACGGCAATTTCCAGCAGTCCGTTGGCGGGAGGTTGCAAATCGAGCTGGCCTCGAGCGAGCTTCGACAAGCTCGATGTCAGCGGCGAAATCACGTTGGACAACACGTTGTTCGGCCCGCCCATGGGCGGCACGCTCGAAGTGTCGCTGACGGGTGGCTACGTGCCGCTCGGCACTAAGTCGTTTGACATTCTCGACTGGGCCGGCAGCTTCAGCGGCGAGTTCTCCGCGATCGTCTTGCCGACGCTCGGCGGAACGCTCGTTTGGGACACGTCGCAGCTCTACATCAACGGCACACTGTCGGTCACCGGGCCCGCAAGCCTCGCCGGCGATTACAACGACGACGGCAAGGTCGACGCCGCTGATTACGTTGTGTGGCGCAGAGGCCTAGGAACAACTTACACGCAGACCGAGTACGACGTGTGGCGGGCAAACTTCGGGCAAACGGCCGGCAACGGCGCGGCGCTACCCTCCGCCCAGCCGTTGCCGGCCGCAGTGCCCGAGCCATGTTCGTTGGTGCTGCTCTGCCTGGGAATGATCGCGTTCGTTGGGCCGGATCGGACAAATGAGCCCGGGCGGCGATGTGAATATCCATCTCGTATTGCCGGACCAGCCGGACGCCGCCTTCCGCGTGGAATAGGGGTTTTAGAGGATTTGGCTGCGGCATCGCTGGGTTAATTCTTCGGAATTTTCCGTGCCGGCCGTCCATTTGCACCAGCCAATTGCAATTAGAGTGGTAGGGACTTTGGAAACAGCAGGCCTGCGCTGGCGATCAGCGTGCGGTCCCCGTTGGCGGCGAGGATCGTGAACAGTGCCTGGGCCTAGCAGCATCACGAACGACAGAGGGCATGTGCTGCGACTCACGCCTGTCCCGAAGCCGGCAACTATCGCGATTGCCGCTCTGGGTTTAATGAGCCTGCTTGGCGCGGCCCTCGCGATTCGGTCTTTGCCCGCCCGATGAAACCCAACAAATTAATAACGCGTGTCACCCCAACGCCCGAGCGGCGAGGAATACATGGCTCGTAGCACTCAACGTGAATGGTTTACAGTCCAACGGCTTGCTCCGCGCCGACGCGAGGCGCGGCGACGGAACGGAACACATCATCCCCAACGCCGGCTGCGGATCGAGCGGCTCGAAGATCGTCGGCTGCTGTCGATTACCGTCAATACGCTGGTCGACGAGTTGGACGGCAGTCTTGTCGACGGCGATATCTCGCTCCGCGACGCCGTCGCTGCTGCACCCCAGGGCGAGACAATCAATTTCGCCGTGACGGGCACAATTAACCTGACGAACTTGGGCCATCTGACGCTCAACAAGAATCTCACCATCAACGGCCCCGGCGCCAATCTGCTCACGATCAACGCCTTTGATCCCACGCCCGCGATGAATAACGGCGATGGCAGCCGGCTGTTCAACATCGACGATGGAAACGCCGCGGAGGAAAAGGCGGTTGCCATCTCCGGCCTGACATTAACCGGCGGTGACGTGTCCGGCGATGGCGGCGGCATTCGTAACACTGAAAACCTCACGGTGACCGGAAGCACAATCTCCGGCAATGTTGCCCACGGCACCCTGGTCATCCCGGGGTACTACCAAAACTATTACTACGATCATGTTGGCGGTGGCATTTGGAGTTCGGGCAGCTTGACCGTGACCGGGAGCACCGTGAGCGGCAACTCGGCCACCGGCAGCGGCGGCGGCATCCACAGCACCGGCAACCTGTCGGTGACCAATAGCGCCGTCAGCGGCAATACAACGCCGCGAGATGGCGGCGGCATCTTCCGCGGAAGCGCCGCCGCCGGCGCGTCAGTCACCAATAGCACGATCAACGGTAACACGGCCGACGGCAACGGCGGTGGCATCTTCGGCAGCAGCCTGACGCTGACCGGCAGCACGATCAGCGGCAACTCGGCGAAACTGGCCGGCGGCGGCGTTTCCGGCGTCAAACTGACAATAGCTGGCGGCACGATCAAGGGTAACTCGGCTGTTTTAGGCGGCGGCGGCATCTCGACTTCTGGCGACCTGGCGGTGACAGCGACAACGATCAGCGGTAACTCAGCGGGGGGCGCGGTGGCGGCATCTACAACTACTACGGCAACACGACGGTTGTCTCGGGCACCATTAGCGGCAATTCGGCGACCGGCCACGGCGGTGGACTCTTCAGCTCTGGCAACTTGTCGGCGACCGCGAGCACCATTGCCGACAATATGGCGGGTGAATCCGGCGGAGGTGTTCACGCTATTGGAGCGTCGGTCGTACTGGATTCGTGCACGCTTATCGCCAACCGCGCCGGCGGAGTCGGAGGCGGAGCGAGTTCCATGTCGGCAGATTTCAAGATCGTCAACTGCACGGTTTCTTCAAACGTAGCGGTCGGCCATGGCGGGGGCATTTACGTCAATCCGCTCGGTGCGGATCAAGCAGCAACATCGATCGCCTACAGCACCGTCGTAAACAATCGCGCGGATGCCAACAATTCCGCAAACCATTTCGGCGGTGGCGTTTTTGCACGCACCGGTAAGTTGATCCTCGATCACAGCATCGTCGCGGACAATTATCAAACGACTAACTTTGACGCACGTTCCGACGTAACAGGCTTGCTGGGTGTGACTGTGGATGCCAGGTGGAGCTTGATTGGTCATAACGCCGATTCAGGCTTGGCGGAGGCGCCAGTCGGCTCACCTGATGGAAAGGGCAATCGCATTGGCGGAGTCGTTGGCGGTGCAATCGATCCGTTGTTGGGTCCATTGGTCGCGAATGGCGGACCAACTCAAACCTATGCGTTGCTAGTCGGCAGCCCGGCGCTGGACGCAGGTCGCCCGGGGGCAGCCTCCGGCGTTGCGGGCGTACCGCTCCATGACCAGCGCGGCAATCTATTCACGCGTGTGTTTGACGGTGATGGTTCCGGCGGCGCCCGCATCGATATCGGTGCCTACGAGCGGCAGAGCGTCGTTGGCCTGAGCCTGATCGTCGATACCCTGAAGGACGAAAGTGACGGTGACTATTCGTTAGGCGACACGTCACTGCGCGAGGCGACCGAGCTGGCCAGAGGCAGCGTCCTCACTGCAGAGTCGATCACGTTTGCCGCTGCGCTGACCAGCGGTGGCCCGGCGACCATCCTGCTCACGCTCGGAGAGCTGGCGATCACGGACGCACTGTCGATCATCGGTCCCGGCGGCAGCCAACTGACGATTGATGCCCGCGGCAACGATCCGACCCCCGGCATGAAGAATGGCGACGGCAGCCGCGTGTTCAACATCGGCGACAATGACAACGAAACGCAATTCGACGTTGCAATCAGTGGACTCACGCTTACCGGAGGCGATGTCGGCGATTTTGATGGTGGCGGCGCCATCCGCAACTTAGAGAATTTGACGGTTAGTTCCAGCACGATCAGCGGAAATGCAGCGTTTAATGGTAGCGGCGGTGGCATCCACAGCGGCTATAGCTATTACGGCGACGTTACTCTGAACAACAGCACAGTCAGCGGCAACTCGGCTGGAAGCTACGGCGGCGGAATCTCCGCAGGTAACCTGACGGTCAACAATAGCACGATTACCGGCAATTCATCACGCGCTGATGGCGGCGGCATCTATGCCGAAAACCTAGACGTCAGCGGAAGCACGATCCGTGCAAATTCGGCTGGCTACTCCGGCGGCGGCATCTTCGGCACCAACGTGAACGTGACCGCGAGCACCATAAGTGACAATTCGGCTAGCCATTCCGGCGGGGGAATTTACGGCAGCGATCTGACAGTTACCTCCAGCACGATCAGCGGTAACTCAGCGGGGGGGCGCGGCGGCGGCATCTATAACTACTACGGCAACCTGGTGGTTGTCTCCAGCACCATCAGCGGCAACTCGGCCGACTCTGGCGGCGGTATCTACCAATACTACGGCGACCTGACGGTGACCAGCAGCACGGTCAGCGGCAACGAGGCTGAGTCAGCCGGCGGCGGCATTTACAATTATTATGGGATGGCAGAGATCGAATTCAGCACCATCACCGGAAACAAAGCACCAGCCGGAAAGGGCAGCGGCATCGCTTCCTACGGCGATAACTCCACGCGGACTCAGGTCCGCTCCAGCATCATCGCTGGAAACGTCAATAGCGACGTGAACTTTCTGCCCGGCAGTCCGAACTCGTTTCGGTCCAGTGGCCACAACCTGATTGGATCGGGCAACGCCATCGGCCGATTCAATCAGACCGGTGACCAGACGGGTGTCGCTAATCCACTGCTTGGCCCGTTGACCGATAACGGCGGGCCAACATTGACGCACGCCCCGCTTGTTGGCAGCCTGGCGATCGACCGCGGGAGCCCGACGGCTGTGGCTGGGAGTGGTGGCGTCCCGATGTTCGATCAGCGGGGTGCACCTTACACGCGTGTTTTCAACGGCGACGGAGCAGGCGGTGCGCGGATCGACATCGGCGCGCTGGAGCTGCAGCCAATTGTAGGGCCCGCGCTGCCGGGTGATTACAACTTGAGCGGTGCAGTCGACTCCGCGGATTATGCTGCCTGGCGCAAAGCAATGGGCAGCAATGTGACTGCCTACTCCGGCGCCGATGGCGACGGCAGCGGGATCGTCGATCAAGCCGACTTTGGCGTGTGGCGAGCCCATTTCGGCCAAATACTGGCGCCGCCTATTGCAGGCAGTGGAGTGACCGAATTTAGTGCATTGTCGGAGCCAGAATCACTGCCGACGATCGTCGTAAGTCAGCTGCCGTCCGACGCGGTGTTCACGACGCTTGGACAACCAATTCCGGGTAAACCGATGGCCTCCGGAACGGCGCTGTCGCAGTGCTGCCATCGACGCGGCCGTTTCCGACTCGTTGCTGCTGGTCCGCTTCGGCCGCGCCGTTCCCAGGCCCGCGGATGACTCCGCTCGAGCTGCGAATCTGCCATCGAAGAATGACGCTGCCGAATACGAACCGAATCCCGACCTGACAGGGAACCGTTTGACGAATACCAGAAATGCGATGGGCATATGAAATTGTGGTCAGCAATTGCCGCAAACTGCTTGGCGACGCTCTGAATACTGTCTGCGCTGCTCACGTCGAGCGGAAGGAACGTTGCGAGTCCATTGGCAGACTGGATGGCGCCGGCCGCCTGTTGTCCGCTCGCCTGGTCCCGCGCGGCGATGACGACATGAAATCTTCTCCGCGCCAGTTGTTGCGCTGTTTCGAACCCAATGCCGCGATTGGCGCCGGTAATGAGCACGATGCGCTCTGTCGTATTGTCCATAGCTACTCCTCAGTCGTCGTCGTGAACTATCGCGCTGCATCCGTCAATTCAATAGTTCGGCCACGCCAAACGTGTTGCCGACGAATATGCTGCTCGTAGAAGGCTTTTGCCAAAACACAAACGATTGGAATGACGATGAGTGGAAAAAAGACTGCCTTGCACCCATCGAAACTTACAAAAGCGGCCTGATCCGAACCAGACCCCATAAATCAGCGAGGGGCTGAAAGGCTCCCACTGCGAAAAGCAGTACGTCATTCATCCACAACCCGACCAGCGCGGCCGCAATTGGTACCCAGAAGAAGAGCACCGGAAGTCCCATTGCAGGCAGGGACATCCACGGGTGATTAAACGTCAGGGCAATCGCATTCTTCGTCGGTCCCCAGAATGCGTGACTGTTGCTCTTGAACAACCGAACATGCATCAGGTCCGGTGCAAGATGGTAGCCGACGCGGTGCCCGCTGCGCTTTACAACTCGGGCAAGTTCTGTATCGTCCACGATCGCCGATCTGACCGATCCGACTCCTCCAATCTCGCGTAACACGTCGGCTTTGATGAGCATGAACGCACCAGCAGCCCATGCGCCGGCCGACTTCGGGTCATTTGTGCCCCATGAGCATTGAGCTGTGAATGGGAAAAGCGGCAACGGGATGCAGACGTTTTCCCAGAACGACTCGCAGTCGATACGTGGCAGTGAAACTAAGAAAATCGAGGCCCTGTTTCTGCAGAATCGTAATCCCCGTGGCAAATGACGTGGGACAGTGAACGACATCGGCATCCGTGAAGAGGATCAGCTCGTCCGAAGCAAGCGCCACCCCATGGTTCATCGCGTTGGGTTTCCCCAGCCATCCGGCTTCCAGTGGCGGGTTCTCGATGAGGGTGATTCGGGAATCTTCCTCCGCCAATCGCTTTAAGATCGCACCGGTTCGGTCGGTCGAATGGTCGTTGACGACAATGACGTGCAGCTCGACACCTTTCTGGCCGAGGACCGACCGCAATGCCACTTCGATGTCTTCTTCTTCATTCCGCGCCGGGATGACGACGCTGACTTTTGCCAGGACACCATCAATTTCGCTCTCCCTGAGTGGTTGTATCGTGCCCGTGCGTGCGACCGCGATTTCAAACAAGACGAAGAGGCAGACGGAAAGCAACGCAACCAACGCGGAAAGGACGAACAGGGTCTGCATTCGATTCTCCAGTTCCCTAGCGTATATCGCTGGCCATTCGTTCGCGATAGGCCAAACTGACTTGCGCCTGGAAGAACGGCCACACTGGGCTGCATAGCGAGCAAAGGAATGCCTTGAAAGCAACTATCGCGGAAAACGCGCGGTCCGTTGAGGCGGCGATTACCAGGGAATTTCCTGTCGGCTGCGGAAGAACTTCCCCGTCAGCTCGTGGGGCGTTTCGTCGGTCGACGATCATGCATTCCACGCCGGTTTTGTTGAGGGCGTTTAGAAACGGTGGCGCGGGGCGTCCGAAATTGGTGGCGCTAGTTGGTTGATATCTCCTTGTCGATCGTACGGTTGTCGCAGAAGAGTTTTAACTTAGCAACGACTCAAAACAAATAGGATTGCTTGAACAGAAGGAAACGGAGACAACAGAGAACTAGCTATCGCGTCTGCTCTGTTTTCTCCGTCTCCTTTGTTTCCTCGCCCTTTGCGAAGGAGCTACCATGCATCCTTTGTTTCCCCAGGCATCTGAATTGACTCACGACGTGATCGGCGCTGCCATTGAAGTACATAAGGATAAAGGACCGGGATTGCTGGAATCGATTTATGAATGGTGTTTGACGATGGAGCTCGAATTGCGAGGCCATCGAGTCCAAAATCAAGACCAAGTAGTCGTTCGATATAAGCAGTTTCAACGCCAGTATCCCCTCCGGTTCGATCTGTTGGTCGATCGCTGCTTGTTTGTTGAGGTTAAAGCCACAAACGACGTGCATCCCATCAATAAGGCGCAGTTGCTCAGCTACATGAAGCTGCTGGATATCCCGCTGGGTCTGATCATCAACTTTAATGAACTGAAACTGACCGATGGCGTATCAAGGTTAATCATTCCAGGTGCCAATTTGGACTGAGGCAACGGAGGAGACGGAGCAAACAGAGAGTCCGTTCTCCGTTTCTCTGTTCACTTCTGTTCAAAACCATCCCGTAACCAATTGCCAGAATGCCGAAGTTAATTCTGAGTGGTTCCTTGGGCAACGACGGGTCTTTTAGCTGGTCCGTCGCCGCGTCAGAATCCAGTTCTATTTGTATTCCAAAATATCTCCGGGCTGGCATTCGAGTGCCTTACAGATCGCTTCCAGAGTCGATAGCCGGATCGCCTTTGCTTTGCCGTTTTTCAAGACGGAGATGTTGGCCATCGTGATTCCGACTTTCTCCGCAAGTTCGGTAACGCTCATTTTCCTTTTGGCCAGCATGACATCGATGTTGATGATAATTGCCATACTGGTCGTTAAACAGTTAAGTCGTTTTCAGATTTCATATCCACGGCATTTTGCAAAATCCGTTCAAACATCGCCGCCGCGGTGGCGACGACGATCGAAGGGAAAGTAATGAGGATGCCCATAAAAATCGGGGCTCCAGGATTGTCACTGTCACCGTTGTTCATCAACATAATGAAGATTTCCTCTACCACAACAAAACCAATGATGGCTAGTGCGCAATATTTTATAGTCCGCAAAGCTTTCACGACTTCCGGCGAGAATACCTTATTTTGTCCGACATATCCCAACACCTTGAACGCCTGATAGAGTGCAATGAAAAACGGAATGGAGCCCGCATACACAAGCGCCAGAAATGGATCTTTGAAGTAAATTTCAAAGAGCGTGGCGTGCGCGTTCCTGCCCTCGATTTGGGGTTCCCAAAGCAGGAGAGCAAGAGCGCCGATGCCGATGAGCACAATGACTACTTGAAGAAATATTGTTGAGCTTCTTTTCATAGGTGGTTCCTATAAATTTTCATATTTCCATCTTAGCTAGTGTTTATCGTTTGTCAATATATATTTATCGTTACATGTGATCAAGCAGGCCGCACGGCAGACGGGCCCCCGGCGGATTTGTGGCCCCTCGCCGCGGCGGAAATTGGAACAATTGAACCGCGCCCTCGATCCGCAGGAATTGGCCGTGTCACCCGGCAACCGGCTGGAGCGCCTACGCGGGACCACAGCAGATAACACAGCATTTGCATCAACGATCGCTACCGAATCTGTTTTACCTGGAGGAACGGCGATGCCGCCGAAGTCGAAATCGCGGACTACCGCTAGCGGCAAGGGCCGTGGCGAGCTGCTGTCGCGGCGTCTGTATTGTCCATAGCTACTCCTCAGTCGCTGCGACGATTCATGGTTCATCCTTGACTGCGTAACGACATCCTATCGTGACGATTCCCGTTAACTACACCAGCGGCGGACTCAGGGCACCTGCCGAGTACCCGCGCGGTGCCGCAAGATTAGCGATGAACATCGGCCGTTAGCTATCAGCCGGACTTGGTCGAGAGTAAGACGTGAAGACTACCGCCCTGCGTCGGCCGCGATTGTTCTACCGTATGCCGCAATTCGCCTGTGCACTGCTGGGCGAGCGGCAAATGGTTGAGGGCTGAGGGTCGAGCATTCGACCTTTCGACAAAGCTCAAGGCAGGCAAGCTCAGGCCAGGGAGTCGAGGGCGAGGCAGTCAAGTCGTCGGCTCTCGGTCGTGAGCTACAAAAAACGAGTCATAAGCAGGCCGGGTCCCCCTCCCTTGTTGCTCCGCAAAGGACTACCGCGATCAGCCTCTTCTCCTCGCCACGGCTCGGCGGCTGTCCTTGCTCCCAGTCCCCGCAGGTTGGAGAGAACCGGAAGAAATAGCAACTCCCGCAAAGGGGAGGGAGACGGAAGATAAAAAGAGAAGCCGTCAGCCTTCAGCCACTTGCAAGCATTCGATCACAAGAAGCACTCGCCGCGGCGAGTGGCACTCGGAATGCGGTTGGCCGGCCGCATAAAGTGTTGGAACGCTGGCTTTGCACAATAAAGTCTGCGGCAAGAGACGGGCTGGTGACAAACAGAACTGCCAACCAGACGCGGCGTTTTCAGTATGGTGGCCGCAAATCGGCTGCCAGGTACAGTTTCCATGAAGATTGGCCGTCGGCGATTCCTATGGCGCCAACCTGGGCCATGGATTCGTACGGCAGCAACGTGATGTATGCGTCCTGTCCGTTGACTTTATAAATGAGGCGCAAAACAACGCTTGGTCCGACAACGATAGAACCGGTAGCGGAACCCCATCCAGCGGGCATCGTACCTGCTTGTGGTTTCGGATATAGCTTTGGGTTGCCAATTAGCACCGGTTCGCCGGTAAATGCGTCACCCGGGTAGATAACAGCCCAGTGGCCCGGACCGGCCAGAAAGTCCTTCTTCACTGCGAACGAAAACGCGGCTTTGAATTCGGGGCTCAAGTCGCGCTCCGACGGTGCTTTCGCCAGTGCGTTTTTTGTCGAGCCGGCGGCAATCGCCACAGTGGTTGCAAAGCCGAGTCCCATGACCGTTCGGCGGCTGATCGACGGCAATCCTTCGGGATCATGCATGACCGGCCTCCATACCAGAAGGTTTAGGGCCGCAGAATATAGGCACGGCTCTGGCTCGTGGAAATCGCAATGTGAATGCTGGCGCTGCTGGTGGAGGTTGTCTCTTGGCTAAGTCTTTAGACCGAATGCCGGTGGTACCTGAAACCCTGCTACGCCAACAATTGTTCGATCGGGCCGGTTGAATCGGCGAGATGGGTGGCGGGGATGTTTGCTGCTTGCAGCATTGTCGGTAGCACGTTTGCCATCGGATTGTCGCGCGTAGCGGCAATGTACGGGCTAGTTATTGCGCCACTGGTCGTCCGAAAAAGTCTGCGGAGACTCAAGAAGGGCAGCAAGGATGTGCGGGTCCGGGGGCTTTGTGAGGTGATGATTGAACCCGGCCTCGCGCGATCGGCGTCGGTCTTCCGCCTGGCCATAGCCAGTCAACGCAGTGATGATTAAGCCTTCAAGCTCCTGCTTGTGCGCAATTGCTTTGCGACCTCATATCCGCTCATGCCTGGCATGCCAATATCCAGCAGCACGATTTGGGGGCGAAACTCGCTGGCCTTTTTTAAAGCATCCGGACCGTTGAAGGCGGTTTGTACTTCATGGCCCCATTGTTTTAACAATCGCTCCACGCTGAGTGCCGCATCGACATTGTCATCGACAATAAGAATGCGGAGGCCGAGTTGCCGCTGGCGTTCGCGTCCGGAATAGGAACCCGGTTTGGCAGCAAAGGTCGCTTGCGACAACGGAAGACGCACAACGAATTCACTGCCCTGCGACAGACCGGGACTGGTCGCCGTAACATTGCCGCCGTGCATTTCGACAATGCGCTTCACGAGCGTCAGTCCGATGCCAAGTCCGCCGCGGAATCGAGAAATGGATGTGTCGGCCTGCTCGAAAAGATTAAACACTCGCGACAATTCTTCCGGCTCCATGCCGATGCCGTTGTCGCGAACGCGAATGAGCACTTCATCTTCGCGCGACTCGACGGTCAGCCAAATCTGGCTGGCCTTTTCCGTATACTTCGCCGCGTTGGATAAAAGATTGCTGACAACCTGTGCCAGCCGCACCACGTCGCCGTCGACAATGATTTGCCGAGCAGGCCGGGTGAGCATCAACTCGTGTCCCCGGGCGTCGATGGTCGGCTGGACTTCTTCGATCGCGCGGTCGATCACTTCGCCCACGTCGACGGGTTGTTTATCGAGGTGGATCTTGCCGGTGATGATTCGCGACACGTCGAGCAGATCATCCACGAGCCGCACAAGATGAACGACCTGGCGCTCCATCATCCGTGTCGTCTCTTGAATTTCCGGCTCGGCGGTTCGAGACATCTTCAGCAGCTCGACGCCGTTGCGGATTGGAGCGAGCGGATTCCGCAGCTCGTGAGCCAGCATGGCCAGGAACTCGTTCTTCTGCTTGTCGGCAACTTGCAGCTGCTCGACTTGTCGCTTCTCCGTCATGTCGCGGGTAATCTTGGCGAATCCTCGCAGCGTGCCGTGGCTGTCGTACAGTGCCGTGATGATGACGTTCGCCCAGAATTGCGACCGGTCCTTGCGAACTCGCCAGCCTTCATCTTCAACGCGACCCTCGCGCTTGGCGATTTCCAGCTCGCGCTGCGGCTTGCCGGAGGCAACGTCTTCCGACGAATAGAAAATCGAAAAATGCTTGCCGATAATCTCCGCGGCGCGTGTATCCCTTGATTCGCTCGGCGCCCAAGTTCCAGGTCGCGATACGGCCTTCCGGATCGAGCATGAAGATGGCGTAATCCTGGACGTTCTCGATCATCAGCCGGAGGCGTTCTTCGCTTTGGCGCAGCGTCTCTTCCGCCTGCCTGCGTTCGGTCAAGATCGCGAGTGATTTTGAGAAAGCCGCGAAGCTCGCCTTGCGGAGGTTCGCAGATGCGGTGATGACGACGTTCGCCCAAATCCGCGATCCGTCCTTCCGCAGGCGCCAGCCTTCGTCCTGAAACCGCCCAGTTGCGGCGGCGCGCCTCAGCTCTTCTTGCGGCCAGCCGCGGTCGATCGCATCCTGCGGATAGAATCGCGTGAACGACTGTCCGATGATCTCTTCCGGCCTCATAGCCCTTGATTCTGTGCGCCCCGGCATTCCAGCTTTTCACGATGCCGTTTGGATCAAGCAAGAAGATGGCGTGATCCTCGACGCCGGCGACCAACTCAGCGAAGTGTTGTTCGACTTCGTGGAGTGAATAATCGTCTGGCCGAGACGTCGCAGTTGGGTCGCGACTGTCATTTGGTTGAGAAGTGTCCTGCATGAATTGCTCCACCGCGATGTTCAGGGCTTTGCGCTGCCCATTGCAGCAATCAGCAGCGTGTAACGGTGAGCTCGGATAACCGCGCTATTTCATTATCGCTTAATTTGCTTCACACGCCAGCTGAGCGTTGTTGTGCCGGACTGACCTCGTAGGTGCCAAAGCGGTGGTCGCACACGGATTGAATTTTCGTTCCGCGTGGCGAAAGCCTTCAATCACGAGAAGCGAGCGCCGCGGCTCGGCCGGCGTGGGGCGGAAGTCGTTCATCAATTGGAGAATTTTCTATGCCCGGCGTAGGGACCGGTAGTCACTTCCGGGCACGCAAACCAACGCGTCGCGCCACTCAAACCATCGACCCATAGATCGATAAAATCAAAGATAAGTTGGTCGGTGGCCCATATAACGCCATGAACATCTCATCCCCGATGAGTTCATCGAAGCCGTCACCGCCGGCGATCCAATCATCGCCGCAATCACCTCGGCAGAGGTCTTCGCCATTGTTTCCGTGGATCTCATCGTTGCCGTCTCCTCCGTAGAGCTTATCGTTTCCGTCGCCGCCCCAGAGCGTATCGTTCCCGTCGCCGCCGTTCAGGACGTCGTGTCCTTTGCCGCCGTGCAGTTTGTCGTTACCGTTGTCGCCGTAAACCTGGTCCACTCCCATGGCGCCAAAGATCTCGTCGTGTCCGACGCCGCCGTACAAGTAGTTGGAGTCGTCCTCGCCGCACAAAGAGTCTTTGCCGTACAGGGTATCGTTGCCGTTGTCGCCGAACAGCGAATCGCGACCGAGTCCTCCAAACAATCTGTCGTGGTCTTCTCCGCCGCTCAGCGAATCGTTCCCGCGGCCACCCAACATCTGATCGTCCCCGGCGCCGCCTTCCAACTCATCGTTCAAGGCGCATCCGTACAAGTAATCGTTGCCGCCGTTGCCGATCAGCTTGCTGCCGGTGTTTTCGACCTGGTCGTACACCCGACCGGAGAAAAGAGTATCGACCGCCGACCCGCCGACGAGCCGGTCGGTGCCGTTGTCGCCGTACATGGTGGACGGCTTGTTGGTGTTGTTCTCGGCCACATCGTCACCGCCAAAGCATTCGACCTTGACGCTGCGGACCGATGAATCGGCGAACGACCTATTGATCAGTTGGTTGCCGGTGGCGATGTCGTGAATCGTTACCTTCACGGTCATCAGTCCAATTGGCGAAGCAACCTGGCTGACAACGATCCGGTCAGCCTGGTCGGTGCCGGTGATGTTCAAAACGCCGTTGGCCAAAACGGCGTCGGCGGCCATCATTTCGCGGCGTTCGAGGTTTTCGAAGGACAGGCGATTGGAAAAGCGGCGTTTCATGGCGTTGCTCCCTTGCAATAGGTGGTTTTGTTCCGGCAAAAACACAGGCCTCTTCGCCAGGCTCTTACGCGAGTGCACCGCCGCCGTTACAACGTCCGCAAAAGAAAATCGAAGAAACGCGCCGGGGCCCCCTCCCTTGTTGCTTCGCAAAGGACTACCGCGATCAGCCTCTTGTCCTCGCCACGGCTCGGCGGCTGTTCTTGCTCCCAGTCCCCGCGAGTGGGAGGGAACTGGAAGAAGAATTAGGAAGTCCCGCAAGGGGGAAGGAACCGAGGAGGAACCATGCGGTGGTCCGCAAGCGGAAGGGAGCAGGAAATCCAATGCGGCGGCGGCAAGTGGAGGGAACCCGCCAAGGCACCCTCACCTCGCCACGGCGAGTTCCGAGCAACCCGGCCCTCTCCCGCCACGGCGGATCTTCGACCCGGAGGGAGAGGGGGTTTGATACGGCCGCTAACTTAATTCCTTTTTGAAGAAGTCGATGGTGCGTTGCCAGGCGAGTTTCGCCGCCGGCTCGTCGTATCGCGGTGTTGTGTCGTTATGGAAACCGTGGTTCACTTTTGGGTATACAAACGCTTGGTACTTGGTTCCTGCAGCCTTGAGAGCTTTCTCAAATGCGGGCCAACCCTCATTGATTCTCTGATCCATTTCGGCGTAGTGAATCAGCATCGCCGCTTTGATCTTCGGCACATCGGCACTTGATGGTTGGCGGCCGTAAAAGGGAACGGCTGCGACGATGATGTCCGGAATGCGAACGGCCAACTCATTGACCATTCCACCGCCGAAGCAAAAGCCAACCGCGCCAACTTTGCCTGTGGACAGGGAATGCGACTTCAGCGTCTGGGCGGCGGCGATGAAGTCCTCCGTCATTTCCTCGTTGTTTCGGCGAGCCTGCATGGCTCTGCCCTCATCGTCGTTGCCCGGATAGCCGCCCAACGGCGACAACGCATCCGGAGCCAGGGCCAAGAAACCGTCGACCGCCAGCCGGCGTGCGACATCTTCGATGTACGGGTTTAACCCGCGATTCTCATGGATGACCAGCACGGCGGGATATTTTCCGCCGCCCTTCGCGGGATAGGCCAACAGACCGCGGATTTTTCCGCCGCCTTTGGGAGAATCGAACGTGATATATTCCGTGCGAATTCGCGGATCATCTTTCGCGACCTGCTGTGCCCAGGCATAGTTGGGACTGAGGCTCGACAAGAGCGACTCGACTGTCATACCGGCTGCAAGGTATGCCCCGGCTCGCTGAGCAAAATCACGCCGCGTGATACGCCCATGAGCGAAATCGTCGTATAGATCGAGAACCTTCTGATCAAACTCACTCGCATGTTTACGTTCCACGTGTCGCTCCTTTCCAACGAGAAAGATCTGAACCGTGTGTTTAGACTAAGGCAGCGGCGCCGATTGTAACACGCTTCCGCGCGACGTATTTCAGAACGCATTCCGGCTTGTGCCTCGCTTGGCAGCGCGTGCGGCTCGAACGACATTTGCCCCATTGAAGGACAAAGGCTCGCCTTACCGTGTTTTGTCACGGTCAAGGCGAGCCTTGCGATGCCAACTGATGATACGAGACAGAGTGGAGGCAACAGGACGCCATTGGAACTTTTCTTGGCTGGCTTCGCAGACAGGTCGGTAGCAACTTCCAAGCTTTTGGAATTGGAGCACTCGCATCACTTCGGGAGCGAGGCAGTCGAAAAATTCGTAAACGTCTTGCCGTCATATCGCGACGCCCCGTAGCCCACGCTGCCGAACCAGATGCGCCCGTCGCGATCTTCGAGCATGCAATAGACATTCTTCGAAGGCAGCCCTTCCTTCTGAGTGAAATGCGTGAATGCTTTGCCATCATAGCGCGTGGCGCCGCCATGTTCGTCCAGCGGATGTCCAAACCAAACGCTGCCCGCTTTGTCGACAATCATCGAACCCACAAAATCATCGAGTAGACCATTCTTCGCCGTAAGCATCGTTCCAGTCTTGCCGTCGTAGCGATAGACGCCAAACTGCCCGCCGAACCAGAGATTTCCCGCCTTATCCTCCACAATCGAGCGGATGTTTTGGAATTCGCGCCCTGCGATGTCAGCTAAGTTCGTGAAGGTTTTTCCATCGTAAGAAGCGACTCCCTCTTGAGTGCCGAACCAGAGTTTTCCAGAGCGGTCTTGAGCAATCGCGTAGACGGAATTGTGAGGAAGGCCATCCTTTGTGGAATAGTGAGTAAATGTCTTGCCGTCATATCGGCTCACGCCTCCGTCCGTCGCAAGCCATATGTTGCCCTCCTCGTCTTCGAAAATCCAAAAGACGTTGTTGCCGGAGAGGCCCTCTTTCGTAGTGAATCGCGTGAACGATTTGCCATCATACTTGGAAGCGCCACCGGTGATCGAGCCAAACCAAAGCGCGCCAGACTTGTCGACGATGAGCGAAAAGATTCGCCGTTCCGCAATTCCTGCTTCCTCGGCAAAGTTGGTGAATGCTCTGCCGTCGTACCGAATCGGTCCGCCAAAACTGGCGAACCAGATGTTGCCATCGCGATCTTCGCGGATGTTGCGCAAGATCACTCGCGGCATCAGGGGAGTCGATTTGTCTGCGATCGGTGAGAAATACGGATCAGCCGCAAGATCCTGAGCCAATGTCAATTCACCTCGCGCCGCCGCTAGCAAGAACACGACCACGAGCGCCGCGCATCGTACCGGATTCTTGAATGTGCGGGACATGTTCGGTCCTGTGTCGCCGGGCGGGCGGGGGTTATTGCGAACGCGGATAATTGGTAGAGCCGAAGTCCATTGCCTTGGGCAGTCGAATATGTCGTATTATCCCACAACAAGAAAGCCCTTCGACGCGTTCGCCGAAGGGCTTGTTTCGAATCAAAGTGGAGGCGGCGGGAATCGAACCCGCGTCCCGAAATAGCTCCACGCCCGCTTCTACGTGTGTAGTCGACTGTTTAAGTCTCGCCGCTCTCGGCCCCTGTCGACCGGGTCCTCGAGCGGCCAGCCCGGAACTTTTTTAACCGCGAGCGTACCAGGCGTTGACTCGCGGCGATTCGGATTTAGCGACGGACTTTTGGACCACTCCGACTACGGTCCGCAGTCCGGGCTACCGTTTATTAGGCAGCCAAAGCGTAATTGCCGTTGGCAATTGAAATTGTGATCAGCTTTTAACGTGGCCAACTGATCAACCACGACACGCCACTTGCGCTTCACCTATCCGGTCGAACCCTGTTCGCCCCCGGGAAGCAAAGTGTACTTCAAGCATGAATTATAGGGCGCTGGTCAAGGGGCGGGAAGTGTGGGGGATGGAACGAGCCGGATCGGTCGGTGCGATTGGGTTCGTTTGCGCTAAGCCGCAAGCGGAGGCACCCTCACCCCGGCCCTCTCCCAAGCGGCGAGGGAGAATTCAGAAGCGGATGGCTTTGAATTTGCGGACTTGTTCGGTGAGGGCGGTTTCGACGGGGAGGCGTTCCATTGAGGACGCGCCGTAGAAGCCGTGGACGCCTTTGGTGCGAGCAAGAACATATTGGGCATCATCCGGCATCGCGATGGGGCCGCCGTGGCAGAGGATGATCACGTCGCTGCGGACTTGGCGGGCGGCGTCGGCGATCGCTTGCACATCGCGCACGCAATCGTCGAGCGTGCGGGCTGTTTTGGCGCCGATCGTTCCTTTGGTGGTTAGTCCCATGTGAGCGACGATGATGTCTGCACCGGCTTCGACCATCGCGCGAGTCTCGTCCACGTTGAACACATACGGCGTGGTGAGCAGGTTTTTGGAGCGGGCCAGCTGGATCAGCCGGACCTCGTTGTCGTATCCCATTCCTGTTTCTTCGAGATTGGCGCGGAACTGGCCGTCGATCAGGCCGACCGTGGGAAAATTCTGGACGCCAGTGAAGCCGATGTCGCGAAGTTGATCCAGGAACTTATCCATAAGACGAAACGGATCGCTGGCGCAGACACCGGCCAGCACGGGGGTATCGATGACGACCGGCAGCACTTCGCCGGCCATCTCCACGACAACGGCGTTGGCGTCGCCGTAGGGCATCAAGCCGGCGAGCGATCCGCGGCCGGCCATGCGATAGCGGCCGGAGTTGTAGATGACAATCAAATCGATGCCGCCGACTTCCTCGAATTTGGCGCTGATGCCGGTGCCAGCGCCGCCGCCGATGATGGGAATGCCGGCATCGATGCGATCACGCAGTCGAGCGAGGGTCTCTTCACGAGTAATTGTCATGTTTAAGTCCCGACCAGATATGAACCACTAAGACACCAAGGACACGAAGATTAACTTTTGAAAGTGAATGGTCGAAGTATCTGGATCACATTCTTAACAGGAGGAAGCAGAGAAAGCAGAGTTTCTTTTCTCCGCTACCTCCGCTGCCTTTTGTTGATGTCTTGGTTCATCAGCGTCAGCATCATTTCGACCGCCTTTCTCGTGAAGACTTCGTCGTTAATATTGGCGTCAACTTCGATGTACGAGATGTTGGAACGTAAATTCTGGCGAAGGGCGGCGAACATCGCCTGGTCGGCCTCGCGATCGCAAAATGGCTGGCCGTCGCCGTCGAGGATTGAGACGCCGCAAAGCGGGATCAATACTGCGATCGGTCCTGTGGCGGCGTTGGCTTTCTCGGCGAAGATCTCGCCCAAGCGGCGGTTCTCTTCGACGTTGGTCCGCATGAGCGTAACCGACGGATTCCATTCGTAGAATAGCCGGCCCTCGTCGCGGTATTTCGGCGGCACGCTACGGATTGGGCCGAAATTCACCATGTCGATGCAGCCGGGAACGATTAGGTGCGGAATTCCGCGTCGGCCTGCTGCGCCGAGGCGATCTGGTCCGGCGGTAAATACGCCGCCGCACAATTCGTCGGCCCATTCGGTCGTGGTGATGTCGAGGCACGCGTCGATGAGTCCCTCGTCGATGAGCGACTCCATCGTGCGGCCGCCGACGCCTGTGGCGTGAAATACGAGCACTTCGTAGCCGGCGGCATCGAGCTGTGCGCGGCATGCGTCGACGCATTGCGTCGTGTTGCCGAACATGCTGGCGGCGATGATCGGCCGATCGGCTGCATCTGCGGGCGGCACGGCGCGGACCATGCCGACGATTGCGCCGGCCGCGCGTGTGAAAACGACTCGTGAGATTCGATTGACGCCGGCGACATCGGTGACTGAGGGAATTAGCGTGATGTCTTTCGTGCCGACGTAAGGGGCAACGTTACCACCCGCGACGGTCGAGACGCAGACTTTGGGCACGCCGGTGGGAAGCGCTTGCATCGCGGCGGCGATGACGCTGGTCCCGCCGGAGCCGCCCATGCCGATGATCCCGCCGAGCTTGCCTTGTTGATAAAGCTGGCGGACAACGGCTGCCGCACCGGCAGCCATTGTTTTCATTGCTGCGCCGCGGTCGCCGCTGGCGCAGAGCGCGGCGAGGTCGCCGCTCGCTGCGCGGGCAACAGCATCGGCCTCAATATCGACCGGGAACAACGTCGTGCTCCCAAGTACGCCCAGATTCACCGCGAGCACTTCGCCGCCCTGGGCGAGAACTGCATCCCGGAGAAAGGCGTATTCTGTCCCCTTCGTGTCGAACGCGCCGATGAGGACGATGGGCAGCATGGTTTGTGTGCTGGGTGAGTTTGTCTGTGTCTTTGGCCTCTCCCTGTGGGAGAGGCGGCGAGCTATTGAGCGGTGAGGGTTCACTTTGTCGCCGCGCCGATTCCCTCACCCGCTCGATTACTCGTGACCTCTTCCAGGGGGAGAGGTTGTGCTATTCGCTTCCACGATTCGTGCGCCGGGTGTGACCAATTCGTTGAAGCGATCTACCGGCTCGCCGACTGTCCATGCGATCCCGCGAAGAGCAGCACTCGGAAAAGCGGATCATCGAAGGTCCATGCGAAGTGGCCGGGGATGGAGACGAACACGCGGCCGCCGTTTTGCTCGGTGGTCCAGAACAATGGCTGCGGCTCGTTCTCTTCGATCCCCGTGGCAAGAAGTTCGATGCGAGCGGTGTCGCCCAGCAGATTCCAGTAACTTTCGTCGTGAAAATGAACGCGATCGAAGTTGCGCAATGGGATGCTTGCTGCCCGAGAACTGAACGTCGAGCGGGCCGTGGCGGAACTTCGAGTGGCCACCGCGCCAGGCGAGGCCGATGCGCTGCGCGAAGCCGGGCGCATCGTTGCCGCCGTCGACCGCGTAATGGATGTAAACGAGTCCACCGCCGCGGCGGAGGAAGGCATCGATGTCGCGAGCGCGATCGGCGGTCCAATCGCCCTTCTGGTAGAAGACCATGACGTTCGCCGATTCGAAGTCGGCGGACGTGGGCCACGGATCGGACGTGGTAACTTGCACGCTCCCGTCTATTTCGAAAAGGTGTCGCCACACGCGTTGCCACGCCGGGTAGTCATGTTCGCCGGGGCCGTGGTCCTTGGCACCCGAAACGAGCACTACATGCAGCGGACTGGCTTCGAAATTAGTTGCGGACCCGGACAGCACGGAGCGTACTTCGTCCATCGAGCGCGGCGGGGGCGGCGCCGCTTCTCCGTAGACAGGCATGTGGGGCGGCTCGACTAGCAAAAACGTTAGCAGGTCGCGCAGCCGATCGGGGCCGAGTAACTCAGGGATTCCGGCCGGCATGATCGATTGCGGTGATGGCTCAACCGAATCGATATCGTCGCGGTTAACCGCAATTCCCTTGGCGTCCTGCTGAACTACGACCATCTGCCCGTTCACGGTGCGGCTGGTGCCGGTGAGCACGCGTCCCGATGCAAGAACGAATGTTTGCGTCGTGTGATCGGGGTTGAGGGCAAAGCTGGGCTGGGCGATATCGCGGAGCACGGAGTGGTAATCGCGGTGGGGCAGGTTGGACAGGTCAGGTCCGATCTGCGCGCCTTCGCCGTGAATTTGATGGCACTTCGAGCATGCGGCTTGCTCGCCGAAAAACTCGGCCCGCCCGCGGAGCCAGTTGCCGCCTTTGAGCTCTGGCAGGGTGCGATTGTCGACAAGCTCCACGGGTGCATCGTGCGGTTTGGACCATGGCAGCAGGAAGCGGTTAAGCGGCAGGCGCGGGGCCGGTCGTCCTCGTTCGTGAAATAGTAAATGGATAACGAAAGCGGTGGATCGCCGGCTGCGTGGTGCAAGCTCAGCTCAAGTGTGTGTCGGGGCGTGTCGGGCGAATTCGGGACGATAAACCGCGTCTCGAAGCGGCCATTGGTCGGCTCACACTTTGCCGAACGTCCGTCGAGCTCCGCTTCCATTCGGTAGTTCGAGCTAAGTACAATCGTCACCTCTTCGGGCGGGAACTCGTAATCGATCGATTCGCCCGGCTGAAGGGCGGGGCGCAACATATCGCGCAGATTGAGCGACGTGTGCAACGTCAGCGTGCCGGCACCGGCAAGTTGCTGCCACAACTCGTCGTGCGTGGCGCTGCGCTGGGTAAACGCGCGGGCGACATCGGTATCGACATGTGGCAGCCAGCCCTGCCAAGAAACGGCGTTGCCGTCGGGCTGCCATGCCGCCTCGACTCCGCCAAGGTCGTATTGCACGTCGACGTCCGGGAGCTGCTTGAGCTGGCCCGGTTGAGTTTCGGCGCGAACCAGTGCCGGTAGTGCAATCGCATACGTCATGGCGGCGGAATGGGGGGCCGTCGAAAGAATCAGCGTTCGACGGTCGGCCGTGAGCTGCACGTTGTACACGTCAATTGCCGTCCGCGCGGTGTGCTGCTGGCGATCGACCACTGCGTAGCCGGGCCGAAACGATTCGAAACGTTCAGCGGCATCCGCGAATTGGCTGCCTTGGATCACGATGCGCGAACCCAAGTCCTTCAGCGCCTGCGGATCGAGCGGCCGATCGAAGGCGATGTGCACTTCGTGCGGCGATTGCGCCCAAACCAGCGCCGGCGCGGGTGCATCGGGGTCGGCGTGACGAACCTTGTAGAGTTTGCCCGTACCGCCGGGACCGCTGCCCCAATCGGGACCGCCGCTGTGCGCGGCGACGACGAGTGAGCGATCTGGGGCCACGCACGCGTCAGGCGGCATCATCCGCATCGTGCCGATCAATTGATTCTGGGCGACGTAACCGCTGGCTGTGTGAACCAGCTTCGTGCGATACAACTTGCCGCGCGAATAGCCGGTGACCAATGCATCGCCGCGCCACCAATCGGGGCCGAAGGTCGTGCCGTCGATCGTCGGCTCGTTGAAGTTCAACCCGCAAGTGCTCTGGTGCTGCGGGCGATAGTCAAAAACGCTCGGCTCGTCGATCACGTTCGGCAGATGCCGTGGGTGCCGCGGCGGGAAGCCGTAGTGCCGGCCTTTCTCGATGTGCAGCAGCTCGTCGAACGGATTGCCATTGGCCAGCCAGGTGGCCCCTTCCTGATCGGTGCAGAACAGGTCGCCGAGCGAATTGAATCGCAGCGCAACGGGAAACCGAATGCCGGTGGCGACAATCTCGCGAGATTTGAAGTCGGGCGCGACGCGCATGATCGTGCCTTTTTCGCCGTCGAGCTTGTAGCCTGCCGTGCCCTCGGGCGACTTCACGTACGCGTCGGCGAAATTCGTCGTGCCCAGGCCGAAGTAGATGGATTGGTCGCGTGGATCGACGGCGACGCCAAGCGCATCGACCTGATGAATCGACTCGGGCCAGCCGGTGGCCACGACGATCGGCTCCTCGGCGCGGTCGTCGCCATCGGTGTCGGCAATCAGGACGCAGTTGCTTTTTGCGGCGACGAACACGCCCTGCCCTCGCGAATACTCCGGGGGCGTGAGGTCAATGCCGATCGGGCTGCGAATGTCGCCCTTGTTCTCCCAGAACAGCTCGGCTCGGTCTTCAAGACCATCGCGATCGGTGTCGGTAAGGAGATAGATATTGCCGTTGTACGCCAGGGCCACGAGCTTGCCGTCCGACCGATACTGCAGGTTGTTGATGTTCGGCAGCTCGAGCGGCAATTCACGCACAGTAAACCCCGGAACGTGCATTTGCAGCGCGGGTGGGTCAACTACTCGTTCGATCGACTGCGCGAAGCCGCGAGGTGCGGGAAGCGAATCAACGCCCGCGTACTTGGCAGCCAGGTAGTTGTCGACCGCGGCCCGCTCCGACTCGCTCAACACGCGGTCGTAGATGATGATCTCGGCAATGGCGCCGGCAAAAAATCCCTTGGGTGATTCGGTTCCGCCGTAGACTCGCGCGCCGACGATTACCTGGTCCATGCGAATCTTCGACTCGGTGCGACTGCGTTTTCCGTCGGCCTTTCCATCCATCCATAGCGCGACGCCCTGCTCGCCCACAGCGGAGGTGAGGCACAGCCGGCGGAGACGAAAGAAATCGCTCGGCGATGTGGAAAGATTCTGCGCCGCCAAAGCCCGGGCCTTCGACATTGACCGTGTCGAAGCGGCTCGACCCAAAGGGACCTTGATCGATATTGAGGCCGGTTTGGTAGTCATCGCCGCCCGCGGCCCGCAGACTGACCAGGCCGCGAAAATTGCCGTCGTTGCTGTAGGGCGCGGCGACCAAGAATACCGTCAAACGATCGAATTGTTGACCGAGTCCATCGCATGATAAATGAGTGGCCGCGCCATCGAACGAAACCAGTCCGCGTTCACGAACAAGAAGGAATCGCGGCTGGCTGGCGGCTGCCGACTGGCGGAGATGCTTGTTCGTGCCGGACGCATCCAGCCACACGGCCAGCGGATCTTCATTCGCCAATACTGGCTCGCCCTGTTGCAGACGTGCTGCGCTCTGGGCGGTGGCATCCAGCCACAACACGAGCCCATCGTGCACAGGAAGTGCCGCGTCTGCCCAAGAGTTCGGTTCAGCTCCTTCCACCGCCGGCTGTCCTAGCAATAGCCAACAAACCGCAATGGTCAAGCCGACTACGTGCGGGCGTATCATTCGTTCTCTCCGCGGATCTTCGATAGCAGAGTCTACTCTTGGCGATCTTTCACTTGCGATTCGCGCTCTTCGAGCAAGCTTTCCAATTCAGAAATCGCCTCGAAGTCCGTCGGTCGACTCGCGTGCGCATCTTGGCAGCTGATTCGGCGATCATCCGATGCTGCCGTATTCTTTGTTCCACGGTAAGTTTCAGATTATTGCGCAGAAGCGTCCGATCAACGTCGCTCTTGTATGCTTCAATAACTGGATCGGCTAACAACTTGATTCGTGCTGGTGCAGTTTCTCTGTCCATAAGACGTCTCCGGATGCCAATCATACTTTAATCAGCAGTTCATTGCCATCAATAGTCACGAACACCGGTGTCGTTACACTGCAGGTATCCGCCGCACGCCGAGTACTACTTCATATCTCGGCGAGGTCGGCGGCCACTGAATCAGGATGGATTGGACTCCCACAAAGTGGCGTTCGATACGCGCCGCGCGGGGACATCATCCAGTGGATGGAAAGAATCTCGTCGCAAGAAGTTGTTCGCGCTTCAGCTTGCGGCGAATCCACCAGTGGGGATCGTAGGGTTCCTCGAAGATGGCAGCGGGTTGGCCGAAGCCGGAAGATTATCAAACTGGCCGGCTTCGATCGCGGCGCGGATTTTGTTTTCGGCGACAATTTGGATCGCGCGGTCGGAAAGGAAGGTGCCCTGGCTCGACATAGCGACACTATTATTTGCCGGTTGAGGGCGCCGGGGCAACGGCGTTCTCGGTCTTGTCGCACTATCGGAATCTATAAGGCCGCACCGTGCCTTGCATTGTCGCGCCGAGCAAGCTCGGCCGCTAAATGGGCTGGCTGAATCTAGATCATGGGGGCTCGAAAAAAATTTCAGCCTGCTCTTGCATTTGTAGACATGGTGTCTTAGAATCCGAAGACACGTTGTCTGCGAGTCGTGTAATCGGAGTGCACATGCGAGTCCCACGTCCCACTGCGACCGACGCGGAATTGGCGATTTTGAAGCTGCTGTGGGAGAGCGAATCGCTGTCGGCGCGTGAGATCCGCGAGCGGTTGTATCCCGGCGGAACGCCGTCGGATCACGCTACCGTGCAGAAACTGCTGCAGCGGCTGGAACAGAAAAAACTGATTGCCCGCGATCGAAGGACGTTCGCACATTCGTTTTGTGCGACGCTCACGCGTGCGGAGCTGGCGGGCGCACAACTGGAGGCCTTGGCGTCGAAACTCACGGATGGCTCATTGGTGCCTTTCATTTTACACGCGGTCAGCACAAAGCCGCTTTCGGCGCAGGAGCGCGAGGAAATCCGTCGCTTGCTGGACCGCAGCAAACACACCAAAGGGTAATTCCATGACCAGTTTACTTGAGGTGGCGCTAATCAACGCGGTTATGGCAACGGGATTGGCAATGGTCGTGTGGCTGGCGACGCGCGTGTGGCGGCATCCGGTATTCGTGCACACCCTGTGGATCGTCGTGCTTCTGAAATTGATTACACCGCCGCTGGTAAGAGTGCCGTGGAGGTTTAGCGAAAACGCAGTGAGTGATTCGACTTCGAACGCAGTATTTCGAGATGCAGCCATGTCGCTCACCGGTCAGACACCACCCGTCACTGTCAAAAATACCGATGAGCCATCACGAATGGCGGAGGAGTCCATCACGCTGGCGCCGATCGAGGCGAAACGGGACCTATTTGTTGATTCGGATAGAAACCTACTTCTGGCGGCCGGGCAAAATGAAGCCGAGCACGCGCCGCTCAGAAGCAAGCGCAGAATCTGCACATTTTCCCATCCCTTGGACATCGGCTGGGATTACTATTTGGCTCTCCGGCACGGTAGCATACTTATTCGTGTCGTTAGCGCGGCTGGTGCGCTTCCATCGGGCGCTGGTGCACGCCGCGCCGGCTTCCGCCGAGATTCAACGAATAGCCACCGAACTGGCGCCCCGATTTGGCGTCGCCAATCGATATCGATTACGGGTGACCGAAGGCCATCTGTCGCCATTGGTGTGGCCGATTGGTAGACCGACTATCTTGATGCCGCGCCGGCTGCTCGCCGAACTTTCGCCTGAAGAATTGGGAACGCTGCTGGCACATGAATTCTCGCATGTGTGCCGCCGCGATCATTGGCTGCGGTGGCTGGAGCTGGTGGTGACGGCTGCCTATTGGTGGCATCCCGTGGTGTGGTGGGCGAAGGCAGCGATTGGGCGCGCGGAAGAAAAGGTGTGCGATGCGTGGGTTGTGAGCGGATTCCCGGACGCTTCGGCGCGATACGCGTCCGCGCTCTTCAAAGCTGTCCAGTTTTCGTCCGCTGATCGCCAGGCCGCGCCAGTCGTGGCGAGTACTCTCGGTGGGGGCGAATTGAAAGAAAGGATCGAACACATCATGAACGCCACTTGGAAACCACGTTTGTTTCTGCCGATACGTTTGTTGGTCCTGGCCGCGGCCATGTTAGTCCTGCCGCTGTCGTTACGCGCGGTGTCTGCGACAGAAGAAACAATAGGGCAGGACGAACTCGACGTTGCGGCGGCGGCCGGAGCGGTCGCAGCGGATTTCCCTGTGAACGATCCGGCCGCCGTCGCCGATGCTCAAAAGGCGTCGGATGCGACTGGCAATTCCACACAGAACGATGCCACGGACGCTTTTGACGAGACATCCGCCGACCAAGCACCCGCGGGTACTGCGTCCGTCACCAACGCGACCGATCGGGCGGCAACAGTAGAACGACTGGGAATCGTCCAACCCGATAGGATTCGCCCCGGAACCTTGCTGACAATTCGCATCTTTCCACTTGTGAAAGAAAACCCGATTGGCGATTCAATCATCGTGGATCCACAAGGTCGGGTTACATTGGGACCGCTGTTTGGTCGTGTGAACGTGGACGGTATGACGGTCGATGAGGCGGAGGCTGCCCTGATAAAACACATCAACTCACTTCAAGTGATGACCGATCCTCGAGTCCAAGTGACGTATCTCGTTGGCAATCCGGACACACCGCGCAACGCGCTAACCAGGACAGCCGACAACCCATTTGCTGCCTCGCCAGCGGGCGGGAGCCAGTCTGAAAATCAGCCCCGCCGCGTACCGTTCCCTGCGGATCCATATCATATAGCGGCGGGGGACGTTCTGTCTGTTTCTGTGATCGCCAGTGGAGCAGTAGCCCCCGTAATTGATAAGGACTTTGTGGTCGAACCAAGCGGCTCTGTCGCTCTGGGTCCGCAGTACGGGCGTGTAAAAATCGGCAGTTTGTCGCTGGAAGATGCGGAGAAAGTGGTCGCCGCGCATTTGAAGGAGACGCTGCGAGAACCAATGGTGCAAATCACGATCGGCGGATGGCGGGACAGCGTGACACAAGCTGCCACCAAAGCAGTCGATCGAACCTCGCGGACACTCCCCTTTCCTTGGGAAACCTCTAGATCGCCGGTACCTGAATCGGTTACGCAGCAAATTGAGGCACGTTCGCGACGACCTAATAACTCTCGCAGATTTTACCCCGAATTGACTGTTTCGACCGCCGCACCTGCGGTATCGGAGTCAATGGGCGTGCTCAAAAAAATAGTCCAGCGATCGGAACAAGATTACCAGCGCATGAAAGAATTGGCGGATAACAACACCGTGTCTACAGCCGAGGTCGCTCGGGCCCAGAGCGAATATGAAATCAACGTGGAACGTCTCAAACAGGGAGAGCGGGCCTCAGGTTCTATCGAGCTCAAGTAGAGTGGGCGGAGGCGGTATTTCAAACCCTCGATGAAGCCAACCAGCGAGCGCCCGGCAGTGTAACTGAGCTTGATTTGCGACGCGCAAGGTTGGCGGTGGAATTGGCCCGAGCGAAATTCGAGGAGCTTGCAGAGTAGACGAGCGGGGAAAATTCACCACGGAGACACAGAGGACACGGAGAAGAAAATTTATTGAAACAGGAGGGAGCAGAGAAAGCCGAGAGAAGGAGCAACGTGCAATTCTGAGCTCACTATGCTTTCTCCTGTTAATGTCTCTCTCTGTGTTCTCCGTGTCTCCGTGGTGAATCAGTTGTCCCTCAAGATTTCTTCGGCGGCGTTTTTGCCGCAGGCGCCGAGGACGCCGCCGCCGGGGTGGCTGGCCGCGCCGCACAGGTACAGGCCGCGGATCGGCGTGCGATGGTCGGCCCAGCCGGCGACCGGGCGGAAGCAGAACAGTTGGTGCGGGCTCATCGCGCCCTGCATGATGTTGCCGCCCGTGATGCCGTACATGCGCTCCAGGTCGAGCGGCGAGAGCACCTGCCGATGCTCGATCGCGTTGGGCACGTTCGGGGCGTACTCGGCCAGCGACTTCGATGCAGCGGTCGGCGAACTTTTCTTTGATGTCGTCCCAGCTGCCCGTCGGCCAGTTTGTACGGCGCGTACTGCACGAACATGCTCGAGCAGATGTTTGCCCGGCGGGGCGATCGTGCGGTCGACGCTGGTGGCCATCGTCATTTCGAGGATCGGCCGCTCGCTGGGCCGGCCGTACTTGGCATCGTCGTACGCCCGCTCCAGGTAGTCGAGCGACGGGCCGATGTGCATCGTGCCGTGATGCTGCGGCCCGACGCCGTTCGCTCGGCATGCACGTGAACCGCGGCGGCTCGGCCAGCGCGAGATTGATCTTCGCCGAGGCCGACGAGTAGTCGATCCGCGCCACCGCCTCGCGGAAATACTCGGGCAGCTCGTCGGGCGTGAGAAACTTTTCGAACGTGAGATGCGCGTCGACGCTGGAGGCGACGACCTTCGCGTCGAGCTGCGTGCCGTCTTCGAGCCGCACGCCGACGGCCCTGCCGCGATCGGTGAGGATGTGCCGCACCGGCGACTCGCGGCGAATCTCGACGCCCAGATCGCTGCACGCCGCGGCGAGCGACGTGGCCAATCCGCCCATGCCGCCCTGCACGTAGCCCCACACGCCGCGCGCCCCGCCCGCTTCGCCCATCACGTGGTGCAGCAGCACGTACGCGCTGCCGGGCGAGCTGATCGAGAGGAACGCGCCGATGATCGCGTCGGTGGCGAGCGTGGCCTTCAGCACGTCGCTTTCGAACCAGCGATCGAGAATCGGCCGGGCCGGCGCCGGTCAGCAGCTCGACCGCCTGCGGCAAGTCGGCGCCCAAGCTCGCCGAGCGCGCGGTACAGGCCCCACAGCTTCTTGCCGTCGCGCAGCCGTCTTGCTCGAGCCCGATGTTGCCGCCACTCTTCCGGCAGCGGCAGCGGATCGGGTGCCGCCTGGCTGAGCACCGGCTCGAGCACCTGCGGCCACGCGCTCGAGGAACGCGTTGTAGCGCGGGTAGGCCGTCGGCATCGTCGGTGCTGAACTTGGAGATCTCGCGGTGGCAGAGCGCCGGGTCGGCGCCCATCAGCAGGCTGCGGCCATCGGGCAGCGGCGTGAACGACGACGGGCTCCGCGGCAGAATCGTCAGGCCGTATTCCTTGAGCTTCAGCTCGCGGATGATCTGCGGCAGGAACAGGCTGATGACGTACGCCGCGGTCGACACTTTGTAGCCGGGCCACAGCTCCTCGGTCGTCGCGCAGCCGCCCAGCACGTGCCGCCGCTCGAGCACGCACACCTTCTGCCCGGCCTGGGCCAGATACGCGGCGCACACCAGCCCGTTGTGCCCGCCGCCGATGACGATCGCGTCGAATTTCGAACCTGTTGCCGTGCGTCCTGCGCTTCGACGCGCTGCCGACGACTATACTCCCAGCACCTTCGCCGTGGCCAGCCAATAGAGTTCGCCGGCGCCGGCGTTCGACGATCGTCGTCGAAATCGATTGCCGCGACGGCCCCTTTGGCGAAGCGAACGGTCGCGCCGCCGTCGCCGATCAGCGCGGCGGCCAGGTCCTCCACGTCCGGGCTGTGGCCGACCCAGCAAACATCGCTGCCGCCTTGCTCGTTGGTCCACTCGATCAGCGCGTCCAGGTCCGAGCCTGGCTCGAGCGCTGCCAGCTCGTCGATCGTCGGCTTGCCCGACAACATGTTTGGCGATGATGTCGGCCGTTTGGCGGCAGCGAGTGTAGGGGCTCGTGGCGATCTGCCGGGGCTCGAAACCGCGGTCGGCGAGCGCCTTCACCACTTTCGCTGTATCGCTCAATGCCCTCCGGCGTCAGCTCGCGCAGTGAATCATCCGGCCAGCGCGGATCCCCGCGTTCACCGGCCCAGGCGTGTCGTGCGATGTAGACAAACATGGATCTACCATTCACCAATGCAAGTTAACCACAGAGACACAGAGAGCACGGAGAAGAGCAATAGAACAGAAGGGCGGCAGTAGCAATGCGGCTAGCACTGCTGCTCTACTCCACTATTGTTTCCCCTTTTCTCGGTGTCCTCTGTGCCTCTGTGGTTCAAGTTTTTTATCTGTTTCGCCACAGGACGTGGTCGTCGATGGCCAACTCTGCGCTGCGTGGCGGCGATGGCTTTGCGGAAGCGGTGTGAGTCCATGGGGTAGCCGGCGGTCGGC
Source organism: uncultured Planctomycetota bacterium (assembly GCA_963786455.1). Lineage (GTDB taxonomy): Bacteria > Planctomycetota > Planctomycetia > Pirellulales > Lacipirellulaceae > JABDGM01. Next base: position 204,514 of record CAWAZX010000018.1, on the reverse strand, counting down.
CGCAGGTCGGGCACGCGGGCGCACCAGAATTCGTTGAATGCCCGCATGGCCAGCTCGCGCAGGTACTTGGCCGTCATCGAGGCCAGCGCGGTGGGCAGGAATCGCTCGCCGTTCATGCGGAACGTTTGTCCGAACCCGCGCCTCCGGCGGGCCCCATTCGTAGCGGCTCTCGGCGTGGCTTTCAAACACTGGCTCGATCCAATGCTCCGAAAAATGGTGCTGCAGCAATGCCGTGTAGTAGTTGCGGCCGCCGTGCTTGTCGCAGACGGCGAAGATGGGGGTCGGGGACTGCGGGCTGGGGGCTGGGGGAAGCGGGTTTCCATCCATTGTCGAGTTGACGCAATCGATAACTTCACGAAGCAGTCCCACGGTAATGTGCGACAGGGCCGCGCCTTTGGTGCCGTAGTGTTCTACCAGTTCGTTGAATTGGGCGGGAAATACGAGCCTCGCCCGCATAGCAACGGGCCGCACGCCGGCCATGTCGCAAGCGCGGGCGAAGCGAGCGGCCAGCCGCGACAACTCTTCGGAGGTGGCATCGACCGGCAACGTGCAATTGAATCCGTCGTGCCAGCACAATTTGTGATGATGGCCGTCTGGGTCGGCCGCGCAGGATTTCACGATTTCCGACCAGCAGGTTAACGACGCTCGCAGCGCCATCAAAAACGCGTGCACGCCACGCTCGAGCTGGCGCAGGCCGATGCCCGGGTGATACAGCGCTTTCGAATCGGCGATGGCGATCCGCCGTTCGCTGGCCGATTTGGCGACGATGTTGCGCAGTAGGCGGTAGAGATCGACTTCAATTTCGGATTGCGGATTGCGGATTGCGGATTGTGTCGACCCGTTGGCAATCCGCAATCCAATATCCGAATTCTGCAATTCCTCTGAACCCTGAACGCTGAACCCCGAATCCTCGTCGGCTACTTCCCACGCGGTGGCCGCCACGACGAGCGGCCCAAAGTTCGGGCCATAGCCCGCTTCATCCATGCCGATCAAGATTCCCATGAACGGCAGTATAACGAATCGAGCACCCGCGTCGACTGTTACATGTGGAAATGGTATCCTTATGTTATGAACGTGATTTCGGCAAAAGCGTTGCCTGGCTTTCGGCTAGAGCTGCAATTCGACAACGGTGAAAGTGGCGTGGCCGATGTATCGGAGTTCGTTGGTCGCGGCGTTTTTGCCGCATGGGAAAAGCCCGGCGAGTTTGAGCGGATTCGCGTGACGAGCGAAGGTGCAGTCGAATGGCCAGGGGAAATCGACATGTGTCCCGATGCGCTCTACATGCGAATGACGGGCAAACGGCCAGAGGAAGTTTTTACAACGCTTCGAAATCGCATGACGCATGCCTGAAATTTCGAGATTCTATGGCATCGTCATTCAGATGTACTTCGGCGAACATCCGCCGCCGCATTTCCACGCCAGATACGCCGGACAAAGTGCCAAGGTCGATATCGACGCCCTGACCCTAATCGATGGCAAACTACCAGCCCGTGCGCTGGGTCTCGTTTTAGAGTAGGCGGCGTTGCATCAGACAGAATTGAGGGAAGCGTTCGACAAAGCGGCTAATTCGAATCCGCCTGGAAAGATTGAGCCGCTTGCATAAGTTGTGCCTTAGCGGGGCCGATCGAGTCGACTACCAATTGCCGCGCATTGCGGCGTCAATCAACTCCCGCATTGGATCGCGTTCGGGCGCATCGTCGGGCAGGTTATCAAGCTCACGGCGCAAGTGATTCAAATCGAAGCGCGAGCGGCCGCCGATGCGACTAATTGCCCCGGCCGCGGCCACTCGCAAATTCAGATCTTTCGATTCGCGGACGATTTTCTCCAGGATGGGCAGCGAACGATTTTCTGGGCCGGATGATCTGTCACGCCGTATCGCACCAATCGCTCGAATGGCATAGAGGTACTGATCCTTACGCGAGGGATCGTTCAACACTTCCAATAGTCGATTCCGAACCCGATCAGCGCTTTCTGGGGACAAATCGGTTAGCATTTGCCGAACCGCGCCTTCGTTTGGATTAAATCCATCGGGCCGAAAACTGACGAGTATCGAGACGAATTCATCCACCGGGAAGTCCACGTGGCGTAGGTTCAACCCGGTCGCCTCGCTTTGTCGGTCGGTATTTCGCTCCTCGTTCGACGCCACGATCTCAAGAGCTTTCGCAACGACCTGCGGGCTTGCATCGCGAAGCGCGGCAGCCAGAATTACATCGTTGTCCTCAGGATTGGTGCGATAGATCGCTTCCAGCGCAGCAGCACGCATGTCGGGATCCTGGTGCTCGAGCAATGGCCGAGCCAACTCGACCATCTCCTTCGATTCCAAGGGGACTCGCCATGAGAGCAAATAAACCACGAAGCCGTGCCATACCTCAGGTGCATCGTTGTAGCGCTTCATGATCATTGGGAATGCGATCTTCGGATCGATTCCACGTGGCATTGTGAAGCTACGCCTGATCGCTGACCGCAGATTGCTTTCTGCTGATTGTCGCTGCACGTCGATGCGGAAATCGTACTTACCGGCGACGTCCAGGATTGCCTCGGTTGCGTCGCTGGCGTAGCCGTTGGCACCAAATGCGGCAAGCGCCTGCACCGCCGCCAGGTGCCGTTCGGTGCTGAGCTCAATCCGCGAAGCGTCGCGCCACTCTTCGAACGTCTTGCCTTCGTAGAGGAGATTGGTCGGCGAGGCGGCAGGACGAGAAGGCAGTTCGGCCGATGCCGCTGGTGAGGGTGGTGCTGCGGCCGATTGCGGCTGGGGGCTCCGCGGGGGCCGCGGCGTCATGCCGGGGATATCGGTTTGCGGCGATTTTGGATGTGAGTCCTCCTCGGCGGCGGACGGAAGCACGTAGCGTGGAATATCGGGATCCGTTTTGGCCGCGCCGCGAACAACTAATGCAGAACCACCTTCGTGTGGAACCGTCTCAACTTGCGCCGGTCCCGACTTTGGTTCGATTCCCGAGTCAGCCATCGCTTCGACCACGTAGTTAGAAAGGTCGCCTGCGTGTGGGGCCACCGACGGTGTCTGCGAAGCGGCAGGTTGTTGCGCACTAAATCCGCCCGCCGGAAGATTGACAGCAACGCGACCGTTCAAAGCCATCGGCATCGGCCCGGTATCGATGGCCGTTGTCGTCCGCACAACGTAGAACTTGAGCGGGCTGAGCTCCGCCAAATCATTGCGATTTAGAACGTCGGCGACTTCTTTCAGATTCGTGGTCGGCCATGCGTGCAGCCCGACGAGGATGTCGCCCGGCTCGATCTGAATAGCACGGCCTTGAATACCGGCCGTGCCGGAGACGACTTTCACGCCGCCGTCGTAGCCCAGTGCTTTGACATGCTTGAGAGCCTCGTCGTCGATCAATTCGAGCTCGAGGCCCAGTCGCTTGAACGCTAGATCGGCGAGCTTCTGATCTTCCAGCAACGGGAATTTCGCGGACCTCGCGACGTCGCTGTCAGGCGTCGATCGTGGGGGCGACTGGTTACCAGCAGCGACTGTGTCTAGAAGAAACAAATTCCCATCGGCAAGCGCAGTCACCCTTTGCGGTTCGCTACCCTTGCCTCGTTCACTGTTCATCCAGCGAAGCAACTCATCAAAATCGCTGATGCGTTCGTCGCCGATCCTTAGAAGGAAAGCTGGCAGCGGCAGACCCTTCGGCACATTACCGCCGACTATCTTCACCTGCCCACCCATATTTCTATGATGATAATCCCATGACTCTAAGTCAGACGCTGGCACGAGTTTGAGACCTAGCCGCTCCCAGGTTTTTTCGGCGATGACACGATCCTTCCTTGGCGGGTCTCCCAAGATGCCGGGCCAATCGGCCTCGGATTGCGGCGTTGCTTTTACGAGCAGAATTCCTTCGTCTCCATACACGGCATTGATGTCACCATATTTCGCCCTTGCCTCGTCGACGGCCTTGAAAAACTCTTCGGGCTGCGCCGTTAGCACATTGCCAGGGAATGTGGCAATTACTTTTTCGTCGGTCGACGTAACCTGCTCGGACGCTCGCCCCTCTTCAGCACTCGGCGCGTTGGACTCCAAACTCAGCTCAACCTGATCACCCTGCGTATCAATCGTGACCTCTCCATCAGCAGTTTGAAGAGTCAATTGGTCGGCAATAAGCGCCTCAGTCGCCTGTTCGAATTCAGCCGTTGGCTCATCTTTGGTCGTGGTACTGTCCGGCAACACGTCGTCATTGGCAAGCGATTGTTCTTCTGTACGTTCAGTCGAAATTGCGCTTGATTCCTCCGCCTGCCCAATCGCCGGCAAATACAGCACCGCAAATGTCGCCGCGACTAGCAGGCTTACCAACACGAGCACGAACGACTTACCAGAAACCAGCATCGGATCGTCCTCCAATTGCAGGATGCGGCGGATGCGGTTTCGCAACGGGCCGGCGGCCATGGCCGAGGAGGCGGCGGGCTGGAAGAGAACGCTCCGCGGCAATTCGGCCGCGAGAGCGACAAGCAATTCGGCGTAGGCGTGCGGCCGTTTGGTGCGGTTCACTACGAGCGCATCGCAGCAGGCCTCGCGCTCGCGGCGAATCCAATTCGACACCAGCCACACGACCGGGTGGAAAAATAGCAACGATTCGTCAATTCGCTGCCCGAGATTCACGAGATTGTCCCAACGACGGACGTGGGCGAGCTCGTGCAGCAGGACCATTTCGATTTCGTCCGGCGACCAGCCGGTGAGGGCCGCGGGCGGCAGCAGGATGATCGGCCGCAAAATGCCGACGAGCACCGGCGTGGCGACGCGATCGCAGACGGCGAGGCCGACGCGCTTGCCGACGTGCAGCAACGTTGTCAATTGCGCGAGCAATTCTGGGATCGGCCCGTCGTGAATCGGCCGACTGGCGAGGCGTAACCGTCGTGTTCCGACGATTCCCGTGGCCAGTAGCGCAAAGGTGATCGGCGTACCGACCAGCCAAATCCAGGGCAGATACAGCGCGAAAGATTGCAGTGCCTCGAAGATGACATCTGGCGGCGAGGTGTCGGCACGGGCACCATCCGTCAGCCCCCGGCTTTGCCTGGAGTTCATTGATGCCGCAATCGGGACGTCGACTTGCTCGGAAATAAGATCCCCATCGGTCGGCAACCCCCCGGCGGACCTCGGCAAGCTCAGTCCGGGCAAGTCGGGAGCTTTTGGTGCCTTGTCCGATGAAGGCGTGTCGTTGAGGCCGGATAGTTCAATGATCTCACCGACGGTTTGATCGATCGGTGGCGAGATCTGGGCTGGTGTCACAGTTGGTCCCGCGGCAAAGCTGAGGGCTGCGGGTGCATCTTCGGACAGAAAATCTGTCGGATAGGTTGTGACCAGCCATGCCGCGATGCTGAGTGGCAACGACGCTAACGCAACAAGCGTTGTGACTGCCATCACATAGCGGACATTCGGTGATGCCTGTTGTAGCAACAACCGAAGCGCACCGGCAACAAGGCTAACCAGTGTGCCGAGCCAGAGAAAGTGCAGCATGGTCCAGCCAGAAAGTTGCCAAAGTTCGATACCATCGAATCGAAGATATGCGTTCATGATCTTGATCCATTAAATGACTCGCACCACGGCGTTAAGCCGCAGGGTAAGAAGAAATGAACCACGAAGGCACAAAGGACACGAAGAAGGAATCTGATGAACGATAAGCGACAGCAGATGTGAGCGATTCATCAATATTTTCGTTCGTTCCTTACTCTCTGATCTTCTAGTTTCTTTGTGTACTTTGTGTGCTTCGTGGTTCATATCTATTTCCTTTGCGTTTTGGCGGCTTTGCGTGCGACTGTTTTGGTGTTCGAATCGATTAGCGCGCGTAGTTCGGTCAACTCGGCGCCGGAGAGTTGGCCTCCTTCGACGATGTGCGCGACGAGGCGGCCAGTGGAGCCGTCGAAGATTCGATCGACGAGCTTTCCGACCATGGATCGGGCGGCAGCGTCTTGCGTCACGGTGGCCGACCAGTGATGACCGCGACCGGAGCGCTTGCGACGCACGAGTCCCTTGTCGAGCATCACTCGGAGCATCGTTGCGACCGTCGTGATCGCGACGTCGCGCTGGTCTCGGAGTGACTCGCAGACGGCCGCGAGCGGTGATGGGCCGCGTTTCCAAAGTACGTGAAGTATTTCAAGTTCGCCATCCGTGGGATGTTGGCTGGGGGGGCGGGCCATCGTGGTGTCCTTTTTTATTGGGAGCCAAGGGGTCGGGAGTCGCGGGCAGCGTCGTTAACTCAAGTTTGTTTTGCGCCTCGAAACAAAGCTCTCCGGCTATGCCGATTCAAGACTCCCGACCCCCGTTGCATTCGAATTCTAACGAATTAGAATGAACGGTGTCAACAGGCATCGCAATGAATCGTGCGAGACGAGGCCGGGTGGCGAACTATTCTGCCGGCAAATGTCGGGGTCGGGGACGACCCGGCTCGCTATTCGAAGATCAGTAGCCCGAAATGATTGGGCGATTCGTCGCCGGTGGGTGCACCTGCCCACGATTCGCAGCCCATGCGCGGAATGGTTCGCCGGGCGCTTGCCGCCCAGACGTGTCGGCCTGCTGGCGGGTTGGCCGTGAGCTCTGCAAGGGGCACGGCAGCTTCTACGGTCCACGATGCTTCCTCGTCGGTGGCCGCGATGTACCAGGATGGATTCCAATTGATATCGTCCCAGCAGGCGTCACGGCTCCAACCGCGGCTGTCGACCGTAAGCGAGTACGCCGTGGCGAAATCGCGATCGAGATCAAGCTGCACTTCAACGCGATCGTGCTGCGACAAATCGGCGTCGCGTGGCCGGGCACGGTCATCGGCCGAATACTCAACTCCCGCGATCCTTGGACAATAAATCGCGAGATACAGAAACTCGTTGTCGTACGTCAGGCGGACTTCGCCACTGGCGGGAGGTGGAGCGTCGGTCGCGGAATTATCAGTTTTGTCCATATCCGATCCGTGCTTCACAGCGAGGTCCGGCCGACCGGCGCCTTCGTCGCCGTGCAGACGTAAGATGTCGGCAGTTTTCCAGAAAGGCTCGTTCAGCCGGCCATCGAGCAGCGGCCGTACGGTGGTTCGGCGGCAGGTGGTCAATGGTTTGGGCGGCGGGATATCGCCCGGATTCGCCAGCCATTCTTCCGAGGCAGTGCAGCGGCGCCAGGCGTTGCTTTCGGGTAGTTGTCGCATTGACAGAAAATATCGCTTCGCTTCATTGGGATAGCCAAGCTGCCGTTGAGCAGTGACTTCAGCAAACCGCACGAGTGGCTCCGCGTACAAATGTGGGCGCGCCGTCCGCAAATACTCCGCCAGTTGCACGGCACGGCGTCGCCGGTCGTCGAGCGACAAGCCGACGGTGGGAGTGGCATTAGGGACGACTGTTTCCGCGCTCGCCTGCCGTACCCGGTCGTTTGACGGTGGTGGATCATTGCCGGGCGAGTTTGGCTGGATTTCGTCGGGAGCATCGGCGCCGTCGGCAAGAAACCCGGTGCCGACTTGGGTGAGCCCGCGCAATGCGGCCCGGTGTGCGGCCTCGCCGCTGGCATAAAACTGCACCAGCCACATGAGTGCTACATCGACCAGCGGGTGGTCCGGATACTGGCGGGCGAACAGATAATACGTGTCGGCAGCCAGATCGAGGTTTCCGGTGGCCCGATATCCCTCGGCAAGTTGCATCAGCAGTTCCCCGCCGCTGCTCGCATCCAAACCGTCGGTGATGTTTGCGACATGTCCGGCCCAGGCAGCGTTGCCTTCGGTGCGCTTCAATAGTTGCTGTAAGTGGCGTCGCCTGGTGGCTAAGCGGCGCAGCGCGTCGATATCGTCGGCCGCCAACTCAGGCGCCGCACGGCGAGCCTCGGACCCATAACTGAGCGGAATGTCGCTGAACATTCCCGGCGGCCCGCTTGTTTCGGAAGCTCCGCTCATCAGCAATTTTAATTCGATCACTTCCGGGGCGGCAATGTATCTGGGGAATAAGAGACGCCTGGAGACTGCGGCGAAATCGGCTGGCGTGGCGCGGAGTGCGGACGAGAATCGACTTGTGTCGATGCGCTCGTCGCCGTGGAGACCGGCCGGCAGCACGCCGTAGACTTTATTTACCGGCCATGATTCGAGGCCGATGCCGGATGACAGCTCAAGATATTTAGCCGGATCAGCAGCGGCAGCGACGGCGCGGAGCAAAAATTGCTCAACGAGCTTGGCCGCAGGGTTGGAATCGTTGGCCTGTTGAGCGCCCGGTGTGTCGAAGCTCTGGAGGCTCGCTGTGGCTCGACCCCAGCCACCCGAAGTTGCACGATCTACATGATGCGTGAACACGACGTTTGGCCGCCACATGCGAATCTGTCTGACCAGGTGGCGCTCGAGTTGCTCGATAGCGCGACCATCGGTGGAGCGATTCAACGCCGTTAAAAGATCGTCCGGCGTGAGGGCGAGGTGTTCAGCGGGCAATGGGAATTGCCACGCAGAGTTGGTAGCTGCGGCGCCGGCAAGGAGCATCCCTTCCGCCGCGGCGGTATTGGTCGAGACTTCGTCGGGTTCTGAGCCCTCCCCTTCGCCATGCATTATGTTTACGGCCGCAATGTAGCCTTCTGCGGCACCCAATTGCGCAACCAGCTCGAGCGGTACATCAGTCGCACTGGCAAACACAGCCAGCATCGCGGCGCGGCGTCCGCCTTCGCGCGTGCGCGCCATGTGGACCCGCCGTCTTGTGTCGTCAAAATACCACCCAGCTCGCCGACGGCCCAACCGTTTTGAGCATCGACGAACGCCAGCGCGCGAATCGGTGCGAAGTGGCCCGTGTCGAAAACCTGCCAGCTCTGTCCGCCGTCTTGAGATCGAAATACGCGCGTGCCGGGTGTGCCCGCAATCCACACCTGTTGTCCGTGGACCGCAAGCGCGCGAAAGTCAAAATGTTCGGCGGCATCATTGGGCAGCTCCGCCGGGGTCGACTGCCAACTTCGGCCGCCGTCGCTCGTGGACATGACCAATCCGCCATCGCCGACGATCCACCCGCTGGCCGGCGCGATGAGCCGCATGGCGTGGAATGATCGCAGTGAAGGTGTCGCCAAGGGGGAGTGCACGACCTGGTGGCGCCGATCGTTGCGAATCGGCCGCCTGATCCGGCGATAGCGCCCGTGTTGGCATCCATAAAATCACCGGCGAGCCAGCAGCCCGTCTGGTCGGTCGGCAATGATTGCCAGGCTTGTCCACCGTCGCGGGTGACAAACACGCCGGAGGGTTGCGACGGTGCGGCATAGCCAATCGCGACTCCCACGTTTTCGTCAAAGAACTTGACGCGAGTCAGCAACGGCATCATGAGTCGCGGGACCGCCACCCAGGATGCCCCGCCGTTCTCAGTGCGCAGGATAACGCCCAGTGTGGCGCGTGCGTACGGGCGGCTTTCGCCGCCGACGATCCAGCCGCGATGGCGATCGATGAAAAACACGGAATTCAGCCGGCACGCGACGGTTGAGTCTTGTTGCGCCCAGGTTGTTCCGCCATCGGTCGTGTGCCAGATGACGCCGCGGTCTCCCACTGCCCAGCCACTCATTCGGTCGTGAAAGAAGAATACGTCGGCAAGTGAGGCGTCGTTGCGGAGGGTTGCGTCGATCGGAGCGCCGTCCGACGCAGAGGCGATCGCACCTGAAATCGAAGCCAGGCCCACTGCAAGCGACGCGGCGATGCTGCGAAAACAGTAGCCGATTCGCGTCGCAGCCAACCGGCCGCGAGTGGGGTAGTCGACCATCGCCGGCTTCCTTTCCCGCATAATTCACACGGTAAAAACGGCTTCGATTCTAGCCACGACCGCTCGCAACACATAGGCAACTATCGTGAAATGCCCGGCCGGAATCCGATTATTGCGCCGATGCAGGATTTGCTAGCACTAGCGCTGCGTACAAGTGAGCTAAACTTGCAGAGCCGCATTTGCACGGAAAGACTTGGACACGCAACCCGCGAGCTCTGTCCACCGTGCCGGCGTACGCGCTAGGATCCTGGTTCGACTTCTCATGAGTGAGTCCGCATCACGGCTGGAGCAAATAGTATCGCGGGCGCAAATGCTCTACAGCCGGCCGACCGTGGCCATGGAAGTAGTTCGCCTGGCCGAGCAAGCGCGAGTCGATCCGCAGGCGATCAAGAAGTGCGTCGAGCAGGATCCGGCTCTGACGTGCAAACTCCTGCGCGTCGTGAACAGCTCGCTCTACGGGCTGAATCGGCCGGTGGCCGATCTCAATCAGGCGATCGGGCTGTTGGGCATCAAACCGCTAAAACTACTGGTGCTGGGATTCAGTCTGCCGGATGCGCTGTTTGCCGAAGTGGCGGCTCGCGAGCTGCGGTGGTATTGGACCGCTACGCTGACCCGCGCCGTTGCCGCACGTTTGATCAGCGAACAATTGTGGCACCAGGTGGGCGACGAAGCGTTCATCGCGGGCTTGTTGCAGGATATCGGCATCCTGGTGTTGATGCGCGAGCTGGGTGAACCGTACGTCAGGTTTTTGTCCGGCGCGATAGAAGAGAAATGCTCTCTTTCCGCACTCGAGCAAAATACGCTCGGATTCGATCACAGTCAGCTCAGCGCGGCATTACTTGCGCACTGGCAGTTACCGCAACGGGTAGTCGAGGCGATTGCTACGCCGAAGCGACAAGCGCGGCTGTCGCGGATGTCACCGCCCGAGGGCGATCTGCCGCAAATTCTGCACCTGGCCGAGATGCTCGTCCACGTCGTCGGCCAGCAGCGGTTCAAATTGCTGCCGGAATTATTGGAAGCGGGAAAAGTGTATCGCGGCATGACCAAGCAAAAGCTGGCGGAGCTTGTGGAAGGCTTGCAGCCACAAGTGGATCAGCTCGCTGAGGTCCTTTCGCTCGAATTGGCGGAAAAGAGAGACTATGCGCAAATGCTGCTGGCCGCGCATCAAGCGATGGCTGCGCTGAGCGAAGACGTCGCCGGCAATGTCCGCGCGAAACCTGATGACGACCACATACACAATCAATTGCTGGCCGAGACGCACGAACTAAGCCAGGCGATGCGCGACTTTCTGGAAGGTCCCGCTCGCCACAAATTGGCAGAAGCACCGAACGGAAAACGCGTGGTGGGTCACGCGGCGCATCCTGCTAGGGGGACGATCGGGCCGTCCAAGCACGTCGACGCTGCAAAGATACAAAGTACTTCTGCTGTGGTGCAGGCGCTAATTGCGGCCGCGACACGGTGCCGCGAGCGCCGCAGCGAGCTCACCCTGATGCTCGTCGAGCACAATGGGATCGACGTCGATTCCGATCCGCGGTCGAAATCGGCAGGTCGTCACGTGCGGCTGGCCTTGCTACAAGCCTGTTCGTCGTTAGTTCAGGAAAATGTGACGATGATTCCGCTGGATGACGAGCGCACAGCGGCCATACTATTGAACTGCGAACGACGTGCGGCGTTGGTGATAGGCCAGAACGTGATTGCAGCGCTGGCGAAACATGGCAATTCGTCTGTGGCAACCAACGACGACGTGGCGACCAACGTGAGCATCGGCGTCGCAACTGCCGGCGTGGTGCCACGAAACTTTGATCCCATGCGATTGATCGACCGGGCGGAGCGATGCCTGTCGGCGGCGCGGGCCTGCGGCATCAGCACGGTGAAAAGCATTGAAGTGTGAAGGAGCGGAGAGCGGAGAGCAAAGAGTAAAAATTTTGCTCTTAGCTCTTTGCTCTTAGCTCTTCGCTCCTTGCGTGCGATTTGATACGATTCGTTCATGAGCACGTCGAGTTCGCCCGAATCGCCTACGCCGGAACAGCCGCCGGCGCTTCCGCCGAATGTCCCGGTGCCTGTTGGCGACTTCGATTCCGACGCCGGCCGCGCCGAAAACGCCCGTGCAGCGGCCCGCTTCCATGCCCGATCGCACTGGTGGCAATCTGCCGCCCGGGCATGAATGGTCGGACTTGCCGGAGCTGCAGGGCTCGCATCTGCGATCGTTGCCGCGGCGGCGGCTCACGCTGCCGGTAATCTTGTTTATTGCCACGTGCTTGTCGACGTTTTGGGTGGGCGCGGCAAATTGGCGGCCGCAAATGGTTGAGTCCACCGAACAGATACGGCAAGTCCTCGCCACGCATTGGCAGCAAGGGCTCACCTACATGGGCGCGGTCCTGGCGATTTTGCTCACCCACGAGATGGGTCACTTTTTGCAAACCGTTCGTTACCGCATTCCCGCGAGTTACCCGTTGTGCATTCCCGTGCCGTTCAGTTTGATCGGCACGATGGGCGCGGTGATCAGCATGGACGGCATGCGGGCCAACCGTAAACAAATCTTCGACATCGGCATCGCCGGTCCGCTGGCCGGGCTGGCTGTTGCGGCACCCATTCTGTACATCGGCGTGAAGCAGCTCGATCTCTCGCGGGCGGCCGTTCCGCACGATATTCAACTGTACAATCCGGTGATCGTGCGGTGGATGATCGAATGGATGCACCCGCAGTGGGCCAATCAGGCGTCGTGGGTTTCGGTGTCGCAGCTCAACCCGTATTTCATGGCCGGGTGGGTCGGCATGCTGATCACGGGGCTTAACATGCTGCCGGTGAGCCAGCTCGATGGCGGGCACACGATCTATGCCCTGTTCGGCCGCGAGTCGTACAAACTGGTCCGCGCGTTCGTGATCGTGGCGATCGTGTACGTGGTGCTGAATCTGGACCAGGCCGCCATTTGGACGCCGATGCTCATTCTCGTGATCCTGCTGGGCATCCACCACCCACCGACTGCCGACGACAGCGTGGAGCTCGACGACTTCCGCTGGATTTTGGGGGTGGCCTCGATGGCAATCCCGGTACTGTGCTTCCCGCTGCAGGCGCTGAAGCAATAACCGGCGAGCCCGCTTTAGCGGGCGGTGTGCTTGCGCTCGAGGTACGCGCTTGTATGGAACACCTTCCAGGAAGGCATCAATCTCGAGAGCTCGGGCGAATTGCGCACTCCAACTCCATATTGACGTGGGTGTGCTGATAGTCACGCCAGTCCCTAACGATTCCGTGCCGAACAGACTGAGTAAGCGTGTACCGATATGCAAGCCTCGCCTGTCGCTGGTCGCGAATGCAGCCGTCCAAGTATTCCTTGCCCTTCGAGTTGCGCCAAAACTGACTGAGCCGGCTTGGCAACAGGTCGTTGACAAGCTTCGCGACCGAGCCGTGGATGCGCTGCATCATTTTCGGCAGGTTTCGCCTACACGTAGATACCCTAGTGTATGGTAATGATTGTCTAGAAGTGACGTGACCCACGGGACGAAACCGAACTCCGCCGTGTAGTGATTGAACCGATCCCAGAAGACAGCCTTTGCCGCCTCGGTGGCGAACGCCGGAAATCGGTCGCGGCATCGGGCGGTGAGGAAGTAGACCTGGTTGTCGACTAGCCAGTGTTCGTATCGGTGACGGCCTTGGTAGGCTGTGGTGCGGCTGCGCGACAATCGGTCGATGCGCTTTGGCATGCGGCAGATTGTAAGGGCGCCATCTACTGGCGCCAAATATCCCGCTCGCTGAAGCGAGCTCGCCGGTCGAGGGGGCGAGAAGTAGCCGGCCCGGGGCGGTGAGGTAACTTTTTACTTCGTTGAGGAAGCGTGCCGCGGCTGCACCGTCGACGAGGCGGTGATCGTATGTGATTGACAATCGGCATCATGAGGCGCGGCTCGACGGATTCGCCGTCGATGATTTGCGGCATGACGCGGCTGCGGCCGCTGAGCAGGATTGCCACTTGCGGCGGATTAATCAGCGGCGTTGAATACGTGCCGCCCACCGAGCCGAGATTGCTGATCGTGAACGTGCCGCCGCGGAGGATTTCCAGGTCGAACTTACCTTCGCGCACCGTTGTCGCCAACTCGTCCAACTCGGCGGCGATCTGCGAGATGCTTTTGCGATCGGCGTCGCGCATTACGGGCACGATCGAGCCCGCGATCCGTGTCGACCGCGATGCCGATGTTGACGTATTCCTTGTAGATGATGTGATTCTCTTCCATGTCCACCGAAGCGTTGAGCATCGGGTGCCGCTTGAGCGACGAGGCAACAGCCTTGATCAGAAACGGCAGCGCCGTGAGCTTGATGCCACGGTCGCCATAATCCTCCATGCTCTGCTGACGCATGTCTTCCAGCTCGGAGACGTCGGCATCATCGAAATTCGTGAGCTGGGGGATGGTGGTGTACGATTGGACCATGTTGCGGGCGATGGTCTGCCGCATTCGCGACATCTTTTCGATCCGCACGCCGCCGTATTCGTCGGTATCAGGCGACCCGGGTGGCGTGACGCCGCGAGGTATGGTGGCGGCAACTTGCTCGTTTGTTTCGCGGACGTGGGCGCGCACATCCTCGGCTGTGATGCGTCCACCGGAGCCGGTCGGCCGGACACGCCGCAGCTCGACGCCCAGTTGCCGGGCCAAACGCCGCACGGCCGGACCGGCGGCCGCCGAAGCATGGCCGTCGCCAGGCACATCGTCGGCGCCATCGGCAGTATCCGCGGGCTTTTTGGTTTTCGTCGCAGTGGAAGAAGCCGGCTTTTTTGGCCGTGACTTTTTCGGTTCCTCTGCTTCGGCCTCTTCATCCGCGTCGCCGTCCGGTTGTGGCGGCTCCGGTCTCGTCTGGCGGAATATCGCCGGCTTCCACTTCCGCATCCTTGACTTCCTCTTCGACCTCCTCTGGCTCCGGTTCTTTCGGCTTCGGCGCAGATTTGGCAGATTCCTTTTTTGGCGGAGCGGCCGGCTTCGCAGTGGATTTCTCCGCGCCTTCGGCCGCCTCAATCTCCATGAACGGCGCGCCGACGGAGATGGTGTCCCCTTCGGACACAAGTATCTTTGTGATCTTGCCCGCGTTGGGGCTTGGGATCGGCATCGTCGCCTTGTCGGTTTCAACTTCGAGCAGATCCTGGTTCGCGGCGACTGTGTCGCCCTCGCGAACAAGAATGCTCAGCACGTCGCCCGACTCGATATTCTCGCCCAGGTTGGGAAGCTTGATCTGTGTGGCCATGGTTTGCTAAATCGAGCGGGATTTATTAACCACAGAGACACAGAGGGCACGGAGAAGAGAAGTCATGAACAGGAGATTGCAGTGAAAGCAGAGATTATGAACATGAAATCAATTCTCTGCTCGCTCCTGTCAAGTCTTCTCTGTGTCCTCTGTGTCTCTGTGGTTTTTTCGTTCTTACGCGTACAGCGCCGACTGTTTTTGTGGGTCGATGCCTAGATCTTTCACTGCCTTGGCGACGCACTGGCCGTCGCATTTGCCGTGTTTTTTTAGTTGATAAAGGGACGCGAGCGTGATGCACTCCGCATCGACTTCGAAGTGGCGCCGCAAGGCTTGGCGGCTTTCGCTGCGGCCCACGCCGTCGGTGCCTAATGCGAACAGGCCGCCCGGCACCCATGGACTGATTTGCTCGGCCAGAGCGCGCACGTGGTCCGAGGCCGAAACGAACGGGCCGGCTGTGCCGGCCAGTATTTGTGACACGTACGGTTCGCGGCGCGGCTCGGTTGGATTGAGCATGTTCCAGCGCTCGCATTCCTGGGCGTCGCGACGGAGCTCGGTGTAGCTGGTGACGCTCCACACATCGCTGCCGATCTTATATTTCTCCGCGAGAATGTTTTGTGCCCGCAGGGCTTCGCGCAAGATCGCGCCGCTCCCGAACAGCTGCACTCGCTGATCGCCTTCAACGTTGACGGTCGACACACGGTACATGCCGCGGATGATGCCCTCTTCGCACCCGGCTGGCATTTCCGGCATGGCGTAGTTCTCGTTGTGCAGCGTGATATAATACATCGCCGTTTCGTTTTCTTCGTAGAGCCGTTTCAGGCCCTCGAAGATGATCACGGCAGTTTCGTACGAGTAAGCCGGGTCGTATGCGCGGACGGTGGGGAAGGCAATCGCGTTGAGCAGGCTGTGGCCGTCCTGGTGCTGCAGTCCTTCGCCGTTGAGCGTGGTGCGGCCGGCAGTGCCGCCCAGCACAAAGCCCTTGGCGCGGGCATCGGCGGCGGCCCAGATGAGATCGCCGATCCGTTGAAAGCCGAACATCGAGTAGTAAATGAACATGGGAATCATGTTCACACCGTGCGACGAGTAGGCGGTGCCGGCGGCGATGAACGAGGAAATCGAGCCGGCCTCCGTGATGCCTTCCTCCAGTAGCTGGCCGTCTTTCGCTTCTTTGTAGAACGCGAGCTGATCGGAATCGACGGGCTCATACAGCTGACCGACGTGGGAATAAATGCCCACCTGGCGGAACAGGCCTTCCATGCCGAAGGTGCGCGATTCGTCGGGCACGATCGGCACGATGTACTTGCCGATCTTCTTGTCGCGCAACAAATCGCTGAGCAGGCGCACGTAACCCATCGTGGTCGACATGTCCTTGCCCGGCCCTTTGCTCACGAGCTTGGCCATGGTTTTTTCGTAATCGGTCAGCCGTGGCACTTTCAACGAGACCGGCTGGGTCGATCGCGACGGCACATAGCCGCCCAGCGCTTTCCGCCGCTCGCGAAGGTAGACCATCTCCGGACTGTCTTCGGGCGGGCGATAGAACGGCGCTTCCGCCACGCGCTCGTCCGAAACGGGAATGCCGAAGCGTGTGCGGAACTCGCGCAATTCCTCTTCGTTGAGTTTCTTCTGCTGGTGGGTGACGTTGCGACCTTCGCCGCCTTCACCCAGGCCGTAACCCTTGATCGTTTTGGCAAGAATGACGGTGGGCTTGCCTTTGCACTCGATGGCCGCCTTGTATGCCGCATAGACTTTTTCCGGATCATGTCCACCGCGACGCAATTTGTGCAGCTGCTCGTCGGAGTAGTTTTCCACTAACTCCAAGCAGCTCGGGGTATTTGCCGAAGAAATCTTCGCGAATGTAATTGCCGCTGGAGACGACGTACTTCTGGTACTGGCCGTCGACGACCTCCATCATCCGCCGCATGAGGAGGCCCGTTTCGTCCTTCTCCAAGAGCGGATCCCAATCGCTGCCCCAAATGACTTTGATCACATTCCAGCCGGCGCCGCGGAACGTGCCTTCCAATTCCTGGATGATCTTGCCGTTGCCGCGCACGGGGCCATCGAGCCGCTGCAGGTTGCAGTTGATAACGAAGATTAGATTATCGAGCTGCTCCCGCGAAGCGAGCGTGATGGCGCCGAGCGATTCGGGTTCATCGCATTCGCCGTCGCCCATGAATGCCCACACATGTTTTCCAGACAAGTCGACAATGCCGCGGTCTGCGAGATAGCGGTTGAAGCGGGCCTGGTAGATGGCCATGATCGGTCCGAGCCCCATCGAGACCGTGGGGAACTCCCAAAAGTTGGGCATCAACCAGGGGTGCGGGTACGAGGAGAGCCCGCCGCCGGGTTGCAGCTCACGGCGGAAGTTGACTAATTGCTGCTCGGTAAGCCGGCCCTCCATGAATGCGCGGGCGTACATGCCGGGGGACGCGTGCCCCTGGAAATAAATCTGGTCTCCGTCGAAACCACTCTCACTGCGACCGCGGAAGAAGTGGTTAAACGCCACTTCATACAGCGTCGCCGATGAGGCGTAGGTCGAGATGTGTCCGCCGATGCCGGCCACCTCGCGGTTGGCGCGAGTGACCATCGCCATCGCGTTCCAGCGGACGAAGCTCTTGATGCGGCGCTCCAATTCGCGCTTGCCCGGGTAGCGGGGCTGCTTGTCAGGCGGAATGGTGTTGATGTATGGCGTGGTGGCTGTGAACGGCAACTCGACACCGTTGCGAATGGCAGCCTCTTCCAGCGCTTCCAGCAGTTGTCGCGCGCGTTCCGGGCCCTTGCGCTCCAGCACGTAATCGAGCGACTCGAGCCATTCGGCCGTCTCCGCCGGATCGACGTCATCTGGAATCGGTGAAGTGTGTTTCGCTAGTTCAGTGTCAGCCATGGTGGTTACTTTCGTTTTGGTCGATAAACCTCGGTGGCGGTGCCGAGATATACTTCTGCGGCGAAACTGAGCGTTTCGCTGAGCGTTGGGTGTGGATGGATGGAGTCGGCGACGTCGCGGGCAGTGCAACCCATCTCGATTGCGACGACCGCTTCAGAAATGAGCTCGCCGGCGCCGGCGCCAACAATGCCGCAGCCCAACACGCGATCTGTCGACGGATCGATGAGCCACTTGGTGAGTCCGTCGGTGCGGCCGATGGCGATGGCCCGGCCACTCGCCTGCCACGGATATTGCGCAACTGCGACGTCACGGCCGGTGCGCTGCGCTTCTTCCACAGTGAGGCCAGCCCACGCAATTTCCGGATCGGTGAACACAACGGCCGGAATGGCTTGCGGTTCGAATGCCGCGGGGCGGCCGGCAATCACTTCGGCGGCCACCTTACCTTCGTGCGATGCCTTGTGGGCCAACATCGGCTCGCCGGCCACGTCGCCGATCGCCAGGATGTGCGGATCGGCCGTGCGCTGCTGTTCGTTGACGACCACGAACCCGCGATCGTTCACTTTCACTTGGGTATTTTCCAAGCCGATGCCGGTGGTTACCGGGCGGCGGCCAATCGATACGAGCACGCGGTCGAATGAGTGCGTGCCGTTGAACTCGCCGCCCTCGACGCGGACATCGACTTTCTCGCCCGCATCCTGAAGCTCGACAACTTTCGTGCTTAAATGAATCCCGGCGAAACGCTCGCGCAGCCGCTTTTCGAGCGGTTTCACTAAATCCCGGTCGGCACCCGGCAGCAGCCCATCCAGCAATTCGACGACAGTCACGGCCGAGCCAATTTCCGCATAGACGGTCCCCATTTCCAAACCAATGTAACCGCCGCCGATCACCAGCAGCGATTTTGGCACCTCATCCAGAGCGAGGGCGGCGGTCGAATCCATCACTCGCGGCGTGCCGACTTTGAACATCTTCGGCATGGCGGGCACGGAACCGGTAGCCAGGATGCAATGCTCGAACGTGAGTCGCTCGCTGTCGTGGCTGCCGCGGTCGCCGCCTTCGAGCTGCAGCGTCTGCGAGTCGACGAAAATCCCCCGGGCATTAATGACTCGCACATTTCGCCGCTTGGCCAGCTGAGCGAGGCCGCCGGACAGCGTGTCGATCACCTGTTCCTTGCGAGCCCGCATTCTGTCGATGGAAACCTGCGGCTTGGAGTATTCGACGCCCCAGTGGGCCATTTCGTGCGCTTCGCTGATCACCTTGGCCACGTGGAGCAGGGCTTTGGAGGGTATACAGCCGCGCAGCAGGCAGGTGCCGCCGAGCCGCGAATCGGCCTCGACGATGGTAACCTCCAATCCAAGGTCGGCGGCGAGGAACGCGGCCGCATACCCGCCTGGTCCGCCTCCCAGCACCACCACCTTCGAGTGAATTGCCATAAACCTATTACTAGCAAAGCAGTTACTACGCCAAACATATAAGTTTACCCGGCTTGTCCAAACTGGCCAATGGGACATTCTCCGCGGGGAGGAAGTACTGCAGGTGTGACCGGACAGTTCGGTGGCATTTTGGTGATGCAATCGGGCAACGGTCGTGCTTTTACGCCACGCTTGTGCGTTCGAGAATGTGCCGCAATGCCGGCTCCAGTAGCGGATGTTGAAACGCAAAGCCGGCGTTTTCCAGCGCATGGGGCAGCGCGCGGACGCCGCTCAGGAGCATTTCGTTCGCCATTTCACCGAAGGCTAAACGCGCGGCGAAGGCCGGCATGGGCAACATGGTTGGCCGACCGAGTACCCGGCCGAGTGATTCGGTGAATTGGCGGTTGGTGACCGGTGCCGGCGCGACTGCGTTGACCGGTCCCGCAAGCGCGGCCGCCTGCAGCGCGAACTGAATCACTCGCACTGCATCATCAATCGCGATCCAACTGATGTATTGCCGCCCGCTGCCGATCTGCGCCGCCAACACCCAACTTGAACGGCGTGAGCATTTGAGCCAACGCTCCGCCTTCGCGGCTGAGTACCACGCCAAATCGCAGGTTGACGACGCGCACGCCGGCATCGCGTGCGGCTGCTGTTTCTGCCTCCCATTGCTGGCAGACGTCAGCGAGAAAGCCACGGCCCGGCGGCGACGACTCGTCCACCTGCTCGTCGCCGCGATCGCCGTAGTAACCGACCGCTGAAGCGCTCACCAACACGGCCGGCTTTGTCATCATGCCGGCAATTGTTTTGCACAGCAGGCGCGTGCCGAGGACTCGACTGTCGTGAATCTGGGCCTTGTAGGTTTCCGTCCAACGATGGCCTGCCACGTTCGCGCCAGCCAGATGCACGATGGCATCCACACCGCTCAGCTCGACGGCGTCGATCGTCCCCGCGACCGGGTCCCAGCGGAAGTCGTGCTCAGCGTCGCGAGCGGGCCGGCGGACGATTCGCCGAACGAAATGCCCGTCAGCTTCCAGCGCACCAACCAATGCGGTTCCAATCAGGCCCGTTGAACCGGTGACCGCGACGATCATGGGGTTGGTGAGTGCGTGAGTAAATGAGCAGGTTGTGGATTTGTTTCGCACCTACTGACTTACTCACCGGCTCACTGTCTTCTCCTTTGATATTCTTTGCTGGCCTGCTCCAGGATGCGCCGTTCGCCGCGCGTGAGGCTGTCCTGACCGTGTTCTTGAATCTTTTTCAGGATTTCATCAACACGGGTCTCGGTGGAATCGGGCTCGACGGAATCCGGATTAAGCACGCGCAGTTTGGGCCTGCGACGCAAACTCGGCGTCCAGTTCAGGCCTGGCAGCCAGCGCTCGAAGCGCAGGCCCCACTTGTAATACAAGAATCCGAACGCGGCGCCGCCGAGGTGGGCCGTGTAGGCGACGTTGCCGGAACGGTTGACCGCCCCCATCGCGTCCATGCCGACGATGATCAAGGCGAACACCCACATGGGCATGGGAATAATGAACATGAACAGAATCGTGCGATGCGGGAAGCTCATTGCGAAAAGGATTACCACCGCGGCGATTCCCCCGGACGCTCCCATCATCGCGCCACTCCTTGGCTGGGAATTTCGGCAACGGTCCAGACAAGCCCGGCGACGACGATTGCGGCCAGGTAAAACGCCAGGAATTCTCGCTTTCCGTTGCGGGCTTCCACTTCGCGGCCGAACAGCCAGAGAGCAAACATGTTCAGCGCGATGTGCCAGAGGTCCTGGGTCGAATGCAGAAAGCCGTAACTAAGTAGTTGGTATGCGAGCCACGGGCGACGGTACCAGTCGCCTTGTAGCGCCCCAATGTCACTCAGCCAGGGCTCGGTGGCCAATTGAACCAGGTAAACCCCGCACGTGACGATGATTAATTTCGTGGTCAGCGTGCTGGGCAAGTTTACGTGCAACCCTGGCTCGCGCTGTTCATCCCAGCCGCGTTGATAATCCCGATCGTAGAAGCCCATGGGTGCGAATTGCAGGCGGGTTTGCGGAGGCGTGGCCAATCAGTTGATAAGGCGCCGCCATTGTATGCGGAGCGGCAAGGTGAGGCATCGCCAAATTCGCGATTCGCAGCAGCGGACTCGGCATGACGAGTCAGTTCACGCTGCTGAACGCGAGCGACGTCGAGGTTGGGGCGAGCGTGGCGGCCCCAGGCGATTGCGATGGCCGAGCGGTTACTTGCCCCGCCCTGGCGGCGTTGTTCCGCAAGGTCTCTTCCAGCAGCCTGCGTCCCCGGTCGATTCGTTGCCTCAACTGGGCCAGATGCTGCTCGATGGCTTGTCGCTCTTTGGTGATGCCGACCAGATCGGTGTTAAGTCTGCGCAGCTTCGTCCTCCCGAAACGCCTGGAGCTTTTTGGCGCTTTCGAGCGCGGTGGCCAGCCGCTCGTTGTCTTTGCGAATGCCGTCGATATCGACCAGCAACTCGAGTTTGCGTTGGGCCAGCTCGTCAAACTCCACGGCATAATCGCGGAGCCGGCGCTGATAGAGTTTTTTCGCTGCTTGAGAAAGTTGATCCGGCGGCAAACGCTTTCCGGTTTCATCGAATCCCGCCTGGCGGACTTCTTCATCGTCCGGCCCGGCGTCTTTGCCGTGGCGGATGTATTCGTTCGCACTTTGCGGCGGGAGCTTCTGCTTCAGATCGTCCTCCGACATGCCGGCAAAGATCTGGTGCCGATCGGCGGGCATCGAATCGTACATGATCCACGGTGGCTGGCTGGCCACGATGCGCCGCTTTTCGAATTCGTCCAGCGGCAACACGGGCTCGAGCGTGGCGGTTTGAGCGTCGGCCGCGGTAACGCGGAACTCGCCCAGGTATTGCTTACCGCGCGGCGCTCCATCCTGGCCGGGCAATTGCGGCTCACCCTCTTCAAACAACACGACCACGCTGTCTTTCTGAATTCCGGCGGGCTCCGGCCGTGCAATGCCGACCTGGACCGCCCCCGTCTGCTGATTGACGTTGGACGGCGTCACGTTCCACCACACGCGTCCGCGATTTCGCGTGGCGAGCAACAATTCATGATCCAGTTGGGCGAGGCTTGGGACCGATTCGGCATCTTCCTTCATCCGAACTTCGAGGTTGCGCAATTGATTGACGATCGCGGTGTCGGTCGTGCCCTTATCAAGCGCATCATTGCGGGCCTGCACATTGTCGAGGTCTTGCTGGGTTTTATTGGCCCGCGTGCGCAGGACAGCGTTGATCCGCAGTGTTTCAGCGGCCAGGATAAAAAACAGCACTGTCGAAAGAAAAATTCCGAGCACGACCAGCACGTAGCCCCAGTGCCAGGTGCGCGCACTAAAGTAAGCGAACACAAACGACGCCAAGAGCAGAATCAAGAGGACTATATGAATGATGGTCACTGATTCGTACCTGGCAAAAGACAGAGGACAAAAACGGCTGGAGAGCCCACAGCTTCACGACCGAGGACAGCCGGAAGGCGGGAAAAGTTGGGACAGTTGTGCAATTTCATAATAAATGAGAGAAATCCAAGGGTCAAGCAAATGCCGGAATTGGGAAGCGGACGTTAAGTCGTTCCCGTGTACCGTGTTGAGTGGGCTATCCTAGGTGCATCCTGCATTCATTCGAACTGACCGGTGTGGGGGGCAGTGACCTGCCGGCGGCACGACCACGCCGACCCGACGGATACGCCACTGAAAAAGAAAAGACAAAGTACCAGTAGCCTGAAAATGGAATGTGGGTGCTCATGGAATCATTCCCGAATCGTTCGAAAGATCGGCCGTAGGTTTTGATAAAGCGCCATTAACTGAACAAAAATACACATATCGAATGTTGAAAACCAAAATTACACACGTGGTCAGTGCACGGCAACTCGCAGACGGTAAAAAGGTGGAAGTCTTTTCTGCCATTTGCGCACCGCGTGCAAAATTGACGCGGTACGTCTCCAAAATGCGTATTCTGTCGCTCTTTACTTCCCTTGCATCTATGCGAAGATTTAGGGACTCTTACGACGAATTTCGCGCGTAAGCTTCTCGGGGGAACAGGGCCTTCACATCGACCAGCGCCGGCTGATTCGCTGCACGCTTTGCGTCTGCAAGCGATTCCAGGCGCGTATCTATTTTTGCATCCCAGAGGTATCGTTGTGATTATGCGGAGTTTTCGCGGAAAATCTCTTTCGGGCAGACGGCAAACCAAACGCGTTCCATGGCGGGTGACAAGTTTATTGAGCGTTGAGTTTCTCGAATCGAGACATCTGCTTTCGGCCAATGCGTTGTTCAATTGCAACGATCCGCCACTCGTTGAGAGCAATCCGTCGTCCGCCGCGTACTCGACAAATCTGGTCACTGATGATTGGCACGCGGATTTGGCGAGGGCCGCAGCGGCATCGACAGCGCGCGACGAATTCGATCCCGAGCGGCGCGACGATTATGAAGTGAATTACGTGCCGGACCCGCTCTCGGCGCCCGACACGCCACAAGAAGTTGTCGATGATTGGGAAGCTCGCTTCCACGTGGAGGATCCTGGCTTCGCCACGGCGGGCGCCGATATCAACACGGTGGATGGCCAGCGCTGGACGCGCACCGCCACCAACGGCAGCGGTTTGGGGCAGGGTCATCCGTCGACGATCACCTGGAGCATCATGCCCGACGGCACGACGCTCACCGGCAACGTTGGCGAGCCGGCCGGACCAAGCGACTTACGGGCGCGTTTGAACTCAATTTATGGTTCGATGAGCAGCTGGCTCCCGGTGTTTCAGCAGGTCTTCGATCGCTGGGAAGCGGTGTCCGGCATCGACTTTCTTTATGAGGCGAACGACGACGGCGCGGCGTTCAGCAACTCCAACAGCGGCGTGTTGGGAGTGCGCGGCGACATTCGGATCGGCGGCCATCACATCGACGGCAACAGCGGAACGTTGGCGTACAATTTCTTTCCCGATCATGGCGACATGGTCCTCGATACGGGGGATTCCTACTATAACACGACAACGAACAACTCGATCCGTTTGCGGAACACCGTGGCGCACGAGGTGGGCCACGGGTTGGGGCTGGATCACTCGCAGCCGACGTCCGGCACCAAATTAATGGAGCCGTTTATCAGCACGAGTTTCGACGGGCCGCAACACGACGACATTCTGCGGATCAACCGCGGCTACGGCGACCCGCGGGAAGGCAACGACACAGCGGCAACGGCTTCGGATATCGGTTCGTTGTCGGCAACGCCCACGGTCATTTCGGACGTCAGCATCGATGATGACACGGACGTCGACTATTTCCGTTTCACCGTGGGCGCTAGTTCCCTGGTGAATGTGACACTTGCCCCGCTGGGGCTGGTGTACACCGTGGGTTTGGAGGGCGGTTCGACTGCTTCGTTCGACTCGCGCGCCCAGAGCGATCTCACACTGGCCGTGCTTAACTCCAGCGCGTCGACCGTGCTGGCCACGGCGGCACTCACGGGCCTGGGCGGTGTGGAAACGGTGGCCGGTTTGAGTCTCGCGGCGGGGCAGTATCTGGTTCGTGTTACCGGCGCTCAAAACACGGCCCAGATGTACTCGCTGACGGCGGTCGCGCCGGGCGGCGGCGGTGGTGACACAACGCCACCCACCATCACCAACCGTACGCCGGCCAACGGCGGCACGGTGAGCAGCTCCTCGGCCAACATCGACGTGACGTTCTCCGAAGCCGTGTCGGGTGTAGACATCAACGACCTGGTACTCACCGGCACCGGCGCTGCGGCGGCCGTCAAGGGCACGCCCGCCAACGTCGGCGGCAACACCTGGCGGTTCGCTGTGAGCAACTTGCAGAATGGCACGGTGAATGTGTCGCTCGCCCCTGATGCCAATGACATCGAAGACGCCGCCGGCAACGATCTGGCCGCGGCGAGCTGGAGCTTCACCGTCAGCATTACCTCGTCCAACCAGCCGCCCGTGCTGGCTTCAATTAACGATCTGACGATTAACTCGGGTACTCAGAATGGCGTGGTGACCCTGTCGGCCAGTGATCCTAATGGCGATTCGCTGAGCTACAGCGCATCGGCACAGAGTATCGAGCACCACCTCGACCAATCGCTCGGTCTGGGCTCGGCTGGCGGCGACGAGTACTTCAACTGGGGCGGACGTAATGAAAAGTGGCTCACCAGTACCAGCAGCACCTGGTACTACATCACGCCCGATGGAAAGCTGTACCGCTCGCTGGGCGGAAGTTTGGCCAGTGATCCTGTGGTCGAGCAGCTCAGCACAGCCGACTACGCCAACACGGCCCTGCTCCACAACGCGCAGTCTAATAATGCGCCGGTCGCCTTGAGTGTCAGCGGCAGCACGCTGACGATCAATCCCAACGATACGTACGCTGGCCGGTTCGTCGTGACCGCCACGGTGAATGACGGTCGGGGCGGCACGGATAGCAAGACCTTCTTCGTGACGGTGCTCGCCGGTGGTGGTGGCGGGGGCGACACGACAGCGCCCACCATTACCTTCCGTACGCCGGCCAACGGCGGCACGGTGAGCAGCTCCTCGGCCAACATCGACGTGACGTTCTCCGAAGCCGTGTCGGGTGTAGACATCAACGACCTGGTACTCACCGGCACCGGCGCTGCGGCGGCCGTCAAGGGCACGCCCGCCAACGTCGGCGGCAACACCTGGCGGTTCGCTGTGAGCAACTTGCAGAATGGCACGGTGAATGTGTCGCTCGCCCCTGATGCCAATGACATCGAAGACGCCGCCGGCAACGATCTGGCCGCGGCGAGCTGGAGCTTCACCGTCAGCATTACCTCGTCCAACCAGCCGCCCGTGCTGGCTTCAATTAACGATCTGACGATTAACTCGGGTACTCAGAATGGCGTGGTGACCCTGTCGGCCAGTGATCCTAATGGCGATTCGCTGAGCTACAGCGCATCGGCACAGAGTATCGAGCACCACCTCGACCAATCGCTCGGTCTGGGCTCGGCTGGCGGCGACGAGTACTTCAACTGGGGCGGACGTAATGAAAAGTGGCTCACCAGTACCAGCGGAACCTGGTACTACATCACGCCCGATGGAAAGCTGTACCGCTCGCTGGGCGGAAGTTTGGCCAGTGATCCTGTGGTCGAGCAGCTCAGCACAGCCGACTACGCCAACACGGCCCTGCTCCACAACGCGCAGTCTGAATAATGCGCCGGTCGCCTTGAGTGTCAGCGGCAGCACGCTGACGATCAATCCCAACGATACGTACGCTGGCCGGTTCGTCGTGACCGCCACGGTGAATGACGGTCGGGGCGGCACGGATAGCAAGACCTTCTTCGTGACGGTGCTCGCCGGTGGTGGTGGCGGGGGCGACACGACAGCGCCCACCATTACCTTCCGTACGCCGGCCAACGGCGGCACGGTGAGCAGCTCCTCGGCCAACATCGACGTGACGTTCTCCGAAGCCGTGTCGGGTGTAGACATCAACGACCTGGTACTCACCGGCACCGGCGCTGCGGCGGCCGTCAAGGGCACGCCCGCCAACGTCGGCGGCAACACCTGGCGGTTCGCTGTGAGCAACTTGCAGAATGGCACGGTGAATGTGTCGCTCGCCCCTGATGCCAATGACATCGAAGACGCCGCCGGCAACGATCTGGCCGCGGCGAGCTGGAGCTTCACCGTCAGCATTACCTCGTCCAACCAGCCGCCCGTGCTGGCTTCAATTAACGATCTGACGATTAACTCGGGTACTCAGAATGGCGTGGTGACCCTGTCGGCCAGTGATCCTAATGGCGATTCGCTGAGCTACAGCGCATCGGCACAGAGTATCGAGCACCACCTCGACCAATCGCTCGGTCTGGGCTCGGCTGGCGGCGACGAGTACTTCAACTGGGGCGGACGCAACGAAAAGTGGCTCAATAGTGCGAGCGGAAATTGGCACTACATTACTCCCGATGGGAGGCTCTATCGTTGGCTGGGTGGCAGCCTTTCCAGCGACCCGCTAGTTGAGCAGCTCAGCACGGCCGTCTACGCTAATACGGCGCTGCTCCACAACGCCCAGCCCAATTTGGCGCCCGTGGCACTCAGCATCAGCGGCAACACGCTGACGATCAACCCGAACGACACGTACCATGGCCGGTTCGTCGTGACGGCGTCGGTGAATGACGGGCGAGGCGGGAGCGACAGCGAAACGTTTTTCGTCACCGTGCTCTAGCATTCGCAACAACAACGTGCCTCGCGAAATACGATTTTCGCCGAATCCGAATCTGCCTAGCCGGCGGTCGTTTCTTGCAGTCGGGGCAGCGGGTGGCATGTTGGGTGCGGGATATCTGGCCAAAGCGCAAGACGCCCCCACGGGCAACTCGGCAGCGCCTACCAACAGCGTGCCGCCGTTTGAATTGAGTGAGCTGTCGATCGACGATCTTCAGCGGGGAATGGAGTCGGGCAAATACACGGCGCGGTCGCTGGTGGAGAAGTATTTGGCGCGCATTGAAGCTGTCGATGCGGGCGGCCCGCAGTTGAAGAGCGTGATCGAGGTGAATCCCGACGCGCTGGCACTTGCCGAGACTGCGGATAACGAGCGGCGGGAGAAGCAAGTGCGTGGGCCGCTGCACGGCATCCCCGTTCTGGTCAAAGACAACATCGACACGGCGGACAAGATGGCCACGACAGCCGGCTCGCTGGCGCTGGTCGGCGCGAAGCCGCCGGAGGATTCGTTTGTCGTCAAGCAGTTGCGCGAGGCCGGCGCCATTGTTATCGGCAAGACGAACCTGAGCGAGTGGGCCAACATTCGCAGCAATTATTCCACCAGCGGTTGGAGCGGTCGCGGCGGATTGACGCGCAACCCGTACGCATTGGATCGCAACCCGTGCGGTTCCAGCTCCGGATCCGGCGCCGCCGTGGCGGCGAACCTTTGTTCTGTGGCGGTCGGCACAGAGACTGACGGCTCGATTCTGTGCCCATCATCCGTGTGCGGGATTGTCGGGATCAAACCCACGGTTGGTTTGGTCAGTCGCACGGGGATCATCCCCATTTCGCACTCACAAGATACGGCCGGGCCAATGGCCCGGACGGTGCGCGACGCCGCGATCTTATTGAGCGTGCTGGCCGGGATCGATCCGCAGGATGCGGTGACCGCTGAGAGCAAAGAGCACGCCGAAACGGATTACACCAAGTCACTCGATGCGTCCGGATTGAAAGGGGCAACCATCGGCGTGGCCCGCAACCACTTCGATTTTCATGACGGCGTCGAAGCAGTCATGAAAGAGGCTATTGAGGTGATCAAGAAGGCAGGAGCGACGCTTATCGACACTGAAGCGCTTCGCGTCGTCGATGAGTCGGGTTCGTCGGAGTCGATCGTGTTGCGCTACGAGCTGAAAGCCGACATGGCGGCGTACTTGGCGCGGCTGGGCCCGAATGCGCCGGTGAAAACGCTGAAGGACATCATCGATTTCAACAATCGCAACAAAGAAAAAGAGCTGCCCTACTTCGGCCAGGATGTGTTTGTCAAAGCCGAGGCATTGGGGCCGCTGACCGATTACAAGTATTTGGAGGCGCTGGCAAAGTGTCGCCGGCTGGCGCGGACCGAGGGCATCGACGCGGTGATGGACAAACACAAGCTGGACGCAATCGTGGCACCCACGATGGGCCCCGCCTGCTTGACCGATCTCGTGAACGGCGACCGCTGGCTGGGCGGCAGCACGAGTGCTGCGGCCGTTGCCGGATATCCGAGCATCACTGTGCCGGCCGGCTTCGTGTTTGGTCTGCCGCTGGGCCTGTCATTCTTCGGCCGGGCGTGGAGCGAGCCGACGCTGTTAAAACTCGCTTACGCATTCGAGCAGGCAACCAAGCTGCGCAAGCCGCCTCAGTTCTTAGCGACGGCACGCCTCGAAACATGAGCGCCGTTGTGACATACGTTGCCTGCGTTCTTCTCGGCGCCTCGCTAAACAGGTCGCCAGACTGATTCCGACAACTGCCAACTGAGCGGCGATGGGTTCCGGCACGATGGTCGTGAATCTTGTCACCAGACCCAGTGATGGGCGAAGCGTGTTGGACGTGAGGCTATTCAGGTTTCCATTGACGACGCTTGAATATTGCCGCCCGATTGAGTCGCCGGTCGTATCCTGGGCGTCGAGACTGATAGCCGTATTGCCGCCCACACTGCGAATGTCGAGGAGCAGATTTCCGGCGCTCGGTTTGTACAAAAACGGCGAGGTGAGCGGTACAACGACATCGAACGGTTTTGGACCGGGCATCGGGCCTAAAGCGCTGGAGAAAAGAAAGGGGGCGGGGCCGAAGACGATCTTGTCGTTCGCTCCCACGTTGTTTGCGAATGTAGTGCTCAAACTGTCCGGCGTAGCAGCCGTCGTCGATAAGTTAATCTGCAAACTGGAAACCGCGGCAGCGAATACTGGTGAAGTTGCATCTGCGCGGAACGCAATATGCGTTATCGATTCGCCGGCGGAGTTCAGGGAAGAAAACTGAGACGCAGCGTAGACCTGCTGATACCGCATGGAGGGCGGATTCGCACCGAGCGGCCAGAATGGAAAGCCGTTGTTATCGGTGCCTTCCACGCTCGCTAGGGAGTTAGGGACGACGACCGTGACGGGGTTTGGTCCCGCGGCCGAAGCAATGCGAGCGACCGCGACGATCAAGAGCAAACCAACGAGAGGCGCGTGCAAACGTCGTCGAGTCATTAGCGACTCTCGGCAGACTTGTCAGAGTAGGAACGACCGGCGGCGCGAGACGTCTCTTATGGGGCGACGAACGGCATCGCGTTGTCCCGCCATAGCACGCCGGCCAATCATGATTGGCAGAATTCCCAGCAGTAGCGACAAGACGGACGTCGGCTCGGGAGTGGCGCTCGCGTTGATCGAGCTGCCGGCTGCGACCTGGCCGAAGTTGGCTTTCCAGAGGTCGTAATCGGCAGCATCGACTTGGCCGTCCTGGTTGCCGTCGGAACGGCCGACGCCGCCATCTTCCAGCTCATCGCGCCACACGACGTAGTCGGCCGCGTCGACTACGCCATTCTGGTTGTAGTCTCCGGGCACACTGGGAACGAGTAGAGCGCCTGTGTCCAATGTGGAAACTTCGATTCGCCCACCGACCCAGGCGACGCTACCCTCCCACTTCAAGTTGCCGCTGTTGGTCGGTTCGAATTGCCAGTCGAAAAAATACTGGCTGTTGTCCAACAGCTCGCCCTCGAAATCGCGGCCATCGGTCGAGGTGCTCATAACCACGAGTGGAAAGGAATTGACGATGCCGAAGTTATGGTTGTCTCCGGGAACATCGCCGATGATGGGGTGGTGAATAACCGCAGTCAGTAATGTAGGGCCATCGCCGGAGAACGTTACCGTGATATCCGCGGGCAGCGTCGTCGTGGGAAGGCCCGGGTTCTGGTATTCATAAGTCACCGTTGTGCCGGGCGCACTGTGATACGTGCCGGACAGTTGAGCGCGTGCCTCACCGGAAAGCACGACATGAAACAGGGCTAGACAAAAGACCCAGGAGAATCTTGATCTGCGACGAAGAAAAGTAGTCATCATGGCGCCGTTCCCGGCGCGTGACGGAACGCAGGCGACGGTACCAATATTTCAGCAACTTGGCCGGATGAAGTCAATATTTCGCAAGAATTGACGGGCAAACGCGTCGACGAACTCCTTACGCCGCGTACGATGCATGGTCGATTACCACGCCCTTTCAGGGCGTGCCATCCACAAATCGGCTACTTCGCGACCAGTTTAACTTCGAGGTTCTCTCCGCCCAGCAGAACCACCGTGGTGGGGTCGGTTTCCTGGTCTTCCGATCCGGGATTCGGCCGGCCTTTGAGGACGTAGCGGCCCGGCGGCACGTCCGAAAATGAGTACTGATTGTTTGCGTCGATGGTAGCGGAGCCGCCCCACGATCCAACCATCGATCCGCCTTCGGGCTCTATTTCGATAATGTAAGCGTCCGGGCGAGTCGTTTTACTGAAGTCGACGGTGACGCGCAGTTGGGACGATCGGAACATCGTGAGCTCGACGTCGTCCTCCGGTGTCGTGATCACCAGACCCAAACGGGGGCGGACGTAACCTGGCTTGCGCACCCAAACACGCGATTCACCGATGGGAACTTGCTCGATGCGGAAACGGCCCTCGGCATCCGTCTTCGCGCTGTATTCCAGCGGCGATTCGTAGCGGCCGTCGCCCTCGGTTGCGACGTCGTGCAGTTGCACCTCGACGTCGGCGAGCGGCTGGCCCGATCGGTCGGTCACTCTGCCGGTAACATGGGCAGGGCGCGACAGGCCGCTGTCATGCGAGCGCCAGCCAGGTTGGTCGTCGTATTGGCCGTGGCCGACGATTCGCGGCACGTACCCATCCGCGGCGACCACGATGCGGTGCCAGCCTTGCGGCGCATTTTTCAGCACCCAATGTCCGCGGGCATCCGCGGTCGTTTCGGCGACTGCCGTGTATTTGTATCCGCCCGCGGTTTGCGGCTCGATTCGCTGCAATTCAACACGGGCGGCGAGCGGCTCCTTTGTTAGTAAGTCGATCACGTTGCCCTCGAGCACCGTGCCGTCTGTCTGCGAGAAGCCGTGGGCTTCCAGACGCTCGTCGATGACCTCCAACTCCGGCGGCACGACAACATCCTGCCAACGAACATTGCCGCCGGCATACACATCGATTTGTGTGGGCGGTTCGTTTTTGGCATCGCCCGGTTTCAATGGATTCAGCTCAGCCGGCAACTGGCGAACTTGTTCCCAGCTTGCGCGTTGCCAGACCATGACGATCCAGTCGATCTTGGCGACATCGGCTTTGTCCGGCTCGCGATTAGGATTGAGCCAGAAACTGCGCCCGACGCCGTCGTGCACGACAACCCGCTTCGTTTTTGCGTCGAGCTTCGCGAAGTCTGCGAGTACGGCGCTGAGTTCCTTGGCATCGCCGCGGCACTCGGCATGCCACTGCCCACCGCCCAGCGGCGGCCCCTCCCACCAGGCAACCCGCCCAGGATGATTGAAGATCGCAGCCGCCCCGGCTGGCCAGCCGGGATCTCTGAGCGGCTCGTTTCCTTCGCCTCCGGTGATCAAGGCGAGCGCCGATCGCGCAGAAAACAATGCGATCGCAGCGGTCGCGAGGACCATTTGTTTCATGGCGATATTTTGGCCTGGGCGAGCGGCGTCAAGTCGCGGCATGGTCTCGACTCCAATTGAAGTAGTAGCGGCGCTAGCCTATAGACGACACTCGCATGCAGTGAGTTCCTCATCCAGCATAGGAAATTAATCTGCGGAAGACTTTTTTGGAGAGACAATAAACGGGAACGTCGTCCGGAGGAGAAGGCCGGACGCGTGCTAGGAAAGTTCAAACCACAGCCGAAGTGATTGCTCGACTTGGCGTGCATCTGCAGCCGATAGGCTGCCGACTGATTTTAGAATCAAGCTGGCGTGAATCGTGTAGACTCCCTGCTTCACGGCACTTGGCAAGTTCAAGCCCGCACCTTTCCAATCAGCGAGCGCGAACTCGCCTGCAGCCAGGCGACTTGTTCGGCTTGTGAGCGGCACCACCAGATAGTCGGACGCGCGATCCAACGCGCCGACAACAACCGCGGGACGCACTTTGGCGGCTGTCAGATCGGAGAATGGGTAGCGGACGAGAATGACCTCATTCTTCGATAAGCTGGGCATATGCGTCGTCCTCTGCATTGTCCCAAATCGCAGCCAAGGACGTTTGACTTGCTCCCTGCCAAAAATGGTCTTCTTCGTCCGGCAAGACGGTTACCAGCAACTTCGTTCCTTCCGGCAAGCTGACGTGCTCAGAAAGCTGAATTTGCCCCCCCTGCACTGTGGCCCAAAAAGTCTGTAGCATGACCTTCTCCCGAGTTGAATACAACTCGTACACCTGCTCA
The DNA here is from genome assembly GCA_963786455.1 of uncultured Planctomycetota bacterium. GTDB lineage: Bacteria > Planctomycetota > Planctomycetia > Pirellulales > Lacipirellulaceae > JABDGM01. The sequence goes on along the minus strand of CAWAZX010000018.1, from coordinate 171,477 downwards.
ATTATCTCTCGCCAATTCCAGGCTGTAAAGATTCTCGAATAACGAGATCCTACCGGCCCAATTGCTTCGCGAGCTTCGGCGCACCATAGATCTTGTCGATCGCTTCGCGGATCGCGCTGCTGTGGACGCACACTGCGCGGGCGACCACATCATCGTAGAAATACGAGGCTGTGAGGCCTTGAATGTTGCTGTCGAAGATCAGGCCCACCATTTCGCCGGCCTTGTTGATGACCGGGCTGCCGGAATTCCCGCCGATGATATCGGCAGTGCAGACGAAGTTGAGCGGCGTGGATTCGTTCACTTGCTCCTTCGCCTTGTGCCAGGATTCGGGCAGTTGCCAGGGCTCTTTGGTTTCGTGAACCTGTTCGTGGCGAAACGCGCCGCCGAGAGTGGTCCACGGGGCGACCTGTTCGCCGCCTTCCTCGTAGCCTTTCACGTTGCCGAAGGCGAGCCGCAGAGAGAACGTGGCATCGGGATAGCCGGACGTGCCTTCCACGGCGACCTTCGCTTCGTCGATTTGCGCATAAGCTTGCCGCTGCAGCTCGTCGAGCTCATCCTTGGTTTCGCGCAAGCGTCGGTATTCCGGCTCGATTGAGCGGAACAGCCGGATGAGTGCGTCATCGGAAGCTTCAATCGCGGCCTGGCCGCCTTCGGCGAGCTGTTTGCGCACTTCCACCTTTGCCAGGGACGATTGACCGATGAGTTCTGCCGCACGTTCGCGCGGGCCCTTACCGCCAAGCATCGTGACGACAAGCGGATCGTTTCCGCCGCGGCGCTCGACAAACATCGCCAGCTCGGTGGCGAGTTTCGCGATCTCCAGATCGTCGTAAAGCGGCGCCGTCGAAAATAGCTCTAGTTCGAGCGATTCGCGGGCCGATTCGCGGTATTCGCGCAAGCGGTCTTCGCTGGGCTTTTGGTCTTCAGTGGCCATCAGCACCAGTTGCATCGCCATCTGGTAGTAACGGTTGCGGAACTCAGGATTCATGCCGTAGATCGCGGCTTTCTTTTTTTCCACGTCGACGATCTGCCGCCAGGCATCGTCGTAGTGTCGCAGCTTGGGGTCGGCCGCCAGTTTGCTCCGCAGCGACTGCTCGGTTTGTTCCTTTTGCGCAATAAACGTCGGCGTTTGCAGCCCTTGCAGCATGCCGGTGATGGCTTTGCGCGAGTTTTGCACGCCGAACAAATCCTCGATCCCCCGCCGCCGATGCTCGGGGCTCTCGTTGGAGTACTGCTGCAGCGCGATCTCCATACGGGAGAAGTAATTCAGAAGGTAGGGCATGTAGATGTCGCGCAGATTTTTGATGGCCGCGGCGGTGGTGATTCGCTGCGTGCTGCCGGGGTTGCCGGAGACGAACACCAATTCGCCGTCGCCCGCGCCGGCGTCGGACCACTTGAGAAAGTTTTCGATCTTGGCCGGCTTGCCGTCTTCATAGACTCGCACGAGCGTGGCATCCAAGCAGTACCGCGGGTACTCGAAGTTATCCGCATCGCCACCGAAGAACGCGGCATTACCTTCGGGTGACCACACGAGTCGGACGTCGGTGTATTTTTTGAAGCGATACAAATGGTACTTCGCTCCGCCGTAGAGCGTGATGACATCACTGCGCAGGCCGGTTTCATCCAGCGATTGTTTTTCGAGCGTGGCCATCGCGGCTTGCCGGGCCTTGTAGGCCTCGTTGGCGTCCATATCGTCGTTCACGGCGGCATTGATTTGATCGGTAACGTCCTCAATCGAAACCAGCTGATTTAGCTCCAGATCGGGTGCTTTCAGCTCTTCCTCCAGCGTGCGGGCAAGGAAGCCGTGTTCGTAATAGTTGTTTTCTGGAGTGGAGAGTTTTTGGAGCGTATCGGCGGCGACATGATGATTGGTGAGCACCAGACCGTTGCTGGAAACGAACGACGCGGAGCCGCCAGACGAAAACCGCACCGAGGACAGCATCACGTGCCGCGCCCAGTCGTCACTCGGCACAAAACGATGCTCCTTGTCCAAAAGCTCTTTGGGCAGGTCGTTGAGCAGCCACATGCCTTCGTCGGCGCGGGATGAGCCCGTGAGGACGACCAAACTAACTAGTGAAAAGAAGTGAGCGCGCTTTGAGTAAAGCAGGTACATGGCGATGATTTCCTATTGATACGGTAAACTATAGCGTCGCGGGTGCGATCGGAGCCTATAACACAATTACGCAACGGCGCGGACGAGGGTGCGATTATACGCTCAAAACCCGGGAATTTCACCGCCAGAATGGCGAAGAGGCACTTGCGCATATTTCGCCAAATATCGGCGTTTTGGCGAGCGCGACTTATGCTGCTATCGGGTGATTTCAGCGACGACGGTTGCCGTTCCATCAGGTGCCACTCGCCGGACGCGTGGCGGCCAGTTTCTACCCTCGGTTGGTGTCTCGTCGTCGTATTCCAACACATAGACACTTCCGTTGTGCTCGGCCACACCGGTCGGAGTCCAAGGTTTGCTGGATCGAAGAATGGTAGTTGTTTGACCACCTGGAGTGAGTTTCATCACGCAGCGGTTACCGGTCGCGGCGATATAGACATTGCCCTGAGCATCCACGTCCAGTCCACGGCAATACTCGGGCATGGCCTCCGAATGCCGTTCGCTTTCGGCGATCTTCTCCGTGACAAAATTTGCCGCGAATCGTCGGATCGAACCATCCATGTCAACGGAATACACCGCATGCTCGCCGGAATCGTCGGCGAGCAAGAACAAATACAGGTTTCCATCCGGGCCGCATGCAAGGCCGGTTACGCCGTATGGGCGGCTGGCCTCGACGCGAAACTGTTTTGGCTCAACGAGCGCGGTTTCGGTGCCCTCCGGAGTGCGGCGCATGATCTTGAAGCTGTGCATGTAGGCGAAGTAGAGATTGCCATCGCGACCCATTGCGCACGGAAAATCGGAGCAAACAATGAGCGCGGGCGATTGGCCTTGCGGCGAAACACGGGCGAACCACTCGCCGAATTGCTCCGGCGCACTTGCAAACTTGCCTGTGGGATCGATCGCCATCCAATGCCATGCGAGCGGATGGAATAGCGACCGCTGCCCTCCGTCGGGAACTTTCCAAAGGCCCTTCAATCCATCCTGGAAGTACACCGTGCCGCGGTCGTCCAGCACAATGCCCGAAGGCGGGTGTGCATCAGCCGCAACCAACGGAACGAGCGTAAAAACGCAAAGCGAGATGAACGCACCAAAACGTTGACGATTCATGCTTCCGGTTTCCCGTTTTTCATCGCAGATCGGACCGATTGATACGTAAGTTGTACCAATTGTCTGTAACCTACCTGCGGCAAGCAAAACGGTTTTTTCGATATTGATAACGAAAAAATCGCATGAAACTGCGTCAATCGGCCGGTCGCAGTCGAGCCAACTGCACCACCAGATTGTCTATCATTTCAGGTGTGTGGTGATAACACAGGCTCAGATGCAAGAGCGACTGGGCGTCGGGTACTGATGGCGGGCGGATGCCGGGTATGAAGAAGCCGGCTTCGCGGAGGTGTTCGGACAACCGCATTGTTCGATTCGAGTCGCCGATGATGAGCGGGATGATTTGACTTGCGGATTGGCCGATGTTCCAGCCTTGCTCGCTAAGCCGCGAGCGGAGGTTGGCGGTGCGCTGGAGGAGATCTTTGCGGCGGTGGGGTTCGTTGCGGATGATTTCCAGGGCGGCGAGGGCCGCTGCACAAGTGGCGGCGGGCTGGGCTGTGGAAAAAAAGTAGGTCCGGGCGCGGTTGGCGAGCCAATCGATTAGTGATTTGCGGCCGCACACAAAGCCGCCGCTCGTGCCGAGCGCTTTGCTGAGTGTGCCGACGCGGATGTGGGGTCCTCGCTCCGTCGACCAACGCTGCGCGTCGGTACCCTCGTCGCAGTTAAACACGCGTTCGGCGATGCCGCGACCGTGTTCACCGAAGACGCCGGTGGCGTGGGCCTCGTCGACCAACAGCATTGCATCATACTCGTCGGCCAGCTCTGCCAGGCGCGCGAGCGGTGCCAGGTCGCCGTGCATGCTGAAGAGCGTGTCGGTGACGATGAGCCGGCGGCGAAATTTGGCGGCGCCGCGGAGCATGTCTTCCAGCGCGTCGCAATCGGCATGGGGACAGATGAACCGCGTCGCCTTCGACAGCCGGCAGCCGTCGATCAGGCTGGCGTGATTCATAGCGTCGCCGAAGATCGCGTCTCCTTCCTCGACGAGCGCGGGTATGGTCCCGGCGTTGGCCGCGAAACCGGAGGGAAACACAAGGGCAGCTTCCGTGCCTTCGAATGCTGCGAGCTGCCGCTCGAGCTCGGCGTGTAATTCACTTCGGCCGCCGACAAGTGGACTCGCTCCACTGCCCCACCCTCCGCGCTGCATCGCCGCGCTGGCTGCTGCAATCAGCCGCTCATCGGCCGCGAGCCCGAGATAATCGTTGCAACCAAAATTGATGAGTTCGCGACCATTCAGTTCAATGCGCACCGTTTGAGGGCCTTGGCGCACGGCAAGCAGACGGCGCAGCCCAGCGCGATCCAATCGCTCGAGCTCCTCGTCGATCCACGCTAGCGGGTCGCAGGCCGTCGCCATTTTGTCTCCTTGTCTCGTTTGACAACCCCCGCAGCGGGCGAAAGAATGACGGAAACAACGGAACTTCCCTCCCAGGCCGCGCTTGCGGCCGGGAACTTTACAGGCGCTTGCGGCGTCCCATTCTACGAGCCAAGCTTGTCCGACGACGCGTCACTTATAGCGGCCACGTTGGCCGGCGACACGGCGGCCTTTGGCCGGCTGGTAGGTTTGTACCAGGACCGCCTGTACAATTCGCTGTTGCGTGTGCTGGGTTCCGCGGAAGACGCCCGCGACGTGACGCAAGACGCGTTTGTGCAGGCGTTTGTCAAGTTGAAATCATTCCGCGGCTCGTCCGCATTTTATACGTGGTTGTATCGCATTGCGTTCAACCTGGCCATGAGCCACACGAGGCGATCGCACAAGATGGCTTCGCTGGACGGCGTAAAGACAAGTTGGGGCGCCGAACCGATGGACGCTCAGCCGTCGCCGGATGCTGAGTATTTGCGTCGTGAACAAGCGGAGATGGTTCACGCCGGTTTGGCCGCGTTGAGCATGGAGTACCGCCAGATTCTCGTGCTGCGAGAAATAGACGGCTGCCGATACGAAGAGATTGCCGAGATTTTGGAGTTGCCGATTGGAACGGTGCGCAGCCGATTGTTTCGCGCAAGGTTGCAGTTGCGCGACTATTTGGCACCCCGTTTTCATGTCGAGAAAATTGTAGATACACGATGAGCAATTTTTCGTCACGTCACGAACTCAATGATGAGCTGCTGAGCGCTGATCTCGACGACGAGTTGTCGCCGGAGGAGCGGGCCGCGGTCGAAGCGCGCCTCGCCGACGATGCGGCCGGCCGCGAGATGCTCCACCAGTTGCGTGCCGTGTCGCAGGCCGTGCAATGCCTGCCACAGGAAATTGTGGGGCACGATTTGGGCGACGCCGTGTTACGAAGAGCGACGCAAAGCGGGCCGCCGATTGCGCCTTGGCTTCCACTACGACGGAAGCTGACGGAGGCTTGATTGGTCGTTCAGCTCAGCTCGATGATGCATTTCCCAAACTGACGATTGGGCGGTCGCGGCGGGGTTGGTTTTGGGCGTCGCTGGCGATTGCGGCGGCGCTGTTGGTGATGGCATTTCAACCAGTTCGTGACGGAGTAGAACAGCCGCAGGCGGTCGCACTGCGAGAGGAACAAGTGGTGCGGGAGGAAGTGGGACGCGGCAGGGCGACAAGTACCGAGTTGGAGATTCGCACATTAGGCGACGGGCTTGCCACTTCCGTGCCGAGCGACGGTGCATTGACCGTTGCCGGGCCGATCGCGCCGACAGATGCGGAGCGGACAATTGAACGAGCGGAGTCTCGCCGCGCACGGCCCTTGAGCCCGCGGCACAACCGAGCGACGAGCGTGCCATCGACCTGGGATCCGTTGCTGTCACCGCCCCGTCGGCCTCACGAGGTGGCGGGAGAAGGCAGCCGGATGCCGATGTCGATACGTCGCTGAATGCTACGATGCCCTCCGAGATCCCAGCACAAGCAGGTGCGGCCGGGGCGGCGGCCGACACGCTGGCCGCAGCGCCTGCCGGTGTGGTTGATCAAGTTACCGAGGATTTGGCCGACGCGCCGGCTCTGCAAGAGCAACCCGTCGTGGTTCGCGTATTGGCCCGCCGCGAAGCTGTGCAGAACAAATCCTTCGATCGACTATTGGAACAAAATGGAATCGAGGTGGATACGGAAGCGGCTGAGAGCGCTTCGCTTTCAACCGTTCGTGCGCGGTCTACATTGGAGCTGGCTGACGAGCGCACAGCGGAGGGCCTGCGCGAGAGCACGTCGCCGCAGCCATCGGCCAACGAAAGCGAAGAGGAAGTAGTCTTAGTCGAAGCACCGGCATCGGCGATCACTTCGTCGCTGGAGACGCTCAAAGCGGATGAAGTGAATTACCTGGGAATCGCGGTCGACGATAGTGCTGCGAAGGAAATCAGTAATCGATTCGGTGCCCGGGCCGGGGCTAATTATTCGACGTCGGATCAAGACGCGTTTGCGAAGAAGCTCCGCGAGCAGCTCGATTGGACGAAGTTCAATCGCGGCGTTGTGCCCCAAACCGAATATTCACTCAGCCGCGATAAGTTGTACTTCTACGAGAGCGCGAACGACGGAACTGATCACTACGGGACTGCACGTGGATTTGCCGGTGGATACAGTGGGGCGAATCCGGCGGAAACGGAAAGAATGCAAGAACTTGCGCGGCAGCGAATGCCGGCGGAGCGAAAAATCCTGGGTGAGCAGCGCTTGGGTCGCGCTCGTCGATTGCAAACCTGGTTCGTTGAAGCGGAGACACAACCCGACCAACTCGCGCGTCGCCGGTACGCTGTGCCCCAGCAACCTCCAACGACGGCGGGCTTGCAGCCTGCCGCGCCATTTCAAGAATCGACCGAATTGGCAGGCGATGCTGCGGATCGCGTGCAAGTGCTGTTCGTGATCAGCCCGGCGGACGTCCCGGCATCTACACCGCCGGCCCGCAATAAGGCACAATAAGTGCCGCGTCGGGCGATTGCCCGTTTGTCGCACCTGCCAACGAACGTTCTTATCTGGAAGGAAATCCATGGCTGACGTTACGATTCGCATGCGCCGAACGGTCCTTTGGTCATTGAGGGCCCCTTCAAGTTGGTTGATTCACGCGGCGTGGAATTCCAGATTCCGCCGAACAAGCCGGCGGTGGCATTGTGCCGCTGCGGCCAGTCGTCGAAGAAACCGTTCTGCGACGGCACGCACAAGACGTGCGGCTTCGTTTCCGACAAAGCGCCGACGCCGCCGGCGGTGGGGTAAACGACCATCCACAAACCCGTGCCGTGCGCTTCTCGCCTACATTCGTTGCCGTCGGCGCGTCCGCCCAATCCGTTTTCACACGATTGCCAACTGTCGCAACGACGCGCACCATTGCGGTCGCACTCCAGCCTGTCGCCGGCTCCGGTCGATATTCGCCACTGATACTCGCGGCCCTGGAAGAACTGATCCGGGCAACCAACGGCATTTTTGGCAAGTTCGGATTAATCGTTAACTCGCGCGAGATTTCAAATCACGGAAGGAACAAGTTATGTGGCGGTCGTTTTTCCTGGCAATCGGTGCGTACTGCTGCCTGCTTGGCGTGGAAGCGCTGGCCATTGAAAAGGCGGTGCTCAAGGTCGATGCCAACTCGCAATCCACGTGGCGAGAAGTAATTCCACCGGAGTGGGCGCCCTGGAGCATGCTGGCCGGCGGCGCCGTCGTGATGCTGTATTCGTTTACCATTCCGCAGCGGGTGGGGGGCGGCGGTTGATCAATACGGGTCGCCGCCGGAAAATTGCCCCTCGACAACTGATTACGCCGCAGGTGCGTTTTCGCTATAGAAGATGGCACTTTTGCCGAGAAAGTGACAAAGAAGCGGACCTCGGCCAGGGGGCCGCTTCACTTGAGCTACCCCCACCGCAGGCCTATCATAGAAGGTTTCCGACCGTGGTGCCGCGAACCCTGGCTTTCCGGCCGTGTCGGAATCACTCCCAGGACTGGTTTTGTTCCGATTTTGCTGTGACGAGGTGATTGCCGTGGCAACCGTGATGAAGCGTAAGACGAAAAGTGAGCTGACCAGCGGTGCCGACATCCTCGTCCAGTCGTTGATCAATCATGGCGTGGACACGATCTTCGCCTACCCGGGCGGTGCCAGCATGCCGCTGCACCAGGCGCTGACCCGCTTTTCGGACAAGCTCCGCACGATTCTGCCCCGCCACGAGCAAGGCGGCGCGTTTGCCGCTCAGGGATAGCTCGCAGCACCGGCAAGCCCGGCGTGTGCATGGCCACGAGCGGGCCTGGTGCGACAAATCTGGTCACGGCGATCGCCGACGCGAAGCTGGATAGCGTCCCGCTGGTCGCCATCACCGGCCAGGTGCCGCACCACGGTCATCGGCACCGACGCCTTTCAGGAAACGCCGATCGTCGAGGTCTGCCGCGGCATCACCAAGCACCACTACCTGGTGACCGACGTGAACGACGTGGCCCGCGTGGTGAAGGAGGCGTTTCATCATCGCGACGACCGGACGGCCGGGACCGGTGCTCATCGACATGCCGAAGAACGTGCAGCTGGACAAGGCGGTTCCCGATTACGATGCCGACTGAACCTGCCCGGCTATCGCATCGAGAATCCGCGGGCCAAGCCCGAGCAGATCAACCAGTCGCCGCGGCGATCAAGCTGGCCAAGCGGCCGATCATTTACGCCGGCGGCGGGATCATCAGCGGCGATGCCAGCGAAGAGCTGCGTGCAGTTCGCAAAAAAGACCGGGCATCCCGGTCACGATGACCGTGATGGGGCTGGGTGCTTTCCCGAGCCACGATCCGCTGTCGCTGGACATGCTGGGCATGCACGGCAGCGTGTATGCAAACTACGCCGTCGAGCGAGGCGGACTTGCTGATTGCTCTCGGCGTGCGATTCGATGACCGCGTGACCGGCAAGGTGGACGAGTTCGCCAAGCACGGCAAGATCGTGCACGTCGACATCGATCCTTCCGAGATCAACAAGAACAAGCCGGCGCACATTCCCGATCTGCAGCGATGTGAAATTCGCACTCACGGAGCTGAACAAGATCGTCGAGCCGCCGGACGACATTTCCGGCTGGGTCGCAGCAATGCATGAAGTGGAAAGAGGCAGAGCCGTTCAATTACAACGAGCAATTCCGACGGCATCCTGCAGCAGCATGCGATCCGCGGAATTGTCGCGCATGACGCAGGCAGCGCAATCCGGTCATCACGGTGGGCGTCGGCCAGCATCAGATGTGGGCGGCCCAGTTTTACCAGTTCGATCAGCCCGCGGACGTTCCTTTCCAGCAGCGGCCTGGGAACGATGGGTTTCGGCCTGCCGGCCGCGATGGGCGCGCAGGCCGGCCATCCCGGACGCGCTGGTGATCGACATCGACGGCGACGGCAGCTTCCAGATGAACATCCAGGAGCTGGCGACGCTGCTACTGCGAAAAGCTGCCGGTGAAGGTGCTGCTGCTCAACAATCAGCATCTGGGGATGGTGGTGCAGTGGGAGGACCGGTTCATCAAGGCAACCGGGCCCACACGTACCTGGGCCCGATCGACCACCCCGAAGCCACGCGGCCAGGGCGACGGCCTCGGGTCCGAAGAATCGTTATCCCGACTTTGTGAAGATCGCCAAGGGCTTCGGCTGCGGCGCCGCCATGTCCGCAACAAGGCCGATCTGATGCCGGCCCTCGAAGAGATGATCAACTACGACGGCCCGTACGTGCTGGACGTGGAAGTGCCTTACTCAAGAGCACGTGCTGCCGATGATCCCCGGCGGGCTCACCGTGCGGGATATGATTAAGGAATAATCGCCGCGTCGAGCGACTCCGCGGTAATCTGCCTAACTATTCTGACTGAGTTGCGTGCTGCACTCCGAACACGATTCGCTTGACCAGCGTAGTTATCTGCTCCAAACGAATACATTCGTAGTCTTGGGCTTACCGAGCGAATCGTCCAATCTGCCCACGGGCCACTGAAGTGGCCAGTCCGTATGTCTCAACTTTTCCAATTTGTTCAACATGCGCATACTTTCCAATCCGATGATAAACAATGCCTGTTAGGAAGTTGACGGAGGACAAGTAAAGTCTTCTGCCAAACGATGCTTTCTCGGAATTGACGGCCGTTTGGAGTTTGCCACGTGACTGCTGCACTCACGATTGAAGATCGCCACGCGACACTATCCTGCGAAATGGGCCACGGAACCGATCCGCTGTGGCCTCTTGCGGATGTGTCGTCCGGCATGCAGCTTAAGCGGCCACAGTTGCGAAAAACTCGAAGGCGTGCGGACGAGCGGTTTGGAGCCCAACCATTGGTCGCCACGTCTCCGGCGGCCGAGCGGTTGCGGGCGCAATTGCCGCCGTTCGCTCCGCTTTTGGAAGAGCTGGAAATCGCGGGGTGGAGTTCGCATCGGCAGCCGCTGAGCGGTAATTTCCATGATTGGATGTTGCTCGGCAGCGACCGGTTACTCGTTACCGTCGGGCGCGCCGCCGTACCGGAGCCGGTCGATCCCATTGAAGCCGCGCTCGTTTCGCAGGCGGCATGGGCCGCCGTTCGTGCCGCACGCGCCGCATGCACCGACGCCGGCGCGATCTTGTCGCTTGCGTCGCAAACGCTTTGGGCTGCGCCGGCCGCAACGCTCACGTCTCTCGGCGTGGCGCTTGTGGATACCGCGGGGGGAAACACAAGCGTCGCCCTGGCGGGAGATTGCCTGGCGTGGCGAGTACGTGCCGCAACGTGCGAGAGACTGGCGATCCACCAGCCGCCGGTGGGTACCGCGTCCACCTTCAACTACCTCAGCCAGTCGTTTCCGTTGGCACTGCGCGAGCGATTGATCTTGGTGGCGGACGATTCATTCCGGCGCTCACCGAAGGCGGAGTTGGCGCTAACCACTCGCTTTTCGCACTTGGATGCGGAATCGCACCGACGCATGGCGGCGGCCGACGCGGTCGCGCTGGTTCGCAAAGTTTGCGAAGCCGACGATTTCGAGCCCACCCAATCGACGAGCATCGCGGCTGTTCGCCGACGGTAACGATATCTAATGGCTAGTCGTTTGTTTCTCTTGCTCCAGCGCCGCGTGGGCAGCCTGCAGCAATACATCGAGGCCGCGCCCGGTTACGGATGAAAACACAAGGACATCCTTGCATGTCTCCGCGGCCAATCGTTGTTGCACTTCGTCCGCGCCCGGTAATTCCGCTTTACTTACGGCGACGATTTCTGGACGGTCCGCCAGGCCATGCGCGTACTGCTCCAGCTCGCGGCGAATGGCTCGATAGTTTTCCACCGGGTCGCTGCCGTCCATGGGCATGGGTTCCACAAGATGGATGAGCACGCGAGTGCGTTCGACGTGTCGCAAAAACTCGTGTCCCAATCCGGCACCGGCATGCGCTCCTTCAATCAGCCCGGGAATATCCGCCATGACGAGCGATCGATCGATATCAAGCTGAACGATGCCGAGCTGTGGTGTTTTGGTGGTAAACGGATAGTCCGCAATTTCCGGTCGCGCGCGAGAGACTCTGCTTAACAGCGTACTTTTTCCAGCGTTCGGCTTGCCGACCAGTCCGATATCGGCGATGACTTTCAACTCGAGCGTGAGCCGTCGCAGTTCGCCTTGGCCGCCGGGCGTCGACTCACGCGGAACCTGGTTGGTTGCCGACTTGAAGCGGGTGTTCCCCTTGCCACCTTTGCCGCCGTGGGCCACCACGACTTGCTGCCCCAGCACGGCCAGGTCCTTGAGCACATGGCCGTGTTCAGCATCAACGATTACGGTCCCGGGCGGGAGGCGAATTATCAAATCCTCTGCGCTGCGGCCATGGCAATTGGAGCCGCGGCCGTGTTCTCCCCGTTCCGCTCGCCAATGTTTGCGATGCGCGAAGGCGGAAAGGCTGTCGACTCCCGGCTCGGCCACCATGATGATGCTGCCGCCGTCGCCGCCGTCGCCGCCGTCCGGACCGCCACGGGGTACGTATTTCTCGCGGCGGAAGCTCACGCAACCGTTGCCGCCGCGGCCGGCTTCGACGTCGATGGTGACACGATCGACAAACATGGCGCTGGATTCTGGTTGTTAGATGCTGGTTGTTGGATGTTCGATGAAACGCACCACGGATATGCAACAAAAAAGGATGCCTCACGGCATCCTGAGATTGGCGTTCGGTCTGAATTCGTATTTGCTCAGTTCGCCGACGGGATAACGTTTACCCGGCTGCCCTCGCGGTCGAACACAACCTGACCGTCCACGAGCGCGAAGAGCGTGTAATCTTTTCCCTGGCCGACGCCTTTGCCCGCATGGAATTTGGTGCCAAGCTGACGGACCAGAATGTTGCCGGCCACGACTTGCTGGCCACCGTACCTTTTTACGCCACGCCGCTGGCCATTGGAATCGCGACCATTTCGGCTGGAGCCTTGACCCTTTTTATGTGCCATCGTGACTGCCCTCTAGCTCTAAAACTGCGCGGATGCGATCGAATTGGAAATCGACCGCTTAGAAACGGCGGCTGGAGCCACCTGAGCCCATCTATCCTAGCGGTACACCCAGCGGTGGGCAACCCCGTCGCCAACGTCGTACAAGCGGGCATTTCCCAGCGGCACGCCGTAGCGAATTTCTCGTTCGCTTTGCAGGAACTCGTCGCCCGGACGCCAGAAATTTAGCTGCAGTGTCTTCCTGGCAAAACTTCGCCCTCGGCCAGGCGGATCGCCCGGACGATAGGCGCCTGGAGCGTCCTCCCAACGGTAAGCGTTTGTGAGACCGCCTACGTACACAGAATAGAAATCCATGCGCGGGTCGATGTCGGTCCAAGTGGCAACGCCCCACAGCCCGCGGTCGATTCGATCGCCGCTTACAGGAATTGTTTGTTGCGCCATTTCTGCATTGTTCAAGAGCATTCGGCCCGGTGTCTCACGTCGGCTGATAGCAGCCACGGCCGAGGGAATAATCCGGTCGAGATAAGACCTCTGCACGCGCTTGCCGTCCGGCCCGCGGTCGTGCGATTGTAAGACGAACTCCGGCACGAATCGCCGCGGCTTACCCTGACCCGGCGTCGCCGAGTAAATACCGCCCTGGCCCGCCGTGGGCACCAGCGTGGCGCCGGTGTTGCGGACACGATAAACGAGGTACCAAACTTTTCTGCCATCGACGTCGATCATTCGCAGCGGCTTAAACGAAAACTCCAACCCCCAAATCTCACGTCGAAACTTCGTGGCGCTCGACATGCCCACCAGCGTGTCGCTGGCGGCGAGATATTCCGGCTTCCAGGCAAGGGACGGGTTCGCTCGGATTTCAACCACATCGTGCGTGCTGACTGTGTCCGCCGGCGCCAGACCCGGCGGAATCGTGGTGAGTACGCCGGGGGCCAACTGCCGCGTCCGTGGAGTGGTCTGCGCTGTGGCAAAACCTGCCGGAAAAATGGCCAGCGCCGCCGCCAGCGACACCAGGCGGCGTGCCGAGATCGTTCGTAAGCACAGATGGAAGATTGAGCCGTTCACCGCGTGACGCACCGCCAGGGTTGCTTCTCGGGGATGGGTGCCAGTGGCGAGTGCCGCTGTTTTGCCCGGATATTTCAGTATAGATGGGCCGCGGTGGAACGGCAACAAAATGCTGGGACTGCGGGTTCGACAGCGATTTTGGCGATGAACTGGTCCGTCCGTCGCCGACGTCTAGCTGCCGAGTCGGTTCGGCACGTCAGCGTGGGGCAAGCCCCGCCGCTCAATGTGTCAAGCAGAGGGACACATTGACCGCGCACTCGGCACAGGGCACAGGGCGAAGAAAAAGCAAACCCGGCCCCGCGACGGCTGGGAGATGGTTACACGGGACCGGGTGCTAACGAGAGATCAAATGGCGTCGGGACGGTTTCGCTCCGACGCAGGTGGCGGCCCAGGAGGACCGTCGGGACGCCGTGGCCGACGCTCCGCGCGGTCGTCTCGGCGGCGTGCGTCGTCGCGCAATCGCTGCTCCAACCGTTCCCGGCGTACGAACGGACGGATCTCGCTACCGTCAGCAGGCAGGGGGAAAGGGCCGCGACGGCCGACTCGATCCGGGCCCGGAGGTCCATCAGGTCGGCCTGGACGGCGTCGTTCGACGAACTGGGAAAGCTCCGCGAACTCTCTGCGACTTAGCAAATTGTCGCCGTCGGCATCGAACCAGCCGAACAAGGCTTGGATATTTCGCTCAGGTGAGCCACCGAACGGGCCCACTGGTCCCCGTGGTCCGTCAGGGCCTTGCCGGCCTTCTGGGCGGTCGCGCAGCTCCACGCGAATGCGCCGCTCTTCTCTCACGCGCTCTTCGTCGCGTGGTCGATTGTCGTTGCGACGTGGCTCTGCATCGCGACGCGCTTCGGGCCGTGGCTCGTCGCGGGGAGCGCGGCGGGCTTCGGGCGCGGGTCGCCTTCCTGGCGTCGTTCGCGTTCGGCATTCGGTCGGGCATCACGGCCGCGGTCACCATCACCGTCACGGCGCCGAGCGCCGTCGCGGTCAACATCGTCGCCACGGTCATCGCGCAGCTCACGAACGCGCTCGCGTAGCTCGATAAACCGATCGCCCAACTGTTCGCGCACGGCGGCGAGTTCCTCGTCACTCAACCGGCCATCGTTGTCTCGATCGAAGGCCCGCATAATGCGCTGTGCGCCACGGGACGGCGCGGCGAATCGCTCTCGTCGCCTTCACGTGGCTCTTGTGCAAAGGCGGGCAGTGCTAGCAAGCCGGTTGCCGCCAGGGTAATCGCGGAAATGATATGCCGCATGGGAAGAACCTCGCCTGAATGCGCTGCTTAAAATCGACCCCTCGGATGCCCGGGCAGCGGCACGGTCATCCAGGGTGCGGACCTTACGGATTCAGGTAATCGGACGCGTCGTAATGAATCAATCTGTCCCGCTAAGTGATAGAACCCACGCCGGATCGGAAGGTTCCGGCAGTTTTTGAGACGGCGGGAAAGCGCGGCAAGACGCAAGCGGAATTTACGCTTTGCAAATCGGCGCAGAAGCCTAGGGATGATCCGGCTTTAGATGCAATGCGGCCGGGCTACACCATCACGTAGTAGTCGGCGAAGTCTTTGCAGGAGACGGTCCGGATCTTGGGGGCCCAGCCGGCCTGACCGAAGGCGGTCATTCGATCGACGCACACTTTTTTCATCGCCTCGCGAGCCGGTTTCAAATAGTCTCGCAGGTCAAATTTCTCAGGCGTTTCAGCCAACACTTTTCGGATGGCTCCGGTAATGGCAAGCCGGTTGTCGGTATCCACATTCACCTTCCGGACGCCATGCTTGATGCCGCGCTGAATTTCCTCTACGGGCACACCCCAGGCTTGTTTGAGATTGCCTCCGTACTTGTTGATCATCGCGACGAGCTCTTGCGGCACACTGCTGGAACCGTGCATTACCAAGTGGCAATTGGGAAGCCGGCGATGGATCTCTTCGATTCGGTCCATCGCCAGCACATCGCCCGTGGGCTTTTTCGTGAACTTATACGCACCGTGGCTGGTGCCAATTGCGACCGCCAGTGCGTCGACGCCGGTTTCCGCTACGAATTGTTCCGCCTCGTCCGGATCGGTGAGCAACTGATCTCGTGTTAGTTGGCCCTCGGCGCCGTGTCCATCTTCCTTTTCGCCGTGCCCGGATTCTAGCGAGCCCAAGCAGCCCAACTCGCCTTCCACGGAAACGCCGCGCGGATGTGCATAGTCGCATACTTCCTTAGTGACGCGCACGTTGTAGGCAAAATCGGCCGGCGTCTTGCCGTCGTCTTTGAGCGAGCCGTCCATCATCACCGATGTAAAGTTGTTTTCGATTGCGCTCTTGCATGTGGCCGGGCTGTTGCCGTGGTCCTGGTGCATCACGATTGGAATATCCGGATACAGCTCGGACGCGGCTAGCATGAGGTGCCGCAGGTAATTGTCTTGCGAGTAGGAGCGGGCGCCGCGCGAGGCCTGCACGATAACTGGCGACTCGGTTTCTCGGGCCGCTTCCATGATCGCCTGGATTTGCTCCATGTTATTGACGTTAAAGGCCGCCAGCCCGTAATCGTTTTCGGCGGCATGATCCAACAACATACGCATCGGAACTAACGGCATGGCAACTACTCCTTGGCAAACTAGACTGGCCGGTTTTCACCTGTTCGATGGTCGGCAACCGAGTGCCTATTCTATCGCGTTTGGGGCCCGAGAGCGAGCGCGGCAGGCCGGTTGATCACGCGGTTAGGAAAGGGGTCTGAGCTATTCGGCCAGCAGATCGGCAAAGGTATTGCTGGGGGGCACGCCGGCCAGGCGGATGAGAATCAGTTTTTGTTGCGGTCCCTCTGGAGAGTTAGTCGTGTGAAAGTATTGGCCCAGTCGGCTGCCGGCATCCGGCAGGCCCATCAACACAAGCATTTCCCCCGGGGCCAGTCTTACCGACATGCGCAGCTGATCGAACACCTCATGATCGCGGACTTGTGCCTGACGTAGAATACCAGAGTCGTCCTCCCCGCGTGTCCAGCGCCACTGCAATGGGCCGTAATGCAACTCCGGCGTCAGCTCCACGATGGCCGTGCGATCGGGTTTCGGGTCGACTGCGCAGTGCATAGATGGCTTGAGCTTGTGCAAACGTGCGCCCACTAAGCTCGCGGGCGTTATTTACGAGCAGCGGCAGCGCAGGATAGACCTCGGACGCTTGCACTTCCGAGCGCTGATTGCGGCGCAGCTGTTGCAGACGACCGTGGACGATCGGATCCACCGTAAGGTCGACGTCCGCGGACTCGCTTTGAGAATTGGCAACCTCGGCGAGCGGCTGGCCGCTGTTGAGTGCTCGCGCAATCGCGTCCGGGAGAGTACCTCCAATCACGCCGGCCCGAAACCCATTGTTCGCCAACTCGCGGCGCACCGCTGGTGACAGCTGGGTCTCGTCAATTTCTTGCCAGGCATCGGAGTTGAGCTGTGGATCATTCGCCGGAAAACGAGCCCAAATGATTTCCATCGTGACGCTGTCGGGAGATGGCTCCGCAGGCCGCAGCGGTGATTTACCGAGCGGCTCGTCGTCGTGCGTGAATAGTCGGCAGCCGCCGATTGTGCAGATAATGCACAATAGCGCGGCAAATTGCACAGAGTTTCGCATGCTGAAGCAGATACTCGTCGCGCGGTTTGGGCCAGTGGAAACCTGCGACATTTGGCCGAGCGAGAAAAGCGCATCCCGTAACCCGGAATGGATCGCGGAGGTTAGACAAACCGCCGGCCGCCGTCAATGCATGCTGCGAGCCACGCGAGACGAGAAATGTTCCGTGCAGCTGGCTATGCGCTATTCGCTAGCGGCGACCACTTCCCTAGCGGAGGTGGCTGGTGTGGCCGATTCGCCCTCGAACGTGGGCCGAACGCTGCGCTCAATCACGCGGTCGCGAACTCCGACAAATTCGAGGATGGCACGCTCTCCAGCATCGCCCAGACGCGGCTTGGCCAGGCGAATGATGCGCGTGTACCCGCCCGGTCGGTCCGTGAACCGCGGGGCTACGGAATCGAACAGGACCCGCACCGCTTGCTTGTCGCCGAGCAATTGCAGGCAGCGGCGACGTGCCGCCACGGCCGGCGCGATTGCCGTATTCCAGCTGCGCCAGCGGTCGCTCTTGCGCCAGGAGTTCCAGGCATCGCTGCCGCGATCGGCGCCGGCTGAGAATTCGGACGCCGACTCCTCGGCCGACAGCCCGCGGCAGGCGATCGTGATGCACTTTTCCACCAGCGGCCGGACTTCCTTCGCCTTGGAAATGGTCGTGATGATGCGGCCTTTCACTTTGGGCTTGTTCTCGTCGTATTCGGCATCGCGCTCGGTGAGAAAGATTGCGCTGGCCAGGCTGCGCAACAAGGCTCGTTGATGGCTTGGGTTGCGGCCGAATTTGCGGCCGCGTCTTCGATGTCGCATGGTGGCACCGTGATACCGTGATTTGTTTGTTGCATCGCTAAGCCGCAAGCGGCATCGTTTAAACCGTGGCTGGAGTAGCCGGGAGTCGCATCCCCAGATGGAGACCCAGGTCGCGCAGCTTGTGGCGTACTTCGGCGAGAGTTGTTTCGCCAAAGTTGCGGACCTCCAATAGTTGATCCTCACTGCGCGTGACCAAGTCTGCGCACCGTCATGATGTTCTCCGATTCCAGGCAGTTGCTTGCGCGTACTGATAAGTTCAGCTCCGAGAGGCTCATGCCAAGCTTCGCATCCAGGGCGGAATCGATTCCCAGCGACGTGTCGCGGGCCGGCGAGCGGACCTGGGGCCCCAGCTCGGTATACTGCACGAACGGATTGAGATGCTTGCGGAGAATCTTGGCCGACTCGACGATCGCCATTTCCGGCGCCACGGAGCCGTTCGTCCAGATTTCCATCGTCAGCTTATCGTAATTCGTTTTCTGGCCGACGCGGGTCTCTTCGATGCCATACCGCACGCGTATCACGGGGCTGTATACGGCATCGATGGGGATAATGCCGATTTCCTGAATGTTCTGGCTGTGCTCGCTCGCCGGGATGTAGCCGCGACCGTTTTCCACGACCATCTCCATCACGAATGGCACGTTCTCGGTCAGTGTGGCCAACACGTGCCTGGGATTGAGCACTTCTACAGCTTCGTCGGTCTCGATGTCGGCAGCCGTTATCGGTCCGGCGGAATTCTTTTCGACTCGCAGCACGCGCGTCGTGTCGCTGTGATTCTTCACCACGAGCGATTTGACGTTGAGCACGATGTCGGTGACGTCCTCGAACACGCCCTTAATCGTCGTGAATTCGTGCTGCGCGTTATGGACTTTGATCTGCGTGACCGCGCTGCCTTCCAAGCTGGAAAGCAAAACGCGGCGCAGTCCGTTGCCGATGGTCGCTCCGAATCCGCGCTCGAAGGGCTCGGCGATAAACTTACCGTAAGTCGGAGTCAGCGTGGCCGCATCGCACGTTACCGCGCTGGGCAGCTCCAATCCACGCCATCGAATATGCATGACAGGTCTCCAATAGGAGGGTTCAGGGTTCAGGGGTCGGGGTTCAGGGCTTGTTGCTGAACCCCGAACCGCGAGCTCAGAACCCGCTTACCGCGAGCAGAGCTCGACGATCAATTGAGTTTGGACCGGGATCGACACGTCGTCGGGCGCGGGCAGGCGGCCGACGATTCCTTCCGGAATCTGCGAATCGCTGCGCGACAAGAAATCGGGGATGTCGCGGACGCTTTCGGCGATCGCTCCGCGGACCAGGTCGAGACTCTTGGCTCGATTCTTGGCGCGGATCACGTCGCCGATGCGAACCTGGTAACTGGGAATATCGACTTTTTTACCATTCACCGTGATGTGCCCGTGGCAGATGATCTGCCGCGCTTGGGCTCGGCTTTGGCCGAAGCCAAGGCGATGCACGATATTGTCCAGCCGGCGTCTCGAAGATCGCCATAAGCATGTCGCCCGTATTGCCTTTGCCGCGTTCGGCATGGTCAAAATACTTGCGGAACTGCCGCTCGAGCACGCCGTAATAGTGCTTGACCTTTTGCTTCTCGCGCAGGTGCTGGCCGTAGTCGGTGAGCTTGCCGCGGCGCTGCTGGTGCTGGCCGGGCGGATTCTCACGGCGCTCGATGGCGCACTTGGGCGTATCGCAACGTGTTCCCTTGAGGAACAGCTTCAAGCCGTCGCGGCGGCAAAGTCGGCAAACTGGTCCGGTGTATCGTGCCATGGATAGGGTTCAGGATTCAGGGTTCGGGGTTCAGGGAACCAAGGGTCAATCTGAACCCTGAACCCTGAACCGTTGTATTAAACGCGTCGCTTTTTACGTGGGCGGCAACCGTTATGGGGCAGCGGCGTGATGTCCTCGATCGACTTCACTTTGAGCCCGGCCGCTTCGAGCGATGTAATCGCACTTTCGCGGCCGCTGCCGGGGCCCTTGACTTTGACTTCGACTTCCTTGACGCCGTATTTCTTGGCCTTGTCGGCCGCCTGCTGCGCCGCCATTTGACCGGCAAACGGCGTACTCTTGCGGCTACCCTTGAAGCCGCTTGTGCCGGCGCTTGCCCAGCACAGCGTGTCGCCCTTGGTGTCGGTGATCGTCACCGTCGTGTTGTTGAACGTCGCTTGAATGTAGGCGATGCCTACCGACACGTTGCGACGTGCTTTCTTCTTGGTCTTTACTTTTGCCATTTTTGGTTTCGTCTACCTGTTCAATTTGCCGATTGAAACGCCGCAACGTCGCCACACTGGCGTTAGCGTAGATCCTTGACGCCTTTCTTGCCGGCCACGGTTTTCTTGGGTCCCTTGCGAGTACGGGCGTTGGTGCGGGTCCGCTGGCCGCGAACCGGCAGGCCGCGACGATGCCGCACGCCCCGATAGCAGGCGATGTCGCGAAGCCGCGAAATATTTTGCGACGTCTGCCGCCGCAACTGGCCTTCGACGACGTAGTCTTTATCCAACAGCGCGGCCAACCGCGCTACTTCGTCTTCGCCCAACTCGCGGGCTCGCGCTTGCGGGTTAACGCCCGCCTTGTGGCACAGCTCGCGGGCTGTCTTGTGGCCGACACCGTACAAGTAGGTCAGCGAAATGACCGTCGGACGGTCGCTCGGAATATCCACACCTAACAAACGGGGCATGTTGCTTGGCTCCGGTGATCCAACCTAATTGTTTTGTGTCGCCGATTCGGGCTACGCGCGTCGCAAGCGACGCCGCTAAATGGCACGATCGTCACAGTAACGCCGCGGCCGCTAACCTTGCCGCTGTTTGTGGCGCGGATTGCTGCAGACAACGAACACAACACCGCGACGACGTACGATTTTGCACTTGTCGCAAATACGCTTAACGCTGGCTTTAACTTTCATGGCGGCACGCACTTCGGCAAAGACACCACTTCCGCAGAAGCGGGTCCAGAATGACGGGAAACGCTTGAGTATACGGGTACGGTACCTGTCGCTTCAAGGGCTGATTGGCATGGAATTTGGCAAGCCCTCAAACAGGGCGCCATACCGGCTCAGCCACGAGCGGACACGGCGTTTTCCGGTGCCGCGGCCTCGGCGAAATCCCACGGCAGATTACCCAGTTCTTCGGGTGTCGGGGCGTTCGTCAGCAGCCGGGGGCCGTCCTTGGTCATCGCAATGGTGTGCTCGAAGTGCGCACTCGCCTTGCGGTCGAGAGTTGATTGGGTCCAGTGGTCGGCGTGCATCTTCACACGTTTGGTGCCCATGTTGACCATTGGCTCTACGGCGATGACGAGGCCTGGTTCAATGCGAAAATCGCCGCTGCCGCGAAGCGAGCGACTGAAAAAGTTGGGGACTTGCGGTTCCTCGTGCATTTGCCGGCCGATGCCATGGCCGACGAAACATTCCACCGTCGAGAAGCCGTTGTCCCGCACGAACTGGGCCATCTCGCGGGCTACCTGGCTCCAACGGGTTTTTGTGTGCATGAGTTCGAACGCCAAGTCGAGCGTGGCTTGGGTAACGTCCAACAGCCGCTGCAATGCGGGCGAAATACGGCCGACCGGATAGGTGACCGCCGCATCGCCGCACCAGCCGTTGAGCCGGCAGCCCGTATCGACGCTCACGATGGCGCCCTCGGGCAACGGCCGGTTATTGGGGATTCCGTGGACGACTTCCTCGTTGACGCTGGTGCAGGTGGCCGCGGGAAACGCCGGCCGGCCGCTGTTTTGGTGCGGATAATCCTTGAACAGCGGCTGGGCGCCGCATTGCCGGAAATGCTCGGTGACCACGGCATCGATATCGGCTGTGGAGACGCCCGGCACGACGATCGGACGCACCAGTTGATGCGCCTGCCAGACACACAGGCCTGCCTGGCGCATGAGCGTTATTTCGCGTTCTGATTTGAGTTGAATCACAATATTTTTTTTGAGTTGTCGTTGTCGAACGCCGCGGCCGGTTGAACGGCGATTTATCGTTGAGATAGAAGTCTATAAAGCTTACCAAGTCGGACAACCCAGGGCGAACTGCCGATCAGGTCGCGGCCAAATCGACCGCCCGCCGGACGCGCTCGAAAACTTCGTCCGGCGTGCCATTGCCGTCAATCGTGCGCAGGATTCCGCGACGCTCGTAATAGTCCAAAAGTGGCTCGGTCAAGCTATTATATTGCCGAAAACGTTCGCGAATTGTCACGTGGTTGTCGTCCGCCCTGCCGCGAGCCAGAAGCCGTTCGACCAACCGCACTTCGGGCACGTCCAAGGCCAACACCAAGTCGAGCGGCATGTTTCGCCTGGCCAGCATTTGATCCAGCGCCTCCGCCTGCGGGAGGGTCCGGGGAAAGCCATCGAACAGGCAGCCCCGGGCACAGTCCTTGTGGCTCAACCGGTCGGCCACGACGCCCACGACAACATGGTCCGGCACCAATTCGCCGGCGTGCATAAAGTGAGCCGCTTCGCGCCCGAGCGGCGTGCCTTCCTCCTCGGCTTCGCGCATCATTTCGCCGGTCGACAGATGGGCGATGCCGAGATAGTCCTTGAGCCGTTGGGCCTGCGTCCCTTTTCCAGCACCAGGAGGGCCAAGGAACACGATACGCATGGGAGGAGAGTCAAGGGTCGAGAGTCAAGGGTCGAGAGCCAGACAATAAAAGCCTGTTGCGTCTGGCTCTCGACTCTCGACTCTTGACTCTCGACTATTTTTGCAAGAGCCCCGTGTAGTTTCGCATCACCAGGTGACTGTCGATTTTCTGGACGAGGTCAAAAGCGACGCTCACGGCAATCAACAAGCTGGTGCCGCCGTAAAAGCTGGCGATGACGTAATCCACGCCGAGCGAGCCGGACACCAAGGTTGGGATGATGGCGACCAATGCCAGAAAGCCGGCGCCCACGTACGTAATCCGGACCATCACCTTTTCCAAGTAATCGGCGGTTCGTTTGCCTGGTCGATAGCCGGGAATGAACGAGCCGAAATTCTTGAGATTGTCCGCCATATCTTTTGGATTGAAAGTAATCGCCGTCCAGAAATAGCAGAAGAAATAAATCAGGATCAGGTACATCAGGTTGTATATGTAGCCGTGCTCGCGGCCGAACATCTCGCTCAGGAAGTGCACCGTGCGGCCCCACCAGCCAGTTTCGGCGGTCAGATTGGCCAGGTTGGAAAAGATGATCATCGGGAACATCAGCAGGCTGCTGGCGAAGATGATCGGCATCACGCCGGCCTGATTCACTTTGAGCGGCAGATACTGTCGCGTGCCGCCGAATACGCGGCGACCGCGGACGTGTTTGGCGCTTTGCATGGGTATCCGCCGCTGCCCGAGCGTGATGAACACTACGCCGGTGACGACGGCGACGAACATCGCCGCGAGCACCACAAGGTCTTCAATCCCCAGCTTGGTGCCTGAGCCGCTGAGCTCGCGCGACGCCTGTTGCAATAAGCTGTAGCCGGCCGCGGGCATGCGGGCCAGAATCCCGGCCATGATCAACAAGCTGATTCCGTTGCCGATGCCGAATTCATCGATTTGTTCACCCAGCCACATCAAAAACATCGTGCCGGCGGTCATGGTCAGCACGGCGGCGATTTTCCAATGCCAGACCAGCTGGTCATTGATATTGGCAAACGCCGGGGCTACCAGGCCCTGCGGCTCGACATACGATTCAACATAGAACCAGCTTTGGAACAGGCACAAAAAGAAAGTCGCGTAACGGGTGTACTCGTTGATCTTCTTGCGGCCGGATTCGCCTTCTTTTTGCAGTTGCTCCAGCGGGGGATAGACGCTCGCCAGGAGCTGGAAAATGATCGAGGCCGAGATGTACGGCATGATTCCCAGGCCGAAAATCGTGACATCCTTGAGCTGGCTGGCGCTGAGCAGGGCGACGGTTTCCAGCATGTCGCCGATGCCGCCGGATTGGCTGCCGATGCTTTCGACGGCGGCCTGATCAATGATCGGCAAGGGGATTTGAAAGCCGACGCGGTAGATGGCCAGCATGAGCAGCGTCAGGCCGATCTTGGTGCGCAGCTCGGGAATCTGCCAGATGACGCGAATTTTTTCCCACATGGTACAACCCATCCGTGAGTTGGTAAGTAAGTGAGTGGGTGAGTAGGCGTATTGTGCGGCTGCCTACTCACCTAGTCACTTACTCACTTACTCACTTTTTTCTTCTTCACGACAGGCGCCGGGCCGGGCAAAACGATCGCCTCGCCACCCGCTTTGTCGATTTTCTCGACCGCGGTTTTGCTGAAGCGGTGCGCCGAAATCTTGAGTTTCTTAGTCAGCTCGCCATCGCCCAGAATCTTCAATACGTCGTAGTCGCCTTTCAAAATATTGGCGGCCTCGAGTGCCTCGGGGGTGACGCTGTCGCCGGACTTGAAGGCATCATTCAAGTCACCCAGGTTGACGGCCGCGATGGTCTTCGCCCAGCGATTGTTGAACCCGCGCTTGGGAATGCGGCGCACTAGCGGCATCGTGCCACCTTGAAAAATCGCCAAGAACGACACGCCGTTGCGTGCACCCTGGCCCTTGTGACCGCGGCCGGCCGTTTTGCCGTGTCCTGAGCCGATACCACGGCCCAGGCGTTTGCGCGGGCGGCCCTTGTGGATACCACGATGGACGTCACTGATATTCATGACAATGTCACCTGCCGTAAGCGTTCGACGTCGGCCTTGGGCCGCAGTTGCTTGAGCGCGGCGAAGGTGGCCTTCACCAGCGAGACCGGATTGTTCGAGCCGAAGCTCTTGGTGAGGATGTCGTGGATTCCGGCCGCTTCGCACACGGCCCGCACCGCGGAACCCGCGATCACGCCGGCACCGGGAGAGGCGGGCAACAAAATCACGTGGGCGGCCCCGTAGTGGCCTTCGACCACGTGGGCGATCGTTGAGCCATCGAGCGTTACCTCGGCCATGCTCCGCATGGCTTCCTTTCGAGCTTTCTCCACACTGGGCGGAACTTCATTTGCTTTTCCGTAGCCCCAGCCGACTTTACCGCGACCATCGCCGACCACGACCATCGCCGCAAAGCTGAACCGCCGGCCGCCCTTCACCACCGCGGCGCAGCGCTTGATCTTGACGATATGCTCTGCCAGCTCGCCTTGTACTCGTTCGGTTGTGCCCGCTGCCATGGCGTTCTCACTTAAACTGGATTCGCAATTGAACCGCCAAGGACGCCAAGGACGCCACGACGTGTTCCGAAATATGGTATTGGTTTCTTACTCTGTGTAATGGAGAGTTTCTTATTAGGTTTTCCTTAGCGTACTTTGCGTCTTGGCGGTTCAATTCTTTCGACAGGACTAAAAGTTGAGGCCGCCTTCACGCGCCGCTTTGGCCAGAGCCGCCACGCGGCCATGATAGCGGTATGGACCACGGTCGAAGCACACGGCTTTGATTCCTGCGGCAGTCGCCCGCTCGGCAATCGCTTTTCCTACGGCTTCGGCGGCGGTTTGGTTGCCGCCCGACTTCAGCTTGCCGGAAAGCTTCTTGTCCAACGACGACGCGGCGGCCAGCGTTTGACCCGCCAAATCGTCGACGATTTGTGCGGAAATGTGCTTGTGGCTGCGGACGACGCTCAAGCGCGGCCGCTCGGGCGTGCCGCGAACCCGCTTTCGCACACGAAATGCCCGTCGCTGCCGCTGTTTTACAAGTTGTTTCGAATGGTCCATGGTTTGGGAGTCGAGAGTCGAGAGTCGAGAGTCGAGAGCCAGAAGACTGTTTTGGCTCTCGACTCTTGACTCTTAGCTCTCGACTCTTCTTACGTTGCCGTCTTGCCGGCCTTGCGGCGAACTTGTTCGCCGTCGTACCGGATGCCTTTGCCTTTGTACGGTTCGGGCTTGCGGACCGCACGCACTTCGGCGGCGAACTGCCCGACTTGCTGCTTGTCCGTGCCTTTGATGACGATATGCGTCTGGTCCGGACACGTAACGTTTAAGCCCTTGGGAATCTTCTTGTGAACTTCGTTGGCAAAGCCGACGCGAAGCTGCAGCGTGTCGCCCTGGATGGCACCGAAATAGCCGACGCCCTGGATTTCCAGTTTCTTTTCGTAGCCTTGCGTCACGCCCACGAGCATGTTGCTGATCAGCGCCCGGGTGAGCCCGTGATACGCGCGAATCTCACGATCCTCGCTCTTGCGCGAGCAAACAACCGTCTTGCTGTCGTCATCCACGCGAACGTCGATTTCGGGCCGATGGCGTGTACTCGAGCTTGCCGAGTTTGCCTTCGACAGTCACAGCCCGATCGGCGACGTTGACTTTCACGCCATCGGGAAGGGGAATCGGTTTTTTGCCTATGCGGGACATGTTAAAGCTCTTAGCTGTTAGCTATTAGCTTTTAGCCAGAAAGCTGCTAGCCACCTCTGGCTACCAGCTAATAGCTAAAAGCTAACAGCCTTTCTCACCACACTTCACACAGCACTTCGCCGCCCAGGTTGCGTTGCCGCGCTTCGCGGTCGCTGATTACGCCGCGGCTGGTGCTGATGATCGAAATTCCTAACCCATTAAGTACCGGCCGCAGCGCGGTTGCCTGGCTGTACACGCGCCGCCCGGGCTTGCTGACGCGGCGGATGTGCCGGATCACGCGCTCGCCGTTGGGGCCGTACTTTAGTTGGATCAACAGGTGCTTACGCGGTGCGCCTTCTTCCTCTTCCTCGCGCCAATCCCAGATATAGCCTTCCCGCTTGAGCACCTCGGCCAGGCCGCGCTTGACCTTGGACAGCGGCAACTCGACGTGAGGGCGCTCAATCCGCACGGCATTGCGAATGCAGGTGAGCATATCGGCGATGGGGTCGGTCATCATGGGAGGATGTAGGTGTCGGGTTTCAGGTGTCGGGTGTCAGGTCGACATGTATCAGGCCCTGACACCTGAACCCGACCCTGACACCTATCTCTACCAACTCGCGTTGCGTACGCCGGGAATCACTCCCTGGTCCGCCAGCTTGCGGAAACAAATCCGGCAGATGCCGAACTTGCGATACACGGCCCGCGGCCGGCCACACAGCCGGCAGCGGTTTTCGCGGCGAGTGCTGAACTTGGGCGTCGCTTTCGCTTTGGCAATTTTCGATTTACTGGCCACCGAATTTGGTTTCCTTGTTGTTAGCTATCAGCTGTTAGTCGTGTCGTCTGCAGCTAATGCTAACAGCTTGCTTACGCCACCGCTCCTCGCGGCGGAACGGCATGCCGAAGCCGCGCAACAGCTCCCGCGATTCATCGTCGGAGCCGCCCGAGCAGCAAATCGTGATGTTCATGCCCTGCACGCGGGTGTATTTGTCCGGGTTGAGCTCCGGGAACACGAGCTGCTCGCTCAGGCCCAGGCTGTAGTTGCCCTTGCCGTCGAAGGCCTCCGGGTTCAGGCCGCGAAAGTCGCGCACGCGCGGCAGCGCCAGCGAAATCAAGCGGTCCAGAAACTCGTACATCCGTGCCCGGCGAAGTGTTACCTTGCAGCCGACTTCCAACCCGGCACGCGAGACGGAACGCGGCAATGCTCTTGCGCGACTTGCAGCGAACCGGCTTTTGGCCGCGTGATCTCCGCCAGTGCCGCTGTCGCCTCCTCCATATGCTTCTTGTCGCTGATCGCGCTGCCGACGCCCATGCTGACGACGATCTTCTCCAACCGCGGCAGCGAGAGCCGATTCTTGCGGCCGAGCTTCTCCGCCAAGCTGCGGTACGATCTGCTCGTCGTACAGCGTCTGCAGCCGGGGCGTCGGCGGCGGCGCCGCCTTTTCCGCTTTCTCGTCTTTTTCTTTTTGCTTCTTGGCCATGGGTCGAATCTGTCGGTAGGCGGTGCCCACCCTACAATGCTATTTGCCTACTTTGGCGGGTTTTGCCGACTTGCGATGTTTTGGTTTTCGTCGCCGGTGGCAGTGGGCCGCTTTGGCTGGCGCGATCTGGCCGGCACTGGCGCCACACTTCTTGCAAAAACGTTCCTTGCTGCCGTCGGCCAGGAACCGGGCGCCCAGCCGAACCGCGCTTGCCGCACGGAATGCAGAAATACTGCAAGTTCGACAACTGCACCGGCATCTCCTTGCTCAGCACGCCGCCTTGCGGATACTTCTGGCTGCGGCGGATGTGCTTCTTGACGCGATTCACGCTTTCGACCATCGCCTTGCCCGTCGCGCGATCGACCCTGATCACGCGGCTGCGCTGGCCGCGGTCGTTGCCGGCGATGACTTCAACGGTGTCACCAGTCGTATCAACATGGTCGTTAGTCGTTAGTCGTTAGTCGTAGTCGATAGTCGTTAGTCGCTACTTACGACTAACGACTAACGACTTACGCCTTTTAAACCACTTCGCTCGCCAGGCTGACAATCTTCATGAACTTGCGGTCGCGCAGCTCGCGGGCGACCGCGCCGAAAATGCGCGTGCCGCGCGGGTTTCGCTCGTTGTCGATCAACACCACCGCGTTCGAATCGAACCGCACGTAGCTGCCGTCCGGCCGCCGCGTGGGTGCCTTGGTCCGCACGATCACGGCCCGCACCACGGCCTTCTTTCTTCACTTCGCTCGTGGGCAGCGTGTTCTTCACGCTGCAAATAATCACGTCGCCCAGGCCGGCCACGCGCCGCCGGCTGCCGCCCAGCACCTTGATGCACATCACTTCCTTGGCGCCGGTGTTGTCGGCGACGTTCAACCGGTCTGCATCTGGATCATGGGAGGACGTCAGCGATTCAAGGTCAGGGATCGGGGACCGGACAATCAAAATTCGCGTGTCAGCTGGCTCGCTGCTCGATTTCGTTCTTGTTTCATCTCGGCGGCAGCCCGCATTGCGGCGATGTCCACTTGCTGGCACCGCGTCACGACCCGCAACAAGTCCCAGCGCTTGAGCTTGGAACGCGGCGGCGCTTCGATGATTTCCACCGTGTCGCCCTCGTGCGATTCGTTGTTTTCATCGTGCACGTGGCACACCGTCCGCCGACGGATGAACTTGCCGTACTTCGGGTGCTGCACCAGGCGCTCGATCTCCACGCGACGCGACTTGTTCATCTTGTCGCTGGTGACAACGCCGACTAATTGTCTCTTGGGCATGTTCGTAGCCTTTGACCGGCAGCCTTCAGCCGACTCAGTTTTGCACTGACGGCTGATGGCTGACGGCTCTTCTTATTTTGCAGCCGCCGTTTGCTTGGCTCGCTGCGTTTGAATGTCTTGATCCGCGCCACCAGGCGGCGGTTGCGGCGCAGCTCGCTGGGCGCGTCGAGCCGTTCGGTCTGCGACGTGATCCGCAGCCGAAACAGGTTCTCGGTCGCTTCCTTGAGCGTCAGCCCAAGCTGCTCGTCGCTCATGTCGCGCAATTCGGTTAGCTTGGCCATGTTCTAGTCGTTAGTCGTTAGTCGTAAGTCGTTAGTGCCAAACCGTTACTAACGACTTACGACTAACGACTAACACCTTTCCTACCCTTGTCGCTTCACCATCCGCACGCGGATCGGCATCTTGTGAGCCAATCGGGCCAGGCACATCTTCGCCGCCGCGTCGGTCACGCCGCCCAACTCGTACAGGATCGTGCCCGGCCGGACCACGGCCGCCCAAAACTCGGGCTCGCCCTTGCCCTTGCCCATGCGGGTTTCGAGCGGGATCGACGTGATCGACTTGTGCGGGAACACGCGGACGTAGAGCCGCCCTTCGCCGCGGATGTATTGCGTGGCCGCAATACGTCCCGCTTCGATCGTCTGGGCGCTCACCCAGCCGCCCTCGACTGCTTGCAAGCCGTACTCGCCAAAGACGACGCGGTTACCCCGCGTGGCGTTACCTTTTATACGCCCTCTTTGGCTTTTTCGGTGCTTGACCCTCTTGGGCATCAGCGCCATCGGTCTCGTCCTCGTACATGCCTTGGTTAATCCACACCTGGACGCCAATATTGCCCTGGGCCGTCTTGGCTTCCACAAAACCGTAATCGATTTTCGCCCGCAACGTGCTGAGCGGAATCGATCCGGCGTTTTGCTTTTCGCAGCGGGCCATTTCGGCGCCGCCCAAGTCGGCCGGAGAGCTGCATCTTGATGCCCTTCGCCCCGGCCTCCATCGTCTGGTCGATCACCCGCTTCATCGTGCGGCGGAAGCTGGCCCGCTTGGACAGCTGCTCGGCAATCTCCTCGGCCACCAGATGGGCCTGCAGCTCCGGCCGCGCGATTTCCTCGATCTTGATGTTGATCCGCCGGCCCACCAGGTTCTGCAGCTCGTCCTGCAACTGATCGACTTGCTGGCCCTTGCGGCCGATGATCACACCCGGCCGGGCCGCGTGCAGCACCACCTTCACTTCGTCGCGGGTGCGCTCGATCTCTACCTTCGGAATGCCGGCGAACTTGTACTTCTCCGTCACGTACTTGCGGATCTTGTGGTCTTCCACGAGCAGCTCGCGCAAACTCCTTCTTGGAGGCGTACCAGCGGCTCTTCCAGCCGAGCATGATGCCCGTGCGAAAACCGATTGGATTGATTTTTTGACCCATAGTTCCGTCAGCTGTTAGCTATTAGCTGTTCAGCTATTAGCCAAATTGCCGTTCAACCTATTCTGGCTAACAGCTAAGAGCCAACAGCTAATAGCTTTTCCTTACTCAACGCTTACGTGGATATGCGAACTGCGGCGGGCGACGACGTGGGCCATGCCACGCGCACGAGGTCGCATCCGTTTGAACATCGGTCCGCCGTCGACACGGGCATCGGTCACGACCAGGCCGCCAACGTTTGGCGCCCGCAAATCTTCGGCATTGCCCAGTGCGCTGCTTGATCAACTTCTCCAACATGCGTGCACCGCGCTGCGGCTGGTACTGCAGGATCGCCAGCGCTTCGTCGACGCTCTTGCCGCGAATCAAATCGGCCAGCGGACGCACCTTGCGGGCGCTGATCCGAGCATGCCGATGGATTGCTGTATATGCCATGGCTTAACCTTTTGCCGGGGCCCCGCGCGCCGGCTTCCTTCTTGGCCTTTCCGCCGTGCCCGCGGAAGCTCCGCGTGGGAGCGAACTCGCCCAGCCGGTGGCCGACCATGTCTTCGGTGACAAATACCTTCAAATGCGTCTTGCCGTTGTGGACCATGAACGTGTGGCCCACGAACTCGGGCACGATCGTGCAGGCCCGGGCCCATGTGGTGACGGCGTCCTTCACCCCGGAATCGTTTTGCCGCTCGATCTTGGCGAACAGCTTCGCGTCGACGTACGGACCTTTTTTTAGTGAACGACCCATGTTTGGGAGCTTTTAGCTATTAGCTTTTAGCTGTTAGCCAGAAGAGATCATTGCCTTTACTGGCTAACAGCTAAGAGCTAACAGCTAACAGCTTTCTCCTACTTTGTTACCAACTTCTGCACGCCGTAGCGGCGGCTGCGGCGGCGGCGGACGATTGCTTTGTTCGATGCTTTGCGGCGCTGGCGCGTCATGCCGCCCTTGGCGCTCTTGCCCGTGGGGCTGACCGGGTGCCGGCCACCCTTGGTACGGCCTTCGCCGCCGCCGTGGGGATGATCAATCGGGTTCATGGCCGTGCCGCGGACGTGCGACTTGCGGCCCAGCCAACGGCGCCGCCCCGCCTTGCCCCACACGATCGCCATGCGGTCTGGATTGCCGGTAGCCCCCACCGTGGCCCGGCACGCGGAGGGCACACGGCGGATTTCGCCACTGGGCAGTGAAATCTGCGCCCAGCCGGCTTCGCGGGCCATCAACGTGGCACTGGTGCCGGCACTGCGGCACAGCGCTCCGCCGCGGCCTGCTTGCAACTCGATGTTGTGAATCTGCCATGCCCAGCGGAATCTTCGATAGTGGCAGGCAGTTGCCGACAGTCGGCGGCGCATCATCGCCGCTGACAACCGTGTCGCCGGCCTTCAATCCGTGTGGCGCGACAATGTATCGTTTTTCGCCATCCACGTAGTTCAACAAGGCGATACGTGCTGAGCGGTTGGGATCGTACTGAATCGAATCCACCTTGGCTGGTATGCCGTCCTTGTTACGGCGGAAGTCGATCAGCCGGTAGCGGCGCTTGTGCCCGCCGCCACGAAACCGCGCCGTGATCTTACCCTGGTTATTCCGACCGCCGGTCTTGGTCTTCGGGCGCAGCAGCGACTTGGCCGGCTTGGCGCCCGGCGTGAGCTCGGCGAAATCGCTCACGGTCGCCCCGCGGCGTCCCGGCGATGTCGGATTGTATTTGCGGATACCCATTTTTATTAGTTGAGAGTCAAGAGCTTAGAGTCGAGAGCCAGAATGTCTCTGGCACTTGACGCTCGACTCTTAGCTCTTGAGCTTTCAGCTAAAAGAACTCAATCCGGTGTTCGCTGTCCAAGGTGACGATGGCCTTTTTCCAGTTACCGGTTATTCCAAGGCGGAACCGCGTGCGCCGCGGCTTGCCTTTGCGTGTTTGCGTGTGGACCTTTAGCACCGTCACATTGAACAGCTCTTCAACCGCTCGCCGCACGTCGGCCTTGGTGGCCAGCCGGTGCACTTCGAAGGCATAGGCGTTGTTCCGCGTCGAGCGGTGCATGCCCTTCTCGGTGACCAGCGGCCGCAAAATGATTTGGTGCGGCTCGAGCGTGAGCGTCGTGGTTTCTGGTTTGTGCGTTGGCATGGTTCAAAACCTTCACGCTTCGCCGCTGGTTGGTCTGTTAGCGGCGGATGCCTTGGCCGAAGACACCAGCGCGTCGAGCGCGGCCTTAGTCACGAGCACCCGCCGCGACGACAACACGCTGTGGGCGTTGAGGTCGCCGGCCGGCGATACCGAAACCCCGACAATGTTGCGGGCACTGCGGTACACGTTGGCATCGTGCTTGGCCGTGGCAATCAGCAGTGTTTCATGGATTCCGCAATCCAAGTGGCGGAGGATGGCGGCCATGTCTTTGGTTCGGGGCTCGGCGAACACTAGATCGTCGATCACAATGACTTCATCATCCCGCACCTTGGCGGCAAGTGCCATCCGCGTGGCCTGCTGCAAGGCCTTGCGGGGCAGGCGGTACGAATAATCGCGATTGTGAATGCGGTGAATATGACCGCCGCCGCGGCGAATACCGCTGCGCTTGTGGCCGGCGCGGGCATTGCCCGTGCCCTTCTGCCGGTACATTTTCTTGGTCGAGCCAGCCACCATGCCGCGGGACCTGGTCTGGTGCGAACCCTGCCGCACGTTCGCCTGGTACATCACGATCGCGTCGTGCAGTAGCTGCTTATTGATGCGCGGAGCGAAATCGGTGGGCTCGACGTTGTACGTCCCCACTTTCTTTCCCTTGCGATCGTGAATGGTGAGCTTGGGCATGGATGTTTGAATGGCAATTAACTGGTCACTGAAGTGACCAGTCCGTCGACACGCGTTATTTCACTTTGTTTGTTTCGCGGATGATTACGTATCCGCCGTTGGGGCCGGGAATCGCGCCGCGCACCAGCAACAAGTTATTCTCAGCGTCGACTTTCACGACCTTCTGGTTCCGGACCGTTGTTTTGACATTGCCGAGCTGGCCCGGCATCCGCTTGCCCTTCATGACTCGGCTGGGGAAGGCGCTTGCGCCGGTGCCACCGAGTGCTCGATGGCATTTCTTAACGCCGTGGGTGGCCCGCTGACCGGAGAAATTGTGCCGTTTGATGGCCCCGGCAAATCCGCGGCCCTTGCAGATCCCTGTGATATCGATGGCGGCTACTCCGGCCAGCGCATCGACCTTGACCTGGCCGCCGACCGCTAAATCGCCGGCGGGTCCGCGGATTTCGCGGACAAACCGCTTCGGTTCGCAAGCGGCCTTGGGGAGAAGCTCGACACCGGCAGTTGACCGCCGCTTCGAGCGCTTGCTGTCAAGCTTGGCGACCTGACCCCGGGTGCTTCGAGAGGCAAGGCGACGCGGCTTATCGGCAAAGCCCAGTTGAACCGCCTCGTAGCCGTCGCGCTCGACCGTGCGGACTTGCAGCACGTCGCACGGGCCGGCCTCGATGACCGTCACCGGGACTACCTTGCCCGATTCGTCGTAGAGTTGCGTCATCCCGACCTTGCGGCCGAGTATTCCGATTGCCATCGAAGTAAACCTTAGTCAGTTGCCGAACGGGAGACAGAGACAAATGCCCCGCTTACCCGCGCGACTTCCAAATCATTGTGTTGACTGTCTCACAATTTCGGATTGCGGATTTCGGATTGCGGATTGTTGCAACTCAATCCGCAATCCGAAATCGCAAATCTTCAATCATCATCCGCTTGTCGCCTTAATCTTGATGTCGACACCCGCCGGAAGGCTCAATTTGTTGAGCGCTTCGATCGTCTTGGCCGTTGCCTGGACAATATCGATCAGCCGCTTGTGCGTACGTATCTCGAATTGTTGCCGCGACTTCTTATCGACGTGCGGGCTGCGAAGCACGGTGTAGCGCTCAATACGTGTCGGCAGCGGGATCGGCCCGTGCACGATCGAATTGGTGCGCTTGGCCGTGTCGACGATCTCTGCAGCGCTCTGATCCAGCACCGAGTGATCGTACGCCTCCATGCGGATGCGAATGATTTCCTGCGAAGATGCCACGTCCTAAAATCCTCTCTCGCCGTCGACACGAATTCCCAAACAGCATGGCCGGTCCGGTGGCCCGATAGCGGTCCCACACTCCGAGTCATTTCGTGGGGAACTAGTGATCATATCGCTCGTCGCGAAAGGCTGTCAACCGCACAAACTGGGATTTTTGCCTCCATCCGCCATCGCTGTGAGCGCACTGGTAAACCAGTAAAAATAAGCGGCTGCGCCCCGTGGTCGACCTCTCAGCAAAGCGGCCCAACTCGTTACAATTTGACTAGACTTTTTCTCAAACTTGGACGCTCGAACTGACGTGGAATTTCTTCGCGTACGCCAGAAACTCGTTTCCAACCCGATTGCCGACATTCCCGCTGCGGTGCGTGAGCAATTTGACCGGCTGCAGCTTGACGTGCCGCGGGGCGACGTGGCCATTACTGCCGGCAGCCGGGGCATCAGCAATATCGCCACGATCTTGCGAGCCGCCGGACAGTGGCTGCGCGATCAAGGCGCCCGGCCATTTGTGATCCCCGCCATGGGAACGCACAACGGCGGCACGGCCGAGGGACAGGTCGCGATGCTCGAGTCGCTGGGCATCGCCGAAAAGACGCTCGGCATGCCGATCCGAGCGAGCATGGAATGCGTAAAGATCGGCACCGTGCCGTCGGAATCAACCGCCGGCAGCGACGTGTGGATGGACCGCTTCGCCTACGAATCGGCCGGTGTGCTGGTCGTGAACCGGGTGAAGCTGCACACGTCGTTTTCAGGTCCGGTGCAAAGCGGGCTGGCGAAGATGATGACGGTCGGCCTGGGGAAAACCGGCGGGGCACGCACGTTCCACGATACACCTACAGCCCAATTGGCAACGCGGCTGCTGGCCATGCGGGATGTCGTGCTCGACAGCGGCAAGATATTGGCCGGCCTCGCGATCCTGGAAGATGGCTTCGACCAGACGGCCGAATTGCACGCCGTGCGCCCGCAGGATTTTGCGGAAGCAGAACCGCAATTGATTGTTCGCCACGAGCGTTACTTCCCGCGGCTGCCCTTGGACGACATCAACGTGCTGGTGGTCGATAGCATCGGCAAAACGTACAGCGGCACGGGGATGGACACGAATATCATCGGCTTCCGCGGCACACGGGAATACGAGGATCTGGACCGCCCTCGCATCCGCACGATCGCCGTTCTTAACCTGGCCGAGGCATCGCACGGCAATGCCCTCGGAATTGGCTTTGCCGACTACACTACGGCGCGACTCCGCAATGCGATCGACGAAGAGAAGATGTTCCTGAACGCATTCACGACGGGCCACACGCAGTCGATCAAAATCCCGCCGGCATTTCGCGACGATCAGGAACTCTTTGTACGCTTAGCCGAGCGGTTTGGCACAAATGGTTGGCTCGTGATTCCTAACACGCTGCACTTAGAGACGCTGTATGCCAGCCCTGACCTGCGTACGCCGCTGGAAGCAAATCCAATTTGCAGAGTCGATCTCCGACCTGTAGCTTTGACATTTTCCGGCGGCCGTCATCAGCTAGAATTCAACGGCAAATAGTGTCTTGGGTGGAATGCCATCGACGGCCCCGGCGAACGTCGGCATGTGTTGGCGCCAACAACATGCTTACGGGCTGAGCCCGAAAGCATGCCGCCCTTGGGCTTCACTTGGTCGCCAGGTCGACTGAAATGCACTCCGCGTCATTCCGCACGTACATCCGCTTGTTGGCGAACGCCGGCATGCACCAGACCACGTCGCGGCCGAAGGCCGTGTTCGTTGGCGCGATGAGGTGTGTGCGGTCGATTTCTTCGTAGCCGGCGGGCGAGAGCCGGGCGATGATCAAATCACCGCTGTCGTTGAACAGCCAAAAGCGGTCGCCCGTGTCGCCTTGCCGCACGATGAACGCAGTGCCGGTGCCCACGGGTCGGGCACTGATTGGCGCGGTCGAATTCCACAGCCGCCGGCCGCTGGGTAATTCGACGCCGTAGAGTTGGCCATTCCCATCCACGCCGTACATCGTTTCGTCGACGATAATGGGTTGCACGTTGATCGGCGAGACGCCGTGTTGCGCCTTGTCGCGCCACACGATTTCCGCCGCCGGACGATCCGCGGCTAGCTCGAGCATGAGCGATTTGTTGGAATATCCGCCAATGTAGAGATAGTTCCTCCATTGCAGCGGCGTCATGATGATCGACCCGCTGGTGGCCTCGTAAGGCTGCGACCAGTACTCTTTGCCGGTTTCCGGATCGACGGAGGAAACGGCGCTTGGCCGCACGACGATAAGCTGCCGCTTGCCGCCGGCCTCGATAATCGTGGGCGGCGAGTAGCCTTGCTCGGGTGCCGATAACGCATGCCAGATTTCCTCGCCCGTCGATTTGTTGAATGCGATCGTGTGGGTGTCGTCGCCCCCGGCGGCACAGATCAGTTTATTACCATCGATGAGCGGGTGTCCCGAGTAGCCCCATAGAGCCGCCTTCGTGTTGTATTGCTTCGGCAAATCTTTTTGCCAAAGTACATTGCCGGTGACGGCATCGAAGCAGATGAGGTTGCCCTCAGCACCGAGCGTGTACACTTTGCCACCGTCGACGACTGGCGTGCATCGCGGGCCGGCCGGGTACGAAATCGTGTACTTTACCGGATATTCGTGCTTCCAGATTTCCTTGCCGGTTTCGGCATTGAGGCACAAAACACGTTCGTTTCCGGTGAATGTGTTGCGGTCGAAGTTCTCGACCTTGACGTTATCTTCGGTGACATAGTCGGTGACGTATAGCTTGCCATCGGCGACGGCGGGCCCGGCGTACCCGCCCGCAATCGGGGTTCGCCACACGACTCGCGGACCGCCTTCCGGGAAGCTCTCCAGCAGGCCCGCTTCGCGCCACACGTTATCGCGCTTGGGCCCCATCCACTGCGGCCAGTCGTCGGCGTGAATCGATTGGGCGGCGACCAGGATTAGCAGGAGAGCGATGGCGGATCGTCGCATAGTGAAATCCTCGCGGAGAAAAACGATGGTTATGGAAAATCGCGTAGATGGCCCCAATTATAGGTACCGAATGAGCCCGTGCTTAGTCCCAAACTCGAATTGCTGGTAATCGGCGAGGCCGTCTACAATCTGGCCCGCTTGCCGCCGGACGGGCGTCTTACACAGTGCGGCGAATAGGATCGTTCGTGGTCGCAGCCGCCTTGCGGCGGCCGCCCAAACTCCTGCATGGATGCACCTGTTATGTCTAGCCGCAAATGGTGCGGTGCAGCTGCCATTGCTCTGATGCTATCCGGCAATGTGCTGGCCGCGCTTTCGTTCAGTATCACGTACCTCGATGACGCCAATAGTACGTTTGCCACACGGGGCTGGCTCGAATCGGCTTCGCCGTTCCAGCGAAACATTCGTGCTGCGGCCGCGCTCTGGGGAAGTCAATTCGATTCCGATGCGACGATCGAAATGCACGTGGATCCGACGTCGTTTGCCGCCCGGGCCGGTGGCACTTTTTCGCTCGGCAGGCACTTATACGTGAATGCGGCAGGCAAAAACGTGTGGGAAGCTGGGCCGCTCACGCGGATCCTCACGGGTGCCAATCCGAGCGCGCATTCGGTCGGCTTTGACATGCGGCTTGGTTTTGACGCCCAATACCTTGAGAACAACTACTGGCTTGATCCACAGCCAGAGCTGCGGTCCGCGCCGGTGCCGGCGGGTAAAGGCGATTTTCTCAGCGTGGTGCTGCACGAGATGGGCCATGGTTTCGGCATGGCCGGGTTCCGCGATTTTCACACGGGCGAGATGACGGGCAACACTGCGACGCAATTTGATGATGCATCCTATTTTGACGGCAACGGTGAGCCGTTTGCACCCGGCGGTAACCCGAATCCCCTGTACTTCGGCGGCGACCATGTCGCAGGCGCATACGGCAGCGACCTGCCACTAACGCACAAGCCGGCCGGTGATTTTTTGTTCTCGCAGAACTTTTATCACTTAAGCGCATGCTCGTCCGGCGCAGCAGATGGATTGCACAGCACGCTCATGAATGGTTGCGCACTGCCGTCCGGAAATCGTCTCTACATCACGCAGACGGATCTGGCGGTGTACGCCGATCTTGGCTACCCGCTCGCGCAACTTCCGGGCGACTACAACGACGACGGCGCAGTGGACGCGGCCGACTATGTGGTATGGCGCACTTCGCTCGGCCAGTTCGGCGCGAACCTGCCGGCGGATGGCAACCTCGACAGCCGCATCGATACCGGCGACTTCGCATTCTGGCGAGCGCACGTCGGGACAGCGGCCGAAAGCTCGTTTGCGCTTGTGAACGTCCCTGAACCGCTTTCCATTCTTCTCTTTTGTAATCTCATGGCGATTCCCACGCGCGCTTCTCGGCCAGCACGAGCTCGAGCACCTCATCCCAATTTTGCGCCCGCGGGCCTGGCAAATGCTCGTTGGTGGAGTTCGTGAAGACGATCGTCTTTTGCCCTTCGGCTCGCAGACGCTCGACGTTCGCGGGTGAGTCTTCAATGTAGAGGTCGGCTCCGACGGCCGTTTTCTGCTGCATGAAGCACAGGTCCCAGTAGGGGATGTCGTGCCGGTCGAGCCATTGGATCGTCTGGCTCACGGCCACCTGATGGAAATACTTGATGAATAGCCGGTGCGTGATGATGCGGATCCGCACGCCTTCGATCGACAGCCGCCGCAACGTCTGTGGGGCACCCGGCATCGGCGGCATCTTCAGAAACAGCTCACGCTGCGTGACCGCGAACCGGTGCAGCCGTTCGTAACCGCCGGGGGCCTCGTCGACGCCCCATTCCACCAGACCCCAAGAGACCCGCGGCGTGAGGGACTCCAGCGGCACGCCCAGCCATTCGGCGGCGATCGGCCGCAGGCCGCCGTAGAAATCGGCCACCACGCCGTCGAGATCGACGCCGAAGACAAATGATCGGTCGCTCATCGCTCAATGCCAATCGAATAAACCACGGAGACACGGAGGACACGGAGAGGCAATAACCTGTGTAAATTCAACTATATGTTTCATCTTATCTCCGTGTTCTCCGTGTCTCCGTGGTTCACTTTATTTTGATCACGTCTCGCCCAAAAACTTTTGCAACACATCATCCGGTGCGCGGACATACGTGCTCGGCTCCATCGAGCAGCTTGCCCGGCCTTGGCTCAGGCTGCGCATTGCGCGTGGAATAGCCGAACAGGTTGGCCAGCGGCGCTTCGGCGTGAAGCACGGTGGCGGTGCCGCGCGATTCGGTACTCTGGATGATCGCCCGGCGCTGCTGCAAGTCGCTCACCAGGTCGCCGACGTGTTCGTCCGGTGTGCTGATCTCCATTTTCATTACCGGTTCGAGCAGCACTGGCCCAGCGGCGCGAGGGCCAGGTCGAACGCATGATTGGCCGCCGTGCGGAATGCGATTTCCGATAGGCCGGTCTCCGCCACTTCGCCGCCCAGTACTGTCGCCTTGAGCCGCATCAGCGGGAAGCCCAACAGGCCGCCGCCCTGCCCCGCACTTTCCAATTCTTCCAGCACGACAGTGAGCATTTCGCTGGGGAGGCCGTGTTCGAGCACGTTGGTGACCGTGACCGGGGTGAGCCCTTTCTCGAATGGTTCCACGCGCACTCGCACTTTCGCCGCGTGCTGAACGCCCTGAATCATGCGGCTGCTTTCGCCCGTGGCCTCCGCCGCTTTTTCGATCGTTTCGCGGTAGCTGACGCGTGGCTTGTGCACCTTCACGTTCAGTCGGAAATCGCGGAGCAGCCGGTGTTGAATCACTTCCAGGTGCAATTCGCCCATGCCGCTGATGAGCGTCTGGCCGGTCTCGGGGTTCTCTGCCGCACGGAATGTGGGGTCCTGCTTGCGGAGCATTTCGAGGGTTTCGCCGAGCTTCTTGCGGTCCTCGGTGCTTTCCGGCTCGATCGCCATGGAGATGACGGTTTCCGGAAACTCGATCGAGGCCAGCAAGATCGGCTCGCGGGTATCGCACAGCGTGTCGCCGGTGATGGAATCGCGCAGTCCGATTACGCCGACGATGTCGCCGGCCCGAGCGCCATCCAGCTGCTCGTCCTTCTTGCTGGCGTGAATCCGCCAGAGCTGCGCGACGTTTTCCTTCTTGTCGCGAGTCGAGTTCAACACGCGGCTGTTGGGTTCAAGCTCGCCGGAGTAAATCCGCACCCAGGCGAGATCGCCCGTTTTGTACGGCTGCACTTTGAACACCAGCCCGCAAAACGGCTCGGCCGGGTCGGGCTTGCGGCGGATTTTTTTCGTCTGATCCGCGGCCTCGACCACCCGGCCCTTGCCTTTGGTTTTGAGGTCGATGCCTTCCACCGGCGGGATTTCTGTCGGGTTCGGCAAGTAAGCGGCAACCGCATCGAGCACTGGTTGGACACCCATGCCATGCAGCGCCGATCCGCACAGCACGGGCTGGATTTGCAGGTGCACCGTCGCCTCTCGCAGCACTTTGTGAATCAGCGCTTCAGGGATCAGTTCCTCGGCCAGCGCCAGTTCCATGAGCTCGTTGCTGTAGTCGTAGAGCGACTCCAGCAGCCGCTCGCGCCAGAGCTGCGCCTCGCTCGCGAGATCGGGGTCCGATATGTCCGACGCCAAGACCTTATTGCCATCCTTCCCCTCCGGGAACGTCAGCAGCTTCATTTTCACGAGGTCGATCACGCCGCGAAACGGGTTGGCCGTGTGGGCCGGCCCTTGGCCCACGGGAATTTGCAGTGCCACCGGCCGGGCGCCCAGCCGGCTGCCAATTTCTTCATAGACGGCCTCGAAATCGGCCCCTTCGCGATCGAGCTTGTTGATGAATGCCAGCCGTGGCACGTGATACTTATTCGCCTGCCGCCAGACCGTCTCGCTTTGCGCTTCTACGCCTTCACGGGCACTGAATACCACGACGCCGCCGTCGAGCACCCGCAGGCTGCGTTCCACCTCGGCGGTGAAGTCGACATGGCCCGGCGTGTCGATCAAGTTGATTACCACGTCCTTCCACGGAAACTGCACGCAGGCGGAATAGATGGTAATGCCGCGTTCGGCCTCCTCGGCATCGTCATCGGTGGTGGTGGTGCCCATATCCACCTCCCCGGCCCGGTGCTTGGCGCCGCTGGCAAACAGCATCCGCTCGGTGACCGTGGTCTTACCGGCGTCGATATGGGCAATGATGCCGATGTTGCGAATTTTTTCGAGGGGCGTAGCCATGTTACTAAGCTGCCTTCACGTACGAAATCTCACGCAAAGGCGCTCAGGCGCAAAGACGGCAGAAATTGAACCACGACGACACGAAGGACACGACGAAGGAGTAATGAAAGTTCCGAGATGTGACGAGATGTGAGATACAACGTACTCTTTTGCACCGAAATTTCGTATTAAACCGATATCCCTCATCCTTCATCTCTTCCCGTTGCGCTCGTCGTGTCGTCGTGGTTCATCTGAATTGGTTCGCGCCTTAGTGCCTTTGCGTGAGACTCTCGTCCGCGCATGAAAAACGCCGCGGCATTTTGGGCCGCGGCGTGCTAATCTTCAGTATTACCACGCGAAATGCGCAAATGCCTTGTTGGCGTCGGCCATGCGGTGGACGTTTTCACGGCGGCTGACGGCCGTGCCTTCGCGGTTGAAGGCGGCGACAAATTCGTCGGCGAGCTTTTGGGGCGTCGGGCGGCCTTTCTTTTCGCGGACGGCCATTAGCAGCCAGCGGATCGCCAGCGATTGCTGCCGCGTCCGGTTCACTTGCATCGGCACTTGGTACGCGGCACCACCGACGCGCTTGCTGCGTACCTCGATCGACGGCTTCACGTGCTCGAGCGCTTGCGTGAAGACTTCGATCGGCTCTTTGTCCGGCACGCGCTTCTTCACCAATTCGAGCGCATCGTAAAACACGTTTTGCGCAACGCTTTTCTTACCCTGGTACATCAAGCAGTTGATGAACTTGGCGGCCAGGATCGACCCGTACTTCGGATCGGGCTTCAGTTGTTTCCGACTAGCAGTAATGCGACCCATAGGGAGAGAGCTATTAGCTATTAGCTGTTAGCTCTTAGCAGGATTATTGGGAATGTTCTGGCTAATAGCTAACAGCTAATAGCTAACGGCTGTCTTAACCTTTCTTTGCTCCATAACGGCTGCGCGATTGCTTGCGGCCTTGCACGCCCAGCGTGTCGCGTGCGCCGCGGACGACCTGGTAGCGGACGCCCGGCAGATCGCGAATACGTCCGCCGCGCACGAGCACGATGCTGTGCTCCTGCAGCGAATGGCCTTCGCCCGGAATGTACACGGTCACTTCCTTGCCGTTGGACAGGCGCACGCGCGTGATCTTTCGCAGCGCCGAGTTCGGCTTCTTGGGCGTCATCGTGCGCACCAAGAGACACACGCCGCGCTTCTGCGGGCACTTATCGAGCACCGGCGACTTGCTGAACTTGCCGCTTGGGACGCCGCCGGCTGCGAACAAGCTGGTTGACTGTGGGCATCGCGGGCCTTCTGGTTTCTACGACTGACTGCGCAATCGGGCAAAACGTGTTGAAACCAATAAGTTTACGCGATTGGCGGATGCCCGTCAAGGGTAAGAATGAGACCTTAATTCTTTGCCGACAATTCGTCGGAAAGTCGAACTAATCGTTCCGCAACTTGTGTCGTATGGGCACGGTTTCCGCAAAGTCCCATATTTTCTGTCTCCGCCCACCAGAGGAACTCCAAAAGCTTAGAGCTCGGTTCTCTTCGAATTAGCATGCCATAAATCTGGGCCACGTACGAATCATATTCGTTTTCGGCTTCCGCCGTATCGGCGACCCCGATCGGGTCCCAATCCTTAAGCAGGATTGTGCGAATCGCGTCGTGATACTGCTTGGCGGTCTTAAGATATTTACTCACGGGAACGTCCTCTGCAATGAACGTCTTATTCCCGGAATACGTCAGCGACGGACATCGAAAAACCAGGGATCAACTCCAGCAATTGCAGCGCGTCGCTCTCCCCATAAACTATCGGTTCACCGGTCGCGGTGTGCGCGGTTACGGTCATTGATGACCAATCGGCGATCCAAACCACTTCGACACCGGCCTTAAGATAGTGTTGTACCTTTCGCTGAACGTACGTACGTGAATCATTTTTACTAGGGATTTCAACGACAAGCTCCGGAATCGTCTCCAAGTAACCTTCGTTCGTGCGGCGTATTGGAAGCGACTTGTTTGCCACAAATGCGACATCGGCGCCAACCAGCCGATCCGGATTTCGCCACAAGAGAATGCCGACTTCCGTGCGCGCCTTGCCGTGACCTCGCCTTTCTCCCTGGACCTTTAGTTCCGTTGCGATGTTAGATTGCACCGCTCCATGAAGGTCACCTGGTGGCACCATGATGAACACCAATCTGCCGTTATCCAACTCATAGTCAATAGGACCGGAAGGCAATTCAGTTGGTAAAGCCTCTAAATCAGCGGCGGTAAATAGCCGTTGGGCAGGCTGAACCAAAACATCTTCTTCGACAACAGCCATGTCAGCACCTGTCGTTGAAATATCGCATAGTCAGAACTAATTGATTATGAGTGATCATCCGACAGCGGCAAGAGTAGCGAAAACCTGGTTAGGACCCACTGTTGGCGGTGGAATTGCTACCAGCTGACGCTGAAGCATCGATGAACACATCCAATTGCTGCCCGACGAATAGCCGTTTGCCGCTGGTATCGATGGCGTAAATCACCTGCAGCACCCGCGTGTCGACGCGCTCCGTGTTGTCGCCCGTGAGTGATTTTTTTGGGACCACGTACGGCTCGATTCGCACGAACTTGAGCGGGAAGAACTCGTCCGGCTGTCCCTTGAGCGTGGCTCGTGCTGGGGCTTCGGGTACGAACCGCGGGATATCGTATTCGTCGATGTCCACTCGCACGTGCAACTGAGAGACGTTGCCCAACACAATCAGTGGCTGGTTCGCGGGCGCACCGACGAATTCGCCGGGCCGCACATTGACTTGCAGCACCTCCCCGTCGACCAAGGCGCGGATCACGAGCCGATCCAAGTCGGTCTGGGTTTGTTGC
Organism: uncultured Planctomycetota bacterium; assembly: GCA_963786455.1. Lineage (GTDB taxonomy): Bacteria > Planctomycetota > Planctomycetia > Pirellulales > Lacipirellulaceae > JABDGM01. Next base: position 127,135 of record CAWAZX010000018.1, on the reverse strand, counting down.
ATCTGGGATTCGGCGCGATCGACGGCCGATTGGGTGACCTCGCGATCGAACTTCCAGCTTCCGGCTTTCAATAAATCGAATTCAGCCACGGCGCGGTTGTATCGCTCACGCGCTTGCATTGCGGTTTGCTTGCGCACGTAGAATTCTTCCTCGGGAATGGCCCGTTGCGTGAGCAGTTTCTCGCCGCGCGCCCACTGCTGCTCCCAATTCTCCCAATCGGCCTTCGTTTCCCGAACCTGTGCCTCGACTGCCGGCAGCTCCTCTGGCCGCGGCATGGCCTCCAGCCGGGCAAGTTCTGCCTTGGCAGCTGCATGCGCTGTTTTTCGCACCGCCAATTCGGCCTTCAGCTCGCGATCGTCGAGGCGAAACAACGGATCGCCCGCTTTCACTTTCTGGCCGACTTTCACCGGCACTTCGACCACGATGCCCGGGACGGGCGAACCCACCGCGATGTTTTCGGTCTGCGGCTCGACCATCCCCGCACCGGCCACGGTATTCGGAAATGGATTTTCGGCCGGCTGCACCGGCGGCGGCAGATCGGGAATTTTCTCGCCGGCTTGGGCCAGGAATTTAACGGCGAACGCAATCATCGCGATCGCCACAATCGGCAGGCCAATTTTGGTGAACATCGTCAGGCCTTCTCGGTTTTAAACTTGGATTTCTTGGCGTCCTTGGCGACTTGGCGGTTCGTCTCCCTGAGTAATTAGTGGGCGAACGCTTCCTCCCAAACTGCCGGTGCGCTGCGAGGCGTCTGCCGCTCCAACGACACAATCCGGCCGTCGTCCATGCGGGCGATCGTGTCGGCGAATTCAAAAATGCGACTGTCGTGCGTGACGATGATGACGGCCCGGTCACCTTCCACGGCAATCGATCGCAATAGCTCCAAGATCGTATGGCCCGTCCGGGCATCGAGGGCCGAGGTCGGCTCGTCGCACACCAGCAGTTGCGGATGGTGGACCAGCGCCCGAGCGATCGCCACGCGTTGTTGCTGGCCGCCCGAGAGCTGACCAGGCAAGTTATTCAGGCGATCGGCCATTCCCATTTTCGTGAGCAGGGCTTTCGCGGCGGACACGGCCTTCCACTTGGAATAACCTTGGATCACGAGCGGCACCGCCGCGTTTTCCGCAGCCGTGAGTGCCGGCAGCAGATTGAACTGCTGAAACACAAAGCCGACGTGATCGCGGCGGAACGCAGTGCGACGCCAAGAGGAAAGACTTTCCAGATCGGTGCCCATCGCCGTCACGCGGCCGCTGGTGGCCCGCAGGATTCCGGCCACCACCGAGAGCAGCGTCGTCTTGCCACAGCCGCTGGGACCGACCAGCATGGTGAGCTCGCCGGGATAGACGTCCAGGTCCACCCCGCGCAGCGCATGCACTTCCGCGTTACCACGGCCGTAGATTTTCACTACGTCCCGACAGGTAACCAGCGGATTTTCGTTGCCGTTCATCGCCTTTACCCTTGAAACACAACAGCCGGTTCGACCACCATCACGCGCTGCATACTCAACAAGCTGGAAAGGACACTGATGGCCCCCACGGCAACCGCGGTGCCGATGAACACTTCGGCCGGCATATAGAACGCCAGCCTCGACCCGGGTGCATTGGCCAGCGTGCCAAACCATGCGGCGACACCTATCCCCAAGCCGAAGCCGATGACACTCACCAACAGCGCTTGCAGCAGGATCATTCCCATCAGGCTCCAATTACCCGCGCCCATTGCTTTGAGGGCTCCGTACTGCTTGATGTTTTCAATGGTGAACAGGTAAAACGTCTGCGCCGCGATGGCCGTTCCCACGATGAAACCCAGTGCGACCGTGATGCCAAAATTGAATGGTATGCCGGTCTTCCGCATGAAATACATCATGGTGATCCATTCGAATTGCTCGCCCGTGACGGCGCGCAGGCCGGTCTGTTCTTGGACGCGGCGGCACACTTCGTCGACGCTGATACCCTCGACGGCATCCGCGAGCACAAAAGACAGCACTTTTCGCTCCGGCGGTACGAATTCCAGCGCTTGCGAATAGCGCGTGTACACGACTGGAAACGTTTGAAACGTGCGGCTCGCCTTGCAGATGCCCACGATCTCGGCCTCGCGGTCGTTCATTTCAAAACGCTTGCCGATCCGCGGTTCCTCGTTCGGCCAGAGCAGGTTGTAGCCTTCCAGATCCATAATGACTGCCTTGGGCTTGCGCAGATCGAACACATTGCCGAGCACCATTTTGGGCGGCGCGCCGACTAAGGTGGCATCATCCAGCCCCAGCAGAATCGTCTGCTGAAAATTGCCGTCTTCCAATCGCGAGCGCGTGAGACCCTTATAAAACCGCACGGCCCAGGACACACCCGGCACACCGCGGACGCGATACAGGTCGCTGTCGGAGAGCGGTTTTACGTCATCCGAGAACTGCACGTTGGGGTCCATGACCCAAATATCCGCGCCCTGAATATCACGGATCTGCCCGCTGGTCTGCAGCATCAGGCCGCAAAAGATCGACGCCTGTTGGGCAATCAGAAGCGAAGCGAACGCAATGCCGAGGATGATACCCAGGTATTTGCCCTGATTGCCGGTCAGCATTTTTAGCGCGATCCAATTCATCGCGTCGCTCCTGCCCCAATCGGCCGCCCGTGCTGCCTGACTGCCGCCAGCGAAAAATCGCAAATGTGGTTTGCCAGTTTCTCCACTTCCAGATGGTCATACTCATCACGACCAAGAAGATTGCGAATCACCGGGTCGGCAAAGTGATAGAACAGGCACTGACCAACGATGCTGAACGCCGTGAGTCGCAGTTTTTCCTCGTCGCGTTCGGTGGGCAGCAATTCGTGAAGGATGGCCAGCAGGATTTCAAATTGCGGCCTGATCGAAGATTGCACCAGCTCCGCACAGGCGGCACTGGGGTTGGCAATCTCGCGCATGATCAAGCGCGTGTGCCACGTGTCGTCCGGACCGGTGCGAACTCGGCGAATGAATGTGTGAATGAAGTCGGCCAGTTTTTGTTCAGGTGAAGTATCCGCTGTCCACTCGGGCAACTTCACGCGTTCCATGCGCCAGCGATGTGCTCGGACTACTGCTTCGATGTACAGCCGCTGCTTGTCGCCGAAGTAGTAATTCACGGCGGCAACGTTCGCCTCGGCCGCCTGGCAGATATCGCGCACGGTCGTGGCCTCGAAACCACGCTCGGCAAACATTTCACCGGCGGCGTCGACTATTCTTTCACGCTTGGTATCTAAATCGTTTGAAGCCATAGGTTTATGATGGTACGATCGTTTTAAACGTATGTTTCAATCAATTGTATGAACCGAAGCGCTGATCGTCAACCTGCGGACGCTTGGTTTTCTTCTACCAAATAAAAAAGGCGAGTCCGAATTGGACTCGCCTCGAGAATTCGAGCGCCTAATGGATTTCGTTCCGTCGTCACTCATTGTCGGAATCGGCGTCTTCCGGCTCGGCACCACCCAAGAGGGCGTCGAGACTGGTCGGTGCCGGCTGCGATGGAACAGGTGGTGCCGGTGCGCCATCGCCGTTTCCACCTCGCTCGCTGGCAGATTCCAATAGCGGAAACGCCCGTTCGAGCACGCGGCCTTTCTCGGCAGCCAACGCTTCGAGCGCTTCTGGCCGAATACGAACTTCCGCGTCGTGAATGTTGCGGAACCCGGTGCCGGCCGGGATCAAGTGGCCCAAGATGACGTTCTCCTTGAGTCCAACCAGATGATCGGTTCTCCCGGCCAACGCGGCCTCAGTGAGCACCTTGGTGGTCTCCTGGAAGCTGGCGGCCGAAATGAAGCTGGAGCTTTGCACCGACGCCTTGGTGATGCCCAACAGCTGCGTGGCGGCGGTGGCTCGCTTGGGCTTGGTGCCCTTGGCGATTGCACCGCCGAGCGCTTCGATCTGTGCGTTGGCCTGATCGAGCACGTCTTTCGGCACGATCGAGCCGATTGCGAACTCGCTGTCCCCTTTGTCCGAGATCTTGAGGCACTGCATGATCTGCTCGTTGGCCTGCCGGAAATCGAACTTGTCCATCACGCTGCCGGGCAACAAGTTCGTGTCGCCGGGGTGCTCAATCCGCACTTTCCGCAGCATGCGGGCCACGATGATCTCAATGTGCTTGTCATTGATTTCAACGCGCTGGCTGCGGTACACGTTCTGGATTTCGCGGGTGAGATATTGCTGCACGGCCTCCTCGCCGGAGATGCGGAGGATGTCGTGCGGCACGAGCGGGCCGTCCACGAGCGCGTCGCCGGCACGCACGATGTCACCCGAGTGGACGCGCAAATGCTTGTTGTGCGTAATCAGGTGCTCGCGCTCGATACCGCTTTCGCTGCGGACGATAATCGATCGCTTACCACGCTTCTTCTCGGAAAGGAGCTCCACGGTGCCGTCGATTTCGGCGATGACCGCCGGATCCTTCGGCTTGCGGGCCTCGAAGATTTCCGTGACGCGCGGCAGACCACCGGTAATGTCCTGCGTGCCGGTGGCCTCGCGCGGCGTTTTGGCGACCAATGTGCCGGGCGAAATGATCTGCCCTTCCTCGACTTCCAAGTGGGCCCGTTCGGGCATGTAGTAGAAGTCAAGAATTTTGCCGTCCTTCGGGTCTTCCACGACGACCTGCGGATGCAGATCGCCCTTGTGTTCCATGATCACGTACCGAATGTGACCGCTGGGATCCTTTTCGGACCGCATCGTTTGGTTTTCGATCAAATCCTCGAAGCGCACCTTGCCGCCCGTTTCGGCGAGAATCGGGATGCTGTGCGGGTCCCACTCGCAAAGCACCGCGCCGGCAGCCACGGTATCGTCTTCATTCACCTTGAGAATCGCGCCGGCCGGCACTTCGTACTTCTCGAGCTCACGGCCCTTTTCGTCGACCAACGAGACCTCGCCGTTGCGGGCCAGCACGATCTTCTGGCCTTCGTCGGTGCTGACCACCTTGAGACGGGTGTACTTGACGATGCCGCCTCGCTTGGCCTTGATGTCGCTCTCTTCGACGTCGTGCTGACCGACGCCGCCGATGTGGAAGGTGCGCATCGTAAGCTGGGTGCCGGGTTCGCCGATACTCTGGGCAGCGATGATGCCCACCGCCATGCCTTCTTCGACGAGCGAGCCGGTCGACAGGTCCATGCCATAGCATCTGCGGCAGATGCCCAGCGCCGCGTCGCAGGTCATCGGGCTGCGGACCTGGATTTTTTCCAGGCCGAGCTCTTCGATCTTGCGAGCAATGTCGGCCGTGACCAGCTCGTTCTCGCTGACGATCACCTCATCGGTAATCGGATTGACGATATTGGTCCGGCTCACTCGGCCGCGAATTGAATCGGCCAGGCTGACCTCGACCTTTTCGCCGCGGTAAATAATGCCCTTGGTGATACCCTGGGTCGTGCCGCAGTCGTCCAGCGTGATGACCACGTTTTGGGCCACGTCGGCCAGCTTGCGCGTCAGGTAACCGGAATCGGCCGTCTTGAGGGCGGTATCTGCCAGGCCTTTGCGGGCACCGTGGGTGGAGCTGAAGTATTCGAGCACCGTCAGGCCTTCGCGGAAGTTGGCCTTGATCGGCGTCTCGATGATCTTGCCGGACGGTTTGGCCATGAGACCGCGCATGCCGCCGAGCTGGCGCATCTGCTCAACACCACCGCGGGCACCGGAGTGGGCCATCAGGAAGATGGGGTTCACGTACCCGCCCTGGCGGAAGTCGTTCTCTAGTGCGCTCATCATTTCGGTGGTGATCTGCTCGCGGGCGTGCGTCCAGGCATCGAGCACCTGGTTATATCGCTCACCCTCGGTGATGATGCCGCGTTGGTAGAGCTTGTTCTTGCGGAGCACTTCTTTTTCGGCTGCCGCGATGATGCGCGACTTCGCTTCCGGCGTGATCAGGTCGTCGGTCGCGAAGGACAAGCCGCTGCGCGTGGCCTCGCGGAAGCCGAGCTGGTTCATGTCGTCCAACAGCTCGATCGTCTTGCTGCGGCCAAGGAACTGGTAGCAGTCGCTGATGACGCGGGCCAACTGGGCCGAGCGGAGCGGTGTGTTGTAGAACGGCATGCCATGGGGTAGCACCATATTGAAAATCACACGGCCGACGGACGTGTCGATAATTTTGCCGTAGCCGGTTTTGGTCTCCAAATCGTCGCGCAGACAGCGGCTCTTGGACAGGCGCACCCTGATTTTCGCGTGCGTGTGCACCTTGCGCGCCGAGTAGGCCATCTCCACTTCGCCTAGCGACGAAAACACCATGTCGTCGCCCTTAGCCTCGGGCACGTTCATCGTCAGGTAATAGCAGCCCATCACCACGTCTTGTGACGGGCTGATGATCGGCGCCCCGTTGGCCGGGCTGAAGATGTTGTGCGTGCTCATCATCAGCGTGTGGGCTTCGACTTGCGCTTCGATCGACAACGGCAGATGGACTGCCATCTGGTCGCCATCGAAGTCGGCGTTGAAGCCCTTGCACACCAGCGGATGGAGCTGGATCGCGTTGCCTTCTACCAGCACCGGCTCGAATGCCTGGATACCCATGCGGTGCAGCGTAGGAGCGCGATTCAGGAGCACCGGGTGATTGCGGATCACCTCCTCGAGAATATCCCACACCTCATCGTCCTTGCGCTCGAGCATCTTCTTGGCGCTCTTGATCGTGTCGGCGTGACCTAGTTCCTTGAGCCGGCGGATGATGAACGGCTGGTACAATTCGAGCGCGATTTTCTTCGGCAAGCCGCATTGATGCAGCTTGAGGCTCGGGCCGACCACAATCACGCTGCGGGCCGAGTAATCTACGCGCTTGCCCAACAGGTTCTCGCGGAACCGGCCTTGCTTGCCCTTGATCATGTCGGTGAGCGACTTCAAGGGACGATTCGATGAGCCAAGCACGGGCCGCTTGCAGCGGTTGTTATCAAACAGCGCATCGACCGATTGCTGCAGCATCCGCTTCTCGTTGCGGATGATCACTTCCGGCGCATTCAGATCTACCAGCTTTTTTAGCCGGTTGTTGCGGTTGATGATGCGGCGATAGAGATCGTTGAGATCGCTCGTCGCAAAATTACCGCTGTCCAACAGCACAAGCGGCCGCAGATCGGGCGGAATAACGGGGATGACGTCCAAAACCATCCACTCCGGCTTATTATCCGAGTCGCGAATGGCCTCAACCGTCTTCAGCCGATTGATGAGATCTTTCGCCTTTTGCTTGGAACCCGTTTCCCTGAGCTCTTCGCGCAGCACTTGCGAAAGCTTCACCAGATCGAGCTGTTGCAGCAGTTTGCGAATCGCCTCGGCACCCATCGATGCCTCGAAGGCGTTTTCGCCGAACTGTTCGCGGGCCTGACGAAACTCTTCCTCGGTGAGCAGTTGCTGAGGCTTGAGCGCAGTGTCGCCGGGATTCACAACCACGTAATCCTGGAAGTAAATCACCTTCTCCAGGCTGGTGGTCTTCATGGCCAGCAGACTACCCAAGCGGCTGGGCATGGCCTTGAAGAACCAGATGTGCACCACGGGCGCGGCCAGCTCGATGTGGCCCATCCGCTTGCGGCGCACGCGGCTGTGCGTGACTTTCACACCGCAGCGGTCGCAGATCATGCCCTTGTATTTCATGCCGCGGTACTTGCCGCAGGCGCATTCCCAATCCTTTTCGGGACCAAAGATCCGCTCGCAGAACAAGCCGTCCTTTTCCGGACGATACGTGCGATAGTTGATCGTTTCCGGCTTCTTCACTTCGCCGAACGACCAGCTACGAATATCGTGCGGCCGGGCCAAGCTGATCTTCACCGATGCGTAATCGTTGATGCGATCGTAACTCGCGGTGTCCAAAATGTTGCTCATATTTGTCGCGCTCCTGTTATGCGGGGCGAGTGCGTTAATTGTACGGAATCGCAGCGAATCATATCTCACGCAAAGGCGCTAAGGCGCAAAGAGAAAAGTATTTGTTCGTCCTTTGCGCTTCGCGCCTTTGCGTGAGACTTTCTTTTGCATTGAATGTGTATCTGATCCTTAAATCCGGCGTTTTTCCAATTGCATGTTGAGGCCCAGGCCGCGGATTTCATTGGTGAGCACGTCGAAGCTCGCAGGAGTGCCGGCTTCGAGCGTGTTCTCGCCTTTGACCATGGATTCGTAAATCTTGGTGCGGCCTTCGACGTCGTCACTCTTCACGGTGAGCAGCTCCTGCAAAATGTACGCGGCGCCGTACGCTTCCAGCGCCCACACTTCCATCTCGCCGAAGCGCTGGCCGCCGAACCGCGCCTTGCCGCCCAGCGGTTGCTGGGTGATGAGCGAGTACGGCCCGGTGCTGCGGGCATGCACCTTGTCGTCCACAAGGTGGTGTAGCTTCAGCATGTAGATGAAGCCGACGGTGGTTTCTTGCTCGAACGGCTCGCCCGTGCGGCCGTCGTACAAACGAGTCTTTCCGTGCTTGGGCAGGCCGGCCTCGGCGAGAGCTTTGTTAATGTCCGCTTCCGCTGAACCATCGAACACCGGCGTTACCGCGCGGAAGCCAAGTTTTGCGCCGGCCCATCCCAGGTGCGTTTCCAAAATCTGACCCACGTTCATGCGACTGGGTACGCCAAGCGGGTTCAGCAAAATCTGCACCGGGGTTCCGTCTTCCAGGTACGGCATGTCCTCGACGGGCAGGATCTTCGAAATCACGCCCTTGTTGCCATGGCGGCCGGCCATTTTGTCGCCGACCGAAATCACCCGCTTGGTGGCGATATACACCTTCACCATTTGCAACACGCCGCTGCGGAGCTCGTCGCCGCGCTTCATCGAATTGAGCTTGCGGTCGCGGGAGTCGATCGCTTCCTCGACGTTCGGCCACAGTTGCTTGAAAGATTTCTCAACGTCTTTCTTGCGCTGTGGGCTCCGCAGATCGATGGCATCGATCTTGAAGTTCTGGGCCCGTTCGGCGACGTACGCGGGGTCTTGGCCGTGGACGAGGGGGTTGCCGTCCTCGTCGGTCAACTTGCGGCCGACAATTCCTTCGAGCTCCGTGATGAGCTCGCCGAACACGGAGGCAATCCCCTCGTTGCCTTCCTTCTCGGCCGCCTTGAGCGAACGCTCGAATTCCTTGCGCTGATCCTCGGTGAGGCTCATACGGCGGGAAAACCTTTGCGTATCGATCACGATGCCTTCCACGCCGGAGGGGACTTCCAGTGAATCGTTTTTCACGTCTTCGCCGGCACGCCCGAAAATCGCGTGCAGCAGTTTTTCTTCCGGCGTCAGCTCGGTCTTGCTCTTGGGAGAGACTTTGCCGACCAGAATGTCGCCCGGCTGAACGTACGTGCCGATCCGCACGATGCCGTTCTCATCCAGGTTGCGGAGCATTTTCTCGCTGACGTTGGGGATATCGCGGGTGAACTCCTCGCGGCCCAGCTTCGTCTCGCGAATTTCCACGTCGAACTCCTCGATATGGAGCGACGTGTACGTGTCGTTCTTTACCAGCTCTTCGCTGATGATGATCGCGTCTTCGAAGTTAAAGCCTTCCCACGACATGAACGCCACGAGCACATTACGGCCCAACGCCAGCTCGCCCTGATAGGTGGCGGCGCCATCGGCGATCACCTGGCCTTTTTCCACCTTGTCGCCGATCGATACGATTGGCTTTTGGTTCTGGCAGGTTCGCTCGTTGAGTCCCACGAACTTCCGCAGCTTGTGCACTTCGGGACCAATTTCGATTCGATCGGCGTCGACGTACGTGACCGTGCCCTTGTGGCCGGCACGCACGATCATGCCGGAGTGCAAAGCCACGTCGCGCTCCAGGCCGGTGCCGACGATCGGCGGCTCGGTAACCAATAGCGGCACCGCTTGCCGCTGCATGTTCGAGCCCATGAGGGCCCGGTTCGCGTCGTCGTGCTCGAGGAACGGAATCAAGCCGGCCGAGACGCCGATCATTTGGCTGGGCGTCACGTCCATGTACTGAACCTGGTCGACCGGCACGAGCACGAAATCGGAGCGATGACGGGCCACGATGGCATCGCCCGTTTCGCCCTGCAGCTTGTTGTCGGTGATCTTCGAATCGGCCGAGGCCACGTATGCCTCGGATTCCTCGTCAGCTCGCAGCCAGACTACGTCCTCGGTCAGTTTGCCCTTGCTGATTTTGCGGTAGGGCGTGATCAAAAAGCCGTACTCATCGACCGAGGCGTACATCGCCAGGCTGGAGATCAAGCCGATGTTCGTGCCTTCCGGCGTCTCGATGGGGCAAATGCGGCCGTAGTGCGAGATGTGCACATCGCGCACTTCGAAGCCGGCCCGCTTGCGGTTCAAGCCGCCGGGACCCAACGCCGACAGCCGGCGCTCGTGCGTGAGCATCGAAAGCGGGTTGGTCTGATCCACCACTTGCGACAGCTCGCCGCGACCGAAGAAATATTCAATGGCCGCGGAGATGCTCTTAGGGTTGATCAGGCTGCGCGGCGTCATGTCCTCGATATCCTTGAGGCTCATCCGCTCCTGCACGGTACGGCGAAGCTTCAGGAAGCCCTTCCGCATTTCGTCGGCTGCCAGCTCGTCGATCGTCCGCAAGCGGCGGTTGCCCAAGTGGTCGATGTCGTCCACGTGTGCGATCGAATCGCCGACCACCAGCCGCATCAAATACTTGACCGCGTTGATCAGATCTTCCGGCCGAAGCACCATCTCGTCTTCCGGCACGGTGAGACCGAGCTTGCGGTTGATACGGAAGCGGCCGACGCGGCCGAGCCGGTAGCGGTTGGTGTCGTAGAACTTCTCGTGAAAGAGTCCTTTCGCCTTTTCCAACTGCGGCGGATTACCGGGCCGCAGTCGCTGATAGATGCGTAACAGGGCCTCTTCGTGGCTGGAGGTGCCGTCGTCGGCCAGGGCATTCAGCAACAGCGCCGTGGCGGGAGCATCCATGATCTCGACCAATTTGAGGCCCGAAGAACAGATTGCTTCGGCCGCGGTCTTGGTGATTTTCTGGCCGCTTTCGACGAGGATTTCGCCGGCCCGATCGCTGCCGACCGGGTAGACGATGTCACCCACGGCAATCTTGCCTTCGATCTTGTTCGCGCTGCGGCCGTCCACGACTTTCTGCTTGATGGTTTCGTAGAACGTGCGAATGATATCGGCGTCCATGCCGAACTTCGGGTCCATCGCCCGCAACAGCGTGATCACGGAGAATTTTCCGCTCTGGTCGATGCGGACCGTGATGCTGTCCTTCTTGGTGGTGTTGATTTCGATCCAGCTTCCGCGCTCGGGGATCACGCGGCAGCTATACAAGCGGCGTTCGCCGGCTTCCATCTCGGAGACGAAGTCGATGCCGGGGCTGCGGTGCAACTGGCTCACCACCACGCGCTCTGCACCGTTGATGATGAACTCGCCGCCGCCGAGCATAATCGGCAGGTCGCCGAGATAGACTTCTTCTTCGATCGGCTGCTCTTTGTTCAGGCGCAGCCAGATGCGGAACGGCCGGCCGTACGTAAGCCGCAACTGGCGGCACTCATCCGGCTCGTAGCGGGGCTTGCCGAGCTCATAGCGGATGTATTGAAGCTGGAGCTTTTTATCGTAGCTTTCAATCGGGAAGATTTCGCGCATCACGCCTTCCAGACCCTCGTCTTTTCGCTTATCCGACGTGGAATCGTACTGAAGAAAGCGCGCGTAACTTTTGGTTTGGATCTCGGTGAGGTCGGGGATCGCGTAGGGATCCCGACCGCTGCCGAAGCGTCGCGTTGTGTTCGTTTCCAAACGCCGTCGCGCGGTAACTGCCATAGAACACCTTACTCCGTCTCAAGGGGCGCAAAGCGAATCGGGCCGATGGCGCAGTGCGCACAGCGTGCGCAACCGCCACCCGGCACATCGACAAACCTGCAGAATTAAGAAATAAGCGATCGGAATGGCTCATTCAAATGGTGCCAACAAGGGCCAACCAAGCGCACAACCCGGAGGAAAACCAACTTCACTCGGTGCCCGGGGCACTGCCCCAGGCAACCTCGAATTCGATTACTTGATCGCAACCGTCGCTCCGGCTTCCTCCAGTTCGGCTTTGAGCTTATCGGCGTCGGCTTTCGACAGGCCTTCCTTGACCTTGCTGGGTACGCCCTCGACCAGGTCCTTGGCTTCTTTCAAGCCCAGGCCGGTCGCCTGGCGGACCACCTTGATGACGCCAATCTTCTTGTCGCCAAAGCCTTCCAGCACGACATCGAACTCGGTCTTCTCGGCAACCGCGGCTGCGGCACCGTCGCCGCCGGCGGGGCCGGCCATCATCACCGCGCCGCCCGCGGCCGGTTCGATTCCGTGGACGTCTTTCAAATAGTCGCTCAATTCCTTGGCCTCTTTCAGCGTGAGGCCGACAATCTGATCACCCAATTTTTTGGTGGTGTCAGCGAATTCCATCGTCGCAGTGGACATGACTGGTCTTTCCCTTTCTCGTACGTGGGTCTTGTGGACGCGGTTGGATTATTAAGCCGTAGGGTGTATCGAGTTCCGCGAGACACACCAATCTAACGGTTTCATTTTGGTTTACGGTGTGTCTCGTAAACTCGACACACCCTACTATTACTTTTACTCAGCTTCCTCACTCTTCTTTTTGATTTGGCTCGCCAGCTTGGCGCCAGCGCCCAGCAGTTGCGACGACAGTTTCGCACCCGGGCTGAGGATCTGACCGGAAAGGATGCTCAATTGCTCCTGTCGGCTGGGCCATTTGCTGACAGCCTGCACCTGATCGGCCGAGAGCGGCTGGCCTTCCATCGCCCCGCCCTTGGGCTTGAACGGCTCGAATTCCTTCATTTTGGAGATCTTGACGATCTCTTTGGCCAGCGAGATGACGTCTTCGCCACCCCACACCAGGGCCAGCGTTCCCTCGCTGCGCTCAAATGCCGCGGCGAGCCGCGTGCCCTCGGTAGCCCGCTTCGCCAGGCTGTTCTTGATCACCAGTAGGCGGATATTTTTCTGCCGCAGCCGCTGTCGCAGCTGCACGGCCTTGTCGTTCTTCATGCCGATCACGTCGACCAATAGCGCATCCTCGACTCCGTTGAGCCGATTGCGAATGTCTTTAGTGATCAAGTCTTTGACGTATTTGCTCATGGCTCTGTAGCTGTTAGCTGTTAGCAATTAGCTAACAGCTAACAGCTTTTCTCCTTACACCGCTAATCTCACACTTGGACTCATTGTCGCGCTCAGATGCGCACCCTTGATAAACGTGCCTTTGACCGACGCCGGCTTGAGGCCGGTAACTTTATCCAAAAATGCTTGGACGTTTTCTGTAAGCTTGGGCGTGTCGAAGCTGAGCTTGCCGACGACCGCCTGAACGATGCCGGCTTTGTCGTTGCGGAACTCCACTTTGCCGGCCTTGTACTCGCGGACCGTCTTGCCGACTTCCGGCGTCACCGTGCCGGCACGCGGCGAAGGCATCAGCCCGCGCGGACCAAGCACTTTGCCCAGGGGTCCTACCAGCTTCATCATGTCTGGTGCCGCGATGCAGGCGTCGAACTCGGTCCAGCCGCCTTTGATCTTCTCCGCCAATTCCTCTTCACCCACGACATCGGCTCCAGCTTCTTTGGCCTCATCGGCCTTGGCGCCTTTGGCGAAGACAACCACTCGCTGCTGTTTGCCGATCCCGTGCGGCAACACGATCGAGCCGCGGACGATCTGTTCGGCTTGCGTATTGTCGATACCCAGTCGAATCGCGATCTCAACCGACTGGTCGAACTTGGTGCCTTCAAAACCCTTGAGGGCCTTGACCGCATCGGCCACGGGAAGTGCGATCGGCCGGCTTCTTCTTTTCTGCCAGCGCTCGATATCGTTTGGATTGTTTTGCCATGCTGTCATAGCCATCAGCCGTCAGCTTTCAGCCATCAGTCAGAATCGGAAAATCTCTGGCTGACGGCTGAAAGCTGACGGCTGACGGCTCTCCTATTATCCTTTTACTTCTAATCCCATGCTGCGGGCCGTCCCGGCGACCATTCGCACTGCGTGCTCGATGTCGCTGGCGTTGAGGTCCGCCATTTTGGTCTTGGCGATCTCTTCCATTTGCGCCCGGGTGACCGAGCCCACTTTGTCCTTGTTCGGCACCGGCGAGCCCTTGGCAATATTGGCCGCTTTCTTCAGCAAGACGGCGGCCGGCGGGCTTTTGGTGATGAATTCGAACGAGCGGTCGTTGTAAACGGTGACGACCACCGGAATCATCATGCCGCCCGCTTCCTTGGTCCGCTCGTTGAACTGCTGCACGAACTGACCCAAGTTGATGCCGTATTTTCCGAGCGAAGTACCCACTGGCGGGGCCGGCGTAGCCTGCCCGCCCGGAATCTGAAACTTCGCGCTACCAACGAATTGTTTTGCCATTTTTTGTAGTCGTTAGTCGTCAGTCGTTAGTCGTTAGTGAAAACCGCCTTGTGAATCACTAAAGACTAACGACTAACGACTAACACCTTCTCCTCACACTGCTTCAATCTGCCAATATTCCAATTCGACCGGCGTGCTGCGGCCGAAGATGTTGATCATGACCGTGACTCGGCCGCTGGCCTCGTCGATTGTGTTGACTTCGCCTTCGAAGTTTTCGAAATTGCCTTCCTTGACCTTGACCTTGTCGCCGGAGCTGAACTTGATGTCGAGCTTCGGCGCCTCGCTGGCCTCCTCTTCCTCGGTCTGGACGATGCGGGCCACTTCGCCGGGCAACATGGGCGTCGGCTTGCCTCCGGCGCCGGTGAAATCACCCACGCCGGACGTTTCGCGAACCGCAAACCACGTATCGTCGTTAATGTGCATGTGCACGACGATGTAGCCAGGGTAGAGCTTTCGCTCGACCACCTTCTTCTTGCCTCCCTTGAATTCCGTCACCTTTTCCGTGGGCACGATTACCTGGTCGAAAAACCGGTCGAGGCCTTCGATTCGGATCTTGCGCTCCAGCGCTTCGGCGATGGACCGTTCTCGGTTGCTTTGTACTTTGAGGATGTACCAATCCATGCGGATGACTTCTTCTTCGACATCCTCGTAGATTGGCCGCTTGCGGGCTGCGGCGCGTTCGGCTGCCGCTGCGTCGAGTGGCTCCGACTCGGCGCCTTCGCCGTCATCCGTTTCGTCCGACTCATCGGCGATATCTGCTGCTTCCTCTGCCGCTAATTCGTCGGTGGCTGGCTCCGGCGAGTATCGTTCGAACTGATTTGACTCGTCGCCCGGTTGCTCCGCGTGCGCGGCATCGGCCGGACCGCGGCGACCCCCGTCGGAGTCCTCCAACGCCGTGTCGTCGCTGCGATTGCTGACAGCATCGTCGGCCGCCAACGATGATTCGTCGGCGACTGCTTCGTCGAGCGATCTGTGTTGTTCATCCTGCATCGGATGAAACCTCGCCTCTGTGCGCATGTGTGTGACGTAGTTACCGCTTAACCAAAAACCCAACTGACCATTCGCTCAAGGAACTCGTAAATCTCCGTCAGCACGAGGTCGTACGTAAACAACAGTGCCGCAAGGAAGAAAATGACGACCATCACGACCATCGAAGCGCGAAACAGCTCGACGCGCGACGGCCACGAAACTTTGTTCATCTCCCCTTCGACGGAAATCAAAAAATCGGCAAAGCTCGGCATGTTGACAATCCGGAAGCTGGCCCACATGCCGGCGACCAGCAGTACAAACGGCACCAAGTAATGTGCAAACGGGCCTCGATCCTGCAAAACCTCGCTCAGGCTCCAGGCCCCCAAGGCCACGATCACCGCCAGCGCGGCAAACGTCGCCTGGCGGGCAATACGGCCTTGATTCCGCTTGTAGACCCCGACGCGAAATAATTCCTGTACGAAGGCGCCCACGTTGCGTCCTCAATTCCTTCCGTCATGTGTTCGGAAATTGCGGCGGTTGCCGTGCCGATCCATCGGCATCCGAAGCACCAATTGCAAACTATTCAATGGCAGGGGTGGTGGGATTCGAACTCACAACCCCCGGTTTTGGAGACCGGTGCTCTGCCAATTGAGCTACACCCCTGTGGAGCAGGGAGCACGGAGCCGGGAGCATGGAGTCAGAATCGAATCTGCTCGCTCCTCGCTCCTCGCTCCTCGCTTCTATTCACTAATCTTTGTCACGACACCCGAACCGACCGTCTTGCCGCCCTCGCGGATAGCGAACCGCACGCCCTCGTCCATGGCGATTGGCTTCGACAGCTCGACGGATATCCGAGCATTGTCGCCGGGCATGCACATTTCGGCGCCGCCCAGCAAATTGGCCGCGCCGGTGACGTCGGTCGTGCGGAAGTAGAACTGGGGCCGATAGCCGCTGAAAAACGGCGTGTGGCGACCACCTTCCTCCTTGCTCAGCACGTACACCTCGGCTTCGAACTTGGTATGTGGCGTGATGGAACCGGGCTTGGCGAGCACCTGACCGCGCTGAATATCCTCGCGCTTGACGCCGCGCAACAGGCAGCCGACGTTGTCGCCTGCCTGGCCTTGGTCGAGCGTCTTGTTGAACATCTCAACGCCCGTGCAAGTGGTCGACTTCGGCGCCGCTTCCAGGCCAATGATGTCGACCGTGTCGCCCACCTTGACGATGCCACGCTCGATCCGGCCCGTTGCCACGGTGCCACGACCCTCGATCGAGAACACGTCTTCAATCGCCATCAGGAACGGCTTGTCGATTTCGCGGACCGGCTCGGGAATGTACGCGTCGATCGCGTCCATCAATTCGCCGATGCACTTGTTGGCCTCGGGATCGGCGGGATTTTCATAGGCGGCCTTGGCAGCGCCGCGAATGATCGGGATTTCGTCGCCGGGGAAATCGTATTTCGACAAAAGTTCGCGAACTTCAAGCTCCACCAGATCGAGCAACTCTTCGTCGTCCACCAAGTCGCATTTATTCAAGAACACGACGACGCGGGGCACACCGACCTGCCGGGCGAGCAAGATGTGCTCGCGCGTTTGCGGCATGGGGCCGTCCGCGGCCGATACCACGAGGATCGCTCCATCCATCTGGGCGGCGCCGGTGATCATGTTTTTGATGAAGTCGGCGTGGCCGGGGCAATCGATGTGGGCATAGTGCCGCTTAGCGGTCTCGTACTCCACGTGGGCGACCGCAATCGTCACCGTCTTTGTTTCATCGCGCACCGTACCGCCCTTGGCAATGTCGGCATACGACTTGACTTTGGCCAATCCCTTTGTGGCTTGCACCGCCAGGATCGATCCGGTGAGCGTCGTCTTGCCATGATCGATATGACCAATCGTGCCGACGTTCACGTGGGGCTTTTTGCGTTGAAAAGTGTCCTTTGCCATGTTCGTTCCTAACTACAACAATGGGGAATCAAAAAAAGGTCTATTTCTGTATCGGCATAGCGCCGCGTGCTAAAGCTGCTGATGAGACTTGAACTCATGACCTCGTCCTTACCAAGGACGCGCTCTACCAACTGAGCTACAGCAGCGGAAAAAAGCTGTTAGCTATTAGCCGTTGGCTGTTAGCTCGCAATTTCAAATAATGTTTCGTCTCTCTGGCTAAAAGCTCATAGCTAACGGCTAACAGCTTTTCAAAGCGGGTGAAGGGAATCGAACCCTCGTCATCAGCTTGGAAGGCTGTTGCTCTACCATTGAGCTACACCCGCAAGCGTTAGGTTTCGGGTGTCAGGTGTCGGGTGTCAGATTACCGACACCTGACACCTGACACCGGACACCTAAATTCACTGGGGGGTGCAGGATTCGAACCTGCGAAGGCATAAGCCATCAGATTTACAGTCTGACCCGTTTGACCGCTTCGGTAACCCCCCGCGCCACTGTTAGCACCGCCGAGCCCAACGCTTCCTCAGGACTTGTCCTTTTGGCACGACGAGGCTAGTCTTCCAAACATTCAGCAGGCTACATCAATCAACAAAGCTGCGTGGGGGCGCTCAACGCGTGCCGGTCGCCGTTCATCTCTTGTCACAGCGAGGTGTGCGTTCGATCGTCCAATCCCGCCGCACTGTTTACGTACTACGAGCTAGCGGGGGGACTTGAACCCTCAACCTGCTGATTACAAATCAGCTGCTCTACCAATTGAGCTACGCTAGCGCACTGGTGGCAAACACGTGCGAATCAGTTAATATAACGGTCCGCGGCCGCCCCGCAAGGGCGGCTTGCTGCCATTTTGCCGCCACTATTCATGGGCCGCAGGGACCAACGCGTTTCCCGGGGATGACGCTGAGGCCGACTCTACGGATGGCTGTTTTTTCTCCGCCGGTTCGCCCCCCCAGAATGCGTGAACCGACGCTGAATTAAATCAAGGGAAAAAAGCCACTTCACTAAAGTTTTTGGCGTCGAACAATCCACCGGACTGTTCGACGCCTCAACAAAAGTGAAATCGATCGACCGCTTACTCTTACTCGATGATGTCGAGCAGGATCTTTTCCTCTTGAGCGGCCTGCCGAAGCTTCGACAAGGCTCGTGCCTCGATCTGACGGATGCGCTCCTTGGTGACACCCAGGGAAGCGCCGACTTCCTTCAGTGTCTGCGGCTCCTGAGCGTGATCCAGGCCGAACCGCCCGATGATGATCTTCTGTTCGCGATCATCGAGCCGGCGCAGAATCCGTTCGATCTGCGCTTCACGGGTGTGCTGAGCACCCTCCTCTACCAGCGGATTGCCGCGGTGCTCTTGCGTCGCCGCAAACAGTTCATCCTGGCTCGTACGGAAGCGGTCGCGATGCTTGAACTCGCCCGGAATAGTCCGCGCGAAATTCTTCATGATCGCCCAGCTCGCGTAGGTGCTGAACTTGTTGCCGCGCGCGAAATCGAACTTTTCGATTGCCCGCAAGAGCGACATGTTTCCATCGCTTACGAGCTCGAAGAAATTCTGGTCCGGCGTAACGTGCCGCTTGGCGATCGATACCACCAGCCGCAAGTTTGCGCGAGCAATCTCGTTCTTCGTGGCGACGGCCTGCTGGTGCAGATCCTCGATCTCATCCATCAAGCTCGACTTGGGCTGCGCCACATCGAGTTCGTTGCGTAGCTTCGCCGCCTTGTACTTCAGGTAGTTGTACTTGCGGAACAAGTGCGCTTCCTGCTCCCGGGTGAGCAGGGGCATTTCGTACAGGCTGGCCAGGTACGGGGGCAGCCCGGACGGACGTCGCGCCTTTTTGGCCGGCGTCTCGCTTTCCGGCATGGGTCCGAGAATCGCCTTTTCCGCGCCCTTGCGCGAAAACCGCGGGTTAGGAATGAGATCGAGCGGCAGTTCCATTATGCGCAGCGCACGAACCTCATTGATCACTCGGTAGATGGTCGTCTTGGTGCGACCGAACTGCTTCATCAGCTTGTCGACCGACATCCCGCGCTTGAACGCCTGATAAATGCGCGTCTTTTGCGCTTCGGTGAGCGGACCGCTCATGTCCGGAAAGATCGCCAGCTCCGGATGCTGCTGATCGAATTGGCGGATGGTCGAGCGGATCGTCTCCACGCTCCGCCCGGCACGCTTGGCCAGGCGTCGCGAAATCTCGGACTGGCCGCCGCCAGCGCTCGCCAGACGACGGGCACGATCGATGATGTCGCGACGCTGCTCGTCGTTCAGCTGACTGAATCGCGCGCCGCGTGCCACTCGCTCATGATTGTTCTTCACAAAGCGATCGACACTGCTGCGCAGAAAGCCAACGCGCTTCCGGCCATCGAACACCAGTCGCCGGCTAACTAGCCCGAGCTCGCGCCACCGCGAGATGGTCTTAGTCGACACGTTGAATTGCCTGGCCAACTCTTCGACGGTGAGCACCTGCTCGCCGATGTTGTCCGCAGCCATGTCGGCAGAATCCGACAAGTCCTCAACGAACAAGCGCAAATCGTGGAGCAAATTGTCGCCTTGAATCTTAAGCTGGGGCGAGCCTTCGGGGCGAAATCCCGTGATGCGGAAGCAGACATATTCGTATGGATACGTCTTATCGGGATCTACCTCGCTGATGAGCCGCTCAGCCGCTTCCACTTGCTGGAGCTTCTTGGTGCGCGGCGCAAATCGCATTTGCTGATCGCGGAGATCGCGAATTATGGTGTTTTGATATTCTCGCTGCATGGTCAACCTCATTCTCTGCTACGTGCTCGTCCTTTGCTGAGTGGTGTTCCTTGCGAGTCCATCGCCCACCTGGCCAGCCGTAAACGCCGCTAACCGAAGCAAAACCTCTTTTCGTAGTTAATCCGGTCCTTGTTCTCGAACCTCCCTAACCGCATTGCACCCTGTCCGAGGTTTAAACCGCGGGGAGGTGTTCCGCGGTGCAAACGTGGCAGTCCGACTGCCCACATAGTACTGAGCAATTCCGGTGCCGTGGGGGTCGAATTCGACACCGACATACCGCCCATTAGCGATAAGTCAAGGTCCGCAAATACGCATTGGGCACCCTTTTATACGCAATTAGGTCGATTTTGATCGGATCAAAGTTCGCGCAAGAACGAAAATATTTCTTCCAGCCGCCAATGTGGCAGCTCGAAAGCAGTCGCCGCAACCGTGTAATTCCCAAATATTTGGGGCCGATCACGAATCCCTGCGCAACGCAGAAACGAGCTTTGCCGGCGAGTTTTTCGCTAGTCATTGTGGTTTACCTATTCTTCCAACACCAAGTATTAGGTCGTCTCTCGGCAATTTTGCGTTGGACAGTCGGTCACTACTTGGACGATTTAGGCCACATTGAATCAATTGCCGCCGATGGGGAGCTTTTTGTCTCTGCCAGGGAGGGATCCCGCTGTGACTGCCAAAACTGGTGTTTTTTGCCTGCTCGTTGTTGTCGGCATGGTCGTACCGAACGCCGGCACTGCGAACGATGTCATCGACTTGTCGCCAGAGTTTCAACCCAACGGGCTGTCCAAAGTTTTCGTCGAGTTAGAGGCCGGTGGGTCCACGCTCGTGCGTGTCGAAAACGAAGCAACCGGGGCGGCTGGCACGGAGCAACGATTGCCAATGAGCGTTTCGGCCAAATTGGAGTACATAGAACGTCGACTGGCCGGCAACCAGCAAAAAAACAACCATACCACGCTGCTTGCCGTCCGCCATTACGATGCGGGCGAAGCCGTGATCAAAGTGGATCAGTCGGGTGCGGAGCCACGACTTCCAGACGACCGTCGCCTGATCGTCGTCGAAAACGGAGCCATCCGGCCAAACATGTATTGCCCGCAAGGGGCGCTCACGCGTGAGCAGCTCGATTTGGTCGACACCGTCGGCAACAGTTGCGTCATCGACGAGTTGCTGCCAGAAAAGCCGGTGGCTGACGGCGAGGCCTGGCCCTCCGACGCCGCCGTAATGGGTGCACTGCTGACACTCGACTCGGTCGCTGTTTGCGAAGTGCAGAGCGTGCTGGAAGAATTCAACGCCAGCTTCGCCAAAGTTCGGTTGGTTGGTGTCGTGCACGGCGTGGCCGACGGCGCGGCCACCGAACACGAAGTTCGTGGAATATACCTGTTTGACCGACGCCTACGGCGAATCACCCGACTGAACCTGGCTGTTCGCGAGCAGCGCTCGATCGGGGGTGCCACGCCCGGCTTGGATGCCGTGGCCAAGTTGCAAATCAAAATCGAGCCCGCTGAATCGGCTCCACAGCTTGCGGACGCTGCCATCGCGACGGCGATCAAAGCCAAGCACCTTCCGCCGCGCGATTTGGTTTTAGAATCGCCGGCGATGGGGTTCCGCATCCAGCACGACCGCAACTGGTTTGTCACGAGCAAGCAGCGCGAGAACATCACGCTGCGCCGAGTCGATGGCAGCGATTTGGTCGCCCAGTGCACGCTGACGATGCTGCCACCGAAATCGGCTGGCCGGCAAACCACACTCGAGCAGTTCCAGAAGGATATTGTCTACTCGCTAGGTCAACGCTTCGGCGAGCTCGTGTCGACCCGCCAATGGCAAAATGCCCACGGCCATTATTGCTACGAAGTGGTGGCACGGGGCAACGTCGACCAGGTGCCAGTGGAATGGCATTATTATTTGGCTGCTCGCGAGAGTGGTCATCGGATTTCCGCCGCGGTGACCATCGAGGGGCCGATGGTCGAACGAATGAGTGACATCGACCGCCAAATCATCCAGGGCCTGGAACTCTTCCCGCCGCAACCGGCCGCCCAAACCGCGCTGGCACCAGAATCGACCACAAGATAGCCTGCGCAGCCAGCGACACAGGGCGATTGCGGTGGCGAGTTCGGCCCGCGGAAGCGGTTCCACTGGCTCGTCCGCCGGCTTCCGGACGGCTACAATCGGCGAAACGAGGAAGAGGCATCTTGTGCGGTGCTATAGACATCGCGTCCTGGCATTCGATGAGAGTTGAAGCATGGCAGTTCGAACCGTTACCGATCCGCGGTATTACCGGCGGTTTATCATCATTGGCCTCGCAGCGTTGGGATTTTGCCTGTGGTCGCTCTACGATGGGGCCATCGGCTACCCCAACCAACGCGAGCGGGCTTACCAGCAGTTCAAAGAGGTCGTTGGGGAAAATCGCCTGGACGAGTGGGCACAATACGCCGAACAAACGGCAGTGAAAGGCGATGGCGACATTCTGATGCAATACGTGATGGCCGCCGTCACGGGAGCGATCGGCCTGTGGCTCCTCTGGGGTGTGTGGCGTGCCCGAGGGCGGTGGATTGAATCGAGCGACTCGGGGCTCACATCCAGTTGGGGTCAGAGCTTGGACTTCGACAAGATCGTGTCGCTTGACAAGCGAAAGTGGCGTAACAAAGGCATCGCCAAGATTACGTACAACGATGGCCGGCGAAACCGGCGGTTTGTCTTGGACGATTACAAATTTGACCGCGCGACCACGGGCCAAATCTTGCGCGAAATCGAGGCCAGAATTGACCAGGACATGATCACGGGCGGCCCGCCTGAGGCGGCAAGCGACGAGACGCCCTCACTGGCCGACGAACTCCCCGACACCGATCCGGGGCGTCCTTAGTGACGGCCATTGGCTGGATGCCTGCCAAGTATCTTTAATTTACGCCCTCGGATGATGTGTAAGTCTCGTCGCCATTGCGCGAGCCGATTGCATTAAACACTTCGACATCGACGTCGAAGCTGATCGAGTGGACTGAACCGTCGGCGTAGACGGCGTTGATACCGCCCGGGTGCGCAGAGCCAAAATGGATGACATTCCATAGTACACCGGCGAACGCCGAGGGGAATGTGTCCCTGAACATGTTGCCGAGAACCGGATCCCAACCAATCGGGCTACCATCTGCGATCGGCGTAAAACACGATGACCGCATCGTGTCTCCGTCGAACCCATCGCTCCAGCCGCGGTCATCCGAGTTCTTGTTGCTGCCTCCGAAACTGCCCTCGTAGTTGTCATTTCGTACGTACTTTTCGCCGATCATGAACGTCTTGCTCGTGCCGTCGGTGATGTCAGCCGCCTTTACCAAGCCGGTCACTCGACCACGAAAAATTCCGATTTGCTTGCCGCTAGCCGTGTCCGTGCGCTGCCAGACCCACGGACATCGCACAATCACTCCATCGTAGAGCGTGTTGTCTTGGGGCTCGGGAGTGCCGCTGCGCAGTTCCACCGAAAAACGACGTGGCCAATGTGCCGATGGAAGATTGCGTCAGCGGCACGCCGATTTTGGGGTCATAGCGCGTTGTTCTGGCCGGGGTGGTGTATGTGCAGGGGACGGCACCGGCGTAGTCGATAAACGCAATGACGCCGGCAAAAGCTTCGCTCCAACCCGTGCGCGCCGGTCGGCGAGATGGACAGACATATAATGATATCAGTACCTTTTGCAGATCCACGGTGCTCGTGAGTGAATACGCGGCTGTTTCCTCGATGTACGGCAGGATTTGATACGACCAACTAAGCCCCTGCCGATCAACCCCCAGAGGCCGGCCATTCTCCAAGTTCTGCGGCAGACCCCATCCACCGGCCGGTACGTACCTTGTGCCGCCGGTTGGGAATACTTTACGGGTGTCGTGATGGTTAAGCACCGCCAGGCCGATGTTCTTCAAATTATTCGTGCATTGAGTTCGGCGGGCCGCCTCTCGGGCTGATTGGATGGCTGGCAACAGGAGCGCCACCAGGATCCCGATAATCGCGATCACAACCAATAATTCGACCAGGGTAAAACCGAAGCCACGGGGGAGTTGACGAGTGCGCATGGCTAAATTCCTCCGCAAATGTCTGAATCCATTTTGCATGATGAGCGGCGAACCAAACCGCTAAGAACGTTCGTCGCGCCCCCGGGGCAAGTGCCCCGCCGCGACGCAGCTCCCAATGCGAAAAGTCCGTCTGTGCATGACGATTTTACGACCGATTAAGACTTGCTGTCAACTTTTTACGATTTTACGGCTGGCCAATGCAATGCCAGCGCCGTCCTTCCGATGCGGGGTTCACTTGATGGGCAGATCATTACACCTTCGAAGAAACTAGTTACATGAAGAACTCGCCATACTCAAAATGGCCGCGAGTCGCCATCAGCGCACTGTGCATGAATGTCGTGTGGACTGCGGCAGCGCTGGCCCAGACATCCAAGAGCAAATGGGTCTACGCGGGTGACGATGGAAAACTGGTGTACAAAACCACGCCGGCCGGCGATCGTATCATGGATTTTTCCCACGCGGGTTACATGGGCGGGGGCGTACAGCTGCCGACGGTGCCGGTCAAGCGAACCATCGAGCCGTCAGGCGGTGAAGACGACACCGCAGTAATCCAGGCGGCGCTGAACGAAGTTGCGCAGCTTCCGCTCGAAAACGGACATCGCGGAGCAGTCTTGTTGGGTCCTGGAACGTTTCGTTGTGCCGACACGATTCGCATTTCCACCAGCGGCGTCGTACTTCGCGGCAGCGGGTCCGATGGTGGATCGAAAACTACGATCCAACTTGTTGGCCGGCCACATAACGCCATTGCGGTGGGTATGCGTGATGGAGCCAGAGGTCGTCGCAGAAATCGCCGCTCCGACGAAGCGGCGGACGGTCGCAGCCCGACCGAACTGGAATTCGCAAGCGCCAAAACGACGATTGCCGACAAGTACGTTCCCTCCGGGGCGACTGCATTCACAGTCGCTGACTCGACGGATATTGCCGTGGGGGACACGATTGCAATCCGCAAGCCGGTGACCGCTGCGTGGGTCGAGTTCATGCAAATGCACGACCTCGTGCGCGATGGCAGGCGGCAAACATGGATCCGCGTGGGCAACGAGCTGGTGACGGAGAGGCGGATTGCCGGCCTCAAAGGGAAGAGGATTACGCTCGACGTTCCACTTTCCGATTCATTTGACTCCCAGTAT
Organism: uncultured Planctomycetota bacterium; assembly: GCA_963786455.1. Lineage (GTDB taxonomy): Bacteria > Planctomycetota > Planctomycetia > Pirellulales > Lacipirellulaceae > JABDGM01. Next base: position 102,065 of record CAWAZX010000018.1, on the reverse strand, counting down.
CTCGATCCGCCGGGCGTAGAAGTGGAAACGATTCGCCCGCCTCAGCGGCTGTTGCAGGTGGGCGTGGAGGATTTGCACATCGCGTCGCCGCCGCAACCATTCAGCCACTCGCAGCGTCACTTTACAGCCATGCGCGTCAACGGCGAGGATTGCTGGGTCCGCGACGTGGCGATCGATGAAACCATGAACAGCGTGAGTGTCGACGGACGTCGAATCAAGCTTCAGCAAGTTTCAATTACTCGCAGGGCACTTCACGAAGGCTCGTCGAAGCCGGCCGAATTCGCGCCCAACGCCGGCCAGGTGTTGTTGGATCGCTGCACGGTGCAGGCGGACAACGTTTGGTTCGCCGCCACCGGCGGCGGCCAGGCCGGGCCCATCGTGCTGCTCAACTGCACGTTCCGCGGCACGGGACGCGCCGAATCGCACCAGCGGTGGTCGACTGGAATGCTGTATGACAACTGCCAGGCACCCGACGGCGGACTCGACTTCCGCAATCGCGGCTCGATGGGCTCCGGTCACGGCTGGTCGATGGGCTGGGGCGTGGCCTGGAATTGCCGGGCGAACGATTACATCATCCAGCAGCCACCGGGCGTGATGAACTGGATGATCGGCTGCCTCGGCCGCAGCCGCCCTGAACCGCGGCCGTTCGGAGACGGCCCGGACCTGCCCGAAGGAACTATGGATTCGCACGGCACGCCAGTGACGCCAAAAAGCTTGTACTTAGCACAACTGGCGGAGCGCCTTGGAACAGCAGCTGTGAAGAATATCGGTTACTAAGTCGACGAAAACCAACGGCCACCGAGAATTCTCGGTGGCCGTTATTCTTCAATTTGAATGATCGCCAAAACTCGAGATTACACTAGCGTCGTCGGATGACGGCGAGCGCACTGCAGAAGGCGAGCAAGCTCAGCAAAACAGTTCCGGGCTCCGGTATTACCCTCACAACCACACCGTACATGTTTTGGCCGGCGTTGTCAGGTTGGAACAAGCTAAACGTGCCGACGGGGAAACTCTTCCGATAGACGGAATACCAGTTATTAATCGTATTGTCAGCGCCTTCGTCGAGGGCAACTTCATCCGGCACGCTGATGTTCCCAGTGCGATTGCTGCCAGTCGCACTTGGTAACCAGCCTTGATCGATAATCCACTGCATCTTCGTCGGACCGAAGCTTGGGGGATCCGCGTTCGGAGAATTTGGGTCGCCCAGGCGATTGTCAATCAGCATGTACGCCGTCACGGGGCGCGAGACCGTTACGTCGAGCCGATGAGCGGGATTATTATCGCGGTTGTCGTTACCGGTCATGATGTACTCGCCGCCGACGAGGTACGACGGGACCGTAAAGCCGGGCGGAACTGCCGCCGGGTCTACGGAATGGTTTGAATAACGATGGTTACGATCCACAAAGGCCGGCGCACCATTGCCAAACAAACCAACTGTGTAGTTATTACCGATCACCGCACCAGGAATGGGTTCATTGGCCACGCTGACGGGAAAAATGGATCCTGTCCACTTTGCGGGAATCGTATCAGTGGCTTCATTATCGCCCCCGGTTTCAACCACATTGGTAATCACTGGGAGGGCAAGAATTGGCGCGACGCACAAACATGTCGCCGCCAGAACGATAGAACCTCGCACAATCGTCTGAATCTTCATTAGACTGCTCACGTACTCGAAGAGTGAAAAACGGACCCCGTGCCGCCTCTCTCGGCCGTTCCGAAAAACCAGCTACCGGCCGCACAATTCCACCGAAAGAAAAGTCCACAGCAGCGGCCCCGATGGAATAGGCCTTCGAATCAGCTTAACCGAATCTTAATACAGATGTCAATAATTTTACGTTCAATGCTCTACAATTTTGCGTCAGGCTGGGGTCGCACGAATCGCCACCGGAGCAGTTTTTCACAGAAGGCCAGGCACAATTCGGCTCCAGCTCCGATTACAGAAGGTCACCAACGTTGTGGCGTAACCCATGAACTGATAACTAGATAGTCTCGGCCAGCATCGGCTCGATGCTTTCGGCTTTGGCAATGACTACGACGCCGCCCTCGGAAACGGTGAAGCCGTTGGCCAGGTCTTCTTCCTCGTCGAAGCCGACGCGAAAACCTTCGGGAATGCAGACGCCTTTGTCGATGATGGCGCGGCGGATTTTGGCCCTCCGGCCGATGTTGACGCGCGCAAACAGGATGGAATCCTCCACCTCGGCAAAGCTGTTCACGCGGGTCTGCGGACCGACGATTGTTCGCGTCACCTCGCCGCCGGAAATAATCGCACCGGCACAAACTAGGCTGTCGTACGCCGCGCCGCAGCGGTCGTTCGATTTGAACACATACTTCGAGGGAGGCAGATTCGGCTGGTATGTCCGGACCGGCCAGTGGTCATCGTACAAATTCAGTTGCGGCTCGACCTCCGTGAGCTCCAGGTTTGCCTGGTAGTAGCTGTCGATCGTGCCGACGTCGCGCCAGTAGGCGTCCTGCTTGCGGTTCTCGTCGAGGAAGGGAAAGGCAAATACGCGGCGGGTATGGACCATCGAGGGTATCAGATTCCGACCGAAATCATGCGCGCTATCGGGCAGCGTGGCGTCCCGGCAAAGCTGGTCGAACAGGAATGGCGCATTGAACACATAGATGCCCATCGACGCCAGACAATAGTCAGGATTCCCGGGTATGCTTTTCGGCTCTTGCGGCTTTTCTTCGAAGCCGACGACGCGGTTCTCGTCATCCACCTCAATGATGCCGAATTGCGCGCGGCTTCGCGGACCCGAACGCGCAACGCGGCGATCGTGACGTCCGCGTTTTGCTCCTGATGGGATGCCACCAATTTGCCGTAGTCCATCTTGTAGATGTGATCGCCGGCAAGGATCACGACGTATTCCGGCCGCTCTTTTTCCAGAGTGTAAATGTTCTGGTAGACGGCATCGGCCGTGCCCTGGTACCACTTCTCGTCGATCCGTTGCTGGGGCGGCACGACGTCGATGAACTCGCCCAATTCCCGGCACAAATAATTTCGCCAGCCGAGCGTGATGTGGCGATCCAAACTCATCGCCTTGTACTGCGTGAGCACGAGAATGCGGCGTAGACCGCTATTAAGGCAATTGGACAGCGTGAAATCGACAATGCGATAGATGCCGCCAAACGGCACGGCGGGCTTCGCCCGGTCGCGTGTGAGTGGGCCCAACCGCGATCCTTTGCCCCCGGCGAGTACCACCGCCAAAACTTCCTTCATCGCCTGCGTTCCTCTCGGTGCTGGATCTGCGCTGGGTCGTGAGCAGCTGGAGCTGCCCGTGTGCTAGCGTGCGCGAGTTACAGACCAGCCATTTTACCGAGTGGATGCCCACGGCCAAGAGTGATCAACGCTGCCCCGCCACGTAAAACAGGTTCAATGCCCGTACAATTGGATATGCCGCTGAACCATGGCGTCCAAACTAAAAATACTTTTCGCCTTCTGGCATGCAGCAGCACCTAGCTTTGCGGAGTTTGTCGTGTCGGAAAAAATGCGATCGGTGTGTCTGGCTCGATCTGCACGGCCGGAGCGCCGGCCGATGGGAATCAAGTAGCCGGTTTCGCCGTGGACGACCAGCTCGCGATTCACCGGCACGTCACTGGCGACCACTGGCACGCCGGCGGCCATCGCTTCGAGTATGGCCACTGATACGCTGCGGTTGTCGCTGCCGTTCCAGAGCACATCAAGGTGCGGCATGATTTGCCACACGTCATCGCGCTCGCCGAGGAAGCGGATATGGTCCAGGTCGCTGGCCATGCGGGCGTATTGCTCGAGCTGAGAGCGTAACGGACCGTCGCCGATGATCAGCATCCGCAGGTTGTCGTGCAGCACGCGCAATAAGTCGGCGGCCCAGATAAGATCTTGCACGCGCTTTTCGGGTACCAAACGACCGATGACGCCGATCAACCGAGCGTTTTGCGGCAGCTGTAATTCCAGCAACAACTGGCCGCGCGAAACATGGCTATTGGGTGCCGATGGCACGCCTGGGGGAATGACAATCGGAGTTTCTGCCCGCAAATTTCTGCGCGGCGCACCAATCACGCACTAATGGGCTGTTTGTAATTATTCGTTTGGCGCGGTGGAAAAAACGCTGCGCCCAAAACGCGTCCCATGCTGGTTGCAATTGGTCGATACAGTAGACGCCCGCGAAAAGGTTGGGCTGAACGAGAGGCTTGCCGGAGGTTCGTTCCAAGCCAACCGTTTGGCGAAAAAAACTCGCGGCGAGTGGGCCGAACATGCCGGGAATTGTGTTCCAGGTGTGGACAATCTCCGGTTGCAGTTTTGTGATGTGCCGTGCCAGCCGCAGGTCGGCAAGCGGATCAATCGACCAGCGGCGGCCAACGTTGATAATCGGGAAGTCCCGTCCACAAGTCGAACGGTCGATCGTCGACGACGCGTTCAGCACGGCAACATGCACTTCGTGGCCGTGAGATGCCAGACCGCGGGCCAGCAACAGCATTTGATTGGCGATGCCGGAGTGGCCAAGCGAGTCGATGATGTGCAGAATACGCGCCATCAAACAGAAACTAACCACGGAGACACGGAGGCCACTGAGAAGCGAAGAAATCTCGCATTGCAGAATGTTGGCAGCAAGTTCTCAAATACCGTTTTGCGATCCGCAGTCTTCAAAATGTCTTTTTTGAGCTGGATTTGGAGCCTCCATAATCTCCGTGTCCCCGTGGTTACATTAATCAGCCGCCAAGTCTTCCGGCTCCAGAGCAGCCACGTAGGGGAGGTTTCGAAAACGGTCTTCGTAGTCGAGACCATAACCTACGACAAACTCGTCGGGGATCTCAAAGACGATGTCATCCGGCTGGATGGCCACTTCGGAGCGGTCGATCTTGCGCATCAAAACGGCGGTGCGAATCGACGCCGGTTGGTGAGGCAACAGCTGGGCGAGCACTTCCACGAGCGTGTGCCCGGTGTCGAAAATGTCGTCGATCACAAGCACGTCGCGGCCTTCGAGGTTCGGCACGAGGCCGTCATTGATGGTCAGTCCCGGCCGCGGCTCGGCCGGCCCACGATACCGGCTGGCTTGGATCAGCGCAACGCGGAGCGGCATTTCCAATTGTCGCATGAGGTCGGCTAACAACACCAGGCTGCCCGTGAGAATCGCGACGATGGTAATCGGCCGCCCCTCGTACGTGGATGTTATTTTCTCCGCCAGCTCGCGAACGCCGGTGCGAATTTGATCGGAGCTGAGGATCTGTTTCACGGGAGCGGTCTCGAGCCAGCTATTTGCAAATGGCCGCGGTCATTCTACGCGGCTGGCCAAATCGCCACTAGACGACGACCGCGCGGGCCGCCAGCATGGGATTGGAATCATCATGACTCAAACAACCGGAACCTGGAGCACCGTGGATGTGGCGGGCCACTCGTGTCGTGTGTTCGAGCCGTCGCAGCCCAGCCGGCACGGATTTGTCGTCGTCTATTTGCATTGCATCGAAGGGGCTTCACTGCGCGGATATCCGGCGTTTGTGCGTGAGTTCGAACATCATGGCCTGCGCGTGATTGAGCCCGTGACGGGCCGCAGTTGGTGGACTAATCGCATTTGGCCGGAGTTCGACGCACAGCTTTCGGCCGAGGCCTATGTTCTGGAACGGGTGGTGCCATATGTTGGCGAGCAGTGGCAGGCCCGGCCACCTCAATTGGCACTTTTAGGTGTCAGCATGGGCGGTCAAGGTGCGCTGCGGATGGCGTATAAATATCCGCAGGTGTTCCCGACTGTGGCCGCGATCTTGCCAGCGATCGACTTCCAAAAGCGGATCGTCGAGGGGGTCGATCCCGGCCTGGAATTCATGTACCGCGACGCCGAAGATGCCCGACAGGACTCGGCCCTGTTGCACATCCATCCACTCAATTGGCCGCGAAATCAATTCTTCTGCTGCGACCCGTCGGACCTCCGCTGGCACGAATCGGCCGATCGTCTCCGTATGAAACTTTGGTCGCTCGGCGTGCCGTTCGAATGTGACCTCGAGACCGAGGCCGGCGGGCACAGTTTCGAGTACGCCAGCCACATGGCGGGGCGTGCTGTGGGCTTTCTTGCCGAGCGGCTGGAGCAAGAGCGGTTGCGGGTCGTGTGAGAATTGCAGCCACGCCGATTCGAGAGGTGACCACCAAGACCCGGATTGTTCATGGCCCGAATAATTCGGCTCAGTGCGCTGCACCAACCCGACGCGTTAGCGAAGTCAATACTTTCGCATTCCCTCGCTAACGCATCGGGTTGGTGATTATTCATGAATAATCCGGCCTAATCGGGCGACGTGGATTGGGCGGCTGGGACAATGATGGTTGTGTTGCGGCCGAACCGCGACAGAAATTGCATGCCCGAGTTAAAGTAACCGTGGCCGATGTCCTTCGTCCAGACGACTCGGCCCAGGATTTGGACGATACCGGCCGGAAAGCGAATTTGCACTGCGGCGTAATTCGCTTCGATTTGACACGTGGTGATAAGACCCAGTCCGTGCTGCGTCAGGTCGATTCCAATCCCCAGTAAGGGCCTGGCCTGAGGGGTCCAATTATCGTCCAGCAGAGATACCGTGACGTCGAGTTCCATCGGCACCCGCACTAGCTTGCGGTGCTCATCGGTTCTCGGATTCTTGCGGCGCGAGTCGACAAACTCCTTGACCAGTTGCCGCAGCCGGAAGGGAAGCGCCGGCACCTCGGTCGTGTCGAAGTGCACGCGACCGATGCGGATCGCTTCGACCGACTTCTCCGCTTTATCTTTCAACAAGATTCCGGTCAGTGGCGTACCGCAGGCAGTGCATTCCCAATGCGCGGCCGTTTCGCCCGTCTTACGGAGGCGAACTGGAAGCAAGCGCCGGCAGCCCGGGCATGGTTCGCCTTGCTCCTGGTCGACGACCGGTACGTGTGATTCGGGCTCATTAGCCGTTACGTCACTCATCGCGTAGTCCAATAGTCTCCAGACATTTTGCCGCTTAATAATTGTGGCTTGTGCAATCGCCGGCTGTCGCATCGTGGTCGATGAAAAGCAGCGGCTGGACGGATTATCCCGGCATTCACATGAACCAGGCGCTAACGCACCGGCAACAGATACGGGTTCTTATGCCTAGCGCGATTATGCGTGAATTCTGGTTGCTCGGACGGCAAACATCGATCGCCGCAAACTGTGGCTCCGCCATGCGTTGGCAGTCAGAGGCTACTGCCGAGCGGGGCCGTTTGTTCGCGCGCACTCTCGAGGTCGTCCGACGAGAATTCCATGTAGATCATCCCCCCGACCTCCAGGTGTTGCGTTGATCGCGAAAAACTGATTCGTCGGAATGCCGGCGGCGCACCGCTTTGGCCGGCGTACCAGATTGTCGCCGGTGCTCGCAGGTCACCCTCCAACAGGAAAATATCTTTGGATTGTTCGTAGCTGGCCCGATCGGCCTGTGCGACAAACGCCCCGCGCTCAGCAGAGTGGCCGTCGATTCGCACGTTGCGCGTGGCCTGCAATTGAATCGGTCCAAGTGCGCGGCTGTCGGCATTCTGGCCCGCCGCCGCGGCCCGAGCGGCAATTGGGTTTTCGTTCACACGCAGCTCGTCGCAAAGCAAACGAACGCTATCCGGCGGCAAGGTCTCCGGTCGAGCGACATCCAACTCCTGCTCCCAGGAATCGACCGGCCCGTACACAGTTCGCACGCGATCGTTAAGCGTGAGCTCGCGAGTGTACAGGTTGCCCGATAAGCCCTGCTGAAAATCGACGCCCAAGAAATAAAGCTTGGTTCCGGCGGCAGCAGCAGGCGGCGACCAAGCACCGCTTCGGGCCGCGGGCGCTTTTCCGGCGCGGTAAGCGAGTTCAAGCCGTCTCCGTAACGCGTCGAGCGGAGCACACCGGGCCCGTCGCCGCTAATGTCACCGTTTTGCTGGTTGATCATTAGCCGTGCCAGTTGCAAACGCTCGTGCGAAACGACGCCGACCGCATCGCGGAGCGGTGGTCCATCGATACGTTGCCGCGGAATTCGGCTTCCTCCAGATCAATCGCCCGCTGATCGATGCGCTGTCCCAATTGCACGGGCGCCGTAAGCCTCGCCGATAACTGATCGCACCGCAGCGTATCGTCCGTTCCGGAAACAATCACGTTCCGCCGAAATACAACCGTGCGGCCGTTGAATTCCAATCCGGCCTGCCAACTGATCTCCAGCGGAATCGGCGTTGTCGTCTCGCGGCCATTCCCCTCGGCCTGAGGTCGGGATGAAGTCAGGCCTCGAGTTACCAGCAGCGTTGCTTTCCCCGGCCCGTTGCTCCAAAAGCGATTCTCGCGCTGGTCCAGCTCCACCAAATCGGCCAGCATCGTGATGCCGCGGCCGGCTAGTTGCACCAGCTTCGACCCCGGTGCGTCGCCCGGGCCGACGCCCGTGAGCGTGATGTGCGCCGTGCCCGATTCCAGCTGGTCGATGGTCAACTTTCCGCCGCGGATCTCGAATGGCTGCTCGTCGGTGCGGGCGAGCGGCACTTCACGCAATACCACATTGCCGTCGCAAACCACGGCCGACGGCGCGGCCGACTGGCCGCTTAGTTGCACTTGGATCTGAATTTGATCCGCATCGATGTGGAACGACTGCTGCGCCGGTTCGGCCCCGGGTGTCAGGCTGAATTGGGTAGTTAACCCATTGGCTGTTGAATTGCTGTCAGTAGCGGCTGGGGCCATGCCGCTGGCCGGAGCATCGCCTGCCCCAACATTTGGCATGCGAAAGGCGGCCAGCAACTCGTGAGTTCGCCCGCTAAGTTGTGGCGACCTGATTTCCACTCGCCCGGTGGCGGCGAGCCGATCCGGCACGACCTGTAATCGATCATTTTCTCCGCGGCCGGCGGATCCCCCGCTAATGGGCACTCCGACTCGCGTGGCGGCGTCGCCCTGGATTTCTCGCAAATACACTTTGATTCCATCCGCCACGATGGCGCCCGCATCGGCAAACACTAAATGCGGTCGGCCCTCCAATGCCAGCACCGGCTGGCCCGTGTCACGCGCTAACTCGACCAACCGCTGCCAGGTGGCGTTGAGCATTTGTTGTGGCTTCGTCGGATCGGGCACGTAATGCAAGGATCCGGGCCCGGACGCACGGAAATTTCCGAGTGTCGCGCCCGATTGTGGCAGCGGGTGCTGATACTCGATTGCCGGCGCCCGCAGCACATTTGGGCCGTAAACCAAAGCCACTTCGCGCTCACCGCTAATCATCACGCGCCGATCGCGGAGCCCAATGTGAATACGGTCGCCACGGGCCTCTGCACCACGCGATGGCGAAGTCACGACGACCGGAAGTCCTTCGGCCACAATCGCCACCGGTTCGAGTCGGCCCAACTCGCGCTGTCGCCGTTTCCCCGGATCAACAATCACCGGATCCGCCTGCCCCTCGACGAGTGGCTTCGGCGCAAAATGAATGTCCAACTGGTTGCAAGTCAGCTGGTCGCTGGGACCGTTCGGATGAATCTGGCGAAGCAACACGTCGCGATCGACGCTGGCGATGTAGCGCACAAAATCGAAGTGAAACGGACCGCTGCAGGACACCTCTACTGGCGGGTTCGGTTTCTTATTCTCAGTCTCAGTTGGAACGTGGGAACCAGTTGCCTGGTCGTTTCCCGGCAACAGGCTTTCGGTCTCTAGTTGCAATCGCATCCGCACTTCGCGGTCAATTTCCAGCGAATCCAAGCCGGCGAATTTCAATCCCATATCATGCGGTTGCACGTGTTCATCGGCGAGAAAGTGTATTTCCAGCCCCTGGCCCGCTCCCACGTTCTGCCCCATGCGAAACCGAACCGGGCTGATGGAGAAGAGCCGCCGCGTGTTCATCTCCAAATCAGCCGTCTCGACGAGCAAATCATCCTCGGGACCGGGGTTGTGCATATTGCTGCGAATCGTGATACGGCCGGGGAACTGGCCCCGCGTGATCTGGCCGATACGACCCTGCTCCGGCCGAAAGTCGTCGAACTGCAGCACCGCCCCTTGCGGGGCCTCGAGAATGATCGCATCCTGCGGCGGCGTGATGCCTTCGCGGGGCGGCGTCGGGAAAATTAGCAGCGCGAAGCGATCGATTTTGATTTGAACCGCAGCCGCCGACTCGGCCTTGTCGTCGGCGTCGGCATGGCCGTTCTCGGCTTGAAGCTCCAGTCGCTTGTACGCGTCCAGCACCAGCATCGCTCGCTCGTCCGAGCTGGCGAACACCTTGGGCGGCAGCTTTTGCGTCCAATGACCTTCGGGAAAATAATTGCGTAGCAACAGCTGATACTTTGTGCCGACGCGTTTCCCGTCGGCGTAATCACTGTCCGTGGGCGGCCGACCCTCGCGCACCTTTAGCGGCGGCTCCATCCAGGGCACCGCCAATCGCGCGTACGCCTGGAACGCCGCGAAGATGGCGGCGAATACAATCGCGCTGCGAAGGAGGCGGCGAAGCATCGGCAGGCTACTGTGGTTACGTGATTGGGGCGTTTGTCACCGCTGAACGCCAACTTAGCGGTACACTGCCACTGTTCCAAAGATGGCGTTGTTGCCGTTCCCTTCCAAATAACATCGTGTGCGTGGCCAAACCGCCTTGGTTAGCCAGTCCTGATCGAGTGGTGGAATTGAGGGCGGTGACGGCAATTCGAATCCGGAACGGGGGTCCGAGCGTTTTGGAGGGGACCATGAACCGTGGAATATCTCCTTTCGGTCAATCGACGACCTCTCTTGTCGAATGCGCTGAAAGTCTTCGAAGGAATAGCTCAACACTTCTGGTTTGTTTTCAATGTGTCCTTCAATTGCAGGAATCGTCCATTCGCTCTCGATGAATGCAGGCGGGAAATCTTCAGTATTCGACCGATCGCGTTGGATGAACTCCGAGTTGGTGGACGGAAACTCCACGTCGCGAGCAGAAACCGTTGCTGACATCAACATGCACGAAATGCAAATGACCGCGATTGTTACTCGCATCAAAACCTCGCATCAAAACCAAATTGGTTCATTCAGATTGGCAGTCGTCGCGGTAGCGCCTCATCACATTTTCCCAACGGCCGGTGTTTTTTAGGATCACCTCCACCACTTCGCGGATTGCCGCCTGACCGCCGCGCACGCTGGTTACGTATTTTGCGGCGTGGCGGACGTCCTCCACTGCGTCGGCCACCGCGACGCCTAAACCGACTGCGCGAATCGTCGCCAGGTCCAATAAGTCGTCGCCGATGTAACAGACCTGTTCGCGCGATAGCATCAAGTCGGACGCGATCGCATCGACCGCCGGCAGCTTGTCATCTATTCCCACCTGCACGATGTCGAGTCCTAGATCGGCAGCGCGGCGGCGGATCGCCTCCAGGTTGCGGCCGCTTACAATGCCAAACCGCTTGCCCGCTTCACGCCACAGCCGCACGCCCATTCCGTCGCGGATGTGGAAGCTGACCATCTGCCGGCCGTCGTCGAACACGTGAATGCCACCGTCGGTCATCACGCCATCGATATCGCTCAAAATGAGTTCGATCTTGGAGCAGCGTTCTGCAAGACTCATTTCATCTCACGCTAAGGCGCAAAGTCGGAGGATGACGACGTAATACGAAAGGGGGGACAAATGAAGAATGAAATGGTGATCGTCGATGTTATTCGCCAATTTCACTTATCTTGGCGCCTTTGCATGAGTTTTTGCAATCACGCCGCTTTCTTTGGCGATTCGCTCGCTGCAGCGGCCTCCGCCTCGAAACCAACGACGTCGGTCACATCGACAAGTCCGATTGGCCGGCCCGCATTATCGACCACGGGTAGTTCGCTGAATTTCCGCCGCGCCAACAGGACCACGGCATCGGCCACGCGGGTCCCGCTGGGCACCGTCGTTGGCTTTGGCACCATCACGTCGCGGATCGGGCGATCGAGGGCTGCCTCATCCCGCCGCTCAAAAAGTCGGGCTAAGTCGCTATCCGTAAAAAGTCCGGTCAACCTGCCCGAGCCGTCGATCAGCATGATCGCGCCAGTACGCCGGCCCGGTTTACTGCACGTCACGATTACCTCGCGAACCGTGAGCGCGTCGCTCGCCTTCCGGCAATCGGACAATGGACGCATGAGGTCGTCCACGCGGCTGAGCCGACGCCCCAATGCGCCGCCGGGATGAAATCGGGCAAAGTCATCGGCCTGGAAGTTGCGCATCTTGCTCACAACCAATGCGAGCGCATCGCCCACGGCCAGCATTGCGGTTGTGCTGGTGCTTGGCGCGAGTCCCAGCGAGCAAACTTCTTCCAGTTCCCCCAGCTCGATCACCACCGTGGCTGCACGGCCCACCGTGCTCGAATGCGAGGCAGTGATCGCCATGAGCGGCACGCCGAAATCGCGCATTGACGGCAAAAGCTGAACAACTTCGGCCGTCTCGCCGCTTTGCGTGAGCATCACCACCACGTCGTCCGGGTGAACGCGGCCCAGGTCGCCGTGAAACGCTTCGGCCGGGTGGAGAAAATGGGCTCTCGTGCCCGTGGACGATAGCGTGGCGGCAATTTTCTGCCCGATCAGCCCCGCCTTACCCATGCCGGTGACAATTGCGCAGCCCTTGCAGTTAAATAGCAGCTTCACCGCCTCGCAGAACGACGAATTGAGACGGTACGAAACTTTCCACACGCCGGCCGCCTCGCGGCGGACGATCTCACGGGCCGCACGAAGTTGCTCTTCTGCGGATAATTGGTTGCTAGTGATGGCGGGCGCACTGCGCCGCCGCGGAGCTTCCTTGCTCATCGACGCGTTTTCCTGGGGCGGGAACGGATGGAGCGCCTGATATCGTTGAGTTGACCCCCAATCGCCGCGAGCCAATGGCTCGCCGGCGCCGGGGCCGCGAATTCTAGCGATTCTCCCGCACCGCCACAACGCGAGCAAATTGCTAGCTCACCCGCGCCTGCAACTGCCCTCCGTCACGCGTATGCATTCGAAAGTAAAACATGCAAACGGCGGTAATTAGAAGCGGCAAGATTAGCTGGCTGAGCTGCCATGGATCCCAAGTGAAGAAGTTGAGCAGGTGCCAGTTAAAATTCTCCGGCAGGAACCACGGATGGTACCCAATCATGAATCGTCCGGTCGGATTCGCGGCAGTCTTGAAGTCGATATTACAGGGTACAAATCCGATAAACGTCGCCATCGTGCCGGCGGCAACACAGGTCCAGGCTTGACGCATGGCCGCGCGCGACGCCAGCCAGCAGAACATGGCCATAACCAACACAGGTGAAGCCAGCGTGAGCCATATTTTGAGCGAGTACAAGACGACATACTGCCCTACCGGTTCGATTGCGCTCGCGGTGGTCTCATCGACGATGACGCCGAGGATCCAGCCAATACCGGCCAACATGAGTCCAGTGATCACCCATACCATCAACAGCCCTGGAATTGGCCCAAGAAAGAATGTCAGCAGCGGCCAGCGGCCGCACCAGTAGCGCCTCTGGTATTCGCGCACTGTTTTCTTCACGAGTGCCTGTGGCTCTCCCAACCGGCGCGACGCTTCCGACAAGGCATACGACTCCGTCCAACCGGCGGTCTGCAACTCTTCAACTAAATCGCGGTGATGGTCCGCCAATTCCGAAGCCGTCCGCTGGGCGTAATCGGCCGGCAAACCGTGGCGGATCAAATTGGCCACCATGGCCTTAAGCGGTTCGTGCGTGCTCGTGTTCATGCTTGCCTCCTTGCAAGATGCGGCCGACGGCCTCGACCACTTCCGACCATTGGGTGAACGATTCGGCCCGCTGTTTGGTGCCATTGGGCGTGACTCGATAGATGACGCGGCTGCGGCCGCCCACGTTCAATCGCCGCGACGCCAAATCGCCCCGCGCTTCCAGTTTGTGCAATAGCGGGTAGATGCACCCCTCGCCGAATTCCAGCTCGCCCTGGCTTTCTTCCTTGATTGCCTGCACGAGCTCGTAACCGTACATGGGCCGCCGGCTCAATAATTCGAGCACAACCAGCTCCGGCACGCCGTTGAGAAAATCGGGATTGGTGCTGCGTTTGGTCATCGCGGCGGGAGGATACCTATTGGTTCGAGGTATGGCAATAGAGATCGGCGTCTATTGGCGATGAACTTGAAATCGAATCCACGGCGCCGATTGCAGGCGCAACAAAACTCGAGATAGCCGCGACCTAACAGGTCGCAGGAGATCGCCAGCGACCTGTTTGGTCGCAGCTTGGAAGGGCATTGAGGTTTGCCCTTAGCGCATAAAAAAGCTCCCAGAAAAGCACACGTCCCAGGGGGGCAAAGGACGCTGTTACCTTTCCGGGAGCGATTGGACGCAATAACGCTTGCGTGCGGGCGGACGCCCAACAGGTCGCCTTAGGGGGGAGGAGGCGACTGCCGCGCGTCGGGGAGTGTATCGTAGCGGATGGCGGGCTTCCGTGCCAACGCCAACCGCTGCGGGGTCAGCGCCTCCCTAACGGGGGGGTAGACCCTTCCACGTGGTTCGTTGGTCTCCGGGACGCCGACCGAGTTGGGCCGTGCGCTAATCGCCAAGTCTTGCAAGATGATTCTTGCCCTGGTGTTTTGAATAAGGCCACGACGACTTGCCCCGCGGGCCCCTCATTCCCTCGTCGTGGGGCGGCAGAATACGGGAGACACCAACCGCCGGTCAAGGTTGATTTTTCCAGGTGAGATATTGCGTGCTGGCAATTCGCCGGATTCCGTGTTCAGCACGTCGCTTACGACTAAGCCGACGCCGACGAAGATTGTCGGACGTAGCTCTGGCTACTCTCAATCATAGGGCAGACGCTCGTCGACTTCGCGCCAGAAGTCGGCAAGTTGAATCTCTACTTCAGGAAGGAGGGGCGATTGATAGCGATCCGCAACCGGTGAGTTAACGACGAAACGACCGCCTTCATTGACGAGAAAGTCAAATAGCTGGGCTTCCGGATCGACAATCCAATACTCCCCCACTTCGTAGCGCGCGTACAAATCGAGCTTCTCTACTCGATCACGGCGGCTTGTGCCTGAGATGATTTCGATCACTAAATCGGGCGGTCCTTCCACGCGTTGCTTGATGATTGTCCGGCGGTGTGGTGCGACATAGAGCAAATCCGGCTGCAGAATGGTGTCGTCCGACAACACGACGTCCATCGGAGCAAATAGTGCAATCCCACCGGATTTGCGTGCAATGTTCAGGAAATGCTCAGCGAGTAACAAAAGAACGATCTGGTGCAGCGGCACGGGGCTCGGCGACATAACAAATCTCCCGCGAATGAGTTCGATCGGCGCTCCCTCTGGGAGCTGCCAGTAATCGGCAGCCCGATACGGCCCCACGTCGCTGAATGGCGAGAATTGGTCGAACGATTCGAAGTGAAATGTCGCGGTACTCATGGCCACTCAGTATAGCATGGCATCAGGCGATATCGGGAAGATTTGCCGCAACGGCCGCCACGTTCTCGTACTGGCCAAGCACGTCGAGTACGGCTGAATTCGGCTCCGCATACATGCCGGGCAAGTCCGCTTCGCCGGGGATCTCGATTGCAAATGCCAACCGTTCGATCGGCGGCGTGAACTGCGCATCGACACCCGGCTTGTTGCCACGGGCGTCGATGCGGTACCAACCGTGCTCCGGCAAATGCACTGCGTTGAGACCATGCAGGCAGAACGGCGCGCCCTGGCCATCGATCGAGAGCCGCTGATAGCACAACGCGGCCGGGATTCCGTTGGCCCGCAGCAGGGCCGCAAGCAGATGACTCTTGGCGTAGCAGAAGCCGGTCCGCGCTTCCAGCACGTCCGATGCGCGGCACGTCACTTCGACTCGGCGGAAATCCATACTGTGCTGGATTTCATCGCGCACCCACTCAAAACACTTACGCGCGACGTCCGTTGCATCGGCAGCATCTGCGGCCAATTGTCGCGCCAGCCGCAACACATGCGGCGCGTTGCCAATCAATTACGTCGGTTGCGGCAAGAAACTCTTCCATTCGAACTCGCTCGTAGAACGCCTATGCGGTCAGCAAAGTAGCGACCCAAGCCCAGATCGGCCGTCCCAACATTCTGCAGGGCGGAAACCATTTTCAAGAAGACGCCCAGCCAATGAGGCCAGTCTCTGCGAATATGGTCCCGCCGGTCGCCCCAAGCGGCAAGCAGCAGCAATAGGAATGTGGCAAGCGGAGCACCCCATAAAACGACCGGCACGAGATCCGTCGATACCAGCCATGCGATGCCAAACATGCCAACGACCATGAGGCCGTCGACCAGAAACAGCAGCGTCCAAGGAATCGAATCCGCAATCTTCGCTGCCGCCCAGAGATTCAGTCCAATCAAGACGACATTGAGCAAAACAAAAAACACGTTAGTCGCGGCCGAGATCACAGCATGGTTGTCAGGCAGTCGCAGGGCACTGATGAGTGCCGCCAGGAGAAAGACAGTGATCATCAGCGACTGTACCAGAAGCAGCCAATGTCCCGGCTGATTGAAATACGAATGTCCGTGCCGACGCCACACAAAACCAAAACCAGTCAGCGTGGCTGCCAATCCAGCTGCAATTGTCATCACAATACCCTGACCGCTGGCAACGAAGGCGGACAGACCAAGCGTATTGCTCTGCCGGAGAGACTGGCTGATCGAAAGCAGCACGGCGATAATCGCCGTGGCCGCCATGATGTGATGAATCCGCAACGGCGGCGGGTCGGGCTGGCCGATTAATTTGTCGGGCGTGAGCGGTGAGTTTGTGGACTGATCTAGCATTAGCGCCAACGTCTCGCATCGTGTAACTATCGACTAACCGCCAGAACGAGAGCACTTAGAATCGTTAAGCTGCTGATCGCCAGTTGAATCGCGATGCCACACCAATGACTGACGTCTCGGATTACGTCTTCGCTGCGATCGGTGCGTGCCGCGTTTACGGCGAACAAGATCACAAAAAAATCAGCCCAGATGAAAAACACAGCCGCAAAGGCCTTTGCGTAAAATACGCGCTTCCAACGTCGTTCACTGCATTTTCGCCAGAAATGTATTGAGCGCGACGCGACCCAAAATGAGCGACACCGTCGATACGATGGCCAAAAGCCACACCAGCATCACGGGCCAGTTGAGGCTCGGTTGTGGAAAGTCCACAGAACGGGCGAGCAATTGGAAAGGAAAAACGAGTGCGGTTGAAACGGCTATTTCTACGAGAACCAAATGCCCCGGCTGGCTGAAAAACGTCAGTCCGCGGCGATAGCCGGCAATTCCATAGACCAACACGGTTATCGCCGCCGCAGCGAGAATCTGGTAAACAACGCCCCATATCCCCCACTCGGCCGGTACAATGTGCAGCGGTCCGACGACAACGTCTCGGTTCACGTCCTTGCGATGCGGACCTTGAATGGCCAGCAACACTGCCATCACCGCCGTCAACGCGAACAGATGATGGAGCCGAAGTTGTGGACGGTTTTCTTCGGCCTGAACCCCGCTTGTAGACCCGCCAACGGTGACTTTGTTGGAGGACAAGAGATCCTCTCAGGTCGCACCCAGCTGTTCGTCCAGCTCATGCCAGAATGCGGCCAAATCGATTTCAATCTCGGCGCACACCGGCGATGAGTACCGGTCATCTTGCTGCGGCTGAACCTCGAATTTACCGTCGCGATTCACTAGGAAATCGAACTGACGCTCCACCGGGTCGACAATCCAATATTCGGCGACCCCGTATTGGGCGTAGAGATTCAGTTTGTCGATTCGATCACGTCGGGAGTTGTGCGGCGAAAGGATCTCGATCACCAAATCAGGTGGACCGATAACTCGTTCGCGGATGATCTCTCGTCGGCCCCGACGAACATACAGCACGTCCGGCTGGAGAATTGTATGATCGTCGAGTACCACGTCAGTGGGCCCAGGCAAAACTCTTCCGCCGCCTCGGCGTGAAGCTTCAAACAGGAGATTGGTGAGCAGGATGACAAGAGTTTGATGTAGAGTATTCGGTGCTGGCGACACAACGAACCTCCCGCGGATGAGTTCTACGGGCTCGCCCTCCGGCAGCTTCCAATAATCGGCCGCCCGATACGGTCCCAGCGTCGAGGGTGGCGTGAAACCGCTCAACGATTCGTATTGGATCGCGTCGGTGCTCATGCCGCCATTATAGCCACTTTTAGATAGGCTCGCAAACCGCTCCTGCAGCGACTGCACCTGCATGTCTTCCGCGCGGAGCGCTTCGATCGCTTTCACCGCGGCGGTCGCCGCTTCGAGTGTGGTGACGCAGGGCACGCCGGCCTGCACGGCGGCGGCGCGGATCTTGCCTTCGTCCGTGCGCGCGCCTTTGCCGCTGGGTGTGTTGATCACCAGCGCGACCGCGCCGATCGGCAAAATAATCGAGCAGGTTCGGCGGGCCTTCTTGCAGCTTTTCTGACGCGCTGGCACGGGAATGCCGGCCGCTTCGAGTGCGTCGGCCGTGCCGCTCGTGGAGAGGAGCGAGAAGCCCATGCTCGCACCAGTCGGCCGGGCCAGGTCGACGATGGCGCTGTTTGTGCCGGTCGGCCACGCTGATGAAGATGTTGCCCTCGCGCGGCAGCACGGTGCCGGCCGCCAGCTGGCTCTTGGCGAACGCCATCGAAAACCGCTCGCTGATGCCCATCACTTCGCCGGTCGAGCGCATCTCGGGGCCGAGCACGATGTCGACGCCCGGAAACTTGATGAACGGGAACACGGCCTCCTTTACCGAAACGTGCGTCGGAATCGGATCGGTCGAGTACGCCCTGCTCCGCCAGAGCGACACGCCGGCCATCACCTTGGCGGCCATCTTTGCGACGGGCAAGCCAGTGGCCTTCGCGACGAACGGCACGGTGCGGCTGGCGCGGGGATTCACTTCGAGAACGTAGACAACAGGAACTGGGGACTGGGGGCTAGGGACTGGGGACTGGCTGTTTGCTTGATTCTTCTCGAGTCCCCAGCCCCCAGCCCCTAGACCCCCTTCCTGCCCTTCCCACCTCACCGCGAACTGCACGTTCATCAGGCCGACGACGTGCAGCTCCTTGGCCAGCGCCACCGTCGCCGCGCGGATTTCCTCATCACCGGGCCGGGCAAGCTATAGGGCGGGATCGCGCAGGCCGAGTCGCCCGAGTGGACGCCGGCTTCCTCGATGTGCTCCATGATGCCGGGCACGATGACGTCCTTGCCGTCGCTGATGCAATCGACGTCGACTTCGGTCGCGCCTTCGAGAAAGCTGGTCGATCAGCACCGGCTGGCCCTCGGCGGCGATGAAGGCCTCGGCCACGAACCGCTCCAGTCTGGGCCGTGTCGTAGCAGATTTCCATGGCCCGGCCGCCGAGCACGAAGCTGGGCCGCACCAAGAGCGGGTAGCCGATTTTTTCCGCCTCGCGGCGAGCTTCGTCCATCGTGCGGGCGATGCCGTTGGGCGGCTGACGCAGGCCCAGCTTGTGCAGCAGCTGCTGGAACTTTTCGCGATCCTCGGCCGCTTCGATCGCATCAACGCTGGTGCCGATGATCGGCACGCCGGCGTCGGCCAGACGGCGGGCCAGGTTGAGCGGCGTCTGCCCGCCGAACTGCACGATCACGCCGTCCGGCTCGACGCGATCGCAAATGTTGAGCACGTCCTCGACCGTGAGCGGCTCGAAGAACAGCATGTCGCTCGTGTCGTAATCGGTGCTCACCGTCTCCGGGTTCGAGTTGACCATCACCGATTCGATGCCCAGCTCCTTGAGCGCGAAGCTGGCGTGGCAGCAGCAGTAGTCGAATTCGATGCCCTGGCCGATGCGGTTGGGCCCGCCGCCAAGGATGACGATGGATTTAAGTCGAGTGTCGAGCGTCGAGAGTCGAGGGCCGGCATTCCCCTTTCTTGCTCTCGACTCTAGCTCTTGACTCTCGACTCCTTCGGCGGCACTTCGTCTTCGTCTTCGTAGGTCGAATAGTAGTACGGCGTGTAGGCTTCGAACTCGGCCGCGCAGGTGTCGACGGACTTGAACGTCGTCGCGAATGCCCGTGCCGCAGCCGTTCGGTGCGCACCTCCATTTCGGTCGCGCCGAAGATTCGCGCGATCTGCGCGTCGGAAAATCCCTGCCGCTTGGCCGTGCGGAGCAATACCAGCGTCCGCGATCCCCCTTCCGCTTTCCGCCTTTCGCCTCAACTCGCTCTTCCGTCTCGACGATCTCCATGCAAGTTGTCTAAAAACCACGGGTCGATGCCCGTCAGCTCGTAAACCTTGGCGACGCTCATGCCGCTCTTGAATGCGTAGCGGAGGTACCAGACTCGCTCGGCACCCGGCTTCATCAGCCGTGCGATGATTTCCTCTTCCGCTGGCTGCTGATCCGTGCCCCACAGGTCGAGCCGGTCGCAGCCAAAGCCGTCGCTCCTCACTTCCAACCCGCGCAGCGCGCTTTTGGAACGATTCCTTGAATGTGCTGCCGATCGCCATCGTCTCGCCAACGCTTTTCATTTGCGTGGTGAGCGTGGGATCGGCCTCGGGGAATTTTTCGAACGCGAACCGCGGCACCTTGGTTACGACATAGTCGATCGTCGGCTCGAAGCAGGCGGTGGTTTCGCGCGTGATATCGTTCGGCAGCTCGTGCAGCCGATACCCAACGGCTAGTTTCGCCGCGATTTTGGCAATCGGGAAACCCGTCGCCTTCGAAGCCAGCGCTGGAACGGCTCACGCGCGGATTCATCTCAATCACGATCATCCGACCAGTGCCCGGGTGAATCGCGAATTGAATGTTCGAACCGCCCGTCTCGACGCCGATCTCGCGGATCACGGCCAGCGACGCATCGCGCATCCGCTGGTATTCCTTGTCGGTGAGCGTCTGAGCCGGGGCGACGGTGATCGAATCGCCTGTGTGGATGCCCATTGGGTCGAAGTTTTCGATCGAGCAGATGATCACGACATTGTCGTCCTTGTCGCGCATCACCTCCATTTCATACTCTTTCCAGCCGATGATCGATTCTTCGATGAGTACCTGGCGGACGGGCGACTGATCGAGTCCGCGGCCGACGAGTCGGTCGAAATCGGCCCGGTTGAAGGCGATCGCCGAGCCGCTGCCACCAAGCGTAAAGCTGGGCCGCACTACGGCGGGCAACCCAATTTCTTCCAGCCAGACCCTCGCCTCTTCAACCGTGCGGACCGTTTTGCCCTTGGGCAATTCCAGTCCGATCCTCTGCATGGCCTGTTGGAAACGGTCGCGGCTCTCGGCCTTGTCGATGACGTCGGCATTCGCGCCGATCATTTCGACGCCAAACTTTTCCAGTACGCCGTGCCGCCAAAGGTCCATCGCTAAGTTGAGGCCGGTCTGACCGCCCAAGCGTCGGCAACAGTGCATCCGGCCGTTCTTTTTCGATCACTTTGGCCACAATTTCCCACGTGAGCGGCTCGATATACGTGCGGTCGGCCGTGTCCGGGTCGGTCATGATCGTGGCCGGGTTCGAATTCACCAGCACGACCTCGTATCCCTCTTCGCGCAGCGCCTTGCAGGCCTGTGTGCCGGAATAATCGAACTCGCAGGCCTGGCCAATTACGATCGGCCCGGAGCCGATGATCAAGATTTTTTTAAGGTCGTCGCGACGGGGCACGGATCGGAGAAGGGTTCAGGAGGCAGGGGGCGCCGGGAAAAACAGCTCTTCGTATTTAGCGGCGGGGCGTGCCCCGCGCACGCCGAGTACGGTTAGCAAGCCAATGCGATTCGAACTCAGCCGCGCGGCTAAAATCGCTCAAGGTTATCACGACAATTATCGAGCGTACAGGGCCTCGGACGAACGGCTCTCAGACCAGCAATTGCAGAATGGTTGCAAATCTGCGCCAGAAAATCCGCTTGAAAAGCGTTCGAAACTAGGTGATACTGGCCCGCGGGCATACTCCGAGTGGGCCAGGGCGTAAATGCGTACTTCGATACTGCGACGGCGGTCCTGGTTGGACAATTCCTCTTCCGGAGTTCTCTATGCTTCGTACTCTAATCCCTTCACTGCTGCTTGGGATAATATCAAGCATTCCGCAGTTGGCGACAATTGGCTCGGCAGGGGCCCAGACAGTTTGGTCGGGACTAAGCTTTACGTTTGCGAATACGGGAGGCGCGGCCAATCTGCCGCAAAACCAAGATCGCATAACAGACGATGTGTGGATTACTCGAAATCCCTTCGGCATGGGACTGTTAAACGCTGCCACAGAATGCGTCCCCGGATGCGAGTACACGCATAACTCCAGTCCGCAGGGCACTCGTTGGGCCAATGGCGGCATGACTGCGAATGTGGGCAAAACAATCGCCGCGTCGAGTTGGCAGGAGCTGACGTTTACTGATTGGGAAGATTCCTATCAAAACGCCGTCGGTGGTCGCATTCTCCTACCAAATTACCAGGATGTCGTCGTTCACCTCGTCGGCGACGACGTAGACACAGCTGACGACATCTATCTAGATCTGCGGTTTACCGGTTGGCCACAGCGTACCGGTGGCTTCTCCTACATGCGGGCCATTGCACCTTCGCCGCCGACCACGACTGGCGACTACAACGAAAACGGCTTCGTCGATGCCGCTGATTATGTGCTCTGGCGCGATACGTTGAACCAGACGGTCACCCCCGCGGGCAGCGGCGCGGATGGCAATATGAGCGGCACGGTCGACGCAGCCGACTACGATTTCTGGCGCGCCCAATTCGGAAAGATCGCTCCAATCCCAGGCGCGGCAGCCGTGGCCGTCCCGGAGCCCGCCACGGCTGCACTGGTGGTTATCGGGCTGGCTTGCGAGAATTCTCGCGAGCAAGCGAACCCGTCGGCACAATAGTGTGAGAGCCGGCGTATGATACGATCATACTTCGCCCCGCTCGTGGTCGTTCTGATATTGCTCGCGGTATCGGTACCGTCTGCCAACGCAGCCTTCCATCTCTGGCACGTCAAGGAAGTCTTCTCCAACGCCGATGGCAGCGTGCAGTTTATCGAGCTGTTCGACAGCTTCTCCAACGAGCAATTTGTGGCGAACCACGCCCTGCGTGCCAACAGCGACGGGGTAATCAGAAACTTTGTACTCCCCAGCAATCTGCCGAATACGCCCTCAACTGCCAGCTCACACATGCTGATCGCGACACCGGGCTTCACTAGCTTGCCCGGCGCAGTCACGCCCAATTTCACCTTGCCCGCCGGCCCCTTTTTCAATCCCAACGCCAACAATATTACAATCTCATTCGTGGATTCGAACGACTCGTTGACCTTTTCCGGCTCGCTGCTACCCAAGGACGGGTTTAATTCACTGACGGACATGAATGCATCGGGGTTTCCTCCGGGAACGCCAAATATCCAGGTCACCGCGAATACGCCGACACGCTTTGCTAACGTCGCAGGACAGATCGACCTTAGGCAGCCCGCCCCGGGTCCTACCGGCGACTACAACGGCAATGGGACCGTCGATGCGGCCGACTATGTTGTGTGGCGGAACACGCGATCAAAGCGTTCCGATGGGCACCGGTGCCGACGGCAGTGGCAACGCGATGGTCGACGACGCCGACTACAATTTCTGGCGAGCGCGGTTCGGCGCTGCGTCAGGATCCGGTAGTGTGTCAGGCGTGCCTGAGCCGACGACCGCGGCGCTAACTTTTGTTGCAGTCGCACTCCTCGGATTCCGGCCAAGGAAACGTCGATTTGTCTGAAGCGGCGCCGGTTAGCCCGACTTCTTTCTCGCCCAGGACGCGATCAGCCGTTGCGTAGCGTCTTCGGGCGGCGTGGCCGATTCGATGACTTTGGCGATTTCGTCGGCGCTCATCCCGCGATCGATCATGTCCCGCTTCAAATCCATTTCCGCGCGGCGGCGATAAACGGAGGTGATCGCACCGCTCAGGATCCCAAGCGTGCCCAGAATGATTCCCGTGCCGCAGCCGATGCCAATGGTGAATAGCACAAACCGTTTGTCGGCATCAATGCCGTCCAACGCCGTGGACCACAAGCTGGCGTCCTGGAATGCAACGAGCGCGTGCGTAAATGGTGTCAGGTTCATCGCGAAATCTCCCCCAAATTCGAATTCGTGGCCAGCCTGCGGCTTCGTATCGGTTTAGCGCGTATTACTGTGGCAATCTCGTCGGCCGACATACCGCGATCCAACAACTCGCGCTTGAGCGAATCTTCCAGTCGGTTTTTGTGGATTTTGTAGATCGTCGCCAAGATAAACGTGATGATAAAGACAAATCCAATGATGCACATCACCATTAGCCCCGTAAGCTCCCCGGAATCGAGCAACGCGACCCATTCCCAAAAACTGCCTGGCACGGAGTTCATGTTTCGCTCCTCGGGCATTTTTTTTGCTTATGTAGCTACGGCACTGGTTTGGATTCGCAGCGGCGTGGCCGCCGCCGCTAAACACTCACGTTCGCAACGGCCTCGTTTTGCACGTTTAGCAAGTGTCTTTGCTCGCGCTTCCTTTGGCCGCCACGATGCGTTCGATTTCGTCCACGCTCAGGCCGCGCTCCACCAAATCGCGTTTCAAATCAACATCCCGCCGGTAACAGCCGTATTTGCGGATTTGCTTGAACAAGGAAGTGAATACTCCGGTGGTGCAAGTGATCAACACCACCAGAACGATCATGTGCCACGGCTCACCCATGTTCATGATGGCTTGAAATAGCTCGTAGACGCCGCCCATTGTGAGGCTCCTTTGCTGACGACCGAAAGGCTGACGGCCCAGGGTTGAACCTATCCTAACTCAGTCCGCTCCCCTATTCGTGGCGGACAGTCCAACCTTGGGTGAAAAACTTCAGCATGCCATCGAGCGCGAGAACCAGCTTGAGAACGACCACGCCGACCCCCATTTCACCAGTCGTTTTCGACTGCTCGACACGCTGCCTACTTTTTGAGCGTCCGCTGCGCCGGTCGTTGACATGTCGCCGTAACGTGTTTACTGTAAAGATGTTGCTTGCGTTTGTATTAAGCCATCAATGCTGACCGGATGGCGCTGCTTCCCGATGGAGAGATTGCCGGTGGATAAACCCTGGGGAGGTGTCTTCGACCAGGCGACCGACCGTCGTGTGGAAAGGTTCACGCAAAGCGTGACCTTCGACCGGCGGCTCTCCGCTCACGATATCCGTGGCTCCATCGCCCACGCCCATATGCTCTCGAAGGTCGGCATTCTCAGTCCGACGACGAGCGGCACCAAATCGTCACCGGCTTGGAAGCCATCGGCCAGGAAATCGCCGACGGGCGGTTCGAATTCCACGAGCGACCTGGAAGACATCCACATGCACATCGAGCGGGCGCTGATCGAGCGGATCGGCGACGTGGGCCGCAAGCTGCACACCGGCCGCAGCCGCAACGACCAGGTCTCCACCGACCTGCGGCTGTGGGTCCGCGACGAGATCGACGCAATATCTGCTCGGTTGCGGGCGTTGCAGCGGGCATTCGTCGACCGGGCCGAGACGGATTCCGGCGTCATCCTGCCGGGCTACACGCACTTGCAGCGGGCCCAGCCGGTGCTCGCCACTCACTATTGGCTGGCGTATTGCGAGAAGTTCGAGCGCGACCGCGACCGGCTCGCCGACTGCCGCTGGCGCGTCAACCAGTTGCCGCTGGGCACGGCGGCCCTGGCCGGCACGTCGCTGCCGATCGACCGGCACATGGTGGCCGAAGAACTGGGCTTCGACGGCATCGTCGCCAACAGCCTCGACTCGTCGAGCGACCGCGATTTCGTGCTGGAGTTCGCCTTTTGCCTGGCCGGCGATCGCCGTGCACCTGAGCGGCTGGGCCGAGGAATGGATTCTGTGGTCGACCACGGAGTTCAACTTCCTGCGGCTGCCGCAGGAGTTCTGCACCGGCTCGTCGATCATGCCGCAGAAGATCAACCCGGACGTGCTGGAGCTGATCCGCGGCAAATCGGCCCGGGTGATCGGCAACCTCACGAGCTTGCTGGTGCTGGTGAAGGGGCTGCCGCTGGCCTACAACCGCGATCTGCAGGAAGACAAGGAGCGGTTGTTTGATTCGTTCGATACGGTGGCGGCGTGCCTGGAATTGGCCGCACCGCTCGTGGCCGGCGCGGAGCTGAACCGCGAAGCGATTGCGGCGCGGCTCGACGAGGGGTACCTGGATGCGACGACGCTGATGGAACACCTGATCAAAAAAGGCGTGCCGCAGCGCTCGGCCCATGAAATCATCGGGCAACTCGTGGGAACCGCGATGAAACGTGGCGTTTCGTTAGCCGAGTTACCGCTCGCTGAAATCCAAGCCGCCCATCCGGCCCTGGACCGGTCGGTGTTCGACGTGTTGGGCGCACGGCGGACGATCGAAGCGTTCACAAGTTACGGATCGACCAATCCCGAACAAGTCGCACATCAACTGGCGATATGGAGAGATGCCTGGAGATTTAGCCGCGTCGCTTGCGACGCGCGGAAGTCCTTTTTCAATCAACGACGACATCATGATGAACAACTCGAAAACACGCTGGTTTACCGCTTTCACGCTGATTTGGGCGACTATCTCTGGGGCTTCCGCCTTCGGCCAGGACGAGCTCGAAGCGGCTGCTGCCGCCCCTGGAGATGCGGCCGTGAATGCTGCAACAAACGCCCCGGGCACTGCCTCCCCCGCGCTCGAAACCAATCCCAGCGTGCGTGCCGCGTTGGAACTGCCACGCAACGAACCGGCCGACTATTACCAGGCAATCGGCTGGCTGATCGACCTGGGTCGCCCGGAGTTGGCCAGGCCGATTCTCGATGAGCTCGGCCAACTGGAGATGAGCGATGCGCAACGGGCCGAGCTGGTCACGCAGTTCGGTTCGCAACGAATGTTGCAGTTGGCAAAGTCTGCCGAGTTGGCACCGGCCGGTGCCGCGTTTGCCGATGCTTGCATGCGGGCGGCCGCTGCCTTGGCGAACGACCCACGGCGCATCGCCCAGCTCGTGGCCCAATTGACTGACCCCTCACCGGAAGTGCGTTCAATCGCTCGCAACGATCTGTCGGCACTCGGGAAGGCCGGCGCTGTCGCTACGTTGGAAGCGCTGCGCGGGAAGCCGATCCCGGTCGCCGGGCTGCGTTGGCAGCCGCGGCCGCCGAAATGCGTCCGCTCGTCGATGGCCCACTGCTCGCGATGCTTTCCACGAACGATCCAAGTTTGCGTGCCGAAGTGGATGGAATTCTGCGGCAGCTTGGCGTAATGCAAGCCATTCCGCTGCTACCGAGCATGAGCCTCTCGTCCGCCGAATCAGCTCTCACCGACGCGATCGCACGCTATGCCGCCGGCACGCCGCCGTTTGCCGCGGATGAGTCGAACCAGATCGAACTCTGGCACTGGAACGATGCGACGAAGCGACTTCGCGCGGCCCGCTATCCGGCAGATGAGGCACGAGTTATTTGGTCGTCCCGGCTGGCACGCGCGCTCGTACGACTGCGGCCGGAAAATCGCGCTTATCAACGCCAGGCGTGGGTTTTGGGTCTCGAAGCGGCCGGTCTCATCGGCACGACACGCGGAATGGTGGAAGGCGTCGAAGCCCATTTCTTGAATGACGTGCTCGCCGACGCGCTTAAGGAAAATTATGCCCACGCCGCCGTTGCCGCGGCGGATGAGCTGGGACGGCGGCGGGATTCAGGTGTGTTGTACACGGGTGCCGGGCAGCTGTCGCCACTGGCCGCGGCGCTTGCGCATTCCAATCGTGACGTTCAGTTTGCGGCGTTGCGGGCGATCATGGCGATCGATCCACCTTCGCCCTACGCCGGCTCCAGCCGGTTGCCGGAGGCGCTGGCGTGGTTCGCCAATGCGGCCGGCGAGCAGCGCGCGGTCGTCGCCATGCCGACGGATTATGCTGCGTCCGACGTGGCCGGAATGCTTGCCGCGCATGGGCTCGAGGCCGAGGCGGCCAATCGCGGCCGGGACGCCATCGATCTGGCGCACGAGGCGGCCGACGTCGAAATGATTTTCGTCGACATGGACATCCTGGTGCCGGATGTCCGCCAGGTGCTGTACGAATTGCGTTCGGATCCAGCCACGGCCCAGATTCCGATCGCCATTCTCGCGGCCGACGGCCGGCTACCAGGGGCTTCGCGGCTAGCCAGCGAACACAACCTCGCGATTGCGTCGCCGCGGCCCCATTCGCCGGAGGTTCTCGCCCGCATCGTGGACCAATTGAATAACATTTCTGGCCGCGCATCCGTCTCGGCCAACGAGCGCGCGGCGCAAGCCACTCAGGCAATAACCTGGTTAGCCCAGTTATTGGCGAGCAATCGCACGTTCTACGATCTGCACCGCACGGCGCCGGCCATCGAGATGGCCATGTATCGGCCCGCCACCGCACCAACGGCAATTAACGCATTGACGAAGCTTGGCACACCCGAGAGCCAGCGCACGCTCTTGAATCTCGCGAGCCAGTCGGCGCTGCCGGGCGGTGTGCGTCGCGACGCAGCGAAAGCCTTCCAAATGAGCGTTCAAGTGCGCGGCGTGTTATTGACTAGCGACGAGATCCTCACCCAATACGACCGCTACAACGCCAGCGCCTCGGCCGACGCCGAAACGCAAGAGATTCTCGGCTCGGTTTTAGACGCCATCGAATCCCGCCGGGACGCCCGCAGTCCCACCCCACCCCCAGGTTTATGAGCCGCAACCCGTCCCAAACCGGCGCCCACGCCGCATCGGCCGAGCCCCTGCCCGGCATCATCGGCTCCAGCCGCGCCATGCAGGAAGTGTATCGCCTGACTCGCCAGGTGGCCCGCAGCCGCGCGTCGGTGCTGTTGTTAGGCGAAACAGGCACGGGCAAGGAACTGATCGCCCACGCGATTCACGAGCTGAGCCAGCGTCGCAACCGGCCGTTTGTCCGCGTCAATTGCGGTGCTCTGAGCGAGAGCCTGCTGGAAAGCGAGCTGTTCGGCCACGTGCGCGGCGCGTTCACCGGCGCGATCGACAACCGCACGGGGCGCTTCGAAGCGGCTCATACCGGCACGATCTTTCTCGATGAGATCAACTCCACGACGCCGCACCTGCAAGTGAAGCTGCTGCGCGCGCTGCAGGAGCGTGAGTTCGAGCGCGTCGGCGACACCCAAACGATCCGCGTGGATACCCGCGTGATTGCCGCCAGCAACCGCGACCTGTTGGCCGAAGCCGCGGCCGGCCGGTTTCGCGAGGATTTGTACTACCGGCTCAACGTGGTGCCCATCTCTTTCTGCCGCCGCTCCGCGACCGCCGCGAGGATATTCCGGAACTGGTCGCTCATTTCCTGGACTTGTACAATGAGCAGAACGACCGGTACGTGGCGCATATCGAGCCGCGGGCGCTGGCTGCGTTGCAGCAATATCAGTGGCCCGGCAACGTTCGCGAACTGCAGAATTACGTCGAGCGGGCCGTGGTGATGGCGCCGGGCGACGAACTCACGACTGAGCTGCTACCAACGGCAGTGACGACCGGCCGCTCACCGCGGGCCATTGGCGTGGCGCTGGACTTCAACACGCTCGCGGAAGAGTTGGTGCATCTGGGACTGGGCGAAGCCGGCAACGAGGCGGAGGACGTCCACAGTCGCATTGTCGATCGCGTGGAGCGTGAAGTAATCGCTCAGGTCCTCGACGAGTGCGAAGGCGTGCAGATCAAAGCGGCCGGCCGGCTGGGTATCAATCGCAATACGCTCCATAAGAAATTGAAACAATACGGCCTGGACGGCGTGGTGGTCCCGGCGAAGTGAGTATGATCGCGCCGGTTGGACTGGTCACTGTAGTGACCAGTCCGAATAAACGGTCTACGTTGGCCGGCGCTCTAATCTCAAATACCCCGGTACATTCGCATGCTGTCGGGCATTTCGACCATCTGTTTCGCCGCTTGCTATGCGATTGCGCTTGGTTTGGAATTGCTCGGCCTCACATCTCGCGCGGCCTGGCGACGTGCGGCGCTCATCGGCATTACCGCTGCCGGCGTCGTGGCCCATACGCTGTATCTCGGTTACCGTGGCGCACAAGCCGGCGCGCTTCCCGCCTCCACGGCCGCCGAATGGCTGCAGCTGGCGGCCTGGGTTTTGGCCGCTGTGTATTTGGCGGCGCTGTTCTATTTGCCGCGCACGCCGACCGGGTTGGTGTTGCTGCCGATCGTGCTAGGTTTGGCCATTGGCTCCCACTGGGCGAGCACCGAGCCATTGGCTCCGGAGAGAACGTTCTATGTGTGGGGGATGTTCCACGGCATGATGCTGTTGCTGGGTACCGTGGCGGTGTGCGTCGGGTTTCTGGCGGGCTTGATGTATCTCGTGCAGAGCTACGCCCTCAAGCACGTCCGCTCATCGGCCAATGGACTGCGGCTCCCTAGCCTCGAGTGGCTGGAACGCGTCAACAGTCGAACGCTGGGACTATCGGCCGTGCTGATTGCGCTCGGCTTTTTGTCAGGACTGGCCATGAGCCTGGCCGAACACCGCGGCCAGGCCACGTATGTTCTGTGGACCGATCCGGTGGTGCTGAGCCTGGGGGCGATGCTTCTTTGGCTGATCGTCGCCGAAGTGTTTCGCCTGGTCTATCCGGCCGCCCGCCGCGGTCGCAAAGTAGCTTACCTGACGCTCGCCTCATTCGTGTTTTTGATCATCGCGCTCGCATCGTTGATGTTGCTAGACACCGTCCACGGTGATCGCGGCGCGACAACGGATAGTGATTCACGTCGACAACAAGCTGGGCGAGCGTTGTTGCATAGTTCTGTACGATCGGCTGTTCATTCATGAAATCCTGCGTCCAACTCACCATGGTCGGTTGCGACCACAGGCACTCCAGCCTGGCGGTGCGTGAGCGGCTGGCGTTTACGCCGGATCAAGCCGTGGATGCTCTGGCCGCGTGGCGCGTCACGCATCCCGAGAGCGAAGCCGTGCTGCTCTCCACTTGCCACAGGGTCGAGTTGTATGCGGCGGCTGAAGATCCCGGTGCGAAGCTCGATGCGCCGATCCTGGCTCGCTACCTCGCCAACTTTCATAACGTACCGATCGAGGAGGTCAGCGGACAACTTGTGTCGCTCGATGCGGAAGCAGCCGTGCATCATTTGTTTCGCGTGGCTTCCAGCTTGGACAGCATGGTGCTGGGCGAGGCGCAGATTCTCTCGCAAGTGAAGCAAGCCTACGAGATGGCGCGTAACATCGGCAGCACGGGCCCGGTTACGCACGCATTTTTTCAGGCGGCGCTGCGCGTGGCTCGGCGGGTGGCAACCGAAACGCCGCTCCATCGCCACCGGGTGAGCATTCCCAGCGTGGCGATCGCGGATTTCGCCTCGCGCATCTTCGAGCGGTTCGACGACAAGCAGGTGCTGGTGATCGGGGCCGGGAAAATGGCCCAGGAAACGCTCCACTACCTGGTCGATGCGGGCGCCCGTCACATCACCGTCCTCAACCGCGATTTCGAGCGGGCCCGGGCACTGGCTGACCAGTGGAAGGGCCGACCCGCGGGATGGGACGAGCTGCTCGGCCAACTCGTGGCGGCGGATCTGGTCGTGAGCACCACGGGCGCCGACCGCCCTGTGGTGACGCTGGCCGACTATCGGCAGAAAGTCTCCCGCCGCCGTTACCAACGGCCGCTGTTTGTATTAGACTTGGCGATGCCGCGGGATTTTGAACCCGCGATTGGCGAGGAGCTGGGCGTGTATTTGTACGGCATCGACGATCTGGCCGAAGCCTGTGACCGGAACCGGCAGGCCCGCGCGGCGGCATTGCCGGCCGCCGAGAAAATCATTGACGAGGAAACGCGGGCGTTCGTCGTGGAATCGCGGCACCGGGCCGCAGGGCCGGTGATTGCCCGCTTCCGCCAAGGCCTGGAAAGCGTGCAGTCCACGGAATTGGATCGGCTCTACGGCCGGTTGCCTGAGCTGGACGAGCGCTCGCGGCAGGAAATCCAACAGTTTGCTGATCGCCTTGTGGCGAAGATGCTTCACCCGCCGCTGGAATCGCTCCGGGACGAATCGCGCAACGGCACGCACCACGGATTGCTGGAAGCTCTACAGCGACTATTCCAGCTCAAAGATTAGCGCTGCTTGCGGCTTGGCGTGCAAGAGCGCATTGCCGCCCTCACTCCTCTTCGTCGTCCTCGAATTCGTATTCGTATTCCTCGTCGCCTTCGAGTTCCTCTTCCTCGTCGAGCTCATCCTCGTCGTCCTCGTCGGCCTCTTCATCCTCGACTAGCTCATCGTCCTCCACCTCTTCCCACTCGTCGTCCTCGAACTCGTCGTCTTCGTCTTCGAGTTCGTCGTCGTCATCTTCGTCGAGCTCGTCCTCGTCGAAGTCCTCTTCCTCGTCGAATTCGTCGTCTTCGTCTTCGAGTTCATCGTCGTCTTCGAGCTCGTCGTCGTCGAACTCTTCATCTTCGTAATCATCATCGTCGTCGTCGTCTTCATCGTCGTCGTCGTCTTCGTCCTCGACTTCTTCCTCGTCTTCGTCCTCAAACTCTTCGTCCTTTTTGGCAGCGACGAGTTCGCGTTCGAGCAAAGCGGCACGTAGTTCATCCAGGCTCATCTTGGAAGTCTCCAATGACAGCGATCGATAACTGTTTGGCCGCTTCACGCAGCGAACAAGTTCATGTGCCGATAGGTGCTGACGAGGCGCACAAGAATCATCGGTTGATTCTTGCTGCCGATCACCAACTTCAAGGCAACATCCCCCTCAAACAGCAACCAGGATCGTAACCAATCGAATAGCAAAACACACAGCCTATGCAGCTTCCACGTCGCCGGTCAAGCCGGCGCCGAGAACTGCCGAATTGTTCGGTGAATCGTCGTCGGGGTGGCCCGTCGGACGCCGCAATTGGGGAGCCCATGGGAGCTCGTCCAAGTTACATAATCCGAACATTTGCAGAAATCGCTTCGTGGTTCCATACCACAATGGCCGTCCTAATTCTTCCGAACGGCCCACAATACGCAAGAGGTCGCGATCGAGCAACTGCCGTAAGATCTCGCCGCAGGCCACCCCCCGAATCGCTTCCACCTCCGCTCGCAGTACCGGCTGCCTGTAGGCCACCACGGCCAAAGTTTCCAAGGCCGGAGGGCTAAGCCGAATGGCCTGTTCACGGCCGGCCTGCGGACACAACCAGCCGGCAAATTCCGCTCGGCTCAACAGTTGGTAGCCGCCGCCGACTTGTGCAACTTGAAACGCACATCCACGCTCGACGTATCGCTTCCGAAGGCTGGCCAACAAGGTCCGCACTTCGGTCGCGTCCGTCAGATTGGCTAATTGGGCCAATCTGCGCAGTGCGAGCGGCTCACGAGCCAGGAATAACACCGCCTCTAGCCGGCTGCGGCGCGTGAGGTCGCGACTTTGAGCGGAGTGTGTGGTGGTGCGGGCGGAACCAAGCCTCCACATTCCGACAAGCCCGGTCATCGCGCCCGTGTCCTGGATCGGCGAAAACGCACCGCGCCGAATTATCATTCGTTGGCGAGCGGCAACGGCACGAAGCTGGACGCCTAGACGATTCATCGCAGGCGGCTCCGATTCTGCTCCGCCGTCCGCCAAGCCTCGACTTTGGCCACTACCTCTTCCACCGCAACCGAGCGCTCGGCCGCCACTGACTCAAAGTGGCGCTTAAAACTCGGTATGTCATCCAACGTCGCCTGGCAGCAAAAACGATAAAGCTGCCCGCTGCTGCCCCAGGTAACCAGCTGCGGCTCAGTCCCGCCGAGTTCTTTCAATCGGTTCATCAGGGCGGGTAAACGATCGGCATCGGCTGCGGTCGAGGCCGAGGGTTCGATTGATGTCGTCTCGATTGATTCCGCCGGCACAATGGGCGCGAAGATTGCCGGCGCGGCAAGAAAGTCGCCGTTCTCCGCGACCTGCGGAGTGACGACAGGTACAGGTGGAGGCGCTGCCGAAAACGCCGGTGAATCTCCCGGCTGGTTTTCGACGAGTTCCGAAGTCTCTGCCGGCTTACGTTCTGGCTTATTAAGCGCGTCGTGTGCTATTTCCACGACACGCGTGGCAAGCGTCTTCGCTTGCTGCGTCGATGGGCCATAGCGCTGCCATCCTTCGACGGCGATGACGGCAGCGACCGCCATTACGATCATGCGGAAAATCGTGGTGAACCTTGGCATTCGGCGGTTCTCTGGTTTTGAACGAATAGTCTCATTTTGCGGCAGCACTTGAGACTTGATTGCCAGGGTCATTACTGGCAACGCGGGCACACCGGGCTGCGAATCTTACTCGCGGTGTTTTGCTGCCTGCAATGGCGATTTCGAAACGCGGATCTCGTTGAGGAAGGCCTGCATAACGCGTGTTTCTGCTTGGGCGACTAGCATCCAGCATCCGGCATCCGGTTCGCGTATGATTCAGGCATGTCGACCGTGCCGCTTCGGCCAATTTATCTCGACCATAATGCCACGACGCCGATCCTGCCGGAAGTCGTCGAGGCGATGTGCGCCTGTTGGGGCGAATCGTGTTTCAATGCGGCCAGCCAGCACCAATTTGGCCGCCGCGCGCGTGGTGTGCTCGAAAATGCTCGTGAACGAATCGGCGAACTCCTGGGCGCGAAGTTACCGGAATGCATTCGGACCAGGTGATATTCACCAGCGGCGGCACGGAGGCGAACAACCTCGCGATTCTTGGGCTGGCCGACGACAAGGATTGTAGGGTGGGCATCGCCCACCAAATGACTGTCCGCGAGAGCGTCTTGGTGGGCGGTGCCCACCCTACTCGCCCGCCCGGACACATCATTATTTCCTCGATCGAACACCCCAGCATTTCAAGGCTTACCGACGCAATGTCGCGGCGCGGTTGGCATGTTGACCGACTGGGCGTCAACGCGCGCGGCGTGATTCGCGTCGACGAGCTGGCTGTTTTGATTCGTCCTGAGACTCGTATCGTCGCGGCCATGCTCGGCCAAAACGAAACGGGCGTCCTGCAACCTGTGGCCGAAATTGCGGCGATTTGCGCCCAACGCGGCACGCCCCTGCACACCGATGCGGCCCAGGTCGTCGGCAAGCTGCCCGTTGATTTCCGCGCGCATGGCGCTGCTACGATGACCGTCGCAGCGCACAAATTTCACGGACCACTCGGCGTGGGCGTATTGGTCGTGCGACATGGCACGCAACTTCAACCGCAGCTGCATGGCGGTTTTCAACAAGGTGGTATGCGACCTGGAACGGAAAGCGTCGCGCTTGCCGTCGGCATGTGCCGGGCTCTGGAATTGTGGCATGGCGAGCGCGATGAGTGTGCCACTCGAATGCGTGAACTCCGTGATCGATTCGAGCGAATCATTCTGGAAAAATGGCCAGGTGCGCAGGTGATCGGCGCCACCACCGCACGACTTCCTCACACGTCGCACATTGCATTTGTCGGTCTCGACAGGCAATCGTTGTTTATGGCTTTAGACCAGGCCGGCGTCGCCTGCTCGACCGGCTCCGCGTGCGCTAGCGGGTCGAGCGAACCCTCTCCTGTGCTGATTGCGATGGGGTGCGAAACTTCCGTGATCGAGAGCGCTTTGCGGTTTAGTTTGGGGGCCACGACGACGGTCGACGACATCGACGAAGCGGCTCAGCGCATCCTCCGTTGCTGCAATGATTTGCGTCGGCAAGTTCCAGCGTGAAATTCGCCAGGAACGACTCCCGCTGGCGATCGGAATCGGGTAGAATTTGGGTTTGTAAAAAGTGCCCGCAAGTCCGCACTTTTTTTGGCTGGTCGCGGCCGCGGCTAGTCGCCTACGGCTACCAACGACGGAGCCGATTTCCTCATTTTTTCGGCCGCCAATTCGCGGACGGAGCCGACGTGGTCGACCACATCACCGAGATCTCTTTGCCCACTCGGACGCTTGCCGCCCGACCCGAAGGCCGTGGCATGACATCACCGGGAGTACAACTGCCCACGTTTGTTGCCGGGCCTGAGAACCGGCTGATAGCAGCCACATTTCGTCGATTGTTCGGGCTGGCCGAGATGCCGTGCGCCGCGGCTCCGGCAGTTACGCCGGGTGAAGGACTCCCTACCGTGATTGCGTTGTTCGGTCCAAGCGGCACGGGAAAAACGCATTTGGGTCGAGGACTGGTCCGCCATTGGCAGCAATCGCACGGCGATGAATCCGCCGACTATGTCACCGCTCAGGACTTCCGCCAGCAACTCATTGGGGCGATGGACCAGGATGCAGTTGTCGACTTCCGTCGCCGCTTCCGCACACGCGAATTGCTCGTCATCGACGATTTGCATCGTTTGCCTGCGGACGAATACCTGTTGCACGAGCTGCGATTCACGCTCGATGCCTATGTAGAGTCAGCCGGCATCGTTCTCGTGACGTCGCACAGGCCGGTCACTGCGTCGGCAATTTAACGCCGGATTTGCGCAGCCGCCTGGCATCCGGGCTGATGTTGCAATTGGCCGCGCCGGGGAAGGCGGCCCGAGCGCGGATTGTACAGCATGTTGCTGCCATGCTTCGACGGCCGCTTTCGGACGAGGCCGTATGCCAACTAGCCGAGGGATTGCGGGGCACGGCCAGTCAGCTAATCGGTGCGCTATACGAGTTGTATGCGGGCCTATCGGACAGCGCGGCCACAGACATCGAGCACGCAAGTCGCTTGCTCACCAATCGCGAGGCTCGGCGACCGGCGTTGTCGGAAATTATTGCCATGGTGGCCAAGTACTACGGCTTGTCGCAAAAACAGCTGAAGAGCAGCTCCCGCAAGCAGGCCGTGGTTCAAGGCCGCGCGACAATCATTTATTTGGCCCGTGAATTGACCGGGGCCAGCTACGTTGAAATTGGCCGCGGGCTGGGCGGCCGTGATCACACCACCATCATGCATAACTACAAGAAAATAGAGCGTGACCGGCAGCGGGACTTAGCTACGCAGGAGGCCCTCGACGATTTGCGCCGCATCCTGCTGAGTCCTTAAATCAATACGTTCTGGAAATCGCGTCGATTGGCCGTTGGGTTTGCAAGGCAAATAGCTGCGAATGGGAACGAAAACGATTATGGACGTGAATTTGATTCAAACGTTGACATGCCAACGACAATCGACAAACGCCGAATTGACACGGTCTGC
Source organism: uncultured Planctomycetota bacterium (assembly GCA_963786455.1). GTDB lineage: Bacteria > Planctomycetota > Planctomycetia > Pirellulales > Lacipirellulaceae > JABDGM01. The sequence continues at coordinate 65,299 of CAWAZX010000018.1, read as the reverse complement.
ACATGCTTGCTATCAGCGCAAAAGCAATCCTCAGCCCGGTTTTCACTTCGCCATCGTTCGTTGTCGACACTTTCGATCGTGCCAAGGTAATTATGAGAAATAATAAGCTAACACTTCTATCTTAATCACATACACGACAAACGAACCGATAGGCCAAACCTCAAACAGCGCGGAAGTTTCGAATCTTCTCTGCTTCCTCTGCTCCCTCCTGTAAAGGATTTACGACACGATGAAAATCATTTGCAACCGAGAGAAGCTGCTCCATGCGTTCCAGACTGTCGCCCCGATCGCACCTGCGCAGCCCCAAACCAATTCTGCAAAATGTGAAGCTCGACGTGGGATCCGGCTCTGCAACGTTAATGGCCACTGACTTGGAGGTCGGCATTCGCTATGAAGTGACGGGCATCGAGGTGGAAGCACCGGGCGCGGCCATTTTGCCGGTGGGGAGATTTGGCTCGATCTTACGCGAAAGCAGCGATGCCACTTTCCGCATTGAGTCAGACCATGATGGGACGACGATTCGCGGTGAACGGAGCCAATTCAAGCTACCGTCGGAAAACCCGCAAGACTTTCCCGCTATCGCGGAATTCGGCGAGGCCAGCTTCTACGAACTATCGGCCCGCCTGTTTCGTGAGTTAATCCGCCGGACGATTTTCGCCACCGACAATGAAAGCAGCCGCTACGCCCTGGGGGGTGTGAAATTGGAGTGGAAGGACAACGTTCTCACGGCGATAGGCACCGATGGCCGCCGGCTGGCAAAAATGGAGGGCCCTGCTCAAGCGGTCGGCCAGCCCGCTCCATTCGGCGATGTGACCGTGGTGCCCACCCGTGCCATGCAGCTCTTGGAGCGGGCCTTGGCCGAGGATGGCAGCGAAGTGCAGATTGCCGTCCGGCAGAACGACGTCCTGGTGAAGAACCCGCGGGCGATGATCTATTCGCGGCTCCTCGAGGGTCGCTACCCGCGCTGGCGGGACGTGTTTCCGCAACGGCCGAGTTCGGTCAAGATCGACCTCTCTGTCGGGCCTGTGTATTCAGCGGTGCGGCAAGCCGCGATTGTCACCAGCGAGGAGAGCCGTGGCGTCGATTTCACGTTCGGCGAAGGCTCGCTGGTGCTATCGGGTCAGACCGCCGAGGTTGGCCAATCGCGAGTCGAACTGCCTATTGCCTATGATGGGCAGCCCATTGTGATCACGCTCGACCCGCGCTTCGTGAGCGACTTTTTGAAGGTTCTGGACACGGAAAAAACATTCCAAATCGATTTGCAGGACAGCGATTCGGCAGCGGTCTGCACGACGGACGACGGCTACGGTTACGTAATCATGCCGCTGGCCCGCGATCGATAACCGTTACTTAGCGACTAGCGTCGACGGCCACAGTTTACTCGCCGCGGCGAGTCGAATGAATCGCCGCAAACGATTGACTACGAATTGCCCATCCCCATCCCACGCATGACGCCCGCGAACGACGCAGCCGCCGACTTTGCTGCACGCCGCGAGCGCGAGCAGCGTCGTCACTACGCACGCGCGCCAAAGAAAATCGCCGACGTGCTGGCCCAGCTGATTACTGCCCGCGGCTACGGCCGCATCCAGGCCGACGGCGAAATCCACGCCGCTTGGCAGGCTGCCGTCGGCATGGCGCTGGCCCGCTTCACGAGGCCTGGTCGCGTGCGTCGCGGCCAACTGGAAGTAACCGTCACCAACTCCACCATCGTGCAAGAACTCACTTTCGAAAAGCAGCGCATCCTGGCCGCTTTGCAAGCCGAAGTCCCGCAGGCCCGCATCCGCGACCTCCGCTTCCGCATCGGCACGATCGAATAACGCATAGAATAAAAGAAAAGATTCACCACAGAGGCACAGAGTACGCAGAGAAGAATCGGAAGTCGTTCGGCTAGTATCTTCTTGATTTCCATACGAGCCATTTGCATTTCGACAGCAGCAACAGCTCCATTGTTACTTTTCTCCGTGCACTCTGTGTCTCTGTGGTGAATTCAGAAAAAGAAAGCAATCCACATGGCAGACGAACAAGAACCGCAAGACGAAACAAGCCAGCAACCCGCCGCCGCCGGCGGCGCCAGTTACACCGCCGAGGATCTTGAGCACCTCAGCGATCTGGAGCACGTCCGCGAACGGCCCGCCATGTACATCGGCGATACCACGGCCCGCGGCCTGCACCACCTCGTGTACGAAGTGGTCGACAACTCGATCGACGAAGCGATGGCCGGGCACGCCACCATCGTCAGCGTCTCGATCAACGTCGATGGGTCGGTCACGGTTGAGGACGACGGCCGCGGCATCCCCGTGGAACGGCACGCCCAGCTCTCCGAAGAAATCGGCCGCGACGTGTCCACGCTCGAAGGCGTGATGACCGTGCTCAAGTTCGGCGGCAAATTCCAGAAGGGCGCCTACCAAACGTCCGGCGGCCTGCATGGCGTCGGCGTCACCGTGGTGAATTTCCTCTCCGAGTGGTGCGAAATGGAAGTCTGCCGCGACGGCTTCGTGTATCACCAGGAATACGAGCGCGGCGTGCCGAAGACGGATGTCCGCCGCGTCGGCCACACCACCAAGCGCGGCACGAAGACCACCTTCAAACCCGATCCGCAAATCTTCCCCGTCACCAAGTTCGCCTACGCCACGCTGCAGAAACGCATCCAGGAATTGGCGTTTTTGAACCAGGGCGTGAGGATCACCATCAGCGACGCCCGCACCGGCGACCACGAATCGTACCAGTACGACGACGGCCTGCGGCAATACATCCAGCATTTGAACCGCGCCAGCGAGCCGATCCATCCGGAAGTGCTACACGTCAAAGGCGACAGCGAAGGCACGACCGTCGAAGTTGCGCTGCAGTACTCGGCCGAGTACACCGAGAACGTCCACTCGTACGTCAACAACATCAACACGACGGAAGGCGGCACGCACCTCTCCGGCTTTCGCACCGCCCTCACGCGCTCGATCAACAACTACGGCAAGAAGTCCGGCCTGTTCAAAGACCTCGTGCCCAGCGGCGAGGATTTCCGCGAAGGCCTCACCGCCGTGATCAGTTGCCGCGTGCCCCATCCGCAATTCGAAGGCCAGACGAAAACCAAGCTCGGCAACGGCGAAGTCGAAGGCATCGTCAATTCGCTCTTCGGCGAGTTTTTGGGCAAGTACCTCGAAGAGAACCCCAAGGCCGCCAAGGCGATTTGCAACAAGGGCCTGTTGGCCGCCGAGGCCCGCGTTGCCGCCCGCAAACAGAAAGAACTCATCCGCGAGCGCAAGGGCGCGCTGGCCGGCGGCGGCCTGCCCGGCAAACTCCGCGATTGCTCCAGCCGCGATGTCGACAAATGCGAGCTGTACCTCGTGGAAGGCGATTCGGCCGGCGGCAGCGCCGAGGGCGGCCGGATGCGCGAATTCCAGGCCATCCTCCCGCTGCGCGGCAAAATCATCAACGCCTACAAATCGCGCGAAGACAAGGTGCTCGCCAACGAAGAAATCCGCAGCATGATCTCCGCCGTGGGCACCGGCATCGGCGAGGACCAGGACCTCTCCAAGCGCCGCTACGGCCGCGTGGTGATCATGACCGACGCCGACGTCGACGGCTCGCACATCCGCACGCTGTTGCTCACGTTCTTCTATCGCCAGATGTACGAGCTGGTAGCGGCCGGGCACGTGTACGTCGCCCAGCCGCCGCTGTTCCGCGTCCGCAACAAGTCGAACACCTACTACGTGCAAACCGAAGAGGAAATGCGCAACCAACTGCTGGAGCTGGGCCTGGCCGAAGCCGTTTTCAATCCTAACGACGGCCGGCTCATCGAGGGCGAGCAGATGGCCAAGCTGGTCCGCACGCTGGCCACGCTCGAGGAAGCGATCATCGCCCTGGAGCGCCGCGGCATCAGCCTGAAAATCCACGCCATGCGCCAAGACGCAAATGGCCGCCTGCCGATCTACCACGTCTTCATCGACGGCCGCGACGAATGGTTCACCACTCGTGCCGAGCTCGACAACTTCGTCGCCGCTCAGGAAGCGAAATCCGGCGGCAAGCTCAACGTCGACGTCGGCCTGCCCTCCACTCCCCAGTCCCAAGCCCCCAGCCCCCAACCCAGCACCAACGGCGATGAGCGCCGCGAGCGGCTCCGCATTGTCGAGCTGCACGAAGTCCGCACGATCAACACGACGCTGGCCGACCTCGTCAAGCTCGGCTTCGATATCTCCGCACTCATCCCGCAAGAACGCACGGGCGAAGAGCTGCCGCGCTTCACGCTCCGCCGCGGCGAAAACGAGCAGGGTCTGGAAGACCTCCGCGGCCTGCCCGCCGCCATCCGCGCCGCCGGCGAAAAGGGCCTGCAGATCACTCGCTTCAAAGGCCTCGGCGAAATGAACGCCGAAGAGCTCCGCGAAACCACGCTCGACCCGGCCAACCGCACGCTGCTGCGCATCCGAATGGAAGACGTCAGCGGCGCCGACGACCTCTTCCGCGTCCTGATGGGCGATCAGGTAGAACCCCGCCGCGAATTCATCCAGAAGAACGCGCTGGACGTAAGGAATTTGGATGTGTGAACGGCACCGGTTACAATGAACTCGGCCATGCCACAATCTATGTGAGGTAAACATGGGCACCATTCACGCAATATTTGAAGACGGCGTTTTCCGGCCGACCAACCCGGTGTTTCTGCCTGATCGGTGTGAGGTGGAGTTTGAGCCACGAGTGGTAGAGCCGAAAAGCAGCGACACTCGCAAACAGCAAAAGATATACGACATTCTAGACGCCCGGTTCGAATCCGGTTTCTCCGACACCGCAGCGCGCCACAATGAGCACCAGCCGTGACCAAGGCCTTTCTCGACACGGTCGGATTAGTCGCCCTGTGGGACCGCTCGGACCAATGGCACGCCGCCGCGACAGAGGCGTACGAGCGCATCAAAAAGGAAAATTGCGAACTCCTCACTTCACGGCCGGTCTTGATGGAGTGTGGTAACGCCGCGGCCAGGCGACCATACCGTTCGCACGTCATCATTCTCAGGCAAGCAATGGAGGAGGACCACAGCCTAATAGCCCCGACCGAGGATGATTGGCAAACCGCGTGGGAGGCCTACGCTCGCCGTCACGCAGGCGAGGCGGGTATCATTGATCAGATTTCCCATGCGATCATACATCGCATGGGAATCCGGCAGGCATTTACTAACGACGGACACTTCACCGCTGCCGGATTTGAAACGCTTTTTTGAGCGACTCAAATTTCATGGGCGACAACGTCGAACCCCGCTGCGAATTCATCCAGAAGAACGCGCTGGATGTCAGGAATTTGGATGTGTGAGCAGTTTCAGTCGTGAGTTGGGGGGCTCAGAATGAATTACTGGTTTGACGCATTCACAGGCATAACCTGGAATGAGTTTCGGGCAGCGGGCGCAAAGGTGACTGGATTTCGAGACCACAATTGGAAGCGTGCGGAGAAGATACGCACGGGTGACATATTTCTCTGTTACATGGTCGGTGCAAAGCGGTGGGTCGGCCTTCTCGAGGTCATAGTATCGCGATGAAACGCCAATCTGGCGTGAAGAGACTTTCCCGGTTCGGTTTCCTGTCAGACCCTTGGTGATGCTCGAGCCTGAATACGGCGTCCCTATGAAGGACATGGAGGGAAAGCTCAAGTTCTTTCCAATGGGTGGTACAAAGTGGTCAGGCTGGGTGCGAAGCTCGCCCACGCGCTACGATGGTCCTGATGGCGAAGCTATTGCCTCGACGTTGAGGGAATACCAGAGGGCGCCAGTTCCACGCCCGGTCGATCCGAAATTACTGAAGAGATCCAGCAATCTATACAAACTGAAAAAAGGTGGAGGCACGGTACAGAACGAATAATCAGTGTGCCCTCCGATGAGATCGACGATGATGAACCTGTAGTATCTCAGTCATCCGTAACTACGCACACCGAGATACAATGGCGACTTTTGGATTTAGGATCGAGGATGGGGCTAAGAGTGTGGGCTCCAAAGGCTGACCGTGGGCGGGCATGGAACGGCGCAATCATCAACGGAATCAATAATCTAATTGATGTGTTGCCAACACAATTTGATGAGGTTACTCAAAGAACGATTGAAAACATCGATGTGCTTTGGTTGAGCGGAAACGCCATCGTTGGGGCATTTGAGGTTGAGCATTCAACAAGCATCTATTCGGGACTGTTGCGGATGTCCGATTTGCTTACGATGCAGCCAAACATCGACATCAAGCTCTATTTAGTAGCGCCAGAAGAGCGCTACACCAAGTTTAAGAACGAAGTAGCTCGGGCAACGTTCGCAGCACCGAACAAACCATTGCACGAAATGTGCAGTTTCTTGCCGTATCGAGCCTCTGTGATCGCCTTGATCAGGCCAAAGATTTTCTGCCATACTTGAAGCCCGATTTCATCGACGAAATATCCGAATTCTACGACCCTGCTGAAGAGTTTGACGCGTAAGTATGTCCAATGACAGTGCGACGATCGTCGTGACGCGCGTGAAAGAAATATCACCGGCACATGCGGACCTGGGATGCCGTGTGGCAAGAACACGTCGCGAACTTTTCTTGAGTCGTCAACTCGGATGAACAGCTTGGCGTTACCAGCCGGGATGGGCTCGCAGTCGTCGCGTACGATGATTTCATTTGGACCGACATGAGATAGCGAAAGCGTCACGTCGCCGATCAGCAGTGATAGGACCACCTCGGCTGAGTATGGAGTGACTTGGGACATGTCGGACGAATCGGGGCTGATTCTCAAGGCTGAGACCTACGCTAAGAATAACGGCCACCGGATTCTCCGTAAAGCGCGGCTTGGAGCTGGCACCGATGGCGAAGTATGGCGATCCACTCGACCATCGGCAATTAAGGTGATTGTGAATGCTAAAAACTACCGGGATGAACTCGAAAGTTACAAACGCTTGAAGAAAGCCAATATCCACAGGCTGTGCGGGTTCGACATTCCCAGACTCTTCGGATGGGACGATACCTTGCAAGTTATCGAAATGTCGATTGTGCAGCCGCCTTATCTTTTGGATTTCGGCAAAGTGTATTTCGACGGTCCACCGACGGAGGTTTACGATCAAGACCGCTTGAAGCAATACCAGGCAGCAGCCAGAGCGAACTTCGGCTCGAATTGGCCAGCGGTCGCACAATTGCTGTATGCGCTACAAGAAAAGGTGGGCATCTGGTATATCGACCCGAAGCCGGCCAATATCGATTGCGGTATCGATGATCCTGATTGGAACAAAGAGCCCGAACTCGACTATTCACAGTACGAAGACGAGGCCAGCGATCAATAATCGGCAGACAAAGTGACAAGTCCTCGATAAAACTGAGGTCCATGAACGACCAATCTAAAGATGCGTCACAATCGCGGCCCCACTGGCGCACGCGCCTGATCCACTCCGCCGCCGAGGCTCCGCCCGGTTTCCGTTCGCTGGCTCCGATCGTCTACCGCGGCTCGACCGTCGTCTTCGACAAGCTTGCCGATGCCTACCAGGATTGGCGGCCCGGTGGGCCTTCCACGTACGGCATCTACGGCACGCCCACTACGCTCAAACTGGCCGCGCGAATTGCGGAGCTCGAAAATGCCCGGCACACGTTCATTGTGCCCAGCGGCATGGCGGCGATCACGCTCGTGTATCTCGCCCACTGCAAAACGGGCTCGCACGCGCTCACGCCCGAGAGCGCCTACGGCAACAGTCGCGAAGTCGCCGAAGGCCTGCTGGCCGAACTAGATATCGAAGTTGAGTTCTACGACCCGATGATCGGCGGCGACATCGACAAGCTCATCCGTGAAAACACGTCGCTCGTTTGGACCGAAACTCCCGGCTCGATCACGATGGAAGTGCAGGACGTGCCCGCGATCGTGGCCGCGGCACATGCCCGCAATGTGCCCGTCGCGCTCGATAACACCTACGCCGCCGGCGTGCTGTTCGACGCGTTCGCCCACGGCGTCGACGTCAGCATGCAGGCGCTCACCAAATACGTCGGCGGACACAGCGACCTGTTGCTCGGCACCGTCTCGGTGAACAGCGAGGCCGCTATGGAACACGTCGGAAAAATCTATCGCCTGCTCGGCCTGTCCGTCTCGCCCGACGACTGCGCGCTGGCGCTCCGCGGCCTCGCAACCCTCGGCGTTCGCTTCGCTCACCTGGAACAATCGACGCTCACGGTCGCCCGCTGGCTCAAAGCACGGCCGGAGATCTCGCTCGTGCTGCACCCCGCCCTGCCCGACTGCCCCGGCCACGACATTTGGAAGCGCGACTTCACCGGCTCCGCCAGCGTGTTCTCGATCGTCTTCAACAAAGATTGGACGCCCGAGCGCATCATGCGATTCGTCGACGGCCTGGCGCTCTTCAAAATCGGATACAGTTGGGGCGGCGTCACCAGCCTAGTGATGGCCTACGAATCGCTCGGCCGCAAAAACCGCAACTACGGCCGCCACCTCGTCCGCCTCAACATCGGACTCGAAGAACCGCAAGACCTCATCAGCGACCTCGAACAAGCAATCAAGAAGGCCAAGTAGTTGGCCGTCAAAACTGAGCGAGCCACATGCCCACCGAACGCGAAAAAATGCTCGCCGGCGAGCTTTATGATCCGCTCGATCCGGAGCTGCTGACCGCGCGCAGCGAGCACGCGATCTTTGCCAGGACCTTAACGCCATGCGTGAGCGCGACGAATCCGAGCGGCAGCGGATTCTCATCGAGCTGCTCGGCAGCGGCGGCGATAATGTGTCGATCCAGCCGCCCTTCTTTTGCGACTACGGCCAGAACATCTATCTTGGCCACAAGTGCTATTTCAACTTCAACTGCATCTTGCTCGACGTCTGCGCCATCCGCATTGGCGACTATTCGATATTCGGCCCCAACGTGCAAATCTACACAGCAACGCACCCATTTGAGGCCGAGCTCCGCCGAACGCAAGAGTTTGGCAGGCCCATTACGATCGGCTCCGACGTCTGGGTTGGCGGCAGCGCGATCATTTGTCCCGGCGTTATGATCGGCTCGCGTTCAATTATCGGCGCGGGAAGCGTCGTTACCCGCGACATCCCCGATGCGGTCTTCGCCGCCGGCAACCCGTGCCGCGTCGTTCGCGAATTGAATGAGTGACGCATTTGCATTTACACACGGGTGATCGTTCTGTTGTTCGGATCGGCACTCATGCTATTGATCCACGGCGTCGCCCTCCGGGAAGAGCGGTTCCTGGCCGAGCGTTTCGGCGAGGCCTTCCAGAACTACCGCCGGCAGGTCGATCGCTATTCACCGTGAATATAGATGCCCCAATCCCGGCTCTCGGCGCCCGCGGCCGCCGGAAAACCTCAATGGCCAGGCGCAAAAGCGAAGATATCAGATTTTCCTTTTTTGACGAAAATTCTTGACGTAAAGGGGCCGGCCCGTCATCCTTAACAGTAGGGCTTGGGCGGAGTTTAACGCGCGGCGGGAGTGCTTTTCGCATCAGCGCTTGGTTGGCCTAAGAGCCGTGACTGCCTCGCAGCCACTGCAAGTCCGATAGAATTCGTTTTCAGTTCCCATGGCGAGGGAGTCGCTAATGCAGGCTGAATCACACTTCCGGAGGACAGCTATGAGTTTCTTCAATGCCGCGCAATCGCAAGTTGCGCGACGAGCCGCCGCCAAATGGGGCTGTTGTGCCATCGCTTTGGCTGGCGCGCTGGTTTGTGCTCACGATGCGATGGGAGCGGCAATGGTCGGTGCCGCTTACGAGCCATTCAATTACACGGCGGGCACTTTGATTGGCCCGACTCCGGTCTTGAATGCCGGCATCGGCTGGAATCCAACCGGCAATACCGCAGCACCGAATGACGCCACAGCCAACTGGGGTAACGCGGCTGCGTTACCGGCCCCGGGCGGTACTGCCAGTGGAAAATCCATTACCGCACCGGGCCTGTCATTTAGCTCCATCGGTTATGCACCTAGTGCCGGAGGCAAGGCTACGATGGATGCTTCCTTGGGCGGCACGGGCAACTCGACAGTCAATGTCTCGCGTCTTATGGGCGGCCAATTGGTCGATTCGGGCTCGTTCTTTTTCAGCTACCTCACGCGTCGAAACATCGATACATTGCGAACCACGAGCTTTTCGTTTTTCGGTCCCGCGGGGCCAGCGGCCCCGGGTTCACAAGTCGAGCGAATTGCCATCGGCCAAATTGGTACGGGCACTGCCGGTAACGCGACGACCAACGGTAACATTGGCATCTTGATGAACAATTCCAATCCGGCCGGCGTGTTGAACGCGACCACCCCGATCGCATATGGAACAGGCGTTACACATCTGGTTGTCGGCAAAGTCGATTGGAATGCTGCCGGCAACGAGACGGTCTCGCTGTGGGTGGATCCGGCCAATGTCACCAGCGAGGCGACAGCCGGTGCCCCGTACATGACGTCGAATGCGTTTGAATTGACGTCGTTCAATTCGATTCGTTTGTTTTCTGGAAACAACGCGGCCGCGGTCGACGGCATGCCCGCGAAGCCAGCTGTTTCAACCGATTACGACGAGATTCGCATCGGCAATAATTGGCAGAACGTGACACGAACGTTGGTTCCAGAACCGACGACATTTTCACTCCTGTTGTTGAGCTCGGTTGTGTTTGCTGCGCGGCGCAATCGCCGATCGGCCTGATAGGGAATAAGTCACATCGAATTCGTGGCGGCCTCGGTGGAACACCGAGGCCGCTTTCGTTTTCCGCCCGGAAGGGTGAGTGTGCTAGCATATCGGCTGGCCAGCGGTGCACTTCTAATGATCGCGACTTATCCGGTGGCGTGCGGTGTATAGAATTCCTCTAAGTACTCGCACAAAGCTTTCTAACTCGAAGCATTTGACTGCCATTATGAAACGCGAACTCATCACCCGACTGCACCGCAAATTCGAGGAACTGGTTCACAAAGAAGTCCAGAGTGGCACCGAGTTCTGGCTCGCGCGCGACCTGCAAAGCGTATTCGACTACAAGCGGTGGGCCAATTTCACCCGCGTGATCGATCGAGCGGTGACGGCTTGCGATCGGGCCGGATACGATCCATCGGACCATTTTCTCGAAGTCCGCAAAATGGTTTCGTTGCGAGACGGGAGCGAAAAGGAAAAGCAGGTCGAGGACTACGCCCTCACCCGCTACGCCTGCTACTTGATCGCGCAGAACGCCGATTCGTCCAAGGATCCCGTGGCGTTCGCCCAAACGTACTTCGCCGTGCAAACCCGACGCCAGGAAATGATCGAGAGCAGGCTGGCCGACCAGGAGCGGCTCGACGCCCGCAAAAAGCTCAGCCGATCGGAAAAAGTGCTCTCCGGCCTGATTTACGAGCACGTCGAGAACGAAGGCGGGTTTTCGCCGCATCCGCATCAAAGGCGACCAGGCCCTGTTTGGCGGCGTCACCACGCGGCAGATGAAGCAGCGGCTGCATGTGCCCAAAGGCCGGGCGCTGGCCGACTTTCTGCCCACGATCACGATCAAGGCCAAGGACTTCGCCAACGAGATCACCAACTTCAGCATCAAGCGCGACTACCTGCACACCGAAGCCCAGATCACCCGCGAACACATCAAAAACAACCGCGATGTCCGCAAGCTCTTGCAGAAGCGGCGGATCCTGCCAGAAGAGCTGCCCGCGGCCGAAGACATCAAAAAAATCGAACGCCGCATCTCCACCGAGGTGAAAGAATTGCCACAGGAAGTCAGGCGGCTGGAAGCGGTGGACGCGGGCCAGAAACTTATCTTTGAAATGGAAGACCGTCCCAACAAAACCGCCAAGAAAATCCGGCTTCCAAAATAGGTGGCCAATGCTCTTACTCTATTAACCGCCAAGGCACAAAGAACACGAAGACGGGATTTAACAGGAGGGAACAGAGGTAGCAGAGAAGGATCGAATTGCACTCAATTCTCTGCTCCCTCTGCGACCTCCTGTTTAATTCAATCGTGGTTGCTCTTTGTGCTTGTTGTGCCTTGGTAGTTCAATTGATTCTGAGAATGTCGGTTGGCAAGACGTCACGGCAAATGTTTCGTATGCTAGCAATCTCGACTGAATCTTGGTTGTGAGTAAACTAAGGTCCATCGCCTCTGAACAAGGAGGATCAAGCGATGGAACACAATGGGGCCCGTGCGGCGACTAGCGCGGTTTTCTGGCTTTGGCCCGACGGCTTTCTTGCCGTTCGATCCGCCGCTGCAATCGGTTCCGGTAGCGAAAGACCCTGCCGTGATGCGCCGCACGATGCGGGCCGAGTGCCCGGCTTCGCCCGGCGTCTATGGCGCCGTCGATCGTACGCGGAAGCTGATCTATGTCGGCATGTCGACCGCGCTCTGCAAGCGGCTGGTAACGTACTTCCAAGGCGGCGGCACGATCCGGAAGGAACATTGCGTCGCGGCACATGCTCGCCGAATAGTGTGGGAAGTCGTCGGCCACGAGCTCGTGGCCCAGCTGCGTGAGCTGGAGCTCATCCGCCGCCATCAGCCGCGGTTTAACGTGAGAGGCCGCGAGCCCGAGCGTCCGCTCGGCTACATCTATCTGTCGCGCGAAGACGCCCCGCGTTGCCGTTTGGGGCGTCGCGTGCCAAAAGGGGTTCGGCACAGTTGGGGGCCGCTGCGGATCAACTGGCGGATTCGGGAAGCCATCGAGATCGTGAACCGGCTATTCAAACTGTGCGACTGCCCGCCCACAGTGCCGATGCACTTCGCCGACCAAGCGTATTTGTTTCCGCTCGATTTGCGCGTTCAATGCCTGCGTGGCGAAATCGGCACGTGCCTGGGGCCCTGTGCGGGCAACTGCACTTTCCCACAATATGCGGCGCAGCTCCGCGCTGCCCGCGCCTTTCTCGATGGCCGCGACACTGGTGCAATACGTCGTCTGCAACAGCAATTGGACGACGCGGCCGGACTTCAACAATATGAGCGGGCGTCGCGGCTGCGAGACACGTTGGACCGTGCGCAGTATTTATGGGACCAACTGGCCATGATGCGGGCCCCGCCCCTGCCAGCACAGTGCGTTTACCCAGTGGAAATCTTGAGTCGGCCTGTATGGTATCTGATCGCCGGCGGCAGTGTGGTCGACGCCGCAATGGCACCCACTTCCGATGACGCGGCTAATCGTTGTCGTCGGCAACTTGAGCGAGCCTACGTCGAGCAAAGCGCGGAGCGTTCAGAAGTGGATCGCCCGGCCGCGCAAATCGTGGCCTCATGGTTCAGAACGCATCCCAGCGAAGTGGCGAACCTCTTGTCGCCGGACGAGGTGCGCCATCTTTGCCGCCGTTTGCGCCGGTTAGCGTCAGGACGGTCCGTAATTTGAATGGGGAGACGCCTGGCGGTAAAATTCGCTGCCATGCTTGGACTTCTATTTTTGCTGTTCACCATTGTGCCGCTCGTCGAGTTGGCCCTGCTGATTTGGATTGGCGGCCAAACGGTGTGGTGGCTCCCTATCGCGATGGTTGTGTTCACGGGCATCGCGGGCGCGGTACTTGCGCGGTGGCAAGGGTTGCGGGCACTGCGGCGGATTCAAGACGATTTACAGGCGGGCCGGATGCCGGCGGACGCCGTCGTTGACGGCGTGCTGATCCTAGTGGCGTGCATCTTGCTCGTGACGCCGGGCGTGATTACCGATGTTCTCGGCGTGGCGCTGCTCATTCCGCCGCTTCGGTCACTCGTAAAACGCGCTGCCGTGGCTTGGCTACGCCGGCACGTCAATGTCTCGGCTCAGCGGTTCGCGAGCGCTTTTCGGGAGCACGCGCCGGGCCACGGAGAATCCCGTCGGCCCCAGGATGAAATCATCGAGGCCAAGGTAATCAAGACACACATCGAAAACGCGAATTAGTGTCGTCGTTACTGCCCACCATCAGAACGACGATACCAAACCTACTCCTTGATCACTTCTTTCTCTAACAACACATAGTGGAACAGCAGCGCCGCCGCGACGGCCCCGGCGATCGGCGCCACCCAATAGTACAAGTGCAAATCAAAGTGCCCGTAAATTAAGGCCGGGCCGAACGAGCGGGCCGGGTTCATCGACGCACCGGTGACCGGCCCGCCGCACAGTATGTCAAACGCCACGGTGAGGCCGATGCCGAACCCGCCCAGTTTCATCGACACCGCCCGTTCATCCACTGCGGTGCCGAAAATAGCGGTCATCAGCAGGAACGTGAGAATGAATTCGGTAAGGAGCAGGATTGGTGTCGTGACCCAGTCGCCGCCGGGCAACGGGATGCCGAGCTTGGCCGACGTCACGGCCGCTTCCGGAAAGATCGCGTTACACGCGGCTGCCGCCACCGTGGCGCCAACCAACTGCGCAACGATGTACAGCGCGGCCAACGGCGCGGCGATCCTCCCGGTCGACAAAAAACCAATCGTAACGGCCGGGTTGAAATGGGATCCGCTGATTCCCGCGAAGATGCTCACCGCGATTGACAGGGCGAGTCCGTGGGCCAGCGCGATGCCCACCAGACCGGCGCCGCTTTCGATCGGCGCCTGCGTCGAGAGAATCGCCCCGATGCCGGCAAAGCACAAGAAAAACGTGCCGAGCGCCTCTGCCAACAACTGTTTGAACGTGTACATCGCTCGTTACCTCCCACTTGCAACAGAACGAAGATAAGTGTCAGTAGGGTGGGCATTGCCCACCATTCGACATCGTGGTGGGCAATGCCCACCCTACGTTGCTACAGCTGCCCGCGCAGCGCTTCCAGCGCCGCGTCATAGTCCGGCTCGCTGGTGACCTCGCTCACATACTCCGAATGCACCACTTTGCCGTTAGCATCGAGCACGAACACTGCCCTGGCGAGAATCTTGAGCTCGTCGATCAGCGTGCCCCAGTTGGTGCCGAAATTGCGGTCCTGGTAGTCGCTCCCCACGCGCATATTCTTGATGTTCTCCGCTCCGCAAAAACGGTTCATTGCGAACGGCAGATCCATGCTCACGGTCACGGCGTTGATCCGGTCGCCGAGCGCCGCCAGCTGGTCATTGAACTTTTTGGTCTGCATGGCACACACGGCCGTGTCGAGCGAAGGCACGACGCTCAGCATAGTCGGCTTGCCCTTCAAATCGGCGAGCGAGATCGTTTTCATGCCGCCTTCGAAGTAATGGACTTTGAAATCGGGGCCCGGCTGACCGCGCTTTATTTCGTTGCCTGCCAATGTCAGCGGGGCGCCTTTGAACGTGATGACTCCAGATCGTGACATCGCTTGGACCTTTCCTGCGTGCGGACGGGAATATGACTGCCGAAGGTGGCGTGAATGGCCGAAGGGAGCGGCCGGCGGTGGCCGCAACGGACCCTTAAGTATCCGGTTTTGCCGCTAGCTCGCAAGGGGCCGCGGCGTTGGCCGACATTCAGAAAGCCTGCCGAAAAACAGCGAGGACCAAATCAACTGCCCACTGCCGCGCGGTAGCAGTGATCGAACAGAAGTTCCCACTCGGCTTGCTGGATGTCGAGGCAAAGTTCGCGCGTGCTGCCCTGGCCGCGGATGACCGTTTCGCACAGATCGACGAACGCGCACTCGTCCCAAGCGCCGCCGGTGATCAGTTTCTTGATCGCCCGCTCTTCTCCCCGGACGGCAGCAATCTCTGCCGCCCGTTGACTGAGTGTATCCAATACCGGGTGTCCCCCGACGCGATGAAACCAATACTTGGCGTTTGAAAAATCGCCTTCGCGGCGGTGCATGATGCCGTGCCAGAAACTGCCCGACGGAGTTTCGATTTGCTGGCTCAAGAGGTGCGATTCGTCCAGATCATCGTACAACAGCCACACCGCCGCGTGGCAGCACGTGGCCACATCGCGATCGGCAATTTGAGCGTGAGCGAATGCAGTCTCAATGGTCAGCGATTTGAGAGCACTTCGCGCCGAAAGATCGGGCGTGCCCGCATCGAGCGGCCGGCGCCGATCAGTGTCGAGTAAAGGCGCAAAAATGGGACCATACGTTTGGGGATCGAAAGGACTCATTACTGCATCGAGCTGATTTGGCGGTGTGATTGCACGCAACGAGTTAAAGGAAAATCTCGTCCTTCAATTTATCACAACACCGCAATGCGGTCATGTCGCTGGCAATTGGTCGACCCAAATTTTGCACAATCGTTTCGCACTTGTTAAACTAGGTGCACAGGGTTCGCCACGTAACTGGTACGGCCGACATCATGCGATATTGCCGCACACTGTGCTACGAACCCTTAGAAGATCGCCGGTTGTTGGCGACCGTTACCGTCACCACGCTCGCGGACACGATCGATCTCGCCGACGGCCTCACGTCGCTCCGCGAAGCGATCTTCGCCACAAATCTCGTCGCCGGGCCGGACATCATCGCGTTCTCTTCCAAGCTGCCCGGCATTGCCACGCTGACGCAGGGCGAGCTTCGGATCACGGACGATCTCACGATTCGCCATCAGGGCGGCTTGATCACGCTCGATGCGCTGGCCAGCGACCCCACACCCACAATGAACAACGGCGACGGCAGCCGGATTTTCCGTGTCGACGATGGCAACAGCACGAGTTTCATTGAGGTTGTAATGGAAGGCCTGGCACTCGTCGGCGGCGATGCGCCTCTCAGCGGCGGTGCAATTCTCAACCGCGAGAACCTCACACTCTCGCGGATGCAGGTGATCGGTAACTCGGCCAGCAGCGACGACATCACCATCTTGAGCGACGGCGGCGGAATCGCCCACAGCCTGGGCAGGCTCGTAGTTATGGATAGCGAGATCGCCAACAACGCGAGCGACTTTGGCGGCGGAATTCACGCCGAAAGCGGTACGTTGTTGATCGATCGCAGCATCATTGCGATGAATAGCAGCGTCAGCGGTTCGGGAATTTATGTTGCTGCGGGCGAGGCTGCGGTCGCGAACAGCTGGATTACCGGCAATTCGGCTGGCGCATTTTCGCTGGGCGGCGGAATTTACAACTCAGGCAACCTCCGCGTCGAGGCCACAACCATCAGCGGCAACTCGGCCTCATTCGGCGCCGGCATCTTCAACCGCACCGATGTCGGCGAACTCACCCTTATTTCTCATTCCACCATCTCCGGCAACACCGCTTTTGATCGTGGTGGCGGCGTCCGAAATGCCGCCGGGCTCACGGTCATTTTCCACAGCACGATCACTGGCAATCAGGCGCCGCCCGGCGATGGCGGCGGCGTCGCTTCGCGTGGATACGACAACTCGCGCACCGAAATCCATTCCACGATCGTTGCAGGTAACATGCATGGCGACGTGGACTTCGGAACTGGCGACCTCAACACGTTTGTATCGCTGGGTTACAACCTCATCGGCTCCGGAAATGCGATAGCAGAATTCGACGCTGGCGGCGATCAAACGGGAGTCGGTGACCCTCTGCTGAGCCCGCTGGCCGACAACGGCGGCCCGACATTGCCGGACGGCAGCAAGTTGCTGACCCACGCGCTAATGCCCGGAAGTCCGGCGATCAACGCGGGAGATCTAACCTCGAAAGCAGGAACAAGCACCCTGCCGCTGTACGATCAACGTGGCGAAACATTTGCTCGCGTCGTCGGCCGAATCGACATCGGCGCATTGGAATTTCAGGAAGCGAGCGATCTCAACCTGCTGGTCGACACGCTGTCGGACGAATCCGACGGCAATTTCACCATTGGCGACCTCTCCCTGCGCGAAGCAATTGAATTATCCAACCAATGGCTTGCTACAGATACCATCCGCTTCGACCCAGCTCTCACCGCCACCCGCCCGGCGACGATTCTGCTCAAGGTGGGCGAGCTGAAACTTACCGACGACGTGACCATCGAAGGCCCCGGCGCCAAGCTGCTGACGATCGATGCCACTGGCCTCGACCTCACGCCGGCGAAAAACAATGGCGACGGCGGAAGAGTGTTTCAAATTGACGATGGCCAGATGGCCGTCGGCATTGAAGTGTTGCTCAGCGCCATGACCCTCACCGGCGGAGATTCCGCCGGCCACGGAGGCGCGATCACCTCTTTCGAGGTCCTGAGTCTGCTCGACGCGTGGATCGTCAACAATTCGTCGCAAATGAGTGGCGGTGGCGTCTACGAAGTCGGTCCAATCACGATTAAGAATAGCCGCTTTGTTGATAATCGTGCCGACATCGGGGCCGGTGTATTCGTAGCCGGTCACGGAGAAATTGTCGCTTCGCATTTCGTCGATAATTCGGCAAGTACGGCTTCGGGTGCTGTTCATGCCAGCAGACTTCCTGGTCGCGACTCGCGGAGCGGTTCACTCGACATTTCCGCCAGCGTGTTCGAGAATAATTCAGCCATGGTGGGAGGCGCGATTCAGACGTTTTTCCCGGCCGCGATTTCTAACACGCGATTTCGCTTCAATTCTGCCAGCGATTCGGGAGGAGCCCTCTGGAGCTCGGCAGGCAACTCGGCAATTCCATTGATCGTGACCAACAGCGAGTTCACACAGAACCGCGCGGAGCTTGCCGGCGGGGCAATGTTCGTTCGGACCATGACTAGCTTCCGGCCGAATACGGCCGTTGTGGAAGAGTCGATCTTTTCCGTAAACAGGGCCGACAATGGCGGCGCAATCTACGTCGATGGAAATGCGCGGATTGCCGGCAGCCAGATTATCGGTAATTCCAGTGCTAATGATGGCGGCGGCATCTATCTCGAAGCGATCGGGAATCTCACGATTGAACAGACTCACATCGAACAGAATTTAGCGAATCGACGTGGCGGCGGCATTTATTCCGACGGACAACTGAGCCTCATCGTCAGCGATGTGCTGGGCAATTGCGCCGAGGGTTTTGAGGGCACCGGTGGCGGCATTTACTCACGCCGAAGATTGACACTCGTCGCCACGGCCGTGGGAAATAATTTTGCCACGGCTCAAGCAGGGGGCATCTTTCACACGACGCAGCCATTCCTCGTCGGGCCATCGCTGATCGCCGACTCTTCGACAGTCTTCGACAATCACAGCGAAGGAGTGGGCGGCGGCTTGTTTCTCGATGATTTGCAGGGAGGCACGATTGTTAATACCACCATCAGCGGTAATTCCGCGAATCTGACCGGCGGTGGAATCGAGCTCGATACCATTTTCTCTGCGACACTGCGTATTTTGCATTCCACCATCGTCCATAATGCGGCCGACGCCGATCAAAACGGCACCGGGTCAGGCGGGGGTCTCCACGCGGACGGGCTGGTTGAATTAAGCAACTCCATTCTGCGGCACAATTCGGCAAACGGATCACCGAGCGACTCGGCCGGTACGCCGATTCAGTGCGATATAGTTTAGTCAGCCACAACGCTGGCAGCGGCTTGACGGAAGCGCCGGCAGGCGCCCCGGATGTTAATGGAAATCTCGTAGGCGGCCCAGGGAATGGCCGGATAGATCCATTACTGGGTCCACTGGCTGAAAATGGTGGACCAACATTGACGCATGAGTTGTTGCCAGGCAGCCCGGTACTCAACGCAGGCGATCCGATAATGCTGGCTGGGATCGGCGGTGTGCCCCAATTCGATCAACGTGGTGGACTATTCACGCGGTTATTTGGTGGGCGTATTGATTTCGGTGCTGTTGAAAACCAGCCGCATCCGCTGGCTGGCGATTTCAACACCGACGGCGTCGTTGACGCAGCTGACTACGCATTTTGCGCAACACGCGCGGATCAACAATCGATTTGCGGGCCGATGGCAATGGCGACTGGATTGTGAATGATGCGGACAGGCTAGTGTGGAGAGCGAACTTTGGTCAGATCGCCGCAAGCGTGGGGCAAGGAGCAGCGAGCGTGGAGTTCGAATCGAGTGCCATTGGGCCCAAGCCGCCGGCTTTGCCGGCGGGCGAAATGGGCGCCGCGTCGCACCCGTGGGCCGATACTTCGTTCACCGCGTCGCGCCGCGCAACGTTGGCCCGCGGCTTATTGAAGCGGTTTGGTTGAACTCTGCGGCGCAAAGCGAGGATTCGATCCTGGCTGCTTTGTTGGTACTGCAACGAACCAGCGACGATGAGTGGTCGGATTTCTCGCCACGAAGGGATAGTTCGCGCCGATTAGAGAGCGATGTCGCCGACGCGCGTGCATCCGTGCTTGATTGCGTGTTCGATGCGCTTGTGCGCCTGGTAGCACCGGACGCTGCGGCACACGGAGTGTGTCTGTTACGCTACTTTCGTGACACGGTCGGCCGCGGTCGCGGGCCGAACGACTGTTGCGATGTACTTTGGACTGCGCGTGCCGCGGCGGCACTAGCCGGGCGTACCGATGGGGTGGTAGCGGGCGCTGCCAAAGACTTCGCTAACTGACTGTACTTTGCCGCGTTGGTGGTTTCGCCCATTTGTTCGTACATCGTCGCCAGGTTGCTGTAAGGCACGCCCAGCGAGGAGCGGGCGAGGATTCCATCCTCCACCGCCAGCTCCACCAGGTTCGCACCGGCCCGCGTCAGCTCTAGCGCCCGCGCCTGTTGGCCGAGCTGCCAGCACGTGACGCCGATGCTCACGAGCATTTCGCCTTCACGCCGGGGTGCGTACAGCTCGGAGACCGGCCGTGGGCCCGTAAGAATCGGCGCGGCTTTGTCGTACCACTGCACGGCCTTCAGGTGATCCTCTTGATGGACGGCGTAGACCGCTCCCATGTGGAAGTACAACTGGGCTACCAGGTGCTCCGAGGAGTGCACGGCTTGACGCGACAACGCGCCTTCAGCCAGGTTCTCCACGGCCAGCTGACCATACCGCAACGCACTGTCCGTTTGACGGCGCGAATGCTCCACGCGGCAGCGCATTGAGATACGCGATGCCCAATTCCCATTGGATGCGCTGGTGCCATAGCTGCTCCTCCGATTTGGCGAGCAGCAACTCGGCCGATTCCTCTGCTTCGGCCACCCACGGCGCCGGATCGAGCGTGGGCTTGAAGCTGGCGAGCGCCGCCAGCGCCCGTTGCGCGATCATGAGCCGCAATTCCACGCTGCCGCCATCATTGGCGATGAACTCCTCGGCCAGGCCGGAAGCCCGCCCCACCCACAGCGACAGGCTCTCAACTTTCTGATTAAAGGCCTGACGCGCAATTTCCTCAGCCACGGCCAGGTGCGATTCGATCAGAAGCTGTTTGGCGACACGGCGAGTTTTCGCGTCTTGACGGGTGGCTTCATGGTCGGCGATTTCAATGGCCCGCGTGTGGAACGGAATCGCCTTGGAGGCAATTTGCATGTCGCCCATCGATGCCAACCGGGCCATTTCGTATAGTGCCTGGGCCCGCTCGATGGGCTTAATGTCCTGTCGATCGAGCACGGCACGCACGGTGTGCACCGCGTCATCGTATTCGCCGAGCAGTGCCAGGGTTTGTCCGCGGCGGAGTTGAAAGGCGGCGTTTTCAGGTTCTAAGTCGCACGCTGCCGCTGCTTCGGAATCGGCGGAATCGGCCTGCCCGGTGGTCAGATAAACGTCCGCTAACAGCCAATGCGCGTGGGCAAAATTGGGATCCAGCGCGATGGCCGTAGTCAAATCCTTGATGGGTTGTTCGTAAGGGCCGCGCAAGTGGTTTTCAGCCCGCAGAGCGAAGGCCCGCGCGTTGAGCGGTTGAATCGCCACTTGGGAAACCAACGGCGGGCGCGACTTTTTAACCGGCAGGGCGTCCGCGTCGGCGCCGTCGTACATGAACAGTACGCCTCGTTCGGGGAACGCCTGGCCGAGTGGCCGGCCTTCGTCGTCGAGCACAGTGACTGGTTCGAACTGGTTAAGCGAAAGTTGCTCTGCCAGCTTGCCCGGCTCGAGGGGTGCCGCAAGCGTGACTTTAATGGTGGCGACGACTTCGTCCGAGTCGACGAGGGCTTCGACCGCGGCAAACGGTTCAATGTTGTACAAGAGCAGTGCGCCTTCGTCGACGTTGCTCGATTCGGCCGGCTCCCCCCAGGCTGTGACAAGCTCATTTTTGGTGGTGCTGCCTGCCGTGACTCCCTGAAATTTGACCGGTTCATGTTCAATGGCGACGGGTTTGACACGCGCACTGCGGCGGAAGGCCGGCTGAGTGTCAGGTGTCGCACTGGTCTGCGGCGACTGCGCGACTTTGGCCAAGGCATCGGCAAATTGCGACGCAGCCTCCTCGGATTGGCTTTCGCCGTCGGCCAGCTCCGGTGTCGGTTCGGAAAAGTCGGACACCGGCTCGAGCGGTTGGTCCGTCGCAGAGGGCTCGAGAACCGTAGGCGAGGAATCGGCCGCCGCTGGCTCGGCTACAGTTTGGTCGTGGGCCGCCACCAGGAGCGAATCCTCTTCGCTCGAAGCGACGGGCTCATCGGCTCGCGCCCACGACCCCGCGAACATTGAGTTCAGCAGCAAAGCGACGCTGGCGGCTGCGAGCGCCGATCGAAGCGGATGAGCGAATCCATTGCGGCGACGATGTGGCCGATGTTCGGCATGATTCAACGACGTGCTCATTTTGTGTCCCCCCCACCAACGGGCGGCCGCCGTACGGCTCTGCCCAACGAACGCCGCAGCTGAGCGGCGCTTTTCGGTTCCAAGCGGTAAATCCGGTACAATCGGTCCATCCGGACTCTTAGGTGTCATCGGCACAACCAGAACAGATTTCCAGCGCTTTGTGGAAAAAGAAGGCGACGAATGCCACGTGATAGCGGCGGATTACTGGCGCGCCAGCACTATCACCTGGTCAGTAGTGCCTTCTTGGATGGCCGCTAAACCAAGGTATCCCGCGCCAGCATCGGCTGCAGTGCTGTTGTGACATCGTTTACACTGTGCCGCTCGACGGCGGCCCGCGCTGAATTTAGTGCCACGATCTGCTGCGCGGTAAATGGGACGGCAGTTCCGGACTGCGGCGCAATCGGCACAAGCGCCTGACCGATGGCCGTAACCAGGTCGGCGATGCCTTCGCCCGTCACCGCACTTGTTGGAATCGCCTCACGGCTGCGATCACCGTGCTGCGCATTCGCCGGATCTGCGCGCCGTGTGAGGTCGATCTTATTCCGCACATGAATCACTGGCCGCGTTCGCTGTAATTGAGCGATCGTTTGCGAAAGATCGTCACGTTGCGTATCCGGCGGCTCATTCGCTGCCGCGGCATCTTCCACCGCAATAATTATATCCGCGCTCTGTACGGTTTCCACGGCAAGCCGCACGCCGGCCGTTTCCAGTTCGTCGTCCGACAGGCGTAGTCCGGCCGTATCGGCCAACTGCACCGGCCAGCCGTCGATGGCCGTGACCGTGGTGACTACATCGCGTGTGGTGCCCGGGTGGTGCGACACAATTGCCCGCTCGAATCCCGACAGCGCGTTGATGAGGCTGCTTTTACCCACGTTGGTGCGACCGGTCAGCACCACGCGCCAGGGCGCGATTAGATGGATCCCCACATTGCGGTACGCCAACACGGCATCGAGAAGTTCGGACGCCAGCGCCCAGTTCGCGACTGTCGCCGCAGCAATTGCGCTGCGAACCGCGGTCGCCAAGGCGCCGTGGTACTGGTCCAGCAAAATGGCGGCAGTTCGCTCCGTGGGTGCACCGGCTAGCGCGATGTGGGCGTCCGCTCGAATCGGATCGACGCCTTCCGTGCGCAGCCAATCCTGCCAGGAAACGAGTTGGCAGCCGCGCGACACCAGTGATTCGATCACCGCGCCGACCGCCGCCATACCGCCGTGGCAATGGATTTCAATCCGCTCGGCCGATCGCCGGCAAAGGATTAGCTCTTCCCCGTTCGGCGCATTCCAGTGGCCCAATACGATCCGCTCGAATGGCGTTTCGTGGAGGTTCACCGTGCGATTTGGCGTAAAGCACTTGCTCACAATGCGCGCCGCTAGGGGTCCGGCGACAAGTACCACAGCGACGGCAGCCCGCCCAGCTGGTGTGAGTTCGACGACGAGTGTGTCAGCGCGATTTGGATCATTAGCTGACATGTCGGCGAATCAGCCCCTGCCCTTGTCAGTGGCTTCTGTGTCCACTAGCGCTATCCCGGCTAACACCAGGTGCGGCACGTGGCGAATCGGAAAGTCGGTGGCCTCGGTTAGTAGTTCGGACACCTGCCAGGCAGCGCCGCCCGTGAGGAACAACTCCGGCGATACCGTCAACGTCGCAGACAATTGCGAAATCAATTCGCGGATGGCGCCAATGGCGCCCCAGTACAACCCGGACTCAATCGCGGTCGTGGTCGACGTTCCGAGTGCGGGTGGCTTTTCCAATCGCTCGGGATTGACGTGCGGCAGCGCATCCGTGTCTTCCGCCAACGCGCGGGCTGACATCGCAATTCCCGGCAAAATCGCTCCGCCGGCAAACGCACCGTCGGCTTCCAGCAAATCGACCGTAATCGCCGTCCCCAGGCTAACGATGATCGCGGGCCTGTCGCGAGGGCGAAGTCGACTGGCCGCGAATGCAGCGAGCACGCGGTCGATGCCAACTCGCGCCGGCTCACTCACACGGATCGTGAGCGGAACGTCCCGGTAACTCAGTGGGCGAAGCAAAATATCGCGCGGTGAGTGTTCGGTCAATTGGTCGACCGCAGCTTCTAATCGCGCACTCGCACCGCGGTGAACGCTGGCAACCAACAATCGAGGCGCTCCTCAACGTGTTCGTCGCACCACGCGCGGAATCGCCCCGCATCGAATTCACCGGTTTTGTTGACGATCGGCAGTGTGAGTGTCTCGGCAGGTTCGGGCAGCGGCGACCGAAGTGCGGAGTGCGACTCAAACCGACCGACTTTTAACCGGCTGTTGCCAATGTCAACGGCAATCAAATCTCGCACTGCAGTCACGGGCGTGGGGTATGAGCTCCGGCGAGCGAACAAGATACAAATCTACCCCGACATTCTATGTTCGCCTGTGCCTGCGTAACAACGTAAGGCCGATGGTTCGCTTGACGGGCGGCCCTTGGCGAGTAGACTTGCTTGTTCGCGGCGAATTGTGTTGTCGCGGCATATTTCGGGCCCGTGGCGGAATTGGCAGACGCGCAAGGTTGAGGGCCTTGTGCCCGCAAGGGCGTGCTGGTTCAACTCCAGTCGGGCCCAGTGAGGAAGGTCAAGAGCGGAGAGTCGAGAGTCAAGAGCCGTACGATTTCTGGCTCTTGACTCTCGACTCTTAGCTCTTGACTCTCTTATTGATACTGGGACTCGTGAACAGTGGTTTGCGAGTCCTTTTTTGTTTTCGCTCTGAGCTCGCGGCGTTGGCGGTCGATAGGAAGTTCGTATAATTCGGCAGGGAGCATGCGCATCTAATCACTGCCGTCGTCCGGCGAATCGTAGCACGGGAAAATACCATGATGCTTAATGAAGTGATGCAGGAAGCGATCAACGAACAGATCAACAACGAGCTGTTCTCGATGTACAGCTACCTGTCGATGTCGGCCTATTGCGAACACAAGCAGTTCACCGGCTGTGCTCATTGGATGCGGCTGCAGAGCCAGGAGGAGTATGTCCACGCGATGCGGTTGTACGATTTTCTGCTCGTGCGGCAAGGCCGGGTGAAACTGCGCCCAATTGCCCAGCCGCAGATCGACTTCGCGTCGCTGCCGGACGTGTTCGCCAAAGCGCTCGAGCAAGAACAGGCCGTGACTCGGCAGATCAACGCGCTCTACGAAATGGCGTTCAAGGAGAAAGCATTCGCGGCGCTGGTCGAGCTCGAGTGGTTTATCAACGAGCAAGTCGAAGAGGAAAAGACGGCCCGCGACGTGCTCTACAAATTCCAGCTCGTCAAGGATGACCCCGCGGCGCTGTTGGATCTGGATCGTGAGCTTGGCGCGGCAGCCCGAGCCCGCAGCGAAATGACATTCTAAGAAGTCACCACAGAGGGCACAGAGTTCACGGAGCAGAGTTCGCCAAGGTTTTTTCCGTGGACTCTGTGTACTCTGTGGTGAAATATCCGGCTACGATCGACTGAGGAGACCCGTCCCGGAACCGCACCAAAGCCGCCGAAGCGGCGAATCTCGAGGTACATAAACAGGCAAGCAGTCAGCATTGCCACCAGCGCGATAATCAACAGCGCGTAGTAAATCGTCATCCGCGGCTTGGGCGCGACGACTCGCAGCGTCGGTGTGGTGCCAAAATCGGGTTGCGCCATAATCACCTGACCTTACGTCAGTTGTACATCGACAGGTGCTGACCACGACGACCGCAGATTGGCCGGCGGCTTGATTTGAAAGCGGTATGCCGACAATTCCAGCACCATCAGCAGGCAACTGAACGCCAGCGCCAACAGCGCAATCAAGAGGAGCATCGTGTAAATCGATGTCCTCGGCTGCCGCACCAACACGCCGCGCGGCCGATCAGTTGGTGAGTCGGGTTGCGACACGGTCACCCTCCTGAATGGCGCCCTGTTGATAGGCCCGCTCAACGCGGCCGACGGATTTGTCCGGTGAAGTCTCCACGACTTCCAGCCGGCCCAGGTATCGGCTGCCACGGTACACGTGGAGCTTGTTACCTTCCTTCAGGCCATCGTCGGAGCCGATCGACACTTCGGCCAACTGGCCGCCGGCAATGCGGCGGACTTGGCTCACGATGCCGTCCACGGTGGGCACCACGCCGGTTGGATCCGCCTCCGGATCGAGGCCTTCGGCACGCATGATATGACTCATGCCGGCATTGTGCTGCGTGAGCTGCTGCGAACGCTCGAGCGCGGTTTCATATTCGTTCCGCAACTGATGCAATTCCTCGGTGGCCGCCAGTGTGGCGTTGAACGCCGCGTCGCGAGCTTGCTGTTCATCACGGATTTGCTGCCGCAGCGTAACGGCGTCGGTGGCCAGCTTGTCGTTATTTGCTTGGGTGGCCGCGACCGCCGCAGTCGCCTCGCGGCGTTCTTGAACCAGCTGGTCGCGCTCGGCTTGCATCTCGGTGTTGCGGGCGATCAGCGCCACGCGCTCAGTCTCCAGCTTGCGAGCTTGCTGCTCCGCGGCTTGAATCTCCGCGTCCAATTCCTCAACCTTACGGTTATGCTGCTCCGTGAGTTGTGTGTTCTGCGCTTCTGCTTGCTGAAGCTGCGCCGCCAATCCGTTTGGCCCCTCGATGATTTCCTTCCAGTTCTTGTGCGTCGCGTACACGGCCATCGCCAGACCCATGAACACGAGGCTCATGATCAAGATGAGCACGACGAATACCTTACCGAGCCAATTCATGGTTTCGATTCCTTGCGCAAGGCCCTTTTATCCACCGAATCGCCGCCGCGGCGCGGGCCGCTGAACCCGGACAGCAATCCAGCCAGACACGATCATCGAAAGGCCCGGTGGGCGACGGGCATATCACGAGGCATCCACTGCCCGCCATCGCCCGACGGCATTCGCTTCGCGACGATTTCGAACGCCGGAAACGGTTGGTGCGTCAGGAGATAGTTCCTGAGAAGATACTTGCAGTATACGCAGCGGCGCAGGGAAATGTCAATTTTCCGCAGTAAAACCCGTCCCGGCCACACTGCGGGCCGATTTAGCGGCGGGGCTTGCCCCGCGGGGCCACTGCATTCCAGTGCGGGACAAGCCCCGCCGCTAAATGAGGGGCAATTCGACGAACCCTATCACCTATGCGGATGGCAGGCGCAATGCGAACCGCAGGAGCCGGGCCGCGATTCCGGGCCAGCGCCGCCCGCGGAATCGCGGGTCGGTGCCGCCACGAGCGACAACAACTTCGTCAACCGTGTGCCGCCGCATTGGGGGCACGTCGGCTCTCGGCTGGAGGTGACCAATAGCTCCGACTGCTGCTCGCATTCCTGACAAAGGTATTCGTAAAGTGGCATAGTGATCGTTTCTGAAATTACCAGCGTTCGCTTGGCCGACGGAGGATCTCGTTGAGAACAATTGCTTGGCGCATCCCGTCGGGACTCGCCAACATGCCGGCGAGCTGCGCTGCGGCACGCGACTCGTGGGCCGCTACCGCAGCCGCCTGCTCCGCTGCGGCAACGTCGCTGCCGGTGAGCGTGCCCACGGAATGGTCGAATTTGGCCTTAATCTGGACGTCGAATTGACGGTCGTCGTCGATAATACGTTGGCCCAAGCGGGAAGTCTGCTCGCCGAGCGCTCGCGAGTGAGCCGTGACGCTTTCTGCAACGTGTTCTGCAACCGACTCTCGGCGTGGAGCAACAAGCTGACGGGCATTCCGCGCTTTGCGCTGCGCGGCCGCCGGTTGCCGCGGCGCAGTTGTGGCAGGCTGTTCCATTGGTCGGAATGGCTCGGACAAGCGTCGTCGCTCTGTCGGCGCGGCCGGCTCATCGATCAGCACTTCGACTTCGTTTCCACCGGCGGCACGAACGCGGCGCTGCCCTGGAGCTTGTTGGTCTTCGGGCGGCACGCGACCGGCGCGGCGCAAGAACTCTTCGACTTGGTTCCGCAGCGGATCGGCCTGCTGCCCTGCCTGCGGCACTCCACGCGCGGGCTGCGGCTGAACTTGCGGCTGCGGCTGCTGCGGTGCCGCCTGCGGCCGCCCTTTCGGCGGCCCCGCCTGTTTATTCGCTTCCACGATCTGCCGAATCACCCACATTACGAGCACGACGAGCCCCATGAGGCTACCGATCAGCTCGATGAAATCGGCCAGGATTAGCGGTGGTGCGATTTGAAGCATGGCAGAAGGATTGAGGCTGGCGGGTGCGGGATGCAGTGAAAGACTCGGTCGGTACAACGGGAGCTATGACAACCTCACTCTGAATTCTACCGCAATGGGGGTAGGAATCGAATATTCCCTGCTCCCTGCATCGGGCATCCGACATCCTCTCCACTCATTTCCGCCCCGGAATACTGGCCGTGGCAATCGCTCCGCGCATGTTCGTATCGGCTTGCACGTTCTGCAACTTGTAATAATCCAGGATGCCGAGCCGGCCGCTACGAAAAGCCTCGGCCATGGCCAGCGGTACTTCGGCTTCCGCCTCGACGAGCTTGGCCCGGTTCTCTTCGATCTTGGCGAAGTTCTCTTGTTCTTGGGACACTGCCATGGCGCGGCGGCCTTCGGCCTGGGCACGGGCCACACGCGTGTCCGCTTCCGCTTGATCGGCCTGCAGGCGGGCACCGATGTTCGCGCCGACGTCGATATCGGCAATGTCGATCGATACGATTTCAAATGCGGTTTGCGAGTCAAGCCGGCGGGCGAGCACGGCCTTGGAAATCCGGTCGGGATTCTCGAGCACTTCAGCGTGCGAATTCGGCCGAGCCAATCGCGCTGACGATGCCCTCGCCGACACGGGCCACAATCGTTTCTTCTGTGGCACCGCCGATCAATTGATCGAGGTTCGCCCGTACCGTCACGCGGGCCTTCACCTTGAGTTGAATGCCGTTTTTTGCCACGGCATCCAGCGTGGGCCGCTTGCTGTTTTTCGGCGGGCAATCGATCACGCGCGGATAAACGCTCGTCTGCACCGCCTCCAGAATATTTCGCCCCGCCAGGTCGATCGCCGTGGCCCGCTTGAAATTCAGATCGATGATCTTGGCTTTTCGCGCGGCGATCATCGAACGCACGACAAGCGGCACATTGCCGCCGGCCAGGTAATGGGCCTCGAGAGCCTTGGTCGTGAGCCCTTCGCTTTCATAAATTCCGGCCTGCACGGCCATGATCTTGCTACGCGTGATCACTGTCGGATTGACTTTGCGAAAAGTCATCCGCAACAGGTCCAAAAAGCCCACGCCGGCACCAGTGGTTACCGACTGGATCCACAGGCGGAAGTAGCGGGCAAAAACAGCAAACAGCGCCAGCGCCATAATCAGCACGACAACCAATAGCGCCAGCCACAGCGCATTGCCGCGAAACAGGCCGCCGCCTTGTGCGAGTACGAGCGCCGTACTGATGACCGACGAATTGAGCATATATGCGTCCCCGTCGCGAGTTGCGTGTCTCACTTGCCAATTGCAAGCGCTGGCCCATGGCCAACGTCACTTGTAATCGGTTAGGGCGAGCTTTTCAAGCTTGAAGGGTTGCAGGCACGCCGATGACGAGTCGCCGAATTCGTAAGAATTCACTGGAATCGTCACCTGAAATAAGGTTGAGTCCAGCCATTGGTTGTGATGAGTGGGCGGGCGCTCACGGAGTAGAAGAGCAACTCTCACGAGAGCGGGTCTTCCAGCGAATCGATCCCCAGTTCTTCAATGGGGCGCGATAAGACATCGCTCGGATTCGGATGGCTAGGACGTTGATCCTTGCCTGCCGGCCGAACGACCACGCGATTGGCGCGGACCTCGCACACGACGACGTACGTGCCCGGCTCGATGGCTTGCCCCTGCGTCACGGCGTCCACCATTTGGCCGTCGATCTCCACCGCACCGCTAGGAAGCATCTTCGAGCGGGCGACGCCCACTCGGCCTAACAGCGGGCGCCGCGGATCTTCCGGCAGCACCTCTTCCTCTTTTGGCAGCTCACCCAGGAACGCCCGGCCCATCGGCGTTTTCGGCCAATACTTAAAGGCCAGAGCAATCAGCGTCGGCACCGCAAACACTGTGGTGGCCGTGAAGATCAAACCCGTCGTCAGCCCCGTAGTTGGGCTGGGCTGAAAGGCAATGAAAATCGAAGCGATAAACGATACGGCCGCCAGGATGCTGATAACGCCGCCCGAGGGAATGAACACCTCGAGCACCACCAGCACGCAACCCACCGTCATCAACAGAATCGCCCAAGCGATTTCCGGAAGCGCGTCCATGTTGATTCGCAGCGAACGAGGAACAAATCCAGGCACAAATCCGTGCGGTGAATACTAGCCGTCTATTATAGCCGCGGCAAACAGGCCCACGCGAGAGTTTGTCGCGACCCGCGAAAAACTGTCAGCTTTTCGCTGGACAGACGTAAGGTAAGAGCGACAGCACGGCCCGCTGGTTCACGCATTCACCGATCGGACCACCACGCGGTTGCCGCGTGTCTTGACGACCACCACCGGCTGACCGCGGTCGATTGGCATGCCTTCTGCGATGACATCGACCAGCTCGCCGTCGAAGTCCGCCTTGCCGGCCGGCATCAGATTCGTGGTCGCAGTTCCTTGCTGGCCGATCAGGT
Organism: uncultured Planctomycetota bacterium; assembly: GCA_963786455.1. Taxonomy (GTDB): domain Bacteria; phylum Planctomycetota; class Planctomycetia; order Pirellulales; family Lacipirellulaceae; genus JABDGM01. The sequence goes on along the minus strand of CAWAZX010000018.1, from coordinate 34,499 downwards.
GCGAAAAGTCGGCCATCGATTCTCGATAGTCGAGATCCACCAATTCATCCTCGGGTGGGGGATTCAGCAGCAGCGTGCGAAACAAGGGCGCGTAAGGCAGGTAACGGCGCAACAACATCCCCGCGGCGATGAAGCATATTGTGGCCGCGGCCACGACAGTCAGCGAGTGCCGCATTTCGGCGCGTTGCAGCTCGGTCTGCGGGAACACGAACGTCTGGCTTGCCAGCACGAGCGAAGCCAGGATCATCGCCCCCCCGCCCAGGCCGAACACCCCAAAGCCTGGCAGTATCAGCAGCTCGAGCAGCAGGAATGCGACACCGCCCAGGAACAGCAGCACCTCCAACCAACCGGCCGTGCCGTGCAGAAAATTACTCCAGAAGAACAGCATGAAGGCCAGTGCGGCAACGAATGCCCCGACGCCCACACCCGGCGTGTGCAGCTCCACATAGATGCCGACGAAACCGATTACCAGCAGCATCACAGCCAGCGCCGGCGACGACAGCGCCTCGACCAATTCGAGTGCCCAATTCGGTTCCGCCACGCGCGGATCGTTTTCGAATCCGTAAAGTTGTTTGAACTCGTCAAAACTGCCGACGACGTGAGTAGCAACATCCAGCTCGTGCGCCCGATTGGCGGCCAGCCGCAGTGGTTCACCGGCCTGCTTGATCTGCGGTCCCTTTTTCCAATCATCGGCATCCGGCTGCTTGTCGGCTTCCTCTGGTGAGAAGTGGCGTACTTCGCCGGTCTTGGTGTTGTTGTAAGTGAACAACTCCAAATCGGGATCAATCATCGCCGCCAGCACCGACCAGCTTTGTTCCGTGTTCTTGCCTAAAGAATCTCGGATGGAAACCGTCGCCGCGTCGAGCGTTTGCCGATCCAGTTCGACCGTACCCTTGCCACCCAGATTGGCCTCCGGGTGCATGACCAGTTGATCGCAGGACAGGGCCACGAGCGCAGCGCCGCCGCTGGCTTCAGCCGGCACATAAGCCACCGTGTGTACTTCGTTGGCATCCAGCGCGGCAATCGTATCTGCCAGTCGCAGGCAGTCCTCCAATGCGCCGCCGGTGCTGTCGATCGTCAGCCCGAGCCAGTTCACTTTGCGATCGCGCAGCTCTGTGCCGATGAGCGTGTTCAATTGACGTACGGTATGTGGCTCGATTGGTCCTTCGATGTTCAGCCGGACCGGCCGCCAATCGCCCACCAGTGCCTGATCTTCAATCACCGCATCGGGAGGCAATGCCAAACCGCGGGCCAATGCACCGCGGTCGCTCGCCAGCAGCTTAACAAAGCCGTATTCGCGACCCTGACGTCCCGAAAACAATCCCAGGGAGCCGGCGGGAATGAGTGTTTCCTGCGACACGATTGTGTGCTTGCGCTTTAGCTCGTCCAGGTCTTCGCGGAGAACAAACTCATCGCGTTCCTCTGTCTGTACCTTGAGAACTTCCCGCCGGGGATCGAGCATTCCCATGACGATTGCTTCAGGCACCGTGCGCCGCGCCGCGGCGATTTGCTGGTAGTGACTGATGATGCCCGACTCAATAGCGCGCTGCTCTTTTTCATTGATTCCCGCCTCACCAAGCTCGGCCTCCGGGCTCATGACGATATCCTCGCACGCCAGGGCGATCAGCACACTATGACCTTTGATCGTCCGTGGGATGTAAGCCACGGTCTTTACGGCTGCGAGCGGCTGGCTCGTCAAATGACGCGCAACGGACAAGGCCCGCTCAAAATCGGTCTCGGCGCCGTAATTGGCGTTCCGCCGGCCGGGGGCCAATTCGAGAATCAGCACGGGCCGACGGCCGTCGCGCCGTGGGCGACGTCCAAGTTGCTCGACCGCCCGGTCGATCGTGGTCTTGATGTGCGCATCGGCGTTGCCCGTAAGCGGCAGCCGGACACGAATCAGGCGGCCATCCCCCAGGTCAGCTGCGTCCGCCGGAGCCGCGGTCACGGGGTCCGTGATTTCGGCCTGGTCCGCGGCCGCATCGTTTGCGCCGTTGGCGTTCGCGGGGGCAGGTTGCTTTACCTGCTCTGCGGCAATCTGACCTATCGCCGCAGACGAGGCCCAGGCATTCCACAGCATCACTCCAATAAAGACGGCCAAGCCAAACGCTGGGTGGCCGGCACGTGCGCTGAAATAGCGAATCATAAGCTCCTGCAATCCTTTAATCCGCCAAAGTTTGCGCTATGGGCTTCGGTCAAACTACGTTGCTCGGCAAGTCAGGTGATCTACAGCTTTGCCCGTCACGGAAAATTATAGAAACATTTCGCGAAATGGGCAAAAAGCGGACCAAAGTGGCCGTTCTGACGATGGGCTGTCCTGCTCGCCACGCAGGGCAGCCTTGACTGTTAGTGAAAATATGTATACTAAACAGGTGGTCGACCCGCCAAACGGCTTAATGCGTTCGAGGTAACCGTAGTTCGTCCGTGTGAGGAGTCTCTTGCCGTGCCGGGTTCGATAAAAGGGCGAGGAGCAGCGGTTCAAACTGCAAATCCCTACCAAACCGTTCGCCTCGAATCCGACTTCGAGCAGGTGGCCGAGGATGCAGAATACCTGGCTGAACTGGGCCGCCCACCCACGGAATACCTGCCGGACGAGTCCCAAACGGTCGTCACCGAGAACGACAGCCCGGACGTCGGCTTCCGTTACAGCGTCAACCCGTACCGCGGCTGCGCGCACGGATGCAGCTATTGCTATGCCCGGCCGACGCACGAATACTTGGGCTTCAGCGCCGGCTTGGATTTCGAGACCAAGGTCATGGTGAAGTACCGCGCGGCCGAGCTGCTGCGCGATTTCCTCGCCCGTCCCAGTTGGCAGCCGGAGACCATCGTGTTCTCCGGTGTGACCGATTGTTTTCAGCCAGCGGAACGCAACTTTCGGCTCACACGCGGCTGCTTGCAGGTCGCGGCCGAATGCCGTCAGCCGGTCGGCATCATTACAAAAAACGCTTTGGTGTTCCGGGATGTCGACGTATTGCATGAACTCGCGGCACATCGCGCAGTTCGTGTGTCTCTCTCGATCACGACGCTCGATGCACAACTGGCCCGCGCGATGGAGCCGCGTACAAGCGCTCCCGCGGCGCGACTTCGTGCGATTCGCCAACTAACCGACGCGGGGATTCCTACGAACGTCATGGTGGCGCCCATCATTCCAGGCCTCAACGATAGCGAAATCCCGAGCATCCTCACGGCCGCACGCGATGCGGGTGCGCAGTCCGCCGGCTACGTGCTGCTGAAACTGGCCACGACGGTACGGGAAGTATTCCTCGATTGGCTTCTGCGCAACTATCCGGATCGGTTCGCGCGAGTGGAAACGTTGATTCGCTCAACGCGCGCAGGCCGGTTGAATGATTCGAAGTTTGGCCGACGCCAGCGCGGCACCGGTCCGGTGGCCGACATGGTCGCGGATACATTTCGAGTGTGGACGGCCAAGCTGGGATACGTCGACGACGGCCCGCCGCTCAATAGCGACGATTTTCGACCGCCCCGCCCATCGACCGGCCAACTCAGCTTATTCTGACGCGAGTCGTCACTTCGCCTTCGCGGTGTGAAATACGATGTCCACCAGGCTGCCCGGCCGCAGCGAAGCGTCCGGCGGCATTTTGATGCGCACCGGCAGGCCCCATTGGGGCAAATTGGCCACTCGCCCGTTGATGACTGGGAAGCTGCTGAATCTGCTTGCCGACTTCCTCGATCGTGCTGGTGATCCGTGGCGACCGCGCCATGCGGGCCCGCATCGTGACCTGCATCCCGACTTTCGGAACAATCGTGCTTTGCTCAGGTATGTAACCGACGATGTGTTGGCCATGATCGGCGGCAATCGTGGCAATTAGCCCGCCCGGCGCCACGATCTGCCCAGGCCAACAGTAAACGTTTGTCAGCGTGCCGGTGATCGGCGCGGGGATCTCCAAGAGAGTGCTGCGAAGACTCAACTCCTCCCAGCGGAGGTCCAAGCCGCGGCGTTCTTCGCGAACTCGAGCCAACTCGTCGCGAATTTTCCCCGGCACGTTTTCCGGTAATTCCAGCGGCGCGGACCGCAGCTCATCGAGCTCGCGAGGAGTCAACTGCGGTGCGGCCGACAGCAGTTGTTCCAAAGTCTGCAGCCGCAGTCGCTCAAACTCCCATGCGCGGCGAACGACGTCACTTGTCACGGCGCCTTCTGCGGTGGCGCCGGCCGACTGCTCCTGCACTAGCTTGTCTTGTAAATCCTTGATGTCCCGCAGCAAGAGGCTTTTGCTGGCCTCTAATTGTTGGTCGTCGATCTTGGCAATGATTTGGCCCGCTTGCACATGGTCGAACACGGTCCATTGCCCGCGAGTCTCGTGCGGTAGCGCGATGACCAGGCCCGCCGTGGGGCTGGTGATGTCCACTCGCAGGGCGTCGACTTCGCCGATGCCTTGCACCGACGAGCCACTCCACTGCCACATCCATCCGCTGGTGAGCAAAGCGGCAAAAAAGGCGGCGGCAGGAATCGCCTGGGAGCGAATCCGCCTCCAGCGGACGTTCCATGCCAGCGGTATACGTTTTTCTTGGTTCATGCGTGGTCAATTAACGATTGTGATCCCTGCGGGAACTAAGCCTCTGATTCATCACTCTGGAGATAAAACGACAGCTCTTGAATGTCGCCGGCGGCTGCCAGCTCGGACCGCATATCCCCGCGACGTTCCGGGTCACGCAGCAACAGGCGATAGCTCAAGACGCTGCGGGAATCCGGGCTGAGTCGCTCTCCGGTGAGAATCGTACGGTCAGAATAGCGATGCAAAATCTGCTCCAACTGATCTCGGGCCGGGCCAGAATCGGGCGGCAAGGAAACAGAAAGTGCTGCGTCGAATCGGTGACGCACGCCAAACTCGGTGAGCCACAAGTAAAACAGTATCAAGATGACGCACGCCGCGCCAACCAAGGCCGTCGAGTAGCGAAACGTACCAACCGACATGCCCTCCACGATTGACCACAAAACGAAAGTGGTGTCGCGCGTATCTTTGAGCACGTTGCGGAAGCGAACGACTGCAAACACGGCCAGCAGCCCAAAGGCGATCATCAGACTCCCCGCCATGAGAATCATCATCAGCGCCACGAGCACTGGCAAAATAACCAAGGACGCGACAAACGACGAAGAATACGACGGCGCCGTGTGCGTGGCCATGTACACCCAGCCGATGAGCTGGCCGATGACAAAGGCCACCAGCAGCGACAACAACACCGTTTCCACGGGCGCCGAAGCGCTCGGGTCGCCGTAGCGCAAAAGATCGAACCAGTTCAACATTGCACGCTCCTCAATGTCGAGCCGATTCCCTGCGGATCGAATCCCAGCGCATCCATCGCGTAAACGTACTTGGGGAATGACAGCCGTTGCAGCCCGAAAGACGTAACCAGGTCATGCATCCAGCGTGGAGAGCGGCCGTTGTACTTCAGCTCCAACACCACGCCGTTCACCTTTACCAGCGCTTCGTCTTCAGGAACGGTAAGTCCGGCCCGCGGGTCGTAAGGGCGGCCGGCAATGTCGCGGTCGAACGTCACCCGCACCGACTCCGCTGTTCGAGAGACAAAAGCTTCTCGCGTGTACGACACAAACGCCGCCCCCTCAGCCTTCAGTTCTTCTCGCCGCTGACAGAACTCGGCCAGTGCCCGCATCGAAGCGACACCGTTATTCAATAAATCGGCCGGAGTTATCCAACTGCCGCGAAGCATCGCCTCCGCGGCCCGTTTCGAAACAATCGCCCGATACTTGTGGACCGTTTCCGTGGTCCGTTGCTTGATCTCCAGAAATGCCGGGCCATCCTCATTCTTATCGTAAAAGCGAACACGAAGCTTGTAACGATTCTTGATTCCTTCGCACGACTGCCGGTAGAGTTTGTGGCTCGGCGTGTCGAGATACAGGCTATAGACTCGATAACCCCGCGGTTGGTCTGGGGTCATATGTTCGTCGATCGGAAGGTAGGCCGTTACGAAGCTGCGAATCGCTTCGGCCGCACGTTCAGAGACGACGAACTTCCGCTCAAACCGCGAGATCTCTACCGTTCCCATGCCACTTGCCGCCCCCACGCCCGGACTGGCGTCTATTCAGCCGCCCCCAGGTCCGACAACTCCTCTTCCCCGTCGCGCGACGCCATCCAGCGAATCACCTTTTTATCCGTATCGTCGGCGAAAAAGTGCACCGACGAATCGCATAACAGAATATGGGCCCCACCCGGATGATCGGAGTAAATCCGCTCATTGTGCCAGCACTTCGGGAGGCTGCAGTCGTTCACGCCGTTGTCGAGGTGCGAAACGTTGACGCCTGAGGCCCACGCGCCATGCGGTGCGTCGAGCGAACCGTCGTCATTGACGCTCATACCGCGGCCAGTGCATTCCACCACGCACAGTGTGTGGGAAAGGCCGTCAATAATCTTTGCCGAGGTGACCGGCGGCGGCTCGACGAGCTCGTCTTCCTTCGGCAAGCCCTTAGTACCGATCAACACACCCCGCTGCCGGCCGTAGAGCTCCTTCGAGACTGGGTGTTTCGTGTCCTTATCCGGACCGGATACGCCCATGTAGTCGATGCAACCCAGTCCCTCGCCCGGGATACTGCCAAGGTTCACGAGGTTGCCTTGCGGAGTCCGATGCTCGTCCACATTCGACGTGCTCGGGCATAGATATACGGAGATGGTTTTTGTTGTGAACGGCAGGTTGACTGAGTCCGTGAACGGTTTTTTGAAATTGATCGAGCTGTGCAGCGAGTCTTCCTCGATATACTCGAGCAAAAACGACGTCCAGCCCAGGGCGAACGAGGTGGGATCATTCGGCGGCCCGGACCACTTCTTACCCGCCGGCCACTTCTTATTAGCCGATTCGTACGAATGCAAGCCGACGCCCAGCTGCCGCATGTTGTTGCTGCACGCGGTACGGCGCGACGCCTCGCGGGCGGCTTGCACGGCGGGAATCAAAAGCGCCAACAGAATGCCGATAATCGCGATGACGACGAGCAGCTCGACCAGGGTGAAACCCCAGCGGCCGCGAGTGCTTCGCGGGCAACGTTTTGAGACATTCCCAGCCCAACCGCCACTTCTCATATGCTTGCGTCCTCTCTGCCCCCTCCTAAACTTAACAGTATATACACAATTTCTTCAAGATTCCTGAATATGCGTTTCCCTATTTTTTGTCGGACGGGGCGAAAAAGGCCTTGTTCCGGCTATCTCAAACAAGTCGCTCGGCGATGCAGAAACCTGCGGTAGTAGGCCCAACGAGCCGAATCGGTTGGGCCCTCAGCCACTTGGTGTGGATAATAGAGCCGCCGCCGGCACGGGAAAAACGGCGATTGGCTGCCGTTTTCCTTCGCTGACCGTGTAATAACTGCTGCCATCGGGGCTGAAACCGACCGACTCTCCGTTTGCCGACTGGCCATCGCTCAAGACCACAATTGGCCGGGGGGGCCGCCTCAGGCGCCGACGCCAGGCTTTCGCTCGGCCGGCGACTCCATATCCACCCCTGGTTTTCCCTCCTCAAAATCACCAGGTCTCCGCCGCGAGACATATCGCCGGCGGAAATGTCAGCGACGTTCAGTTGGGCCACGAATTCCAGCGCGACGGGCAGATTGCCGCTCAGTTTGCTGGCTGCCGCGCGATACAGCCTGGGCGAGTTTTTTCTTTCGTCACAATGTAGATGTCGCCGGTTTGCTGCTCAATGAACAGTGCTTCCGCGTTATGCGGGCCGTCCGGGTACAGCAAACGGATGGCCTCGACGCCTTCTGCCGAAAACTCCTTTTCACTGGGCTGTGTGAGAGTGGGTTCGGGGAACCGAATGAGACGCACCTCTCGCCGCTTATCGTCGTTGTCGCCAATGTCGCCCAAGTAAACGAAATCGACGCCGCTTTCAGGCCCGGGACCAATCGCGATGTCCTCCACGTCGTCGATCGCTGTGGGAATCCGCACGCGGGCAACCAGCTTGCCGCTTGTCGCCACGGCAAAGATTTCCTTGAGACTGCCATCATTGTGCATCCACAGGATTTCGGGATTCTGCCGGCTCACGGCCAGACCGGAGATTTCGTCCATGCGGGCCGCCGTCATGCGGCCAATCTCCTTCGGCGTAACGCTCCCACCGACCGCCTGAGCAAATGATGCGCTCCGGCAGGCGATCAATACGAGCAAAGCAGCCGCGGGTCGTGAAATTCGTCGAACGAACCAAGACGATGACATGCTCGTTTCACCCTTTGACAGTAAACTCCGGTTGGAGCGCGATTATCGACTGGAGTCTGCAGCTTTTTCCAGTATATCCACCAGCGGCTGCGGAGACACATCTGCCGGTTGCGGCAGCGAATCTATCGGGATATTATCGTAGTTTCCGCTTGATTTTGGGAGGGTGTCCCTTATGCGACACGTGCTATCCGCAACCGTTCAGAACGTGCCCGGCGTACTGGCCCACGTGGCCGGCATGTTCGCCTCGCGCGGCTTCAACATCGATAGCCTCGCCGTCGGCGAAACAGAAGATCCTCGTCTGTCGCGGATGACGTTTGTCGTCGTGGGCGACGACAGCGTGCTCGCGCAAGTCCGCAAGCAGCTCGAGAAGATCGTCACCGTCGTGCGGGTCGACGACGTCAGCTCGCGCGACCACGTGGAACGCGACCTCATGTTGATCAAGGTGAAAATGAAGCCGGGCCAGCGGATGGAAATCCGCGAGCTGGCAGAAATCTTTCGCGGCCGGATTGTCGACGTGGCGCCGGATGAAGTAATGGTCGAGATCGCCGGCCAGGAAAAGAAAGTCGAGGCGTTCATCGACCTGATGCGCCCCTTCGGCATCGTCGAGCTGGTCCGCACCGGCCGAATCGCCATGGTCCGCAGCATCGATCGCACCAACCACGCCGGCACCGGCCTGCGAAAGTTCGCAGAACCGTAGGTCAGGCTTTCCAGCCTGACGAGCACGGGACCATAATCTCCGCGCAAATTCGCGGAAGCAAATTTTGACATCTTCTATCGAACATCGAACATCATCGCATCCCGCGGAGCTCCCCATGGCAGCAACGATTTATTACGACAAAGACGCCGACATGAACGCCCTCCAGGGCAAGACCGTGGCCATCATCGGCTACGGATCCCAAGGGCACGCCCAGGCCCAGAACCTGCGCGACAGCGGCGTCAACGTCGTCATCGGCCAGCGCCCCGGCGGCAAGAACTACGATCTCGCCATCAGCCACGGCTTCAAGCCGATGAGCGCCGCCGATGCCGCCAAAGCGGCCGACGTCATAAACATCCTCGTCCCCGACGAGCTGCAAGGCGATCTCTACGAAAAGGAGATCAAGCCAAACTTGAAGCCCGGCAACATCCTCATGTGCTCGCACGGCTTCAACATCCACTTCGGCTACGTGAAGCCGCCCATGGGAGTCGACGCGCTGCTCGTCGCCCCGAAAGGCCCCGGCCACCTGGTCCGCAGCGAATTCGTCGCCGGCGGCGGCGTCCCCTGCCTCATCGCCATGAGCGACGGCGCCAGCGACGCCACATTCAAAATCGGCCTGGCCTACGCTAAAGGAATCGGCGGCACCCGCGGCGGCGTGATCAAAACCACCATCGCCGAAGAAACCGAAACCGACCTGTTCGGCGAACAGGCCGTCCTCTGCGGCGGAGCCAGCGCGCTCGTGAAGGCGGGCTTCGAAACCCTCGTCGAAGCCGGCTACCAACCCGAGATGGCCTTCTTCGAATGCATGCACGAGCTCAAGCTGATCGTCGACCTGTTCTACCAGGGCGGCCTCTCCTACATGCGCTACAGCGTCAGCAACACCGCCGAATACGGCGACTACACCCGCGGCCCACGCATTATCACCGAAGAAACCAAAAAGGAGATGAAGCGCATTCTAAAAGAAGTCCAGGACGGCACCTTCGCCAAAGAATGGATCGCGGAAGCGAAAAGTGGCAGCAAGAACTTCAAAGCGATGAAAGAAAAAGACAAAAACCACCCCGTCGAAGTAACCGGCCGCAAGCTCCGCAAACTAATGAGCTGGATCAATTCGAAAGAGGTAGACTAACGCTCGGCACAAAGCCGCGAACAGTGGTATATGGATCGAGAGATCGCGTTGCACTATCTATTGAGAACTGTCGTTCTTCAACCGGTTTCAATTGGAGGTAATCAAACGGCAGACCAAGTAGTCAACTATTGTTCGTGTCACTTATGGAGGCCGACATGGGTCAACAATGGGGGCCATGGAAAAACCTGGGGGCGGTATCACAAGGCGGCTTAGGGCGAATCTTTAAAGTAGAGCATGCAACATCAGGACTAATTGGCGCACTCAAACAGCTAATAAACGACAAACGCATTGAAAGACTAACAAACGAGGTTGAAGCTGCAAAGCGCCTTAAACACACCAACATCGCATCAATGCTTGATGCGGATTTAACGCACGAAAAACCTTATGCCGTTTTCGAATGGGTGGATGGTGGCAGCGTTGGAGACCTAAGTGAAACGGATCTTGCGGGTATTCCGCTCGATCAGAGACTAGCTTGGTGCCAGCAGATCAGTTGTGCCCTTGAGTTAGCTCATCAACAGGGCATGGTTCACCGTGACATTAAGCCGGACAACGTCCTGCTTCAAGCCGACAAAACCGTCGCAAAGTTGTGTGACTTCGGGTTGGTATTTTTCAGCGATGGCGACCGTGTAACCGCAACATTAGAACAAGCGGGATCGCGTTTTTTTATCGCTCCTGAGTCCGAGGACGGGCGTGCGGACGAAATTACACCGACGGCCGACCTTTATAGTCTTGGCAAATTCATATACTGGGTCGTAAGCGGCGGCAAGATTTTTGCGCGTGAACGACATCGCGAGCACGCTCGCGAGTTAGCAGTAATTCTCAATAACCCCTTTGCTGAGCACATCTCTCAAATGTTGGACTCGTTGATCGTGAGCGGTCCGACAAATCGAATTCAAGATGCCAAGGACGTTACTACGATGATCGAAATGACGCGCAGGAAACTTGCCATGAATGCTCCATGCAAAGGAAAACCTGAGACGCACACCTGTCTCTTTTGTCGGGATGGTACGTACAAGGTAATAGCGATCACTCAGGATGGCACAGCCGCACACAACTCAGGCTACTCAGGTGAGGGGAACATCGCGGGAGGTCATTTCATTTTCCTCGAATGCGATAACTGTGGCAATTCGCAAAGATTCAAGTTCAATCGCGGAGCCGAGTGGTTCGCGACGGAAGACCCAAAACACCCCGGTGAACGCCGTGTTCGATCAAAAAATCTAAATATGAAGATTAGCGGCGAGCGTTAGGCGTGTTTTGCCGAGGAATGTGCTATTCCGCGACAACGTGCGCATCGCACGATGCTGACCGTTCTGCTGGGCCGGAACGGCCGCGGCCGGTGATCGCACTATTTGCTACGACTCATTTCACGAAAGACCACACGATTTACCTGCGAAATGTGCTCTGAAATTCTTCCCGCAATTGTCCAATTGCACCATCGAAGTTTATTGGAAAGAATTGGAATCGTTGCTCCGCACCCGGTCCAAATAAGGCTCTAAAACGATTTTGAAGCTCCGGCGAGTTATCGGGATTGAACACCCACACTCGCCGCAATGGCGACTCACCGATCGTGCCGAGCGCGAACAAGTAACGGAAAAAGGCATCAGACTCTGGAAGGGAGTATCCGACGATGAATAGGTCTTCGGTGTCCGATAGCTCGCGCCGCTGCGCTGCCAGCAATACGGACATGTTCTAGTAACTGGTAAGAATCTTTACGTATTGCTAGGACACGGTTGACCGACCGGTGCGGACGCTCGTAGATTGTGAAGTCGGCCGTATGCCAGGTCTTGGACGGCCCCGCCTTGTTGGCCACGACGTAACGGGCCGTTCCGTCGGGCCGTACCTGGAAATCCTTGACGGCTACCACCGAAACGTCGGGCATTTCGACGAGCCGCTGCATCTGGTCGCCGATGAGCAAGTCCCACGTCTCCTCTGGGCTTAACGGCACAACGGCAGAAGCTTCGACGACTCGCATCCCACGGCCTTCTTCCCTAGAGAACGCAACACGAGCATCCTACGCCCGAACTCAGGGTCGTGCATCTGTTTGCTCGTCTCATTGCGAGTTTTATTGAACGAGACTAGCTGGAGAAGAAGTCTTCTAGGCGGTCTGCTGTGCAATAGTGTTCTCGGTGGTTCGCCCCGGGGGTCTCGGGCTGGCATCATGCTTTCAGCAAATACCGCAACGATACGGGCAAAGAGAGAAGGCGATGGATATACGGATAAAGACGAGAGTATCCAACAGGGTGATCTTCGATCGGTCGAAACGCTCCCCTTCTGGGGCAAAGGCGGCCTTCGGACGGGCGACCGGGGCCATGGGCCTCGGAGCTTTTGCAGTTGGCGCCACGGCGATTGGCGCGGTGGCTATCGGGGCCTTGGCGATCCGAGCACTCGCCATCAAAAAGGGGAAGATCCAACGTCTCGACATCGAGGAGCTAGAGGTCGGGCGGCTGTATGTGAGAGAGCTGGTTGTCGAGCAGGAACAACGGCCAGGTACCGAGGTGCCGTAACGAGCCCTTATTCACCGGAGTGCGTGGAAGGGTTTTTCTCCGAAGTTGGACTTCCGTTTGACGGTGTTCTCAGAAGTTCATAGCAAGGTACGACTCATGGCTATTCGCTACCGCCCGCTCTGCCGTTCGACGACTATCCTCACCGCGTCGTCCTGACGCTGCCAAGCGTAGCCGAGGCCCAGGTGCTCCATGATGGGCCTGTAGGTGTCCCATATCTGGTCGCACTCGTCCCGATCGAGCGGCAAGAAGCCCATGAGTTCTTCGTCCGGCCAGCCCTCTACTAGCACCTCGGCACGCCCTTCTTCGCTCGATAGCGAGCGTAACGTACTCCCCACCGAGAGCGCGTTCAGCGCCACCAGCTGCGCTACCTCTTCGACCGGACGACCGCGCAACTCTTCCCAGGCCGGGGCGAAGCTGCGTCCGTGGTAGGCCACGCAGTCCTCGACCGCCCCCCCACGCTCCTTCAGGTAAGCGATCATGGTAAGGATCCAAGCGGCCGCGTTGCTTTGGGCTTGGGCGCAGATCTCTTCGGGCGGGAACAGCGGTGCGTCGGCGGCGTCGGACACGAGGGCTCTCCTTACTCTCCAGTGTACGCATCAGCATGATGCCAGCCGGACTAGCCTGGCGCACATGCTCATGCCCGCTATTCACCCAAGTGCGGGGAAGGAGTATTCTCCGAAGTCCATATCCAGAAAGCTGCATAGCTCCGCCCCTAACGGGCCAGAATCGTCTTACTGGACTCCCGTTGCTGGGACGGGGTTATCCACATATTGTGCTAGTGGATAGATATGCGCCGGGCTTAAAATAGGCCACGCGTTATCATCGGGGTGAGCACATGGGCTGGCGACGAGAGATCCGCGACCGGATCGCCGAGTTGGAGCAGCAGCGCCTCCGGCTGGAGGAGCAGAGGCGCCGCGCCAGAAGGCTCGGCGGTCCCGAGGGCGAGCGCTTGGAGGCGGAGCTCAGCGCCAAAGTGCAGGAGATCAGCCACCACATAGACGACCTGCGGACTTCCCTGAAGTAGTTAATCACGAGGAGAGGACCGCCGGGGATATTCACGACCTAGTAGCACGTGACAGTTGATCTGATTACTCAGGAGTACAGCGGGTATGTTTGTCCATTATGAAGAAAAAGTACCCCGTTATCCTTACTGACACTGAACGAGTCGAGTTGAAAAGCCTGATCGCCGCGGGCACCGCCCCCGCCCGCAAGCTCACTCACGCACGCATCCTGCTCAAAGCCGACCAAGGCTCGGAGGGACCTGGCTGGGTCGATGAGCAGGTCGCAGAGAGGCGGTGGAGGTGAGCCAGCCCACCGTCTCAAGGGTGCGCAAGCAGTATGTCCAGGAGGGCTTGGAGGCAGCCCTCAACCGACGCCCGCCCAACCGCCACTACCACCGAAAGCTCGACGGAGAGCAGGAGGCTCGCCTGATCGCCCTGGCCTGTAGCGAGCCGCCGGATGGCCAAGCCCGCTGGAGTTTGCGGCTCTTGGCAGATAAGCTGGTCGAGCTTGAGGTCGTGGATGATCTCTCCTACCAGACCGTAAGAAGGACTCTGAAAAAAACGAACTTAGCTTGCGTTTTAACCACGAGGAGTTTTGCGATGGGCTTTATGCTCCATCGCAAAACCCTTCACTTCGCCTTCTTCGTGGACTCAGGCAGCCTTTTTGATCGCCGGATACCGTTTGGCCCGGCCAGAGAGGCTGCCTTTGGGCCTCCCGGGAGATCTTCCGCAGGGTTTCGGCGCCTTCGCTGGCGTGCCCATCTGCACCAAAAGCGACGAAACCGCCCGATGGACCCGTACCGGCGTAAGGCGACCCACATCGTAGCGCCGCTCCCACGGCAACCTGAGGTCCGCGACACGCTCGCGCGCCAACCTTAGCTGTGTATAGGCGGCCACGACCAGCCAACTCCACCGGTCGGCCTGCTCGGGGTGACGAACCCGAGGGGTAGTCCACCCCATACTCTGCTTGAGGAAGCGGAAGGTGTGCTCCAGGTCGAAGCGTCTTACGTAGGAGCGCCAGAGCAGATCGAGGTCCGGCACCGTCCCCTCCGGCCCGTGCCACCACAGCCACAAAACCCTCGGCTCCCGCCTCCTCTCGCCCCGGGGCAGACGCTCGACCTCCACCAGGATGAGCGTGCCGACCACGATCGGCAGGGGTCCCCGAGTGCCCTTTCCTGCGTGGTTGTGGACCTTCGGGTGCAGCTCGGCCCACGCCCGTACGCGCACGCATCCGTAACCGGCGTCCTCGCAGCGATGCTCGGCGGAGGGCTCGGGCCAGGTGCTCGGGTCAGAGCACTTCATCTTAGGCCCGTGGCGACGGGGGCGTCCGATGTGTTCGGGCGGGTCGCACAGACTCGGGTCGCCGTAGAAGCGGCGACCGGCGCGCAAGCGGAGGAGGATCTGGCACGGGCTCCCCTCCAGTCCCTGCTGCACCTTGACGGGGTCGTAGCCCGCATCGAAGACGAACAGGGGAACGGTCCTTCCTTTCCCGAGCCGGTCCAGCAAGGCCTTCACCTGCTCAGCGGCCACCACGTTGGCGTCTTGGGCGGGTAGGACGCGCTCCACGTCCAAGGGCGCGGTCCAGCTCTCGCGGACGAAGTTCAGCTGTGCGACGAACTGGTAGGCCCAGCCTGCGACGATGGGCTGCCCCGCCGAATGGCGGGATGGATGGTAGTAGTATCCTCGCTCGGGGCTCGTCTCCGCGTCGCATCGGGGCCAGACGCTCGTGTCCACGGCGTAGACGAAGGGCTCCCCTTCGGTGCCGGCGAGCGGATGGCGGGCCAGAAGCTTCCGTAGGGCTGCCTCGTCGATCCGTCCTCGACCTAACGCGGCGTAGAGGCTGCCCCAGCCGCGACGATGCGATGCCTCAAGGCTCAGGTGAGCGGGAGAAGGGGCGCCACCGTCCGCGGAGAGGATGGCGTCGGCGAGCTCGAAGAGAGCGTCTCCCCTGCGGTGGAAGCATTCGTAGAGAGAGCGGCGGAAGGCACGAAGAGCATCGGGAGGAGTTCCATGGTGTGACCATCATGCACCCACCGAGAGCCTTCCGCATCCTTTGCCGCCAGCGGAGTTAAAACGCAAGCTTAGTCCTACAGTGCCACTTCGACCTAGGTTATGGACATATGGGATCATCTCCCGAGTGCCTTCACTATCCGAGACCAAAGCCCTTCTTTGCACCACTTGCGGTACCGACCGTGGACCGTGCTATTGGGCCCAAACTCTTCCTCTGGTAGGTCCCGCCACGAAGAGCCCGTGTCCAGGACCCACAGTATCCCACCGAGCACTTCTCGGTCATCACGCCTCGGACGTCCCTGGCCCGGCTTTTGCCTCGGCAATAGCTCTCTAATACGCTCCCACTGTTCGTCGGCCAGAAGAGCGCTCTTCGGTGCGTGAGTGGGGGCGTCGGTGCGCTAGCTTCAGTGGACTCGGAGAGTGGGTCGGGCTCACCTCCGCTACTACTACGAGGCTCATGGAAGGTGGCATGATGCTCGTAGGGGGCGTGTTTTTCTCTGTGAGTCGCCTCGTGAGAGCGCTTGGCCACGGCCTGGTGGGCTCGGCGAAAGAGCGACCATCGAAGCCTGAACTCCCTCTGCGCTTCGGGGCCGCTCATCGCCCGGATTATTCGCCTGACCTCCGGCACCGTAGGCGGGATCAACTCGGGATAAGGACCCGCGCCGAGATCCCCTTTTTAGCGGCGCCTTCCTCATGCTCTGCTACCGAGCGCACCACCACCAGGTAGGCGTGGGCCAACGAGCAAAGCGTTACGTGCCGGTGCCAGCCGTCCCACTTCCTCACTTCGTACTCGTCCAGGCCGACCTCTCCCTTGGCCTGCTCGAAACAATCCTCGATGACCCAGCGCCTGCCCGCGATCCGGATCAGCTCGTGGACGCTCGTCCGTGCCGGTCCGTAGCACAGATAGTAGGCGATCTCCTCGGGCTCCGCGATGCCCCGACGCATCAGCAACCAGCGTCCCGCTCGAACCCCCTCGCAGTACATTTCGCTCTCGGGCAACGCCACGCACGCCCAGTCATAGAGGCGCTCGCCTTTGGTTCCCTTACCGGCCGAGGCCCTGACCCAGGACTCCTCCGGCAGGCTTTGGGCGACCTTCCGAGCCTGCCTCTGGCGACCCTTATGGTAGACGCCCTTGGAGGAGGTAACCGCCAGTACGTAGGAGCGCTCCTTCTTCTCCAGCCACCCGCGCAAGCCCCTCGTCATGCCGTAGACCGTGTCGGCAACGATCCACCTTGCTGGAACGCCGGCCTCAAACGCCCTCCTCAGCATCCCTTTGGCTAGCTGGCCTTTGGTCGCAAAACCCACTCCCTCGGGGACGCCAGCCTCAGAGAGCCGCTCCGGATCATCCGTCCATTCGCGTGGCAGGTACAGCGCACGATCTATGAACGCCGAACCCTCCTTGGAGGCGTAGCACAAGAACACCCCGACCTGGCAGTTCTCCCTTTTGCCCGCGGTCCCCGTGTACTGGCGCCCCACCCCAACAGACTTCTCGCCCTTCTTCAAGAAGCCGGTCTCGTCTACGATCAAGACGCCGCTCTCTTCATCGCCGAGATGCTCGACGACATACTCGCTCAGGTCATCGCGGACAGCGTCCGCATCCCAGTGAGCGTCGTTTAGTAGGTGCTGCACCCCTCGTGGCCTCGCCTCGCCGATGGCTTCGGCCATCTGCCAAGAGTTCTTGCGCCCGACCTCACCGAGCAGCCCGGCAAGGTAGCGGTACGCTCTCGTCCTGACCTCGGGCCTTAGGAAACCGTGTGCGATGCGCTCGTGCAGCTGTTTGAGAAATGCCGACCACTGCTCGATGGTCTTCGAGCTCGCCCGTTGGGTCCCTGTCTGTTCCACGGTCACCTTCCTCCTCTCCCGCCTATGGCCAGAGAGGTACCGCAGCATCCACATAAGTGGCACTGTAGGATTAGAGCTTGCGCCAATAGGCGAGTAGCGTAAGTGTCAAGGAGTGGTGAGATAGCTGCGTAATAACTCCGAGAGCCGTCATGTGCGAAAAGTTGCCCGCCTATTGGCGCGGCCTCTTAAACGCTTGGTGTGAATTATCCGGTCGGAAATTGAGCGGAAGGTGCCCACGGTTTAGAGTCGGCTTGCTACCCGATCCCGAAGGGAAAGGAACCGGACTCTCATGGTCGACGTGGACACCTTCCTCACCACACTTTACGTCATGGTGGACGACTTCTGCCAGTCCCACCCGCCAAAAAGGCGGCCTGGCCCTAAGGCATCCCTCTCCGAGAGCGAGGTGCTAACCTTGGCCATCTTCGCCCGGTGGGACCGCTTCGGAAGTGAACGGGACTTCTACCGCTATGCAAGGAGCTGTCTACGGGAGGCCTTCCCTACCTTGCCGGATCGCTCGCAATTCAACCGGCTGGTGCGTTCGCACATAGGGCTCATCGAGGACCTCATCTCGCACCTGGTGACGCTTTTGGGAGTAAGAGAGCGTCCTTACGAAGCTCTCGATAGCTCGGCGATGCCCGTCAGGGATGCCAAGCGAAGGGGTGCGGGATGGCTGGCGGGCTACGCCGACGTCGGGTGGTCCAACAGTTTGGGATGGTACGAGGGCTTTCGCCTGCTCGCCGCCGTCGATCCGACGGGAGTGGTGACGGGTTTCGGCTTTTCCTCCGCCTCCACAGCCGATCAGCGGGTGGCCGAGACCTTCTTCGCCGTGAGGGCTCGGCCGACCCCCAGGATAGGGAGCGCGGGTTCGGCGGCTTTGGGGCCGTATGTGGTCGACAAGGGCTTCGAGGGGGCAGATAACCACCGGCGGTGGCTTGATAACTATGGAGCGCGGCTCATCTGCCCGCCCAAACGCAACGCCCGCGAGGTATGGCCCAAGCGCTTGAGGCGCTGGGTGGCCAGCATCCGTCAGATCGTGGAGACGGTCTACGATAAGCTCTTCAACGCTTTCGGTCTGTGGCGGGAGCGGCCCCACGATCTGAGTGGGTTGCGAGCGCGTTTGGCGGCGAGGATAGCTTTGCACAACTTCTCGATCTGGCTCAATGAGCAACTCGGACGCCCCCGGTTGGCCTTCGCCGACTTGCTCGGGTGGTGATCTCGAAACTCACACCAAGCGTTTAAGGGTTCCAAGGGCTGGCGTCCAAGCTCGGCGACCGGTTCGCACCTCTGCAGGCGGAGACCAAGTGACGGCGGGCCTTGCTGCAAGCTAACCGGCGGGCTCGCCGTCCCTCAAGTCGGCCATCGACGCGCTCCGGGGAGCGGTCTCCGAAGATCCGACGCACGAAGAAGCGCACGCTCACCTGATGCGCTTGTACGCTAGGAGCGGCCAACGCTACCAGGCCCTGCGCCAGTACGACCAGCTTCGAGAAACCCTCCAGCGGCGGTTCGGCACTAAGCCCGGTGCGGCCAGTCGAAACCTGCACGAGGAGATCGTGACGGGATGCTCCCCGTTCGCCCGCTCCACATCGCCACGATGCGTCTCGCGACGACCTCGGAATTCCCACTGGCACAACATTCCGGCAGCCCTGAGCAGAGCATCGTAGAGCGCGAGCGCCAGATGACCAAGGTCGAGCGCGCGTTAGCCATGACCCGGTTGCTCAGGCTTACGGGGGGGGCGGTTAGGCAAACACGGCTCGCCCTGGAGGTGGCCAGGGAACTCGCAAGGACGTACCCGGCGGGCGTGGCTGACCGAGCTGGCGCCGCTCTCGGACCCACACCTGCTGCCGCTAGCTGTGGCCGCCGTATTAAGCATGCGCGAACGGTCAAGGGACTCAGAGCAGCTCTTCATCCCCTCGTTGATCGACGCCTTGCGCTCGAAAGAGTTGCTGCTGATTCTGGACAACTGCGAGCATCTCGTAGTCGCCTGCGCCCACCTCGCGGAGGTACTCTCGGTTCTTGTCCGAGGTTGCGAATTCTTGCCACCAGCAGAGAGGCCTTGGGCGTCGGGGGTGAAGCACCCGGGTCGTGCTGGGATCGAACCAGCATCCCCTGCCGCGTGAAGGCGTTAAGACGTCTTGCTGGCCTATTCAGTAGCGCACAAAATCTCCGCAAACAGACCCGAGTAGTAGACACCATCCATAGAAGTGATTGAGAACCTACCTATAAGGGATTGAAACTAGTCGTTGGCATTGGACGGCTAGTGAGAAGTGCTCATTGGAACGAGGGAGACCGTACGCGTTGCTGCACCAAAGCCCTAGAGCATGTCGGCGCCGTCTCCCCGCTCTTCTTGTTTCACCTGCAAATCGCCACAAAAGGAAGTGGACCCGAGGGGACCCGAACCCCTGAACTCCGCCATGCGAGGGCGGCACAAAGGTTTGCAGAGGCTTTCAGGTGTATGCAAAACCCCTGCAAATGTACCGATTTTATGTCTTGATGCATTTCCCGGCATTTCAGGAGATTAACTCGGGTTGCTGCACAGTTGCTGCACAAACGCAGATTGCGACGTTCTGTCTCTTGGCACGATCGTAGGCTCTCCGGCTGCACGTCTTGGAGAAGTACTTCCTGCTTGGGACTTTGATCTACGTAGTGATGATCCGGTCGAGGTGGCGGCTAGCGAAAGGGCTACGTGAAGGTTTCTCATACCTCCTCTAATCTAATGGGTGGTGGCGTTATCGCTGACCTATCAGTACAAATGGTGCCCAATAATATGGGTGTGGATATCTCATCTTTGAGCGCGAGCTGGGCGTTGCGCAAGGCTGTCGCCCGTCCGACGCCTTCGCTCAGGTGTTCGTACCAATTCTCCATTAGCTTCGCCGTCGTCTCGTCCTGCACGAGCCACAAGCTGGCCACGAGCGTCGTCGCGCCAGCCCCGAGGAATGCCCGTGTCAGGCCCATGAGTTCATCGCCAGCGTAGACCTCGTTGCGCCCCGACTCGCAGGCACTCAAGGTGACGAGGGCGCCTGCAAGATCAAGCTGTATGACGTCGCTGGCCGCCAGCCAACCATCGCCTACTTTCAACGCTGAGAACATGGGGTTGTCCACCCGAAACATGCCGTGGCATGCCAGATGCAATACGCCGCAACCCGGCACCTTCAAACGCAGCGCCTCCACGGTGGCGTGCTGGTCTCTCAGCAGCTCGGCAGCAGGGAGGTGCTGGACGACGGCTTGCGTCTCCTCTGCCACGGCCGGTATCGAGGGGTCGGCGACGCCCAGCACAAGGGCCCTGTCGAATCCTCGTGGGATTCGCCCCTGGCAGAGCGAGTAAACCTTCGCACTTGGGGCGTAGGAGACTTCGAACCGCTCCAAAAGATACGATCCGCCATCGAATAGAGCGTGGAACGGCACCCGATGCAGCAGACCGTGGGGCACGATGACGAGTTTGCGCGACGCTCCGGCTTCTGTCAGAGGTCCAGTCCATCGTTTCCTTAAGGAGTGGCTCTAGCGGCTCTATTAGCTCCTTGTATAGCGAAGTCAGCACCCGTTGCGTCAACCGCTCGAGCAACGCCATGTGCCGCTCTGCGAACTCCCTACCTGTAGCCAACCGATCCCACTGCACGTCGAGTTGCCGCACGAGACGCGCAACCGTCGCCGCTGAGCCAGGATTCCGCACGACCCGGATGCAGCCTTGCCCCTGAAAGAACGTAACGATCTCATCGCCTACTACGTGGTAGGCCAGCAACGTCACGTCGGACGGAAGATGCTGAAAGCTATCCGACGCCTCTGGAGGCGCGAATAGGTCTGACGTTGCGGCAGCGCGCAAGCGCAGCTGGCTGATCTCCCTTTCGAGCTCGACGGCGCGCCCCCGCAGGTCAGGGAGAGGCCCCCCGTGCCCATCGTCGTCGGTGCCGCCCAACATTCGACTATAAGTCACGTTTAGGTCCGACTGCACATCGCGGATCCGCCCTTCCACCGCATCATCTGCCAGTGTTGCCGATCCCTGTACGGCCCCGGTGAGCAAGTCCACCAAGGCACGCGACTTGGCACGTTCGGCGACGGCAAAGGCGCTGTGCGAGCCCTTTTCGCCCCCCCTTGCGAGATGTAGCTTCAATAGCTCTTCGTAGGCGGTGATCTTATCCCGTAGGAAGGAAGCGCGCATCGTCTCGTGGGCGACGGTGCCCCGCAGGCGTTCGATCTCGTCAACCGCCGCCTCGAGCAGCACCCGCGCCTCCTCATCGCGGCCTTGCAGTCGTCGCAAGCTGCCGAGTCGTTCGTTCAGCCGGTAGCGCAGGTGTGGCAGCGCCAGGCGTTCGGCCAGCCGGCTTGCCTCTAGAAGGTGCGACTCTGCTTCGGCAGCGTCCGGGAGCAGCAAGTCGGCCAGACGCAGATGCGCGTAGACGCGTTGCACTGACCAGTCTTTTCCGGAGATGAGGTTCAGTGCCCGCCTCGCGGTTGCGACGGCCGCTCCATGATCCCCGCGCGCCTCCTGCAGAGCGGCCTGTTCGAGCATCACCCCCGAGAGCAACGGCGCATTGCCGGCCGCCGCGAAAAGATCTGCGGCTTCGACCAGTGCCGTCTCGGCCTCTTCGAACTCCGAGCGAGCGATCAACGTTGAGCCGATGCCCCATAGCGCCCGCGCACGATCGTGGACCATCCCGGTGTGGCGTAGCAAGGCATGGGCTTTCTGGTAGGCCGCCAGCGCCTCGGGGTACAGGTTGAGTTCCAGGTAGGCGTCAGCCGTGTCGATCAAGAGCAAGCCTTTGTCCGCCAGCGCGCCGAGGGAATCGTACAGGCGACGCGCCTGTTCGAAAGCGTCGAGACTGCGCCTGTAGTCTGCCAGCTGCCGGTTCGCTTCCCCGATGTTGCTGAGAGCCTTGGCGTGAGACAGGGTAAGCCCGGCGGCGGCGAAGATGCGCTGCGGCCGCCTCGTGGGCCGCAAGGGCTTCTTTACCCCGACCGAGAAGAAGGAGGATAGCACCTCGATTGTCCAGGATCTCGCCGAGGCGTTCGGTCATGCCGAGGGCCCGGTAGCGCTCTTCGGCTGCGGCGTATGCTACGAGCGCTTCTTCGTAGCGGCCCATGTACTCGTAGCAACCGCCGCGGTTCTGATGCACGAGCGCGGTCAGCAGGTCGGACTGCTGTCGCGTGGGGGTAAGCCCGAGTTCGCTCCTGCCCTTCGAGCGCGTCGAGGACGACTTGCCCTGCGTCGAGTGCCTCACTGATAGAGCCCTAGCTCGAGGAGCACGGACATCCGACCGACGTGGGTGCGCAGCGCCTCCAGGTTCATGCCGCAGGCAATGTACCCTGCGTGTGCAGCTTCGGCCATGCGCAGCGCCGCGTCGAACTCGCCGTTCGCGAAGTATGTCTGACCGCGGATGTAAGAGGCGCGCGGCACGGCGGTGGGTGCGGCGGCTCGGTCCGCTAGGTCTGCGCAGAGTTCAGCCAGCCGATGCGCCTTGCGCGGATCGCTGTGCACCAACCGCTCGGCGAAGTCGAGCAGCCTCTCCAAGCCTTCCGCGTCGCAGCAGGCCCGCGGTGTGCAAGAACGCCGCTCGTTGCTCCAACGTCGGCAGGGCGAGCAACTCCTCGACGAACCTGGCGTCGACCATTTGGTCGGAGCCGGGAGTCACGTCTTACACGCTCAAGTCGACGGGCGTGACCGAAACTTCGACCCGTTCGGCGCTAAGGACAATCTCGTAGCACGCCGGGCGGTATAGTCTGGAAAGCGAAGCCGCCCAGGTCGTCGGTGACGGTCATGGCGAGTTCGGTCTCGCTCTGCAGCAGCTGGACGCTGAAGGCTCCGAGCTCCGCGCCTTCGTGGGACAAGACCTGGCCGTCGAGGTCGAACTTCTTGTCGCGGGCGCGTGGCAGAAGGTTCAGGGCTACGTCTAGAGCGTCCGCGGAGTACACGAGTTGCCTGCGCGCCCCTTGCGCTCCCGCTGCCCTAACGCCCACCGCCGGGCGCAAACCGCTTCGAAGATCAACCCCGCGACGACGCGTTTCAGGAGCCCGGGCGACCGCCGGCCCTCCGCATGGGCCTCGAAGCGAGCAATCAACGTGCTCCTCACTTCCGGAGGGGGCGATTCGAGGACAGCCATCCTCCGTGGCCCTGACGAACTTGCGCAGCCAGGCGACATCGGCGAGCGTCGCACTATCGGCGACTGCCACTTGCTCCTCCACGGCTCGTGCCTCTTTCTCCGGCAGACGGCCTTCCACCCAGTCGAGGAGCTGGGCGAAGGCTATCCTCTTTCTAGAACCGGGCACTAGATGATCACCTCCGAAGCACCTTCATACTCTGTTACTTTGTGAATGCCTACCGATGCACCCAAAAGTACACCGATCTGTACGGAGACCGGAGGATCGTGTGTCGGTGCGACCCATCATGCCTCGGTTCTTGCCCTGCCACACTCTGCTACTCACCCAAGGCCCGCCTTAAACGCTTCAGGCAGCGAATCCGAGTGGGACCAACGCTACCGACAGCCATGCCCAGGCGGGCAGCAACCTCGGCGTAAGAGGGCTGCTTCGGCTCCAAGTAAAGGGCGGACAAGAGGTCCCGGCAAGGCTCGCCAACAAGGGATAGACCATGGTCTAACCACTCGGTCAATTCCCAGCGCTCTACATCTTCAGTACCGGTGTCCGCCAGCAAGATCTTCTCGCTCGAACTCCCGTACCAGCCAGCCTCCTCACGACGCTTCCGGTCGAGCAGACGCCAGGTGTGGCGGCGGGCGACGGTGGTCAGCCACGCGCCCAGGGTGCTGTCCTCTGACAACGTATCCATGCTCTGAAATAAGATGGTGAAGGTGAGTTGCGTGATGTCGGCGGCGTCCTCCCGGGAGAGCCCGTATCTTCGCGGCACAGAGAACACAAGCCGCTCGTATCTGTCTAGCAAGCGTTGCCACGCGCCGAGATCGCCGTTGCGGCAGTCCAGAATGAGGTCTCGGTCTAACCCAATCGCGACCTGCATGTTTTTCCGTGCGTGGACTGCAGACCTCCTCGGTCGTACCTGCTCGCTAAGAATCTATCAGTACGGTACATGAACTCAGGGGCAGGCGCCCGGGGAGATGCTCGCGCCAACGTCGGCGCGGCCCGCGCCCAACATGGCAGCGTAAATCGGGTCTGTCACGAAAACTGAGCGGGCGCTGCAGCGTATCCTCTCTTCCACGCCAGCGGGATCGAGTGAGCCGTAGACCGCGTGGATGAGCGCCGCTTGTCCGGAGACGAAGGGCGTCGCCATCGAGGTGCCGCTCCAGTAGGCGTACTTGCTGACCGGGAACGCGCTCCGGATGCCCTCGCCTGGCGCTGCGATGTCCACCCACCTCCCGTAGTTAGCGAAGTCGGATTTCTGGTCATACATGTTTACCGAGGTCACGGCCACAAGCCCGTCTGCAGAGGCCGCGACGCCATTTCCGGCAGCCGGGTAATGCGCTACGGAGCTGTTCGAGTTGCCCGCGGCGGCGGCGACCAGGACACCATTTGCCGTCGTGTCCTTGATCTCCTCCTGGAGCAACTTCGACCGGCTCGGCGAGCCGAGGGAGAGGTTGATAACATCTGCACGGTTGTGCGCGGCGAAGTAGATCGCCTTGGCTATCGTGAAGACGTTGCCGTAGCCTTCCGTGTCTAACACCCGGAGCGGCATTATTTTCGCCGCGGGGGCTGTGATGTCAACTATCCCCGCCACGTGCGTGCCGTGGCCCACCATCTCGTCTTTGTCTCCGTCGCAGTCCGCGTCCCTGCCGACCGGTCGATCTGAAGGGTTCTCGTCGCCTTCCACGAAGTCGTAGCGCCAGGCATCCTTGAAGTTAGCCTTCAGCGCCGGGTGGTCGAGCTGCGCGCCTGTGTCCAAGACGGCTACCTTGGTGCTCTTGCCTTGGCTGATAGCGTGCGCGCTCACAAGGCCAAGCGCCTGGGTCGCGTACTCCTGGGAGGTTGGCGCGACGTCGCTGTCACCCCAAGCCCTATGTCGGGCCCCTCCCTCGGGCGACTGGGCAAAGAAGTTGGGCTCGGCGTAGAGCAGACGCGAGTCGTTTGCCATTTGCTTCACCGTGGCCGTCACACCCGAGCCGGTCGGCAGCTCGAGCAGGTAGACGTTCGTGCTGCCCGGGAAGGTCTCGAGCGTGGTCGATCTGTAGGTGGCGTTGATCTGCTCGACCGTAGCCCCAGGTATCGGATTCAGCTTGACGATGACCTGGCGGGGCATAAAGCTCCCCGGTCCGCAATCAGCCTGCGCGCGACTGGCGGCACCCGACAGTATTAGCAGGCAGAGCGCCAGGATAAGCGCCACCGTCCCGGCTCGCCATTGCGGGAATGCTAGAGACATTTCATTCTCCTATAAGAGCTCGCCTACATACTGACGTATCAACGCCTTCTCGTAACCGGTTGCACCACTGACTCGATCCGCCCCTTTTGCACCCATACTACGTTGATGTCCTTCTTTTGTCGTGGGTGAAACTATAGCAGCAAGGCTGCCTAGGCGCATCCCCCATCTGACTAGCTTGGTACGCTCTGAGGACTCAATGCATCATACACTTCTTGGAAGATAGGTATTCTTGGAAATCCGTATGCAGGGGACTGCATAGTCGCGCACAGCAAAGCTGACCAGGTCCTTCGCGGCGGGTGGGTCGACCACTAGATATCGTGCTCGCCTCGCACTCGGTCTCCTTGCCCGCATCATATTCCATGTGCCTGAGCTGGGATTTCTGGTCTGCTTGGGACTCCCCTTTGGCCCCAAGCCATACCGACCTTGGCATCACACGCTTGGGTCGGACAACTCGTAGCTAGTGACACAAGGGCGAACCGGAGCGTCAGCATAAGTATCTATTCGCAAAGGCTGGGTTCTTGAGTATTTATCTGTCCTCTCGGAGGCATAGCACTGGTTGTGAGGGTGTTAGAAAAATGGAACCAGTTGCCGGGAGTGAGGGTGCAAAGCGGCGGGCCACTTCGAGGCAGCCGAGCCGTCGAAAGGCGGACTGTTCCACCGATGACGACGCTGAATGTGACCCTATGTCGAAGCTGCGAGGCAGTAGCGTAGTAAGGAAGGCAAGTAGATGATCTCGTACACACGTGATCCGGAGGGTCTACAGAGATGAGGTGGCTATTGCTTGTCGAGGACCACGCTTTGTTTCGCGAGGGCCTGGCGCTCTTGCTCAAATGGCGAACGGGCTTGGATAATGTCCAGTCCGGCTCGATTGCTGAGGCACGGCGTATCTTGGGCGAGGCGAAGGAAGAGCCAGTTTGCGCGGTCGTCGACCTGGATCTTCCGGACGGGGACGGGATCGAACTGCTCGAGCGGCTACGTGGGCTGCCGGTGGTGGCGCTCGTCAGCGATCCAAGCCTGGAACGCTGCGTCCGGGCGTTAGAGGCGGGGGCGGATGAGGTGGTGCACATTGGGGAGTCAAGCGAGAGGATACAAAGCGCGGTGGAGCATGCCGTCGGTGGGTTGTGAATCCACGACTGCTATTCAAACGAGTTACCGGCTATCTCTTCGTCCAATCGCACGCTCTGCTATCATGAAACTCGACGGACGCTACTCGGAGCACAACAACCCCACGCTGGAGAAACTGATAGGGGTCCTCGACGAGGTCGAGCAGCTTCTCTAGACGAACAGGGCCGTCTGCACCTGCTAGATCCTGCGCGCCAGGACGACGCTGGGCCGGGCAGTGGTATAGAAGCTAACTGGGGCACAGGAAGTAGTGGTACAGTCCCGAAGAACTAAAATCCTGTCTGCCTTGTGGTAGCAATCTGGGGTGTGGAGTTCGATGCCGACCGCTATGCGGTAGAGGTTCAAGGATCTTCTGCCTTCGTGACGAGCGTACTACGCTTATTCCGTCCACGAACCTCCCGTTGGCGACGGCTCAACCACCGCCTGCGCCGGTGGTTGACTTCATGAAGACGAAGGGCGAGCGCGATCAATTATGCTGTTTCTACTCTTCCCTTTAGCTATTGTAGCTCAAACGGTTCTGGGAGTAGCGCGGGACGGGTGAGGTTCACTCATGGAGGATACCTTCGCATTCGCAGATTGGGGCGTGCTCGCTGCTCGGTTAGTATCGAGCTTGAACTCAGCAGTGTGGAGCTGGTTAGCGCTAGCAGCCGTAATTCTCCTGTGGCCTGTCGCAACGAGATACCGGGAATGGCTACCGCGACGTTTTCTTGCACACGCCGCTCTTTCCAAAGTGGGCGATACCCTATCGAACCAGCGAACTCCCCCGCGTGAAAGCAGTGTGATAGTTTGCCGGGGGGATTTTTGGAGCTTGCAAAATCTCTGCAAATGCCAATCTTCTTGAGATGATGCTTTGCTTACGCTTTCAGAAGATTTACCCGGGTTGCTGCACACTCTTGGCCAGCCATTGGTGTGATGCCCGGGTGGGGTCAGATGGCGGCCGGTCCTCCGGAGCTGGTGGTGGATCGGCGCCCGATCTCCTTGCGGACGGCGGGGGCCACCTCCGTACCGAACAGCTCGATGGCGCGCATCACCTTCTCGTGGGGCAGCGCGCCGACGCTGATCTGCGCCATGAAGCGCTGGTGGCCGAAGAACTCGTGCTGGAGGAGGATCTTCTCCGCCGACCTCCTCAGGGCTGCCGACGACGAGCGCCCCGCGCGGCGAGCGGCCCATCTCGAACTGGCCGCGGCCCATCGGCGGCCACCCGCGCTCGCGGCCGATCCGGTTCATCATGGCGGCGTAGGTCGGGAAGTACTCGTCGCCCGCTTGCTGGGACGTCTCGGCCACGTAGGTGTGCGAGTTGATGCTGACCGGCAGCCGCGCCGGGTCGTGGCCGGCCCTTCTCGCGGCCTCGCGGTAGAGCTGGACCAGCGGCGCGAAGCGTTCGGGCTCACCGCCGATGATCGCGACCGCCAGCGGCAGGCCAAGCATCGCGGCGCGGACGACCGACTGCGGCGTCCCGCCGACGGCGATCCAGACCGGCAAAGGGTCCTGCAGCGGACGCGGGTAGACGCCGGCGTCTTCGAGCGGCGCGCGGTGCTTGCCCGACCACGTGACGCGCTCGGAATCGCGCAGCTTCAGGAGCAGCTCGAGCTTCTCGGAGAACAGCTCGTCGTAGTCGTCGAGGTCGTAGCCGAACAACGGGAACGACTCGATGAACGAGCCGCGGCCGGCCATGATCTCCGCGCGGCCGCCCGAGATCAGATCCAGCGTGGCGAAGTCCTGGAAGACGCGCACGGGGTCGTCGGAGCTCAAGACCGTGACCGCGCTCGTCAGGCGGATGCTCTTCGTGCGGGCCGCCGCGGCCGCCAGCGCCACGGCCGGCGAGGAGACCGCAAAGTCGGGACGGTGGTGCTCGCCGACGCCGAAGACATCGAGGCCGAGCTGGTCGGCCAGCTCGATCTCCTCGAGGAGGTTGCGCAGCCGCCGTGCCGGGTCGATCTCAGGCCCTACGTCGGCGAAGGTGTAGAGACCTAGTTCCATCTTCGGTTCCTTTCGGGTCGAATCCGTTGTGAGCGGACTTCTGGAGATGTGATCAGAAAATTCTCCGGTGTGCAACCTCCACGTCGTTGCTCCAGGCGTTTGATGCCTCCCCGCTGCACCACTTGCCACTCGGGGACCTGCGGGCGCAGCTCCGCCATTTCGGCGTCGGTTAGCGTAGGTTCGCCGCCCCTGCAGGCGGTGCACCTCATCTCCGACAGCTCGCTCAAGTTTTGCTCCTTTCTATGAGCTCGTATGTTGAGTGCTAAGTCTATCCTCCGTATGGCGTCTTAGCGCTTCAAGCAGTCCAAGAACACTCAGCAACGCACGATTCGATCCCGATGAGCTCCAACCGGGCGGTCCTACCGATAATCGCTGAGAAGAAAGGAAGCCAGCGCATGAACTGCTCTATTGGCCAGACGGCCTCTCCGCCTCTTGCCCACACAGGCTGCACCCGTACTTGTCGACGCGCTGCTGCACGGTTGCTGCACAAAGGCTCCGGAGCGTGTCCGTGACCTTCTCTTGCCTTCCGCGATTTCCCCCAAAATGAAGTATTTTGAGAGTGGGCGATGCTGGGCTCGAACCAGCGTCCTCTGCCGTGTGAAGGCGGCACGATAGTTTGCTAGGAATTTCTGGAGCTTGCAAAGTTCCTGCAAATAGACGTATTTTGCCTATAACACATTTCCCAACATTTCAGGATATTTACTCGGGTTGCTGCACAGACGGTAAGGCTTGCATGCGCACAAGATCCGGGATGATCGCTATTCGACAAATAGCCTTGAGGCAATTTAATGTGAGCTTCGTGTCAGGGGCTCTCTACGAAATTCTAGGACTACTGAAGGGCCGGCATTCCACAAAAGAGCCACGATGCCTCACATGTCTGAGCCGACCCCTATCAAGGGTAGGACTCAAAGAGGTCAATATCACTCAAACAAGGAGAAACAGCAGCCATGAACAAAAAGCAGTTCATAGAGCGGATGGTCGAGCACACCGACTCACCAAAGGGCGAAGCCACAAAACACCTAGAAGCATTCACGACGACCGTAACAGAGGCGCTCAAGGCGGGTGAGGAGGTCCAGTTGCCTGGCTTCGGGAAGTTCTACCTCAGGGAGCAGAAGGCCAGGGAAGGTAAGAACCCTCAGACCGGAGAGAGGATGCAGATAGAGGCCAGGAAGGTTCCGTCTTTCAAGGCGGGCAAGGCCCTCAAGGAGTCCGTCTAGTATCAGCGAAAGCATCCAGGTGGCATCGACCAGATCTTGGGGTTGGAGCCTCCTGCGCCTCCAACAAAGGTCTGTTCACTGGAGTGCGTGGAAGTGGAATTCTGCGAACTTCGCCTGTAAGGTGTTCTCGGAAGTAGCAACTGTGTTTAGCTACCCCCTATATGGGGAAAGAGACATTGCAGATACAAGACGCCGGACGGTACCCCCCTTCCATTAGAACTCCGTCCGGCGTACTTTCTTGTTACCCGTTAATGCTCCTTTCTAAAGCCTGGCAACATTACTACTCTTATTACAAAGCAGGCCACCAATAGCTCAGCCTATGGCTGCAGCCTGAGGGGGGGCAAGACCACCGCGGCCGCGAGGGAGGCCCGAGACACCGCAGGGGGTGCTGCTCTCCTATCTCGGACCTCCAGGGCCCCTCATCGCGTCCTCCTGGTGCGGTAGTGGAGATGAACCACACCGTTGCCGAAACGGCGCTCGTCCAGCAGTTCGAGCTTCAGGCGGACATTGGCGGGGAGTGCGTGTTTGCCCCCTCCCACCACGATGGGCCCGACGAACAGGTGGCACTCGTCGACCAACCCGGCCTTGATGGCCTGGGCGGCGAGGTCGGGACCGCCCACGGAGATGTCACGTCCCGCCGGCGCCTTCATCTGCCGGACCGCTTCAGGGTCGAAATCTCGCTCGATCCGCGTCCTGGCGCTGGATCCCGTCTCCAGCGTCTTGGAGTACACGATCTTGTCGGCCGCCTGCCATATCTTCGCGAAGTCCTGCTCGAAGGGCGGCTGGTCGGCGAGGGTGTGCGCGGTCTCCCAATAGACCATCACCTCGTACATCCGGCGCCCGTAGAGGTAGGTACCGACCGGCCGCTCGAGGTTGTTGACGAAGGTGTGCACCTCCTCGTCCGGCGCAGCCCAGTCGAAGTTGCCGTCCTCGTCCGCAATGTAGCCGTCGAGCGACGTGATCGCCGAGTAGATCAGCTTGGCCATGGTGAGCCTCTATTTACACAACCCGATTGCATGGGGCTACATTTGTACCCGAAAGATGGGTGACTTTCACCCCTAGTCCTTGGCAGTTCCCTACTCAGCCCCGGCTGCAGCCATACGGCGCGCTGTTGCTGGCCTAGTTTGCCTATTCACCCAACATCCTAGAGCTCGACTTTAGCCATTTGTTAGCCGAAAAGGGTAGGGTACGCCCCTCGCCCATACTCCCGGATAGGATCTATCGATGCACCTACCCCCCGCAGCCCTCCCCGAAGCTCACAGCGCTCCGAAAGGGGCCTCCTCTTGAGGCTTTTCTGGGCCTACACGCCCTTTGGGCACCCTGAAGATCGCTGCGTCGCAGGCATAAGCCACTCCCAGGACGCAGGCAGACTTTTCGCGGGTCGCCCGCGCGCACCGACCCGCAAAAAGTCTGCACAGGCATAGGTGGATCCCTTGACTCGTGCGCTCCGTCAGACACCCAAATGGCTAAAGTCAGGACTTAACGAAGTTCTCGGAAGTTCGGCGCTTCTTTGGTGCTCTGACGTGTTTTGTGCCATGGCGCATATACATTCGCCTAACACAGGAGTATGCTAACTTCGTTACGTGGACCGCTGAGGCCGCGTGAAGGCGCAGGACCGCTACTTGTTCCCCTCCTAGACCGGGCCCGCTACCTCTACAACCACCTCCTGCCTTTCTCTGGGCGGGAGCAAGGAGACGCGAGTCGTTCGAGGACATGACCATCACTCTGGAAGACAACGGTGAGACGCTTTTGACCGGGCCGGTGGTGGATCAGGCTGCGCCACACGGGTTGCTGAGGAAAGTCCGGGATCTGGGAATGCGCTTGATCTCGGCCATTCTCGTCAAACCCCTTAGGCGAATGCCTCAGACGTCAAACAGTTAACCTAGATTAAGGAGCGCGACATGAAGACAACAGCATCGAATCTCATCCGTTGGGCAGGTTTATCCGCGATGGTGGCAGGGATCATTTTACGTGGTCGTTGGGATGTTCCATCCACCTGAACTTCTTTCATCAGTCACCACCACCCATTGGGCAATCGTCCATGTCCTGGCCGTCGCCATGTGCTTCTTCGGCCTGCTCGGCATTACGGGGCTCTACGCCAGGCAAGTGGAAGAGGCCGGCTGGCTGGGTCTGGCCGGCTTTCTCCTGTTTGCCTCTGGCTGGTGCTCTTCGCGCCCTTTACCTTCGCCGAAGTCTTTATCTTGCCGCTGTTGGCGACCGCGGCGCCGGCGTTTGTGGAGAGCTTCCTGGGGATCTTCAACGGGCACCCCGGCGAGATGAACCTCGGAGTCCTCGCAAATGCTATGGACCTGATCAGGGCCCCTGTATATCATCGGCGGCCTGCTGTTTGGCATCGCGACGTTCCGCGCCGGCATCCTGCCGCGCTGGGCGGCCGGTCTGCTTGCCGTCGGGACCGTGTTGGCCCCCGTGGCTACGCTGCTTCCGCACGAGCATCAGCCGAAAGTGGCGGTGCCGGTGGGGTTAGCTCTGGCCTGGCTGGGCTATGCGCTCTGGTCGGAACGGCGAGCGCAAGCCGCCGACTCCGATGATGGCGTTTTGACGGGCATTGGCCGAGCCCCTCGTCGTCCCTTCCAACGGTCATGTCCCTTCTAAGGTGTAGCGCCACTTAGCGCGAACGAGGGTTGGGGCGTAGTAGCAGCCTCAGCCCTTCTTCATGCCCTCATTCACCCGAGTGCGTGGAAGGGGTGTTCTCGGAACTCGGTAGGCTACACCAGCACCGCTACGGCACGTACGACCCAAACCCCGTGGTGTCTTCGAGCAACTGCTTGGCTTCTTCAGCCAACGAACCCGGCACTAGTACATCCCTGGGACCCGCAGACAGAAAGTCCGGGGCATCGAAGCCGGGTGCGCGTTGGATCAGCGACGGGACGCCGGCGTCCTTGAGCACGCCGTCCATCAGCAGAGCGTCGGTTTCGTTCGCAGCCACGGCCACTTTTACCCACCTCTCTGCCATGCACGCATCTTACCCTAGGCTATTCACCCGAGTGCGTGGAAGTGGAATTCTGCGAAGCTCGCATCAGCCAAGCAACCCTCAACTAACACCAACAGTACCCACAACCATCGGTTGATGCGCCAAGCCTTAGAACCCTCCATACTTCTTGCTCGTTGTACGGCGGAGGCTTCCCTTAGACCCGTCCTTGCTTATGGAAGGAGTGCAGAAAAGTGTTGTTGAGCCCAAGAAGAGTGTCGGTACTCTTGGCGGTTATGGTAGTGGTGGTGGCGCTTAGCATTAAGTTGTGGGGAGCTGCAGGCTCCGCCTCGGCTCAGGTCAAAGACGGCCGCTCGCCCACCGAGGACATCCAGGCGTTCACCCCCATCGTGGGCGAAGTACTCGACGCCCCGATCCCGTTCGAGGGATCCGACGGACGAACACACCTGGTGTACGAGCTCGAGGTGACCAACTTCACCAGCGGTAAGACGACCATCGAGCAGCCTCGAGGTGCTCGACGCCGACACCGACGAGGCCGTGGCCACCCTCGGCGCCGAAGAGGTGGTGCCCGCCTCCAGCCGGCTGGTCTTCGGGAACCCGTCGGCGCTCTCGCCCCGTCAACGGCGGCGACTTCTTTGTGCACCTGACCTTCGACGAGGCCGGATCAGGTCCCCGCCCGGCTGGTGCACCGGCTGTCGGTGAAGGCCGTTGCCGCCCCGCCCGGTCAACAGCAGATCGCCGAGAAGGTAGCGCCGACGGAGGTCGACCGCCGCGACGTCGTCGTGGTCGGCCCCCCGCTAAGGGGTTCGAACTACTTGGCGGCCGACTCGTGTTGCGACGCCACCCGCCACACGCGAGCAGCGCTCCCGATCGACGGGCGGATCTGGCTCGCCCAGCGCTACGCCGTCGACTACGAGCAGCTCGACGCCGACAACCGCATCTACAGCGGCAAAAAGAAGGACCTCGAAGCTATACGATCTACGGGCAGGAGGCGATCGCGGCCGCCGACGCCAAGGTGGTCAAGGTGATCGACGGGCTCCCCGAGCAGGTACCGGAATCTTCCCGAGGGCATCAGCCTCGAGGAGGCCGACGGCAACTCGGTGATCCTCGACATCGGCGGCGGCAACTACGCTCTCTACGCGCACTTCCAACCGGGCAGCATCCGCGTGAAGGAGGGCGACCAGGTAAAGCGGGGCGACGTGTTGGCGCTGGTCGGCAACTCCGGCAACAGCCTGGCGCCGCACCTGCACTTCCACGTGATGAGCGGCCGGCTGTCACTGGCGTCGAACGGGCTGCCCTATGAGATCGACTCGTTCAAGGTCACCGGCCAGAACACCGCCGGCACGGCCGCGTTCGACGAGGCCGAGGCAGAGGGCACGCCTCTGAAGGTCGACCCGGTCAGCCCGGCCAGGAGGGTTACCGATGCTATGCCCCTCGACCAGACCGTAGTGAGCTTCAGGTAACAGAGGACTAGCTACACACAGTCGACAAAGCTATGGAGCTTCGAGAAACGTCTGCTACGAAGCGATCATAAATTAGAGCCTGAGTTACTGGGTCGGAGCGTAGTAGCA
>CAWAZX010000017.1:0-10151 GCA_963786455.1 uncultured Planctomycetota bacterium | reverse complement strand
CGGATTCGAACCGGGGATGTCGGATTTGCAATCCGATGCCTTAGCCACTTGGCTACGGCGCCAAATTCGATCAACCAACAGCAAAGAAATGAGCCGCAACGCGAGGTCGACTTAGTGACAGCATTGTTAGCGACACTGCACACCGAAATTGGTTCTATACATTTCGGTTCACCGTCGCCAATCGCTTGCTTAAAAGTTAAGGGATTAGGGAAGCTTGGTCAAGTTCAGGCTAGTCTGCCAAGCTGGCACTTCAGGCGTAGGTTCAACGCAGCCTGCGGCCGGATTCCGATGATGCTGTTGGCAATCCGATAGTTTTCGGTTAACGATACGCCGATAAAAAATGCCATGACGAATCCTCCGCATCCATTTCGTGTTGCCCGCGCCGTTGATTCTGTGGACGCCCTTGTGCGCGAGATTGCTCAACGCAGCGCTCTTGTGACGCGAGCCGGCTGCACCTGGACGCCGACCAGTTGAGCGTCGACGAACTTCGCGGCTACGTCCGTGCTCGAGCGATTGCGCCGGTTCGATGGCTGACACACGAGCTGGCCACGGAGCACAAAATATCGACGGATCAGAAGGCTCAGTTGGCGGAGCGAGCGCTCGAGCGTACGGTCCATGCCGTCCTTCGCGAAATATCGCGGCCGATCGTGGCCACATCGCCTGCCTATCTGGCGCTGTGTGCCGCCGCTTAGCGGGGGGTTTCTGGATCCTCAGGGCGCGTGGCCATCGACGGTGTGCGCGATGTCGACGCGTAGCGGTAATATACTTCCAGGCACATCGCGGCCATTGCGGTGGTATACACGCGGCCGCCGTATCCCCCCCAAACCGTGTTCGTGTTCCAACTACCGGCATCATCGCCCTGGGTCTGCTGCGTACTGATCAGCGCCTCGCTCAACGCGTCGTTCCACGTGCCCCAAGCTTCTGCCGCTGCGTCGCTCGTCTGCCGGCGTTGGTGCAGTGCCAAGGAGGCGTAATACCAGTAGTAGAGGTTGATGCGATCGCGCGCGGGCAACGATGCCAGTAAAGCTTTCGTCGCTTCGTCCACCGCTTGTTGGTCGATCTGCTCACCGCTGATTTCTTGCAACAGCGCGCGACAATAAAACGCTTCGGCAGTCATCGAAGTACTGGGCGGACCGTCAGGCCGGTAACTGGCGAGGCCGCCGTACTGCCCGCGACGCACGCTGCGCAGGAACCGACCTACGCGCACCCAGGTGTGAGTGGGCACCTCAATGCCCGCCCGCTGGGCGCTGGCCAGCGCCATCATCTGCCAACCTAACTGGCTCGTGTCGCCCACGTCGACCGCGGGCCGATACCGCCAACCGCCCGTCGCCGGATGTTGCGCGCGTAGAGAAAACTCGACGGCCTTTTCTACCGCCGGCCGAATTCGACCATCGCCAGTCATCGCCTGCGCTTTAGCCAGCGCAAATGTGGCCATCGAGTGACAGTACATCTGCGCATACAGCGTCGACTCGCCGAACAAGCTGCCGTCGCTGGCTTGTGAGCGCAGCAGGAATTCAAGACCTCGGCGTACGGTGTCCTGGTAGTCCCCTTGCTGATGCGAATGGCCGGCGCCCAGAAACGCCAACAGAGCGAGTGCCGAGATTCCCGTGTCGGCATTCCGCCCTGCCCCGCCGCGGTTATGGCCATGCACCGCCTGCTCCTGACCGGCGCCATAGCGGTCTGCATCCCAGCATCCATCTGCCGATTGGGCGTTCGCGAGCCAAGCCAGCGCGGCGACCACGGCTGCCTCCGTATCCGTACTGCCGCCTTGCAATTGGACCAAACCGAGTCGGCCTGGCGCATTCCGCAATGAGTACGGTGCGGATGACGACGGTGCAGCGGCAGCGACTTCCGACGATACAGTGGTCTCCGTCGTAGTGGCGACTTCCCGGACGGCACTTGGCACTTGCGTGCTCATTACGACATCTGGGCTCGCGGGGACAACGGTCGCAGCGGCATCCGATGGTATCGGATCGGCTGTCGATTCCGTATCGTCCTCGGTCGCTACGAAATCGACTTCGTCCCCGCTAGCAATGGTTCCTGCGGCGACTTCTGGCTCGTCCTCGTGCTGGTCGTCAGCGGAAATCATATCGACGATCGCCGGCTCATTCTCTTCCCGAAGCGGTTCTATCAACTGCGGCGCCTCGACGATTTGTTCGTCAGTTGCTTGCTCATCCGGTGCTGCAGCCTTGACGTCGTTTTCAAGCGGTTCAAAAAGCTGCGGTGCGGATGTGGCGACCGGGTCGACCAAAACGCCGGGATTCCCGTCTTGCTCGCCAGAGTCCTGAACGATGCGCACCCGTATCGGCGCCGCCAGCCGTACCACCGCCGCCCTCCCCGACAACCACTCGAACGGTCATTGCCAGACAAGCGAGCAACGCATG
Source organism: uncultured Planctomycetota bacterium (assembly GCA_963786455.1). Lineage (GTDB taxonomy): Bacteria > Planctomycetota > Planctomycetia > Pirellulales > Lacipirellulaceae > JABDGM01. The sequence continues at coordinate 7,767 of CAWAZX010000017.1, read as the reverse complement.
GACAAGCAGCGAAAGCACTGCGCATTTCTGCAGCGGCCGAGATTGACCCCACCTCGTCCGCAACAGCACGACGAGGCTCACGGTCAGGGCCAACGAACCCAGCCAAAGAATCCAATCGGTCACCGGCACCGCAGCGAGGCGGTGAAGAAGCGTCGCTGAAATGCATCGTGTGACCATGGATCAACCCAACCACGCGGCCATCAACGCGTCGTGCCGGTGATCCCGGCCGTTCGAACGGTGATTCCCAGTTCGGAAATACCGGCGTGACGACAGGCGGCCAGTGCAGTTGCGATATGCTGAAACGCGCATTCGGCATCGCCGCGAATAACTACGGAGGGCTCGCTCAATGGCGTCCGCGCGGCGATCAGGCGTGTGACCAACTGTTCTGAGGTTACGATATCGCCACCGATTGCCAGGGTGCCATCCGACTGAACGGTGACGACGATTGGCTCCGGTGGAGAGTCATCGTCGCCCGGCTGCGCAACCTCCGGCACGGCAACTTCGATGTTTCGTTCCAACTCGTCGAATTTCGTTGCCACCATGAAGAAGATGATCAACAGAAACAACACATCGATCATCGATGTCAGGTTCAGTGCAGGTGCCTCGTCATGTTGAATTTTGAGTGGCATTCTGATCGGAACGCGTCAGACAACAGGGAGAAAATGATCGCTCACGCAGCTCTGCGTTTCGGCGTTGCGAGGCGCGGCGTCTTACGCTCTTCGAGTGCCTCAAACGAGATCAGATTCACAAGTTCCTGGCCGCGGGAATCGATTTGCATGACCAGGCTGTCGACACGACCGACGAAATAGAGATAGAAAATCATTGAGGGAATCGCAACCAGGAGCCCCGCTGCCGTCGTTAGCAACGCGACGCTAATTCCACCGGCGAGCATCTCCGCGCGGCCCATCGCGGGGCTCGTGGCAATCACGTTGAACGATTGGATCATACCCCACACCGTGCCCAGCAGGCCTAACAAAGGCGAAACAGTGGACACCCCGTTGAGCACGCGCAGGTAACGCCGCAGGTTGTTGGCGATGCGCTCGCCTTCGTCGAGCACCGCCTGCTCTACTTCCACGGCTGGCTTGCCCCATTTCCGCACCGCTGCCGCAAACACGCGGGCCACATAGCTCGAGTCATCCTCGCAGCGCGCGAGCGCTTCATTGCGGTCGAGCGCACCTTCGCGCAGTTGCAACAGGAATCGCTCCACAAACAGCCGCGGCACCACACGCCTGCCGCGTAAGCTGATGAGTCGCTCAAAAACAATCAACAGCATGACAAATGACGAGAGCAGGATCGGAATCATCAGCGGCCCGCCCGCCACCAGCATGTCGAACATGCTGAGAGTCGGAATCGGCGCTGTGGGTGCAGCTTCTGCCAACAGTGGGAAGAGATAAAACATGCGAAACCAATTCAGGCCTAACAAAAACAAGGAGACCAAGAGACCTGGAAACAAGGAGCCTGTTCCAACTCTCCTTGCCTCCCGGTCTCCGTGTCTCCTTGTGCCGACGACTCGTTTGTGGCTGGCGCTAGAACTTGGTGTTGCAGCCGGTGTCTACGTTTCCAACCATATGCAAGTGGTTATGGTCGATGTAGATGACCTCTTCGGCGTCCTCGTCACGCAGTGTGTGCGGCACCGGCCAGCCGACCCGGCGCACATCTTCGAAGTAAATCGTGCACTTGTAATGAGCATGGTGTTGCTGCGCTGGGCCGACAATCGGGTAATGACGCGGCGGGTCGACATAATCGGCAATCTTGCATTTGACGATCCGCACGTTGTTGCGATTGCGTTCCCACATGCAGGGAACTCCGCCCTCGACCGGTCGCACTTTTTCGAGTGCCCGCATGACTTCGTCGTCACTCGGAGCATCTAGCGCGATCGGCGGACCACCAGACGTCACTGGCCCCAGAATTGGCACACGGTCGTAGCGCTCGTGCTCCCAAAACTCGTCTTCCTTTTCGTCCTGAAAGAACGGGCTGACGGGAATCGGGATCGACAGGATGCCAAGACTCGGGCCCTGGGTGGGAAGTCCCCAAAAGCACCCCGTCGTGGTCAAGCACCACGTCACCACGAGCAGCCCCAATGCGGTGGTCTTCGTTCTTGCCATCACGAGCCCCTTGTCCAACAAAGTGGAGTTCCGTTCGGCGCCACTTATCCCTGTGGCGTACCAAGTGCGGTTCGGCAGGGCGGCACAATTACCGCGCAGCTCTCACCGCTTGACCTAGTTATCGAGTTAGATTGGAGAATACTTGCGGGTTTTTCCGGTTATGCGGGAAAAAGAGGGGTCACACTGCTATCGATGACGGCGCAAAAAAAGCCCCACCACGGCGTGTGCCACGATGGGGCTTGAAAGCTCGTTTTAGAAGTGCTGTCGGCCGGCCAATTTCACGACCGAATCATTTTGGCGGCAGCCGCACACGTGCCAACTAGTGCGTCGAATTGTGAGCGCTGAAATCGAGGAACCACCAGCCGTCATCCCATTCCAACGAAACCTTGCGCCACGCTAGCGGCACCTGCGGATAGGGATAGAACGGGCCGATGTACGGCCAGGCGGTTGGTGAGTACTGCTTTGGATACGTTAGGGCTGCGTAGTTCGGGTACGAGGCATAGCTCGGCCACGCGTATCCTGGCATGGAGGCATTGTCGTAGCTGGGACCGCGGCCACTGCCATGCGGAACGAAGCTTACAGGTACTGCACCGCCCGTGCCCATTCCGCCAGCAGCTCCACCCATTGCGCCGGCAGGACCACCCATCCCACCCATCGGTCCACCACCGCCCATCGCTCCGGGAGCACATCCCTGGGGATACATGCCGCCCGCGTTATACACGCCTTGTGCATTCGCTTGTCGAACGCCGTAGCCAGCATTGCCGGCGGACGGCCGCGGCGATGGTAGCGGCATGTTGCCGCGGGCACTGGCCAAATTCACTCGCCCCTGCGGATTGGTTCGCATCATCGGCTGGCTGCGCTGGGCACCCGCCGCGCCGCCGTTCGAAAAGGCGTGCACAACCGGTGAGCGACCGTTCTGAGTGAAAGCCGGCTGGCTCTCGTCGAATGCGCCAAAAATGTTCGGGCGCCTGCTGGCCGCTGTCAGCCACAGCATCGCCCGGGAACCGAAGTTGGCTGACAACCCGCGCCACGCCATCCATCTGTTGTGTCAAGCGGATCGCGGTTTCCTTCTGGCTGGCGTTGGCAACGGTGCCACCGAGCCACACGACGCCATCCTGGTACTTAACCCCGATTTGGTAATTGCGGAATTGGCCACTTTCCTTGAGATCGCGGCCAATTTGCTGCGCCAGCGCTTTCTCGGCCGCGGTTTCTGCCGTACGCGCCGGACGCCGGCACGAGCACAGCGGCCATGGAAGCCAATAAGAGCAGTAGACGCATGGATTTTCCCCCTAAGCGAAGATCGCTGATTCAACGCGGGTGCGTCCGACACGAATGCATGGGACACGACCCGAAACAGACTTTTCCCGATGAGGCCAGATAGCCTGGTCTGAATGTTGTTTCGGCTGCGGGTCGTACCGAAGGGGAATCTTTTTCCGATTTTGCCGGTCGTTGGGGCCGCCGCCGGGCAAGCTGCGAAAAGATTGCCGGCTTCGCCGAGGCATCGATTAAAATTGCGAACGATGCTAGCGACCGGGTGCTTCAGTAGGTGATCGAGCTGGCTCGCTTATGCGGCTAAAGTCGACCACCGCTGTAAGCACCATTCCCATCAGAGTTACGGCCGAGACCATCCAGATCGCCAGATCGAAATGCCGGGAAATCCAAGCCGTCCCGCCGACGCCCCCCATCGCTGCGAAAAAGCCAACTTGGAGGGGTATTTCCAGACGCGATCCATCGACAAGCCGCGTCGCCCAAGCGCAGGCGAGAGCACCAAAATGCAGGACAATCCATCCGCCAACAATGCAAATCGAGATCGCTTCCATGCGCTGCCTCCGGAAATCCTTTTCCAGCAAAGCACGAGATTGTAGCACGCCCGCGGGAATTCGGGGACGTGAGATATTTCGCCAGCGGCCGAGAGCGAGGCTCGTTTGCGATTGCCGTGCCGATGGCGGCCTGTGACTGGCATTAAACGCAACAAGTGCCAACCGTAAAATATGTTACGGAATTGTCGGAGCCATCCGACGGCTGATCGGGGTCGCCAAACCTGGTGATAAACTGTAATGATTTTGCAAATCTTACAGGTCGCGCTGGCTGCGACCCCACGTCGAATCAACTGTGCAACTCTCGATGGCACGCAAATTGCAGAGTGGAGTGTCAATCACAATTGCGGCTAGTTGTGTCTGAGCACTTTTTTGGACGTCATGTGCTCGACGAATCGGCCTCAAACTCCTCCTTCGGAACAGCTACTGCCATCAAATCCCACAATCTGCCGGCCTCGCTGGTAACGCATTGAATCGCGAGCGCCGATTCGCCAGATGACCGAGTTTGGACGAGAATCCGCAAAGATAGATTGCGTAACAGCTTGCGCCAAAAACCTGAACGCAAATAAATTTCGACTTGGCGATTACGGTTCTGTCCGACAGCTTGTGTCTTTTCTGCGAGAGTTCGCGGAGGATTCAGTCACAACTCTGTCCTGGGGGGAGAAGGCGATTCACTATTTTGGTGAAATCGCATCACTAAGTTTGTGTGCGCATGGCAACCTTTTAAGCTGGCACACCTTAGTATCCGTCCAACCGTGGTTGCATCATCTCGATTGCGTGAGTTGACGTGCGCTCAATGACGCAAACTCAATTGCTCTCGTGAGTTTGACGATCGAGCGTGAGATTCACAGGCACGGTGAAGTGCATTTTTCTGCCGAGCGCGGCGAAAACAGGAGACTTAAAAAATCGCACTGGCGCCGGCGCGAGTCGGTATTCTTGGCTTTGGTGCGTTGCGCCACGTTTCAATAGCGTCGAATCGTTGAATGGCGAAATGAACGAGGCCCACTGTAGCGTACGCAATTCTCCGTGTAGGCCGGCAATACAAAATGCACCGGCGCACCAATTGCAACAAGAGCGGGCTTATCGCCGGCTGCCGTTGCGCAGCCGTGCCGCGGTTGCTTATGGGTACGTATCTCTCGTTGTACAGAGGGGTGCGAGTGTTGGTGAGGTGGGTCAGGAGAAGACTGATGCGGTATCGGGATCAAGAATTCAGTTACGGCTCCGAGAATGACAATCTCGAAGCCGAGTTCGTGCGTCAGCAGGCCAGCGGCAGGCAATACCGCCGCAAACGCTCGATTTGCGCGACGCGACGTTCCGCGAAAGCGTCTGCAACGAAGCCGGGCTGCGGCATGGGGGCGCGACGCCACCACCGTTGGACGTGGTAACGCCGCTCGCACATGATTCTGAGCGATTTATTACGCGTTTCCGCTAGCGTGGCGCAGTGCGCAAGCGCATTGTTATTCGCCTGCCCGGGTGCCTTCTGCAAGCGAGTGAGTTCGGCATCGAGTTCCGCCGCTTGGATGTTGTTGCGGATCACTTTGCCGTCGCGATCGACAAGCAGCATCATCGGCAACGTCATCACGCCCATCTCGTTGGCCAGCTTGCCATCGACTCCGCCCGAATCATAGACGTGATTCCACGGAAAGCGGTTTTCGTTCAAAAACTGTTTGGCTGCTGCGGCATTCGCGTCGAGACATACTCCCACGATCTGAAAATCGCGTCCACCACCCCGCTTGGCGTATAAGTCCTTCAACAAGACCATGTCCGACTTGCAATTGGCCGACCAGGTCGCCCAATAGTGAATTAACACAACCTTGCCGCGATACGCTGTCGAAGAAAGGTCAACCGTGCCATCCCGGAAATCTTTTCCGACGAGGCGAATCGGTTTTCCCACCGATGTCAGACGATTGATCGCGCCCTGGCCTTTTGTGCCGGCGCAGCGTTGGGAAAGTCGCGAACGAGCTGCTGATACCATTTCCCGGCTTCGTCCGTCTTGCCGACGAACTCCTGGTACATACCCAGTTGCAGTAGTGCTTCGGCAGTGTCGCTGCTGTTGGGATACTTTTCCACGAAGGCCTGCAGATCGGCCAGCCACTGTTCCTGTATTTTAGCGGCGTCCGCACCGGGTTTCTCCTGGCTTACGACATACTGCGCCCACATTCGCTGAAATGCGATGTGCGCAATCGCCTGAGCGTCGACATTCGCCGCCGAGAGCTTTGTTTCCAAGTCGGCCAGGCGCTTGTCGGCCTGCGGGTATGTATTCGTTTGAATGGCGACGCTGAGCATGTCGGCGAACTGGCCATAGAACTGCTCGCTGAGTTTCTTGTCCGGCGTGATTTCAGCCAGTTTTTCCAGTCGGTCCGCGCGGTCGGCAATGTTCTTCGCCTGCGCTTCGCCGTTAAGATTGTCCGCTTGTCCGTCGAGACGCTCGAGCTCATCCAGCAACTTTTGCATTTCTTGGGTTGGGCCGTCCGCCGCAACCGCTTCGGCGCCGGCCGGTCCACCTGGTTGAACGAAACCCGCGGCCGGCTGATTGTTGGCCCCGATGGCCGGCAAGTCGACGAGTTTCCAAGTGTCGCCGACACTGACGAGCGTACCGAGGAATACCTGCTCATGCTTGCCAGCGGTTTGGATGAGCGCGGTCGCGTTATCGCACACCGTAACATCGCTGGTGGATCCGCCCGTTCCCGTTGGTATCGTGGCCGGCCGGCGCTGCCGAAATCGACATACTGGCTTTCGGCGGTGACCAGCTTTTGTTCGGCGGCCAACTTGCCGAACCGCTCACCAGCCGTTCGTATCGTAGTCGACAATTGATCTGCACGCTGTTTTCCCAGTCCCAGGTCATTCAACTCATTCGGCGTGGCCAGCAGCAGGTTGAACCGGGCCAAATCATGCGACTTGATGGCGATGACGACTTGCTCAGCCACCTCGTGCGGCGAGATCGTCCGCCACTCGTCGATGCGGCCGTCCTCGTTCCGATCGAGTCCCCAGCGCGTACCCGCCGTATTGAACCAACGGTACTGATCCGCCTTCTTGTTGAAGTTCGAATCGATGTCGCGATACACTTCGATTCCGTCCAGATAGTAACACCACAGGTCGACGACGTTATCGTTGTTGGTGTCAGCGAACCGGCGCAAGATCTCGACCGCTTCCGTTGCGAACAACCCATGCTGTGCCGTTGGCTTCCTTCTCCGGCTGGATCGTGCACTTCCGGGCTTCGTCTTTGTTGGGGGTGGTGTAATCGACCTGCGACTGTACAGGAGTGAATGTTAGACCTTGTGCGAGGGCTTGAGTGGGACTTAAGGAATCGGCGGCCCACGCTGCCGTGGCCGCCCCGGCTACGAACGTAATACCAACCGCGACGGAAAAAACCTGGCGATGTAAACGCATGCCTGATACCTCCGGGGCAAATTGCTGTCTTTAATCCTATCGACTTGCGCCGACCCTGCTGCGCCGGTCTAAGTCACCGCTTCCAAAGAAGTGCGAACTATACGGGCACCTGCCAATTTCGCGAATGCCAGCCGCCGCATGAGGAATTCGCGGCGGCCCACGGAAATATGCCTCCATAACACCTTGGACGCACACGCTTTGCACTCTAAAATGATCCGTTTCCCGTGAGTGCTATCGTTGAGTATAGTGCCGGGCGCGTAGCTCAGTTGGTTAGAGCGCAGCCCTGATAAGGCTGAGGTCCCAAGTTCGAGTCTTGGTGCGCCCATTTGGAAAGCTGTTAGCTTTTAGCTATTAGCCAGAGGTGAATTGCGTTCCCGCCTACTCTGGCTAACAGCTAAAAGCTGACGGCTAATAGCTCTTCGCGGGGCCGTAGCTCAGTTGGGAGAGCGCTAGCT
>CAWAZX010000016.1:0-35283 GCA_963786455.1 uncultured Planctomycetota bacterium | reverse complement strand
GATGGAAGAAAAGCAGACGACGGTGCGATGTTTTGCCAACGAGACGGATGGTGGAAAAAGCTGCGGCATAAGGGCGATGACACGCGAGACGGGGTGTCGTGGCCTCTATCTTCACGGTCACCGCTGCGAGGTGCAGCCGCCGGCTATTACTCTCGAGTATTTATCGTCCAGCGGTGCTCGAGACGGCGGGATTCATGAGGTGACTGACCGTGTTGAACGTGGCCCGCACCTACGCCGCGTGCAGCCAGTCAGTTCACTTGGAAAGAATTAGGTGGTTCTAATGGCGACCGATCTGTCGCGCACTGCGCGAGCTTCTTCCGAGAATTTGGAAGCATTGCGAACCCATCTTACCGGACCATCCAGGCCCAGGTGAGCACGTCCCAATGTTTCCAGACTTCAAGCAGACGCTTGGGAAATGGGGTCCTTCTTGCGCTACTGTGTCATCGGCACTGGAGGGCTCTGCGAAATGGTGTGAACGACTTAACCCACCTCAACATGCCAAATCGCTTCGGGCAGCAAACACCAGACTAAACAAGCTGTGGGATAGTACGTTTGCCAATCTCACTCCCGAAGTGCGCAAAATGCTTTTCCAGCCTCTGGAAGGTGAAACTATACAACAGTTGCCGACGCCGATGTCTATTTCGATGGCCGACGAGCTAACGACTACAGCGGGAATAATCTATGCAAACATATTCGCGGGTCGGCCGCTACGCCCGCGAACTTCTTCACTTGCTCGAAGCAGTCGAGGTGCGCGAGACAGTGGACGGCGAAGCGGACCGCGGTACACGACGAAATTGGCAGGAAGTCGCCGAACGGAGGGAGCGACTTCGGCAGCAGGGCGAAGCTGCGGCTACGTCGCTCCGCACAAGTCCAGGCAGCCGAGCCGCCGTCTACTCGCACCTCACCGTATACTGTTGCCGATGTAGCTCAGAACTCCATACGTCGCCGGACACAGTGCGAGGCTGGATCAAGAGTGGCCAGCTTGCCGCGGCCAATCTCGCGACCGGATCGCGTCCCCGATAAGTTATCACGAAGACAGACTTGGACGCATTCTTGAAGAGCCGCCGGCCGCAACCGACGATCAAGCGCCAGTGTAGACGACAAACAGCAAATTCATTTAAGCGATACCGTGCCTAGATACCACGCTCTTACGTGGTCGGTACTCTTGCGGAGCGGGCTGTCAAATACCTTTTGTCGGTAGATCGCCGCCATATCCTCCCGCACGTGGCCCATAATATGGTCGATGACCGCTTGATTCACGTCGGTGGTCGATGCGATTGTTTCAAATGTCCGACGCAGGCTGTAGAACGTGGTGACGCCTTTGCGATGAACCTTCGCCTTCGTTGTCAGCTTGCGAAACTCATACGCAATTGGATCGCGTGATCCGTCCTGAACCGTCCAGGAGTTGCCATACTTCGTGACGAAAACCAACCCGCTTGTTCGCTTGCCCACAACGGCCTTGAGCGCTTTGATGGTTTCGGGCCACAGTGGACACCTCCGCGAACCTGAGTCTTTGGGCGCCAATAGTGATGCCATCCGCCTTTTAGGTCGAGTTGCTCGATCGGTAACGTACCACAGTCCGCGTTGCCGAATCCGCAGTTGATGCCGAGCAAGATCATCGTGCACAGCTGTGGGCGGGCCAACCTGACCAGCTTGCGAATCTCGGCAGCGGTGAATAGTCGTTCGCCATTCTTGTTGCGAGCTTTGCGAATCGTCTTGGCATTCGGGGATCGCAGGGCTTTCTTGTATTTGTTTGACTGGCCCATTTCTTCGTTCGCATGGTTGAACACCATGCGTGCGAATGTGAGCAGTCGCTTATGCGTAACAGGGGAAACCGCAGTCTTGTGCTTGCCTTTGCCCAGTACGCTGCGGAGGTCCGCAAGATCGTCAAAGGTCAGCAGTTCCACCGGAATGGCCTTGCCTAACGCATCGGCAATCGTGTCACAAACTGCTTCGTATTCATAGTAGGTTCGCTGGCCAATTTCACCGCTTTCGAGAAGCCTAAACTTGTCCCCCAAAAAGCCGTCCAAAATGTCGGCGACGGTCGTCTCCTTGTTGGGAGGCGTCCGCCCTGCTTGCCAATGATTAACTTCGTCGAGATACTTATTAAGCGCAGTGTCAGGGTCCGCCCATACACCAAAATAGCGTAGCTGCCCCTTGATCTTCTTCGCCCATTGTCCGCTGGCGTGAGGAAACAGAGGGAAATCTGCGCGTGGCTTTCTCGGCTTCGACTTCGTTTTCATGGAATCTATTATAGGCCGAAATCGCCAACGGGTGTAGTCCGGGTGTAGTCTCTGAAAAATACTGCTTAGCCCTCGTAGCTCAGGGGATAGAGCAGCGGTTTCCTAAACCGCGTGTCGCAGGTTCAAGTCCTGCCGGGGCGCTGAAGAGCTAAGAGCATGGAGCTAAAGAAAATAGCAATTGATGATTCACTCCGTAGGGTTGCCGGCAGCGTAGATTGGCTCCGGTAGCGGCCGGTTGATTTCTTCGACTCGATAGCCGAAGCCGGGGCCTTCGATGGTTGAAAGGTTGAGCATGCCGCTACTCCGCGCATAGATGCCCGGATGGATTTGCGCTTCGGCTGTCGAGGCTTCCGGATAAAACTGCATCGCGTTCGATTCGACGCCCATGATGGTGTTGGCATGGGCGGCCAGCAGCACGTGCGGTATCTGCGCCAGCATGGGATTAGTGAGATCCTGCACCATCAGTGCCAGGCCGTGGGCCCGGGCCCAACAGAGGCTCAATAGCGCACCGGTTTGCGTCTTGCAAGTTTTAAGGGCAACGCCAGTCCAGCCGAGCGAGCGGCCCAACCGCACCAGCCGCCAGTCGTGAGCACTTTCGTCCATGAACAGCGGCTTGCGCTCGGAAACACTGCGCACGTCGATTTGATGCCGCTCCAGGTCGTACGGAAACGGCTGCTCCACGTAGAGAATTGAGTCGAAGATTTCAGTCTCGTCCTGCGCCAAACGGTCCAGGATTTCATTGACATAGGCCGGCTCGTGAACCGTGCAATTGAAATCGGCGCTCAGCCACTTCACGTCTTTCGCCAGGCCGATGCGGCCGACTCGCGCGAGCCGGCTGTAGTCCCAGGCCGCATCGTTGCCGCGAAGTTTCACCTTCAGACAAGTGAGGCCGTCCCAATCGATCCAATCGGCCAGGAGCACCGGGTAGCCGTCGTTCGGCTCGTCGCCCGTGAGGTCGGCGGCGTCGAGCGGATCTAGGCCTCCGACAAGGTGCCACACCGGCAGCCTGACTTGTGGCGTTGCAGTGACGTAATCGGCGGGGAACTGGTGTCGAAAATCAACGCTCACGTCGGCATCTGGTGTCAGAAACTCGGCCAGGTCGCAATTTATGAATTGACTGTTGTACGTCTGGTATGTCGGCACATCGTGCAACTGTCCGTATGCGTCGTGAATCGCGATATCAAACGCTGAACAACAAATGAGCGCTGCCAGATGCGGCAGATGGCCGTTAGGCGGCCGGTTCGCGTTGAATTCGTCAGCGACTCGGCCCAGTGCTTCCTGTTGGAATTGTGCGCCGATTTCGATGGGGTGGCCCCAAGCGTCGTGTCCACACCAGACTTCTGCCAGCCGCCGGCAAAATGCGATCATCGCCGCATGCCGATCGGCGTAGGACACGTCGCTCGGCCACGCCCACTGGACGCTGAGCGGCGTTTCGCCCCACCCCGCGGCCGACTTCCCATGGCGATCGGTCAACCAGACTCGTGCTCGTGCACAGGTAACGGTCGTCAGCGTCTCGGCACCGAACTTCAACGGCACACGCGTGGTGACCGGTAGCAAATAGAGCTCCACGCCGGTGACGCGGGCATCGGTCGCCTTGTGTGTCGCGCTAGGCATAATGTTGGCTACACCGAGAACGCCGGCCCGCGTCTACCCGTGCTCCTCGCTCAGATATGAGTGCTCATTTTACTGCGCCCGCGAGCGATTCCAACTGCCGATTGCCGCATCTCACTTCAGATTGTCACGACGAAAGGCCTCGGCCCGAACGCTTCTCACTAATTGCGGGTTTGATGAACGCTTGCAACTCGCGGTCGGGCAGGCTGTAATTGAAGGCACAGTGTCGGCTTTCAGCAACTCCGCTGGGAGCTAGTGCGTGGTGCAACCTTATTCCGGATTCGGCGGAGATATTCGCGATGACTCGTTTTATACCACGGCGTGACTTTCTGCGTGAAACGCTTGCGTTAGGAGCCGCTTTGACCGTCGGTTCAGCTGCCCGCGGCGCTCTGCTCACGTCGGGCGGAAACTCAATTTGCGCGTTTATCAAGTTCGTTCAGTCGCTGAGCTATGACCAGCTCGCAGACGCGATCGAAGATATCGGCTTCGACGGAATCGAAGCGACGGTGCGCGGGGGCGGCAAAATCGAACCGGGAAAAGCCGTGGACGAATTGCCGAAGCTCGTCGACGCCCTGGCCAAGCGGAACTTGAAAGTCACGATGATCACTACGGACGTGCTCCGCGCCGACGAACCGAACACCGAGCCGGTTTTGCGCACGGCCGCGAAGCTTGGCATTCCGATGTATCGCATGGGGTTTTACAAGTACGATCTCAAGAAGCCCGTGATGGAGCAACTGCAGGCGGTTGGTCCGGCACTCAAAGAACTCGCCGCGCTAAACCGCGAGCTCGGCATTCAGGCCGTGTATCAGAATCACTCCGGCGCCGAACACGTGGGCAGCATGTTGTGGGACATTCATAGCCAGATACAAGACATCCCCACGGAGCAAATCGCCCTCGCCTTCGATATCCGCCACGCGACGATCGAAGCCGGACTTTCCTGGCCGACCGTGTACAACGCGATGCGGCCGCGGATTGGCGCCATCTACGTGAAAGACTTCGACTGGGTCGGCCGAAACGCGGAGCACGTGCCGCTAGGTAAGGGCCGCGTCGACCGGGCGTTTTTCACGCGTTTGCAGGCAGATCAATTCCGGGGCCCGATTTCGCTGCACGTGGAATACTTGGGCCGAGGAACGACTCAAGAGAATTTGGATGCACTCCGGCGAGACTACGGCGTGCTGCGCGGCTGGCTGGAATCATAGTCCAAATACTTGGAAATAGTCATCATAGGTACCAATCACGCAGGCACCCCGGTGCTCGTGCGCGGCAGCGACTGTATTGGAGCGGCGCGAAGACGAGCTTCGAGCTCTGTTTTATGTCGCTGCAGGATCGCCATCAGCTCATCATCGTCGATGTTACCCAACCCATGTCCGAGATGGGTCTCGCCGAGGAATCCCAAGTGGGCCATTAACTGACCCAACCGCACGTCCGGCGACAATTCCCAGACCTCACCGAGAAGGGATAGGGCCTCATTACGTACTTCTGAAGTCATGGGAGCATATCTCCAATGGTAGGAAGCGAAGCGCAGTTGCGCGGAAGCGTTCCGATTATTTCTACGCGAATCTGCAAACCCGGCGACAGCTTGGCGATGCGCGTTGCGCGGGTAACTCCATTATACACCACGAGCACGCCATCCGCCGCTTCATAAACCCATGGGGAAGGCATTCCCAACGCGGAGCGGCCAAACAAAGAGATTTGCCTTTGCAACTTGGCCGGGTCGCTTCCCTGGCGCCGAGAGGGTGGAAGACGCAGCTCGCGCGGTCGATATCTCGAAATTCTGGCATGACTCCGACGACGTATTACTTTTGATCGCAAATCAAGCCTATTTGGTCGCGGCACCGCGCCAGCGATCGCGCTCTTGAATGAGTTGGGCCACCAAACTAACCGCAATTTCGCCGGGCTGGTTTGTCCCAATATCGAGGCCAATAGGGCAGTGGAAGCTGCTGGCTTGCTCATCCGCAATTCCCGCGGCGGCGAGTTCCTTCAACAACACGGCACGCTTGGCCCGGCTGCCGATCACGCCCAGGAAAGGAAATTCGCGGTTCTGGCGGAAGATCTCTTCGAGGATCGGCCGATCGGTCGCGTGGCCCATGGTCATGCACACGACAAACGCATCGGCCGGCAATTCGGCGACGATTGAGCGCGGCTCGTCGCGGCGGATTTTTCGCAACCGAGCATTCTCGGGGATGCGGTCGAGCCACTCCGCGCGGATCGATGCATGTCACGTGGCAATCGAGCTGGCCGAGGCAGGCGACGACTGCGCTGGCCACATGGCCGGCGCCGAACACGACAATCCGCCAGTCGCAATGGTTGTAGGTCTCAAAGAACAGCTTCACCGTGCCGCCGCAGGTCATGCCGACGTCGCGCTTGAGATTCCACTCTACCAGTTCCGTTGGCGACACCTGGCGTGCCGGCTGCGACAGCATGTGCCGCGCGTGCTCGATCGCCTGATGCTCGACGCGGCCGCCTCCAACCGTACCGGTCTCTAATCCTGTTGATGTCACGAGCATCTTGCTGCCGGCATCCTGCGGTGTGCTACCCACGGCCTCGACCAACGTCACACAAACAAACGGCACACCGCTTCCCGACAGCTCGGCCAGGCGTTCGACAAATCCGTGAGGGGTGGGCATGGGAGGAAGGTGTCAGGTGTCAGGGATCCGGTGTCAGCGCCAGGCGTTGTCGACTGACACCCGACACGTGACACCCGACACCTAATTTCGTCAGACAGCGTAGAATCTCCTCCCCGGTGGCCGGCAATTGTAAATCGGGAGCGCGGCCCGGTGCCACATACGACAGCGCATTTTTCACCGCCGCCCACACCGCGATTCCCAGCATCAGCGGCGGCTCGCCCACGGCCTTGCTGCGATACACGTTGCGCACGTTATCGTTGTTGTCGAACGTGGCCACATTGAGCACTTCCGGCACGTCGGTGATGGCCGGAATTTTGTACGTCGTCGGTGAATAGGATAACAAGTTGCCGCGCTCGTCGTACACCAGCGCCTCGGTCGTCACCCAACCCATGCCTTGGATAAAACCGCCCACGACTTGGCCGCGATCGACGCCCGGGTTGATCGACCGGCCGATGTCGATCAGCAAATCGGCTCGCGGCACGCGGAGCTCGCCGGTGAAGCGATCGACGAGCACTTCGGCGACGGCGGCACCTTGCGTGTAATAGAAAAACGGCGTGCCCTGCCCGGTTTCACGGTTGAAATCGACCCCGGGCGTAGCGAAGAACCCGCGCACCCAGATCAAGTCGCTCGCGGCGGGCGTCGGCACAAAGCTGGCTGAACGTAAATTGAACATCGGGCCGACGACTATCGAACACACGCTCGCCGGCAAACTTGATGTGGGAACTCGATGGCGTGATGCCCGCCTGCACGTCGGCAAGTCGCGTAGCCGCAAATCGCCGCAACCGGCGTTTGATGGCCCGGCAAGCCCGCAGCGCGGCGGCACCGTTGAGGTCCGTGCTGGCCGACGCCGCCGTGGGCGATGTGTTGTTATTTTTCTCCGTGCTCGTCGGCATCAGCACCACGTGGCTCGGATCGAGCCCAAACTCGTCAGCCACCAGTTGCCGGATTTTCACGTTGACGCCCTGGCCCATCTCGGTAGCACCCGTCGAAACTTGGATTGTGCCATCCGTGTAGATGTTTACGAGCGCATTTCCCTGGTTGAGGAACTTGGTCGTGAACGAGATGCCAAATTTCACGCCGGTCATCGCCAGCCCGCGCACGTGAGTTCGCGACTTGTCGTTGAATCGAATCACGTCTTCGCGCCGTTTGCGGTACTGCGATTGGGCTGCGAGCGTGGCGTAGATCTCCGGCAAATGATTCTTGTCGAACAACTGGCCATACGGCGTGACATTTCGCTCGCCGACGCCGTACAAGTTTCGCATCCGCACGTCAAACGCATCCAATCCCAGATGCTGAGCGATTGATTCCAATATATTCTCGATCACCGCCATCGCTTGCGGACCGCCGAACCCGCGAAACGCCGTGTTCGACGGCAAGTTGGTGAAGCACACCTGCCCGGACAGCTCCACGTGCGGCAGGAAATAGCAACTGTCGGTGTGCAGGAGCGATCGCTCCATCACGGCGAGCGACAGATCGGTTGATGCTCCACCGTTCGAAAAATATGCCACGCGCAGCGCTTGGATTCGGCCGTCGTGATCAAACCCGACCTCCCACTCACTGCGATAAGCGTGCCGCTTGCCGGTGACGCGCATGTCGTCGTCTTTGTTGTAGATGACCCGTGCCGGCCGGCCGGTTTTGTGCGCCACCAGTGCAGCCAGAATCGCCGGGATCGCGGCCTGCGACTCCTTGCCGCCAAAGGCCCCGCCCATCCGCTTGCAAACGCACACCACCTCGTGATGTCCCACGCCCAGCATCTCGGCCACCACGGCTTGTATCTCGGTGGGATTCTGGGTCGACGAATGCACGACCATCTGCCCTTGCTCGCCCGGATAGGCGATGGCCGCTTGCGACTCCAAATAAAACTGCTCCTGCCCGCCGCTCGTGAACACACCCGCGAGCCGATGGGCGGCTGACGACAAATTCGCGTCGACGTCGCCTCTCGCAATTCGACGGCGCGGGCCCAGAAACTTGTTGCGGCGGATCGACTCGGTCAAATCCAGAATTGGTTCCGCACATTGATAATCAATCCGCACTGCCTTGCGGCCCTTCTCCAAGGCTGCGGGACTCGTCGCCGCAACCACCGCCACTGGCTGAGCGACATACAACAGGTCACCGTCGGCCAGGAACGGCTCGTCGGCCACGACCAGTCCGAACCGATTGTGACCCGGCACATCGGCCGCAGTGTAGCAACCGACGACGCCCGGTACGGCCAGCGCGGCGCTTGTATCAATACCTTTTAGCTGCCCCGCTGCCACGGGGCTGCCGACGAAGCCCACGCACAGTTCTCCCTCTACAGGGCGAAAGTCGTCGATATACGGCGCCTGGCCGGTCACATGGCCGAGCGCCGAATCATGCGGCAGAGGTTTTCCCACACTGGGCATCGCGGCTTACTCCAACTACGGCACGACTGCCATGGCCTGCGACTCGTAATAAAACTTCAACAAAATGTTCCGCGTCAACTGATATCGGTAATCGGCAGCGCCGCGGACATCGCTGATCGGCGAAATCTCTTGTACTGCAACGTCCCCTGCGGCAAGCATGGTTTCCTCATCGAGCAGCCTGCCACGCAGGAACGCCTCGGTCCTGCGGGCGCGAATCACGGTAGGGCCGACTGCGCCGAAGGCAATCGCGGCCCGGTCGATCGTTTCACCATCGAGCCGCAGTCGAATGGCCGCCGTGAAGCTGGCGATGTCGAGGTCTCGCCGGCGGGAAACTTTGTATAACCGCAGCAGCTCATCCTCCGCCGGCAACGGAATGCGAACACGCGTAATCAACTCACCCGGCCGCAGATCGAGTTGCTTATATCCTTTGTAGAAGTCTGTAGCAGGCACACTCCGTGTGCCGTCCGCACTTTGCAACTCGAACACCGCATCCATGACATACAGGAACGGCAAGGAATCGGCGATGGGTGAAGCATTGGCGAGGTTTCCGCCGATCGTGCCCACGTGTCGTATCTGGGGAGCCCCGAATAACGAAACTATTTTGTGGAATTCCGGTAGCCGCTGTTTGCACAAGCGTTCAATAGCCGTCCAACTTGCCCGCGCGCCGAGCACGAGCTCGTCATCATTGGCAACGATTTGCTCCAGCTCTGACACGCGGTTGAGGTCGAGTATCCGTTCCGGAACCACAAGCGACTTGTTTAGCCGCACGCCAACGTCGGTCGCTCCGGCAACGATCGTGGACTTCGGATAGGCTAGTAAGTACTGCAGCGCACCTTCCAGATCCGGCGGCACCGCGATGAAATGAGGTTCGCCGTCCCACTCTGCCCCAACTTCGATTATTTGGTGGCGTCGCTCACGGAACTCCAAAAGAATTCCGTCGCTCGGATACAACGCACCCATTCGTTCCTGCCGAGCCGTATCCGCTTCCAAGCCTGCTTCCAGAATCGGCGTGTAGCCGGTGCAGCGACAAAGATTTCCCGTCAGGCCGCATCGCAATTGCTCCTCGTCGAAGGACTGGCTCTCTTCCAGCAGCCCCGCCATCGCGACGACGAATCCGGGCGTGCAGAATCCGCACTGCGAGCCATGGCAATCGATCATCGCTCGTTGGACGGCGCTCGGTGCGGCTTCGGTCCCCAAGCCTTCGATCGTGACGATGTGCGTCGACTCCAGTTGAAACATGAACTGGATACACGAGTCGACTGGCCGATAAACTAGCCGGCTGCCATCCTCAGTTGCCCGTCCGATGAGCACGGTGCAAGCGCCGCAATCGCCCTCGCTGCAAACAATCTTCGTGCCCACCAGGCCGCACTTCCGTCGCAGATAGTCCGATAGCGAGAGAAAAGCGTCGCGGCCACGGATCTCGTGGCGCCGGCCGTTCACGAAAACCAGCAAATGGTCGAGCATGTTGGCACGCGGAGATTGCGCATGGAAGGGTCAGGCAGCTGGGCTGCTACAGCGCATCCTTCTCTAATTCTACATTATCTGAAGGCCTGTCGCCCGCGGTCAAGAAAAGCGTGCAGGGCAAACCGCCATCAGCCGGAAGATTAATTGTTCGTCACCGCTTGATAGCGTGCATGCGCCGTTTGCCAGTCGGCGCTCTTCTGCGGTTCATACGTGAGCAGCTCGACGGATCGTGCCACGACACGGCGCAAATCTTGCAAGTCGGCAATTTCGTCCGTGGCCATGGCTTGCACCAGCGCATTCCCAGTCGCCGTCGCCTCCGACGGGCCGACAACGACGGTCCGCTCGGTCGCATCGGCAGTCATTTGACACAGCAAGCTGTTTTTCCCGCCACCGCCGACGACGTGGACAACACCGAATCGTCGTCCCAGAATCGATTCCAGTGTCGCCAGTTTGTCACGATATGCCAGGGCCAGACTTTCCAGCGCGCATCGGACGAATTGGCCAGGTGATTCGGGCGCCAATTGGTTGGTCGCGCGGGCAAACTCGGCAATCTTTCGCGGCATGTCGCCGGGAGTCTGGAACGTCTGGTAAGCCGGGTCCACGAGCGTGCGAAACGCCGGCGATTCGCTGGCCAATTGAGTGAGTGTGGCGTAGTCGAATTCGTGACCCTGCCGCGCGAAATCGCGCCGGCACTCCTGCACCAGCCACAGGCCGGGAATGTTCTTGAGAAATCGCGTCGTGCCGCTGACGCCCAGCTCGTTCGTGAACGACGCCGCCCGCGCTTCTGCCGAAACACACGGAGCGGAAAGTTCGGCTCCCAGCAACGACCACGTGCCGCTCGAAAGATAGCACCAATCGGAGTGCTCAACCGCGGGAACTGCCGCTACCGCGCTGGCCGTGTCGTGCGCCGCCGGCATCACCACGCTTAGTTCAGCAGGCAAGCCCGTCTCCTCCGCGAGCTTTGTGCGTATCGTGCCGAGCTGCGTTCCCGGTGGCGAAATCGCGCCGAGAAAATGCGTTGGCAGGTCGAGCTCGGCGAACATTTCTCGCGCCCAGTCGCCCGTATGGCAATCGACCATTTGACTCGTCGAGGCGATCGTGGCTTCCACCGAGACTGAACCGCTCAGCCACAAATGCAAAAGATCCGGCACGAACAGCAGCCGTTCCGCTCGATCCAGCGCATCCGGGTCGGCCAGCTTGTGCGCGTAGAGCGAGTAGATCGTGTTGAGCGCCATGAACTGGATGCCGGTTGTTTCGTAGATGCGCTGCGGGCCCAGTTTGGCGACGACCTGCTCGTATGCAGGGCCATTGCGGGGATCGCGATACGCATGCGGCAATCCGACAAGCTCGCCCGCCCGGTCTATAAGTACCCAATCAACGCCCCACGTATCGACGCCCACGGAGACCAATTTCACGCCTGCCGTTCGGCTCCATGCGGCCGTCTTCCCCAACCCCGCCACAATCTCGCGCCAGATCCCGGTAATGTCCCAATGCAGCCCAGTCGGCAACCAAACGGGCTCGTGGGCGAAGCGGTGGATTTCCTCTAATCGAAGTCGCTGGTCGTCCAGCACACCAACAACAACGCGGCCCGATTCGGCACCCAAATCGATAGCAATATAACCATTCGACATGCCGGCCATGGTATTGCACGAGAGTGCAGCAATCAACGCGGCACGGCGGTTTCGCGTTCTCACGACTTTCAAGACTCGTTGCCAGCGGTGCTGTCGGCCCAGCCAGCACTTCGACGGTGAGTGTACCGCCCGTAACTGCAGAAGCCGGCATGAATTTCCCGGCGACAGCCATGCTTACGGACTGCCGTCCGAAAGCATGCCACGCGCTGCTCCACGTGGACGAAGCATGAGCAGGGCCTTGATCTGTATTGCTTCCTTGGGCAGTTGCCACTACTCTTCCGCCACTCATCTCCTTTTTGGCTGCACCTGTAGTGCGCTCGCCGAACCACTCTTCTCTCAAATTGGCAACTCTACGATGGCACGTGTGACAATATCTGCGCGCCGGCTTGGCTTGTGGTCGCCGCGCTGACGATGCCGCCAGCTCTGGGACTCAACCAGCGTGCGTCGGCTCAAAATCAGATGATTGCCGCGCCTCCGATGATGGTTGGCGGCCAGCCGATGATGGCCGGAGGTCAGCCGATGTGGGTCGGTCAAGCGCCCGCGTTTCAAGTTGGCCCGGACGGGGCCGTGAATCTCGACCAGCCGATTACGATGCCGGGCCCGCAGTTCGGCGGACCACCAATGATGACTCCGCAGGCGGCATTGCCGATGTATTGTGGTCCCGATGTTTGCCAACCCTACCCGGACCCATGCGCGTGCCAAACCTGCCCCACTCCGATGATGCCATGTCCGCCGCCACCACCGCCATTGCGATGGGCACTCTTTGGCGATGTGCTGTGGCTCCATCCGACAGGCGTAGACATGGCGCACGCACAGCAGCAAGACGGCCTGGGCGGCGCGGGCACGGTGCCGTTCGGCGAGATAGGCGTGGTCGACCCCAGTTATGATCTCGGTATTCGTATTGGCGGCGAGCTGCGGCTGGCAGCGGACGCCGGCGTGTTTGTGGCGTTCACTTTTTTTGAAGGCGATGCGACGTCCAGCCTCGGGGCGCCAGCGATACCGGGTGGCGGCGGAGCCGTTGGGTCACTCGTGCATCATCCCAATGCATCACTCACCGCGTCCGTCGGGCCGGTCAACGCGGATTACGAAATCAAGTTCATGCTGGGCGACATCGCCTACCGCCAAATTCTGTGGCGTAATTGTGCCCAATATGTGAGCGTGTTCGCTGGTGCTCGCTTTGCCCAGCTGGATCAAAACTTCAACCAAACGGGCACGTTCGGTGGCGGGCAGGGCGGAGTCGTCGACACCTCGACCTCGATCGAATTCACTGGCGCCGGCCCGATGGCCGGAATCGACGGCGCTCGCCAAATCGGCACGACGCGATTCTCAGTCTACGGTCGGTCGCTCGTGGCCGCGATCACCGGCGAATTTGACAGCCGCTATCGCATGTTCAACCGCACAACGGCCGTCTTGCTTGCCGAATCGCTGTGGAAAGACGACCGCATCGTACCCATGCTCGATTGGGAACTCGGCGTTGCCTGGACCAGCCCGCAAGGGCACCTCCGCCTGGCGGCGGGGTACCTGGTCTCGCATTGGTTCAACGTCGTATCCACGCCGACGTTTGTCGATGCCGTGCAGGCCGACAATTACGTCGACGTCGACGATACCATTACCTTCGACGGCGTGGTCGGACGTATCGAATGGGTATTTTAGCCGCCCTTCGGCCGCCGCCTGCTGACTGGCGTCGAAACAGGCGTCTGAACCGGCTGGGTCACCGTGACGGTTAGCTCGTCAAACCCTTCCAGCTCACCGTCGCTGACGGACAGTCGTAGGACGTACGTCCCGGCCGCCGAGAATTGGACGGATGTACTGGCGGAAGCGGTGTTTGCAAAGGTTGCCGTGCCAGGACCGGATACGCGGCTCCACAGAGTTGTGAGCAGGCCGGGCGCCTGTGGCATTCCATCATCGTTCACGAAGCCGCTCAGGCTCAGAGATTGTCCCAGCTGCACTGTCAGATCCTGTCCAACGTCGACGGTCGGCGCCTGGTTAGCCGGCGCTTCCACGAACGAGCTGAATGCAGCCTGCAGCGCAGCCGCCGGCTCGTAATTGATAATCAACTTCGGACGCTGCGCTTTGTTCGAAGCTTCACTCGAGCTGATACTGACTCCGTCCGAAATCGCGTAGTCCTTGAGGATGACACCAAAGTTCGCGGCAGCGTTATTAATCCACGACTGGACCGCAGCTACGCCCGCATTGTTCAGCGTAATTCGGTTGATACCTTTGGCCGGCGGAGCGAATTGCCCAAGCACCGTCGTGCTGTGGTCGCCCGCGCCGTTCGCACCGGCGGTAGCCCAATTGCCGCTCGAGGAGTACCGGTTCCAAGTGGCGGAGATTTCGTCCCAAGCCCGCTGCAGGGCGTAAACCTCAAAATTTCCATTGGTGCTGGACACCGCGTTGAGCTCGATTGCCGCCGAGACGATGATGCTACCCGTCGGAATTGCCGACACGTCCCAGCGGAACAGTGACGCTTCGTCGGGGCTGCCGTCAACCTTGATCTCGGTGGCAGTGCCGTAGTTCTTCGTCTTGGATCCGCTATTAAGTTTCGTATCGCGAGTGCCGGCATACGTCACCGACGGGAACAGGCCATCCTGGAAGGCAATTTGTGACGGCTGATCGCCTGGCGGTGGAGGCGGTGGATTGTCGACCACTTGCGGTGCTACGGTGACAGTTAATTGATCGAACGAAGTGAGCTGGCCGTCACTCGCGGCCAACCGCAGCACATAGGTGCCGACCTGGCCAAAGCTGGCGGTGGTGTCGACAAGCGAACTGTTGCCAAACGTTACGGTTCCTGGTCCGGATTGCTGCGTCCACAGCGTCGTGATGTTGCCGTTCACCGGGAGGTTGTCGTTGTCAAACGCGGTGCCGTTGAGAGTTACGGATGTGTTAACCAGAACATTCTGGTCCGCTCCGGCAAGAACCGTTGGGCCCTGGTTCTGCGGTTGAATCGCACCAAGAGTGAACAGCGCGCCTTTGGCGCTGCTGCCGCCTGAGGCGAGAAATACGACGTCGTTCGTGAAGTTTTGCTTCGTACTGGTGACGTTGTTCACCGTACCCGGGATGAGCACTTGCCGCGGCGCGAAGTTGATCACATCCGCCGGCGACAAGTGATAAACGATATCACCACCATTTTCGTTGGTCGTGTAGGCGTAGATGATGCGGTTTGCCGATTCATCAAGAACCACGATGGGTCGTGTGCCACTGCCATTCACTATGTACATGTTGTCCCAAACGCCGTTGGGCCGCCGCACGAAAAAGACCATCGTCGGACTGCTGTAACTGGTTTTGGCGGCGATGTACATCGTGCCGTTGGAGTGCATGGCCACATTCAGGTGGTCATCCGCCATGCTGCCGCTGGCCGATTGAGCGGCCGCAGTCTCCGCCGTCGACCAAGAACTTTCCGTTGTGCCATCCACATGGTAGCGGAAGCCGAACCGCTTGCTGCTCTGGTTCGACCACATGACGCCGATCTTGTTACCCGGACTGGCAGCGCTCGCCGGCATCGCCGTGATGACACAAATATCGTCCGATGAAATGCCCGTCGCAACGGTGATCGGTGCGCTCCAGGTATTGTAAAGCCCCGTACTGTGACGAACTTCAATCGTACTGCTGACGTCGTACGCCACCCACATCTTACCGGTCGAATCGATATCGATCGTGGCCATTTCCACGCTGCTGTTAAGCGGCACGTTCACCAACTGCGGCCGAAGCGTCCACGACTCGAAGCGGTTATCTGCTGGATCGTATTGCAGCGATGCCAATTGTGCCGAGCTGCCGTCTAACAACAGCACGTGAGCCAAGTTGCCGATCGACTTCACGTCGGCGCGAACATTGTTGTTCGAGGAAATCTGCACGGTGGGCGTCCAATTCGTGCCATCCAGACGGTGCACCCACGTGCCCGAGGAATTCGGCATCACAGTCCACCACTGTCCGGCGTATTCCCACAACTTCGATTGCGGTTTCTCACCCGTGTCTTCCGATACCGAAAGATTTTGCAGTGCCGCGACGGCCATCAACTCGCGAGTTTCGAGCGATTCGTAGGCCAGTCGGCGGCCGCGGCGGCGCAATGATTTTGGTGACCTACCTTTACCTACTTGTTGACGAATCGAATGGCCAACTCTGCTCATAAGGTGCTGTGACATAGTTGTGTTTGCAGCCGGCGAGAAGGCAACTCAGGACGAGTTGGCCCGGCTTTGGGAGGGAAAAAGGAGGAGTGGGTAACATGCGGTGGGAGGGATGATTTGCCATTATAGCCAAGGTGTAGCGGTGTCAATTGAGTGGGTCGAGTGTGCTGATTATCTCGACTACGCAAACGTTTTGGCGGACAAATGCACGATTTACTGCGTCAATTTGTGCATATTCTTCCCAAACTGCGCGTTGCGTTTCGTAATCAATCTTTTGCGGGTCGGCAGCTGCGGCGACGAGACTGCTGAACCGCCCGATGATCAGGCTACGTTCAAGCCAAACACGTGAACGCTAAGAAAACAGAGAGCGTTCCGGTTCGATGCACCGCGGATCGTCATTGGCGACGCGATTAACGTGCGTCCCGACGGGCTCGGCCACGAGCTCATGCTCGCCACAAGGCGCAAGCAGATGTTGAATTTCCGCGGTGACTTGAAGTGTCGGATCTAACCAGGCGGCGTAGTCGCCTGGGGCCAGAATCACGGGCATCCGGTCGTGCAAGTCGCGCAAGGTATTGTTGGCTGCCGTTGTTACGATCGTGCAACTCTCAATCGCCAGCGGAGGTCCATCCGCATCTGACTTGTCCGTCCATAGTTCCCATAGGCCGGCAAAGGCAAACGGCGCATGGTCGGGCCCATGGATATAGTACGGTTGCTTTTTCGCTCGCCCACCGCCGGGCGGCTGCTGCCATTCGTAAAAACCATCCGCCGGAATGAGACAGCGTCGCTGACGGAACGCCGTGCGGAACGTCGGTTTCTCGGCCAGTGATTCAACACGCGCGTTGATCATGGGCGGGCCGGACATTGGCTCTTTTGTCCACGAGGGAATCAACCCCCAGCGGAGCATCGCGGCCGATCGACGGCCGTCATGCGGATCGGCTCGCACGACCAGTATTTCCTGCGTCGGCGCGATGTTGTAGCGCGGCTCGAACAATGGGAGCTGCCGATCCGTGCGCACCTTCAAATCGAACTGCGTAATCAGCACCGAGGCCGGCGTGCGTAAAGTAAATCGTCCACACATGGAAAGGTCGAGAGCTAAGAGTCAAGGGTCGAGAGCCAGAATCACGGTCGATTGTCCGTCCGCTTGCGGCTTTGCGCGGCCCCACAACTCACCCCAGTTGTTCCCCCAACCACTTCAAATACTTCTCACTGCCCCCCACAATCGGAGTAGCAATCAACTCCGGCACCTCATAGCCGTGCAACTCATCGAGCAATTTCTGGATCGAACCAAGCTGATCACGACCGGTTTTGGCAGTGCACAACCACTCCTCCGAAGTTTCAATTTTTCCTTGCCACCGATACGTGCTGTGAATAGGCCCGCTGACTTGCACACAACCGGCCAATCGCCGTGACACTAACTCAGCCGCGATCCGTTCGGCATCCTGCCGTGTGCCGGTTGTCGTCGTAATCTGCAGAAATTCGACCATCCAAGTCCGCCGTCAGTTCCTATGCGAGATTGCGGCCAAACAGCCGATCCACAGCCGCACCAATATCTGCTTCGCGCATGAGCGATTCGCCCACCAGGATCGCATCGACGCCGGCCGCTTCGAGTCGCTGCACGTCGCCATACGTCTTGATCCCGCTCTCGCCGACCAGCACGCACTCATCCGGCACTCGATCCCGCATACGAATTGTATGCTCCAAGTCGACGTCGAACGTGTGCAGATTGCGATTGTTGACGCCGATCAACGTTGCGCCCGCATCGAACACGCGCGACAAGTTGTCCGGTTCATACAGCTCGACAAGCGGCGTCATGCCCAGTTCGCACGCGGCATTGAACAGCTTTCGCAAATTGCAATCGTCCAGGCATTCGGCGATCAGCAGCACCGCGTCGGCCCCGGCCAACCTGGCCTCGACCAGTTGATACGTATCGAGAATGAAGTCCTTGCGCAACACCGGCAGGCCGACGGCCGCACGGATTCGCTCCAAATATTCGAGCCGACCTTGGAAATAGGGCTCGTCCGTCAGCACGCTGACGCAGGCCGCCCCGTGGCGTTCGTACGTCCTGGCGATCGCCACCGGATCGAAATCCTCGCGAATCACGCCGGCCGACGGACTTGCCTTCTTGACCTCCGCGATCAACTTGATGGGCCCAGGTTCGGCTAGCGGTGTGAAA
Organism: uncultured Planctomycetota bacterium; assembly: GCA_963786455.1. GTDB lineage: Bacteria > Planctomycetota > Planctomycetia > Pirellulales > Lacipirellulaceae > JABDGM01. Next base: position 17,032 of record CAWAZX010000016.1, on the reverse strand, counting down.
AAATTGCGCACCGGGGCTGCCGCCGCAAGTTGGGCCCACAACGTCGATTCCGGCATCGCCGCCTTGCGTCGCTCAATTTCGGCACGCGTCGTCGCTACGATTTTGTCGAGAATCGTGGGCATTCGCGCAGTTTGCTAGACAAAAAATAGATGTTCCAATCGCGGCCAAAGCTACCGTCTACTGCTACGACCATCTTAACGACGCAGCGGAAAAACGCTATCGTTGGCAGCGGGAGCCAGCGGCCGCATGCCAGCTTCGGACTCCCATTTCGCTGTTGGCCTATTGTCACTATTATCCCACCGCGATTATCTCTAGCTAGCGTACCGCTTGACCCCAAGTTGGGACGCGGCGTATCGCAATTGCACCGAAGTATGGCGCACCTGATGAGTGAATTCCGCATCGAACGCGACACGATGGGCGAGATGCAGGTGCCGGCCGATGCGCTGTACGGCGCATCGACGGCCCGCGCCGTCGACAACTTTCCCGTCGCGCACGAGCCCGTGCCGCTCGCCGTGATCCATGCGTTTGGCCACCTCAAGGCCGCCTGCGCACAAGCCAACCTGGAACTCGGCAAGCTCGACGAGAAGCTTGCCAAGGCGATCATCGCCGCCTGTCGAAGAGGTCGCCGCCGGCAAGCACGACGACCACTTCCCGGTCGACATCTACCAGACCGGCTCCGGCACGTCGACCAACATGAACGCCAACGAAGTGATCGCCAACCTGGCCAATCAGCGGCTCGGGTCACGGCGTCGGTGCGAAGGGCAAAGAAGGCGCGGTCCATCCCAACGACCACGTCAACATGGGCCAGTCGTCGAACGACACGTTCCCGACGGCGATGCACATTGCCGCGGTGCTGGCATCGTCGAAGCAATCTGATCCCCGCGCTCGCAGCGGCTGCACGAGGACCTGGCGGCGAAAGCCAACGCAGTGGGACAAGATCGTCAAGATCGGCCGCACGCACTTGATGGACGCCACGCCGATCCGCGTCGGCCAGGTGTTTTCCGGTTACGCGGCCCAGGCACGAGTACGCGGTGATCCGCGCCAGCCGGCGCTCAAGCGGCTCGAAGAAAACATGCCGATCGGCGGCACCGCCGTCGGCACGGGCATCAACACGCACCCCAAGTTTGCCGCGAAAGTGTGCGTCGCGCTGTCCAACTCAGCTCGGTGCAACGTTCACCGAAGCGGCCAATCACCCCGAAGCCCAGGCGGCCAAGGATTCGTTCGTCGAAGCCCACGGCGAGCTGAAAACGATCGCCGTGTCGCTCTCCAAAATCGCCAACGACATCCGCCTGCTCGGCTCCGGCCCGCGGTGCGGCATCTTCGAGCTGTCGCTGCCGGCCACGCAGCCGGGCTCCTCGATCATGCCGGGCAAAGTGAACCCGGTCATTTGCGAGTCGGCGATCCAAGTCGCCTGCCGCGTGATCGGCAACGACGTCGACGGTGACCACCGCCGGCCTGGGCGGCATCGGCTCGCTGTTCGAGCTGAACGTCGCCATGCCGGTGATGATCGACGCGTTCCTGGAATCGGTGAAGCTGCTCGCCAATGTGACGAACGTCATGGTCGACAAGCTGCTCGCCGGCCTGGAGGTGAACGAAGAGCGTTGCCGCGCAGTTGATCGAGCAATCGCTGATGATGGTCACCTCGCTGGCGCCGAAAATCGGCTACGAAAAAGCCGCAGCACTGGCCAAGGAAGCATTCGATACCGGCAAAACGATACGCGAACTCTGCCGCGAGCGCAAAATCTTGCCCGAGGCAGAACTCGACGACGCGCTCGATCCATGGAAAATGACCGAACCACGCGAATAGATCAGGTGTCGGGTGTCAGGTAAACTTGATTCTGACACCCGACACCTGACACCTAAATTAGGAGTCCGAGGCATGATAGCAAGGATGCTGTCAGTTATCGCACGGCAAGGAAGCTGCCTTCTTGCCGCACTCAGCGTGTCAATGGCCGCGGAAATTGGACTGGCCGAGACTGAACTTCAGGTCTCGACTCCAGCGACCGTCGTGGAAAATCCGTTTGCGACTGGTGCGCCGCCCGCCGACGTCGTCGCCGAGGAGCCCGAGCTGCCGCGGCGCGGTCCGACGACGTACCAAAATCCATTCGCCACCATGTCGTCCGCGCCGCCGATCGAAATTCCCACACGGCCTGGGCCGGTGAGCCGATGGCGTCGGCAGTTTGAACCTCTCGACGACACATCGCCCGTAAAGGCCGCAATCTTGTCGGCCGACCCATTCGAGCTTCCACAGGTTCCTTGGAGCGAGCTGCCAACAACGGAAACGTTGCACGAGCGAGTTGCTGCGAGTCGCAGCAGGACCGACTCGCCGGCGGCCGGCCACTTCGGCGATCCGCCCGACCCTATGCAATTTGCCGGGCAGTCGCTGCATCAACCGAGCTGGCTGGCGCCATCGCGTGGAGTGGTGCGTCCGCTTCCGCCAATCGGACAGGCGGAAAACGCAGAACAGCCCGCGTACGATCCGTTCGATGTGCCCGGCTCTTCGCTGGCTGGGCCCCAACTCGGCGCAGCAGCGCCGCTTTCCCAAACGGCGTTGCAATGGGGTGCGGGTAGTCCGGATACCGATGCCGTGATCATCTCCGATTACGCCCAGTCGGCGGACGAGTATCTTGCACAAGCACAGGGATTGGCACAAACCGCGGAATCCGTCGACGAGCTGTCGGAAATCGCGAGTCTCTGCCAGCGCGGGCTTGCCGAGGCTCCCCCCAACGAGATCGCTTCCGCGCTGCGACGGCTGGCCGCGTGGGCACACAATCGCCGCGGCGAGCTGCTGGTCGACCAACGCCAGCAATCCGCAGCCACCAGGGACTTCCAAGTAGCAATTTCGCTCGATCCTCATTGCTCGCTCGCAATCCACAATCGGGCCGTCACATTGGCACAGCAAAACGAGCCCGCGGCGGCGTTGCGTGATTTTAATCGCGTGATCGAGCTCAATCCGGGCCTCGCACTGGCCTACCGCAATCGCGCCGAGCTCCTCACGGCGCTCGGGCGAATCGAAGAATCCGTGCGCGACTACGACCAGGCGCTTGAAGGGTTGCCGGATGATGCGGAGCTTTATCGAGCCCGCGCGGCCGCCTGGCAGCGATTGGGCAATCACAACCAGGCACTGGCCGATCTGGACCAGGCGATCCAGCTCGCCCCGGAACATCCCGATGCCTTCACGCAGCGCGGCAACATCGCGGCGGAGCAAGGGAATTTCGACCAGGCCCTGGGCGACTTCCGCCAGGCGCTGGCAGTGGACGCCGAATGGGCGGAAGCCTACCGTAGCCTGGCATGGCTGCAGGCCACGTGTCCGAACCCACGTTACCGCGATGCCGAACAAGCGATCGCCGCGGCGCAACAAGCACAGCGGCTGTCGCCGCCCGACGATTGCTTCATGCTCGAAGCCTTGGCGGCTGCTCATGCCGCCGGCGGCGCATTCGATGAGGCCGTCGACTTTCAAACGCAAGCCATCGCCGTAGCGCCGCCGGATTTTTCCGAGCCTCTTCGCCTGAGGCTCGCGCTCTACCAGCAGAAGCAGCCGTTTCTAAACGAGCCAGCAACGGAAATCCGCGCCGCCACCCACGACGACGACTCGTACCGAGAGTAACGGCCGCGACATCGAACTCGCGCTCCTAACCTTTAGCGGCGGGGCTTGACTTCGGCGAGCTCAGTCGAGTCGCCTCGCGCGTTAACGCGCCGAGCAAGCTCGGCCGCTAACTGCCACCAGCGCTAGCACTCACGCCGGCAAGATCGCGCGACTTTGCCGATTCCGTCAACCTTGCCGACATTTCTGATTAGGTTGTCCACGGCCGATCGCCGATAGAGGCACATACGCAGTTGGTCGCCTGGCCTGCTGCCGCAATGGATGCGGGCCGAGTCGCCGCAGTATCCATGTTTTGTCGGGGGGAATGGACATTGGCCACGCTTGCGATTCACTTTCGCCACGGCGAATTTGCCGCGGCGAACAACTTGCACAAATGGGTTCAGCCATGCGTCTTGCCCTCCGGCTTCTGCGGCTCATCGTGGGCCTGCCGATTGTCGCCAGTCCGGCCGCTGTCTTATGGACGTCGGCTACGAGCACGGCCGCTGATAGCACGGCGTCGGCGACACCCGGTCAGGGTAGTTTTCGAACGTTGACACCGGTGCCGCGCCAGCGGTCCCACGCTGGACCAACGGCGCCGCACCGAGCCAGACTAGCGGTCAAATTGTCGACCCGGCTGTCGAGCAAGCCGCGTGGTCGAATCACTCGCGCCCCACGGCCAACCACGCCGCCGCGCGTTCGCTGGGAGCGAATCCACAAGGTCGCGCAACGTCGCCGGGCCGCAAGGGACCGATGTTTCGTGGTTACGAGCTCCAGTTGCCGACAACTCTATTCGGCCGCAAAGCGAAACCCACCGCGGCAAATGTCGCGAATGCGCAGCGCGTAACGCCACATCAACCATCGGGCGTAACGACACGACAACCATTTCAACGAACGCCGATTGCCGCGACGCACGCCGCAAATCCGTCCCGGCAAAGCATGTTGAACAACGCGTCGCCGACGATGAGTACGCACGGCGCCCACTCATCCAGTGGCCAACCGATTCACGCAATGCATTCGGCGATGGCCAACAACGCAGGTTTGCGCACGGTCCCACCGGCAGCGCAAGCAATCGGGCCGCTGCCGACGCCGTACACGGAGCCAACGGTTGCGAAGGAAGCAAACCCTCCCATCGACAACCCAAACTCGCCTGCCGCGAAGCTCGCCACCCAAGCTCACGAGTGGAGCGCTACGGCAGAAACAGAGGCCGAATTTACGCGAATCATCGAAACGTGCCGGCGGGCGCGGGCCAGCCAACCCAGCCAGAGCGTTTCCCAGTACGTCAACGAACTCACCGCCTGGGCCCTCAACCGTCGCGGGCAGTTCAAAGCGGATGCAGGCCAGGCCCGCGAAGCCATGCTCGATTTCGACGACGCCCTGCGCGCGGATCCCAAATGCTGGCGGGCCGCCCATAATCGCGGTGTGCTTGTGGCGCAGTCGGGTCGATTCGAAAAGGCTTTCGACGATTTCAGCCGCACCATTGAAATCAACCCGGAGTTTGCCAAGGCCTATTCCAACCGCGGAGCATTGCTCGTCGTGGCAGGGAAATTGTCGGCGGCACTCGCAGACTACGGTCGGGCTGTCGAGTTGGATCCCAATCTCTCCATTGCCCACCGTGGACGTGGCCGAGTGTGTCATCTGCTGGGCCGGCTGGACGAATCAATCGAACACTACGACGCGGCCGTGCAGCTCGCGCCGGAAGACGCCTACGCCTTCGCCAGCCGCGCCGATTTGCTGACCGACCTGGGCCGATACGTCGATGCGAACGACGATTACAACCGCGCGATTGAAATCGACCCGGAGTCGGCGCACGCCTATAGCGGCTCGGCCTGGCTGCTCGCCACCTGCCCCGACAGCTCGATTCGCAATCCTGAGCTGGCGATGGAGCACGCCCGAACCGCAATGGAGCTCAGTGGCAAAGAGGACGCACTATTCTTCGACACGTTGGCCGCCGCGCAAGCCTCCGCCGGCGACTTCGAAGCCGCGACCAAATCGGTCCGCCAGGCAATCGAATTAGCCTCCACCGACGAACGCGACGTGTACCGCGACCGGCTGGCAATGTACCAACACGCCAAGCCGTTTCGCATCGCACCCGTGCGCCAGGTCACGCAAGCAAGCTACGAAAAGGAAAGCGATTAGCTATTAGCTTTTAGCTATTAGCATAGGTTGGGCGATAAGCAACGTGGTTTGGCTAATGGCTAAGAGCTAACAGCTAAAAGCTAATTTTGGGGGGAGCGTCAGAGCCTGGTTGCGAAAGCAGCCGGGCTCTTGTCGCGCAGCAGTGTAGTCTTCACGCTCCGCGTGAAGATTTCGCCTCACGCGGAGCGTGAGGCCTACACTAAGGGACAACTGATCTTGTGCCGCGAATGACAGCCCGGCAACAATGCGCGCCTGTTTCGACAGTGTCCCACAGTGCCAACGCTTGCTCCGCTGCTCCCCATTCGCATGTCCACCAGGCTTCGATACCTCTATCGCGCTTACCGGTATCGCTTTCGCGTCGATCGCGCGGAGCTTCGCTTTGTGCGAGAAAGCCTGCAGCTCGGACAGGTGGCGGTCGACGTCGGTTGCCACAAAGGTGCCTACACTTATTGGATGCGCCGGCGAGTCGGGTCCAATGGCGCGGTGTTCGCCTTCGAGCCGCAACCGCCCCAGGTGGCGTACCTGCAAAAGGCCTTCGCCTCCCTGCCGTTCGACAACGTGATCCTTGTGCCGACAGCATTGTCCGATGCCGTCGGCCGCGCGACGTTGCACGTTCCCAACGGTGCTGGCCAAACACACGCAGCATCGCTCGAAAGTAGGCGCCGCGAGCCGAGCGGCACAGCAAACAATTCACCAAGAATGGACGACCCCCCGATCCCCAGCCCCCAGCCCCCAGCCCCCAGTCCCCTGCTCGTTGACACCACCACCCTCGACGCATTCTTCCGCAATCAACCGCGCGGCCCAAACTTCTTAAAGATCGACGTTGAAGGTCACGAACTCGCAGTACTGCACGGTGGCCGCGAATCGTTGGAAACGCACCGTCCAACACTTCTCATTGAATGCGAAGCCCGCCACCGTCCATACGGCGATGTGCGACCTGTATTCGACCTGCTTCAGTCGCTAGGCTACGACGGCACGTTCTTCCACAACGGTAGACGCTGTCCGCTTACGGAATTTGACGTGACGGTCCACCAAAAGATCGATCCCAACTCGGATCGCCTGCCGCACGACTACGTCAACAACTTCGCGTTCGTGCCACCCAGGTAGGCCAATCCTGCCGGGATTGGCTTCTCTCTTCAGTCGGAATGGCCTGCATTTCTTGCGATTCCCAACCGCACGACGTTACAATGGCCGCCATATCTCCTTGCCGGCTATTCACTTAGGTCCGTAAACACTCCCTCTCCCTCGGGGAGAGGGCCGGGGTGAGGGTGCCTTTTTTGCCTCTTGCCGATTTTGCGCGGCCCCTTTTTGGCGGGAAAGCGCAGCTAGTCCGGTAGATGGCCCCAGCAATGTGCGATGCCGACAGTCGAGATTTTGTTACGCAACTTTTCCGCGCAAAGACCGCGGATAGCACCACACGGCACGAGCTGTTGGACAGCTATCGTAACTACCTGATGCTGCTGGCCCGCATTCGCACCGACCGCAAACTCCGCAGCAAATTAGGCGACTCCGACCTCGTGCAGGAAACATTGATCCAAGCCAACCGCGACTTCGACCAGTTCCGCGGCACGAGCGAAGCCGAGCTCACCGGCTGGCTCCGCGCCGTAATGAGCAAAAAGAAAGCACTGCTCGCCCGCCGGTACTACGGCACGGCGGCCCGCGACCCCCACTTGGAAGAACAGTTGCAAGTCGAAATGGAAAACTCCTCACAACAACTCGGCCGCGCGTTCTTCGCCAGCGGCACCTCGCCCAGCCGGCTTGCCGCGGGCCGCGAGCGTGCGGTCCTCCTGGCCGACGCGCTGGCCGCCCTCCCCGAGCACTACCGCGAGGTCGTCGTGCTGCACCACGTGCAGGGCTTTACGCTGCCCGAAGTCGCGCAGTCGATGGACCGCAGCGTCGACAGCGTCAAGAAACTATGGGCCCGCGCGATGGTCCAACTCCGCACCAGCCTCAAAAAGTTGTCATGAAGCGTTGGCCACGAAAAGGCACAAAAAGACACAAAAAAGAATTTATTGAGTCGCCTCGCGTTAACCACATTCTGCGTAAGATGATCTCCGTTTCCTCCGTTATCTCCTGTTCATAATCTGTTTGAAACATGAGGAAACAGAGCCAACAGAGAGAGAGATTCAATCCAACAAAGAATGGCAAAGTGGAACGCTAATTTGCACTAATCTTCGCTAATCCGGAACGTTAGCCATTAGCGGAAATTAGTGATGATCAGTGTTCCTAGCTCCAACTGACTGCTCGAGGCCTATGATGCAATGCAATTTCCATAACCTTTTTGTGACTCTTCGTGCCTTTTTGTGGCCAATTGAATTAAGCAAACGGTTTTAGCCATGATTGACCTTCACGAATCTAGCGGTGGAGTCGGCGCCGTTACGAAATCTCATCCATCGCGCGACCGGAGCACGTCGCAGGCTCGCCTCGTGGCGGCGATGGAAGAAGTGATGGACGCCATGGCCGCCGGGCAGGCGTTCGACCGCGAAACACTGCTCGCCAAATACGCCGATGTGGCCGACGAGCTGGCCGAATGTCTCAGCAACCTCGACTTCGTGCAGAACGTCGCGCCGCAACTGGCCGACGAGGCCGCGGCCCATCCAGCATCCAGTATCGAGCATCCAGCATCGCAGCAACAGTCAACCTCGGCGACTTCCGCATCGTCCGCGAGATCGGCCGCGGCGGCATGGGCGTGGTCTACGAAGCCGAGCAACTCTCGCTCGGCCGCCGCGTCGCGCTGAAAGTCCTGCCCTTCGCCGCCATGCTCGACAAGCAGCAACTCGCCCGCTTCAAAAACGAAGCCCGCGCCGCCGCCACGCTCGACCACCCGAACATCGTCGCGATCTACTCCGTCGGCTGCGAACGCGGCGTCCACTACTACGCCATGCAGCTCATCGAAGGCCAAAGCCTGGCGCAAGTAGTGGAGCAACTCCGCCACTCGCATCTCCCTCTCCCTCCGGGAGAGGGCCGGGGTGAGCGGGCTCGGTGAGAGCCAGTAGGTGCTGCGAGCCGAGCAGCACTTCCCGACAACACGGACCTGAGCGACTCAAGTCCCGCTCGGCTCGCGGGACCTACTGCCGACACCGCACCCATCGCCGCGCCTCTCCACCCTCCCCGACTTCGACAGCCGCGAGTACTTCCGCACCATCGCCCAACTCGGCATCCAAGCGGCCGAAGCCCTCGACCACGCCCACCAAAACGGCATCCTCCACCGCGACATCAAGCCGGCCAACCTTTCAACTCCCTCCGCTTGCGGGAGGCGGGAGGGGCGATGATGCCGCGCAAACTCTGGATCACCGACTTCGGCCTGGCCCGCATGGAAGCCGACGCCGGCATGACGATGACCGGCGACATCCTGGGCACGCTTGCGCTACATGAGCCCCGAGCAAGCCCTCGCCAAGCGCGTCGTCGTCGACCACCGCAGCGACATCTACTCGCTCGGCGTCACGCTCTACGAGCTGCTCACTCTCCAGCCCGCCTTCACCGGCGACGACCGCCACGAACTCTTGCGCCAAATCGCATTCGACGAACCGCGCAAACCACGGCAAATCAATGCGCAAATTCCGATAGAACTGGAGACCATCACTCTCAAAGCACTCCGCAAAGACCTTGACAATCGATACGCCACCGCACTTGATTTGGCAGACGATCTACGTAGGTTCATCGAAAACAAAGCTATTAGGGCAAAACCACCTTCCTGGCTCGAGCTAGTCGTGAAATGGTCAAAGCGCCATCCTGCGGTTACTTGGGCATCGGTATTTGTCCTGCTTGCCACAACCATCAGCTCCGCCGTCAGTGCAGTGCTTATCAACCGCGCCTACCAGCGCGAGGCGGTGCAAAGGCAGAACGCCGAATTCACTAAACAGCAGGCAGTGGCTGATGCGAAACGTGCTGAAGCGATGCTTAATTTTTTGGTCAAAGCATTCGAAAGCCCAAACCCGGCGAAAGAGGGCCATTCGGTTACCGTGGCCGAGGTGCTCACTCGGGCCGAGCTAAATCTCGATGATGAATTGGATGGTGATGCCCTCAGCCAAGCGGCTCTGCTCACGGCGATTGGTAAATCGCGCATATCACTTGGCCTCAACGAGGATGCCATCGGTCCTCTTAGGAAAGCGCAGCAGATTCGGGCGTCACGACTCGGGCAAGATCACCCCAATGCTCTCGACAGTCTCGCTTTACTCGCTGTGACTTATACGGATCTTGATCCAGCCGAGGCGACACGGCTTCTGGAGTCACTATCGACGCTGCAATGGAAGGTACTCGGTACTGATCATCCAAAGACACTCTCTACCATGCAAAAATTGGCGATGCTGTATGCTTCGTCGAACCGACTAAGTGAGGCAGTCACGCTTCTGCAGCAAGTATTCGAAACGCGTTCTAACACTCTTGGGAGTGAGGACTGCGATACAATTATCGCTAACGCGTTACTCACCTTTGCCAAAAGCGGACAATATGCTCCTTGGGCCGCGTATGGCAATGAGCAAGGCTATTTTAGATTCGCAGGAAGTGGTTACGGCAAAGGCGAACGAATCGTCGCCGCTTTAAAACGGGCGTCTGCTGGAATGCAAAAAGAATATGGTGCGAATCATCCAAAAGCATTTCTGTTTCGCACCTATTGGGTATTGCTTATATCTATACCGGCAGTTACCAGGATGCTTTACGAATTCACAAGCATTGCCTGTCCGTCTCCCAAGAGAAATTTGGATCAGAACACCCTGTTGCAATCAAGTTCGCGTGGCATCTACGCGCTGCGATCAAGGCACAAGTCTATGCAACTCGCCGTGCCGGAGAATTGGAAAAGGCTGAGCGACTTGTAGCGGATGCAATCACCGAGAATACTCTTGTTGGCCGGTATAGCGTTGCTCTTGGGTTTGCAGGCTTGGTTAGTATCGATCAGCTCGATGCAATGATCGACTCTGCACTTATTGATGATCCACGACGGCTTCCCACTGGCCGGGATGCACTTGTCTTGGGTGAACTGTTGCTCGCAGCCGGCGAGCCAAATGCCGCGATTAGCGCAATCCGCGAAGCGATTGATCGTGATCGTGGAGATTACTTTTACAAAAGCCTCGGTGTGGCACTATTCGCGCAAGGCAAGTCGGACGAAGCGAAAGTTGCGTTTCGACGCGCTATCACTCCGCAGTGGCGCGAAGACGGCATGTTCGATCAACGCACTGCGCCATTGGTCGACAACTGGCAATCGGTCGCTTCTCGTCAAAATGCCGGTCCGGATCAAATCACAGCGGCATATTTTCTCGACCTAGTTACTCAAGATCAATACACCGACCACTTCCGCAAGGATAAGCGTTTTGCGTGCTTTCCATGGTTCTTCGTCGGGCAGCGGCGAGAAATTGATGGGAACCGCGAAGAAGCCGTCAACGCATACAAACGTTGCGTCGAACTTGGTGATGATGAGACCGCTCACAGCTTTCGTTCTCTCGCGCAATGGCGTCTGAGCAAATTAAGTCCAAAGTCTTAAAGGAATTAAACCGGCCGGCGAGGAATCCGCGACAAACGAGAAACGCCACGGCCCAGGACCACCCCCAGCGGTCGGACGCTCGGCGCACGCGCCCATTCCAGCTTCGCTGCATCTCATCGCCCAAAAAGCACTTAGGAAAACTCTTCTCTTTTGTCGGCTTTGCGCGGCCCCTTTTGGCCGCAATGCGCAGCTTATCCGATAGACGGCTCCAAAATTGTGCACCGCTACTTGGAGAACGAAGAGGGCAGCCGACCATGGCACGAAGAATGTCCAATCCTGCTGGACTTAAATTCCGGATCAATTTCACAACTCTCAAATGACCAAGGATCGACCGATGTTTAAAAGTCTAAACTCACGAGCGCGGCCAGCACGGTCGCCGTTGAACAGACCTGGGTGATCGATGCGAATCGTAAAGTGTACGTCTACAACGCGACCGGCGGACTTGTGGGTTCCTGGACGGCCGGATCGATGGCCAACAATGCGACGCCAGAGGGAATTGCCACCGACGGCACCGATATCTGGATCGTTGGCTCCAGAAGCGACAAAGTTTTCCAAACGCGGGCAGTAACGACATTTTTGTAACCAAGCACGACACCACCGGTAACCTCCAATGGATTCGCCAAATCGGCACCACCGGAGACGAAACGTTTAACGGCGTTTGGGCGGACCAATCTGGAAACGTCTATGCGGCAGGGTGGACGCGTTCTGCACTGGGCGGGCCTGCCTTGGGTGGACTCGCTGATGCGCTATTGGTCAAGTACAGTACGGCAGGCGATCTGCTGTGGTCCAAGCAGTTGGGCACGATCGACCGTGATGCAACCAACGATGTCTTTGGTGACGAGCTAGGGAACATTTATCTTAGTGGCAATACGCGTGGTTCCTGGACCGCACCGAACGCAGGCGGTGCAGACTTCGCATTAATCAAGCTGTCGCCAGCGGCCGCTTTTGCTAACGGCAGCTCACGTAGTTCCCTAGGCGCAGTGCAGCGCTCGCGATTTCGGCTGACACTCTCAGCGTCAGCACCGCGCCGGCTGAGAAGAATAAGCGGATTGCCGAGACTTCCACGGATCCATCTGCCATTTCGCGCAGAGCCAATTTGCAAACGTCTAACCTAAACCTGCTTGCCGCGGCGACTCTTGCAATCTCCGACAACGACAAAGAAACAAACGGCGACTATGCCAGCACAACCGCGAGTACGGGCGCAATCGACGCAGCATTCGCCACGTTGGAAAACGATCACTGGCCAAAAGTCGTTGCTGAACGTGCCCTCGAAATCTGATTTGTGAAGAGTGGGGTTACGCCTGCTTGCCAGAAACCTGTTCGCTGATCAGCACCTCGGCTGGGATTCCCAGGCCGGCGTGCAGTCGGCGGATCATCGGCAGAGTCAACGGGCGCTTGCGGCCCAGTACTTCCGTCACGCGCGCCCGGCTGCCAATGAATGGCTCCAGGTCCCGCGCGACAGTCCCCTTTGCTCCATGGCGAACAAGATTGCTGACACGGGATCCGGTGGATCGATGGGAAAATGCCGATCTTCCCAGGCCGACACGAGCGTCGCCAGCAGGTCCAGCCGATCCCCCTCGGGCGAATTCGGCGTGGCGTCCATCAGTTTGTCAATTTCCTTGAGCGCCTGTTGGTAATCGCGCTGAGTTTTGATTGGCTTGATGATCACCGTCATACCTCTTTCGCATCAATCCGATCGTACTGTCGGTGGGTGCCGACGAATCGGATGTAGATGATGCCATATGAATAGTTCACTCGCACCACAAGCCGGTACTTGTTCCCGCCGATGTTGAACACCACGCGGTTGTGGCCCACGATACTTGCGCTGCGATAGGCGGATTTAATCTCAGCAGGGCTTTTCCAGTCAGCACGCGAGGCTTCGCGAAACCACGCTCGAAGCGGCTGCTCTGAGTCCGCATATTGAGGACGTTCCCAGAATTGCCTCAGCGCCTTGCGAGATATGATCCGCATCTCAATATGCAATTATGCAATGCTCCCAGCATGGGAGCAAGCGACCTTTCGCGGTTCGCCGCGGCTCTAGCCTCACTCACCGCTCAGATGTGGCCAAGAATCGGTGCTGATATCGCACTCGCAATCTGATAGGGTGAACCGTGCCTTGTGCGCGTGCTGTTTGAAAACTAGAAATCTACCCGTCGGCCGTCAACCGGCAGCCATCCCCTCGGCCTGACTTCGGCGAGCTCAGTCGAGTCGAGCTCGGAACGAAGGCAGCTTTCAGATGTCGGAGAGTCGGTTGGTCCGTTTGCGCTTTGCGCGGCGCAATATTCGACTAAATTGCTCGAGTTTTGCGCGCCTGCGCGGCTCGCCGACGCTGAAATTTCCGCGATGTTTCGCGCCGGCTTTGTGCAGAATGCAAGAATATTGCAACAGTTTTATGGGACCCCAGCGTGCGCCTGCAAAATGGAACGCGTGTCGCTGTAAGAGGTTAGCTGCTGAACCCGCGCACCAGGCAATTGCAAAACCCTCTGGCGCTCGGGAATTATTTTATTTTGCGCCGTGATCCCAACGACACCCGTGCAAAAATGCGCAAGCTGTTTGGAGAGCCCTAATCGCTCGCGCTATTGTACGGACGCCCTCACCCGCTCGCGACCAACACTGCGCGTCGGTGCCCATCGCGGCCTCTCCCGCAGGAGAGGCGAAGACACTACCACAGCTGCCACTGCTTTTGAGTGACCACGTAGATGCCCAACAGCAGATTGGTCACGGCGTGGGCGGCGACGCAGTCCCAGATGTTCCGTGTGCGGATCATGAGCCACGTGACCAGGCTGAACCAGACGGCGGCGGCCAGCAGTTCGGCCGGGTGCATCAGCATGGGAACCGCCGTGCCGACGACCGCGGCGAGCGGCGTCACTTCGCCGAATGGCACGTCCCACCAGTTCTCGCGCACCACGAAGCGCATCACCAGGCCGCGGAGGAAGAACTCTTCGATGATCGGTACCACGAGCGCGAGGCCCAGGAACCGGATGGCCAGGAACGTGTAGGCCCAGGCTGGCGTCTCGGCCAGTTGTTCGAGTGGATTGTACGCCGGCCGCGATCCGAGGCCGGCCAGGCTTTCCAGGCCGATCGCCGTGAACAGCTTTTGTTCGAGGTGCAGATGGCAAAGCCAGATCCAAAGCACCACGCCGACCACGCCGACGACAATCGCCAGCGGCGAGATGCGGAATGGAAACTGCCGATAACCGGGCAGCACAAACAACATCGCCGCGATCGTGAGTGCGATCTTCACGCTGTATACGATTGGGTAATGCTTATAGCGCAGCCCGAACCAGTTGTTGGCTTCGATGAGAGTCGGCGGCGGGGCGGCCGCATCCGTCGGGCGATCAACCTCGCCTTCGACAGGCGGTGCCTCGTAGACCGTAGGCGGCGAGGGCTCGAAGCTTCCCACCACCATGTACACGAGGAACGGCAACAGAAACGACAGCCACGGATGCCGTTGGATTAGTTCTGCTGCTAGCGAATCGCGGATTGTCATAGAGTGGACCTGACTCTTGCCGTCCCGAAATACTGTCGGTTTTGGTGACTTGGAATATCCGCAAGGGTGTCGGCGGCCAACCTCGGTCGCGATCTTTGGAAAAGGCGGTATTTTAGGCCGCTGCCGGCCGCTTCCAGGGCCCTAAAGTCGCGCTCGACCGTATAATTTCACGAAATTGGCCTAGCCTAAACGGCCGAACCAATTACTATACATAGTTCCCTCCATTGAATCAGGCCCGTGTGCATCGGCCCACGGAGTCTGTTCTCGCTCGACGGGCGTCCCTTGAGTTTGGAGATCCATCCGATGCAAAACGTGCTGTAACCTGGGCCGGCGGCTTTGGTTGGTCGCCGCGGCGACCATTCGCGCGTAGTTTGCGATGGATTTTCCCGCCCGGCCTTCACGACGGTTCGCCACCGCGAACCTGGCGTGTGTTCCCCGAGGACGATAGTCGGATCGCTTTGTAGACAACGAGTGTAGCCATGAACCTGAACCAACTTCGCAACATCGGCATTTCCGCCCACATCGACTCGGGCAAGACCACGCTGAGCGAGCGGATCCTGTTCTACGCCGGACGCATCCACAAGATCGAGGAAGTCAGGGGCGACGGCGACGGCGCCACCATGGACTACATGGAGCTGGAGAAGGAGCGCGGCATCACCATCACCAGCGCCGCCACCACCGTCCAGTGGGACGGCCACACGATCAACCTGATCGACACGCCCGGCCACGTCGACTTCACCGTCGAAGTGGAGCGCAGCCTGCGCGTGCTGGACGGCGCCGTGCTCGTGCTGTGCGCCGTGGGCGGCGTGCAGTCGCAGTCGATGACCGTCGACCGCCAGATGAAGCGGTACCACGTGCCGCGGCTGGCGTTCATCAACAAGATGGACCGCACCGGCGCGAATCCGGAAGCGGTCGTCGAGCAGCTCAAGGAAAAGCTGGGCTGCGACGCCGTGCTGATGCAGATTCCGATCGGCCGCGAAGACGAGTTCGAGGGCGTGATCGACCTGGTCACGATGAAGGCGCTCTACTTCGACGGCACCAACGGCGAGAAGGTCCGCGACGACGCGATTCCCGCCGACGCTGGCGAAAGAGGCCGCTGCAGCCCGCACCCACATGCTCGAAGCGCTCTCGATGTACAGCGACGAGTTGATGGAGCTGCTGCTCGGCGAAGAAGCAGATGTCCGAGGAGCTGATCCACGACATCATTCGCGACGCGGTCGATCGAGCAGGACTTCACGCCGGTGTTCCTGGGCACGGCCTACAAGAACAAGGGCGTGCAGCCGCTGCTGGACGCGGTCACGCGCTACCTGCCGTCGCCGCTCGACGCGCGAAGTCAAGGCCAAGGACCCGATCGACCAGGACGAAGGTCATCCTGCTTGACGCCGATCCCAACAAGCCGTTCGTCGGCATGGCGTTCAAGATCGTCGACGACGAGTTCGGCCAGCTCACCTTCATGCGCATCTACCAGGGCACGGTCGAAAAGGGCGAGATGTACTTCAACCAGCGCACCGGCAAGAAGGAACGCTTCAGCCGCATCGTGAGGATGCACGCCGACAAGCGCGAAGAAATCGACGCGGCCGAGGCCGGCGACATCGTCGCCATCATGGGCATCGACTGCGCCAGCGGCGACACGTACGCCAGCGAGCCGAAGTACTGCACGCTCGAAAGCATGTTCGTGCGCCGAGCCGGTGATCAAGATGTCGATCGCACCCGCTCATCGCGCGACGACGCCGACAAGCTGAGCAAGGCCCTGCAGCGGTTCCGCAAGGAAGACCCGACGTTCCAGCGTGTCGACCGACGAAGAGACGAGCGAGACGATGATCGCCGGCATGGGCGAGCTGCACCTGGAGATTTACGTCGAGCGCATCCGCCGCGAGTACAGCGTCGAGGTCGAAGTCGGTGCCGCCGAAGGTCAGCTACCGCGAAGCGCCCACGCAAGCGGTCGAGTTCAACTACAAGCACAAGAAGCAGACCGGCGGCTCCGGCCAGTACGCTCACATCGTCGGCCAGATGAGCCGTGACCGAGGAAGAAGCCGCCGAGGCCGAGGGCGAGTTCGTGTTCGAGGACAAGGTCGTCGGCGGCCGCATCCCGAAGAACTTCATCCCGGCGGTCGAAAAGGGCTTCCGCGACATGCTCGCCAAGGGCCCGGTCGCCGGCTTCCCGGTCGTGGGCCTCAAGGTCGACCTCAAGGACGGCTCGTACCACGACGTCGACAGCTCGGACATGGCGTTCATGATCTGCGCCCAGAACTGCTTCCGCGAGACGTTCCCGAAGATGAAGCCGGTGCTGCTTGGAGCCGATCATGCTGATGGAGCTGGAAGTGCCGGAGAATTTTCAGGGTTCGGT
>CAWAZX010000015.1:0-78717 GCA_963786455.1 uncultured Planctomycetota bacterium | reverse complement strand
TGGATATATGGCACAAGTAGACGTATCTCCCGCGACACATTTGTGTTTCGGTCGAATTGTCTCAATACTCATGTCGTAAATCAAAGTACCAAGAAGTCGTTAGATTGGGTGCTTTATGGCACAGTAGGGTTGGCCGACCGCGCTTGTATCGGGCATTGATTCCCGTTCCACGGCTCGATGGTACGTCGCTCGACGCTCCAGATTGGCTGTCACACGGCGGCGGTCGAATTACGACACGCCGTATGATGACAGCGGACGGATATCTGGCGATCAGTTTCCGAGGCGTTTGGTAGCGTCAAACACAATCCGATGATAGAAGCGACGATTGTACGACGCCATTCGCTCGCTCCCTAGTTGCCGGGTATTCTATGTGTTCCCATTTTCCGCAGTCTTCCCGTGATAGCCGGGCGGACGGCCAATGTTTGACGTGCATTTTCCCGCCAGCACGACAAAGGTCGAAAGCCGCAACATGGGGTATCGGCGACGCGCGTGGCACAAGATGTCGGAGAATTGTGCGAAATGAAAACGGCGGTAACAGTCTGTCTCGTCTCTCAAGCTCGAAACGGTCCGTTTGTTTTTCACGACGGGCTTGCCGACGCGTGCTCGCGTGCCGCACACGTCGGATTCGACGCCGTCGAGATATTTCCACGTTCGGCGGATGCGATCGATTGTGCAGAGCTTGCGGAACTGTTAGCAGCGAATCACCTGGCTGTCGCGGCGATCGGAACCGGTGCGGGTTGGCTGGTCGATAGAATGTCGCTCACGTCGCCGGACGAGGACATGCGATTGGCAGCGCGGCATTTTATTGCGTCGAGTATCCGGCTTGGCGGCCGGTTTGGTGCCCCGGCGATCATCGGCTCGATGCAGGGGAGGTTGGCCGGGATCGACGATCGTGAGCTGGCATACGATTGGCTCGGCGAGGCGCTCGATGAGCTGGGTGAGCTGGCCGGTTCCGTTGGAGTTCCGCTGCTGTTTGAGCCACTCAATCGCTATGAAACCGATCTCTTCAATCGACTGGAAGCGGCGTCCGATTTTGTGAACTCGTTGAAAACGAAAAATGTGCGGCTGCTGGCCGACTTGTTCCACATGAATATCGAGGAACCGGACCTCGGCTGGGGCCGTACGATCGGCCGGCAAGTTGATCGGTCATGTTCATTTTGCCGACTCGAATCGGCAGGCGGTGGGATTTGGACATCTCGACGTCGGGCCCGTGATTTCAGCGCTCCAGGAAATCGGCTATACAGGATACTTGTCGGCCGAAATCTTCCCACTTCCCACGGCCGGCAGAGCGGCCGAGCAGACGATGGCCGCCATTCGGCGGTATGTTGAGTAGAACGTTCCATGCTCACGACCAGTTTGTTGCATCCTGAAATCCTGCACGTCCTGGCGCAGGCCGGGCATCACGCGAAAATCCTGATCGCCGACGGAAACTATCCGGCTTCCACGAAGCACGGGTCCAACGCGAAGCTGGTGTATCTGCAAATCTCGCCCGGTGTGCCGACCGTGGCGCAGGTGCTACGTGCCATCGTGACGGCGGTTCCGATCGATCAGTTGAACACCATGGGAATCCCGGAAGACGATCCGTACGCCAAGTACGGCGAACCGCCCGCGTGGGCCGAGTTTCGCTCGATTGCGGAAGCGGCCGGCATCACCGCGCCAATTGCGCCGCTTCTCAAGTGGGATTTTTATGCGGCCGTTGAGTCGCCGGATCACGTACTTACGATACAGACCGGCGACATGGCCTTGTGGGCGAATATTCTGCTGACGGTTGGTTGTCGAACGAAGTAATTTATAGTTGGAAGAGAACGGTGAAAAAGCGTCGATTGGGCAATACGGAACTTGAACTGCCTGTCCTCGGGTTTGGTGCGTCGAGCCTGGGCCAGGAATTTCGGCAGGTGACGATTGATGAAGCGCTGGCCAGCGTGCATGCCGCGCTCGAGTGCGGGATGAATTTCATCGATTCGTCGCCGTTCTACGGCCGCGGGATGAGCGAAGTATTGCTCGGCGTGGCGCTCCGCAATGTGCCTCGAGAAAGTTACACGCTGTGCACGAAGCTGGGGCGATACGATCTCGCCCATTTCGATTTCTCCGCAAAGCGGGTGGCCGAGAGCGTCGACGTGTCGTTGCATCGACTGGGGACCGACCACATCGATATCATGTTGTGCCATGACATCGAGTTTGTGCCGATGCAGCAAATCGTGGACGAAACGCTGCCGGCGCTACGGCGTGAGCAGCAGAAGGGAAAAGTGAG
This sequence comes from uncultured Planctomycetota bacterium, assembly GCA_963786455.1. Classification (GTDB taxonomy): domain Bacteria; phylum Planctomycetota; class Planctomycetia; order Pirellulales; family Lacipirellulaceae; genus JABDGM01. The sequence goes on along the minus strand of CAWAZX010000015.1, from coordinate 76,466 downwards.
ATATATCGGCTTCAGCGGCTATCCGATGAAGATCTTCCGCTTCATTTGCGATCAGGCCGACGTCGACTGTGTGCTCAGCTACAACCAGTACACTTTGCAAAATACGCGGTTTGCAGATGAGGTGGTGCCATACCTTCAACAGAAGGGTATTGGCGTTATGAATGCCGGCCCTTTCAGCGCCCGGTTGCTCACCAACGCGCCGCTTCCTGCGTGGCACAAGGAATCGGACGAAGTCAGGGCTGCCGCTCGACAAGCGGCTGAACTGTGCGCGAGCCGCGGCGTCGACATCGCCCAGCTCGCGCTTCAATTCTCGTTGGCGAATGCGGCCATTACGACCACCATTGCCGGCTCAGCGAACCCGGCCAACATTCGCAAATGGGCAGCGTGGGCGGGTGAACCGCCGGATGCAGAATTGCTACGCGACATACAAGCTATCTTTGAGCCCGTGCACAATCTGGGGCACCTGGAAGGGCTTCCCGAGAATAATTGAGCACCGCGCGTGCCACTGTTAATCCGCAGAATCATGGCAATCTGCGGTAGCGCGGAAGTCAGCAAGTCACGCCGACTCTCAACTGCTCTCGACACCGCAGGTCGGAATGAAATAATCCTTCCGGCAATTTGTCGGATGCTAGCATTTGCGCAGGCCTTCGCGCAGCGATCGGTCGACGGTTTGAAGCTCGAACCATGCTCCAAATCCAATCAATAGTGATTGCGGGACGTCGCGCTGCAGCGCGTTCGCCAGGCGTTCGCGCTCTGCCGTCGTGCTGCACTTGTGCGCCATCTCAGTATTGGGAAGCTGGATCGGCTGCGACAACCACTTCGCGTCGATACCCATGCAACCGTGGACGGTATAGCCGACATAACCACTCAGCTGGCGCCCACGCCGAAATTGGAACCCGTGACAGCAATGGGCTTGCCGTTTCAGCGGAATGACCCACGTGCGCCAAAAGTCGCGGTCGTCGACGTGGATGGATTGTTATTAAATGCCGACGCCACGGGGCTGGGGTCTTGGGGAGAGAACACGGTGTCGGTGTTTCGCGAGCGGCTCGATGCGATCACGTGCGATCCATGCGTCCGTGCCGTCGTGGTCCGGATCAACACGCCGGGCGGAAGCGTGACGGCAACCGACATCATGTGGCGCGATTTGACGGCCTTCAAGCGGCGCACCGGCCTACCGGTTGTGGCGTGCTTGATGGATGTCGCGGCCGGTGGCGGTTACTACGTGGCAACGGCTGCCGACTGCATCGTGGCGCACCCGACCAGCGTCACGGGCGGCATCGGCTGCATTCTCAACGTGTACAATTTGCAGGACCTGATGGCGCAGTTCAATATCCTCGGCACGCCGATCAAAGCTGGCCCCAACATCGATTTGGGCACACCCATTAAAGCGCTCAGCGACGAAAAACGCACGATTCTGCAGAACATGGCGGACGAATTCCACGCCCGGTTTCGTGACGTCGTGTTGAAGGGCAGGCCGGAGGTCGACGGCGAGTTGGAGTCAACTTTCGACGGCCGCGTTTTCACCGCGGTACAAGCGAAAGAATTGCACTTGATCGACGACATCGGCTACGTCGACAATGCAGTGGCGCGGGCCCGCTCGCTCGCGGGAGTCGATTATGCCAACGTCGTCTTTTATCATCGCCGCAACGACCCGGCGCTGTCGCCGTATTCGATCACGCCAAACACGCCGCTGCAAAAAGGCCTCATTCCAATCAACGTGCCGGGGCTGGATCGCTCGAAATTGCCTGTCTTTCTCTATCTGTGGCAGATGGAGCCGTCGGCCGAGGTCACCCTTGGCAAATGACGATTCTGTTGCGCGCAATCGGCGATGCAGCAGCGTGATACTTTGCCGCCTTCTGCTGGCGCTTCGCAGCATTCGCGGCGACTGTCTCTCGCGTTACGGCGAACGAGATTTTCGATCTGCTCGTGCAGCAGGGCGTCGAACTGGGGCCGAATGAGACCATCAAATTACCGAAGCCGATCCTCGAGGGTGGCTCGAATCCCGCGGAACAGAAGCGAGCGATCGAGTCGTTAGCTCTCTGGCCGATACGATTGGGACACCTTTACGCGCAACTCCGTCGTCAGTCCGTTTCTCCTGAAGATTTCCGACGGCGAGCCGGATTCGGGCCAGGTTGGCCGCCGCGTCGATCTCTATCTCGTGGCGTATGGATCGCTCGACGCCCTTGCGGGAGACGATTACCTCCACGGGCAGTTAGACCTCGCTGCAACCAACGATCGTGACAAGGATGGCGGACGCGTGAAAGTTCTCTCCAGCGACGATCTTCGCAAGCGTGGCATGCCGAGTAGTCAGGGCGCCGCGGATCCACGCTGGATTGCCGTTACCTCGACCTTGCTGGGAAAGGTGCGATTCAGCCTCACGACGAAGAATCTCAAGACAAACACCGATGACGGTGTTGTGATCGCGACGATTGCCGATCGCCGATTCGGGGAGGACGCGGAGTTCCCGAACAACTGGCAATCCATCACGATCGATGATGCGGGCCGCCGCCAAATGAGTAAGCCACAGACGTTCTCCGGACTGGGATCATACGTCAAGGCAACCAAGCTTGCCGAGCCGCCGGGCGCGATTTTTATCGAGTACCACGTCGCATTCTCCGAGCCGCGGGAATGGTTTCATGGCGCGAATCTGCTGCGCTCAAAACTACCCATTGTCGTGCAAGACATGGTGCGAAAGTTTCGTCGCGGCATCAGCGATTGACTTCTAGCTCGATCGCAGCGTATCGGCAATAGGCAGCCGGGCACATCGATGCGCCGGATAAGCCGCGCCGATGAGTCCAATCACGAGGGCGACCATGATACCGTCGCAAATCGCTCGCGGTGTCACGTCGCCGTTAATTAGCCCCGCGGTTTTCTTCCAGTGCGAAAGCAGGAAGGTCATTGCCAGGCCGAGCGCGATCCCGATCACCGCGCTAAGAATCGACAGGTACAGGGATTCCGTCAAAATCAGTCCGGCGATCCGCGATTTTCGCCATCCCATCGCCCGCAACGACGCGATCTCACCACGCCGCTCGAACGTCGACATGGCCATCGTGTTCATGACGCCAACTGCGCCGATCACGATGGCAAACATCGAAGTGAACCAGGACATGTTTCGTGCAACCTTTATTTGCGTCAGTGACTGGACGAATTCGGCACATGGCGTCGCAGCAATTTCTGGGTCTAGCTTCTCGATTTCGTGGCGGACCGTGTCGACAGCCGCCGGCCGTTTGTCGAAACACGTAATTCCAAAGCCAGTCACTTCGCCTGGGCGATCCATCTGCCGTTGCAATTCGTCGAGCAGCATAAACACCGCACCATTTTCGTATACGCTAAAACTTTCGAATACGCCGACGACCTCGAAATCCTGCCCATACAGCTGCACTTGATCGCCCGCGTGTTTACCGAGATTCGCCGCCAGAATGCGACCCAGCATCACCGCACGCGTATCGCCTTCGCGCAACCGTCGCCCGTCGAACACGTGCACGCGACGAATCACGGAGCAATCGGGCTCCCAGCCGTTGACAAGCACCATGAACATGTCCTTGTCCTCGAATGCAACCATGTCCACCAGGCTGCCGTTGACCTCCTCGACGCCGGGAATCGCGCGCAGCTGATCGCCAATGCTTGTCTTGATGCCCTTCGAAAGTTGGACGGCGCCGCCGCGACGCTGCACGATGAGACTGACGTTCTGCTTCAGATACAAATCGAGATACGGAAGTTTCAAGCGATTCGGCCACGCCAACGAGTGCGACGACCGCCGCGACGCCGATCGCCAGCCCGGCGGCCGTCAGCGCGGACCGGAAGGGCCGTCGTCGAATATTCCGTTGAGCAATCCCCCACAGACGCATAACCGCGCTCCCGGCAATCACGAATTCTGAATGCGGCCGTCGCGAATCCAAACAGTGCGCTGTGCGCGAGCGGCTACATGCGCGTCGTGCGTGATGACAACTAGCGTCAACCCGCGCTCCTTTTGCAATCGATCGAACAGGTCGAGCACGGAATTCCCTGAGGCAGAATCGAGATTGCCGGTCGGCTCGTCGGCCAGCAGCAGCTTGGGATCGTTTGCCAGCGCTCGAGCGATCGCCACGCGCTGCCGTTCTCCAACGGAGAGCTTAGTCGGCAGTTGCCCAGCGCGGTGAGACATACCCACAAGCGCAAGCAAATCTGCCGCCTTCTTTGCACGCTCCCTCGGTCGGAGCGACGTCTCGAACATGGGGATCTGCACGTTTTCGAGCGCGGTTAGCGTCGGCAGCAGATAGAAGGACTGAAAGACGAAGCCAACCGTCTTAGCGCGAAAGCTATCGAGATTAGGCAACTCGTCGAGGGCTTGGCCATCAAACGCGATCGTTCCACTGGTGGGTTCGTCGAGCGCACCCAGCAAATTAAGCAGCGTCGACTTACCGCTTCCACTGGGGCCCATGATCGCAAGGTACTCGCCCTTGCGGATCGAAAGCGAGACGTTCGCCAGCGCCTGGATCGACCCTCCGTCATATGTCCGGCAGACGTTGTCGACGCGCAGCAGGGGCCGTTGTAATGTTGCTTCGCCAGCGGAAGTGGAGTCTGCCACAATGCTACTCATAGCGGAGGGATTCAACAGGTCGAATGCTGGCGGCGCGGAATGCCGGATACAGGGAGCCAATAACGCCCGCGATGACAACCGACGCAAATGCGACCAAGACGGCAGCGAGAGAAATACTTGGCGGCACAAGCAGGCTGGTTCGTGTCCAATGCGATAGCAGTGCCACCAAAATATACGAAATAACTAAGCCGATCGCGGCGCCGATCAAGCAGATCACCACGCTCTCGGCAAGGATCATGCGGATTAGCCGCGATCGTCTCCAGCCGATAGCGCGCAGCACGCCCAGTTCCCTCGTTCGTTCGATAACCGACATCAGCATTGTATTCAGAACGCCCACCAATAGTAGCGAGATTACGATCGCCGTGGTGGCCCAGGCCATCGCGGTGCTGAGCTTGGCCTCGGAAGCGGTGTCGACGAATTGCTGCGTCGGTTGCGCCTTGAAGCCGAGCGGCTGACCCTGTTCATCGTGCAGCGCTTCAATCGCCCCGCAAATTTCCTTTCGCGACGATTCCGTTTGGGCCGAAGGGGACGCCCGCAATTGAAACTCGGAGACGGTGCCGGGCCGTCCCATCAGTTCTTGTACGTCTGCGAGCCGGCCAACGATGCTGTTGGCATCGAAAGGGTTGTCCGATTCGAATATGCCGGCGACGCGAAACTTCTTATCTTCGATTTCGATTTCCTGGCCGGGGCGCTTGTTCAAGGCCGCGGCCAGCGCAGCCCCAACGAGCACCCCGCCGGCATCGGTCGCTTGCAACGCGTGCCCCTCGCGGATGGGCATTTGCTCCATAATGAAACCATTTGGATCGATTCCGCGCAACGGAATTCCAAGCAAGTTGGCTTCGCCCAACGACACCATTTCGGTCAGGCTCCCGTCCGCTCGCTCCACGCCGGGAACGCTTTCGATGCGTTTCGCAAGTTCGAGTCGCAAACTGCTGGTCAGGCGGTTCGACACGCCGGCGCGGACGACGACGATATCGACGCCGCGCGCCTTGTAAAAGTCTTTGGAGGAATTCGCGTAGCCCCAGGCCATGTTCCAAAGCGTAATCATCGCGGCCACCGCGCCCGCGACGCCACAGACGGTCAAGACCGTCCTGGAGATTCGCTGTCGCAAGTTTTTGTAGATGAAATCTGCGAATCGCATGGCCGAATCGTTTGTGCGAACGTCACGAGGTAAATGGCCGCTCGCGTCCGCGCGTGCGATCCGACTGACGCCCCGATACCTCTTGCCAAATTGCCCCGACTCAATTCGATCTGCAAAATTCTATCGTATTTGGCGGGGGAAGTGGTACCACTACTTTTGGCGAAACCGGATCGGCGGCCAGCGATGTTGGATTGGTTGGCCGCTACATTAACGACGCCGCGATACGCTATATTGGTGACTGGTTAACTTGTGCCCGGACCTTCCAAGACCTGGTTTCCCAGCCGAGGACATTAATCATGCGGACTCCCCATTTTCTGACGACCGCGATCATAGTGAGCGCGACAATTTTCGGCAGCAGTTTTTCGCGAGCCGACGAGCCTGCTGCTCGCAGCGATGCAGCCTCCCAAAGCCTGTTCAACGGCAAGGACCTCACCGGTTGGCATGCGGACGTACCCGAATTGGACAAGAACCCGGCCGCAAAAAGCCCGTTCGTGGTGCGCGATGGAAAGCTCGTCAGCCTGGGAACGCCCGGCGGTCATCTTGATCACCGACGCCGAGCATGAGAACTACCGCCTCGAGGTTCAGTATCGGTTTGCTTCCAAACCGGGGAACTGCGGAGTCCTGGTGCATGCCTCCACCCCACGGGCTCTGTACAAAATGTTTCCCAAGTCGGTCGAAGTGCAAATGGCTCACCGTAATGCCGGAGATTTCTGGTGCATCGTCGAAGACATCGCCGTGCCCGACATGGAAAAGCGACGCGGCCCCAAAGCGAAGTGGGGAATCACCGAAGGCAAGGAGCGGCGGATCCTCAACCTAACGGACGGTTCCGAAAAGCCGGCCGGCGAATGGAATACGATGATCATTGAGTGCCTTAACGACGAAGTTAAGGTCTGGGTCAACGGTCAACTCGTGAACCACGGTTTCGATTGCACGGCGAGCAAAGGACACATCGCACTGCAGGCGGAAGGCTCCGAGGTCGAGTTTCGCAAAATCGTACTGACTCCCATCCGCGAGTTCAGTGCCGACGACGCACCGGCAGCAATTGCACCACTGGAGAAGAAAAAATGGCCGGCAAAGGGCCGAGTTTCAAGGGCCCGTTAGGGCTGCAGCTCTACAGCCTGCGCGAGCAATTTGCAAAAGACGTGCCGGGCACGCTCGACAAGGTGCGCGACTTTGGATTCCGAAACGTTGAGCTGGCGGGGACGTATGGTCTAACGCCCGAAAAGTTCAAGGCCGAGCTTGATGCCCGCGGCCTGACGGCGGTGAGCGGTCATTTTCCGTACGACAGATTTCGCGACGACCCGGACGGCATCGCGCGAGGAGGCAAAGGCTCTGGGGCTCAAATATGCCGGCTGTGCGTGGATCAGCCACGACGGTCCGTTCGACGAGAAAGCCTGCCGCGATGCGATTGGAGTTTTCAACAAGGCCGGAGAAGTACTCGCCAAGCAAGGGATCAAGCTCTTCTACCACACGCACGGCTACGAATTTCAGCCACACGTGAATGGCACACTCTTCGACATATTGATGGCGGAGACCAAGCCGGAATTCGTCACATTTGAGATGGACGTGTTCTGGGTCGTCCATGGGGGCCAAGATCCGGTCAAATTGCTGGACAAATATGGCGATCGCTTCATGCTCTTCCATCTCAAGGACATGAAGGACGGCACCCCGATCGGCCTGCTCACGGGAAAGGCCGATCCAAAGAACGACGTTGCGCTGGGGCAGGGACGGATTGACTACCGCAAAGTGCTAAGCGCCGCGGAGCGGGCCGGCGCAAAATGGTACTTCATCGAAGACGAATCGCCCACCAGCGAGCAACAAATTCCGCAAAGCCTTCGCTATTTGGAACAAGTGACGTGGTGAGCCGGCGGAAGATTCTCCCGGGCTCGGTGCGAAAGTTCATTTTCTGCGACATCGCGATCGAAATGCTACGACTGTCGCCGCCGTCGGATCGCCAGCTGCCGCTCCGCACGCCGCCAGAAGGCTCAGCACAACGGTGCCCGGCTCGGGAACGTTTGTCGATTCGCCTCAGCGCACTGCCGCTGCCGGGCGTCTTGCCGAAGTTGGCCTTCCAGGTGTTGTACTGCGTAGCGCCGATCGTACCTCCCGTCGGATCGTTCGGCAGCACCGTGTTGGTGCCCTGGTAATTACGCCAGAGTGCGTAGTCGGCCGCGTCGACGATTCCATTGTTGTTGTAGTCGCCGGCGATTCCGAGCGCGGGGCCGGTCGTCGTCACTTGCAGCCAGCCCGTGCCGGACAGCAGATTGCTCAGGTTTGGAGCACCGGAGAGTAGTCCGCCCCAAATCGAGCCCGCCAGCTTCGGACTGCCGCCCAGGTAGAGCGCGTCGACTGTGTCCGTGCCCGCAAAATTCAGATCGAACAATGCGCCGGTCGACACGAGCACGTCGGCCGTATCGGCCAGGCCGAGTGTCGGATTCAAGATGCTCAGCGTTCCGCTATTCACCTTGGTATCGCCGGTGTAGCTGAGGGCGCCCGAGATGGTTTGCGTGCCGTTGCCGCCAACGGTCAAGTTGATATTTCCGCTGACGGTTCCGTTGTACGAATTGCTGCCCGAGGTGTTCAGCGTCAGCGTATTCGTGCCGGCGCCGCTGTTTTGCACGGCCGCGGCGTTAACCGAGCTGCCCGACAGGGCCACGGCAGTTTGATTGAAACCATTCAGGTCCAAAGTGCCGGCCGCGGTATCGGCCACTTCAATTACGGCCGATGTGCTCAGTCCGTCATTGGCAGCGAGCACTGCTGTGCCGTTCGCCACGAATTCCTGATAGCTGCCGCCACCATAGTATTTGACCTGTCCACCACTCTGGACGACAGTGCTGGCCGTGCCTGTAGCGTTTACTGGACCGTGGATGTTCAGGTATCCAACGCTTCCTACCGTCGGGCCCTGGAACAATCCGCCATCAAAATTGTTGGCCTGGATCGTAACCGTGCCGAACACGTGGCTGTCACTGGAGCCATCACCCGCTTGCTGAATGACTCCAGCCGGGCCGCCGGCACCTGGCGTCGGCTTTCCTTGCGCGACGGTGATGTTATTGTGAATCGTCATCCCGGTCCCAACGAAAACCTGACTCCAGTTGGTGCTGGAGTTGTTCGAATTGACCGTGATCGGACCCGTGCCAAATGCGTCATTGGCGTCGGCCTGAATACTTTGAGACGTGATCGTCGTCCCGCCGGTGTAAGTTCCCGTGGAGTGAAAATGCAGGATGCGAGCCGGGACTCCGAACGTCTGCGTGTTGGTGATCCCGGTGGAGATCGAAACCTTGCGTCCGTTCGTGTTGTCGTTCACGGCCGACCACAGATCGTAGTCCTGCGAATTGGCGCCGACGAAGGTGATCGTCGACGTGCTATTGTTAGGACCAAGATTGGTGATGACGCCGCCGGTCGTGGTGCCGGTGATGCTGGACAGCGAGATATTGTTGCCGTGCAAATCGAGCGTGCCGCCGTCCATGGTCAGGGCAGAATTGGCCGTCATCGCGCCGACGGCATTGACGACAACTGTGCCGCTCGTAATCGTCGTGCCGCCCGTGTAGCCATTTGCTGCATTGAGCGAAACCGTGCCGGTCGTATTCACCGTTAGCGCACCGCGCCGCTCACGCCGCCGTTAGCCGTCAACGAACCGGTGCCGGTAACATTGATTCCGCCGCTTTGGCTAATTGCACCGGAAGCAGTCAGCGCACCTGCGGAGACATTCACGGTCGTGACGTTGCTGATTGGCCCCGTCACTGTGGTCGGTCCCGTGCCGAGTTGGTTCACGCTTCCCGCGTTTCCTCCGGTGCCTGTGATTCCGCCGGCGAAGTTGTAGGCGTTGCTGCGATTGAAATTCAACACGGCGCCGCCGGACATCGTCAAATCGCCGCTGCCCAACGTGCCTGTCGTGTCGCTGCCGCCAAACGTGCCCACATTCAGCGTGACGGAATCCGCGGCAGCCGCACTGAGGGCTGTTGTGGAATAGGTGTTATTTCCGGTCAAAGTCGTGGTGCCGGTGCCGGATACGGAAAGCGGCTTGCCGCCGCTGATGGCGCCGCTGAACAGTCAGCGAACTTGAATTCGCCAGCGACACCGACAGGCTGTTGGTCGCCGAGATCGGCGCCGAAATGGAATTTGCCCCGCCGTTCACGTTAATCGCGGCCGCCGCGACACCGTTGTTGAGCGTGAGCGTGCCTGGTCCCGTGATGCTAAACGACGTGGAGGAGGAATCGTCATTGAAGATGATGCCGCTCGCTGTTTTGCCGCCGCCATCGACGGAAACCGTGGTGGACGAAGCACCGGTCAGATTGCCGCCATTGAACCTGACGGACGTGCCGACGGCATTCGGCGACGCGCCCCCGACCCAGTTCCCACCCAACGACCACGAGCTGTTGGAGTTTCCATTCCAATTGACGGTCGTGGCTGTGCCAATCGTCAATTGAACGCCGCTCACCGGACTGTTCGAAAGGGTGTAAAACTTACCGGCCACCGGGTTAGCAACTGTAAGATTCGACAGCGCGCCGCCAAATCCGCCGTTGATGTTCATCAACGTGTAGGTGCCGTTGGTCGAAAAATCGGTGACGCCGCCCTCGTTGTAGAGGTGCAGATTGCCACCGTTGAGCTGCAATCCGCCGGCATTGGTGACCGAAATCTGATCGTTGCCGGTGCCGAATTCAAAATCGACAAACGACCCACTGTTGAGAGTTAACCCTCCAACCGTCAGGGTGCCTACGCTGGCTCCCGGGGCAATGATACCGCCGGCAGCAGGCGACACCGTACCCGCGATGGTGCCGTTGCCCCCCAACGTCGCGCCACTCGAAACGGTCACCGTACCGGTCGACAGGCTGCCAGGGCCATTCACCAGCAGCGAGCCCGCACTGACCGTCGTGCCGCCCGTGTGTTGGTTCGCGCCCGTGAGAATAAGCGTGCCCGGCCCAGACTTGATGAGACCGCCGTTGGTGTTCGCCGAACCGCCCGACATGGTCAATGTGGTTGTCGTCGGTACGTTCGTGCCATTTTGGACATCAATCGTGCCTGACTTTCCAGAATTGATGGTGAAATTTCGGTTCGTACTGGGGGTGGCGCTGGTACCCGTAAAGTTCACGGGAGTATTATTGGTGGTAGCGGCGCCAGGTACGCCGCGGACATAGCTCAGTTTGCCGCCGTCAAACACCAGGTTGGATGCCGAATTGCTGGAAATCCCCAGGCCGTTGCCCGCGCCGAAAGCGGAAAGGCTCGGAGTCACGCCGTCGCCAGCGGTAGCCGGAATCGACAACGTGATCTGGTTGGGTCCGTCGACCGAAAGGATTGTAGTGCCGCCGGCTCCATTGAATGCGTGGGTTCGAACTCCGGGGCCGACAACGTACTGGCCCGCAGCCAGGCCCACGGTGCTGTCGACGGTTGCCACCGCACTATCGGTGGTCGTGACCATGTTTGTCGTCACGCCACCGTCGGCCAGTGAAGAAATGGCCAAGGTGCCGCTCGTCAGCGTGGTCGCACCCGTGTAGCTGTTCGCGGCCGTCGTGATGTATTGCGTTCCCGCCGCGTCACCATTGATCGTCAGGTTGAGCGGTGCACTTGGACTTACGTTCGTGATATTTGTAGTTGTGCCTACCGCGCCGCCGGCGCCGCCACCGGCGGTGAGCCACAGATTTGACTGATTCGGGTTACTGGTCGGATTTGGAGGAGCAAGCGTGAGCGTCGATGCGGTGGTTGTCGACGTGTTGGTGACGGTGGCCGGATTGCCTTGGGAAATGTAATTGGAAAGTCCGAGCAGCGACTGATTGAATCCGTTCAGATCAACGATGGCGTAGGCATTTGGGTTGTTATTCGAGTTGCCACCCAAGTCAATGTACGCGTTGGTGGCCAAGCCGTTGTTTTCGCCGACTTGCATGATCCCGGCCCGCAACTCATTTCGATAGTAGCTGCTGCCGGCGCTGGCATACCGGATGTTGCCACCACGGTGGATGATGATATTTCCGCCGCCACCGTTCGTTCCTTTTGGTGATGACGTGGTCGAATTGAAGACGATCGCACCGTTAAGTGTCAGGAAGTTGGTAGTAATGTTGTTGCCGGTGGCACCGCTATTCATCGAGGGCATTGCACCGTTGAACGTGCCGCCAGACAAGGAGGCCGAATTGACAAAGATGTTTCCATTCACGGTAGCGGAGACGTCGTTGTTCGTACCGCCGTTGCCAGTCGTGTAGAAACCAGCCATGATCGCGCCATTGCCGCCGGCGATCCCGCGAATCGTGTCCAGGTAGATGTCGTTGGCGACCGTGACGGACGTTGTGCCACTGCCGAGCACCATGTGCGCATTGTTCGATGTGCCGGGGTTGAAATGAATGTCGCCCGCGCCCAACGACGTGCTATTGCCGACAAACACGGAAAACGTCGCCGGTGCCGGCCGTGCTGTTGATCGTGGTGCCGCCTGTGTAAAGGTTGGCGGTGGGAAGCACCAGGCTGGCCGATGTGTTGGCGTCGCCCGTAACATTGGTGCCGCCCGTCAGGATCACGCCGGCGGAACCCGCCAATTGCGCGGAAATGATCGTCGTGTGGTTTTTGACGGTGATCTTCGGATGCACTGACCCGCCCGTATTGTTCAGTGTGAGAATGTTGAGCGGATTCAAATTGTCGTTCAGAGTCCATGTGTTCGTATGCGCCGCCGTGACGTTGCCATCGCCAAATAGCAACTGACCGATGGTGCGCGAGGAGTCGAGACTGACGATGGAGTCCAGCGTAAGATTCAGCGTGGAAAAATCGGCCGATGAGCCAGCGCCGTTCGCGATCGTTCCACCCGTCCATTTCGTGGTGTCACTCCAAAGTCCGGTGCCGTCGCCTGAAAAACCGGTGGGGTTCCATGTGCCGTCGACGGCTGTCGCGTTTTCAGACGTGATCGCGACGGCGAGGGCGAAACAGAAAACCGCTACGAAAACTTGGCCACGACAGACAAAACGACGCACTCCATGACCGATCGTCATCAATGCACCTCATAGCAAGTAGATGTGTGGTGTGCTCCAGTGCCTCCTGATTGACAGGAGGAATGCAACTGGCGCAAAACCTCTCTCCGCCGACACTGGCTACCCTTGCCAGTGTGCTCTCCAAGCCATACGAAACGATAACTTTTGAGCGTTTCGCCTCGACTCCACGGCTTACACAGGCCTTCTCCGGATCATTCCGGCGCTGCCCAGCTTGGCCAAATACTGAAAAGACACTTGATGAGATGTGTCGCCTATGTTCGTTGGCACCCAATCGAACTTTACGTGAGCGACCGAGTTCCCTTCGCTGCGGGGACCATATGTCGCCGACGAATCCGCCCGGCCCCTAAGTAGATCCGCCTAACAATTCTGCCGACGCCGATGGCCCCCAACCTGATCAAAAGCCCGCCAAACAGGGCCATATCTCGGCGAAAGCAGCACGCCCTCATCCATAAATATCCGCCCCTCAGAATATCTAACGAACATTCTCAATTTTTTGCGCGGAAAAGCCGATTATCGACCAATTTTCGGCCGCTAGGACCGGGGAAGGGTGGTCGCTCTCGCGTCATGTCGAATCGTCGCCATTCCGAGGGGCGGCCCAGAATGGGGCACCGAACGGCTTGGGACAAAACGAGTTCCGTCGCCGCGAAGAAAGCTCTGGATTTCGCGATGGCGAACGACAGAGAAGGGCGGGCATCGGCGATGCCGCAATCGGCTAATTGTCCTGCGTCGAATTTGCCAGGCCGACTTCGATGCAAATTGGTCCGATCGGCGAGTCGAAGGGCAGCAGGATTGGCGTCGAGTTCGAGGGGAAACCGATCGAGTGATTCTTACCACAAATGACGCTGGGCAGTCCAATGCTCAATTGGTACTGGGAGAGCTGCGACTTGGCTGCTCCTGCGATCATGTTCGCGAGCTCGCCCACCGTGTCCACAACCTGGGCGTTGAGCCCATCGGGCCGTTCGCCCAGCATGATCGCAGCCGCCTTGATCGCCGTTTCGCGTCCCAGACTGACCACGACCATGCCCTGGCACTTGCCCGTCAATCCGATCAGGCCGCTAACCTCGTATTCCGGTGTGTGATTCTGCTTCAGCGCCAATTGTCCCCGCGAGATTTCGCATTGAAGCATGGTGCGAAATACGTCCGTCGTGGCGATCAGGAACGGATTGACGAGCTCGACTTGCATGGTGCATTCATCCTGTTGTGCGTCGCGCGATGCTGGCGTTAGGCGCTGACGAACTTTTCCAATTTGGACTGCAGCGATTCTTGAGTAAACGGCTTCGTCAAGTAGTCAGTGATGCCGGCTTGAATCGCCTCAACGACGCGGGTCTTTTCCGCTTCGGTGGTGATCATGAAGATCGGCACCTTTGAGCCCGTGGCGCGAATGTCCTTGGTCAGGTCGAGACCCGACTTGTTCGGCATGTTCCAATCGGTCAGCACGAGACCGAACTGACCCTTCTGAAAGATGCCCAGCGCTTCGACACCGTCGCCAGCTTCAACTGTGTCGTTGAATCCGGCGGCGTTGAGCGCGCGAATCACAATCTTTCGCATGGTGCCGGAATCATCAACGACCAAGACTTTCGTGCTCATGGAATCACCCCTGTGATTGGTGGAATGTAACGGCTTATCGCCGAGAACCTGGCCGTTTACCGGGCCCCGCGATCAGTTCCGCAGACAAAGATAGATCGTGATTTGAAGTGAGGTGTACGTAATTTTTCTACGGCAAACGTGGTCCGGACCGAACAGCCGTTACAACCCAGCCAGGGCGGGTTTCTTGGCCTTTCCGACGGACTTTTGCTGGCTATCCAGGAGTACCAACTCGCGTTCCAGCGCGTCCAGGACGTCGTCCACGGGCCCCTCGTAGTTCAGCGAGTTGAGATTCGTAAGCGTCGTCTCGATTTGTGCGGCGAACATCTCGACCGCGCTCATTTCGGCTCCCTCGATCAGCGCCTGCGTGGCCTCGTCGAGCGTCTCGCCGAGCAGGCACTTTTCGAATTGTCCGTACCAGATTTCGCGCAACCTTTCAATTGCTCGGCCGCCTGGCGGGCCAGTTTCATGTTTTGAGCTGGCCGGCAGTAGCGGGTGCGTTCCTTCACGTCGCGGAGCTGCTGGGCGAAGTCGGCCCATGTCTTTAACGCGGCCGGCGGCGCGTGATGCTCCTTGCGCTGGGTCTCCTCCTCGTCCTTTTTCGCGACCGGCGTCAGCGGCTCGGGTCCAACTGGCTCGATTCGAATCACCGAGCTGCGCGGCAGCACGACCTTCCGATCTAGCGGTTCGGGAGCGCGCACAGTGGGCTGCGGTTGAGGCGGCGCCGACGCAAGGAGTCGCGCCAGGAGCATCCCCAGCAACAGGTTGGCGACAGCGACAAACGCGACATAGGCAATCACAGGACGAGCCCTCATGCCGTCACGAGCGTGCCCCAACCGGCCGCCGGATTCGTTAATCGTCTTTCAGCTGCGCGAACAACCGCACACGCATTCCACCGGCCTCGCACGAGAGGGAAACATCCTCGACAAGTTCCGCTCCCGGCACCTGCAGCCCCAAATCTCGGCCGGCGACCACGGTCGGCAGCGAGAGGTACAGCGGACCGGGCAGCAGGCTCTTCAAGTTGCCGCCGATCATGTTCGCCAGCTCGGCCACCACGTCCCGAGAATCGGTGTCGCTAATATCCTGAATGGGGAGCATCAACATGGCCGACGTGGCGGCCCGGGCGGCACCGTCGGAAACGCCCAGGATTACGCTCATCGACCGGGCACCGGTGATCTGTATCGTGCCTAGAACACACTCGTCGCAGGCGGCCGCGCCTTCGGGGCTACGCACCACTTCCATGCCCAGCATCGACGAGAAGATCGACTGAACGATTTGCTCGATCTGTGTATCGTAAGTTGTGTCCATGTTTGTTACCGCCTTTCCGAGTTATTTGACACGATAGAAGACGCTATGATCGGATTCGACACGCTCGAACGAGGCGTCGAGACCCATGGTCGTTTCCGCGGCCCCCAGGAACAGCGCCGACTGTGGGGCCATCACTTGCCGTACCTTTCGCAAAATCTCTCGCTTGGTTTCCGGCGAGAAATAAATCAGCACGTTGCGAAGGTAGACGACGTCGAACTGCGGGAGCACCGGCCACCGTTCGATCAAATTCAGCTTGGTGAACGAGGCCATGGCCCGCAGCTCGGGACGAATTTGCCACGTCATGCCGTCTCGTTCAAAGTATTTCAGCAGCAGCGGCGCGGGCAGACCGCGGTTCATCTCAACCTGGGAAAACTTTCCGTCCCGGGCCTTGTTGAGCACTTCCTCGGACAAATCGGTGCCGACCAGCTGCACCTTCCAAGTGACGAATTCGGGGAAGTGCTCGCGAATCAACATCGCGATGGAATACAGCTCCTGGCCGGTGGAGCAGGCCGCCGACCAGATGTTGAGGGCCTTCTGCGCCGCTCGGTGCGTCCTCATCTCCGGCAGAATCTTGCCCTTCAGCGCATTGAAGGGATGGATGTCGCGATAGAAGCTGGTCTCGTTCGTGGTCATCGCCTCGACGAGACGGCGCTCCAGATCGGGCTTCTTCTGCGTCCGCACTGCCGTGGATAAATTCGTTTATCGAGGCGAAGCCGTGCTGCTTCGCCAGCGGCAGTAGGCGAGCTTCGATGAGATAGCTCTTGCTGGACTCGAGTTCGATCGCCGATCGATCGCGCACCATCGTGCACACGAAGGAAACCGAATCGGGAGTTAGCGTAGTTGTAGTCATAACGTGTCTCAACAAGTCGCGAACTGGTGTCGGCCGATGGACGCGAGACGCAGCATTTCATTGGCGACCGACGTCAATGGGATGACGTGGCTGGCCAGTCCCGCCTCGGCCACGGCTCGCGGCATCCCCCACACCACGGAGCTGGCTTCGTCCTGAGCCAGAATCGCTCCGCCGGCGCGAACGATGTGTTCCCCACCACGCAGTCCGTCCTGGCCCATTCCCGTAAGCACTACGGCCAAAGCGCCCGGTCCATAGACGTTGGCCGCGGAGCGGAACAAAACATCCACAGCCGGACGACAAGAATTCTCCGGCGGTCCTTGGTTCAAAACGGTTTTGACCGCAATTCCTTCGCGGTGCAGCTCCAAGTGATGATCGCCCGGCGCAATGAAGACTGTCCCCGGTTCTAGCGTCTCGCCACCTTGCGCTTCCTTGACGGTGAGTGCCGATTCCTGGTTGAGTCGATCGGCCAAATGGCAGCGTAAAAACCGGCGGCATGTGCTGAACCACGACGATCGGCACCGGCAGGGTGGCCGGCAGTGCTTTCAGGACGGTCCCCAAGGCCTGCGGTCCACCTGTCGACGAGCCGATCACGATGATGTCGCAGGCTCGTTTCGGACGTTGCGGCTGCAGCGGAGCCGCAAACTGTTGCCGAACAACGGGCTTCGCCGCGCGCGCGACCGTCGCCACATTGAACGGACAAAGCGCCTTGATCTTGGGAAGCAGCTGGTCCCGAACGCTCTGCATGCCTGCAGAGACGCTGCCCACGTTGGCGGGCTTGGTGACGTAGTCGGTCGCGCCGCGGGCGAGCGCATCGAGCGTCGCCATCGCGCCCCGCGCCGTCAGCGTGCTGAACATGATCACCGGCAGCTTCGGAAAGATCTTTCGCAGTTCCGGCAGCGTCGCCAGGCCGTCCATCTCCGGCATCTCGATGTCCAGCGTGACGAGATCCGGATTGAGCTGCGTGAGCTTCTGGAGCGCGATGCGGCCGTTCGGCGCCGACCCGGCGACCTCGATCTCGGGATCCTGGCTGAGGATATCCGTCAACAGCCGGCGGATCACCACCGAGTCATCGACCACTAGTACGCGAATCTTTCTCATGTTGTCTGCTCTTAAGGCAGTATGCTGACGCGTTCCACGCAAACGATGCAGTTAATTCACCAGGCCGAGCAGCCGCAGCTTTTCGACCAGCCCGTCCTTTGCGAACGGCTTCATGAGGTACTCGTCGGCACCGGCACTCAGGGCACGGAGCATTTGATCGGTTTCGGTTTCGGTGGTGACCATCATGAGCACCATGCCGGAATACCGGGCGTCGTTACGGACGGCTTTGACGAATTCGAGGCCGTCCATCTCGGGCATGTTCCAATCCACCAAGACGACGTCGGGCCGCGGCTCGTTCTGCAGACGTTCGAGCGCTTCCTTGCCGTGGCAAGCGTCGCACGTCTCGAAGCCGAGGTCTTTGAGTATCTCGCCCTCGATACGGCGGATCGGGCGTGAATCGTCAACAATCAAAGCACGCATGGATTGTTCCCTAAATGGTGGTCCATTTTGCGACACTATTCTGTCGCGGTGTTGCTATAACCATCGCTCGACGAATTCTCGCCGAGCCGAATGGTGCGTATCAAAAAACAGCACCGTGGCGAGCGGCAGCAAAAGGTTTCACTTACCGTCGCCACGGTGCTGACTCATACCTTCTAGACAGCAACCGACTGCGAAGAACCCGAGCCGGCGCCCAGCTTCTGCAGGTCGCTGGCCATACGGGCCAATTCGCTCGCAGCCTGCTGCGAATTGCTGGCACCTTGCGTCGTGTTCTGCGCCGCTTGGGCCACTGCCGTGATGTTCTGGGCGATTTCCGCCGTTCCCTTGGCGGCTTCACCCACGTTGCGGCTCATCTCGGTCGCCGTCGCCGTCTGCTCTTCCACAGCGCTGGCAATCGTGTTCGAGATGTCATTGATCTGGGCGATCACCTGGCTGATCTGCTGGATGGATTCCACAGCACCATGCGTATCCGCCTGGATCGCTTCGACCTTGCGGCCGATGTCCTCGGTCGCCCGAGCCGTTTCCTTGGCCAGTTCCTTCACCTCGTTGGCGACGACCGCGAAGCCCTTGCCGGCCTCACCGGCGCGGGCCGCTTCGATCGTGGCGTTGAGGGCCAGCAGGTTGGTCTGCTCGGCAATCGAGGTGATCACTTTGATCACATTGCCGATTTCCATGCTGCTTTCGCCCAACTTCGAGACCGTCGCATTGGCCGCTTCGGCGGTCGAAACCGCTTGCTGAGCCACGCGGGCCGACTCGGTCGCGTTCTTGGCAATCTCGCGGATGGCCGAGTTCATTTCCTCGACGCCGGTCGAAACGGTCTGCACGTTCTTGCTGACCTGCTCCGACGCAGCCGAAACCACGTTGGCCTGGGCCGAAGTCTCTTCGGCGTTGGCGGCCATCTGCGTGCTGACGGCCGTCAGCTCCTCGGCCGACGAACCAAGCGTCGAGGCGTTGTCGTTCACCAGACCGAGAATGCGGACCATTTCTTGGCGGTGCTTCACGGCGTCGGTGATCTCGGTCGCGTACTTCACGACCTTGACGAGCTTGCCGTTGGAGTCCGGAATCGGATTGTACGAAGCCTGGATCCAGACTTCCTTGCCGCCCTTGCCGAAGCGTTGGTATTCGCCCGGCAGGTTCTCGCCACGATTCAGACGGGCCCAGAACTCACGGTACTCAGGCGAATTCTTTAAGGCTTCGGAGGCAAACATGCTGTGATGACGTCCCTTGATCTCATCCAGCGTGTAGCCCAACGTCTTGCAGAAGTTTTCGTTGGCATCGACAATCGTGCCGTCCATCGTGAACTCGATCACGGCTTGCGACTTGCTGATCGCAGCCATTTTGGCGGTGAAATCCAAGTTCGTGGCGTTTGTCTCGCCGAGCTGCTCAGCCGTCTGATTGACTGCCGTAGCGAGATCGCCGAACTCATCGCGCGACGTAACTGGTAGTCGGCACGAGAAATTGCCCTGAGCAATTGTCTTTACTGCCGCGACAGTTTCGGCCAACTTCTTGCTTACTCGGCTTCCGTACAAGTAGGCCAGCATTGCAATAATTGCGGCTACAACTCCGCCGATCAGTAGCATGTACTTCAACAACGTGATTGCGCCTTGACGCGCTTGATCATAGTCTTCTCGAACGAGCATTCCCCACCCGTGTCCAGGATAGCTGAGGTAACCTTTGCTCGACGCGAAGCCGTTGATCTGGTCTACCTTCCGCCGAAGATGTGTTTCAATGATGTTGCCGTCTTTTCCACTGACGGCCAGTTTCGCGGCCTGCAGGCCCTTGTCGACCAGATTGACTTCTGGATTGAGAATCGCCTTAGGATCAAAATCGTCGAGTAGCAAGCCTTCACGCGACAGTACTTGCATTTCAACTTCTTTGCCGACATTGGAATAAGCATCTCGCAGAGACTTGATGGCTGTGCCAGCCGTACGGTCCCACGAGGCACGGTTGGACCATACACCGATGACTTTGCCGGCTTCATCGAAGATTGGCGGCGGAATAATTGAGAGTTAGTCCACGGTTGCCGTAGGTATCACCCACTAACTGATCCACAACGAGACTCGTAGAGTATGTCTGTCCGGGGACAACCTTGCCGCTGACGCACTCCTCGAACCATGGTTCGCCGCGGACGCTGCGGCCGATCAGGGAAGTATCCAATGGCTTGCCATCCCAGGTAATGGTATTGGCCGCCACAATCTTTCCATGCGTATCCGCAACAACCATCAAGTCGTAGCAGTCATAGTTGTCAGTGTAAAAGTTAATGGCCTTGGTGATCTCTTCGGAAGTGCCTCGAGCCAACGGATTAAAGGCAAACGCTTGCACATCGCCATAACGCTCGAACAGATTCCGATCAATCTTATCAAGAACGGAAGCCGCATGGTTTTTGAGTTGCTCCCCCGTGCCAGTGATTAACGTGTCACTACAACGATTAAAGGCCAAGTAGCCGATAATGAAAAGCGGTGACAGGCCGACGATCAGGAACGTGACCACCAGCTTCGTTTTAAAACTCCAAGCAGACCATCTACAAATGCCCTTCATAACTCGACCTCCACTAAAACGTGTAAATTAGTCGCAACTAGCGACTAGCAGTAACTGGAACCCAATACGGTAGTTTTTCCTACGCAGCCTCAGGAATCTCGACCGCTCGCTTTGTATCGAGAACGAGCATCAGCCGATCCTCGAGCTTGTAGGCGCCTTCAACAAGCGTGCGGGCTACGCCACGCAGTGTCTCAGGCGGTTTCTCGAACTTGTCTTCAGGAACCTCGATCACATCTCCAATCTCATCCACCAGCAGACTCACCGCATCATCACCCGCGCGGACAACAACGTTCATGGGTAGTCTGTTGTTACAACGATCGGGCAAGCCTAATCGACGTCGCATGTCGATCGCGGTGACGATTCGCCCTCTCAGGTTGATTAGCCCACTCACCACCGGCGACGCAAGCGGTACGCGAGTCAACTCCTGATACCGAATCACTTCCTGAACTTGCTGCACTTCGACGCCGAAGTACCGCCCGTCCAGCAAAAAAGTGCAATATTGCTTTGTCTCGCTCATCACCATGTCCCTTAGACGGCCAGTTGTTGGTCAGCCACTTGAGACCGAAAAATTTTGGATCGACGCGACGAATGATCGAAGGCAAGTTTAATAAATCGGTCACCTTCTGCTGGATGACCGTCGAGGCGAGTAGCTCGTCGCTATCGCAATCGTGCGTGACGGTAATCTCCGCGCTTGCGATGTCGGCCACACGATCGACGACGAAGCCGAGGCTGCGTTCCCCTTCGGTGTACACGACGACTTGCAGCGGCTGGCTGAGATCCTCCTGAACGGGGATTTCCAGCAGCTCGCTGAGCCGGACCAGCGGCATGATATGGCCGCGGTACTGGACCACCTCGTGATGGTCCGATTTCTCGACGGTGTTCCGTGGAATTTCTTCCAGCCGAGCCACGAGCGAGATTGGCATCGCGATCTGCCGGTCACCCACGGCCAAAAGCAACATCGATTGACGATCCTTGCCTTGCTGCCCGGACGTCTCGGCGTGGTCGGCGCGGCCACGATCGCGATGTTCGGTGACGACGTGCGCCTTTTGGGCGGCGCCCAGTACGTCGAGAATCAAGGCGACTTTGCCGTCACCCATGATCGTTGTGCCAGCGTAGGCATCGATCCCCTTGAGCTGCTTCGACGAGCGGCTTGACGACAATTTCCTCGGTGTCGTTGATCGCATCGACGACCAGGCCGAATTGCCGATCGTCAGCCCGTAGGACGACGATGTTGAGCACGTTTTCGTCGCTCGGCGTTGTCGGTTGTTCTCGAGCCGCAATTCATCACGCAGGTACACGATCGGCAACAGCTTGCCGCGCAGCCGGTAAACCGGGGCGCCGTGGATCTGCTCGATCTTCTTGCGCGCCTGCTCGCCTTCCAAGCGGACCAGCTCCAGCAGGCTGACCTGCGGAATGGCGTAGCGATCGCCGCCGCAAGTGACCACGAGGGCCGGAATGATCGCGAGTGTGAGCGGAATCTTGATTTTGACCGTCGTGCCCTGGCCCGGCTGGTCTGCAGATGTCCACGCGTGCCGCCGATTCTTTCGATGTTCGTCTTGACGACGTCCATGCCCACGCCTCGGCCGGAGACGCTGCGTCACTTGCTCGGCGGTCGAGAAGCCGGGCAGGAAAATCAGTTGAGCGGCCTCGCGGTCGGTCATTCGCGCCGCTTGATCCGCGGAGACCAGTCCCTTCTCGACGGCCTTTTCTGCGAATTCGGTCGATGTTCGATGCCGGCCCCGTCGTCGCAGATCTCGATGTTGACCTTGCCGCCTTCGTGGAACGCCCGCAACGTCAGACTGCCTTCGACCGGCTTGCCGCCGCGCGACTGCGCACTTCCGGCGATTCGATGCCGTGGTCCACCGAATTGCGGACCAGGTGCGTCGAGCGGATCCTTGATCGCTTCGATGATCGTCTTGTCCAGCTCGGTCTCTTTGCCCTTCCATGTCGATGCGAACCTGCTTACCGAGCTGCGACGACAGATCGCGAACAACGCGGGGGAACTTGGCCCACACGTTGCCGATCGGCTGCATCCGCGTCTTCATCACGCTTTCCTGCAGCTCGGTCGTTATCAAATTGAGCCGCTGGGCGGTGCTGATGAAGTTCGAATCGTCCACGCTGTTGGTGAATTGCAAAATCTGATTGCGGGCCAGCACGAGCTCGCCGACACGCGTCATCAGCTTGTCGAGCAATTCGACGTCGACGCGAATGGTGCTGTCGCTGGCCGAGGTGTTCGATTTCTCGCCTTGGTGCGCCGTCGGCCGAGGCAGTGGCCGTCGATCTACGCCGTTGTCGCTACGTCGGCTTTCGCTGCAGGCTTGGACTGCGGCGAAGTTGTCGTCGCCGCAGCCGTGGGTTTTGATTGGGTTGTGGCGACAGTGACCGCAGCAGTCTCCGCAGTCTTGGGTGCGGCCGGCGCGGCGTCGGCGCTGTCGGCCTGCCGAAGCTGTTCGATCACCGCCTTCGGATCAAGCGACGTGGTGCCGCCGGTGTCCTCCACCATCTTCAGGCCCTCGCGGCACTTGTCCACGGTGGCCAAGAGCGCGCTGCCGATCATCGCGTTGAACCTCCGATCGCCACTCCGCAGCTTGCCCAACAGGTCTTCTGCAGCGTGAGTCAACTTCTCCAGCTCGCCCAAGCCCAGAAAGCCGGCTCCGCCCTTGATCGTGTGGATCGTGCGGAACACGTTGCGAAGCAGTTGCTCGTGCTCTGGATCCTGCTCCAACGCAACCAGCTCGCGATCCATCTGATCGAGGTTTTCGTAGCATTCGATCAAAAACTCGCGCGTGGCCTCGCTCATCGGGGCCGACGGCGTCGCAGCGACTACCGGCGCGGGAGCCGGGGCCGGTTCGGCCGCAGCGGGCGCCGGTTGCGGCGCTCTTGCCGCCGGCGCACCGCCCAGTCGGAATTGCTGCAACTCCGAAATGTATGGAGAAACGTCGGCGTCGTTCGAAGTCTCGACCTCTTCAATCAGCCCCTTCATGTAGTCAGCCGCCCGCAACATCGTCGTGACGAGCTCCGACGTCGGAATCATCTCCCGGTTGCGAAGGTTGTTGAGGATTTCCTCGAGGCTATGGGCCAGCGAGCCGATCCGGTCGAGGCCGAGGAATCCGGCATCGCCCTTGATCGAGTGCATGGTTCGGAAGACGGCGTTCACGAGATCGGTATCGACGTCGGTCCCGTTGGACTCAATCGTCAGCATCTGGTTCTCGATGTTGGCGAGCCCCTCTTGGGACTCGACGACGAATTCGGCCACCAGTTCCTTATCAGCTATTTCCATGACTTTCGCTCCAGACGCGGTGCGGCGTCGATTTGACGGTGAATTAGGCTTGGCTGGTTTCCAGAGCTTCTTCCGAGGGTTGTCGCAGGCGCGACTGCGTCGACTTCTGAATCGACTCAGCCTGCGCGGGCGTGATCACGCCACGCGACTCGAGCACCTGCCATAACGGCGGACAGAGAGACGTTTGAAGGTGAAGTATCTCGTTGACGTCGGATTCTTTGATGAAGCCCATCTCGATGGCGATTTGCCCGAACAGCTTGGCGCTGGTCGCCTGCTCGCCCAGGATTTGGAACACTTGGTGAACGTTCAGCTTGTGATGGATCAGCAGGAGCTGCCCGATCGTCGGACGCAATGTCCGGCGGGCGGCAACTGTCTCATAGATTTCCTCGATCGTCGCCCATCCTGCAGAGAGGACGGCGAGCGTTGTTTCGACCGGCTCATCGCTGGACGTAGTAGGACGCTTGACGCTCATTTTCTGCTCTTTGGTAGGACGTGGTTTTGGGTGGGGATTCGAATCTCAAAGCGACTTGCGTGGCGGGTAAACGAATTCCTAGTTGTCGTATTGAAATTTGATGTGCGAGTTTTTATCGGTCGTGAGAAAACGTTTGCAGTTGCCCAGACAGGTTGTCGCTGTCCCCTGCCAATGCATAACACTAGATCAGGATTTTGTTCACGAATGGTTTTCCGCTTTGACAACTAAAAAATTCGAGCTATTCGCATTGCACCGGGTAAGACAGGCTCCGTTGGGGGGAGCAAGTAGGCACCAGTGGCATGGATTACACGAGAAAACCAGCGGTTTCGGCCCCGACCAACGCAAACTATTGAGACGGATGCCAAAAGGCAAAAGGCCTGCGGTGGACTCCGAAATGGCCGCACGTCTGTATCGGTTAAGTAAGAAGCGCCAGAAGGCCGTTATCCGATTTGGTCGGCCGTGCGCGGCGAGGAGAAGGGCGTGAAGAGGGATGGAGTTTCTTCGCAAGAATTTCATCCGCAAAAACACTTGCTTGTGATACCAACGCGCGTTGGGTGGCTAGGTTCAGTACTCTTCGCCCCCAGCTGGTGAGAATTCTGAGGACGTGCACTGCGGCCCGTGAGGCGGTATGCCGCGCGAACCTGGCCACCCGACGATTCAACTATAAATGGACCTCCTTAGAAGTTCAGTTCCCATTGCGCGTAAACGAAGTCCGCGTCGCGCGGAGCCAGGATCTTGTCGCCGCGCCAGAAGTGGGAATAGCCGAATAGGACGTTCGACCGCGGGCTGATCGTTTTCTTGGCGATAAGGTCGAGTTCGTCGCCGAAATGCGATGCGCGACGTGCTTTGCGACCGGCGTGCCGCCCATGCTGGGCACGATGTCGCCGCCTGTTGGCCATGAAGTACCAATACCACATCAGCAAATCCCACTTCTTGTGCGGCTTCATGGTTAAGAGCACGTTGGGAGACTCGATGTTCGAACGTTGCACGGCATCGATGAAGCCGAAATACTTGTGCCCCAGCGGGAACAACTGGTTGAAGCGATTAAAATCATCGCCGCCCGCGTTGCCCGAAGCGTAGTCATAGTAGAACCAAACCGTCGGCGTCCACGGATGCTCGGAGATTTTCGGCCAATGCCGGCCGTGGCGAACGCCGGCCTTCTGGTCGACGCCCAGGCCGCTCTGTCGGCCGAACTGCACGCCGCCTTCCATTTCATACAGCCAGTCGCCGCGATTTCCATACAGTCGGCAGCCGAACGTGTCGAGCGAGAAGTCGCTGTCAATCAGCGCCCGGATGTTCTCGTTGTCGTAGCCAATGTAGTAAGAAGTCGACGCAGTCTTGTTAGTGCATCCAGCATACGTTGCCGTACAGGCCGTAGAACGGCTGGTCGTAGTCGGCCTCGTCAAGTCGATTGGGTATTACCGGCACGAAATGCGTGTAGAAGCCGTCGACGGACCAATCGTCGCTCGTGGAACATCAACTTGACGCCTTCAAACGTGCGGCGGGTGTTCGCCCAGTCGAGAGGCGAGATCAACCGCTCGGCTCCGTACAGCAACTCTTGACGGCCCACGCGGACCGTCAGGCTGTCATCCAGTGCGTAAGTCGATGAACCCATTGAGGAAGTCGCCGCAGTTGATATCGATAAGCCGAGGCATGTACGTGCCGTCGTCGGTCGTCACGTCGGCGAGGATGCCTTCCACGAAAGCCGCGTTTGATCGTCACCCTTCCAGTTCCCGTATAACCGCAGGCGGCTAAGCAAAATATCGTGTTCCGTATTCTCGAATCGCCGCGTACCCACACCGCTGCGGTCCTGGCCCATGCCAACTTCATGGTGATAGCGCAGTCGCATCTGTCCGCCGACGTCGAGAGTCCCGTATTCGCCGCAATCGTCCACCGGCATCAGCTTCCAGCAGTCGCCGAAGCACTGGCCGGTATACTCGGGGTCCAACAAATAGCTGAAGTCGTTGTTATAGAAGGGGTCTTTGTGCGACGTCGTACAGGGATTGACGGGCGGCTTCTTCTTTTTTTCCGGTTCACATGCAGGCTTTGCGTTTGGATCCGCCGGGGCAGCCTGCGTCGCCGTGGCCTCGCTGCTCTGAGGTTCCGGGAGTTGCGCCGGTTCGCCGGACATCTCGGACGGATTCTCGATCACCTCTTCAGCAAGCGCAGCCGGACCATCCTGCTGATCCAGCCTCAAAGCTGATTGACCTTGCGCGGCCGACGTCGTCGTACACGCCATCGCGAGGATCGCGACAATCTTTAGGAATTTCTCCGCCTGCGAACTCATTTTCTTAGCCCTCCTTAGCACAAACTGGTTCCGTGACGGGTCGATAGCACAGCTATCACCGTGATAGTCT
The DNA here is from genome assembly GCA_963786455.1 of uncultured Planctomycetota bacterium. GTDB lineage: Bacteria > Planctomycetota > Planctomycetia > Pirellulales > Lacipirellulaceae > JABDGM01. Next base: position 49,856 of record CAWAZX010000015.1, on the reverse strand, counting down.
CGTCGTCATAAATACTTTAGGGGCTAAACAATAAGACGTTCTGCCGTAGCATCGATTCCACCGATAGTTTCGTCCCCCCAGACATAACAAATTGGTTGACCACCCGAGCGAGATACGCGGCCGCTATAAACGCACCAGGCGGCTCAGATTCGAGCTGGATTTGTCGTTTGCAACGAATGATTCGCGAAAACTCCTTGTAATCAGTGGTGCCGTGCAACTACGCGGTCGCCAACTCCACGCGATCGAGAGTGCGCGTCTTAGACGTAGCGAGCGGCCGCAGAAGCGTTTGGCCTTCGAGATTCCGTCAAGCGGTTGTGGGATTCGAAACGCGTTCGGTCACTTTGGCGGTCAATTCGCGTGAGTGACAAAGCGGGCTCCGATATCGAAACAATCCTTCTCAATGCGCGGCAACTGCGCGATCTCGAGTTGCAACGACGAGTCGCGCGACAGCAGCAGGGACACCTGCTCCATCGGCAGTAGCTGCACCGGCGACAGCAGCCCGATCCCTTGACGCGAAATGTCCTTCGTGAAGATGCCATACATCGCATCGCGATATTTGAGAATCGCCTTCCGCCGCAGGTAATGACGGTGAAAGGCGCGCTTGTTTTCGTGATACACCGGAAGTGGGCCGGACTTGGAAAAAAACTGCTGCCGCAAGCACGCCGGAAGCACGGCGACGGACGACGCGTCCTTCCAGAGCTCGTCGATCAAGTCGCGGTCAGGGCTGAGTGCCAGCATTCGACGGCCTCCGGATCAAAGTGCTTTCCGGCATTCTCTTTGACGTATTTGAGTGCGCTTGAGGCGTGGCCGGCTGGCGATAAGGCCGGGTGCCGGTCATGGCATCGAAAACATCGACCACGGCCAACAGCTTGGCCCAGGGGTGAATCTCGTCGCCCACGAGACCTACCGGATAACCCTTGCCGTCGATGCGCTCGTGGTGCTGGTAGACCATCATCAATTGTTCGTGAGTGACGTCCGCCCGGCGGCATAGGTCTTCGTAGCCGCGCTGCGGGTGCGTTTCGATCACCGCCCGTTCGTCAGGATCGAGCCTGGCCGGCTTGGAGAGGATTTTGGCCGGGATAAACCGCTTGCCGATATCGTGCAGCATTGCACCGGCGGCAAGCCGTGTCAGGTCGCTGGGATCGCAGATCCCCATGCGTTGCGCCAGAATCACGGAATAACCGGTGACGTTGGTAACATGCGTAAAGGTATCGTAGTCGTGCCTGGCCAGACGGAATAAGTCGCCAGGCAGAACGTTGTTTCCAACGAGTAGCGTCGTCAGGTCCTCAGCGACTTTGTGGGCCAGGTTCACGTACGGGCCCGAGTCGATCATGTGGGCCGCACGCTCGATTTCCGTTGCCAGGGCGATCTGAAGCGCGGCGAACCGTTCGGCGTAGGGAACGGTTTCGCTGGTAACCAGCAGCTGAACGGACTCGAGCAAGCCCTTGCCGAATTCCTGGAACTCGCCGGACCGGACAAAGATTTGCGCACGCCGACGTCAAACAGCGACGTCAAGTGTTCGATCTTGAAAGGATGGCCGGCACGAAGGTAAAGCACCGGTTCGCCACGCCGATCGTTCTGCACGAAGAGATCGACCGGGGCTCTCTTCAAGCGGCGCAGCATCTCGACCTTCACGGCAACATAGCCGGAAGTCGGGTTGCGATTCGCCTGCTGTGGCTCGAGGGTAGTGACCATGGGGCGCATCTCGAACGCAAAGCAGCGCCACCGATGCACTCAATGGATGTCGATGTCAAAGTTGTCGTGGTGACGCTAACCGAACTTTAGGACAGAAAACCACCCGATGGGCTGGAAACCCACGGATTCAGACCAAGCTTTTGCGACAGGCGTTGTGCCAATGGGTTTTGTGCCTCGACGTCCGGTTGTTCCGATCGGTAGGGTCATGCAGATCAAAGCGAACGCGATACCGTACCGTTTGTCCCAGATTGACTTCCGAGGACCGCGTCGTTGTGCGGCACCCGAGCGCGATGACGACACCGCTTGCGAAATTGCCACGGCAAGTGCCGAGCATCCGCCAAATCAACGTTAGCAAAGTGCCTGGCCAAAAGCCACGAAGAACTTTTTTTAATGATTTACCGCAACAGGTCTGGCGTCTGCAGTATTGCGCCTCAAGTACTGTGCCAAGTAATACCCATTCCGTGTGGCACAGTACTCTCTCCGGCCGATAGCTTTCTGAGCAAAGTGCCGCTCAGTTCCGTACTTGCAAAATTCATCGCACGGAAAGCGTAACTGCCTGAAGATCCCGCGAGTTGGCGCCGACCATGATTTGGAAGTCGCCCGGCTCAACGACGAACTTTTTGTCGATGTTCCAAAAGGCGAGGCGGTCGGGACTGATTTCGAGAGAGACCGTTTTCGTTTCGCCCGGTTGCAGAGTAATCCGCTCGAAGCCTTTCAGCTCCTTGACCGGGTCGCGTCACGGAACTTACCAAATCGCGTATATAGAGCTGCACGGTCTCGTCGCCGACTCGATCGCCCCGGTTGGTGACTTCGACTTGCACGGTCGTTGATTCGTCGCGCGAAATCGCTGGCTTCTCCAGTCGCGGAACACCGATTCAAACCTGCGTGTAGCTCAACCCGTAACCGAATGGATAGAGCGGCGACACATCGTCGAACAGGTAACCGCGGCGAGCAGACGGTTTGTAGTTGTAATAAGCCGGAACGTGGCCGACCGAACGTGGAATGGTTATTGGCAGCTTTCCGCCCGGATTGATGTCGCCAAACAGCGTCTCCGCCACGACGACGCCCGTCTCCTGTCCCAAGTACCAGCACTCGAAGAATGACCGGCACTTTTTCGGTCAGGTGGCTAACTGCCAGCGGTCGGCCGTTAAACAGGAGCGCGACGATCGGTTTGCCCGTGGCGGCCAGTGCGTCGACCAGTTCGTTTTGCTGGCCGACGAGATCGAGGCTCGTGCGGTCGCCCAGGTGGTTGCCCATCCAGGCTTCGCGGGACGTTTGTTCGTTGCCACCAATGGCCAGGACGATCGCGTCGGCGCGTTTGGCAACTTCGACGGCTTCAGCGATGCTGCGACGGTCCTCGGCGGGATCACTCGGCACGACTTCGTCCTGCCACCACGAGCCCCCATCGGTGATTTTGCAGCCTTCGTGATAGAGAACTTCAATCGGGCCACCGGCGCGGTCGCGAATGCCGGTCAGGACGGTCGATGTCCGCGTCGGCCGACCGCTGTATCCGCCGAGCAGCTCGCGATCGGCATTCGGCCCGATCACTGCAAGCGTTTTGATTCTCGACAGATCAAGCGGAGCAGTTCCGCCATCATTCTTCAAAAGTGTAATGGTCTGTCGGGCGGCCGTGAGGGCCAATTGGCGATGCTCGTCGCAGCCAACGATCCTTCTCGGCCTGCGCGGTGTCGATGTACGGATCATCGAACAGACCGATTTGGAACTTTTGGGCCAGTAGCGGCGCAACCAGTTCGTCGAGTTCGGCCTCCCGGAGAGCTCCCTCGCGCACCAATTCCACCAGGTGCTTATAGCAGTCCGGTTCCGGCAACTCGATATTCACGCCCGCGCGCACGGCGAGCATCGCGGCCTCCTGGCCGTCGTGTGCCAGATGATGTCCGTATAGCTCGGGCCGTTCGTGCAGCTCGCGGATGGCGTAGTAGTCTGAAACGACGGTGCCGGCGAAGCCCCATTCATTCCGCAGCACTTCGCGCAGGAGCCATCGATTGGCGTGCGATGGAACGCCGTCGATCTCGTTGTACGACGCCATCACGCTCATTGCGCCGCCCTCGCGAATCGCTGCTTGGAACGGGTAGAGAAACACTTCTCGCAGCAGCCGCTCCGAAACGTTCACCGGCGCACAGTTGTTGCCCGATTCGGGCTGGCCGTGCGCGGCGAAATGCTTCAGTGTGGCGATGACGTGCCTCTTGTCGGCGAATGTGGCGTCGCCTTGAAAACCCTCGACGGCTGCGATGCCCATCCGTGATACCAGGATAGGGATCCTCGCCGAAGGTCTCCTCAACTCGTCCCCAGCGTGGCTCGCGGGCAACGTCCACTACGGGCGTCAGAGCCTGATGCACGCCGCGAACGCGCGCCTCGTGGGCCGTCATCGTGTACAACTGCCGGACGAGATCGGGATTGAACGTCGCGCCGAGTCCAATCGGCTGCGGAAAGCTGGTTGCGCCCACGCCCACGTGGCCGTGGAGGCATTCGTCGTGAAACGAAACTGGAATGCCCAACCGACTGTTCTCGATGAAAAATCGCTGGATCGAATTGGTGAGCTCGGCCGATTCTCGCGGACTCGCTCCGCTGCCAAAATCGCCCGGTCGCCCGACCTGTCCGACGCCATTGCCATGGCCGAAATGACTGGCCGCCTTGGCGGCGTCGAATCGGCCGTGCTCGTCAAGTAGCATCTCTTTTTTGAGGTTCCAGATGCAGACCATCTGCGCCGCTTTTTCTTCCAACGACATGCGCGATAACAAGTCCGAAACGCGGCTCGTTCACGGACAAACTCGAATTCTGATAATCGCACTGGGATTGAGTGTCGGGCATGGACGAACGTCGCTCCTGTGGCACAGTGGACCAACCTTTTGTCGGCGAGAATCGTTAGTATAGAGGCGGACGGATTGCCACCATTCAGTTTTTGCGAAGAAAAATGTCGCGATTGAAATGGCACGCTGAAGCCGCCACGAAATCAGTGTATCCTGCAAGAAGTTGCGTGATCGAGGCAGTGGGCGATTGTCGCTAATCGGAACGCGCCTAGAGACCTTTGCAAGAAGGGTGCTCATCCATGAAACTCGGGCTCGGCCTGTACCGGCACATGCTCACTCGCGAGAACTTTCAGTTCGCGCGCCAGGCGGGTGCTACGCACGTCGTGGCCCACCTCGTCGACTACTTCAAGGGTGGCGTCTCCGGCGACGCTGGTCAGCCAACGGGCAGCGACGGCGGCTGGGGAAGGGCAGGGGACCCCAATCAACTTTGGACCGCCGAGGAGTTGACGGCGCTGCGTCGCGACGTCAATGCGGCCGGGCTGGAATTAGAAGCGATCGAGAATTTCGATCCGGCCCATTGGCACGATGTCCTGCTGGACGGGCCGAGCAAACGGACGCAACTCGAAAATATCAAGACTATCATTCGCCGCGTAGGACAGGCTGGCATTCCGATCATTGGCTACAACTTTAGCATTGCCGGCGTATGCGGCCGGGTGAAAGGGCCGTTTGCACGCGGCGAGGCAGTATCGGTGGGAGTGGATGGTCCGTGCGACGTGCCGATGCCGAGCGGCATGGCGTGGAATATGGTGTATGATGTGAACGCGCCGGCAGGAACGGTGCCGCCCGCCACGCCTGAGCAACTATGGCAGCGAGTGGGAGAATTCCTGAGCGAGGTGATACCGGTCGCCGAAGAGGCAGGCGTGACGTTGGCGGCGCACCCCTGACGATCCGCCTCTGCCGACGATGCGCGGCCAGCCGCGTCTAGTCTACCAGCCGCATTTGTACCAGAAGCTGATCGCGCTCAATCCAAGTCCGGCCAACGCGCTGGAGTTCTGCGTGGGGACGCTCGGCGAAATGGCCGGCAGCGATGTGTATGCGGCCACCGATTCTTACAGCAAGCAGAACCGTGTGGCTTACGTCCACGTGCGAAACGTCAAGGGTCAGGTGCCTCAATATCGCGAGGCGTTCATCGACGACGGCGACATCGATATGGTGCGAGTGCTGCGGCATACTTAAGTCGAACGGATTTCGTGGCGTCTTGATCCCCGACCACACTCCGCAAATGACGTGTGACGCAGCCTGGCACGCGGGGATGGCACATGCGCTCGGATACTTGCGCGGCGTCCTACAGGCGCTGGACGCGGTAGCATGAGAATTAATACGGAGGACATCGGTTGGGCCGCTACTTATCTCTACTCGCAAGCCTGCTAATCGCTACCTCGGCTGCCGCCGAAACCGGCTACGACGCCTGGTTGCGTTACTCTCCAATCACGGATGCAGCCGTGCGCGATTCCTATCGCGGACTGCCGCAAGTGATCGTCAATCTCGATCGCACGCCCATTGCGGCCTCCGCGGAAAAGGAACTCATCCGAGGTACGGTCGGAATGCTGGGACGAAAGCTGAGCTCTGCGCCGCAGCTTGAGAACGACGCGGCGATCGTGCTCGGTACGGCGGAGTCAGCGCGAAAGGTGTTGAGCGATGCCGGTGCGCAGGCTGAGTTTGGCGACCTGGACAGCGAAGGATTTCTCATCAAGAGTGTCGACATTCGCGGCAAGCGTTCGCTGATCATTATCGGGGAAGCGATCGCGGCGTGCTATACGGCACTTTCGCGCTGCTGCGAATGATCGCTTTACAGGAACCGATCGAAAATCTCGACGTGCGCGATGCACCGTACGCCCCAGTTCGAATTCTGAACCACTGGGACAACCTCGACGGCACCATCGAACGCGGTTACGCCGGAAAGTCGATCTTCTGGGAGGACGGCCACGTCGTGCAAGGATACTGAGCCGAGTGCGTGACTACGCCCGGCTGTTGGCGTCGGTCGGCATCAACGGCTGTTCGATCAACAATGTGAACGCCGACGCCCGCGTTGTTACGGCCGACTACCTGCGGGAAGTCGCGCGAATTGCCGAGGCCTTTCGGCCGTGGGGCGTGCGGGTGTACATTTCGCTTAACTTCGCCAGCCCGCGCGACAGTCGGCGGCGTCAAAACATTCGATCCACTTGATCCCGATGCCGTCGAGTTTTGGAAGAAAACGGTCGACGAAGTGTATCGCGCCATTCCCGATCTGGGTGGTTTCGTGCTCAAGGCCGATTCGGAAGGCCGGCTGGGACCTTCCGAGTACGGACGCACGCCCGCGGACGCCGCCAATGTGATCGCGCGTGCACTCAAGCCGCACGGCGGTCTGCTGTTTTATCGCGGCTTCGTCTACGACCACAAAATGGACTGGCGAAATCTCAAGAACGATCGCGCGAAGGCGGCCTACGATAATTTCCACAAGCTCGATGGCTTGTTCGAGGACAATGTCGTCATCCAGATCAAGCACGGCCCGATCGATTTTCAAGTCCGCGAGCCGGCCTCGCCGCTGTTCGGCGGGCTGGAGAAAACCAATCAGGCGATCGAGCTGCAGATCACGCAGGAGTATCTGGGGCAGCAGAAGCACGTGTGCTACACCGTGCCGATGTGGAAGGAAGTGCTGGATTTCGACATGCAAGCCAAGGGCGCCGGCACGCCGGTGAAGCAAGCTTGTCGCCGGGCAAGACGTTTGGTCGACCGCACGGGCGGATTCGTCGGCGTTTCGAACGTGGGCCGCGACGCGAATTGGCTTGGGCCATCACCTGGCGATGGCGAATCTCTACGGCTTTGGTCGGCTGGCGTGGAACCCGGATCTATCCAGCGAACAGATTGCCGAGGAGTGGACGCGACTGACGTTCGGCAACGATCCGACCGTTGTGAAGACGATCGTCGACATGCTGATGCGTTCGTGGCCGATCTATGAGAGCTACACCGGTCCGCTGGGCATCGGCACGCTGACCGATATCATCCACATCCACTTCGGACCGGCGCCGGAGTCGTCCGAATACAACGGCTGGGGACAGTGGCACCGGGCCAACGAGACCGGCGTCGGCATGGACCGCACGGTTGCGACCGGCACGGGATTCATCAGCCAATACCGGCCGCCCGTCGCAGCGATGTTCGAATCGCTCGACACCTGCCCGGACGACCTTGCTACTCTTCATGCATCACGTGCCCTACACGCCACAAATTGCACTCCGGTAAGACGGTCATTCAACACTTCTACGACTCGCATTACGACGGAGCGGAAAAGGCCGCCGCGTTGGTCGACGAGTGGCGGACGCTCGAAGGGAAGATCGATGACGAACGATTCCGTGAAGTGCTCGAGCGGCTCGAATTCCAGGCCGGGCACGCCCAGGTGTGGCGCGATTCGATTTGCCGCTGGTTCATGAAGCGGTCCGGAATTGCCGACGAGAAGGGTCGCGTCGGCACCTATCCGAATCGAATCGAGGCCGAGGATCAGGATTTGGACGGATATCAGTTCACAAAGATCGAACCCTGGGAGGCGGCATCGGGCGCGGGGCGGCGCAGCTGCCCGGCGATCGACGTGAAGGGTCGGTGCGGTTTCGATTTCGATGGTGAGCCGGGTCGGCACGACCTTCGCGTTCAATATTTCGACGAAGAAGACGGCGTATCGAAGTTCAAGCTACTTCGTGGCGGATCAAGTCGCTCGACGAGTGGCAGGCGGACAATCACGTGCCGACGCCGACGACATTGCCGGACGCCCATTCGTCAATCCGCCGCACGGTTCGTGGAGTCGCCTTGCGATCGGGCGATGAGATCCGCATCGAAGGTACCGCGGACGGCGGCGAGCGCGCGGCCATCGATTACGTCGAAATCATGCCGAGCGACGAGAATTCGCCTGCAAAGTGAGTCGCGCGTCGCGTCGACAGTCGTATTCGCGACATTCTTTTTCGTATTAAAACAGTGCCGTTTTCTGCTCGGGCGGTTAAACTGAAGTGTCTCCCACGTGAGTTGCTTCAGGGGCTTTGGCAGAGGACAGGCGGATGAGGTTGCGGACACTCTGTTTGTTGTTCCTGGTTTGCACAGCGTGCATCTGCCCCGCCGCTTGGGGCCAGACGACAACGCCCGGCAGTTCACTCGCGATGCGCTCGACGGGCAGCGGCTCGGGTTCCTGGACGATCGATCGGAACGGTTACGTCGGAACGTATATCACACTCGCGTCGCCCGGCAACGTTACGGTCGGTGTCAATGCCAGTGGGACGGCGAGCGGCGGGATCGATCCGCACATGAACATCGTGCTCGCCGACACGAAGGCGGGCTTCGACGTCACGAGCGGCGTCAACGCGTACCAACATACGTTCAATCTGCCGGCCGGCACGTACTTCTTGCGGACCGAGTTCAACAACGACCTGGACGCGTCGGCTCGCGCGCCTGACGATCCACGATCATCACGGTCACGGGCGCGACGGTCACCAACACCAGCAGCACTGCCAACGCGCTCGCAGCGGCCGACACGCTACATTCAAAACTTCCGCAAAGGCAATGTCAAAGTCGGCCTGTCCGGACTTGCGCCGGGCGCGACGGTTGACGTCAGCCTGAAACGGCACGCTTTTAACTTCGGAACAGCCGTGCCCGGGTTCAGCAGCAACGACGTCAACAATTACCTCGGCACGCGGCGGCACGGCGAAGCAGACCAATTATCAGCAGCGACTCAATCTGAACTTCAACGCGGTTGTTCCGGAGAACATGGGCAAGTGGGCGTACAACGAGATCGTCGCGCGACAACGTCGACGATGGCATGGAATCGACCTGATTCTCGAACTACGCCCAGTCGCACAACATGCGAGCCCGCATGCACAACCTCATTTGGGGCGACAACAGCAACAACGGCCAACAGCCTTCTTGGGTGCTGAATGGCGACTCGGCCAACGGCTTGCTGGATCAAGCGTACCTGGGCACCGATCCGAACGCCGCCGCCGATCTGCGCGGTGAGATCAGCGAGCGGATCGACTACTACGTCGGCACCGGAACGGCGTCCGATCGTGCCCACAAGTACGTTGAAATCGACATCTACAACGAAAGCTATCACACCGGGTCCGATCCCGGCTCTCACGGCAGACCTCAAGCACAACTACTGGAACGTCTACGAGGCCGGTGGGATCGCCGACATTTACCGCGAAGTGCGCGAGCGGTGGCCGTCATCGGCGCGACGGCCAAGGTGTTCGTCAACGAGTACGGTTCTATCGGCGGCGCCGACTACGGCACGTGGTACATGAATCACATCGAGCAGATTCGCCAGGCGGGCGTCACTGCGGGCTACGGCGATGTGGTCGACGGCATCGGAATTCAACACTACCCGGGCGGCTCGCAAAACCCGGGAAACATCTTTCGGACAATCCAAAATCTTTCCGTTCAAGGACTGCCTCTGTCGCTCACGGAATTTGGCGTCTCGAACGGCGTCAGCCAGGCAACCGCGGCGACGATTCTGGGCGACATTTTGAAAGTCGCGTTTGGCACGGCCGACGCCACGGGATTTTTCATGTGGGGTTTCCACCAGGAAAGCGGCACCGGCGCCACGACGCTGTTCGCGCCGTCGGCCGCCCTGTACACGGTCAACACGAGCAACTTCAATGCCTGGACGCTGACTCCGGCCGGCCAGAAATGGCAGGATCAGCTGGGAATTGCGGACTGGGACGCCAACCCCAACAACGGCTGGACGACGCAGCTCAACGCCACCGTCGGCGCCGACGGAACGATCAATTTCAACGGTTTCTGGGGCGATTACGAGCTGACGATTAACGGCCAGCCGTATTCGCTGACGCTCGATAAAGGCACCGGCCTGTATTCGCTCGTCGTCGCTGCGGGCGACTACAACGGCGACCATGTCGTGGACTCGACTGACTATATTATCTGGCGCGACACGGTCGGTTCCTTGACCGATTTGCGTGCCGATGGAAACGGCGACAAAGTGGTTGATGACGCCGACTATGGCGTATGGATGTCGCGTTTCGGCGTCACCTATGGGAGCGGGACGAATCTGGCTTCTATTCCAGAGCCCGGGAATTTCGCGATGGCGTTCACCGCTGTTGTATCTGGCTGGATGCTTGTCGTTCGCCCATCTCGTCGTTCTGCTTAGCGGTCCAACGCGCAGTCCGTCGCGAACGTGGATTTCGCCTCACTAAATTTTTTATTTTTGTGGTGTTGCAAAAGTCGTTCGAGTTCCGTCTCGCCTCTTGAGTGCAAGCCGTTGTGCGGCCGCAGGTTCGGGAGTGGCCGTGGGGTGGCATTCAAATGGGTTTTGTGCCGGATGGTGACGCAAAACCCTACGCGGGTAGGGCGAAACTTGTTAGTCGTTAGTGGGAAGTTGGGGCGGAGTTGTTTCCGTCGTTGCGTCGCCGGACGATAACTTGTAGTACGGACTGAAGTTCGTGCGACTGATCGATACGTTACGCCGAACACGAACCACACTTTCGGACAGTGGATTTCGCCCCACAAAATTTATTTCTTTTTTCGTGGGGCATTATTCGTTCGACTTCGCTTCACCTCGTGAGTGCAAGTCGTTGTGCGGCCCTAGGTTCCTGAGCTGGCAGTGAGGCGATTGTCACGGAATAAAGTCCTCGGGAATCGGACAGTATTCTCCAGGGTGGGGCAAACTGGTCTCTCGATCGTGTCAGGCCCTTGTTCTCGGTCATCGGTAGTAGGATGGGTTGACCGCGCAGCGGCAACCCATCGACGCGTGTCGTCCATTCGATGGATTTTCGCTTCGCAATAAACCCATCCTGCTGGCTAACGACTGGCGCCTTACGACTTATACCTAGTTGTCAAAGAACGATTTGTGCGGGCGAGGGCAAACAATTCGCACTGCTGGGCAAGCCAGAAGTGGCACCCCCGTGTCGCAACTTGCGAAGTAGCTGGATTCGCAAGAATTCAGCGTACCTTCTGAAGTCTTGCGACTTCAGCTACGGCAGCATCGAAGCTAACAGAAGCGGTGGCCGGTTTCAGCAATTATTTTTGGCCACCTCGTGGAAGGATGCAGGATGCGGGGTGCAGGGAGAGACTTCGGTGAGGACAATCGGGCGCAAATGCGCGCTGAGAATTTGTTGGTAAATGGGCTACGGATTGTGTTAGGGTCGAGGAGGGAGCCGAACAGCCGGCCGACTCCACGGAGAAAACGCAAGTTCCGTCCACAGGCGGCGCAGATCCGGCGCACTGGACGCCGGCTTGGCAGTCGTCGTCGAAACGTGGCCGCTATTGTCGGTGCACTCTCAAAGGATCATCGTCGGCATGGCTCGAAAGGCGATAGACAAAGCGGACCAGCGGGCTTGAGGCGGACTCTACGCGCAATCGAATTGCGGTAGAAAACGCGGCGGCTAATAGGCGGGGCCGGCCTCGACGATAGCGACTATTGCATTCCATCAGGACCGGCGGCGACAATTGTGCGCCATGGACCGCTCTCGTCTACTCCGTGGTCTGCGAATTGTTTGGAGTGCGATCTTCGGGATTCTCTGCGTGTTGCTGATTGGGTTGTGGGTGCGGAGCATTGGCGTGAAAGATAGTATTCGACACGCAAATGGGACAACATTTCTTAATATCCAATCCTACCAAGGCGAACTTGGAATTGGGCGGTGGGCGTTTAGGGAATCAATCCCTTGGCAAAGGTCGGTCGAGACTTTTGACAATCCTTTGCCACGACTATGGCCGCCAATGAAAGACCAGGCTCCGCTGTCGTATGTCGGTATTCGGTGGCAGACCCTGCCACCTAGGCTGCATCTGTTCGCTATGCGTTACTGGTTTCCCGTCACACTCTCTGCCGCATTTGCTATCCTGCCGTGGCTCCCGTCACTTCGCCGGAATTTCTCCCTCCGCACGTTGTTAATCGCCACTACGCTTATCGCGGCCAGCGTTGCACTCATCATTTATGTCACAAAATGGTAGTGCAGCAGTGAAGGGAGGCCTGCGCATTGCGATACTCTTCTTTTCTGAGCGCAGATTAGACCAAGCGATGCGACCACGAATGTCAAAGTGGTTGGTTCCGGCACAGATGCTAGGCTAGTGCCGCTGCCTGATCCTACGCCGAAATTTGCTCGCCAAGTATCATACCCGCCAGCTCCGCCGAAGCTGGTAGGGTCGTTGCGCCAAACTACATAGTCGACGGAATCGACCTTACCGTCATTGTTGTAGTCGCCCGCAGTCGTCAACGGCGGAGCATTTCCAAACCACCACGCCAGCGCGTAGCTTTGCGGATCACCTATGCCACCGCTTGGGTTGTTATGAACGACGAGTTTATATGCTCCCGACGCAGGCATATTGAAGAAAATATGCTCTACGTTGTCTTCGGTCGTTGTTGATGCGGCAATAGGCGGCGTCAATTCAGTTTGATTGGCGGGCAAAAGGTAAAGGTCGAGATTGTTGAGGCTATCTTCCACCGTCTGAAAGAAGAATTGATCACCTTCGCAGTAAGTGGTTGAGCCGCAAGACTCAGTGCTAATATTGCGTCTGTCCCAAGCGAGCGTTGCCGCGATGTAACCACCTCCGATCAATGAGTCGAAGACATACTCCTGGGTGTCACCACCCCCAACGGCGCCCGTATCCCAACCGATCGACGGCACCGAGCCCGGATCATATTCGCCGGGTCGAAGCTGCTGAACCGCACGTTTTGCATTTAGATGGCCGGCTCCCATGATGTCATCCAGTGCGATGCTATCGCTCGCGAACGCTTCCGATTGGAGCCAACTCTCGTTGTTGTTATCTCCTACATCGCGCGTCGAGCCATGTACTCCTGCAAGTTTGTCGGCAGAATTCAGAAGCAGGGCCTTCATCGTTTCGTGACGTTGCGAGTTTGGTCCGAACCTCGGGTTAGGCTCCGGCAATATCATTTGCTGAACGGAATATTCTTGCAGTAAGGCCACGGTGCCAGTGACGTGTGGTGCGGCTAAGCTAGTGCCTTCGGCATCCAGCGGATCGAGTTTTGTGCTCCCAAGAGTCAAAATATCGAGGCGATTCGCGGGAGCCATTAAATCCACGCTCGTGCGTTCGCCAACAGCGTCTCCCTGTGTTGCGTTGCTCGTCCACCACTTCTTATACACACCATCGAGTATTTCGGAACCGGTGACCGTAATGCCGTTATAGTTGTCCGTAGGTTTACGCTCGGGATCGTCCTCGTCGTTGCCCCACGCAACCACATAAAGTACGTCGTGCCTCCGCGCGGACCAATCGATAAACTGAGTGAAATGTGAGTTGCCATCGAGTTGCTCAACCGGCCCTTGTACTATTTGTAGCCTTTACATCGGCGAGTGGGAGTCTTGCGATCCGATTCAAGGCAATCGCAACTTTTACGTCGTCCAAAATAAATGCTCCGATCGAATGCAGCTCTGCGTTTGGTGCCACGCCAACGCACTCAATACAAGGGCTCATAGGGCCACTCGGAAATTGCTTAGCGATCATGACGCCCGCAACCTCCGTCGCGTGCTCGTCCACATTGCCGCTGTCCATTGGGTCCATTCCTGCGAACCCCTCTTGATATACACCGGTTGGAATTGTGTTTGATGCGTAATTTGTCGGGATGGTGTCGTACCCGGCCTTACCTGATGCCCCGAATCAGCCTCGCCGATCGCCACTGCCAACCCAGTAAGGCCCGTCGCAATAGAATCGATTCCGTTCGGGCCGTTTGAATTCAGCGACGCACTCGCGGTGTTTGCCCAGACCGCACAACCAATTGACAAGTAACGAAGATTCATTTCTGTACCTCGAATGAAAATGCACTTGATACGAGCCGTTCCATTTCTCTAATTGGCGATCCTTCGTTGCCGGCTAGGTCCGTCGAATTCTGCTGTTCGATTTTTACTTGCACGACCCCCGGAGAAAGCTTGCCGATTGGAATTATGGCAAAGTGAATCCTCTTTACCGATTGGTGATGGTTGAAAAATCGATACTTCAACGTAATGAGCCGTTCCGACTTTTCTACTTCCACTAGATGCACTCCCCTCCCGGCACTGTGCGAATAGAACACGAGCGACAGGTCCGTATTCTCTGGCACTATCTTTGCCCTTTCTATCCCTTTCTTGAAAACTGCGCTCGCGTTCTCAAAGCAGCTTTGCCCACACCTTCCACCACAAAAGCCGGTGCGGACTTCTCCCCCTTCGGAAGCGGACCAATTCCCGCAAAGATGTCGTGGAGAATTGGATGCTCCGTGGTGCCGCCTATTTTCACTGCATCCAGTGTTCCCACATTCTTCGTGCCGGGTATTCTCCAAGCCCAGATTTCGTCGAGTGGAATGTCTTCCGTCTTGGATTCAGCTTTCGGCCTCGCCAAACAACTAACCGACAGGAAAGTTGCAAGCATCGCCCAGACTACATCTGAGTTGCAACGCATAACAATTCTTCCGACAAATGCTGCGGGCATTGCACTGAACATCGTCGTCGACCGTACCACAGTTAGTCCGACACATGCAAACATATTTCCTCCGCTCTTAACAATTAGAATTGCTAGTGACCAAATGGCATTTGGTCATTGTGCGCTAACGCGCCCGGGAGCTACCGACGCGATCAATTCTCGACCGTTGAACAATGCGCCACGATGAGATGCGCAGACAACGTAGACGCCGTTGTGTCGCATGCGGTCAATTCGACCGCTCATGGCGATTCGCGGAAAGACAGCCAATAATAGACGGTGGGTAAGAGTTGAGAACGAACGGCGAGAGCCGTTCGGCGGGTAGCACCGACTTTCGGCCGCTTGTGCGCATCGTACCGAGAAACCACGGCCGAATGTCGGTGCGGCGAATCCGCAGGAGGAAAACCACGAATTACGTGATGCTTGAATTCGCAGCGTCATTAGTGCATTCTTAGCCGAATGTCAAAACGGCGTATCTGTGATTCCGAACGGCACGCGCAGTTTGGGACGTTTTCTTGCTTTCGTCGACGACGGCTCTTAGATCATCCTGCCATGCGGAACGGCTTTGTCGCGATCACGTCCGAAAAGCTTTATGAGCATCGCATCTGCAGCGGATTTGTCGTAATGCCGGACCATGTTCACGCTATCTTGTGGCTCGGCGAGGAAGTGTGCCTAGTGCGTTCGTGAAAAGCTGGAAGCAAACGACAAGCCTCCGGCTGAAACGCATCTTGCGGGGCGTTGTCGCCGCGTTATGCGGCAATGTTTTCAACTAGAGGGCCGTGTTGGCAGCCGAAGTACTATCCGTTCAATTTGTTTACGGCCCGCAAGGTGCGCGAAAAGTTGGACTACATGCACTTGAATCCGGTGCGTGCGGGACTTGTTAAGAGGTCCTGTGACTGGCGGTGGAGTTCCGCGGCATTTTATGAGAATGGCTCCCACGTTGGAATTCGGTTGGAGTGGATCTTTGGGGACTGACGAGTACCTTACCTCCCACGGCTGCGCCGCACCGACATTCGGCCGTAGTGTGCTTTGCTCGAAGACGCCGCGGCTACGGCCGAAAGTCGGTGCCACCCTTGAACTAGCTCAATTCACACACCTATTTTGCCGCTCGAATCACCGCGTCGAACGCCGGCTTGGGCTGCAGTTGGCGGTCGAACAGCAGCGGGTAGTTGGTGCGCTGCATCGGCCAATAGTTCAGCCACGATTGGCCGTCGTGGACGCCCCAGAACGTGACGCGGTCGATCTTGTCGCGGTGCTTCGTGGAACACTGGAAAGATCTCGGCGTACCGCTCGGCCAGCTTCTTGCTGCTATCTCCGGCGGCAAGCCGTCCGGATACGGATCGATCGCCTCGCGTCGCGCTTCGCGCCGCGTGATGTCGGCGCCCGTGTTGCCGGTCGGGTTCGGCAGCACGTTGATGTCGAGCTCGGTGATCATCAGCTTCACGCCGAGCTTGCCGTACTCGGTGAGCATGTGGTCGATCTCTTCGAGCTTGGGATAATCCATGCCCCAGTGGCCCTGCAGGCCGAGGCCGTCGATGCGGACGCCCTTCGCCTTGAGCGACGTGACGAGCTTCGAGATCGCTTCGATCTTCGCCGGGTACCACTCGTTGAAGTCGTTGTAGTACAGCTCGGCGTCGGGATCGGCGGCGTGGGCGAATGCGGAACGCCTTCTCGATGTAGTCGTCGCCGATCGCCGCGTGCCAGGGCTCGCCGCGCTGCCCGGGCGGGCCGACCGGACCGCTGCGCAGCTTGCCGTTGTCGTCGATCGCTTCGTTGACGACGTCCCAGCCCTTGATGCGGCCTTTGTAGCGGCCGACGACGGTGTCGATGTGCGTCTTGATCCGGGCCAGCGCCGTCTCGCGGTCGAGCGGCTTGCCGTCGACGCCCGCGAACGCCCAGTCCGGCGTCTGGTTGTGCCACACGAGCGTGTGGCCGACGATGAACATGTCGTTCTTCTTCGCCCCAGTCGACGTATTTGTCGGCCGGCTCGAAATTGTATTCGTCCGGCTCGGGATGCACCTCGGCCCACTTGAGCAGGTTCTCGGGCGTGATCGTGTTGAACTGCCGCGCGGCCAGCTCCAGCTCGGCCGGCTCGTCGCCCATGACCTGCTGCGTGCCGACGGCGGCGCCGACGAGGAAATCGTCGGTGAAGGCGTCCTTCAGCGCGGCCGGTTCGGCGGCGATCGCGTCGATGCGGCGACAGCGACGAGCAACGCGACGATCGATGCGCAGCAATGCTTTCATGGTGGTCATCCGGTTAGCCGCCCGATCGTTGACCGGAGGCTAAGTGCGAGTCGCCGCGCTTGCGCCGCGGCGTGTCGTCCAGGTCCGTCGGCAATCTCGAGCGTCATCCGCTTGTTGATCCCGTAGATCGCCAACAGCAGCGTGCAGATGAAGAACATCACCGTCGGGTACACGCTCGCAGTCAGGCGAATGCCGTCGAGCGCTTCGCGCGGTCTGCGCCTGATCGTCGACGTATCCGTACCAGTCGAGCAGCTGCAGCACGAGGAACGACCCCAGGCCCAGGCCCGCCTTGAGCGCGAAGCAGATCGTGGCGAACACGATGCCCGTCGCGCTGCGGCCGGTTCTTCCACTCCGAAAAGTCGGCCACGTCGGCGAACATCGACCACAGCACGGGAATCGTCGGCCCGTAGGCGATGGCGCCCAGCACCGTCAGCCCGACCATCGCCCAGATCTGCTGCGGCTCGCGAAGATACCACAGGCCGGAGACGATCGTCATCAGCGCGAAGCCGACCACCGCGATCGCCTTCTTGCCGAACCGCGCCGTCAGCATCGGCGACAGCAGGATCATCGACGATGAAGACGACCTTCTCGATGACGCCGATGACGCTTTGCGCCACGTCGGCGACGTTCGAACCGGCGAGATTCGACGCGATCGCCGTGGGCGATCCAGCCGAGAAACTCCAGCAGCCCGCCCGGTGCCGGCTGCCCTTCGGCGACCGGCGGCGCCGTGAGGCCGAAGCCCGCGAGCCAATCGAACATGGCCGTCGGGTCGGCGTAGTAGTGGTAGTAGTTGTAAAACGCCCGGCCGCGGAACGAGATGATCGCGAAGTGGACGAGCGTCATGACGAACATCACGATCCACGGGCTGTTCCTCAGCAAGTCGGCGAAGTCCTGCGCCGGGGCTCGACCGTTGCTTGCTCGTCGGGGACGATCCGCTCGCGCGTCGTGGCGAACGTGATCAGGAAGAAAACCACGCACACGACGGCCCACATGCCCATCGTCATTTGCCAGCCGGTGGCCCGCGCCGTCGCGCCTTCGCCATACGCGGCGGCAAACTTGGCCACCAGCGGCAGCGTGAAGCCCGTCACGACGAGCTGCGCCAGGTTCACGGCCACGAAGCGGTAGGCGTTGAGGCTCGTCCGCTCGTACGAGTCGCCCGTCATCACGCCGCCCAGCGCCGCGTACGGCATGTTGTTCGCCGAGTAGAGCGTCATCAACAGCATGTTCGTGATGAACGCGTAGGCGATGATCGCCGTGCGTGCTCCAGCCCTGCGGCGTCCGGTAGGCCAGGTACATCACGACGCCCCAGGGCAGCGCCGTGAACAGAATCCACGGACGGTAAGCGGCCCCAGCGCGTCCGCGTTCGGTCGGCGGCGATGCCCATGACCGGATCGAAAAACGCGTCCCACACGCGCGGGACCAGCAGCAGCCAGCCCGCCGTGCCGACGGCGATGCCCATCACGTCGGTGTAGAAGTTCGCCTGGAACAGAATCATCGTCATGAAGACGAAGTTCGCGGCCGCGTCGCCCAGGCTGTAGCCAACCTTTTCTGAGACGCTCAGCTTCTGGGAGTCGCTCTGCATGAGGGTTCGTACCGCCACCGACCGGCGAAGTCACCACCAGGAAACCCATCTCGTCGCAAGATTAGCCGAGACCGTCGTCGCTCCCTGCCAAGAGTGCGGCACAGGAGCCCACTCCCGTAGGTCCCATCCATGTTAATGGGGGGCGGAGTTTTGGCGAATACGCGGATGCGAAAAAAAGTTTTGTTTTTGCGTTACGCGCTCCGGACTCAGCCACGTCGAGAAGGCGTGACGATTAGGTCGTTAGTTCCGCGCGATACTTGCGCGGCGTTTTCCCGACCTGCTTCTGGAAGAACTGGATGAAGTAGCCGGCCGAACCAAAGCCGGCCATTTCCGCCACCTTTGAGATCGGGTGCGTCGTTTCCATCAACAGCCGCTTGGCCCGCTCGAGGCGCGTGAGCTGGATTTCCTCGAGAATGGTTCGGCCAATCGTGTCGCGGAATCGTTTTTCCAGGCTGCGCCGCGACATGGCAACTTCCTGCGCCACCCGATCCACCGAGATACCGCGCCCATGCTGCTGGCGAATGAACTTGAGCGCGGCCGCAATATCTTCATCGTCGACCGCCACGATGTCCGTTGACCGTCGTGTGACGACGCCCAGCGCCTCGACGACAATCCTCTGTTTCTTTTTCACGCGGCCTTGCATCATGGCGTCCAGGTGGGCGGCGGCCCGATATCCGGCCGTCTCGGCATTCAGCGCAATGCTCGACAGCGGCGGATCGGCCAGTTCGCAAAACACCTCGTCGTTGTCCACGCCCACGACGGCCACGTCTTCAGGCACATTCAAACCGGCCAGCTTGCATGCCTCGAGCACTTCCCGCCCACGGTCGTCGTCACACGCGAAGACGCCGATCGGCGTGGGCAATTTGCTCATCCAGCGTGCCAGGATGCTTTGCTCTTTTTCCCAGATGCGATCTCGCAGTCGCGGAGGCGACGAATAGATGAAGGGATTGAATCCGCGTTGCACGAGAAAGTCGCGAAATGTTCTTTCGCGCTGCGCGGACCAGCCTCGATCATCGCTGCCGACGTAAGCGAACCGCGTCAATCGTCGATCGATCAAATGCTCCGCCGCCAACCGAGACACTTCGGCGGGATCCGAGCTGATTTCGGAAAACGCCGCCAACGGGCTGCCTTTCTTCATCTGCTCGTCGGTCAAGCCGATCGCGATCGTCGGGACATTGGCGTCGATGACCGCCTTTGCGATCCGCTGATCGGCAATGCGGGCGATAATGCCGGAGCCGCCCCATTGCTTCATTTTCGGGACGACCTGCTTATAATCGCCCGGGGTGATATGAAAGCTCCACGGACCGTGCAAGCGGGAGTAGCGGGCCATGCCCAGCAGGAATTCCCGCCCGAAGCCTCGCGATGTTTCCACCAACAGGGCTACTCTGGGGACTTCACGCATGTCGCCGCGAGACTTGGAGCCGGCTTTCCCGTTCATATCCATAGACAAATGCAGCAACCGAAACCACTTGGATATCCCTGAAAAGTGGCCCCTGACGGGACCGCCTGTACGATACCCAGTGTAGTCAATGGGACTGCCGGATTACGACATTATTTTACGTAAAACTTCCTCGCGGCATTCGGTGGCGTAGTTAAGAATAAGTGGGTTTGCCGTGCTACGAATCCTCAGTTGGCCACGGCTTTCTGGACCCGAACCGACTCCGGCCGGCCGCAAAAACAGATGCAGATGTCTTCGTCCCCTCCGGCGTTTCCACCGACCTCGCCGTTGAGTCTCGCTTTGAGGATCGGCAGATACCTGTCTTTGCTGCTGTGGATAGCCGCGCTCGCAGTCGGTTCGCGGTGTGCCGCGCAGTCGATTACGTTGACGCCACTCAAGGTGTCGAGCGTTTACTCGCCCGGTGAAAAGGCGGGGTGGAACGTGACGCGGGCGGACGGTGCATCGGCTCCATCCGGTGCTTACGGCTATACGATCAAAAAAAACAATCACGAAGTCCTCCAATCCGGCTCTCTCGACCTGTCGTCGGGCAAGGGAACCATCGAAGTGACATTGAATGAACCGGCAATGCTCTATCTGGAAGTCGTACCGCCAGCGAACGGCGAGGCCAAAGTCGCGCCGATTGTCGCGGCGCAGCGGTTGCCCCGACGCAGTTGAAGCCTTCGGCACCGCGACCGGCAGATTTCGATACGTTCTGGGCCGCCAAAATCAAGGCGCTCGACGAGGTCCCGGCAAATGTCGTGATAACTCCCGGCGACAGCGGCCGGCCCGACGTCGAGTACTTCACGATTCGCATGGACCACGTCGATGGATCGCACATCCACGGCCAACTGGCCAAACCCAAGCGAGCGGGCAAGTTTCCGGCGATCGTCATCTTTCAATGGGCCAGCCCGCCGTATCCGCTCGAGAAGGCCTGGGTCACCGATCGGGCCGCGGAAGGCTGGCTGGCGCTCAACATCGAGCCGCACGACGTGCTGCCCGACCAGCCGCCCGAATATTACGCGGCCCTGCCGGACGCGATCAAGCACTACGAGTCGATCGGCAACAACGATCGCGACAAGAGCTACTTCCTACGGATGTATTTGAGCGACTATCGCGCGGTGGATTACATCGCAGGGCGGCCCGACTGGGACGAGAAGACGCTCGTCGCGATGGGCACCAGCATGGGCGGGCAGCAGAGCCTGTGCGTCGCGGGCCTTGATCCGCGCGTGACGCACGTGATCGTCAATGTGCCCGCGGGCTGCGACACGAACGGCCCGCTTCACGGCCGGCAAAGCAGTTACCCGAACTTTCCGTCCAATGATCCGAAGGTCATGGAAACGGCTCTGTACTTCGACGTGGTGAACTTCGCGCCGCGGATCAAGGCCACGTCGCTCGTGGCGATGGGTTTTGTGGACACGATCTCGGCGCCGGCCGGCATTTGGACGGCGTTCAATCTGATCCCCGGCCAGAAGGAAGTGGTGCCGATGGTCGACTCGCCGCACAACCATCTGGCCACACCCGCTCAGCAGCGTCCCTACAACGATCGCAGCGCAGAGTGGCTCAATACGCTCGTGCAAGGTGGGACAGTCAGGCCGCGCGAACGGACGACTGCGAATGCCGGCGAAACGGCAGGCGTGGACGATCACCCAAACATGATGGAGCAACTCGGCATCAAGTCGCTGCGCCCGGCGCGAACCCCAACAATCAGGACATCTTCAACGAAGCGAACGCGAACCCTTACCAGGATAGCCTGCCCGACGTGCTGACGATGAACGACGGCACCAAAGTGGCTCGCGCCGACGAGTGGCCCGCACGGCGTGCCGAGATTCGAGAACTCTTCGAACGAGAGATTTTCGGTCGCATCCCGCCGAACGTCCCCAAGGTGACGTGGGAGGTTACATCGACCAGCGAAAGCGAGAGTGGCGGCATACCGACCGTCACCAAGACGCTCGTCGGCCACGTCGATAACAGTGCGTACCCGCAAGTGACGGTCAATATCCAGGCGACGTTCACGGTGCCGCGAGACGCGACTGAGCCCGTGCCCATCATGATGGTGTTCGGCGGCCGCTTCGGTGGCCGTTTCGGTCGCGGCGGTCGAGCGGGTGGGCCGCCCGGCGTGCCGTGGACTGAGCAAGCGATCGCCAAAGGCTGGGGCTACGGCTACATCGATCCGAACAGCATTCAGGCCGACAACAAGAACAAGCTGCGCGAGGGCATCATCGGCCTGACGAACAAAGGCCAGCCGCGAAAGCCGGACGATTGGGGCGCACTGCGGGCCTGGCAGTGGGGCGTGAGCCGCTTGATCGACTATTTCGCGGCCAATCCCGATAGCAAAGTGGACGCCACGAAAGTTGGCATCGAAGGCGTGTCGCGATATGGCAAAGCGGCCCTCGTCACTCAGGCATTTGACGAGCGCGTGGCCGTGGGATTGATCGCTTCGTCAGGCGCCGGCGGCATCAAGCTGTACCGTCATATATTTGGAGAGAATGTGGCGAACCTTGCCGGCGGCGGATATTACTGGATGGCCGGCAACATTTTGAAGTATGCCGCGGCAGATTCCGAATTCGGTGCGAAGACCGAAGCCGACATGCCCGTTGATTCGCACGAGCTGATCGCCTTGTGTGCGCCGCGACCTTGCTTCATCAGCTACGGCACGGTCGAACATGGCGACCCGCATTGGGTCGATGCGCGCGGCAGCTTCATGGCGGGCGTGTTGGCGGGGCCGGTGTACCGGCTGCTGGGAGCGAAGGACTTTGGTACGTCGGGCAATTATTTAACCGATCCCATGCCGCCGGTCGAGCAATTAGTTGGCGGCGAGCTGGCCTGGCGGCAACACAACGGCGGACACGACGTGACGCCGAACTGGCCGGCGTTTTTCGACTGGGTCGGCAACTACATCCAGTCGCCAGTCAAAGTCGCCGCGCCGACCGTTCAGCCGGTCCCCCGAACCGATGCGAACTCGCAGCTTGCGCACCGAGCAGCTCGTCGAGAAGGCGAAGCAGGGCGGCATCGACGTTTACTTTGCCGGCGATTCGATCACGCGGCGATGGGGATGCAGCGATCCTCAATACGCCGACAATGCTGGCGAACTGGAACGCGAATTTCTTCGGCTGGAACGCGGCCAACTTCGGCTGGGGCGGAGACTCGACGCAAAACATCTTGTGGCGATTGACGAACGGCGAACTCGACGGCGTGAACCCGAAGGTCATCGTGATCCTGGCAGGGACGAACGATGTGGGGAAACAGCCAGGCGACGACGCGAAAGTGGCCGAGATCAGTCGAAGCATCCGGGCCATCGTCGATGTGTGCCGGCAAAAAGCGCCGGCGGCCAAGATCATTTTGACGGCCATCTTCCCGCGCAACGACAACATGGCCGTCATGCCGACGATCGAACGGATCAACGAAAGCATCGCCAAGCTAGCCGACGGCGACACAGTTCGCTTCCTCAACGTGAACGACAAACTTGCTGACGAAAGAGGCAAACTGTTCGACGGCATGATGGGCGACAATCTGCATCCCACGGTCAAAGCGTATCAAGTCTGGGCCGACGGATTGAAGCCGATTCTCACCGAGCTCCTGGGACCGGCCGCTGCAACCGACCACGCACCGCCACCCACCGGCGATCCGAGCGCAGCCCGGTAAAGGCGTGCGCGTTTGTCGATTCTCTCGCAGCGTGGTAGCCTGATCGTTTTCCATCGCCGAGGAGACTGCAGATGGGCAAGGAGCGTTTCACCACGTCGGTCATCGGATCGCTGCCGCGGCCGCGGTTCGTGAAGGATCTCATTGCCGACGATTCACCGATCGCCGGCGACGAATATCGCCGGCTGATGGGCGAGGCGATCCGCGCCGCCGTCGCGCTGCAGGAGACGGCCGGGCTCGACGTCGTGACCGACGGCGAATGGTGGCGCAAGAGCTACATCGGCGTCATTGCCGAGCTCGCGCACGGCTTCGAGCTGAGCCGCAACCCGGCCGACGGCCGGCCGTGGACCATCGTCGTCGACAAGCTCGCGCCAAAGCAACCGGGCTTCATCGCGCAGGAAGTCGCGTTCCTGAAGCCGCTCACGAAGCGGCGGATCAAGGCGACCGTTCCCGCGCCGGCTCTGCTCGGCGAGCGGATGTGGGACCCAGTGAAGTCGGCCAAGGCCTATCCCAAGCGCGAAGACTTCGTGCGCGACTGCGTGCCGATCCTGCGGCGCGAAGTGGAGCTGCTGCGCGACGAAGGCGTGTCGATCATCCAGATCGACGACCCGCACCTGTGCCTGTTCGTCGATCCGGACGTCCGCCGTCAGTACGACGACGCCGATCGCGCCGCCGACTTCGCCGTCGACATGGACAACCAGGTGGTCGACGGCATCGACGGCGTGAAGCTGGCCGTCCACCTGTGCCGCCGCGCCGGGGCGCGGGCCCGCGGCGAGGCCGATCATCAAGGCGGCTACGATCCGATCCTGCCCCAGCTCGACCGGCTGAAAGTCGATCACATCACCATGGAGTTCACCTCGCCCGGCGCCGGCGACATGTCCGTCTTCAAGCGGCTGCCGGAAGACGTCGAGATCGGCCTGGGCTGCGTCAGCTGCCAGCCGGGCCAGATCGACTCGGCCGACACGATCGTCCGCCGCGTCGAAACGGCGCTGCAAGTACGTCGCGCCGGACCGAATCACGCTCAACCCCGACTGCGGCTTCGCGCCCGGCTCCGCCGCCGAAGTGAGCCTCGACGAAGTGTACACGAAGCTCAAAAACGAAGTCGAAGCCGCGATGCGGCTACGCGAAAAGTACGGCTAGGTTGCACCCCTGTGGGAAGCGCTCATCACGCGCGGACGACAGCCAATTCTGGCTCGCGCCGACGACGAAGTGCGTAAGCAGTGCCCATCATCACGCACACCAGCCCGCCGAATAAAAATGCGCCAGGCTCCGGAATGGCATTCACAACGAGATTTACCTGCCCCGCAGTGGCAACGCTGATGGCAAATTCCAGACCGGACGAAAGTGCTGGCATGGTGCCAAGTACGAGTCCATTGTTCGTGAGCGTACCGGAGTAATTGATTAAACGCCACTGATTGCCGGCGACCGCAGAAAGGAAGCTGCCGGCGACTGTCTCGGCGACGTTGAGCGTGCCATTGAGTGTTAGGTTCGTAACACCCGTGATCAGGTCGTTTGCCGCTCCGCCGACGCTGGTGTTCGTGCCGGTCAGTTCGAACGACGCGAACGAAGTATCGTTGAGCGCGAGAGGAATGTTAATTGTAAGTGTCCCGACGCTTCCCGCACTTGCGCCCGGCGCGATTGTACCGCCATTTTGTATGGTGACACCAAGAGAATTGGCAAGAGCGGCATTCACACCGCCTCCAGTTCCAGGATTAATGGTGCCATTTCCTCCAAGAGTGGCCGCTGATGCGACATTGTAGCCATTTGCCGTGTTGAGAGTAGCGCCTGCATTCGTCGTTGGAGAGTGTGTGCCGTTAACTAGTAGCGTACCGGCATTCACCGCAATGGCACCATTGAAACCATTAATTGTGCCGCTAAAAGTCTGCGTACCACTACCAATTTTGGTCAATGAATACCCGTTGCCGCTGCTGGAAGCCGTGGTATTCGTCACGTTGCCGGCGAAGCTAGCCGTTGCGTTGTTATTCCCCAGAGTTAAGCCACGTGAGTTCGTCCCCAGTCTGGTTAGCAAAGACGTAGAAGAAGCCGAACTCAAACCATTGATTGTCTCGTTCGTATTATTTACTTGCAGTTGACCGGATCCCTCGATCACAATATTTCCCTTCCCCGCGCCATCGGGAACAACGTTATCGTTATTCAGTTTCAAAATGCCAGTAGTAGTAATTGTCGTGTCGCCGCTGTACGTCTTGGGATTGGCCGTGGTGCCGTAGTTGACGATTCCGGAATTGTTGCCAACAATCTTCACTCCCCAGGTTTGGCCAGGTGACTCCGAGATGGCGCCGTTAATCACGAAGTTACTTCCGTTCACAAAGCTATTAAACGTAGCCGTGAATGACCCGGAAGATCCATTTCCAAGCTGCACTGGGGCTGCAAGGTTGTGAGCGCCGCCATTTGTCGCGCTGAGTGCAAAATCGGTAACATCGTTGGTGCTCAGCAAAATGATCTTGCTGGTGGTTGGCGTGCCCGACGAAATCGTAACTTGCTTTCCGGAACCCGGACCAATGATCACGCCTTGCACGGTTTGGTCGCCATCCAACGTGATTGCCGATGCACCGGCCGGAAGAATCGCGCCGAACGAAGCAATGTCGGAAGAAGTGGGGATGGTCGTGGTGTCCCAGTTCGCCCCGTTGTTCCAGCTGCCGCCCGCAGCCACGTTCCAACTAACTAACGCCGCCTCTGCGAATCCTGCGGCGACGAGGATAAAAATTGGAACCAGCGCCAGAAAATACCGCCTGATCAATTGCATATCGTTCCCTTTATCGCCGTCACCCGAATGGAAAGCCCCGGTCCACGAACATTGGCAGTTTCTGCCAAGTAAGATAAGCCAGCCCTCACCACGCTGTTACGCGGTTTTTTCTGGAAAAATACTTAACATACCACCGGCCAAAGAGATGGTGCGGCGGCCGCGATGGGGGCCAGAAGCGCTTTCATCGAGCGAAATCCGATCAGCCGTCGAGCGAACCACCCTGGGTAAACGCTTCGAACACGGCATCCAGCGGTCCGATTTCAACCGCCTCGTCGTCGGCCTCCTGCTTGTACGAGGTGCTTCCCGATACCGTTTCATGCGCGGCCCGTTTCGCCGGGGATGCCATCAGCAACAGTAGGTCGGAGTCGGTAAATGTTGCGTCAATGGCCGACCTACCAACCGTCCGGCCGAATGGCAGGGCTAACGTCGATAAAGCAACTTCCTGCGACGACAGTTCGGACAACAATTCCACGCTCGATCCAGACGCCGGCGATGGCAGGGTTCCGGTGGGGCCACCCGCGGCATAGGTCAACGTCGGCCCCGGCGGCCCGACCGCGCCAAAATTCGCGGCCCACACATCGTAGTCGCCCTGGCCGATCGAGCCATCGTGATCGCCGTCGGCCGGTAGCCCAACGCCCGATTGACCAACCGACTTTCGCCACACAACGTAGTCGGCCGTATCCACCTGGTTATCGCCGTTGTAATCACCGGCGACGGTTGGATTGAATTGCACGGTGTAAATCTGCGGCGTGGTCGGCACCGTCATTCCGGCGCCGAGGAAAAAGCTCGGGTGCGCCGGCTGATTGTACCCGGAATTCTGCCACGCGATCGCCTGCCGATATTGCGGATCATGCATCAAAGTGTACAAGCGGTTAGTCGCCGACGTCGTCGTGGTCCAAATGGTAAGCGCGGTGTTGTCGCTGCGTCGCCAAATCACCTCCTCGCGCCAATCGCCGAAGATATCGGCAGTGAGCGATGGCGTCGCTTTTGTGCCGTTGTTCGACGCGAGTCCCGACGTATTGTTAAGTGAGCCGGCACCGCCGACAGTTGTTCCGACAAGGTTCACTCGGCCAGGCGTCAAGTAGTTCCAGTCTCCGATGGTTGTGCCATCGAGCGTCTCACGCAGCAGATCGGCATCCCACCAAGCACCGAAATTGACGTGCATATTGCCGGGCATCGCATAAATGGCCTGGCCCTGCGCGTTGTAAATCATCCGTGGATCGCCCTCCGGATCATTCGTCGTCGCCCAAATTTCGTATCCCACATGGTTGGGATCGATGTCAAAGGCAACGCCCCGACCAACATCGTTGTTGGCCGCGATCCCGAAAATCAATTGCCCGGTTCGCGCGTCGCGGAATTCGCCACCCGCGTTGCCATAACTGCCTGGACTCTCGTGCGGCATGAAATACTCGAGACCGGGCCGCGTCGGAAGCATATCGGACAGATGCTGCGCATCGCCATGTCCGCGGCCGGTGTTGTAGAGCAGGCTGCCGTCATCATTCAGCGCGGCCCCACCGGTGATAATTTCGTCTTTGCCGTCGCCATCCACGTCGCCAACCGTCGTACTGTGCGCCGTCTGACCCACGTAGCCGGGATTCACACCGTTCGTGGCAGCCTTGAAGATCCATCGTACCGAGAGTTCGCCGTTGATGTAGTCGTAAGCGGCAACTTCGTTCCGGGCGCTGAATCCGGATTGTGGTCCGGCGTAACCCCGCGCCCACACGAGGCTGGGATGCACGCCGTCGAGATAAGCTACGTTTCCTTGAAAACGGTCGACGCGGTTGCCGTAACTATCGCCCCATGAGGAGACGGTGCCGCGCGCCGGCTCGAACGGAATTGAATCGATGATCGCGCCGGTCAAACCGTTGAATACCGTCAAGTATTCTGGGCCAGACAGTATGTATCCCGACGAATTGCGATAGTCGGCGTTGATGTTGCCAATCACCGTGCCGACGCCATCAACCGTGGCCTCTGCGGTCTTCATGACGACCTCGGCCTTCCCGTCGCCATCCAGGTCATAGACGATCATCTGCGTATAGTGCGCGCCCGCACGAATGTTGCGGCCCAGGTCGATGCGCCACAGGCGCGTGCCGTCCAAACGATATGCGTCAACAAATACGTTGCCGGTATAGCCCGAATTCGAATTGTCCTGAGAATTCGTCGGGTCCCACTTCAGAATGATCTCGTATCGTCCGTCGCCGTCGACGTCACCGACGCTGGCGTCGTTGGCGTTGTAGGTGAACGGGAGCGTCTGCCCCGGATTCTCGAAGTCGGGAACGGTACCGCCCGGCGGGGGAGTCAGCGGAATGTTCAGAAATTGGCGAACCGGCGTATTCGCCGCGAGCGTAAACGATTCGCTGGGTGCCTGTTCCACGCCGTCGATCACTGGCCGGACGAAGTAGGCGTTCGATTGGGTTGTGTTAAGTGTCGAGTCGACAAAGTCGGTCGTTTGCGCCAGCGGCGTCGCGTTGAGTTTGACAGCCGCGCCGCCGTTGGCCGAGCGATAAAGATTGAAAGTGATCCCGGCCGGATCGGTCGCCAGCAGCCGCCAGCCTATGTAGGCTTGCGTCGTCGCGCGTCGAACCGCAACCATGCCACGATCAAGATACTCCATTTGCCGAACGAGTGGTGATTTGGCAAGCGTCGACGGCCCGGCGGTCGCGTCGGCCGCAATTGTCGCGGCATCGAGCGCGTTGTCGTAGTATTCGCAGCTCGTTGATTGAACCGGTGAAACCGGGATCGATGTTGAACAGCGACCGACCCACATAGGCCAGCGAGTCGTTCACCGAGCCGGCACTTGCGGAGTCGAGCGCGGCGCTGCCCGCTTCGGCGCCGTCGAGATACAGTTTGAGTGTGCCGGCGGCCGAGTCGATGACGATGGCCGCCATGTGCTGCGCGCCGTCGTCGCTCGTCGGCCCGCTGGCGACTCGCTCGCTCAATCCGCTCGGACGCAGCACGGCGCGGGAGTCATTGAACCCGCTTTGCGGACTGAAGAACAGGTAACTGTCTCCGTTCGCGCCGCTTTGGTTGCCGATATCGAACACGCGGGCCCAGTCGGGTGAATTCGTCGCCGTGTACCAGACTTCGACGGTCGCATCGCCGCTACCAAGGACGTTGGCGGGCAGTCCCATGTACTGCACGACGCTGGTCTGACCGCTGGTCACGCCAACGTTGGACAGCACGAGTTGGCCGCCGGTCACGGCGGCGCCGTTGAACGTCGTGCCGTGGGCCGATGCCAATCCAATCGTTCGCCAGGCCGTCGTTGAACGTGTAGAGATGCGTGAGGCTCAACAGCCGCCGCTCTTCGAGTCGTTCAAACGAAAGCTTGCGCGACGGCCGGCGAGTGCGTGCCGGCGCCGCGAAACCAGGACGCACCGCCATGAGATTGGTCCTCGAATCAAAACGAAGTGGCCGCAGTGCCTCTGTCACGACCCGCGAGGGACGTGATGCCAACCGGACCAACCACCTGAAAGAGTAATCAGGGCCCCAAATCCATTTTCACTCTAGCAAACCGCCGCAGCTCGGGCCAACATTTACTGCGCTTGCGTCGGCAAAATCTTGCGTTGCATGTAAGCCGGATCAGGCGGCGCGTTACGCTCCCTTCGCAATCACAGCGCGAGCGCAGGCGGGGGGGATCACCGTGTGTCGCGATTGCGTCCAAAAAAGACGCGAATCGGCGGCAGAATTTGCGTAACACCGGGCCTTTGCCGTGCTTACGTGTCAGAGCGTTGGAGTGTACCCATTTGCGGCCGTTTGTCCGTGGGCGGAGGGAAGCCGGGTGAGTGCTGCACCAGCAGAGCCGATGCCATTGGGCGATCCCAGCCCGAAAACGGAGCAGTTCCTGCAGCTGTTGGGGGCGCACGAGCGCAGCTTGTTCGCCTACGTATATTCGCTCGCGCCCAATTGGCAGGACGCCGAAGAGATCATGCAGCGGGTGCGGATTCGCATCTGGCAGCAGTTCGATCAATACGACACGGAGCGGCCGTTCGACGCCTGGGCACGGGCCATCGCGTATTACCTGGTGCTGGCCTACCGCAAAGAAAAGAGCCGGCAGCGGGAGTTTTTTACGGAACGAATTTTGGAGGCGGTCAGCGATCAATTTGAAACGCATCTCGGCCAGGCGGGCGACCGGCGCGATGCACTGCTCGGGTGCCTGGAAAAGCTGGAAGGCCGCAAGCGCGAACTGGTGAATGCGTACTACTCGTCGGCCCGGCCGGCGAGCGAGGCCATCGCCAACAACCTGTCGCTGACGCCCAATGCGTTGCGGCAATCGCTATTTCGAATTCGAAAGATACTGTTGGAGTGTGTTCAGCGAACCCTGCAGGCGGAATCGAGATGAAGTAAGCGTATGGACGATTCCGAACTCATGAACGAAGTGCTCGAGCTGACCCTCGCCTGCCAGCGGGGGGAGGCCACGCCTGAAGAGCACGCGCGACTCGAGCGGCTGTTGGCCGACAATCCGCAGGCCATCTTGTGGTACCTGCGAATCGTCGACGATACACTCACGCTCCTCGACGCCGCCGCCAAGGAAAACTCGCCGACATCCACCGCCTGTTCCACCGGTTCGCCGGCCCAGGAATGTGCCGTTCCCGACAAACAAACTGCGTCGTCATCAGTCGGGCACCTGAACGCGCTCTTGGATGGCCGTGCTGGCGATTACGTGTGCCCTGCTGCTGACGTTTGTCGCCTTCAAAAACAACTTCTTTTCAGCGGCTCCTGTCTCGACGGATCAGACTGCGAGTGCCGACACGGCGCGGGTCGTCGAAGTTTCGAACGTCGCCTGGGCGGATGGTGCCAAGCCATTCGGCGAATGGTCGCTCGTACAGCCGGGCGACACGCTGAAATTCGAGTCGGGCTGGGTCAATTTGTTCCTTGCCAATGGCGCGGAGCTATTGATCGAGGGACCGGCCGACGTGCAGTTTATCTCGGTGCAGAATGTGTTCGCCCGCCAGGGCAAGCTGGCCGCCCGCGTCGGTCCGGGCGCTATCGGTCTGCGGATCGATACGCCGCACGCTCAAGTAACCGACCGCGGCACGGCGTTCGGCATTTCGGTCGACGGCGACAGCCACACGTCGGTGGTGGTTTACGAGGGCAAGGTCGATCTGGACGTGATGAACTCCGGCGGCCACACCCCCCGCGGCGGCGGCTTGGAGTCCGGCGAAGCGATCAGCGTCGACCGCGCGGGACAGATGAGCCGCATTACGACGGTCCAGCGTGCCGATTTTCTCGAGCCGCCGCAAATCAGTTTCGGTGGCGCCACGGAGAATCGCTTGATTGCATCGGTGACCGACAACGTCCGCTCGCTGGAAACGGCCAAATACTACCGCGTTATTCCGCACGGCTTTCAGGAAGACTGCCGGGCGTACGTCGACCGCTTGCATGAATGGAACGGAGTCGATGTCCGAAAACTACCGGCGTTTTTGGTCGGCGGCGATTACGTGATGACTTACAATGACGACAAGATCACCACGGAAATTCAGATCGCGGTGGGAATTACCCAGCCGGCGAACGTGTACGTGCTCATCGACGACCGTGTGCCGCCGCCCGAATGGCTGGCACGCGATTTCATAGACACGAAGTGGGATGTGGGCTGCGACGAAGGCTGGCCGGACAAGATCATCGACAGCGGCGTGGGGGCCGGCAACAGCATCGACCATGTGTTTTCGGTCTGGCAGCGGGTGGTGCCCGAGCCGACGACCGTCATGCTCGGTCCGCTCAGCAGTCAGCAGACGCCCCCGCCGAAAGTTAGCGATTTGCGCAGCATGTATGGAATCGTCGTGACGCCGTTGCGGGGGCAGCCAGCGGTGAATTAGCGAAGAAAATTTGCGAATTGGGCGCGCCGTGCCTGTTCATCATAAGTGGATGGGGCAGGCAGGCACGGCGCTTTGCAAATTCGGTTGGTGGCTGGTGGCTGGTCGGTTAGTGGCTGGAAGTTTGGTGGTGGCTGGAAGTTGCTGGTAACGGTTGGTGGGGCAACTTGGTTGGGGCGCGACCCGAGCTGGGCTGGTGACGGTCGCGAGCAGGGTGTGAAAGCTTTTCCTGGAAGGTCTATTTCCGAAACAGCGGCTGTATGCGCGCGTGCGCAGGACGGAGGTCATGCAATGGTACGCACGAAGTTGGAACAGACGAACGGCACGACCGCAAACGATCAGCGCGATGGTTTCACGCTCGTCGAATTGCTGGTGGTGATCGCGATCATCGGCATCCTGGTGGCGCTATTGCTGCCGGCGATCCAGGCAGCGCGGGAAGCGGCCCGCCGCTCGGATTGCATCAACCGCCTGCGGCAAATCGTGCTGGCCGCGCACAATTACGAATCGTCGAAGAAGAAGCTTCCGCCGCACGGCGACGTCAAGATTATCAACAATATCCATCGTGGAGGTCTGAGCAGCCAGCGCGGCTTGTTGCCTTACATGGAAAATCAGGACGTGATAAATCTCGTTGCTCAAGACTACCATTGGCGAGATCCTCAAAATTCTCGCGCCTGAGAACCCCGTTGACTTTCCTCCGCTGTCCCAGTGGCGAACAGCTGGAGGTTTCACTCATGAACCTGAATCCAGGGGTGCCAGAAACAAACAACCTTCGAAACCACTATGTAGCGATTATGGGTGCGCGGCCCGGACCGAGCCGCCGACAACGATGGCACTTTGTTTTCGGACCCGGCTTGCCTCCCAGCTGCCTCAACTGGCAAGGGTGGTGGCGGCGGAACCCTTGTTTGGCCTGAAACCACTTACCTCCAACACTCCTGCAGCGCATGCCAAGCTCGGGCGGCACCGCCATCAACGGGGTGATCTTTCCGCTCAGCAAAATTGATTTGGGCGACATCACGGATGGCACGAGCCACACAATGATGTTCGGCGAAATGTCGTGGGCGGTTTCCCCGCAAGCCCCTTGGATCGTTGGTAGTGGGAGCAAGGACCCGCCAAGTCAACCGTGGAAGCTGGGGAGCTTTCCAGCTCGAACGGCGTCGTGTTCAACGTCAAAGTTGTGCGCTGGCCAATCAACGGCAGAAAGAATTCCGAGCCGGACGGGACGCAGATTGCAAGCCTGCTTAATGATCCCGTGAATGGATACGTTCCTCTCACCGAAGAAAGCCTGGGAAGCAATCATCCCGGCGGCGCAAACATCGGCATGTCCGATGGCTCGACCGTATTCGTCAACGACACGGTCGACGTCACCGTGTTGCGAGCTATGGCGAGTCGCAAGTCCGAGGACATTTACAGTCTTCCTTAATACCGTTGTGAACGATTAACGAGCTTTGTCGCGACCCCCAGGGTCGAACAATCATTGAGTAGGTGCAACTAAACAAGCGGGCACTTGTTTTTCATTTTGAAAGGGCAACAGGCGATGTGTTCCTTGCTCCGATTTCCGACGCGAGTTGTTTTCCGTTTCGTGGCGGCCACGTGCATGGTCTTCGTGTTGTACGGCACGGCGGCCGCGCAAAATGGAACCTGGACTCAGGCCACCGGTGATGGTACCTGGAGTAATACTGCCAATTGGTTGGGCGGAACGGTGGCGACGGGCTCCGGCAATACGGCCGACTTCAATACGGTCGATGTCGATGGAGACGTCGTAAACACAAACTTTCCGGGATTCTTCCGCAATTCGATTCAACTCGATTCACCCCGCACCATCGGCAACCTCATTTTCGGCGACGCCAACACGGCAACGCCGGGTGGCTGGGAGGTCTATACGAACGACGCACTCGCGAACATTTTGACTCTTGCCGGCACAACGCCGACGATCACCGTCAATCCGCTCGGCCCCTATGTCGCACCGGCCGAGACAATTGATGATGCGCTCATTCGCCCCGTACTTGCAGGTACAACTGGATTTACCAAGGCTGGCGATGGCACCTTGCGGCTCGTGGGACTCAACACGATCACGGGCGGAATCAACATCACTGGGGGCAGGCTTCGCTTGGCGGCGGGGTCCGCCATGCCGGTGCAAGCCATCACGATGGCCAACGGCACCACGCTAGAAACGGCAATCACGGTCCGCACGATTAGCGTAGCGGCCGGCGCGACGGCAACCGTGAGGGCGACCAATACGGCCTCCGTTGCCATGGGCGGTATCTTGCCGGCGGGCGCTGGAAGCACGCTGAACTTTCGCGGCAGCACCGGACAGATCGACGCCCAGAACGATTGGACGGGGTTTCAGAACGTCAACATGATTGGCGAGGGCGTGACCCGTACTCCTATCCGCCTGACGATCAACAATACTCCCTCGTTCACCGGCGGCTCGTTCACGAATAGCAACCTGCATCTCGACAATGTCAATCTGTTCGTCCGCACGAACTCGCAAGGCAATGACATACCGATCGGCCAGTTGACCGGCAC
The DNA here is from genome assembly GCA_963786455.1 of uncultured Planctomycetota bacterium. Taxonomy (GTDB): domain Bacteria; phylum Planctomycetota; class Planctomycetia; order Pirellulales; family Lacipirellulaceae; genus JABDGM01. The sequence goes on along the minus strand of CAWAZX010000015.1, from coordinate 14,962 downwards.
GGCAACGGGCCAGATCAGCGGCGGCAACGCCGGCACGGCTGTGCGGTATGTTGTTGGTGGGTTGAACACGAGCTCCGAATTCGCGGGCACCATCAACGGCGCCGGCGGTCTCTCCCTGAACAAAGTCGGTAGCGGAACTCTGACGCTATCCGGACCGTTCACCGGCACGCCGGCATTGCAAGGTCAGAATGCAGCCCGCACGGCCGGCGTCTTCCGTGTCACGGCTGGCGCCTTGAAGCTCACCGGCGCGGCCGCGATTCCAGGCGGTGCGGGCACCGCACTGACGACGATCGACGTCCTCGCCGGCGCGACCTTCGACGTTACAGGAACTCCGGGAACGTTCACGACCTCAGCATTGCAAAAGATCCAAGGCAGCGGCACGGTCCTCGGCGAATACAATCATGCCGACGGGTTTATCAACTCGGGCGACGTGGGCGCACCGACGGCGGCGAACGAAGGCAATCTCTCGGCCGGCGTGACGCCCACCGCGGGCACGCTCAATTTCCAGGGCAACCTCGCGCTGAGCGGCGGCTCGATTCGGTACGATATGTCGCCCACCGCGGCAGGCCCGAACGACCTCATCCACGTTACCGGCACGACGACCGTCTCCGGCGGCAAGATCCTGCCGAACTTTCTCGGTACACCGCCGTCGTCCGGCACGTTTACGGTGCTCACCTCCGATACCGGGTTCTCGGGTACGGTCTCGAGCTTGACGGTGGATTGGCCCGGCCGAGGTACCAACCCGGCCGTGTCTCAATCGGGCAATTCGCTCGTGTTCAACGCTCAGCCGTTCGGTGCGGGCGGCGATTTGATCTGGACAGGCGCCAACGGCAACGCGTGGGATATCGAGACCACGCAAAACTGGACCAATGGCGCCAACCCCGATCAGTTCTTCAATCTGGTGGACTCCGTCACGTTCAACGAATCGGCCGGAAATAAGACGGTCGTATTAGGTGCCATCGTCACTCCCACGGCAGTGACGATCAATAACACGACGGCTTATTCGATCACCGGCACGGGCGCCATCACGGGTGCAACCGGGTCTGACGAAAACCGGCGCCGGCACGCTGACCCTGCAAGTGGCCAATAACTTCACCGGACCAGCCTCTGTCCAAAGCAGCACGGTGGACATTGGCACTTTCGGCTCCTCACTCGGCAACGGTGCGCTGACATTGGATAACGCGACAATCATCACCATCAACGGCGGCGGATTCGGGAATTCGAGCGTCACGCTTGTCGGCACAAACACGGTTCAAAACAATGTCGGCGCCGCCACGGCCAACGCGTACGGCTTTCCGAATCTCGCCGGTACGGGCACACTAAACGTTACGTCGACCATCGCCGACAAATGGTTCACGATCAACGGCTCGGCGCAGGCGTCACGTTAAACCTCACTGGCCTGGACGCCGGCGGCGTTTGGCGACGTGCGGTTCAATGCCAACACGACCTTCGGAGTTCTCAACGTGAACGACGTGAGACTCTCGCAACGCAGTGGCACGGGCAATTCCACCTCGGTCTTGTCCATCGGCGAGGTGCACAGCGATGAAAACACCCGCTTCAATGCGTTCGAAGGTGGCTCGCCTGCCGTGCACGCCCTGCTGCAAATCGGCAGCCTGAACACAACTTCCGACTTCGACGGCCCGATTCAAGACGGTGCCGGCAGCGGTGGTACTACGTCGGTAACGCACGTCCGAAGAAGATCGGTACCGGCACGTTGACGCTGACCGCCACCAATACCTATACGGGCAACACGAGGCTTTGGGTGGCACGCTCAGCATTACCAACCCGACGCTGTCGCTGGCCGACACGTCCAACGTCATCATGAGCAGCCTCGCCAACTTGAACCTCAATTTCGCTGGCGAGGACACGGTCCGCTCGCTCTACGTCGATGGCGTCGGGCAACTGTCCGGCACATGGGGTTCACTCACCTCCACTGCCACCAACAAGCGGCCGTTCTTCACGGGCGACGGCGTGATCAACGTAAGCACAGCCGCCACGACCAGCTTGCTCGGCGACTACTCGAACAACGGGACCGTCGATGCGGCCGACTTCGTGATCTGGCGCGATAACAATGGGCGGCAACCGTGTTGCCGAACAATCCCGTTCCTCGGCCTGATCGGCCAGGTGCAATACGACCTGTGGCGAGAAAACTTCGGCGAATCTTGAGCCCCGGATGGGCCGGTAGTGGCACCGTGCCGGAACCGGCGACGTGGATGTTGGCCGGGTTGGCACTCCTCCTCGCCGGTGGCAAGCGGCGGCGGAAATAAGTCGGCGTTGGACAGTTCCGGAACCCTACTGGGCGAAGTTGATGCGTTTCCGGATATCCCCCTCGCCGATTTCGGCGCGGATCGTTTCGGCCCTGGCGGTCGTCGCGCTGATTTCGTGTCCCCCTGCCGCGGCCCAGCGCCAGATGGAGCGTCTCGGTCGCGGGCTCGTGGCGATCGCGCACTGACGACGGCGGTGTTCGTCCAATGGCGGCTCTTGGGCACGGAACCGCCCGACACCGCATTTAACGTGTATCGCGTCACCGACGACGGCGAGCCGGTGCGGCTGAACCGAGCCGCTCGCCGGACCGACGCACACTCGTCGACCGCGACGCCGACCCGAGCCAAAAAGAACGCCTGGTTCGTGCGGCCCGTCGTCGAGGGCCGCGAGCTGGCAGCCGTCGCAACGGTTCGTCATGCCGGCCGGCGCCGACGCCCAGCCCTATCTGTCGATCCCCATCTCGCCGCCGGACGGCTATCATGCCGAACGACGCTTCGGTCGGCGATCTGGATGGCGACGGCGAGTACGAAATCGTCGTCCACCTGGTCGGCCGCGGCCGCGACAATTCGCAGGACGGCGCTACGACCGAGCCGATCTTCGACGCCTACCGCCTCGACGGCACGCGTCTGTGGCGGATCAACCTCGGCAAGAACATTCGCGAAGGCGCCCACTACACGCAGTTCATGGTCTACGACCTGGACGGCGACGGCCGGGCCGAGTTCGCCTGCAAAACGGCCGACGGCACCGTCGACGGCAAGGGCAACGGCGATCGGCGACGCAAACGCCGACTATCGCAACGACGCCGGACGCATCCTCGACGGCCCCGAGTTCCTCACCGTCTTCGACGGCCTCACCGGCGCTGCGCTGGCCACGGCCGACTACATCCCGCCGCGCGGCGACGTGGCGGCGTGGGGCGACGACCGCGGCAACCGCGGCGACCGCTTCCTGGCCTGCATCGCCTATCTCGACGGCCAGCGGCCCAGCCTCGTCATGTGCCGCGGCTACTACACGCGGTGCGTGCTGGCGGCCTGGAATTGGCGCGACGGCAAGCTCACGCACGTGTGGACGTTCGACAGCGACGATGGCACGCCGGGCAACGAGGCATATCGCGGGCAGGGCAATCACGGGATCAGCGTGGGCGACGTCGACGCCGACGGCCGCGACGAAATCATCTACGGCTCGTGCGTCATCGACGACAACGGCAGGGGCCTGTACTCCACCGGCCTCGGACACGGCGACGCGATGCACTTCACCGATATCGATCCCGATCGCCCCGGGCTGGAAGTATTCAAGGCCAACGGCGACGGGCGAAACCCGGCCGGCATTCAACTCCGCGACGCCGCGCACCGGCGAACAACTCTTCGGCATTGCCGTCGACCCAATCGGGCGGCGTCGCCCGGGCCGTCGCACTCGACGTCGACCCGCGCCATCGCGGATTGGAAATGTGGGGCTTCGACGCGGAGGTCGCGCGCGGCGGACGGAGAGGAGGCCGGCGGCGGACGTCGCCGGCGCGACGGCGAATCGGCCGGCCGATTGCACAGCGCGACGCGAACGAACGTCGCGCCCGAATCGCCGCAGCCGCCGGCCGAAGCCGAATCGCAGCCGCGACCCGAATCGCAGCGCAGCCCGAATCGCCGCCGCAACCGCCCGCGCCCCGGCCGCAACCGGCTTCTACGACGTGCACGGGAAGCGCATCTCCGAGAAGATGCCGCGGACCGTGCAACATGGGCATCTGGTGGGACGGCGACGAGCTGCGCGAGCTTTTGGACGGCGTTCGCGTCACGAAATGGGACTATGAGAACGAGCAGGAAGTCGACGTGCTTGGACGGCGCCGACTTCGACTGCGCATCGAACAACGGCTCGAAATCGAACCCCTGCCTGTGCGCCGATATCCTGGGCGACTGGCGGGAGGAGATCGTCGCCCGCACCCGCGACAACCGCGAGCTGCGCATCTTTGTCACGACGATTCCCACCGAGCGCCGTCTGGTCACGCTGATGCACGACCCGATCTATCGGCTGGGCGTCGCCTGGCAGAACGTGTCCTACAATCAGCCCGCCCACCCAGGCTTCTACCTGGGCCACGGCATGCCCGAACCGCCGCGGCCGAACATCGCACCGACGCCACTCGTGCAATCTGAGCGATAGCGCCGCACAAAATGTGTCCGTGGAAGGCGTCTCCAATTTCGATGCCGATGCCGCGCTTCGGTTCGAGTTCCACTCCGACCCTTGCACAATGCGCGGCCCAAAATCAATCGTTTTCTTTCTTCGCGTCCTTCGTGTTCTTCGTGGTAAACATCTTCTCAGACTGGCCAAAAATAGTTGCTGAAACCGGCCACCGCTTCTGTTAGTGTCGATGCTGCCGTAGCTGAAAAAAAAAGGCTAATTTTTGAATCAGCTACTCGCAAGTTGTGCGCGGGGGTGCCACTGCTGGCCGGGTTTTGTGCAGCAGTGCGAATGGTTGGCCTCGCCCGCACAAAACGTTCTTTGACAATTAGGTATAAGTCGTAAGGCGCAAGTCGTTAGCCAGTAGGATGGGTTTGTTGCGAAGCAAAAACCCATCGCATGGATGACACGCGTCGATGGGTTGCCGCTGCGCGGTCAACCCATCCTACTGCCGATGACCGAGAACAAGGGCCTGACACGATCGAGTGACCAGTTTCGCCTCACCCAGAGAGAATACTGTCCCACCCCCGAGGCCTTATTCAGTGAATATCGCCTCACTGCCACTCAGGAACCTAGTGGCTGCACCAACGACTTGCGACCACGAGGTGAGGCGAAATCGACGGAATAAGGCCCCACCGAAAAATAAAAAAATTTAGTGGGGCGAAACCCACTGTCCGAAAGTGTGGTTCGTGTTCGGCGTAACGTATCGATCAATAGCACGTACTTCAGTCCATACCACAAGTTATCGTCCGGCTCGCAATGACGGAAACAGCTCCGCCCTCACTTTCCTACTGACGACTAACGACCGACAACTGACGACCAACCAATTTCGCTTCACCCGCGTAGGGTTTTGCGTCACCCTCCGGCGCAAAACCCATTTGAATGCCGCCCCACGGCCACTCCCGAACCTGCGGCCGCACAACGACTTGCACTCACGAGGCGAGACGGAACTCGAACGACTTTTGCAACACCACAAAAATAAAAAAAATTAAGTGAGGCGAAATCCGGGAGCGAGCAGCGAGAACATGCCACCCACGGTGGCTACGGGACCCAATCACGTGTCAGCACGTCGGCGACCACGAACGTGAACATGATCACCAGCCACACGAAGCCGCAAGGCGAAAACAGCTTCACCAGCGGCGAGCCATAGCGGACGTGCATGAAGAACAGCACGATGAGAGTCGCCTTTAGCGCCGCGATCGCCAGCGCCAGCGGCACGTTCCAACCTTCCAGATCGATGCGCGAGCCGCGACCGTCACCACCAGCAGCACGGCCAGCCAGGCGAAGATCTGGAAATACACCGATTTGGGAACAACGTGATGCATGGCTCAGTCTTGCTAGCGAATCAAGTACAGGAGCGGAAACAAAAACACCCACACGATGTCGACGAAGTGCCAGTACAGGCCCGGTCATTTCGACCGGCGTGAAGTATCCGCGCCGAAAACGTGCCGCGCCGCGCCGCCGTCAGCAGCACGAGCAGGATCCCGATGCCGATCACCATGTGCGCGGCGTGCAGGCCGGTCATCGCGAAGTAGAACGAAAAGAACAGCTGCACGTGGCCCGGGTTGACGTCCTTCAGCACTTCAGCCGGCGGCATGTGCCGTCTCGCCGCGTGCCCGGTCGGCAATCGAAAACGATCGGCCCGGCACCAGGTGCTTTCGAACTTGTGGTGGTACTCGTAGCCTTGATGCCCAGAACACGCTGCCGAGAAGAATCGTCGCAGCTCAGGAATCGCACGATGCCCGGCGATCGTTCGTCTGGGCCGCGTGCACGGCCAGCGCCATCGTGAGGCTGCTGGTGAGCAGCACCGCCGTGTTGATCGTGCCCAGCCAGACGTCGAGCTGTGGCTGCCGCAGCTCGAACGCCTCCGGGTACCAATAGCGATACAGCGCATAACCGGCAAACAGCCCGCCGAAGAACAGCACCTCGGTCGCCAGGAACACCCACATGCCGAGCTCGGCCGCGTCGAACTGCTGCTCGGCGTCGTCGAAGTGATGGGCCAGATGGGTCGGTGCGTTGCAGACATTGCGATTGAACTCACAATCCAGTTGATGCGTCGGCTGCCGTCGGCGACTCGGACGGCACGGTCGTATTCGTACGGCTTCATCGTTCGACGATCGGGCGTCTCGGGAAATTGAACGTGGTCGGCGGCGAGGCGGTCTGCCATTCCAGGCCGGTCGCGCCCCACGGGTTGGCGCCGGCCATCGTGCCGTAGCGCAGCGACCAGATCAAGTACGCCAGCGGAATCAGATAGCCGACGCCCAGGATCGACGCCCCGGCCGACGACATCACGTTGAGCACCTGAAACTCGTCGACGTACTCGTGCACGCGCCGCGGCATGCCCAGGTAGCCGAGCACGAACTGCGGGAAGAACGTCAGATTGAAGCCGATGAAAATGATGCCGGCCGACAGCCGGCCCCACCATTCCGGATACATCCGCCCGGTCATCTTCGGCCACCAGAAGTGGATGCCGCCCAGGTAGCCCATCACCGCGCCGCCGACCATGATGTAGTGGAAATGGGCCACGACGAAATACGTGTCGTGCACGTGGACGTCGATCGCCAGCGTCGCCAGGAACAGGCCCGTCAGCCCGCCGAGCGTGAACAGGCCGATGAATCCCAGCGCGTACAGCATCGGCGTTTCGAGCGACACCGAGCCCTTGTACAGCGTGGCCGTCCAATTGAACACTTTCATCGCCGACGGCACGGCCACGAGCATGCTCAGGAACGAAAACACCATGCCGGCGTACACCGACTGCCCGCTGACGAACATGTGATGCCCCCACACCAGAAAGCCGAGCACCGCGATCGCCAGGCTGGAAAACGCGATGAACGCTGTAGCCGAAGACGCGGTTCCGCGAGAAGCAGGCCACGATCTCGCTGATCACGCCCATGCCGGCAGCACCATGATGTACACGGCCGGGTGCGAGTAGAACCAGAACAGGTGCTGGAACAGCAGCGGATCGCCGCCGAGCTTCGGGATCGAAGATGCCGATGCCCAAGCCGCGCTCCAGCGCCACCAGCAACAGCGTGATCGCAGCACCGGCGTGCCCAGCACCATGATCAGGCTCGTGGCGTAGATGCGACCACACGAACAGCGGCAGGCGGAACCAGGTCAGCCCGGCGCCCGCATCGTGTGCGTCGTGACGATGAAATTGAGGCCGGTGAGGATCGACGAGAAGCCGGCGACGAAGATGCCCAGCGCCATCAGGATCACGTTCGTGTTCGTGTAGGTGCTGCTGTAGGGCGTGTAAAACGTCCAGCCCGTGTCGACGCCGCCGGCGACGATCGCGCCGACGGCCATCAGGCCGCCGAGCATGAAGATGTACCAGCTCGCCAGATTCAGCTCGCGGAAACGCCAGGTCGCGGGCGCCGATCATCATCGGCAGCAGAAAATTGCCCAGCACGGCGGGAATCGACGGGATCAGGAAGAAGAACACCATGATCACGCCGTGCAGCGTGAACAGCTTGTTGTACGTTTCGGCGATCACGAGGTCGCCGCGCGGCGTCATCAGCTCCAGGCGAAACAGCACCGCCGCCGCCCCGCCCACGAAGAAGAACAGCGTGATCGAGATCATGTACAGCATCGGCGATCCGCTTGTGGTCGGTCGTCAACAGCCACGACCGGAAGCGGTAGTCGGCGTTCAGGTAGTTGCGGTCGTTGGCATGCGTGGGGCTGGTCATGACTGGTCGTTCGGACTGGCTGGCGTGCTTCGCGCGGGCGCGGCTGGCGCTGTGTCGGCCGGCGCGACGATCAGCGATTTGATGTATTCGATCAAGTGGAAGACTTGCTCTTCGCTAAGCTGGCCTTCGATACGTCGGCATGACCGGTTGAAAGCCGGCGACGACCTTCGCCGCCGGGTTGAGGATCGATTCGCGCAGGTAGGCTTCGTCGGCCGTGACGGTCCGGCCGTCGGCCAGGCGCACGGGCGGCCGAACAAATTCTGCAAGCGACGGGCACGCGCGGCTGCGCCGCCCTGGTAGTGGCACGTGTGGCAGCGGAACTGCGTGAACAACTTCTCGCCGGCCGTTGCGGCGGCTGCTCGCTCGCCGCCGGCCAGCCACTCGGCGTAGTCGGCCGGCTCCATCACGATCACGCGGCCCGACATGTCGGCATGATCCGTGCCGCAATACTCGGCGCAGAACAAATGGTACTCGCCCGGCTTCGTCGCCTCGAACCACAGCGACGTGTAGCGCTCGGGCAGCACGTCCATCTTCACGCGAAACGCGGGAATATAGAAGCTGTGGATCACGTCCTCGGAAATCATCCGCAGCCGCACCGGCTGGCCGATCGGCACGTGCAGCTCGTTGATCTCGCTGCGGCCCTGCGGATGCTGAATCTTCCACATCCACTGCTTGCCGACGACCTGCATCTCGATCGCGTCGGTCGGCGGCATCCGCATGTCGAAGTACACGTCCGCGCCCCAAACGAACATCACCATCGTCAGCAGCGAACGGAATGACGATCCAAGCGGCTTCCAGCATCCAAACTTGCCGCCGTGCGTGCCGTGTGCGATCTTGCGCCCGCCACGCCGATAGTGGAGCGCGAGAAACACGATCGCCAGGAAAATCGCGAGCGTGAAGAAGCACGGCCACGCCGAGCAGATAGAAGTAGAGCGCGTCGACCTGCGGCGCGAAGCGTGGATGCCTGATCGGGAAATAAGTCGAAAATCGTGCTCCATCGGATCCACTAAATCGACGATCTGATGAAGGGTCATTCGACGGCGCCGTCTGGCTGCGTCGCCGTTCGCGGCGCAGCATCACGAATATTGCCGCCGCCATGCATGCCACGGTCGCGACGCCGGCCACGCGGATCACCGTCATGATCGCCAGGCCATATTTGCCCGTCGTCGGGATCGTACATGTAACACATCAGCAGCACCTGATCGGTCGCCGTGCCGACCTTGCCGGCCGACGCTTCGACGAGCGACAGCCGCAAGTCGCGCGGCGAAAACTCGACGCCGCTCAGGTACCGCGAGAGCGTGCCGTCCGGCGTCAAGCACGAAGACGCCCGTGGCGTGGGCGTACTGGCGTGTCTTGTCGTCGTAGACGTAGCGGAAGCCGACCGCGTCGCACAGCTTGGCGATCGCCGGCTTCGTCGCCGGTGAGAGAATTGCCAGCCGTTTTCGACCGCCTCGCGGCCGCATCGCTCGATCGCCACCTGCCGCGCGCGCGGCCGAAAGCTCCGGCCCTTCGCGCGGATCGAAGCTCAGCGTGACGATCGAGAAATCCTGGCCCGGCTTGAGCGACAGCGTGTCGAGCGCGCGCAGCAGGCCGTCGCTCGACAGTTTGCACAGCATCGGGCATTCGTAGTAAACGAGGTGCAGAATCACCGGTCGCTCGCCGAAGCAATCGCCAAGCGCACGTCTTGCCCGTCCGCATCGACAAACTTCAGGTCCAGCGGCACTCGTTCGCCCAGCTTGGGCGAGATGCCGACTTGATCGACAAGCTGCACGTTCGGATTGCAACGGCCTCTTGTCCCTGTGCGCACTGCCGATGCGGCCACGCGACGAGCGCGCCATCAACGAACAAACACCAGCGACCTGCGATTCTGCGTTCATGGTTGGTCGCTCCCAGCCGGAGTGGGCGGATTGGTAGCCGGTGGCGGCGGCGTTTCGGGCAGTGCCTTCGGCCGCGATGATTTGCATCGCCCGCTCGATCGGGATCCGGGCCACGCCGGCGGCACGTCCGTCCATCCATAGGTCGTCAAGCAGTCGTCCTCCCGCTCGCGCAATTCGCGCAGTTCGACCGGCTGATCGGGTTGAGCTTCGGCATGCCGGGCAGACGGGCACTTGCTCGCCGACGGGTTCGCCAGGCACCACATTGTCGACCGCGCCGAGAATCAGCATCAATCCGACACCGAGCAAAAGCGACAACCACGACGACCAGGCCAGGCCCGCGCCGGTTTGCCAGACAGCGCGCACGTTGGCACCGGACGGCTCGTGGCCGAGTAACTTCGCATCGTTTGATCGTTCTTCATGTGACCATTGCGTTGCGTTGAATTGTCGCTTCCAAAGGCCTCCAGGCACCGTGTCGCGTGCCAACAAAACGCCGCCACCCAGCCGCCGCCAAGCGCCAACATCGCCGCCATGTTCGTCACGATCCATGCCGCACCGGTCTGGCGAACGCCGGCACGATCATCCAATACGTGTGGATCGCGTACACGGCGACAGCACAATCGCTGCAATCTGGCCAGCGATCCGGGCGTCCGCTTCCGATCGCGCGAGAGCAGCGAAAAAACGCGATGAAACCCAGCAGCACTACCGCGATCGCCAGCCATTGCCAACCGCCGCTGAGCCGGCGGAGGTACCACGTGATCTCGTTCGGCAAGTTGCCGGACCAGATGATCAGGAACTGCGAAAACGAGAAGTAGCCAAACACCATCAAGAACGCCAGCAGCAGGTTGCCGAGGTCGTTGTGCACTTGTGCTATGGGTTCCTTCTCGTCCAATTCAGCCGGTTCGGCGACCGCCGCGCATCAGCTACCAGCGTGCAGATGGCAAGCGCATGTGCGGCCAGCACGCCGCCGGCCGTGACAATCGCACCGTAGATCGACGAGTACCAGTTCGGCTCGAGCGACATCGCCCAGTCGAACGCCGCGAACGTTGTCGTCGGCAGCCAGCAGCACAAGTGCGATCGCGCCGACTGCGCCGCATGCCCGGCGTATCGGCCGGCGGTGAACCTGAGCCGCGACACCAGATTCAACAACCCGATGACAATCAGCCAAACGAGCAAATACCCGCCCGCACGCCATAGGAAAAACGTCGGCGACAAATACCACGCTTTGCCCGGCGGCAACGCAAGCTCGGCCGCGCCGGACCCGCCCACGGATAAATCTGCTCAAGGCTCAGCGCGATCGGAATGAACAGGATGGCCACCAACGGAATCGTCCGAGTCGCCGCCAGATACGAACGGGCCGGGCCGCGTCGCCCAGTTGCCGCCGGTGAGATTGCCGATCGCCAACAGCCCCGCGGCGCCCAGAGCGACCGGCCAGCACAACATGTAGGCCGCGAGATACGCCCGCCACAAGTCGGCCGGCTGCTGCCACGATAATGCCGCGCACACCACGACCCCGACAACGGCCACAATCAGCGACCGTCTCTGCAAGGTTCGAAGTGAATCGTTCATCGGCGACATAGTTGCACGTTTTTTTGGAACACTAATCTCCACGAATCGTCACTAATCCGGATTAGCGAAAATTAGTGGAGATTAATGTTCTTTCCGTCTTCTTATCCGTATTTGCAGTTTGCCCGTTGAGCTTCTCAAGTTCGGCAGGCGGCAAGTCACTCGCCGGCGCATTTTGACTGAGTTGCAATGCGCGGATGTACGCGGCAATCGCCCAGCGGTCGGCCGGCGGCACGAGGTATCCGTGAGCCGGCATGCGGCCGAAGCCGTTGGTGATCACATCGAAAAAATGACCGATCGGCGCCTGTCGCAGCCGCGGTTGATGGTACGTCGGCGGCGACGGAAAACCGCGGTGCACGACCATGCCGACGAGCGCTTCATATTCCTCGCTGCCGCCGATGCCGCCGCCGACCTGCCCGTGGCAGTGCGAACAGAAAATCGAATACCGCTGCTGCCCGCGGGCCAGCAATTGCTCCATGTTCGCCCGTCGAGTGCCTGCTCGGGCAATTTCGGCAACGAGCTTGCCCATCCTCTTTGCCGGTGAAGAATGCGTCATCGAGCTGCAGTTGGCCGCGCGGCGACCGTGCCGGGAACGGGCGGAGCGACGACATGCCATCTCGAACGCGGCACTCGGTTCCAACGGTCTCATAGCGCGGCTGATTGGCCATCTCTTGGACGCAGCCGGCCGCGAGCATGCTACCGCGGCCGGATCATCAGCCGCCAGCGAAGCAGCGATCCAGATCTGCTGCTACAGCGGCACATCGGTCACCTCCTTGGCGCCGAGCCGCTCGAGAAACTTGCCGCGTCGAGCGTGCGTGAAACATCGGATCCGCGCGAGAATGCACAAGAAAGAACCGGTCCTGCGTCGCCCGATCGAATCTGCGGCATCGCGAACAGCGGATGATGCGGCCGCGGCAGGCCGTTCATCGCCAGCATGCCCAGCACGGCCGACAGCGCGGCGAACAGCACCGTCAGCTCGAACATCACCGGCACGAACGACGGCCAACTGTTGAGCGGCCGGCCGCCGATGTTCAGCGGATAGGCGATCACCGTGAGTAATACTGCAATCGCGAAGCCGGTCAGGCAGCCGACGATCCCGCCGATCAGCACGACGAGCGGCATCCGGCTGCGCGGAAAGCCGACCGCCTCCGGCAAGTCCTTCCACCGGCATCGGCGAGTACGCTTCGAAGTCGCGATAGCCGGCCGTCGTGGACGCTGCGCAGTCGCCGCCACGAGCTCGTCCGGCTCGACGAACTCGGCCAGCAGTCCGAAATTGTTCGCGCGACGGTGCTCATGCGATTCCTCGTGCGCTTCCTCGACCATCTCGCGCATTTCGAAAATCGAAATCACCGGCAACAAGCGGATGAACAGAAACATCAGCGCGGTGAACAAGCCGATCGTGCCGATGTACGTCGACCAATCCCAAAACGTCGGCACGTACATGCCCCACGACGACGGCAGGTAATCGCGATGCAAGCTGACGACCACGATGATGAACCGCTCGAGCCACATGCCCACGTTGATCACCAGCGACAAGCACGAACAGCACGTACACGTTCCGCCGCACGCCGCGCGAACCACAGCGCCTGCGGAACGACGATGTTGCACGCGATCAGCAGCCAAAAGAGAAGCGCGTACGGCCCGATCGCGCGGTTCACGATCGACAAACCACTCGGCTTCGTGGCCGCTGTACCAGGCGGTGAACGTTTCCGTGAGATAGCCGTAGGCGACGATCAGCCCGCTGGCGAGCATCACCTTGGCCATGTTGTCGAGATGGCGATCGGTGATGAAATCGCTGCAGGCCGTAGGCGGCGCGGAGCGGGATGGCGATCGTCAGCACCATCGCGAAGCCGGAGTAAATCGCGCCCGGCGACGAAGTACGGCGGGAACACCGTGCTGTGCCAGCCCGGCACGATCGCCGCCGCGAAGTCGAAGCTCACGACGCTGTGCACCGAGATCACCAGCGGCGTCGCCAGCGCGGCGAGCAGCAAGTACGCGTCCTGATAGCGCCGCCAATGCCGGGCCGAGCCGCGCCAACCCATCGCCAGAATGCCGTACACGACTTGCGGAAATCGCCGCTTCGAGCGGTCGCGAAGCGTCGCCAGGTCGGGAATCAGGCCGACGTACCAGAACAACAGCGAGACGGTCGCATACGTGCCCACCGCGAAGAAGTCCCAAATGAGCGGGCTGCGGAACTGCGGCCACACGCCCATCGTGCTGGGGTAGGGGGCCATCCAATAAAAGAACTGCGGCCGGCCCATGTGCAGCAGCGGAAACAAGCCCGCGCACGCCACGGCGAACAGCGTCATCGCTTCGGCGAACCGATTGATCGACGTCCGCCACTCCTGCTTCAGCAGCAGCAGGATCGCGGAGATCAGCGTGCCGGCGTGGCCGATGCCGACCCACCACACGAAATTGACGATCGCAAAGCCCCAGCCGACCGGCACGTTGACGCCCCAAATGCCGACGCCCTTCACAAACAGCCACGCCACCGAAACGAACAGCAACATCGTCAGCGCGAACGAAATCAGCAAGCCCGACGATCCAGCCGCGCTTCAGCCGCGCGCGAGCACGATCGACGCGATCTTGTCCGTCACGCTGGCCATGCTGTGCCCGCGCGGCAGCAGCGGCTCGATGCTCAGGCTGTCGCGTCGTGTCAGTTGCCATGCTCAGATCTTCGGTGGCCAAGGCCGCGAGGGCCGGGTGCGGATTGCGGACCACGGCCAAATAGGTGGTGCGTGGCCGCGTATTTAGCTCGCCGAGCAGCGAGTAATTCAACGTGCTGGCGGCGGCTTGGGTTACCTGGCTGTTGGCGTCGTTCAGGTTGCCAAACACCAGCACTGCGTCGGATAACAACAGGCTCAGGTCGGCGACATGCTCGACCACCTCCATGGCCAGCACGATGTCGAAACGTTCGCCCGCGTCCGCCAGCGCCTCCGCGGTGGTGAACGCGATAATCGATGGCGAGTTCCCGGATCGCGCGGGCGCGCAGTTTTCCCCGGCTGTGATGTTGCGCCTCGGCCGGATCGGCGCCGGTCCACCGCGGCGCCGAGCCGCGCCAGCGGCTCGCTCAATATTCCGGCCCCGCAGCCGATGTCGAGGATGCGCAACCCGGCAAGTGCATCGATCCCCTTGCCGTCGCGCGCGAAGTGCCGGCACGCGGTGTCCTTGATGAACCCGAGCCGCACCGGATTGAACTTGTGCAGCGACCCCATCTTGCCGCGCGGGTCCCACCATTCCTGCGCAAGCGCGGAAAAGCGCGCGACCTCGTCAGGATCTACGGTCGAGCGCGGGTCGATCTGGGCGCGTGAGGTCATCTCGTTTCTCATCGAGGAACTCTTGACGGCGCCGTTCCTAGCATGAAACCGCATCGTTGATCAGGTCGCCTGACCGGGTTGCGACCCGGAAATT
>CAWAZX010000014.1:0-11609 GCA_963786455.1 uncultured Planctomycetota bacterium | reverse complement strand
GAGAATGGTCCCCAGCTTTGGCGGCCCGGCTTCCTTCGCCGCCTGAACGGCGCGGGCTTCGCGTGTCCAGGTGGTGCCGGTCATTACGGCCGCCGCGCCGATCGCAGCGTTGCGCATCGGGAACGTACGTCGGTCGACATCCGACGGGATAATTGATTCCTCGGGCGACGGTTGAAACAACTCGTGATCGTTGGACGCATTTGGCGTAGTCATTGCTTGGACTCCTCGTTCGTGCTGTTGTGGTTTGATGATGTCCTTTTCCAAGTCGAGCGCAATATTCCGCTCCTGGTGGAAAAATACGCACTTGCGTTAAAGATGCCGTTGCCGCCATGCACTCGACATCGATGAAATTGCTTTACGGGGCATTCAGTATTCTTCTTGGCTTGAGCCAAAAGCCAGATTGATGATCTGACGGCCGACCGACGATTTTCAAACGCCGGCAACGGGAGTGAGGAGAAGGACCCATCCTTTAAGGGCTGACGACCCAGACTGTAACCTAGACCCGGTTTTGGATAATGTCAACTAATTCAAGACGAAAGGTCTTAGTTTGGAGTGGGAAACTGCATTCTCGAACCCGGCCGCACTCAAAGGCGTTCCACACTCGGGCTGAGACGTCTGCCGTCGAGTTCGATAGTTCCAAATCCTCGCCGTTTCCTCGTTATCGATCTATTGATTTGCAGTCTCAATAGGCCGGGCACGATTGCGTGGCCGGTGATGACTCCATCCATGTCGATGGTCGCGGACTTGACTGAGTTTGGTTCTCTCCGCGAATGAATGTTAGTTAATAGCGGGCGCAATCACGGAAAAAATGCTGCACGTCCATGATCGCCGGCGGCGGTGCACGCTCCGGGGCCGTTGTCAGCCGGCACGGCACCTATTCGATTGGGCGGCTATCTCGACGCCCGCAGTCGATCGGAGGGGCGTCGACCTCCGCGGGGTTGCCTCTGACGGCTGCAGTGCTACTGCTTCTCGGACGGCCCGCCTATCAAAGTCTACAGCACCCCTACATTCGGCAATTCTTGCCGAGGATGTCTTCCCTACTTCCGGCATAATCGGTGCAATCGGCGTTTTACTGACGAGCGTCAATAAGGCTATACGCTTCACCGATGTCAATTCCAGTCTAACCGGCGCGAGGCTGACGGAGTTCAGATAAGCGTTCGGACGTTCACTCATCGTCACGTCGGCCAGGGAGGGCGGCATGCGAATTTTGCAACTGTCGATTGCGAAAATCACTGTCGGCCTGGTGGTGATCTGCCTCGCCATAGCGTCATTTCCTACTATCGCACAAGCGCAATTGCTGTCCGATGGGGATTACCCGCACATAGCACAAACACGCCGATGCCCGGCGGAGGCGAAGTCCCTTTCTCCGAATTCGGACCGGACGAAACCGGATCAACCTTGGACGAATCGGACCCAGCCGCGACAACCGCTGATACATACAACTATACGGAAGGCGCTCCCGCCCCTGTATTTGAAGCGCCTGCCTTCGAAGAATATCAGGCAGGCGCGGCCGGGGGCGACGAAGGCCCGGGCGCATTCCGAAACACTCAATATCGTTGGTACGGTTTTGTCCGACTCGACGGCATCTACGACTTTAAGCCGATCGCGAGTACCGACAGCTTCGTGACTTCGTCGATTCCAGTTCCGCAGGGAGAAGGTGACAACGTCGTACTCACACCGCGCTATACGCGGTTGGGTTGGGATACGTCCACGGATCTGAGTTGGACTGACCACGACGTCAATACGCGCATCGAGGTTGACTTTTTCAATGGCAACACGTCTGGCGTATTCGGCTCGTATGATTGGCGGATGCGATTTGCATGGATTGAGTTCGGACCATTTCTCGTCGGCCAGGCGGCCTCGGTATTTATGGACTACGATGTGTTTCCTAATGTGCTTGACTACCAAGGACCGCCGGGCATGATCCTCATGCGGCAGGGGTTGGCCCGCATCAAGTTGCCCGTCTTCCACGAAGGTACGACGGTGGCTTTGGGTGTTGAGCAGCCCTACTCCGACATTCAATGGGAAGAGGGCGGCGAATTTGTCATCAATCCTGGGACGGGAATCATCACCGATCCTGATTTGGATCGCAATGTGCAGGACGTGCCCGATATTACTGGCAACGTTCGGCACGACGGTGACTACGGTCACATCCAGTTTGCGGGAATATTGCGAAATCTATCCTTTGAACCGGCGGGGGACGCCTCAGAAATCGATGAACTTGGCTATGGCGGTAGCGTGACTGGGGCCTGGCATCCGTATGCCTGGTGCACCGGATGCTGTCCTAAAGACTCGAACAATCCGTGGGTTAAGAGTCGATTTCTTGGCCAGTATGCGGCCGGTCACGGCATCAACCGCTACTTCCAGGATCCAAATGGTTTAGGCCTCGACGCCGTCTTTACCGACACAAATGGATTTCAAGTCATCGACTCTGACGGCTGGTTCATTGCCTACGAACAATGGTGGGCCAGCAGATGGGCGTCGGTCATCAGCTACAGTGAGATGAATGTTGACTTGCCGGGCGTTCTGCCGGACGACACTTATCAGGCAGGTCAGTACGCCACCGCGAACTTAATTTGGCTGCCATTTGATCGCATGGGGTTAGGCATTGAGTTCTTATTTGGCGAGCGCGAAAACAAGGATGGTCAAACCGGAGAAGCTTATCGCATACAAACCGCGATGCAGTATCGGTTTTAGGCGATACATCGAAGCGTTCCAGCTGCTCCTAACTCTAAGTCCGCCCCACTGTTACGGCGGCTAGCCTGCGCACTTGCTATCCGCTGGCGCAGTCCGAGACGAGGAGAGTATCGTATCGGGGAAAATGAGGATTACTTACCGACAGTCCGACAACAACCGACCTGCGGGCTCGTTTTCAGCCCGCGCCGCCGCAGCGGGCTGAACGGTTCAAGATTTCATCGATCCTCCAGCCGGCGTGCCTGCGGTCCCTGCTCTTATTGTTTCGGTTCTGGAATTCGCACCATGAGCCACTGCTGTGTCTGGCCATCAGCAAAATGAATCAGCGCGGGGGACGTATCTTGCGTGAGGTTCGACAGTCCGGTCTCCATGATGGGACGCTGCTTGATCAACGACGCCCCAAGCCACTCGCTGGCTCTTCTTGTCGGCCATTCCTTCCAGCGACTGAACCTTGCCGGTGAGCGTGTTCTTAAGTGTGCCGGAAATCACCCCTTGCTTGCTGATGGCAAGCTGCATGTACAGTGACGGCTCTGCGCCGGAAGCCTGGCCGTCCTGCGTGATTGCAAAAACGCCCAAAGGCAGCCAGTCGGCTTGCTCGGGCGCTTCGCTCGGCGCGGTACTGGCGATCTCCGCGGCCTGCTCGGCATATTCCTCGGTCGTGGCGATTGGCTGGTCGCCGGAGTAGACCTGGTCGTCCGCATAATAGACGTTTTCACCGTAGCTGTAGGACGTTGGTTCGCCGCTATAGCCGCACCAACTTCCCACCGAACCCCAATCTCGCCCAAGCGAACGGGCGGGTAACAGCCCAAGCAGTCCAACCTGGATTTTCCTGCCAGAAATTGCCGGGGTTGTTCTGCTCATACTGATTGCGGACTTCGTCGCGCCGTTGGTCACGGTCACCTTGCCGCTCGCCGCGGTTTTCAATTCGATCGGGGCGATTCTGGGACAGATTCTGCCCAGCAGTTCCGGGCCGACCAGCGTCTGCCCGCGCGCGGCCAGCGGCGGCGCCTACCGGCGGCACCGCCGGCAGCTCCCGCCGCGAGTTGTGCCCCCCCGCCTTGCAGGAAATCGGCCGCTGCGCCGCCCGCTCGTCCCGCGCCGCTCGCCGCCCGTCGTCCGCACCCGCGCTCCGACTGCGCCGGTTGCGGGACCAGGAACGTCGAGGAAATTATTTAGCTGACCAGAGGTTGGACGGCCGCCGGCAGCGCGTTCGCCGCTCCGCCGCCGGCCGCTGGACGCTGTCCGGCCGCGGCACCTTGACGCGTCGAGCCGCTACCGGTGCGGGCGCCACCCTGTGCGGCGGACGGGCGACTTGCCTGCCGGCCGAGAGGCAGCCGCTTGGCCACCGCCTGGCTCGGCCGAGTGCTCGCGCGTCGGCGCCGAGGGACGTGACGCTGCCGCCGAGGCTCGGCCGAGCGCTCGCGCTGCGACTAGTTGGACGTGAGGCTCCCGCCGAGGGGGAAAACCCTCCACCGGAACGCGCGGCACCTCCTCCGCCACCGCCACGTCCGCCTCCACCACCTCCGCGTCCACCCCCGCCACCGCCGCGTCCGCCGCCACCGCGAGCAAGGACTTCGAGTTGCATGGCAAAAGTAAGAATCCCGCCTGCCAAGACTATTGCTAGTACTCGCTTCATCGTCGCACCTGTGTGGCTAATGTGTTTGTTGTCGGCGTCGAAACATGGGAAGCTCAGCGGCGGACAATCTGAATCTCGTCAATATTGGGAAGCAGTTCGCCTCCGGCCGTACGTTCGATCGTCTGCCAGGTGAACGAGTTGGCATCGACCGGCTTCATCACGTTGATCATGGTTGCGGTGCGGCCGTCGGGAAGCGTGCCACGATTGCGAAGGAACCAGCGGTCCGCCTTTTTGCTTCCAAGTCGCCTCGGCAAACGTGCCATTGGAATCGAAGGTCCAGGAGCGAATCGTTTTCGCCGCCGGATCCCAGCCAATCATCTGCATTCCCGAGAAACTGGTGTCGCCGTCGACGGAGATCTTGAACGCCCGCGTCAAGAAGTTCCGGTTCTTTGTCCAGTTGCAATCCAGCTCGACCTCGGCGTTGTCGGCGGCGCCAGTCCATTGGCCGACCATCCATTCCAGCGCCTTGAGCTGCTCGTAATGAGAAGGGACGATCTCTCTGGCTTTGTCGGTCACGCGGTCGAGCAGCCATTTTCCATCTCGCTTTACGTTGACCGCCGTGTAATCGATCTCTTCAGGCTCGGCATTCGGAGCCAGCAACTTGGTTCTACCATGCTCAACCGCAACGGTGGGTGAAATGAACTGGATCGACTCCACGTTCACTTCCAGCTTGAGTTCCGGCTGCTCCTTCAAGAGAGTCCTGAATTGTTCGGCGATGGCAGTCCGCCCGACGACTTCTTCACCGGTGGTGCGATTCAGATAAACGGCGTCGGGCGACCAGTGATCAGCCAATGCCTCGGCATCGTGGCTATTGAACGCTTGGACGTAAGAGGCAACCATCTTGCGAATGGCGGCCTCATCCGCCGACTGGTCGCTCGGCTGTTGGCCAAACAAGCTACTCGTCCCGGTAACTCCAAGAATCATCAGAAGCAATAAAACGCGTCTCATGAGTAAAAGCTCCTTGACTGGGAAAAAGGTTGCCGGCGATCCAACTGTTGTATTTCACTTGAATTCTGGGTGAAACAAATTCATTCATCGATTCTGTTTAATGCTTTTCAGGATCTAAGGCATCATTGTGGTGGGGCCGGTTTCTGCGTGGATCCGGGATCTTCCATCCGCACCAGCAGCCATTGTTGGGTCGAGCCGTCGGCAAAATGGATCAGTGCCGGCGTTGTATCCCGCGTCAGGTTGACGATGCCCGTTTCCATAAGCGGGCGAGACTTGCCGACGGCCGTCCAAGCACTGCGCTGCGTTTGCTTGTCGACCATGCCTTCGATCGCTTGAACGGCAGTTCGTCGCCGTGTTCTGGAACGTACCGTTGATGATGCCTTGCTTGCTCACGGCGAGCTGCAAAAACATGGTTGGCTCGGCGCCGGTCGGCTGACCATCCGATGTCATGGCAAACACGCCGAGCGACATCCAGTCTTCCGCGGCCGGCTTTGTTTCCGGGAACGTTCGTCGCGATCGCCTCGGCCTGCTGCGGCGTACTCCGCCTCCGTGCACACTGGCTGGTCGCCGTAATATACCGAGCCGTCGTCGTAGTAAACATTTTCGCCGTAGTTGTAGTAGACCGGATCGCTCCAGCCGTAATCGACCCAGTCCGTCAGCCCAGCCCATGTGCCCCATGCCCAGTAACCGAAACCTGGGTAGTACGGCCAGTCAATGTCGACTATCGTTCCACCAATTGTCGTCGAACCAATCGTCGAAGTCGCCAGCGTTGTTCTGCCACCAGTCTCCTATGTCGTCACGATGTTCCTGACGCCAATCCTGCCATTGACCCCGGTCCGCAATACGACTGGGAAGGTTCTGTACGAATTCTCGGTCGCCCGGCCGGCCCGGCCGACCAATATCGCCCGGTCGATCGCCGGGTCGTCCCGGTCGGCCGATGTCGGCTGGCCGATCGCCAGGTCGGCCTGGACGCCCGATGTCTCCGGGCCGATCGCCTGGTTGACCAGGCCGGCCAATGTCACCGGGTCGCTGACCAGGTTGTCCGGTCGCCCGCCGTCAGGCCGTCCGCCGCCAGGTCGCACACCCTCTCCCGGTCGTCCTCCGCCGGGGCCGGCGGGTAGAGTCGATGCGATGTTGCCGCTCCTGGTCGTGCGCCGCTGGCTCGGAAGGCCGGCTCGGGCGGTTCCTTAGAAACTCGCCGGCAGCTCCTCCGGCCAGTGCGCCTCCTGCGAGTCCGGCACCGGCACCAGGGCTGACTGGTCGAGTTGATGGACGGCCTGCGCCGGCATATCCGCCTCCGGCCGAGGGCAGATCGAGAAAGTTCTGCAAGTCACGACTCGATGGTCGGCCACCACCAGCGGGCAGCGTGCCAGCACCGGGTCGTGCCCCAGTGCCGGGTCGATGCCCCGTGCCGGGTCGATGCCCGCGCCGGGTCGACTTCCCGCGCCGGGACGGTCGCAGCGCCACCCGGCCGGCTGGCAATGCTGCCAGCTCCGGGACGGCCGCCGAGCTGCGCCGGCCGCCCACCAGGAGTTGGCAGATTACCGTAGCTTGGCCGTGCGCTTGCGGGTCCGCGACCGCCGCTCGGCCGATTCATCGATGACGGGCGCGAAGACGGGCGCGACATCGAAGGTGTGCGGCTCACGCCGCCGCCACGATGCCCGCCGCCGCGCGAGCCACCTCCACCACGATAACCGCCGCCCCCACCGCGCGCCACCGCCGCCGGCTCTCGCCGCCACCACCACGCCGCCTCCGCCACCGCGGCCGCCGCCGCCTCCACGCCCTCCGCGAGCCAACACGTCGCCGCACACCCACATTAATATTGCTGATAAGCCGATCGTTATTATGAAAGCCTTTTTCATGGTGACACCTCGATATCACACAATTGTTGTTTGGAGTTTGCATTGCTCGATGTCATGGAGAGGCGACATTGCCTCATTCGGCCGGTTTGCGCACGACCAGCACTTCGTCGACATTGGGCAGTACATCACCATCCAATTTCGCGTTGGATCGATTGCCATGTGAACGAGTTGTCGTCGACGCGCGTGATGATGTTGACTGCCGACGATCTGCTTCCGTCGGGCAAAGTGCCAGTTCTGCTGAATCAACCAGCGGTCTCCTCTTGCGCGTCCATTTGCCTTCGGAAAACCCGCCGTCGGAATCGAAGACCCAGGAGCGGATCTGCTTCGCGATGGGATCCCAGCCGATGATCTGCATGCCCGCCATATCAACCTGATCCCCCACCACCACGGCAAACGAACGGTTCATGAAGTTTTGATTCTTCGTCCATTCGCAATCGGTTTGGATCGTGGCGTCTTCATCCTGATCAACCCAGGAGCCGATCATCCATTCCAAATCCTTCAAATGCTCGTAATTGGATGGCGGCGGGATGCGGCGCGGCAGTTTCTTCCTCCGAGACGCGATCGAGCAACCATTTTCCATCTCGCTTCACAAAGACGCGCTGAATAGCGTCGACTCCTCTGGCTCTGCCGTCGGACGAATGATGCGAGCTGTGCCCGTTCTCGATTGCCACATTGGGTGAGAAGAACTTGATCGAGTCCACATTCAACTTCGAGTTTGGCGTCTTTGAGATCGGCAAATGTGTCGGCGAACTCCTTTTCGATTTCATCGCGCCCGACCGCCTCCTCGCCCGTATCCGGGTCCACATACACGGCTTCGGGTGACCACAGAGCGGCGACGGCCTTCGCATCGTGCTTGTTATAGGCCTCGACATAGGCCTCGTCGGCTTTGCGGATCGCCGCTTCGTCCTCGGCCTGGTCTGCACGGCAAACATTTAATGAGAAACAACTCGCGCAACTGGCAATCACGAACCAGGGAAATCGCATTCTTAACATGTCATGATCCTTGCTTAGAAATGTGTGTTGATCGCGAGCACTCTTATTCGTCCGCCAAAGTAGAAAAAAGGCGTTTCTAGCAGGCAGCTAGAACAACTCGCGGCCAGTCGAGAACGGAGGCGCGTTGAGTTGCGCTACCCTCGAGTTTGCTCTCCAGCTTACGGGAACGGCAACCATTACTCGGTGCATCGAATGCGGACGCCGCCGAGCCCGGCCGGGCCTGCAATGCGCGTTAACAGATAAGCGTGATCGCAGGCAACCGCCGGCGAATATCGTAGAAGGTCATCCTACCGCGCCCGCGGTGCATTGCTAGGCACTCTTGGCCAATTCACGAAGGAGGCGCCCGCCCACGAAACGTCGGAGCGTTTCACATGAGTTGAACGACAAGATGTCGCCACAATCGATGCCGCATTCCAGCCGTCTGGACCGCGGAATGCTGCCTTGTTCCGACTCCTTCTGTGCAGCGTGATTCGCGCGAAGCTTCGGTGATGCCACTGGCTCCGCACAGCCAAGTATCCGGTGGTTTGAGGCGGCGTACCACTTGTAATCGATCGGCACGCACGTCGCCTCCCGCGGTGGAGTTTTCACTCACCATCGGTCACTCGTCGTCGCGCACAGCCGCCGCTAATTAACCGGGCGGCTGCCTTGCATATTGAACAGCGCCCACGAGCACAAACGAACCGTTCCACACCGTGGGATTATCAATTAATGAGCGCCGTAGAAGTCACGGCGCGGAAAAATTTCTTGCTCAGCGCACAATTTTTCCCGAAAACGTGTTGCACAATTTCAACAATTTCGTACAACTACCAACAAGTGACGTCGGTTTTCGCGCGTTTCATGAGCGACGTTTCAATAAGGAGTTGTTGATTCGACCGCAAATTGGAATGCGAGTTACCGGGAGCTACCGCGGAATGGTAGCTGGTTTTCATGGGGTGAGAGTCGGCTGTGAGTTTCAGTTGGTGTGTCAGCCGTAAGATCACCTGAACCTTTTTATGGAGGAATAACTGTGGCCAAGAAGAGACGAACCGCCAAGAAGAAGGTGGCGAAGGCTGCCAAAAAGGCCAAACGCAAGGCCAAACGTAAGGTCAAACGCAAGGCCAAACGCAAGCTCAAACGCAAGGTCAAACGCAAGGTCAAAACGCAAGCTCATCAAAGCGGCCATGTAGCTGGCAGCTTCATGTCTCCGGCGCGCTAAGTGAGCCGATGGGTGATCTTGCCGCCGCGTGAACTAACGAGAAAGAGCCGTTGGGCGCCTCGCCCGGCGGCTCTAATTCTTGTGTGGTGCGAAACCGACGGCAACTGCGAAACGAAGCAGATTGGTGTTGGGACGCCTTCAACTCTGACTTATCGATTGATTTCCTTACCTGGGGACAAGTCAAGAGGCAAGAGGACCTCGGCCCGCTATCCGGCGTCTGCCACGTGCATCAGGAGCGACCGCCGATGCTGTCGATCTTCGCTTGCAAGCGTTTGACACGTGTGGCCAGATAGATCAGCAGACCGCCGATCACCAGCGCCCCGATGCCGATGAGCCAGGATATCGCGACGACGCCCGTATCCGTCCAGAACACAAACACCGCGCCGACAAGAACCATGACGGCGCCTATCGCCATCGTTAGTCCACGCTCTCCTTCCGCGGGAGCCATTCTAAAGGCTGCCAGGAACAGGCTGATCCCTTGCAGTGCCAACCAGACGCCAACGAGGATCAAGAAGAGCTTTGCACTGATACCGGTCCAAAACAATAAGACAAGGCCGATTGCCAAGCTTACGATGGTCTGCATGAGCGGAGATGCTCGGTCACCACTGCGGTACGCGCCGATGGCGCCAATAACGCCATCGATGAGAAAGTACGCCCCCAAAAGCTTGACGAAGATCCCCAGCGTTCTCTCAGGCCAAACGAACGCGCAAACAGCCAGGCCTAACGCCAACAGGCCGCGCAAAAGAATCGCCCACCAAATATCTCCCAGCTTAGCGTCGACACGTTGCTTGGCGGCCACGGCGGCTTCAGCTGCGCGTTCGCGTCTCTCCGACATGGGATACTCCAATCTGTGAATCGCGACGTTCTGTTTCTGGCCAGCTCAGTCAGCGCTCTTTGCGATCTAGGTTCGCCGACGGAGTCCGCAATGCTGAAGCCTATCAATCCTCCGCGCTAGCCGGTTGCTTCGTCAAGTGCAATCGCGCTCAACGCGCCGATTCCGGCATCGCCGGCCTCAACGGCGGGAGGACATCATAAGCGCTGTCCAATGTAAATCAAGGTCCACACTGATCATTAGGAGCTTCACCACTCTCATTTCATTAAAGCCAGATTTCGCCAAAGGTTCGCCAGGCTGTCGGTGCCGCCGAAGAGCGTGGTGAAGTGGGTGGAGTCGATGAGCAGGATGTCGCCGGCTCGTTGTTCGGTCGGCGGCATCCAGAGCAGGCAGTTGAACTCCTTGTTTCCAGCGGCTGTGAAGGGATGCGGGCGATCGGGATCGATGAGTTGCCGCGCCAAGACATGCACCGACTTGGCGTCCTGGGCCGTAACTTCGTAGTGCGGCAAGTGCAAGTGAAAATTGAATGTGGTGACGTTGTTCAGCAATCCCACCTTGTCGAGGTCGCGGAACGCGGTCAGCGGCGCAATCTCCTTCGTCCCCTTCACGACTGCCGGACGAAGCCCCCATTGATTGATGACCGGGACGTTGAGCGCCTTCATCAGCGAGCGTGTGTACTGGCTGAATCGCTGCTGGCGTGGCACGAGTTCGTCGCCGTGGTGGCGATATTCCATCTGCCGCTGCTTCGAGTCGTCCGTGAAGCCGACGTCGTGGTGCGGGGCAAGCAGCAGGCATGTCCCTTCGCGTTTGAGCCACTCGCGAATCGCCTCGATTTCGGCCGGCTCGGCTTCCTGTTCGGCGACGAGGTGGTCCAGGCCAAATACCAACAGCGTGTCCGTGTCGGCCAGCACACGTTCGTCAATCGGCAGCTTGTAGCCGGCCTGATCGATACGCTGGAACACGGCGACGGGGTGTCCGGTCGCCTCACCGACGATTTGCTGAAATGAAAGCGAGGACCGATGGAACAACTCCAGCGTGCCGGCGATGCCTTGCAAGAAATTCATCTTGTCCCATTCGGTGGCTTCAAAATCCGGCCACGCAACCCGGCGAACTTCGGTGATCGTGGAAAACCGATTATCCAATTCGGTGACGTCGCGGTTCGTCTCCCACGGATAGCTCCAGGTCCAGTAAATGCTCACGCGGCGTTTGCCGGGCGTGTATTTTCGGGCGATGTGGTCTTGGTTGTAGGTGCGGGCAGCGGTGGCCATTGGTTCCCTTTCGATGTTGGAATGTTTGGAGTTCGTTCTCAGCCAGTTTGCCAATGGTCCTGCAGGTTGAGTTGCCGTGTCACGCTGGCCGCCACGCGGCCAAGAATGCCTGCGTACGTTGGAAACGAAAGCGGAATGCGAGCCAACTCGTCGACACGCATTCCGGCAGTCATGGCGACCG
>CAWAZX010000013.1:0-42149 GCA_963786455.1 uncultured Planctomycetota bacterium | reverse complement strand
CCGGCGTGCTTGCGGAATCGCGAGAGCATCGTTCGCTGCGGTAGTCGCATGCGGATTATGGACGTGTTGCCCCACGGCGTTGGCACAATTGCAGCCGCCCGTGTGGAGCGTTCCGAACTACAGTGTTTATCCTGGGAACACTGTCGCCGGTTCGGCGGACCTGAACGGTTTTGGATGGCACGCGGCAGCGAGTGGCAATCACGTGCAGACAAACGCGACGCCCCCTGCCCCGTCTCAAGCGCCGCTGGCGCGGGTAATCCGGAATCCCGACGAGTCGACCGGTTTGCCGCCGTTTGCGCTCGCCGACAATATGGGCACGATTCAACGCTACGTGGAGCCGGTGCCCGGCATTGATCTGGAACCGTACGTGGGGACCGTCGTGCGCGGTCCGCCACGACACGGGCCGCACGCTGTTGGCTTCGCAAATCGACCTGCCGCCGCAATCGCTGAGCAAGCCGATCGAATCGACGGATAGCGAAGTTGTCGACGTCGTGCAAGAATCGTTTGTGGATGTGCCGCCACCGCCGAGGCTGATCGCTCGGCCCGCGAGACCGGCGACGCCGTCAAAGAGAATGATCCGCCCCGCCGAATTTGTCGACGACGACGATGCGACGGTTCAGCTTCTTGCTGTAACCGAGGAAGAATTGCCGGACGGCAACGAAGTGAAATCTCCGGCCCCGCCGAGTGAAGCCGTCGAAACCTTGCCGATGGAAACCAAAGGCTGTGGTCCAGAATATCCCGAAGGGATGACGTTGAGCGGGATGCCGACGGACGGGACGTCGATGGGCGGCGATCCGATGTATGGCGAACCGATCGAGACCTATCCAGGGCCGATGGGAATGGGCGACCCCATAAATATGGGAATGCCCGGCATGGGATGCGAGGCGGGGATGGGTTGCGACGGCGGCATGAACGGGCCGTGTCAGGTCTGCCCGCATTGCGGGCTTTATGACATGCCGCCGGGGTACGGCGCGTCAATGGCGAGTCGTGGGGCCCCGCGTGCCAGTGTGGCCAGCCGAGAACGCGATACTTTGCGGACGTGCAGTTCAATTTTCTGCGTGCCCACGTGATGGAAAACTTCGCCGGCCAGCTGTCGGAGAAGTTTGAATTCTCGCCGCGGCTGATCGTGGGATTTGAGGGGACGGGAAAGGTCGACGGCCGGGCCCGGTATTGGCACTATGGTCGCAGTCTGAAAATTCTTGACGACGACGACTCGATCCGCATCGACCTGGACGTTTTGGATCTCGAAGCGACGCGGACCGTGCCCGTTGGAAAATCTGCCTTTCTGTTAGCGGCGGGCCTTCGCCTGGCAAGCCTCGATCTGGAAGATGACGATGGCGACGGGGCCGGCACCGATTTGCTGGGCCTCACAGTGGCGGCCGATTTCGAGACGCTGCTCTGCCAGGTGCAGCGTGGGCAGGTTTTTGGAGTGCTCGGGGCGCGGTTGTCGATTCTGGGCGGCGATTGGACTCAGAACGGCGGCAACGACTTCGTTCCGTCCGATCTGCAAGATGACAATGTCATCGTCGACGAGCTGTATGCGGGCATCGCATATGCAACGTGCTACCGCAGGCTCGACGTGCATGCTCAGCTTGGTTTCGAAATGCAGAATTGGCACAGCGATGCGCTGGCCCAGTTTGCGGGCGGCGATTCGCTCGGGTTTGTCGGTCCGGGTATAGAGATCGGGGCCGAATTCTAATCGAGTCGCGCGGTGCGTCTGCATCGCCGCGCGTTTCACGTCTCATCCCTCTGCTGGGTGTATACCACCACCTCAGGAGACATGGTTGCCCCCTACATAGTGGATTCCTTCGCCTGCATTATTGGCAAGAAGGTCACTACATCAAGAAAAACTCTGGCGACCTTCCGACATCGTGACGCATTTATCGACAACCGGAGATATGGTTGCTGTTGGATGACGCCGCGAAGGACGACTGATGCACTTGTGTCGGTCAAGTTTCAAAGCGTCCGTCGGTGGGATCGACATGCTTTGCAGTAGTTGCCGATCCTGCCAACTCGTCTTGGTTTGAGCGTAGGCACCTCAAATCAGGGGCAAACTCCTCTGCCTAACTGATCTTCCCTTGGGCACAGCTGCGCCCGCCAACTTTCGATGGCGACGGCGGAGCTCAGTCCGTTGGCAATCCGCAGAGCGCGATTCACCTTTAGCGTGTTTGCGCCTGCATAACTAGACCGCGTGGTAATCGAATTCCAATGACGAACATGGAGCGAGTTATGGCGAACAATCTAAAACGACTAGAAAACCTTGCCGGAAAGGCCTTTATTTTCGGACTGGCAACGTTGATCACAGCGACCGTATGGGCCAATGCGCCGCGCGTCGTGTCCGTTGAGGAGCATTGGGAGCTGCACGTCGGCCAACCCGATGCGGATAGCAGTGCTCCGCAAACCACGATGGTAATGTCGCCTTCCGGCGATTTGGGAAGTGCCTATTTCCTGTTTACGTTGAACCATTCGAATGTTCCTGATTACCGCCCCGGTGGCATGCAGATTCAGCTTTGGGACGGCACTGACTTGGTCGAACATCGAGTTGCCGATGAGTCGAGCGCACTAACGCACGAGGGCGAAGTCGTGACTTGGGTGCAGCGGATGTCGCTCGAGGACGGCAACTTGACCTTTCAGATTTCGAACGGCTCTTCGGATACCTGGGGATCGTTCGGCGGGAGCGATTTGACGCTGAGCACTCCCACGACGTTGACCGGCTTGAATAGCTATTTGCCGGCGGTGTCGCTCACGGAATCCGGCGTGGGCTTTGCCGAAAACCGCGTCATTTCCCTGGTGCTGAAAAAACTGGTGTGGGTGACGGAAGACGGCGTCGTGCACGAGCAAAATGCGCCGATTCCGATTGACACGAGTCTCAATCCCTAGCTTCGAAAACAATTTCCACGCATTCGCCTTCAGGCGATGCCAAACCCTTGATTCCTTATCAAACCGCATCAGAGAACGAAATTATGAACCGCAAACGAAAACCACTCCGCCAGAGCCGTCGTGGCGCGATCGCCGTTTTGGCTGCAATCATGGCCGTAGTCCTGGTTGGCATGATCGCTTTTTGTGTTGATTTAGGATTTGTGCTGTCCGCGAAGGAAGAGATGCAGCGGTCGGCGGATGCCACGGCACTGGCTACTTGCTGGGATTTCGGGCAAAAGTTGTCGCAAGGGAACAGCGTGCCGGACGCCACGGGATTGGCACGCACGACGGCCGTTCAATATGCATCGTCGAATCCGGTTACGGGCCATGCCATGGTGGTCGACAGCAACACCAGCAACGATCCGGGCGGCGACGTGGTCTTCGGCTACATTTCCGACTTCACAAATGCGGGCAGCCAGTTTGAGACCGGCACGCCGGGCAACTACAACGCGGTTCGCGTTACGATGAACAAGAATTCGTCGTCCAACGGCGAAGTGCCGTACTTCTTTGCCGCGTGTTCGGCTTGACCGGCCAGGTACTGCGCACCGAAGCGACGGCGGCCATCGTGCGAAACATGAAGGGATTTCAGGCACCTGCGGACGGCAGCAATCTGGATATCCTGCCGTTTGCTCTGGACGTCGATACTTGGAACAAGCTCGTCAACAACAACAGCACCGACAACTACAAATGGAATGCCGAGACGAATCAGGTTGAAAGCGGTTCGGATGGAAAAGCGGAGGTAAACCTTTATCCGCAAGGAACCGGCTCGCCAGGCAACCGCGGCACCGTGGACATCGGCGGCAGCAACAACAGCACGAACGATATTGCCCGGCAGATTGTGGAGGGCATTTCGCCTCAGGATCTGTCCGCTTTGGGCAAGCCGCTTCAAATCGACGCGAATGGCAAGTTGGGATTGAACGGCGACACGGGAATCAGCGCGGGCGTCAAGGACGAACTGGCATCGATCATCGGCAAGCCGCGGGTTATCCCAGTATTCGAAAACGTCAGCGGCAACGGCAACAACGCCAACTACACGATCGTGAAGTGGCAGGGCATCCGCATCATGGGAGTGAAGCTCACCGGTTCGATGTCGCAAAAGCACGTGACGATTCAAGTGTCGCCGTTGATCGTGAAGGGCGGGGTTCCCGCACCGGGCACAGGCACCAGCAACTACGTGTTTTCACCCGTCGTGCTGGTGAAATAATTCGGTGAACTACCGAGAAGGGGCACTGCCCATGTTGCGATCATTTTTCCAACTTGTAACGAAGCGTAGGCGAACCGGACCTGTACCTGGCTGCATCTGCGAAGGCGCGACAACGGCGCGTCGACGCATGCACTTATTCGGCCGACGGAACGGTCGATCCAGGCGGTTGGGTGCGTCGGCGACGGAGTTCGCCTGCGTGGCACCTGTGTTTTTCTTGATGATCATAGGATTCATCGAGTTTGGCCGGGCGCTGATGGTGCAGCAAGTGCTGGTCAACGCGTCGCGCGTGGGAGCGCGACAGGCGATTACGACGTCGGCGACGACGTCGGGCGTCGAAACGGCCGTCCAGCAATACACAGCCGCCGTGGCGGTGCCGGGCGTAACGGTGAACGTGACACCGAACCCCGCGACAGCGACTCCAGGCAGCATGATTACCGTGACAACAGCCGTACCCTTCAACACCGTCAGTTGGATGGCATCGCCGTGGTTCCTGGGTGGGAAGACGCTATCGTCGAGTTCCACGATGCGTAAGGAAGGTTTCAATTAGCAGGGTATTTCGTGACGAGTGGCGGCAATTTAAATCAACTGCGCAGCTGGCGATTTGAGGCCAACGATGTTTAAGCGCAACCAAAAAACGTCGCGATCGGGTGTCACCACGGTCGAGTTTGCACTCGTTGCGCCAGTGTTTTTCTTGTTTGTATTCGCGCTCATCGAGCTTGGGCGGATGATCATGATCCAGCAATCGCTCACGAATGCTGCCCGAGAAGGGTGCCGCACCGCGGTGATGGCCAACACAACCAACAGTTCAGAGATCGACTCTGCCGTGCGAAACTATTTGCAATCTGTGACGTCCAAAGCGTCCAACCCGGGCAAAGTACGTGTGACCACTCCTGACGGCCTTTCCAATTGCCCGTCGGGGACCAACCTGACCGTGCGCGTCGAAGTTGATTATCGCGACGTCACCTGGCTCCCGATCGACTACTTGGGGCTGAATCCAAGGATACGTGCCGAACAGAGTGGTTGGCGGGAATGAAGTTTTGAGTGGAGAGTGGATATGGACCCACACAAGAAACAGATTCGGTTACGACGGCGTGATTTATGCCGAGGCACGGCTGCCGTCGAATGCGAATCGTGTTGCCCTTGTTAACCCTGTTAGTTCTCGGCGCGATCGATGTTGGGCAGTACGGGAACGTCTATCAGAAGGTGAGCGATGCCTCCCGCGCCGGGCCGCGGGTTGCGCGCGGCATGACACTGCGGCAACCACGTCGGTGGAATCGGCGGTTCGGGATTATCTGCGGGAAGTTTCCCCCGGCACATCGGGATCCATCTTGGCATCGGCTGCTCAGGTAACAGTAACCGACGGGACGGGGAGTTCGGTGCCCGCCGGCAACTTGAGTCAGATCGCCTCGGGTTCTCAACTCAGCGTGAGTGTGAGCGTGCAGTATGATCCAGTGCGATGGATCAACGGTTTCAAAGGCCTGGACGGTTCGGAAATCACGTCCACCACCCTCATGAGACGCGAATGAACGACAGACTATCTCATCGATAGAGTCGAAGAATTCTCCCCGAAAGGCAGGAGATGTTATGACCCGCAAGCGTACATTGACATATCGAGATCGTCGGGGCGCCATCATGGTCATGGCGGCGCTATTGATGACCGCGCTGGTTGGACTGATCGCATTTTCCGTTGACTACGGCTACCTGCTGAAGGTTCGCACCGATTTGCAGCGCCTGCAGATGCCTCGGCATTGGCCGCCGTACAAGACCTGATACGAAAGCCGGATGGTACGCAAGATCTGGATAAGGCCCGCGCTACTGTCCGGGATTATGTCGGCGACAACCTCAGTGATACGTCGTTTCAAGTTGCAAATTCCGACATTCAAATCGGCCGCTACGACCCGCAGTCGATTTACTCGGGTGTGTCGCTCCTTAGTTCGGGGACATTTGACACAGTCCGCGTAACCTTGCGGCGGGACGGTGGCGTGAATGCGGCAGTCCCACTCTTTTTCGCCCGACTCCTGGGCCTGCAGAACGCCGCGGTCGTGGCGACGGCCACCGCCGTACTCCAAAAAGGTGAGTATATGGAACCTGGCGTGGAAATACTTCCATTTGCCACGCCGTTAGACTTGTGGAATAGTCTCGAACCAGGGGATTTGTGGAGCGCGTACGGCGATGGGAAACTGAAGGACGGTTCCGGCAATGACGTCCCTGGCAATTGGGGAACGACCGACATCGGCTCTACCGACAACAGCTCGTCTCAATTGAATGATCAGATCCTGAACGGCCTGCGGCAGGGCGACCTCAATGCACTTCACGCTGACGGTCGGATTTCACAGACCTCTCACATCGACAGTTCCGTCCCGCTATGGACTCAAGGAGATACAGGCTTGTCGTCCGGTTTGAAGCAATCCGTTCAAGCTGTGCATGGCAAGCAGAAGTTGATTCCGATTTACGACCACCTCGCAAATCCGAACGGCAGCCATGTGGATTTCCATGTCGTCGGTTGGGGTGTGGTGACCGTGGTCAACTCCGAGTGGCAGGGTTTTACCAATACTCGGGTGATCGTCAGAAAATCACATTGGTTTAATGGCAAGCTCCGCCCGAAAGGCAGCCTGAGCACCACCAGCGGTTACATCGACGGGCCTACACGTCACCCGTGCTTGTGGACTAGTCGAATGTCGAATGCCGGAATGTCGTGATTTGAAGGATTAGTTCTGCTCGTGCCTTTAACGAGCGCCCCCGAGGCCGCCGGCCTGACCCACCGGCGGCCTTCTTTTTTACATGTGCCAGTCGCCACGCTGGGTCCGTCTCACGATCCGCCAAGCGCGATCGCTACGTTCGGATCTCGGACGTTGATTTGCCGACCAGCCGCGTGATGTCAAAAGGCAACCAATCGGCACTCCTTGGCTGATTGTAAGGGCGCGAGTAACAAACTCGCGCGTACCCCCTAAATTGTGTGCTAGGGTTCAGTTGCCTTGATCGTGGGGCTTGGGGGGGCAACTCCTTGGAGGGGCGACAAACCCGACGCGCTAGGCGAGCTTTTCGCTAAACCTTTTCCTGCCGATTCCTTCCGAATGTTTGCTCTTCGATCCTCAGCAGCCGTTTGGCTTTGCTTGAGGATGCTTTCGAACGGAGAGAGCAAATCCGTGAGATTTCACGCCGACTGTGTCGGACCTCATCGATCCAGCAATCCACAACTTCCGACGAACGGAAAGCCACCGATGAACCGACCGAACTCGATTCACCGAAATTCTGGCGAACGTCGTGGCACGACGGTCGTGGAGACCGCGCTGGTGTTGCCCGTGTTCTTGCTGTTCGTGCTGGGGCTCCTCGAGCTGGGGCACGCACAATTGGTGAAGCACGTGCTGCGGAGCGCATGCCGCCAGGCAGCCCGGATGGGCACGACCGAAGGCAAAACCACGGCCGACGTACGCGCCAAAGTGCTATCGACCATGTCGTCGATCGTCGATCCGGGCGACGTCGAAGTGTTCGTGAAGAACGCGGGCACGTACGACTCGGGCGGCCAGCCGGAGAGCGGCTCCGATCTGGAGGCGATGCCGAACATCGAATTGTCCGGCGCAGAACCGCTGCAACTGTTCATGGTTCGCGCCAAGATTAATTACCAAGACGTCGCGATCGTTCCGAACATACCCTATTTGGGTTCGTTCCTGGACGACGTGGTGCTCGAGGGACAAGCGTTTATGCGCCATGAGTAAGGCGCGACCTGGAGATGCACTGATGAAGCGACATTTGCCGAGGAATGCGATCCGCCGTGGAGCCGTTGCCGTTGAGTTTGCCATTGTAGCACCGGTGCTGCTGGCGATCGTGTTGGCGACGATCCAGGTTGGCCGGGCGTTCGAGATGCAGAACATGCTCGAAGTGGCGGCGCGGGAAGGCGCACGATTCGCGTCGATGGACCGCGACGAGCTGTTGGATCCGAGCGAGGACGCGACGGCGAAGCTCAAGGAAGACGTCGAGAATTTCTTGGCGGCGAACGACGTGCCGCGCGACAGCATCACGGTTGAGGTGAAAGATTTCGAGAATCCAGAAGACGATTTCGCGATCGACGATCCGGCGAACGACCTAAAACTGTTTTCGGTAGAGATTTCGATACCGTGGTCGAGCGTGAGCATCATGCCAGTGCCGGCAGGGAGCGACCACGCGCTGACGGCGAACGTGGTGTTCCGCAACGGCCGGGCAACGATTTCGGATTAACGCAAGAAATATGGGAGGGCGAAGCTCCCGCCGAGCCGCGGCGCCATTCGGCTCAGCAGGGGCTTCGCTCTTCCAAAATTGGGGCGGCATGGGCCGCAAAGGCGTGAAGGATTTTTCGTTGCAAGGAGCAGTTTCACTGCAGCCCACGGGCGACGGCGCGCGTGGAAAAATGATGGGTAGCCGGGAGGGGACACCATGAGTCGTCACAAGTTGAGAGTTGCCGGGCGGGCGGCGCGAGGTTGGCAGCAGCGGCGCGGCGTGATCGTCGTGCTGACGGCCTTCCTGCTGACGGTGCTGTTCGCGTTCGTGGCTCTGTCGGTCGACACGGGCCGCGTCGTGCTGACCGAAACCGCAGATGCAGAACGCCGTGGACGCGGCATCGCTGGCCGCCTCGCAAGAAATTCAGGCGGCCGTCTATGCCGCCGGCCAGGGCGTAGGGCTCGGCGACCATCGACGCGAACTCGATCGCGGTGCGAGGCGGCCCGCACAGATGGCGGCAGAAGTGGCCGAGGCGAACGGCGTATACGTCGATCCGGACAGTCGACGTCGAATTCGGCAAGCGGATTTACAATCCCGGCGAACGGCGACTGGACCGTGCAGTGGGGCGGCACCCCGTACAACGTGGTGAAAGTGACCGCCCGCCGCAACGGGCCGGATGACCTGTCGGCGCCGGACGGCGAGTTCCCGCTGGCGTTCGGCTGGGCCATCGGCAAGGACAGCGTGCCGCTGACAGACCTCGTCGACGGCCTTCACCGAGGCCCGCGACCTGGTGCTCGTGCTCGACTGGTCGGCGTCGATGAACGACGACAGCTCGCTCAATTCGTCGCTCAGCCTGAGCACGGTCGAAGGCTTGCTCGACGGCTGTGGGACTCGCTCGTCGCGGCCGACCCGAAATGGCCGGGCACGTCGCATCGAAGTTTCCCGAGCACGGGCTTCGGCACCGATCAATTCGTACTACGGCACGTATGTGTCGAGCACCGACACGGCGACCATCCGCAGTACGCTGGGCCTGAACGAACAACGTGAGCGGCAGCCGCAAGTATCCGTTCCCGCAATCGGGCCGTTACTCGAGCGGCTCTGCCGAAGCACGAAGCCGAGCAATTCGACCAGCGACTCGCTGTGGGACGGCTACATCAATTGGGTGAAGAACCACTAGCAACACGACGTACAAGAAGCGCTATGGCTATCGCACGTTGATGGACTACCTGCAGCAGAATCGCCACGACCGCATCGAGTCGGAAGATCTTGTGGCGGACGCCGCACTATCCGTACCAGGCGAACGTCAAGGGCACGACGCTGTTCCTGCAGTTCCTGGACGACCTCGACTTCGGCGATGAAGTGGGCCTCGTCGGCTACGGCAATGGGCCGTGAAGCAAACGTCGACTGAACGACGGCGAGGTGACGATCAACATCTCGTCGGATCCGATCACGCCGAAGTACGGCGACATCGACGACATCCAGCAGCGTCACCAGGCCGGCGAGTACAACGGCTGGACGGCGATGGGCGACGGCATCCTCAAGGCCCGCGAACTGCTGGTCGGCGTAGCCAGCGATCCAGACGACGATGGCTACACGCGCTACGGCGCCCGCCCGACGATGATCGTGATGACCGACGGCCAGACCAACCAGAAGCCGACCGGCTGGAGCTGCCAGCCGAGCTTCCAGTGGAAGGATTGGACCGACTACGACGGCGACGGCGCGGCCAACTACTCGACCAGCGACAACTACAAGCGGTACGCGTTCTGGGAAGCCACCGAAGCCGTCAAGCGCGGCATCACGATCCACACGATCGCCGTGGGAGCCGGCGCCGACCGCAACTTGATGGAAGCGATCGCGTTTGCCGGCGGCGGCGTGTTCATCGACGTGCCGGTCCACTCGACCGTCGAAGAAGTCGAAGAGCAGCTGAGCGCGGCGTTCTCGCAGATCGCCGCGAAGGTGCCGCCGGCACAGCTGATGTACGAGGATTAGCACACAGCAGGGGGCGGGGAGTTCGCCACGGCGAATCTTCGAGGTGGGGCCGGGAGCGGGTTGTTATCGCTCCATGCTTCACGCTCCCCGCTTCCGCCACAATTTTGCTGCTCGTGTCTTTCAACGAGCACCCCCGAGGCCGCCGGCCTGACCCACCGGCGGCCTTCTTTTCTTAAGACGTTCAGTTTGTCGATCGATTTCGTTGGTCACTGACAGACCAAGCGCATTCAGACGTTGAACGCGATCACGATTTTGAAATGCTATTGAATTGGCAAGTCGATCTCGAAACAGTTTTTTGTGAAGACTCTTGCGCATTCGATTTTAGTTTATAGAATAGGGCACTCCGTCGTACTCACTGCGAGCAGGGCAATCTTTAGAATACGGCCTAAAGCCCGAGAATCTCTCGCAAAAGACCCTGTGCCGCAGCAGGATAGCCGCGATGGCAAACTCAGTTCATGCAACTGAGGGACCGCTTCCGTTACCCCCGGCGACAACCCGGGCGCTGCAAATCCTGTTGCAGGCAAACGAGTACGCTACCGATTGTGCAGTGGACATCTGGCAATTTGCAGTCGAACTGTCGGACCTGCTGACGGCGGGGATGACTCGGCTGGATTTGCGCTGGCTGTTGTGCCGGCAGTTTGTCGAACATGCTTGCGAGACTACAGTTCCCGGCGACGCTGCACGTCAATTCCGTCGATTACCGCTTACGAGCATTCCCGAGGGTACGTGTTTTGTACTGACGGCATCGGGAGTGACTGCATTGCGCTCTACCACATCTGCAATGCAGCAAGGACAACAATCTGTCGTAGTGCCGCGTCTGGATTCACTGCCGAGTGGTGAGCCATCTGACCTAATCGATCCCAGAGTTGGCTCCGAGAGCCCTTGGTTTCGCGCCGGCAACTCACAGCCGGAGAATGATTCGCTTGTCATCCCTGTCTGGAACTCGAATCTAAGGGAGTTGAGGTTTCAAGGCGATCTTGTGAAGAAATTCCGCGTCCCCGCCGCCAACCAGGAAATGATCCTGTCCGTTTTTCAGGAGGAAGGCGGCCGCGGTGGATTGACGACCCCCTGCCACCTTTGGCAGACGTGCCACCCAAGCCGAGGCTCCGAGCAACCATCAAGTCTCTCAATCGTAACCAAGCTCGCCTCTTCGCCTTTCACGTAAACCACAGTGGCCAAGTCGTTACTTGGGAAGAGTTCGTTCCCTGAGCAAGCACCAATTTTGGAGACAATCTATCGAAGCGCGACGACCGTGACCCAAGCGTCGTCATTCCTTGCGTTGCCGTCTTACCCACATCACACGGCAACCGTCTATTGTTTGGCGCTTCGACAAGTGTCACACTCTGCGCGTGCTTGGTTTGTTCGGGGGCTCATTCGTTCCCATCTCTCTCGTCGTCATGTCCGCACCGCCTGCCGACTCGATGGCTCTCGCCGCAAGTTCTGCCACACAAATCACATTGGCGGGACTTACCGAGCTTTGGGATCAGACTCGGGGCGACCCGGCGGTCACGATCGCGGTCCTTGATGGGCCTGTCGACACGGGCCATCCATGCCTCGCGCGGGCCGCCATCACCCAACTCGATTTTGTGGGATCTGGTCTGGCCAAGGGTCCTGCCGAAGAGCACGGAACTCACACGGCGAGCATCATCTTTGGCCAGCATGAAAGCCCACTGAAGGGGATTGCACCACTTTGCAGAGGCCTGATTGTTCCAATCTTTCGAAACTCGCCGTGGGGTACCGGTCGCCCTGTTCACAGACCGATTTGGCGCGTGCGATTCGGGCTGCGACCAATGCCGGCGCAGGTGATCAATATCAGCGCTGGCCAGTTTGCGTCCTGCGGAGTGGCCCACCCGATGCTGGCCGAAGCTATTCGCGAAAGCGCTAGCCAGGGCCGGTTGATCGTTGCGGCAGCGGGAAATGATGGATGTGAATGCTTGCACGTGCCAGGGCGCTCCCCTCGGTGTTGGCTGTGGGGGCGATGGACGACGCGGTCAGCCGCTCGAAAGCAGCAACTGGGGACAGATCTACCGCTACCAAGGAATTCTGGCACCGGGTCAAAACATCCCTGGGGCGGTGCCCGCCGGTGGCGTCGTCTCCCGCAGCGGGACAAGTTTTGCGGCGGCCGTCGTGTCCGGGATCGCCGGACTGCTGTTAAGCCTCCAGAAGAAACGTGGTGAAAACCCTAATCCATTTCGGGTTCGCGACGCTTTGTTGCAGACGGCAAAAGGTTGCGATGGTGAAATTTCAGCGGCCTGTGACCGCCTGCTCGCCGGCCGCGTCAATGTCAGTGGCGCAATCCAGTTCCTTACTTCGGGAGTTCCGACCATGTCTCATCAAGACTCCGGACATCGTCACGATCACGCGGCCGACAAGGACCAGATTCCACCGCAAGGTCCATCGGCGAACATCTTATCGGCAACCGTACCGGGGACGGTGAGCGCCATGCCAGACGAAAACGCGCATGCCGCGCCGTCCAGCGCTTTCCCATCGGTAACATCGGTTGCCGAATCACCGTCGCCGCGCGCCGTATTTCCTGCTGGGTGCGGTTGTGGTTGCGGAAACGGGGCCCGTCAAAAGGTGTACGCGATCGGCGAATTAGACGTCGACTTTGTCTCGCCCGCCCGCCTCGATTCGCTCGAGGAACAGAACACGGGTGTGATTTTTCAAAGCGATAGCATCCACAGCCGCGATGTATTCCTGCGATACCTTTTGGGCTGGAAAAAAGACAGCCCAATCGCGGGCCCGCTTGGCCCCCGTGCCCCAAACGGCAGCCTGCACATTGCCGAATCCGTCTACTGGGTCCTCAAACAAGGCCAGTGCCCAATGTACGCGATCCAGCCTGCAGGTCCGTTTGCGGCCGCGACGTACCAGCAACTAATCATATTTCTGATCGAACAGACCTACGCGAGCTACGAGCAGTTTCAGGAAGGCGGCATCGGCGAAGATTGCTTGGACCATTGCTTTTATCCCTGCCACGGCGGACAGCAACAACATTACCGAGAATTTCTCAAGCAGGCGGGCCTCCAGCCTCCGCGCGACACTGGTGACGAACCAGCGGAACGGCACAAGCCGTCAAAATCGCACAAAGCTGAAAAGGAGGACACCGAACGCGGTACGGAAGCTCATTTTTCGAAAGAGCAGTTGGTGGAGAGCGCCTTGTCCACGTTCGCCGACGAGACGATGCCCCACGTGGTGATCGCCGGCGAGATCACAGGGAAGGTTCAACTCTATTCAGGAGAAACCGTGGATGTCGTCTGCCCCGCGTTGCGCGGGATGCAGAATTGGAACACGCGCAAAATCGTGGAAGCAGTTTTGGACATCATTCGAGCTCGAATCCAATCACCCGTTCTCGAATCCGAGGTGCGAGTGCTGCTGCTGGCGCTGCTTGCCAGACTGTATGAATTGGTACGCAATAACGGGCAGGATCCATGTGACCGCGCAAAGAACTATTTCGCCACGGCACAACTTTTCAATTTCGCCCAAACGCTAGCCAGCCCGCTCTTTCTAAAACTTCTCGGTGCGCTAAAGTCTGGCGGCGTCATCGACCGCGATCAGCTCGTAAACATCTCGGTGGATAACCTTACCTGCAAGCCAGCGC
This sequence comes from uncultured Planctomycetota bacterium, assembly GCA_963786455.1. Lineage (GTDB taxonomy): Bacteria > Planctomycetota > Planctomycetia > Pirellulales > Lacipirellulaceae > JABDGM01. Next base: position 28,245 of record CAWAZX010000013.1, on the reverse strand, counting down.
AATGTGCCGCGATACGGCGCCGAGCCATACGAGGTCGAGCTATCGTTCTACAACTTCGCCAATCAATTCATGGGCACTGCAGTCCTGTCGCAAATGGTGGATGTCAGCGACGTCGTGCCTTCCTCACTTGAACCGCGTCCACGTCTCTTCCCGAGGAGGTCGTAATATGAAAATGCAGATCCCGCCACGCCATCAGGCACGGCCCAGGTCTTCCGCGGTGCGTATGTCTGTCGTGCCGGACGTTCCGGCAGCGGGCGTACGCCCAGCTCAAGTTGGCTATCGCCAATGTATCGAGACGTGCCGGCGGCAGTTTACAAACCCTGCGGAGCAAGCCGATTGCATCCGCAACCGCTGCTGGTAGCGCGCAGCAGGCCGGAGCGGCGCGAGCACTGATGCGATGGGGCGGGCAGAATCGGTCATAATCCGAGTTGCGGCGTAGCAACCCGGCAGTACGGCAGTCCTAACACAAAGGAATTGCGATATGAAGTTACCAGTTCCAACGACACGGTTTTCGGCGTCAGCTGGCGGGGCGAAGATGCTTGAACGGGTGGCGGCTCGCGGCCTGTCCGATGAGGCGAGGGTCGTTCCACAGTCCTTGCGGCCATCGATCCAACCGCACTTTTTGGGGAGCCTTCTTCCCATCCCGGGCGGGTCTTCGCTGTGCAAATTGGCGTGCCGAGCAATCCCCAACGCCACCGCCCGGCGGATTTGTGAGATGGCCTGCTAGATCGACCGCGCAGAACACCATCGCGCCGCGTGGCAACCCGAGGTTGGTGCAACGGATGATCTCCGCTTAGTGGTATGCTATCGCGCCGCGGCCGCGAAGCATGCCACGTTAGCGGTCCGTACATGCCGTATCGCGACTTTTGCCCCTTACTCCGTATTGCGCGCGGCGCTGGGCCTGTGCCTGTTTGTGAAATCGGTCCTCAGCAACGAGGTGCGCTGGTGCTGGCGCCGCGCCGCCTGCGCCTTTTTGCGCATTGGTCACTCGTCCTTCCGTCACCAAATGCAAACGATTGATCATTGTGTTGATCTGTCTTCGTTCGGATATCTAGGTCTGCGGCACCAGCCGGACGAACTAAGGTCGTGGAACCGATTCACGTCCGGTCGTCCAGCGATCGCCGACGACGATGGCTTTGTCGGCGCGCTGGCCGAGCGTGTGGCTGTCCTCCAGGGCTGCGAAGCGACCACGTTCGCAACTTCCACGTTGCACGCATACTCCGACTTGTGTGCCGCGTCGCCGACGACGAAACTGCCATTTTTTTGGACGAGGGCGCGTATTCAATCTCGCGATGGGGCGTGGAGCGCGCTACTTACCGCCACACGCCGGTGTGTGTGTTCCGTCACCACGACGCAGAACACCTGGAATTCATGCTGTCGGAAAATCAGGTGCCGGCACGACGGCCGATTGTACTTGTCGACGGCGTAAGTGGAACCGATTGGATGCCCGCTCCGCTGTCGGACTATCTCGGCCGCATCACACCTCACAACGGACTCCTTATCGTGGACGATACTCAATCGATTGGCTTGCTGGGGCATTCTCCTTCGCCCGATTCGACCTACGGCGTTGGAGGCGGCGGATCACTTCGCTGGCACGAAATCGAGTCTCCGGCGGTGCTGTTGGTTGCATCCTTGGCGAAGGCATTTAGCGTACCGATTGCAGTTGTCTCGGGCAGTCGCCGGTTAACGGATTGGCTCAGCGCTTCGAGTCAAACTCGCCTACACTGCAGCCCACCATCCATTCCCACGTTCTGTGCACTTGAACATGCGTTAGATGTGAACCAAGTGCAGGGAGATGAGTTGCGAAAGCGGCTGGGCGAGAATGTCCGGCAAGTTAGCGAAATTCTGGCGCCGTTGACTTCGCCGACGGGTATCCCCTATTTCCCCGTTCAATGCCTCCCGTTACCGCCCGAAATCAACACGTCGTCGCTCGATTTAATTCTGCGAAATCGGGGCGTGCGCGTGGCATTTCAACGATCGGCAGGCGGCATCACAAACATCGTACTCATCATGACGTCCGCACATTGCCCTAGCGCGTTGGAATTCGCGATTAAGGCATTGCTAGAGACGTTGGATGAATTGAAATCGGATTCTCGCAATGTGGATCCACGGTCGCACGATATGATCGACTCTGAGCCGGCATTTGTGGCGAAAGTAGCCGGTTGGGGAAGCGATCGCGACGGTCCGCCATTCCCGTTGCGATGATCCTCTCCGTAGAACTAATGTGAAGAAAAGGCCTCGAACCGAAGCCAATTAAGGGATCCTCATCATGAAACTTCCAGTCGTCAGATCCAAGTGCCGGCCCGGTCGCGACACGAAAAGTCCATCACAAGAGATTAAGTTGCCAAGTGGGAACTTATCCGATGACCTCGACACGGCATCCAACAAGATTATTGACCGCCTCAAACCGTCCTTTATCGACATCGACATTGAAACCCCATGGGGAAAAGGAGGCGTGCATATCTGATCCGCTATTCGCACTAAGTGGCGAGACGAAAGTGTTTTCGTCCCAACGTGCAGCGGAGTGCGCGCTTGACGATGATTCAGACGAGAGAACCGTCGTACTCGACCGCCTGGAAATATGTGGTCGGTTATCTTGACTGTGGTGAAAAGCAAGGCCGCCCCCACGGCCTGTCACCACAAACTTGAATTCGAGGCCACCGGCCTGTCCCACCGGCGGATTTCATGTTTTCTGGCCGGCTCGCCTTCTCGCCAGTGCTGGTGCGTCGTCGCAGCAAGTAGTACGGCTGCTGCCGGGCCGGGAAGAATCAACCCGGGGATCGCCCGGCTGCTTGCTTTAAGATTCGCCTGAACTAAAATGCGCGCGGTCAGGCGGCGCTCATGAGATCTCGCACGCATCGCCACTCCGTTACGCTCACGAACGTAAGGAGGCTACGCCACGGTTCGACTTCCATGATTCTTCAACAATTGACGGGAGCCCAATTGCCATGTCCCAAATTGTCTGCAGGCCCAAGTCGCTGTCGCCGGCGCAGGCTGCGGCGGCCGTTCGGCGCAGCATCGAGATCAATCCGGCAAATGCGGCCGGCTCGATGACCGTGGAACGCACTCCGATGGGGCGCCGCGGCGGGCCGCGCCGCTTGACGCTCATCGTTGGCCGCCGCTGGCCGGCGAGCGGCATGAACTTCACGGTGCAATTTCTTGACAATCCGTCGAAGGAGTTGCGGTCGAAAATACTGCTCCACATGAATGCCTGGAGGAAAACGGCCAATATCCATTTCGAGGAGACGCGCGGCACAGGGATGGTGCGAATCGCCAGGCTGGCCGAGCCCGAGGACATGGCCGGTTACTGGTCGTACGTTGGAACGGAAATTCTCGGCATCGCCGAGGATGAGCCGACGTTCAATCTGGAAGGCTTTACGATGCGGACGTCGGATGCGGAATTTCGCCGCGTCGTGCGTCATGAAGCGGGGCACACGCTCGGTTTCGACCACGAGCACATGCGGGGAGAGTTGGTCAAGAAGATCGATCGCCGCAAAGCCATCGCCTTCTTCGATCGCACGGAAGGTTGGACCGAGCGAGAGACGATCGAGCAGGTGCTGACGCCGCTGTCGGCACGGTCGATCATGGGCACGACCGAAGCAGACCCGATATCGATCATGTGCTACGAGATCCCGGGCGAGATCACGAAGGATGGAAAGCCGATTCGCGGCGGCAGCAACATCAACGAGAATGACTACGAATTCGCCGGCAAGGTTTATCCGAAGCCAAAAACGCCGCGTCCTGCAGCCCGGCAAACCCCTGAACCTGCGCCGACGCCGCCGGCCCCGCCGGCGAAACTCGTCGAACCGGACGAGATCGATACATTGCACATCGTCATCATGGACGAATTTAATCCAGAGCCAAAAAAGGCGCCGCGTCAAACCGGCAAAAACGTCTCGCGGTCCAAAAACAAAGGGCCGCGGTTTGCGCGAGTGTTTGCGAGCTACGGAGGCGCTCGAGTCACCAGCGCGATGCGTTTGAGAGCTGCGGATGGAGAACCTCCTACCGCGTATGGCAGAATCATCGGCATGCACGAGCGGATCAAGAAATACACCAACCAAGAGGAGGGCACACTCCCCTCCGATGACGAGTTGATCGATTTGGGCAGTGATCTCTTTGAAGCGCTGTTTCAGGGCGACGTGCGGCGACTCTACGACGAAGCCCGCGCGCGGCAGCAGAATCGCAAGCTCGACATCGTGCTCACTTCAATGATTTCCTGGATCGCGGAGAAACCTTGGGAGTTTGCTTACGACAAAGTTCGGCAGAGTTTTCTGGCGACCGAGGAAATTCACTTTGTGCGCAACGTCCTCACGGCGATCCCACCCAGCGCGGTCCCACTGGGCCGCGGGCCGCTGCGAATTCTCGTCGCGGCCGCTCAGCCGGTAGGGGCTGGGCAGCTATCGATCGATCAGGAAATCGACGTCATCCGTCGCGGTTTCGAGGCGCTCATCGAGGCGGGGCTGGCGACAGTCGAAGTGCTCCCTCGCGCGACGCCTGGCCGGATGCTAGGACTCTTGGCGACGGGGGACTTTAACGTCGTACATATCATCGGGCACAGCGGGTTTGACGACGAGACCGAAGAGGGCGCGTTGCTGCTGGAGGATGAATTTGGCGGACAGTTTCCGCTCGGCGAGCGATCGGTACGCGAAATACTTTGCCGGCGGGGCGTCAGCATGGTGTTCCTGAATTCGTGCCAGAGCGGGTCCGGCGGGCGGCGCGATTTCAACAAGGGGATTGCCCAGGCGCTCGTGTCGCACGGATTGCCTGCGGTGGTTGCGAACCAATACAGTGTGCTGGACACATCGGCGACGTCGTTCGCACAGCATTTTTATTGGTCGCTGGCCCATGGAATGAGCATCGGCCAGGCAGCCTGCGACGCACGCATCGCCGTAAACTGCTCGATGCAGGGCGAGCTGATCGACTGGGCCGTGCCGGTCGTTTATGCGCGCGATCCGAACATGCCGCTGTGCGCTAGGTCGGATACGGCCGTTCGTGCGGCTTCGACGGTTGTCCATCGAGCAAGCCGCCGTGCCGTGCTGCGCAGGTCTGTCCGCGTCGCCGTTTGGGATATCGACAACGTGTTTCCGTCGCTCGATCACACGCTGGAGCGCATGAATGACGCACAATCGGTGTTTGGCTTCGAATTGGCGGCCCTCTCGGTGCCGATGGACGCCTGGTATCTCGACGAGCGATGCCCGATGGCTCGCCGTACCTGTGGGCGGAGAAGTTTGCGCGCCGATTGCAGCCGATGACGGTGGAGCTGGGGGTAACCATGTTGGCGTGCATCACCAGGCATTGGCTGTGCGACAACGAGACGCTCAAGCTGTACGGCTGGTGGCCCGAAAACAAAAAGCCTCCAGTGGCGATATTTTCCACCGCGGGTCTCGACTTGCCCGTCGAAGGTCCGGATACGGACCGCGCGATCGCCAACGTCACGGTCTCAGCGTTGGCCGGTTTTCTCGCCGACTTGGGAACGCACGCCCGCGGGGCAAATGATTGCCCGCTGGCGTACAATGAAGATCGCGAACTCGTGCATATGACCGGTCCGCAGAAGTTCGACAAGAGCTGTCGCGCAAGTTGAACCGGAAGATTCCGACGGAACTCGCGGCGTTGGAGGCGTTGTTGACGACGTTTTGACAAGGGAAGCGCGGTCATCCATCAAAGCGTAAATCTGTATGGAAGCGACACTTGCCACCATCGTCGGAATCGGGCTGGCCGCTTCGTGCGGGTTTCGCGTGTTCGTGCCGATGCTCGTGGCGGGCGGGGCCGCGCATGTCGGCTATCTGGAATTGAATCAGGGGTTCGAGTGGCTTGGCACGCCGGCCGCGTTGATCGCCTTCGGTGTTGCGGCGGTCGTGGAGAGCGCGGCCTACTACGTTCCCTGGCTCGACCATCTACTCGATACGATCGCCAGCCCGGCCGCTGTCGTTGCCGGCGCGATCCTGTTTGCCGCGAGTGCGGTGGAACTCGATCCGTTCCTGCTATGGTCGCTGGCGATCATCGCGGGAGGTGGCGCCGCGGCCGTCGTGCAGGGCGGTACGATCCTCGCCCGTCTGGCTTCCACCGGCACGACCGGCGGTCTCGCCAACTTCGTGATTTCGACGGTCGAGACCGTAGCCGGATTCGTTTTCTCGGTTTTGTCGTTGGTGGTACCGCTGCTTACTTTGCTGCTACTTGCCGTGACCGTTGTGTGCATGTACTACGTTGGGCGGCAGATTGCTCGCCGGCTGATTTATCGGCCTGACAATAACACAGGGTGAACCGCTGCTCGCTGGGGACGGCAAAGCTGCCCCGCAAGAAGCGCGGTTCAATCGACCGCATGGGATTTGAATCGCGCCCGACGACACAAATATCGTCGACGCACCTGGCAACGTTGCGTCGTGCGAGTATTCAACTGGTCGACGTCAGGGAGGCTACAGAGCCAGCGTTTCAAAAGCGGCCTCGAGCGAGTCGTCGCCGAGAGGAGACTCGGCGTCGGCAAGCGGATCGTCGTGGCACACGTCATCGCTTGTGTGCTGATCGCGGTCGTTTGTCGGCACTATCCGCGCCGAGAGCCATGCCATGAGGGCTTCATCCCGCGAATCCGCAGAGTTTCGAGTCGCGGCCGCTGGCGGGCGAAATTGGCGAGTGCGCGCGATTGTTACTGAGGGTATGACTAAGGTAGTCGGGGAATCGAGAACCGGGGCTGACGCCGCGCCGCTGCCGATCGTTGATTCGAGCACCTCATTATTCACGACCGCTGTTTCTGGATCAAACGTCACCGGCGCCGCTTGCCCGGACTCGATTGGTGCCGTTGCTGGCTGAGAGACATCTTCCGAAGCGTTAATCGCGGCTGTCGATCCGGAGGCGGACAGCGACTGGCCAAAGTGGGCTCGCCACACGCCGTAGTCTGCCTGATCGACGACTCCACTTGCGTCGCCGTCGGCGAACGTTGACGGAGTGGCCGCCATTCCGAGCGATTTTCGCCAGACGACATAATCGGCCGCATCCACGGTGCCATTGTAGTTGTAGTCGCCCACAAGCTGCGGCGCAACAGCGCGGTTGCCGAAATCGATGTTCGGTACATTCTGCCCCGGACCGATCGTGACGACGTGCGGGATCGGAGTTCCGGGGCCGACGTTGCTTAGGAACTCGTTGGCAATATTCAAAATGTCGGCATCGGTGAGGAACCCACCGGCGACGCGAGACACCAGCAGATAATAAAGCTGGTCGACCGACGCCAGACCGATAACCTCGTGAAAATCGTCGTCCGTGTTTAACGGAAAGCTATGGCTGATTCCCGCCCCGCTTCCCGGGACAATGACGATCTGATTGATCGAAGGCTTGCCGGCGTTGAACGTTCGTTTCAAGAAGATTGTATAGGGATGGCCATTGACGGTTGTTGACAAAACGTTGCCGTCGATGTTGCCGGCACCATCGGCGCCGGTACCGCCAGAGATCGCAAAGCTGGCGATCGAAATGTCCTCGGCTCCCAGCACGAACAGGCCCGGGTATTTGGCGGTGAAATATCGACTGCCTGCCCCAAAGTAAGCATCGGCCGCGGTGGCTACGCCGTTCGTATACGAAATGCCGTTGGACAGGTTGGTGGCAAGCACATTGCCCCCGTCGTACATGTCGTCACCGCCATCCGAAATCTCATTTCCCACTTCGCCTTCGCTGAAGTCATAGCGATTCGGCGGCACGAGGGCCGTGATTGCTCCGTTGTTGCCAGCAAGTTCCGCCAACAACTGGTCGGTCACGGCACTGGCCGGCAACGTTTGTTGCCAACCAATCGACTGCACCTCGGCTACGCGGTAATTACCAACTGACAGCCCGGTGAATTCGTAGGTGCCGTTCGCACCGGTCGTGGTCGAAAGCTCGCCTTCATCCAGCGTGCCATTTTGATTCGTGTCGAGGAAGATCGTCCAACCGGCCATGCCGGGCTCGCCCTCGTCCTTGACTCCGTCGCCATCCAAGTCGTTCCACTTCTGGCCATGGATGGAGCCAGGGAGTGCCCGGTTTCCAAAATCTACGTTCGACGTTGTTTGTCCCGGCAGTACGGTGACCATCGGCGGCGTAAGCGTGGCTCCCCAGCCCGGTTGCTGAACTTCGGCCAACACGTAGTTGCCTGGCATGAGTTGTGAGAACTGGTAGATCCCATTGGAGTTGGTGGTTGTCGAGCGTTCCTCCTCGTCGAGCATGCCGTCGGAGTCGGCGTCAATGAAGATCGTCCAATCCGCCAGACCGGGTTCGTTCTCATCCCTTTCGCCATCTCCGTCGAGGTCGTTCCACTTCAACCCCTCGATCGAACCAGGCGCCAATCGATTGCCGAAATTGACATTCGTGGCAACCTCGCCTGGATCGAGCGGGACGAACTTCGGTGTGAATGAGCGGAGCCAACCAGCTTGCAACACCTCAGCGACGACGTACGGGCCGGCGGGCAAATCGACAAACGAATAGCTACCGTCGGCCGCGGTGACGGTCGATACCTCACCCGGATTCAGCAGGCCGTTGGCGTTTGTATCGAGGAAGATCGTCCAGCCGGCAAGCGCCGGCTCGTCGGGCTGGTCCCACACACCGTCGGCATCCAAATCGTTCCACTTGAAGCCGTGGATCTGGCCCAAAGGCGGAATCCAGTTTGCGAAATCGACCTCGCCGGTGACGAGGCCAGGCAAAACGACAACAATTTGCGCTTCGCGTGAAATCTCCGCTACACCGTCAGACCCCAAGGCGCCGACCGTGCCAGTTGCGCCCAATGTGAATTGTCCCAGAATCAGCGCCCGTGCTGGGATCGATTCGCACCGCTGTTCCAGTACTCCTGGCCACGACGATCTCGCTGTGAATGTAGGCAAGTCCGACGGCAGTTCCGCCGGCCTGCGCGATGGCTCCCAGGTTGAGTCCATTAGCCGGATTGATCGCGCTGACGATTCCGCCGCCGCCGCCGAGTAGCACGCCCAGGTCGGCCGCGCCGGTGAGCCCGCCGACCAGGTCGACAGTCGTGCTAAACGTCGTGACAACCGAATCCGTGACGGGATCCCAAACAACGATCTGATTGTTCGAGGGTCGCTCGATATAGATCTTGCCGTTGAGGTATGCCAAGCCGCCTATGACCGAGACGAGAGGAGTAGCATCGACGACATCGGAATCGATGATGGCGCCGGTATCCGGGTCGAGCTCATACAAGGTGTGCGGCAAAGACCCGGACCCGTTGATATAGAACAAACTGTGTGGGCCCAGGGCCAGTCCCTGTGTCCCGACCGTGCCAGTCGTTGGCGCAGTAAAGCTGTTGATCGTCGCGCCTGTCTCTGGATCTAGCTCGTAGATCGTTTGCACGGTCGTACTACCGCGGGCCATGAACAATCGCTCGCGCTCATGGTGGACCGCATTCGGCAAGGTTTGCGCCCAGCCGGGCTGGAGGACTTCGGCGACGACGTATTCTCCGGCCGGGAGACCGGTAAACTTATACGTACCGTCGGCGCCCGTCGTGGTCCAGGTTTCATTGCCGTCGAGCGCACCGTTGTGATTGGCATCTAGGTAAATGATTTGCCCGGCGATCACTGGCTCGACAAGGAAATCAAACTGCCGATCTCCGTTGAGATCGTTCCATTTAAGGCCGCGGATTTCGCCCGGCGGCGCGATCCAATTGCCGAAGTTTACATCATGTACGATTTGACTGGGGGCCAGCTGGACCCCGTGTGCGCCTTTAATCTTGATGATCCCGGCGCCATCGCCACCCATCGCGCCCACGTTCCCGGTTCCGCCAAACGTGAAATTGCCGAGAACGGCGCCGGTGTTCGGATTGACGCGAGCTGCCGTGCCAGGCGTCAAGCTGGCCCGCGCTGCGATGAGCTCGCCATTAACGTATGCCAACCCGTTGCTGAGATTTCCTAACCCGGGTGCGAATGTGTTGAGCACGGCTCCGGTCGTCGGATTAATTTTGAAAATGTTTCCCTGCGAATTCGACGCGAACAGCGCGCCTAGGTCCGCCGCGCCCGTCAATCCGCCGTTCAGGTCGGCCTGAGTGGTCAATGTGGTGACAAGCGTATCCGTCACAGGATCCCACACCATTAGCTGATTGTTCGCCAATTTTTCTACATAAACTTTGCCGTTCAGGTACGCCAATCCGCCAATGGGCCCGGTCGTGGTTGGATCCACGACGTCCGAGTCGATGATTGCGCCGGTGTCCGGATTCAATTCCCACAGCGTATGCGGCGAACTGGTGCTTGAGCCCTCAATGTAAAACAGACTCTTCGGACCGACCGCCAGACCCTGTAAAGGGCCTGGAGAAGTCGTGGCGGGCGCCGCAAACGCGTTGATAACAGCGCCAGATATAGGGTTAAGTTCATAGATGCTCAGAACGGTACCAGATCCTCGGACCACAAACAGCCGGTCAGTGCCGATGACGGCTTCAGCAGGATGTGTTTGCGTCCAGCCAGGCATGACCACCTCGGCCACGACGTATTCGCCGGCCGGCAGTCCAGTGAATGCGTAGCTTCCGTCCGCTCCAGTAGTGGTCCACGTGTCTTCGAAGTCCAGCGAGCCGTTGGCATTCCTATCGATGTAAATCAACGTCCCAGCCAACGCCGGTTCGTCGGGCTGTTCCCAAACCCCGTTTCCATTCAGGTCGTTCCACTTGAATCCATGAATCTCACCCGGAGGCGCCACCTTATTTCCGAAGTTGGCGTTAGTAACGATTTGGCCGGGGGCGAGGTTGACCACGATCGTGCCCAACGCCGTGGCGTTCGTAAGCCGCACGTTGTCGACGTGGATGTTCAAGTTGGCAGTTGCATTCTGCTCGACGAAGGCGATCCGCACCGTTTGGCCGGCGAATGCAGATAGATCGAAACTTCGCTCCGTCCATTCTCGAAATTGCGGGTCACCTGGATTTGACGAGAAGGCAATCGCGAGGACCTGATTGGCCGTATTGCGAATCTCGACTCGATATTCCTGGGTCGGGTCGGTGAAGGTGGTGGTCTGGTTTCGTATCCGATCCGCCCACTGAAGTTTCAGAGGGGCACCGACGGGAATCACGACGTCCTGATAGATCGAATGTGTACCGTTGTGGCATTGGAAAGCGCACTGTATGTGCCCTGGTACGGTGGCAGTGGACCATCAGGACCTGTCGGATTGACGGTGCCGTTGTTGATGACAAACGAACCCGCGCCACCGATGTTTTCTTGCGTCCATCCGGAAAGGGATCCCGTCTCGAAGTTTCCGTTGACGACCAGGCTCGCCGTACTGAATGGACCAGGCGAGGTTTGCATCCAGCCTGATTTTAGGAGTTCGCCGACGACATACACTCCCGCCGGCAGATTCGTAAATGCGTAGCTGCCGTCGGCACCGGTTGTCGTCCACTTCTCACCATTGTCGAGAGCACCGTTATTGTTTGCGTCGAGATAAATCGTCCAGCCCGCGAGGCCGGGCTCGTCCGGCTGATCCCAAACGCTGTCTCCGTCCAGGTCGTTCCATTTGGCGCCGTGAATCTCGCCATTGGGTAAGAACTGATTGCCGAAATTGATATCGCTGCTATGTTGGCCTTCGAGAAGCAGGACGGGAATCTCGCCCAGCGCGTTGCCGCCGCCGCTCACGATTTGCACGTTGTCGATGTGGACGTTGAGAAAAAACAAATTCGATTGCACGACGTAGGCAATTCGAATCGTCTGACCGGCGTAAGCCGACAGGTCGGAACTGTGCTGAGTCCAATCGCGGAGCAGCTGCTCGCCGAGATTCGTTGAGAAGACTGTTGAGAGAACGACGTTGGACGTGTTGCGGATCTCGACCCGATACTCCTGGTTCGGATCCGCAAAAACTGTGTGATGGTTTCTGATTCGGTCGTTCCATTGCAGCGTGAAGTGGCTTTCTGCCGGGATGACCACATCCTGATAGAGGGTATAGGTGCCCGACGAGCCGTTCGAGAACGCACTGAAGCCGCCGTCGAGGGGCGACATGGGTCCATCGGGGCTGGCCGGGTCGACGGTGCCATTGTTGATGACAAACCCGTTGCCGCCCGTACGTTTGCGCGGTCCAGCCCGTCAGACTCCCCGCCTCGAACCCGCCATTGACGATCAGGCTGGATAGTACAGCGGCGCCGGGCGACGTTTGTTTCCAGCCTGGCAACTCGACTTCGCCGACAAGCAGATTGCCGGGCCCCACCTCGTTGAACGAGTATTTTCCTTCCTCGTCTGTAATGTCTGAAGGCTCTCCACTATCCAAAGCTCCGTTCCCATTGAGGTCGATAAAAATGATCCATCCCGGTAGACCCGGTTCATCGGGCTGGTCCCACACGCCGTCTCCGTCGAGGTCGTTCCATTTGTGGCCCTCAATGGAGCCGGGTTGAACTTCGTAGGCGCCGATGTCGATCTGGGCACCGATGCCTTTGCCATTCTTCACGCGGCCATAGGGAGTCCCGCGTTGATCGTTCGCGGGAAAACTCCCGGGTACAAGCGAGCCAGCATCGATGGCGCAGACTACCGAGCAACAGCGCATGTGTCAGCGTCGGGCCGCCGTTATTTGCCAGTGGACCCAAAGTGGCATCGATCGGTGCAGTAGGGCTGCCAACTTGATTGCCTCCGTTGTCGGCGATGTTTGCGCCGGTGGAGTCGCCGATCAGGCTGAAACGGGCGGAAATTGGACCAGAGATGTCGCTTCTTGTTGTCGGCGTGCGGGTGTTGCCGGCAACAATAGTGTGATCGATGGACGCTGTGCCTGCCAAAACGAAGATTCCGCCACCCTGGCCCAGGCGCAGGTTCGCCGCAATTGTGCTGTGCCGTATCTGAATCGCGCCGCCCTCTGGCAATTGCACGAACATGCCGCCGCCTTGCGAGTTGGCTGTATTTCCACTGAAAGTGCTGCTCATCACGGTGGCAGATGCATTCTGGCCGAACAGTCCGCCGCCCTGTACGGAAGCTGTGTTGCCGCTGAACGTGCTTTCATTAATTTCCAAACTGGGGCCGACGCTATGGACGCCGCCACCAGTCGCGGCGCAGGTTCGCGCTGACCGTGCTGCGGGTGATCGTCAAGGAGCCAGCCGCGCTATAGATGCCGCCACCACCCTCCGTTGCCGAGTTGTCGATAACAGTAGAATCCGAGACGGTCAGGTTCTCGTTGCTGAGGATTGCCCCGCCGCTGCCGGTAACGTCACCCCCAGTCAATGTCAGGCCGCTGATGCCAACATTGATCGCCGACAACGCGTTGCCGTCGTCGATGTTAAATACCCGGCTGCCGTCGCCGCTATTTGACGTCCGGTGTTGGGTCATTGCCCGAGGCATCGATCTTCAGCAGATTTTCGCCGGGGCCGTTGATATCGAGCGAGTCGGTGATCGTCAGCTCGCCAAGACTCAGCAAAATCGTTTGCCCGTTTAGCGCGGCATCGAACTGAATCGTGTCGTGGCCGGCCAGCACATTGGTGAAGAAGACTGCCTCGCGCAACGACGTCACGCCGTCGCTCAAATTAACAACATCGAGTGGCGTATGTGACCGTCGCGACAGACAATACGCAGCGGTCCTCCAGACGCTCGATTTGCAGATGCCGCCCCTGGAACGCACGTCCCATCGAGGCCGGAAACTTGCGGTGTGCCGCTCGCGACGAAAATCTTGAACTGTTCGGAAATTTGAACTCGTTGCGGCGCCGACTCCAAAACGACATTGAGCGATTCTCCGATTACGAGTGTGTGACTTCTCTGCGCGATTGAATCGCGTCGACCCAGGAATGGAGCAACCCAAGTCTCCGTTCGAATTGGTGCCACGTCGCCCGACACCTGGACGTTGAAGGCGCGACGATACCCCGTTCGCGGCGGGCCGGCTCGTCGAGCAAGACATCCCTGGGCGAACTTAAAGATGTACAGAATTCCCACCGAATTAGTTACACTTTACCCAGTCGGCGCGGAAACTTCAATCAATTGGCTGGCCGGCCCGCACTGCGTCGAAAGCACCCTCGAAGCCGGAGTTTCACGCGAAAATTAACAAGCTTGGGCTAGTTGGTACAAGGTTCAGAGCCTCAAATCCCCACGGCAGTAACGATCCCGCCAAAACTTGGTAGCTGAAGTCGCAAGACTTCAGTTACTCGCTGAATTTTTGCGAATCCAGCTACTGCCGAAAGAAGGATTGTTAAAACGGACTAACTAGCAGAGATGTTCTGCGTTCTCCAGTAAGGTATCTCAGACGCTATCCTTTCGCCCAGACAACCGCGGTGCGTGACCCATGAGACTTGCCTGCTACCTTTGGCTCCTAGCGTGTGGATTGTGTGGACCGGGCCTTGCCGACGAACCGGTTGTGGAATCCGTCGTCGGCACCGGCGCGGCCGAGAATAACGGCGATGCGGGGCCGGCATGTCGACGAACATTGGCGATCCGTTTGGCGTCGTGGTAGGGCCGGACGGCGCGCTCTACATCACCGAAGTGCGAAACCACCGCGTTCGTCGACTCGACATTCAGACGGGTGAGCTGACCACCGTCGCCGGCTCTGGGCGGAAGGGCTACGCGGGCGATGGCGGACCGGCGGTCGAAGCCGAATTGAACGAGCCTTATGAAGTTCGCTTCGACAACGACGGCAACATGATCTTCGTCGAGATGCGGAATCACATTGTCCGCCGCGTGGATCGAAAGACGAAGACAATCTCCACGTTCGCTGGCACCGGGCGGCAAGGCTTCAGCGGCGACGGAAAGCAGGCGACCGAGGCCGAATTCAATCAGCCGCACAGCATCGCGCTCGATCGTAATGGCGTGATTTACGTGGCCGACATTGGCAACCATCGCATCCGGCGAATTGACCCAAAGAGCTGCGTCGTGGAAACGATTGCCGGCACAGCGGAGCGACGGCTGCCCCGCGAAGGGCAACCGGCGCGGGGCAATCCGATCCTCGGCCCGCGTGCCCTGGTCGTCGACGGCGACAACCTGTGGATCGGGCTGCGAGAGGGGCACAGCATCTGGCGGATGAATTTGGCCGACGGCATCCTGCATCACGTGGCGGGGACGGGCAAGGCAGGTTTTTCAGGCGATGGCGAGCCGGCCAAGGAAGCACGTATGAACGGGCCGAAGGGAATTGCCGTCGACCGGAACGGCAATGTGGTCGTCGCCGACACGGAAAACAACGCGGTCCGTCGGATCGACGTTCGCACCGGCATGATGGAGACGATCGCCGGCGGCGACAAACGTGCGCCACAAAACGCGCGCTTCAATCGGCCGCACGGAATTTGCGTTGCGCCCGATGGATCGATCTACGTGGGCGACACGTTGAATCATCGCGTCGTGAGATTGCGTTGAACGGGAACGCAGTCCTATTTGTCCGCGCGTCGATTTCGGTCGCCGATGTATTTTCGAGTCGCCCGCGTAGATCACCGACGGCATTCTGACGCGAAGACTTGTGGTTTGTCGGCCGCGTCGCTGTGTCTGGTCGTAAGGATACTCAGCAGCGGATCGAATTGACGCACCACCATTGCTTGCGCAGTTCTTTGTGGTCGATTAATTAATCGCCCTCTGTCTTTTCCAGAGGCACCGAGCGTCCGCATCGCGGATTTCACTCGATGCGAGTTGCATCGAATTCGCGCAGCAAAACTCCAGTTGGAAACTTGCAATTGTGCGTAGTTGCAATTGTCAGTGCCGTTTACAAACGCGGCGTAGTACATAATGTCGCACGCATTCCGACCAGGTTGTCGCTGTGATTTGGCTGGCGAAAGATTTTGCGTTGCACGGGTAGCCCCCAAAATGTGGGATTCGATGGACACCCTATTCGCAATGTTTATCATCGACCGACACCCAAATGGGGCACAAGGCTAGGAGGTTTGTTCTCGCTGCTTGGATTCGAAAGTACATGCGTCGATTCGACGGATTCGGTTGGTCAACCTCAGGAGAGATGCGATGCTACGCCACATTATCCAACGGGCGATAAGACGAGAATCAGCAAAATCGAATCAGAAGATGAGATATGGCCACTTCACGCGCCGCGCCGAATTGAACCTCTTGAGGAACGGCGACTCCTGGCCATCGTCTGGACGAACGAATTCTCGAATAACTTTTCCACCATTTACGGCACGAACTCAGCCATCGCCACGCAGCTCGTCAATCGCGCCATCGATAATTGGGAAGCCGTCATCACCGATTTCAACTATGACGGCGATAACAATCCGCTAACGAACAATACCTACAATCTGACCGTGACGGCCGGCGACCTCGGCGGAACCGGCCGCGGCTCTGCCGGCACGACTTTCAGCAGTGGGTTGCCGACGCAGGCCACCGTTACTCTCGACAACAACGGTGGGGGCGCGGGCTGGTTCTTCGACCAGACTCCGCTAGACGATGCCGAATTTACTGCCGTGGCCAACTCCAATTCTGCGACGGGTTCAGCGTTTCAGGCCACTTTTGTAGACATCGTGAATCCGTTAGTTGATTTTTATCGGACGATCGTCCACGAAATTGGCCACGCCATGGGCCTGGCCTCGACAAGCCCTGTCTTTTCCGTTGCAAACCCGATGATGACCCTGGTCGGATCCGACCCGTTTGGCGGCAGTTTGTATTCGTTTCACGATCCGTCGGGACCGTACGGTGTTACGGCCACGATTACGACCAATGGAGGTCGCCACCTATACGAGGTGAATCACCCAAATGAGTTGATGAACCCCGGGCGAATTACGCCAATCGGTTCACCCCCGGAAACCACGCGGCAGTTTATTTCGGACTTCATTGTCCAGCTGCTTGTTGACGCATACGGCTATACGCACGTGCTGCCCAGCCAGTTAGACACAGCCCACGTGACGCTGGACTCGAAAACTGGAACTTTACTGGTGCAGGGCCGGGCCGGATCTTTGAACGACACGATCACGATCACAACCGAAGGTGCCAGTAACGAAACGATCAAGGTTGTTGTCAATGGCACGACCGAGCGTGTTGCGACAGCACACGTGACACAGATCGTGATTGCCCGTAACGGTGGCTCTGACACGATTAGTGTAGCACCGTCACTCGCATCGCTTCGCAAAGACGTCGACTTTGTGGTGAGCACCAATCAGGATTCGGCAAACGCCGGGACATTGGGCGACGGTCTTGTAGACCTCGACGAACCGCCCCCGGCGCCCAAGTATCTTTGCGCGCCGCTATCCGCGATACAAACGGCGGTGCTGTGGCGAGAAGTGCGTATATCCCCAGAGGAAATTACAAACTCACCATCGAGGGTACCGGTGGTGACACGGACGGAGATCTCGACATCACGAGAAATATCACGATCGTCGGCACAGGTGCCGGCGAGACGATTATCGATGGCAGCGGTTTGGTAACGGTCACGGACCGTATCTTCGATATCAATGGCGTCAACCTGGATCTGTCGCGTGTCACTCTCACAGGCGGCAAAGCCCGCAACACTTCCGGCGAAAATGGGGGAGCCATCCGGGCGACGAACGGGGCCCAGCTTTTCCTGAAAGTACGGCGCTGGTCAACAATCAGACGACTCACAGTCTGGCCAATGGCGGAGCGATCTTCTTTCGCCCAGCGGCCGGGGGCACCATCACCAACAGTGTGATCACCGCCAATAGCTCTGCGAACTACACGGGCGGATCTACCTCGGCGCCGACGGAGCGGCTGCTCCAGTCACGCTCACAGGCACCATCGTGGCGAACAACACCGCCGTGCAGGCGACGGGCCAAGACGTTATGGGCGCACCGTGGCTCATGGGGTACGCACGACCATTTACATCCGGAGGCAACAACCGGTTGACCACTGGCGGTCCGGGCTTCACGCCGCTCGCCAGCGACTATATTGGCCCAACCAATTACGTCGTTACCGGTCTCGCCGATACGTACGATGGCAGCACGGACAAGGTCGTGATGTCGATTCGCGACGCAATCTTTCAGTCGAACCTTACCGCCGGCGTCAAGAGATTTGGATTCCCGGGTGGAAATTCATGCTCACCCGCCAGCGAAACTTCGCGACGCAACTGACCGACACGGACGTCTCCTACGGTGATCTGGACATCGCCGGCACGACTACGATTCGTGGCGTCAACGGTTCGACAAGTGTCGCTTGGAAGGCAGGATCGGCCGTTGATGCCGTCTTTGATTTATTGGGCGATTTCACCGGCGACGGAATTAGCACCCCGGACGACGGTGACGTCGACGGTAGCGATTTCATGACCTGGCAGGTCACGCTCGGTTCGACCACAGATCGCGCGCCGATGCAGATGATGATGGCATCGTTGACGGCGACGATCTGAATATTTGGTCCACCTATTTCGGCAGTACCTTGACGCTGCTGGGCGTGTGATCACCGGCCCCGGCCAATTATTCAGGCTCGTCAAAAACCTCCTGCCCGTTGATCGACGCCAGCGCCGCGGTGCAGACGGATGTCCATGTTATAGCCGAGCGAATGGACGGAACCGTCGGCCATGGAGATGTTCCAAGAAGCCGGGTGCGCCTGCCAAAGTTGTGGCAGGCCTGGCAGTTGCCCCCAACGTCGGAGGGCGGGCCGACGGCAAAACGAACATACGAATTCGCGGCTCCATAATTATCCGTCAGTCCCGCGACGGGGGCCCGATCTCCGACATCTTCGCCGTTCGTGGACTTCAGCGGGTCCATCGACTTCTCGCCCACCAGGTACGTGTTGCTTAGCCCGTCGACGATTTTTTCGAGCTCGATGCGGCGGCCCAACGACCAAATGCCGTCGTATTGGACCGTAAAGTTGATGCCGGCGCCACTGAGCCAGCGCCTCCTGCAGCAGTCGAACTGCCGCCATTGATCGCATAATCGGTCCGGGCGCCGACCGGGCCGTATGCTGTTAGTTCGGCGCCCTTCAGCGGGGAGGCCAGCGGCGTGTGCGCCGCGTCGGGCAGTACAGCATCGGCACGGGCACCGTCACCACTGCCTTGGCCTGCGCCGTCGGCGCCTTGTTTTTGGCCGACGTGATGAAGATTTCGCTCAGCACTCCGTCTTCCATGTACGTGAGCGATTGCAGCATCCAGTTTCCGGTGACGGCCATGCCCTTGGCCAGGGCCTTGCGCGTTGCGCCGAAATCGGCGCCGCGCGGCTCGCGTTCGCCGCCATGACCGGGAAAGTATTGCCGCGACGATTCGAAATTCTGGAAGCTGAGCGCGATCTGCTTCAAGTTGTTGCGGCACTGCGCCTGACGGGCCGATTCGCGGGCCGCTTGAATAGCCGGCATCAAGAGCGCGACCAAGAGGCCAATGATCGCGATGACAACTAACAACTCCACGAGCGTGAAGCCCGTCATCGTATTTAACGCGGAATCGTGGCGACAACGAGCGTACTGTTTCCCGCCACGCAAACACGATCGACAGATGAGACCAGATGACATCGTAGCACCCCCGGGCCGCGAACATCGACTATATACAAATCACTACCTTTCCGCACGGCTGGCATCGCCAGTTCGTGTGCCTGATCTCTCTGTTCCCTGGATTCGCGAACCGGTTTGCCGTCAACCGGTCCTCACGCGAATCGCGCCACATCCTCCGCGGCCGCCGTTCCACAGCCTGACGCGTCGGCAGCCGTTTTCCAAGACCGCATTCTAGCCGCGGGTTTTTCGAATGTCACGCTTTCAGAACCGCGAAACGGCGGCATTTGCGATGAGGAAGATGGCCGTTTGCGCAAATCGCAACTATCAAGTACTCACTTCACCTAATGTTCCCACAAGATACAACTAGATGGGCCTTTCCGACGATCAATTCGCCGACCGGCTAAACAACCTTCAAGCGGGCGACACTGATCCAGATTAGTGACGATCAGCGAAGATCATAGTTCCCAAAATTCTTCTTCTGTGTCCTCCGCGCCCTCTTGTTCAAATCATTTTTTTCAAGAACACCAATCTCCACGAATCGTCGCTCACCAGAATTAGTGAAAATTAGCGTTCCAAAAACTCTTCTCCGTGCCCTCCGTGCCTCCGTGGTGAATCCGTTCCGACGTGGCCAAGAATAGTTGCTGAATCCCAATTCGAGTTGTGCTAGGCTCGATTTCAAGCTGGATTCTCCGCGAGCAAACGCTGGGAAGGGAATCTTTGTTCTTTGGCATTTGGATATCGGCTATCAACTGTCCGCGACCGGCTCGCGGCCAAGAAGGATCGTCCTGCGCACATGAACTCATATGGTTTTCGCGCGGCCGCACGACGACGACGCAACGAATAACGCCTCACGGCGGGGGGCTTTTGTCCACCCCCCGAGGCGAAACCTAGTGAATATCGCCTCACCACCACTCACGAACCTTGGGCCGGCAAACGACTTGCGGCCACGAGGTGAGGCGAAATCGACCGGATTTCGCCCCACCGAAAAAATAAAAAAATTTAGTGAGACGAAATCCACGTTTGTGGCAGAGCTTTCCACAAAAGAAGTTAGACGCTTTTCGGCGTCCAGAATTCCGAGCACATCACTTCTTCCCCTCCCGTCGCTTCTGCTGAAGAACCGCGAGAGGAGGTCGCCGCATTCGGCGGCCAGCACGCCGCGACGATTTCGGCGCGGTGGTTGAGGCGGGGTCGTCGAGCAGGCGGAAGAGCGTTTGGGCGGCGCCGGCTTTGGGATCGGCGGCGCCGTAGACGACGCGCGGGATGCGGGCCTGCACGATCGCGCCGGCGCACATCGGGCAGGGCTCGAGTGTGACGTAAAGTGTGCAGCGTTCCAGCCGCCAGTCGCCGAGGGCCGCGGCCGCCTGGGTGATGGCGATCATTTCGGCGTGGGCGGTGGGATCGTGGAGCTGTTCGCGCTGGTTGTGGGCCGAGGCAATTACGCTGGCCGTCGCGGACTACGACCGCGCCGATCGGCACCTCGTCCTCGTCGAGGGCGGCCTGGGCCTCGCGGAGTGCAAGCCGCATGAATGTCTCGTGCGCCGGGCCGGAAAAGGGTGAATCGTCGGACATGGTTTGGGCGAGACTGGGAGAAGGGTCGCAGGCTATAGAACCGGCACAATCCGACGTTAACTAGTTGCCCGATCGGTTTCCAATGGTCGCCCGCCCGCGTGGCCCGGCCGGAGGACGGCGGCGCGGTTTGACGGCAAATCGGGCCGTAGTACGATTGTAAGATCAGGCCGGGATCGAGAACCACCGATATTGCGAATAGACTATGAAATCATGCCGTGCAAATTCTTTGGCTGCTGGATTGGCGGCGGGACTCGCCGTGGCCGCCTTTGTCGTCGCCTTTCGCGACGGCCCAGTCTCTTCAGCCGTCGGCCGGCAATGCGCCGAACGCGAATCAGCACGGAACCCGTCGCGTCGGGTCGGCTGCAGGGGCTGGTTCGCGCGATGTCCAGGCAATTGCAGATCGCCTTTCGGCACGATGAGGAGGAGCACCAGCTTCGCCGCGAACAACTGGCGGCGGCCATCGCAGCGTGGCGGGCTGCAGCACGCAGCACGGCTAACGATCAACTCATGGCCGATTGGTTGCGGGCGGCGATCCGCAAATCGATGCCGGGTTCGCGCGAAGTCATTTGCCGGCAGTGCCGAATTTCGCACGTCCCGTGGTGTCGCAGCCCAAGGTGACCAACTCCACTCGTCCCATCTTCGGCCACGTCGCCCTCGTCGCCGACTTCGACCTTACGGCAGAAACCTGTAGTAGAAAACGAGAGGTGCACCGCGGGTGACCGCGCCAGCAAGCCGACCTGCGGTGGAGAAATCTCGCGTTGGCCAACAGCCGCCACCAGGGGGAGTGGCGGCGCCGGTCGTTTCGACGCCAACGGCAACTACAGGCGATGATCACGCGGCGGAAAATGATGCCGAGCAGGATTTCTGGAGCGCCATCCGGCGAACAGCGACTTGCCGGCCGAGTTGTCGAGCGGCGATCCGTTCGGTGAGATCCGTGATTCGAGCCACCGACAGAAAGTTGTCGGTGGGAGTGCGATCACTTTTTCGCGGCCTGGCTTTGCGGCCGGTTTCGCAGCCGGTTTGGCGGCAGCGCCCTTGGCTCCTGCGGCCGGTGCGGCGGCAGCTCCGGCAGCCGGTGCAGCGGCGCCGCCTTCGGCAGCTGCCTTCTTCGTCCTTCTTCTTTTTCTTCTTCTTGATCACCATCTTGCGGACGCGGACCTTCGGCAGGCCCAGGGGTGAACGCTCGTCGCTCCACTTGTCCGCTTCGCGAAGCCGCGCGATCCGCTCAACGCGCGTGAGCACGCTGCGATTGCGGGTGGCACCCCGCCTGACGCGAAGACTCTTGTCGATCGTCATATCCGCTCCGACGAAACCCGGCACTTGTTGGCGAAGTTTGAAGACCCGCCAGTATAAGGGGTGCCACTGTTCGCTTCAACCGGAGAAAACGCGGCCTCAAATCCGCCGGGTTTATCGCCCTCGTCGCACAAGATGCGGCGGCAGAAATGGCTAACAAGGCAATGACCCAGCACGTCGGTTCCGGGACAGCTGCGGAAAACTGCCGACCCGTTGCCGCCGCCGCTTCCGGGCTGCGACTGGCCGAAATGGGCTTTCCACACATCATAGTCTGCTTGGTTCACGACGCCCAATGACTCGGACTCATTGGCAAGTTTGACGGCCACGACTCCCATGTCGTTCCGCCAGACGACGTAGTCCGCCGTGTCGACGACGCCGTCCTCGTCGTAGTCGCCAGGCAGACTGCCATCGATCATCACCGGATAGTTGGGTTGGCCAAATGTGTTGAATATCGCGGCGCGGTACGGCACGTTCTGTGTTTGTTTCGATGATTGCCCGGGCGGCGGCTGATCACCCGGGTTGCCCGGCATGCGGGTCTCCGGAGACACGATAGTCGGTGCGCGCCGTTCGGCGCCCGCGACCGTCCGCTGCGTCACGTTGACGATATGCCAGTCGGCAGGCGTCTGGCCAGTCGAGTTGCCCCAACGGGCGATGTATTCGATCTCACTTTCGACGTACGACCCCACGGAGCAAAAACGTATGTGCCGCCCGGTTCGATGTTGGGAGTCGTGAATTTCGGTCCACCTGGGAAGAATTCGTCGCCAATGTCCATCGTACCAAATGTTAGTCGGTGCGTAGGTGCGACCGTAAAAGGGCTCGGCTCCCTCGAGTAAACAGACCGATTGAGTCGACGATCGTCCAGTTTGCGGCCGCCAGTGGTTGGGGTTCCTTGGATCCACCGGGTCGAGGCCGTTGTTTCCGACGTCCAGATCGAGGCCGATCGTTGGCCGCGCGGCGACGGAATCGCCGTTGTTGCGGATGATCATGGCGGTCCAGCCGCTGTTTTCGATGCTGACCTTGTTCAACTCACCTTCGTGTCCCATGGAACTGCTATCGCCGGAGCCGTATCCGATGCCGCTGCCCGAATTCACGAGGTCGGTCGTGCCCGGCGCGACACCGTTATAGTACGTGTCGAACAGGTTGCCCTTCTGACGAATTGTCAGGAAGCCATTGTTGCCCATCGACGCGGCTGCCGAGATCGAAGAAATTTTCGATCTGGCCGGCGCCTCCAGTATGGGTGTCGTTGTCTTCCGCCTCGACGAAGATCAAATAGTGATTTGCCAGCGACATGCCGGGCGAGCCACGCAGCTCGATGTATTCATCGCGGGTGTCGCTGCCGGCTAAATGGTTGACGTTGCCGTCCTCCGAGTTGCCGCCGCAATCCCAGGCAATTTCGTTGATGTAGAGCTCTCCGCTGACCGGCCCGGCGATCATCGACATCAATCCTGCGGTAAACAGCAGGATTGAATGCGCATAGCTTCCCTGACTCATGTTTCAACATTGGTCCTTCTACGTCCAAAGGCTGGTTAGGAACGGCGACGACATGCGCAACACCGACAACAGCACGATCAAGCACTACCGCGAAGTTCATACAAACAGGCCATCTTCCAGAGATGTATGAAGAATGCGTGAAGCAAACGTTAATTCGTCGCGAGGCGGTTTGCCATGACAAACTTCGATTCGTTACGATTCGATTTCCTGTGCGTCGCGTCGACTTGATTTTCTTCGCGAACGCGACGTTGGAGGAATGTATGCGCCGAGGTTTCAGAAGTCCGTGCGGGTTCACGCTTGTCGAGTTATTGGTGGTGATCGCCATCATTGGCATTCTTGTGGCACTTTTGCTGCCGGCCGTGCAGGCAGCGCGGGAAGCGGCCCGTGCGCGAAGTGCCAGAGTAATCTCAAGCAAATTACGTTAGTCGCTAGGGCACCACGAGGTCGAAAAGGAGTTTCCACAGGGCGCGTATACTCACGAGAAGAGGAACCACGTTTTCGAACAGGACGGTCTGGGTTGGGCAACGCGAGTTCTTGCCAATGATCGAGGAGCAGAACGTCTACGATCGTCTGGTGCATAACGGACTCAGCACTTCGGCGGCGAACTACGACGGAAACCCGTGGCAACCGGGAATCTTCCAGGTGGCGCACTTCCTAGGCAAACGGCCCATTGGCGGCGGCGACACGGTGTTGACCGTGTTTCTGTGCCCCTCGGTCGGCTTCCAAGTCATGTTCCGTCGATGTCGTTTTGGGGAACGTCTTCGGCCGATTTTTTGGGGACCGGATACGCGGTCGCGCATTACAAGGGGTCACGCGGTTATTGCGATCGGGGCATGTTTGTTCGCAAACAGAAGCACTACTCGCGTTTCCCTGCCCGCCCGAGGCTCCGCCGATCGACATCAACGGCGACGGCGCCCTCACGACATCGTCAAAAGAAGAGTTTTTCACGCGTTCGCGTGCAGGATGTCCTCGACGGCACGAGCAAAACGATCGCCGTCGGCGAAGCTGCGTATGTCGTTGGCGACGACAAGCCCAACATGTTTCCGACATGGGTCGGCACATGGAAAGAAGACGGCAGCATCATGTTCAAGACTCAAGACGTGATCAACTGTCGCCTTGGCGGGCCGAGGGCATTTCCCTTGTCAGCTACGGAACTTGAGCAGTTGCCGGGCGGAAGCAACCAGGACGATTGTGCTTATAGTTGGCATGTGGGCGGCGGGTACTTTGGATTTGTTGACGGCTCGGTTCATTTCCTGACGGAGAACCTCGATTTGCGGGTATTCGCCCTCTCGGCGACCGGATGGATGGAGAGGTCATTGGTGATTCGCTGTAGGACGTGGTTGTGAATCGACATTGGAGACGAGCGAATCCACCGATGATTAGCGCACGCGCCTCGAATTTGGGCAAGTCGTGGTCGTGTGCGCCGTGACCGGTTGCCACAAATCGCCGTACGAAACTGCGCCGGTGCGCGGCAAAGTGACGATCGATGGCCGGCCGTTTTCGCAGGGAAAGGTGATGTTCGCCCCGATTGCCAAGGCGGGCGACGTCAATTCGGGCAAACCGGCTTTTGGACGATTGCGGCCGGACGGCAGCTTTTCGTTGACCACGTATCACGATGGCGACGGGGCCGTGGTCGGCGAGCACTGGGTGACGCTGATCCGCGTTGCGGATCCATCGCGCCCGCCGGCAAACACTCACGCCGCCGGGATCGCAACATTCGGCCGCGTCACGGTGCCACAGAAGAAGTCGGTGATCGCTGGGCAGGACAACGAGATCGATATCGCGATCAGCACCAAGGACGTCGCCCGATACGGCAGCAAGAACGACGACTGATCGATCATCGGCTTGCGAGCGAGGAAACAAATCGGCGAGCCGTTCGCTGTCGCGAACGACCGCCTCAGCTTGCTTGTCGCATCAACGAACGGTGCCGAGTCGTATAGGCAAAAACGGGATTCGGCAACTTATCCGGTTACCTTTCGACATCGCCGGAATGCGACGATTGAGGCAGCGCCAGATCATTAGCATCGCCGTTGGTTCGCGGCCGGCAACGCCCGGCGAGCCAATGTCGGCATTGAGTTGCAGCGTGGGCTCCGAACTCGCCCACGACGCTCAGACCAAGGTCTGCTCCACTCTTGCTGGCTTCAAATGTCGTTCCGCGAACGTTTTGAACCCAGGTATAGCTGCTGAGCAGCGTGCCGCCGGCGTTGTAGAAGAAGACGCCATCGTTGGCGTTGCCCAATCCCGAATACGTGTCTCCCTCGGGCGTGCTGTCGTCGATCATTTCATCGGAGCTTAGAATCTCGACCGAGGATGGAATGCCCCACATTCCTCGCCATGGTGCTTCGCTGGACGCAGTCTCTTCCGAGACGATGATCGACTGGCCGACGCCGATCAAAAAACTGGGAAAGAAGTTGGTGTCGCCACTGGCGATGGTGTCTTCCGTGTCGCCCCACTGATAGCCAGAAAGATCGACTGCAGCTGGGCCGGTGTTGGTCAGCTCCCACCAATCGCCATTGACGGCGGCGGCGGTGCCCGCGGTGGTTGGGTAGAACCTCGGTAATCAGCAGTGCCGCCGATGCGGCGGCGGGTATGGCAAGTGTCGCTATGGCCGCGACCAACATTCGATGCATTCTCTGTCTCCCACTAGACATTAGCAGCTCCCAATCAAAGTACGTGTGAAAACTCTTTGGCCCACATGTGCCTGACCAAATGAAACCGGCAGCAGGGCCGTTCGCAGAATCATCGGTCGCCAAAATGATGTCCTCAGGCCGTTAAGTTCGTGTGAAGCTGGGGTCAAAAGTGGGAAAGTTTTTCGGTCGGCCAGATTGAATCGCCGCTCACGTCGGTGCTCCACGATCTCGCAGGAGCAACATCGAGGTGGGGATTTTAACCCAGCCAGCAGGAATTTACAATGTGCCCAGCTTCCCGGCACCCATCGCCCGTCGGCCGTGGGTCGGTTTGAGATTTCGGCCCGGCGCTTTTGCAAGGGAATACGATTCAATCCCGTTGGCTCGGCTTTCCGCCAAAGATGACCAGAATTCATCCCGAATTTTGGGCATTGTTGAACAAGACCCCGAGAAAGAATGGTCCTCCTGGCATACATTCATTTTGGTCATCTTTGAATGCCGTCTGCCAAACTGACCCACTACGCGCCCGTCGGCAAAGGCTGTGGCAGTGGGTTGGAAATGGTAGAATTAAGGCTCTTTCCGACGCATCAAACCGAGGCCGAACGTGGAGGGGTTTTCCGTGGACCGAGTTGATCGCCGCCAATTTCTGGGTGCGACGGCCGGAGCCGCCGCTGCGTTGGGTGCTCCAAGCGTGCTCACGGCGAAAGGGCCGGATGCGAGTTCCGCCTCCGTGGTAGTCGCAACAGAACCGCGCACTACCGAAGTTCCGCCGGCACCGCCGATCGTCGAGCTGGGCAACACGGGGATCAAGATGTCGCGGCTTGGCCAGGGCACCGGCGTCCACGGCGGCGAGCGGCAGTCGGATCAAACCCGCATGGGATTCGACAAGCTGGTCGACTTGATGCACCACGCGTACGATCGCGGCATCCGGTTTTTCGACCTGGCCGATCTCTATGGCACGCATGTTTATTTTCGCGAAGCGCTCAAAACGATGGAGCGCGACAAGCTGGCGATCCTCACCAAAGTGTGGTGGCGTTATGACGGGCCGGAGGATCAAACCAGCGGAGCCAGAGCGGCGGCAGATGGCCAAGGCGACGATCGAGCGATTCCGCCATGAGCTCGCCACCGATTACATCGACATCGTGCTCTTGCACTGCCTCACGCGACCTGAATGGGACGGAGCACATGCAGCCGTACATGGAAGTATTGAGTGATGAAAAGGCGAAGGGGCGTGTCCGCGCAGTCGGTTGCTCATGTCACGACTTTCAGGCGATGCAAACCGCGGCAGTGACGCCGTGGGTCGATGTCATCCTGGCTCGGATCAACATGAAGGGCGGCAAGGAAGTGATGATGGATGGCTCGCGCGACGAGGTTGAGGATGTGTTGCGGACCGCCAAGGCGAACGGCAAAGCGATCATCGGCATGAAGATCTTCGGCGAAGGCCGGCTGGCCGATCAGCGCGACGCCTGCATGAAGTACGCCCAGAAACCTGGGCCTCATCGACGCGATGACGATCGGTTTCCACACACCGGCGCAAATCGACGACGTGCTGCGGCTGATGCACAAATACCCGGCCAAAGTAGTCGCGTGAGCGTCGGATAGGTAGTATGTCGACGGCTCACGCCAGTGTGTCGTTTTTGACTGCTTCAGCCATCCTTTCGTGATACTGGCGGAGCTTCTCGCGGAGCTCGGGGCGGGAGTTTGCCAGGATGCGGATGGCGAGGAGCGCAGAGTTTTGGCGCCGTGCGAGCCAATGGCGAGCGTACCGACGGGGACGCCGCCCGGCATTTGGACGATTGCGAGCAGCGCGTCCAGACCACCGAGTGCCTGACTGTGCATCGGCACGCCGAGCACCGGCAGAAGCGTCATCGACGCGACGACACCAGGCAAGTGAGCCGCCAGGCCGGCCGCGGCGATAATTACTTCCATGCCGCGCGATTCGGCCGTCTTTACGAAGTCGGCCACCAGCTCTGGCGACCGGTGGGCCGAGGCAACCTTGGCATCGTAGGGCA
>CAWAZX010000012.1:0-291063 GCA_963786455.1 uncultured Planctomycetota bacterium | reverse complement strand
CGGTCATTTCCATCGCTATCTGCACGAGTGGCGTAATGACACCAACTATTACGTACTAGCTACGACTGGCGGCAGCAGCCAAATGCGCGGGCCCCGATACGGCGAGTTTGACCACGTCACGATGGTGACCGTGACCGATGACGGACCCGTCATGGCCAATCTACGACTCGACGGCATTCTGCCCCACGATGTAACGACGCGAGCCGATTATGAGGCGACCGAGGCGCTCGTCACCGGCGCCGACCTGCCTTACTTGTTGCTCACCGACGACGAGAAGGCAGTCAAGGCCGGTACCTTGTACCTAACGATTCGCAATCCGGCCGAGCAGGAATTGCAGGTGAAGGCAAGGTTCATGCACGATCACGAGGTGCAGATAGAGCCGAACGAAATCGACATGACTGTCGCCGCCAAAAGTAAGAGTGAGGTTGCTGTCGCCATCAAGGCGCGCGAGGCCGTGCCGACCGATAAGCCCGTTCTTCTTCGACTGCACTGGACCATGGGGTTTGATCTGGCCGACAAAGATAGCCTGTCCCTCAGCGGCACTAAAGAGATTCCGCTTAGGCCAAGCAGCGTCGACTTGATTCGAACAGTCGCGCCGGAATTCGAACAGCCACTTTCGGTAGCAGCGATACAACCGCCGAAGGATTTCACCCTGCGCTACACCATGGACGGCAGCACGCCGACGGGGTCGTCTGCGGTGTACGAACGGCCTTTGGCCGTTGACCAGGCGGCGACCGTCATGGCACGATTCTTTAACCGTGCGGGTCACGGTACCGCGACTTCCAAGCAATCCTACAAGCCCGTACCTGTAGGCACGGGTTTTCGCTACCGCGTTTACAAAGGCAATTGGACGCGAATGCCGAACTTCCGCGAACTAACGCCGATCTTCGAAGGTGTAGCCACGGATCTCCACGTGGAGTCTCGACAGCCGTGGCCCGACAATTGGGGCATGGTGTTCGAAGGCGACCTTGAAATTGAACGCCTCGGCGATTACACGTTTCATCTGAAATCCGACGACGGCAGCAAACTGTATGTCGATGACCGCCTAGTGGTCGACAACGACGGCGATCATAGCCTGCTTGAGCTGAAAAACACCACGGAGCTAACTGCGGGAAAGCATATGCTCCGGATCGAATTCTTTGAGGCAGGCGCTGAAGCAATCCTTGAACTAGGAATAGAGGGTCCCGGCATGGAGCGACAACCCTTGCCGATGGAGAAAGTGTCACACTGACATCGTTTCCGCTATGAGGGTGAAGAGGTCATGAGAATGGGTCCGCATGCCCCATCCTACGCACGCATTGGCTAACGAACGGTAGTCGCCCTGGACGCTGCGGCACTTAAATTAAGCGATGTCCACGATCCGAAGATAATCTTTGGATCGTCGCAGTGGGAAAGAAGTCGCAAGGGCGACTATTAGCCAGACCAGGCCGCGCGGTTCTGGGACTTCAACGATCGCAATGTCCCAGGGGTTTTGCAATCCGGCAGCGGCAATGGGTTGGAGCGGGATGGATCTATCCAACCTGCCTCGGTAAACCTGCCCGCCATCGGCATCCGCAACATACAGAAACCCCGAAAACGGGTCCAAGGCCAAGCCGTGCGGCAACACGAGACCGGATGGCCCATAGAGAGTTTCACGCAGCGTTCCATCGAGATTCTGCCTCTGGATCAGCCGCGTATCACGGTCCGTCCAATAAATCATGCCGTTTAGGATTTCCATGTCCCGGACCCGGTCGAGGCCGGAGATAAACGTCTCCGGCGCACTGCCATCGAGATTAGCGCGATGGATGATGCCCGAATCGAAATCGCTCCAATAAAGCTTGCTGCCAGAAAAATCGAGCTCCACAAAGTATGGAGCGCCGTTGCTGCCGGATGCCGGAACGATGGTTTCCACAGAGGACCCATCCAGATTTGCCCGGCGAACGATGTCCAAGTCTCGGTCGGCCCAGTAGAGCTTGCCAGAGGCCGAATCCACCTCGATATCCGCGGGAAAGCCAAGGCCGGTCGTCACGATGTTTTGCAGTTCGGATCCATCCAGGCCGGCGCGACGAATCCGATTCGTGCCGTTCTCGGCCCAATAAAAAACTCTCGCGGCTGTATCGATGGCAATGCCGCGTGGCTCGACGGCGACACCCAGAGCGATCACGATCTCCGCGCCGCTCCCATCACCGTTCGCAGTCCACAGCGTTGAGGCGTCGGAGTCTGACCAGTAAACCTGCGCAGCCACACCTGACGTTAATGGTATAGAGCAGAGCAGGACTCCCATCCAAAGGACAATGATGTGCTGATGGACCATATGACCGCCTGTTCCTAGAGTTCATGCGCCATTCCTTACTATATTCGCTAAATCACACTTTTTCTTCCGGAAAATGGCCAAACTGCAAATGAACCGCTTGCAGTTTCCGCGCCACGCGAGAGAGCGGCATTGCTCAAAAACGACGCAAATAATACTGGATGCTTTCGACGACTGTTCAACGCTCCGTGCCGCCTAGTTCTTCTCCTGCAATTCCGCAAGTCGCAGTTCAAGCTGCAGCAACTTTTCGCGCGTATTGAGCTCGGCCTGCTCAATGCGGTAGGTAATCCAGTACACGCCGGCCCCGATGAGAAAAGCCAGTCCGTTGGCGATCAGCATCAAACCCAACAGCCGGTCTTCAGCCGACATGCCAGCCATCAGAAAGAACACCATCGTCACGACGGTGAACACCCAGACCATGACGGCGATGCGCCGGGCATCGATCCGTAGTTCGAGCGACCCGCGCCAGCAGATGCGGGCGGCCACGGCGGCCCACGCCAGGCCGAACAGTGTGCCGACCGCCAGGCCGATGCGCGGAAGCGTGGGCAGGCTTGGCTCTGTTACGCGCCAGTAACCCGCACACGGATGCACTGATAACGGCGGCAACGCCGACGAATCCGAAAAAGACACGCCGGGGAGTGGTAAGTTCTCGAACGAACATAGCATGAAGCTCCTGTTGAAGTTGTTGTCGTGATGTCGTAGAACGCGGTTCGACGGCGATCAGCCGATCGGCGAACTCATTGCGGTTATTTGTCATGGCGATGGGCCTCCACTTCCAGGACGTGCCTTAGATCGCGGCGGGCCTTCGACAGCCGTGACTTCACCGTGCCCGCGGGCATTTCCAGCAGCGTGGCGATTTCTCCGACTGTGAGGTCATTCAGGAAGTACAGCGTCAGCACTTCGCGCTCAGGCAAACCCAGCCGGCCCAACCCGAAATGCACGAGTTCGGCATTCTCAAAGGTCAATTGTTCGTCTTGCTCAACGCTCGCCTCCTCAGCGAGCAGCTCGCCTGTCTGAGTTTCAGGGGAACCGTATTTACTACGGAAGTGATTCATGGCACTCCGGCGAGCAATCGTGTAGAGCCACGGCGCAAGCCGCGCTCCGTCTCGCAGGCTGCTCAAGTTGCGAAACGCGTTGAGCCATACCTCCTGCACTGCATTGGCCGCGTCGTGTTCGTTGGCGATCATTCGCCGCAGGTAATACAGCAGGCGATCGTTCCACCGTTCGACCAGCTCATCCCACGCGGCCACGTCGCGACGCCGACAACGCGTCACGAGCAATTCGTCGTAGATTTCGCGGCTGGATCGAATGGGAGGATACTCCTCGCGGGTTCACGATTGTAGTCGTGCCCGAGAGCGAGACGGTTCATGGAAACCATCCAGAATTGCGGAATTGCCGAAATGCCGCGGCAGCAGGGCTCATTGACGATCGGCCGAGATGACCGCAACTGCCGTTCAACTGATTCGATGTCGTCCATATTCCTACCGTCGATTTGGAGGTTAACCTCACTGAACCGCGCCGGCATCGACAATTGAGCGCAACCGAGTGAGTGCCTCATTCAGTCGCCACTTCACCGTGCCGACAGCTTGCCCCATCACCGTTGCTGTCTCCTGCAACGATAAACCTTCAAAATAATAAAGCGCCACAATCGTTCTCTGCTCCTCCGGAAGCCGCTTCACCGCGGCGGATATATACTCGGATATTTCATTTCGACTTACGGTGCATAACCGGTGAAATCGCCGTTACGACCCAATTCGGCCTGCAGGTTCTCCAGCGCGCTCCGGTCACGGCGATGCTTGCGATAAACGTCTATAAATCGGTTATAGGCAATTCGATGCAGCCAACTCTTGATCGATGCGCGGCGGTTGAATTCACTAAGCTTCTGCCATGCTGCTCGAAACGTATCTTGCGTAATATCGGCCGCCATTTCCGGATCGGATGTCAAATGGAGTACAAAGCGGTAAACAGTTTGGTAGTTTCCGCGTACAAGTTCTTCGCAACTAGCGCGATCACCCGCTAGAATCCGAGCAATCAGGTCGTCAGCTGGTTGCGAACCAAACGGCATCCACGACCTCTTCAGACGTCCTTATACGGCGATGGAATTAGGTGGCTTGCTTCACACCACTCACCGCCCATACGTTAGACGATTGAGAGAAGTAAAGTGTTGGTGGAATATCATACAATTTTGCCAAAGATTGGTTGCTGATCGCGCGGAGGCGGAATATCGTGGAACCAGATCGAGACCTTTCCAGCTTTTTTTAAAACTACACAGCGTTTTTTCCGCGTAGTTGGCCGACGAGTGTCAGGGCGAAGCGCCGAGATGAGTTTATGGAACGCTTGCGGCGTCTCATCAACCGGACGAGTTCTTGAGACTAGCCACCCGTTTCAGAATTGGGTGGTTTTCCGAATATGCCATGAAGCCATGGATTTATCAGCGCCGCCATCGTCTTTCCTGGCACGCGGATATTCAACCGTCGGTCCGCAAGAGAGAATCAAAGCATACTCAGCGCGATTTGAAGGTGGTGGCCGATTCTTTGCCCGGTTCCAGGACCGGTGTGTAACCATGCACTTCGGAGTAGTCCTTCGTCGTCAACAGGACCCCATAATCGCGCAAAACGAATTGAACATCGGGATAAGCGTCTTCGAATGCCTGCAGCGCGGCGTGCAGCGGAACTTCGCTTGTGTTGAGTGATATTGGTTCGTCGCTGCGAATGCCTGCTCCTTCGAGCGCCGGTCGTTGCATTGAAAACGTGATGCCGGTACTGCTGGAGAGAATATGCCATGATCTCCTCCAAGGGCGTTTCCACGAAATCCAGTTTAATTGGCTTCTCCTGAGCAATTTTCATTTTCTCAACGATCGGGCCTTGCGGCATCTGCCGGGCCACGGCAGTTGCGGTATTGGATGTTTTTGCGTTAGCGGCCGGCGACGCCGTGCCGATCAGCAATCGCAATTCCTTTTCCGCTTGCTCTCGCTGGTTGATGGCATGCACCAGTTCCGCTTCCGCCGTTTGGACCTCGACCGCGACTTTATTTTTCGCCGATTGCTCGGGCTTCCCATTTTCCAAAAGTGATTTCAATCTCTCGAATTCCGCCTTTGATTGGTTCAACGCTGCCTTCGACACATCAGCTTGTAGTTCCAGCCTTTTCAAACTGCCATAGAGCCCAAGTACCTGCCGCGACACTTCCATGCGCTTGCCATATAGTTCTGCTTCGGCCAAGGCGACTTTCGCTTTGGCCGCGACGATGTCGGGATGGTTTTCGAGAGCACGAGCTAACGCCTGATCCTGGCTCGGCAACGCTTCGTCTGCGCGTGCCGAACCAACCGCGGACAGCACCATGACGATACAAAACTTGATCGGAAGGTTGGAAAAGTAACGGTCCATAGTATTTTCTCCGCGGGGGTTCGAATTAGTTGATCGATTGCTTCAGCGCCATCAATAACCAGGTATCGCGATCGGGAGCGATGCTGCGTTGATCTGCGGACGCCAGTTGCAGCGCCTTCTTGTAGCTGCGAATCGCTGCCTGGATGTCGTCGTATTTCTCCAACTGCTGATCACCAGTCCGACATAGGCGTTCGTAGGGCGTAAGCCGAGCCGCTGCTGGTGGCACGCTGCCATCCGCAATTTGATCGTCCTCCGGCCGGACAAGCACTTCGCACGCCGGCTCCGGTGGCCCGTTCGCCATCTGGGCCAGTCCGACAGCCGAACCGGGTCCAAATCGGTCCACCGAACGATCGGCCGGCCACAGCGACACAGTTGCGACACCGCCCAAATAGCACGCCAATAAGCGTGGCCGCTAGGCCGGCGCGTCGCATCCGCCGGCGGTTGCGAATGGTTCGAGTCGTTTGGCTGAGCACGGCATCGCGCAGCTCCTGGCTGGCGGGCGATCGTCCGCCAGCGGATGCCATCGATTCGAACAGCTCATCCGAGAAATCACTGGCTGCCATAATATTGCTCACTTCGAGATTTGTTATTCCATCGGCGCTTGTCAGTCTTTCGAATCGTTCCCGAAATGCGTCGCGCGCCCGGCTCAACAGCGACTCGATCGCCTTGGGGCTTTCGTTCCAAGCGGCGGCGATGTCGGCCACCGAAAGTCCATCGAAGTATTTCGCTCTGTAGCACGCTTTCCTGCCGTTCTAACAGGCCATCGAGCGCCGCAGCGATTTGTTCGTTTCGCTCTTGGTCGTCTGCAGTCGGTTCAGTTCGGGACAGCATCATAATACGGTCCATTAGTGGTCGATTCCCTTTGCGACAACCGCCGGGCACTGCGTAGGTGGTTTCGCCGCACATTGGCGGCAATGCCGCGCAGCCAAGCCAGAAAACTGCCTTGCTGCGGCTGGAACGATCGAATTTGCCGCACCGCCGTAAGCCAGGTTTCCTGCACAATCTCGTCGGCCTCGTTGCGCCGACCTCCACACCGCCAGATAATGAAACGATCGAGCTCATCGAATACTTCCAAACACCAAACGCGCCATGCATTTTCATCCCCCGCAAGCACAGCCCCGCGCAACATTTCTTCCCGGTGGACGCGGTTTTCGGGATCCATGCGGCCGGCTCGATGGTGGCGATCGGTGTTTCCGAAGTATTATTGTCCGGCGGAGAGAAAATCCTTCGCAGAATCTTTGGCGGCGGTGCGCCTTTGCCGACTGGCTTCAATTTAGCTGCACCTCGCAGCTGGAATCAGCCATTTCTGAGCGAATATTGGAAATCAACGACGCAACGAGAATTCTGGCTCACTGAGTCTGCTCTTCGTTGTCGTCGCCACTGGATTGGCCATGCGCAAAAAATAACCGGACGAGGAAATCGGTCGGCTGCGTGTATTCCGGAAGAGTTTGGTTTGACGGCGCGTTTCTGCGGCCGGCAGAGCACCGAGTGTCAGAACGAGGGCGGAGATGAGTTTCTGGATGCCCAGGATGTGCCGTTAAAGGTATGAATAATTGAGACTGAAGGCCCGTATCAAAACGGTCCATTCCGGAAACTCGCTCGCGGCACCCAAGGCAGGCATCACTTCTCAACAATCCAGATGTTGCGGAATGCAACAGGATTGCCATGATCCTGCAAGAAGACTGAATCGGGCTCCGGGCCTTCGGGATGGCGACCCGGCGTACCGTGGGAAAATTCGAGGTCTTGGTGGATGACTACGCCGTTGTGCTTGATCGTCACGCGTGCGTTCTTAGTTTTATTACCATTCTCGTCATACCGCGCGGAAGTGAAGTCGATGTCGTACGTTTGCCATGAGAGTGGGGGAAAGCACATGTTGACCGCAGGTCTGGCGATCGAGTAAATCCCACCGCATTCGTTGTCTTCGCCTTCTAGGCCAAACGAATCGAGTACCTGGCACTCATAGCGGCTCTGGATATAGACGCCGCTATTGCCACGACCTTGACCGCGCGCGGCCGGCATGAACGGCGTGCGAAACTCGATATGCAGCAAGTGGTCGCCAAACTTTCGCTTCGACGAGGCACCGGTAGCCCCGAGTAGCTTCTTCCCGATCAACTTGCCGCTATCCCACGCCTCGGTATTACTGCCGTCAAACAACACGATCGCGCCCTTCGGAGGCCGAGCGCCCAATGTTGGGCTCTTTCGCTCAACTTTCTTCAATTCGGCGACGGTTTTCTTATCACGCAAAATGACGATCTTGCCGTCCTTGAGGATCGCGGTGGCACCGTCTGTTGAGTCAGGGTCGTCGGAATTAAACTGAACCTGCCCGTCTTTCAGCTCTCCTTCGCCACTGTGCCTCTCGTCCCCGCGCGACCAGCCATCGCCTGCAAGTCCGCCGACATAAGCAAGGCAGCGAAACTTCGCGTCACCTAGTGCGAGGACTTGAACGGCGATCTTCCTCTTACCCCCATCAGATTCGTGCTCGCCGACGTATTCACCCTGAAGTTCGTAGTCGATGCCAGCTTCTTTCGGTTCCGTGAATACAATGGCACTGGGTTCGGCGGCTGCAGAGCGGGCAGCCACTGTGAAAAGACCGAGCAGACCCAATACAGTTGCAGTAACACGACACATGGGGATCTCCGGTAGAATTCCGTAGCGTATGGCCACCATTTTGGCTCAGAATGAGGGAGACTGCAATCTGCGACCTCCGTAACAACCCACGTCGTGCCTGCGAGCCAATTCCCGATGGCTGCTCGCCGCAGTTTTTCGCGATCGGTGGCTCTTGCGGCGTCTCATCAATCAGACGAGGTCGTGAGACTGGTCACCCGTTTCAGAATCGGTGGTTTCTCGACGTGTCTCACTCAAGAGCTGAACCGACGAGTTGATGATACTTTCCGAACGGTTGTGCCAGCCGCTATCATCGGAGCTGCTTTTGCAGTGCGCCTCGTCGGCGCAACGCGAGTGCTGCTTCCGCGGAGCTTGATGGAAACGAACCGACAAAAGTACACGCCCTAATGTTCAGCGTGTAGTTTCAAATTGATATTTCGGCCACTCAATGCTCCGCGCGATGATGGGCCGGGCATGGACACCGGCGCTGACAGGCATCTATTCTCAAAGACACGCCTAGATCGGCGTGCCAATGGCTCCGCAACAGTGGGACTTGCGGATGCAGCTAAGTTTATCCGGCAAATAACACCGGAAAACTCATTTCGGCCCGTCAGGGGAAGCCGGGTTTGCCTTCGGAGCTAATGCGATGTCCCAGTTAATTTCCGCGTCGGTTTCCGCCTTGCCCCCAGGGCCATCATCCCCAGCCTGGTGGCAGTTGGTTCGTTTCGCAGGTGACCCCCTCGGACTGCTCGACGAGTGCCACCGGCGCTACGGCGACGCATTCACGCTCCGCATCGCTGGAAACGGCCGGTTCGTGATGCTGTCCGACCCGAAGGCCGTCCGCGAGGTCTTCCAGGGCTGACCCGGACATGCTCCACTCCGGCGAGGCCAACTCCCTCTTCACTGCAACTGTCGGCCGCGACTCGGTCCTGGTGCTCGACGGGGCCCCGCACATGAGGCAGCGCCGAGTCTTGGTTCCGCCGTTGAAAGGCGAACGGATGCGAGCATTTTTTGACGCGATGCGGCTGGAGACGCTTGAAGCCGTGCGGTCGTGGCCGATCGGGACACCATTCCCCACACTTCCTACGATGCGGCGGGTCACGTTGCGCGTCATCCTTCGGACTGGATTGGGGCTGGCGCCCGGCCCCGAGTTAGATCGCTTCGAGCGAAAGATGGAGACGTTCCTGTCCAACGGCAGGCAGCGGTACGCCCTCGTGCTCATGACGATTGCGCCGATCGAACGGCTAACTGGGTCGCGGTGGGTGCCATTGTTTCGGCAGTTAAGCGACCTGGACGACGATGTCTTTGCCTTTATCGAGGCAAGGCGACGGGGCGAACATACCGCGACCGGCCAAAACGTGCTGGACGACTTGCTCGACGCGAAACACGAGGACGGAACTCCGCTCGGGGATCGCGAAGTGCGAGATGCACTCATCACCATCCTAATCGCCGGACATGAAACGACAGCCCTTGCACTCTCGTGGGCGCTGGCTGAGATCGCACAGCATCCAGAGGTCGTGGATCGCCTTTGCGACGAGCTTGCGCGGGTCACTGGTGGCGGGCCGCCAGCGGCCGAGCATCTACCTGCTCTGGAGTACCTCGACTGTGCCATCCGCGAGAGCCTGCGGCTCCGTCCCGTCGCGCCCTTCGTCGTGCGTAAGACAATGCAGCCGTTTTCCGTCGACGGCCGGGAGTACCCAGCTGGAGTTGTGCTCTGCCCGTGCTCGTATCTGGTCCACCAACGCGAGGATCTCTACCCCGCCTTTGACCGATTCCGACCCGAGCGATTTTTGGAGCGAAAGTTCGGGCCGCATGAGTGGTTCCCCTTCGGTGGCGGCAACCGCGATCTGCCTCGGGATGCCGTTTGCGCTGTACGAGATGAAGGTCCTGGTCGCTACGCTCCTGAGCCAAGTGCGACCCACTCGCCCGGCTGGTGCTCGCTCCAGGGCGCGGCGGTATGGCATTGTCCTTGGTCCGGACGACGGCGGGCGTATAATCGTCCAACCGCCGCGCACACATAGTTAGTCCGCGGTGGCCGCGTTGGTCACATCGACCGATGTCGATTTGAATCGATGTGTCGGGACGCGCCGATGTCATTTCTACAGCGTGACCACCAAGCAACAGGGAGATTAATTAGGCGTCTTGAATAAAGCTCTACAACGACAAAGGCGTTTTGGCACTGCTCCCACTTGGCGCAGCGTACTTAGCCTGGCACAACAACCGATTCAGGTCGGGCAAATCAGCGTCCGCAGTTCGCGATTATTTTGAGAGCCGACAAGCGGTAAGTTATGAAGCGAGTGCGCTGGGGAATTCTGGGCACGGCAACGATTGCGAGAGAGGCCGTCATCCCCGCGATGCTCAAGCCTCCGTATTGTGAGGATTTGGAAATCACGGGAATTGCCTCCCGAGATCTCGCGAAGGCGCAGGCAGTCGCCACGGACTTTGAGATTGAAAGAGCGTTTAGCTCATACGAAGCTTTACTCTCCGATGCGAGTGTGGATGCCGTATACATTCCGCTTCCCAATCATCTGCACGTGCCGTACGGAGTTCTGGCACTCGAAGCTGGCAAACATGTATTGTGCGAAAAGCCAATTGCGCTATCGGCCAAACAAGCGGAAGAGCTCGTATGCGCCGCTGTAAACATCCACACTTAAAGATCATGGAAGCGTTCATGTACCGCCACCATCCGCAGTGGCAATGGGCGACACGAGTCGTCAGAGAAGGCCAAATCGGTGACGTCCGGTCGGTACATTCATGCTTCTACTTTTGCGATGACAATCCGGCCGGAATTCTGCATCACCCGGAGTGGGGCGGTGGTTGCCTGATGGACATTGGATGTTACTCGGTGTCGCTGTCGCGGTTGCTGTTTCAGGCCGAGCCGGTGCACGTGTCAGCGATGATCGAGGATGATCTAGGAAGTGGTGTCGACCGTTCGATAGCGGGCATCATGGAGTTCGGAGGAGGGATAGCCTCTTTCACATGCTCCACGCGGCTGGCTCCATTTCAACGAGTAAGTGTGTTTGGAACGCGGGGACGACTGGAACTGGAGTTACCATTCAACCCACCGACCGACCGGCCACATCGCGCACTGCTGGCGAGAGATGGAGTAGTCGAGTGCATACAATTCGACATTTGCGACCAATATGGGATCCAAGCGAATTTGTTTTCCCGCGCTATCCTCGAAAATACTGATGTCCCGACGCCGATTGATGATGCCCTCGCGAACATGCGAGTCATCGAGTCGCTCGTCCGCAGCGCCGATAAGAAGTATTTGCCGCACACCGCACCAAGGTCAGCAAACAGTGAAATCAACTGAATGAGCAAATAGGAAAGCTGACCTGCTCACAAATGGTCGTATTCCGCTACATCGGAGAAAACGTATGAGTAAACGAGAAAACTGGTTCATTTATCGGTGATCGACTGCCGCACATCCAGCCGAACTCACGAGAAATCGCTTATCACGGCCGTTTCTTCAACAGCACGTTTGCACTGCGCCGCATGGTCCTTGATAATGCCGGCAATGGCGCCTTGCTTTTTTTCGAATCTCTTTCGTTGGTTTACACAACATGAATATTGCCGATTCCAATTTCGTCGCCGGCACGTTGAACATCAATCGCCGTCATTTCCTCCAAGCCGCCGCCGCCACTGCCGCGTTGACAGCGATCCCCAGCTTCGGCGCGGCGCGCTAAATCTTGCGAACGGTAAAACCCGACGAGTGGGGCTTATTGGCTCGGCTGGTATGGCCCCAGCGACCTGTGGCGCTTAATCCAAGTGGCGCCGACGGAAGTGGTAGCCATTATGTGATCCCGATCAAAACATGCTGCGCAGTGCCGTAGAAATAGCCAGCCAGCGGCAAAAATCGCACAACAAGCCCAGCGCATATGGCGACTATCGCAAAATGCTCAATGAGCATGACCTCGATATCGTGCTCATTGGGTCGCCCGACCATTGGCATGCCTTACATGCCATCGCCGCTATGGAAGCGGGCGCCGATGTCTATCTGCAGAAGCCGATCAGCGTTGATGTACTGGAGGGCGAAGCGATATTGGCTGCCGCCCGCCAGCATAAGCGAGTGGTGCAGGTCGGCACCCAGCGAAAAAGCACGCCGCATTTGATCGAGGCGAAAAAACAGGTCGTGGATGCCGGCCTGTTGGGAAGAGTCGGCCATGTTGATATGTGCTGCTATTTCCACATGCGGGCCAATGGCAACCCACCTGTCGAGCCGGTGCCGGATTTTCTCGACTATGAAATGTGGACCGGTCCTGCTCCGCTCCGCCCGTACGACGGGCTTCCGCACCGGCGGTGGTGGCGGACGTTCATGGAATACGGCAATGGGATCGTCGGCGACATGTGCGTGCATATGCTCGACACTGTCCGCTGGATGCTCAAACTAGGCTGGCCGAAACGCATCAGTTCTAGCGGCGGCATCTATGTACAGAAGGAGGGCAAGTCGAACATCACCGATACCCAATCAGCCACATTCGAGTACGACGGATTCAACGCCGTGTGGCAACACCGGACCTGGGGAACACCGCCGGATCCTGACTATCCCTGGGCGCTGTTCATTTATGGCGACAAAGGGACGCTCAAGGCCAGCACCATGCGTGCGGACTTCGTTCCCCACGACAACGCCAAACCGATCCACTTCGAGTGTGTATTTGAACGCGAGGAATATCCAGAGGACGTGACCGAACGCGACATCGAACTCAATGCGGCTCCTGCGACCCGCCGACACATGCTCGATTTCCTGGCCGCGATTGATCAGCGCACTCGTCCGGTAGCCGATATTGAAGAAGGTCATATCTCCACAGCGAGTTGCATTCTGGCAAATATGGCGATGAAACTCGGACGTCCACTTGTCTACGACCCGACGAGAAGGGAAGTGGTCGGCGATGCCGAGGCAACCAGGCTGCTGAGCCGGCCGTATCGCGCACCGTGGGATCGACCGAAGATTGCCTGACCGAGTTTCTGATGCGTAAGTGTCAAAGACTGGCGGTGCCAAATCCGTTACTTTTGTCGGCAGTATTCGAACCGGTCCCAAAAGCACGTCAAAGCCTGCAGTCACGACATATTTCGAGGCAACGTCGGTCAATTGGCTGCAGATGTAAAAGTGTGAATGCTGTTGCTATCGCTTCTTCGTCGCACGCTTCCGGCTTTTAGGACCGGACCTGGTAGATTTCGCTTTCGACTTCTTCGCGGTCTTCTTGTGGGAAGGGGTCTTCGCCTTTTTACGACCACCGGACGTTGTCGTTGACGCTTTAGGTGACTTCTTTCTCGACCGCCCAAGTGATGTCGTCACACTTGCGACCGACTTCGAGCGCCTTCATCGGAGTCCCCTTGCGAATCTCATCGCCAATCGACTCGGCCGTCCTCGCCACCGGCCTCTTTCCTCGTGCCGATTGTTCGCCAACGACGGTCCCGGCGACGCCCCCAGCGATCGCGCCGACGGGTCCGCCCACCATTGCCCCGAGCACTGCACCGGTAACACCACCGACCGCTTGTTTGGAAACAGAAATGTTTCTTTCGGCGGGCCCATTCGACGATGTACGAGTTGTTCGCTTTTTGGATTTTTTCGCCATAGTGCATTTTTCCATTGGTTGTGTGAAAACGGCGTGTAGTTACCTCGAATAAGACCAGTGCAATCGTCGTGCCGATATCAGCGTGCGCACAGACGTCCTAAGCAGCTCACCGCGAGAACATGCGCGGGGTAACCATTGGCGGGGTCCGCTTGCCCAGTTTGGCTCCGGCCCATGGAGCCCCAGAGGCACAAGAGTTGCTCTCGGCCGAGAGAGTTCGTAGCCGCGCAACTCGGGTCATTCCCGACCGCTTAATGCAGGAGGCAAACAGTGTTCACCCCGTCCGCCGTGATTGGAATGTGGTTTCGGGGACTAATCGCCGTTGCTATCATTTCGGGGGCCGTCTGTCTGTTCGCGCTGTGGTACCGTGAACTGCCCCGACCGGTCGAGGAAGTTCGACCTTTGCCTACTCAGCGAGTGAATGACTTTGATCCGACGCGGGTTCCTGGCGCTCTGGAGAGAATTACTTCTTGGCGGCCCGGACTCGACAAACCAACCGCATTGCTGACAGCCGGGCTTTTATTAAGCATGTTTTCCCTCGGCGCGGGTCGGCTTTTTTACCCACTGTTGCGTCGCCCAGGAAAGGACGAACCATCGTCGAGTCGATCCGATCGCCGGGTTCGCTTACAAAGACCAGACGGCACAGAGTTGAATATTGAGGAGTTCGGAAAATCTGACGGCCCGACCGTCATCTTGACGCATGGCTGGGGCATGGATAGTACCGAGTGGTACTACGCCAAAAAAGAGCTGGCCAAAGAGCACCGCGTTGTGGTCTGGGATCTGCCGGGAGTTGGTCTTTCAACTAGGGCTCCAAACAATGACTACAGAATTGAGCGTTTTGCCACCGATCTCCATGCGATTGTCGAATGGAGTGGCGCTCCCCGTATCGTGCTGGTGGGCCACAGTATCGGAGGCATGATTCTTCAGACTTATGCTCGCCTCTTTCCAATAGTGC
The DNA here is from genome assembly GCA_963786455.1 of uncultured Planctomycetota bacterium. Lineage (GTDB taxonomy): Bacteria > Planctomycetota > Planctomycetia > Pirellulales > Lacipirellulaceae > JABDGM01. Next base: position 276,255 of record CAWAZX010000012.1, on the reverse strand, counting down.
CTGCCGTGGCTGGATTAGCCCTGGTTCATACGACATATACGAATCCTATTCGGACAACCAAATACGCAACGCTCTATTCGGCGATCGAAAAACCTGTGATCGTGCCGCTTCTCTATCTGACTATTCTTCTCTCTCCTCTTGTTTGGCTGATGAACGTACTCAGCTATCTAAACGGGAGCACTCATCGTTCGACGGAAAAGCAATCATTTTCTGGTAAAGAGACACGAGGCCAACTGAACTTTACGGCTCGCTTTGTTCTACACCAATCGCCTGCGGTTCTAGCCAAGGGCATGTTGGGAATGATTCAGTTTGATGAAAGCACCAACGTTAACACTTTTGCGTTCCCAACTGTGGTCATAGCGGCCGAGAAAGATCCGGTAACACTTCCGAGTGCTAGCCAATTTCTGACAGATTCCATTCCTAATGGGTATTGCGTCACGATCCCAACGGGGAGGCACCAGGCTCAGATGGAGATGAACGAATCGTTTCTCGGAGCTTTGAAAAGATTCATTCAGAACTCGTTGTCGGCGGATGCATCCGTTAAAAATCATAGCGGCCGCGCACCCTTAGCTGGCCCTAAAAATCTTCCCAAAGTTCGCTTCAGCGGATGAGTCGACAAGTGCTTCGCCCAGATTCTGTACTTCACGATAAGGAGAACGAAAATGGCAACGAAAAATGATTTTACCGACCAGGAATGGGACGCGTTGCGCGATGCCCCACATCTTGTAGCGTTCGCAGTAGCGACGGCGGGTGGAAGCGGTCCGTTTGGAAGTATCAAGGAGGCATTCGCGCCTGTCGGCGCGATAATCGAAGCTGCCAAGGGCAGCAATCAGTTGCTACGCAGTATGTGTGACACCAAAGAGCTGAAGGCAGCACAACAATCGCTCCGCAGCTCAATCAAGATTACAGACGCCAAAACACTGCGCGATGATCTCCAGAAGCGAGCGGCAGACAAAGCTCGTGAAGCCACTGCCACATTGAATCAGAAAGGCTCGCCAGAAGATTTTGACGCTTTCCGGACGCTGCTTGTTAACATAGCCGATCGAACCGCTAAGGCGGCTAAGGAGGGCAGCTTTCTCGGATTCGGCGGCGAGTGGGTCAGCGAGGGCGAACGCGGAGTGATCAGCCGAATTTCAAAAGCAATGGAAGTTCCGATTTCGTGAGCTGTGACTTGTCGAGGAGCCTCCGTGGCATGCTTGAGGCTAGCTATGCCCAGCTGCGAACTTCGCCGCTTCGCGTGGCCTATTTGCCAACTCGTTATTGCGGCTGAGAGTCACACCTCGTGTAGGGATGAGTTTGCGGTGCGCCAGGGAAAATGACATCATAAAGATCGTGAGGCCGGGGGCCGACGTCTGTTTAACCGGATCGGGTCTACCTGACGCAGGACACGCCCTAGGGTCGGGCCCATTTCGGGCTCTGATGGCGACCACGAAAGAAAAATGACGCGTTGCAGTTGTGTCGTTTTGACGGCGCGCTCAAACCGTTCGCGCGATCGATTGCAAATCAATTTGATTCGTGAGCAGGCGGGCGCCTCCTCGGCAGCATGGGCATCTGCCGATTCGTTTTGAGGAGTTGTTCACCGCAGCGCGCTGGATATCGGGCGGATCCGGCAGTTAGCTCAGAGGGATGTCCCCGCTCTGTAAACTTGCTAGTCCATTGATTGCACGACTGCAAACTGAGTCACTTGCCCTTTTTCGCGATCAACAATTCCAGTGCCTTATCCAGAATCACGTCCTTTCCTCCCTGGACGTAATACTCGGGCGGAGGCGTGACCAGGACGTCCGGCTCGACTCCGTTTGTGTCGTAGAGTTTACCGTTCGGCCGAAAAGAGGCCATCGACGCGCAGCGTACCGAGATGCCCGACCGCGGCAGGCGGAAGCCTTGGGAGTGTGCGCTGCCCCCGCCGCTGGGCTGGCCGATGAGCGTGACGTTCGCCGATCCTTTGAAGGCGCCGAGGAAGATGTCGGTCGCGCTGAAACAACCCTCGTCCATCAGAATGGCGATCGGTTTGCGATAGCCGAAACGAGAATCGTCCGGCCGCTTCGCCAGCATCAGGTAGTGCCATTCGCTGAACTGATCAGCAGGCGGTTCCCATTCGGGCGTGAAGTTCCGCTTCAACTGCCGCACGGCCGCGCGCTCTCGCTCGTCGAACCGGCCGGAGTCTTCCCGATAGACGTAGCGCGCCGCGCTGAGTTGATCGATGTTGAACTGTGGCGCCAGACGATACTTGGCGACGTTGCCGATCCGCGGAGCATCCTCCTTGGTCAGCAAGTATCCGGCCAGCTCGAAGATCGGCGTGCGACTGCCGCCGCCGTTGGCGCGGACGTCGATGACCAGGCCGTCTGTATCGCGGAATTTGGGCATCCACTCGCGAAGCAATTGCACGGCCTCATCGTTCATCGATTCGAGTCTCAGGTAGCCGATGTTGCCTGCGAGGACGTCGGGCGAACGCGAGGGAGGCCATCTACCGCCGACCGCCGGCCTGTTGGCGACCGGCCAGCTTGAAGTACGGCGCGTTTCGCCGCCCTTGCTGACGAGCTCGACCTGGATCGTGTCTTTGATTTCCAGGCCCAGCTCGCCGCGAAAATGCTGGACTAGGGACATCAGCTGCAGGCCACGGCCGCGCACGAGCTGCGGCGAACCTTTCGGCACGTCGACGGCGGCCGCGGCCAGCCAGCGCGACAGCTCGACGCCGTCGATCGCTCGGATATACGGCAGCTCATCATCGAGTAAGCCGGATCGATCGGGCTGCACGGCCACGAACCGGTCGCCCGACGGTTCAATCCGAAACGGCAGGTAACCGGGTACATAGCCGGCGTCGGAAGGGCTGACGCCGGCGTGGCCGTCGATGAACAGGGCCATCACTTTGCGGAGCTCGGCGGCAAGCTTGACCGTTTCCATCTCGTCGCCTGCCCTCTGCGCGATCGCCTGAATCGCGGCCACGTAGTCGACATTGTTGGCCCGCAGGTAGGAGAATTGCGACTCGAGATTTGTTTGAAACTCGGCCAGGTCGGCTAAAACTTCCTCGCGGGTCAACGTGAGCGGTATGGGGCGACTAAACCTTTCACCCAATACGGTTCGTAGGTTCGCTTCGGTCATCACGATGTCGTTCTTCTTGACGACGTTGCCATTCTCATCGCGCAGCACCAGGTTGGTGGTCTTGTCGATTTTGTGACCCATCAGCCGCACGATTTGAACCAGGTCGTCCGTAAAGCGCACTTGCTTCGGCCAGCCGTTGTCGTCGCAGTGCTTGAGGATTTCTTCAGCGGGGATGCCGTGGAAGGAAACCAGCTCGTACCACTGGCCTTCGAAGCGGACGATGGGCTTATCCCCTTCCCAGCGCACGCCGGTGAAGGCTGACCAACTCGGATAGCCGGGAGCGCCGGAACTAAATGGATTGGGCGGTTCGCGTACAGGAGTACCGGTCAGCTGACTGAGATTCGCTTCCGTCATGACGACGCCGTTCTTCGTGACGACGTTGCCGTTTGGATCGCGCAGCACGAGGTTAGTGGTCTTGTCGATCTTGTGACCCATCAGCCGCACGATTTGCACCAGGTCTTCGCTGAAACGCCTTTGCTTCGGCCAGCCGTTCTCGTCGCAATGCTTGAGGATCTCCTCAACAGGGATGCCATGAAAGGAAACCAGCTCGTACCACTGGCCTTCGAAGCGAACGATCGGCTGATCCCCCTTCCAGCGCACGCCCGTGAACGCGGACCAATTCGGATAACCGGAAACGCTGGAAAGAAACGGGTTGGTCGATTGCCCAAGAGCCAAATTTCCCGAAAGCCACGCGCTGGTGGCGAAAAGCGGACCGAGGGCGACAATCGCCGGTACCAGAAAGGGCGTCCGGTAAGATGATAAGCAAGGTGACTGATTCATCGAAAATTCTCCTCAACCGTCAGACGCGGGTGGACTCGCGTCCCCGAATTTTCACCCTGCTTTGATCCGCTTTTCGTGCGTCGCTCAGCGTGCATCTCGAGGTGACCCATTAGAAAAGCATATGCAAAAATTGTATGATAAACATGTCCCTAGTAATCCAGGACATACGACTTGATGAGTTTGTCCGTTGCTATTCTCTAGCTGGGGGCTGTCATCGTCGATGGATCGGGGGCGAATTGGTCAATTATGTGCAGAGGAGAAACTCTCCGCAGCAGGATTCGGTTGGCGAGTTGCGCGCCGAGGTAGAGCCCTCCTGATGGCCAATCGGATTCGCCTCTCGGAGGGCGCCACCGCGGCGCGATGCAGGTTGCCGAATCCTACTGAGGTGACGTACTCCTCCGCTGGATTTAGGGAGCGCAGTGATGGCAAATGTCGGTTCGACCTTATGCACGTGGCAAGAGCCCGCTAGGGGCGTGTGAATCGACCAGCTCGTGCACTCAATCTGACGACATGGATCGGTGATCTTGATTGCGTAATTGCGGTCGTCGATTTCACCGACGCACGTCAGCGCTGAGGTGCAGTGCGGGATTGTGCCGACGCCGATAGGTTTTCTGAATCCGACCCAGAACCAGCGAGTTAGAAATCGCCGGCCGACCAGCCGTTGCGCTGCACCGCTCAGTTGACAGCTTCTAGGAACTCCAGCAGCTTATCTAAGGATATAGGCTTGATGAAATGGTGATTGAAGCCAGCTTGCTGAGGGCGATCACGATCGGCTTCACTTGGCGTAAAGCCTGTCAGCGCACACATCGTAACACCGTCCATTTCCGGCAGAGCGCAAAGCGCCCGCGCCACTTCATACCCGTCCATTCCGGGCAGTCCGATGTCGCATAGTACTACCTCTGGAGAGAACGCTGGGCCCGCCTCCACCGCCGTAATCCCCGATCGCACCAGGAGCACGTCATGTCCTTTAAGCCGTAGCAGCATGCTCAGGGTATCGCCGGAATCGATATTATCTTCGACGATCAAGATGCGAAGAGAGCGTCCTATTTCTTTACGCTTCACAGCCGCGGCTTCCGTGGCCCGAACCGGCCCACTCGCCAGTGCCGGCAGCCGCACGGTGAACTCGCTCCCCTTACCCAATCCAGCGCTATGAGCCTGCACTCTGCCCCCGTGCATCTCGACAACCGTTCCGGCAAGTGCCAGCCCGATGCCGAGGCCCGCATGGGAGCGACTTAAGTTTGCCGTCGTCTACCTGACTGAACATCTCGAAAATGTGGGGAAGCATCTCCGCGGCGATTCCGATGCCGTTGTCCTGAATACGAACGACTGCTTCGTCCGTTTCCTGTTTGACTACAACTCGAATCAAGCCAGGCGGGTTAGTGTAGTTTGCCGCATTATGGAGCAGATTGACTAAAACCTGTTCCAGACGGCCAGCGTCCGCGTCAATCCAAATTGGCTGCATTGGCAATGCCACGGAGAACTCGTGCTTTCGTGCTTCAATTAATGGGCGCGCACTTTCCGTAGCTCGGTTGACAATCACTCGCAACTCGACTGGTTCTTTGACCAACCGCAGCTTTCCCTTCGTGATTCGGCTGACATCTAATAGGTCATCGACAAGTCGGACCATATGTCCAATTTGCCGCTCTATGACAGAGCCGGCTTGCTGCACAATCGGGTCGTCCGTCTTAATGCCTTGCAGGATGCCCAGGGCGTTGAGAATGGGCGAAAGAGGATTACGCAGCTCATGGGACAGTAAGGCCATGAACTCCTCCCGACTGCGATTGGCCTCCCCTAAATCGTCGGCACGCTTCATTTGTGCTGCTTGGGCTTCGGTGTCGGTCAGGTCATGCATCACGCGGGCAAAGGAGCGGATCTGCTTATTCTCATCAAATAGCGGAGTGATCGTCGACGCACACCAAAAGCGGGTGTCATCCTTACGGACGTGCCAGCGCACTGAGTCTGTTCGCCCGTTAGCGCGAGACGCCTTTAGTTCGTGCTCTGGCTGGCCGCCACGTATGTCTTCGTCCGAAAAGAAACGAGAGAAATGCTGGCCGACAATTTCATTGGATTGATAGCCGAGCAGCCGCTCCGCACCTGGGTTCCAACATAAGATGATTCCATCGGGCGCAACCACGTAAATGGCGTACTCCCGAACATCGGCAACCAATAGGTCGAATCGCTCATCGACTTCTTGCGCGACAACGCGCCATCATTCGTTAGCGTCATAGCCCAACCTTTCCGCAGGAATCAAAAAATGCGCTCGCTCGTGGCAAGCGTCGTCGCGGCGGATGGGCAGGTTGGTTAAGAGATCGCCGACGTCAAGTCGATGGTCGGATAAGAAAGATGTCCATCCATGGCTTCAAGACCTTAATACTAGCAGTTCAGTGTGCTCACAGCAATGACCGACTACTTCACTGATAAGTCTGTCATGTATCGCACTGTTTCATAGGATATTTGGCATTGGTGCTAGCAGTGCGCCGCCTAATCCTATAGTGGCAGTGGATGCCCTGGTAGTTTCCGCGGGACCAATGTTGGTCAGACCTGGCCGCGGTCCGGAATCCAGACGATGCCCTTGAACGGGCATAGGCGCGTCGACGGATATGTCGCAAGCAATTGCCGAATATTGGCCGATCCTAGCTTTCACCGTGCATGTGGCGATCGGGCTCTGCGTGTCGTCAGACATTGTGTTAAGGAAGACAGATACGCGAGCTGCCCTCGGCTGGATGGGAATTGTTTGGTTGACACCGCTGCTCGGAGCATTGCTTTATTTCGTGTTCGGCGTGAATCGCATTCATCGAAAGGCCCAGGCCCGGCGGTCACACTTACCTGAACTCGAAATCGAATCGACTGTCGAAGTGGGCGGTGCGGAGATGGTTCTGCAGAAATGCGGGCAGTCGCGACAGCATTTAATTGCTTTGGCCAAACTCGTCGGTGAAGTTACCGGGCGGACCTTATGTTGCGGCAACACAATCCAGCCACTCGTCGCCGGCGACGTCGCATATCCGGCGATGATTGAGGCCATCGATTCGGCCAGCCATTCAATTGCCTTCGCCACATACATCTTTAATCACGATCGGGCCGGCCGTCTTTTTGTTGACGCTCTCAGCCGGGCCGTGGAACGTGGAGTCGAAGTGCGGGTACTGATTGACGCCGTCGGAGCACGTTATTCGTGGCCGCCGATTACTCGACTGCTGCAACAGCATCAGATTCCGGTCGCTCGATTCATGCGGACTGCGCTGCCTTGGCGTTTTCAGTACTCCAATCTCCGCAACCATCGGAAGCTACTGGTTGTAGATGGTCGCATAGGATTTACGGGCGGAATGAATGTCGAAGCAGGAAACCTGCTGGCCGAACCAAATCGCTCGTCCGATCAACGACATTCATTTCCGGATCGAAGGTCCGGTGGTTTCCCATCTTCAGGAAACGTTTATCGTCGACTGGTTCTTTGCGGCCGGCGAAACGCTTGACGGCGACGACTGGCTGCCGGAAATTGACGTACCCGGACCGGTACTCGCCAGAGGAATAACCGATGGTCCGGACATCGACTTTGATAAGCTGCGACTTGTCCTCTTGGCAGCAATCAACAGCTCGCACGAGTCACTGTTAATCGTGACTCCCTACTTCTTACCGGACGAAGCATTGATTACGGCGCTCAATCTGGCTGCCATGCGTGGAGTTGCCGTGAACATCTGTTTGCCGCGCGTGAACAATCTGCGACATGATGAAATGGGCGTCGACCGCTCTCCTTCCGCAACTGCTGGAACATGGCTGCCGGATCTGGATGTCGGAGCCTCCGTTTGATCACAGCAAGCTCATGGTCGTTGACGGAATTTGGAGCCTGATCGGATCGGCTAACTGGGATCCTCGCAGCCTGCGATTGAACTTCGAATTCAACGTCGAGGCTTACGATGCCGATCTGGCCGCATCGCTGACGACGATCGCCGAGTCGAAGATCGTCAACTCAACCCCTGTCACGCTCGATAGCCTTCGAAACCGCCCGATCGTTTATCGGCTCCGAGATGGTTTCGCTCGTCTTGCCTCGCCGTATCTTTAGGTTTCTGGGGACTAGAACATGAGTTGGCTGACACCATTCTACCTATTGATAGCCCTGCTACTGGTACTACTGAATGGATTCTTTGTGTTAGCCGAATTCGCCCTGGTCAAGGTGCGATCCAGCCGTATCGATGAACTAGTCCGACAGGGAAGTCGCCGCGCGATGGTCGTTCGCGAAATGGTCGCGCACTTGGACGAATATCTATCCGCCACCCAACTAGGAATCACGGTTGCCAGCTTGGGCTTAGGTTGGCTGGGAGAACCGGCATTCGCCAGCTTAATCGAATCCATCATTATTCTGCCTGGTTGGTTGTCGACAGCAGCGAGTGCCAGCATATCCATCGCAACTTCATTCCTCATCATCACCTTTCTGCACATCGTCGTAGGAGAATTGGCCCCCAAAAGCATGGCCATCCGTCGCTCGGAACAATGTGCTCTGGCTATTGCGTATCCGATGCGATGTGCCTACGTCCTGTTCTACCTGCCGATGCTCGCTCTAAACGGCGTATCCAACCTTTTGCTCAGGCTGTTCCGGCTGCAGGTCGCTCATCCAGAGTTGGCCCACACAGAGCAGGAGTTACGGATATTGCTCTTTACTGCGCAAACGAGTGGCGACTTTTCGCTGAACCGACTACTGATGCTGGAGAATATTTTTGATTTGGGCCATCAGACGGTGAAGGACGTCATGATTCCTTGGGCACGCGTGCAATATCTTTCCCGATCTGCCACGCGCGATGATGTCATGCGGTTGCTCGCCGAGCATCGTTTCTCTCGTTGGCCGGTGCTCGCACCCGAAACCCGGACGCCGACCGGCTACCTATTGATGAAGGATATGATTGTGCAATCGCCTGGGGACACTGCTTGGACGGGCCTCATCCGGCCGCTGCAAATCGTTAGCCCGCATGACAGCCTCGAAGTGACAATGCAGGGATTACAGGGAGATGGAGCCAACATGGCGATCGTCCTCGATCGCGGCGTCGCCGTCGGCTTGATCACGCTGGAGGACATTTTGGAGGAAGTCGTCGGCAAGATCGAGGACGAATTCCCACGATTGCCCAGGCTGTACTTGAAGGACGCTCTGGAGGCCGGCGGTGTCGTGCTCGACCTCGCCGCGCAAACGCCGGAAGAGGCTATTCGCTATCTCGCCGCTGCGATCCCACCGGAGAATCTGCCTTGGGGTGTTGACGTGACGACCGTTGGCTTTGGCACGCGAGCGTCAAATGTCCACAGACATCGGGCAAGGCATAGCAATCCCCGTCGCTCGTTGCCCGGGTCTGGCAAGACCTTTAATAGTTTTGGGGCGTTCCGTCGAAGGCATTCTGTTCAGCACACATTCTACCGAACCGGCCCGATTGATCTTTTTGCTGGTTACTCCTGCGGAGCGTCCAAACGTTCAAGTATTTCTGCTGGCACAACTGACCCGTGCCGTGGGAAGCGAATTCATACGGGAGCGTCTCTACCGCGCACCCTCGCCGCAAGAACTGGTCGAGATCATCGCGGCGGCAGACCCAGAGGGAAGGAAAGAGAAGCACTTCCTTGAACAAAACGAGTCAGGCTCAGAGTGACGATCGCTGGTTTGACGATGGCGGCCAGAGATAACCTCCGGAAGAAAACCAACTGCAGACGCCCCATTTGGCAAGTCCTACTTCCTTATGTCGCGATAGAGCGGCGACTCGGCCAGCGTGAATAACACAACTTCTTCGCCAGTAACCGTGCTGATGTCGTGATGCAGGCTCACTACATTGACGCCGGTGACGTCCTTGAATCATCGCCTCCATGGTCGGCCGCGCGGTCTCAATTAAATGGATTCTCACCTGCTTAAGCAAATCTCTTCCCTTTTCGGCGGGAAGCGAGGCAACGAGCTGCTGTTCTGCCACCGTCAGAACGCCTTTGAGTCGAACCACGAGAAGATCCCCAATCAGATAAGCATGAACATCCTTGGGCCCCCGGCCCATGTAATCCTGTTCAAAGCGGCTGATGCCTGCGCAAATGGCCGCCTCGATTTCCCCTTGGCTCTTCATATTCACCTCAACATTCCTCCAAATCCAACTTTTATTTCCCAACCGGGCCGCTTAGTACGCGATGCAGCAAAACAAGGGAGAACGGTGCTCAAAAAACCGCCAAGCATTTTATCAAGTCTCGCTTAAGTGCAGCACGGACTTGTATTGCACGAATACCCCACTATAGTACATAAGGACGCACGCACGCTGCGTGATGCGTCCTGGGACTTCGATCAAGAATTGAATGAAGTCGTCGGATGACTAAATAAAGAGCAGCCCGCCGCGGCGGGTGGCTCGTTGACGAGTAAGCCGACGTGGTGGAATACCTCTGGGTGTTCCGCCACGTCGGCTTTTTTTGTTTTTTGGGCCCGCTATCGCGAATGGACAACATATGGGACGAACTCAATGGACAAGACCCAATTAACCATGGTTCAGCAGCTCGCCGAGGCGGCGACAACATTCCAATTGCAACAGACGGGCCGTGCGCCGCGTGATGTCACGGTCGTTATCGGTGAGGCCACCGTGGTGGTGACACTTCATGACGCACTGTCGCCCGCCGAGCAGGCTCTGGCCACGAGCCCGGAAGGAGCCGCCAACCTGCGCGAGTTCCACCAGCAGTTGTTTCGAAACTCGGTGGGCTGGTTGCGGAACGAAATTGAGAGAATCACCGGCCGAAAGGTGCGCGAGGCCGCCGCTGAAATCGACCCGGGCACAGGAAGCGTCGTCCACGCATTTACAACCGGCACCACGGTGCAGGTGTTTTTATTAGATGGTCGATTAACACTTGGCGCGGCTGCACCGGGTGACGCCGCAGTGGCATAACAAGTGGAGATTTGGCCATGCCCGCTTTGTTAGTAAAGAATCGCCCAGTGAGTGAAGTCAGGGATTCTAACGCGCACAACCAGCTCCCGATGCGTCGGGCGGCCATGGCGCGAGGCGGCCGGGATCGGCCGGCGCCTGTCGACACGGCCCGAGAATCGTTCCGCGTGCTGATCGTCGACGGCGATCGGCCCACAGCCGATACGTTGTCGTTACTGGTCCGCATTTGGGGCCACGATGTGAGACGGGCCTATGACGGCGTTATCGGTTTGGCACTGGCCGCCACCTTTCGGCCCGACGTGCTGCTGCTGGATATGGCTATGCCCAAAATCAGCGGATTGGAAGTTGTGCGGCAAGTGCGACGACACGATCGCTTACAGCATTGCTTCATCATCGCGGTAACCGGACGGACGGACAAAAAACATCGGTGTCAGTGCTACGAGGCAGGAGTCGACTTGTTGTTAACGAAGCCAGTCGTCCTTTCAAATGTGCAAACGCTGCTGATGTTGGAATCGCAGCACGCGCTGTCGCGAAAAAACGGAAACCTACAGCGTTCAGCAATGCTCAATCAGTGAAGTGGTCAGAGTTGTGCAGGCGGACGGCATCACCTGGCTTCGTTCGGATATGAACCGCCGCCAAGTAGATAGATAGGAGGTCGCGCATGTTAGTGCTAGGAAGAAAACGTCAGGAGTCGGTCGTGATTGGAGCGGCGGACAATCTGCACGAACTGCTAAGAGTGAAGGTGCTCGAAATCCGCGGTTCAATGGTGAAATTGGGTTTCGAAGCAGACGACGACGTGGCCGTGTATCGCGAGGAGGTATGGCAGCGAGTCCGCGCCGATAGCCAGGCCCCCCATCCGACGCCCGTTGCCGAACAGCCTAAATATCTATTAAGACTCAAAGATCGAAAGACACCATGACCGGCGCGGCCCTAAAGGATCCGCGCCGCTGCGAACGATCCGTCAGTTGGCGCTGACAGCGGCGCATTTTGTTCTACTAGCAAATTCTAAAGCCAATAGAGGTGACCAATGTCAATTGAAGAGAAAGTACCCATGAACAGAACGTCTATCACGATTGTGGTTGTTGTCCTGCTGTGCGCGGCCGGGTTTGCATACAGCCAGGGTTGGTTCGACTGGTCGAGTCCAGGTATTGAAATGGAAAGCAACAGTGTCGGCACCAATCAGAAGATCGACTCGGAGAAAACGAACGAGGATGCCGTGCTGTTGACAAAAGATACGGCGAAGCCTGCCGATGCCGTCACGGAGCGAGCTGAGAAATCTCGGCGCAGGGGGTGATTGCAGTGCGTGACGTTATAGCCTGCCGCAATACAGAGGTTCCCATGGCACACCCGGACAAAGTAGTCAAAACATCTTTGACGCCGTTACTAGCGCCGACGACGCTGGCCAAGGCAAAGGAGCGCATCGGTTGTAGCGCTACAGTTGTTGCGACATTGGCAGACTCGCAAGAGCAGATCCGCGCAACGATCCCGCAGCAGCAGTTGCCGCAGACGGAGCAGCAGGCGGCGCCGGAGTGCGATCAAGTGGTCAGGCCGAGGGCGCACCCGTCCAACTATCCGCCAAATGTCGATGTGCGACCCGCTCTTCAACGAGTGACACCGACCGGCAGTGATACCGCTTGAAAAACGGATTTGCCGATTTGTCGGTCGGCGGATTAATAGGCTGGGCGCCGGGTCGTTTCGGGGGGTGCTGCGATCCTGAAAACGTCTGGCATACATTTCTTTATTGAGGAGTGACAGCAATGATCTGGGATCAAATCAAGGGTGACTGGCATCAATTGAGCCGCAGGCTCAAGGAGAGGTGGAATAAGCTAACCGAGGACGATCTGACCATGGTCGCCGGAAGGCGCGAACAGCTTGAAGGCCTCCTCCAAAAACTCTACGGCTACGACAAAGCGCGGGCGGGGGCAGAGCTCGATAAGTTTACCAATGGGCTGACCTCGTAGGCGCTTGCCAACGAAGACCGCTGCTTTTTTGCCAATGGAGCTACACCATGCGCGACCCGAAAGATGACCGCATCACACGTTCTAGAACACCTTCGTCGCGAGCAAGAATTGCTCGTTGAATCCTTTTGTCGCGATACGGGCGGAGAGGCGTAAACGGGGCGTGCACGCGGCAGCCGGGCGACGATTGGAGGTTATCGATGTATGACGATTTTGGCATTGGTGCAACAGAAGCAATCGTTTTCCTTACCATCGGAGCAACTTTGTGGGCATTATTCGCGCTGGCCGCAGCGACCAGGCGCCGTCCGGGAATCTGCGAACGGAGACGTCCATGAGTGCACAAATGGGTGTGTGGATTGACCATCGGAAGGCCATTGTTGTGGCAATTACCGACCAGGGCGAGGAAATCGGACTGGTCATATCACACGTTGAAAAACAACTTCGCCGTTCTGGTGACTCACCCCTTAAAGGTTCGTACGAGCCGCGACAAGTTCCGGCAGATGATAGCCGTCAAAAAGTGTTCACGAGTCATCTCAACATCTACTACGATGCCGTCATTGCCTCCATTGTTGAAGCAGAATCGATTTTGATTTTTGGTCCTGGGGAGGCGAAAGGCGAACTCAAGGAACGACTTGAACAACGCAAACTTGGTACTCGCATTGTCTCAATAGTCACAGCCGACAAGATGACAGATCGACAGATTGCGGCGAAAGTCCGCGCGTACTTTGGTGAGAAAACAAACGGTCACGAGGAACGGACCTCTCACCGGAGGTCGACCAAATCAAATCGGCACGGCTCGGCAAGTCCATATTCAAGTGAGTGATTAATCTCGTGAGGAGACAGCTATGGGAATCGCTTCCTGGGTTTTAATTGGACTTTTAACCGGTTCAATAGCCAGAGTCGCAATACCGGGTCCTGCAGCCGGAGGGATGTCCGTTGCGATTTTGATTGGCGTAATCGGCGCATTAATTGGCGGCATAGTGGGGACGATCTTCTCGCCGGATGTGTTGGCGCCCTTAAATCTTTATGCCTGTTTCATCGCAGTCAATGGCGCGATGATACTTCTGTTTTTGTATCGTTGTTTCGCCATCCGATTCGAAAAACGAATAACTCGTGATTGAAAGCAATGACCAATGATACGAGTGACCTTCGACCGCGATTACGTTGACAATCTTGAGGACTACTATCGACGCAACGAATGTATCCGAGAACAGCAGTACTTGTCGCAAGAGAAGCTGCTGTATCTTGCGGCCTTCTGCCTATCAAAGGTCGCCGGCAATGTTAACAAAGACGGGGAAGCGCACCCAAATGGACCCATGGCCGAAGCTGCGCTCGACGCTATTCGGCAACTATCGCTGCTGTGCCAAGAAGCGGATCAGGCAGGCGCAAGAATCGAACCCGTCACGATTCGTCAACGGTCAAACCGAGGTCGAACGGCAAAAACATGAGCAACACACAACGCCATCCGCAACTCTGACGATCATTGAGAACGGCAGGTGTCGATTGGTGCATTCGCGGACAGCCAAGGGGTCGATAATGTGCGCCGTGGCCGGATGGTTCAAACTCCAACGACAAGCGCCCCGTAGTTAATCACGACTGAGGACTAAAACCAAAAGGAGAGTGTAATGGCTATTGGAACGATAAACAAACTTGTTCATTTGTCCCAGCAAACCTATCAGCCAAACTCGAGGCTCGTCCCGGGACACAACGACAAGGGTTACGGCACTCTCGATGACGAGCGTGGTCGAGAAATCTACTTCGCGCACGATGCCGTGCCCGGCATCCGCGGCTTCGACGATTTGCGTCGAGGCCAGACGGTCGAGTATACGCTGGAAGACAGTCCACACTTGAGAGCGAACTTTGTGAGCGAAACGAAGGAAGTTCAAGCGAATGGTAAAACGCCTTCGGTGCATATGCCCGGAGAAGGACAATGAAAGCGTTCCGTGTTTCGCTAAGCCGTATCGACGGCGCTTCCGGCCTCCGCGTGGACGGCCTGGAAAACGCAAAATGGCTACTTGCTAAGCTAAGCGATTTCTTTGTCTTCAAGACCAGCGAGCCACTACACGACGTAGCAAATTCGTCGGATTACACGTTTCGCGTAGCGCACACTTCACAGCTATCCGGTCCGAGCTTCGAAAAATTACTCGCTGGGATCCGGGAAGTGAAACTGATGTTGGAACCGGCACAACCTGCCTCGATCGGCAATTAACTAAAACAGCACAAAGTAACTAATGCATACCGCTCGTCCGCTCTTCATATCCACGTTTCCGCCGGAAAAATGTGGCTTAGCAACGTTTACCAGGGATTCCGCTGATGCCGTCGATTTGGCGGCCCCAGAGCCGATCTGCTCAGTGGCAGCGATCCAAAAGACAGACGAGCTTTGCTATGACGACCCGCGCGTTGTAGACGTCATCGATAATGGCCGTCAGCACGCATACAGGCTAGCGGCGGAGGTGGCCAACGACGGTCCCTGCGATGTCGTGAGCTTACAGCACGAGTTCGGACTCTTTCCGGGTCCGTGGGGCGTTGATGTGCTCGACTTTTTGCGAAATTGCCAAAAGCCCGTCGTCACGACGTTCCACACGATGATGGCTCAGCCAGAATGGCTGCCCGAGCATTTGATCCAAATGATTGCGGCCCGCAGTCAAGCCGTGGTGGTTATGACCCATTTGGCTGCCAACCTCCTTGATGAGGTTTATGGCGTGTCGGGGTCCAAAGTGCACATCATACCGCACGGAGTGCCTGACATTCCCCTCGACAACGAGGGCAGCGCAAAAGCGCGACTTGAACTTGCCGAACAGCAAGTCATCTGCAGCTTCGGACTCATCAATCGCGGCAAGGGGCTGGAACATATGATTCAAGCCATGCCGCGGATCGTCGCGGTTTGTCCCCAGGCCGTGTACCTTATCGTTGGCGCGACACATCCACAGGTAAAACGGCATGAAGGAGAGGTATATCGAGAGAGCCTTGTCGCCATGGCAGAAACGCTCGGCGTCGGTGGGCATGTGAAGTTTGTCAACAATTTTCTCAGCCTGGCGGCACTTGCACAGTACTTGCAGGCATGCGATGTCTTCGTTACTCCCTATCCTGGAAAGGACCAAATTGCCAGCGGCACTTTGGCCTATGCGCTCTCGGCGGGGTGCGCGACGATCAGCACTCCCTACCTGTATGCAGAAGAAGTCCTGGCCGAAGGTCGCGGTCAAATCGTGCCGTTCGCCGACAGCGAAGCCCTAGCGAATGCGACCATACGGTACTTGAAAGATGCACCGTTTCGTGCTGAAACGCGCCGCAAAGCCTACGAATACGCGAAACCTATGGCCTGGCCCAACGTGGGGCGGCGCTACTTGAAACTTTTTGGCCGCGTACTGCACACAAACGAGGCGCACCACACACGCCCCGCGCACCATGCTTTTGCCACGGCCATCGGCAAGGCCGGTGTCACTGAACCAATAACGGGAGAGCGGTAATGTCTGTTCGCAATTGGGTTGTATTAGATCATTTGGACCGTATGACGGATTCAGCGGGCTTGATCCAGCATGCGATATATAGCATTCCGCGTCGCGAGAGTGGTTACACCACCGACGACAACGCCCGGGCTTTACGCCTGTGCACCCGTTTGTGGTGCGAGGAGCCAGACGAGCGTATGCTGGCTCGTGTATCTACCTACCTGAGTTTTCTTGAGCATGCGCGCTGTCCAGTGCGTGGATTCCACAACTTCCTGAGCTACCAGCGCGACTGGTTGGATGCGAGCGGCACGGGCGATTGCCAGGGCCAAGCCGTCCGCGCCCTGGCGGAGGTGTTGGGAAGCGACCTGCCTGTGGGCTACCGCGCGTTGGCTCGCGAGTTAATCGAAGACATCGTACCCGCACTCGCCGAGCTGCGAAGCCTACGCGCACAAGCGTATGTGATTCTGGCGTGGTCTCACTTGTGGAAAAACCGGGTGAGAGACATCGAACTACTGGAACTTGTCGCATGGTCAGCGGCGCAGCGATTGATCGAGTGCTACGAGCGTTCGGTGCGCGCTGACTGGCAATGGTTCGAATCCCGACTGACCTATGCGAACGCGGTGTTGCCCCATGCACTGTTCGTTGCCTGCCAACGATGGCCGGAGGAGAGATTTCTCAAAGTGGCGGAGGCATCGTTCGACTTTCTCGATGGCGCCACAACGGCTGAAGATATGTTCTGGCCTGTCGGCAACAACGACTGGTATCCGCACGGAGAGGAAAAGGCACTGTACGATCAGCAGCCAGTCGAGGCGGTGACCATGGCCGATGCAGCGCTGACCGCGTTCGGTTTAAGTCATCAGGACAAATATCTAGCTACGTTCTGCAGGGCCAACGATTGGTTCCACGGCCGTAACAGTTTACGCGAAGCGCTTGCCGAGCCTGAAATCGGAGCGTGCTGTGATGGGTTACAACCACTCGGCATGAATCGCAACCAAGGAGCCGAGTCAACGCTTGCCTATTTGTGGATGGCGGTGCACAACTTCGAGATGCAAACGCTATTTGGAAGTGCTGGTACTTCCACATCCCGCACCGCCGAAGAGCAGTCTCCAATTCTACTTAAACTGTAAGGGATTCGAACGCTGCGAGAATCGAAAGCACTCGCATTGTATGAAGATCTATTTCATCGACATCCGACCAACTCGATTCTCACGGCCCACGACGTGCCCTACGCGGCACATACCGCGATCAAAGAGATCGACTCGATTTCAAAGCAGGAACAGCCGCCGATTGTCAGCCCGTGCGGGTAGATGAGTTTCCGAAGTCCCGCAGGCGTGCCGTGAAACGTATGAGTAACTAAGAACGGCAGCTTGCGTCAAAATGGGGTGTTTCCTGCTTAGTGTCAGACGCGACGAGTTGATGAGACGCTTGCCGCCTAAAGGTCGGAACTCTGGCCGCCTTCGCTGCGATGCACGATTGCCACGACCACTGAAAACAATGAGAATGCGTACTAGCAACGTGTGCCCAGGATCGTCTTTCGGCCTTGCGGCCGGTTTGCTTGCCGCGGGCCAGCCCCGTTCTCACTGGCGGAGAATGATGTTTCAGGACCATGATTATTCGCGCCGGATTCGAAGCGGCTTTTGATTTTTCCGAGCCGACCGCCGTCTTGCTGATGGCGTACGTCCATCCCTCACGGGCTCCAACGATTCGCTGGCTCGAACGACTGACGGTGAAGCCGCAGGTCGATATTTGCGAGTACACCGATGTGTACGGCAATCTCTGTGGCAGGACAGTCGTTCCAGCCGGTCGCGTCGTGTTTCGCACCGATGCCCTGTTAGAGGACGATGGGCTGCCCGACGTCCAGGTTTGGAATGCGCTGCAACACAGGTTGCAGGACTTGCCGAGCGACGTGCTGCTGTTTCTGCTCGCCAGCCGCTATTGCGAGGTCGATAGCGAACTCCGCGACACGGCTTGGTCGCTGTTCGGGCATTTGCCGGCCGGCTGGCCACTCGTGCAAGCCGTGTGCAATTATGTCCACCAGCACATTCGTTTCGATTACATGCAGGCCCGGGCCAATCGCACCGCGCTTGAGGTGTTTCGCGAGCGGGTCGGGTGTCTGCCGCGATTACATGCACTTGGCCGTCACGTTTTGCAGATGCCTCAATATTCCGGCACGGTACTGCACCGGCTATCTCGGCGACATTGGCGTGCCGCGGCAGCCTTGTCCGATGGACTTCAGCGCCTGGTTCGAGGTTTACCTGGGCGGGCAGTGGCACGCCTTCGATGCCCGCAACAACGTGCCCCGTATTGGCCGGATTTTGATGGCCCGCGGCCGCGACGCCGCGGATGTGGCGCTAACGACAACATTCGGCGTGAACCAGCTCCGGTCGTTTCAGGTGTGGACCGACGAAGTGCCGACTGCGACATTGCAGGACGTGTTGGCCAATTGAGCACTTTGCCGGGGCAAATCTAAGGCTCAAAATGCCCCTGCGACTCACGCATTCATTGCAGATGAGTTCTCGGAGCTTCTACGACGCACCAATAAAGGGATGAGTTTAGAGACAGACGGTGAGCGGTGCCTAATTCGGGATATAACCGCCGACAATCTGGAGACCTGGATTCGGTCGCAACATGATATGGCCAAACCGGTTGGAGTTGACCAAGTTTTGGTACAGGCGCCCTGCAGCCGATTTGTTGCGAAATGTGGTCCTTGTCACCCATCCCAGTTGAGATACAATATTTGTAGGTGCATAATTAGAACCTACAAAAAAAGCACTGTAGTACAACCGGGAAGGCCGAGGAGAATCCAAACATGTTAAGCGCGTGCATCACACGAGAAGAGTTTCTTGAGGACAGTCAAGGGAGAACGTTTGCGGACGTCTTGAATGACCCGGAGCAACCTTTTGGCGAGGTGCTCGAATTCTTCAATGGGGCAGACCAGCAACGACGTATGGAAGAATCCGAGACGCACCACAATCGGGCGCCGATGGCGGGAGTCGTCCGCGAGCTGGAATCGCAACCGGCCACCAACGAGTTTCTGGCGACCAAACACCCTCGGCGCAGTCAGCGACTGCGGCAGGCGATCGGCGTGTTGGTTCGCATGATCATGGAGCGTCGCAGATGGCGAAAGACTGGCAAGAAGGGGTCTCTGGGCGTGCGAAACACGGCGGCGCCACGGCGACCGAATCACAACACAGGTGGTTTGGCCTTCTGGTTCATTCGTGCCGAGCGATATGAGCCCGAGCAGGGCACTCGGTTTCCCTCCGTACAAGAGCGCTGTAAGAAACTGAAGTCGAATGTTCCACAGGAACGCACCAACGCAAAGGGACACGTGACCAACGGGCGGCGCATAGGATTTAACCCTGAAAATAACCTCTAAGCGTCCGGAGAGCCGGGAGAGCATGAAAACGTTCCCTGTTTGGGTATGGTCCTTTGACTTCGAATATTTGGTCTGCATCGATGGCATAGAGAACGCGCGCTGGCTTCGCGATTGACGCGATACGGCAGCAAACGATGATCGGCATGCTCGGGCGGGAATTCCGTGACCGCAAACACGAAGGGACGGCAACACATGAACTTCTTCAAATGGCTAACACGCGGGAACTCTGTTCATGACGTGGTGCTGTCGCTGTACAAACGGGGACTCGCGAGCGCGATGAATCATGATCAAAAGGGCGCGAGGGATGCGTACACTGCCGCTATCGACATGCCCGACGCACCCACCGACTTAAGAGCGATGGCACTCTATAACCGTGCCTTGCTCTATGCGGCCGCCAAGGAAATCCCCAAGGCCATCCAGGATCTAAACGCGGTGCTGGCGATGACGGTCCCACTGCACAAGGTCAAGTTGGCCGCCAGACAAAAGCTTGATCGGATGCAGCGCCGAGACTGCACGGACACCGCACCGCGGCTCTCTGTGCGTGTATCCAGCTCACAGGTTGCGCCGGCTGCCTAGTCCTTACTTATCTTATTTGGCAACCCCTGCTCGACTTCGCGATCGGGTGGCCGGGAGAGATACCGTCGCGTTCGATCATAATTCGGACTAACCAGGACACAGAATACGATCAATGTACTCTCGCCCAATACACCAAATGACGGTCGAGCCGTCGGGCACACTTAACGCCTTGGAGTACCTCCTTCTTGGCGACCTGCGTGAGCTCCTCGAAGAACCGGAAACAGAACAGACACGTCACGCGTTGCCGGTGCTTTTGAATGGTCTCCTCGACAATCGTTTGCACTATTCGCAGTTGACAGGCAACGGGGCAAGCTTGTCCGGCATGCTCGAGAAGTGGACAAATTGGCAAAGCGACATTGAATTGCTGCGATGTGAAAAAGCTACCTGTTATTCCGCCCTGGAGACGCTGCGCAGCCAGATTTTGCGTGGCCTGCCTTCCGCGACGACTACGAATAACTTGCGTCACGACGTGCAACATTTGATGCGTTTGGTGGTAGCAATCCACCAACACGAACCCCGGCCCGTCCAGACCGCATTCAATTTCGTCAGCGCTGGCTTTTGATGAGCCTAGTCGTCAAGTATCCCGACTGGACGATGCTCTCGGCAGATGAGCGATAACGAACCATCGAAAGGATGCTCAGCAATGGACTCACGCCAAGAAGATGCGAGAAAAGTAAACCATGCTGCTAGTGAGATAGCTGAAGCGCTGGCGAAGACCTTGACAGACGTTCGGTCGAAGCTGCAGTCAAAGTACGCACTCGACGCTCAATTGTTGGATCTCGCTATATCGAAAGCCGCGGCCACCTTAGCCGCAACGTCCGCGGCGCGGGCAGCCGGACTCACCCCAAGAGAAGCCTTTGAGATGAATCAGAAAATCGAAAGGACTGTCCTCGATGTAATGTACGAACAATGAGCAGTGGCCACCGCGCACGCCTGCTGCGCATCCTGGCCCGCATCGAGCGGCAGATTGCCGAGGCCGAGGCGCTGACTATCGAAGCACCGGATTGCGAGATTCTGCTAAGAGCGTCCGCGCTCTTGACCGAACACAGAAGCATGTTGGCCGATGTCGAACGAAAGTTGCGGTCCGATGACCAAGAATAAGAGGGTCTGTTTTGCGGCGGCGTGGCCACCAAATCGCGGCTACGGCAATTCTCGAGTCCATCTACGTAGCCAGGCCGTTGCGCACCAGCTGTTCGATCGTCTGGTCTGGCTAGTATCGCTGGCGTGGCAGGGCGAGCGCGTCGCGAACGATTCGAACGCACAGCTGATTGTTGGAGCAGGTTGTACTCTCCTCCAACCAAATCGCCAAGGAACCTGCCGTCTGATCGCCAGATTGTGCCGTCACTTTCGACCCAGCCGCAATAGTTTGATATCGAGTCGAAAAGATAGCCGTTGTCGACGAACCCGTAGTATTGCCCGCTCCAGCGGTACATTGGCTGCATGACGCTGCGTTTGTCCTTTGGTGAGTTTACGCCGGCGGCATTCGCACACTCACTGACGATACAGCCTGCGGCCTGGGAGAGCTACGGGCATTGCGAGAAACCTTGGCACCCGCCGGCTATGCGCGGCACAATGGCTAGTGACAGCGGCAAGCAACGTAACCCCCACATTTACC
Source organism: uncultured Planctomycetota bacterium (assembly GCA_963786455.1). Lineage (GTDB taxonomy): Bacteria > Planctomycetota > Planctomycetia > Pirellulales > Lacipirellulaceae > JABDGM01. The sequence goes on along the minus strand of CAWAZX010000012.1, from coordinate 254,533 downwards.
TGCCGGCCGTCGCGGGGCGGCTGGCCGGATTTTACAACGAAAGGACGAGAACAATGGAAGGTGAAGGGCAGGACCGCGACGAACGACAGTCGGCGAAATCCCACCAAGCGTCAATAGAGATTGCCGACGCACTTGCCAAAATGTTTGCGGAGCTGAAACCGAAGATAATGGCCAAGTACAGTCTGAAAGATGAGCAAGTAATACTGCTCGCCATTGCGAAAGCTGCCGTTAAGCTCGGCACGAATTCTATGCAGGCTGGCTCACTCACGCCGGATCAAACGGAGAAGTTGGAGCGAAAGCTGCAAAGCATCATGCTAAACGCGTTCATGTTCGGCGAGGTCGATGATGAATAGCGGACAATCCTCGAATTAAATAGTAGCCGGCCAGTTGGCTGGTTGGTGAAAGGGCGGAAAAACAATGAGCGACGGAACAGCAGCGTTTAATACACATCAGAAATGGCACGCACTTACCGTGCGATTGCGCGATGATACGAAGCGGCAAATCGCCGAGCTGAAACAAATGCAAGCCGAATTGCAGCAGTGGTACAGCACGAAACCTGGCAAGCCATCGGAAACGCTCGAATTAGACGAATGCCCTGGACTGCTCCGAGTCATGCAAACCATCCGCCTCATGCAGGAGACAGTGGCGGAGTTGGAGCAAGAGTTGGGCACAGGCGAAGGCAGCTCACAACGATGACCGCCCGCCGCCTACGCCTGCTAAAGCAACTGGCTCGCATCGCGCAGCAAATTACGGAAGCCGAGAACCTTCTGGCGAGGCGCAGACGATGACGTTCTACTACAGGCCTCGGAGCAACTGGCCGACGAGTGTTGGCGGCATGTTGAGCAGAAATTAAGATTCCAGTCGGGTGCAACGGGCTGGTTCGGCCCCCGGCCAACAAGCCCCGGTTGTCTCGTTTATAAGCCTAACAACTTGACGGGCCATCAGGCTTTGATTTTCTTGGTCTTGGTTTCCGCGCCACCTGCTTTGATGGCGACCTTCACAGCATCTTCCATCGGATCTTTGAAGGGCACCTCGATTCGGAGCAGGCCGTGCTCGTAGATCGCTTCGGCTTTGTCAGGTTTCACCGGCCAAGGTAAAGCCAGTGCTGAAACATACTCGATGTCCCCTGCTGGCGCTGTCAGGTGGACGCTGTCTGGCAGGAGCTTCAGATCGATGGTATCCGTTGGCGCTCCTGGGATGGCGAACTCCACTACTAGCTTGTGGTTCTCCCCGTCAGCATACGCTACTGTATCGGGCGCAACCTTAATCCGATTTTCAAGCATCGTGGCAACCTCCTTGGTTGTCTCGTGCAGTTAACCCGGCGTAGTTCTGATTACCGGGAGATTGGCTGAGAACAGCTCAGACTCGTTAATCGTTATCGGTTAGTTGACTTTGCAGGTCAAGTACGACCCACATTCCGCTGGTCTCCGATGCTCCATTTTGGAATTGTTCGGCCTGACGAACGGGATCTGATCACCAATCCGCTGGGGTTTGCAGCCGTCCGTCTAACGCCCGAGGTGAGCGACCGCCGCCGACAGGAACGGTGGAGCGTGGAGGGCGCGTCCGAATTGCGGCCCCGCGTTGAGCGGAGAAGCGCAGCGGCGGTTCGCTCGACCCTTGTTAGGCATCCGTAGCATCACTGTCCAGGTGCCAGCATGTGCGCATTTGCTGTGGATCGTCGAGAAATCGATACGCGGCGATCAGACGATACCTCCCTTCGGCTTATTCTGCCGTCACGCTAAACCGTTGCGGCGCCGATCTCGCGAACCTGTGCACGGCGATTTTTAATGCCGGCTATCTGGCGCCGGCCCCGCAATAATCGTGATGTCCTTTGATATCTTGCACCAGTGTGGCTAGCTTCTCGATCTCCATCGTCTCCTGGTCAATTCCGACATTCACGACTCCCAGTATGTTGCTTTGCCCGGTACGGACGAGTTCTTCGAGCGATAATCTTCCAAACAGGGTGAATTGCTTCCCGCTCATTACATCGACACCAAAAATCAGATCAGCGTCGGCCAGTAGTCGCCTGTAATCGACTTCCGAATTGGGGTCCCGCCCTTCGCCGAACAAGGCCTCGATTGGGACAATGTCCGGATGCTCCAGGATTAGGCCCTGTCTTTCATTGCCCACAGGATGCTTTCGACAAATCAACTCCGTAAGAAACTGTACTGGGCTCAGCGCCTTGAACTTCTCAGTGCTCACCGGGTCGATCGTGTAGAACGAGGTCTCTTGCTTGATGTCGGCTAATATGACTTCGACGACGAAAGAGACCGGGTAGCGTTTTAGCTGCCAGCCATTCATCTCTTTAAGAAATGGCTGACCGGACTCAAGGCTCGTGAAAAATGGAGCGATTGAATTGCCAAATTCGTCGGTCCACCTTAAAGTCGCCCACTCGTTTGGTTCGCCCTTGAGCACGACGTTGTCGCTGATATTGCCTTTCACCACGCAACAAAGCTCGCTTGTGCCAACCATCGTGATTCCCCCACCGCGCATTGATTGCTGCGCGTCACCCGAAGCAACTGCACCTCGCCATGCTCCGGTGTATGGAGTGCCACCCAGTCGCACGGTTTAATCAACTGGTTCAGTATCGCGAATCCGCTAGTCTTGTCTCGTCACAGATCCGTTCCCACACCTCCAAGCGATTGATCGGAACATCAGCGTCGGCCTCAAAACCCAGTCTCACGCGCCCGTTCTTGATCTCGACCACCGTAATTTTGATCATACGCTCAAAGCCTTCAGATCCTCCAATCACAACCGCTTCGTCGTTTTTCCTCGACAACACCAACATGGCAAAGCCTCCTTCCGTGTGACAGATCGCCCCGCATCCAGAATCGGCGATGCGGTGAACCTTTCGAATCGAGTGGATACATAAAAAAAGCCGACGTGGTGGAACACCCGAAGGTATTCCGCCACGTCGGCTTACTTACTGACGAGCCTCCCGGCACGGCCGGGCTGCCCTCCATTTAGTCTTCCGATAACTTGGGCCTCATTGTAAGGCTCGCAGCCGAGAAAGCAAACGAATTACTGACGGATTGCTGCGTGGGCGGGATTTCTTGGCAATTGATCAGCCGATCCAGAGCCGTGCTAGCACTTCAAATCGCCGATACGGTGTCACCACCGGCCGAGCGGCGTTTAGCACACTCATCGTTCGCCACGCGTTTCCAGGGATCCGTGATATCCAAATATCGCTCGCCCGGAATCAAACGGGGCGGATCGCGCTGAGCACTTCATCGAGCGAGACGGTGGCGAAGGAGCTGGCGTAGTCGGCCATGGCGTAGGGGATGATCAGCTCCCGGCCGTGCAGCGCCGCACCGCAACTGTAGACGACGTTCGGCACGTAGCCTTCACGCTCGTTTTCGTTGGGAGCTCAGCAGCGGTTCGGACAGCCGGCCGATCACCTTGGTCGGGTCGTCCAAATCGAGCAGGAAGGCCCCCATCGAATACTTCCGCATCGGTCCGACGCCGTGGCTGAGCACGAGCCAGCCGGCTTCGGTTTCGATGGGCGATCCACAGTTGCCGAATCTGCACGAATTCCCAGGGGAACGTGGGCTTGAGGATCAGCTCCTTGCTGTACCAGAAGTGGAGCATGTCGGAATACATCAAGAAGATGTTCTCGTTGTCCTGCCGCGAGAGCATCGCGTAGTGGCCGCCGATCTTGCGCGGGAACAGGGCGAATCCTTTGTTGCGGACCTCCGGCCCGTTGAGCGTGCTGATCTTGAAGTGCAGAAAGTCCTCTGTTTCCAGCAACTGCGGCAAGACGATTTTGCCGTCGAACGCAGTGTAGGTGGCGTAGTAACGAGTGCTGCCGTCATCGTCGTGAAACTCGACGAACCGGGCGTCCTCGATGCCGTTTGTTTCCGTCGGCGAGTAGGGAAAGATGCACCGCTCGGAAAGGCTCTTGCTGGGGCTCGTACGTCGATTCGTAGTTCGACTTGGCCAGAGCCATCACGCCTTTGGAGATTGGTTCCCATTCGGCCTGCTTCGCGCGAAACTGGCGCAGCACGCGGCGGACGGCATCGTCGAGTTGCGTAATGCTGAATTGCTCGTCGAGCATCACGAAAACTTGCTCGGTGAAGCCATTCGACAGCCCCAGCTCGATCAGCTTCCGCATGAACAACGGCTTGTCGTACTGCGGATTAGGGATTACATGCGGGGCAGTTACGAATCGCGTGGGATTGTCGATCCGTAATCGCGTTGTTCGCGTCGACGGTGCCCGAGCGAAACGTGATCGAGGAGATATGCCCTTCGCCAGTGGCCCGCAAGCTGAGCACGAATCGCCGCGATCCCTTCGGCAATCCGCTTTGGTCCGGGTGCCAGACGAGCGATGGATTGAAGAGCGCCGCCGATTCGAGCGAATACTCGGTGGTGAAATAGGCGCCGATGAGGAGCCGCCGTTCCTCGCTGAGCGTTTCGTCGGTAAGCAGGTGCCGCCGGACGCTTTCGAAGCGTTCCAGGAAAAAGTTGTGGAGCCGTTGATGCCGGCCCTGGAATTCGCGCATCACGTCGGCCAGAAGCGCCGACACCTGCTCGGTCGCTGACCGACATCACCCGGGCGATGATTTTTAAGATGCGTTCCTGATTGGCCGGCTCGAAGGGCCGAAAGAGCACGCGCGAGTTATTCGGCTTCAGTACGATGCCAGTACGCTTGACGTCCATGTTAAGCGATCCAGTTGCATGGGAAACAAAACCATTATCATTGGGAGTTGTCGAACAGACTCCGTCTGCTCGACGACTTTGGGAACTAGCGCCGATTGACCGGCATCGCACTGCCCACGGGCTGAAACGCCGTCAACGCGCGATCGGTTAGCTCCAGCTCCGCCAGCGCCAGTTGAAAGGCCAGTGTCGATTCGGCTCCTTGATTCTGATTCACGCGGTCCTGATGCAGGCCATCTCGGCATCCGCCTGTGCCCGCATCATAGACGTCCAAGCCGAGATCGTTTCGTCCCAAAAACCATTCAAACGCCAGTCTGGCCTCGGCCAGCCATGTGGAATCGCCCGACACGTTGTAGGCGGCGAGACAGCCCGAGACCATCGCCTGGACTTCCACCGGTTGCTGGTCAAACTGGGCGCACTCTCCGCCGCGCCGATAGAATCCGTTGCTGCCGATTGGCCGCAAGTGGCCGTGATGCGATCGTTGAATCTCCAACAGCCAACGGAGGGTGTGCAAGCCGATTTCCAGTGCTCGTTCGTTGCCGGCACGATGGCCGCTGACAATCAATGCCTGTGAGAGCCGGGCATTATCATAACTGGCTTCTTCTTCGAACCAAGGCCAATCTTCAGTCGCGGTTTGGTCGTATAGGCTGATTAGGCGATCCGTGAGCGTCTCGCGTATTTGGTCGACACGCCGATCGCCGCTCAAGCGGCGGAAATACTCGTGAATGCCCAGCAGGGCGAAGGCGTATGCTCGCGGCGACGCGAGATCGGCGACCATCGGCAACGCCCGGTTAAACATCTCGACCGACCAGTATTGGAAGTCGGCCCGGCGGCTCCGGCCGACGCAGGTGCCCAGCGCCCAGAGCGCGCGGCCGAAGCAATCGTCCGACCCTTGCTCACGTACTCCAGCGACGGTCGATCGTCATGAAATTGCGGAAGCGGCCACGTTCCGCATCGAAGGCGGCGTTGATAAAGGCGGCATACGTCGTCGCGGCCCGCAACACCAAGGGCGATTCGTTGCCCAATTCTTCGAGCAAAACGGCAAGTTGTACGTCAAGGAGATATGATGGCAGTCGATTTGCTTGGCACGCCCCGCCATCCTTGCTGCGTCGGATGAAGCAAGGCCGCCGGCGAATCACCGCCGACAGGGGGATTGCACAAGCCGTTCGTTTGCCGGCATCTCTCGAGGCAATTCGAGTTACCACCTGCTTTTCGAGCGACAACGTTTCTTTACTCATGCCAATAATCAAAGTCCCATCAAACGCCAAAAGCCGAGCTTCTCACGACAGTAGAGTCTGGACCTCCGGACCCCTAACCGGTCGCATCGAGCTTCGTGGTTGCGCGAATTGCTGCTCGTCGTAATCGATACAGGTCGGTGTTTGCGCTGAGGAGAAAATCTCCGAAGCGGGAATCGGTTTGTGCGTTGCGCGCTGCGGTAGAGCCCGCCGAAGCTCGAAAGGGGTATCGAACTAACAGCGCTGCTGCCATCATCTTGATGGCGCGACGTTCAGGTTCCCAGCTCAGCCGCAAATCGCCCGCTGCGCACTTTGGTCGACAACACTTGTTGCAGAAGCGTCGACCGCGTAGCGCTCCAAGGTCGAACCGACATTTATCAGCACTAATGTCGCCGCCTAATGACACGCCCTCATTGCGAAATTGGGATTTGATTCAGCAGGCGGGGCCATTCATCGCGGCACCGCAATGGTTTCTGATGTTATTGACCGTCGTTCTCGCTGCATCGCCGTGGATACAAAGGTCTCGGCGCTTTCAGCCTCCGCACGCTGCTAATCGCGACGACGCTCGTTGCCGTCGTGCTGGGGATGGTTGTGGCGTTTCGGTAACAGCGCCTTCGCTGCGAGCTTTTTCGTGCGCGAGCGCAGTAGCTTTCCCCCAGCCCTCAATTAAAGTGAAGATTCCGCATCCGCGTTGGATGTCGGAACCCTTCGAGGCCCCGGGTCGCTTCGCTAAAACGATCCGGGGCTGTTTCATGCGCGGTGTGGACTGCTAGACTGACCGACTCCTGATACCTTCCTTGTTATGGGGCTCAATGAGTGCAATAGGATTGTTGCCGTGGATAAGAGCACAGTGAGCAACGAGATTGGGGGGCTTGTCCAAAGTGTGGCGAACCCGTCCTGATCAACCCTTCGACAAATAGAATGGAACCGTGCGCTGACGTGCGTGTCGCGCAAGTCGCCTGGCATCGCGATCGGTACGATACTGATCATTGCCGGCATCGCGGCGGTCATCGGGCTAGTGTTCATTTGCATTCGCATTTTGCTGTGATTCGGAGATCCACCATTGTTCTGTAAGGCTTTGCGCCGCACTCAGTGGATTGCGGCGGTGTGGTTCCTGCAACGGTTACGAAGTTTTTCGCGGCCGACCAGCCTTGAAAATAGTCGCGATCGCTGCTGACTCTTCCAACCCCGCTCTCAAGCGTCGCTTCACACGTCGGCGCATTGCTTCGCGACTGATTCCAAGTTCATCCGCCCAGCGCGACAAATTCTGTGTCCTCCCGTTGTACGTGATCAGCCTTCCATTCAGACGATAGGAGTCATCGAGTGTTCCCCAATAACAGTTGCCGGGCGTATAGTTTCCGCTCTGATTGCGGCGGGCGACTACATGCTTGGGACTAGGGCGCGGGCCCGTGTCTTGGGCGAACGCTTCCAAAGATTCACGCTAGCGCTTGCAGACGGTAATGCCGCGTGCGCCGTACAAGTGATACCTAGGGTTGTTCTTGTTGTAGCAACTCGCCTAGATTGTTCTGTGGATCGATTCAACTTTCTTTGCGGCCGGACTCAGCCGGCGCGTGCAGCCGCAGCTTCCCGATTTGCCAGCTCGCAAACGCCCCCCTTTAATGACCGAAACCTGACGGCACCGGCACCGGCACAACCAGACGGCAAACTTGCCACTGAAGCCGGCAAAGCCAAGTACAGTCCAATTCCCAAAACTCTGGTTGGTCAGGTTCTCGAACCTGTTGCCATGCGGCAGCCGACGGTCGATGCCCTTGCGGAGTGACTTTGGTAAGGCAACAAGCTTGAGCGTTGATGGCATTACGCTATGCTAGTCAGCCGGCCTCGAGGTTCGCTAGTTCACGGACAAATCCCCCTGTACCTCTGCACGCCAGATGATGCGAAAGGGCAGCGAATCAAGGCGGACTGGTCGACGCCAATCAAGCTCTGGCCTTAATAGCGGCGGCGGAGAAAGGCGGAATCACAATCGGAGAGGGACCGTGCGATGACCCCAAGCCAACCGAGCTTACTCCGACCCTCGCTTAACTGGCTGCTGATATTCGTCCCCCTTACCGTTTGGGCCGAACATGCACGGCCGGATTCCCACCGTCTCATTTTCTTTTCGTCGTGCCTGGCGATCATTCCACTTGCCGGACTGCTGGGGCAGGCAACCGAACATATTGCGGCACGTGCTGGGGAAGGATTGGGAGGCTTTCTCAACGCGACATTTGGAAACGCAGCGGAGCTCATCATCGCTGTCGTCGCACTCAGGGCCGGTCAACTTGATGTTGTGAAGGCTTCGCTGACAGGTTCCATTATTGGGAACGTGCTGTTGGTCCTCGGAGCTTCCTTCCTGTTCGGAGGGTTGCGCCATCGAATCCAGGCGTTCAACGTAAAAGGCGCGGAAGCTCAGGCAGCTAGTCTCGTGGTTGCAACTGTGGCGCTCATCGTGCCCTCCGCATTCCACGCAGTCGGGAGCTCCGCAGTCGCGCTCGAAACGGTGGAGCGGCTCAGCCTGTCGATCGCAGTGGTGCTTTTCGCAGTTTATGCTCTTTCGCTTATCTTCACGCTGCGGACGCACCGTGATTTGTTCTCGACTGAGACAGATGAAGAGGAACACGGGCACGGAGGAACACAGAGGAGCATTCCTCAAGCGTTCCTCGTTCTGCTAGGCGTCAGTGTCCTAATCGCATGGATGAGCGAAATACTGGTCGGTTCGGTCGAACAAGCCGCCGTGGCCATGGGTATGTCCAAAGTCTTTGTTGGCATTATTGTGGTGGCCATTGTCGGGAATGCTGCGGAACACAGCACCGCGATATTGATGGCCATGCGTAACCGCATGGACTTGAGCTTGGGAATCGCGATCGGAAGCAGCATTCAGATTGCGTTGTTCGTTGCCCCCCTTCTGGTAATCCTTAGTTATGGAATTGCTCCAACTCCGATGGATCTCGTGTTCACACGCGGCGAATTGATCGCGGTCATCTTTGCCACATTTGTCCTCAGCCAGGCGGTCGCCGATGGAAGCTCCACGTGGTTCAAAGGAGTCCAACTACTTGCCGTTTACACGATTATCGGTATTGCGTTCTACTTTGTTCCCTAGCCATTTCAATTTTCGCGCGCTTCGGCGAGGCTGACCGAAGCACATACTTGGTGGATCCCAAAGTGGCCCTATCGAAATCAGTTTAGCTATTTCAGTCGTGTCTCGAATTCAAAGTAAAGTTTGATTTTGGCATCGCCAGTTGCCCCAGATAGATAGTCACCGGAACCTCCAAAAGCCCCCGCCGTGTGGTAAACATTCTGATGGCGATGGGGCCCCCTTGACCTCAATTGTTTTGATCAATGAGAGGTCAATCGGACCAGCGACTGCGGTGACGACGCTTTTCGCTCATCGTTATCGGCTGTCGCCCGACGGCTGGTTCCTCAACCTGACCTCCAAACGATTCGGGCACAGTCGCTTCGCGGAACTACACCACTACACCCGCACGGCGGTTTTCAGCGGGGTCCAGCGGATTCTACACCCCGAAAAACAGCGGAAATTCTCGCACGTCGTGTGCCGGTTTTAAATTAGGAAACCGCTGCTCTATCCCCTGAGCTACGAGGGCAAGTGAATCTAAGAATTGTAGCAACGGCTGGTTGTCTGAGAAACTTACCAGTTTATGAGAAGAACGCTTTCGCGTCTGCGTCGAGTTCGACCACGGGCACCGTGGGGAAGGTTGCCGTTAACCACTGAGTGATACGCTTCTGCTGCGGGCAAATCGTAATGATTGCCTCAGATTCAATTGCGGCCCGACCTTCGTCAGGTGTGGAAATGTTGCGATTGCTCCACCATACCGTAAGTACTCGATGACATTTCCCTACCAGAAGCGTGCCCTCACCTGCGCTCAATGACCTGGCAAGAGAATCCCAATCCAGGTAGCGACCTTGCGCGTGCATAGCTTTAAAATGGTGAATGCGCGCCGAAGCAATGTAAACCGCGTTGGCAATAATGAATGCGATGGCGAAACCGCAACAAGCCATGAGCAATTTGCCCGGGCTTACGCCGCGTGCCGTTGCGGCAATACCGCCCAGTCCCATTGCTAAGGCCAGCAATACGTATAACAAATCGCGCAGGCTAAAACGCCATCGATGATTCTTCCAGGTGGGAATGTCGCGCGCCGCAATGCCGCCGACCATGACTAAGGCCGACGCAATCATCGCGAGAATAGCCACGCCGGCCGCGATCATGCCGATGCTGCGGCTGACGGGCAGAAATATCAGAACGATGAGAGATCCAAATGCCGCAATGGAACCGATTAGACCGGTCTTTGCGACTCGATTATGGAAACGGACTCGGCGATCCTCGTTCTCGGTACTCATTGTTACACGGCGATTCTTGAGACGAGTTAATCGTTGCTCTCATGCGGAACCGAGGGAGGCCGGTGTATCAAAGTGAAATAACTCCATTCGTCGGGTTACTGCAAGTCTAACGTGTGTGTCTTGTTTAGACGACAACGCTGAAAGGGTTAACGGGCGACCGATGCGTGATTCGTCAGCCCCCCGACGTCATCCACATCGACCCAAAGGAGACATCTGTGTTGGCAGATAACAAGCAGACATCTTTCGCATCCGAGGCCAAGATTGCCTTCCTATACAACAAGGACCTGGCAGAGCGTGCCGTCGCGCAATTGAACGATGAGCAGTTGCGCACCGCTCTGCATCCGGAAACCAATAGCGTTGCCGTCATCATGAAGCACGTTTCGGGCAACTTGTTGTCGCGCTGGACGGACTTTCTGACGAGCGATGGCGAGAAACCCTGGCGGAATCGAGATGATGAGTTTGTCGATAGTTTCGCATCGCGACAGGAGCTGATGGAGTATTGGCAGAAGGGATGGGACTGCCTGGCAGAAGCTCTCGACGCACTTCGGCCGATCGACCTGAATGCGATCGTCACGATTCGAGGCGAGCGCTTGCCGGTGCCGCTGGCAGTTTCGAGGTCGCTGTCACATTGCGGCTACCATGTAGGACAAATCGTCCTCATTAGTCGAATCCTGGTGGGAGATGGCTGGACAACACTCACGATTCCAAGAGGAGGCTCGCAACATCACAATAGGAAGAACTGGGGCGACGCTCAGTACCGTCGATAGCCTTACGATAGCGTTGGCGAGAAGGAAGCTTCCGCAAATTCTCGTTCGTTTTTTCGAACCGTTCCTTGACCCGTGGCGCGAAGGGGTTGCTGTGCACAATAACATCTTGGCGTGAGTAGTGGATTTTGGCGATGTTATTCGGTACGATAGCGTACCTAAATTCAGGCCGATGGCCCCTAGTTGGGGAGGCTTATCGCCATGCCATCTACAAAAGAAGCGGCACGGCAGCCGACCGATGGGCACGGAGGTTTTGTTGGCGGGTCTGTTGATGTTCTCAGCCGACTTGAATCGGAAGTCCGCGCTCTGCGGCAGGCGTTAGCGCACTGCGAACGCGAAGGGCAGGAGCTTCGCGAATCCCAGGACATTCATCGGGTCATCCTCGAGAATGTTTCCGACGCCGTATTTCTTACGGACAACGACGAGGCGTTCACGTTTATCTGTCCGAACTGCAATGTGATTTTTGGCTATTCCCCGTCGGAAGTCGCGGCATTGGTTCGGATCTCGGCGCTCTTGGGTAATGGCAATCCACCGCAATTTGGCGATGAGGGGATGGTGACTAACCACGAGTGCAACATTGTCACCAAAGAAGGGAAGCGTCGCACGCTGCTCGTGAACGTCAAGCAAGTTTCAATTGGGCGAGGTACGCGCCTGTACGTTTGCCGGGACATCTCCGAACGCAAACAGGCCGAGGCCGCCCTCCAGCGGAGCGATGAGCGTTATCGCGATATTGTTGAGGATCAGACGGAGCTCATTTGTCGCTTTGTTGGAGATGGAACGCTTACATTTGTCAATGGTGCCTACGCGCGTTACTTCCAATGTGCGCCCGAGTCGCTTGTGGGCATGAGTTTTTGGCACTTGATCCCCGAGGAGTTCCACCAAGCCTCGCGAGTTTTCCTGGCTTCGATCACTCCCACGCATCCAGTGGCGACAAATGAGCATCCCGTGATTGCTCCGGACGGTGAAATCCGCTGGCAGCAATGGACAAACCGCGGCATCTTCGATGAACAGGGTCGAATGCTGGAATTTCAGGCAGTAGGCCGCGATATCACGGACCGCAAGCGAGCCGAGGAAGATGCGGCAGAGGCACATGCGGAAATCCGCCGCTTAACGGACCGGCTCGAAGCCGACAATTATTATCTCCGTTACGAAGTCAAGCTGAAATACAACTACGATGCGATTGTGGGCCGCAGTCCTGCCATCCACCAGGTGCTGCGCAATGTGGAGCAGGTGGCCGATACTTCGTCCACAGTGCTTCTGATTGGCGAGACCGGCACCGGCAAAGAACTTGTGGTGCGCGCGATTCACAGTCGTAGCCCGCGACATGAACGCCCGATGGTGACGGTAAACTGTGCGGCTTTACCTGCTGCGCTCATTGAAAGTGAGATTTTTGGACGCGAGGAAGGTGCGTATACCGGCGCGTTGTCCCGACAGATCGGTCGATTCGAGCTGGCGAATGGCTCGACGCTGTTTCTGGATGAAGTCGGGGAATTGCCGCTGGAGACTCAGGCCAAGCTTCTGCGGGTCCTGCAAACCGGTGAGTTCGAGCGGCTAGGCAGCACCGAAACTCGCAAGGCCGAAGTGCGCATTGTAGCGGCCACCAACCGCGACTTGGAGCAGCGCATTCGCGACAAAGGGTTTCGTGAGGACCTGTACTACCGGCTCCATGTATTTCCCATCCGCGTACCACCGCTTCGCGAACGGCTCGACGATATCCCGCTGTTGGTGCAGAGTTTCGTCCAGGAATTCGGCCGGACGATGAAGAAAACGATCGACTCAATCCCCCGCTCCACACTGGACGCTCTGCGAGCGTACCATTGGCCCGGCAATATCCGCGAACTGCGCAATGTGATTGAGCGGGCAATGATCGTCACGCAAGGTGACGTGCTTCACGCCCACGTACCGCATCACACAAATGGTGATTCCGCGCAGGCTGCGCCGGCGCTCACGCTCGATGAGGTTCAGCGCCAGCACATTTTAACAGTTCTCGAAAGCACCGGATGGCGAATCAGTGGACCTCGCGGCGCCGCGGCCTTGCTGGGGGTCAAGCCGACGACGCTCGAATATCGCATCAACAAGCTGGGCATCGCGCGGCCCTGCGATGTTCCCAAGTAATTGGGCCCAAGTAATTGGGGATTTCCCAATAGGTTGGGAAGTTGCCAGGGCTCTTTCTTCGCCGACGCCTCGACGTGGTCTTGGGCGGATTGCAGTGCCATCGCAGACTTAGCTGCCCTACTTTCGACTGCATGGCGTGCGGCACACCAATTGCGTCGTGTAGCGTGGAAAATTTCGGACGTCTGGCGGACGGGGCCGGCGATGCCGATCTGCGTTTGAAGCGTCGCCTAATGAAGACTTCGCGAGGCATGATCCAAGCGCGGCTTACTATTGTCGCCGACCCCAACCGACGTGAGGAAATGGTGCGGAGCATTCGCACGTTGATTGAATCGTCGCGGCTCGATTCGGGCTGCCTCGATTGTCGCCTGTATGCGTGTGTCGCGAATCCCAATGCACTCACGCTTGTGGAAGAATGGGCAACCCGGCCGGACTTGGAACGCCGGTTGCGATCCGCTGAATATGGGCAGCTGCTGCAGCTTATGGAAGTGTCGCGCGAGCCGCCAGAGACTGTATTCCACATCATCACGCAGACGTCCGGACTGGAGACCATCCGGCAGGTACGGCTTCCCTTCGAGGGGACCAAACCATGTGGGGAGGGCATTTGAGGTTCAAATTCCGTGATTCTGATGACAAGGCAATCAATGGGTAGCTCGATCGTTCGCTTTGCAGCTCGTCGTTGCACAAGGTGTAACGTTACTTCTCACCAGTCACTTGGAAAGGCGGTCGGACATGAACATCGTAGCTCTTATCATTCAGCTCGTTTGCGGAGCCCTCGGTGGGAACATCACGGGCAAGCTCTTCAAGAACATTGATCTTGGCACCTTAGGCAATTCGATTGCGGGCATACTTGGCGGCGGGCTAGGCGGTCAGCTACTTAATGCGCTGGGTCTCTTCAGTGGTGCGCAGGGCGGATCGTTAGATCTGGCCAGCATCATCGGCAACATCGCATCGGGCGGTGTTGGCGGAGGAGTGCTGATGGCAATCATCGGGCTCATTAAAAGCCTGTTGGCAACTGGAAAGCGTACCTGATTGCGGGCCAATTGGGAGTGACCGACGAACGGAGAATTCAAACGTAGAGAAATCGAAAGGTCCACGGCCAAGAGACAACTGGTGGCAATGTAACGTGACGCGCGACGACTTTATTCGTTTCGAACCAACTAACTGGTAAGGAGAACTCGATATGAATCTTGTCAAACAGATTATGGATCAATTTTCGGGCAGCGCCCTTGGCCAACTTGGCTCGCTCCTGGGCACAGATGCGGAAACTACGGAACGTGCGGCGACCGCGGCCGTGCCGTCGCTGCTTTCCGTCTTGTCGGGATTGGCGTCGACCGATGACGGAGCCAGGAAATTGTCAAACACGCTGGCGAGTCTCGACACGGGTGGTCTGGGCAATATTGCCCAAATGTTGGGTGGCAACTCGAGCACGGTACTTAATAAAGGGAACTCTTTGCTCAGTTCTTTGCTTGGCGAGGGCGTGATCGCGAGCCTGGCCAGTGCACTGGCCCGCTTTGGCGGCTTTAATCCCGGCATCGCCAAGAATTTGCTGGCTTATTTGGCGCCCTTCGTAGTGGGTAAGGTCGCCAACCAGTGGAAGAATCAAGGTGGAACGCCTCAAGCGTTAAAAAGCTTGTTTGCGGATCAGCGCGAACACATTGCGGACGCCCTACCAGCAGGTTTCTCGCTGGCCGACATTCCTGGCGTGGGTGAAGTCAAGAAAGCGGCCTACAACACGGTTCGCACGGCAACGCCCGAACCGGCCGCCACCAGCTCGCCGGCGATGTGGTTGATTCCGCTGGCGATCGCGCTCTTGGGCGGATACTTTCTGTGGCAATTTCTCTCGCGACCGGGAGCCAATCAGGTCGCTGCCGATAGAACGCAGGCAACGGCGGATGATGTAAGAAGGACCACCGTCGATACCCAGACGACAACCGCCGATGAAGTGCGGGCGATGAAACCAGTCGTGCCGGATGGGATCGATATTCCCAGCATCGCCGGTGTGCGCGACGAATTGGGCGGAATGTTCAAATCGCTCGATACGACCTTCACGGACATCCGCGACGCCGCGTCGGCCGAGCGTGCGATGCCCGCACTCCGCGAGCTGAACACCAAGATCGACTCCATGAATCAGACGCTCTCTCGATTGCCGGATGCAGGCCGGGAGACGTTGCGGCCGGTGATCGAGGAACAAGTCAACGCCGTTGCCGAGAAGGCGAGGGCTGCGAGCGCGATCGAGGGAATTGGGCCCGAGATCAAGGCCTTGATTCAGGAGATTTTGGCCAAACTCACGCGGTGGATCTCGCCCGAAAACCGGTAATTTAGCGAGTGCTCTCACCACGTACGCCATTTCCATGATTGTTGATAAGGAGAACCGTGATGGCAACGAAGTCGGATTTCACAGCTCAGGAGTGGGAAACCCTGCGCGATGCACCGCAGCTGGTGATGTTGTCGGTGGCTACCGCGGGATCCAGTGGTCCGTTTGGCAGCCTTAAAGAAGCATTTGCGCCGGCAGCTGCGATCATCGAAGCGGCAAAGAGCGGCAATGAGCTGTTGCGGGGCATCTGCGACCGAGAGGAGCTCAAGGCGGCGCAAAAGTCGCTTCGCAGCTCGATTAAGGTCGGCAGCGACATCAACGCACTGCGCAGTCAATTGCAGTCGGCGGCAGCTGACAAAGCGGCTGCTGCCAACTCCATATTGAAGCAAAAGGGATCGCCGCAAGACCTGGACGCCTACCGCCAGTTACTGGTGAATATTGCCGACCGAACCGCAAAGGCGGCGAAGGAAGGCGGCTTCCTGGGATTTGGCGGCGAATGGGTCAGCGAAGGAGAACGCGCGGTGATCAGCCGGATTTCGCAGGCGCTGGAGGTTTCGCCGGCATAGGTCAGTCATGGAATAGTCGCACGGTTCGCGTGTGTCGTCGTCGCTTCGCTTATGTCGCACAGTTCCGCGCCGGTTCTTGCCGGCGCGGAACTATCGCGATATGTGGTTTACGTTCGCAAACATCCGCCGCGTCTCATGTGCACTTGCCGCCCACAGACACTTGCCGATGCGGAACACTTCGCCACTTTTCTGTAGAACGTCCTTCGAAGGCATGGCGCAACGCAGTGATGTCGCTTGTGACACGTGGCGGTGATGATTGTGGCGGCTCCAATGGCTGCGGCTGCTACTAAAGCATTTCGAGGCTGCTGTTTCACGTGGCTGGAGTCGAGTCCCGCCGCCGCGATGAGCCCCAATTCTCCTATGAGCTTGGGGCTCATCCAAGGCTCGATTCCAGCCACTCTCTTGCGCTGCGCCAGGTTCGAATGCGCTCGCATCAGCGCATTGGTGGAGATTGCCGCTCTCGCACGTTACAATGCGATCTCTTACCGATCGCGACGAAGTGCGAAGGAACTCCACCATGATGAAATGCCTGCTTGCCCTCGTACTGAGTGCGGTGCCGCTCGCGGTGGCTGGTGCTGCCGAGGAGATCACGATCGAGCGCCTCTTCGGTCCCGAAATTCCCGGAAAGTACAAGCATCCGGCGTCGATTACCGAGCTCGACAACGGCGATCTGTACGTCGTGTATTACGGCGGCGAAGGGGAGTACGAGGGCGACACGGCCGTGTATGGATCGCGATTGGCCAAGGGCAGCGACCGAGTGGACGCGGCCCAAGATCATTGCCGACACGCCCGGCCGCTCCGAGGGCAACGCCGTCATCTGGCAAGCGCCCGACGGCCTGGTGTGGCTGTTCTACATCACCAACTACGGCCCCACCTGGTCCACGTCGCGGATCAAGTACAAGCTCTCCAAGGACCAGGCCCAGACGTGGACCGATTCCGACATGCTGGCCTTCGAGCTGGGTTCGATGGTTCGCGGCCGGCCGATCGTGCTCAATGATGGCGACTATCTGCTGCCCGTGTATCACGAAACGGGCGAAGACCGGGAGCAGACGGCCACGGACACGTGCAGCTTCTTTTTCCGCTATAACCCACAAACCAAAAACCTGGACCGAGTCGAACCGCATCTTCTCGCCGAACGGCAATCTCCAGCCGGCGCCGGTGCAGATTACCGACGACTATCTGGTCGCCTATTGCCGGCCCGGCGGCGATTTCGAGCCCAACCCCAACCGGTTCGTCATCCGCAGCGAATCGCGCGACGGCGGCCGCACCTGGAGCAAGGGCGAAAACTCCAAGTTCCCGAATCCGAACTCCGCGGTCGATTTCATCAAGCTCCAGAACGGCCATCTGCTGCTGGTGTACAACGACACCAACATCGGCGACCGCATGCCGCTGACCGTGGCCATCTTCAACCGACAACGACAAGTCGTATCCCGCACCGCCGCAACATCGTGAACAAACCAGGCGACACGGCCGCGTATCCCGTCGCCATCCAAACCCGCGACGGCAAGATCCACGTCGTCTACACGTCGGAAGAACGCCAGGTCGTCAACCGCGCGATTTTCGACGAAAGTGCGATTCTGGATTATCACGAGAATTCGTCTGAGAAGTCGCAGTAAGTGGCGCAGCCCGCGATTCCAAAAAGCCGCAGTTTGATTCTGGCGGGCGATGAGTTTGGTACGCGATTCGGCCTGTTAATTGCCCGACTGTATTAGGTGCCCGACATGTTTTTGGACAGCGGCCACTATTCGCTGGATGAATACTGCCTTTCCGTTTGTGTAGGCGACTCGGTCGTTGGGGTGATTTGCCGCTAGCTCCACCTTTAGCTGCGCGTATTCCTGCGCGATGTTTGGATAGGCGATGAGGTAATCGCGGAACAGGAGTCGCGTCCCAATGTGCCTGGAACGTGCTGCGGCGAGTCACCATGTGGATGTGGTGCGTTCGCGCGCCTTTGTGGCCCACGGCGGATGAAGAAGGCGTACCACGGGGGCACATCATCGCCGAAGGTTAGGGCACAGAAATAGTCGTAGCCTTGCGCCTGTAGAATTTGCGCAGATCTCGGTGCGGGCGGCTCGCAAACTGCGGACTTCCACCAGCATATCAATGATGGGCTTGGCCACGAGGCCGGGAACGGCCGTGCTGCCAAAATGCTCGATGCGGCCGATGAGTCCGGCGGGAAGACAAGCCCGTAGATGTGCGGCTTCTATCCGAAACAAGTCGGGCCAGCGCACATCGTACGGGACAATGGCAATTTCCTCGCGGACCGCTTGCTGCACACGTTCTTCCAAGGTGCTCATTTGCGGAGAAAAGCTGGAATTAAGCCGTCAGCCATCAGCTTTCAGCCAGGCTCGGGAACATTTCGCGATTCACCGCGCATGAGATTGCCCGCTGGAAGGAAAACCAGCCACGTCTTTGGGTGAGGGGCGTTTACGCTCTTTCCTCAGTAATAGGCCCGGCATTGATGCCGGGTTGATCGATGTCCGGCGTCGATTCGCGGCGGTGCGGGACCGCGGCGACGCCGCGGCCCCGCACTGCCGCAAAGGTTCCAATTGCCAGGTGTACCCGGCATAAATGCCGGGCCTACTTACTGCCTGTCGGCGGGGAACGACCGTAAACGGTCGTAGGACTCAGAGCTGATTTACCAACGTCTACGAATGGCCAAAATTCTACTTACTATCAATTGTTCAACACCTGCAGTGCTTTCGCGATTGAGTTATCAGGTAAACATCGCGTTGTAGCGGCGTTGCATTTCTTCGGAGGATACGTCTTCCACGTGCTGGCCCAGCAGCCATTGGTGGCCGAAGGGGTCCAGAATTTTGGAGCTGCGCTCGCCGTAGAATTGCGTCTTGGGTTCCATGATCACCTTGGCCCCGGCCTCGACGGCTCGTTTTGTCAAACCATCGACATCGGCGACATGGAGATGGACGAATTGGCCGGAGGAGCCGGAAGCTGGCGGAGCAGTGATGCCGACTTCCGGAAACTCATCGGCGAACATTACGGTGGTGGCACCGAACTTTAGTTCGGCGTGACCGATCCGGCCGCTCGGCTCGGATAGGCGGAGCGTCTCCACGGCGCCGAACACGCGCTTGTAGAAATCGATCGCGGCCGCGGCGTTGCGGACGATGATGTAGGGGAATACGTCCAGATTCGGTTTTCAATTTCTTGTTTGGCCATAACGCGAATTCCTTCGTTCGTTAATCAAATGTTGAACAGGAGGTAGCAAAGGAAGCGGAGAACAGGATGGATGTGTGAGAGCGTCGAGCAATTCGTCAAATTCACTCTGCTTTCCCTGTGTTCTCCTGTCCGGCGTGGAATTGCCCACAGTTTAGCCCGCGCATCATGAGTGCGATTGGAAAAAATTTCCCTGCCGCCGTACGGGAAGGCGACTACATCACCACGGCGATATGGTTTTTCCGGTCTGGTTCCACCGGCTGATATTGCGATGGGCAAATGCCGGAGAACTCGCGGAAGTCGCGGATCAGATGCGATTGGTCAAAGTAGCCGCAGTCCAAAGCGACATGGGCCCAATCGACGGCCCGTTGAGCGACAATTTGCTCCAGGACCGCCTGAAACCGCCGCACTCGGCAAAACACTTTCGGGGTCAAGCCCACATAGTTTTCGAAAAGCCGAATGAATCGCTTTGGGCTGTAACCCGTGGCCTCGCGAATTTTTCGCACGCGTACGGCGCTCGGCGAGGCAATAAACTGGTCCACTGCTCGTCCGATGACCTGCCTTTCGAGGATTGGATGGTTCAGGCGCCGAAGCATCGCGGTTTCAAGTAGATCGAACATTGCGGCGGGCGAGCGCGCTTCCAAAAGTTGCTCACGAAGCCCGCGCAATTGAGGTCCCCACAGGTCTTCGGCGGCAACGGCGAGATTCGTCAGCTCGCCGAGCGGCTCCGCGAAAAAGGCGGCCGCTCCGCCGGGCCGGAAGTGAACTCCGATGACTGCCGACTGCTGCTTTGTCTCGATCACGCAAGGTTTGGAATGCGCCCCGTGAATGACGGCGTGGTCAAACTCGAACCGCCTCTGGCACGTATCGTCGAAGATGCGGATTCGCTCTTCATTGAGACGAATCACCAGATCGACCGATCCGGTCGGCAGGAGCTTTTCCAAAGCGTGGGAAGACGCGTATCGGGCAGCGTACCACAAGCATTCGACGTAGCGGGAAAGTGGGGGCGAAGGCACACGTCGCAGCATACAGAAGTTTTTGTTCGGCGACGTCACAATGCGACCTCAATCGACAGCCAGCGCCTCGTGCAGGATGGGAGATAGCACCTTCGTCCAGAGCTCGTACCCTGTCTCATTCATGTGCAGTCCGTCGTCCAGAAAAAGTTCGGGCGCAGGCCGGCCATCCTGCGCCGAGCATCGGCGTGGCCGTGTCGACATACACGAATCGGTTGTCGGCCTTCGAGAGCTTTTCGACCTGTGCACATTGGCCTCCTGCATGCGCGGCCATTTCGTCCAGCGGGCCAGACTCGGCTTGATTGGCAAATAGATGATGCGCGTTTGCGGCAATTGCTTGTGAACCAGACCGGCGAACGTCTGGAAGTCGTCGAACACTTGTTGCGGCGTCTTGCCTGCCTCGATGTCGTTGTCGCCGGCGTAGAAGACAATCACTCGCGGTTTGTATTTTAAGACGATCCGCTCGGCGAAGTGATTCACGTCCGACGTGTGCGAGCCGCCGAACCCGCGGTTGATCAGCGGCACATCAGGGAAGCACTCGGCCGATTGCCACATGCGGATGCTTGAGCTGCCGACGAACAGGACGGCGCCCTGCGGGAACGAGTTCTGGCGGTCCCAGGCTTCGAACGCGTGAATGTCCTGCTCGAAGCGGGCTGGGTCGGGATCCGGGATTTCGCTGGCGGTTGCGCCGGTAGCGAAGATGTAAGCGATCGGCAGACATCGTAACAGTGTCACAGCATGAAACGTCAACGCCAGAGCAGCGCGCCGAACTGGTGAGACTGTCGCTTGCATGTGTATTCCCCGTTGCGATTTAGACTCGTATGCTGGCTGGTACCAATCATGGAGACGCGGTTGCTGCCTGTCAACGATGGAAGTCTCATCCACCTCCGCAGCCCCCGCCGCCACAACCTCCGCCACCACATCCGCCTCCGCCGCAGCCTCCGCCGCCGCAACCGCTGTTGCCGCAATCGAACGTGCCACCACATCCATTCGTGCCGTCACAACCGCCGCCGCAGCCGATGTAATGCGTCGTCCAAGCCGTTGCGCCGCAGTAATCGCATTTCCACTCGGCCTTCCTACTGGCCAGCCAACCTGTGCAACGCTGGGTTTCCCCGGTTTTCTTCATTGCACGGATTCGACCGCAGGCTGAGCACTTTCCACTAAGCATTACCGCAGCAACGACACACACGACTACGATGATTCCAATCACGACGCACGCGGCAACCACGACTCCAATCGCCAGGCCCAAAACGAGAGGATTGCTTCGTGAGTGATTCTGTAGCGCAAGCAATCGCGCAACAGATTGATCGCGGTCGTTCGCGTCATCATTAACTTGAGCATTCCAGGCCGCCGATCGAATGAAGCCGTCGGAAATCAGATGGAGCTCCGGACTTGAGTCGACTTCCCCGGCGGGTGGAAGTCGAAGTCCGCGAAGGAGTCTACCCGAGTCGACAAATACGTCGGCATTTGCCGCCAGCGAGGCGAATATCGCGAGGGCTGCCAGTGCACAGAATTGAATGCGCTTTTTGGGAACAATCCAATGGTGGCGCGTATTCACGCGCACGCATTGCACATCGTCACCGAAGCGCGTGGTTGCGTCGGGCCAGATATCAGGCGGCGGCGTTTCACGGAGCAGCGCTTGATAGCTGGACTTCGTGGCTCGTATAACTCATGGAATTTGCCTTCCTCGTGCTCGCCGCCTTTCGTTGGTCCGTGGTGGATGGGCGTGCCGAGCACCAGAGAGCAGAAATCGTCCCAGTACGAACGCGTATAAATCAGGTGCAGGTGCCAGGCCTGATCGACCTGCTCCGATGGGGTGACGGGGTGCCCCGCCGCCACGGCCAGGAACATGAATTTCTTGTACTCTTCGACCACTCGCCGGGCATATTTCAAATCCCAGCCGTTGTCGCGGGCCAGCCGCTGGGTGAAGGTGAAAGCACTTTCTCCGTCGTCCGGCGAATAGTCGCAGATCGTTTGGTACAATCCACTTAACTTGTCGTTCATGACGTGACTCCTGTGACTTATATGGTTATTTCTCTACCAGAGATAACGCCAACGGCGCATTGCGGACGCGCGCTTGGCGTTACGAAAAGTAGAGCCGTGCCGGCAGCGGGCAAATCCAGGCTCGCTGACGCCTCAATTGGGCGGGGGCGATGACAGCCATTGACGATACGGCCGAATTGATCCAGCGAGCGATGCGCGGCGAGCGTGTCGCTTTGGAGCGGCTATTGCTCGATCACTTTGCACCATTGACCGCGCATATTGCGCGGCGAATGCCGACGTCGCTGCAAAGCGTCGTTGGCGCCGAAGACATCGTGCAATTGACGTTTACCAACGTGTTTCAATCGATCGAACAATACGCAGTGCGCGATGACGCGACTTTTTTGTCCTGGCTGTTGGCGATTGCGGAAAACCAATTACGAGATGCAGTTCGCGCCCAGAAACGAAAGAAGCGTGGCGGGGACCGGGTTCGCGTGCAAGATGTCGCCGTCGAGGAACAAAGCCGCGAAGTTCAACTGCTGGACATTCTAGTCGGACCGGATCACACGCCGAGCCGCTCGGCGGCCCGCCGAGAAGGTATGCAAGCGATTCGCACCGCCCTGGCTGGACTGCCCGATGAATATCGCCGCGCGATCGAGCTGCGGTACTTCGATGGCTATTCGTTGGAGGAGACCGCCATTCTAATGGGCCGGACAACCGGCGCCGTACGCGGTTTGGTCGATCGGGCGCGCAGGCAGCTCCGTGAGTCGCTGGGCCGGGCGTCGCACTATTTGAGCGAGAAATAACGGCGATGTCAGACGCTTCGCAATCCGATGGCCCTCCGACCGCGGCTGCTAGTCGCTCGCGCCGCGTGCGGCAGGCCATGGATGAGTTTTTGGAGCGCCGCGCGAGTGGGGAAGACATATCGACGGACGAGTTACTCTCCACGCACGGGCCGTTGCAAGCCGACATCGCCGCCGAACTGGAAAAGCTCGCCGTGATCGACCGTGCCCGGGCGGCCGCCGCTAACGATGAATCGAGCAATCGAAGCGCCGAGTCCACACAACGTCGCACTCTGTTACTGGTTCGCTGTCCACATTGCCAAACCCGCGTTGATGTCGACGACGACATGTCGCTCGGCGAATTGCACTGCGCATCCTGCGGGCAGAATTTCCGCGTCGTTGTGCCCTGGGAGGGGGCCGTGCCGGCACGCGTCGGTCGTTTCGCATTGATCGAAAAACTTGGTGCCGGTTCATTCGGCACCGTGTGGAAGGCGCGCGATACCAAGCTTGACCGCGAAGTCGCGGTGAAAGTGCCGCGGCGGACGTCGCTCGATCCGCTAGAGATCGAAGAGGTAATGCGTGAGGCGCGGGTCGCTGCCCAGTTGCGACATCGCCATATTGTCACCGTGCACGAAGTCGGCCTGGACGGCGAGACAGTGTATATCGTCAGCGATTTGATTCGCGGTCTGCCGCTCGACCAGTGGCTGCGCAAGCAACCAGTGACGTTTCGCGACACGGCGGCCCTGTGCCGCGTGATTGCCGAAGCGATTGAGCATGCACATCAAGCCGGTGTTGTGCACCGCGATTTGAAGCCGGCCAACATCATGATCGACGAGCGTGGGGAGCCCCATCTCACCGACTTTGGGCTGGCCAAACACGCAACGGATGAAATCGCGATGACGATGGACGGCCATATTCTCGGCACGCCAGCCTACATGTCGCCGGAGCAAGCCCGTGGCGAAGCCAGCGCTTGCGACGGGCGGAGCGACGTTTATTCGCTGGGAGTCGTCTTGTTTCAGCTACTCACGAATGAATTGCCTTTTCGTGGCAACATGAGCGTGCTGCCGCAGAAAGTGATTCACGACCCGCCGCCCAGCCCGCGCGGCTCAACCGTTTCGTGCCGCGCGATCTGGAAACCATTTGCTTGAAATGCCTGGAGAAAGATCCGCGCAAGCGCTACCAGACAGCCGGTGAGTTGGCGGAGGATTTCCGCCGGTATTCTGACAACGAGCCGATACGGGCCCGGCCGATCGGGCTTCTGGGCCGAACGCTGCGCTGGTCGCAGCGCCGACCGGGCGTTGCCGCACTCGTTGCCACGACCGTAGGGTTGGTTTTGCTGCTGCTTGGTGTAACAACGTGGGGATACCTGCATGAGTTGACGCTCCGCCGAAAGTACGAACTTGTCTTAGGGTTCGTCCGGAACAGCGATACTGTGCGAGTTTACCGCGATCGACTGGAAGAAGCCGCCCGCGATCCACAACTCGGCGATGCGATGATTTCGGTGCTCAATTATCCGGCATTGAACGAAATTCGCCTGAAACTTAGCGACCCGTTAGCAGAAGCCGAGTGGCCTGCCCTGCGGCCGCAATTTCTAGAACATTCGGCGCGGACCGCAATTCAGAACTGGGTGAAGTTGCGCTTCGACCAAAGCGACCAGACCAAAGTGTTCGCCTGGTTTGTGCAGGATGATCACGGTCTGCAGTTGGCTCGTGCGCCGGTGGGCAACGATAATATCGGCAAGAACTATGCTTGGCGAACGTACTTCCACGGTGGCGACGCAGATCAGCGCGACCTTCAGGAATATCTGGAAACGACGCCCGGTATGCGACTCACCACGACGAAGTTGTCCGAGCCGTTCCTTACGGAAGCTACCGAGGAGGACGTGATCGCCGTGTCGGCACCGATCAATCGCGATGGCCGGTTCCTGGGCGTGGTGGGCGTTTTCCTGTATATCAACCCTCCGGCAATGCAGGGCAGTGCCGCCGCGCGTAGCTCACTCGTCTTGAATAGTGACTTTTTCCATCGTGTCGCCCTGCTTCACGGCGTTGACGACTTTTTGGGAATCGTCGATCACGCGACCGAAGACCGAGTGCTTGTTGTCGAGCCACGGGGTGGCGACGTGCGTGATGAAGAACTGCGAGCCATTCGAGTTCGGGCCGGAGTTCGCCATCGATAGCACTCCGGGTCCGTCGTGCCTGAGATCCTTGTGGAACTCGTCATTGAAGGTGTAGCCGGGGCCGCCGGTGCCCGTGCCTTTCGGGCAGCCCGTTTGGATCATGAAGTCGGCGATGACGCGGTGGAACTTCAGACCGTCGTAAAATCCGTCTTTCGCCAGCTTCTCGAAATTTGCCACGGTCTTCGGGGCCTTGTCGTCGAACAGCTGCAGACGGATATCGCCGTGCTTGGTTTTTATCGTGGCGGTTTTCATAATCGTTTGTAGTCCGTGGTCCGTTGTCTGTTGCGAGTACAATGCACGGCCCTCAGGATACAACGGACGACGGACAGCGGACAACGGACCCGGTCAAAAAAGCGCGATTCGCGGGCGCTTCTGTCGAAGTTTCAGGGCTGATAGAGTTGTTGTTATGGCGCTAGTGCGAAAAATTGCCCGTCGGCTATTTGACGTCTACATGGGATTCGAGGAGCACGAAGGCACACTTGCTGCCGCGGGCATCGCCTATTACATGGCGTTGTCGTTTTTTCCGTTGTTCCTGGTGCTGCTGGCCGGATTGGGCTGGGTGCTGGAATGGACGGCCGCCGGGCAAGACGCGCAGCAGCGATTACTCACGGCGATCTCGCAGCAAGCGTCGCCCGATCTCGCGGCCCAGGTCCAACGGATGCTCAAGATTGTGAGCGATCGTGCGCCGACCGGTGGAAAGATCGGCTTCATCGTGCTGGTAATCTCGGCAATCGCCACGTTTGCACAGCTCGATGCTGCGTTCGATCGCATCTGGCGCACTCCAAGCGATCCGCACGAAAGTTGGCTGGCGTGGATCGCTCGACTGCTTATCAAGCGCGTAAAGGCACTTGGGATGCTCATCGCCGTGGGCGGGTTCGTGATTATCACGATGGTTGCCTCGATGATTTGGTCCGGCTTGCAGCAAGCCATGGAGCCGGCGATCGAAATCGCACCATGGTTGCAATGGTTGCCCAGTATCTGGATCAATCTGATTCTCAATCTGCTGGCCTTCACGATGCTTTATAAAGTGGTGCCGAAACCGCGACTCCGCTGGCGCGAAGCCTTTCAGGGCGGTGTATTTGCCGCACTGTTGTGGGAAGCTGGGCGTCAAGCGCTCGCGGCGTACCTGTTGCGACTGAATTACCCGAGCGCGTACGGGGTCGTTGGTTCATTCCTGGCCGTTATGCTCTGGGCGTACTATGCATCGCTGGTGATTTTGCTCGGCGCCGAGTACGTGCGCGTGGTCACGGAAGAAGCAAGAGAGGCGCAGCAGAAGCGAATTGCAATGCCGGACGAATAAGAAGGTGTCAGGTGTCGGGTGTCGGACGTAGCCTGACACCCGACACCTGATACCTGATACCTGATACCTGATACCTATTTTACTGCCGCAACGAGTCGCTCATTCCGGCGGCCAACGGTGCGAACAACATCAGCGGCAACCACGCTGCCAGTGCCGGTTGCAGCCAGCCCGTGGAGCCCAGCGACTGGCAGCCCAACACGACGACCATGAATACGGTGACGACGGCCAGGCACAAGCCAATCGCGAGGAACGGATTGCGGTTCGTGCGCGTGACGACGAATGGCAGGCCGATGAACAAGAGCGTTGTATCCAGGAACGGCTGAATGAAGCGCGTATGTATCGCGACGCGCACGTCGCTGCCCAGATCGGTGCTCGGGGCGCGCAGCTCGCGGAGCATTTCGCCTGTGGAGGCAAAGTCGCGCCAATTCGATCCAGCCGAGAGAAACTCGAACGACAGGCCGCTGACGACAAATATCTGGTCGGGCTTGAGCCAGTCGCTGCCGACAGGCGTGATGACAATGGGATTTCCGTCCAACAAGAGCGCCGGCTGCTTCAGCAATGGTTTGGGGCCGGTGACGCCGCTCAACAAATAGCCGGTCGGCCGATTGCCCTCGGCGGGCATAAAGCGGGCCTCCGCGGCGGTGAGCTGTTTGCCGTGTTGATCGAGCTGCCGTGGCAAGACGAAATTCGCACGCAGGATAGTTTTGGTCGCGGGCACGATTCTTTCGCCGCCGACCAGGACATTGTTGCTATCGAAACGCGATTGCATGATCGATTCCTGCTCGCCGCCAAGGTTCTTTGTATCGAGTGCGAGGTGCTGGCGAATGCTGGGCATGACAATCTCGCGATTGGCCGCCGCGAACAGACTGACGCCGACTGCGGCGATGAGCACGGGCCGCAACACGCGCATGCGTGGAATTCCGGCGGCCAAGAGCGCCGTCATCTCGTGGTATCGCTGAATCCACGTCACGGTGAACATCACGGCAATCAAAGTCACCACGCCGCTCGTGCGATCGAAAAAAGCGATCGCCCGATAGGCGTAAAAGGCGCCCATGGTGCCCAGCAGGCTGCCATGCTTGTCGGCGTAATCGACGAAATGGTCCAGATGGCCGAACGCATCGATCACGATATAGAGTCCAATCATGCTCATGAAACAAATCACGAGCACTTGAACAAACTGGCGCAGCAAATAGCGATCAATGATCTTGGGCATGGGAGCGAGGAGCGGAGAGCAAGGAGCCTGGAGTACGCGGGATAAATGGCGGCACAGAGCGTATCGCAGGGATTTCCAGCGGGTCAATATGAATGCCCGGATGGATGGAATTTCACGAGAAGCAATCTACAATATGGCCGCTGCTAGCATCTCACCCCAATCCATCGTGGGCCGAAAATTGTCCGGCAACGACACAAGTCGGCTAAGAGCGGGCGGTCGTCGGATGGCGCGCTTTCTTACGAACGCCATGCGCCTGCCCGCCATGACCACGCGCAAAAGCGCTTCCGTCGGCATCTCCGCCGCGACCGCATTCCAACGTTTGACGCTCGACCTGGTATTCCCTCGTGCCTGCGTCGGTTGCGAGCAGGAGCTGGATGGCAGCAACGCTCCGAATTCCAACTTGCCGCTATGCGGCGAATGTCTTGAGCAGGTCGAGTTCTTCCGCGGTCCGACGTGCCGGCGATGCGGCGCCCCAGTACCGGATCTGGGGCCAATTAACGGCGATCCTTCCGCGAGGAAGGTTAAGGAAGGCGGCTGTTACCGGTGCCGTGGCCGCAAGCTGTGGTTCGACGAAACAATTGCCGTTGGCCACTACGCTGGCGGCTTGCGCGAGTTGTTGCTCCGGATGAAGCGGGCGGACGGCGATTCCATTTCGCTCGCTGTGGGGCAATTGCTGTGGCAACGATGTGGTGATCGACTGGCACAACTGAACGCTCATGTTGTCGTGCCGATTCCGCTGCATTGGCGTCGGAGGTTGGTTCACCGCACCAATTCCGCGGCCGTTGTGGCAGAAGTGGTGGCCGGCCGGTTGGGGCTTCCGCTAGACGCCGGCCTGCTGCGCAGACGCCGGCACACCACCCGCCAATTCGATCTAACTCCGCCCCAGCGCTGGGATAACGTTCGGCACGCCTTCGCCGTCCGCGGGGGCTATCATTTACAAAGGGCCAACGTGCTCTTGGTAGACGACATCCTCACAACTGGTGCTACCTGCAGCGAAGCGGCCCGCACCCTGAGGAAGGCCGTGCGCCGAGCGCGTGACCATCGCCGTTGTTGCGCGCGCGTTTGGCCAGTAATCAAGCGGTTCGCAGTTCCGGCTTCAGCCGGTTGGGCCGCTTGAAGGCAGAACTACGAACTGCACCATGATGTGCGCTCTGCGCTGAACAGGGGGTTAGGCCATGAATCCGAACGAGCAACAACTCGCCGCTCGATTGGCGAAGCGGACGGGCCCGTTTCGCCGCGCCGTGCTGCGCGGCCTGGGCACGCTGTTGCCGCCGCTGTTGACGATCATGATCCTCCTGTGGATCGGAAATTCAGTGGCCCACTATCTATTGGAGCCGCTCGAACGATCGATCCGCTGGGTGATGGTCGATCAACTGGCCGACATCCGCACACCTAGCGAACTTGTGACCCGCCCCAGCGGCCACGACATCGTCGTCATCGACGGCCAGGAGCACAAGCTCACTTCGCGCCGGGCATCGGTCACCGTGGTCATCGGCGGCGAGGTCTTCCAGCGGACGCCGGGCGACGGCAAGTTCATTCCCTTGGACGTGTATGAGACGGTCCGACAGGGTGCGGGCGGCGGCTCCATGCCCACGGATGCAAAGGCGATTTACACTTCGTACGTAAACGACCAGTGGCTGCAACCCTGGTTCGTCGTGCCGATTTTCAGTTGTGTCTTTCTGTTGGTTCTCTATCTAGTCGGCAAATTTTTAGCGGCCGGTTTTGGGCGGTTCTTTTGGAAGCAATTGGAACGGATCATTCATCACGTGCCGCTGGTGCGCAATGTGTACGACTCCGTGAAGCAGGTGACCGACTTTCTGTTCACGGATTCGGACATGGAATACAGCCGCGTGGTCGCCATCGAATATCCGCGGCTGGGCATGTGGACGCTGTGCTTTGTTACCGGAGAAGGGATGTGGGACCTGCGTGGCGTGGCAAACGAGCCGCTCGTGACCGTGTTTGTGCCGAATTCACCCCTGCCTTTTCAAGGCTTCCCGCTCACCGTAAAAAAGAGCGAGGTGATCGACCTCAACATAAGTATTGACCAGGCGATACAATTCATCGTGAGTTGCGGCGTGGCCATCCCGCCGCCGATTATCGGCGTGCCGCAACGGGTCGCTCCGAGCACGGAGCCTATGTTACCCGCCCCGATGAAAAAAAATGCCTGAGGCAGCTGCACAGCGACGCTTACTTCGACTTGGCACGCGCGGGAGCCAACTGGCCCGCTGGCAGGCGGAATGGGTTGCCGAGCGATTGCGGCAGCTGGGGCAGACCGTCGAGCTCGTCGAGATTTCAACTCGCGGCGACGTCGAGCACGCACGGCCAATCGAAGAGATCGGCACCCGCGGCGTGTTTACCAAGGAAATCCAGCGGGCGCTATTGGCGGACGACGTCGATCTGGCCGTGCACAGTCTCAAGGACTTGCCCACGGAGCCGGTTGAAGGGCTGATGCTCGCCGCGGTTCCACTGCGCGAAAAGCCCGCTGATGCACTGGTCATGCGCGCGGGGAGCAGTGAGCAGACACCAGGCAGCCGTTTCTCTCTCCTCTCCGGGTACCCTCTGGGTGGCTCCTCGCTCCAACACGGCGCACGCGTAGGCACGGGAAGCCTACGTCGGCAAGCGCAGCTTCGACACGTCCGTCCCGACTTGCAAACGGAAGACATCCGCGGCAACGTTGACACGCGGCTCCGCAAGCTCGATGAAGGCCAGTTCGACGCGATCGTTCTCGCGGAGGCCGGTTTGCGCCGTCTCGGATTGGTCGACCGAATCACCCACGTATTGCCGTTCGATTTGATGCTGCCGGCTGTCGGGCAAGGGGCGCTCGCGATTGAGTGCCGGGCCGATGACGCCGCAACGCGAGCCGCCGTAACGCTGCTGGACGATCCACAATCACACGTGGCAGCGCTGGCCGAGCGAGCGCTGCTAGCCCATTTGCGCGGCGGCTGCATGGCGCCGGTAGGTGCGATTGCACAATTTCGCGATGGCCGACTGCAACTGTCCGGCGCCGTGTTGAGCACGGACGGCGCCCGGAGAATTTTTGCCAATGATTCGACCGTAGCAATCGATCCGATCGGTGCGGAGGCCCTCGGGCACCGCGTCGCGGAGGCCCTTTTGCGCAAGGAGCGGCGGCGCTGATTTCGGCCGCGCGAATGTAGCGTCTGGCCCCGTCTCCCTTTGGGAGAGGGCCGGGGTGAGGGTGCCTCGAAAATAGCATTGAATAAATCTCCTTGATATCCACCACAACGCCCATGTTTACTGACGAACTGCGCACGTATTTTGACGAGCAGCTCGAATGCGTTCTGCCGGAGCTGCCGCAGCAAGTGCGCGATTTCATGAACGATGTGCCGCTGGTGGTGGAGGATTATCCCTCGCCGGAAATTATGCGGCGAATGCGCGTGCGGCACCGATCGTCGCTATGTGGTTTGTACACGGGCATCCCGCTTACGCAGCGCAGTATCAATCATTCCGGTGTGCCGTCGGACGTAATCCACATTTATCGCCAAGGCATCATGAGCCAGGCCCGCCGCCCGGGCGGTCAGTTCGACGCTGCCGAGCTGCAACGCCAGATCCGCTTCACGATCTTGCACGAATACGGCCACCATGTGGGCCTCACGGAACGAGACCTCCGCGAGCTTGGCTACGGTTAGGTGTGCGGCTTCGCCTCTCCTGCGGGCGAGGCAGCGAGCTATCGAGCGGTGAGGGGTTCGCTCTATGGCAACGCGAATCCCTCACCCGCTCGCGACCAACGCTGCGCGTCGGTGCCCGTCGCGACCTCTTCCGCCACGGCCGATCTTCGACCCATAGGGAGAGGTGGAAACGTGAGCGTCTTCCTTCTGGCTAACGGCTAACAGCTAAAAACTAACAGCTAAAAAAATCGAGGGGCCCCTCGGCCAATCGATCGCGCCGGCATACGTCGTTATGCGGGCGCACTCCGACTCGACTGAGCTCGCCGAAGTCAAGCTCCGCACAACTTTCGCCAAGCGCGATCGGGCCGCCCGCGGCGACTGCTGTCGGAAGGTCAAGCTGCAGCATGGCGTAATGGCAGTGATCGCCTCAGTGCTTCGCGAAAACGAACGTAGGGTACGAGGCGGCGAAGCGATGTTTCCATGACTTCGCACGCGGCGATCCTACGCGGGCCAGATATCTGCCTGTACCGAGCACTGCCCACCAACACCGCAGTCGACGATTCCGAACGGCAACTTTACGGGCGTCCAAATTAAGCACAGGCCAACCTAGCAGAAGCCGCGATCGGCTGCAGCAACTATTTTTGGCCACTGGCGGAACGCATGAAATGAACCGATTCCACTTTGCTTTTTTGCGTGCTCTGCACGAGAACATGAACGTCGCGACATGCAGTGAATATTGCCGTGCGATCTGCAGCGTCGACAAATTGACTCCGGTCTTCCATCACATATATTCATCGCGACCTTCTTTCGACCCCGCCTGCGATCTTAATTTGACAATCCATTCCGCGGTCATTTGAGCGATTTTGCTGCAAGAGAGTGCCGGAATCGATATGCTAGATGATTGCCCGATGGGCACACCGAAAGACGGAGACAGAGCTATGTTTCAAATCCGCAATTCCTTAATGATACTGTTTTGCTTAGTTTCTTCTTTCACATTCGTCGCAACGTTGAACGCCGCGCCGATGTTGCTATTAGAGCTCAGTCACAACTTTAATGGCTCCGAGTCGGCCAGCCCTTTGCCGACTGCCGTTCCTTTTGACTTTCGAGGAGGCGAACCAAGTCAATTTCCCCCCAATTTTTCCTGGCGAGTAGAGTATGGTCCAAGCGACGTCGGTATCGCTCTTATCGCACCGCCGGATGTTCTTGCGGGAGTAAATAGCACAATTGGATCACCCACTGCACGTTGCTTGTTCGAAACTGGACCTGCCAATTTCTCAAGCGATCGACCATTTTATCGTCCTGGCCAAATTGTCACGTCAGTAAATCGGATCGTCGACCAGCTCATGATCACTCCAGGTCAAGGTGATATGTACACTCTTCAAGCAATACAAAGAATCCAAATCTGGGGTGTGCCGGTCCCAGAACCGAACACAGTCAGGTTCATCCTCATTGGAATCGTGCCTTGCACGGTCATGATGATTCGCGGTCGGAAGAATTGAGCAAGTCGTTTTCACAATTGCGACGAGAGTTCGATTAACTTGCCGATGGCCGCGTCGCAGGCTGTGAATGCTGTGTTGCTGCCTACGTTGGTTGCCGCCATGTAGGCGGTGTAGCGTTGGGGTGCGAGCCAGATTACGGCGAACCACATGGTGTTGCTGCCGCCGTGGGAGAGTGCTTTTCCACCCGCCCAGCCGCGGTCCGTTGCGATCCAGCCGAAGGCATAGTTTTCTTTGTCGCTGGGCAGCGGCGAGTGCAGCTTTTTGAAAACGTCGGCGGCCAGGCGCGGCTCCTCACCGCGCGCCGCGCAGATGGAACGCCGCGTACTTCGCCCAATCGCCGAGCGAGCAGTGGACGATTCCGGCGGGGCCGATGACTGCCGGGTTGTCAGCGAGTGGGCCGGGGGAAATCGCTTTTTGACCGAAGATGCTCGCGCTGTGTCCCCACGGCTGATCGACGGCTTCTGCGTTGCCGGGCGGGCCGAAGCCGGCCGTGGTCATGCTCAGGGGTGTGAACAGCTCGTCGCGCATCAGGTCTTCCCAGCTTTTACCGGATACGCGCTCGCACATGGCCCCAGCGATTGCGTAGCCGTAGTTCGAATACTGATGCTTGGCGCCCGGTGCAGCAGAGGGTTTTTGCGACAATACCAGCTCTATCAATTTGCGGCGCTGCTCGATAATCGGACCGGAAAGCAACCGGACCCTGGGCCAGATCGTCCAGTCCGGTGTCCTGTCTTCGGGCAAGCCCGAGCGGTGCGATAGCAACTGCTCGAGCGTGACGGCGTGGAAGTCGGCGTGAATCTTCTCGCGCTGGTCAGCGAAGATCTCGCCGATCGTGCTGTCCCATTTCAATTTGCCTTGCTGAACTAATAGCGCACATAGCGTCGCGGTCATCGATTTGGTGCACGAGCCGATGTGGAAGCGGTCGTCGATGCCGACCGGCTCCTTGCCGCCGGCGCGGCGGACGCCGACTGCACCCAAGGCAACGGTGCGGCCATCCTTCACCGCGGCTGCTGCCAGCGCCGGCAGTTTGTGCATGCGGCGGATCGGCTCTAGGACATCGGCCAGGTTGCGGGCACCGTTGAGGTCACTTTCGGCCGGCTTGGAGGGCTCGGCGGCGTTCGCTGCCGGGTCATCCAATCGCACAAATTGGAAGACGATAACAGCGATCAATGCGGCCGCAACAGCCACGATGGAAAGCACTGCATACATAAGCCATTTGAGGAACCTGCGCATTGTTTCATGGCCCTCCGCCGCACCGGCGACAATTGCCGATCGATCGTCAGTGATTCGGCAAGTTTCGCCGAACCGCGCTCGTCTCACAACCGCTAGCGTAAATCGCTAGGCACTTTGATGACGAACGTACGTTGGAAGTTTGCAACGACTTGCGCCGCTGCTGGCTCGTTGTGTTATTCGTTCGGCATGAGCGTTGCTTGGCAACCGTCAGCCGCAGGGGGGCCAACCTGCGTGCTGCCTCCTCTGACATGCCGTACGGAATGTACATCTCGGCCGAAGGCGCTGCCGCCCAGGCGCAGCGGCTGGAAGTCATCGCCAACAATCTGGCGAACGTCGACACGGCCGGCTTCAAGCAGGACGTGCCGACGTTCCAGGCCCGCTTTGCCGAGGCCATTCAGCAAGGGCAGGCGCCAGCCGGGCGACCACTCGATCAACGACATCGGCGGCGGCGTGAAGATCATCGACGTCGAGACCGACTTACTCGGTCGGCCAGTTCAAGGAAACCGGCAACGACCTCGACTTCGCGATCAACGGCAAGGGTTTCTTTCACGTCCGCGGCGACGACGGCGAGCAGTATCTGACGCCGGCCGGCAACTTCGCGCTCGACGCCCAAGGCCGGCTGGTCACGCAAAACGGTCATCGGCCGGTGCTCGATCAAGCGGGCAGCGAGATCATGCTCGACCCACAGTTGCCCGTGGTCGATGTCGCCGGACGGATTCATCTCGCAGGACGGCGCGATTACGCGCTGGGCCTGTCGCAGCCGCAGTCGCTCGGCGACCTGGTGAAGGTCGGCAACAACCTGTTCCAGCCGCTGGGCAACGTGCAGCCGCTGCCGCTGGCCGAACGCAACATCCGCCAAGGCTATCTTGGAAATGTCCGGCGCCAACCCGATGCGGCAGATGATGGCGATGATCGAAACGACCCGCGCGTTCGAAGCCAACACGCGGATGATTCAAAACCAGGACACGATGATCGGCGCGCTGATCAGCCGCGTGCTGCAGGCGTAGGTGATTAGTCGTTAGTCGATAGTAGTTAGTAGTTTGACGACCAATAGAATCCAAGCTTGAGACGACGATCAATGACAGTTCAAACCCTCTACACCGCCGCCACGGGCATGGAAGCCCTCGAGACGAAGCTCGACGTGATCGCCAATAACATGGCGAACATCAACACGACCGGCTTCAAGAAGGACCGGGCCAACTTCGAGGACCTGTTCTACCGCCAGTATCGCCTGCCGGGTGCCGACGGATGCGCGACGGCAATCGCACGTCCACCGGCATCGAAGTCGGCCTGGGCACGCGTGTGTCCAGCACGCAAACGAACCACGAGCAAGGTGCGTTCGAGACGACGAACAATCAGCTCGACTTGGCGATCGAAGGCGACGGGTTCTTCCAGGTGCAGAATCCGAACGGCGGATTCTTTTACACGCGGGCCGGCAACTTCGGCATCAATGCCAACGGCAGATCTGGTGCTCGGCTCGGCGAACAACGGTTACTTGCTCGATCCGGCCATCACGATTCCGCCGGAAGCGACGGACATCGTCGTCACCGCCGACGGCCAGGTGCAGTTCCGCACGCAGGATTCGACCGACTTGCAAACGATCGGCACAGATTCAGCTGGCCAAGTTCATCAATCCCGACGGCCTGCTTGAAGCTGGGCGACAACCTGTACCAGCAGACCGACGCCTCCGGCGACGCGCAAACCGGCAACCCGGGCCAGCAAGGCTTCGGCAATATTCGGCAGGGATTCTTGGAAGCGTCGAACGTCGAGCCGGTCAACGAGCTGATCGACCTGATCACCACGCAGCGGGCGTTCGAGCTCAATTCGCAGGTCGTGCAGGCCGGCGACCAGATCATGCAAATCGTCGCCAACCTGCGGCGGCTTGGCTAGTCGCAGTAGGTCAGGCTTTCCAGCCTGACATCGCAACAAAATGTGTCAGGCTAAAAGCCTGACCTACGCAAGTCGAGCCAGCAAAATGAATCATCGCCACTATCAGTTTTTGTCAAGCGGCATCTGCATCGTCCTGACGGTTTGTACCGCCACGATGGTTGTCGGTGCCACACACGTTACGCTGCGCGAGCGTGCTGTTGCGAGCGTCGCTCGGTGGTTCGATTGGGCGATGTGGCCGAAATTGCATCGGCCGATCGCTCGCAAGGGCGACAGTTGGCTGCGTTGCCGTTGATGCCTGCTCCGGCCCGCGGGCACCGAACGATTCTTGAGCGAACGGGAAGTCGAGGATTTGCTGGCGGCCCATGGCTACGATCCTCGCGAATTCCGAATGGAAGGCGCCGTGCAGGTCGCGATTAGCACATCGAGCCCGAATCGCAGGCAACGATGACGCCGTCTCGATCGAACAACCGATGAATCGTCATGCCGCGATTCTGGCCGGACACGTCGATGGCACACCGGAAGCGGCCAGCGATGAATTGACGGCCGCCACGCATGCGTGAAGAGCTGAACCGCGCGATCGCCAGCCACTTGGAATCGCAAACCGGTCGCATGCGGAAGCTGGCAGGTTACCTGCAATTTGGCCGAACGGCATCGTCGCATTACTTGCATGCCGCCACTTCGCCGCTCGATTGCCAGGGCGGCCGCGAACCGTGGACTCGGCCGGCAGCGTTTTGTGATTTCATTCTCCACCGCCGCAGGGCGACGTGCAGATTCCCGTCTATGCCGAAGTGGCGAACTGAGTCCGCGCAAGTGGTCGTGGCCATCCGGCCGATCGCGCGCGGCGCGGTGATCACGGCCGCGGACGTCGAAATGCAGATCGCTCGGAATTGGCACCGGCCATTGGTCGCCGCTCGGCAATCGATTCCGTAGAACAACTTGTCGGCATGGAAGCGAAGCAAGCGATTCAAACGGGCGACGTCATTCTTACCGACCAGGTGCAGGCGCCGATTGTTGTCAAGCGTGGCGAAGTGATTTCAGTTGTTTCGCAAAGCGGCGGCATCCGCGTACGCACCACCGCACGTGCCCGCCAGGATGGTGCCCGCGGCGAGCTCGTGCAGGTTGAGTCCTCGAATCAAAGGAACGGTACGATGTCCGAGTCGTAGGGCTGCGCGAGGCGGCTATTTTCGCCGCCACGAGTCTCGCCTTCCGTGGAAACGCCAGCCAAGCAAGTCGAAACCGCCCGGCGATAAGGTCTGCAGCAAGAAATAGAAATACGACAGCACAGCCATGATTGAAAGACTTCAAACGATCACGAAACGAATTAGGCGAATTCGGCCAAGCCGCATGGTGCGAGGGATTTCTTCGTGCTGCTTGGTGTCTTGGTGGTTCGAATCTG
Source organism: uncultured Planctomycetota bacterium (assembly GCA_963786455.1). GTDB lineage: Bacteria > Planctomycetota > Planctomycetia > Pirellulales > Lacipirellulaceae > JABDGM01. The sequence continues at coordinate 217,260 of CAWAZX010000012.1, read as the reverse complement.
CCGGAACTGATGCCGCCGTCGCCCAGGACGCCAGCCTGCTGTTGTCGCCGCCTGCGCAGAAGGACAGCCGACCAGTTGACGCTGGAAAACAGCTCGTTCATGTATCGCAAGCTGCCGCCGGAGGCCGAGCTGCGCGAGTTGCAGATCAACGATCATTGTCACCGTGCTCGTCGACTACCGCTCGAGCATGATGAGCGAAGGCGACGCCGAAGCGCGTAAAACGGCCAGCTTGAACGCGGTGCTGGCAGACTGGCTGGCGTTCGACGGCAAGGACATCTTTCCCGCACCACAATCGCGGGGCGATCCGCGAGTCAACGGTTCGCTCAACAGCCAATATCGCGCCGAATCGGAAATGGAGTTGCGCGACACGTTGACGTTCAGCATCGCCGCGGCGGTGGTCGACATCCGGCCGAACGGCAACCTCGTGATCGAAGCCCGCCGCGAGATTCGCATCAACGAAGAAGTGTGGATTCAATCGCTCACCGGCGTTATCGACCGCAGGTCGATCGGACCTGATCGAACCGTCCGCAGCGACGAAGTCGCACGAACTGCGGATTGAAAAGCGCGAGCGCGGGTTCATCAACGACAGCTACTCTCGCGGCTGGTTGGGTCGCTGGTACGACAAGTGGAAACCGTTTTAGCGAGTAAATCAGAGCGAATCGCGCAGTGCTCAGATGAGATTCGACCGAGTCAGACCGTGTTTGAAGAATCTGCTAATCACGTGCTGTGCTGTCGCAATGCTGTGCACCGGCTGCGCCAGCACGCGGCTGAAAAATATTTGCCGCGTGAAAGGCCAGGAGGAAAACGTGCTGCGCGGCATGGGGCTGGTCGTCGGCCTCAATGGCACGGGCGAAGCGAACGATCCACCGACCATGCGGGCAATCGCCCGGGCGATGGAGGTGATGGACAATCCGCTGGCGACCAACGGTCAGCATTGGCAATCTCGACGAGTTGCGCAAGATGAAAAATGCATCGCTCGTGATGGTCACGGCCACGGTGCCGGCCACCGGCGCTCGCCGCGGCGATCGGATCGATTGCTTCGTCAGCGGCCTGAACGGCAAGAGCCTGGACGGCGGCCGGCTGGCGTTTGCCTCGTTGCAAGGGCCGAACACCAAGGACCCGACCGTGTACGCACTTTGCCAGGGCCAGGTGACGGTCGATAACCCGGAGCAACCGATGGTCGGCGTCATCCACGGTGGCTGCCAGATGGAAGCGGATATTTTTACGCCGTTTGTGATGGAGGAACGCTTCATCACGCTGGTTCTGGATAAGAATCACGCCAATTTTCAAACCGCCAACGAAATCGCCAGCCTGATCCGCGAACAGATGCAGAATTCCGGCGTGACGTCGGAAGGCGATATGGAAGAAATCGTCCGAGCGCAAGACGCGGCCAACATCGTCGTGCGAATCCCGGATATCGAAAGGAACGACCCGGTCGGCTTCACTTCGCAAATCCTCGAAACCCGCATTGAAGAGCCGGAACCGGAATCACGCGTGGTGATCAATTCGCGTGCCGGCACGATTGTCATCAGCGGTGACGTGGAAATCGGCGACGTCATTGTGTCTCACAAAAACGTCGTGGTCGAGGCAACGGCGACGCCCACGTTTGCGGCGATCGACGTAGATCAATCGGCCACTCCCAAGTTGCAACAGCTCGTGAATCAGCTCAATTTGCTCAAAGTGCCGACCGCCGACGTGATCGACATCATCCGCGGCATCGAGCGCAACGGCAAACTGCACGGGCGATTGATTATTGATTAGAAGGCGTTAGTCGTAAGTCGTTAGTCGTTAGTATTGGATGCTACCACTAACAGCTAACGACTTACGACCAACACCTAGCGACTGACGACTCAAGACTTATGACTTCCATCAACTTCAACGCGGCGGCAACGTCTCAGCTCTCGGCGGACGCCGCCGCGCGATTTCAACGTGGTTTCGACAAAGACTTCGTTGCCGGGGAAGGCATCTGCCGAGGAAGTCCGCGATCATTTCACCCAGTTTGTGGGCGAAGCGTTTTTTGGGCAAATGATCAAAGCCATGCGGGCGACCACCGGCAAGCCGGCGTATTTTCACGGCGGGCGGGGCGAAGAGGTTTTTCAAGGCCAGCTCGATCAGAAGCTGGCCGAGCACCTGACTGAAGCGAGCGCGGATCGCTTCGCGGAGCCGATGTTCGAGCGGCAGTTCCCGCAGTTGGCTGCCCAGCTGGAAAAGTCCAGGTTCGACGAACTCACACAACTTCAGCGGCGCTAACCGCCTCCCACGGACCGGCACCAGTGTGCCGCTATACTATGGACGACATCTGGGGATCCGACATTGCAGCGCTTCTCACGGAACTGGCCGAAGTGCAGACCGCACTGCTTGGCTTACTGGCCGAGAAGCGGCAGATTCTAGCCACGAGCGATCACCAAGCGCTGGCAGCAATGGCCTCGCGCGAGCAGCAGCTGATCGATCGGTTGCAGGCATGCCACGACCGCAGGCAGCAACTGCTTGCTCGGGCCGAGTCGGAAGGGCTGCCTGCTGATAGCATTTTATCGCTCAGCAATCGCCTGGCACCGGAGAGCCGCGCCCGCGTGCAGACGGGCCTGCGCGAGGCGTCGGAGCAGTCACGATTGTTACAGCATCAGAGCCTTACCAACTGGGTGCTAGTACAGCGAACGCTGTTACATCTTTCGCAATTGATAGAGATTATTGCTACCGGCGGGCGGCTTAAGCCGACATATGGAAATGGCGCGGGCGGCCACGCCTCCCGTCGCGATGCGATCGTAGGCGGTGCGCTGGTGGATCGGGCCGCCTAAGAGAGTAGGTGTCAGGTATCAGGTGTCGGACACAGCATCTACTCCTGACACCCGACACCTGACACCTCTCTTCTTCTTGGCGCATGAGTCTTTTCGGCGCGATTCAACTTGGCGGCAACACGCTGCGGGCGATGCAAATCGGCCTGCAAGTGGTGGGCAACAACATCGCCAACGCCAACACGCCCGGCTTTATCCGCGAGGAAGCTATCTATACGCCGGCGCCTGTGCAGCGCCAGGGCAAGCTCATCCTCGGATCTGGGCGTCCAGGTCGACAGCATCGTGCAAAAGATCGACCGCTTCGTTCAGGAGCGGCTTGTCGGCGCTCGCGGCGACCGTGCGAATTCCGAGGTGCAAGAACAGGTCTACCAAGATATCGAGGGGATTCTCAATGAGCTGTCCGACGAAATCGACCTCAGCAGCGCTTTGACCGGCTTCTTCAATGCCGTCCATGAAGTAATGACGGATCCGGCCAACCTGGGGACGCGCAACCTGGCCGTGCAGCAAGGGGTCGCGCTCACAGAGAATTTCAGCAATTTGCACGGCCGCGTGTTCAGCATTCAGCAGCAGTTAAATGAGCGCGTCATCGCAGTTACGGACGAGATCAACAACCTTGCCGAGGAAATTCGGCTGCTGAATATCCAGATCGCTTCGACAGAAGGGGGCGACACTTCGTCGAGCGATGCCGGCGGATTGCGCGTCAAACGTCAAAACGCGGTCGATCGGCTGTCCGAAATCATGGGCATCCAAATCAAAGAGCAGCCGAGTGGCGGCTTGAGCGTGGCCATTGGCGGTGAATTCCTGGTGTTTGAAGGCATTCGCCGCGAAGTGACTATCAGTACCTTTGAGGATAACGGTATTGCTGTGGGAACCGTGCAATTTGTTGATACGGAGTCGAATCTGCTGCCGACGGCTGGGGAGCTGCAGGGACTGTACACCTCGCGGGACGATATCATCGGCGGATTCCTGGAGAGCCTGTCGGAGCTTGCCAGTACGCTCGCGTTTGAATTCAACAAAGTGTATTCCCAAGGTCAGGGCCTGGTCGGATTCGATGAGCTGACGAGCGTGGAAACGCTCCCCGATGCCGATGCCTCACTCGACGAGGCCGGACTGGCGTTCACGCCGGTTAGTGGAGCATTCGACGTTCTAATTCGCAGCAAGGACGACAACAGTACTACGACGACGACCATCCTGGTCGATCTCGATGGACTGGATGATGACACGTCGCTCAACAGCCTGGCCGCGGAGCTGGATGCGATTGACGGACTCGCGGCCAGTGTATTGTCGACCGGGGCACTGCAGCTGTCGTCCGAATCGACGGACGTTGAATTTGCATTCTCTGGCGATACGAGCGGCGTGCTGGCGGCACTGGGGATTAACACATTTTTCACTGGGTCGACGGCGGGCACGCTGAGTGTTAACGCCGAGGTCAAAGGAATCAGCAACGCGGCGAAATTTGCCGCCAGCCAGGGTGGCATTGGCGAAGACTCGCATAACGCCGAACGCCTGGCGGCATTTCTTGATCAGCCGATCGAATCGGCCGGCAATGCCTCGTTCACGGATCTTTACAACCAGTTGTTGAACGAAGTCACGCAAGGCTCGTCCATTGCACAATCCGTGGCCGAGGGCTTCCGTGTGTTCGAAGACACGCTCCAAGGCCAGGCACAGGCGGTGAGCGGCGTGAGCATCGACGAAGAAGCGATCAAAATGATCACGCTGCAACGAATTTACCAGGCCTCGGCGCGGTACATCCAAACGATTACCGAGCTCTTGGATATTTTGGTGAATTTGTAAGTGGGAGTCGTAAGTCGTAAGGCATTAGTCGTAAGTCGTTAGTTTTAGTCGTTGTCTGAACCCTGAACCTAAACTCTGAACCCTCACCCCTGTTGTGACCGGAATCTTTCCCATCCCGACGACGCGCGTTGGCGACTTGTTTGTTCGCCAGCGGCTCACCGGCCAGGTGCAAGCCGACCAGCTCGCGCTGTTTCGTCTGCAGAGTCAGGTGAGCAGCGGGAAGCGACTCCAATTACCGAGCGATGACGCACCGGCGGCGCTGCGGGCTATCAACCTTCAGCGGATACTTGATCGCAAGGGGCAGATCCGAACCAACGTGCAGTCGAGTGAGATTTTTCTGAGCTCGGCCGCCGCTAATATTAGTTTCGTCTCCGAACAACTGATCAGCCTTCGCGCGGAAACGCTTGGCGTGTCCGGCACGGTAACTCCACAAACGGACCGTGACGCCGTAATCCACATCTTGGATGGTATCATGGAAGAGCTGGTCAACTCGGCGAACACCAAGTTGCAAGGTAGATACCTGTTTTCTGGATCACGATCGCAAGTACTCCCGTACGACTTCAACGGCAAGTATGTGGAATATCGTGGCAATGAAGGGGTCTTGCGCAGTTATGTCGATCTGGAGCGCTTATTCGAAACGAATCTGGCCGGCACGGACGTCTTTGGCGGAATTTCGTCGCCCGTCCAAGGATCGGAAGACCTAGACCCGCATCTTAACCGGGACACACTGCTGAGCACGATCAATGGCGGCGAGGGCCTCAGTCGCAACGCGGCGATATCGGTTTCCGTGAATACTGGAATTACGACAGAGACCAGTGTCGTCGATTTGGCGGGAGCGGTCACCATCGGAGATGTGGCCCGGTTGATCGAGCTGGGTGCCCCAGCCGGAACGAGCATCACAGCAGAGATCACCGGTAATGGGCTCGTGCTGCAAACAACGAGCGGCACGATTGCAGTCGACGAAGTGGCGCAGGGTCGCGCCGCGCACGAGCTGGGTATATTTACCGCGCTGGGTTCGCCAGCAAGTCCCACGCTGACGGGCGGCGACTTGAATCCCCGGTTGCTCAAGACCACGCGATTGGATAACTTGCTCGGCACGAAAGCACAAGGCCGCATCGTTTCCAGCGGCTTGAACAACGACCTCGTGCTCACAGCGGCCGCCAATGGCACGGCGTTGAACGACGTCGACGTCGTCTTTGTGGACGGAGTCGCGGCCGGCAGCGAAGTGGCGAACTACAACAGCGGCACCAACACGCTCACTGTGCAGCTCGACGACGGCACGTCAACAGCGGAGCAAGTAGCTGCCGCCATCAATGCCGAAGGCACGTTCACCGCCGCGCCCGATTACCGTGACGCGGCCAGCTTCACGCTTGCCGGCACGAACACCGTTCCCGCCGGCACGTTCACCGATGTCACCGCCGGTGGCAGTGGTGAGGTGTTGGATACCGCCTCCGGAATTATTCTCAACAACGGCGACCAAAGTGTAACGCTGGACACCAGTAGCCTCGAAACCGTCGAGCAATTGCTGAATGCAATCGAAGCCAGCGGCCTGGGGTTGCTGGCCGAGATCAATGCGGCGGGCGACGGCATCAATGTGCGTTCACGTTTGAGCGGAGCGGACCTGACCATTGGTGAGAACGGCGGCACGACGGCCACCCAGCTTGGTATCCGCACTTACACTGGCGCGACGGAGCTGGCCGACTTCAACCGCGGCGTCGGCGTAACGACGACCGCCGACGTGGAGACGCTGGATACGAGTAAACTGGATTCCGTGCGCATTTTTTCCCGCAATGGAGTCCAGTTGGACGTGAATCTGTCAACCGCTACGTCGCTGCAGGACGTTGTCGATTTAATCAACGCGGCTCCGGGGAACCACTTTCTCGACCCCGACCCGCTCATCGGCATGACGTCGGTAACTGCGCAGCTCACGCCGAATGGCAACGGCATCGATCTGGTCGACTCTAGTAGCGTGATCAACGGCAGCTTGCGAGTGGATGCTCTGCCAGGCACCGAGGCGGCCGAGTACCTTGGGCTCGTCGAGCCGGGCGCCGCCACGTTGAGTTCCGATTTGACCGATCTCCTCGGCAACCATGTGATTTCTGGAAGAAACGTACTTGGGCACGATTTGCTGATTACCGCACGCGACGGCACGCAACTGTGGGTCGATCTGGCAGGAACAACCACGGTCCAAGACGTTATCGATCGAATCAACGCCAATCCAGATGCAGGGCCAGCCAGCGTGACAGCACGGTTGGCTGTGGTCGGAAATGGCATCGAGTTAGTCGATGCCAGCGTCGGAGCCGGCACGCTCACTGTTGAAACAGTCGACGGAAGCTCGGCTGCCAAACACTTAGGATTCGTTGCCGAGGGAGAAACCTCGTCCAATTCGGCGGACGTTCAACTGGTCGGCGCCAGTCAGGTGCTCACAAGCGAAGATCGGCACACGCTGGAAACCGATAGCGTGTTCAACACACTTTTGCGGTTACGCAGCGCATTGGAAGAAGGCGACGTGCCCGAAATCGGCCGGTCGATCGATCGATTGGACGAGGATTTAAGCCGGGTGAACTTCGCCTCGGCTGAACTGGGTATCCGCCTGCAAAACTTGCACGTAGTCGACATCCGGCTGGAAGATGAGAATGTGCAGCTCAATTCGGCGCTGTCGAAGGACATCGACGTAGATCTTGTCGAGGCGATTTCCAACCTCACGGCGCGGCAGTATGCCTTCGAGGCGTCGCTGCGCACGGCTGGCAGCTTGTTGCAACTCTCCCTGCTAAACTTTATCTAATCCTACGTCTGCGCCACGAGCGCCGTGGGGGCATCGTGCCGGTTTTGCGATTTTCATCGACTGCAAGGCGTCCGGTCCCCGATCTTATTGGATGGTGCTCCACTTAAGCGGCACGTTGCTAGCATTGCCATGTGCGCGCCACCTACCGGTCAGGCAATCATGAAAATCTCCACAACACGATTCGGCAGCATCACTATCCGCGACGACGACGTGCTGACGTTCGTCGACGGACTGATTGGCATGGAAGATTGCCGCCGCTGGGTGTTACTCGCCGATGCTCAGAATCCCGCACTGGGCTGGTTGCAGAGCCTGGATCGGTCTGAAGTGGCGCTCGCCGTCGTGAGTCCACGCCGGTTCGTGCCCGATTACCGGGTTCGCGTGGCGCGGCGCGATATCCAGCCGCTGGGGCTTGCGGATTCAACCGGTGCCCAGGTGCTCGTGATCATCAGCCATACCGATGGTGCGTTGGCACTCAATCTCAAAGCGCCGCTGGTGATTCATCTCGCCGAACGGCTGGGACGGCAGATCGTCGCGCGCGATGACCACGAAGTGCAATACCATTTGCACCGGCGTGCCTGGCGAAAGACGGCTTAAGGGCGTGGTATTGGCGTTTAATTCGCGGATCACTGGCCACTGAAGTGGCCCGTCCGTCGAGCGAATTGGGTCGCGTCGGACGGCCAATCGTGTCCTTCGTGACTGATGACGTTCCGCATAATCGCTTTCTTCTATACGTGAGGTGGGAAGTTAGAGTGCGTCAAGCCTACCGTCCGATCAATGCACTACACGGCTTTGCACTCAAGCCGTGCGGGATCCGACGTCACATCGTCGGTTGTAGCAACCAATCGCAACTCCAGCGCGTCGTCGAACAATGCTCGTGCTTTCCCGGCAACGTGACGAGAGCATCATTATTGGCGACAACATCGTCGTAACCGTTGTCGACGTTCGGGGCGACAAGGTGCGGCTGGGTATCGAGGCGCCGCGTGAGGTCTCCGTGCACCGGCGCGAAGTGTACGAGGCGATTCAACGCGAGAATCAGCAAGCGGCTCAAATCCGGCCGGATGATGCGCGGCGAATCGGAGAGTCTCTGCCGGGTTCCAAATAGCCGACGCCGGCATCGCCAGCATTTCATGCAAAGCTGCGCGACGGCGTAGATCTCGCCGTCGCAGCATCGGGAATTCGCGCTGCCAACATCGACTTTACCGGTTGTAACGATTATGCGGTCTTCGTTGAAATTGTGCGTTCAAAAACAATTGAGCCGCGTAAAGAGCCCAATTTCGCACGTCGATAGAACTCGCATAGGACTACCTCTGCAGCGCTGGAAGGGAATAGACGAATTATCGTGCGGAAGCCTTGCCGCACCGACATATGACCTACGCTTGCAAAGCGTGATTCGGGAGATGCGCGTCACTACGAAGCATTTCGGCGAATCATCTCGCGAGCGCGAGGATACCAGGCGGGGTCAGCGGTATCGAAAACGAGATACGTAGTCTCGGCGCGGATTTGAGGAGACGAATCGCACAACAACAAGCCGGCGGTCAGCGAGAAGCATAATCCGGCGTAAGTTGGAACAAGTTCCTGTCCAAAAGGGGTTTTGCAATGACTCGGATTAATACGAACGTGACTTCGCTGGTCGCCCAGAACATCTTGGGCCGGTCCAATAATTCCTTGGAGGAAGCCCTCAATCGGCTGAGCACCGGTCTGCGAATCAACACGGGCAAGGACGACCCGGCCGGTTTGATCGCCAGCGAGAACCTTCGCAGCGATATCACGAGCATCAAGCGAGCGATCGGCAACACGGATCGTGCCAACCAAGTCATTGCCACGGCAGACAGCGCCTTGGGCCAGGTCAGCGCGCTGCTGAACGACATCCGCGCTCTGGTGACCGAGAGCGCAAACAGCGGCGCACTGAGCGCCGAGCAGATTTCGGCAAATCAGTTGCAAGTTGATTCCTCGCTGGAGGCCATCAACCGCATTGCCCAAACCACGAAGTTCCAGGGCCGCACGCTGCTCAACGGCAGCTTGGACTTTACCATCTCGGCGGGGGCCAACTTCTCCAATATCACCGATTTGCGGATCGATCAGGCAAATCTTGGCGCGACAGGCTCGCTGGCCGTTGCCGTGGAGGTGACCACCGCCGCCACGCAGGCATCGCTGCAGGTCACCAACATCGACCTGTCGTCGACCGCCGCGCAAGGCGTCAATACTGCGGCCCTCACTGGCACGCTGACTCATGCAACCGGCTCGCTGACGCTGAACGGTGCGGAAATCACCCTAACGGCCCTGGCCGGCGGTACCGCCGCCGGCGCGGAAGGCAATGAGGTGGCGAACCTCGCGATCACCTTCGGGGCCGGTGCCGCCGCGACCAGCTATACAGCAGCGACCAACACTCTGAATGTCAGTGTTACGCAGGCTGCGGGAGCCGCCACTATCACCAATATTCAGGCGGCCATCGATGCTGGTACCGATTTCGACGCCACCGTGGCATCGGGCGGGGCGACGACCGTTACGACGGGCGACGACGCCACCGCCGATTTCGATCTGACCGGCGGTCAGGCGGCGACCTCTGACACGATCACGATTACAACCGCCCAGAACACGAATGATTTCAACGCCACTGGGTTGACGTTCATTCATGACGCGACGCTGACCGCCAACACAGCCGTCGCATCGTACAACAGCACCACGGACGACGTCGAGGTGCGGATCAACGGCACGCGGACGTACGCCCAGATCGCCACCGCGATCGACGCTTTGGACGAGTTTACCGCTGCTGCTACCACCGGTACGGGCGTCGTCAGTGGCGACTCGCTCGCCATCTCGCCGACGGCCATCGCCGCAGTCGTCACCAATGGGCCCCCCGGCAACCCGGGCGGCTTGTCGGAGGACGTGGTGTTCGAGCTCTCCGGCGTGACCGGCGCCGAGGTGTTCAACTTCCAGGCCGGCACGACCCTGGACAGCGTTGTCGACGCGATCAATTTGTTCACCGACGCCACCGGCGTCACCGCCAGCGGAACCGGCACGACGCTGACATTTTCCTCGTCGGCCTACGGCGCCAAGGCGTTCATCGACCTGAAGGTTCTCACTGAGGATTCGACGGGCGACTTCACCACGGCGATCGGGCAGGGTGCCCGCGACACCGGAAGCGACGCGGTCGCTCGGATCAATGGACTTTTGGCTACCGCGGACGGAAATTCCATCTCAGTAAACACCGCTGCGTTGGACGCTTCCGTCGAGTTAGCGGCGGCGTTCACCGGCACCATCAACTTCGAAATCATCGGAGGCGGCGCCCTGTTTCAATTGGGCCCCGACGTCGTCAGCAACCAGCAAGTTCGGATTGGCATCAACTCGCGTCAACACGGCACGGCTTGGCGGCTCGTCGGGCAAGTTGTATCAGCTGCAGAGCGGCGGCACCGCCACGCTGGCCAATGACCCGAACGCGGCGGCGAGCATCGTGGAAGAGGCGATCAATGAGGTCACCACGTTGCGCGGTCGGCTGGGCGCCTTCCAGCGGACGTTGCTTGAAACCAACAAGAACGCGTTGAACGACACGCTGGTCAACCTGACCGACGCCGAGAGCCAGATTCGCGACGCCGACTTCGCCGCCGAGACGGCCGCCCTCACCCGGGCCCAGATCCTGGTGCAGTCGGGCACGACGGTGCTCTCGATCGCCAACCAGAACCCGCAGAACGTGCTGGCGCTGCTGCGGTAGAAGCCGCTTGCGGCTTAGCGAAACGACTAAAAACGCTCAGCCGGTTCGGCCCCCCGAGGCCGAACCGGCTGCTTTATTGTCCGCCGGCCGCAACATGGTTCCCATCCAGAACGAGCGCTTGCCTGGTCGATATATTCGGTAGAGTTGCGCCAGCACCGTCGCGTGGCGTAAGCCTGCACAGATAACACTGCATTCGCCTCCGACGCACTTTTGCCGTAGCTTTCAGCATGTCGCGAATCCAAAGCAGTGTCGGCTTAATTACCGGCATCCCGATTGAGGAGACGGTCAATAAGCTCATGGCCATCGCGGCCCGGCCACGCGAATTACTTGTCGAGCGCGGAAAAGCGCTCGATGCCGAGCGGCTGGCCATCAACCAGCTCAGCTCGCTCATGCTGGCGTTCGAATTCGAAGTCAACAAGCTGGCTTCGCCGGACCTATTCCAGACGAAAGCTGTTACTTCGAGCGACGAGACAATCCTAAAGGCCAAGTTGGCTGACGGCGGCAATCCTGCGATCGGCAACTACCAGATTCGCCCGTTACAAACCGCCTCCGCGCATCAGCTTGCCAGCACGAGTTTCCAAAACCTCACCGACCTGGCCGCAGAAGGCACGCTCACGTTCGGTTTCGGCGGTTTTGTCGACAAGGGGATTTCCCTCGACGAGTTGAATTCCGGCGCCGGAGTGCGTCGCGGATCGATCCGCATCACCGATCGCGCGGGGAATGTCGCGGAAATCGATCTACGCCTCGCGCGCACGGTGGACGACGTCCTGGGCGCGATCAATAACAATGCGGATGCCAGCATTTCCGCCATTGTCGAGGGCGATCAAATTCGGCTCATCGACAGCTCTGGCGGCACAGGGAACCTGAAAGTTCAGGAAGTTGCCGGCGGTAAGACGGCGCTCGATCTGGGGCTGGCGGGTATCAACGTTGCCGCAGATGAAGCGGCCGGGGTTGACGTTTTGTCCCTTCATGCTGGAACGAAGCTCAGTTTCTTGAATGACGGCACAGGGGTGCCTCTCGCGACAGGAGATGATCTGTCCGTCGCGCTGGCCGATTCCACGACGCTCAATATCGATCTTGGCGCCGCCACGACGCTCGGCGAAGTTCTGGATGCACTAAACGCAGCCAGTCCCGCCAAACTCTCGGCGGCGATTGCAGCGGACGGCAATCGAATTGAACTGACCGATCTCACCGCGGGTGGGGGCACGTTCGCCGTCACAAGCGTGGGAAGCGGCACGGCTGCAGAAGCGTTCGGGCTCACCGCGGCAGCGGCCGGTGATACGATAACCGGCCGCCGGCTGATAAGCGGGCTACGCGACTCACTTGTTTCCAGTTTGCGCGGTGGTCAGGGCCTTGGCACGCTCGGCGTTGTGGATATCACCAACCGCGTCGACGTGACATCCAATGTCGAACTGTCGGGGGCCGAAACGCTTGCCGAGATTGTGGCAGCCATTAACGACCAGGCCGTGGGAGTTACGGCTGCGATTAATGAAGCCCGCAACGGCATCGTGCTTACCGATACGACGGGAGCTACGGCGAGCAACTTGATTGTTTCCGATGGAGATGCCAATGAATCCGCGACGGCCCTCGGCATACTCGTGGATGATTCGGTGACGAACGTCAACAGCGGCACGTTGAGCCGGCAATTAATCGGCCGCGCTACGTTGCTGTCATCGCTCAACGGTGGCAAAGGGATCGACATCGCGGACTTCTTGATCGTCGACAGCAATGGTATTACCGGCGGCGTCGACCTCAACACGCCCGGAAACAATGCCAAAACCATCGGCGATGTAATCGATCGCATCAACTCGATTACGACGGCCAACGTTGAGGCCAGAATTAACGACGCCGGCGACGGCATCCTGCTTATCGACAAGGCTGGCGGGGAAGGCACGTTGCAGGTGAAAGAGGTCGGCAACAACACGGCGGCCGCCGATCTGCGCTTGCTTGGCAACGGCGTGGTACAGGAAATCGATGCCGTACCCACGCAGGTGATTGACGGCACGTCGCGGGTGACCGTCGACCTGGCCGATTTGGAAGAGGGAGGTTCCGGAGTTCCGTTGTCATCGCTGAACAATGGTGGGGGTGTGTCGCAGGGCGCGTTTCGGATCACCGACCGTTCGGGCAATTCGGCCGTGATCGTGCTAAAAGAATCGGCCGGTACCTTTAACACCGTTGCTGATGTAATCGACGAGATCAACAGCAAGAACATTGACGTCGAAGCACGCATTAATGACACCGGCAATGGAATCCTGCTTTTCGCGACGGCCGGTAGCGGAACGTTGAAAGTCGAGGAGCTGGCCGGCGGTACGACGGCCGCGGACCTGGGGCTGGACGGCGACGCAAAAACCGTGGTGATTGACGACGTACAGACTCAGGCGATTGACGGCGCCGGTACATTCAAGCAATCGGCGGCCGTGAATGGGCTGGCAGCCCTGGCCGCAAAGATCAACAGCCTCAATGCGGGCGTCACCGCCAGCACGGTGTTCGATGGCACCGGTCACCGTCTGTTATTCACGGTAGATGAGACGGGTGCCGGCCGGGAACTGCTGGTCGACGGTTCGAAAGCAGGTTTGAGTTTCGAGCAAATTGCCGCCGCGCACGACGCCGTCGTCGAATTTGGAGGGGCTCAAGCCGGCTCCGGCTTGTTGGTCACATCCCCGACCAATACTTTCGACACGCTAATAGCCGGTGTGGAGCTGGAAGTGGTCGCGCCATCGGATAGCGCGGTCACTGTGCAGGTGGCCCAGGACCATGCTGGGGTTGCAACTGTCGTCCAGGACCTCGTCGATGCCTTCAACTCGATTCGAGAAAATCTCGATGAAGTGGCTGCGTTCGACGCCGAGGCACTCACCACGGGTGTGCTGTTCGGAACGTCGGCGGTTTTGCGGGTTGAATCCGACCTGAACCGAGTGCTTTCGGGCCGTTTCTTCGGCGTCGGTGAATTCACGTCGTTGGAAGCAATCGGCCTGAGCTTCGATGACAAGGGCAAGCTTCATTTGGACACAGCCCAGCTGGACGAGATTTTGGCCGATGACCCCGGCGCGTTGGAACAGTTCTTTACGCAGGAGAATCTGGGGCTATCGGCCAAGCTCAAGACGGTTATTGAACAGCTCGCCGGTGAAGAGAATTCGGTTTTATCCTCTCGGGCCGAATCGCTTACCGACGTGATTGCCAACATGACGGACAGGGTGGCGTTCATGGATGAGCGGCTGACACGGGAGCGGGAGCGGCTGTTGTTGCAGTTCGCCCAGCTCGAATCGACCATTGCCGCGATGCAAGACAATCTCTCCGCCCTGGCAAGCCTGCAAGTCATTCCGCCGCTGACGAGCACATCGTCGAGCCGCTTACAGTCCGGAAATCGCTAATTAAGTCCCTGGCTCAATATGTCCGCTCAGCACTCGCAGTACCTGGAATCGAAGGTTCTCACGGCGGCGCCGCATCGGCTGCACTTGATGCTTATTGAAGGCGCGATTCGCTTTGGTCGGCAAGCAGAAGGACTGCTGCATCGAGGCGAGACGGCTGCGGCCGCGGCACCGCTGTTGCGAGTCGTAGACATCGTGGGCGAAATGCTGGCCGCCGTCCGCGGGCGGAATACCGACATCAATAAGAAGCTGGTTGATCTATATTGGTATTTGTTCCGTCGCGATCTGAGGCCAAGCTTAACTCCGACGGCAACAAACTCGCCGAAGCTTTGCGCTTGCTGGAGTTCGAACGGCAAACATGGCTCGCCGTTTGTGAACGATTTGCCGCAACGTCGTCGGCAACTTCTTTGGCGCCCGATAATCCGTCGGCGGCTTCGCCGGGATTTTCTCTCCAGGCATAGCTTCAAGTTGCCAAACCGCTGCAACGCTTCGGCTCATGCCGTCGCCGCGATAAACATCATGCTCCAACCGACCATGTTGATTGCGGCATGGAAAACGGCAGTGTGCAGAAATGCCTTGAAGTGGCTTTCCAGGGCAAAGTGAGCATATACGTATGCCAAGAACGCGCCCGTGATGAAGGCGAATACGACCACGTTTGGAGTGATCGGATGCAGCAATACCATGAGAACTGCCGACACGAAAACGAACGGCCAAGGCGATCGGCGAGGAAATCTTAAAACACAGTACATTACCAAATACGGCAGACTACACTCGATCAACGTCTCCATGACCGGCGCGACAATCAGAAACGGGATCAAGTAAGACCACGGGCTGCCTTTGGCTTCGAGAACATCGGCTGGCGAACTGAATGGCGACAGAATAATTGCCAACGGAAAAATAATTGCCCAGCGCAACAAATAGAGCGTCGCGGTAAACCGCCAATCGGGCAGTCCATTAAGCCAGCTGAGGAACGACGAATTTCGAGTTGGAATCGTCTCTTGCATCCTAACGACAGAAACTAGCGGTACATGACAGTTGAGTTTATGGGTGGCATGCCCTCACGCGGTAGCGGGTTAGCATGTTTGAAATCGACATGCTTACGGGCTGGGGCCCGAAAGCATGCCACACAGATTCGAGTGTCACAGGCCACTAGCGGCGGATTTCAAATATCGACCGGCGACGGATAATTTATATCGGCTCGTCACGCGGCTCCGCTGCCCGCGGGCCCAGGTTGCCATACCGATGATACATGTGGGACACGCTCTGCTCGCGAAAATACCACAACAACTCAATCCGCCCTTGCGATGAAACCGGCGTATCGGCGACGTATTGCAGTGACTTCGCTGCCGCCTGGCGAATAACGTCTGACACGCGGTTGGAGGCGGCGTAACGAACGCGGGCCACACGCCCCGACTCGATCAACTCGGCCAGACTCCCGTCATTTTCGTCGATGAATTCGATCGCACCGGCCCAAGAATCGGTCAGCCGATCAAGCAATTCGACAGCCGCTGCCGCGGCGCCTTCTAACGACGGCGGCGCACTAATTGTCGACCGTACACCGGCGGCTCTTGCTGCTGCGGCACGCGCGAAGATATCAAACAGCGAATCCTCCGGGTACACGCGAATTCGCAGCGGTTCCACCGGCAGATAGCGGCGGAAGTTGTCCTCGCCCAAGAGGCGAAAGTGATCGTGAGCCTGGTGGAACTCGTTGCGAGCCCATTCGGAGTAGCTATAAATTGCCGCCAATACGCGGCACGTTTCTGCATCAGCATTTGGTTGTCCGCCCGCGGCACCGTTTTCCAGCGCACGACGCAATTCGAGCAAGTCAGCGTGCCATCGAGTATCTCTGACCGAGGAAGGGGACAGGTCCATTTTCGCTCCGGTCGTCTCGGCTGATTCAACCTGGCCGCGGTCGAAAATGGACCTGTCCCCGTTTGCTGCATCATTAAATCGCATCAACGGTACAACATAGTTCGGACCACCGGCTTTGATCCCCGGCCCGACGCTGCTCTTTCCCATGCCGCCGAACGGCTGCCGGAGTACGATCGCGCCGGTCGTGGGTCGGTTGATGTAGAGGTTGCCGGCACGAATCCTCTCGCGCCAATGCTCTTGCTCGCGGTCATCGAGACTTTCCAGTCCCGAAGTGAGGCCGTAACCAGTGGCATTCACGAGGTCGATCGCCTCGTCCAGGTCGCGGGCCTCCATCACGCCGAGCATGGGGCCAAAGAGTTCGGTCATGTGCGTGAAGTTGCCCTGCTGGACACCCCACTTCACGCCCGGACCGACCAAGCCCGGATTGTCGTCGACGTGGAGTCGCGGCATGACGGCCCACTCTTCGCCCGGTTCCAGCTCCTTCAGCGCAGTTTCCAGGACTCCGCCGGGCGGCCGGATGAGTGGGCCGATTTTTGTGGGCAGCTCCCACGCGGAGCCAACACGCATGCTTTCTACCGCGTCGCACAACGCGGCGCAGGAACTTTTCGTCATGATAGACCTCGCTTTCCAGAATTAACAACGATGTCGCCGAGCACTTTTGGCCGCTGTGCGTGAACGCGCTGTGCAACACGTTCTTGATTGCCTGATCGCGATCGGAAAGCCCGGTGACGATCGTCGCGTTTTTGCCGCCCGTTTCTGCCAGCAAGTTCAGGGCCGGCTTGGCGGCGAGCATCTGAGCCGCCGTGCTTGTGCCGCCCGTGAGCACAACCACATCGACGCTGTCGTGCGTAACCAGCTGCTGGCCGACTGTGCCGCCGCTGCAGGGCGCGAATTGCAGCGCGGTGCGCGGTACGCCTGCCCGCCAGAACGCCTCGCATAACAAGTAAGCGATCAGCACCGTGTCTGATGCGGGCTTTAGTATCACCGTATTTCCGGCAGCCAAGGCGGCCGCCACGCCACCGCACGGGATTGCCAGCGGAAAATTCCACGGTGAAACCACCACGGCCACGCCTTGACCGGTAGTTTTGGCATTCGGCACCTCATGAAAATATTGGGCGGCCTGGCCATAGAAGCGGCAAAAATCGATCGCTTCGGACACCTCCGGATCGCTTTCGGTAAACAGCTTGCCGCCCTCGGCCATCATGGCGCCCATCAGGTCGCCACGTGCAGCCTGTAATTCCCGCGCGGCCTGACCGAGAATCTGCACGCGCTCGACTATCGTTCGCGACCGCCAACCGTCAGCATCGGCACGGGCCGTTTCCACCGCGCGATCGATATCGGCTTCGCTTGCCTGGCGGTATCGGGCCACCACCACACCGGGCCGTGACGGATCTTGCGAGTCGCGAACTGGCCGGCCGTCGAGAATTTCCGCGCCGCCGATCACAAGCGGGACTTCAGCGGCCTGCGTGCCGTACCGGTCGCGCCACGTTTTGACAAGCTCACTGGCCCACGCCGAATGATGCTGCAGCGACCAGTCGGTATCGGGTTCGTTGCGGAAGGGTCGAGAGCCCAGAGTCGAGAGTTGAGAGCCAGAATGGTTTAGCTCTTGACTCTCGACCCTTGACTCTTGACTTTCCTGCCGGCGGTCCTGCGTGCGCCGAGGCGTGCTCGACACATTTTCCTTCGCCTCATACGCCGCGATGAACTGTTCCTCGAGAGCGTGCCATGCCGGGCTATCCACCTCGATATTAAACGCGTGCCGCAGGAAATTGTCCGGGCCAGTGTTTTCGTCGAGTCGGCGCACCAGGTAGCCGATGGCGTTGGTGAAATCCTCCTGTCGGCAAGCCGGCGCGTACAGCAATATGTTACCGGTGAGCTCAAACAACGCCCGCCGCTGGTGGTTTGCCATGCCCTCAAGCATCTCGAATTGCACTTGGTCGAGGGCGCTGGCCTGAGCGGCTAACACCAGTCCGTACGAAAGCGTAAACAGGTTGTGCGAAGCGATACCCAGCCGCACAGCGGCGATATTCTGCGGCTGCATCCCCTCATGCAGCATCCGCAAGTAGTTCGCGTCGGTCTCCAACTTGGTTTTGTATGGCGCCTGTGGCCAGCCGCGCAAACTGGCCTCGACACGCTCGGCCTCCATGTTGGCGCCCTTCACGAGGCGGATCGTCACCGTTGCGCCACCCGCGGCCACGCGGCCTCGCGCCCACTCGTTGATACGCTGTTGTGTCGCGAATGAATCCGGAATGTAGGCTTGCAGCGCGATGCCGGCGCGTGCTTGCTCCAATCCGGGTCGGTCGAGCGTCCGTTTGAAAACCTCGGCCGTGAGCTCCTTGTCGCGGTATTCCTCCATATCGAGGTACACGAACTTGGGCACGATGGTTCCGTCACGCCGCTTGAACTTCGCTTTGGCTGCAGCGCGAAATAGCAGTTCGAGTCGATCGCTCAGCACTTGCACCGTGTGTTCCCGCGCCAGCGGCGATATCTGCGAGTAAATCGTGGAGATTTTTACTGAGATGACTTCGATTTCTGGCTGCTGCAACTGGCTTAGGTAGCCCTGCAACCGGCGCTCAGCATCAGCCTCACCCAACAGTGCCTCGCCGAGCTCGTTGACATTCATCCGCACGCCTTCTTCCCAGCGGGCCGCGAGATGCTCGGCCAACAGCTCGCGTTCGGCCGGCAGAATGACATTGGCCGTTTCGTGCTGCATGCGCTCTTTTACGAACGGCATGGCGACGCCGGGAAGATACGAGCCGAACGATTGAAAACCCAGGAGCAGCGTGCGATCGATCGCACTGAAAAAGCGCGGCACGCCCTGCACATCGAGAATGTGAATGAGTTGATCGGCCGCCCGATGCGGCCGGCGCGAGCGAAACGCCTGATCGGTGAGCTGCGTGAGCGTTGCCCGATCGTGCGGCGAATGGATCATCCGGTCCAATTCGGCCTGCTGCCTGCGCTCCTGAGGAGTCTGCAGCTCGCGCGCGGCGACATAGGCTCGCGCGAAATACAACGCCTGTTGCACCTCAATCGGCTGTGCCCCAACTTCCTTGTCCGGCCGAAAGCCGGAAAGTCGCCGCACCATCTGCTGAACCATGTTGCCCGAGAAAACCGAGGACATTGCACTCCAATTTTCACCCAAAATGTCGATCCGTCTATATCGGTTTCGGTTGGCCGAATTGGCTGACGCCGTCACATTTGTTAGAATGGATTTGCGGGATGATTGACCGCACTGGATTCGCTTATGCAGACGCAAGAAATCACCATCCGCGTAGATCCTGAGGCCGCCAATGCGTATTTGGCAGCCTCCGAAGAAGATCGCCGAAAACTTGACCTGCTCCTCAGCCTGCGGCTTCAGGACGTAACCCAGTCCCACCGACTCGCTGGAACGGGTGATGCGCGAGATTAGCCGACGTGCGCAGCAGCGCGGCATGACTCCGGAAATACTGGAATCAATTCTCCGTGACGAATAAGCCACGCTACGTGTTGGACACGAACGTGATCGTCAGCGCACTTCTATTTCCCGGCTCGACGCCAGGCCAGGCACTTTTCGAAGCGCCAACCATGGTGAAATACTATTGTCCGATGAGGCGATTAAAGAAATTTCGGACGTTCTTCGTCGACCAAAATTCGATCCATTGTCCTACAGGAGGAACGCGATTGGTTCGTCGCGACGTTGATTCGCGAATCAAAGCACGTGAATCCTACAGAACGTCTTAGCGTTTGTCGCGATCCCAAAGACAACAAGTGGCTTGAACTCTCATCTTCCGGAAACTCGGCGTGGTTGGTCACTGGGGATGACGACTTGCTGGCGCTCGACGGATTTCGGGGAATTACGATCACCACACCGGCTGTATTCGTCCGCTCACTGACAAAATAGGAGCCGATTCGATGCCCCGCTATTGTAGCGTCGCCTAGGTTACCGCCGCCCGGCCGCGGCGATTCGCTCCGTGAGATACCGCAGGATGTCGCGGATGGAAATCACGCCGGCCAGCTTGCCATTGAAAAGAATCGGGACGTGCCGGTAGCCGCCGACGTTCATCTTCTGCAGGGCGAACGCGATTCTGTCGCCGGTTTCGAGCGTCACGGGGTCGGGCGTCATGAATTGCGAGATCGGTCGGCCGAAGTACTTGGACGCATCGGTGTTGAGTTTCATCAGCGCGTCGCGCTCGCTGAAGATGCCCACCAGCTTGCTGCCGTCGACGATCATCACGCAGCCGATTCGCTCGTCGACCATTTTCTGTAGCACCTGGCCGACGGGCGTATTCGGAGAAACAGTGGAGGGCGACTTGGGCCAGAGCCGCTCGATGCGGTCGCGCAACAGATCGGCCTCAACCGACGAGGCCGGCACACGGATACTTAAGTCAACGAGCGACTCGTTGCACTCGACGCATTCGTCGGAACCCTCAATGTTTTCGGCCAGGCAGTAGGGGCAAACAATCATGCCACGTCCTTCTGAGCGAAGAGCAAAGTGCGAAGAGCATAGAGCAAGAAGAAGTTTCAGACTCCTAGCTCTCCGCTCCTTGCTCTTAGCTCTTAGCTCCTACGCCACGTCCCAGGTGTCGCCGGAGCGGAATAGTTTTTCGAAATCGCCCTGGCCTTTTTCGCTCGTTGCCTGTTCGACTTGCTCGTTGATCATCACGTCGTACCGCGGCCGCTCCACGCAGCGGAAAACACCAATCGGCTCGGGGTAGCCGTCTTCGTACCGCATGCGACTGAGCAGATAAGCCAAGCTGGGCTCGGGCGCTTTCTCGTCGTGGAACAGCAAGTCGTCCTCGGAGACTCCCTTGCCGAGCTCAACAACCTCCGGATCCAGGCCGTTGAGCCGGATGCCCTTGTCGCGGTTCTTGCCGAAGATCAGCGGCTTGCCGTGCACAAGCTCCAGCGTTGTATCCAGTTTTGTGTCGCGATCGGTGGCATACGTCCAGGCACCGTCGTTGAACACGTTGCAATTCTGGTAGACCTCGACAAACGCGGTGCCGGAGTGTTCGGCTGCCCGCTTGAGCGTTTCGCCCAGGTGCTTGATGTTCGTATCAATCGAGCGGGCAACGAAGGTGGCTTCGCAGCCGATCGCAATGGAAAGGGGGTGGAGCGGATTGTCGATCGCGCCCATCGGCGTGCTCTTGGTCTTTTTGCCCAACGGGGATGTGGGGGAATACTGCCCCTTCGTGAGGCCGTAAATGCGGTTGTTGAACAGCACGATGTTGATGTCCAAGTTGCGGCGGATGGCATGCATCAAGTGATTCCCGCCGATCGACAGGCCGTCGCCGTCGCCCGTGATCACCCACACGTGCAGGTCCGGTCGCACGGCTTTAAGGCCTGTCGCAACCGCCGGCGCGCGGCCGTGAATCGAGTGCATGCCGTACGTGTTCATGTAATAGGGGAAGCGGCTGGAGCAGCCGATGCCGGAGATGAACACGATTTTTTCGCGCGGGATGCCGAGCGTCGGCATCACTTTTTTCATCTGCGCCAGGATCGAATAGTCGCCGCAGCCCGGGCACCAGCGTACGTCCTGATCACTGGCGAAATCAGCGGGCTTTAAGACGGGGAGAGGTAAATCAACGCTCATGGTGGGAAACGCCTGTCGATGAAGGAAGAATGATTTCTAATTCGGTGTGTTGGTTTCGCTAAGCCGCGAGCGGTTAGCCGCCTTGGGCTGCCATTTCGCGGGCGGCCTTCGGTGTGGCTTCCTCGCTCGGCAATTCTGGGGCCACCTGGGTATTGGCCGTTTCGCCGCGCAACAGTGATTCGATCTTTTCGACCACCTCGGCCACGCTGAACGGCTTGCCTTGCACTTTGTTGAGGCCGATCGCGTCGACCAGGTATTTTGCACGGATGATGGTTCGCAACTGGCCCATGTTGAGTTCTGGGATCAGCACTTTCTTGAACCGCTTCATAATCTCGCCGAGTTCCTTCGGCAGCGGGTTGAGATACCGCAAATGGCAGTGCGTGACGGCCTTGCCCTTGGCCTGCACGACATGCGCGGCGGTTGCGCACGCGCCATAGGTGCCGCCCCAACTTAGCACCAGGACGTCGCCGCTGGCCGGACCGTCCAGCTTTTGTGGCGGGATGTCGTTGGCGATGTTCGCGACCTTTTGGGCACGCGTGTTGACCATGTGCTGATGGTTAGCCGGGTCGTAACTCACGTTGCCGGTCACATCCTGTTTTTCCAAACCGCCAATGCGGTGCTCCAATCCAATTGTCCCGGGAATCGCCCAAGGACGAGCCAGCCGCTCGTCGCGTTGGTACGGCAGGAAAGCCTGTCCGTTCTCACGCGGACCCGGATGCTTGACTTCGATCTTCGGCAGATCGCTGAATCTCGGAATCCGCCACGGTTCGGAGCCGTTGGCGATATACCCGTCGGTGAGCAACATCACGGGCGTCATGTAACGAACCGCCAATCGCCACGCTTCCTGAGCAACATCGAAGCAATCGGCCGGACTGCAGGCCGCAATCACTGGCATCGGACACTCGCCGTTGCGGCCAAACACGGCCTGCAACAGGTCGGCTTGCTCGGTCTTCGTGGGCAAACCGGTCGATGGGCCGCCGCGCTGCACGTTGATCACGACCATTGGCAGCTCGGTTATGATCGCCAGGCCGATGCCTTCGCCCTTGAGCGCAATGCCGGGCCCGCTGACTGGCCGTGATTGCCATGGCACCGGCGAACGCGGCGCCGATGGTAGCGGTCATGGCCGCGATTTCATCCTCGGCCTGGAAAGTGAGCACGTCGAAGTTCTTGTGCCGGGCCAGTTCTTCCAGAATGCTGCTGGCGGGCGTGATCGGGTAGCGCGCCCAGGAACAGCCGCTTGCCGCTCAACCGGGCGGCCGTCATCAGCCCATAAGCCAGCGAAGTGTTGCCGACAATGCTCGTGTATTTGCCGGGCGGCAGTTTTGCTTTGGGCACATGAAACTGCGTGTTGATCGCCTCCACGGTTTCGCCGTAGTGGTATCCGGCCTTGAGTGCCGCCGCATTGGCCTGCGGCTATCTCCGGCTTCTTGCCGAATTTGTCGTCGATGTACCGCAGCGTCGGTTCAAGCGGCCGGTCGTAGAGCCAGAACACCAGACCCATGGCGAAAAAGTTGCGGCAGCGATCTTTCTCTTTTTGGCTCAATGCCAGCCCTTCGACCGCGGCCCGCGTCAGCTTGGTCATGGCTACGGGGTGCAAACGGTACGACTTGAGACTGCCATCTTCCAGCGGATTTGCGTCGTACCCGGCCTGATCGAGGCCCTTGGATTCGAACGCATCGCTGTTGACGATCAAAATGCCGCCGGTACGCAAGTCTGACAGATTGGTGGCCAGCGCGGCCGGGTTCATCGCGACCAGGGCATCCACCGTGTCGCCGGGTGTGAAAATATCTTTGCTCGAGAAGTGAACCTGAAAACCGCTCACCCCGGCGAGCGTGCCCTGCGGGCGCGAATCTCGGCCGGAAAGTCGGGGAACGTGGCGATGTCGTTGCCTATCAGGGCCGACGTATTGGTGAACTGCGAGCCGGCCAACTGCATGCCATCGCCCGAGTCGCCGCAAAATCGGACTGTGGCTTCCTCGAGCGTATTAATTTGTTTATCTACGGTTGCGGTAGCCATTTTTACAAGTGGATCCTTGAACTCAGTCGCTCGACTGAGGGTGCTGAAGGGGAACAAAATGCGTCCGCTGCGGGTGGGCGTCCAAGGCGGTCGTGAACGGATTCGCTTGGCAGCGAACGACCGGCGAGGCGGGTCCATCTGTATTGTTGTGATTATCTCGCGGCGAGACAACAAAGTTTAACGCTAGCATGACCCGCGGCATCGCTATGCTCCTTCGCGCGCTCGGGCGCGGCCTTCGGGTCGGGAGGCAGGTTGTAAACCGTTTCCGGAAAATGGTCTACCAGGTAGTGGACAATGCCATGCACGGCAACGACTCCCGTTGGCTTGCCGTGGCTATCCACAATCGGCAGATGGCGGTAGGCACCCTCGGACATCACGCGGATCGCCTGGCCGACGGTCGCCGTCGAAGGAATGGTGGCGGGTTCGCGCGACATGACTTCACCCACGGGAGTCGAAAAATCGGCGTCCCGTGCCATCAGTTTCAAAGCGTCGCGCTCCGTGAAAATGCCAATCAGTTTCTCGCCGTCGCAGATGAGCATGGCGCCGGTCCGCTGCGCGCAGCAGCTGCAGCACCTGGCCCACGCTATCGTTTACGGTCGCAGCGAGCGGCTGGTCGGGATATGCCGATCCAATTCCCTCGCTATCTAGGCTGAGCTGAAAGTCCACGGCACGTCTTCTTCAACAAAGCCGTCCGCGCGGCGGACGATCGAGTGCACGTCATGTGCAAGAACACATTCGGCGGGATGCACTCCAAAACGGTGCTTTCCGCTCTCCGGCAGGCCTCCCGACACGATGCCAGACAACAGGAGATCACGCTGATCTGATAGTTAAATTTACCACGTAGCAGGCGCCCGTTGAACCGCAGAACTGGCGGATTTTCACGTAATTTGCTCTCAAGTTATGTGCTGTGTGTGCCGCGGGCCCCGTTTCCCGTCGAGTCACCACCTGCGTTCGCCAAATGCGTCAGCTTTTGGGCCGTTCATAGAACTGCGTCAAGTCCAGACCGCCGCGTTGCTCGTCTTCGATCAATTTTAGCCGAGTTTCTAACTGCTCCAGCCGGCGCGCTAGCTGCGGTAACAAATCCGATTCGCGGTCGGGCCGCTTCTGGCGTGGCGCATCCGGGTAGCCCAACTGCCGCTGCAGCGAGGCGAACAAGAACAGTGGGTCCTTGCGGCGATTGGCCAGCGCGATTCGCCCTTCCCGCTCGCCGAATAGGATGAGTGGTGCCTCGCCCTCCGAGGGAGCGGGGAGACCATCAGAGCGGGCCGGCTCGTCCCCGAGCCCGGATCTTTCTGCCCACGTGGTCTGGGACGACCCGGCTCGCTGGTTTTCTGGCCGTTGCCAGTAATACTCGCTGTGAACGTAGATTAAGTCGGCGAGGTCAACCATCCCGATCTGCCGCCGTACTTTCCGGATCCAATCTCTCCAGACGTTATCGAATGCTGGATCCGTGGCAACGGCTTCCAGTCCACGGTCGTAGCCCAATCGGTTGCGGCAGAGGACCTCGAATTGGTACAGAAAAATCCCCTGGCGCGAGGGTTCGGCCGCGCGGTACTCGGCCTCGCGACGCAGGATCTCCAGCCCAACGCGCAAATCGAACCGCAGCCGCTCGTTTTCCGACTCTTTGATCACAAACGTCTGAAACGGCGTGAAATAGTGGGGCAGGAGCCCCATCGCCGGGCCGAGCACACCCGCATGCCGCAGCTCGCCCAACAAAAAGTCGATCGCCAGCGGCAGTTTTGTGGTCGCCAATACTTCTTCGCGAACCGTAGCCAGCACTTCCTGAGCCGGCACGTTCTCGGTCAGCCGTTCCGCCAAGGAGCGGAAAAAGTGGCTCTGCTCGATGTATTCCTCATGACCCAACGGCGCAAGCGGCGATGTCGCTGATTGGTTCACCTCAGTCATGCCTCTATAATAGAAGCCGTGTGTTTCCACGAATAGTTCGAACAGCCGAGCTTACACGGCGGATTCGCGAGAGATGATGAGTAGTCGATTCTCAACCATTGATGAGGCGGTGGAGGCCATCCGCTCAGGTCGGGTCGTGATCGTTGTCGACGCCGAAGACCGGGAGAACGAAGGCGACTTCATCTGCGCCGCGGAACGAGTGACACCGGAAGTCGTCAACTTCATGATCACGCACGGCCGAGGCCAGTTGTGCATTCCGATCCTGCCGGAGGTCAGCCAGCGGCTCGAATTGCCGCTGATGGTTGGCCAAAATACGGCCCCGCTGGGCACGAATTACACGGTCACGCTCGATCATCGTTCGGTAAAAACCGGCATTACGGCCGCGGAAAGAGCCTGCACCATTCAAGCTTTGTGCGATCCGACGAGCAAGCCAACCGATTTCACTCGGCCCGGCCATGTCCAGCCGCTGGTCGCCAAAGAAGGCGGCGTGCTTCGGCGAGCCGGGCATACCGAAGCGGCCGTCGATCTGGCCCGCATGGCTGGTTTTCACCCTGCCGGCATGCTTTGCGAAATCCTGGATCAATCTGGCGACCGGGCCGACCGCAACCAACTTACAGATCTCGCCCGCGAATTCGGGCTGCACATTATTTCGATCGAGCAACTGATTGCGTACCGGCGTGTTCGCGAAAAACTAGTCTACCGCGAGGCGGAGGCCAATCTGCCCACCAGGTACGGCACCGGCCGAATCATCGCCTATGGCGTAAAGTACGAATCCCAACAGCCGCTGGTGTTCGTGCTCGGCGATCCCACGCAAGTTGCGGAGCCGTTAGTTCGGCTGCATTCCTCTTGTTTCACCGGCGATTTGCTGGAGTCGCTTCGCTGCGATTGCGGCGACCAGTTGCACATGGCGCTGGAAATGATCGGCAACGAAGGTACCGGCGTACTGGTATACCTGCCACAGGAAGGTCGCGGCATTGGCATCGTGGAGAAAATCAAGGCGTACGCGCTGCAGGATCAGGGGCTCGACACGGTGGAAGCCAACGTGGCCCTGGGCTGGAAGGCCGATCCGCGCGACTACGGGATTGGCATTCAATTGCTGAAGGATCTTGGCCTGCGTAAGGTACGGTTGCTGACAAATAACCCCAAGAAGACCGACGCGTTTATCTATGGAGGATTCGACCTGGAAGTCGTCGATCAAATCCCTATCTTGCCGCCGATGAACGAGCACAACGTGCGGTATCTAGCCACGAAGCGAGATAAGCTCGGGCACCGCTTGCCGCAGGCGGAGCCGTAGCGATGTCTCGGAAATTTTGAGAACAAAAAACAGCCGCGAGTCATGACTCGCGGCTGATAAGACCGTCCCAATCCGTCGGCTAACTACTGGGTAGCTCCACCAGCGGGCGGCGTGGTCGTGTCCTCGGCCGGTGGCGTGGTTTCGGTTTCATTCGCCGGAGGCGTGGTGGTGGTAGTGGTGGTGGCTTTCTCGCCGCACCCTGCGACGAACATCGCCGCACAAACGAGCATTAACGCAAACAGACTTCTCATCGCCAGGTCTCCTGAAAACGAATTGGAAAGCAAAACTCTCGCGCCCACGCTTGGGGCGCGCATTCAATATGGAGCAACATTCGCGCAGTGCCTAGTGGCCAGACGGGTCGGTAAATAGGCCACATCCCGACTGTAATTCGTGCTGCGACCCGCGATATTGCCCCGCATTAGCCCGGCAATTGCCGTCGGCGAACAATGTCTCCGCCAAAAGCAGTGCAAAATTACTGAATCGGAGCCGAAAAAACTCAGCGCACGGCAAACTCATTCACTCAACAGTTGCTCAATCGCGGCGTCAATTTCCTGCTGCGTGTATTGCTGTGCCGCGCTCGGATCGACGCCATACGAGTGTCGTAATTGGCCGCTGCGGTCGTACAGCTTGTAGTGCGGCACCGCACCACCGGAGATGTCGAACGCTTCGATCGATTGCGGGCTGGCACCGAATTGGCTAACGAGGTTAGTGGCGACGGCAGCTCCCTGCGATCGCAGAAACTCGCTGACCCGCATCGATTCGCTTGGATCGTCGAGGCTGACCGTGACGACCGTCAAGCCGCGTCGGAAAGCCGCCGGGCCAGCTCGATCGTATGCGGCAACTGTTCAACGCACGGCCCACACCAGGTGGCCCAGAAATCCACCAACACCACCCGGCCGCGCTGCTTCTCAATCAGGGCGTCGAGTCCAGCGCGGTCCACAACGGAGAGTTGCTCGTCGCTTCCAGCGACAGCGGCCGGATCGATGTCGATCCGGCCGCTGGTAGAATCCTCAGACAATGCCGGCCCGCAGCCAGCCAATAAGCAAACAGCGAGGGCGAACGCCAAACACGCATTCGCCTGCTGTACTGTGCTGCGAGGCTCACTCATACTTGATCCCGCAGCCGACGGGCTTCATCGTTGCCACCTGCGGTTCTTGTTCGGCGAGCGTGGCGTCGATCGCGGCCCGCAGGTATTGCTCCTTGACCGCGGTGGGGTCGCGCTGATTATCGTCGATTGCTCCGGCATAGACGACCTTTCGCTGCTGGTTGATCAAAAAAGCATGCGGCGTGACAGTTGCGCCGTAATCCCGAGCAATCTGTTGCGATGAATCATACAGATACGCAAAGGGGAATCCCTTCTCCTCAGCCCGTTCCTTCATTGCTGCGAGCCCATTGGATTCATCGTTGTTGACATTGATCGCAACAAACTCGACGTCCTTGTCTTTGTATTCGTTGGCCAACGCGATCAAGCGGTCTTCATATGCCACGGCGACGGGGCACGAGTTGCACGTGAAAATGGCGACGACCGCTTTGGCCTCGCTCAGGTCGGACAGGCTGTGTTGCTTGTCGTCGGTGCCGGGCAGGCTCTTCCACTCCGGCGCCGTTGCGCCGATCTCGCCGCTGGCTTCACTGGGTCGGGCCGATTCCTCAATGGTGGCGGCCGTCTGAATCACTTCCGTATCCACTGTTGCGGATGGCGCCGCCGTGTCGGTGGTTTCCGTGGCCGAGCCTCCATTTGTACTGGTCGCAATGCCGGTCGCCGAGTCTGTCTTCGCGCAGCTGGCGAACGGCAAGAGCACGGCGGCGGCAATCAGAAGTAAGACTTTCTTTTCCATCATTTGCCTCCTGTTAGGAAACGGTGAACTCAACCCAGGAAAATACACACTTGAGGCATTGTCCCGGCTCTGTAGAGTCCCATCAAGGTGTATCAAGGGCAGAATGCTCGCCCATTTCCATGATCAGAGCCCAATTAGATCGCTGACGATTGGTGGCTGGTAGGCCGCCCTAACCCCGTTGCCGCCAATCGATTCCCGATAGCTGCGCCAAAGCCAGCATCAGCGAGTGAGTACCATTTCGGGCGTTCCCTTGGGCGGCGGCCGCCCGGTAAAGCTGCTCGGCAAGCGCCAGCCCCGGCAGCGCCAGACCCATCCGCGCTGCCTCATCGAGCGCAATCCGCATGTCCTTCAGAAAATGCGTGACGAAAAAGCCCGGATCGAAATTGTTGGCCATCATGCGCGGGCCGTAATTCGAGAGCGACCAGCTTCCGGCGGCACCGGAGGCGACCGATTCCAACACCGTATTCAAATCCAACCCGGCCTTGTAGCCGTATAGCAATCCCTCGCAAACGCCGATCATGCCGGTCGCGATCAGCGTTTGGTTTACCATCTTTGTATGCTGGCCAGCACCGGGCCCTCCTTGGCGGACCCATTTTGACCCTAGGGTTTTCCAAATTGGTTCCAGCGCAGCTACGGTTGCCGCATCGCCGCCGATCATGATGGAAAGCGTTGCGTTGCGAGCTCCCACGTCGCCGCCGGAAACTGGCGCATCGATGCTAATGACGCCGCGTTTGCCGGCCGTTTCCGCGATTTCAACGGCCAGCGAGGGCTGACTGGTCGTCATATCTACCAGCAGGTTACCGGGACGACACCCACCCAACGCCCCCTCGTGCCAAGTAATACGGCGCGCACGTCGTCGGGCACTCCCACGATGGAAAAGACAACGTCGGAAGCCGCGGCCACGTTGCGCGGCGAATCGGCCCAGCGCGCGCCTTGTTCAATTAGCTCGGCGGCCTTGGCCTTAGTGCGGTTAAAAACGGTAGCCTGATAGCCGGCCTTGAGTAAATGGCCGCACATCGAGCGGCCCATAACGCCGGTACCAATCCAGCCGATTTTTGTTTGCTGGGGAGAGATTTCCATGGAATTCGCCAGTCGCTTTTGTGTTGCGAGAAGTCAGGCAGAGCAAGTGACGTTAGGTTAGCGGTCGAGCCGCCGGCCGTCGATACACTGCCCGTTCCCTGACGAGTCGCGCACGAAAAAAGCCATGCCCAATTGGGGCATGGCTTGCTTAGATTTGAGTTGCGGCTTTCTGCGTTGACCGACTTGCCAATTTAGAACATCAAGCCGAATTCAAACGCTGGGCCAAGGAAGCCGATCGAATCCGTGTCGGCGCCCTGGGCAATCGCATCACTGTGCCAGTTCTGCATTTCGTATTTCAAGCGGGCGTAGAGGTCGTACTCGCCGCAAGGCGAGTAGTATTCCACGCCCGCGTAAAACTCTTGTACGACGATGTTGTCGTCCCGAACGGGGTCAATCAATCCGCCGCTGCCTTCCCAGTCTCCGCCTAACAGTGACCAGCGCGCGCCGTTGACGACCGCCCATTCCCGTCTGCAATCGCGGCACAGCGACATTCGCAGGTCCGCAGCGGCCGTCATGCCAGGCATGTCCCCTTGCACATCGTCATCGTCGAACGCGATTTCCATATCGGCCCAACGCATACCGCCGGCAACCACCAGGTCGATTCGCTCACTGCGAAACCTACCTGTGGCTTCGAGGTCCATTACGTTCATTTCGAAACGGATCTCGTCATTAGGATCGTCAAGATTGGGCGTCCAACGGCCATAGGTCCAATAGCGCACGCGAGCGCCGACGCCACCCTTGTCTTCGTACGCGATAATAAACCGAGGCGACAGTTCGTATTTTTCGGAAAGTTTTCCAATGGCGCCTTCCATCAGATGAGGCCGCATCCACATGATCTGCACTTCGGCAGTATAGACGCCGGTCAAAGTTGGCGATGGGCTGCATTTCGTGCAGCCGTTGCCGCCGCAAGCACAACCTTCGGCCATCGAAGTCGGCAGTTGTTCAACACTATCGCTGCTGCTGCCCAACTCCATGGGGAGCTGGCCTTCGCTGGCTGGCGGCGTGTCGGCCAAAAACGCTGCGGTGGTGATCTTGGAGTCGGCCTGAATCGGACGCTCCAACCGCCCCAAGCGACGCTCGATGCCGGTGAAACCCAAGTCATCGGCCACGGCACTTGAGCCCAACCAGATCAGCGTGCCAAGAGCTGCCAGTAGCCGCCGCCCTAAAATTGGATTCATTCGAAACTCCTCAAAAATCGTCAAAAGCTTTTTATGCGTACCAGGAATTACACGTGGTACCCGCCCGACGCGTGGCACGACCGCATTAAGTCGCATAGCCGTTACAGGCCGTCGATTCGGCGGCCGTAAATCAGGTATCGCCGCCATATCCGTTACAAATGCAATAAGCCGGCCTGCAGCGTTGGCCCTTATGCAACCGAGAAGTTCGGCAAACGAGGAGAAGGTTGCCCCACCGGCAAGGTCTATTGCGCGATTGCCGTTGAAGTACGGCTAGATAGGCGCTGCTAGCTGCCTGGATGGCTTATAGCTTAGAGCGGCGGGACGGACGTGCTGCTTCCGACTCTTTTGCGTGCATGGCTGCTTGCAGGACCTGTTTTACATATTCGCCGATCCCGCGCTCCTGGGATGCCCGCGGGCCGGCTATGTTAAGCCGGCGAATCGAATGCGCTGCGAGGAATGCGACCAATTGCCCGGATGATTCCACAATCGCGGCCGGCAGGCCTGATGCCGAAGCCGCCATTTCATCGCGCGACAAGTGAAGACAGTGCTTGCCCAGCCTCTGGGCGATCTCAATCGTCAAGCGGGTGCCGCCGGCGGCCTTGCGCGCGATGCTGAAGACGACGGTCGCATCGCTGTCGCGAACGTTCCACTCGGTTCGTTGCGAATACCGGCGTGCGGGCGTTTCCCGAAGTTGATATCTTGCTGCGATCGGGCCGTCTTCGGCGAGCCTTCCACGCGGACACCAGCCCTCGTGGGGAATGCCATGTTCGATCGCGAAATCCAGCGCCGCGCGATCGGCACCCGTCTGTCCTCCCGAAACAATTGTGATCGTTCGCCAGTCCACCAGGAGGTCCCATTGGGCAACTTGTTCTCGCGACCCGCCGTGTTAAATCCTGTTTCAATGGCGACGGGCGACCGAATGGCCGATTCGACGGCCGCTCAACTTACTTGTACGTGCTGTTAACTGCAATTGGTGGCCGCGATGCCCATTCGAACTTGGCGATCCACGGTAATTCTGCTTGCCCTTGTCTGTTATTGGTTGGCGTTATTCGTTTTAACGCATATGCCGGCGCAGATGGTCCTCCTGCCCGGAGGACTTTCTGATAAATTGCCACATGTCATTGCCTTTGCAGTACTCGCAATCCTGTTCGCGGCGGCTTGGCGCGTTACGGCAGGACCGTTGGGCTGGCGCCAATTGTGCACCGTTTGGGCGCTGATCGTTCTTTATGGCGCCGTCGACGAGGTGACGCAGATCCCTGTCGGACGGAACGCGAATCTCTCGGATTGGCTGGCCGATGCCGTGGGGGCCACCGTGGGGCTGGCGATTTTCCAGGTTTGGGATGTCAGTGTGGCACGAGTCTCCGACTTGTAAATTCACCGCTTGGAAAGTCCCTGCCACGATCGGCCAATCTCGCAATCGCGTTGGACGATGGACTAACTGCCGCTCTAGAAGTTCGGCGTTGGGGCGCGATACTCGTCCCACTGGATCGTGCGAAACCACGCGATCGTCTTCTCGAGGCCCTGCCGCAATGGCGTTTTCGGCTCCCAATGGAGCTTCGCTCTTGCCAGCGTAATATCCGGCCGTCGACGCGTCGGATCGTCGACCGGCAGATCCCTGTGCACGATTTTCGAGCGGCTGCCAGTGAGTTCCACCACAAGTTTGGCTAACTCGAGAATCGTGAACTCACCTGGGTTGCCGAGATTCACCGGCCCGACAAAATCGTCCGGCCCGTTCATCATCCGAATCATTCCTTCGACCAGATCATCGCGATAGCAAAACGAGCGGGTCTGGCTGCCGTCGCCGAAGACGGTGATGTCCTCGCCGCGAAGTGCCTGGCGGATGAAGTTCGAAACGACGCGGCCGTCGAAGGGGTGCATCCGCGGGCCGTAGGTGTTGAAAATCCGCACGATGCGAATATTCATGCGGTGCATGCGGTGGTAATCCATGAACAGCGTTTCGGCCGCCCGCTTGCCTTCGTCGTAGCAGGCCCGCGGGCCGATCGGGTTCACGCTCCCGCGATACGATTCCGGCTGCGGGTGCACTTCCGGGTCGCCGTACACTTCGCTGGTCGAGGCCTGCAGGATTTTGGCCCGGCAGCGCTTGGCCATGCCCAGCATGTTGATCGCCCCCAGGACCGACGTTTTCATCGTCTTGATGGGGTTGTACTGGTAGTGGCCGGGGGCCGCCGGGCAGGCCAGGTTGTAAATCTGATCCACTTCGAGCAAGATCGGCTGGGTACATCGTGCCGCACCAGGTCGAAGTTAGGGCGATCCAGCAGATGCGCGACGTTCGTCTTCTGGCTGGTGAAGAAATTGTCGAGGCAGATCACGTCGTGCCCGTCCTCGACCAGCCGCTCGCATAAATGCGAACCGAGGAAGCCGGCCCCGCCGGTTACGAGTATTCGTTGTATTTGGGCCATCAATTACCTTTGTTAGCGCAGCTCGAACCAAGTCACGGTACTAGTTTAGCTTGCAAGGGCTGTTAAGCGAAACCGCGACCTGTGCCGGAAGCCTCAAATCGCCCCCCTTGGATAGCACCTGGTTTCGTGACAAAATTACAAGCCGCGCAATCAGGCAATCATCTTTCAAGTCAGCCAGGAGCAGGACCGTGCCCACAACCACTCTCGAAGCCCCCGCTACGGTAAAACATAAGCGTCTTGTCGCCTGGGTGAGCGAAATGGCGACGCTCTGCAAGCCCGACCAGGTGTATTGGTGCAACGGCTCGCAGGAAGAGTACGACCGCCTGTGTGAGGAAATGGTCGACGCCGGCACGTTCATCCGGCTCAATCCAGACTTGCGGCCCAACAGCTTCCTGGCGCGCAGCCATCCTAGCGATGTCGCGCGAGTGGAAGACCGCACGTACATTTGCTCGGTGAATCCGGAGGATGCCGGGCCCACCAACAACTGGATGGCGCCCGACGAGATGAAGGCCGTGCTGACGCCGAAATTCGATGGCTCGATGCGTGGCCGCACGATGTACGTGATTCCCTTCAGCATGGGTCCCATCGGCTCGGACATCGCGCACATCGGCGTCCAGGTTAGCGATTCGGCTTACGTCGTTGTGAACATGCGGATTATGACCCGCATGGGCGAGGCCGTGCTCAAAGCGCTCGGCCCAAACGGCGAATTTGTGCCGTGCCTCCACTCGGTCGGCATGCCGCTCAAACCGGGTCAGCAGGATGTTTCCTGGCCGTGCAGTCCCGATCCCAAAGACAAGTACATCGTGCACTTTCCCGAAGAGCGCATGATTTGGAGCTATGGCTCGGGCTACGGGGGCAACGCACTGCTCGGGAAAAAGTGCCTGGCGCTGCGGATTGCCTCGGTGATGGCCCGCGATCAAGGCTGGCTCGCAGAGCACATGCTGATCTCCGGCGTGAAGAGTCCCGACGGCACGAAAACGTACGTAGCGGCCGCGTTCCCCAGCGCCTGCGGCAAAACGAACTTTGCGATGCTCATTCCGCCCAAGGAATTTCAGAAAGAAGGCTGGGAAGTCACCACCGTGGGCGACGACATCGCGTGGATCAAGCCGGGCGAGGATGGCCGGCTGTACGCCATCAATCCGGAGGCCGGCTTTTTCGGCGTCGCCCCGGGTACGAACGAAAAGACGAACCCCAACGCGATGGCCACGATCACGAAGAACACCATCTTCACGAATGTGGCGCTCACCGACGATGGCGACATCTGGTGGGAAGGCATGGACGGCGATCCGCCCAAGCACGCCATCGATTGGCAAGGCAATGATTGGACGCCGGGTACCGACAAGAAAGCGGCCCATCCGAATAGCCGTTTCACCGCGCCGATGTCGCAGTGCCCGTCGGCCGACCCGGCGTATAACGACCCCAAGGGCGTGCCGATTGCGGCGTTCATCTTCGGCGGCCGGCGCAGCAACGTGCAGCCGCTGGTGACCCAATCGTTCAACTGGCAGTTCGGCGTGTATTCCGCCGCCACGATGGGCTCGGAAATGACGGCAGCCGCGTTCGGCCAGTTGGGCCAGGTCCGCCGCGACCCGTTCGCGATGCTGCCCTTTTGCGGTTACCACATGGGCGAGTATTTCGAGCACTGGCTGAACATGGCCGGCCGTGCCGAGCACAAGCCGCGGTTGTTCAACGTGAACTGGTTCCGCCGCGACGCGGACGGAAAGTTCCTCTGGCCGGGCTTCGGCGAGAACATGCGTGTGCTCAAGTGGATCGTCGGACGCGTGACTGGCAAGGCCACGGCTGTCGAGTCGGCGCTGGGTTGGGTTCCGCGCTACGAAGATCTAGACTGGCGCGGGCTGAAATTCAGCGAGGAGCAGTTCGACCAGGTGATGAAGGTCAGTCGCGACGAATGGGTGCAGGAAATCGCCTCACACGATGAGCTGTTCTTCAAGCTCTACGACCGCTTGCCGCGTGAGCTGCCCGCCATTCGCGATTTGATGATTACTTCTCTGTGGCGCACGCCGTCCCAGAAATAGCGATCCATAATGGGGGCGGACCGCCGTGGCTTCGCCCCTAAGTTTGCTCGCGTTTGCCATTGCCAGTTACAATAGACTCCGCTCGCGCTGGTCGTTGGACCGTCGAGTGGAACCGGAGAGGGCAATGGCAAGATTCACCCGCCGCAACGTCGTTGGCCTGTGCGCATCTCTGCCGGTTTTCTACCTCTGCGCAGCGACGTGCCGATGTCGTGCCGAAATCGTGCCCGACGACCCCGGCCCGGCCGCGATCCAGTTCACGCTCAATTCCGGTCAGGCGGTGAAGGTCATCTCGCCGTACATCTACGGCTCCAACTCGTCGCACATCACCAATCGCACGTTCGACCGCAGCGGCGGCAACCGCCTGACCGGCTACAACTGGGAGACGAACGCGTCCAACGCAGGTGCCGACTGGTATCATCACAGCGATTACCATCTCACCAACGGACAGGCCAATCGGCCGCCAGGGTCCGCAGTGAGCGGCATGATCCAAGGCGCCGGCGCAGCGGGCCGCGCGGCCCTGGTCACGATTCCGATGGCCGGCTACGTCAGTGCCGATGCCAGCGGCACCGTCGACGAAACACAAATCGCTCCATCGTCGCGGTGGCGGGAAATCGTGCCGAAGAAATCGGCAAAATACCCGGGCGACCCGTTCTCGCTAAATCCCAACAAGACGGATGCGTACGTTTTCACCGACGAGTTCGCGAATTGGGTGGAGAGCACGAAGCAACCGGGTCAGCCGGTTTTCTACAGCCTCGACAACGAGCCCGCGTTGTGGGGCGAGGCATTGCCGGCCGGCTGGCAATCCGGCGCACCGCCAAACCCCTGCTGCGATCCGGCCAACGGCACGAATCCCAGTCCACAAGGTCGCACCCACCCCACGATTCACCCTTACACGCCGACCTTCAACGAAATGCGCGATAAGACGATCGCCCACGCCGCCGCCATCAAGGACGTCAATCCAAACGCGATCGTGTTCGGCGGCGTCGGCTACGGTTGGAACGAGTTCCGGTCGCTGCAAGAGGCACCCGGCCGCGTGACGACGCCCGTGCATCCCGGCGGCGATCAGCCGGGCGAGCTGCACTACTACGAGTGGCTGCTCTCCGAAGTGGCCAAGGCGGAAACCGCGCAGGGCCGCACGCTGATGGATGTGATCGATCTGCACTGGTATCCCGAGGCGCGCGGCAACGATAACACCGGCACTTCTCGTCGCATCACGTTCGATAGCAGCGGTGCGACACACCCGGGCGTGGTAGCCGCCCGCGTGCAGTCGACGCGCTCCTTGTGGGACTCGACTTACACCGAAACCAGTTGGATCACGAGCTGCTGCAGCGGCGGACCGATCAAGCTGCTCACCCATGTGCAGCGCGACATCGCCGATTTCAAACCGGGCACGAAAATCGCCATCACCGAATACAACTACGGCGCGGGCAACCACTACTCGGGCGGAATCGCCCAGGCCGATTTTCTGGGCATTCTTGGCCGCGAGGGCGTGTTTGCCGCCAACTGGTGGGATCTCGGTAGTGGCTCAAGCTTCGTCAACGCCGCGTTCAACATGTACCTGAATTACGACGGCGCGGGCGGTCAGTTCGGCGACACCTCCGTTGCCGGCAATACGAACAACATTGCCAACTCGGCCGTGTACGCCAGCGTTGACTCCTCCGATCCCAATCGGATGGTAGTGGTGGCGATCAACCGCACGGGCAACCCGCAGACGACCGGCATCGCTGTCACTCACGACCGCATCTTCGACCACGCGGAAGTGTTCCAACTGACGGCCGGCATCTCGGCAGCGCCCGTCATGACCCATGCCGCCAACATCGAGCTCGACCTGCTCAACGCCTTCCAATACACGATGCCGGCCTGGAGCGTGACAACGTTGGTGCTGATTTCCGACGGCCTGCCCGGCGATTTCAACCGCGACGGCACAGTCGATGCGGCCGACTACGTTGTCTGGCGGGACGCATTCGAACTGACCGGCAACCTGGCCGCCGACGCGAATGAAGACAACATCGTCGACACCGACGATTATGCACTGTGGCGCAGCAACTTCGGACGTTCGGATTCAGCCGCCGCAACTGCGATGCTTAACGCCGTACCGGAATCAAGCGGCATCAGCTTGGCACTGGTCGCCAGTTTGGTAATCAGCTTCCGGCGGCTTGCCGGCATACGCCGCAACTAGCCGGACAGCCACGCTGTTATTTCGGCGTCGACTCGCCATTTTCGGTAGATTTCACCGATGAGCGACCAGCCGCGGACTCGACTCCCAATTCCTGTAGATCCGCTGTCGACTTGGCTGGCTCGCCGGACGGAGTGGTGCTTTTCGCGTCCGGCTTCGCCCCCTTTTCGTTGTCGGGTTCTTCGACCGTTTCCTTCACCTCTGGTCTTGGACCAGTGTCCACTAGCAAATACCCGGCCCAGAGAAACGGATGATCGGCCGTCGGTAGTTCACCGCTTTCTTCCAGGTCTTTGAGCCGGGGTTCATTCTCGCCGTCGAGTCGCGCTCGCGCGTAAGAGGCGTGCCCGCTGCCAGGCCTCCGTCGCCGGCAATTGCGGCAATTCGCGTACGAATTCACGCACCAGCTCGAGATTCGTCCGGCCGCCCGTGCGCCATCGGCTGAGCACAACAGTTCGTGCTCCGGTGGCCATCAGGCCGCAGAGGGTTTGAAACACCTCGCTGCCCGGCCGGGCGGTACGAGCCGCGTTCCGTCGAGAGGTCTTGAGTCCTTGCCCTGCCGCCGTGGTAAACCCTGCGACGATGACGTGCTGCGGGCCGCCGTAGGGAAGTACCGCTGCCACTTCCGATGCGCCTGCCGCGTTGCCGCGTCCGCGCGGTATCAGCATCGAGCTCAGCGTCGCCGTGCGGGCCGGGTCGACATCATCCAGCACTACCAGCGTGTCCAACAGCGGCAGCACCAAGTGTGCGGGCATGGGTAGCTGCGCGGGCAATCGCACCGGCGCGAAGGCGGCTTTTTCAAGATCCGCGACCATGGCCTCCGTGTCCGCCTCATTCGCGCCAGTTTTCAATTCGTTTGCAACTATCCCGGTGTGCTGCGTGCGGCGCAGTTCGCGCGGGTTGCTCAGCGACAAAGCCGCCGTCGGGCCGTAGCGAATGGCAAATCGATCGGCCAGCGTGCTATCCGACTTCGCCGCGTCCGGCACGAGCGATTCGAACGGCAAATACCAGAGCAGATCGTCCGGCACGATCACCAGCGACTTCGTCTTTCCCACGTCTAAACGCGCGTGCCGCGAACACTGCGGAATAGGCATCCGCCGCCATTTTCCGCCAGGTATCGCTCGCCAGCTCCTCTGCAGACAGCGGGCGGTTGGGACCATAATTGCCGAGCGCCTTCAGGAATTCGGCTACGCCGTGCGCAGTTGCCGCACATCACCGTACTCCCACAGGTGCGTTCCGTTACGCGTGACTAGAAAGCCGTACAGATTCCCCGCAGCGCTGTGGAATACGACGAGCGCTTCGCCCTCGTCGAGCGCTTGCTGCAATTCGGTGGTGGTGCGCAGCGGAGGAAAGTCGATAGCCGACGGCGCCCGCCGCGGAGCCAATTGCAAGAGAAGTTGTTGGCGCTGGTCGGTATTTTTTCCCCACGCATCGAACTGAGCATCCAGCTTCTTGTTCTCTGCGGCGTCGGATCCCACTACCGGCCCGGCACGCAACGCGTCGACCATCGGCACGCCCGCTTCCGACAATTGCCGATAGGCGGGAAACATTGCCAGAAGCTGTTGTCGCTGCAGCATAGCCTCGCGCGAAAGTTCGTTCTGCGGTGCTTCGAGAATCGTGCGCAGGGCAATCAGCCGTCCACCTAGTGGCACCGCCGCCAAAAACCGTCGCCGCTTGGCCTTCTCCGCCACTTCCAGTGCCAGCGCCGTATCCTTGCGCTCCACCGCCGCGATGAACCAGCGGTCGAACGCTGCATCTTGTGGGGTTTGCAGCACGGCCATCGAATCAAGCGGCTGCTAAACTCCAATTCGCGGGAGTCGGATCGGCAAGCAACGAGCCGAATAGATCCACCGCCACACGCGGCGAAACAGCCCGCGCGTCATACATTTCACCCGTGCGGCCGATTTGAAAATTCCGCAACGACACTTCCGCCTGTGCCGCGAGCGCTTGGGCCAGCGTCTCACCGCCGGGCCCGAATTGGCCACGCGCAAGCTGAGCATTCGCTTGCAGGTAGAGCAAATGAATGCCGGCCAGCCCGCGCCGCAATTCACCGATCCGCCGCACCGCCTCGTCCAGCACCGCGCCCGCCAAGTCTACCTGGCCGAGCCACAACAAGCTTTCCGCCTGGGCCAGTCGCAGCTTCGTGGCAATATGTTGCAGCCGGTTGGTTTGGGCCCACGCCACGATTGGTTCCAATGGTGGATACATGCCCGCGGCGTTGCGGGTCACGTGGTTGACCCAGCCGAGCCACACGGATTCGGTGAGCACGTCCCAGTCGTCGTAGTAGTAGGCCGAGAAGCCTGCCTCCGCCAAAAGTTGCGCCGCCCGTGGGCTGTCGCCGCGGGACATCGCGATCCGGCCCTGTTCCAGCAGCGCCACACACGTTAACGGATGATCGAATTGGCCGTCCACCGTGAGCGATCGACTGAGCAGCATGTCGGCTTCATCGAGTTTGCCGGCACCTGCCTGGGCCACGCCGCGGAGCACATCGATCCACGCGCTCGACCAGTGATTGGGCGGCGATAAATTGCCGCGCGCGAACACGGTCGACAATTCCTTCGAGATGGGGTCGTGCGTAGCCAGCGGACCGAGTAGCTCGCTGCGCCGACGAATGGCAAGGGCCGACGTGCGAATGATTTCCACCACGTTGATCCGCCACAGCATTGGCGTGCGGACCACACCGCCCTGTTGCGAGCACCGCCGCGGATCGAGCTCGCCGATAAACACCTGCTCGGTTTCCGAGAACTGGCCAAGCGTGACCGACCGCGAGCTCTGTCCCCAGGGCGGCGGCCGGCGCGCACGGGCCAGGTCCGGCCGCGGCGGCTGCGGCTGAAATTGCACCTGCAGCAACCAATTCGGGTACGCCAGGATCACCTGGCACGCCTGGTCGAACTCGGCCAGCGCTTCGGCATTGCGGCCCTGGTGATACAGAACCTCGCCAAGCATCGCGTGGTAACAGATGGAATCGATCCAGCGAGCTTGCGTCGTGCGGATTCCACGGCGGGACTCCTGTCGCAAGCCGCGCTCCGCGTCGCGGTATTCACCCGAATAGATGGCCTGCGTCGCCAGATAGTACGGCGCGTGCGGAATTGAATCGCCGATTTGCCCTACGGCCGACGGCACCGACAGCAGCGACAGCAGCAGACCGACAAGAATTCGCTCTGGTACGGCGCAGTCGAAACACTCTGCCCATGGTCATGCCTCTTCAATCCAAGGAGAACCGGCCGGCAGGCCGCGGAAACCGCGGCCCATGCATTCTACCCGAATTGAGGCAAGTGGGTGAGTAAGAGAGCGTAGCTGTCCCCACGCCCACCCCGCTAGCTCCCGCCCATTTGCCACAAACTTTAAAACTCGGCAAAGCTTTTCCGGTTAGGCGGACGATAACGGTTGTACCACGCGTTCCGCCGCGGGTCTCCGAACCCGGCGGACAATACGGGAGGCAAAGGGAACCATGGGCATCATTCGATCAAAACCGGCGTCGCGGTGGGGGCTTGCCGCGGCCATCCTCTGGCCGGCCGTCTCGCTGCTGACCGGCTGCCAGGTAGAAATGGCCGGCCAAACGCTTCCCAGCCCCTACTACCTCACCGACGACGTGCAGTACTACGCACCGGGCCCAGAATTCAAACTAGCCCGCGAAGCCGCCGCCATCCAAGAGCTAAACGAAGCCATCGAAAGCGAAGCCCAAGCGGCCGGACCATAGGCCAAAAGTTTCGAAGTTGGACTCAGAAGATCTCGCACATGCATGCTGACAGCCCGCCCTCGCGTCGGGCTTTTTCGTGCGCGGTGTCGCAGGATGGGCGGCTGTGAACCAAGTGCGCCAGGGGTGCCACTGCAAACTTGTTCGCAGAGGAATCTGCCGCGCCCACCTTGCAGTACAAAGTTCCGAGTACTGACACGCTAGCCGCTGACGACTGCATGCCGCATCGCCTCGTCTCGACTTGCCCCGCAGCGGCTCAATACGTCAGCCCAGGGTAAGGTGGGCCCAACTCCACGAGCCACGCCGCCGCCCTGGGAAAAATGATCCGAACCGAATTCGGCCGAGCAAAAAGCGCCGCCATTGATACGGTGTTGCCGAGGCCGAAATCAATCGTGCCTCGACCGTCCGCTCGCCTGTCATATAGCCTTTACAAATGTCACACGGCATGGAAAGGCCTCACCCATACAGCAATGCACCGACGAAACCCACAATAATGAATGGCACGATCCACGTACTGAAAACCACAACCAACATCAAGAAGCCGCGCCATCCGCGAGACCAAAAGCAATACGCGGGAACTACTACGGGAAAAAATACATAGCAGAAGAACCCAAAATCGAAGCAAGGAATGGACTCTCGCCGGCGCACATCGGCGACGACCCACAGTGCCAACAAGATCGACCAAGTGAATGACGCTAAAATGTCAAACGTCTCGGATGGTACGACTCCTCCGATGACATACGCAATCAGCAGCGCACCCAGTGCGACGGAAAACAGCAACAGCGGCGCGAGTGGATGGACGAAGAACTTACGCACGGCAAAAACGCCATTGTTCATTCCGCTCATGTTACCACACCGCGGATGAAATTATTACTGTGAAGCGGTAGCAAAGTGGAAGGTCACAGACTGACCGTCACTCGAAACGCCTCGTAGCACTTCAATCATCTCGCCAGCTCGAAACTCGTGGCCAAACCGAATGGCGCATCGTGCTTGCCGTTGCGCGGGCGGGATGTCTCGATGAATCGCTTCACCGCTGCGTCGAGCCGGTCCTGGTTCGTCGCGGTGATCACCGTGCTCGTGTTAGCGTGAAGGATGATGTACCCTTCCACGTCGGGCGTCGCACCCATCGGCCGCATTTCGAGCCAGATGCAATTGCCGGGTATGCCGCCCGAGTCCGGCCCATTTCCGGCTACAGTAACCGACAGCCCGAACGCGTTGGCCAGCTCGTCGGCGGCCGCCCGATGATCCGCTGATGCCCCTTCCGGTACGCTGACCGTCGAACAGATTGGAATCCACCGCGCGATGTCGGCATAAGATTCGCCGAAACGCTCGATCAGAAAATCAACCGCCTCGGCGCCCTGCCCGTTGGCCATCTGCCGTCGGGCAGCGAGCAATTCCTCGCGGTCGAGCAAGAGAAACGATTTCGTGGCGTCAACCACCGGGTTCGAGACCGCGCCAAGGCGTGCCCGTTCGAGATGGGGGATCGCTCGTTCATTCATGCCCCCCATGGCAAATAACTGGGCGGCGTGAAAGTGAAGGATCCGCCGCTGATCCAACGTCAACTCCGGATGACGCTCAAGATACGCTTCCACCAGTGTTCCCGCGTGCGAGGGGTTTCGTGGCTGATCCCGATACCGGCGGTGGCCTGAGCCGGGCGTTGCGTCAAACTCCTTGTATCCGAGAGATAGGTAGGCTTCACGATCCGTGGCCGTGAGGCCCCACGGACCCGTGGACGAAAGGCGTGCTACATCGCCTTCGAGTTGTGCCAAACGACCTCGCAGCCGCTGCAGTTGCTCGTCACGCTCGCGCAGACTGGCCCGCGCTTGGTAGAGCAGCACCAGCGCCACTACACCACTAACGATGGCGATGGCGGTGATAATCTTGAGCCTAAGTCTGGCCATACGCGTCCTCACAGCGTCGCAATGGGGGAATGAAATGACGGTGACGAGACCGGCATGAACAATTTCGCTCCGCCCTGAGCGAACTGTTATTCTAAGTAGCAGGATTACGAATTATTTCAGACAAGTGCCGCGATAACGCTAAAATTATGGAAACAAAAAAATGTAACCAATAGCGAATCGCGAGTGCTGAAAGCGCCAACCGCGCCAGATCA
Source organism: uncultured Planctomycetota bacterium (assembly GCA_963786455.1). Lineage (GTDB taxonomy): Bacteria > Planctomycetota > Planctomycetia > Pirellulales > Lacipirellulaceae > JABDGM01. The sequence continues at coordinate 173,630 of CAWAZX010000012.1, read as the reverse complement.
TCCCCCAAAATGCTGTCAAAACAATGTGTTGCCCAGGCATTATTTCCTAGGCTTCCGCAATTGGAACGCCAACAACATCAAGATCAGCAAACCCAAAATAGCCAGCCCGATGGCAGCGACCATCCAAATCGGAACTTCGATCTGTTTTACTTCGACCTGCACTGTTTTTATTTGCGTTTGCATGTGGCCCATTTTACCACATAGTGCGCGAAGGATCCGCCCGAAAGACGGTCAACTATCGACGACCGGCCGTGTCGGGCAGTGCGCCTTCCTAAAGACCGACAATTGCCTTATGAGCCGGCTGGGACTTCGAAAGTGATCGCCCGCACCTGGCGTGGTTGAGCGGTGGCCCATGTCCCCCATTCACTACCTGCAGCGTGACCTCTTCGCCGCGACCGCGGTGCAACACTTTGAACAGGTCTTTGGCTGAAAGCCCACAGATAATGTCACCTTTGCGAAACCCAGCCTGGCCAAACACCCCGTTCCATCGCAGCGACTCGATACTTACGACTTCTCTCGGCCAGTATCTTCCCTCCTCTTGAATCACGGGAGTTCCGATACGAAAACCGAACTCTCTTTCAATCGGCTTGCCAATCGTTGTCTGCCAGTACCATAAGGAGCAGAGCAGGTAGATCATCCACGCGGAAAACAGAACGGCGCCAATGCGCCAGCCGCGACTCAGCCACTTTCGAAGGCAGGTGCCCATTGCCTTGCGACCCTGCTCGATTTGCCGCACTCAAGGTGAATCACTTCCGCGCGGTATGGATATCGTAAACGAAGACCGCTAAGCCATCGTTGGCTGAATGGGAGCAAGTGCTGCGAGACCAGCCGCGCGCGGCGTGATCAGCAGCACGTGGTAGTACATTTCCGCCCATCCAAATACGAGTCGACGGAGCTCGCCGAAGTCAGCGCCTCCTTGGACGGCAGATAGTACAGTCTTTGTGTTGCTCATGGCTCAGCAACGCCGAGCTGCCGGCAAATACTCCGAGCCGTATATTCGTTAATCTCGCGATGCCTTGGTATCGAGGCTTGCCGTTCGCTGGCAGGATTTACCCACACGGAATGACTTCGTCCCTCGCGCAAACGCTCACAGCCGTGCCGGCGTAAATGTTTCACGAGATCCTTTCGCTTCACGAAGCGACCTCGCCTGCCGGTACTTGGTCGACCTCGCTGCTTGCGCTTAAGTGGAGATAGATTGGTTCCTCGAAATCCATCTCGGGGTCGCTTTTATCAGGATTCGGCGTCGGCAAAGATTGGCCGAGTTCCAAACGCGTCTCTGCCACGTCGAGCAGTGCCGTCGTTAGCAATCGGCGCGCCTCGGTAAGATCGGCCGCGCAAGTAATAACGGCGGGAAAGTCCACGACCTGTGCATGCACGCCGCCCGCGACAAACTTATAACCCGCCTTATATTGCAACATCGGACACTCCAGCTAATCGATCCACTGCGCTTCAAGTATACCCTCGCGCCGCAAAAACGCCAAACTAGGCAACTGGCAGTGTGGGAGAAACTGCTGCCACCCAAACAGTGCGGAGACTCGTTAGCGGCACTTAGTAGCAGTGTCGAACGCCGGCAGGTTACGGAAACAAACCCCCAACCAGTTTTGCACGCGCACTCCCGCGAATGACCCGCGAACGCGCACAGCAAGATCCTACGCCATCACACCTCTACGCAAGCCTTGTTCGTCGCGTGGTATAATTTCACCCGAAAGCATGGATCGTTACAGGGGCAGACGTTCGCGATGGCCAGCGGGTTGACTGACCACGTATGGACGATCAAAGAGCTAATCGAGTGGGTGTCCGAAGTATGACAAAACGGCCGCGTACCGCTCTCGCCATCGTGACGATTTTGGCCGCATATGTCGGGCTGTTGATGGCGGTAAGGGGGATAGGTGGTATCGGTGTTGACAAGCACCCAACCATTTTTTGGATCGTAGTGATATCGGCGTGGTCAGTGAGCCTAGCATATATCCCCGTCGCGGGTGTCATCGTCTATTGGATTCTAGCGCGACACAAAGGCGAGAACTTCAGTTCGCTGACCGACAACGAAACTGCCGTACTCACTGCTATTGGCTTAATTGGGGTGTGGATTCTGACGCTGTTTTCCTGATCGAATTATTCTCTTTCCTACCACTTAGATTACCAGTGTCTCGTCGAAAGGAGCGCGCAATACTATTGAAGTCATCTCGCTCCGCGAGATGGAATCCTTAGGCAAACGAGCGAACCGCACTTAACCGCAGATCCCTCACGCGGAGCGTGAGGACTACACTAAACTGCCGCCGCTCGCACCGGCCAGTGCTGCTTCGCCCACCGTGTCCACTTCACGGTCTGTGAACGCCACGAATTGATGGGCGTGTAGGTCAAGCGGTAGGTCGATTCGGTCCGGGTTCGCAGGCGGCGTTTGTGTTCGCGTTCGCCTTGGCCGAAGTCGATGAGCTGGTCGCCGCGGTCGATGCTGTCTTGGATCGTGCGGAGAGCCAAGGCGGCGCCGAACCCGTGCTCGCCCAACGATGGATCAAATCCGGTCCGCATCAGGAATACTTGCCCGTTGCAGTGGTAACCATAGAGAAACGCCGCGGGCCGGCCTTCGAACAGCAGCACATTGATATCGACCATTCCGAGCCGGGCCGCCGCCGCATGGGCGTCGCGATAGAAGCCCCGCACGCCCTCGTGGCTCAACGTGTTGCCGTTGGCTACATCCGATTGCCAGCTTGCGGCCGCCGTCATTTCGCACATCGCGTACAGGTCCCAGCGCGGGTCGCCGTCGCCCTCGCGCACCGGAGCCGGGCGATGACGCACGTATTCGGCACCCTGTTCTTCGAACGCGTGACGCAATTGCCGACGGAACTGATGGCGAAGCGAGCGGGATTTCGGCGCTATGAAATCGTCCCAACTGGCGGGCACGTCGATGACCGAGGTTACCTGGTATTCGTGCTTCTCGCTGAGCAGGCCGGCGACGCGCATCGCGCGGGCGGTCTTTCCGGCCTGCAAGCCTTCGTCGGCCACCCAGCGGAGCTCGATCATGTCCCAATCGCGAGGCGTGCGGCGCAGGTGCTGCATGGCGGCCATCAGCGTGGCCGAGGGATTCGGCCCGATTGGACCATACCAGGTGCCGCAGTCGTCGAGCGGATAGGTCAAAACGCGGACACGACTCAGGCGATAATGTTCTGTGCGAACCACCAACGGCAGAATTCCCACCGGCTCGCCGGCGGCATACGCGATCAGTACCTTCAGTTTCTGGTCGCCGCCCAGGTTACGCCAGTACGCCTCCAGCCAATCAAAAGTGAGAAAGAACGAAGCGTTGGGGGTGCGTTGCAGCAGCGAGTTCCACAGCAGGCGGTATTGCGAAAGCTCTTCCAGATCGTTGATTTCGACAACTTTCACCATAAGATGTGCAGCGCGACGAGGTGAGATGAGTTAGGGCGACAAGACCGGCGGCGAAATTGGAGCCAATTGCCGGCGGTGGTTTTCGCTCGAAGTGCAAGCGGTATGCCTGGGAGGGGCCAGCGTATTCAACCGCCAAAAACCAGCCACTTTAGAGCCGTTTTTGTAGTCGAAACGAGGCCACGTCCGATCGGTGCAACGAGAATGTTGATTTTTTGCATCACGCTGATGTCCGGCCACCGCACTCCGTTTTAACCAGCGCAACGGGTAAGCTGATCGGATATGAAAACCGCCAAGATGCCAAGAACGCCAAGGTAAGAATGAGACGCAGCAACTCAATTCTTGGTGTCTTGGCGGTTCATTCTATGAGTCCGAGTAAACTGAGCTTCTATGTCCGAGTTTGCACAACAAGAGCTGATTGAGCAGATTCACGCCAGCGGAAAGCAATTCTTGCTGTCGATTACCGGCGGCGGCAGTCGGGCGATTGCGTCGCTCTTGGAGGTTCCTGGTGCGTCCGCCTCCGTGATCGGTGCGATCGTGCCTTATGCGGCCGCTGCGCTGGAAAGCTGGCTCGGCGGGCCGGTGGATCAATTCTGCAGCGAACGCACTGCGCGAGCCATGGCCATGAAGGCCTTTCAGTTGGCCCGCCAGTTTTCGAACGCCGACGTGCATGCGCTCCGTGGCATCGGCGCCACGGCCAGCCTGGCGACCACGGTCCCGAAGCGTGGCCCGCATCGCATTCACGTGGCGTGGCAATCGGCCGATACAACCGTCGCGCTATCGTGCGAATTGGCGAAAGGCCAGCGAAGCCGCGCCGAGGAGGAGGCGATCGCGTGTCAATTGATATTGTCAACAGTGGCCGATGCGTGCGGTGCCGATGGAGCGGCACTGCTCGGCCCAGTCCGTTGCTCCCGCATATGCAAAGGCGTGAGCAAGTCGCACCATTATCTTGGAGCGAGTTGCTGCTCGGCTCAAGAACAATAGTGGCAATCCCCGAGCGGCCGGCACGAACTGGCAAAACAATCAAGCCGGCCATCCTGTTCCCCGGTGCATTCAATCCTCTCCACGCAGGGCACAAACGCATGGCTGAGATTGCCTCCGAACGCATGGGAGCGCCCGCGACGTTTGAATTATCGATCGCCAATGTCGACAAGCCGACGCTGGATTTCATCGAGCTGGCCGATCGGCTTCAGGGATTATCCGGCAACGAAGTGCTGCTAACCCGCGCCGCCACGTTTCACGACAAAGCGCAGCTGGTGCCCGGCTGCGTGTTTGTCGTCGGCGTCGATACGCTCAATCGAATTGCCGACCCGCGCTACTACGGAGACGAAATCGCACATCGCGACGCGGCCATCGCGGCCATCGCCGAGCAGGGCTGCCGGTTCCTGGTATTTGGAAGAGTCGTCAACGATGGCTTTCTAAGTTGGCACGACCTCGATTTGCCGCCCGCACTTCGCGAACTGTGCGAGCAAGTGCCGGAATCAATTTTTCGCGCAGACATTTCTTCAACGGAGTTGCGAAGCTCTTAGCGTTGCATATTCCATACGATTCGCCGCAGTTTCATGACGGGTCCGCGATTGCCCCTAGTGAGCGCGGCCCGTATACTCGATGCCATGGTGTGCATCGCGTACACCGATTGAGAATCTCTTTATTCGATTGAACTGTCCATGTCGTTTGCGTCGTCGTCGATGTCTGGTTCTGGAGTGCAGAAGCCGTTCTTTGTTGGGATCGACGTCGGCGGCACGAACATCAAGCTGGGCCTCGTGGACGACACCGCGCGGCCACTCGCGTATCACTCGATGCGCACCGAGCAAGACAAAGGCGCCGAAGACGCTTGCGTGCGGATGGGGCTGGCCGTGCGGCAGATGATCCGCGAAGCGGGTGTGTCGTCGGGCGATGTGGTCCGTGCCGGGCTGGCAACGCCCGGCCCGATGGATATTCCGACGGGCATGCTCCTGCGCCCGGGCAACTTGCCAGGCTGGTGGGATTTTCCGATTCGCGACCGGACGAGCCATCACGTAGGCACGCCGGTGAGCTTTGCCAACGATGCCAATGCGGCCGCTTACGGCGAGTATTGGCGCGGCGCGGGGCGCAGTTTCACAGCATGGTGCTGCTGACGCTCGGCACGGGCATCGGCGGCGGCATCATCGTGGGCGATACGCTGATCGAAGGCGCAGCACAGTTGCGGCAGCGAATGCGGCCACATCCTCGTCAACCCGGCCGACGATGCGCCGATGGATTCACTGGGCAAACGCGGCTCTTTGGAGAGCTACACCAATGCGACGGCGGTGGTGGAGCGGACGCTGGCTGGGCTGCGCAGCGGTACGGCCAGCTCACTTGCCAAGCGGCAGGAAGCCGCGGAGCCCATCACGCCGCGGATCGTTGCCGAGGCCGCGGAAAAAGGCGATGAGCTGGCCCGCAAGGTCATCATGGATACCGCCTATTGGCTGGCGATCGGCATCGTGACGTTGGTGCACACGATCGATCCGGATGCGGTAGTGCTGGGCGGCGCGATGAACTTCGGCGGAAACGACAGCGAGATCGGGCGCGAGTTCTTGCAGCGAATCCGCGACGAAGTTCGGCCGCGACTGCTGGAGCCGCTGCGCGACAAGGCTGCGCATTGAATTCGCGTCGCTGGGCGGCGACGCCGGTTACATCGGCGCGGCCGGATTGGCGCGGCTCGAATACAACAAAGGTCGCTGACGCAACTGCCGGCTCCTATGGACCTCGATGACGAGTTGTGCCTTTGCTTCCACGTCACGAAGCGGAAAGTGGTCAGCTTTCTGCGCGTCGAACGGCCGCAGCGCGAAAGTCAATTGGCCGACTGTCATGGCGCGGGCACGGGTTGCGGATGGTGCCGGCCGTTTCTCAAAAAGCTGTTCGAAGCAGCACAGGCCGGTAGTGCGACAACGGCCGATCTGCCAGATGCCGGCAGCTATGCTCAAGGCCGCGGCGACTATGTCCGCGCGGGCAAGGGCACGCCGCCACCCGGTGCCACGCCGATTGATCTCTCGTAATTGTCCAACCAATGGGCTACTACGATGCCAGCAAGTTGCGCACCAATTCCCAGCCGCTGATGGCCGTGACGCAGAGCAAGATCACGGCCGTTATCACACCGGCGACGAGCATCCACCACCGCGTGCGATAGAGCGGCGGCAACTGGAAGTTGAGGTACAACGCGGCGAGCATCGCCAAGGCAACGCCCGCGGTCGTTGCCAGGAACGAAACGATGGCCGTCAGCGTGGCGAACGTCACGTTCACCCACACGAGCGGCACGGCCGTCGCGAACACGTAAACGCAAATTCCCCATTGGAATCGCGGGTACGAAATCGCCGCCTGTGGCCAGATCGCCGAGAGGAATTCATGCGTTACGCGGGCATAGATTTCCGGGTACGCCTGCAGTGTGCCCCACAACGCCGCCAACACGCATACGTAATACACCCACACCAGCGCCGGGTGAATGCTCTGCCAGATCTGCGCCTGGTCGGTAAGCAGGCCCCAGCCCTCGAACACGCCAACAAGTTCGCGGCTTTCAAGCCGAGGATAGAGCACGGCGGCCCCGGCCAACATGAACGAAGCGCTGACGATGAACAGCACCATGGCACCCAGCGCCGCATCCCAGCGCAACGGCGCGACCAGCCGGCGCATGCGAACCGCCTCACGCCGGTCATTGGGCAGGTAGTCACGCGGGCTGCCAGCTGCCGCGCGGGCGCGAATCGCGTCGATCTCGCGATGGCTGTTTAACCCCCAACGGTGTTTGCACACCCAGTTGGCGTAGGCGATGTAACACATCACCGAACCGCCGACGTAGCCGAACGTGGTCACCATCGTGAGGAGCGGCTGCTGGCGCACGTCGGCCGGCGCCCAGTCCGGAACCGGCGGCACGTGCCCGACGCGGACCGTTCCGACGAAAGCCGCCACGAAATCCGGCCAAACCAGCAGCGTTCCTAACAACGTGCCCAGCACGAGAATGCCGCAGATGATCACTTGCTGGCGTTCCAGCGAGGCAAATGAAACACCGCTGCCGGCAACGAGCGCAGCCAGAATCACCAGCGTGGCGAGCAGTGAATGCCAGGTCGCTGCCGCGATTCCGAACAATTGCTGCGCAGGTGCCAGCGGCACTCCCGGCAGCCGCATCGCCAGGCCCGATGAGCGCAACGGCCCGTTCCAGCAGGAAGTACATCAAATCGCCGCTGGGCCGGGCAATGGCCGCCCACAGCGGCCCCGCCGCCGCCAACTCCAAAGCGATGATCGCCAAGAGCAGCCAGCCGCGCGGCCCCGGCAGCCGGACCAATCGCTGCCCAATCATCTCGCCGCTAACGGCCGAGTAGCGCCCCAGCAGATACGTCACGCACACGCCTTTGGTGAGCGTACTGGCCAGTACGAGCCACAGCAAGATTGTACCCAGCCCACGAGCCGGTCTTCACGACGACGATCGTCTCGCCCGCACCGATCGAAACCGACGCGACAATTGCGGCCGGCCCAAACAGGGCGCCCAGCCGCCACACTTTGCCGGGCGACCACGGTTCCGCCAGAACGCCTTCGGGCTCGGGAACGACGACGGGTTCGCGCACTGGCTCAAACACATCCATGTGGCAAATTCTACCACCAGGACGCACGAGCGGGACGATCAGCTTTCAGCGGGCACTTCCGGCACAGCCGACGCGTCGGGCACTACGGGAGCCGCATCCGAGCTGCCGGCCGATTCATTCGAATTGCCGGCGGGTCCTAGCAGTTGCTCCAAATGGGCACCGAGCTCCGGCCCGCGGGCTTCGGCGCTGACGATGACGCCGTCCTTGTCGACTAGGATTGCACGCGGTATCGCCGTGATTCCGTATCTGCGGCCCATGGGATGGTCCCAACCCGTGGCCTCCGGATCATCGCTGAAGAGCGTCGGAAACTGGAAGCCGGTTTGCTGGATGTACGAATCCACGCCGGCCCGCTGCTCATCCAAGTTGATGCCCAATACCTCGAAGCCTTTGTCCTTGTACGCTTCATAGTTTGCCAGGACGTTCGGCACTTCGGCCCGGCATGGGCCGCACCAACTCGCGAAAAAATCGACCAGCACGACCTTACCACGGTACGAAGCCCATTCGAGTTTCGAGCCGTCCAACAGGGTGCCTTCCAACTCCAACTTGTTTCCGGGCAGACGCCTGACGGTGCCTTCCAGCAGCGTTGCCATCCGCTGGACGCTGGGTTCTTTTGAAGCGCGAAACGCGGGCAATAAATCGTTGATCGCTTTGGACGCCAACTTGCTGTCGCCAGACCCTTCCAGCATATCCGAAATGCGGATGACGAGTTCGGCGTGGCCGGCTGTCAGGCCGCCCTGCTTCACATCCGCGACAAACCGCTCGATGGCTTTGTTGCGCGCCGCCTCGTCCAACTGGTTCCATTGCCGCAGATTGCGGGCCAACCGCAATTGGACGATCGCTTCGGCGACGGCCGGACGAGCTCCCGACTGCAGCTCGTCCAATAGCTGCGTGGTCTGCGCTTCGGTGTCGAAGTCGCCCAGCATGCCGATGATCCGCAGGGCTTCGATCGACATGTGTGCCTTGTTGACGGCTTGCTCCTCGTTAGCGGCCGCAGCGACGCTTTCCTTCGCACCGGCGATGACGGACGCAGCCGCTTTCTCAAAGTGCCCGCCCGTGGCAGTCGTGGACTTGTCATTGGAAACTTGTGTGGTCTGCGTTTCAACGGTTGTAGCCGGCGAGTTGCACGCGGAAGTGACCAGCACCAATACAAGATAGGTGCCAACCAGGGCTCGAGTATATCGTGATTCAGTCATCATCTTGCCCAACACGGGTTGAATCCATAGTTAACGACAGGTAGGGCATTATAGAGGCCTCGCGTGGCACGAGCGACCCGCAAACTTGGCGGTCGTGATTCGCGTTAGCCGGTCTCTCCGAGCGTGCGACCCCCATCAACCGGCAGGCAAATCCCTGTGACGAAATCGTTTTCCAGCAAAAAAGCGACGGCATGGGCCACGTTTTCAGGCCGGCCGGGGCGGCCCAAGAGCGTCCCGGCAATCGCCCGCCGCCGTTCCGATTCCGACACGCTGTCGGGCAACAGTACGGGCCCCGGCAGAACGGCATTCACGCGCACCTTTGGCGCGAATTCGACTGCAAACATTCGCGTCATCGTCGGAATGGTGGCCTTGGACATGAAATACGCGCTGTAATTGCGATACGGTCGCGCCACAGCCCAATCACCGAGATTCACGATCGCACCTCCCTGCGCTTGCTCCACCATGATCAAACCGGCATGCTGACAGCAGACAAACGTGCTGAGCGCGTTGACTTCAAAGAATCGCCGCACATCATCCGCCGACGCGGTGTCCAATGGCGTCGGGGCCCAAATGGCGGCATTGTTCACCAGCGCGTCGAGTCGGCCGAAGTGTCGGCGAACCCGATCGATCATCGCTCGAGTCGCGTCTTCATCGCGCAAGTCGGCGCCGAACGCGGCAGCCTCGTGCCCGCCGTTGGTCAACTCTGTGACGAGCTCTTGAGCGCGGTCGAGCGAAGTGTTGGCATGCACCGCAACGCGGTAACCACGTGCGGCCAACTCGCGCACGATAAACCGTCCAACACGGACTCCGCCGCCCGTGACGAGCGCAACCGGTCGTTGCTCCACTGCGTCGTTCATGGCGGTCTCTGTAGATAGTGGCCAATGTGTTCGCGCTATTCATCGTAGAGCACTCGTTTCACGAAGGCGACAGGTTTCTTCGAAGGCGACAGGTTTCTCCATAGCGCCCCAGGTTCTTCGCGGCGCTTGCCGCGCTTGCCCGGTTTGTCGCGGCTGGCAGGGGACTGTAATCGGCGGCGATCTTTTTGAATTTTGAATTTTGAACATTTGAGTAAGGTCAAGACGGTTGGGTGGTAGCGGTGTTTGGACCATCGGTGGAGTTGGCCGGCGTGACGCATAGTCGTTGTTGAAGCTCGGAAATCGAGTGGCGGTACTGGCTATCGATGCTGCAGCGGGCGTTGACTTGGGCCTTCAACTTCAGCGCCTGGCGCAGCCGGAGTCGAAACTCGGCATGCCGCAGGGTTTCCCGGCGGATCGTGGGATACGAGCAGCCGGCGTAGTAGGCTGCCTGCTGTAGGTCGCAGCCGATGGAGACCAGAACACAGATCTTTCGGCGTGTGGGGTCGTCGACTTTACGCGGCCGGCCACGGCTACGGGCAGCTGGAGGAGCAGCAGGGGAGGATTCGATCGTCATGGTCACGAGCGTGATCCATTGTGCGGATTCGTGGGCGGGCGGGAGCGCGCAAAATGAGCGTCGATCCGCAAGGTGCCTGGGAGATGGTGACAGTCCCCAGCAATTTCCGGACCGGATATCTCTACACCCATTTACTATACCGATGATCACTATAACGGATCGCCCGTTTCTTACAACAAGTTTTTTTGGCCACCCGACTGCGGGTGTGGTCGCAGCCCGGAAGTTTCACCACAGAGGCACGGATAACGCGGAGAAGGAAAGACAAGTCGACTGGTAGAGCAGTAGAACGGCAGACTTGCCTGGAACGTGTCTGTTCAATGCTCACAGGGAGCGCGCGTGCCGCCGTTGGCGAAACGCCCAGCCCAGAATCCAAGCCGCTGTCCCACACGCCAAGAGGAAGATTGCCGATGGCTCCGGGATCGCCGTTAACTTCGCCGTGCCGGTCAGATAGAGCTGGCTGAAGTCCCACTGCGTGCCTGGCGGCAAGTCAATCGCGTCAAAGCGGTTCTTGGGCTGGAGCACTGCGGGCCAGTCGAAAAAGTCGAAGGTCGTACCCAACATCGACGCGAGGTTCGCCTGATCGGCAAAGCGGACCCGCAACGTGCCGCCCAAGTGAGGCGTAAGGACGGTCGCCACGACCATCGTCGAGTCCCAATCGGCGTCGCCCAGGACGAGTTCCAGCGTGCCGCCGCTGAGCGCGTTCATGTTGTAGTTCACCGTGATGCCAATACCATCACGAACGACCAATGTGTCTCCTGCCTGGAGATCAAGAGCGGTCATCGCCCCCAATGGCCCAATAGTATTGCGACCCCGAATTGGCCCTGAGGGCACCAGGGCCCCCCGCAGATCGGCAAAAGAGAAATTGGCATCCATCAAGTCGGCGCCAGTAAGATCCTGCCCGCTGAAATCCCCGCCGCTCAGGTTGTTGCCGCCTAATCCAATGCCCCGCAGATTCTTCTGCTGGTAGCTCTCCGTGGAATAGAGCTGCGGAAGAGTGATTCCGCTTCCTCCGTAGAACCCGGAGCGGTGGAAGTTCGCCCCTGCAACCATCGCCCCCGCAAGATTGACGTTCGTAAGGCTCGTACCCACCAGCTCCGCATCCGTGAGATTCGTTCCCGACAAATCGGCGTTCACCAGCACCGAGGAGGAGAAAATCGCGCCGGTAAGATCCTGCCCGCTGAAGTCCCAGCCGGCCAGGTTGTTCTCGGATAAGTTGATGCCGTTTAAATTCCTCTGCTGGTAGCTCGCCGTGGAATAGAGTTGCTCCTTGGTGAAGCCCTGCGATGCGTCTTCAAAGTAGGAGTAGGAAGGTCCAAAGTCGGCTCCCGTGACCATCGCTCCCGCGAAATTGGCGCTGGTCAGCGTCGACGAACTGAAGCTAGCGCCGGCGAGATCTTGCCCATTGAAGTCCCAGCTGGTCAAATCGCCTCCTAGTTGGATGCCCCGCAGATTCTTCTGCTGGTAGCTCGCGGTGGAATAGAGTTGCTCCTTGGTGAAGCCGTCCGACGTGTTAGCAAAAAATCTGGTGCCGGCGATCGCCGCTCCCGCGAAGTTGGCGCTGGTCAGCGCCGACCCAAAGTTGGCGCCAGTAAGATCCTGCCCGCTGAAGTCCCCGCCCCGCAGGTCGCTGCCTCGCAATCCAATGCCCCGCAAATTCCTCTGCTGGTAACTCGCCGTGGAATAGAGCTGCGGAAGAGTGATTCCGCTTCCAACGTGTCCGTACATACCTACGAAGACGCCGAAGTCCGCCCCTGTAACCACTGCTCCCGCGAAGTTGGCGTCCGCAAGGTTCGCACCCCCCAGATCGGCATCTGTGAGATTCGTTCCCGACAAATTGGCGTTGGTCAGCGTCGCCCCCGCAAGTTTGGCGTTCGTGAGCTCAGCGTCCGAGAGATCCTGCCCGCTGAAGTCCCCGCCGGTCAGGTCGTTGCCGCTTAATCCAATGCCCCGCAAATTCTTCTGTTGATAGCTGGCGGTGGAATAGACCTGCGAAACAGTGATTCCGCCTCCGGGTCCTCCCCAGTATCCTACGCCGCTTTCGAAGGTCGCCCCTGTAACCACTGCCCCCGCAAGGTTGGCGTTCGTGAGCGACGCCTCCGCTAGCACCGCATTCGTGAGATTCGTTCCCGACAAATCGGCGTTTGTCAGCGTCGCGCCGTCAAGGTAAGCATTCCTGAGATAGGCGCCCGCCAGGTTCGTATTTGTCAGCGTCGAATGCGACAAAGCAGCGCCGGTGAGGTCCTGGCCACTCAATTCCCAGCCGGCGAGGTTGTTGAATCCGAGGCCGATTCCGTGTAAATCCTTGGCCTGATAGCTGGCTGTCGAATATAGCTGTTCTTTTGTGAATCCTTGGGTGACATGCAAATAAGTACCAATTACCGTGGCTCCTGTGAAATCAGCACCGGTTAGGTTCGATAGGATCAACACGGTGTACGACAAATTGGCGTTGGTGAATCGTGCGCCGGTTAGATCGCTTCTGTGCAACTGACTGTTGTCGTAGAACGATGAACCCGTGAGATTGGTGTTCGACAGTTCCGCGAATTGAAGAACTCGCGCACCAAAGTATGTACCGGGTCCCGGCGTGATGCCTTGCGTGCCGGGAATTAGCTGGCCGTTATCCCAGCGGAAGATGTCAGCCTTCGCCGCGGCTGGCAACGACATCAGCAATCCACACGCCATCCAAGCCTGCCAGTTCGTCATTTTTTTCCTTTCAACTTAACGTCGCGGTCTGACATGGGTCGGTCGACAGCGAGCGGCAAGCGTCAGGCTGCCGACGAACACGACGAGCGCGGTTGATGGTTCTGGGATAGCCGGCAGCGGTTCAGCGGAAGGTAGCGTCCCACCGCTGCCGATCGTTTGCCCAAAGTTCGCGCGCCACACGTCGTGGTCGGCTTGGAAAGAATAACTGGTCAGAACCTCCGACGCTTTTGGTTGTGCGACGCTTTTGGTTGGGAATGGCAAAAAAAAGCGGCTGCCAATAGCATGGCAAACCGCTTGGTCTTTTCATTAGCTGACGCGGCCTGACCGTCGCCCAGCGAGGCAGCCGACCAAACCTAAAACCAGCAGGATCCATGTGCCAGGCTCCGGGACGATCGGCCGAAGCTGCGTGGCAAAAACGTGTTGACCCACAGCACGGCCAAGGGCCAGGCCGTCCTCGTTGTCGTACTTCCAATGAATTCCGCCATACAAGCGGCTGTCTGCCGCTTCCTGGGAGGCGTGCGAGAAGCTCGTAAATGTCCGATCCGGGACACTGACGCCCTCGGTCGAGGCCGTAAAGCTGATGTTATCGCCGAAAAGCTTGGCCAGCACGGCGCCGGAAGCGCCACTCACCGAACTGTGGCCGCTTAAGTAACTGGGGTGGTTTGGCGTGGTAATGTAGGAGCTCCAATTCGGGTCCGCTACCGTGTCCGGATTGCCATCGGTCTCGGCCGCACGGATCGCCGTCACCGGCCGCCAATCGTTGTAGTGGTACTTGTTGTCCCAGCATGCAATCAAGGCATCGGCCTGAGCAATGCCGACCAGTGCAAACAGCCGCGCGTTCTTCTCCAGCGTGTTACCCTGGGACTCGGCAACCGTCTGAGCAATTTTGTTCCAGTGCCCAGGGGGAGTGGAGGTGCCCGTTGCGCCGCCGGCCCAGTACTGCGCAATATCTGATTGGACTTGTGTCCGCGTGGCGCTGGTCGCAGAGCCGATCTCTTTCACTTGGTTGAAGGCGGCCGTGAATTCGGGGCTATCCAGAGCGGGTGGACCGTCTGGATTCCGAAACTGGGTGGGGCTGCTCGCCCACGGGGTTATGCTGCCCCATTGCGGGGCGGCTGCCGCGGCGTTCGCTGGTGGAGTCGGACGCCAGTCTCCGGACGCCGATCCGGGCGTGTATGGCACCACGGCGCTCGCGCCATCGTTTGCCCGCAGGGCCAGGATTGCCGTGCCGACGGTGTTTCCCAAGGCTATTCCCGCCGTCTTTCCGGCTCCGTCAGGCACGCTGGATAAACTGTTTGCCAGCGCCGCGTTGTACGAGGCCTGACTCGCCGGAACCATGCCGCTCAGCACGCGGTGTGCTGCCTGAGCGGCGGCGGCTTGGCGGCTCGTCCCTGGATCGGCAGTCATGTTCACGTGATACGGTTGATGTGTTCGAGCGATCGAGTTGACGGCGTCGTACATGGCCGTGTTCATCGCTGCACTTACCCGCGATGTCGGCAGAGGACTCATGGAGTTCGTACGGACCGCGTTGAGCAGGACGTTGTTCCAAACGATGATCTCGTCGGCCGACAATCTAGCTGGCCCTACGAGGCATACGACGGCCACGGCGGCAAAGGCTGGTCTGAATTTCATGGGGATCTTTCCTTCTGAGGCTAGAACATCGGGGCATTGTGAAGGCTGCTTGACACTCTCGTCGCCGAGAGCTAACAATCGGTCCAACACCAATTGCGCTCGAGCGACTTGTCATCTCTAGTCTTTAATCGTTGAAACGGTGGCTATCCCGACGCACGCTGGTCCGGGCAAGGCGCGGAGTCGGCTTGGGTGCAGGTCGTTCCCGCTGCGCCACGCTACGTGGTCGGCGGCATGGACGCCGCCGTTTTGGTTGTAGTCGCCCGTCGGCACAGCGAACCGAGCACAAGCATCACGGCTAACAAGGTAAGGCTGGATGGCTCTGGCACTGGAATAAACGTGAACTGAAAGATTCCAGCCGGAATGCGAGTGCCGTTGGTTGCGGTGGGTGAACCACTGAGGGCTGTTAGTATGCCGGGGATTGTGTCTCCGCGATCTGGGGCAGATCGCTGTTGCCGAGTGATCGCGTCGACGAGGAGATTTCCCTGGCTTGGATCATAGAGATAGGGAGTCACGCCTGCAGGACGGACTACATTATAGAATTCCCTCGGGCCAGGGCCTGGGCCAGCAACGTCCGTCACGAAGGTCATTGGCCCGCGGGCCCAATGCTTGAAGTTCGAACCGAGGTTATCGTCGAATCGCAAGCTCAGGTTGGGTGGTCCCACTGGCATGGTAGTTAGGCGGACCTCATTGTCTGGATCGTGGAAGGTATGAGGACTCGTCACGCTTTGATCCGCCCGGAAGGTGATGTCTACGAGCCAGTGCGGTTTGTTGTCCAGCGCCGCGAAGTCCGCGGCGGGAAACACCGCCTGGTAGCGGTGAGGAGAGGTGCCGCCCCCACCTCCTGCCTCGCCCTCCCGATCGTCGTAGGCACTGGGCGAAATAATCTTAATTTCCGCTGCCTGGGTACTGCGGGCGCCTGCCAGCAGCAGGAGGGAAGTGCCGATTAACAAAAGTCGTTGTCGCTTGGTCATGTTGGAATCCTTGGGGAAGGGACAGCTTGAGCCATCCGGGATGAATCCAGGAATAAATTGACAGCGGACTGAAAAGAGCGGCTAATAGTCCATGCGGGATGTGTGCTGCAAGCGCTCCTTTGTCGGTCCCTTCTCTGCTGTCTGAAGAATGCGACGCAGGGGGGTGCTTTTCTCAACTTTTTCCTTCGTTTGGCATTTTTTTCGCGCCTACCTGTTCCGCGATGAACGACGTGACCCTGATTATCGAGCGGATTCGAGGCGGTGACGCGGGTGCAACCGACGATCTGCTGCCGATCGTCTATAACGAGTTGCGGCGAATGGCCGGTCGCCGCTTAGACGCAGAGAGTGACCACGTCTCAATCCAAACGACCGAGCTGGTCCACGAAGCCTATCTCCGGCTCGTGGGGACCGACCAATCGTGGGACGGGAGAGCACACTTTCTGGCGGCGGCCGCCGAAGCGATGCGGCGGATTCTCGTCGAGAGGGCGCGACGCCGTGGCCGCATCAGGCATGGAGGTGGCCGCCACCGCGTCGATTTTCACGAGTCGGCCATCGAGGCCGATGCCGCCCCTGATGAGATCCTTGTCGTCAACGATCTCCTTGACCATCTGGCAGAGAAGCACCCGATTGAGGCGGAGGTGGTGAAACTCCATTACTTTGCCGGCTTCAACATCAGCGAAGCGGCGAGGGCACTGGCCATTCCGGTAAGTACGGCGCATCGGCACTGGACCTTTGCCCGCGCATGGCTCTATCAGCGTCTCAAGGATTCCCCGGACGAATGATCTCACGCAGAGGCGCTGAGCACGCGGAGAAATAAAACAGTGCAGTACGACATGGTTATTGTGGAAAGTTTATTCTCTCTAATCGACCCGAATGAAGGATTAGTGGAGATTCGTGTTCCACTGCGATCACTGCGCCTCTGCGTGGGTTTACAATTTTAGTAGATGAGGTGAGAGGGCTAGCCGGTTATTATTTCACACTTTTTTGAGAAATCTGCCTGGCCAAGATCGCATGAGTTACAGAGGGGCGCTTTGCGCAGGAGGATTAGATCGCCTAACAAATCCAACCGCCAAGGCGCAAGGACGCCAAGAAATGCAATGAAATCCCATGTCGTCTTCTTGGCGGCCTTGGCGTTCTTGGCGGTTTATTGGTTTTGTTAGGTACACTTATCCGCTCCTCCATCAAAACCGAGCCGCCTCCATGCAGGACACCTCCGACAGTGAAAAGTTCCTCTTCGACGAGGCGGTTGCTCGCACCGATCCAGCGGAACAAGAAGCTTTCTTGCTGAAGGCCTGTCCCGACATCGATCTTCGCCGACGAGTCGAGTCGCTGCTTGATGCGCATGACGAAGCTGGCAATTTCATGCGGGCGACTGGCAATGACTTCCATCCAAAGTCGCTTTACGAAGCGGACGCGGAAGAACTCGGCACGGTCATCGACCGCTACAAACTTCTCGAGAAGCTGGGTGAAGGCGGCTTCGGCACCGTGTGGGCGGCCGAGCAACGGGAGCCGGTCAAGCGGCGCGTGGCCCTGAAAATCATCAAGCTCGGCATGGACACGAGGCAGGTCATTGCCCGCTTCGAGGCGGAGCAGCAAGCCCTTGCGCTGATGGACCACCCCAACATCGCCAAGGTGTTGGACGCCGGCGCTACCGAGACCGGTCGTCCGTACTTCGTGATGGAGCTCGTCCGCGGTATTCCGATCACGCAGTACTGCGACCAAGAGCAACTCGCAACACAGGGTCGCCTAGACCTCTTCATGACGGTCTGCCACGCGATCCAGCACGCTCACCAAAAGGGGGTCATCCACCGGGACATCAAGCCCTCGAATATCCTCGTGACGCTACACGACGGTGTGCCGGTCCCGAAGGTAATCGACTTTGGGATCGCCAAGGCGATCCAGCAGGAGCTGACCGAGAAGACGATCTACACGCAAATGCAGCAGTTCATCGGCACACCGGCCTACATGAGCCCCGAGCAGGCCGAGTTGAGCGGCCTCGATATCGACACCCGCAGCGACATCTACAGCCTGGGCGTGCTTTTGTATGAGTTGCTTACCGGCATGACGCCGTTCGATGCGAAGGAGCTCATGCGTTCAGGCCTGGACGAGATGCGCAAGATAATCCGCGAGCGGGAACCGCTGCGGCCCAGCTCGCGGTTGACGAAGGAATTGGAAACGGCCAAGAGCAATGATTGCAATCATTCAGCACTTCCGAATACCGTCAGCGTGCCGCACTCCGCCATCGATCGCGACCTGGACTGGATCGTGATGAAGTGCCTGGAGAAGGACCGCGCGCGACGATACGAGACGGCTAGCGGACTAGCACAGGACGTTAAGCGGCACCTAGAGAACGAACCGATCATCGCCCGGCCACCGAGTGCAGGCTATCGCCTACAAAAGGCATGGCGGCGGAACAAATTGGCGTTCAGTGCAGTCGGCGCGGTCACGTGCGCGTTGTTATTGGGTGGCGTCGTGAGCGTCTGGCAGGCGGTGCGCGCGACGAACGCCGAACAAGCTCAGAGGACGATTGCCGAGCGAGCGCAAGCGGAAAGCAACCGAGCTATACGGGCCGAAGTAGATGCGCGAACCCAGGCGGCAGCCGCAAGGGAAGCGGCGGCCACGCTGCGTCGCAACGCCTATGCCGCTGAGATGAACGCCGCTTTCCATGCGCTGAGCGAGAACAACCTCGTACGCGCCATCGATCTATTGGACCGGCAGCGGCCAAAACCCGGAGAAGAGGACCTGCGCGGCTTCGAGTGGCGCCACCTCTGGCAGCTTTGCCAGTTTGACGTGAACGTCACATTGCCCGACGCAGGTGCGTACAATCCGGCCTTTTCCCCCGACGGCCGGTGGCTGGCCTACGGTGGCGATCGAATTATCATCCGTGAATTGCCCTCTCGAGACGAGGTGGCCACTATCCCCAATGCCGCCACGACGCTCGCATTTTCACCCGATGGCAAGCTGCTGGCCAGCGGTCACGACTCCCACGTGAAGCTATGGAGCACCGAATCGTGGCAGGAGGAGCAGTCGCTGCCGGATGTGCGCTACCCCGCCATCTTCTCGCCGGACGGGCAATGGCTCGTCACGGGCGAGGCCGGCGGCTATCGAGTCTGGAGCCACCCAGCCCAGGGGGCACCCGGTACCGGGACGTGGCAGAGGGGCGGCTTCTGTCCGGGCGAGCCAAACCTTGCAAAATATTTGTGGCAGTCGGAGCACGGCGTGGCCTTCTCGCCGGACGGGCGGTTTCTGGTCACCGCGGGTCATAAGGGCGGGTATTTTGCCGGCCAGTTCCAGGTCTGGGATTTTCCCTCGCTCACCCTCCGGCCAAATTTTTCGCCGCAACTTTTCGAGCTCGCATCCGCCGTCTTCACGCCCGATAGCAAGTATCTCTTGATCGGCGACCAGATCGGTCAGCTCATAGTCTGGGACGTCGCCGAGGGCCGAATCGAGAAAACTCTGAACGAACACACGGGCGGGATCACGACCATTACCTTCGCGCGCGACGGCCGGACCATGGCCACCTCCAGTCGTGATCGCACGCTCGTCGTATGGGACTGGGAGACGCGAGAGGTGTTGGTGCGGTTGCGCGGACATCTCGGACAGATTTTGTCGTCGGCCATCTCGCCGGATGGGCGAACGCTGGCGTCAGGTTCGAGCGAAGGCACAATAAGGTTATGGGATACCAGCACCCGCCACGAGGGACGTATGGGCCCAGGATGCGCTGTCATCATCGGCTTTTCGACCGATAGCCGCCAGCTCGTCGTCCGCGGTTATAAAGATTGCAGAGTGTGGCGCCTCGAGGACGGTGAGGTCACAACGGTTCCTCTCACTAACTTCGTGTACAGAAATAACGACCCTTGGGCGGATGTTCACGGCATCGAGCCCTATGCCGCGTTTGGCATGGCCAATGGCGTCCTTGAACATTGGAACCTGGCCACGATGTCCCGCGTCGCTTCCTGGCAGGTCCACGAAGGTGCAGTGAGCACTGCGGAATTTTCTCCGGATGGCCGATTGATCGCTACCAGCGGCGCAAACGGCGACGTTAAACTATGGGACCTTAAAACGCACCGCGAAGTCAGACGATTCAAGGCGGGGGGAAAGAAGGTGCGCTGCCTCGCTTTCTCGCCGGATGGCCGGCTGCTGGCGGGTTCGGAAGGCGCGTACAACGATCCGCAAGTCTGCATTTGGGACGTCAATGAAGGCAGCCTGCTGTGCGAGCTCAATGGAGTCACCGGCCTCGGGCCCTCCTTGGCGTTTTCTCCGGATGGCAAATTGCTGGCCACCCCCCACTACGACAGCATTGCGCGGCTTTGGGAAATCCCTTCCGGAAACCTCAAAGCCACGCTCAAGGGACACGCTGGCCATGTGATTGGCGTCGCCTTCACGCCGGATGGCAAGACACTCGCGACCGGCAGTTACGAACGCAAGTTAAAGCTGTGGAACATCGCAACGCAGCAGGAAGTGGCGACGCTGGAGCCTCTCCCCGGCAGTTGCCTGACGCTCAGATTCTCTCCCGATGGCCACACCCTGGCAGCAGGCTCCTGGATGGGCTCCGAGCCGTACACGTCGTTATGGGAGGCTCCTTCGTTTGAAGAAATCGACGCAGCGGAAGCCGCACTGAGAACAGAAAGCAAGCAGCCATGAACCATGCCCGCGAAGCGGCCCTGTTTACCTCGACGCAAGAGATACCGGATAGACTGATGACCGATTCACACGACAAGCAACAAAAACTGCAAGCGGTGCCTGAGGGTGTGGAAGCGATTCGCGACGCGTTCAAACCTGTTTGGCTTGCCGGCCAGGAGCAAGAGGTGGCGACATTGGAGTACGCCACAGTGCGGGGAGCTCAAGCCTGGTTTTCGCCGAACCGAAACAACATATTTGTCTATTCCAACCAAACACTTCAGGTCTACGAGGCCCCTTCATTTGCAGTGATCGAGAGGGCTGATGCCAGCCAGGAACTGGTCGGAGAACGACCCTGAACAATCCATGTAGTACTCTTCGACCGCGCCCTCGATTTGAAGCCGGCCGAGTGACGTTCCTATTCGGGAAGCAGCACCGGCCCGGGCAACACGGCATTCACGCGCACTCGTGGCCCGAATTCAACTGCAAACATTCGCGTCATCGTCGGAATGGTGGCCTTGGACATGAAATACGCGCTGTAATTGCGATACGGCCGGGCCACAGCCCAATCGCCGATATTCACGATCGCACCTCCCTGCGCTTCCTCCGGCGTTTGCCCGAGGGGATTGTAGGAATTTGGTCACATGTTCGACAATGGCGCGTACTGACTACGGAGTCTGAAGCGACGTGTACACCGCATCGAAGACAGGTTTGGGGCTCCGATTGCGATCGAACAGCAGCGGGTAGTTGACCCGACGCCAGGGGAAGTAATTGAGCCAGCTCTGGCCGTCGTGCAGGTTCCAGAACGAGACTCGCTCGATGATGTCGCTGTTCTCGTCGAATAGCTTGAACAGCTCCACGTACTGTTCGGCCTGCTTTTGCTCGATCTCTTCCGGCAGGCCGTCCTTGTACGGGTCGTAGCTTAGCCAACTCGTCGCGGTACTTGCCGCCGTCCGCCCACCAGCGGCCGCGCGTGACCACGTCGATGTCCAGTTCGGAGACGACGACCTTGATGCCCAGCTTTCGCAGCGCGTCGAATGTTTCGCGAAGCTGCGGGATCGAATCGTCGCCAAGCTCGAAGTGCCCCTGCATGCCGTAGGCATCCACGGGGGCTCCCTTTTGCTTGAGCTGCGTCAGCAGCTCGATCACCTTTTTGCGCTTGCCCGGCATGTGGTCGTTGTAGTCGTTGTAGATCAACAACGCATCTGGATCTTTGGCACGCGCGGCTTTGAATGCGGTGACGATGAAGTCGATGCCGGTGGTGCGAGAGTAGACCGAATCGCGCAGCAGACCGTCGCCGCCGTCTCCGACCGCTTCGTTCACCACGTCCCACATGGTCGCGGCGTCGGCGTACCGCTCGACGACGGTATGGATGTGAGTCTCAATGCGACGCAGCAGCGTTTCGCGAGACACCGGTTTGCCATCTTCCTGCATCATCCACCGATCGGTGCGGTCGTCCTTGGCCCACACGAGGCAGTGGCCAACGACTTCGAGCTTGTTGGCACGAGCGAACTCGACGAAGCGATCGGCGTCCTCGAAGTTCCACCTGTCTTCGGCCGGATGAATGCTCTGCGGCTTCATGCAGTTCTCGGGCGTGAGAATCTGGAAGTGCTGCCGGATCAAGGCGGCGTCTTCCGGATTCTGCACGACGCGGTGGCTGACGCCGACGCCGATTTTGAAGCGGTCGCCCACGGCCTCCTTCAATGAACGGCGATCGCGCTTGCGGACTTTTCTAGGACGTTCTGATCCTTACCGTCTCCGGCTGTTCCCCCTCTCCCACTGCGCTGTCGCCCACCGGATGAAGTGTTCGACGTTCGGCTCGTCGGTGTGGCCGCCGTCGTGCTGGCGCCAGGCAAGCGCGCCATCGAGCAGGTCCACGTTGACGCCCGGCATTTTTTCGTTCGTGTAGTCGTCGCTGCGCCCGAGATCGCGCACTCCGAGCAGCCGGAAGACCGGCTGCGCCGCGATCGCCGCCATGAAGCTGCCTTGATGGTCGAGCCAGTGAGCATCGCCGCGTTCTCGGGAATCCCGTGGCTGATGAATGCCAGGCGCGGGCGCACAGAGAGCCAGCGTCATGTGCGAATCGACGGGCAGGTCGGCGGCGGTTCGACGGCCGAAGCGATGACTCCTCCGCCGAGTACTTCATGTAATTCCCGGCCATCCAGTGATACGCGCCCGACGAGGCGAGGTTCTCCAAGCTCTCGCCAAAGTTGCGACGAAACAGCTTGGTTCCGCCGGCGCCGGACGAGGCGATGAGCCCCATTGCGAACCGCTCGTCGAAAGCCATCGTGACCAGGGCGGCTTTGCCGTATCGCGAAACGCCCGCGATGCCGACTCGTTTCGCGTCGACCTCGGGCACGGTTTCGAGATAGTCGAGCGCCCGTGACGCCCCCCAGCCCCAGGCACGCAGCGCACCCCACTGATCGGGCTTTCGCGGCTGGCCGAGATTCGTGAGCCCGATGATGCCGCGCGTCAGGCCGGCGCCGGTCGGCTTCGCATTCGGATCGGCACCGGGGCCGAAACGCCGAGGCTGCCATCCACCAGAGTCGTCCTGGACGGTCGAGGGATTCAGCGTCGCGCATCCCCATCCGGCAGCGATGAGCTTGTCCTGTTTGGATGGCGGGCGCGGACCGCCGCCGCGAGGGCCAAACCCACGGAAGTTGGAACGATCCGATGTCGAATGGCGTCCAACCGAAGCTCATGAGAACAGGCACCGGTCCCTTGGCATCCTTCGGCAGCGTCAGCGACATCGAGATGTTGACCTGGATCTCGGGACAGGCCGAGTTGTCCACAACGCCGACAATTTCCTGTTGGATCGCCGGCTTGCCGCCCGCATCAACTTCGCGCGTCTGTCGAACTTCCCATTTAACCTCGGGAACTTTCTCGGGAATGCGGCCGTAAACTTCGCGTTCGAGCAGTTCGACGATTTCCGGGCGCCGCTTCTTCCACCACACTTCGGAAGTGTCGACCGTCTCTACCCGTCGCAGTCTTCAGAATCTCCGGCAGTTCGGGGTACGGATTGGCCTTCGCCTCGTCGTAGTTGGCAGCGTTCGGGGATTCTGCGTTGCTGCTTCGGCCCGGCCGCAGCTTGGTGATCCCCAATTGGGCCAGCATGTTCTCGTGATCCTGCTGCGTCGTAAAGACTATCGGCGTGTTTGCAATTGCAGTCTCAGACGCCGCCGGGAGGGCAAGCGCGGTCGCAAGAGCTAGTCCCGCACGTCCGCTAAAGTTCATGTGCCTGAGATGCATGGATTTCCCTTCACTGAGTCCGATTGGTGGATTCGAGCACTCTCGTTTAATTGCTGCGTCGATGTGGCCAGCGTCGGACAAAACGAATTAACGTAATCCAAACCAATAGCGTACCAGCCGTGGTTGATTCCGGAACAATTGCGGCGCTGCGGCCACTCACTGTTAAACCAAAGTTCGCTTTCCAAAGATCGAAGTCGTCGATGTCGACCACGCCATCATCATTGCCGTCGGCAAGCGGATCGTTCGAGCCCACCGCGATTCGCCAAGCAACGTAGTCGGCCGCGTCGACAATCGCATCGCCGTTATAATCGCCCGGCGGAGGCAACGGCACGTTGAGCTGGATGCCATAGAGCGAGTTGCCAGCCGTGATGAACAGCGATCGCCCATCGGTCCCGCCGAACGCGACGTTGGTCGGGTCCTGTGGGACGGGCAGGTCGAACAACCGTTGCCCGCTGGGATTCCATGCAAATACGGCGTTCTGCACGGCAGCATACAGGTTGCCGGTGGCGTCGACAGTCAGCCCGTCGGGGCCGTTCGTGATTCCGGGAAGGGGTACGCCGGAGGCATTAACGTCGGTCCGCGCAAATTGGCGTTGGTTCGACAGCGACCCATCCCCGGCCACGTCGTATGCCATGATCCGTTTTTCACCCTCAACCGCCAAATAGAACGTTTCACCACCTGGCGAAAGCATGACACCATTGGGCCGGGCAAAACCGCTGAGGATTCGTTGAACGGTGCCGGCCGGGTTACGATAGTAGACTCCTTCTGCCTGTGCTCGGACATTGTTGTAGTCCGGGTCGCTGAAGTAGATGCCGCCCGCCGCGTCGATGACCAGGTCGTTCGGGCTATTGAATCCCACACCGTTCCATGAGCTCGCGAGTATCTGTTCGACCACGGTGATATCGGTTGCCGAGCGCCGCGAGATCCGGTGTGTCGCCTGGTCGGCGGAAATGACCTGCCCGTTCGCATCAAGGAACAAACCGTTGGCCCCGTCGGAAGTCGGATCGACGACAGCTGCCATTCCCGTGGCAATGTCGTAGCGAATGATGTCGCTGTTGAACTGGTTGCTGAAGACCAGGTTCGTGAAATAGACACCGCCGGCCCGATCGTAGACCGGCCCCTCTGTGAAATTGTAGCCGGTCACCAGCCGTGTTACCGCGGCACCCGGCGGCAGAATCTGCGCACGGACAGGTGCGACGAACAAGCCGCAAAGGAGGCACGCAAGCAAATGCCGATGGCAACTCATAGGGCGGAAAGGTGGCCGTGCCAAACCAAGAGAGTAGCCGCGCTGCCTAATTGAGACACGATAGCCATTCTAACCGAATTGCCGTGGAGAATGGTCGATTGCCGAATCCAGAAGCCTTTTTGCGCATTTACACAATTCTCGTGCCAGTGCTTCGAGGATTAGCTCGCCCTGGCTAACGCCCCTGGTCCACGGCTCGACGCCTTCTGCCAATGTGACTCTCTCTTCGAACAGAGCGTGTGCATGCCTATTTAAAGCAACACGACGTGCCGCACGTCGATATCGACCAGCAGACGCGAGCTTTCGGGGTGGCCAACGATACCTCACTTTGACTGGAAATCCGGCCGGCGAAGAAGTAATGTGATTAGGGTCATTATCGTTGGAATCATCTTTTCCCTGGGTCCCGTGTTTGCGACGAACGCTATGCGTAAGACAATCGCCATCATTGTCTTGACGGCTATGTTGTCGGGATCGACTGTGGCTGTACATACCGTTCGCGGCGAGGTTCCACCCGTTGCCGCCCCGGCGCCAGGCGCACAGATCGATGCAGATGGCATCGAGTTCTTTGAGAAAAACATCCGGCCGGTCTTCGCCGAGCATTGTTTCGCTTGCCACGCGGTGGGTGCGATCAAGCTCCGAGGGAATCTGTTGCTCGACTCCCGTCAGGGTGTCATCAAAGGAGGCCAAGGCGGTCCCGTGATCGTGGCCGGTGAACCGGACCAGAGCCGATTGATCCAGGCGATCCGGTGGACGGACCCCAACTTCCAGATGCCACCGACAGAAGAAGCTCAGCCCCGAGCAGATCGAGCACTTCGAGCAGTGGGTGAAAATGGCGCGCCTGACCCGCGGGAAGATGCGGTCCGAACGCGGCGACCAGGCCGCTGACCGCGGAGGAGGCAGGCCGCACGTGGTGGGCGCTCAAGCCGGTCGAACGGCCGGACGTTCCCGCCGGACTCACCGAATCCGCAAATCCGATCGATGCGTTTATTGCCGCCGAGTATCGGTCGAAGGGGCTGACGCCGGTCGGCCGGGCGAGCAAGTCCGACGCTGCTTCGCCGGGTTTATCTCGACCTGATCGGCATTCCGCCCACGCCTGCCGAGCAGGACGCGTTTCTTAACGACGCGTCGCCTGGCGCTTACGAAAAAGTGGTGGATCACCTGCTGGCCAGCGAGCAGCACGGCGTGCGCTATGCGCGCCACTGGCTCGACGTGTTGCGATATGCCGACGTCGACGAGCGGATGATCGCGGCCGACGGCATTTATCTGCTGGCGCGATTGGGTGATCAACGCGCTCAATGACGATGTGCCGTACGACCAGTTCGTGCGGACGCAATTGACCGGGTATCGCTCGACAGAGCGCACGCAGATGTCGGCGACGGGCTATCGCTCGAAGGCCGAGCCGCGGCCGGACGATCTGTTCGCGCTCGGGTTGCTCGCCCGCGGAGCCGTGGTTCGCGACGCCAAGGTGGAGGGCGAACTGGCGCTCGAGCGCGGTCGAGACGGTTTCCACTGCCTTTATGGGCCTGACGGTGGCGTGCGCCAAATGCCACGACCATGTGTACGACCCGATCACGCAGCGCGATTTCTACGCGATGAAGGCGCTGTTCGATCCGCTCGTTCCCCGCAAGATTACCCTGGCGACGGCGGCTGAACTGATTGCCAGTGGACGCGCCGCCCAGGAAGCCGCCGATCGACGGGCACCGATCGAAGCGGCGATCAACACTCTGATCGGGCCGTACAAGAAGAAACTGTATGACGACCGCGTGGCGATGCTTCCGGCCGACGTGCGAGCGATCATCCTCAAGCCCGAACAGGAGCGCAGCGCTGCGGAGCAGAAAATTGCGGACGACTATTTCCCGATCCTGCGCATCGACGGCGACAAGATATCGGAAGTGATGTCGGACGCGGATCGCGAGAAGTATCAGGAGCTGCAACGTCAGCTTTCACGGGTCGGCTCGGGCGGCCGGCGGGGCGGTTCGCTGCCGGCGTTCTGGACGGTCGAAGTGGACTCCAAAAAGGAACTCGAGAAAAGCTACATCCTCACGAGCGGCGATCCCGAGCGGCCGGAAATGAACCACGAAGTCGCACCCGGCTGGCCCTTCGCATCGAAAGAGCCGGATTTCGCGAAGGCCGCGTCGAAGCGTTCTCCGACTGGCTGACGGCGCCGGAAAATCCGCTCTTCGCCCGAGTGGCCGTGAACCGATCTGGCAGTGGCACTTCGGCGAAGGCTTGCAAAAATCGACAAGCGATTTCGGCAAGGTGGGCGGCGTTCCGTCGAACCCGAAACTGCTCGATTGGCTGGCGTCGGAGTTCGTTCGGCAAAACTTCAGCATGAAAGCGATCCATCGGCTGATCGTCACGTCCGACACCTACCAACTTGCCTCCGAGGTGGACTCGACACTCGCGACTGCCAACAGCACGATCGACCCAACCAATGCCAGCCTGTGGCACTTTCCGCTTCAACGGCTGGATGCCGAGCCGATCTGGGATTCGATTTTCACAGCCGCCGGCAGCTTGGATCTCACTGTGGGCGGCCCATCGTTTTCTGTTGGCGAGCGATCCGAGCGACGACGTGGCCGTGGTTCGCGTCGGGCCAGAGCGACGACACAAACCTACCGCCGAGCCGCCTATATGATCCGCGGCTATTCGACCAGCCGCGAGGTCATGCCGAACTTCCTGCAGGCGTTCGACGTCGACGACGGCCGCGCTCCCTGCCCGCAGCGGACTCAAACTGTCACCGCGCCGCAGGGGCTGTTCATGATGAACAGCGACGAGGTGGAACGCGCGACCACGAAGTTTGCCGAGCGCCTGCAAAAGGAGTCGGGCGGCGATCTCCAGGCCGCCGTCGATCTTGGTTACCGAATTGACGCTTGCCCGCCCGCCATCATCGAACGAGAGCGAGCGGGCACTCGCATACCTGGATGACGATCCGGCGAAATTGAAGGGCCTGGCGTGGCTGCTGTTCAATCTCGATGAGTTCATTTATTTGAGGTAGTCGATGGCGAATAACTACCTGTATCCGTGTGGAAGAATCTCCCGGCGGCGGTTGCTGCACCAAGCGGGCGGCGGTTTTTTCGGGCTGGCGATGGGCGCGCTCTGGGCGGAAGCCGGGGAGATCCAGGATGCCGTTGTCGGGCCGCATTTTGCAGCCCAAGGCCAAATCGGTCATCTTTCTGTTCATGTGCGGCGGCGTGAGCCACATCGACACGTTCGATCCCAAAGACAACAAATGGGCCGGCAAACTCATCGATGCCGTCGGCTTCGGCGACAACCTCGCGGAGATGAAGCGGCCGGTCATTCCCTGCCTGCGCACGTTCACCAGGTACGGCCAGTCGGGCATTCCGGTTTCGGACTGGTTCCCCCACGTGGGCAGCATGATCGACGACATCGCCGTCGTGCGATCGATGTGGTGCAACGAGGGCAACCATTTTCCCGCCGTCATCGAAACCTGCACGGGCCATCGCGGGCGGCAGTTCGATCATCCAACGCTGGGCAGCTGGGTTTCCTATGCGCTGGGCACAGCCAACAAGAACCTGCCGACGTTTGTGAACATCGGCCGGCCATCGTCGCCCGTGCAGTTGACGGGCGGTTACCTCGGCGCGACCGTCGCGGCGACGCCGTTTCAGCCAGGCGATACGCCCATCCCCAATCTCAAGCCGCCCCGCAGCAGCAGTGCCGCCGAGCGCGAGCGGCAGATGCTCGCATTGCTCGATTTGAATCAGGAATTCCGCGAACAGTACGCGATCAATTCCAACATCGCAGCGCGGGCCAAGGCCTATGAGCTGGCCGCGCGAATGCAGCTCGCCGCTCCGCAACTGGTCGATTTTTCCAACGAGCCTGAACACGTGAAGGAGCTGTACGGCATCGGCGAGAACGAGACGGACGACTTCGGCCGGCAACTCCTGCTTGCCCGGCGACTGGCCGAGCAGGGCGTTCGGTTCATTCAGATCTGTCACGGCGGCGGCGGCAACGGCGGTTGGGACGCCCACGGCGACATCAAAACCCATGCTCCGCTGTGCCGTGCGACCGACAAGCCGATCGCCGGCTTGATGCGCGACCTGAAACAACGCGGCATGCTGGACCAGACGCTGGTGGTCTGGACCAGCGAGTTCGGCCGAACGCCCTGGTCGCAAAACACCACCGGCCGCGATCACAACCCACGCGGCTACACCTCCTGGCTCGCCGGCGGCGGCGTGAAGGGCGGAACGGTCCACGGCGCAACCGATGAAGTCGGATACAGAGCCGTCGAGGACCCGCACTATTACAGCGACCTGCACGCCACCATTCTGCGGCAAATGGGACTGGATCATAAGAAACTGGAAGTCGACTGTGGTGGGCCGGCCGATGCGGCTGGTCGAGGAAGGGCACGGTCCCATTACCGCGGTGCTGGTGTAGGTCCTCGGCGGCAGTATTGGATCAGTTCTGGCCACCCTGAGCTGCACGCCACGAGCGGCGACGCTCACGCCGACATACGCTAGCGCCTACATTCCTCTTCCTTCCAGGCAGAGATCAGGCGAGGGTTCGTTCTTCGCGTCTCACACACCATCGTCGCACACTCGACGACTCATAAACTTCTTCGCTACATTGGCTCCCGTGCTCAACTACTCGATCAAGGGCGTATTCTGGACTAGGTTTCTAAGCCAAGCGGTGCCGTTGGTCATCGCCATGAGCTCATGGTCGGCTGAACCGCAAACCGCACGCATCGATCCGCCGCGCATCCAATCGGCAATCAAACATCTCGACGACCTCGCCGGCAAAACGCTCGAGAGCACCGGCGTCCCCGGCATCGCCATCGCCGTCGTCCACGGCAACGATATCCTTCTCAAAAAAGGCTACGGCGTCCGCGAAGCCAGCAAACCACAACCAATCGATGCGGACACCGTGTTCCAAGTCGCGTCGGTTTCCAAACCGATCACGGCCACCGTGCTGGCCGCGCTCGTTGGCCAAGGGCGCATCAAGTGGGACGACCGCGTCATCGACCACGACCCCGGCTTTCGCATGTACGATCCGTACGTCAACCGGGAACTGCGACTGCGCGATCTACTGTGCCATCGCAGCGGCCTTCCCGATCACGCCGGCGACCTCCTCGAAGACATCGGCTACGACCAGGACGAAGTCCTCCGCCGACTACGATTCCAGCCGCCAGACAGCAGCTTCCGTTCTCAATATGCCTACACCAACTTCGGCTACAGCGAAGCCGCCTATGCTGCGGCCGACGCGCTCGGCGAGTCGTGGCATGAGCTTGCCGCCAAAGAACTCTTCAGGCCTCTCGGGATGACCTCCACCAGTTACCGCTTCGCCGATTATGCCAAGGCCACCAACCGCGCCCTGTTGCACGTCGCCGACGGCGACAAATCCGCCAAGAAGTGGATTGCAAAATTCACGCGCCAGCCAGATGCGCAGGCTCCTGCCGGCGGCGTCAGCACCACGCTGGACGACCTCGTCCGCTGGATGCAATTGCTTGTCGACGAAGGCAAGTTCGACGGCCGCCAAGTGGTCGACCCCGCGGCACTGGCCGACACCCACACGCCGCAAATCGTCTGGAACTACTCGCCCGAGGAGGGCCGCGTCGTTTCCTATGGGCTCGGTTGGAACGTGTGCGTCGAGCGCGGCGGCCGCGTGTTCTGGAAACACTCCGGCGCGTTCGAGCTGGGCATGCGCACCGAAGTCGCGGTGCTGCCTGCCGAGAACCTCGCCATCGTCGTCCTGTCGAACGCCGCGCCCACCGGCATCCCAGAAGGTCTCGTCGAAAGCTTCTACGACTGGTCGCTCGACGGCAAGCTCAGCCGCGACTGGGTTGAATTCGCCAATCGCATGTTCGACGAAGAGGCCAAGAAAGAGCTGGCCAAGCAGGGCGACTACAGCCGCCCGCCGGCCCGAACATCGCCGCCGCTCAAGCTCGCCGCCTATACCGGCAAATACGAGAACGAGTACTTCGGCCCCATTGAGCTCACCGAGCGCGCCGGCAAACTGGTCCTCCGAATTGGCCCTGAGCCCCTCGAGTTCGACCTCCGCCACTGGGACCGCGACACATTTCTCTATCAACCCGCCGGCGAAAACGCCACCGGCCTCTCCGCAGTTCGCTTCTCCGTAACCCCCACCGGCCAGCACGACCGCGTCCTCATCGAAAACCTCAACATCCACGGCCTGGGAACATTCACGCGGGCGAAATGAATAGGGGGCGGCGATTCTACCAATTTGCCTGAGGTCTGGGAGCACTGGTGGACGAGCCCGCCACGGCGGATTCCAAGCAACCAGCCGTGGCACTCGGCGCTGGTGCTTTTCGTTTCGCAAATCGGGCGGCGATCTTTTTGAATTATGAATTTTGAACATTGGAGTAAGTTCAAAACGGTTGGGTGGTAGCGGTGTTTGGACGATCGGTGGAGTCGGCCGGCGTGACGCACAGTCGTTGTTGAAGCTCGGAAATTGAGTGGCGGTACTGGCTATCGACACTGCACCGGGCGTTGACTTGGGCCTTCAACTTCAGCGCCTGGCGGAGCCGGAGTCGAAACTCGGCATGCCGCAGCGATTCGCGACGGATCGTGGGATACGAGCAGCCGGCATGAATCGCCGCCTGACGCAGGTCGCAGCCGATGGCGACCAGCACACAGATTTTGCGGCGCAGAGCATCATCCACCTTCCGCGGCCTGCCGCGGCTGCGCGTAGCGGGAGAAGCCGCCGGGGCCGGGGAATTTTCTAGGGAAGATTCGATCTTATTCGCCATGGCGAGCTGTTCGCAGTGAGGGATGAGCGCGCGCTCGAAGCACGAGGGCGACTTCGGCCACGCCCGACTGGTACTATTCATCTGAACACTGTAGCGAATGACGGTCGGATTTCAATTCATTGTTTTGGCCACCCCGGCGGAGCCGGCGGCACGCGGCGCTTGCCGGCAGCGAGGGGCACCGCCGGCTAAGACCGCCCGTTAGCGGTCGTGGGCTTGCCAATACATTTGCCTAGCCGTATATTTGGATAGGCGAATATGAAAACTGTTGCTGCCAATCCGGTGGATCGCATGTTTCGGGCGTTTTCCGACCCGACCCGGCTGCGAATTCTCAACCTCCTATTGCAAGGTGAACTGTGCGTTTGCGATATCGTGAGCACGCTACGCATGCCTCAGCCCACTGTGTCTCGGCACCTGGCGTATCTGCGAGAGTCCGACCTCGTTGAGGCTCGCCGCGACGGCTTGTGGATGCATTACAAATTGGCCGCTCCCAAGACGGGTTTTCACAAAAAGTTGCTCGAGTGCCTGGCCTGCTGTTTCCAGGATGTGCCGCAGCTCGCGAAGGACGCTAAACAACTGACGCGTAGCAGGTGCTTCTGAAATGGAAACGAATCCCAATGTGTTGTTCCTGTGCACCGGCAACTCGTGCCGCAGCCAGATGGCCGAGGGGTTTTTGCGGAAGTATGGCGGCAACCGCTTCACGGCCGTTAGCGCCGGAACCGATCAGGCCGAGAAAGTGCATCCGTTCGCAGTACAGGTTATGGACGAGAAGGGAATCGATATCCGCGATCAGACGCCGAAGAACGTGAGCGAGTATCTTGGCCGCATTGCGGTGCGCCATCTGGTAATTGTCTGCGACGGCGCCAATGAGAAGTGCCCGCGGATCTTTCCCGGGATGATGAATCGCATGTTCTGGCCGTTCGATGATCCGGCCGCCTTCTTGGGCTCGGAGGCCGCAACGCTCGAAAAGTTCCGCACCGTGCGGGACCAAATCGATTCACGCATCCTGCAATGGTTAAAGGAAACCCCATGAGTATCGAAACGGTTGTCCGAAATAAGTACGCCTCCGTCGCCACGGCCGGCCTGTCAACGAACCATGACGGGGTCCGCGCCGTCGCCGAGGCGTTTGGGTATTCGCCAAAGGAATTGGCATCGATCCCGGCCGAGGCCAACATGGGGCTGTCCTGTGGAAACCCCACGGCCTTTGCCACGCTGCGGCCGGGTGAAACGGTCGTCGATCTGGGCTGTGGCGGCGGCCTGGACGTGTTCCTCGCCGCTGACCGGGTTGGCCCGCACGGAAAAGCCATCGGCATCGACATGACGCCGGAGATGCTTGAACTGGCGCGCCGTAATGCGGCCGGACGAACGAACGTCGAATTCCATCAAGCGACCATCGACAACATGCCGCTTCCCGATGCCTCGGTCGACTGCGTGATCAGCAACTGCGTGATTAATCTGGCGCCCGACAAGCCGACTGTGTTTCGAGAGATCGCCCGCATCTTGAAACCGGGCGGAAGATTGGCCGTCAGCGACATTGCCTTGAAGCGGTCGCTGCCGCCCGAAATCGGCACCGACCTGATGGCCTACGTCGGTTGTGTCGCCGGTGCGATTCTCATCGAGGATTACCGCAACTGGCTGGCTGCCGCCGGATTCCTCGCCATCGAGATCATCGACACCGGCAAGGACTTGAACGCGTATTCGAAAGTATCCGGCCAGTCGGGCTGCTGCGCACCGCCCATGAACAGCGTTCTCCCGGTCGTCTCGTGCTGCTCCAGCGAGGTGCACAACGAACTGGGCGACTTGCTGGCCCGATACAACGTCAACGACTACGCCGCCAGCGTGAGAGTGTACGCGGTTAAACCGTAGCCGCGGCTATACTGGCGGCCGTTCAGCGCAAACCTGCAGGCCGTTGATGCGGCGATTACCAGGGAATCTCCTGGCGGCTGCGGACGAACTTTCCCGTCAGCTCGTGGGGAGCTTCGTCGGCTAGCCAGACGGCCGTATCAGCGCCTTCTTCCACAGAGCGAGTCGCGTTCGCTCCGCCCATGTCCGTGCGCACCCATCCCGGACACATCGAGTTAACCGCGATGTGATCACCGTGCAGTGCTTTGGCTAACATAATAGTCAAACCGCTCAGTGCCAGCTTGGATAGACAGTAGCTCGGCACGTCGGGCGATAACCCTTCCAACTGGCCGTAACCACTGGAGACATTGATGACCCGCGCGGCGGAAGACCGCTTCAGTACGTCATCGAATTGGAATGGTTTTCTAGATGATGCGATTGCCAATTACGACAACGAAAGCAAGTACTATTCTTCCTTACTAACCCGTATGACAGAGGCCGGTATTCGCGCAACTGGTGCTGATAAGGGCGGGACATCCAAGTCGCCCGAGAAAACACCTGTCACAGGACGTCGGGTGATGGGTTAACTTTTGCGGGCATCTACCGGTTTGTGATTCGCCAGCAGCTTGATCTCGATGTTGCCACGCGTGGTTTTGGATTCCTCGATCATTTTCTCGTATTCTTTGACGAGCGATCTCCGGTAACTAAGGCATTGTGGCCTCTTTCACGAACTATCGATCGCATTGAATGACTTCATCACTGCCTCAAAGGCTTCATGGGACTTAATTGGTGCGCATAGCGCCACATTGTAATGCAGTTCCAATCGATTGGAGCAACTTTTGGGACGATGACGGCTCAAACAAATTGAGTGTGTGCCATCTCCGGACATCATCTGGAATGGCACAGTCGTTTAGCCGTACGGGCATGATAAATATCTTATCTTTTGGAA
Source organism: uncultured Planctomycetota bacterium (assembly GCA_963786455.1). GTDB lineage: Bacteria > Planctomycetota > Planctomycetia > Pirellulales > Lacipirellulaceae > JABDGM01. The sequence continues at coordinate 139,106 of CAWAZX010000012.1, read as the reverse complement.
ACTTCAATGCCTCGTCGACAGCGTATCGCATCTCCTTGTGAAAGAAACCCTTTCTGTCGACAGCATGCGTGGAAAGGCAAATCAAAGTAAGCGACGCGGCCTCGAGTTTTCTCCGAATCTCGTATTCCCAATCTTGACCTCCGCATAAATCTTTCTTGTCGAACCACGTATGCAGCCCGGCAGAATCCAATAATTGCACGATGGCGTCAGCGCCGGCGAGATCAGGTGTCGCGTACGATACAAAGATGAATCGATCGTCGCAGGGACCAACTCCCGGTGTTGCCAACGACGGTTGCTCTTGCCGAGTTGATGCCCCGCCTAGGCCTTCAATGTCATCTGCCCATTCATGAAGTGCTTTGCCAAATGCATTGCAAAAAACGAATAACTCGGCAGTCCGACGAGCTCCATTCGATGCCGTCCCGCTGTCAGCGTTATGTGAAACGATTCCTCCGTTGTACTCTGGAATATCCAAAGTGGCACACCGCTCTGCTTCGATCTCCATTTGCAGTAATCGCCGCTTTTCTAAGTCGGCGGCAAGCGGCCTGTTTCTCTCAATCCAAGTTATGAATGGTAGGGCATCATGGACGATTTCTCCGGTGATACCATTGATGAAACGCACCCGGTCATCTGTCGATGAAAAGGCAAATGACCGAACAACGTCATCTGCTAAATTTGCAATTCTTTGTGCTAGCTGTCGCGCTTTTTCGCCAATTGAGTTGGCGCTACCGCCGCTACGCGGTTGTATTCTAGGTTCAGACTGCCGGACTTTGGAAGTGACAGTACCGTCGTGCAGTTCCTTGAACTCGAAACAAACTCCAGTCCCGCGCGAGGGCGGTCGATTTGCAAAGAACCCTTGTTTTAGCGCGAACTCAACGACGACCTTTGTGTTGCCAGCCCGCATATCATCGCGGGCGATCATTCCCTGATCAGTAAGGCGGAGCGTCTCTCCAAGATTAAGTTTCTGTGTAGTGTATGGTGACGCAGCTGCATTCGGGCTCTCCATCCACTTCTCCCACGCATCAAACCATTTTTCGTACGAGCGAGCGTGCACTGGCTGCATGGCCTCGCCAAACCCGCCTTCACCGGTGACGTTAATCGTTGCCTCGAAATAGGTGGGTTCCCCGATATGGCGAAGTTGTAATGTCATTTGACGCTCGAGCATTCCAGCCGCGACTAACCAGTAAATAGCCTTTTCATCAAGTTTCGTAAGTTGGTGGGGCGAAATCGTCGTCCAGGTTTCCCCAACCATATTGAGTATGCGCGCAAGTGCCTGCGCTGCGTGTTGCGGCTCAATCTTTAACTCGAACTCCTTGTTTTTCGCCTCTCGATCAGCTCGCTGGTTGGCTGCTTCAATCGCCCGCCGTGCGCGCTCTTTGCGTACTGTGCTGTCCACTGACTTCACGTTGCCCGATAACTGGTTGAGAGCCGCGACAAGCCGATCTTCCAATTCCTCGGCGATCGCAAAAAGCTCCAGCACCGCGGTCTGTGCATCCATCGCCAACTTGTTGCTTCCACAAGTAAAGTTGTGGTTCAGGCCGTTTTGCCGAATCAATAGAAGCCGCTGATAGCTATGCCTAAGTCGATTTCTTGGCAGGTATCTCGTTACTTCTTCAACGAGAATGAACCACGCTTCAGGTTGACAGAGTCGTCGATCGGGAGCGCCGGCCGGTGGAGTGTAGGTAAGCTCCCAAACTTTATTTTGCAGTGGTGTTCCGGTTGCTGAGGGATTGCGCAACTTCATTGCCCCACATGCAAATGATGTTGTATTCGCGAATGTACGGGTCTTTCTTCCGATACCACGCATCGAGATTTCAAGATTCCACGCGCGAAGCTGCTCGATGTCTTCCCGGCAAGAAGGGAGAAGGGGAAAGTGGCTCTCGTCAGCCATCAAGCACAAGCCTTTCTATCGGATTGGCCGACCACGCCTCACGTGGATTGTGCGTTTCGGCGAAACGAAGCCGGCCCGCGGAGCGACCGTAATCCTGTTCCGAACATTTTACGCGTGAAGGGTTTTCTCGACAAACCACGGCGCAGCAGATAATTTCCACCGTGCGCGGCAATCGATCATTGCGCTTCACATTTCGTGCGCCAGATGGCATTCGCTCCGCGAATAAAGTGTGCGTTCAATTCCCGTCGAGCAGCGATCCACCGGATTCCCAATGACTAGCAGCTTGAGCGCGATGTTGCCGCGCGTGGCGGAAAAAAGGGCAAGGCGTTAGACGTTGGTTCTTGGTGATCAGCCTTCGGCCATCAGCTCTTAGCCCGAAATGGTCGAGTGTAGGAAAATGGCGAAGACTGCCGCCCTGCGCTTGGCCGCGATTGTTCTACCGCATGCCGCAATTCGCCTGTGCACTGCTCGGCCAGCAGCATTTGCTCGTGCTGAGTTGGACGGCAAAGCTATCAGCCGTCAGCCATCGGCCAGAATGGTTGAGCCGTCGACCTTTCAACAAAGCCCAAGGCAGGCAAGCTCAGGCCAGGGAGTCGAGGGCCGGAAATGGCCGAGGGCGGGGAGTCGAGGGGCTGGAGTCTTCGAACCGTCAGCTCTTAGCCGTCAGCTAGGGAAAACGAGCCACAAGACAAACTGGCACCCCTCCCTTAATCCCGCCCCGTCAAAGGGGAGGGACACGGAAGGAAAAAAGAGAAGCCATTCGCTCGAAGGACGGCTTTACGCCATTGCCGCTGCGCGGCGCGGCTCGTCTTCGTCTTCATCGTGACTTCGCGGCCCAAGCGGTAGAGATACTTCGTCAACAAATCCGCAGTCATGCGTGAGATCTTGCCAGTCACGAGGTCGCTTACGCGCGGTTGAGGAACATCCAGCACTTTCTCCAATTGTCGAGGCGAGAACTTCTGCTGCCGGATCGCCCGCATGATTTCGATGTGAAGCTGCGTCTTGAGCTGCAGAATCGCCGCGTCTTCGGCCGTGAATCCCAAGTCTTCAAATACATCGGAGCGCGTGACGTGAGTCGGCATATTTTTCTTTTTTGGCATCTCGCTTCTCACACGACTTCGGCTTCGTCGACCTCGTCGTCATGCTTGCCGGTCATACTAGTCCGCCAGCTCGAATTATACTATTTAAAGTATACAAAATTTTGTATAATAATGCAAGTAGAGTCTACGTTTGCAGACGACGCGGCGAGGCGCAGCTTGCTAAAAATGTCAATGCCGGGGTCTTTTAGCGTTTCAATTCGCAGTTGCGTCAAATAACTCGAGATCAGCGGGAGTATTGTACGGTGCCTCTCCCAGCTTACACTTGGGACGACTACGAGCGGGATTTCGCCGACCGGCATTTGCTCCACGCGGTCTTGGCGAAGTGGGCCGGGGAACGTCCGCAGCACACGGCGATTATCGAATTCGATACGGGCCGCGAAGTCACGTATCGTGAGCTGGACGAAGAGAGCACGGCTCGCGCGCTGCGGCTCTTGGAGCTGGGCTATCGACCGGGCGATTTTCTGGCGACGTTGCTGCCGCTGACGATCGAGCACATTTTCCTCGAATACGGCTGTTTCAAAATTGGTGTCGTTCACGCACCGCTCGATATGCGGCTCAAGCCGGACGAGGTGGTCCGCTCGCTGGGGTTGATCCGGGCCAAGGGATTCGTGATGCCTGGCCGAACGCCGCTGATCGATTTCACGCCGGTCGCTGAGGCCGTGCGTGCAAATTGCGACTATGTGGAGCACCTGGTTCAACTTGCCAACGGCGACGGACTGCTGGAAGGCGCGCTGCCGGGTGACGCACTCACGGACGTCGGATCGGCCACGCGGCACAATCCGGCATTAGAGCGAGAATTCCGCGCGACAACGGCACGGGTCCTGCCAACCGATGGCGCGCAAGTGATCTACACGACGGGCTCCACCGGCCTGCCGAAACCGGCGCTGCTAACGCACCGCAACATCACAGTGCAAAACCTTTGTCTGGCCGGCGGCTGCGATTTGTTCAACGTCGAACGGATGCTCGTCAATCTGCCACCGTCGCACGTTGCCTGCCAGGGCGAGGCATTGATGACGATGTTGTTTGCCGGCGGTACCGCCGTCATCCTCAATCGGTTCGACGCGGAAATGTCGCTGCAAGCCATCGAGCGCTATCGGGTCGACTGTCTCGGCCAGGTACCGTCGATGTTTCAGCTCCAGTGGCAGTTGCCGAACTACGCCGACTACGACCTGAGCTCGCTCAAGTACGTATTGTTCGGCGGACAACAGGTAGCGCGGCCGTTTGTGGAGCGGGTGAGCGGCATGGCGCCGGTCATCGGCACCGGGCTAGGTATGACGGAAATGGGCGGATTCGTCACCTACACCGGTTTGACACGAGACGTCGACCACCTGGTGAACGGCGTGGGCTGGCCGATGCCGGTGACGCCGCTGACGATTCGACAGCCGATGAAGGCCGACGGCACCGCCGGCGATGAGCTGACACACAGCGAGACGGGCGAAATTTGCTTCACTGGCCCCCAGGTGTTCGTCGACTATGTCGGCAATCGGGAAGCCTACCGGCAGACGGTTTCGAGTGACGGCGTGTACTATTCGGGCGACTTAGGTTATCTATCGTCGAACGGTCTGGTTCTGGCGGGGCGTTCGAAGCTGGTGATCAAGCCGAAGGGTTTTCAAGTCCATCCTGCGCAGATCGAGCAGCACTTCTGCGAGCTGGAGGCGGACGTGGGCGCATGTGCGGCCGTCGGTCAACGTCACGAAGTGTTTGGGGAGGCGGTCGTGCTGTTCGTCGCTGCCAAGGCGGGGCGAGAGCTGTCGCGCGAGCGATTGCAGCGACATGCCCAAGGCATTGCTTCGTACATGCGACCGGAACACTACGTGCTGCTCGAGGCGGGCGGCCTGCCGTTGAACCGCACGGGAAAGACGGACTATCATCAACTCAAGCAGCTGGCCGCCGCGGAAGTCGAGCGGCTGCGTTCGCTTGGTGCGTGGGATAAGACTTAATGACGGAGCCTGCCGCAATTAATGCTGACGCTGCGTCCGATCCGATCGACGCAATCCGCGACTATTACGGTGCCAGGCCGCAGACGTCCGACTGGTACACCGTGACGCAGGAGATGATAGATCAATTTGGGGCGGCGACCGGCGACAGCGAGTGGATTCATTGCGATCCGGAGCGCGCCCGCCGCGAAAGCCCGTACGGCGGCACGGTCGCGCACGGCTTCTGGACGCTGTCGATTCTCGTTCACCTTTCGCGGTTGAATACACCGACCGATTACCCGCCGGGCGCACAGTTTGGCATCAACTACGGCTTCAACCGCGTGCGGTTTCCTGGTGCCGTGCCGGTGGGTTCACGAATCCGGCTCCATTCGAAGCTGTTCGATGTCGTGCCGCGCGCACCAGGCCGATACCTGGTCACCACGGAAAATACCATCGAGGTCGATGGCCAGAATAAGCCCGCGCTCGTCGCCGAGTGGCTGTTCTTGCTGGTGTATCCCAACGGATAGGCACAGCTCTGTCGCCTATTCTTCCGACAATTTCAGGCCGTGGAATTTGGCGATGATTTTCCAGGCTTCCTGCGGCGTTTCGGCGTAGTCGACCAGCTTGAGGTCTTCATCGTCGACGACGCCTTCGTCGGCCAGTTGCTTGAAATTGATGATCGAGTCCCAATACTTGCGGCCGTAGAGGATGACGGGGATCTGCTGCATCCGCCGCGTCTGGCGCAGGCAGAGCATTTCGAACAGTTCGTCGAGCGTGCCGAAGCCGCCGGGAAACACCACGAGTGCCGCCGCCCGCAAGATGAAGTGAAACTTGCGCATGGCGAAGTAGTGGAAGCGGAAGCACAGCTCGGGCGTGATGTACGGGTTCGGCTCCTGCTCGTGCGGCAGGTCGATGTTGAGGCCGATGCTCTTGCGCCGACTTCGAACGCGCCGCGGTTGGCGGCTTCCATGATGCCCGGCCCGCCGCCGGTCATGATCACGAACTTGCAGCGGCCGTCGCTGGCACGGCCATCGGACACGAGGCGGCTGAACTCCCGGGCCTCGTCGTAGAAGTGGCTTTTGGCGAGGATCCGCTCGGCCCGCTTCACGGCGCGGGCCAGCAGAGGATCGTCGGGCGACTTCTCACGGCGTTCTAGCCGTGCCTCTTGCAACACGGCTTCCGCTTGTTCGCGGGGCACGATCTGCGTGCCGCCGAAGACGACGACCGTCGAGTCGATCTGTTGCTCGCGGAGCAGCGTTTCCGTCTTCAGCAGCTCCAGCTGCATTCGCAGCGGGCGATTCTCGTTCCGGTTGAGGAAATCGACGTCGTATTCGGCCAGCCGGTAGCTGGGCGATTCGAGAATTGCCTCGCGGTTGGCGGCGACAGTGCGGGCAAATCGACAGTGGATACTTTTCGCTGCGGCTTGGGTGGCTCTGGAGAGACCGGTGCCGAATACTCCGGCCTGGAAGTGACATTCTTTCGATTGGTGCCCGCGTTTGTTGTCATGGAATGACGATTCCCAATTGCAATTCACTGGTGGCTGGCCGCGTGGTCGAGGGTCCCGCTATCTTACCCGCTCTGGCCAGCGGCTCGAATGCGAAATATCACCGGCTCCAGTTAGCCACTAGTCGAGCTTATGCATGCTTCCCAGCGCGGGAATTTGGACGTTCCAGCCACGCTCGCGCTGAAGCGTTTGGCTGAGGGCTTCCGCGCTGGTACTTCGCCGTGGACCAGAACACGGCCTTGGGCGGTTTGAGCGGTTGCAGCCAGCGCAACAGGGCGCTGCGGTCGGCGTGGCCGCTGAGGCCGGGGATCGATTCGATGGCCGCCCGCACGGGCACGTCGTGGCCGAGACATGCGCAGCCACTTGGCGCCGTCCTGCAGCATGCGGCCGCGGGTGCCGTCGGCCTGAAACCCGCCGAGCACGACCGTGTTCCGGGCGCTTGGCAGCCGCTGCTTCAGGTGATGCAGGATGCGGCCGCCGGTCATCATGCCGCTGGTGGAGATGATGACGGCCGGGCCGTGACGTTGTTGAGATGCCTTCGATTCGTCGGTCGTGCGGCAGAGACGCACGCCTGTGCCGTCGAGCACCGGATTGGCCGGGTCGAGCTCGCCTTCGCTGAGGTCGTGGTCTTCGCGGTGCTGGCGGTAGATCATTGGTGGCGTCGCAGGCCATCGGGCTGTCGAGATAGATCGGCAGTCGGGGATTCGGCCCTTGCTCTTTGAGGACCTGCAGCAGGTAGATCAACTGCTGGCGCGGCCGACGGCGAACGCGGCCACCAGCATCACGCCGCCGCGCTCGACGGAGCGGTTGACGACGTCGGCGAGCGCGTCGAGGATCGAGCTCTCGCGGATGATCGCGATCGCCGTAGGTGCTTTCGCAAACCAGATAGTCGCACTGGGCGGCGGCGACTGGGTCGTGATACAGCGGCCCGTCGTAGCGGCCGACGTCGCCGGAGAACAGAATCCGCAGCGGCGGCGTGCGGTCGCGGATTTCGACTTCGATCATCGTCGAGCCGAGCAGGTGGCCGGCGTCGTGGTAGCGCATCCAGATCGGCTCGGCGGGCGAGAACCATTCGTCGCGCGAGACTGTTCGGAAGAGCTTGACCGTTTTCTGCACGTCGCGGTCGTCGTACAGCGGCAGCGCGGGCTTGTGCTTCGAGAAGCCCTTGCGGTTGGCGTATTCGGCGTCGTACTCCTGGCAGTGGGCCGAGTCGAGCAGGATGATTTCGGTGAGCTGATTCGTGGCCTTCGGTGCAGATGATTCGCGACCGTAAAGCCTTCCTTCACGATTCGCGGCAAGTAGCCGGTGTGATCGAGATGGGCGTGCGTGAGCACGATCGCGTCGAGCGACTTCACGTCGAACGGCGTCGGCCGCCAGTTCAATTCGCGCAGCGCCTTGAGCCCTTGGAACAGGCCGCAATCGACGAGCACGTGCGCGCCGCCCGCTTCGAGCAGAAACTTCGAGCCGGTGACGGTACCGTGGAATGTGAGTTGGCCATGCGGGTGCTCAGTAGAAATGTGCAGACTGTGGCCATATTGCGGATGCGCTACCAGTTAGCGAATCGGCGGTTCGATGCGCGGCTACGAGCCACGGTGATCGCGATGCGCCAACCAGGATGAATAGCAGGGCGAAAAACTGCCTCGATGAGCGGGTGCTTGACCGGAATGCGCGACCCGCAATCGTAACACCGGCCCCGCAGCAGCAGCCAGCCGACGACCGGCACATTGTGATACCAGCGGATTTCGTGGTCGCACTCCGGGCAGCGCGAGCGCGGAAACACAAACCCCTCGCCGGTGCCGAGCCGGTCCCAGACCACCGTCAGAAAACTGCCCACGCAGCCGCCGACGGCTCCCAGCCAAATGACGGCGAACCACCACATGCCGGTCGTCAGCGACGTGGTCCGGTGGTGCGAGCGGAGATAGCCAAGATGTGCGATGACGAGTTCCATCATCGGACAGTGTAACGACTATCGCAGTGTGAGATAACCGATCAGTGCGGCGTTCGAGATCGATCGTTAAATGATTCCGTGCAGCGGGCCGCCGGGGGCGGCGAGCGCGTCGACGCGGCGCGTGACTTCTGGGTCTTCGACCAGCGGCGGGGCGTGGTGCGGCTTGAGGCGGGCGTCGATCACCAGCGGGCCGCGGCAGCCCCAGTGCTTGTCGTGCATGAACGGCTCGATGCCGTGGATGTCGGCGGCCGGGTTGGTGCGCGTGAACGTGACCCACAGGAAGTTGCGGAGCGACTCGGCGACGAACTGGCTGTCGTCGACGATGACGATCCAGCGGAAGCGGGCAATGGGATCGTCGCGGCGTGAAGGTTGCGCAGAAGCGCTCGATGTGTCGGCGATGAGTGCAGATGTCGGGTCGGATTGTCGGAGATCAGGAGGATCCGAAATGCGAATCGGGCGGTTCGCACTGCGGGCCTTCGATCGCCAGGACGCCTGGCAGCACGACTTGCGGATTGTTGAAACCTGTCGGGCAAGTCGCAGATCGGTCGGGAGTTCGAGTCGCCGAGTTCGAATCGTTGGCGGCCCGACGGCGGCGATCACGACTTTCGAGCCGGCGTTCAGTGCCGCCGCCGGAGTAATCGAGCGTGTCGATTGTGGTTTCGGTTTGGAAGTGCAGGTCGCGGGTCCAATCGGCCCGCTCCAGAATGTGTCGCAGGAACGCGGCGATGTCGTGCAGGTCGAGTCGCGGATCGTCGGACTGGTTGGCGATCAGCAAAAACTTGGCGAGCGACAATTGGCCTTGGCCGAGGATGGCGTTGGCTTGCGTCAGCAGCTCCTGCGGCCGCTGCGTCTCGGCGAACGGCCAGTACCGCTCGCTGCCGATCGCCAGGAGCAGCGGGTGCACGCCGGCCGCGTCGACCGCGTGCACGCCGACGACGCCCGGCAGCACCGTGGGAATCACCGGGCCGGTCAGCTCGTGGATCAGCTGGCCGAAGATCGTGTCCTCCTGCGGCGGCCGGCCGACGACCGTGAACGGCCAGATCGCACCGTCGCGGTGGTACACGTGCTCGACGGCGAGCACCGGAAAATCGTGCTGCAAGCTGTAGTAGCCCAGGTGATCGCCGAACGGCCCTTCGGGCAGCAACTTGTTGGGAATCACCGTGCCGCAGATGCAGAAATCGGTGTCGGCGTGGATCGGCAGCCCATCACTGCGGCGATGCAGCCGCACTGCGCCGCCCGCCGAGTGCCCCGGCGAACGCCAGCTCGCTCATCCCTTCGGGCAGCGGCAGCACGGCGGCCAGCATCATCGCGGGCGGCCCGCCGACGAAGATGTTCACGCGAAACGGCTTGCCGGCCTGAATCGCGGCCGCGTGATGGACGCCGATCGAGCGGTGGATCTGATAGTGCAGGCCGACTTCGCGGTCCGGCTCGTATTGGCCGCCGGAAAGCTGCACGCGATACATGCCCAGGTTCGAGCGACGCCAGCCGGGCTCGCGGACATCTTCGGTGTAGACCTGCGGCAGCGTGATGAACGCGCCGCCGTCCTCCGGCCAGCTCACTTGCTGCGGCAGTTGTGAGATCGTGGTTTCGATTGGCCGTCACCGCCGCTCGGCCGACGAACCGGGGCAGCATCGTCAAAGCGCGATCGCGCGGTGCCCCGCGTATCGCAGCGGGTCGCCGCAATGCGGCTGTCGGATCGAGCTTCAGCTCCACCAGTCGCCGCACGCGATCCAGGCTGTCGCGGAACATGAAGCGGGCACGCTCCATCGTGCCGAACAGGTTGCTCACCATCGGGAAGCGGCAGCCCTTCACTCGCGTGAAGAGCACGGCCGGTCCGCCGGCGGCACACACGCGGCGATGGATCTCGGCCGCTTCCAGCCGGGCGTCGACCTCGACTCGATCCGCACGAGCTGCCTGTGCCGCTCGAGATCGTCGACGCATTCGCGGAGTGTGCGGTAACCCATGAGGAGAGGATACAGGATTCAGGATGCGGGATGCAGGGACTAACCACGAACGCATTGCTCGTTTTCTTCCCCTGCTCCCAGCATCCTGGCATCCTGAATCCTACTTCCTCACTTTCCGCATGCAGCCTCAGGCCTTCCTGGCCGTGGTAGGTGAGAAGCAGTGCGCCGACTGCGGCGCAATCGGCGAACAAATCGAAGATGACTTGCTCCTCGCCGGGCCAGGGATACGCGAATATGACGTCGAAGTCGTCCGGCTCGAGTTCCAGATCGCGTAGCCGTCCGGCCCGCTCGGTCGAGAGCCAGAGGACGTCGCCCGCATAATTCGACCCGCAACTCGTGCGCCGTGCGGCACGAAGCTGCCGCATGCGAATTGGGCGTCGACCTCGTGGTTTTTCGCAAGTTCCTCGGCGAGGCGCACGAGTCGTGGTTCGATCTCGATGCCGACGGCGTCGAATCCGACCCACACCGCCAGGCACGTGACGACGCCGATGTCCGCTGCCCCATTCCAGGAATCGGCGGCCGGTGGCCAGGTGGCCCGACTTGGATCGCCACCAGTGCGCGGTAGACCAGTTCGAAATCGCTGGGGACGAATGCCGGAATGGACGCCCGCGATTCTTCCTCCAAGCGTATCGATTCGCTGCTTGGCGTCGGCCAGCAGCCGCCACGTGCGCCGGAACCGGGTCGTCGTTGAGAGTCAGGTCGACGTCGACGAGCCGCATGAGAGGCACGCTCAGTAGGTCAGGCTTTCCGGCCTGACACATTGGATTGTGAGGTCGCCACGGCGACTCGCTTGCGGCGAGCTGGAAAGCCTGACCTCTACACACGAATCGTCCAGCCGAGTCGCGACATCCCCCAGCACACGAGCCACCAAAAGGCCATATACGCCACCGCATAACCGAGAGATGCCAGCTTAGGGTCGGTGATCCACGATGCAATCAGAGTTATCATAGAGCCACTCGTGGGCACTCATTCCGCCGCACGTTCAGCCGGCCCAGGAGCGTGCTCACCAGGCCGGAAGCCACGAAGACGAATATTGCGTTGATGCCGACGATCTTCGAACGGGCGGGCCAGGCGCCGCCAGCCCCAGAGATCGAACTTCAACAGGCAGGCGGCCAGAAATTGCATCGCCAGACCGCCGGATAGCAATACGTAACTGCTCGTCCAAATCTTCTTGTTGATCGGAAACGCCAGGTCCCAAAGCAATCCAAGCTGGACACAAATGGCGCCGCAGCCGAGCAGCAATACGATCGTCTCATAACTGAGCCGCGCGGCGCTGAATCGCCAGTCCCGTCCAATAACCGAGCAAACAGGTGACGATTGCCGGAAACGTGCTGAGGATGCCTTCCGGCTCGGTCATCTCACTGAGCCTGCCGGTCTCGGAGTCGTATGTATACATGTGCTGTGGCGTGAAAACGGCCCGATCCACGAGCCCAGCCACATTGCCATCGGGGGACAGATTGCGTTCGTAGTCGCCGCGATTGGGCAGCAATCCCATCACGGCCCAATAGCCCAACAGCAGCACGGTTGCCAATACGACTGTGCGCGAACCGGCACGAACAGTACTAGCAGCGAAGTGACGAAATCAGTACACGACGGCAATCCGTTGCAGCACGCCGGCGAATCGCAGCGTGGAAAAGTCGAGAGCCGACGAATCGCCGAACCAAATCCCGCTGAGCCGGACAAGAATTCCGGGCAGCAGCCCGAGAAAGATCAGCACGACCGTGCGGCGCGTGATCCGCCAATAGACGCTCGGCGCGATCCGCCCGCCTCTGCAAGTATCTTGCGAAATGAATAGGCGAGCGACGTTCCGACGATGAACAGAAAAAACGGAAAGATGAGATCAGTGGGCGTCCAGCCATGCCATTGGGCGTGAGCCAGCGGCCATACTGGTCGCCCCATTTGCCGGGATTGTTGACCAGGATCATCGCCAGGATCGTGAGGCCGCGGAAGACGTCCAGCGCGAGCAGCCGTTCGCCGCCGGCACTGGCCGCTGCTGGCTGCGACTTGATTCGGGCGAGCCACGCTGTCCATGGGCGTTCAATATATCGCGGCGTGTGGGCGAGCTCCTAGCTACTTGCGATCCGGAATCGTCGTGGCGGTACGCTGTACAGCATTGTTTTGTTGGCATTGCGTAATTGTTCGATGCGTGTTCAAGGGGATCAGCTATGGCGGCGAAGACGATCAATGTCGGGCTGATCGGCACGAAGTTCATGGGCAAGGCCCACTCGAATGCTTATCTGAAAGCGGCCAAGTTTTTTGATGTCGAGCCGCGTGCCCGTAATGAAAGCCATTTGCGGCCAGCACGCGGACGAAACGGCCGAGTTCGCGAAGCGGTTTGGCTGGGAAAGTTTTGAGTCCGACTGGCAGAAGCTGTGCCAACGGAAGGACGTCGATGTGATCGACATCTCTACGCCGGGCAGCTTGCACCACGAAATGGCGATTGCCGCCGCGAAGGCCGGCAAGCACGTGTTCTGCGAGAAGCCGCTGGCGTTTTCGTTAAAGGACGCCCGCGAGATGTTCGCCGCCGTGCGTCAGGCCGGCGTCGTGAATCTGGTGAATTTCAACTACCGCGTGGTGCCGGCGATCTCGCTCGCCAAGCAGATGATTTCCGCCGGCGAAATCGGCGAAGTGCGCCACTTCCGCGCGACGTATCTGCAAGACTGGCTGGTGGATCCCGAAGTTTCCCATGAACTGGCGGTTGCGCAAGGAAGCGGCCGGCTCCGGCGCCAACGGCGACCTCAACTCCCACCATGTTGACATGGCGCGTTTTCTTGTTGGCGAGATTGCCGAGGTCGTCGGCATGCAGAAGACCATGATTGCAGAGCGCCCGGCGGAAGGTCGCTCGGCCGGCCTGACGGCGACCGCCGGCGAAGGCACCGAAAAAGTGACGGTCGACGATGCGACGTTATTCCTTGCGAAGTTCGCGGGCGGCGCACTCGGTTCGTTCGAGGCGACGCGGATGGCGCCAGGCCGCAAGAATTACAACCGATTCGAGGTCAATGGCAGCAGCGGTTCGCTTGTGTTCAACTTCGAAGAAATGAACACGCTGGAGTTCTACAGCTGCGCCGATCCTCCGGGCCGGCAAGGCTTCCGCCGCATCATGGCCACCGAGGGCGTTCACCCCTTTGTAGCCGCGTGGTGGCCGCCGGGCCATATTTTGGGCTACGAGCATACGTTTGTGCATGCGGTGTTTGAGTTAATGAATGCCATCAATAAGAAACCAACGACGATGGCCGATTTCCGCGATGGGGCGCAGTGCGTCGCGGTGTTGGAAGCAGTGGACAAATCGATCGCCGAGCGTACCTGGGCAAAAGTCGAAACGGTGGAATAGCAAATGCCAAATCGGTTCGCTATCGTGCGCCTCGCCGAATTGCCGCCCGTCGATTGCCCGTGCGGGCAGGCGCGGCGGGCATTTGTCGAGGAATCGGACGGCGTCGCATCGCTGCACGTCGTGGAAATCTCGGCCGACGCCCGGGCCCATTACCATCAGCGGATGACCGAGATGTACTACATCCTCGAAGGCACCGGCGAGATTGAGCTCGACGGTGAGCGACATCCGGTGCGGCCGGGCGATGCGATCCTCATCAAGCCGGGTTGCCGGCATCGTGCGATCGGACGGATGCGCGTGCTTAATGTGCCGGTGCCGGCTTTCGATGTTGCGGATGAGTGGTTTGATTGAGAAGTAGGCGTAAGGCATTAGTCGTTGGTCGTTAGTTTTGATAAAGGAGTCCTACAAAACGCACGGCCATCGACAAGAACGTCGCCCATTTTTTTTGAGGTAGTATTCACCACTTACGACTTACGACTAACGACTTATGACTAAGATCAAGACAGGCATTATCGGTACCGGCTTTATTGGCCCCGTCCACGTCGAATCGTTGCGGCGTGTTGGGTTCGTCGATGTTGTGGCGGTTGCCGAGCGCGGGCAGAAACTGGCCGACGCCAAGGCCGACGCCATGTCGATTCCCAAGGCGTACGGCGATTATCACGACCTGTTGGCCGACCCCGAGATACAGGTGGTGCATAACTGCACGCCAAATCATCTGCACTTTGAGATCACGAAGGATATTCTCGCGGCCGGCAAGCACGTCGTGTCGGAAAAGCCGCTGGCGATGAATTCCAATGAGTCGCGCGAGCTGGTGAAGTTGGCCAAGCAGGCGGGCGTGGTGAACGCCATCAACTTCAATTACCGCTACATGCCGCTGGTGCAGCAAGCGCATCAAATGTGCCAGGTCGCGGGCGATGTTGGCCGCATTTACGCCGTGCACGGTTCGTACCTTCAAGACTGGCTACTCATGGAGAACGATTGGAACTGGCGCCTGGTGCCTGAGATGAGCGGCGCATCGCGGGCTGTGGCCGATATCGGTAGCCATTGGTGCGACCTGGTGCAGTTCGTGACCGGGCTGAAGATCGTGCGTGTGATGGCAGATTTGGTGACGATCCATCCCACGCGCAAGCGGCCAAAGGTCGAGGTCGAAACTTACGCCGGAAAGGTGCTGCGGCCGGAAGATTTGGAGGACGTGCCCATCAACACCGAGGATTACGGCTCGATCCTGTTAGAGTTCAGTAACGGATGCGCACGGTGTGCTCACGGTCAACCAGTGCGCGGCCGGGCGCAAGAACCGGCCGTACTTCGAAATCAACGGCAGCAAGTGCTCGCTGGTCTGGGACCAGGAACGAGAGAACGAGCTGTGGATCGGCCGCCGCGACGGACCGAACCAAACCGTACTGAAGGACCCCAGCCTGCTCTACCCGGCAGCTCGGGAATATGCCCATTACCCCGGCGGCCACAACGAGGGCTGGGCCAGCGGCGCCAAAAACCTGTTCCGCAACATATACGGGTTTATCGCGGGCACACGCCCCGGCGGCGATTTTTCCACGTTCGTCGACGGCCACAATGAGATCGCCATCTGCGACACGGCCCTGCGCAGCTCGCAGGAAAAGAAATGGCTGGATGTGGAATATTGACGCGGCACGAAGTGTTTCAAGCACAAAAGTAGCCGCGACCTGACAGATCGCCGGCTGCCGCACGAAAAGTTTTGATCTGGACCAAAATTTCCGCATCGGACTAGACTCCCGTCCATGGGATGCAACTCAGCCGACGTTGCGCGGTATGCGCGACTTCCGGACATAACAAGCTAACCGTAATCATTCCCTGCAAGAATGAGCGCGACCACATTGCGCGCTTGCATTCGCTCCGCGCAGCAAGTCGCAGATGAAGTGTTAGTTGCCGATTCCGGATCGAACGACGGCACGCTGCAATTGCGCGCGACCTGGGCTGCCGCGTCATCGAGCGTGAGTATCGCACGTCGGGCGATTTCAAGAATTGGGCCATTCCGCAGGCCGCACACGGTTGGGTGCTAATTCTCGATTCCGACGAGCGTGTGACGTGCGAGCTGGCCGCCGAAATCCGCCGTGAGCTGGTCCGACCGCGCCACGACGGCTATTGGATTTACCGCCGCAATCACTTTCTCGGTCACCCGATTCGATTCGGCCCCTGGAAAAACGATCGCTGCTTGCGACTGTTTCGCCGCGACGTCGGTCGTTATGTCGGTCCAACCGATCATGCTGAAGTCGAGCTAACGAGCGGCAGCGTGGGCCGGCTGCAACAGCGGCTGACTCACTACACGTGCACTTCCTACGCTCAGTATTTTCCAAAGCTGGCTCGCTACGCCGACGTGCAGTCGCGTATCTGGCATAGCCAAGGTCGACGGACACACGCCGGCCATTTGCTGCTGCGCTTGCCGCTGCGATTCTTGCAAGGCTACGTGTGGCGTCTCGGGTTCCTCGACGGCCTGGCCGGCCTGCAAGTCTGCCTGCTTGTCGCGTATTTGTCCTATTTGAAGCACGCGTACCTTTGGCAACTGCAGAACGGCCGCGATTGGCATGCGTTGGACAACGCAGCGGTTGCGGATTCTGCCGCCGCTGGTGAGCGTTCGGCAGCCTGATTGGCGCCACTACATCATGCGACTCCGTGAACTCCGCCACCGACTGACGCCCGCCTGGCTCGGCACCGATGCCCGCCGCCAGCAGCGCAACAATTTGTATCGGCGCCTGGGAATCGAGCGCTGTTACACGCCGCCGCTGGTGACCCGGCGTCCGGAGATATTGGTCCGCAGCGTGCTGCCGTTTGTCGTTGCGCACGAGCTGTTGAAGAATCCGCAGATGACATTCATGCAAATCGGCGCGTTCGACGGCAAGGGTGACGACGATCTGCGTCAGCTCATCGTGCGGCACCGCTTGCGCGGCGTGCTCGTGGAGCCACAGCCGACCGCCTTTGCCCGATTGCAGCAAGCGTATCGTGATCAGCCGCAGGTTGTTTTGCTCCAGGCGGCGATCGCCGAGCAACAAGGCTCACGCGAATTGTATTGTCACCGCGGCCAGGCTTCGATGGCGGCGTCGTTCGATCGCGAGCATTTGCGGCGACATGGAATTGCGGACGACGACATCGTCGCGCAGCACGTTTCGTGTCACACCGTAATGAGCGCACTGGCCGCCGCGCAATTGAATCGCGTCGATCTCATTCAAATCGATGCGGAAGGCTACGACTGGCCCATCATCCGCTCGATCGAATTCTCGGTGATTCGACCAGCCATTCTGCGATTCGAATATCGAAACCTGCAGCACTGCGATGCCGACGACTGCCTGGCATTTCTCGATTCACACGGCTATCGCTTCTTTATCGAGCCGCGCGATATTGTCGCCGTCGCACTCTGACGGACGGCCAATTCGGGTCCGCGACGTAGGCATCTGCTGCTTGCCTTTGCGAGTGGCGTCGCCTACCCTGTAAGATTCGATGGTTGTCCCATTCTGGGACATTGAACCGGCCATCGACCCGGTTATTTATGAGCGAATTATCACAACGCCTCGCCAAGCTTTCGCCTGCGCAGCGACAGTTGCTCGAGCGGCGCTTGGAGAAGTCGCGCACGCCGACGGCCGAACCAATTGCCATCATTGGCATGGCCTGCCGCTTTCCTGGCGCGTCGACGCTGGAGGCGTATTGGGATTTGATTCGTGACGGCCGCAGCGCAGCCTGCGAAGTGCCGCCCGAGCGCTGGAACATCGACGATTTTTATGACCCGACCGGCGAGGTGGCGGGCAAAATGTCGGTTCGTTGGGCGGCACTCGTCGAAGCACCGGACCAGTTCGATCCGCAATTTTTTGGAATCACGCCGCGCGAAGCGGCCCGCATGGATCCCCAACAGCGACTGCTGTTGGAGGTGGCCTGGGAAACGATGGAGAACGCTGGCCGGCCGGCAGATCAATTGGCCGGCAGCCGTACCGGCGTGTTCGTCGGCGTTGGCGGCACCGACTATTCGAAAGTGTGTGTGCCGTACGACGACTACTACGAGCAGATCGACGCTCACATGGGCACCGGCAACGCGCTGTCGATTGCCGCCAATCGCGTTTCGTACATCTTCGATTTTCACGGGCCCAGTGCAGCGATCGACACGGCATGCAGCAGCTCGTCGCTGGCGATTCACTTTGCGGCAGAGAGCTTGCGGCGCGGAGAATCGGATGCTGCGCTGGCAGGCGGCGTGAACATGATTCTCACGCCGGAGACTACGATTGCGTTTTCCAAAGCGCGGATGCTCTCGCCCGACGGAGTCTGCCGGCCATTCGATTCCCGGCGCCAACGGTTACGTCCGTGGTGAAGGATGTGGGCTCGTGCTGCTCAAACGCCTGGCGGATGCCCAGCGCGACGGCGACAACATTCTGGCCGTGCTCCGCGCGACGAGCGTGAACCAGGATGGCCGCACGTCGGGCATTAGCGCTCCCAACAGCCAATCGCAGATGGCGTGCATCCGTGCCGCGTTGCAACAAGCCGGCCTCACGGCGGGGGAAATCAACTACATCGAAGCCCATGGCACCGGCACGCCGCTAGGCGACCCCATCGAGATGCAAGCGCTTTGCGAAATATTTCGTGAGGCCGACCGCGGTACGCAATCCGTGTTACGTTTCCAGCGTGAAGGCGAACGTCGGTCACATGGAGACGGTATCCGGCACGGCGGGACTAATCAAAGTCGTGCTCATGATGCTGCACGAGCAAATTGCTCGCCAGGCCAACTTTGAGTCGCTTAATTCTCACATCAATTTGAGTGGTACGCGGCTGAGCATTCCCACGGATAGTGTCGCCTGGCCCCGCGGTGAGAAACCGCGCATCGCGGGAATCAGCTCATTTGGCTTCGGCGGCACGAATACGCATTTGATCGTCGAGTCGGCAGATTCGGCTTTCCAACCAAGCGAGCCGGGTCGTCCACCATTGACAGCCCGCCCGATTCAGTTGCTGAAACTCTCGGGCAAGAGCTCGGCCGTTGTGGCACAACAGGCGAAACGAACTCGCCCAGTATTTCGACGACCCATTCCGACGCGGACATCGCGGATGTGTGCTGGTCGTTCAACACCGGCCGGGCCGAGTTCAATTATCGAGCGGCAATTGCCGCCACCGACGCTGACCAGCTACGAGGGCAACTTCGAAAACTCGCGGCCGGCGAGGCCGCTTCAGCGGCCGTGAAACAAGGTACCGTTCGCGCACTGGGCCGGCCCAAAGTAGCATTTCTTTTCACCGGCCAAGGCCTGCAGTATGTCGGCATGGGGCGAGGGCTGTGTGAATCGCAGCCGATTTTCCGCGACGCACTGCAGCACTGCAACGAAATCCTGCGTCGCCACTGGAAAGGTCCGACGCTACTGGATGTTATGTATCCCGAGGGCACGGGCGCGGACGATCCAGCGGCGCTCGTTCATCAAACGACGTACACACAGCCAGCACTATTTGCGCTGGAATACGCTCTCGCCGAGCTGTGGCGGTCGTGGGGAGTCGTGCCGGATATCGTGTTGGGACACAGCGTGGGCGAATATGCCGCCGCTTGCGTGGCCGGTGTCATGAGCGTGGAGGACGGGCTGTCGCTGATCGCCGAACGGGCTCGCCTCATGCAAGCAATCCACCGGCGTGGCAAAATGGCGGTCGTCTTTGCGTCGCTTGATCGTGTGAAAAGCGAGCTGAATGCTGTCGGTGGGCAGGTCGTCGTGGCCGTAATCAACGGCCCAGAAAATATTGTGATCTCCGGCGATGCCGATGCGGTAGATCATCTTGCCGCAAAGTTTGCGGCCGACGGCGTGCAAGTGAAGCTGCTCAACGTGTCACATGCGTTCCACTCACCCTTGATGGACGAGATGCTGGACGAGTTCGAACGCTCCGCGGGCAGTATCGAATTTAACGCGCCGCAGACTCCGCTGGCGGCGAATCTGACCGGTCAACTGATGACGGCGGCACCCACGGCTCGTTATTGGCGCGACCATTTACGCAACACCGTGCAGTTTGCCGAAGGCATGGCACGGATAGCGGAGATGCGACCGACCATGCTGATTGAAATTGGTCCTACGCCGAGCTTGCTGAGCATGGGCAGGCGATGCGTGCCGAATTTGGACGTCGCCTGGCTGCCCTCACTTCGTGCCGGGCAAGACGACTGGCAAGTGATCGCTTCAAGCGTCGCGGAATATTATGTTCGCGGTGGGCAAATCGATTGGCGCGGCTGGGATCGCCCGTGGCCGCGGCGTCGGTTGATGCTGCCGACCTATCCCTTCCAACGATCGCGGCATTGGTACGCGCTCGACTCAACGCGCCTCCGAATGTTCGCGCAGGACGGTGCAACAAACGCGGCAACGGCCGCCGGTCCAATCGTTCACCCGCTGCTGGGCGCGCGTCTGTCGACAGTTTGGTCGAATTCGTTGTTCGAAACGCGGCTCAGCGCTCGCTCGCCGGCGTTCCTTGCAGACCACCAGGTACAAGGGTCGCCGGTTACGCCAGCGGCGGCGTACATCGAGCAAGGCCTGGCCGCGGCCGAGCAGCTGTTTGGCGAAGGCCGGCACGGTCTCGAAAACCTGGTCATTCAGCAGGCGATGTTCTTGCCTGAGGGCACGCAGCGACGCGTGCAGACTTCCGTCGCACCGGAGTCCGGCGGCGAATCCAAGTACGAAATCTATGGACAACTCGCCGATGCGGCGGGCCCATCGACCACGTGGAACATGCACGCGGCCGGCACACTTGTTCACGAATCGAAACAGGCGCCCGGCACGACCGAAAACTCGCCGAGATCTCCGCCGAACAAATCGATATCGTCGAAGTGCGCGACCGTGCCATTGGCGTTACGTCACGTGACGATTTCTACCGACGCATGTCGGAGCGAGGTTTGGCGTATGGTCCCGCGTTTCAAGTACTCGACGAATTATGCCAGTGCACGCACGATGCCCTGGCGCAAGTCAGCCTACCCGAGTCAGTGGTGCGAGAAGCGAGCTGTTACCACCTCCACCCGGCACTCGGTGACGCGCTATTGCAATCGATGGCGGGCGCGATTCCCCGCGAGCACGATGGTTCGTTCAGCCCCTACACTTACATGCCGGTCGGCATTCGCCGCGTCAACATCATTTCGCTAATCGACGACTACAGTCGGCCGATGTACGTGTATGCGGTTCGCACTTCGACCGACGCCAGCCCCAGCCCGGACCGAGTCGAGGGCAATGTCTTTCTGCTCGACGAGACGGGCAAGGCACTTGTCGCGTTGGAAGGCGTCCAGGTGCAGCGATTGGGACGAAGCACGCCCGGCGGTACAACAGCGGTAGATACGTCGAAGTGGATTTACCGAGTGGCCTGGCGCGAGTCGCCGCTAATAGGTAGCGCTGGCGAACGTAAATCCCATGATACGACCGCCGGAATTTCTACCGGAGCTTCCGGCAGGTGGCTTATTTTCTGCGATTCTCAAGGTGTCGGTCGGCGCCTGGCCGAACGATTAGCGTTGTCGGGGCAATCGAGTGTTCTCGTAGAACCGGCCGCGGTTTTTCGCTGGTCGCCGGGCGACTCGGGCAACGGGAAGCCTGGCCACTCGGCTCGCGCAGGTCGATCCGCTGGACGAAAGCCACTACCGCGAGCTGCTAACCAAGGCATTCAGTGCATCCGGCCGATCGTGCAAAGGCGTCGTTCACTTGTGGTCGCTCGACATTGGCGAAACCGACCGCTCGAATGCGGGCAATGCGGATCGTGATGAGTTGCAGATTGCCCGCCGTCTGGGCTGCGGTAGCGTAATGCAGTTAGTCCACGCCTTATCACGCACTTCTCTCCCAACGGCGACGCCTATGTGGGTCGTGACCGCTGGAGCCCAAGCAGTAGCTGATGTCGATGGCATCGCCACGGCACCCATTTCAGTTCAGCAATCGCCGCTGATAGGCATGGTCCGCGTGGCTGCGATGGAGCTTCCCGACCTGCAGCCGCGGCTGGTCGACCTCGATAGGACAGCGCTCCTTCACGACGCGGACGCATTGGCTGGACAGTCGGCCGACGAATTGCGCTTTAATTCATCGGAGAACGAGGTCGCATATCGGGGCGCCAAGCGATACGTTGCCCGGCTGGTCCGGGATCCGTCGCTCATCGAAACCTCCCCCGAGGGACGCTCCGGTTCCCTCGCGATCCCCGCTGGGAAGCCATTTCAGCTGCGCATCACCCAACCCGGCTCGTTGGATGCCTTGCGTCTTGCGGCGGTCAATCGCGAACCGCCGGCGGCCGGCCAGGTTGAAATCGAGGTGCACGCCGCGGGGTTGAATTTCAGCGATGTGCTCAAGGCCCTGGGGCTATATCCGGGAATCAAGGACGCGATCGTTCCGCTGGGCATTGAGGCATCCGGCGTCGTCACCGCTGTGGGCGAGGGCGTGAGCCGCTTTCGAGTCGGCGACGACGTATTTGGCGTGGTGCCCTATGCCTTCGCGTCCCACGCACGCACGGCCGAATATGCGCTGGTTCAAAAGCCCGCGTCGATCGACCACGACCAGGCCTGCACCATTCCCATCACGTTTCTGACGGCCTACTATGGCCTGGTCGATCTGGCCCGGCTTCAAAAGGGCGAGCGCGTATTGATTCACGCGGGTGCGGGTGGCGTGGGCCTGGCGGCCATTCAAATTGCACAGCACATTGGCGCGGAAGTTTTCGCCACGGCGGGAAGCAACGAAAAACGCGAGTTCTTGCGGTCACTGGGGGTCGAGCACGTTTACAACAGTCGCGACGTGTCATTTGCCGACGACATCCTCGCCGACACGAACCGAGAAGGCGTTGATGTCGTGCTGAACTCGCTTCCGGGTGAAGCGATAACCAAGAGCCTTTCAATTCTGCGCCCTATGGCCGCTTCCTGGAAATCGGAAAAACCGACATCTATCAAAACCGCATGATCGGCTTGCTGCCGTTCCAAGATAACTTGTCGTACTTCGCGATCGATCTGGATCGTATGCTCCGTCAGCGGCCCGACGCCATCCGCGAACTGTTCGCTGAAGTGATGCGACGCTTCGAGGCCGGCCATTACCGGCCGCTCATGTTCACGCGGTTTGAGACCGAGCAAACGATCGACGCGTTTCGCTACATGCAGCAGCGGAAAAACATCGGCAAGGTGGTGGTGGCGATTGAGGGTCGAGCGTCGAGGGTCGAGTCGGAGATTGGCCGTGGCGAAGGTCGAGTGCCAGAAGGACTAGGCC
This sequence comes from uncultured Planctomycetota bacterium, assembly GCA_963786455.1. Classification (GTDB taxonomy): domain Bacteria; phylum Planctomycetota; class Planctomycetia; order Pirellulales; family Lacipirellulaceae; genus JABDGM01. The sequence goes on along the minus strand of CAWAZX010000012.1, from coordinate 116,273 downwards.
AACCGGAATTTGTTCGTCGCGACGGTACGTATTTGATTACCGGTGGGACGGGATCCCTCGGGCTGCAGGTGGCCGACTGGCTTGCGCAGAAAGGCGCCGGCGTTATTGCACCGCTTTCTCGCCGCGGGCCAACACCAGAAATCGGGGAATCTCTGGCGAAGATACGTGCGCACGGTGCCGAGGTTGTGATGCTGACCGGCGACGTGGCCGATGCTGAGTCACTCGCAAACGCGCTGCAATCGTTGCCGCCAAATTCTCCGCCGCTACGGGGTATCATTCACGCGGCCGGAGTTCTCGCCGACGGTGTCCTGACCGATATGACGCTCGAACAATTGGATCGAGCGATGTCGCCCAAGGTAAACGGTGCGTGGAATCTACATCTAGCGACGCTCGAACAGCCGCTGGATTTCTTTCTGCTGTTTTCGTCGGTGGCCAGCGTGCTGGGCTCGCCGGGGCAGGCGAACTATGCGGCGGGCAATGCTTTCCTGGATTCACTTGCCCACTTCCGTCGCGCACAGGGATTTGTGGCTACCACCATTAATTGGGGACCGTGGGCAGGATCTGGCATGGCCGTGGAGGCTGGTCGCGACCAGGCGGTAAAGTCGCGTGGCATGTCATTGATCGACCCAGCACACGGATTGGAAATCCTGCAGCAAATCATGCGGACTGACGCCGCCCAAGTGGCCGTGATGGATGCCCAATGGATCGATTTGTTGCGGCTATTGGGCGCGCGGCGTCCCGCTCTGCTCGCCGAAATTGCGGAGGAAAGCCAGCAGTCAACCGCAGCTGAAGCGTCGAGCCGAGTCGACCATGCATTTCGCAGGCGACTCTTGGCTGCCGATGCCATCACTCGACAGTCGTTGGTGTGCGATTACATCCGCGACGAGCTGGCCCGCATCATGAGCATCGAGCCGGCGAAACTTGAAATTGATCGGCCGCTGTCGACATTCGGTCTCGATTCGTTGTTGGCTTTGGAATTGAAAAACAATCTTGAAGGCCGGCTCGATTTTACGCTACCCATGGCGAAGCTCATGGAAGGCCCGAGTATCGCTTCGTTGGCCGAGGTGACGGTGCGATTGGTGGCGGGTGGTGAAGCCGCTTCGGTAGTCGAAGCTTCCGCGGAGGAGTGGGTGCCTCTTTTGGCGTTGCAGGCATCTGGGACTCGCCCGCCGCTGGTGCTTTTACCTGCGCTGGGTGGCGACGTACGCAGCTATGCCGACTTTGTTCAGCAACTAGACGCGGATCAGCCTGTCTACGCGTTTCGACCGCGTGGCGCCGACCAGGACCTATCCCCACATGAGTCGATGGAAGAAATGATCGCTGACTACGCGGCAGCATCCGCAAGTTGCAGCCGAAGGGTCCCTATCATCTGGCTGGTTGGTCGACGGGCGGTATTTTCGCCTTCGCACTGGCTGAGTGGCTGGAACGCGCCGGCGAGATCGTAGCCACGGTGGCCCTGTTTGATACACCACTGCCGTCAATCTGCGATGAATTGGACCTGGATGATGAAGCGCGGTTTTTGTGCGATTTGATCAATTTTGCCAACCGGTTTGCGGGCACTGATGTCCGGATCGACTACAACGAAATCTCGGCATTGCCACGCGAAGAGCGATTCCCTTCAGTACTGGCGAAGGCGCGCCAGCAAGGTACTGTGCCAGCCGAAACGCCCGAGTCGCTGATCCGTCGGTTGGTGCGCGTCGGCGAGGCCAACGTTCGGGTCATTCAAGGTTATGAGCCGACAACGCTCGCCGCTCGGGTTCATTTGTTTGTGCCGGTGATCAAGGGCGGGTTGGCCGAAGTCTCTGGACGCGACATGCCGGAAGTTGAAGACCATGGTTGGTCGACTCAAGTGGGTCAACCGATCGAGCTTTACACATTGCCAGGCGACCACTTCACGATGATGGTCGGCGAGGGCGCCGCTCAGCTAGCCATCCAACTAGCGAAGCTCATGAGTGAGCCCGCGGCAATAGATGACCGTGAGCGCGAGCCGGCCCATTAGTGTCCACGCTATTGGCCCGAGAGCTGCCGCCACTGATCGTCATCCAGACCGAAGGCATAGAGGCGCACGTCGCCTTCGCGCTTCGCCGGTCCAACCAATAGCGCTGCTGCATGCGGGCGCGTTTCGCAATAACGCTCCACCTCCTGCGGTCCCATGACATAGAATGCGGTCGACAGACCTTCGGCCTCCGCCGCGGTGGGGGCGATCACAGTGGCTGAAAACAATCCCTCTGCGGGTCGACCAGTGCGAGGGTCCAAGATATGACCATACCGCTGGCCGCGGCGAATGAAGAATTGCGTGCCTGAACCCGACGTGGAAAGCGACTGGTCGCGCAGTCGAATCTCGGCTAACCGCTCACCCGGTCGCAGTGGGTGCCGCACGCCGATCGTCCAACCAGCCATGTCACCACCTGGCTGGTCGCCACGCGCAAGCACGCTGCTCTTGCCACCATGAAGCAGGTAGTCGTCTACGAAATGCTCGTGCAGTAGCTCGGCCATGCGATCGAGCGCATAGCCCTTGCCCATGCTGTTTAAATTGATTGCCAAGCCCAGCCGGCCGAATGTGATCGTTTGATGCGCTTCGTTCAGCGAGACGAGTTGCATTCCAACAAGTTTTTGTGCGGCCGCTACTTCGGCGTCACTCGGCACGCGGCCTTCACGTCGAGAAAATCCCCACGCCTCCGAAAGGGGGCCGCTCGTAATATCCAGCGCACCGCTGGTCTCCACATGCAGCCGCGCCGCTTCTTGGAGCAATGCGAATAAGCGCGGCTCGACGGAAATCGGCTCTACCGCGGCTTGCCGATTGATCCGCGACTTCGCTGTCGTCGCGGTACACGGTCATCTGGGATTCCAGCGCCTCGACCAGGTCCAGGGCGGCGAAGACGTGCTCCATCGAATCGTCGTCGCGCGCCGCGGCCAACTGCACTTCGAACTCGCAGGCCATGGCACGGCGCCGCACACTTACCACAAACGCACTGGTGTCGGCGGCGATGGGCGGCAAGTTTGGCCGTTTGTCTACCGTGGAAACAGAAGTCAAAGGTGGCGCTTCACGGCCAATTCCGTTCTCCAGTGTCGACCGTTCGCGCAGGCCGACAGGACCCTTCAGGAAGTTTCGACGCGTTTGATGTTCCGACGACATAGCCTCTCATTCTAATGCCATCCGGGCTCGAATGAAAAAGGGGCGGATCAAAAAAAGCGGTGCTACGCCGGTAACTTTTGATGTGGTTGCTGGTGCCGGGCAAGTGGACGATAATTTGACCGGTACGCCAGTTCGCCCTGGAATATCGCCCCAAAACTTCCGCATTTCGCCTAACCCGCTATCTTTACAACGGATTTGGCCCACGAGCTCATCATCAGTGTTTCAGGATTACGGGGGATTGTCGGTGAAACGTTGACCGATGACGTGGCGAGGCGATATGCCGAGGCGTTTGCGGGCACACTTCCGGCTGGTCCCATCGTGGTAACACGTGACGGTCGTGCCAACGGTGCTGAATTGGTCGAGCCGGTCATAGAAGGTTTGTCGCAAACGACGCGGCGTGAGGTGTTCGACGGTGGTATTGCGGCGACCCCGACGACGGGCATCCTGGTACGCCACTACAACTGTGTTGGGGGCGTTCAAATCAGCGCCAGTCACAACCCGGCCGAATATAACGGTCTCAAATTGTTTTCTGCCGCCGGCCGCGTCGTGCCAGGTAACGTCGGCCAATGCGTGTTGGAGCATTATCGGATGCTGGGTCCGCCACCGATTACCAAGCATGTATCTTCGAGCATCCGGCACCTCGACGACACAACATCGGCACACCTGGCGTTCATCGAAGATATAGTAGACGTCGCGAAGATCCGAACGAGGCACTTTCGCGTGTTGTTAGATGCCAATCGCGGCTCCGGCAGCGTGCTGGGAACAATCTTGCTGGAGCGGCTCGGATGCGTAGTCACCGTCCTTGGCGGTGAGGCGGATGGACAATTTGCGCATCCGCCAGAACCGACGGCCGAGAACCTGGCCGGTGTGCTGGGCGCCGTGACTCGCGTCGGGGCCGACGTTGGCTTCTGCCAGGATCCAGACGCCGATCGGTTGGCGATAATTGACGAGCACGGCCGGTACCTAGGCGAGGAATACACTCTGGCGATCTGTGTCGATCATGTGTTACGTCGCACGCCAGGTCCGGTCGTGACCAATTGTTCTACCAGCCGCATGGCAGAAGACCTGGCTCGCAAATACAACGTGCCGTTCTTTCGATCGGCCGTGGGTGAGGCCAACGTCGTGGACGAAATGCTCCGGCAGCAGGCGGTATTGGGCGGCGAGGGGAACGGCGGAGTGATTGACCCGCGCGTCGGGTTGGTGCGTGACAGTTTCGTCGGAATGGCGCTGGTGCTCGACGCGATGGCGTCCCGCGGCCAACCTGTCAGCAAATTGGCGGATGAACTTCCCCAGTACGCGATTTGTAAGACAAAAGTCAAATTGCCGAGCGACGCCGTGTCGGCGGCACTCGACGCACTGGAAACGAACTTTCGCGATGCTACCAGCGACCGGCTCGACGGCCTGCGGCTGGATTGGTCGTGCTCGAACGGCCGCGGCAGTTGGCTGCTGGTTCGCGCCAGTAACACCGAGCCAATCGTGCGAATTATCGCCGAAGCCCCGTCGGCACACGAAGCTCAGCAATTATGTGACGAAGCGAACAAAGTAGTTCAATCTCTTTCTTGTCTTTGATCGCCGCGACGACCTGCTACGAACGCGCATAGAGCGATCCCCGCCAGCGTCATCGTCACCAGCACGAATAGTGAAAAAACGATGGTATCGTTGCGCCTGACGTTCACGAAAAGGAATCGTAACGCAGGGGCCGCAATACATAATGCGGTAGTCACTATCAACAAGGATTTCAGACTGTATCGCCAGCGAAGCGGTGACCATGTCGACGGCGACGCAGACCACTGCAGGATTTCGGGAAAAACGAATAGAGCGGTCGGAATGGATAGAAACGCATAGATGAAGAGAATCGCTAGAATTGGTTCCTGCGCGTCGCCTGGTCCCCAGCGGAAGACGGCGATCAGCGTCGCGCAGAATGCGGCGACGAAGGGGCCGGAAAGGCTGTAGAGCAGCACGCGCCAGGAGCGAAGCGGCCGCGTGGCAATCGCCAGCATCAAGCCAATCACGGCCAGCGCTGGTCCGGTGAAGAGAATTGACTCGATCTTGGCCGCGCAAGCAGCCACCGCTGCGACAGTTGCCAGCACTTGAACCGTCCACAATGCGATCGCCCCTCGTCGACGCGCAACGTGCCGATGCGGTTTTGTCGCATGTTGACGTGTGAAGTTGGACGCTTCAGCAGAGTTTTGGTGCATCGACGCTTATTCTATCAGAGTTTCAACGACTCGCTGCTGATCGTCTTTCCTTGGGTGGCTAGCTGAACGCAGTGCGCGAAATGCTGCGGTTGGAAATGGCATTGCCAAACAGGTCGCAGATTGTCACGATTCGCCCGATTTTCCCCTGCCCCGATTCACGGAGAAAACGACATGAGAACGACGCTGCCGGTATTGATTCTGACTGCGTTTGCTACGAGCGTGTTTGCCATCGAACAGATCACGGCAACAGAATCGGCAGCCACCGCCGCCGCTGAATGCACAAGTTGTGAAAAGGGATGCAGTTGTGAGAAATCATGCTGCCAGCAATGTGAGTCGGCGACGGCGTCGAATTCAGCCTCCATAAATGCGGTGACGGCTACGGTCGTTTCGACAACTGCCACGACGGGAAGCTGCAGCGGCCAGTGCGGTGGCTGCAGCGAGTGCCCGTGCGCAAAGCAGAATTCTGCGACGGCTGGCATACCACCCACAGCGGCGACGTGGACCGCAGCATCGACGGGTTTCGCGGCCATCATCGCCGATGAAACGACGGGAACCGCGGACTGCTGCAGCGGCAACAGCCAATGCACGGCAGCGTGCGAAGCCGACTGCACGGGATCATGCACATCCGCCTGCTGCGCTGCGTCGAAACACGCCGACTGCGAGTCGTACCGCATCCAGCCTTCGGACGTCCTTACGGTTATTATTCCGGCACTAGCTCCCAAATCGGACGAAATACGGCAAGAGTTGGCTGCTAAGGGCATCACCTTCGAAGAGCCCTCGGGCGAGGGGGACTTCACGGTCCAGCCTGATGGATGCATTGCGACCGAAGCGGGCAGCGTCAAAGTCGACGGCTTGACGGCTGACCAGGCGCGGTTCGCAATCATGAAAAAGATTTTTGAGGCGAAGCCGGAGTCGCGCCGCGCGGCCTTCACCGTGTTCGTGAATGTTTCCGCGAAGAATGGCCAACAGGCGTATATCGTGCTCAAGGGACATGACGGATGCGATAACGTGTGGCAAATCCCGGCCACAGAGGAAGCGACGGTTCGCAACGCAATCAGCAAAACCGCCTGGCCGCACCCGATCGATTTCGCCGCGGCCCGGATTTGGATTTCCCGGCGTGGCACAGAAGGTCAGGAAACGTTGCTGCCGGTGGCGTGGGATGCGGTCGCAGGCCAGTCGACATGCGATACGAACCACGCGGTGTTGCCTGGTGACCGGCTATTCGTGAAGGTGTCGGCGGAACAAACGCTGCCGGTGCCACCTCCGCCAATTGCCGTGTCAGAATTTCCGGTGATGCCGCATCCGATTCGTTACTACGCGCCGTCACCAGCGGCTGCTCCATCGCCGTACACGCCAATCGCCGTTGACATGACGGTCGCTCCGCCTGTGATGCGCTACTCCGCGATCCCCGCGGCCGCGCCATCGCCATTTGCACCGCATCCGAGCGTATTCCAGGCCTCGCCGGCGTTTGCCGTCTTGCCGCCGCTGCCGCAACCGCCTGCACAGCCCAGCTGCAATCCGTTCCCTCGACACAGGCGCCATGTAATGTAGAGTCGTGGGCGCGCGATGGCAAAAACGTCGAATTTGCGATCGAGGTGATTGAGGATGTTTCCGGCAGCTTCTCCGAGTTTCCGAAACTGCGCGACGGACTGATTATGGTTAGCGACAGCGACGCGACCCTGGCTGCCGTGCGCATCATGGAAAATCAAAAGCTCGTCAAGCGAATCTCGACGCCGCAAATAAAGTGCGTTGTGGGCGAACAAGCCACGTTTTGTCTTGCCTCTGCTTGCGACTGCAAATCCGCGGCCGGCGAGACCGAGTCGCTCAGCGTCCAAGTCAAGGCGCAGGATCCGATTCAGTCCGTCAACGGTTCACGCGTGACCATCGAAACGGGCGTACGATCGACTCGAGGCCGACAGATTCGGCAATTGCAACTTGCCTATCGCATCGAGGAAGGGCAAACGGCTATTCTCAAGACGCGCCATGAACCGCGGCCAGGCTCAACCGACGAAGAGCACGCGGTGTATGTCGTCGTGACGCCGAAGATAGTGAAGTAATCTTCGCAGGGTCAGGGCTGGAGACGGCCCGACATACGATTTCGTTCGCAATTACGGCGAATCCTTTGCAAGGTTCACACGAATGAGCTCGCCGTCGTTGCGGGCGAAGACGCTGCGCATGGCGAATGCGGGGTGCGACCAAACGGTCATCCGCCGCTGGATCGGCTGCGTCGGCTCGATCAGCTTCGCGCGGCTGAGTTCCTGGTAACCTTCGCGGCGAGAGTTTGGCGAAGATGATCTCGCCCTGCTCGTTGCAGATCACGACCCGGTCTTCGTGCGGAATCAGAAACGCGTTCCACCAGCGGCCTTCGCCGGTGGGCTTGCGGGTTTCCCACACGGTTCGGCCGGTGTCGGCCTCCAGGCAGCGCAGCTCGCCGTAGCTGCCGACGCCGTAGACGTGCTCCTCGGTGACAATCGGCGTACACATCACGGCGTGCAGCGTATTGTTCTCGATCTCAGTGCTGGATGCCGCCGTTCGCCACAACACATTCGCGGTTCCTGCCCTGCTGGTCGAGCTCGATCATCAGCGGCCCGCAGTAAAAACCGGTGACAAATAAGCGGTTTGCGACCTGTCCGCGGCGTGGAAATCGTCATTCCGGCCCGCACTTGAAACGGCTCCTCCCACAGCACCTTGCCGTTGGCGGGATCGAGCGCCGCGACCGCGGCCGGATGCCAGACGATAAGCTGCCGTTGCCCGGCAACTTCGAGGATCACCGGCGCGCAGTAGCCGGGTTCCTCGCCCTCGAGCGCTCGCCAACGCTCCTGACCTGTGCGCTTGTCGAGACTCACGACCATCGCCCCCGGTTCGCCGCCGGCGAGGACGATCAGTTGATCGCCATCCACGAGCGGCGCGCCGGCCATTCCCCACACAGGCATTTTAGTGCCGAAATCCGTCGGCAAATGTTTTTGCCAGATAACGATTCCGGTGGCCGCATCGAGACAGAACAAATGGCCCATCGCGCCGAGCGAATATACGCGATCGCCGTCGACCGTCGGCGTTGCCCGCGGGCCGAGCGGATAGCTGATTGTGTAGCGTGCCTCGTAGGGGTGCGTCCAAATCTCATCGCCGTTTTCTGCATCGAAGCACAGCACGCGCTCCAAGTTCTGGTCGGCAATGCGATCGGCGACAAATACGCGGCCATTGGCGACCGCGGGCCCCGCATAGCCCGAACCGATTTTCGCCGTCCAAACGCGCGGCAGCATGCCGGTGCCCGAATCAACCGCGGGCAGCGTATCGACGATGCCCCCCTCGCGCCACACAAGATCACGCTGCGGCCCACCCCATTGCGGCCAGTCATCGGCAGCGATCGTTCCAGTTACGACCAGCGGCAGTATTAGCGATAAGCAGAGTTTCATCTCGTTTTGACTCGCGCGAAATGCCTTGGAAGGGACGCGTCGAAGTATACGAGCTGTCTACGCAAGCTGGCAAGGAGCAATGCAGGCGCACATGCGAACGGCCGTTGCCGACGAACAGTTACAATATGTGAGTTCGCCGCGCCACTTAGCCATTCGTCGCAAGCAACGACAGACAATCTCTTGTGTCTACCGCGCCGCTCTTCACGGGCACCAGCGATTCTGCCTTCTGGCGATATTCGTTTGCCAGTTCAGCGCGGCCGAGGGATTGCATTGTGCTCGCCATGTGGCGATAGGCGGCGGCGTGCTTGTCGTTGAACTCGATCGCACTGGCGAACGACGCGGCGGCTTTTTCGTGGTCCCGCAGCCGCTCGTAGGCCACGCCCCGCTTAAAATAGTGTTCGGGATTCGCCGGCTCCAGCCGAATCGCGTCGTTGAAATCGGCCACCGCCTTTTGGTATTCGCCCAGGTTCATGTAGGCCAGCCCGCGGTTCACATAGGCCGGAATGTAGCGATCGCTGGCCGTAATCGCATTGCCGTAGGCGCGCAGTGCCTCATGATAGTCGCCCATTTTGGCGTGCGTGAATCCTTCCCACAAATTAGCTCGCGGATCAGTAAAATTGATGTTCGCGGAGCGGACAAAATCCGCAATCGCCATCTTGTCCTCACCCAGCAGGTGAAAGCAAATGCCGCGGCGGAAATAGGCTTCGCTCAGCTCCGGGTTCAGCTGAATGGCTTCCGAAAACGTATGCACAGCCTTTCCCAACTGACCGAGCATTCGTTCGCCGACACCGCGGCTGTACAGCACGGCGGCTCGATACGGCCCCAAATTCGGGTTCTTGTCGTCGTACTGGGCGAGCAGCTCCTTGGCCGTATCAACGGCGGCTTGGAACGCCGCTTTCTTCGCCGCTTCGTCCTCTGCCGCCTTACCTTGTTCGATATAGGCGGACGACAGCGTCAGATATCCCTGCAAGTAGGGCGACTCTTCCTGGCCTGGCTTGGGCTTGTAGTGCTCGATCGACTTGCGGAGCTGATCGGTCGCCTCGTTGAACTTCTCATCGCGAAGATAGACCATTCCCAGGGTGAAGTACGACTCATAGTCGTCTGGATTGCTTCGAATCGCCCCCTCGAGATCCGCAATGCCCTCCTGAGTCTTGAAGAGCGCGGCATACGCTGTGCCGCGCATCCGGAGGGCTTCGGCGTTTTCGGGGGCGGCTTCTAACACCAGCGTCAGCGGGCGAATGCCTTGCTGGAAACCGCCAAGTTGGACCAGTGCTCTACCCAAACCGAATTGCGCCTGTAAGTCGCCCCGATTGGCTTTCACGGCAGCCTGAAAGTCGGTGAGTGCCTGGTCGGCTTGACCGACGTCGAGATACAGGTTGCCGCGTGCGATCAGCGCGGGAGTGTAACCGCGGCTCTGGTCAAGTGCGTTCTTGTACTCTTCGAGCGCCGCCTCATATTCCTGCATCCCAGCCAGCGCCTGGCCACGGCCGGTGAATGCGACCATGATTGCAAACGCACCCTGTTCGTTAAACGCGTTCTGAGCGCCCCATTGATACACGATGTTGTAGGCCTGCAATGCCTTTTCGAAATCGCCCGCCTGGAGGGCCTCTTCACCTGCTTTGGCGGCGGCGGTGGCTTGTTCCGGCGTGATGGCCGTGGCCCCCTGAGCCGCTTGCCCCTCGCCGGCTGGTTGTTCCGCTGGTTGCTCATCCGTCGCTGCTGGCTCCTGCGCGGACGCCATTCGACCCGCCATCACCGCAACGACAATCGACAAGAACAGATGAAACCACACACGGGAAGTGACGACAAAGATGGATGGCATTTTTCTATCCTCCGCAAATATCAATGCGATGGTCTCCGCTGTAAGCCATTGAACTGGGACCTGACCATTGCCTGGAAAGGGCCTCGCTTGGCGATCAGAATACGGCAACTTGCGGGCCGGCGGTCGGCCACATTCTAACGTACGTCGGCGGCCGCAGGCCGATAGAGTGCTTCGTTGCGCAACAGAGTAATTCTACGCCCGATGCCGTCTGTGGTTCAGTCGTTCTGTACGGATTGCAGCGGTTAGTCACGTCGCGCTCGGCGGCCACCGAAGCAGACGAAGTCGGGCGTTCACCCTGGCAATACCCCTGCATAACCCTGTTGAGCTCGACTTCGCCCGTCGGCTTAACCGCCTTGCTCCCAAGGACATCGATCATTATGATTTTTGCGGGCATCAGGCACTAATTACTGACGCCTCGACCTTAGAATTGCCGGCGTTTTGACAGCCACATTGAGGAAATGGACGCAATTCATCCACTTCTGGTGTACGTGGTCGTATTGATCGGCTTCGTGCTGACGAACCTTGTGCTGGCCCACGTGGCCGGCCCGCGGAAGAAGACGACCGTCAAGCAAATGCCCTACGAATCGGGCATGGACCCGGTCGGCGACGCCCGGCAGCCGTTCGACGTGAAGTTCTACCTGGTGGCGATCCTGTTCCTGGTGTTCGACGTGGAGCTGCTGTTCCTCTATCCCTGGGCGGTGAGCGCCTACGTCGGCCGAGCGACGGGCATTCCGGCCGGAGCTTCGCGGCACGGTGTTTGCCGTGATGCTGGTGTTCATGGCGACGCTGGTGATCGCCTACGTCTACGCCTGGCGGAAGGGGGTGTTCCGATGGCGGTAGGCCTGCCGGAGAACGTGTTCCTGACGCAGCTCGACGCGGCCGCCAACTGGGCCCGCTCGAACAGCCTGTGGCCGATGCCGTTCGCCACGGCCTGCTGCGGCATCGAGCTGATGGCCACCGCGGCGTCGCGGCACGACATCGCCCGGTTCGGCGCCGAGGTGATGCGGTTCAGCCCGCGGCAGTGCGACCTGATGATCGTCGCCGGCCGCGTGGTGATGAAGATGCTGCCGGTGCTGCAGCGGATCTGGCTGCAGATGCCGGAGCCGAAGTGGTGCATCTCGATGGGGGCCTGCGCGTGCACCGGCGGCGTGTTCGACACCTACGCCGTGGTGCAGGGCGTCGACCGGTTCATCCCGGTGGACATGTACGTGCCCGGCTGCCCGCCGCGGCCGGAGCAATTGCTCGCGGCGATGATCGACCTGCAGGAGAAGATCAAGCGCACCGGCACGATCACCGGCCGTGAGTTCGCCGGGCGAAGTAGGCCGACGGGCCCGCCGCCGTTCGACCGCGACGAGCTGCGCCGCTCGCAAGAAGCAGCTCCGGTTCCGGGCTTAGATATCTACACGCCGCCGGCGATGGAAGTGAAATCATAAAGGTGGCGGCAAGAATTTCGGACTGCGGATTGAATTGAATCATCCGCGAGTCGCAATCCAATCATGTTGGACTTAAAAACGCTCCACGACCGCTTCGGGGACGACATCACGGAATCGACGTTCCGCGACAATCGCCGCATCGTCGTGCCGAGCGAGCAAGGTGTACTTCGTGCTGGAGTATCTTGAGGCGCGAGCACGGCTTCGACATGCTCGTCGACCTCACGGCGTCGACTACCTGGACTACCCCGACGCGACCGACCGCTTCGGCGTGGTCTACGTCCTGCTGAACACGACGACCGGCGAGCGGCTGATCGTCAAGACGTATCGTCAACGAGCCGGACCTCGCAGTTGCCGTCGGTGTACCCGCTGTGGCGGGCGGCCGACTGGATGGAGCGCGAAGTGTTCGACATGTTCGGCATCACGTTCGCCGGCCACCCGGACCTGCGGCGGATCCTGATGCCGGACGAGTTCACGGCGTTCCCGCTGCGGAAGGACTACCCGCTGCAAGGCCGCGGCGAGCGGCACAATTTCCCGGTGATTACGCGAGCGGAAAGTTAAGATTACGAGCAGCATGCAGGTACAGAGTTAGAGACGAAGACATTCGAATCGAAATCGCATGATTTGTGCATTGATCTGAACGTGATAGTCGAGTATTCGCCATGCCGTTGACCCTCGCCGACACGCTGCCGACCGATGCGCCGAACAGGAGTACCTGTGGACGCTGAACTTCGGCCCGCAGCACCCGGCCACGCACACCACGCTGCGGCTGGTGCTCACGCTCGACGGCGAGAGGGTCGTCGACGCGGTGCCGGACATCGGCTACCTGCACAGCGGGTTCGAGAAGCTCGGCGAGCATCTCGACTTCAACCAGTACGTCACGATCGTCGACCGGATGAACTACATCTCGCCGCTGGCGAACGAGATCGCCTGGCATCACGCGGTCGAGAAGCTGCTGGGCATCGAGCTCACGCCGCGCTGCAAGTACCTCCGCACGATCCTCGCCGAGCTGATGCGGCTGCACGACCACCTGCTCAACGTCGGCGCGACGGCGCTCGACCTCGGCGCGTTCACGGCGTTCCTGTACGCCTTCTAGCAGCGCGAGAAGATCTACGACATCGTCGAGTACGCCTCCGGGCAGCGGTTTCACCCCAGCTACACCCGCGTCGGCGGCGTGCTGTTCGACGTGAACGCCGACTGGGTCGACAAGGTCCGCGAGTTCGTCGCGAGCTTCTCCGCGACGCTACGACGACATCGACCGGCTTGCTCAACCGCAACCGCATCTTCGTCGACCGCACCAAGGGCATCGGCGTGCTGACGCAAGGAGGACGCGATCAACTTCAGCGCCACCGGCCCGATCGCGCGGGCCAGCGGCGTGGTCCGCGACCTGCGCAAGGACGAGCCGTACCTGGCGTACGCCGACCTCGACTTCAAAGTGATCTGCGCGCAAGGCGGCGACTGCTTCGCCCGCTACCTGGTGCGCATGGACGAGATGCGCGAGAGCCTGAAGATCATCGAGCAGGCGATCGAGAACCTGCCCGCCGGGCCGGTGAACGTCGATCCGGCGAACGCGACGTGGTGCTGCCGGACAAGCCGGCGGTGTATCGCAGCATCGAAGGGCTGATCCAGCACTTCGAGCTGTTGATGCCCAACCGCGGCTTCGCCGGTGCCGAACGAAGAAGTGTACGCGGCGATCGAATCGCCCAACGGCGAACTGGGCTTCTACCTCGTCGGCGACGGCACGACGCGGGCCTACCGGGCCCGGACGCGGCCGCCGTCGTTCATCCACTTCGCGGTGTTTCCGCACCTGATTCGCGGGCATCAACTGAGCGACGTGGTGGCGGTGCTGGGCAGCCTGAACATCATCGCGGCGGAGCTGGATCGATAGGGACGACAGATAAGGAGTCAGCAAAGGGGAAGAGAAAGGAATGAAGGAGAGAGAGAATTGATGAAGAGATGGAAAGATTTCAGATTCGTTTTTGCGATCTGCTTTGCGCTTGGGTTTGCGTGAGATATTGAATTGAATCGATGGCAGTGTTGACTGACGAATTGCGCGAGCGGATTCGGGCTGAGTTTCCGAAGTATCCCGACAAGCAGGCGGTGACGCTGCCGGCGCTGCACATCGTGCACGATGCGCTGCGGGCGGTGTCGCCGGCGGCCGATCGTGGAGATTGCCGAGATGCTGGAGCTGCATCCGGCCGAAGTGACGACACGATGTCGTTCTACGGCTTCTTCCGCGACCGGAGAAGCCGCTCGGCAGCGCACCGCGTGTGGGTCTGCCGCAGCATTTCGTGCATGCTGCGCGGCGGCGAGGAGCTGCTCGAGATCTGTGCGAATCGCTTAGGTATGAAGCCGGGGCAGACGACACGCCGACGGCAGCGTGACGCTCGAGTTCGCCGAGTGCCTGGGCGGCTGCGAAGGCGCGCCGTGCATGCTGGTGAATGACGAGTGCCGTATGAACCTCACCGAGGAGTCGGCCGCAGAATTGATCAAGCAAGTTAGCAGTGCGGTGATTAAGTTCGATATCCAGCCCGCACGGCGAGTTTCGACATCTAGCATCCGGACCTCATGCCCGAGTTCGAACCCGTCCTGCTGGCCCGCATCGACAAGCCCGACAGCGCGTCGCTCGCCGGCTATCGCGCCGACGGCGGCTACGAGGCGCTGCAAAAGGCGCTCGGCGATGGCGCCGGACGACGTCACCGAAGCTGGTGAAGGACGCCGGCCTGCGCGGCCGCGGCGGGGCCGGGTTTCCCGGCGGGCTCAAGTGGACGTTCCTGCCGAAGGATCATCCGGGGCCGATCTACCTGTGCGTCAACGCCGACGAGAGCGAGCCGGGCACGTTCAACAACCGCATCCTGATGGAGGAGGACCCGCACCAGGTGCTCGAAGGCATCGTGATCGCCTGCTACGCGATTCGCTCGCACACGGCGTACCTCTACCTGCGCTACGAATACGGCCGCAGCTACCGCGTGCTCGATGCGGCGATCGACGAGTGCTACGCCGCCGGGCTGCTCGGCAAGAACATCCTCGGCAGCGGCTTCGACCTCGACATCTACCTGCACCGCGGCGCCGGGGCGTACATCTGCGGCGAAGAGACGGGGCTGATCGAAAGCCTCGAAGGCAAGCGGGCCTGGCCGCGGATCAAGCCGCCGTTCCCGGCCGTCGAAGGCGCTGTTCCGCAAGCCGACGATCGTCAACAACGTCGAGACGCTGGGCTGCGTGACGCACATCCTGCGACCGCGGCGTCGACTGGTTCAAGTCGATCGGCGTGCCGCCCGATCCGAACAACCCGCGCGACGCCGGGCAGCTACGGGCCGAAGCTGTACTGCATCAGCGGGCACGTCAACAAGCCGGGCTGCGTCGAGCTGCCGCTGGGCATCACCGCCCGCGAGCTGATCGACGAGCACGGCGGCGGCGTGTGGAAGGGCCGCAAGGCGAAGGCCGTCGTCCCCGGCGGCATCAGCATGGGCTTCTTGACGGCGGCCGAGCTCGACACGCCGCTCGACTTCGACGGGCCCGGCAAGGTCGGCTGCCTCGGCCTGGGCACCGCGGCGGTCGTCGTGATCGACGATCAGACGAGCATGGTCGACGTGCTGTACAACAGCTGCCGGTTCTTCGCCCACGAATCGTGCGGCCAGTGCACGCCGTGCCGCGAAGGCACGGCGCTGGATGACGCAAGATCCTGGACCGCATCCGCAGCGGCCGAGGGCGGCTGGAAGACCTCGACCTGCTGCTCGAAGTCGGCGAACTCGATGGGCATCATGCCCGGCACGACGATCTGCGGCCTGGCCGACGGCGCCGCCTGGCCGGTCAAGAACGCGATCCGAAGTTCCGCGGCGAGTTCGAAGAGTACATCCGCAGCGGCCGACGCAGCGTTACACCGGCCGACGCACTGATGGCGGCACATTGAAATCGAGATTCACCACGACACGAGTACATGGAGACGACAAAGGAAGATCATCGACAGAATGATAGTGCAGACATGCTCGATGATCCTCGTGATTCGTCCTGTGCGACTCCTCGTGATCTCGTGACCTGTGGAAATAATCTATGCCCACCGTCTATCGTCAACAATCAGCCGATTGAAGTTCGCCGCCGAGCGAGCAGCTCAACTGCATCCAGGCGGCGCAGCGCGTCGGCGTCGAGATTCCGCACTACTGCTGGCATCCGGCGCTGTCGGTCGTGGCCAGTTGCCGGATGTGCCTGGTCGAAGTCGGCGAGAAGAAGCCGGACGGCAAGGTCGCGATGCAGCCGCAAGCTGGTGCCCGGCTGCCAGACGCCGGTGAAGGACGGCACGGTCGTCGTCACCGACAGCGAGAAGGTGAAGGCGGCCCAGAAGGCGACGCTCGAATACCTGCTGCTCAACCATCCGCTCGATTGCCCGACGTGCGACCAGGCCGGCGAGTGCTTGCTGCAGGACTACAGCTACAACTACGGCCGCGGGTACAGCCGGCTGGCAGGAGCCGAAGAACCTGCAAGCCGGACAAGGACTACATCGGCGACCAGATCACGCTGTTCACCGACCGCTGCATCATGTGCACGCCGCTGCGTGCGGTTCACCCGCGAGATCAGCGGCACGGCCGAGCTGCAGGTCATCAACCGCGGCACGCACGCGGAGATCGACATCTTCCCCGGCGAGCCGTGCAACAACAAGCTGGCCGGCAACGTCGTCGATCTCTGCCCGGTCGGCGCGCTGTGCAGCAAGGATTTCCTCTACAAGCAGCGCGTCTGGTGGCTGCAAGACGGCCAAGAGCGTCTGCCCGCATTGCAGCACCGGCTGCAGCATCCACGTCGATCGAGAACGAGGACCACGTCTACCGCCTGCGGCCGCGGCAGAACCCGCAGGCGCAAGGGCACTTCATGTGCGACGAGGGCCGCTTCGGCTGGAAGTACGTTCACAGCGATCGGCGGCTCACGCATGCCGGAGCAGCGCCGCGACGGCAGCCGTCGTGTCGCGCGATTGGGACGTCATTCTGCCGGCAGTCGCAGGCGGCGCTGGTGGCGGCCGGACGTCAGCACGGAAAAGGCATCGCGGCGGTGCTCTCGCCGTGGATGACGCTGGAAGAAGCGTACCTGCTGGCGAGCTACTTGAAGTCGCTGTCGCCGAATGTGACGCTGGCGATGGGGCCGGTGCGCGATCGTCGGCGAAGACGACAAGTATCCGAAGGACGTGCACGGCCGGCCGCTCGAGCCGGTGAAGTTCACGATCCGCGCGGAGAAGTGCCCGAACCGCCGCGGCGTCGAAGCATGTTGCGACACTTTGCCGGCGACGTGATGCCGATGGGCGACGTGCTGGGCCGCGCGGCCGCCGGCGAGTTTGCGGCCGCTGTACCTCGTCGGCGGCGATCCGGAAGGTTGGATCACCGACGCAGCAGGCCGCGGCGCTGGAAAAGTTGCCGACGGTGATCGTGCAGGACATCCTGCCCTCGCCGGCGAGCGAGCGGGCGACGTTCGTGTTGCCCGGCGGCTCGTTTGCCGAACGCGACGGCACGTTCGTCAACCACGCGGGGCTGGCGCAAGAGATTCAGCCGTGCGATCCGCGGCCCCGGCGAAGCGCGGCCCGACGGCCGCATCCTGTGGGACCTTGCCGGCCGCGCGTGGGCTGTTCAACGTCGCGCTATTGCGGCAGGAAATGGCGCGAGAAGATTCGAGAGTTTGCGGCCGCTTGCCGGCGGGGCAGCTTGGCGAGCATGGCGTGCAGCTTGGCGATTTGAGAGTCAGCCGACGTTGCGCGTTGCCGACGGCAACAGCGACTGGATCGATGAATGAATCGACTGATTATCACGCTGGTCACCATCGGCGTCGCGATCGGCGCCATCCTCACGGCTTGCATGTACCTTGTGCTGGCCGAGCGGAAAGTTTCGGCCTGGATGCAGGACCGCATCGGCCCGAACCGCGTGGGGCCGTTCGGCCTGCTGCAGCCGTGGCCGACGGGCTCAAAATCTTGCTCAAGGAAGACGTGATTCCATCGCACGTCGACAAGTGGCTGTTCGTGATTGCCCCGGCGATCTCGATGTTCACCACGCTGTTGGCGTTCGCGGTCGTGCCGTTCGGCCCGGTGGACGAGGCACCGGCCTGGCTACGGTTCATCATCGCGCCCGGACGTCGACATCGGCATCGTGTTCATCTTGGCCGTCACCAGCCTGGCCGTGTACGGCGTCATCCTGGGCGGCTGGGCGTCGAACAACAAATACAGTGCGCTCGGTTCGCTGCGGGCCAGTGCGCAGGTCGTCAGCTACGAGATTCCGCTGGGCATGTCGCTGCTGGGCGTCGTGCTGCTTGTCCGGCACGCTGAACCTGGAGGCAATCCTGAACCAGCAGGCCGAGCAGCGGATTGACCGGCTGGAACGTCTGGTATCAGCCGCTGGCGTGCCTGATTTTCTACGTCAGCTCGCTGGCCGAGTCGAATCGCTTGCCGTTCGACTTGTCCGAGTGCGAGCAGGAACTGGTCGGCGGTTACCACACCGAATACGGCGGCCTGCGGCTCGTGTTGTTCTTTCTCGGCGAATACACGCACATGATTACGATCAGCTTTCTGACCGCGATCCTGTTCTTCGGCGGCTGGCATTTTCCCGTGATCGCCACGCCGGAAAGTGCCTACGCCGGCGCCTGGCTGGTGAAATTTGTCGTGCTGCTGACCAAAGTGATGGCGAGCATCTTCTTGATCATGCTGATCCGCTGGACGTTGCCGCGATTTCGCTTCGACCAATTGATGGAACTGTCGTGGAAAGTATTTATCCCGCTGTCGCTGGCCAACGTGGTCGTCGTGATGACGGTGCTGCAATTCGGCTGGAGCCGCTGGTATTGCCGGTGCTGTCGCTCGGACTGTTCGTGTTATGCGGGCGTTATCGCCGCAATTTCGAAGCGCTACGAAATCCGCAACCGCCGCCGCGCCTCACTGGCCAGGGCGTAAGGACAAAGGTGTTAGTCGTTAGTCGTTAGTCGTAAGTTGAGAGGGCCGGTACTAACGACTAAAGACTAGAGACTAACGACTAACGCCTTACAACTACCGACTGACCAACTACCAACCATGCCCATCCCCACGAAAGACGTAGTCTGGATCGAAGAGCCGGAGATCGGCTTCTGGGAGTCGACGTTTCTGCCGGCGATTGCCAAGGGCTTGAAGACGACGCTCGGCCACATCACGCAGTACAAGCCGGTCACGCAGCAGTACCCGGAGCAGCGGCCCGAGCTGCCGCAGCACTATCGCGGCGTGCATCGGCTCAATCGCGACGAGCAGGGCCGCGTGAAGTGCGTGGCGTGCATGCTGTGCGCGACGGCCTGCCCGGCCAATTGCATCGCCATCGAAGCGGCGCCGGCGCCGCCCGATTGGCCCGACCGCGACAAGTTCCCGGCCGAGTTCGTGCTCGACGAGCTGCGCTGCATCTATTGCGGCATGTGCGAGGAAGCATGCCCGGTCGACGCGATCGAGCTGACGCACATCTACGATCTGACCGGCGAACGCCGCGCCGACTTAGTATTCAACAAGGAGAAGCTGCTCGAGATCTACGACCAGACGAAGGACAACCCGAAGGACCCGGTGCGCACTGGCCGCGGCCGATTGGGGCCGGCTTCCGAGTTCGCACAACTGCCCACGCTGGGCCCCGCGACGCCGGTAGTGCGCGGCGACCGCGCGGCCGCCGCCTCGACGCCAGGTGTCATCGGCCCGCCGCCGCCCGAACCCAAGAGGATGTGACTTTTCGTGGGAGATTAGGGCGGCCGCTTTCTGTCGCCGCAGCGCGGGATAACGAGCCGATCGCCTCTTTGGCCTGCCACTCGATGCCCCGGTGCGATACGATAACTGCCAAATCAAATTGAAGTCACCGTCTGGGAATACGCACAAACTGCGTCTGCATCGCAGGGATAGGGCAAATGGACTGGGTTTCAGAGCATGGACTGGATTTGCTCGCTCTTGCGCTGCTAGGTGTCGGCGTATGGTGGTTGATGCCGCGCGCGACGCCGTGGCCTCGGGTCGTGGGGTACTCCTTCGCGCTTGCCGGCACGTTGTTGGGCCTTTGGCGGCTGCACGTACCGGGTGAGAGTGCCATCGAGACGGCCATGTTCTCGGTGTTCGCGGCCGCCGCCGTCTTTTGCGCCATTCTCATGATCACCAATCGCAACCCGGTGTATTCCGCATTGTGGTTCGCGATGACGACGCTCAATGTGTGCGGGTTGTTTCTCTTGCAGTTTGCCCCGTTCCTGGCTGCGGCGACGGTGATCG
The DNA here is from genome assembly GCA_963786455.1 of uncultured Planctomycetota bacterium. GTDB lineage: Bacteria > Planctomycetota > Planctomycetia > Pirellulales > Lacipirellulaceae > JABDGM01. The sequence continues at coordinate 96,053 of CAWAZX010000012.1, read as the reverse complement.
TCTATGCCGGCGCGATCGTGGTGACGTTCGTATTCGTGATCATGCTGGCCCAACAAAGTGGGGCCACCGTGTACGACCAGCGCTCGCGGCAACCCGTGATTGGAACCATTGCGGCGTTCGCCGTGTTGGCGATCGTCCTCGGCGCTCGTGCAATCGGCCGAGGATCAGGTGGCGGACCGACCCGGCGATGCGGCAGCTGGCCAAGTCGCGGTTGATGCTGGACCCGGAGCCGCGGGCATCACTGTGCACGCGCCGGACAATGCCCGTACAACGGAGGCATTCGCCAATCCACTGAGCCGCTCCGCATCGAAAGAGTCGCAGTGGAAGATGCGCGCTTGGGCCGGTCGCTGTTCGGCGACTACTTGTTCGCCGTCGAGTTGGCGGGCACGCTGCTGCTGGTGGCCACGATCGGCGCGATCGCCATTGCGCCGCGTCGGCGCGGGGGACGCTATGATCGGCGAGGCAGAGCGTTACCTGGTCGTCGGGGCGGTCTTGTTCGTCCTGGGCGCGTTGGGTTTTTTCACGCGCCGTAACATGATCGTGATGATGCTCTCGGCCGAGATGATGCTGCACGGCGTATCGCTCACGCTCGTCACGTTCGGCCGAGTGCATGGCAGTTTGGAAGGGCAAGCGTTCACGATTTTCATACTCACCGTGGCAACGTGCGAAGCGGGGCTGGCGCTATCGCTCATTTTAGCCCTCTATCGCAGATCGAATTCGCTGGACGTGGAATTGTGGACCGATCTGCGCGAGGCCGATTTGCCGCCGCCGATGGCTGCCGAGGATGCCGATGCGCCGCCATTTGTGCCGCCGGTTCCCCAGCGATTCCCACGCTTGACTCCCGCCGGGGTGGTCCCAGACATCCACGATGAACATGATAGGCAGCTCGTGGACGATGCCGCAAACCCCACCGGCGAAACGCCGCAGGGGCCGACGCGAACCGAAGAGTTTCACAAGTCCGTGACGTAGCCAATCACTATCGTGCCAGTTTTTCTCAGCCACACAAAACACAAAAAGCCACAAAAATCCAGCGCATGCCGAGGATCGATCTAGTGCCCGTTCGACTTTTCGTTTTTTGTGTCTTTTTGTGTTTCTTGTGGCTATTACCGCAGCATGCCTGATTCTGTCCAACAACTTGTGCTCTGGCTGATTCCGCTCGCGCCGCTGGCCGCTGCGGTGGTCACGGCTGCGCTGGGGCCGAAATGGCTTGGTCAACGCAGTCATTTGCCATGCTGGTTCGGACTGGCGGTTGCCGCGGTTTGTTCCTTAGTGCTCTTACAATCGATTGTGCCGGAGCGATTTGGTGATCACAGCGGCACGCCAGTGGTTGCCACTGGTTACGAGTGGATCAGCACCGGTGGAATGAACGTTCGCGTGGACCTTCAGGCCGATGCCATGTCAGCATTAATGCTGGCGATGGTCACGTCCGTGAGCCTGCTGGTGGCCGTCTTCGCGGCCGGCTACATGCACGGCGATCCCGGCTACCCGCGGTTCTTCGCCGAGGTGTCGCTGTTCGTGTTTTCGATGTGCATGCTGGTGCTGGCCGGCAACTTCCTGCTGCTGTTCGTGTTCTGGGAAGGCGTCGGCCTGTGCAGCTACCTGCTTGATCGGCTTCTGGTACCGCAAGCCGAGCGCCGCGGCGGCGGCCAAGAAAGCGTTCGTCGTCAACCGCATCGGCGACTTCGGATTTCTGCTGGGCATCTTTCTGATTTGGACGACGTTCGGCTCGCTCGACTTCGCCGACGTGCTGCACAATCCGGCAAGCGTTGGCGTCGGTCGCGGCGGCGCAACCGGGCCGGATCACGTTGATTTGCCTGCTGTTGTTCCTCGGAGCGGTGGGCAAGATCGCGCAGTTCCCGCTGCACGTGTGGTTGCCGGACGCGATGGAAGGCCCCACGCCCGTGAGCGCGCTGATCCATGCCGCCACGATGGTCACCGCCGGCGTCTACATGGTGGCCCGCTGCACGCCGCTGTTCATGCTCGCTCCGACCGCCCAACTGGTCGTGAGCGGAATCGGCGCGACGACGGCGCTCCTCGCGCGCTCTGATCGCGCTGACGCAGATTCGACCTCAAGCGCGTGCTGGCCTACTCGACCGTCAGCCAGCTTGGGTTACATGTTCCTGGCGCTGGGCGCCGGTGCGGCCGGGCCGGAAGCGGCAACCGCGGCCACGACGGCCGGCATGTTTCACCTGTTCACGCACGCATTTTTCAAGGCCCTGCTGTTCCTGGCCGCCGGCAGCGTGATGCACGCGATGGGCGACGTGATCGACATGCGCCGCTTCGGCGGACTGCGGCGAGCGCTGCCGATCACGCATTGGACATTTCTGTGCGGAGCGGCCGCGCTGGCCGGCTTGCCGCTGTTGTCCGGCTTTTGGAGCAAGGACGATATCCTGGCCGTGCTGCACGGCGCGTCGGAGCATGCAGCGCTATGGCAGCTATTTTTATGTCATTTATCTGATCGCGACTCGGCACCGCGTTGCTCACGGCGTTCTACACGTTCCGCGCATATTTCATGACATTCTGGGGCGACGAGCGGTTTCCGGAAGAAGCAGGGCACCATCCGCACGACGCCCCGCCCGTGATGGCCTGGCCGTTGCGCGATGTTGGCGATTTGCGCAGCAGCAGTTGGAATTGTGGTTGGGCCGACGCACTGGTTCGCGAACTATTTGCACCATACTCCAGGCTTGCCGGTCGTCGAATCGCACGGCATTCATGTCGCGTTGATGTTGCTCAGCGCCGCGATCGCGCTCGCCGGCATCGGCCTGGCCTGGCAATTCTACTTGCGGTCACCGGAGATGCCTGGGCGAATTGCCGCGACCCTCGGCCCGCTTTATCGCGCATCGCTCAACAAGTTTTATTTTGATGAGATTTATAGCGCGCTGTTTGTAACACCGCTAACAACATTGGCCAGGCTTTCCGATTGGTTCGACCGCCGGTTAATTGACCCGATGGTGGATATCGTGGGTCTCGTTCCGCGGCTCGTGAGCAGCGTGCCACGCGTGTTGCACAACGGCCTGGTTCCCGGGTACGCGTTATTAATGTGGACTGGTGTTTTGTTATGCATGTTATTCGCGTTGCGAATTGTGTCGTGAGCGTGATCGCGAAAGTGCGCGGGGCGACTCGACTGAGCTCGCCGAAATCAAGCCCCGCCGTTAAATGACGGAATTACGATGGGTTTTTGGATTTTTGCTTCGATCTTGATACCGCTTGCGGCGGCGCTGTGTATTGCTTTGCGCTCGGGGAGCCGCCTCGCGCGAGTTTGCCCGGACTTTCGCGCTCGCCGCGTCCGCCGCCACGTTGGTTAGCACACTTGTGTTGGCATATCAGTTTGTGCAGTTGCCGGCGCCGGCGAACCAACGAAGCTCGCCGGTCGAGCCCCGATATGTCACTACCTATCCGTGGTTCTCATTCGCCAACGCTTCTTCGGACGCCGCCGATGCCCGACCGTTGCACTTCGATGTTCTATTGGGCGTCGACGGAATCAGTCTCGCTACTGATCGTGCTGACATCCGTACTGACGGTGCCCTGCGTTCTTGATCTCGTGGGAATCGATCCGCGACCGCGCCGCTGGCTTCTACGCTTGTCTGTTGTTACTGGAGGCCGGTCTGATTGGCGTGTTCTCCGCATTCGATCTGGTGCTGTTCTACGTATTCTTCGAGTTCACGCTGATCCCGCTGTTTTTCATGATCGGGATCTGGGGCGGTCCGCAGCGTCGGTATGCCGCCATTAAGTTCTTTCTCTACACGCTAACGGGCAGCTTGATCACGCTCGTCGGCCTGGTCGCGCTGGTGCTAACGGCGTGGTCAGGCGGCCTTGCGACGCCCTGTTCGATATCCCGAACTCGCAGCGTGGCTGACCGCCAACCCGCTCAGCACGTCGTTGCAAGTCGCGCTGTTCCTCACGATTGCGGTGGGCTTCCTGGTGAAGGTGCCGGTATTTCCGCTCCACACATGGTTGCCGCTGGCGCATGTCGAGGCCCCGACGGCCGGCAGCGTGCTGTTGGCCGGCGTGCTGCTCAAGCTGGGCACGTACGGTTTTCTGCGGCTGTGTCTGCCGATGTTTCCCGCAGGCGTGCCTCACAGTGGGCGTTCCGCTGATCGCGGCACTTGCAGTCATCGGCATCATCTACGGTTCGCTATGTGCGCTGGCGCCAGCGCGATATCAAGAAGCTCGTGGCGTACAGCAGCGTGGCGCATCTCGGGTTTCTGCATGCTGGGACTGTTCGCGCTCAACGCGGCGGGAATCTCCGGCGGCGTGCTGCAGATGATCAACCACGGCCTGTCGACCGGCGGCCTGTTCTTGCTGGTGGGCATGATTTACGACCGCTACCACACGCGGCAGCTGGACGACTTGGGCGGCCTGGCGGCGAAGCTGCCGCTCGTGGCCTGCGCGATGGTGTTCATTTCAATGTCGAGCATCGGCTTGCCCGGGCTCAATGGGTTTGTCGGCGAGATGTTGTCGCTGGCCGGCATGTTTCGCCGCCACCCGGTTTATACCGTGCTCGGTGCCACGGGCATCGTGCTCGGCGCGTGGTATTTGCTCAACATGTTGCAGCACGCATTCTTCGGCCCGCTTCGCGAACCGGCGGTGCATGGGCATCAATCGATCGTGGACATGAATCCGCGTGAGATGCTGGCGATCGGACCGATTTGCGTGCTATGCCTGTGGATAGGCGTGATGCCGCAACCGCTGATCGATGTGATTCGGCCAGATGTGGACGCGGTGGCAGCACTGTACGCGACGGCGCCGGATGACGAGCAAACGGCGGTCGCGGCGCGCGTCGCCAGCGACGCCGCTAAATTACGGCCCGCATTTTCTTCTCTGAACCCTAGACCCTAGACCCTGAACCACCTCCTGTGCCCGAAGTCTTCGATCAAATCCACCGAACTGCGTCGCTGCTCGTGCCTGAGCTCGTGCTGTTGGCCACGATGTGCGTCATGTTTGTCGGTGGACCGCTGCTCGTGAGCGATTCGGGGCAGGCTGCGCCGGGACTGCGACATCGCTGGGGCGCGCTATCCGTGATTTCGCTTGCCGTAGCCTGGGCGATCTGGTTTGGCAGCTCGCCCGACCTGCAGCAGGGTTCGTTGTTTCAAATCGATCAATTGGTGTGGTACGCACGCGGGGTGTCGCTCTCGGCGGGAATTCTGCTCGCGCTGGTGATGTGGAACCAGTTAGGCGACGCCTACGCGGCTGAGGGCCACGCCTGTCTGCTCGCCATATTGGCTGGCACCAACCTGGTCGCAGCAGCCAGCGATCTTGTCTCGCTGTTTCTGTGTTTGGAGCTCGTGAGCATTCCGACTTACTTGATCCTCTTTCTCCCACGGCGTGATCGGCTGGGACGCGAATCCGCGATCAAATACTTTCTGCTTAGCGTATTTTCGTCGGCACTCGTGCTGTATGGCATGAGCTGGCTGTATGGCGTCGCCGGGTCGACGAATCTTGAGGCAATTGGGAATGCCCTGGCACAGAATGCGGGCATCGAAGAAAACCGCCTGCTGCCGCTCGCCTTCGCCCTGCTGTTGGCCGGGTTGTGCTTCCGCATTGCCGCCGTGCCGTTCCACTTTTATGCTCCGGACGTTTTCCGCGGCACGACCGCGGCGAACGCGGCCCTGCTTTCTTTCGTGCCGAAAGTTGTCGGCTTTGTCGCTCTGCTGCGTCTGCTGCCGCTGACGGGCGCGGGCGAGTCGCTAGCGTCCTGGCTTCCAAACAGCTCAGCGAAGCTCTTGTTGGCCGTACTTGCCGTCGCGACCATGTTCGTCGGCAACTTGATGGCTCTGCGGCAGAAGCATTTGTATCGCATCATGGCCTATTCGAGCATTGCCCATGCCGGTTACATGCTCGCAGGTTTGGCCGTCGGCGATGGCGGGCCGATTGCTGGGACCGAGGCCGTGCTCTTCTATCTGGCGATTTACGGCCTGATGACGATCGGTGTCTTCGCACTCTTCAGTGCGGTGAGCCGCGCTGATCGGCCGCTCGAATTCGAGGACGACCTGCGCGGATTGAACCGGGATCATCCCGCCGTCGCATTGATGCTGGCAGTTTGCCTGTTCAGCCTGACGGGCCTCCCCCCCACAGCCGGATTCCTAGGAAAGCTCAACATATTCCTGGCCGCGTGGTCGGAGGGAAGCCCAGTCGGCCGCAACCTGGCGGCCATCATGGCGATCAATGCCGCTATCGGCGCATGGTACTATTTGCGGCTGATCGCCGTAATGTTTCTCGATTCGGCGACGCAGACGGAGCCCAAACCGCAGCACATCGTCTGGTCATCCTGGTTCGCCGGCGTTGTGTGCACCGTTGCCACGATATGGTTTTTCCTCGCGCCAGGCGATTTGGAACAGCCTGCCGTGAAGCTGGATGTTGAAGTTCGAGCACTATATCTCGTCTCCAGCAACCAGCGTCTAGCATCCCGCCACCAGTCTGTCCTTGAGACCGGTTTCGAGAGTCGGATATACTGGTCGCATTGGATCTTACGTCCACTTGCCAACGAAAGAACGATTTATGGTCCCTTGTCATTTGGTCGTAGCGCCGGTCACATCGCGTTACCGTTGCTGCGCCGCCGTTGCGCTGGTGGCTGCCCTGTGCGCGACTATTACAATGGGTTGTAATTCCGGTTCCGCCAGTTCCGATGAAATTGTCATCGGGCATTACGCGTCGATGACCGGCTCCGAAGCGACGTTTGGCCAATCGACGGACAACGGCATCCTGCTGGCCGTGGACGAAATCAACGAAGCGGGCGGCGTGAACGGCAAAAAAATTCGCGTCATCACGTACGACGACAAGGGCGATGCCCGCGAGGCCGGCACGGCCGTCACGCGGCTTGTCACGCGCGACCAAGTTGTTGCCGTGCTGGGCGAAGTGGCTTCCGAGCCTGTCGCTCGTCGGTGCGCCGATCTGCCAGGAAAACGGCGTTCCGATGGTCTCGCCGTCGTCGACCAATCCCAAGGTCACAGAAGTCGGGCGACATGATCTTCCGCGTCTGCTTCATCGACCCGTTTCAAGGCATGGTATGTGCCAAGTTTGCGCGCGAGCACGAGAAGGCTGAAAGCCACCAAGGCGGCCATTCTTTACGATCAAGCTGCGCCCTACGCAGTCGGCCTGCAGGAAGAATTCGACAAGGCGTTTGACGAGCTCGGCGGCCAGATCGTGGCCAAGCAGACCTACCAGGCGGGCGATCAAGATTTCTCGGCGCAGCTGACGGCAATCCGCGGCAGCGAGCCGGATGTGATTTTTGTGCCTGGCTATTACACCGATGTCGGCAACATCGCGCTGCAGGCCGAAACGGCTCGGCATCGACAGTGCCGCTGTTGGGCGGCGACGGCTGGGACTCGGCCAAGCTTGGCGAGATCGCCGGCGATGCAATCGACGGATCCTTCTACTCCAACCATTATTCGCATCAGGATCCCGACCCGCGCGTGCAGGATTTCATCAAGAAGTACGATGAGCGCTTCAAAGGCACGCCCGACGGGTTGGCCGCACTCGGTTACGATGCGGCGCGGATCCTGGCCGATGCGATCGGGCGGGCCAGCTCGCTCGCTGGGGCCGACATCGCCGCCGAGCTGGCGAAAACAAAGGATTTCGACGGCGTCACCGGCAAGATCTCGATCGACGAAGATCGCAATGCCGTCAAGCCGGCCGTCATCCTGGAAATGAAAGACGGCGTGCCGACGTACGTGACGACGATCGAACCTTAAGAATTGCGGATTTGCGATTGCGGATTGTGGAATGAGCGAGTTAACTGGATTCCGCCCGAATTCCGCGGCTCAAACTAGCTCGCTTTAGTCCATCCTCGACCGCAATTCCTCTTCATGGCCGATTTCGCGCAGACCCTGATGACGGCCCTGGCGGTAGGCAGCCTGTATGCGCTGATCGCCCTCGGCTACACGATGGTGTACGGCATTCTGAAGTTCATCAACTTCGCGCACAGCGACATCGTGGTGCTGGGGCGCCTGGATCAGCTTCACGCTCGCCACCAAGTTACTGCCGCGCTGGGCTCGATCCGCACAACGCCGGCGCCGCCGCCGCTGTGGGTCGGCGGGCTGATTCTAGTTGCTGTCGATGCTGCTGTGCAGCCTGATGGGCTTTGCCATCGAGCGGCTTGGCCTACCGTCCGCTTGCGGCAGGCGCCCCGACTGAACGTGCTGATCACGGCGATCGGCGTTTCGCTGCTGCTTCAGAACGTGGGCCAGCTCAATTTCGTGTTTGGCCCCAGCCCGCAGAAGATGCCCGCGCTGCTGCCGAACTGGGAACTGCTGCGCATCTCGCTGCCCAGCGGCGATGGCAGCCGCGACGTCGTGATCGGCCTGGTCGACGCGATGATCATTGGCACGTCGGGCATGTTGATGATCGCTCTGGAATATCTGGTGTTTCGTACCAAGCTTGGCACGGCGATGCGGGCCGTTTCGTACGATATCGATGCGGCCTCGTTGATGGGCGTGCCGGTCGACCGCGTGATTTCGTTCACGTTCGTGCTCGGTTCGGCGCTGGCCGCGGCGGCCGGATTTTTGTACGCCCTGAAATACCCTGGCTTGAATCAGCCGGCGCATTCCATTTGGGTGCTGCTGGGATTGAAGGCGTTTGTGGCCGCGGTGATTGGCGGCATCGGCAACGTCCGCGGCGCGGTGCTGGGCGGGTTTGTGATCGCGTTTGTCGAGCAGTTCGGCGCATTCTATCTGTCGTCGAGCTTATCGCGACGTGTACGTGTTCGCGCTGTTGATCGTGATTCTGCTCGTTCGCCCGTCCGGGTCTGCTTGGTTCTACCGTGCAGGAGAAAGTATGACCGCGACGAGCGCAAAACTGCCATCGCGACCACTCGAAGTCGACGGCCACCGCCAGCCTCGGGCTGGCGCGATCGGCTCCGATCGTGTGCGTAGCGTTTGGCCGATCGCCCTGGGCATTGCGTTCGCGGCGGCGGTGCACTTCGTGCTGCCCAAAGCTATTCGGGCCGTATTACACGCGCATCGTGATGGACATCGGCATCGCGATGATCCTGGCCGTGTCGCTGAATATCGTGAACGGCATGACGGGGCAGTTTTCGTTGGGCCATGCGGCGTTCATGGCGCTGGGCGGCTATGTGGCCGGCATCGTCACGTATTACGGCTCGATGCTGATTTGGGGCACGGCCGCCAAGCATGGCGGTTTTCTGGGCGCGGGCGAATGGTTGTTTGCGGCCGCCTGTGTCGTCGGCGGGTGTGTCGCCACGCTTGCCGGGTATGTCGTGGGGCTTGCCCTCGTTGCGGCTGCGCGGCGATTACCTGGCGATCGTCACGCTGGGATTCGGCGAAATCCTGCGCGTGATTCTGCAGCAGACGAACAAGGTGATCGACGATGTCGACGCGCTTCGCTCGGCGAGCATTTCGCAGCTTGTGCCGCCGCCGGTTGGCGGTGCCGTCGGGTTCCACGGCGTGCCAAAATACACGACGTCTGTTTTGGGTGTACGCGTTCCTGACGCTCATGCTCGTCGTGGCGTTTCGCTTGAAGCATTCGAGTCTGGGTCGCGCGATGATCTCGGTTCGCGAAGATGAATTCGCCGCGCAAGCGATGGGCGTGAATGTCGCCCGCGTGAAAGTGTTGGCATTCATGATGGCCGCGTTTTTTGCGGGTTTGGCCGGCGGACTGTTCGCGCACGAAAGCGGCAACATCATCAGCCCGCGGGACGCCGGCTTTCAGCGCTCGCTCGATTACGTGATCATGACCGTGCTGGGCGGCCGCGGATCGATCACCGGCGTCATGCTGGCCGCGATCATTCTTACCGCTCTGCCGGAAGTGCTGCGCGATTTCGACCAGTACCGGCTGATCGTTTACGCCTTGCTGCTGATCGGCATGATGCTGCTGCGCCCGCAGGGCCTGTTCGGCATTCACGAAATCTGGGATTTCTGGCCGCTGCCGCAAGAAACCCGCCGCTAGTCTGGGCAATTGCATGGCTTCCCAATCGAATCAACATGGTTCGACGCCGCGACTTCTGCGGCCTTATCCGATCTGCCGTTGCTCGAATGTCGACGGCATCGGCATTTCATTCGGCGGCTTGAAAGCCGTGGAAAAGTTTTCGATCAAGCTGCCCGCCCGGCGCGCTGTATGGTCTGATCGGCCCGAACGGCGCTGGAAAGACGACGGTGTTCAATCTGCTCACCGGCGTCTATCGCGCGGCGGGCGGCAGGATGCAGCTTGGATCGCGGAACCTGGCCGGGCTGAAGCCGCACCAGATTGCGGCGGCAGGCATTGCCCGCACGTTTCAAAACATTCGGCTGTTTCCGGGACTGAACGTGCTAGACAACGTGCGGCTGGCGGGCCAGCTGCGAAATCGCAACGGGCTGACAGGCACGCTGCTTCGCACGCGGAAGTATCAGAATCAAGAAGCCGGACCTCTATCGCAAGGCGTTCGATTTGCTGGGATTGTTCGACCTGCAGCATCGGGCGTACGAACCGGCCGACTCGCTTGAGCTACGGCCATCAGCGGCACTTGGAGATAGTCCGGGCACTGGCCGCCGAACCCAAGGTACTGCTGCTCGATGAGCCGGCCGCCGGCTTGAACTCGCAGGAGAAGCGCGAGCTGGCCCAAGCGATTCGACAGATTCGCGATGAGTTTGGCGTGTCGATCCTGCTGATCGAGCACGACATGGGCTTGGTGATGGAAATCTGCGAGCAAATCATTGTGCTCGATCACGGCGTGACGATTGCCCATGGCTCGCCGCCGAGATTCAGAATGACCCCAAGGTGATCACCGCGTACCTAGGCTGCGACGTGGAAACAGTCTGATCCATGTCGCTTCTCACCGTCGAAATCTTGTCCGTGTTCTACGGGGCCATCCAGGCCCTGCGTGGTATTTCGCTGCGCGTCGAGAGCGGAGAAGTCGTCACGTTGATCGGCGCAACGGGGCAGGTAAATCGACGACGCTGCGCACGATTTCCGGACTGCTGCAGCCGGCGCGAGGTAACATCGAGTTCGACGGCAAAGCCGTTCGCGGCTGGCCACCGCATCGCATCGTGCAAAACGGACTGGTGCAAGTGCCGGAAGGACGCGAGAATCTTTGCCAACCTCACCGTGGACGAAAACCTGCAACTGGCGGGCTTCACGCGCACCGATCGCGCCGCGATTCGCAAGGACCGCGACCGGGCGCTGGATTTGTTTCCCGCGCGTTCGCGAACGGCTTCAGCAACAAGCCGGCACGCTTTCCGGCGGCGAACAGCAAATGCTGGCGATTGCTCGCGCGCTGGTGGCCAGGCCGAAACTGCTGATGCTGGACGAGCCCTCGCTGGGACTCGCCCCGCAAATCGTGCGGAGCATTTTTCAGGTCATCCGCGAAATCAATCGAGAAGGCACCACGATCCTGCTCGTCGAACAGAACGCCAACATGGCGCTCCATGTGGCCCATCGCGCGTATGTCATCGAGGTCGGCGAGATCCGCATGGAAGGCCCGGCGGCCGAATTGGCAACCAGCGAAGAGGTGCGCAAGGCGTACCTTGGTGCCTAAGGCAAGTGCCTGCGGCGGCGGGAAAGAAAGATCGGCGCGGCCGATAAGAGCACAGCGAACGTCGCCGGTTCCGGGATGTTCTCGACGGTGAAGCTTGCTGCTTGGCCGACGCCGGCCGAGCTGCCACTCCCCATGTTTTTCCGCCAGAGCACGTAATCCGCCGCATCGATGGTGTTATTGCCGCTGCCATCGGCGGCTGGCGTGTTGCTCGCGCCAAAACTGGATCGCCACAGTTGGAAGTCCTCGGGACCTACGCTGCCATTGGCGTTGTAGTCGCCTGCAATTGCCGGGCTAGAATTAATCGTGATCGAGCCCGTATCGGTAGTCGCGAGGCCAATAGCATTGGCATCCATGTCGGCGAGCTGGTTTGCCGGTCCGAACGCGAGCGGGAAAACGCCGGTCACTCCCGCGGGGACGTCGAAGGGCACGCGAACCAATCCCATTCCATCGGCCAGCGAAGTCGCGCCGCTTGCCAGGTCCAGGGCGACCAGCACGCGCTGCGGATTGGGCGAAAAGTTGAGCGGCGTGCCGGCGATCAGCGGATTCGGCGTCGCTTGGGGAGTCTTGAATTGGATCGACGCCGCTGTGGTAAACGCGAAATCGACGTTGAATGCGCTCACAGATTTTGGCAGGTCCGCTGCATCGGCCCGCACGACCACATCCAGGAAACCGCTCGTGGGCGCGATGCTATTTCCGGTGACGGTCACCTGCGGCAATTCGAACCAAATCGCGCCGTAGCTTGACACCTCGGTGCAGAGCAACAGGAGCAGTGCCGACACACTTGGCTTCGCCAACGTCGAGTGGAGTGAACTTGCCATGGAGGCCGCGTCTTCGAGTTTTGTCCCGTGCTAAGAAATCCAGGACGATACTGTCACTCTAGTTGGCGGCTGCGAATTCAAAAAGCAAATTGCTCCCGTTTGTTCGTATGCGCTCGTGCTCAACGTCACGCTCAGTTTATTCCTTACAATCGGAAGTTGAGTGCTTTCACTCGATTGACGCCAGCGGTCCTCACGGCCGCACGAAGGTGACCTGGCCGCCGGCTCGCGCCAGCACCATTTGCCGGCTGTTGACGTCGATTAGCTGTCCGAGCAAGAGCTCCGCGTCCGGGCCGGTGAGCTTCAATTCGTCACCTTCGAGCTCAGCGCGGCGCTTGATGGTCGAGGGCTTGCCATTGGCATCGGGCACTGTCAGCTCAGCCCAGCCACGATCGTCCAACCGCAGCTCGACGGTCGTCAATTCGCCGTCGCCGCGACGGGCAACCGCTTTCCACGTGCCGACGAGACCTTTGAGCGCGTCGTTGATCGTGGAGGCGCTGGAATCGAGGGCTGGCGTGGTTTCGACGTTCGCCGGTTCGGCCGACTTGGAAGTGCTCGGGCTCTTCAAAGCAGGGGTTACAGCATCATCGGTAACGACCGTAAGCCGCACCGCCGGGGCAGACGGCTTGGCGACGTTTGCAGGCGTCTGGAACGGGCTAGAGGCATCCACGACCGATATTCGGGCCTGAGGGGCCGCTGGCCGAATCCCCATGGCGGACGCGGGTTGGATTGCCGACGGGAAATTGAACGGATCGGCCGCATTGTAGACCCCGGTACCGTAGGGGCTAACCGGCCCTATGCCTCCCGGGTTTCCACCTCCGGCGGCACAAGTCCCTTGAGCATAAGTACTTGAGGTCAAAGATAAGCTGACAATGGCGAAGTAAACGGCGGCTTTCATGGTAAAAACTTTCGTATGGTGGGGTGTGAAGTGGCGTCACCGAGTGGTGTTGGAACGCTTTCTCCCCATCTCATACGACCGAGCCGCCGAGTGTTACAGCGATTTTGCCGCTTCTGCTGAAAAGGCGGCATAGCCTCGAGTTTGCCGCATCACTGCGTCCGGCCAAGCTGATATTCGACATACTGCAGCATTCGTTGCACGCCCGCGCGCTCGTCGCTCGGAAGCGATTCGTGCTGCCGAATGAGCTGATCCCGCAACCTCAAGAATTGCCGGCGGGCAAGCTGGCCATTGCCGCGCACCGGCGCCGCTTGCGCGTATTGCAGCCGCGGCAACAGAGCGCGAGTCACGTCCTCTTCTTTCGCTGCAAGCGTGGTTTGGACGATCGACTCGAACGTGGGGCGATTGGCGGCGGTAGCTGCTTCTTCGCCGCCCCGCATGGTGAGCATCGCGGCCATTCCGAGGATGCACAGGCCAATCACTGCTAACTGAACCGTCGAGCTGGAAGACTTCTTTGTAGTCGATTCGGCGGCCGCAGTCGGATCGATCCGTTCCGGTTCAGCATCGACTGCAGCAAATCCATCATCGCGTCGCGTTTCCGGTCGGGCCGATGGCCGTGGATCGCCGTCGATCTCCAACACGAGCCGCAAGTCGCCCGGCAATTGAACCGTTTGATCACCATTCCAGATGGCGTTCGTACCCGGTTGAACGGACATCCTTCCAATGTTGATCGCCGCAGCGCAACGATTGTACGCGCGATAGTTGCCGTCACGAAATTCAAGTGTCAGCGCGTGCGGCGCGAGCTCGGCCGAGGGCAAACAGATTTCGCACTGCGGATCGCTGCCGATCCGCAGGACCGGACGATCAATCCAAAAATTCGTGCCGGCGGAGATGCCGGATTCAACACGTACAGTGGCTGGCATGGGGTTTGGTGAGTGGGTGATGAAGTGAGTGCATGAGTAATAGAGATTAGTTATCCGGCATCTAGTACAACGCAAGCACGGCGGGTAATACGATAGGGGCGATCACGACCAACAGGCAGGCGATCATCACAACCATGCCAGGGAATACGATGTTCACTTGGGCCTCGGCAGCGGCTTTTTCGCCGCGCTGCGAGCGCTTGAGTCGCATCTGCTCGGCCTGATCGCGCAGAATCGCGCTGAGCGGCGTGCCGAGCTCTTCGCCTTTGTTCACCGCGAATACGAGCTCGTCGATATCCGGATCTTGAAGCCGTTCCTGGAGTGCCCGCAGCGCTTCGTGACGAGGCCGCCCCAGCGAAATTTGTCGCAGGACCTCCGATAGCTCCTCGGTCAACGGGTGGTCACCATTTTCGATGACAGCCGTTTGCAAGCATTCCTGAAAGCCGCCGCCGGCTTCCATCATCAGGGCGATGAGGTCCACGGCGAACGGAAGCCGCAGGCGGATCCGTGACACCCGCTTCCGCGCACGATCGCGCACAAATTTAGGCCCCAAAAAGCCGTAAATCATCGCGACGGCAATCCCCAGCGCGAAGGCTGTGGTCGACCAGCCGGCGAGCCACAGGATCAAGAAAAAAACGCCGCCGCCGGCCGCCGCTTCGATCCATTTCGTGGCCAGAAATTCTTCCGGCCGCCACGGCAGCTTCTCGCGGCTGATCAACAAGTTGCGTTGCAAGGCCAGCGGTTTGGACTGCCGCCGACCGAGAATGGCTGAGATTTCTTCGACGAGAGGCTCGAACCAACGAAAGATCGAATTCCCAGCACGCAGTTCCTCGCGCCGCTGCCGCTCGAATGGGTGAGCGTCGCCGAGTTTCTCACGAGGATAGGTCGCGATCGCCAGGAACTGCCAACTGGCTAGTCCGGTCGCCAAGGCCACAACGAACGACGCCAGCCAAAAGCCGTGCGATTGAAACAGCGGGTTGTTGAGTAAAGCGTCCAATTCTCGTCCCTATATCTCAATCGCGAGTATCCTTTGGCTCCAGCGGAAGCTGAAATATGCAAGCGCGATCACAACCAGCAAAATCACTTGCCCCAATAGCGATTGGAACACGGTCGCTGTGCCGGTCGGGTTCGTGAAGTACGACAGTGCCAGAAAGAACAGCGGGAAGGCTGTCAACAAGTACACCACTTTTGTGCCGCTGGCCGTGTCGACTTCCAATTTGCGTTCGATGCGTTGGATTTCCTGCAAGCTGTGGCTGATCCGCTCCAACGCTTCAGTGATGCGGCCGCCTCGCTCCAGGCTCACGAGTAGTGCCGACGAGAACAGCGTGAAGCTGTCAATTCTCAGGCGGTCCTTGGCCGCGCGCAGCGCCTCGGGAAGCGGCCGACCGTGCTTGTATTCGTGTACGATTCGGCGGAGCTCGGCAGCCAGCGGCTCGGGCGTTTCCTTGGCGACAGTTTCCAAACCCTGCGGCAGCGACAGGCCGGCACGGCTTGTGTTCGAGAGGGCGATGGTCGCCGTCACCAATTGGTCGCGCAGCTGTGCCCGGCGCCGGCGGATCATGAAGTCCAAAATGATTCGCGGAGCGACATACACCATATACACGGCCGCGAGTGCCACGGGCGGCATGCCGAGCACAAACGCCACAACGACAAACGCTGCCACCAGCGAGATACCCCAAATCCGCAAATACCCAGGTAACCGGCTGCGATCGAGCGACAGCGAGTCAAGCATCGGCGTGATGTCGGCCACATAGCGGCGGGTGACGCTGTCCCACACCTGGCCGGCGGAGCCGACGGCCAGGTACACCGCGGTGAAAACGAGGGCCGAACTGAAAAGGATGGGAAGCATTGTGGAAGAACTCAAATTGAAATCGCGTCAGAGACGCCTGCCACAGGTGGGTGTTAGGTAGTCGTCGGTGTCTCCGCATAAAAGGTTTTCAGGTTCAACATGCCGCCGGCGATCAGTTCGCCGATGAACGTGGGCAGGCGGCCCGTCGGTTGAAGTTGAGCACCGGCCGCCTCCGGATCGTCGAGCAAAAACAAATCGCGCATATCAAGTTTGCCCGTCACGGGATTGATCCGGGCGACTTCCGTGATTTGGCTGATGCAGCGGCGGCCGTCGCGCATCCGCTTGAGCTGCACAATCACGTCTACGGCGGAGGCGATTTGTTGGCGGATCGATTCGACGGGTAGATCGGCCGCCATCTGCACGAGCACTTCCAGCCGCAGGATAACGTCGTTCGAATTGTTGGCGTGGATCGTGGTGAGCGAGCCATCGTGTCCGGTGTTCATTGCCTGCAACATGTCGAGCGCTTCGGGCCCGCGGCATTCGCCGACGACGATCCGGTCGGGCCGCATGCGGAGGGCGTTCTTTACGAGGTCGCGAATCGAATACTCGCCATGCCCTTCGACGTTCGCGCTCTTCGTTTCCAGGCGCACCACGTGTTCCTTGGCGAGCCGCAGCTCGGCGGTGTCTTCAACGGTGACAATCCGTTCCTTGTCAGGGATGAAATCGCTCAGGCAATTGAGCAGCGTGGTTTTGCCCGTGCCGGTGCCGCCGGAGATGAGAATATTTCGCCGGCCCAGCACCGCCGCCCGTAGAAACTCCGCCGCTGTGCGGGTGAGTGCACCCTTGGCAATCAAATCGTCGACGATTAATTTCCGCTCCGAGAATTTGCGAATGGTGAGCGTGGGTCCGCTCACGGCCAACGGTGCGATTACGGCGTTCACACGGCTGCCATCGGAAAGGCGGGCATCCACCAGCGGCTGCGATCGATCGATCCGCCGTCCCACGTTGGCCACGATCCGCTGGATGATCGATTCGATCACCGCATCGGAAATAAAGCGGCGGCCGGAGTTCTGCAAGTTGCCATCGCGCTCGATATAAATGTGGTGCCGATCGACAACCATGATCTCCGACACGTTCGGCAGCCGCAGCAGATCTTCCAATGGACCGTACCCAAACACAATGTCCTTCAGCTCCTTCTTCAGATGTCGCAGAGCCAGATACGACTTGAAGCCCTCGTGGATGCGATCACCGATCGAGTCCCAGGCGGGCCAGAATTTGTGCTCCACCGCGTCGATACGCTCCACTGTGGTGGCATCCTTGTTGGTCAGGATCAGCTTTTCGATGTACTGTGCCGTGGAATCCACTTCGCTTTCCCGTTCCGGAACCGACGTGACGAGGCGACTCCAATGTCGATCGGTGAACAGGCCGTGGTCGCGTCGGGCCGGTTCCGAGGTGACGCTCGCCAGCAGCCGATCGCGCAGGCCATATCCGGCAATTTGTGCGACCAGGGGCGAGCTGCTGTTGGCGAGCTCCTCGCGTGTGCGGGCAATGTTGTCGAGCGTTCGCTCGAGCCGCAGTAAATATTCATCATCGCTGGCGAGGGTGGCGGCCGAGTCGCTCGTCAGATCCATCCGCCGCAGTAGCTCGATGTGGATGTCGCGGATCAGCGCCGACATGCGGTCATCGAGCACCTGCCGCTGCTGCTCGCGGGTCGTTTCAGCGGCTTTCGGCAAATCGAGCGTCAGCGAATACGGAAAGAGCGAAATGGTTTGGCTGCCGCGAATGTCGCACCGCTCACCGCTGAAGAGCTGACGATCGCCGAGCGTCACGCCATTCATGCCCAGGGCCACAAGTTCCCAAGCATTGTTGCGGCGATAGAGCACGGCCGCTTCGTCCGCCACATAAGGGCTGTCCAGCACGATTTCATTCGCCGGAGCGCGACCGATGCGAATGCGATCTCCCTGCACTTCGACCACATGCCGGTCGGTGTCGATGATGTTGTTGTACCAGATCTTCATGGCACGGTGACTCTAATCAAACGCTACGCCAACTGCAGGCCGTTCATATACAAAGTTCTATAAAGGGTTGTCCGCAGGCACGACGAACCGGATGACATCGCCCTCCAAAAGCACGCGCGGGACGTTCTCGATGCCCTGCAGGGACACCGTTTGGTAGACGATATCTTTCTCGTCGGTGAGCGCCCCGGACCGTTGCTCTTCCTTCGGGATTACTTGCACGGCGACGATCCGCTTAGCTGAGCCAGCACCGGACCTGCGGTTGGGATCGATAATCTCCAAAAGCCGCCGTGTTCGCTCATCGAAATTGGCGCTCACGGCGATCGTCACATTATCTCCGGTGGCGTCTACGTTGCTTTCTTCTTGCCCCGATCCGGTTTGGTTGAAACGAGCGCCGACGCTAATTAGCTGGAATGGCCCGAGAACTTCGAATTGTGCCAGCTCAAGTGGGGCTTTGATGTCGCGTTGGAAGAACATGTCGCCGCGAATGTAGCTGCGAGGCGTCGCCAGCCCTAAGAGGATGGCCCGGTTCGCATAGGGAATGAGCGCTGAGCGTAACCGGTCGAAATCGCCAGGCACCGGAACCGCGGTGAGCATCGCGTCGGTGATTTCCTGGCCGGCTCTCAGATCCGCAGCCGCAGCCACGAATACCGACGGCCGTTTTTCGGCGCTCAACCACATGGCATTCAGAGCCGCGGCCGCAAGTGCCAGGACGACTGCTATGGAAAGTTTTGCCACGTGACTCATTTACGATTCCTCGCAAGCTAGTTTCACCACAACGGCACGACGCACACGACGAAATACGCTGGTCGTGTGACTTCTTCGTCGTGCTCGTTGTGTCGTTGTGGTTCAAACGATTCAAAATTCCAATCGGTTAGTATCCGGGCCGCTTGGCGTACGGACAAGCATCAGGTTCTTGATCGCGTCGCGCGGGTCGGCCGACCAGGCGTAGATTACTTCGATCCCGCGGGCACACAGGTAACTGAATTCGTGGGGGCTGCCGGCGCCATTGGGGCGTACTTCCCAACCGGCTGCTTTCCAGACGGAAAACAGCTCGTCCGCCGTGGCATCGAGTGAGACGAGTTCCAGCAATGCCTGGCCGTCATTCGCAAACCGGCCGCCGTCGCGTCGGGCTCCAGGCGGAAGCGGCAGCAGTTGAGGAAGCGTGGCCGCGGAGTTTCCTGTGGCTCCACGCGGAATCAATTCGAAAAACTGCCATTGTTCTGCACTGTGCGGCAACGCTACCGCCAGCGCGACCACCTTGAGTTGGCTCACCACGGTGCGCGCAATCAGCCGCGCTTTCAAATTCGGCCGTTCAAGTTGAAACACCCGATTGCCGGCGTGCTCGATGGGTTGAGCACCCAGTTGTTCGGCAAGTTCGACGAGTTCAGAGCTGACGTCGGGGAGTTGCTCGTCGCGCGTGGTGGCAGGCGACGCCGCCAGTTTTTCAAAGCGTTCGGCCACTTCCGCCGGAGCGACCAGCTGCGAGCGAACGTCCCAATCTAACTTGGCGAATGACCACGGGCCTTCGAGCGGCATGGTGGGGGCGAGCACCGCGGGGTCAAATTCCGTTGCAAAAGCGGGGTCGATTGGCTGCGCGATCTCGCGCCACTCTTTCCACAGCCGGCTGTAGCCGTACGCGACATAGCAGGCCCCAACGACAATGAACAGCCAAAGCGTCACGCGGATGCCGCGGCCGAATCGACTCGGCGAATTTGCGTATGCAGCTGCTGCGCATCGGGCTGTAAACTGTCGCGGATCATGGAAAGATTCCCACTCCAAGCAGCTGGTTCAACTGCCATCGCGGAATATCCAGTGCTTCGGCCTCTTTCGCGATGTCGATGACTTCGTACTCCAACCGCTTTTTTGTGATTTGAGCAAGCTCCACTTTGCGGCGTGCCCGGGCGGATTCTTCCTGGGCCAGCTTTTTCTTTTCCTCGTCCTGTTCGTTGCGGGCGGCTTCGGACTTCTGCCGACTTTCTTCCTGAGCATCCCGAATTGCTTCGTCGGCCTTCTCCAGTTCTCCGCTCACGGGCCAAACGGTGTCTGAACTCAGGTCGATACGGCCGCCGAGGGCCTTGAATCGCTGCATCAATTCTTCTTTGTGCTTTTTCAGATCCGCTTCGGATTGGGCCTTGGCCTCTTCGGGCGATTTCTCCTCGCCGCTGGCGCCCGTGCCGCCGGAGCCGCCGCCCGAACCATCGTCTTTCCCCACTTGCGACTTTTCGCGCTCGGTTTGGGATTGATTTTGATCGCCAGTGCGCTTGACGTCTTTTAACTTGCCCAAGAGGCCCAGGGGATCGTCGGCCGAGGAAACCAGGTCGAGCACGTTGCTGAAAGTGCCGAATAGCGCGGCCTTGGCCATGAGTTTAAAGTCGGGCGGGGTGGTGAACGGCATCGCCTCGTAATCCCAGGAGCCGGCGAGAATTGTGTGCGAGCCGTTGGGGCTGGCAACCCCTTTGAACATCGGGCTGATGTTAACCGTCTTGCCGACTTTTTCAGTGATGTAATCGGCGTCGGCGTTGTACTTCGGCAGGAGCGGCAGGTCGTGTTCGGGCAGAATTGGAAAGCTCAGCGGGTTGTCGGCCGCGTTTTTGAAGCGCTGCTCCCAGGCCTTGTTGCGGGCCTCGATCATCACTTCAGTCTGGCCGATGACCGTGAAGCCGAGCCAGGTGATCGCCACGATCAATAGCAGCAAAAACGGCAGCGCCATGACGAATTCGAGCGTCGCCATGCCGCGGCGAGCGGTCGAGCGAATCGGTGATGTGATGGTGCAATCGTGCATGGCGGCTACCTTCAAAGGACTCATACGGGCAAACTTCGAGTTGTTACGGTAGAATTCGGAGTTTTAGCGTAATCTGGATCGCAAAGTGCCGGCCGTTGGGTTGATTCATCTGTATGCGGAATGCCGCCGACCATATAATTTGATAGACGGCTGAGCTGGGACATTGATGACTTCTGCAAACGCTTAACATGGATTACAGCAACTATCTTGATTTTCTCGCGCCAGGTGACATCCGAGTACGCGGGACGCGAATCGGAATCGAGACGATTCTGACGGAATATTTACACAAGGGGCGCACGCCGGAAGCGATTGTGGAACGCCATCCTGGTCTCTCGCACGCAGAGGTTGAAGCGACGCTCGCCTATTATCTTGCGAATAAGGATGCCACCGAAGCGTATCTTGCCAATTGGCAGGAAGGGAGCCGGCGGACTCGCGAGCAGCAGGATCGAAATCCGTCACCGGGCGTCGCGCGACTTCGTGCCATAAAGTACGGCGGTGCGAACGGCGCCGTTGACCACGAGTAACACCAATCGATGTTGACGCGTGGACTTTCTTTTGGACGAAAACACCGATCCGGCCATTGAGGTGGTGATCCGCCGTGACCGGCCCGAGATTACCGTTCGGCACGTTGGTGGCCAGGCTGCGCCCCCGCTTGGCATGTCCGACCCAGAGATATTGATTTGGTGTCAAAACCACGGAAGTGCGCTGATCACCAACAATCGATCGACAATGCCTGTTCATTTGCAAAACCACCATCTTGCTCAAAGTAAGCACGTGCCGGGAATCTTTATTTTGAGCCATGATACGTCGGTCGGTGAGATCGTCGCCGACCTCAAGCTAATTTGGGACGCTGCACAACCAGGCGAATTCGAAAACCAACTCGTCTATCTGCCCTTATAACGGAGCTGCGGAAAGCATTCAGCGTCGTTTAACTCGGCGACTCAGTGCGTAACCATCTGGTCGAAAAACAATAGTGACTTGGCGACGTTCTCGCCCATGTCGAGCGATTCCTTGGCGGCGACCGCAACGGCGGGCGTGAGCCGGCGCTTGGTGACTGGCATCAGCTTCGCTTGCCAGTTGAGTTTGGCGCCGGCGTTACCTTTCCAGACGTCGCCGGATTCAAACAGATCCCACGGGTACCTGGCGGGTGACTTGGCCAGCGCGTTACCCCACTCGGGAACGGGTTTGTCATGTGCCCAGTTGAGCGTGTCCCAACCGACCTTGGCTTGTGATGTCGATTTTTTGTCTTTCTCGCCCGGCGTTTGCTCGTTGCCGTTGTAGTAGAGGGCTTGAGCGAAGGTGGTCATTCCCTTGGTGGTCGCGACCGGATAAATCACCGGTGAGAACAGGGGCTCGATCTCTCGGTGGGTCATGGCCACGATTGAGAGCATGTCCTCAGCCATGTTCTTGGCTTCTTCTGTGTCCTTGGTCCACTCTTCGTAGCCCTTTTGGATGCGGTGCGCACCTGGTTGGGCGGGTTTTGGCTTTTTGTCCGGATCGTACCGCTCGACCATTACATAGGCTGTGAGCGGCGGCGACTTGCCGTCCCGGTACCATTCGCCGAAGTCGTTGCCGGTGGCGTCGGTGCCGGCTTTGCGGAAGCGATAGCCGCTGCGGAACTGCCACGACTTGGTGAGTGTGTAGCGGTCGGTCCATTTCTTGTAGTGCTTGGCGGCTTCGCATTCGTCGAGGTTTTCCTCGAACATCGCGATGATTGGGGCGCGGAAGGCATCGACGTACGGATAGGTAGCCCGCACCCATTGGGTGGTCCGTTCCTCGGCCTGGTTCATGCCGACGAACCGCGCTGGCTGCGGCGTGCCACCCGTAGTGCCGCCTTGCGGCGGGAGGATCCCCGTGAGTGCCAGGTGCTTCGCCGTGGAGCTGGGATTGCCGGAGCCGTCGGGCGCTTGTTTCAGCTTGGACAGCGCTGCGTCGATTTCGCGCTCTTTTTTGATGAGATCGGCGAGATCCTTCTTTCGTTCTTCAAGTTCTTTGCGCTTGGCCGCGATGACCTCGGAAATCTTCTGCTGTTCCTCTTGAAACGCGCGGCGTTCCTCTTGGTTCACGCCGGTCTGTTCTTTGAGGTCCTGGACGTCGTTGAACAGTTGGGTGAGTTTCGCGATGCCGGCTTCCAGCTGGCGGATGCGAGTCTGCAGTTTTGCCTTGTTCTCGGCCATCTTCCGCTTGATTTCGGCGGTGGGGTCTTCCGCGTCCTCGAATTTGAGTTCGTCATCGCCCCACTCTGGCTCGTATTTACCCTCGAGCGTTCCTGCCATGGATGGCGGCGCTTCGGGCATGATCGGCAGCCGCAACTGGTCGATGACGGGCAGAGTTTTTGCGGACGGATAGATCGCGGCTTTCACCGCGTACACCTCGCCCAGGTGCTCCATCGATCGATTGATGGAATAGTTAACGATGCTGGCGTCCGCCTCGGGCCGCTTGTGCTTGATGAGCGAGGGACGGCCCGCCAGGTAGTCGCCATGGGCGGCAATAGCGGGGATCAGCTTCTCCTCGAAAATCGTGACTTTGAGCTCGCGGACCGCTCGGTTTGCTACCAGCCGCTCCATGCCTTCCAGGATCGCGTACTCGATGCCGAATTCGGCGAGCTGTACGTTGCAAGCAATGTGAACCACGTACGCCGGAATGGCTGTGAGCCAGCCCCACCACGGCGGCACCCACAGGCCCGCGTTGGCGATCGACTTGGCGATCAGCCGGGACGTGACTTTTTTCTTGAGGACCAGCTTGGAGTCATAGATGGTGGCGAACGCCTTGTGCTTTTTGTCCTCCTTGGAAATCAACTTGTTCACGACGGCATTGAGGAATTTGCCGTCCACATTTCCGGCCGCCTTGGCGCCGTAAACGGGTAAGCCGTCGATCTTAGCCAGGTCGACCAGGCCGCGGTTGACTTCGTCGGTGACTTTGCTTTGGGGCGGATAGGCCTCCATTGCCCGATCCGCTTCCGGGCCGCCCAGGCCTTCGATCACCACGACCAGGGCAGTTGCTTCGCCCAGCAGGTGGTTTGTGGCCGTGACGGCGTTCATGCCGCGTGCCATCCATTGTGCGCTCGAGAACGCCATGGCGTCTGCGGCGTTCTGCGATTTCACCTTCGTAACGACCATGTGCCCCGCGTTGCCGACCAAACCGGCCAGCACCAACAGGCCGAGAATGGCGATGAGCGTTACTATCGCGATCTTGCCGGACCGGTCCATACCGGCGCGCGCATGTGAGCGCTCTCCCGGGCTGCGCTTTAGTCGATGGTGTTTACTCAAGCGTTCCATAGCCGATGCCAATGTTCTTGAGGCCGCCGCGCAGGCCTTCGTTGGGAATGGTCGCTGATGACGTCATCTTGAAATAGTAAGTCCCATCGAGGCCCTTCTCGCCGAAGATGCGACCGATGCCGGGGATGTTGAACGGAAACTCATACGTGACGGCAGCCGTGATGTTACCGGCGCCGTCGGTCGGCTCTTCGACTTTTACTTGGATGTGTCGCAAGGCGTACGCGTACTTGGTGGACAAGTACTTGGCCGAAACCGGCTTCTTGGCGAACAGCTGGTAGGCCAGGTTGTAGGTCACGCCGTCGACTGCGATATCGCCGAGGTCATCCTCGAGGTCTTCAGTAGGATTGGCGGTGGAAACCATCGATTGCGTGCCGCTGGCGAAGGGTGTCATGCACTTGATGGCCGCCTTGCGGGCCTTTTTCTCGGCGTTCTCCCACGTCGTGGCTGTCGACCAAACCGAAGCACTCCGCACCGCAGCATAGGAGGCATACACGGTGCCCAGCTTTGCGGTCAGTAACAGTGCCAATTCCACAATCGCGCAAATCAACAGCGCGTAAACGGGAATCACCATAACGTACGACAGCGTGTAGGCCGCACCGTCCTCGTCAACCGCCAAATGCCAAAGCCCTGGCCGGCGGCGACTGCGCTTTGTTCGAATTTGGAGGCAACGTGCGGACATGCGATTTCAATTCCTGCAGGCATTCCTACAAATAAGGCCAGCCCACCAGGGCTCCAATCACTTGGTATAAGGTGCTGCAAATCTTCACCGCCAGAAACAACATGGCCGCCGTGATGGGCAGCATCACTGCGATCGTCATCACTACTTCCAGGCTCGCCATGCCGTTACGCGGCACCGTGCGCCGCTTTTTCGTTGTCAGGCGTGTCAGATTTGATTTCATACCGGCACAATCTCCAATACGACGAGCATTGTTCCAATCGCGAAATACGGCCCTAGCGGAACGGGCCGGAGCAATATCCGGCTGTCTTGCGGACGGGGTGGGAACGGCCACCACTTCGGACGCCACACTGAACCGAGTGACCGACCCATGGCGACCACCAGGGCCATCGGCCCGTTGACCCAAGTTGACCAAATGATAATTGCCACCGCGGCCACAATATAGCTGTACGCCACGGCGAAAACGCCATAGTGAACGCCCAAGAAGGCGCCGATGACCGTGGCCAGTTTCACATCGCCAGCACCGCGTGCGGATAAATGGTAGCCGAACAGCGTTATCAGAAAGCACAATCCTGCACCAAACAGGCACTGCGCGAATCCGACGCCGCCCAGCATCTGCGGGCCTAAAATCGTTGCCCGCTGGTAAGTCTGATTGAGCACGCTCTCACCCGACGAGAGGCTCGACGTCGCCAGGTTGATCACGAGGGCCCACAGGAATGCGCGTATAAGTTGCCCAATTGTAAATCCTGTGGCTCCGTACATCGGTGACAGCGCAGGTCGCTAAGACGGTCAGCAACACGAATCCGGCCAGCGTGCCCAGCCAGTGTGACAACGGGGATGCATACCACGCCAGGCACCACACCGGTCCAGCCACCAGCGGCAGCGCAAGGGCCGCCGCCCAGCCGTGTCGTTTCGTCAGTTTGAAGTTCAATGCGGGCAGGCCAATGTTTGATTTCGCGGTTATTGATTGAAGAAGAATCATGGCTGCACCGGTTAGGGAAAGGAAGTAGTGGATGCATTGGAATGATAAATAAGACGGGGTCGGGTCGCCGTCGCCCGCATTTGGGCTCGCCGGCCACCCGACCCGGGTCAGGAACATCAAGGCCTTCTACTGTTTGCTATTCCTCGATTTCGATACCTTCATCGCCGCCGCCGAACGAGGAGAGGTCTTTGTCGATGATGTTTCCGGTTTGTCCCGTCATCCAATCGACGCCGCTTTTGCCGACAGTTGCGGCAGCGAGCAGGATCATGGCGGCAATGGCAATAATCATTACAACTTGGAGGGCCTCCAGGCCTTCCTCATCACGGTGGAACTTGGCAACGAGTTTCGTCAGTTTTGTGGTCATGGTCATTTCCTAAGTAAGAGGTTTTTGGGGGAAGAAAGGTTCAAATTGCCCTGCGTGCAACTTCTAATACGGGCCAGTCAGAATGTGTTACAGTTCTGATAAAAAAAGCGTTTGTCCGGCCTGCGCGTTTCCAGGACGGACCGACCAATTGCGCATAAAAAAAGAGCAGGTGTCCGATCGCCCAGAGGCTGATCGGGCCACCTGCTCCGAGGAAGTTGTCAGCGGATATTTTTATATTGAAGTTTAATTCCGCTAGAAACTCGCTCTGATAACTACGGGGTCGCTGCGTCGCCGCCGCCAGCATCGCCACCGCCCGCATCGCCACCGAAGGCACTCAGATCCTGGCCGATCAGGCTGTCTGCCTGGGTCTTCATCCAGTCAACGCCGCTTTTGCCGACGGTCGCCGCGGCAACCATGATCATGGCCGCAATGGCGATAATCATCACAACTTGCAAGGCCTCGAGGCCTTCTTCATCACTGTGGAACTTGCGGAACCAGGTTGGTCAAATTGGTGGTCATTTTAGTGACTCCTCATAAAAAAAGGTGTTTGAAAAACTCTTGAATTGTCCTCTTGGACACCATCTCTTACGGGCCGACCGGCAAGTGTTACAACCGGCAGAAAGAATTCCACCGCCGGACAGAAAACCAGAGACGCCGGCGGGCAGTCGTAACGCGAATTCCTGACCGAATTCGACGGCGCTGCTAGCTCTTCGCACTATCCGACGCGAACAACTTCCGCGTCAGATTCACGCGGTTTTGATAGCCCATCTGGGCCGCTTCGCCGGCGAACGTGGGTACCACGCCGGTTGGCTGCAGCTCGCCGAGCAGCCGGCCGTCGGCATCGGTGCCGCGGGCCTCGAAGCGGTAGAGATCCTGGAAAGCGATAGTTGCCGGCTTCGTCGAGGCCGAGGCTCTCGCTGATCGCCCGGATTTTTCGCGAGCCGTCCAAAAACCGGCTGATTTGCACCACCAACTGAATTGCCGAGGCCACTTGCATGCGGGCCACATGCACCGGGAGCGCCACGTCGCTCATCATGCTCAGCGTTTCGAGGCGGACGGCGGCGTCGTAGGCCGTGGTGGCGTGCACGGTCGTGAGCGAGCCGGCGTGGCCGGAAATCATCGATTGGACCAGGTCGAGTGCCTCGCCGCGGCGGATTTCACCCACCACGATGCGGTCCGGCCGCATCCGCAGCGAATCGACGAACAGGTCGCGAATGGACACGCGGCCGGTGCCGTCCGGCCGTTCCGGCTGGGCCTCCAGGTACACCGTGTGGGGCTGATGAAGCTGCAGCTCGGAGCTGTCTTCGATGACGACGATCCGCTCGTATTCGGGAATTTCGGCCGACAGGGCGTTTAACAGCGAGGTTTTCCCGCTCCCGGTGCCACCGGCAATCACCATGTTCTTGTGCAGCAGCACGGCCAGGCTGAGAAACTCCTTAGCCTCGTCGGAGATGCTGCCCGACTTTACCAGCGACGAAAGATCAAACGTCGACTTCTTGAATTTGCGGATGGAAATGCAGCAACCATTCCGCGAGCTGGGCGGCACGATGACATGTACCCGCGAACCATCGGGCAAACGGGCGTCCATGCTGTGGTTATCGTCGTCGATCGACCGGCCTGTATACTCGGCGATATTTCGTGCCGCCGCCATTAACAGGGCCGGGCTGGCAAAGATCAGCTCCGAGCGGTTCAGGCGGCCATCGCGCTCGAAGTAGATGGCCCGATGCCCGTTGATCAGGATTTCGGTCACCGACGGGTCGTCCAGGAGCGGCAGCACAGGCTCCAGGAAGTGACGCACCGTTTCGGCGTAGATTTCCTTCGTTTCCATCGGACTGGGGCTGGGGACTGGAGGCTAGGAACTACCGAATCGTGACAGGGCAGTAATTTGCACGGCTATTGTAACATCGTTTGAGATTATTCGTACGAGCACCTATAGCAGCGGCATCGTCCCCAGCCTCCAGCCCCTAGTCCCCCTGTTATGAACCAGCAACCGTCCTACGAACTATTCGAAGAACTCGGCCGTGGCGTAAACACGGTCGTATTTCGCAGCTACGACCTATCACTCGGCAGGGAAGTCGCGATCAAAGAATTGGACGAGTCGGCCCGCCGCGATCCGCGTCATCGAGAGCGTTTCTTGCGCGAGGCCCAGTTCCTGGCCCAATTCGAACACGACAACGTGCTGCGAGTTTACTCCGTCGACACGGAGCGCGGCTGGATCATTATGGAACTCATGAAGGGCACCCTGGCCTCGCTCATCGCCAACGGGCCGAGCGACCCGGACCTGGTGCGCAGCATTTTGAAGCAGACACTCGACGCGCTCGCCTTCCTGCATGAGAAGAACAAAGTTCACGGCACAGTACGGCCCACCAATTTGCTGATCAACGAATGCGGCCGCGTGAAGCTCAGCGAGTTCGAGCAGACCGACGTCGGCGGCGAGCTGCGGGCACCCCAAGGGAGCAAAAAGTATCTGGCGCCGGAATTGATCCGGCCCGAGTTCGGCGACTTCGGCGCCGTCGCTCGACTTGTACTGCCTGGGATTCACGGCGCTCGAATTGCTCAAAGGCCCGCAATTCGAAGGCCTGTTCCCCGGCACTGGCAAGGGCGCGATCGATGCCGACATCGCCTGGCTCCGCTGGCACAGCTCGCCGGAGGAGCTCGCCACCGACGCGGAAGTTGGTGAAAGGACATTCCCGACGACCTGGCCCACGTGCTGGATCACATGCTCAAGAAGCGTGTTGCCGATCGGCCACAGTCGGCTCAAGAGGTGCTCTCGGAGTTGGCCGACCGACCGCTCGTCGCTGTGCCAATCGCGAGCGTAACCGACGATGACGATGCAGCCGCGTCTGGCCAACGACCACTATCGCCAGCGGTGGTGCGAACGTTGGCGGCACCACAAATCGTTTTGCCGAGTGGGGCAAATCCTTCGGTTGGCACGCCGGCTGCCGCTGCAATGCTTCAGCAATCGCCGGCAAGTCAGAAAACTAGCCGCAAGCCCAAAGCAACCACCACAGCGGGCAAACCGGCCGTCCCACCATTCAGCAAGGATTGGTTCAATCAGCAACTGGGCCGGCCGTACGTTCTGTACCCGCTGTGCGGCGCAATTCTGTTGGGCGCCCTCTGGTTCAGTTTCGGACTCAATTCGGGCGGTGATGACGCGGCAGCCAAATTCGTGGCCGTGACGTTCGACATCCAACCGGAGCCAACGGGCGTTGAGGTCGTTACGGTCAAAGGTGTGGTGGTTCCGCCGCAAGAAGGAAAGTATGCCATCCCGCCCGGCCGCCACGCGCTGACGTTTCGTAAAAATGGCTTTCAACCGCTCACGCAAGAGTTCGAAGTCTCAGCGGAGAAAAACACTTTTCCCGTGAAGCTCGTCCCGGTGGTCAAATTCATTGACGTAGTGGTTAACGTGTCTCCGGCCGATTCGCGGCTGAAAGTTGCGGGAGCATCCGCAACCACAACAGGCGGCGCATACACACACAAGTTGCCAGAGGGCGAGTCGCTGTCGTTCGAAGCGAGCCGTGATGGCTATGTGACAGTATCCCGCACGATTTCGCCTGAAGAGCTTGCTAAGCTGGGCCACAAAGTGACGATTGAATTGGAGCCCGCGAAGCCGCGGCTTCCCAAGTCGTTGGTCGCCAAGCCCGGCGCTGAATTGGACCGCGACGTTCAGTTGCCCATTCGCGCGCTGGCCGCCAACCTCTCTGCGAGCGAACCGCTGGAGCTCGTGCTAGTGAAGCCAGGCACGTACTCCTTCGGCAATCCCAGCAACAATCGGCGGCCAGGTGAATTGCCGAAAAGAACCGTACGAATCGAGCAAACGTTTTACATCGCCGTCCATGAAACCACTAATGCGCAGTACCAAAGTTTCGTCGAAGCGGCGGGCGAATCCCAGGCCGGAACGCGCTGGCAACAGGCTGCTAGTAAATGGGCAGCTGCCCTCAAACTCGACCCCATGAAGAATAATCTGCCCGTAACCAAAGTCTCGACCGACGAAGCGCAGGCGTTCAGTAAGTGGATCGGCGGGCGACTGCCTACCGAGATCGAATGGGAAAGCGCAGTGCGCGGCCCGCAGGATCGTGGCTTCCCCCAGCCCTGGGGCAGCGGCGAGCCGACCCCCGAGCGATGCCGGATTTTCGACGCCAACCCCGAGCACGAACTAGGACCAGTCCCCGTCGATAAACTCGCGGCAGGTGCATCGCCGCTGGGGCTCATGCATGCGGTCGGAAACGCCACCGAATGGTGCCACGATAGCGAAGAGGCCGGTAAGTTCGTTCTCCGCGGCTGCGGCTTTACCACCGCCAACATCGACGATGTGCGCGTCACGTGGCGCGGCCGCGGCGATGTACGCGGCGACGAGGAGACTGGCTTCCGCGTCGTGATTCCTATTGCGGTACAATCCGGCAGCACGCCGGTAACAACGGCTCAAGTGTCGCCGACCGCGGGGAATGCAACCGCGAGGATCACGGTACCTTATTCGTTCGTAAACTTCATCCCGTGGGAAAGCCTTTCCCGCTCGCTGAAGCCGCTGCGGTAATTCCAAAAAGAAGGGCCGACGAGGTGCGGGAGTCCTCGTCGGCCCTCAGGCGGGGAGAAATTGCGGGCCGCTTCCGGACGGCCCAAAATTGTAAATAGGCGGGAACTCATCTGCTGGACGTCGTCCCAGGTTGCCGCCGCGGTCGATGCACCCGCCCGCGGTTGGCCCAGGCCGCCGTCCCACTCTTCTACCGAACCGCGAATAAAGCACACGGCGTGCCAGTCGCGACCGGAACGGCTGGCATGTCGTGATTCTCGAGTCGCAAGTGGTTCGCGCGTCGTGATTTGCACGCGGTGATGAACTCGCTAAGTCCGGCATGTCGCTGCACGCTCCAGGCGATTTGACATGCGTGTAAATCCTTCCGCGGCAGCTTGTAGAAATTGCCATGCGGCGGTATTGCGAGCGAACTTGGCTAGCGATGCTTGCGTAGCGGAGGTGGCTACCGCAGCTAAATCGCGCGATCTAGCGGCCGGGCTTGCCCTGCGCTGACTTTCGCCGCATCGAGCTCGACCGCTTTGCGGTACTCAGTACACCGCCTAAGCCGTTAGACTGGCACGCTTCCGCGAGACCGTCGCCGCTCACCACCGGTCGCCTCGCTCGCCCGATTCGTCATGCTGCTCGTTGAAAACGTCAAGAAGTCGTATCGCGAGCCGAACGGCGAGCGGCTTGCCGATCCTCGATGTGCCGCGGCTGGAGCTGGCGGCGGGCGAGCAGGTGGTCATCCGCGGCCGCAGCGGCGGCGGCAAGACGACGCTGCTCAACGTGATCGCCGGCCTGGCCACCGTCGACGAAGGCGGATCGTCGTCAACGGCACGGACGTCACGCGCTTGCCCGAGGCGGCCCGCGACCGGTTCCGGGCCCGGCAACATCGGCTTTGTGTTTCAGACGTTCAATCTGCTGGCCGGCTTCACGGCCCTGGAAAACGTGCTGCTGGGCATGACGTTCACCGGCCAGCGGAACGACCCGCAAGCGGGCGACCGAGCTGCTCGAGCCGCGTTGGGCTGGGCCATCGGCTGACGCACAAGCCGGCGGCGCTTTCGGTGGGCGAGCAGCAGCGTGTGGCGGTGGCGCGGGCGCTGGTGAATCGGCCGGTGCTGCTGCTGGCGGACGAGCCGACGGCGAACATCGATCCGGCCCATCAGCAGCAGGTGATCGATCTGTTGCGCGAAGTGTGCCGAGCGGAAAACGTGGCGATGCTGCTGGTGACGCATTCGCCGAGAAGTGGCCGGAGCAGTTCGAGCGCGTCGAGCATTTGGAACAGCTCAATCGCGTGATGGCGATGGTGCAGTTAGATTGAACGGCCCTGGCAACGAGCTGCGGAATGGGCGTGACGGCATTCGAGTAACGACTATGCCGTTTTGGAAAATAGCCTGGCGAAACATGCAGCAGCGGGGGCTGGCGTCGTCGCTGACGGCGCTGTCGATGGCGCTGGGCGTGGCGGTGATGATCGCGGTGATCGTGATCCACAGCGTCGCCGTGCGGCAGTTCGAGCAGAACGCGCAGGGCTATCACCTGATCGTCGGCGGCAAGGGCGGCGCGCTGCAGCTGGTGCTGAGCACGGTGTACCACATCGGCCAGCCGCTGTACCCGATTCCGTACACGTACTACCAGAAGTTTCTGCCGGGCGGCGAGTTCGCGGACGTCACGGAGCTGGCGATTCCGATGTGCCTGGGCGACAGCTACGAATCGCCGAACGGCACGCTGTTTCGCGTCGTCGGCACGACGCCGGACCTGTTCGACAAGATTCAACTACGGCACGTACGCCGACGGCACGCCGAAGTCGTACGAGTTCGAGCCGGGCGGCCGGAATTTCAAGACGCCGAGCTACAGGCGAGCTTTCACGAGGCGCGTTCGAAGCGGTCGTCGGCTCGGTCGTTGCGGCTCAAGCCGGGCTGAAGCTGGGCGACGAAATCAAGCCGACGCACGGCATCGGCAGCGAAGGACACAAGCACGAAGGGTTCAAAGTCGTCGGCATCTTGAAGCCCACCGGCACGGCGAACGACCGGGCCGTGTTCATCAATATCGAAGGTTTCTATTTGCTCGAAGGCCACGCACTTCGACGCCGAAGACGAAGAGGACGACCAGCACGGATCGGACAGCGACGCACACGCCGATGAGCACACATCGGAGGACGAGCCGACTCGACGAGGCCGAGCACGCATCACCAGCACGCCCACACGCCGCTGCCGATCGAGCAGCGCGAAGTGACGTCGATCCTGGTGCTGTGCAACAGCCCGCTCGGCCCGACGGTGCTCGACTACGCCATCAACAAGGGCGAAGACCGCATCGCTCAAGCCGTCGCGCCGGCCCGCGAAGTGGCCGTGCTGATGAACAGCATCGTCGGCCCGGTGCGGTGATCCTGCTGGTGCTCACGGTGCTGATCGTCATCGTGGCCGGCGATCAGCATCCTGGTGAGCATTTACAATTCGATGAACGAGCGGAGCCACGACATCGCCGTGATGCGGGCGCTTGGGCGCGAGCCGCAGGGCCGTGATGGCGATCATCCTGGTGGAGTCGATCCTGCTGTCGCTGGGCGGCGGACTGCTCGGCATGCTGCTGGGGCACGGCATGATCGGCCTGGCGAGCCCGTACGTGGTCGAGCGGACGGGCATCGCACTTGAGCTGTTCGAATTCGATTGGCAGGAACTGGTGCTGATTCCGGGGCTGGTGGTGCTGGCGTCGCTGGTGGGCTTTTTGCCGGCGCTCGCCGCCTATCGCACGGATGTGGCCAAATCGCTGGCCGGCAGCCGATAGGGTTTGACGGAGCGACACCCTGCCGCTCGGTATTCCTGCGCCGTTGCATCGGGTAAAATGAGACGAGGCGGCTGGATTGACTGCAACAGGAGCCATTATGAACTCGTTTTTCTCGCGTCTTGGCGGTAGCGGCACGGGGTTCGTAGGGGCCGCGTTTTTGGTCATAGCAACTACGATTTCGCTTGTTGATAGCCCGCCGGCGGTGGCCTGCCCGTTCTGCACTGCCGAATCGCAGACGCTCAGCGAAGAAACCCAAACGGCCGACGCGGTCGTGCTGGCCAAATTGCTCAAGGAAGCCGAGCCGACCGACGATGCCAACCGCGCGTTGGGCGAATACGATCCCAACGCCGGCACGGCGACGTTCGAGATCATCGAAGTGCTGCGTGGCGGCGACGCGCTGGCAGGCGTCAAGGAAATCCAAGTCGTGTACTTCGGCGATTCCGACCGCGAGCGCGTGTTTCTCATCACCGGCCTCGGCACCGAGCGGATCGATTGGATGACGCCGCTGCCGCTTTCGCCGGCAGCGGTGGATTATGTCCGCAAGCTGGGCGAAGTTCCCGCCACGGGCGCCGAACGGCTGGCGTTCTTCCAAGAGTATTTGGAAAACGACGATCCGCTCCTGGCCCAGGATGCGTACGACGAATTCGCCCGCGCGCCCTATGCCGATGTGCACGCGCTGGGACCGAAGATGCAACACGATCGGCTCGTGAAGTGGATCAGTCGACCCGGAAATCAGCCCCAGCCGGCGGCGGCTGTATCTCACGATGCTCGGCGTGTGCGGCACGAAAGACGACGTGCCGCTGCTGGAGTCGATGATCGTGTCCGACTTCAAGGCGATGAAGCCGCACTTGCAACAAGCGGTGCAAACTGCCGTGGCGCATGGGCGGCCCGGTCGGCTTGCCGCTATGGGTCGATCTGGTCGATCAGGACGAGCGCCGCAAGAAGCTGGGGCTCGATGCGCTCGTGGCCTGCTACCTCACGCTCGGCGGCCCGGATGGCTTGGACCTGATCGACGAGCGGTTTCTGAAAAATCCGAATACCGAATACACGCACATCTACTCCACGATCATGGCCTTGCGATTCCACGGCGACGAGCACGAGCAGCATTTGCCGCGGGAGCGGCTGCTGGCGTCGATGCGGCTGCTGCTCGATAACCCGGAGTTTGCCGACCAGGTGATTCCTGATCTGTCGCGCTGGGAGGATTGGTCGGTGCTCGATCGGCTCGTGGAGATGTTCAAGATCATCCGACAAAAACGGCTATGTCCGCCAGCCGGTCGTGACGTACCTGACCGTGGCCAGCGAGCAGCCGGGCGACGTCGGCAAGCGGGCGAAGACCGCCCTGACCGAGTTGGAGCAACTTGATCCGGAAGGCGTCAAACAAGCCCGCAGCTTGATGGCCTTTGGCGCATTGGGGCGTGCCCGCGCCAGCACACCCGCGGCTACGGCGGACACGACAAAACCGTCGACAGAAGCCGCCGATTCTTCCACGGTGCCCGCGGATGCGACCATAGGATTGGCCGCGACACCCGCCGAGATCCAGGAAGCGGAATCAGCCAAGCCCGCCGATTTTGCCGACCCGGAAGGCTTTGCTCAGGACGAGCCCGCTGACGACGAACCTGATGCGGAAGCAAACGCAGTCGATGCCGTTGAATCGAATGCGGACGTTTCCACGAAGTCGGAACCCGTGTCGACGCCCGCGGCACCAGCAACTGAGGTCCCGCAACAGTCGGCAACTCCGGTGTCATCCACTTCAACAGCGGAGTTGAACTCGTTCCTGGTCGTCGGCGTACCGTTGGCTGCCGCCGCGCTGTTGATGGGTATTTATTGGATGATTCTCCGCATTGGAGCGGTGTGAGAAGAGACAAAAGTCAGAAGTTAAATGAGCACAGCGACACTAAATTTCGATACCACGACAGAGGTCGACGACGCGCTGCAATACCGCGCAGTCCATCTCGGCGCGATCGTTGGCCTGGCGCTAGGCATCCTGTCGGTGTTCATGGTAGTTACCGCCATGAATACGTTCGAGGGCTGCTTGTTAGTTGCCCCGATCCCTCTCCTGGGAATTGTGATATCTGCGTGGTCGCTAACCAAAATCCGCAGCGAACCCGAACGCTTTACGGGCGCGACCATCGCCCTGCTGGGCTTGGTATTGTCGCTCTGCTTCCTGGTCGGCGGCGTGAGCTACGGCGGGTATGTGTATGCCACCGAAGTGCCCGAAGGCTATGCGCGAATCTCCTTCAACGGCATGAAGCCGGACGAGCTGCAGGAGCGGAGCCGCGTCATCGTGCCGCCGGAGATCGCGGCCTTGGATGGAAAGAAAGTTTTCATCAAGGGCTACATCCGGCCTGATTCGATTCCCGTTACCAAAGGCATCAAAGAGTTTCTCCTCGTGAGGGACAACAACCAATGCTGCTTCGGCGACTTGTCGAAGATCAATTACTACGACCAGATGTACGTCAACATGGTCGGAGCGAAGACCGTCGATTATTCCCAGGGCCTGTTCCGCATGGGCGGCATTTTGAAGATCGAGCCGCAGAACCTGATGCCGGGATCGACCCGTCCCGTGTTCTCACTCGAGCGCCGACTACGAAAACTAGCGTTCCACTCGATCGCCGTCGATCTGAAAGCGTCATGCTCTATCTGCGACCCGTCACGCTGTTGACCGTGTTCACTGCGCCGATTTTGGCCGGGATGGGGTTTCCGCTGATCGGTTGTGATTCACCGGACGTTGTCGCGACTCGCGAGCTACCGGCCACGGAAGTTTCGTTGCCAGTCGGCAGTGAAAAGGGGACGGCGAATCCGCCCGGGACGGCAAAAAAAACCCCACTAAAGCCGGGTGCCAGAACGGCCGTGCTGGCTCGTGCCGGCGACAAGCCATATGACAAGACCTTCGATGATCTCCGCTTCGACATCCAGCCGGGCCAGCCGTTTCACCGCGATATGCTGCCGCAGCCGATCGAAGCCTTGGGAGGCCAGCGGATCCGGAT
This sequence comes from uncultured Planctomycetota bacterium, assembly GCA_963786455.1. GTDB lineage: Bacteria > Planctomycetota > Planctomycetia > Pirellulales > Lacipirellulaceae > JABDGM01. Next base: position 59,792 of record CAWAZX010000012.1, on the reverse strand, counting down.
TCGCGGGTACATCCTGCCGACTCCGCAAAAGCGCGGGATCAAGACATTTGTCCTGGTGCGCGACAACCAGGAATGCTGCTTCGGTCCCGGTGCCGCGCTGTACGATTGCATCCTCGTGGAAATGGAACCCGGCGCAACGGCCGAGTACACGATTCGCCCCGTCGCTGTCGAAGGCACCTTCGGCATTAAAGAGGTCAAAAGCGGTGACATGCACCTGGCGATCTATCACTTAGATGCCGATTCGGTGCGATAGGAAGTTCGTAGTTCCGCCTTCAGGCGGACCGACGCAACTGGCTAGAGCCGAAAATACAAACGACATGCCATGTCATTTCTCGTCGCCGCTGAGTCCCAGCTTCGACAGCCATCTACGCCGCGGCTCACCGGCGGCCGGTGTACCCGCACCGGTCGGACCGTGCGACTGGCGTTTTGACTCCAGGTCATTTCGCAGTTCCTCTAATTCGACCTTTTCGCGCGCGATTTTGCGCGTTCGACAGATAGCTCCAGCTCGGCCGCCCGCAGCGTTGCGTCCATTTCTTGCTCCAGCTTGGCGATCCGTTTGCGATGTTCGGCAATCACTTCGTCGGCGTCCAGCATTTGATTGAGCTGCTCATCCTGTTTTTCGGCGGTGCGATCCGATTCGCGTTCGTCGGAAGCCGATAGCTGCGCTTTCAGTTGTTCAATCTCGCGGTCTTTTTCCGCGACGACCGCGTCCGTCATTTCAATCGTATTCTCGATGGCGACGCGTTCCTTTTGCGGCAACGGGTTATCCTCATCCTCCGTGGAGTCTGCCAAACTGGCCAGCAAACGACGCTTTTGAGATTCCCAATCCATCGCTCCGCCATCGGACGAGGCGGCCGGCCGCTGCGGATTTGCCGACAGCTTGGCTTCGAGCTGCGCGTTCTTGGTTTTCAGCTCGCGGACGTCTTCCACGGCCAACTCAAATCGGCGCCGCAGATCAGAGATTTCCTGCTCAGCGTCGGCATCAACCTGGGCGACCGGTTGTCGTTCGAGCTGCTCGATCCTTTCCGCCAACGCGTCGCGTTCGGCTCGCAGTGCCACCAGCTCGGCAGAATCGGTCTGGCTGGCCGCAGGCCGCCGGGCCAATTCTTGTTCCAGATCGGCCGCCCGACCGCGAAACCGCTGGACGTCCTGGAGCGCGAGCTCAAACTTTTGCTGCAGCTCGTCCCGTTCGCGCTCGAGCGCGGTTAGATTCGCGTCCGTAGCAGTTTTCGCGTCCGCTGCATTTGCTTTGAGATTGGCTTCGCGCTCGGCCAGCACGTCAGTTTGTTTCTCCAGCGCGACCTGACGTGCATCCAGCTCACGGCCGCGTTTTTCCAGTTGCGAGGCTTGCTCTCGCTGTTGCGTATTCAAGGCCTCGACTTCGCCGCGAAGTTTGGCCAGCTTGGCTTCTTCGTTTGCTTTTTCGCGTTGCCATGCCGTGCGGGCTTCCTCCGCTTCCTGGCGGAACCGATCCACTTCCGACCGGGCCTTGTCGACTTCTTTCATCCCGTCGGCCTCGACCGCTCGCTCTTGGGCGACGGCCGCCGTGATTGCGTCCAGCTGCTGGGTGATCTGTTGCTCGAGGCGCGACATTTGCCCCTGCTGAGCACCCAACGCAGACCGCGCGCTCTTCCAATTCGCGCAGCGCTGCCGCCGAGCGAGGCGAGAATGCCTCGTGTTCATCGGATGGAGGGATATTGTCTTCCATGCGCCAACTCTGGCGGGTACCTCAGCGCTCGCGCCGTCCGCGCGGGCCCAAATTGGCCCGTCGGCGTGCCCAGTGCGCACGGTCCGTCGGCGGCGAATATCGCGAGGTATTCCCAACGGTATATAGGTTGCGCCCGTATCGCGGTCAAAAGAGAAGCGACCACTGGTGCCGATCATGACGATCGTTCGGTTTGTAAAGCAGCCAGCGATGGGCTTCGTGGCGTTTCTACGGCCAAAACAGAACGTAGGGTGGGCACCGCCCACCAAAGCGAACCGGAGACGAGCTCCCTTAGTGCGACACTTTTGCCGCCGCAGCCCCGCTCACTTGGCCGTGAGAGTTGGTTTGACTGAGGGCCGCCAACTGTCCTGCATAGTTGCGAGCAATTATCTCGCGGCGCAGGCTCAGCTTGGGTGTCATCTCGTCCCGCTCAATCGAAAACGGCCGATCAAGAATCGCGAAATGCCGGATCTGTTCTTCATGCGCGGCCGATTTAAGGCAGCGGTCGATTTCCCCGGCATAGCGTTCGCGTGTCGCGTCACTGTCGATGCCATCGGCCAGGCCGCAAGCGGCAGGCACGATGAGTGCCACGATTCCACATTGTCCTTCGCCGAACACGACCGCCTGCTCGATCAACGGTGAAGCGGTGAGCAGCCCTTCAACTCGCGTCGGCACAACCTTCTTGCCGGTCGCCAGCACGATGAGCTCCTTCTTGCGACCGCGGACATACAGGAAACCATCGGCATCCAACTCGCCCAGGTCGCCGGTGTGCAGCCAGCCGTCGCGGATTGCCGCGGCGGTGGCCGCCGGGTCGTTCCAATAGCCCATCATTGTGTTCGGCCCACGATTGAGGATTTCGCCATCCTCGGCAATCCGCACTTCGACGCCCGATAGCGGCCGCCCGGAAGAGCTGAATCGATTGACCGTCTGCGTCGACATGCTGATCACGGGCGACGATTCGGTGAGGCCGTAGCCGGCCAGGATCGGCAGGCCCCGGTCGCGGTACCAGGCTTCGGTCTCTGGCGAAAGCGGCGCCCCGCCACTGGTGAGCCGCTCCATGCGGCCGCCGTAAAGGGCCTTCAGCTTGGCTGCTTCCTCGGCCTCACGGCCCCCGCTTTCCCGCACTATCTCCCGTACTTTGTCGGCGGCACGCTGGTACAAATAAGGCACCGCGCTGAGCCCCTCCGGCCGCACCAGTTGGAGATCGCGAAACAGCGTTTCACGGCTCTCCGCCAAGACAAGTCGCGTTCCGCGGTAAAGCCAGGTGTACAAGTCACACGTGCGGGCAAAGATGTGGGCTGAGCGGCAACACGTTGAGCCGAGTTTGCTCGATCTCACCGCCGATAGTCTCCGCCGTAATCGCAGAGTTCACTGCCAGATTTCGCTGGCTCAGCATCACTCCACGCGGCCGGCCCGTCGTGCCCGAAGTAAACAGAATCGTCGCCAGATCTTCCGGACGCGCCGCCTGCAAACACGCACCGATCACCGCTTGCGGCTTAGCGCCACCCGCGACAAATTCAGTCGCGGCCTTCGGCCACTCATCATGAACGAGCACGCGCAAGCTCGAATCAATCAATCCTTCAAACTTCGCCAAACATGCTCACGGCTCGACACAAACACCAACCGCGCGCCGCAATCGGCAATCTGCTCAGCGATTTGCTGCCCCGACAACGAGACTTGGATCGGCACGTGCACTGCGCGGGCCAGGTGAATCGCCAGGTCGGTGATGATCCACTCCTAGCGATTTTCGGAAATGTGGGCCACACGGTCGCCGGGCTCGATGCCGGCCGCTTGAATCCCGGCCGCTAACCGACAAGCGTCCTCGGCAACTTCGTGCCACGTGCGCCAATGCAACTCGCCGCCGCGGATGAAACCCAGCGCCTGTTCGTCGCTGCGGCGTGCAAGCGTATCAGCAAGAAACGTGACAATCGTTTCTGGAACGTCGATCATTCCGCTATGATCGCCGAACACTCTGCTCCACGCAACTGCGTCAAGAAACGTGCGTCAAAATACGCGTTGAAGCGTCAGTTCGGCGAGCGCGACGGGGTACGTGAGGCCGAAGTTGGTGAGCACTTCGGGGTGGACTTCGCCGAGAATGCCGATCGGCTTGCCGCTCACCGTGAACTAGCCGCACGGCCGGCGACGAACGTCGGGTGCTCGATCGCCGCGTACTCGGCCTTCCAGCCAAGCTCGCGCAACAGCGCATCCACCACGCTGCGGGCCGTGGCGTAGCCGCTCTCGCGGCCGATTTCGACGAGCGCCACGTTTCGCTGTTCGGCCGCGCCCGTTTCGGCCGCATCGTCGAGCTCGACGACGTTGTCGATTTCGAACAGCCGCTGCGGCATCGGCCGGCGGCGGTTTTCGCGCAGCGCCTCGAACAGCCCGCCCATGAGATGCGTGCGGACGACGTTGTACGCCTTCAGCTTCGGATTCGCGACTTGCGGATATCGGTCCGGCGTTGGCCTCCGCAGCCGCTCGAATTGATGCTCCTCGGTCGTGAGCGGCAGGCTCATGATTTCGCTGTAGCCCAGGCCGATGAGGATCTGCCGCACGCGATCGCTGAGCGTTTCCTCCGGCCGCGGCGTGCCGACGGTCATCGACCGCACCAGCCGCGGCTCGATGTTGCGCGTAGCCGTAGCCGATGGCGACGTCTTCGAACAGGTCGACCATGTGGCGGATATCGGTGCGGTAGGCGGGATAGGAAACAGTGAAACGCCCGCCGACCAGTTCTTCTGCCGGCATGCACATCGAACCGCATTTTGCGCAGCGATTCGGCGAGCGACTTGTCATCGAGCGGCAGGCCCAGCCAGCGCTTGGCTTCGGCGAGGTCGACTTCGGTGTTGCGCGGTGTCAAGATCGGGCGTTACGCGCTTGTTCGCCGTCCGCGTTCGACAATCGTCGACCGTTTCGATCTGTGCCGCCGATTTCGGCGAGCGAGCACACGAGCGTGTCGAGCGACTTCGTGACCGCCGCCTGGCTGATGCCGGTGACGTCGATGAACACGCGCGTCGTGCCTTGCTTGAGCTTCGTTTCCTCGCTGTTGATGATCGGCGGCATCGAGAGGACCTGGCCCTTCGCGTCGACGAGCACCGGGTAGCGCTTGTGCTCGGCGAGCAGCTCGGCGTACGCCATGCCTTTCGGATGCGATTCGAGAATCTGCCGGCCGGTCATTTTCTTGCCCGGCATGCCGAGCGGCACGAACGGCTCCTTGTCCGGATCGATCGTGCGATACGTGATGTCGCCGCTGATCGTCGCCAGGTCGTACACGCCGATCGACGCCAGCTTGCGATCGCGGCCGACGCCCCAGTGCAGGTTCTCCTGCAGCTTCATGATGGCGATGAGGCTCGTCTCGTCGACCGGCGGCAGCGTCATCACGGCGCAGGCGATGAACGGCCGGTAGCTCGACTTCGTCGGCGACCGATTTGTCGACCGTCGACCGTGAGGCCCGACGGCTTCGCCGTCGTACTTCGGCAGGCCGCTTTCGATGCCGAGCGTGCCGCGCAGCGCGCGGGCCAGGCCGCCGACGTCGAACAAGTCGGGCCGATCGGCCAGCAGATCGAGCCGCATCACTTGCTTGCTGCCGGCCGGCTTGAACGGCGTTTCCGATTCGAAGCCGCAGAAGCCGCAGGCCTTCACTTCGTCCTGGCCGAGCGGATGCTCGACCAGCGAGCCGCACTGCGGGCAGCGGCTGTAGCGCGATCTCGACGACGTCTTCCACGTCGCAGCCGATCTGCTCGAGCGATTCGCGCAGCGTCTCCGTCTGGATACGGCTTGCCCAGCAGCCGGTTGAGCCACGCCAGGTCGATGTTGACTATCGGCATAGCGGCACCTTCTTCGAGCGCGTCGAGACTCGTGCCGTACAGCTCGCGGATGTCCGACAGGCCGAACCGCAGCATGGCCAGCCGCTCGATGCCGAGGCCCCAGGCCAGCACCGGATATTTGCAGCCCAGCGGCAGCGTCACTTCCGGCCGGAAGATGCCGGCGCCGCCCATCTCGAGCCACTTGCCGCGCGATTCCATGTACACGACCACGTCGACGCTCGGCTCGGTGTACGGATAGAACGCCGGCTTGAACTTCACGCGGCCGAAGCCCATCTTCGAATAGAACTCCTGCAGCGTGCCCATCAGCGACGCGAGGTTCGCCTCTTCGTCGATGATGATGCCGTCGACCTGGTGGAACACGGGCAGGTGCTTGAAGCTGATCGTTTCGTTGCGGTAGGTCCAGCCGACGCAGAAGAACTTGCCCGGCGGATTCGGGTTGGCGGCCAGTGCGCGGATCGTGGCGGCCGTGGTGTGCGTGCGGAGCACGACTTGCTTCGACCGCTCGGGGCTCCACGTGTAGCCCCAGCCTTCGCTGCCGGTTTCCCAGCCGTCTTCGTGCGTGCGGCGGACCGGCTCGACGATCTTCGCATCCGGCAGCGGCGCCTCGGCCGGATGGCGCATGTAGAACGTGTCCTGCATGTCGCGGGCCGGGTGGTCCTGCGGCTGGAACAGCGCGTCGAAATTCCAGAACGCCGACTCGACCATCGGCGACACGACTTCGGCGAAGCCCATCTCGAGAAACGCCCGCCGCGTTTGCTCGATGATCTTGCGCAGCGGATGGATCTTGGCGGGGTAGACGTCGCTGGCGGCGAGCTTCACGTCGTACGGCCGCAGTTTGATTTCGCGCCAGGCGCCGGATTCGAGGTCTTCGGGCGTGAGGGTGTTGCGCTCGACGACCTTGCGAACTCGTGATCGGAGCGCTTCGCGCCCTTGTCAGTCAGCGACAGCGGTGCGCTGCGTGCGTTTTTTGATCTTGTGCCAGTTCCGGTCGATTGCCGAGCAGCTTACGAACGCGTTTCGCAACTCGTCGTTAGTTCAGATCTTCGAAGAGGACTGGAGAAATTGACTGCGCACGTTCAATGGCAACTAAGTCGTCATCCAGTTGTTTGCGGCGTGCAGCCCGCTTCCGTCAGAAGCGATTTCTGCGCCTTTTTCGCCTTTAACACGTTCGAGCCAATCGCGTGCAGTCCCCCATTTGATCACTTCGTTTACCGCAATATTCTCTTGCTTTGCCCATTCAGCAAAGCTCTGCCATCGGCATTCTGCCGCCCGATTCTCGAGCATTGCAGCAGCTTGATGTTCCGGAAGTCCCGCTTGGATTAATTCGTTTGCTTTCTCGGCAACAACGAGTTCCTCGTGTTCCCGTTCTTCGATTTCAATGAAGCCCTGTTGTGCTGCCTCCGTTGCTGCTGCCGAAACTTGAGCCTGATCGATGCCTGTTAGCTTGACGACTTCGCTCAACTCGATCGGGCCGTGTTCCTTCACCGTTTGCCACACGGCGTAGGCGGCTTCGTTGAGGAGGATTTCGTCGGGCATGGCGTAACGGAAATTGGCGTAAGCGGCGGAAACGTGGCACTAATCTACCACGAGAGCTCGCGCAGTGGCGACGGCGTTCAGGCCTGAAAGGCCGCTATGATAGCCCAGGCGCAGAGCCTATGTATCTGCAAGCGTGGGTTTTGGCTGGAATTTCATGATGTGTACGGCATTGAGCAGTAGTTTGCAATGAATGTACGCGCTGCCGGCTACATGCCGTCGCCACTCGTGGCTTTGATGGCATCGGAGAACTGGTTGCGGGTCCGATAGTTTATGCGTTCAATAGGGCGGCCCCGGAGCGGGCCTGGGCGTGTAGCCGCGGCGGGAGCCGCCGGTTTGCGTCGTGCTAATTGTACCACGTGAAGCCCCGACGGGGCGACACGACGGCACTGGCGGCGGCGTACGCATGCTCTCGCCACGCTGGCTGGCATGCGATTGCCGCTGAGCACGATTGCGGCTACGAGCGCTGCGCAGTCGCGACCGCGGCCGACATCGCGGCGTACTGAGCGCGACTGCTCGCGGCTGCGCAATGCTTACGCGCACCGCCGCTTTGGCCTTTTCGACGATCGCGTCGAACGCCGCCGGGTCGTGGATCGCCAGCTCGGAGAGCGTCTTGCGGTCGAGCTCGATCTCGGCCTTGTTGAGGCCGTTGATGAACTCGCTGTAGCGCAGGCCGCGTTCGCGGCAGGCCGCGTTGATGCGGATGATCCACAGCTTGCGGAACTCGCGCTTGCGTGCCCGGCGGTCGCGGAAGGCGAATGCCTCGGCCCGCACCAGGGTTTCTTTGATCGTCCGCAGCAGCCGGCGTCGGCCGCCGGTGTAGCCCTTGGCCTTCTGAAAAAGCCGATTCTTCTTGCGCCGCCGTGCGACGCCGATGGTGGTTCGCATGAAGGAACCCCTCGCTCAATAATTGCTCGCCCAGGCCCCCGCGGCGGTGAATCGCGTTGGGAGTTATTCGTGCCCGGCGGGCTTGTTCGTGTTGTATTCGTGTAGCCTGCGACCTAACGCGTGCAGTGGCCGGCGAGCCGTTGGCTCGCGGCTGGAGCCTAGCCTATTTAGTAGCTGTTGCCGGCCAGCGCCTTCTTGATGCGCTTTGACCATGCCGGTAGCCGAGCACTGTCGGTGCCGCGGAGCTTGCGGATTCGCTTCTGGTTCTTGCGCGCGGCCAGGTGGCTGGTGCCGGCCGAGCGGTGCTTGACCTTGCCGTTGGCCGACAGGCGGAACCGCTTCTTCGTGCCTTTGTGTGTCTTTTGCTTGGGCATGGCTCGCAATCTCGCTCAGCGATATCGGCATCGCGCATGCGCCGATCGAATTCAGTCGATTCTCGTAGAATCCTGAATGATACCGCGGAAGAAGACGCCTGCGAAAGGGGGACTTCGCCCGTCACTTCGGCGCGAAGATCACCACGATCCGCCGGCCCTGCATCTGCGGGTTCTGCTCCAGCTTGGCGACGTCTTCCAGCTCCTTGATCAGCCGCTGGACCAGCTTGAAGCCTTCGTCGACGTGGGCGTTTTCGCGGCCGCGGAAGATGACCGAGAAGATCACCTTGTCCTTCTCGGCCAGGAACTCCTTGGCCCGGTTGACCTTGGTCATCAGGTCGTGGTCGCCGATCTTCGGGCGGAGGCGGAGCTCTTTGTTCTTGCTGTGGTGCGTGTGGCCTTTGTGCTGCCGCTTTTTTTGCTGGTACTTGAACTTGCCGAAGTCCATGATGCGGCAAACGGGCGGCTTCTCCTGCGGCGCGACTTCGACCAGGTCGAGGCCGACTTCGCGGGCCTGCTGCAGGGCTTCGACTGGTTTCGATGACGCCCAGCACGGTCGCCGTCGTGTCCGATGACGCGGATGGGCGAGATGCGGATCTGCTCGTTGATCCGTTGAGCTTTGCGGTCGATGGCTGAATGTCTCCTATTGGGGTTAGAGGAGTAGGGAGCGGGGAGCGTGGAGCAGGGAGTGTTCGAACTGACTTCAGCTGCACGCTACTGGCTCCACTGCTCCGACATCTGCTTCGCACAATGAATCTTGTCAGCTGCACTCGCAGCGTTCGTCAACTAGACGGTCGAATTCGTGCGAATTCGGCTATCCGTCAGCGGTCTAATACTCGTTTTGACTTTCGCGGTCGGCCACGGCGACGGGTTGGCGGGCTGGCGACCTGGCGGACGGTCTTGGCGTCGATTTCGTCGCGGAGCTTGGCGATCGCGGCGGCCAGCGGCAACGGCTCCTCAGGTCGCCTTCGAGCCGGTCGCGGACGGCGACGGTGCCGGCGTCGCGGTCCTTCTCGCCGACGACGAACATGTACGGGATCAGCTCGACCTGGGCGTCGCGGATTTTGGCGTTGAGCTTTGCGCCGCGGTAGTCGCCGTTGACGCGCAGGCCGGCGGCGGCCAGCTTGGCTCTCGACCTCGCGGCCGTAGGCTTCGGACTTCTCGCTCACCGTGAGCACGCGGACCTGCTCCGGCGCGAGCCACAGCGGGAACGCGCCGGCGAAGTGCTCGATCAGCACGCCGATGAACCGCTCCATCGAGCCGAGCGGCGCCCGGTGGATCATCACCGGCTGGTGCGGCTGGTTGTCGGCGCCGATGTACTCCAGGTCGAACCGCTCCTGCTCGGCAGGTTGTAGTCGAGCTGCACGGTGCCGAGCTGCCACTCGCGGCCGATGCAGTCGGTGACCACGAAGTCGGCCTTCGGCCCGTAGAACGCCGCCTCGCCCGGCTCGATCGACATGTCCGGCAGGTTCATCGATTCGCACACCGCCTTGAGCGCCGCCTCGGCCCGGTCCCAGACTTCGCTCGCCGCCGACGTACTTGTCGCTCTTCGGGTCGCGGAAGCCGAGCCGCACGCGGTAGTCGTTCATGCCCAGCGACGCCAGCACGGTCTGGGTCATCTCGAGGCAGCCGCGGAACTCGTCGGCCACCTGCTCCTCGGTGCAGAAGAGGTGGGCGTCGTCCTGGGTGAAGCCGCGGACGCGGGTCATGCCGCGGAGCTCGCCCGACTGCTCGAAGCGATAGACGGTGCCGAACTCGGCCAGCCGCACCGGCAGGTCGCGGTAGCTGCGCGGCTTCGCCTTGTAGATCATGATGTGGTGCGGGCAGTTCATCGGCTTGAGCAGGTACCGCTCGCCGTCTTCGAACTCGATCGGCGGGAACTGGCTGTCGCTGTAGTACGGGAAGTGGCCGGAGATTTGGTACAGCTCGACCCGGCCGATGTTCGGCGTGTAGACCGGCTGTAGCCGCGCTTGCGGAGCTCGTCCTTGATGTAGTCTTCGAGCGTCTGGCGGATGATCGCGCCCTTGGGCAGCCACAGGATCAGGCCGGAGCCGACGGTCTGGCTGATGGTGAACAGCTCGAGCTGCTTGCCGAGCACGCGGTGGTCGCGGCGCTTGGCTTCTTCGAGCTGCTCGAGATGGGCGTCGAGCTCCTTCTTGTCGAAGAACGCGGTGGCGTAGAGCCGCTGCAGCTGCTCGCGCGACGGCGTCGCCTTTCCAGTACGCGCCGGCGACGGACAGCAGCTTGAACGCCGTGCCGATGTGGCCGGTGCTGGGAATGTGCGGGCCGCGGCACAGGTCGATGAACTCGCCCTGGCGATAGAACGACAGCGACTTCTCGTCGGCCAGGCCGGTCTCGATGTGCTCGACCTTGAACTCCTGCTTCAGCTCGCGGCACAGCTCGAGCGCTTCGTCGCGCGGCATGTCGAGCCGCTCGAACCGCTCGTCGGCCTTGACGATCTTCTGCATCTCGGCTTCGATGCGCGGGAAGTCCTCCTCGGAGAGCGGGTGCGCCAAGTTGGAAGTCGTAGTAGAAGCCGGTGCCGGTGGTCGGGCCGAACGCGAGCTGCACGCCCTCGAACAGCCGCATCACGGCCTGGGCCATGACGTGGGCCGCGCTGTGCCGCATGACGGCGAGCGCTTCGGGGTCTTTCTTGGTGAGCAGCCGCAGCTGGACTTCGCCGCTCGCGGCAGCGGGACTGCAAGATCGACCTGCCGGCCGTCGACCTCGGCCAGCACGGCGGCCTTGGCCAAGCCCGGGCCGATCTCGGCGGCCACGTCGTAGGCGGTGACCGGCCGATCGAATTGTTTCCGGCTGCCGTCGGGCAGGATTACGGTGAGCATGTTGAAGTCAATCGACAATGATAACCGCGCACAACGCACGAAGAAATTTGAATACCAATGCATTCGTCGTGCGTCGTGACGTCGTGGTAATCGATTACCAATTGAGCCCGAACTTCTCGCCGCCGCTAGGGCCGCCGATGCCGCCTTTGAGCTGCTCTGTTCTTCTTCCGCGGCGGCTTGGGCGCGTCGGCCGGCAGCGGCATGTCTTCGTCGGCGACCTTCTTCTCGCCCGGCTTTTCGGGCGGGGCCATGCAGCGCTTTGAGCGACAGGCCGATGCGCTGCTTCTCCGCGTCGACCGAGAGGACTTTGACTTCCACTTCCTGGCCTTCGCTCACGACGTCGCTCGCGCGAAACACGCGGCCGTGGGCCAGTTCGGAAACGTGAATCAGCCCTTCGACGCCCGGCTCGAGCTTCACGAACGCGCCGAAATCCATCAGCCGCGAGACAGTGGCCGTTACACGGCTGCCGACGCAGGTATTTTGTCGCCGCCTTCTGCCACGGGTTCTCGCCCACCTCGCGGTACGACAGGCTGAGCTTGCCCGTGTCCTTGTCGAACTTCTCGACGCGGACCTTCACCTTCTGGCCGACTTCGAGCACTTCGCTGGGATGTTTCACGCGGTCCCAGCTCAGCTGGCTGATGTGGATCAGCCCGTCGACGCCGCCCAGATCGACGAACGCGCCGAAATCCTTCAGGCTCCGCACGATGCCTTCGCGGATTTGGCCGGGAGCAAGCTCGGCCATCAGCTTTTCGCGCTTTTCGTTCCGCTCGCGCTCCATCACGGCCCGATGGCTAAGGACCAGATTGCGGCGATCGCGGTTCGCTTCGGTGACCACGCACGCCAGCCGCTGGCCGACGAATTCCTCGGGGTTTTCGACGCGATAGATCGAAACCTGCCCCATCGGAATGAAGCCGCGGATGCCGGCGATCTGGCATTCCAGGCCGCCCTTGTTGCTGCCGGTGACCGTGACGTCGACGATCTGCCCTTCGCGCACTTCGTCCCAATTGCCGACGTCGACGGCGGCGGTCGGGCGCGACAAGTTCGTAGAGCCCTTCGTCGGCGTCGAAACGCACGACGATCAGCTCGAGTTCGGCGCCCTCGGCCGGCGGTTCGCTCGAACTGCCGCAGCGGCACGACGCCCTGATTCCGGCCGCCGAGATCGACGAACACATCCTCGCGGTGATCTTGGCGACGCGACCCGTGACGCGCGCTTCCGGCAGCAGCTCGGGCACCGCCTCGCTGCTGACGTCGCTCTGCATCAGGGCGTCGAACGACACATCGCCGAGCGCTGCCTCGATACTCGGCCTCCATCTCGGGCGTAAGCTGGTCGCGGATGTTCGGCGGCGGGTAGTGCTTCGGCTCCTTTTTCTTGACGGGCGGCGGCCCGGCTGGCGTCACCGGTTTGGGCTTCGCCTCAGTGACTCCGCTGTCGCGTTGCGAACCGATTTGAATCCGCTGACTGGGCCGGTCGCCGAGTATCGGATCGCTCGTCGATGGTTCAGCCGCAATATTAGAATTCGGAGTGGGATCCGCCACATCGCTCGAATCGGAATGCATCGCACGCGCCCCAGGAAATCGCAATTTGCCTACTTTGAGAGAGCCTAACAGTCTAGCAGCTTGTGCGATGGATCGACAATCGCGACTGAATGTGGGCAGGCAGTGCCTACCCTATGCTCCTACGCGAAAAGCGCGTGGAGCTTCTTTGGAAATCTGCCCAACTTGCCGCCGTCATGGCCGACCCCAGTTGTCAGAACGCTTCGCCAGCGGCCCGCATGGAGCGAGTCACAGCCGATTGATCCAGGCTTTCGATTACGCTAAGCGAACTCGGGGAGAGTCGCCACACTACGCGAGCAATTGCGCACAAACAATGGCTAATCACCGTCGACAGGTTGCGGTTGAAAGAATCCGCCACCGCCTTCGTTAAGCCCGCCGCCACGTCCGCCCATTCCGCGGGCAAGGGCTTGGGGCGCTGACAAACCGCTATCGGTTAGCAGCGCCTGCACTTTTTCCTGCACCGTGGGCTTATGCCGCAAAACTACCCGGTCCGGCAGAATGCTGAGAACGACCGATTGGCCGTCGCCGAGCTTCCCTATCCAGCGTTCCTCCGGCAGCGATTCTGTGATCAGGTCGCGAACCTGCTGGCGGACTGACTCGGGATTTGCCGATTCGCCTAGCTTCAGGGAGTAGTACCGCGTCGTGACGCGACTAGCGTCCGCAGCATCGGCCGCCGCGGAGTCCGCGGCATCGGCGGCGGCATTCGCCGGTGCTTGCGGACATCGCGAATCGTTTCCAATAGGGCATGAACTTCTTCATGCACGGCTTGCGTTTGCGAAATGACGAGGAAGCCCGGCTGCAGCCAACGAATCTCCGCCTCGCCGCCACCGTTTTCGGCCCAAGTTTCCGATGCAACGCAGGCCACGACCGCATCGATCAATTCATCGACCGATTGATCCTTGGCAGGGCCGACGATCTCGCGTACATCATAGACACATATTCTGAGCTGCTGATCGGCTGCTTCCGGCGTTGTGATGAACAGCACTTCATCTTGAATAATATATGTCAACTGAAGGTTTTTTAGCATCAATCGCAGCGCCAAGCGCAATGAGATGCCGTGCATGCTAAAGGTCACTGGCTCATCGGGACCGATGCCAAGTTCATCGAGCGCCGGGACATCCAAGCGGACTGGAAAGCCATATTCTTGTTCAAGTATTTGCGCAACTTGCGTGAGCGGCGCTTCGCTAAAACCAAGACCGGCCGAACGCAACGGGCTGGCCATTGCTTTTTCAATCTTTGCAGCCGATGGCGAATTGGCGCCGACGACGCATTGGCAAAAATCGTCCGTCGGTTCTGCTGCGTCGCCGACAATGCCGCCGGCGAGCACTGATCTTTCTGCAACGGGCGACTCGGCGGCCGGCGTTGCCACTGGGGGCGCCTCACCGAAGTTCTCGATCGCACTTTCTTGAGCCGTGGCAACCGCGGCAACGAACAGAAACATCAACGACGCAAAGCACCGTAGCCATTCTGCACGATTCATAGCCTGGCCTCCTCGTAACGGAATGCGGGAAAGAAATCACGTGCGACGGCCATTTCTGCCACCGACAAGTCGTCAGGCAGCATTAGCCAGTCGAAACACGATGCTAGCCCAATCGAGGGCAACGGGTCAAACTATTCCCGGGCCGAAGAAGTTGACCGCCAGCCGGTCAGCCCGGTAGTTTTCAGCCCTTACCGCGGACAATATGCCCATCCACGGTGCGGATCAGCCGGCACCCGCTTTCGTAGAGGCCGATTGGCGTCGGCCGCGTCCACACGATCTCCGCTTCCACGGCGAACCGGCCCACCATGGGGTGATCGAGCGAAATGATCGCCCGGCGGCAGGGCAACGGGTGGTCGTGTGAAAAGCCGATGCCCGAGAGCGAGAGATCTTTGCCCACGATGGTCGTGGATTCGTCGGTCAAGAGTTGGCCGTCGTCGTCGACCGGAGTGAGTCGAAACGTATACGGGATCGGAAATCGATCACGCGACCGGCGCTCATCGACCATGGCCTCCGTACCGGCCTGGTCGATCAAGGTCTGGACTTGCTGCGACATCCCGTCGTGCAAGTCGCTGACGCTTTGGTTGGTGGTGGTGGCCGGGACCCGAGACATAATGAATCCAGGGGAGTCAAATGAACAAATGCGAGCATCAAATCGGAACGGGGACCGTGATCGGTTGGCCGACTATCCCCGGCCAACGACAAAGCCGCTGATTAACGATAGTTCGCCATGCCACGGCGAATATCCGACCGCCGGGAAGCGCATGCTAATCGGTCCCAAATGTCCGCCCCGCTGACATTACAATCCGAACGATCGTAAAACACAGCGGACATGACGGTCAGAGCTGTCGAACGCATCAGGTGGCGCAACCATGGTGGGCCAGCGCCCCCTCCGCTGGTGCCACCGCGACGAAGCGCCCGCCGCTTTCGTACCAGCCTGGCTTGGCGAAACGGCACCAACTGATATCGATTTCGGCCGAAAAGCCGTCAAATCCTGCATGATCGACGGTAATTATCGCACGGCGATATAGCAGCGGTTCATTGTGATAAAAGCTCAGACCGCGCCGCGACATGTTTTTTCCCACCACAGTTAGCGCGGCCAACTCGACCGGCTCCCCGTTCTCATCGAGCGGCGTCAGCAGGAATAGCACGGGCACCGCGACACGCTCGTCACTGCGCCGCTCGACCGTTACCGTGCGGTTCAGCCGAGCCAGTAGCGCTTCAACCTGCCGTGATACAGAGGATCGACCGAAGTGCGGCGCGACCGACGTGGCGAGCAATTGGTTCATATTTTTCTGGTGCGAACGGAAGGGCGCATCCCGCGATCGTCTCCATAGCGGGGCGCAAACCTGCAGAGAAGCAAGATGTGGCAGCCGATCGGAGGGATCCGAGGGATGGCCGCGTTGACAAGGTGAGCACAACTACATCGCTACGAGCCAAGCGACAAGGTGCTCACCAAAACTCTAGCTCACGGAAAGCAACTTGGCAAATTATTTTCGCAGAGTGGCATGCACTCGGGCCCGGGCACCATGCGCAGCATGGTCCCGTAAGCAATGTTTACGCCCGTAAGTTAGGCTTTCGAGCCTGACAACACAAAGGATAAGGACTGTGTCAGGCTAAAAGCCTGACCTACGCACTAGCCGCGAAACAGCAATACCAGCGACACAGCCGCCGCCGTTATAGTTGCCGCCAGCGCAATCGTGCGAAACACGTCCAGTGTGAATTCGCTGGGAAGCGGGTATGTTTCGAAGCCACGCTGCGTCCGCACGACGCGGCGCACTCCGGCCGCCAGCGCCGTGCGATTTGTACCGCTTGCCAAATCGGCAAACACCGCGGAGGCTGGCCGCGCATCGCCCCAATAGCCGGGCAAGTCGCGGCTTTCGGCCGGCGGCACCGCTTCCTGAAACACTTCGATCGCCGGCCGCAGCGCTTCGGCCAGCCGCCAGCATTCGCCGCACGACTCCAAGATGCGCTTCGACCTGCTCGTCCCAAGGCTCGCCGGTCGGAAACGGGCCGCGCGTGAGAATCATGAACACTTGATCGCAATCCATCGCAATGCCTCCGACGAAGTCGACTGGCGGTCGAAGAGTGTCGCCGGAGCAGACAGTTCGACCTGCTTTACGGGCGCGAGTATCCATCCACTGTCCGCGGATTGGGGAATTTCGTTGGTTATACACACCTGATGCAAACGATGCTAGCCCGCCTTCACAAAAGACAAGGAGAGTGGATAGACCAGTGCGTGATCGACGGGATCAGCGCTGCGAGCGTCGCTCACACTCCTGGCCGGCCATTGTCTCCCGGTCTCCTTGTCCTTAACCGAGCTCCGCGAGCGCCGCCAGCACCTGCTCATCGTGGCCGTCGACCTTCACCCGCTTCCACACCTTGGCCACTTTGCCGTGCGGCGTCGATCAGGAACGTGCTCCGCTGGATGCCCATCGACTTTTTGCCGTACATGTTCTTCTCGCGCCAGGCGCCGTACTTCTCGGCGACCGCGTGGTCCTCGTCGGCCAGGAGCGGGAAATTCAGCCGGTACTTGTCGCGGAATTTGCCGTGGCTCTCGATGCTATCAGGGCTGACGCCCAGCACGTCCGCGCCCAGCTTCTTGAGCTCGCGCCTGCTGGTCGCGAAACGCACAGGCCTCGCGGGTGCAGCCGGGAGTGTCGTCCTTGGGGTAGAAATAGAGCACCACCGGCCGGCCCTTGAAGTCCGACAAGGCGAACCTTCGACCCGTCGTCGGCGGTCAGTGTAAAGGCGGGGCCGTTGGCCCGGTTCGATCCAGTCGCCCATGAGTGGCTCCCAGATGAAGTGATTTGCTAACCGCAAGTCGAGTTGCGCAGTCATCTTAGATCGGCCGCATTGTACGCGCCCACGACCGCCGCATCGACCAGTCGACCGAGCCCCTCGTCGCGCCGCCGTGCACGGCAGGTAGAATTGGACCGCAATTTGCCCTGTCGACAATGCAGAACCCCACGAGCTGATGAGCACCGATCGCCGACGTCTCCTCCACCATCGAAGCTCGCCAGCGAGCGCAGCCTGCAGCTGGCGCTGGCCGCCGCGCGCACCGCCGAGGACAACCGCGGCCAGGATATCGTCGTGCTCGACATGCGGGGCATGACGCACGGAGTTCGACTACTTCGTGCTCGTCACCGGCAACAGCCGCCGGCAGCTGCACGCCATCAGCGAGGAAATCGACCGCGTGCTCGAAGGCGAGCTGAGCGACCAGCGGCTGGGCATCGAAGGCTACAACGAGAGCCGCTGGATTCTGCTCGACTACGGCACGGTGGTGATCCACCTGTTCGACGCCGAGACGCGGGAGTACTACGCGCTCGAAGATCTCTGGGGCGACGGCCGAGCGCGTGCCGCTGCCGTGGCAGCGAGAGTCGCAAGGAACGCGATTACCATCTCATGAATCGTCCTCGCCCTAGCTTCGCGACCGACTTCGCCGCCGCGCTGCACGCGCGCATTGGAGCGTCGACGCGGCCGACGATGCCCGGCCTGGTCGAGCTGGTGCTGCCCAGCCAGGATGCGAAGTTCGGCGACTACCAGGCCAACTGCGCGATGCCGCTGGGCAAGCGGCTCGGCAAGCCGCCGCGCGACGTCGCCGCAGCAGCTCGTCGACGCGGCTCGACGTGGCCGACATCTGCGAGCCGCCGGAGATCGCCGGCCCCGGCTTCATCAACCTGCGGCTCAAAGACGACTGGCTCGTCGAGCAGCTGGCCGTCGCCAGTCGCGACGTGGAGCGCCTCGGCGTGCCGCCGGCGGCCACGCCGCGCACGTTCGTCGTCGATTACTCCTCGCCCAACGTCGCCAAGCCGATGCACGTCGGCCACATCCGCTCGACCGTCATCGGCGACGCACTCTACCGCATCCTGAAGTTCCTCGGCCATCGCACGATCAGCGACAACCATCTCGGCGACTGGGGCACCCAGTTCGGGATGATCATCTACGGCTACAAGCACTTTCGTCGATGAGGCGGCGCTGCGAAGCAAGCCGGTCGCCGAGCTGACGCGGCTCTACAAGCTGGTGAACTCGCTGGTCGAATATCACGAGACGCGCGGCGAAAAGATTCCGGCGCTCGAGCAGAAAATCGCCGACGTCGAGCAGCACGATCGCCAGCTTGCGACGCGCACGCCGCCGCATCGATCCGAAGGAGGCCAAGAAGGAGGCCAAGCGACTGCGACAAGTCGAAGGACAATTGGCCGAACTGCACGGCCGAACTGGCTGAGCTGCGAGACGAAAGTCGCCGCCGTCGAAAACGACCCGCAGCTGAGCAAGCTGGCCGCCGCGCACGCCGACATCGGCCAGCAAGTGCTCGCAGGAAACGGCCCGGCTGCACGGCGGCGATCCGACGAATGTCGAGCTGTGGCGGCAGTTCTTGCCGGCCTGCCTGGCCGAGATCGAAGTGATCTACCAGCGGCTGGGCGTCACGTTCGACCACACGCTCGGCGAAAGTTTTTATCAGGATCGGCTGCGCGGCGTCGTGAAGGATCTGGCCGACAAGGGCTCGCCCGCGAGAGCGACGGCGCGATCTGCGTGTTCCTCGACGGCTACGACGTGCCGATGATCGTGCAGAAGCAGGACGGCGCGTTCCTCTACGCCACGACCGACCTGGCCACGATCCAGTACCGCATGAGCGAGTGGCGGCCGGACGCGATCCTGTACGTCGTCGACCATCGGCAGTCGCTGCACTTCGAGCAGCTCTTCGCGGCGGCCCGGCTGTGGGGCTATCGCGACGTCGAGCTGCAGCACATCGCGTTCGGCACGGTGCTGGGCGACGACGGCCGGCCGTTCAAGACGCGCATCGCGGCACATCGGTCGGCCTGGCCGGCTTGCTCGACGAAGCGGTCGAGCGGGCCTACGCGATCGTCTCGCAGAACGACGACGCCCGGCCCGAGCCGCTGCTCTCGCGAAGAAGAGCGGCGACAGGTGGCCGAGCGGATCGGCATCGGCGCGATCAAGTACGCCGACCTCGCCCACAACCGCACGAGCGACTACGTCTTCAGCTACGACAAGATGCTGGCCATGACCGGCAACACGGCCGCGTACATGCAGTACAGCTACGCCCGCGTGAAGAGCATCTTCGCCAAGGCCGGCGTCGAGCAGTCCGCATTGCGCAGCTCTCAATCCGCGATTCCAATCCGGCTGGAGACACCGCAGGAACGAGCCCTGGCCATCGCGCTGCTGCAATTCGCCGAAGGCCTCGACCGCGTCGTCACCGACTACCGGCCCAACCACCTCACGGCGTACCTCTTCGAGCTGGCCAGCCGCTACAGCGACTTCTTCGAGAACTGCCCCGTGCTGAAGGCCGAAACCGACGAGCTGCGCACCAGCCGGCTGCTCCTGTGCGACCTGACCGCCCGCACGCTCAAGCGCGGGCTCAACCTGCTCGGCATCGAAGTCGTCGAGCGGATGTAGTGGGACGTCAACCCGGAACCTATCGCCGCCGGCGTCCCATAACAACGACCGTGCCGAGAATGACTAAAACCGCAGTGCTCGGCTCCGGGACGCTGGTCGCCACACCGATGGGCGTGCTGGACGCACCTCCGACGACGCTGCCAAAATTCGCCCGCCAATGGTCATAATCGGCCGAGTCGACCACGCCGTCGCTATTACCGTCGGCTGCCAAACCGGGCCCCGATTGACCCACTGCCCTTCGCCAGACGATGTAGTCGCCTGCATCCACAACGCCGTCGGTGTTGTAATCTCCTGGGGGTGCTTGAACGACATTCAGCGCGACCTGGTTCGCGCCGACATCCAAATCCCACATGAGCCGATTGGGGAGCTCTGGCATCTCGTCCAAGGTAAGCTCCCCGCTGACGACGCCCAGGGCGGTGATGATCTTAAATGAATCGCCTGCGGACGGCGTGAAACCTTCAGAAAGGACGGCTCGGATCGAACCACCCAGTTGAACGTTGCCGACAACTTCTATCTCGCCATACTCCGAATCGATGCTGCTGCCGGCAATGTCGGCCAAGAGCAGCGAACCGGTAGTCAGCGCCAGGTCTTCCAACATGGTGGCCTTCGACCCGGCAAAAACAGTCATCATTCCACCTTGCAGGGTTACGTCATCGTGAAAGATGAGCACGCTGTTATTGGTCACAGCAATTTCACCGCCCATTAGCGGAGGGCCTATTGGAACTTGCACACGACCGTAGAAGTGATTCTCTCCACCAATAGCTGCGAGCAAGCCCGTATTTGTCAACTGTGTGCCATCCAGCGATTGCGAACCAACCCGCATGGTGCCGTTTCGAAGCGTGATTTCACCACCGAACAGGCTTCCTTGTTTTACGTTATTAATCTGGCGGAAAAATTCAATTTGCCCGCCGTCGACGGCAATGAGTCCAGTATTTTGAATCGGGCTGCCGAAGCCGCTGAAGAGCAGGTGATCATCCTCGCCGACTTCAATGCGTCCGGGCTGGTTAAGAGTGCCTGGAGACGTGAATTGCAATTCGCCGGAGCCGGAGATCAACCCTTCGTTCATTAATCCCATCGTTCGCAGCAGTCCTCCATCAAGGAGTACTCGTCCACTCCTGCCGATTGTCGTTTGTGTTTGAATTGCATTGACAATTGCCCCATTGGAAGCCTCTAGCCGACCGACTGCGCCGGTCGTTCCCAGGCTGCTAATTATCAATGGACCGCGAACCTGCAGTGTCGAGCCCTCCCCATCCACGATGACAGTGCCATGACCGCTGGGCTGGCCGCCAATCGTCATTCGGGTCGTGTCGACCACGGCACCTTGCTCAATCTCGAGCCGACCAATTCCCACCAAGCCCACATCCGTCGTCGTCATGTTCCAGGTCGTTCGGGGACCCGTGACGATGCCAGTGCCGATGCCGGTCGGAGTCGTGCCGAATTGCGTCGGGCCCGAGGCGAACGACGTTCCGTTATCGAGTTGCAGCGAGCCAACGGTTGTCCGGCCGACCATCACCGGGCTGTTGGGAATTTCGGTGTTCAGGCTGACATCGCCGCTGAAAGTAAGTGCCGCGAACACAACTTGCGGGCCAATCGCCAGCAGTATTACCAGCGTCGCTGCCGCAATACATCCCCGCCTCAAACAACGTGCTTGCCGAATCGGTAAACAAGGGTGCGCGAAATCCGACACAAAGCGCCGAATCATGATTGTTCCTCCTGCTAGAAGCCGTGCGATGAGCGCGGAAAAATAGAAGTGGAAGACACGCGCGCTCAAAAAGGACCCCGCCAATGCCCCTGACCTCGGCGCATCCATCGACGGTTCTGTCGCACAAAATGTCAAGCTATCCGGGTCGCCGCTTGCGGCTTACGCAATGAACCAACCTATCACTAGCAACACCCACGATGCCGGTTCGGGAACAGCTGCTAGCGCGCCAAAGCCGGCACCAATAACCTTGCCGAACCGGCTTCGCCAGAAATTGTAATCCGCACCGTTGACCACGCCGTTGCCATTTCCGTCCGCGGCCAGGCCCGTTCCCACTTGGCCGACCATATTGCGCCAAACTACGTAGTCGCCGGCATCCACGACGCCGTTGCCGTTGTAATCGCCGTTGCCGACCACGCTGAGCACGACCGCGTTCGGATTGATATCCAGGTCCCATTCCATACCGACCGGCAGAGTGGGTACTGCCGCCAGACTCAGTGATCCAGTAATTCCGCCGGCCGCCGTCAAGATTTGAAACGAATCGCCGGTCGAGGGCATGAAGCCGGCCGCCAATTTGACTTCTAAATTCCCCGCCAGCGCTGCGCTGCCTGCAATCTCCACGCGTCCCGTATCCGGCTCGTCATCTGGATCGGCCAGGTGAATCGACAGCAACGAACTGGCTCCCATCGTGGTCAGCCCCTGCAAATAGATGGGTGTCGAGCCGGGAAACACTTCAATCACGCCGCCATTATTGGTAACCGGATTATGAAATACGGCGGTGCTTTCCCCCGCGACGACAATCTTGCTGCCCGCGCCTTGCAGTCGTACCGTTCCGAAAATGTCGTTCGTTCCGCTCGTGGTGGCGATCATGCCGGTCGTTGTGTCGAGGCCGAAACCGGTTTTCGGAAAACGCGCGATGCCGTTTTCCATGGTCATCTTGGCAGCCGCGTGCGAATTGGTCACAGCTTCCAGGAACTCGATTTCGCCGCCGTTGATCGCTATTTCCCCGTCATTGTCGATCACGGCATTGACTACGAGACGATCGCCCGAGTTTGCCTGGAGCCGCCCCGTGGTGGAAATGGCGATGGTCGTTTCGTTATCGAGACGGCCTGTGCCCAGAATTGCTCCGTTGACAGTCATCGCCTCGGTGCGCACCCGGCCGCCGTTAAGTTCCACACGTCCGCGTGGGCCGATGGTGAACGTGTCGGTCCCCATCAACGCATCATTCGTGCCGATAACCAAACCTTCGTCTTCGACAATCAAAACGCCCGTGCCGGCCTGACCAACGAAACAGTCGTCGCCGAGGCGGAGCATTGAGCCGAGCCCACGCACAATCACCGTGCCCACGCTGTCGACTGTATTTCCAATGACAAGATCGCCCTCGCCGGGATTCGGGAGAAAGTCCACTGTCACGATCGCGCCGGCCGCGATTTCCAACCGACCGGTGCCGTCATCGCCGACCATCAGGCTGTTGGTTGTCCACGTGCTTGCGGCTGCGGTTCCGGAGTTGAAGTCCGTCACGACAGCCAGGCCGATACCGGTTGGCTGATCACCCAAGATGGCCACATCGGACACAACACCGCTGCCGGCAGTTATCGTGAGCCTGCCAATGTCGTTGGTACCGATGATTGGGTCCGCATTTGTCGACGTTGGGTTTACGGAAGTGTTGCCGTTGGTGCTAACGGCCGCTCGCGCCGATTGTGAACTACAAATCACAATCGCTGCTAGTAAGAATCTGTCAATCAGCTTGCAGGTCCGTTCCGATCGGAATCGATGCGCCATCATGATGTCGTCCTCCGTGCGATGCGTGAGCAGCTCAGGGCATTTGGCCCTACATCGTGCCGGCGTACGACAATCGAGTCAAATCCAGTTTCCGTGCGATTGCGCTCCCGGACGGCAATAAGCTAAGCGGCGTGACGAAATGCGCAAGAATCGGCCGAATTGCTTGGGCGATAAAGCCGAGGATTCGCGCCAAACGGGGCTTTTCTCAGTTCCGCACCAACGCGCGCCGGCGGCCGTTCGTGGCCTGTGGTGCCGGAGCTCGCGACGCTGCCAGCAGTCGGAAGTGGCCGGCTCCCAAAAGTTCGTCGACACGTCGACGCAGCTCGGCGTCGATCGTGACGCTGTTTTTTGGGCAGTCGATGGTGACGCACCCGCCGTCGGCCAGGTCGAGCCGCAACTTCAGCGACTTGTCGCCCGGATAGCCGCGGACGATCTCCTTCAACGTTGAAAGTGCCGCTTCGCCGTGCACATCTTCGCGCACGCGAATCAGCACGCCGCTGGTGAAACGGCTCGATAGCTCCTCCAGCGGAATCAATTCGTTCACGATGAGATTGATTTCATCACTGCCCGGACGGCGATCGACGCTGGCCCGCAGAGCGAGCGATCGCGTCGGCCTTCACCAGTTGGCCGAACTCGGCAAATTGCTCCGGCCACATGATGCAGCGCACGATGCCGTCCAGATCTTCCAAGTCCCACATCGCGTATTTGGTGTTGGTGCTGCCCGCGCGAGGATTCTTGGTGTGCGAAAACTTCACCGCGGCGAGCATGCCGCCCAAGAGCACTTCCGTGCGCGGCTCGAGCTTGGCGAGCTGCGCTCGTATGCGTGCAAAACGTGCGCAGTACCGCCTCATGCTCCGCGAGCGGATGGCTCGACAAGTAGAATCCGAGCACTTCTTTTTCCATTGCCAGCCGCTCTTTCTCGCCGAATTCCGGCAGTGCGGGCAGCGCGATTTTGTTCGACGCGGCCCCGTCGTCATCCGCGTCCTGAAACAGGCCTCGCTGGCCGCTGCGCCGGTCGGCCAGGACGGCGGCGCCGCTTTGCATGGCCCGATCGATGCGTGCCAACAAGCTGCGAACGGTGCGCGCCGAACGAATCGAACGCGCCTGCCTTGACGAGGGTCTCGATTGCCGCGCGGCCGCACGCTTGCGGATCGACGCGCTCGCAGAAGTCGAACAAGCTGGCGAACGGCCCGCCCGATCGACGGGCAGCAACGATCGCCTCCGCCGCGCCGCTGCCGCATCCCTTGATCGCGCTCAGGCCGAACAGGATTTTCCCGTCGCGACACGGCGAAATCGACTTCCGAGCGATTGACGTCCGGCGGCACCACCTCGACGTCCATCCGCTCGCAATCTTCGAGATGCTCGACCAGCGAATCCTTGCTCTTGAAATTGCGGCCTGGAATATCGCCCGACAACAGCGCCGCCATGAACTCGACCGGGTAGTGGGCTTTCAGGTACGCGGTTTGGTAGGCGATCAGCGCATAGGCGGTGCTGTGCGATTTGTTGAACCCGTAGCCGGCGAACTTCTCGATCTGGCTGAACAGCTCCTCGGCCTTTTTCTTGTCGAGGCCCTGCTGTCGGGCGCCCGTCGATGAATTCCTCGCGGAACTTGGCGATGATCGGCAGCTTCTTCTTGCTGATGGCCTTGATGCAGCTGTAGGCGTCGGCCAGCTCGATGCCGCCCAGCAGGTTCAGAATCCGCATCACCTGCTCTTGGAACACCATCACGCCGTGCGTCTCTTCGAGCACTTCCTTCATCACCGGGTGCGGATAGACGGCCGGCTTGCGGCCGTGCTTCACTTCGATGTAGTCGTCGACCATGCCGCCTTCGAGCGGGCCGGGCCGATACAGCGCGTTGGTGGCGATGATGTCGCGGAAATGGTCCGGCTTCATCCGCTGCAGCAGGTCGCGAATGCCGCCGCTTTCGAGCTGGAAGATGCCCTTGGTTTCGCCGCGGCAGAGCAGGGCGAACGTCTCGCTGTCGTCGAGCGGGAACTTGTGCGGATCGATCCGCTCGCCGCGCGATTGCTCGATCAGCTCCACCGCCTTGGCCAGGATCGTGAGGTTGCGCAGGCCGAGGAAATCCATCTTCAACAGGCCGGCGCGCTCGACGTCGCCCATCGCCCATTGCGTGATGACTTCCGTCTTGCCCTTCACGAGCTGCAGCGGCACGTATTCTTCGACCGGCCGCTCGGCGATGACCACGGCGGCGGCGTGCGTGCCGACGTTGCGCGCAAGCCCTTCGATCTTCATCGCCAGGTCGATCAGCTCGCGGATCTCGCCGTCCGAGTCGTAGGCTTTCTCGCAGGTCGTCGCTTTGCTCGCAGCGCGTCGTCCAGCGTGATGCCGAGCTGGTCGGGCACCATGGCGACGATTTGATCGACGCGGAAGATCGGCATGCCGAGCGTGCGGCCGACGTCGCGGATCGCCGCCCGCGCGGCCAGCGTGCCGAACGTGCCGATCTGCGCGACGTTCGCCTCGCCGTACTTGTCCTTGACGTACTGGATCACCTCGCCGCGGCGATCCTTGCAGAAGTCGATGTCGATATCGGGCGCTTCGCGGCGGTTCTCGTCGAGGAACCGCTCGAACAGCAGGTCGTACTCGCAGCGGGCAGACGTGGCTGATCTGCAGCGCGTAGCACACCAGCGAGCCGACGCCGGAGCCGCGGGCCGTGCAGGGAATGTCCGCGCTCGCGCGGCGTACCGGACGAAGTCCCACACGATGAGGAAGTAGTCGGAGAAGCCGAGCTTCTCGATGACGTCCAGCTCGCGATCGAGCCGCTGGCGGACTTCGTCGGCGATCTCGCCCGACTGAGGATCGTCGTCGCGCCAGCGGCGCGGATCGTTCGCATAGCGCTCGCGGAGCCCGGCCTCGCACAACTCGCGCAGATACTCGCTTGTCGTCTTCGCGTCGGGCGGCAGTGAAACGTCGGAAAGTGCCGCTTGCCCAAGCTCCAGTTGCATATCGATCGCTGTCGGCAATCTGCTGGCTACGTGCGCACGGCATCTTCAAGGCCGGGAAACGCCGCGTACATTTCCTGCGGGCTGCGCAGGTAGAACTGGTCGCCTTCCATCCGCATGCGGTTGGTGTCGGTGCGGAACTTGCCCGTGTTGATGCACAGCAGCACGTCCTGCGCGACCGCGTCCTCCTGGCGAACGTAGTGCGCGTCGCTCGTGGCCACGAGCGGCAGGCCCATCCGCTTGGCCAGGTCGACCGACAGCTCCAGCGCCTGCCGCTGGATTTCGAGGCCGTTGTTCTGAATCTCGATGAAGTACCGATCGCCGAACACGCTGTGAAACCAGGCGGCGAGTTCTTGCGCCGCGGGCGAACGCTTCGTCGGCCGTGTTGCCGGAGAGCAGCGTGCGGCTCAGCTCGCCCGAGACGCAGCCGCTCAGGCAGATGATGCCCTCGTGATGTGCGGCCAGCAGCTCGCGGTCGATCCGCGGCTTGTGATAAAAGCCCTCCAGAAACGCCTTGCTGGAAAGCTGCACCAGGTTTTCAAACCCGGTGCGATTCGCGGCCAGCAGCGTGAGGTGGTAACTGGTTTCGCCTTTCGCACTCGCCGCTGCGATCGAACCGGCTGCCCGGCGCGACATACGCCTCGTAGCCGACGATCGGATTGATGCCCGGCGTCGCGGCACGCGTTGTAGAACTCCAGCGCGCCGTACAGATTGCCGTGATCGGTGATCGCCAGCGCGTTCATGCCCAGCTCTTTGGCCCGCTCGACCATGCCGTCGATCGGGCTCGCGCCATCCAAGAGGCTGTAGTGGCTATGGCAATGCAGATGAACAAACGGCGGCGTGGTCACGGCGATTCCCTTCCGATGCGACAAAGCAGAGGGAATTAACCACGGAGGGCACGGAGTTCACAGAGAAAATCAAAATGATGATTATTGAATAGTAACCTGTCACCCACAAGTGCCGACACTTCTTCTCTGTGCTCTGTGTACTCTGTGTCCTCTGTGGTTAATTCAGAGAACGAACCAGCACGTGCATTTTACTGGTTAGTCAAACTGTAAGATAGCAGCAGTTAATCCGTGCCCGGCTCGCCGATCTTTCGCAGATACTCGGCCAGCTGCGCTTGCAGATCGAGCAGCTCCTGCCACTGCGGCAGGTCGAGCTTCACGTGCGTCGCGCCCTCGGGCAGCGTCACCGACTTGCACGAGCGTGCGGCTTTGCAGGTGCAGGTACTCGAAGATTTCCGAAAGCTGCGCCGCCTGGCCGGGGCTCAGGCCCGTCGGGCAATTCGGGCGGCGCGGGGATGTGCAGCGTGCTGTGCAGATTGTCCGACGCGCCCCAGCGCACTTCGAAATCGATGCGCGAGTCGGGGTCGAATTGCTGCGACATCTCGTCCGGCGTCCAGCTCGCCCGTCATCGTCCAGGCCGTTCTCGCGCAGCTCGTCGAGCCGGCCGACGATCTGCTCGCGCGTGCCGTAGAGCAGCACGCTGCGGCCGACGCGCGATCACGTCGCCGAAGCGCAGGATGCGCAGCTGCACGTCCTCGCCGTTGACGCGCGTGCCGTTGGTGCTCTCCAGATCGGTGAGCACCAGCTTGCCCTGGTCTTCCTGAATCTTGATGTGGAAGCGGCTGATCCGCTCGTCGTTGAGCTGAACGGTGTTGCCTTCCTCGCGGCCGATCGTGACCGGGCGTGGGCAGACTGCTCGATAGACCCGGCCGCGATCGGCCCCGTCCAAAACTCGCAACGTCACGTCAGCCATCGATAGTGTCACACTCGAAAGCGTGCGCTGCGCACCACTTGCGACTCAAGCGCGAAGAAGCGGTTGCAGATCAGTCTCAAGAGTACACGTGCGCCGACGTGTCGACGCTGCGATCTGTCCCTGCAACCGTGCCGCTTGCATCTATTCTGCACTACAAAAGCTGCGGCAACGGCCAGCGGTGCAGGATGCAGGATGCGGGATGCGGGATCGACGGCAGAAATTCACGCACCGTCACGTGGATTTCGCTGCACCGGCATCCTGCATCCTGATCCTGGCTTAGTGCCGGAAATGGCGGCGGCCGGTGAAGATCATCGGCAGGCCGTGCTCGTTGCAGGCGGCGATCACCTCGTCGTCGCGGCGCGAGCCGCCGGGCTGGATGATCGGCCGCGACGCCGGCCGTCGGCGGCGCGGTGGATCGAATCGTCGAACGGAAAGAACGCGTCGGAGGCGAGCACCGCGCCGCGTGCGCGCTCGCCCGCTTTGCGGATGGCGATCTCCACCGAATCGACGCGGCTCATCTGGCCGGCGCCGACGCCCACCAGCGCCTGCTCCTTCGCCAGCACGATCGCGTTCGATTTCACGTGCCGGCACACGGCCCAGGCGAATCGCAGATCGGCGAGCTGCGCGTCGGTCGGCTGCGCGTCGGTGACGACCTTCCACTCGATTCGTCGTCGGGCAGGTCGTCGGCCGTCTGGCAGAGCATGCCGCCGCTGATCTGCCGCAACTCGAGCTCGCCGCGGCCCGGCTCGATCTGCGCCGACTGCGAGCAGCCGCACGTTCGCTTTCCACTTCGGCTTCGTGGTGAGAATCTCGAACGCCTCGGGCGTGAAATCGGGCGCGACGATCGCTTCGACAAACCGATCCGGCTCGGCGAGAAACTCGGCCGCTCGCCGCGTCGACCGGCACGTTGAAGCCGAGCACCGAGCCGAACGCGCTCACCGGATCGCCGTCCCAGGCCCGTCGCATCGCCTCGCCAAGCGTTGCCGCCGTCGCGGCGCCGCACGGGTTGTTGTGCTTGAGCACCGCGACGCCCGGCGCCGGCAGCGACCGCGCGACGGCCAGCGCGCTGTCGAGGTCGAGCAGGTTGTTGTACGACAGCTCCTTGCCGTGCAGTTTCTCGGCGCGGACGAGCGAGCCGGGCGTCGCGTTCGGCAGCGCATACAGCGCCGCCGCTTGATGCGGGTTCTCGCCGTAGCGCAGCGACGTCTCGCAGTCGCAGCGCATGCGTCAATTGCTCAGGAAACTCGCTGCGCTCGGCGATTGCGTCCTTGCGGCTTCGCTCGCAGTCTGCGCAAAGTAACCCGCAATCGCGGCGTCGTACGTCGCCGTGTGCGCGAACGCCGCGCCGGCCAGCTCGCGCCGCAGTTCCGGCGTCGTCGCGCCGGCTTGCGCGAACTTGCTCGAGAATCGCCGCGTACTGCGACGGCTCGCAGGCGATCGTCACGAACGCATGGTTCTTCGCCGCCGCCGCGGACGAGCGTCGGCCCGCCGATGTCGATCTTCTCGATCGCTTCCTCGATCGTCACGCCTCCGCGGGCGACCGTCTGCTCGAAACGGATACAGGTTCACCACCACCAGCTCGAACGGCACGATGCCCTGCTCGGCGATGCGCGGCCATGTCGTCGGGGCGGTCGCGGCGGCAGAGGATGCCGCCGTGGATCTTGGGGTGCAGCGTCTTGATCCGGCCGTCCATCATTTCGGGAAAGCCGGTGTAGGCGGCGACCTCGCGGACCGGGATGCCGGCCTGCTTCCAGGTGCCGCCGCGTACCCGCCGCTGGCGAAGATTTCGACGCCGGCCGCCACCAGTCCCTGGGCGAACTCGGTCAGGCCCGTTTTGTCGCTGACGCTGACCAGGGCCCGTTCGATTTTGGGAGACGATCATGCGGCCATTCGACGCAAAATCTTCACTGGCCGCTCAATCGAACCAACCGCGACAGCCGCCTGGCGTAACGCAAGATAGCATGACACAATCTGATGGCGACGGGCGGCTCCCGCACCTCCAAATCCGCTCGTCGCCGTGCTGTTCGTGGCCGCCGGGGTATAGCCAGCCCGCGGCCAACGATAGCACCTCTCGCCGTCCCTTTCAACGTGCGGCCCGGGCCACCGTCCCCCCCTCAACCCGTGGCCGAACAAGCAAAGGGGCGGCGAGTTTTTTCTGCGCCGTCTCCTGCCGCATCCCGCGGCTGTTTCTCCCGCCACCCAATTTCGATTGCGATGACTAGCGTAAACCTGTCGCACTCGACATGCGTAACAGTTACTAGTTGGTCATTGACGCTTGGTCATCGGTCAGTTAAATCGAGTCAATGCACCAATGACCAAGCACCAACTGACCAATCAGGAACCCTCGAAATCTCAGTTGGCCGGTGACAAGACGTCGCCGGCATCTTGACGGCACGACGCCGCACGTATGGCCTTATAGCCGCGCACGCCTTCGAGTCGGCGCACGGAAGCAATTGGCGTCATGGATTGGTCTGGTGTTGGTCGCTCGCCGTTCAAGTTGCTTGACATCGCGCAGTCCTCGCGCATGATCGGTTGTATCGCTTGTGCCGCGTGGTCCGGATGCGCGCCGCGCCACGTACAGACGTAATAACCCTTCAAGCAGGGCCGGTCGCTAGAACCGCTGCAAGCGGTTTTCACGTTGCCGGCGAGCAATCAGCGCCCTGCGCTCGGTTGGCGCGGCCTGTAACGAGGCTAACGTGCAGATCAGGCGCAGGCAGCAAAAATCTGCTCTGCACATTTTTGACCGTGCAGCATTTCGTGTTCTATATTCTCGGTGGCCGCATTATGTGTCGCCCGCGTCCAGAACGGGTGCCGGGCTGGCTTGGACGCTCGGGCAGGCCTTGACCTCTACGGACGGAACGACTCGATGCGACATCGGCTACCTTGCCTCCGTGCGGCTCTTACTCGCTTCGTGCTTGCTCGCTGTGGCTGTGCTGCCACTGCCGCGGCGACTGCGCGCTCAAACTTTCGTCCGCCGACGCTGCCGGCGGCCGTCGAGCAGGTTTCGATTGCCGCCGATGCGCTGCCGGCCGCCGATCCAGCAGCTTGCTCGAAAAGGGCCGCTCGCTGGAGATCACCGGCCGCTGGGCCGACGCCCTGAGCTGCTACGAAGAAGCCCTCCGCGAATATCCGCAAGATCGCGCGCTGCAGGCCCGCTTCGACGTCGCCCGGCTGCACTACAGCCTCGAGCAGCGCTACGACGACCGCAGCTTCCGCGATTCGCTCCGCACGCTGCGGCCGCAGCAAGCGCTCGACCTGTACGGCGACTTGCTCGACCAAGATCGAACACCCACTACTACACCACGCCGCCGTGGCAGGACCTCGTGCGCCGCGGCGCGCGGGCGATGGACATCGCGCTGGCCGACGAGAACTTCCTGCAGAGCCACGGCATTCGCGCGCGCGGCCAGCAGGTCGACACAGCTGCGGGCCGAAATCGCTGCAGCTCGCCGGCCGCTATGCGATCCGCAGCTCGCGACGACGCGTCGGCCGTCGCCGCGCAAATCGCCCGGCTGGCCAACCAGCGGATCGGCCTGAGCGAGACGGCCACGCTGCTGGAATTCACCGCCGCCGCGGCCGGCGGCTTGGACCATTACTCGGCGTTCCTCACGGCCGATCAGCTCCGCGACATTTACTCGCAGATCGAAGGCAACTTTGTCGGGCCTGGGCGTCGAGCTCAAGGCCGACAACGGCGCGCTGTTGATCGTGCACGTGATTCCGCGCAGCCCGGCCGAGAAGGCCGGCATCCGCGACGGCGATCGCATCGTGGCGGTCGACGGCCAGGCGACCGCCGCCGCTGTCGACCGACGAAGCCGCCTCGCTGCTCACCGGCGCCGAAGGCAGCCTGGTGCGCGTGACGCGTGGTGTCGCCCGGCCAGGCGGCCGCGCGAGCTCGTCGGTTCGCCGCGCACATGTCGAAGTGCCCAGCCTGGAGGACGTGAAGATCGTCGACCCGCACACCGGCGTGGCCTACGTCCGCATTCCCGCGTTCCAGAAGACGACGGCCGCCGACCTCGAAGCCGCCCTCTGGGACCTGCACCGCCAGGGCATGCGGAGCCTGATCATCGACCTCCGCGGCAACCCGGGCGGCCTGCTCACCGCCAGCGTCGAGGTGGCCGACAAGTTCATCGCCGACGGCGGCATCGTCTCCACCCGCGGCCGCAGCGAACAGGAAAACTTCAACTACCGCGCCCACCGCCCCGGCACGTGGCGCGTTCCGCTCGTGGTGCTGATCGACGGCGACAGCGCCAGTGCCAGCGAGATTTTCGCCGGCGCCATCAAGGACAGCGGCCGTGGCAAGATCGTCGGCACGCGCTCGTACGGCAAAGGCTCGGTGCAGGGCATCTTTCCGCTCGGTACCAGCGGCGCCGGCGCTCGACATCACCACCGCCAAGTTTTTCTCCCCGCTCGGCCACCCAATCAGCAACGTCGGAATAACTCCCGACATCGACGCGCGTCGTGCTACGCTGGTGGCCAATGGGGCGGAGACTGCCGGCACGAACAATTACGTGACGGCCTTCCGCGCCACGGCACCCTCCGGGTCCGCCGACGGCAGCGCCTCGCTAGCCAACTCGGCCGTACCAAGCACGGCAGCCGCCGACACACAGCCAGCCGCGATGAGTGATCCTGCACTCGAAATCGCCATCGACACCGCCCGCAAAGAGCCGGTGGCGCAGCTGTAGAAGAAGCTGTTAGCCGTTAGCCATTAGCTCTTAGCCAGACAACTGTCGGCGGCTTTCGCACAGGTAGGTCCCGCGAGCGACTCGACTGAGCTCGCCGAAGTCCGAGCGGGATATCATCGCAGCGCACAGCACGTCCCAGCGCATCGGCATTCGCTTAAGTTCCTTCGGCAGAAGGAAACTATTTTTGCGCCGCGTTTCCGACGGCCTGAAACGCAAAACCTCGCGGTTCACGAGGCTGGCTGAGTTTTGCATCTGGCCATCTGGCACTCTAGATCGCGAACGCCATAGCGCAAGGAGTTAAGTTTCGCAACGCAGTCCGGGGTCCCACATTTCGTGGCGCAAAATTCGTAAACCTCGAGAACGGCGGCATGTTTTGCGCTTTGCGAACGGATTCGCATATCCAGGATCATTGCAAATTGTCAAAGAACACCGCATGACCCAAGCGCAACATCAGCGCAGCTACGCGGCCGTACTTCGCGACGCGTACGTGATCATGCGTATATTATTCCGATTCTCAGCCTAGCAAGTTGGCCACGAGATTCAACAACTAAATTTGGCCACTGCGGCCACAGCTTCCGCGCTCTGCGCGTTTGTCGTTGACATTGGAAGCTCTCAAGATATTTAACAGGAGAGAGCAAAGGTAGCAGAGATGATGTTGTTTTTGAATGATTCTGCATGTGGCATTGCATACTCGGTTTCCTCTGTTGCCTCCTGTTCAAAACGTTTACGCCAGACTCGTCAGGGAAAGTAACGGAAAGCGTTCATAAAGGTACGCGCTGTCAATCATTTCTAACGGCTCAAAGCCTTCTGTGACTCTGTCACTTCCGAATGCGCAAGACATTTCCAGAACATAATACTGGTTGAAATCGCGGCGCGGTTTATTGACGGGTTCCAGGTTCAGACCGTCGATATATGCCTGCCAGTTGCGATTGAATCGTTCGGCCGATTCAACAAACTGACGCAATGCCGCTTTATCGCTCGCAAGCCAGTTAGGCTGTGCCGTTGTGTTCGCGGGCATGCTCTCGTGCAACGCCTCTAACGCAGCGACGGATTTGGGATCGGCAAAAAAAGACCCAAGCCGCGACCAGTCGTTGCCAATCTGGTGTGCCAGCATGGCAAGATGAAACCTCGGCCATTTCAACATTTCATCGCGCTTCGTCTCGCAAGAGCGCAGCATTGCATCGAGCGCAATGTGAGGCGCGGGCGCGTGCGATGAAAGCCGGTTCCTCACCACACTCGGCGAGCAACTTCAGAAACTCGCTGCGGGACCCCTCGTAGTCAAACATAGAACTTATGGAATGTACGCCATCCAGCAATCTATCAGCGATCGATCAAGCTGGGTCGGCCGACGAAGAAAGCGCATACTGACAGTATATCACTCGCAACGATTCAATCCGCCAGCATGTTTGGGCGATTCGCCAATTCATCGCATCGTCGGCGGAACCGAAAGACCACGCGATCGGCTTCCGCCGGCACGCTAAACGACGATAAAGTTACGATTGGAGGTCGCAAATTGCGTCCTCCAATCCGTCCTCGAAAATGGGCCTCCGACGATTAACCGGGCGCCAATTGAATCTGGCGAGACGTGTTATCTCGCAGGTCGTCCGCTGTCAGATTCATTGCGAGTGATCGGTACGCGCCAATGGTTTCGAGAAAGCCCTCATAGGTGCCGCCTTCTTTGGGGAAGTGCATTCCGTGAAGGGTGGTGTCGTTGCCAATCGTTTGGTACTCCATTGCCTGGGCCACAACATACCACTCATGCCCGAGCTGTGGAGTAAATGTCTCTTTGGTGGGCGCATTACCGATGTGTTTCAAAAACTCTTGGCGGACAGCTTCAATCCGAACCTGCGCATTGGTTAGAACGCGCCCACCCGCAGCAAGCGCGGCGTTTTCTTTCGTCAACTGATCGATAAAAAGAGATTGCACACCTTGGGTTTGATTGGCCTTCCGAAGTTCATCGCGCACGGTATTCAGCTCTGAGGTTTGTAATGTGCGGGCGTTTTCAAATCTTTGATAATTCGCCGAGGCTACCAAGTACGCAAAATAAAGGCCGATCGGCAGGAGCGCCCACTTGCGGCTGATTGGATGCCACCCCTGCACTTTTTTCGAGAGCTGTCGATTAAATAGGCACAGGATGGAGGCGATAACGGGAATCCAGCCCACAAAACTCTCGAAGCTTTCCTTTAACAAGCCCAATGAAGTCAAGAATAGTTCCCAATAGAAACCGTCCATAGCGTCCTCACCTCAGTCTTGAAGATCCGTCGGCGTCGCCAGTCCACAGTGATCAGGCGTCCATCACCACATGGATCTTAGCACGAGCGTGCAGGCACGCAAGCAATTTCGAATCGCCCGGCCGGGCCCAAAGCGTTCGCCACCTCATCAGTCTTTCGGCCGCGGAGTGTCTGGCGGTTGACCGCCGGCAGTGTCGCCACACGACAGATAGTGCAGGGCGACGTGCAACTCGTGCATGGCCATCTCGGCACGTTGCACGGCCTGTAGCAGCTCGTCATCCTGCTCTTAAAGCCCTTGAACGCCATTCGCTTTCGGAGCCGCGTGAGATACCCCAGCATGGGCCCCAGGTTGTTTTTGATCGCGCGGGCCTGGTCGCGGGTAAGATCTGCGCTGTTCATGGCATCGTCAACCATACTGCGCGCGCTTCACCTACGGTATGTAGGTTTTGTGCGGTGGAATTATTTTGCGGAGATTGGCAAACCTAGAATCGCGTGTCTACAATCGACCGCCGGAGGGTCTCATGAGGCAAGTAATTCTGTTCAGCGCAGGATTGTTGGTTGGTACCGTGGCGGGGATCGCAATCGCTACGTTCACCGAGTCGTCGCGGGTCGCCGGACAGAGCGAAGCAATCGCTGCGCTGGAATCGACGGTGGCAGAACAACAACAGCGGCTCGAAAACACGCGGGAAAAAGCAGCGGAATTGAGTCGATTCCTTGCGGACAGTGAGCGCGAGATCAAAACCAGGGCAGACGAGTTTTCGCGCGAACTAGCGAAGCTACTCAAGGATTACGCCGACTTAGGCGCAAAATGAAACGTTGCGGATGGCTGCCGCTGCCAAACCCACGCCGCGTGAGAGCACGATTGGCGAAATTGCCTCCGATTTTGAGAACCTACAGCGTCCGATCTTACGATCGACGGCTTTCGGTTCAGCGAGTGCCAGTTACAGCCATTCGAGGACGGCAGCCTATTTTTAGGGCACGTAACACAGGCCGCCGCGTTTGAGGTATCGGTCTATGACGCCCAGGGGCGGTTGATTTTCGTTTATCCGTTACTGATCATGAATCTCGACCAGGGCAAGTCCAGGGCGTTTTCGGAACGCTATCTGAGCCAGGAGGGCCGCGACGCATCGGCCGCCACAAAGTTTGAGATTGCCCTGACCGCCAGTTATTGACGAAGGATCGCGAGCGATTCGGCGGCTCAATACGAGTTGCGCCGGGCGGTCGGAAAAGTGTCACCAAAAGTGTCAGCAAAGTTTCTTCTTCGATCGGAAATCACAGCGCAAAAAGTGCTCTTTTGAAGGGCGCAAAATCTAACGGCTACCTATCGGTGGGCTTCCGTCCGACTGAGAATCCTGGTGTCGTGTAACCCATCTCTGTCCGCGGCCAATCCGCAACAGCGGAGAAGGTGTCGGGTGTCAGGTTTCCGGTGTCAGAGGTGGAACAATCATCGCTTGCCAGCAAGGCGCAAGGTTTTGGCGGTGGCTACTCGCCACACTGCTCTCAACAGGTTCAACAAAGCAGAAAAAGGCGCAAAGGAAACGGCCCGCGGGAAACCGGAACTGGTTCCCGTGGGCCGCTAACCCCGATGAACTAATCCTACCAAACAAAGCCAGTATCTGGCCTCGCCACTTTAAGTTCTTGTCCGAAACTGAACTTTCGTCCGCGCGCTTGGGTTATTTTCCGACGGTTCTTGAGGAGCATTCCCATTTGGCGCGGCAGGAGCTGCCGGTTGCCCGTTACTCGGCGTTCCGATTTCGGTTGGACCGTTCATGTCCTGTTGCACGTCGCCATGCTGTTCGGAGTAACTTCCTTCGCAGCCACAGCCGCAGCCACTATCTTGCATATGGCTATCCGTACCACAGCCGCAGTCCGTATGCCCCTCTTGCTTCTGGCCCCAGTGACCATTATGTGCGGTGTGACGACCGCCATGACTGCCGCAGCTGCCGTGGTTGCCGCGCAAGAAAAGCCCACCGACGCTGCCGTGACTTCCGCGCGAGAAAAATCCGCCAAAGCTTCCGCCATGACTTCCACCCCAACCGTGACGAGCTTCTGCCGTAGCAGGCGTAGCGACCGAGACGCCAATGGCGACCAACGCCGCCAATCCCAACACAATTCGACGATTCATCCGTATGCTCCCATTTGTCTTCTAGATGACTGCCGATGCCGCTCGACTTACGACGAACTCAAGTCATTGGCAGCCGCTCGACAAATGTAAGTCGAAATTCAGCCCGGTCACACGCTCGGGCGATTCTCCCGATTATGCGCTCAAAACCAATCGTAGGGATTGGGCACCGGATGCCGTCGTTTAATGCACAGTCCGCCGAAACCTTGTTTCTGCGGACTGTGTACTCGCATACCGTCCCGGGCTTGTAGCTCGTTTCCAGCTCTGCCCACGACCAAACCGCAACAGAAAAGAAGGTGTTGGGTGTCGGATTTCCGGTGTCAGAGATGAACGATCTTTGGTCGTGACCAATCCGCAAGGCGGGGAAGGGGTCAGGTTTCAGGTGTCGGGTGGCTGTTGGCTTGCGGCTGGCTTTGGAAGCTTGGGTTCGGATGACGTGACGCGTACCATCCAACAATCTGAAGGGTTTTATTCTTG
Source organism: uncultured Planctomycetota bacterium (assembly GCA_963786455.1). Lineage (GTDB taxonomy): Bacteria > Planctomycetota > Planctomycetia > Pirellulales > Lacipirellulaceae > JABDGM01. Next base: position 22,477 of record CAWAZX010000012.1, on the reverse strand, counting down.
GCCTTAGTTCAACCCATTCAGGGTTGATTTGTAAACTCCACGACTACCCAGGGTAGGTCGCCAAGCCGACCGACCCTGGGCTGGATGATTGGAATCCCTTCGGGATAACAGCGCTTCGATCCATTGAATTGGACAATAGACCCAGACGTGCGTCGGCACTGTGTTTCAGTCTCACTGACCGCAGACTGATACAACCCTTTCAGGGTTGGCGCGATCTTATTTGCATGACCCCAGGGTAGGTCGCCAAGGCGACCAACTCTGGGCTGCGTGATTAAACCCCTTCGGGGTTGTTCGAGTTTCTAACTCTTCAATTGGATGCGCCGCAGACGAATACCTGCCGCTGCCATGATTAACAGTGCAATAGTTGCCGGTTCGGGAATGGCGGCATTCGCGTTGGCACCTGCGGCATTGGTTAATGTTGACCCGAAGTTTGCTCGCCACAGATTGTAGTCGTCGGCGTCGACCACTCCGTTAATGTTGCCGTCGGCTCGTAAATCGGTGGACGAGCCGAGCATGTGTCGCCAGATCGTGTAGTCGGCGGCATCAACGGTTCCATCGTGATTGAAATCACCCGTCAGTGGGGCGGAGAGATTTACGAGCCGGAGGTTGTCGAAGAAGACCGTTGCTGGCAGGGATCCCCAGTTACCGTTGATGGCGAAATAAATGGTGTAGGAGCTGGAGCCCGCCATGAGCGCGGTCCAGCTCGTCAGGGGAATCGCAACGTGGATCGTCTGGTTGGTGCGGCCGTTGGTGAGGGCAGCGCCGTCGACTTGGGTCCAGTTTCCGGCCGCGTTGTTGATCGCGACGGATGCATTGAGGAACGTCACTCCGGCATTCTGAGGAATGGACGCGGTGTTGTAAGTGACATCGAACTCGAGCCGATAGTTGGCGTGGTTGTCGGCCAGTGCCAACGAAAAGCGCTGAGCTGGTCGCCGGTAAGGGTGAGATAGCTATCCCAACTGAAGCCGCTGCCGGTTTGGGTTACGGCCAGGCTATGCTGCCCGGCGGTCGCGCCGATGGTCGACTGCTGGAGCGACGCAGGCTTATTCGCAAAGCTGGGGACCTGCCAGCCTTCCAGGCCGCTTTCCCAGGAGAATAACGTTTGCGTTGGCGCGCCATGGGGTGGCGGTGCCGGGCCGGGACCGCCGTAGAACTGTTGCAAAATGGTTTGTGCCGGCTTGTGCTGCGGCGTGAACCCAGCGTCGTTCGTGCCGCCAGCGTATGGATTCGTGTCCCAACTCCACCAGAAGGCGCCGTCCCACCAGGATTTCGTGTGCATCACCGAAAGTAGCGCATGATACGCATCGGCCTGTTCCGCCAGGTCGATCGTTGGTGGGCCGCTGACACCCGCGGGCGATTGAGCGGAGCCGTCGGCCGATTGGTAGCCGACCTCGGTGAATAAAACCTGCTTATCCGTGAGTGCGCGACTCGTTCGCCAACTTTCGATCGCGTTGGCCCGATTCTGCCAGGCGGTGGTCAAGCCGGCTAACGTCGTGTCGTTTTGGGTGGCGATCGGAAAGTACGCGTCGATGCCGATGTAATCGAGCTGGTTCCACCACGGCACATTCTGGTAGCCGCCCACGTTTTGACTAATCGCACTCCAGTTGGCGGCGTACGTGAGCTGGCCACTGTAGCGGAGGCGCATGTTTGAAATAAGGTTGGTCCAACGCGTGTCGTTGGCGGGTTGCTCCAGCGTGTTCAGTTCGCAGCCGATCGAGAGAAGTTCGACGCCCTTTGTTTCGGCGAGGTCGGCGAACGAGCCGATGAAGTTGGTGTAGTTGGCGAACCACAGGTCTTTGTCGCTTGGGTCGATGTGGGCCCGCCACGTGCCGTTCGCGTCGGAGACATCAAGCATCGGTTTGAGGAGCACCTTCATGCCCAGGCCGTGAATTGTGTCGATGGCATGCTCGATAGAGCTCCTTGTGGAACTGTAGCGGGAGAAGTCCTCGGCCATCGAGTTGGCTGAGACCGAGTTCTGAAACCACCAGAAGTTGAGAGCGACCGTGTCGGTGCCGACGAGAGACATGTTGAGGAGCGACTGGTCGGAAGCCGAGCCGGATAGAACGTCGCTGCCGAACGACGTGTAGGACATTCCCTTGTAAGCGGGCACAGCGTGAGCGCTGGACGCTGCTGCCGCCATAATCGCGAATGCAAGACGAAACGCGTGCCTTGCCAAGATCGTATTCTTTCGTAGAACGTGTTTTGAAATTGTTTCGGTTGTGGTTTTTGGGTGTCACTGGCTTTGCCAGTGCTGTTGCAGGCCACACGGTTTGTTGCGTGTCAGGACCTATTTGGAAGCAGCTTGCACTCCACCTGGGCGAGTTGTAATCGTCGCAATCCACACGGACCACAAGGATTTGGCAATAAGAACACTGGCGGAGCCAGTGCCACCCAAATTCTAAAACGCGTTCTTAGCGCCGGCGGAACTGATTGTGATACGCCGTGCAAGCAATGGGCGTTGATTCCAACGATTGTAGTCCGCAGCGCAAGCAAGAGTTGTGGCTAATTTCCTTGCTGGCGCGGCGGGCTCCAAATCGGTATTCCCAAAGCACTCAATCGATGACGGAATCCACCGGCGTCGTGTCTTCCAAGTGGAAGCGGTAGGGCCATTGTTCGTCGGCCGTGCCTGCGCTTCGCCACCTCTTCGTCGTCGGCCGCCCTGGCGGATCCAGTGTTCGGTCGGGGCGCCCATCACGACGAGCCAGAGATGCTTGGTGTTATCCGGGACGGAGAAGGTGCCGGCGCCCTTTGCGTCGGAATACCATGTCGCCGTACGCGCGGCCACCGTCTTCGAGTGACGCGACCAAGCCGTAACGCCAGCCGGCTTTTTCGGGCTGCACGCTGCGGTAGCCCTCGGCGCCGACGAGGCCTTCGAACTGGAGCTGCACCGGCGTACCGGCCGCAGGAACTTCGAGCTGGATCGCGTTGTAGCCGTAGTTTTGCGGGCACTTTTCGGGGGAGATACTGTACCAGCCGTCTTCGCCGGCGATGAGTTTCGTCTCGTGCTGGTTGGCGTAACGGGCGGCGACCTTTTCGATCCGCGGCATGTCCCAGGTGACGAAGCGGCGGCAGGCGTCGAACATTTCGTCGTTGAATTGCTGCTGCGTGATGCCGGTGATTCGCTGGTACGCGAGCACCGGGTCTTCTTCGCGCTGGGCTTCGCGCCAGAGCTTTGCCGATGAATTCGAGCCCGTGCTTGTTGGACCAGTACTCGAGCGGGTAGCACGAGTGGTACATGTTGTCCTGGTGGAGGAAGGCGAGATGGGTCTGCCGCATGAAGTCGACGAGGTGGTAGTTTTCAAACGTCATCCACTCGGGATACACCTGCCAGAGCATGTACTGCGCGGTCATTTCGTAGATTGCGCCGCCGCGGAAGCCGCCGCCGCTATCGGCACGCAGCAGGGCCTGGAAGGAGTGGCCGAGCTCGTGGGCCAGCACGCCATAGGGTTCGCGGTTGATGCGGACGGCGGGTGTCCAGAGGCGCCGATCTTGTCGTCGATGGCGCCGCCGAAGGCCGTGCCGCCGCGTCCGCCGAAGACGAAGATGAGAAACTTGTACCTGGAAGCAACGGACGTTTCCTTATCCACCCACTTGAGTGTGTTGACGTAAAAGTCGAAGAAACGTTCGCACTCGCTGAGGCAGCGGTCGACATTGAAGCGGCGGCGCTCGTCCTCGTTCGCGGCGGGGTCGTCGCCATATTCCTTGGCCCAAAACAGAACGAAATTGTCAGTCGATTTGCTACGCGCGTGGCAGAATTCGCTCTCGGGGTCGTCGAAGTTGTTGCCCTCGCGGGACGCGGGTGATGTTTTCGGGGAGGAGGACCTGTTTGCCGGCCGGGCGTGTGGCGGCCGCAGCTTCGGTCGCGGCTGGGGTATCGGCTTCGGCCGGACCCAGAAGGACGGCAGTGAACACGATGGACAGAGCCGCGGCGCTGAAAGGGTGCGCGGAAGTGCATGGGATCGATCTCCATTAGGGGTACCGTGGAGAATAGTCCAGCGAATGGAGGGATTCAATAGTCAGCGGTGGCAACTTCGCTATTGACCGACACAATAAAGATGCGCGTGCGTACGGATAAAGATTTGTCCGTCGGATAGGGCCGGTGTTGCGTTGCACGTTTCATCCAGCTTGTTTTGCGCTACCTCTTCGTATTGTTTCGGGTCGCGTTTGAAGACGTAGGTCGTGGCGTCCTGATTGGTAGCGAATAAAAGATTGCCGGCCATAACGATGCTGGCCCAGCCTGCGCCGCCGCGGGGACCACGCCAGACGGTTTTGCCTGTTGCTGCATCGAGGCAATCGATGAGTGGACCCGGGGACGCGTTGACCCGGTAGATGTGGCCGCCCGCGAAGATTCCTGTGCCAATGTTTTGCGGATTCTTCTCCACTTGCCATCGACCGCTCGATTCCGTGATGTTGCCTTTTTCGCCGAGCCGGAAGCCGATCGACGGCCCTTCGAAGCCGGCGATGGCGACACAGAAGTCGTCTTCGATCATGGGCGATGAGTAGGCTAGGTCGCCGCGCGGTCCGCGAATCCCGTCGCAGGTCCATAGAATCTTGCCGGTTGCCAGATCGTATCCGATGACCCGTGTGGGCATAGTGCAGATGAGCTGGTCCTCTCCACGGACACGGGCCACCACCGGCGTGGTCCAGGAGCCTTTGTACGCGCCGTCACCCCGCGCATCGGAAACGTCGCTGTCTTGCGGCTCGTCCTGTTCCCAAACGGTGCTGCCATCGTGCAGGTTGAGCGCGGTGACAAACACTCGTTTGCCGGGACCGCAGTTCAGGTAGACGCGATCCTGGTGAATGACGGGCGAGCCGCCGTGGCCCCACATGTGCTGGAATTCTCCCAAGTCGCGAGACCAAAGTTGCTGGCCGGTGAAGTCGTAGGCAACCAGTCCGGCCGAGTTGTGCCAGACGACGACGATTTTTCCGTCGGTGGCCGGCGTGGTGCTGCCTTGTGGGTTGGTGGCGTGCGTGGGTTCCGCCTTATCGAATTCGACCGTTCGCACCCAGAGCTGCCGGCCATTGCGGCGGTCGAAACAATAGAGGCTGCGACGTCGGCCTTCGCCTTCGGCAAGGGTAACGAAGACGCGCCCATTGGAAACGATCGGGCTGCCGTTGCTGGGCGCGGGAAGGGGCACTTTCCACTGGATGTTTTGATCGGGGCCCCAGGTCGTCGGGAAATCGGACTCAGTTGAGATTCCATCGCCATGAGGGCCGCGGAACGCTGGCCAATCGTCGGCATGAGTGGAAGAGTTCAAGAGAACCAAACAGGCGAATGCGACAAACCGTCGGTAGAGCATGGGAGTGTTAGTTGTTGGTCGCTAGTCGTTAGTTGTCTGTTGTTGACGCAAAGAGCCCGCCGAGTGAATAGCGCATGGGCGGCAGTATATCATGACTGTGAGATTTCTCAGCAGAACAGCTAAGATGCTGAAGTATGGCTGAGCGCGGCCAATATTCGCTGAAAGAACTGCTTTACTGGCTGACCGTCTGTAGCGCTGGCCTGGGCGGATTGGTCGCTGTCATTCCCGAGACGGTGTTCGTAATATATTTTGCCGTCTGGTTCATTGGGACCACGGTAGTTAGCAAGGGGTTTGGATATCGGGCTGGATTTTAGTACTCCGCTTTCTTTGGGGTCGTTTTTTGCCTGCTGATGGATATGCTAACTACGCCAATGTCCAATAAATCGCCACAGCCACGTTTCGCGTGGGACGTAACATTCGTACTGCTGTTCGGAATTGGGTTTGGTTCGTTCGTTTGGGCAGTTGGCGTCGGCTTCGATAGGCTGTTTAGGTTTTTGTCACGTTCTGACTGACCGAGCGTGCCCACCAGCTTACGGGTTTATAAATGGAAAGAATACTTGCCTTTGCGGGAAGCACTCGCCGGGATTCGTTCAACAAGAAGCTGATTCGCGTCGCGGCCGAAGCGGCACGCCAGGCGGGCGGGGAGGTGTCGCTGATTGATCTCGCGGATTTTCCGCTGCCGCTGTACGACGGCGACCTGGAAGCGGAAACCGGTCAGCCGGAAAACTCAGTGCGGTTGTACGAGCTGTTCAAGAGTCACCAGACGCTGCTCTTGTCTTGCCCAGAGTACAACAGCTCGATCACGGCTGTGCTGAAAAACGTCATCGATTGGGTTTCGCGACCCCGGCCCGGTGAGCCGGAACTTGTCGCATTTACCGGCAAGGTTGCGGCCCTGATCAGCGCATCGCCGGGCGGGTTTGGCGGGATGCGCGGCCTAGTGCACGTTCGGGCGATTCTGGGAAATATTGGAACTCTAGTGATTCCGACTCAGGTCTCCGTTCCGCGAGCGCATGAAGCCTTTAACGAGGATGGTTCGCTGCGAGACGAGAAACTGGCTCAACGAATTGCGAAGGTAGCAAAGGAGCTGGTTGTGACGATGCGGCGATTGAACCGCGACGAGTGAGCCGACAAGACCAAGGTTGATTCATGGCCCGGATACTTCGGCGCAGAGTGCACGAATTAACCCGATGCGTAAGCGAGGTTAACTCGTTGGCGTTCCCTCGCTTACGCTTCGGGTTTGTGGTTATGCATGAATAATCCGGGCTAATGCTGCGCTCAAAATCTTGTGATAATAATCCCCGCGACTACCGTCGCGCGGATAACATCTCCAGCCTGATCGGGTGTAAAGCATACGTGCCGGTTGATTGTCCCGGTAAACCGAGAGTCGCAGTGAGCGGGCGCAGCCGCAAGAGCGCGTTCCTCAAATGTCTCGATGAGACGTGTCGCGACACCTCGCCTGCAGTAGTCCGGGTGCGCGGCAATTCCTACGAGCGAATAGGTGGGAGGGGGGAGGTCGGGAGCGTCGTCGGGAACCGTCCGACCTCCAAGTTCTTGGAGCTTGACAACTGCCTTTTGAACAAAACTTCTGTCCAACAGAAGTTGCGGCCGCATGATGATATCCGGGAGTGACGCATAGGCCAGGCGACGAGTGAGTGAGTTCTTGTAGCCCAGTGGTGCCCCTACGACGTAACCTGCAATAGATCCCTCATCGACTGCACATAAAGCGATAGTGTCCTCTGTTTCACAGAACCATTGAAAGAACGCGTGAAGGTATTTGGGTCCCAAGCGGTTGTTCAAATACCCTGCGAATGCCAATCGATGACACGCTACCACGCCTGCAAGCATCGAAGTCATCATGGGCTGAATGACTGGCGGTGCTTGTGTTGGTAGACGATTTGTCATGAAACGTCCTTACGGTTCCATAGTTTGGGCGGCTGATAGCATTTTGGTGGTATTGGCGAAGGAGAGTTTGTCGGCGGATAGCAGATTGTGATCGATTCGGTCAAGTCCGATTGCGGCGCAATGTGACCATTGGCCGCAGATGCTGCAAAACTGCTGGGGCGATGCCCCAGCTACCAGCCATGTGTTTTCGAAAACCGCTTTAGAGCGAGGCGAAGGCCGAGTCGAGTATCTCAAGCGGTGCGTCGGCAGGCGATTGAGTTTCGCCTTCGCATGGCACGCCGTTGTCGTCTGCGGGCCGAGTTTCCTGTCGCGATTCCGAAAACGTCGACCTCAGCCATGCCACCAGCGCGTCTTCCCGCGGACTATCAGCCAAAAGTGTGCTGCGATGCACCGGTCGAAGAACTGCGGAGCGGGTGGAGGTCCTTTTGGGGACGGTGACCGGCGGCGGAGATTGTCGTTCGAGCGCATTCGAGCCGGCGGCCTGGAGCGAGTCTGTCGCATTGTTGCCCAATGAATTCGATTTAATTTGCGTTAACGCGTCCATCATCGCTGACGCTTCGCCTGCTGCCGGCGCTGACCTCCCGAAATTCGCTCGCCACACGTCGAAGTCGGCCTGTGTGACCATACCCGGCGTCGTGTCGTTAGGAAGTGTTACCGATTGATCGAGCGATTTTCGCCAAACGACAAAGTCGGCCGAGTCTACGACGCCGTCACCGCTGTAGTCTCCCGGCAACCCCATGACATCGAACCTTGCCTCGACGAGTCCCGACCACTGACCCGTCGCCGTTTGCAGCCGGGCCTTAACCGTTGTGGTCGTTGCAATGGGGAAGGGGTCGCCATACACGTTCACAGCGGCGGCGGGATTCACCGAGCCGCCGACCGTCGCGGGTCAGTGACGCCGTCGAGCGTGTAGTAAATCGTCCCGGCCCCGGCGGTGATCGCGAGCTGATATCCACCCGGCACAAGCCCGCCGTGCTGGCTGAAGGCCGGCGCGGCAAATGTGGTGTACAGCCTGTCTTCGCGCAGCTGGCTCAGCACGAGATTGCCGCGCCCGGGGAAATACGTGTTGACGAGCCAATTGATTTCCGTCTGCCAGGTCGACTTATTGCGCGGAGGGTGAGCCTTGGAATCGCCCCAGCGTGCTGCCTCGGCAATGATCGCGGGATCGGACTCGCTGGCGCGCTGCATCAGCCGGGAAATACTCGCAGCGGGCATCATCACGCCGCCGTTGAAGAAATACTCCTGCACCTTATCGATGAACCGCTGCCTGTATTCCGGGTGGGCACGATCAAATCCTGGTGCAGGTACTGCGGATTGGAGTGGTTATAGCTATTCTGGTTGCCGTTGTTGAACGGCCCGGTGCGATCAATGCTCGCGGTGCCGCCGGTCCCCATCGAGTGTTCGTTGTCATGGATGAAATACTGGAACCCCTGGTCAGCCGTCACGCGGTTATACACCCCGAACCAGTTGTTCGGCGAATTGTCGCCCAAAAACCGGGAGAGCCCCGAGTCGAACCCGCCCGTGTAAAAGATGATCAGGCATGTAGTTGACCAGGGCATCGACGTCCAGCAGCACCGGCAGCGACGGATTTCGTGAGCCGTCCGGGTTCAGCCCCTGCATCGTCCAATACAAGTCGGCATTGGTGATCGGAGAGGAGGCCAGCTGCTGGGCATAATTGAACAGCTGCCGCCAGGCAACGTCGGTGCCCGCGGACATTTCCGTGGTATAGCCGTTGCCGGCCACCACCACGTCGTAATCTTCTGTTTGGCCGCCGAAATACGACTCGGCATAAATGTTCTTCGACCCGCTCCTGCGTCTGAAACAGACCCCAGTAGACGCCGTTGATGTACAGGTGATGGTAGCGGCTGCGGGTGTAAGGATCGCCGAGCTCGCGCTGCAAATCTCGGCCAAATACCTCCCGTTCAAACGTGTTTTGTGTGCTCCCCTCGCTGGACCAGGCGTAATTCTGACTGGTGCGCAGAGTCGAGCACGTCGAACTCGTCGACGCCTTCGTCGCCGAAGATGGGATATTCCAGCTTCGCGTCGCCGTATTCAGCGCGGAAAAACATGCGAAAGGCGTGCTTGGGATTAAAATCGTTGCGACTATAACCACCGCGAATCCGCAAACCAGCGTTGACTTCGAATCCTGGCGTGCCGTCGGGATAGATCAATTCGATTGTGGCCGGCCGTTCCCACGAATCACCTCGACTGGTGGCATTCACGTAAATGCCGGTCGATGGATTCCACAAGTTCGCATTGTCAGTTGTGATCGAGAAAGTCGACAACGACTTAAGCGAGTCCTTAACGGCCTGCGCCCCATATAAGTTGATGATATCCGGATCAATGCCGTAGTTGAGCTCCTGACCGTTTGTGCCGGGGGACGCAAAGCCGGGCGGTATCTGCCCGAACGGCGACTGGTTGATCACATCGTCCACGAAAATGTACGAGCTCGCCTCGATGTACGATGGCTCGAAGCCGGCCTTGAATGCCCGCGCCCGTAACGTCGTAGTAACGGAAATCGTCAATGGATTTACATACAGCGTGCCGTTAATCACGTTGAGATTCGCATCGACCTGGGGCGTGGAACCATCGGTCGTGTAAACAATAGTCGCACCAGACGTCGGCGTGGAGATGGCCACCGTCTGTGGCGTGTCGTAAAACCCATGCGGCACGCTGAAAGTCGGCTCCACCGAATAGCCTTGCACGTTGGTGCTGTCGTTTCCGTAGCCGGGCGTCGGCACGATAAAGTGACCGATCATTTCCGGTTCGATGATCGCCATTCGCTGCGCCATAAGCTCCGGCACGATCAACATGTCGGAGCCCGATGCCGCGTTGAGCGCGTGGATCGCGAGCACGTTTTCGCCCAGCTTCAAATGAGGAATCGCCGCGCTCGCATCGAAGTCCTCATACACGATCGCCTGGGCGTCGCTCCGCGCGGCTCCCGTCTGCGAGTCCCACTGCAGGATTTCCGGCGCATTGGCGTCGGCCACCGGCACGCCATTGATATATGCCGCAAAGCCGTCGTCATACTTCATGCGCAGCGTGAGCCGGCCGATGTCCGAAAGCGACGCCATGTTGAACTTCACGCGGATGTAGGCTGTCGCGGTTCCGCTGGGCAACGGCGTTTGAATCAGGCTGGCGTAATTAACAGGGCTCGGATTGTTGTCATAACCCAAGCCAGTCGGCCCGGAGATCGGCCAAGATGCATCGTCGAAATTGGACTGCGTCCAGGTGAGTCCTAACGCGCCCGAAGCGGGAATGATGGCCTTCGCCGCCGCGCCCGGGATCAGTATCGCCGTTGGCGCACCGATGGGCTGCATCGCGCGGCCATAGGAGATGTCTTCCAATTGAGCTGGGAATTCGGGGGAATACTGGTCGATGATCGTGGTGCCATCCTTGTCAACCAGGGCGAGGAATTCTCCATCCGCTCCCAGGGCAAACGACGTGTGCAGCTCGCCGCCGGCAAGCACCGCGTCTTTGTTCGACGCAAATACGACGAGATAGCCGCCTCCCGGCAGGCTGACCCCGTTGGGAAACTGCCATTCCTTGAGATTCTCACCATCATCGGTGAGGTACATCCCGGACAAATCGACCAGATCATTGCCGGCATTGAAGATCTCGACCCAATCGGGACGATCGCCCTCGGCATCTCGAATCCCGCTGGCGTTTGACGCCACGAACTCCGTGATGCGCAGCATGGATGCATCGAGCGCCATCGCGGTTCGAGCTGCTCCATTGCCAACCGCCGAAAGCGGTGGCGACTTCTCTGTGTTCGCGTCATGACGACCCAAGCTCCCCGCCCAGACACACGCCTGACTCCCAACACAAATGGTTGGGGTAGAAGGCGTTGGGCCGTACGCCGAATTGTGAAGATTCGGTTAAGCCTGAGTGTAATCCATCGCGAAAGAACGAGCAATTCCTCGGTATCGGAAGGAGCGGAAGCTGACTGGAGAAGTGGCTTAGGGCAACATCGCACCGTGAGGAGTGCCACCTTCCGTACGTTGTTCCTTGCTATGCCTCGATGAAATCAACAAGGCCGCGTCGCAGTCATCGCTTCGGCATAAAAAAACGCATCAATCGTAAAAAGTCGGTGTGTTGGGGACGCCGAGATGATCCTCTTTTGTTCGCGATTTTGGACGGATTCGCGGGAGCAACTAAAATAAGTACGGGGCGGGCAATCCGGTACCTGGTTGGTGCCGGGTGCTTGACGATCAGAGCAGTGAGAGCGTTACGTGTTTGATCCCGTCCGTAGTCGCATCCGGCTGAATCTCCTCGTGGCGGTTGGATGGTGTCTCTTTGTATCGGCGGCGTGCGGGCAGTTCACGACGGTCCGCAACATCCCGCCCGAGCCAAACATCGGCAACAACCAGTCGATTGGGTCCAACACTCAGGTAAACCTGGCGGCCGGCGGCTCGATCGGCAATTTCTTTACGGCGGGCACGCCGATGGGCTCGTCGAACATCGAATTGAACGTCGCCGGTGGGTCAGTCGGATTCGGCGCCATTGTTTATCGCACGACAGTGAACATCTCGAGCGGCACCGTCCATAATCTTTTCACGGCTTACGTTAGCGACGTGAACATCTTCGGCGGCTCGGTGGGAAATGACTTTACCGCCGCTTTGGAGAGTACGGTGAATGTCTCGGGCGGCACGATCGGGCAGGATTTCGAGGTTTCCGATGAAAGTAGCGTCAGTGTTTCTGGCGGCTCGTTCATTGAGGAATTTAGGGTGTTGCGCGATAGCACAGCAATGATTTCCGGCGGAACATTTAGCGATGGATTCCGCGTGTTCGACACCAGCACGGTCAGCATTTACGGCGGCGAGTTTCGTTCCGACGGCGAATTGATAAGCGGACTCAATGCAGTAGGCGATGCTGTCTTCTATTCACAGCCAGGCGCCACGTCGCTGACAGGCACTTTCGCCGACGGCTCGCCGTTCGCCTTTACGATCAGCGACTCGATCGAAAATGGCCCGGTAACTCTGCATGTTGTTGAACTGCCGGCGGTTGGTCCTGCGGTCATTGCGGCACCGAGCGATCCGGTTCCGACAGGAATTCGCGGCGGTCAGACGCTCGTAATTCAAGATGGCGGCGTGGTGGGCCGCAATTTCACGGCCGGGTTCGGCAGCACGGTGAAGGTCTCCGGGGGCGAGTTGGGAGACAATTTCGAGGCGGCGGGCGGGCTCGTGCACGTCGAGGCCGGCACGGTTGGCCAGTTCATGGATGCGTTACCTGGTAGCGTGGTGCACATCAGTGGTGGCGCGGTCGGCGTTGGGTTGACGGTCTATGACGGCAGCAAGGTGAATATTTCTGGCGGCGCGGTGGGAGGTGATGTCGAAGCTTTGAGCGGAAGCACGCTGGCCGTTTCCGGCGGCTCGGTCGCTCAAATTAATGCGGAGGATGGCAGCAACGTGACGATCTCCGGCGGCACCCTTATCGCCGAAGAATTCCAAGCCGAAGAGGGCAGCACCGTGAACCTGGTGGGGACTCAATTCCTGCTCAATGGCTTCGATTTCACCGCTTCCCTGGCAATGAACACGCCCTGGAAGGTTACGCAGCGTGACGTGACGCTCGCAGGTGTGCTGGCCGATGGCACGCCGTTTAGTTTTGACTTGGCCAGCGTGCCGAGCCAATTCGGTGGGTTTTTCGACCCGAACGGGCTGCTCACCGTGACACGGGTCATTCCCGGCGACTTCAATGGCGACGCCAAGGTGGACGCGGCCGACTACGTGGTTTGGCGGCGAGGCTTGGGAACGACGTACACACAGGCGAACTACGAAATCTGGCGGGCGCACTTTGGTCAGACGATCGGCAGCGGTGCGATGGGCGCGCTGTCGGCAGTGGTGCCGGAACCCGCGACGTTGGTGTTATTGATGGTGACGCTCGGCGCATGTTGTGTGCGGCGGTGTCCAGTCGCTCTAGTGTAGTCCTCACGCTCCGCGTGAGGGAATTCATCACGCGGAGCGTGATGACTACACTGTTCACTCTTTGATGCCCGCCAGGCGCAAGAAAAACGCGTGCTCCAGGGCGTAGAGCTTGTAGCGCTCGAAGCGGCCGGAGGCGCCGCCGTGCCCGGCGTCCAGGTTGGTTTTGAGCAACAGCAGGTTGTCGTCGGTCTTCATGGCTCGCAGCCGGGCCACCCATTTCGCGGGCTCCCAATACTGCACTTGCGAATCGTGCAGGCTCGTTGCCACCAGTAGATTCGGGTAGGCCTTCGTTTCGACGTTGTCGTAGGGTGAGTACGAGAGCATGTAATCGTAGTACGTCTTTTCATTCGGATTGCCCCATTCGTCATACTCGGCGGTGGTCAAGGGAATACTGTCGTCGAGCATGGTGTTCATGACGTCGACGAAAGGAACGACGGCATAAACGCCCGCGAATAAATCGGGTCGCATGTTGATCACGGCGCCCATCAACATTCCGCCGGCACTGCCGCCCGCCGCGTAGAGGCGTTTCGGGTCGGCCAGCCGCTCCCGGATCAGGAATTCGCCGCAGTCGATGAAGTCGGTGAAGGTGTTTTTCTTCTTCAACAGCTTGCCGTCCTCGTACCAAGAGCGTCCCATGATTTGTCCGCCGCGGATATGGGCGAGGGCGTACACGAAACCGCGGTCCAGCAAATTCAAGAGGTGCGATTGGAACATCGGATCGATTTCGAGGCCGTAGGAGCCGTAGCCGTACAGCAAACACGGATTCGTGCCGTCGCGCTTAATCGTTTTGCGGTAGACCACGGTAACCGGCACCTGTGTTTTGTCCCGCGCGGTGGCCCACAGGCGCTCGGTCACATAGTTGGCCGGATCGAATCCGCCCAAGACGGGTTCGCGCTTACGGAGCGTTTTGGTGCGCGTTTTCATGTCGTAATCGAATGTGCTCAAAGGCGTTGTCAGCGAGGTGTACAGATAGCGCAGCACCGTCGTGACGGTTTCCGGCGTGGGTGTGGCAACCACAAGATACGCGGTCTCGCCAAGATCGATTTCGTGTTCCGGCTCGTTCGACCGAGGAATTACTCGCAAGCGCGACAGCCCGCCGCGACGCTCCTGAACGACCAGGTAGTCGTCGAATAGCGAAAAATCCTCCAGCAGCACGTCGTCGCGGTGTGGTATGACTTCTTGCCAGTTCGCCTGGGCCGTGGCATCTTCGGCGGTTTTCAGCAAGCGAAAGTTCTTGGCCTTGTCGTTCGAGCGAATGTAGAAGTGGTCGCCCAGGTGGTCGACAGAGTATTCATGATCGCGCCGCCGTGGTTCGAATACTTGAAACTCACCCGCCGGGTTGGTCGCATCCAGGTAGCGGCATTCCGTGCTCAGCGTTTGTTCCGACGTGATGATGATGTATTTCTTTGAGCGGGTCTTCGAGACAGTGCAATTGAATGTGTCGTCCTGCTCTTCGTACACCAGCACATCCGCTTGCGGGTTGGTCCCGACGACGTGCCGATAAACCTGGTAGGGCCGTAGCGTCTCGGGGTCCTGCCGGGTATAGAACAGCGTCGTGCCGTCTTCGGCCCATACCAGGTTGCCCGCCATTGCCGGCACGTTATCATCCCGCAATTGGCCGCTGGTGAGATCCTTGATGCGAAGCGTGTAAATATTTCGGCCGATCGTGTCGATGGCGAACGCGGCCAGGTTATTTTGCCGGCTGACTTCAACGCCCGACACCTGGCAGAACGAATTCCCCTTGGCCAGCTCGTTGACGTCGATCATCACTTCGTCCGCCGCTCCGGCGTGCGGCAGTCGACGACAGTAAATGGGATATTCCTGGCCTTCCGCAAACCGGGTCCAGTATTCGTATCCATTTTCCAAATAGGGGACGGTCGAATCGTCCTGTTTGATGCGGGCAACCGTTTCGCGGTATAGCTTCTCTTCCAGCGGCTTGGATTCGGCCATCATCGCATCGGTGTAAGCGTTCTCTGCCTTAAGGTAATCGAGCACCTTGGGATCGTCGCGCTCCCGCAGCCAGAAATAGTTGTCGACGCGAGTATTGCCGTGCTCTGAGAGCTCGACGGGCTTGACGTCGGCGATTGGTGGTCGCGGCGGTTGGGCCAGGGACAATTGTCCCGATAGAACCGCAATTAGAATGGTTGCGAAAACAAATAAAGTTCGTTGGATGCGCATCGATCACCTCTAAATGCACAATCGCCGTTGCTGCGAGAATGTTGAAGGCGCGTTGCCCCGGGTGAGTCGGCGGCAGGACCGCCGACAGGCCCGGAGCCAAGAATTATAGGGCACGTGTCCCGGGAGCTACGCCGAGCGGCTACATTCCTACGCCGCTCCGCGGCTGGGATCACAACGCCGGCGGCATCAATGTAATTGCGCGGTGAGAGAACTGCACCCGCCAGGAATCGAACCTGGAACCTTGGCATTAAGAGTGCTACCTAGACAAGAGTACATTCAGCGTTTTCCTCGGAACTTTCCACGATTCTACCCGCTCAAGCGGCAATTGCAAATCGTTGCACACAACTACAGAGAATCGCGGAAGTATTGACGATCGCCGGTCGCTAAAGCGGAAGATTCCGTTTTGCGCCGGCCACTGAACGTCCAAGGAACGGGTCAACGTAGCGCATCACGAGGTTTTCTCGGTCTGGATATTTGACAACGTGTACTTTGATTTCTTCGCTCATGAACGCACCTTTCTTATTGATGGCATCGGTGATTACTTGGTTGATTCGCTGTTCCAATTGAGCACACTCTTCAACAGACATGTGGGTGACTTGAGATGCTACCGCCGCTGCACACCGCACCCAAGCCCGTGAGAGCACCAGATTCGCCTCACAACGTAGTCGGCCGTGTCAACAGTGCCGTTGAAGTCGGAGTGGCATGAGTGATGCAACCAACTGCAGTAAGTGGGTGAGCTTGGCTCGTGGTTGAAATGTGTTTCGTACCGCGGCCCTTCCAATTGGAGATTTGCGACACCGCGTCGCTGGCGATCGGGAGATCGACGCTGGATGGTACGCGGACTTCACGCTACTGCGGTCGATGCGGTTAGACCAACGGGCGCGAGCCGCATGTGAAACGACAGAACCAGTCGGGTCTCGTGGAAACTGCGGTGCGCCAGCCGCCGCCTACTTTTCGAGGCTCGCGGCGATCGATCGGCGAGGGGGGCCCCACGACCCTTGGAAAGTTTGCCACACCACGGGGGCCTTCTGAGATACTGGTGGCTATCTATCTGCGGTAACCGGCGATGCACGTACGAAACTTTACTTTGAAATTGGCGCGGGGCATCGATGCGGCTGGACGACCGATCGAAGGTTGACCTGGTGTCCTCCGTCAAAAGGCAAAAAGCAGTCGTTAGCGCCATCAAATCGATCGCGGCAGCCGCGTTAATTCAAGCGAGATCGTTACTTCGGTGGGGCTTACCAACGCACAACGTACTTACCGATTGCTGCTTCGGCGATTCTCACCTCCGCACACGTCGTCACATTCTGTTCGGCAGCTTCCATCCTCCAACCTGTGCCTGACTTCCTCTTCCAGTTCTCCGGCTGTCATTGCGGTGACCTCACGAGAAGATGGGTGCTTGCGAATTGTCCGTTTTTCGGAGGGAGGAACTCTTTACTTGTCAACCCGAGCGCGGTTGAGCAAAGCAGCTACCTCGGTCCATAGTGCATCGCATTCCTTGCGTTCGTCGGAGAGAGTCGGTCCATTGCATCTGGCTCGCGCAGCGCGGCCAAGTCGGGTTCGTCCCGCCAGGGCGACAACGTCTTCTGCGGCCTGGATGCGATCCGCCGCGGTGCCCGTGTCCACTTTCTTGGCCCAGGCGGCCAGGTCGAGTCGCAGCCACTCGCGCGCCTGTTCGCGCAATCCCTCCCGCTCCGGCTCCCCGAGCCCGGCCACGTCGTCGCCGTGCCCGCTGCCGGCCAGGGCGGCGGCGCGGGCGGCGTTGAACCGGTGGCCGGCGCGCAGGTCCTCGGTCAACCGCGGCGTTGCCGCCAGCGCCTCGGCGTACAGGCGTGCGGCCGTGGCGTAGTGGTTCTTGACGAAGCAGAGTTCCGCCGCGTCCAGGCACTCGTCGGCGGCGGGCTTGTCCGTGCCCCGAACGATGCCGGGGAGACGGCCTTCCAGGGCCAGCAGGTGACGGCAGCGCTCCCGCAGGCGTTCGAGATTCCCGCGGAGTTTCGCTTCCTCGGGCGGGAGGAGTTCGAGACAGCGGCCGATGGCGGCGTCCGCTTCGGCGAACTGCCGCTTGGCCAAGAGCGCCTGGCCGAGAGCCCCGTGGGGACGAAACCACCCCGGTTCGAGCCGGATGGCCTGCCGGTAGTGGTCGATCGCCTCGTCGAGTCGGGCGCCGTCCTGCGGGGGGATGCGGAGGCCGTTCCGGGCCGCGACCCATTCGGGGTCGCAGTCATAGGCTTGCCAGTAGTAAGCATATGGCCTCGCCCAGGGCCGAACCGCGGAATTGGTTAAGGGACTTGACACCCACAGGGTAGTCCTCGAACACCTCGTCGCTGCCGGCCCTTGGCCAGCAGGGCGATCCCGAGGTAGTAGTGGGCCAGGGCGAAATCCGGATCGACCCGCAGGGCCTCCCGGTAATGGTCGATCGCCTCGTTGATCCGACCACTGCCGGCATCGATTTCGCCGAGGTTGAAATGCGCGGGGGCCAACTCAGGATCGGCCCGCAAGGCGTCCCGGTACTCGTGAATCGCGAGCCACCAGATGCCCTTGCGTTTCAGCCACAGGCCGAGGTTGTTGCGGGCCGGCGCGAAGTCGGGGTCGATGCGTAAGGCCCTCCGGAAGATGGTAATCGCCCCGGGGCCCCAGCGGCCGTCGGCGTTGTCTTCCAGCCAGCCCACGTCGGCCAGGACGAGGCCGAGGTTGTTATGGACGGCGACCGCTTTCGGCCGAAGGTCCAGCGCCTTCTGGTAGTAGGCGGCTGCCGCTGTCCAATCGCCCTTGCCCTGCCTCCACGCGCCGTAGAAGGCACGGGCCAGGGTAAAGTTGGTCCAGAAGTCGTCGGGATACTGCTCCTGGACGCGCCGCAGGAGCCCGACCCCGTCCCCGCCGGCGAGCTGTAACCGCTCCCCCAGCGCCAGCAGCAGGGGCGGCGGCTGCTCGCGCGACGGGTGCCGTCCGGGCCAGCTCGGCCAGGGCCGCGCCGTCCCCCCAGGCGGCCGGGTCGCGGGCGCGGTCGCGCCAGGCGTCCGGGTCGGCCCCGCGCGCGACCCGCAGGACCCAATCCCGCCGAACCCCGTCGGGGGCAACAGACCGCCCAGTCGTCCAGCGCGGCCACCAGCGGCACTGCGCACGGCCGAGGCCTTGACCCGCCCCGCCGCCCCGTCCGGGTCGTCGGGCGGCTCGCCCAGCGCGGCGTCACGGAACGCCTGCCTGGTACTCCCGGTCGGCTCGCGCGTTGTTGAACCGCACGTCGGCGAGGTGGTTGTCACGCCCCTCCACGAAGGTCGATCGAGTCATCCGGATGGCCTCCAGCCGCTCCAGCAACTGCTGGTCGTGCCGGGCCTGGTCCAGGAGCGAGCGCAGCCGGGCCGGCCCGTCGTCGCCGAGTCGGAGCTGGGCCTGCTCCAGGCTCGCGCGGGCCTCGGGCAAGGCCGACTGCTGCTGCAACCGGACCAGCCTCACGCAAGTCGGCCTCCACCGCCCGCGCGGTCTGGATCCGCTGCCCGATCAGCCATCCGCCGCCGCCGGCCGCGGCCAGCGCCACCAGCACGGCTGCCGCGAGCAGGGCCGCCCGCGCCGGGTGCCGCCGCGTCCACCGGACGAGCCGCTCCAGCCGGCCCAGCGGGCGTGCCGCGATCGGCTCGCCCCGCTCGAACCGCCGCAGGTCGTCGGCCAGGCGCCGCCGCACTGGCGTAGCGCCGTTGCCGGGTCCTTGTCCAAGCACTTCAGGCAGATGGTTTCCAGGTCGCGCGGCACCCGGGGATTCAGCCGCGCCGGCGGCACTGGCTCGTCGGCCACCACCTGCTGCAGCGTCGCCGTCGACGTCTCGGCGCGGAACGGCGGCCGGCCGGTGAGGCATTCGTACAGGATCGCCCCCAGCGCGTAGACGTCCGTCGCCGGCCCGATCGCGGATTTCTCGCCCCGCGCCTGCTCGGGGGCCATGTAGCTCGGCGTGCCCACCGGAGCGCCGCTGAGCGTGAGCCCCGCGCCGGCTTCCAGCCGCGCCAGGCCGAAGTCCGTCACCTTGGGCGTGCCGTCGGCGGTCAGCAGTACGTTGCCCGGCTTTAGGTCGCGATGAATGATGCCGCTTTGGTGCGCCGTCTTCGACGGCTTCGGCCACCTGGGCCACCAGCGCCGCCGCCTCGCGGCCGGCATGGGGACCTTCCGCCAGCTTGCGGGCCAGGCTGCCTCCCTCGACGAACTCCATCGTGAAGTACGGCCTGCCTTCGACCTCGCCCACGTCGTACACCTGCACGACGTTGGGGTGGTGCAGCCCGGCCACGGCCTCGGCTTCTCGCAGGAACCGCTCCAGTTCCTCCGGGCTGGCGTGTTGGCCCGATAGAAGCATCTTCAGGGCGACAGGGCGATTAAGCCGCAGGTGCAAGGCCTTGTACACGACGCCGATGCCGCCACGGCCAAGAACCTCTTTTACCTCATAGCCTGGAAGCGTCGGCAGCGGCGTGTCCTCGAATGGATAAGTCGGCCGATGCTCCTGCGACCAAGTCGAGGGCGGAAACAGCAGGTCCAGTTCGGCGCGCACCCGTTTGATCTCTTGCCAGCGCCGGCGCACCTCGGGCAGCAATTCCGGGCAGGAAACGCAGACCTGTTCCGGCGTGGCCTGCGAGTCGAGCAGCTTGTCGAGCAACGGTTCCAGTCGCGGATCGTCGCTCATCTATTCATCCTTGTTCGGACCAAGGTCTTTCAATGTTGCCGCGAGCAGTTGCAGGCTACGACTCAGACGCCGATTAACGGTCATTGCCGAAACGCCGAGCACGCTGGCGGCCTCGGCCTGCGACATCCCCTGGATCCGCACCAGGTCGAATGCCTCACGCTCATCCTCCGGCAGGCTCTCGATCGCTTCCAGGATGCGACAGCGCATTGGGAGTGAGGACGGAGTCGCTGCTGTATGGCGCGGACACCAGCTCTTCGTCCAGCTGGACAGCGGGCGCCTGATTATCTAAGCGTCGGGCCATATCATTCAGCTCCCAACGCATGTGCTGGCTGGCCAGGGCGAAGAACTGACGCGCGTCTTTGGGCCGCGCCTCGCGCAGGGCCTTGAGGAGTCGCTCAACCACGGCGCTCAGCATCTCGTCGGTCTGCAGATTGAGGGGCGCCTGCGTCAGCCGGGGGTAGCTGCGGTGCAGCATGACGGCGCAGAGCTGCTCCAGGCGGCGAACTGAACGTTCCAGCAGAGCTCGGACCACCGGCTCGGTGGTCGCGCCCTCAGCCAGCTCGTCGAGATAGCGTTGGACCACCAGTGTCGTGTGTGCTTCGTCCATGGCAGCAATCCAGCAGCGGTCAGCGAGAAGCCACCGGCCGTGATTGTACAAATCTCCTGTTAGCCCCGCACGCTTAATTACACAGCCGGGGCAGAACAGAGAACCAGCCGAAAACAGCCAGTCCGTGCCCTATCAAAGAGAAACATGGTCTGCAACGAAGATCCATTGCCGCGGTGAATAGTGACGGCCGCCCGGTACGCCTGCGACTAACGGGCGAAAACCGACACGACATGCAGCAAGCGCTAATCGCGGCTGGCTGAAGATTGAACAGCCAGACGATGTGGGTGCATGTCGATTATATCGGGCGAGTACAGATTGCTGGAAGCGGTGCGAATGCTCCGCTAGTTAATTTACAACGCCACGTAGTGAAAGGAGACATATTTATGTTCGCACTTATTGCAACTCCTACACGGGAAACGATTGTGCGCCTTGATGCAATTCGCGCGTCGTGGACGATTGCCGAACGAAAGAAGCGCGAGTTGGTTGCGAACTATAAGCAGCATGAACTGCTACGAATTCTGAGAATCCCACCGCGACTCAGGAAGCCCTAGGTTTTGAAGGCCGTCGACTTGCGGACGAGACTTCTTACTTCCTCACTGGTCCGCGCCCGCAGGGCGAAGTTTCCTCGCGACGTATCGAGCACAATCCGACAACGGCACGGAGTCTAACCAGGAGCTGACAAACATGAAAGACCAGACCAACGATCAACGTTTATCCAGAGCCAAGAACGTGGCCCTGTGGGCGCTGCAAATCCTGACCGCGGCCGCCTTCCTCATGGCCGGCTTCGGCACACTGTCCGGCTATCCCATGATGGTGGAGACGTTCGACAAGATCGGCATCGGCCAGTGGTTTCGCTACGTCACCGGCGGCATCGAAGTCGCGTCGGCCATCCTGCTCCTGATTCCCCGCCTGACGCCCGTCGGCGCGGCGCTCCTGGTCTGCACGATGGTCGGGGCGGTCCTGAGCCATCTGTTGTTGATCGGCGGCTCGCCCGTGCCGGCCCTCGTCCTGTTGTGCTTCGCCGCGATCATCCTGTGGGGCCGGTTCGGAACCCTGAAAGCATGGCTCGGCAAACTGCCCGCGCCGGCCGTGCCTGCGGCCAAACTCGGGAACGCTGTGACAAGTCCGTCACACGCTCGGTGAACTTCAGCATCGAAGAAACGCATTCTGATCCAGTGAACAGGCTCGTGCCTGTTCATCATCCACCTTGAAAGGAGACTTCCATGTCGACAGTGTTACAAACGCGGAAGCGCGATCCTTGCCGTGATCGCCGCCAGCCTGGTTTTCGCCACGGCCGGGCTGGCTCAGATGCCGCCCTCTCCCTGGAAAAAGGCGGCGCCGTTCCCGGAACCGGATGAAGAACTCTACGGCGTTGCCGTCGGGCGGCAAGCTGTACGTGATCGGCGGCTGGGGCGAGGGCAAGGCTCGGGGGGCCAACTACGAGTACGACCCGGCCACCGACAAGTGGACGAAGAAAAAGTCGATGCCGCGGCCGGCGCACCATGCGGCCCTGGCCGCCTCAACGGCAAGATTTACGTGTGCGGCGGCTTCGTCGCCCCGGAGAAAAGCCCGGTCCCGATCGGCGCCGCCTGGCAACCCATTGACGACGTCTGGGAGTACGATCCGGCGGCCGATTCCTGGAAGGCGCTGGCGCCGCTGCCCGGCCAAGCTCGGAGCCGCGGTGGCCGTGGAAGCCTTCGGCAAGATCCATGTGATCGGCGGCGCCACGACCGTGGAAGGGTCCAAGGCTCCCTTCTTCACGTTCATGGGACCTTGCAACGTTCTGAGCACCAACGATGTGTACGACCCCGCCACGGACAAGTGGGAGAGCCGCAAGCCGATGGCGGTGCCGCGCAACCACGCGTTCGCCGCTGCCGTCAACGGCAAGATCTACGTGATC
>CAWAZX010000011.1:0-25148 GCA_963786455.1 uncultured Planctomycetota bacterium | reverse complement strand
TAGCGCCGGTCTGTTTGCCGTTTGCGTTGAGTGGCATTTGGAGCCGAGGTATGGACAACAATCTCATCACGCAGATCGGCTTTGTCGTCCTAATTGGACTGGCGGCCAAGAACGCAGTGCTGATCGTGGAATTTGCCAAGCAATTGGAGGAGGAGGGGCGCAACCCAATTGAGGCGGCGGTTGAAGCTTGTCGCTTGCGACTTCGACCAATCCTGATGACATCATTCGCATTTATTCTCGGCGTGCTGCCGTTGGCAATCGCGCATGGCCCCGGAGCAGAGCTACGACAAGTGCTCGGCACCGCCGTCTTTACTGGGATGCTTGGCGTGACCATTTTTGGACTGTTCCTAACGCCAAGCTTCTATGTCATTTTGCGCTGGCTATCGGGGCGGCGTTTGGTCCGAAGTGATTGACTCCCGTGCTTATTCAGAGGTCCTTAATTGGAGACTGATTCACAAGCCCGCCGGGCTCATTTGCAATTTGTTCCGAACTAGGACAGTGGCTTCGCCGTCGATCAGCCGCTGGCGCTCCTTTCAAAGCCGCTGCAATTGCCCTCGCAGGGGGCGTAGTTCAAATGTGGCGGCGCCGAATTCGTTCCGCTGACAATAGTCCACTGCGTTCTGCAAGTGACTGGTTGCTGCCGTAAATTCAGCGGTTTGTAAAGGCAGTGCCGCCAAGAGTTTTCCAACGTCGCGAAGGCCTTCGGACCAGTAGTCGCCCATGGTCGTCCGGATGATTAGCAGTTGCAATGTGAGCTCGAGCACTCGCATGCGCTGTTCATATTGTGATAACTCCGGCGCTATAGGTTCCGCTTTTCCGTTGCTGTTAACGAATTGTATCGGCTGTGAAATCATTGCTGAGGCCTTTTGGTGTAGACCGAGGGCGATCAAGTGCCGGCTTGAAAACGGTCGCTGACTGCGCCCTCAGGGCGGTACATACAGACAATCAAGAAATCGCCCGTCGGAGAGACAGTCGGGGAAAAATTTAGTTTTTGTCGAGCGGGAATTGCGTATAATGAGCCGGGAATGTGCGGGAAGGACGACCAGTTCGGTAATTCTTCTACTTCAACTTCTCTAAGCGTCTACGACTGCCAGGCCGATGCAAGTTGACGACCAGCTGCCGCTGAGCATGACGCGGAAAATCGATGCGATCTGCGACGAGTTCGAAGCGTCGCTTCGACGTGGCGGTGGAGCTGCTGTTGAGTCGTATCTTGAACGGATTGATGCTTCGGGTCGCGAGCCACTCCTGGAAGAGCTGGCGCTCGTGGCATTGGGTCACTTGCGAGACAAGGGCTCGTCCGATCCGGTGAAGGATTTGCTGGACGCAAATCCCACCCTGAGCGATGCGCTGAGCAAGATCGTGAAACGGACCGGCGGTGCGCCGACGGTGCACCTGAGCAGTGGCACAAGTGCGTCAGGCAAGGCCAGTGGGCTGGTCGTTCGCTGTCCCTACTGCCATAACACGGTCGAGATGGTCATCGACGCATCGCTGGTGGATATCGGCTGCAGCAACTGCGGCGGCCGATTCAGCCTCGTCAACGACACGGATCTAACGCGAGATGCAACGGCCTTCGCGAACGTCGCCCATTTTGAGCTGGTGGAGCGGCTAGGGATGGGAGAGTTCGGGACGGTGTGGAAGGCTCGCGATACCATGCTGGATCGCACCGTCGCCATCAAGATTCCTCGCCGAGAGCAGCTCGATGCCACGTCGATCGAGAAATTCATGCGCGAAGCGCGAGCGGCTGCTCAGTTGCGACATCCAAATATTGTCAGCACGCACGAGGTGGGCCGCCACGAGGACACTCTTTACATCGTCAGCGATTACATTCGCGGCGTGTCGCTGGCGGATATGACATCGGATCAACGAATCAGCATTCGTGACGCGTGCACCATTGTGTCGAAAGTGGCCGACGCACTCGATCACGCCCATCGCAACGGCGTCGTTCACCGCGACTTGAAGCCCTCGAACATTCTGGTCGACGATGAAGGCGAGCCGCACTTGATGGACTTCGGCCTGGCGAAGCGCAAGGAGACCGAGGTTACGATCACAACCGACGGGGCGATCCTGGGAACGCCGGCCTACATGTCGCCGGAGCAAGCCCGCGGAGAGGCATCGCAAGTCGACGGGCGCACGGATATTTATTCGTTGGGCGTCATCTTGTTTCAGCTGTTAACGGGTGAGCTCCCGTTCCGCGGCACCATGCGGATCTTGCTGCAAAAGGTAATTCATGACGATCCGCCAGGTCCCCGGTCGCTCGACAGCCGTGTGCCGAAAGATTTGGATACGATTTGTCTCAAGTGCCTGGAAAAAGAGCCCGCTCGCCGGTACGCCACTGCCGGGGAGCTGTCGGCCGATTTGCAGCGCTATCTGGCGGGCAAGCCCGTCGTGGCGCGGCGGATTAACTCGGTGGGAAAGGCAATCAAGTGGATGCGGCGAAACCGCGCCGTCGCGTTATCGCTGGCAGCTACGATCGCCATGCTGGTGACAGCAACGATCGTTTCTTCGTATTTTGGCTGGCGAGCTGCCGAAAGCGCGGTCCACGCCGATCTGCAAGCACACGCAGTAACCGACACGCTGTATGACTCGCTGCTGCAATCGATCCGATTGACGCGCCAGGTCCGCCAGCAAGGATACGGCGACACGGTGCGGCAGCTAGTAGACCGAGCCGAGAACTTGCCGACGACTCGTGTGAATAACGACGACCTGCAACGCGAGTTGGTGTTGTCGATGGGCGATTTTGTGGCATACCCTCCGTTCGTCATCAAGCCGGAGACGGGGCAACCGTCGTCTATTTGTCTCAGCAGCGATGGAACCAAGTTAATTGCCGGATTTAGAAACGGGCGCCTGATTCTCTACGACGTACATACAATGAAACAGCTCGCCGACTTGGAACCGTTCGACGGGACGGTACAGTCCGTCGTTTTTATGGAGGGCGACTCGGGTCTTTGTGCCGTCGCACAAACTGGCACGGCGCGGGTGTGGCAGTTTGCAGACAACAAGTGGATTGCCAAGCAATCGTTCCGAATCGCTGAATCTTCGGCCGAAAATGCGTTCGTACTTTCGCCTAATGGGGAATTTGTCGCCTACCTCAATGGCCCGGTGATCGAGGTCTGGGAGGTTGCCGCCGGCAAAAAAATGCGGGATTTTGACACACAGTTTAATTGGAAGATGCGAAATGCAGCGTATGACCTAACGAATCGACGGCTGATCGGCGGTTATGCAGATGAAGAAAACGATACCGTCGGCTGGGCGGTATGGAACCTCGATACCGGGGAACGGGTGCACGTGGTGACGCTCCCCAGCCTGGGCGGCCCATACCCGAACTCGGTCGATGTTACCGGGGATGGCGGCCGGATGGCCATCGGCTTTGATGAAGCGCTGTTGGCGTATGAAATGGGTAGTTTCGAGCGCACCAGCTTTTTTGGATTTGATGCCACGAAAGCAGTCGCATTCAGTCCAACGCACCCCTACCTTGCGGCTGTCAATATCCGCGGCGGGATTACCGTGTGGAACTCGGTGACCAATCGACCGTTGGCCTCGTTGCAAAACGTTCGACGGGCAACGAGCCGCGAGGATCTAGCCTTCAGCGCGGACGGAACGCGCCTGGCTGCTTCCAATGCCGGCACGATTCAGGTTTGGGATCTAACGCGGGCGAACGAAAAAGTTGTGATGACGGGTCATGAAGGCGGCATCCCGTGTGTGGCATTTCATCCCAGCCAGGATTGGCTCGCCACCGGGGGCAAGGACGACAAACTCAGAATCTGGGATCCATCGTCCGGCCGGTTACTTCGCACCGTTGTCCTCGACGAAGCGGCGCAGACTCTGGCGTACTCCGCCGACGGCAAGGTTCTGGCCGTCGGCTGTATGGGCCGATCGGGCGCAAGTCATCTAAAGTTGATTGATGCGCACTCGGACCAATTCCTGACCCATTTGGACCCCGGCGTGGGTCAGATGCATTCGATCGCATGGGCCGACCGACCAGATGGAAGTTTTTTGGCCGCGTGCGGCTCGGAGGGCGTCGGACTATGGAAAATCGAGAGCACCACGCCGTTCAAAATGACGGAGCTATTGAAACTCGACCGGACCAGGTGCCTCGCAACAGTTCTTGCTCCAGCGAGGTCTACGATGGTCTGGGCGCAAGATGATTCAACCCTGCAGGCTTGGGATATCGATGCGCGCAGTGATAAGCCAATCCATTCTCCTCCCATGTTACAAGGATGGCATGGCATCGCATTTTTTCCGGACGGTGAAAGGATTATTTATGTTTCCAAGTCCGGAACGGCAGAAATTTGGAGCGTGAAAGAGAATCGCCATATTGGGGCGCTCGGTGAGCCGGAAACATTCAATGCGCCGCATATTGCGTTGAGCCCGGACGGAAAGTGGCTGGCAGGACTAACACAGCCCGAAACGGTTTCCATCTGGAATGTCTCCACCGGCAAACACGAGTTTTCGTTGCGGCCCGAAGCGGGCACGGTTTGGTCGCTTGCCTGGGATGCGTCGAGCACCAAGCTTGCAGTGGGGCAATCCGATGGTGGATTGGCGGTCTGGCATTTGCCCCGTATCGAGAAAAAGCTGGCCGAATTGGGGCTAGCCTGGCGGCGAGAGGATTGAGGCGCCCGACGTTGGGAAATGCCTTGGCAGCTTGAGTCGCTACGGCTAGTCGCCCGTTCAAATCCGTTCGACGTCATGTCGAAAGCCACTTCACCATTCAAATATCGCGGCTTGCGATAGCCCGGCCGTCGCCGGAATGCGTTGAAGTGAAAGTACATTGCCTCACGGCGCTGTCGATGCGCCATAACCGCCCAGAGTTCCACCTCAAGCGCCAGCCCGGCGTCCTTAAATCCGGCCATTCGAGGACTGCCGGTGAAAAGCACGCGGCAATCTCTTGCCTAGCCATCTGCCGGCAAATCACGTGCATGATGCTGTCGCATGCCGCGTCGTCGGTTAACGGCCTTCCTTTTAGACGTTGCCGCCACTGTTTGCCACATTCAGAGAAGCTCAGCATCGTGTCCGATTGAAGGGTCGCTTGGTAGTTTTTCGCCTGCTTGTATAGCAATCTCATGCGGGAGTCGTTGCGAAATAGCGTAAAGTGGCCGACGAGAAATTCTTTGCGTGCAGTAAAGACGTCGAATTTCTGCAGCTTTGCACGAGTCAGGAATCGGCGGATGTCTCCGTAAATTACGTCCAGGTCGGTGTAACCCCAATAGTCCCATTCCTGCAGAAGATCTTCGAACAGGTGCCCGTACACGGGCTTGAAATCGCAGAGCTTGCGCGGATGACTCAGCTCGACTTTAACACCGGTGGTGTCGCTGGCCAGCTTGTTAAAGGAAGACTCGCTCAGTTGCTTGACGCGCACGTTTGCGGAACGGGCGGAAAATCCGCCTGGTCCGTCACGATGAGAAAGTCGATCGATGGGTTGTGTGCACAGCTCGTTAAATACAGGTTGATCCACGGAGGTGGTGAGCCGAAGTACACGGCGACAATACATACCGAAGGAAGAGCCGCTGTAGTCGTGTGACGATGCCAGCTTTTATCGTCTTTCATTGGCGCAGGCCGGGCAGTGGCACCTATGACTGACTTCTTGCTGAGACTACCCTTTGGCAAATGCCGCGCCTTGGCGGCTGCGTAGTAATCGATCGCCCAATAGAGCTGCCTCAGGTCGTCGCAGCAACACAAGCATTCGCACCGCTTTTCTTGCCAGGCAAAGTGAATTTCGTCGAGCGCCTCGCGCCGAAAGAGGGTGGCGCCCATCGATACATGGGCGGCGACGCGGCCACGACGATGCTGCCGCAAGTAGTCGGCGGCAAGTGCTCCGTATGCAGGCCGTCGAACGAGCTCGGTCAAAAGTCTCGCAACGCATTCTGGCTCCAGTACGACGTCATCGTCCAGGAACATCAGCCAGGGTGCCGTGCCGTGTCGCTTGCCATGGTTTCGGGCCCGAACGATCGCGTCCCAACGGCAGCGATCGCCTGAGAGCGCACTTCCCACGACACGATGCACGGCCAACTGAACGCCTTGCTGTTGGCGAATTCCGCGTTCCACGGCTGGATGAAGTTGCCCTGCATCGCGCGTCAGTAGAACAAGATCGACACGCGGCTTCACAGCATGGATCTTCATCGACCACCTACCGCACGAGATGTTCGCACTGCTCTTCAGTGCATCCGCCGGCATATCTCAATAATTGCAACAATCACAATCCCAATTGGCTTGGGGAGGTTCGTGGGTGTGGCAATCACATCCCTCCCAGCAATCGCAGCAGTCGCAGCAGACCCGTGGGTCACAGCAGTAGATTGGGTCACAGCAGGGTTCCTCCGGATGGTGCGTCGGATCACAGCAGTAGACCGCCGTCATGTGATCGCGAATAGAACCTGCCGTCTGAACGATTTCGGTAATGGTCATCACTGGCCGGTCCCGATAGACGAAGACAATTCCCCTGGCCGGGCTGCGGCGCTTATCGATGGCGAGATGGGGGTTTCTTAGCCGTTCGCGGATCGCCTTGACGTTGATCTCGCGACCGAGAAACCATTCACCTCTTTCCAGGTCGTAAGCGGCGTGCGCCTGAGAGAACCTAAACACCTTTCCCCTGCGGGGGACCGACACCCAGACACCAGGAAAAAATATTCCGGCAACTCCGTTTCTCAAAATCAATCTTGTCGTCGAGGGCTCACAATTGTCTTGCACGACGACGAACGACGTCCACTGCCTGACAGCCTTGGAAAAAACCAATCTGCCTCGTTCAATCGAAATGCGGCCAATACTTGGAAATGGCTTGGGAAACGGAACGGCCCCGGCCAACAACAACCGACGGGTTTGTCTTGCATCGAGTTTCATCGCGGCACCTGATGGCTGGCCAATTGAACTTGCTACAATGCCGGCACCCGCCGTATCGAGAGCGCACGGCCCCTGTGAGTGCTATCATATTGGGGAGATCGGGCGATCACAACTTTCCCGGTGCACTAGGGAACTGATTTTCCGAGCAGGGCACTCATGAATTCACCGACTCGAGGCTCAGTAACCACTTGGCTGGACGGGCTTAAGGATCGGAGTGAAGGCGCGGCCCAAGAGCTTTGGAACCGCTATTTTTCACAGCTCGTGCAGGTGGCCCGCCGTCAAATGCGAGTGCCGGCGCGTGAAGCCGACGAGGAGGATGTCGCGTTAAGCGCTCTAAAAAGCGCCATGCTCGGGGTGCAAAACAATCGCTTTCCGGATCTCAACGACCGCACCGGCTTATGGCCACTTCTCGTTACCATCACGGCGCGGAAGGCAGTTAACGAACTCCAGCGCCAGCACGCCAAGAAACGCGACCATTCCTTAGAGCTGCCACTGATCGAGGAGCATCTGATCGCCGGCAACGAGCCCAGCCCCGATTTCGCACTACGGCTCGCCGACGAGATTCAAGCGCTCGTTAATGCTCTCGGTGACGAAACGCTACAAGTGATTGCACAGCGCAAGCTCGAGGGTTACGCGAACGAAGAGATTGCGAAGGAACTGCATGTAAGCACCCGCACCATCGTGCGAAAACTGGCAAGGATTCGCCAAGAGTGGTATGAAGGGATTTGAAAACCTTCGGCAATTTGCCGCGGTCCGATGGCAAATCAGAAGGAACCTCGGCGAACCAGGATCTCCAAATGAAATTTGGCCGCATTTACCGTACGGACTTCCCGCCGCTGGAAGCTGCCGATTGACGCAATTCCTTCGCGGACCTATCACTAAAAGCAGCAGGTTGGAGTCCCTCTGGCTACTCGCCATCGACCCCGAACACATCCAACAGGCAGAAACGCAATGTACAAGCGGGTTTTATTGGCTGTACTGATTTCGCTTTTCTGCCTGTCGTCTAGTGTGACTGCCAGGGATTACATGCTTACGATCGGTGGCGGATACTCGCCGGAAGGCAACCAGGTATCGCTGGAAAAAAATGTTCTCTTCTTTCAGCGATTGCTGAATGAACAAAAGTTTGCGCCGCAGTTGCATACCATTTACTTTGCAGATGGGCACGCAACGGGGAAAGATCTGCAGGTCAGAGATGTCGACGCGATTCCGAAAGCAAATCGTTTGATGGCGGAGTTCTTCGGCACAGAGCGAGACCTTGGCCTGGGATATCGCAATCACGAAGTGCCGGGGGTTCGTGAATCAACCAATCCCGGAAATATTCGCCGCTGGTTCCGTGAGATTGGATCGACGATGCAACGTGGCGATCGTCTGGTTCTCTATGTCACCGCTCATGGCGAAGAATCCGACGACCGCGACAATCCTTACAACACGGCGATCTCGTTGTGGGACAACCAGCGGTTAAAGGTAACGGATGTCGTCGAATTGCTGGATCAATTGCCGGATGGAATCAACGTCGTCGCGGTCATGGTGCAATGTTACACGGGCGGTTTTGCCCGCTTCATATATAACGGTGCCGATCCGGATAAGGGGCTTTCCAGGCAGCAGCGATGTGGCTTCTTCGCGACGGTGCACGATCGCGTTGCCGCCGGATGCACTCCCGAGGTGGATGAAGCAACCTACGTGGAATACAGCACGTATTTCTGGGAAGCGCTGGGCGGACGCACGCGGACGGGCCAGTCCGTCGCTCCTCCCGATTATGACAAGGATGGACGTGTTTCGTTCGACGAGGCCCATGCGTACACGGTGCTCAAGGCCGACACGATCGATCTGCCGGTGAAAACGTCGGGGGAGTTCTTGAGCGTGGAAAGCCAATTTGCGGATGAAGAGCATCCGCAGTTGT
Organism: uncultured Planctomycetota bacterium; assembly: GCA_963786455.1. GTDB lineage: Bacteria > Planctomycetota > Planctomycetia > Pirellulales > Lacipirellulaceae > JABDGM01. The sequence goes on along the minus strand of CAWAZX010000011.1, from coordinate 16,417 downwards.
TGCCGGAAAACGCGCCGTATGATGTCGTGCGCGCACTCTCGACGCCAGCCGAACGTGCCGTCATTGATTCGCTCTCCGAGCAATTAGATCTGGAGGGCAACGGGCGGATCGAAATGGCTCAGGATGAAAGCCAGGCACCGCGCCGCGGGTCACGTCGCCGACAACGTGGCCGCTCGTCCGGCCAGCGTGCCGCGCGGCTACGAGACGCAATTGCTGATGATCTCGAGGAGCGATGGCCGGAGTTGTCCAACGTCTTGAATCCCGGGGCGATCGAGTTTCTGACGACTCGCAGTCAGGAGTTTATCCAAGCGGTGGAGCAACATCCAAATTATCGGCAGTATCGCGAACAGATGGAAATCGAGGAGCGACGCCCCGATCCCCAGAAGCGCCGGGTGAAGTACGAACGCTTCGTCCGTACGGCCGAGGACGTAATCCTGCGGGAGAATCTCAAACGACTTGGCGACTCGAAACGGATCGCCCAATACGAAACGATCGTAGCGGCTGAATCGACGTCACTACGCAAAGCCGAACCAGGCACGTTGCAGGCGACGCGGCCGTAAAGAAAACGGCAGTCCGACGCTTGAGTTGGCCAGTTCTTGCTTTAGTCCATCGGACCGGCGATGGGAACTCCGATGAACTGTTTTACTTTCGTGCCGTCTTGTAAATTCCAAACGGTCACCGTCCCGTCGAAGCAACCGGCGGAGATCAAGTGACTTGGTTCATGCCAGGCGAGGGACACAACGGGCGCTGCGTGCTCGGTGAGTGAACGGACCAAGGACCGATCCGATAATTTGAAGTGGCGGACACTTCGATCAGCGGCGGCGGCGATGACGAACTCACCGTTGGATGAAAGCGTGTGGATGTCGTTGTCGAAGGGGGCCATTTCGCCGACTTGCTTGGAATCGTCGACATTCCAAACGCGGATGCGGTTTCCGCCGGCACTGACTACCGACTTGCCGTCTGCCGAAAAAGCGACGGCCCGGACGGGCGCGTCGTGCTCGGAAAACGTAGCTAACAAGCCACCGTTCTCCGCATCGAAAACTTTTGCCGTCTTGTCGCGACTCGCCGTGGCAATGCGTTTTCCGTCGGGACTGAAACAAACGGCGGTCACCCAATCGGCGTGATTGCTGATTTTGAGCCGTTCGACGCCGGTTGGCACATCGAACACGCGGACGGAACCATCGGCCCCGCCGGCGACGAGTTGCCCGCCATCCGGTCGAAATGCGACCGTGAAAAAGACATCGTCGTGTAGTGCCAAGATCTTTGTCTGAGCATCGTGTTTCGGTCCGTCGTTCCAAGGAATGAGCCGCACTTCGCCCGATACGCCAGGTGAGCCACCGGCGACCGCCAGCCACGCATTGTCTGGACTGAACGCCATGCCGAACGTGCGCTGCGGAATGTTGCCGATGCGCGACGCGAGCGTTCCAGTCTCTGCATCCCAAATCAAGAGCTCGTGATATCCGCCCACCACGAGTTGGCTGCCATCGGCGGTAAACGCCATGGCGGTGATGGGCATTGCTGTCGGATAGGTGGTCGGCGCGGCCGGGTGGGGAACGTCGGGCGGAATTTGCGTTGCGCAACGGCGCCGTGGCGTCTTGCCCGTCGAACTTCGCGCCTTGAATAATCCAATTCGAAATGATTTGAATCTCTGAATCGGAAAGCCGGTCTGCCGTTGTTCGGCATTCGCTCCTCGGCGTCTTCGGCCGTGATCAGCCGATGAATCTCGCTGTTTTCCAAGTCTCCTGCGGTGATCGGCGGCGTGCCGAAGTCGCCGGGCTGCATCATCGCTTCAAACGAGTCGAGCCGGTAATTGCTCTCGGCCGTCTTCGGGCCATGGCAGGCCTGGCACTTGGCGACCAGGATCGGCGCCACTTCGCGAACGAAGCTGACGGGCTTGGGCCTCGTCATCTCCCGCTCTGACAAGCGGTGAAATGATGGACAGGAATGCGCAAAACGAGCAAAATGAACGTTTGTGGAGAAGATTTCGCACGGCGCGTTTTCCTGGTTGGCGTGGCCTATCGGCACGCAACTATAATACCCGCCATTCAACGACCCTGGGGAGACTTTTGCGATGTTAACCCTGTTGGGCAAGGCGGCACGCCGTAACGGCTTCTGCGACGGAATCTCGCGGCGCGATTTCCTGATGGTGGGCGGATCGATCGCCGGCGGACTGACGCTTTCCTCGCTGTTGCGGGCCGAAGCCCTGCAAGGCGTCGCGGACACAGCATAAATCGCTGATCAATATCTTCCTGCCCGGCGGCCCGCCGCACCAGGATTTGTGGGATCTGAAGCCGGACGCCCCGGCGGAGATTCGCGGCGAGTTCAAACCGATCAACACGAACGTGCCCGGCATCCAGGTCTGCGAGTTGTTGCCGAAACTGGCGGCGATGATGGACAAGTTCGTGGTCGTGCGCAGCATCGTCGACGCGCGCGGCCCGCACTATGCCGAGCAATGCATGTCGCCGCGGCTCGATCCGGATTCGCCGTCGTTGGCGCTTGGGTGTCGCGACTGGAAGGCCCGGCGTGCAAAGAAGTTCCGCCGAACCTGGCGCTGTTCTATCGAACCAGCCACGGACCGTGGGGCGAACCCGGCGGCGGCGGTTTCCTTGGCTCATCGTACGCGCCCTATGGCTTGGTCACCAAATACGATCCGGGCCACAAAGCCGAAAACACCGCCGGCCTTGCGCCCGACCCCGGGCATCTTGGTGCTGCGCGACGTGTCGCTCGACCGCCTCAAGGGCCGGCTGGACCTGTTGAAAACGCTCGACCGTTTTCAAAATGCCGTCGCTGCCTCGCCGTTGCAGTGCCGAGCGCGACAAATTCACCGATCAGGCGTGGAACATCCTCGCGTCGCCGAAACTTGGTCGAAGCGCTGGATATCAGCCGCGAGGATCCGAAAGTATCGTGGAGCGCTACGGAGAAGGCAATCCCGCCTACAACGCCGATTCTGCGCCGCGCGTCACGGAAAATCTTTTGGTCGCCCGGCGACTGGTCGAAGCCGGCGCGCGGGTCGTGTCGCTCAATTTCAGCCGCTGGGACTGGCACGGCGACAACTTCGGCCAAGGGCGAACGGAGTTTCCGCTGCTCGACAACGCCGTCTCCGCGCTGGTGCAAGACCTGCACGAGCGCGGGCTGGATAAAGACGTGTCGGTGATCGTGTGGGGCGAGTTCGGACGGACGCCGACGATCAACACGGCCGCTGGCCGCGATCATTGGCCGCGGGTCAATTCGGCGCTGCTGGCTTGCGGCGGCATGAAGACCGGCCAGGTCATCGGCGCGACCGACAAGCATGCCGGCGAAGTTGTCGATCGTCCGGTCACGTTTGGCGACATCCACGCGACGCTTGCTGCACAACTTGGGGATCGATCCGCACGTGGCGATTCCCGACGCGCAAGGCCGCCTGCAACGTCCCGTAGACCCCGAAGCCCAGCCCATTGCGGAACTGATTGGCTAAGCCGCAGGCGGCAAATGGTTTGCATACACTTCGATACTCGACGGTGCGAGTAGCTCGGCACGAACGTGGGAAGGGACCTGGCGGGACAACTTTCCACCCAGCGCGATCGCGCGTATGAATCCACGCTTCGGCTTGCTCGTGATTTCCTGTGCCGTGCTGGCGATTGCATCTCCGTTACTTGCCGCACCGCCGCAGATCGCGCAATTCAGCCCGTTGGCACTTGCGCCGGGGAAAACGTCTGAGTTCACGCTCCGCGGGCAAAACCTTCAAATGCCCGCAGTATTTGGACCACTTTTGCGTTGCGGTGCGAGTTCGCTGCCGCCGATGATGAGAGTTCACAAAAGGGCGAAAAGCTGGTGTGCCGATTGACAGTGCCGCGCGAAGCTCAAGTTGGCATCGGCGCGCTTGCGGCTGGTCACCGGCGAGGGAGTTTCCAATCCGGTTCTGGTGATGCTGGATGATTTGCCGACGATCGCCGAATCGTCGGACAACCACACTACCGCACAAGCACAACCGATTCAATCTCCGATTGCGATCGACGGCCAGTGCGACCCGGTGCAGGAAGACCTGTTTCGCTTCCATGCGACGGCCGGGCAATGCGTTTCGTTTGAAATCGTGTCGCAACGGCTTGGTTCGAAGCTCGATCCGATCCTGCGAATCTTGACGGCAGACGGCACGGAAGTTATTGCGGATCGATGATGCCGAAGGATCCGGCGGCGACGCCGCTTTGCGCACACATTCGCGGCGGACGGCGACTACTGTTGGCCCTGCGCGACGTGCGGTATGCCGGCGGCAGCGAGTATCGATATCGGCTGCGCGTCGGATCATTTCCATTGGTCACGTCCGTCTATCCGGCTGGCGGGCGAAGTGGCGCGGTGATGTCGTTCGAGCTAATGGGGCACGCGATCGAGACTGCCGTCGCCGCTGAATGTAACGGTGCCCGCAATTCCCACCACGCCGCGCTTGGTTTCTTTCAGCGTGCCCACGGCGGAGAATGCGGGGTCTGGTTGGTTTCAAGTCGAAGCCAATCCAGGGAGCGAATCGCTGGAACAGGAACCCAACGACAGTCTCGCGGAAGCGTCGCCCGCCCAATTCCCTGGCGCGATCAACGGACGCCTCGACAAACCTGGCGACCGCGACTATTTCAAGTTCACAGCCAGAAAAGGGCCAGCGAGTTCATTGCGTGGCGAAGACGCGCGAGTTGGGCTCCGCGTGCGATTTGTACATGAGTCTGCACAAAGCCGACGGCTCGCAAATTGCCGTGGCGCGGCAGGAACGTCAAACCGTGCTCGATGCCGAGATTCCCGAAGACGGCGAATATGTGCTGCAAGTCGAGGACCTTCTGGTTGGCGGCAGCCCGGGCCACGTCTATCGCATCGATGTGAGCGAGTCCTATGGCGGCTTCTCGCTCGCAGGCGGAGCAAACTCAGTATTCTTCGCCGCAAGGCGGGACGTTCGTCGTGAAGGTGCTCGCGCAGCGGCGCGGATACGACGGGCCCATCGAGTTGGCCGTCGAAGGCTTGGGCGACGGCGTGACTCTCGAAGGGAACAAGTTCGAAGGCGGCGAGACGCTGCTGAAGATCACGCTTGCCGGCCGACATTCCGCAGGGCGAGATTCGTCTGGCGACGATCGTCGGCAAGGCCAAAGTCGGTGATGCGACCGTGTCGGTGCCGGCCAATCAGCGCGAGCCGCTGATGGCCATGTTTCCCGAATGCGCTGTCGCTCCCGACCGACTTGGAGAACACAATCGCCGTCGGCGTCGGTCCGCCTTTTCCGCCGTTCTTCGATCTGAGTGTCGCGGGCTCACGAACGTGTATTTTCCACAGCTTGTCGGCGCGTCGACGTTCGACGTCAACATCACTCGGACGAACGAAGCGTTTAAAGATCCGATCTCGCTTGCCGTCGAAGGATTGCCGCCGGGAATCAAGGCAGAGATCGCGCCGGTGGACGATGGGCCGAAGGCGCTATCGCGTGTCGCTCAAAGGCCCGGCCGATCTGGCGGAGCGGGAAGTTCCCCATTCGCATCGTCGGCACCGGCCGAGTTTCAGGAACAAACCCGAACCGTCGTCTTGCAGAACCTGACGCTGCGCGTGACCAAACCGCTCGTTGTGTCGGTTGCCATGGCGGGCCCGATTGTCGCGGGCGGCGGGCAACAAGCCGACGTGCAGCTGCAGCGCTTTGGCGACGAACCGCAACCGGTGCGTTTGCAAGTCAGCGACGGCCCGGCCGGCCTGTCCGCGCCGATTTTTGTCACGGTTCCAGCGACGCAATCAAGTCAAAATACCGTTCACGGCCGACGCGACCGCGCCACCGGGCAAATTCGACAATCTGGTTGTGGTTGCTACGACGACCGTCAAGGGGCAGAATGTCACCGTCAGAGCAAACCCGCGACCGTCGAGATTCAGCCGAAAGCGAACTCAATAGCCTGGCGAGCGCTGTTATGACAACGCAGTACGATTTCGACCACACAGCGGCTTTTTCTGGATCGTTGCCGGCGATCGGCGCTGCATTGCTGGTCCACTCGCATTGCCGCATTCGCCAGCTCGCGCCGAAGATGCGGCGATCGATCTGACGACGCTCGAGCGCATCGAAGTCCAGCCGCAGCAGCTGCAACTGCATTCGCCGCGCGAGCAGGCGATCGTGCTCGTGACCGGTTTCTTTCCCGACGGCCGCGTCGTCGATCTGAGCCGGGTGGCGCAGATCGCCTCGGCCGATCCGAAGATTGCCGATTTCCGCGACGGCGCTGTGCATCCGACCGGCGACGGCAGTTGTCAACTCGAGGTGGGCGTCGCCGATCAGAAGATTTCGGTGCCAGTTGTCGTCGACGGCAGTCGACCAGCCGGCGCCAGTTTCGTTTCGCACGGAAACAGTGGCGGCGCTCACGCGCCAGGGTTGCAACTCGGCGCCTGCCATGGCTCGCCCAGCGGCAAGGGCGGCTTCCAATTGTCGCTGCAGGCCTACGACCAGGCGATGGACGAGCTCTCGCTCACGCGCGGCGAGTTGGGCCGCCGCACGAATAGCATCGATCCGGAGCAAAGCCTGCTGCTGCTCAAGCCGACGATGAGCCGTGCCGCATGCGGGCGGACTGCAACTGCGGACCACCGACTACGCCTACGACGTGCTGCGGCAATGGATCGCCGAAGGTTGCCGCGTCGATGCGGCCGAAGGGAACGCGATGCGTTCGCTTGGAGCTTTTGCCGGCGTCGGGCCGCGTTCTCAAACATCCGCATTTGCGAACAACAGATTGTCGCGCGAGCCCATTTCGATGACGGCACAGTCCGCGACGTCACGCGGCTCACCAAATTCTCATCGTCGGACGAGCACATCGCCTCGGTTGTCCGACGGCGGCATGATCGTCGGCCATCGGCGCGGCCAGGTGGCCGTGATGGCCCGCTATCTCGATCAATTGGTGTCGTGTCAATTCACGTTCGTCGAGGATATCGAAGGCTTCCAGTGGCCCGACCCGCCGGCGAACAATTATGTCGATGAGCTGGTCTACGAAAAGCTGCGGCAGCTTCAGTACGAGCCGGCCGCACTGTGCTCGGACGAGCGATTTTGTGCGTCGCGTGTATCTCGACGTGATCGGCATCTTGCCGACCATCGCGGAGCAGGATGCATTTCTCGCGGACCAAAGCGCCGATCGTCGGCAGCGATTGATCGACAACCTGCTCGATCGGCCCGAGCATGCGCCGATTTTGGGCACTGAAATGGGGCGATTTGCTGCGGCTTCAGAAGGAGGAAGTCTCCGAAGCCGGCGTACACAAATTCTACAACTGGCTGGTCGATGTGGTTGCAAAGAACACGCCGTTCGACCAGTTTGCCCGTGAACTGTTGACGGCGCAAGGCAGCACGTACGACCACCCGGCGGCCAATTATTACCGTGCTTGTGACGAGCCGATCAAGGCCGCGGAGACGACGGCGCAACTTTTTCTTGGCTCGCGAATTCAGTGTGCCAAGTGCCATAACCATCCGTTTGAGAATTGGACGCAAGACAATTTCTATGGCCTGACCGCGTTCTTCAATCGCGTGAACCGCAAGCCGGGCCGACGGCTGGACGAAGAAATCGTGTACGTCGCCCGCGACGGCGAAGTGCGGCAACCGCGCACTGGCCAAATCATGAAGCCCTGGTTGCCGGGCGACGGCGAGGTCGACGATGCGACGATTCGCGATCGGCGCGCCGCATTTGCCGATTGGTTGACGAAGCCCGACAATCCCGTTCTTCGCGCGCGTGGCCGTGAACCGCATTTGGGCGGAAGTCATGGGGCAGGGCATTGTCGAACCGGTCGACGACTTCCGTCAATCGAACCCGCCGGCAATTCCCGCGTTGCTCGACAAACTTGCCGAGGACTTCGTCGCGCACGGGTACGATCAGAAACATATCCTTCGAACAATACTCAATAGCCGCACTTACCAACTCAGTAGCCAGGCCACCGAGCTGAATCGCGAGGACACGCGATTCTTTTCGCATGCAAAAATGCGAATGCTTTCGGCCGAGCAGCTGCTCGATGCAGTCTGCCATGTAACGGAGGTCAAGGAATCGTTTCCCGGTCTGCCGTCCGATACGCGGGCCACCGAAATTCCCAGTCCCGATTTTGACCACGAGTTTCTCGACACGTTTGGCCGACCGCCGCGAAACACTGCGTGCGCGTGCGAACGGGGTGCGCAATCGACGCTGGCGCAAGTAATTGAACTCTTTAACGGCCCATTGATCCGTCAGAAGCTTGCCGATAAGCACAATCGGTTCCGGCGTTTGCTGGACGAGGGCAAACCGCTTAATGAAGTGATCGAGCAACTCTACCGAACGGCCGTTTGTCGTCCTCCCACGGAAATTGAGTTAAAGTCGGCGTCCGAATACGTTGCCGCAAAACAAGACATGTCGGCCGGCTTGGAGGATGTGTGTTGGGTGCTGTTAAACACCGACGAGTTTCTTACGCAGCACTGATCATGGAACTTGCGGCTTGGCGAAGCTAAATCGCGTCGGTTTGGCAAACGCTTCCCAATCCGTCGCCGCCATCACAATCGAATCCATGAGCGAGCCGGCGTTGAATGCCACTTTGTTTTGGTCGACTCCGATTGAATTGTCGGCAAACAGCTCGAATGGCAGGATCGGCTGACCAAACGGCGGCAGCGATCCGGGAACCAACCCCGTCAACTGGAGCAGTTCTTCCGCCGTCGCAAAACGGATGCGTTTCGCGCCATGTGCCGCTTGACTGCGCCCGAGTCCAATTGTCGATCAGCAGGCAAGACGAAGATGGCGAATTGTTCGTCGACTCGAAGCAACAGCGCTTTGGCGCCGACATTCAGGTCCTCACCTCGAGCTTTCGCGGACTCGGCCGAAGTAAAGGTCGGCTCGTGATGCACTTCGCGAAATGAGACCCTGGCTTCCCGCAGCGCGCCATGAATCTTTGAGAGAATATCTAGAGCTGATTCCATAACCCCTCTGCCCGGCCCCTCACCCGGGTGAGGGGCCGGGCAGAGGGGCATTATCACAACGCCGTCCGGTTGCTATGGCTGCCAGATTGTGGCGGCGATGTAGCGGTCGCCGAGCAGCTCGTCATGGAAGTAATAGATGGTCGCAATTTTGCCGTCGGCTCGCTCGACGCTGCGCGGATAGCCGATGTCGCGTCCGCCGGCACTGCCGCGGATGGTCATTTCACGTTCCCAGGTGTGCCCGCCATCGGCGCTCAATCGGGCGCGAATTTCATACGGTTTCGCTCGGAAGCCGTACGTCAAGCATAGCCGGCCATCCTTCAGTCGGATCAAACTGGGTGGGTTGCCCTCGCCTAAATCGGAGACTGCGGTTTGGTCGTGGTTCCAAGTCTTGCCAAGATCGAGCGAACGATACGTATCAATCCAACTTCGGTCGCCGTCGCGACAGCGAATGGCCGATAGCAGTTCGTTCGCGCCCAATCGAACCGTCGATGGCATGATGGCGTATCCTTGCGGCTCGTTGCCTATCCAAGCGACAAACTGCCACGACTTGCCGCCATCGGTGGTCCGTACGCATAGCGGCCGCCCCTCCTGCCCGTCGCGCTTGGCGGCTGTCAGAAATAACAGGCAGTCGTGCTCACCGTATACGAGGTAGTCGGTTCGCGCGGCGATCCCTGGCTGATTGAACTTCGGCAGTCGAAACGGGCCGCGCCAGGTGTGGCCGCGATCGGTTGAGTAATAAAACCGCGAGGAACCCGCATCGACGTCGGTCATGCGAACCGTCATCGCGAAATTTGGATCCAGGAAGTTGATGTCGCCGGGACAGTCCTGCCACGTCGGCTCCTGCAGACCGGGCGGAGTCGTGCCGTGCAACGACTTTCCAACGGGAATCAACGCGCCACGCTCAGCCGGATTTTCAGTCGTCCACGACACTCCGCCATCTCGGCTACGAGCCAAGAGATGCTCTTCGGGCCGGCCGTGATCGATGGCGTGCCGGCCGGGGCCGTTGTCTTTGAAATAACCTGCACTAAACCCCACGAGGATTTCATCGCCCCATGACCAGATGCCATGATTCGCGGGCCAACCACCGAACCGGCCAGGTTCGGCATAGACCTTCACGTGCGTTGCCCCGACGTGAGTCGCCGGCTGCACCGCGAAGATACTCTGGGCCACCAGTGCGCATAATGCAGCAGTGATGAAACCTGGCGCCGTTCGTGAAGGCGAGAAGTTGATAGACATTTGCTCCGGGGTACCGGTTTGGACGCGGGATCCTCATGCAGAAATTAAGGAGATCCAGCGATAACAGCAGTTTAGCTAGAGGCGGTTATTGTCACGAGTGGGAAGTTTCCCGCCATACGTTGTTACTATTGCTTCCAGGAATGTTATACTAAATCCGCGATTTTCGTGCGGGGCGAGAGGAGATCGAGACATGATGCGGCAAGCAAGTGTTGGGAAATCGTTCCTGCGAAAGCGCAATCATCATCATGACGCCAAATACGACTCGCGGCGGCTCGGATTTGAACATCTAGAGCCGCGACAGATGCTGGCCGCTTTCGACGTGTTGGTGTTTTCGAAGACGGCCGGATTCCGGCACGATTCTATCGACGAGGCGTTGGCAGCAATTCAAGCGCTTGGGGCGGCGAACGATTTCACGGTGACGCACACTGAGGATTCAGCGCTCTTTACTCAGGCGAATCTTGCTCAATACGAAGCCGTGATCTTCTTGAACACCACGGGCGATGTGTTGAACGCCGCGCAGCAGACGGCATTTCAAGCCTACATCCAAGCGGGTGGCGGATTTGCTGGAACACACTCGGCCGCCGATACGGAACATGGTTGGGCCTGGTACGGCCAGTTGCTCGGAGCTTACTTCGCAAGTCATCCGGCGATCCAGCAAGCGACAATCAAGGTAGCGGATCATGTCCATGGATCGACGGCGCATCTTCCGGATCGCTGGGTCCGCACCGACGAATGGTACAACTATAACGTCAATCCGCGGGGCAATGTGCACGTGCTGATGACGCTCGATGAGTCGACTTACTCGCCCGGATCGGGCGCACTGGGCTTCGATCACCCGATCAGTTGGTACAAATACTTCGAAGGCGGCCGGTCCTGGTACACCGGCCTGGGACACACCGCCGGTACGTACGCGGAACCGCTGTTCCGAGAACACTTACTGGGCGGCATCCTGTACGCCGCCGGCCAGGCGCCGGCCGACCTGGGCGCGACGATCAACGCCAATTGGCGAAAGGTCGACCTCGCGACGAATGCCACTAACCCAACAAATGTCAGCAATCCAATGAGCCTGGAGGTCGCTTCCGACGGCCGCGTTTTCTTTGTCGAACGTGGCGGCGCGGTGAAGTATTACAATCCGGCCTCGAACTCCACCAGCGTTGCGGGTCAATTGAGCGTATTCCACGGGAGCGAACAGGGGTTGCTGGGAATTGAGCTGGATCCCGACTTTGCGATAAACAACTGGGTGTACCTCTTCTGGTCGCCCTCGGCTGGGACCAACCAGCGTCTATCGCGGTTCACACTCGTGGGCAATCAACTCGACCTGCCGTCTGAAAAGGTTCTGCTTGAGTTTCCCACCGACCGCTCGAACACCAACCACGTGGCCGGTTCGTTGGCGTTTGGCCCTGGTGGCGAGCTCTACATCTCTACGGGCGACAACACCAATCCCTTTGAATCAAGCAATTTTACTCCGATCGACGAGCGCCCGGGTCGTGCAATCTTTGACGCGCAGCGCAGCGCCGGAAACACCAACAGCCTCAGCGGTAAGATCCTGCGGATCAAACCCCTGCCCGATGGCACTTATGAGATTCCGGCAGGCAATCTCTTCCCCGCCGACGGTTCGGCCGGGCGGCCCGAAATCTACGTGATGGGCAATCGCAATCCGTTCCGGATTTCCATCGACGCGGAAACTGGCTGGCTCTATTGGGGCGAGGTCGGGCCGGATGCGCAGAACGATAATGCGAACCGCGGTCCGCGCGGATACGATGAGATCAACCAGGCCCGGCAAGCCGGCAACTTCGGCTGGCCGTACATCATCGCCGACAACAAGCCCTACCGCGATTTCAATTTCGCCACGGGAGTGTCCGGGCCGGCGTTCAATCCGGCCGCGCCGGTCAACAACTCGCCCAACAACACGGGTTCGATGAATTTACCGCCCGCGCAGCCGGCGCTGATTTGGTACCCGTATGCGACCAGCACCCAATTCCCGGAGCTCGGCACGGGCGGCCGGACCATCATGGCGGGGCCGGTTTACCATTTCGACGCGGCGCTCGACTCCGACATCAAGCTGCCGGAGTATTTCGACGACACGCTCATTATCTATGAGTGGTCGCGCAATGGGATTTGGGAGGTAAAGCTCGACCAGAACGGCGCGGTGCTCAAGATCAATAGGCTGTTCTCCAATCTTTCGTTCGCCCGACCGATGGACATGGAGCTCGGGCCAGACGGCGCATTATACATTCTGGAATGGGGTTCAGATTTCGGCGGCGGAAACGACGATGCGAAGCTCGTACGAGTTGAATTTCTCGGCAATCTCCCGACATTGTCCGGCGACTACAACCAAGACACCGTGGTGGATGCCGCGGATTATGTCGTGTGGCGAAAAACAGTCGATTCGACAAGTGACTTTCGTGCCGACGGAAATGGTGATGGAGTAATCGATGCCGGCGACTATGAAGTTTGGCGAGCAAATTTCGGGGCGACGCTCACGTCGACTGGCGCTGCTCGCGCCATGTCCGAAGCAGCGAACAGTGCGCTCCTCGGAAAATCTCTAGCAGATGCGTCCACGGAACCGGATTCGGCCAACTCCGCGAGAGGCATTGCACTCGAAGTTCCGTTGAGTCGGAAAGACGTCGCCGTGCGGAAAGCGGCGCGAAACAATCAACACCGGTCGGCGGAGCCCGATGGCGAAGATCTGTTGTTGCTCGCCACCGATTGGGTTCGAAGTCCTTTACGACATCATTCTCTTGTGTCTGAGGGTGGCCGGAATAATCATCGCGACGACGCCGACGACCGTGAAAGTCTAGTCGACGAAGCGCTTGGTGTTGTCCTCGCTGCTTGGATTTGAACTCTCCACTTTCGGCAACTATCATCGCCTGCCATTCTTGGACGGATCGCCGCCGGCCGCTACACTGTTTCCGTATGTCGTCCATGTTGTTTCAATTTGCGGATGTCACGAAGACCTACGGCAGCATTCGGGCCCTCGACAATCTCTCGCTTACGCGTTCCGACCGGCGCCATTGGCCTGCTTGGGCCCGAATGGCTCGGGCAAGACGACGATGATCCGCACGCTGCTGGGGCTGATCCCGGTCGACAGCGGCTCGGGCGAAGTGCTGGGCATGGACTTTCGCCGCCGGCAGCTCGACATTCGCCGGCAGGTCGGATTTGCACCCGAAGACGAGTGCCTGTTTCCGCATGTCGTGGGCGTCGAGTTCGTCGCCTATGCGGGCGAGCTGGTGGGCATGTCGTCCGATGGATGCGCTGCAGCGGGCGCACGAAGTGCTCGACTACGTCGGACTCGGCGAGGCCCGCTATCGCAAGGTGGAATCCTATTCGACCGGCATGAAGCAGCGGCTCAAGCTGGCGTCGGCGATCGTGCACGATCCGCAACTCTTGATTCTCGACGAACCGACCAACGGCATGGATCCCGCCGGGCGGCAGGAAGTGCTCGAGCTGGCGCACGACCTGGCGCACAACAAGGGCATGAACCTGTTGTTTTCCAGCCATCTTTTGCCGGACGTCGAAGCCGTGTGCGACTATGTGATCGTGCTGGGCGAGCGGCAAGCTGCTGGCCCAAGGCGAAATCCAAGAGCTCAAGCAACTCCACGAGCAGACGTTTCGAAGTGCGGCTCAAGGCCGACATGGAGTTCGTTCGCCGAGCGACTGGCGGCGACTTGGCTGCACGACCGAATTCCAGGACGATGTGCTCCGCGTGCGAATTCCGGCCGGGCAGTCGCAGCATTGCTGTGGGAAGCGGCGGCCAGTCAGAACGAGCAGATCCGCTATTTGCGGCCGCAGCGCAGCACGCTGGAAGAAGTGTTCTTGAACGCCGTGGAGCGCGCGCTAATGCCGATCTTCGATCAAGGCTATCAACATTGGTCGGGACAGCTGTCGAGCCACGCCTGGCGCTGGCTGGCGATCACGCGTCGCGGCGTGCGGACCGCCTTGCGAAGCCGGCTTGTTCGACTGGCCCTGTTCGTCGCCTGGCTGCCGGCGCTCGTGCTGGCGTTTGTGCTTTGCTTGTGGGGGCTCGTGGAGCGGCAATCGGCGCTGATCGAATCGATCAAGCCGATGCTCACGTCGCTTCTCGGCCGGCCGATTCTCGCCGGGCCGCGCGACTACCGCGTCGAAATCTGGACGCTGTGCTTCCACTATTTCCTGTCGTGGGAATTGTGGTTTTCGATGGTGCTGGTGCTGCTCGTGGGGCCGAATCTGATCAGCCAGGACCTGCGCTACAACGCCCTGCCGCTGTATTTCTCGCGGCCGCTGCGGCGGATCGATTACTTCGCTCGGGAAAGCTGGGCGTGATTGTGGCGCTGTTGGGCGCGGTGATCATCGTGCCGTCGCTGCGTCGCCTACGTGCTGGGGCTGCTGTTCAGCCTCGATATCACGATCGTGCGCGACACGTCGCGAATCCTGCTGGCCAGCGTGATCTATGGGCTGGTGATTGCCGTCTCGGCGGGAATGCTGATGCTCGCGCTCTCGTCGCTGTCGCGCAATTCGCGCTATGTCGCGCTGTTCTGGATGGGCATCTGGATTCTCACCAGCACGGTGTCGGTGGTGCTGATGAAAGTTGAACAAGAGCAGCGGCGGCACCAGGCCGGAGTGCATTCGCCGCATGTGGGCGAACGAAGAGTTTTTGAGCGCGGAGATCGAAGCGGCGAAGTCCGACTGGCGGCCGCTGGTTTCCTACACGGCAAACCTGCGCCGGATCGGCGAGCGGTTGCTGGGAACGAATGCGGCTTGGGAGCGGCTCGGCCAGTTGTCGCCCGCCGGGCAGCGCAGTCACATTCTGTTGCAGATGATGGGCAATCAATATCCCTGGTATTGGTCGGCGGCCGTGCTGGTCGGCATTATTCGTGACTTTCGGTATGCATTCTCAATTTCTCCATCAAGTCGCTGGATCGGCTCAAGTGACGCCGATCGTCGCCTTCCACGACGTTTCGAAGTGGTACGGCAACGTCATCGGCGTCAACAAGCTGACGCTCGAAATCGGCCCGGGCGTCACCGGGCTGCTCGGACCGAACGGCGCCGGCAAGTCGACGCTGCTGCAGTTGGCCACGGGCCAGCTGCGGCCGAGCCAGGGCACAGTCCGCGTGCTCGGGCAGGAGGTGTGGAACAATGCGTCGCTCAATCGCTCGATCGGCTTGTGCCCGGAGCAGGATGCGTTCTACGAGTGGATGACGGGCTGGGATTTTGTATTCACCTGCGCACGGCTGAGCGGCTTGCCACGTGCAGCAGCCCGCGACGGCCGCCGAGCGGACGATCGAGGCGGTCGGCATGACGCAGCACCAAGGCCGGGCGATTCGCGGCTACTCGAAGGGCATGCGGCAGCGGATCAAACTGGCGCAGGCGCTGGTGCACGACCCGGAGGTGCTGTTTCTCGACGAGCCGCTCACCGGCACCGACCCCGTGGCGCGGCGCGATTTGATGGACATCATCCTGCGACTGGGCAGCGAAGGCAAAAGCGTGCTCGTGTCCAGCCATGTGCTGCACGAAGTGCAATCGCTGACGCCGAACATCGTGCTCTTGAATCGCGGCCGGCTCGTGGCCGAGGGCCACGTGCGGCAGATTCGCGATCTGATCGACAAGCATCCGCACCACATCGTGCTGGTGTGCGACGAATATCGCCGGCTTGCCACGCGGATGTGGCGTGGGACGACGTGGAGGGCGTGCGCGTGCTGCCGGACGAAAGCGGGCTGCTGGTGGAAACCCGCTCGCCCGACGCGTTTTACAGCCGGCTTGCCGGCACTGTCGCTCGAAGACGGCCTGGCGATCAAATCGGTGTATTCGGACGACGACAACCTGGAAGCCGTGTTCAAGTACCTGGTGAACCCATGACGACGGCCGCCGCAGTCCCTGCCGATGAAACGCAGCCGGCTCGAAGACCGCGCCGAATGACGGCGCCGCCGTCTCGCGATTGCAGTCCTGCTGGACGCTGTATTTGCTGACGCTGCGGCAGCACCTTCACGGCAGGCGCTGGATCGCGGTCGCGCTGTTGTTCCTGCTGCCGGCTGGCTTGGCGATGCTCATCCGGCGACGGGTGGCGGCATCCGCCAGAGTTGTGTTCCTTGAATTTGTGCTTGCTGTGGATTCTGATTCCGCAGGCGCTCCTGCCGTTGGTGGCGCTCCTCTATGCGTCCGGCATCATCCAGGACGAGCAAGAAGAGCAAACGATCACCTACCTGCTGATCCGTCCGATTCCCAAATGGCTGATCTACTGCGTCAAGATGGCGGCGACTTGGACGACGACGGTGATGCTCGTGATTGCGTTGACGGTGCTGACGTTTGCGGCGGTG
>CAWAZX010000010.1:0-102637 GCA_963786455.1 uncultured Planctomycetota bacterium | reverse complement strand
TCATGAGGGCGGCGAACAGGTTCGGGTCGGGGCCATGGCGCAACGCCAGGAGCGAGGCGGTGGTACCCATGACCACCATGACCCAGACGAACAGCAGCCCACTGCGTCGATGCCCGCTCCCGCCCTTGCGCGCACCACCAGAGCGACGGCGCCGTAATCATGGCGAGCCCGCCGGCGGCGATGTGGATCGGCAAAAGCCCTTGGAGCAGGGTGTCCATCAGACGGCACCTCCGCCGCTTGCCGCTGCGGGTCGCTCGAGCTCTTCCTCCCCCGGCTCGAACCGGAGCATGTCGCCGGGCTGGCACGAGAGCGCCTCGCAGATCGCCTCGAGCGTCGAGAAGCGGATCGCGCGCGCCTTGCCGGTCTTGAGGATCGAGAGGTTGGCCAGCGTCATGCCGACGCGCTCCGCGAGCTCGGTCAGCGTCATGCGCCGGTCGTGGAGCATGTCGTCGAGCTTGACGGCGATCGCCATGTCAGACCGTCCCTTCGAGGTCTTCGCGCATCTGCGCGCCTTCCTCGAACACCCGGGCCAGCACGAACATGAGGAGCACGGCGAGCCAGCCGCTGACCGAGAAGCCGGCATCGATGTCGAGCGGATGCGCCGGCGTCGAAACCGCCTCGCCGATCGCGCCGATGACGAGGCCGAGCAGCTGCAGCGCGAGCAAGCCCAGGCGATCGTCCTGAGTCGCGATCGCGTTCGCGGCGACGAACGGGTCGCCCTCGCGCACCGTCTCCACGATCGCGAGCAGCCGCTTGAGGACGACGTAGTTCAGCGGGATGGCGACGAGGCCGAGCACGGCGATCGCGCGCAGGCCCAGCACCAGCCGGTCGGCCTCGGGCGACGGAGACAGCTCGAACGCGGACATGATCCATTGCTCGTTGGGCATGGCGACCAGGAGCGCCAGTATCGCGGCGCCCCACCAGCCAGTTCAGGACGATGAGGATCCGGAGCACGACGTACGCGATTGGCAGGGCAGCGGATGAGGAGAGGTCTGGGCATGGTCATCTTACCTCGTTGTATCGAATATCAATAACCAATTTATCGATTCCGTCAAGACATATATCGAAATTCGATAAGAAAAGTTGCACTCAAAACAGATCGCCGGCGACGGATGGGTCGTCCCGGGCGAAGTCGGCGGGAGAGGTCGGCCGCCGGGTCAGGTCGCCGGCACGGCCGCCGGCGCGGCCGCCCGCGCCATAATTGCTGCGACCTCGACCGGTCCCGCTTCAGCGTGGATTGATGCGCGTAGCGCCTCGACGCGTCGATCGACCTCGGCCAGGCTGAGGGCGGGGATCGAGGTCGAGCGCGATCTCGACGAAGGCGGTGCGGCCCAGCGCCCGCTGCGGATACGGCGCAGGCGCACGCCTTCGCCCGCGCGAGGATCGGCGATGGTGGCGAGGCGGCCGTCGGCCTTGGTGCGCGTCCGCCCGGATGAAGCGGTCGCAGGGTGTAGCCGGCGACCGGCGCGGTGGTGATCGCGATCCACGAGGTGACCGCCGCGTCGCGAACGATGATCGCGCGTAGATACGGTCCCGCGATCCAGATCGCGTAGCCGAGAGCGAAGGCCAGTCCGATCAGCGCGATGGCGCGGCGCGAGAGAACGCGGATCGAAGTCGAAGGTCGTTGCATGCCGTGCCCAAGGGCAACGCGGCAGTGTATGGAAGGAGGGGGGCTGGCAGAAAAGGAGCTGAGACGCGAGCGCCCAGCGTCAAAAGCGCGTCAGGAAGCGCGGAGCAAGGCCCGCTACGCGAGCTAGCGATGACTGGCTTGCCGGAGATGGAACGGCGCGAGAGCGGTGGGAAGGTTCCCGAGCGCAAAGCGGCCGAAGGCGAGCGCGAAGCCCGAGCCCCATAGGGAGTCACTGTCTGCTTCCTTGGATGCGGAGAGTGGGAATCGGTTCCCGAGTGGTCGCGGCCCCAGGCCGCGCCCACGACGCCCGAGACCCACCGCCGCCACATTCCGCGCCAAGCGCGGAATGGTGGAGGCGGTGGGATTCGAACCCACGTCCGAGAAACACGACCCATAGGCGTAGCAATACGTAATCGTTGAGCGGCGGCGGAGGGGGAATTACGTATTGCGGATCGAGACGACCGCGGGTCGGTGGGGTCGTAAACGTCCGGATCTGCGGTTGCCGTGGATTTGCCCGGAGTGGACAAGCGGCGTCGGCCGCGTTGTTCGTTCGATGAAGGAGTGTAGAGATGAGAACCAGGCAAATTATCGCACTAGTATTGGCGATGTCCGTTGGCACCGCCATCGCCGTCGCTCAGTTAGTGAAGAACGAGCCTGACGTCGGCACCGCCGATAAGGTGCAGGAACAATCTCAAGTTCCAGCCAAAGATTCAGAAAGTTGGAAACAGGTTCCGTAGCTTGATCGGAGAAGAGGTAGAAAAACTTGCAGTTGTCCTAAGACCCGCCGTTGTTGTGACCGAAAGACCAGACCGCGTGAAGTAAGTATACTAGTCGGCGCAGAACGCGCCACAGTATCGATTTGCCGTGCGCAACGTTTCGCGTTGCCGCATCTTCCTACCGCTTAAGGAGCACCCTTTATGAAACGGTTGTGGTTTCCACTGGCGATTTGTTTCTGTTCGGCGATTGCCTGCACGTTGCGCGCTGACCAGGCCGAGGAGGAAGCGGCCATCCGCAAAAATGTCGAAACCTATGTCGTCGCATACAACGATCGAGACGCGGAGAAATTGGCGTCGTTCTGGTCACCCGATGCCGTGTACATGAACCCCAAAACGGGCGAAGAAGTAGTCGGCCTCCAGGCCATTACAGACCAATTTACAAGCATCTTTGCCGACGGCGGAGATGGGAAGTTGTCGGTCGAAGTGCAATCGGTTGAATTCATATCGCCGACCGTGGCGGTAGAACATGGCACGGCCGTCGTCGTCCGGCCCGACACAGAGCCAGAGAACACCAGTTACTCGGCGGTACACGTCAAGCGCGATGGAAAATGGCTTTTGGACCGAGTGAGCGAGGAAGAGGCGCCTGTGGTTCACTCGAGCTACGAGCAGCTCAAGGAACTGGAATGGATGGTCGGCCGATGGACGAGCGCCGAGGACAACGCAGAGATTGAGGTGGATTGCGACTGGACAAAAAATCAGAATTTCTTGACCCGCGCGTTCAAAATCTCCATCGATGGTGAAGCCAGTTTTTCGGGAATGCAGCTAATTGGCTGGGATCCTATGGAGAAAACTGTTCGCTCCTGGACCTTCGACTCCAATGGCACGTTTGCCGAGGCAACCTGGCAGAAAAAAGGCGACCGCTGGTTCCTCCGCAATCGCGGCGTCCTGCCCGATGGCCGTCCGGCCACCATGATCAACGTGATGAAGCAGTTGGACGACAACTCGTTTACCTGGCAGACGATCGAGCGGACCGCGGGAGAAGAGTTGCTTCCTAATATCGACGAGATCCAGATTGTCCGCCGCTGAGCTTTCAGTTCTTCGACGCCGACAACAAACACATTAGCCAATCAGGTGCGACGATGAAGCGAGTAATAGCACTAATCATGGTGGGCGGGGTTCTTGCGTTCGCAATGCAGTTCGAAGTCCTTGCTCGCGGTGGAGGTGGACGCGGCGGTGGAGGAGGAGGTGGACGTGGAGGCGGCGGAGGAGGTGCCGCGCAGTGGTGGAGGATTTTCCCCCTCGGGAGGAGCGTCACGTTCATCCGGTCGCAGCGCGAGCGCCCGGCCGGCATCGGCGGGAGCGTCACGTCCATCGAATCGCAGCGCGAGCACTCGGCCGGCGTCGCCGGGAGCGTCGCGACCCTCATCCCCTCGGCCGGGCCAAGGCGGTGGCCAAGCGGCTGCCTCTCGACCTGCAGGAAGTCGCCCATCCACTTCACAGGGTGGGGCCCGCACCGGTAGCGGCTCTCAGCGACAAGGTGCCGCTGCTGCACAGCGCCCGGCGACCGGTGGCGGGGCGGCGAATCGCGCCGCCGCGGGCCGCCCGACCTCTGGTCAGTTGAATAATTTCCTCGACGTTCCTGCTCCTGCAACCGGCGCTGTCGGCGCTGTCGGAGCTGCGGGCGCGGGACGAGCGGGCAGCGCTGCGGCGGCGGGACGCGCGGGCGCCGCAGTAGCCGCGGGACGGGCGGGCGGAGCAGCGGGCGATTTCCTGCAAAGCGGGGGAGGACAACTCGCGGCGGGAGTTGCCGGCGGTGCCGCCGTAGGTGCAGCCGCTGGGCGCGCGCGAGTTGCTGACGCTGGTCGGCCCGGAACGGCTGGACAGAATTTGGCGCAGAATCAACCGGGTCGAATTGAAAATCGTGGTGAGCGGCAAGGTGACCGTGACCAGCGGCGCGACGAAGTCCGCAATCAGTATGAGCAGAACAATCCCGGCAATTTCTGGCAAGAAAACCCTGGTTGGACTGCTTTCGCTGTTACGCGGCCGTTCGCTTGGGCCGATTGGAATTCGGTCGGAAGTTGGTGCGGATATAGCGGCGAACCAACGTCGTATAGCTACGGTGAGGATATCTATTATTCGGAGGGCCAAGTCTACTCCGGCGACCAGCCAGTCGCCACGACGGAAGAATATGCCGAGCAGGCCGCGGAGATCGCCACCACCGCGCCGAGCACCGCGCCGGAGCAAGGCGACTGGCTGCCTCTGGGAGTTTTCGCGATCACGCAGGATGGCGAGGCTTCTGGCACCGAGCCATCGCTATACATGCAGCTTGCCATCAGCAAGCAGGGAGTCATTTCCGGCACGCTGAAGAACACACTTACTGAAAAGGTTCAGTCGCTTGAAGGAATGGCCGACCAGACGAGCCAGCGAGTGGCTTGGGGAGTGGTCGATCAGCAGCGTCCCATCATGGAGACCGGATTGTCGAACCTCACGCAGGATTCGTCACCCGCGCTAATTCATTTTGCCGATGGCCAGACCCAGCAGTGGCTCATGGTACGAATACCAGAACCAAAACAATAGAGGTCCGGCGCAGAATGCCGCATCGATAGGAGCTAAGCTTGGGCAAAGAAGAGAACGGTTAACCATGCACGTTGGCAACCGTCTGGTGGGCCTTGGATTAACCGCGCTCGGAGTCACCGGAATTGTCGTTTGCCTGGTGGGGATCGTGGGTGTTTGGTTTGTCGCTTCCCGTTTGCAGCTGGCCAACGCCAAGGTATTCCGCCAGGTCGACCAATTGGTCGCTCAGGTCGACCGCCGCGCGGAGCAAGCACGCGATGCGGTGGGCGATACACGTGATTTGGTCGACGAATTGAAGCAGACGCTACGTGACTCGGCGACGGACCGGGTCGCCGAGCGGGTCGCGTCCCTGCCCAAGTTGGATAACCTGGAGCAGCGGCTGGCCTCCGCGATGGAACGTGCTGACGGGCTGGTACAGCTATCAACCTCGTCGGCGGAACTGATCGAGCAGTTGCTTGTCGCCCTTGCGGACTTGGCGTCCGAGAGGGACGTAGATTTCAGCCGCTCAACCGAATTGACAGCGTCCATTCAATCGGTACGACAATCGCTGGGTAATGCCTCCGAACGCTTGTCGGAAGTTCAGCGTCGTCTGGCCGAGATTCGCCAGAAAGGGGACTTGGAGAACAATCTCCCGCAGATTTTGCAGCTTTCGCTCGGCATCGTCGCCAAGCTGGATGTCGTCCAAGAACAGATGGCGGCACTGCGTGAGCGTCTCGACAAAACGAAGATTCGACTCAATCAATTACAGAACAGGCTACGAGCGTGGATTTTCGGCGGTCAGTTCCTGATCCTGCTGTTGATCGCCTGGGCTGGTGCGGGGCAGTATTGCCTACTTGATCTACGGCTGGCGGATCCTGAGGCGGCCGGCCGTCGGGTGAGGCTCCCCTTCCCGCATAGTTCATCCAATCGAGATACGCGCGGAAGACAATGACAGAATTGCAAGGACGCGCTAAGCCATTTTCCGCTCGATGAACACCTGCAGATCTTTTATCTCGCCCGTATCGAGCCAAAGTCCGTGTTGGTCGCACTCGTCGATCTGCACGGGGCAGTCTGGACTGTATCTCTTGCTCTTCATCTTGCCGCCGCAAACTGGGCATGGCACCGCTTCGTGTTCGGATCCTTGACGATTCGCGTCGCCGTGGGAGTCTAGCGTCCCTTGGATCGTACGTGTTTCTCCCTTGCCGAAGCGGTACTTCACGCCATCTGCAATCTGATCAAGCTGGGTTCTCGTAAGCCAGTAACCCCAACATTGGCCACAGAAATGTACCTGTTCGCTCTCGTACTCAGCCTCGGCCAATGAGAGACGGCATCTCGGACAGTCCATGGTATTTGCTCCAAGGAGATCACGTGCCAGGGACGTGCTTAAATGAGGTGACGCACAGCAAGTAGGGTACCATGAGGATGAATGGCGTGCCAAATGGGGACTTTGAGAACCCAATAATCGTGATCCAACGGCGAGCTATGTTGTCGATTCGCGATCGCCCGCAAAAAGCGGCACTGTCCGCACAGCAATCACAAGTCCCAGCGCCAGCGCGCTCACCACGAGGCCGGCGTGCAAGGCTTGACCAAACGTCGCAGAGATTGCCGTCAGGTCTGCGGACTCCGGCAGTCGAGCCAATTGGAATGCGCCGCCCAACGCACGGTAAATTGTCAGCCCGGGCATCATGGTGACGGCCCCAGCATACGCAATCACCGCGACAGGCGTCTTTGTCGACCGGGCGATCCAAGCTGAGACGAACCCCACGCCGAGACCGCCCAAAAAGGTAGCGGCACCCAAATTCCAGCCCGCTTCCAACGCCAGGTACCGCAGTCCGTGGCCTGCCATCCCACCCACGGCCGCCAGAGCAATGTGTGACCAGGTCGTGTTGTATGCCGCCGCGAACCCACAGGTTACGATGCCCGCCAGTGCCATATCGGAAAAGAGATTCAGCCGATCAGACTCGACAACATTCTCAGCTTTCGGGAACCCATGAAGAATTAATTCAACGCCGAGGATAATTCCCAGTGCAGCTGCCATCACAATGCCTATGCGCCAGTGTTAGCCGGGAAACACACATCGGCAGATAGTTGTCGAACAGGTCCAGGAGCCCGTTGATAAAATGTGGCCCTGGCACAAGGATTAGCGACGGCACGATCAGGGCGAGTCCCGGCGTTCGCGTCCATCCCAGTCGAATTGCGATTCCGCCAAGCACCGCGCCGATCAACGCGCCGACAAACGGCAACGTCAGCACGCTGAAATGTCGCCGACCAAGCTCTTGGCGGGCGGCGAGTCCCAATCCCGTCGCCACGCCAGCGATGAGTGCGGCACCCGCGTCGGCACCGAGCAAGAGTGCGAGACTGGCAGCGGCACCGCCCAACAACAGGATTACGACCCAGCGTGAATGGCGCGGCACAGTCGCCGCCACGCGTTCCAACTGGGTGAGAGCTGCCTCTGCATCAAGCTTGCCAAGTCGTATCTGATCGAGAATCGAATGAACAGCGGCCTGAACTGCCATGTTGAAACGAAGTTCTCTGACCGGCAGCAGCAGCGGGCCCTCTTGGCCCAGCGATACCGCAAGACCACCATAGAAGACGCTGACATCACAAGGCTCGTTGGTAAGTGGTCGCGCCGTTGTGGTGAGGGCTCGGTGAATCTCGCCGGTCGACTCGTCATTCTCCAGTAGCAAGCGACCGGCATGGGCCAAAAGCTCGAGTTGCGGGCGTTGTGAATCCATCAATTTGGCTCGTCAGGCTGGCTGGGGTGCACAGGGAACCGAGAAGTGCCTATTTTCCCGGCAAACGGCCAGCCTGCAACGTAAGATATAGAATTCCGGATTCCTGTTGCTGAGTCAGGATATTCCGTCCGATCGTTCGGCTCAATGTGTGTGGCGAAATAAACCACATGAGCCTGCAAATCACTATTTGCAACCGTCGAATTATGGACACCCCCTTGCTTGTCGTTCCGTCCGTCGAAGACTCGTTGACGCGAGTTGAATTGATCGGCAGGCTCGGCAGCTCATTACCGGCGGAAGTGCGAAACGAGGTGCTGTCTCTGGTTAAGCCCGGGTGCCAGATGGTGCTGGATTTGTCGCGATTGAGGACCGTTTCCGGGCAGGGTTTGCGGATGCTGTTGTTACTTTGCCGGCAGGTCAGCGCCGTTGGAGGGACGCTTCTTGCCGATGGTGCGACCGACGAGCTGCGTGATCTTGCCCAGTGCGCCGGTTTCGGTGACTTGTTTCGTGGATCGTTGGGCGCGAAGCAGTTTTGCCTATCACCGTTCCGCGGCGGCAGTTGATCGACTCCTATCCAACTCACAGCATTGCCGGATACGCGGTGCGAGTAGGTCGCCCTTTTCCACTTGGAGCGACACCGCAGGAAGGCGGCATTAACTTTGCACTCTATTCCCGTCACGCGACGGCGGTCAACTTGGTCCTGTTCTCAGCGGATGGCACGGAACCGATGGCCGAGATCCCTTTTCCTCGCGAGTTCCGCATCGGGGACGTTTTCGCGATGACGGTTTTCGGCCTGGATGAGGACGATCTCGAGTACGGATTCCGAATCGACGGTCCGTGCGATCCCCAAGGCGGCCATCGCTTCGATAAGTCAAAAGTTGTACTGGATCCACATGCGCGTGTCGTGGGAGGACACGAAGTTTGGGCGAGTGGCGCGAGTCTTGCCAATCGGGTCACTATCGCGCTCGATTAGCACCTCACGATTTCGATTGGGAAAGTGATCGTCCGCTGGAGCTGCCACTCGAAGACCTCGTGATTTACGAGATGCACGTCCGGGGTTTTACCCGCAGCGAGACTTCCGCAGTTGAACATCCGGGGACTTTTGCCGGGCTGCGAGAGAAGATTCCGTATCTGAAAGAGCTCGGAGTCAACTGCGTCGAGTTGCTGCCGATCTTCGAGTTCGACGAGACTGACATGGTTCGGTCGAATCCCGTCACCGGAGAGCCGTTGTGCAACTATTGGGGTTACAACACGGTCGCCTTCTTTGCGCCCAAGGCCGGCTACGCGGCGACCGGTAAGTTCGGATTGCAAGCCGATGAACTGCGGGCCACGGTCAAAGAGCTGCACCGTCACGGGATCGAAGTTATGCTCGACGTGGTGTTCAACCACACGGCCGAAGGCAATGAAAACGGCCCCACGATTTCGTTCCGAGGAATCGACAACCGCACGTACTACATGCTCACGCCGGATGGGCACTACTACAACTTCAGTGGGTGCGGAAACACGTTGAACTGCAATCACCCCGTGGTCCGCGAGTTTGTTGTCGATTGCCTGCGACACTGGGTTGCCGATTACCACATCGATGGCTTCCGCTTCGATCTGGCCAGCATTTTGGGGCGCGATCAGAGCTGGCGCACCGCTCGCCAACCCGCCGTTGCTGGAGGCGCTGGCCGGCGACCCGGTCTTGGGCCGAACCAAGTTGATTGCCGAAGCTTGGGACGCGGGCGGAATGTATCAAGTCGGAAGTTTCCCGGCCTACGGCCGCTGGTCGGAATGGAATGGCCGGTTTCGTGATTGCGCCCGCAAGTTTCTCAAAGGAGACATGGGACAAGTCGCCGAAATGGCGACCCGCATGGCTGGTTCGCCGGACCTTTACTACGGTCGCGGCGCTACCGCGTCGATTAATTTCATCACATGCCACGATGGCTTCACGCTCGCCGACCTGGTGTCCTACAACGAGAAGCACAACGAAGCCAACGGCGAGCAAAATCGCGACGGAGCCAATGACAATTACTCATGGAATTGCGGCGTCGAAGGGCCGACCGACGATCCGGCAGTAACGGCACTCCGGCAACGGCAAATGAAAAATGCACTGGCCATGATTCTCCTTGCCCAAGGCGTCCCCATGCTGCTGATGGGCGATGAGTGTGGACGCACGCAACTTGGAAATAACAATGCCTATTGCCATGATAATCGCTGACCTGGTTTGATTGGGGCCTGCTTCAAACGAACGCGGACCTGTTTCGCTTCTGTCGCCTGATGATCCGCTTTCGTCGAGTGCAGCCAATGCTTCGCACTCCGTTGCATGACGGTCCCGGTGCCCCACAACTGTTGTGGCACGGCACGCAGGCACACGTGCCAGATTGGTCGGGCACAAGCCGCGTGTTGGCGTGGCAACGCATGGGAGTGTCAGGATCGAAGCCGGACAGTGTCTACGTGGCTATGAACATGCACTGGGAAAACCTCGATTTCGAACCGCCGAATCCACCTGCGGCAATGGACTGGCACATCGTCGTAAACACAGCCATGCCGTCGCCCGACGACATTTGTGAACCTGGGAAAGAGCCACGACTCGGCGCGAGAACGGCTACCTGTGGGCGGTCGTTCGGTGGTATTGCTGATCGCCAAATGAGTCGTCGTAGTCGCTAGAGAAATTCGCCCGTCAGTCCAATCGGGCCGTGCTTTTTTTCGTCGGCATTCGATCCATTGATCGGCTCTGTCGTTACGACCACGCGTGACGCCGGTTTGGTGAGCGTCGGTATTTCGATAACCGTGGAACATACGCCGTCGGCACCCACTAGGAGTTCGCCAGCGGGAGTCCACGTATCGTCGTCGGACACAAACCACATTCGGTAGATGAAACCGGATGGCGGCGCTCCCAAGTCAAATGCATAGACATGCATCTGTGCGGCCACGCTATCCCAAATCAGGTAACCACGGACCTCAGGGCGATTTTCGGACATATGCAAAGCTGCATATCGCATTTGAGGAGCACCGAACGTGCGCTCTGCCTGCATGAGCTGGGCGTTGTACCGGTCGACCAGGCTGGAATCAAAAGTGGCGTTGTGCGCGGACAGGAAACCTAGTGCAATTCCGCAAAGTGCTGCGGCAATGTACGGCAACATCAGATTGCCAGCGCCATGCGCTCTGCCGATTCTGGCCATCCCGCGTGATGGTCACCGGTTCCGGCTCCGGGCTGAAGACGTGCTGCCGCCTGATGTTTGACCTTGCGCGACTCTGCGCGGATCCGGGCAAGTAGTTCGGCCTTCACGTGTGCCGGTGGTGATGCGGGTTGCAGCGTGTCGGCCAGCGCCGATCCACTCTGCGCGTACGACGTCGAAGTATTGCCGACAGTCCGTGCAGCCACCCGCGAGATGTTCGGCAACTTGTTCGCTCTCGCGCGGGCCGAGCGAGTCGAGTGCGAACTCCGTCAACAGGTCTTGGCAATCAACACATTTCATCGATTAGTCCAATAGGCGTCGAACGTGCGCAGTGCACGTCCGAGCCGAGCCAGGCCGGTGCGAATGTGCGTCTTGACACTGCCCAAAGGTGCCCCGAGCTGCGCGGCGATTTCGCGGTGCGTCAGTCCATCGAAATACGCCAATTGCAAAGCCTGCCGCTGCGCGTCGGAGAGCTCCTCCAGTGCGGCGGCGATAAGACGACTATTTTCACCCGCGATCGCCAGTCTAGCCGGGTCCTCGTCCTGCTGCCATTCAGCGATTTCGTTTTCCCTAGTTTGAGAAAACTCAGTCTCGCAGGATTGCCGGCCAGACTCTGCCCGCAACCGGTCGATCGCGCGGCTGCGAGCCAACATGACTAAATAAGTACGTGCGGAACCGCGGTTTGGATTGAACCGCTCCGCATGGTGCCAAACCTCCCAGAAAACGTCGGACGCCACGGCCTGGGCATCGTGCGCCCGGCGGAGAACCCGCAAGCAAACGGCAAACAACGTCGGCGAGTATCGGTCGTAGAGCTGGCCGAATGCCTCCTCGTCGCGCCTGCGCGACCGCCGCCAGCAGCGCTTCGTCGGTCTGAATGTCGAGGGCTTGTTCCGACATCATACTTTCCATGATTAACTTGTGCGCTCGAATGCGACAGGTCGCCAGGCGGCCGTCGTAGCGGAGGGCTGCTTATGATCTCGCTCCGGTTGCATCTGTCCTTCCACTGGAATCACCGCGTCTGTCATCCAGCAGTCCAGGTAGAGCGGATCGGTTTGCTTGGTGAGAAAGAAGCGAAAAACATGCGGCGTGCGACTTTGATCCAGCACGGTCACCAAGACAGTAGCCTGGTCGCCGCGAACTACCGGTTGTCCCACGAGCGCGTTGGTCTGCAACACGAGCGCTCCGTACTGCGGATTCTGCACCATGGCGGTGAAACGGTCGAGTGGGCCGGTAAAGGCACGATTTGCCGGCGATGCCAGCACATAGCACTGGTGAATTGCCGATTCATCGTTGCGAAACGCACGAAGAGCGTTGACTTGCAGTCGCACTACCTCGTTTGGCGTGAGATGAGGAGCGGGCTGCTGGATTTCAGTCCGAGGCGGGGATGACACGGCCTCGGGGTTGTTGGCGCCCGCATGCATGAATCTCGCGTATGCTGCGCCCGCGACGACGCCGATCCCGCCGAGCAACAAACACGCAAGAACGCGCGCTCCAGTGAAGAACATCGCAAACCTCAACCGCACGACACAAGTGGAACTCGACAACGCAACGAGCCATGCTCGTCATATCGTCCAGCCTCACTCACGCTACGATCTTCGTTTGAGGAAGTCAAGAAAACGCCGGCGTCGCGACCCCGGAAGGTGCTGAAAAAACTAGAAATGGAATTTCCGCAAAGAATGTCGAATCCGCACGCATCCGCGGCCCGTAAGTGTTTCAGAAGTTGCGTGAGCAAGCGGACAATGGGCCGCGTCGGCGAACTCCCCGATTGTGCAAGCATCCAGGCGCCACTCGGGGTTCGCCGGCGGTCCGTCCATGAGAGGAAGGAAGGCTTCGATGTTCGTGCGCAAGTTGTTGCTGAGGTTGGCACTCTCATCGTTCGTTTTGGGGCCTGTTGCGCTGCTGAGGGCGGCGGATCATCTGGATGCACCCATGCTCCGAAATCCCGGTCAGGGTGGCCGTGATATCAACGACGTCTACGCGTTTCAATCGCCGGCGAACGCTGCCAATACGGTTCTGGTCATGACCGTGAACCCCTTTGCGGCCATGGTAAACCCTTTCGGCACGGTGAGTCCGAGAACGTTCGACCCAGCGGTCGAGTATCAGTTCCGAGTGGACAACAACGGCGACGCCGTGGCGGATGTGACCTACGCCGCAACATTTTCCCCGGCGGTGGGTGGCGTTCAGACGCTCAACATGACTCGCAACGGCGCCGCGTTTGCCGCCGGAAATACCGGAGCAGACATTTCGACCTCCGGTGGAGGCAGGCTGCATGCGGCGTTGTTTGACGACCCGTTCTTCTTTGACCTGGTGGGATTCAACAACAACTTCAATTTCACGGGCACCGATACCTTTAAAGGCGCCGATGTATCGGCGATTGTTTTGGAAGTTCCCAGCTCCGACCTCGGCGCCCAGAACGTGGGCATCTGGGCCCGCACGCTGGTTGGCGGCAACCAGGCCGACCGCATGGGACGGCCCGCCATCAATACGGCGCTAATTCCGTCTGCTCGAAAAGACGAGTTCAATCTGGGCCTGCCCGCGAACGATCCGGCCAACTTCGGGAACGACGTGCGTGCACAACTCTTGGCTCTCAACGGCGGTAATGCAACCCATGCCATGAACACGGCCGGAGTGCTATTGCCGGATGTGCTCACGTTCGATACCGCGAATGCCGGCGGATTCCTTAACGGCCGCCGACTCGCTGATGATGTCATCGATGCCGAGCTCACAATCCTCACGAACAGCCCAACGCCCATCGGTGACGGAGTGAATATGAACGACCGGGCGTTTTCCAGCGCGTTTCCGTATTTGGCTTCTCCCAACTTGATTCCCGAGCCGTCGACGATCGCGCTGCTGGCCGCCGGCCTGTCGGCGATAGGCTTCGCCATCTGTCGAAATTCGCAATCGCGTCGAATGCACAGGCGAAATGGACGGGCGCGAAGCGGTAACGCGTTCCTCTGTCGACCGGAGCATCTCAGATGCATCAATACCGCAGCTTGTTCGCCGGCCAATGGCGATTCGCCGCATGTTTAATTTGGACTGAGAGCAGTCAGTTCAGGCTTGTCGGCTCGTTGGGCTGCATCGCCGTGATCGCAACGATGGCTTCCGTCACCTTCGCGGATCCATATATCCCTGCGGACAACAACGAGGTTTTGGAAACCCTGCCTCGCGAATTGTTGTCCAGCCGAGACGAGCTGACGACGCTTCGCCGCCGACTCGCGAATGATCCGAAGAATCCGGAGCTGGCCGCTGTCGTGGCGTCACTATATTTGCAGTTGGGCAAGCGGGAGAGCGATCCGCGGTTCAACGGCTATGCCCAGGCCGCCATCCGTCCCTGGTGGGACGATGCCAGTCCTCCAGCCGAAATCCTCAAGTTGCGAGCCAAGCTTAAAGAGAGGGATCACCAGTATGACGAAGCGTTGGTCGATCTCGCGCTGCACCTCCAAACTCAGTCGCAGGATGTTCAGGCATGGATTGAACTTGCGAACATCTATTGGGTGCAGGGAAAATATACCGAGGCGCGGCAAGCGTGCGACAACTTGAGCAAGTTTGCCGAACCCATCGAGACAATCATCTGCAGCGTTCCCATTCTGGCGGTTACCGGCAAGGCAGATGAAGCGTATGCCTCGCTCACGGAAATTCTTCCGACAGTCAGAGAACGCTGGCCTGCCGCCGTGCAATGGATCGTGACGCAGCAGGCTGAAATCGCGCAGTCACTGGGACGCGACGAGCAAGCTGAGGGACACTACCACGAGGGCTTGGCCGGGAATCCCAAGGACTTTTACCTGCTGCGAGCGTATGCCGATTTTCTGCTCGACCGGGGCCGGAACGAAGAGGTACTTTCGCTACTGCGCGAGCACACTGGCGACACGGGCATCCTGCTGCTCGCAGCGATCGCCGCCCGCCGCAGCGGGCAGGAGTCGCTTGCCGCCGAGTGGCAGACGCAGTTGAAGAGCCGCTTCGACGAAACGCGGCTCCGCGGCGATCTGCCGCACGGCAAGTTTGAAGCCCGCTATGAGCTGGAGCTCGTAAACGATCCGCAGCAGGCATTGGAAGTTGCAGCGGCAAACTGGCAACTGCAAAAAGCGCCACGCGACACTCGCAACTTACTGGAGGCAGCGATCGCGGCCAAAGACCACGCCGCAGCGCAATTGGCGCTGGAGTTTCTTGAAGAGAACCGGACGCAGGACGTGGTATTGCAGAAACTGTCCCGACAGTTGGAGCGCAACTGATGGCAGTCGTTCGTATCAGTCTGTTATTGCTGGTATGGCTATTTTGCGCGACGGCCTCGGCTCACAAACCGAGCGACAGCTATCTGAGGATCCGCGGCGGCGGAGAGCACCTGACAGCCGAATGGGATATTGCGCTGAAGGATCTCGAATTCCTGATCGGCCTCGATTCCAATCAGAATGGTGAGATCACCTGGGGAGAGTTGAAAGCCCAGCGTCAGGCGATCGC
The DNA here is from genome assembly GCA_963786455.1 of uncultured Planctomycetota bacterium. GTDB lineage: Bacteria > Planctomycetota > Planctomycetia > Pirellulales > Lacipirellulaceae > JABDGM01. Next base: position 87,390 of record CAWAZX010000010.1, on the reverse strand, counting down.
TGCCCACGCGCTCAGCCGCCTGCACATTGCTGCCGACGGCCAATCTTGCAATCTGCACGTTACTGAGCTCTTGGTTACGCAGCACAGCGACGGTGCCTATGCGGTGCTGTCCCTCGAAACCAAGAGCCCGCAAAATGCCGCCGTGCTGGATATTCACTACAACCTGTTGTTTGACGTGGATCCGACGCACCGCGGACTCGTGATGTATTCTAACGACGATGTCGCCAGCACGCATGTCCTTAGCCCGACCGAAGCGACACTTGAATTGCGGACAAGTGAGTCTCGGTTGTGGACGTCTTTCGCGGATTACGTCCGGGAGGGAGTGTGGCACATCTGGATCGGCTTCGATCACATTTTGTTTTTGTTATCCCTCTTGCTGCCCGCAGTTTTGGTGCGGCGCGAAAATCGTTGGCAGCCCGTGGAGGCGTTTCGGCCGGCGTGCCTGGCGGTCCTTAAAATTGTCACCGTGTTCACGCTCGCGCACTCGATTACGCTGTGGCTGGCCGTAATGGAGTACGTCACGTTACCCGGTCGTCTGGTGGAGGCGACCATCGCGCTATCGATCGTGGTTACGGCGCTCAATAATCTGTATCCGGTGGTGCCGCTGTCGGGCTGGGCTATTGCCTTTGTGTTCGGCCTGGTGCATGGGTTCGGGTTCGCCAACGTGCTGGTCGACCTGGGGCTGAGCGATGCCACGTTGGCCGTAGCTCTATTCGGCTTCAACGTCGGCGTCGAGCTGGGCCAGATGGCCATCGTGCTGGTGTTTTTTCCGCTGGCGTTCATGCTGCGAGGCACGTTTTTTTACGAGCGGCTCGTTTTCCGGGCCGGATCGCTCCTGATCGCGATGATCGCCGGACTGTGGTTGTACGAGCGCACATTCAACATCGAACCACTGCTAGCGCTCGGTACTATTTGGCCGCATCTGCCTTGACGGGGATTTCATCGCCGCATCGCTTTAGAAGAGTCCGGCAATCAACGCGGCGGCCGTGGCAGCGGCGATCAACGCCGCGGCGATCGCGATGCTGCGCCAGCGACCTGACTTCGTGCCGGAAGTCGATTCGGCGCTCGGTCGGCTCGGCGTTCGCCGCGGAGCGTGCACACCTGCGAGCGTGTCCTCCATCTCGTTCGCCATCGAAGCCGTACCCTGCGATATTTGACTGGGGCTATCGAGCTGGCCCGGTATAACGTCGGCGTCATCGGTTACAAACGATGCGGTCTCATCAAGTGCCGCGGCACGCGGAAGAGTAGCGGCAACGACACGGTGGAAGCCAGAAGTCGCCGGGCCCGTTTCCGCCATATGCCTGGTCGCATTTTCGTCGCACCAGGGGCGGAGCAACTCCACTACCGCACTCGCCGACGGCGTGCGCGTGTCAGGGTTCTTGTCCATCATCGCGGCGATCGCGTCGCAAAACGCTTCCGGCAAATCCGGATTGAAGTGCAGGGGGTTGAGCGGCGTTTCGTCCAGGTGCCGGCGGATCTTGTCGGCCGTATTGCCACCTGGAAAAGGCACCTTGCCCGTCAACGCGTAGTACAGCGTGCAGCCGAGCGAATACACGTCGCTCACGGGGAGCACCTTATCCGGCTGGCGAATAGTTTCCGGGGCCAAATAATCGGCCGTACCCACGAGCGACCCCGTCTTCCCGGCCGGTTTACCACCTTCCAACTCTTCCATCAGAAACCATGCGAGCCCGAGGTCCGTGATTTTTGTGCGGCCGTCCGGCGTGACGAGCAGATTTCCGGGCTTCACATCGCGATGCACCAAGCCGCGGCGGTGGGCATAGTGCAATCCTTCGGCTGCCTGAGAAACGATCGTGGCCGCCACGGAAAATCGCAAAGGACCATTGCGGCGTACCAGTTTTCGCAGATCGGTACCCGGCACGTATTCAGTCACAAAGAAATACGTGTCTCCTTCGAAATCGGCGTACGATATACGGACCAGGTTGGGGTGGTCGAGTTGGGCTTGCGCGCGAATCTCACGCTGAAACGCGGCCACAGCCTCTGGCGTGCTCTTGCTCTTCGGCAGGACCTTGATCGCTTCGACGCGACCGAGCAGCTTGTGTTCCGCCTTGAACACATGTCCCATGCCCCCCTTACCGATTGCGTTGACAATGCGATACGGACCGAGAGTAAACTTGGTCCGACCTTCCTTCAATTGCTCGACCTGCCAACGGTTCAAATAACCGAGGTCCACGAGCCGCTGTCCCAACTGTTCATCGGTGATTTGATCGACCGCGTGCTGCGCATCGGCAGCACCTGGCGCGAGACTGGCCAAAGCATCGTCCAGTTGCTGTGGAGAGATGAGGCCGCTGGTCAGTGCAGCGCTTCGCAGTACGGAATGCGACGTTTGAGACGTCATAATGCCAGGCGACTGCGGTAAACGAGCCGCGTGGGAATGTGGGAGCTGAGTTGCCTAAGAATTTAACTGCGGGTCCGCACCGCGCCAAGTACCGCGACACATCGTATGCGGTGCGAGGTGCCGCTTGTTTTAGTGCACATCATCAAGCAAAGACCGCCAAGAGGCTGGCAATGGCGCTTCGATCGCTAATTGCATCTTACTCACCGGATGCTCAACTACCAACCGCCGCGAATGCAGCGCGATGCCTGCGGAGAAGGGCCGCGTGCTGTCATATTTCCGGTCGCCGACAATTGGGAACCCGGCTTGGGCCAACTGCACACGGATTTGATGCTTGCGGCCGGTGTGCGGCTGCACTTCCAAAACCGAAAGGTCAGTTCGCCCGTGAAGGCGAGGCTCGCCCGGGGCACGTCCGAGAGTGCGGTAGGCCAACTCGGCTAACTGTGCTCCCGGACTACGCGGCGATGCAATGTGCACACGCCGGTGGCGCTCGTCCTTGCGGAGGTAGTCGGTTAGTTGGCCACTGGGCGGCTCAACCTGGCCGTCGACAATCGCCCAATAGATTTTCTGCACGTCGCGCTCTCGAAATTGCTTCGCCAGGCGTCCTGCCGCCTTGGACGTGCGCGCCAACAATACCACGCCGGTCACGGGCGCATCCAGCCGGCTGACGATACCCAAAAATACATTTCCAGGCTTGGCGTACCTTTGGCGAAGGTATTCCTTCGCGGCGGCCAGCAACGAAGGACGGTCCTCGGCAACGCCCATCGTTGGCAACATGGCCGGCTTGTTAACGGCAAGTAAGTGGTTGTCTTCGTAAAGAACGTCAAGCATGAAGGGGGCTGGGGGCTGGGGAATGGAACTGGGAACTGAACTTCGGACGATGAAAGTTTAATCGAGTACAATTTCGAGTCTGCAACGGAAAACTACCAGCGACAAACGAATGACACATCCCCAGTCCCCAGCCCCCAGCCCCCAGCCCCTAATTCTGGCAAGTAACTCGCCGCGTCGTCGCGAGTTGCTGGCCGACGCGGGTTACCAGTTTATCGTAATGCCGCCGCATGTGGATGTGGAATGCGGCGTGTGTAGCGAGTCCGGCCCGGCCGGCCTGGTGGCGGAATTGGCCTTTCGCAAGGCCGCCGTTGTCGTGCGAAAGCTGCAAAGTGACCCGGGAAAACAGGGTTGGGGGAAACGCGACTCGCCGGTCCCGGTAGTTCTCGGGGCCGATACGGTTGCTGAATGCGACGGCCTGATCCTGGGCAAGCCGGCCGACGAGGCACATGCACGGGAGATGCTGTTGCAGCTCAGTGGTCGCGTACACCGCGTGCTTACCGGAGTGTGCTTGTGGCCGCTTGATCTCATTCTCCCTTCCGAGCAGAACCGGCGTGAAGATTCGCCGCTCGTGCGGGTCGCCGTGACTCGGCTGCGCATGGACGGCCTCTCGGAGGGTCAGCTCAACGACTATCTGTCCAGCGGGCAGTGGGAAGGCAAAGCCGGTGCGTTCGGCTACCAGGACCGCCTCGGCTGGGTCCACATCGTCGAAGGGAGTGAGTCGAACGTCGTCGGATTGCCGATAGAATTGTTGGCCCAAATGTTAGAAGCGCTTTGCGAAGAGCGCTAAAAGGGATACCAGATAGCGCAAATTCGCCTTGCTGTTTTGACGGAAAAACGAGACAGTTGATAGTTTGACCGCAGCGCGTATCTCGTGACTTTCCCTGGTACGCCGACGGCCAACGCACGACCAATAAAACAGGGATCATGAAACTTCGCGTCGGCATTGTTGGACTTGGCCAGGCTTGGGAAACTCGGCACGCGCCCGCATTGCGCGCCTGTCCGACCGCTTCGAGGTCCGCGCGTTTTGCGATCCCGTGGCCCATCGGGCCGCAGAAATCGCCCAACGCTGGCCGGCGCGAACGTGCGATGGCTTCCGGGCCCTGGCTTCAAGCGCCGACATCGACGCGCTCTTGCTGCTTTCAGCCCGCTGGTATGGCGCTCTGCCAATTCTGGCTGCCTGCCAAGCCGGCAAGGCTATTTACTGTTCAGCCGCACTCGACTTGGACACGAGCGCAGCCGACGAGGTACGGACCCGGGTTCGTGAGGCCGGCGTCGCCTTCATGGCCGAATTTCCCTGCCGTCTCGCGCCGGCCACGCTCCGGCTCAAAGAATTGATCGCTACGCGGCTGGGCTTGCCGCGGTTGTTGTTCTGCAACCGGCGTTTTACGTCTGGCGCGACCACAGCCATTCGTACTACACGTCCGATATGCGCCAGCTGATCGAAATGGTCGATTGGTGCCGCGACATTGTTGGCAGCGAAGCGACGAGCGTGGTAGGTGCCGCGCACACTTCGGCACCGCTAGGAAGCGCGGCCCGGCATGAAACAGCGCCGAAGGATTACCTCGTGATGGCGCTCGATTTCTCGCCGCCCGGTGAGGTCGGCACCGGGCCGGTCGCACAAATTGCGTGCGGTAGCTATGTTTCTCCCAAGTGCCACGAAGCAGCCGCATTCCGCCGGCCGGCCGATTTGCAGGTCGTTTGCCAGCGCGGCATCGCGTTTCTCGACTTGCCGCACACGCTGGTATGGTTCGATGAGGCGGGCCAGCACTCCGAGCTCTTGGACCATGACCGACCAGTGGGCGAGCAACTGTTTATGCACTTCCACCGTCATGTGGCCAGCCTCGTGCTCAAGACGTCCAGCCTGGAAGATGCCTACCGAGCGCTGGCAATTGTCAACAAAGCCCAAGAGAGCTATGCCAAGGGTTGCCGGTTGGACTTGGAGTGAGTCGTGCCTCTCCTCCGCGTGGTATAATAGAGTCATCTCGGGAAAGACCACGCGAAGCCGCGCATTTTCAACTCTCCGATGGGGCTATGGCTATGTCCAAATTGGACTATCGAAATATTGAAAAAGATCTCGCGCTGCGGCGGACAACCAGTGGTTACCGGCACTCGGATTCGCGTCGCCATTATTCTGGCGTGTTACCGACAGGGTATGCGGGTTGAGGAAATCGTCCAGCAGTATTCGAATTTAAAGCCAGCCGACGTGCACGACGCCTTGGCATATGCCTACGACCATCTCGACGAAATCGAGGGTGACTTGGCAGCCGATGATGAAGCAACGGTAAAGGGTCAAATGGGATTATCGCCGCCACGATGAGCGCCCTTCGCTTCTTCACGGACGAGGACGCGTATGGCGGCGTTGCTGTCGCGCTCCGCCGCGCGGGCTTCGATTCGATTTCCACCCCTGAAGCAGGTAGACTTCGCGAGTCAGATGAATCCCAACTATTGTGGGCTGCTGACCAGGGATACGTATTTGTGACCTTTAACGTGGCGCACTTCACCGGCAAACATTCCGAATGGATGCGGCAATATCGACATCATTCGGGCATCGCCGTTTCCAGCCAGCGGCCAATTGGCGACGTTTTACGGCGATTGCTTCATCTTGCTAACACAATGCAGGCCGAGACGATGTGCGATCGCCTCGAATTTCTTAGCGACTGGTAGTCGCCTTTCAATAACGAACAGACGCCAGTTAAAATAGACTCGCAAAGTGCCGGTATATCCGAACTTTGCTTCGATTAATCGTCGTCGGGAATATCAAAGTTTTCGAGACTTTCTCGGCAACGGCTGCTTTTTTTCATAGGCCCGCCCACTCCAAATCCCAATTACACACGGCAGTTTAGATGCACATCGAAACGCTGGATCGCCGCCGATTGAGTCAGGAGGATGCGCGGGGGATTTCGCAGCTTATCGTTTCAATCTGGCCGAAACCGGGCCGCACCGCCGACACGATGGCAGCCGAAATGTTGAGCCGGTGGCAGGATTATCGCGGACCGGAACGCCAACATCCGCGTTCTTTTATGGTGCGGGAGGGCGGAAGGGTTATCGCTCATGCCAGCTTTGATCCGCGGGTAATTGGCACGAGTCAAGGCGACATGACCGTGCTCGCCTTGGCGCGGGTGTGCACCGATCCGGCCGCTCGCGGCCGAAAGCTGGGTCGGGCCGTGGTGCGACGCACGTTCGACCTTGTGGATGATGGATCGTTTCCGTTCGCCCTGTTTCAGACGACGGATGATGTGCAGTCGTTCTACGAAAACCTTGGCTCAGTTCGGATTCACAATCGCTTCGTCAACTCGTTGGCTGACGACCCGCGCGCCAACCCGTGGTGGAGTCCGGTGATCATGCGCTATCCCAGCGGCCCCGGCTGGCCGGAGGGCGAGATTGACCTCCGCGGTCCCGGCTATTAATCAACGCCGCTTCGTGCCCCAACTTTCTTTGGATTGAGACTAGTGCAAAGCGCCGCGAAGGTAAGTGCGGCAATGGCCAATGCCGCACCGCTGGGCTCCGGCACGCTTGCGAAAGTGCCGCCCGCGGCTAGAGAAGCAGCGGCACCGGTCAAAGACGTTCGGCCAAAGTTGGCACGCCAAATATCGTAATCGGCCTGCGTAATCTGGCCGTCGGAATCGCCATCGGCGCTGCTGCCGCTGGCGGGCGCAGAGCTTCCAAGCGCCTTTCGCCACACGACATAGTCGGACGCATCGACGACTCCGTTTTCGTCGTAGTCGCCGGCGAGTGTGGCAACGGCTGGCTGAAAGGCGTAATAGACGTTCTTTCCGCCCGTCGAATACAAAACGTGCATTCCCGACGCATCCAGCATGGCTTCAATGCTATCCGGACCGCTGGAGTTTCCAGTTGGGGTATCCAGCGTATCATTTTTCCACGCGCCGTCCATCCGATAGACATGCTTGAGCTTTGACGGCCCGCTGAACGTACTGTCGTAAGTGAAAATGTGCGGCTCACCCGAAGCGTCGACGACAACCTGCGAGCGGCCTGATCCAAATGCATCCAGGTTCGGAATGCGTCCGCTGGCCCAAGAGGTGCCGTTGTACAGACTGTAAAACAGCCCGCCGGTATGAACGTTTCCCGTGGAAACGTCGTATGCGAGATGGACATTGCCGGCAGTGTCAGTCGTCATGTCGAAAGGCCGGGCGTTTTGCGTCGGGAATGGAGAACTGATTTGCCACGTCGCACCGCTGGGCTTTGCATATTGCAGCCGGTCGGCTTCATTCTGCCAGGAAAAGTGCATGCGATCGGCACCGTCGAGTGTCGCGGAGAAGGTCGAATTCCCAAAGCCAAACTCGGAGCCACTGGCTACGGTTCGCGTCGTCCACGCCGTGCCACTCCAAAAACTGTGCTTCAGCTGCTTAGCCGTCGTATCGACCCAGCCAATTTGGGGCCGGTTCTGGCTGTCAAAGTCCAGAAAAACAACTTCGCTGAATCTGGTTGCTGCCAACTGCTGACCCAACAGCAGACCATTGTCGAGCAGTACTTGAAAATTGGGGTAGAAGTTGGTGCAGCGCGGTGATAAAAAAACGATCGCCGTTTTGGTCCAGGGCAAACGCATCGGCGTTATCAATTACCGCGTGTCGTTGCCAGCCAGCTTCGCCTCGGCGCGAGTAGTGGAAGTCGCCATTCGGGTTGGTCGTGAAATACGCGGCGTGCGGTGTGCCCATCGGATCGATACCAAGGTTGAGCGACCATCCCACTTCGCCGGACAGGTCCACGGGCTCAATCGTCCAACTGGCCCAACCGACGTTGGGAACAATGCCGATGATGACGGCAGCTGAACGCAACGAGATTTTTATGGATGAGCGGCTTCCCATGGCGATTCTCGTGGTCTGTAGTGAGACTCAAACATTGCCCACTATTTTGACCACGAAATCAAAAACTGGCAAATTAAATGGAATGAACTGCGCAGCCACGGCGGATAAGCGGTCTGAATCGCCAGCACAGAATTCGACGCCGCAGAAATTGCGTAGATTGCCGATGTTCAAATCGGGCTGGCACAGGCTTAACTTAGGCCACCGGCGGATTGGCCCCACGTGCGCCCAGATAAGCAGTTGCCGACAAATTCGGCATGCGGCTAGTATGCGAATTTAGCCGCTGGTTTGCGTAGCAACGAAAATGTGGCGATGGTGAAAACAATCAATTGGACAAGGCTGGCTGGCTCCGCTACCGCCGCAGTGGCGCCTACGGCACGAACAGTGTCCGTTCCCGCGGTTCGACCAAAGTTGGCTCGCCACGTGTTGTACGCTGGTTGCGTGCGATCCGTCTCTCGCCACTCCACATAGTCGGCGGCGTCAACGATGCCGTCGTCATTGTAGTCGCCAGGCAGCATATCGGGGCCTACGACACTTAGCCTACCCGTGCTGTAAAGTTGCGTCGTATCCCAGTTCAGCATTCCCCCCAGCGTCGGCAATTGGATGGATGAAAACATTCCGCTTTGGTGCCGGTCCAATCAAGAATATCGAACGACCGACTGCCAAGCGGCACAAACCCGCCCAGCGTCACTTCCAGTTTGCCGCCGAATGCTACGTTTCCGATAACGTTGAGCTTTTCAAAATTCACGTGGGAAAGCAGGGCGATCTGTAGTACGCCAGTAGCTTTCTGACTGTAGTTGCCGTCGATATCCAGGACGGCCGTTGACCCTGCCGGATCAACCACGCCAGAGTTGGTAACGTTCGCCATGACAGTGCCGTCACCCTGAACTTTTCCCTTGGTGCCTATTGTCATGCCACTTCCTGCGGAAACGACTCCATCGCCGAGAACAACGAGCGTTCCTGTGCCAGAACTACCGACTATCAAATGGGAGTTATTTGTCCATTTCGATCCAGCGCCAGAGACTGTGACTGTTCCTCTAGAATTAGGATCCGTACTTCGACCGATCTCGCCAACACCATTCACCACAAAACCCCCGTCAACAATTGTCAGGCTGCCGTTAGCAGAATTGCCCACAATCAAGAATCCGCTGTTGGACCAAACCGACCCGGCACCGGAAACAGTCACCTCACCTGAGAACCTGTCCCCGATAGTGCCATTTGTACTTGTGACGGTACTGGCCTGAGTGATTGTCAGATCGCCTGTACCGCGGTAGGCCACCGTTAAATCGCCACTGACCGTCCAGTTTGAGCCAGCACCTTCGACTACCACGGAACCGGACGAGAACGATTCACGTCCGATCGTGGCCGAAGACGCATTAGTAACACGTGCGCCATTTTGAATCGCAAGCGTACCAGAACCGTACTTTACAATCAGGAATTCCCCGCTGATGCTCCAGGCAGAACCGGGTCCAGTTACCGTGGCCGATCCCGATGAGCCAGAAAGGTAGCCCAGGTAACCCTTAGCCGCGGATAACGTGATGCCGTCAGTGACCAAAAGCATTCCAGTTCCTCCCCAACCGGCACCCATCGCTCCGCTCCCATTCGCGTCCAGATTAACCGCAATGCTTTGGTCGGGTCGGCTCGCCAGCAGAATCTGCTGTTGAAGCCCGTGAATTGCATCGAAAACCAAATTCAAATCGGAAACCAATCCGTGCGCATTCACAATGCCAATGCCTTTGAGGTTTTTGACATCGGTCAGCAGACCGGCTGTGGTCAAGATGCCGTTGTCGAAGTGAATGCTGCCCGCCCCGTCTGTGCCCCCACGACGTATCGCCACCAATTTGTACGAATCCACCATCGCTGATTAAGAGCGTTGCTTTACCATTTGCGGACACGTACAGGTCGCCGCTGTTGTTCCATGACGAACCGCTGTCGGCAACGGATACTACTGCCTCAGATAGAAATGAACTAGCGAGAACGGCCGTAGCGCTATTAACTACTCCGCCGTCGGTAATTGACATTTTCGCCCTTCCAATATCTCCAATGAGTAGTTCTCCGCCGTTAGTCCAATTTGAACCCTGGCCAGTGACATTGACTTCGCCGTCAGAATTGATGCGAAATCCTACTGCCCCGTCCACATTCCAGACGGCACCGCCATTAGCGATCGTCAGTTCACCAGTACTGCCGTCACCGACCTGCAAGTAATTCTCAATTGCCCAAGTGGAGTCCGCGTCCGAGACTGTCACAATGCCATTGCCACCCGCCCCTGCACCGATGCTAACACCTGGGGCCGAAACTGTCCCCCCGCCTGCGATGATCAAGACTCCCATGCCGGAACCGGCAACGACTTGTGATCCTTGATTTGTCCAAGTCGAACGGTCGCCCAAAACTGTCACTGTTCCTTCGGACCCAGCATTGTTAGCGATTATGCCCCACGAGTTCGTGACTGTCGCCCCGTCGAAGACGCTCAGGATGCCTTTGCCGTTGTCGCCAATCGTCAGATTATAGCTGTTGGTAAAAATCGAATCGTGGCCCGTCACTGTCACATCACCTTCTGATTCCGCTGTAATCCCAATCTTGCCATACTGGGTCTCAACTACTCCACCGTCCGCGATTGTGAGCGTGCCCTTACCGTTGCCACCGACACTGAGACTAGACATAGCAGACGAGACGCCAATTGAGTTCCATCTTGAGTTTTCACCAGTCACTGTCACGGCCCCGTCCGCATCAGCGAGATGACCAATACTTGAAAATCGGCTCGCGAGGTTTGCGCCGTTGCCAATCTGCAGCGAGCCGGAGATCGCATTGCCGATGTATACGTCTTGGGCTTGCGCATCCGCTAAGAAAAGTTGACTGATTCCACCGTTGTCGATGATTGCATCCACCGAACTGATTGGTGCGCCGGCCGTCCAATTGCCGGAATCAAACCAGCTTCCAGTTGTTGCGGTCCAGTTAGTTTGCGCCGCGTCCAATTGGGCATCAGGAGTAGATGCAAAGCGACGCCAATTATCATCCATACCGAAAACGAGCGAGTTTCACAGCGATTCGCTCTTAAAATTGCGACGGTATCTTCGTGGTAGCTCTGCGGAAGACACGGCATTGGCCACAATCTCGGCGCCTCGAACTCTGCGAGACTGCATTCGCGGCGCCAAGATTCGGATTGCTCGCGATGTGAGAATGTGGAAGCAGAGTCCATAATCGTGGACGATGGGCTCGATCACCGCTGGATGGACGACAGGTAAGTGACACGTCTATTATACAATCGCGTAAGAAAGAGTCAGCGAAAAAAGAGCGCTGTGAATTTACTTGGGTTATTCACAGCTGAGGTCTAAACGGGGCAGAGTGCCAGCTCGCCGTATCGCGCGGGCAAGGGCCACCTCTCAACTTTACAACGGAGCCGCAATCGTTTGGCGGAGAGGTCAAAACGACGGTGGTTATGCCGCGGTCCCGGCAATGATCGACGCGTTGTGGCCGCCAAAGCCAAAGCTGTTGGACATCACCGTGCGCAGCTTCCGCTCGCGCGGCGTATTCGGCGTGTAGTCCAGATCGCAATCGGGGTCGGGCGTGGTGTAGTTGATCGTCGGCGGACAGACGCCGTCCACCAGCGCCTTCATGCAGATGACAAGCTCCACTCCGCCGCTGGCGCCCAGCAAATGGCCCAGTTGGCTCTTCGTGCTTGAGATACTCAGCTTGTAGGCGTGCTCGCGAAACACGGTTTTGATGGCCACCGTTTCCGCCTTGTCACCCAGCGGCGTACTCGTGCCGTGGGCGTTGATGTAATCGATTGCCTCGGGGTTGAGCCGGCCGTCACGCAAAGCGCAACTCATGGCTTTCGCGGCGCCGATGCCCTCGGCGTCCGGCTGGGTGATGTGCCCGCCATCGGCACTTGCACCGTATCCGAGGATTTCGGCGTATATCCTTGCGCCGCGGGCCTTGGCGTGCTCCAGTTCCTCGAACACCAACAGGCCGGCACCCTCGGACAGTACAAATCCGTCGCGCTCGGCGTCGAACGGGCGGCTGGCGCCGGCCGGGTCGTGATGTCGCTCCGAAAGCGCCCGCATGTTTGCAAATCCGGAAACACCCATGGGCGTGCAAGCCGCTTCCGTGCCGCCGGTGACCATGACGTCGGCGTCGTCGTACTGAATTGCTTTGTACGCATCGCCCATCGCGTTGGTGGCGCTGGCGCACGCGGTGGCCACCGCGTAGTTCGGACCGCGCAGTCCGTAGCGGATGGACACGTGGCCACTCGCCGCGTTGACCATCAACTTGGGAATGGTGAACGCGGAGACTTTGTCCGGCCCCTTGGTGAGTAGCCGCTCGTGCTGGGTTTCAATCTCGTTCAACCCACCGATGCCTGAGCCCAAAATTACGCCGCAGCGGAACGGGTCTTCCTTAGAGAAGTCGAGACCGGAATCGTTCACCGCGTCGATGCCGGCCACCATCGCGAACTGCGTGAAGCGGTCGATTCGTTTTTCTTCCTTGCGATCGACATAGCCGTCGGTGGTCCAATCGTAGATATCACCGCCGAAGGCGACCTTGTGACCGGTCGTGTCAAACACCTTCAGTTGATGGACGCCGCTGCGGCCGTTGAGGATTTTCCGCCACAAGTCGTCGACCTTGCAGCTAAGCGACGTGACTGCACCAATGCCTGTGACGACGACGCGGCGTTTCATGATTGAGCAGGGAGCGGGGAGCACGGAGCGGGAGAAAAAGAAACAAAAAGGAACGTCGAGCAGGGAGCATCTCCCCCGCTCTATGCTCCTTGCTCTCCGCTTAGTTCTTGCCGTTCATGCCGGCTTCGATGTACTGCACCGCCTGGCCGACGGTCTGAATTTTTTCGGCGGCGTCGTCCGGGATGTTGATGTCGAATTCCTCTTCCAGTTCCATCACGAGTTCGACCGTATCCAGCGAATCGGCGCCCAAATCGTTCACGAACGACGTGTCCGCCGTGATTTTTTCCCTGTCGACGCCCAAGTTGTCGGCGACGATGTCTTTTACGCGTTCCATTACTGTGGCGGCCACCTTATCAATCCTCCTGCTTAGCAATCAACGTGTTCTAATGAATGGCTTATCGAAATGGCAAAACCGAATGCCTGCCAGAATCGTATCCGTCGGACGCCGGTGGGCCATTGCTGCCTTTCGAGAGGCAGCGATTGCCCTCGCCGGTAGACCCATAAAGATAGAGGGACTCCGTAAGGGAGGTCAAGATATACCAATTATAGGGGCCGGCTGTCCAGGGCGATCCCAGCGGGGAGCAAGGAGCATAGAGCAGAGAGTTAATGGTCTTTTCTTACTCCTTGCTCTCCGCTCCCAGCTCCCAGCACTTTACGGCGTCAATCCGCCGTCGATTGTCAGCACTTCGCCGGTAATGTAGGCTGCCGAGTCGCTGGCAAGGTATAGCACCGCGTCCGCAATTTCGTCGGCCTCGCCGAGTCGCTTGGCGGGAATTCGCTTCTTCACTTCGTCCAAAATGGCCGGGCCCAGTGCGTCGGTCATTTCCGAGGCGATAAATCCCGGGCAGATGGCGTTGACGGTCACTTTGCGGCCGGCGAGCTCCTGGGCCACCGTTCGCGTCAACCCAATAATTCCCGCCTTGGAGGCCGAGTAGTTCGCTTGTCCCGGGTTGCCCATAATACCGGACACGCTCGCAATGTTGATGATCCGCCCACTCCGCTTGCGCATCATCGCCAGCGACGCCGCCCGAGTGAACAGAAACACGCTTCGCAGGTTTGTGGCGATGACGGCGTCCCAGTCGTCGTCACTCATCCGCGGGATGAGCGTGTCCTTGGTGATGCCGGCGTTGTTCACGACGATATTGACCTGGCCCCACCGCTCAGCAAGATCTTCGACCAGCTTGCTTACCGCGGCACTGTCGGTCACATCGCACGGATGCACTTCGGCAGACCCACCGGCGCCTGCGATTGCGTCGGCGGTTTCTTTCAGCTTGTCGGCACTGCGGGCGACGCACGCGACTTTTGCCCCGGCCCCGGCAAGTCGCAGCGCAATCGCCTTGCCAATGCCGCGCGATGCACCCGTTACGATGGCCGTCTGACCAGTCAAGTTAACTTGGATTCGCCGATTGATGTCGTCTGCCATATGTTGATCCGGACTGAGAAGTTAACCACAACGAACACCAAGAACACAAAGAAGACACCGGAAGGGACAGATCGGGCGTGAGGCTGCGGTCCGCATTCTGGCTCTAGTGCGCCGTCGTTTCTCTTCGTTCAGTTACTCTTTGTGTCCTTTGTGCCTTTGTGGTTAATGAATCTTTATGCCGCGATGTTCTCGCACGGTACTTTGCGGGCGATTCGCTTCATTAATCCACACAGGACTCGGCCGGGGCCGATTTCGTAAAACGCCGTGATACCTTGCTGATCGAGCAAATACCGCATCGATTCTTCCCAGCGGACTTGCGAGCACACTTGCTGGATCAGTATTTCCCGGATTTCGTCGGGATCGTCGTGGGGACGTGCATCGACGTTCGAGATCACGGGGATTCGCGGCCGCTGGAGCGGTACATCCGCAAGCACGGCCCGCAGACGCTCCACCGCTGGCTCCATGAGGGGAGTATGAAACGCCCCCGCAACCGGCAATGGAATTACTTTCATGGCCCCGGCCGCCGTGGCCAGCCCGGCAATCCGCTCGCATGCCCCGACATGCCCCGACACCACGATATTTCCGGGGCACAACAGATTGGCCACCTGAAGAGTCTCGTCCTGGCGGGCCTCACCGCAAAGCGATTCGATTTGCTCGCGTTCCAAGCCCAACACACTGACCATCCCGCTGCGAACGGCATCGGCGGCCCCTTGCATGGCCCGGCCCCGCTCTTGCACCACACGCAGACCGGTTTCGAAATCCATGACTCCGGCAAACACCAGGGCCGTGTATTCCCCCAGGCTTAAACCAGCTGCAGCAGAACAGCGGTCGATCAATTCGGGCGAGTTCTGCCTCAATTGCTCCAGCGCCGCCAGGCTCGCCACAAACAGTGCCGGTTGGCTGTAAACGGTCGAATCCAGCTTGGCGGCCGGACCTTCCGTGCAAAGCTTCAGCAGATCGTAACCCAGCACGGGAGCAGCGCGGTCAAACAAATCCCGGGCCGCCGGCACCTTGGCACATACACCCGACCCCATTCCAACCGCCTGAGCGCCCTGACCGGGGAAGAGGAACGCGGCTTTGGACGACTCGGTGGTGGACATGGCAGTTAAAGCGGGGAGCTCGGTGCAGAGAGTCAGGACATCGTCGTTCGACTCCCTGTTCCATGCTCCTTGCTCCATGCTACTCCGTTTCGACGATCGCCCGGCCGCCGTAATGGCCGCAGTTCGGGCAGATCACATGCGACGGCTTCTGCGTGCCGCACTTGGGACAGGCCTGCAGCTGCTTGGGCTTCAGGGCATCGTGGGAGCGACGCATGCCGGTGCGGGAATTCGATTGTTTGCGCTTGGGAACGGCCATGGCTAAAACCCTATCGGAAGTGCTTATATCTTAAGGCTTTGAAGAATCCACCAGCCTATGCCGTGAGGACTGGGAGCGTCAAGGGCGAGATGCACCAGGCAAGCTTCGAAATTGCTAGAGGCTCATCAGCGAAGCTTCAATCCGAATTGTCGGCTGCGGGGTTCTATCATGGGACATTTCACGGCGGATAGGGAGGCTTCTGTATGGCGACTGGCAATCTGCCGGGCCGTAAATGATAATCTTAGTTTTAATCAAGCAGCGTCGCTTTCAAACCACACGACTCGACACCTTGGATTCCAGTAGGAGCACGATCTTATGACTGTAAAATGCCGGTTCGGCACTCTGGCCCTTTGGTTCGTTTGTTTGTCTTCCTGGATACCTCTTTGTTCAATTGCTGAAGCAGGTCAATATCTGGTTGCTGACCGTCTGCTCGGCCGTGTATTAAGGTATTCATCTAACGGCTCTTTTCTAGGAACGCTCATTAACGATCCCACTTTGGGTGTCGGACCGACGGCCGGAGGGATCAGCGGTATCTCGTTGTCGCCGAATCAATCGAGATTGTACGTCAGCGATCGAACAAGTAATCGAATTGCCGTATTCAGTTACAACGGTTCCACTTCTGCAAAACTATTCGACATTACGGCCCCTTCAGCTGCGCCAAGCACGATCTTTGTTCCGGCCACCGTGCTGTTTAGCCAAGATGCATCGAAGATTTACGCGGCGAATCTTGGGCCGTTCACACCACTGCCGGCCGGCAACACCGTGGCGCAACTTTCACCCAACGGTGCAAGTGCCGGACCCGATTTGACGGGCGGCCCATTGGTTGGTCGCTCTGGATTGGCATTCAATCCGGCTGGCG
The DNA here is from genome assembly GCA_963786455.1 of uncultured Planctomycetota bacterium. Lineage (GTDB taxonomy): Bacteria > Planctomycetota > Planctomycetia > Pirellulales > Lacipirellulaceae > JABDGM01. Next base: position 71,075 of record CAWAZX010000010.1, on the reverse strand, counting down.
ATTTGCTCGTGAGTAGTTTTAGCTTGTTTGGCGACGGCGGCGTGTTGCGTTTTAATTCTGGCACGAATCAGTTTGTGCCGCTCGTGACGGATCGCCCCGAGTTGCGCGGCGCTGGCAATCTTCTCGTCGTCGGAAATGATTTGTACGTCGCGGCCGGCGGCGGCGGGCGAGTCGGCAAGTTCAACGCCACCACCGGCGCGATTGCCGCATCTTTCGGTACCAGCGGGTACATCCCAAATCTTGCCTTCCCGGCGAGTCTGGCGCTCGGCCCCGATGGCAATAGCTTGCTGGTCGGTGTGTTGGGCGCCACAAACGGTGATAGCCGCGTGGACGAGTATGATTTCAACGGCAACTTGCTGCGCGTGTGGGCCAGCAACACGCATCTGGCCAACTTTCCAGGGGGCGACGGCCAGCCACCTGTCGCGAGCGCCTTCGGCTTCAGCGAGCCGACCGGAATCGTGTTCTCGACGATTCCCGAGCCGACGAGCGTGGCGTTGGTAATGTCCGTGATGGCGATCCTTGGCATCGTCGGCCGTAGCGTGACGTGCCGGTTCCGGCGAACATAGAAACAATGCGCTATGGACCGATCGTATCGTCGCCAGCCATCGTAGAGAGGGCCTGCCAGGCCGCCGGCTCGATCGAATCGTCGACGAAGCGAAGTGCCCCATCGGCAAGCGCAAGATTCACGCCGCCCGGGTGCCGGCTGCGGGCGGTGCGCCAGCCGTACGGAGTGTAGCGCGTTTCGACCGTGCCGCCGATCGTGACGCCCATGCAATCGGGCGTAGTCGAGTTGGGCGGCGTGCGGTGGTTATACAGTGCGCAGCGGAACTCGCCATTCACCCAGGCGAAGCCACGCGGATCGCTCACGTTCCACTGGTTGGCGCCATTGCAAAGCGCATCGGTAAGCGGCGCGAGGAAAGAAAACTTATACTCCGTTTGCGGGTCGTGATTGCCAGTCCGCGGATCGCCCAGAATGCTCTCCGAAAAGAGGGCCGTTTTGCTCGTACCGTCGGTGATCTGCCCGACCCGCGTTTGTGAATTCGTGAAGAACACGCCGTCGGTGTCGCGCGGCGTACCGCCGTTGGCACCCGTGCCGCCACAAGCGGCGTAACTTGTCGGTGCGAAGTCCTCGTTGAGCATGCGGATTTCGTCCGCCGGACAAAGGAATTCGGCGACCCAGGTTTTCACCGCGTTGGTGTTTTCCGGCCGCACCTCGAAATTGCTGCCGTATAGGGGCACCGACAAATTGAGTGCGTTGTACGCTGCGGTGTTTTCTAAATAGGGCGTGAGCATCGCCAGCGCCGACCAGCGGTAAAAGGTCCACGCGGCCGTCGGTTCGGCAGGAAACTCCTTGGCGACCGACCCGGCCGGAAAAAAGCCGAGTGCGGATTCGTGATTCTGCGCGGCAATGCCGAGTTGGCGTAAGTTGTTGGCGCAGGAGGTGCGACTGGCCGCCGCCCGACTGGATTGGACCGCCGGGATCAACAACGCCGTCAGCACGCCGATAATCCCGATGACGACCAGCAGCTCGACCAGCGAAAATGCTGGATGGCAACGGCGGCATCGCTTTACCGGTCGCATATTCATGGCAGATCATCGTATCGCGAGACGATTACAACCGGCGGCCGCAACCGCTGGCACGCGCGTCTCTCGCCATTGTACGCGATAGCGATAGCCAAGCGGCCCACAGGATGAAGAAGTTTGCCGCGGGCTCTGGAACTGCTGCCGCGACAATCAGCGGTCCGCCACTAGAGAATGCATCACGCCACACGACATAATCACCTGCATCGACAACGCCATTGCTGTTTCCATCGGCACCGCCGCCGTTGGCGACCCATTTTCCGAAGTCCGACCGCCATTTGTTGTAATCGGCCGCATCAACGACGCCGCTGCTATCGAAATCCCCTGTAACGGCGTCCGGCGAGCGAATCCACACAATGCTGCTGATCGGTGGATAGGCGTCGACGAGCGTGTCCAACAACAGGCCCTCCACGCTGCCTTCCTGCAGCGCGTACCGCAAAACCTGGCCGGCATTATCGGGCGGGTTTGTGGCACCGAGCACCGCGACCACGACGTTTCCGTCGTCATCGAAGACGATTTCCGACGGATAATTTGTGACGTCGACCGGCGGCACGATGGGCTCGATGTGTGCGAAGACGCCCAAGTATTCACCGGTGCCGCTGTAGCGATGGATTTGATTCGCGAACATGGAAACAACTAACAGGTCGCCGTTGGGTACCACCAACAGCGAGCTGGGTGTGAGAATCGGCCCGGTGCCCGACAGGATGAACGGCGCCTGCGTGCCGTTCCTCACGCGAATCACGGCAGACGTGCCGAAGTTGCCGACGTAGAGATCGCCATTGGGAGCGAACGTCAGCCCGCCGGTCGGACCAAAGCCAGTCGCAGCGGGGCAAGCTCGGCGCCAGTCGTTCCGTGGTACACGCGTACCGTGCTGCCACCAAAATCCGACACGTAGAGATTGCCATCGGGGCCGAACCGCAGCGGTCCGGGAGCACCGCTGGGAGTGCTCGGAGTACGCACGAGGGCAAACAAGCCGTCGCGGCCACCCGCAAGCGGCGAGGGCAGGGGAGCACCAGTCTTCCCGTTGTAGAACAAGATCTCACCAGTGTTCTGGCTGCTGACATAAATATTGCCGTCGGATCCCACGGTGACTCCAGCGGTGGCTTCTAAGCCGGCCGTTCCCATTGGAATTCCGCCGGAGACTTCTGCTCCGGTCTCATCGTCGAAACGGAACACGCTATTGAACTTGAAGTCGCCGGCTAGCAAATCGGCGAAACATGACCTGGTCAAGTGGCCGGCAATGAAATTCACCGCGCAGATCCAGCCCAATAAGCAGCGTCCGCAGGGCGTAATTCTCATGGAGATTCGGTAAGGCGAGGTTTCAGGCCAGGCGTGCTGGCGGCGATATCAATCGGCGGGTAGTGCGATGCGGCTGCACAGCCGGCGGGCCAATTCGCCGCGGCGTTTTTACTTTCGCACCCATTCTAGACTCAAAACCCGGGCGCGTTAACTAATTCGTGCGACGGGCCGATTGCGGTTAGTCACCGATTCACCGACAATCGTTCGTTGACGTTAAATAGCCGGTGGAGTGAGGCCCGGCGAGCATTTCCGTGGCTGCCCATTTATTGGGCATTCGACACGTGGCCCGCCCGACTTAGATGCCGATCGATTGCCTCGTGGAACGACGCATCTCCAACGCTATCAACGTTGTTCGACGCGAACTCGCCCGGCATCGGAATGACAATTCGCAGCGGCGCAGGGTTTGCTTTGGCTTCGAATGCTTCCTCTTCCGTCGCCACCTCATGGCATTTTTGGATCGATCGTATGGCAACTGATGAAGCGGTAGTCTCCAGCATCCGAGTACGTCGCAATTCGGTGAACCAGTCACAAAGCATGTCCGATGGCCGGAGTTCCTTCGCCGGCTACGAGACGACCGGCTTTTATGACGAAATGTTCGACGGCGCGGGCCGGCCGCGGGCCGATTGCCAGCCGCTGTTCGAGCGGATGCGCGGCATGTCGGCGGACGACTTGATTCGCCGGCAACGGGCCGCCGACCGCTCGATGGTCCAACTTGGCATCACGTTCAACGTCTACGGCGACCGGCAGGGCTCCGAGCGGATCATTCCGTTCGACATCGTCCCGCGGATCGTCTGTCACAACGAATGGCAGTGGCTGGAGCGCGGGCTGCAGCAGCGAATCACCGCGCTCAACCTGTTCCTGGAGGACATCTACCACGAGCAGCGCGTCGTCCGCGACGGCGTCCTGCCCGAGCACGTGGTGGCCACCGCGGCCGGCTTTCGCCAAGCAGTGCATCGGCCTCACGCCGCCGCGCGGCATCTGGTGCCACATCACGGGCACCGACCTGGTGCGCGACGCCGACGGCCAGTTCTACGTGCTGGAAGACAACCTCCGCTGCCCGTCGGGCGTTTCGTACGTGCTGCAGAATCGCCAGCTCATGAAGCAGACGTTTCCGCAGCTGTTCGAGCTGCTGCCGATTCGACCCGTGGACGACTACTGCAGCCGGCTGCTCGATGCGCTGCAGCACCTGATGGGCGACCACGTTCGCTCGCCGTCCGTGGCGCTGTTGTCGCCGGGCGATTACAACTCGGCCTATTTCGAGCATTCGTTCCTGGCCCAGCAGATGGGCATCGACCTGGTCGAAGGCCGCGACCTGGTGGTGTCCGACGGCTTCGTCTACATGCGGACCACCAAGGGCTTCGAGCGGATCGACGTCCTCTACCGCCGCATCGACGACGATTTCCTCGATCCGCAAGCGTTTCGCGAGGACTCGATGCTGGGCGTGCCGGGCCTGATGGACGCCTATCGCGCCGGCCGCATCGCGCTGGCCAATGCGCCGGGCACCGGCATTGCCGACGACAAAGTGGTCTACGCCTACGTGCCGCAGATCATCAAGTACTATCTCGGCGAAGACGCGATCATTCCCAACGTGCCGACGTTCGTCTGCTGGGAAGATGACGCAGCGACAGCACGTGCTGGCGAACCTCGACAAGCTGGTCGTCAAGCCGGCCAACGAATCGGGCGGCTACGGCCTGATGATTGGCCCGCGGGCCACCGCCGAAGAGCGGGCCGCGTGTGCCGATCAGATTCGCGCCAACCCGCGCAACTACATCGCCCAGCCGACGCTGAACCTGTCGCGCGTGCCGGTGCTCACCGACGACGGCCTGGAAGGCCGGCACGTCGACCTGCGGCCGTTCATCGTCTACGGCCGCGACATCTACGTGCTGCCCGGCGGCCTGACGCGCGTGGCGCTTCAAGAAGGGCTCGCTGGTCGTCAACTCGTCGCAAGGCGGCGGCAGCAAAGATACCTGGGTGGTGTGGCGAGGACGAGCGTCGGGTGCTACGCATGCTGAGCCGCGTCGCCGATTCGATCTACTGGATGAGCCGCTACGTCGAGCGGGCCGAGAACGTCGCCCGCTTCATCTCGGTGAATCTGAACCTCAGCCTCGACATGCCGGGCGAGGCGGGCCAGCAGTGGTGGCCGCTGGTGGTGATCACCGGCGACGACGAGCCAGTTTCAGCAGCGCGTCGGCATCGACGACCAAGGAAAGCGTCGTCCAATTCCTCACGTTCGACGCCGAGAATCCGAATTCGATCCTGTCCTGCCTGCGGACGGCCCGCGAAAACGCCCGCGGCGTCCGCGAGATCATCTCCGCCGAGATGTGGGAGCACATCAACAAGTTTTACTTGATGGTTCGCGACGGCGGCACGCTCGACGAGGTGCTCGACAATCCTTACGCGTTTTTCGAGCAGATTAACGTGTTCGGGCCAGCAGTTCCTGGGCGTCACCGACGCCACGATGACCCACGGCGAGGCGTGGCACTTCTGCCAACTCGGCCGCATGATCGAGCGGGCCGACAAGACGTCGCGCATTCTCGACGTGAAGTACTTCATCCTGCTGCCGAAGCTGACCGACGTCGGCACGCCGTTCGACGACATCCAGTGGCTGGCCCTGTTGCGGTCGGCCAGCGCGCTGGAAATGTACCGCCAGCGGCACGGGCGAATTCTGCCGGTGAACGTGGTGAAGTTCCTGGTGCTCGACCGCGAGTTCCCGCGGGCCGTGCTGCACTGCCTCACGCGGGCCAACGAATCGCTGCACGCGATCTCCGGCACGTACACGGGCAGCTTCTGCAACCCGGCCGAGCAGCGGCTGGGCCAGTTGCGGGCCGAACTGGCGTACACGCAGGCCGAAGAAGTCATCGCCAGCGGCCTGCACGAATTTGTCGACGATTTGCAACGGCGGCTCAACCTGGTCGGCGACGCGATCTACGAATCCTTCTTCGCGATGCGGCCGCTGGAAACGGCATTGGTAACCCACTGATATCATTGAAACAACTTTAGAATGAACCACGGAGCACGGAGGACACGGAGAGAAGTATGTCGGAGGAGTGGAGTAGTATTCGCATTCGTGCTGAACGATACTCCACTACTTCCCTGCTCCATAGATATATTTCTTCTCCGTGCTCTTCGTGTCTCCGTGGTGAAGTAATTCTGCCATGACATTCTGCTTAGGCATGCGTGTGAAAGACGGTCTGGTCGGCATCGCCGATACGCGGGTCACCTCCGGCAGCGAGTGCATCACCGCCCGCAAGGTATCCGTCTACCAAGGCGACGGTTGGACGCATGTTCATGATGACCGCCGGCCTGCGGTCGGTGCGCGACAAGGCGCTCACCTACTTCGACGAGATCATGGAGGAGGCCGACCAGCCGCCGCAAAACCGGCTGTTCAAAATGGCCAACATGTTTGCCGAGCAAATGCGCCGCGTGGCACGCTGAGGATCGCGAGTCGCTCGAAAAGTCCGGACTGCAATTCAACATCCACACGCTGATCGGCGGCCAGCTCGCCGACGATCCCGAGCACAAGCTGTACATGATTTACCCGGAGGGCAATTGGGTCGATATCGGCGAGGGCACGCCGTACCACATCCTCGGCGCCAGCGGCTACGGCAAGCCGGTGCTCGACCGCACGCTGAAGTACGAGGATTCGCTGCAATTCGCGCTCAAAGTCGGCACGCTGGCGTTCGATTCCACGCGGATCAGCGCTGCGGATGTCGACTTCCCCGTGGACATCGTGCTCTACGTACGTAATTCGTTTCGCTTGATTTCGCAGCGGTTCGAAAAGAACGACTTGCTGGAGAATTCGGAACTCTGGCAGGAGCGATTAAGGAAGAGCGTGCGCGAGCTGTCGCTGGACTGGGCGCAGCCACTTCTCGCACGGTTACCGGATCCGCACGTGGTACCACTGCAGGCCAAGAGGGCGTCGGGCTAGTAGGCGTTAGGTGTTAGTCGTAAGGCGCGATCGAACGTAATCCATCAAACACTAACGACTAACGACTTACACCTAACGACTAATACCCACAGGCGGTAACGCTTTAATCGAAGTCCCACCATGCTATTCACGATCGAGCACACGACGGAGTATCGGTTTACTCGGCCAGTGTTTTTCGAACCACACCAATTGCGATTGCAGCCACGCTCCGACGGTACGCAGCGGCTGTTGAATTTCGATTTGCAGATCGAACCGACGCCCGCCGGCATGACGCAGGCGCTGGACTCCGAAGGCAATCTCGTGACGATGGCCTGGTTTAGCGACGTGCACGACCACATGGTTTTGCGGGCAACTTCCGAAGTGGAAACGCTGCGCGACAATCCGTATGACTTCCTGCTGACGCCGACCAACCAACGGTTGCCAATCGGCTATCAGTCTTGGGAAACTGCGCAATTAGCAGCGGCGCTGAAGCGGGCTGCCGTGCCGATCCACGTCGACCCGGCGCGGGACCTGGCGGAGCAACTTCGACAGGCGGCCCGCGGCGAAGTCATTCCATTTCTAACCCGGCTCAGCGAAACGATCTGCAACCGATTTCGCGTAATCCATCGCGAAAAAGGCTCCCCGTGGCCGCCGGCCACCACGATCGAGCAGCGGCAAGGTGCGTGCCGCGACCTGGCTGTGCTGTTTATCGATATTTGCCGCGTGGTGGGACTCGCCGCCCGCTTCGTGAGTGGTTATCAGGAGGGCGACGACGATCAAGATAAGCGCTACATGCACGCGTGGGCCGAAGTGTATCTTCCCGGAGCCGGCTGGCGAGGATTCGACCCGACTCACGGGCTGGCGGTAGCTGATCGGCATGTGGCCGTCGCCGCCGCGGCGGAACCAATGCATGCCACGCCGGTCAGCGCCACGTACCGTGGCACCAATGTCGAGGCTGAGCTGTTCGCCGAAGTGTTGATTGAAACCAACTCGGAGGTCGCCGTTGTCGCGTGTTAATACTCCGCGATGATTCACTGTTCGACGAAACGATCAGTCCGCCCCCGCACATTGCAACCGTCAATTCGGACTGGTCAGTTTATTGACCAGCTTCCGCTTTATCTTCAGGCGCCCTTTCTGCCAACGGATTGAAAAATGAGAAGAGGCTTCCTGATCGACATGGACGGCGTGATTTACCGCAGCTCCCAGTTGATTCCCGGCGCCGTGGAATTTATTCGACTGCTCGCACGATGGGAGATCCCGTTTCTGTTCCTTACGAACAACAGCCAGCGCACGCGCCGCGACGTGGCCACGAAGCTCGTGCGAATGGGAATGCCGATTGGGGAGGAACACATTTTTACATGCGCCATGGCAACGGCGCGGTTCCTCGCCAGCCAGAAGCCGAGCGGCACGGCGTACGTCATCGGCGAGGGTGGACTCCTCACCGCGCTCCACCAGAACGGCTACTCAGTCGTCGACAAATCGCCTGACTACGTGGTCGTGGGCGAAGGTCGCACTTTGAGCTTCGAGATGCTTGAGCTGGCCGTGCAAATGGTCCTCGACGGGGCGAAGCTAATCGCAACCAATCTCGATCCCAACTGTCCCACAAATACCGGCACGCGGCCCGGTTGCGGAGCGATTGTCTCGCTGATCGAGGCGGCTACGGGTATCAAAGCATTCAGCGTCGGCAAGCCGAGCCCCGTGATGATGCGAACCGCCCGCAAGGAGCTCGGCATGGCCACCAGCGAAACGATCATGATCGGCGACACGATGGAAACCGATATCGTCGGCGGTGTGCAGATGGGCTACCGCACAATTCTGGTACTGTCCGGCGGAACAAAGCTCGAGGATCTCCCCAAATACGCCTATCAGCCAGACATTGTGGTCGATTCGATCGCGGAACTCTGTGATTCAGACAAACTGTTGAACGAAATTCTGCCGACAATGAATCGCGAGGACGATACCCCGCAGGACATGCGCAGCTGGATCGCGGCGAACTCGTGACGAGTCGTTACGGCACGTCAGTAACTTTCGCGAGACGTCGGAAGTCGCGAACCCGATGAAACGTCAAATAGTTCGCATCATGGGCCTGCGCGGCACCGCCCAGCCCGTCGTCATACGCAGTGCGCGATGCGACCAGCATATCATCTCCCTCGACAATCCAATCGGGATATTGAAACGCATGATTCACGGCGTCGGGATGGTGGAGCAAAACGGCACGCTTTGTCCATTCGCGCAGCTCCGGTGACGTGAACACGGCGAGCGTATTGCGCACCTTGCTCGTTTTTCTTCCTGTCATTTCGGGCGGTGCCGGATTCGATAAAGCCCAGTACAACTTTGACGCTTCATCCCAGCGGATCAAAACCTTTTTGCTCGAGCCGGGAAGCGGGCTTCGATCGAATTCGGGGTCAATTGACAGGTCTTGGCCGTCACCCGACACGCTGGCCACGGCGGCAAGATTGTCGCGATCGCTGCGCAAAATATTGCGTACCACCCCGCCGCGGTCGACAACCGCATTTCCTTCCAGCACGCACCAAAACGTGCCGCCCAGCCATCCATCGTCGCGCACAATCGTATTCGTAATGGTCCACTGATCGGCGTCCAGCAGATCGCCATCCACAGAAATTGACATCACCCGCGGGCGATACTTCTCTCCCCAGCCGCCGGGCCCATCAGCATCCTCCACTGCTCGCCACAGCCGCCCGTCATGCACAATGACCGGGACTGGCGCCGTATGCCAGTTGCCTTCACGAATCAAGCCAGTCTTTCCATTGAGTGGTGTCGTCCAAGTTTTTCCTTGGTCGTGCGACTTGTACACAACCAATGCACCATGGTGATGGTGTGTTCCGATCATGTACACGTGGCCGCGATGCTCGAGGATGCTCGACCAGAACAAGCCATCGATTCTTGCGATCTGATTCCAACTGTTGCCTTGGTCGTCAGAACGATACACACGCGTAATGGAAGAAACATACTCGGTCGAGCCAGGACCGAACTCGTCGTGCTTAGCCAGGTATTCACCTCCGTTAAGTTTGACGATGCCTGCCGACCCAACATAGATGCCGGACGATGCCGGCGAGTGGGCAATGATCGTGCCGGGTACTTGCGCGGACGCCCCATCGTCGTTTCCCTGCGCGACCGACGTTTCGACGGCGCTCAACAGGACGAGAAGCACTGAAATACTCTTTCGCAACATCTTGATGGGCAAGGATGGGACTCCCGTATCATGCACGATTTAGTTTCCATAACGTCGGCGAAGTGCTGGTCACGGCACGGCAGCCGCTGTCAAGAACTTCCCGCACGTCCGCTTCCGTGCGGCACAGACCGCCTGCAATGCGGGGAATGCGGCAATGGGCGAAGTCGGCCGCCACTTTTACGGCCGCGGCCGCCGGCAGGATCTCGATCGCATCGGGGTGAGATTTGTTTGCCACAGTTAGCCCACGATCCACCGCGCGACTATCCGAAAGAAACAATCGCACAATCGACAACAGCCCCAGGCGGCGGGCAGGGCCCGCCAAATGATGATGAACGGTGACCACGCCGGCAATACGATCGAGGCCAGCTAAGTATTCGAGCCCGCCCTCATTGTTCTCGAGACCCGATACCAGATCGATGTGCACAAACAGCGGTAGCCGGTCGAACGGCGGGTGACGAAGTGCACTCAATACTCGCGACAAGTCAGCCAGCGACCCGCCCTGCAGAAAAATCGCGCTTGCATCCGCCAAAATGTCGCGATGTGGACCGGGCTCCCAAATTACGGGGATAACCTTTCTTGCAAAACAGGAATCAATTGACACGGACGGCATGAATGAGTCGCCGTTTGGAATTCACAGGGCGGCATTCTGTACGAAGAATGCGCATTTGATTTGGCGCGAAATACAAACGAATGTTTAAATTTCGTGAAGGTAATTGACAGGGAATTGGCTGGTTTCGTAAATTGATCACCTCGCAATGCCGGCTGTCGCACGCGCACCGGCGATTGCACGAAGAATCGATCATAAACTAAATGCATTGCTCGGGCCAAGAGTTTAAGAGAAAGGCCCCGCGGTTGCACCGTGGGGCCTTTTTTATTTGGTCAAAACGAAATGGCGGACAACGGCAATCTAGCACGCGACTTGGAGATCCGCTCGCTCGATCTACTTGACGAGCGTCCGGTGGATGTGCTCGTCGTTGGCGGAGGAATCGTGGGGGCCGGAGTGGCCCGCGATGCGGCGCTGCGCGGCCTTCGCACCGTGCTGGTCGAGCAGGCCGATTTCGCATCGGGCACCAGCAGCCGCTCCAGCCGCCTGCTGCACGGCGGCATGCGCTATCTCGCGCAGGGTCGCATTGGCTTGGTGCACGAGGCGAGCCGCGAAAAACGCGTGCTTGGCCGCATTGCTCCCCATCTGGCGCAGCCGCTGGCGTTTATCTTTCCGGGTCGCAAGGGAACCTGCTGGCCACGCTGGAAGTTGGCCGTGGGCGCGAAACTGTACGACCTGTTGTGCGGCATGCGCAACTTTGGTCGAAGCAGCGTCCTGAGTCGCAACGAAACGCTGCGATTGCTGCCCGGCCTCTCCGACCGCGATCTCACCGGCTCCGTCCGCTACTTCGACGCACTCACGAACGACGCCAGGCTGGTGCTCGACACGTTGCACTCGGCCGCACGACACGGTGCCGCTGCGTATAACTACGTGCGACTCGCCCAAGCACATCCCGATGGAAACATGTGGCGCTGCGAGCTGGCAGGCGGGCCGTCCGGAAAAACCCATGTCGTACAGGCGCGAACCGTTGTGAACGCCGCCGGCCCCTGGTCCGACAAGCTGCCGAACTCCAAGACGTCGCTGCGCCTGACGAAGGGTGTGCACCTCGTGATCGATCGCGATCGATTGCCTGTTCCCGATGCGGTGGTAATGGCCGAGGGCGAGCGCATTCTGTTCGCAATTCCGTGGGGTGAGCGCGTGATCCTGGGCACGACGGACACCGACTATGACGGCCCTCTCGAAAATCCCATGTGTGACGGCGCGGATATCAAATACGTGCTGCAGGTCGTCAACGATGCCTTCCCGCAAGCTGGTCTGTCGCCGGCCGACATCGTGAGCACCTGGGCCGGCCTGCGGCCACTGGTGGCCGATCCCCAGGGCAACCCGTCCGACATCTCCCGCCGCCACGAAGTGGCGATGACTCAGCCCGGTTGGTGGGACGTCACGGGTGGGAAGCTCACAACGTATCGCTTAATGGCCCAGGAGACAGTAGATGCCATCGCCAAATATACGGACCGGAATGGATCGAGCTGTGAAACGGCGAAATTGGTTCTAGTTGAATTTGATGAGTCGGGAGGGAAAAGCGGAATTCTGCCGCCACCCGTTTCGCGTGCGGCAGTTGAATACTTCTGTCGCTCCGAATGGGCACGCCACTTGGATGACGTGATGATTCGCCGCACAAGTTGGCGGCACTACCACCACGATCATTTGGAGATTGCAGCACGGACGGCCCGCTGGATGGCGACGTCGTTGGCCTGGGATGAATCGGAAATTCAGCGTGAAATTGCCCGTTATACGGAGCTGGCCGGAACGCTCAGCGCGGCCACACCGCACATGGAAGGAACAAATGGCAAGTCACCTCTTCCATCACATTTGGCGAAACTCAACGCGTCATGAGATAGCATGCGAGCTGACGTCCAAGAGTTTTATCCTCCGAACATTCACACAAGCTTCACAGAACTTGATTAAACATTTCACTTGTCGGGGTCGTTCGTCAAGGCGACGTTCGTTGCCTAACACCAGGGCGTTTCATGTCTCATATCCACGAGGTACCACTACGATGAGATTGCAACTAACTACTGCTTTGATCGTCGCCGTTTCGACCAGCTCGGCGCTGGCCGTGACACAATCCGTTGTATTTCAAAACGGGCTCAACGGTTACACGGGCACGTTCGACCGTAGAATCCATGAAGCTGTGGGCGCGAACGAGTTTGATGGGTCGACGGTGACGCAAATTGGCCTCGACGGTTTTGTCGCGGCGATGGGCACTACCGCCGCGTCCCCCGACGCACAAGGCTTGCTTCGATTTGGCAACATCATCGGCAATGGACCAGGGCAGATCCCCGCGAATGCGACAATACTCGAGGCCCAATTGAGAGTTGTGACAAGTACCGCGGGGAATGCACAATCGGACGGTCCGTGGGGTGTCGCACAGCTCATGCAACCATTTGATTCGACGACATCGTACGGCAATTTCAATTGCGGCGGCTGCGCTCTGGTTAGCCGAGGGCCGTGGTGGGAAGACGGGTACAGCAAACGGCCGCTCTCAGCATTCGGCGGCAGATGGCAGGGCGACCCGGCCTCGGCCGATGTCCGCCAGATCGTTCAGAATTGGGCCAACGGCGAAGCAAACAACGGCATCGCCATTCAAACCGGGTTTCCCACAGGAACCACGGATGGCTGGAACATCCTTTCCACCGGACATCCGATTGTCGATCGCCGTCCGCAGTTGTCGGTTACCTACACCACCGATCCTGTCGAACTCAACACGTTTCAACGCGGCTTGAACGGGTATGCCGGCGATGTCAGTGCGTATGTCAAGAGCGGCACGAATATCTTCGGCATCACCGGTGGCGAGCAAGATCCGGCGCACGACGACATCACCTACGACGCCGTGACCGGGACGCCGACGGTGGCAGGCAATAGCACTGTCACGCCCGCACCCACCGTCCTGACGACCTTTCAACAGTTTTTGGATGGTCCGCAGTTCGCTGCTACCGATACAACAGGTCTGGCCGGTTCGGTTGATGATTTTGCTTTGTTTAAATTCGGAAGCGTGTTCGGCAACGGTGCCGGTCAGGCCCCCACCGACGTGCCGGTTGCCAAAGCATTCATGGCGGTTTCCACCGGCACGGCCAACGCCGCAGCCCTGTCGAACGGCGAATGGTCCGTGCACAAGATGCTGCGCAACTGGGACGCTACCACGCTGTATTCGAACATCGGCGGTGAGGACCCCGGACTTCAGGTCATCGACGGCGACATCAGCGCCCCGCTCGATACGCAGATCGGCATCACTTTCGGCAGTGAAGTGTGGTTCGACATAACCAGCTATCTGGAAGGAGTTCGCACCGGTGCCGCCGATAACGGCGTGGCCTTGCTCTCCACGGCCACGGCGGACGGCTGGCAAATTCATTTGCCTGGCTCCGATCAACCGGAGTTGCGCCCGCGATTGGTCGTCGTTTCCGGCAATCCGACAATCGTCGTGCCTGGGCTCACCGGCGACTACAACTCCAATGGCGTTGTGGACGCGGCCGATTACGTAACGTGGCGGAACAATTTGAATCAGTCGGTCAACCTGCCGAACGACTCGACTCCTGGCACGGTAACGCAGGCCGACTACGACGTATGGCGCGCCAATTTTGGCAAGACAGCCGAAGTGGGCGGGCCGCTCGGATCCGGAGCTGCCGTCCCCGAACCAGGCACCTGGATGCTAAGTATGCTCGCCGCGATTGCTCTGGCTGGATGTCACAAGAGCCGGCGAAAATAACGAACGCATGTGGCAGGGGCTGGGGCAGGCCCCTGCATTTTAATAAACTCAATTCTCAAAAAGCACCGAAAGGCGCTCACATGAGTACTGGAAACAAACGACCAACGGCGACGCCGCAGGCCGCCGCTACAGGCTTTACTCTCGTCGAGCTGCTTGTCGTCATTGCGATCATCGGCATTCTGGTGGCACTCCTGTTGCCCGCAATCCAGGCCGCGCGAGAAGCGGCACGCCGGGCTACTTGTCAGAGCAATATGAAGCAGGTCTGCCTCGCCACTCTAAATTATGAATCTCAGAACAATGTGCTGCCGCCGTCCAAATCGAACCAGAATGTCAAGAATCCAAAAGGTGGGCGCGATATCCAGAGCGCGCACAGCACCCTTTCGTATTTGTTGGCCTATTTGGAAGAGACTTCGCTAGCCGATCAATTCAACCTGGAATTGCCGTGGGATTATTCCGATCCCGCCTTGCCGACTGACAATAAGCGTCTGAGCGGAACGCCAATCCCGATGCTGCGCTGTCCGACTCCGCCCGGCGATCGATCAACGCCCGATGGTCAGCTCAATCAGGCGGCCATCGACTACCGAGTTTGCGATTCGATGGTCACGGCTGACACCAACGCACTAAAGCAATTGATTAATGCCGGTCTTGTGCGCGCCCGGCCCAACATAAAAGGCGGGTATCATAGTTTGCTGTTTAACACGACAGAATCCTTCCCCGATGGCCGCTTCGAGACAACTTTCGCAAAGCTGAAGAATACGACCGATGGGACGTCGCAAACGATGATGTGGTTCGAAACGGGCGCCGCGCCGGTATACTACCGCGAAGGCGCGGCCGTTGCGTCCCTTCGCCCCGGCGCATTGGCGACGGGAGAAACGCAAGGCGGCGAAACCTGGGCAAAGTACGAGAACTGGTACGCTGTCCATGATGCGCAAGGGCAGTACCTTTTTCAACTTCCATAACAACGAAGAAATCTACAGCTTCCATGTCGGCGGCGCTTATTTTGGGTTTGGCGATGGCGCCGTGCATTTCATTGAGGAAGCTATCGATCCGGACGTTTGGGTGTCGCTTTTTACCCGCGATGCCAACGACGTCATCAACGAAAATCAGTTCTAAACGCGCATGCGAACGTCGCTTCTCATCGGCACTCTGACTTGCTGCGCACTGCTGGCATCACCGGGCTGCAGCGGAGGTGATGGCCGTGTCACTGTTTATCCTGCGCACGGCAAAGTGCTCGTGAAGGGACAGGCGGCCGAAGGCGCGACGGTGACGTTCTACCCTGCGGCTGCTGGCGAGGCGGCCGTGGCAATGCCCGTGCCGACCGCCACGACCGATGCCATCGGCGAGTTTCAACTGCGCTCGTTTGAAGGGAACGACGGTGCGCCGGTGGGCGAATTCAATGTCACCGTCGTGTGGCCGGCCCCACCACCGCCCAATGCCACAGGAATTTTCGATCTTAAGGACCGCCTCGGCGGCCGCTACGCCAACCCGCAGACATCAAAATTGACGGCACAGGTCGCCGAGGGTGGCGGCGAAATTCCGCCTTTCGAGCTGCAATAGCACTGCTTACCGCGGGCAGGTGCGTGTTGTCCATCGGCCACTTCAGCCCATACCTCTGTGCCGGCGACACGCCCCCTGATATCGTTGATGGTCGGTTTGCGAGTCGCGTTCACTAACATCACACCAGGGGTGGTACTGACATGAATCGCAGAGAGTTCCTGGCCTCGACAAGTGCGGTTGCGGCCGCGGGTATCGTGTCATCTCGTTCATGGGCCAATGACCTTCCGCCCGATCTTCGAATCACGCGCATCGTCGGATTCGATCTTCCCACCCGACGTTCGAAAGTCGCAGGCAAGAATTCTCGGCTCGATGTCCATGGCGATCGCGCGAACGACCGCATGGTGCGGCTCTACACGAATGCCGGCTTGGAAGGGCTTGGCAACTGCCGCGCGGAGGAAGAGGCGCTGTCGAAGCTCCTGGGAAAACCACTCCGCGACTTTTACGATCCAGCGCAAACACGCATGACCGTGCTCGGAAACGGCACGATGCCGCTATGGGACCTTGCGAGCAAAGCGCTGGGGAAGCCGGCGTATGAGCTGCTTGGCGGCAAGGGTGCGGGGCCAATCAAGGTCTACGACGGATCGATTTACTTCGCCGACCTGCTGCCCGAGAACGCCGAAAAACCGCTCGACCGCTTCAAGGAAGAAATCGACATGGGACTCGCGATCGGCCACCGCGCGTTCAAGATCAAACTCGGTCGCGGCGCCAAGTGGATGGAGCGCAAGGCGGGCGACGAGCGCGACGTCGCAGTATTGAAAACGATTCGTGCGCACAGCGGGCCGGATATCGTGCTGGGCGTCGACGCCAACAACGGCTACGACCTGGCCGGCACGAAGCGCCTGCTCGACGAGGTGCCCGACTTCAATTTCGCATTCATGGAAGAAATGTTCGATGAAAAGGTCGACGAGTGCCTGGCCTTGAAAGCGTTCATTCGCGAGCACGGTTGGAAAACACTCGTGGCCGACGGTGAGACGCAGTCAAAACTCGACGCCTTCAAGCCATTCATCGAAAGCAAATCGATCGACGTACTGCAGGGCGATATGAATCACTTCGGCTTCGAGGGAATTCTCACCGAGGCCGCATGGGCGCAGCCGGCCGGCATTCAAGTCGCGCCGCACAATTGGGGTTCGCTCATCGGCTTCTACATGCAATTGCACGTCGGCCGGGCGATTCCGAATCTCTACATGGCCGAGCACGACCCGCTGTCGACCGATCTGCTGATTGCCGACGGCTACGAAATCAAGGACGGCATCTGCAGCGTCCCGGCGACGCCGGGCTTCGGTTTGGCACTCGACGAATCCAAGTTCCGCTCGCAGGCACGAGTGCGGTTCGATTTAAAGGAGTAATGGTACCGTGTCGATGACCGACGACGAAATTCGCGAACGTGACAAGCGGCTGGCAGCCGCTCACGAGGCCGGACACTTTGTTGTCTCGGCCTATTTTGGCCAGGACCTCACGGCTCGCATCGAAAAGTCGGAGTCGACCGATCTCGAGAGCGAGCGCGCCTGGGTTGGCCAGGTGGAGACAGAGACGGGTGACTGGACGCCTGCCATCGCGGTTGCCGGCGAGCTGGCCGTTTCGCTCATTGAGGAGCCTGAGGGTTGGAACGATCTCGACAGCCTAGCTGACGACGTGCTCGACGAAATCCAGGACGATCCCGATTATCTTTCGCCCACCGACCGTGCCAGCTTTCCGGATGACAAGGTCGCGCAGCGAGATGCGATCATCGAAGCGGCTAAAATCCTCTGCAACAACTATGCGTTCTTCATGTGGGCCACTCAGGAGCTGTATCACCAGTCCGAAATCTCGGCCACGCGGTTCGCTCTGGCCTGCGAGTTCGAAAACAATAATGACGTGACCTGGCAGCAAGCGCAATTGCAGCAGCTCCTCGCGAGATTCAATCAACTAGTTGCTGAAGTGCAGGCCCAACAGAAATCGAAGAAGCCCAATGAAGACGCGATTTCCGCCGCCGAAACCGAAGCCGGCCGGCTGAAAGGGCTGCTGGAAAGCGTCGCGCAGCGCATCAATAGGTTAGGCGGCCTGGGATCGACGAATTGAGGGCCAGTTGAAAGAACAGATTTCCGGAATGTAGGAAGAGAATCGATCGCACGAATGTGGATTCCAATGAGGGGCGTTTACGCCTCTTCTGCAGTCATAGGCCCGGCATTCATGCCGGGTTAATGGATAGTCCCCACGTTCTCGGCGGAGCGTTCGTCCGCGGCGACGCCGCGGACGAACGCTCCGCCGAGAATTCCTAGCGCTCAACGAACCCGGCATAAATACCGGGCCGAATACCGCCTGCGGCGGGAACGACCGTAAACGGTCGTCGAATCGCCGTCGACTCTCGTCACACACGGCGCATCACCGACGGAATACGACTGCCAGCCCAAGAACGACCGCGACATACGTCGTGGCCAGAAGCAGCGCACGCAGTCCGAATCGATACGGCGGACGAATGCCGATTGCCGCGGCCACTGTTACTACTAGCAGCAGCGGGAACCACGTTGGTACAACGAAAAGATACAGGCCAGAGATCGACCCACCTTGAAACGCGAAGGTGTTCGAAATTGGAATTCCCACCGGCGGTAACTCCGATCGCGGCAGCGACTCGCTCGAATAGTTCCATCGATCTCGTTTGAATGCCGGTCCGGAAACGAGCCCGCTCAAGCGGCCGTAACGCGTCGAAAATTCAAACACATAGGATCGCGGCAGCGGGCCATCGAGCGAATCGCTGTACGCGTAACTCCGATTCCACAATACGACCAACAGGCCCGCAAGCATCAAACTCAGCACTGCGATGCTGCAGCGCACATTTCGCCAACTACTGGCGGGGCTCGTGTTCGACGCTTGCTGCTCCACGATTAAATCTCGGCTGAAAAGGCGAACGTCACGCAGTGGCGCAGAGTCCGCAGATAGGAAATAAAACGAACACCGATCGGCACCGATCCTCGCTCGCATCTCTAATTAGCGTCGATTAGCGGAAATCAGCGTTCCCTTCTGTCCTTAATTCTCTGTGACCTCCGCGACTCTGCGTGAGACCATTTTCTACTGCTTCAGTATCTCAGATTCACAGCTGGCCAAAAATAGCTGCTGAAATCGGCCACGCGATCTGCTACGCTCGGTTTACGACGAATTTGTGCAACCTGTTCCGGGCTCTTGACTCTCGACTCTCAGCTCTTGACGCCCCCAACTGCACACCGGAGAAACTTGTCGCCTTCGAAGAAACCTGTCGCCTTCGGCGAATTAACGATACTACCTTTCAACGCACCGCGCTTAATCGGCGTTGGACGCACATCCTACACGCCAAGACCATGACCACCGAACCACAAGAAACAACGCCCGCGGCACCCGGACCGTGGCTGCAAGTGCAGGGCTCGCGGCATTTTCTCGATTGGCTGGCCGAGATGCGGCGTCAGCCTCGCGTTCAGCACGTATCAAACCGGCAAGGTCTTCTTTGTCGGCCGCAAGCTCGACGGCGGCCTCGCGGTCTTCGAGCGCACGTTCAACCACTGCATGGGCCTGTGGGCGTCGCCCGATAGCCGCACGCTGTGGCTTGTGTCGAAGTTTCAGGTGTGGCGATTCGAGCAGGCGGCCGCTGCCGTCGTGCCCTATCGGCCGGCGATCCGGTGCCGAAGGCGATGATGCCGGCATCCCCGCGTGGGCCGAGCGCGGTTACGACGTCGCCTACGTGCCGCGCATCGGCTACACCACGGGCGACATCGACCTGCACGACATCGCGGTCGCCGCCGATGGCCGCGTGATCTTCGTCTGCACGCTGTTCGGCTGCCTGGCGACGCTGAGCGAGCGGGCCAGTTTCCAGCCGCTGTGGCGGCCGCCGTTTTTAAGCGCGCTGGTGCCGGAGGACCGTTGCCATCTCAACGGCCTGGCGATGCGCGACGGCCGCCCGGCCTACGTCACGGCCGTGGCCGACTGCGACGTGGCCGACGGCTGGCGCGACCGCCGCCACGACGGTGGCTGCGTCGTCGACGTGGCCGCAAACGAAATCGTCGCCCGCGGCCTGTCGATGCCCCATTCGCCGCGCTGGTATCGCGACCGGCTGTGGCTGGTGAACTCCGGCACGGGCGAGTTCGGCACCGTCGACCTCGCCACCGGCCGATTCGAGCCGATCGCCTTCTGCCCCGGCTACCTGCGCGGCCTGGCATTCGTCGGCGACTACGCCATCGTCACGCTCTCCAAACCGCGGCACGTCACGTTTCACGGTCTCGCGCTCGACGAGCGCTTGCAACAGCGCGGTGCCGAGCCGCAGTGCGGCCTGCAAGTGATCGACCTCCGCAACGGCACGATCGCGCACTGGCTGCGCCTCGACGGCTCACTCGTGACCGAGCTCTACGATGCGGTCGTTCTCCCTGGCGTGCGCCAACCGATGGCGCTCGGTTTCAAGACGAACGAAATCGAACGCCTGCTGCTTGTGGACGAGCCTGGCACAGTGTAGTCATCTCGCTCCGCGAGATGGAATCAGTGTTGGAATCAGTGTCGCCATCTCGCTCCGAGAAATGATCCGCTCGCCCGAGGTGTCCGACCGCCAATGACTCCGTGATTGAGTATGAATCGAAGGCTAGCACCTTGCGGCCGATAAAATCAAACGGCACGCGCTAGCGTCCGGTTTTGAAATTAGCTTCTACTGTGCTTCCGTTCACGCATGAATTGTGAAAAATGAAATTCGGAGCTGAGTTTTCGCTACTGAAAAGTAGCGAAGTCTTCATCCCCAAGCTAAAATATTGGCTTCAATTCCCTTGGATGAGAGGCCGACTATGAAGCGCGCAACCGGCTGCACAGCCTGCGAAAAGGATTCCGAAATACGCCGACTCGCCGCACGCCGCACGGCAAGCGAATCTTCACCGCGTCCCGCCGCCCAACGTTCGAAGTGCTGGAAGATCGCGCACTACTTGGCAGTCGACTTTGGCGATGCACCGGACACTGGCTTGGGCACGTCGTCGGGCAATTACAATACGCTCGCAACCGACAACGGCGCAAGTCACACGATCATCGCCGGATTGCGGATGGGTGCCAATGTCGACGGCGACGACGGCACGCTCCAAAACTCTACGGCGAACGCGGATGATGTCAGCGGCGCCTGCCCGACGATGAAGACGGCCTCAACAACCCGGCGGCCGATTTGCAACTCACCAGTGGCGCACAGCCGACCGTAAATGTGCACGTTACGAATACGTCGGGTACGGCAGCCACGCTCTATGGCTGGATCGACTACAACGCCGACGGCGTGCTTCGATAACGCGACGGAGCGGGCCTCGATCCCCGTACCCGAGCGGCACGAACAATCTCACGTCGTCACACTCATATTTCCGGCTGTTCCCGTCCGGCTTCACCGGCGAAACTTATCGCCCGTTTCCGATTGAGCACCGATGTTGCTGGCGGCCAATCCCACCGGCCCTGCCTCCGACGGCGAAGTTGAAGACTATCGTAGCCACGATTACCACGGCCGACTCAACGGCATGCGCTGATAGCTCTAAAACCAAAAATATTGCCAGCTGGCATCAGACGGTGTTCCATCACGCTCGCGAATCAATGTCTTTCGGTGCCGCTCAGTGGCGCTCGATTGGTGATCTCGACGGTGACGGAGTCGATCGACTTGGCAGTCGGGTGAACCCTTAGATGACACCGGCGGTCCTCGCCCGCGGGGCCGTCTACCTGCTGTTCATGAACGCCGACGGCACGGTAAAGAACAGTCGGAAGAGTTGCGCAGCAATCTCAACGGTGGACCACCACTTTTAGACCATGCCAACTTTGGGAGGTCGATCGAGACGATAGGAGACCTCGATGGTGACGGCGTCCAAGATCTTGCTGTCGGTACTGCCGATGATACTGGCGGCTTGCGCCACGGATGCCATTTATGTCTTGTTCATGAACGCTGACGGCACCGTGAAGAATCGGCAAAAGATCGGAAACGAACTCAATGGTGGTCCAACACTCACTTTCGGTGCCGGATTCGGAAGCGACATTGCTTCCTTAGGTGATTTGAACGGCGATGGGATAGGCGACTTAGCGGTCGGAGCATTTGGAGAACACAGCGGAGCTGGCTCAGACATATATCCTATTGATGAATTCCGACGGTACCGCGAAACACTCTCATAAGATAGCCAATCTCACTGGCGGCGGCCCAACAATCCTGCCATTCGACTTGTTCGGTCAATCGATTGCCTCGTTAGGCGATATTGATGGCGATGGCATCACCGACATAGCCATCGGGGCCGCTGGAGATGACCTTCATGTCAGCCAAGGTGGCGCGTATCTATATATTCTTTTTGAACGCCAACGGCACAGTCAAAACTTTCCAAAAGATCGCTAGTGGTGTCGGTGGTGGACCGACTCTGATGCCGAACGACTTCTTCGGGACAGAATTGGCTTCTCCGGGAGATATGGATGGTAACGGGGCGAATGATCTCCTTGCGAGCTCGCAAGATGCTCGGGGCGGGGCTGTTTATCTGCTGTTGCTCAATGCGGACGGCACGACGAAAAGCAGTCAGATGATAGCCAGTGGCATTGGTGGCGCACCAACATTGCCGCCCGGCGAATTCTTTGGAAGCAATTGAGTCGATCAGGGATTTCGACAGAGATGGATTTGCCGATTTGGCTATCTCATCACAGGGAGGCGGCGGGACAGTCTACTTGCTGTCTTTAATTGGAGCTAATCCTGTCTTTACGTCGCCGAGCGCAATTAACATTGCAGAGAACACGACAGTCGTTCTTACCGTTACTGCCATCGGCGCCGACGTGCCGCCGCAGCCGATTACGTTCTCAATCGTCGGTGGAGCGGATCAGGCGAAATTTAGCATCACGACGGCCGGAGTGCTCACCTTCATTACGCCGCCGGACTTTGAAGTACCGACCGATACCGGCACCAACAATATCTACGAATTGACCGTACAAGCCGAAGATGGCAATGGCGGCACATCCACGCAGACCATCAACGTCACCGTCACGCCGACCAACGATACGCGCCGGAGTTTACTACGCCTACGGGCTTTGTGGTTCCCGAGAATACAACGGCGGTGGCGACGATCACAGCCGTGGATATGGATGTGCCGCCGCAGACGGTGAGTTTCTCGCTCGCCGCGCTGGAGGATTTCGCACTGTTCACGCTCACGCCGGGAGGCGTGCTGACATTCAACTCACCGCCGGACGCCGAAGCTCCTGCTGATCTGGACGGCGACAATGTCTACGAGTTGACCCTGCTGGCGAGCGACGGGGAAATGTCCGTCCTGCAGAATATTTCGATCATTGTCTCCCAAGCCAATGACAATCCCTTTGTGTTCACGTCGCCCGCCAATGTGAGTGTCAGCCAAGGCACTTCGGCCGTATTAACGGTTACGGCGGCCGACGCGGATAAACCCGGCAATCCCGTCACGTACACCATTGTCGGTGGGGCCGACCAAGCGAAATTCGGTATCACGGCCGGTGGCGTGCTGTCGTTCCTGATCCCGCCCAGCGTGGCCATGCCGATGGACGCCAATGGCGATAACGTGTACGAGGTGATGGTGAAGGCCGTCGATGAGGACACCCAGATGGCCACGCAAGCAATCACGATCGCCGTCGTCGGCGCACCGCTCGATTTCGGCGACGCGCCCGATACGGCCCCCGGCACGAGGCCGGGCAATTACCAGACGATCCTGTCGGATAACGGACCGCGCCATTCCATCCTGCCGGGTCTGCGGTTGGGGACGACAATCGACGGCGACAACGGCGTCCTCCAGAACAGTGCTGCCATTGCCGACGATGTCGACGGCGAGCTTCCGGACGATGAAGACGGACTTGTCAATCCGGCGCTCGACTTGTGGGTCACCGCCGGCGCGCAGCCGACCGTGAACGTTCGCGTCACGAACACGACCGGCACGGCCGCCACGCTTTACGGCTGGATCGACTACAACGCCAACGGCGTGTTCGAAAATGCCACGGAGCGGGCGTCGGTCGCAGTGCCCAACGGGACGAACAATGGCATCGTCACGCTCGCGTTCCCGGCCGTGCCGGCAGCTTCACGGGCGACGACCTATGCGCGGTTCCGCCTGAGCACCGACGCAGCGCGGCCAATCCGACGGGCGACAGCCGTCGGACGGCGAAGTGGAAGACTACCGGCCACGATCACTCGGCCCAGCAACGGCACCGCCGACAGCGCGAAGAACAAGAAGATTGCCAGCGGCACCAACGGCGGCCGACGCTCGCCAACGGCGACATGTTCGGCAGCTCGGTGGCTCGCTCGGCGACCTGGATGGCGACGGCGTTGCCGACCTGGCCGTCGGGAGCACCAGTGCAATTCGGCGCGGTCGAGCGGTGGCGAGGTGTACGTGCTGTTCATGAACGCCAATGGCACGGTGAAGAGCAAGCCAGAAGATTGGCAGCGGCATCGGCGGCGGGCCGAGCGCTGTGCTGGGCGACTACTTCGGGCACTCGGTGGCATCGCTGGGCGACCTGGACGGCGACGGCGTTACCTGATCTGGCCGTCGGAGCCGATAAGGACGACACCGGCGGATACAACCGCGGTGCGGTGCACGTGCTGTTCATGAACGCCAACGGCACGGTGAAGAGCAGCCAGAAGATCGCCAGCGGCACCGGCGGCGGACCGACGCTGGCGAACGGCGACCGCTTCGGCAGCTCGATGGCCTCGCTGGGCGACCTGGACGGCGACGGCGTGACCGATCTGGCCGTCGGGCCACGGGCGATGACACGGCGGCGTTACCGCGGGGCGGTCCATGTGCTGTTCCTGAACGCTAACGGCACGGTCAAAGAGCAGCCAGAAGATCGCCAGCGGCATCGAGTGGCGGCCCGGCGCTCGCCGACTTCGACGAGTTCGGCATTGGCGCTGGCGTCGCTGGGCGACCTGGACGGCGACGGCGTGACGCGAGCTTGGCCGTCGGGGCGTTCCGCGACGACACGGGCGGAGCGGTCGCGGGGCCGTGCACGTGCTGTTCCTGAACGCCAACGGCACGGTGAAGAGCAGCCAGAAGATCGCCAGCGGCGTCAGCGGCGGGCCGGACTCGGCGATGGCGATTACTTCGGTCGCGTCCGTGGCGTGCGCTCGGCGACCTGGATGGCGACGGCGTGAGCGATCTGGCCGTCGGCGCCTATCGTGACGATACGGGCGGCACCAGCCGCGGGGCGCTGCACGTGCTCTGTTCTTGAATGCCAATGGCACGGTGAAGCGCACGCGTAAAAATCGCCAAGGCCGTCGGCGGCGGGCCGACGCTCGCGAACGACGACCGCTTCGGCAGCGGCGTGGCGGCGATCGGCGACCTGGACGGCGACGGCGTGACCGAGTCTGGCGGTGGGGCGGAGACGCGACGACACGGGCGGAGTAGGCCGGGGTGCCGTCCATGTGCTGTTCCTGAATGGCGCGAACACGAACCCGGTGTTCACGTCGCCAGCGACGGTGAACGTGCCCGAAAATTCGACCGCGGTGCATGACCGTCACCGCGACTGATGCCGACTTCCCGCCTCAAACGGTTACGTTCACGATCGTCGGCGGCGCCGATCAAGCCAAATTTGCCATCACGATCGGCGGTGCGTTGTCGTTTGTAACCCCGCCCAATTTCGAAGCGCCGACGGATGCCAACGGCGACAATGTGTACGTCGTGACGGTCCAGGCCAGCGACGGCAACGGCGGCACGGCTACGCAGACGATTAGCGTTACCGTGACACCTGTCAACGAACACGCTCCGTTGTTCACGTCAGCGGACATGGCCAACGTTGCCGAGAACACGACGGCCGTGCTGACGGTGACTGCCACGGATGCCGATCTGCCGCCGCAGTCCGTGACGTTTTCGATCGCAGGCGGCGCGGACCAGACCAAATTCGCGATCACTGCCAGGCGGAGCGCTGTCGTTTATCGCGCCGCCGAATTTTGAGGCTCCGACGGATGCCAACGGCGACAATATCTATGTCGTTATCGTGCAAGCCAGCGATGGCAGCCTCACGAGCGTGCAGGCCATTTTGGTAACTGTCACTCCCGTCAACGACAACAGTCCGGTGTTCACCTCGCTCACCAACTTTCAGCGTGCTGGAGAATACAACGGCGATCGCGACCGTTACGGCAACCGACGCCGATTTACCGGCGCAGACAGTGACGTTTTCCCATTGTAGGTGGAGCCGATCAAGCCCGGTTTGCCATCACCAGCGGTGGCGCCCTCTCGTTCGTTGCGGCGCCGTGACTTCGAATTGCCCACCGATGCCGACGGCAACAATGTATACGTGGTAACCGTGCAAGCTAGCGATGGAAACGGGGGAACAACATCGCAAACGATCAATGTCACCGTTACGGCGGTGAATGACAACAACCCGCTGTTCACCTCGCCCGACAGCGTGAACGTGCAGGAAAACATGACGGCCGTCCTCACGGTGACGGCAACGGATGCGGACGTTCCGCCGCAGACTGTCACCATCACAATTGTCGGCGGCGCCGATCAGTCGAAGTTCGCACTGAGCAGTAGCGGTGCACTCTCGTTCATTTCGCCTCCAGATTTTGAGACGCCGACCGATGCGAACGGCGACAACGTTTACGTCGTGATTGTACAGGCCAGCGACGGCAGCGCTGACTAGCCTGCAGGCCATCCTGGTCACGGTGACCAATGTCATCGAGGCGGTGTCTGGCGACTACAACGGCAACGGCGTGGTCGATGCGGGCGACTATGTGCTGTGGCGCAATGGCGGGCCGCTTCAGAATGACGCGACCCCGGGCGTTCAACCGGAAGACTATAACATTTGGCGGGCGAACTTCGGCAGAATTGCCGCCGGAAGTGGTGCAAGCTTGGCCAACGAGGAGGAATTGGCGACAACTGTGGCCAGCCAGGCAAGCGAATCGGTAACAACAAGTGACACAGCGACGTTGGCACCAACACCGGACAAAGTTGAATCATCGTCCCAGCTGGCTGGCGAACTGGTGGAAAAGGCCTCTTTGCGAATCGCTGGTTTCAGAACTGCCCGCCGCGCGGCGCTGGCGAGTGGACAAACTCATGACAGTGCGCTCATCGCCTGGCTGACATCGAGACCGGCCGGAGTGGACCGCGGGTCATCAGCCACTATCGAAGATTTGCCGATGAACTCGGATCCAAGCGACGATTCCGACCGATCGGCAGTTGGCGCTCGATTTGGCGTTCGCGTCGCTCTGAAATGGGCGGCTCAAACTCCGCGGGGAATTCCCCAATGGCCATCGCCGCGATAATTGCGTCCCAACAGCGCATTTGCCGCCTCATCGTCGATAGCGGTCTGGCTCGCGGGATCGAAACGGATCGTCCGATGAAGCCGCGTCGCGATATTGCCCAGGTGGACCGCAGTGGCCGAGCGCACTGCAACTTCCATATTGGCGTTGGGCTCGCGGCCGGTTTTGATGCAGTCCAGCCAGTTCTGTTGGTGATCGGCCACCGACGTCTTGGGCGGGCCTGCGAGTTTGACGTCGGTCTCGGCGTTCCTCGGGCCACGGACTTCAAATTTGCCACGCTTGCTGAGAAACATCTTGCCCTTGGTGCCGTAAAACTCCGCGCCGCTGTCGACATTGGACGGGTAGGTCGTCGACCATAACCGCATTTCGAAAATGAGCATCTTCCGATTGCCCGTTTTGCTGTCGCCTGGGTACTCGAACGTAACCTGCTGCGTATCGGGAAACTCCTGGTCGTCGTCGAAGAAGTACTTGCCCCCCACGCCTGAAACAACCGACGGATCGGTCGTCACGCCGAGGCCCCACAGCGTGTAATCCAAATCGTGGATTCCATCGTTTCCGAAATCGCCGCAGCCGAAGTTGTACCACCAATGCCAGTCATAGTGAAAACGATTGGCCTGAAACGGCATCCATTCTGCCGGGCCGACCCAAGAATCGTAATCGACGCCGGCTGGCGGTGCGCTTGGTTGTTTATGGCCGATGTCTTCCCGCTTCTGCCAGTTCCAACATTTCGCTGCCAGCACGTCGCCGATAACACCCTCGTGCAGCATTTGAATCGCTTGCTTGATCGCAGCGCTGGACCGCGACTGTGTGCCATGCGCCACGGATTTACCACTCTTTTTTGCCGCGGCCAACAGCAATTGGCCCTCGCGCACGTTATGGCAGCACGGTTTTTCCACGTAGACGTGTTTGCCAGCGTCCAACGCCATGAGTGCCACGGGCGCGTGCCAATGATCGGGCGTAGCGATGGTCACTGCGTCGATGGATTGGTCGTCAAGGATCGCGCGGAAATCGGCGACGGGCTTCGACGTCTCTGCTGCCTTGGCCGCGGCGGCAAGATGCTGTTGATCCACGTCGCAAACGTACGCGACCTCCACGCCGTCCAGCGACTTCAGCGACCGAATGTGGGCGTTACCCTGGCCGCCGCAGCCGATGACGGCAACTCGCACCCGTTCGTTGGCGCCGGCCGCACGCAGATTCGAATGGGAAAGCAACGAGGCGGCAGTGACGCCGAGCACTCCTTCTTTCAGAAACCCTCGGCGAGATGTAGTAGTCATTATTAAACTCCGTGGAGAATTTCCCCAAACCGTCGCTTGCTGAACAACTCAGCTCCATGAGCTACAATGTCGAGTTGTAGTCGCGTGACGCGTTTTGATCAACTCGCTGAAGACGGTGCCGTTTGTTGAATCGGGAACCAATCGGTGTCATTGGTACGGGTCTCTTGGGCAGCGCGTTGGCCGAACGCCTGCTCGCGGAGGACTTTCCGACTGTCGTCCACAACCGGACCCGGTCAAAAACCGAGCCTTTGCTGGCCAAAGGCGCCTACCTGGTCCGAAAATCCGCTCGCCGAATGCCGCCGCGTGATTTTCAGCCTGTTCACGACGGGGCAGGTCGGGCAAGTAATTGAACTTATGAGCGACGGGCTGCGTGCCGGCCACGTCGTGGTCGACACGAGCACGAGCGACGCTCTACAGACGGCCGCCATGGGCAGGCGACTCGCCGAAGTTGGCGTCGAGTATCTCGAAGCCCCTATTTCCGGCTCGAGTGAGCAAACGCGAAACCACCAGGCTACCGCACTGGTCGCGGGGAATCGTACAACCTTCGATGCCTGCCAGGATCTTTGGGATTGCCTGGCCGCCAAGGTTTATTATCTCGGAGCATGGGGCAACGCGTCGCGGATGAAGCTCGTCACCAATTTGGTGCTGGGCTTGAATCGAGTCGCACTGGCTGAAGGCCTGGCGTTCGCCGAAGCAATCGGCTTGTCGATGGATGCGGCCTTTGAAGTGCTGCTGAACAGTCCGGCATATTCACGAATCATGGACTTCAAGGGACCAAAGATGGTGCACGGCGACTTCACGCCGCAGGCCCGTCTTTCGCAACACCTTAAGGACGTGCGGTTGATGTTGGAGGAAGCAAGCCGCGGCGGTGCCACGCTCCCACTGTCCGACGTCCACCTAAGACTCCTGGAGCAAGCGGAGTCGGCCGGCCTGGGCGATTTGGATAACAGCGCCATCATTCGGGTAATTCAAGATCCTCAACTCCTCCGCGGAGATCGCAAATCATGACCATACTCAGCCAACGTGCGGCGAACACCTTGTTTTGCATTCTGATGGTTGCCGCATCGCCGTGCACGTCGGTAGCGGATTCACCATCGGTGCTGGTCGCCTTTGTCGAAGGGCAGGGCCGAGTCGCAATCGTGATCGATGGACTGCCGATTGCCGTCTATTGCTACGCGGACGAGCAAATTTCCCGTCCGTATTTCGCACATGTCCGCGCGCCCGGCGGCATACAGGTCACACGGCATCATCCACCGGTCGAGGGCCAGGATAGAGCCGATCATGGCACGATGCACCCGGGGATCTGGATGGCATTCGGTGATATTAGCGGTTCCGACTACTGGCGCTTGGCGGCACGCGTGAAACATGCGGAGTTCGCCGAGAAACCATCGGGCGGCGCCGGCCAAGGCACGTTTGCTGTGCGCAATCATTATTTGGATCAAGAGGACCAATCCAAGATTGTTTGCGAAGAACTTGCCCGCTACACATTTTTGGCGCGTCCTGCCGGACACTTATTCTTGTGGGATTCGACGTTCTCGTCGGATCGCGAATTCACCTTTGGCGACCAGGAAGAAATGGGCCTCGGTTTTCGCGTCGCCACGCCGCTACGTGTACAGCTGCAACGCGAAGGAGGCCTGCCGCCTGGTACCGGCACGATCTTGGATTCTACAGGTCGCAAGAACGGCGACGAGGTGTGGGGAAACGCCGCCGATTGGTGCGACTACAGCGGCACGATCGCCGGCCAGCGCGTGGGCATGACGCTCTTTTGTCACCCCGCGAATCTTCGACCGAGCCGGTTTCACGCCCGTGATTACGGCTTCCTGACGGCCAATCCCTTCGGCGTGCAGGCGTTTCGCCAAGGCGAGAAGAGTGCCGTGGTGGTTCGTCCGGGCGAGAAACTTCGTTTACGATATGGAATTCTGATTCATGCCGGAGCAGAGGGCAGGAGACCGGATATTCCAGCCGCGTATCGAGATTACCTGCAGCTTTCTGGGAAGTAAGCGTATGTCATCATCGGTGCCATCCGCGCCGCTGGAGCTTTCTCGTGGGGCTCGCTGGGCCGTGCTATCCGCCGCCTTTCTTGGCCTCGTGTTCGATGGCATCGAGCTCGGGTTGATGCCAGTCGCATCGCTTTCGGTGACCAAGAGTCTGCTCGGCGACGATTTCACGAACGCCCAAGGAGGGTTGTGGTTTGCGCGATTCACTGCGGCGCTCATGCTGGGGGCCGCGGTCGGCGGCAGCCTGCTTGGCAATCTCGGCGATCGCATCGGCCGATCACGGGCCATGGGCGTGAGTATTCTGTTGTATTCGCTGTTTGCGGGGCTGGGCGCGTTTGTGAAAACGCCAGAGCAAATGCTGTTGTTGCGGTTTTTGGTCGGCTTGGGTGTTGGCGGTATGTGGCCCAATGGCGTGGCGCTGGTCGCCGAATGCTGGCCAACCGCATCGCGGCCCACGGTAGCGGGAATTCTAGGCGCAGGAATCAACGTCGGCATTCTGGGCTTGTCGCAATTGGTGCGCATCCGGCCAATTTCGCCCGATTCCTGGCGGTGGATCTTTGTGATCGCGGCGTTTCCAGCAGTACTCGGCCTCGTGGTGTTGGCACTTTTACCTGAGTCGCCGAAATGGCTGGCGTCGCGCGGCGAGACGAAGAATCCGGCGCCGCCGCTCGCCGCATTGTTTCGCGGCGAGTTGCTGCGTCCTACGCTCATCGGTATTCTGCTGGCATCGGTACCCCTGATTGGCGCATGGGCCGGCAGCAAGTGGATGATTCCGTGGGCCGACGAAGTGGGAGGGGCCGCGGGTCAGCCCGGCTACAAAGCGGCCACTCAAGGTTGGTGGGCGTTGGGGCAACCATCGGCAGCTTCCTCGGCGCGCCAATCGCTGCGGCAATTGGCCGGCGAATGTCGTATTTCCTCATCAGCCTGGGTGCCACGGCGCTGACTTGGGCAATGTTTCGACTGACCGCGCCATTGGAGCCCAATTTCCTTTATGTAGTCTTCGCTCAAGGGCTCGTGGCGACGCTGTTCTTCGGCTGGCTGCCGCTGTATTTGCCGGAATTGTTTCCTGTGCAAGTGCGGGCGACCGGCGCTGGGCTGGCCATGAATATTGGCCGCTTTGCGACAGCCGGCGGAGTCCTGGCAGCAGGCTCACTATTTACTTTTTTTGATAACGAGTATCCCGCGATCGGCGGAGCCTGCGCATTGATTTACGCGCTGGGCATGATCGTCGTTTTCTGGCGCCGAACACCCGAAACGAGTTGGCCTAGCGCAAATTTCCGCTAAGCGCCTTAGCGAATCGGCCCGCGCGATCTCTCGGCCATCCACCCAAAGCGATAGGCCAGGGCCACGACCATAATGCTCGCCGGTGCGATCCCAGATGATCGTCAGCGAACGGCCGTGGTAGGGAACGCCGTCCAGGCAAAACCAATCCCAGGCATCGTCCGGTACGAGCGGATGAATCTCGACGGTTTCGTCAGCGCGGGGAACCAGGCCGACCAGCCCGCTAATCACCAAATCGCAGAACGTCGAGTGATTGTAATCGCGGCTTCGGGCCGCCTTCGGGCCGGTGATTAGCCAATCGCCCGTGATTTCGTCGTGATACTCGCCAATGTACGGCCGGCCGCTCATTTGATGCGCATTAGCATACGTTTGGAGTGCGTGGAAGTAATCATGCCGCGTGACGACTTGCTGCTGCGGCCCGCGCAGGATGTTGGCCAATCCAGTGAGCGTTTGGCTTGTGGCGAATGGCCAGACGGCACCGTCCCACTCACAGGTTCCAACGCCATGAGTGCGAAAGTCCGGATGGCGTCGCTCGGCCGTGGTCAGGCCGCGTGGTGCAAAGAAGCCAGCCGGGTCCGTTATTTGCTTCCACGCCTCGACGTGCTCCCGCCCAGGCAGGTTAAACATCCACGGAACGATAACCGATCGCTTCGCGGACATCAGAAAGTTCGCCGTCCTCCAGGCGTACCTTAAAGAACTTCGCATCGTCGTCCCAAAGCTCGGCGATCAATTTGCTGCGCAACGAGTCATGTTTTTCGTTAAAACTGTTGGCAACCTCGCTGCGTCCAGCCAATGCGGCGATTCGAGCTATCGCCAGCGCGTTGGCCGCCATATAGCTGTTGATCGTGGGCCGGATGTTTTTCTTAACGCGGCTGCCCGAGATGGATTCCTCCATTCCGTCGCGCACGTCATATTGCCAGAACAGGCCGTCGTCGCGCTTGCGCTCCGATTCCCAAAGCGTGTAGTCGGCGACAAGGTCATCAAGCAGATCGATCAAGAAGTCGCGATCATTCGTGACGAGATATCGATTGTAAAGCGCAGCCGCGACCCAACTGCTGTACTTGTGAAAATGAGTGGCGGGCGTGCCGTTCGGACCGGAACGAAACCAAAAGTGGACATATTCGTCGAGCGGCCGCTCGTCGCGCAACCAGCGCCCCTCAGCCACATGATGCCCCACTGCACAGGAAACAGTGTTGTACGGCCCGGCGTGATTCACTGAGCGAAGAAACTCTGTCAGCACGATACCCTGGGGTGTTTGCTTGATGTGCTTACGAAACGTCCACCAGCGGAAATAGTAGATCTTTTCGAACGTGTCGTCCGGACAATCGAAGAGCGGCACATTCGCTGCCATCCACTCCACAGAGTCGGCATTGGACACCAGGCCGTCATGGGGAGAGGGGTCGGCGGCATTAAACTCCTCAACATAACTCACAAGCTCGTCAGTTTTGACGACGACCGGTTGTCCCAGCGTCGAATCACTTTTGCAGAACGCGATCGAGCTGCCCCAAATGCAAAAACAGGCAACGCGCTGGATCGTGTTCCACTGCATTTTCAATAGCGGCAATTGCGCAAACTGACTTACGGACTTGGCCAAAATTCAATTCGACTGTCGTGTCTCACCACGCGTGGTTGATATCGTCAACTCCACGAAAGATAATATGAATCGACTCGCACTGGTCGCGAATCTGAAAACCTATTCTCGGAAGATGACGCGAGGCAGTCTAGTTACCGGTTCCGGACAACAGCGTTTAACCCATCGGACCAATACCAATGTCTCAATGCGTGGGATTGCCAGAGCCAGGCGACGCGATTCGGCACTGTGCCTTCGTCGCCACTGTTGTGATGCTGTGTCTTTTAGCTGGCGATGCTGCAACAGCTCAACCTGTCCCGGTGGGTGCGAGGCAAGATGCCGAAGCCGGGGAGGCAACCTGTGAGCGCTGGGGCATTGCGGACATTGAGCTGGCCGGTCCAAGCGGTGGTAATCCTTTTGTCGACGTGCAGTTGTCCGCGGTATTTTCGCTTGGCGACGAGAAGCAGACCGTCGCTGGATTCTACGACGGCGACGGCGTGTATCGCGTGCGCTTCATGCCGGACAAACTCGGCGAGTGGCACTACACGACGCACAGCAACGTCGGCGAGCTCGACGGCAAGACGGGCGAGTTCGACGTCGGTCGCGCCGACCGGCAACAATCACGGCCCGGTGCGCGTTCGCAACACGTTTCACTTCGCCTACGCCGACGGCACGCCGTACAAGCCAGCTCGGCACAACCTGCTACGCCTGGACGTCGCAGGACGACGAGCTCGAAGAGCAGACGCTCAAGACGCTGGCCGCGTCGCCGTTCAACAAGCTGCGGATGTGCGTGTTCCCGAAGTGGTACACGTGGAACGAGAACGAGCCGCCGCTGTACGCGTTCGAAGGCACGCCGCCGAACCAGTGGGACTTCACGCGGTTCAATCCGGCGTTCTTCCAGCACCTGGAGACAGCGGATCGCGCAGCTGCGCGACCTGGGCATCGAGGCCGACATCATCCTGTTCCATCCCGTACGACGAAGGGCACTGGGGCTTCGACCGCATGCCGGACGAGGCCGACGACCGCTATCTGCGATACGTCGTCAGCCGGCTGGCGGCGTTCCGCAACGTGTGGTGGTCGCTGGCCAACGAGTACGACTTCATGAAGGAGAAGCAGGAGTCGGACTGGGACCGGCATGATCCAGGTCGTGCACGACGCCGATCCGTACGGTCATCTGACGTCGATCCACAACGGCCGAGATGCTCTACAACCACACCAATCCGCTGCTCACGCACGCCAGCATCCAGAACGGCTCGGCCGCCGAGGACGCCGGCCGGGCGGTGCTGTACCGCGACGTCTATCGCAAGCCGATCGTGTTCGACGAGATCAAGTACGAAGGCGACATTCCGCTGCGCTGGGGCAACCTGTCGGCCGAGGAGATGGTGCACCGCTTTTGGGAGTGCATCATCGCGGGCACGTATCCCGGGCACGGCGAATGTCTACTTGCATCCGTCCGACGTGCTGTGGTGGTCGAAAGGCGGCGTGCTGCGCGGCCAGAGCCCGGCGCGGATCGCGTTCCTGCGCGACATCCTGGCGACGGCGCCGGCCGAGGGGATCGAGCCGATCGACAAGTGGCAAGTTCCGAACGTCGCGCGGCAAGCCGGGCGAGTACTACCTGGTCTACTTCGGCGCGGAGTCGCCGCGGACGTGGAAGTTTCAACTGCCGCGCCGCAAGCGCGATGACCCGAGCGAACTGGCCGGCGGCATGCGGTTCCACGTCGACGTGCTCGACACGTGGAACATGACGATCACGCCGATCGACGAGCCGTTCACGATCCGCCAGCCGGCAGAGACGGATTATGTGGTCACGGACGACGACGGACAGCTCGATCGACTTGCCGGATAAGCCGTGGATGGCACTGCGGATTACGCGCGTTGAAGAGGAGTGAACATGAATGCGCTCGATCGGCAGTCTTTTCTCGATGGATCTGCACGCTTGTCGCGTGCGATCGCTAGCTTCGTGTTCGTCAGCGCTTGGCCTGCTGGCGAAGTGCACTGACGCGATACGCGCGAGCAGTCCGCATGCGGTCGTGCGGCCCGTGCCGTTGGACGAAGTGCGCTGGACCGAGCGGCTTCTGGGCCGATCGCTTCGCGACGTGTCGCGACGCGTTCGATTCCCGCGATGTGGGAGATCATGAAGGGCACGAAGTACAAGCCGTTCTGTCAGCACTTTCTGATTGCGGCCGGCGACATGCGAGGGCGACTACCACGGCGCCCAGTGGAACGACGGCGACTTCTACAAGTTTCTCGAAGCCGTCATGCGCCGTGTACGCCGTGACGCACGATCCGCAGCTGGAAGCGATTCTTGACCAATCGATCGACGCGATCGGCCGGGCACAGCGCGCCGACGGCTACATCCACACGCCGGTGCTGATTCGCAGCGGAATGGCGACGCGACGCGCAGCCGTTTCAGGACCGGCACAATTTCGAGATGTACAACATGGGGCATCTGATCACGGCCGCGTGCCTGCACCATCGCGTGACGGGCAGCGACGATTCCTGACGATCGCGCGCAAGACGGCCGACTTTCTCTGCGAAGACGTTCCGCGAGCCGACGCCGGAGCTGGCCCGCAACTCGGTCTGCCCGTCGCACTACATGGCGATGGTCGAGCTCTATCGCACGACGCGCGAGCCGCGCTATCTGGAACTGGCCAAGAAGTTTCTCGACATGCGGAACCTCGTCGCGGACGGCGGCGACGACAATCAGGACCGCATTCCGTTCGTCGAGCAGCGCGAAGCGGTCGGCCATGCCGTGCGGGCCAACTATCTGTACGCCGGCGCGGCCGACTTGTATCTGGAGACGGGCGACGAAGCTCTGCGGACGCCGCTCGAGGCGATTTGGAAGAACGTCGTCGAGAAGAAGATGTACATCACCGGCGGCTGCGGCGCGCTCTACGACGGCGCGTCGCCCGACGGCTCCGAGCGATCAGTCAGCACATCACGCGCGTCCACCAGGCCTACGGCCGCAACTACCAGCTGCCGAACATCACGGCCCACAACGAAACGTGCGCGGCGATCGGCAACGTGCTCTGGAACTGGCGGATGTTTCTGGCGACGGGCGAGGCGAAGTATGTCGACGTGCTGGAACTCGCGCTCTACAACGCGGTGCTCAGCGGCGTCAGCCTCGACGGCACGGACTATTTCTATGTGAATCCGCTGCGGCAAGTCGAGCCGCTGCCAGTGCCGCTGCGCTGGTCGCGCACACGAGTGCCGTTCGTCACCTCGTACTGCTGCCCGCCGAATGTGCTGCGGACGATCGCGGAAGTGAGCGGCTATGCGTACAGCAAGACCGACGACGCGATTTGGATCAATCTTTACGGCGGCAACAAGTTGGCGACGTCGTTGATGGACAAGCCGTTGAAGCTGACGCAGCAGACCAACTATCCGTGGGACGGCCGCGTGCGGATCACGATCGAACGATGTCCGGCGAGCGAATTCGCGCTCAAGCTGCGGATTCCCGGCTGGGCGGAAAGTGCGATCGATTCAAGTCAATGACTCGCCGCAACAACTAACGTGACACCAGGCACGTATGCCGAATTCCGCCGCCATTGGAAGCCGGGCGACGTCGTCGACACTGGAGTTGCCATGCCGGTGCGACTGATCGAAGCCAATCCGCTGGTGGAAGAAACGCGCAATCAGGTCGCGATTCAGCGCGGGCCAATCGTGTATTGCCTGGAGTCGCCGGACCTGCCAGAGGGAGTGCGGGTCAAGGACGTTGCAGTTGAAACCGACCGCCAAATTCACGCCGCGTTACGATGCCGAGCTGCTGCAATGGCGTCACCGTGATCGAGGCAACGGTCGCCGCAAAGTCATCCGGCGACTGGAACGGCAAGCTGTATCGTCCGCTGCAGAACCCATCCGAACGGCAAGTTCAAGGCGCGCTTCATTCCGTACTACGCCTGGGCGAACCGCGGGCCGTCGGAAATGTCCGTCTGGTTGCCTGCAAAATAAGTGCGTCAGTGCTCAATTACTTGGCATGCGCTCGAGCCACAAGACATTTGACTTGTTGCGAAGGTTGGTTGGGCCGCTGTTTGCGATGTTCTCGGTAGCGATGACTTCACCCGAGTTTCGGTCGATCCAATTTGCCGATACGCACCTGCCTGAATTGGCAGCGCGATTCGTATCTTTCCGTCGGTGTTTTCCGAATAGATGAAATAGTCGCCATTCGATTGCTCAGGCACCATTGGCCGTGGACCCGAAACGACGTCGTCGGCAGGCTGCATCGTAGGAATAGCTTCAGATAGTTTCGCTGGCAGTTTCACGTCGGGCAACGAGCCGCCGCCGATGAGCACGGCCCAGCCGTCGCGGCCGCTCGGGCAGTTCATGTCGGCGTAGTACGTGACGGCCTTGTCGGGATAGCGTGCCTGATATTCGCGCACGGCCTTCACGATCGCGGCAGAAGCCGCCCGGCTTCTGACGTGGTCTGCCGCAGGTGCTGGCGCGGCGCGAGGTTCTGGCCGCCGTCCGGTGCGTAGAGCTCGCCGTCCGCCGTGTACGCCCAATAGCGAATGTCGATCACGTCCACGTGCGGTGCTCGCTGCGGATCCGCGAGAATCGCATCCTGCACGTTTTTCGGAGCGCTGAGTCCGACAATCACGTCTTGCCGCGCTCGCGCTGCCACTCGATGATCGTGTCGAGCCAAAACTGCGTAAACTCCAGCGGGCCCGAATACTCGGCACTCGTCATTTGAATGACATTCGTGCAGTCGGCGAAGTTGTCGAGACATTGGCGGATGTAGCCGCGGTGCAGCTGCACGTCGGTGCTCGTTCGAGACGTCGTAAAACTGGTCTGCGATGAAAATCCGCTTGTCGCCGATGTAGGGCGGCGGCTCTGGAAAGCCCGTGTCGTTCACGTTGTTCGCCGGCCGCCAAGGGCAATCGGCCCAATGCGCCCCCGCTTCCAGAATGTTGTGCTGAAAATAGTTTTGGTGGATCAGCACCAAACCGCGCTCGTCGCAAGTTCGAGCGAAATCGCGCAGCCGCTGCCAGTACCACGGTTGAACTTCGTGAGGTCGTACTTGCTGAGGCCATTCCACGCCTGGCCCCGGCCGGTGCGGGCGAACGGCTGCTCGTAAAACGGCGGAGCGACGTCGCCATTGGCCTGGCGCACCATCGTGTGATCGTCGCGTCGCCGGTCGTACCAAAGTCCGTAGTGGTGATCGAAAACCGCGACATGGCCGGCGAGCATCCGATTGGCGACATCCGCAAGATCATCGGTGAATCCGGTTCCAGCACGCCCGGGCACGAAACGCGTGATGGCAGGGCCATGTGCTGCGCGCTTCATCGGGCCGGGTCGTGCCTTGCCAGAAATTCTGCCCCAGGCTGCCCCCAGTTATGAGTTTGCCATCGGCGACGAGCCAGCCGTTGTGGACGCTTAATGGGAGTGGACGGCGACTGTCGTTCGGATCGTGGCCGGTGCCAGGTGTCGGTGAGGACGGGACTTTGACATCCGGCGTCCGCAACGTCGAATCCGATATGTCGCCAGCACTCGGTACACCGTACTCAGTACTTAGTTGACTGCGGACCGCATCCGGTTGTCGTGGCAGCGGTCGAAAGCGTTCGCGGATTACGTCGACCAACTGCCGCGCCGGTAACCTCGACTGCTCCGCGAATTTCGCCGCTTCGGCAATCGTGGGGTTGGTTGAGCCGATTGGATCGGCTAACCCGAAGCCGACTTTCGCCGCAAGGGGTTTGCCGACACGCTCCTCCAACTGTGCCTGATATAAGCTCATTGGGCGGACAGAATCGCTGCGGCTTTGAAACGTGCCGTCACCAGAAAAGCCGGCCCACACGCCGATCGCCCAGTTGTTAGCCGTGGGCGGGCGGAATACGTCCATCGTCGCAGCCTGGCATTGCCACAGCACGCAGTTTGCTGCCGACCAGCCGGCGCCCGGCGGCGAGCTCCAGCGGTTCATCAGATTGAGTCCGCCGCCGTCGATCCGCACGTTATCGTACAACACGCCAGAGGCCCAACTTTCGATTGGTCCGCTGTCGCCCAACGCCCGAGTCGCAACGCAATTGACAAACGCGTTCGGTCCCGCTGCACAATGACCGACCGCAAAATCATGTCGTCCCTGTTCCGACCAACAGCGCAGAAAAAGCGTCAGTTGACCGCCAGTGAAATAAGTTTGCCGGCGATAACCGCCTATCTCTGAGACCGGCTCGACCGAAACGCAATCCTCGACCGTGACACGTTTCGTGCTTTCCCAAAGTGTGACCGCCCCTCCCGCGAATCGCCGAAATTCCACGCGGCGGACCCACGCGTCTTGCGTGTTCTCCATCACGACGCCAAACCACGCATGATCTTCGTCAAGCGGCTGGTCCGACGCATACTCGGACTGCAACCGCATGTTCTCGACACCCACGTGAGCGATCCGCGACGGCCATTCATACCGGCTCACGGTCGCGCCGCCAAACTGCTTGTCGATGGCCGTCGTAATCGGCGCATCAAGAATCACGGCGTTGTCGTCGATCCTGGTGATGACCCGGTCCCAGCAAATGTCGCGTGTCCCCGCCTTCCAGGTAACGCCGAATGCGTCCATGCCAATTGCCGTAATCCACGGCGCTGTGCTTGGACGCGAGACCAGAACGGAATCGCCGGCGCTCAGTCCGTCCGTCGATTCAAGCCGAAGCGTAGTTGCACCGACTGGGACGTACTCGTCGATCACTGCATGGGTAGTCTCGCGACTCGTCGTCCGATTGCTGCCTCCAGCAACGCGTATCAGTGTGCGCCGGTCGGTTCCCGTGCCAATCAGCGTCGTGCCACCTGGCCCTGCGCCAGAACCTCGCAGAACAACGCCCGACGCCGCAATTTGGAGCTGGCCCGCGACTTCAAATTGCCCGGGCAGCAGCAGAACAGCGCCTCGGAATCCGTCCTTGTCCAAAGGCAGTTGGCTCACGTCATCAATCGCTGCTTGAATACGAGGGCCATCGTCACCTTCATTGGGCGCAATACGAATGCGTCCTGGGACATCTGGAATTTCGAGATTGCCGCCCGCGTATCCGCAGTTTGAAAAATCCGGAATGCGGTTACCCCGTTCGTCCGTCGCGTAGGTCAGTTTGCCGTCCCTGCCCACGTCGATCGCCGGTGTTTGGCGCAAGTCCAACGGACCAGCACGACACCATTGAGCAGCAACACGCCCACCGCGAGATGAGCAACGAACCCACGTATTAGGACAACTCGATCTGTCATGATGCCGCCCGACTACAAATCTGGATCTTCGATCGACTTTGTCAGCATAGTTTCAAGTTGGCGGAAATTCCACGGTTGCGTATCGGCTTACGCAAACTGCGGTGTTTCATTGAAGTCTCAACATCGGTTGACAGTAGCTGTTTGTCGAACGACGATGGGCGAACAGGGTTTTGCTTCGCGATCGTTTGACAATTCTCATCCATTTGTCCTCGGTGCAAATATGAGCCGCTTTCACTGGCGAGTATTCGTTAGTTCAGTCGTCTTGCTTCTGTTTCGGCAGCCGTCGGCCGAAGCCCAATATCCCAGAGTCCCTCAGGAAATTGGCCGCGAGGCCGTGCGCCGAATGCGTGAGGCTGACCGCCGTTCGGACGAGGCCTGGCAGAAAGCGCTGCCGGTCATCAAGGAGTGGGAGGCCAAAGGCAAGCCGTACATCCCCTGGGCGGCGAAGCCGAGCGACCTGCCGCAGGCGACGATCCCCGCGTTTCCCGGTGCGCAGGGCGGCGGCATGTACAGCTTCGGCGGGCGCGGCGGCAAGGTGTTCGTCGTCACGAATCTCGACGACAGCGGCCCGGGCAGCTTTCGCGAAGCGCTCGAAGCGGGCGGCCCGCGGATCGTCGTGTTCAACGTCGCCGGCATCATCAAGCTCAAGGACCGGATCCGCATCCGCGCGCCGTACATCACGATCGACGGCGGCAGCGCGCCCGGCGACGGCGTGTGCATCGCCGGCGACACGGTCGAGCTCGAAACGCACGACGTCGTCATCCGCCACATGCGCTTCCGCCGCGGCGAAACCTGGGTCGGCGACCGCAACGATTCGATCGGCGGCAACCCGATCGGCAACATCATGATCGACCACGTCTCGGCCAGCTGGGGCCTCGACGAGAACATGTCGATGTACCGCCACATGTACCAGCCGCCGGACGGCGGCAAGGAACTGAAGCTGCCGACGGTGAACATCACGATTCAGAACTCGATCTTCAGCGAGGCGCTCAACACCTACAACCACTCGTTCGGCAGCACGATCGGCGGCTACAACAGCACGTTTCACCACAACCTGTGGGCCTGCAACGCGGGCCGCAACCCGAGCGTCGGCATGATCTACGACTTCACGTTCGCCAACAACGTGCTCTTCAACTGGCGGCACCGCACGGTCGACGGCGGCGACCACCGCAGCTTCTACAACATCATCAACAACTACTTCAAGCCCGGCCCGGCGACGCCGCGCGACGACTCCATCGGCTATCGCCTGCTCAAGCCCGAGTCGCGCCGCGCCAAACCGCCGGTCGACGACTACGGCAAGGCGCTACGTCGCCGGCAACATCGTCGAAGGCAACGAGCGCGTCACCGCCGACAACTGGGACGGCGGCGTGCAGGTCGAATCGATCGCCGATCCCGAGACGATCCTGCCGAAAGTGAAGTCCGATAAGCCGTATCCGACCGCGTATCTAGATATCCAGCCAGCCGACGAGGCGTACGAATTCGTGCTCGCCAATGCCGGTGCGACGCGGCCGAAGCGCGACGCCGTCGACGAGCGGATCGTCAACATGGTGCGCACCGGCCAGGTTACCGCCCAGGCCGGTGAAAACCTGCTCGAGGAGCTTGGCAAAGTCGGTTATGCAGAAAATGTCATGCGAGGGATCGCGCGCTTAGTCGAGAAGGGCATCATTACCGAGTTTCACAGGTGGGCGGCTATCCGGAGTATCGTGGCGAGCCGTACAAGGACGCCGACAGCGACGGCATGCCCGACGATTGGGAAGCTAAATATGGCCTCGATCCAATAACCCGTCCGACGCAGCCGGCGATCTGAATGGCGACGGCTACACGAACATCGAAGACTTTCTTAACGGGCTCGACCCGACGGCACCAAAACCCAATTGGCCGGCGCCGCGAACTTACATCGATTTGTTCGAGAACACCGCGTTCTAAAAAATGCCGATAGTTGAATACCGCCGTGGAAGTGCCGCTATTCCTCTTCGCGTCGGCTAGCTCGGTCGACAGCGACGGCCACGAGAATGACAACGCCTTTGACCACCTGCTGCCAAAAGGGCGACACTTCGAGCAGCACCAGCCCGTTGTTGAGCACGCCAATTATCAGGCAGCCGAGAACGGTGCCCAGGATTGAGCCTCGTCCGCCCGAGAGGGACGTACCGCCGATCACGACGGCGGCGATCGAGTCCAGCTCGTAACTGAAGCCGGCGTTGGGAGTGGCCGAGTCGAGTCGTGCCGCCATCAAGAGTCCGGCAACTCCGGCCAATCCGCCGCCCAAAGTGTAGGCCAGCCATTTGATTCCTTCCACATTCACGCCGCAGAGCCGCGCCGTTCGCTCGTTGTCGCCAATTGCGTACATGTATTTTCCGAAAACCGTCCGCTGCATGAAAACGTGAAACAGCGCCACCAGCGCCGCCGAAACCCACACCGGCACCGGGATGCCCAGCCAATACCCGGTGCCTAGAAAGCGAAATCCGTCGCCGAGACTGGTGATGGGGAAGCCGCCGGTCCACAGCATCGTCAGGCCGTGCGCGATGCTGAGCGTGCCCAAGGTGGCGACGAACGGCGGCAAACGGAACCGAGTAATCATCAGCCCGTTGAACCACCCCATTGCCAGGCCTGTCACCAACCCCGCTGCGATCGCACCCAACACCGTGAATTGCAGCACTACATTCCACGATGACATCGTGATGCCATTCTTCAGCAGACCG
Source organism: uncultured Planctomycetota bacterium (assembly GCA_963786455.1). Taxonomy (GTDB): domain Bacteria; phylum Planctomycetota; class Planctomycetia; order Pirellulales; family Lacipirellulaceae; genus JABDGM01. The sequence continues at coordinate 28,028 of CAWAZX010000010.1, read as the reverse complement.
GCCGCTATCGCCCCCGAAAGTGCGAGCACGGAGCCGACAGACAGGTCGATGCCGCCGGTGATCACGATCATCGTCATGCCAATCGAGAGGCACAGGTTGATGGAAATCTGCGCAACACGTTCAGACCGTTGTCGACGGTAAGAAAAGAATCCGTCGACAGGCTCAGCGCAATAACCATCGCGCTGAGCGCCAATAACGACTGGAATCGTGTCAGATGTGATCTATTGAGATGAAACATTCCGCTCAACTGGTAGGCGAGCCGCTTGGCTAGAACCACCTATTCGTGATGCCGCCGCAAACATTGCGGCGCGTTTGGTGCGATTATTCAAGTTCGACTTTCAGCGGGATCAACCGCAGCGGGGTGACCCTTCCCGTATCAGGAAAAAGCTGGCCGCAGGCATAAAAATTGATCGGCTTGCCGACTGCCGACCGCTTTTTTAACTCGGCAATCACGCGCGTTTCGACAATGCGATTCAACTCCGCGGAAATCTCGTTGAAGTCCCGAGAGTCTGAAAATTCGCTGGCATCGAGCAGTCCAGTTACGTCGCGCACGGTATTGCCGAACAGCAAGCCGGTTTGCAACATGACTTCGGCCGGGCCGCTGGGGCTTTCCAGCGAAACTCCCACGCCTTGTTTGTCTACCGACACGATGGTACCCGCGCCACGTACGCAAATCAGTCGCGTCCGGCTGACACCAACGGAACGACCAAAACGGTCGCCCGCTTGCCGAGGATCTGCTCGCATCGCCGCAAGCACATCCGCAACGTCCGCCGATTCGGCCAACGAGGGTAGCAGCCGCTCGTTCCAAAACGACTCGGCGAGCTCGGCCGCAGTTACCCTTTCGCGCTGATTGATCGATGGTGCTTCGTCGAGCCGCACAACATGAAACAGCGGGAATCGCCAAACAAGCCCGACTGCGATCAACATCGCCACGGCGAGTGCAATTCGTTTCATCCGGGCATCCGACCGTCCTAACTGCGCGGCATCGTCCTTCAGGCCATAATCTCCGTAGCTGCCGACATTTTGCTGCGTTACGAGCTCCACAGCAACGGGGATCTTTTTGGCGAAATCACGCTTGCCCTTCAGCCACTGGTCGGCAAATTCCGCGGCCCTGCTGGCCATCGTCTTGGGGAATTGCATACCGGTGGCGAAAATCTTTTTCTCGGCGATCAGGCGAACGACATCATCCGCGCCGTCAAATCCGAAAACCTTCACCTCATCCGCTTTGCCTGCGGCGACCAAGGCCTGATAGGCGCCCATGGCCATCGCATCGTTGCCGCAAAACACGGCGTCAATTTGCGGATTGCTTTGCAAGATCGATTCCATCACGTCGAGCGCCTTTGTGCGATCGAAGTCGGCACTCTGTTGGGCGACCATTTTCAGGCCGGGGAAGCGGTCAACCACGCTGTGAAAACCCTTCGAGCGGTTCCACGTATTGTTGTCACCCACCAGGCCCAACAGCTCTGCGTACTCGCCTTCCTCACCTACGACTTCCACAAAGTATTCGCCGAGAGCAACGCACCCCGAATAGCTATCGGAAAGAATCTGTGAGGTCGCCGCGTCGTTGTCATTAATCTCACGGTCGATACAAAACACGGGCACGCCCGCGTCTTTTGCTTTGCGAACATTCGCGATCGAGGCATCTGCATCGGTTGGATTGAACAGAATAGCGCCGCATCCCTGCGTGATCAAACTTTCGAAATGCGCGGTTTCCTTGTCCGTGTCGTTCTGCGAATCGAGCACAGTAACGTCGTACCCCAGTTCCTCGACGCGCTGCTTCGCCGAGTCCGCCAAGACAACAAACCACGGATTATTTAGCGTCGAAATAACGATCCCAATTGTTTTCTTCTCCGAGTCTGCCCGATCCGTGACATGACGCGAACGCACACAACACAGTCGCAGCCGTCAGGCCAGCCACCCATCGACGGCAGAACGCGACACTTCCACAACTTTGCATAATTGACGGCATTTTACCTCACTCACTAATTCGAAGTACCCGTTGAACGGCCGCTTGCCAGCCGGTATAGAGCTCATTCGCGTCGCTTGACGGCATGCTGGGCGGTACCTGCGCGTCGACCGGGGCAGGGCGGCCAGCTCGTCGAGCGACGCCACGACGCCCAAACCCAACAGCCCCGCCATCGCAGCGCCCCAAGCCGAGGATTCGGCCACTTCAGCCACTTCTAATTCCACGCCGGCAATATCGGCAGTGAATTGCATGAGAAACTCGTTGCGAGTCGGGCCGCCATCGGCACGGACTACCCGGGGCCGCACGCCGGTTTCTTCTTGCATCATTTCCAGCACGTCGCGGATTTGATACGCGATCGATTCCAGGGCAGCGCGACAACATGCTGCGCCTTGTGCGCGGTCATCCCAATGATGGCGGCCCGCGCGTTGGGTTCCAATGGGCGCACTCAAGCCGGAAAACGCCGGTACCAAATAAACGCCTTCGTTGTTGGGAATTGAATCCGCCAGTGCCGCGGATTCGGCGACGTCGGTGAGCAATCCGAGCTGGTCCTTGAGCCAGGCGATGGTGGCCGACGAGTAGTCGGATGCCTTCCAACGCGCGGACAACAGAGCACCACACAATTCATAGGCGACCCTGATGATCAGCACCAGCAACGGTTGCGCATCCAGCGGCAGTCAATCAGCGCATGGCGCGTGAAGATTCGGTCGTGCGCTGCTTTAGATTTTTTCCTGCACCCGCTCGACGATCGTCGAACCGCTCGCGGCGCGCAGTACTGGATGGCGGCGACGCATTCAGGCTGTTCGTGGCCGCAGGAACTGATTGACCCCGACTGCTTCGACGAAACCGCCGCGGTGGCAGCGTGGAGTTCCTGGAAGGCAGCGGCGAGCATGCCGCGCACGGCGTTCATCAAGCTGGTGCTCGAAGAACGGCCAGCCCATTGCCGAGCCGTACATCGAAAATACGATTCAGCAGTTCGCGTAGGCGATGCGCATCGCCGCATCGCCAAGGTTGACGAAATCATCGTACGGTACATCGTGCAGGTGCGCGCGCAGTGGGCGGCGCGCCGGGGAACAGAAGCTCGCCGAGATCGAGCGCCGGCGACAATCGGCGCGCCTGTCGTCTGCACCGACTGCCGCGGTCGCCGATATGCTGTGACTCGGCCGGTGATCGAGCCGTGTCCCGCAGCTTCCCGATGGCGTTCATGGCGCGGCGCGTAGCGTGGCTCCAAAATGTTGGATCTTCAACATCAATCGGACTGGAGCATTCGCTTGACGGTTTGTGGCGATGATGGGTGGCCCCATCGCTTGAGGAGAACCTCGGTATCGGCACCCGACGAAAGAATGGTCATGTTTTTTGGTACGTCGGTAAAGTGTGAGAGATATTCGTTCCTGACAAAGAATGCGTTCGCACCCGGTACCGCGTTCAACAGACTGAGTGTGTGTAAGAAAAAAACTCGGCCAGTAGATCAGAAACAATGCCAGAGAAGCGCCTTGATAATCTGTGTTATCCCGACGGGCTGGTCCACATCCGTATTTTGATGGTCCATTTGATTGGTGGCGGAAACTTTGCGTTGTATTCAAATACAAGAGTTTTCGCAAAATCCGCCTTTAGAATCTCTTGTGCGAAATAGTGAATCGTTCCCATCGAGATCGAGGCTCAGCACGTCTAGTTCAGTCGAATTGCAACATTTCGAAGCCCTGCTGCATGAGATGGTGGACGTTTTTAATGACATCCAAGCCTTGAAGAAGGCGAACCGTTTCGGGTTCAGTTGATGATTTGAAAGCTAATCCTTCCGCCGATCCAAAACCACGCCAACCGGTCGCGACAAGGATCAGGGTATTGTTCTCTAGTCCGTTACCAACGCCAAGCTCGGCAAATGTTCCGTCCTTGATGCCAAGACGCCTAACGATTTCGAGAGTAATTCCGTCCTCATCGGTTTGGGAAAAACTGCTCCAAAGCCGATTTAGCTCGGTTCTTCGCCGCGCTTATTGATCGCGTCCATTCTGCACGCATAAGAAAGTCATGCTATGACTGCAAATGTCGTTCTGTAATGCTGCGCGTTAACGAGCGGCACGTTAGCGAATGGCGCACGCGAACCAGAAATTTTTTGGGAGATTTCAATATTGCTCCTTCTCCATTTTCAAAAACAGTGGGGTGGCGACAATGACGGCAGCGCGGGCTTCTGTAGCGGGCCCGCTGGAAATGACGCATGGGCGGGCTTCCAGCTCGTCTGCGGCCTGCTCATCTGCTGAATGCCGCTGAGCCCGATAGCCGCACGGCATTGGCACCGGAATTGGCACCCAACACTGTAGGACAACGTGTTTGAAGCTGGCACAGGCTGCCGGTTCTGGATCGAGAAATGCCCGTAAATCCGGGCGAATGGGCACCGGCTGGGACGAGGTTGGACGGCAGACGCCGCGATTACCGCTGAGGTCCCCTTGAATGGTCGGATTTTCTACGGCGAACCCGTCCCCGTCGTCATTGCCGGGCTCTTGACCCGGCATCCATCCGCTTGGTACGAAGATGGATGCGCGGGTCGAGCCCGCGCATGACGGTGGACAAATTCGATCAATCGGAATGCGCTCTAGTTCCAGCCGAGCGCCTTCCAGCTCAAATCGGGCAAATCCATATAGTGGATCGTGTCCATCTGGTGTTCTGGTTGGTCTTGTCGAACTCGACGCTGCCGGTCACGCCGGAGAAGCCCTTGGTTGCCGCCATGATGTCGCGGATCGACTGCCAGTCGGTGCCACCGCGGCGAACATGTCGGCGATCAGCCAAATCTGGTCGAAGGTGTGGGCATCGATGTGGGTGGAGCTTGTTAATTTCGCCGAAAGGTCCGGGAAGTCCTGCACGACCTCGCGCTTGTCGGTCGGGTCGGCGGACGATGCGCATGTAGCCGAGCGCCGCCTTGCCGGCCTTCTGCTCGAGCCGACCGGCAGCCAGATGGTGCCGAGCTGGATCGAATGTCCGCCGCCGCCCTTGGTCACGCCGGCGTGCGCAGCGCCTGCGTGATGCGCAGGCCCTGGCCCTGGAGCGTTAGGTGGGGATGACATCCACCTTGCCGAGACCCGCGATGCGCGTGGCGATCGCCGTGAAGTCGTTCACGTCACGCCCGAAGCCGATGTCGGCCATGATCTGACCGCCGAGCGACTTGAAAGTATCGCCGAACACCTTGGCATTGCCGATGCCGGCATTGGTGGTCTCGTAGAGCAGCACCGCCGTGCGCGCGTTGAGGCGCTTGTAGGCGTTGTTCGCGATGTCGACACCCTGCATCACCTCGTTCGGCATGATGCGGAACGTCCACGGGTTGCCCGGATCGGTGATCCTGATCGACGACGAGCCGGCATTGAGGAACGGCACCTTGGCCTGCTCGATCACCGGCATGACGGCAAGGGTTGCGTCCGAGCATTCCTCGCCGATCACGATGTGAGGCTTGTATTGCTCCAAGAGCCGCTTGGCGGCCTGCGTCGCCGGCAGCGGGCTGCATGCCGAGTCCTCATACCGGATCTCGAGCTTGTAGCCATTGACCCCGGTCTTGTTGATCTGCTCGATCGCGAGCTCGATGCCCTGCTTGTCCTGCGCGCCGAAATAGGCGCCGGGACCCGACATCGGAAACAGCCCCCCGATCTTGATCATTTTGTCCTGCGCATGCGCGGCATTCGCAACCGCGAACAGTCCGACACCGGCGGCAACGGCGAGACGGAGAATGGCAAAGCGATTTCTCATGGCGGGCTCCTCTGAAGGCTGTCCCTTCATTTAAGCCGGAAACCGGGGCGCTTGCCAGCGCCCATGCCCATGCAATCAGACGGTCAGTGGTTGACGTCCGCCGAAGGCGGACGAAACCCACCGGCTCACTCGAAGGCCGACTGGCGAACGTCGCATCATCGAGTATGTAGCGCCACAGGCCGTCGGCCTCCCTGCGCATGACTTCGGCGGACGAACCGGCCATCGCCACGGCTCCGTCGGGTCCGGTCAGCTTCCAATCGGAGCGCACGAGCGCCATGTCGCCCTGCTGATGGCAGGACACGCATTTGATGGCGATCTTGAGCGGTCCTTCAAACATGGGCGTGAGCATCCGATCGATCTCGGCCTTGCCGCGGGCCACCTCCGTACCGTCGATCGTGAGAAGCGCAGAAGTCGGCGTAAAGCGCGAGCAACGCCGCCTTGTCGCGCTTGTTGAACTGCGTGCCGAACATTTCGCTCATGTCTTCAGGCTGTCGGGCGCCCATGCGATCTTCTCCGGTATGTGTTCTTGCCGGTCTATTCATTCGAAGCTCGGCAAAGTCAAGCTCAGCGGGCGCGCGCATCGCTTCGCCATAGGCTCCAGATCACCGGCAGCGCGAGCGCGCAGATGAGGGCCATGATCCAGAAGGCGCGCGCGCCGAATTGGCCGTAGGCCCAGCCTGAAAGCAGGGTCAACATGACGGACGCAAGGCCGGCTCCGACCGTGTGGTAGAGCGCCTGCGCGGTGGCGGCGAGCGCGGGCGGAACCGTGACAGACAGAAGCCGCATGCATGCGAGGTGAAGCAGCGCGAAAGTGAACCCATGCAAGGGCTGGATCATAGCCATGGCAGCGACATGCGCGGTCAATCCCATGATGACCCAGCGAAAGACACCGGCCGAACAGGCGAGCGCGAGCGCGCCCGCCGGTCCGAGCCATTGCAGGAGCCGCGGGCCGAGAGCAAAGAACACGACCACTTCCGCCGCCACCGCTTCCGACCAGAGCACGCTTGCGGTGGCGGCACTCGTGCCTGCGGCGCTCCAGCGGATGATGGCAAACGCATCGTGCATGGCGTGACTGCCCAGGACGAGCGCCGCAATCAATACGATGCGAACGAAGAGCGGCGAGCGCAGCAGGACTCTGAGTCCGGCGGTTTCGATCGTCCGATCCGGTGACGCATGGCTGACCGCATCCGGGATGAGCAATGCGCCAATGACCGCGGCGGCAAGCGCCACCGCCTGCAGTCCGATGATCACGGCGAGGCCAATTCCTGCCACCAGCTGGCCGGCGACCAGGGACCCGACGATGAAGGCGGCCGAGCCGGCGCCGCGCACCCAGCCGTATTCGAAGCCGCCGACGGGCCGCGCCGCTGCTCGCAATGCCAGCGCATCGGCCAAGTCGGGAAGCGGGGCGAGCATGGCGGTATGTACGAGGCTGATGAGGAGCAGCAGCCAGAAGCCGTGCGCAGGCAGATAGCACAGCGCGACGATGGCTGCGCCCGCCGTGCAGACGCACAGAACCAGCCGCAAAGCGTGGAAAAGATCAGCCAGACGGCCTGCCGCCGGACTCGATATCAGCCGCATCGCCGTGGACGCTGCGAGCAGCAGCCCGAGCTCTTGCGGTGCGACGCCGCGCTCCGACAGGAAGGCCGGCATAAAGGGTGAAGCGGCACCGAAGGCTGCATAGAGCAGCGCATAGAAGATGATGAAGCGGGGCAGGGCGCCGAGCCGGGCACCGGGGGCCGACGCGACCGGCGGTCCCTGCGAGGGCGGCGCGTTGGTGGTCACTTCAACGTTGCGTCTCGGCAGTTCTCGCCGCCGGCGCGACCCGCCATATGACATTGCCAACGTCGTCGGCCGTCAGCAGCGCGCCGGCGCGGTCGATGACGACGCCGACCGGACGGCCGAGCGCCTCCTCCTTGTCGCTGAGGAAGCCGGTGAGGATATCCGCCGGCGGTCCGGCCGGACGTCCGCCGGAGAACGGCACGAAGATGACCTTGTATCCGCTGAAGGGCCTGCGGTTCCACGATCCGTGTTGGCCGATGAAGACACCATCCCGATAACGCTCAGGCAACGCGGTTCCCTCCGCGTAGGCCAGGCCGAGCGATGCCGTATGGTTGCCGACCGCGTAGTCGGGAACGATCGCCTTCGCCACCAGGTCCGGCCGCTGCGGCGTGACCCTGGTGTCCACATGCCGGCCGAAATAGCTGAACGGCCAGCCGTAGAAGCCGCCGTCTTTCACCGAGGTCAGATAGTCCGGCACGAGATCGCTTCCGAGCTCGTCGCGCTCGTTCACCACCGTCCAAAGCTCGCCGGTCTGCGGGTGCCATGCCATGCCGACCGGATTACGCAATCCCGATGCAAACACCCGCGTGTTGCCGTTCGCAGGATCGATCTCCAGGATGGCCGCGCGCCGTTCCTCCTTGTCGAGTCCGTTCTCGCCCACATTGCTGTTCGAGCCGACCCCCACATAGAGCCGCGAACCGTCTCGGCTCGCGACGAGACTCTTGGTCCAGTGATGATTGAGCGGTCCGCCCGGCAGGTCGGCGACCTTCACGCCCGGCGTGCGGATGGTCGTGGCGCCCTCTTCGTAGGAAAACCGCATCACCGCATCCGTGTTCGCCACATAGAAGTCGCGGCCGACGAGCGCCATGCCGAACGGCGAGTTGAGCCCTTGCAGAAACGTGGTGCGGGTTTCCGCGATGCCATCGCCGTCGGCGTCGCGCAGCAGCGTGATCCGGTTGGCGCTCGGCACGCCGGAGCCCGCGCGCTTCTGCGCCATTTTGTAGACGAAGCCCTTGATGCCGCGTGTGTCGTCCGGCCGCTCCGGAGCGCTGGTTTCGGCGACCAGCACGTCGCCGTTGGGCAGAACATATAGCCAGCGCGGATGATCGAGCCCGGATGGCGAAGGCGTTGACCGCGAGGCCTTCGGCCGGCTTCGGCTTTGCCCCTTCAGGCCAGCCTTTCGCCGGCGCGATGTTCACCGTTGGGATCAGCGTCTTGTTGGGCTCGGGTATCGTTGGACTGGCGCCGACACCCGGGTCTTGCGCGAACTTGGAACTCTCGCCGCAGCCCGCGAGCACAGTCAGAAACCCGACCATCAAAGCCCTCGTTGATGTTGGCGTCGCAAGCATCGCTCCGCACTCCAGGTTGAGGCCTGCATAGGGAACGGAGGAGCGCGCGTTGGGTTCCGCTCGGCGCGCGGTGGCCGCAGGCATGCGTGAAAAGCGCACCCGGATTTCATCCAATGCGCGCTAACATGACGAGTTGTCATCCCGGACGGCGAGCGAAGCGAGCCGATCCGGGACCTATCGAGTCCCGGCGTCGGTGATGATCGCAAGCGCTGGGGGTCGTGGGTACCGGCTCTCGCTTCGCTCGGCCGGTATGACAAGCGGCTAACTTCAGCCCCTATCAGCGCTACACGCATCACGACAGCCCGCGCACGACCATGCGGTTGAGCCGGCCGGCGAATGCCGCCGGGTCATCGGGCAACTCGCCGTCGAGGATCTTCGCCTGGTCGAACAGCAGCGCGGATAGGTCTGCGACCTCGTCCGCGTGCTCGGCTTTCTTTGCGTGCGACACGGCCTGCACGATCGGGTGCCGCATGTTGAGTTCGAGGATCGGCTTCGTCCCGGCGGCGCGATTGTGACGGGCGAGCAGCTTTTCGAGCTCGCGATCGGGTCCGCGGCCGGCTGCCACCAGGCATGCCGCGCTCTCGGTGAGGCGCTGCGAGGCGCGCACCTCCGACACCTGCTCGCCGAGCGCCGACTTCACCGCGGCGAGGACGGCGTCGTCGTCCTGCGCGTCGGACGTTGATGCAGCCTCGGCCGGCGTAGCCTGATCCGAAACAGACACCAGGCTGAAGTCCACATCGCCCTGGCTCAGCGACTTGAGCGGCTTGCCTTCGTACCCGAGCGGCATCGAGGTCCAGAGCGCATCGACCGGGTCGGTCAGCAGCAGGACGTCGATGCCCCGCGCGCGCGCGGCTTCGAGTTTGGGATTTGACTTGAGGCGCTCCGGACTCTCGCCGACGAGATAATAGATCTCGGTCTGGTTGGGCCGGAAATCCGCAATGTACTGCTTGAGGGAGCGCGGGCCGCCGCCTGCCGTGGTTGCGAAGCGGCAGAGCGCGAGCAGTTGATCGCGGCGCTCGTGGTCCTCGTAGATGCCCTCCTTGAAGACCCGGCCGAACGCCTCCCAGAATCTTCGCGATGCCTCCGGTTCTTTGCCGGCAAGGCTCTCAAGCTCGCTCAGCACACGGCCGGTCAGCGCTTTCCTGATCTGTCCCACCTGCGGGTTGTTCTGGAGCATCTCGCGCGAGATGTTGAGCGGCATGTCCTCGCTGTCGACGACCCCGCGCAGGAAGCGCAGGTAGGGCGGCAGCAGCTCGGCGTCCTGGGTGATGAAGACGCGGCGCACATAAAGCTTGACGTGACTCTTGCGCGCCGGATCGAACAGGTCGAACGGCTGGCTCGAGGGAGCGAACAGCAGCACGGCGTAGGACTGCCGGCCCTCGGCCTTGTAGTGCAGCGTCATCGCCGGCTCGTCGAACCCGCCCGCGATGGTGCGATAGGCCTGCTTGTAGTCCTCGGGCGTAAGCTCGGACTTCGGCCGCTGCCAGAGCGCGCTCGCCGTGTTGATCTGGCGCGGCTCTCCCTCTTTTCCGACAAGCTCGATCGGGAACAGGATGTGATCCGAGTAGGCTCGGACGATCCGCTCGATCTCGTAGTCTTCGAGATAGCGCTTCGTGTCAGGCTTGAGGTGGAGGGTGACCTCGGTGCCGCGCGCAACGCGCCCGGACTGCTCCGCATTTGCAGGCTCGACCTCGAAACCGGCGCTGCCCGACGAGCGCCAGACCCACGCCTCGCTCGCTCCGGCCCGGCGGCTCACCACCTCGATGCGGTCGGCGACCATGAACGCCGAATAGAATCCGACGCCGAACTGGCCGATCAGCCCCTCGCCGTCCCTGGCCTCGGCCAGCCGGCTGATGAAGGCGCGCGTCCCCGACCGCGCGACGGTCCCGAGGTTGTCGATCATCTCCTGCCGGTCCATGCCGATGCCGGTGTCGGTGACGGTCAGCGTGCCGGCCTCGACGTCCGGTCTGATGCGGATCGTCAGCGCACCGCCGTCCCCGAGCAGCTCCGGCTTCGCGATGGCTTCGTAGCGAAGCTTGTCGCAGGCGTCGGAGGCATTCGAGATCAGCTCGCGCAGGAATACATCGGTCTCGGAATAGACCGCGTGCACCATGAGGCGCAGAGCTCGGCAACTCTCCGCCTGGAAGGTGTGGGACTCGGCAACGGATTCCGCTTCGGTGCTCATACCGCCGCTCGCACGCTGTTGATGAAAACATCCTGGATATAGCGGGCGGCCGAACGCCCGCAAGGGCCAGGATCATGGGTCGGGAAACCGGAAAATTGGTCCGTTGCCGCTTTTCTTTCAGAATTGGCCTAAAAGTGGCAAACTCAATAATATCAACATCTTATGGCGAAGAAATGGGCCTCGTAGAGCTGACCAACGAACAACGGCGCCAAGTCATTGACGTGGATCAGGCATTTACCGTCTGGCGGGAAGCCGCGCGCAAGGCGGTCCCGGGCAGCCTGCGCTGGGTTACGCGTAAAGGGGTGGAGTATCTCTACCGCAAGTCCGGCAAGTCCGAACGCTCCCTTTGGCGCCGGTCCAAGGCGAGCGAAGCTATCATGAGCGAGCACAACCAGCTCAGGAGCCGGATCAGGCAAACCGGTGCCCGGTTGAAATCCATGGCCCGGGTCAATCGCGCTCTCTATCTCAACCGTGTTCCGAAGGACGCCGCGCTCGTTCTGCGCGAACTCGACACCGCCGGTTTGCTCGGCAAGCACCTGTTCGTGATCGGCACCAACGCGCTCTACGCCTATGAGATGAAGGCCGCCGTTCTGTTCGAAAGCAGCCTCCTCGCCACCAGCGACTTCGATCTGTTGTGGGACGCCCGCGAGCGATCGCGGCTTCTGGTTGCCGGCATGTCGCCGGAAGGTGTGATCGGGGTCCTCAGGAAGGCAGACCCGACCTACTCGGTTGCCGAAGACAACGGCACCCGCGCGCAGAACGCGCGCGGCCATTTCGTCGATCTGTTCTGTCCCGATGTGACGCTGGTGCCCAACAAACTCGCACCTCAGGATCTCGACCCGATTCCGACCGAGGGCGCCGATTGGCTCATTCAAGCGCCGAAGATCGAAGAGACTGTGATTGGCTGGGATGGCATGCCTCTCTACATGCCCTGCGTCGATCCACGCGTATTCGCCCTGCACAAGCTGTGGCTGTCAAAGCAGCCGAGCCGCCAGGAGCGCAGCCGTCCGCGCGATATTGCCCAAGCGAAAGCCGTTGCCGCCGTCGCCACCGCCTGGCTGCGTCTCAAATTTACTGATCGCGTGCTGTCTCGCCTGCCTGCGGCGTTGCGCGCCGGCGCGACCGAATTGGCGCGCGCCGAGCGGGACCTTGAGACGTTCATGATGACCTTGGTGCCCGCCCTTAATCCGCACGGTGTGCTGACATTGCGGCGGGTTGCCGAGGAGGCAACATCGGAGCCCGAGCGCGTTGCGCGTCTCGAAAAGGCGTTCGACCGGGGATCCGGGCATGGACTGCTGTCCCTGGGCGCCGACGAGGTCGGGACGGTCCTGCCACCGGTGCTGTCGTACTGGCGGGAGTTCGGGACGCGCTACGTGACGGCGCTGTGCGCTCTTCCTGGTATCGGCGAAGGTGCGACCAAGCCGCCGTTCCGGCTCCGCCGGACGAAGGAACTGAACAAGTGGCCGCCGCGGTTCCGCCGATGGTCGGCGCGGAATACCTGACGGCCGCTGTTCTGGCCGACCTGTGGCGAGGCATGGATGCGGCCTTCGATGCCGAGCTGGCGCACGCCAAGGTCTCGGTTCAGGAGTTCCTCAAGTCCCGCCATCCGGCCTGGAATCTGGTCGGCCGCGTGCACTTCAATCTCGCGGAGAACAGGAAGGACGAAGAGGCCCCGTTCGCCTTTCTGGCTACCTATACGACGCGGCTTTCGGCAGCAGGCCAAGGCCCAGCATGTGCCCCTCGGCAAGGCCTTGCAGGAATATGCCGGCGCGAAGAACCGCGAACGCCTGCTCTCGCTGCTGATGCCGGTCCAGCGCGCCGCCGAGCAATGCGGCTGGTTGAAGGCCATGGTCGACGCGGGCGAAATCTATCATCCGCTGCGCTGGAGCCCGCAGCAGGCACTGCGATTCCTCAAGGACGCCCCTGCGCTGGAAAGCGCCGGCGTGGTCGTGCGGATGCCGGCAAGCTGGCGCATGAACCGCCCCGCCCGCCCGCAGGTGAAGGCGACGGTCGGCGGCAACGCGCCGTCGCAGCTTGGGTCTCGACGCGCTGCTCGATTTCCGCATGGAGGTGACCCTCGACGGCGAAAATCTTTCGGCGGCAGAGATCAAACGGCTGCTGGCGCAATCCGACGGCCTGGCCTTCATCCGCGGCAAGTGGGTCGAGGTCGATCATGAGCGATTGAACCGGACCCTGGAGCAGTTCGAGGCGATCGAGCGCCGCGCCGCAGCTGAGGGCCTGTCGTTCGGCGAGGCCATGCGCCTGCTGTCCGGCGCCGGCATTTCCGGCGATCGAGGCCGCGGCGCGAGCCGACATCGACTGGAGCCAGACCGTTGCCGGGCCCTGGCTCGCCGAGACGCTGGCAGCGTTGCGCCAGCCAGACGGGACGGCGCGCGTCGATCCCGGTCGAGCGCTTCACGGGACGCTGCGGCCCTATCAGCATGCGGGCGTGCAATGGCTCCATCTGCTTGCACAGTTGCGGCTCGGGGCCTGCCTTGCCGACGACATGGGGCTCGGCAAGACCATTCAGATCCTGTCGCTGCTGCTGGTGCTCAAAGCGCGAGGCCGGGAGCAAGCGCAAGCCGTCGCTTCTGGTAGCGCCCGCCTCCCTGCTCGCCAATTGGGCTTCGGAAATGGCGCGGTTTGCGCCGAGCCTCAAGGCGATGGTCGTCCACCCGTCGGCCATGCCGTCCGAGCAATTGAAATGGACGAGCGCGGTCGATCTGGAAGGAGTCGATCTGGTCATCACGAGTTACGGGTTGCTGGCACGCGTGCCGTGGCTGGCACGATACCGTGGCGACTGGTTGTGATCGACGAGGCGCAGGCCATCAAGAATCCGTCCGCCAGGCAGACCAGGACCGTCAAGGAACTCAAGTCCGCCGCCCGGGTCGCTCTGACCGGCACGCCGATCGAGAACCGCCTCGGCGACCTCTGGTCGATCTTCGATTTCATCAATCCCGGGCTGCTGGGATCGGCCAGGCAATTTTCGTCCTACGTCAAACTGCTGGCCGACCGACCGACAATCCCTATGGCCCGCTTCGCCAGCTCGTGGCCCCCTATATTCTGCGGCGGCTCAAGACCGACAAGAGCATCATCGCGGACTTGCCCGACAAGACCGAGGTCAAGGCATTCTGCCCGCTGAGCCGCAAGCAGGCCGCTCTCTACCAGCAGACCGTCGATGATCTCGCCGGCCAGCTCGAGGATGCGGACGGCATGAGGCGCAGGGGTATCGTTCTCGCGATCCTCATGCGGTTGAAGCAGATTTGCAATCATCCCTCGCAGTGGCTCGGCGACAACGCCTGGGCGGAGGAAGACAGCGGCAAGTTCGCGCGTCTGCGCGATATCGCAGAGGAGATTTCCGCGCGGCAGGAGAAGGCACTGGTCTTCACCCAATTCAAGGAGACGACGGCGCCGCTGGCGGCGTTCCTGGGTTCCGTGTTCGGGAGGCCCGGCCTCGTCCTGCATGGCGAGACGGAGGTCAAAAAACGCAAGGACCTGGTGCGTGTGTTCCAGGAGGACGACGACGTCCCGTTCTTCGTGCTTTCGCTCAAAGCCGGGGGCGCCGGGCTCAATCTGACCGCCGCATCGCATGTGATCCATTTCGACCGCTGGTGGAATCCGGCTGTGGAAAACCAGGCCACTGACCGGGCCTTCCGAATCGGGCAGAATAAGAATGTACTCGTGCACAAGTTCGTATGCCGCGGCACCGTGGAGGACAGGATCGACGAGATGATCGAGGCGAAGCAGCAGCTCGCCGGCGATTTCCTTGGCGGCGGCGCGGACATGGTTCTGACCGAGCTGAAAGATGACGAGCTGTTGAAGCTCGTGACGCTCGACGTGGCGGCGGCGATGAAGGAGGCTGACGGATGAGCTACTACGAATGGCGGCCATATGTCCCGGTCGCCGAGCAGGCGGCGGCAGGCTGCGCGCACGCTCGCCAAGCTCGCGAAGCGGGGACCGTCCGATTGCGCCCGTCGCGATCGAGGGCCGCACGATCGCCAGGAGCTTCTGGGGCAAGTCGTGGTGCGCCAACCTCGAGCGCTATAGCGACTACGAGAATCGGCTGCCGCGCGGCCGGAGCTATGTCCGCAACGGCTCGGTCATCGACCTGCAGATCGCGAAGGGCAAGGTCACCGCGATGGTCAGCGGTTCCAGCTCTATAACATCGAGATCACCATTGCGCTCGGTCACGTCAAAGCGGTGGAAAGCCATCTGCCGGGATTGCGCGGGAACGATCGATTCCTTGGTGGAACTCCTGCAAGGCCGTCTTGCCAAAGGCGTGTTGGATCGGGTCTGCCGGGAAGGCGACGGCCTGTTTCCGGCGCCGAACGAAATCAAGCTCTCGTGCAGCTGTCCGGACTGGGCCGACATGTGCAAGCACGTCGCAGCGGCGCTTTACGGCGTCGGCGCCAGGCTCGACGAACAGCCGAAATTGCTCTTCGTGCTGCGTGGCGTCGATGAGAATGAACTGCTCGCAGGAGCCGGGCAGGACCTGGGACGCTCGGAGCAGGCGCGCGCTCGGCAAAGGTGCTAAACGACGGCGACGTGGCGGCCCTGTTCGGGCTGGAGATGGCCGAAAGCACGGCCTCTGATGATTCGATCTCTACGGCTCCAAGACCGCCTCAACGGTCAAGGACGATCAAGGGCAACAAGGTTTCTGCGCACGTGCCGACAGCGGTGGCCGAGAAAACTCGCCTATCGCGCCGAGCGCGCAGCAAGTCCGCTCCGAAACGGGCGAAGCTTGTCGGCGGAAGGAAAAAGCGCGCGCAACGGCGGACCGGCCAATCCGAATATGCCGGCAACCACGTCAATCGTTCCCCGATTGGAGGGTGAAGCATGGCAGACACCGCCGCTGCGCTGAAGCTGACCATTGAAGGCGCCATGAAGCTTCTGGCGGCGGCGATGGCGAAGGCCGCGGACATGAAGGTCCCGCAGTGCATTTCCATCGTCGACAGCGGCGGGCACCTGCTCGCCTTTGCCCGCATGGACGGCGCCTTCGCGCTTTCGGTCGAGACCTCGCTGATGAAGGCGATGACGGCCGCGTCCTACGGCGTGCCGACCGGCGATATTGCGGCCGGCCTCGACCTCAAGCTTGCCATCGCCACGCAAGGCAAGCGCATCAACCTGCCCGGCGGCCTGCCGATCATCGTCGACGGCCATCTCGTCGGCGGCATCGGCGTCGGCTCGGGCACCGGCGAGCAGGACAAGCAGGTGGCAAACGCCGCGCTCGCCGCGCTGCCGGGCGCCAAACGGTTCTAGCTCTAGTTCACACCTGCGCGGAATAGCCGCCATCGACGGGGATGGCAGCTCCGGTGATGAAATCCGAGGCGGGGCTGGCGAGAAACACGGCGATGCCGGCGAAATCGTCTGGACTGCCCCAGCGTCCGGCCGGCGTGCGGGCGAGCACGCGCTCGTTCAGGCCGGAAACCTGCGCCCGCGCGGTGCGCGTGAACTCGGTATCGATCCAGCCCGGCAGGATGGCGTTGGCCTGGATGTTGTCCTTGGCCCAGGCGCAGGCGAGCCCCTTGGTCATCTGAACGATGCCGCCCTTGCTGGCGCCGTAGGCGACGGCGAACGACGCGCCGAAGATCGACAGCATCGATCCGATGTTGATGATCTTGCCGCCGCCGGCGCGCACCATGTGCGGATAGGCGGCATGCGCGCACGCGAACGCGCCCGTCAGGTTGATGTCGATGATGCGTTGCCATTCGGCGAGGGTGTAGTCCTGCGGCTGCTTGCGATTCGCACGCCGGCGTTGTTGACGAGGATGTCGAGCCGTCCCAGGCGGTCGACCGCCTGCTCGACCAGCGCCCGGGACGCTGCCTCGTCGGCAACGTCGGCCTCGATCGCCACCGCCTTGGCGCCGAGCGCCGTGAGCGCCGTCACCGCCTCCGCATTCCTGTCGGCCCGACGTCCCGCGACGACGACCGCGGCTCCAGCTTCCGCGAGGCCCCGGGCGATGCCGAAGCCGATGCCCTGGTTGGCACCGGTAACGATGGCAACCCGGCCGTTGAGATCGAACAGCTTCATTGCGAACCTGCCGAAGGGACTGCTGCGCGACGGCCCTCGGTCAGCCGTGGATGAAGGCGGAGAGCTCGCGCGGCTCATTTCATCAGCGTTTTGGTGGAGGCGGATAATCATCCTTGGGACCCGCCAACGATGGATTGTGGTCGGGTGTTGCCGCTTGCGTAAGGCCTGCGAGGCTCCCACCCGTTATGCCGAGCTCCTTGAGTAATCCATCGATGATGGGTGACTGCGCTCGGTAAGCCAAGGCCGCGGCGACCGCCTGCTCGGCGAGGTTCCCGCTTCCCCCCGAAGCCAGCGGCGAGCCGCCGTTCCCGGCATAGGAACGTGACAGGCCGTCGACCTGAAAAATCTTGATGCCGTCGATCTGCTTCATTGGCTCGACTGACTTTTCGATGATTGCCGGCAGCGACTGGATCAAGGCGAGCTTGACCTGGAGCCCGATCTGCTCCGCGGACAATATGTTGATCGCGTCGTTGATCAGCCGCTTGCCGGTTGCCTCGACCTCAAACGCAACGCGATCCGCGTCGGCCTTGATTTTGGTGGCGGCTGCCCGATTGTTCGCCGCCTCTTTCTCGGCTTCAGCCGCGACTTTGATGGCGATGGCCTTTTGCTCAGCCTCGCGGCTCGCACTGATCAGCGCGATCTGCTTTTCACGGTCGGCCGTCGCCGTCGCGCGGGTCGTTTCCACCGCCTGCTCCGCCTTTACCGCTCCAGCGAGGGCTTCGTTGGCCTTTGCCTGGGCTTGAGATTGCTCCTCCGATTTGGACGCCACCGCGATGGCTTTCTCCTGGGTGGCGATTTCGATCGCCTTCTCTCGCTCGACGCCCTGAATCTGAATTGTGCGCTCGGCCTCTATCGACTTCTGCTTGACCTGGAGGTCTCGCCCGATTTCCGCTTCCTTGACTTGACGCTCGGCATCGATCCGCGCCTGTGCAGCTTCACGTTCTTTTTCCGCCTGCCGCGCCGCAACCAGTGCGGACTGCTCCGCTGCCCGGAATTTGACCTGCTGTTCCTGGTCGAATTTGAGGAACTGCTCCTGGCGCTGGATTTCGAGTTTCTGCTGCTCGGCATCGAGATTCTTCTGCCGCACAGCCACTTCGGTATCTTGCTCGATTTCATTTCGCTGCTTCCGCCGGTTCTCCGTCTCCTGCGTCAAGCGGGTCAGGCCTTCGGCATCGAAGGCATTGTTCGGGTTGAAGAACTCTTTGGTGGTCTGATCGAGGCTCGTTAACGAGACGCTTTCCAGCTCAAGACCGTTCTTCGTCAAATCTTCGCTGACCGCGTTCTGGACGCCTTGCACGAATTCAGGCCTCTGGTCCTGAAGCTGCTGCATTGTCATTGTCGCGGCCGTCGAGCGCAGCGCATCGACGAACTTGTCCTCGACGAGTTCCTTCAATGCATCAGGATGCAAGGTGCGTTGGCCGAGTGTCTGGGCGGCATTCGCGATCCCGTCCTGGCTTGGTATCACGCGAACGAAGAAAGCCGCGACGATGTCGACGCGCATACGATCCTTGGTGATGAGGCTCTCCGCCTTGTTGCGCATGACCTCGAGCTTCAACGTGTTCATATTCACGGGAATGACTTCATGGAATATCGGCAGGACGATCGCGCCACCGTCCTTGACGACCTTCTGTCCGCCCAAGCCGGTGCGCACGAACGACCGTTCCTTTGACGCTCGATGGTAGAGCCTCGCGAAGATAAGGCCGATCGTGAACAGGCCTATCAGAATGAGCAGGCTCATCAACAGGACGAACATCGTATCCGCGCCTAAGACTTGCATCGCGCTCTCCTATGGTGTCGCCCCCTCCCTTCCCTTTCCCGCAAGCGGGGGAGGGAAGGGAGGGGGCTGAATTCCCTTACTGGTCGCATTTTCTACGGCGAACCGGCCACTTCGCCGGAAAATGCTCTGGCTACAGAAGCCCAGGTTTCGGGTTATGGATCGCATGGTAACGCCGCCCGCTCAGGTGCCGAACCAGAAGTACGCTCGCGCCGGCCTCGAACGTTTCGTCGGGGCCTTCCGGCTCCACCATGATGTAATGCACCGTGCCGTGTTCGTCATAGGTGCGTGCCTCGGCCGGACGCCCGGCCCGCGCATTGCCGATGACGATGGTTCCGACGCGGCCCACGAGGCTCGCATCGGACACGGCGGTGCTCTCGTCCTTCGGCACGATCTTGCCCAGCGCCGTGCCCAGGGTGCGGACCGCAAAAACTCCGACAACGGCCGCAATTCCTGCCGCGATCAGGGAGGGCATGAAATATCCCGTTGCGTTCCTGGCCGCAAACTGGATGACGAAGCCGATGACCGCGAAAGTGGTCAGGAAAATAATCAGCAGGACGAGGATCGGCACCTTGCCGACATGAAGCCAGCCGAGAGCGCCGCCCTCGGGCATGTCGGTTGCACTGTCGTGGCCGACCAGACTGTCGAACCAGTGCGACGCACTTGCCCCGACCAGGAGCGCGAATGCCTCAAACGCAGCCACGGCGATGACCAGGCCCGTCGCTACGGCGAACGGCCAAAGCTCGGGGGCAAAGAAGGTGCTCACCGTCGTGCTACCGCCGATCGGAGCGTGCAGCTTTCAAGGCCGCGAGGCGTTCGTCGATCCGATGGGTGCGCGCAAGCTCCTGCAGTTCCTTGAGCTTCGGCGCGTCCGGATTGAGCGGCGAGGTCGCACCGGAAATCCCGGTCTCGCGTGCCAGCACGCGATCGAAAGCGGCACCGGCGCGCTCAACCTTGCTCTGCGTCGTGCCGCCCGATGCGCTCGTACCCGACGGACCCGCGGCCGCATTATTCGCCGCAATGAAATCCTGCAACGCGGATTCCATCTCCCGCTTTCTGGCCAGCAGCGCGGCAATGTAGCCTTCCAGCTCCTTGCCGCGTTCGACCGCTTCGTGAAGCGAGCGCTGCAGCACGGGAATTTGGTCTTCGATGTCCACCTGCTTGGCAATTCCTGTTCTCGCAAGGCTTTCATCGCCCTTTGCCATGGCGATCTCGACTTGCCCGGCCAGCGTTTCGTTTTGCGTGTTCAGCTTGTTGAGGGTCGACGTGGCGAGGTGCTTGACGGCCTCCACCCGGCCCAATTCGGTCCTGACCTCATCCATCGCCTGATCGACCTCGCGAATGGCCTGGGCCATGGTGGTCTCAGGCGCCGCGTTCTCGACCGCATCGAGAAGGGCGTGGACGCTGCCGCCGATCACGCGCGTCACGCGAGAAGCGATGGTATCAGTCATGTTTCTGCTCCCTCATCTTGCGGGTTTGAGCCACGATTCCGGCAATCTCCAGGACGCCCGCCATATGCTTGTCGATTACGCCGGGGTTGTAGCAAGCCGCTTCGCGGGTGACTGCGAGCCTCATGATCGAGGCCAGCAGTTGAAAGCAGCGCTGCACGACGATCTCTTCGATATCGATTGCGCGTTTCTTTGCGTCCTTGGCCAGCGCGCGCTCCGATAGCATTGTTGCCATGACTTGCGGCACCCATTCGGCGGCCAAGGTGAGGACCTCCGAATGCATCCGATTATTGTGCTCGAACGCCCGGATGCCAACCACAAACGGCGCGACGAGGTCGCGCAACCAGCTCAAGCTGCCCTCGTAGTCGAGCGTACCTTCGTGTTGGCGGCGCATCTGAACGATCAACGCGCGAAGCTTGTCACTTGGGCTCACCGCACCCTGGATGTCGAGACTGGCGAGCCATTCGATGTCTTCGGACGGGATCCGCGCGGATAGGGTCTGCATTTTCATTGGCCTGCCCGGTCGGCGCCTACTAGTGTAGGCAAACGTGTACATTTGTAGACAAGCTATGTTCTATCGCTTGGGCCGTCAAGAGGGGTCTGTTGGCAAATCGAGGTCTACGTGAAGAAAAGATGAAGCGCAGGGCCAGATCCCGAAGATTCCGCGTTGGTCCGTCGAGCTGCGGACCGGCCGGCATCGACCTCAAGCTCGCCTCGCCACGCAGGGCAAAGCGAAGTTTATGGTGGAGCTGCGCCGAACGCAGTGAGCCCGCGTCAGAGCGCGCGCTCGAGAAAACCCAGGACTTTCGGCCCGGCATAAGCGCCGAAACTGCCCGGCGTTTCCACCGGGTCCACGCTCCAGAAATGGCCTGCGCCCGGTACTACGATGGTGCGCACGAAGAACCCGGCCTGCTTTAGCGCGAGCAGTAATCGTTCCGATTGAGTGGTCGGGTCGACGATGTCGTCCTCGCGTCCCCAGATGAGCATGAAGCGGGTACTGTTGTTGTTCACCGTGGCGTAGCTGAGCGGCGAGGCATCGAAGAAGGTCCTGCGGCTGACCATCGGCGACACACCGAGGAACTTCTCGGTAATCTGGTCGCGCGGCCGGCGGAGCTGATCCTGCTCCCACTGCGCCTGCATGTCGTAGACGCCGTAAAAGCCGACCACCGCCTTGACTTTGGCAGAGGCCGCTGCGTGCGGGCCGCTGCGGTATTCAGTCGAGAACAGCGGTTCCTCCCCCGCGAGGGCGACCAGCGCAGCAAGGTGCGCGCCGGCTGAATCTCCGATCAGCCCAATACGCTCCGGATCAATGCCAAGTTCACTCGCCTTCGCGCGGACGAACTGCACAGCCGCCTTGGTATCGTAAACCGCACCTGGATAGGTCTTCAGGCCCGGCTTCATCAGCCGGTACTCGATCGAAAATACTGCATAGCCGTTCTTGGCGAGATAGGTGCCCCAGTTCAAATAGAACTTTCGGTCGCCGACCTGCCAGCCACCGCCATGAACGCCGATCAGGACCGGCGCCTTCTCGACACCTTTCGGCAG
The DNA here is from genome assembly GCA_963786455.1 of uncultured Planctomycetota bacterium. Lineage (GTDB taxonomy): Bacteria > Planctomycetota > Planctomycetia > Pirellulales > Lacipirellulaceae > JABDGM01. The sequence goes on along the minus strand of CAWAZX010000010.1, from coordinate 6,226 downwards.
ATAGAGGTCGCCTATGAGCTTTACGCCATCGTGCTGCGCATATTCGATGTCGTTCCTGACGACGACCTCATGATCCCTGGCTGATGCCGCGCCCGCCCAGGCGACGAGCGCAGTGGCAAGCGCGAGTCCGCTTGAACGTAAGGTCATTTTGTCCTCCTGGCTTGGATTGCGCCGAGGACGAACATTCTCATTTGTCTCGAAATGTGCAAGCGGGCTCCGCAGGCCCGCGAGAACGGGCCATTCGATGCGGCATCGCTCAGGGACGTGCCTCCAGGATCGGTGTCTCAGACATGCGCGGTCCTGTCCCAGGACGGCGTGAAAACCCTCACCCGCCGAAGGTGCGTTGCGTGAGCGGTGAAAGACCCGCAGCTTGCAACGACGCGGCTTGCTCCCACGCGCTCGGTCGCTAATCGAACATGGCGACGCAGTCGATCTCGACATTGATACCGGCCCGGTGCGGCACGCCGCCAAAGCAAGTTCGCGTGACTTTCTCGCCGCCAAAATACTCGCGAAAGGTTTCGTTGAAGCGCGGGAAATCGGCGACGTTCCGCAGAATGACTCGCATATTGACGATGTTCTTCGCGGTTGCGCCAGCGGCCTCCAGTATATTCATCAGATTGTCGAGTGTCTGGCGCGTCTGAACGACAATGTCGCCCTGAACGACGCTGCCGGTAGCAGGATCGAGCGAGCCCTGGCCCGACACGAACAACATGTTGCCGAACCGAATGGCCTGGGCGAGCGGCGAGACCGTTTGCCCGGGTGTAAATCCGGTAGTCGGCGCCGAAGACGAGGTGATGATCTGCTTGGGCATGGAGCCTCCGCGGTGGGGTTATGATCTGGGATACGCGCGAGCGAAGTGTTTTCAGGGTCGCCGCGGCCGCGCGCAGTCCCGCTTTCTCCAGGCGGGGAAGCACTTCCCGGCCGAACCGATCCAGCCCGCCTTCATAGTCCAACCAGGTCAACAGGAAGCCATCGACACCGGCGTCGGAGAGGTTCGCGAAGAGTTCTGCGATATGATCCGCGTCTCCGACCAGCGGATAACCGGCAAATCCGGCCTTCAAAGCGTAGGCGAGTTTTGCGGCCGCCTCGGGCGGCATCGATTTGGTGTCGATTGCATTGTGGTTGATGATATTCTGAACGGCCGCGTCGTCGCCTTGCGTGACAATGTAATCGTGAGCGTAAGCTTCGGCTTCCCTCATCGTATCCTTGAGCACGACATAGGCAGACATCCAGACCTGGATCTCCTTGCCGAATTTCGTGCGGGCCTCGTTCCGCTGGTCCGCAATCTGCTTTTTCAAGGCTTCGCTCGGGTTGTGTGCGGAGCAAAAAGCGATGTCGCAGTGCTTTGCCGCAAACTCCCGGCCGCGCGGAGAACGACCCGCGTTGAGCAGCACCGGGCGCGCCTGGACACCGTGCGGCTGGTTGAAAGCCGCCTTCAGATTGTAGTTCTTGCCCTGGTAATCGAAGCTCTTTCGCTCCGACCACAGGCGGTCGAAGATGTGCATCCATTCTTCGGCGAGCTCAAATCGATCGCTGTGCTCCTTTACTTCATATCCGAAGAGCTGCATGTCCGGAGGATACCACCCGAGAACGAGGTTCATGCCCGCCCGACCGTTGGAGATGAGATCGACGGTCGCCTCCGCCTTGGCCACGAAGACCGGATGGTTGAGCGTGACATGCACCGTGCTGATGATGCCGATGCGCTCCGTCACGGCAGCCACTGCTCCCGCCCAGGTAAACGTTTCCATCAAATCGCCGCTGTAGTGATCGTCACCTCCAAACGACTTCCAGTGCGCCGCAGAAACGAACCCCTCAAACCCGAGCTTTTCGGCTTTTTGCGCCAGTCGCACGTTGGCGTCCCAGGTACACTTGAAGCGATCAGGATGAAAAGTGAAGGCGGCGCCATTGCCGTTGGTGGCGAAAACACCCAGCTTGACGCGATTTTTCGAATTGCGGATGGGATTCGATTTTGGGGCTTGCCGGATCATTGTCTCTGACCCTCAATCGATTGTTTCGCGAGTTGGCGGAGCGAGTGTTTTCCATAGACCGTCCCTTCAATTGACCGCCGACAGAGCGCTGCCCTTTATGGCTTCAGTGCGAACGATCTCCGTTACGTGGTCGCGCAAGGCGATAAACGGCGCCTCGCTTCGCATCTCGTATCGCCGGGGCCGCGGCAGATCGACATCGATCACTTCGCATATCCGGCCCGGATGAGCCGTCATGACAACCGTTTTATCCGCCAGATAGATCGCCTCATCGATGTCGTGCGTCACCAGCACAACCGTTTTTCGCTGCTCTTCCCAGATCTCAAGCAGGAAGTCCTGCATGATGGAGCGAGTTAATGAATCAAGAGAGCCGAACGGCTCATCCATCAAAAGAGTGGATGGGTTGATAGCCAGGACGCTCGCGATCGCTGCGCGCTGACGCATGCCGCCCGACAGTTCAGCCGGGTGGCGGTCCCGAAAGGCAGACAACCCCGTTCGCTGCAGCATCCGTTCGACGACCTGTCGTCGGTCAGCCTTGCCCTGGTTTGCACGCAGCGTCAGACCAAACGCAATATTGTCCTCAACGGACAGCCACGGAAACAATGCGGTCTGCTGAAAGACCACACCACGATCCGGCCCCGGTCCCTTGATCGACTGGCCGTCGACGAGGACCTGTCCGACGGTTGGCGTCTCGAAACCGGCAATGAGGTTCAACAGAGTGGATTTGCCGCAGCCGCTCGCACCGACCAGTGTGACGATCTCCCTGTCCTGCACCGCCAGACTGACATCATCCAGCGCGGTGACAACAGAATTGCCGGTCTCAAATCGCTTCGTGACCGACGCGATGCTAATTCTCCCCACCGAAGGTCTCCCGCTTGTTCCAGGTGAGCAGAATGTTGCGGACGAGAACGACAATCCGGTCGCTCAGGAATCCCAGCAATCCGATGCTGAGCATCGCCGCGATCACAACGTCGTTCCGGTAAAACAGATACGCATCGTTCAGCAGGTAACCGAGCCCGCTCCTGACAGCGAGAATTTCCGCAACCACCACGAGCACCCAAGCGATGCCCATCGCCAGCCGAACACCGGTCAGAATTGACGGCAACGCTGCAGGAAGGATGACGCGCGAGAGGAGCTCTCGTTCGTTGGCTCCCATCATTCTTGCGGCCTTGTAAAGCGTGATGCTGATCTGACGGACACCATGGGTGGAATTGATTGCGGCCGGGAAAAACGCACCAAGACCGATGAGAAACACGGCCGGCGCATTTCCAATGCCGAAAAAGACCAGCGACAACGGAACCCACGCTGTAACCGGTATGTTGCGCAGGACCTGGATCGTCGGATCGAAGACGCGTTCCATCGCTCTTGAAAGGCCGATCAGCAGACCGAGAAATATTCCAAGCGCGACACCCCAGCCAAAGCCGGCAAAAACGCGCCACGTGCTTGCCCACGCATGGTCGAGCCAGGTGCCGGAATATCGAGCCGCCGCATCCGTCGCGCCCGTCACCAGATCGTACCAGACCGAAAGAACCGTGGATGGCGGCGGAAAAACATTCCGCCGTACAAAGCCGATCTCGCTGCAAATCTGCCAAAGCAGGAGAATCGCCACGGGAAATATCGCGTATTGCAGCACGACAGATGCGCGTTGCCACAGATACCTCGGCTTCACGACCGGAGATAACCGAGCATCCGCAGATGTCGTCTGCTTCAGCATCACCACGCTGACAGTTCAGCCGGGGATAAGCCCGATGCCTTGGCGACAAATGACAAGTCGATGAAGCTGTCCACCTTCGGGCCAAAATCCTCCTTGACCCAACCAAGCTGGTGCAACTCGCGGGCCATTGTCTTGATATCGGCGACGTTGGTTCGGAAATTGTATCGGAGAAATTCGCGCTCCTGCATTGCTATGACAGCGCTCAGGCAGCCTCGAATACTTCCTTTCGAACTCAATCTGCTTGTCGGGCTGCCCCATGAAAGTTTTCATGGCATCGACATGCGCATTCACGATCCGCTGCACCAGCGCGGGCTTTTCCTTGATAAGCTTCTCCGTGACGATGAATCCAACCTCCTGCTTGCCAAAGCTTCCGCCGAACAGGTGCAGGAACAAGGCCGCGTCACCCTTCTCGATGGCGATCGCGCCGAAAGCGGAAAGCGTCATCGCCAGATCAACTTCGGCCGCCTCCAATGCGCGGGGATGGTTTGGAAACGGGATATTGGCGATCTGAACATCCTTATCGGGATCGATCCCGATAGATTTCAGATAGATTGCCAGTTTCGCGTGCTGCATCGAGCCCGTCGGCACGCCGAATACCAGCGGCTTGCCCGACTGCTTGCGTGAGGCCATCTCCGACTTCAGCGCGGCGGCATCGTTTGGTTTGAGATTAAGCCCTTTCCGGGACACCAGGACGTTGTAACCGCCAGCCCATCCGCATACCCATCTGACGGGGATATTCTCGCTGATTGCCCTGATCAGATGCTGTGTCGTGGTGTTGCCGATCTCAAGCTCGCCCCTGCTCGATGGCGAGCAGAACAGAGGTGCTGTCCCTGAAGTCCTTCGCATCAAAAGTAAGATCGTATTTCTTGGCGCCTTCGGGTAGCGTCGTCCGTAACGCGCCCATGGCGCCGATTTGAAGACCTTCGCGAAAAGTGTCAGCCGCCTGCGCTTGCCGCACCAGCATCGTCGGCAGAGCGATACCCGCGGCGGTTGCGCTCAGCGCCGTTGCAAAGTCACGTCGAGTGATACTGCCTTCGGTCATATCGATGTCTCCGTTTGGACAAGCCGTGGATCACGCTGCACGCGGCGATGGAGCCCAGTCTGAACAGCGCCTTGCATTACCATTCGGGGCAACCGGCCACTGCGATGAATTCGCGACGCCTCATACCCGCCCCCGGGGCTTACGCGTAGCATCGTAGCGGCTGTTGCGAGGCCGGAGAAAGGGGGTCAGGCCGTCTGATCGCTGATGTCCGCCTTGGGTTTTGGTTGTGTGAAAACCTGGGCCTCCATGGCCTGGGCCCTAATGATAGGGGCGCCGCAACCGGTCCCCTGATGAAGTCCATCAGCGCACGAGTAGCGTCAGGTGATTTCGAGGCGTTGCTCACTCCCCGGCGCCGGCCGCCGGATTGCGGAATATCGAATTCGCGAAGATCAGTCAGCGCGCATGCCAGCTATTTCACAACCCGCCAGCTGCCGGCAAAGCCTATCGAAGTTTGTGAGGGTCAATCCGGCGGTGCCATGTTGGCCTTGCGGCAGCAGGAAGCAGTCGATGTGCATACCCTGGTTGGCGCCGGTAGATGGCGACCCGACCGTTGAGATCGAACAGCTTCATTGCGATCCTGCAGGATATCCAATTTTATTTGGTAGTCGCATTTTCCACGACGAGCCGGTTCCCACCGCGCATCAAGTGCGGGCCAGGCTTTCGCCGGAAAATGCTCCTGAGCAAGATTGCACCGCTTCCCCAACGCTTGGTAACAACCGCCGGCTCCTCTCCGAAAGCCGACGAATGCCCGGAAATAGGCGATGGGGCACACAAGGCGACATCGGCCAACCTATTCGATCACCTCGTCGGCGCGCGAGAGCAGCGTCGGCGGAACTTCGAGGCCGAGAATACGGGCCGTCATCTGATTGATCACTAGCTCGAATTTGGTTGACTGAACGACCGGCAGGTCCGCCGGCTTGGCGCCCCTCAGGACGCGCCCGGTATAGGCGCCGACCTGGCGATAGGTATCCAGAAAGTCGGTACCGTAGCTTAGCAACCCGCCTGCTTCGGCATATTCCCGCGATGCATATGCCGCGGGGAGGCTATGGCGCATCGCCTGGAGCACGAATTGCTTGCGCCGGTTGTTAAAACGGGATCGGGGCCGACGAAGACCGCATGGGGCCGTTCGCGCATGAGATTTGCGAAGGCTGCGTCGATCTCGGACGTTGCTGGCGTTGAGAATTCTGAATTTGCAAGCCCATGGCGCGGGCAGCCGCGCTTACGTCTTTCAGCGCTGACTCCGCATTTGCAGGATTGCTCGGGTTGACGAGCACGGCCACGCGGGCTGCCCCTGGTATCAGCTCGGCAGGAGCTCCAGCCTCTTGGCCGTCAGTTCGGTATTGAGGAAATTGATCCCGGTCAGGTTGCCACCGGGCCGGGCGATGCTGGCAACAAGACCGCGTTCGACCGGGTCTTGTCCGACGGCGAACACGATGGGGATCGTCGTGGTCTCTGCCTTCGCCGCCAGGATCGACGGAATACCTC
>CAWAZX010000009.1:0-48334 GCA_963786455.1 uncultured Planctomycetota bacterium | reverse complement strand
GCGTCCATTCGTCGTCGTCGTCGTGCTGCTTGATGCTCAAGCCAAACCACACTCGCCATATGTCCCCATCCCGCTCACGATCACGATACGGATTGCGTTCGCGATACGTAACCACAGCCGCCGCTGCGACGTGTAATCGGCGTCGCGCGTAAACTTCGACTTGCTGGTCGGAGATTCTTAGCATTGTGATTTGTAAAACCGCCGCTGGTAGGAGCTCCACACGGCGGGATCGGCGAGCCGCGTCGAGGTATGACGCAGGCGATCTAACGGCCGCGCATCGTTGGGACGCGGCAGTTTCTCATTCTTCCTCGATACATTGCGTTTCGGCGAGTTGACATTCTTTTTTCGCCGCCTCGATTTGCTCGCCCACAAATGCCTTCACCTCATCGTCCGCAGTCGACCGCTCATCATCGAGAATGTTGCGCACCGCGGACCAGGCACATTGCAAGCCGCGGAAATAGTCCAATGCCTCGCGACTTTTGGCCGACGCGAGTTTTATCAGACGCTCGTCCGCCCCCGGCAACACGAACCCAGTCTTGCGCCTCGCCGTGGCTGTAGCGGCAAGCCGCTGAGCAAGCGAGGATCTTCGGATCAAGGCACGAGTATCGCCAGCGTTTTCCGCAAGCCGTTTGTCTAGATCATGGATTTCGGCCATCACCTCGATCGCTTGGGCAGCCTCGTCGGTTTCGCGATCGATTGCAGTCTTGATCGCAGCCCGATCTCTGACGCGCCGTTCCTCGCCCGCTTCGGCCTCTGCTGCGCGTGTCAACTGTGTTTTTTCCAAAGCCTCATCGTGCCGCAGCCGTCGGCGACGTTCGATGGCTTTCAGTTCGTCGAGTCGCGTTAGTTCCGTGTCGACCATTTACTTGCTCCTGTTGTTGTTGGCGCCACGTTCGCTTGTCGTGCTCGAATAACTCGCAAAACGCTAGCGGCGGTTCAGTTGCTTCTATTTCCGCGAACGTCGCGAATCGCAATCGGTGCGTTTCGTCGCCGAGCAAAGCGGCGTACTCGTCGGCAGCGCTGATTGTCGGCAACCGCAGATCTCGCAGCGAGACGGCCATTTGCAGCGGTTGATCGCTCGATGCCAGACATGAATTGCACGCCTGACGAAGGCCAGGTCGTGACCACCCGCCCACGGCGCGGCAATCTTCGGCGGTTGGCAGAACAGGTGAAAAATCTCGTCCTGCAAAATGCGCGTTTCGTCACTCGGTTCTACGTCCGGCCTCGGCGCAGGCTTAGGCAGCGAATGGCTTAGCTCATGCAAAAAAATTCCGTGGGAGTCGCAGCCATTAAACGGCCGTTCAACGAGGACAATCGTTGGGGAGGGGCCAACCCAATCGCCTGAAGCAATCAACCAGTCGCGAATCGCGGCCGTCGCTCGTGGATAAACGGTGTACGCCGCGGCATTTGCTGGCACCGCCCAGGCGTCGGCCGGCTGCTCGAGAATGTACAAACTGTTACCAGAATCAAACAGCTCGGGCGTGAGTTCGCGTGCGGCCTGGCGGTAAAGTTTGATGACGCTCATGGAAAAATTGTGGGCGGACTATCAGCCCAAGTGTGTGCACGACGCGGGCCAGAGTATTCTTCGAGGGTCAGTTCCTGGATTGCCTCCGCGTTCAACTTCGCGGCCGGCGTGCGCGTCGACTTCGCGGCGGTTGTCGTCGTCGTCGGTGGTTTGATCGCGCGCTCTTCCGTAATCGGAACCCTAACACATTTGCAGTAGAACTGGTGCTTGGTGTACAGGTCTGTCACCAACATCACGCGGCCAAACACACTTGCGCGGTAACATCGCTCGCCGGCCTGATTAACTAAAAACTCGTTTAACATGCTTCGCGACTCCGGGGGCTCGACGGCATTATCGCATCGCGATTTTCAACATTTCCCGTTTTGGGCAATTCAAGACAAATTTTATAAAATCCATGACACGCGGCGCACACGGCGAGTTTGGTTGCAGAGCCGTCGCCATTGTCGGCGGTTCTGATTTTTTTGTATTGCAGGCAACCACAATGCGGACACACGACCCGCTCGCGGTAGATCGTCGGTGCGTTGGCCCAGTGTCTACGCATCGATCGCCTCCGGATCCGGCGTTACCCTGAGCACGCTTCGTAGATGGCCGGCAGCGACCTTGGCCAATTCAGCCGCCGTCGGCTCGTGGCACGAAACAGCGCGGACCAACGGCTCGTCAGGCCACCACAAATCGAGCGTGGCCCGTAACAACGCAAGCCGCTGCATTCCGAGCGTGTTCGGCTGCATCGCGCGAACTCTAGCCAGGACGCGTTCGACGGCCTCGCGCCTCAGGCGAGTAACTCGCTCGTGATCGGTCTCTCGCACTTGGTGACCGCGGCCAGGACCGCCCGGTGAACCGGGAAGGAAACGGCCGTTTGCATCACGAGCGTCACGATTTTGCTCGTCGTTTTCCATTCGGAATTACCCAGACCTCACGCTTTGACACATCGGACAGTCGGACTCTAAGTAACACGCGGGCGATTCGCTACGCGACGGCGCGCCTCGATATCGTGGAAGGACCCTGGCTTTTTTTGCAAAAAGTGCTTGTTTTTGTCTTCATAATTCACCCTCTAAAACGGCACGTCACCTTGCCCGTTGAGCTGCTCTCGCTCGGCCTCGAATTCGTCGTCGTACCCCAGTGGCTCACATTCTGTCCCCTTACCCTCCGAGCCGTTATTTATGTCTTGTTTCATAGGTCCTCTACGAAGGGGACAAGGGGACAATATTTCTGTGGGGTGGTTCGTGTCCTCTTCAGTGTCCTCTTGGTCCTTTTGGGGGGGCAGCGACCAGATCCAGCCGCCGCCCAAGCCGGCCTTCTTTGGCTTCCCGCCGAGTCGCTCGACGAACGCTCGCGCAAGGTGCGGACGTTGAATCCGAGCTGTTCGGCTTCCTCCTGCAACTCGCCGGCGGTCTTTGGTCCGTTGGCAAGCTGCTCGACCAACCACGTTGCCGCATCGTCTCGCTCGTCTGGCTTGCGGCCGGGTTGTTTGCGTGACTGTGCCATCGCTTGTTCGGCGCTCATGTGGACCGGCTCGGCTTCCCAGCAGAGCACCGGGCCATCGTCGGGGCCGTAGGGCTCGATCGAGAATGCAAGGCCGCTGGTATCGTCGGCCAGATTATTTTTGATGCACGTCATCAGTCGCCGCCGCGGATTCGTCGGGCAGCGTGTGACGAGCCATGCAACGCGCGATTGAGCAACGAACGCCACCGAACCGATTGCCGCATGAACGGCTCGGCCTTCCGCTTTGCGACCATGACTGACTAACCAATTCGCGATGCGGCATTCATTCGCCAGCGCGGCCAACGGATTGAGCACCGCTCGAGTGTCTCGGTTTTTGTGCGCGTCGCTTTTCTCTCCCATGTAATCGGATATCGTGTCGACGATGAGCAGCTTGCAATTTTTAACTTGCTCGATCGCAGCGCGCACGGCTTGAATGTCGCGCAATAGGTCGATGCCGTAAATGGTTTTCCCGTCGCCGTCGATTTCCTTCACCCCTTCAACGTGTGCAATGCGTGATCGGTCCGCATCGTGAGCAATCAACCGCGGCACGAGCGTGTCGTCTGGATCATCTTCTAGCGTGAGAATCACAACGCCGCCCGGCTCGTGTTCAACATCCGGGCTATCAGGAAACGGCGCACCACGGCTGACGTGCGCGGCAATGTCGAGTGTTGCCAGAGATTTGCCGAGTCCAGGATCGCCGACCAGCAAATTGTTTTTGCCGACTGCAATTCGATTCGGCCACAGCCATTCAACTTTTTGCGGCGCGACTGTATCGAGCAACGTAATGACCGGCGCGAATAATGTGGCGTTGCCGCTCGATTCTGCCGCCGCGGCCTTCGCGACAATTTCCGCCTCGAGCCAGGTGTGGGTATGCTCGTCGTCGTCGAGGTTAAACCGGCCGATGACGGCCTCGCGAAACTGCTTGCGGTGAAACTGCGAGTCGACGTCAAACCGATGCTTGTGTACTGAGCCGGAGTGTTTCGCAATGACGAGGTGCCGACCCTTATCGTCACGCGGCCGCACGTCGATCGTCAGCTCGCTCACCACTTCCGCCTCCTAATGTGGCGGTCCGCCACATTATTCAAGTGGCTATCAGCCACTTGATCGGCAGGTTTAGGGTGGCCAATGGCCACTTTATCCGCGGTGTTGCCTCGATAGTCCGCGATCAGCTCGAGCGCAACATCGGTCCACGGGTCGCGGATCAAAACATCGCGGGCGATGCGCTCGCATTGCTCGAGCGGAAGCCCGAAGAGTTGAACCGCTACTCGAGCGAGCTCACGGGCCTTGACCGCGGCGTTGGAAGATAGGTGATTCGCTTGCCGGCGGTGCTCGAGTGGATGCGGGATCCCACCGATCGCGTTGCATTCTTGGCGGAACGCAAACTGCAGATCGGCAAGCTGGCCTTCGTCAGAAATCGCGGCCAAATCGGCTATTGCCTGTCGCAGCCAGCCATTTGTAGAATCCATGGCGAATCAGCTCCCTGGCCCAATGCGCACTTTGAGCGGGTAGCGCATTGGGCCTTTATTGTTTAGACGCCCATCGCATCCAGCGCGCGCTGGCTTCTTGATGTTCGGCGGTTGCGGTTGGATCGAGAGCTTTTACGGCGTCGACAAACTCATCGCACCACTCTTTGGTTGTGAGTCGTTTGCCGCCGAACTTGACGGACCGCAGCTTGATTCCGCTGCAACCGATAGTCATCCAGCGTCGAACGCTGTTGTGGTGCGGCCTGTGCGGTAGACGGGTGCAGGCCTCGCGAATCGAGATATAGTTGGGCATCGGGCATCCTGAGCGCCGGCATGCACCAACGAAAAAGCGGCAGCGCATACCGGCGAATGCATGGAAATCCATACTTCGCTGGTAGGCACTGCCGCGTTCGACGTTTTTCTCAAACCCAGTGCGTGATAGTTAAACAACTATCACGACACGTCTACTTGTCGATCTGGGTAACGGCTTTGTCCTAACCTCACACCAATCAGTTCCAGCTTAAACGGCCATTGCCGGATAAGAGGAACGACACGAATGACCCTCACACCGACCGAAGTCATGGGCCTTGTGCCGGAAACCTCAGGTTCACGTATTCATGGTGTTTTCGCAATGTAACACAATCCTACTTGTTGTCAACCAACTACCCAATCCGCAGCGCCACCTCGACGGCTTTTTGGACGTTGCCCTTCGCATAATGCTCCGTCATATCGGCATGCGCGTGCCCGAGTACGTGCTGAGCGTGCTCCAGCCCAAACGTCTCGCGGATCTCCTCCGCGGCCGAATGGCGAATCTGGTGCGGGTGCCACTTGTGCTCACACCGCCACTCGGCCAGCTCCGCCTTGATGGCGCGTTTCCTCGCCGCAATGGCCAGCATTTTCGCGCGGGGCCGCAGGTCGCTTGCCTGGATCGCGGCAATTGCCGGGTGCGGGAACGCGCGGTCACAGCCGCGGGCAACGTGGCGTCGATAACTGGCCGTCGTGTACGGAAAGCACGGCGTCGAGAACAGATACTTTTGCAGAATTGCTTGAGCGCGCGGACCGATAGCGATGACGCGTTTCTTGCCCCTTTTCTTGGTCTTATGTTTCGGTGGACGGAACAGCCAGACTTGGTTTTTGCGGTCGATGTGTTGGGCGGCCAGCTGACACAACTCGCCCGGCCGCATGCCGGTTAATCGCTGAATCGCAACCATATCGCGGGCCGTCTGCCCGAGGTGCTTGAGCGTGGCCTCGACCACCGCATCGGGCACGGCCTCGACCTCCGCGGTCTCACGAACGCCCGCTTCCCCTTCGGCTAATCCAACCACGGCGTCGAGCGCATGCCGGGCATGGGGCGGAAGCACCTCCTCGCTCACGCCCCAGGCGACCATGCGTTTCACTCGGCCGCATTGGTCGCGGATGTAGGTGCGTGACCAGCCCTCACAGATCATGATCGCCCGCAACTGCTTGAACCGTTTTGGGCCGAAGTCTTTAGCCGGCAGCGCACCGCACAAGCGACGCAACATCCGGAAGACAGATCGCAGGTGGACAACTTCCGGGCCCCGCTCGCCGTACTTGCCGATCGCATACTCCAAGTAAGCCGCCATCAGCATGGCGACCGTTGACGTCGTCGGCAGCCGGCTTGGGAGGTAGTGCGAGCGCCTGCCTTTGTCCGCTGGCTTCTCGTTGATGAGCTTCGGCGTATCGCTTGTAGCTCTCAGGCGAGCCGTACGTGCCGAGTAAGATTCGCTTCGGCCAGCGATGAACACGTACGCGCGATCAGACCGGCCGATTTCTTTTTGACGAGAGTAAACGGGCGGACGAGAGACTTTCGGCATTGCAACTCCTTCCAAACTTACCCAGTGGGTAAGTTTCATTGAAAGCAGCTGCACTACCGACCATCGGTAGGTCGCCTCGAAGGGCTAGTCAGCAAACAACTTAAGCACGAGTGGAGCGGAAGGGAGTCGAACCCTCGACCTCTGCATTGCGAACGCAGCGCTCTCCCAACTGAGCTACCGCCCCAAGGCTTCGGCGCGGCGGTGCCTGCCGAAACGGGTAAATTGCAATTTTAGGCGGCCGCGCCATGACTGTCCATCGCAAGCGAAGGACGTAAACGAAATGGTGTTACTTCGCCGGACCGAAGCCTGCCGCGCAAGCAAGGATGCCAGGCACAACGCCTTGCTCGCGCTGCGGACTCCAATCTGAGTCGATTTCTCCACGGTCCCATATTATAACGATCTCGGCCTTATTCAATTCCTCTGGCCACGCGGTGATGTGCCGCCCGCAGCCCGTGCACTTCGGAAGCGATTGCAATAGAATGCTAACTGACTGTGTGCGAAATCAATTTGCAATTCTCCATACGCGAGACATCGATGGGTAAATTGGACTCCCGCCACCTACGGGCCGTCTGGTGCTTAACGTACATCACCGTAATTGGCTTCAATATTCTCAATAGCCAGCTCGTTCTTAGCGCATGTGCCCAGACGACCAACTCGCACGAATCGCCCAGCACCGAAGTGATCGACATTGTTGACACTGATCCTGCAGCGGCCGTCGCCAAGGAGAGCGAGTTGCTCGCCGGCACACGACAGCTCACGTTCGAAGGCCGCCGCGCCGGTGAAGGATATTTCAGCCGGGACGGTTCGCAACTTGTTTTCCAGAGCGAGCGCGAAACCGGCAATCCGTTTTTTCAAATCTACGTAATGGATCGCCACTCAGGCGACATCGAGCGCGTTTCGCCCGGGCACGGCAAGACGACTTGTGCCTGGATACATCCCGACGGCAACAAGGTGCTCTTCGCTTCAACGCACGACGATGAAAGTGCGCGCGATAAACAGTGCGCCGAGATCGAGCTGCGGCAATCGGGCAACCAGCGGCGATATTCCTGGGATTACGACGAGCACTTCGAAATCTACGAATTCGATCGCACAGCCAAAACGTATCGCAAGCTGACCGACGCACGCGGCTATGATGCCGAGGGCTCGTGGTCGCCCGACGGAAAGCTCATCGCGTTCTCGTCGAATCGGCTTGCCTACGCCGGTGAAATGACCGCAGAGGAGAAGAAGCAATTCGAGCTTGATCCGGCGATCATGAACGACATCTATATCATGGACGCGGGCGGCAAGAACATTCGACGGCTCACAACAGTTCCCGGCTACGACGGCGGTCCGTTCTTCTCACCCGACGGCAAGCGAATTTGCTGGCGGCGGTTCACGCCGAACGGGGCCATCGCCGAAGTGTGGACGATGAATATCGACGGCTCCGACCAATGCCAGTTAACCGGCTTGGGCGCAATGTCGTGGGCTCCGTTTTACCACCCTTCCGGACAATACCTGATCTTCACCACGAACAAGCACGGCTTCGCCAATTTCGAGCTGTATTTGGTCGACGTCGACGGCAAGTCGCCTCCTGTCCGCGTGACTTACACGAAGGGCTTCGACGGCCTGCCGGCCTTCACTCCCGATGGGAAGCAGCTCGCCTGGACATCCAATCGCACTGCTTCGGCGCAGTCGCAACTATTCCTGGCCAGTTGGAACCACGACAAGGCCCGCGAGCTGCTGGGCCTGAATTCAGGTAATTCGAATGGCGCGGCGCTGGTCGCTCGCTCTGATCAATCCACTGCCAGCGCCGACGACGTGAACGCGGCGACCCACGCCGGTTCATTCGCCCAGTTCGCGCACGAACGGGCCACGCCCGATTACGCCGCTGCCGATATTGGCCGCCACGTGAAATATCTCTGTCACGACGATCTCGCCGGGCGCTTCACGGGCTCGCCGGGCGAGCGCATGGCCACTGAGTACGTCGCCGCCTATTTCGAAAAACTGGGACTCAAGCCCGCCGGCGACGACGGCGGCTGGTTTCAGGAATTCGAATTCACCTCCGGCGTCGATCTAGGACCGGGGAACGAGCTGACCGCAAATAACGATTCGTATCAAGTAAACGAGAACTGGCGCCCGCTGTCATTCTCCGGGACGGGCCATTTCGCGGCCGCACCGCTGGTCTTCGCCGGGTACGGCATCGTCGCCGATGCAGCCGACAAAGAGGAAGCGTACGACTCCTACGTCCACCTCGACGTCAAAGATAAGTGGGTTCTGGTGTTTCGGTACCTGCCGGAAGACGTCGCGGCGGAAAAGCGGCAGCAACTGAGTCGCCCTTCGCAGCTCCGCTTCAAGACCACCTTTGCGCGAGCGCGGGCGCGTGGGCTCATCATCGTCACGGGACCAAATGCCAAGTCTCGAAGCGAGCTGGTACCGCTGCAAATGGACGGCATGCTCGCCGGCTCCAGCTTGCCCGTCGTTAGCGTCAAGAATGAAGTTGCCGATTCCTGGCTGAAGGCGAGCGGCAAGTCGCTCAAACAATTGCAGGACGAACTGGACGGCGGCGAACAGAAAATGGGGTTTGTGGTCGATGGCATTCAGCTCGCGGCCAACGTCGATGTGAAGCACATTAAGAAAACAGGCCGGAACGTACTGGCCACGCTGCGTGCGGCCGACGCGGCCAGCGACCAAACCATCATGATCGGCGCCCACATCGATCATTTGGGCAAAGGAACCAGCAGCTCGTCGCTGGCGCGCGATGATGAATCCGAAAAAATTCACTACGGCGCCGACGACAACGCGTCCGGCGTGGCGGCGCTGTTGGAAATCGCCGAGTACCTTGCCAACCAGCACAAGTCGGGGCATCTTCGCGCCCGCCGCGACATCGTCTTCGCCGCCTGGAGTGGCGAAGAGCTCGGCCTGTTAGGATCGGACCATTTTGTGAAAGCGCTCGAAGGTCACCACAACCACGCACCGCAAGCCGCGGATGCATCGCAACATGGAACCGCTGCCACGGCACAGTCAATCTATCCAAGAATCGCGGCCTACCTGAACATGGACATGGTCGGCCGGTTAGACAAGCAATTGATCCTGCAGGGCATCGGCTCCTCGCCCGTCTGGCGCAGCGAGATTGAACGCCGCAACGCAGTCGTCGGCCTGCCGATTACGTTGCAGGACGATAGCTATCTGCCCACCGACGCCAGCTCGTTCTACCTGCACGGCGTTCCCATCCTATCGGCGTTCACGGGCGCCCACAGCGAGTACCACACCCCACGCGACGTACCCGAAACGCTCAATTACGAAGGCGCCGCGCAAATCGCGCGTTTCATGGGCCTGGTGACGCAGGCACTGGCGGCGAGCGACTCGGCGCCGGAGTTCGTCCAACAACCGGTGAAGCAAACCACCACGGGCGGACGGCTTCGCGCCTATTTGGGCACGATTCCCGATTACGCCGAGGAAGTGAAAGGCGTCATGCTCAGCGGCGTCGGCAAGGACGGCCCGGCAGACAAAGCGGGCATCAAGTCCCGCGACATCATCGTCGAGCTAGCCGGCCGAAAAATCGAAAACATCTACGACTACACGAACGCAATCGAAGCCTTGAAGATCGGCCAGCCCGTGAAGATGGCGGTCCTCCGCAATGGCGAGCGCGTGGAAGTAGAAGTAACGCCGCAATCGCGCGACTAGATCCGGCTATTTCGCGGGTTCAATCACCAGGAGTCGCTCGCGGACATTGTCTAGCGAGTACTCCAGTGCGGCAATGCGGCCATCGGGGTCGACAAGTACAAAGGCCGGCACGCTGGAGATGCCGTATCGCTTCGGGACCTCGGTGCTCGACCAGTCGCCTAACAGCGCGTGATTCCAGCCTAGCGGATTCTTTTCGAGAAACTCGCGTGCCGCGTCCGGCTCGGAATCCAAATTAGCCCCGACCACAACCAGGCCCTTGTCGGCCGCAAACTCTTTCCGCAGCGCCTCCACTTGCGGAAGCTTTGCCACACACGGACCACACCAGGTCGCCCAGAAATCCACGAGCACGTACTTACCCCGCTGCGCAGTCAGATCGCTCAACTGTCCGTCAGGCGCTGTAAACTCGAAATTGGTCGCCATATCACCGACTTGCGGCACATGTTGAGCAGAAATGACGACTTCGCCCAAATCCATCACGGATTCGCCCTCTGGAACCTCGACACTCAAAACACGCTGCGCCACTGGATGGACCAAGCATCCTTCCGTCGACCCGTACAAATTCACGGCCAGCTCGTACTCGCCGGCCGGCACGCCCCAGATGCGGAATTGTCCATCCGAATCCGGCTTAACAAACCAATTGTGCAGCGTGTTGAGGTACGCGCCGCCTTCCTGCGATTTGAACCAGGAATCACTCCAACCTTTTCGCCAGTCGAATCCCTTTTCGGCCAGTGACGTTGGCGGATCGACGCCCGACCGCTTCGCCACCAAATATGTCAGAGAGAAGTGATAGTCAAACGGTTCGCTCGGCGGATTAACCACGAACCGGCCCGAAATTTCTGCTCCCTCGCTGCCTAATTCAAGCGACGTTTCCGAACCCGGCTCGAGAACAAGCGGCATCGAGCGGCTCGACTTCAGCGGCGACTCCTCCGAGAAATGCAAAAACGGCCGGACGCGCGCGGCAATCGGCGGCACGCGCTTAAGCGTGAAACTGCCGTCACGTTCGGTTGCGACCACGTGTCGTATATCGACGCGCGGCTCATCGCCTCCCACGAAGCGTATCGGTTCGAAATACACGTGACAGTTTGCCATCGGCTTGCCATCCTGCACGACGCGGCCGCTAACTTTCGCCCACGGCTGCAAGCGCAGCTCACCCGGCAGCTCCGCCGCCGCTCGCTCGACTTCGGCATAGCCACCGGGCGCCATGACCACCAACTTGTAGCGATCGATCTGCGGCACGATCTCAAACGCACCATCGCTGTCGGCTGTGACACCATAATTCGAGCTCGAATTGCCGCTGAGATCCTCTAGCGTGTCGAAATCGATGTCATCCAAGTGCTGCAAACCGGTAGCGACAAATACCCGCGCGCCGCCCACCGGCCGACCGTCGGCATCCACGACCTTGCCGCGATACCGCTCACAGGGCTGCATTCGAACGTCGAGCACCGGGTTCGGTTCGCCGATCTTGTAGCGTCGATCGGTGCGATACGTCACATAACCCGGCGCTTCAATTTGCACGCCATGCTCAATGTCCGTGCGGTCGAACTCGATGTTGAATTGGCCCGCTTTTCCGTCCAGGGCTTGGTAGCGCGGAATGAATGGAAAGTCGGGTCTGAAATGAATCAATGGTACAACGCGGAATTGTTCGATCGACTCGTCGGTCGATGCGTCACGCACCGTGCCGCTGAATTGCAGCACCGAATGAATTATCTGCACGTGCTCGTGGTCTTCGGCCGCGATACTCGCTGTCATGTCGGCAGAACCCGGCACGCGAAATCTAAACGCGACTGCGTCGTCTGGGGCCCACGTCCACTCGAAGATGCCGTTTTCGTTGGCGCGATTTGGTATCTGCAGGTCGATCACATTCGAATGCTTGTGGCTATAAAGCGACTCGGCGCCTCGCCAACGGCTGACCTGCACCGCAACATTCGGTATCGGTGTGCCGGCCGCATCAATAAATTTAATGCGCAATTTCTTACCAGTTCGCAATTGAAAGTCGGTCGACCGCAAGTCCGGGCCAATTTCAACGGTCTTCATTTGCGGCATCCAACCCGGGGCGGCAATAGTGATCCGCATCCTCCCGGCCCCAAGCGGATCTAATCGGTAAACGCCCTCCTCATCGCTGCGGACTTCCTGGCTCTCTTCGTCCCAATACGGCCGGTCGCCCCAAATGACGACGGCGTTTTTCACCGGCTTGCCGTTTGGATCGGTGACCTTTCCGGTCTACCGGTATCCGCGCCGCATGACGATCGTCGCCGATTCATCGCGCAACTGCTCGCGCGTCACCGACTGTTCGGACTGCAAGCCGCCCCAGTCGCTGTCATTGATGTACTCCGGGTGACTGAGCTTCACCCGCACATGGACGTCGCCGCCTGGCGGCACGGTATCGAGCGACCAGCGGCCGTCAGCATCGGTACCGCGTGCTTCGTCGCCATATGCCAGCCAGGTGTTGTATCCCGTCGGCTTCGGCGCACCAAAGTCGTTGCCGCCCGAGTCGTATTCTACTTCCACGCGAGCTCCCACGATCGGCTGGCCGTCCTCGTTCTTGACCACTCCGCCCATCGTGGTGCCTTTGGTCAGCACAAACTTGAATTCCTCCGGCAGCAGGATTTCCTCTTTGCTGGACTGCGGCCACAACTGCCCGAACATCGGCGCGTAGCCGGCGCGCTGACCCAAACGCGAATGATTTCGAGCGTCTCCGGCAGCATCACGGTCGCCCGGCCCTGTTCGCCGCACATGTACGTGCGATTACGCTCGAACGACTTATCCTCGGTCCAAAGTGAAACAAAGATCTTCGCGCCGGGGATTTCATTGCCGGCGGAATCGACAACCTGAATGGGAAGCTGGCCCTTAGTCGCTGTGACGGGCCGCTTTTCTGCTGCCGACGCGAACGCGGCATTCAGCGCAATTAACAGAACAACCGCAGCGAAAACACGAAGAATGGCCGGAAGGAACGATCGCAGTACCAATGCAGAGTTCATCGCCACACCCCTTCTCGTAAAGCTGTCCAGCCGAAACCGATGCCAAGCCCTGCACGGTCAATCTACTCCGATAGGGCGAGAAAACAATATCGCAAGCTGGATAAACTCACCACCGAGGCACAGTGAGCACCGAGAAGAGTAAAACAGTCGAGGAAAAGAGCAGCAGAACGGCAGTTCGGGCCGGAATCTGTCAGGTTACGGTGCTCCACAGGCATTCACTGCTTATTGAGCACGCAGACTTTTGTCCAGAAAGTCTTGGACGATGCTGAGAAGTTCATCGTCGTAGAATTTACTGCCTCCGTGGACTCCACCATGCACCACTTCAAACCGAATCGGCAGATCGTGCAATTTGTATTTGCCGTGCAGCTCGTGTGACTGGTTTATCGGAACCTGCGGATCCTGGTCGCCGTGAATTACGAGGAGCGGCGGATCTGTGGCATCGACGTGATTGACAGAGCTGGCAAGTTTGGCAAGTTCGGGCTTGTCGTCCGGTTGGCCGCCTAACAGCTGCTGCAGGGCCGGTACACGGACTTCGAGGCCATGCGCCGTCGATTGCGACAAGATGGTCAGGAAATTCGTCGGACCAAAATAGTCGACAACCGCCTGTACATTGGAGGTTTGATCAAGATGGTCGCCGATCGTTCCTTCCAGTTCCTCGCTTCCGTTCGTTGTGCCAACTAAGGCGGCCAAATGGCCACCTGCCGATGCACCGGCGATGGCGATCCGGTCTGCTCGGTATCCATAGCGGGAAGCTCGGGCGCGTAAGATATCGGATCGCCGCTTTGATGTCGTGGACTTGAGCAGGGAATGGTGCCACGGTTGACAATCGGTAGTTGACGCTGGCGACCGTATAGCCGCCTTCGACGAGCGCGCCCATGGGCATGTCCTCTTTGGATCCGCTGCGCCACGCGCCGCCGTGTACCCAGACGACTAAATTGGAATCACCGACGTCGAGCGGCATATGCAAGTCGAGCAACAGTGACGACTCGCCGACGCGGGCGTACTCGATATCCTTGATAACCCACGGCGTATCTTTGTTGCTCGAAGCCGTCCAGGCCCGCCGATGTTCGCCCAGCTTGGACTTGTCGGGAAGTGTTGCTCCGGCGGCAGCCATCGCTATTTCGATGGCTGCAATCGTTGGTGCTGACGGTCGGAAATTGCCAGGACGGTAGCCGATCGCGATGACCTGCGGAGTCCATCCGGCACGGTTTTCGTGATTCCAAACGTCGGCGCTGGCGCCGTTATCGACAAGCAATTTCACTAGACCGGCACGGCTTTGATACGCCGCACCGTGCATTGCTGTTTCTCCGTTTCGATCCACGGCGTTGACATCGGCGCCCAGTTTAAGGAGATATTCAATCGCCGCGATTGCCTGCTCCTCGGTGCCGGCCGACTCATCGCCGTCTCCGAGAGCACCGACACCGGCGGCAGCCAACAACGGAGTGGTACCATCATCGTTAGGTATTGTGGTATCGGCCCCGAGCTCGACGAGCAATTTCATCAGTGGTACGTCGGACGCCTGTGCTGCCAGCAGGAATGGTGTCGAGCCGGAGTAAGTGAACCTCCCCAGCTCAGACTTGCCGCGCTTGTAGCGGGCGTTGATGTCGGCTCCGGCCTTAACCAGGATTCGAACCATGTCGAGGCTGTTATACTTACCCGACCCCTGCGGCGACGGGTCACCATCGCCCCGAATCGGCTGGCGGACCCAAGTCATCGAGTGCAGCGCTGTGTACCCCGCCGACTCGGCATTCGGGTCGGCACCGGCGGCCAGCAGCTCTTCGGCCAGCTCGAAGTGGCCATTCTCGACCGCCATGAGCAGTGGAGTTAACCGCATATTGCCGCGCCCAAATCGAGAGGGTTGATCAGTTCGCATGACTCCGTTGACATCGCATCCGGCATCGAGCAGCCGTCGTGTTACGGCGCTTTCGCCCTCGCGAACCGCAAAGAACAGGGCAGTGTAGCCGGAGCGGAGCCGTGCGTTCACATCGGCGCCTGCCGCGATCAGCGCGTCCACGACTTCAAGATGGCCGGCCGCGGCCGCCCACATGAGGCCAGTTTGATCGTTTTCCTCCTCGGCGTTGACATTGGCGCCGTGCGAAATCAGCAGCTTAACTGGTCCAAGTCGCCCCGTTCGAGCTGCGGTCATCAGTGCCGTCTCACCACCTGGTAGCGAGGTGTTGGGATCGGCTACCGGCCGATAGCAGCAGTTCGACAAGTTCGGCATTACCGTTTTCGCAGGCAAGCGAGAGCGGAGCGACGCCGTAGCGATTCGTAGCCTTTACGTTCGCACCCGCCTTGACGAGAAGCTTAGCCGCATTCAGCACGTCATGGTATACGGCCCAATGCAACGCGGTCATCCCGTCAACTTGCTTAGCATTTACATCGGCGCCATTCTCCAGCAGCGTACGGACAGTATCAAATTCCGTTTTCTCCGCAGCGTCCGCGAGCTCTGCGTCGCTTGCGGCTGCCGATGGCGAAAGAAGCAGCAGCGCGAGCAACCACAATCCAGTTAGATGTTTGATGCTCATGCTGCTCATCCCGGTCATTGCGCCGTTCTCATCTGAAATGGAACGCTCTGCACAATTCCCACAAAGATCCTCGAAAAACGATAGTCCTCTTGCCTGGCATCGCGCACGATGCGGCGAACGGCCGGGGCGTCATAATGCTCAAGGCCGCGACCCAGCGCGAACGTCATGAGCTTTTCGGTCAACGTTTGTACGAACAATTCCGGCCGCTTCAGCAGCGCTTGCTCAAGGCCCGATACCCCGACAAACTCCGTGCCGTCCGCCAGGCTACCAGTTGCAGCGATCGGTTCGTCGCTATCGGTTTCCCGCCAGCGACCGACGGCGTCAAAATTCTCCAATGCAAATCCAACCGGGTCGATCAAATTGTGGCACCGGGCACAAGTTTCGTTCGCGCGGTGTTGCTCGAGCCGCTGTCGCACCGTCAGCGATGCAGAAACGGTGTTGTCCTTCAACTCCGGCACATCGGGCGGAGGCGGAGGAGGCGGGCTGCCCAACAGGTTCGTAAGCACCCAGTTTCCTCGTAAAACGGGTGACGTTCGTGTCGCGTACGAGGTCACCGTCAAGATGCTGCCGTGACGCAAAAGTCCACCGCGTCGGCTCGCTTCATCAAGCGAAATACGGCGGAAACGGCTGCCGTAAACGTGCGGAATGCCATAGTGTTTTGCGAGTCGTTCATTTAGATACGTATAATCCGCATTGATCAGGTTCAGCACGCTGCCGTCTTCGTGAATAATGCTCTCGACGAAGAGCTCCGTCTCCTCTCGCAGGGCTTGCCGCAGGTTGTCGTCAAAGTCCGGAAAGAGCCGATTATCGGGAATTACAGAATCCAGATTGCGCAGGTAAAGCCATTGGCCGGCAAAACTCTCGATGAGAGAACTGGATCGATCATCGGCGAGCATTCGCCTCACCTGAGCTTCCAAAACGTCCGGCTTTTGAAGCTCTCCGTTCGCGGCAAGTTCGAGCAACTCGTCGTCGGGAATGCTGCTCCAGAGAAAAAAGGAAAGGCGCGATGCCAACTCCATCGGGCTCATATCATAGGCGGTCCCGGCAGGAATGCCTTCCGGGTCGCGCTCAATCCGGAAGAGGAAGTGCGGGTTCACAAGCACTGCGCTAAGCGCCCGTTCAATCCCTGCATCAAACCCACCAATTTCGTCCCCTTCGCGAAAGTGCTTCATGGGGGACTCGAGGTCGGCACGGGTTGCTTCGCGACGGTACGCACGGCGCATGAGGTGCAAAAGAATTCGCTCAGCACATTCCAATTCCTCGCCTTCGTCGCGTGGATAGCAGACAAAAACCTGGCGTCGACTGGGCGTTTCGGTGGGGGTGATCCCCTGAAAGGGCCCGCGGATGGTGACCTGATAGATGGCTGGCCCAATTCGAGGATGGCGATAGAAGTTGAAGTGAACATTGAGCGGCTGACGAACCGTTTCTAACAGTGCGGAAGACTTCTTGAGAAACACGACGCCGACATCGTGCGGGCCGGCCGACACCTTCACCCGCGTCGTGAGATTCGCGTCGACGGACTTGTCGCTTCCCCGATCGCGGTCGCTCAATCTCGAACAGACCCACTCGTTTTCGGTCGAGGATGACTTCGAGTTGGTGCTCATCGCGTAGCCCTTCGAGTTCCTCATTGCGGTCGCGCATCGAGCCGAGCTTGGATCTCGTATTCGCCGTCTTGGGGGAAGTTATGACGCACGGCCGTGCCGCCGCGCGTTCCGATTGGCGTGCCGGGAATGTGACTATCTTGAGTAACGTCTGGGCGAACGCGATAGGTTTTTTCAGCCGCCGGCTCGGCGTGCTGGCCGATTGCTAGTCGACTGATCTTTTGGGCAGCAGAAACGTAGCGGTCGAGCAAAACCGGCGACAGACCCGTTACCGTGATGTTATCGAATCCGTGACTCGCTTGGTCACCAGGAAGCAACTGGCTGACGTCAACCTCCAGGGCCAGTAAGTCACGAATTGCATTTTGATATTCAGTTCGATTGAGTCGCCGAAACGTATCGGTCCGCCCCGGATTCGGCTGTTCCTGCCGCTTTTCGATCCAGCTCGGCCGCTAGTTCAGAAACGACATTGTTATAGACCCTCTCTTCCGGTCGGGTCTCGCCCACCGGCGGCATTTGCCGGGCAGCCAATTTGCGAACGATTGTTTCCCAACGATCCGTGTGATCGGCGACGGATGCCTTCAGCAACTCGTCGATCGCGAGGCCCGCCTCCTGGGCACCATAGCCGTGGCAGGCGAAACAATGTTCCTCCAGGAACTGCCCGAGTCGCGCGGTGCCAGTATTTTCACTGGGAGTAGGGGTCGACTGGCCAATACCCGACGATGTGATCGCAAAGGTGACGAGCAGACAGACAATAGTCCGGCAACAAATCATGTGAACACAAGTCGCCAGTCAGTTTGTGCCACTGAGCGGATGAGACGCAGCACGTAAGCAATGGTCAGTATAAGGTTGGATGCATCGAATGGCAATTTCGCTCTAATTCGCTGCAAAATGCCGCGGTCGCTCAAGAAGTGTTTTTGCGGAGCGCCGCAATATCGTTTGAATAAGGCGCGTCAATTGGCCGCCAGGCCCCAAATCCGTGGCGACGCCAGCTCAATGCAGTTGCCCGCCGGATCGCGCACGTACAGTGATGTGCCGCCCTGCGGCCAGCGTACTTCGGTTTCAATCGGCACGTTCATTTTCGCCAGATGCGCCCGCCACGCCGGCATTTCATTTTCATTCACCGCGAATGCCAGATGCCCCGCTCCGCGTGTGCCATGCAGTGGAACCGGCGAGCCGGCAATTGTCGTAGCCACGGTGCTGGTGTGCTCGGGATTGAAGATGAGTACCATGCCCTCGCCGCAGCGAAAGAAAACGTGTCGGCCATCTTCGCGGGCATGTTTTACTAGACCGATCACCTGCGTGTAGAACCGCTCGGCCGCATCGAGGTCCGTCGCCGAGAGGCAGCTTTCCAGTACTCGCAGCGGCTGCACGTCGCCTCCATGTCAGTCGAGCCGGAGTACGCTAAGTCAGCCCGCTGAGCGGCCCGTCGCCGCAGAAGTCGGGGTTGCCGAACGTTTCGATGTGGTGGCCGAAGCCGTGGGCCAGCGACAGCAGCAGCCGGTTGTGCGGCACGCTGCTTGAACTTCAGCGAGCGGCCCATCTGGAAGTCGAGGCCGTCGCCGACCAGCACGAACGGGATGTTGTCGAGCGTGTGCGAGTTGCCCTTGCCCAGCTCGTTGGTCCAGACGATCAGCGTGTTGTCGAGCAGGCTGCCGCTGCCGCCCGGCTCGGGCGTCTCGGCCAGCCGCTTGGCCAGGTAGGCGAGCTGCTCGCAGTACCACTTGTTGATCTGCGTCAGCTTCTCCTGCGACTTCGTTCGTTGCTGTCCGGCTCGTGCGACAGCTCGTGGTGGCCCTCGTCGATGCCGAGCCAGCGCATCCGGGCGCCGCCGACCGAGTTGGTGATATTGCAGCGTGGCGACGCGGGCGAAGTCGGCCGCGAAGCTGTTCACCATCAGCTCGATCTGCAGCTTGCTGATCTGCGGCATGTTGTCGTTCTCTTCCTTGACGCCCGGCTCCAGCTCGCGGCACGGCGTGGCCGATGTCGTCTGCGCCGTCGACCGTCAGCTCCTGCTCCATCTCGCGGACGAACGTCGCGTGCTCCTCGAGCAGCTGCGGTCCTCGGCGCTGACCGATGCTGCTGACCTTCTTGCAGGTCGTCCTGCAGCTCGTCGAGCATGCTCCGCAGGCTCTCCTGGTCCTTCATCCGGCCGTAGAGCTTGGCGAACATCTGGTACGGATCGTCGATCGGCGCGATCGGCTTGTTCGGGCCGGCGTAGACATGCGCGTCCAGGTGTCGGCCCGGTCGGGCACCATGACGCCGAATTCCAGCGAGCCGAACCGCGTGCGCGTCTCGGCGTTGGCCTGCAGGTAGTTCTTGATCTCCTGGTCGATCGAGATGCCGCTGGCCCAGCCGGCGGGCGTGTCGCGAGCCGCCCTGGATGTTGCCGGGGAACAGCTCGATGCCGGTGAGCAGGCAGCCGATGCCGCGCATGTGGTTGTCGCCGTCGCCGCGGATCTTGTCGCACACGCCGTGCAGCATGAGCGTCCGGTCCTGAAACGTTCGAGCGGCGTCAGGCTCTCCTTGAGCGTGAAGTTCTCGCCTTCCTCGTCCGGCCAGAAGTCTTCGGCACGACGCCGTTGGGGCTGAACATGACCACCAGCCGCTGTCGCCGCGGCACGAGTTCGCCAGCCCCAGGCTCGGCAGGTTCAGCACAAACGGCAACGCCGCGGCACTGATGCCCAGGTTGCGAAGAAATTCGCGTCGCGAAGCCAACTCTGGCCATGGAAGTAGGTCAGGCTTTTAGCCTGACAATACAAACACCCGGACTCCGCATAAATCGTCAGGCTGGAAAGCCTGACCTACTGCACGTGCGCTGGCTGCCACTATATCTACTAGCAATTTCCGAATATTGAAATCGTTCTCGACAAACGATTGTTTTAGCTCGGGGAGCCGATTTTTGCCATAAGCACGGATCGGCTGCTTGACCGAGTGGTGGAACAACTGCCGGACGAAGGCCGCGTGCGTTTCTTCGCTATCGGCCAGAAATTTGGCCAGTTCGCGCACGCCTTCGAATTTCGCAACCTCGCCGCCCCGCGTGAGATAGCTGCCGGTCGCCTCGACCGGCCGGTCACGCTCCGATTTGCCGGAACCGGCCGATGGCGTCGAAGTGCTCCAGGGCGAACCCCAGCGGGTTGATCATGCCGTGGCACGTCTGGCACGCCTCGAGCTTCGGTCTGCAGGGAAACACGCTCGCGAGTCGTCAAATCCGGGTGCAACTCGGGCGCCAGCGGCGCGACCGACTCCGGCGGCGGCTGCAGCGCGCGCCCCAGCATGCTACGCGAGATGAACACGCCGCGGTGGATCGGCGAGCTCGTGCCCGTGTAGGCAAAGTTCGCCAATACATACGGATGCGAAACCACGCCGGACCGCTCATCCGGCCGGAACGTGACCTTCTGAAACGGCGCATCGTCAGGCAGTTCGACATCGTAAACGCGCGCCAGCCGGCCGTTGAGATAGATCGAGTCGGACGACAGCAGCTCACGAAAGTCGGCCGGTTCGCTGTCGAGCAGCTCGTCGATCGAAAGTTCCAACGAGGTGCGCAAATCGGAAGCCACCTCCGGCGTGAATTCCGGAAACGCAGCCGGTCCTTCGCCATCTCCGGCGCCTGGCTCACCTTCAGCCAATCCAGCAGGAAGTCGCGCAACTTCGCCCGCGTGCGCAAATCGGGCAGCATTCGCTGAAGCTGCTCGGCCACCTGTTCGCGAGTTTCGAGCTCGACCTTCAGCCGCCGCCTTTCAGCAGCGGCTCGTCGGGAATCGAATCCCACATTCCGAACGACAGCCGCGACGCCACGTCGTACGCATCGGCAACGTCGTCCGCCAGTTCGCGGTACAGAAACCGCGGCGACTTGAGCGCCAGCAGCACAACGCGCTTCACCGCCGTTTGCAGGTTGGCTGCATCGGCAAACTGAGCATCGACAAAAAACTGCCGCTGCTCGTCGGTCAACGGACGCCGCAACGCCCGCTCGACAAACTTGCCGCAGAACTCGCGCAGCCGCGACTCGTGCTCCGCATTGTCTGGATCGGCATCGGCCAGATCATCCAGGTGATTTGTCACATACGAGGCCGTCTCGATCGCGGCCTCGGTAGTCGCCTCGTCCCAGGCTTTGGAAATCGACGTGCCCCGCTCGTAACCAATGCTACGATCATCCGGCGGAAACGGCGTTTGCAGCACGAAAACTTCCGGACCCCGTTTCACCGAAAGATTTCGCTGCGGCACCACCTCTTCGGTATGATGCGGCCGCTTCCACTTGAGCGAAACATAAGCTTTCACCGGCGGCTTCGGCTTGTCTTTGTTTTTGTCCTTGTCGTTCACCCCCTGCTTGGCCTTCGAAAACTCCAGCTTCAGCGGATAGGCGCGGCCACCGAGCAGTTGAATGGCGGCACGAAACTCCCGGTCCGTCGTCGCGCGCACGTAGGCATCGATCAGCGGCTGCTCCTCGTCGTTCACCCACAGTCGCGCGGCATGCTCCGAAGTCACGACGAATTCATACTCGCCGGTATCGGGCGCCAGCACCGTGCCTTGCCAGCGAACGGAGAACTCATTCGCATCCAGCTTTTCCGGCACAGGGCTTTCGACGCCCCAGTCGAAATTAATTTCAGGATCAACGCGCTCGAACCGGTTAGAATCTCGCCGGAAATTGCGCGACGGATTGTATTGGGCCCGCAAGCCACGTTCGGAGCCCCATTCGCTCCCGCGCCGGAAACTACCCACCAGATCGGCCACCGCATTCTGGTACTGCCGAACCGTAAGTCGCGACAATTCAACTCGCGGCGGCTTATTGCGGACCTGTGCTTCCGGAGAATAAAACTCTCCATAAATGTAAGCAGCCACCTTGGCCGCATCCTCGGGAGTGCACTTTTCATCGGTATCCTGCGGCATCGTCTCCGCAATTAACGCCGCGAGTTGCGCCATGGAACGATCGCCGATCAGCGGCTCAGGATGAAACTCCTCGGTCCCTTGGCCGCGATCGCCATGACACCGCGCGCATTGAGTTACGAAAACCTCCTTGCCAGCGACTGGATCCGCCACGCCGGTTGGCAGTGGCAGTAAGGACAAAGCCGCGATTGAAAGCAAAGGCTTCAGCGGGCAGAGCACACGTGGCGTTCGAGAGTGCGCAGCTGGCATTGGACTGCATGCGCAAGAACAGGCGGGAATGAATTCGGGAAGCCGGCCGCGACCAGGGCGGCTTCGTTCAGGATAGCCGATCTTCGTGCTTCGCAAAACTATCGGGGTACGGCGATTCGCCCCGATTCCGTGAGCTGCGACCTGGCTGAAACCTCAATCGGAACACGCGCCTCGCCGACCGCAAACTTAGCGCTCGAAAGACTTTGTGAACGACAAACAACAGCGCCAAAGAGTTAAATGACCCCGACGGGACTCGAACCCGTGTTACCGGCGTGAAAGGCCGGTGTCCTAGACCGCTAGACGACGGGGCCGGACAGGAAAGCGCGTGCCACCAGGACCGATGGCACTGTGAATCACAATCCATCGCCTTGCAATACAAGACGTCGGATCAGCAATACCTGTTCGCAGCTTCCATAGCTGTATATGGTTGCGCTAACAGAACGTCAAGCCGACGATGCCGCTCAGCTTCGACTTGCGTCAGCGTTGAGCGCAATGTGTTACGACCTCAGTCGCACAATGGAAATACGCTAGCGGTAACGATCAGAGATAAGAAAAACGACCGCAATCGCGCCAGTTCGTTATTCAGCCGCGGCTGTGCCGTCGTTCTGTGACACGGGTTGCTCGCCCGTATCCGGCTTCTGTTGATTTCGCCGGATGGCCTCGTAGACCTCATTACGATGTACAGGTACCTCCTTGGGGGCCTCCACGCCGAGGCGGACCTTGTCGCCGCGAATCTCTACGACGACGATCGTAATGTCATCATTGATAATGATGCTTTCGTTCTTTTTCCGTGACAGAACTAACATGCTCGATTCCTTCGTCGGAGGCACGTCCAAAGACCTGGTAAACCGTCGCTCAGAAGGTTCCAGGCGGTTGTCCCATCGTTCACCTGGGCGACGACCAGTCGCATTACAGGGTGATGAGCGCCCGAAGGCAGACGACCCCCTTCAATCCACTCTACGTGGTGTGGGGGCCTAGTCAAGGAAAGAGCAAGCCTGCGATCACCGATTTATGCGTTGCTGGACCATAATTGGCACGCGATTTGGTATTAGTCACCGGAAATCGCCCGCGCCACGCAGTCCTCACAGCCGCTTGCCCCCGACAAATCAGTCGATGGCAAAGTCCATCTAGCAATAGACTTATGAATGGATAGTTGCGACTGCTGCGGCAAACGCAACAACCCGCCAAGTGCCCCGTGGCGATCGACTTATAATGCATTCACCGAAAGCACCGATTTTGCCTAATTTATTGTACACCGATATAACTTTTTGCCGCTTTACGCGACATATTGGCGGTCGCGGCCGACGTGGAGCCTCCCGTACGGGAACGCCGTTTTGCCGCGGTTCTGCGCTGGGCACACATCGGGAACCGGTACGAGACCCGCGAACGAACAAGTTCAATTGCCATTCGCCGATAGCGCACGTTAACTAATGGCGATAGAGGTTACAACTGTCGGCGGCTCGTTGCGATCTCGCTCCCAACGTTTTTGGATTCAATCCAAATTGATTCTACTTACGGTGCGCTAAATCGTATTGGCGGTTGCAGGCAAAAGCCCCCTCCCTATAATTGACTGCTCGCCGCATCTATTGGCGCGTGAAGCGCGCCGTTTTCGATCCGCGGATTACCAGACGGCTATGTTGCGAATGAGGAAGCGTCGGCCCCTCCATGATCAATGAAGTGAAGGCTGTGTGGCCATGGATGGGCAACGTCGTAGAGACGGTGTATACCGTGGGCCACGGCATGTGGGTGACGTTGCGGACGTGGATCAAAACCTATCGCCCGGAACGCAAGGCGTTCACCGAGCATTTCGAATATCCCGAGCTGCCGGTGCCCGTCGCAGCCCGTTACCGCGGATTTCACCGCTTCGATCTGACGACCTGCATTGCCTGCGACCAATGCGCGAAGGCCTGCCCGGTCGACTGCATTTATATCGGCAAGGAGCGCGTCGAGAACGGCAAAGGCTTCAAGATCACCGGCTACACGATCGACTACACCAAGTGCATGTTCTGCGCGTTATGCGTCGAGCCGTGCCCTGTGGATTGCATTTTCATGGGCGCCACGCACGACATGAGCTGCTATAGCCGAGACGGCTGCATCGTGGATTTTGCACGCTTGCCGCTCGACGTGGCCTGGGGCCGGGCGACGCTCAACCCAACTGCCGTGGCCGACTCGAAAGTGATCGTCGAGCCGGTGCACGGCGGGCCGAACCAATGAAAAAGCGGTTAGCTATTACCTTTTAGCTAATAGCTGACAGCTAATACTGACAGCTTCAAACATGGCAACTCCCACCGCACTTGCCGCCTACGTCGCTTTGTTCGCGCTCACGGGCTTCCTGTTCCTGTTCGTGAATCTGCTCGTGGGCTGGCTAGTCCGGCCGCGGCTGCCGAATCAAGAAAAGCTGGAAGTGTACGAGTGCGGCGAGCCGACGATCGGCTCGAGCTTCGTGCAGTTCGACTTGCGGTTCTACGTGGTCGCGCTGCTGTTCATCATTTTCGACGTGGAAGTGGCGTTCTTCTTCCCCTGGGCGGCCGTGTTTGGCAAAGCGACGCAACTCGCAGCAGCTCCGCCAGCAGCGGTTGCAGCCGATGATTCCTCCGGCGCGCTAGCTAGTGTTGCGGCCACTCGTTTGCGCGAGCTTGGCTTGCGCGACGTGACACCACCGGCAGCGGCGGAAATCGAGCAATTGCAGGAATCGGCCCGCGATCTGGCGATTACTTCGTTTGCCGACATTGGCGTGTTTTTCGGCGTGCTGCTGGTTGGTTTTGCGTACGTGTGGAAGCGCGGCGACCTGGATTGGGTGCGGGCCATCACCGCGGAGCGGCCGCAGCCGGCGTTTCGCGCCTCCGCCAACGCGTGCGCTGGAACCGAGTCAGTCGATCCTGTCAGCGTAACCAGCGGAGCAAATCCGCAGAGCGATTTCTCCCCAGACCCCAGTCCTCAGTCCCCCAGCCCCTCCCATGAGCGGACCCGCATTCGTCGATCAATTAAAAGCGAAGTTCGGCGACAGAATCACCGGCGCCAATCTGCAAAACATCGATCCGTGGATCGAAGTCACGCCGGACGGCCTGCTGGAAGTGTGCCGCTATCTGCGCGACGAGCCGAGCTTGCGCGTTCGATTACTTGAACTGCATCTCCGGCGTCGACTATCTGCACACCGACGAGAAGAAGGCGGCCAAGGCCGAATGGCAGCCGCACACGGAAGTCGTCTATCACCTGTTCAGCATGAGGCACAAGCACAGCCTCGTGCTGAAAGTGATCCTGCCGCGCTGGAAGGACGACAAGCCGGGCGAGTTGCCGGAAGTGCCGAGCGTCTCCGGCCTGTGGAGCACGGCCGACTGGCACGAGCGCGAAGTGTACGACCTGAGCGGCATCTACTTCACGGGCCATCCGAACCTTCGGCGCATTCTCTGCCCGGAAGATTGGGTCGGCCATCCGCTTCGCAAAGACTATGAAATGCCGCTCGAATACCACGGCATTCGGGGAAGATAGTTCAAAATCATGAGTACCGCCGTTGAAGATCCGCGCATCATCGAATTCGACGTCCGCACGGACGAGATGCTCGTCAACATGGGGCCGCAGCATCCGAGCACGCATGGCGTGCTGCGGCTGGTGCTGCGGACCGACGGCGAAATCGTTTCCGAAGTCATGCCGCACATCGGCTACTTGCACCGCTGCGCCGAGAAGATCGGCGAAAATCTCACGCCGCGGCAGTGGATTCCGTACACCGACCGCATGGATTACCTGGCCGGGATGAACATGAATCTCGGCTGGTCGCTGTGCGTCGAGAAGCTGATGGGCTATCGCGTGCCGGAGCGAGGCCGGCACTTGCGGGTGCTCATCGCCGAGCTGGGCCGCGTCGCGAGCCACCTGGTCGGCATGGGCGCGTACGGCCTCGACCTGGGCACGTTCAGCCCGTTCCTGTACGCCTTCCGCGAGCGCGAAAAGATTCTCGACCTGTTCGAAGCGGCCTGCGGTGCCCGGCTGACGTACAGCTACCTCACGCCGGGCGGCGCGACGGCCGATTTGCCCCGCGGCTGGCTGCAGAAGTGCGAGCAGTTTCTCGATCAGTTCGAGCCGATCATCCAGGAATATCACACGCTGCTGACGACCAACGCGATCTTCGTGAAGCGGACGGCCGGCATCGGCATCCTGTCGCCCGAGATGGCGATCGACTTCGGCACCAGCGGCCCGGTGCTCCGCGGCAGCGGCGTCGACCACGACATGCGCCGCGACGGCGAAGAAATCTACACGTCGATGTACGAGGGCTACGCGTTCGAAGTGATCTGCGAGCGCAACGGCCACTACCCGCGCGACCACGACTATCCGCCCAGTGCCGCACGAAGCGGTGCTCGGCGATTGTTGGCACCGGTTCTATGTGCGGATGCTGGAAGTGGTGCAAAGCGTCGACCTGTGCCGCCAGGCGATCGACCGCTACAGCACGTCGACCGGCAGCTACGGCGAGCCGATGAAGCTCACGCAAAAACTGCCCAAGGGCGAATGCTACCTCGAAACGGAGTGCCCCAAAGGGCAGATGGGCTTTTACCTCGTCAGCCACGGCGAATCGATTCCCTGGCGCGGCACGCGCCCGCAGCAGCAGCTTCTGCAACCTGTCGGTCACCAACGCGCTGTGCCAAGGCTGCCTCATCGCCGACGTGCCGGCGATCGTGGGATCGCTCGACATCGTGATGGGGGAGATCGATCGGTAAGAAGTCGCGAAGACGCAAGCGGACGTTTAAAATTGCCGGCACTCCATCCGCTTGCGTCTTCGCGACGAACGGGAAAAAAGAACATGTCGTCCCGGCACCCTGATATCATCGCTCATCACCTGATCTGGACCCTCTACGGACATTGGTTAGTGAACGACCTCCGAGGGAGTGGTCGAGCGCGATTCGTGAGGAGAAGTTCGAATCGCTGAGGCCCATTTATCACGGGCGAAGCCGCGCGCATGCAGCCTTCGCGTCGGGAGCTAGAGGCGTTTCACAATCAGGCCGAATCTCTGCACAAGCATCCACGATTCTGGATCGACGACGCGAAAAGGCAAACCATCGCCGACGCGTTTGCCGAAGTTATTGCCTCGCGCGCATATACCGTCTGGGCATGCGCAGTATTGAAAAACCATGCTCACATGGTCATCCGTCGCCATCGCGACGATGCAACGCACATGTGGCGAGAACTTGCGGAGACCGCGTCCGTTAAGCTTCGCCAATTTACGGATGTCGGCGCAGGATCATCCAGTCTGGTTCTCGCGTCCCTACAAAGTCTTTCTGAAAACTCCCGACGAAGTTCGCGGCCGAATTCAATACGTCGAACTCAACCCCGAAAAAGAGGGTTTGAGCCGGCAGCAATACGCGTTCGTGCAGCAATACAACAACTGGCCCTTCCACAAAATCAAAAGTGGTATGCTTCCCCGCTGAATTTCTTCCTGCAGCCCTAGGCACCCGGCCCCTCTTGTGCGATATTTCACAATCTTTATTGGGGACGAATCTGCGGCTTAAGTTGCGCCAGGGGCCCTAGTTGCGTCGACGATGGCGCGGCCGGCATCGGGCAGCCAGCACCGAATTATTGGAAATCGGATCGTGGCAACAGGAATCAACAGGCTACTCGACTGGCTGGCCTCATTTCTCGGCCTGTCGGTGGCGCCCGAGAGCATTACGGGTTACGTCCTTGCTGCGCTGGTCCACATCTTTCTGCTCTTGAACCTGGTCGCGGTCGGCGCCCTCGTGTTCATCTGGCTGGAGCGGAAGGTTTCGGGCCGCATTCAGGATCGGCTCGGCCCAACGCGCGTCGGCGGCAAGTTCGGCTGGCTGCAAACGCTGGCCGACGGCATCAAGCTGCTCACCAAAGAAGACTTGATGCCCGACGGGGCCGACGAGTTCCTGTTCAAGCTCGCGCCGTACGTCAGCTTCTGTGCGTCGCTCACGGCGTTCATGGCGATTCCCTTCGCGGGCGGCGCCTATCCGTTCGTCGCAATGCATCTGAACGTGGCCGTGTTCTTCATCATCGCCGTGCTCGGGCTTGGAAGTGTTCGGCGTGATCCTGGCCGGCTACGCGTCGGCGTCGAAGTGGTCGCTGTTCGGCGCGATGCGCGAAGCGGCCCAAGTCGTCAGCTACGAAGTGCCGCTCGGCATGTGCGCCGTCGTGCCGGTGCTCATCGGCCGGATCGATGGACCTGGTGTTCATCGGCGACCGGCAGGCCGGGCGGTTTTTGGAACTGGTACATCTTCCACGACCCGTTCACGTTCGTCACGTTCTGGGTCTACTTCACCTGCGCCACGGCCAGCGTGAACCGCGCACCCGTTCGACCTGGCCGAAGCGGAAAGCGAGCTGGTGGCCGGGTTCCACACCGAATACTCCGGCCTGCGGTGGAGCTTTTTCTTCATGGCCGAGTACGGCTCGATGTTGGCCGTCAGCCTGCTGGCATCGATCCTGTTCCTCGGCGGCTGGAACGGGCCGATTCCGATCGCCAGCATGCTTGGGTCTGACGTTTGACAACGGTTTCTGGTTCGGCTTCGCCGGCAACGTGCTGGGCACGATGAACTGATTTTCAAGGGCGTCGTCGGCGTGACCGTGATGATGTGGGTCCGCTGGACGCTGCCGCGGCTGCGGATCGACCAGGTGATCACCACGTGCTTGAAATACTGCGTGCCGATCGCGGCCGTGGCGTTTTTGGGAGCGACCTTGTGGCAATACGCGCTGCCGAATCGGGTGTTCTTCGGTGCGATCAATGTGTCGCCCGCCTCTTATCGAACTCGCCGAGTTGCTGCCGAAGAACAATGATCGGGCTGACCAGCCCGCCAACGAAACTGCGCCCGCCGAAGACCAAACCGCGGCCACCGCTTTTGCACCAATGGAATAACCGCTGCGATGGAACCGATCTACTGGCCGTCGTTCTTTTTCCTGCTGTTTTCGGCAATCGCGTGCGCGTTTGCGGTTGCGGTCGTGGTCAGCCCGAACATCGTGCGGATGGCGTTTTATCTGGTGCTGTCGCTGGCGGCGACGGCCGGGTTGTTCTTCCTGGCCGGGGCCGATTTCGTCGGCTCGATGCAGCTTCTGATTTATGTCGGCGGCACGCTCGTGCTGCTCGTGTTCGGCGTGATGCTCACCTCGCAGGACCGGTTCATCTCGATGAAGACGAGCCAGTGCGAGATGGGGATGGCGGCCCTCGTCGGCGCGTGCCTGTTTGTGCGTTCTCGCCTGGGCAGCATTCAGCGTGCCGGAGTGGCGCGGCTTGACTCGCGAACAAGTCGCCGCCATACCGCTCGAACCGACCGCAACGCCGATCGGCATGGGACTGCTCGGCGTGCGTGTCGATGGGACCGATCGCCCCGACCGCGCGGGCTACCTTGTTAATCTTCGAAATCATCTCCGTGCATTTGCTGGTGGTGCTGATCGGTGCGGCCTACCTGGCCCGCGCCAAACGCAAGAGGAGCGTATTCGTCGAATGATTTTGCGACGCTGATGTCACCCCCTGTTGCCAGTTTGTTGACCGAGCCGGTCGGCGTCGCGCCACTACCTCGTCGTGGGCGCGGTGCTGTTCGTGTGCGGCGCGCTGTGCATGGCCACGAAGCGCAACGCGCTCGGCGTGCTGATGGGCATCGAGCTGGTGCTCAACGGCGCCAACTTGAATTTCATCGCCTTCGGCAGCCCCTATTTGCGCGCGACCGAGGAAACACTCGGGCTCGATGGGCACTGATGTCGCTGTTCGTGATCGTGCTGGCCGCGGCCGAGGCGGCCGTGGCGCTGGCGATCGCACTGAACTTTTACAACAGCTTCAACACGATCGACGTGGACCGGGCGGATCAGCTGCAGGGCTAGAGCAAGCATTATGGATCGATTGCCGACACTACTGCTGATTGCCTGGCTGCTGCCGTTGGCGTCGTTTACCGTGATTTGCATCGGCTATTCGGTGCCGCAGTTGCTCGGAGTGCGCGTGCGGTATGCCACGCAGAAGTTCGCCGGCTACATCGCCATCGGGGCGATCGTCACCGGCTTTCTGATCAGCATCTACTCCCTGTTCGGCGTCTGGCTGCCGGCGCACCCGCTCAAGGCTCCGGCCCACCATGGCGAGGAGCACGAAGAAGAGCCGGACGCCGTCGCCGGCACAGCATCGCCGCTTCCGACTGGCGGCCATGCAGGTCGAGCACACCGAAGAAGAGGGTGAACGTCACGCCACGAACGGCCCACCGCCGTACATCGCCGGCGACTGGTACACCCTCGCCGAGTTCGGCAACCTGAAGCTCACGATCGGCTACTACATCGACACGCTGACCATCGCGATGTTCTGCATGGTGACGCTCATCGCCTCGTGCATCCATATCTACGCCGTCGGCTACATGCACGACGAGCTGCACGACGTGATCGACCACGAAGTCACGCTCTCCAACGGCGAGCACCTGCACCGCCGCGGCCGGTTCCACCGCTTCTTCCAATATTTCTCGCTGTTTTCGTTCTCGATGCTGGGCATCTGCATCGCCGGCAACCTGGCGATGGTGTTCGTGTTCTGGGAGCTGGTCGGCATCTGCTCGTATTTCCTGATCGGCTTTTACATCGAGCGGCACAGCGCGAGCACCGCGGCCAACAAGGCGTTCATCGTCAACCGCGTCGGCGACTTCGGCATGCTCATCGGCCTGATGGCGATTTGGACGAGTCTCGGCACGTTTTCGTTCGGCGACATCCAGCGCGAAGACGGCACCAAGGAGCTGGGCATCTTCAGCCTGCTGCACGAAGAGTCGCGCAGCTTCGAGCTGGCCCCGGCCGACGGCATGATCGCCTTCGAAGCCCGCGATCAGATCGCCGAAGTTGTGCGGCAAGGCGGCGGTGACGCCGAAATAAAGGCCCTCGTCGACCGCTTGCGTACGGAAGAAGGCGGCCATTGGGGTCAGTGGATGCTGTTCGTCGCGGGCGTCGGCATCTTCTGCGGCTGCGTGGGCAAAAGCGCACAGTTCCCGCTGCACACGTGGTTGCCCGACGCGATGGAAGGCCCCACGCCGGTCTCCGCGCTCGTGCATTCGGCGACGATGGTGGCCGCCGGCGTGTTCCTTGTCGGCCGCGTCTACCCGATCTTCTCGCCCGAAGCGCTGCTGGTGATCGCGGTCATCGGCTGCATCACGCTGTTCCTTGCGGCGACGATCGCGATCACGGCCGTCGACATCAAGCGCGTGCTCGCCTATTCGACCGTCAGCCAGCTCGGCTTCATGATGCTCGCCCTCGGGCTGGGCGGCTGGGTCGCCGGCCTGTTCCATTTGATCACGCACGCGTTCTTCAAGAGCCTGCTGTTCCTGTGCAGCGGCTCGGTGATTCACGCCGTCCACACGAACGACATGCGCCAAATGG
Organism: uncultured Planctomycetota bacterium; assembly: GCA_963786455.1. Lineage (GTDB taxonomy): Bacteria > Planctomycetota > Planctomycetia > Pirellulales > Lacipirellulaceae > JABDGM01. The sequence continues at coordinate 16,796 of CAWAZX010000009.1, read as the reverse complement.
GCGGCCTGCGGCACAAAATGCCGATCACCGCCTACACGATGCTCATCGGCTGCCTGGCGATCGCCGGCGTCGGCATTCCGTTTGTGCTCGGCTTCAGCGGGTTCCACTCCAAGGACGTGATCGTCGAGCAGGCGCTTAACTTTGCTTTCAACAACGACGAAGCCAATCCTGCGTCGTGGTTGTTTGTCGTCGTGCCGCTCGCAGGCGCGCTGATGACGTCGTTCTACATGTTCCGGCTGTGGTACATGACGTTCGCCGGCAAGCCGCGCGACCATCATCGCTACGATCACGCCCACGAGTCGCCCTGGGTGATGGCCGGACCGCTCGTGCTGCTGGCCGTGTTTGCGGTGGGCGTCGGCTGGACGCTGCCTTCGAAATGCCTGGTTTGCTTGCGAATCTTGGTGTTGAGAACCTGCTCGATAACGCACGGCCGGTCGGCCAGTTGGGTAACAAGACAGGCGTGCTGCTTGCCGAACTTGACGTGCCGGATGAACACGCCAGTCATGTCGACGCCATCAAGACGCCTGCCGGATGGTCGGCGATTCTCGTGGCGCATGGCCGGCATCGCGGGCGCGAGTGTGGTCTATTTGTGGGAAGTGATCAGCCCGGCAACGCTCCGCCGCTACCTCAACGTGCTGTACCACGCCACTTGGAACAAATGGTGGTTCGACGAGCTGTACGACTTCGTTTTCGTGCGCCGACGCTCGCTCATCAGCGCGCTTCATCGCCCATATCCTCGACCGCGGCCTGATCGATTCGTTCTTGCACTTCTGCGCCTGGCTGTATCGCGAGCTTTCGACCGTCGTGTCCGTCGTCGGCGACCGCTGGATTATCGACAACATCGTCGACCGCTTCGCCGAAAAGACCTGGGACCTCGGCCTGTCGCTGCGCTCGGTGCAAACCGGCCGCTTGCGGCAGTATGTGATGTTTATTGTCGTCTGCACGATCGTGTTGTTCGTCGTCGCCAGCTTTGGTGGAGCTTCGCTTTTGCAGGTTGATCAATGATCGATCTTGCCTGAAACCTGAACCCTGAACTCTGAACCCTTTCAATGTTCGATTTCTCCAACCCCGCCGTCTTCCTGAGCTGGCTTGTGTTCCTGCCGGCCATCGTCGCGCTCGTCATCGCGTTCCTGCCCGCCCGCGGCGAAACGATCAAGTGGATTTCGCTCGTCGCGACGGTCGTCGTGTTCCTGATGTCGCTCGGCATGATCTTCGGCTTGGCGATTGGCCGAAGTTCCAAGCTCGAAACCGCCGGGATGCAGCACCTGTTCGCCTACGACTGGATCCCGTCGTTCGGCATCCAATACATGATGGGCATCGACGGCATCAGCTTCCCGCTGATCGTGCTGACGGCGTTCATCTGCATGCTGGCGATGGCCGCGAGCTGGCCGATCAAGAAGCACGAAAAAGCGTACTGCGTGCTGTTCCTGTTGCTCGAAACCGGCATGCTGGGCGTGTTCGCCGCGCTCGACTTCTTCCTGTTCTACGTGTTCTGGGAAGTGATGCTGCTGCCGATGTACTTCCTGATCGGCATCTGGGGCGGGCCGCGGAAGGAATACGCGGCGATCAAGTTCTTCCTGTACACGCTGGTCGGCAGCGTGCTGATGCTGATCGCCATCCTGATGCTGTACTTCAACAGCGATCTGACGCAAGCTGAACGCCCGAGCAATTGGCAGCGGCGGGTATTGCCAGCGACGGTGAGCTCGCCGAGCGGATCAGCCGAGATTCGCGACGCAGGCCGACGCCGCTGCACACGTTCAACATCCTGGCCCTGCAGCAAATGGGCCAGCACACCGATCTGTTCAGCGACGAAATGCTGGTGCGGCAATTCGCTGCAGTGGTGGGCGTTCGTGCTGCTGTTCATCGGCTTCGCGATCAAGGTGCCCAGCGTGCCGCTCCACACGTGGTTGCCCGATGCGCACGTCGAAGCGCCGACGCCGATCTCCATGATCCTGGCCGGCGTGCTGCTGAAGATGGGCGGCTACGGCATCATTCGCATCTGCTATCCGATCTGCCCGCAGGCCGGTTACGACCTGGCCTACGTCGTGTGCGGCATCGGCGTGGTGAGCATGGTCTACGGTGCGTTTGCCGCGATGGCCCAGACCGACTTCAAGCGGCTGGTGGCCTACAGCTCGGTGAGCCACATGGGCTACGTCGTGCTCGGCCTCGGCGTGTGGAGCGCGGTGGCCGGCACGAATTACAATCCGGACTACTGGCAGATGGGCATGAACGGCGCGATGTTCCAGATGATCGCCCACGGCATCAGCTCGGCCGGCATGTTCTTTCATGGTCGGCGTGATGTACGACCGCGTGCATCACCGCAACCTCAACGAGTTCGGCGGCCTGTTCGCCAAGATGCCGGTGTACAGCGGCCTGGCGATCGGCATCTTCTTCGCCGGCCTGGGTCTGCCCGGCCTGTGCGGGTTCATCGGCGAAGTGCTCGTGGTGCTCTCGCGTGTGGAACTACAGCAAGGCGCTGGCCGTGATCTCCGCCGCCGTGGTGATTCTCACGGCCGGCTACATCCTGTGGGCCATGCAGCGAGTGTACCTCGGCCCGGAATACAAAGGGCCCGCATCCGGAAGCACTCACGCCGATGACCGTCCGCGAGTTCTCGATCGCCGCGCCGCTGTTGGCGCTGGCGATTCTCTTCGGCGTCTATCCGCGAGCCGCTGCTCGATTACATGCAACCGTCCGTCGACAAAACCGTCGTGTCGAACTTAGCGGAGTGGACACAGCGAAACGAACCAGCGACCGACGCAACCGCCGGCAACTGCCAACGCGGACCGCGACACGAACCTGGAATAACAAACAAGAAGATTCACCACAGAGGACACAGAGAGCACAGATGGAAGAGCAAGAGATTGTAGCGTTCTCTCGTCTCGTGCACTCTGTGTCCTCTGTGGTAAAATCAATAACGTAGTAAATCGGAACACGCTGTGACTTTGCAATCGCTCGTTACTAATCTGATTAACGACACGCTCAAGCCAGCCTGCCGCTGTTCCTGCCGGAGCTGATCGATCTGCGCCACGATCGTGCGCATGCTGCTGGTGCGGTTGTTCCGCTCGGCGAGACGATTCACCCGTTCTGGATCGCGCTCGCCGGCTCGGCCGTCGCGTTTTGGTTATGCCCTGCCCGACGGTCGGCGATCGGCGCAGTGGTCGGGCGGTCGCGCGGCAAGAAATCTTCACCGGCATGCTCGTTTACGATTCGATGACGGTGTTCTTCCGCATGTTCCTGTTGGCTTTCGCCATCTGGTTCGTCATCCTGGTGCGGATGACGGGCCTGGCCGACAAGCAGGACGGCCAGGACTTTTACACGCTGCTGCTGGGCGCGACGCTCGGCATGTGCCTGATGGCATCGGCCAACCACTTGATGACGGTCTTTCTCGCGGTGGAGATGGCGAGCGTGCCGTCGTACGTGATGGCCGGCATCCTGAAGGGCCGCCGCCGCGCCAGCGAGGCCGCGCTCAAATACGCCGTGTACGGCGCGGGCGCCGCCGGCGTCATGCTGTACGGCATCAGCTTGCTGGCCGGCCTGTTGGGCACTGCCCACTTGCCGACGATCGCGACAAAACTCGTCGAGATGGACATCCCGGCTATGGTCGCGCAGCGGCGAAGGCGGCAGCCAGCTCATGGTGCTCGCGCTGGCCGCGCTGATGATCATGGTCGGCCTGGCGTTCAAGCTCTCCGCCGTGCCGTTCCACTTCTGGTGCCCCGACGTGTTCGAAGGCGCTTCGGCCGAAGTCGACGCGTTCCTCTCCGTCGCCTCGAAAGGCGCCGCCATGGCCCTCTTAGTCCGCGTCGCCCTCGGCGTAACCATCGCTCGGCGGCGAGGCCGCTTCAGCGGCCGCGCAACCCACGGCCCAACGTCAACATCCCGTCCCAAACCGTCGCGCTCCTGCAACGAAGCCGAATCCCTCAACACATCCCCGCGCCGAAGCCGCCCCGGCCGTCCACTCAACGACCCCGCTCTCCCCCGTTCGCACGTTCATCGTCCGCCTGCTCGCCATTGTCGCCGCGGTCACCTGCACGTTCGGCAACCTGGCCGCCTACGGCCAAACCAACATCAAGCGGCTGCTTGGCCTATTCCACCATCGCCCACGCCGGCTACATGATGATGGCCGTCGCCGCGGCCGTGCAACTTGGCGGGCGAACCGACGCGGCCGGCGCCGCGAAGCCGTCGCGGCACTGTTGTTCTACCTGGTCGTCTACGTGTTCATGAACCTCGGCGCGTTCGCCATCGTGGCGTTCTTGCGGAACGCCATCGGCAGCGAAGAGATCGCCGACTACGCCGGGCTGATCCGCAGCGCACCCGTGACGAGCGTCGCGCTCACGACGATCCTGGTCAGCCTGATCGGCCTGCCGCCGCTGGCCGGTTTCATCGGAAAGTTCTACGTGTTTTACGCACTGGTCGTCGCCGGCGGACCCGTGGATGATCGGCTTGCTTGTGATCGCCGGCATCAACACGGCGATTTCGCTGGTCTATTACCTGCGCGTGGCAAAGACGGTTTGCATCGACCCCGAGCCGGAATCGCGCCGGCTCCGCATCGATCGGGTTGCTTCCGGCGGCCTACGTGCTCGCGATCTCACTGCCCGTACTGTTTTATGGCATTTTCCCAGCCCGCATTTTGGATATCGCCCGCGAAGCGACGAAGCAACTGTTTACGTAGCGTTTTTCCTCCTTGTTTCCCGGTCTCCTTGTCTATGGTTGCTCCTTCGCCCGATACGATCGAAACTTTGAACCGCGTGTCGGTGCTGCTGCAGAAATCGTTCCCGCAGTACTTGAAGTATGCCAGGCCGTACATTCCAGCCGGACGCGAGACGGTTTCAGATATCATCGACGACGTCGTGACCGGTCAGAACGGCCTGGCGGAGCGCATCGCGAATTTCATTTCCGAATCCGGCGGGCTGCCCGACCCCGGCAGGTTTCCGATCGAATTCACCGACACACACGACCTGGACATCGATTTTCTGATTCGCGAGGCAATCGGCTACCAGAAGGAAGACATCGCCAGCCTGGAAAAGTGCGTCGAGCAACTTCGCCTGGCGCCGGCCGCCCAATCACTCGCAGCCGAAGCGCTCGGCATGGCTAAGGGACATCTCGAATCGCTGGAAGAGCTGCCCACCAGGCGGGGCGCAACGACGAAATTCGGGACCACACCCGCGTTTGCCAACGATATGCCGGTGTCGAACGAAATCACCGGCACACCCCACCGGCAAGAGAAGCCCAAGCTCGCCGCGGGCGATCCACATTCGCCCGGGTAATGCAACGAAGCGGCCGCGCTATCTTCCGCTTGCGTCTTCGCGACAAGGTTCGCCATGGCCGACCCTGCCCAGCAAGAAAACGCGCCGCGAATCACGCTCGGTTGGGTCTTGGCCGGAATCGTGCTCGGCTTCGCAGCCATCAATACGGCCACGACGTGGCTTTTTCCGGACAGCGGGGCCTGGGAAGAGTTGGAAGCGATCGTCATCGGATTCTGGGCATTTGAGCCGATGTTATTTGCGATTTGGGCCGCGCTTGGCCCGGGCCGCTTCATCTTTCGAACGACGCTTGTCCTTTTCGGTTTGGTGCTTGTCGTGGTCGCCCCGGGAGTCGATCCCAGCAATTTCGCCGACGTCGAACGCTTCGAATTCATTGTCCTGCTGATCGCTGCCTTCGCGATATTTGCAGCGACGACATTGATCTTGCTCGGCCTCCGGTTTGTCATCGGCTGGCGACTTGAACAGAGTCGGAGCGACGCGGCGGAAATCGGCCGGCCCTTTCAGTACGACACCAAGTATCTGATTACGCTAGTCACGCTTTGCGCATTGGCACTTGGCATCACGTTCAACGTGAAGTTCGGACCGGCCGACCCACCAAACATGTTCTTTGGGCCCGGCTTCTATGTGTATTTCATGGCGATTGGCAGCGCCGTCGTCGCACTGCTCCATTTGCCGATGCTCGCTGTACCTCTCTGGACGCTAACGGATCGGCCGACAAAAAGATTCTATTGGCGGCCAGCCCTACTTTGGTTCGCAACGACTTTGGGCGTGGGACTGTTCTGGGTGGCCCAGGACGATATAAAAGCCGCCCGATTTCCGCCTCTGGTACAATTTGGCGCCGCGGTCGCGGGTGTCGCTGCGGCATGGCCCCTGCGATGGGCCGGCTGCCGGTTCGTCGCCCGAAAGCCCGCGCCGCCGGTCGGATCCAATTTCTGAATTTCCATGATCGAGCTGTTCGACACTCACGCGCATTTGGATCAGCCCGAGTTCGACGACGACCGGGCCGAAGTGATTTCGCGGGCCCGAGATGCCGGTGTGAACCAGATGATCGCGATCGGCATTTCCGCCGATACGAGCAAAGTCTGTGTTGAACTGGCCGCCGAGTACGACAACAGTTTTGCCGCTGTCGGCATGCAGCCCAACTACATTGCACAGAGTCCGCCAGGCGATTGGGACCGCATCGTCGAACTAGTCGATCAGCCAGGCGTGGTGGCGATTGGCGAAACCGGGCTCGATCGATACTGGGTTTTCACGCCCTTCGACATGCAACGGGACTTTTTCGACCGCCATTTGCGGCTATCGCAGGAGCGCGGCTTGCCCTTCATCGTGCATATGCGTGATTGCGACGAAGACATTCTGGTGATGCTGCGCGAAGCCCATGCCCGCGGGCCGCTCAACGGCGTGATGCATTCGTTCACGGGCAGTCAGGCGATGGCCGATGAGTGCCTGGCCATGGGCCTCTACATCAGCTTTGCCGGCATGGTAACGTACAAGAAATCGGACGAGTTGCGGGCCATCGCCGCCGCCGTGCCGGAGGACCGCATTCTGGTCGAGACCGACAGCCCATACCTGTCACCCGAACCGGTCCGCAAAATAAAGCGCAACGAGCCAGCCCATGTGATTCACACGGCAGCGCGGCTGGCGGAAGTGCGCTGCACGACGCTCGAACAATTCGCGGCGCAGACCACGGCAAATGCGAAGCGGCTGTTCAAGTGCGGTTAGTCGATAGCGTTTAGTCTTTAGTCGTAAGTGAGGACGAGACCAAGTTGAACTAACGACTAACGACTAATCCCTTATCGCTGATACGTCGTATTCCTACCCACCGTCGGCTTGCGTGTCAGTTGGCCGCGCAGTCGGTGGCCGCATCGTACTCATTCCTTGCCGTGGGCACGTTACACCCTGGTTGACGTGCGCCGGATTCGCAGCAGTTTGACTGTGTCGAATCGGCCCGCTGTGTGCGATCGGTGGAGCCTGCGGCGTACGCCCGTTGACGTACTGCGGCGATACTCGTTTGCCGCCAACAAAATACGGAGCTTCCTGCGTACCACCACCGGCATAGTACGGGTGCTCATACGGTGCACGATAGCCGCCGCCGTGACTGGGCCCCGTGTAGTTGCCGTAACAATCGCACGAATCTTGGCACGCGGGCGGATCGTTGTGCCACTCGTTCCAATACATTTCGCCGCTGCAGCCATTGCAGCCACCGCTGCCGCAGAGTCGATCGACCAGGCCGAGAAATCGACCGCAGCACGAACCAAAGCACAGGCCGTCGAGACAGCATTCGTTCGTGTCGCAACTGGAACACGAACCGCACCCGCACGAGGGCTCACAGCCGCAACTGGCTTCGCAACCGCAACCCGGGTCGCCGCATCCGCCGCAGCAACCCTCGGTGCAAGGCGATTGGCAGCAAGATCCGTCGGGACGAGTGCAAGGGCAGATCGGCGGGCCGCCCGGTTCGCAGCATCCCCACGTCTGGCCGGCAAACTGCCGGCCGTCCATTCCGCAGCCACTGCCACACCCGCACGTCGGCTCGCAACCGCAACCTGCTTCGCCCCCACAGGCCGATTCGCATCCGCAACTTGTTTCGCACGCACAGCCGCATTCATTACCGCAGCCGCTGGAACACGGTCCGCAACGAAGACCGAGCAGGTCGCAGAGGTCGTACGCGTAACCTGTGGTGAAAAAACTAAGTGCCACCACGAAGGTGAGCAGCAAAAGCTTGCGCATCTCTCATGTCCTTTGGCGCAATCGCGACGCGGGCGCAGCGGGAGAGATGCACGTCGGCCCAATGAAAAGCGTTCCCCCCTAAGCTGCCCGACGCCGGCGCAGGCGTGTGTGAAACTGGGCCGTGCAGCGATGGATATCATCGTCGGGCCGGCTCCCGGTCTTTTAGAAAAACCGGTACAATCGGCAAAGTCGGCAGAGGTCGGGTGCCTGATAGCAAGATTGAACTTGTGTGGCATGCCTTCGCCGCGAAGAGGCGTAGGCATGTAGTAGCGCGCCAAAACCATGCTTACGGGCTGGCGCCCGAAAGCATGCCACACTGCAAAACCGCGCTAGCGGCAATTCGGGCACTGGTTATTGCCAAACCAGGTCCAACTGCCGTGACGGCAGCAGCTCTCGCAGCTATGGTGGTTCGTCCAGTCGGCGATGAAGCAGCGGCGGTCGATGCACGAGAACAGCTCGTTGTGCGAGCAGCCCGAAAATCCGAAGGCACACAGGATCAGCAGTAGGATGAGCTTGAGCTTCATGGACGAGAAAAAAATGTGGGCGGCACGCCGAAAGCTTCCCGAGTCGGGGGTGGATTCAGTTCGATAGTTCCCCGCCACGCCCTTCGCGGTGCACTCCGGCCGTGCCACCCAATGTGCAAATGTCTTGGGCCCATAGCGCGTCGGGTATCATCGTCGGAACTGCGCCATCGCATGAGCAATTCTGCTAGAAATGCAATCGACGCGTCACCAATCGCTAGCTTCCGCCCATCACCCAACCCAACAACATCCGTCGTCAACTAACGACTTACGACTAACTACTAACGACTACGACTTCGACCATGGACCGTTCGGCCAAAAAATTCTTCAAAGACATCCTGGAAACGCCCAGCCCCTCGGGCTACGAGCAGCCGGTGCAGGACATCGTGCGCCGATACGTCGGCCGATTTCGCCGACGACGTGCGGACCGACCTGCACGGCAACGTCATCGCCTGCTGCAATCCGGACGCCACGCTGCGGGTGATGTTCGCCGGGCATGCGACCAGATCGGGCTGATCGTCTCGCACATCAACGACAACGGCTACATCTACACGAACACGATCGGCGGCTGGGACCCGCAGCAGCTCATCGGCCAGCGGATGACGATCTACACCGCCGAGCGGGCCCGTGCCGGCGGTCATCGCCCGCAAGCCGATCCACCTGCTCGACCAGGACGAACGCAAGCAGGTCGTGAAGCAAAAGGACCTGTGGCTCGACATCGGCGCGAAAGACAAGGACGAGGCGGCAAGCGCGGTGGCGATCGGCGACCCGGTGACGCTCGAGCTCGGCTACCAGGAAATGCGGAACGACCTGGCCAACTCGCCCGGCATGGACAACAAGACCGGCCTGTGGGTGTGCATCGAAGCACTGCCGCCGTGCGAAGAAGCGCGGCGAGCTCAACGTCGCCGTATTCGCCGTCTCCACGGTGCAGGAAGAAATCGGCCTGCGCGGCGCAATCACGAGCGCGTACGGCGTCAACCCGCACGTCGGCGTGGCGGTCGATGTGACGCACGCCACCGATTGCCCCACGATCGACAAGACGCAGGAAGGCGACATCAAGCTGGGCGGCGGGCCGGTGATCTACCGCGGGCCGAACATGAATCCGGTCGTCGTCGATCGGCTGCGCGCGGCCGCCGAATCGGCCAAGATCACCGTGCAGTGGGGCGCCAGCGGCCGCGGCACCGGCACCGACGCCAACGCCATCCAGCTCGCCCGCGGCGGCGTGGCGGCCGGCCTGGTCAGCGTTCCCAACCGCTACATGCACAGCGCGGTCGAGATGATCTCGCTGGACGACATCGACCAGTGTGCCGATCTGCTCGCCGAATTCGTGCTCGGCATCGAAGCGGACGCCGACTTCACGCCGCGATAGTCATGCGGTAAAAACCGAGCGGTCGCTAGAGTTTGGCGAATGCTCCGCCGCAGGGACGACGAAGGTGTGTTGGATCGTGTCCTTTTGGAAGCCCACCACCTCTGGGAAACGCACGCCGGCAAGAATTTGAACGTCGAAGATCTCCCCCACGGCCGTCTGAAACTCCAACATGCCGCAGACGCGACCGGCGACTAGGTCCACAATCGCCACGCCGCACTTTAGCTCGTCCCGTCGTTCGGCCAGTGGCACTCCGTCCATCGCCGATGTCGCGCGAATTTTTGACAGTCCGATGAACGAGTACCGTCCGTGAAGGGCCAGGCCGCGCCAAAGCCGGGCAACTCGACGACGCTCTGACGGTTGCCGTTGGTCGGATCGACCAGCACAAGCTGCCCGGTCCCGGATTCGAGTAGCCACAGCCGGCCATCATGCCAGCGCGGCGAATGCGGCATCGACAAGCCGCGACTAACAATCGCCCCACTACTCACCTCCATCATGCAGCCGCCGTGTGCCTTGTTCGCATGCCAGCCGCGTGTCGTGTCGGTCTCGCCCAGGGCGGTGACATACTTAGGTCGACCATCCACCACGGTCAGCCCGTTCAGATGGCAACGATCTTCGGCGGCCAGTGCGGTAACGAACGGCGGCCGCCACCGGGGCACGAAGCTGTATTTTGGGTTGAGTGTGCATAAGCACGAGAATCGCGTGTTGACCAACCACAATTCGTCGCCGGCAAAGGCAACTTCGTGAACACCAATGTCACCCGTCACGTGCGAAGCGCGGAATGAAGCAGGCGTCGTGCTGATCAGCGGGCTCGACCAGCGGGGCGATCGTCGGCGCATTGCGAAACTCCCACATCTGTTCGCGGCAACCCAGCGCAAACCGATCGGGTCCAATTGCCAGGCCCATCGGGCGGTCGAATGTGCGTACGAGTGTCGATAGACCATTGCCCTCGGCCCGCACGGCGAGCAGCTTGTTCGCCTGGTAAGTTGTTACCAAGAGCAACGCGCCGAGCTCCTGCAGTACCGTCACGAAGCTGTCGGTCTGCGTATAGTGAAACTCGACGGCCGCGGGGGCGCCGGCGGAACGCTCTGTGTGCTTTCCTGTGTGGGCTTCACCGGTAGCTCGAGAGCCGTGGACATAAGATCTCTATATTGGGACCCATCAATCGTCGTTCAAGATCGTGCCGATTCCGCTGGATTTGGTGAGCAATGTATTCAAACTGGCGAAGTACAAATCCACGAAGAATGTCTCATCATCTTCCTCCCTGTTGTCGGCCTTCACAACAATTGTGATGGTCTTCGTCGTCTCGCCGGGATTGAAGGTCAGCGTGCCGTTCTTGGCGGTGTAGTCGTTGTTGCTCGTTCTGGCCGTGTCATTGAAGGTTAGATACCGTACGGTCACCCGCTGGTCGTAGGCGGCCGACAGGGTGACCGTGAACGTGAAGTTCGTCGTCGCGTTGTTGCCCGTGCCTTCCAGCTTGCTGACGTCGTCGATGCTGATTTGCGGCTCGTTGTCGAGTATGGTGCAGGTTCCAATGCCGTCCTGGATCGATGCGTGCGTCGCGGCGCTAAGGCTTACGGTGAATGTTTCGACCCACTCGGCCTCTCGATCGCCGACGATTGAGACGGTAAACGTTCGGCTGGTCTGACCCGCGGGAATGGTCACGGTGCCGGATTTGGCGATGAAGTCTTCGCCGGCCAAAGCGGCGGAGTCCTCCGTCCGGTAGTTGACCGAAGACTCGACGCCCAAGGCACTGGAAAGAGTCAGCGTGAAGGTGGCGGTCGACGTGCCGCTGTCGCCTTCGGTGATCGTCACGTCGTTGATCAAAATGTTTGGAAAGGTAGGCGGCACCTGCGGCCAGCTTTGGTTGTTGTGCATCACCGACACGCTCCCGTCGGAGTTGGCCGTGGCGACATCGAACCACCCATCGCCGTTGAAGTCGCCGGCTGCCACGGCAATTGGGATCGGGGGCACCGTCGGCACCGGCTTGCCGAAGTTCGCACGCCAGGCGTTGTACTGTTCCGCCGTGCCGCCGCTTTTGCGCCACATAATATAATCGGCGCTGTCAACAACGCCGTCGTGATTGAGGTCGGCGGCGGCCACCGCGGAGTTGCCCGCGCCGATGGCGAAGTGCTGCGGCGGCCCGAACGTGCCATCGCCGGCGCCTAAGAGGATGCTGATATTTTTGCTTCCAATGTTTGCAACGGCGACGTCGAGCGCTCCGTTGCCGTCGAAGTCTCCCAGGGCGACGGATCTGGGAGTGTCGCCTGCCGCGTAGATCAGGCCGCCGGGCGGAGGGAGAAAACCATCGACGCCATTGCCCAGTCGCACTCGGACGTTGGACTGGTCTTGCGCCACCAGGTCGGCGACGCCATCGCCGTCGAGATCGCCAATAGCCATGGAGTTTAGTCCGAACTGGCCAAGCACCCAATGCTTGTCCTTGTCGTGTACAAGGTTTCCCTCGCCGTCGCCCCGCATGACTCGGACGTAATCACCTGCAACGCCGAGCAAGAAATCAAGATCGTCGTCCCCGTCGATGTCCGTGACAACTGTGGCGTTGTTGAGATAAGAAGAGTAGTAAACGTCCGCTATGGGCATCGCGGAGAACGTCCGGTCGCCGTTCGAGAGCAACACATTGGCTTGAACGACGTCGTAATAGTATCTGTAATAGTAATAGCTGGAGGTGCTCCACGCCACGCCCAGGTCCATCGTACCGTCGTTGTTGAAGTCGCCCACGGCGACAGACGTCGGCGTTGAACGGGGGGCGACGGCGATTCCGCTCGGCGGTTGGAAGCTGCCGTTGCCGTTGCCGAACATCACGCTGACCACGCCGGCTTGCCCGTTATTCCCGTTGCCGGCGCCGCCTGCCGCTGCCAGATCGAGATTTCCATCGTCGTCGAAGTCGCCGACGGCGATCGATCTCGGACCGGGACCGGCAGCGGACGTAATCGCCGAACCAAACGTGCCGTTAGCGCTACCCAGAAGAACGCTCACGGTATGGCCGTTGAAGTTCGCGGTGGCCAGATCAAGCCGGCCGTCGTTATTGAAGTCGGCCGCCACGATGGCTTGAGGGCCCGTCCCGACGGGGTAGCTGCCGGCCGGCGTGAGACTTAGCAAGCAGCGGTCTTCGAGCGACTCGAAGCGCGACCGACGAGTTTTACGCCGTTGGCTAGCGCGTTGTACTTTGCGCCGCTTGCGAGCACGGTGGAAAGATGAGCGTAATGACATGGCCGTTTTACTTTTGGAGTTCTGTTAGTTAAGCCCCAACCAAGTTGCGGTAGCTGCCAACGAATTACTTCTTCTTACCCGGTCCTCGTGCGACATCGTCGTTGAGGATCAGGCCCGTTCCCAAGGGATCAGAAATCACTGCATTTCCGGTCGGGTTGCTCAGTAGCAGGTGGAACAACTCATCCGCCTCGTTCGTACTGTCTCCGTAAATCGCGATCCGCACGGTCTTGGTCGTCTCGCCGGCTGCGAATGAGAGCATTCCGCTCTGGGCCTGATAATCGCTCCCTGCCGTCGCTGTGCCGTTCTGAGTCGCGTAACGAACGGTCACCAGTTCGGTGGACACGGCCGAGAGACTGACGGCAACGGTCAGGTACTTGATGCCGCGTTTGCCTTCCGTGACGCTGGCGTCGGAAACAAAGATATAAACGGGCGGCGCCGAGGGCGACCAGATCTGGTCGTTGATCAGCACCGAGACGTTGTTGCCGGTTGCGTTGGCCGTGGCGATGTCGAGCCAGCCGTCGCCGTTGAAGTCGGCGGCCGCCACGGCAAAAGCGCCAGCACCAGCGGCGAAGTGTACCGGCGGCGCGAAAGTTCCGTCGCCGCGGCCGCGGAGGATGCTGATGTTGCTGCTCCCAAAGTTCGCAACGGCAACGTCGAGTGCCCCATCGCGGTCAAAGTCCCCCAAGGCGACGGAAATGGGCCTGTCGCGCGCAGCGTAGCTCTGACCTCCCGGCGGCGGTTTGAAGCCGCCCAAGCCGTCACCCAGCCGCACTTTGACGTTGGTTTGGTCTTGCGCCACCAAATCGAGGATGCCATCGCGATTGACATCGCCGACGGCCATCGAGGCCAGCGTTCCGGCATCGCCGATAAACCAATTTTGATCGCCGGCGAGTGCGAGGTGGCCCTGACCGTCTCCCAGCAGTACTCGAACATAATCACCCGGTACACCCACCAAGAGATCGAGATCATCGTCGCCGTTGAAGTCCGTCACAACAGTTGTACTGGTGGGATTCTCAAATTCGACGAAGGCGCTTTCTTGCATTGCGAATGTGCGGTCACCGTTCGATAGCAGCACGTTGGCTTCAATTACTTCGTAATAAAAGCTGTAGTAGACGCTCGACGTCAAGGCAAGATCCATCGTACCGTCGTCGTTGAAGTCCCCTACGGCGACAGACAGCGGTGTTGAAAGGAAGTCGCGGAAGATTTCTCTCGGCGCTTCGAAGCTGCCGTCGCCGTTACCGAACATCATGCTCACGACGTTGTGAGGGAAGCTGTTCACCGCCGTCAGGTCGAGATTGCCGTCGTTGTCGAAGTCGCCGACGGCGATCGATTTCGGGCGATAGCCGGCCGCGGAAGCAATCGCCGGACCAAACGTGCCGTTAACGCTTCCCAACAGCACACTGATGTTGTCGCTTCCGGTGTTTGCGGTGACCAGATCAACCTTGCCATCGTTGTTGAAGTCGGCCGCCACAACGGCCTGAGGTTCTGCTCCAGCGGCGTAGTTCGCGGCTGGAGTGAGACTCAGTAACCGGCGGTCTTCGACCGTCTCGAACCGCGGCCGGCGGCCCGCGTGCCCGCGATTGGCTCGCCGTGCTTTGCACCGTGTCCGCGAACGGTGAAAAGATGATCTCAGCGACATGGGCAACCTCCGTGGAATTCTTGCAAACTGTGTTGATACCCGTCTAATTGCGCGTTCGGGCGGGGGCGAGACGATGCCACGGCAAGATCGACTCAATTTCGTGAATACTTGCGGCGGCGTAGCGGCAAAGAGTGCCAGTACGGCCGCTGCATCGGTATAGCATTCGGCCGCACTGGTCGTTATTCGCCGTTACCTGGCTTTACTGATTTGCACCCAACTCGCTGCATCGCGACAGTGAGAGTTGGCGAGTTCACTCTTCCTCTTCGTCGATGTCGTCGAGTCCATCGACCGAAAGCAAATAGTTGCGGAGGATGTACCTGCCGACATGACGTCCCTGATGAGCGCACCGCTTCCTGGTCGAAGCGGAAGTGGATGCCGCCATAGACGCGGGCGTCATCGATGTCGTCGGTAATTTTGTCCCAGGCAGTGTAGTTGAGGATCACACCTGGCAGCGCGGGATTGGCCAGGATGATGGCATGGCCGTCCTTTCCGAGCTCCCGTTCGAGTACCGCACGGGCGGCACCCGACAGGGTCGCGTGGGCCGACGCATAGCTTGGAAACGCCGGGGTGGTGATCAGCGGAAGCCAGTCAGGATCCGGGTCGGTCCGTCGATTTCCATCGATATCGCCGTTCCGGATAGCGGTCTGGGGCCGCCAAAGTTTGTAGTGGTACTTGGTGTCGAACGAGGCGATCGCCCCGTCGGCCATTGCCATCCCCAATAGGGCGAAAAGCCTCGCGTTCTCTGAAAGCGTCAGACCTTGTACGGAGCTGACCTGCCGCGCCGCCGGGTTCCACGTGCCCACCGGTGAGGTCATGGCGTAGAAGCGCGCGACATCGGTGCGATCTTGCGGGCGGAAAGCGCTGTCGCTTTTACCTACGCGCATCACCTCGTTGTAGTCGTTTGCATAGTCTCCCGTGTGGAGCGCGGGCGGGTGCGGTAGCCGGAACTGTGAGCCATTCTCCAGACCAAATGGCGTCACCTGGCCCCAGCCGGGCAGGAACGCCGGCGCATTTGCAGGCGGCGATGGTCGCCAGTCGCCAGGATTTGTCCCTGGCGTGTACGGTACGACAGCGTTCGACCCGTCGTTGGCACGAAGTAAAAGCATGGCGACAGCGGCATTCTCTCCAACGATAATGCCGGCTTCAATTTCTTCCGGCCCATCGAGGATCGCCGCGAGCGACGTAGCCCGCAGAGCATCAAGCGCTGCGGCGCTGCCTGGCCGCAGCGTCGCCAGAGTCAGGTGAGCTGCAGCAATCGCTGCGGCGTCGGGCGACGCCCAAGCAGGCGCGTCGATGCCTCTGACATAGGGCTCGTAATCCCCTTCGATCGCGTTGACTGCCTCGAAAACAGCGAGCTGTACGATCGCGCCCCACCGTGCCTGGTAGTTGGCATTGCTTGGCGGCACCGCCACGGTCGCTTGCATGATCACATTCCAGTCCGTAACTGCGTCGGCGTGTGTAACAGATGGAAGGGCCATTACCAAAACTGCGAGCCACAGTGTCAGATTGAATCGTTTCATTGGGGTTCCTGTTATTTTGTTTGGAGCAGGATGTAACGAAATTGCATTGGGCGCGCGGAACGCGGGCCGTGCGCCCAATCGAATGTGAGTGCTCAACTTCGGAGTTGCGAGAGGAACAACTGCCGCGTCAGTTGTGCCTGTGCTAAGAATTGCGCAGTCGATCTTAAAAGAGACAACTGATTCGTGAATTTATCGTGAGCAGTTTTTGGAAGGTGACAAAATGCTCACGGAATCGTGGCCACTTCTTCACCGGCACGCGTCACGAGGCGCGCGAAGATGCGAATGGTCAGCTCGTTGCTCAGAAAATGAACGGCGCCGTCGGCAAAGACCGAGTTCGCCCCGGCGGGGTGAAAGCTATATACCTCGCGATTATTGGTGCAGTTGATGGCACATGGCCCGGGCTTTGTCGTTCCGTCGTCGCTTGAGCCCATGCCTAAGCACACGGTCCCCCCGACCCAGCCGGCGCCTTGGGCATACATATTGGGAACCGGGCGGCCCGCACGCCACAATTCGGGGCGGCCGGCACATTGTGA
>CAWAZX010000008.1:0-15957 GCA_963786455.1 uncultured Planctomycetota bacterium | reverse complement strand
TGATGGTTATGGCGATGTGGACGTGTGTTTCGGTGCCACCAATTTCGTGGACAAACTGCGCCGACTGTGTCGATGATGCGTTTCTTTAGGAATCGATGCGCGAGCGGCTCGACTTCCTCTGTGAGCAACGTTAGGCTGTTTTTCGTATGCCAGACGAGGTGCAGATTGATTTCGCTGTAGAAGTTGCACAACATGGTTGAGTCCTCAATGAGTTAAGCGGCTCAAGCCCAAACAGCGAGAAGGCCCATGAATGGGCCTATAGAGTGCTTTGCGGGCAGTTTACCCCGACATAAATGTCGGGGCTAGTATTGCGGAGGAAGGGTCGTAAACGACCCTGATGACTGCAATGAGGTGTCGATCTATTGTTACTGGTTTCGCCTTCGCTTTTGTTCTATCCGCAGCCGCTGCCGAGCCGCAGCGGATTCCATTGTGGGAGAATGGCGCCTGGCACGCCGGCCACCAAACCGGAAATCGAACCGGTGATGTTTGCGTATCGTGCAGAATCGCAAAACGTAGCCAGAAGTGCTGTGGTTGTATGTCCCGGCGGCGGATACGCGCATCTGGCCATGGATCACGAGGGCAAGCAAATCGCTGAGTGGTTCAACAAGCTCGGCGTTACCGCGTTCGTGCTGCAGTATCGCAACACCAGCTCCGGCCACCGGCATCCCGTGCCGATGATCGACGGCCAGCGAGCGATTCGCACCGTTCGGGCGCGGGCTGCCGAATGGAATCTTGATCCGGCCAAGATCGGCGTGATGGGCTTTTCGGCCGGCGGGCACTTGGCAAGTACGCTTGCCACGTACTTTGATGGCAGCAACGCCGATGCGGCGGACGCAATTGATCGCTCCAGCTCGCGACCCGATTTTCTCATCCTGTGCTATCCGGTCATCACGATGACGGAGTCGTACATGCACCGCGGATCGCGTGAAAACTTGCTGGGAAAAGGAGCGGATGAGTCGCTGGCCGCAAACTTGTCGAATGAGCAGCGGGTGACGGCACAAACTCCGCCGACCTTCATTTTTCAAACCGATGCCGACAAAGGCGTGCCCGCGGAAAACTGCGTGGCCTTCTACCTCGCACTGCGCCGGGCCGGCGTCCCGGCCGAATTGCACATCTATCAGGACGGGAAGCACGGTGTAGGTCTTGCGCGGATATACCGGCCACTTCGAGCTGGCCCGATCGACTTCGCGATTGGATGCAAGTCCGCAAACTTCTTGCATTCCACGCGAATTGATCGCTCAACCCCCCAGTCCCTAGCCCCCAACAAAATCAGCCGCCCTGGCGCTTCCGTGCACCGTCGGCGGCTGATAATGCGTGAATCCATTCACGCGGTGCGACCGGCGAATTCAATCGCCGGCTTTATGCGAATGGGCGTTCAATACGGCCCCAAGGGCGGCGGGTTATCAAGCAGAAAATCGCGCGGGCCGCGAACCGTGTAATACGGATAGGCCGTTTGGGCCACGGGCGGACCGGGATTGAAGTTGTAGTTCTGGTCGCCGGAGTTGCAGCAGCAGCTTGGTGCCGGCTGACCGCAAATGCCGCAGCAATATCCGTTGCCGCACACACCGGCATGAATCGGCTGCGTACGTTCGTTGGCGCAGTGACATTCATGACCACCAACGAAGCCGTGGGGATGGCGATATCCGTTGCACCCCCAGTTGGGCGAGCAGCAAGGCGAGCAGTCGTACTGTCCGGGCCCGTAACCGGGTCCACAGTTGTGGCCACAATAGCGGTCGAACACGCCGCAGCCACCGCCCGCACAGCAGCCCCCTTGGCAGCCATCTTCCAAGCAGCCGCCGCGTCCGCACTCTCCGCCGCAGCCGGGCTGACCGCAGCATGGCTCGCCGTACGACTCGCCACAGGTATCGCCGCATCCGGATCCGTCGCAACACGGCTGGCCACAGCCGCAACCACTATTCGGACCGATAGCTCGGCAACCAGCGGCTGTGGAGCGCCGCTAGCGCGAGCACGACAAGCGTGCCTTTCATTGGATTCCCCCTTAAGACCTGGGTCACTCGTCGGGCATCGTGAAGAGAGCGGTGTTTGCCCGCGCAGTCAGGTCGATACGACTGGTATCGGCGGCATAATCGTCAAAATCCATTAAATCGTCGTGGTACCGCCGGACGTTGCGTTTGACTGGCCCACCTTTTAGCGTCGTCGACCACGACGAATAACTGCAGCGCGGTGGAACCTCATGCCTCTGCAGCAGGATTCGTCGTTGCCGACGACGCTAACAGCGCTAGCACCGGTGGTGCGCTCTTGGACCGCGCCAGTCGTCTGATACAACTCGCGACCCGGCTGGCCGCAGCCGAAACGCCAGCAGCGCTTTCCCACTTATATCGCATGAAGAACTTCCGCCGCGCCTTGAAAATCGCCCTGGTCCACCGCGTGAACATGGCGGCGTGCGTGCTCACTTCACTCGTGATCGCAGTGCTTTGGGGCGGCAACTTGACGGCCGTATTCCCGGTCGTCGACGTGATCATGAACGATCAATCCCTGCCGCAGTGGATTGATCAGAAAATCGCCGAAAGCGATCGCGAAGTCAGCGAAGATGACCGGTGGCTGGCGCAGCTCGAAAAGCTCCGGTCGAAAGACACCGCAGCCGCCAAACGGCAAATTGCCGCCGAAATCGAACACCGCCAGGCGGAGCTGGCTCAACATATGCGGCAATCCGCTGCCACCTGGAACGACGTGCAAATCGCCGAAAAAACGCGGCTGGAGAATTTCATCGCCCGCCTCGAAAAGCTGCGAAACCTGCCCGCAGATCACCTGCTACCCAAAATCGAGCAGGAGATTAGCGAGGTATCACGTCACAGAACGGTATACAGCCAGCGCGCCGAACGCTTTCGACTCGTCGCGCCCGCCGCCCGTCGTTGGTTGCCCACGACACCTTTCCGCACGCTGATGGTCGTGATTTGGTTCGTGCTCGTGTGCACCATCGTGAAGGGTATCTTCCGCGTCTGGAATACGATCGTCGTTTCACGCCTCGGCTACATAGTCGGCTACGACCTCCGCATGGACTTCTACCGGCAAGTGCTGCGACTGGACGTGGCGAACTTTACCGAATCGGGCCGCGGCGATTTGATGAATCGCTGCACCTCGGACTTGAATTCGATCAGCAACGGCGTGCAGCGCCTGTTCGGCCAGGCGCTGTTGGAGCCGCTCAAGATGCTTGTGTGCTTTGGTATCGCGGCTTGGGTCAGCTGGCGGCTTTTGCTACTGACGATCATCATCGCGCCGCTGGCCGGCTACTCGATTCATTGGCTCGGCAAGGCGCTCAAACGCACGCATCGTCGCGCAATGCAGGAACTCTCGTTGATCTACGAAACGCTTACCGAGACGATGAGCGGCATCAAGCTGATCAAGGCCTTCACCATGGAGCCGGCGGAACGCAACAAATTCCATCACTCGGCCAAGGAATATTATCGCCGCCAGATGCGAATCGCCACCTACAACGCGATGGTCAGCCCGACGATCGAAACCCTGGGTATCGCGATGGTGCTGGTGGCTTCGGTGATGGGCGGTTACCTCGTGTTAGGTCAGCAAACGCACATTCTGGGCTTTAAGATCAGCGATGTGCCGCTCACGCACGGCATGATGAGCATTTTCTTCGCGATGCTCGTTGGCATGAGCGATCCGGCCCGGCGAATGTCCAACGAGTTCAGCCACATCCAACAGGCCGTGGCCGCGGCCGACCGCGTTTACCAGGTGCTCGATAGCGAGCCTTCAATCGTCGACGCAGCGGACCCAGTCGCGTTGCCGCCGCTCTCACGGTCGCTGCGGTTCGAAGGAATTCAGTTCCATTATCACCCCGACAAGCCGGTACTGCGGGACGTGAATCTGGAAGTTCGCGCGGGCGAAACAATCGCAATTGTGGGCCCCAACGGCTGCGGCAAGACCACGCTGCTGCAGCTCTTGCCGAGATTTTACGACCCCACGGCCGGCCGAATCACCATCGAGGGCGTCGACCTGCGCGACGTGCGGTTGCGCGAGCTACGGTCACGGCTCGGGCTGGTGTCACAGGAGATCCTGCTGTTTAACGATACGGTGGCCAGCAACATTGCCTACGGCACGCCCGACGCCACCCAGGAGGAAATCGAAGCGGCCGCACGCAAAGCCGCACGCTCACGCATTCATCATCGAAAAGTTGCCGGAAGGCTACCAGACGCTGGTCGGGCCCGCCGGCAGCCGGCTCTCGGGCGGCCAGCGGCAGCGAGTCTCCCTTGCCCGAGCTATTCTGCGTGATCCGGAAATCCTGCTGCTTGACGAGGCGACCAGCCAGATCGACATCGAGAGCGAACAGCTCATTTTCGACGTGCTGGAGCAATTCACGCGCGATCGAACCACCTTCATGATCACGCACCGCGTGAGCATGATTTCGCTCGCCGACCGCGTCGTGGTGATGGATCAAGGGCAAATCGTCGACAACGGCACCCACGACGAGCTACTGCACCGCTGCGACCTCTACCGCCGCCTGTGCCACTTCGGCTACCGCGAGAGCGCGTAAGCTCAACAGTTCGTTGCCGCGTACATCGCGCGGTTGGTTACTGCAGCACCGTATCGTCGAGGATGATGCCTGGCACGGGAGAATTCGATTCCCTGTCGAAAAGTGTCATCAGACCTCGGTAGACGTTGTAGTCGATATTCTCGCGAACAAACAGCGCTCTCCCGCTGCCGAATGCGACGTTCACGCCGCCGCCATGATCGCTCGATGGTTTCGCGTTGGGCGAACGTTCCTCGAGATTGCACTTTAACGTGCACGTTTTGGCGATATAACGGCCTGTCTCGGTGGGGACGCAGGGCGGATAATCTGGCATACTGCAAACGCAGCGATCTGCATTGATCAAAGCGCATCGCAATGGATTCGTGTGCCATACGAAAACCGGTCCCCACGTTCGATCCTCCTTGTCTTCATCAACCACTTGATGGTCGATCTGGTCCTTTTCCGCCGATAGCGGGATAAATCCATTCCATCCCAGGATATCGTATCGATCGATATCCTTGCGTTCGCTGAACGCAAAAGTATGGTCTTTCCCATCCTTCCAATGACCTTCCTGGACAGCAACTCTGGGGCTGTAGGCTCGATTGAGAAATGCACCATTCGTAGGCCGCTGATTCGAGGCACTGGTTGCCCAACCAGCATTGGCCGCGTAAGAACCAACGGCGCCTGAGCGTGGCTTCGCCGCGTCGCTCGGGCAGACGTACGTCTCGACGTACAACTCGGGTAGCGGGCTGTCGCCACGTGCGTACTGGTCAAAAATGACCTGTCTTTCGATATCCGGCAGAAGCAGCACAGGCCATGTCGCAAATCGTTCACTCCCCTCGGATTGCCGAAACTGTGCCGGCAACTCGTCGTACACTGGTGGATATCGCCGCATTCGTTCTTCAAATTGCAGGGATGCCAGCGCAAGTTGTCGTAGATTATTCAGGCAGTTCGACCGCCGCGACGATTCCCGCGCCCGCTGAACCGCGGGCAGTAAGAGGGCCACCAGCGTGCCAATGATCGCAATCACCACCAGTAGCTCGACCAGGGTGAAACCATGTAGGGAAGTAGGACGGCCGAGCCGAGGCCGACGAAGAAGTGGTCGCCGCGGCGACGTCGCGGCACCTACATAGCTAAAACCATGTAAACGCCTGGATCCCCGAACCCTTCGACTGGACATGACGTCTCTCCTTTCCGTATGGTCTGTAACCGGCCCAAGAGGGGGTGCATACGGCCCGCGCATCCGGTTCGCAACCAGTTGGAATTTTATTCCCGACGAAATTTTCCTCGAATTTCGCAGTTTTCTGGCCGGCCGCCGGAAAAAATCCGCTAACTCGACCCGCTTCCTTGCAGACGCGTATGATGGATACGCGTTGGGGATGAACCCGAACTCGGAACCCGAACCGCCCTGTCCACTCACCAACTCCATACCGACCACGCCCGGTTGTTCGATCACAACCGGTTCGTTTACCCGGTGCTAAGCCGACGGTCCGGCGGAATCTCGGTCGGCGTGAATCTTAATCCCGACAAGATTTGCAACTTCGATTGCATCTATTGCCAGGTCGATCGTCGCTCGCAGAGCGAAACGCGATTCGTCGAGATAGGTGGGCTGCTGGACGAGCTGCGAACCACGCTGGACTCGGTCGTCTTCGGCACGATCTACGAAACCGCCAAGTTCCGTGAGGTGCCGGCTCATTTGCGCCGCTTAAACGACATCGCGTTCTCCGGCGATGGCGAGCCCACAACATACAAGAACTTCGACGAAATCATTGACGCCTGCGCTCTGGTTAAGCGCCGAGCCGGACTCGATGACGTGAAAATGGTTCTGATCACCAACGCCAGCATGTTCCACCGGCCGCACGTCGAGCGCGGGTTGGAGATTTTGGATCGTAACAACGGCGAAATTTGGGCCAAGCTCGAGGCGGGCACCGACGCTTACTACCAACTCATCGAGCGGACGCCGATCCCATTCCGGCAGATTCTGGACAACATCGCGGCCGCTGCGCGCGTGCGATCGCTGGTCATCCAGTCGCTCTTCATGCGCGTGAATGGCGAGCCGCCGTCACCGCAGGAGCTGGAAGCGTTTTGCGATCGGCTGAATGAGATCACAGCGGCCGGTGGCCGGCTGAGGCTTGTGCAGATCTATACGGTCGCGCGGCGGCCAGCGGAGTCGTTCGTGGCGCCACTCTCTGAACGCGAAGTCGACGGGATCGTGGCGCTGGTCAAAAAGCGCACGGGATTGGAAGCGGTCGGATATTACGGCAGCACCGATTGGCAATAATTCGGCGTGGCCGCCGACGCTCGCCTCACTCGGTCACTCGAAGTTTCGGCGGCGCAACTCCATAATCTTTGAGTCCTTTGAAATCACCGCCATCATCCTGGCCGTTCTCCATAACCGAATAAATCACCCATCCCTCGTCGGTCTGCTTGAGTTTGAGCGGCTGGCCGGAATGCGGATCGATCGTCGACTTTGTCGGCAATTCCAGCTCCGCCAGTCCCTTTGCTTCGCGACCATTCTTTTCAGCAAACTGCCGCAGGGCGATGCGAATTCGCAGTGCGCGCATCAGAACCTGGCTCCGCGCATTCGCCTGAAACACGGCCCGCATCGCCGGTGTCAACAAATCCGCCAGCACTCCGTGCCCCGTCGGCGATGGCGAATCGGCCGGCCCGAACTTGTCACGCACCTCGTACCAGGGGCGCTCTGCCATCGGCAGCATTTGGTTCGCATAATCAATCGCGCCTGCCTGGTACGACTTCAAAGCCCATCCGAATGTGTTGGCGAGCCAGAGCTGAGACATGCCCATCATCGGGCCGGACCAACCGGCACTCAGGGCGCGCTCCGTTTTGAGCGTCCGAATCAGCGGTGCAGGATCATCGTGCCGGGCCAATTCCGCATCCAAAGACGCCAGTACTGCGGGCGAAGCCGGCCCGCCCGACACGGCATCATAAATCGGTGCCGCCGCCAGGCCCCGAACGGCTATCGCGACTAGATAGGAAACAAGTGTCGGCTCGTTCTCGTACAGCCACGCCAATCGGTAGATCCGCATGCCGGACTGAAGCGACTCTTCATTCTGACCGTCGGCCAGTAAGACGGTAGCCTGCCATTCCAAAAACCGAGCAGCCGTGCGTATTCGCGATTGGTGCTTTACGAGGGCGTCGATGAATGCACTTGTATCAAGAGAGTAATCAAGCCGCGATGCGTACTGGTCACATTGTGCCGCCTCGGCGATGGCCTGCTCCACGTCCGGGTATTTGCTCAAGATGACGCGTATGGCGTCGATCTGATCCTTCGTCGCGGGCTCGCCACGATCCTCCGCTTCATCGTATTTCATGCCGAATGGCGAGTTGGCGAATTCAGCATAGTCCTTGCTGAATGCATCCACTCTCGGTGCAATATCGTCCAGAATAACTGCCGCGTTTTCGTCGTCGGGCACCCGATCCGGTGCCAAGTCGGCGATCGACGCCGGATCACCCGCCGCGCGAATTTCGGTCACCCGCGCTTGGAGTTGCGAATCAGCCCGCCAGGCAAGAATTCCATTCACAATCAGCCCGACCGCCACGAGACTCACCAGGCAAATCGCTATTCGCTGCCAGAATCGCTTCGACAAAAAGAACCGCATCGCCTTCAGCCCCTATTTGCTTTCCACGTTATGTGCGAGTTGCCCGCTGGACTGCCGCGTCGATAGCCGCCGCCTCGGCCTCGGTCAATTCATGGCCGCTCAGCGCCGCCAATTGTCGAGCGAACCGGCGGCCCGTGGCCGCATCCGTTGCTTGAGCCACCACGACTGCCGTATCGAGCAGCGATTGCTGTGAGTTCGAATGGGCAACCGGCCGCGACCGAACATCGCTCGACCCAGACGATGAAATCCCAATTGCCAGGTTGAGCCCGATGCCGATCACCAATAGCATGGCCGCGGCTCGCGCCAGTCGCCGATCCCAACGTGCGGCTCGCAGCTCGCTCTGCATCTCCGCCAATACCGATGCGCGTAACTCGATCGGCGCCGCCGACGGCCGGAAGCCGGCTAGTTGCCGTTCGACCTGATCGAGAGATTCACTATCCATCACATCACCTGAACTGCTTCTCCAGCCAACCACGTAGCGACTCGAGGGAGCGCCCGTAGCGCGTGGCCACGGTGCCCGGCGCGAGGCCCGTTATGTCGGCGATCTCGCGGAGCGTTAAGCCGGCAAAAACCTTCAATTCCACCAATTCGCGGTCGCTGGCGTCCAAACGTCCGATCGCCGTGGCCACAACCTCCGCATCGTCAGCGTGTACGTCGAACGCCTTCGATGTCGCATACAACTCACCGACGTGGAGTTCGCTCAATCGCTTCCGCTTCTTTGCCGCTCGGGCGGCCTCATTCCGTGCGATTTGAAACATGTACGCCAGCGGATTCTCGACGCCCCGAAACCGCCGGCGGTTCTTCACCGCCTTTAGAAAAGCGGCCTGCACTACATCAGCCGCTGCATCGCTCGAACCCATCCGAACGGCCAGATAATGGTGCAGTCGATCGGCGCACGCGTCGTACAATTCGACGAACGCGGCCTCCTCGCCGCAGGCCAATCGGGCCGCCAGTGATTTCATGCTCGCTCCGGCGCGATGGGTTTGGAGATAATGACCCTGCTCAGACCAACATTTATTCAACAATTCGCTGCCACGCCGAAAACTCGCCGAATATGGTTGCCGTTAGACCCAGATGGGTTGTGGGCTGTTGACGTTCCGCCGATTGGCGGCGAACCCAACGTCCGTTAACCTATCATCCTATACGAAAAACTTCGCAACTTTCCGATCCACACTGTTTCCCTTCTCCACGGCGCCCATGTCCGACCCGTACTTTCAATCGCTGTTCGCAGATCGCATTGGCGGAGCCAATTACGGCAAAGGCACCGCCATCTACAAGTTCGAGAAGATCAAGCGGGCCAAGCGCAAGGCGCTGGCCGACCATCCCGAACGGAAACTACTCGACTTCGGCATCGGTGAGAACGACGCAATGGCGCCGGAGACGGTTCGCCGACAAATGGCCGAGGAAATCAACAAGCCCGAGAACCGCGGCTACGCCGACAACGGCCCGCCGGCGTTCAAAGAAGCGGTGGCCCGTTTCATGCAGCGCGAGTTCCGCGTGGCGCTCGACCCGGCCACGGAGATCAATCATTGCATCGGCTCGAAGACGGCGCTGGCGATCCTGCCGGCCTGTTTTATCAATCCGGGCGACATCACGCTCATGACCGTCCCCGGCTACCCTGTGGCCGGCACGCACAGCAGTTATTACGGTGGCGTGGTCTACAAGCTGCCGCTCACGGCGGAGAACGACTTTCTGCCCGATCTCGACGGCATTCCCGACGACATTCGCCACAAGGCAAAACTGCTCGTGCTTTGTTACCCGAACAGCCCCACGGGAAAAACGGCCCCGCCCGAGTTCTACGAGCGAGCTGTCGCCTTCGCCAAAGCGAACGACATCGTGATCATCCAGGATGCAGCGCACGGCATCCTGAGCTACGACCGGCCGCACAACAGCTTTCTCGCCACCCCGGGCGCGCAGGATGTGGGAGTGGAAGTCCACTCCATGTCGAAGGCTTTCGACATGATCGGCTGGCGGATCGGCTGGGTCTGCGGCCACGAACGAATCGTCCGCGCGTTTGCCGACGTGAAAGACAATTGCGACTCGGGCCAATTCTTAGCGATTCAAAAGGCGGCAATCGCCGGATTGGATGACCCGGCAATTCCGCGGCGGACCCGCGAGAAATACGAGCGCCGGCTCAAGAAACTGGCGGCAACACTCCAGCGCAGCGGCTTCCAATGCAAAATGCCCGGCGGCACGTATTTTCTCTACGCCCCGGCCCCGCGTGCGTTCGCCAACGGCGGCCCCGGCGGCGGCCGCATCGATTTCGAAAACGCCGAGGCGGCCAGCCAATACCTAATCACCGAGCAATCGATCTGCACGGTCCCGTGGGACGACGCCGGCGCGTTCCTGCGCTCCAGCGCCACCTACGAAGCGGCCGATGAACGCGCTGAAGATGCACTCATGGCGGAAACGGAAACGCGGCTGAAAAATATCCAGCCGGTGTTTTGAAATCTCTATGCCGCCGTTTCTGCATGGATCAAACTGTGAAGATATTCCGGCGCAAAATCGGCACCGTTATCCCAGGCGACAGTATGGCCCTCAAGTCGAAACGACTTGAAGTAGATAACATCACGTAAAGGCCCGAAAATTGGACCATCCAAGTGACCACTTAAATCAACTTCTCCATGCGTGCCGTCGTTGAACCACAAATGAATGCGGTGCCCGGAAACATACTCGGCTCGGACAATATGAAGGATCATTCGCCTACTCCAATGGATCAATCGAATTCAACGGACGTTCGTCACGGGCGAGCTGCCAATTAACACGAAGTTCCTCCCGGTGCTGCTCGTACCATTCTAGCACAGCGTGAAGTGCACGACGCGGAAAGCGCCCTTCGACAATCCCAGATTCAATTTCGACCTCGATTTCGTGCTCCGCGTACTCGGCATGGAAATGCGGCGGTGGATGATCACGATAGTACATGCGTACGACAATTCCGAGAAAGCGAGAGATTTCGGGCATCGATTGGACTCTCGTCAGGAATTTGCCAAAGTAGCTTTTGTCCTACTCCACGTGCCGCAGCACTGCCAGCAGTGGCCGGTGGTCGGATGCAACCGGTTCCTCTAACACGCGGACCTCAACAACCTGCCACCTCTCGGCTGGCCGAACGAGCACGAAGTCGATCCACTTACTGGGAGTGCCGGACGGATACGTGAGCAGTTCCTTCGTCGTATCCGATTGTAGCT
Organism: uncultured Planctomycetota bacterium; assembly: GCA_963786455.1. Lineage (GTDB taxonomy): Bacteria > Planctomycetota > Planctomycetia > Pirellulales > Lacipirellulaceae > JABDGM01. Next base: position 4,669 of record CAWAZX010000008.1, on the reverse strand, counting down.
TCGCGTCGCCACCTGCAATCTTCCAACGTTTCTCCAACTCTCGGATCACACGACGGTCCGGTACGGCATTGAGATCGCCGGCCAATATCATGAGTCGGTCGCCATAGTTGCCGGCCAGACCGTTGATCAATTCGGCCGAGGCCATCCGCTCGCGGTCGTCCGGCCGGTAATCGAGGTGCGTGCAGAGAAACACCAGACCCGGCTCCCCCGGGCCCAACTCGACGATCTGCACGCCGCGCTGCTCGCCGTCGTAGAACGACGGCAACTTCACGCTGCTGTGGGCTTTCACCGGCAGCGTGCTGAGCACGGCCGTGCCATAGCCGCCGCCTTGGAAATCGATGTTCCGACCGAAGACAACATCCATGCCAGTCAGCCGCGAGAGTTCCGCTGGTTGATCTACATCGTTTGAACGTGCCGTTTGCTGGTCGACTTCCTGCAGGGCGACCACATGCGGCGAGACGGATTTGATCACCTCCGCAATCCGCGGCAGATCGAATTTGCCGTCGACGCCCTCTCCGTGATGGATGTTGTACGTCAGAACGCGGAGCTCGTCCGGCAACTCTGCATGAGCACCGCGGAAACTCGCCACGACGATGAGGACGGCAGCTAGTAGCTTTAACACTGACGTCGACATTGGCCGTCGTGGTCCTATCGCGTATCGGTCTCAATCCAGCGACTTCTTCGGCTTCGCATCATTTTTACTCGTCACTGCGACGCGATGATACGACTTCGAAGTGCGGTTGAATTCCGTGGCAAACGCTTCGGCATCCTCTGGCGTGAACGGCCGATCGATCGTCCGCTTGAATTTTTTCTGTTCGTAGATGTGGACGACATAGTTGGCCGCCGGCTCCGGACGGCCGTATTCGTCGACCGGCTCATCATCCTGGAAGCCAAACTCGTCCCGGTCGCGGGGTGACCGCTTGTCGGCGGCCGGTTCGTCGGCCACCGCCGGCTCGTCACTCATGTCCGAATCGTCGGCCCGTGCTTCCGTATCTTCACCTTCGTCGTCGTCGACGAAGTCAAATTCCTCATCGTACAAATCATCTTCTTCATCGCGGGCCATGGCGGAAGTCCTTCATAAAAAGCAGCTGTCAGAAAATCGCACCGCACGGCGACATCGGCTTTTTGTGCTGATGCAGACCATCGAGTATCGAATTGACGCCGAACCGCGTCAACCGGCTTTGCGGCACCCCCACTCGCAGGCACGTTTGGCCGTGGCAGCATTCTTCGCCCGCGTCGTGAAATGGGACTTGAAACTCGCCGTCGCCGAAAGAAAATGGCACTCGCGACACGTGTGAGACAACTTCCCAGAACGGTACTTACCAATAAGTCGGGAACTCCACCATGACGTACACTTCCGATCGACGAGGCTTCTTGGCCCAGTTGTGCTCCACGAGTGCCGCGTTGGCGTCTCACTCGTGGCTCGCCAGCCTCGGCTATGCACAAACGCGCGGGCCGGCACGGGCTGTCATTCAACAGGACCGGTACGTTGCCGACCTCGACCGCCGGCTGCTCGGTGCGTTTTTGGAACATCTCGGCCGGGCCATCTACACGGGCGTGTACGAGCCGGATTCGAAGCTTCGCCGACGAGAACGGCTTCCGCAAGGACGTGATCGATGAGATCAAGCAGATGGACGTGCCGATCATGCGGTACCCGGGCGGCAATTTCGTCTCCGGCTACAACTGGCTGGACGGCGTCGGCCCGAAGGACAAACGGCCGACCGTGCTGGAGCGGGCCTGGAACTCGCTCGAAACGAACCAGTTCGGCACGAACGAATTCATCGACTGGTGCAAGCTCGTGAAGACCGAGCCGCTGTTGGGTTTCAACCTGGGCACCGGCACGCCGGAAATGGCGGTGGCCTATGTCGAGTACTGCAACGTCGACAAGGGCACGAAGTGGAGCGACTTGCGGCGCGAGCACGGCTACGAGCGAGCCGCACAACGTGCGCTACTGGTGCCTGGGCAACGAAATGGACGGCCCGTGGCAGATGGGCCACATGACGGCCCGCGAGTACGGCCGCAAGGCCCGCGATTGTGCCCGGCAAATCCGCGTGATCGACCGCAGCCTGCAGCTCATCGCCTGCGGCTCCAGCAACGCGATCTTGCCCACGTATCTGGAGTGGGAGCGCGAGGTGCTCGAAGAGTGCTACGACCAGGTCGACGGCATTTCGCTGCACTGCTATTACGGCAACACGCCGCAGCTCACCGGCGGCAGCACGGCCCGCTACCTGGCGATGAATCTCGACATGGAACGGCAGATTCACGAATGTGCGGCCGCCGGCGACTACGTGCAGGGCCTGAAAAAATCGCCCAAGCGGCTGTGGCTGTCGTTCGACGAGTGGAACGTATGGTACCGGGCCCGCGGCGGCGACTTCGCCGACGGCAAGCGGAAGTTCGCCCCGCAGCTGCTGGAAGAAGAATACAACCTCGAAGACGCCTTGCTGGTCGGCGGCTTTTTGAACTCGCTGCTGCGGCGCAGCGACCGGGTCCGCGTCGGCTGCCTCGCCCAGATCATCAACGTGATCGCGCCGCTGGTGACCAACAAAGACGGCGTGCTGCGCCAGTCGATCTACTATCCGTACGCCTGGGCTCTCAAGTACGCCCGCGGCCGAGTGGTCGATCTGTTGGTCGAGTCCGAAACCTACCCGATCAAGGCCGAAGGCCTGCGGGCCGATTTCGCCCGGGACGACCAGGTTCCGTACCTGGACGTCGCCGTCACGGTCGATCGCGAGAAGCGCGAGGCCTGCGTGCTGGTGCTGAATCGCGATCTGGAGTCGGAGCGCGAGCTGGTCCTCAACTGGCGCGACCCAACGCCGCAGCGCGTGCTGGCCAGCGAAACGCTCACGGGCGCGGACCTCAAGGCCGCCAACACGTTCGAGAAGCCAACGCTTGTCGCCCCACAAAAGCTCGACGCGCCCCGCCCCGGCGCCACGATGACGCTTCAAGCTGCCGCGGGCCTCGTACAGCGTGATTCACCTGGCGACGGCGTGACGCATGAATTTTGCAATCGGCCCCGCGGCGCAGAATTGCAAAAGGTGTCTGGCACTCGGGGATTTTTGATTTTTGCAAATCGAACATTAGGCGACCACCTTCCGCAACTCGATTGGCGGTAGGCGCTTCGGTTTCATTCTGCACTGCGTTCAAATCATTAAAACGCATTTCGACGTTGCAAAATTCGTATTCCTCGGAAACGGCACGCATTTTGCGCCGAAACGAAGATTTGGCGTTGCTAAATGGGTGTACGGTTTTCATAGACATTAAGCGTTCGTCGGCGCGTATCCTGAGCGCTATGCACCACCGTGCGATAATGTACACATGGACACTGTAACCGATCGCGCGGCCGAGTTCTACGCAGGAATTGGCCACCCTCGCGACGTAGCATTCACGTGATGACCATGTCGGGCGTCACGACAAACTGGTAATCACCCGCAAGCGACTGAATATCGAACGGCTTCTCGGTATCGATCCGCACGAGCTCGCGGCCATCGCTGTGAAATCGCTCGACGATCACACAGTCAAACGTGCCGGGAACAGGAAGTGGCGTCGTCTCGTCGACATCGACCTTGCAACCGAAGATCGGCGCCTGTCCTGAAAGCGGTGCACGACTCCGAACGCATCCGTCAACTCGACGAATAGAAACTCTGGATAGTCGCCAGGAATGAATTCAACAATTTGAACGCGGACTTCAGGCATGGTGGAGCCACGCGGGCGGGTTTCTCCTCTCTTTTGTCTAATCATTAAGGCGCCGTCATGAGAACAACGCAGCCTCACGAATGCGGGAGAACTCGACTAGCTAGACTCAGCTAGGTTAGGCGGTCATATTACCACTGCTAAAAACACAGCAATCTCGCCTTAAATTCATGGCAAATACTGTTTTTATCCTGGGGGCGGGCGCCTTGAAAAAGGCGGGGGCACCGCTAATGGCCGACTTTCTCGACGTGGCGCGTGATCTGTGGCGGACTCGTCACATTAACACTCCGGCGTTTTCGACAGTATTTCACGCAGTCAGCAAATTGCAGCAAGTCCACTCAAAGGCGAATCTTAACATCCACAATGTCGAATCGGTATTTGCAGCATTTGAAATGTGTAAGACGTTGGGTCGATTCGCAGACTACAATTTGGAAAAGATTGGTGACCTTGTTACTGCGATGCGCGAGGTGATCGTTCACACGCTCGACGCAACGATTAAGATTCCGTGCGGCGGCAGTCGCCCGCAGGCACCGCCACCTTATCCCGAATTTGTTAGGCTCGTATCCGACCTCAGTGACAAAGCACAACCCTCGCGAACAGTCGCAATCGTTACTTTCAATTATGATGTGTCACTTGAGTTCGCGTTTCACCAAGTCGGAAGGGTTGTAGATTATCGACTCAACTCGGAAACTAGCGAAGGCGACTTGCCTCTGCTCAAATTGCACGGCTCCCTGAACTGGGCATCATGTGAGGAGTGCAAAATGGTGGTTCCATGGGAACTTGCGAACTATTTTCAGAGATACTGGTGGAATCACATCGATAGCGAAACTACTTCGTTGACGATGAGGATTGGTGAACACGTTAAGGAGTACGAGCACTGTGGCAAAAAGGTCACCCAGGGACCTGTGATTGTTCCTCCGACGTGGAACAAGACAGAATATCATCGGGCGTGTCCTCAGTTTAAAGCGCAGCCTGCGCG
>CAWAZX010000007.1:0-43541 GCA_963786455.1 uncultured Planctomycetota bacterium | reverse complement strand
CATTGCTCCTGGACAATTACCTGGCCTTCGGGGCTGAATCTTGTGTGGCGTCCGGTGTCAATTCCCGGAGGCAGATTTACCCGCAACTGAACCTGCCGCATTGCCTGCTGGCCAGCGTTGAGCAAGTTGAGAGTGAGTGGAAACTTGGCCAGTGCCGCGGGATTCGCCGACGCCGCGATCGAAATTCGCAAATCGGGGCCGGCCGTGCCGATTGGACTGCCCGGTGGCCGCGGCGGCAAGATCTCGACGCATGCCCCGCCCCGCTGCCAGCACTCCGCCATTGGCCGTTACGACAAATCGCGTGCACGCACTGTTGCTCGGCGAGCGGCAACGGGCCGTCATGTTAAATACGTGCGAGCGCCCGCAGCGAGGCTGGGGATGCGAACACGATGCCGCCATCGGGAAGCCGCTGGTGGCCTTCCTCGGCCTCGGCCGGTTCCAGCGCGGGTCGCAGCGCGCGACCAGCTCGACGTTCTTCGCCTCCACATCGCCATTGTTTTGAATCGTTGCCCGGAACTCGGCGATTTCATCGACGATATGCGTGCGGGGGCCGGTTGCCGTGACGGCCAGTACCGCTTGCGGCTCCAGTAACGCACCCGGTCGCGCGGACAGGCTCAACGCCCTGCGCGGTCACAGTCACTTCTTGGCACTGGTTCCCGCCGGCCACCACCTCGTACGAAAGTGCCATCGTTTTCGATTCGTTCGGCGGCAAGTCAAAAGTCGATTCAGAAACTATTTCGTATTCGCCCGGCTGAGCTTTTGGGTGTCGCAGCCCGCGGTCGAAACGAACGCGAAATTGAGTGTTGCGCGCAAGCCGTTGCCGACATTGGTTACCGTCACTTGAAAACTTGCGAATTCCCCGACCGCGACTTGTTCGGCACTTTCTCGACGCAGTTGCAAATCCAATCGCGCCTGCCCCGGCGGCGGTGCGTCTGGCGGCGGCGTATAGCCGCCGGCGGGAGCCGATGTATTCGGAAGCGTCGGCCGCGGCGTGGAATCGAGCGACGAACCCGGCACGCTCGGGGCGGGAGCAGGCGAAAACGGCGACGAGACCATTGGTGCGGGTGTAGGTGCAAATGGCGAAGCCCCGGCCGGCGGGGCGGAAATGCCGGTCGTCCAGGTGATCGAGGCGGCCCCACGTCCAATTTCGAGACGGGGACTCGAATCCGTGCCGGCCTGCGGTGGCCGGATGATTGTGATGCTCACCATCGTGGTTCCGCCGCCAGCATTCGCGGGGCTGACTTCCGCGCTGGCCCGGCCGGCGGCGTCCGTCGGCACTTCAACCACGTTGCCGCCTTCGTAACCGAGCGATGCCCCGCCGCCTACGTCGTAGCGTACCAGCCAGCCGACCAGCGGTGCGCCGTCGGTCCGTTGCGAAACGGTGGTCGTGAGTACATGCGGGCGGCCACCGTCCACTACCGCTGAGGGCGGCAACGCCCATTGAGCATCGACCCAAAAGATCGTGGCGATCGCGCGGTGCAGATTCCAGTCGCTGATCGCCGGCGTGAAGGCCGTGACGTGGCTGGCACCCTCGGTTGCCGAGGTGACCGTGATCCACGCGTCGCCTTTGAGGATTTGCACATCATCCGTCGGTTCCGGCGTGCCACGGTCGAGGCATACCGGCATGAACGAAGTGGACGTGATCGCGTAGGAGTTGTCGAACTTTGTCGGCGTGTCCCAAATCGGTCGAAACAGGGTCACCTGATCGCGCTCGCCCAAATCGACGAATTGGCCCGTGCCGCTCGGCGAGAGTAGCCATTCGACGCGTTGATTTGCTACGAGGAACCCTTGTGCCGAACAGATGCCGGCCTTCAGCACGACTTCGCTACCGACCGGCGCCAGGATTCGGTCGGGTGTGATCCTCAGATAATCGCGACCCACGGGCACGGCCGCACCCAGCGGCGTAGCCACGCCGGCTGTTGGAACCGGGACTGTTGCAGGCACGGCGGTACCGGGCGGAGCTGGGATCATGACAGGCACGGGCGCCGCCCCGGACGGGACAGTAACTACGGGCTGATTCACCAATGCCGGAGTGAACGGATTCCATGAGCTGCCGGCCGCGGGTGCCGGCACGAGTGGCGCGGCGGGCACATCGGAGTACACCGGCGCAGCCTGGAGATTGCCGACTGGCGGAGCGACGATTGGCGGCGGTGCTGCAACAGGTTGTCCGACGGGAGTCGCGAAAGTCGGCATCGCCGGCTGTTGATTCGGCCAAATGAAAATTTGCTGGCCGGAAGGATCGATTCGTGGGGCCTGCCAGCTTGCACAGCCGGTCGCCAGTGCGGCGCAGCACAGTACGGCAAGAATTCGGTCGCTAAGTCGCGTTGTGGGGTACCGAAACATCAGCGCTGGCCGTCCATGCCGTGGGGCTGTGCGTCGCTGGCGCGAACCGCGTCGATCATCCGCGGGTAAAAATGATCGCGCGGCCGAGCACGCGCTCGGACCGCGCAATCGACCAGCCTGTTAAAACCTACCGCCTGGGAAAGCTGATGTTGGTAAATCGCCACGCAATTGTTGGTTTTTCTCACCGTGGGAGGTGGGATTGTTGCGATTTTGCGGAGATTGCGGGCGAATCGAGTCATTTAGCGGCGTGGCCTGCCCCGCGTGTCGTGCAGGAAACCGCGCGGGGCAAGCCCCGCCGCTAACCGGCTTGGTGGCTAACCGGAATCCCAGTTCACGCCGACCGATGCCACACCCAAGTCCCGTAGTTTTCTTGCTTTACCGAATTCTGGGGATTAGCATGAATGGTAGCAGGTACCCTTGGCACAACCGGTTTAACCGGGCCGTTGGATACTTTGCGCGGAACAAGGCACGTTGGCTGCAATTGAGGTGCAACTATGGCACGGTGTTGGTTTGCTTGGTGTGAGACACGTCGGCGAGCGTGGCTAGTATCTGTGGCGATCGCCGCAGTTTGCTGCGTGATACACGCGCAATCTACCTTCGCGCAATTTGATGGAGGTGGCGGTGGTGGCGGCGGTGGCACGATCGGCGGTGGCCCGACTTCGGGCGTTGCGGTCGACGCCGAAGGCGTTTTGCGGCGCGTCATGGTGGCCGATCCGACCGGCGAGCTCTCGCGGCAGCGCGTGCAGGAAGCGATCACGCGCCTTGACCGCGACGTGGCTACGCGCAGCCCGCTGCGCAAGGTCTCACTCACACGGCTCGAACGCATCATCAAGCAGCGGATCGCCGAAGGCCGTCCTATCGATGATGCGATGCGCCACCTGGCCGGCATCACGCGGTTGGAGTACGTATTCTGCTATCCCGATTCCGGCGACGTGGTAATTGCAGGTCCGGCCGAAGCCTGGGCCGAGGCACCCGCCGGACGCATGCTCGGCATCGAATCCGGCCGGCCGGTGCTCGAGTTGCAAGACCTCGTGGTGGCGCTGCGGGCGTTTCCGCCGGGTGCGGATCGCGACAAGCCGTTCATCTATTGCTCGATTGATCCGACGCCGGATGGACTGTCGCGCATGCAGCAGTTCCTCCACGAGTTTGGCCGTCGTGCCACGCCAAACGACACGGAGTTCATCGTCCACCAGTTACGCGACAAGCTCGGCCTGCAGGTGATTACCGTGGGCGGCGTGTCTCCCAAGACACACTTTGCGCAGGTGATGGTGGAAGCCGACTATCGCATGAAGTTGATAGGAATCGGCCTGGAAGTTCCGCCGGTGCGGCTGACCAGTTATGTCGAGCGCGCCAACCCATCGCAGGTGGCCCGCAACGCACTGCAGCGCTGGTATTTTGTGCCCGAGTACCAGTGCGTCCGCGTGAGCGAAGACGCACTGGCGATGGAGCTGGTAGGCGAAGGCGTGCGGCTCGTCGGCGAAAACGAGGTCGTCGGAAAAGATGGAAAGCGGCAAGTCTCCGGCGGCGGCAATCGCGCGAGCGACGCATTTGTCCGCGCATTCACAAAAGTTTATCCCAAGCTGGCCGATCGCGCTCCGGTGTACGCACAGCTTCGCAACTGCATCGACCTGGCCGTGGCTGCGGCCTTCATTCAGCACCAGGATTACTACGGCCTGGTGGGCTGGAAGCCGGATGTCTTCCACAGCGAGCAGGCCTATCCGGTCGAGACACTCAATCCACCCAAGGAAGTGGAGACCGCCGTCAACAGTCTCTGGAAGGGTAATGTGCTGCTGACGCCCGTCGGGGGCGGTGTGCAGATGCGGCCGACCGAGGCGATCGATCCCACGAACTTGCTGGACGACGAAAAAGGCGCTGTCGAAAAAGCTCGCGCGGAAGTGGACCTCTCCACGCTGGCCGCGGATCAGTGGTGGTGGGATTAGCGGCTGACGAGCACGATCCGCAAATCGCACACGTTCGTGTGCGTCGGTCCGGTGATGAACAATCCGCCGGCACGCTCGAAAAAGTGGTAGGCGTCATTTCGGTCCAGGTAGCTGCGTGGGTCGAGTTGTAGCCGGCGGGTGTTGCGCACGACTTCCGCCGTCACGAATGCGCCCGCCGCATTGGTCGGACCATCTTCGCCGTCGGTACCCGCGGATAGCAGTGCCAGTCCCTCGCAGTCGCCGACCTCAGCCAGCGCGGACAGGGCGAGTTGTTGATTGCGTCCGCCTGTGCCGCGGCAAGATTCTTCGACCAGCTTGACCGTTGGCTCGCCGCCCGAGATAAGGCAATCGGGGCCCGGCGCAATTCGCATTTGACGAGCCATCGCGGCCAAGTGTTGACCGACCGATTCGGCTGAACTCTCCGATTTGTCGGCGGAAATCATCGCATGGGAATATCCAAGCCGTTCGGCTTCGGCACCGGCGGCGTCGACTGCCGCTGCATTGTTGGCAAGGATGTGGTGGGTGGCGTGACAGCGCAAATTGTCGGCCGGCGAAACCGGCGGCTGGGGGGCGGATGCCGTGCGCAGGAATTGAATCGTCGGTTGGATCGCTGGTTCATTTGCGAGACCGAGTGCTTCAAAAACGGCCAGCGCGTCGCTCGGCGTTGTCCTGCCGGGAACCGTCGGGCCGGATGCGATCAGTTCCAGCGGATCGCCAAGCACGTCGGAGATTATTAGTGTCACTAACCGTCCGGCACCGCATGCTCTCGCCAGTCCGCCACCTTTGACCCGGCTGAGATGACGGCGAATCGTATTTAGTTGCTCGATATTCGCTCCGGAGGCACTAAGCAACCGCGTGACGGCGATCTTTTGCTCCAGCGAAATTTCCGGCACCGGGGCTGGGAGCAATGCGGAACCACCGCCCGTGAGCAGGCAAAGACATAAATCGTTTGGACCAAGTGCGGTAACGATCTCCAAGATCCGCTGAGTGCCTGCCACTCCTTCAGAACGCGGTTCATTGATCCCCGCAGGCCGGCCGGCGTGAAGCGTCACACGTTGAGTCGGAATCAGACAGTCATCGGGCACGTTGATCAATCCGGTGACGTGCTTTTCAGTCAGCAGTGCTGGCCCCAGGACATTTTCGAGCGCGACAGCCATCGCGCCAGCCGCCTTGCCGGCACCAACGATTGCGACGCGCTCGATGCGGCGCAGATCGATCATCTCGTCGGCGATCGATAGTGTGTCACCCTCCACTCGAACTTGTGAAGGGATCAGGCGTTCCGGCGTGACAGCGGTTACCCCCGCCCGCCAGATTTGTTCAGCATGGGCACGGAGATCGGTAGCGGATCTGGGCATGGCCGAATGATAGGTGCCGCGAGCCGAGCGGCACAAAGGAGCGGAGACACTGCCGCTGCCATTATCGTGCACTCGGCTTGGGGAACAACGGCCCCGAGCTGTCCGCAGTATTTGGGCCGACCGGGCTTTCGTCGGGCGACAGTGGCGGCAACCGACGGGGAACCGGCCTTTCCAATTCTCGCACCATCACGCCATCGATATGCGCCGTGCCAATCCCGGTGAGCGCAAAGGTAACTGCGCAGCTCCGTTGATTCGGGAACTCCGCGGACGATTTGGAACGGCTGCCAGCCCTCCGTTTGCCGCACAGTGAGCGCGAGCTCGGGGCCGCCGAGCGAATCGACGATTTCCAGGCCGTCGATGCTTTCCTGGATTGACTCATCGATGCGCACCCAACCGGCAATCTCGATGATTTGTCCATGTTCGACCGGGATCGAATGCGTCACGACCCAAACCGGGCGCTAGTCACTAGTAAGTTGGATGAACTTTGTGGAGTCGGTGCCGCAATCATTTCGAGGCAATGTCTTCCGTGTTGCGGCCCATTCGCGGCGAGTGTCACGCGCGATTCGACTGACAGTGATTCGTCGGTGACATGTCTCCAACCGAATTGGATCATCTGCCCGAGATCTTCGAAATCACCGCCGTACAGAAGGTTTTCACCGCCGCGCAGCGAAGTTGACGATTGCGAATATTGAGCGTATTTGAACAGTTGTTCGAAACCAAGTGAAAGTGGATGACTCACCAGCGCTGATGGCAATCGAGCCAATTGCCGCAACTCGCCAGCACGGAGCTGCACGTTTCGATCGACCATATCGGCCAACTCGGAGGCCGCATCCGCACGCCCGGAGGCCATGAGTGTGTCATACTGCCGGAGCTGAAATTCGGCCGACGCAACCGCTCGCGAGATGTTGTCGGTGGCATATCCAAGCCGTTGCAGCTCGCGACCAACGACGCCCACTTGCTTGGCTTCCTGCTCGATCGCATTTCGCATCAGCCGTGCCGTGATGGTCGAGTTGTTTGTAACGTGCTGTCGAAACGATTGGACCACCTTCGGGTCTTCAGTGAGAAGGATCATCCCGGCTTGATGAGCGGGCAGCACGATGCGTGTACCGCCGGCAACACGCTGCGTTGCCAGCGGTCGCATTGAAGTAGCCGACAGCAAATATACCTGGCACGATTCCGGGATACCCGGCACCACGAACGCCGTCTCAAGGTGGGCTGAATCAGGGGTCTGCTTTGCGTGCTGGCTGCCGGCAAGCACCTCAGCGGCGATCGGAACCAAGAGCCGGGCACGATCCACGAGTAGCACGACGCCGGTCCAATTGGAGTCCGTCGATTCAATCTGCCCCACGACTTTGCCGCTCGCGATCCATGGTTCGACAAGCTGCAACTGACGATTCAGCAGTTCCAGAACCGCCGCGCGATGACGGGCTTGCGGCGAGCCGTCGTCGAGCGGGGAACTGGTTCGAACCACGATTCCGCGGAATCCTCGCACACACGCCAGCTGGACGAGCGTTTCCAATCGGTGCGAATCGACATCCGGCGGTGCGGAAAGCGTCTCGGCCAGGGCATCCGACTGCTGGCCGACTTGTTCGCCGAATTGAACGCTGACGGCGGCCCACAGCGGTACGCCCGGTTGAACCAATTGAGAGCGGCCGGTTAACCATCGGTCATAATCACGAGGAGAAAGCCGGCCGACACGTGGATGATCGACCAACATGATATCTGCGATATTTGCCGCGGAGTCCCACTTGCCGCGCGGCGCCACTGAAAATCGGCCGCCCGCGCACGACATCGCGCTGTTGCACCAGCGCCGCCCAATTTCGCCCGTATGCGGGGTCGAGCTCAATCGCTGCATCATCCAATAGCCAAGCGAGCACGCGGTCATCAGCACGTCCGACCGGCCCATCTCCAATTGCATCGGGCCGCGGCGCCGGACAGACAAACCACAGCGAGTGGCGCTTCGCGTCGGCTATTAACTCGTCGGTAGGCAGCGCTGAAAGCTGGATCGTATTGAAGCCGAGCCTGGCCAAGAATTCCAACGGCTCATCGTGCCACTGAATCACGCGCGGCATGAACGGCTTGCCGTCGAGCACGACCACGGAGCCGTGCAGCCGAATGGGCGGCGAATTCGTTGCCTCGGTCGCGCCAACGCGTAAAGCAGTGCCTTCGCGGGACGGCGACTCGGCAACAATCGGATCTGGTAATGTCGGCGCGGCGGGCGCCGGAAAACTGACCTGCTTTACACCCGTCGATTCGCGCACTTCTGGCAGCAGCACACCGTCGACCTCCAGTTCGTCCGTAAAGACTTCGACGCCTTTTGGTTCACCGGGTACCAAAATTACAATTGCGTCGACGTATGCTTCGCGAGGGTCGATCTTTGCACCCGGTGCGGCCCGTAGTATTCGCACTTCGTCGGCAAGCAGATCGGGCACATGCTTGAGGAGCAATTGCTGCCAGTTTCCCGCATGCCGGTACGTCGCTCCCCGTACAATGGTGGTTTCTGGCCGGTCATCAGCGCCGACGGAACGTGGCAGCACAACGCGGGCGCCGAATTGGATATCGGGCCGACTGGCTTTCACCCAGATGCGGGCTTCCAATTCGTCCAAAACGGCCAGATGTGCCACGGGGCACACCAGCAAGGTCGATTGGGCGACAGGCCCGGCCACCACAATTCGCTCACAGCCGGCAACGGATCGTGCGCCGCCGCGGATACATTCGTGGGCAATCACGCGGCTAGGGCCGTCGCTGAGCCGCCAAATCGAATCGGGCCCGTCAAAGTTCTGGCCGATTGTCGGACTTCCTGCAACAATGGACGTAATCGACGCGACCATAAGCCAGACGGCAACGGCTGCGGCGAATGTCGGCCAGACAAAAGTTGCAGGAATTGCTGCCGCGATATCCCACTTGGTTGCGAGAAATCGGCGTGCGGAAAAGCGGGCCTGGGTAATGTTCGGCATGGCGAACGGCATTCGACAGAAACGCCCGGCGGGGGTTGGCCTGCGATCGGTTGCGAAAAGGCAACGGCATGCGATGTCGTCGCGTTGACGTAAACCCGGCTTGTATCAGTCTTTGCGGCGTCGGAACAGAGCACTTGTCGCGATAAACCAACAGCCAACTTCTCGGCAAGGAGTTCCGCCTCCGGCTAATTGAATGGTTGCAAGTTGTTTCCTTATAATCGGTTAAGTCAAGTGGAGACGAGCCGCCCGGCAAGGGTCGGCGCGGCGTGTGCATTTCGGGGCTGGCGTCAACCACTTGGAGAAAACATCGATGGCCCAAACGCACCGAGTTCCCACCGCTGTGAACGAAGAATTGCCAGCCGACATCCTGCGACTCGCCGAAGCGATTCGGAATCTACCCGATGAAGTTTCCGGCGAAGTGATTCCCGCGCTGGAACGAGTTATTGAAAGCACCAAACGCCGCCGGCGCATCCTGTCGCTCGTACAAGATGCGTTGAGCCAGCTCCGGCTCGATATGAAGTATTTGATGTTCGATTTGGAAGCCACGCGGCGCGAGCGCGACGAATTCCACGCCAAAGTTCAAGAACTTGAAAGTTGATTCCCACAAGGAGAGGAAATTCTTAGAGATGAGTTTCGGCAGCCGTCGACAACCGCTGCGTGGGCCCAACTTGAAATCTTGTCCGGCCGTGCGCACCATGCGAGAATCCTCACCGCGGCGGCGGCACGTGGCGACTCATCTCCCCATTGCGTGTCATGTCCCACATTAAAACTGCGGAACAATTGGCCCAGCGGGCGCTGGACGTCAATGTTGTCGATGATGCGCAGCTTCAGAGTGTCTGGAGTGAGCTTGGCTCCACGACCGTACCGCTGGCTCCGTTTCAGCAAGCTCTCTTGCGACGTGGCCTGTTGACGCAATATCAGCTCGAGCGGCTGATGCGCGGCGACACGCGAACTGGCTTCTTCTACGGCGACTACAAGGTGTTGTACTGCGTGGGGGCGGGTACGTTCGCCCGCGTGTTTCGCGCAGTCCACCGCAAGACCGGCAACATGCATGCCGTCAAGGTGCTTCGCAGCCGGTACAGCAACCCCACCGCGGTCGATGCCAAGAGCGGCCGGAGCAACCGCCCCGTCATCGATTTATTCCGCCGCGAAGGGGAAATCGGCAGCCGCGCTCAAACACCCAAACATCGTTGAAATCCAGGAAGTGTATTCGCACGGCGGCATGCACTTCATCGTGATGGAATTCGTCGAGGGCCGGAATCTGCGCGAGTTCTACCGCGCCCGGCGTCGGTTCAAGCCGATGGAAGCGGCCGACATCATGGCGGGCGTGATGGCCGGTCTGAATTTCGCCGCGCAACAGGGCTTCACGCACCGCGACCTCAAAATGTCGAATGTGCTGCTCTCCAGCGACGGCCAGCCCAAACTGGTCGACTTTGGACTGGCTGGGTTGAAGGAGGGCGAGGCGGAGATTGCCGAAGGATTCAGCCGCCGGACCGTGCTCTACGCCGGCTTGGAACGAGCGACCGGCGTGCGCATTGACGATCCGCGAAGTGACATTTTTTTCACCGGCACGATTTTTTACCAGATGCTCAGCGGCGTACCGGCACTGCCGGAAAATCGCGACCGCGTGCAGCAAGCGGGCAAGGCCTACTTCCGCGACATCAAACCTATCCTGGAACTTGTGCCCAAGCTGCCGTTGCCGCTGGCGATGGTCGTGAACAAGGCGCTGGAGTTCGACCCGGAGCGGCGCTATCAATCGCCCAGCGACATGCTCGTAGATTTGAAATTGGCGATCAAGCGCGTGAAAACGGCCGCAGAAGGCGGCCATGTCGCCGGGCCGGAGCTTAATAGCTCCGAGGGCCTCGACGGCCAGGGCCAGCCGCGCAAACTCATGATCGTCGACTCCGATGCCAAAATGCAGGACATGCTCCGCGAGCAATTCAAAAAGAACGGCTACCGCGTGCTCGTGCTGAGCGACCCCGAGCGGGTGCTGCCGCGGTTCTACGACGACCATCGCGCGGCCGACATCGTCCTCTTCACCACTGCTGCTAACGGCCGCGCGGCGTTGGAAGCGTTCAACCGTTTCGGCCAGGAGCAGGCGACCCGCGAAGTTCCCGCCGTGCTGCTGTTAGATCAGAACCATCTCAGTTGGGAACACGAGGCACAAGTGGCGGAGCACCGCGCCGTAGCCAAGATGCCCATCAAAATGCGCGGCCTCCGCGAAGCGGTAGTGCACGTAGCACGCAACAAGGCCGCGAAGGCAGGGTAGCCTCGTTTCAATGAGACTTGCCTTCGCGCGGCAGCAGTTTGCGGGCAGCAAGTTCGAAACGGTCGCCGGGCGAAAGGAAGTAGTATCGCTTGCCGTCATGGTCCGCATTGTCGTAAATCGCGACTTTGCTCGTACCGATTACTTCGAACTGGCCATTCTGCACGACCACGGCGGTCCCCTCGTCGATGCCAATTCCGAGGATCTCTGGATTCGCGGCAATGACAGGAACCAAATTCTCCTGCCAACCCATCCGCAGTAAATGCGGAGCAACGGCCACACGCTGCACGAAGCCGAATCCGTCATCGAAGCGCGTATCAATTTCGGCGCCGCCTGCTCCCTTGATGTTCCTGGCAATGTGCGATGCTTGAACGACCGCGCCGGCCGATTCTCCGCCAATCACGCCGCCGCGCGTGAGGACCGCGCCCAACTCACGCTCGGCTCGCGTCCCCTTGAATGGTTCAACCAGTGCATACATATTGCCACCGGTAATCCAGACGGCGTTTGCGTGTTTTAGTGGGGCGCAGTATTCTTCAGAATCGGCGGCGTCTCGCTCCAATGCGCCAAGCGCGGTCATTTGCTTCACACCGAAATTGCGAGCCGAACTCTCATCGGAATAGCTCGCGATGCGAACCTCGCGCGGCCGCTCGTCTTTCGCAGCGCGGCTGTGAGGTACGTGGATGATTACGAAATTCGCGTCCGGTCCACCGCCTAATTCGACGAATCGCTTTTTAATGACGTGTCCGCTTCCACCGCCATTGAAAAGTTGAGTCAAGCGGTTTCCGACGCCGTTGGCCGCTTCGCCGCCACTCAAAATGAGAGTTCCTCTATCATTTTTTGCGACTTGCGCTGCGCATGACCGCAGACGATCGCAAAAAACCAGGAGAACAAAATCGAGAGCGAAAGCTGCGCGTCATAACGACTACTTTGATCGTCGCTGGGGAGCTGAGGTGGGACGTACCATCCGGCTGTTATTCAACTTGGCCGGTTTTCGCGTTCGAGTTGGTGGATTTTTTCGACGCGGCGTTCGTGGCGGCCGCCTTCGAATTCGGTATCCATCCAGATTTCCACCAATCGCTCCGTGCTGCGCGAGCTTAAGAGATCGCCCGAGAGGCAGAGCACGTTAAGATCGTTGTGACGCCGGCTGAGCTCGGCGGTCACTTCGTCGACGCAGGCCGCGGCCCGCACGCCAGGGAATTTGTTGGCCGAGATCGCCATGCCGATGCCCGTGCCGCAGATGAGAATGCCGCGCTCGACTTCACCGTTGCTGACCTTGCGGGCCACGAGCGCTGCAAAATCGGGGTAGTCGACGCTGGCGTCGGTCGACGGGCCATCGTCGATTACTTCGTGCCCCTTGGCTTTGAGCAACGAAATCACCTTCTCTTTGAGGTGATATCCACGGTGGTCACTGGCGATGGCAACCTTCATCATCTGGCCTTTCGGAGAAACTTACACTCTTCGCCGCGTGACACGCGCGGGGCAGGCCCCGCCGCTAAATGGGAAGTCAATTCAATTCGCGCCGCAACTGGTCTGCGTGATAACTCACTCCGGTGGCGATTTGTTGGGCACAGTCGCGATAGGCGCCGACGGTTTGTCCGATCGGGTCGGCGACGTCCGTTCGATCGGGCAACAGCATCAACGCACGGTCCGCCGCGTTCGGCCAGCGCTCCACAATCGACAGCAAATGACTGTGGGTCATCGTGATGATCACATCGGCGTGCCGCACCAACTGATCGGTCAGCGGCTGGGCTTCGTGGCGCGACAGGTCGAGGCCACGCTCGCGCATCACCTGACTCGCTTCGGAGGTTGGCGGGCACCCTGGCGCGGCCGCAATTCCGGCCGAAATGACCAGCACGCCGCGATCGTCCAGCTCATCAATTTTACACTTTAAAAACTGGGCAAGCTGGGCCCGCATCAAGAGTTCTGCCATGGGGCTGCGGCAGGTGTTGCCGGTACAAACGAATATCACCATCAAGCTGGCCAGGCGGCGGAGGGTGGTTTCGCCCACGACGCCTTCTCGCAGAATTTCGAATTGATTGCCTTTTACTCGCACGACCGACGACGGCTGTCCGTAACGGCAGGGACCATCGTCCAACACGAGGGCCAGCTCGCCGCCCAATGCGCCGACGACTTCCTGCGCCGTCACTGCATCGGCCTCGCCGCTGCGATTGGCGCTGGTCAATACCAGCGGCCCGGCCAGCATGCGAAGCACGTCCTGGGCCATCTCGTTGGCGGGCACACGCAAACCGATCGTGCCGTTTGGCGTGACCGCTTGCCGAACGCTTTGCGGCAGCTGGATGGTCAGGCTGTCGCGACGTTGATTGTCGACCACCAACGTAATGGGCCCGGGCCAACAACGCCGGGCAAGACGGCGGGCCAATGGCGACATGTCCGGCACGTAGTCCAGCGCTTCCTCCGCGCTTTTGATCGCCAGCGCCATCGGACGCCCGCTGGCCGACCCTTCACCTGCAGCAATCGTTCGACGGCGGACGCGTGGCACGCGCTGGCCGCAAGTCCGTACACAGTTTCCGTGGGCAGCGCGACTAATTGTCCTTCCGCCAATGCTTGAACAGCACGATGAACAACGTCGCGACCGTCTTCCGCGTTACGTATGTCGATAACAATGGGCGGCATAAGCGGGCGCAGTCGGCCACAGAGCATATGGTGGAGATGAGACCGCGAGAGCGGCTCAGGTCGGGCCGTTTTCCCCAAGGGCGGACCATCAACTATATCGTTGCTCCACCGCTTGGGTCAAGCCGCGGAGGCAACGTATGCGTAACGTAAAACCTTGATATAATTGAACTTTTGACGGATGCAGGCCGCGAAGCCGTTGCAATCCGCGCAGTTTACGGGACATTGAAATTGGGGCCGACGGCCCCGCCTAGTCAGCGACATCGAAGCAGCGATCCGCCGCCTTCCAAAGTCGAATGTCAAACAACTTGCCCAACAAATTCGATCGCCGCGATTTTTGCCGGATTGCCGGGGAGCGGTGTTGACCGCCGCCACCGGCGGTTGCGGAAGCGGCGTGTCCCAGGACAGCCCGCCGGATAAGGTGTGGGGGAAGTTGGGCGCAGGCGACGGACAGTTCAGCAAGCCGCGGGCGATCGCGATCGATTCGAACGATCAGCTGTACATCGTCGACATGACGGCACGAATCCAGGTATTCGACGCCGACGGAAAATTCATCCGCGCGTGGCAAACGCCCGAACACGCCAACGGCCGGCCGACCGGTCTCACGATCAGCACGGACGGCAACCTGCTCGTCGCGGACACGCACTACTACCGCATCCTCACTTACACGCCGCAGGGCGAATTACTCACCGAAGCCACGTTGGGCGGCACGATGGGGCAAGGTCCCGGCGAGTTTGGCTTCGTGACCGACGCCGTGCGCGATGCGGCCGGCAATTTCTTCGTTTCCGAATACGGGGAGTTTGACCGCATCCAGAAGTTCTCGCCGGACGGCAAGTTCCTGCTGGAATGGGGCGGCCACGGTTCAGAACCCAGCCACTTCCTGCGGCCACAACATTTGGAACTCGACGCGGACGGCCTGTTGTGGGTGGCCGATTCGTGCAACCACCGCATTCAAGTGTTTGACGGAGAAGGTAAGCTCGTAAAAATCTGGGGCAGCCAGGGTACGACACCAGGACAACTTCAGTACCCGTACTGCCTGGTGCTCGACGGCCAAGGGCACGTCTACGTTTGCGAGTACGGCAACCACCGCGTACAGAAGCTCACGCTGGACGGCAAATCGGTTGCCTGTTGGGGTCACGAAGGCCGCAAGCCTGGCCAGCTATTCAATCCGTGGGCCCTGGTGCTCGATAGCCAGGGCCGCGTGCACGTGCTGGATTCGATGAATCACCGTGTGCAGCGGATTGTATTGTGATGATCTCGCTTACAACCGTTCGGTTCGCTTCTTCATGAACGCCAGCGCGTCGCGCGCAAGCTGCTCCTCGCTTTGGTACATGCGACGCCAGATTTTTGTGGCCGCGGCAATTGCAGGCAGTGCCAGGCCGAAGGCTTCGACGACCATCCAGCCGTCGTAGCCGGTTTCGCGAAAGGCGTCGAATGTTTCCTGCCAGCGTACGCCGCCGCTACCGGGCGTGCCGCGGTCGTTCTCCGAGATATGCACGTGCACGGTGTACGGGGCACAAGCCAGGATCGCGTCGCGGACGTTTTTCTCTTCGATGTTGGCGTGGAACGTGTCGTACATCATGCGGCAGCTGGGATGGTTCACCGCTTGGACGAAACGCGCCGCGTCGGCCGCGCAGGTGAGGAAATAGGTTTCAAACCGGTTGAGGTATTCGACGGCGAGCATCACGCTGGTTTTCGCCGCATGCTCGGCAACGGCGCGCATGCTTTCGACGCCCCATTTCCATTCGTCTTCGGTCGGACCGCTGCCGCTGAACAGGCCGATCGCCGAATGGTATGGACCGCAAAGTGACTTGGCTCCGAGCGCCTGGCAGCAATCGAGCGCGCGCTTGGTGGCGTCCACGCCCGCGGCCCGCACGCGGGCATCCGGCGAAATCGGATTGTCCTGCTCCACGCGGATCGTGACGGCCGTGCGCTCGAAGCCCAGATCGTCGAGCCGCTTGCCCCATTTGGCGTAGAGCGACTCGTCGAGTTGGAACATCGGAACTTCGACGCCGTCGTAACCGATTTTCTTGAGCTGCTCGAGCACCGGCAGGATGCCGTCGTGCAAGTGATCGGTCCACAACAGCAAGTTCATGCCGAATTTCATGTAACTATTCCCGAAACGGTTGTCCAGTATATTCAAAATCTCACGCAAAGGCGCGAAGCGCAAAGAAGAGAAGGAATTAACCACAAAGCCCACGAAGAGCACGAAGATGTGATGTAAAAATCCAAGTCTGGAATCGGAATTTTTTTGTATCGGTCCTTTGCGCCTTCGCGCCTTTGGGTGAGATCACTTCTTTTGCTTCGAGAGTTTAGCGCTAAACTGCCGGTAGTTCAAAACCATCCCGTCGCGGCCGGTCGAGCAATGCGTTGGCTTCGTCGTCGTTCACGAATTGTTCTGTCTCGGGATTCCACGCCAGCTTGCGGCCCAGCTCGCGGGTGATGTTGAGCAGGTGGCAAATCGTGATCGAGCGGTGGCCGATTTCGACGTCCGCGTTGGGCAGCTCGCGCGATTTGATGCAGTCGAGCCAGTTCTGAATGTGTGGCCGGGCGATCCAGCCGTCACCTTCCCATTTTTCAGCAACGGCCGGATCGGGCGCGTCTTTCACAAAGTCGGCCGGGTTGGTCGCGAAGCGATTGCGGTTGATTTCCATCTTGCACTCGCTGCCACTGAATACGGCTCCGCCCATCGGCGCATTGGCACGCTCGAATTGCACCAGCGTGCCGTCGGCATAGCGCATGGAAACGGCGCCGTTCGGACCGGGTGATTCGGGCCAGAGTTCGGTCGGGCCGGTGTGGTCCTTGCCGAGCGCCCATTGAATCTGATCGACGCCGTGCGCACCCCAATTGGTCATCTCGCCGCCTGAGTAATCACGCCATTGCATCCAGCCGAATTGGAGTTGATTGTTGAACGGCCGCAGTTCGGTTGGGCCGCACCAGACGTTCCAATCGTCGCCGGGCGGGATCGGCTCTTCCGGAAGGCTTTCGTAGCGGCGAGGACCGGGATAGTTCACGCCTGAGACCTTGTTGATTTTCCCGATCTTGCCGTCGCGGATGAACTCGCAGCAGAAGCGGTTGATCTCCATCGTGCGCTGTTGCGTGCCGACTTGAAACACACGGTTGTGCTTGCGCACGGCGTCGACCAACACACGGCCCTCGCGAACATACGCGGTAAGCGGCTTTTCGGCGTAGACATCCAGACCGGCCTGAATCGCGCGGATGCACGGCAGCGTGCGGGCATGGTCCGGCGTGGCGATCAGCGCGGCATCCAGCTTTTCGCGGTCGAACATTTGCCGGTAGTCCTGGTAGACGGCCCATTTGGCCGGCCGCCCTTTTGCGCGCGTCGATCGCCCGTTGCAGGTAGCAGTCGGCCAGGGCCACCACCCGGCCGGACTCCGGGATTTGATCGATCAGCTGTCGGGCACGGCCGCCGACGCCAATCACGCCGATTATAATTTGTTCACTGGGGGGCGGTGCATTGCCCAAACCCAATACGTGAGCCGGAACGAACATGGGGGCCGCAAAGGCAGTGCTGGCCGCGGCGGCTTGCTTCAAAAACCGTCGGCGGGATGCGTTCGTGCAGTGGGCCATGGGAGAACTCCCGGGCGTTCAAGAAATAATAATAGGGGTTGCCCAAGAATACTCGGATTGGACGCGAATGTCACTCGGCAGCGTGCCGATGAACGTTGCCCAAAGCTACGTGACGCCAGAAGCCGCCGAAAACTTGGCACCAATTGAGAGTTTCAAGGCGAACCGTTAGGCTTAAGTGGGGATGCGGTGCAGGGCGAAGTCAAGCGGAACCTGTCCGGCCTGGCGGCCGGCGCTAAGTGCGCGTCGTGAATTTTTGACCTCGAGGCGGCCATGCTCGTTTTCAACAGCCCGTGGTATCTGCTGCTGCTGTTGCTGCTGCCGCCCGATGTGGTGGTTCAGCTTCCGCAGCCTGAGCGGGCTGGGCCGATGGCGGCGGATGATGGCGCTGGCGTCTGCGCACGTTCGTGCTGCTGCTGATCGTGGCCGCTCTGGCCGAAATGCAGTTTCAGCGCACCAGCGACCGGCTCACGGTGATCTATTTGCTCGACCAATCGCTGAGCATTCCGGAGTCCCGCCGGGCGGCGATGATTCGCTACGTCGAACGCCTCGATCCGCGAGCAGCGTCAGGACGCCAAGGGCGACCGGGCCGGCGTGATCGTTTTCGGCCGAAACGCCGAAGTCGAAGTGCCGCCGGTCGATTTCGACATCCAGCTCACGCAGCGCGTGGAAAGCCTGCTCGACCCTGAGTTCACGCAACCTGTCCAGCGCAATGCAGCGGGCGATGGCGATGTTCCCGCACGACGCGGCCAAGCGGATCGTGCTCGTGACCGACGGCAACCAGAACATTGGCGACGCGCTGGAAGAGGCCCGCGCGATGGCCGATGCGGGCGTAAGCATCGACGTGATGCCGGTGCCGCTCGAACAACAGACGGAAGTGTCGGTCGAGACAGTCGCGTTGCCGGCAGACGTGCGGCTAGACCAGCCGTTCGAGCTGCGCGTCGTGCTGAACAACGCGACGAGCGACGACGCTGAGGCAGCGCAACCGGTCAAGCGGCCGCGTGCGGATCGTCCGCAAAGCCCGGGACCGCGAGGAAACGCTGGCCGATGCGCCGGTGGAGATTGAGCCCGGCAAGCGTGTGTTCACCATTCGCGAAGAGATCGACGCAGCCCGCCTTTTATACGTACGAAGCCCGCTTCGTGCCGGACGACCCGGCCGGCGACGCGCTCTCGCAGAACAACCAGGCCACGGCGTTCACGCACGTCGCCGGCAAAGGGCAAGTGCTGCTCATCGAAAATTGGGAGAACGCCGGGCAGTTCGACTACCTGGTCGAGCGGCTGCGCAACGAGGGATTGGAAGTTGTCGTTCAGCCCAGCAACCAGCTGTTCACGTCGCTGGCCGAGCTGCAGGAATACGACACGGTGATTCTGGCCGACGTGCCGCGTTCCAGCGGCGAGGACGCCGACAGCGTGAGCAGCTTCACCGACGAGCAAATCCGCATGCTCGTGCGCAACACGGAAGAGCTGGGCTGCGGGCTGATCATGATGGGCGGGCCAGAACAGCTTCGGCGCCGGCGGCTGGGCCAACACCGATTTGGAAAAGGCCATGCCGGTCGACTTCCAGATCAAGAGCGCGAAAGTCGTGCCGGTCGGGGCGCTGGTGCTCAACATGCACGCCGGCGAAATCCCGCAAGGCCAACTATTGGCAGAAAGTCGATCGCCCAGGAGGCGATCAAGGCGCTGGGGCCGCGCGATTACTGCGGCCTGATCTCCTGGAACGGCACCGACCAATGGCTGTGGGGACAGGCGCAGGGCGGCATGGTCCGCGTCGGGACCTAATCGGCAGATCGATGCTGGCTCGAATCGACCGCATGGGCATCGGCGACATGCCGGACTTCGATCCGGGCATGAAGAAGGCGGCCGTCGCGCTGGCCCGCCTGCACCGACGCGGCCAACAAGCACATGATCATCATCAGCGACGGCGACCCGACGCCGCCCACCAACGCCACGCTCAACGCGCTTGTTCAAGGCGGCGTCACGGTGACCACGGTGGCCGTCGGCTCGCACGGCATCCTGGGCAGCCAGGTGATGCAGAACATCGCCACACGCACGGGCGGCAAGTATTACGTAGTCAACAATGCCAACGCGCTGCCGAAGATCTACCAGCGCGAGGCCCGCCGCATCGCCCGGCCGCTGTTCTATGAGCCCAATCCGCCGATCAGCCCGCGGCTCGTCACGCAGCACGAAATCGTGCAAGGCTTGCCGGATAGCTTTCCGCCGGTCAGCGGTTTCGTGCTCACGACCGTCAAGGAGAATTCGCTGGTCGATGTGATTCTCACGTCGCCGTTGCCGAGCCGAGGCGGAGAACTCCACGATCCTCGCCGCGTGGACGTACGGGCTGGGCAAGACGGTGGCGTTGACCACCGACGCCGGCAACCGCTGGGCGAACGACTGGACGGGCTGGGAGAACTACGACCGGTTCTTCAGCCAGATGGTCCGCTGGTCGATGCGGCCGACGGGCGACACGGGCAAGTTCGCCGTCGCCACCGACGTGCAAGGCAGCAAGACGCGCGTCGATCGTTTCGGCACTCGACAAGGACGATGAGTTCCTCAACTACCAGACGATGAGTCGGCACGGTGCTGGGGCCGGACATGCAGCCGATCCCGCATCGACATCGAGCAGACCGCGCCCGGCCGCTACGTGGGCGAGTTCGATTCCGCCAAGCCCGGCAGCTACATGGTGATGGTCACGCCGGGCGGCGGCCAGGCGATGATCCGCACGGGCGTGAACATCGGTTATTCGGACGAATTCCGCGACCGCGAAACGAACGACCACGCTGCTCGAATCGATCGCCAAGCTGCCGGCGAAAGCAAGGCGAGCCGGGCAAGCTGCTGCCGCCGCTGCCGGAAGTGCCGGAGGACAACGAACAGGCCGAGCAAGTGCTGCAGCCGCAGTTGGCGATCGATCCGTTCCGGCGCGATTTGCCGCAGGCCGTCGCCAGCCAGGATATCTGGCCGTGGCTGGTGCTGGTCGGCGAGCTGCGTGTTCTTTGCCGACGTGTTCGTTCGCCGCGTGCAGGTCGACTTCCGCTGGCTGGCGCCGTTTTGGGCGCGATTCGCGGAAGTCGTGCTGCGCCGCGAGCGGCACGAAGCCGCGCCGGAAACGATGACCCGGCTGCGCAGCCGCAAGGCCGAAGTCGACCGCTCGCTCGAAAGCCAGCGCGCCGCGACGCGATTCGAGCCGGATGCCACGATCCCGATCGATCCGAACGCAATTGCAGGCCGCCGAAGCGAAACGGACCGCACGCCAGTCACTGCCACGGTGCGCCGCCCAAGGCAGCGGCCGAAGCCGAGCAGCAAGACGAATACACCTCGCGGTTGCTTCAAGGCCAAGAAAAAAGTGTGGCGTCGACCGCGGTTTGAATCAAAGACAAAGGAGCCACGCGAATGACGAATAGCAATGTCAGCCGAACAGTGCGACCCGTTGCGATTCGCGGCATTAGATCTGCGCATCCGCTTCGCCGATTATTCCCGACACCTGAACCCGATACCTGACACCTAATCATGTCCATTGCCGAATCGATTGAAACGCGTGCGGCCCAGTTTGCGGATCGGTACAAGGCCGTTTACAAGCAACTGGGCCGCGTGATTGTCGGGCACGACGACATCGTGCACGGCGTGCTGACGTGCCTGTTCGTCGGCGGCCATTGCCTGCTGGAAGGCGTGCCCGGCTTGGGCAAGACGCTGCTCGTGCGCACGCTTGCGCAGACGCTGGACCTCGACTTCTCGCGGATCCAGTTCACGCCCGACCTGATGCCGGCCGACATCCTCGGCACGAACATGATCATCGAAGATCAATCGGGCCACCGCGAGTTTCAGTTTCAGAAGGGCCCGATCTTCACGCAGATCTGCCTGGCGGACGAAATCAACCGCGCCACGCCCAAGACGCAGTCGGCCCTGCTCGAAGCCATGCAGGAGCACTCGCATCAGCATCGCCGGCGAAGTCTACCAGCTCGAAGCAGCCGTTCTTCGTGATGGCCACGCAGAACCCGATCGAGCAGGAAGGCACGTACCCGCTGCCCGAAGCGCAGCTCGACCGCTTCTTCTTCAAGCTGGTCGTCGGCTACTCCAGCCGCGACGAGCTGAACACGATCATCGACCGCACGACGAAGGGCGTCGATCGTTCACCCGCGACAAGGTGATGGACGGCGCGGAGATCGTGCAGTGGCAGCAGCTCGTGCGCGAAGTGATCCTCGCCCCGCACGTGCAGGACTACATCGTGCGGCTGACGCTGGCCACGCACCCGGACGGGCCGTTCGCCGTGCCGATCACGAACCAGTACCTGCGCTGGGGCAGCAGCCCGCGCGGGCGCAAACGCTCACGCTGGCCGCCAAGGTGCGGGCCCTGTTGAGCGGCCGCTACAACGTCAGCTTCGAGGACGTCCGCCGCGTGTTCCTGCCCGCCATGCGGCACCGCGTGATCCTCAACTTCGAGGCCGAAGCCGAAGGCGTCGACCCCGACAAGGTGCTGCTGGAAATCCTGGAGAAGGTGCCGGAGAAGGCGGAAGATACCAAGGTCGCATAAATGCTCGAATGACGAATGTTTGAATGAAGAATGTCGAAGAATTCTTGCATTCGTCATTCGTCATTCGTCATTCGTCATTCACGATGCATGCCCGTCACCGAATCCACACTGCTCCCGCCCGATTTGATGGCCCAGCTCGAGCGGCTGGAGCTGGTGACGCGCAAGGTCTTTCGCGGCCGCATGAAGGGCGAGCGGCGGAGCAAGCGCAAGGGGCAGAGCGTCGAGTTTGCCGACTTCCGCAGCTATGTGCCGGGCGACGATCTGCGGTCGCTCGATTGGAATCTGTACGCCCGGCTCGACAAGCTGATCGTCAAGCTGTTTCTCGAAGAAGAGGATCTGCACTTCTTCACGCTGATCGACGCCAGCCTGTCGATGGACTTCGGCACGCCGACGAAGCTGCAATACGCCAAGCAGCTGGCGGCGGCGCTGGGGTTCGTCGGCCTGATTCGCACCGATCGCGTGCGGATCGAAACGATTGGGCCAGACGCGTGCACCATCGCGGGCCCGTGCTCCGCGGCCGGCAAGAGCGTGTGGCGGATGCTCGATTTTCTCGACAGCATCGAGCCGGGCGAAACGGCGTCGCTGGCCGAGGGCGTGAAGAACTTCTGCCTGCGCAACGCGGGCAAAGGCATTGTCGTGCTGATCACCGACCTGATGGACAAAAACGGCTACGAGCCGGCCCTGCGCTACCTGGTGTCGCAGCGGATGGACGTGTACGTGATCCACGTCCTGAGCCAGGAGGAGCTCGATCCCGACGTGAAAGGCGACCTCAAGCTGGTCGACTGCGAAGACCAGGACATCGCGGAAATCACGGTGAGTGCCCCGCTATTGGCCCGGTACAAGTCAACGCTCAACGCGTTCGTGGGCGGAGCGCAGGAATTCTGCAACCGCCGCGGCATGAATTACCTGCTTGCCAATAACCAGACGCCGGTGAAGGATTTGATTGGGAGTTATTTGCGACGACGGGGATTGGTGCGGTAGTTAGTGGAAATCTACCACGACGGCACGACGAGCACGACGTAATGTCAAGAATCTTCTCGCATGATCGTCGTGTCCTTCGTGTCGTCGTGGTGGATCGAAATGCCTGAAAGTAGCGCATAGATGTTCGAATTTTTTCGCAACACGCTTCCGGGTTGGCAATGGGCGCTGCTTGGCGCTCGTGCCGCCGGCGATTATTGCGCTGTATTTTTTGAAGCTGCGGCGGCAGCCGCTCGAAGTGCCGAGCACTTATCTGTGGAAGAAGTCGATCGAAGACTTGCACGTCAACAGCCTGTGGCAGCGGTTGCGGCAGAATCTGCTGATGTTCTTGCAGCTGCTGCTGATCGGCTCTGGCGATGCTCGCGCTGTTGCGGCCGGGTTGGGAGGGCACCAAGCTGGATGGCGACCGGTTTATTTTTCTGGTCGATAATTCGGCCAGCATGTCGGCCACCGACGTCGGCGACGCCAAGAACCGGCTGGAAGAATCGAAGAAGCTGGTCGGCGGGCTGATCGACCAGATGGATTCCGGCATGACGGCGATGATCATCAGCTTTGCCGACACGCCGCAAGTCGTGCAGGAATTCACCGACAATCGCCGCTTGTTGCGCGAGCGATTGGCCACGATCCAGCCTTCGGTGCGCGGCACCGACTTGCACGGCGCACTCGACCTGGCCGACGGCCTGGCGAACCCCGGCCGCATCACCACCGGTCGAAGGCGGACACGGAGATCGACATGGTCGAGCCGCAGCCGGCAACGGTTTACATTTTCAGCGACGGCCGGTTCGAAGACGTAAAGGGCTTTTCGCTCGGCAATCTTGAAACCGTGTTTACGTTCCGATTGGCTCGTTCGAGGCCAAGAACCTGGCGATCACGGCGTTCAGCACGCGTCGCAGCGAAGCGAAGCCGGAAGAGCGGCAGGCGTTTGTGCAAGTCGCGAACTTCACGGAAACGGCTCAGATCGGCGGTCGTTGAAATTCAACTCGACGGCAGAGTTCCTCGATGCCAAGCAAGTTGAAGTGCCGCCGGGCGAATCGAGCGGCGTGGTGTTTCCGCTGGCCGACGCGCCGGCAGGCAAGCTGACGGCGCAATTGAAGTATGAGCTGGATACTCCCACCAAGCGCGACGCATTGGAGCAAGACGACACCGGGTTATGCCGCACTGAACGATGCCAAGCCGGGGAAGCGTGCTCGTTGTGACGCCGGGAAACGTGG
Organism: uncultured Planctomycetota bacterium; assembly: GCA_963786455.1. Lineage (GTDB taxonomy): Bacteria > Planctomycetota > Planctomycetia > Pirellulales > Lacipirellulaceae > JABDGM01. The sequence goes on along the minus strand of CAWAZX010000007.1, from coordinate 19,748 downwards.
CGTTGGAGATTGCGCTGGCCACCGAGCGGGCTGGGCGGCTGGCGAATGTGGAGTTTAAGACGCCTGATGTGCTTGACGGAGAGGAGTACAAGCGCGATGCGGATGGCGGTGCGTATGATTTGATTGTTTTTGATCAATGTGCACCGGCGACGATGCCGCGGGCGAATACGCTGTTTATTGGGCGGGTGCCGCCGGCACTGAGCTGGCGGTGGGCGCGAAGAAGCTAGCGGCGAAACGGACGGTGAGCAGGCGAAGGCCGAAACTCAGCAAACGGCAGACGCTGCGAAGCACCGCCGTTCAACCGCAGATTATTGATTGGGATCGTTCGCACCCGCTCTTGAGCAGCGTCGAGTTGGGCAATGTCGATATCGCCGATAGCCTCGTGCTCGATCCGCCGGCGGGGGCGACCGTGTTGATCGACTCTACAGCAGGGCCGATTGCGGCCATCGCGCCGCGCGATGCCTATCAGGACGCGGTGCTCGGCTTTGAAATCTTTGGCGAAGATAAAGACGGCGCGCGAACCGTGAACACCAACTGGCCGCGGAGGATGAGCTTTCCCACGTTTTGGTCTCAACGTGCTGGAATATCTCGCGGGCGGGACCGAAGATTCGCAAATCGCGTCCGTCGCGACCGGGCCGACCCGTGGAGCTTCGCACTGCGGGAAACGTGCCGGAACTGACGGTGTCGATCCGTCGGGCAAGCAGTTCACCGTGCGTCGGACGGCCGAAGACGTGTTCCAATTCCACGACACGAACCGCCTCGGCGTGTACGAAGTGCAGCAGGCGCGACCAGGTGATCGAGCGGTTTGCCGTCAACCTGTTCGATCGCCAGGAAAGCGACGTACGCGTGCGGCCCAGCCAGGATGAAAGCGGCGCCAGCTCGCCGCGGCCGATATCCGCATCGGCAACGTGGATGTCGCGGCGACGGTCGGCCGTACGCCATCGCGCAACGAAGCCTGGAAGGTCGTTCTCACATGTGCGCTCGTCGTACTGGTGTTCGAGTGGTGGGTTTATAATCGTCGCGTGTATTTGTAATGGAATTGCCGCGAATGGGTGTACTTAATCGAATCGTCGAGAATGATTTGATTCGCCGTGTCGACCCGGACGAATACCGGGCCAGGGTGAAGGACGTATACGGCGGCCCTCAGGGCGCACTGCTTTCCACCGCGAGCATGATTTCGCTGCATATCCCGCTGGGCAAGCGGCTGTTGCGAACGCGGAAGTTTGACCTGCGCGGAATGAAATCGATCCTTGATGTGGGCAGCGGCGCGGGTCAGATCGCGGGCCACTTGTTGGAGTACGCCGACCCCGATGCACGGATCGTGTGTACCGATTTGTCGCATCCCATGTTGTGCCGCGCCCGGCGCCGCTTGGACAGCGATCGTCCCGAATTTGTCGTCGCAGACCTGTCTGCCCTGCCCTTTGCCGATGAGTCGTTCGACGGCGTGACGTGCGGCTACGTGCTGGAGCACTTACCCGGATCCGGCCGACGGCCTCGGCGAGCTGGCGCGCGTAATGCGACCCGGCGGGCGGATGCTGCTGCTAACAACGGAAGACAATTTTTCCGGCGCGTGGACAAGCCGCATCTGGTGCTGCCAGACCTATAATCGCGAAAAGCTGCGGCGGCTCTGCGAGTCGATTGGCCTGCGCTGGAAAAAAGAACTCTGGTTTACGCGCGTGCATCAAGCAATCCGCGCGGGCGGGATCTGCGTGGAGATTGAGAAGGCGTAGGGTGGGCATTGCCCACCGCACGAAGTACGCCGCAGAACTCAGAAGGTGGGCGATGCCCACCCTACGCGTTTGGCATCTGTCTCAGGATCAGAAGTGCGATTTCGGGCGGGCAGTTGTAGCGGAGCGGAGTCAGACAGGAGGTGCCGCGGCTGACGTGCATCACCGTGTTGCCGGCGCGGAAACCGCCCGCCGCGTAGCGCACGCCATAAAGACTGGGGGCCACGATCGCGCCTATGATCGGCAGTCGCACTTGACCGCCGTGGTTATGGCCGGCCAGCATCAGGTCGAAATCAAGCGATTGGGCCCACTCGAATTGATCGGGCGAATGGGAGAGCAGAATCCGTAGCGACAAGTCACTCAAATCTCGGAGTCGGCAGTCGCCCAAATCGGCAGCCGGACCGAACCATGGCAGCTCGTTTCCGGCCAGGATCAACGGCGCTTCGCGTACATTTATCATTTCGCAACGGCCGCCCAGATGGATCAAACCTGCGTCGTTCAGTGCGGTATGAAGTCGCACCGCACTTACGTGCCGGTCGTGATTACCGAGCACGTAGTAGACGCCAGCCGGAGCGCGCAATTGGCCCAACGTTTCTGGAATCCACGCGAGACATTGGTCGCGCTCCACCAAATCGCCCGTGATGGCCACTAAATCGGGCTCAAGTCGGTTCGTGTGCTCAACCACGTGCTCGAAGTATTCTTTGCGAATTCGACCCGACATGTGCAGGTCCGACAGGTGGGCGATGCGAATTCCGTCGTGCCGACTCGACAGGCGCGGAATCGCCAGCTCTTTCTCGTGCACGCTAATATCGAGCGCCTCGTTCAACGGCAAGCGCGCCATCCACGTTGGAATACCGGGAGCCGTCAGCGGGCCGTCGACCGACTCGACTGGATGGAACAGCGACGTGTGGTTCGCCAACACAATTGCCTGTCGCTCTGGGTGTCGGCGAAGAAACCACTGCTGAGCGAAGCTATAGACGCACACGGCCGCGCTGACGGCGATATAGCACCACGTAGCGACCGAGCCAATCGTCCGCTGACCAATGGGATCGCGATAGAAATCCAACGCAATCTTCAGCGGTATCGCAGCGAGGGCCAAACCGCAGCCGATCGTCGCTAGTTTCACCCAAATCCGTTGAATTCCCAGTGCGTGCACGCGATTCACCAAAGCCACCCAGAAGATGACATGGCCCACCGCGGCGAGGATTAGAAGCGCCACAATCATTTAAGGTGAGTGAGTGAATAAGTGAATAGGTTACTAGGCAAGAAGTGTGATAACACTTACTCACTTACCCGCCTGCTCACCTGCCACCGGCTGCTGAGCCGGGGTATTGGTGACGATCTGTTCGACCGTCTCCAGCAACTGGTCCAGCCGGAACGGCTTATACAACACGGCTCGCAGACCGGCCTGGCGCGCCTTGACGATCGAGTGGCCGGGGTCGTATCCGAAGCCGGTCATGAGGGCCATCGGCACGGTTTCCATTATTTCCTTGAGCTTGAGCATGAGATCGAAGCCCGACATATCGGGCAGGCGGATATCGGAAATGATGGCATCGTAGTGCTGGTCGGACGACAGGCTGCGGACCATGAATTGGGCCTCGCAACCGTCGTGGGCAGTTTCCACGATGCAGCGATAGCGCTCCAACAGCGCATGAGCAGCACTGCGCACGCTTTCATCGGCATCGACCACTAAGACGCGCCGGCCCACCAGCGCCGGGCGCAGTTCAATGCGTGCGGAGGGCGGCTGCGCCTCGGTCGGCGCCATCGACTGCCCCACTCGTTGGATGACCTGCTTGATATCGCGGGCGTTGCGCAGGATCGATTGCAGGCGTTCGACGACGTCCGGCTGATGGCCGATGTACCGCTCCATCACGTTCACCGCGTCGTTGAGAATATCGTCGACCGGCATGGCCACGGCGCTGTGAATCGCGGCAACGCTGGCAGCGGCCGTGCTCGCCTTTTCGGCGGCCAACAGCTCCAGCGTATTAAGGGCAATCGCCACGTCGCGGGCAAATATCTCGAGGAACTGCAGATCGCTTTCGCTGAAGGCACGCGGCTCCGGACTTTCCACGTTGAGCGTGCCGGTCACGCGGTCGTGAAGCATGACGGGCACCGTGAGCGAACTGCGGGCACCGGGTGCACCTTCGAGATATAGCGGGTCCTCGCTCGTATCTTCGCAGAGATAGCTTTTTCCAGTGGCGGCCACGAACCCTGTCACGCCATTTCCCGTCGGCTCCGCGCGGAGCGTACGCTGAGCTGCTTCCGGCGTCATCCCGACGGCCAATACGGGTTCGAGCACCTTCGTCGTCGGATCGAGCATGCGGACTTCCACCGATGTCGTAATGCAACACGTCCTGCGTGCAGTGCAGAATATTGGACCGCAATAGTTCAATCCTTTCGTCCACCGACATCAACGCCACTTCGTCGGTCGTAAGGTCTGCCAGCTCGATGCCGGCCTGGTGGATCGCCGAGAGCTTTTGCTGCTGCAATACCTCGTCGGTAACGTCGCGGATCGTGACGACCAAATGTTGCGCCGAACCATTGCCGTCGAGAATTGGCGCGGCATGCACCCGCATGTATCGATTCTGAAAACAGCGAAGCGTCGAAGCACTCGCGCGGCCGGTAGCCAACGCGGTGTGAAACGGGCAGAAATCGGGGCCGAGGATTTCGGGCGTACCCATCACCTCGTAGAAGTTTCCGCCGATGATGTCGTTGCGGCCCGTCCACTCGCGCAGCCGGCCATTCCCCCACAGGATCGTGTTGTCGTTGCCGAGCAGTACGACGCCGTCCGGCATGCCCTGCAGCACGCGCTCGTTCTGCACTAGCCGGGCGACGTCGAGGACTTCTGCGAAATGATCGGAGTCGGCGTAGATGCCAACGTACTCGCCACTTCCCAAATGAGCCAGCGCCCGAGCCGGCGACACTTCGACGACCTGTACGTCGTCGCCGAACCGCTCCCGCAGCGTCACCTGGGCGTCATGCGTACCGCCCAAGCACAGAATCTTGGGAGCCTGGACGGCTCCCGCTTCTGCGGATGATGCACCGTCCTGTCCAGATGCGATTGGCTCGTACACGACCATTTCCAACTGGTACGGCTAAAGGAGTTCCCGTCAGCCGAACCCAAGGCCCGAACTACCTGTCGACGATGCCTCCCGCCGTGGAGGAATCTCGCGGAACTCCACCGAATTATAGGTGGCATTAGCTAATCCAACAACCAGCGTTCTGCCGCGGCGGCAGGCGTCAATCGCGCGGTTCGCGGTCTTGCGCATGTAATTCACGCACCTTACATTTGTCGTTATTTCCAGTGCGCGCCGGATGCTGGCAATGGCACTTCTGGGCATTCCTGTCGCGGACCTTCGCGACAGTCCAGAAGTTCGCCAGCGCCGTTGGAATGATCGGAATAACTGGCTCGATCGGCCCGCCCGGATTGTCGATCTGCCAGGCGGACCGCAGAGTCTCGCATGTCCGAGAATCGCCCTGACCTAAACTTATTTGGCTTAACGGCTTTGCAACAACACCAAGGTTTGGGAGCGCCGAAAAACTGGCGGGCGATACGCCATGATCCGCGACGTCAATCGAAAAGTGCAGAAGGCCGGTAATCGGATGCCCATTAAGAATCGCGCCGGCCTCACGGTGCTGGAGTTTCTGGGCTGCGTGATCGCCGTCGTCGGCGGCGCCTGGCTGGGGGCATTGTACCTCGGCGTCGACGTTCGACACGTGGCGCACACGGCGCTGTCCGAATCCGACCTGCTCGAAAAGGTACCGCCCGAGTGGCGCCCGCCAGGACCGGACGACAAAGCAATGACTCGCGAGCAGCTTGTCACCACGCTGCGCGAAGAGCTGGGAGCGCTGCGACACGAACTGAGCTCGTTGCGCACCGGCGGCGAAATAAGCGTTACAGAGCCGAGTACGGCCCCGCCGGTCAGCACCGCACCTGGCAGCCCATCGAAGGACCGGACGCTCGATTACTGGTTGCGGATGAATGAGATTTCGCTCGCCGAGGCAGCACTGCAACAGGATGCCGAATCGGCAGCGAATGATGCGAACTCCGCACAAGTCTTTGCCATCAAGGGGCGCATTTGTCGCTTCGCGGCCAAATCGGTCGAGGCGATCCCCAGTGACGGCGTCGACGAGCTGGTCATTCAATTCGGACGGCAACTTGCGCTGTGGTACGACCGAGGCGGCGAGTTGTACGAGGCGCGGTGCGAATCTGGGAGACACCAACGATTGGACAAAACCGTGAACAATTGAACCAGGATTGGCGTCGCACCGAATTGCAGCATCGCAACGAGGCACTGTTATTGAAAGACAAAGCGGTCGTGGTTCGCAGCGCGGTCAGCCGCCGGTTCGGGGAACAATTCCCGGATTTTGCCAGGCCACTCACGCCGGAAGCGAATCCGGCGACGGATGGTTCTGCTAAGCCGGCGATTGAAGTTGATGCGGACGGCTCGACGGAAGAAGTCGGCAAATAATTTTTGCTTCCGACTGTATGTCGCGTCGTGCCAACGATTTGGGTCGATCGGCGGCCGAAATGTGCCTGTTTGATTTTTGGGTTTAGTAAAGATAGGATAGATGCTTGATTCTGGGGGAATAACGCCGCTGGCACGACCAGTATGATTGTCAGATGGGCCGTGCGAAATTCAGCGATGCCAAGTATCCGCCGTCTGCGGCGGAAAAAATCTGTGGAGAGACTCTCATGCGAAGGTTTCTGCGAACGATCGTGATCGGCGTGTTGGTTGTGACGATGTCGTTCAACCCGGCGTCGGCCTGGAACTGGTTTCGAGGCGGTCGCGGCGGTTACGGCGGCTACTACAGCGGGTACGGTGGTTATGGTGACTACTACGGCGGCTATGGCGGCGGTCGTTGGGGATCGCGCTATAGTTCCAGTTACGGGTCGCACTATGGTGGCGGCTCGGGCTGTTGCGGCTCCTATGGATATTCGTCCGGCGGTTATGGCGGGTGCGGCGGCTACGACTCGTGTGGCGGCGGCTGCGGCGGCTATGACTCGTGTAGCAGTGGCTGTGGCGGTTACGACTCGTACGGCGGCGGATATGGCGGTTGCGATTCATGTGGCGGTTACAGCGAGTACTCCCACGGCGATGAAGTGATCGTCGACCAGGGCACCGTGGTCGATTCGTACGATCACGCGCCGGCACCACCGGCTGAAACCACGCCCCCCAGGACCGTGCCCGCGCCGGAAGAACCGGCCGACGCTCAACGGCCGATGGATACAACGCCAGTTCCGGAACTTCCACCAGAGCCGATGCCTGGCACCACCGAACCAGCTCCGCCAGCAGAAATGCCGGCCGAAGAGCCCGATGATTTGTTCGGTCCGGCGACGACTCCACCCGCTGAGACGACGCCCCCAGCCGAAACAACTCCGCCGGCGGAAGAGGCGGCGGACGACCTGTTCGGCACGCCCAGCACGGAAACACCGCCGGCCGAGACTCCGACAACGCCCCCCGCGGAGCCCGAGACACCACCGGCCGACGTAGATGATTTGTTTGGACCGGCCAGCACGTCGACTGAGACCGCGCCTCCGGCAGGCACCGAGTCGACTCCGCCCATGGAAGAAGCAATTCCTCCCGCCGGCACAGAAGAAGCCACGGATGCGGCCGAAGACTTGTTCGGCACATCATACGAAACCCTCCGCGAGCCGGGCGGTCTGGCCAGCGGCGAATTGCGGACCTGGGTCGACAACACGGGCAAGTATTCGTGCCACGGCCGACTGGTCCGTTTCCTCGACAACCACGTGCGCTTGCTCAAGGACAACGGCCGGACAACGACCGTGCCGTTGGCCCGGCTGAGCACGAACGACCTGCAGTTCGTCCAGCGCCAAGCCAGTGCGCAGCAGACGGAAATGGCCGGCCAGCTGGCCCAATCACTGAGCACGATGCCGGTGTTGGCGTACTAGTGTAGCCGGCACGCTCCGTGTGCCGTGTGCAAATCGCTACGAATAGATATCACGAAATTCCAACCGCCTCGACAGCCACGAGCTGGGCAGTCGAGGCGGTTTTATTTTGCGTGAGTTTTGCAACTCGCCTCGAAAGTCGCAAATGCAAAACATCGTAATCCTCGGGCCGCAACGAGTTTTGCAACAAGCCTGTTGCAGCAATTGATGTATAACCTTTTGCCGTGCGAGACTTTAGGTTTTGCAACCCAAAAAGGGGTCCCACAAAAAGTGGCGCAATATTCAACCATTCTGCACGCAGCGATTGCCAAACGCCTCGGAAATTTCAGCGTCGTCATCGCGAGTAGACGTGCGATACTCAACATGATTTTGTCGAGTATTGGCGCTGCTGCGCGAGATTCCGACGCGTAAGCCCAGCTTCGCTAACGGCTAAAGCTGCCTTCGCCACGAGCTCGATTCGACTGACTTCGGCGAGCTCAGTCGAGCAGAGCTCGCCGAAGTCCGGCCGAGGAGATAGCTGACGGCTCTACTGCTAAGTTTTCAAGGATCATGTCGCTCTGTGGCATGATCGACGTTAACTTACTTTGAGCACTCTTTCAGCAACTAATCTTGGCCACCCGTCTGACTCGACAATCGTCGTGAATTGTAGCTAGAATCGTAATCGCTTTTCTTGGCATCGGCGCTAGTGGGAATGTTCGAACTGAAAATCAACGGCCCTCATTCCCTAGACGCGCGCTAACGATTCACGCGGCGGCAAGAGACGAGAAATCCCTCTTTCGAAGGTTCAGCTGTGCTTGAGAATCTGCTAGGCCGTGCTATCAATACGAATCCGGAGTGGCGGCAGCAACATTTCTCCTCTCGAAGTCGAAACCGTCCTTCGTTCCCATTCCGATGTCGCGGAAGCGTGTGTCGTCGGAGTTAGCCACCAGGAACTCGGGCAGGAAGTCTACGCATTCGTGAAGCTTGGCCAGAATGCCACGGTTTCCACGGCAAAACTCATGGCATTCGCGGCCGGCGACCTCGCGACGTAGATGGTTCCCGCTCAGATCCACCTCGTCGACGAAATGCCGCTCAAAGGTGCCGGCAAAATCGACAGAGATCGTCTCAAGTGGCGCCGAAACCGGCCTGGATGAGCTGTGAACGGTTTTCGGGTGGTGCATGACGGCTCACAACTAATGGCAGTCTCGCAGACTAAGCGCCGTCCGGAGACCAAACCGAACGAAGGCTTCCTTCGTATGGCCTGAACAGCTCGAATCAGAAACGTTGTGCTTATGCGGTGTGAGCGTCTCATTTGTAGGTGGTAATCCCGGCCTGATTTCGACGATGGCAATCGGCTCCTCAAGCCACGGCCGTTTACGGTCGTTCCCCGCCGACAGGCGGTAACAGGCCCGGGCATTTATGCCGGGTTCTCTGGCCAGCATAAAAACATTCGCGGCGGTGCGGTGCCGCGGCGACGCCGCGGCACCGCACCGCCGCGAATCTACCAGGCCTCGATAAACCCGGCATAAATGCTCGGGCCTAATATTGAGGAAGGAGCGTAAACGCCCCTCACCCGACATTGCCGACCGTTTTATTGGCCTCGGCGCAGATCGGAAAAAGCCCTTTCCGCCTGTATCTCGCCGCTGCGAATGCCTTCGTCAATAAGAGCACGCAACCTAGATCGACACGCATCATCATGTGCCGATTGCAGACCGCGCAAGTGAACGAACGCTTCCTCTTTCAGGAGGTAGTAGACTTTGTTGGTAGCTTCGTCGGCCACGAGCACGGGCTGCCCGGCACACGCTTCGATCGCTTGGCGTTTTTCGTCGGTAAGTTTGGTCGTCATACAGAAATTCTAACATATCCCGCGAGGCATTGAAGTCCGACCGAATGCAGACAATTATGAGATGCAAGTCCTGGCGGTTGCGCATTGATGACGACTGGTGGGCGTCGTCGTAGGGTAGCGTGCCTAGTCAGCGTAACGGAGGCGCGGATTTCGACGAGCGACGCAGAACAATACCATCCCAGTGATCGCCATCGCACTTGATGCAGGTTCGGGTACGGATTCGTCGCTTATCTTTAGAACAAACGCGGCGCTGTTCTTAAACACCGACCCATTTAGGCTGCCGTACGACATTCCAGCGACGTACACGTTGCCCAGATGATCAGTGGTGATGTCGTAGCTTTCTTCTTTCTGTGGCGTCGCGACCTTATCAAACCATTTAAGGTTTCCATTAGGGGTCATACTTGGCGATGAATACATCCGCCCATCCGACGTTTGCTCCGCCGAGGCTCCCCTCGGTGTAGCCGGTAACGTACACGTTCCCATCTCCATCTGATGCGGCGAATGCAGCCTGCTCATCATACACAGTACCAAATTGCCGAGTCCAAAGTAGTCTGCCATCTGCATCAAATTTCGCGACAAATGGATCTCGGATACCAGCGTTCCGTCCAGCTATGCTTCCTCTTGTCGTTCCCGCAATATAGACATTCCCGTGCTTATCTGTTGTAACTTTTTGAGTAGCATCGTCCGAACTACTTCCGAATTGTCTGGTCCAAATATGAGCGCCAAGCAAATCGTACTTGCTAATAAAGGCATCAGTCCGGCCGGCATTTGGCCCGGCCAAACTCCCAGCCGTTCCACCGGACATATAAATGTGTCCCGCCTGATCGGCATGTACACTGGAACTGTAGTCCTCAAGTACTGTGCCGACTTGTCGAGTCCAAAGGCGATCTCCATCATGATTATACTTGCTGAGGAATGCGTCCGCGTCTCCCGCCCTAATCCCTTCTAAGTTTCCGTACGTGTGGCCGGAAACGTAAATATTTTCCAGTTCATCGACACTAATCGCATCGCTAATTTCTGCTGCACCAGTTCCAAATTGCTGTTTCCATTTCAAAACGCCGTCGGAATTAAGTTTTAGAAGGAATCCGTCCGAACGGCCTGCATTCGGTCCATCCAGGTCACCATCAGTAAAACCAGTCACGTATACGTTGCCTAAGCCATCTGCCGCAACTCCGCTTCCCTCATCTTGACTTGAAGTGCCGAATTGTCGCGACCATTGGAGAACACCTTTCGTATCATGTTTCGCCACGAACACATCTACATGGCCTGCGTGTGATCCGAAAAAATCACCCCCCGTGTAGCCAGTCGTGTATGCGTTTCCCCACGCATCAGCGGAGACTCCGTGAGCCTCGTCGACGGTATTTGAGCCAAATTGTCGAACCCACGAGATCGTGTTGCCCTGTGCTATATTGCCGAACCAGCAAAAAAGATGGAGGCAAACGAAATAGCAAGCAGTCTTCACGAGACGTCCTTTTCTCAGCGCGACTATGAAAGCAATGATCCCGGCTGGTGCGTTCGTGGTCGAATTATGGCGGACAATGTGGGCAGAACAAGGTCATTTTTTACGGTCAGTGAACCATCAGTCATGCCTCATCGCCCAACTGACCTCCGATTCTTCAACCGTAAACTCGCCGCAAGTTGCAACCTCAGCAAGCTTGCAGCCAAAACTCGCGGACTTCCGACCGTATCAGTGCGCGAACGCGCATATTGAGTGTCGCAGCGGAATCGGCTATACTTTTCGACGGTGCAAGTAGGGCACCGCCAGTCCGCGGAAAGGACAGAAGTCCTCCTACGCTCTCTGCGAGATACGCTGGTACGCACCTTCTTTCAGCCTGTTCAATGCGGACGCAGGCGTTTTCGTGAAAGGAGGTTCGTATGTTTTCGCGTCCATTCCCTGAGCGTCTGAATCTGGCGCACCTCAAGCATCAGGCCAAGGACTTGCTCAAGTCCCATCGCTCAGCCGATGCCGCGGCTCTCACTCGCATCCGTAAGTCGCTGCCGCGGTGCCAAGGCGACACTCTCGACGGCATCGCACGGAGCCAATTTCAGTTGAGCGACGCATTGTTCGTGATCGCCCGCGAATATGGATTCAGCGACTGGCCAGCGTTAAAGAGGCATCTCGCCTCCGGCGAAGAGATTCCCCCTTCGTCCGAGCCGCCGGCCGACCTCGAATCATTCAAGGCCGCGGTCGAAAGCGGCAATGCCGACGAGGCCCGGCGACAGTTGAGCCAAAGTGCGAAGCTGTGCTCACACATCAACGACTCGATGTTTGAAATGGACACACCGGCGATCGTCTACGCGCGCCGTGACCGAGCCATGGTGGACGTCTTGCTCGGGTTTGGCGCCGATATCAACGCACGCGGTCAGTTCTGGGGTCGCAGCCTCAGCGTATTGGATGATGTCGACGCAGAAACGGCGGAATACTTGATCGGACGCGGAGCCGTGCCCCAGTTGGCGGCCTTCTCAGCGGCAGTGCGCCAAGGCGACGCAGCCCGAACGCGAAAGCTGCTGGCCGAAAATCCCGTCTTGAGGGCGCACGTCAACCGCCCGCTGTTCAGTTTCGGAGCGCGCCCAATAAACGCTGCACGCGACCACATCGAAGTCGTCGACGTATTGTTGGAGTATGGCGCGGACATCAACCTGAAGAGCGACTGGTGGGCCGGCGGCTACACCGTTCTTGATGATGTTGATCCTCAATTGGCCGACGCGCTGATTGCCCGCGGAGCGGAAGTCGACATTAACGCGGCGGCGCATTTGGGACGGTTTGAACGAGTGCGACAATTGCTTGACGACGATCCCGCACGGGTGGATCAGAGCGGCGGTGACGGACGATTGCCGCTGCACGTCGCCTCGACGCCTGAAATCGTCGACTTGCTGCTAGATCGTGGTGCTGACCTCGACGCTCGCTGCGTCGATCACGTCTCTACGGCGGCCCAGTATGCGGTCGACTTTCCCTGGAAGTGCCGTCGACTGATCGAACGCGGTTCGACGATCGACATTTTCATGGCCGTCATGTTGGGCGACATAGGGCTGGTGGAGCGAGCGCTCGCCGAACATCCCGGCTGTGCAACGACGCGCGTCGGTCAACAGGGTTACCCGCCGGTGCCATCCGAGGCCGGCGGCACGATCTATCAGTGGAAGCTGCCCGCAAAAACGCCGCACGAGTTGGCGACGTTGCTTGGCCACCACGCGATCTACGAGCGGCTGATGCAGGAGACGCCACCCATGGAGCAGTTCGCTCTGGCCTGCGCCACCGGCGACGAAGAATCCGCCCGGGCAATGCTGGCCGACGATTCGAGTCGATTGAACGAGCTGGTGGAAATTCACCCCGAGCTGCTGGCCGAGGCAGCCTGGTCCAATCGGCTGGCGGCCGTGCGTTTATTGTTGCAGCTCGGCTTCCCAATTGACGAAGCGGGCGGCACCGACGGCTCGCCGCTCAATCGCGCCTGCATTTGTGGTTATGTAGAAATCGTTCGGCTGTTAATTGCGCACGGCGCCTCGCTCACGCAGCGCAACGTCTACGGCGGCGTCCCGTTGACGGCATGCATTTGGGGCTCGCTCAACTTCCGAGCGCACGACGGAGATTATCCGTCAACTGCCGAAGCCCTGTTGTCCGCTGGCGCCCCCTTGCCCGACGCACCGGCCGGCAGCCCCGAAGTGCAGGAAGTGCTGCGCCGGCGCCTGCCTGCCCACAACTCGCAGGCTCGCTCCAACAAGGCGGACTTCACGCCGTAGCCGGAAGTCTCGGCGCCTCTCCCGAAGCGGAACACTGTGACTCACCGAAAGCGCCACGGCTCGTCCAATCCAGCGTCTCCAAAGGTGTTGCCTTTCTAACGCCCCGAGACGTGCGCCATCGAGCGAAACCCGAGGATTTCTCAAAATGCAGGCCATCACCTTCAAAGATGCACGTCCTCCTGGTACACGCAGATGTACGCCTTCGGACAGTGCTCAGCCAGTAGTTGAACCCGAGGGAGTTATCGGTCGGTTATTGTGATTTGTTCTGCTGCATTCTGGCCGCTGGCGATGCATTGGGGGATGCCGACGCCGTGGTAAGCGTTGCCGGCGAGGGCGAGGTTGGAAGGTCGCGTGGCTAGTTGTTCGATGCGCGCGATGCGGTCGAGGTGGCCGACGTGATATTGCGGCATCGAGGCGGGCCAGCGGGCGACGTCGGTGATTTGTGGTTCGCCAGTGATGTTTAATCAGTCGCGGCGAGCTCTTCGAGCGCGAGTTGGCGGAGGTCGGGGTCGGAGAGCTGCAACAACTCGGGGTGTAGTGCGCCGCCGAGGAACACGCGGATCAGCACTGAATCGTGTCGGCGCGCGGCCGGGGAATTTCTGGCTGGCGAAACTGGCTGCGATGATGCTTTCCGCGTTCGACTTGGGGCACTACGAAGCCAAAGCCGTTTAGTGCGTGGCCGATTTGCGGCGGGCGAAGCCGAGACTGACCACCGCGCAGCCGGCGTAGGGAATGGCGGACAGCTCGGCGGCGAGTTCTGGATCGCAGGTGTCGAGCAGTTTGGCGGCGGCGTGGGCGGGGATGGCGATGATGAGGGCGTCGAAGGATTCGCCCTCAGCCGGCCCTCTGCGGATGCCCCTCACCCCTGCCCTCTCCCGAAGGGAGAGGGAGATTAAGACGCCAGCGGTTATCGGATTCGCTAGTGATGCTTGTTACCGGCGTGTTGAGGTGGATTGTGCCAGGGGGCAGGCGGGCCGCGAGGGCGTTCACCAGGCTTGTCATGCCGTTTCGTGGTGCGGCGAAGAGACTGTAGCGGGCGCCGCTGGCGTTCTGGGTGGGATCGCGATCGGGGTTGGTGTCGGGGGATGATGTTGCTGGGGATCGGTCGGGCGTTGACTGGTCACTGAAGTGACCAGTCCGTCGGGAGCGATTGGTGCTGGACCAGGGCATGCGGAGTGTGGCGCGGAGGAGGCTGCCGTGTTGGCGCTCGTATTCGAGGAATTGCGGCATGGTGGCGGCCATGCTTAGTTGTTCGGGATCGGCGGTGTAGATGCCGGCCACCAGTGGTTGCACGAGGCGCTCGTAGGCTTCGCGGCCCAAGCGACGGCGGGCGAACGAGGCCACGCTTTCGTCGGAGGACAAGACATCTTCGCCCTGCCCCAAGGCACCCTCATTCTGCCCTCTCCCAAGGGGAGAGGGAGAAGAGGCAGGGCCGCGCAGACGAAGGGTTCGGCCAGCAACCGCAGCTTGGCCGACCAACTTAATAGCGGCGAGGTGAGGAGTGGCGCACAGCTTTCTTGGCGACATAAGGTAGAAGCCGTTCGGGATCGGCAATAACTTTCCACCTTTGACGACGAACGCTCGGCGGCGCGTGTCGTCCGTAGGAAGCAGATCGTCGGCCAAACCGAGGCGACGGCACAGTTCGACGGCTGCCGGCGGCTGGGTGAGAAAGTTGTCGGCAGAACGCTCGATGAGAAAGCCATCCGCGTGCATGGTTTCCAGCACGCCGCCGAGGCGGTTGGAGGCTTCGAACAGTGCCAGTTGCGCGTGAGGCAACAATTCGGTCAGCCGGTGGGCCGCCGCCAATCCGCTGATGCCGCCGCCGATGATCGCAATGCGTGACGCCGAGTCGGGCGATGGAGCGGGGAGCGGGGAGCGGAGAGCGGAGAGCATAGAACATACAGCGTAGAGCAACGGTTGCTCATTTCCAACTCCTTGCTCTCTGCTCCTTGCTCTTTGCTTTCCGCTCCTTACTACCAGATGTGCCGGCTGGGATGCCAGGGCCAGTAGGAGCGCGGGCGGGCTCCAAAATGCCACTCCAGACCGACGGTGAGCGTAAGATTATTTTGCGTGGGCACATCGCTGCCGTCGAAGGCCAGGTAATCGGTCAGCTCGGTCCGCGCCGCGAGCCAGGGGCGAATTGGACATTTGACGCCGACGCCGATGGGAAACGTAAGGAGCCATTCGCCATGACGGGTGCCGTCGTCGAGCGGGAAATCGACACGCGTGTTGCCGATGCCCCATCGCCAGTACGGGCGAATCGCGGAATCGCCCCAAGGGTAATACATCAGGCTGTAGTTCCATATGAACATGGAATGGTTGACCGGGTCGTCCGGCGCATTGCTATTCACGAACTCCGTAGTTGCCAAGTGGAAGGCCAGCTCGTTGCCCCAGTAGTGATCCCAGTCGCGGCCGAAAAAGATGCCGCCGACCGCATCGACGTCGCGGCCCACCGAGTCCTCGACGGATCGTGTCATCCACAAGTTGCCGATGTCGGCACCGACGTAAAACGGTCGATTGAGCCAGCTGGTGCCCACGAGTGGGCTGCCCCAACCGACACTGCGGCTGTGCGTGTAGGAGTGGCGCAAACCCAGTCGGCTCATCGCCGGCCAGTAGCCCGGTGGCGGGTAACCTGGCGCACCGAATTCATCCGTTGACGGCTGCTGTTCGTAGGGTGCCGCCAAATCGTGAAGCGGGATCGGGGCCTCGCCACTTTCCGGCGGCAGTTCGCTCTGGTTCAACATTTCCTGGGGCTCGACCATTTCCGAGGTTTGGCCGCACGCTGCGCTGGTGCCGAGAAGCACCAATGCAGTTGCGAAGACGAGAGAATGAGCCACGGATTTGAAGCAGCGCAACAAATCGGTCACCATCGAGAAATGGGCGCACACGATGCGGCGCGGCGTGTAGCACGGCAGCCGCAGCGCGCAGCATGCGGTCAGACGAGAACCAACAAGAAAAGCGGTCAGATTATTCCGACCGCTCGTGAAAGCGTCAATGCGGGCTATGGAAGGGGTATCTAGATCATGCTCACCCGCTACCGCGTGAAAGCATGCCACCCAGTTTCATACGCCCTACTGGCTCGCTACCGTGCCTGACGAACCGCTAGCGGCGCCGGCAGTGCTTCCGGTGGTCGTGTCGGCGGCGGCGCCGCGGTCGGTGGCCGTGGCCTCTTGCTTGGGTTCAACCACCGTGGCGTAGGCCGTGAGCGTGGTCTCGAACGTCTCGCCCAAATCGGTAGTGATACGAATGAGCTGCTTCACGGTACCGACGTCCTTTTTGGCATCAAAGACGATTTCCACCACGTGGCGTTCCTTAGGTTGGTCGTCGACGTTGAACTGGAAACTGTCTTCGTCACACTTGATCGAGACGATGCGGAACGGCTTCTTTCCGCGAACGATCACTTTCTTGGAAACCTGGTTCCCAAAGACGACGTCGCCGAGCAGCACCGATTCCGGGGCCACGGAAATCGCAGGCACGACGCGGCCCGATACGTGGATTGGAATCCTGGGGTTGCGTTCGTCATTAGTGACCAGGATCAAATTGTCGTTGATGTAACCAGCGGAGGCAGTGTCTTTGAGCCGGACAACGATCTCATAGGCAGCGCGGCCAGAGTTCCGTTGCCGTTGAGCCAGCTCAACTTCCAAGTCGTCGCTGGCACCGCGGACGTCGACGATTTTCCAATCCGGCCTGCCGGCGTAGGTGACTTCGACTTTCTGTTCCGATGGCGATCCTTGATCGATGGAATCGAAGCGGATGGCACCTGGCTTAAACACGACGTCGCCACGGATGTTGCCGTTGACGCGCAGCTGCGTCTCACCGCGTCGCCAAACGCCGCGGTCGTTCCATTTCGCTTCCACAGTCAGCGTCGCACCGTGCATGCCAGTGAACGTGCGGGTGTTGAAGCTGGCGACGATGTAGCCGATCTCGCCGGTTTTGATGATCGACTTTTCGATCGACGGCGATGTGCAGCCGCAGCTCGAGCGCACGTTTACCAACTCGACGTCTTGCTTGTAGAGGTTTTTGACGGGGAAGCGGTAGACCGTATCGGCCCCACGGGCCACTGTGCCGAAGTTATGTTCGCGCTCCTCGAACATCTTGTCGACCCATTGCTCGGATCGAGCGACTTGGGCTGCCCCAGCGGTGACGCAAAACATGGCGATGGCAATTGAGCGGATACGCATAAAACCAACACCCCCCGTTCGAACACGCGACGCGGGCGGCTGATTGCAATACGATACTGCAAAAACGCCGCCTGAACCCGGCAAACGCGACGTGAATCACGCTTCGGATCAATTATAGGACTAGAATGCGACCCAAAGCGACGGCAAGTCGTAAATCCTGAAGTCGACGCACGAGGCGTTTGACCCGCCGTCACCAGCTGGTTGCATCGGTTCGATCCGCGTTGGAAAATCGCTTAGAATACGCGGGCAAGCCGGTGGCGCGGCCGGCGCCGGTTGGCCGGGTGAGAGACGTCCGTTTTCGACTGTTGGGGCATGACCTCCGGCCATTGGCTGGGCCGCACAATTGTCACGTGTAAACTAGTCGGCGCGATCGCTAACCTTTGCATACGTCGAGTTTGAGATGACGGCCACCTCACGAACTAACGACACCGATCGCCCTGGTAGACGAGCGGTCGGATTGGTCGCCCTTTGCGCAGTATTGGTCGCCACTGCGACATACTACCGATTCATCCAACCGGCCGTTGCCGTGGCGCAGGAAGAACCGTCGGCCTCCGCTCCAGCCGGCGGCGGGGAGGAGGCCCAGCAAAAGCACCCGTACTCGCTGCGAATCGCCGCGCCGCCCTTGGACGGCGGCGAGTGGGTCAACGTCGCAAATCCGCTTTCACTGCAGGATCTTCGCGGGAGATTCGTGCTGCTCGATTTTTGGACGTATTGCTGCATCAACTGTATGCATGTGCTGCCCGAGCTCAAGAAACTCGAGCATGCGTTCCCCAACGAGCTGGTGGTGGTCGGCGTCCACTCGGCAAAGTTTGAAGGCGAGCAAGTTACCGACAACATTCGTGAAGCGGCGCTGCGTTATGAGATTGAGCACCCGGTGGTCAACGACGCCGAGATGACGATTTGGCGGCGATTCGGTGCCAACAGTTGGCCGACGCTCGTGTTGATTGATCCCGCCGGCGAGGTCGTATGGGCGGCTAGCGGCGAGCGCGAGTTTGCGGATATGAAGGCCGTGATCGACCGCGGGTTGCCGTACTATCGGTCGCAAGGGCTGCTCAAACCGGCGCCGCGGCCGCCGTTGGTCAAGAACGACCAACAACAGACCACGCCGCTGCGGTTTCCCGGCAAGGTACTGGCCGACGAAGCGGGCCGGCGACTGTTCATCGCGGACAGCAATCACAACCGCATTGTGGTTGTCGATTTTGACGGCAAGTTGCAGGATGTGATTGGATCTGGAGCGATCGGTCGGGCCGATGGGGGATTCGGCGATTCCAGCTTCAATCACCCGCAAGGGATGGCGCTCGTTGGTAATGTGCTGTACGTGGCAGATACGGAGAACCATTTGCTTCGTAAGGTGGATTTGGTGAATCAGACCGTGTCGACAGTCGCCGGCACCGGCAAGAAAGGCATCGGCTGGCCGGGCTGGGGCGAGGGGGGCCGGGAGGTTGGTGCACGCTTTGTTGGGCCGCCGAAAACCACGCCACTGGCCAGCCCGTGGGCGGCTTGGCCGCACGGGCAGAATTTGTTTATTGCGATGGCCGGGCCGCATCAGATTTGGAAGATGCCGCTCGACGAGCGTGAGATCGGACCGTATGCCGGTAACGGGCGTGAAGACATCGTCGATGGTCCGCTGCTGCCCCGCGTTCCGTATGATGCACGTTACTCATCGTTCGCGCAGCCGAGCGGGCTGACCTCCGACGGCAAGCGGCTGTTTGTGGCGGACAGCGAAGGCAGCACGATCCGCTCGGTTCCGCTTGATTCGACCGGCAATGTGGAAACGCTGGTCGGCCTCACGGGGACGCTATTCGATTTCGGCGACGTCGACGGCACGGGCCGCGACGTGCGGCTGCAGCACCCGTTGGGCGTGGCCTGGTGGGACGGCAAGTTGTACGTCGCCGATACGTACAACAACAAGCTGAAGGTGATCGACGTGGCCGCACGCACATGCCGCACGATTGCAGGCAGCGGCGAGCCGGGCATCCGCGACGCCGCGGAAGGGGCCCAAGCCGCTTTCAACGAGCCGGCCGGCATTTCTGCAGCTGGCGGCAAGTTGTATGTCGCCGATACGAACAATCATGCGATTCGCGTAGTGGAGTTGGCGGATCCATATCGGGTGACGACGCTCGTAATCGATGGTTTGGTGCCGCCGACAATTGATTAGCGACGGACGTGGGTGCCACCGGCTTTGTCAGTGTGGGTCTCGAACTTAAATTTTGTTGTTTTTCTGGACCGAGTTGGAAGCGGCTTGCACTCGACCGTTACTCATTGGCAATCTGCGATTATCACCAGCAGCAGCAATGATGTGGCACGAAGAGCACTGGCAGTGCCCATTGGTCTCTACACAAGTGTGACAGCTTATGGAGTGCGTGGAT
>CAWAZX010000006.1:0-190848 GCA_963786455.1 uncultured Planctomycetota bacterium | reverse complement strand
AGGCCCGTGGTCGTGAAGGCGAAGACGAGCGCCGCGACGACGGTGATGCGGTCGAGGTTCGCTCGACCACCGCGAGCCGGCGCCGCGGCGCCGAGCCGCCGCCGAACATGTCGGACAGCCGCCGCCCTTGCCGCTGTGCAGCAGCACGAGGAGGATCAGCATGCCCGAGACGATGACGTGGATGCCGACGACGACGTTCGTGAGCACGGCGGGCACGCTACCAGCGCGCCCCCTAGAGGCGGAACTGCACGATGCGGGCGAACTCGTCGGGGTCGAGGCTGGCCCCGCCGACCAGGGCGCCGTCGATGTCGGGCTGGGCCATCAGCTCGGCGGTGTTGGCCGGCTTCACCGAGCCGCCGTACTGGATGCGCACCGACGTCGGCGGCCGTCGTCGCCGACGCGCTCGCGCGACCACGTCGCGGACGAGCGCGCACATGGCCTGGGCGTCCTCGGGCGTGGCGGTGCGGCCGGTGCCGATGGCCCAGATCGGCTCGTAGGCGATGACCGAGCCCGCCGACCTGCTCGGCCGTGCAGCCCGGCCAGGCCGGCCCGCACCTGGCCGGTCGACCTTGGCCTCGGTCTGCCCGGCCTCGCGCTCGTCGAGCGTCTCGCCGCACGCACATGATCGGCGTCATGCCGGCCGTCAGCACGGCCTTGACCTTGCGGTTGCACGTCCTCGTCGGTCTCGCCGAACAGCTCGCGGCGCTCGGAGTGGCCGACGATGACGTAGCTGCACGTCGAGCTTGGCCAGCATCGCCGGGCGACACTCGCCGGTGAACGCGCCCTTCTCCTCCCAGTGGCAGTTCTGGGCGCCGAGCGCGATCGGGATCGGCCTTCTCGCTCATCGAAGTAGCGTCTGCACCGAGCGCAGGTCGGTGAACGGCGGGTGCACCGACACGTCGACCGCGTCGTAGTCCTCCGCGGTGAGCAGGTACGCGAGCTTCTGCACCGACCTGGATGGCCTCGAAGTGGTTGTGGTGCATCTTCCAGTTGCCGCTGATCAGCGGCTTGCGCGGTCGCTCAGCCGGGCATTGCGGCTGCCTCCTCGCAGGGCGGCGAGGCCGGGCAGGTCGCCCTGCTCGAGCAGCTCGAGCGACGCGCCGCCGCCGGTGGAGACGTGGTCGATGTCGCTCGGCGAGGCCGAACTGGGCCAGCGGCCGCGGCGCTGTCGCCGCCGCCGACGACGGTGAAGCCGTGGTACTCGGCCACCGCCTCGCGCGACCGTGCGGGTGCCGGCCTCGAAGCGCGCGTCCTCGAACACGCCCATGGGGCCGTTCCAGAACACGGTGCGGGCGTCGAGCGATCACGTCGCCGAACTCGGCGGCCGTGCCCGGGCCCGATGTCGAGGCCCTTCCAGCCGTCGGGCACGTCGACGCCGAGCTGGCGGACCTCGCCGCCGGCCGACGGTCGCCGATCGCCGCCGGGCCGAGCGCGGTGATGTCGGACGGCAGCAGGATGGCGGCGCCGCCTGTCGAGCAGCGCCTTGCAGGTGTCGACCTGGTCGTCCTCGCAGCAGCGAGTCGCCGACCGCGTGGCCCTGGGCCGGCGAGGAACGTGAAGCACATGCCGCCGCCGATGAGCGAGCGTCGTCGACCACGCTCGAGCAGGGCCTCGATCACGCCGAGCTTGTCGCTCACCTTGGCGCCGCCGAGCACGGCGACGAACGGGCGCTTCGGGCGCGTCGCGCAGGCCGCCGCAGCACCTCGACCTCCTTGGCCAGCAGGCGGCCGGCGGCGCTCGGGCAGGCGCTGCGGGCGGGCCGACGATCGACGCGTGGGCCCGGTGGGACGGCGCCGAAGGCGTCGTTGACGTAGAGCGTCGAGGCCCGTCGACCAGCTGGTCGACGAAGGCCGGGTCGTTGCCCTCCTCGCCGGGGTCGAAGCGCAGGTTCTCGAGCAGCTCGACGCCCGGCGCCAGCTCGGCCAGCCGCGTCGCGGACCGGCGCCACCGAGTACTTCGGGTCGGGCTCGCCCTTGGGCCGGCCGAAGTGGCGTGCAGGCCGTCGACCGTGGCGCCCTGCTCCTGCAGCCACTCGATCGTGGGCAGGGCGGCGCGGATGCGCAGGTCGTCGGTGATCCGCCCGTCCGTCGACGGGACGTTGAAGTCGGCGCGGAGCAGCACCCGCTTGCCGTCGAGGGTCGGGCAGGTCCTCGAGGACCGGGACGCTCGGCCACGCGGGTCACTGGTTGGCCGGCGCCGACGATCGACGGCGAGGTCGACGAGGCGGTTCGAGTAGCCCCACTCGTTGTCGTACCAGCCGAGCACCTTGACCATGTTGCCCATGCGCCATCGTGAGCGGGGCGTCGAACGTGCACGACGCCGGCGAGCCGACGATGTCGGAGCGACACGATCGGGTCCTCGGTGTAGACGAGCACCTTGGCCAGCGGGCCCGACGGCGGCGGCCTCGCGGAAGGCGTCGTTGACCTCGTCGACGGTGACGCTCCTTGCCGAGGATGGCCGGTGAAGTCGGTGATCGAGCCGTCCGGCACGGGCACCCGCAGCGCGGTGCCGTCGAGCTTGCCCTTCATCGACTCGAGCACGAGGCTCGTGGCCCGGGCCGCGCCGGTGGACGTCGGGACGATGTTGACGGCCGCGGCGCGGGCCCGGCGCAGGTCCTTGTGGACGAGGTCGAGCAGGTTCTGGTCGTTGGTGTAGGCGTGGACCGTCGTCATCAGGCCCTTCTCGACGCCGAAGGCGTCGTCGAGCACCTTGACCATCGGCACGAAGCAGTTGGTCGTGCACGAGGCGTTGGACACGACCTTGTGCTGCGCCGGGTCGAACGTGTCGTCGTTGACGCCGACGACGAACGTGGCGTCGGCGCCGGTCGGCGGGGCCGAGATGATCACGCGGGGCGCGCCGCGCCTCGATGTGGGCGGCGGCCTTGTCGCGGTCGGTGAAGATGCCGGTCGACTCGATGACGACGTCGACGCCGAGGTCGCCCCACGGCAGGGCCTTCGGGTCGCGCTCGGCGAAGCACCTTGAAGCGCGTCGCCGCCGACGGTGATGCCGTCGCCGGTGACCTTCACCTCGTCGTCGAGGCGTGCCGAGGGTCGAGTCGTACTTCAGGAGGTGGGCGTTGATCTCCGGCGAGGTCGAGGTCGTTGACGGCCACGAAGTCGATGTCGGCGCCCGCCTTGCTTGGCGGCCCGGAAGAAGTTGCGGCCGATGCGGCCGAAGCCGTTGATGCCGACGCGGATGGTCATCGCGAGGTGCTCCTGGGTCGTAGTCAGGTCCGGCCATCCGACCAGATCGGGCCGAGGGGTTCCAGTCCGCCGTGCCAGCCGAGCAGGCGGCGAGTCGCGGCGCCGAGCCCGTCCGGGTCGTGGACGAGCCCGTCGGCGTCGGCGACCGACGGCCTCGACGACGTCGACCCGGCCGGCCCCGAGCGGCAGCGCCGCCGGGTGGGCGCACGACGACGTCGGGCTGCGACGCCGTGGCGCGCGCAGGGCGGCGACGTGGGCGGCGACGTCGTAGCCCGCGCGTCTCGGGCCTGCTCGGCCGGCAGGTTGCCGACGTAGACCGACCCGGGCGCGGTGTCGCCGAGCGGCCTCGCGGACGTCGCCGACCACGGCACGCCGGCGAGCACGCTGGTGTACAGCGACCCGGGGCCGAGCACGACCTGGTCGGCGTCGGCGATGGCCTCGAGGGCGACCGGCGGACGGCCGGCGGTCGCGGCGGGTCGAGCCCAGACCTCGCGCGATGCCCCGGCGTCTCGGCCACGGCGACCTGGCCCTCGACGACCGGTGCCGTCGCCGGCGCGGCCGTGCAGGCACGACGGCGTCGCCGGTGGCCGGGCACGACCCGGGCCGGCTCGGCGTCGACGCCGAGCGATGCGCGGCGACCTCGTCGCAGGCGCGACTGGAGGTCGCCGAGTCTCCTCGGTCAGCGCCGGCGAGCAGCAGGTTGCCGACCGCGTGGCCCGTCGAGCTCGCCGGCGTCGAAGCGGTGCTCGAGGACGCGCGGCCCAGACGGCGTCGGGCGTCGGCGAGGGCGGCGAGGCAGCGGCGCATGTCGCCCGGCGCGGGCACGCCCAGGCTCGCGGAGCCGGCCGCTCGAGCCGCCGTCGTCGGCCACCGACACGACCGCGGTGACGTGCGCCGGCGTAGCGGCGGCACGGCCCGCAGGGTGGCGGCGAGCCCGTGCCCGCCGCCGATGGCGACGACGCGGATCGCTCGGCAGGCGCGCTCACTCGGTCGACGTCCCGGTGGATGACGCGTCGGCGCGAAGCCCGCGCTCGCCGGAGCAGGCGGCGCGACCTCCTCGGCGATGACGACCGACCGGTGGCGGCCGCCGGTGCAGCCGAACGCGATGCGTCAGGTACGTCTTGCCCTCCTCGACGTAGGCCGGCAGCAGCAGGCCGAGCAGGTCGTCGAGGCGGTCGAGGAAGTCGCGCGGCTCGCGGCTGGTCGAGCACGTAGTCGCGCACCGGCTCGTCGAGGCCGGTGAGCGGGCGCAGCTCGTCGACCCAGTGCGGGTTCGGCAGGAACCGGCAGTCGAGCACGATGTCGACGTCGAGCGGGCAGGCCGTGCTTGTAGCCGAACGACACGACGCGTGGTCTGCATGCCGGCGTCGGCGTCGTCGTCGCCGAACAGCTCGACGATGCGGTCGCGCAGCTGGTGGACGTTGAGGTCGGTGGTGTCGACGACGACGTCGGCCTCGGCCTTCACCGGCTCGAGCAGCGCGCGCTCGCGCTCGATGGCCTCGGCCAGCCGCTCGCCGCTCGGCGCAGCGGGTGGCGGCGGCGGGTGCCCTCGTAGCGGCGGACGAGCACGTCGGTGCGGCGCGTCGAGGAACAGGACTGGCGCACCCGGGCGCCCGCGGCCCGCAGCTCGTCGAGCGCCGGCGTGCAGCTCGTCGTGGTAGGCGCCGGCGCCCGACGACGAGGGCCACCCGCTCGGTGTCGACGAGCCCGGCGTGCTGGACGAGCTCGGCGACCTTGCGGGATCAGCGCGGCGGGCAGGTTGTCGATGACGAACCAGCCCAGGTCCTCGAGGTCGTCGGCGGCCTGCGACCGCCCGGCCCCCGACAGCCCGGTGATGACGACGAACTCGCTCATCGCTGGCCAGGCTACGCGTGGCTAGCGCTTCTCGGCGCGGAGGAACGAGCAGGCGCGGGATGGTGGCCGCCGCCGCGTACTCGGCGGCCCGCGCCAGGAAGCCCGGCGGCGGCGCCGGCTCCTCCATGCGGTCGAGCGACGAGGCCGGCGGCGGCCAGGGCGTTGACGTAGCGGGACAGCGGCCGGTGGATGAACGGGATGAACACGCCCTTCTCGACCTCCTCGATCGTCTCGTCCTCGACCAGGTAGGGCCCGATGCGCCAGTACTGCTCGGGCGGGTCGAGCACCTGGTCGTCGATCCAGCCTGGGTCAAAGCCCAAGTCTCGAAGCTCATTCTTTCTGGTGACTCGATGTCACCCCATCGCAATGCCAAGTGCTCGGACGGGCAGCGCGAGCCCCCGCGGCGGCTCAAAGCGAATATCAGTCGCCATTGATTCTTTGGGCAGGCGGCCAGTGCCGCTTCGGCCTCCTCGCGAGTTACGAACATAGTCGCGGCGCTTATTGGCTCGCACGGCGACCGCCATCATTTTGGCAAACGGATTCTCGGCGATCAGCCGTGCATCCAGGGTCTCATTAACGAACTGCCGCGTTATTCCGCAACGGCGACGAACCGTGTTGTCGGCTAATCCGTGACCACCGTCCTTCTTGGGACGACGAATTGTCGTAACGCTGATAAATTCCGATGAATTCAGGCGTTCGCTTAAATTGCGGGTTGTAAATGATAGCAGGCATCGGCAATAATTTGAGACATTCCAACGGCTGGTTTCGCACTTGAAACCTAGCACCCACGGCGTCCGGTGCCGGTGACGCCCGTCACCATTTCACAATCAAGTGCATATCGGTCCTTACCTGCTGTTTGGAATCAATTTGCTTTTTGAGGTCGTCGTCCATTGCTGCGAGTAACGGCAGTAGTAAACCATCGCGACGGCGTATCAGAACAGGTCAACAGACATATCGTTTCGCGGCCTAATTCTGATTCTATCGTTCGTATCACAAATTCGAAGCGGGCCTAACGAACTACACCAATGGAGACTCATCGTGGAAACTCACTTCAACTGTCATCGCATCCTTAGGCTTTGGTCAGCGGCACTATTCGTTAGCTTGACCTGTATTACAAGTAACGGCTTTGCACAGCGTTCGCCATTCGGCTTTTTCGTGCTTCAGGGCATTGATAAGGATAACGTCCGTAATTCAGTGCTGCGCGACCCGAGCGTCGCAGGGCTTTCAATTCGCGTGAGTTGGGCGAGCCTCGACAATGGCTCTCAGTTTCCAATGGCAGTGGCTCGATTCACAAGTCCAGCGCCGCCGCGCGCTCGGCAAACCTTACATGTTGCGGATGATGGCCGGCAAAGATTCGCCTACATGGATCGAAGGTCCTTGGCATCAAGGAGCACCGCTGCCTTGGAGCACCGCAGCCCAAACCGCACTTTCGCGGGCGATCGCGGAACTCGGCAATCGCTATGGCAACGATCCGCTGCTTGTCGGTGTCCATGTGTCGTCCACTGCGAACTATAGCTCCGCCGAGATGCATATGGCGCCTGGTTTGACCACCGCTGCTGAGTATTCGGACTCGAAAATGATTGATGCCTGGTCGAGGGCCGTCGACAGTTATAACGCCGCTTTTCCCAGTTGCGCAATAATTCTCGAATGCCACGTTGGAGCCGAACCACCGCGGGGCAATCACTTATCCTGTCATTGTGCATTGTCAACAGCGACTTGGTCTGCGCGAACCTTTCAACACAATTCGCTCAAAGCAAGCACGCCAATGGACGCCCGCCACCACAAAATGATTCTCGACTTGGGCAGTAACGGCTGGCGGATCGGCTTCCAAATGACCTCCGGAAGTTCCACTGATCGCTTCGACGGACCGTTCGAAGAGGCCCTTGGAAACGCCCCTGGCGCGAGCTACTTCGAGATCTATCAAGAGGATGCTGGACTTTTGTGAGCGTTTACCAAACGGCTTCCAGTCAAACGAATCGGCTTAAGGCCAGGCGACGTGTGTCAAAATCTCTAGGACCGGGAACTGGCAAGTACGACTTGGATCGGCTGCACCGATAGGCCTACGGCGATGCCTTTTGTGGAAGCAACATGGGCATCGAGCCCGCTCCGCCGCCGCGCTGGGTAAACCAACGCGTGATCCAGGCAAGATGAGCTGATGACAGGAAGAACGACGAGGTAATGTGAATGTGCGACCAGAGAATGAACTGCTGCATGTAAACTGAGTTGCGAAACGGGTAGTCACCAATTAATCCGGCCGGTGATAACAAAAACGAAATTCCGATCAAGATTATCATTTGCAAACCTGTTCGCTGGCCGATTCAGCGGGTCGACTCAAATTGGGCCGTTACCGACGTTGATGGATCGGCATCTTCAATTGGCTTCAACAGCGCCATTTTTCAACGGTCCTACCTCGACGATCGAGGCATACAAAGATTGAGGGATTCGAATGCCGATTCCCGAGGGCTATCGTCGAGATCAAAGTCACCGATATTGGTCCACAGTGCTCCCGGGTGATGAGGTCGCGAAATTGCGACCCGGACCACTCGAGTCAATGTCGAGTCACGGAGAATTGGTTTCCATTCCGATAATGCTTTGTCGCGATGTTGTAACATTGAGTAATCCAGTACACATAACGAGCTTGGATATGGAATCAATTGCTGGTCGACGATGCTGGTGAGCATGTTTTGTATTGTCGTCTTTGCCGGCTTCAAACTCGACTCTAGGAAAGGCAACGTTTCTGTGTGGCTGATGCGCACAGCTGGTCCAGAATTGGATTGCGCTACCGACGACGTTTGTGTGTTTTCTGCGCTGCCGAGTGAGTACGTAAAGCTGTCCAAAATAAATGATGGCGTCCCGTCGCCCGGCGTCGCGTAGATTTGCGTCGTCAATGAGCCGTCGGACGACACAATGAACCGCGCAAAATGGTGCCTCGTGTCGTCGCGGGCAGCCGTCCAGTACGGCGGCGGGTTGGTTTGGAACTCCGAAAAGCTGCCGTCTATGCTGGAGAGTTTGCCGGCCGGGCTGACCTTTAACCACACGGTGCCGTCATTGGCGTCGTAGCCCGTAAGACGCGTGTCCGTGACAACCGGGTTGCCTTGACCCACGTTTCTGAGCGGATAAGTCCGTTCGTAGTTCTGGTCGTGCGAGCTGATAACCAGGTGCACGCCGAGCTGCTCGAAGACTGGTCCGAGTTGATTGCGCAGAGCGATGTTCGAAGGATGACTCGCGCCGTCGGCAAACGCCGACACATGCATGTAGGGAATGATCCACGTCTGCCCTCGTGCCTGGGCAGCTTGTATGTCCTGAATAATCCAGTCGATCTGCGAGTCGGGTAGATCCTGAGTTCCACGCACGGCCAGAATCGAGACGAAATGGACATGCCCGACATCGAAACTATAGATATTGAAGTTGTCGGTTTGCGACGCCGGCAGGGCCATCCGCTGGATCCATGCATCATACGATTCTTGCAGAAGAACTTCGTGGTTTCCCAGTGTGGGCATGAACACAGACTTGGTCAAAAACGGCGCCGACTGGTTGAACCACGCATCGATATGAGCATTGAGTGGGCCGAACCGTTTGTCTGTGTTGTAATAGGCGTAATCGCCGCCGCCCAACACGAGCAGTGGACTGAGTCCGGCGACGTCGGCGATGATTTGCTGCGTGCCGGTGGAGAGCCCGTCCAGGCGCCGACAAGCCCTGTGTCAGCGAAGTAGACGAAGTCGAAGGCGGCAGGCCCCGGTGGTGGGGCAGTCTCAGTGATATATACGTTCGACCAGGTCCCGCCGTCCCCGGCCACGCGATATTCATACTGCGTCGACGGCAAGAGTCCGGTGATTGTGGCTTCGTGCAACTTACCTGTCGTCCCGCTCGTTTTCTGCACGCCGGTTCGGTCGAGCCAGGTTGTTGATCCCAGCTGGCGATACTGCAGGATTGAGGCTGTCGAGGCACCGTAGGTGCGCCAGACGGCGGTGAGTGTGGTGGAGGGGTCGCCCTTCCACGATAGATGAATCTGGTCGGGAATGGGATGAGCGACAACGACTTGGAAGTTCAGTGTCAGCGAGTTGATCAGCGAGCCACCTCCGCCCGAGCCGGTAAACGCACGCGGCCGTCATCGCGTGGTTACCCAGCCCGAGGATTACGGGTTGAAAGTTTCCGCCGGATTCGCTGAACAGCGCGTACGGTGAGCTGCTATCAACTCGAACGTTGCTTGTGCCGTCATAATCAAAAACCACACTACGGACGACGCCGGTCGTGTTTGCGCGGATATTTACTTTGGTCGTAGAGAGTTGTGCCAAATCAATCGACATGCCGTCGGTAATGGTAAACATCGGCTGATCGGTGACGGCATTAATTAGGGTAAAGCTGGTAACCCCGGGTCCTGTCGGCTGCGAGTTTACCGTGATCAGCACGTCGTCGCTGCGGACGAATTGCCCGTCGTCGGCCGTCAGGCGAAGGACATAGTTGCCCGCCTGGCTGAATGCCGCCGTCGTGTCCACGCTATTAATATTCCCAAACGAAACCGTGCCGGGTCCGCTGAATTTGGCCCAATTGGTGGTTAGCGGATTCGACGGGAAATTGTCGTCGGCCACGGTTCCGTCGAGATTTGCCGAATTGGTCGGCAACGTGATAGCTAGGTCCGGGCCGGCGTTCACCGTCGGGGGCTGATTGATCGGTGTGCTTTGGTTGATCACCGTAAAGCTGACGCTCAGCGCTGTGCCAGCCGTTCCATTCGCATTGCTCTGGCTGAAGGGCGTAGCAGTAAGCGTATGGCTTCCTAAAGAGAACGATCCTGCATTATAGTCGCCATTCTGATCGCCAAACAAAGCGTAAGGACTCGTGTTTTCGGTCTTGAAATTCGTCGTCGCGTCGAGGCGAAAACGCACGCTTCCGATGCTGTCGACGGTGTCGGCGCGAACGTTAAGGTTTTGACTGGGCAGATTGGCCAGATTAAGTGTCTGGCCGGCAGTGAGTGAACCGAGTGGCAGATCCGTGTCGGCGTTGATGAGGATGAAGCCCGTCACGGCGGCAAGCAAATGACGATCCTCAAGCGGCTCGAATCGCAACGGCCGAATGCGCTGGCCGTTGGCGCGGGAGTAAACAATTCTGCGAAACATGGTTACCGCCTGCAGCATGATAGGGCCGACAGCGAGTCAATAAAACGCTGGTTGCTTCAATTTAGAAGCTTAGCCCATTATTCGTAATTCCAAAAGCTTCGAACGCCAAGGCCCATGCGGTTTCCGGCGGTTCAGTTTCGAAGCTAGCAATCTGATCGTTAGCCGCGTCGGAGAGCGTAAAAGCCCTCTCGCGTGCTGCGTGGTGCGACGAGGCGGCTGCCGCAATGATCAAGTTGAGGTCCCGTGCTTGCGACGCGTCGATGCTTGCTGGCTGCTGCGCGGACACCAACAACGCCGAACTTGCACCGATCGTACGATCCGAACGACCCAGGAAAGGCCCAATACTAAACGAAGAAAGGAGGGATTGTTCGACATTACTTATTGCAGAGACATCCTCATCGATTACAGCGGCAGCGGATTGCGCTGCTGCGGATGGGAGTGGATTGATCGATGCTCCAGCACCTGGGAGCGCCGCACCAAGATTGCGACGCCATAGCACGTAATCAGCCGCGTCGACCGTTCCATCGGTGTTGCCATCAGCGAATAGGCCATCGCTAGTTTCGCCGAAAGTGCGTCGCCAGGCGAGATAATCCGCCGTATCGACGATGCCGCTTCCGTCATAGTCGCCTGCAAGCATGCCTGTGAAGTCCACGGCGATTGCCGCAGGAGCATCGTTTATGGCGACTACAACAAAGTTCGAAAGAACGCTCGTTCTTCCGTCAAGGTCCTGAAGCACGGCGGCGAATGTATTGACTCCACCCTGGGTATGGCTGTCAGTGAGCACGACCGCCACATCGACGAAGCCGGCAGCACCGATCGTCACAGTTCGATGCGTGACGACGATCACTTTATTGGTTTCGAAAGGATCAATGTCGAAGCCACCGCCCGGCACGCCGCCGAGAAATAGTGCGCTCTCCGTTTGCAGGAGCCGCGCCGTCGCGCCCTGGGGACCGGTGATGCGAATAGTTTGCGACGTGTTGGTCACGATCGCTGGCGAACTAGCCACGCCCACCATTGCAATGGACGGCGCGACGGGCATCCGCCGTCGAGGATCACCTGCGAATTGACTTTGCTGCCGTTGTCTAGCGAAGACCTCGCCGGTTCTTGTGCTGCCGTCGCTGAACCCCACCGTGATCGTTGCGCCACTGGCCTCCAGGCCGGAGATGCTGCCCGACTGTTGAGGCCCGGGAGAGCACGACCCCTTTGATGCTGGTGGGATCGATGTCGACGGAGAAAGTAAAGGTCTCGCCTGGATTGAAATCGGTGAAATTTATGGTGAGCGAATCGAAGCCGCCGTCGTGGGGCCCGTTGAAGCTGTGACTCGACCTGGCCCGTTGCAGCGGCACCGCTGTCGGCAGTAAACGGTCCGCCCGCGGTGTCTCCGGCCCCGCCAGCAGGATCGAAAACGATATCCTGCAGCAGGCCAGTGCCGAGGTTGACCGTAACGGAAGTAATGTTTTCGCCGCTGGTCGACTGATTGAGGATCTGAAATGATCCGGCCGTGGCACGTGCTGGAATTGTTCAAGCTACCGTTGGTAACAATGTTTACTCGGCTGCCGAACCAGAGACGATAGTGCGTTCTGCAGCTTGAGGATGATTTTTGGCGAAAGTGCTGCCGGTGCGTCCTGCGCATCTTGGATCGCGGCGACAAAATAGTTGTAGCCGCCTTCCGGCTCGGTGATGGTGAGAGTTACCGGCACATCGACAAAGCCGCCCGGGCCGATTGTCACGACATAATCGGTCAACTTGATCGCCTTGTTGGCTTCAAAGGGATCGATGTCAAATCCGCCGCCGGGCACGCCGGCCAGATCAGAGCGATGCTTCAACCTGAAGCAATCGTGCCGTGGCGCCGGCCGGGCCCGTAATTCGCAGCGTTTGACTCGACATTGGTCACAATCGGCGGGCGGCACGAGTTGAACCGACACGCGACAAGCCCGGCGCCGGCGGCAAGACCGGTATCAGCCGTGCGTCTGCGAAGCCTCTTCCGCTTCCAGCGGTGCGGAATGTCTGCGTCTGCGTCGTGGTGCCGTCGCTAAAGACGATTGTAACCTGTCGATCCGGTCAATTCCAGGCCGGAGATCTTGCCCGCATTACTCGGTCCAGGCGGCCGCGGACCCTTTGATGCTTGTCGGCTCCATGTCGATCGAGAAGGTAAATGCTTCGCCGGGATCGAAATCGGCAAACTGAATCGTCAAGACTTCAAAACCGTCGTCATGCGGACTCGAAATGCTGTGGCCGACCAGCCCAGTTTCCACGGCCCCTGAATCAGGCGTAAATGGCTTGCCGCCTTCGTTGCCGCCCTGCCCGTGGGATCGAAAATCAAATCGGGCAATAATGCCGTCCTGGCATCAATCGGACCGATTGAATTCGAACATTTCCTGTTGAGTTGTTCACGATTCGGATAGGAGCCGGTCGTGAACACCGACGCGGTGAGCATTCCGCCCGCTGGCGGATGGATCAAGAAAGAACGCCTCCGGATCGCCGTTGCCGGCGCGCCCGACTCGACGCCGAGAAAATCCCAAGTGACCGGCATGGTGCCAGCGCCCGTCGGATCCGTGGCAATCAATCCGACAGCTAGAGAGCCGGCGAGCCATGCGGCCGGAATCGCAATAGGTGCTGCCAAGATTAACTAGTCGCCCACCGTCGGCGAAGTAGCTTGCCTGCACTGTATCTGCGACCGGATCGACCGTTAGATTCAGATCGACGAAACCCGGACCGGGAAGCGCGAGGTTTTGACTCGCCACGGCGCGTGAACACGCCGCCGATCTCCTTCATCACCTGTACAGAGCCGCCGTTGTCGCCCGACAGGACGATTTGCACGTAGTTGTCCTGATCGCCAGTGCCGATATACATGCCCATTTCCTGCCCGGGCTGAGGAGTCAAGCGCAGTGAAGGGCGCCAGCGACGCTCGATTCTGGCAGTAAAGGGCGTGGTTTCGTTCGCCACGTTGACGCCGAATTGAAATGCCTGTTCTTGGGTATTCGTTGCGCCGCGGGCCGTCCCGCCGTGGCCGAATCAATTGTAAAGACGCCCGCCGCACCGCCCGCCGTTAGCGTTGCCGGATCAAACAGCGACTCATAATCGTCCACGCCATTGGTCATCAACCCAGTGAAACCAAGACCCAGCAATCCGCCCTCGTCGGCGCCTTCGTTTTCCCAGTCGTAAGCGTGCCGACGGGCGTTGTGGTCCATTGTCGGCATCCACCGCGAATCGGTCTGTGTTGTCCAAGAAGCTATCGTTGTCGTCGTCGGGGTCGAGTCAGGTTCGAGATGAAATCCATGTCGATAGTCGGGCGGCACGTCGGCGGCATTGTTCGGATCGGTGCCGTTGGCCTGTTCGTCGTCGTTCGTGTAGCCGTCGCCATCCAGGTCGTTGGGATTGCCGCCGCCCCCGCCGACGGCTCAATACATGAAGATCGCGTCCAGGCCGATGTCGCACACCCAAATGTTGCCGGCCAAAGGACCGCTGTCGGCCGACCTCGACATCCAACGGCCGAACGCCAACATTGCTGAACAAGTTCTGAGCAAATACGACAGCGTCGCCCGCCGCATTCAGCTTGATCGCGCTTCACCGTGTTGTCGAAGCTGGCGATGATCAGGTCGCCCTGCATCTGCGCCGCCGAATGTGTTTGCCGTGTATTCGTCGAGGCCATTGGTCGAGGCAGGTACCGTGAATAGCGACCGTCTTCACCAGGCGGCAACAAGTAATCCGATTCGATCGGATTGGGCCCAACCAAGGCCACCGGCGACTGCGGATTGGACGGCGTTGAATGTGTTGTTGGGGTTGGAGCGAGTGGGGTTGGGATGCCCGCCGTAAAAGCCGGGGCCGGGAATATAGTGCAATTGATCTTCGATCGTGATGCTATTCGGCTCGTTGGGCTGATTGGTGGCGTTGCCGCCGGGCCCCTCGCCGATCGGCATGCCGCCCCAGCCGGCATTGGAGCCGTTGTCAAATGTATACATGCGCCCGGCAGTGGTGATGTGTACGATCGTACGGATTGCGGATAGCCGGGGCGATATACTTGCACTGGCCCATTTGGAACGATGATCGGCCTGGTTCTTACCGTTGTTGCCGCCGAACGGATCGTTGAAATCGTTCACGCCGGCGCGGTCCTCGTCGTCGAGCGTCGGCAGGTCGTAGGTCGTTTCGCCGATCATGTCCAAATCGATCGACAGAATCGCGGCCGACAGACGCATACTCCGGCAGTAAGGAGAAGTTTTCCGATGGCGCCCCCATGTTCGTGTTGCCGCCCTGCGCGATGTACAGCTGTTGGTGGCTGCATCGAGCGCAATGCCATTGCGTGCCGTGATTTTCCTCCGATCGCGGCAGGCCGCGCACCAGATCGAGCTTTACCCAGCTCGAGCCATTCCATGTCAGTCGGGAAATGATTCCGGAGTTCGTGTCGAGATTCAAATCCTCATGCGATCGCGCCCGCCGCCGATTCGCGGATCGCTGGAGTTGACAGTAGATTACTGGGTTCT
This sequence comes from uncultured Planctomycetota bacterium, assembly GCA_963786455.1. GTDB lineage: Bacteria > Planctomycetota > Planctomycetia > Pirellulales > Lacipirellulaceae > JABDGM01. Next base: position 176,196 of record CAWAZX010000006.1, on the reverse strand, counting down.
GCGCCGTACCGGTCACCAAGATGCCGGTGACCAGCCGGTTGGTTACCGGTGGTATTTAACGTGCCGTTGTCATCGTGGTTGGGCATGTTTTGAATGAGTGTGACCTGCTGCTGCGATGTAACGCGATAGTCGTTGGGCCCATCCTTGACGATGGTGTAGATACGAATCAGACCGTTTTGTTGCGCCACATACAGCCGCCCATCCGGCCCGAATTGAAGCTTCGTGGGTCGGTCCAACGGCGCGTCGGCCAGCATCGATTTCGTGAAGTTGACTGGAATGTTGGCGACGCCCGTGCCCGTCAAGGACACGTGATCGGCGAATTGACTGCCCGAGTGGGGGATGCTGAAAGTGGCGTTGTGGTGCCGGCCGCGGCCGGCTGTGTAAGTGACTGTGACGATCGTCGATTGGCCCGGTGCCGAGGACGATCGGCTCGTGTCTTCGAAGGAAACGCTATAGGGTGATCCGCTCGGCAGTGATCGTCGCTTGGATCCGGATCGATCGTTATGTTTGGACTTCCCGCGCGACCGTCATTGGTTAGCGTAAACATTGCGACGACGGGTTGTCGACCACGACCGAACCGAAATCCAGCGACGTCGTCGAGGCAGCCAACGAGCGGCCTGGACTGTGCCGTCGACGATCTCAATACCCTTTATGCTCGGGTTCTGGATAACGTGCAAGAAATCGATATCGAGGTTGGAGTCGCTGGTCACGGTGAAGCTCTTCACGACGCCCGCAAAGCCCCCGACGTCGGCGAACATGTCGTAATTGTCGAGAACGCGTCACGCCTTCGATTTGGACGTCGAAAACGCGTGCTCCGCAGCCTGGCCACCGCTCCAAGTTTCGGCAAAGTACAGCCGCACAAGATATTCGCCCGGTGCCACCGGAAAATTCCACTGCATCTCACCACCACCACCCGGGTCAAATCGTTCCGCTTGAAACACCGCCATCGGAGTACCCTCAGGTATCGATGGATGACTCAGGTTAATCGTGTTGGTGACAGATGCCGCACTGGAATTACCGGTGGCCGCGTTGACGAATGGCGATGGACTCGCCGTCGTGTCTTGGGCCCACACGGGCGTGCCAGCTAGCTGCGGCCCTCCGGCATTGATTCGGTACAGGATATCGCCCGAGCCGCTTTGACCGGCATTGACTTCCAGCGCGAGGAAAGGCCCCCAGTTGCCATGGACATCGCGTCCGTGAACAAAGATTGTGTGTGGGCCAGCATCTAATCCTCTCGATGTCGACCTCCATGTTTTCGGTGACGCTGTTGTAAACTCCGTCGACCGCTCGCATCGTCTGTCCGGTTCCGATATTCCCAATCGTGTCAATGAAAAACTCGGCATTACGAACCTCTGCACCGCCGGTCGGTCGCATCGCTCACCGTGGCGGTCATGGTGATGACGCCAGCCGGGCCGACGGAGTGAGCGACATTGCTGGTTACCGGCGCGGAGGTGTCACTCGGCCTTAATTGTGCTAACCGCGAGCCAGATGACGCGCACACTCGCGAAGGCCGGATTATTGTGCAAGCTATTCAGTTGATAGGGATCATTGACTAGGTCGTATAACTCGAAGCCGTTCGTTTCGACGTACTCGGTGTAACTCCACTGTTCGGTGCGAATAGCAAAGTATTTTCCGCCGTCGCCTTTGTATCGTTCTACTAGAAACTCGTCGCGCCATTGTACCGGCTCATTATCCAATAACGGAACCAAAGACTCACCGTCGGTGGGCTGTGGCAGCGGCAGGCCGGCTAATTCCATAATCGTGGGCGCCAGATCGATATTGAGTGCCATTTCATCGATCGTTTGCGCCGTCGGGTTCCGGCCGTCGTAAACCAGCAAGGGGACGCGAATGGATTCTTCCCAAGCGGGCCCTTTCCCGACGAAGCGATGCTCGCCCCAGTTCTGGCCATTATCCGACGTATAGATAATGATCGTATTTTGAAGCTCGCCGGTCTGATTCAGCAGTTCCAGCATCCGCCCGATGCCCTCGTCTACCGAAAGCATCGACTCTAGTTGATCCTGTCGAAATTGATCAAGGGCGGCGATATCCGCTGTCGTCATGAGCGGCAATTTGTTTTTGACCCAATTCGGCTTATCACTCACGTCGGCTTCGTTGAATGAAGGCGGGCGATAGGGTGCGATACCGTCATAGAAACCGACATGCCGATCGGCGACCAATGCAGGCTCATGTGGATTGTGAGGCGCGAGTCGTACAAGAAGAAGGGCTGATCGTCTTGCGGATTGTTCTCCAGAATGAAACCTTCGGCGAAATCGGTTAAAACATCGGTCGAATACGACTGAGGAAAGAAAGTCGAAACGCCATCGACGGAAATCGTAGCATTTGTAAAACTGGCACCTAGAAAAGCACGCCATTGATCCCAACCGGGCGGAACGTATGTGTTGTTCGGATCCTGGTTCACGTCGGAAGTTTTGTCGTAGCCATTGAGGTATTTTCCGATCATGGCCGTGTTGTAACCGGCCGTATTGAGCCAGGTGGCCAGCGTCGATGTGTCATTGAAGTTCTCAAAGCCGCCCAGAGGCTCGAGCAGGTGCAAAACGCCGTGGTTCTGCACGTATAGGCCGGTCAGCAGCGAGGCCCGCGAGGGACAGCAAATCGGGGTCGTGACGAAACTATTCGTAAAGTCCGTGCTGAAAGGCGCAAGCTCGCTGCAATATCGGCATGAAATCCACGGAATCGAACTTCTGATCGTCCGTATTGATCAAGATAATGTTCGGCATCGAGGTCGCCAGGACACGGCGAGGTTCGAGTTGCTCGATGCGCAATTGCCTTCCGTGCCGTGGTACGCTTCCGAATGCGAGTATTCCGATGAATACGACGTGTTTTGTGACTTCTGCGTGGCATTGTGAGCCCTTGTTTGAGTAATATTACACTGTCTATCAACGTGACAATTCGATTCAAACGGTTACTTCGTGAAGCCGCTTGGCATCCGAAGTCGATTGCGTCCCAACTGGATTGCGCAAATCGGCCGGCTTTATCGTTGCGAGTAGCCCACACGAGGCCATTGCCCCGCGAAATCCGTCCACCGGGTCCGACTCCGCCATCCAGCGGGCCAGCACACGACGACTGTTGTCTTTCATGTGGTCGATGCGGTCTGGGTGAGTGACCTCGCGCAATCCTCCGATAAAGGCGGCCAGATTGCCCGGCGGGAATACGAATCCGTTTTCGCCGTCGGAAACTAATTCGGGGCTAGCGCCACGATGTTCGTCATCACCAGCGCTAGCCGTGCGGCAGCCGCTTCAATCACGACCATCCCCCATGGTTCCTTGTCGCTCGGCAAGACAAGCACGTCGCATTGTGCGAAGACGCTGGCCAACTCTGCCGTGTCTTGAATTAGTCCAAGCCATTTCACGCGATGTGCTAAGTGCGGTGGAACAGAGCTTGCCATGACTTCACGCAACGGGCCATCGCCCACCATTACCAGATCCCAGTCCGGTCGCTGGCGGGCCAGTGCCGTGAACGCCGCAATAGTCAGGTCGGGGCGCTTCACCTGCATCATCCGACCGCAATAAAGGATCCGGCGCCGCTGAGCATCGAATCCGTGCTGGTTGCGAACCTGTCGCATCGATTCGTTAGGGGGGTTGGCAAACAGCTCCAGGTCGGAAATCAAGGGAAACATGAACGCCTGATCCGGTTTGGCGCCGTAACGTTCGAATAGCATCTGGCCATATTTGCCGCACGGCATGACGCCGCTTGACCAGCGAATCGCTTGCCCGACGACCAAATGCTTCAAAAGTCGTTTGGGGCCGCGCCGGACATCGCCGTTGATGTTGCAGTCGGCAGTTAGGAAGCACGGTATGGAGTAGCGATAACACCATCGCAACAGCCGCAGTCGCCCGACATCGCCGAAGCCCTGACAAATGACGGCTTCGATTTGATGTGCGTCGAGCCAGCGAATGATTCGCCCAAACTTACGCCATTCACGCAAGGCGAATTTCAGTTTGGTTTGTTCGATCGTGGGCTCGCCGTTGCCGAACATTAGGGGCCTGATGTCATCCGGCGGCTCAAGCCCTTGCCAACGACTGTACGAGTTTCCGTGAGTCATTAATGTCCAGAGCTCGACTTCGGGAACCTCCTTGACGATTCGCTGATGGACGTAAATTCGGTACGGCGTGAACGAATTTGCCACAATCGCCACGCGCCGCGGTTTCTGCCGTACTGCATCGGTCGAAAGCTCTGGTTCTGAGTATTCTTGACTGGTTTGCATCACCATGCCTCCTGCGTTTTGCTGCAACGGTTGTCTTGAGCCGTTGCAGCACTCCTCGTGGTCGCATTCGGATCCAATCCGGCCGCCGTCCTACGAAAAACGGTGTCGGGCCCCAGCGTGTGGCGATCGGGGCCTAGTGGCTTGATCGAACGTAACTTCGTACCGTCGCCGGCTGTTTCTTCGTGCAGCCTGCGCCATGGGTGCCACGACCATGGTTCGCGCCGCACTAGCTCCTCAAGTATCGCCGCCGCTTCCGCGACCGCGTTGTGAATTGCTTCGGAAGAACCATCGTCGACATGTATGCGATCGAACAACCACGCTTTTCGTCGATAGTGGTCAATTTCCGTATCGGCCATGACCAGTACTTGGGATTTGGTCGCTGCGGCGAGACGTGCCCAGCCACATGGCAGCCGCAGCATTCCGCCCAGAAAAGGGACGTCCAGAAAGTCCTTTGCGATAGCTCCATCGGCTGCAAGGGCGACAATATCGCCAGCGCAAGAGTCGAACGATGGGCAATATCGACGTGCTGCCCTCCACATAATGAATCCGTGTTCCTGAATGCTTATCTGCACATAAGGCCTTTTCGAGCGCCAGTTGAGCGACCTTGTCGATTGTTTCTCCCTCGTAATGCGCAATACGATGACTGACGTGGACCACATTGCAACCCGGGAAGACTTGTGCAATGGCGGACGCTGAGACGCGAAAAAAACCGAAATGGTAGCCCACGATGATCAGGCCTCGACCCGAGCTGCGAGCTTGCTCGAATCGCTGCCGGAATTTAGCGTCCAAGTCCCAAATCATGTCGTTGGACGTGTCGGACGTACGCTGCTGGGAAAAAGCCCTGATTCGCGCGAAGCACTCGTGCTTAAGTTCCAGGTGCTTCCGCAAAATAGTCGAAACCGAAGTTCCCGTCTGTAAGTGAGGATATATGGCGCTGATTCTCTCTCGCGTCAACCGTTCCGCACCGAAGATGGTCAGCAACCAGTGAAGCCGGCCAACGAAACGCGCCCATCGCGGGCCGGCTTTGGGACCCAAGACTTTCAAAACGGCGAGGTGTGGGACGTAGAGCGTCCAGACGGCTAAAGTCATGGCAAGCTTGCGCAATAGCGAACCCACCGCTGGCAAATGGGCAGTGGGAGTTGACGCCCTGGTCGTTGGATCCAATGTTGCAGCGTCGCTGGTGGCGACGCCGTCTAATACCGTGGGAACCATAAATTGATCACCGCAGATAAAAATCCGACGCTAGTTGTCCCGCCTCGCCCTCTTCAACTTGCAACGGCGCCGTGCGATGGTTGCTGTCGCGCAACATTACCGCCGTGGCGTAATCTTCGTAGACAACGTCCATGTTCTCGCGCAAGTATTTCGAAACATTCGAGTCGTTAATATGACCCTGACCGTATCGCACCGTGCAATACCACACTCGACTGTGGTTCGCGAAAATCTGTTTGAGTTGGCCAATGTCGTAGAGCATCGCGGCACCGCTGCGACGATCGCGCGGAATTGGTCGCGTATCGCCGAGAGTTGCCTGAAGGATCAAGGTGCTTTCCAGCCAATAGTCGACAAGCGGCGATTTGGCGGCTTCGGCTTGGTCCGTCAACTTTAAGACCTTCTGGGTATGCGGGGCGATGGAGATCACGATATCTCCCTCGCGAACGTTTTCCTTTAAAAACTCGTTTGGACCATCCCAGTGCGGATATCGAAGTTGTCCGGCGTCGTAAGCGGCAACGATAAAACCATCGAGCTCATTGCTCCGAATCGTGAGGCCGCTGGCCAGCGTAACCAGCGCGACTAACGCTCCAACCGCCACCACGCGTGCATATATTCGATGCGGACCAACCAGACTTGACGAACGACCAAGCCGCCACAGCGATTCGGCGATTGCCGCGATAACCGCCGCGGCGAGTAGCACGCAGATTGGTAACAAGTGATACGAATATCGATTCGTCCGCAGCGGCAACAACAGGGCCATCAATACGGCGTTCGATGCCAGGCAAATGATGCAGAATCGCAATCGATCTCGCCAGCGATGGCGCACAGCTAGAAAGCATGCTACGGCGACCGCGACCATCGGCAAAAATGCTTCCCGAACCCATGAGGCATTCATCAAGAAGAAATCCAGATCAAAGAACGGATACCGCCACATGGGTTTAAGCGAAAGGTCGCTGATTCCTTCGCCATACCACATGCGCTGCGTCTGCTGCATTACACGATGCGCGTTTTGGGCGGCGACAACGAGCAGAACAACGAAACCCGCCGCGTACACCGAAAGGCAACTAAGGACAGGCCGCGGATTGTCGCGCCGTAGAATGACCACAGCCAGGGCCAGCCCGATGCCGAACATGCCGGATCCTTCCCAGCTAAGATACATGGCGATCATGCTGAATGCGGCGGCCCACACCATGCCTTTGCGGACAGCCGATCCGCGAAACGCTTCGTAGGTGCAATACATCGTGAGTAGCGTGAAGAACTGTACTTGCGACAAGTAGCGGCCCAGGTTTGCCCAGCCAATGACATGCGGCGATAGGCCATACAGGACGGCCGCAGCGAGTCCGGCCCAGGGACTAAACCAGCGAGTCCCCATAAAGGCGAGCAGCAACAGCGTCGCCATCGACCAGAAGACCGCTGGAACGCGCAGCACCAGCAGCGGATCGTCGAGAAACAACTCGCACAACGCCGTCGGGTAGTAGGCCAGTTCACTCGTAGAGCAATAGCCGAACGGAAGATCCGGGTCCGCTTGTCCTCCGGGGAAGCCGTACTGCAACACGCCTTGTGTGAAGGCATAGGCGCCAATTTCGTCGTGATGCATCGGTTCGGCGAGAATGTGACGAGTACGAAGCCAGAACGCGACGCCAAACACAACGATCCAGCAGGCCATCCACCCCAATCGTCGCCACAGAACAGGTTTTTGGAATGACTTCCAATCAGGTAGGTATTGCCGGGACGGCTTGCGAGCCACGACCACGAGGAATAACCACTGGCAGGCAACAACTAGAATTAAAATTATCAGCCAACGCGGTTGATAAATGTCATGCCACGACCAGGCATAGTCCCACGTCATTAGCCGACCGACAGCGGCCGCAATCGTGCTAGGCACCAGCGCTACAAAGGGCAGCAATTCGGTTCTAGAAGTGCTTTTGTACTCTGCTACGGTGTGCAGGACTCCCGCGGTGAGCCTGCAGCCCACCCAAGCGGCAACTGCGACCAGCGCAACGATGCCCGCATAAGTTGCGGCTCGCAGCAGCCAAAACTCTGCAGGCAACGTCGCTTCGTGAAGCTCGCGGGAAATCCGGCGGGGCACAACATGCAGGTAACCTACCTCAGCACGGCATGACTTCCATTTGTCGGGAGCCAGCACGCCATCGTAATGCCAGTTCGGCAAATTGCCGGTGCGCCTCAACCAGTCGCCATTGGTGGCGACGTAAAATCGCTCGCCGCGATCGTTCGTCGCCTCGAAGTCGGTCCGTAACCGAGGCGATTCGCCTGCCGTGGTCACCGCTAATGCCACGGTGTTGGTGCCGGGCTTTAACAGGCGCTGACATCGATAGTGCGCTCTAGCGCCTCGTATGGCCCGATTCGCGACAACTCAAAATGGTCGTCGGCTATAATCCAACCGTTGATCGACAGCCGGTAGGGTCCAGTCGCCAACACGCGAATCCAGCCTTCTCGCGGCCTGCCCGGTAACTCGAATTGCCGCGCAAAGACTGCAGCGCCGTCTTGTACCTCGGCGGGCAAAATCCAAAACGAATTGCGCGGAACCGTGATGGCCCGTGGTGGAACCGCGACTTGCCCTCGCCACGCCACTGCGTCGCCAACTTGGGGAGCAGGCCAGTGCTCGTCCGGAAATTCGGTCTCATACCAAAAGTGACCGCGCCGGTCGTATATGTCGGCCGTCCGCCAATCCTTCGGCTCATCCAGCGATTGCTCGCTTCCGTCTGCGAATCGGCACCGGCCGTTGATTGCGACTGCCGTGCGCGGTCGAGCCTGGTTTGTGACACATGAACAGCGATCGAATTCTTTCCTTCGTGCAAAAAGGGCGTAATGTCCGTCACCAAGGCGACGACTTGATTTCGATTGGACCGCTCCGTGCGTCCAGCCCTGCGGCCATTGACGAACAACTCCAACTGGTCGTGGCCTAACAGTTCGATCCAGGCTTGTTCTGGCGTGCGCGTGAGGTGCCAGCTGCGTCGCAAATAAAGATGCTTGCCGCCCGCAGCCGCAGCCGATAGTGGTCGGACCACGGCTTGAGTCATGTATTCCGGCTGCAGCGGAAAATTCCACGTGCGAAAGGCGAAATCGCCCACGGCCACCGCGAACAGCAAGACGACAATCGTTGACGACCACCGCTTCATATCTTCGTCCTTACATCCCTAACCGGCCTAGTTGAGCTGGAATGTTGATGTACTTCGGCGTTTGAAAAGTAATAATCGCGAGGTCATACATTTGTCGTGCACTGACAAAATCGCCCGAGACAAAGTGTGCGTCGCCCACGAGTGACTGAACATCACTAGCGACCATTCGATCCCCCACATGGCTCAGCAGCGGAGTTATTTGATCGTTGATGGCGACTGCTCGAACGGGAGAGGAGGCCAGCAGGGCAGCCGCCGCAGCAATTTGGTACGCCGGCTTCCACGGCGCGGTCGTCGCCGCCTCGGCCCAGCACAGCTCCGCTGCGCTATACTTGCCCTCGGCAACATATTCAGCGGCCTGCTGTGCGATTATCCCCGCGAATAAATCGCGTTGGGCCGTACCGGCGTCCTTGCGCCACACGAACGGTTCGAGCAACGCGCGCGCACGCGTCAGGTCACCATTCAAGATCGCCTGATGCGATAAATAGAAAGAGGCAAACTTGTCATTGGTACGTTGCTGGCGTACGCGCAGCCGCCCATTAGCAAGCCAATAGCGCCATGTATTCTCCATGCTGGGCATGGCGGCCCGCACTTCGTCCAGCGAGTGCTGCGCATCAGCAAAACGATTGCCATTTTCCGCAGCCTCGGCGCGAGCGAATTGGTATTCAGCGGCAATCCGGGGCCACGTGGCCGCTGCAGCCAATACCAAACCAGCGCCCGTCCAAACCGCCGCATGGCCAAGCCGCTCGGACCAGCGACCTTGTCCCGATACAATCGTGGCCACCAATGCGATGCCGACGAGCCACATCCCGTATACCGAATATCGCAGCGGCACCCAAATTGGGTGTTCGGACATGACGAGCAGATCTTTGCGTGTCTCCTTATTGCCGAGAGTGGCCAGGCGGTCCGGCGTTCCTGCAGCCAACATATGCTCGCTGTGCTGCCGGAATACGACCCGTAATAACGCTCGATCGCGCAAATCGCTATCGAACGATTCAATAAGCGTGGGATAGTTCCAAAATGCGATCGCCATGGCAGGCAGACTAAACGCCAACAACAGGCCAAATACGTGCTTGGTCCATCCGGGTCGCGCGATGACCAACACGCCACCGACGAGGCATACAGCCAGCAGGGGGACTGCAATACTGTTCCATCGCCAGGGACGGGGCGTTTCGCCCGTAAGTTCAGGTCGAAAAGAGCTGTCAGTCAATTCGCCGATGGGAATATGCGGGCCTCGTAAATCGCGCGTAATGGGCGGCCGAAGCCACGGACCGGTGATCAACACGGCACATGCAATCAGAGTAAGTACGGCTATACTTCGATTGGAAGCCAATGCTGCTGCAACACGGCTGATGGTGTTTATCAGGCCGTCTAATACAGCTCGGGAGAATCGAGCGATTGAGGACAACATCGCGGCTGAGCCTTGTATGGTTTTTTACCTTGGATCCGAAACTGGCGGGAAGTCTGGCTCACTCGCGCCGGGCCCATTGATGCCAATTTACGTTTACCAACTCATCTTCTTGCACGGTGTCGTGACCATAGATGATCACCTCTTCGCCGGCATTCAGCCCGGCGAGAATTTCCACTTGTCCGGATTCGTGAATCGGTCCCGTTAAAACCTCGCGAATTTTCGCCCGGCTGTCCTCGACACAGAACACCATCGCTTTGCGGTCGTTCTTGATGACCGCCACGCTCGGCACGACCGTGGCTGTCGATTTCTCGCCCTGAACGCGGACGAACCCGGATATGCCGGCGCGGATGCGGTTATCCGGGTTGTCCACCTCTACGATGACGGGAAGCACACGCGTCTTAGTGGAAACGACCGGCAGAATGCGCACGACTTTTCCAGTAAAAGTTTCTTGGGGAAACGCATCCAATACGATTTCTGCCGTCTGGCCGACGTTGAGAGAATCGAGCCGCTCCATGGGATAGTCCATTTGTACCAGGATGGGGTCAAGCTGGTGAACAATGGCCAAGATGGCGCCGCCGCCCACGCGCATTTGCGGTACAACACTGACCGATTCCACGACGCCATCGAGCGGGCTGGTCACAATGCAGAGGCCCAAATCTTCCTTGGCGACGCTAAGTTCCAGCTCAGCCGTCTCCACGGCAACCTCGGCTTCCTTTAGTTGCAGGCCTGATGCGGCCTTTTGAGCGTGCAGCTGCGTGAGGGTTTTAAATTCTTCACGCGACTTTCCCAGCATTGCTTCCCGCTGCTTTACGATCTGCTGGAATAAATCTGGTTCGAATTCGAATAACACTTCGCCGCCGCGCACGACGGAACCCGGCTGACACGCAACATTTTTTACAACACGATCGGCGACAGTCGTCGAATTTAAGGGTATCGAGATTGTGGCCGAGTAGACGGGTAACGTTACGGCAGTCCCGCCGATGACGTTGGCAAGTTCTTGCTGATCGACCTTCACGGTACGCACGGGAATTGGTTTTTGGGCTCGCCTGGCACGCAGCGGATCCCACTGAGTGAGCGATTGCCGTGCCTGCCACTGCCAGGCAGCAACAATTCCTGCAGCACATGCCAAGAGCAGAATTCCACACACGACGCGCACAAATGTTTTCATGTTCGATTTCTCCACGTTGTTGATTGGGTGCATGTCACGTTGCTTATATTGCCAACAGGCTGTCAGAGGACAACAGTTTCAAATCATTGGTTTGGTGCTACAACCGGCAGCGAGATCGGTGGAATCGCAAGTGTGTTCTCGGACGGCTAGTCTTCGACCGATCGCCCGCCGAGTAAGGGAGTGCCAAACTTGCGTCAAATCCGACCATGGCAAGGCACCAGTCCATACGCAGGCGATGCCGTAAATTAAGAGTGAAAAGGGGACTAACAGCGCCATCGACCACAGCGACGTATCGAGTTCCCAAACCGGCAACAGTGCGACTGACATGGCACACGCCGCGGGAATCACGCGCCACCTGTGTCCAACGCGGTCCGGCGATGCCCAATCGCTTCAGCATGCCGAGGCCTGCGACGCAAAGCAGCAACTCGCCGAACATGTAGCCGACGCACGCACCGTATATACCCCACAACGGAATCAGTATCAGACCGGCGATTACTTTACTCGCGAGAACCCAACCAATCAGCACGCCGTACTTGCGCTGCTCGTCCAGGGCCGTAAATGCGAAGCGAAGTTGGGCATTGAGGAACATTAGCGGAGCGACGCAAATCAACAGCCGCAGCGGCCACACCGCTTCGGTGTAGTCGTGCCGGCCGTTGCGAAAATCAAGGGCGCGGCACAGAATGTGATCACCAGCGAGATCGGCAGCGATGCGACCCAGAGCAGATTCGTCGTTCGCGCGAACGCGCGGCTCATCGCCGCGCGATCCGAATGCGCAACCCGGCTCATCATTGGAAACGTGACCGAGACTATGGTTCGCGGCAGTAGCTGCAACGGTTGCAGCGGCCGGTACGCGACACTAAACAGACCGACCACCGCAGGCGGCCGAAACGCGGCCAGAAGCAGCGTATCCAGCTGCATCACCAGTCGCCGCACCGCATCGCCGACACCGAGCGGCAGCGATTCTCGAAGCCAATCTTTCAACACCGCGACGCTCAAACGGAAGCCAGCGCATTGCCACTTCCAAAGTAGAATCGAGCAGATGAGCGCGGCGGCAATTGCATTGCTGGCCATGAAGGCCATAAAGGCGGCCAGCACGCCCCCTGTCTCCGGGTACACGGCGATCCAAACAAAGAGTGCAAACAGGGCTGTCTGAATAGCCCGCGCGATGTTTTCAAATTCGAACCGCTCCAACCCGCGAAACGCATTGGATGCAAAATCAAGCGAATGCCTCGTGATCATCGACGCCGCCGCCACAGCCAGAACAAGCCAGGAAAACGCTTCCCCGAGAAAGGCGGACCAGATCGTGCAAACGATGTAAAACAGCACGACCGCCGTAACCGACACGACGCACAGCAGCCCAGTCGCCTCCGCCACGATCGGCGCAATTTATCCGGTGCTCGAGCGATCCTGTGAGTAAGTACGGTCGCGATGCCGCAGTCGGCCACCCAATGAATGACGGCGGATATGGCAAAGATCGTGAAAAAAGTACCCAACGACTCTTTGCCCAGCCGCCTTGCCAAAGTAAAGAGCGCGACGAAATTGAACGGTAGAATCAGCGCGGTCCCCATCGCGTTAAATACACTGTTGCGAACAATTCGCGCCAGTGCGTCGCTCCCGAGCGGATTGCCAGGCGGCTTGGTCGTTGAATGGGTTGGGTCGGGCATGTTTACTCTTGCAGCCGGCAGTCCGACGGTTTTGACGCTCCGTCGGTCCGTACTGCTGAATCAACTGATGTAGCCTAGCGCGCGAAGCGCTTCGAAATTGTTTCTTCATCTTCATCCGAATAGTCTCCCGTGGTGCTCGTGGCCGGTGCGCCGCCAGCAGCGGCGCCAATCGCAACCTGCCGAGAGGCAACATCGTGCTCGAGCACGTCGGTTAGTACTTGTCCGTCCATGTCAGCCGGGACGGGCACATTCAATAAGTGCAGGATGGTCGGCGCTACATCCACAATCCGCGCGTTTTTAGCCTTGGCCCGCGCTTGGATAGCCGGCCCTTCAGCCAAAAATATCCCGTCATCCCGGTGGCTGCCCGACTTCCCCGTAAAGAAAGCCATGTTTTCCGGCCGGTGTGGGTCGATCTTTTCAATCCAGCGATAGCTCTTCGACTTGGAGCTGACTTTGAATGCGTAGGTATATCCTTCGCACTCGCCCCAGTGAACGATGATGTCCGGTGCTTCGTCGAGATAAGGACCATCGTACACCTCTTCACGCCGATAAGCGCGTAGGACAATGCGCTCGCCAGACTCGGGATGACGCCAATCTTCCAGCTGATTGATCAGTTCCGTCCGCAGCGACTCGTACTCGCTTCCCGGCTCCACCGTGCCGCCCGGCTGGCGCCCTTTGAGATTAATCCATAGCACCGGATAGTAGGGGTTCTCTTCGAAATACGCCTTGGTGTGAGCCCAATCGATGATGCCGTAACGAACCTTCGCTTCGATCCCTCCCAGCCGGTTTTGTGCCGCCCGGTAAACGGCGCGCTTCACTTTACTGGGAAGCATCACCACGGCACGCAGTTTAGCTGCGTCGACTGCCCGAGACGTCCATCGCGACATGGCGCCACGAAATTGTAGAAAACCTTGTTCTCGTAACCAGCAGTTGGGATATAGCACCTGGTTGCTAACGCCTCCGAAGCCGTGGTCCGACATCATGAGCAAATTGGTATCGGAGGGCAGCAGCTGCTTGAGCTCGCCCAACTGATAATCCAATTCCTGGTAAACGCGGAGGATGCTGTTCTCCATCCCTGGTGGCCGCGAGGTGTACAGCGGAGATTCACGGTCGCAATACTTCCAGAAATGGTGACCGACGCCGTCCGACTCGCCGAACAAGATCATGGCGCAGTCCCACGGATAATGCTGCATGAGGTATTTGGCCGTAGACGCCTTGCGGCGAATCGCAAGCAGGATCTTCTCCAGGGCCAAGTCAGGGCGGCCTTGATTGATCTCAGTGATGGGAAAAGATCCGATCGGGTGACCACCGAGCTCGCTGTCCAGCTCTGCACAAAGAGTGGGTGGAAAGACTCCGCGGGCGTCCAGCTTAGAGCCTTCGCCGCCAAGCCCTGGAGCATCAAATCCGCTCAGCATGATTCCGTTTACGGCCTCTGGCGGATAGGTGCAGGGCACGGAGATCGATATCACTTGTCGCCCGGCGTCACTCAATAGTTTCCAGAACGAAGGGGCCCTGCGTTGACCGCCGTTGACGAACTCCAAGTCGTATGTGCCGAGACGCTGCCGGGTGAAGTCAAAAATGCCGTGCTTTCCCGGATTCTTGCCGGTCATGAAACTTGACCACGCCGGAAACGTCATTGGCGGCATCGTCGATCGCAATGCGCCATGTGCGCCGCGCTCTAACACTTCGGCCAGGTGAGGCAGCTTACCGCTCTGGACCCAAGGCCGGATTAAGTCAAAAGTGGCGCCATCCCATCCGACGATAAAAACTCGGGACATGAATTCTCTTCCTCTGCGTCTAATGGCCAGGTTTCAATTGATGTATCCCAAAGCTTGTAGCCGGCGGGCGATCAATTGCGACTCACTCTCCGTAAACGATTGCGTCTCACTCTGGGAATCACGATCGAGATCGGACTCGACGTACTCGTATTGCGGAGGATTCGCATCAACAAAGTCAGGATCGAGTGCCTCGGTAAGTATCCGGCCATCCATGTCTTCAGGGATTGGCAAGCCCATCACGTATAAGATGGTCGGAGCAACATCGATGATGCGCGCACTGACGAAAGCTTCGCCACGTCGGATCGGGCCGCCCGCGGCGATCAATACGCCGTCCAGGCGGTGCGATCCGGCAAATTCTACCCCGCCCTCGATTGGCGTGGTTGACCGTTCGACATTGGGTACGCGGCCGTTGCCCGGCATGCTTTGGGCCAGGAGAAATCCATCCTCCCACCAAGATGGCAGCAGGTCGGGTGCTTTTCCGACGAGCGGACCGTGGTAGATTTCCTTCGGTCGATAGCAAGCGGAGATCGCCCGTTCGCCCGTGGCCGGATCCATCACCGATTCGAGCGCATGTTGGATTTTCAAGAGCACTTCGCGGCTGTGCTCCTTGTCAAATCCGTCGGTCGTATTGAGCCACACCGCCGGACTCGAGCGATAGGCCTCGTTCACATAGGCTTGGGTTCGTCGCCAGTCGATCTTGGCCTCGTCGAGATTTTCGAACCAAACCCTCAGCCTTGGGAAACAGGCCGGCAATCGTTCGTTTGGCATCCGGCGATAAGCGTCGAACGCAGCAATCGATCCAGCCAGGCCGCCAGACTGCGTAGTAACTTGCCGCGCACCGCGCCTTGCTCAAATTCCAGCACTCCCGCTTCCTGTAAAACTTGATTGAGCCGAAGTCGAACGCTAGTCGTCGGGCCAAAACCATGGTCGGACATGACGATCACGACCGTGTCATCGCCGCAATTCTTCAACAGCGACCCCAGCAAGCGATCGATATGCACGTAAGTATCGCGGATGGCGTTCCTGAATGTGGTAGCGCCTGCACTATCGTATTTGTCATGATGCTGGTCCATAAACTGCCAGAAATGATGCTGTACCTGGTCAGTTGCACCGTAAACGATCATGCGAAAATCAGCCGGATAAACTTCGCTCAAGTAGGCGAAGGCGTCAGTCCGCGCCGATTCAGCGGCCAGGATGTCGTTCAGTTGCTTCCTGCGGCGGACGTCGCTCCGCATGTTGCCAAGATGCTGCTGATCAATGCGATAGCGAATACCTGCCTTTTTTAGCCGACCTTTGATTTCTGCCGGGTACATGAAATCGCTGTGCTCGTGCGGCGTATCCAGTCCGGAGATAAGAAAACCATCCACCGGCTCCGGCGGAAAAGTCATCGGCACGTTAACCACGCCCACCCGCCGACCGTGGCGGGACAAGCCGGCCCATAACGTCTCACCAACCCGGAATGAGGCGTTGGTGAACTGAAATCCGCCGCCGTGCGGCAATGGTTCGACAAAGTCGAACAAGCCGTGTTTGCCGGGGTTCTTGCCGGTCATGAAACTCGACCAGGCGCACGGCGTGATGGGCGGGATCGTCGATTCAAGCGGGCTATGTGCCCCCTTTCGCAGCACATCGCCAAGATGCGGCAGATACCCTGACTCGACCCAAGGCAACATCAGATCGAACGTTGCGCCGTCCAGCCCGACAACAATTACTTTGTAATTACGCGACTGCATGCGCACCAACCTCCGAGTAGTCGGCCTCGCCTGTTGTCCTAGTGAGTCTTAGCTCCTGCTCATCTATGAGTGCTTCATCGACACTCGGCCGTCGCAGCTACCGTCGACCATCTTTTGCTTTCTCGTAATGTACGGATGTAAGCGTGACAAAGCCGTTGGGCGACGATTCGGCGATCATGATGGGCCCGAACAAATTCGTAGCCTCCAGCCGCCAACCGGTGCCGCAATTGCCGATCGTCGAGCAAACGAATGATCCCAGCAGCTAGCGACTGGCTCGTATCTTCGTCGGCTAACCACGCATGCTCGCCATGAACAACTCCACTAGCCGAGCTGCGATACATCACACACGGCCGGCATGCCGCCATGTAGTTGAGTAGTTTGATCGGAAAGCCGGGTGCGGCCGGTCGGGGCACTACAGCAATATCGCACACGGGCAGGATTCGAAGTGCGTCGTCCATTTCTGTTGCCGGATACCACACGATGTTTTCTGCCAGGCCAAGCCGCTCTGCTTGAGTGCGGAGAGCCGTTTCATGCTTTTCATTAGCCACGGTATTGACCAGGATAAGCTTCACTTGCGGCGCGAAGCGCTTCACGTGAACCAATGCGTTTAGAAGTAAGTCCAATCTTTGAAAACGGTCTATCACACCGGAGTACAAAACCACCGGTTCGCTTCCGAAGCCCAATTGACTCCTCAGTTGGTCACGTGACTCGCACCGGGTCCGCTCGACGTCGATGCCGAAGTTCAGGATCGGCTCGGATCGTCCGGCGAGGCCGCGCGCGACTAAAAACTGCTGCAGATTGGCGCTGTGCGGAATACATCGATTACCGATCCGGGGCACGGTGCGATCAAGGACCCATGCCAATGCATTGGCAATACGTTTGGAGGGGAAGAAATCATAGCTCGCCAGCTCGTCGCCCATTCGATTGTGGGCGCTATAGAGCACCGGCCGCTGAACGAACGGGCGACAACAAGCGGCGACCAACGCCGATTCATAGCCATGCGCGTGAATTAGATCCAAGTCATGCCGCCATATCACGCCAAGCGTCCGAAAAATCATTTGGAAATCATATAGCGGGCGATACCGAGTCGGTCCGACGACCACTTTTTGTTCGCCTATCCAATTCGCAATTCGATGCACTTGCGCACCGCGTACCGGTAAATCTTGACCGATGTGGTATGTAACCACGTGCACTTCATGACCGCGTTCGGCAGTTGCTTCGACCAGTTCGCGGATGGAGCCAGGCGTGCCATGATTGGCCGGGAATGGACACGCGGCAATAACACAAATTTTTAGCCGCGGTTCTGTGGAGCTGACTTGTAACCAAGTGCTTCGAGCGGAGTCTGTTTTTGAATCGCTCTCTTGCGAAGTGGCCACGCACGTCATCTTAGAAACTCCTGCTCTGTTGGGATTCAAACGACGCCCGGCGATACCACATCGCCCGCTGTCCGTTTCAAATCCCCATTTGTTTCCACAACCGCGCCGACCACTCCGTTCCCATCCTGTAGTGCGGCCTGGTAATCTGCACAGTGCGACGGCCGTATTAGGCGCGGGCTCGAGCGATAACGCCAAACATACGGCAGCTCCCGGAAGGCCTTCGTTACCACCTTGATATTCGCGCCGGTCGCTTTACCGGCCGCGCGGGGGAAGTGGTTTACCGGCACTTCGCGGATGGCGAGTCCACCTCGAACGCATTGAGCCAGTAACTCAGCGCTGACACATGCGCCTTCGGTCGTAAGTTGGATGCTATCGACGACCCATCGGGGAAACAACTTGAACGCACAGTCCAAGTCACGCACCCGAACGCCCAATAGATGCCGAATCAAGCGGTTCCAGCCGTGCGCATTTAGCCGCCGCAAATGTCCCTCAGCCCGACGAAAGCGGTACCCAATGACCACATCCGCGTGATGCGCATCAACCAAAAGCTGTGGCAGATCAAGAAGGTTGAACTGGCCGTCGCCATCCGTAAAGCAGATCCACTGGCCTTGCGCTGCCCTCAATGCCGTCGAGACCGCCGCGCCATAGCCGCGATTGACGGGGTGTCGCACTAATCGAATGCGGTCGTCGCGATCTGATAACTGCTCGACCACCTCAGCCGTCGCGTCGGCCGATCCGTCGTCGACGACGATGATCTCGAACTCCTCGAGAAACTCCGGCAATACAGCGCATGCCCCACACAGGACTTCTTCGATCACTGCCGCTTCGTTGTAGCACGGCAAACAAAGTGAAAATGGAGTGCTGAGTGGAAATTGCTGTGGCGCGATGTCGTGGCTTCGCATGGTAGCCGCCCACCGCGCCTGGCTTCGCAAGATTTCGGTCAACTGCTCGGGAGACAGGTGCCCGTGATTTACTAGCAAGCGGCCGAGACGTTCACCTTCGCGACTTTGTAGGGCCAAGCAAGCGGCTATATCACTCGAACGAATGCGCGCGTGCTGGCGGGCAAACTCCCCGAATCGAGGAACCTCGAGCTCCACGTGCGTAGTCGGCTTTCCCACGGCGGGACATCCTTTCGAATGATTTCCCATTCACTTGTGGCGGAAGAGATTCCTCGCATTGCCCACTTCTCTACTTGCATTCGAATCATGGCCGGGAACTCACGACCGGGGTCCCGCCGATGATTCCGTACTTGCCGCCAGTTCGCTGGACTACATGGGGAACCTCCTCGTTGTTGTTCGCTCGCTAAAGCTGCTCCAACACTCCGCACTTCACGTCATTTCGACGTGGCGACCGCCCTGAAACCCGCCTATACTAACAACCCTTGCTAGCAGTTGTTAGTGGTAAAGTATTCCGGATAACAAAAAAAGCTAATTTGGAAAGATTGTATGACATTCTGATGTCCAGGTAGATTATCAAGATTGGATAAGCCATCTCCTCGTGATCCATCAGCGGCCCGCGTGAACTAGCACGGACGGCACTATCCCTCCGCCTTCCAACGGCAGCAAGCAGCGCAGGACGAGCTACGCAAGTATTTATCCCAACACGGCTTATAACTATTCAGGCGATCGCCAAAACCAACTCACATTAACCCGAAATCTGACGCCGTGAAGGTGGGCCTGTGGATCCCCGAATTGGGAGACCTGACATGTCGTCGCCTCTTGGAAGCAATTGCGATGCCGGATCTCGCCCCATCACGCGACAAAGTGTTTATCACGTTTTGCAGAAAATGCACGAACTATTCCGTGGGTGGGCTATGCGGATCGATGCAAGTCACGGCGCTTTGCGTAGATACGGAAAACAAAAAGTCGCGCTACGTCCGGAGAGCAATCCTGGTCAGCTTTGGTTTAAACTTTTAAGAATATCCCGATAATTGTACGCACACTTTGTTTTGGAGTGATTCGACGTCTCAATGAACGTTCGATGACCATCGCTGCCTGGTTTTCCCGAGGTCATTCAGCCTCAGAATAGAGCTGCGTTCCACTCGGATCTTGTGCGGTCGGTAGGCCAGTCGATTGCGATATCGAATTTGACGTATGTGGATCGGGTGCCTTTAATGGTCGATGTCGCGACGTGGACGACTGCGTCGCGATTAGGTGTACATCATGGGGTCCAACTAAGATCTTGTTCAAAACAGGCGCGTTGGGAGTATTCTGATGACAGCTACAGCGACTGGTTTCCTGACCATAGTTTCTGGTTTGCCTCGTTCAGGCACGTCGATGATGATGCGTATGCTTGACGGCAGCGGCATGCCGTTGCTTATCGATCACATCCGCCAGGCGGATGAAGATAACCCGAACGGCTATTTTGAATTCGAAGCCGTTAAGAAAACCAAAGTGGATGCCAGTTGGTTAGAAGAGAGCGAGGGCAAAGCGGTCAAAATGGTGTATCGGTTGTTGTATGATTTGCCAACAAACCGCTCGTATCGTGTATTGTTCATGCGCCGCAAACTTGAAGAAGTCCTCGCGTCGCAACGCGTAATGTTGGAGCGAAAGGCGATGTCGGCGGATACTAGCGACGAGCAAATGAAAGAGTTGTTTGCGTCGGAACTCGATGGTTTTTATAAATGGGTGGCCGGCCAGCATCACATCAATTTGATCGATGTGGACTACAACCGACTGCAGGCTGACCCGCTAGCCGAACTTCAACGCGTCAATAAGTTCCTCGGCGGCGATTTAGACGTTGAAGCGATGGCAAGCGTCATCGACAACTCCTTATACCGAAATCGCAGCTGACAACGCTTAGGTGATTACCTAGCCGAACGTCGTACAGACCGAACTGCGGCAGGGTGAAGGCATCGAGATTGCGATCGGAACGGCGACTGGCGGCTTGAAGCCGGTCGACGTTTGAGGCTCTTTCGTCTCGACGGGGACGTAGCGTCTATCCACCGTGGGTTGCTAATGCGGCGATTGGTCGCGCTAATAGCTTACGGGCGGACTATGAGCCGGGACGGTGCCTGAGTTTGCTTTGATCCGCCTCGCGGAGGCAATGTGAGTTTGATTGTGTCTTGAGGCGACTGTACAATCTCGCGC
This sequence comes from uncultured Planctomycetota bacterium, assembly GCA_963786455.1. Taxonomy (GTDB): domain Bacteria; phylum Planctomycetota; class Planctomycetia; order Pirellulales; family Lacipirellulaceae; genus JABDGM01. The sequence goes on along the minus strand of CAWAZX010000006.1, from coordinate 155,409 downwards.
ATCGCGATGGTCAATGGAACTTGCGCATGCCGCGTCGCAGTCGCCGGTGCCATTGTCTGCAATATTCGCGCCTCAGACGAGCTTGGCGCTTGATTTGCCGTGCTATACAAACCGCCAGCCACGGATGGATCTCGCGATTGAGTTAACACCGGCTCTTTGAAGGTCAGAGTCTGTTGCAGCCGCTGATTATTCGTCGCGCGTACCGTATCCTTTGCATTCGACTGCGGTACGGTGCCAAAGCGGGGCGCACTTTTCTCCGAAGGTAGCGCCGGAGCGGTCACCGATTTGGTGGTTGCCGGCTGCTGATGCATCGCTTGATCGCGCAGCGTGACGTCCGGGCGCACTATGAGCCGGGACGGTGCCTGGGTTTGCTTTGATCCTCCTGGCGGAGGCAATGTCAGTTTGATCGTATCCGGAGGCAACTGTACGGTCTCGCGCATCGGGCTGGGCAATGGCACTTGCGCATGTCGCGTCTCCGTCGGTGCCATGGTCTGTGGTAACCGCGCTTTCGGCAGGTCAGGCGCTTGATTGTCGGTGGCATACGCATCGCCGACCGCCACGGATGGATTGGGCGATTGCTTTAACACCGGTTCGTTGGAGGGTAAATACTGTTGCACCCGCTGATTATTCGTCGCCGACGTTGGTCGCGTTGCGTTTCCGTATAATTCGGACAACGGAAGTGCTCGATTGTTAGTTGGTGCGCCTGGCTGCTGCGCGACGTAGACCGTATCCTTTGCATTCGACTGCGGTACGGTGCCAAAGCGGGGCGCACTTTTCTCCGAAGGTAGCGCCGGAGCGGTCACCGATTTGGTGGTTGCCGGCTGCTGATGCATCGCTTGATTGCGCAGCGTGACGTCCGGGCGCACTATGAGCCGGGACGGTGCCTGGGTTTGCTTTGATCCTCCTGGCGGAGGCAATGTCAGCTTGATTGTCTCCGGAGGCAGCTGTACGGTCTCGCGCATCGGGCTGGGCAATGGCACTTGCGCATGTCGCGTCTCCGTCGCCGGTGCCGTTGCCTGCGGTAACCGCGCTTTCGACAGGCCAGGCGCTTGATTGTCGGTGCCATACGCATCGCCAACGGCCACGGATGGATTGGGCGACTGCTTTAACACCGGTTCGTTGGACGGCAAATACTGTTGCACCCGCTGATTTTTCGTCGCCGAAGTTGACGTCGACTCGGTACTTGGATTGATTGTCACCGGTTTCGCAGCCGCTGGTGGCGTAAATGCGTCATGTGTAGGCGGCACCGGAAGGTGGATTGGCGATTGTGAACGAATAGCCGGAGAAGCGGTAGTGGTGGGCGGTACGGTGCTAAAGAGGGGCATTCTTCTTTCCGAAGGTACCGCCCGAGCGGTCACCGATTTGGTGGTTGCCGGCTGCTGATGCATCGCTTGATCGCGCGGCGTGGCGTCCGGGCGCAGCATGAGCTGGGACGGTGCCTGAGTTTGCTTTGATCCTCCTGGCGGAGGCAATGTCAGCTTGATTGTCTCCGGAGGCAGCTGTACGGTCTCGCGCATCCGGCTGGGCAATGGCACTTGCGCATGTCGCGTCTCCGTCGGTGCCATTGTCTGCGGCAACCGGGCTATCGGCAGGTCAGGTGCTTGATTGTCGGTGCCATACGAATCGCCAACGGCCACGGATGGATTGGGCGACTGCTTTAACACCGGTTCGTTGGACGGCAAATACTGTTGCACCCGCTGATTATTCGTCGCCGACGTTGATGTCGACTCAGTACTTGGATTGGTTGTCAACGGTTTCGCAACCACTGGTGGAATAAATGCGTCACTCGTAGGTGGCACCGGAATGTGGATTGGCGATGGTGACGGAATAGCCGGAGAAGCGGTTACGGTGGGCGGTACGGCGGCAATGTTAGGATTGACAAGCGTTGGTTCGAGCCTCGGAGGCGCTGCCGCAATTGGCGATGCCGGCGGGGCGGTACTTCTCGAACCCGATCCGTCCTGTGGAATTGGTGAAGGCGTTGGAATCATCCAATCGGGCAGCGGCGCGATGGCTGGTGTCGGTAGTTCATCGGGCATCGCATCAGTTTGGTCGCCCGCCACTTCGACCAGGCGAGTTTCCAAAAGCGTGCCTTTTACCTCTTCCAGGCGTGCCAATGCACTGTTGTAATCCGCCACAATCGCATGAGATTTGATCGACGCTTCGACAAAATCCCGCAGATTGTTGAGGTACAACTCCAAGGCCAAAACTGTGCTGACACCGGGCGGTGGATTTTCGAACTGTGCCCGGGCGCCTTCCCGCCACTTTGTCAACGCTTCGACGCGTGACGCTGAGACCCGATGCTGTTGATATAGCCACATAATCCGACGATAGGCATCAGCGACTTCGTAAGACGCTTGATGAGCTGTTTGGTCCAAAAGTGCGCGCTCCTTCTGGATTAACAGTTCAGCTGCTCTTACGTCTGCACGGCCCTGCCGACGGCCGAGTGGTACCTGCAGTATAAAGCCAAGGTTCCAGTCGTGGAAATCATTCTGACCGATCACATCCAACGATTCGCCAAGGTCTTCACCCAGTCCATTAATGCGCCAGAATGCATTGAAGTCGAGTTTGGGTCGTAACGAATCTCGAGCGACGATGCGCTCTTGTTGTGCGACGTAAACTGCGATCCGTTGTCGGAGGACGTCAGGGCGCTGGTCGACGGCCGTCATCACAGCCTCCCCCACCGTTTCAAAGGGCGGCGTCATTGCGGGAAGGGCAATCAATTTGAAGTTAGGACCGTCGTTGACTGGTAGTCCCATCAAATTGCGCAGCACCAGTTGTTGCTCGGCGATATGAGAGAGTGTGTCCAGTCGACGCTGCTCATAAAGTAACATTTCAGAAACGGCTCGGGCGACTTCAGACTCGGTTCCGGCAGCTGTTTGGGCCTGCTGTTCACGGACGCGAACAATCTCGCGAAATAGTGGAATCGCCTCATCAATCGCTCGAAGGTTCTGCTGCTCGGAATACAACGTCCAAAATGCCGTCTCGACGCTTCGCACCAATGCCAACACTTCTTGCTTGAATTGCCAATCTGTGCGCTCAGCCTCGGCAGCCGCGATCCGAATTGGTGCCATAGTCACCGGAACTCCCAAGCCTTGGAGCAAAGGCTGAACTAGCCCGAACTGTGCATACGAGAAGTACTGTGGGTTCGGATCCAAGTTGGGCGGGTTGTCCGGATTAAACAAGTAGTTTGTCACATAGTCGGCGCGTACTCGGCTGCCCATTGGGAGAAGTTGTTCAAGGGACGTGTAGAAATCCGCCGTATCAAGTTCCGGAGGCCGGTTGCCAATACCACTGAACGATGTTCCCGGCGGGATGTCGATCCGATCCCACTGCATTTCGGTCGTCCATAGTGGATCGAAAATACCCCATTCTCCGGCGGCTGCTGCGTAGGCCGCTCGTGGGTCGTATGTCGTGATCGTCCCACGAATGATATCAACGTCTGAATGGGCATCAACGAGGCCAAGGTTACGGACCACCTCCGAGTTGCTTAGAGCGATTCGAATCGCCTCATGCACCGTGAGCTGCTGCATGGGTGCCGCATTTGGATCTAGTGAAATGGTTGTCTCGGGAATAGGGACGAATGGGACCGGAACGCACGCCGCAACGGAAGAGGGACAACCGTTGCAATTTGGCTCGCAACAGGGAAGCGGCGGTAAGATTGGATTTATGTGCTGCGCAATTGCGATGTTTGCAGTTTGAATTGCCCATGCCCACATCAGCAAGAAGAGTACACGAAGAACTACCCAGGCCGAATTGCCAGCGCAACGGGCGTCAAAGCCGTACTTCCTGATAGCGATCCGTCGCTGGAGCATGCGATATTCCGTTCGCCGCTTCTTGCGAAAACTGTTGAGACAACCGGTCTCAGCTGAAACTGGGAATGCAAGTAGGGACCATCCAATTGCCCTTATTGACGTTCGGTCGGTGAAAGTGCGAAACCGTCGGAAAACACGCCCCACGCTTGACCTAAATCGCTCAAGGGGTCTGAACATGCCGATTGCATCGATGAAAACAATTTCGCCAGTCGGTCCGGCCCGGACTTTCTGTCAAACTTTGACGGCAGACCCAAAGTTAGACGCACTGAGTGGCGAAAACGATTAGTCCGAAAGAATGGGTTGTGCGGATAATTGGCCTTCAGTCCCGGCGTTTCAATTTAATGGCAATTTCAATCAAGTGGTCATTATTCTTGTCCATTCTTTGCATCAATCGAGTGGACGGGCAGTCGTGAAAGGAAGTCGGCTCCGCCGCCTGGCCGTCGCTATCCCCTGCCCGTATATGCACGTGACGGCTCCTTTGCACTCGAATTGTGGTGGCTTGATTTGTAATGAGTCATGGTCGGCTCGATAAGTTCTCCAAGGTTGCAGCGCGCTTGCCATGACAAGTTGCGATAATAATCAAGGAGCGCGGCGTTGACGTGCATCGTTGCTTTCACCTTTCCTGATGAATCACGCTCTTTTCCCGCTGATTCTGAAATAGTTTCTGGGCTTGCATCGCCCATTTCGAGTAGATTTGGCGTTCACGTTCAGGAAGTCGGTCGGAATCATCGCAATTTGTTCGCATCCCGAGGAGGGCGAGACGAATCGAAACGACCTATTAGTGCAAACATCAGAACTTCAATTCTTCCAAGGCGATTTGCCAGCCCCGTTTCTAACCGCGTTTGCTTAGCGAGGTATCGCCTTCCCGCGCTGCCCATTGCTGCGGCTCGATTATCCTTCGGGCGCTCGTCTTACGCTAACCTGCTACAATCGAGCATTCTACCCCGCCGGTTATCGCAGGCCGCCTTGATGAGCGACGTCACGCAGATCCTATCTCAAATCGAGTCCGGCGACCCGGTCGCCGCCGAGCAACTGCTGCCGCTTATTTACGACGAGCTCCGCAAACTGGCTTCGGCACGGCTCGCGCAGGAAAAGCCAGGGCAGACCCTGCAAGCGACGGCGTTGGTCCACGAGGCGTATTTGCGGCTCGTCGACGTGGAGCAGGCGCAACATTGGAACAGCCGCGGGCATTTCTTTGGGGTGGCCGCCGAGGCGATGCGGCGCATCCTGGTGGAAAACGCGCGGCGAAAGCAATCGCATAAATCGGGCGGCCAGCTCAAGAGATTCTCATAGGAAGAGGCCGACCTGGCGACTCTTGAGGACACGGAGAAGCTATTGGCGGTGAATGATGCGCTCGATCGCCTCGCGACCGAATCGCCGGAAGCAGCCGAGCTCGTAAAACTCCGCGTCTTCGCCGGATTGACCGTCAACGAGGCGGCCGACGCGATGGGGATTTCACGCACTACCGCGTTCCGCCACTGGACTTACGCTCGCGCCTGGCTTCGCGCCGAGTTTGCGGACGAAGGCTAGTGGTCGTCAGCCGCTACTTTTCTTGCAAATCTTTGGGACTATTTTCGGTTAGATTTCGCACTGCATAGTAAAGCCCGACATATCGCCGGGGCCAAGCCATGAATACCGACAAACCAAAAGCCCAGTCCATTTTCACCTCAGCCGTCGAGGAACACGTGCCCGATCAATGGGACACGTTCCTGGGCTACGCTTGCGGTGACGACGTCGCGTTGAGGCGACGAGTCGAGATCCTGCTGAAGGCGCACCAGGGTGACGACAGTTTTCTGGACCGTGGGAAAATTGACGAAGCGGGTGCCACCGTCGACCGGCTGCTCGCAGAAGTCTCTGGCACCGTGATCGGCCCGTACAAGCTGCTGCAGCAAATCGGCGAAGGGGGCTTCGGCGTGGTGTTCCTGGCCGAACAGGAGCGGCCGGTAAGCGCCGTGTGGCGCTGAAAGTCATCAAGCCGGGAATGGACACCCGGCAAGTGATCGCACGCTTCGAAGCCGAGCGGCAAGCGCTGGCGATGATGGACCACCCCAACATCGCCAAAGTTCTGGACGCGGGCACGACGGAAGCAAGGAGCAGGGAGCAAGGAGCAGAGAGTCCGGAAGAATTCTTGCTCCATGCTCCATGCTCCCCGCTCTCCGCTTCTTGTGGCCGTCCTTACTTCGTAATGGAGTTGGTCCAGGGCGTACCCATCACCGAATACTGCGACCAATGCAATCTCACGACCCGCGAGCGACTGGAATTGTTTGTCACGGTATGCCAGGCGGTTCAGCACGCCCACCAGAAGGGAATCATCCACCGCGACATCAAGCCGAATAACGTGCTGGTGGCGATCCAGGACGGCCAGCCAGCGCCAAAGATCATCGATTTCGGCGTTGCCAAGGCGATCGATCAAAAGCTTACTGAGCACACGCAGATGACAGCCTTCGCGCAGATGGTGGGCACGCCGCTTTACATGAGCCCTGAGCAGGCGGAGCTCAGTCCGTTGGGTGTCGATACGCGGAGCGACATCTATTCGCTGGGTGTACTGCTCTACGAGCTGCTTAGTGGTACCACGCCATTCGACAAAGACCGCCTGCACGCCGCTGGCTACGACGAAATGCGCCGCATCATCCGCGAAGAAGAACCGCCGCGGCCCAGCGCACGGATCAGCACACTCGCCGCCGACATCGCCACGACAGCCGCCGAGCACCGCCGCTGCGACGCTTGCCGGCTCCAGCAAAACTTCCGAGGCGAGCTGGACTGGATCGTGATGAAGTGCCTGGAAAAGGATCGCAATCGGCGTTACGAAACTCCCAATAGCCTTGTCCGAGATATCGAGCGTTACCTACACGATGAGCCGGTTCAAGCCTGCCCGCCATCGGCAAGCTACCGCTTCCGGAAATTCGCGCGTCGCAACAAGAGACTGCTCGCAGCAGCGGGAGCGATTGCCGCAGCGCTCGTCATTGGACTCGGCCTATCCACGTGGATGTACTTCCGCGAGCGTGCCGCCGTGCAAGTAGCGGAAGCCAATGAGGCGCGAGCTAGCTCGGAAGCTGAAAAAAGCCAACTCGTCGCCGCGTTCATGACCGACATGCTCAAGGGTGTCGCTCCGGGAGTGGCGTTAGGCCGCGACACGCAGCTGCTGCGAGAAATCCTCGACAACACCGTCGAGCGACTCGAAAACTTGGAGGACGAGCCCGCTGTGGAAGCCGAACTGCGTGCCACATTGGGCAACGTGTACTCAGACCTTGGCGAGTACACCAGTGCCGCAGAAATGCACAAAAAGGCACTAGTACTTCGCAAGAAGTTGCTTGGCGACGAGCATCCAGACGTGGCAAAGTCGATCAACGACCTGCGTCAGGTTGACTATTGGGATGCCCGATGGAGCGACGCCGACGCGCTACACCGTGAAGCCGTGGAATTGCGACGTAAGCTTCGCAATGACCAGAACAAGCTGACTGAGTCTGAGGCGCTCTATCGCGAGTTGCTCGAGCTCGATCCGCAGGGTGCCACGCAGCGCAACTATCATCTTCGACTGGCCGAGATCCTGTTGAGGAAAACCCCATTGGATGAATCCAATGGACAGGAGGCTCGCCAGCTAATTCAGCGGGCGATAGACGGCTATGTTCAAGTCGCGATTCAGTACCCGAACGACCTCCATCGTCGGCTGGAAGCGGCGAATGGGTACGTGACGGTGGTCACTATTTGCGCGGATTTCCGAGACTACTTCGCCGAGGAAATTGCAAAAGCACATCGCTACCTGTTAGCGGAGCTACACAAGTTGCTCGCCACGATTCCAAACTCAAATCAGTGTCTATGGCAGTGTGCCATGATCCACCGTCGCTGGGGATTTTCCCTTTTGGTAAGTACAAATAGCAACTATTTGTCACAAGTCGAACATGCTTACCATGAGGCGATCACGCTCCTCGAAAACCAATCTCTTGCCGCCGCAGATCCTCTGCGAGTCTCACACTGTTTGGCCAGCACGCACGGGTATTTGGGCGATGTACTCATGCGGCTGGGAAGTCCGAACGAAGCGGACGCCGCCTTTCGCAGGGCGATTGACATTTACGAGCAGCGCCCGACAGATATCGCGAGGGAACCGGTCGAGGAATTGGAAGCCTCCTTAGACTACATACGCTATGCCTACTTATTGGCTACTCGGAAGCAACCGGAAGAGGCCAGTGGCCATCTTGACAAGGCGGCTCGTGCCATTGAGCGCATGAAAGGATCCGACCACTCCGCTCATCACATCTTTTTACTGGCGCTAACGCGGCGGCGGCTGGGAGACCAAGCGGGCTATCGGGAAGCCTGCGCGACGCTGGAAAAAACGGTGGACATGGTTGGCGACAGCGACGCGCCTGCCATGTTGCCGTGGACATGCGGGCTCGGTCCCAATGCGCTCGAAGATCTAAGCGGGCCACTGAAGCAAGCCGAAGCAAATATCGCGAAAAATCCATTGAATGCGCCCTTTATGGATCTGACTGTGCTGGGTGCAATCCTCTACCGCAAGCAAGAGTACGACCGCGCAGCTCGACACCTCAAAGAATCGATTGCCCAATTCCCCAGCGACCGGCCGATCGGCACAGGCTCAGTTCTTTTTCCGCAACTACTGCTGGCGATGACCAGATGGCAACAGGGGGAGAAAGACGAGGCCCGTCGATTACTCGATGAAAACAAGGCGGCAGTCGACGAGGAGCTCCAGTCTCCGTTGAGCCTTTGGCATGCCGGGCAACGCTCGAAGTGCTCCGCCAAGAGGCAGAAGATTTGATTGAACCGATGGACGTAGCTGAAGCCGTGGAGAACGAAAGCCGCACCGGTTCACAACCTACGACTGACGACTGACAACGAACCAAAACGAAAACGGGGCCGGTGAGCTCAAGTCGCCAAACTCACCGCTCACCGGCCCATACCCGCCCCGCACCGCTCGTTTTGTGCGCTGCGGAGCACGGCCATTGGCATTGTAGCACATTCCGATTGCCAGTTTAACAACACGAAATCCGGCGAGAGAAAAGCCATGAAGTCATGCACACATCCAATCCGTCAAGAATGGACGACAACAAGCCACATTGCTCAACGTACGAGTACTGCCTTTGTGTGTTTCATTAGTGCCGCAATCCTGCAATCTCCGGTCACAATCGTTGCGGCCGGGGTGCGCACTGTTGCGCTTAGCGGCCAGCCAGCCCCCGGTGCGTCCGGCGTAACCTATGAAAGCTTCGGATCTCACTACGACAGTCTCGCCGGACGATTCTTTCGCGGGCCAGTGTTGAACGACGCCGGCAAAACCGCCTTTCGTGCCGACCTCACGGGTAGTGGTGTCGGCTTGACCAATAGCCAAGCGTCTGGTCGGAAGGATCCGGCAGTCTGTCCCTGGTTGCCCGGACTGGGAACCAGGCGCCGCAGCGCCAAGCGGCGCGAACTTCCGAATTGATCCCGCCTTTGAGCTGTTCTCGCCGGTTCTGAATGACGCCGGTCATACTGCGTTCTATGGCGGGCTCACCAATGGCAGCGTTGGATTCTGGTCGGAAAGTTCGGGTGACCTGACACTGGTTGCTCGCAGCGGAGTCCAGTGCCAGATACTCCCGCCGGCGTCGACCTCAGCTTCTCGACAGGACTGAGTCCATTTCATCTCGACTGGCCTAAATTGAACAATTTTGGCCAGACATTGTTTGTGGGTGCGCTGACTGGCGCCGGCGTGAATTCGACAAACAATTGGGGCGTCTGGTTAAACGCTTCCGGCAGTCTCGAGCTTGTGGCCCGTGCCGGCGATCAAGCACCCGGCGTGCCGAGCGGCATGATTTACGGCACCAACACGGCTGCTGCACCAATACCAGTATTCGCCACTGCACTGAACGACATTGGCCAAATGGCGTTGTGGGCGAACGTGTCGGGCATCGGCGTGGTAGACAACCAAAGCTATGGCATTTGGTCAGGGCATTCCGAAAACCTGACGCTCGTTGCTCTTACCGGGAACTCCGCCCCCGGCACACTCAGTGGCGCGAAGTTCGAAATTCTGTCGGGGCCGGTCGCTTTCAATAATCTCGGCCAAGTCGTTTTGGGAGCGAATCTCGTTGGCAACGGCGTGAATAGTTCGAATATCGAAGGGCTTTGGTCGAACCGGTCCGGCAACCTTGAACTTGTCGCCCGCCGCGGTAGCCAGGCAGCGGGAACACCGATTGGCGTCAATTACGTGTTCAGCACACCATCGTACCCGGTGCTGAACGACGCGGGCAGAATCGCGTTTCGCTCTTTTCTGGCGGGCAGCGGCGTCAATTCCACCAACGAACTCGGCATCTGGAGTGATGGCAGCGGCGAGCTAACGTTAGTCGCTCGTACTGGCAGCGAAGCCCCCGGTACTGCGGATGGGGTTAATTTTTTCGACCTGCATTTTCCCTCACTAAACAGTGCCGGCCAGACTGCGTTTCGTGCCAATCTTATCGGCGATGGAGTCGACTTCACCAACGATCGCGGTATCTGGGCGACGGATAAAAATGGCGCGTTGCAGCTCGTCGTCCGCACCGGCAATCAGTTGGAAGTGGCGGCCGGTGACATCCGCACGCTTAGCGATTTGGACTTCGTTACCGCTACAGGCAATAGCGACGGTCGGCCCAGCGCATTCAACAACCTAGGCCAACTCGTCTTCTGGGCCAGCTTTACTGATGGCTCTCAAGGCATTTTCGTCTCGAACACTGTCGCTCGCCTATCAGGCGACTTCAACAACGACGGTAGTGTTGACGCGGCCGACTACGTCGTCTGGCGCAAGAACGACCGCACTCAAGCCGGCTACGACGAATGGTGCGCCCACTTTGGGCCCAGGCTAGACTTCGGCATTGGTTCTGGTGCCATTAGCGCTGCCAATGACTCCGTTGAGCGTGTATCGAAGTCCATTCCTGAGTCGGCCAGCATCGCGATCGTTATTCCTGCTGGGATCGTTCTCCTGACGATGAAGCGTCGGCGAATTACGAACCTACGCTGAATGCATCAACCGTTCTAACTCTCTTGTCATTGCTCGAAGATGCATACGAAATCGACGTTGCAATACGATTTTAATTACAACAGAAAGTCGCCAGCGGTAATTGAGTTTGATCCCGACGCGGTTGTCGAAGCTCGCAGTGCTTATGTGAATGGCAGCATTTCGGCGGAAGCACCAGGTCCATTCTTGGGGACGGATATCAACTCGCTATTGGGCGCACGAACGTTCTACAATCCGGGATATACCGGAACGAACTCCTTGATGGCCAACATTGAAATGGGACACATCTGGAATGGTCATGAAACGCTCACACACGTTCTGCAAATCCCCAATCATCCCGCAGCGCTGAACGAATTCGACCGTCACGCTACTTCGGTGGGAATGATCCAGGGTGGACGACGCGGCGGAACAAGTCCCGGTCTCTATCAGCAGGGAATGGCTCCCGATGCGCAGCTCTACAGCGGTGCTGTCGCAACGCAATGGAACGGCGAGCGGCATACCAACAGTTTCAGCGTTTCCAATGCCACTACTTTCGATCAGTATCGGCGAGCCTTTCTCACCGGCATGAACGCGTTGGGCCGACGGGCCGACGTTATCAATAGCAGCTGGTCCGAGGGTTCAAATGCAGCAAGTGCAAATGGAACCACGACGTTTGCCTTGGGTCTCGATGGGTTCGCCAATGCTAACCCCCACACGCTATTTGTTGCCAGCTCGGGCAATTTCGGGTCCGGACCGGATACGGTTTTTTCGCCTGCCTCGGGCTACAACAATCTTTCCGTGGCGGCATTGGGGCCAAATCCGCCATACGGCCGTGCCTGGGTTTCTTCCAGCGGTGGTCCCAATAGCTACGCCGATCCGGTTAATGGCACAGCGAGTGGTGCACGCCAAGTCGTTGACATTGCGGCTCCCGGCCAGAATCTTAGCTCCGCCTATTATGGTGGCGAAACGGGCGGAAACGGCACAACAGACAATCCTGCTGTCGCTGGCCCAGGCCCACGGGGCCTGCAAACGGGCCAACAGGCGGACCGGATTTCTATACCCGCGGCGGCTTGAATGGCACCAGCTTAGCCGCACCCACCGTGGCCGGTGGCGCGGCGCTGCTCTACGACGCGGCGTACTCGGTGTTTTCCACGAATGCTAATGCGCGCGACGCTCGCGTGATGAAGGCCGTGCTGATGAATTCGCCGACAAGACCATTGGTTGGGACAATGCACAAATTTCGCACCCCAACGGCAATGGTGGAGTGCTCACCACGCAAGGACTCGATAACCGGGTGGGCACCGGCAGATTGAATTTGAACACTGCGTACGACCAGTTTCTCATCGGCACGACGGATATCGACGGCGTATCCGGCGGCAATCTTGGATCTGTCAACAACATCGGCTGGGATTTTGGCGAAGTGGTAAGCACGAACACGAATGACTACTTCTTCGACACACCACTGTTGGGCGGCTCGACGTTCACCGCGACACTTACCTGGTTCCGCGATCGAGCAATTGATGCTGAGAACAATGTATTCGACAACAGCTACGATGATCTCAACCTGGAGCTATGGAGCGTTGAAGGCGGCGCTTTCGCGTCGCTCATCAGCGAGTCCAGCAGCCTGTACAATAACAGCGAGCACTTCTCCTTCGAATTGCCATCGACCGGCAAGTACGCCTTGCGAGTGCGCTGGTTTCGCGAGCTCTTCGATATGGTGGGCGACGCGGACCGAGAGTTGTATGGCCTGGCATGGTCGGGCGTGGCCGTCCTGCCAGGCGACTTCAACAACGACGGCACCGTCGACGCCGCAGACTACGTGGTCTGGCGCAACACGGACGGTACGCAGCCCGGCTTCGACCAGTGGCGGGCCAATTTCGGTACCTCCCTCGGTGTCGGCAGCGGTTCGGCCGGGTACCCTCTGGCTGCCTCCGCCGAACCGCTGTCGGCACCCATTCCGGAACCGGTCAGCATCGCCCTTGCAGCCGCAGGCTTCACTGGCTGGATAGTTTGTCCCCGCCGCCGCAAGTCGCATCCTCGCATCACCTTCCCCATTGGTGCTATGATGTAGCGCATGTCCGAGGTGACGCGGCTACTTCAGGCCATCGAGCGCGGCGATTCCCAAGCGACGAATGAGCTGTTGCCTCTGGTCTACCAAGAGCTGCGGCGACTGGCCCGCGCACACATGGCGGGCGAGCGCGCGGCACATACGCTGCAAGCCACGGCGCTGGTGCACGAGGCGTATTTGCGATTGGTAGGCGACGCGGGGGCACGTTGGGATTCGCGCGGCCATTTCTTCGCCGCCGCGGCCGAGGCCATGCGGCGAATTCTCATCGAGCACGCCCGCCGAAAACAGGCCCTGAAGCATGGTGGGGACCACAGGAAAGTGGAGCTCAACGACGATCTGCCCCCCATCGCCGCGCCGTGCCACGACGCGGACGAGCTGCTTGCCTTGGACGAGGCGCTGGATGAGCTCGAAAGGCATGACGCGCAGGCGGCGCGGCTAGTGAAACTTCGTTTTTTCGCCGGATTTTCACATCACGAGGCGGCCGATGCGCTCGACATCAGCCGTCGTGCCGCCGATCGCCTGTGGGTCCTGGCGAAGGCCTGGCTCTACCAACGAATAGCGCGAAACTGATAGGGCCCCAACTTTTTCTGAAATTGTGCGTGCAAGCCGAGCGGCTTTCTCGCATACAAGTAGGTCAGGCTTTCTTGCCTGACAGGTTGTCGGATCGTCAGGCAAGAAAGCCTGACCTACGAGGTAGCCCATGGTCACATGGAATCCAAAGGCAAACAACCTCTTCCTGGAAGCGGTGGAAAAGCCGCCGGGAGAAAGCCGCGCCGCCTATCTTGACGAAGTCTGCGGCCCCGACGTAGCACTGCGCGCGCAGGTTGAATCGCTTCTGGAAGCCAACGATCGGGCCGGCAGCTTCCTCGAATCCCCAGCGGCCGACTTAACGCAGACCACCGACCAGTCACCCATCACAGAACGTCCCGGCACTGTAATCGGGCCATATAAGTTGCTGCAGCAGATCGGCGAAGGCGGCATGGGTGTTGTGTTCATGGCCGAGCAGACGGAACCATTTCATCGGACCGTCGCGCTAAAGATTATCAAGCCCGGCATGGACACCCGGCAAGTTATTTCCCGCTTCGAAGCCGAGCGGCAAGCGCTGGCGCTGATGGATCATCCGAACATTGCGAAGGTGCTGGACGCGGGAACGACGGGAGCAAAGAGCAGGGAGCACGGAGCAGGGAGTCCGGAAGAATTCTTGCTCCATGCTCCATGCTCTCCGCTCCCCGCTTCTTCTGGCCGTCCCTACTTCGTCATGGAGCTCGTCAAAGGTGTTCCGATCACGCAGTACTGCGATGAAAAACGCTTGCCGCTCCGCGAACGGCTCGAGCTATTCCTTCCCGTCGGTCAGGCCGTGCAGCACGCGCATCAAAAAGGCGTTATCCACCGGGACATCAAACCTACGAATGTGCTAGTGGCCGAGTACGATAATCATGCGGTCCCCAAGGTGATTGACTTCGGCGTGGCCAAAGCTACCGCGCAAAAGCTTACTGAGCGGACAATGTTCACGGAGTTCGGCCAGGTCGTGGGCACGTTCGAGTACATGAGCCCCGAGCAGGCGAAACTCAATCAACTCGATATCGATACCCGCAGCGACATCTATGCGTTGGGAGTGTTGCTCTACGAGTTGATCACCGGCGAAACGCCATTCGACCGCAAACGACTGCACAGCGCGGCATTCGACGAAATGCTGCGGATTATCCGCGAGGAAGAGCCGCCGAAGCCCAGTACTCGCTTAACGACGCTGGCCCAGCAGGCGGCGACCACCGTATCGGCTCGCCGCGGCATCACGCCGGAGCGCTGAGCATGCTGGTTCAAGGCGAGCTGGACTGGATCGTGATGAAGTGCCTCGAAAAGGAGCGCAGCCGCCGTTACGAATCGGCCAACGCTCTCGCGGCTGACATCACGCGATATTTGAACGACGAGCCCGTGCAGGCCTGCCTGCCATCTGCCGGCTACCGGCTACGAAAGTTTGCGCGGCGGAACAAAGTTGCGTTGGCAATCGCCAGCCTGGCCTTAACTGGGCTCTGCCTCGCCATTGTCGGCTTGGCAACAACCACATTCGTCATCGCGCGAGCCAACGATGGTTTGCAGCAAGCCCTCAACCGCGAACGCCGCACTGCCTATTTTCAAAGCGTGGCCCTGGCCGAACGCGAGTGGTCGGCAGGCAACCTCAGCCGGGCAGTCGATCTGCTCAACCAATGCCCGCAGGATCTGCGCGGTTGGGAGTGGCAGTATCTCAAGCGGCTCAGTGGCCAACAAATGCCCGTGTTGCGCAACAACAGCAGCGTGTTCGCCTGCGCGATCAGCCCGGATGGCAGCGAAATCGCTGCAGTCGATGAGGACGGTTACATTACGCTCTGGGACATCCGTAGCGGCGAGCAGCTGCGCCGCTTCCACGGTCACGAAAACGTGGTGCGTGGCATTCAGCCCCGACGGCGAGCGTCTGGCCACGGGCGACCGCAGGGGGAATGTAAAAATTTGGGATGCGCAGACCGCCGAGGAACTGTGCGCCTGGAAGAGTTCGGGCCCAGGTAGCTATATCGGGGCCGTCGTTTTCAGCCCGGCTGGCCGCCAACTCGCTTGCGCATACAACCGCGACCAGGGCGGCAAGTATTCCTCGATCATTACAATTTATGACCCAGTCGATGGCGAGCAACTTTTGAAGCTGCCGGAGCAGACCGACTACATCATGCGCGTCGCGTTCAGTGCGGATGGGCGGCGCCTGGCGGCCGCCTGCACCGACGACACCGTGAGGGTCTCTGATGCATTCACCGGCGAAACCGTGCGAACATTCCCCGTAAACGCAGATTGCTATTGTGTCGCCTTCAGTCCCGACGCGCAATTGCTTGCCGCCGGGAGCGGCGGTCGTGACTGGGAATCCAGCGGTGCAATCACCATTTGGGACCTTGATACGGGTGTTGAGCGATTGTCATTGCCCGGTCATGGAGCCAAAGACATGGCCTTCAGCCCAGACGGGAAACGACTGGCCACCGGCGGCACCGATCGTACGGTGCGTACTTGGGACGTCGCCAGCGGACAAGAAGCGCTCACCTTGCGTGGTCATACCGATTATGTGCGCACGGTTGCCTTCACACCCGACGGGCATCGGCTCGTTTCCGCCAGCGATGATCGCACGGTTCGGATCTGGGACGCCACGCCTTGGCAACGCGGCGAAAAACGGGGCGAAGACCTCGTGACGTTGCGCGGACATACAGACGGCCTGAATGCCGTCGCGTTTCATCCGACCGAACCGCGATTAGTCACCGGCGGTGCTGACGGGACAGTTCGGACATGGGATCGAGAGACGGGCCGCGAGCTGCACTACTTCGCGCACCGACTTGTTCGCGGTGCAAGCCCTAGCGTACAGCCCAGACGGCAGCCGGCTGGCCTTTGGCGGAGCACCAGGTGAGTCGCCGTCGGGAAAGTCGGCGACTGTCGTAGAAACGTCGTCAGGCAAGCAAGTCCAAAGTTTGGGTGCCCATGTCGAAGACATCGCAGCTCTCGCGCTCAGTCCGGACGGCAAGCGACTGGCGTCCGGGGGAACTGGCGACGAGGTAATGATTTCGGACATCAACAGTGGCGACGTAATCCACCGTCTGGAAGGCCACGGTTTTTACGTCATGGAAATTGTCTTCAGTCCCGATCCGGCAGGACGGCTTATCGCTTCGGCTGGTTCCGACGGCATGGTACATCTCTGGGACACGACGACTGGTCGCGAGCTCGAAGCCTCACCGTTGCGACACCAGGGAATCGTCGACGGCCTGGCGATCAGCCCCGACGGTCAATTTCTGGCCTCTGCCGCAGGGGATGGCCTGGTGCGGATTTGGGATACGAAAACCTGGGAACAGTCGCAAACTTTACTCACAAACGGTTTCGTGCGATGTCTCGCCTATAGCCCCGACGGCGAGCGGTTGGCTTGGGGCACGAACAATGCGCTTACCCAAGTGTGGCACAAGCCCAGTGGTGAAATTCACTCGCTGCGTGGCCATTTGAATTCGGTTCGCAGCGTCGCATTCAGCCCAGACGGCAAACTCATCGCCTCGGCCAGCCAGGACGGGACGGCAAAAATCTGGCAAGTGCCACGCCAGAAATCGAACTCTTCCGAGAAGTAAAGGCAACCACCATGTTCGCCACCCACGAACCCGAACGCCGCGAAGCGTTTAGCTATGTAGGGGCCGCGAGCCGAGCGGCACTACTTTATCGGCCTCGGCTCGGCCGACCTACTTACTATGGTTTCACGTTGGTGGAACTATTGGTGGTGATCGCAATCATTGGCGCACTGGTTGCGCTGTTGCTGCCGGCCGTGCAAAGCGCACGTGAGGCCGCCCGCCGCACCAGCTGCCTCAACAACTTAAAGCAATTGGCACTGGCTGCGCAACAGCACCACAATTCCGCCGGTCGTTTCCCCGCTGGACTGGTGCCCGCCGAACCGGAAGCCGGCCGCTTCGATGACGTTACTAATTTGTGGATCTCAATGTTCGACCATCTGGAAGAGGGAAATCTGAAAGGGCAATGGGATGATGACGATTACCGCAAAAACGTCGGCGTCGGACCGGAAGCCAACGCTGCGCAGGTTGTGTGGGTGTTGGTCTGTGCCTCCGATGCCCTATCGCAGCCAGTGAATCATCTCGTTCTGGACGGAGATTATGCCTGGATGACAGGAATCTATGGCCTTAGTAGTTATGGCGGTAGCGGCGGCACGCGCTCCTTCGGCGGCAGTGCGACGCCACCACCCACTGAGGATGGTGTGTTTTACATCAAAAGCCGTATCCGCATGGCGGACATCACCGACGGCTCGGCCAAGACGCTGCTATTAGGCGAACGATCGCACGAGGACGCGGAATACGACCGCCTCACCGCTGAGCAAGATCCCGTGATGGGTCCGCTGGCGAGCTGGGGCGCCTGGGCTGCGGCGTACAACTCGAACACCGCGCAGGCCGATGTGCTGCTGAGCGCGGCCGTGCCATTGAACTATCGCGTGCCACTCGGCTCGGGCGGGCAGAGTTGGACGTGGGAAGAAAATCGTCTGTGCGCCTATGGCAGCGACCATCCAGGAGGAGCAAACTTCGCCCTCGCCGACGGCAGCGCGAGATTCATCGCCAACGAGATCTCCTTGGAAGCACTTCAGGCGTTCAGCACCCGTGAAGGCGAGGAGGTGGTCGAGACGCCGTGAAAAGACTTGTAGACCGCCTCTGAGAGGCCAGCCACCGCTATAAAAGCGGCCGGTGAGGACAGCCGCTAAGCAAAGTCCCTCACCGGCCCGGCATCATCCTAGCGCTCAGTCTGCGCGCTGGGGATGACCGTTTTCATTGTACTGCAGACGAGCAAAGGAAACATGCCATGAGTACCGTTCGTCGCATCGAAATTCGCCGGTCGCGGACATCGTCTAGCGGAATTCAACCATTTGCCTTCATTGGACTGATCATCGTCGGACAGCTACATGGCAATGTCGCCGCCGAACAGGCGATAACCCCGGTTGTCACGACGCTGCTCGAGGTTGTCAACGTCAGTGGCAACACGCCAAACAATCTTAGCGACCTCTTATTTGAAGGTCATTCACCAGCGCATGAACCAGTGCTCGCGCCGCCCTACAATCTCGCTCCGGCGCAACGTCAGCACCTTACGTTGAATGACTTTGACAATGTCGCCGGGGCAGGTCACATCGAGCGGGTCGCGGGGGGCACACGGCTTACACTCGACGTGTCCGGCCTGATCCCGAACGGCGTCTACAGCGTATGGAGTGACTTTTACATCGCTCCCGGTCTCACGCCCGACTTCGCCAACTCGATCGCGTTCGGCGCATTTGGCGCAGGCCGACGGCAGCCAAAACACCTTCATCGCAAGCGCGGCTGGCACCGCGCACTTTGAGGGCATCCAGCCGGCCGGTTCCATGTCGATCGCAGGTACCGCTCCGCCCTACGCTCTGGACCCACCCGTATCAAACTACGTGGCGTTCTTGGCATACCACATCAACGGCCAAACTTACGGCGGAGAACCTGCACCCACCGGTCTGGAGCAAACGTTTGTTGTCCATGCGATGGCTGATTTTGTCAGCACCATTCCCGAACCGAACACGTTGCTGCTTCTTGCCTTGGGCCTGGCTGCCGTGGTGATCGCGAACAACACCTCAGCGCGGCGCAGGCGATAGTTTTCACAATCGCAAGTCCTTGATTGAAAGAGAATTCATATGCTCCACATTTTTCACTGGGCAAGTCCGCCTATCAATTGCCGTCGACGAATTCGTGAGCGCACCGCAATGCGACACAAACCACGAGACTATACGCCACGGCTGGAGGTCCTCGAAAATCGCCGACTGTTGTCGATCACCGTGAATACACTCACCGACGAATTGGATGGAAGCATCTTAGATGGTGACATTTCTTTACGCGATGCGATTGCCGCGGCGCACTCAGGAGAAACCATTAACTTTTCCCCTGCCCTCACCAGCGGCGGCCCGGCAACGATCCAACTCACGGGGCAATTGCTGATCGATAAAAACCTCACAATCAACGGTCCTGGCGCACCTCTCTTATCTTTGATATCTACCAGCCGGAAGTTCTATGTCGACGATGGCAATGGCGTGGCGGACAAGTCGGTCGCTATTTCCGGCCTCACGCTGACTGGCGGAAATCTGTCGGCCCACGGCGCCGGCATTCGCAACGCGGAAATCTTGACGCTCACCGAAAGTGCGATCACTGGTAACACGACCTCGGCTCGCAGAGAAGGAGTGGGACGCTACATGCGCATTGTCGCCTTCGACGGTGGCGGCATCTGGAACACAGGCAACTTGAGTGTGATCGCCAGTAATGTCAGCGACAACCGAGCCTCGAAAAACGGCGGCGGAATTTGGAACTCTGGTAACGCAACAATTACCCAGAGCGTCATCCTCGGCAATGCGACCACAGGCGGGGGCACCAGCCAATATGCGACTAGTGGTGGCGGTGGGATCTGGAATGTCGGCGAGCTGGCCGTGACCAACAGCACGATCAGCGGCAACTCGACCGCAAGAGACGGCGGCGGCATTCGCAATACCTATAATCTGATAGTGACGTCCAGCACAATCGACGGCAATTCGGCCAGTCAAGGCGGCGGCATTTGGAGCTCCACCGACCTAACCGATTACCAGACTACAATTCTCAGCAGCACAATCTCGGGCAACACGGCGAAGTCCAGCGGCGGCGGTCTACAAAACTCGTATGGGCTGACGGTGATCGAGTTCAGCACGATCACAGCAAACCAGGCCCAACCTGGATACGGAAGCGGAATCGTTTCGGAAAGTGGCAACAACACGCGGACCCAAATCCGCTCTAGCATTATCGCCGGCAACGTCCATAGTGATGCTGACGTGGATTCTACCTTCGGCGGACCGAACCCATTCCGATCCGACGGCTACAACCTGATCGGGACCGGCAATACGCTCGGGCGTTTCAATCAGACAGGCGATCAGAAGAACGTCACCAACCCGTTGCTCGGGCCGTTGGCCGACAACGGCGGAACGACAAGTACCCACGCGCTTTTGGTTGGCAGCCCAGCGATTGACAAAGGCCAGCCGACGGCCGCGGCTGGTAGCGACGGTGTGCCCACGTTTGATCAACGCGGCGGGCCTTTCGGGCGTGTATACAACGGCGATGCCGCCGGAGGTGCGCGAATCGACATTGGCGCTTTTGAGTTGCAGCCCCGTATCGGTCCGGCGTTGCCGGGCGACTACAACGCGAGCGGCACTGTCGACGCGGCCGATTACATCGTCTGGCGCAAATCGATGGGCAGCAATGTGGCTGCCTATTCCGGCGCCGACGGCAGCGGCAATGGCGTGATCGATCAAGTCGATTACGACGTGTGGAAAGCGAACTTCGCCAATTCGCTGTCGGCACCAGCTGCAGACAGCGGCGCGAGCGCGGTTAAAGCAGACGGCGAGCAAGCCAATCTCAAGCAACCATCGAAAGAACTTCCGACCACGAAATCTCTTCCCGCCGCTCGCGACGCGGCATTCGCAACGCTCGGAGAATGGAGGCCAGCCCGTGCAGCGGCCTCCATCGCGAGAACGGCACTGCCGACCGTGGTGGTCGATGTAGCCATCAACGATTTGATGCTGTTGCGATTACATCGTATTGATCCAGCACGCTGCGAAGCTTCCGCGAAGAATTCGGACCACTCCGCCGAAGATGCCGAGCTTGAAGGGGTTTTTTATCACAGCCGCCAAATGCGGACGGTACTGCTGCAATACGGCCGAGAATCGATTAGAATGCACTGCATTCGCGGGCTCGTTCGAATGTAGTGTGTTTGAGCGCCTATTCGCAGCTTTCTCATCGCCGGAAGCTAAGGAGCGTACCATGCTGGATTTTCTCGGCCGCGGATCTGCGACAACCTGCAATGGCACGACGCGCCGCGACTTTCTCAAGGTCGGGGCGCTTGGGAGCCATCGGCTTTTCGCTGGCCGATTACTTCGCGGCCCAGGCGGCGGGCAAAGTCGTCGCCGCGCACGACGAGCGCTCGGCCATCATGATCTTCAATCTGGGCGCTCCGAGCCAGCTCGATACGTTCGACATGAAGCCGGACGCGCCGGCCGAGATTCGCGGGCCGTTCAAGCCGATCTCGACCGCGTCGCCGGACATTCAGATCTCCGAGATCCTTCCGCTGCACGCGAAGATCGCCGACAAGTTTTCGCTCGTGCGGTCGTGCCATCACGGCGGCGCGGCGGTGCACGACGCCGGCTGGCAGATGATGCAGACCGGCCGGCTGTTTACCGGCGGCGTGAACACGCCGCACGCCGGGGCGGTCGTCAGTTACCTGCGCGGGCGGAAGACCGACCTGCCGGCGTTCGTCGTGCTGCCGCAGACGATGGGGCGCGGCGGCGGCAACCTGCCGCACGGCCAGGCCGGCGGATTTCTGGGCAAGGCGCACGATCCGTTCTCGCTTGATGGCCGATCCGTCGCAGCCGAACTTCAAAGTGCCCGACCTGCTGCCGCCGGCGGAAATCG
This sequence comes from uncultured Planctomycetota bacterium, assembly GCA_963786455.1. GTDB lineage: Bacteria > Planctomycetota > Planctomycetia > Pirellulales > Lacipirellulaceae > JABDGM01. The sequence continues at coordinate 133,593 of CAWAZX010000006.1, read as the reverse complement.
ATGCGGCAGCGGCTGGAGCGCCGGCGCAAGCTGCGCGACATCGTCGACTCGACCGTCAAGGACTTCGAAGGCCAGCGAGAACGCGAAGCTGATGGACGAGAACTTCCAGGCCGCGTTCCGGCTGATGACCAGCACCAAGGCCCGCGAGGCGTTCGACCTGTCGAAGGAGCCGACGGCAGTTGCGCGAGCGCTACGGCATGAACCGCTTCGGCCAGTGCTGCCTGCTCGCGCGCCGGCTGGTCGAGGCGGGCGTGCGGTTCGTCACGATCAACACGTTCCTCACCGTGTTCGACGAAATCACCTGGGACATCCACGGCACGAAGCCGTTCACGTCGATCGAGGGCATGAAGAACATCGTCGCGCCGATGTACGACCAGGCGTACAGCGCGCTGATCGAAGATCTCGACCAGCGCGGCATGCTGGACGCGACGCTGGTGTGCAACCTGGCCGAGTTCGGCCGCACGCCGCGCGTCAATCCGGCCGGCGGACGCGACCACTGGCCGCAGTGCTTTACGTGTTACTTCGCCGGCGGCGGCGTGAAGGGCGGCCGCGTCGTCGGCAGCAGCGACCCGATCGGCGCCGTGCCGGCCGAGCGGCCGGTCGAGCCGGCCGACATCGTGGCCACGATCTTCCACAGCCTCGGCCTGGACCTGGAGACATCGCTGCCGGGCCCGTCGGGCCGGCCGTTCCCGCTGGTGGATTTCGGCCATCACGAGATTCACGAATTGTTTTAGCGAATGAAGCATCGTTATTGCCACGGTTGCACGCGTCACGTGCGCGACACGTGGACGAGTCTGCCGATCTTCGCTATCCCGAATTCGACGTTGAACGATCGCATCAGCAGCTCTTGTGAAGCGTCGACGGCGTTCCGGGAAAGACGTGCGCATTCGCCAGCAATCCGCGTGCACGTGGAGCGGAGTCGCCGTGGCGAGGCACGATCCGCGACATCGACGGCCATCGCGCCGCAACGGTGATGGCGTGGCCGCAGTTTTCGCAACGACGTGCAGCCGGTGCTTGCCAAAATGGGATGCAGCTCGGGCGCGTGCCACGGCGCACTGGCGGGCAAAGGCGGCTTCAAGCTTTCGCTGCGCGGCTACGATGCGATGGCCGATTACCTGGCGATCACGCGCGATGCCCGCGGGCGGCGGATCGAGCCGACCGATCCGGGCCGCAGCCTGCTGCTTGCTCAAGCCGACGATGGCCGTGCCGCACAAAGGCGGGCTGCGCTTCGACGTCGATTCGCCGGCTTACGAAATCCTCTCGCAGTGGATTGCCGCCGGCGCACCGCCCCCGCGCGACGATGACCCCGTCATTCAGCAACTCGAAGTGTTTCCGCCGGAGGTCATGCTGCGGCCGGGCGACCAGCAGACGATTGTCGTTCGCGCCAAATACAGCGACGGCAGCGTGCGCGACGTGACGCGTGGGCCAAGTTCGCGGCGACGAACGAGGCCGTGGCCACGGTCGACGAGGACGGTCGAGTCGAAGTCGTCGGCCACGGCGGCGGGGCGGTCACCGCGTGGTATTCGAGCAAGATCGTCAACGTTCGGATCACGTCGCCGTACGAAGCCGATGTGCCGGACATCGGTCTTCGCCGAGGCGAAGCGGAATAATTTCATCGACGAGCTGGTGCTGAAGCAACTGCAGCTGCTGAACTTGCCGCCGTCGCCGCCGGCCGACGACGCGACGTTCATCCGCCGCGCGTTTCTCGACACGATCGGCAAACTGCCGACGGCCGACGAAGTCCGTGCGTTTCTCGCTGACCAATCGCCCGACAAACGCGACCGGCTGATCGAGGCGCTGCTGCCAGCGCGAGGAGTTCGTCGATTATTGGGCGTATCAATGGTCGGACCTGCTGCTGGTGAACGGAACGCGACTGCGGCCGGAGGCGGTGAAGGCGTTTTATTCCTGGATTCGCCAGCGTGTGAGCGAGAACATGCCGTGGGACGAATTCGCGCGGCAGATCGTCCTGGCACGCGGCAGCAGCATGGAGAACGGCGCGACCAACTTCTATGCGCTGCATCAAGACCCGGAAACGATGACCGAGAACGTCAGCCAGGCGTTTCTCGGGCTGTCGATCGGCTGCGCCAAGTGCCACAACCATCCGCTGGAGAAATGGACCAACGACCAGTACTACGCGATGGCGAACCTGTTCGCGCGTGTGCGGGCCAAGGGCTGGGGCGGCGACGCGCGAAACGGCGACGGGGCGCGGACGCTGTTCGTCGCCAGTCGAGGCGATCTGGTTCAGCCCTCGAAGGGCGTGCCGCAGCCGCCGGCGCCGCTCGATGGCGAGCCGCTGGCGACCGACGAACTGGACGACCGCCGCGAGTATCTGGCCGACTGGCTCACGTCGCCCGACAACCCGTACTTCGCCCGGGCGATCACCAACCGCGTGTGGGCCAATTTCTTCGGCGTCGGCCTCGTCGAGCCGGTCGACGACCTGCGGCTGTCGAACCCGGCCAGCAACGAAGAACTTCTCGCCGCCACGGCCGATTATCTCGTCGAGCACGACTACGATTTGAAAGCGCTGATGCGCGTCATTCTGCAGTCGGCCGCGTATCAGCGCAGCAGCAGCCCGCCGGAGGCCGGCAGCGACGACACTCGCAATTTCTCCCATTACTACCCGCGGCGGCTGATGGCGGAGGTGGCGCTGGACGCCATCTCGCAAGTCACCGCGGCGCCGACGGAATTCACCGAGATCGAGTATCCCGGTGCCGATTTTGACAAAACCGAGTTTTACGCCAAGGGAACGCGCGCGGTCGAGCTCTACGATTCGGCCGTCGTCTCGCGATTTCTGCGCACCTTCGGCCGGCATCAGCGGATGATCACCTGCCAATGCGAACGATCGAACGAGCCGAGCCTGGTGCAGGCCCTGCATATTTCCAACGGCGATACGATTTTGCAGAAGCTGGCCGCGAAGGAAGGCAAGCTCGAATCGCTGCATCGCCAGCGGCCTGCCGAATTATCGAATCATCGAAGAATTGTACCTTTCGGCGCTGTCGCGGTATCCGACCGATAGCGAGCTCGCACAATTCCTGGCCGTCCTCAACGAAGCACCCGCCGGCGAACGACGTGCCGTGCTGGAAGATATGTTCTGGGCCGTGTTGAGCAGCCGCGAGTTCCTGTTTAACCACTAGCAGACCATGCGCATCTCTCGATTATCAACGCTGCTAGTCGGTACGGCTTCCGTCGTGATTCTCACGGGAATCTGCCTGGGTTCCGAGTCCGCGCGGCCTGACTTCGCCAAGGATGTCGCGCCGATCTTTGCCAAGTATTGTCTCGGCTGCCACAACGCCGGCGACCACGAAGGCGAGCTGTCGCTGGAATCGTTTCAGGAATTGCAGAAAGGCGGCAGCCACGGGACGGTCATTGTGCCGGGTCGCGGCGGATGCCAGCCGGCTCGTGTCGCGTGCTCAGCGGCGAAGTCGAGCCGGCCATGCCGCCCGAGGACAATGAGCGGCCAACGGACGCAGAAATTGCGATGCTGCGCGACTGGATCGATGCCGGGGCCAACGGCCCGGATGGTGCCGAGCCAGCCTTCCCGGATCTCTCGACGCCCGTGATCAGGCCCGCGGGCAAAGTCCGCGAGTATCTTACCAGCCTCGCCCTGTCGCCCGACGGCAATCGTCTCGCCCTGGGTAGATATCGCCATGTCGAGCTACTGGATCCTCAAAACCAGCAGGTTGTCGCCCGCACTGAGCCCCTAGCGGGAAAGATAAACAGCATCGACTTTTCCAGCGACGGGTCGCTATTTGTCGCCGCTTCCGGAATTCCCGGGCTGTACGGAGTCGCCACGATCTGTCGGACGTCCGACGCGTCCATGGTATCGCAGATCAAAGGACATCGAGACGCACTCTACGATGCGAAACTCAGCCCCGACGGCAAACTTGCTCGCCACGTGCAGTTACGATCGCCAAATCAATCTTTGGAACGTCGCCGACTGGCGAGCTTGTCCGAACTCTAACGGGACACAACGGAGCCGTTTTTGAGTTGGCCTTTTCGACCGACGGCTCCATCCTGGCCAGCGCCAGCGCGGACGGCACCGTAAAAATCTGGAAAGTGACAACGGGCGAGCGGCTCGATACGCTAGGCCAGCCCGAAGGCGAACAGTGCGCCGTCGCAATCAGCCCCGACAACGCCTGGATCGTGGCTGGCGGAGCGGATCGGCAAGTGCGAAAGTGGCGTTTGCTATCGCGCGACGCGCCCCAAATCAACCCGCTGGTGTTCTCGCGCACGGCCCACGAGAGCTCGATCGTCGAACTTGCATTCTCGCCGGATGGCTCGCAGCTCGTGTCGGCGTCCGAGGGCGGCGAATTGATGCTGTGGGACGCCGAGCAACTGACTCCGATTCACCGTTACGAGCAGCAGCCGGATGTCGTTACCGGCATCGCGTTTGACCCCGACGGAGAGGGTTTTTACATCGCACGTATCGACGGCTCCTGGCAGCGATACGCGATTGCCACGGGCGATGAAGGCGACGTCGCCAAACACGACAAAACCGCCGGCGATGAAACTGTTGCCGTGACGCCCGCCGCAACGGAACCAACTCCTTTCGATGGGACGGAGCAGGAACCGAATGATTCACCGGCGACGGCCAACGAAATCTCGGCCACTGCCGTTGTCCGCGGCATTGTCGGCGCACCGGACGAGAATAGCGATCCGGACGTCGATCTGTTTCGCTTTCATGCCCGCCAGGGGCAGCAGCTCGTGCTGGAAATCAACGCGGCTCGGCAGAAGTCGCCGCTCGATTCGCACGTGGCGGTGCTCGACGGCGACAGGCAACCCGATTCCGCGCGTCGTGCTGCAAGCGGTGCGACCCTCGTACTTCACGTTTCGCGGCCACGATTCGACGTCGCTATCCGACTTTCGGCTGCACAAATGGCAGGATATGGAGCTCAACGAATATCTGTATGCCAACGGCGAGGTCGTGAAGCTGTGGTTGTACCCGCGGGGCCCGGACTCGGGCTTTTTGGTGTACCCAGGCATCGACGGCAATCGATACGCGTATTTTGGCACGACGGCGATCACGCACGCGCTGAACGAGCCGTGCTATATCGTCGAGCCGCATTCGCCCGACACGAAGCTCATCCCCAACGGCCTGCCGGAATTCACGCTGTACTATGAGAATGATGATGACGGCTGGCGGAAATTGGGCACGGATTCGCGAGTGACGTTTACAGCGCCGGCCGACGGCGACTATTTGGTTGCGCGTGTCCGACGTGCGCGGCCTGGGCGGCGACGACTACAAATACGAGCTCATCGTGCGCGCGCCACGTCCGGACTTTCAAATCAAAATCAAGCCGGACGACCTTTCAATCAATGCCGGCAGCGGCAAGGAATTCGCCGTCGTCGCCGAGCGGATCGACGACTTCGACGGTGAAATTAACGTCGAAGTCGCCGGCCTTCCGCCCGGATTCCACGCTTCGAACCCGCTCGTGATTCAGGCCGGCCAGACCACCGCGTACGGCACGATCACCGCCGATGCCGACGCGCCGGCGCCGACAGAATCGAACAACAAACTCGCCAAGTTGACCGCCACGGCGGTCATCAACGGTAAACAAGTTGTCAAGGAGCCGGTGAACTTCGGCGAACTGAAACTAGCCGCCCGCTCCCAAATTGCTGGTTCATATCTTGCCATCGAAGCAGTCCACGTCGGCTGTCGCACACTCCGAAAAAAGCGACCATCCGGTCGAACTTTCGATCGCCCCGGGCGAAACCATTTCGGCAATCGTCCGGATCGAGCGCAACGGATTCGACGGCGAAGTGAAGCTCGGCGGAGAGCATTCGGGCCGCAACCTGCCGCACGGCGTATTCGTCGATAACATCGGACTGAATGGCTTGACGTTGCTCGTCGGCGAAACCGAGCGGGAGTTCTTCATCACCGCGGCCAAATGGGTGCCTGAAACGACTCGGCTGTTCCATCTCCGGGCCGAAGTCGAGGGCAACCAGACGAGCTGGCCGGTGGTCCTTCACGTGCGAAATCCAAGCACCGTCGCGCTTTCATCGCCAGGCGAATGAGCCACAACGGCAAACGCTCACGTGCGTGAGAAAATCCTCGCGTTTTTGCTAAGGTGGCCAAAATCCCTCCCCATATTATTGGCCATCTTAGTGGCAAGCTGGGCATGTTGCGCCTGAGTTATCTCTGGCATCCACTCGGCGCATCTTCGAAGGTGTTGGTGCAACCAGTAAGAAATCATCGGGATTCACTCAAAGGCGCTGGTCTGTGGGTGTTAGAAAGTGCAGCAACATCTTCACAGGCGTGAAAGTAACCACGGAGACACAGAGGGCACGGAGAAGAAGGTCAGGAAAGCAGACTTGCAGAACAGTCGTCGACTCAATCCCTGCCGTTGTTCTGATCTGCTGCTCTTGCGTTTCTCCGAGTACTCCGTGCCTCCGTGGTGAAACTTCTGTAACCGTTCGACCAATCACACATGCAGCATTCCCGCAAATCGCAGCTGCCAAGCCCGTGACGATATGCGGTTGATCGACCGGAACCCATATTCGAGGATGGCTTAAGGCAGACTCAACCCGGTTTGCAAGAACAAGGATTTTAACAGAGCCGGGCGGTGGGTCAGCCGAGACAACTCTGCAGTGACGTGAGTCCTCAGGTCAACGAGACTGACCGGAGTGTAGTTTGGAAGTCGATCATACTTGATATAGAACCAAATCTTGTCTACGGGATTCAACTCGGCGCATAAGGAGGAAAGTTCTCGATCGCGATCCTGTGATTGGACGCTACGTATTGTACGACTGGCTTTGCCTTATGAATGGGGACGGAATCCCAGACTACTGTGAATGGAGTCTTAATCATCCGCCCGAGTTCGCGAATGAACTGTCGCACCGATTCGGCGTGGAAATTGGCATTGTCATTGAGCAAGTGGAAGTGAAGTCCAAAATGCCTCCACTTTGGGCTGATTATCAGCGCCCCAATGACCGAGATTCGGCCATGAGGATTTGCCGTCTTGATTACCGGTGTCCGGCCCCGCGGAGCGAACGTGTGCCGAATTGTCGGTGACGACATAAAACCAGATTCGTCGACGAATACCAAAGACGTATTGCTCTTGTACGCACGTTCAAGAACGAGTGGATAATAATGTTTAACCCACCTCTGGATAGCATCTTCGTTTCGTTCCCTGAGTTGCCGAATTGGCCGTTGCACAGTCCAACGCATATAGCGTTTGAGCGTTCTCCAGGCAGTTTTAGTGCAGCATTGCACATTGAAATGTCGTTGGATCAAATCAGCGACACGACTCGCAGTCCAGTAGTCATTGAGCCAACCGTGCGCAACCGCCCCTTGCAAAAGAAGCGCTTCTAGCTCGGCAAGCTGTTCCTCTGATAATTTTCGAGGTCGGCCGCCACCTAGTCGACAATCCAAGCCGCCAGGAATTCGGGATAGCTTACGCCACTTATATAGGCTCGCTGGCGTGACGCCGAGAACTTCAGCGATCAAGTGTGTCGACAGGCCTTGTTCCATGAGTTCAACTCCACGGCGGCGACGAAATCCCTGCACGGTCTCTTTAACTCGCATGGCTGTTACCTCGAAGGTCGGTAATTGAGCGACCAAACGACCAGATGATTATCGCCACCTGGCGCGTCGAATTAAGCCGTCTGTCTTCTGGCCGCCCGCGGGTTGGCCCAAAACCAGATGTCCGGCAGGAACTCGTTCAGGCGGTCAGGCGGAATGGTGGGAAGGCCCCGCAGTACGTCCGCGAGGTAACGAAAGGGATCGATGCCGTGCCGCTTGCAACTGGCCGTCATGCAGATACAGCACCGCCGCTGTACGACCGCCGTTGTCGCTCCCGACAAACAGCCAATTCTTGCGGCCCACGGCCTGAGCCCGCAGTGCGCTGGGAGAGGTTATTGTCGATCGTCAACTCGCCATCCTCCGGATAGCGACACAAGACCTGCCAGTTGGCCAAGGCATACGAGATGGCCTGGCCCAGCGGGCTCTTGGGCAGCACCCGTAGCTTCTGCTCCATCAGCCAGTCGCGACCTGCGTTTAAGAGGTGCAGGGAATCGCGTTGACGCACTGCAGCACGTTCGACGGCAGTCAACTCCTTGGAGCGTCGTTCGGCGTTCCAGTCGCTTGTACCAGACAACCAGCCCGTCCTGGTCCCAATAGAGCAGCTTCACGCGATCACGGTGTCGGTTCACGAAGACGAACAACCCGCCGAGGAGCACGTTCCGCTGCAAGTACTCTTAGGCCATCCGCACCAGCCCGTCAAAGCCGCGCCGCATGTCGGTGGGTGGAGTACAGAGACATACCTCGACGGACGGACCGATACTCAGCACGGTCGCTCCTCCAGGACGGCCAGGACATCGCGCAGCAACTGCCGGTCGAATCCCGGTTCAACTCGCACCCGCCGGCGAAGTCGAGCACGATCTCGACGCTGCACGCGGACGCTGCCGCATCCGAGATCAGACGCACGGCGACGAAGTCGTCGAGGTTACTCTGCTTCGTGACCGCCAATTCCTTCCGCCAGGCGAAGTAGGATGCCTCTGAGACTCCGCGTGACTGACAGAACTGCTTGATCGAAGTTACGCTTTGAAGGTGGTCACGGATCAACTGCCGCCAGAACTCTTCCCGACCGCCACGACGCCTAGTTGTCTTGCTCATTGCAGCCCCGGATTGATTGTCATCTTGAACGTGACGACCTCAGCCTAGCAGGGCCTGCAAGATGTGGTTTAGGGAACGGTTACGAAGAAAAGGAAGGTAGGAGGCCCCGCAAGTGGGAGGGAGACGGAAGAAGAGATTGGAAGTTCCGCAAGTGGGAGGGAACCGGAAGAAAAGAGAAGCATTTCAGCTTTCACTTCTCTTAACACCACAGTCACGATGGTTCGACGCTCTCCCCTCGACACTCAGAATTACGATGGTTCGGCTCCCTCCCCTCGGCGGGGAGGGTTGGGGAGGGGTGAGTCTGCACCACCTTCCAATTCATCAATCGCTCGCCCAATCGCATCCACGACCGCCTGGATATCCTCGTCCAGTTCTTGGTTGCGGAAGCGGAAGATTTGGAAGCCACGCGCCGCGAGCCAAGCGTCGCGCCGCTTGTCATGCTCGAGGCCTATCGGATCCAAATGTTGGGGGCCATCGAGTTCGACGATGAGTTTTTCCGTGAAGCAGACGAAATCAACGATGTAGGCGCCGATTGCCGCCTGGCGACGAAACTTCCGCCCGCGCAGCTTTTGAGCGCGAAGGAAGTGCCATAGGCGTTTTTCCGCGTCGGTAGGGTGGTTGCGCGTGCGCGGGCGAAATCGCGCTGGTTCGTGTCGCGGTACATGGGGCACATTGTTTACCCCCTCCCTAACCCTCCCGGCAAGGGGGAGGGAACCAGAAGAAATAGGAGGTCCCGTAAGGGGAGGGAGCAGGAATTGAATATGACGCGGCCGCAAGTGGGAGAGGGAACCGGAGGAAGAAATCGGAGGTCCCGTAAAGGGGAGGGAGTAGAAACTGCCTATGCGGCGGCAAGTGGGAGGGAACCGGAAGAAATTGATCGATACCTAATCGACGTATACGAACTCGTTCGAGTTGAATACGGCCAGGCACAGTAATGTCAGAGAATCCGACGATACGCTTTCGCGATTCGTTAGAAACTGTTGAGCGCGGGCTAGCTGCGTTGGCGTTGGTGCGTGGCCCAGCGGCCGTCGATAGACCAGTTCGATTTGTGCGTCGAGATCATCTCCCGCTTGGGTTCGTGCAAACTTGGCCAAATCGCGTGCGGAATTGAGGGAGAATTCGGAGTTCAGCAGCAACAGGGCCTGCGGGGCGATGGTCGATTGTGGCCGCTGGGGGCAACTGGCCGTTGTTTCTGGGCGGTCGAAGGCTTCGAAGATGGGGAACCGCAAATTGCGCCGGGCAAAGATGTAGATGCTGCGCCGGCGATGGTCCTCTTCATTGGGCGATGGCTTCCACTGGTCCTTCAGGAGCGTAATTGTCAGCTCATCGGGCAAGGGGTGGCATGACGCCGGGGCCGCCGCGTTTTGGGCTCAAACGGTCTGCGGCGGCGAGCATGCAGTCGCGGATTGCTTCGCCGTCCAGTCGCCTGGCGGTTGGCGCGCCATAGCAGGCGATTTTCCGGATCGATTTCTTGTGCGGATTGCCAGCGTGCGAGTTCGGCAGGCGATGGATTCTCGGATGGATGGCTGCTTTGACGATAGGTAGCGCTCGTGAGCATGAGTTTGTGCAGCTGCTTGAGGCTGCCGCCGGTTCGCGCGAATTCGCCCACCAGCCAGTCGAGCAGCTCGGGATGCGAGGGCGACTCTCCCATCACGCCAAAGTCGCTGGGCGACTGCACCAGGCCGCGGCCGAAATGGTGCTGCCAGATGCGGTTGACGATGACACGCGCGGGCCAGAAAGTTGTCGTCGCTGGCGAGCCAGTTTGCGAGCGCGAGGCGGGGCGACACGTCGCCGCCAGCGGACGGCACAGGTGGCTGCGTTGCCGTCGACCGCGATCCGCGGATACGCCGGCTCCACGCGTGGTCCGCGGCGGCGGAAATCGCCGCGCTCGTAAACGAACGCGGCCAATTGCACGCGCTTATCGGATTGCTTCTCGTGCAGCACGCGGCCGAATTTGTGCTTGTCAAAGGAGAGCGCCGGTTCGAAGAACGCCCGCAAGCGGTAGAAGTCGGCCTGGCTCAGCGGATCGTATTTGTGATCGTGGCATTCGGCGCAGCCCATCTGCAGCCCGAGGAACACGCTGCCCACCGTGGCCGCGATGTCGTTGAGCACCATGTGCCGGCGCTCTTCAACCAGGTTGATATCCGGCATGTCGGGCCCGGCCAGGGCGAAGCCGTCGCTACGGCGGCGGATTCATCATCGGGATGAATTAAGTCGCCGGCGATCTGCAGACGCACGAACTCGCCGTACGGCATGTCGTCGTTGAGGGCCTGAATCACCCAGTCGCGATACTTCCAGGCCTCGGGGCGAACGTGGTCGTGCTCAAAGCCGTCGGTCTCGGCGAAGCGCGCCAGGTCGAGCCAGTGCTGTGCCCAGCGCTCGCCGTAGGCCGGCGAAGCCAACAGCCGATCGATCACGCGCTCGTACGCGTCTGGTTCGTTGTCGGCGAGAAATTGATCCACTTCGTCGGGCGTCGGCGGCAAACCGGTGAGGTCGAGCGTGACGCGGCGGATCAGACGTTGTGCGATCGGCCTCCGGCGACGGGTCGAGTTCGGCTCGCGCAGTGCCGCGAGAATAAATTCGTCGATCGGATTTCGCGGCCAGCTCGTGTCGCCGACGTGCGGCACACTGTGGCGATGCCAGCGGTTGAAACGCCCAGTGCTCGCGATCGCTCGACGTGATGGGCGGCTCACTCTTGGCGGCTTCATCGGCCGTCGCGCAGTCGGCGATCAACACCCACGATCGCCAGCCAGGCTGCCAAAATAACAACCAGGCGACAGTGAGATGCGATTCGCATGATGTGACCGCGTCAAGCGAGAATCTCGTGCACGACGGACGCCGGCGTCGTGCTGGTGAGGCGTTCGTCGAGGCCGTTGTGGAAGTAGGTCAGCGCTTCGTGGTCCAGGCCCAGGAGGTGCAGCAGCGTGGCGTGCAAGTCGCGGATGTGGACCGGGTTTCTCGGCGGCCCGCAGGCCGACGGCGTCGGTGCTGCCGTAGGCGATGCCGCCCTTCACGCCGCCGCCGGCGAGCAACACGCTGTAGCCCCAGGGGTTGTGGTCGCGGCCCTTGCCCTGCTTCGCTCATCGGCATGCGGCCGAACTCGCCGCCCCAGATGACGAGCGTGTCGTCCCACAGGCCGCGTTGCTGCAGGTCGCGAAGCAGGCCGGCGACCGGCTTGTCGGTGCGGCGGCACATGCTGCGTGTGGTTTTCGGCACGTCGTTCGTGGGCGTCCCAGCCGTTGGTGTCGCCCGAATAGAGCTGCACGAAGCGCACGCCGCTTTCCGATCATCCGCCGGGCGAGCAGGCAGCGCGTGCCGAACTCGTCGGTTTCCTTTTCGTCGATGCCGTACAGCTGCAGCGTCTCGGCCGTTTCGTCGCTGAGGTCGACCAGGTCGCGGCGCGGCGGCCTGCATGCGGAAGGCCAGCTCGTAGGCTTTGATCCGGGCCGACAGCTCGTCGTCGATTTGCCGCAGCGCGCCAGATGCTCTGCGGTTTAGCTTGCTGCAAATAGTCGAGCGTCGCGCGCTGGTCCTGATGCGTCGATGCCTTCAGGCGGGGCCAGATGCAGGATCGGCGCCTTGCCCGGGCGCATCGTCGTCGCCCTGATACGTGGCGGGCAGGTAGCCGCTGCCCCAGGCGGGCGGCCCGCCCTTGATGCCGCCGCCCGGATCGGGCAGCACGACGAACGCGGGCAGGTTGCGGTTCTCGCTCCCCAGGCCGTAGCTGACCCAGCTTCCGACGCTCGGCCGGCCCATCAGGATGCTGCCGGTGTTCATCTGATACACCGACTGCGGATGATTCACGCTGTCGCCGTGGCAGCTGCGAATCACGCACAGCTCGTCGGCGCACTCGGCGATCTCCGGCAGGAAGTCGCTGATCTCCAGGCCCGACTTCGCCGCGCGGCGCGAAACGGCTTGATCGGCGCGAGCAGCGGGTTCTCGGCCACCTTGCGGCGCGTCATCACCGCGCCGAAGCTTTCGGGCAGCGGCTGGCCGGCGTATCTTGCGCAGCTCCGGCTTGGGATCGAACAAATCGACGTGGCTCGGCCCGCCATGCATGAACAGCCAGATCACGCGCTTGGCACGCGGCTTGAAATGGGACGGGCGCGATGCGAGCGGATTGCCAGCCGCACCGCCGGCGACACTGGCCCGTGCCAGCGACCCATCGTGGTGGAGCATCCAACTGGCGGCCAGCGCGCGAAACCGCCGCCCGCGCGAAACAGAAATTCGCGACGCGTCTCAGGAAGACATTTGCAGCGGGCGTGAGTGCTCTCGTGCGGCATGCAAAATGCTCCCGATATGGTTGTGATGCATCGGCCGCCCGACTTGTCATCCCGGCGCAGCCGTATGCCACAACGATGCAGCCTATCTCACGCCCAGCGAAAAATCCAGCACGAATGTGCCGAGCGATCTTACGCAACGACTTCCCGCACGACCTGGCCCGAGACATCGGTGAGGCGAAAATCCCGGCCGGCATAGCGGAAGGTTAGTTGTTCATGATCGAGGCCGAGCTGGTGGAGAATCGTGGCGTGCAAATCGTGCATGTGGATTTTTCCAGCGATCGCCAAATGGCCGAAGTCATCCGTTTCGCCGAACGCGATTCCCGGTCGAAAGCCCCCGCCGCAAAGCCAAACGGTGAACCCGCCCGGATTGTGATCGCGGCCTGTTCCGTTATTTTGAGCGTAGGGCGTTCGCCCGAATTCGCCGCCCCACCACACGATCGTGTCGTCAAGCAGGCCTCGATCTTCTAAATCCTCGAGCAGTCCGGCGATCGGTTTGTCGACGGCCCGAGCATGATCGGCGTGTTTGGGAAGATCGGAATGCTGATCCCACGCGGGGTTGGCCGTGTTGTCGCCGTAGGTGACTTGCACGTAGCGCACGCCCGCTTCGCAAAGTCGCCTGGCCAGCAGGCACTGGCGGCCGAAGTTGTCGGTCGCGGCTTCTCCGATCCCGTAGCGGCGGTGCGTCTGCGGCGTCTCGCGGGCCAGGTCGAGCACGTCGGGCGCCACGCTCTGCATCCTCCACGCCAATTCGTAAGACTGGATCGCCGCCTCCAATTCGGCATCGTGTGGGTACCGCGCGGCCTGCTTCGCGTTCAAGCTTTGCAACAGGTCGAGCTGCCGGCGCTGTTCGGCCGGCGCTGGCTGCCGGCAAGATTGTGGATCGCAACTTTCTCAGCCGGCATTCCCGCCTTGCCGAGTGCCGTCCCCTGAAACGCGGCGGGCAAGAACGCACTACCATAGTTCCGCGCACCCCCGTTGCCGCTGGGCGGACAAATGGAAACGAAGCCCGGCAGGTTTTCATTCTCTGTGCCCAGACCATACAGCACCCACGAGCCCATCGACGGACGCACTTGCGTGGTGGCACCGCAGTGGAGAAACAGCGTGGCCGGGCCGTGAGCGATGCCTTCGGTGTGCAGCCCGCGCAACATGCACAAACGATCGACGTGCCGCGCCATTTCGGGAAACAGCTCCGACACCCATCGTCCGCACTGCCCGTGCTGGGCGAACTTCCAGGGCGACTTCATCACGCGCTGCGACGATTCGCCTTCCCCGCTATTCGCTCGCAAACGCGCATCGTCGAACGGCATCTTCTTGCCATCATCTCGAGCCAGGCGCGGCTTATAGTCGAACGAATCGACCTGGCTCACGCCCCCTTGCATGAAGAGGAAGATCACTCGCTTGGCACGCGGGGCGTGATGCGCGAGCTCCGACCGTCGCGCCATATCCGCCAATCGCCCGGTGACCCGCCAGCGCTGACCAGGCCAAGGCCCCGAAGCCGCAACCAGTCGTGCGGAGAAAGTGCCTGCGTGACGTGGAATTGAAACGGTCCATGGATGATTCTAGTCGCAGTAACGGAAGTCGAGGGAAGCAAAAAGCATCTGGTAAAGATCGGCCCAACGGCCCTCGGCCGATTTGTCGCTGCCGGTTGCCAGCACCTGGCGCGCCAATTCGAATTCCTCGGCGTTGGGTGCGCGGCCGAGCGTCTGCCGGAAGCAGAAATCAATTGCGCGGTCATCGCCACCGGGCGGCTCCGAAAGCAGTTGATGGGCGGCCGCCGTGGCTTGCTCGCGAACGAACGGATCGTTCATCATATAGAGAGCCTGCGGTGCCACCGTGCTACGGTTCCGCCGGCCAACGACGCTGCTCGGATCCGGAAAATCGAAGACTTCGAACAGTTGAGGCAACGAGTTGCGCAGCACCGGCACATAGACGCTGCGGCGAAAACCGCCGTCAACATATTCGAAGTCGGCAGCCATGCCGGGGCGAATCGTAGGCCCGCCCGAAGCCAGATCGAGCCTGCCCGCCACCAACAGCATTGCGTCGCGCAAACATTCTGCGTCGAGTCGCTTGCGGTTGGCTCGCCACAGCAGTCGATTCTCGGGATCGATCCGCATCCCGACTTCGCTTTCCAGGGATGATCGCCGATACGCATCGGAAAGCACGATCGTGCGCACTAGCCGCTTGATCGACCAACCATCCGACGCGAAACGGAATGCCAGGTGGTCGAGCAGCTCAGGATGCGACGGCGCTTCACCCGTGGTGCCGAAATTGTCGAGCGTTCGCACCAGGCCTTCGCCGAATAGCCAGTGCCACACGCGATTGACCATGACCCGGGCCGTGAGCGGGTTTTTGCAATCCGCAATCCAATCGGCTAGCTCGCGACGTCCGCTCTCGATTGCGGGGAGTGGTTGCGATAAATGCGTGTTGATCACCTGCAGGAAACCGCGCGGCACAACGGCGCCCAACGTATGGACCGAACCGCGCACGTGAATGGGCACGTCGCTTATTTCCTTGCGTTCGACGACGGTCATGACCAGAGGGCGCTTCATTGCCGTCTTGCGCCTTTCTGTCAGTTCATCTTCAAGCTGTTTCAATTTGTTACGTTGAGCCGCTATTTTCGGCGATTCAGCAGTCGACTGTGTCTCGGCCGCCGGCGCAGGTACCTCGTCCGCCGCCACGTCGTGGAGCGGCAAATATTGCACGGCGTCGGCGATTACATGCCCTCGCGTTCCGTCGTTGGATACGAGCACAAAGTTCTGCCCCGCCGCCTCGCAGCCGAATTGGCCGAGGGAAATCCAGCGACCCTCCAGCGGGGGCTCACGCCGCATGTTTATGTGAAGCGTTTTCTCGCCATCGGCACTGAACACCGTCACGGGAACTTCTTCGCACCGGTTCTGCCCCCGTGTGTACGCCAGCCGCACTTCGTAGCGGCCGTCCTGCGGCAAACGCGGAACGAACGAGAGCGTTTTCTCGCCTTTGCCTTCGTCGCGGTCGTGGATATAGCCGGCGCCGATGTAGGGCCTGGTGTGCTGCGATTCTTGCCACACGCCGACCTTTTTGGCTTGGCTATCATCGACAACGATACCTGGCAAATCGCCGGCCGCGACGACCGCTGGACCGCGATGTCGATTCGAGCGGCCTCCATCCAATTTGGCCAGTTCGTTGCGAACAAGTTCCGCCTGGTGCTCCAATTGGGCGATTGATCGCTTCCTGCTTTTGGAACCGCGCTTCTTCCTCGGCCGGGTAGCGGCAGCGGCACCTCCATCCACTTGGAAACATTCTCATGCTCCAATGCCTGCGTGTTGCGAAAAATTCCCGCCAACGCGTAATAATCCCGCGTCGGGATGGGATCGAATTTGTGATCGTGGCAACGTGCACACCCAATTGTCTGCCCGAGGATCGCCTTGCCCAGCACGTCGAGCTGCTCGTCAACGACGTCCATGTCTAGTTGCCGCTTGTCCTGCTCCTCAAGGTTGGTGTTGCCCAGCGCGAGAAACGTCGTCGCGATCAGTTGCCGCTGCCGGGATTCGACGGAATCGGCCGGGAGCAAGTCGCCGGCTATCTGATGTCGCAAAAACTCATCGTAAGGCCGATCGTTGCCAAAACTTTCAATGACGTAGTCACGGTAGCGCCACGCCTCCGGCAAAATGAATCCGCGTAACGTGAGCGATTCGGCAAAGCGAACGACATCGAGCCAATGCCGGCCCCAACGCTCGCCAAATTGCGGCGAAGCCAGGAGCCGATCCACCAGCACTTCGTAGGCGTTGGAAGAAGTGTCGTTTAAAAAGCGGTCGATCTCCTCCGGCGTCGGCGGCAAACCGATTAAATCGAAATACAACCGGCGAACCAAAACCGTGCGCTCAGCTCCGGGCTGTGGCGATACACCGGCTGTTTCCAGTCGAGCCAAGACGAAACAATCGATCGAAGTCGCAGAGCCACCGCGGGTGTCAACTTCTGGAGGCGGCCAATCGCGAACGGGTTGATATGCCCAGAATTTTCGGCCGGCATCGATGTCAATCGACGTCTCAATCGACCTCATTGTGGACTCACGCGGCGCAGGCGCGCCCATCGACACCCATTGCTCAACCAGCCGGATCTTTTCCCCCGGAAGCTTCCCTGTGGGGGGCATTTCCACGTTGCCGCCGTAGCGAATTGCCTCGACGAGCAAGCTTTCGTCGGGCTTCCCGGCTACAACAGCCGGCCCGGAATCGCCTCCGTGAATCCAGCCAGCCGATGCGTTGAGTCGCACACCTCCTTTGATGTCCTCGCCGCCGTGACATTCATAACAATGCTCGACGAAAATGGGACGGATGTTCTTTTCAAAAAACTCCAGGCCGGCGGCGGACGGTTCGTTCGCACTGGCGGACGACAGCGCAAGCATCCACAAAACCGCGGTCAGCGGCACAATGTGGCGCAAATTTGCTGAGCCGTGATCGCGATCCACCACGCTGAAGACTCCTGAGCCGGGGCGCTTCATCATAACTGGCCACCCAACGATTCTGTAGCCAGAAAACGCCATCCTGGCGCCATCCCCAAGCTCGTCGAACGTTTGCGCCGCAACGGGAAATCCGTGCGCCGCTGTCCCGTTGCGACGCTGCTATAATCGGGCGTCCTGGTCTGCCGATCGTGGAAAGCCGCATTGATGACCGACGTCACTCAAATACTGTCTCAAATCGAGTCCGGCGACCCGGATGCCGCCGAGCAACTTCTACCACTGGTTTATAACGAACTTCGCCGCCTGGCTGCTGCTCGACTCGCTAACGAGAAGCCCGGGCAAACGCTGCAGGCCACGGCGCTCGTGCACGAAGCCTACGTACGGCTCGTGGACGTCCATCACCCACAATATTTCAACAGCCGAAAGCATTTTTTCGCGGCGGCCGCCGAATCGATGCGGCGAATACTGGTGGACAATGCCCGCAGGAAGCAACGGCCAAAACATGGCGGTGACCGTCAACGCGTCAACCTGGACGAAATCGGCGGGCTTGCCGACGACCGTTTTGACGAGCTGCTGGTAATCCACGAGGCGCTCTCGAAGCTCGCCGAGGAATCGCCGGAGAAGGCCGAATTGGTGAAGCTGCGGTACTTTGCCGGCATGACTGTGCCCGAGGCGGCCGACGCGCTGGGCATCTCGCGAGCAACCGCTGACCGGTATTGGGCTTACGCCAAAGTCTTCCTCTACTGCCAGATGGAGGATGCCGGCCAGGTCTAAAAACTTTTCTGCAGCGGTGAGGCGCTTGAGTGGCATTCCTCGCCACTATTCTCTGGAGCCAATGAACATGCTGGACCAGAACAAGCTGAACATCGACGAAATCTTTTTTGCCGCACTGGAGAAGAGCCCGGCGGAAGAGCGGTCCGCCTATCTCGACCTCGCGTGTGGAAACGACATCGCACTCCGCCAACGCGTTGACCGTCTTCTCAGTGCTCAACCCGAAGTCACCAGCTTCTTGGAATCCCCGGCGGCCGGAGTGGTAATGGACACCGCCTGTGCGCCTTCGATTGCCGAACAACCAGGCGCTCGTATCGGCCCTTACAAATTGCTGGAGCAAATCGGCGAGGGCGGGTTTGGCGTCGTGTTTATGGCCGAACAGACCACGCCAGTCCGCCGCAAGGTAGCGCTCAAAATCATTAAGCCCGGCATGGACTCGAAGCAAGTTATCGCGCGGTTCGAAGCGGAGCGGCAGGCCTTGGCCTTGATGGACCACCCCAACATTGCGCGCGTTTTCGACGCGGGTGCAACGTCGTCGGGGCGACCGTACTTCGTGATGGAGTTGGTCCACGGCGTGCCCATCACCGAATACTGCAATCTACAAAAACTGACGCCGTCCGATCGGCTGAAGCTATTCATCGATGTTTGCCGGGCCGTTCAACACGCTCATCAAAAGGGAATAATCCACCGCGACCTCAAGTCGTCGAACGTCATGGTCACGATGCACGACGACAAACCGGTCCCTAAGATCATCGACTTCGGCGTATCGAAGGCGATCAGTCATCAGCTTACGGAGAAGACGCTGTTCACAGCCTACGGGCAGATGGTCGGCACGCCGATGTACATGAGTCCGGAACAGGCGCAAATGAGCGGACTTGATGTTGATACGCGCAGCGACGTCTATTCGCTGGGCGTGCTGCTGTACGAATTGACGACTGGAACCACGCCATTCGACGAGGCGGCACTCAAGCGGGTGGGCTTCGACGAAATGCGGCGAATGATCCGCGAAGACGAGCCGCTTCGCCCCAGTCTGCGAATCAACACGCTAAAAGCCGATTTGCTTTCGACCGTCGCCGATCAGCGCAAGATCGATCCCCACAAGTTGAGCGACACGTTGCGCGGCGAGCTGGATTGGATCGTCATGAAGTGCCTCGAGAAGGACCGCAATCGCCGCTACGATTCGGCGAACAGCCTGGCCGCAGACATCGAGCGTTACCTGAACGACGAGCCGGTACATGCTTGCCCGCCGTCCGCGACCTATCGATTCGGCAAATTTGTCCGCCGGCACAAGGCGGCGCTCGCAGCGGCCGCGGGGTTGGCCGGCGTGCTAGTGCTGACGCTAGCCGGTTTGGCGGTCGGATCGCTGCTCATTTGGCGGGCCAACAACGAGGCCCGACGGTTGACCTACTTCCAGCGCGTGGCGCTCGCCGAACGAGAATGGTCAGCAAACAACTTCAAGCGTGCGGAAGAGTTGATGAATCTCTGTCCGCAGGACTTGCGCGACTGGGAATGGAATTACGTCAAGCGGTTGCGCGCCAACCAAATGCGGCCCCTGCGACACGACAACACAATATTGGATTGCGCAGTGAGTCCAGACGGCACACAGATCGTGACGCTCGACAACATCGGCCAGGTGCATTGGTGGGATGCAACCGCCGGGCGAGAGCTTCGTCCGCCCACGCGCGGTCATGATTCGGCGGCGGGACAGACTTGCGACGTGATGTTCAGTCCTGGCGGCAGAAACTTTGCCACCTCCGGTTGGGATGACGTCAAAATTTGGAACGCCAGCAGCGGCGAACAGGTTCACGCGTGGCGTCCGCCTCGTGTCGAAGCGGAGAGCGCGATCGGGATTCAAGGGCTGGCCTACAGCTCGGACGGCAAGCTATTCGCTTGCGTCGGCACAGAGTCGGTGAAAAGGAATTCAGCCGCATTTGGGACCCTGTGACGGGCCGAGAGCTGTTCACGCTCCCTTTCTTAAGGAGTCGCGTCCTGGACATGGACCTAAGCCCTGATGATCAGATACTGGCGCTGGCCTGCGAAGACAACACCGTGTGGCTCGTCGATGCCAATACAGGCAACGCCAAACGTACGTTTCGCGGAGATCGATCGTTTTGGTGCGTCGCATTTAGCCCCGACGGTTCGCTGGTCGCGGCGGGAACGGGTGACGAGGGGGAGCAAGACAGCGGCACGGTTCGGATTTGGGACGTCGAGTCGGGCCGTGAGAGACCAACGCTGACGGGACACGGCGCAGTGCATCGCATTCAGCCCGGACGGCCAGCGACTGGTCACCGGCGGGTCGGACCAGGCCGCGAAAATCTGGGACATCGTCAGCGGACAAGAGATCCTCACGCTCCGCGGACATATCGATTGGGTCGTCGACATTGTCTTCTCGCCGGATGGTCATCGCCTTGTTTCCGTCGGCGATCGAACGGTGCGAATCTGGGACGGCAGGCCCTGGAGCGACGGTGAAAAACTTGGTGACGATGTCGTCACGCTCCGCGGACATACCGATAGTGTGAACGCCGTGGCGTTTCGTCCGCACTCGAATGAACTCGCAACCGCGAGCACCGACGGAACCATCAAATTCTGGGAAACGCAAACTTGGCGCGAGCTGCGGACCGTGCAACCCGATTTCAAGAAAGTGACCGCATTGGCGTTCAATCCATCCGGAGACCGACTGGCTGCGAGCGGATTTACAAATCGGCCCGTTGTCATCCTCGACGCAGACACCGGTGACGAGCTTCATCGGCTGGGAGAACCATCCAGCGGTCAGGTCATTGCATTCAATCGCGACGGCAAGCTACTGGCAGTGGGCAACGAGGAAGGATTGGTCACGATCTTTCATGTCGTGACGGGAGCCGAGAAGCGGCGTTTCCAGGCCGCAGGAAAATACTTGTACAGCGTGGCCTTCAGCCCGGACGACCGACT
Source organism: uncultured Planctomycetota bacterium (assembly GCA_963786455.1). GTDB lineage: Bacteria > Planctomycetota > Planctomycetia > Pirellulales > Lacipirellulaceae > JABDGM01. Next base: position 112,562 of record CAWAZX010000006.1, on the reverse strand, counting down.
CGTCGCCACGGCCGGTGCGGACAGCACCATCACCATCTGGGAGCTGGCGACTGGCCGCGAAATCGACGCCTCACCGTTGAGGCATCGAGGGCTTATCTATAGCGCAGCATTCAGCCAAGACGGCAAGTACCTTGCCTCTGGAAGTTGGGATCATACCGTGCGCATTTGGAATACGTCTTCCTGGAAGCAAGAGCAAGTGATGATCGACGACGACGCGGCGACGCAATCGGTCACGTTCAATCCGGAGGGTCAGTATCTGGCATGGGGAGCGACCGATTCCGCGGTGAAACTGTGGCATCGGGCCACGGGAGAGCTTCACACCTTGCGCGGCCACTTGGGTTATGTTCGAAGCGTCGCGTTCAGCTCCGACGGCAAATGGCTCGCTTCCGCGAGCGAGGACGGAACGGCGAGAATCTGGACGGTCCCGAGCAACGATTCGAATTAAGCGCACCTTCTGAATGCGTGAACCAACTGTGATGTCGCACACAAGAAAAAACAGGCTGAACGGTTTCACGTTGGTCGAGCTGTTAGTCGTAATCACGATCATCGGCGTGCTGATTGCGCTGCTGCTGCCCGCTGTGCAGAGCGCGAGAGAAAGTGCGCGACGATCGAGCTGTCTCAACAACATTCGACAGTTGGCCGTGGCCGCGCTTAATTATCATTCGACAAACGGCCGCTTCGCGACGGGTCTGGTGCCAGTCGACGCGGTTGCTGGAGACTTTACGGGCGGCACGAATTTATGGGTCGAGATGCTTCCACACGTTGAAGAGGCAAATCTAAAGATCAAATGGGACTACGACGATTACCGCAACAACATTGCGGGCGGATACGTGGCCCTCTCGGCGAACATCGTGCCGATCCTCCTTTGCCCGTCGGACTTGCTTCCCACACCAATACACCATTTGCAGGTCCCTGCGCCGGATGACTGGATGAACGGAGTGTATGGTCTGGGAAGTTATGGCGGCAACGCCGGCGTGCGGTCGTTCGGCAACTCGGATGTTCCCCAGTCCGAGGACGGTATGTTCTTCAAGCGAAGTCGCGTGCGCATGGCGATGATCACGGACGGATCGAGTCACACATTACTATTTGGCGAACGCTCGCACGAAGACCCGGAATACGACCGGCTGGCTGAGGAACTCGAATCCGGCATGGGCCCGCTGGCGGCCTGGGGCGCGTGGTGCTCGGCGTCGCACGAATTTGGGTCGCAGGCCGACGTGCTGCTCGGATCGATTGTGCCAATTAACTACCGAGTGTCGCCCGATTCGGGAGCAGACCCTTGGGACATGATCGATTCTCGCCTAAGCGCGTTCGGCAGCGGCCACCCGGGCGGCGCGAACTTCGCCATGGCCGACGGCTCGGCGCGATTCATCGCCGAGGACATGCCTCTGGAGCAATTGCAGGCACTAAGTACCCGCGCCGGCGACGAGGTGATTGAGACACCATAACCAGCCGTAGGGTGGGCACCCGCCCACCACACTCCGACTAAACACGTAACGCTTGGTGGGCAATGCCCACCCTACAAAAGCGGCCGGTGAGGACAGCCGCTAAGCAAAGTCCATCACCGGCCCGGCATCATCCTAGCGCTCGGTTTGCGCCTGGGGATGACCGTTTTCATTTTAATGCAGACCGCCATCAAGAGAAAAGAACCATGAAACGCGTAACAACGCTACTTGTGATTGCACGATCGTTCGGTCGACGTTGTGCGTCTGCGAAAACAACGAATCACTTCATCAAGACAGAAGTGCTAACCGCGAATAAGGCAACAACCATTCTCGCCGCCGGCATATTGGTTGTCGCGATCTTCGCAAGCGTTCAACGAGCCGCAGCCGCAAAGCCATCGGCGAAGCCCAACCCTTTCGTGGGCAAGTTCTGTGGTTACTTGGACAGCCGAAATTACGGCTCCATTTCCATCTCTGATTCAGGGAACGTCGCAGGCTATTTCAGTTATTTCTTTTTGAGTTTTAGCGAGTCATTCAAAGTATCCGGCAACGTTACCGCTGCTGGGGTGATGCGCTTGAAGGTGGTCCACACCATCACCGTAAGAGATCGTGGTGTTCGTACTTCGACAAAACGATATACCGTTACCGTCAACGTGACGCTGGATGAAACAGGCAATCTGGTCGCGACTTCCGGCGCTACCTTCGTACTATCGCCATGCCAATAAGTCGATGCAGAGGGGAGACGCCTTCATGTCCAAGTATCAAGCAACTTGCCACCTCATCTCGATCTTGAACCTGGTGATGAACTCACGGAACGTAGTAGCGGTTGGCAAGTTGATCATAGTAAGCGTCATATCGCTATCCGCTGCCAGTCCTGCCACTTCGGCAATGTATTCCGCCGCCAATGTTCCGGAACTGATCGCGGCTATCGATGCTGCCAATCAAAACGTCGAGCCGGATTCGATTGAGCTCGCGATCGGTGCAACCTTTACACTCACCGAAGTGAACAACACGGCCAGCGGCCCAACCGGGCTGCCGACGATCGCCGCCAGTGGCGCTAACCATCGTGGGTAATGGCGGTGTTATTGAGCGGAGCACGGCAACCGAGGCACCGGCCTTCCGGCTGCTCGATATTGCGTGTGGCGCGTTGCTCACTCTCAAAAACCTGACGCTGCAAGGTGGCATGGCTGTCGGCACGGCAACTGAGTCGGCTGGTGGGGCGATCCATAACGCGGGCAATCTGAGCTTGGAGAACACAATCGTGCGGAACAACGTCGCCCGAGGGCAGATCAATTCCCTCCTGCATGGTGTGCCCTCACACAGTATTGCTATAGGCGCAGGAATTTTCTCCAGCGGCACGCTGCTGGTGCAAGACAGTATTTTTCAGAACAACCAGGCGAGGGGCGGCCGTGGCGCCCCAGGTCGCTTCAGTTTTCCCGGTGGCGGTGCCTCTGATGGTTCGTCGGGCGCACATGGCTTCGGCGGTGGGTTGTATATCAGCAGTGGTACCGCCAACCTGGCCAACGTAATCATCTCCGAAAATGCTGCTCGCGGCGGCGATGGCGGCATGGGACGTGTCGTGCCACGAGGCGACCCTCATGGTACCGACGGCGGCCGCGGCGGAAACGGATTTGTGCCGGCCTGTACATCGCGGGTGGCACAGTCACTCTGTACGACAGCATCGTATCCGGCAATACAGCCGAGCGCGCCGAGGGCGGTCAGGGAGCGCCGCCCCTGGTGGAGAGCCTGGCGCACCCGGAGCGGGTCGAGGCGGCGGTCTATACATCGAAGCCGATTCTCTAATGCGGTTGGACAACCTCACCTTGGCACAAATTACAAGCAACGCAGCTTCCACGAGCGATCCGAATATTTTGGGTTCGTTCGAGATTGTTACGATTGCAAATCCCTTGCCAGGGGATTTCAGCGGCGACGGCGCAGTCGACGCCGCGGACTATGTCGTGTGGCGCAATTCACTTGGCCAGTCCGGACCCAATCTGGCCGCCGACGGTAATCGCAACAATCAAATTGACGCGGGCGACTACGACGTCTGGAAATCCAACTTCGGCAACGTGTTTGCGGGACATGGAAGCGGCGCAGGCGAGCAGCCGTCGCTCGCCGTTCCCGAGCCGAACACGTTTGCGCTCGTCGCACTTGGCCTCGCCGTGCTGACCACGACAAGAAACAAGCGGAGAGCCGTCTTGGCAATTCTGTGGACCGTTTGGTGTAGTGCGGCAAATGCCGCAACGCCATTCTTCATGGGCTTGGGCGACTTACCCGGCGGTAGTTTCAGTAGTGGCGCCACAAGCGTATCGGCCGACGGCTCGGTGGTTGTGGGATCGAGCGCCGTTGCGACCGTCTTAGTCCCCGGCCGTCCGCCATTCTCTCAGACGCTTTTCGAAGCCTTTCGCTGGACGCAGCAATCTGGCATGCTTGGCCTGGGCGACCTGCCTGGAGGTCTTTTTGATAGTGACGCTTCCGGCATCTCAGCCGACGGCTCGATGGTCGTGGGATCGAGCGCTGTCGAAACCGTTTCAAGCCATGGCGAACCTCCTTTCCGCACGCTTTATCGCGCATTCCGCTGGACGCAGGGTCAAGGGATGATCAGTCTGGGACGCCTCCGAAACTCAGACACCACCAGCGTTGCGAACGACTTGTCAGCGGACGGTTCTGTCGTCGTCGGTATGAGCGGAGAACACCCATTCAGGGAAGCAGAACACGGCGAGGCGTTCCGCTGGACGCAGGGCTCCGGGATGGTCGGCCTGGGGGAGTTGCCCGGCTACAGCTACAGTCACGCGTCTAGCGTTTCAGCCGACGGCTCGGTGATCGTAGGGCAGAGCTGGTCCGTGCTCGAGTTTTCATTGGTGGCGAGGCGTTCCGTTGGACACAGGGTTCCGGGATGATCGGCCTGGGCGACCTGCCCGGCGGCTCAACCAATAGTCACGCGTACGGCGTATCGGCCGACGGCTTTGTCATCGTGGGAGAGGCCGGTTCCGCCGCGGGCAGAGAGGCATTCCGTTGGACGCAAGAAGAGGGAATGATCGGCCTTGGAGACTTGGCTGGCGGCTCTTTCAGCAGCAGCGCAAACGGCATATCGGCCGATGGCTTGGTGATTGTTGGATCCGGCCGTTCCGCATCCGGCAGCGAGGCGTTCCTCTGGGACCTCACTCACGGGATGCGCAGCCTGCGCGACGTTTTGATCAATGACTTCGACCTCGGCGCTAGTCTCACCAATTGGACGCTGACTTCAGCGAACGACATTTCCGCCGACGGCCAATTCATCGTTGGTAGCGGAATCAATCCCAGCGGCAACCCGGAAGCCTGGCTCGCGGACATTGAGCCCCAGTCCACGCTTCTCGGCGACTTCAACGGCGACGGCACCGGCGACGCCGCCGACTATGTCGTCTGGCGAAAGACCGACGGCACACAGACCGGCTACGACCAGTGGCGGGCCAATTTCGGAACTTCGCCAGGTGTTGGCAGCGCGGCGCGAGGTGAAATAGTGGGTGCCACTGGCTCGGCTCGACTGACTTCGGCGGAGCAAATATCGGCAACCACTCCGGAACCCGTCAGCATCGCCCTTGCGGTCGCAGGCTTTGCTGGCCGGATTGCCAGTCTCCGCCGGCGCAAATGACATTCTCGCATCGCGCTCGGCACCGGTGCTATGATGTAGCGCATGTCCGATGTGACGCCCATTCTATCGGCGATTGAGCGCGCGGTGATCCGCAAGCGGCAGACCAGTTGCTGCCGCGAGAACTTCTGCCCTCGGTCGGGAACTGACATTTGGCGCCATCAGGCTGATGACATGGGCCTCGTTTTGATCTGGCGAATGCGCGCTTCGGCGGGGCTTTCCTAAGCGCGCAACGCACACACCGATTGCTGCTTAGGTGATTTTCTCCGAAGCAGGTTAACGCATAAGGTAGACCAATATCGAGAACTTGCTCGGTTCATGCCATTGCAACGGAGTCACGTTTTCTGTTTCGCCACCAGATTGCAGCCTGCTCCGCTGACCAAATGCCGGCGCACGAACAATCAGCCAATGCTTCTTCAACAGCCGCGATATCCGCGTACCGTTGATCCGGCTCCTTCGCGAGACATCTTAGGACAACCTCCTCCAAATCGCCCGGGATCTCGGGACACAGCAAACGCGGGCCTATTAGCGGCTCGGTAAGATGCGCGGCCATGGTTTGCACCGCTGTTGAACGTACGAACGGCGCCTCCCCGGTCAACAAGTAATAGGCAACAGCTCCCAGGCTGTAAATGTCGCTGCGCACGTCAACGTCGGCCGTACCGGCTGCCTGTTCAGGCGACATAAATGCGGGCGTGCCGGCAATCGTTCCCAGCCCAGTCAATCCCGCGTTCGCGCTCAGCGCGTGTACACGGACCAAGCCAAAGTCGAAGAGCTTGGCGGTGTCGTGCATCCCACCGATCTGGCAGGCAAGAATGTTGGCTGGCTTGATATCGCGATGCACCAGGCCGACCGCATGAGCCTCGCGCAGCGCTCCGCAGACTTGTCGCAGAAAATGCACGACGTGCGCGGGCGGCAACGGCCCGTGCTCGGCCACAAGCTCATCCAGCGACAAGCCCGGCAAATATTCCATGGCGTAATAGAAGGTTCCGTCCGTCGCCAGACCATAGTCATAGACTCGGACTGTGTTCGGGTGCGTGAGAGTGGCCATCGTTTGCACTTCGCGTTCGAAGCGAGCGAGAGAGTCCCGGTCGCCGACCTGATCGGGGCGGATGAGTTTCAAGGCACAGGGCCGCCGGAGCAGCGCATGTTGGGCCAGATAAACTTGCCCCATGCCGCCAGAACCCAGGCGCCGGATTAATTGGTATGGCCCCAGTTTCCGCGTTTCGGACGCCATCTGCCTCAACGACTCGATACGGTGTGCGCCAAAGATGGCGATCGCCGAAACAATGCCCATAGTGATGACAGAAGCCAAAAGAAACAGCGCGCTGTCGGCGAGCGTGACAGCGCTAACAGTAACCACCGTGCCAACAAGGATTGCCATACGAATCAGCACTATCAGCGTTACGGCGACGAGGCAACGCCGCGCGGTATTCGGGATCAGAATACCGTAGAGAATAACCAACAGAAACCATGGCGCATTTTGGCTGCGGACTCCGGTGACGATGCCGACCGGGCCGTGCGCGGCAAGTGTGGAATACCAACCTGTTTGAAAGAACGCGATGTCATGCCCACCGAAATAGATGATTGCAATGCCGAACAAACCCGCTTCGATCCTGCGTAGCGTCCGCAGTGAAATGGGCTGGCGGCTCCATAGCCAGATGGCCGAAGCGAATGATCCAACTGCCAGCGTGACATACAACAAGCTCTGCCCGGGGCCGCATATAAACCACCAAACCGGGGAGCTACCGATGAACACCAAGCTGATGAAAAGGGCAAACAGCCGCAATCGCTTTCTTAGCAGCGACCGAACTTCCAGCTGTGACGACATGCCGTCACGCACAACAAGCCCGGTGGGAGCCTGCACCGCTGGACCGGTGCGCTGCGTGCTGTCGTCAGCAGCGAAAACTACCGTTTGCGCGCTAGTCCGTGATTCCCGCAGCGATATGTCAATATTATCGAGTGCCGATTGCAGCGAGATCTGGCTTTCGAGTATGTCGGCATATGCCGGAAAGCGGTCCGCATATTCCTTGCTTTCAGGACATTCTCCCAGTTGTTGGCGGAGCAGAAATTCTTGAAAGAGAACGTCCACCGCTGCCTCCGCGTCCGTGCGAAGGTCCGGATAGCGCAAAGTAACTCTCCGCCAGGATTCGCTCGCCCGCATGCCAGCGCTGGCGCTGATCCACGCGCAGCACGGATGCCAATTCAGAGGCGCTCAGTTGGCCGGCGGTCCCCAAAAAAGAATCCAGATCCACTCGCTCGCCTTGTTGCCAAAGTCGGAATAATTGTTCGGCCGGACCGTTCGGTTCTAATCTTCCGTCCGTCGCAGCCAGCGGAATGGATGAGTTATCAGCCAACAGACGTCTCCGCTAATTCCTGGCTTGGTGGGCATGGCGCATTTGAACCTACCTCTACTCCACGCCCAGTTGCCGCGAAATGCGTTGGATCGCGCGGGCCAGCTGCATGCGGCGAGCTTGAGCGGCGCCACCCAACCGGGTGGCGATATCGGCCCAAGACAGCCCGTCCCGACGCAGCCCGGCGATGGTCGCCTCTTCTTCACTGAGGGAGGCCCGGATCTGCGCTAGCAACTCCTGTCCGGAAAGTTGTTCACTCGGGGACGGCCCGGTGGCCGCGACAGTCGCCAACTGTTCTGGTCCAGTGGTCCTGCGATTGTCGCGTCGCTGGCAGCGCTGCCGCTGCGCAGCCGTTGCGACCTTATTTCGTGTCATCGTCGCCAACAGCTTCACCAATTGCTTCGGATTATTGAGGTCGTACATGCCGACCGCCGCTCTGGCAAAGAAACTTGCCAGCACCGATTGGCTGACGTCCATGGAATCGAACACCCGCCGGAGGCGGGCATCCTCCAGACTGAATCGCACGGCGCGGCGAATGAGCGGCTCATACTGCCGGACAAACTCGGCCGCAGCCTGGTCATCGCCGGCTCGAATGCGGCGGATGAACTCAGCGAAGGCAACTTGGTCCGGCATGGCGTCCGTCATTGTAGCTGCCTCGACGCCGCTTCGCACATGTTTCCGATGTGGCGTCTATACATAAGTGACCAGCCGGCCTGTTGTTGCGCCAGCCAAACGATAACAGAACGGCTCAAGGCCATCATGGACGAACCGCAGCTGGGGGGCTAATGGGCAAAAAAATTATTGGTTTCCCGTGCGTTCGGGCTGCGAATCTGGATTGATGCATTGGAGCCAGTCCCGAATCGACGTGACGGGATGTGAAGACGCCGTTCCACGGTATCCCGACGGGAACCGCCATCCGGCATCGCACCTGTCTATTCGCACATTGTTAACCAAAGGAGCTACACATGCTACGCGCGAATCAACACGTGTCTTCGAAACTACGACTTACCATCGCCTGTTGTGTTCTTACCTCCGCGATATCCGCCCAAGCGGCATCGGCCGCTACCATCTTTTTCGACAACTTCAACGACCGCAATGCTGGGGACGGCATGCCCGTAACCTGGTCTCCCGATTTGGGAACGTGGGATGCGTCCAGCGGCGACTACGTTGCCACCGGTTCGGTACCTAGAATTTCACGCGTGCCAACACACGTCCTCGGCGACACTTCAGTTAGGGCACAGGTCAGAGTCGTGGGGAACATTAACGCCGTCCTAGGCGTACGACGACTGATGCCCCGTGTCGGCTATGCGGGTGACCTTCGAGCGGACGGAACGGTTGCGATCGCCAGAGTTGACGGCGCGGATCCCGTCAATTTGCGTACTGCGGTCCTACCGTTCAATCCGGTGGCGCAGGATATCATGCTCCAGTTTGACGCGTTCGGCGACAAACTTAGCCTGTGGGCCTGGCCGGTGGGCCAACCGATGCCGGCCCTGCCTCAACTAGTCGCTTTTGACGGCACCTATGCCGAGGGCCCTGCCGGCTTGGTTTCCGCCGGTTCCGCTGGTGGTCCGTTGGACTCGACAACATTTCGTTTCGTTCATGTCGCCAACACGCACATTCCCGAACCGTCAACTTGCGTGCTTCTGAGTCTGGGAGGTTGCGGCCTGCTTTATGCGCACCGACGGAAGCGCTCCTGACTTACCCCTCGATGGACGACTGTCTGCACCGTCTGCACGCTCGACGCAACGGAGCCGCAACCGAACTAGCGGCGAATGATCTGTACGCTGTCCACTTTTTTCGGACGAAAGCCGCCATGAAAGCTTTTGCACCGTTCCTGTGTTACCTCGTCGTCGTGCTATCCGCCACTGCTCGCGCCGACATCTACCGCTGGGACAATTTCCAGTTAATTCCCGGTTTCTAACTCTACATCTGGTCCAAAAAACGGAGACAGTCATGAGATCGACTCGGCTAGCGCTGATGCTGTGGTTGTGGGCGATTAGTTCGGCCGCCTACGGGCAGGGACAGGTTCTGAATCGGACGTTGCAACATGACGGCCTGACGCGAAGCTACAGCATCTACGTTCCCCCTGCGTATACGGGTGAAGAGGCGTGGCCATTGGTGATTAATATGCACTTTATGGGCGGTGATGCGGCCGCGATGATGGCGCGTACAGGGATGAACGGTCTGGCGGATACCGGCAATTTCTTAGTTGCCTATCCTAATGCAACGGTAAATCCACAAGTATCCCTGTCACAGTGGAACGACGGAACGATGTACCTAAACGGACCGGACGACGTCGGCTTCATCAATGCCATGATCGACGAGCTGGAGATCGGATATCACATCAATTCGTCCAGAATGTACGCGAGTGGAATATCGGCGGGGGGAAGGATGAGCTACTACCTGGGCAGCGAACTATCCGGCCGCATCGCGGCGATTGCCTCGGTGGCGGGTCAGCATCCTGCGAATCCCACCGCTCCCCGACCATTCCCTGTGTTGCATATCCACGGCACAGCGGATCCCGTTTCGCCGTTCAACGGTGGCTTTGGAAACCAACCGCCACCATTAAACACGTTTCAATTCCCCGCCGTGGCCGAGGTGATTGACGCGTGGCGCGACAGCAACAATAGCGTCGGCGATCCCATTATTACGCAGCTTCCGAACCTGAATACTCAAGACGGATCGACCGTCACAATGATTCAGTACATAGACGGCGACCATTACGAGACAAATTCGGGAGACAAACGCCCAGCGGAAGTACTCTTTTACCGGATAGAAGGCGGCGGACACACCTGGCCTAGTGGCATGAATCATCCGGAGTTTCTGGGCAACGTGAATCGTGACATCAACGGCACCGAAGAAATCTGGAAATTCTTCAGCCGCCATGAATTGCCCGCCGTGATGCCGGAGCCTTTGCCCGGCGACTACAACCAGAACGGCAGCGTCGACGCCGCCGATTATGTGGTGTGGCGTAACGGAGTAGGAACAACCTACGCCCAGGGGGACTACGACGTGTGGCGTGCGCACTTTGGGCAAACGGCCGGCAGCGGCGAGGTCGACCCGCTATCGCGTGTGCCCGCCTCCGCCGAACCGCTGTCGGCCGCCGTGCCCGAGCCGCAAGCCACGGTGCTGATTGCGCTACTGATTACCGCTTTCGTCTTCGATCCCTGTCGACTGGGGCGGCCAAGAATAGTTGCTGAATTCGCGCGGCCAATCCGCTAACTTCGAGCGTGCCATCGTGCGCTTGCTGTTTGACAATCCGAAACGTTCAGTTGGCCGTTTCAGCCCAGTCGCGTGCAATATTCACCAAAAGTCATGGCTGTTTTGCACTCTCTGAATCGCGCCATACCCCGAGAGTTGCAGTGCCAAGAGCATCTGCCAGAGTGCAATATTCTGGAATTTTGCACCGATCGGAATGGGACCCCTTTTGCAGAGCAAAATTAAAAGTCTTGTATCCCAAGCACTTACAAGCACGTTGCGCAAACACGTTAGTGCAAAACTCGCTGGCGCTCGAGAACGGCGCGGTTTTGCGCAAACGGGCAGAAGCGCCGGTGCAAAATTGACGTCCTCGACGTGAGTTCAATCGCGATGCTTTGATGAAGCGAGTCCGAACTGACGCGGCGACCATCGTTACGAAACTGACTTGTCGGCCAGGCGGATGAAGGTAAGCTGACTGTTTATGGAGATGACCGACGGCCTCGCTCGTATCATTCTGCTTGTCGGCTTCGTGCTATTTGCACCCGTTGGAATTTATTTCCGGTTGCGATTGCGCACCGACGAGCGACTCGATCGGCTGCAAGAGGGATGGCTGATCCTGCTGGGCCTCCGTCTATTGGCGCTGTGCTTCATGGCGGGTTTGCTGGCATTTCTCATCGATCCGAGCTCGATGGCTTGGGCCTCATTCTATTTACCAGGTTGGGCGCGGTGGTGCGGTGTCGTTCTTGGAGCCGCCGCGGCAGGGCTCATCATCTGGACATTTCGCACTCTGGGTCACAACCTGACCGACACCGTGGTCACGCGGCGCGACGCCACACTGGTGACGCACGGTCCGTATCGCTGGGTGCGACATCCTTTTTACCTGGCATTTGCCATGGCCGTAATCGCCAATACGCTCATCACCGCCAACGCCTTCCTGGCTGTCGCCGGGACCGCGGCTTTCCTCGTGATGGTCGCCCGCACATCGATTGAGGAGCAGAAGCTAATCGATCGCTTTGGCCGCGACTATCTGGAATACATGCAGCACACCGGCCGGTTCTTGCCCCGTCTTCGCGGCTCCAAATAACAGCTTGTTTGCAGTGCGTAGGATCGAGAGTACGTACGTGACATGCGCGACCAATCACTCGACATGCTGTTGGAAATAATCGATCAGGGGTTCGACCGGCAGTCGTGGCACGGGCCCAACCTCCGTGGTTCGATCCGCGGCGTGACATACCGACAAGCCGCCTGGCGACCGCAACCTCAACGGCACAACATTTGGGAGCACATGCTGCACGCCGCCTATTGGAAGTACACCGTCCGGCGCAGGATTCTCGGCGAAAAACGCGGATCGTTTCCGATCAAAGGCTCGAACTGGATCACCCCGCAAGAGATCACTGCCGCCGCTTGGCGCCGAGACGTACAGCTTCTCGTAGAAACGCACAAGTCAATGCGCGCGGTGATCGCCAAGGTGAATCCTGCGCTACTTCACAAGCGCCTTCCAGGTGCCAAGGTAACTTACTTTTTTCTCATCTCCGGCATCGCCGCGCACGACATGTACCACGCGGGACAGATTCAACTGCTCAAGCGGCTCCAGACGTAAAATGCGAGAGCCAGTATCGTGATGGAACCATTCGCCGGTAGGCTACGTCTCAATGGGCGTACGCGGCCCCAATGTTCTCCCGCCGAAACAGCCCGTGCGGGAATCTTTTTGCCCGCTTGAAACGAATCAATCGGCGAGGTGTTTAACATCCCAGATACAGGATTTGTCGCATCCTGGGAATAAACTAGCACAATGCTGGTGAGCCTGAGGTTGTTCCGCAATAATGCGGTGCAATTCCCCCCGGCGAACCGCCCACCCTTGCCTTCCGTAAAGTTCATGCCGCTGGTCGTGATCAGGTAGTTGCCCCGCTTAACAAAGGACAGCTATGTCGCAAAGCACGCTATCGCCTCGTCCGCCGCAATTTGACGACGACCACGTGCGAGCAATCGACGAGCTGGGCGAGCTCTACAGCCGGCTCCGCAACGAGCTGGGCCGCGTGATCGTCGGCCAGCACGAAGTGATCGAGCGGCTGGCGATCTGCCTGTTCGCCCGCGGGCATGCCCTGTTGATGGGCGTTCCCGGGCTGGCCAAGACGCTGCTGGTCAGCAAGCTGGCCGAGACGATGTCGCTGAAGTTCAGCCGCATCCAGTTCACGCCCGACCTGATGCCGATGGACATCACGGGCACCGACATCCTGCAAGACGGCGCCGGCGGCCGGCGCGAGTTTCAGTTCGTGCACGGGCCGGTGTTCGCGAACATCGTCCTGGCCGACGAAATCAACCGGGCCCCGCCGAAGACGCAGGCGGCCATGCTCGAAGCGATGCAGGAGCAGCGCGTCACGGCGGTCGGCAAGACGTTCGTCCTCGAACCGCCGTTCCTCGTGCTGGCGACGCAGAATCCGGTCGAGCAGGAAGGCACCTATCCGCTGCCCGAGGCGCAGCTCGATCGGTTCATGTTCCTGATCGAGCTCGACTATCCGTCCGAAGCCGAGGAGATCCAGATCGCCCGCACGACGACCGGCGACGAGTTGCCGGCGCTCGACGCATTTGCTGCACGCGCCGGAGATCATCGGTTACCAGCACCTGGTGCGGCGCGTGCCGGTGCCGGACCATATCTATAAGTACGCCGCGCGGCTGGTGCGCAAGACGCGGCCCGCACGGCGGCACGGCGCCGGATTGGCTCAAGCCGCTGGTGAGCTGGGGTGCCGGGCCGCGGGCCGTGCAGAACCTGATCCTCGGCGCCGAGCCCGGGCTGCGCTGTCGGGCAGCTACATGGTGCGGCTGGAAGACGTGCAGCAAGTGGCACTGCCGGTGCTGACGCACCGCCTGATCACCACCTTCGCCGCCCAGGCGGAAGGGCTCAGCGCGAAGGAGATCGTGCGCCGGCTGGTGGAAGAATCGACCGACGAAGAGTGACCATGCTCCCGCTCGTCGGGAGAGGGCCGGGGTGAGCGATGCCTTAGAAATGGATCTTTACAACACCTGGGCCCTAAGTTGGCCGAGCGCCATGGGTCTACGAACGGCAACACCCGCAGTTTTCTCGACCCGCAGGTGCTGGCCCGGTTGGCACGGCTGCCGTTGTTCGCGCGGCGGCCGATGCATGGGCAACGTCTCCGGCCAGCATCGCCAGCCCGCATCGCGGCTCGAGCGTCGAGTTTGCCGAGTATCGCAAGTACGTGCCCGGCGACGACCTGCGGCGGCTCGATTGGCGGGCGTACGGCCGCTCCGACCGGCTCTACATCAAGGAGTTCGAGGCCGACACGAACCTGCGCTGCTGCCTGGTCGTCGACACCAGCGGCTCGATGGGGTTCGGCTCGACGGCACGATCACGAAGATCGAATACGCCAAGCGGATCGCCGGCGCGCTCGGCTATCTGGCGGTGCAGCAGGGCGACGCGGTCGGGCTGGCGTGCGTGGCCGACGGCATCGTCACACGAAATTCCGCCGCGGCGCAATCCGGCGCATCTGGTGCCGGTGTTCGATTTGCTGGAACGATCGAAGCCGACGGGCGGAACGCAGCTGGTGCCGCTGCTGCACGAGCTGGCCGAGACGATCCGCCAGCGGGCGCTGGTCGTCATCATTTCCGATTTGTTCGCCGACCCGGCAGGAGCTGCGCAGTGCGTTCGAGCACTTTCGCTTCCGCAAGCACGACCTGGCCGTGTTCCACCTGCTCGATCCGCTGGAATTGGGCTTCAAGTTCCATCGGCCGATGCGGTTTCTCGACATGGAAGGCGGTGCCGCCGTCTTCGCCGAGCCGAACGAAATCGCCGACCGCTATCACAAGGCGCTGGGCCGCTATCTCGCACGACCTGCAGCAGGTCGTCGCTCGAAACGGCGGTCGACTACCACCGCGTCAGCATCGATGACGACTACGAACAGGTGCTGCTCGATTTTCTGATCGGCCGCACGCGCTCGGGGAGCGTGCGATGAGCTTTCTTGCAGCCGTGGCTGCTTGTCGCCCTGCCGCTCGCCGCGCTGCCGATCATCATTCATCTGATCAACCAGCGGCGGTTCCAAACGATCGACTGGGCGCGCGATGAGGTTCCTGCTGGAAGCGAACCGCATGTCGCGCGGCTACGCCCGGATTCGGCAATGGCTGATCCTGCTGTTCCGCGTGCTGGCGATCGCGGGCCTGGTGTTCATGATCAGCCGGCCGCTGGCCAGCGGGCTGGCTGGGCCTTGCCGGCGGCGGCCGGCCGGACACGACGCTCATCCTGCTCGACCGCTCGCCCAGCATGAGGCAGCACGGCGGCGGGAACGGTCGTCGAAGCTCGAGACCGGCGTCGAGCAGCTTGTGCACAGACGCTCGCGACGCTCGGCTCGTCGCGGTGGGTGCTGATCGACAGCGTCACGCAGCGAGCCGCGTGAATTGAAGTCGCCGGTCGAGTTGATCGAGTCGCCGGCCGCTCGGCCGGCGAGCGCATCGGCCGATCTGCCGGCGATGCTGCAGGCGGCGTACGACTACATCAGGAACAATCGCACCGGCCAAACCGAAATCTGGATCTGCTCCGACCTGCGCGCGAACGACTGGAACGCCGAGAGCGGCCGCTGGAAGACGCTGCGCGACAGCTTTCCAGGAGTTCAAGCAAAGCGTGCGGTTTCATCTGCTGGCCTATCCGGCACCGGCTGCCGACAACCTGGCCGTCCGCGTGACCGACGTCGAGCGTCGCACGACTGGCGACGAGGCCGCACTTTTTCGTGTCGTTGCGGCTCACGCGCGATGGCGACGACTGGAAAGCGCAGCGTCCCGATCCATTTCGAGATCGAAGGCGCTCGCTCCGAACTGACCGTCGACATGGAAGGCCGCGAGCTCGAGTTGAAGAATCATCGCATCCCGCTCGCCGCAGACCGCGTCCGCAGGCTGGGGCCGGGTCTCGATTCCGGCCGACGAGAACCCTGCGGACAACGAGTTCTACTTCGTCTTCGACGAGCCGCCGCCGCGCCGCACGATTCTGGTGGCCGAAGACCCGGCGGCCAGCGCGGCCGCTTGGAACTGGCCGCCGGCAGCTCGCCCGATCCGGCGGCCACCAGCAGCGTTGATGTCATCGGCCCGGATCAGCTGGCCGGCGTCGCGTGGGAGGATGTCGCGCTGGTGCTCTGGCAAGCGCCGCTGCCGGAGGGCGACGGCGGCCGATGCAATCGAACAGTTCGTGGACCGCGGCGGGCAAGTCGTCTTCTTTCCGCCGCAGTGCACCAGGCAATGAAACGGTGTTTCGGTGCGCGATGGACGAAGTGGGAGTCGCCGCCCGAGCCGGTCCGCGTCGAAACGTGGCGCGGCGATCAGGATTTGTTGTCGCGCACGCAAAGCGGCGCCGCGCTGCCGGTCGGCGAGCTGACGGTGCGGCGCTACTGCGGTCTGGAAGGCGAATTCACGCCGCTCGCGACGCTGTATGGCGGGGCGCCGCTGCTCGGCGCGCGTCACGACCGACCGCGGCGGCGTGTATTTCTGCGCGACGACCGCGTCGCCCGCCGACGCGTCCCTCGGCACCGACGGCGTCGCCCTGTACGTGGCGATTCAACGAGCGCTCGCGGCCGGAGCGGCCGAGTTGTCGCAAGGCCCGACAGCTTGCCGCCGGCGATTCATTTCCGCAGTCGGCGACTAGCTGGCAGCAGCTGGCCGGATCGGACGACACGCTCTCGACCGAGTATCCGTTTCACGCCGGCGTGTATGCCGCCGACGAGCAGATGCTTGCCGTCAACCGCAGCGCGGCTGAAGATCGCGCGGCAACTCTCAGCGACACGCGCGTGGCCGAGCTGTTTCGCGGACTCGATTTCGACCGGTCGACGACCAGGCCGGCAACATGCGATCGCTGACCCGCGAAATCTGGCGATTGTTCATTGGCGCCAT
The DNA here is from genome assembly GCA_963786455.1 of uncultured Planctomycetota bacterium. Taxonomy (GTDB): domain Bacteria; phylum Planctomycetota; class Planctomycetia; order Pirellulales; family Lacipirellulaceae; genus JABDGM01. The sequence goes on along the minus strand of CAWAZX010000006.1, from coordinate 96,060 downwards.
GCTAGTCGCGATGGTGGTCGAAGCCGGTCTGTGCCTGCCCAAAAAACCACGGCCGACAGGAGACGCGAATTGAACTTCGGTCCAGTCGCTCACGTTTCTGGCCTCGCCGTGGACGGTCGCCGCAGCGATTCTCGTCTGGCTCGTCGTTGCCGGTTTCAGCTTCATCGCCTGGCGGCGCAGCGGCTATCGGCCGTCGATCGGCGGCCTGGAAGTGCTGCGACTGTTGATCGTCGCCATCGTGGGCGTCCTCCTGAACCAGCCGGAATGGGTCGAGGAGTTTCGACCCGACGAAAAGCCGTCGATCGCCGTGCTGTGGGACGCCTCGGCCAGCATGAGACACGCGACGTGGTCGATGCCGAAACGCCCACCAGCGTCGCCAGCCACGCGAGCGCGAGGCGATCGCACCGCTCACGCAAAGCGAAACCTGGCAACCGCTCGCGCGAACGGTTCAACGTCGTGATGCAGCCGTTCGCCGAGCCGGCGGCCGGCAGCGGCACCGATCTGCACGCCGCTGGCCGCGGCGCTCGAAAAAATCGCAGTCGCTGCGGGCGATCGTGCTGGCCTCCGACGGCGACTGGAACGAGGGCGAGCCGCCGGTCGAAGCGGCCGTTCGGCTGCGGCATGGCGAACGTGCCGGTGTTCGCCGTGCCGGTCGGCAGCCCGCAGCGGCTGCCGGATGTCGAGCTGCTGAGCCTCGACGCCCCGACGTTCGGCGTCGCCGGCAAGATCGGTGCGCATTCCGTTCACGATCGAAAGCACGCTGCCGCGCGAGTACGAACGTCGACGGTGAAGCTCAACACGTCCGACGGCGACGAAGTGACGAAAGAAGTCCGCATCGCCCCGCAGGGCCGCACGACCGACTGCGCTGGTCTGGAAGCCCAAGGAGACCGGCGACTTCACGCGTCACGCTCGAAGTGCCGAAGCAAGCGAGCGAAACGATTCGCCGACAACAACAAGCTCACGGCGCCGATCTCGATCCGCGAAGAAAAGCTGCGCGTGCTGGTCGTCGAGTCGTACCCGCGCTGGGAGTATCGATATCTGCGCAATGCCCTGTCGCGCGATCCGGGCGTCGAGCTCTCGTGCCTGCTGTTCCATCCGGGCCTCGACAAGGTCGGCGGCGGCAACAAGGACTACATCAAGGAGTTTCCCGGCACGCTCGACGAGCTCGCCAAGTACGACGTCGTGTTCCTCGGCGACGTGGGCGTCGAAGACGGCCAGCTCACCGTCGAGCAATGCCGCCTGCTACGCGGCCTCGTCGAATTTCAAGCCAGCGGGCTGGTGTTCATGCCCGGCATGCAAGGGCGGCAGTTCTCGCTGCTCGAAACGCCGCTCGACCGATCTTTATCCCGTCGTGCTCGACGACGCGCAGCCGGGCGGCTGGGGCTCGCGCACGCCGAGCCGCTTTCGAGCTCACCGAGACTCGGCGAGCGCAGCCTGCTCACCAAGCTGGCCGACTCGCAGGAGGACAACGCCGACGTGTGGGACGACCTGCCCGGCTTCCAGTGGTACGCCCCGGTGGTGCGCGCCAAGGCGGGCACGCGAAGTGCTCTGCGTTCACAGCGACGCCGTCGAACGACTTCGGCCGCCTGCCGCTGCTGGTCACGCGAACCTTCGGCGCCGGCAAGGTGCTGTTCATGGGCACCGACGGCGCCTGGCGGTGGCGCAAAGGCGTCGAGGACAAATATCACTACCGCTTCTGGGGCCAGGTCGTGCGCTGGATGGCCTACCAGCGCAACATGGCCAAGGGCGAAACGATGCGGCTGTACTACTCGCCCGATCAGCCGCAGCTTGGCAAATCCGTCACGCTGAAGGCCAACGTGATGGAACCGAGCGGCGAGCCGCTTGCCAAGGGCGACGTTGTGGCGCGGATCGTTGCGCCGTCCGGCAGCGCACAGACGATTCAGTTCACTTCGCTCGGCGACGAGTGGGGCGCGTTCATGGGCCAGTACGTTTCCGAGGAGCCGGGCAAGCACCAGGTGACGCTCTCGTGCAAACAGACCGGCGCCACGCTCGAGGCGTCGTTCTTCGTGCAAGGCGCGGCCAAGGAACCGGTCGGCCGCCCGGCGCGGCCCGAAGTGCTCGAAGAAATTGCCCGCGTCACGCGCGGTAAAGTCATCGCGGTCAGATCAGCTCGACGAAATTGTGAAACATTTGAGAAATTTGCCCGAACCGCCGCCCACCGTGCGGCGGCTGCAGATTTGGTGCCACCCGGTGACAGCTGCCGTCGCTGGTGTCGTTGTTCGGCGCGTTTTGGGTGGCTCGCAAAGCCGTGGGATTGATATGATGAAGTCGTTCAGCAGGGAGATCGGCAGTCTCGCTATTACGGAGGCACGCGACCATGAGCCAGGCTCATTGGCAGAATGAACTGCGGATTCCGGCGACGCTTGCAGAGCAGCTGCGCGACTTTCGCCGCCGCGTGTGGACGATCAAGCTGGTCGAAGCGATTGCGGTCGCCGCGGTCAGCGTGCTGGTCGGCATTTCTGTGCGTGTTCGTGCTCGATCGGCTGTGCGATACGCCGGCCTGGTTGCGAGCCGGCATCGGCATCGGCGCACTCGTTGGTTGCTGCATCATACCCTGGTTTCTGCATCGCTGGGTGTGGCGGTTCCGTCGGCTGGATCAGCTCGCTCGATTGTTGAGCCGCAAGATGCCGCGGATCGGCGACCAGCTGCTGGGCATCATCGAGCTGGCCGAGAATCGCTGGGAACAAAGCCGCTCGCTGGCGCTCTGCCAGGCGGCGATCGAGCAAGTCGTCCGAGACGCCGAGACACTGCGATTTCCGCACCGCGACGCCGCGATTCGCGAGTGCGATCGGTTGGACGATCGGTGCCGTCATCGCTGCTGTTGTGCGTCGCGTTCGTTTCCTTGCTGATTCCTGCCGCGGCACAACAACGCCTGGGCACGGCTGACGCGGCCTTGGAGCGACTACGCCGCGATACACGTTCGCCGCGATTGCAGCCGCTGCCGATCGGAACTAGTCGTCGCGCACGGCGAGCCGTTCACATTTGACGCCAAGCTTGCGACCGGATTCGCGCTGGCAGCCGGCAGCGGCGAGCGCAACTCGCTGGCCAGCCGACAGTCCGTCGCCTCGCTCGACCGAGGGACGCTACCGCTTCGAATTCCCGCCGCAGATCGAGCCTGCTGCACTGCGACTGCGCATCGGCGATGCTGACCAGGCAAATTCGTGTCGAGCCCAAGCTGCGGCCCGAGCTGACGTCGATCGTCGCCAAGAGTGCGGCTGCCGGAGTATCTGGGTCAACCGGCAGTCCAAGAGCAAGACGTCCGCGGCGGTGCGATTTCGCTCGTGAAGGGAAGCCGCGTGACATTCGTGCCGACGGCCAACCGCCCGCTACGCTCCGCCCACGCCAACGATGAGCCGTGCGAGCCGGCCGGCGCGACGTTTACGACCGCGGAGCTGCTGGTCGACGATGCACGCCAAATTGAGCTCGAATGGCAGGATGAATTCGGCCTGACCTGCAAGGAGCCGTTCAAAGTGGCCGTCACGGCGCTCGACGATGAAGCGCCGCAACTTGCGTGCGAAGACCTGCCGCGCGGCCGCGTCGTGCTCGACACCGAGCAGCTCGTGTTTCACGTGCGGGCCCGCGACGACTTCGGCGTGCAAGAAGTCGGCATGGAGTGGAAGGGACTTCCCAGCGAGCATGGTCGAAAAGCCGGCCGAGCGGCGACCAGCCTGCTCGCCGCCGGCGGCCACGACAAAGCCGCGCTCGACGTGCAAGGCACGTTCACGGCCAACTCGCTTGGCATCGAGCCGCAGCCGATCGAGCTGCGCATCTTCGCCACGGATTATTTTCCCGGACCGCAAGCCGGTCTTCACCGCGCCGTACCTGCTGTACGTGCTCAACGCCGAGCAGCACGCGATCTGGGTCACCGAGCAGCTGGCCAAGTGGCACCGCCAATCGCTCGAAGTCCGCGACCGCGAGCTGCAGCTCTACGAAACCAACAAGCAGCTGCGCGACATGTCGCCGGCAGGAGCTCGACCAGCCCGAAACGCGCCGTGCAAATCGAGAGGCAGGCCGACGCGGAACGCGCCAACGGCCGCCGGCTGGCGAACCTCACGGAAACGGGAAAAGAGCTGCTTCGCCAGGCGGCCCGCAATCCGGAGATCGGCGTCGGCCACCTCGATAAGTGGGCCGAGATGCTGCAAATCCTGGACGACATCTCGGCCAACCGCATGCCGTCGGTCGCCGACCTGCTGAAGGATGCGTCGCAGTGCGCCGCTAGCCGCCGCGTCTGCGAAGCCCGCCAACAATCGCCCCACGGTTGGCCAGGCACGCGCGTCCGGCGGCGGCCCGGAAGTGAGAACAAAGAAGGGCAAAAGCCGGCAGCAACTCCGCCGGTGCCCCAAGTCGTCGACGTCGAATCGTCGCAAGCAACCACAAGATCCGCTCGCTAACGCGCCACCGAAAACCAGCAAGCCTTCGACGCCGACGCTGCGGCTCCCCGGCACGACTCTCATGGGCCGAGCCAAGCCCGGTGCAAAACCGCCTGAGCAAGACGCACAGGAAACTGTCGAAGAAGCAGTCGTCGAACAACGCGATCTGCTGGCCGAGTTCGAGAAAGTCGCGAACGAGCTCAACACGATCCTCGCCAACCTGGAAGGCAGCACGCTCGTCAAACGGCTCAAGGCCGCTGCCCGGCAGCAATACGCAGTCGCCGGCCGACTCAACGACCACATCGAAGATTCATTCGGCACCACCGTGGTGAAACCGGCTGCGCTGGTGCCGTCGAACCTCGAGCAACTTGGTCGGCGCGGAAGACGGCTTCAACCCGTGCCGCGGATTGAAAACCGCAACGTGCCGGAGCCGTTCCAAAAACTCTCGCAACAAGTTGACGAGGGCACCGAAAAGATTTCCTACATCATGGACGACATGGCGGCCTATTTCGAGCGCCGCCGCCTGGTGCAGTTCAAGCTCGTTTTGGACGACATGCGCAAGCAGGACGTGCTCGGCGGGCTGCGGCAACTCTCCGACGATTTGCCGACCGAGCAGGGCCTCTCGATGTCGCAGTGCGAGTATTGGTCCGACACGATGGACCGCTGGGCCGAAGACCTCGTCGATCCGGCCTGCAGCGGCGCGTGCCCCGGCGGCCGCTCGAAGGGCAGCCTGCCGCCGTCGATCGTGCTCGAAGTGCTGCAGATTCTCGAGGGCGAAATCAATCTACGCGAAGAAACCCGCGTCGCCGAGCAGGCCAAGACCGCGGTCGACGCCGAAAAGCACACCACGGAGGCCAAACGGCTGGGCACTACGCAAGAAACTCTGGACGGACGCACAGTAAAAGTGGTCGAGCGAATTCGTCGAATTGCCCGATGGCGACGCCGAATTCGCCAAGGAGATCGCACTCTTGAACCAGGTATCGATCGTGATGAAAGATGCGGCCGGCATCCTCGCCAGCGCAGATACCGGGCCGCCGGCAGTCGCCGCCGAAACGGAAGCAATCGAGTTACTGCTGCAATCCAAGCGGATCAATCCCAACGGCGGCGGTGGTGGCGGGGCGAATCCCGGCGGCGGCGGCAGCGGCACCACGCAAGATTCCGCCCTCGCACTCTTGGGGGCCGGAATGAATCCCAAGGAAGTCCGCGAAGACCAGCGTACCGAGCAAGCGGTCGGCGAAACCGGCCCGGCATGGCCTGAGGAATTTCGCGCAGGCCTCGATCAATACTTTAGCCGCCTCGAAAACCAAGCAAGTGGCGATTAGCCACGCCTCTCCCGAAGAGAGCGGCGAAATTCAACACATGCAGCAACGACCCGCGATTTTGAATCGAGCGTTCGACTTATGCCTTGCCGCGCTTTGCCTGCTCCTGGGGGCCGCAGACCTCCAGCCAATCAACGGCCAGGATCGCTTCCGTCGGGCCGCGCCGATGCAGCGCGTGCGCGTCAGGGATAATGTGCTCCTGGCTGCTCCTGCGGCAATGAACCCACAACCCATGGTCGATCAGATCCGCCGGCAGCTCGAGCCGATGCTCAAAGTGGAGCTATCGTTTGTCAATCGTGCCGCCAAACTGAACGACGACGAGCGCCAAGCGCTGGTTGCCGCCAGCCTCAAATGGTTCGACACATTCGCCGCCGACTTCGTCAAGAAGCAAGATCCAAACGAACAGCAGATGTGGCTGCAAGGAATGCGCGGCATCAGGATCGGTGGAGAAAGGTCAACCGCGGACCCGCGCGGATCGATTGAAAATGGTGTAGCGCAAGTGGTGACTACTACCCTCTCAAAAGAAAAAGTCGCTGCGTACGAAATCGAATGTGCTGCGCATGAAATTCTATCGTGAGGTAGCGGTCGCCAACGTTGTTGAGTGCGTTGACGACAAACTGAACCTTTCCAGTCAGCAGCGCCTGAATATCACCGATTCACTTCTCGAAAATTGGGAGAAAGACCTGGACCCGCAACTCGAACTCTTCGTGGTCAAAGCCGATGCCTTGCCCACTGATGCCGAAATGTGGATTCGTCCGGCACTCAGCGACTCGCAGCGTCGGATGCTCAATCGAATGAACAAATTGCGTACGCAAGAGATTTTTTTCGGGCAGATCGGTGGGGGTCCGGACAACGAAGTCATCGACGACATCGACTTGAACGTGCAATTGCCCGTGGCGGCTGACGAAACAGGAAACTAGAGTCCCCGCATGCATCGGCACTGGATCAACTCGTTCCGCTCGCTTTGGACGGCTTTCGTCCTCGCCGGCGTGGTACACGGTGCGCAGGCGATCGAAGTCGTTGAAAACGGATTTCAGTTGGAAGAAGCTGTTTTTAATCAATGGGTATATGGCAATGCGCGCACCAGCGTCGATGCGGAATCCGAAATCGCAGTGGCCGTCGAGGCCATCGATCGAACCTGTCAGTTGACGGAGTTGCAGCGAGAGAAGCTTCGCCTGGCTGGCCGGGGCGACTTCGCGCGTTTCAATCAGCGGGTCGAGGTGTTGCGGGAAAAATACGCCGAAAAAATGCACCCTCAGAACGATATTGGTCGGATCCATCAGGAAATTCAGCCGCTCAATGTTACCTATCAGGCCGGCTTGCTGGGCCCCACATCGTTGTTCGCCAAATCCCTGCGTGGAATTCTTACTCCCGAGCAGTTAGAAAAGTACGCAGCCGAACAGGCGCAGCGAATTCAACACCGCCACGATGCGAAAGTCCGCCTATTCGTGGCGGTCCTCGAACGCCGCTGTCCACTGACGGACAAGCAGCGTATGGCGCTGATCAAGTTGCTGCTCGCCGAAACACGGCCTCCCAAGCGTCCAAGCCAGTTCGATCAATATGTCGTCCTCGTGCAAGTCGACCGTATTCCTGACGAAAAAATCGAATCCATCCTCGACGCCGAACAACGTCGCGTCCTGGAAAAAATGCTCGCGCAAGCACGCGGTCTCGAGCCGCACCTCAAACAAGAGGGGGTGCTGCCATGATCCGCAAATGCGTACTCGCGATTGCGGCGTTAAGCATTTTTGTGAATCACAGCGCCGAAGTCCACGCTCAAGTTGTCCCCGAGCATGTCGGTGAAGTGGTCCCGCGCGACATTCGCGAGATGTACGACCGCGGCGTGCAATATCTCGTCAAAACGCAGTCCGAAGCAGGCGATTGGCAGACGGGTCAGCGGGGGCCGGGAACCACCGGCCTCGCGCTGATGGCGTTTCTCGCTTCGGGGGAAGATCCCAACTTCGGCCTCTACAGCAACCCGGTCAAGAAAGCGGTCCGCAGCATCATCCGCGGACAAGACGCTCGAACCGGTTACTTCGGCGAAAGCATGTATCATCACGGTTTTGCCATGCTCGCCCTGGCCGAAGCGTACGGCAACGTCGACGAACGAAACCTTTGGCCGGCTGGCGAACAAGGGGGCCGGTCGATCGGTGTCTCCCTCGAGCTGGGAGTTCGTGCTGCGGTTACGTCCCAGAAAAAAAATTCTTTCGGCGGCTGGCGCTACTCGCCCGACTCGACCGACGCCGACACCTCCGTGAGCGGAGCCGTGCTCGTGGGTCTATTGGCCGCTCGCAACGCCGGCATCGACGTGCCCGATGAGGCAATCGATCGCGCGATCTCATACTACCAATCGATGACTGCCGATTCCGGTCAGGTGGCCTATAGCGGCGGCGTCGGCGGCTTCGACGAATCCATCGCGCGAATCTCGATCGCCTCGCTCGTGTATTCAATTGCCCGCCGCAAGGACCTCCCGCAACACAAAAAGACGCTCGATTATCTCACGCAGCGCCTCGACCAGTTCGGCAACAGCCCCTATCGCGAGTACACGCTTTATTACCAGGCACAGGCCTTGTTCCAAGGCGACGTCGAAGCCTGGGAAAAATGGAACAAGCTGCTCGTGCGACAACTTAAGCAGCAACAACTGCCGGACGGCAGCTTTCCCGGCCAATTCGGCGCGGATCTCTGCACGTCGATGTCGCTGCTGGCGCTTGCGCTCAATTACCGCTTCCTGCCCATCTATGAGCGATGACGCATGATCAAACTTCGCCATATAACCGCGTGGTCCGCTAGCTTCGTGCTGCTCTCTGTCGCGACATATCCTGCTCGCGCAGCATCTCCCAGCGTGGCCGTGCTCCATTTGAGCGACGGCGATTTTCTTGCCGGTTACCTGGCGGATTGCGACGAGACGGGCGTCGTCCGCTGGCACATGCGCGGCGCCACAGCGCCGTTCGACTTCCCCTCCGCGGTGGTGCGTGCCGCACATTTCCCGTCGCCCGATACGGTTCCCAGCCCCAAGGGCGACTTCCTGTTCGAGCTCGCCAACGGAGACATGCTGTATGGTTCGCTCGCCAGCGTCACACTGGAGCGGTTTGAGTTAGAAACGGCGCGATTCGGCCGGCTCCATGTCGATCGGGCCGAAATCCGCCGGATCGTGCGGTTGGTCGACGCTTCCCCCAGCGAATACCGCGGCCCCAACGGTTTGGCCGAATGGAAGCAATCCGAAGCAAACCAGTGGCGTGAGGAAGCCGGCCGCTTGATCACCAGCTCCGCCCGTGCCCGCGTGCAAAAGAAGTTGGCGATTCCGGAAAAAGCCCGCATCGAGTTCGAGCTGGCCGGCGGCCGAGATTTGGAATTTGCGTTCGTCTTGTCCGCCGGCACGTCCGACGTGCAGCTGCAACAAGGCTATCGCTTCGAAGTGTGGCAAAAGTCGCTCGTCGCGCTCCGCGAGCTGGAGGACCGGGCCGACATGACCGTGGTTTGCGAACTGAACGCCAACGAGAACCGTGTGCAGATCGAAGTATTGCTCGATCAAAAAGCAGGCACGATGTCGATCCATGCACCGAACGGCAAGCAGCTTGCGACCATTAAGGTCCCGCCGCAAACGGATGGGAAACTGCTTCCGCTCCAGTGGATTAGCGTCGTCAATGGGAAAGGTGAGCTCCGGTTCGAGCGACTCGCGATTGGCCGCTGGAGCGGACAGCTGCCGCCACAAATCGAAGCCGACAAAGCTGGCATCAGCCGGACCGATGGCTCGGTACTTTACGGCGACGTGGTCGCTTACGACCCCGAAAATGGGCAACTATCGCTGCGCACCGACGAGACGAATGTCCAGAGCATCGATGCCGCGACACTTGCGAGTATTTTCCTCGCGCCAGCGGCCCAAACCGCTGACTCTGCGTTCCGCGTCGGCCTGCATGACGGCACCCGCTTCAGCGGCACGCTCATCAAAGTTGCTGGCGACAAGGTCTATGTGTCGCGCCACGGCATCGACGAGCCACTCACTTGTCTTGTCGACCACGTCCGCTCGATCGTCAGTCTGACCCAAGACATCAATCTGAGAGCGCCGCGCGGATCCAGCGGCTGGCTCGAGTTGGACGGCGTACGCTCCCACGGTTCGTTAGTCGCGGCCACAGACACAGGTGCGAACACATGTCTCGTTTGGCGGCCGCGGCAAAGCACCACGGGCAGCCCGCTCGATCGCAACGTCTTCGGACGTATCGTGTACCGCGACTCGTCAGGCACGCAACTAGGCCGCGATGAGAGCGCGCAGCGCGGCAACAGCGGGAGCTGCAGGTTCAGCAACGACGGCTGCAAATTGTCCAGCAGCAACAACGAGACGGGGTGATCCGGAGGACAACGCGTATCGTTGCAGGCGGTCAACCGGCCCGAATGACGCCAAATCCCAATGGAGCAGGCGTGCTGTACCTGCTCGCGGGCGATCGCATTCCCTGCGAAAGCACCGAAATCGACGATGCGGGAGTGCATTTCAAATCGTCGGTCGTCGATGCTACGTTTGCTCCCCACACCGCCGTGAAAGCACTGGAATTGGTGTCGAATTGGAAAGCCTTCCTTGACCAACAGAAGCAGGCGCGGCTCCTCACACTGCCCAGAATGCAAAAAAACAACCCGCCAACTCACCTGGTGGCTTCCACCGGCGGCGACATCCTGCGAACCAACGTAATAACGTTGGGCGCCGAAAACCTGGTCGTCGAATCCCGGCTGGAAACCAAGAGGATTCCTCGCGACCGCGTGGCCTGCCTGATTTGGTTGCATAATGAAAGCGACCAGCCCGAGGCAGATTCACCACAACCCGCACCCGAACCCGATAGCGACGCCGATGCGCTTCGCGTGTTGGCAGTTCGGGCCGACGGCGTGCGGCTAAACTTCATTCCGAAAGAATGCACGGGCACCGAGCTAATCGGTGCGAGCAAACTTCTGGGGAATTGCCGAGCTGGCGCTCGGAAAGGTGGACTATCTGGTTCTCGGCCCCCTGATCGACTCACTCACCGACGAACAGGTGTTTCACGAATGGAAGCTCAGCGACGCCGTCGAACCGCGCTACGTTAACGAACCGGGCGAGGAAGCGGCAGGCGACGCTTCCGCCGTGGCCGGGTCGGGCCTCATCGGCAAGCCCGCGCCCAATTTCAGCTTGGAGCTGCTTGAGGGCGGCGAGTTCCAGCTATCCGAACAGAAAGGGCCAGGTCGTCGTCCTTGATTTCTGGGCGAGCTGGTGCGGGCCCTGCATGCAGGCGCTGCCACAAGTCGATGCGGTGGTCGCCGACTTCGCCGATCGAGGCGTAAAGCTCGTGTCTGTCAACATGCAGGAAGACCGCGAAGCGATAATAAGTGCCCTGGAGCGGCTGAAAATCAAACCGTCCGTCGCCCTCGACATCGACGGTGCGGCGGCAGAGCACTACCAGGTCACCGCCATTCCCCACACGCTCGTTATTGACGCGGAAGGTAATATCGCCAGGCTCTTTATCGGCTCCAGCCCAGAATCCGCGGCGCTGCTGCGAACCACAATCGAAGAATTGTTGTCACAGCATATCACAGAATAACAGCGTCCCACCTCTCCCGCTGGCAGAGGCGAAAAATCGAAGCACCAATCCCAAGGAAACGGGCATGAACGAGCCGAGCAACGGAAGTTTGCCGAGCGTCTTTGATGATGGCGACGCGTACGATTTGGTGCTTAGCGGCATCACATTTGGGCTCGATTTCTACGTCGCTTTGGCATGCGAGGCGAATGGCCCGGTGCTGGATATCGCCTGCGGCACCGGCAGGATTCTGCTGCCATGCCTCGAAGCCGGCGTGGATATCGAGGGGCTGGACTTGTACGAGCCAATGCTCAAAAGACTCCGTACCACGGCCGCCACTTTGAATGTGTCGCCGCGACTCCATCAGGCCGACATGTGCGACTTTTCGCTGCCGCGCTCCTATGGACTCGTCATGATTCCGTTCAACGCTTTTATCCATAACATGACCCAACAGGCACAAATCTCATGCCTCGAGCGCTGTCGCGAACACCTGTTGCCCGGTGGCAAGCTGGTTTTCGATACATTCTTCCCGTCACCGGAAATTGTTGGCGCACCGCCAGAACACACGTGTCCTCGAAGGGGAAATTCCGCATCCGCAAACCGGCTTGCCGATGCGCATGTACGACACACGCACATTCGACCGCGTCGCGCAGACGCAGCATTCGCTGAACGAGCTCGAGCTGCTGTCCGCCGATGGCACCGTCCAGTCCGTTCTTCGCTCCCAGATCAGCTGCGATATGTCTACAAGCACGAAATGGAATTGCTGCTCCGCGTCGCCGGTTTCGCTCGCTGGGAAATCTGCGGAGATTTCGACGGCCGCCCGCTCACGCGTGAAGACGAACTGATGGTGGTGACGGCATGGAAGGCGTAAGCCAAGCCGTTCTTCCGTTACTCCCTCGAGCGAAGTGCGTCGGCTGACGGAAAATCCTCCGGCACTGTGATCGTCACCTCACCCGTGGCCGCCCATTCGGCGCCGCGCTGCAGCGTGGTGATGAAGCCCACGCACTTCATCGAGTAGTCGGCGTGGCCCAACGCCGTGTGGAACACACGGCCGTTGCCGTGCTTGAGCGTCATCAACATCGGCTCGTGCCGTCCCGTGCCGTTGTATTCGGGCGCGGAGTACGCCGTGGCGAGAATGTGCAAGTCTTCGGCCGGCCCGCGGAGGCGATCGTACAATTCGTCTTTCGTGTGCATCCATTCGCGCGGCAGGCCCTTCATGATCGGATGCTCCGCGTCGCGGACGCGGATCGCAAACTCGTGCTGCGGACCGTGATGGCCGCCCTCGCCGGCCGATGTATCGCGGACCACGGCGCCAGCTTCATTGAAATACAGATACGGCCCCCATTTTTCGTTCCGTCCTTCCCACCCACCCAAACCGATCATGCGGTTGAATTCCGGCCAATCGGGGAACGCGTTGTTCGCGGCATGCACGGCGACAAACCCGCCACCCCCCGTCACGTACGCTGCGAAATCGGCCTCAGTTTCAGCCGGCCAGCGCTTGCCGTTGTAATTGCTCACCACCACATCGTAATCGCCAAACTTGGGACGAAAGCCGCTCATGTCTTGCCCGCTCGGCGGAGAAGTGGCGACGTCCACCGTAAACCGCCCGCTCGATTCGAGAGCCTTTTGCAACAGCGGCGTCGTCGATCTTCCAATCGTGATTGTTCTGCCCGTCGACGATGAGCGCCGCAATTTCGAGGCCGGTTTCGACGGCTGCGCCTGTCCAAATTGCACTCCGAACAATCCACGTATGCAACAACACAATGCCGATAAGAATTGCTGGCAAACGCATGATGATATGCGTCCCTAAAGCGAAATGGAAAAAAGCGACCTCACGCTCCACTGCGCAGCTCGGCCGGTACGTCGCGTAGCGCCGCATCCGGTAGCACGAACGAGCTGCCGACGAGCTCCGCGTTGTCGTTGATCACGTCCGGGAATCGCATCCCCGGCAGCAGCGCGACCGCGAAAATCTCCTGCACCGCCTCCTCAAATTTCAAAAATGCAACGACCTGTCCGCGCTGGATGTCGACGACCCACACGCCGCAGGTGCGCTCGGTCTCTTGCAGACGCTCGGTGATTTCGATGCCGCTGAACACGGCCGTCTCGCGCACTTGCGAAAGGCCGATGAATGCCAGATTGCCCACCATTTCGAGCCCGCGCGTGAACCCTTCCAACCGCACGATCGGCTCGTAACGGCCGCTGGCCAGATCGACGTGCCCCAGGCTGCCGGTGCCCGACTCCAGCAACCATAGCCGCCCCGCGTGCCAGCGCGGTGAATGCGGCATCGACAGCCCGCGCGCGACGATTTCATGCGAGTCCATGTCGATGAGGATGCCGCCGCTCTTCTTGTTCTCGCGCCAGCCCCCGGCCGTATCGGTTTCGCCCAGCGCGGTAAGCCACCGCGGCCGGCCATCCTCGCCAAGCCCCAAACCGTTCAGGTGACAACGGTCGTCCGGCGTGAGCTTTGAGATAAACTTTGGCCGCCATACCGGCGAAAAGCTGTGATCCGGATCGTGTGTCGCCAGGCATGAGAACCGAGTGTTGACGAACCACAGTTCATCTCCCACATACGCCATTTCATGAATTTGCACATCACCTGTCACGTGTGCCGATCGCGGCAAGAAGCAACCATCGTGCTTGCCGCTCGGTTCAAGCTTCGCGGCCACCGCCGGCACATTGCGAAACTCCCACACGTCGACAGCCGTGCCGATGCCCAATCGCCCGCGACCGACAGCCATGCCCATCGGCTTGTTGAACGCGCGGAAATGCGTGTTGATCAAACCCGCGTCGGACCGCAACACCACCAACTTGCCGGCCTGATACGTTGTCACCAGCAGCGAACTACCGAGCTGCTCGAGAATGACGGGAAAGCTCGTCGTATGCACACTGCGCAGCGGCGAGGGTTCACCGTCCGCAGGCGTCGGCTCCTTGGGTGAGGTGCTATCGGTCGACATTCGTGATGCATTCTTCTTGGGACCGTCAAACCGCTAGCGGCGCCAGCAAGTTTCTCGTGATTGAGTCTAACAGCCGGCGTTTTTTCACGCGACAGCGTGTCGGCGGGCGCCAACGAGAAAATCGCCACGTCCGGCGTAAGGCGCCCCATTTGATACGCCCGATAGTGAAAAAGGCAACGATGGCTGCGCCGGCAATTTGGGGCCGTACCGCAGCCCGCTGGCATTCCCGCCGCCTGCTGCCACCCCGCCTAGTTCGAAAGGACCCGCCTGTGTCGCTCCATCCGCTTGCCGTCGTCAGCCCCCACGCCGAGATTGGAACCAACGTTCGCATCGGTCCGTTTTGTGTGGTGGAAGCGGGAGTGGTGCTGGGCGACGGCTGTCACTTAGTGGGCCGCGTCACGGTCAAGTCGGGCACAGTGCTCGGCCGCGACAACATCGTGATGGAAGGCACCGTGCTGGGCGGCATGCCGCAGCACATTCACATGCCGGAATACCCCGGAGTCGTCGCGATCGGCGACGGCAACGTGTTGCGCGAAAACGTCACGGTGCACCGAGCGCTCGAAGCCGGTCACGTCACGCGAATCGGCAATCGCTGCCTGTTGATGGTCGGCGCCATGTCGCGCACGACTGCACGCTCGGAGACGGCATTATTCTCACGAATAACACGCTGCTCGGTGGCCACGTCACCGTCGACGACAAGGCGTACCTTTCCGGCGGCGTGGCCGTGCACCAGTTCTGCCGCATCGGCCGCCTGGCGATGGTCGGCGGCCTGGCACGCGTGCGACAAGACGTTCCGCCGTTTGTGATGATCGATGGCGGCAGCACCATGGTCGTGGGTTTGAACAAGGTCGGACTCCGTCGGGCAGGCTTCACGGGAAACGAATTCGGGCAGCTGAAAGCAGCCTACCGGATCATCTATCGCAATGGCCTGACGTGGCAGGAAACGCTCGACATGCTCCGCGTGCAATTCACGGAAGGCCCCGCCTCCGAGTTCCTGCCTTTCTTCCTCGCCGGCGGCAAGCGCGGCTTCGTGCAAGAACGGCGCACGCCCCCGGGAGCGATTGTACGACTCGTCCGCGACGAAACGGACGAAGCCGACGGAATTGGTTCCCGAAGTCGAAAAGAAAGTCGGCTAGGTTGTGCTGTGGCATGGTGTGGCGGGGTCGAGCCTCAGCGAGCCTGACGTCCCGGAGCTCACTTGGCGCTCGGCGGAACCTCGACCTCGAAGCCACTCTTCCCGGCCATGAGAACGACTGCTGCATCTCCGCCGCGATCTCTTGTCGCCGCAATGTATCCGGGCCCAGTAGTAACTGGGTCTGCGCGTTGGCGTGTTGAGTCGTCACATTCCGACAGCCAGCGAATACTGCGCGACTCGGACGCGGCAACGGGCCGGCCGTTGGCGAACAGCACTCGATTGGAACGCGTCGCCGGAACACGCGCGTTGCGCGTAACGATGCCCACCAAATTGAGCGGATCCGCCGCCGAGATGACTTGCAAGCTCTCATTCCGCCGGCTCGTCGCGCATTTGTCGCAGCCGCTCGACCGCCTCGGCGAGCGCAAACTGCTCGCCAGCAACGCCGGCGACGAACCGCCCGCCACGGATTTCGCCGCGCATCTCCAGCCGGCGATACACGCTCACCAGCTCACGCCACGACGGTGCCAGCGACTCGCGCGAAAGCAAATCGCGAAACATCACGCCATAGCGATTGACCAGCAGCCACGCCCAGCGCTTCGGCCCGCTCCTCGTTCGTCGGCGGCTGCACGAACGGCGGGAACTTCGACCAGCGGCCGCTGTGCAGTACGCCGCCCGCCGATGACGACGCTTTCGCATCGCGCGAAGCGGTGCGCCATTCCGTCGGCCCGTGTTTCACGATCGTTGCCCGCACGGCCGCGAAGCCGTCCGACGTCACCAGGCCCAAAGCGGCCAGCTCGCGCAGCGCGTCTTCCAGTTGCGACGGCAACAGCCGCGTCGCGGCGAGCAGGTCGTCGAAGAACAATGCGCCGTGAGCCGTCAGCGCATCGTAGGTTGCCTGTGCATCCCAACGGGCGCGGCCGGGCGAAACTTCTCGCGCTGTCGGCAGCAACCACGCAAGATCGGCACGCCGCACGAGCGAAATCGGCGCAATTCGCGTGAGCACCTGGCCCCGGCTTTCGTCGGTCTGTCGCGGAGGTTGCAGCCGACCCCACACCACTTCGCCTCGAGTGAAGAGCTCATCGAGTTGTTCGGGGCTGTAATCCTTCACGCCGCGCCGGCAGCAAGTCATGCTCCCACGCCCCCGCCGGCGATTCGAAACCTTCGAGTGAGCCAATCACATTCTGCAAACGAATGCGGCCGAGCGGCTGTGAGTTGTTTCCGATTCCATGGTGGCCAACAAGAAGCGAAAAAACGCGTCCGTGTCGACCGGCTGGATCTGCCGGCGCAGCCCGTCGAGCGTGCGACGATGAATCCGCGCCAGCAGCCGCCGCTCGCACCATTCGGTGCCGTCGGTCTCGTGCGTGAAGCGGCCGCGCAGGACACAGCCTTCCGCTTCCAATTGTAGGAGTGTGCGATCGACCGCCGCGGCATCCAATCCCAATTGCCCGGCGATCCGGCCGGCAGTCGTGGGTCCGCTGATTTCCACGCGGCCGCGCACCAGCGTCTTGATCGCCTCGTCCGATTCGACCGCGCGATCCAGCCGTTCTGGAAGCGATATGGCGGGCGTGACTGCGCTAACCGCCAGTGCTGCGCGAACCACGGGCCAGTTCTCGGCCGCGATCCACAACAGCGGGCCGTCTGTGATTTGGCAACTTGCCGCGCGGCCTTGCGCCACTAATCGTCGAAGAAAGTGCGCCACTCGCCATTTCACGGCCGACAAGGCGCCGACCGTCAGCAGTGTGTCGTGCAGTTCCTCGGCGTCGCGAACCACCGGCCAGGCCTCGCTGCGAACTTGGCGATCGCCTCGGGATCGAGCTGCGCCAAATCGCGCACATCGTCGACGCTGATCGTCCGCCGCGTGGCGACGGCCCGCGCCCGGCGCTCTTCCAGCGGCGCATCGTCGAGAAACGCGTACGGATTGGCGTTGAGCAGCTGATGGCTGAACGGCGACGGCTCGCGCGTGTCGCGGGCAATCAATTCGATCTCGCCCGCCTCGATTTCGTCGCAGCATCGTCCAGCCAGCCGTCGAGGTCCATCGCCTCGTGCAGGCAGTCGTGCACCGTCTGCTGCACGAGCGGATGATCGGGCAGCTCGAGGTCGCCCGTGCGATGCTCGAAGCAGGCCGTTTGCTGCGGGAACACGGCCGTCAGCAAATCGTCGGCCCGGAACCGCTGCAGCTGCGGCGGCACTTTCTTGCCGCCCCGCTGCCGCAGCACGGCCAGCGCCCGCGTGACGTTCCACCGCCAGCGGATGCCGAACATCGGCACGGCCAGCAGCGCCTGCATCAAGCAGCTTCTCGCGCGTTCGCGCGAGTCGAGCATGCCGAACAGCTGCTCGATGCGGAAAGCTGTGCTGCGGCCCGATCGAGAGCACGATGCCGTTGTCGTCGGCACTGGCCTGCAGCTCGAAATCGAACGTGCGGCAGAAGCACTTCCGCAGCGCCAGGCCCCAGGCCCGGTTGATGCGCGCGCCGAACGGCGCATGGATCACCAGCTGCATGCCGCCCGATTCGTCGAAGAACCGCTCGAACACGACCTGCCGCTGCGTCGGCACCACGCCGATCGCGGCGCCTTGCGCGGCGACGTAATTCGACGGCCTGCTGCGCGGCCCAGTCGTCGGCGCCGCATTCGTCTTCAGCCAGTCTGCCGCAGGTCCGCCGAGCCGAGGCGGACTTCGTTCCGTATCGAGTGCCGCTCGGCTCGCGGCACCTACTGCTGACGAGTTAGCAGTGGCACGCCATAGCTTTCGCGCAACTACGACACCTCGGCCGACAGCTCGTCGTCCGGCCCGGGCTTCGCCCAGCCAGAACGGAACGGTCGCCGGAGCGCCGTGGGCATCGCGCACCGTCACTTCGCCGCCGCGCACGTAGTGCGATCCGCCACGACGTGTTGCCGAGCTGAAACACGTTGCCGGCCTGGCTCTCGATGGCGAAATCTTCGTTGAGCGTGCCGACGAACGTGCCGTTCGCCTTCGGTGACGACGCGGTAGTCGGCCTGTTCGGGAATCGCCCCGCCGGAAGTGATCGCCGCGATCCGGGCACTGCGCGCGGCCACGCAGCCGGTCGTTGATCCGGTCGCGATGCAGATACGCGCCGCTGCGATTGCCCGGCGCGATGCCTTCGCTCAGCATGTCGACGATCGCGTCGAAATCGTCTCGCGTCAGATCGCGATACGGCCAGGCCTCGCGGCACATGGCGAACAGCTCGTCTTCGTCCCACTCGTCGCAGGCGACCGCGGCCACGATCTGCTGCGCCAGAATATCGAGCGGCGCCACCGGCATCTCGATGCGGTCGAGCTCGCCCCTGCCGCACGGCGCGACCAGCGCCAGCGCTTCCAGCAGCTCGTCGCGCGTCAGGGCGAACAGCCGGCCCTTGGGCATGCGGCCCAACGCATGGCCGGCCCGGCCGACCCGCTGCAGAAACGTGGCGATCGACCGCGGCGAGCCGATCTGGCACACCAGGTCGATGTAGCCGATGTCGATGCCCAGCTCCAGCGACGCCGTCGCGACGATCGCCTTCAGCTCGCCGGCCTTCAGCTGCTCTTCGGCCAGCAAGCGCGTCTCGCGCGACAGGCTGCCGTGGTGGCTGGCGACGTGCCCTTCGCCGAGCTGCTCGTCCAAGTAATGGCACACGCGCTCGGCCAGCCGCCGCGTGTTGACGAACACCAGCGTGCTGCGATGCTCACGGATCAGCTCGGCCAGCCGCGCGTAGACTTCTTGCCACGTCTCGATCGGGCAGACGGCCGACAGCTCGCTCGGCGGCACTTCGACCGCAAGATCCAACTGCGCGGACATGGCCGGTATCGATGATTTGGCACCTGGACTGGCCGTCGTCCGCCGACATTGGGCGTGCCGACCAGAAACCGGCGATCTCGTCGATCGGCCGCTGCGTCGCCGACAGGCCGATCGCGCACGGGCGGCGTGGCGCACAGCCGATCGAGCCGCGCGAGCGACAGCGACAGATGCGAGCCGCGCTTGTCGCGGGCCAGGGCGTGGATTTCGTCGACGATCACCGTCCGCACGCTGCGGAGTATCTCGCGGCTCTTGCTGCCGGTCAGCAGCAGGTAGAGCGACTCGGGCGTGGTCACCAGAATATGCGGCGGCTTGCGGAGCATCGCCTGCCGCTCGCGCGGCGGCGTGTCGCCCGTGCGCACGGCGACGCGAATCGGCTGCCGGCTCGTACCCGGCCGCTACCGCCGCCTCCTCGAATCTCCTCCAGCGGCACCTGCAGGTTGCGGTGGATGTCGTTGCTCAGCGCCTTGAGCGGCGAGACGTAAACCACCTGCACTTCTTCCGGCAGCGACTTCTCCACCGCTTGCCGCAACAATCGATCGATCGCCACCAGAAACGCGGCCAGCGTTTTGCCGGAACCGGTCGGGGCGGCCACCAGCGTATGCTCGCCAGCCACAATCCGCGGCCATGCCAGTCGCTGCGCGTCCGTCGGTTCACTGAACCGCTCGCCAAACCAGCTGGCCACTACCGGATGAAATAAGCGTTCGTACATAGACAAAATTATACCGGTGGCTGCCCGCGGAGGTTAGCCGCTGCCCATCGACTTGTGCCATGTCGAGGAATTCCCCAGCGGGCACGTGATTTGCAATATCTGGACGATATAATGGGTTAATTCTGCGACTCGTCCAGAACCGCGAGAGTGCAACGATGTCCGCATCACAAATTGCCGCGTCTGCCGTAATCATCCTCACCCTCCTACCCACGATCGCTCCCGCGAGGTTATGGACCGACGCCACTGGTCAGTACACAGTCGACGCCGATCTCGTCGCATTCAATGACAACACGGTGGTGCTACAGCGCAAGGACGACAAAGAGCTTGGTGCGGTGCCGATCGAAAACCTTTCGCAGGCCGACCGCGAATTCCTGCAATCGAAAGAGGCGACGGAAGCAGCCAGCAAACTGGCCGGCGGCGTGCAAACCTGGAAGCTCAGCGACGGCACGAACATTCTCGGCCGAGTCGTGAGTTACGCCCGCAAGGACATTACGCTGCAGCGCCGGCGGGGAAGAATCTATGTCAACGATCGTGTTTTCGAGAATCTTCCCGAGATGTACCAATTGATGTTGCCAAAAATCGTTGCTCAGTTTGAGCGAATCAATCAGCCCGACAGGTCGGGACTTGAATCGTGGCTCGTGCGGCAGAGGGGCGCGCCGCGGACCTTCACCATCGATGGCGTGATCATGGAGCTTGAAAATGGCGACGAATACGTCATTCCGTTTTTCTTTTTCTCGAATGACGATTTGCAGGTTCTGCAACCTGGCTGGGAGAAATGGTTGGCCGCGCACCAAGGCAAGAAGTACGACGAGCAAGAAAACCAATCGTTCTTATTGCAATCGGCCGCAGCCGCCCGCCGTGCAGATGAGCAAGTGAAGCGACAAATCGCCTTGATGCAACTCAACCTGCAAGCGGCGCAAGCGCAGCTCCAAGCAGTGCAAGCCGGAGTCATCTCGCTTTGGGAAGTGACGCTCTACCCGGCCCGCGGAACCGCCGGCCCACCGCTATGGGTCGTCGTCCCGGGACGCACCAGCATCGACGCGACGAACCAGGCCCTCGCACAAAACTCCGGATATGTTGCCGGGCCGGTGCGCCGTGTGAACCGGTTTTGACATGAACTACGTAGTCCTAGCCGCGCCAGATGCCGATGACCGCAGGCAGATAATTGCGAACGTCCCATTGTTCGTTGTTGTCCGGCGCATCGCGTAGCAGCGCCAAATCAAACTGCTCGTCCGCTTCGATGATGAGAATACTGGCTGGAGGCGCGTGCTGCTGAATTCGGCCGACGAGCTCCAGCATCTCCTGCTGTTTCTCGGAATAGAATATATAGGGTGGACTGCAGAACACGAGCCAAGGACGATCAGCAGGTGGCGCCGAGTCAGGCACCGGCAAATCCCGCTTGGCCCACAGAAATGCACTGGTGATCAATAACGTCGAGCGGTCCTCGACATCCAAAGTGCGGATGTTTTCCTCCACCACGCGGGCCGACGGTACGTGCTTCTCGATGAACGTGGCGCTCGCGGCGCCGCGGCTCAGTGCCTCCAATCCCAGCGCCCGTCCCGGCAAAAAGGTCGATCGCGTGCAGGCCGGTGCACTCCGTGCTGACGAGGTTGAAAATCGCCTCGCGAGTGCGATGCTTCATGGGGCGGACCAAGGGATCGCCATGGTAGTGCAGCCGTCGGCCGCGGAACTGCCCGCCGACGATCCGTACTTCGGCTTCACGGTCGCCGGCCGCCGCGTCGTTCCTGGCGTTGGTCCGCTCGATCGATTTTCGTTTGCGTGTCACGGTGACGGTTTGCATCCTCGGTTTCGGGCCCAAAAATAAGAGTGGCCCACAGGCCGTTTGATCTGTTATCGTGTGTCACAACGCTTGCGCCTAGAATCGCCGCTTCGCTTTTACAAAGGAGACCCACTCGATGACTCGCCGCTGGAACCGATTTTGCCGAATCGTGGTTGCACAGGTCGTGGGTTTAGCAGCCAGCGTGGCGACGGCACAGCAACCGGACAAACCCGCGGCCGAAACAAATCCTTCGCCAGCCACGCAATCCCAGACGGCCGATCAAAGCGACGCGGCCAAACAAGCCAAGGCCGTTTTCGACGAAAAGTTCGCGGTCTATAAATCGGCGATTCGCGAAATCGAAGAATTGCAAAATAAATTCCAGACGGCCGACGTCGCAGTGCGCGAAAAGCTGAACGCCGAAATGACCGGACAGGTCGCCCATGCCCAATCGCTCGTGAACGACATGGTCGAAGCGGGCATGGAAGCCTATCGGCAAGCTCCGAACGCCGACCCGCAGATTACCGACCTGCTCGTATCAATCAGCCGCTATTACTCCATCGGCCGCCAGGTTGGCAAAGGCGAGCCCGGCCAGTCCGGCAATCCGGACGACGTTTTTTATCCGATCGACGGCGGCGATCAATATGAGCGTGCCTTGCCGATCATCAAGCTGCTTATCGAGGGTAACGCGACCGAGAAAGAGTTGTACGTTTGGGGATTTCTGTCGGCATTCGCCACAAACGATTTTGATCTGGCTGCCCAATGGTTGCAAAATGCGCAGGAATCCGTGGCGCTGCAGGCCATTGCCGAAGCGACCCAAAAACCCGAAAGCCAGGAGTCGCAGCCCGGGTTGGCAAAACTTGTACTGCAACAAGTGTCCGCCAGCGCCGGGGTACTCGACGAATACGGCGAGCTATGGGCAAAGGAGTCGGCGCTACGAGATGCCGAAGCAACAGCCGACAACCTCCCCCGAGTCAAGCTGACCACCACCAAGGGTGAAATCACGATCGAGTTGTTTGAGAATGAAGCGCCGCAATCGGCGGCAAACTTCATCACGCTGGTCAAACAAGGCTTTTACAATGGCAGCCCGTTTCACCGCGTGTTGTCCAAGTTCATGGCCCAAGGAGGCGCAAAAACGGACGAGGGCGAGGGCGGACCCGGCTATGCAATTCGGTGCGAATGCTACCGGCCGGATTACCGCCGGCACTTTCGCGGAACGCTGAGCATGGCCCACGCCGGACGAGACACCGGCGACTCGCAGTTCTTTCTGACATTCGTTCCCACACCCCATTTGAATGGGCGACACACGGCATTCGGTCGTGTGATTGAAGGTTTGGATGTGCTGGCCAATCTGCAGCGGCGGTCGAGGCAGCACCAGGCCGCACCGCCGAAGCCGGACCGCATTCTTAAGGCAGAAGTGCTGCGCGATCGCGGGCACGAATACAAATTCGACAAGCTGCCAGGAAGTTAAGCCGGCAGCCTGTCCCGGCGCATCCCACCCATTTAGCGGCCGAGCTTGCTCGGCGCATTGCGCGCCCCGATCGCAACGTGGAGGCGCTTTTCCCCGCCCCGCCGGGCACTTTCAACATGCGCCCGATCCCAATGGCGGCTGTGAAGTAAGTTCGATTGCCGTTAACGCCCCAAACAGCTTTTCGAAGTTTTTCCGAAGGTCTCCTTGCATAAAAGCACTCAAAGAGGTATGTTGCCATCTGTTGATTATGAGTCTCAATAGCAACTGGTGGCGATTTCTGAGACGGTTTCTACGAGGCATCCAGTGAGGAAAGCACTAATGAGGAAGTATTGGGATCTGTACGGGGCGATCGCGTTCGTAGTGTTGATCACCTGTTCGGTCGCGCAGGCGGCGGTCGCGCCGTTCACAGAGGACTTTTCTATCACCGCGTCCAGCTGGGCAGATAACAGCGGTTTGAATTTATTGACGCACGTGCCAGCCGGCGGGGCGGACGGCGGAGCGTATGCGTCCGCAGACAAAGCCCTGACCGGTCTCGGCGGCCAGAGCGTCGTGCTGTTCCGTGCTCAGGATGAATTCAACTCCAGCAATCACGCATTCGAAGGGAACTGGGTCACGCAGGGCATCGGTCGGTTCAGTGCATTCGTGCGCCACAACGCGCCGCTGCCGCTCTCGTACTTTGCACGGTTCTCGGGACCGGGCAATTTTCCCGGCGGAACCGCGGTGAAGTTTGCCCCCGTGCTGCCAAACACGTGGACGCAACTCAACTTCGATATTCGCGCTAACAATCCTGAATTCGTAACGTTTGAAGGTACCAGTTTTGGCGCGGTGTTTTCCAACGTGGGGCACATTCAACTCGGTGTCAGCGGACCGGCGGCGCTGGCGGGCGACCCGAGCGTTTTTTCGTTCGACATCGACAAGGCAACGATCGTGATGGTCGTACCGGAGCCGACAACGCTGACCGCCATGGTAATTGCCGGCACGGTATTCGTTAGTGGTCGACGGCGGGCAGTTTAAATAGTCAGTGCGCAAGCAACATGGATGAACTTTCATGACACGTTGTCGTGAGCACACATTGCGCCAGTACGCCCACAAGGCAGTACGGATCGCGACGTGTTCCGTTTGGATGGCGGCGGCGACCGCGGCCGCCGCGGCGACGGCCACGTGGAATTCTTCGAACCTGGACGTGTTCTTCTACTCCAACGCAATTTCTGCGGGGCAGCGGGCATTGGCGCCGTCGTTCACCGGCGGCTTAGAAGTTGACGAGCAAAGCGGTGAGTTTATTCCACGCTCGGCCCAGGACCCGGCGCGCGGGGATGTCCCTCATCGCGTTCGAGACGGCGCAGCACATCGAGCCGGGATTGGTGCCCAACCGGTACGAGATTACCTCCGTCAAAATGACCGCCACCTGGACCAACGACGGCGATACGTCTACGGCCCTGCGTTACGACGATGCGCCGCTGAGCCACTCGGAAATCCTCGGCGAATATGCCAGCGGCAGTGTCGGCCGGCAGCGTCCGATGGAGCTGTACGGCGTCGGTTTTCGTGGCGACTACACAGGCTACGAATTCGCGAGTGTCACCGCGGGCCCGCCGCGAATCGACGAAGTTACTCATCCCTTTTCGGCCAGTGGATACATCGCGTATCCGATTAGTGGCAACACGGCTCAAGTGGGCGCGTTCGTTGACGTCGCCAACAGCTTTACGGGCGGATATAGCGCCACCGCCCCCGGCAATTCCACCGGACCATTTACCGCTACCCCGTGGGCTATTGGAACGGCTGAGCTGTCTCCCGGAGACCTGATTCCTGACAAGACCACGTTTGAATTTGATCTCGATTTGTCCGCTCCAGGTGCACGCGCCTACGTGCAGCAATCGCTGAGCGAGGGAGGAATCGGTTTCTTTTTATCGTCGTTGCACGACACTGGAGAGTTCGGCGGCGGCGGCGGGTACCCAAGATGGTACCTCAAAGAGTCGATCGGCTTCCCCTATTTTTCGACGACCCCGCCAAAACTGACGATCGAATACACACTGGTCGATGATGTGCTGCCGGGCGACTACGACGGAAACGGCACCGTGGATGCCGCCGACTACGGGGCGTGGCGAGCGGAGTTCGGCCATGCCGTGACGGCGGGCGATGGCGCGGACGGCAATGCCGACGGGATCGTCGATGGCGCTGATTACGTTTTCTGGCGGTGCGAATTCGTATCGGCGGCCGCCGGCGCGAGTATGACGGGCAATCAGTCAAAACTGGGATCGTCTCCAGCGACCGTGCCCGAGCGCTCCACAGGTGGCTTGACTTGCGTGGCCCTCACAATCATCGGGGTGTGCCAACGAAACCGTCGCGACAAGAAACGCCAAGAAGGGGACAGGTCCAATTATGGGCCGGGGTTTGCACCAGGATTTTCAGCAAGCGCCGATAATTGGACCAGTCCCCTTCGATGCCGCCGCCGCGCGTTGACCAGAGTAGGTGCCGCGAGCCGAGCGGCACCACAACCACGTCCGCCTCGGCTCGGACTTCGACGAGCTCAGTCGAGTCGCGGACCTACTAACCTACGCGGCTTTACCCTCGTCGAGCTGTTGGTTGTAATTGCAATCGTCGGCATTCTTGCGGCACTACTGCTGCCCGCAATTCAAACGGCGCGTGAATGCTCCCGGCGCGTTTCCTGCAAAAACAACTTGAAGCAAATCGGCGTGGCGGTCCAAAATTACCATTCGGCAATGAGGCATCTGCCGCCGCCCAAACTTGGCGGCGGGCAGTTCAATGCCTTGGGCGGCACGTTCGTGGCGCTCTTGCCGTATCTCGAAGAAAACACACGCTTCGCGCAGTACGACGCGGCCAAAACCGTCGACGACCCACACAACTTGCCCATCTCTGGAAAGCCCGTCGACATCTATCTCTGCCCATCCATGGCATTACCACGAGCGGTACCCGAACCAGTATCCGACGAAAAAGTCGGCCCCGGCAGCTACATCATCTCCACACGCACCGATTATTCGAATTTCACGAATTTGGACGGCGCGTTCGACAATCCCCGTGACGACGGTACGTACACACTCGGCATGCAGCATATCACCGACGGCACGTCGAAGACCTTACTGGTGGGCGAGATCAATTACGGCCTGCAGAAGATGCTGTGGACAACCAGTCCCGAGCTAAACGGCACATCGAAGTGGGGCGACCAGACATGGGCGCACGGTTACTGGGCCCTGGCATGGGGGCATATGGCGGCGAAATTCCCGGCCGTTTATAACAACTCGACTGAGTACGCCCCGCCCTACAGTAATCGCGCATTCCGCAGCGATCATCCTGGCGGCGTGCAATTTCTGCTGGTGGACGGTTCAGTGCAGTTCATTTCCGACGATTCGTCCCCAGATGTACGACGCGCACTAGTCACCCGCGCAGGCGACGAGGTCGATCACGCCTTCAACTAAATCATTGAACTTAATTCTCACGCTCACGGAGATTCTCATGCTAAGCACTAAGGCGCAATGCAATTCAGATTAACCACGAAGGCACAAAGAACACAAAGAAGATCTAGCTAGAGCAGTAGCGGCATTCAACGTTTCGCAACTCGTAACAGTAAGTTCTTTCCTTTGTGTCCTTGGTGTACTTTGTGGTTCAAATTCTAACTTTGGCGCGTTTGTGTGAGACCATCTGAATCCAATCCGAGGAAAACATGATTCGATCGAGCTATTCCTGGTTATGGGCTCTTGCAAGCACTTTCATCGTTTGGTTCTTCGCGCAGCAGTGCCAGGCCCATTTCTTGTGGGTCAAAACGCTTACTGAAAACGGTAAGCCACACGCGTTCTTGTTTTTCGGCGAGAACGTGTTGGATGAGGCCTATCATCTGCCCGAATCATTGGCCGACTCCCAGGTCTGGATTCGCACCAAGGCGGGCAAGCGCGCTGAGCTGCCGCTCAAGCCGTGGGAAGGCGAGGACCGAATTGGCTTGGGAACGCCGTTGGACGGCGACGACACTTACGTGTTGGAAGCGAACGAACAATATGGCGTCTACGGGACGGCTCTGCTGACTTACTGGGCCAAGCACGTTCATGCGGCTTCGGCGGCGCAGTTCAACGCGGCCGGACCATCGAAGGAATTGAAGCTTGATATCGTGCCGCAGGTCGATGGCGATGAGTTAATACTCACCGTAAACTGGGATGGCAAGCCGCTTACCGGTGCCGCAGTGACCATTGCTGTGAACGACGCGGAAGCCGTCGAAAAAAAGACCGACGAAGACGGTCGCGTGACGCTCAAGCCGCAGGGCACAGGGCTCGTCGGTGTGTTAGCAAACCGCAAGGACGACGAAGCAACAGGGAAGCTTGGCGACAAATCCTACAATCAGGCGCTGCACTATGCGTCTCTGACGCTGGAATGGCCAGTGGGACAGAAAACGCAAAACAGCGAAGCCGTGTCCTCCGCTAAGCCGCGAGCGGCTTTGCCGCCGCTGCCGGAGCCGCTGTCCAGCTTTGGGGCGGTGGTGTCGGACGGCTGGCTCTATGTGTACGGCGGACATATTGGAACCGAACACGATCACTCAGCCGCCAACCTGTCGAACCATTTCCGTCGTATTCGATTGGGTGGCACTAGCGCTGCCAGTAGTTCGCAGGCCTGGGAAGAGTTGCCTATGCAAACGCCACTGCAAGGTCTGCCCCTCGTATCTCACGCACGAAAAGTGTATCGAGTCGGCGGCTTGAACGCCCGCAATCCCACCACGGAAGACGAGTCCGATTTGCATTCGACGGCCGACTTCGTCGAATTCGATCCGGCTACGGGCGAGTGGAATTCTCTCGCGCCACTTCCCGCGCCCCGTTCTTCGCACAATGCGGTGGTGATTGGCGATCGGTTGTATGTGGTGGGCGGCTGGACGCTCGAAGGCGAATCGCCCGGCACGTGGCAGCCGGATGCTCTCGTCTACGATTTCACTAAGCCGGACGCCGGCTGGCAAACATTGCCCTCGCCGCCGTTCAAGCGACGAGCGCTCGCAGCCGGCCATGCGAACGGTAACTTGGTTGCCATCGGCGGCATGGATGAGGCGGGCGACGTATCGCAGCGCGTCGATGTCTTTGACCCGCGCACGGGTGACTGGTTCGAAGGGCCCGAGCTGCCCGGCGAAGGGATGGCGGCCTTCGGCGTCTCAGCGTGGAATTTGGGCGGCCAACTATACGCGAGCGGCATGAGCGGGCGAGTTCTGCGACTCAACGAAACGGGTACGAAGTGGGAAGAGGTGGCACAAATGCAGAAAGGCCGCTTTTTTCACCAGTTGGTGCCGGCCCACGGCGGCGGGCTGCTGGCCGTTGGCGGTGCATCGCACGAGGGCCACATCGCGGGCATCGAATGGATCGAGATTCACACCCAGCCCGCGGCGGCCGAAGCGACTCGTAATGACTCGCGACCGCTCCGCTGATAAGTAAGTATTCGCGCTTCAGGCGACACCGGGTATCAGCCAGGGCATCAACATCACCGCGGCGATGCACCAATACGATACGCTACACGGCGATACCTCGGCGATCCGTTTGCACTTCTCACACCAACCACGGTTCTCGAGGTTTCGGTAATAGATTCGGTTATGGCAATCAGAGCAGAACATAGCCGACCTCCGAACCTGAAGCGGACTCCTACGCCAACGCCTCGCGAAGCGAAGGATCTCGATCTCAATTATCCAGAGGGTGCGGAATACTACAAATACCTCTGTATCCAAAGCCTATGTCAATCCTGCTTGAAGTCAAACTGGTGCACTACGTGGCCGATTGTGTTTTTTGAGCAAAAAACATTCTCGCCAATCTTCGAACCGCGGATACGATAACCCGGCGGCGTTACTGCGAAATGTCGTTGCATCAATCCGCCACGAGATACAGAGCGAGTCGAGCGACTTCTCAACTTAAATAATGTTATCGTTGTCATAGAGGAAGATGTCGTGTCGGACTTGCACGCCATCTCGGTAGATCGCACTGACAATGCAGTAAAGTTCTCGCAAACGAAAATAGCCCATACTTATCCTCCGTCCAATACTGCAAAGCGATTCGGTTGGGATAATTCAGCACAGCACGCCCACCGGCCAAGCGCGACATCTGCCTGCGGTACGGCCCAGACGCCGCTCACTAAAGCGGAGGTGAAACGGCTCGCCAAGGTTTTTTGGCCACGGGCATGAAGACTACGTTCCGCTCACAATTACGATGGACCCGGACTATCGCGCCATGTTGTCGGCGGTTTTGGCTCGTACCGCGCAGTTGATTGTCGAAGTGGAAGCAATCATGCGGAATCCACGAGTTCTGAAACCGTGGACAGGGCCATCGTGCAACTCGCCCAGCTGCGGCGCCTCATGGCGGACATTGAATCGAAATTGAATCTTCGCGACGATAGTTGAAACGATGCGGAAAATCCGGATTGCGTCCAGGTGTTCGAGAGCATGTCGTACGCGGCGTGCGAGCATGCCACGCGCGTACAACTCTTTGGCTTTGACGATTGCCGGCGCATTGCGCTGCAGGCGGCTGATGAGATAGCCCCAGGCGATCGGCAGCAGCGAGATGAAGACGATCGCCACGACGACGAGCTCGAAGTTCTCTTTCACCATCGGCATGTTGCCGAAGGCGTAGCCGGCGCCGACGCACAGGCCGACCCACAGCATTCCGCCGGTCACGTTGTAGAACGCGAACTGCGGATAGGACATCGATCCGCAGCCGGCGACGAACGGCACAAACGTGCGGACGATCGGCACGAAGCGGCCCAGCACGATCGCCTTGCCGCCGTGGCGTTCGAAGAACGCGTGGGCCTTCATCAGGTGGTCGCGATTCAAGAGCCGGTGCCAGAAGCTGGTGCGATCCTCGGCCGTGAAATACGCGCGGGCCGACGAAGTGGCCGACGGCATAGTTCACCGCGTCGCCCAGGATGGCGGCCACGAGCAGCAGCACGAGCGCCAGTCCGGATGTCAAGGATGCCAGTCGGCGCGCCAGCGCCCCGGCGGTAAACAGCAGCGAGTCGCCCGGCAGGAACGGCGTCACCACCAGGCCTGTCTCGGCGAAGACGATCAGGAACAGCAGGGCGTAGACCCAGGCCCGTAGTGGCTGACAAACGTCTCCAGGTGGACGTCCAGATTGAGGAAGAAATCGAGGAGCGAGTCCATGGTCGAGTCCGCAGCTGGGTCAGAGTAAGGGGCTATCATGATTCTAGCTGCGCAGGACGGCCGAAGCGAGCGCCGCGACGCCCGAAACCGGCCGATTTTGCTGCGGTATTGCGGCCATTGCCGCGTTTGGCCGGATCGATGCCGCTGGCAACGACCTCGACATGCTGGCTACGCTTGACAGCATGCGGCGCAGCTAGCTAATCTACTATTCCGATTTTAATTCTGATTCGATTCTGATATTCAGATTATTGATTGAAAGGCGGCGTACTTCTTTCTCCGCATCGCCTGCGTCGGGTGGAACTCGAACTGCCGAACCTGGCGAGTCACCGACGGCGTTGATGCTCGCGGGAGCTCGCGATCGTCGCAGCTGAATATCGGCCCGGTGCGGCCCGCGTCGCCGACTTGCAAGTCATTACGCAATCCAATATGCACCTTCGATTCCTCAAAATCTTCTGCGACATCGTCGACCTGGGCAGCTTTTCGCGCGCGGCCAAGGCCAACGGCGTGTCGCAATCGAACGCCAGCCAGGTCGTCCACCACTTGGAAGAGCGCATGGGCGTGCAGCTCATCGACCGCTCGAAGCGGCCGTTCGTGCTGACGCCGGAAGGCAAGCGGTTCCACGAAGGCTGCGCGCGTCATCGTGCAGCGGTACGACGACCTGGAGCGCGAAGTCCGCTCGCTGCACGAAGCGGTGGCCGCGCGGCTCACCGTGGCGTCGATCTATTCGGTCGGCCTGGCGCACATGAGCGGCTGCTTGCGCGAGTTCCTGGCGGCGCATCCGCAGGCCGACGTGCGGCTCGAGTATTTGCATCCGCACCGCGTGTACGAAGCGGTCGACAGCGGCCAGGCCGACCTGGGGCTGGTGAGTTATCCGGAAGAATCGGCCAGCCTGGCGGCGATTGCCGTGGCGGACCGAGCCGATGGTGCTGGTGTGCTATCCGCAGCATCCGCTCGCCGAGCGGCGCAGCGTGCCGCTCGAGCATGCTGCGCGGCGAGCCGTTCGTGGCGTTTCAAGACGGGCCTCAAGATTCGCGAGGAAATCGATCGCGTGCTGGCGCTGCACAAAGTGTCGCGTCGCGCGTGGCGCTGGAGTTCGACAACATCGAAACGATCAAGCGGGCGATCGAAATCGGCGCCGGCGTCAGCCTGTTGCCGGAGCCGACGATCGCGCGCGAGATCGAAGCCGGCACGCTGGTGCAGATTCCGCTCGAAGGCGAGCCGCTCGTGCGGCCGCTGGGCATCATTCATCGCCGCGACCGCAAGCTGAGCGAAACGGCCCAGCAATTCATCCAGTTGCTGCAATCGCAAGCGGCGCCGCCGCGGCCGAATCGACCAACGGCGTGCCGATGCTGCCGCAATCGAATGGCCATGCCGGCGGCGAGTCGCGCGAGACATCGCACGTCAGTCGGCTGACAGGAATTACCAGTCTGCCCGACACGGGATTGATTGCCATGTCGAGAACTCAACACAATCCGACGGCGCGTTTCACTTCGCTCGCCGCCGAAGCAGGGGCTGTACGACCCGGCGTTCGAGCACGATTCGTGCGGCGTGGGCTTTGTTGCGCACATCAAGGGCAAGCGGAGCCATCAGATTCTGATCGACGCCGAGGAAGTGCTCCGCAACATGGACCACCGCGGCGCCTGCGGCTGCGAGCCGAACACGGGCGACGGCGCCGGCATCCTCACCGCCCTGCCGCACGAGTTTCTGCAACGCGTCGTGAAGGCACGAGCTGGGCGCCGAGCTGCCGCCGCCGGGCCAGTTCGCGGCCGGCATCGTGTTTCTGCCGCAAAGACGCAGCCGAGCGGGCCACGTGCAAGCAGGTCGTCGAGGAAATCATCGCCGCCCAGGGCCAGCGGCTCGTCGGCTGGCGCAAGGTGCCGACGCGAAACCGACAAGGCCGACATCGGCCCCACCGCCAAAGCCGGCGAGCCGCACATCGAGCAGCTCGTGATCGCCGCCGGCAAGGGCCTCGCGGGCGACGCCTTCGAGCGGCAGCTGTATCTGATTCGCAAGCAGGCCAGCCACCGCCTCCGCAGCGACGCGTCGCTCGCGCAGGCGCAAGATGTTCTACGTCTGCTCGCTGTCGACCAAGGTGATCATCTACAAGGGCATGCTCACGACCGAGCAGCTGTTCAAGTACTTCCCCGACCTGGCCGCGCCGGACTACACCAGCCACCTGGCGATGGTCCACTCGCGGTTCTCGACCAACACGTTCCCCTCGTGGGACCGCGCCCAGCCGATGCGGTTCATGAGCCACAACGGCGAGATCAACACGCTCCGCGGCAACATGAACTGGATGCAGGCCCGCGCAGGGCGTGGTCGAGAGCGAGCTGTTCGGCGACGAGCTGTCGAAGCTGTTCCCGATCGCCGAGCCCGACTGCAGCGACTCGGGCACGTTCGACAACGTGCTGGAATTCCTGCTCATGAACGGCCGCACGCTGCAGGAATCGGTCATGATGATGATTCCCGAGGCGTGGCAGAATCACGAGACGATGCCCGAGGACAAGCGGGCGTTCTACGAATACCACTCGCTGCCTGATGGAGCCGTGGGACGGCCCGGCGTCGATCGTGTTCACCGACGGCAAGTACATCGGCGCCGTGCTCGACCGCAACGGCCTGCGGCCGTCGCGCTACTACCTCACGCACGACGACCGCGTGATCATGGCCAGCGAAGTCGGCGTGCTGCGCATCGAGCCGCAGAACGTCAAGGCCAAGGGCCGCCTGCAGCCGGGCCGCATGTTCCTCGTCGATTTCGAGCAAGGCCGGCTGATTCCCGACGACGAGCTGAAGCAGCGACTTCGCCAGCCGCCGGCCGTATGCCGAGTGGCTCGCGCGACCAGCGGATCGACCTCAACGACCTGGCAACCGACAAGGAGCCGCACGGCTTCGAGCCGAAGACGCTGCTCGAGCGGATGCAGGCGTTCGGCTACACGGTCGAGACGATGCAGTTCATGCTGCTGCCGCTGGTGCGCGAGCTGCGCGACCCGGTCGGCTCGATGGGCAACGACTCGTGCCTGGCGTGCCTCTCCGACAAGCCGCGGATGCTCTACGACTACTTCAAGCAGCTCTTCGCCCAGGTCACCAATCCGGCGATCGATTCGATCCGCGAAGAAGTGATCATGTCGCTGGAGTGCTACATCGGCCCGGAGCGGAACCTGCTCGAAACGACCGAGGAGCACGCCCACCGGCTGCGGATGCCGCATCCGATTCTGTCGAACGAGCAGCTCGCCGCGCTCAAGCACATGGATCATCGCGGCTGGCAGACGCAAGACGATCGACATCACCTGGCCGCGCAGCGAAGGCAAGGCGGGCATGGTCGAAGGCGCTCGACCGCATCTGCGCCGAGGCCGAAGCGGCGATCGACGACGGCTATTCGCTCGTCGTGCTCTCCGACCGGGCGATCGGCCGCGACCGCGTGCCGCTCAGCTCGCTGCTGGCGACCGGCGCCGTGCATCATCATCTGGTGCGCAAGACGAAGCGGACGCGGATCGGCATCGTCGTCGAAACGGGCGAAGCCCGCGAAGTGCATCATCATTGCCTGCTGGTCGGCTACGGCGCCGATGCGATCAATCCGTACCTGGCGTTCGAGGCGCTCTGGCATGCGCGCCGCGAAGGTCTGCTGCAGCGGCCGGAAGGCTCAGACAAGTCGACCAAAGCGGCGAAGGCAAGGAGCACCCGGCGATCGAAGCCGGCGTCAATGGCGAGGAGTACGATCCGGTCACCAAGGAAGATCATGACCTGGTGTACGCGTATCGCAAGGGCGTCGCCAAGGGCATGCTCAAGGTGATGGCCAAGATGGGCATCTCGACGCTGCAGAGCTACAAGGGCGCGCAGATTTTCGAAGCCGTCGGCCTGCAGGACGAAGTGATCGACCGCTGCTTCGCCGGCACGGCCAGCCGCATTCAGGGCGTCGACTTCGACGTGCTGGCCGAGGAAGCGCTGCGGCGGCACGCGCTCGGCTATCCGCGAGCAGGCGGTCGATCGGCTGCCCGTGCTGCCGAACCCGGGCGAGTTCCACTGGCGGGCCGACGGCGAGCGGCACATGTGGGACCCGCCGGCGATCGCCGACCTGCAAGTGGCCGCGCGCAACAACAGCGTCGACGCCTATCGCCGGTTCGCCGAGCATGCGAACCACGACGCGCAGACCCGCTGCGCACTGCGCGGCCTGCTGCAAGTTCAAGCCCGGCGCGAACGGCGGGCCGATTCCGATCGACGAAGTGCATGCCGGCCAAGGAGATCGTCAAGCGGTTCTGCACCGGCGCGATGAGCTTCGGCTCGATCTCGGCCGAGGCGCACGAGACGCTGGCCATCGCCATGAACCGCCTCGGCGGCAAGAGCAACACGGGCGAAGGCGGCGAAGACCCCGAGCGGTTCAAGCCGCTGCCCAACGGCGACTCGAAGCGGTCGGCGATCAAGCAAGTCGCCTCCGGCCGGTTCGGCGTCACGATCTAGTACCTGGCCAACGCCGACGAGCTGCAGATCAAGATTTCGCAAGGCGCGAAGCCGGGCGAAGGCGGCGAGCTGCCCGGCCGCAAGGTCGACGACTACATCGCCCGCATCCGCTACTCGACGCCCGGCGTGGGCCTCATCAGCCCGCCGCCGCATCACGACATCTATTCGATCGAGGATCTCAAGCAGCTCATCCACGACCTGAAGAACAGCAATCCCGTCGGCCCGCGTGAGCGTGAAGCTGGTGTCGCGAAGTGGGCGTCGGCACGATCGCCGCCGGCGTGGCCAAGGGCTTTGCCGACCACATCCTCATTTCCGGCGACACGCGGCGGCACGGGCGCTTCGCCGCTCACGAGCATCAAGCACGCCGGCCTGCCGTGGGAGCTGGGCATCGCCGAAACGCACCAGACGCTGGTGCTGAACGACCTGCGCAGCCGCGTCGATGCTGCAGACCGACGGCGGCCTCAAGACGGGCCGCGACGTGGTGATCGCCGCGATGCTCGGCGCCGAGGAGTTCGGCTTCGCCACCGCGCCGCTCATCACGCTGGGCTGCATCATGATGCGGAAGTGCCACCTCAACACCTGCCCGGTCGGCGTCGCCACGCAGGACCCGGTGCTGCGCAAGAAGTTCGCCGGCAAGCCGGAGCACGTCGTCAACTACCTGTTCATGGTGGCCGAAGACGCGCGGCAGATCATGGCCGAGCTCGGCTTCCGCACGATCGACGAGATGGTCGGCCGCGTCGATTGCCTGGAAACGAACGCCGCGATCCAGCACTGGAAGGCCGACGGCCTCGACCTCACCGAGCTGCTCACGCCGATCAAGAAGCCGCACCCGGACGTCGGCACGTACTGCACGCGCAAGCAGGACCACGGCCTCGAGCTGTCGCTCGACCGCACGAAGCTGCTCGACCTGGCCAAGCCGGCGCTCGAGAACGGCACGCCGGTTCGCGAGCGAGCTCGACGATCATCAACACCAACCGCACCGTCGGCACGATCCTCAGCCACGAGATCGCCAAGCGGTGGGGCGAAGAACTGCTGCCCGACGGCACGATCCACTTCAAGTTCACCGGCTCGGCCGGCCAGAGCTTCGGCGCGTTCCTGGCCAAGGGCGTGACGCTGGAGCTCGAAGGCGACGCGAACGACTACGTCGGCAAGGGCCTCTCCGGCGGCCGGCGTCATCATCTACCCGCCGGCCGAAGTCGAGCTTCGTGCCGGAGGACAACATCATCATCGGCAACGTCGCCCTGTACGGCGCGACCAGCGGCGAGGCGTTTTTCCGCGGCCGGGCGGCCGAGCGGTTCGCCGTTCGCAACAGCGGCGCCCACACGGTGATCGAAGGCGTCGGCGACCACGGCTGCGAGTACATGACCGGCGGCCGCGTCGTCGTCCTCGGCCCCACCGGCCGCAACTTCGCCGCCGGCATGAGCGGCGGCATCGCCTACGTCTGGGACCCGAACGACGCGTTCCTCGCCAACTGCAACCTGGGCATGGTCGAGCTGGAAAAAGTCGAAGCCGACGAAGACGTCGCCGAGCTGCGCGAGCTGATCGAGAAGCACCGCGACCTCACCGGCTCGACGTCGCCGCCGACGTGCTCGACCGCTGGGACGAAGTGCTGCCGCAGTTCGTCAAAGTGATGCCGACGGATTACAAGCGCGTGCTGGAAGAAGCAAAAGCTGCGAGATGCTGCAGCCCGAAGCGGCCGTGGTGTGAGGAAGTGATTAGCATGGAATAAGCGTCATGAACGACGCAGCTCGAGCATTTTCGCGACAAATTGACATTCGAAACGGATGCCTGGGATTTGAACGAAATGCTGCGCGAAGGCGAGAACGTCGTTGTCATCGACGCGCGGTCCGAAGCAGCTATGCTCAGGAACACATTCCCGAGCGCGATCAATTTTCCGCATCGCAAGATGAATCGCAGAATCAACACGGCATCTCGATCGCGACAGCATTGTATGTCACGTATTGCGATGGATTGGTTGCAATGCATCGACCAAGGGAGCATTGAAGTTGGCGGAGTTGGGTTTCAAGTGAAGGAATTGATCGGGGAATCGATTGGTGGAAGCGCGATGGATACGCCATCGGAGCGAGTCAGTTGACGATCGGTCGACCGGTCATGTGATCGGAATTGCATTGAGTCGTGACGTCTCATTGGCGAGGCAGCTGCATGGGTAAACCCACAGGCTTTAAAGAATTCGAGCGGCAGGCGGTGCCGTACCGCGATCCGCTGGAGCGGGCTGAAGGATTTCCTGGAAATCTTCACCGCGCCGGCCGAGCTGCACCTGCGCACGCAGGGCGCCCGCTGCATGGATTGCGGCGTGCCGTTCTGCCAGAGCGAATCGGGCTGCCCGATCGACAACCTCATTCCCGAGTGGAACGACCTGGTCTACCAGGGCCGCTGGAAAGACGCGCTCGACCGGCTGCACAAGACGAACAACTTCCCCGAGTTCACCGGCCGCACCTGCCCTGCCCCGTGCGAAGGCGCGTGCGTGCTGGGCATCACCGATCCGCCGGTCACGATCAAGAACATCGAGAACGCGATCATCGACCGCGGCTTTGCCGAAGGCTGGGTCACGCCGCAGCCGCCGGCGCAGCGCACCGGCAAGCGCGTGGCGATCGTCGGCAGCGGCCCGGCCGGCCTGGCCGCCGCCGCGCAGCTCAACAAGGTCGGCCACACGTCACCGTCTACGAGCGGGCCGACCGCATCGGCGGCCTGTTGATGTACGGCATCCCGAACATGAAGCTCGACAAGGGCGTCGTCCAGCGGCGGGTCGATCTGCTGGCGGCCGAAGGCGTCGAGTTCGTCACCTGCGCCCACGTCGGCCGGCAGGAAGATTTCCCCAGCGGCCACATGACGCAGATCATGCAAGAGCGCGGCTGCCAGGTGAAGTTCATCGACCCGCAACAAGCTGCTCGGCCGAATACGACGCCGTGCTCCTGGCCACCGGCGCCACCAAGTCGTTCGACCCCACCGGCCGCTGCCCGGGCCGCGATCTGAAGGGCATCCACTTGGCGATGGATTTCCTCACCCGCAACACCAAGAGCCTGCTCGACGACAACCTCGACGAACGGCCATTACATCTCCGCGAAGGGCCTCGACGTGATCGTGATCGGCGGCGGCGACACGGGCGCCGACTGCATCGGCACGTCGCTCCGCCACGGCTGCAAGAGCATGGTCGAACTTCGAGCTGCTCGATCGCCCGCCCGGCGAGCGCGCGCCGAACAATCCCTGGCCCGAGTGGCCGCGGATCTACCGCGTCGACTACTCGCACGCCGAAACGAAGGCCAAGTTCGGCCACGACCCGCGCGAGTTCAACATCCTCACCAAGGAATTCGTCGACGACGGCCACGGCCACGTGAAGGGCATCAAGACCGTCGTCGTCGACTGGTCGAAGCCGGCCGAAAAGGCGCCGTTCAGCGAAGTGCCCGGCAGCGAAAAAATCTGGCCGGCCGACCTGGTGCTGCTGGCCACCGGCTTCCTCGGCCCGGAACTTGGCGGTCGGCGAAATGCTCGGCGTCGAAACGCAGCGCCCGCGCGGCAACTGGGAAACGTTCAAGGCCGACCACGGCCCGTTCGCCACGAACGTCGCCGAGCGTCTTCGCCGCCGGCGACTGCCGCCGCGGCCAATCGCTCGTCGTCTGGGCCATCAACGAAGGCCGCGGCGCCGCCCGCGCCATCGACGCATTCCTGATGGGCACCAGCACGCTGCCCGCGCCCGGAATAACCCAAGGCATGCTCGCGTCACGGTAAGCCGCCAGGTCCGGGTACCCCTGCTATAATGGAATAGACCCGGTAGCGAGCGCACACGCATGACTCAACTAATGTTTGTTGTCGAACAACATGCCGATGGCTTTGTAGCCTATCCTCTTGGTTTACACGGTGCAGTTGTTGGTGAAGGTGACACTGCCGACGAGGCCTTGGCGGACGCCAAGTCAGCTGCGAAGTTTCACATCGTCACATTCGGACCCGATGCGTTTCCATCATCGCAAGATTAAGGGCTCGACACATCGTGCTGCGTGCCGACAAGCTGGGATCGATCGAGAGATGTTTCTTCCGGCTTACGACCAAACCCACTGAGAGAAGTGTCTCGGGTGTTTCGATTTAAGCGAACCGTCTTGTGTGCATTGCACCAGCAGACATGACTTTCGACGATCCCTACTTCATCGACACGCCCGGCAGTGTCGACCGCGTCGGCCGGCGCGGCGTGTTGTCGTGCACGAGCACGCCGCTTTCGCCGACGAAGTAGGTGTTGAAATCGGCGACCACCAGGTTATAGGCCTCTAACTCGCCGGCCGGCTCGACTGCCGCTAATGGGACAGACGCCGTCACGGCGTGCAACACGGCCGCATCGCCAAGTTCCTTGGCCATCCGCCAGCCGACGCCCGCCACCCAGAACGGATGGCCGCGGGTCGTGAGTAGCTCCTCGCCATCGAAGGATAGTTTCAAGATCGGGCTCGGCGGCCGCACCGTGCGGGCAATCACCGGCTTGTAGGCCAACTCGCCCGTGTCGACATTCCGGGCCAGCACCAAATCACCCAGCTCCAGCAATTCAATTGGCTTTTGCCCAGTCTTCGTCCACACTATGGTGCCCTTGGCGAAGCATTCGTATCCCCCGCCTGCTCCCGGCGGAACGC
This sequence comes from uncultured Planctomycetota bacterium, assembly GCA_963786455.1. Taxonomy (GTDB): domain Bacteria; phylum Planctomycetota; class Planctomycetia; order Pirellulales; family Lacipirellulaceae; genus JABDGM01. Next base: position 56,775 of record CAWAZX010000006.1, on the reverse strand, counting down.
GGAATGCCGTGCTGGATCCACCAGGAGGCAGAGGGCGCTCGTACGTCGGTTCGCCATAGTAGTACGAGTCCGTGTCGGAGTAATACTGCCTCTCGACGGGGCGTTTCTCTGCCTGATCGTAACCGGTCTCTTCGCGCCACCAGTTCCACCAATTCTTTGGGTTGTCGCCGAGCGTTTTTCCAGTGGCGGTCGAAAGCGCGGCAGTGACCCGCGCATTCAGCGATTCTGTCGCCAGGTTCGCGTTCCAAACTTGCGACTCCGTAACCGATGCCAATGCCGCGTAACGGCCTTGGTAGCGGGCCGCAACCGCGGATTTCCTCCCCGCCAGCGTGTCTTCCGATTCGACGGGGGCACCTTCTTCAAACTGCCCTGTTTCAGAGTTCAGGATATTTCGGCGTCCACCCAAATTGTGCTGCATCGCCGAGAGTCGTCCATCAAACGACCAATCGCGTTCCGGTCCTTCGCGATACAGCGAATGCCAGTAATGAACGCTGCCGTCACTCTCCGTCTTTACGCTGAACGACGACTCAAGTGGCATCGCCAGAGCGCTCAACAGGAGGGGCACGTATTTGTGCGTCGGCAAAGCCTGAAGTTTGCGTGCAGCGGACTCGCGAACCACCGCAAAGTCCGAAAATACCGAGTGACTTACTAACGAAACTACCGCCGCTTGATCCTCCATTTCGCCCAGCGCATCTATCAGCGCCAGGCTGATTTGGCGTCGCGACTCATCGGCGCTGTTCTTGTTCATAGCCGGACGGCCTAGCGTAACTTTCTCGAGGACGGGAAGCGAGCTTGGATCGATAAGTCCGCGAATTTGTTCAAGTGCCACATCTCGCGCGGCGGCATCGCCACCTGCAACTGCACGTTGCCACCTTGTCACCTTCGGCGCCCACTCCTTAGCTTCCCGTTTGAATTCTCGAAGCTTTTCTTTCGTCCGTGCTACTTCTTCGCGCGAAGCAAGTTGGCCGTTGTGCCAGCGCATATCCAAGCCGCGCATCGCTTCTTCATTGCCTGGTTGAACGGAAAGCACGCTCGCCCAATGAAACCGGGCCTCGTCGTTAAGATCGTTCCTGCGACACCAACGCGCAGGGCGAGTTGTCCTTCAGGCGTTTCGCCAGATTCGGCACGCAACTCACGATAACGAGCTTGAGCCGGATCGGCGGCAGCCTGTCGCTGTGCCTCCTCAACGCTCAGCCAGCGGCCATCAACTTGTATTTGGCCGAGCTCCCAGCGGGCAACGGGATTGTCCGGCTCAATGCGCACGGCTTGCGCAGCAGGGCAAATGCGTGCACTGTCGCCGGCGATCGCGGCCTCGTGCGCCGAGTCGACGAGCTGTTTGGCCGTTTGGGAAACGTCAGGCGTAGTACCATACGTATTCGCGGCCAGCATCCATACAGCAAGCATCACGCCAGCGCGACCTTGAGTTATCAGCCTAGGCATGGCAATTCCCCGTCGAATAACTTTGCCTGTATTCATGACCACTCTCCCCAATTCGGAATCCCGACCCGCGATATTCGACAGGAGCGAATTCAATACACGCTCCACACACTCCAGGTGTTCAGCATTTTTGCCCGCGATTATTCCCAATTTCAAGTGGTTTTCCGCCGACGCGGGCCCGACCGAAGGTCTATTGACTCCGCCCGGCACATTGGGGTGGAATGGGGGACATACGGACCGCCGGTCAGGCGATTTTGTTTCAGCCGTGCCGGATGGGCACATGGAGGAAATGTTGAACGCAACTGAATCAGGAATTTCACACGACGACATTGCTCGCCGGGCGTACGAAATCTGGCAAGCGCGGGGGTGCCCGCCAGGCGATGGAACCGACGATTGGCAAGCGGCCAAGGCGGAACTGCTGGCCGGCCGTTTTCGTCGCAACGGCTCCACCCAGGATCGAATGCAGTCGTGGTGGGAGCGAATGCGACGGAAGGTCACCGGTCGCGACGACTAGGACTGTAGGGTGGCACTGCCCACCATGAATTCGCGACTGCGACAATTTAGCGTACTGATCGGGATCGTTCCGCAGTGCGGTTACCGCTGGCTGGTCCGACGGCCATACCGATCCAGCCGTCTTCGAGCACCAATTGGGTGATCATCAGTCCGGCCAGCCTCGGATCGTGCGGATTGTGCAACTGCACAACGGGCAACCGCCGATCTACCGCGAGCACACTGTTGAACACATTGTGCAATCGTGCCCGTTCCGTCGCGCCAAGTCGCCCTTCAATGCCTAGCGAGCCGTCGCGCACCAGCTCCACTTCCAGACCGTCGACCGCGGGAACATAGAACGCGTGCACGATGAAATCTCGCGTTCGGCGACCTTCATGCTCAAAACCGCTTAAACCTAACAGAAGCTCTACCCGGCCGTCCGAAACATGTAACTGTACCGCATCGCGATACGCAAACTCGAAGATCGTGTCCGACCGAGTTTCCGCCGGTTTGGCCAGGGCAAATCCCGGGAATTTATCTCGCAACAACTGCTGCAGCTCGGTCGCATTGTATCGCGCACCATCGAGCTGCAAGCTAACGGCCGCGTTGGTTAGCGCCGACTCGTGCAACTGGAGGCTAGCCAAACTGTCGGCGAGCGCGCGTGGCCGAGGCGTGTGCGAACCCAGCTGATGGTTGCCGGCTACGCGCAGCCGCGCCACGATTCGCTCCGTGGTTGTCGAAAGCTCGATCGGCGTGACGTCGATGCCGGCCTGGGCGATTGGATTGGTAAAGCGAGACCGCACGTCGCGCTCGATCCGCTCCACCGCCTCTCGCGCGTTTCGCGGTCGACATCGTCCTGAGCCTGAGCGGCTACTTTCGCTTCGACTTCGGCCTTCGCCCACGGCCGCTTGGCCCGATACTGCCGCACCGCCTGACTGCGGGCGTATGTACCGAACAGAGGCACCCAATCGTACTGCGTCTTCACGCCAACCAGCCGGTTGTAATTTGTCGCGTCGACGCTCGCGGACTGTACGTGTACACCATTCGTGTCGACGACAATCGACTTTTGCGCATTGAAGTCCGTCGCCCCGAAACTTCGCAAATGCGCCCGGCCGCCATTGGCAAGCGTATCCGACTCCACGGTGCCTTGCGTTTGCACATCAAGTTGCCAGCGGCCGGCGGCTGGCGCCAGGCGGATGAAACTTTCGGAGTGAGTACGAGATTGGCCACGCACCGGGGTGCCGGCGATCCGGTCGCGGACAGCACGCATCTCCGATCGCTTTTCCGACACTAGTCGATTGAGCATGCCCGCGGTGATGGCAATCCGAACGTTAGCGTTGCGGTAATGTTGTTCCACGGCCTCCGCCAACGATTGGTCAAGCGCCTCGGGCGAAGCTCGCAACGATTGCTGCTCTTCCACAACCTGCCGGGCAAGTTGCGGATCGCGGCTCGATTCATAAGCCTCGAGATTATCGGTAAGCGTCGGCAGGTCGGACCGAACCTCCTGCGGCTGAGGGAGTCCGGCAAACAACGAGTGCAGCGAACCGCGCGTGGCGATGCGCACTGGCGATCGGGCTGCCACGTGAATTTCGCCAATCGCACGCCAGCAATCGAGTCGGCGAGAAAGAGCCCAATGAGCCCGCAACAGCTCCACGCGCAAGCGATCATCACTGGTGGTCTCCCCCAGCCGAACCGCTTCGCCGGCCAATCCGACCAGCGGATCGAGCGGCGGCGCGGCACCATCCGCACCCCAATGTGCGCGATCGGTCACGAATTGCAATTCGTCGATCGTCTCCTGAGCCCAACGCGCGGTAATCGGATGACGACTGAGTCGATCCAATTGTTCGAACAGCTCTTGCGGAAAGCACCAGGGGTCCAATTCGGGTTCGATGTCCGTGGCCGCCGGCGGTGATGTTGCCACGCCGGAAACCGCTGGTTCCATTTCAGCGGGTGTGGTGATGGGAGTGTTGGCCTGGTCGTTCTGCGGTAACACCGCCAAGGGATCGTGCGGACCGATCATCCTCAAACTCGAGGCCGTCGGCTCGCTGACGTTCGTCATCGTTTCGGCTGCCGGCGAACTCTCCGGATGTAATTGTCCAATCACGGACGACTTGCTCGACCAAAAGTTTCGCACCAATTCGTGCAATTCGACAGAACGAACGACCCACCGGATCACTGCGTCGGAAACCGAGTACGTGACCAATACCATTCCCACGCGCTCGAGTGCAGACGCGATTAGCGGATTCGGCTCCTCACTGGCCACAGCGATCTGCGTATCCGTCGTCGGCCAAACGTCCTCGGCCAAACTCAGAGGAGAAGCGGTGATCGGCCAGCGGGACCAATCTGTTTGGCGCCAGTCTGTTCCCACATCAAATCGCATCCCGCTCAATCGGGACGACGCGACCAATTCCTCGATCGTCGGCGGTGGGCAGAGCGACAACCAATTGTTATTGCCCACCAGCCGCGCGGGCGGTTGAACTAGCACGGTATCTAAGCTAATCCCAACGGACGCCGGGATTGACGGCAACTCGAAAGTCTCGGGGTGCGGACGATGGCTTACCGGTCCCGTAGTGGTTCGTTCCGGCTTCGCGCTGATTGACGCGGTTGCCGGCGGGCGGTCGGGTGCGGCACTCGGTTGCCAGTAAAGGGGCACCGCCAAACAACACACCAGCAACCCGACCAGCATCACCACACACGGCCACGGGCTGGGTTTTTGATCGACTTGCATTGGCTCCCTCCGCTAACCCATCGCGCTCCCGTGCCGGCTAAAACCTGGTCCGCATCCTGCGAGAGGCTCGGAGCGGGCACGTCCGAAAACTGCTGCCTCCAGAAGTGGCAAGACCCTGGCCATCGGCAATTGATCCGTGGCGCGGGCGTCGCACACGCCATCGCGCGGCGGGTGCACGAATGGCAGTCTCTGGGGACATAGAATCCGGCTATCAGATAAGATCGGTAGGATGTGCCAGCCCAATCAAGCGAGAGTTTCACGGTACGGGTGACTTTGTGCGTGGCATGCCGCGCAAAGTTTTCCGTCAACCGACAGTTCGTAGCTGCGGCTTTAGGTGGTTTTGTCCGCTTAAAGGCGGAACTACGAACCTCCGTTGCTTGCACCCTAGGTGGCTCATCACGTAACTTCAAACGGTGGCAATGCTTGTATTGCGTCGCCGTTCCGTCATCAGGGCAAATTGAGGGCTCCACATGAAAGTTGAAGGCGAAGGCCAATTGCTGCGGATCTACATCGGTGAGAGCGATCGGTGGGAAGGCCGGCCGCTCTACGAAGCGATTGTCCGCGCAGCCCGCGAGCAGGGTCTGGCCGGCGCCACGGCGCTCCGCGGCATCGAAGGCTTCGGCGCGACGAGCCGGATCCACACAGTGAAGGTGTTGCGGCTCTCCGAAGACTTGCCGATCGTCGTCGAAATCGCCGACCGGCCGGAACGAATCGCCGCCTTCATGCCCACGATCGACAAGATGGTCGGCGAAGGCATGGTGACGCTCGAGAAGGTCAACGTCTTCGTGTATCGGCACCCAATCGATGGCCAACCGGACGACGACGAGTTGCAGGTCGAGTCATCGGATTACCTGCCGGTGCCAGAAAATTCGCAAAGCAAACAATTGAAGTTGTCCGAACGGGCCGGCCAGCTAATCGCGTCGGCCAAAAACTCCGCGACAATGTCGCGCCGCGTTTACGTCGATAGCGTGGACGTGCTGCTCGCCATGTTGCGCGAGTCCGAAGGCATCGCTGCCACGGTATTGAAAGGTCTCCGAATCGACGTCAAAACCGTCGAGCGTTGCCTTCGCGACGAAGTGAGCCGGGATGAGGCATCCGATGCCTTTCTTGCCGCACTGGAAGAGAAGGGCGCGACCGAGGCCCGTTGGCTCGAAAACGACTGCGTCGACACGGAGCACTTGTTGCTAGCGCTGTGCGAGATCCGCCCGAACGCAGCAACGGATATACTCATGCGACTCGGCGCAGCCGCGTGATATTTGCCAGAACGTGCTGGAAATCCTCGGACATCGGAACGACCGGCAGCGCTGGCTCTCGGATCACCCCGATATGTGACTGTTCAAAAAAAGCCGATGCCGCGCGACGAGCGCGGCATCGGCTCAAAACGTTGGATCGCCGCGGACGGACACGACGCCCGCCAGTCGGCAATCCAGACCCGATCTGGTTACTAGTTGACCTTCACGTCAATTTTCTTGGGCTGCGCTTGCGGCAGCTTGGAAATCGTCACGTGCAGGACGCCGTGATTCAACGTCGCGTCAATGGTCTCGGGGTCAACCGTCTCCGGCAACGAGATCGTGCGGGAAACCTTTCCGTAGCCACGCTCGTTATGCCAGTTCGTCCGCTCGCCCTCGGGACTCTTTCGCTCCAACGTAATCTGAAGCGTGCCCTTATCGAACGTGAGCTCCACGTCCTCTTTCATCACGCCAGGAGCGTCAACCTCGATGTGGAACGTGTTATCGGCCTCCCAAATGGAAGCCGGTGCACGCCACATGGCGACTTCTTCCGGGCGGAAGAACTGGTTGAACAATTGGTCGAATTCAGGGAGACCACCCGGCAACAGGCGACCAAAACGATTCTTATGCAGTGCAGCAGACATTATTTGCTCCTCCTTCTAGTTCGCAACGATCAAACTGCGTTCTGTTTTTCGCGACTTGGGCATGCCCAACGATTCAGACGCTGGAAAAGCACATGGGCGGTTCCGCGAGCCGCGATAATTGGCACTAGCCGATCGCGGCGAAACGGTAAAAAGCATGCGGCGTGCCAGATAAATAAATCGTCGCCATTGATGGATTCGCCGTTTAGATAACCACATCACTACAAATGATTTACGGCAATCTCTCGTGTCGCCAAGTAGCCACGACATGCCAAAACGGCAGCAGCAAATATGGCAATCGACCGCCAAGACCACAATAGCACGGTGCCGATTTGGCAGCCGAGTTAGAAGGGCTGCCCGGCGGTGGACTCGCCATTTGGAAGCACAACGTACGAGCCGTGGAACGAGACGGCGGGACCATTGCTACCGGAGATTTCCACGGTGAGGTCCAGCTTTGCCTGCCCCTTGTCACCGAGCATTTCCAAAAAGTACTGACGGGCGTCAGCGGTCACGGGTTGGCAACGGGCCAGGATTTCGGAAGACGCAACCGGCTCCTGATACTTAATGGTGCTTCGTCGGATCACGATGTTGCCGTCACGCTCGATCTCTCGCAGTACCAGATAAACCGAGCCCCAACCGGCAATCGTGCACAGGGCATTCAGGCTCCCCGCAAAGGCAGTTTTCTGGTGGTTGCGATTAGGATTCAGTGGCAATCTCATCACTAACCCATCCGGCCCGCCATGATGGACGCGAATCCCCATCTGGGCGCACATGGGTATCTCACGCTCAAGCGTGGCCTGCAGCTCGTCAAGCATCACGTGCGTGGTCGCAGGCTTCGAATTGGCGCTTAAATCGGGCATGTTGAGTAGGACCAAGAATCGGCCGCAAATGTCAAACTGTGTGATTCATCGTAGTCAACCCGAAGCGCTTTCACTAGACGAGTCGTAGCAGCAGAGTCTTGTCGCACCGCGATTCGAGCGACCCTAGTTAGCGGCGGGTCCGCCACAGCGGATTCGCCGTGGCGAACTTTCCCAGCGCGTCCTCCGTCGGCCAATCCTCCGTTTAAAAATCGCCGATGCCACCCCGTTACAACTTCAAAAGCAGCAGCACCGAATAATTCAGCAAATGCGGCTCAGCCCCATTGGGCGTGCTGTCAAATCGGTCGGACGCTGAGATCTTCAGGCTCAAATTGGACGGCTGCACCAGCTCGATTTCCCAACCTGTGTCGGCAATCATGCGGTATTCGCCGACCTCTTCCCATTCCGGGTAATAGTCGAGCTTGCCGTAGAACTTCTGAGTCGCCGATAGCTGCTGGCTATACTCAAACCCGACCAGCGATTCCGGCACCCACCGGTCATCCGGCCCTCCAATTTCGCGCGACGTGCCGGCACCGACACGGGCCAGCATTTCGAGTCCGGGCTCGTGCACGAATCGGTAGCCCACGCCGGTGTTGCCGCTCGTTTGTAAGTCGAACGCCTGAAACTCGTCGTAGAACAAGTTCACTGTGCCGTACAACGTCCACGGCGACTGGTCGTCCAACAGCCAGTCGTTGCGGACATCCACTTGCGCGTTGTTTTGAGTGGCAACACCGCCGTCCGTCGTGCGATTGTAGTAAGCGCTCAAATCCAATTTGGAGAAACGCGATTCTCGCTTGATATAGCCCCCGGTGCGAATGCTCAACGATTCGCTTGTGCCGGACGAGCCATTGAGACCCAGCTCAATCCCCGTATCCCAGGGCGCCGGTCCGAGCCAATAGGTCGGTTGATACCAGCCGGATGGGTCATTCAGATCGAGAAGCTCGCCCGTTTCCGGCGCATCGTTTTGCCGCACTGCTCGCCTCGGCTGGTGGCGGAAGCACTTCCTCAATTGGAATCGGCGTAATTTCTGTCGCTGGAGGCTCGACGGTTGAATTCAAATTGACCGGCGGCTGGTGTGAATCGCTGCCCAACGGCACTTGCCAGCGCTGCGAGTATGCATCCACCGCAACGGCCGGGTCGATTGGGGGCGGCAGCAGCAGCGTGGGGCCGGATGTGGATTGACCGCGCGCGGCGAGCGCCAGCAATAATGCCGACACTAGCACCAGATTGAAACATGCGGTAAAGCGCATCGCGTAAATCGACCACGCAAAGTTGACGGATCGCTGAAAAGCGGTTTCTTTTAGCGGCCGTTTGCAGATTGCTCAAGCCGACTGGCAAAGCGACAGCACCGCTGTCGTTGGGAATGGCGAGGAGTCCCTGAAACTCACCTATATCAAAGCATCGACCAATAAAAAAGCGGCCGGACTTCTTTCGAAGCCCGGCCGCGCTGATCAACATCGACTTCCAGGACTAGTGCTAATTGCAGCAACCGCCGCAGCCTCCGTCGCCGCAGCCACCGCAGGCCGGTACTTCGATCTGCCTGGCCACCATGTGGCACACGCGGACCGGTACCTCTTCGGTGTAGGTGCGCGGAACGCACACACTGTAGGTCACCGTTTTCTGCTCAGGCTGTTGCTCGTAGCGGGTGACGCTGTACGTCCGGGTCCGTTCCTCCGGCACGCACACCGTGTAATTCACTTCACGAGACTGCTGCTCTGTCACGTTCTTGCAAACACGGTACTCGTGGGTGCGAGTTTCCTGACGATACTTGCAAACACTCACCGTCCGAGTCCGTTCTTCCGGCCGGTATTTGCACACGCTGACCGTGCGGGTCCGCGGCTCATCGACATAAGTGCATTTCTGCACCGTGCGAGTCCGTTCTTCCTGGCGATAACGGCAGACATTCACCGTGCGAGAGCGCTGCTCATCGCTCCACGTGCACTTTTGGACGCTTCTGGTCCGCTCCTCCGGGCGATATCGGCAGACCGTCCGGGTGTAGGGAACTTCCTCGGTCACTTGTCGGTATGTCGTGACCGGCACCTCTTTGGTGATGTTTTCCGGCACCCAAACACGCCGGCAAACAGTCTGAGTACCGCAGCCGTCGCAGTTACCGCAGCCGCCACAATCGCCGCCGCAACCACCGCCGCAGCCGCATCCGTCGCCACCACAGCCACCACAGCCTACTTCCTCCATGTGCGTTTCCCAATGGCCGCTGCAAACCGTTACCGTCCTGGTCGTGGTTTCCGGCACGCACCGCGTCACGGTGCGGGTCTCTTGGACCTGTTCCGTGTAAGGAACTTGCACCGTGTACGATTGCTGCACCGTTTCATAGTGGGGCACCCGCACGGTATACGTCTGCTCCTGCGCTTCCGTGTACGGCACCGTCACCGTGTACGGCTGCTCGACCGACTCATACTTCGGAACTCGCACCGTATAGCTTTGCTCGATCTGCTCCGTGTACGGCACGTTGACGGTGTAGCTCTGTTGGAGTTGCTCTGTGTAAGGCACAGATACCGTGTAATCGCGAGTAAGAGTTTCCCACACCGGGCGGCACACATTGTAAGTCACCGTCCGTGTGCGAGTTTCAGGTCGCATGACGGTATACGTGGCGGTCTTCTCCTCAGTAATCGGCACACTCTTGTATACCGTTACCTGCCTTTCCCTCTGTTCCGTCTCGTACCTGGTGCGGGTGACGGTCCTCGTTTCCGTGGTGTATTGCGGTTCATACACCGTCCGCGTCACCATGGTCTGCTCGCAGCAGTGGGCACATCCGGTCCCCCCGCAGCCATCGGAATACGACCCATTACACCCGTCACAGCTATTACACCCGCAGTCCCCACACGCCCAGGCGGGTGATGCGGTAGCCGCCAGCAACACGATGGCTGGCATCAAAGCAAACCAGGGGCGACTCATTGAATTGTCCTCCTTCCAAGTAATGTCGTCGGAATCTATGGAAAGCCGGCCAGGGCCGACAAAGCACGTTCTTCGTGGAAATGAACTGCTAGCGTCAAAACTCTAACGAATATGTGGTTTACAGAACGTAGGAAGAATACGACGCCGATTCTAAACCGAATAGCCCGTCGGTCAAGCTACCCCCGCGACGTACTGTCGTGGAAAGACGCACGGTTTGGAGCAAACAGGGTGCCAACGAAGCAAATCGCGGCATTCTGGCTGGCCGCAAAGTTTCACTAGAATAGCCGAATTACCCAACACGAATTCGTGTAAATGGGGGAAACAAAGAAGCTAGTGAATCCCATTGCCCGTGGCAACCGTGGGAATTAAGTGCGAAAGTCGAATTTGGCGGGATCGAATTCGCCCCGATGCGTAGCGCGATCCAGGGACGTCAGCTCAGTGCCACTTTTCCTGATCGAATGCTGTCCGGAGCGAGTGATGCCCCGTGTCCACGGCGACCCACCAGGACGGGGAGCGACCAACCGGCTCGCTATTGTGGCAGCACTTCGAGGAGTTCAACTTCAAAGATGAGCATGCTATTCGGTTCGATACCGGAACCGGGTGGTGGGTTCATGCGATAGCCCAAATTGACCGGCACGAATAGCTGCCATTTGTCTCCGACCCGCATTTTTTGCAGAGCTTCGGCCCAGCCGTCAATAACGTCGTTGACGGCGAATTCGGCCGGTGGGCCACCGGCTGAGCTATCGAATTCGGTCCCATCCAACAGCGTGCCGCGGTAATGGCAGCGAACTCGATCTGCCAAAGTTGGGGAAGCCCCGTTCCCCGGCCGGAGAACACGATATTGCAACCCGCTGGGCGTGGTCTGGACTCCTTCCCGCTTGGCATTTTCCGCCAGGAATTTGGCCGCCGCTTGCTCGTTGGCTTGCGCCTGGCGCTCGTATCGCGCCACGGCCTTTTGCTCCATTTCCTGCCCAAACTGCTGCAGAACCGGCTTCAGTTGCTCGTCGGTCCACTTGGGGCGCGTTCTTCAACACGTCCGAGATTCCCGCGAAGAGAAAGTCGAGATCACAGACGATTTCGTTCGCCCGCAAATTGCCGGCAAAATTTCGCCCTAGCGCGTAACTCACTTGCTGTCTCGCCATGGCAGCCCCTGGCTGGTTCGGCGCGGTGCCGGCTGGTGCCGCCCCGGGAGGGGATGCCTGAGCTGGCGGTGGTGTGGCCTGCTGTCCCACGACCGTCCGAATCATCAACAAAAAACACATCAAAGTGACGGCAGATTGGATGCGAGTTCGCATAGTAAACCTTTACAGAGCAGTGAATTCTTCGTGTTGTCGTGATCTGGGATTGTGTCACCGTTGAAATCGCAGCACCTTGCACTGCAGAATCCATGATTGTAGGCAAACCGGCCCGGACCGCTATACTGGAATGTAGCGCCGGCCAATGACAGGGGCAGCCGAAGCCGGCCGGAGCGGTCTTCAACCACCGCCTTTTTTCCCGGGGCATTCGCCACAAGAGCGAGCACCACCTCGACATGAAACGGTCGATCTTTCCATTTACCAGTGTGCCCGCCTTCGAACCCCCCAAGCCGACGGCTTGTCGTCGGTCAGTCAGCCGCCGTATTCGCGGTTTCACCCTGGTCGAACTACTGGTCGTAATTGCAATAATCGGCATCCTGATTTCGCTCTTGCTGCCGGCGGTGCAGCAGGCCCGCGAAGCAGCCCGTCGCATCCAATGCGCGAGCAATATTAAACAAGTGGCACTGGCCGTGCAAAACTATGAGTCCAGTAACAAGAAACTGCCCGCCGCCGGCACTTATGCGGATCCGTTTTCCGCCTTCTATGCCGATACGTACCTGCGGATCGATCTCAAGACCGGCACGAATTACAGTTGGATCGTCGCCCTCTTACCGCATTTGGAAGAGCAATCCTTATACGATCAAATCGATTTCAAGCGCAAGGTGACGCAAAATCCCGCATCCCCAAGCGGCGCAGCCCGCAATGCTGCTGTGCCCCAGCGATGGCTCGCGCGGACGATACTTTGAGACCGTCGAAAGTGGCGCGGAACGTTCGGGCCAGCCGGTTCGCTTCGGCAAAACAAACTATGCCGCATATTCCAATCCGTTTCATGTCGACAGCTGGTTTTTCAGCGGCGCAATTTGGCTGTATGGACGGCGTCTTGACCAGGTCATTGATGGCACGTCGACGACGCTGGCCTTCGCCGAGATTCGCACACGCGACCACGTGGCCGATCAACGCGGTGCCTGGGCGCTGCCCTGGTGCGGATCCACCTTGCTGTCTTTTGATTTTCATCCGGAGATCTACGATGGGGAAGGTTCGATCGTCGATAAGGATAAACCACCGCAAGGTTACGAACCCTACGAGCTAAGCCTTGGACTCACCCAATACCCGAATGGCCCGAATCCTGACGTGCTTTATGTATGCCCGGATGCCGCTGCCGCTCAGTTCGATCGCATGCCATGCAACGACGCGTATAGGGGATACATATCGGCCGCTCCGCGGAGCCAGCATCCTGGTGGAGTAAACTCTGCGTTTCTGGATGGCCATGTCGGCTTCCTGCCGAACGACATCGATGAGTATGTCATGCTCTGGATGACCAGCACCAATGACGGCGAAATCGTCAAGGACCGCTACTAAGAACAACGAACGGATTCCAAGTCGTGCGGATACGCGCCAGGCACGGTCGTGTCGGCCGAGGAGCATCGCAGTCACGTCATGAAGCGGCGCGTTCTAGTACTCAGTTTGCTTCTTATCGGACTTTGCCTCGTCGTCCTCGGCCTCGCTTGGGACCATCTCGTGCCGTCATCCGCTTATTGGGGTCCGGAGCAAGCCAAAGAGCTCACCGCCGCACAAATCGAGATGCACTCAAAATCGCATCACCATGGTGCCGATGCGGAGCAGCAAATGGCTGCCGCGCGCGAGCGGTACAGAAAGATCAGCCAACAACTGGAAACCGCCCGCGGATCGCAAAAACGCATCGGAACTTTTTTCCTGGCAGCCGGCGTTTTACTCCTCGTTGCGGGAGTTGTGCTCCACGTCTCGCAAAATCGATCCCAATAGGCTCCGCCGACACCAAGATTTAGCGGCGGAGTCCGCCACAGCGGATTCGCCGTGGCGAACTTGCTCCGCGCGGTTCTGGCGAGGCGCGTTGATCCGAAAATGTTCGATAATCGGCCGCCCCAAAAAATCCAGCGGCCGCCCGCTACCTCTGGAGCCCGCTCCGCCACCACGCGACATTGAGCAATCCGCAGTTTTTCTCTATAGTTGCCGGTTTACCTCTCGGACAACCTCAAGAAGTGAAGCGAGCGAACACCGTGACCAGCCATTTGATCGCCCCGCATGGGGGCACGTTAGTTGATCTCTCCGTAACCGCACAGCGGGCCAACGAAATTAAGCAACAGTCGCGCGACTGGCCCTCGTGGGACCTTACGCCCCGGCAACTCTGCGACCTGGAGCTCTTGTGCAACGGCGGGTTCTCGCCCCTCACCGGTTTTTTGGCTAAGGCCGATTACGAGTCGGTCTGCAGCAAGATGCGCCTTGCCAACGGCACCATCTGGACGATTCCGATCACGCTCGACGTGACCAAAGAGTTCGCCGAGAAGCTGAAGACCGGCACCGCCGTCGCGCTCCGCGATGCCGAGGGCGTCATGCTGGCCGTCATTCAGGTCTCCGACATCTGGGAGCCGGACCGCAAGAGCGAAGCCGAGCGCGTGTTCGGCACCGCAAGCACCGAGCACCCGGCCGTGAACTATTTGATGAACCAGAGCAAGCCAGTGTACATCGGCGGCCGCGTGGAGTGCCTGCAGCAGCCGATTCACTACGACTACAAATCGCTGCGCCATACTCCGGCTCAACTTCGCGAAGAATTTGCCAGGCGCGGTTGGCGCAAAGTCGTGGCATTTCAAACGCGCAATCCCATGCACCGCGCGCATCACGAGCTCACGCTCTGCGCGGCAAAAGAGGAGGAAGCGAACCTGCTCGTTCATCCCGTCGTGGGTATGACCAAACCGGGCGACGTCGATCATTACACGCGCGTGCGCTGCTACCAGGCGCTGATGTCGCACTATCCGCAGAACACGGCCTTCCTTTCGCTGCTGCCGCTGGCCATGCGGATGGGCGGGCCGCGCGAAGCGATTTGGCACGCGATCATCCGCAAGAACCACGGCTGCACGCATCTGGTGGTCGGCCGCGATCATGCCGGGCCCGGCAAGGACTCGAGCGGCAAACCATTCTACGGTCCATACGATGCGCAGGAGCTTCTGCAAAAGCACGAAGAAGAGCTCGGCGTCAAAATGGTCGACTTCAAGCAGATGGTGTTCGTGCAGGACGAAGAGCGCTACTACCCTGTCGACGAAGTGCCGCAAGGCAAAAAGACGCTCGACATCAGCGGCACGGAACTGCGCGATCGGCTGCGCGCGGCACGGATATTCCCAGTTGGTTTTCGTACCCCGAAGTGGTGAAGGAGTTGCGGCGGAGCCACCCGGCCCGGGCGCGGCAGGGCTTTACCGTGTTCTTTACGGGCCTGTCCGGCTCCGGCAAAAGCACGATTGCCAACGTGCTCCTCTCGAAGCTATTGGAGCTGGGCGGCCGGCCGATCACGCTGCTCGACGGCGACCTGGTCCGCAAAAACCTTTCCAGCGAGTTAGGTTTCTCGAAGGAGCACCGCGACATTAACATCCGCCGCATCGGCTTTGTCGCGGCGGAAATCACCAAGCACCGCGGCATCGCGGTCTGCGCGCCGATTGCGCCCTACGACAACATCCGCAAGGAAGTCCGCGCGATGATTCAGCCGAACGGCGGGTTCATCCTTGTGCACGTCAACACAAGCGTCGAAGAGTGCGAGAAGCGCGATCGCAAGGGACTCTACGCCAAGGCACGGGCCGGCATCATCAAAGAATTCACAGGAATCTCTGACCCCTACGACGTGCCGGCCGACGCCGAAGTCGTCATCGACACGCTCAAGCTCACCGCGGAAGAGGCGGCGCAAGAGATCTACATCCGGCTAGAGAAAGAAGGGTACATCGGGGCGGAGGAGTAAAGCTGGAAGCCCCAAGTTTGCTTACCTCGCACTTCAGAGTTAGAGCACCGGGCGACGGCAAGTAGCACTCGAACGCCGGCCGCCGGGACAAAATGACGCGCGTGAGCGAGCCTTCCAAATCCACCTAGTGGACGCAGTCGACCTAGGCGATTCGATCTGGATATTCTACCCCGTCGGAGAGCTACCGGCCGCAAACCCGTTATCCATCGCGCAATCATTCTCGGCAGAAAGTCGCGAATTTCTGGATTTTTTGGATGATTCGTTCCCGACGGCACATGTATTTCGCCTTTTTTAGCGGTGAGTTTACTAGAAACTTGTCAAAAGTTTTCTGCCACTTATATTGAGCCTAAGGGCGCGAGACTACTTTTTTCTGCGACATTTTTGCGATAGCCTAATGATTGCCGGTGGGCAGTAATCGAAACGCGACGTTGGTTTTCGAGCGATGCCTCGCGAGTACGGCAATTTGCCGCCGCGATTGTTTGCGCTTGGACGCCATCAGCTGGGAGTTACATCAAGTGATCAAGAACCGCAGCCGTAATCACTTCGCGAATTCTTCGTGCATGACGCGATTCTTGATCGCGCTCGGCATCGTGGCCGTCATCGGAATTGGATCACCGGCCTCGGCCGGTATCATCGTTGATTTTCTCCGCTACGACATCCGCGTCGCCAGCGGCGCGACACAAGGCATTGAAAAGCATTCGTCGCTGACCATCCCCGGCGATCTGCCGCCGGACAACAGCATGTTGCCCGCTCCGCTCCTGGCCGGTTTCGACCTCCACACCAACGAGTCGGACTTACCCGGTCACTACATTCTTTTTATCCAGAAAGATGGGGCTACCTCGCCGCTGCGGACTTACCGGAATTCGCTGGACCCGGCATTTGCCACTCCTTTGGAGATCGAGTTGCTGCTGCACACCGACATACCCGGTCAGATGATCAACATCAGCAAATTCAACGTTGAAGACGGCAACGACGTCGGTCCGTATCTTAATTGGCCCATGCCGAGTACCGTAAACGTGTTGTCGGGCAACGGCAGTGCAGCCAGTCCACTGCGCGTCGTGCTCGGAATTCCCGCCAGCGCGGCGTCCGCTTCGCTAAACCTCCTCAAACTCCATATCACGTACTCCGGCCTGCCCATCCCCGAGCCGGCAACAGTGGCCCTTACCGGACTCGGACTAGTAGGAGTCTGCGGCTTCCGACGGCGACGAGTTCGCTAGGCAGGCCCGTCGCTTCTGGCAACGGCGACGCAAATCTTCCCGCTCTTTAAGTCCGCGCAGACTTCGGCAAACTGTTCGACCTGCTTACGACTCGCCTTGTTCACGCTTGGCGATTAAAGTCAGGACAGCGATACCGGGCGATCGTCGGTACCCATGGCCATTGAGTCGATGCGTCGTTTCTTGTTCCTGCTGTTGATCTTGTGGGTAACGTTTCCCTGGCTCGCTGGCGCGTTGCGCGCGGAGGAGCGTGCGCCAAGCTCTGACAACTCCCGGACAGCAGTGCCAACGAGTGCTCCGGCTGAACAGCGTCCGAAACGCCTTACCACACGCCAGCGCGCAGCCGCTCGACGTGCCGCCCGGGAGGCCGCCCGGCAAAAGCAACTACACGCGGAGCGTCATGCATGGTTGCGTCGTCTGGCAGCACGCGATGTCGAGCCCTGGCCCGAGGCCGAATCGGTCGACGAGCACGCCACCGCGCTGGCCAAATCGCGGGCAATGATCGACGAAGTAAAAACCTTGCTGCCTGGTACGGAATTGTACGAGACCGAGCGGTTCCTGTTCGTCTCGAACATCCCGGCCGAGCAAGTCGGCCCGTATGTCGCCTATCTCGACCGCATGTACGAATGGATGTGCCGGCTGTACGGGGTCTCGCCGGAACATAAGGTCTGGCTGGGAGGTAAGGCTCCCATCTTCGCTTTTGTCGAGCGCGCTCAATTCGAGGCGTTCGAGGACAAATATTTTCCAGAAGCTCGCACTGCGCTGCGCTCGCTCGTCAATGTCTACGGGCTGTGCCATCTCAGTCCCAAAGGCGAGGTGATTATTGCCTGCTACCGCGGCAACGACCCCAGCGACTTCGGCCAGATGCTCATCCACGAAACCAGCCACGGCTTCATCCACCGCTATAAGACCAAGGCGCAGCTTCCCAATTGGGTCGACGAGGGCATGGCCGATTTGATCGGCGCCGAAATGGTGCCGACCAGCACCGCGGTGCGGAACCGGGAACTCAAGGCCCACCCCACGCTGATCGAGCGGCGGTCTCTGGGTGGCATGCTTTCCGCCAAACGAATCGAGTCGTGGCAATATGGAGCGGCCAGCAGTCTCAATCGCTTCCTGCTGCAGACCAACCGTGAAAGCTACGTAAAGTTCATCGAAGCGCTCAAGGAAGGCATGAAATGGGAGGAAGCGCTGCGCGAGGCTTACGGCAGCACACCCGACGAGCTGCTCGCGCACTACGGCCGCCGGATTGGCGTGGCCGATCTGCGGCCCTAGAAGCACACGGACCGTGCAGAATTCATTTCTGGTCTACAACTTGCAGCTCGATTTGTGTGGTACCCCATCGTCGCCGTTCGGCGAATGGATATAATTCCACGACCTCGGCAAGACTGTCTACCTAAGGCAGCGTGGCATGCCTTCGCCCCAAAGGGCGTGGCCTGGAATTTTTATCGGAGCGTGCGATGTTTTTTGATCCCATGTATTTCATCATTCTCGCGCCGGCGCTGTTGCTTGGCCTGTCGGGCGCAAATGCGCGTGAAGTCGGCCTTCGCCAAGGCGGAGCACGTGCCGGCGCCGCTCAGCGGCGCGGCAGCCGCCCGCCATGTGCTCGACTCGGCCGGCCTGAACGACGTCGCAATTGAACAAATCGACGGTTTCCTCAGCGACCACTACGATCCCAGGCACAAAGTGTTGCGCCTCAGTCCGCACGTGTACCAAGCCCGCAGCATGGCGGCGGTCGGGATCGCCGCCCACGAAGCCGGCCATGCGCTGCAAGACGCCAAGCGGTATGCCCCGCTGGTGATCCGCAACGCCGTTGTGCCGGTGGCCAGCTTCGGCGGTGGCATCAGCATGTTGCTGTTGATGATCGGCTTCATGATATCGGCTACCGCACTAGTACAGCTAGGAATCATCGCCTACAGCGCCGTGGTTTTCTTTCAACTGGTGAATTTGCCGGTCGAATTCGACGCGAGCAATCGGGCGAAGGCTCAGCTAGACTCGCTGGGAATCGTGCCGGCGTCGCAGCAGCAGAACGTTCGCGAGGTGCTCAATGCAGCGGCCTGGACCTACGTCGCCGGCACCCTGCAGGCCGTGCTGACACTGCTGTACTTCATTCTCCGTTTCAGCGGCAGCGGCCGGGAGTAGCTGCGAGCATGGAGACGGGAGCGGGGCGCAAGAGAAAATCGTCCGATGCTACGTCGATCGCGGTTAGATATCCCGACTGATGAATAACGACTAAAAACTAACGACTTACGACTCTCTTCCATGAAAATCGGCTTCGCGGTCAACAACGTCGACACGGAAGAAGCTGCGTACACGACCACGCGCCTGGCGATGGCCGCGGTTAATTTAGGGCACAAGAGTTACACCTTTGGCGTGGGCGATTTTGTCTACTCGCCGGACGGTTCGATCCACGCGTACGCCCGCACAGCCCACGGCAAGAACTACAAATCGCACGAAAAGTTCCTCAAAGAGCTGCAGTCGGAGGACAATGAATCTGAGTTCATTTGCCTCGACGAACTCGATGTCCTACTGCTGCGCAGCGACCCGTCGGCCGACGCCTCGGACGCCCCTGGGCCCAATCGGCCGGTATTCTGTTCGGCCAGCTCGTGGCCGGCCGCGGCGTGATGGTCCTCAACGACCCGGAGAATCTGGCCCGCGCCCTTAACAAAACCTACTTTCAGCAATTCCCCGAGGAGGTTCGGCCGAAGACGTGCATCAGCCGCAATGTCGACGAGATCAAACGATTCATCGACGATCAGCACGATAAGGTCGTGATCAAGCCGCTGCAGGGCTCCGGTGGCAAGAACGTGTTTCTCGTCGGTGCCGAGGAACGTGCCAACCTGAACCAGATGATCGACGCGGTGATTCGCGACGGCTATTGCGTGGTGCAGGAATACCTGCCCGCCGCGGCGGGCGGCGACGTACGGCTGTTCGTTATGAACGGCCGGCCGCTCAAGCACGATGGCAAATTCGCCGCCTTTCGCCGCGTGAACAAAAGCGGCGACGCCCGCAGCAACATGCACTCCGGCGGCGAGAGCGAGCCGGCCGAAGTCACAGAAAAAATGCTCCGCATGGTGGAAATCGTCCGTCCCAAACTTGTGAGCGACGGTATGTTTCTGGTCGGCCTGGATATCGTTGAAGACAAGCTGCTGGAAGTGAACGTCTTCAGCCCGGGCGGCCTCGGCAGCAGCTCGCAATTTACTGGCGTCGATTTCACACAAGTTGTGATTCAAGAATTGGAGCGAAAGGTCCAATATCGAAAATACTACGACGGCCGCATGACGAACGTCCAAATGGCGACACTCTAGAACACGTGCGAGGTTCGTGTAGCATAGGGGGTGGTTGGGGTCGAGTCCGCCGCGGCGGACGAGCCCCCAGTTTTGCATAAGAATTTGGGGGACATATGCGCGGCACCTTCTTTGCGTTGATCTTCTTGCTATTCTGTCTCTGCAGTTCAGTCGTTGGCGCCGACCGCCCGAACGTGCTCTTGATTTGCGTCGATGACCTGAAGCCGCTTCTCGGCTGTTACGGCAACGAAGTCGTGAAGTCGCCAAACATCGATCGCCTCGCTGCTCGAGGCGTGCGCTTCGAGAGAGCCTACTGCAATCAGGCCGTTTGCGCACCCTCACGCAACGCCTTGTTGACCGGCATGCGTCCTCAGTCGCTTGGCATTTACGATCTGAGCACTAACTTCCGCCGTGCTGCACCGAACGCGATAACGCTGCCACAGTATTTCAAATCGCACGGTTATCGCACCGAAGGTCTCGGAAAAATCTTCCATGTCGGCCATGGCAATCACGAGGATCCCGAGTCCTGGAGCGTTCCCCATTGGAATGCCAAAGTGATCGGTTACGCGTTAAGCGAAAACCGCCCCCAACGCAGCCTTACTCGCGAGGAAGCACTTTTCGATAACGTCCCCGGTCAACAAGCCCAGCGGCTGCCACGCGGTGCCGCCTACGAGTCGGCCGATGTGCCGGATTCTGCTTATCCGGACGGCAGGTTGGGCGACGAGGCCATCCGCCGGCTGCAGCAAGCGGCCCGGTCTCCGGAAACGCCGTTCTTTCTGGCCGTGGGTTTTGTGAAACCTCACCTGCCGTTCTGTGCGCCGAAAAAATATTGGGACCTCTACGATCCGGCAAAATTCACGCTGCCCGAATTGAAAGTTCCACCAGAAGGCGCTCCGCCATTCGCACCAACTAATTGGGGCGAGCTTCGGCAATATTCCGATATGCCGGAAACGGGCGGGTTGACCGAGGAAGCCGAGCGCAGGTTGATCCATGGTTATCACGCGGCCGTGAGTTACATGGACGCCCAGCTCGGTCGCGTGATCGATGCACTCGAAGCTACCGGCCTGGACAAGAACACGATCATTGTGTTGTGGGGTGACCACGGTTGGCATCTCGGCGATCACGGCATGTGGTGCAAACACAGCAATTATGAACAAGCCTCGCGAATCCCACTCATCGTCGTTGCGCCTGGCGTGACAACGGGCGGCCCTGCTTCTGCCGCTCTCGTAGAATCGGTCGACATCTACCCCACGTTGTGCGAACTCGCAGGGCTCCCAGTTCCCGAAAATCTCGATGGAACAAGCCTCGCCCCGGTACTGAAAAACCCAGCGAGCGACACCAAGGAATCCATCTTTCATGTTTTCCCGCGCGGAAACCGTATCGGCCGCGCCGTGCGGACGGCCCGTTACCGGCTGGTGGAATGGAAGCGGCCGGGCGCGCGACCAGACAGAGCAGTGCTGGAGCTATACGACTACGAAAGCGATCCCGATGAGACAAAGAACTTGGCGGAAGAACATCCGGAGGTCGTCGCCGAGTTGCGCAAAGTCCTGGCCGCCGAGCCCGAAGCCAAACCACAGATCACGTCGGCGCCGGCACGCCGAGCGAGAACACCTGCGCAGGGTGCCCGGCCATGAGAATCGGGATTGGCTCGGACCATGCCGGTTTCCAATTGAAAGAGACGCTCAAAGCGCATCTGCTCGCCAAAGGCCACGAGGTACAGGATTTCGGCACGCATTCGACCGAGCCGGTCGACTATCCACAGTTCATTCGCCCGGTAGCTCTCGCGGTCAGTCGCGGTGAATGCGAGCGGGGCATCGTATTGGGTGGCTCTGGCAACGGCGAGGCAATTGTGGCCAACCGTGTTCCGGGCATCCGTTGCGGTTTATGTTGGAACGTCGAATCGGCCCGGCTCAACCGCGCCCACAACGACGCGAACATGCTGGCCCTGGGCGAGCGGCTACTCACCCAACCCGAAGCATTGGCGATACTTGAAACCTGGCTGACAACGCCCTTTGAAGGCGGCCGGCATCTCCAGCGCATCCGCCTGATCGATGAACTCTCGACATCGGCACCATGAATAGCCACGAAAAACACAAAAAGTCACAAAAATCGGCATTTCGGATCCAACTCGATCCGAACTTCATTGCGTAAGGCGTTCTCCGATCCCTTTTCGTGCCTTATTGTGTTTTTCGTGGCTATCTTTGGATGAGATCGGCGGGCGCCTCGCCGTCCGGCGTCGTCGATCGAATTAGGTGGACGGACCGCTTTGGAATTCGCTAGAATAATAGCCGGCGTGGACAATTCTGCCGTGCTGGCACGCTTTAAAAAATTGACGACCGCAGGGCGCTTTCTTGCAAGTGAGGGACGAGAGATGCAAGGCAACCGCTCGTATCTCGTACTTATCACAACAACTGCCTGGCTACTCTTCTGCCCGGCGGTGCTCGAAGCGACGTCGATCGCGAGTGAGTCGAGCAATTCCGACTCCGCCGCGGCGAACGATCATCCGCAGATGGCCCGCCGGATCGACGAGCTTTTGGCAGCCGAATGGAAGACCGCCGGCGTGGCCCCGGCTCCGACGGCTTCCGACGGCGAGTTCTTACGGAGGGCGTACCTGGATTTGACCGGCGTCATTCCGCGCGTTTCGGAAGTGCGCGAGTTTCTTGCGGATGAGCGGGCCGATAAGCGCGAGCTGCTCATCGCACAACTGTTGGCCTCGCCGCGCTACGCGACGCACATGGCCACCACCTGGCGAAACCGCATTCTGCCGCTGGGCGTCGACCCCGAGCGTAGCCGCGAGGCGGTCGGACTGCAGAAGTGGTTGCGCACTCGCTTCGCCAAGAACCTGCGCTACGACAATCTCGTCGGCGAGCTCTTGCTGGCGATCGGCGGCGATGAGCTGGGGCCCGCGCTCTACTTCCAAGCCAACGATCTCTCGCCGGAAAAACTGGCCGGCAGCTCGGCCGAATTATTTCTCGGCTTGAAGCTCCAATGCGCCCAGTGCCACGATCACCCGTTTGCCGACTGGTCGCAGCGTGATTTCTGGGGGCTGGCCGCGTTCTTTGCCCGCGTGAAAGCGGCGGACGAGCGCATGATGATGATGCGCACGTCCTATCGCCTGGTCGATGCCGACAAGGGCGACGTGCGGCTGCCGGAATCGAACGAGATCGTACCGCCCAAATACCCCCGCGGTGATGCGGCCAGCGACGAAGAGCGAAAATCCCGCCGCACGCAACTGGCATTGTGGATGACCTCGCGCGACAACCAGTACTTCTCGCGCGCGGCCGTCAATTGGGCCTGGACCCACATGTTCGGCCGCGGGCTCGTCGATTCGCTCGACAACATCGATCCAGCTCAACCAACGGCGCAAACCAAATTGCTCGACGAGCTCGCCACCTACTTTGTCGATTCGGGCTTTGACGTGAGAAATCTCTGGCGCACGCTCGCCAGCACGCAGGCCTACCAGTTGTCGAGCCAGCACGACGATCCGGAGGCGGCCGAGCCGCAATTGTTCGCCCGCATGCTCTCCAAGTCGCTCACCCCGGAGCAACTGTACGACAGCTTGATCGTCTTGGCGCCGCCAGCGTCGACCGGCGGCATGGCTTATGGTTCGACCGTCGGCCCGGCCAGCATGTTGGACGAAGATCCGGCTCGGACGGAATTCGTGCGCCGCATGCGGCCACCGCCGGGAAGCGTCACCGAATATCGCGCCGGCACGCTGCAGGCGCTGATGCTCATGAATGGGCGTACCACGGCCGAAACGACGAGTCACGACAGCAGCAGCTTGTTGGGTGCGCTCGATTCTCCGTTCATGACCGGCGAAGACCAGGTGGAATCGCTATTCCTGGCGGCGCTCGCGCGCGGCCCGATTCGGAAGAGCGCGAGACCTGCACGCACGCAATAGCAAAGTGCGAAACACCCGAAGAACGACACCGCGCCATGAGCGACGTGCTCTGGGCGCTGGTGAATAGTACCGAGTTTGCCTTTAACCATTAGTAGGTCAGGCTTTCCAGCCTGACACAAATAGTCGACTGAAGCCACAAAGCCGTCAGGCTAAAAGCCTGACCTACAAGGTGCCACCATGACTCACCATTGCTGCGATGTCCATCGTCGCGACGTGCTGCGTTCGCTGGGACTTGGTGTGTTGGGCACAAGCTGCGCCGGCTGGCTGCCGGCATTAGCGGCCGAGGTGGCGCAAGATCCGCGTCGCCGCCGGCATTGCATCCTGCTGTGGATGAGCGGCGGTTCGAGCCAAACCGACACGTTCGACATGAAGCCCGACCACGCCAACGGCGGCGAGTTCAAGGAAATCGAAACCAACGTCGCCGGCCTGAAGTTCAGCGAACATTTGCCGATGCTGGCCAAACATGCGGACCAGCTCGCGATCATCCGCTCGCTGAGCACGAAGGAAGGCGATCACGCGCGCGGCACGCAACTGGTGCGCACCGGTCACCCGCCGATGGCCGACGTGGCCTATCCTTCGATCGCCTGCTCGCTGGCCAAGGAGCTCGCGGACGGCGGGACGCTGTTACCAAACTATGTCAGCGTGGCGCCGCAGCTACAAATTAGCCCGGCCGCGTTCGGGCCCGGCTTCCTGGGGCAGGCGTATGCGCCGGCACTGGTGGGCGGCACCCCACCGGCTGCCGCCGCGAATAACCAGCCCGCGCCGTTGGCCAATTTGAAACTCGACGACCTCGAGTTGGCAGCCGGCGTCGACCCACGCCAGGCCGAACGCCGGATGGAGTTGTGGCAAACACTCGAACGAAAGTTCCTCGAACGCCGCAGCGCCGCTTCCTTCGACGCACACCACGCCCTGTACCGCAAGGCGGCCGACATGATGCGGCCAGAAGTGCGGGCCGCATTCGATTTGTCCGCCGAGCCCGATGAGGTCCGACGCCAATACGGCACTGGCGTCTTCGGCCAAGGTTGTCTGCTCGCCCGCCGCCTGGTCGAACGCGGCGTGCCGTTCGTCGAAGTTGCGCTGGGCGATGGACTCGGCTGGGACACCCACCAGGACAATTTCCGGCAGGTCCGCAGCCTGTCAGAACAATTGGACGCCGGCTGGGCTACGCTGATGCGCGAGCTCAAGGAGCGTGGGCTCATGGAAAGCACCACGATCCTGTGGATCAGCGAATTCGGCCGCACGCCGAACATCAACACGACGGCCGGGCGGGATCATTTTCCCAATGCGTGGTCCTGCGTGTTCGCCGGCGGCGGAATCCGCGGCGGACAGGCCTACGGTCGCACCAGTGCCGACGGCACGAAGGTGGAAGAAAACCAGGTGGGCATCGGCGACGTGCTTGCTACACTTTCCACCGCGCTGGGCGTGCCGCCCGAAACCGAGAACATCACGCCCGGTGACCGACCCATCAAGCTGGCCGAAGGCACACCGATCGAAGCGATTCTGGCTTGAGCCACGTTTTTTATGATCCATGACGGGATCCAAGTAGCCACGAAAAACACGAAAAGTCACGAAGAGCAAGCGACTGCACTCGTCCATTCGATACACAGTTCAATGAGGCCGATCGGGAATTCGAGTCGGCCTCAATACGATTCGAAGTCCAGTTCCTTTTTAGTGCCTCTTTGTGTTTTTTGTGGCCACAATTTGGGAATTCATGTTTTGACGGCGTCGCTTGGAGATGGCTGAAATGCGTGGCGCAACAATCGTGATGGGGCTAGTCAGTATTGTGGTTGGAGGCTGCGGCCACGCCCTCGCCCCAATTCCTGCGACGCCGGCCTCATCCAAGTCACCGCAATCCGTTGCTTCAAAGCCGGCGGAGCCGGAGCCGGAAAAACCATCGGAAACCGTGGCCGACGACAACAAAGCAGGTGCTTGTGAACGGCTAGCGATACTGACCCTGGGCGGGCCGCTGCTTGTGGATGTGAGCGTGACACTCGACGGTCGACCGCACAACGCTGTGTTCGATGAGCAGGTAAAGCAAGTTTTGGACGCCGCCGACACGGACAAGGACGGCCGAGCGACCTGGAAGGAATTGGCGACCAACGACAATTACCTTGCCGATGGCCAACCCAACCGCCCACCCATTGGCGCCAACCAACTGAAAACGTTGATCGAGCGGTATGACGAAAACCGCGACGGGCAGGTTCAGCCGCGGGAAGCGATATCCTGGCTGGGGCGCAATACAGAAACCAGCGCCCACGCGTTCGAAGTCCGCAGCACGCGCGCGTATCTGCCCAATCCACGGGCCAGTTCGCGCGTCTGGCAACTCGTCGACACGGACCGCAGCGGCGGCGTATCGAAAGAGGAGTTGGCGGCAGCACCAGCACGGTTTTGGTCCTTTGACGCCGATGACGACCGCGTGATCACGATGCCCGAGCTTGCGTCACTGCGCGAGCAGCTCGAAGCGCAAAACCCAGAGATGACGTACACACGACCGGAGGTTGACCTCCATGCGGCGATCTACCTTGAATCCGAGAAGGAACTGGATCGGTTGGAAAGCGTACTGGGCAGCTTGTATTCCCCGCGTCAAACCATCGGTGTCACCAGCCTGGGCGAGCAGACAGAACTTTTCGACAGCCTCGACGTAAACTCCGACGGCTGGTTGGAAAAACAAGAACTCACAGAGTTCCTCAAAGTCGAGCCGCACCTGAAGTTGGCGATCGACTACACCAGCCCGGCCAGTCCCGAAAAACCGCCCGCAACTTTGAGTGTGCGCAAGCGCGCGCCGGAAATCCAACTGATTGCACAGGCGACTGACCATATCGTTCTTTCCCTAGGCGGTACACGGCTCATCGTTTCGGCTCGCGACGTGGCGCCTGGCATGGCCGCCGGCCAGTCGCTCGACCGCAGCCAGATCCGCGTCATGGCCCATGATCAATATGATGCCCTCTTCGGTGAGCTCGATGCCAACGCCGATGGCCGCCTGGGCGAACGCGAGATCGATTCCTGCTCCGAGCGACTAATGGCCAAGGACGCCAACAGCGACGGCCAGCTAGGTACCGACGAGGTGTCGTATTCGATGATCGTCGCGTTTCTGCGCGGCGAGCGCGCGAACGAACAATCGTTCTACATTCCGGGAACGGTCGCAACACCGCTTACCGACAAGCCGGCGTCAACGTGGTTCGTACGGGCCGACTTCAACCGCGACGGCGACATCAGCCGCCGCGAATTTCTGGGCTCGCTCGACCAGTTCTCTCAACTGGACACTAACAGCGACGGCTACATCGGCCCGGACGAAGCGGCAGCATTCAAGACGAATTGACCGGCCGTCTGAGTCTGGGGTGGCATGCCTTCGCCGCGAAGCGGCGTAGGCATGTAGCGCCGTGTTGACTCACATGCTCACCCGCTACCGCGTGAGAGCATGCCACCCACCACGCCGTTCAAATCAAATGAGGCCGTGCTGCTCGATCTCGCGCGCCACTTGTAACAGAAACAGATCGTCACCGTGCGCTGCGATGAGCGATAAGCCAATGGGGACGGAATTAACCGTCGCCAGCGGCATCGAGACCTGCGGCAGCCGTCCCACCCCCGCGATGGCGGTGAGCGAGAGGGCCCGCCGGTAATAGTCCCCCTTGCGATCGTACGAGATGGCTCCCTTGAGCGGCGCTACGGTTGGCGCGGTAGGAATGCAAATCAAGTCGTGTGGCCCCAGTGCGCGGGCAAGAGCCGGAAATAATGTTCGCGGCGCACGACCAACTCCCCAACTCGAGTGCGGTCGAGACTGCGGATGAATTCAAAACCAGCTTGCGTTGCCGGGCCGACTTTCGGACTGGTGTCGGCCAACCATCCGCCAAGCGAGCTAAGTGCTTCGGTGCCTTGCAGCATGCGATAGATTTCGAGCCACGTGGACAGATCCGCCGCCTGTGAATCACCACAAAGCGCACAAGCGAAGTTTCGCGCAAGCGATCTCCGAACGCCGTTTGCAATCGATCGCGCGGCGACTGAAGCGCTTTGCTCACGTCAGGATCGGCCAGCGCAAACGCGTCGGTTAGTAGATACACGTTCGTGGGGATTGCCGTTTCGCGCGACGGCAAGTTACCACCGATCAAAACGACCGCAGCCCGTTGCAATATCTCACCGTTTCGGGCGAGCACGCCGACCGTGTCCAACGACGGCGAGAACGGCATCACACCCGCAACGGAAACCAGTCCATGCGTAGGCCGCCATCCCCAAACGCCGCAGTTGCTTGCCGGCACGCGTACCGAGCCGCCCGTATCGGTGCCCAGCGCGAAATCGACCAACCCGCAGGCCACCGCCGAGGCCGATCCACTCGACGAACCGCCGGGCACGCGATCCGGTGCTGCCGGGTTCAGCGGCGTGCCATAGAAATGGTTCTGCCCGAGAAGGCTGAACGCCACTTCATCGGTCACGGTCTTGCCGGCGCAATGCGCACCGGCCGCGAGAAGCTGTTCGACACATACGGCGTGCACCGTGGCCGGCGGATGCGTTGCCAGCCAGGTCGGATTGCCGCAACCCGTGCGATGCCCGGCGACGTCGATGAGATCTTTGACGCCAAACCGCAAACTCGCCAACGGCCCGTCACCGGTCGGCGGCAGCGAGAACTCCTCAACGAACGCGCCACTTTCTTTGCTGCCGACTACTTTCATTGCCGCGGTTATATCACATCACGGCAAAGTGGACCACAAAGACACAAAGGACGCGACGATTCCAGCAATGTTGCGGAATTGAAAGAATCCCAGGAAGTCATCAGATCGACTGGCGTATTGGGTATCGGGTACGATCTGCAATTCAATTCTTTGTGTCCTTCGTGCCTTTATGGTTATTTGAATATCTGTCTCGCACGTTCGACGTTGCGTCACGGTTTCGTACGTGGTGCGGTCGGCGTACGTCGTAGCGGCCGGCCCGCCAGCACATCTTGCGGCACGCCGTCCGCAATCGCGATTTTGCCGTTCACAATCACCCAGCGGACGCCCGCCGACGTTTCGAACGGCTTCTCGTAAGTCGCGCGATCCTCGAATTGTTTGGGATCGAACACCACCAAATCGGCCAACAGGTTTTCGCGCACGTAGCCGCGGTCGGTCATGCCTAGAATATCGGCCGGCAATCCACTGGCACTCCGCACCGCCGCCGGCAGCGACACGACCTTTTCTTGAATGGCGTAACGGCCGATCTTGCGCGGGAATGTGCCAAAACTGCGCGGGTGGGGCCGCGTGCCGTCGTCGATCTTGCTGCTGCCGTCGGATGCGGTGGCAACCCACGGCAACGTCATCACAAACCGCACGTCGGCTTCGTCCATGCCAAAGTTGACGCCTTGCGGATCGCCGTCCCGCAATAGTTCGATGGCAATATCGACGGCGTCGCGCCCTTCCTCGGCGGCCACCTCGCGAATCATTTTCCCCACCCACTTCGGCTTGGGTGGAAACGTGGCGATCATCAACTCGCCGCGGGCTTCGAGCGCTTCGGCTATCACCGGCCGCAGTTTTGCCAGTTCGTCTGCGTTCTTCAAACGCTTCGAAAACGCCTTCTGGCCACCTTCCCGCTCCTCTTCCGGCAACAGCATGGCGGCAATAGAAGTCGACGACGCCGTGTAGGGATATTGGTCAGCCGTGATCTTCAGCCCTCTCTTCCGCGCATCCTCAACGATTCCAGCGGCCGGGCGGACCTTGCCCCAATTACGTCGCTTCGTGGCTTTGAGATGCGAAATATGGCATGGCAAATCCGCCTCTTCGGCAATTTGGATCACTTCCTCGATCGCTTCGAGCAACTCATCCCCTTCATCGCGAATATGGCTGGCATAAATGCCTCCGTGTTTGGCGATCTCGCGTGACATCGCCACGAGCTCAGTGGTCTTGGCGTAGGCGCTCGGCACGTACTGCAAGCCGGTCGACATGCCCCACGCGCCTTGCTCCATCCCCGCGGCGGCAAGCTTTCTCATCTCCTCCAGCTCAGCGTCGGTCGGCGCCCGGCGAACGCCGCCAATCACTTTGTCTCGCACGGCTCCGTGTGGCACCAGATGGGCGATATTGATGCCCACGCCGTTCTGCGCAAGGTCATCATAGAACTTGCCAACCTCGCGCAGGCCCCCGCCGCAATTGCCAGTGACCAGTGTCGTGCAGCCTTGCGTGAGATAGCACGTCGCGCTGCGCGCGCTTTTGCCGAGAATCGTGTTATCGCTATGGTTGTGCAGGTCAATAAACCCGGGGCAAATCACGAGGCCCTGGCAATCGATCGTGCGCCCGGCGGAGACCTGTGCAGTATCGCCGATGGCGACGATTTTCCCATCGCGCACGGCGACGCCGCCGACAAACGGTTCGCCGCCCGAGCCGTCCACAATCGTGCCGCCAACAAGCAGCAACTCGGCCCGGAGCGGCTGGGCCTCAGATGGACTGGTCGCGACAAGAGCAAACAAAGCCCACACCGCGGCGAAGATTCCTCCGCGGTGTGGGCATTTTGCTTGATGAATCGGTCTGGCTTTCGCCATTCGAGATGCCACGCTTGTCATGCGGGCGGCTTGTGCTCTTTGTGGCAAGCAGCACAATTGACGGCGGCACGTAAGGCTTCGGGCGCACCATCGCGGCCCACGACGACTTTCGCCGCAGCCAGCGCTGCCGCACCGGCCTTCATCTGGAAGGCCTCCTTCTCGCCACGCGGCGGATCATTTTCGACCAGGCTGATGTAGAGATCGAGTAATTGGATTTTGTCTTCATTGCTGGCATCTCCGGCCGTCACGCGCTGCAGCAACGATTTGCCGCCAGCTTCGCCCGGTGTGTGGGCCTGCTTCATGACGTCCTTAATCGCGTGCTTGGGCTCCGCGTTTTCGGTGTTCTGGGCCTGCACCGCAGCCACAATCAAAGTGCAGCCGATTACCGCAACCAGCGTCCAACATGCCAAATGCTGTACCCGTGTCATGACCTGGGTCTCCGCGTTTCGTGTTGATGGGTTGGGAACGTGGCGTAGTATAGAGCATCCCAGCGCGGCGTCAATCATTTGCCGAACAGCACGAAATGCGCGCCGTCTAGCCGCAATACGAAGTCGAGCGCGAAAGATTATTAGGTAGCGGCAGTGAATCGACACGCAAATCGCATTTCATGACAAAAAGCCGTAATGCCTCAGGTAACGATCGACGCGTGGCCGCAATTGCGACGCTATTTGGAATTCTTTACTTCGTTCAGGGAATCAGTGAGCCGACCGAAGGGCTGATCGCTCAGCCGACTCGCTCGTTGCTGCGAAACTGGGGTTACTCCACGGAATCGGTGGGATCGTTCATGGCCGTACTGGCACTTCCCTGGGCGATCAAACCGCTCTACGGGTTGTTGACCGATTTCGTCCCGCTATTCGGTACACGGCGGCGAAGCTGGCTGCTCATCACAACGTTGGTGACTGCCGCTAGCCTAGTTGCCGTGTATGCGTTCGGTGTTCCGAGCGGCGCTGCCGGCCTGCTCTTGGTGTGGTTGCTCGTACCCACGATCGGAGTGGCATTTTCCGATGTGGTTGTGGACGCCCTCATGGTGGAAGAAGGGCAGCCTCGTGGTCTGACGGGCCGCCTGCAATCAGTTCAGTGGACGGCCACGTGGGCAGCCACCATTCTTACCGGCTTTCTGGGCGGAGCCCTGAGCCAACGGAACCTGCAGGGAGTCGGCTTCCTGATCGCGGGATTGGCGACCGCCGTTAGCTTCGCGGTAGCATTTTTCGTCGTCCGCGAACCGACGCGGCCGAATACCGCTTACGAACCGGCGAAGGAATCACCCGAGAATTGGCGCGGTGCTCTGCGGACCATTTCGCGCACCTTTCGCCAACCAGGGATTCTTATCATTGGTGCGTTTCTGTTCCTGTGGAACTTCAACCCGTTCTCGACGTCAGTGCTCTACATGCACATGGTACGAAACATGGGTTTCAGCGAACAATTCTATGGAAATACGCTTTCCGTTCAGGCGTTTGGCTCGCTATTGGCCAGTCTCGCGTACGGACTCTATTGTCGCCGGCTGACCCCAGCACAGCTCGTCCATTTGTCGATTGCGACCGGCGTTCTGGCCACACTGGCCTATTGGGGATTGTCCGGCACCTGGTCGGCCGTGGCGATTAGTTTTGTCGTCGGCTTCGTTTACATGACGGGCACGATTGTTCAGCTGGACCTTGCCGCTCAGATTTGCGAACGCGAAGTTGCGGGAACGACCTTCGCCCTACTGATGTCGCTAACCAACCTGTCGGTTTCAATTTCCATGTATGTTGGCAGTTGGTTGTACGAACGATTGGCCGCGGGCGAGCATTACACGTTTGCCTTCAAAACAGTGGTCGCAATTGGGGCGCTCTCCACCTGCTGTTGCTGGCTTCTAATGCCGTGGATCCGGCGATACCGCGTGCAGAACAATGACCAATCGAGCACGGAGGGTGGCATGCTTTCGGGCCCCAGCCCGTAAGCATGCTGCTGCCGGAGATTTCTGTGCTCCCGGAAAGCGCTCAAAACCTTCTCACCAGCGCAGAAATACCCCATCACATGGGGGGTATGCCGTGCTTGTTCGCGACAATTCGTTGCCGGATCGCGTTTTAGGCGTGAGCGTCCGCGGAAGAAGTCGGGTACCATAATCGACTCCCACCAACCGGGAATCGAGTCTCGGTTTTCCACCCACCTTGAAATCTGAGCGGGCGGCAAATGGCCAAGTACGGCTGCGCAGTTCTGACTTTCTTTCTATTGGCAGCGGTTTCGATAACCACTTTGTCGTCGCGGGCAATAGCCGCGGATCCAATCGTTCCGAGTTCGTCGGCGGCGGAGGCGACGGCGCCCGCCAAGACGTCGCAGTCAAATACACCGCCCGTCGACTCCGCAGCCGACTCCGCCCAGCCAGCAGCTCCGCAGCCGCTTAGCGCGGAACCCGCAAAAACGATACGTCTCGAATTTCGCAACCAGCCTTGGCCGGCTGTGTTGGAATGGCTTGCCGAAACCCGCAAACTGAATCTCGATTGGCAGCAGTTGCCGCAGGGCACGCTTAACCTGGTTAGCACCAAAGAGTACAGCATCGACGAGGCCCAGGACCTGATTAATATGCAGCTCTTGGCGCGAGGCTTTACGCTCCTCCAACGGGGGGAGGTGCTTCGTATTGCGCCGCTCGACAAGATCGATATTACTCTCGTTCCGAAAGTGACCGCCGAAGAGCTGGCTACATTGCCCCGGCACCAGTTTGTGCGGGTATCCTTTCCCTTGGATTGGATGATTGCTGAAGAAGCCGCCACCGAGTTCAAGCCGCTGATCAGCCCCTACGGGCAGCTTTTCCCCATGGCCAGCTCGAATCGTCTGGAGGCGATGGACGCCGTGGTCAACCTCCGCGAGCTGCACCGGCTGCTCACCAGGGCCGAAGCAGACGAGGGCCGCCGGGATCGGGTGGCCGAGTTCCGGCTCCAGCATCGCAAGGCGGCGGAAGTGGCCGTCAAAGTGCGGCAGCTGTTGGGACTGCCAGCCGAAGCAGTGCGGACCGACGCCACGCAAACCCAGCTCGACATCGAGAAAACGAAATTCCGCTCCGAGGCGGTCAAGCAGCTCGGCACAAACGCACAGCCGCTACTCGTCGACAAACCAGATGTGCATCTGGTGGTCAACGAGGAAGAAAACAGCATTCTGGTCAACGGCCGGGCCGACAAGATCGAAATCGCCCGGCAGGCCGTCGCCGCCATGGACAAGCCCTTGCCGCCGGGCGAATCGTCCTGGGAAAGCATCAATCGAGTCAAAGTCTACGAGGTGAGCGGTTTCGATCCCGCCACGATCACGACACTGATGCAAGCCTTGCAGCAGCGCGGCAATCTCAGCAAAGAGACGCGCATTCAACATGAAGCCGCTTACAATCGGCTGGTGGTTTTTGCCTCGCCCGAAGATCAAGTGACGATCGCCAATGTGATCGCAAGCTTTCGCACGCAAGGGCGGCGGGCGGAAGTGCTCCCGCTGGCCCGGATCGATCCGCAATACGCCACCAAGGCCGTAAAATTGGTCCTCAAGAACCCGGATCGGCCATCGTCGGCCCCCGGCGTAGCCAGTGAAGGGGAATTTCAGGTCGAGCCCGACGTAGCCCACAATCGGCTCTTACTTTGGGCTACGCCGGCGGAAGTGTCCGAGGTCCGCGAGTTCCTCGAACGGCTCGGCGAGAGCTTTACCACAGGCCTGGCCGCCTCGCAGATGCATGTCGTCCACCTGCGCGGTGCCGAAGCACCCGATGTGACCGATCGGCTCAAGAAGGTCTGGAAAGACATCAGTAATTCACCCTTGGTAATCGACGGTGAAAACGGCGCGGCGGCGGCAACGACTCCGTCGGCTGCATCGGCTCCCTCGATTGCCATACCCGTCGCGCCGCCGGTTGCGGTGCCGATTAACCCGGCAGCCCCGGCGATCGAGACGGACAAAACCGTCGAGCCGATGAGCGATCGTCAGCGCCGAGCTAACGCGGGCACAATTTGTTATCCAGCAAAAGCCAATCGTGACCGAGACTACTCCGTCACCTCCTCCACCATCGCCCGAATCAGCACCGGCAAGCGCAGAACAGCTGCGCCGGCCACATCGGAATCGGAAACCATGCCGCCGGTGCATGTGATTGCCGGTAACGACGGCGACATGGTGATTCTCTCGCGCGACCCGATCGCCGCGGAAACGGCCAAGCAATTTGTCGAACAAATCGTCCCCACCGCCGACGATGTTCAAGTGATCGAGCTCAAGCACGCCCAAGCCGCTCTGGTGAAAACCCAACTCGATCTGTTGCTAGAGCACACTCGCTCAACTGCCTATAGCTCGGCACTCAACACCGACCCGCTGTTAAAGATCGAAGCCGACCTGCGTACCAACCGGCTGATGATCCAGCACGCCACCACGCGGCAGATGCGGCTCATCAACGAAATGGTTCCCCAAC
The DNA here is from genome assembly GCA_963786455.1 of uncultured Planctomycetota bacterium. Lineage (GTDB taxonomy): Bacteria > Planctomycetota > Planctomycetia > Pirellulales > Lacipirellulaceae > JABDGM01. The sequence goes on along the minus strand of CAWAZX010000006.1, from coordinate 22,123 downwards.
TCGACCGGCCGGAACAAGAAAACGAGCGACTCGTCCGGCAGCAGCGGGTCTATCGCGCCCAGCGCAAACGAGCCGGGGAGATCGCCGAGATCGTGAAGGAAGTCTACCGCGATCTATTGAGCAGCAGCGATAAGGTCTTCGCGGGACGCGATGCACATCCATTCGGCTACAACCGCGCGCTGGCCGCCACTACCAAGAGCCCGGAGTATCAAGGCCTCCTCGCCGTCGGCGTCGATGAAGAAGGAAACTCGCTAATCCTCTCCGCCCCGGCCTATCTCATGGAAGAAGTGATGCGCCTGGTCGCGGTCGTCGACACGAGCGCCGGCGGCGAAAGCGTCAGGGTGGTGCCACTCAAGAGCCCCGCCGCCCGCGCGAGCGTCGGCGAGGCACTAAAACGCCTCCTCGCCAAACCCGAATAACATTCGCTTCTGCCGGGTGGATGAGGTCGAGCCTCGGGCGAGCCCCCAGCTTACATAGAAACTGGGGCTCGGTGGCGTTCGACCCCCAGCCACCCCTTCATACATCACGAAGCGCGAGCATGCGCTACACAACAAATTCCGTTATGACGGCAACAAAAAGCAATTGCATTGTGTGGGGCAAATATGCTTAGACTGCCCGTTGGCTAATTGCCATAATAGATTGGACTCCCACGTTTGGAGAGCAGCCATGGATAGAGTGGCCATCCTGTTAGCTTTTCTGTTGTCAGCTTGCGCCAGAAGCCAAGCGTATTCGAACGGCCCACTATTTGCGCCTGCAAACAATTCTTCCATTGCAGTTGGACGCGGGTCGGGCGGCATCGTTCTTCGCGATATCAACAACGACGGACACGTCGACCTCGTCACCACCCATTTGTTAATTCGGAAAATCTCCGTGTTGCCCGGTGATGGCGAGGGACATTTTGCCCGCGATCCTGCTCACTCGATCGACTTGGAGTACCAGCCAGGCAGGATCGCATTGGCTGACGTCAATAACGACGGCATTCTCGATCTGGGTGTGGCGAGCAAGGATGACGAGAAAGAAAGTGTCAACATCTTCCTCGGCCGCAAACAAGGATTCCAATTTGCGTCGACGGTGACCGTAAGTGCGTCCACAACGACCTACAAGCCGCATCTTTATTTCGTCGACCTGAACGAAGACGGAAAGCTCGACATGGCGACCTCCAACGGCCGACGCAACACGATCGAAATTCTGTTCGGCGATGGTCAGGGAAAATTTTCACCGCACGGCGTTGTGTACCTGCCGCCAGGCAAGAACTATTACTCGTTTGACGTGCGTGACATGGACGCAGACGGCCATTCGGATTTGGTAATTGCAATCAGCGGGGCCCGCCCCGGCGAAGGGCCCGGTCATTTCGAGATCCGCCGCGGAAACGGACGGGGCGGCTTTGCGAATCCTGAAAGCCCGCCAACAAGCGTGTTACCTGAATCGCGCGTTGCCGCGATTGCCGATATAAATGGTGACAACCGTCTCGATGTCGTACTCACCCACTCGGAGCGCAGAGAACTGAGCATCCTGCTGAACACCGGCAAAGGTGCTTTCACAATTGGCATGGGATCGCCGGTGAAGGTCGACTTACCAGCTTATTCAGTAGCGTCCGCCGATATCAATCGCGACCAGATCGCCGATCTAGTCGTTGCGACCGTGCAGACGGATGCCGCCCCGTTCAATTCGAAAATCGTCGTACTGACAGGCGATGGCCACGGCTTCAAGCCGGCCGCCGGCTCTCCGTACTCTGCCGGGCCGGGCGCTTACACGGTGACATTGGGCGACGTCGACGAAGACGGAAAGCTTGACATTGCGGCATCGAGCTTTGAGGGCGACTCGGTCACAATGCTCTTGGCTCGTTGAGGGGCAATCTGCGTGAGATTTCTCATCTCGACGGCAAGTGTGACGGCAGTTTCCGTGGTCTGCTGCGGACCTCTCCTTCACGCACAAGCCGCGGATAGCCAGGCCTATTTCCCGCCACCAGAATCGCAAGGCGGCTGGCGCCGGCTCGAATCGCAAGAAGAAATTCAGCAACTGGGCGGCGCCGATCCGGAAAAACTCGCATCACTCAAAGATTGGCTACTCAAGAGCGACGACCGCGACTTTGCCGCGGTGGTCATTCACAACGGCTACATCGTGCTCGAAGTGGAGCGCGGCAACAGTGCCAAGACGAGCGCCCGCCGCGTGGCATCCGTTTCGAAAGCGATCTGTGCCACCGTGCTCGCCATCGCCTCGGAACAAAGCGAGCGCGGCACCATGCCAAAAAGGATGTCGTTCGACGACGCGGCGTTCGCCTTCATCCCCGCGGCTTTGCCGCTTAGTGATTACCGAAAAGAGCAGATTACAGTCAAGCAGCTCCTGAATCACACCTCAGGAATTTGCCCCGAAGCAACCGGCGCCCGAAACGACGGCACCTGGGAATACGTTCTGGGACACAGCGGCGACGATCGAACAGCAAAGCTCGCCTTCGCGCCCGGCACCGGTTGCGGGTATTCCACGCACGCTTTCTGTCACGCCGCCTTGGTGTGCGAAACGGTAACCGGCAAACCGTACGACCAGTTCGCGATCGAATCGTTGTTCGAGCCGATCGGCGTGGAACATTGGTGGTTCCAACTCTACGACGGTGGCGAAGGCGTCGGTCGACATCCGTCGCACGGCTTGGGAATGCCGGCGCGCGATCTCGCGCGAATCGCCTATTGCATGTTGCGCGGCGGCCGATGGCGCGACCAGCAAGTCATTCCGAAATGGTTCGTGGACGAAACCGCCGCGCCAACGCACAGCGTCAACACGCCGGAAATGCGCTGGAAGCTCAATCCGCAAGTCTTCTCCCACGGCTGGGAATTGCCCGCCCGCCATTGGCCCGAAAGTGGCCGCAGCGGCGCAGGCATTCCAGCCGACGCCCGCTCTAAACCAGGGTCCGGCGGCCAGCTCATCGCCTTCGTGCCGAGCCTGGATCTCGTCGTCACGCGCAAACCGGCAGCAGCGGCGATTGGCAATACGAAGAATATTTACGCCGAGCGTGTCAGGCGATTCTCAGGCCGTAGGTCACCGTGGGCAAATTGTCCTGCGACGCCTGAATCGTGCAATCGCAGCTAAGGCTGCCCGCATAATCTCGGCTGTTCGTGAACTACCACCATGCCTCCCTCGGCTTGTTAGAATGAATGAGGCCGTCCGAAATCCAGATCAGGAAGTCCCGTCGCTCTCAAGGACCGCAGCCCGTAGCGCGAGCAAGGGAGTCAGTCACATTCCTTGCTTGCGCTGCGGGCTCCAATCCCAGATGGTTTTCTTGCGATGAGCCCCAAGTCCACATCGACGATGGCCGACGACGCAAACAGCAACCCGCTCGATCTCGACATCCACAACGCCGAGTATGTGGAACAGGTGCTCGAGGACTATATTCGTGATGCATCGAGCGTCCCTCCATTTTGGCAACAGTATTTCAGTGAACTATCCGGCGGCAACGGCGCAGATTCGCTGCCACGTCGCCGTCCGTCCTTCCAGCCGTCCAGCGTGTTCAATCCGCTGGCAATCGCAAAAACATCTCAACGATCTGACAACTCGGCGCTCGTCCGGCAGCAGCGCGTCGACGAGCTTGTCGATGCCTACCGCACGTTCGGGCACCTGGCGGCGAAGCTCGATCCGCTCGGTCTCGCGCCGCGCAAGCGCTCTCCCATCGACCCGGCTAATTACGGCCTCGGCCCCGCCGATTTCGATCGCGACGTCATTGCAACCATTGGCGGCGGCACGCCGCTGCCTGTGAAGCTGAGCGAATTGATTGATCGGCTCACGAAAACCTATTGCGGCCACATCGGCTTCGAGTACATGCACATCGCCGACCGCAACGTGCGCGAATGGATTCAGCAGCGGATCGAAACAGGCGAGCTCGACAGCTCGCCGCCGCGCGAGATCCAGCTCCGCATCCTCACGCGGCTGACCGACGCCGTGATCTTCGAAGAGTTCGTCCGCAAGAAGTATCTTGGGCGCCAAACGTTTTCGCTGGAAGGCGCCGAGACGCTGATCCCGCTCTTGGACCTGGCACTCGAAGCCGCCGCCGACGACGGCATTGTCGAAGTCGTGATGGCGATGGCCCATCGCGGCCGGCTGAACGTGCTGGCCAACATCGTCGGCAAGCAGCCCGCCGACATCTTCCGCGAGTTCGAAGACCCGTATTCCGAATGGTGGCGTGGCCGCGGCGATGTGAAATACCACCTGGGCGCCAGCGGCGATTGGCAAGCCGCCAACGGTTCGCGAGCTCCACGTCTCGCTCTGCTTCAATCCCAGCCATTTGGAATACGTGAATCCCGTCGCGATGGGCCGCATCCGGGCCAAGCAGGATCGCATCGGCGACTACGAGCGCCGCGGCGCGGCATGGCCGTGTTGATCCACGGCGACGCCGCGTTTGCCGGCGAAGGCGTTGTGCAGGAATCGCTCAACCTCAGCGGCCTGCCGGCTACGCCACCGGCGGCACGCTGCACGTCATCGTCAACAATCAGCTCGGCTTCACCACGTCGCCCGGCGAAGGCCGCTCGAGCACGTACTGCAGCGACGTCGCCAAAATGCTGCCGGTGCCGATCTTCCACGTCAACGGCGAGTATCCGCAAGCCGTCGCCCGAGTGGTCGAGCTGGCGATGGATTTCCGCACCGACGTTCCAGCGCGACGTCGTCATCGACATGTACGGCTACCGCCGCTGGGGCCACAACGAAGCCGACGAGCCCAGCTTCACCCAGCCGCTCGTGTATCAAGGCGATCGAGCACCGCCCGTCGATCCGCGACAGCTACCTCAAACATCTGCTGGAACTCGGCAAGGTGACCGAAGAGGAAGCCGACCAAATCGCCGACCAGGAGCGTGACGATTTGGAAAAGCAGTTCAACGAAGCCAAGAACGGTCAGTCGCCAGCCGCAGCAGCTCACGCCGTCGCCGGCGTCTGGCAACCGTACTTCGGCGGCCGCGAACCGGACGATGGCCCGGAAACCGGCGTGCCGGTCGAGCAACTGCAAGTCGCTGCTCGAAAAACTGGCCGACATGCCCGACGGTTTCCATCTTCACAAGAAGCTGCAGCGCAGCATCGAGCGCCGCCAAAAGATGGCCAAGGGCGAGGAGCCGCTCGATTGGTCCGCCGCCGAAGCGCTTGCCTTTGCATCACTCGCCGTGGAAGGTCATCCGGTGCGGCTTTCCGGCCAGGACTCCGACCGCGGCACGTTCAGCCAGCGGCATGCCGTGCTGCACGACGTGGTCGACGGCCACCGCTACGAAGATCTTCGAACATCTCGCCGACGACCAGGCGCCGGTCGACATCATCAACAGCCCGCTCTGCGAAACGGGCACGCATGGGCTTCGAGTACGGCTACTCGCTCGACTACCCCGAAGGGCTCGTCGCTGTGGGAAGCCCAGTACGGCGACTTCGTGAATGCCGCCCAGGTGATCATCGATCAGTTCATCGCCAGTGCCGAAGACAAGTGGCGGCGGCTCAGCGGCGTCGTGCTGCTCCTGCCGCACGCCTTCGAAGGCAAAGGCCCCGAGCATTCCAGCGCCCGCCTCGAGCGATTCCTGTTCTTGGCGGCCGAAGACAACATTCAAGTCGTCTACGCCCTCGACGCCCGCCCAGTATTTCCACTGCCTGCGCCGCCAGGTGAAACGCAACTGGCGGAAGCCGCTCGTCGTGCTCACGCCGAAGAGCTTGCTGCGGCATCCGCGCGTGATGTCGTCGCTGGAAGACCTGGCCAGCGGCCGCTTCCGCCGCATCCTCGGCGACACGCGCGAGAACGCCGTCCGAGACAACCTGCGTACTGCTCACCAGCGGCAAAATGTACTACGACCTCGTCGAAGCCCGCGAAAAGCAGAAGCCGTCACGACGTCGCCATCCTTCGCGTCGAGCAGTTCTATCCGCTCCGCGACCAAGTGCTGGCCGACGCACTGCGAAATTACCCGGACGAAACGCCGGTCCGCTGGGTGCAGGAAGAACCGGAAAACATGGGCGCCTGGCCCTATTGGAAGAATCGCTTCTGCCACCGCCTGCTGGACCGCTACCCGTTTTCCGTTCGTCGCCCGGCCGCCATCGGCCAGCCCGGCCACCGGCTCGGCCGCCGCCCACCATCGCGAACAAGATCAATTAATCGAACAAGCATTCGCGCCCACAAAATGAAAACATGACGAAAAAACAAATGAACCACAAAGGCACCAAGGACACAAAGTTTTTGAAACAGAAGGAAGCAGAGGGAGCAGAGAAGTGGTTGATAATCCATTCCCTCTGCTCTCTCTGCTTCCACCTGTCTTAAATTCTTCTTCGTGCCCTTTGTGCCTTGTGGTTCACCAGTTTGCAATTTGAGCGGTGACACACTATGAGTATCGAACTGAAAATTCCGGATGTCGGCGAATCGATTCGCGAAGTCCAAATCGGCCGCTGGCTCAAGCAGGAAGGCGACTCCGTCGAGCAGGACGAAAATGTCGTCGAGCTGGAAACCGACAAGGCGTCGATGGAACTTCCTGCGCCCGCAGCCGGTGTGCTATCCAAAATTCTCAAACAGCAAGGCGACATGGTCGCAGTGGGTGAAGTGATCGGTACCTGGAAAAAGACGGCAAGGCACCGCGTGAGAAACGTGAATCGGATGCACCCGCAGCGAAAACAACCGACGAGCAAGAGCGTTCTGAAAACAAACCGACTACCAAGAAGGCAGCCACGAAGGAAACCAAGCAAGCGGTAGCGGATCCAAAACAGGCCGCCCCGCCAGCGCCGGATCGTAAAGTTGCGCAGGAGGATGGCGAAACCGCCACAGAAATTCCCGTCACCCCTGCCGCCCGCCGCGCCCTCCGCGATCACGGACTCGCGTCAGCCGAATCGATGCCAAAGGCCCGCGGATCCACCGTAAAGACGTTCTCCGCTACGTCGAAGAGCAACAGAAAGAAGGGAACAAGCGGGACGTCCCATCTAGCATCCAGCCCCCAGCTCCCAGCCCCCAGTCCCCAAACTCCAGCATCGAGCAAAAACGCGCACCAAGCGCCGAACCGGCCGACGGCGAGCTCGAAGAAATCGTGCCGATGAGCCTCATCCGCCGCCGCATTGCCGAGCGGCTCGTCGAGGCCCAGCAGCAAGCGGCCCTGCTGACGACGTTCAACGAGATCGACATGTCGGCCGTCAACGAATTCGCGCGGCGTATCGCGAGCAGTTCCAGGAAAAATACGGCGTCAAGCTCGGCTTCATGCTCGTTCTTCGTGAAGGCCGCGGTCGACGCCCTCAAGGCACAGCCGGCGCTCAACGCCGAAATCCGCGGCACGAACATCGTCTACCGCCACTACTACCACATCGGCATCGCCGTCGGCAGCACCAAGGGCCTGGTCGTGCCCGTGCTGCAATTCGCCGAGCGACTGAGCTTCGCCGAAATCGAACAGGCCATCGACGACTTCGCCGGGCGGGCCGCGAAAAACAAACTCGAGCCCCAAGACTTGGAAGGCGGCACGTTCACCATCACCAACGGCGGCATCTTCGGCTCGCTGCTCTCCACGCCAATCGTCAACCCGCCGCAAAGCGGCGTCCTCGGCCTGCACGCCATCCAAGACCGCCCCGTCGCCCGCGAAGGCCAGGTCGTCATCCGCCCGATGATGTACGTCGCACTCACGTACGACCACCGCCTCGTCGACGGCCGCGAGGCCGTCACGTTTCTCAAGCGCATCAAAGAAGCGATCGAAGACCCGTCGCGAATGCTGCTGGAAGTGTGATTCGGCGAACGCGCTGCCACTGCCAGCCGTCGGTTGCGTCACCAATCTGCTCAATCGCTCCACCCGGCACATTCGCGCCTGCATGACCCATGTCGCCGATAAAAACGAACATCCTGCGCAGCGTAGACTTATATAGTGGACCTGTCGCGGGCTCGGAGAATCGTCGGGTTTAGCGGTGGCGGCCACGCCGTTGCGAATCCAACCAGCGTTGTGGTTAACAAAGCGTAAAAACGCCCGATATCCGGCAAATGCCTCCGAGAGGATTTCCAAACGTGATCGTCGTCAGTGATTTCCACAAAGCCTTCGCCGATCACGTCGCCGTGAAAGGCATCACGTTTCACGCCGAGCCGGGCCAGCTACTGGGCATCATCGGACCCAACGGCGCTGGCAAGACAACCACAATGCGGGCCATCGCTGGCATCACGCCTGCCAGCCGCGGTCGGCTGTCGATCGCCGGCTACGACATCGCCGAAAAACCGATCGACGCCAAATCACGACTCGCCTTCGTGCCGGACGAGCCGCCGCTGTTTCACGATCTCACCGTCGAAGAACACCTCTCGTTCTATGCCAGCGTCTACCGTGTGAAGGACGCCGACACGAAGACCACACGGTTGCTCGACGAGTTTGAGCTCACCGCCAAGCTCCGCGCCCCGGCCAGCAGCCTGTCGCGCGGCATGCGACAAAAGCTCGCCATCTGCTGTGCCTATTTGCACGATCCCCAGGCGATTCTCTTCGATGAGCCTCTCACCGGCCTCGACCCGCAGGGAATCCGCGTGCTCAAACGCTCGCTGAGTGAGCGCGCGGCACAAGGCGCCGCCGTGATGGTCAGCTCCCACCTGCTCGCGATGGTCGAGGACTTGTGCACGCACATCCTGATCCTCTCCGAAGGCACGCAGCGATTCTTCGGACCGATCGACGACTTGCGACAAAGCTTCAACCACGTCGATGCAGCCGCGAACCTGGAAGACATGTTCTTCGCCGCCACGTCCTAAGAATCACGACGGAAGAGGAAATACACTAACAGCCACGAAAAGCACGAAAATGCACAAAGAACAGGTCGCCACGCAGTAAGGTGAATCTCGAATTGGCTTTATCGTTCTCGATTTCTTTTTGTGTCTTTTTGTGCTTTTCGTGGCTAACAACTGATGCTGCTCGATGACGACCTTCAACTTCCAGCCGGCGATCATCATGCTGCTGCGGCTGCAAAGTCGCGGCCGGCGCCGTCGCATGTGGCAACGCTTTTGCCAGCCGCGCCGGCTAGTGCTGTCGGCCGTCGCCGGCGTCCTCGCAATCGTTTGGCTCGGCAACGCGGTGATGACGGTCTGGCTGCGCGAATCGGCTTCGGCCGAAACGCTGAGCGCGCTGCTCTCGCTCGGCCTCGTGCTGTATGCCACCTGGCATTTTGCCAAAGCGGCCTTCTTTCGCCCCGAAAGCCCGTTCGAATGGTCGCCCGCCGAGCGAGACGTACTGGCGATGTTACCTTGGCACTCGCGCGACCTGGTGGCGTACCAAATTGCAGCGGTCAGTGTGACAACCACGCTCAAAACCGGTTTGCTCACGCTGCTCTTGTTGCCCGACCTGCGTTGTGTGCCGCTGGCGATGGTCGGTCTCCTGTTGGCGATGATGATGCTGGAAATGCTCCGCATGGCGGTCGACATCGCCACCTGGGGCATGAGCCGCGCTGCGTATCTGGCGTACCGCATCGGGGTAGTCATAGCGCTGATAGCCGGAGGATTCGTAGTCGGCAACCTGGTCTACCGCGAAGCAATCCGTATTGGTCAGCTCAACATCGGCGACGGGCTTCTCGATCGATTCCTCGACATCCTATTGCAATCGAACGCATCCGTGTTCGCCTATGCCGCCCTGCCCTTCAAGCCGCTCATCGATCTGATCGTGGCGGACACCATAACAGCCGCGAAGGCAGGACTGGCCACCGCCGCTCTGGGAAGCGTGTTGTTGTTCGCCGCCGGCGTCATCGCTTTGTATACCGTGACGGCGCGCCGCGTCGCAGACCGAGAGAGACGCAGCTACAACGTAGTTTTCACGCTCCGAGTGAAGAATCAATTCTCGCAGAGTGAAACGAAAGCGAAAGTTGCAGAAATCCGCCCATCGCTGCGACGTATTCCACACTTGTACGGCGCCGGTGCCATCGCATGGCGACAATTGATCGGCGCCCGACGCTCGTGGGGCAGCTTGCTCACCGCCATGATCGCGCCGGCGGTGCTTGCCTGCGCTCCCTGCTTCGTCATCGAAGATGCCAACATCGCCCTACTGGCCACCGCGGGCACTTTGGCGTTCTACACATTCTTGTTGTTACCCACCGCGGTCCGCTTCGACTTCCGCCGCGACCTGGACCGCATGGCAATTCTCAAAAGTCTGCCGATTTCCCCGGCCGCAACGGTGATTGGCCAAACCGTCACGCCCGTCCTCATCGCAACGCTATTTCAAGCACTCGTGTTGGCATTCGCGATTGCGGCGCGATCGCTGTCGCCGCATTACTGGTTCACCTCGATCTTGGTGATGTTGCCATTGAACGCGCTGGTGTTCACGCTCGATAACCTGATCTACCTGCTGTACCCCTATCGCCTGCAACAAGAGGGTGTCGAGATCTTCGTGCGCACCATGCTCACATTCACCGGGAAAGGGCTGCTGTTCGCCCTGGGCCTCGGAGCCATGTCGTTGTGGGGCTTTGGCGCCGCACTATTGACGCGAGAAATTTCCCGCTGGACCGAACTTGGAATCGACCCATTCGCTGTCTTCACGGCCGGCATGATCACCGCCCCCGCCGCACTAGCGGCGCCTCTACTCTACGCACTTAGCAAAACCTACCACCGCATGGACGCGATTGAAGACGTTCCAAAATAGCGCTCTGCGCCTCCGCCGGATTCTCAATCATTCTTGTGGGAATCGTCTCCGTCGCCGATCTTTGCAGCCCGCCCCACAAATCGTTAGCTACGCACGCTTTATTGACATTCGCTGCCCACGGATTTCACGAATTATTGATCGTGAAACGGCTGCGACTATCTGTCGCTAAATGCTGGCCTAAGAATTGCATCGGTGGACGCCGGGCCGCAGGTTCGATCCTGTGGGAGGTCACAGATGGATCGCTTTTGGGTTTTCTTGGAAGCCTTAGCACGGTGTCTTGAGAATGGCAATACGATGGAAGACTTGAAGCAGGACCTATTGCGAATGCCGCCGTCGGAACGCGAGCGAATGACCAGGTATTTGCGGGTCGTGTCAGAAACGAGTCACCTGTTGGCCAGTGAGCGTGCCTAGTAAGCGGCTACTCCATCGACTTAGCAAGACTCATCAGCTCATTCAAAGAAACTTGCTCTCCGCCAGTTCCATCAAGCTCCGGGTCCATGCAGATCGCGTCCATGCCGTGGTTGTGGGCGATGGCGATGATCAATATCAGCCCCTCCCGATCGGCCACCAGGTTGATTTTCCATTCCCCCGATTGGGCTTGGCTAAAAACGCGGTCAACTTCGCCGTATTCGAAAACGCAAGCACTCCACGGCTACTTTCGCAAGGTTGATGGACCGGGGGCGATTCCCGCGTCGCTCTGTCACGAACCAAATTGGAAGGCTGAGCATGGCAGCGGCACCACGATTAGCGGGCAAACAGGTTCCGACGGTTTGAAAATCAAGAGAAAGTAAATTACAACGGCCGGCTCCCGTTCACAAATCGGATAGCAATGCGTCAAGTTGACTGAGGACCGACCAGTCGGAGTACCAATCGGGTAAGCATAACCGCCTGAAAAACCGTGCTCGCAAAAATCTGGTTACATCGTGCAATTTCGATGCCGCCTACAGGCAACCGCACGGAAATCGAACCAACTGCCTCCGCAGTTGCCAAATTCAGTTAAAGCCTAAGGTTGCTACGGTTGGGGGCGCGACCGATTTCGTATTCACGGAACTCAGACGGCTGATCGCGCCGACACTCAAGATTTACAACATGCGCCAGCTGCGCGTCGGCACCAGCGCCGCTTGGACGAGTCGCGTAGGCCGCTGCTGGCTTGGACGTGTGGACGGTGGGTGCCTGTCATAGCCGTCAGCAGTCGGCGCGGGGGCGCTGGTCAGTAGCGACGCGTGGGGGCACTTTCCGGATTTCTAGGAATTCTCCCCGGCGGGCCGGTCGCGCCCACGCAAGTACCGATAGTAGTGCACGCCTACCAGGTTACCACTTCGCAGCCCACGCCGTCCGGCTGTAAAATGCGGACCGTGTAATCAGCAGCATACATTATGCGACTGTTTCGGGTCGTGAGGGCGACCATTCATTTGACGCGGTAAGCTGTCGCCATGCGTTACTCACTCCGCTGGCTACTTCTGGCAATGGCATACGTAGCCCTGGTCGCCGCTGCCATTGGTGCGATCGGCAGCATGTTCGTTGACATTCTTTGGATAGTCTGGATTGTATCGCTTTGCTATGCATTTGTCGCTATGTGCGTCGGTAAGGACCGGCGTCGGGCAATGGCAGTCGGTTTCGTGGCGCGAGCGCAGCACATGCGGTTTGTATTTACTTGTTTCCGTACCACGTACCAGTAATGCATGTGGTCAGTGGACTTGGATATGCGTTTGGTGGAGACGGCGCGATATATGAACACGTCAGCGCGGGCAGAGCGAGGATCGCACCAGGGGTTACGAATGCGACTCACATTGCAAATGCTGTCGCCACACTCGCCGCTGGTATGATTGGCTGCGGAATTGGTGCGCTGGCATATCGACACAGTCATGAGCCGTAAACAAGCAATCCGCAAGATACGGATCACCGCGTCGGTAGCGCTCGGAGTGCTCTGTGTGTTGCTGATCGGATTGTACGTACGAAGTCATTACTACCTTGACTCGCTTCGATTCTCACTGAATGGAAAGAACAGCGTACACATTCAAACGGCGTCGGGACGAGTGGCTCTGTTTACGCTGCCACATGTTCACCCGACTCGAATTAGCCACGTCCCAACGAGCAATCATCCGCGTATTGATCCCTTTTACAAGCCAATTACCGGCGGTCCCTCAGCCACTGAGTTTTGGTCGCCTGCACGGCGTGTCAGCCCAATTCTATCCTACTGGCTCGTGATACTGCCAATCGCGACACTCTCAATCGCCCCATGGATACGCCGGCAATTCAGCCTTCGCACCCTGTTGATCGCGATCACGCTCGTAGCTGTCATTCTGGGCGCGGTGGTAATTGCCGCTCGGTAGAAGTATGGAACGCCCTAACCCGGCATGATGGCGATGTAGTTCGGTGCGTTCTCGTCGCCGCCGAATCGGATCGTCACCGACCCGTCGGGGTCCGGTTTGGCGGTGACGTTGTTCACGCTGTAAGCATTCTTCGCGTTCTTCTCGAAGAAGCCGTCCGATGCGCAAGGCAGGTCCGGCACCTATACCCTCCGCCTTTTTCCGGAGGTTCGGCCCAACCGAGGCTTTGACAGGGGGGACGACGAGCCTGGATGGCCCCCAAAGGACGAAAGTCCTGGCCTGGAAAAAGCAAACGGGGACGCTATCCCGGAAGGTAGCGGCCCCGGATCGTTAACCGATTTTCGATTGGTTCGAGTAATCAACGAAAGAGTTCCTCCTGCAGGACTCAATCTGAGAGCCACCGGGTTAACAGCCGGTATCGCAAAAGTGTTCGGCAAAGCAGGTTTGGCGAGTTGGAGTTCGTATCGAACGGTTGGAAGCGAAGGCGAACTGCTGACGAAATCGATCAATCTAGGTTAACACAAAGAGCGGGCCCAGATCCCGGCGCCCGGTCACGATCGATTCCCGGCGAGACGGCAAACAATTGCCCCGCCTTATTGACGGCTTTGGCGCACCCAGGTTGGTCAGCAGTAATTCCTTAGCCTTCCCGAAAATGATGCTTGAATTGCCACTCCATACGGAGTATACCAGCAGCGCCAATGAACTGACGAATGTCGAATGTCTAAAGATTGCCGAATTCGCAGTCACCAATGAGCCTTCCTATAAGTTCAAAGTTGTGCCCGCGAAGCATAGACGGCTTACGACTGTGCGTTCGGCCTGAATTCGCCGGTATTCCCGCCGAAGATCTTGAGCAGATCGTAGATTCTTCAATCTCCGGAATGCCGGCCAGCATCGCCGAGGACTTCATGAAGGCGCTTGGCTCGTTGGGCAAAGCGGCGGGTCCAACGTTGCAGCACGCAACTCCGGGTATTGCACAGGGAGCTGCCACCGCACTCGGTGGGAGGTCCCTGGGTGCCTTGATCGGTGCCAGCGCTGGCCTCGCATCTGCAGCACTGAGTAAGCCCGCACGGCCAGCCGCACCCGCTCCTGCGGTGAGTCCTCTTACATCAGCAACCGGCACGCCCGCGACGCCTGTAGCGCCCGAGCTGCCAACTGGTCAAGCGGCGGCTGCGACGCTGCTAGGCCTGCTACAGAACCCAACCGTTCAGCAGGCGCTGGTGAGCCAGGTATTCGGCGCGACTGGTATGCAGCAGGTTCCCACGGCATCCGGAACGAGCCTGCCGCTAAGTTAGAGAGTCTCGCCACACCGGAAATTAAGACGTACTGCGACGGTGAATGCGAGGACATTCGATACTTCGATTCGGACTACAATTCTGCATCGCTGAAAGAAGATGCGTTCTCTTACTTCCTGACCTATAAGTGTCGCCACTGTGAAAAGACATCAGGCAATTCGCATTGCTTGGCTTTCGCGGCGACGGAGCGTGGGGCGACACTGGGTCGGTTATCAAGGTGGGCCAGTACCCGTCTTTTTGACCGTACACTCCGGCACGTTTACTCCGATTGATTCAGCCAGACGTGGAACTATTCAAGAAGGGCCGCCGGGCGGCAGCACACGGACTTGGCATCGGCGATTACAGTTACTACCGGCGAGTCGAGAATCAAAAGAATCGGCTGCTCGACAAGATCATCGCAGTCGGCAAGCTCTACAACGCTCCGAGCATATTTCGGCAGTGACGAAATCCGATGCTGAGTTGAAGTCGGCGGTTGGGCGGTTGTCTGGCTTACCCTCGCGCAGAATTACGCCCCGCACTCCGCAATCAACGGAGCCCGGGCATTGCAGCAATGAGTCTGGCGGCAAAATTATTGCGCATCGGTCGATGCGGTCTAAGTATCGGACACTTCCTCGCTTGCGAGCTTCGGTCGATTTCACCTCGGCACGGAAGCGCGCCCACCTAACCGCCAAAAGACACGCCGTCATTAGGCAGTTGGGCAGCGGCATTCGACACTTCATTTCAACGGAAATCGGATCGCGCAAACCGTCGCTCGGACTGAAAGCACGGTTGACGTAGTACATTCAAGAACCGACGCCGTTAATCGTGTTCTGGAACATCCGATGATCCGCTTGCCGTAGCAAAGAGTGGAGTGAACCCCTTCGGATAAACCTCGACTTTCATTCGTCGGCTTTTTCGAATCTTCCTTTTCAATGGGTGCAGCAACAATCGCTGTTTAGACAACATAAATCTTAGGAAACTGACACCCTTGTATCGGCACGTCTGAAATAGGCTAAGAAGGACCAGGTAGTCATTTAAGCCTTGTTCCGTCAATTGTCCCTTGTGATTGTGCCGGTAATACGCAAAGTGCTTTATGGCGTTCTCCGCGCAATTGTTATTCCATGACACACCATCGGCACTAATAAAAGTGAATAGCTTGGACCGGTTCTTAATGAGTCTTTCCTGCAGACTCTTGGCAGCATCAGAGATGAGAACCATTTGATCGAGATCAGCAAAGAATTTGCCAATCTCCCAATCATGCTTCTTAAGGTAACGCCTCTTTAGTCCGTGTTTGTCAATTGATTCGACTGCCGACCTCAGCAATGATCCGAAAGGCTGAGTCACCGATTGCAGCTCTTTGTCAAACGGATTAGCCAGCAGCTCCTGATTCATATCCCGCATCAAGTGAATCAAGCATTTCTGCTGACGGCAGTTAAGCGAATCGTATGCGCTGTAGAAATTAGTAACTAGAACTCCGTCGAAACTGTCGAGCATCTTTTTCAGGAAATGTGCTTGCCGCGTTGACCGATGCATATATACGACTTCCTCCATGTTCGCGAAAACCCAAACATACGCTTTGCTATTGCGGAGCTTAACTTCCGTCTCGTCAACATGAAGAACTGACCCTGACAGCAGTCGCCTCAGCAAGTCGCGGTACGTGGACTTGTAGTATTGTGCCATCTGTGACTTTATCCGTGCGATTTCTCCATCCAACACGTGTAACCCGAAGAATTCTCGAAGCATTACCTCGATCTTTTTCATGCTGATTCTGTGAGCTACGTGCTGATACATCACCCAACTCATTAAGCCATGGAAGTGCTTCGCGAGGCGCTGATGTCGCCACGGGACGAAAACGTTACCACAATCCTCACACCTATGAAAAGAGGTTTGGCACTGGATGACCTTGCGTCTAATACCTGAGGGAGATACGACAAGGTCAAATGCCCTTTTCGCCCGCGGCCTTTTCACCTGGGGCGGAAGATTGCCAATATCGCGATACTGTAGTCCCCGAACGAGATTCTTGCTCTTACACGAAGGGCAGGTCGTGCTATTGACGACGACTTGCTCGCTGATGCGCAGAGCAGCGTTTTTGTGCTTCTTGGTTTGCTTGCGTTTCGCGTTGACATCACGACGAACGACCTTGCTTGTCCGAACGTACACTCGTTCCCTTTGGTAATCGAAGTATGCCGCCATCTGTTGACAGCATCAAAATCCGGGTGAACGAAATCCACAGGTCCCCACTTTTTTGGCCGGACGAGGGAGTCAATGTCATGGACCCATGTGTAGGTTCCACCGCCGTGTGCGCGTCCGTCCGATTGAAGAGTTGCCTCTTGGCGAATCCTCATGGCGAATTCAGTCACTGACTTCAGTGCTCTGCAGTCTTCCATGTTGTACTCAATGATTCGGTCTTTCCACGTCGGGTTCAACGTAGCTTCCCACTTCATTCGCCAAACGAAGCATCTGATCCCCGATGGGTCCGCGTCAGACCACGAACATCCAAGATGTCGGCCGATGTCCTTTAGGCTATTCGAGTAGACAGGGAAGTAAATGTGCGAGTAAACGACGGACAGAACGTTCACAAGTCGCTGCATCATTCCATCAAAAAGGCGCTTCCGCCTTATTTGGCCCCGCATTCTTGCGAAGCACTTCTTTTCATGCGCACCGTACGCGAATAGGGTGTAATCTCCATGGGCGGAGATCAAGTCCAAGAATGCATTGCAGATTGTGCGTTCGTCGCTCGCATCCTTAGCCCAAAACGAATGCTCCGTCTGTGAGGTGCCAGTGTCCACGATGGCCCCGATTGAGTATATGGATTTCGTGTCTAGCCAAGATTCTACGTCGACGTAGATGTTGACCGGAGTCGAAGGTATCTCCGGTACTCCGAGCACGTACTGAGGTGGACCCCAAAAACTGGACAGCCTGATAAGGTATAAAAGTCCCTCTGAGGGATGGCCTGTCAGGAGGTTCGGAGGATGGCTCGGAAGCGTCGAAGTTTCAGCGGGGCGTTCAAGGCCAAGGTAGCATTGGCGGCATGTCGTGGCGACAAGACCACGGCTCAGTTGGCGGCTGAGCACGAAGTCCACGTGGGCCAGATTACGGCCTGGAAGAAGCAACTCTTGGAAGGATCGCCGGGTCTGTTTGAAGATGGTCGCAGCAAGCGTGCGGCCGAGGAGGCGGCCAGTGACGAGGAGCTGTACGAGCAGATAGGCCGACTGAAGATGGAAGTCGAGTGGTTGAAAAAAAAAGCTGCCGAGCTCACCTGAGGGACTGAGACGATGCATCGAACCGGAACACGAGAGACTCTCGATCGTGCGGCAGTGCGAGCTTGCTCGGGCTCGCGCACAGCACGTGGTATTATCAGCCGGCCGACGAATCGGCGGAGAACCTGGCGCTGATGCGGGCGATCGACGAGCAGTATTTGCGGACGCCGTTTTACGGGAGCCGGAAGCTCTCCGTGTTGCTGGGCGTCAATCGCAAGCGTGTGCAGCGGTTGATGCGGCTGATGGGCATCGAGGCGATCTATCCCAAGCGGCGCACGACCTGGCCCGGGGCCGGTCACAAGATTTACCCTTATTTACTGCGGAATATGGTGGTTACCCGGCCCGACCAGGTATGGGCCGGCGACATCACTTACGTGCCGCTGCGGCATGGATTCTTGTACCTTGTGGCCGTGATGGATTGGTACAGTCGCTGCGTGCTCAGTTGGCGATTGTCGAACACACTCACGGGCAGCTTCTGCCTGGAGGCAATCGACGAAGCGCTCTCGCGTGCCAGGCCAGAGATCTTCAACAGCGACCAAGGGAGCCAGTTCACATCAGCGGCATTTACGGGCCGCTTAGAGGCAGCGGGAGTCGCGATCAGCATGGATGGCCGCGGCCGAGCGATCGACAACGTGGTCATCGAGCGGCTGTGGCGGAGCGTGAAGTACGAGGAAGTCTACTTGCACGACTATATAGACGGCTGGCACGTCGAAGCGTCACTGGCCGCTTACTTCCGACTGTACGATGAGGAGAGGATTCACCAGGCTCTGGGCTACCGCACGCCGGGTGAAGTTTATCGTGATCGAGACTCAAGCGGCGGGAAGCCGCCGGACGAAAAACGAATTGACATCGCGCAAGAAAATGATAGTTGGTTAGCACATCAATAGGTTAAGCCGCTGCAGCGGCCGCGCGAGACCTATGGGGGTCTCGCGGGCCGCCAGACCCACTACCTTATTCAACCCCATTAGCTGTCCAACCAATGGGGTCCACCTCATACGTGGCACCATCGCGGATTGCCATAGCTTGTAATGCGTGGTAACGGCGTTTGACGAGACCAGCCCGATTGCCCTTTCTCCGTCGTCGAAAGGTATGAGCGAGTTGGGTAATTGTGAGTATTCCCTTCCTGGAGTGTGCCTTGATTTCCTTCTCTCCGAGTCCTCGAAGTAGGCTGATGTTATCATCTCTTATGGCCTGTTCATTACACTGCTTCCGATATTCGCAGACCGCGCAATGGTTGTTTATTAGCACTGGAGGCGGATCACTAGCTTCAAGCAATTGGCGCAATTCCCGTAACGCTCGAGTTGCGTCAGGAAGAAGTTTTTGCAAGCGCAGAGATGTTGAACGAAAGTCTGGCCCAAAGAACACTAAGCCAGAGTTAACGTTGCATTCTTGGGCTTCACCGAGAATAAGCGCATACGATGCCAACAACAGCTTCTGCTCCTTTCTCAGGTTTCGTTGAGGAAAGTATGAGATGGGAATATAATGTGCTTTCGCATTGCTAGAATCCCTGGGGATGAACCTCAGGCCATCAAAAGTAAGATGGAATTCTGGCGTGCGCAAGGTGGCGTCGAGGATGTACAACACACCGGAGCGAAGCACTGTTGGCGTCATCGCTACACGATGCCTCACATCTGTCGGCGCATTCTTCACCGCAATTCTGTCGTTAATCGCCTGCTTGATGGCTGACGCGATCTCATTTTGATGTGACTCAAAGTCGTGAGTGACACCGCTTTCCCCAGCGGCCTTTAGGTAGGCTTTGCGTCTGCAGTGAAAATAGGACTCGATAACGTCGGGGGTAATTAACGCGTTCATGACACTCCGCTCAAAGGTAGATGGCAAGGTGGTTCTAGGTGATTTAGCTTCTCGCTTCCTTCGGACCAAGTTTGACACGTCCGGCAATGCTAACAGACTGCTCCGATCAAATCGGCCGAACGTAGAGAGCCACCTCCTTGCGCTGGTGTCCCCCACCGCGCTGAAACGACAATTCGCAAAGTTGCGGCGGTGTTCACGACCGCATGTTCGCGGACGCCTGGCGGAATCTAGCTGAGGTCGATTTCACCTCTGCATTTTACGGCGACTCGGAAGTCGCCGAGGCGGATGCAACCGCCCGCAGTTCGTCAAACCAGTTCGAGATAGTGGTTGGTCCAGCCGCTGCAGCTTGATAACTGGCCATATTTCAGCAGTGTGGGGACCTCAGCAGCGTTGGCTGCGAACTGAGGGCACTTGCTCCAACTGCCGAACTTCTGGGATGAACTGCCGGATTAGGCGGTACACTCGTTCCTTGCAAAGGACATGACGCTTTAATCAGTAATCACGTCAGCTCAATTCTCTGGTTAGGCGGCTCAACGATTGCTCGTTTGCGCTTAGCTCAGCAAGAATTACTATTGCAGTATTCCAAAATGTCTCCAGGCTGGCATTCGAGTGCTTTGCAAATCGCTTCCAGAGTCGATAGCCGAATCGCCTTGGCCTTGCCGTTTTTCAAGATGGAAATGTTGGCCATCGTGATGCCGACTCTGTCGGCAAGCTCGGTGACGCTCATCTTCCGCTTCGCCAACATGACGTCGATGTTAATGATGATTGCCATGCTGGTCTCGTCACACCGTTAAGTCGTTCTCGGATTTTAGATCCACGGCATTTTGCAATATCCGTTCAAACATCGCCGCCGCGGTGGCGACGACGATCGAAGGGAAAATAATGAGGATGCCCAGAAAAATCGGGGCTCCAGGATTTTCAAGGTCACGGTTGCTCGGATCAACAAAATGAACAATTCCTCTAACGACAACAAAACCAATGATGGCTAGTGCGCAATATTTTATAGTCCGCAGAGCTTTCACGACTTCCGGCGAGAAGACTTTGATTTCGTCCGACGTATCCCAACACCTGGAACGCCTGATAGAGTGCAATGAAGAACGGAATGGAGCCCGCATACACAAGCGCCAGAAATGGATCTTGGAAGTAGATTTCAAAGTTCGTGGCGTCCTTGTTCACGCCCTCGACCTGAGGTTCCCACAGCAGGAGAGCAAGAGCGGCGACGCCGATGAGCACAATGACGATCTGAAGAAAGATGGTTGAGCTTCGTTTCATGGGTGATCGACTTTCTCAGTAATTCCACAGCGACAACGACAGCTATTTTTCCTTCGTGAAAATCATCGGCAAAGGGCCGCGTTTCAGGATCATCTGGTTTTTGGCGGCGTCGAATTCAAAAGTTACTATCCCGTTGAAGAGTTGGAATTTATCGTCGGCCGTCGCTTCGAGCGCGGCGGCGTCTTCACTGCCCGGCTGCACAAGGAGCGTTCCGCCGTCCCTCGTGACGGTCCATTTCTTGGGGGCGCCGGCTCTGGAATAAACGCCGACGTATTTGTCCAGGATTTCGGGGCTGACGGCGATTGATTCCAAGGCGGGAATCTCGAACGGCCTGTTGTAGTAGATGTCGACCACGCCGCTCACAATATTGGCTACCGGATAAACCTTCGCGTTCGTGGCGTAGGAGACCGCCAGCTTTTCTTCCGGCTCGTAGGCCAGCCACGCTCCGTAGTTGTCGCCCCCGCCGTTGTTCCCGTAGAAGGTCTTGCCGGCGAACGTGAAGGTCACGATTCCGAGCCCCTCGCCGTCCCTGATCGTTTTCATCTGATCGAGGCTCTCTCGAGAAATCAATTTCAGGTCAAACAGCGCCTCGATGAATTTGGCCATGTCGCCGGGGGTTGAAATCAGCTGGAAGCCGATGCTCGGATGGGTTTCAAAACCCTGTTTCCAGTCGCTGCCGGTATTGGCATAGGTCAGAGCTTCGCCTTTGTTCACATCGATGCGTCCGGTAGCGATGTATGTATCCTCAAGCCCGATCTTGGCGTTGATTCGTTCCTCGAGAGCCTGGCCGTAGGGTTTGCCGGTCAGCTTTTCAAGGATCAGGCCTAACAGGAAATAGCCGGAATTGCTGTAGGAACTCTTCGTGTCCGGCTCGAATTCAGGCGCGCCTTTGACGATCAGCGCGAGCATTTCATCCTTGGTTACTGGTTCTCCAGGTTTCCAGGTTGCCTGATCGCGGCTTATGTTTGGGATGCCGCTGCGATGCGAGAGGATTTGCAGGATGGTAATTTTCTGGGCGTTGGGAACCTGCGGGAAGAACTTGTCGAGGGTATCCGTCAGCTTCAGTTTTCCCTCCTCGACAAGCTGCAGGATCATCACGGCGGTGTACGTTTTCGTGATCGAAGCGATCCGGAATCTGCTGGCCGCGGTCAACGGTTTCTTTTCGGCGCCGTTGATCTGGCCGTAGCCGATGGTGCGGGTGTAAAGAACGTTGCCGTCTTTGGCGATGACGAGGCTCCCCATCGCCTTGTTCTTTTCGGCGAGCCGGTCAAAAAACTGGTCGAGTTTGGCTTTGTCCAGCGTCTGGGCAAAGCCAGTGACAGACAGCGCCAGTGTCAGTGACGTTGCGAAAAATGCTCTCGCTTTCAATGTCTTGGATACCTTGCGAATATCTAAGCCCATGGCTAACGCCTTTGCTCGAATGGCTTTCATGGTTGAATCACTTCTGCGAATGCTTTGTATTGCGAAGGAAACGGGCCAAACTGACGGTATCCAACTCGATTCTTCTGAATACGAACGCTGGTCGGACTTTGGGGCGGGCACAAAACTCGTACGGGACTTTCACGCCGTAGCCACCTTGCAAGAAGCCATTGAATGTGGCCCGACGATCGTAA
>CAWAZX010000005.1:0-49878 GCA_963786455.1 uncultured Planctomycetota bacterium | reverse complement strand
GTTGAGAACGAGACCGGAAAGAGTCCGAACTCGTGCTGTAAGCTCACGACATCGCAGGGACCGTCGTTGGCCACCTCCGCCGCTAGCCTGTATGCGTGCGGACGGCCATTATCGATGACGTCTACAACGCACGCGTCGTCATAGCAAAGCTCGTCTGTCTTTTGGATCGCTGCCACTGAGCAGATCGGCTCTGGGGCCGCCAAGTCGACGGCATCAGCGGAATCCCTGGTAAACGTTGCTAAGCCACATTTT
This sequence comes from uncultured Planctomycetota bacterium, assembly GCA_963786455.1. Classification (GTDB taxonomy): domain Bacteria; phylum Planctomycetota; class Planctomycetia; order Pirellulales; family Lacipirellulaceae; genus JABDGM01. The sequence continues at coordinate 49,626 of CAWAZX010000005.1, read as the reverse complement.
TCTGGCGGAAACGTGGATATGAAAGAGCGGACGAGCGGTATGCATTAGTCGCCTTGTGATCTTTTACGTACTTGTCAAGTCGAAACGCATAGCGCAGGCTCAACCATTAGTTACTACGACCTCAATTCCAGTAGGCAGGCCCGTCAAATAACAGCTTCGAACGGGATTTTGCGAGCCGGTGCCCGACCAGCGCGGTTGAATCGTAGCGATCGTCGTGCGAGTGATTTCATCGCCGCAAAGCCGGCCTTGGTTAAAGTGTAGCCGCCTTTGAATTTGTCCTTGCTCAACAGCCCTTGCTCGGTCAAGCATCGCAGCGAATCGCGATTTTACGTCCAGCAAGGGGCCATGAAAACAAAGCATCTCGCCCGGCTCGATCAGATATTTTCGAAAAACTACAAGTGCTGATTGCTGTCGGCTCAAGTTTAAGGCTCTAAGTTTGTAGTGCGATGATGCTGGCATGTTCGACACGCCATTCGTAACCGGCGCATGCGTGGATCGTGTCATGCGGCGCCGGCTAATTGAGAAAGTCATCGGCCGTATATCGGGGCAGCAGGGCGACAAAGCTCGTCCCCTGACCATTGCCCAGACTCACTGTCAGTTTTCCACCAATTTTGTTCCACCAGCAACTTGACAACTGCAATTCCGACCCCCAATCCAGTTCCCCTCGCCGGGCCAACGCGGTAGAACAGCTCAAAAGCCTCCGCACGCTGGTTCCACGGCATCCCGAGCCCGTTGTCCGACACACGCAGCTCGTATCCGTCCGGCCTCGCTGTGAGTCCTATCGACACGCGGCACTCGCCCTTGGTCGCATCGCGATATTTGAGCGAGTTGGAGATTAAATTGTCGAGAATATGCCGCAGCCTGCCAGGGAACCAATCCAAGTGTTCGGTCTTCAGGTCTAAATGAAGAACGGCGTTTGGAGCGTCGGAAACTCGTTGGTGCCAGCGAAAAACCTGCTCGGCGAGTGGCCGCACGGCAATAGCCACCACTTGATCATGGGCAGGATGGTAACCCGGATGTTCGTGAAGATCACGCACGACGTCCGCGAAGTGCTGCGTTACGCTGGCAATCTCTTTCAGCCCCTCAGCCGTTGCCGACGTCGTTCGTCAGCTCTCGGATCCGCAAGATGGTTTGTCGGGCTTCGTTTTGAAGGAGTTGCGACTGCTTTCTAAGTCGGTCAACTTCGAGTTCCAGATCGGCGACATAGGCCAGCACCAGTTCGTCGTTCGAGCTCGGATTAAAGTCAGTCTCGATTATTTGCATGCGTTTTCGTACTTTCCGCTCTGTCGTTTTTCGCTGATGTGTGACGGTTTCAGGGTAGAAAGGGTCAACCTGCGGCGCTCGACTCTAAACCTTTGGCTTTTCTCAAATGGACTGTCGAGCTGCCCGCCACGTCGCGCTGGTGTTGCATACGATCCAGGCGTCTCCGAGCAGCCAACTTGATTTCGCGTAATGGGTCGGCCATCGTCAGGATGGCGTTCAGATCATCCACAGCCTCTGAAATTTTGTCGAGTGCGGCAAAGAGCAGAGCTCGGTTATAGAGCGCCATTGCTCGCAAGTCGTCGGGTGCACCAGGCGACTCGATCGCAGCGGTGAAACCCTCATGGCTCCGTTCTGATCTTGCTTCTTAGTGCACCTCAACCCGCGCTTATATAACGACAACGCGGCGCTGCGAGCAGAGCGACCACCGAACAGCCATTTAATGAGACTCATGTGTCGCCATTTTGTGATTTGTGACCTACTTTGCCCAAGCGACGCTCAACCTGCGGCTGCCAACCGCAGCAATGTCACTTCAGGCATTGCCGCGAGCAGTTTCTGCAACTTGGAAAATGGAAGCTGCGCATTGCATGGCACTTGGAACGAGCAGAGTGTCGAGTTCTGTTCTTGGTAAATCGGCTGCGGACTACGGAACACGACGAACGCCCCAATTGATCAATCAGCCAGTGGGTGTTCGCCATTCCGTCAACACACACCAAAAACTCATAGTCGGATGGTCGCACCCATACCCGAAAGGTATTCATTATTTTCCCCGCTGGGGCTTGGAGTCCGAGCCGCGACTTCGATCTGGGCTTTTAGCCGAACGTCCATTGCCAAGATGAGGCTTAACGCGGGCCTCTGTCTTGGGAGTTTTGGCTTCGAGCTCCTTGCAGCGTTTTCGCACGGAGGGGAATGCGACCCCTTGTTCCGGCTCATCGCGCTGAGCACGAAGGAACCAAAATGCCAGCCCGCCTGTATTGTGATTGGGCGTGCCTCGCATTGCCGTACTGCGAACGCCCAGAGAGCCTTTCTTGCCGGTCTTTCGCCAACCGCGACGCTCCATGATCATCCGCACCAAAACTCCGATCGCCTGCCGCAAGCGTGGTTACGTTGGGCCTGAACCGTGCCCAAAAACTTATTGACACCCGGCAACGATTCAAGTTCCCGTACAACACCGGCCATCGGAGCTCGGTCATGATGCGTCTCGGTATCTTCCATACGCCGCTGGCGATCCGGGTTGTTGAAGAATTCGGGCGCTCGTCGAAGGGTTGGTTGGGATCGTTCAGGACATCGACAAGGTTCGTCCCTGCCGGTCCTTTCAAAAACTCTTCGCGCGTATAGCAACTTTGACCATGATAGGTTTCTCACTGATTCCACGAACTATGACGGATGGGCGGTGCCATTACACATTTTGCATCTACAAATATTGTAGCTTCAAAAAAGGTATTTGGCAATGGCCGTTTTTGACCCAAATTCCAGCAAATAGGGGCGACGATCGCTTCGCTTAACACGCCGAGCATTGCCCGGTTCGAAGCTCTGCTGCCAAAGGCGCTGACAGGCAATTTGTTAGCGCCTACCTCGCGGACGATTGAAATGAGGTCGAACAAGACCGGACAGAACGGACATTTACGCCAATTACTATCGCTGTTAGAGTTGCGAGCGTTCTAGCTGTCGAGGAAATAGCCCCCATGCGAAAGCCGCATCATGCAAGCATTGGAAGATAGCAGCTCACATTTGCAGGGACTCGACACAACAAATACCTCTCCATCCGCTGCTCTCCATAGCCCAGTACAAGCGATCCAATCCGCTGAAAAGCAGCTGGCAGATCACTAAATCGCTACTGCCGTTTTGTGGACTTTGGTACCTGATGTATCTGTGCTTTTCCTGGTCCTATTGGCTGACACTTTTATTGGCAGTACCGACGGCGGGTCTTCTTGTGCGGCTCTTTATTATTCAGCACGATTGCGGGCATAATTCTTCTTACGATCCGTCGTTAGAACGATCTTTTTGGGCGGTGCTGTGGACTTTTGACGCTTATGCCGTACCACCTGTGGCGACGAAGTCATTCCAGACATCATGCTAGCAGCGGGGATCTAGCCACCGTGGCCATGGTGACGTGTGGGTGCTACCGTTGACGAGTATCGTGCACCTCATTTCTTGGTCGGCTGCGGTATCGAGCGTATCGCCATCCGCTATTCATGTTTCTGCTTGGCCCAGCACTCTTCTTGATCCTCCACCAACGTTTTACATACTACATCCCGCGCACCTGGCCGTGAACGCCAAGCGTTCACATGACGAACTTAGGTATCGCGACCTGGTCGTGTCGGCTCATACACAATCGGATTACCAACATTCTTCTCGTTCATGTTCCCGTTGTATTACTCGGTGCGACTATCGGTAGTTGGCTGTTTTTTGTACAGCATCAATATGAGGAGCGTATCGGCAGCCGGAGATCGCTGGGGCTTTGTTCGCTGGCCTTCGAAGGCAGTTCGTACTACCGGTTGCCCCGAGTGCTACAATGGTTTACCGGCAATATCGGCTTTCACCACATCCACCACCTCGAAAGCCGCATCCCTAATTACAATCTGCCCATTTGCTACGCCGTCGTACCCGAACTTCGACAGGCCGTAACACTGAATCTAAGAGACAGCTTCAGGTCGATCGGACTGAAGCTCTGGGACGAGCAGTTGCAGCGAATGGTGACGTTTGAGGCAGCAGCGAGTTGGAACGCTTCCCGTAATTCTGAGTTAATTGCCGATCACAAATTGTGAGAATCTGAAAAGAAGGTGTGCCGTGGACGAACGTGATGTGATCAATAGCTGGCGGAGTCTCTTTCATGGAAAAGAAGTTACCACGGATTCAATCGCCAAGGCCGAAGCATGCTCGACGGTTTAAGTGGGGAAAGCCCGTTGCATCTTCGCCTGGCAAAAGAGCTCGAAGAACTGCAAAAGCTTGCACAAAAAAGAAGTCATCAAAGTGGCGGCGAAATGCGCGGAGCCCTGCCGCCCACATCTGGCCACGCAATCGTCACATAGTGCGCACCGCACCAGTGAAGCCAATCCATCTACCGGCCGTGCCGTATGCGATCATGACATTGTCGGCGGAAACCTTGAACCACTCATGGTCGACCGCAGCTGTAATCGCCTGCGGTTCTTTTCCGCAATAAGCTGCAATCTCGTCGAATGTTCGGGAGGTTCGTGTCCTGAACAGGATAGTCCCGGATTATTACGCGGTACCCATCTGCATCCATAATAGAAGACACGACCGAGGGAGCAGAAAATGAACTACTTTCGCACGCCGTCAGAACGCGAGCCGGCACTCTTAGGGAGTTGAGCAGATGTCTCCGCCCAACGATAGTTCGTTTTTCCGCTTTTTGTCCGATTTGGATATCTGTGTATCCCCATATTAGGGCGACTGGTTAACCTTTAAGAGACGTCGCTGGTGGAGGGCGAGGAGTCGGAGGACCAGTAACCCATAGCCGCCTTCGGGCGGATTTTTTATGCGAGGTGCTATAATCGGCCAGCATGGACAGCCCGCACCTAATCAGTCGTCTGCGAATCGCCGTGAGTGCGGTGTGCGGGGTAGTGTGTTTGCTGCTGATATGGCTGTGGATACGAAGCTATTGGCGTGAAGCCGTCATTGGCTACGTTGATTCGCGTAATCGCGAGTTGCATTTTGTTTCCTGGAACGGTGGGATTTCGTCGAGTACGGCAAATCATGATCCAAGTAATACCGGCGCTGGAGAAAATATGTTGCGTGGGAGCCTGGAATTATTGGCTTTGATTTGTTCGCCGCGGCACGGTCAACTTCGGTAAAAGTTCCGCATTGGTTCCCCGTACTGCTATTCGCCACACTTGCCACCCTACCTTTGACTCGATTGCGGTGGAAATACTCCCTCCGCACTCTGCTAATCGCAACGACGCTGGTCGCGGTCGTATTCGGGCTGGCAGTGGTCTCTTTGCGCGTGTGATCGGGGTGGGCCAAATACTTCAAACGGTATCACTACCCAGTTGGAAGCGATGGTTGAATTACGCTCGAGAGTCGGCGATAATCGAGGTTCCCTGGCGGGAGTACCTTCGGTTTGCAAGCGTCTTCGCCATCCAAACTAAGTAGGTCAGGCTTTTTAGCCTGATACGTTTTGTCACGACGTTAGGCTGGAAAGCCTGACCTACCAGTCTTCGCCATTCAAGCTAGTCGCCATGCCGAAACGCCTATTCTCTGTGGTGCTGGGGCTGCAGCTTACTGGGCTGCCACAGCGCCGCAGATTCGTCGCCCACCCGGGGGCTTCGTCAAAACACGCCCGACGCCTATGCCCGGTTGGTGCCAAGATCATCGTGGCACGAGGACAGGTAATCGAATCGGGAACGATCGTCATTCGGGATGGGAAGATTGCCGACGTGTCGTCGGGCGACGCGGTGCCGCCCGGCGTTCGCCGTGTTGACCTGAGCGGGAAGTGGGTCTATCCGGGGTTCATCGAAAGTTATACGGAGCACGTCGTCACAGCCGACCTTCCGGGCCCCGCCTACTGGAACGAAAACATTGTTCCGCAGCAATCGGTGGCCAACTCGCTTCAGCCCGATGAAGCGCTCAACACGGCACTCCGTTCACAAGGCTTTGGTGCTCGACTTGTCGCACCGCGAAACGGGATCTTCAAAGGCCAAGCGCAGTTAGTGCTGACTTCCGCAGGCGACATTGCGGATGCGATGCTCGAAGACTCGGTCGCCCTGCACATTCGTCTCTCGACTCCGCGCGGCCGGCGATCCGGCTATCCGACGAGCCCAATGGGAGCGGTCGCGCTGGCGCGGCAAGCCTGCTACGATGCCCAATGGCACAAGACGGCGTTGAATGCCGTGCGGGCTGACGTCACGCTGCGACGACCGGATGCGAATGTGGCCCTGGAGACGTTGGGGCAATACCTCGATGCCGGCGGGCTCGTCATTGCCGATGCTCCGAACGAGTTGTTCGTCGACCGGGCCGACCGATTTGCCCGCGAGTTCCGGCTGCGCCTCGCGATCCGTGGGTCAGGCAACGAATATCGGCGCCTCGACGAGGTCCGCAAGACGCGGCGGGCGGTGATTGTTCCGGTCGACTTTCCCAAGCCGCCGGAGGTCGCCTCGCCGGAAGGCGCGCTTTCCGTCTCGTTAGAAGACCTGATGCATTGGCACTTGGCGCCGGAAAATCCCGGGCGCCTCGCCCAAGCCGGCGTGAAGATCTTGCTGACGGCCGACGGTTTGGAAAAACAGGGCGACTTTCTTGCGCAACTTCGCAAGGCGATCAAGCGGGGACTTTCGCGCGATGATGCGCTTCGCGCACTTACGGCCAATCCGGCCGAGGTGCTTGGCGTCGACCAGCAGTTAGGAACGGTGGAGGTCGGCAAGATCGCGAATTTAGTCGTGGCCGACGGCGATCTCTTCGACAAAGGAGATGTCATCACCACTTGGGTCAACGGAAAGCCGTACGAGATCAAGAGTGAACCGATCGCCACATTCGTTGGCCAGTGGAAACTCTCAGCAGCCGAACCAATCGGCAATATGAAACACTGGCGGCTGACGATCTCGGGAAAGCCGGAAAAGCCCGCGGCAAGCATTAACCGGCTGGATGAGCCGGCCGAGCAAAAGCCGACCGCTGACGCAACCGACGAAAGCAAAGAGGCTGTACCCGGGGAGGAATCATCCGACGAAACTAAAAAGCCCCGCCCTGAAGCCGAGGCGCAGGATTCGAGCGATGAAGCGGAAGACGAGGATGATGCGTCGGACGATGAAAAGGGCGAAGTCGACGCGGAAATTGCCGCTGGCCAGTCGGAGCTGAAGATCGACTCGTTCAAGCTCGCGGGCTATCGAATCACTGGCATCTTCCCGGGCGAAAAGTTCGGGGCGGAAGGCAAACTGACCTTTACCGCGACGCTCATCCAAAACGACGGTGATCAAAAGCTCTCCGGCATTTTCCGTTTGGCCGACGGCGTCGAGGTTCCTTTCACTGGTGTCAGCGAAGAGCAAGAGTCGGATAAAGAAGAGGACACAAAAAAAGAGGCCGACGAGGACGAAAAGCCGGTCGACAACTCCGACGATGGCGACACCGAGAAGCCGAAGAAGAAGTCTAAGAATTCCAAGCTCGACGTCGCCATCAATTACCCATTGGGTGCTTTCGGCCTCGAAAAGTCCCCGCAACAGGAACACTTGGCGCTTATGAATGCCACTGTTTGGACCTGTGCGGATGAAGGTATGCTAAAGCGCGCGACAGTGCTCATCGAATCGGGCAAGATCACCGCCGTCGGAAAGGATTTTGAGATTCCCGAAGGTGTAAAGAAAATCGACTGCGCTGGTAAACACGTCACGCCGGGTATCATCGACTGCCACTCACATGCCGCCTCCGACGGAGGCATGAACGAAATGGGCGACGCGATCACGGCGGAAGTTCGCATCGCCGACTTTGTCGACCCAACCGACATTACTATTTACCGTCAACTCGCCGGCGGAGTGACCGCGGCGAATCTTCTGCACGGTTCGGGCAATCCCATCGGCGGGCAGAGCCAGGTCGTGAAGTTTCGCTGGGGCGATGGCGCAGGAAGAAATGAAGCTTCACAACGCGCCCGCTGGCATCAAGTTTGCGCTGGGTGAAAATGTCAAACGGCGCGAACGGCCTGGCTCCGGCGGACGCTACCCGCAATCGCGGATGGGCGTCGACGAATTGATCGTCGACGCATTCCGGGCCGCACTGGCATACCGCGGGGAGCAGCGTCGCTGGGAGCGCGACCGGACCGGACTTCCGCCGCGCCGCGATCTCGAGCTCGACGCGCTCCTCGAGATTTTGGAACACCAGCGGTGGATCCATTGCCACAGCTACCGCCAAAGCGAGGTACTGTCGCTCCTGCGAACGCTGGAGCTGTACAACATCCGCGTCGGCACGTTACAGCATATTCTAGAGGGCTATAAGTTGGCCCCCGAGCTGCTCGCCCACGGCGCCATGAGCAGTTGCTTCAGTGATTGGTGGGCGTACAAATTTGAGGTGTACGATGCCATCCCGCACAACGGCTCGCTGATGCATCAAGCGGGCATCGTGGTCTCGTTCAATTCAGACAACATGGAAATGGGCCGCCGACTGCATCAGGAAGCAGCCAAGGCCTGCAAGTACGGCGGGACGTCCTGCGAGGACGCGTTGAAGTTTGTGACGCTCAACGTGGCAAAGCAGTTGCGCATCGACCAGCGCGTGGGCTCGATCGAGCCGGGCAAAGACGCAGACATTGCCGTGTGGAGCGGCCCGCCGCTGTCCAATTTCTCGCGCTGCGAACAAACGTGGATCGACGGCCGGTTGTTCTTTGATATCGAGCTCGACCGCGAGATGCGCAAACGAGACGACAAGCTCCGCGCGGAGCTCATTCAGGCAATCCTCACAGAGCGGGGACGACTTTAGAATCATGCGTCGAGCAGTCATCGCAATTGTTTTAATTTGTCTGTTTCCGAAGTCCTTGTCGGCGAATGTGACGGCTTTGGTCGGTGGCACGATTCACCCGGTGACGAGCGAGCCAATCGAAAACGGTACGCTCGTGTTCGACGAATCCGGCATTCTTAGCATGGGTCAGGATATTGCCCTCCCCGAGGGAGCCCAACGAGTCGATTGTCAGGGTAAGCATGTATATCCGAGCTTCGTCGCGGCTTATTCGCAAATCGGGCTCGTGGAAATATCGTCGATTAGTGCGACGGATGATCGCGAGGAAATGGGCAGCTTCAATCCCAATGCAACCGCGCACAAAGCGTTTAATCCAGACAGCGAATTAATTCCGGTGACCCGAAGCAACGGTGTCCTGCTGGCCCTTGCGGCACCAACTGGCGGTCTGTTCTCCGGACAATCGAGTCTCATGAAGCTGAGCGGTTGGACGTGGGAAGAAATGTTGCTCAAGCCGCAGGTGGCGATGCACGTTAATTGGCCCCGCACTCAGGATGACGGCAAGGAGCTGGAGACGATCACCAAACTGGTCGAAGACGCCAGGGCGTACAAGTCGGCTCGCGATGCCGACGAGGACCTGACGCCGTTCGATATTCGTTGGGAGGCCATGCAGCCCATGCTTGCCGGCAAGCAACCCCTGATGGTCGAGGCCGATGAACTGGTTGAGATTCAGTCGGCCGTGGCGTTTGCCGCAGAACACAAATTGCGGTTGATTCTGTTTGGCGGATACGACGCACCGCACTGTGCCGCCCTGCTGAAGGCACACAACGTGCCGGTCATTGTCTCGGCCATCCACCGCCTGCCGCTCCGCCGCGACAACCCGTACGACGCTTCCTATACACTTCCCAACCGACTTCGCGAAGCGGGCGTTCAATACTGCATTGCCGGCGACTCCGGCAATTCGTCAAACCTCCGAAACCTGCCCTATCATGCCGCGACCGCGGCTGCCTACGGGCTGCCGGCCGACGAAGCGCTCAGGGCAATCACGCTTTATCCCGCTCAGATCCTGGGCGTTGCCGATCGAGTCGGATCTCTCGAACCAGGAAAGGCGGCGACACTCTTTGTCGCCGACGCCGACCCGCTGGAAGCTCCGACACAGATCATCTCAGCCTACATCGACGGCAATGCGGTAGATCTCAACGACCGCCACAAAACGCTCTACGAAAGATTCAAGAGGCGGTTGGATTGACGGGCATCGAGGCGCCGATCAGCCGGATCGGTATTGATTGTGAGCGCTAACAAACGCAAACGCCGAGTGCTGCTCTTTTTGGCGATCGGTCTGGTCGTGCTGACCGGTCTGTTGGCACGGCCGGTCCTGCACCTGGCGACGTCCGCCTCCCGCGATTCAGATCAGCTGAAAGAACTTCCTGTAGGCTTTGTCGATGATGCCAGCCGGCTGAATCGAACACGAGTTGCCGAAGTATGGCAGGTGCCGGTTGACCTTGATGATCCGGAAGGCCAGATCCGACAGTTGTTGACTCGCGCGAAGGCTGAAGACCGGCGCATGTCCATTGCGGGCGCCCGCCATAGCATGGGCGGACACACGATCTATCCGGACGGCATTGTCATCGACATGTTGCCGTGGAAACGCATGGAGTTGGACGAGGGCCACAACGTCCTCAAAGTGCAGGCCGGCGCCATTTGGAAAGATATCATCAACTATCTCGACAAGCGCGGCCGCTCTGTGGCGGTGATGCAATCGAACAATTCGTTTTCCGTCGGCGGCTCGATCAGCGTGAATTGTCACGGTTGGCAATACGGCCGGCCGCCGATCGCTTCGACCGTCGAGTCCTTTCGCTTGATGCAGGCTGACGGCACGATCGTCCGCTGCAGCCGTAAGGAGAACCAGGAACTGTTTTCACTGGCCCTCGGCGGGTATGGCCTGTTCGGCATCATTCTCGATGTCGAGCTTCGCGTAGTTTCCAACGAGCGGTATCGGCTGGAACAATATGTCGTTCCGGTCGACCAGTCGCTGGCAACGTTCGACGAGAAGATCAAAGACCAAGCCGGCGTGCAGATGGTCTACGCCCGGCTGAGCATCCTTCCCGGGCGGTTGTTCGAAGAGGTTATTTTCAACGTCCTCCTTCGTGATTCCGGCGGCGAAATCCCGCCTCTCGCGGAACCGGGAATGGCGAAGCTGCGGCGGAGCGTGTTCCGCGGGTCGGCCGACAGCGACTACGGCAAGGAGCTGCGCTGGAGCGCGGAGACTCGATTGCAGCCACTGTTGGCCGGCAAAATCTTTTCGCGTAACCAGTTGCTGAACGAAAGTGCGGAGATATTCCAGAACCGTTCCACGGATTCCACGGACATCCTGCACGAGTATTTCGTGCCGCGGGAACGCGTGGCCAGCTTTGTGGCCGCGATGCGCGGCGCCATTTCCCTCCACCGACCGAATCTGCTCAACGTCACCGTTCGTGCTGTGGACGAGGACACGGACACGTTTTTGCGTTACGCGGACAAACCGATGATGGCGTTCGTGATGCTGCTCGTGCAGGAACGAACGGGTGACGGCGAGGCACGGATGCATTCTCTCGCACGAGAGCTTATTGACGCTGCTCTTGAGCACGAAGGGCGGTATTACCTTCCCTACCGCTTACATGCGACGCGCGAGCAATTTTTCCAAGCGTATCCTCAGGCCAACGAGTTTTTTACGCTAAAGCGGAAATATGATCCCGGTAAATTGTTCCAAAACGAGTTTTACGCAGCGTACGTAAAGCCGGCGGAACCAGCCAAGTGACGCAACCCGGTCTCGCCTCAGATGGCGTTCTCTGCGGTCTGGGCGGTTTTCGTCATTCTGCTAACTGACTATACGTACGTGCGGTTCATGTGCACGGTCTCGACGCGCTTCCATGGACCGCACCGAGGACATTCCATCGTCAGCTCGACTTCATCGACAACCAGCTCGAACCGATTGTCGTCGAATTCGGCGCGGTGAATGTGTTCCACATCGACCAACTTGGCGAGCGCGTCGCAGCGTCGCCCCTTGGGCAATGCGGCCCCGCACTGGAATGGCTTGGAGAACATTGTGAACCTCTCTCTCGGCCCGATTCGATGGGCCAGTCAAGTAGAGGTCGCAATCGCCATGCCAAGATGACTCAATAGGTCAACTCGGCGCGGCGAATTCCGTTGGAAACGCTTGAACACTGTGACTTGGTACGAGGTCGTGTGATTACCGCACCAGCGAATACCGGAGTGACGTAAGTGGCACCACCCTAGCCCGTTTGCGACCACGACGTGGTAACGTCAACCACACACTCCCTGGGTCACGGGATTGGAGCCTGGGCCCTCCCTTGATCCCGTATGGCGATTCACCGAAGCAAGAACACGTTTTGCGTTCCACAGCTCTCGCATCTGCGCAGCCCAACCGCGCCAATACGCTTATTTTTCGCTGGAAGTGGCCCATTTTCCTTGTGGGATGCGGCGTTCCGTAGGTACAATAGGCGACGGCTTATCGTGCGCAAATCCAAGTCGCAACCCGACTAACGGCGGAGAGCAATCCATGGACCGGCCTCTAGCAGGGCGGCGCGGTCGCGGCCGCGCTTTTACACTTGTTGAACTTCTAGTCGTCATTGCCATCATCGGCATTTTGGTGGCGCTTTTGCTGCCGGCGATTCAGGCTGCCCGCGAAGCAGCTCGCCGCTCACAATGCACCAACAACCTGCGACAAGTTGGCATTGCCATTCTCAACTATGAGAATACGCACAAGGAGCTGCCGTGGGGCTCCAGCTACGCACGAACCGACGTGACTGGACAGCCTCCAATCCCCAAAGGGAATTGGGTGATTCCCGTTTTGCCGTTTCTAGAAGAAGCGTCGCTGGCGAGCCGCTACGAAATTAACAGGTTTGCAAACCAGACACCCAACGTGGAGCTTGCCAACACCACGATCATTCGGACGCTGATCTGTCCGTCCGATGAGCTTTCGTCGCAACCGATCCTCGACAATCGCCGCACAGCCGGGAACGGCAATCCGCCACGTGCACAAGGTTTGTGGTACACCGGCTCGATGGGACCGACCATTCCAGACACGTGCTTTTGCGCCTGCTACCAGCGAACCGCAGGCCGAACTAAAGTACAAAACTTGTTGCCAGGGATGCGGGTTTGGAACGCTGAATCCAGGTGCGTCGGGGAACGTGGCCCGCGGCCCCTGCTCGCGATTTCATCCAACGACCGATACCGACACCTGTGCCGGTGCGATTTGTCGTCGTCACTTGGGCATCCCGCTGCGGCGAATTCCGGACGGGCTTTCTAATACCTTCCTGGCCGGCGAGACGTTACCCGGTCATTGGACTTGGAATTGCATTTTCTGTGAAAATTTCTCGATGTCTTCAACGCACATTCCGCTGAACACGATGGAATCGCGCACGGAACATGTTGAGTATTGGCTCACGAGCGGCTTCAAGAGCATGCATCCGGGCGGCGCCAACATGGTGATGTGCGACGGCAGCGTGCATTTCGTACAGGAAACTATCGACTACTTCATCTGGAATGCGTTGGGTAGCCGCGAGTTCAGCGATGGTGATAAGAGCGCGCTGTGAGCGGCTCTGGTTTCACCTCTCCCTTTGGGAGAGGCGTTATATACGGCCTTGGCCGATGGGTTGAGATGAATCGAATATTTGTACTTTCGCTCGCACTCACGTTGCTCTGCATCGTTTCCGGGTGCAGCGACAATGGGTTGGGGCTCGTTCCCGTAAGCGGCAAAGTCACGTTTGTCGGCCAGCCGCCGCCAAAGGGTGGCACGATCACGTTCAACCCAATCACAGTTCAAGAAGGCCTGCCGCGCCGGCCCGGAACCGCCCAATTTGAGCAGGACGGTTCGTTTACCGTGACGTCGTTTAAGAAAGGCGACGGACTGGTTCCCGGCACGTATCACCCACGCGTCGCCTGTTGGAAAGCCCCGCCCGACAGCAACGACCCCAGTTCGTTCGATCGCTTTAACTACGTCCCCAAGGACTTTCAGCCAGAGCCGATCGTGGTGGAAGCAGATGCCGACTCGGTGGACGTCACGATCAATGTGCCGCGATTGAATTGACAACAAGAATCGACTGACCGTGAAGCCGTGGAGTGAATTGATTTGGCCGAATTGGCCGTGGAGCAGACATCGTCATTGCCCTCCTCGTCTTCCCAGGCGGGGAGGGGAATTTGTGGGCGCCGTCGGCGGCGTATCTTGTTGAAGTACTGGTTCGAATGGACAGGGCAGTTGGTGGATTTTCCTAAACATAAGCTGGCTTATTTCGCTCTCCTCGTGGCAGTGTGTGACGCGTCGCGGTGCGTCGCGGTGAACGACGTCGCCGGCGATTTGATCTTGTTCAACGACAACGGCGCCTGGTCGTGGTTCGAAGACGAGCGGGCGATTGTCGACACGACCACCGGCAAGATTCTTGTCAGCTCCGTGGCGAACAGCAGCGGTACAGGTGGCGCCGCGCGTAACGGCGACGTCGAGGTCGCCGCCCTCGACCTGGCCAGCGGCACCGTGAATCGGTTCACGCTCCGCGACGCGCTGCAGGCAGACGATCACAATTCGGCGGCACTCTGGCGGCGGACGGACGGGCGCTACCTGGCCCTTTACGCGCAGCACGGAAGCGACAATTTCACGCGCTACCGCATTTCCACGAATCCCGGCGACATCGCCAGTTGGTCAACGGAGCAAACCTTCGATAACGGCGCGGGCACGACATACTCCAACCTGCACTACCTGCCGGCCGACAACGGCGGTGCCGGCCGGCTTTACAATTTCACGCGCACCGTCGGCTTCGATCCGAACATCCTGGTTTCAACAAATTTGGGTGATTCGTGGTCTTATGGCGGCCGGCTGCTTGCCGAGGGGACGAGCTCCGATCGACCCTATGTGCGCTATATTTCGGATGGCAGCCGCATTCACTTGATTACAACGGAGCGGCATCCGAGAGACTTCGATAACAGCATCTATCACGGATATGTGCAGAATGGTCAGTTGTTTAACTCAGTCGGCGCTGTCGTGGATGCGAATCTGTTTGATGCGGCGAGCGTCGCTCCGGCCAACTTGACCAAGATATTCGCCACGGGCACGCAGATCGGCGGAACCACGATGCGCCGCGCGTGGACCATCGACGTCGCGATCGACGACGACGGCCTGCCCTACGCAGTGTTCCAGGCGCGCGCGAATGACAGCAACGCCGATCACCGCTTCTTCTATGCGAAATTCAATGGCAACAATTGGCTGGTTCACGAGCTGGCCAAGGCTGGTGGGTTTCTATACGCCGTTGAGGCCGATTACACGGGGCTCGTGGCCCTCGATCCGCACGATCCGAACCGGCTGTTTATTTCCACCAAGATCGATCCTCGCACCGAGTTCGCCCTGCCTCGATATGAAATCTTCGAAGGCACGACCAGCGACGGCGGGGCGAGCTGGTCGTGGTCGCCGATTACGTTCAACTCGACCGTCGACAATTTGCGGCCGATCGTTCCCTCATGGGATGATGACCATACGGCGTTGCTGTGGATGCGGGGCACTTATTCGACGTATACGAACTATGACTTGGACGTCGTCGGTCTGACGGCCTTCGAGGCGATCAGTGGCGTTCTCGGCGATTTGAATTCAGACGGCGCCTCGGATCTGGATGATTTCACGCTGTATCTAAGCGGCATGCATGCGAACCTCTCCGGCCTCACGCCGGAGCAAGCGTTCATGCAGGGCGATCTGAACGGGGACCTCGCGAACAACTTTGCCGACTTTGTGTTGTTCCGGGCCTATTACGATCTGGCAAACGGCGCAGCGCCTTCGCGGCGCTCGGACTGGTGGTGCCAGAGCCGCACGGCTGGGCCATGCTTACACTGAGCGGTGTGGTGACATTGGTAGCGCATGGTGCGCGGACTAGCGAATTTCGTGCGGTCTCACCAACGAGGCCGGCACTAATATTGGTTCACTTGCAATCGGGGCTTTCTATTCACGAGCGGAAACGCTGTTGAGTCAACCGGAGGTAGCCGTCATGTCTCGGCCAGTATCGTACGGGGCGTTCACTTCTTTGCGCGTCGCATTATTTTCCATCGGCATTGCAGCTGTCACATGCAGTCCCAGTTTGCTATTGGCAGTTGGTCTCAACTATGTGGATGCGAATGACTTTACGAATCTGACTCCTGCGGCTGCCATCGATTCGTTCGGAACGATGGCGGCGCCCGATAACCTGTGGGACATTCGTACGGACTTCGGTCTGGGTTTAACGGTGTTTGAAGCGATCGGCGAGGACGTCCCTCAGCTAACCCAAAAAATCTCCGGCCTGACGCCAGGAAAAAACTATGACGTATATGGCGTCTTCACCACCGATGACGATGAAAACTGGACGTTGCGTGCGGGACTCACGCCCGGCAATCTCACCGCGTACAGCTTTTGGGGTAATCGCGGGGCGTTTCCAACAATTAATACGCCGACCACCCAGGGTATAACGGCAGGGGCCGCAGTTTGGGATACATTGCCCCCGGCGAACAAGGAAGGCACATTCTTCACGGAGCGACCGGCGGACACGTTGGTCACGCTTTTAGGAAAGGCTGGCACCATTGCCGCGAATGCATCCGGCGAAATCGACGTACTGATTGACGATTTCCCGAATGTGGCTCCGAACACGGGCCCCCACCGCAGTTGGTTGGATGGTGTTGCATACACCGATGCCGGCACGCAAATCGCGTTGACCGCGACGCTCGATCGAACGACAGGAGTCGTAACCGTTACGAATCCAACAACGACACCGTTTCAATTCAAAGGGTATTCTCTCGCTTCGAATTCCGGCAGCTTGGACGCAGCGGGATGGACAAAGGTTGCCGGGTGGACCACAACCGGAACGCCCAGTGACACTTCAGCGTTCGCCACGGATCTGACGCAAGTTGACCCGGCCATGACGGGAATGACCATCGCCGCCAACGGTGGAACGATAAGCTTTGGCAGCGTTCGGCAAGATACGCCATTTGCCGAAGACATTCTCGTTCGGCTGACTCGGAACGACAACGAATTGGCGGTAATCGCACCGCAATATACTGGTGCGGTGGTGACCTTCACCGTGGGCGACTTCGACACCAGCGGTGCAATCAACTTGGGCGACTTCCAGACGCTATTGAATAATCTGCACACCGACCAAACAACGCTAAGTCCTGCTGGAGCGCACAACCGCGGCGATATGAACGGCGACCGGATCATCAACTTTTCCGATTTCGCCGCCTTCCGTACCGCGTACGATGCGGCGAACGGCGCGGGAGCGTTTGCGAAATTGGTTCCGGAGCCGAGCACGCTGGCGTCGCTGGTCATCGTATCGGTGGCAGCTCTCATCGGCACCAGACGGCGCGCAGCACGCGCCGCTGCCATTCTCCTGCTGTGCGCTATGGCAAACACGTCCAGCGCCACCACTTTTCTCAAGGTGGACGTCGATGCGCGCCTCGGCGATTCGACCGCCGGACCGGCAGGAGCAAACACGGTTGATGGTTTCATGCCGTTCACGTTGAACGCCGGCACCACCGGCTTACAGCCAACCGCCACCGGCACGGTCGGCGGCTACAACATCATGCTCACGGCGGTCTTGGCCGACGGCACGCCGGTTACCGCCGGAGGCCTGGACGATCGGGACCGGGCAATCCCTGACACCGCGCCGACGTTGAATCAGCTTTACGATGACTTTATTTTCGCCAATGTTTCGGCGGCACCAACAGGAACAGGAGAAAATGGCGGGCTCGACATGTCCATCAGCGGTGGCGCACTGGTGCCCAACACGCAATACAACGTCTCAATCTACTCCTACGACACCAGCTCGACCAACCCCGTGCGTACCGCTAACTGGCTTGACGGAAACAGCGAAAACGCCTTGTCCTTCGTCACGACATTCGACGGCGCGGTGAACAGGCCGACCACGGACAACCAGTACAAATTCAGTGGCGTGTTCAAAACGGATCCGACGGGACGGCTTTTGCTGCGGGCCCGCGAAACGGCCACTGCATCGCATGGTGTCTTTATCAACGGCTTTGAAATCAGCGACGAACTGCCTGTGGAACTTACTCTGCAGGTCAACACCACGACCGGAGCCGTTAGCATCGTGAACCAACAAGCCGTTAGCTTCGACGTCAGCTACTACGAAATTCGCAGCGCCGCTGGCGCTCAATCTGGCCGGTTGGACAAGCCTCGACGACGCCGAGGGCGGCGACCCCGTCGGCACAGGATGGGATGAAGCAGTCTCAAGCAACGCGAACATTCTTAGCGAGGTGAATCTGCAATCGATGCGAACGCTCGCTCCAACCAACTCGATTTCGCTTGGCAACGCATTCACGGTCGGTGGTAATCAAAACCTGACATTCTTTTATGCCGGACCGACCGAAACAGCTCTCCACACCGGACTGATCAAGTTTGTCACCGGCCCCAGCGGCGTCAACGGCGACTACAACGGCAACAACGTCGTCGATGCGGCCGACTACGTTCTGTGGCGCGACAAACTCGGCACGATGACAACGCTGCCGAACGACACCACGCCCGGCAACGTTACGCAAGAAGACTTCACCGTCTGGCGTGCCAATTTCGGCAAAATGGCCGGCGCGGCGCAAGTTTAATTAATGGCGGAGCCGTGCCTGAGCCCGCTACGATTGTCTCTGCCGTGCTGTTGATTCTAGCGGGCCTTCAGTCTTCACGGATAACGCGGGGAAACGGACGTCGAAAATGAATTGAAGATTGCTCAACGTCGCCGTGTTTTTGAACTCCGGTTCGAGAGGCGGGCGATGCCGTTCGATCGCACTACCGTTCGAATACGGCAAGGTGACCGCCGCTTGGTCCCGGGGGTCGGATTATTTTAGTTGGTCGACCGAGCAACTTATCGCACAGTAGTTTTTCCCACGGTCGCTCGTAGTCATGGACAAAGGTTTGCTTTCGCACAGACGCCGGGCCCATGTTATCGGAATTTGGCGGCCTGGGCATGACGCATTGAATCCACGCGGTCCGTCCACCAGGACATAATCCCATTTCTTGTCAATTTGCCACGGCGGCGGTGGTACAGCGCACCATTGGCCCACGCAGCTCCGATAGGAATACCGAACGACATGAGTCGTTGTTGGAACGGCTGCCACGTACGCTGGATTGTCTTCTACAAATGAAATTCGACGGTCAACGCAATTAACCCAGTAATCACTGTCGTAACCCAAACCAAAAACGAGAAGCGTACACGGCGCATCCTTGATGAGCGTACCGCCGATGAAGCGGTATTGCTGCTCAGACATTAACCCAAAGCGCACCGCTTTTGCATACGCACGCCGTCGGTTGGTAACACGATTGAACTGGGCAATCACAATGATTTCCTGACTTAACGCAGGGCCCCGGGGGCAACCCCGGGTCGCCGCAGACGGCCGCCCTCTATTCTACATAAGTCTTTAGCGTGCTACTAATTTGGCGGTTGTGATTCCATTCGCATCTGGCTTCTCTCAGTCGGCAGGCGAGTTTACAATCACGCTGTTTGTGGCGTCATTTTTCCTACTGGGTTCGGCACGCAGGGCCGTACTCCCTTCTTAGGGGAAAGGAATCGGAATGAGAACCTCACTCGCGTTGGCGGTAGCGTTGTGGTGGACGTTGTGCGCAGTTCCGGCTTTTGCGCAAGTGACCGCTGAAGCCACTCCTGCTGATACGACCAGCACCGCCGCGACTGATGAACCAAAGTCCGAAACTGAAACGCAGGCCGAAGAAGCCGAAGTCTTCGACGAGCTGAAGTTCGTTACCGAATTTCAGGCGTTGCTCCGAGACGAGAAATTCGACGAAGCGGAGAAGCAGCTCAACGAGGCCATTGAAAATCACCCCGAGGCCGTGCGACTGCCCTCGTTGCACGGCACAGCGTACTCGCATCTTCGTCGCGCAAATCGTCGCGAAGATGCACTGCGGCACATGGCCGCGTACGTCGATCACCAAATGAAAAACGCCGCCAAGAGCGATCGATACACGACGCCGTTCTCTCAGTTGCTTGGCATGTTGATTGATGAAACAAGCGAAGTACGCGGTCCGGAGCGTGCATCGGCAGTTCTTGACGACTTTGCGAAACGCGCCGAAAGTTTGGAGGAAACCGCACCGCATGTTCCGGCTGCCATTGAAGCCCGACGTATACTCGTCCTGGTGAAGACAGGCCGAGTCGACGAGGCAAAAGTTCGCATCGACAAACGATTGAGCGCTGCTGAGGAAGCCTTGGCACGGTCGCCGGCCGAAGCGGCGGCGATCCTTCGGAAAGCCGCAGCGTTGAAAGACCGCGTCCAATTGGAAGACGCGGTTGAAAGCGGAGATCCCAACACAGCGTGGACAACGTACTCAGAGTTCCTCTTCAACCAATCGAACGCGCATCCCGCTTTGAGCGCGGTACGAGAGCGGTTCGCAAAGGAACATCTCGAGCGCACGATGATGCTAGCGTCCACAGCTCCGGACGCGGCCGAGGCTGCGCTCGTTCGTTTGGAAAGTGTGATGAAGGAATCGGAAGGCACGCCCGAAGAGGAGTCGTCCACCGCCGACTTTTCCGAGTTTGAGCCGCAAATCGCCCAGGTAAGAGCTGAAATAGCTCAGCAGCGGAAACTGCTCGCGCTGGTCGGGTCGCCCGCGGCCTTTCCCGAAAACGTCGATGGCTGGGTCAACGGCGATCCGTTAACGCCTGCATCGCTCAAGGGAAAGGTGGTACTCCTGGATTTCTTCGCGGTGTGGTGCGGGCCGTGCATCGCCACCTTTCCGCACCTGCGCCAATGGCACGATGATTTTTCCGACAAAGGCCTGCAGATTATCGGCGTAACTAGCTACTACAAGTACGGTTGGAATGAGGAGACTAGCCGAATCGAGCGCGGAGCCGCCCCAGAGCCAGAGGCGGAGCGCGACGCCATGGTGCATTTCATCAAGCACCACGAACTGCGGCACCCGGTGGCCTATGTCACCGACCGCCAGCTTCAGGAGTTCTACGTCGTCAATGGAATTCCGCACGCCGTGCTGATCGACCGGCAGGGCAAAGTCCGCCTGTTCCGCATCGGCAGCGGTGATGCCAACGCCGCCGAATTGGAAAAGGCGATCAAAGAGTGCCTGGAAGAGTCGCCGCCCGAGGCATAGTTCACGCGTCGGCGCCGTATTCCACTACAGATCGCGAACGCCATTAGCCGACGAGGTACGTCTCGCCGGGCTGATCTCGTCGGCCGTTGGTTAGGCTTTCTAGCCTGACGTTCCTGACGCTCTGCAATTCGTCAGGCTAAACGCCTGACCTGCTTGTTCCTTCAAAAAATCTTGTTGACATTACAAATCTAGCTCGTTAAATTTAGTCTACTAAACGATCGGCGGCGAGGTCCAAACAAAGAAAGTAAAACGATGACCGCAACTCAACTCGGGCGGGTTCAGCTGCTCATCATGCAAACGCTATGGAAGCTCGGCCGGGCGACGGCCCGCGAAATCACCGACGCGCTCAACGAAGAAGAACCGATCGCCCACAGCACCGTGCAAACGCTGCTGCGAACGCTGGAAGAGAAGGGTTCGATCAAGCACGAGGTGGACGGGCGCACGTTTGTCTTTGTTCCGCTAGTGCAGGAAGACAAATACAAACGCAATGCAACACGCGACCTGTTGGAACGCGTTTTTGGCGGCGACGTCCGCAGCCTGGTAGCCCACCTGCTGCAGAACGAAAAGGTTTCGCCCAAGGAACTAGCAGAAATTCGCCAACTCATCGAGAAGCGCGGCGACAAGCGATAGAAGTGTTTTTCCCCTCTCCCCGGCCGTCGCCCTTGGTGGGCGGCCGGGGAGAGGGAAAATGTAATGCGTTTAGGAGCATCCCATGACCATGCTCGATTTGGAAATGAACGCGTTGGATATCGCGCACAGCGTAGCCCACCTTGGCGTTAACTGGTTGATTCAATCCTCGCTGCTGATCGTGGCGGGGCTTTGGATTGGTGCTGCCTTGCGATCCAAGGGGTCCGCGGCGCAATCGGCCGTGTACCGCACCACATTAGCTGCCGTATTGGTCTGCCCGCTGGTGAGCTGGGGCCTCTCGCAGTTTGGCGCGACGGGTTGGTCGCTGGAAATGCCGGCCGCTTACACGCAGGAAGAAGTGTTTTCTCAGTTGCCGCAGGATGCCAACACCGGGCCGGCCGTCGAGCTCGAACCAGTCGTCGCCACCGACACCGAAATCCCGTCGTTTGAAGCATTGGAAAACACAGCGGCGTTGGAGTCATCCTCTCCGAACGAGTTCCCGGTCAACGAGCCGCCCGTAGATTTGGCGCCGCCCGCCGTTATCGAGGACGAAGACGCCGCAGTCGCGTCTGCTGTTCCTGCGCCGACTGCAACCGTCAGCACCAACTGGTTCGGCATTTCGGCGACTGTGGCAGGCATCACATGGCTTTTGTTGGGCGGCGGGCTCCTGGCGCGTCTCGCCCACTCGTGGCGGCAGTTGATTCGCATCAGGCGCAGCGCCGCCGCCGCTGATCCCGCTACGATCGAAACGTGCCGAAATGTGGCCGAACTTTTTCGTGTCGCGCCCCCGACTGTGCTGCACAGCCCGTTCCTTCCCAGTCCTTGCCTGGCCGGCCTGCATAAGCCCGCGGTGTTATTGCCGGACGACGAATTAAGCTTGCCGATGCGCGACGTCTTGATTCATGAGCTGGCGCACCTGGCGCACGGCGACTGTTACTGGAACCTGTTGCGACGCATCGGAACGTCTTTGCTGTTCTTTCAACCGCTCGTGTGGCTTCTTTCGCGACGCTTGGATTCGACGGCCGAAGAAGTTTGCGACGATTACGTCGTGCAGTTCGGCGGCGACCGCCGTGAATACGCGCACCGGCTGGTTGATATCGCAGAATTATCGGTTGCACCGCTTGCGGCCGCAGGCGTCGGCATTGTCTCGCTCCGCTCGATGCTCGCCGCACGCGTGGCGCGGATCATGGATACGTCGCGATCGCTCTCTACTCGCGTTGGCCACGCGCTGCTGACACTGGTTCTGCTGGCCGGGTTGGTCGGCACCATATTGGTCGGGCTGGTTGGCGTCGAGCCCGATCGCGCCGCGGCTGAAGCGAATGCAGAAGCTGAGGACCAGCCCGATGAATCGGTGCAACCGTCGGAGATCGATATTGATGCAGGCAGCACATCGGATAATGAGGCAACGGCAACCCGCGCCATTACGGGCACGATTCAAGCGGTCGATTCCGAAGCGTCGCTCGAGCCGGCGAACGAGGACGACGCGCAGCCGCTTACGAAAGTACATGGCCGCGTCGTCGTCGACGCAGACCAGCCCGTACCCGGCGCGTTGGTTCGCGTCATGCGAAATACTCTCTCCCTGAAAAACGAGCATGAGCTGCTCGACGAACAGCGCGGGCGACAACGGCGCTTTCGAAGTCACCATGCCCGGGGTCGATGGTGTTCCGCAGTGGATGTACCGCCGCGATCCACAAACGACTACGTATTTGACTTCCATTGTTGCGACCGCGCCGGGCTACTCTGCCGCGTGGGCCGGCCGGACACAACAACTGCAAAATCCGAACGACGACGGAAAGACGGGCCAACTGGTGCTCCGCCTGTCGAAGCAGCCAGCCGTCATCCGCGGGCAGATCGTAAATCTCGAAGGGCAGCCTGTCGCCGGAGCAAGCGTGCAAGTCACCGCGATTGCCACATCGGAGCCCGGCGGGGTCGACCAATGGTTGGCCACGGTCGAACGACTGCGCATTGCAGGAAAACTGCCCAAGCCCAGCTCGATGGCGGACAACAATTTTTTCGCCTCTGCGATGGTCATGGATCGGAATAGCATTGCCCCCAATCAAGCGGATGATCCTTACTTTCCGCAGAAATACCAGGTCGGCATGGGGCACCCGGATTTTCCGGCCGCGGTGACTACAGGCGACGACGGCCGATTTGAAATCGCCGGCCTCGCGCCGGACCAGCTCGTGGGCCTGTCGATATCGGGACCGGGAATCGTTACACATAACATCATTGCCGTCACGCGAGAGATGGATGCGCTCGACCTGCCCCACACGAGCGTCGCCAACAACTTTGCAAATGGTTACTACGGAGCGACGTTCGCGCATCCGGCCGCTCCTGGTGTTGCGATCGCCGTCAAACTCAAAGACGCCGAATCGGACGAGCCGCTATCGGGAATGGGCGTCTCGTTGGTCCCCGTGCTGAATAACGTCTGGACGCACAATCCGGCATGGCACGGCGTCACCGACGACAACGGAAAAATTCGCATCGAGGGACTTCCCACCGACACGCAAATTCTATTGTCCGTTGATCCTCCACAGGGCGCACCGTATCTGGCGGTTGAGCATCTCGAAGTACCTAAAGGCAACCCGCTCGAAACAACCGAAGTCGAAATCAAGTTCCGCCGCGGTGTCTTCGTTCGCGGCAAAGTAACCGATGCCGAAACTGGCCAGCCGGTCGACGCCACGCTGCATTATCACCCCTACCTCGCTAACGAAAACGCCAAGAACTATCAGCGCTATCAAACCAATTCGCTCACTGTCGATATCGACAACCGCCGTTACCGCACTGAAAAGGACGGCACGTTTGCAGCGGTGGTGATTCCCGGTCGCGGTATCCTCGCCGTCCATGCCATTGGCCGTGGCGAGTTCTGCGTTGGCCTGGGCTCGGAAGCGATTGCCGGCCTAGACCAGCGACGTGGCTTCCCAACGCACGGCATTTGCGCACCGAACTTTTATCACCGGCTCACGGAAATCGACGTGCCCGCCGATACCGACCAAGTCCAACACGATTTGACCGTGAGCCGCGGCTTATCGGTGGAGTGTTTGGTGACTGATGATCACGGCCAGCCGCTCCGCGGCGTGCTTGCGTCGGGCGTCACCTCATGGGGCTCGCAAGGCGGCGAAACAAAAGACGCGCGTGTCGAAGTCAAAGCACTCCGGCCGGACGAAAAGCGCCGCGTGGCATTCATTCACCGCGATCGCCGGCTTCGGCGCATCATCGAGGTCGCCGCCCCACAAAGCGCTTCATCGAACGTCGAACCACAGACTGTTTCGCTTTTCTCTTGCGGCTCGGTGGTCGGCAAACTCATCGATGGTGAAGGCGAGCCGGTCGGCAAGGCGTCGATTAGCGCGCACGCATTGCCGCTGGGCGATGTGAGCACGATATCGCCGCAAAATGCCTTCACCAATGACAATGGCGAATTTCGCTTGGAGTATTTGCCGGCGGGGGTGGCCTACCGGATCATCGGCAACGGTCGTGAATTTCGCTTCTCGACCGAGCTGATCAAGGAGCTCGAATTCGAGCCCGGTGAAACGATCGAGCTTGGCACGATTGACGTCACCAAGAAGGAACGGCCGGAGCCGAAACGGACTTCGGCTGCGGCGACTTCGACAGGCGCAAGCGCGATCGATGACTCCGAGGACATGATCACGGTTCATGGTACGGTCGTGGATCCCGATGGCCAGCCATTTGGTGGCGCCACCGTGCAGGTCTTGCGCTGGTATTGGGATCCGGACGTGGAACGAAAGCCGCTTTCCAGCACCACGAGCAATGCGACCGGGCGGTTCACCATCTCGTTCCGCAAATCACAGTTTGATGTAGATCTGCGCCGGCCCGATATGTGGAAGGAAGCGACCGTTGTAGCAACATCGCCGAAATACGGGCCCGATTTTGTCTCACTGCGTGATCATAAGGCGACAGAGGACGTGTCGCTCCGGCTGGTTCGCGACGACGTGCCGCTCAGCGGCAGGCTTGTCGACTTGGAAGGAAATCCGATTGCGGGCGTGACGGTGCGCATTGGCGGTTTGGCGGCAGACGATGACGAAGATCTCACGCCGTGGCTCGAAGCAGTGCGCCGAGGCGAGCTGATTTGGCAGGCCGCTAATACTCATCTCGAAAAGTCCACTCCTCACAATCCGGCCGATTTGCCAGGCGAGCTCGTGACGGATTCCGACGGTCGCTTCCGCTTCTCCGGCGCCGGGCGCGAACGGCGAATCGATCTGGCGTTCGAAGGGCCCTCCATCGCGCGGTCCTCCGCAGTCGTCGTTACTCGAAAGATGTCACCGATGGTCGGCATCACCGGCATGGCCGATCCGAAGTGGAATCAAAAAGTAACGATCTACGGCGCTGATTTCGAGATTGCGCTGATGCCGACACAACCAATCGTGGGCACGGTCCGCGATGCTGCGACAAGCGAACTGTTGCCCGGCGTCGAAATCCACAGCTACCGAATGACCGAGTTCGGAATCTCCGCGGGTAAAGCCATCCGCGTGAAGTCCGATAATGAGGGACGTTATCGCCTGGTTGGCATGCCCAAGGGAAGCGGGCGGCAGATTATCGCCGTGCCGAGCGATGAACAGCCGTATCTAATGCGCGAGTTTGACGTGCCCGATCAACCGGGACTGGAAGCGGTCGAATGCAATCTCGATTTGCACCGCGGCGTCTGGATCACCGGCCGCATCACCGACAAGCAGTCGGGCAAGCCAGTTGGCGCGCCTGCACAAGTTTGGATGTACTATTTGCCGTTCCGCGACAACCCGTTCGCCCAAGCGTTGCCTGAGTACGACAGCGATGGGAACACGCACGGCTATCAAGATCAATACCAGGTCCGCGCCGACGGTACGTATCGCCTGGTTGGCCTGCCGGGTCGAGCCATCATCGGGCTTACCGCCTGGCATCAAGGATATCCCGACGGAATGGGCTCCGAGTCGATCGAAGGCATCGACAAGAAAACCGGGCACTTCAATACGTTCCGGGCGCCACTCAGCCCCAGTCGCAAATGGCCCACCGCGATGAAGGAAGTCGATATCGCGGAAGGCACGGCAAATATTGAATTTGACTTCGCGCTCGACTCTGGTCGTTCGCTTCAGATTACGACTGTTGACGCGGCAGGGGAGGAAGTCCAAGGCGCATCCGTGTACGGTGTAAAGGGTCGTAGCTCCGGGTGGCAAGATTTCGACGGGGCCAGCTTCGAGGCGATCGGATTTACGCCGCCACTGAAGCGCACCATGCTGTTCCACCACAAAGTGCGGAACATCGGACAGGTCATTCAAGTTGAAGCAACGGACGAGTCCACGAAGTCGATTACGATTACACTGCAACCTTGCGCAACCATTCGCGGCCGGTTGGTCGACGATAACGAAGTTCCACTCTCAGGCGCAAAATCCGCCTGGCCATTCGTCCCGGGGGCGACTTTGAGCCGGAGCTGGAGGAACTGGCAACGGATAGTGACGGGCGCTTCGAACACACGGGCGTTCTGCCCGGCGTGGACTATGCCGTATTCTCAGAATCGACGCAGCTCGGCTTTAAGGTGGTGACCGAAAAATTGGCGGTCCAGCCAGGCGAAACCATCGACCTCGGCACGATCGACGTGACGGCGAAAGAGCGGCCGGAACCGAAGCGGATGATGTCGGAAAAGGGTGCCGGCGAAACAGCCAGTCGGGGCGAATTCGTACCGCCGTCTGCCACTACTAGTTCGCCGCGCATCAGCAGTGCGATCACGGTTCGCGGACGCGTCCTTGGCGACGATGGAGAACTCGTCGCTGGCGCATCGGTTCGGCTCTCGGATGATGAGGCGACCGAAATGCAGACGGCGACAACCGGCCCCGACGGACGTTTCGAAATTGAATTCGACAAAACGAAATTCACCAAGCCCGATTGGCACCAGGAGGCGTGGCGGTTTGCCAGGCTTTTGGTTACCGCCGACGATTTCGCGCCCACGTGGCTCGAGGGCAAGGACTTGACCGCCGACAAAGAGCTCGCCGTCCAATTGAAGCGTGATGATGTTCCGATCCGCGGACAAGTTTTCACGCTCGAAGGCCAGCCGGTTCCCAATGCACAATTGTTGATCTGGGATATCCACCAGCCCAACAGCGGGAATCTCGATGGATTGTTTGCCTCGCTGCGCGAGTCACCGGTAAGCATGCAGTTGCAAGTTTATCGCAATCGCGAAATGTCCTGGTTTCGAGGCCGTTCGCTGGAGCTGAACGTCACGCGGGGCACACTCGATCGCACAGCGGATGCTGCCATCGTAACGGCCGACGCGGAAGGCCGATTCGAATTCACCGGCATCGGGCTCGAACGACTGGCACGTGGGCGCATCGAAGGCCGCAACATTCAATCGGTGGAAATCAGCATCGCGACGCGCAGCAAGGTCGACGATTGGTGGAAGCGCGAGCCTCTTAGCAAAGAAACGCGCATGTACTTGGAATCGGGTGATCGATTGCCACAGATTTATCCGAGCACATTTGAACATTTTGCCAACCCCAGTTCGCCGATCGTGGGCGTGGTGCTTGAACGCGAGACCGGGAAGCCGATTCCGGGCATAGGCGTCAGCGGTGGAATTCGCGGCGGCGGCGACCATGCAAATGCCGAGACCGATGAAAACGGCCGGTATGAGCTCACCGGCCTGGCAACCGACGGAACATTGCGACTGTTTGCCGGGCCGGCCGACGGCGCTAAACTGCCGTACATCGGCGTCGAGCGTGACGTCCAACTAACTTCCGGCACTCTTCCCAAGCCAGAAGACACGCAATTCAAACTCACGCGCGGAATAGTCGTTCGCGGCACGGTAACCGATGCGTCGACGGCGCAGGCGGTCAAAGCCCGCGTCGAGTATCTGGCGCACGGGAGTAATCCGCGCGTTGCCGAGATCGGCGACGACATTTATCCCTACGGTGGTAACATCACCAACGACCAGGGCGAATTTGCCGTGGTCGCCTTGCCCGGTCCCGGTGCACTCGCCGCGACGACGCGGCTGGCTTCCGCAGTACCCGATCGCTACCGGCCGGCCGAGGCCGAGGACTTTGGTCTGCCGCTTACGGACGACGGTTGGATCAGTACTGCCAACCATGGCCTCATCAGGCCGGTGAATTACAAGGTGGCGAAGTTTCTGGATTTGAAACCGGACGAAAAATCACCGGTAGTCTCGCTCACTGTGCAGTCGATCTCCGATGTGGCCCGAGTGCACTGTGTCGACGAGCAAGGCCGGCCGGTCAAGGATGTAAGCGTGATTGGTCACTTGCCATGGAGCGGCAAACAGCCGATTCTTCCTGCGGGCGGGATGGAGCTCGGCGGGGCTGCGCGTCGAATACTTCGAGATAGCGGGCCTCAATGAGACGGCAAGGCAGCCGGCAATTTTCATTCAGAGCAAAAGTAATAGGGCTGCCATCCTCTTTCCGTCTAATGGCTCGCGACAACCTCGATTGGCGGACCTTAAAAAACTTGAAAACCAAATGTTCGAGCTAAAGCTCCTGCCCGCGGCGACGATCTCGGGCCGCGTGGTCGACGACGAAGGAAAACCCCTTCGCATGGCGCAGGTTGAATTACACCTGGCTACCGATTCCACTCCGACGATCCCAACCATTGAGATCATACGACGTTATACGGATTCGAGCGGCCGGTTCGAGCTGCCGAACGTCCCGGCGGGCAGCCCGTATTTGATCGCGATGGGCGGCGAAGGATTTCCGGGCGGCATCGCGAAGCGCGACATCGAGCTCACCGCCGGACAAACGCTCGATCTGGGCGATGTCGACATCACTGAAGGGCAGCAAGCCGAACCGAATCGCGCACCTGCGCCGCTCCAAACGAACGCAAACGAAAAATCGAGTACGTCGGCCAAGAACGCAAACGAGTCTCTCCGTTACGCCGGCCAGGTAATTGACGCCCAGGGCCAGTCGATCGAAGGCGCGAAAATTTATCTCGCGTACTGGTATTCCATTCAGGACAGTCCGCCTGATGGCCGACCGTTGGCCACAACCGCTGCCGACGGAAAATTCCAGTTTTCAATGTCCCGGCACGATTTCCGTCAAACGGGCGATAGCGTTCCGCCTTGGCTGTGGGGGTCTATCGTCGCGGTTGCCGAGCGACACGGCGTAGCCTGGGCCCAGTCGCTCGCGTTCGAAACAACCGGCACTGCGCTCGCGGAAGCGATCGAGCGGCGCAGCAACAAGGTCGATCGGTTGCCGAAGTACAATCACGCGTCGACGCCGAGCGCGGCCCGTTGCGATTAGCGCGGGACGATCTCCCCATCGAAGGGCGCGTGGTCGACATCAACGGACTGCCGATTGCCGGCGCCAAAGTAAAGGTCGTTGAGCTAAGAACCGGCAAGGACAACACGCTCGATGCTTGGGAGGAGGCCAGCCGCGCCCGGGCATCAACCTATATGAAGCCAGTCAAGCAGCCGAGAAGCATTTGTATGGTCCATTCGTCGCAGAGATCCTGCCGCAGACGCTGACTGATAGTGACGGTCGATTCACGCTGCGCGGCATTGGCCGTGATCGGCTCGTCCGGCTGGTCGTTGAAGCCGATGGTTTCGAAACCAACGAGGTCTACTCGAGACTTCGCCCAGCGGAAGCCGTCACGTTGGCGGACCAATTGACGGGCACCGCACAGGTTTACGGGCCGAGGTTCACGCACGTTGCAGCGCCATCACGACCGGTCGAAGGTATCGTTCGGGACGCGAAGACTCATCAGCCCGTAGCCGGCGTGCGCGTCACCAGTCGACGATCCGGCTTCGCCACAGCCGACCGCCAAATTCAACGTGCTGGCAGCGATTTTGTGCGGGCCGTTACGAACGAAGCCGGTCAGTTCCGTCTCGCAGGCCTGCCCAACTCGCCTCAAAATCCTCTCCTATTCCAACCAGCATCGGGCCAGCCCTACCTGACTACATCCATGCGGGCCGACACGCGCGGTGCAGACAGCTCGCCCGTAACCCTGAACGTGGAACTCACACCAGCCGGGGGAATCGTCATCGGTCGAGTGGTGGACCAAGACACCGGAGAGGGTGTTTCCGGCCAGATCAAATACTTGGCTATCAACAAGAACGACTCCCGACCAGGCGCCGCCTCCACAGCGCACGTAACTGAGGACATTCGCTCCAACATGGAAGGACATTTCCAATTCGTCGCCCCGGCCGGCCCCGCGTACCTGGCTTTCAACGCCTTCGACGAAAGTTACCGTTTAAAGGAGACACAACCTGAAGGTGCCAAAGAAATGGCCGAGTACGCCTTGTTCATGGCGCGTGGCAACGGGCTGCAATATCATGCCCTGGCGAAAATCGACCTCGACGGCAAACGCAAGGAATATCCAGTCGAGCTAAAAGTCGAGCGCAGCAACATCATCACGGGGCAGCTTCTCGATCCGAACGGACAGCCATTGTCGGCAGAGGGCGGCTCCTACACAGGTCGAGTTGACCTCGCCCGCTGGCAACCATTGAAGGAGGGCAAGTTTAGCATCCTGAATTTCGACGCCGCCCGACCGCGGCAGCTGGTGTTCGTCGTTCCGGATCGACAGCTCGCCGGCGAGCTGCTGCTGAAGGAGCAGCCACAAGGTCCGTTGACCGTGCAGTTGCAACCGTGGGCAGCCGTCATTGGCCGCATCGTGGATGAAGACGGCGTTGCCATCCAGGACTTAACGCTTGTCGCCGGCACACTTGAGGCAACCATTCTGCCACAGCCCGGCGAAGAGGTCACGCTGCCGCAACCACGCCTGCCACTGCCGCCCGCCGCGGACGGCTGGTCGCCGATCGAGACGGACTCCGATGGCCGATTTGTCATTGCGGGTCTGCTGCCGGGCATCGCTTACGATTTGAGCGGTATTCGGCACACCAACCCGTTTGACAATTTATCTGCGGACGTTTCCCAGGGATTGAAACTTTCGCCGGGCGAGACGCGCGACTTGGGCGCGATTGAGCTGAAGCCTGTGAGCCTGACGGAATTACTCCAGCGTCGGCAAGAAGCGATCAATCGATCGCAAGAACCAGAACAGAAAAGTCGTGCAAAAAGCGAGCAGGACAAATCGGGGACGTCGGAGAAATCGGTCCACATCCGTGGCCGCGTCGTCGGCCCCAATGGCCAGCCGGCGGCTGGAACGCACGTTGTCCTGCGCAAGGATTGAGAGTGCGCCATGGCAGCTAACAATTCTACCCGGTCGACAACCGATATCTGGGCTCGCTATGAACCCAATGATGAAGCGCCGTGGAATCGGCGGCGCGTGGTGCATTTTCACCGACGAGCCGGATTCGCGGCGACATGGCCGGAGATCGAGCGCGATTTGAATGACGGACCGCAGCTGGCCGTCGAGCGAGTGCTCGCGGGAACGAGCCGCCAAAAACCATCGAGAGCTTCGCCGGCTGACTTCGAATCGATGGCTCGCACGATTGGCGATGCGGCTGTCGCGTCTGGTAATCCGAATCGGCTCAAGGCGTGGTGGCTGTACCGCATGCTGTTTTCGCCGGATCCGCTTGCCGAGCGGCTCACGCTCATGTGGCACAACCACTTCGCCACGAGCAATCGCAAGGTGCAGGACCTGGCGCTGATGCGCGAGCAGAACGACTTGCTGCGAAAGCTCGCCAGGTCCACCTTCGGTGAATTGCTGCACGCGGTCGTGAAGCACCCCGCGATGCTCGTGTGGCTGGATGCCGATGCCAATCGCAAGGGACATCCCAACGAGAACCTGGCCCGCGAGCTGCTGGAACTCTTCACATTAGGAGTCGGTAATTACAACGAAAACGACGTGCAAGCGGCGGCCCGCGCG
Organism: uncultured Planctomycetota bacterium; assembly: GCA_963786455.1. Taxonomy (GTDB): domain Bacteria; phylum Planctomycetota; class Planctomycetia; order Pirellulales; family Lacipirellulaceae; genus JABDGM01. The sequence goes on along the minus strand of CAWAZX010000005.1, from coordinate 17,483 downwards.
CTCACCGGCTGGGCCGTCGTCGGCGGCCGATTCGGCTTTCGCGAGGTGCGCCACGACAGCAGTGACAAAGTATTCTTGACGCACAACGGGCAGCTCAACGGTGATCAACTGCTGCAGCAATTGTTGGAACACGAGGCGACAGCAGAACGCATCGTCGGCCGAATGTGCGGCTTGTTCTTTGGTGAATCAGCAATCGGCGAGAGCGAACGCCGTGCGCTGGCCGAGGGGTTGCGCCAGAATAACCTCAACATCGGTTGGGCCGTCGAGACCGTGCTGCGCTCGCGCCTGTTTTTCGCCGACACCAATATTCGCAGCCGCGTTGCGGGGCCGGTCGAGTGCTTGGTCGGCGCGGTGACGGCCCTGGAGCTCACCGTTCCGCCGCCCAGCACGCTGCTCTTAGTCGAGTGGACGACCCGCGTAGGACAGGATTTATTTTATCCGCCCAACGTGGGCGGGTGGTCCGAGGGCCGCGCATGGCTTAGTTCGCAGGGAATTCTGGCCCGGGCGAATTTTGCCGCGATGCTCGTGGAAGGCCGCGTTTGGCATCCACCGCAAACGCCCGATCTATGGCAACTCGTGCAGCGTTATCGGCCAACAACAGACGTCGCGGAAGCCGCCGCATGGTTCGCCGAATTGCTTTGGGGTAGTGCGCCGCAACAAGCCGTGTCGGAGGTTTTGACCGCCGTAAAAAATGAACCCGAGGATCGACGCCTGCCGTCGGCCGTTGCCCTATTGTTGGCCCGACCGGAAAGCCAGCTCGTTTGAAAGGAAAGGAGCGAGTCCCATGTTATCGCGCCGAGAATTCTTGCACCGAACGTCGCTCGTTTCGCTTTATCCCGTCGCGCCACTGGCGCTCACCCGCCTCGCGCATGCCGCCGCGGCTCGGCCGGATGCCAACGTACTCGTAGTGATTCAGCTCGACGGCGGTAACGATGGGATCAATACCGTCGTTCCCTTCGGCGACGACGGATATGGCCGCAACCGAGATACGCTTCGACTCGATGTCGCGCGCATTCACAAGCTCAACGAACTCGTGGGGCTTCATCCCCAAATGCGCGCGGCTAAGGAGCTCCACGACGACGGTCGATTGACGATTGTGCAGGGTGTCGGCTATCCGAATCCCAACCGCTCGCACTTTGAAAGCATGCGAATCTGGCAGACCGCGCGGTTCGATACGAAGGAGCACCAGGGATACGGCTGGCTGGGACGCGCACTCGATCTCGACGCGTCGAATAACAACGGAAATCCTGTTTCACAACCCGGCGCGATCTACGCCGGCCCGGAGGAAGTGCCTGTCGCGCTATGGGGCCGCCGGTCGGAAGCGATCTCGCTCACCGGCCTGGGCGACATGAAAATGCCATTTGCGACGAGTCAACTTGCGCCCATTGCAAGCAGAGCAGCGGCAGCCCCGTCAGAAGAGCTAGGGCTCGAGCTTTTCGTGACTCGCCAACTGGTTTCGTCCTATTCGGCGGCAGAGCAATTCCACGAACAGATGCGTGCCAGCACGAAAAGCACCGCGGCCAATTACCCGTCAACGAAGTTGGCCGCCAATCTGGAACTTATTTCGCAGCTTATCAAAAGCGGCTCGCAGGCACGCGTGTTCTACACACAGCAGAGCGGTTACGACACGCACGCTGCACAACTCTATACCCACGCGCAGCTGCTTGGCGAGTTCTCATCCGCGCTCAAGGCATTTCACGACGATCTCAAGACTACGGGGTTGGAAGATCGCGTGATCACTCTCGCGTTCAGTGAGTTCGGCCGGCGCGTGAAAGAAAACAGCTCGCAGGGAACCGACCACGGCGCCGCAGGCCCGGTGTTTGTTGCCGGCCGAAAATCGGTGGGCGGGCTGGTGGGAGCGACAACCAGTCTTTCCGACCTTGACGAAGGCGACCTAAAAATGAACGTCGACATGCGCGAAATCTATGCCGCGGTGTTGGAGGACTGGCTCGGCGTCGACGCGGCAAGCGTTCTTGGAGGAGCGTTCGCCAAGGCAAAGTTATTTCAAACTTGACGCCGGCTCGCCGGGGGTACTTCGGAAGCACCTGGCGCGTACGCGCTATTCGACTTTTTTGACTTCGAACGTCGCGCCGGCTTGTTGGTGAACCGCCTTTTCGACCTTGCCGCCGTCGCCGGTTACGAACTTGATCTCGGCGGAGACGAACTTCCAAAAAAACGCATCGTTGGCTTTGGCGAAGAGTTCAAACTCAGGTTGGCCCGTCATTTGCGCCAACAGCCGCACGCCGTCGCGACGCACTGAGAGCACGCCGATTCCCGGATACTCGTACTTGCCGACGTAGCGATCGAGCGTTTCCTTATCGACCTGCACGATTTTTTCATCGGGAAGCCGCTTCACGACGAACGACTGTCCGCCCTGGGTGTGCCGCGCGCCGCTCACGCGGCCGTCGTCACCCTTGAGGAACTCGATTTGTGCGGCGGTGACTTTCCAGAAAAACCGCGTGCCTCCCAATGGAAAGATTGGAAACCGCGGCTGGCCAGTCAGCTGCGCCGTGAGCTGCGTCCCTTCGACTGCGACATCGCACACGGCACCCATATAGTCATATCGTCCGACGTAAGCAGCAAACGTCGTGGGGTCGACGGTTTTGTCCTCCTCGTATCTTGGTTGCGGCTTCATTTTTTGCCACAGAAACGCGTCGGCCACGAGATCGGAAACTTCGCTCGGTGACAACTCCGGCACCGGAGGCATTGCATTGTGAAACACGACGATGGTCAGATCCTCATCGACAAACCGCGTCAGCATCGACAACCACCCGTCCAGCCCGCCGCCGTGGGAAATCGTCTTGAGGCCGCGGCGTTCTCCCATCATCCAGCCGTAGCCGTACGACATCATTGGCTCTTCGCCCGAGCTAAGTTTGACGGGCGTGAAAGCCGCCTTCAACGATTCTTCCGAAAGAACTTTGCCGCCGAAGATGCCTTCATTCCAGCGCATCAGGTCTTCGACGGTTGAATAGAGGTTACCCGCGGCGCCGCGCGAGACATATCCCAATCCAGCGCTTTGGCAGTTTTGCCACTTTGGTAGTTGTATCCGGTTGCTTCCTGCTCGAGCACGGCAGTGGCACTATGGACGCCCGTGTCGTGCATGCCGAGCGGCTTGAAAAATGTGTCGCGCAAATACTCGCCGTACGACTGGCCGCTGACCTTTTCGATGATGTGCCCCAGCAGGAAATAACCGGAGTTGTTGTAGGAGAATTTTTCGCCAGGATTGAAATCGAATGGATCGTTTTTGAAGCTCGTAATCATTTGATCGACGGTGGCGGGCGATGTCGCACTTGCCATGAAATCGGGCTTCGAGGTGAAACTTTTAATGCCGGATGTATGTGTCAGCAGATGGTGAATCGTCACTTCGTCACCGCGCGGATAGTCCGGAATGAACTTGCTCAACTTATCGTTGACGTTAAGCCGGCCTTCCTCCTGTAGCTTCAAAATTGCGGCGGCGGTGAACTGCTTCGTGACCGAGCCGATGCGGAATTTGCTGGTCGTTGTAATTGGCACGTCGTGCGACAAATCGGCGATTCCAAAGCCCTTGCTGAACAGCACCTTGCCGTCGCGCGCTACAAGTACCGAAATTCCGGGGGCATCGTCCGATGTGACTTCCTCCAGCAGCTCGGGAACGACGGCGGCGGCATCGAATGGCTCAGGCGATTGCGCGCCCTTTGAGACGAGAAAATCGGCCACGTGATCGTAGCCGCACATCTTGGCGATCTGCGCCGCAGTAATTCCCGCGGGCGATTTCGCCGAGAGATCGACCCCGAGAGCCGCGAGCCGTTCGACCGATTCCAAATCGCCCGCGTCGGCGGCTTTGAACAGTTGCCTGCTCACCAGCTCCGGCGACAGGAAGCGAAACGTGAAGCCCCAGTCGCCCTGATCGTTGGCGATCTTGATCATGAGGCGATTGGTACCCTTTTTCAATTTGACGGGAAGCACGTCGTCATCAGGCATGAGGGCGCGCGGGGTCGAACTCTCGTGTACCAATTCGCCGTTGAGCCACACGCGCACGGCGTCGTCGCTACCCAAGCCGACGATTCTGGATTGGTCCTTCGGCGCTTCGATATTGGCCACCGCGTAGGTCACCGCAAAGTCGCGCCGGCCCACGGCGTCAATCAAATCGATTATGTCGCGCTCGCTCTCATGAATCTTCCACGTGTACTCTCCTCCGCGAGCCGAGAGCGACTTTCCAGATTCAGCACCAATCTTGGCTTCACCGCCGGCACTTTCGAGCAAGTCTCGCTCGAAGCCCATCTTTCGCGCGTCAGCGACGTTCGGTGCGGCTTCGGCTTCTTGCGCGGCGATTGCGCCCAGCACCAGCCATTCTCGCAAATGTTGATCCAAAGCGATGTTGGAATACTGCGCATCGGCCCCCCACGCGGGCCCAATGACAAAGCTGCAGCAAAACACGACCGCCAATGTGCTACGCGATACTGGTGAATACATTGCTTGCTCCTATTTTCAGGCAGCCAAATCAAAAGCACCGGCCATTTTACGTTGGCGTCCACGGTAGCGGCAATAACTGAAAGGGCAACGGCCCGGCCGCTTGAGGAATAGTCATTTGTCAGTTAATTTCTATTCGCGTTACGCTGTCCGAACTTGCCGAGATTTGCATCATGAATTTGAAAAAGATTCTGGCGTTGTTCATTGTCACTCCGTTCTGCGGTTTCCATCTCGCAACGGCTGCCGAACCGGCGGTGAAGCGCGTCGCCCTGGCAGGTTGCCACCGGCAGGACTGGCCCGCGCCGGCAATGTTCCGCTATGTCGACGCCAAGCCGGACCTCATGATCTGGTTGGGCGACAACGTTTACGCCGATACCAAGGATGACATTACATTCATCGAGAAATGCTACGGGTTGCTTGCGGCGCAACCGGCATTTGCACAACTGAAGAAAGAGGTCCCAATGGCGGCCGTCTGGGACGATCACGACTACGGATTGGATAACGTCGGCAAGAACTATGCGCTCAAGGAACAGAGCAAGCAACTCTTCCGCAAGTTCTGGGGCGTAGAAGAGTTCGTTCCCGCAGATCGCGACGGCATCTATCACGCCCGGTACTTCGGCGACGGCGACCAGCGCCTGCAGGTTATTTTGTTGGACGTGCGGTTCAACCGCGACGAAGAGGGCGAGAACAGCGATACGCTGGGCGAACATCAGTGGGCATGGCTCGCTGAGGAGCTGCGGCAACCGGCCCGGCTGCGGTTCATCGCCTCGGGCTATCAAGTGCTGTTGGACCGTGAGACGAAATTCGAAACGTGGTCCAAATTCCCCAAGGCCCAGCAGCGATTATTCAAAACGATTCGCGACGCCAATGCCGAAGGCGTGGTGTTTCTCGCCGGCGATCAGCACTACGGCGAGGCGAGCCGCCGGCCGGACGCACTGGGATACGATGCCATTGAGCTCATGTTTTGTGGGATCAATCAGGAAGAGCCGCATGTCTTCAATTCCTACCGCGTGACCCCGGTTGCGCATGCCAAGAATGCGTATGCGCTGGTTGATATCCAATGGCAGGTCACAGAAAACGACACGCCGCATTTTGTGTTTCGCTGTTTCGACGCGGATCGGGACGCGCCGGAGCTGACGTATCGCGTGAATTTGAGTGAGCTTGTTTTTCCAACGCGATAACTACCGAGTGAGGGACGACGATGATTCGCTGTGTGTTTGTTTTCGCAGTCATGTCGATGATCGGCGTTTCCGTCAATGCGGCGGAATCCATCGCCGGCAAGAAGCCGAACATTGTCTTCATCCTTACCGACGATCAGGGCTACGGCGACCTTTCCTGCCACGGCAACCCGATTCTCAAGACGCCCAACATCGACCGCCTTCATGCCGAGGGCGTGCGCTTCACCGACTTCCACGTCAGCCCGACGTGCTCGCCGACGCGCTCGGCATTGTTGACCGGCCGGCATGAATTCAAGAACGGCGTCACGCACACGATCCTGGAACGCGAGCGACTGACGCCCGACGCGGTCACGCTGGCCGAGGTGCTGAAGTCGGCCGGTTACACGACCGGCATCTTCGGCAAGTGGCACCTGGGCGACGAGCCCGATCGCTGGCCGAGCCGGCGGGGCTTCGACGAGATGTTCATCCACGGCGCCGGCGGCATCGGCCAATCGTACGCCGGCAGCTGCGGCGACGCACCCGGCAACACCTACTTCAATCCGGCCATCCTGCACAACGGCACGTTCGTGAAGACGAAGGGCTACTGCACCGACGTGTTCTTCGGGCAGGCGATCGCGTGGATCGACAGCGTGAAAGGCAAGCAGCCGTTCTTCTGCTACATCGCCACCAATGCGCCCGCACGCGCCGCTGGACGTCCGGCCGGAAGATGAAGCACGTTACAAGGAAAAGGTGCCGCAGCCAAATGTGGCCAAGTTCTTCGGCATGATCGCGAACATCGACGACAACGTCGGCCGATTGCTTGCTCGGCTGAGGGAGTGGGGAATCGAGAACGACACGCTGGTCATCTTCATGAACGACAACGGCGGAACGGCGGGAGTAAATGTTTACAACGCCGGGATGCGCGGCGCGAAGGTGACGCCGTGGCTGGGCGGCACGCGGGCGTCGTCGTTGTGGCGCTGGCCCGGCACGCTCCAACCCGCCGATTGTGACCGGCTCGCCGCGCACATCGATTTCTTTCCGACGCTCGCCGAATTGGCCGGCGCAAACTCTCAGAGAAAGCCGTGGCTCAGGTCGAAGGCCGCAGTCTTGTGCCATTGCTGCAAAACCCGCAGGCAGTGTGGGAAGACCGCGTCCTGGTCACGCACGTGGGACGCTGGCCGAAGGGTGCGAACATCGACGACTACAAGTATGCAAAGTGCAGTGTGCGGACCACTCGCTGGCACATGGTCTGCGATCGTGATCGCGAAAAGCATTGGCAATTGTTCGACGTGCAGAAAGACCCCGGCGAGACGAGTGATCTTACCGATGAGAATCCTCAAGTAGTGAATGAACTTGACGCCGCGTACGATAATTGGTGGAAGTCGCTGCCACTGTTATTGGTGAACGAAAACGCCGTTGCTCCCCAGGTGAATCCATTCAAAGCGATTTACGAGAAGCAGTTTGGGGACCAAGCGAATTCTCGACGGCGGAATCGCAACTGAATTACAGATCGGCGATGAACTATTTCCGCGCGGCCGCAATCGGCAGGTCGAAGAAGAATACTTCGTTCAAATCCTGTTCGCCGCCGACTTCACTGTTGGAGATTTCCAACTGGTCGCCGAGCAAATGCCGCGATTGGATTTCACCGCGCTCGTCGGTAACGAGAAACTCGGCCGGATGAACGAACAGGATGGGGATCCCATTCTCTTTGGAACGAGCTTGTACGATCGGATCGTTTGACTTTGCGCCGAACATTCCCCCCGACGGGCAAATGAGTAGCTGCGCACCACCATCGCCCAGCCGCTTGACGAGTCCGGCGTCCTGGCGATCGGCACAAATCATGATACCGATGTCGCCGAACGGCGTGTTGAACACCGGTGTTTCTGTCCCCGGCGTGTTGCGAACCGATTCGTGTCCCAAGCGGTGCTTGCGATATTTTCCGATCAGTTTTCCATCCGGATCGATAAACACGGCCGTGTTGTAGCGATCCTCGCCGTCGGCTTCGAGCAAGCCCGCGACCAGAAAGACGTCGAGCCGATCGGCCAACTCAAAAAGCCGCCGGCAATATTTGCCGGACGGAATTGGCTCGCCGAGTGCTCGATATTCGTCGAGCGGAATCGACTTGTCTTTAATCGCATAGCCGTCGAGAAAGCACTCGGTAGTACATACAAGCTGTGCCCCGCCCTGTGCAGCTTCTGTGATCAACTTTTCAGCGCGCGAGTAATTCGCCTCTCTCTCCGTCCGCAGCCACTTCAGGACGATACCGGCGACCCTGACACGCCGCGTGGCAGCGAGGTTATTCGATTCAGAATTCGCGTCAGCATTTTGGGCTGCTTCGCCCGTGGCCGATGTCGTCCATGCTACAGAGAAAACACAGGCAGCTACGAAAATGCTGGTAACCCTATGCCGGGCAACCCGCAGGAATAGTTCGTTGCAACCCACCGCACTGCTCCCCTGTCCCACTGTGAATTCGCGAATCGTCACGATGGCCTCCAGCATATCAATCCGACGGGCAATAAGAAACGATTATCCCTCCGACGGACTAACAGTTGCGAAGAAAATAATTTTCAGCCGGTACGCACGCCGCTTCGCCAGCTTGTTAAAATGGCGGCGGCTGGATCGACCTCTCTACGTTGGAAACAAACAATGTGCACGTTGGCACGACTCTTATCGACTGCTGGACCAATATTGTTTTCGTTAACATGTCACTTGTTCGCCCTAGCAGAAGACCCTTCGGACAAGCAGAACGAACTCACGTCGTTGCTCGCACACCCGGTTCTCGACAAAGGTCAATCGCTCGAGGAGGTAAAACGCTTCTGCGAAGGGCGGATCCTCCCCATGCCGCGGGATATCACGTGGAGCGCATGGCAACACGAGGCCGAGCGGCTGAGACAAAAAGTGCTCGATGACATTGTCTTTCGCGGCGTGCCGACATCTTGGCGCGATTCGTCACGCCGCGTGGAATGGCTGGATACAATTCCCGCGGCCGGCTATCGGATCAAAAAGCTGCGCTACGAAGCACTCCCGGGCCTGTGGATTCCGGCGCTCTTGTATGAGCCGGACAAGCTGCACGGGCGCGTGCCTGTGGTGCTCAACGTGAATGGTCACGACAGCAAGGGGAAAGCCGCGCCTTACAAACAAATCCGCTGCATCAACCTGGCCAAGCGCGGGATGATTGCGCTCAACACCGAGTGGCTTGGCATGGGGCAGTTGCAAGGCGACGGATTCGCCCACGGCCGCATGAATCAACTCGACCTGTGCGGAACGAGCGGCTTGGCCGTGTTCTACTTGGTGATGGAACGCGCACTCGACGTGCTCATCGATCATCCGCACGCCGATGTGGAACGTGCGGCGATGGCAGGCTTTTCTGGCGGCGGCTGGCAGACGATCTTGTTCAGCTCGCTCGATCGCCGCGTGACTCTGTCGAATCCGGTCGCCGGTTACTCGAGCTACAAAACGCGCAGTCCAATATTTTTCCGACATGGGCGATTCGGAACAAACGCCGACTGATCTGGCCATGACTTGCGACTATGCGCATCTGACCGCCATGCGGGCCCCGCGGCCGACGCTGCTGACGTACAATGCCAAGGACGACTGTTGCTTCGCGTCGGCCCACGCGCTGCCGCCGCTGTTGGATGCGGCCCGGCCGATCTACGAGCTGGCCGGCGTGGCATCGCGGCTGCGCTCGCATGTCAACGAAGATCCTGGCACGCATAATTTCGAGTGCGAGAATCGCGAGCAGTTCTACAAAATGCTCGGTGACCACTTCTTCGCAAACGACGCGTCCTTCGACGCCAAAGAGATCGAATCGCAAAGCGAAGTTAAATCGGCTGAGGAGTTGAATGTGCCATTGCGCGAGAACAATCTCGATTTCAATTTGCTGGCTCGGCAGCGGATCGCCGATTTACCGCCGCACAATGACCAGCGAAAGCCAACGCCCGAGAGCGTCGGCCGCATCGCCCGGCTCGCAACCTATAAGTCGACTGCCGAGAAGATTGGGGAGTCGATGGAGGGCGAAACGAAAGCGATCTATTGGCGGATCCGCGTCGGCGACGACTGGACGGTGCCCGCCGTCGAACTCTGCCGGGGAATACCGGAAGGCACTGTGTGCGTCACGGCCGACGGCGGTCGAGCCTCCGCCGTTGAGCAAATCGAGAACTTGCTGTCTGACAATTACCGTGTGCTGGCCATCGACTCGTTTTACTTGGGGGAATCGAAGCTCGACGATCGTGGATACTTATTCGCGCTGCTCGTATCATCCGTCGGTGCGCGGCCGATTGGCGTGCAGGCGGATCAAATTCAGGCGGTTACTAGCTGGGCAGCGGAACAATTCGGGCAACCGGTCAAGCAACATGTTGCGATCGGTCCACGAAACTCGCTCGCGGCGCTGATCGCCGCGGCGACCGGCACTGGCGACGAACGGCCACAGCAATTAATATTGCACGACTCACTCGGCAGCCTGCGCGAAGTTGTGGAGAAAAACTGGTCGGTCAACGATTATCCCGAGATGTTTTGTTTCGGCCTGCTGGAACACTGCGATGTAGACGACCTAGTCGAACTGGCCAGGCCGTGCACGGTGATTCGTAAGTAGCGACCTGCAAGAGTTTATTTCAGGAACCTAACAATGTGGCGATGCCTTCATTTCGGCTTCGTGTTTGCGATCGGCCTGAGTTGCGGGCCGATCGAACTCCGCGGATCTGAATCTGTGGCCGCCGAATCGCCAGCGCCGCGCCAGTTGCGCGTGGCTGCCGTTCAGATGCGATCAACGCGCGATCTAGCCGAAAACGTCCGCAAAATCGATGAGCAGCTTGTCCGTTGTGTAGCCGATGGTGTGCGAGTTGTCGTCTTTCCCGAGTGTGCGCTGACTGGGTATTTCGACGATGCGTTCATGCGCGCTATTACGGCTGAACAACTGGCCGGCGCTGAGAAACATCTAGCCGATGCTTGCCGGACACACAACATCTACGCGATTGTTGGCACACCGTATCGCGACGGCGATCGACTTTACAACTCGGCCGTTGTAATCACTCCACAAGGCGAAATTCTCGTCCGGTATCACAAAGTGCAACTGGCCGAGTCGTGGCCAGTTGGCGGCGATCAGCTTCTGGTTTTCAAAATCGACGGCGTGCCGGCTTCGATCATCATTTGTCACGATGAACGCTACCCGGAGCTGGTCCGCCTGCCAGTGCTTGCCGGCGCACGGATCGTGTTTTATGTGTGCCATGAGTCCGGATTGCAGGAAGAGAAAAAAATCGCTCCCTATCGCGCAGATTCAAGCGCGGGCCGTAGAAAACACCGTGTACGTCGTGCAAGCCAACGCTCCGGCCAACCTGGATACGACGGGCTCGCACGGTCAAAGTCGTTTGATCGCCCCGGACGGCAATATCATCGACGAAGCGTCGATTTTTTGCGAGGATGTACTCGCGGCCACGCTTGATTTGGAGCGCACGACGGGCCGCCAGGCGCAGCAGAGCATTGAACGGGGTCCGCTCGGCGACTGGTGGCGCACGGCGTTGCACGGGTACGTGTTATTGGCGACTAACGGTTCACGCGGAGTAAGTTACTTTATTCGTGGAGGATGGCGATGGCTGAAATCAACCGGCGGACGTTTTTAACAGGTGCAGCGGCGGCAACTGCGGCCCTCACTTCTCAACGCACGCTTCGGGCTGCCGCCGCCAACGATACAGTCGTGCTGGCCATCATGGGTGTGAACGGCCGTGGCTCACAATTGGCTAACGGCTTTGCCAAGCAAACTGGCGTGGAGATTGCCTACGTTTGCGACTGCGATGAGCGGGTGATTCCGAAGGGAGTCGAAGCGGCGACGTCGCAGGGCGGCCGCAAGCCGAAAGTCATTAAGGATTTTCGACGGGCACTCGACGATCCCGCAGTGGACGCGCTGGTTTGTGCGGCGCCGAACCACTGGCACGCGCCGGCGACAATCCTGGCGTGCCTGGTCGGCAAGCATGTGTACGTCGAGAAGCCGGTTAGTCACACGCCGGACGAAGGCGAACGGATGATCGCGGCCGCACGTCAGGCAAAGCGTGTAGTGCAAGTCGGCCTGCAGCGGCGCAGCAGTCCGCTCTACCGCAAAGCCGTCGAACGCCTGCGAGATGGCGCGATTGGCAATGTGCTTTACGCGAAGTCTTGGTACTTTGCGAATCGTCCGACGATTGGCCGCGGCCAGCAAACCGCTGCGCCGGCTGGTCTCGACTACGAACTGTGGCAAGGACCTGCGCCAGCGCAACCGTATCGCGACAATGTGATCCACTACAACTGGCATTTTTTCTGGCACTGGGGCAACGGCGAGCTCGGCAACAACGGTGTGCACATGATCGACGTTTGCCGCTGGGCGCTGGGAGTAGACTATCCGTCGAAGGTTGTGGCGAGCGGCAGCAAGCTCCGCTTCGACGATGATCAAGAGACTCCGGACACCTGCACGGTGACGTACGATTTCGCTGGCCGCACGCTTGTGTTTGAAAGCATCAGTTGGTCGCCCGCGTATCAAGCCAGTAGCTCGATCGGCATGGAGTTTCGCGGTGAAATCGGCACGCTGTATGTCGACGACGGCGGATACACGATTTACGATCCGCAGCGCAAAGTGAGAGAAAGCGACAAGTCATCGGGCGACGACGCGGAGCACCTTGGCAATTTTCTCGACGCGATTCGCAACGGTTCCGCGGCGAACGCGGACATCGAGAACGGCCACAAGAGCACGCTCTTGTGTCACCTGGGAAACATCGCGTGCCGCATCGGACAATCGCTCGAAACCGATCCGGCCAGCGGTCACATCGTCAACAATTCGGCGGCCCAAGCGCTGTGGGCCCGCGAGTATCGCAGCGGCTGGGTTCCAGGCGTGTGATGCGTTTCGGTGTGCCACTGCTTGCGGCGCACCAAGCTGCACTCCAATGCCGATCCGCACTGCTCGCTGTTAAACTATCGCCGACCGCGGGAAGCAAGCAGTGCCGTTCTCGAAGTGACAGCCCATTCCTCCGCCGCGAGCAGTGGCACACCCGGTGAAATTGAATCGCGCTACGCGTTCCAGGGGCGCTGGGGCGAGGCGCAGGCTGTTGGCCTCGTCGTTGTTGATAAATGTTTCCTTTTCCGGGTCGAGGTTGAGCTTGCGGTTGAGCATCCAGGACAACGCCGCGGCGTGACAGGCGATGTGCGAATGGCGCATCACTTCGGGATTGGCTGCGGTCGGACGACGCGATTTTGTGCAGTCGAAAAAGTTTCGCGAGTGGGCCGTCACATCCAGTCCGGCAGTTTTCTCCGGTAACTGCGGCAGCTCCTTGGCGAGTGAAGCCGGTTCGGTCACGATACCGCCGCTGTCGCCCACTTCGACCCAGCCCTCGTCGCCCACGAATCGAACCGGGCAGGTGCCCAGGTGTTGAATCCAACCGGGCCGTTCGCCAAATGGGGTTGTGAGAAAGTCGAGCACGAGCTTCACTCCGTTCGCGTAATGGGCCGTGATATTTTTTGCCGATGGCTCGTACTCAATCGGCATCGTGTCGTCGGCCTGGTTCGCCCACTGGCACAGGTCGACCGTGTGTGCGCCCCAATCCAACAGCTTGGCACCGGAATCGAAATCGTAATGGCCGCGCCATTTGCCGGCGACATACTGGCTGTTGTACGGCCGCCATGGTGCGGGGCCGAGCCACAGATTCCAATCGACATCGTCGCGTGGCGGCGTCGGTTCGCCGGGTAGCCAAGGTGCGTTGATCTGCGGCGTGTAGACCGACGCGTACAACGTGTGGATCTTGCCGAGTTTCCCGCTGTGGGCCAGCTCGATCGCTTGCTGAAAGTTGGGGACGCTGCGCCGTTGTGTTCCGGCTTGAAAGATTCGGCCGGTTCGTTTCATCGTGTCGGCCAGCTGCTGGCAATACGCGATTGTCAGGCCGCATGGCTTCTCACTGTAGACGTCCTTACCGGCCTCTGCGGCCATCATCGACGCAGTGGCATGCCAACGATCGCCCGTGGCAACCAGCACGGCGTCGATGTCATCGCGCGCGAGCAGCTCGCGGAAATCGCGGTAGAGTTTGCAATCCTGATTTCCATATTGTTCGTCGACCAGGCGTTTGCCCGCGTCGCGCCGGCTCGCCTGAACGTCGGCAGTCGCAATGCAGCGCACGTCGGCGAAACCAAGCATTCCCTGCAAATCGTAAATCGAGCGGGGGCCGATGCCGATCACGCCGAGCGAAATCGTTTCACTGGGCGCGACAGCCCCGCCGCGTCCCAACACGGCGGCCGGCACGATTGTCGGCATGGCGAAAGCGGCGCTCGCGGTCACGGACTGGCGAATGAATTCACGGCGCGATTTTTTACTCGGCTGGCTCATTGCGTATACGCTCCATGGCCATGCTTTTGGGGAGAAATACCGCATCGATTATCGATGCTGCCACTGCACTCCGCCAGTGGCCGCTCGACCAATTTGCAGCAGCCAGCGACGTGGCGCGTTAGATTCAGTGGCACCGCGGGTGTTACTTATGGAGAATGTGGAGGGGTGTGCCACTGCTCGCGGCGGAAGAAAGGGCTGTTACGATTGATAACGGCACTGCTTGCCACCCACGGCCCACCACGGTGCAACGGCGAGCAGTGCTTATCGACGTGACGGCGCGTTACAGTGCGCCGCAAGCAGTGGCACACCTGTAGAGGCACAACTTAAGGAACTCGCTTGTCCGGTTTTCCTGATACTCGTTACAGCTTGATTGCACGCCTGGAGCGTTTTGAGGACGACGAGGCGTGGCGGGAGTTCCTTGCGCTCTACCGACCCGTCGTGTTCCGCATCGCGCGGCGGCGTGGACTACAGCATGCTGATGCGGAGGATTTAACCCAACGGGTGTTTGCCGCGGTTGGGCGTGCCATCGGAGGGTTTGATCCGGATCTGTCACGAGGACGGTTTCGATCCTGGCTCGCGCGGATCGCACAGAACGCGACGATCAATATGCTTTCGCGTCGTCCTTTCGATGCGGCAACCGGCGGGACCAGCGTGATCGAAATACTCGACAAGCAAGTTGGCAAGGACCAGTGCCCGCACGACATCCTGGAGCTTGAATTCCGCCGCGGGGTGTTTCGCTGGGCGGCCGAGCGGATCCGCAGCGATTTTCTGGAAACGACCTGGCGAGCGTTTTGGATGACGATGGTGGAGGGCCAGGACATCGCGAAGACCGCGTCGACGCTCGGAATCTCCATCGGTTCCGTTTATGTTGCCCGCAGCCGAATCGTCCGCAGCTTGAAAAACGAAATCGAAACGAATGCCGGTGCGTTTCGCGATAGAGAGAATGGTCATGGCGACTTGCTGTTTGAATGACAATCCGTTGCGGCTGGCCGAGTTTCTGGACGGCCGACTCGACACCGACGAGTCGCGGCAGATCGAGGTGCACCTGGAAACGTGCGCCAATTGCCGCGGACGGCTGGAGAAAGTCGCCGCAGATGAAAGCTACTGGACCCAGGCCGCCACGTACCTGGTAGACGACATGTTCGATCGGGAGTTTGAGTTGAGTAATTCGGCGCTGCTCGACAGCTCACCGTCGGGTAATCGCGACGAGCGGCCGGAGTTGTTGCGGATCACCGATTACTTCGACCCGACGGACGACCCGCGAATGCTGGGCCGCTTCGGCGGGTATGAGATTGCGGGCGTGGTGGGAAGCGGCGGCATGGGCGTGGTGCTCAAGGGTTTTGAGCCTGCGCTCGATCGTTACGTCGCGATCAAAGTGTTGGCTCCCCACCTGGCGATGAGCGGTGCTGCGCGGACCAGGTTTGCGCGAAAGCGCGGGCCGCAGCGGCTGTGTTGCATGAGAATGTCGTATCAATTCATCGCGTGGCGGAAGCCAACGGCCTGCCATTTTTGGTGATGCGGTATACTCCGGGCGATTCGCTCCTGAAGCGGCTGGATGAGCGGGGACCGCTCGAACTTCGCGAGATTCTTCGCATTGGGATTCAAATCGCAGCCGGCCTGGCTGCCGCGCATGCGCAGGGGTTGGTCCATCGCGACATCAAGCCCGGAAACATCCTGCTCGATAGCGGCGTGGAGCGGGTCACGATTACCGATTTTGGCCTGGCCCGCGCCGCGGATGATGCGAGCTTGACGCGATGCCGGCGTGATCAGCGGAACGCCGCAATACATGTCGCCCGAACAGGCGCGCGGCGAGCCCGTGGACGGGCGCAGCGATTTGTTCAGCCTGGGGAGTGTGCTGTATGCCATGTGCAGCGGCTGTCCGCCGTTCCGTGCCGACACACCGTACGGCGTTTTGCGGCGGATCAGCGAGTCGGATGCACGTCCAATTCGGGAGCTGGTGCCGGAAACACCGGAATGGATTTGCGAGATCGTGGAGAAGCTGCATGCGAAGCGTTTGGACGATCGATTTCAGTCGGCAAGCGAAGTCGCGGAGCTGCTCGGCCGCTGGCTGTTGCACCTGGAGCAACCGGCCACGTGCCCTGCCCCGCCGCGGCGGTTGCGGGCGACATCGCGCAGATCGCAAGTGCGGACACTGGGGCGATGGTTGTCGGTGGCTGCGGCGGTCGCCGTCGTATTCGCATTGTTGTTTTTCGCAGGGCCGTTTCAATTCGCGGATCCTCAAGAAGCACTGACGGTGAAAGAACCTTCGAACGCAAATCCGCAGATAGTGGTCGAGCAACCGCCCGTCGCTAAGCCAGTTTTCGACGAGCAATCGATGGATACGGACTTTCAGGAGCTGCGCGAGCGAACGAGCGAATTTCAACGGAATTGGAGCTCGTCGCCGCGCGGGCGGGACTCGATGGACACGGACATTGCCGAGCTTGGCCGGCAGATTGGGGAGCTTTCGAAACGTATGGAGGAGAGCGGGCACTGAGTTCACCTCTTCCATTGGGAGAGGCGATAACACTTTCACATAGGAGGGAATGAACATGCGTAAAATCTTTTTTGTTTTCATGTTGGCCGCGTTGTTGGCATCATTCGCATCGGCTGAGGAGCCAAAGAAGAGCGACGAGCCAGTGCGGCCGACAGCGACGAATTCGCCCTACTCTCGCGGTTATGCTTCCGAGGGAGGCGGATATGGAATGAGCGGATATGGAGCAATGGGCATGGAGTCCGATACTCGCGGTACAAAGCAGCTCGTAGACCGCTGGAAAGCGGCACGTGAGGCGAGCGAGCACGACAAAATCGAAAAATCGCTCCGCGAATCGCTGACCACAGAGTTCACCCAGCGTCTCGCGGCTCATGAGCAGGAGATCAAGGAGCTGGAGGAAAAAGTGCGCCAGCTTCGCGACCGGCTCAACCTGCGCCGCGAAAAGCAGGATGAGATTGTCGACCATCGGTTGCAGCAAATCCTCCGCGAGGCGCAAGGATTGGGTTGGGGCGCCGAAGGACTAGGCATGCAGTTTCGATATGGGAACTCGCCGATGAATAGGCGGGGGTATGCCACGTCGGCGACACGAATGACGCAACCGGCACCCAGTGCGTTTGCGCCGGTATCGCATGCCGCGGAGGGTACCGTAGGCGGTGCGGAGGATCCGCGCTGAAGGAAGTGGACGACGCGGCGCGCGATTAATGCGTTCTGTGTATTGGTGGTGTCGAAATTTCTGGGTGGCATGCCTTCGCGACTCGGGCGCAGGCATGAGTTGCGACGAGCACATGCTTACGGGCTACCGCCCGAAAGCATGCCACACGTTGTCATGCCACACGTCGGAACGGCTAAGCCGCGAGCGGCGAATGTCGATTCAAAAAAAAGCGAGGAGCTCCTCGGTCGATCGACTGCGCTGGCGCAACTCGTTTCGCGGATCTCCTGATCGTGCACCACTTGGCCAGGCACCGTCGGGCCGCCCGTCATGATCACCGGTTGGAGTTTGAGCTGCAGCGTGGCGCTACGGCACGTTCGCATCTACGCTTCGCGAAGGCGA
>CAWAZX010000004.1:0-10411 GCA_963786455.1 uncultured Planctomycetota bacterium | reverse complement strand
GCGTTCAAGATATAATGTGGCGGTGCGGCGACAACTGCCCCGACCTCTGACAATCCCACGCGAGGCACTCCAATGAATCAATTCTCCGTTTTGCTCGCCGTCCTCTATGCCGTCCTCAACTTGGCCGATGCAGGCGCCGCTGAACGGCCACCGAACATCGTTTTCATTATGGCCGACGACCTGGGAATCGGTGACGTCGGTTGCTACGGCGGCAAGGCAATTCCTACGCCAAATATCGATCGCTTAGCGGCTGAGGGGCTGAGATTCACTAACGCCTATAGCGCGAGCGCCGTGTGCGCCGACCCGCTGCGGTTTAATGACAGGCCTTCACATGGGGCATGCCACACGCCGCGCGAATGGCAGCAAGCAACGGCGAAATACCACTTAAGCCGGAAGAAGTCACGATTGCCGAGCTGCTCAAACAGGCGGGTTATGCCACCGGCGGGTTCGGTAAGTGGGGGCTCGGCAACGTCGGCACCACTGGTGTGCCCGAGAAACAGGGGTTCGACGTTTTCTACGGTTACTACGACCAAACCCATGCCCACAATTACTTTCCTGCATTTCTGATTCGAAACAGCGTGGACGTTCCGATGCCCGGCGGCAATGGCGTTCCGGGAAAACCGGGCAAAGGTGATGCGTATTCGCCAGACATGATCGTCGATGAGACCTTGAAGTTCATTGAATCAAATAAAGATCGCCCATTCTTTTGTTATGCCGCTTGGACGCTGCCGCACGGCCAGTTCGTTAGCCCCGACGCGAGCGCGTTTGCGAATCGCCCTTGGTCGCAACCGGTAAAAAATCACGCGGCGATGATAGCCCGACTGGATGCCGACGTCGGCCGCGTTGTGACAAAGCTGAAGCAGCTCGGGCTCGCAGAGAAAACGTTGATCATCTTCACAAGCGACAACGGGGCGGAGGGTCCAGGCCGCACGGTGTGGAACGGGAACGCAGGCCTCCGCGGCTTTAAGCGACATCTCTATGAGGGAGGCATCCGCGCGCCATTGATCGCGCGCTGGCCAGGCAAAGTGGGCCCGGGTCGAGAGAGCGACCTGCTCTGCGGTCACGTCGATGTTCTAGCCACCGCCTGCGAATTGGCCAGTGTGCCTGCACCGCCTGGCACGCGACGGCATCTCAATAGTGCCCACGCTGCTCGGGCGGGAGCAGTCGGCCAAGCATGATTGGCTTTACTGGGAAATCTACGAGGGACCCCATCCGTTCCAGCAAGCCGTACGCATAGATCACTGGAAGGGCTATCGGACCGCACTGCAAGGTCCGTTGGAATTGTACGATCTCCGGTCCGATCCAAAGGAGCAATCAAACGTAGCGGCAAATCATCCCGACTTGGTTGCACAGATTGAAGGTATCATGACCAAGCAGCACGTTCGGAATCCCAATTGGAAGCCCACCGAAAAGCCAGCGGACGAGAAGAAAAAGAAAGCCAAACGGGTCGCGGCAATTGATGGGCCCGACCCTTGCAGTAGAGTGCAGCATCTCTTCATTTTGTGCGCTGGCCTACGACCGGTCTAACCCTTTCGCCACAGCCGCCCCATCTAATGAATGTCGGCAGGCTGTTAATCATCGAATACTGAGGCTTTAAACTCAGTGGAGAACGCCGTTTCGCGAGTTCCATCAACTCGTAAACGCGTGACACTGGTCAACAACGGACCGATGTGACACACGTTTTTCGGGACGCGAAAAAGGTGTCGAAAAACGTCTGCTCGGAGCTTTTGACACAAATCTGGTGTGATACCCTCTCCGGCTGCGTCATCTAACCAACGTTTTGTGCAATCCCGTGTCGGCGGTGATTCGCCGACGGCCTCGCTTCATCCGACGCAGCAAGGACGGCGTGGCGTGCCAAGCAAATCGACTGCCGTCATATCTCCTTGACGTACAACTTGCGGATCATTTCCAGCACTCGTTGCCGGCTGTCCTGCGGTGAGACGTCATCGGCGCGTTGAAGTTGTTCCGTTACGGCGGTAAGCTCTTGGTCTTGAATCTTATCCCGAAACCAGCGGGCATAGTCCCCGCGCTTCAAGTGGTACACCCACGTCTCTTCGTCGACGCCCTCGGCCAACTGCATGAATGTCCGCAGGTTGCCCGCCGCAAGGTTGAGCGCTCCTTTCGGCCCGCGGAAATAGAAGCGGTTTTCCGGGTCCATATCCCCATCGAAATACTGATGCTGGTGACGCTGATGCTCGCCACGTGGCGGCAACCGCC
Source organism: uncultured Planctomycetota bacterium (assembly GCA_963786455.1). Taxonomy (GTDB): domain Bacteria; phylum Planctomycetota; class Planctomycetia; order Pirellulales; family Lacipirellulaceae; genus JABDGM01. Next base: position 8,194 of record CAWAZX010000004.1, on the reverse strand, counting down.
GAAACCAGAAAGGCAAGCCTTTGCCGCGCCACCAGGCAATGGCGCGATGCTTGTCCACGTCTGCCGGAGGCTCCAGTTTGGGAGCCTCCTCGCCGAGCAATTCACAATACTTCTGCAGCAGCTTGGCCGGCTCGTCGCTAATCGCGACGAACAGATCAACGGCGCTTAAAACGTTGCGCGGCATTTGTTCCGGAAACGCAGTGACATACATGACGCTGCGAAAATCCTCCAAGTGAAGTTCGTCGATCGGCTTCCACGAGCCGGAAATCGGATAGTGGGCCTCGTCGACGATATTCCAATGCGGCTGGCCGGTGTGGACGCGATGATCCTGCAGCGCACGATACAGTTTGCTGAACAGTGGCGGCTGCTCTTCCGTCTTGGCCGCGAACAAGCTGACAACGCAGCTCTTGTCCGACTGGCGGACGACTTGCATTACCTCTTCGGCGGTCGGCGCCCGCTCCAGCGTGCCAAGCACAATGGGGCCTTCGACCGATTGATAGTCACCCTCGGGATCGATCACCAAAGTCTGATACTCGCCATCCATCAATTGCTCAAGCATGCCGATAGCCAGTTTCGACTTGCCGCCGGCGGAATCGCCGGTGACCAGCACACGCGTGCCGTACACCGGAATCCGCACATCTCCGCCGCCGATTTCATTGCCGAGCAGAATGCCGCGGTCGGGTCGGTCGTGCAGCGCCTGAAGGTCGTCGGCGATCAGTTGCTCGATCAGTTCGACCACCCCCGCGCTGGCCGCACCGCGCAGGACGATGTCCACCTGTTTCTTAACCGTTTCCAGGGCATTGTCGACGGCCGCCGAGGCGTCACATAGCTTCAGGAACGCCTCGTCGTTCTCGGCATCGCCGATTCCTACCGCGTTGTGTGGCGAAAGCCCTAACTCCAGGAGGGCCGCTCGTAGCCCGCTGGCTTTGTTAACGCCGGTGGGCAGCACCATCACCGCGCCTTTATTGAATATGATTTGCAGTTCCAACGACATGTCGCGGATAGTTTCCAAAACCTGCGTTTCGTAGGGAATGCAGGTGGCAATGATCACGCGGCCCACTTCCTGGACGGGTACGCCGCGCTCGGTCAGTTTTTCCACAAATTCCCGCGGTGGGGGATCAACGAGCGGCCGCTCGGTTCGGGTGTCCGGAGCGTAAAGAAGCGCGCCGTTCTCGGCGACGACCAGATCACAGAGGCCAACTTGCGGAAATGCTGCTAACAACGGCTCGAGCAGTCGGCCGGTGACCAGCACCACACGGCGCCCCGATTGACGCAACCGAACCAAGGCATCCACCGTCGCATCGTCGACAAGTCCGTTGGTGGCCAGCGTCCCGTCGTAATCCACGGCCAAGGCATGGTATAGCATGTGGTGTTCCAGTTAGACCCAATTCGAGCCGCGTCACATCGATTATCTCAGATCGCAATTTCGAGGCCAATGGCCAAGACTCGTGGATGTGGTCGACTGGATTGGTCCGAATCGACATGTACCAATAACGACCGGTTTTGGAGCGGGGTCGAAGACGTCGGTGGGAGCTCGCGGCAGAACTTCTTGCGCACCACGGGACGCCCTCCAGCTCCCTAGTAGGGCTACCGCACGGAAAGATCAGGCGTCGGAATTCCCTCGTGGAGAGAACAGCTTTCGCAGAACTTGACGTCCGACGTAATACATGCTGCCCACGACGGCAAGCAGAAGAATCAAGGCCAGCAGAGGCACAACGATCGACATAACAGCGAAAAAGAAGCCGGCCAGCGTCTCTAAAGTTGAGACCACGAAGTTCGCTAGGCCACCAGTCGTGGTGGTCGAAGCCACTCGGGTAACAACCGTTCCGCCTTGAACAATGGCAGCAGAGCCACCGCCCGCGATGATCGCGAGCGACCATTGCAGAAAAGGGTCGAAGCCTGTGACGCTCGCGGCAAACAAGACCGCACCGGCGATGACCGCGATGGGACTTGCGATGGTGTCGAGCAAGTTATCAAGCCAAGGGACGTAGTAGGCCGCAACCTCAATCGCAGCTGCGACCGCGAAAGCCACAAGGGCCGTCCAAGTGCCAAGCCAGTCGAAGTTCTCCGCCAATGCAATATAGCCAGCATTAGCAGCCACGCTCACGACGAGCAGCGGCACAAACACGCGAAATCCAGTAGATGCCGCCAGCCCAACGCCAACTATGATCGCGAGCAGGGATTCCATGAAGGTCATCCTTTTACCAAACTGAAACGCCGTTCCCCGAGTTGCCCAACATTTGAATATACTTTTGCATCCGCGACGGTGGCTATCGATTGATTCGGCTCTTCAGTATGTCCCGGTAGTGGCTGGGCCGGCAGTTCTGGTCCGTGTCCTCCCGCAAACGCTGACGACGCTCTATTGCCGACGCGCGGCAATATCATTACCCATACATCAATGATACGTGCCGCTATTTGACCGTTTAGACATGGCCCACGACCGGCGCTCCTTCATGTTCCGGCGTCGTAACGAACGCCTTTTATCCCGCGTCCCAAAACTCATCGACACGGCGATCTCTGGCACTAATATATAGTGCCGGAAACTCGTACGTTTTCTCGGAATGAGCTGCGAGGGCGTTCTGGCCTCGCGGAATGCGTCATCAAACCAACGTTTTCTCGGATTCTTGTTCGGACAACAGACGGTTGCGCTCACATTTGCTTGGTGCGATATCTGTGCCGATTCAACATTGGAGAGTGGTCCCTCCCGCTGCGGCAACCATATATAATGGTGATGTCCTGGGCAAAACTCTCATCGACCGGGTGGCCCCGTGGAAACCGACGACGAAGCACGACTGATCGCCCGTTTTCAGTTGTTGGCGCGGATCGCGAGCGGCCTGGTGGTTCTCGTCAGCCTGCTGGTTCTGGTCGGATGGGCACTCGATATCGAGGCGCTCAAAACGGTCCTTCCCGGACTGAAAGCCATGAACCCAGGGGGCACAGCCGTGGGTTTCTTGCTCGCGAGCGCCGCGCTGTGGCTGCTGGTGAGGCCGGGCTTTGCGGCGCGACGCCGCTTGGCCCAGACGCTCGCCGCGTGCGTGGTGTTGGTGGCCGTCCTTCGCCTCGCCGGTTACGCGACCGGTTGGGACAACGGCCCGGACCGCTGGCTGTTTCGGCACGAGCTCGAACAATATGTGCCTCCCAACCGGATGGCGCCCAATACGGCGGCTTGTTTCCTGTTCTGTGGACTGGCGCTCGCCCTACTCGACGTGAGATGGCGACGCAACATTCGTCCGGCCGAATTCCTGGCGTTGTCCGCGGCCATGATCGCGCTGCTGGCCATCATCGGCTATATGTACAGCACTGTCAGCTTGATCGGCATCAGGTCGTTCATCCCGATGGCGCTGAACTCGGCCGTGGCGTTTGCTCTGCTTAGCGCCGGAATTCTCTGCGCACGCCGGTCGACGGCCTGATGGCGATCATTGCGAGCCCTGCAGCCGGCGGAGTGATGGCGCGGCGGCTGTTGCCGGTGACGATTCTCATTCCGGCGTTTATGGGTGGGCTGCGGTGGTATGCCCAGCAGCATGGAATCTTTGATGAGCTGATGGGGCTGTCGCTGTTCGTGCTGACGAACATCATCGTTTTCAGCGTCCTCATCTGGTGGAACGCGGCGTCGCTCAACCGCACCGATGACCGGCTTCAACGGGCAAGGAAGGCCGCTGAAGCCGCCAGCGGCGCCAAAAGCAGCTTTCTGGCCAACATGAGCCACGAAATTCGCACTCCGATGAATGGCATCATCGGAATGACCGAGCTGCTTCTCAATACCGACCTCACTGCCGAACAGCGCGAATACCAGAACATCGTCAAATCGTCGGCCGATTCGCTGCTGTCGGTACTCAATGACATTCTCGACTTCTCCAAGATCGAGGCCGGCAAACTGGAGCTGGAGCAATTGCCGTTCGACTTGCGCGAGACGATCGGCACAACATTGCACACGCTGGCGTCCCGAGCGGCCGCAAAGGGGCTGGAGCTGGCCGTGCATATCCCGCCGGATGTGCCCAACGATTTCGTCGGCGATGCTGGTCGGTTGCGGCAAATCATTGTCAACCTCGTCGGCAACGCCATTAAGTTCACCAGCCGCGGGGAAGTCGTCGTTGACGTCGAGTCAGAATTTGTCGGCGCAGACCGAGGTCGGTCTGCGCGATTGCCGTGCGCGACACCGGCATCGGCATCGCGCCCGAAAAGCAAGCGAAGATTTTCGAGGCCTTCAGCCAGGCCGATGCCTCGACGACGCGCGAATATGGCGGCACCGGCCTGGGCCTGGCGATCACGTCGCAGCTTGTGCAGATGATGGGCGGGCGAGTTTGGGTAGAAAGCCGGCCAGGCAAAGGCAGCACGTTTTATTTCACCGCGCGGTTTCCGCGAGCGACCCAACCTGCTGCAATCCAAGTCGGCCGCGCTGGAAACCTTGCACGACCTGCCCGTGCTCATCGTGGACGACAACGACACGAACCGGCTCATTTGCCAGGAGCTGATCAACAACTGGGGAATGAAATCCACCTCGGCGGCAAGCGGACAAGAGGCGCTGGCTGCAATGCGACGCGCTGCAGACTCCGGCAAGCCGTTTCGACTCGTGCTGCTCGATGTCATGATGCCGGGCATGGACGGATTCGAAACGCTCAAACGGATGCACGAAACTCCGCACTTCGACAACGCGACGGTGATCATGCTGTCGTCCGCAGGCCGCAGCGAGGACAAGCGGCGCGCGGCCGAGTTGGGCGTCGCCCGCTGCCTGACAAAACCGGTCACGCAATCGCAACTTTTCAACGCGATTTCGCAGTCGCTCGGCACGGCCGTGGCAGAGTCGCGGCCGTTCGATTCGATGCACGACCGACCCGGCGATTTTGTACCGCGGCGGATTCTGCTTGGCCGAGGATGGCGTGGTGAATCAAAAGGTGGCCAACGAGCTTCTGACGAAGCGCGGCCACTCACGTTACGCTCGCCAACAACGGACAGGAGGCGCTGAAAGCGCTTCAAGACAAAGAATTCGATCTCATTCTCATGGACGTGCAGATGCCCATTATGGATGGCTTCGCCGCCACCGCGGCCATTCGCGAAAACGAAAAGGGCTCGCAGCGCCACATACCGATCATCGCGATGACCGCTCACGCAATGGCGGGCGATCGCGAGCGCTGCCTCAATGCCGGAATGGACGCATATGTCTCTAAACCGTTCCGGCCGCAAGAGTTGTTTCGCGTCGTGGAACAGATCCAATCGAGTAAAGTCGAGACGCCGATGCAAACTGATGGCGCGGCGGACCAGTCTGCGATTTCGCTCCTCAACAATGCGCCGCCAGCTCCGCCGGATGAGGAGCCGGCATTCGACCGGGACGAAGCACTCGAGCGTGTCGGCGGAAGTGAAGACATTTTGCAGGAATTGGTGGAATTGTTTCGCGTTGAATGCGCCAAGCAAATGGCCGAGATTTGCGAACAGAAAGAGGCCGGCGACTTGCCCGGATTAGGCCGCGCGGCCCATACTCTTAAAGGCTCGGTGGGGATTTTCGCCGCACAGGCCGCGTTCGATGCCGCGCTTCGCATCGAGCAAATGGGCCGCGACGGCGATGCCTCGGAATTCGATGACGCGTGGGCCGATCTGGTGCGGGAAATCGACCGGCTCTCATCCGCTTTCGACCGCGAATTCACAGGAAGTGCTCACGCATGAAAGTCCTCATCGCCGAAGACAACCCGATCTGGCGGCAAATGCTCAAACAGAACGTGAGCAGTTGGGGCTACGAGCCGGTGGTCGCCGAGGACGGCAAAGAGGCGTGGAAGATTCTGCAGCGGCCCGACGCGCCGCGGCTGGCCGTGCTCGATTGGCAAATGCCGCACATGGACGGAATCGATGTGTGCCGCCACGTGAAAAGCAGCCAGACGTTGCCCTTCACTTATGTGGTCATGCTCACCAGCCGCGACGCCGAGGAAGACATGGTCGCCGGCCTCGACGCCGGCGCCGACGACTACCTCACGAAGCCGGTCGAACCGAAAATCCTGCGGAGCCGGTTGGCGGCCGCCCAGCGGATTGTCGAAGCCGTGCCGCCCCGCGAATGGTCGCTGCCGCGCGTACCCGGCTACGAAGTCAAACGGCTGCTCGGCAAAGGAGCGTTTGCCACCGTTTGGGAAGCGGTGCAGAACGATTCGGGCCGCCGCGTCGCGCTCAAAATCATTCGTGTCGATCTGGCGACCGAAGAGGTGTTCAATCGATTCGCCCGCGAAATTCGCATCGCCGAGCGGCTGGATCATCCCCACATCGCCCGCGTCTACGACAGCCGGATCGACGAGCACGTCGGCTACTACGCGATGGAGTTGATCGACGGCCTCACGTTCGACAAGTACGTCAAGTACGAGAAGCCGAAGGTGGCGAAGATTCTATGCCTGGCCGCCGAAGTGTGCGGTGCGCTCGACCACGCCCACAAACAGGGCGTCGTGCATCGCGACCTGAAACCGTCCAACATCATGGTGACGCAAGCCGGCGCATCAAAGCTGGTCGATTTCGGCCTGGCCCGATCGATGTTTCGTCCTGAAGCCGAGACGGAAACCGTCACGTCGCTGGAAGGCACCGCCATCGGCACACCGCTGTTCATGGCCCCAGAGCAGGCCCGCGGCGAAAACGAAAAGCTCGATGGCCGCACCGACATCTACGCGCTCGGCATCATCCTCTACATGATGCTCGTCCGCCGCCATCCGCACCAGGTTGACCCGAGTGACCGTTGGAAAACGCTGCGCGAAATCGCCCAAGGCCACGTCTCGCCGCCCAGCGAAGTCAAACCAAAATTCGATCGGGACATCGAGCGCATCCTGCTAACCGCCCTGGCCGAAGACCCCGCCGCCCGCTACCCCACCGCCGCCGAATTCGGACAGGACATCATCCGCTTTCTGCAATCCAAGGCCGAGGAAGCCCGGCCTCAGAAATAGCAATCGCGAGGAGAGAACTATTGCGTATCACGGTGATCTCTTCCAATCGCCGTCCCTCGTGGCCGCCGTCGCGGAGCTTGGGTCGTTAGCTCCGTAGTTATCTCATAAAGTCATGCCTTTTCCAGAATGCTTCGGATAACCACCCTCATGAGACAACCGCGGCATTACCATTGTGTGTAGTTCAAACTGGAACAATCCTTTCAGAATTCTGGCGTCGCTATTTTGCATTTAGCAGCAAGGTTTGCCGCCGATGTTCACAAAAACGTTGTTGGGGAATGCGATGGGAATCGTTTGGTTGTTCCGTAGGCCGGTCGTGGTTGCGATGTTGTTCGCGGTGTTTGTGGCTGCGCCGGAGCGCGTGGCGCTAGCGAAGGAAAATGGGCCAGGAGCGGCAAAGAGTAAGAGTGTACTCGATTCGGTCAGTCGGATCGTTGGAAAGGAGCCGACGTATTTGCATAAACCGCGTTATGCGTTGGTTGTGCTGGGAACAAATGCTGACACGAAGATGTGGATGGTGGAAGACGGTGAGACGTTGTACCTCGACAAGAACTTAAACGGCGATTTGACGGATGATGGACCGCCGATTGCGAGAAAGACGAGCGAGGGCCTTTGTGATTACAAGGTTCAAAGAAATTACGCCGGCCAAGGGGCCGAAGCATACCGAGTTTTGTTTGCGGCGCTGGGAGTCTGGGAAGGAGGGAGATCAGTACGGGCTCTCCTTGACGCTGAATGGAACGACACCGATGTACGCGGGCTGGTTTCGCACATTCGGTCCGATTCGCCTAAGACCGTGCCAGTGATTCATTTCGGCGGCCCACTGACGCCGACGCTACTTGCCCGACACGGCGTATTCGCACTCGACTCCAAGTTGGACTCGCTCGATATCAGTTTTGTCAACGACGGCTCCGCCGACGGGGCGCGGTCGTACCTCAGCATCGAAGCATTGCTGGAGGAGATCGTTCCGGAGGTGCGGATCTGACTGGCCGGTTGCCCGCGAAGCTGCACCTGTGCAAACGATCGAACGACTGACCCAGCGATGTTGTTATTGGAATTACTACAAGAAAGGCTTTCAGATTCCGACAGGAGTGGTTGAAGGTGATGCCGTGTTAACGGTATCGCTACCGAAGGGCGATATGCCGCTGCCGCTGGCGACAAACCAGATCAAAGTTCCCGTGCGGGCCAAGGCGGGGAAGTAGCCTGCGTCACACTGAAGTGTTGTCAAAAGCTGTCGCGAGATATGTACTGGCGCAAGATGTGTCATCAAGCCATCGCTGGCGAAGACGTGA
>CAWAZX010000003.1:0-15735 GCA_963786455.1 uncultured Planctomycetota bacterium | reverse complement strand
TTGTTCTGTCGCCTTTCGTTCAGTTACGATTGCTAGCTGGCAAAGAGAAAAGATGGCCAGTTGCGGCTGAAACCTGTCGACCCGGTCGAGCGAAAACAGTTTAGCCAGCGTGGGCAGGAGTATCGCAAGTACCTCCAGCAGCGGCAACAGTTGGAAGCTGCCAATGAGGCGCGTACGCCCGGCGGAGATCCTGCCAACGCAGCCGAACCCGCGCAGGAAAATCGCGAAGTCTCCCTATACGGGGCCGTCGACCGCTCAGCTGGGTAGGGACTACGCGCCGCCACAACGGCACCAGGTTCTCAAGCCGGACTTGCAAGTTCAGCCCCAACCGAGAGTTCGTTCGGGTCGGGGTGCAACTGGAACACAGCCGGGCCTTGCGCCGGGGACGTCGGGCGGCGCAGCTGGACAGATCCAAGTCGATCGGCAACGCGGGTCGCAGCGTCAGGGTGGGAACCAAGGCAATGGCCAAGGCGCGTCTAACGGCCCGTCACAGGTTCAGCGCGGAAATCGCGGCAACAATCGGCAAGGCGCGTCCAACGGTCAGCAGCAGGGCGCTTCGAATGGCCAGCAGCAACGTGGAGCCGGAGGCCAACAACAGGGTACACCGCAGGCGCAGTCCACGAATGAATCGAAGAAAAAGAACAAGAATTGATAGCCGGGCAATCAAAGGTACCGGAGACGCAAATCAAAGCGAATGAAGAGGGATACCGCTGCATGGATGGCCCCGCGCAGTCTGAGACAGCAGTCATGGACGAGCAGCATGATTGTCGCGGGGTCATCCGCAGCGGCCTCAGCGGAACCTGTGTGACGTACAACGCTTTGTTTGAAAGAGAACTGAAATGATTACCGCCACGACGATTCTGATTGGAATTCTGGTGTTGGTGATGCTAGGCGTCTTGCCCGGGTGGACTCACGCCAGAACCTGGGGCTATCGCCCGAGCGGCGCGATCGGACTGGTGGTGTTGGTGCTGGTTTTGCTGCTGCTCACAGGACGTATCTAATCGAAAACAGTCGTCACAGGAGTTACCACCATGAACTGGGATCAAATCAAAGGCGACTGGCATCAATTGAGCGCCCGGCTCAAAGAAAAGTGGGCCAAGCTGACCAGCGAGGATTTAGCCACCATCGCCGGCCGCGCATGCAGCTCGCGGTCGTCCTGCAGAGACACTATGGCTACGAGAAACAACGCGCAGAGACGGAAATCACCGAGTTCGTTGACCAAATTTCCTCCTAGCATTTCGCGTTTAGCAAACGCAAACGGCAATTACTGGAGCAAACACAATGCACGACGCAAACGATGATCGAATTACAAAAACGGTAACGAACAAACTCGCGACGCGCGGGTTCTCCTCGCCTTGCCGTGTGACTGTGCAATCCACGAATGGCCAAGTGACCTTATCGGGAACAGTTCAACACTCGCACCAAATAGGTGCGGCAACGGCCGCGGTCAGTGGAATGTCCGGCGTGCGACGAGTAATCAACCAAATCACCGTGAAGCCACCGGTAAAACGGTAGGACAACAACAAATATGCTCGGTGGATTTGCCTGCGCGTCAGGATGTTGCACCGCATTGAGACGTAGCTATGAGTCAAGAACTTCTCATTCAACAGTTCAAAGTGGAGAGCCAGGCCTTGGAGTACGTCACTCGGGCCCTGGAAGTTACGCTTGGTTGGTCGGTCGACCGGGCCGGCTTTTCCAGGAAGCATTCCAGTGTGAGATTCTTGTTGGAGTCGTATCAGCGCCACCTGGAGCGACTGTTCGCGTTGGAAGAGATTGGTGGCTACATGGAAAGCGTTTCACGGCTGAACCCCGAGCTAGCGAACCAGGTTGATCACCTGGAAGAGGAGCATGGACAGTTTCGTGCTGCAATTCGGGAAGCAATTGTGCGAGTCGACTTGGCGGCGCCGAACCAAATTGCCGTATTCGACGCAACTTGCACGCAGCTGCGCATCACGGTCAACCAGGTCCTGGAGCACCTGCGTCGAGAAAGTGAACTGATTGTTGAATCACTGTACCAAGACACCGGCGGCCAGGGTTGAACGCTCGGCAGACCGACCAAAACACTTGACCATTTACTAGCGGAATTCGGACATGCAATTGGACAACTCATTTGAGGACAACCGCACCCGGACAATCGCCATGCTAATCGGAAAGATACACAAGCTCGTTCATCTGTCGCAGCAAACCTATCAGCCGAATTCGAGACTCGTTCCCGGCCACAACGACAAGGGTTACGGCACCATCGACAACGGGAGTGGCGGCGAAGTTTATTTTTTGCACGACGCGGTCCCCGGCATCCACGGTTTTGATGACCTACGTCGAGGTCAAACGGTTGAGTACACGCTGGAAAGTGGGCCGAACCTAAGGGCGAACTTTGTCGGCGAAACGACAATTCAAACGAATTCCGCGAGGCCGGCCTTGTCCAGGTTCAAAGAATAATGATGAAAGTGTTCAACGTTTGGATAAGTCGAATGGACGGTGCTTTCAGCCTTCGTGTTGACGGCCTGAAGAATGCCGAATGGCTTCTGGATCGGCTCAGCGGTTTCTTTGTGTTCAAGACTTGCGAGCCGCTGCGCGAAGTTCCCAATTCATCGAATTTCACGTTTCGCGTGGCGCACAATTCACAAATGCCTGTCCACCGGTTTGAGAAATTGCTGGCCGGAATCGCGGAACTGAAAATATTTTTGGAACCGGCGCATCCTAATTTAGTTGTCGGCCAGCGGGCGGCGAACAACAGTGAAGAATCCCGCTAGCCGTTGGAACACGCTACACATCCAAGACAGAGTACAGCAATCTTCTAGAGGACGCGGAATAACACGAAAGGAAATCGATGCACGATGTTCGGCCCTTATTCATATCGACCTATCCGCCTGAAAAATGCGGGCTTGCGACGTTCACCCGGGATTCTGCCGAGGCAGTAGATTTGGCTGCGAATGAGCGCATCTCCTCCGTCGCGGCAATCCAAAAGACCGACGCGCTCCAATACGACGATCCGCGTGTTGCGCATGTCATCGACAACAACCGCGCCAATGCTTACTCTCTGGCGGCGGAAGTGGCCAACGACGGACCGTGCGACGTCGTGAGTTTGCAGCACGAGTTCGGCCTCTTCTCGGGCGAGTGGGGCGCGGACGTGCTCGACTTTGTGCGCGACTGCCGCAAGCCGATCGTCACCACGTTTCACACGATGATGACCAAGCCGGAGCCGCTGCCGCGGCAGTTGATCCAAACCCTGGCGGCCCGCAGCCAGAGCATCGTTGTCATGACGAAAGTGGCGGCGCGGTTGTTGGCGGAGATCTATGGCGTGTCAGGGCCGCAGGTGCGAATCATTCCTCACGGCGTTCCGAAAATCGATTTCGAGCCGGACGGTCGATCAAAGTCTCGGCTCGAACTCTCGGGTCGAAAAGTCATCTGCACGTTTGGACTGATCAATCGCGGAAAGGGCCTGGAGCACATGATCCAGGCCATGCCTCAGATCGTGGCCGCTCATCCCGACGTCCTGTATCTGATCGTGGGCGCCACGCATCCGCAGGTGAAGCGACAGGAGGGAGAGGTCTATCGCGACTGCCTCGTCGCGATGGCGAACGAGCTTGGGCGTCGGCGAGCATGTGCGATTCGTCAATCGATTTCTCAGCCCAGCAGCGCTCGCGCAGTATTTGCAGGCGTGCGATGTGTTTGTCACGCCGTATCCGGGCAAAGACCAAATTGCCAGCGGCACATTGGCCTATGCCATGTCGGCCGGACTGGCCGTTGTGAGCACTCCGTACCTGTATGCCGAGGAAGTCTTGGCCGAAGGGCGCGGGCAACTTGTGCCGTTCAACGACAGCGGCGCCCTGGCCGACGCGACGTCTGCGTACCTTGACGATGCACCGTTTCGGATGGAAACGCGACGCAAAGCTTACGAATATGCCATTCCGATGGTCTGGCCCAATGTCGGTCGGAGTATTTGAATTTATTTGGCCGCGCGATGCACGCGAACGCAGCGCCGACAGCAAGCAGCCATTCCGCGACATTCTGCCGATGTCTCGCGGATAGGCAGCAAGCACCAAATCATGCAAGGAGAGCTGAAATGTCCGTACGCGATTGGGTAGTGTTGGATCACCTGGATCGGATGACCGATTCGACGGGGCTGATCCAGCATGCCATCTTCAGTGTCCCGCGCCGCGAAAGCGGCTATACGACGGACGACAACGCCCGGGCCCTCGCCTCTGCACCCGCTTATGGGGCGAAGAACCGGACGAGCGGATGCTGGCCCGCGTGACGACTTACTTGAGTTTTCTGGAACACGCGCGTTGTCCGGCGCGCGGATTTCACAACTTCTTGAGTTACCAGCGCGATTGGCTGGACGCGAACGGCACGGGCGATTGTCAGGGCCAGGCGGTGCGCGCGCTGGCCGAAGTTCTCGGCAGTGACCTTCCGGACGGCTATCGGGACTTGGCCCGTCAGTTGATCGAGTCAGTCCTGCCCGTGTTGGCCGATCTTCGGAGCTTGCGCGCACAGGCGTATGTGATCCTGGCGTGGGGACACCTATGGTCGAAGGATGTCAAAGACACGGAGACGCTGGAGCTCCTGGCTTGGACTGCGGCGCAGCGATTGGTCGAATGTTACCAGCGCTCAGTCCGACACGATTGGCAGTGGTTCGAGTCGCGCCTGACGTATGCCAATGCCGTGTTACCGCATGCGCTGTTTGTTGCCGGCGCAGCGCTGGCCGGACGAAGGATTCCTCGACGTAGCGAAAGCGTCGTTTGAGTTTCTCGACCGGGCAACGACCGATGAGGGCATGTTTTGGCCGGTCGGCAACTGCGATTGGTACCCTCATGGAGAAGAGAAGTCCCGCTACGATCAGCAACCGGTCGAGGCGATCACCATGGCCGAGGCGGCACTCGCGGCGTTCAGCTTCGAACGCGAAGACCAATACCTGAGCACATTTCTGCCGCGCCAATGATTGGCTTCACGGCAATAACAGCTTGTCAGCGAAATTGGCCGATCCCCTGTCCGGCGCCTGCTGCGACGGCCTGCAACCATTGGGCTTGAATCGAAACCAAGGCGCGGAGTCGACGCTTGCGTATCTGTGGATGGCCGTTCTCAACTTCGAAGTCCACAGTCAGATCGGAAACGATCGCACAATGTCGGCCGATAGATTCAATACACTTCGCGCAACCTCGTTAAGGGAGAACTGAAAATGGCGTTGGAAATACTTTCATGGACTATCGTTGGAATCCTTTTCGGATTGTTAGCGAGAGCCGCCATGCCGGGGCCTGCCGCAGGAGGAATGTTCGTTGCCGTTCTGATTGGCCTGCTGGGCGCGTTGACCGGCGGATTCCTTGGAGCCACTTTCTTGGAAAAAACATCGGGGCCTATCGAAATCACGTCGCTGATGATGGCGATGAACGGAGCGATATATCCGCTCTTCCTCTATCGCTGCCTGGCCATGCGACTGCACGAACCGATTCGAGTCCCGGTCGGAAAAGCCTAGTAGTTACGTGGAGCAGTATTACATCGGCCAACTTTTGCGCCGCTTTAACCGACATTGTAAAAAGCGCGAAGATTGGCCAGAACCCGGAGCAACATGAGCATCCTTAAGCCGATACCACACATTCCCAAAATTGCTAAAAACGTTTGCCCCATTTGTGGTAAGGATTCTTATTCGCGAGATGGCGTTCATCCCCAGTGCGCGGCACAACAGGCTGACGAGCCACGTAACCAACAGCTTAAGCTGGAGAGAAAGAAAAAAGCTCAATCGGAGCCGCCGAGGAAACGCTCGTGGAATAGGAATTTGACAAAAACATGACAATCAGATATCTGTTTGACGAAGTGCGTGACAATGGGGTCGAAAAATTTAGTGTTTAAGGAGTACGAAAATGCCAGCCGGTAAAATCAAGAAAGTTCTGCCAGATAAGGGTTTCGGATTCATTTCGGGGGGAAGCACCGATCTGTTCTTCCATCATTCCGCACTTCAGGGCGTGGCGATCGAGGAACTCGGTGAAGGTCAAACGGTGCAGTATGAAATCGGCGAAGGCAAGAAGGGGCCCTGTGCCGTGTCCGTCCGATTAGACGCGCAAGCTACGTAGCTAAATTTGTGCTCCCTGGTTTCAATCAGAAGCCAACACGCGGCCGTGGAACAACGGGAGCGAAATACCACGAACGCAACCCACAAACTCCCTCAGAATAGCAATTACATGTCGACATCATCGACTCGCGCTCAGGCAGTGGCCCAAATCCTTTGGGAGCTCAAGAAGGCCGAAAAGCTTGCGACCTTGTCATCCATTGCCGCTCGCGCTGGATTCGCTCCAGGCGCAGGTGGCAAGACAATCCGCAATTGTTTGAAAACAGTTCGTCGTGACTGGCCGCAATTGCAATGGTGGCGGGCCGTTGCAGACAACGGCCAACTCGACGAAGAGCAGACGTCACATGTGGCAAAAGCTGGCTTTGAGACGGAATTCGTCGACGCTGGCAGCGCATCAATCAAATCGTTTGCAGCACAACTGATGACATGGGAAGACCTAGAAAAGGTATCTTCCGGCAATTCACGGATTTCCTGAGCGTGCCATGATACGACCGTTTTCTGGCACACTCTGAGAAAGCAACTGGAACCGAAACGTTACAAGTCGCCAATTATGCGTTCGCCACCTGCGCGGGTAGCGAGCTGATCGAGCGACGATCTCACCGTCGTGAACAGGCGGTCTTATCGTTCATTTACCGTGACAGAATGCAGGTCCGTGGCGACTTCAAACTCGTCTTTCGTGATCGGCGTCTTCAGCGAATGGCTTCTGCTCGTTCGCTCTCGATCTCCTGTTTGCACACAATACAGCGTCGCATTCGGTCCTCCGTTTTCGGACAGCGCGTAAAAAAAGCCGGGCAAGGATGCGAACATCTTTCCCGACTACGAAGTTAGTATCGACATCCGGGAGTGCCGAGTCAACCAGAATCGGTTGAATGCGCGATGTTCTTGAGTATTGTCAACTTGCCCTCCTCAGGGGGTGGCCAAAAATCATTGCTGAAATCGATTTGTATATCTGATAGGGTCGATCGTGCAGGAAACTGCAATTGCTCTTTGGAAATTGGGTATCCGTCGTAAGGTGGTAGTCGTTCGAAAGGGGAAGTGGTTCCCCCTTCGCTGTCGCCCGCGAGGAAACTATGCGCGCGAGCGGCGTCGCGCCTCCCGATGACCGAGAACAAGGGCCTGACCAGCTCGCTTGACCAACTTCGCCTCACCCGATGAGGGTTTTGTCCCACCCCCGGGGCGAAATCTGGCGAATATCGCCCCACTGTCACTCAGGAACCTGTGACCGGCCAACGACTTGCACCTACGAGGTGGGGCGAAATCGGACGAATTTCGCCCCACCGAAAAAAAGAAAAAAATTTTAGTGGGGCGAAGGGGACAAAATCATGTCCGAAAGTGCGCTCGATGTTCGGTCTAAGTCGTAACGTGTAAGTTGTGAGTAGTTATCCGTTAGTCATCAGGCGTTGGTCGTAAGGACCAATGCCCGCGCAAACCCTTGGGAGATACTCAAGTGTTCAAAATTCATAATTCAAAATTGCTCGCCGCGTTGGTGCGATCCACGATGGTTATTTCATTTGGCTTCGTTTTCGCGCTCGCAGCGCCGGCCGGGCCGCCACCGACCGAAGTGCGACCAGTGGACAACACCTACCACGGCGTGAAGGTAACCGATCCGTTTCGCTGGCTAGAAGATGACAAGAGTGCGGAGGTGAAGGCGTGGAGCGCGGCGCAGAACGCCCACGCGCGGAGCATCCTCGATAAGTTGCCGAACGTGGCCGAGATTCGGGCGCGGATTACCGAGATCATGTCGGCCGAGTCGGCCAGCTATTCGAGCGTCAGCTTTCGCGGCGGCAAGTACTACGCCATCAAGATGCAGCCGCCGAAGCAGCAGGCGATGTTGGTGGTGCTCGATTCGCTCGACAACGCGGCCAGCGAGCGCGTTGTTGTTGATCCAAACGAGATCGACGCGAAGGGCGGCACGACGATCGATTGGTATGTCGTGTCACCAGACGGAAAGCTGGCGGCCGTGTCGATGTCGACCGGCGGCAGCGAGGCGGGCGACGTGCACTTGTTCGAGACGGCCACCGGTCGCGACACGGGCGAAGTCGTGCCGCAGGCGAACAGCGGCACGGCCGGTGGCGATCTGGCGTGGCAGGGCGATAGCAAAGGCTTCTTCTACACGCGGCATCCTTGGCCGGGCGAGCGGCCCGAGTCAGACCTCGGGTTCTATCAGCAAGTGTATTTCCACAAGCTGGGGACGAAAGCCGATGACCGACCGCTACGAGATGGGCAAGGACTTGCCGCGCATTGCGGAGATCCAGCTCCAGTCCGACGATCGCACGGGCCGCGTGCTGGCGACGGTTCAGAAAGGTGACGGCGGCGAGTTCGCGCTCTTCCTGCGGCACACCGACGGCAAGTGGCAGCAGTTCGCCGACTTCAAAGATCGCATCGTGCAGGCCGCGTTCGGCCCGGCCGAAGATTTGTTTTTGATTTCGCTGGCAGGTGCACTGCGAGGGAAGGTCGACCACGTCGAGATCGCGCGTCTTGGGCCACGAAGCCGCCGCAGACAATCATCCCCGAGGGCAAGGACGCGATCGTGCCGAGCTTCATGGGCCCGTCGACATTCGTGGTGACGCGACAAGCCGGCTCTACCTCGTGTACCAGCTCGGCGGACCGACGGAGATCCGGGCCTTCACGCACGAGGGCCAGCCGGCCGTCGGCCCCGAAGCAGCAGCCGCTCTCCAGCATCTTCGAGCTGGAACCGCTGCAGGGCGACGACCTGTTGTTCGGCAGCGTGTCGTTCATCGAACCCGAGTGCGTACCACGTGTTTCGTGCAGGCGGAGGAGACCACGACGAAGACGGTGCTCGCCAGTAAGTCGCCCGTGGATCTGTCCGACGCAGAAGTGACCCGCGAGTTCGCGACGTCGAAAGACGGCACGCGGGTGCCCGTGAACATCATTTGCCGCAAAGGGACGAAGCGTGACGGCTCGAACCCGGCCTACCTGACAGGCTACGGCGGATACGGCGTGAACATCACGCCGGATTTCAAGCCGCTGTACCGCATGCTGCTGGACAACGGCGTTGGTCGTGGGCGTCGCCAACATTCGCGGCGGCGGCGAGTATGGCGAGGACTGGCACCTGCAAGGCAATCTCACCAAGAAGCAAAACGTGTTCGACGACTTCTACGCCGTGCATGCGGCACCTGGTGGAGCGGAAGTACACGTCGCGCGACCGGCTGGCGATCATCGGCGGCAGCAACGGCGGCCTGTTGATGGGCGCGATGATCACGCAGCACCCGGATGCGATGAAGGCCGTGGTGTCGTTCGTCGGTCTCTACGACATGCTGCGGTGGAGCTGTCGCCCAACGGCGAATTCAACGTGACCGAGTTCGGTACGGTCAAGAACGCCGGACCACTTCCGCGCGCTGCTTGCCTATTCGCCGTACGAGCACGTGAAGAAGGGCGTGTGCTACCCGGCCGTGCTGATGCTGACCGGCGCGAACGACCCGCGCGTGGAGCCGATGCAGTCGCGAAAGATGATCGCCCGGCTGCAGGCCGCCCAGTCCTGCGATGCGCCGATTCTGCTGCGCACCAGCTCGGACACCGGCCACGGCATGGGCACGCCGCTGGCCGAGCAGATCAACCAGGCTGTCGATGTGTACGCCTTTCTGTTCGACCAGTGGGACGTGAAGTTCAAAGCGGGCGGTGCGCCGATAGCGAGGCATTGTTCCCCCAGGCGGTGCGCCGGATTATTATGGGTGAGACTTCCGGCCAAAGCGTCGTCGGCATAATTGGTCGCGCTTTAGTTCGAACGTTAGACGTCGTTTTTCAATCAGGTGGATTGCATCTATGAAGACTCTCCGTTGTGTCGCTATCGCCTTCGCTTTCACTATTGTTCTCCGCTTACTGCTGTCGGCCGACGTGAAACTGCCGGCGATGTTTTCCGATCATGCCGTGTTGCAGCGCGATATGCCGGTGCCGGTGTGGGGCTGGGCCGAGCCGGGTGAAGAAGTGACGGTGTCGATCGCCGGGCAGACGCAGAAGGCGACGGCCGACGACAAGGGCAAGTGGAGCGTGAAGCTCGATCCGCTCTCGGTCGGCGAGCCGCTCGACGCTCGTGGTCGAAGGCAAGAACCGTTTGGAGCGCAAGGACATCCTTGTCGGCGAGGTGTGGGTTTGCTCCGGCCAGTCGAACATGGAATGGACCGTGGCCAACGCGACGAACCCCGATCTGGAAGCTTTCGGCGGCCAATCATCCGAACATTCGCGTGATCACGATCGACGGGGCTGGGCAGCCAGACGCCGGTCGAAGATTGCAACGGCCAGTGGGAGCCGGCGACGCCGAGTCGATCAAGGATTTCTCGGCGGTCGGCTATTTCTTCGGCCGCGAACTGCAGGACCACATCGACGTGCCGATCGGCCTGATCGACAACTCCTGGGGCGGCTCGGCGTGCGACGCCTGGATTCCCCGCGACAAATTCGAGGGCAATCCGCTGCACTCGAGCCGGTGCTCGAGCGATGGAAGAAGACGGAAGCCGAATGGGACGAAGCCAAAGCGAAGGCCGACTATGAGGAGAAGCTGGCCAACTGGCAGGAGAAGGCCGACGCCGCCAAAGAGGCCGGCGAGCCCGTGCCGCCCGGCCGGCCCGAACTTCAACAACCCGCTGACCGGCAACCAGCGGCCGGCAAATCTGTATCACGCCCGGCTCGGGCCGGTGATGCCGTACGCCATCCGCGGCGTCATCTGGTACCAGGGCGAATCGAACGCCGGCCGCGCGTACCAGTATCGCGAGATGTTCCCGCTGATGATCTCCTCGTGGCGCGAGGCGTGGGGGCAGGGCGACTTCCCGTTCTACTTCGTGCAGCTCGCCGACTTCATGGCCGAGAAGCCGGAGCCGGGCGACAGCGACTGGGCCGAGCTGCGCGAAGCGCAGACGATGACGCAGGACAAGCTGCCGAACACCGGGCAGGCGGTGATCATCGACATCGGCGAGGCGGCCGACATCCACCCGCGCAACAAGCTCGAAGTGGCCAGCGGCTGGCGCGATGGGCGCTCGGCAAGAACTACGGGAAGGAAGTGGTCGTCGCAGAGCCCGCGTTACGATTCGATGGAGACAAAGGGCGACAAGATCATCCTGAAGTTCAAGGACGTCGACGGCGGCCTGCGGACGGTCGACAACAAGAACCTGGAAGGTTTCGCGATCGCCGGCGAGGACCGCAAATGGGTGTGGGCCGATGCAAAGGTGCTCGGCAAGGACCAGGTCGAGGTGCACAGCGACAAGGTGCCGAATCCGGTCGCGGTGCGCTACGCGTGGGCCGATAACCCGGTGTGCAATCTCTACAGCTGGGCCGGCCTGCCGGCCACGCCGTTTCGGACCGACGATTGGCCGGGAAACACCATCGACAAGCGGTAGTTGTACTTGGTGGGTCTCGTAAGACTCGACCCACCCTACGCGGAATTCGCTTGCAGGCCCGATTGAATTGCGATTAGAATGGCCGGCGAGGCGGGGGTCTCACGCGTTATGACTTGGCCATTTGTGCCATGAATCCCGCCGCCCGCAAAATTCTGTCTCTGGCGCTCCTCGCCGCGTATGGCGGGATTGCGCTTCTAGGGCAGGGGCTGCATGTTTTCGCCCCGCACGCCGGCCATCATCACGGCCTGGAAGTCGTCCGCTGCTCGATTCACGGCGACGAGCATTTCCATCATCATCACGATGGCGAATGCGATCATGACCATGGACCGGCCAAGCACGCAGATGCGAAGCATAGTCACGGGCCGGTCGTTACTTCGAGACAATGCGCCGCCCACTCGCATCTCTGCGAGATCTGCGTGTTTCTGTTGCAATTGCGGAGCGATCGGGCCGTCCTAACCGCGGGGGTTGATTGTCAACCGGTCGCGGTGGCTGCAATGTTGCTGCCGCAACGATCTTACACGCCGACCATCGTCGGCCCTCATGCGCCTCGCGGGCCGCCCACGTCGATCGGGTGAGATTCTGCCGCGTTGCTGCGCGTTCATCGCGACGCGTCGCGTTTCTGTGCACTCGTAATCCGTTTCGAGGTGCCGTCATGTTTCGTCGGCCGGCGTTTACGCTGGTCGAGCTGCTGGTCGTGATTGCCATTGTTGGCGCACTCGTTGCGCTGTTATTGCCCGCGGTGCAAGCGGCCCGTGCCGCCGCGCGCAGGCGCAATGCGCGAACAACATGCGTCAGATTGGCCTCGCGATTCACCAGTATGCCGACTCGCACAAGGGACGATTTCCGTTCGTGGCGCACGAGCACCAGCGGTCGGAGTC
Source organism: uncultured Planctomycetota bacterium (assembly GCA_963786455.1). Lineage (GTDB taxonomy): Bacteria > Planctomycetota > Planctomycetia > Pirellulales > Lacipirellulaceae > JABDGM01. Next base: position 3,445 of record CAWAZX010000003.1, on the reverse strand, counting down.
GTGGATTTACTCGCTCGCGCCGTACATGGAAAGCGTCGATGAAATCCGCCTCTGCCCGGAGGACACGGCTCGGCAGGAGCATCTCACCGATCGCGTCACGAGCTATGCGATGAACGGATACCTGCGCGATCCGGACATCGGTCCCAACGGCCCGGAGCCGGGCTTCGCGCCCAAGCTCTACAACCTGCGGGAAACTCAGCACACGATCGTTGTGTTCGAAGCTGGAAAGCGCAAGAAGGATGGGACGGACGCCGACCTCCTCGAGGTGAACTTCGACCATGTCGAGTCACCCAGGTGGTTCAGCCCATTCAACCTGAAGCGCCATCGCGAGCAGGGAATTCCTGCGATGTGGAATGCAGTGCAGAAAGAAGTCGCCGTGGATCGGCATCATGGTGGCGTGGCGAACTACCTGTACGCCGATGGACACGTCGACGCGATCGCGGCGGAGCAGATTGCTGAGTGGTGTGACGCAGAGATCAATTTCGCGATCCCGCCGCAGTGATATCTTTTTTTGCTTCAGATTGCATGTCCGAGAGTAGTGCATTTATTCAGATCATTCATTTCAAGTTGGAGTGTTACATTCAATGTTTCATCAACAGTTTTTGCGATCGGCGGCAGCGCCGTCGTTGAGCGTGGCGCACGTAGTTTTGTTCGTCGGACTTTCATTGTTTGCGGCCAACAGACTTGCCTGTGCGCAGCACGTCGACATCCTCGTTCAGCAGGTGGACGGCAGGCTTGTCACGGGCAGTGCCGATTTTGAGGCCGACGAGTGGACGATTGGAAGGCGAGTGTATTCGAGCGAATTCGACGACGATTTTTCGGTCGACGAACCTGGTTTCAATGCATTGTCGGCCGGCTCACCGTCGTTGCCGATGGGAAGCCAGGCATTGCCTGGCAATACGGCGTTGGCGTGGGACTTCCTGCCGATGACCGTCGCGCCGCTGCGGGCCAATCTGTTCTATTGGAACGGACTGGAATCGGACGGCTTGCCCGGCATCACGCCCGGCGACGTTCATTTCGGCCCGTCGCCCGGTGCCGGTTACACGTTTGGATTGTTCGACAAAACGAGCACGGCATTTACCGTGAACGGCGGCCCCGTGCTTGTGACGGGCGGCGTCATTGACGACACCGACACGGACGGATTTGTGCACCGTCATCGCTTTTATCAATTGCTCGACAACGATGGTGGTGGTGCAACCCAACCAGCGGACGGCATCTACTTAATCGCGATGCAATTTCGGATGGACGGGCTAGCCAGCGCGAAGCCGATTTATATGGTGTTCGGAACGTTGGGGTCGAGCGTCGCGGCGCTCGATGCGGCGGCGGTGCCGTGGGTCGAGGCACGCGTCAACTCTTTGATTGGCTTGCCGGGAGATTACAACAGCGATGGCGTGGTCGACGCGGTCGATTATGTTGTTTGGCGCACGACGCTCAATTCGACGACCGTGCTGGCGGCCGACGGCGATATGAATGGCACCGTCGACACTGGCGACTATAGCGTATGGCGAGCTTATTTTGGCACGACGATGTCAGGCGCCGGAGCGGGGACTACAGCTCCCAACCGTGCGGTTCCCGAAGGGAGCACAATGGGAATGGCGCTCGTCGCGTTCGTCATAGTTTCGGGCCGCGGAAGGAGAGCAGCCATCGGTAGACGTCTTCGTTGTTGTACGTCTCGGTCCAGGAGTCGTGCTCGGCCTCGGGGTAAGTCGTGAACCGAACGCGGCCGCCGCGCCGACAGATGGCACCCACCATTTCGCGAGTATTCGAAATGGGCACGACTGAATCGCGCACCCCGTGAAACGCCCAGATCGGCACGCGACTGAGCGGCGCGGCCATCCACTTCGGATCGCCGCCGCCGCAGATCGGCGCGATGGCCGCGATCCGCTCCGGGTAGGTCGCCGCCAGGCGCCACGTGCCGTAGCCGCCCATGCTTAACCCGGTCACGTAGATCCGGCGCTTGTCGATGCGGAGATTGTCCGCCACGTGATCGATGAGCCGGATCAGTTGATCCGGCTTCCAAGCTTTGACAATGTCCTTCAAGCCGCCCTCTGGTTTTGGGCATTGCGGAGAGACGACTACAAATGGAAAGTCGGGCCGATGATCGACGATCTTTGGCGGCCCGTGCACTTTCACGAGGTCGAGATTGCTGCCGTCGCCGCTCTCGCCCAAGCCGTGCAGAAACAAGAGCAGCGGCATCGGTTCGCTTGTGTCGCGATACTGCTGCGGCACAAATAGGAGATATGGGATCGTGACGTCGCTTGCATGGTCGCCGCCGTTGTCGTGAATGACGAACGACTGCGGCTGCTGCTTACCCGGCTCGATGGAAATGGGGGCGTCGGAGGTCATAACCAGACTGACGCCGAGAACGGCGGCAATGATTGCAGGTTGCATCATAGTGGTGACAAAGTTGCTTAAAATCGGCGGAAAAACGCGGCCGCCGCTGTCGTAGCGTGGACGGCGTGCGATTTGGTGGATAGGCTCAAAATAGTTGCCGAGGGCCATTCGTGCAAATCTCGGCGATCGCTTAATGCCTTTTCCTCCGGTCGCCGCGGCGACCTCGCCGCCATGATCACCATCTACGAGCTCACGAAGCGGTTTCGCAGCGGCGGGCAGGCAATTCTGGCGGTCGATCGGCTGTCGCTCCGCGTGTCGGAGGGTGAGGTGTACGGCCTTCTGGGCCCGAACGGAGCGGGTAAGACGACGACGATCCGGATGATCATCGGCCTCTTGCGTCCGGATGAGGGCTACGCCGAAGTGGCCGGGTTTCGCACCAACGATGCGCCGGACGAAGTGAAGTCGCGCGTCGGGCTGGTGTCGGCCAACGACGGCGTTTACCCGTGGCTGACAGTGCGGGAAATGCTGCTGTTCTTCGCCGACCTGTACGGCGTTCCACCGCGCAGGCATACGACAATCTACACGCGCTCGCCAAGCTGTTCGATCTGACGGACCTCCTGGGACGCCGCTGCGCCGTGCTAAGCACGGGCCAGCGGCAGCGAGTGACCTTGGCGCGGGCGCTGATTCACTCGCCGCCGGTGATGCTGCTCGATGAACCGACGCGGGGGCTTGACGTGCTGGGCAGCCAGGTGGTGGTCGATTACATCGCACAACTGCGCGGAAAAGGCAAAGCTGTGATTGTCAGCACGCATCGGCTCGACGAAGCCGAACGGCTGTGCGACCGATTTGGTCTGTTGCACAACGGGCGATTACAAATGGAAGGCACACTGCCAGAGTTGCGCGATGCGACAGGCTGCGACACGCTGGTGAACATGTTCCGAAAGTTTTTGCAGCCGACGCTGGCCGGCGCGAGAGCAAGTTGAACTACGAATGAGCGACGACTCTCCAACAGCGACGCCTTCGAGCCGCCCCGGCCATCGGCAGTGGATGGGGCGGTTGTGGCGGCTAATGCTGAAGGAGCTACGCGAGACGCTTCGCGACCGGCGGACGA
>CAWAZX010000002.1:0-512152 GCA_963786455.1 uncultured Planctomycetota bacterium | reverse complement strand
CGCTGTTTGACGATGTGTTCGAGACCGTGCCGTACAACTTGCAAAGTCAACTCCAAGAACTCCGGGCTGAATCCGGCGATCGATCGGACTCCCAACACATTCTCCCATTCACGGACCAGCGGCGCGCCGCCGGCTAGATCTATTATTTTGCGTTCTGTATCCATCCGTCACGCTTGGCTAGTTCTCGCCTGCCGCCTATGCCCACGATGAACATGATTCAAGCGATTCGGTCCGGGCTCGAGGTGATGCTCGAGCGCGATCCGAACGTGTGCGTGTTCGGCGAGGACGTGGGCTACTTCGGCGGCGTGTTTCGGGCCACGCAGGGCTTGCAGCAGCGGTTCGGCCCGCAGCGCGTGTTCGACACGCCGCTGGCCGAGGGCGGCATCATCGGCGTCGCGATCGGCATGGGCATCAACGGCCTGCGGCCGGTGCCCGAGATTCAGTTTTCCGATTACATGTACCCGGCGTTCGACCAGATCACCAACGAGCTGGCCAAGCTGCGCTACCGCAGCGGCGGCGAATGGACGGCGCCGCTGACGATCCGCGCACCGAGCGGCGGCGGCATCCGCGGCGGGCTGTTTCACAGCCAATCGCCCGAGGCGTACTTACACGCACACGCCGGGCTTGTGCGTCGTGATGCCGTCGAATCCGCACGACGCCAAGGGCCTGTTGATCAGCAGCATCGAGAGCGACGACCCGGTGATCTTCTTCGAGCCGAAGCGGCTCTACCGCGGCCCGTTCGACGGCGACCCGGAGCACGTGCCGCCGTGGCGCGATCAGCCGGCAGGCCGAAGTGCCGGAGGGATACTACCGCACGCCGCTGGGCCAGGCGGCGATCGTGCGGCCGCGGCGAGGAAGTGACGATCGTCACCTGGGGCACGATGGTGCACGTGGCCGCGGCCGCGATCGACGAGGCGGACGTCGATGCCGAGCTGATCGACCTGCGAACGCTGGTGCCGCTCGACCTGGCGACGATCATCGCGTCGGTCGAAAAGACCGGCCGCTGCGTCGTCGTGCACGAAGCGCCGCGAACGTGCGGCTTCGGCGCCGAAGTCGTCGCGCTGGTGCAGCAGCATTGTTTTTGGAGCCTGGAAGTCGCCGATCGATGCGCGTCACCGGCTGGGACACGCCGTTCCCGCACGCCCAGGAATGGCAATACATGCCGAGCCGCGAGCGGATCGCGCGCGCGATGCGAACCGCGCTCGCGGCGTGAGCCGTCGATCGCAAATCGGAACGGATCGTCATGCAAACCGTCGTCTTCAAGCTGCCGGATTTGGGCGAAGGCGTCGTCGAGGCCGAGATCGTCGCCTGGCACGTGACGCCCGGGCGAAGAAGTCCGCGTCGATCAGCCGCTCGGTGGACGTGATGACCGACAAGGCGACGGTCACGATCCCCAGCGGCGTGGTTGGCCGCGTCGTTCACACGCACGGCAACGTTGGCGAGACGGTCGCCGTGGGCGCGGAACTGGTGAGTTTCGATATCTCGCTCAGCGTCCGACGCCGCAGGCAGGCGTCGAACAGGCTCGAGTGCCGTCGGACGCCGCAACGGGCCGATCGCGGCCGCATCGCAACCGCCGTCCGACTCGCCGGCCACCGTGCCGCTGGTGCAGCGGGCGGCATGCCCACCGCGAAATGCCGCGACGCGACGCCGACTGCCGCAGGCCAGCCCGGCCGTGCGCCGCCGCGCCCGCGAGCTGCACGTCGATTTGCAGCACGTGCACGGCACCGGTCCGAACGGCCGCATCACGCATGCCGACGTCGACGTGCTACCTCCGCAGCGAAATTTCGCCCGCCGCCGTGCCTCGCGCGCGCACGTACGGCTCGCACACGACCGAAATCCAGATGGCCGGCCTGCGGCGGCGCATCGCCGAGAAGATGGTCGTCAGCAACACGCAGATTCCGCACTTCTCGTACATCGAGGAAATCGACATCACCGAGCTCGAATCGCTCCGCGAGCACCTCAACGGCAGCCGCACGGACGGCCAGCCGAAGCTGACTTATCTGCCGTTCATCATGCTCTCGGTGACGCGGGCGCTCGCCCGCTTCCCGCAGCTCAACGCCCACTACGACGAGAAACGCGAAGTGATCACGCGGTTCGAGGCGGTGCATCTGGGCATCGCCACGCAGACCGATCGCGGCCTGTGCGTGCCGGTCGTGCGGCACGCCGAGGCGATGGACCTGTGGCAGGCGGCCCGCGAGATGCGGCGGATCACCGAGGCGGCCCGCAATCACTCGATCTCGCGCGACGAGCTGGCCGGCTCGACGTTCACCGTCACCAGCCTGGGCCGGATGGGCGGCCTGGCCGCGACGCCGATCATCAATCACCCCGAGGTCGCCATCCTCGGCATCAACAAAGCGACCGACCGGCCGGTCGTGCACCAGGCCAGATCGCCATCCGCCGCATCCTGCACCTCTCCGGCTCGTTCGACCACCGCGTCGTCGACGGCGCCGACGGCGCGACGTTCATCCAGTGCGTCAAGGATTATCTGGAGCACCCGGCGACGATTTTTATCTAAGACGACCTGCGCGAACTGTCCTGTCGCAGACTCAATGCATCGACGCCCGCGACGATAGCGTCGCGCCTCTTCCGCCTCTTGTCTGGCGTGCGATAATTCAGCATGGCGATCTCGTCGCCAGCACGCACCGCAGGAGAGACTGTCATGCAGCCAGACTCACTGAACGTCGATTCTCAGAACAGAATGTTTCATCCGATTGATGGTCCGGCGGAAACAAGACGGCCACATACCGCGGTCGAGTCTTCGGCCGTCGGCCGGCGATGCCGACTTGCTCGACGCCTATTCGCAGGCGGTGATTCACGTCGTCGAGACGGTGTCGCCGGCGGTGATCAGCGTTTCCGGCCGCGACGCGGACGGGCGCGGCGGCGCCGGCTCCGGGTTCATCGTGACGCCGGACGGCTACGCGATCACCAACAGCCACGTCATCGACGATCGGCCGAAGCTTGTTGGCTGAGACGGCCGACGGCGACCGGCTGCGGGCCGAGCTTGTCGGCGATGATCCGGCGACGGATCTGGCCGTGTGCGGCTTGCCGCAAGCGGCCTGCCTTACGCGCAGCTTGGCGACAGCGACGCGCTGCGCGTCGGCCAGCTTGTGATCGCGATGGGCAGCCCGCTGGGCTTGCAGTCGACCGTGTCGACCGGCGTCGTCAGTGCGCTGGGCCGCAGCATGCGGGCCCGCGACGGCCGGCTGATCGAGAACATCGTGCAGCACGCGGCCCCGATCAACCCGGGCAACTCGGGCGGCCCGCTGGTCGATTCGCGCGGATCGGTTGTCGGCATCAACACGGCGATCATCGCCATGGCCCAGGGCCTGGGCTTCGCGATTCCGTCGAACACGGCCGAGTGGGTGCTGCAGGAAATTCTCGCGCCACGGCCGCGTGCGCCGGCGCCAACTGGGCATCGTGGCCCAAGTCGCCCGTTTGCCGCGGGCTCTGGTCCGCGAGCTCGACCTGCTGGCCGACCAAGGCGTGGAAGTCCGCGAAGTCGTGCCGAACAGCATGGCCGCAAGTGCCGGCGTCCGCCCGGACGATGTTATCGTCGCCCTCGCCGGCCGGCTGGTCACGTCGATCGACGACCTGCACCGGCTGTTGATGACCGTGCCGCCGGACCAGGGATTTGAGCTGACCGTCATCCGCGGCGACGTATTGCGGCATCTTCCGGTCTCGGCGTCCGCAAACTGAGCAACTTGGGGTGGCATGCCTTCGCCGCGTGGCGGCGTAGGCATGTGGGGTACGTGCGGCCCTAAGTACATGCTTACCCGCCACGGCGTGAAAGCATGCCACGCAACTTGCCGATTTTTTTCGTGCCACCAGCCGAAAAAATTACTCGCCGTGCCGTCATAATGGTTGGATGGACGCAAGCGACCTCCAGCGGCTGACGCAGTTGGCGACTGAACGGGCCGCTGGGCTAGCGTTGTTTGCTCGCCAGTGGCTGGATGCCGCGCAAGCCGAGGACGTGGTGCAGGAGGCGCTCGTCGCACTCCTGTCCGAGCGCCGGCCGCCGGATAACCCGCTGGCGTGGCTGTACCGAACGGTTCGTAACGGTGCGATCGATGTGGCCCGGGCGAACACCAGGCGCCGCAGGCGCGAGCAACTGGTTGCGAAAGCTCGCCAGGAATGGTTCGACTCCCGGCCAGATGCGCTCCTGGACGCCGAAGTGGCTCAGCAAGCGCTCGAAGCGCTTGGACCGGATTTTTACGAGATTGTCGTCATGCGTATTTGGGGTGAGTTGGGGTTTGCGGAAATTGCCGGTGTGATAGGCCTCAGCGTTTCGACCGTCCACACCAGGTATGTCGCCGCGATTAAGCAATTACGTGCTGCATTGGAAAAACCATGTCCGAACACGGTGAACTGAATCCCGCGGATAACGAAGTAGTGCAAAAGCTGCGCTCGTTGGCGCCGGCCGCGGTGCGAATCGATCCGGTAGCAGCTGCCTACGCAGCCGGTCGTAATTCAGCGAAAAACCAGGTGCTCCACTGGCGTGCAATAGCCGCGGTGCTGCTTGTTGCTGGAACCGCATCTTGGTTCGTGCCAGCGGGCGAAAGCACAGTGCGTGAAGTTCGCTCGCAATCGGATTTCGCATCAGCCGCACCCGGTACAAATCTCGCCGACGCACCCGCCCAAAGTCTGGTTGCGCTGCAGCGGGCAATGTATCGGAACGGCATCCAATCGATGCCGGCAACGAATATTCCCCGAGCCGGCAGTATTCGGGTTAGCGATCGTCTGTAATTTCAGTCCTTTCCACGGAGTCTTCCCATGAACCGATTTCTTGCGCTCGTACTATTTACACTTGGCGTGGTTACGACCGGGCACGCGCAGTCGCCCGACAAACCGGACGTTCGCTCGTTTGAGCTGACGGCCGTGGCGCCGCCGAAGCCGGCGCTGAAATATCAATTGTTGTTCCACGATGCGGCCGACCGTTTGAACGGCAATGCGGCAATCCTCTATCTCGACGCGATTCTAATGATGGGCCCAGACGCGAAAGAAAACGGAGCCAAGGCGATTGAGGCGTACCGTGCGTCAGATATGGCGACGTTTAATTCGCTGGCAGAAAAACTCGACATGCCAACGGTTCTTGACGAATTGGAGCTAGCCGGCCGACGAGAAATCTGTGATTGGGACGCGCCGTTTCGCGAACGCGGAGCTTACACTTATTTGCCGCATTTGGAACCAATCGCCCATGGGTTGACACAACTAATTCAATCCAAAGCGTTGCGACAAATCGAGCAGGGTAATGCGGAAGACGCACTCCGCACGTTACGGCTGGGCTACGAAATGTCCGATAAAGTCGGCCGTGATCCGACCATGGTTTCCGGCCTCGTGTCGCTGGCGATCATGTCGCAAATGAACGAGGCATTGACGCGGCTCATGAATCGGCCCGAGTCGCCGAATCTATACTGGCGCTGTGCGGCTTTCCCGCGAGGCAAGGAACGTTTCGACACGCGTTAGATACGGAACGTTCATTTGTCGCGCTCTCGATGCCAAGTTTGCTGCGACTGCGGGCTGGCGGCGAACTTTCAGCCCAGGAATGGCGCGACCTGTTCCGCGATATTTGGGCGATCATCGACGGCGGAAGTGAAACCGGTGGGACGAAAACGCATCCGGATCCAGTTGCCAGCGCATCGGCTGAAACAACACGACAGGCTCGCGAAGCGTACGCGCGATCTCATCAAATGGCAGAGGCCGATGTCGCCAAAGTTGATCCGATCATTGTGCTGGGCAGTTTTTACTATCAGCAATTTGTGGTGACTGTTCGATGAGCAATACAAGCTTCGGTCACTTCCCTACCCGGAATTGTTGCCGAGGTCCAAACAGCAAACCGCGGAGTTGCGAAACTTCGCGATGAGCAGCCGGAAAACCCGTTTCAAGTCTATGGCTTTGAACCGACCGTTCGGCGATTCGCTCAAGCCGACCGCCAGCTTGCCGCGCTGACGGCGGTTGAAGCACTACGCTCCTTCGCGGCCGCAAACGGCGGGAGGCTTCCGGCGCGGCTGGACGATGTGACGGAAACGCCGGTGGCGACCAATCCGGCAACGGGCAAGCCGTTCGAATACCAGCTCGAAGATGGAGTGGCGACCCTTTCAGACGGCGAATTCTTGCCGCCGCTGACCTACACCGTGAAAATCCGCCAGTGAACCGGTCAGGTGTGCAAATGCGCGCAGCATTGAGCGGAACTCGGCTCGACGGCCCATTTTCGCCCGTCGGATTAGATGCGACCAGGCGGCTGATCAGCGAGCTCGTCTGCTGGTATTTCAATACCCTGATGAATTGGCGCCCCCATTTCCCCTGCCGTCGGACGAACCTACCACAACGACACCCTGCATTTTGTCCTGTGTATGGTGGCGGCAGTAGTAGTAGTACGTGCCGGGCTGTTTAAAGGTCGCGCTATAACTTGCACCCGGTTTAATGTCGCCGGAGTCCCAGCTTCCATCGTTGGCCGTGACCGTGTGATCATGGTGACCATAGTTCACCCAGCGAACGGTTGTTCCAGGCGGGACGTTGATGGTCTGCGGCGAGAACCGATTGTCATAGGCGCCCACGGTCGACACCGTCGACGGCTTTGCCGGGCTGGGTTGCCGTGGCGAGTAACCGGAAGTTTCCGAACGCTCATAGCTCTGAGTGGGCTCACAATAGACAGGCGTCTCGTAGTACAAGCCGCGGAGAATAGTACGAATAGTATACTGGTTGTCCGTAATAGATTGGTTGAGCGTAGTACGTTGGTCTGTATGTCTGATAGTAAACGACTTGCGGAGCCGAATAATAGACAACGTCTCCGTAGTAGCCTTGAGCATCGACCGGTGTCGAGGTTATACACAATCCCGCGAGCGAGACGATGACCGGGACTACCGAAACATGATAGAAGCGCATAGCACTATCTCCTACCGTGGTGAGACTGAATCGCTACATTGGCATCGCGAGCCGGGAAATTCGTTAACGAGTCGTTTTAAAGTGAATTCAAGTACTCAACCAGGTCTTCGCCCTCTGTTTCGGTGAGCTGCAAGTCGAAGTGGTCGTTATAATGCAGGACCACATCGCGCAAGTTCGCAAACCGGCCATCGTGATAGAATCCGCCTTTGTGGATTTTCTTGGTGTCGAACAGCGCCCGCAACGGCGTCGTCACGTAGCTTCGCGCCTGGGCCGCGATTGGCTTGGAAGTCGTCGATGCCGATTTCTTCGGCCGTGTGCAAGTTGTTGCCAGGCTCGGTGAACAGCGGCGGAACATGGCACGTGGCACACTTGGCCCTGCCGTTGAATAGTGCCTGGCCACGCGCCGCGGCCTCCTCGTTGAAGCTGCCTGGAGGAGCCTTCGGCGTTGGCATCGCCAGTTGATAAAAATGCAACGCCGGCAGTTTGGAGGTAATCAGATCGATCTCATCGCGCTTGCGGCCCCATCCGGCCTTCGCTGCGACTGGGTACTGATTAGCATCGTTCAAGCGGGCATCGATGAATGTTCCCTTGCCGTACATCTGCGTGTTGGCCACGTAGGCGTTCCAATACGTGACCGTGCCCCATCCGCCAGTCCATGTGTGATGATTGACGCCAGCCAAGCCAAAGGCCGACGGCATCAAGGTTGCAGCGGTCTTGCCATCGGGCCGCTTGGCCTTGCCATCCATGTTCAACTCCGCGTCATAACGGCCAGGCCCCCAACTGTTAAGTACGTCCTTCACCGTCGCCACATCGACGCCAAGCAACTCGCTGAATGGTTGCAGGTTCGGCGCAATGGCCACGATGGCGCCGATGTTAAGATCGCGGTTGCCCCAGCCATCGAGACGCTTGCCGATGCCTGGCGCGAACGAGTCGTCGACGGTCGAGTGACATAGCGCACACTGGATGCCCATCGTTCGCAGCTTGCCGTCAGGTTCGAAGAATGCAGTGACACCAACGACGGCGTTTAGTTTCAAAAGCGCGGCGGTGGTTGCTGGATCATCCAGATCGACTTCGTTCGCCTTGATCTTGGCGACGAGGTCCGCCGGCAGTGCCTCGGCATCAACTTTCAGGCCAAGTGCGAGCGCGGCCTTGGGGCTGACACCCTTGCCAACGCCACCGAGTTTTTCGCCCGCGATGGCTTCATGCAGCCGGAGTTTGCCGCCCCAGAAATCTTCCGAGCCGAAAGTATCGAAGCGAAAGATTTGCTGCCCTTCTTTGAGCATCTGCGCCGCGTAGTCCTGTATCTGGCGATCGTAATCGCCTGAACCAGTGGTCGAGTTGACAGGACGCTCTTGTGACTGTCCTCGCAAGACGGAGACTGTCACGACGGCAACGAAGCACACCAAGATGGACGACCGTAACAGGCGACCATTCATGAAAACCTCCTCTCGTCAGCAACGGTTTTAGATCCCGAGCGGCTTTGGGTTAAATTCCTGACTGAGGCGCGCCAGCGCCAGCGCACCGAGCGACAAACCGAAGTCACGCAGTGCGATGTCGTAGAAACTGGGCACCAACAACAGATTAATGATGATGCCCCAGAGCCAAAGCGCTACGATCAGGGCCCCGATTCCTGGGCGAATCGCCACGAGTAATCCGGCGATGATTTCGATCACGCCCACGGCGAGCATGAATGTGTGACCCGTCACCGGCAAATACTGCGTGACGATCGGCGCAAGTACTGATCCCAATTCACCAGCAAGTGGAAGAATTTGTCCACGCCGGCGATCACCGGCAATACAGCGAAGCCGACGTGCAAAATCACATACGCCTGGTAGGCCGGTTGCGCGGCCAGCGATGGTGTGCGGGAAACCGACGGGGTCGCGGTCGATCCAGCGCTAATGACGCGTGACATTTTGGGCCTCCTCTGATAAGCGGCGGTCCGCCAACTTCGAGGACGCGCGGACCTATGCCAGAAAGAACGGTACGCTACACTTTGTCATTAGCAAGTACTGTGCCAGACCGACTAAAAGTCAATGAGTTTATTGACTTTATCGTTATTGCTGGGCCGCAAAGGAGATTCGAGGAAATGAGATCGACACGCTGGGACAAGCGCTTTTGGACTAGCACGCGCGGCCGACTCATCATGCTCATGCGCAGCAATGATCGCACGGTTAAAGAACTTGCCACGGCGCTGGGGCTTTCAACCAACGCAGTGCGGACGCATTTAGACCGACTCGAGCGAGATGGCCTTGTTCATCCTAGCGGTACACGTCCCGGTACGCGGAAGCCTAACATCACCTACGGCCTAATGCCGGAGGCAGAGCGACTTTTTCCCAAGATGTACGTCCCAGTGCTGCGTAAACTCCTGGATGTCCTCACCGACCGCCTGCCAGCCAGGAAACTCGACGAACTTTTCCGCACGACCGGTCGGCATCTGGCAATCGATTATCGTTCAGCGATTAAATCGGCAAAATTTGAAACGCGAGTTTCGGAGGCCATCGGGGTACTCGGCGAAGGAGGCGGCGCCTGTGAGTTGGAGAAAAATGATGGAAAACTAATCGTTCGCTGTCACGATTGTCCGCTGGCACTGGCCGCTGCTGGTCACCCTGAAATGTGTCGTCTTATGGAAAGTATGCTCAGCGGTCTGCTGGACGTTCGTGTGAAACAGCGATGCAACCCGGATCCGATGCCGCAATGTGTGTTCGAGATCCACGCGCGCGGAAAGTGAAAATGTGTCGGCGTCGTGTCTTTTTTCTTTCGACCAGTTAGCGGTCTGGTCGTGATCATTTCGCTGTCTATGCGGTACATCTTTTGCATTGCCAAAAAGCGACCATCGTCTCAACGGTAGACACTTGATTTCAGCGTAGCATTTTGCGTCGTAAAAACACGCTGACGGGGCGGCCTAGTTGAGCCGAGTGTGTGTCCGTGCGCAGAAGGGACAGTGGTCGGCAAGCGTTCGCGCAGAATCGCCACCGAACCTCGTGGTACACGAAGGAGCACTCCAATGACACAGCCGCGACGAAATTACAGGCGCACCGCGGTACTCTCATCATGCGACATTCGAGAGTTTGGAAGACCGCTGCGTACTGCAGGGTGACCCGGTGATGCTCGATCCTAATTTGTCGGTGCGACCGGCTGTCGGCGAGTTGGTGACACCAATCGGCATGGCCTTTCTGGCCTCCAATGATTTCCTGGTTCTCGAAAAGAATACCGGCAAAGTACAGCGGATCGTTGATGGGACTTTCCACAGCACGGTGCTCGATCTTGCAGTGAACTTCGGGTCGGAGCGCGGACTGCTAGGCATTGCGACGCATCCTGAGTTTCCAACCAATCCCAGCGTCTACTTGTACTGGACCGAGAGCACCATTGGCGCTGACACGGACAGTGCTGAGCGAAACTCCCTTCCTGGGCAATCGCGTCGATCGATATACCTGGGACGGATCCATGTTGACGTATGCACAAAACCTGCTCCACATTGCGTGCCATTCAGCAAGACGGGGCTGCCGAGCCGCCCGATCAAGGAGACGAGGGCCAACCCGAGCGGGGCAACCATGACGGTGGTATCCTGCGATTTGGCCCGGACGGGAAGCTCTACGTCATGGTTGGGGACCTTGGTCGGCGCGGACAACTTCAGAACCTGCCGTCTGGACCGACAGATACCGGCTTAGGACCGACGGTTTCAGACGACCAGTTTGGTGGACCTGCGCCGGACGATGCACATTTGGCCGGCGTAGTTCTGCGGCTCAACGACGACGGATCAACTCCTAGCGACAATCCGTTTTTCGATGTCGGTGCGGACATGGGCGGAGAAGTCGGCGCGAACATTCAGCAAATCTATTCGTACGGCATCCGCAACAGTTTTGGCATGGCGTTCGATCCCAGATCAGGAAATCTCTGGACGCAAGAAAACGGAGAAGATGCCTACGATGAACTCAACCGCGTGGAGCCGGGCCAGAACAGCGGATGGATTCAGATTGCGGGGCCGGTCGAGCGGATCGACGAGTTCAAGGAAATTGAGACAACGAGTCTGCACCACGAAGACGTCCCCAACTTGCAGCAACTTCGCTGGCCGCCGGAGAATATCGCCGATTCGCCCGAAGAAGCATTATCGCGACTGTTCGTTCTGCCGGGATCGGAGTACAGCGATCCGGAATTCAGTTGGAAGCACGTACTGGCGCCGGCTGGGATTGGCTTTCTCAATAGCAACGAGCTTGGTAGGCAGTACGCCGGGCGACCTATTCGTCGGGTTCTCGACCACTGATACGTTGGGCGGACCGCTATTCCGATTCAATCTGACCGGCAACCGCCGGAATATCGCAACGGACGATCCTCGTCTTGAAGATCGTGTCGCCGACAACCTCGATTTCCACGAAATGACCGAGAGTGAAAGCCTGCTGATTGGCCGCGACTTTGGCATCATTACGGACGTTCAAACCGGCCCGAACGGAAATCTGTTCGTGGTGTCACTCGACCAAGGGGCCGTGTATGAGATTTTCCGTGCCGGGAAAGAAAATCAGCACGCGTCATTTGCTGCGCGTCTCAGTGGCGACGAAGAAGTGCCGCCGAACGACACGCGAGCCAAGGGAAACGTGCAGCTCAAGTTAAGCAAAGATGGTACCGAGCTGGATTACCAGATCAACGTCTCCAAGATCGAGAACGTCGTTTTCGCCCATCTCCATTTGGGGGCGGTGGGAATGAACGGCGACGTTGTAGCGACGCTTTTTGGTCCAGTCGCACCTGGAGGCGGTCGTGAGAACGGCCGGCTCGTGCGAGGGACTATTACGGCCGCGGACCTCGAAGGTCCGCTCGCCGGCCAATCACTGTCGGCGCTGATCGACCAAATTGAAATGGGTCTGATCTATGTGAACGTCCATACGGATGATGGCACTGGCGAAGCCAACACGGGGCCGGGAGATTTCGCCGCCGGCGAAATTCGTGGTCAGGTCCGGATGAAGTCCGCACCAGATGCGGATATTGTTGACAATGTCTTTGCGAACTGGACAAGCGAATCGCGGCTACTCGATTTGCTGACGCGGGTTGTTGAGGGCAAGCACCCGGGCAGACGGATGTATTGAAGTTTCTACGACGGCACATCAAGTCCGCGCCCTTTCTCCGCACAGTAAAAGTCCGCCCGTCGCTTGGAAATGTCAGCTGGAATGTTTCCCGGCCATTGTTCACCGTGTACCGAATGAAGGGCGCGGTTTTCTGACCCAGACCGAATTGGAAAGATTCGTGCACTGATCCATTCCTTTGGCGAATCCGGACAGCAAATCGATGATCGACAGCGCAACGAACCGTTGCCTTATACGCTGCGATTGGAGTTCAAGGGACAAAGCCGCGTACTGTATGAAGTGCGGCTTGGCAGCGGCGCATTGCAACGGGTTTATCGCGACAAATGGGGCTGGGTCAAATGGCGATTGTCCGATGAGCAGGAGGTGCAGTTCCGGGAGCTGGTAGATCAGAAGAAATGAAACGGTGCCTCGCACCAAATCCGCGGCAACTTTACCAGTTCTCGGGAGTCTGACCTTCTAACGCAAACTCGATCTGCGTTACCGCTGTCGACGCCGCCGGGCCGGTCTTTGTTGCTGCCGGGCTGGTCGCCGGCGCGGGCGAGGGTTTGCATCCGGACTTGAGGTGGGGATCTCCTCCAGCCTTTCAATACGCCGCAACGACTCGCCGCCGCGGATATCGGCGTTGCGCACACGGGTTCCAAAATCCAAATCGGTCAGGCCTTCGATCTGGTCAACGGTGCTGAGGAAGTCTTCGACGTTTTCCAGCTCGTCAGAATCGGCAAACGCTTCTGCGCCAAAACGACCTCTTCGAGTCCGAGCGCTTCCGGCCACACCTCAATAACGGGCCGCTGGTCGAGCAAGAGTGCTAGAGACCGCATTTGGCCCTGTTCGGCCCAAACGATCACTTTCCAGAATTGACCGGGCACGCGAATCGTGCGGTACCGTCGATCGTTTTGACGAAACACGGGACCGGTGATGCAGCAAATTCGCGCTTGGTCCGCGACGGCGTTTCGCAAGACATAATTCTCGGCAGCTCGCCATAATTTTCCGCCGCCACTATTTGGCGTCGAAGCGGGTGCCTGTCCCATGTTGAAAAACCCGACCTGCGGGGAGCAGTTTGTCCAATGAAAGGTATCGGCGTCGGCGAGTTTTGCCATTTGCTTGGAGCCCCATGCCGGATCCATTCGCCGCACCACATGCCCCCGTTGGAACATGCGGAGGATGCGTGCCCGACTGCTGGGATTAGGGAACCCGGGTACACGCTGGGTTTCGTACACGTCCTTTCCCGCGAACTCCTCCGGCTCGATTCGCTGGTCGACGTACCACGAGTCGGATGCCTCGGCAGCTTCTGCCGCCAACGATTCGAGGCGATCGTCATCGGGCTGCAGGACCGTGACGTCGCCGGTTTTGCGGTCGACATGTTTGGCGACGCTGCCGTCGATGTTACACGCGCCGAAAAACGCGAGCGCCGGCGGGCGTTCATGACGATGCTGAAGTGGTGATACTTCAGTTCAAATGGATCATCGCCATCTTCCGCTTCCTGGTTCTGCGCGGCGATTTGCCGTTGCGCTTGGCTTAACTTTGGCAGCGGAACGGTCAATCCGCTGATGAAATCGGTGACAAAGCCGGAGCGTCGGCTGTAGTTGGTGCTGGGACGCGTCGCCTCGCCGTCGCTTGGACCGATGATCGATGATGCGATATCGTCGGCAATCGGGAGAGCCGGGGGTGGGGGCAGAGGCGGACGCGCGTTGAGCATTGGCAAACGAACCGACACTTCCAATGGCACGCGCCAAGTAACGCGTCCATCCCCGTCGAGCCGTGCTCCTGTATCTATGGGTTGTTCGGGTGTCACGGATGTCGCAACGACCGGTCCCCGGTCTTCCCGCTCAAGTACCACAGATAACAAAACCTGACGGTCCGCCGTAAGCGAGGGATATATTTGCTTGAGATGCTTAACGATCGCGCTGATGCGAATCCCCTCGTTGATTTCATAGCTGTGCTCGTCGTCGCCGGTCGGTAACTCGCGCCAGGGACCGCCCCAGTGATGAAGTGCGATGACTTCCCAATCGTTATTAAAGACCGGCGACCCCGAAGAGCCTGGTTCCGTGTCCGCGACGTAATGCAATGCCATGTCAAGACGTGAAACCAGTCGGTTCTCCCTGAGTACGACCTCTTTGAAACGGCCGTCCGGATGCTGAACGATATTGGCCGCTTCGCCCAGCGCGTGCTTATCCGGAGCCGAAGAAAGGCCGCTCCATCCGAACGTCTCGATTTTCGCCGGCCCGGAAATCTGGTTGCCGATGGCGACGATAGTGAAGTCGAGGCCGTCAATCGAATCGGTAAGGAAGAAAGCTTGCGGATCCAATGAGAACGAGCTGACCGTCCGTTGTTGTCCGGCAAGATCGCGCTCGTAGTCGAATTCGACTCTGAACTGCGCCACCTGCGCCGCTGTTTGAATAACGTGATTGTTGGTGAGGAACAAACGGTTCGAGATGAGAAAGCCGGTGCCCTGCCCTTGCCCGCTGTGAAAAGCAACGCGCGCCACCGTGCGGGCCGCGGCGACCCCACGTTCTAGAAATGCGACGCCCACGAAATCGATGGTATCCCCCCAAATCGCTTCGGGCCGTCTTGGAAGCGCGGCCACAGCCGGCAGTGGTGGCGCGGCCTCGGCCTTGGCCTTGATATCTTGCGTCACCTGTCGCGCCTCGGCCGGCGTCAGGTTCGTCTTCCTGATGATGCGTTTTTGCAAGCGTTGTTCGCTCGGCTCGGAGGCGAGCGGATTGCCGTGGGCGATGCAGGCCAGCGAATGCTTGATTTGGTTCTCGTTGGCCTGCAACCGACGAAGCACTATCGATTTGAGTTGCTGCTGCGACATGATCGTGTGGAGGACGTGTGAGCAGGCATCATTCCATCCACCGCGGCAAGCATTAAAGATGATGCTGGTGCCGTGGACCCAAGAGCGTCCTGCGACTGCCGGGCAGGGCGCCGCATGATACCCGAACGAGTGGGGGAGAGCAAATTTTCCAAACGAGCTATGAGCGGAAAGTTGGCAGCCGGACTGAAAAATGCCCGTTCCGGCCAGCTACAAAATCGACTCTAGCCACCAACCTGCCGACTATGTCGAACGGAGCCTCGCGCGAAGTCCCTAAAGAATGAAAACCTCGACCTTCAAATATAGCAGGAATTCGCACGGATTACTGAATACCATGAACTAATGCCAACCTCAACTTCGAGCCGCCGCGCCGATATCGGGTGCGCGAACGAGTAATCGACGTCACGCCTCCAAAGATAACGAGGACTACTGTTGTCGGCTCGGGCATGACGGCATTTGCGTTGGCACCGGAGCCACTACCGCCTGTTTGACCGAAAGGAGTGCGCGAGACATTGTAAGGGTTTGAGACTTAGCTTTTCGTTCTCGTCTCAAATCAGGGCCGGTGTCTGGTGCTCGTTTTTGACGGCCATGTTTTACCAAGGTGCCGAAGTTGCGCGTGGTTTCGCTCATTGTCGGGCCGATAGTTCGCGCAGCTCGGTGCTTCGCATCATCTGCCATAACTCTCGCAGTTCGTTCACAGACTCGCGCGGTATGCGGCGCGACGCGTATGCCACTTCGCCGTATAGTCGCACCAGGTGTTTCGCCTTTTTGTGCATGGGCATGTCAGGGTCCACAGCCAACCCTACCAACTCGTGTGGCGTACAGTCCGGTGTGCGTGTGCGGCCACGATCATTGGCCCAGGCTTCAAACGCTGCAAACGTGTAGCGCACCAGTTCTTCGGGAGCCAATCGGCTGTGCTGTCCCGTGGAGAATGGATCGTGAAAATCATTGAAACTTGATCGTCTAGGCGGCGAGGAAGCCGCCGTTTTTTCATCGACCACGCTGTCCGCGGTTCGCCCGCGAAATAATGCCCGTAACTCGCTTAAAATGTCAGCAAGGGCCTGCAAAATCTGCTGGCGGTACTTCCAAACGACGAAACCCAGCAGCAAGGCGACAATCGCATAAAAGATGATTTTTAGTGCGCCAGCCAATCCACCAAGAGACGATGAAACGTTTTGAATCGCTTCTATCGCCTGCGCGGAGTGTGGAGTAGAAGGGGCCTGGTTACTTTCCTCCTGCTTCGTCGGCTCGCTACTTGTCTCGTCCTGCTGGGGAGACTCAGTGTCCTGGCTCTGGCCTTCCTGGGAACTGTTGCCGCTGGAGGTGCTTTGCTCGTTGGCTTGTGCCGAATTGGGAGCGTCTGGTGAAGAATTGCTCGCGTTCGATGTTTCAGTACCGGACCCATCTCCCATTTCTTGCCCGGCTTCGCTGCCGCTGGTTTCGCCATCGGAGCGGCTGGATTCTCCGCCGTCGCGCTGTGTACTTGAGTCATCACTGGCCTCGGCGGATTCGCCGCTATCGCCTGTCTCGTTGTCGCTTTGCCGCAGATTCTGGTTCTGACTCTCGGTTGCCGTACGTTCAACGCCTGCCGCACTGTCCGGTGCCTCTTCCTCGCCGCCGTCGCGGTTTACGCTATTCTGCGATGCGCGAAGTGCGCCAGGTGAACCAGCTTGCCAGGGCACACGCGAGAGGGCGATTTCCGCGCCCGGCCGCGGTAGGAGCGCTGCCAACAGCATCACGACGGCAATCAGCACGGCACCCACGCCAACCCAGGTCCCGGCAATCGGGAGCGGCATCTCGACGTGCCGCTGACGCAGATATCGCCGCAGATTCAAGAAGCTCGTCGTCACCAACAGCGCCAGTGCCGCCGCCACGTACACCAGCAGCAGGACAAATACGTAGCGCCGTCGCCCTACTTCAGCCGCCGGGATCCAATGCTGACCGATGCCGAACAGCGGCAACGCCGCCAGGGAAAAATAGAGCACCCATATCCCGGGCGTATGCGGCCCCTTTTTGGCAAGGCCAGTCGCTGCCACCAAGTTCGATTCGGTACATTTGGCTTCCGGTGCGGCGAGCAGCTCATTGTCTTTCGCACCGGCTGCGGTTGAATCTCTAGTTTTACCATCCACGCCTTCCACGCCATCGACGCCGATCCGTTGCATCAAGCCCTCGCCCGATGCATCTTCATCATCATCGATCACCGTCGAATCCCAGGTAAGTTGATGGCGCACACCACCAAACGAGAGCCAGCAGCCCAAGATTGATCACGTGGCTGAAGCGCATTCGGATGCTCGACAAACCGCAGCAGAAACAGGAACATCACGATGCCCAGCGGCAAGGCGAACAGGGCCGCACGCTCCGAGCCCATTTCGATCGAGATTCGCGCAATCAGTACCGCGGCAAACACAAACAGCGCAAACGCATAATTGAGCCGCGCCTGATACTGGCCGACGTACAGCACCTCAATCAGAAAAAATACAAGACTGCCCACGAGGGCCATGATCAGCGCCGGGCTGATGGCGATCGCCAGGTAGTCGGCACTCGTCATGTAGAGTCGTTTGGCCATTACCGCAACACGCACTTCATGCAAACTCGAGGAATTGCTGCACGATCTTTGAGATGCCGCGTCTCGATCCGCTCGCTCAGCAACGGGGCCGATAGTTCCGCAAACCGATGATCTTCAAACACGTTGATAATCGCCGTGACCGCCATGCCGCGGCGTCGCAGGTTGCCCAGTGATATCGCCGTCTCCGGCGTCACGCGCGTAAGCAATGCGATCACCGTCGCACTCTGCGGCAATTGGCTGGCCGACTCAGTCACCAGCTGCGAAAACGTCAGCCCATCGGTCTTTTCCACGCGCGCCAGCGTCTGCAAGATGTCCGTGAGCTGCGTATTGCTGCGCCGCGTCGGCACGACGACCGGCCGCAGCCGATCGCTCTTCTCCAGCATCCCGGTGCCTTGCGCGGCGCGGCGATCATAAAACTGATCGTGCCGCCAGCCCTCCGTCCGAATTCGGTCCGCTGCGTCGCGCCCGTTGGTCACCAGTCCCACCTGCTGCCCCATCTGAAAGATGGCACCGGCGATCGATGCGGCCGCCGTCACCACCAGCTCCGACCGCACCGGCTCATCGCCCGCGGCAAACGACTGCTCGTGAAAATCCACGAGTAACGTCGCCCCGGCAATCGTCGAAGGCTCGTAGATCTTGCTGTGCAATTCGCCCGTTCGCGCGGTCGCCCGCCAGTGAATTCGATTCAGCGGGTCGCCCGCCTGATACGCCCGCACGCCGGCGATCCGCGTCGGATCCTCAAACAGCCGATGCGACATCCGCACCTCGCCAATCGGCCGTCGCGAGGCGATGTCGAATCCCTCGAGCGGAATCACCTCGGGCACCACGAGCAAAAAACTCGGCTCGCTCAGCACGCGATAGCGTCGATAGAGTCCGAACACATCGCCCGTTTCGGCCACCAGCGGGCCCAGCTGATAGTAACCGCGGCAATTGCTCTTTAACTGATACGTAATCGTTCGCCGCGCCTGCCCGCGAAACGACACGATCTGCAACCGTCGCCCTGTCATTTGCAAGTTGGGCGGATTGTGAATCAGAGCGCGGCGCGGCAGCAGGTCTTCCACCAACAGCCACGGAATCGGCAGCCAGCTCCGATTTTCCAGCACGATCACCACGGCCGTCGTGTCGCCGATTTTCATCCGGTCGCGGCTCATCTCGCGCGTCGCGACCAGATTGCCTGACCAGCCATTGACCAACACGCGGCTCGCGACGATCACTCCCAGCAAGGCATACATGGCGTACGCGAACAGGCCGAGATTGAGCGCCACCGCAACCACGAGCAAAGCCACGGCTCCAATTAGCCAACGCATTGAAATCGACCACGTAAGGAACGCGTCTTGTCCGAATATCTGGGACAGGCCCGAGCCAATCAAGAAACCACTTATGCTTCGCGCCGCAGTCGGCGTCGCCCGGCCTTCGATCATCGGCACGGGTGTTTCATCGAGGATGTCGACAATCAGTTCTTCGGCACTCACGTTTTGTAGTCGTGCTTCCGGCCGCAAGATCATGCGGTGAGTCAGCACCGGCGGCACGATGTGTTTCACGTCATCGGGTTCGACGTAGTTTCGCCCACGAATTGCCGCAACCGCCTGCGAAGCACGATACAACGCAATCGATGCCCGCGGACTGCCGCCCATGCGCACATCATGGTGCTTCCGAGTGCCGTGCACGATCTGCGTGATGTAGTTGCGGATTTTCGGATCGACGTGCACCGTGCGCACCGCGCGCTGGCAGATCACCAGGTCTTCGGCCGAAATGACAGGCTGCAGTTTTTCCAGTGGATGCTCGCGTTTGAGCATGTCGAGCATTTGCGACTCTTCTTCCAGCGACGGATATCCCAGCGCGAGCTTCATCAGGAAGCGATCCAGCTGGGCCTCCGGCAGCGGAAAAGTTCCTTCGTGGTCGATCGGGTTCTGCGTCCCAATCAACAGAAATGGCGGCTTCAGCTGATGGCCGACGCCGTCGATCGTTACGGAGCTTTCGGCCATCGCCTCCAGGAGCGCTGCCTGCGTGCGTGGAGTTGCCCGATTGATTTCGTCCGCAAGCACGACTTGCGCAAAATCGGCCCCGGGCCGAAACTCGAACTCGCTTGTCTTTTGATTGAAGATCGAGCCGCCCGTCACGTCCGTCGGCAGCAAGTCGGGCGTGCATTGAATTCGTCGAAACGTGCAATTGACAGTTCGGGCAAACGCGCGGGCCAAGATCGTCTTTGCGACGCCCGGCACGTCTTCCAAGAGCACGTGCCCTTCGCAGTACCAGGCCACGAGTACTTTGATGATCTGCTGCCGTTTGCCGACGACGACTTGCTCGACATTCGCGATGATCCGCCGACTAATGCCGGCAAGGTCGATCGAGGCCCGCGGTTTTTCGGACACGGTGAGAGATCCTCTATTGTTCCTGAGCAGCGCCCGGTTTCAGGCCCATGCGGAGAGGTCGGGCGGAAGTGGCGAAACATTGAAACTCGACTTGCCTCTTACTGTACCACCGGCAAATCAACATGGATATCCAACGCTCAGTCGTTTGGACCTGGGCGCTATAACTGCCCGGAAGTGCCCTAAGCATTTTTTGGGTAAGGACCAAACCCTGTCGACCCCGAGGGCCATCTGGTCAAGGGACGGGGCGCCGTGATCGTCAGCCGCTATGGCTGGTTCAGCAAACCTGCCGCGAAAGATAGTTCAGGCGTTTACCGGTGTGCAGATCTCGACGAGATGACCGGCGTTGTCGCGTACGTATGCGACGGTCTGGCCCCAGGGCTTGGTGGCGGGCTCGGTCACAGGGGTTGCTCCCGCTTTGACGGCGCGCGTGTAGATGCCTGCCACGTCCGTTGTAACCAATGCGACTTCAACACCAAGCGGCGGCTTGTCCGGGGAGGCGGCGATGACGTCCTGCTTCAGATGCTCACGCGCCAATTCGAGGCTGGCGAAGGCAAGACAGGCCGCACCGGTCTCCACCTCGACATACGCCTTGCCATTGTCGTCGTTTAAAAATCGCCGCGAAAGACCGAAAGCTTGCTCGTAGAAAGCGAGGCTGGCCGCAACATCCTTCACATAGAGAATCACGTAACCCAGCGAAATGGATGGCGTCATTGATTTTTCAGATGTTTTCGACTCGTTGGATACCTGGCCCTTCCGGTTTGCTACTTCTCTGCCGGCTTCGCTTCGTCCTCTTTATTGGATTTACCCCAGCCGTTGAAGAAGTTGCCGATGTTGGGAAGGGTGAAGCCTTCGCCCGATTCGTCGGGTTCCGGCTCGACGTCCTGGTGGACCATGTCCAGTTCGGCGTGGGCGGTTAGTTCGTCGGGGCCGCGGGCCATGTCAGCCGACAGGCCGCGGAACCAGTTCATGAGAGGCATCTCGTAGTCGGCGGGGATCTCGGTGAGTAGGAAGCGGTTTTCCGGGGCGACGGCAGTGGACGCCCAGAGTTTGCGATTGGACACGGTCGCTGAAGCGACCTCGCCTGCATTGTTGGGTGCGGGGAGATTCTCCCCGTTGTTGTTGGCGTGTTGGGTTAACGATTCGATGATTTCGTATTCGCCGCCCAGGGGGCATTTGAATTCGCCGTCCACCAAGTTCTCGGCGAGTTCGCGCGCTGTTTCGGGCGGCACGTGCAATTGAGTGACAAGCGAATTCATGAAGCGGCCGCCGCTGGCGGACGTGGCGCGAGCTTGCATGTAGCCGATACCGCTCACGGCCGTGGCGACTTGTTTGTCCGACAGGTCGTCGACGTGCAGGCGTATTTGCGCGGGCGCTCGGCTTCGACCATCGCCAGCTGCTGGCCGACTTCCAGCAGCACGTCGCGCTTGAACGAGAACAGGAAGAAGTCGTCGGCACGGCGGAGCCACAGATCGAATAGCCGGTTGTTGCGGGCGATGCCATCGTTGTCGAACGGGCCGGTGGGGCCGCCCAGGAAGCGGTCGAGCAAATGCGGACGCGGACAACCTGCCGACGTACGCACGGATAAATTCGGAAGTCGGCGCGTCGGCTTGCACTTCGCCCTGCCGCACGACGAGCGGCGTGCGGAAATCGCGCAGGCCGCCGAACAAATGCACGGGTTGGCCGAGTGCGTCGACGATGAATTCGAGCGACGCCACGTCGCCAGCGATGGGTGCTACGCGCACGGATGCCGTGGCCCGAGCATTCGGGCGAGCGAAGCCAGCCGTGTTTGCGAATAGGGAGCGATGCGCACGTCGGCCGTGATGCGGTCCCACTGCGGTTGGCTGCCGACGGCTGGCGCTTCAGCGCGAGTGTAATCGGCACGAAGCGGCCGACATCGCTCTGAATGTCGCGTTCAAATTCTGCATGTCGGGTCGCTTCCGATTGCGTGATCGTGTCGACAGGCACGTCGGGGATCGGCACCATCGCAGCCGCGGTTGCCGCGCAGTGAATCGCGAGATTGGCCGTCGGTTTCAACAAGCTGGCTGCCGTCGGCCCGTTGGCCGAAGCCGGGCGGCAGCAATTCCGCGGCGATTAATTGCTCGATCGACGTGGCATCGCTGCCCTCGGCCGGAGCAGCAAGCCGCGCCAGCTGCAACGAGCGCATTTCGCCGATCGAGCGCAAGCGGCGGTCGAGTTCGCTCGGTAATGCGGGCTGGCGAGGTTTTCGAAAAACGCGGCCGAGAGGTACAAAAAGATCGTGTCGTCGCGCAGACAGGGGCATGGCTTCCCGCGCGATCTGGAATTCGGTCAGATGCGCCCAACGAACCACCGCCCGCGCCGGTCTCGAAGAATCGCTCGACTAAGCCGGCGACTGGTGGCACACGAGGTGAAAGTCACCGTCGACCACATAGTACGATCGCATGCGTCCATCGGGCGATGCCATGTAAGACACATCGCGATTCGGCGATACGAACGTGTTTCCGTCGCGCCCTCTGATTCTGCCATCGCGTCCTTGCGCTGGTCGCCGAGGTTGTTGCCGAGCAGCATGCCGTTGTTGGCGTGGAACAGAATGCCCATCGCTGCGCCGTCGCGCATGTACGGGTCAAGGCCGATGATCGCCACGTCGCGAATGACCCGCGGCCCCATCACGCGGGCGATCTTCGTTTCACCCACCGCGATCTGCTGCTGGAAGCGTTCGCTGTTGTTGTGGCTCACGCTCTGGAGCACGATCATGTTGCCGAGGTCGCCTTGCCAATGGCGGATGAAATCGCGGAACCACAAGTAGTTGGGGAAATTGCCGAACCGCAGGTAGAAGCACTCGTGCGGCACGCGACTGGCGATTGGTTCGATCGATTCCGGAACTGCCGCGGGAGGGGCGGGTAAATCTTCTCCGTTAGCGCTGCCGTACTTTGGCATTTGCCGCGCAGGTAATTTGCTCGTCGCTTGTTCGTCGGCATCAAAGCGGCCGAGCAGCAGGTCGCGCTCGATGCTGTTTTGATAGGCTTCATTCGCCAGCAGTTTTGATGACCAGGCATCACCCCAGGATGGCCGGCGGAGGAACGACAGGCGTGGCTCGGGCATTTCGCGGCCCAGGCGCCGTGCCCATGTCGCAGTGAGAAAGTTCTCGACGACAATCGGATACTCGGCCTGCCGATAGACCTGCTGGTAGCGATTCTCGGTCGCTTCCCACCAATCGTCGAGCAGTTTGTTGTATTCACGCGGATTATTCTCGGGCCGAATTGTCAGTTGCTGCGGTTCCGGGGCGTGCAGAACCAACGCGAGTGGCTCGTCACCGTGAAACATGAAACAGAAACTCACGCGCCACGGCGTTTCGATTCCCAGAAAGCTGCGCAGGATTCGCCGCACCAGCGCGTTCTCGGTGACGGGATAGACGATCCGGTCTTGTGCGTCGGTGAGCGCAAAACGATCGTCGCTCCACGGCGTCGCCGAGCTGCCCGACTGCAAATCGATCGTGATCTTGCCGATGCCAAACGGCTCGCCGCGAAAGGCTTCCACACGGATTGCCGCGTTGCTGCCAGCCGCAGCCACGAATAACGCCGCTGTAAGCGTTACCGTTTCGATCAGGAATATTAGAGAACGTTTGTTGCGATATTTATACGAGGCGGGATCCATGGCGCAGTGCTCCCATGAATTGCAAAAAACAGGCGGGCTGGATTCAGACCCATGCTATACGGCTCGAATCGCCAAGGGCAAGTGTTTCCCATAATCATTCGAGAATCGTGGCCCAATAATTTTCCGCCGCATGCGAATAGCGCGAAACGCAGTACTTGCCGGAAGGCCAGACGCACTTGCCGTGCCACAGCAATGGAAGCAGCTTCGCGGCTTGCGTAAACGGCCTGCTGTGCGAAAATCGGATGGTATGAGCAAACCACCTATGCTGCTGCCGCGATTTACGATTCGCACGTTGCTCGCCATTTTGACGGCTTGCGCGGTGGTGTTCGTCCTGGTAGGAACGGCGTTTCGCGGTCAGTATTGGGCTTGGGGGGTAACGATCGCAATCATCAGCTGCATCATCACGGCTTTATCGCACTCGGCCTGGTTCGGCATCGTGTGGTTCTTTGCGCGGATTCCCGAGAGGCGTGCTGAGTTCTCGGCAGTGGCGGCGGCCGACTTGCCACTCGCGCCTGCCAGCCCCATTGGTCTGGCGAATGATCGAAACGAGATGATTGCTGACGATCGACCATCGGCGCCCTAGGAGACGGCCATGTCCCACCTTTGCCGCAATCGCATGTTGGCCGGCGTTGCGCATCATGCGCTTCAGGATGTTGGCAGCGTTACGTGGGTCGCTGCGTCGGCGCGATTTGTTGTCTTACGAACTGGTTGTATCCTGCGGCGCTCCTCGCACAACCTCCCGCCACATGGATCGCTACGCCCACTGTGCAGCCAAACGGCACGAGCGTGCGGATGCCGGTGAACCGACCGGTTTCGCGGAAGAGCAAGTTCCAGCTCACAGTAGACACGCGGTGGGCGAACAATTTTGGCTACCGGCCCATCTTTGTGACAGTCTCCTCGCCGACGCCCACCACCGCGGACCATTTGATCACGATCCGATTGCACATCGCCGGGTGGGGATGGCATCAAGGCGAGCTCACGGTCGAGCAGGATTTTGAGATGCCGCTCGGGCAGACATCTGTCACCACGAGCGTGCCCTGCCCGCACTTTCGTCTCGATTCGCAGTTTTGTTGGTGGGAGATGTGGGTGGATGGCGGCAAAGACCGAGACCTGTCCATGGAGGAAGACGATGCGCGATCGACGATGGCGGCTGCCTTTAACCCTGTGCTCAAGCCGGCTTGAGCTGCCTCGTCGTCGGCCCGGGCGGACCACAGCGCACATTGATGACACCCGGCACGATGCAATTCGATGTATTGTCGATTGCGATCGGCGAAATGCCGCGGCGCTGGATCGAGTACAGTTGTTTCGACGTCGTTTCCCTCAGCCTGAGCGAGCTGCAATTGCTTTCACAATCGAATCCCGAGGCATATCAAGCGCTGCGCCGCTGGGTGCGGACGGGCGGGCAACTGTGGGTCAGCGACGTGGGAGCAAAGTTCGACGAGTTGGCCGACCTGTCGAAGTTCCTGCAGCTACGGCCGGTTGTTTCGGAGCTGGCCGCAGATGATGTGGGCGAAGGTATCACGGTGGTTGAAACCGATGTGGATTCGGCCATCGTCAGTTGGCGGCCCGTGCGCTTTCAGGCCCAGAATCAAGGCGGGCAAGTGGTGACGTTTCAAAATGTCACGAACGGGCGGAGCATCGTGGCCCGCGAACCGGAGGTCATTGCCCGTTTGCAACGCGACCCCAATCTTGTGATCACCAACCAGCAGATGGAGTCGGCAGACGCACCCCGCCGACGCCGCGGGCCGGGCGAATCGAGCCGTTGGTTTCTGGAGCAGTCCGTGGGATTGGGAGCAGTTCATGCATTGCGCGGAGCTAACGACATCGCACTTTTTTGCGCAGGGGCGGAAAGTTAGTGCAGCTGCCGCCGCCGCGGCCGCTGAAATGGGAATCCCGGGTGCGGAGTCCATCATGGCGGCTGATGGCGAAAATCCAATGCCAGCCGGACTGGCGATGGGACTGCGTTCGGCCCGCCGCTGGGAATCGCGGCACGGCATGACACCGAACAGCGCGAACCGCGATTTTGCCAATCTGCTGGTGCCGGGCGTTGGACTGGCACCCGTGACCGAGTTCCGCGTGTTGATCACGCTCTTTGTGTTGTTGATCGGGCCCGGCAATTACTGGTTCCTGAAGCGATTTCGTCGGTCGCACTTGCTGGTATTGACGGTGCCGTTCGCGGCCCTGGTGACGACCGCCGCGCTGTTTGGTTACGCCATACTCTCGGATGGCTTCGGCACGACCGCGCGAGTGCATAGCTATACCACGCTCGATCAACGAACCGGCGAGGCAGCGTGTTGGTCGCGGCTTTCTTTCTATTCGGGATTAGCGCCGGGCCAAGGGCTCACCATGCCAGGCGATGTGACCATCTACCCGATCATTCCCGGATGGAACGAAGGCAGCGCGGACCCCGATCTTGGCGCCCAACGCGACTTAATGTGGGAAACCGAAGAAGCAAAGCTGACTCGCGGCTGGCTGCGTTCGAGGACGCCGACCCAGTATTTGACGATTCGAGCGCGGAA
Source organism: uncultured Planctomycetota bacterium (assembly GCA_963786455.1). Lineage (GTDB taxonomy): Bacteria > Planctomycetota > Planctomycetia > Pirellulales > Lacipirellulaceae > JABDGM01. Next base: position 486,296 of record CAWAZX010000002.1, on the reverse strand, counting down.
ATCGCCGCACATGCTTGAGTTACTGCCGGCCGAGGGGAGAATCCGTGCCACAAACAAACTGGGCAGTGCCATCAAGTTCGTCGTGGCGGCCGATGAAAATGGAAAACTGTTTGGCGGCACCAGCCTTCAAGTCGACCAGCGCACGATGTTGCAGCCGGTCGAACGCATCGCAGCGATTCGCGATTTTCGCCGCGAGTATCTCGCCAATCAGCCGGAAGTGCCGCCAGAGCTGCTGGCTCCAGACTCCGACTTTGCGCTGCTAGAGGATCGTTCACAAAAGAGAATGTACCGTCGATTGGGATTCGACTATAGCGAAGACTCACTCAGCAAAAATTTGGCCAGCGAGGCAGTCAATAAGCTGGCCGGATTGACGACCGAACCGGCGCTCAATCTCACGCCAAAGTCTTACGTCGCCATAACCGAAACTGGACCGGAAGTGGTCATCGGCATGCCCGGTGTCAAAGAACAAGCGAGCTTTCACGTGATTGTCGGGCAGTGGTAACTTCCATATCTGCACCCGCAATTGAAATTATTTGAACCACTAAGACACGAAGAGCACGAAGAAACGCATTTCTGTAACAGGAGAAAACGGAGAACTGAGTAGACGCATGGCATCCTTGCTCTGTTTTCTCCGCGTCCTGCTGTTCATCAACTTTGTCTCCTTTGTGCCTTCGTGGTTAATACTGATTTACTGTACCAGCCAACTCCATGATCCGCACCGCCACACCACAAATCGAGCTTCGCCGCTTGCACCGCGTGTTTGATCAGACGCACGCGGTGAACGACGTGTCGTTCGAAGTGTATGCGGGCGAAGTGTTCGGCTACATCGGGCCGAACGGCGCCGGCAAGACGACCAGCATGCGGATCCTGGCGACGCTCGACGAGCCGACCGTCGGGCGACGCGTTCGTCGACGGGTTTTCGGTGGTCGACGATCCGGACCGCGTGCGCCGCCGGCTGGGGTTCATGCCCGATTATTTCGGCACCTACCAGAACGTGAACGTCCGCGAGTACCTCGATTTCTTCGCCCGCGCCTACGGGCTGGTCGGGCCGGGAGCGGCTGACGGCGATCGACGAAGTGATGGAGTTCACGCAGCTCGACACGCTGGCCGACAAGCCGATCGACGGCCTGTCGAAGGGCATGAAGCAGCGGCTGTGCCTGGGCCGCACGATGATCCACGACCCGTCGGTGCTGGTTCTCGACGAGCCGGCGGCCGGGCTCGATCCGCGGGCCCGCATCGAGCTGCGCGAGATGATTGGCCAACTGGCCGCGGCCGGCAAGGCGGTCCTCATCAGCTCGCACATCCTCACCGAGCTGGCCGAAATCTGCGACCGCGTCGGCATCATCGAGCAGGGCCGGCTGCTGGCGGTCGGCTCGGTCGCGGAGATCAGCGCCCGCGTGCAGGTTCGAAGCATGGTTCACGTGCGCGTGCTTCGACGACGTCGAGCGGCTGCAAGACTGGCTGGACGCTGCGCGACGACATCTCCGAGCTGCGGCATGGACGGAGACGCTGGCCGTGTTCAGCTATCGCGGGCGATCGCGAGTCGGAGGCGGCGCTGCTGCGGGCGATGGTGCGAGGCCGGCTTTCCGGTCGTCGAATTCGGCGCGAAGCACAAGAGCCTGGAAGATGTGTTCCTGCACGTCACGGAGGGCCGCGTGCAATGAGCAGCGATGCGACAACGACCGACCGCCTGCCGCCGCAGCGGAATCCGCCGTACCGCCGGCTCGATCAGCAGGCCAGTTCTGGACCGATGCCGCCGCCCGAGCCGTTGCAGTGTGGGAACCGCATCGAGCGGTTTCTCGTGCGGCGCCGGCGACTGGCTCAATCCGATCCTGGTCAAGGAAACCCGGCAGGCACTCAAGAGCTTGCAGTTCACGATCACGTTCGTGCTCGTGCTGGTGGCGTGCTGGGTGGTGACGATCGGCGGCGTGGCGTTCATCGGGCCGAGATTTTTTACTGCGGCCGCCGGCGGCACGATGCTCTGTGTGGTACTACGTCGATCCTGGCGTTTCCGCTGGTCGTGGTCGTGCCGTATTCGGCGTTTCGCTCGCTGGCGGCCGAGCGCGAAGACAACACCTACGATCTTGCTGTCGATCACCACGCTCAAGCCGCGGCAAATCATCAGCGGCAAACTGGGCAGCTCGATCGTGCAGATGGCCGTGTACTTCTCGGCCATCACGCCCTGCCTGGCGTTCACGTATCTGCTGCGCGGCGTCGACGTGCCGACGATCGCCGTGCTGCTGGTGTACACGTTCTTGGGTCGCTTGGGTTGTCGATGGTGGGCATTCTGCTGGCGACGCTGAGCGAGCAGCGGTTCGCGCAGGTGTTCGTCTCGGTGGCGCTGGTGGCATTTCTGCTGTTTGTGTTTTACGGGCGCGGTTGCGCTTGAGCTGGCGAATTCGATCCAATACAGCTATACATGTCATTGGCGACGACGAATTCTGGATCGTCACGCTGTGCTGGCGACGGTTTACGTCACATCGTTCGCGCTGGCGTTTTTCGCCGCGGCCGGAATGATCACGTTCACCAGCGAGAATCGCTCCACGCCGCTGCGGATTTGCATGCTGGTGCAGCAGGCGGCCGTGGATCGGATGGATGGGCTATGCCTGGATTCAATCCGATTTCCGTCACGAAGTGTTATTGATCATGGTCATGTTGGCCGGCATCTACTGGTACTTCGATGGGCACGCTGCTCACGGCCGAGACGGCCGGAGATGTCGCGAGCGCGTGCGACGCCGCTTGCCGACCACGTCGTTGGGGCGTGCGTTTCTCACGTGGCTGAATCCGGGCCGGCGACCGGCTACATGTTCGTGGTGGCCAATGCCACGGCGATTGGCATCATGTGCATTTTGGGAATGATCGTGGGGTCGCAACTTCAGGAACGGCGGCGGGTGGCTGGCCCGGCGGAGAGGAATTGTTTTATCTGATCGTGATCGGCTGGGGATATCTGGTTGCGTATCTTGGGCTGGGAATGCTGATCGTCTCGGCCGTGCGGCACGTTGCGCTGGTGACGATGCTGGCCAGCGTGCTGATTCATTTCCTGCTGGTGCTGGCCGGCAGCGGCATTCCGAGGCGATTCAACTGATGTCGCTCGAAATGCGCGACGTCGATTACAGCTATCTGCAGATTACCAATCCGTTCTGGTCGCTGGTCCACATTGCCGACGGCGGCATGTCGACCGAGGGCTTCGTGCTGATCGTCATCGTGCCGGCCGCGGCCATCTGCATGCTGCTGCTGAACCTGCGCGGCGTCATTCGCGAGCTGCGGCGAGTGCGGACCGTGCTCGCCGGCACGCGTCGCTCGAAGACGAAGCGGAGTTGCATCCGGCGCCGCTAGCAGCGGCCGAAGAGCCCGTGGGATGACCGAAGTAGGGATCAGGGTGTCGGATGTCAGAGTGTCAGACAGTGCGGATCGCCTTCACTGACCCCTGACCCTCTCACTCCAGCGTCGCCGTCCAGCGGCTGCGGCCGCGTTGCAGCACGACGGTCGGCGGCTGGATCGAGATCACTTGCACGCCGTACTTTTCGCCGCCTTCGGCGATCGGCGAGATCACGCCGTCGATCGACAGCACGACTCGCGGCTTGTCGACGTTGATGAAGCCCTTCAGCTCGACCGTTTCGCCGTGCTCATCATCGCGGCGGACGTTGCCTGGGCCCGCTTCGGCGGCTCGAACAACTCGTGCCGCTCGGGAAACGGCGGCGAGAATTGGCCGCGGTCGCAGATCGTGTCTGGTCGGCTCTGCAATTTTCGCCGCCATGTCGGGCAGCTCGTTCCGGCGATCGGCTGATCCACTGTGGCGGCCAGTGACTTGCGGCCGGCGGCCGTGCCGACGGCATCGAATGGCCGATCTGCGCTCTGCAGATGGCTGACAGCCGGCGGCGGCGATACGTGAAGAACGCCAGGCAGCACCAGCAAGTATGGGGAACAGTCGCAGCAGTGGCCACGTCAAATCGTAGCTTGCCCAGGCCACTACGAAGTGAAACGCGCTTGAGCTGCCGAGTTGCAACGATCGAAGTCGATTCGGCTAGCGGTTGCAGCGGTCGGCAGGTTGAGTCTCGCGTTCACCGGCGGTGCTGGCGGGCCGCCGGAAGGGCGTTCGGCAATGCCGACGGCCGGAATCGGCGATTGCCGGACGCTGGTTCGACCTGCGGCAGGCGTCGCAGGCGGTCCGTCGGCCACCAGTGGCACGGACCTGCGCCACTCGGCCCGCGGCGCCGAATCGGAACTCGGCGGACGGGATCTGTGCAGCGGAAATGCGGCGGCAGCTCATCCGGCTGCGGCGGCGGCAGGAGTTCCATGCTGGCGCCAACTCCATCGGCTGGCACGAATTGAATCTCGCCCAGGGACCGGCTCAGCCACGCATTGTCCATCAGCTCATGTCCGGCGGCAATCGCCGGCAGCACGGCGGGCAACCTTCGGCTTCGGGAATCTGGTCCAGCCGGCAGCGAACCGTGTCGGCCGCCATTTGCTGCCGGCAACGTGGGTCGTCGGCGTAGCTGATGATCTCCGGGCTGATGAACACCACCAGCTCGCTTTCGCGGACATCCGTGTCGCGCGAGCGGAACAGCCGGCCGACGAGCTTCATGTCCTTCAGGTACGGCATGCCGGTGAAATCGCCGACGTCGCTGCGTTGGCGCAGGCCGCCGATGACGACGGTCTGCCGGTTCGCCACGCTCAGCACGCGTCGAAGTCGAGCTGGTGTCGATGATCGGCTGATTGTCGCCGGGCGTGAAGCCGGTGAGCCGGCTGACTTCAGGGCTCACTTGCATCTCGAATGAGCCCTCGGCGGCGATCTTTGGCCGCACGTGCAGCGTGATGCCGGCCTTCTTGAACGCGGTCGTGCCGATCTATCCGCCTTGCTGCGTTTGCGTCAGTTGCTGATAGGGGATTTCCGACACGCTTTCGAAAATCGCCTCTTCGTTTTCGAGTACGGCGACGTTGGGGTCGGCCAGCAGCCGGGCGTCGCTTGCTTGCTGCAGAGCGAGGACCACCGCAGTGATGTCGATATGGCGGCTCAGATTCATGAACGTCAGCGTGCTGCCGAGCGGCGCCGGCTTGAAATGGCACTTGCATGATCGAGTCGACGTCCAGCGCGGTATCGGCGTGCGCGATCGCCGTCGGCGTCGATATCGACGCTCTGCCGACCCTGGTTCCCAATTGATGCCGATCCTTTCGATGTCCTGCAGGCTGATGTCGTAGATCAGCGCGGTGATGCGCACCTGCGGCCGCGGGCTGGTCGATTCGCTGCAGCACCTTTTCGACCATCGCCAGGTTTTCGGCGTAATCGGTCACGAGCAGGCGATCCTCTTCTCCATCACGGCCACGCGGCCGCCTTGCTGAGCACGGCTTGAATGCACTGCTTCGGCCGTGCGGGCCGTGATGTGCTGCGTGCGGAAGTAGCCCACTTCGAGCGGCACGCCGTTGCGGCTGTCCGGCGACGCGAATCGGCCGCTGCTGGCGCTGTCGAGCGCCGCGACGAACTCGCGGATCATTTTCACGCGGTCCGGAAAATCGAGCACGACGATGCTGCGGGCCGACTTGAGCGCCCGCACCTGCCCTTGCGGCGTGCTCAGCAGCTTCGCGCCTTCGACCACTTCGTCGATGTCGGCCGACTGGACCGGAATCGTCGCCGACTGGAAGAACGGATTGATCTGGCCCAAGTCCTCGACGGAGCTGACGACCAGGCTCTTGCCGACGGCCCGGTAGTTGTAGCCGTTGGAGAGCAGGATGGAGTCGAGGATCTCGCGCAGCGGCGCCTGCTTGAAGACGCCGTTCACCGTGCCCTTCACTTCGCCGGCGACGATGTTGATGTTCCACTGCTCGCCGATCGTGAACAGGGCGGCGTTGAGCGACAGGCCGTGCAGATTGAGGTCGCCAGGCCGTTCGAGAGCCACGGCGAGGTCGTCGGTTGGATTGGCGTCTCCATTCGCCGAATTCTTGGCGGCCGAAGCCGTTCAACAGTCGGACCGGCCGGTTGATCGGCGATCACGCTGCGGGATCGTGGTGGCGGCGTCTGGACCAGTCGGTTGCGCCGGCAACGCCACTGGCAGAACCGCTAGCAGCAAGCTGCACAGGAGCGCAGATGCGAGCGCAGTAGCCGCGTAGCGACGCTGGTCGGCGTCGCACGTCGCTTCCTACGCTCCGTCGTGTCATGTGTCCTCCGTGACACGTAATAGGTCAGGCCGTTAGCCCGACATCCCAAACGTCAGGCTAAAAGCCTGACCTACATCCATCATCCGCGGCGGACCAGCGTGAAATACCACAGCTCCATTCCAGAGTCAGTGACTGCCGCGTCGGGTTCGATGGATACATTTCGATGACTTGGCGTGCATCAGCATGCCGGCCGCCGCAATCCGTTCCAGCAGCGTTCGCAGGCTGGCACTCGTTCCGCTCAGCGAGATGCTCACCGGCCGCCATTCTAAGTAAATGACGAACCTGACGTCGCCTGGCTTCGGGACTTGCAGTGGGAGCGATCGGGTTGTCGCCCGGATTCCATGGCCGCGATGACCGCTGTGCCCACGCTCAATCGGCGAATGCTGCAACCCGTCTCCTTGGCCAGGTCGACCAACTTGCCGCGCAGCGCCGGCAGCGACTCTTCGTCGACGGTCCGCGCTTCGAATACTTTCAGTTGGGCAAGCTTTTCCGCGACGCGCTTCTCCGTCTCGGAAAGCTCCGCGGCGACCTGTCTTGCCGAATCCAACTCGGCGAGCAAAGTCTCCTTTTCGTCACGTCCGGCACAGTATGCATCGACAAGCGGCATTACCAGCACAAGTCCTACAATAAACGTTCCGGCTATGACGATTAGCCTGCGGTGTCGGGATTCGCAGAAATTTCGTAGAGTTTGTTCAATCATGTTGGACCTCGCTTTCGTCACGACCGGCAAAGTTTGCCAGCGTGAGCTGCAGGTTGAAATTGGTGGTCGGCCCGGTGGCGGCTTTGGCCCACGCCCGTGCCTTCCAGGGCGATTTCCGCGATGTCCGGGACCTGCTTCAAATAGCCGACAAAGTCGTACACGCCGCCGTCGGTGTAGCTAGCACCGCTGAGCGCCGCGGACGTGCCGTCGTGAAACGTCAGCCGATCGAGCCAGACGTCCTCCGGCATGCTTTGGCTGATGCGGCTGAGGATTTGCTGCCAGTCCGGTTGCGGCAGCTGTTTTCGAGCGCTTGCAGCTGTTGCAGCTTGGTCTTCGTCGCCAGCAGCTTGAGCCGCAGTTCGGTGGCCCGCGTGACATGCGGGCGCGAGCTCTTCGAGTTCGGCCTGCAAGCCGCTCATTTCGCGCCATTGCATTCAGGTGCAACCCGAGCAGCGTCGCGGCAATCAGGCAGCACGGCGGCCACCGGCATCAAGCTGCGAATCAGAATCGGGCCGCATCGGGGCGCGCAACTGGGCCAGCGTGTTGGCGATCAGGTTGGGCCCCTGCTGCTTCCGACCGCTTTCTGGATAAAGCGCCATGGCGGTGCCCAGCGCGGCGGCCAGGTCGGTGCCCGGCGGACCGTTCGTATGCTGCCACTGCATTTCGAGTCGCCCGGCTCCAGCACGTGGACCTGGAAGTCGGGCAGCTTGGCAAATTTCTTCGCTGCGCGGGCCACCGCGTCGGGATCGCCGGCCAGGTAAACGTCTGTCAGCGGCGACGTCGAGGTAGCTGTGGTAACGTTCCATGTAACGCTGCAGCCGCGACAGGTGCTGAGCGACGACGTCGGCCACGTTGTCGGCGTTCGTGTGGCCGCCGGGCCGATAGTCGAGCAGCAGCCGGCCGCGGTGGCAGATGCCGAGCTCGGCGACGTCTTCGTCCAGCTGGATGATCAGGCAGGCTTCCTGGCAGGCCGCCTGCAAGTGAGCCTGGGCTCGGCTCAGCGCGATCAGCGACGGCTCGATCGATTCGATCTGCAGATTCACCGTCGTCGGCGATTCGCATCAACAGATCCAGCGTCCGTTGGTTGGCCACGGCCAAGCAGCGCATATTGATGGCGGGCGTCGAGCTGCTGAATGTTGCCGGCCAGCGCCTTGCGGCCCGGGCCGAGCGTCAGGTAGCGCAGGCTGCGTTCTTCCAGCTCGGCGAATTCGCGGCGGACATCTTCGGTCGGGCCGGTGATGACGCGCGTCACGCAAAACTCGCCGCCCAGCGCGATGCGGACTCTGGACGCCGGCCAGCCGTTCGTCGGAGACCAGCGTGCGAAACGCGTCGGTCAGCTCCTGAACGCCGCGCTCGGTGTGCAGCGACGTGGCTTCGTTCCGCCAGCGCACCGAGCGCGTGACGACCTTGTCCTCGTCGTCGTTGCCGCTGGGCTGCGCACGACCAGTGCCAGGTGCAGCATCGAGCGGCACACTTCGAAGACTGCGCAGCGGCCTTCCGACTGCCGGCGGCGGTCCGACTGTTGACGGCGCTCCGTGAGCTGCCGCCGGTCTGTTTTCTGCGTTGACTGTCATGATTCAAATCCTTAGTTCACTAGCACGGTGGACAGAAGCCGCCGCGTTGCGCCGCCGGCCACGCCGGTCGACGTGATGTCCACGGTGCCTGCCGCCGCCCCGTTGACGGCCGTCGCGGAATACGACCCGCTCGCCGGATAGCTGCCGGCCGTCACGGTGCCCCGCCAGGCCAGGTCGTTTTCCAATTCGGCGACGGCGTGATGCACGCCGGCGTTCGCCAGGTACAGCGCTTGCTCGTATTCGATCGTGTTTCGCAGCGCCGACTGGTAGACCGTGGCCGATTGGAACATGTTGACGACCCACACGGACACGAGCGACAGCACGAACAGGCACAGCAGCAGCGCGACGCCGGATCGCCGCCGGTGACGGCAGTCGCGAAGTGGCTGCGCCTTTCGATTGTTTATCGTGATTGATGTTCGACATAGTGACTCACCACGATCGAATCCACGCGCGGCAGGAAACGGTCGCGTCACGTCCGCGCCTTGCGGCAGCGTGACTTGCACCGTGCACTTCACGACTTGGATGTCGTCGAGCACCGTCGTTTGCGTCACTCCGTCCGCCTCGTATCCGGTGAATGTCAGCGTGTCGATGTCTTTGCCAGCAGCTGGTTGCTCGTGCCGTTGTTGAAATACACTTCCGCCGGCCCGCCGTTGTGGCTCCATGTTCGCGTCGTCCCCGGCGGCCGTCAGGAACGACAGGTCACCGGTCGTGTCGCTCGCGGCGGAAATCGCCGTGACCGATTCGGCCTGCCGCATCTGTTGCACGAAGTGCCGCAGCACGCCGTAGCCGTTTTCCAATACATCGATGTCAGCCTCCTGGGCGTTCCACACGGCGTAGCCGGATCGCATCACCACGACGACCGACGCCATCAGCGTGGCCATCATCGCGGTGGCGACCATCATTTCCAGCAGCGACAAGCCGCGCCGCCGGCCATTAGCTGCCCGCTTTGTTGCTCATAACTCACCAGCTTGGTAATTTTGGTCGTCAATATTGTCCGCATCTCGTCGGCATCCAGCGCGTCGTCGCCGTCGTCGTCGCTGTAGGTTGTGACCGTAACACTCATCAATCGATTGTCAATTCCGCCGCTGGCCGGCGCGTCGGACCGCGTGACCGTGAAACGGATATTGGCATGGCCGTCGGCGGCGAAGTCGCCGGTAACGGTTCCCGTCGGCCCAGGTCGCGGCGACGATCGCCAGTTGCTCCTCCATCTTGCTGACGCCGTAGGTCAGCAGCAGGTGCCGCGTGTCGATCGATGTCGGCCAGCGTCATGCCGTCGCGCAGGAATGCCAGCGCAGGCACGAGTGCGGTCGCGCAAATGGCCGACGCCAGCACGACCTCGAGCAACGAATACGCATTGCTTGTGCGACGTGCGGACATAGCATCGCTTTCCTGACTCGCACGGCAGCTGCAGGCCGACCGGTGCATTTGACCCTTGCAAAACGTAGCTTTTAGCGCGAGGCCATCCAAAGAAAGCGGCTATTGCCGAGGTGTCGTTTGAGTCGGTTGCCACGAGTAGGGTGGGCATTGCCGACGAGGTCTGCGTCAGTATTAGGTGGGCAATGCCGACCTACTACTGCACGAACGCCTTGCCGGTGACCTGCGGCACGGTGACGGTCCACGTGCGGTCCGGGGCCTGCACCGTGATCGTGTACGAAGCCAGTGCCTCGCCCGTGAATGTGAATTCCACGTCGGTGGCCCGCCGGTGGTCACGGTCACGCCGGCGGGCACGGTTGCGACCTCATCGACCAGCGTCGTGCTGGCCCCTTGCCGGCGATACAGGGCGTACTGGGTGGCGTTGCCGCCCGAGAAGCGTGAACCGCAGCAGATGGTTGTCGCCCGTGGCGATTGCCCGCCGGCGGGCGTGCGAGCAATCGAGAGCCAGTCGCCGGGCAAAGCCTTGGCGCCGACGTCGGCCATCGTCGTGGAGCCGTAGCGCGTGACCGCCATCACGCCCAAGAGACCGACGATGACGACGACGGCGGTCAGCTCTAAAAGCGTCATGGCACGGCGCGCTTCGCGCTCGCCGTGCCATGCTTGATCGTGATGGGTAGCCGCGATCGGACCCACGAGCGGACCCTCGTTCGACGCGCTATTGCACGCGGTGCGTCGTCGCATTGAGCGTGTAGGCAGTGCCGTTGATCGGGATTGGTCGGAATGCCATCCGGGAAGTAGTTGGTGTCGGCGCCGATGTCCGACAGGTTGTTCGCCGGCCAGGTGCCTTTTTCGATGTACCAGCGTTCGACGGCGGCGTTGATCGTGGCCTTGTTGTGCGCGTTGACCTTCTGCTTGGCCGTGTCGCTCGAAACCGTGACGCGCGGCACGATGATCGCCGCGATGATCCCGAGGATCGTCACGACGGCCAACAGCTCCATCAGCGAGAAACGCAGCCCGTTTGCGATAGCTGACCTTCTTCATGCTTGTTCGCTCCGTACCGGCAATTCATGTCTCGCGCGGAAATCGACCGTTGCTTGTCTGATCGGCCGGTGGTTTTCCGGCAGATTGTTTATGAAAGCGTAGGTTACGTGGAAACTGACGGGCTGGCTGCGAACAGAAATTTTCTCGAGTCGACAGCCCCTTAGTGGGTATGGCCGATAACGAGTCCAGTGGTTGTATCGATTGTGTAGGCTGTGCCGTCGACCGGGCAGATGGGCAGGCCGCTCGGGAAAATACGCCGTGTTGGCCCCGATGTTGCTCAGGTTGGCGGCCGGGTACGAGCCGTTGTTGCGTCGCCAGAGCTTCACTTGCAGTTCGATGTCGCCCTGGTTGGCAAAGCAGGCGGCCCGCTTCGCGTCGTCATGATGGCCGACGACGCGCGGCACGATCAGCGCCGCCAGCACGCCGAGAATGGCCACGACGGCCATCAGCTCCGATCAGCGAAAAGGCAATTCGGCCGCTAATCTCGGCAGCGCAACAATAAGTGTTGTCCATTCGTCGAACGATTCCTTTTGCATCCAGCACATCCGAATCGACGTGCGTCTACTTGATCGTGTTCACCATGTCGAACATCGGCAGGTAGATCGCCAGCAGGATCGCCGCGATGGCCGCCGCCAGCGAAATCGTCAGCGTCGGCTCGATCGTGCCGACGAACAGGTTGGTCTTGCGTTCGATCTCGCGCTGCAGATGGTCGCGGATGTGGCTGGTGGCTCGCGTCAGCGTGCCCGTTTGCTCGCCGACGATCACCAGCTGGCTGACGATCGGCGGAAACATTTCGCCGTGGCGTTCGAGCTCGCGGCTGAATTTCTCGCCGCGGCGGACGGCGTTTTGCAGGTCGCGGACACTTTGCCGGATGGCCCGGTTGCCGACGGCCTGGGCCGCCTCGCCAGGCTTCGGCCAGGTTGTAGCCGGCGTCCATCAGGCTGCCGAGCACTTCCATCAGCTGCAGCACGGCGATGTCGCGCAGCCAGTTGCCGAACACCGGCATCTGCAGAATCGCTGGCGTCCATTTTGTAGGCGAAATCGGGCCGTTTGCGAAGTTGCCGGACGACGAGCACGCCGCACGGCCACCAGCCCGAGCACGATCAAGCCGTAGCTCTTGGCGAACTGCGCCGACGGCGATCAGCAGCTTGGTGATGAACGGCAGCGGCACGTGGGCCTTGTCGTACGTCTCCTTGAACACCGGAATGACGTACGTCAGCAAGAAACGTGATGACCGCGTGCCCATCACGACGAGCAGCACCGGGTAGGCCAGCTTCTTGATGATTTCGGACCGCAGCCGGTTGCGCATCTTCGCGATGGCGGGCGATGGTGGTGAGCGTTTCGCCGAGCGTGCCGGAGTGTTCGCCGACCTTGATCTGGTTGACCATCACGGTGTCGAACGTGGCGCCGAAATGTGCCAGCGCCGAGCTGAACGTCTCGCCGTTTTCCAGGTGGCGGCGAATCGACTGCAGCATGTCGCGGTGCTTTTCCAGCGCCTTTTCCTCGGCCAGCGTGCCGAGCGCCTTGGGCAGCGACACGCCGCTTTCGGTGAGCGTCGCCAGATTTCGCAGGATGAACACCAGGTCGCGGTCCTTGAGCTTCTGCTGTCGCACCGCTGCGGCGTTTGCCGAATTGCGTCCACGAACTTGCCGCCGCTCGCCGGCAGCGCGCGCGTGCGCACTGCGCCGTGCCGCCGACCGCAATCGCTGCGGCATTGGCCAAAGATTGTTTTGCGTGCGCGACGCATGGGTGTGGTTCGATGTTAGTCGTCAGTTGTTGAATCGCCGAACGATCAACTGACTGCTCGACGACCTAACTCGACAGCTTGTAGAACACTTCTTCCAGCGTCGTCCGGCCGGCGAGCACCTGCTCCATGCCGGCGGCCGCCAGTTCGACCATGCCTTCGGCGAGCGCGATTTGCCGCAGCTTGGTGTGCCGGCAGGCCGTTTTCGATGCCTTCGGCCATCGCCGGCGTCACGACCATGATTTCGTAAATCGGAATGCGGCCCGAGTAGCCGGTGCCGAGGCACTTCTTGCAGCCGCGGCCGCGGTAGAACACCGCGTCGGCGGGCGGCTTGCGATCCTTGCACAGCGTTTTGAGCAGCGATTCGTTCGGCTCGACCGGCTCCTTGCACTCGCGTGCAGATCTGCCGCAGCAACCGCTGGGCGATCGAGCCCAGCAGCGCGCCGCCGATCTTGAAGTTGTCGACGCCCAAGTCGTCGAGCCGGGCGACGGCGCCGATCGCGTCGTTGGCGTGCAGCGTGCTGATCAGCAAGTGACCGGTGAGGGCGGCCTGCACGGCGGTCGAGGCCGTTTCGTGGTCGCGGATTTCGCCCACCATGATCACGTCCGGATCTTGCCGCATGATGTACTTCAAGGCGTTGGCGAAGCCCAGGCCGTGCTCGTTGTCCGACGCCACCTGGTTGATGCCGGGCAGGCGGTATTCGACCGGGTCTTCGACCGTGACGATGTTGCGGCTCACCGAGTTGAGCTTCGACAGCACCGCGTACATCGTCGTCGATCTTGCCGGAGCCGGTGGGGCCGGTGACGACGATCATGCCGTGCGGCTTGTCGATCAGCGTTTGGATGGTCTTCAGATCGCGCTCGCACATGCCGAGGTGCTCCAGCTCGAACGTCTTGCTGCCTTCGTCGAGCAGCCGCATCACGACCTTTTCGCCGCCGACGGTGGGAATCGTGCTGACGCGGAAGTTCACCTTCGTGCCGGCTTCCTGCACGCTGAGGTGGCCGTCCTGCGGCCGGCGGCTTTCGGTCGTGTCCATGTCGGCCATGACCTTGATGCGGGCGACGACCGCCTCTTCGATGTGGTTCGGAATCGTCATCACCGGCTGCAGCTCGCCGTCGACGCGGTAGCGCACGCGCATTTCCGGCACGTGCGGCTCCAGGTGGATGTCGCTCGTGTTGGCGTTGATGGCGCCCATCAGGATCGCGCGCACCAGCCGCACGACCGGCGCCTGCTCCTGTTCCTCGGGCGCGTCGGTCGCCAGCTCTTCGTCGACGGCGTCTTCGGCCGCTTCGAGGTCGGCCATTTTCATGTCGACGATCGTCTGCCGGGCGACGATCCGCTCGTCGAAGCCGCGGTCGAGCGCCGCCTGCACCGGCGCTTCAAGCGCCACGACCGGGTCGACGTGGTAGCCGGTGATCAGCTCCGCTTCGGAGATCGTTTCGATGTCGTCCGGCGCGACCATCGCCAGTTGCATCGTGCTGCCGGACACGGACATCGGCACGCACGACCGCTGCCGGGCCAGCTGTTCCGGCAGCAGCCGCACGACCTGCGGATTGACGGCCTGCGGCACGACCTCGACAAACGGCACGCCGAACTGCTCGGCCAGCGCGTCGCCGAGCTGATCCATCGTGATCAGCCCGCGGCGCACCAGGATGCGGCCGAGCATGCCGCGCTCGGAACCCTGCGCGGCAAGCGCGGCCTCGAGCTGCCCGGCGTGATGTAGCCGCGTCGAACCAGGATGTCGCCAAGTCGGGCCATTGGTGAGGCAGGATCAGGGGTCGGGGTTCAGGACGTCGGAGATTTCGTGGGCGATCTATGCAGTTTTGGCCGTAACGGCGGAGGCCAGCCGCTCGACTTTCGATTCCAGCACCATCGGGTCGTAAGGAATCACCAAGTATTCGTCCGCGCCGGCGTTGTACGCCTTTTGCACGTCTTCCAGGTCGCCGTTCGTGGACAGGAACATGATCGGGATTTCGCTGGTCCGCGTGTCGTTGCTGAGCCGGTTGATGAATTCGATGCCGTCCATGCCGGGCAGCACGTGGTCGACGATGATCAGCGTCGGCAACTGTTCGCGGAGCCATTCGAGCGCTCGCTCAGCCGACTGCTGCGTAACGACGTCGTATCCGAGCAGTTCCAACCGGAACGCCGTGATCTCCAGCAGCGTTCGGTCCTCCTCGACCAGCAGTATTTGCGGCGAACGATCGTGCATGTCCGACTACCCATTATCCCGCGGCAAAAGACGGAACCATCCAGTTATACGTAGCTTGCGGCAAGTAGCGAGCCAAGTTGCGGAAGTTGTAACTTGGCGAACGTTTCGATGGTTGAATACCCAATCTAATCGCCGTCGATAGGATCGCTTTAATCGTTGCAATCAAGCTCCAGTCCAGATGCCGGCCTTAATTCGCAACGTATTGTTGAAAAAGCAGACCAAGTACTGCATTTGATCCTAGAAACGCGATTGGACGCTCTCGGAATACGCGCGAATGGCATTTTGAAATGAGTCGCTCCACCAACATTCGCCTGGCGTTCTCGCTCATGGAGCTATTGGCCGTGGTCGTGATCCTCGGGCTGATCGCGACGCTTGTGCTGCCGCGTGTGATCAGTGGCACAGACGTGGCCAAGGACAAAACGTGTTATCACAACCGTGGCGAGATAAATATCACGGTCGAACAGTATTATCTTCACACGGGAAATTGGCCCGCCACCGACTTGTCCGACATCGGCGCTGATCCGAATTACTTTCCGGATGGATTGCCGACGTGTCCCGTGTCGGGAGCACCCTATCGCATCGACGGCACGAATCATCGTGTCGTGGGCCACGAGAGTAGTGCAAACCACAGCCCTTGATGCATTTGTCGGATTACAAATCTCGCGCGTGTGGTCGCCGCGGCGACTTCGCGGCGGAGGCATGGGCTGTCACGATCGTGCAGGACACTGCTTGCCTCCTGCGTTCCACAACGATTTAACAGCGCGCAGCGCGAGTCGGTGATGCGGCGCAATGTGGTGGGCCGCAAGCTGTGGCACACGATTAGAAAGTCTACGCCGAGCAAACTGCTGTTGAGCTATCAACCAGGGCCCGGAGTACGTCGCGGCGGGCAATCACTCCCACCAAGAGGCCGTTCTGCATCACCGGCACACGTCGCACGCGGTGCACAATGCACAAGTCCGCCACGCGGCTAATCGGGTCATTCACGTCGACCATGATCAGCTCGGTTGTCATATGGTCGCGGACTGTGTGATTCTTGACGCGCTGATCGTAGGCTACCGCCAACAGGGCAAACTCGGTGATCACGCCCACCAGGCGTCCCTCCTCGTCCGTCACTGGCAGCCCGCTGATCTGCTCGGACAAAAGCAATGCAATTGCGTCCTCGATCGACGCATCGGGCCGGACGGTGATGATATCCGACGTCATGATTGCACCGGCGGTTAACATTGCAAATTGCTCCTGATTGCAGTCGTGCGGGCGGACGAATTGGCGACCCAGCGCACTTTGAACGTCGCAAAGCTGGCCAAAGCCCTCGAACGGCCACTGCGGCCGACGAACCACATAAAAGAATAGTTCGCCGCTCGCGACGGTGATGAATTCTTGTCGTCAAAGTTCGAGTGCCGAGAAACTGTGACCGACAATTGTGCTCCGTCATGATCGGAAATATCGCTGCAACCGCCCGTGTAAGCGCACGGTCTTGACTTATCCGATATGATGCAATGAGTAATGCTTTTCACACCGCGCACACAGCGCTGGAAGTCCGTCCACTTGCGAGAATGAAACACTCGGCAATGCCCGCCTCTCTGCAGTCAAAAATCGCTACCACTGCGTTTACGTTTCGCGGTTACAACGTCACGAATCTGGGCCGCACTGCCGATTTGCTCGCCCATTCTGCGTACGGTGCCACCGTGCGCCGCTACTTGCGCAAAGCTAGCGACGTGTGTGCTGAAATTATCGGACGGCCGGTCGATCTCGCGCAGCTGGTTGAGCAAAATTACGAGCCGAATCTTCATCACTATGCTGAGGCCGTGGCACTAATTGTGGCCGTGGAATTGGCCCAGGTCCAGCTGCTGGAAGAGTTTCACGGCGTTCGCTATCGCGACGCCCGATTGGCTTACGGATACAGTCTGGGAGAGCTCGCCGCCGTCGCCTGTGGCGGCGTTTTCGACATGACCGACGTGCTCCGCGTGCCAATCGCGATGGCGGACGATTGCGCTGCGCTGGCGAAAGACGTGAAAATGGGCGTCTTGTTTTCGCGCGGGCCGGCGATCGACGAGATGGACGTGCAGCGGCTGTGCCGGCAGATTACGGCCGAAGCGAAAGGCACGATCGGTATTTCGTCGATGCTGTCTCCCAATACGTTTCTGCTTCTGGGCCAGAACGAAACGGTTGCGCGATTCAAAGCCATCATGCACGAGTTTTTGCCCGACCCAGCCCACATCCGAATGAATCCCGACACGTGGCCGCCCCTGCATACACCGATCGTGCGACAGCGAAATATCCCCGACCGCGCCGCCGTGATGATGGATGCAATGCCGGGCGGCTTTCAGCCGCCGTGCCCACCGATTGTATCGCTGGTAACCGGTGAGCGCAGTTACGACGACTACCACGCGCGCGACATTCTGCGTGACTGGATCGATCATCCCCAGCGACTCTGGGACGCCATTTACGAAACGCTGTCCAGCGGCGTAACGACTGTCATTCACGTTGGGCCAGATCCGAACCTCATCCCCGCGACATTCAACCGCCTAAGCGAAAACGTGCAGGAACAGATACGAGGCCGCTCGCTTGGCAAAATGGGAATGCGGGCGGCGGCCGGCCTGGCCCGGAGGCCGTGGTTGTCGGCAATACTACCCAGTCGCGCGGCGCTGCTACGGGCCCCGACGATACGGCACGTGAATCTTGAAAATTGGCTGCTCGAGAATGTGCCGGCGTGAATGACGAATTCCCGAATGACGAATGATGAATCCACTGCATTTGCCATTCATCATTCACCGGAATTTTGCTGCGCAACGCGAAGTCGATTTTTGGTTGCAGAATTCGGCGATTCTGCAACGGCCTGGCTCCGAACTGTTCGGTAAAACTAGGGCAGGTTCAGCGCATCGCGAAGCAAAAAGAGGCGAGTTTTGCCGCGCAGCGTCGAAGGTGGATCGACCCAGCTCACCTGCCGGGGCCGCATAGGTGAGCTTGTGGTCCCAGAAAGCCTATATGCGGCCCCGGTCAGGTGCAGCGCCTGGTTCGGCGTCCGCGACTAACTCAGCAGTTTCCGAATGTCGCGCTCGCGGCGATGGCGACCGGCATATTCCAACGGCGTCTCGCCGTGGGTGTTCGGAGCCTCTCGGTCGGCCCCAGCCAGCAGCATCGCCTGGATCATCTCCTCGTCGCCGTAAGCCGCCGCGTAGTGGAGCGGCGTCTCGCCCCACAGCTTCACGTTCCCGTCGAACATACTTGTCGCCACGCCACTCTTGGCGTGCAGGTTGGGGTCGGCCCCGGCATCGAGCAGCACCTTGGCCGCCGCCGTCTGGTTCGCCACGGCGGCCATGTGAAGCGCGGTCTCTCCCCCGGCCGGCATCGCGAGATTGACATTCGCCCCCGCCGCCAGGAAGAGCCGGAGGAACTCGACCTGCCCCATGAACGCGGCGAGCATCAGCGGCGAGCCTTCGCGCATCCCGGTGTAGTCGATCTCCGCACCCCGGTCGATCAAGTAGCGGACCATCTCCAAGTGCCCCTGGCCGGACGCCTCCAGCAGCGGCGTCACGCCGTGGGGGTTCGCGGCGTTGACGTTGGCGCCTGCGGCAAGAGCGTCGCTTGCTTTGGCGAGGTCGCCAGCTTGAGCCGCGGCGAATAACGCGGCGTTCGAATCGGTTGATGGAGTCATGGGTCATCCGCCTTCGTCACGAACCAAGGGTCGCCGGAATATTTTACCGGCTGTCGACACGGCACGCCTCTCCGCCGCCGAACAGAAATCTCAGCAGCCGCGGCCCCGAGCGACGTTGAACGCACGGAGCAGTTTATGAGGCCGCGGTCTGCTGCAGCGCTGGGTTCGGCTTGGGACTCAGCTGCTGGGGACCATTCTAAACGAGATCCGCCCGTCATGATTGTGGTATTCCTATCTCGCGGCGCCCGAGGCTGCCGAAGAGCCCGCCAACCAAACCGGTGCCGGCACCGATCATTGACGCGACGAGGCCCTTGAAAGGAGTTCCGACCAGGTAATCGTAGTTGACGTACGCCCTCAGACTCTCAAATCCGCTGACCTGAAATCTCGCCATCATGTTCTGCCAATCCGGCCGCTGGGTCATGGTTTCAAGGAACAAGTTGACTCGTAGAATCACCGCGAGGAAGAGGACGACGAAGGTGACGAAGGCGACCGCGGCTCCGGCCTTGACGCCGTCCAGCACCCGCCCGGTCCGGCGAGTGGCCACGAACCCCACGAGACCCCAACTTGCGAACATCGGGCCGTAGAACAGGAGGAGAGCGCCGGGAGTGTCCTCGGCGAGCGGGTCCTATTGCGTAGCGACATAACTCCAGAGCCCGAACCCTATTCCCAGCAACACGCCGAGCGCGAGAATGCTTCGCATCAGGTTGATCCCTTTCCGTGGAGAATAATTGCGGCAGCGTTGGGTGACAAGGCAATGGTTGAGTCAAGGGCGGGCCGAACGCTCAAGTTCACCTGTGGGGCGGGCCTTGATGACCTTGAACTGTTAGGGATCGCAATGGCCCGTCCCGTCAGGTGCAACGGTTTGTTCGGCGATCGCGATGCGACGCGTGTCTTCGGGAATCCGCGACGCGGGCTGTTGAACGGCAGTCATCTTTTCGCCGGCCCTCACCACGTCGACATTTCGGGAGCCGGACTTATCCAACAGGGGCTGGAGTCGAAGCAGGATGGAGCGCTGGAGCAGCACCGGGTAGAGATGAACGACCACGCCCGGCAACAGGATCCACAGTGCGCCCCACGGGTGTCCGGTGAAAAGTGCGACGGCGGCCAAGAGGGTGTGGATGGCAAAGCAGACGCCGTGGGCTCCGCCACCGCCTCGCGCAGCCAGTACCCGGAGAGGTAAGCGGGTCCTGGTAATGGCGGAGCCCCACGCAGGGTAGACATTGCGGCGATTCCATCCGGAGGCGCTCGAGCAGCCAGCCGAAGATGCCGACGCCGAGAAGGCGATGGAGTACGCGCTCGCCCGCGGGGACGCGACACCAGCGGGGAGGCAGTCGTCGCAGAACGGGGACGGCCACCCCGGGAGTGAGAACGCACGTCCAAATGGTCAATATCAGCGCAAAGACCGGATGGCCCGGACCGATGTCACCGTCGAACCAGAACACCATCAGCACCCCGGCCCAAATCAGCATCCCGCTCCAGTACGCCACGCGCACGTTCCGGTCGTGCTGCAGGACGCTGATCAGGTCCATGGATCTTGCTTTCGGTGACGGGTCAGTGCTCACCCGACGCTCCTGTCGCCGAACGCTCGAGTTCAGCTGCGCAGCGCAGGGGTTGGAGCTGTGCTGCCGGGAGGAACGTTGCGCCGCCTGCGTCAGCTGGAACGATTCGTTCGGCGGCTGTATGTGGACGCCTGCGGCCCACCCTTACCGCTCGCGTCGGGCCAGCGCTTGGAAGAAGCTCGGGCTGTTCAACGCGTCGGTGAAGTCGATGCCCACGATCTCCCAACCCTCGTCGCCGAGCTGATTCAAATAGGCCTCGATCGCTTCGCGCTCCCGCTCCTTCATGCCGAGCATCCCGCCGCCGGGCAAGTCCTTGGTGCTCAGCAGCCTGTACTCCCATCTGCGTGTCATCTCAGAGGCTCCTTGAAAGCGGCGCTGCCGCAACTGAAGTGTTGGTGAGGACTGGGGCGCGACGTAGCGTGCGTCCGCCTAACAAGAATTCTACGCCTCTGCGCCGTATAGTTCTTGACAGAGGCCAATTAGACTGTATACAGACGTATAGTATCTCACGTCGGTCGCGCAACTCTTGGCGAAAGGCGAGTCATGGCAACATCTTACCGCCGGTCTCCCGGAATTCCAATCCGTCGCATAGACGGCCCCACGCCGTATAACGCGCCGATTCGGCAGGAGCCAATTCGCCAGGACACTAGCCCCACCGCGAATCCCGGAAGTCAGAAACTGCTAGATCGCTTTCGCGATAAGATGCGTTCGCTGCACTATGCCCTTACAACGGAGAAGTCCTATCGGCACTGGATTGTCGAGTTCCTTCGTTTTCATCGTGCCAGCGGCCAGTGGCGGCATTCGGCAGAGCTGGGAAAGTCCGAAATCGAAGCGTTTCTTACGCACCTGGCAACCGACCGAAACGTGACCGCCAAGACGCAGAACCAGGCGTTTTCCGCCATCCTGTTCCTGTATAAGCGGGTGCTCGATAGCGAGTTGCCGACGATCGATGCGCTGCGAGCGAAGGAGAGCCGACGATTGCCTGTGGTCCTTTCACAGGATGAAATTGCATGCTTGATTGCCAACGTCGAGGGTGGCGGTGGGCTTTACCGACTGATGGTCGAATTGATTTATGGAGCGGGGTTGCGTTTGTTAGAGTGTTGTCGGCTGAGAGTGAAGGACGTCGATTTCGGGCGGCGGCAGCTTATCGTCCGCGAGGGAAAGGGCGACAAAGACCGCGCTGTGCCGCTGCCGCATCGAAGCGTCGATGGTTTGCAAACCCAGATTGCAACGGTCCGCAGGCAGCACGAGTTTGACCTGGAGCGAGGATCGGGTTTCGCGGACTTGCCGTACGCCTTACGCCGCAAGTATTCAAACGCCGAGCGGGAATTGGCCTGGCAGTACTTGTTCTGTTCGGACAAGCTCTGCCGCGACCCACGCAATCTCAGCGGCCCTTTGTGTCGGCATCACTTGCACGAGAGCGTATTGCAGCGGGCCGCGAAACGGGCGGTCGTGCAAGCGGGTCTTAACAAACGGGCCAGTTGCCAAACGTTGCGCCACAGCTTCGCCACGCACCTCCTGGAAGCGGGCTACGACATCCGCACTTTGCAGGAACTGCTGGGCCATAAGGACGTCTCAACGACGATGATCTACACGCACGTACTGCAGCGCGGCGCTTGCGGTGTACAAAGTCCTCTAGATCGGCTGTTGCCAGCAAGTTAGGCCAACGTAATCGCCATTGTCCGACGGACGTGGGCCTGGCTGGCGATGACGAACAGCCAAACTAACAACAGTGCGCTCAAGAATCAAGAATCCTAGAACGAAGCAGTTAACTGCTTCGGTGAAATCGTCGTCAGCGCAAGCACGATTGGGATTCCTGCAGAGGTAGAGCCCGCCGATGCACTCAAGTGCTTGGGCCGAACAGCCGTGATGTCGCGTTTGCCACGTGCGAGTGTCGCCGGCCAGGAACCATGTGGGCGGTGTCGGTGGCGACGTCCCAACTGATGTCGCCGTAGTCGAACAGGGTGTAGCGGAGCTAACCATTCATATCGCAGGTGGGCTCGCGCGGGGCGATTGGTTAGGTAGCGTAGAACAGTAGCGCAGTAGAACAGAAGTGGAGCAGAAGAGCAGAATAGTAATGCAGCAGACGGCTTAGTGCGCTGTGCGAGCGAGATCGTCCACGTGCGGGGCGGCTCGGCTGAGCTCGCCAAAGTCAAGCCCTGCAGCTAAGTCGCGGCGCCCTACTGCTTGAGCGGCAACCTAAAGCAAGCCGCTTCTCTTGCGTTTCGAACTAACAAATACGGTGGTGCAAACGCCGGATTGTTCCACGTCACGTGGGCGTCGTCCAGACCGTGCATGCTGGCAAGCTCGTGGTACCGTTTCGGCGTGGCCTCAACGAGCGCCAGTTCGCCAAATTCGGACAGGACAAGTAGCACGTCGCCGATAAGCATGATTTGTCCGTGGCCAAACTCACGCTGGCGGCGGTTCTTCCAACGGACTTTGCCAGTTTCCAGCTCGATACATTCCAGCAGCACATCGTCCAGGCCGTACACAAAGCCGTCTCGCATGACGACGTTGCTGAATTTTGTCTTCATGACGCGCTTGATCGCCGGCTTCCAGAGCGGCTTTACCTCGAATCGGTCGTCCACACCGCGGCGAATCGAAAGCAGCGACGCGCCAACACCGTAACCCTTCGATAGGAAAACCCGGTCACCTGAAAGCGGCACCGGTTGCGCTGCCGATGCCGATTCGTCGGTCGCGTGCCCCCAAGGATGCTCCCACAGTACCTTGCCATCAGACGCACGGTGCGCAGTGAGATAGCTTTCGTTGACTATCAGGATTTGTCGCTCGCCGGCCAGGTCGGCCAACACGGGCGAAGCATAGGCCGCCTTCCTTGAGCCGGCGGTCCAGCGCACGTCGCCGCTTTCGGTGTCGAAGGCGACGAGGGAGGTGTCATATTGGCTTGCGGCGTCCGTTGTAGAGTCGGCGGGGCCGCCGACGCTTACAATCACCATATCGTCAACCACGAGCGGCGAGCCACTCTTGCCCCACACGCGCCACTGCCGATCCAAACTTTTCGGCCGTATCGTGGGACCACAACACGTTGCCCGTGCGTGCGTCGAGACAATTGACGATCCCCGTGCCGCCTTGAGTGAAGATTCGATCGGCGTGAATCGTCGGTGTCGGCGCGGACCGACATCGCCCAGGCTGCCCGCCACGTCCGCCGGGTCGAACCGCGCCACGTCGGAGTGGACCCACACTGGTTCGCCGGTTTCAACCCGATAGCACGACACCAATTCGTGCTCGCCACGTTGTTCCTGTGTCACTGCGTACTTGCCAACCACGGCAAATGCCGACCAGCCGGCGCCGATCTCGCGACGCCACAATTCCTGCGGCGGGTGGCTTTCCCAATCGGTCTCCAGCCGTACGCCGCTGACCTCGGGCCAGTGGCCATTCCCCAGAAAGCGCGGATAGTCTTGCGGCGTGGTTTGCCAATTGTCGGCCTGGCCTGTTGCGGCGATCGGAGCGAGCCGTTCGTCGGCATCTCGGGCAAAGCGGAGTTTCCAACTGAAAATGCCCATATCGCCGTTGAACACCGGCCGACAAATCGCAAAGAATGCCACAGAGCACAATAGAATCCCGCCAACAAGCAATTGGCGGCTGCGGTTCGCCCCACCTCCGAATCGCAAATACCAAAGCGAGACGAGTGCCAAGCAGAATAGCGAAACAATGAAGTGATTGAATGTCTGGTACTGCGCCTGGGCCGCCTGGCGGATCCACCAAATCGCTGCCACGCCCAGTACCAACGCCGGAAACCATTTGTGTCGTGCCCGGCCGCACGACGTCTGATCTGTCGGCGATTTACTTGGAGTGCTCATGTGGATACGCTCTTTCGCGGTGCTTCGTCTCGATTCGAAATTGCTCCAGCCGCCCAATAAGTAAGAATGGCCTACCGATCCGGGAATCGTACGGCTGTGCTGCAATTGCTACAAGCCGGGTGGCGCACCGATCATGCTGCTGTTACGATGGTAACGAGGGTGCCGTCTTTGCATTTCGGGCGCATTTGTTCGACTTTGAACGGATCGACAAGTTGTGGAGACTCCGTACAACAATTCGCTTGAAGGCCACACCGCGGTCGTGACCGGTAGCTCGAGCGGGATCGGTCGCGCCATTGCGTTGGAAATGGCACGCTCCGGCGCATGTACTTGTGCACGCGCGGGCGAATCGATCCGGGGCGGAGGAAGTTGCTAGTACGGTCGAATTGCTCGGCCGCGATTCAAAAGTAATCTTGGCCGATCTCAGCGACGTAGCAGCGCAGGACGGCCTTGCGGAAACGGCCTGGGGCTGGCGGCCGATCGACATTTGGGTCAACAACGCCGGGGCCGACGTGCTGACCGGCGAGGCCGCCAACTGGTCGTTTGAAGAAAAGCTCGCGGCATTGTGGCATGTCGACGTCGTCGCGACGCTGCGGCTGTCGCGCGCTCGTTGGAAGTCGGATGAAACTGCGAGGAACAGGCGTGATCCTCAACATGGGCTGGGATCAGGCGGAAACCGGCATGGCCGGCGACAGCGGCGAGTTGTTCGCGGCCGTGAAAGGGGCGGTGATGGCCGCGACGCGGAGCCTGGCGAAGTCGCTTGCCCCGCACGTGCGAGTTAATTGCCTCGCGCCCGGCTGGATTCGCACCGAGTGGGGTCGAAACGCTTCGGCCGAATGGCAGGAGCGTGCACGGCGCGAGTCGCTCCTCGGCCGCTGGGGCGAACCGGAAGACGTCGCCCGGGTCGCTTGTTTTCTTGCGTCGCCGGCTGCGGCTTTCATCAACGGGCAAATCATTCACATCAACGGCGGCAGATGAGCGGAGAGCTAAGAGCGGAGAGCTAAGAGTCTGGCTCTCCGCTCTCGTCTGCTCTCCGCTCTTAGCTCCTATGCCGCGCGAACACATCCATTTCGTCACCGGCCGGCTCGCCGAGCATTCGCTTCGCGAGATCGTGGAGCCGCTCGCGCAACAAGTTGGATTCGACTACACGATCGACGTGCTGCCGATCACGGTGGCCGCGCTGATGACGCCCGAGTGGATTGCGCGGCGGATTTCCACGACAACAAATGCCACGCGCGTTCTCGTGCCCGGCTATTGCACGGGCGACTTGACGCCGATTGAAACCGCCGCCGGCGTACCGGTCGAACGTGGTCCGCGCGATCTGCGGCAGCTGCCAGAATTCTTTGGCCGCGAGCCGCCGCCGGCTGACTACGGTGCTTACGACATCGAGATCATCGCCGAGATCAACCACTGCCCGCGGCTGACGCTCGCAGAAATTCGCGCAGTGGCTCGACAATTGGCCGCTGACGGCGCGGACGTGATCGACGTCGGCTGCGAACCGGACGGGCCCTGGCCCGGCGTGGCCGACACCGTGCGTGCGCTCCGCGACGACGGCCATCGCGTTTCGATCGACAGCCTCGACCCGCGCGAGATCGAGCCGGCCGTGAACGCCGGGGCCGAGTTGGTGCTCTCGGTGAACAGTTCCAATCGCGACGGCCGCACGCGATTGGGGCTGCGAAGTGGTCGTGGTGCCCGACGATCCGCGCACGCTCGCCGGACTCGACGAAACGGTCGAGGAACTGGCCGCGGCCGGCGTGCGGCTGCGGATCGATCCGGTGCTCGAGCCGATCGGCTTCGGCTTCGCCGGCAGCCTCGGCCGCTATCTGCAAGTCCGCGAGCGCTATCCCGACGCCGAAATGATGATGGGCATCGGCAACCTCACGGAGCTGACCGACGCCGATTCGGCGGCCATCAACGCCGTGCTGCTCGGCTTCTGCCAGGAGCTCGGCATTCGCAGCGTGCTCACGACGCAAGTCATCAACTGGGCCCGATCGAGCGTGCGCGAATGTGACCTGGCCCGCCGGCTTGTATATCATTCCGTGCGGCATCGCGTGCTGCCCAAGCACCTTGGAGCCGCGGCTGGTGATGCTCCGCGACCCGGCCGTCATCGAACCGTCGGCGAGCGAACTGGAGCGATTGGCGCGCGAGATCAAGGACGCCAACTACCGCGTGTTTGTTCCGCGGCGGCGAAGTGCACGTGGTCAGCCACGACTTGCATTTGCACGATGCCGACCCGTTTGCCCTGTTCGAACAGTTGCGGCACAGCGGCCCCGACGGCGAACTGCCCAAGAACCTCGATGCGGCGCACGCGTTCTATCTTGGCTACGAAATGTGCAAGGCGGCCACGGCGATCACCCTCGGCAAGCAATACGAGCAGGACGAGCCGCTCGACTTGGGGGCTCCTGACGCGGCCCGAGCAACGGCATTATCTCCGGCACAACGAGACGACCGCGACGG
Source organism: uncultured Planctomycetota bacterium (assembly GCA_963786455.1). GTDB lineage: Bacteria > Planctomycetota > Planctomycetia > Pirellulales > Lacipirellulaceae > JABDGM01. The sequence continues at coordinate 460,014 of CAWAZX010000002.1, read as the reverse complement.
CGAAGAGACATCATGAAGCCGATCGCTGACTTTCAAGACGGCTTGCCGCTCGTCGAGCGGCTCGAGTCCGCAGCTCGACGCAGTCGAGGTGTTTCGCCGCTGGCGGACCTGCCGCACGTCGTGTTCTTCGACAGCGCGATGCGGCATCCGAAGCTGGGCCGCTATTCGTTCGTCGCCGCCGATCCGGTCGAATGGCTCGTCGTGCCAGCGGACGGCAGCGACGCGCTGGTCGACATTGTCCGAGCGATTTGTCTGCAATTGCCAGACGAAATCACGGCCCGGACCTGCCGCCGTTTCAAGGCGGCTGGGCCGGCATGTTCGGCTACGAGCTGGGGCGCAGCCTGGAACGAATCCCGCCCGCGGCAATCGACGAATTCGAGCTTCCCGCGCTGGCCGTCGGCTTGTACGACGTCGTCGTGGCGTTCGACCATCAGCAGCGAGCAGCCTGGCTGATCTCGCAAGGATTTCCGGAAACGGATCCGGTCGCGCGGCGCGAACGAGCCGCGGCGCGACTGGCCCAGTTTCGCGAGCAGATTTCACGGCCGTCATGCCAATGTGAACCATAACGGACAATGCGCAACCGCTTACTGCAACCGCTCGCTGGCACCACAATTTGCGATCCCTGGCCACGTCGGCTTGACCAGCAATTTTTCCGCCGACGACTATCGCGCGACCGTCGCAACGGGCGATCGACTACATTCACGCCGGCGACGTGTTCCAGGTGAACCTTTCGCAGCGGCTGCTGCACGCGGCGTGCACGTCGTCGGTCGACTCTACTGCCGGCTTGCGCGAGCGCAATCCGGCGCCGTTCGCCGGCTATCTCGATGGCGGCGACTGGCAGATCGCCAGCGCGTCGCCCGAGCGGTTCGTGCGCGTCGACGGCCGGCACGTCGAAACGCGGCCGATCAAGGGCACGCGCGGCCGCGCACGTCGCCCCGAGGCCGATCTGTTCGCCGGCGACGAGCTGCGGGCCAGCGAAAAGGACCGGGCCGAGAACGTCATGATCGTCGACCTGCTGCGCAACGACCTGTCGCGCACCTGCCGGCCGGAAAGCGTCCGCGTGTCGCAGCTCTGCGGCCTGGAAACGTACGAGTACGTGCAGCACCTGGTGTCGGTGGTCGAAGGCACGCTGCGCGACGATTGCACGCCGCTCGATCTGCTGCGGACCTCGTTTCCCGGCGGTTCGGTCACCGGCGCACCGAAGATCCGCGCGATGGAGATCATCGCCGAGCTGGAGCCGACGGTCCGCGGCGCGTACTGCGGCTCGCTCGGCTACATCGGCTTCGACGGCCGGATGGACACGAGTATTCTCATCCGCACGATCACCGCAGTCGCGCGGCTGGTGGCAGTTGCCGGTCGGCGGCGGGATCGTCGCCCAATCGAATCCGCGCGACGAATACGAAGAAACATGGCACAAGGCGGCGGGGATGCTGCGGGCGTTGCGGCCGTAGTCATGTTGGCAACAAAGGCCGCGGGCGTCGATGTCGCCATTACGCATATCTCCCATGATTCTTGTTGATCGACAACTACGACAGCTTCGTGCACAACCTGGCCCGCTACTTCGAGCGGCTTGGCCAGGCGACGCTGATCGTGCGCAACGACGCGTCGACGTCGCCGCCGTGCGCGATGCGGCCCGCCGCGGTCGTGCTTTCGCCTGGGCCGTGCACGCCGCACGAGGCCGGTGCGTCGCTCGATATCGTGCGGGCGTTCCACACCGAGATGCCGATGCTCGGCGTGTGCCTGGGGCACCAGGTGATCGCCGAAGCGCTGGGCGGTCGAATCGTGCGTGCAGCGGTGCCGGTGCACGGCCGCACGTCGCAAATTCGGCATGATGGCACGGGGATTTTTTCGCGGGCTGCCCTCGCCGCTCGACCGTCGGCCGCTATCATTCGCTGGTCGTCGACCCAACCTCGTTGCCGGCCGAGCTTCGACCCACGGCCTGGACCGAGGACGACGTGTTGATGGCGTTCGAGCACACGCGGCTGCCGGTATTCGGCGTGCAGTTTCATCCCGAATCGATCCTCACCGAATGCGGCTACGACCTGCTGGCCAATTTCCTGCGACTGGCCGGACTGACCGCCGTTGACCGAGTCAAAGATTCTGGCACGAAGCGAGCTTGTCGAGCCGACCGCCCAGCGCACCCCCATTGCCGGCACAGCCGGTCACGTTTTGACAGTTCTTCGATGGCCGAAACCGACACCCCTACCGCTGCCCACACTTCCCGACGGCAAATTGCTGGAGGGAATCGTGACGACGCTTAACGCCGGACGGCTCGCCGAACATCGCGCCGATGGGCCCGATCGTCGATGCCGACTTCGAGCGGCTGTTGCTGCGGCCGTTTCGCACGTCGGTAACCTACCAGAATCTGAAGCGGACCGGCGAGGGCGTGTTGCACGTGACCGACGACGTGGAGCTGTTCGCCCATGCGGCCGTCGGTCGACTGGAATCATTGCCGCGCCTGCAGCCGGCCGACGCAGTGCGACGGCGTGATCCTTGCCGACGCCTGCCGCTGGTACGCCTTTCGAGTCGAGTCGCTCGACGACCGCCAGGAGCGGACAACGCATCGTCGCGCATGTCGTCGACCGCGGGCGACTGCGCGATTTCTTCGGCTTCAACCGGGCCAAGCACGCCGTCATCGAAGCGGCCATCCTGGCCACGCGGATCGGCATCGTGGATTCTGACACGATCGCCGCCGAGCTTACTCGTCTCGAATCGCCTGTCGAAAAAACCGGCGGCGAGCAAGAACGGCGGGCTTTCCAATTCCTGCGGCAGTACGTGTGCGAGGAATTGCAACGGGTCGCCGAAACGAGGGACGCAGCCACCATGACTCATGCCGTCCATGTTCGCGCGCCGTGCCGGCTGCATTTCGGCATGTTCAGCTTCGGGCATGTCGATCGGCCGCAATTTGGCGGCGTCGGCGTGATGATCGATCCGCCAGCGGTCGAACTGACGTTCACCCCAGCGGCGCGGTTCAATGCGAGCGGTACGCTCGCCGAGCGAACCAAAGCCTTTGCTGAAATGGCTGCTACAAGTTGGCGGTTACCGAGTCTGCCGGCGTGCGATATTTGTGTGCGCTCGCCGCGCGATCACATTGGTCTGGGCGTGGGCACACAGCTTGGGTTGTCGGTGGCGGCCGGGCTGCGGCGGATTTTGAATCTTCCGGAATTGCCGGTCGAAGCTCTGGCGGCCGACGTTGGCCGCGGAACGCGTTCCGCCGTCGGCACACACGGCTTTCAGCGCGGCGGATTTATTGTCGACTCCGGTCATCGGCGCGGACAGCCCATGGGCAAACTGGCGCGGCGCATTGCCGTACCGGAGGAATGGCGTTTCGTGCTTGTCGTCCCGGTGGGCCAACGCGGGCTGGCCGGCACTTGCGAAGCCGACGCGTTCGCTCGTTTGCCACCGGTTCCGGCCGATGTGACGCTACGATTACAACAAATTGCTGAGCACGAGATATTGCCGGCCCTGGATCGCGCCGACTGCGCTGCATTCGGGGAGGCAGTCTATCGCTTCGGCCGCCTCGGCGGCGAGTGCTTTGCCGCCGTTCAAGGCGGCCCGTTTGCCAACCGCGAAATCGGCCGGTTGATTGATGCGATTCGCGACTATGGCGTTTCAGGCGTTGGGCAATCCTCCTGGGGGCCAACGGTTTTCGCGATCTGTTCCTCACCCAGCGAAGCCGAAGCGTTGGTTGATTCACTGCGCACTCGGTCCCATCTTCAACCATTCAATTTGGAAACTGCGATTCCGTGCAACAGGGGAGCGCAGATCGACGTACAGGCCGATTAACCGGCCCTGGATCAGATTTTGAGCACCTGTCGATATTGCTCAATTATTCGCTCACTAGCACGACGCACATCGAACGCGTCGGCTGCCCTTTGTCGTGCTCCCAGGGCCAGCGACTGGCGATGCGGCTCGTTTTGGAGCAGGCGAAGGACGGCGTTGGCCATGGCCTGCCGATCATCGGGAGACACGAGAACCGCTCTGTCGCCCGGCGTTGGAAAGATTTCGCGCGTGCCGCCGACATCGGTTGACACAACCGGTAAGCCACTCGCCGCTGCCTCCAATAGAACACGCCCCAGCGGTTCCTGCCGCGCTGCGTGCACGAGCAACTCACACTCGTTGAGAAGCCGATGCACGTCGTTTCGCCTGCCGAGAAAATGGACCCGCCGCGCGAGAGGCGCTTCGGCGGCAATCGAATGCAGCCGCCGTTCGAAGTCCAATGATTCCTGCTTGCCGGACGTCCGCTCTCCCACGATTAACCAGTGCGCGTCGGGCACTTCGCTGGCGATTTCAAGCGCTGCTGCGAGGACCACGTCAGTCGCCTTCCGCAAGCCCAGCTGACCGATTGTGGCGACCAATCGCGCGTCGCGGTGCAGATTTAGCTCTCGTGCAGGTAACCCGTTGCCGGCCGCGGCGCAAACTGGTCGAGATCGACGCCGTTATATGTCACGATGCTCTTGTCGGCATCGAGGCCTTGAGCGACGTGGAAGTCGCGCGTGGCATGAGAGACGGACAGCAATCGGCGATGGCAATTGATATCCGCGATCGCCTGCGGAGCAAGTTTTACGATGTCGCGCAAATGGCCAATACTTGCATTTGCGGATTTCGCCGCAACCGGCCCGGCAATGCGGCTGGTCGACACGCTGTTGGCGTGAACAAGGGCCGGTTGCAATTCGCCGATCAAGTCGGCCAGACTTGATCGGAGTTGATCGAGTGGCAATCGTTGGCCGTGCTCGTCGTGTGTGGTCCAGTCGACGTGGGGCACACCACGTTCGGCCAGGGCCTCGGCCAGCGGCCCGTTGGGCGGCGCGGCAACGTGCACATCAAATCCGGCCGCAGCTACCGCAGGCAGCGTGGCCAGCATCGATCGCTCGCCGCCAAGCAGTGTCGGGTACTCGCAGAGGATTAGAAGACGCATTGGACCCTCTCCCCGGCCCCTCACCCGCTCTTGAGGGGCCGGGGAGAGCGTCTTGCTCCGGACTACAACAGGCCGTAATCGGACAGCGTCTTCTTCAGCTTCGTCATGCCGGCATCTTCGAGCGGCGTCATCGGCAGCCGCAGCTCGCCCGTGTCGCGGCCGAGCATCTTCATCGCCGCCTTGATCGGGATCGGGTTCGTCGCCAGGCCGAGCATGTCGCGGCAGAGCGGGAACAGCTTGCGGTGCCAGCGCTGCGCTTCGGCCAGGTCGCCCTTGTTCATCGCCGCGATCAGCGCGATCATGTCCTTCGGCACGATGTTGCCGACGACCGAAATCACGCCGCGCCCGCCGATCGCCATCAGCGGCAGCGTCAGGCTGTCGTCGCCGCTGAGCACCGTGAGGTTGGTCGACGTGATGATCTGCGACGCCTGGTCGAGCGAGCCGGTCGCTTCCTTCACCAGCGCGATGTTCTCCAGCTCGGCCAGCCGGACGATCGTCTCCGGCTCGATGTTCTTGCCGGTGCGGCCGGGGATGTTGTAGATGCACTGCGGCAGGCCGGTCTCCTCGGCCAGCCGCTTGAAGTGCTGGTAGAAGCCTTCCTGCGTCGGCTTGTTGTAGTAGGGAGCGACCTGCAGGGCGGCGTCGGCGCCGACCTTCTCGGCGAACTTCGTCAGCCGCAGGGCCTCGGCCGTGCTGTTCGAGCCGGTGCCGGGCATGACCTTGATCCGGCCGCGACCGGTCTCCACGACGAACGCGATGACCCGCTCGTGCTCTTCGTGGCTGAGCGTCGGCGATTCGCCGGTGGTGCCCACCGGGCAGAGGCAGTTGGTGCCGGCGGCGATCTGAAACTCGATCTGCTCGCGGAACGTGTCGTAATCGACCTCGCCGTTTCGGAACGGCGTGACGATGGCGACCGACAGGCCGGCAAACGCTTCACCTTTGGTTTTCATCAATCGAGCTGCCTCGCGCTTTCCGAAGAGTGATCTGTCTAACGCGTGTGTACGTCACACGAATGATAGGCAAACCGGCAGAGGCTGACAATTGGCGGGAGGACGTGAGAGGCCCGCCGAATCTCGCGAGCGGCGATCGTGCGCCGCCCGACGCTAAACGGCGCGGCGGGCACGCTTCGACTTATCGCCCGATAACGACCAACTGCCGGCCAACGCCTCGCGGCGGACTCGCTCCGCTTCGCGGGCACCGTCGTCCAGGATTTCCTCTTTTTCTCGATCCGTGACGATTTGCCCCTCCAGCACGGAGTTGTCGATGTACACGTCGCGGAACTCCTGGGCGCGTATGCCGGACCCAGCACGTCGACCACCGTCGGCCGCACTGGCGGCTGCTCCTTCGGCCAGAAGTAGCCCTCCACGACAGTCGCCTGCTCGCCGTACTCGGGGTACTCCAGCATGGCCTCGTGCAGCTCCTTGAGGCGGTAATGCGGGATCGTGGAGAACATGTGGTGCGGCAAATGATAATCCTGCCCCATCGGAAACACGGCGAAATTGATAAACGGATGGCACAAAAACACGCGACTGTTGCTGAGCCAGCCACGGTCGCCGTTACCATGTTGCACGATCTGCCGCAGCACCATGAACAACGGAAACGACGTGCCCAGTGGCAGCACCCACAGCAGGAAAAAGTACGCCGCCCACCAGTCGCCCGTGGACCAGGTCGCCCACGCCAAGGCACAGAACAAGACGGTGATGAACGTGGTCCGCATCATCCCCAAGGAGCGGATCGAAAACAGCGGCCGGATCTTGCTTTGATAATAGTAACGCTCTGGCAACAGCCCTAGCACGAGCATGATGCCCGCCCAAGCAGCGAGCGGCAGGACGGCCAGCAGGACCGCGTTGCCATAGAAGACCAGCGCCGCGAACAAACAGCGCCTGCAAAGCCAAATACGCCACGGTCAATCGCTGCGGCCGCTTCGAAAATTCCCAGTCCTCGCGAATATATGGATTATGCTCCGTACCGAGCGAATCGTATTCGGCTCGGGCAAGACTATACCGTACGAGATTCGGCACCCACATTTGCCGAAACAGCACTTCCATGAACTCCTGCTTCAGAATTGGGAACGACAAACGATGGCCGCTCTTCTGTAATTGCGAGATGTCCGGGTCTCGCACCGGATCGTTCACAAATTGATGATGGGCCAGATGGTGCAATCCATAGTGAAACGTCGAGCTGAACATGGGAAACGAGCACAGCCACTCGCTCGCCAGATCGTTCAGGTAGCGGTTCTTGAACAGCGTGTGATGCACAGCTTCGTGGGCCAGGTTCGCCAAGTGATGCTGAAGCGCACCGACCAGGATGATCGCCACGGCGAACACTGGCACGTTCCAAGCCAGCGAAAGCCCACTGGCCCGCGTAAATTGGTAGAACCAGATCGCGCCGCCGATCACAAGCAGCAACAGACCGTAGGTGCGGGCCAGGTAGAACCAGTTACGGTAATTATCCGTCTGCCGCAGTGCCTGCAGTCGCTTCTTGAATTCCGGGTCCGAGAGAGACTTTGTCCGCGGCGGAGAAAGGCGACACCGTTGCCATCGTTCAATCTGTTGTTGGAGGGATGTTGGCGGGGGGTGGCAAGCGGCGCAAGTGCTACCGGCCACGGTGTCGGGCCATTTTATCCAAATCCCCGCCTTCGGGCAGTCCATTAATTACGTCGGATTGCACCAAAATTCATACGGGGGCCGTCGAAAAGGCAGAAAACGAGCGAAAACTGACTACATCTGTCGCAGTTATGAATGCTGGGACTGACAGTTGGACGGGAATCATACTCGATCGCGAAACGGGCGCACGTCACCCCGCCATTACGCCAGGCATTTGGACTTCTTGATTCCACGCGAGTGCATCCGCCAACCCCTCGCGGATCGGCACCTCCGGCCGCCAACCTAGGTCAAGATCTGCTTTGTCGATGCTGAACCTGGTTGGGCGACTGAGCATCAGGAGTGCACGCCGTGTGAAGGGCGGCGGTGTTCGGCGACCAATTGTGCGAAACACCGTCTCTAATACACTGGCGGCACGCCAGGCAATTCGAAACGGCACTTTGCGCGTGACGCGCGGCAGGTTGAGGCGTTCAGAAATCACGTCGAAAAACTCTCGCTGCGTTATCTCTCCGCGACTGCACAGATGATATGCCTGCCCGCGGGCTGCCGGCGCTTCGGCGGCCAAAACGATTCCGCGCGCCACGTCGACCGCATTGACCAGATTGAGCCGATTATCGCCATTGCCGATGATCCGGGCACGACGGTCGCGTATGGCCTGAATCACGCGGGGTAACGACACCAAATCGCGACGCCCATAGATCCAGCTCGGGCGAATAATCACGTGATCCGAGTAGTTGCGCACCACCTCCTCGGCGAGGATCTTCGATCGCCCGTAGTAATCGCCGGACCAAAGATATTTGCCTGTCGGCGTATCCTCAGTGATCGTGCCGGTCGATCCGGGCGGATTGCCGTACACAGAAATCGAACTGATGTGCACCAAGCGGCCGGCGCCAACCATTCGGCACGCATTGACGACGCTTTGCGTGACGTCGACGGTGCCGTCTCGGAATTCCTGCCAACTGCCCCAATCGCGCACGAACGCAGCGCAGTGGTAGAAGGTGCCGACATCTTCCAGCGCACTTGGATGCCGGCGCAGCTGACGTAGATCTGCGACGACGACTTCCACCGGAAGAGTTCGCAGAAACTGCGTGTCGCTATTAGCACGCACCAACGCCCTCACGCGCAAGCCCCGACCACACAACTGCTCGGCCACGTGGCTGCCCAATAATCCCGTCGCGCCGGTGATTATATTGACTTTGTCTGACATTATTTGAACTTCGTTTTGCGAATGAATCGGTGAAACAGACTCGGAGTCCACCGGTTGAGATACACGCCGAGCACTTCTTTTTTTCCAATATAGACTTCGCGACGGCAGTGTTCGATGGCCTTAACAATGTGGCGGGCGCATACATCACTGGCCAGCCCTCTAGCGAGTAGTTCGTCCATCTTGCCGTGGGACTTACCCTCGCCCGTAAGCGCATTACGCGATGCATTCGTGTGAACATACCCTGGACAAATCATCGTCACCGCAATTCGATATTGGTGCACTTCGGCGCAGAGCGCGTCAAAAAAACCATGCAGCGCGTGCTTCGATGCGCAATAGGCCGAGCGCGAGGGTGCGGCGATTTTACCCAACAAACTGCTGACCACAACGATCTGGCCTGACCCACGGTGGATCATCGACGGCAAGACTTGTTTCGTCAGTCCCACGGGGCCAAAATAATTAAGCTCCATGATCTGCCGATCGACGCTGAGCTGGGTGTCCACGGCATGAGCGCGCTGACTAATGCCAGCACAGTGTACAAGGATATCGACTCGGCCGAATTGCTCGAGCACCGCTTGGGTGGCCGGCTCGAAAGAGTCCGGCTGGAGCATGTCGAGCGGCAGAACGAGATGCTCGTCCGCAAATTGGCAGGCGCCTCGGACTCGATGCAGCTCCGTCTCCCGCCGGGCACTCAGCACAAGCCGTGCCCCGCGTGCAGCAAGCTCATGGGCCAGCGCCTCGCCGATACCGGATGACGCCCCCGTGATCCATGCCACTTTTCCGGCGACTTTGGACTCACTCACAGCTTGCTTGCACTAGTTACGTGGTGCGGGACTCAGGCGATGGTCCCGAAATAATGACCGGCGGCGCCGTAATAGCAGCGATGCGGCTTGCGGAAAATACCGGTAAAGCAGCCATTCGAACCGCGCGAACCGGGGCATCACAATGATCGCCTTGTTCTTGCGAACGCCCGTGAGTATCTGCTCCACACAGCGCTCCACTGGAAGTTGGCGAAGCGGAATCGCGGAGAGCATCGCATCCGGATCGATGTTGCGGAACTTTGTGTTCTGAAAGATAGACGTGGCAACATGGAACGGACAAACCACATTCACGCGAATCCCCAGGTCCTCGACTTCATACCGCAGCGACGTGGAAAGCCCGACCACCGCGAACTTAGTAGCCGCGTAGGGTACCATCCCCGGCCGGGGCACCAGGCCGGCTGCCGAGGAAATATTCACGATTTGTCCGCTGCCCTGCCGCAACATCACTGGCAGTGCCGCGTGAACTCCGTGGATCACGCCCCATAGGTTCACATTTACGATCGGCTGCCAATCGGCTAGCTCCAAATCGCGCAGCTCGCCGGCCAGCCCCACGCCGGCATTGTTGAAGATCAAGTCGATCCGCCCAAATTGCTGCACGGCCGTCTGCACAGCCCGCTCGATATCATCAAAGCGAGAGACATCGGTATGGACACACCGCGATCCGTCCGCCGTGCGCAATCAACTCCTCGGCCAATCGTTGGGACGCATCCTTGGCCAGATCGGCGATAACCACGACGGCACCGGCGGACGACAATTGCCGCACCAGCTCGGCGCCAATTCCCGCGGCGCCGCCCGTTACGAGGGCGACTTTGTCACGGTAGTAACTCAAACGGTGCTCCTATTCTGCGAAAAGTCACGTTCAGGCTATAAAAGCGATGGACGTGGGGCAAGGTCGTGGACAGAATGTTCACCAACATCTGATGGTCATCACCTTTGGACTTTCGAACCCAGCAAAACGTAAATCGAGTTGTCGATCCCAGCCGCAACCGCATCGAACGAGCACGATCAGGCGGCAGGTACGCCTCGGTTGCGGATTTTGTTTACCGAAGGGGCGAGTCTGTCGGCACGGCAAACGCTCTACCCGCTAGGGCCCTTTTACGACATTGACGTCATCGACCCGGACCCGCTATGCCAGTGCCGCTTTTCAAGCTATGTGGGCCGATTCTTTCGCTCGCCGTCGTTCGCCAAGCAGCCGGCCGAGTTCTTGCGGTTTTTGGCCAAGTTGATTCGCGATGGCGGCTACGACGTGTTGTTCCCCACGCATGAGCAGGTTTACTTGCTGAGCCGCTTTCGCGACGCGTTCACGCCGCACATCGGCCTCGCACTGCCCGATTTCGAGGCGATGGAGCGGATGCAAAGCAAAGCCGAGTTTAGCCGGCTGCTCATTGAACTTGACCTGCCTCAACCGGATGTCGCGATTGTGCGCTCGCGTGCCGACTTAGACCGGCCATGGCAGTACCCGTTCTATCTGAAGCTGGCGCATAGCACGGCGGGAGGTGGCGTATTTCACATCGAGAACCGCGGCGAGTTGGATCGACGCATCGACGAAGTGGAACGCAAGGGCCTATTCGGAAATGGAAGTGAAGCGCTCGCCCAGCAACCCGCTCGCGGTGTGCTCTCCACCGTGCAAGCCGTCTTTAACCGAGGCGAAATGATCGGCGTCCATTGTTTTGAGGCTCGCCGGTTGGGTGTCGGCGGCATGTCGACGGCTCGCACCAGCGCGGACCATCCGATTGTGCGTGACCACGTGGCCCGAATTGGCCATCAACTCGGCTGGCACGGTGCGCTCTTTATTGATTACTTCTATGAGCGTGAAAGCGGCCGTCCGGAATATATCGAGTGCAATCCACGCATCGGCGAAACCGTGAACGCCATGGTTTCCGGCGTTAATCTGCCGAAACTGGTTGTACGAATATCCAATGGCGAATCGACCTCGCCAGTCCCTTTAAGCCGCGTCGGCGTACGCACGCACAACCTCTTCATGACCTTGATGAGCGTGGCATACGAGGGACAGGGCCTGCGCCGCCTTGGTTCGAGAGATTCAGGAGTGCGCTCGCGGCCGCGGATTGTACGAACATGGCGAGGACGACCTCACGCGCCCGAATGAGGACGCGCTCAGCCGCGTGCCGCGATTTTGGGTGACCTCGCAACTGCTGGCGTGGCCCGGTGTAGCAAAACGGTTTGTGGCCAAAACGGTCGAGAACTATTCGCTCCCCGAATCGGCGACGGCGACGATCAAGGCGCTGCCGCTTAACCTGTTGGACGATGCGTTCTAAGAACGTGGTTTAGAATTGTTTCGATGGCCGCTTCTGGGTGCCACTGACTTTGCCAGTGCTGTTGTAGATCTCACGGATTGTTGCATGAGGACCGATTTGGCTGCGGCTTGCACTCCACCTTGGCGAGTTGGAATTCCTTGCATTCCTCATGGACAGCAAGGGTTAGGCAAGAAGAACACTGGCGAAGCCAGTGGCACCCTAATTTCAAAATACATCTTAAGATACTAACCGCTTCATATCGCGCACTGCTTGTTCCAGCCCGACCATGATCGCCCGAGCGATGATGCTGTGGCCGATATTCAGCTCATGCATGCCGTCGATGGCGGCAACCGGTTTCACGTTGCGGTAAGTCAGGCCGTGGCCGGCGTTGAGGGTCAGGCCGGCCGATCGCACTTGCTCTGCGGCCGTGATCAAGCCATCCAATTCGGCTTGGACTTGCGACTGTTGGTGCCGCGAGGATGCGACGGCATAGGCACCCGTGTGCAGCTCAATCGCATCGGCGCCGGTTGCGGCGCCCGCCTGGATTTGGCCAACATCCGGATCGAGAAACAAGGCCACGACGATGCCGGCGTTCTTGAGTCGGTGGACCGCGTCGGTTACTTTTCCGCGCGAGCCGATGACATCGAGCCCACCCTCGGTGGTCACCTCCTCGCGGCGTTCTGGCACGATCGTGACCTGGTAGGGCGCTGCACCGCAGGCGATTTCCAGCACGTCGTTCGCGCAGGCCAGCTCCAAATTGATCGGCACGGCCACCGACTCTAACAGAACGCGCAAATCGCGTTCCTGAATATGGCGGCGATCTTCGCGTAGGTGCACGGTGATCGCGTCCGCCCCACCCAGTTCCGCGAGCGTGGCTGCCCAGACCGGGTCGGGCTCGTTCGTTTTGCGCGCTTCGCGCACGGTCGCCACGTGATCGATATTGACGCCTAGAATGGTCAAATTCGTTTTCCGTGGCAAACCGTGTGAGGGATCGAGTCAACGCAAGCCGCTTGCCGCCGCGTTCCGAATCCTGTCTTAGTAGGGCCAAGACACGATCCTGTCAAATGGGTTCGGGCATGGTGGCGCTCGCTACCATCCGGCGGCGGAAGCCTGGAACTCGTGCCGCGTGTCAAAAATTCCGTCGCCGTTGCGGTCAGTATCCAGGTACCAGAATCTCTGTCGGCGGTCCAACGACAGGCGATATTGCGGCTCTCCAGGTGTCGGCTCGCTGACGAACGGCCTGCCAATTGCTCCCACCGCGGTGGATAGAGAACCGCCACGAAGTGGGCGGCGTTCGACGTTCTGCTCGGAGAACCGTTGCCCTAGTAAAAAACTGGCCACACCGGCCAGCACCACCAGTGCCACGGGACGCCAAAACAGTGGATCCACGGTTTGGCCATCGGCAGAAAATCGAAAGCCCAGCGCGCCAGCGTCCGCTTCTTCGGGTTCCTCGGTGAGGTGCAGGCGAATTTGTGCGGCGGCCTCGCGCGCCACCGGGTCAGGAACTCGGATCAGATACACGGTCGCCCAGCGATCCGTCACCGCGCTGAATTCTTCCAACTGATAAATTCGGGCGTCGATGCCCAAACCGACTAATTCATCGGTCAGAAATCCGGCCTCCGCCAGGTTCGTCACGCGCGCGACGTTGGTCCATCGATCCTTCGGTTCGCGCGACAATTCCTCTCCGCAATAAGGACACATGATGGGAAAATCGTGGGATCGTCCCAAATTAATCGCGCGAGCGCAGTGCGGGCATGCGTACATGGCGGTTCTCGCAAGTCGTGATTCGAAAGTCTCCCGGCCGGCATTGATAACCAGCGCAAACGGCCATATTGATTATGCCGTGTGTAAGGATCGAAAGCCAGCTTTTGAACTGGTCGATCGTGCGGATTCGGCAGCCACAGTCCGGCGGAATGACGCCTTTCAGCGCTTTGTGGCCCGCGATTTTTGGCATCCCCGACGTCGGGTGCAAATGCCGATAACGCGGCAAGCTAGAGTTCGGTAGATAACCGGCCCTGGCGGGGCAATGGCCGGCTTATGGACTCGGGCGCCCGGACACCTCATCGATCTTCTTTTCAATACGCTTCCTGAAGGATTGTTTGAAACCCGGTCCGCGCCAACCGCACAACCGGATGCACCAGGCGAACCAGAAAATCAACGAATGCCAATCTCAGGATGTACACCACTGTGAATAAGCAAACTCAAAATTCCATGTCGTGTGCGGAACTAGCTCAACAAATTGAGCGGCTTCAACCCAACGCTTCGGCGCAGGACGTGGCCCGGCTGTGCCTGTTACTCGCCAATTCGGTAGACGATCTGCCGTCGCTCCGCGACCAACGGGAGCTTCATGACGCATGGAAACGCACTGGTCTGAAACTCCAGGTAGCAACCGATCAACACGCTGCAATGACGCAAGAGCTGGAAGACCTGGCCGCTTCCGACCCGCAATCGTTCGACCAGGAACAAATCTGGATCTTGATCCGCGCCATCAAGGTCCAAAGCCAGGTCCTGCAGATGTACGTCGGTCACCCACTGCTCGACGTCTAATAACACAGGTCACGGCACATTGGGTGCGATGCTCTGTGATTTAGCGGCGGAGTCCGCCACAGCGGATTCGCCGTGGCGAACTTGCTCCGCGCGGATGCCTCACGATAGCTCCTTGAGCATCAATAGCGCCACGTTCATATAGATCACGATACCCAAAATATCGATGATCACGGTCACGAACGGCGTGCTCATCAGCGCCGGATCCCAACCGAGCCGGGCGAAGAGCAAGGGCATCAGCGACCCGGTCAGCGTGCTGCATGTAACCACCAGCACGAGCGTGATCGGGATAACCAGCGCGTCGACCGGCGACACCATAAAGATGGCGATGATATAGGCAATAGCCCCCAGAAAAAGCCCCAGCATCAACCCCGTACGAAGTTCACGCCAAACCACTGTCCACCACAATGCCGGCGTGACTTCTCCGGTGGCCAAGGCACGGATAATCAGCGTTGCCGATTGGCTGCCGGAGTTCCCTCCGCAGGCGACCAGCAAGGGCAGAAAAAAAACCAACCACGCCACTTGCTCGATCGCCGACTGGTATGTTCGCAGCGCAAGGATTGTCCCCATGGCACCGACGAACAGCAGTGCCAGCCATTTTGCCCTGTGTCGCGTAAACTCAAACCATGGAATTGACAAATACCCCTCTTCCAGCTTGCCAACGGCACCGGCCAGATAGGCGTCTTCCGTCGCCTCGCGCTGTAGCACGTCGATCACGTCGTCGTGCGTGATGATGCCGACCAGGTGCTGCTCGTGATCCACCACGGGAATTGCCAGAAAATCGTAATCCGCGACTTTGGCGGCCACAGCTTCTTGATCGTCGGTCGCTTCCACCGTGACCAGATTTCGTTCCATCAAATCCGCGATCGGCATATTCGGACGGTTAAGGTGGGTGACCAGTTGCCGGGCCGACAGCGTGCCACGCAAGTGGTTTTCCTCATCGACGATGTAAATGTAGTAAATTGTCTCGAGGTTCTCGGCAATGCGGCTCAGCTCTTCCAATGCCGAGCGAACGGTTAGCGACTCAGGCAACCGAGCCACCTCGGTTGTCATCACAGCGCCGGCGGTACCTTCCGGGTACGCCTGCAAGCGCTGAATGTCGCGGCGTTTTTCCGCCGGGATCAACGACAACAAATTTTGAGCCGCTTCCTCGTCGACCGCGTTCAAAATGTCGACGCGATCGTCGGCCGGCATGTCGGCGATCAACGTGCTGATGCTTTCTGGGTCGCACGTCTCGATGACCTCAATCTGCTTTTGGCGGTCGAGATATCCGAAGATTTCGACTCGCGTGGGAGGATCGGCTGCTTGAAGCACCGTCCACGATTCGACGGCGGTCAGTCCCTCCATGAATTCTGCAGTCCGCGCCGGATGCAGTGCGATACAGAATTCGCGCAGACCCTCGCTGTCGCCTAGTTCGAGCATCTCGCGCAAGCTCAGGCAGATACAGCGTATTGATCATATAAAACTCTACACCACTGCGGCGACTACGGTCGCCGGGCACGGAATGGCGTGCTTTGAGCGATTAGGCAGTGTACTCGTAGCGGATTCGGTTGTCAGTTGCCAAATCTGCCACGTGAAACGCGTGGACTGACAAGCACATCCGCCCTCACCCGCTTGCGGTTCTGGATTGACACATTTTGGCTCGACCAGTAGCTTAACGATGACCGTGCGCTCCGACCGGCGGCAGTTGTTCGACGTGTCGGCGGACGCATTCTCGCACGGTGCCCGTGCTCCCAGTCGGATTTCCACGGGGATTCTGCTTCGTCGACCGTTGATTCGAAAATCGAGCATGGCCATGTCCCAGCCGCCCACGCCGGTCGCCGGCTTGAACGATGCCTCTCGCTTGGACCGATGCCAACAGCGAATTGGCTATCGGTTTCACGACCCGCAATTGCTCGACGCGGCGTTGACCCACGCCTCCGGAGCGGACCATCGTCTGAGCTCGAACGAACGGCTCGAATTTCTCGGCGACGCGATTCTGGGACTGGTTGTGTGCGAGCAGTTGTTCCAGCAATTCCCCGAGCAGCTGGAAGGCGACTTGACGAAACTCAAGTCCATTGTGGTCAGCCGCCAGACGTGCGCCAAAATCAGCCAGGCTTTGGGGCTGCGAGAATTCCTGGTGCTCGGCAAAGGCATGACGACTCATCCGGCTGTCCCGCCATCGGTCCTCTCCGATGTATTGGAGTCACTCCTCGCGGCAATCTATCTCGATGGCGGCATGGTGCCGGCACGCGAGTTTGTGCTGGCGTATTTTGGGCCGGAGATCGAATCAGCCGCTTCCGGCGATTCCGGCGGCAACTACAAATCGCTGCTGCAGCAATTCGCTCAGCGTGAGCAAGGCGTTACGCCGACGTATCACCTGCTTGATGAAAAGGGACCCGATCACAGCAAGTGCTTCAAGATGACGGCGCAAATTGGCCGGCAGCGGTTTTCACCGGCCTGGGGACGCAGCAAAAAAGAATCCGAGCAGCGCGCGGCGTACAACGCGATCTGTGAACTACGCGGCGAGCCGATACCTTATCCGAGTGGTGAGACCGCAGAAGAAAGTCAAGAGCCTAGAGTCAAGAGTCGAGAGCCGGATATGGAATCGACATCTGGCTCTTGACTCTCGACTCTTAGCTCTCGACTCTTCTCAGCTCGCCTCATGCAGCCAATCGTCGGAAATTGGGTTTTCCGCGATTCGACCCATATCGTCGGCCGTGCGGCGATGGCCCACCGCGGGCCAGCCCGAAACCTCCTTCAACTCCGGCATTATCTCCACGAGTTGTTCCACAAGCAGCCGCGCCAATCGGCGTTCCGCTTCCGAACGGGCCTGGCGGCGGATCGCGATCGCCGTCTTCATCACGCGCAGCAACCGGGCGCGAGTTTGAACTCGCGTGGAAAGCGTGTCCTGCGGGTCGTTCAGAAGTTCTTCGAGCGGAACTTCCAGCGCGGCCTGCCACCGATAGAGCTCCGAGATAAACAGGTCGGCGTGCTCATTTTCCTGGGCGCGAATTTCGCTCACCGTGCGGCCCAAGCGCTGCGCGACGCAGCGCACCGAGAGCCCCTGCCGCCGCCGCGCTGCGCCCAGCTTATGGAGCTTCGGCATTGGGGAATGTTTTGCATCGGCTGCCGGAAGCGCAATTTCTTCCTCCGGCGCCGGAATAGCATCACTCGTCTGTTCCGGTTCCATACCTGATACCAAGGTGATCGCCCTGGCTAGCGATCACCAAAGGCAGAGAAGATTGCCCGTCTCTCTACCGTGTGTTGTCGCCGACAAGAATGAACAGCCGGCGAACTGGCCCATATCTTTCATCGTAGCTGTGCCCGTCCCGGTCGGGAATGGGTCGCTACGACTCAATTACAATTCAACAAAAGTAATTTGATCGTCAGAGTATCTTGTGTACTAAATGTCGGATCCATCACTGATGCACGCGACGATTGCGTAACACAAATTCTCAAACGCCGGCCCAGCTCGTTCGCTCCTGACTTTCCTATTGCCAGCAACGTCTGATCGCGACAATGCAGCGGCAAGATTGCCGACGACATGGAATTCAATACCGCCGCAACGAATGCAATAGGCCCGCGGTGATTCGGTAGAAACTGACATCACCATCCCGCAAGAACACTCGACTACCATGAGAGTCCACCTCTCCCCCAATCCATTGTTGCGAAGTCGATCCGCAAAATGATTTCTACATCGATTACACCTGCGACAGAAAGTCGTGCAATTGTTTGACACGATACGCGGGACAACCCGAAACCAGTCGCGGTGTCCTGGGGTGAAACCCTACGCTCCAAGAACGGCAAATTGGCGTCACTCGTGCTGGTCGAGCCGCATTATGCAGGTTTTCCGGGCGAGGCATTGGCGCCCGCTGAAATCGCGGACTGCTCAACTAAGAGAGCCAGCCGCACGAGCTCCGGCACGCTGCGAATGCTGAGCTTTCTCATCAAGCTGCTGCGATGCTTTTCGATGGTCTTAATACTAAGTCCCAGTTTTCTGGCAATTACCTTGTTTGCGTCGCCTTCCACAACCAGGTTCATCACGTCTCGCTCGCGGCCTGAAAGCGTGCGCAATTGTCCGATTGCGAGAGCCTGATCTCGAAGATGTTCATCCCGCTTGCGGCGCTCCGTGACGTCGCAACCGACCGACTGGAACTCGCTTACCTCATTCTCTCCGTTGAAAAGTGCGCGGTGCGACCAGTGATGCCAGGCGATTTGACCATCGGGTAGCACAAAACGGTGCTGGTGCACGATAACCGGGTTATTCATCGACACAGTGGCCAGCTGTTCCTTCAGCGCATCCCGATCATCCTCGACGATGAACGGCAGGAAACTTGTTCCGACCAGTTTGTCACGGCTCGAACTGCAATAATCGCAATAGGCCGTGTTGGCGAAAGTCAGCACGCCGTCGCCGTGCCAGCGGATGATGAACTCCAACTGATCCTCGACAACCGATCGGTAGCGATGCTCGCTGTCGCGAATTTGATCGTTCATCAATTTGAGCTGGGCCGTGCGCTCTTGAACGCGCTTCTCCAACTCCTCATGGGCTCGGCGGAGGACCTCCTCGGCACGATTGCGCTGGGTGACATCTTTGCCAATCCCTTCGTTGGCGATGACTCGGCCATCGGCATCGCGCACCGGAATGTCGCGAAATTCCATAAACCGCGATTCGCCATTGGCACAGAAGATCCGTGCGTAAATTAGCGGCGTCGGCATCCCGGAAACTCGAACGCGTTCCATCTCCTCTAGTTGCGAGATGGATGGTTCATTGGGATCAACAAATTCGCGCCAGTTATGTCCAATTACCTGATCCGGCGTATAACCCAGGATGTTGTGCACCGAAGGACTGATATACGTGACGGTTCCCACCAGGTCCGTCGCATAGAACAGGTATTCGTCGCGCAACCCCTCGACGAGTCGCCGATATTGCTCGCGGCTCTCCCGCAGTTCGCGCGTCCGTTCTTCGACCCGCCGCTCCAGCGTGAGCGACAGAAGCTCGTAGTCCAATTCAATCTTGACGCGCTCGGTCACATCGCGGCAGACGTACATCGTGGTGCCGCCATGGCGGTCAATCCGCCTTACGGTGACGAGCAGGTTGCGAGCTCGGCCAACCGCATCGCGGATTTGGCACTCGATGTTCGCAATTTCGCCGCGCCGGTCCAGTAAATTGGGATCGAACAAGTCACCCGGCAGAACATAGCCGACACGCCCCTGCCGGATGATATCCTCCGGCCGGTGCCCGAAAATAAACTGTGCGTTCGGGGAAACGTAGATCAATCGGCCGGCGTCGTCGGCCAAAAGAACGGCATCGGAGACCAGCGCCATCACTTCGCGATGGAGTGACTCGCTTTGCTGCAGTGCTTTCGCGGCCGTGCCGTGCTCCGCGACGTGGTCCAGCCGATCTTCGAGCTGAGCAACTTGGGCCCGAAGACGGCGAATCTCATCAATTAGTTCGGCATTTGTCTTCCGGGTTGGGCCCATAGTTGGTCCCGAGACGAGTGGCAGCCATGGCACGAACGCCGATGCGTATCAGTCGGCGTGCACCAACCACCTATTATACCGCCGTTTGCGGTTTCGAGGTGATTTATGCACGCCAGGCCGGTTGGATCAAACGCGCGGCACGCCGGAAAATATCCGCGGAAAAGCTATCTTGTATCTCGCCAAACGGCCGAGGCTCGGCGGGGTTGTCCGTTTCTGGTTTTAGATCGAGCTGCCACCAGCCCACGTCGAGCCATTGTCCGAGCTTGTAGCCGACCCCCTTATAAACGGCGATCGGCCGGAACCCAACTGCCTCATGCAATCGGACACTTGCCGCGTTTGGCAACGTGATACCGGCGAACGCCTTGAAATAGCCTTGGTCGCGTAGGATTTCAAACAAACAGGAGTAGAGCGCTTTACCCAGGTTCCGCCGACGATGAGCGGGGGAAATATACACTGCCACGTCGACCATCCAACGATAGGCAGCCCGCTCGCGATGCTGGCTGGCATAGACATAACCCGCCACTCCCTCATCGATCTCAGCAACCACCCAGGGGTGCTGAACCATGATCCGTTGCATTCGCTCGCTCATTTGCGCGGTGGTCGGAGCGGCAATTTCAAACGACACAGTTGTCGCATCGCAATACGGCCCATAGATAGCCAAAACGCCTGCGGCATCTTCGGGCCGTGCGAACCGAATTGTGACGGTCATCGGTGCCACCATCGCTACGAAAAAACCCCCGAACGCACCTGTCCGGGGGTTTATCGTTCACTTGCGGATGAAATTGGATTCGCAACCCTGAGAAGTCCGACTCACGCGCGTTCTATCGATACTACGGCGCAAGGGGCTGAGTTGCAATTCGTTGCCTAAACAACCGTAAACTACACGTCTTTGACGTCTGGGACTTCGAAACCGGCGCGGTTTTGGTCCTTCAACAGCGTATTCGCCTCGTCGGCGAAGTCGCCTGTGTGCTGTTCCGATTGCGGATCAAACGTCAGCCATGGACCCACGATGTACTGGGCGTCGTTTTCCGACACGCCGACGCCCTTGCTCATGATCTCGTGGAGTCGCTCAAAGTGCTCCTGCGCATCGGCATTGCCGGCAAATCCGCCCGCCTTGGAATTGAACGGCACGTTGCGGCCCAGTCGATAGGAGTTGTTCATCAAGTGCCCGAGCACGCACGCATAGTGTGCCGCCTCGGCGTTACCGTTGGCCATGTTCGGATCACCCGCTCGGCACGCTGCAATGAAGCTCCGCCAGTTGCCACCGGGTGTGACTTTGCCGGCCGGCAAGTCCAGGCGTTCGCCCTTGCTGCTTCCCGGGGCGAAGTACCTGTCGCGTACGATCTTGCCGCCGTCTTCAAAGTAGTACTCGTTTTCGACCTGGCGCTTGTAGCCATCGTAGTCGACGTTGCGAACATTGAAGTACACATATTGACCGTTGGGATATTCGGCGATTCCAAACATCGTGTTGGGTGTCTCGCCTTGGTCGTCCCACTTGAAGCGACCGCCCAGTGCCATGATGCGAATCGGACTGGTCTGGTCGGTATCCAAAGCCCACCGGGCGATGTCCAACTGGTGGGTTCCCTGATTGTTCAAATCGCCGTTGCCGGTCGGCCAGAACCAATGCCAGTTGTAGTGGACAAAGTTGCCGTGATACTGGTCGATCTTCGCCGGCCCGCGCCATAAATCCCAATCCAGGTTGGATGGCGCCGGCGATGGCGACTTTTGCCCGATACTATCGCGCTCTTTGCAGCAATAGCCGTACGCGATTTTCAGCTTGCCGAACTTGCCTGCCTGGATGGCCTCATGCAGACCGGCGATTTCGGCACTGCTGCGACTCTGAGTTCCATGCTGTACGACCACGCCATACTTTTTTTGGGCCATCATGGCAACGCGACCTTCGACGACGTCGTGGCTCATCGGCTTCTCGACGTAAACGTGTTTGCCGGCCCGCGCCGCCCAAATCGTCATCAGCGAATGCCAGTGATTGGGCGTCGCGATGGAAACCGCATCAATAGTTTTGTCATCCAGCACGCGACGGATGTCGCTGACGCCTTGCGTCTGATACTTGCCGTCGACCTTTTTCGCCAGACTTTTTAGGGTGCGATCCAGAACGCGTTGATCGGGATCGACCAGATAGGCGATCTCCACGTTCTTTTGTTCGCTCCAGCCATTGATATGGCTACCGCCGCGACCGTTAAGACCGGCGACCGCGATCCGAACTCGGTCGTTGGCACCCTGGAAGTTGCCGGCTACCCGTGTCCCGGTGATCATCAGCGATGAACCGGCAGCGGCGGAAGCTGTAGCAAGAAACCTGCGGCGATTAATACGTGACATATAGTTTCTCCAAATTTCCCGTGACCGATCGAATGCAGTTTCCGTCGTGCTTAATTGAGCGGACAGCAGCCATGTATTGTCGCTCAAGCAAGTTTGTAAGGCAACGCAGGTGCCGAACGTGATGTGATTGTATCATTTTGCACTGCCGCTCAGCATCGGCCCGCTCAAAACCGCGCAGTTCTCGAGCGCCAGCGAGTTTTGCACGAGCGAGTTTGCGCAATGTGCTTGTAAGTGCTTGGGCTGTAACGCTTATGGTTTTGCACCGGAAAAGGGGGCCCCACTCCGGACGTGCAAAACTTGAGAATATTGAGCTCTGGCACGCGTCGTTAACACTACAAAACTCGGCGTGCGGCACCCTCCGCAGCGCGCAGAACGGGGTGAGTTTTGGTTCGTATTGCGCACACTGGGCGCAACCAGTCAATAAATCGGTTCGGATTGTCAAACACCAAGCGCACGAAGGCACGCTTGAAGTTAACAGATTGACCGAACGAATTCAGCAACTATTATTGGCCGCGCCCAGGTCGACGGCGTATGCGGAAAAGAGCGGCGACCGAGAGCGTGAGTAACAGTGCTGATGCCGGCTCGGGCACGGCGGCCGACAGCGGCTCGGCGGAGGGTAGCACTGAACCACTGCCGGCCGTTTGCCCGAAGTTTGCGCGCCACGTGTCATAATCGCTCTGCGTGTAGGTCGTTTCCAGTCCCTTGCGCCAGACGACGTAGTCGGCGGCGTCGACGGTGCCGTCTTCATTGAAGTCGCCGAGGAGCGTCGGGGCCGACAGTCTCACAACCCACGGTATCGTAGTGGCGCCGGGCCTGTTGTTGGAGTTCCCAACGATCGTCCTACCGTCAGCGGAAACCCCGCGGGCTTCGTGCAAATCCCAGCCAGTGAGATTCGTCACGCCTTCGGCGATCAACAGGTCACGCAAATCGAGCATGCCGGTCTCTTCAGACCAATAGAAAGCCTTAGAAACATTGCCGGGAAACTCAACAGCACCGACGACGACTGAACCATCCGCCGAAGCGCTATAGGCCTGCGTGCGATGCCCACCAGGAAGCGTGCCGAATCCAATTGTTCCAGTCGCCTCGCTCCAATAGAGTGATGATGATAAGTGGTCAGTGGGGGCCCCAATGATCACGGACCCATCCTCCGAGAGAAATTGTGGGTTCCAATTGCTACCGCCAAGTGGCACCATTCCGCCCTCCTGCGTCCAGCGAAACCCCTGAAAAGTGTTGTTGCTAAAATAGCCGGCGCCGGCAACCACAGCGCCATTGGTCGAGACGGCGCTGGCTTGGCTTTCGAGACTGCCGGGAAGCTTACCCAGGCCGACCATGCCCGTCGCCTCTGTCCAGCGGTATGCTTGGACACCGTTTGCGGTAACTGAACCACCCACAATCACGGATCCATCGGCGGAGACATCCATCGCATCGCTGTAAAAATCACCGCCTGGCAAATCACCGATGCCGACCATCCCGGTGGCTGGTGTCCATCGAAAGCACTCCTCTCCATTCGTAATCGCGCTGGTTCCTACCAGCGTCAAACCATCAGCGGAAATACCGGATGCACGACTGCGGAAGTCGCCTCCCGGCAGATCGCCAAGCGCAACCATGCCGGTTGCTTCCGTCCAGCGAAAAGCTTCGAACCCATTGGAGGACCCGCCATTGCCAACGATTGTCGAGCCGTCGGCGGAGGCAGTCTTAACAAAATAGGCGTCGGCGGCGA
Source organism: uncultured Planctomycetota bacterium (assembly GCA_963786455.1). Taxonomy (GTDB): domain Bacteria; phylum Planctomycetota; class Planctomycetia; order Pirellulales; family Lacipirellulaceae; genus JABDGM01. The sequence goes on along the minus strand of CAWAZX010000002.1, from coordinate 436,149 downwards.
GACGGGTTTCATTCAGCCCGCCGGACAGTTCGCCCAAACCAACCAAACCATCCGTTTCGGTCCAACGAAACGGCTCCGCGCCGATCTGTGACCAGCCGACGCCGAACACCACCTTGCCGTCGGCCGAGACCGCTTCTCCTATGGCCACCGGATGTAATCCACCTGGAAAAATCCCAATGGACGTGAACGTGGCGGCGGCACGCGCCAGATTGTCCGCGACCAGTATCAGGATCACGGCGGATAGTATTTGGCGAAACTTTTTTGGTGTGAAGTGCATGTTCGTTCTCGTGTGCAATCAGATGGGCACAATGGAGTTAGAAGCTGTCGCCTGGAAGATGAGCGTCGTGTTTTGCGTTGTTTCGACAGCGATACGAAACCTGGTCTAATCAACAATGCGGAATCGGGCAGCGGATCACGTCATTAACGGATGCGGATTCTCATGGTTTTGGAGTTGCGGTGCGATCCTCGGCACTGGCGGTGGCAATTGGCACCAGGCGCCCGTACCGCTTCCACCGCTGCAGCCACTCATCGGACGTGAGATTCACCGTGCTGCCAGACTGAATGGTTCGGCCAGACAGGAGCTCCGCGCGGAGGATCGCCTCCTCCGGTGTTCCGAGATTGCCTGGAAACGTCGTGAGGTCATAGAGTGCCAACGCGGGGAAACCGGTTAGCACGGCGCGCTTGCCATCCGGTGTGAGGTACAGGGCATTGGAGGGTCCTTGATTGGCATATCGCAAGACGCGCGGCATGAGTGGGCGTCCCGTCGTGCGATCCCACAGGCAAAACCGGTTATCGTCGCTCAGCGCAAAGATCCATCGGCCATCGCGGATAAATTCTGCGGCAAACACCTGGCCGTCGTGGCGCATGGGCGAAACGGCGAGCTGTGCATTGCGCCAATCCCACAAGCGGACTATCCCATCGGCGCAGCCGGTGAGGAGTTGCTGCCCGTCTGGGCTGAATCGGACTGTGTAGACCCACGCTGGGTGGGCAAGTTCTGTAGTCGCTGCACGACCTGTATTTAGATCCCAGATTCGCGCCTTTCCGTTAAAATCGGCAGTCGCCAGCAGGGTTCCGTCCGGCGACAACGCGATATCATGACACCGCTCACCATGTTTGATACCAAACTGACGCTCGCCGGTAGCGACGTTCCATACCTCGGCGACGTGACCATATGTCACGAGTCTGTGGCCATCTGGCAAGAACTGAACACGGCCATTATTAACTGGCGATATCAGCCAGCCGATTGTGGCAGTTTTCCACTGGTTTTGGATCGCTCCCGTCGAACCATCGATGACGAGCAGCGTGGCGTCTCCACACAACACGGCCACTTGCTCATCGGGTCCATAATCGATCCCCCGCGGATCGGCGGGTAGCGGAATTTTGGCAAGCGATTTCGGTTCGCGCCAATTCCAGAGCGAAATCTCATGCGGTTCGCTGCAGGCGATCGCCAGCCGGTTGCTGTCGCTGGAGAATTGGGCATCGACAATCTGCCCGCCAGGAATGAGTGGCTGCTTCGTCACAGCGTCGCCGTCAGCAGTTGTGTATACCGCGCATTCAAGGGGTCGTGCAAACTTCAAACTATGACCCGTGGAAACAACGTATTTGCCATCAGGGCTGATCGCCGCGAATGATGGCGCCGAAATAGATAGTCCCTTGGCGGCAATCACGGCATTAGCCAAGTCCCAAACTCGGATCAAGCCGTCTCGCTGCGCCGTTGCCAAGAGCGGGCGATTGGGAGCAAAAGCAATGGACGTGACGGAAGCGATGTGTCGGATGACGCGGGTATCGAAATTGGTTTCGAGTGTCACCAAGCCTTGCTCTGATCCGCTGGCTAAGTAAAAGCCGCCGTCGGGGCTATGTTGCAAGCACGTCACGCCGCGCGTAGGATGGAAAAACACCATCTCCTCCGGCATCGAGTTGGGATTCGTGTCTCTGGGAGTGATGGACTTAACCAGTGCTTGGCTGGGCGAAAACACGGCCGTCTTGACGCCAACGCCATCCCAACTCAATGTGATTGCGGACAGTCCCTCTTTCACGGGTTCTTCACGGCCTTCGAGCTAACTCATTTCGTTCTGGATTTCGCTGCTGGCTTGCACTTCTCCCGTGGAGCAATCGCGCCAGCGTACATGGGTATCGACGGTGATGATCTGTCGCCCGTCTTTGGCGAACATCGGCCACACGGCGGACCGATCGATGATCCGGTGGCCCATCACGTGACGAACCGCAGGGAATAATGGGTCACCGGCCGAAGAGGGTACGGCAAATACGCGGGCCTCGAAGCCACTTACCGTCACGATGCGCGACGAGTCGGGTGACCACGCGATGTAGCGAACCTCCTTCGGGTGTTCCAGCGGCGGCTCGTGCCACGATCGTTCCGCCACGTTCCAAATCGAAACCTGTGAACCACGCCCGCAGGCCAGGTGCTTTCCATCGGGGCTGAACGACAGTGCTCTCGCGCCGGCCGTATCAGGAACGGAGTGACGGTCTTTCAAGGACGGAAAATTGGCCAGCAGCATGTCCTTGGTGGCCGAAGCAATCGCGATTCGATTTCCGTCTGGGCTCCAGGCGAGAGACGTGATGTCGGTCTCAGCAAACGGCAGCGGAACAGCTCTTTCAGTTTCAAGCTCCCAGACCTTCCAAACGTCGCGATCGTTAGGCGGAAACCTCGTTTCTCCACCCATGTCGCCGTTGTGACAGATCAGATATCGACCGCTTGGATCAAACTGTAGGTTTGGCAGCAATATCGGCTGGTAAAAAGCGCGTACCGGGAACGGCGCCGATTGTCGAAACGTGGTGGACCGAAAGAGATTGGCATCACGACGAGCTGTGGCCGATGGGTCGCACAGCGCCGCAGCGCTCGCAAACCACAAGGCCGCGTCGGCCAACTCGCCGTGATCGTTGTGGTCGATGCCGCGCGACTCGTACAAGTCCACGAGGCTCCGCTCGGCTTGGCGTCGGGCGGCGTCCGCCAATCGCCGTTGGGTGGCTTCACTTGTTCTTGCTGTTTCGGCCTGGTCGCGCTGGTGCTTGGCGACGGTCGCTTGCCAGGTCGTCGCCATAAGGCCGGCTAAAAGGGCGCCCGTCACTAACGCCGCTGTTGCCAGCCAGGCCTTGTGCCGGCGCACAAATTTTTGCATTCGATAACGACGCGACGGTGGGCACGCGCTCACAGGTTCATCGTTGAGCAGCCGCGCGATGTCCTCTGCCAGGCTTGCCGCGGATTCGTAGCGCCGCGTGCGGTCCTTATCGAGTGCCTTCATCACGATCCAATCCGGCTCGCCGCGGATCATGGATGTCAAGCGAGCGGGCTCCATCTGCCGGTTGGCCGCAACCGCGGGTAGCGAAGCACTGTCGCTCAGTCGTTTACTTGGGGTTGGCGGGTCTTCCTCGCGAATGATTCGTAGTACATCGTCGAAGGCGGCGGTGCGCAATCGCTTCCCGTCGAATGGCGTCTCGCCCACCAAAAGTTCGTACAACAGCACTCCCAGCGAATAGATGTCGCTCCGCGTATCGATGTCCCAGTGGTCGAGCCTGGCTTGTTCCGGGCTCATGTATTCCAGCGTGCCGACGACGTGGCCGAATTCGGTGAACAGCGTTTTTTCGGTCAGGCGTTGCTGCGTGGCTTTGGCCACACCGAAATCGATGATTTTTGGCAGCGGCCGGCCGTCGTAGAGCGTGACCAGAATGTTCGAGGGCTTCAGGTCGCGGTGAATGATCCCCTTTTGATGCGCGTGGTGGACGGCCTGACAGACCGGCATGAACAGTTCGAATCGCTCGCGCGGCGTGAGCCGTTGTTGATCGGCGAATTTGGTAATTGGAGTCCCCTGGACCAACTCCATCACGAAGTAGGGACGGCCAGTAGGTCCCGCGAGCCGAGCGGGACTTTCCAAAGCATTCTGCGGCATCGTATCAAGTGCCGCTCGGCTCGCGGCACCTACCGTGCCTGCGTCCAGCACCTTGGCGATATTCGGGTGGTCCATCATGGCCAGAGCCTGCCGCTCGGCCTCGAAGCGTGCGATCACCTGCCGGCTGTCCATCCCAGGTTTGATGATTTTCAGGACAACGCGTCGCTGGATCGGCTGCGTCTGCTCGGCCATGTAAACGACGCCCATGCCCCCTTCGCCAATTTCCTGCAGCAACTTGTAGGGGCCGATCATCCGGCCCACGTACTGGGACGCCGAGTCATCGTTCTGGATAAGGCCCCCGGCGGCGCATCGAACGGCCCGTGCGTCTGGTTATGTGCCTGCAGCAGTTCTTCGAGCCGCGCGCAACGGCCGTTCGTCGCCGCACACCGCATCCAAATACGCAACGCGCTCGTGCGGATCGGTCTTTTCGATCGCCGCCAAGAAAATGGCTTGCTCGTTGGACGTATTTATAGTCATCGCTCGTTTGGCAGCGCTATCTATCAATGCGGAATTTGAACGCCGATCACCTCAAGAATTCTGCCCGAACGACGAGTCGGTCTTGCGCAACTCCGCGTGCAACCAGGCTCGGGCGTACGCCCAATCGCGATCTGCCGTGGCCGGGGAGATTTGCAACGCTTCCGCCGCCTGCGGAATCGTCATTCCCACGAAATAACGAAGTTTCACTAGCTCAGCCTTACGCGGTTCGAGCTTTTCAAATCGCTGCAGCACCTCGTCCATCTCCAACAGTCGCGCGGGTGGTTCCGGCTCCACCAGATCGACATCGTATGCGTCCTGACGTTGCAACCCGCCGCCACGTTTGAGCGCTTGCTTCGACCGCGCGTGATCGATCAGAATGCGCCGCATGGCCTCAGCGGCCGCCGCAAAGAAGTGCCCCCGCGAATCCCATTGCTGCCGATCATCGGGATCGACCAGTCGAAGGTAAGCTTCATGCACCAGTGCGGTGGGTTGGAGCGTCTGCCCCGGTTTCTCGTTGGCAAGCTTCGTGGCGGCGAGCTTGCGCAGCTCGTCGTAGACGAGTGGCAATAGTTGCTCAGCGGCGCTTGAATCGCCTGACTCGATTTGCGAGAGAATCTGCGTGACCTCGATCATCAAGGCGGCCTTCTAGGACGGTAGATCAAAATGCCCGATTATAGCACCGCCGCGCGGGGCGAGCGTTGTGGTTTTCTCCGGAACTTCCTGAGCGAATGCAGTCAACTTTTGAATGCAAAGTTTCGTTAGCAGAAGTCTCTGGTCGCCGCCGAGCGCCGTGATAGGATGTACGCTTACACCGTGGTCAAAGACGAATACTCCTCGAAACGTGGAGGAAAAGGTGCGCACAATCGATCGTCGTTCGTTTCTCGAAAATTCGTGCGTTGGAGCTTCGCTTACCGCCTTCTTGGCGATGGCTGACACGGCCGCGCGGGCTCAGGAGCAACCCGGCCTCCTCAAGCCGCAGCCGCCGCTGAAGAAGAAGTATCGCGCCGCGGCGATTGGTTCGACAGGGCGCGGTGATTTCGGGCACGGACTCGATACGGCATTGGTGCGACTGCCGGGAGTCGAATTTGTGGCCATCGCCGACGACAATCCGGCCGGCCTCAAGGAGGCGGGGAAGCGATGCGGTGTCGCGCAGCTCTACACCGACTATCGCCGGATGTTGGATACGGAACAGATCGATTTGGTCACCATCGGCATGCGCCACGCAGACAGGCATGAAGAAGTCGTTGTCCATTGCGTTAAAGCAAGCAAGCACATCTATTGCGAGAAGCCGGTCGCCGTCGACCTGACGTCCTTCGATCGTATGGTCGAAGCATGCGACAAGCAGGGAGTGAAACTTTCAGTTGCGCTACCGAATCGAGTCTCTCCGGCCATTCAACAGGCACTCGGCATGGTTCGCGAAGGTCGTCTGGGAAAACTGATGTCGCTGCGCGCCAAGGAAAGTGCGACCGCCGCGGTGGCGGCGAGGATTTAGTGGTGTTGGGTTACCACAATCTTGATCTGATGTGCCTGTTTGCAGGACAGCCGCAATGGGCATTCGCACAAGTGATGCACGGCAATTCAGACGCAACCAAGGGCGACACGCGGCCGGCAACGGAACCGATCGGACCGGTGGCCGGAGATTGCGTCGCTGCGATGTTCGGCTTTGACGACCAGGTTCATGGGTATTTTGACTCGCACCGAGATTTAGAAGCGGCCAATGACCGGTTCAGTTTGGAAATCCACGGCTCGGCAGGAATTATCGCCGCGCGAAGCCTGACCGACGTCGTGTTTTTCGAGGGGTCGGCGTTTAATCCTGCCAAGCCACATCATTGGCAACCAATTCAAATTGCCGAGTGGGATGCCTTGCCCAATAAATACCATTGGTGCCACCAGCAACTGGTGCTCGACCTGTTGGCCGCCGTCGAGCAGGATCGGGAACCCATCACCGGGATTCATCACACTCGTTGGGTGCAGGAAATGATTCAAGGCGTTTACGTTTCTCATTTGGCGCAGTTGCGCGTGGCACTGCCATTGCCGAAGGATCAGCGATCGCATCCATTGCTGTGATGAGCCACGGTTACAAAGGATTCTTCCGTGCGATGCGAAACGACGAGACGTTACGTCAATCAGCCGTGACTTTGAGACCGATGATGGCAATCAGCAGGAGCACGAGGAAGGCAAGCCTGAGGGGACTCGCGGTTTCGCCGAACAGTGCAATTCCAAGGACGATGGCGCCGGCCGCGCCGATCCCGACCCAGACGGAGTAGGCGGTGCCGATGGGCAAGGTGCGAGCCGAAACGCTGAGCAACACCAAGCTGACGACAATCCCGATGGACGTGAGAATACTCGGGACAACTTTCGTAAAACCGTCGGTATATTTCAGACCGATGGACCACGCAGATTCGATGACGCCCGCAATTACGAGAATGAACCACGCCATGACACGACCCCTTCAGTAGGGCGTCGTCTTTGCGTAACCGGGTACGGCGCGTCTCGTCCGGGGCCAAAAGCGGCCAAGAGCTATTATTATAGGCGGTCCGTAGGGCTGAGGCAAAAGTGCTGGCCAGTCCGCCAATGTTTCGTTTCCTGATGGCAACTACAACTGCAATCGGGTTGCATCGACATCGCTCCGCTACACTCCGTCGTATTTGTTTACTGTCGCAGTTATTGCGGCCAGCTCGCCGCCAGTGAGTACGACGGTACTTGCGCTGGCGTTTGCGATCGCCTGCTCTGCGTGTCGGGCGCCGCAGAGCACGTGCGAGCAGCCGCGTTGAGCGAGTGTCCAGGCGATGGTCAGTTGTGCGAGGTTTATGTAGTGTCGACCGGCGATTGAACGCATCGGCTCGAGCATTGCTTGCACTTTGCGGACGTTCTCTGGTTGGAAACGCGGTTTGTAATGGCGATGATCATCCTCGGGATACTCGCGATCGGGATCGATCTTTCCCGTCAACAATCCTTGCGCAAGCGGGCTGTAGGCGAGAAACGCGATGTTTTCGTGGGCACATTTGCGCAGGTTGGCTGTCTCCATCTTGCGGTCCAGCATCGAGTACAGTTCCTGGTCAGAGTCAATCTGTCCAAACTGGTTGTAGGCGTCGATCTGCTCCGGCGTCGCGTTCGATACGCCGATGGCTCGAATCTTGCCCTCCTTTTTCAAAGACTCGAGCGTACGCATGCGCTCTTCGATCGGCGTCGAATCGAGCTGCCAGTGGGTCTGATACAGGTCGATATATTCTGTTTGCAATCGCTTGAGACTGCGCTCGATCTCCTGGCGGATGCCATCGGCACCGCTGTAGACGTACACGTCAAAGCTTTCTTCGGTTGTTTCACCCGGTCGGACAAACGTCCTTTCGGTCGTTGAAAATTTCTTCGTAGCTCGCTGTTTCTGCTCGTCCGTGAGATCCCATCGCATCCCGCATTTTGTGGCCAGCACCACGCGGTCGCGCCGATCGGCGATTGCTTTACCGACTACTTCCTCGCTTCGGCCGAAACCATAGACAGCGGCGGTGTCAATCAAGGATCCGCCGGCATCTAAAAACGCATGGATCGCGCGAATCGATTGCTGTTCGTCTGCCCCGCCCCACGTCCATCCACCAATCGCCCATGCGCAAATCCGATCACGGATGCTTCGATCTTAGATTTCCCCAGCGGACGGGTTCGCATCGATACACCCCCTCAAGCGTCAAATCAATTCCCAGGCATTCAAACCAGCTCATAGCAGTTTAGGGATGTTTGCGTCGAATACCACGGGGCCCGCTATCAATAACGGAAGGGCCAACGACCATCAGGCCTCACTCCGCTTGAGCTTACGCGGTTCCCATCGTAAATTGAAAGCGTACGCAAAGGGAACACTTTTTTGGGCCAATTTCCTGAATCATCTCGCGAATTACAAATGCCAGGGATGTGGGATTGCACGCGTTCGGGCGATCCGATTCAGTTTGCGAGGACGAGGCGTTCATTTCGCTGACTCACGCTGCGAACGGCGAATGTTCGTGTATCGCGACTGAGCGAATTCGGAACCTGCTCGTGTGGCCAGCACGATGAGGCGTATGCTCAAATCATTGATTGCGATTGTTGTCGTTGCGGGCCTTGGCGCCGCGGTCTATCGACCGGTCACTGATTATTTCAACCAGAGAAATCGAACCCAATGGCGGACCGCGGAAGTCTCGCGCGGCCGGATCGTGGCCGATGTCAAGTCCACGGGCACGATACAGCCGGTATTAAAGGTGTCGATTGGCTCGGTCGTCTCCGGACCGATCACGGAACTTCATGCCGACTTCAACCAGGTCGTGAAGAGGGGAGATTTGCTGGCCCTCATCGACCCCCTGTTGTATCAAGCGAACGTTGATCAGAACAAAGCCATGCTCAAAACCCGCGAGGCCGATGTTGAACGGGCCAAGGCCCTCCTTCAACAAGCCGAACGCGATGAGCAACGGGCCATCGCCTTGCGCGAAGAGAATGAGAATTTCATCTCCGGCAAGGAGATGGATGCGCTTCATTTTGGCCGACTGTCGTTAGGCGCGCAACTAAAGCTGGCCGAGGCGGCGGTCGATCAAGCGCAAGGCGCACTTGGAGAATGCCGAGACGAACCTCGGGTACACGAGAATCACTTCACCCGTAGACGGAATGGTGATCGACAAAAAGATCGATCGCGGACAAACGTTAGCGGCTCAATTCCAGACGCCGGAGATGTTCGTGATCGCACCCGATATGGACAAGAAAATGTACGTGTTCGCGTCGGTCGACGAGGCGGACATCGGCCTGATTATAGACGCCCAAAAACGCAAACTGCCGGTCGAGTTCCGTGTCGACGCCTACCGCGATGAAGTATTTTACGGCGAGATTGAACAAATCCGGAAGAACTCCACCACGACCGAAAATGTAGTCACCTATCCAGTCGTTGTCGCGGCGGCGAATCCAGATCTCAAGCTGCTGCCCGGGATGACCGCGAGTCTCTCGTTTCAAATCGATGAACGAGAGGATGTGCTGCGGGTGCCAAATACCGCGTTGCGCTACTATCCTGAGGCCAGACATGTCCGCCCGGAGGACCGCGAGATTCTGTTTGGAACGGTTGATGGAGATCCGTCGGACATTCAGCAAACGCATCGATCGGCCGATGAGCGCGCCGCTGCGCTAATCAAGGAGAAAACCCGGCACGTCTGGGTGGAGGATGGTCAATTCCTGCGGGGAGTTCCCGTCGTAACAGGACTCACGGACCTGAAGTACAGCGAGCTTATATCGGGTGAACTTTCCGATGGCGACAAGCTGGTGATCGGCATCAAGCCGCCGGAAATCAAGGAGTAAGTCACCTCGCCCTCTGGGCGAGGCGAAGTGATGCAACCGCCATGAATCTCCTCGTAACGATGCGAATTGCCCTACGTGCCTTGGCGAAGAACAAGATGCGCGCCGGGCTCACCGTGTTAGGCGTGGTGATCGGCATCGCCGCCGTGACGACGATGGTTTCCGTGGGGCAGAGTGCTGGCGAGCTCGTTCAGGGTCAGTTCCAGGCACTGGGCACGAACGTGCTCATCGTGTTTCCGGAAGGACGGCGTACGGGCGGCGTCCGCCAGGCCGGCAATCCGACGCTGACAGCAGCAGACGCACAAGCCATTTCCAGTGAATGCCCGTCGATTCTGGCGGCCGCCGCGTTCGTGTGGACCACCGGCCAGGTCATCTATGGCAACACCAATTGGAATCCGGACGAAATGCTGGGCGTGGGTGCGGATTACCTGACGGTGCGAAACTGGCAACTGCGGCTCGGTAATTTTTTTACCGCTCGCGAGATCAGCGCCGCCGAGAAAGTCTGCGTGATCGGCCAAACGCTTGTCGTGAAATTGTTCCAGACCACCAACCCGATCGGCCAGACGATTCGCGTCAAAAACATTCCGTTCCAGGTAATCGGCGTGCTGCAGGCCAAGGGCGCGAATCTCGTCGGCCAAGACCAGGACAATATCATATTGATGCCTTTCACCACGGTGCGAAAGCGGCTGCAGGGATCGAACTTTAATTCGGTCGACGCCATTTTCGTGTCGGCACGACACACGGATCAAATGGCACAATCTGTTTATGAGATTGATCAACTCCTCTATGAGCGGCATCGCATCACACCGGGACAAGAGCCCGACTTCCGGGTGCAGAACACGACCGAGATCGCCAACGTGCTGGGCATCATCACCGGCACGATGACGCTGCTGCTGTCGGCGATCGCCGCCATCTCGTTGCTCGTGGGTGGCGTGGGCGTGATGAATATCATGCTCGTTTCGGTAACCGAACGAACGCGCGAGATCGGCATCCGAATGGCGGTTGGAGCGCGCGGCAGAGACATCATGCGGCAATTCCTTGTCGAATCGGTGATGCTCTCCTCGATTGGCGGCATTGTGGGGGTTTTATTCGGAATAGCCGCGTCGGTGGGAATTACCAAGGCGATCAATTCGTTTTCCAGCGGCACCGAATGGCCCGTCGTCATCTCATTTTCCGCCGCGATCATCGCGATGCTGTTTGCGGCCGCCGTGGGAATCTTCTTTGGCTACTATCCGGCCCGGCGGGCAAGCCGGCTGGATCCCATCGAAGCGCTGCGCTACGAATAGTCGGAAGCGCAGTTTTGTGTGTCGCTAATCTTATTGTGGCGGAACCACGGGAACATCGCCCGGAGTGCTCGGCGCCTGAACCGGCGGCGGCAGGCGCAGTGGCGGCAATTCGTCGATGTCGAGCGGCGGCCGCTGCTGACTCTGCTCCAAAGGATTCTCGAGCTGGAAGAAATCTTCGGACGGTTTTTCCGATGTTGGGTAGATCGGGTTGTTCTCTGTCGGAGGCATTGCTTCTGGGTAGCACACGTCCGGGAACAATCGGCCCAAGGGCCCGATCGAGCCGTAGCGCTCTTCATAGAAGCGAATGCCGTGCGTTTCCAGGATGGTGCCCGTTTCGCGCTGCAGTCGCGCCAATTCGGTGTTGTATTGAGTCAGCGCCTGGGCCTCGGAGCTAACGGAGTTCCCCCAATCGACGATGGCCTGCAGGACGTTGATAAAAGGATTGACGCCGACGCGATACCGGCCCATCTGCAGCTCGAGATTTTCACGTGCCGCCACTCTTGTCTCGCGAAACGCAAGATACTGCTCATAGAACTGATCGAGGTTGCGGACGCTCAGCGCGACGAAAAACTGGGCGCCATACACGCCTTGCTCGAGATTCGCCCGATCGCGCGCGATGATGAGTTCTTGTTGCCTTACCTGTGCGCGGCCCTGCCGCAGGCCCAACGGCACGGAAAAATTCACGCCTAGAGTCCAATCGGTCGACCGGCTGAGCGGCGACGAGATATGGTCGCCCGAGGGCATCGTTCCTTCCAGGCCGTTCCAGCGATAAAACGAAACGCCGTCCACGCGCGGCAGCGCCAGATTGCGTGCCTGCAGCAAGAGTTGCTGGTCCGCTTCGAGAATCAACTTGAGCTCAATAATATCGGGCCGATACTCCTCGGCGAGATTCACCACAAGATTCCAATCGACTTCGAGCCGATCGCTGGTCGGTGGCGATATGGGCGTAATGCGGTCGGCTTCGTACAGCGGCAAACCGAGAATGTTGCGCAAGGCAGCTTCCTGCTGGAGCACATTGGCCCTGGCAGCCACCAGGCTGGCGCGAAAATTTGCCAATGCAACTCGCGTTTGCGCCACATCGTACCCGCCTATTTCTTGCACTCTGGCCCGCGCTTCTGCCTGCTTAAAGGCGAAGTCCGCTTGCTCTACCTGCTGCTCGCGGGCCCACAGGTCGGTCCGGGCGAACACGAGCGACCAGTACGCCTCGATCACGCCGCGGACCATTTCCTGAACGCTGTCCTTGTATTGAAAAAAGGAGCGTTCGGTGTTGATCCGGGCCACGACAATCGGCACCAAATTCGCCGCGACTCCGCCGCCTTGCAAAAACGGCTGCGTATAACTGAGATCCAGCGACGTGCGATTCTCCGGGTTGAGCGGAAATACTCCCGGTCGAAAACGTGACGTGTTGTCGTTGACGCCGAAATTAAACTCTCCGCCGGTAACCGTCGTCTTCGAAAGATCGAACTGCATGTCGTAGTCATCGGTGCGGATGCCGCCGATGATCGTTTGCGTGGGATCCAGCGGATCGAAGTCGGCGACGGGCGGCTCGAAGCGATCCCACGCATTGGTGACGCTGACCGTCGGATCGAATATTGAGCGTTCCAAATCGATCGTCGTATTAGTGATTGCAGCGTCGTAGATCGTGCTGCCACTGGGGATTGCCGTCACGCCAGTGAGCACGCGAACTACGTTTGCGTTGACAAGTGCAATCCGAATCGATTCGTCAAGCGATAACTCTCGCGGCACAGCTTCACCCTGCGGGTTTGACACGGTGGGCGGTTGCGGAGTCTCCGGCACAGGGACATGCGGCAAGTCGCTTGGATGCCGCACCTGAATTCGACGCTGTTCGGGCACGACGACCTGCCACGGCGACTCGCCGCTGGCAGACTGGACCGGAAAAACGGCCACTGCGATCGCAGCTAGCAGGCCAAAGATGGAAGCGCACCGTGTCGCCATAGCGAGTGACTTCGGCGCACAGCACCCATCCTTACCAATCATTCGGAAGGTGCCGATTTATCTTAGCATGCTGACGGCACCGAATCGTGCGAATGTAGCGATTGTAAGGCCTGCGAAAAATCGGTCGTGTCGGCGATGACCTGGCCGTCCCGTAGCACGATCGTGCGGTTCGCGTTTTGTGCTACATCCTGGTCATGCGTGACCAACACGACGGTAATTCCCTGTTCCGAATTGAGCTGGCGGAATAGCCCGATGACTTCGCTACTGGTCCGCGTATCGAGATTGCCAGTCGGTTCGTCGGCCAGCAGAATGGACGGATCGTTGACCAATGCGCGGGCAATCGCCACGCGTTGCTGCTGGCCACCCGAAAGCTGGCTGGTGTGATGGCGGAGTCGATCGCCCAAACCAACGCGACGAAGCTGAGCAGCGGCCCGCTCATGACGCTCCCGGGCCGAGATGTGTTTGGCATAGAGCAGCGGCACTTCGACATTTTCCAATGCCGAGGTCCGATTGAGCAAATTGAAATTCTGAAACACGAAACCGATCTGCCGATTGCGGATGCGTGCACGCTCATCGCGCGACATGCTGACGATTTCTTCGCCATCGAGCAGATAGCTGCCGCCAGTGGGTCGATCCAGGCACCCCAGCGTATTCATCAACGTTGATTTGCCGGAGCCCGAAGGGCCGACCAAAGCCACATACTCGCCGCGCTGGATGTCGAGCGATGTTGGTCTTAGCGCTTCGACTTGCACTTCGCCCAGGTCATACACTCGCGACACGTCACGAAGTTGAATCAGCGGCCGGGCTTTGTGTTCGTTATGGCTTTTGTCGTGTCGAAGCATTACGTTGGACTAAAATAAAATCACGTTCCATCGCTGACCAGAATGGATCCTGGAAGCTCTATTCTATGCAGAGACCGCGGAGTTGTACCTGGCGCAGTAGAAATCGCTCCCCTGAGATACTCCACTCCCGACACGACTGGCCCATCGCAGCGGTAGAAACGGGCCCATCCACGAAGTGACGTTCGACATATGGCAGCCCTTTCGTTGTTGGGCCGCACTGCCGAACGTCGGTGGAGAAACCTAAACGAAGGCTTCGCCGGAAGTTCTGTGAAATGGCGGGGAAAGTATTCGAAGTATCCCCGAATTCGTCGGGAAATCCAATAGGATCGGCTCAAAGCGGCGCACTCGGCGCACAAAAGGGCCCTTTTGACTCCGATTTGGCGGCCGTGGCGAATGCGCGGCCGACGCTGTCGGAACCGATCAAGGCGGGCTGAACGATCGGAGACGGCATTTCTCAATTCCTCAGTCGGACAGCTAAACCCTCGGAAACTCGTTCAATTGCCCCAAATCGGCGGGCGAAACGGCATGCTCGCCACTGGGCGTACCAGCGGCGACGGGCGGGATTTGCTGAAAAGCGTCGTTTTCGTTGTCCGTCTGGCATGGCATCACCCTCCAATTGGCAATTGAAAATCGTTTGGTGTCGACGATTCTGTCTCTAGGGAAGTTATGCGGATTGGTCGTTAATACCTGACATGAAATGTCGCAGCATCGGCGAGGAACAGCGAGCAAAGCGGCATCGATTCCGACTCTCGGGATAAAAAAACCGGCGCGAAGCCCTTCGCGCCGGTGTAATGCAAGCGGACAAATAGTGGATTTGGTCAGGCTAGTTGTCCTCGTATCACGCTATCTACCCAACGGCGGCCATTAGGCGATGGAGTCGAACGCCACGTCCAGTGCACTTTCGGACACAGGGGACAAGCTCAAGCTTGCCGATGGTCTTCCTCTTTCCGGCTTGCCGTTTTTCAGTGACTCCAAGCGGTTGCTTACGGTAACGGTCATATCGCCCGGCCTCGAAGGCGATTGGGCGAAGGCAGCGTCCCGAGCCATGTCGGTGACTTGGTTCCCATTTGCAAGCACGGGCATGCTCGAGGTCCGGCCGGTCGACCCCCGTTGCGCGAAGTCGCCGGCATTCTTCAACGAAATGCCGCTGCCGTGCGACGCTGTCGGGCCGGGAACATCAAGCTCGTTCGCACTCAGCGTGGAAACTTCCTGGACGAAGTAAATGTATATGTCCAGGTTGTCGCGATCCGATTGCGGAATACTCGCTGGATCCAGATAGGACTCCATCTCCTCGCGGAGGACAAAGTAGTCCATCACGATGTCGCCTTGCTGCTCGCGGTTGTAGGCCGACAGATCCTTGCCGGCGGCCATCTTGGCCTCCAGGTCCGATACGCCGCCATATTCGTAGCCTTCGCCGAACTGGGCAGCAAGGGCCTCTGGCATGTAAATGATTCCGTCTTGGATGTACTGCCAGACGTGCGTCAGCTCGTGGATCATAGTGGCATCGCTGATGTTCCCATTCGAGTTGATGATGTAGCCGGTGGCGTGTGCCTCCACGCCTTGACCCGATACGACGCTCCCCAGCTCGTTCATCAGCGAGTGCTCGTTCATCCGGACCAGACTGTAGTTAATCGATTCGCCGAACACGCTGCGAGCAACCGCGATCTCGCTGGAGGTCATAGGCCGCTGCCACGGTTGGACGAATTCCATAAACATCTCATAGGCTTCGCCCAATCCCGCGATCTCCAGGCAGTCGATCCAAGCGCGGCCCATGTCGCTCCAGAATTCGCCTTCCCAAGGCCAGTTCGACAATGCGTCGGCCAGATGATCGCCCAGTCGATAAATCCGATCGTCTAGCTGCACGAACCATTCTTGGACCAGTTGGGCGACCGTGATGGCCCGACTAAGCGTCCATTCCGCGACATCGATGAGGAAATCGACACCGGATTCGACGGCGCCAGTGACGGCGTCACCGGCGTCGCTGAGGACTTCGCCCAAACTGATCGCTGAAGCAACTTGTCCTGTCGGCTCACCGCCTTCGGGATAGTCCTGATAAAACCGGTCGTCACCCGTGCCGCCATCGAGTTGGTCGATTCCATAGCCGCCTTGGAGCCAATCTTTGCCCGAGTCACCATGGAGCGAGTCGTCGCCGATATCCCCGCTCAGCCAGTCCTGGCCGGCGCCCCCATACAGGACGTCGTTACCAAAACCGCCGCTGATTGCATCGTTGCCGTTGTCGCCACGAATAAGGTCGTTTCCTTCACCGCCGTTGACCAAGTCGGATCCGTCGCCGGCGCTGATGGTGTCGTACCCCGCTTCGCCCCGAATGCGATCGTTTCCTTCGTAGGCGATAATGTAGTCGTGGCCGTTGCCACCATAGATGTCGTCGACATCGTTGCCGCCGTAAATGGCATCGTCGCCGTCACCGCCATCGAGAAGATTCTGGCCGGCATCACCTAAGATGTGGTCGTTACCGCCGAAGATGGTGTCATTACCGCCCTCGCCGAAGATTTGATCGTTGCCATCATCGCCCTCTAGGTGATCTTTGCCGTTGCCACCAAGGAGATAGTCGTTACCGCCCTTGCCGAACACCCTGTCATCGCCATCACCGCCGACGAGCAGGTCGTCGCCTTGCTGGCCGTTCATGACGTCGTTCCCGCCGTGCGCCATAGTTTGTCATTGCCTTCGCCGCCCCACAGGATATCGGCAGCAGCGCCGCCGAGTAGCGTGTCGTTTCCAGAACCGCCGGAGATATTTGTCCAGACACTGATGGATTTGTGGTCGACGTTCACCCAATCGTCGCCGTTGTGGGCGTAGACGACGATGCCCGTCAGCTCCGCGGTGGGCATGGTGAGCAGCGTGAGCTCTTTCACGACTTCTCGTACGTACACTGTCCCTTCGCTGGCGTAGATATAGATGTTGTCGGCGCCATTCGTGCCGCTGACGGTCAGCAGGCCGTTTTCAAACGTGGCGCCCAGGAGCGATAAATTGGCAACCGGAAGCTGAGCTACGACGCTGCCGACATGGCCGGCAGCAGCGGCACTTCCTGATGCCGACGTCGTGAACGGAGCTACCGCAGCAGTCGGCTGAGAGCTGATGTCTGGATTCACGGCCGACAGGGTCGCCATGTCGATGCCGAAGTTGGCGGCGAGCATTTCCCGCCGTTCGAGCGACTCGATGGAGAAACGACCGCTCTTGCGTGAACGCTTGCTGTGCGACGATTTGCGTGTTTTGGAGAACATGACATGCCCTTTCGATCGTTGGCGGTGAGTGATTGGTGTCGGTCGCGGTGACCGGCTCTAAGAGGGTGATTTGGAAATCACGCCGCCAGGTGACATGCTGTCGCCAAAAAAAATGCCTCGGGCTCCTTGTGCGGTATTCCCCGGCTTATTTCCTGCTTTGGACGATGGGAGTCCCGACGCGGGATTTTTGACTGAAGCCGTGTCAGGTTGGACAGTCAAATTCGGATGCTATATTGGAAACGCTTGTCGTTTGAAAGCTGGCATCGCCAGGAGTAACCGCGATGAACACCATCCGCTTGTTGTTTGCTGTTTCGGCGGTACTAGTTCCCAGCACATGCTTGGGGGAACTAGCGTGGGACTTTAATGCCAATAGCTGCGCTTCCAAATGGCTGGTTTGCCGAAGGGCAAGGTGGAAGCTGGCGGATTGCGGATTCGCAGCTAGGAGTAGGCGGCGGAAACGTGCTGCGTGCCACGGTGGATCCGGTCTCGCCGTTTCTCGCCTATGGAGATGAGCCAGAAGTGCTCATCGATGCCTATACGCCCGAGTTCCGATTTCAGGACATCGATACGGCGGAGTTGGGCTTCAATTTTAACGTCGATTCCGTCGGCGGAATTCTCGACTCGCTCCTGGTAACGCTCCACCGCGTTGTCGCTGGAGTGCTCGACAAAGGCGCGGGCTACGCGCTTTGGCAACACATCGAACTGGATCCAGATTCCACGCCGACACTTCCTATTCATGTCGTCGATGATGGCATTGGATTCGTTCCGCCAGCGCACGTGGATGGTCAGTCTGTTTACCGAGTGCGGATGCGGGTCTTCGACGGGGACTTGAACAAACAGTCGTTGCTCGGCGTCGAGGTTGATAATTTGTTGATGACTTCGGCTTTTCTTAACGTATCGCTCGACTATAATCGCAACGGTGCTGTGGACGCCGGAGATTACGTCCTGTGGCGCGAAACGCTTGGCTCAACGACGGACCCTCGGGCGGATGGTGACGGCGACGGAACCGTTGACCAAGATGACTATATTCTATGGAGGCGCCACTTTGGTACGGCCGCGGGCTCCGCTGCCGGACCAGCCGCCGCATACGCGCCGAACGTAAACTCCATTCCGGAACCGTCGGCCATCGCACATCTCTTCCTGGCGGCTATTCTTTTGGCTGGCTCGTCGGTTCGACGGCAATTGTCCGGGCGACGCGAAATCCCATTGCGAGCGCACCTTGGTGGGGGTTATCCGGATCGTTGAACGCGAAATTTCGCAGCGCCGAGCGAGGCGGTACAAGATCTCCGGCTGCGCCGCCGCGAGTCACAACCAAGTTCGCAAACGAACCTCCTTTCGAGTCGCGCAGGCGGTCATGACAAATCTCGTCGGCATTGCCATAAACATCGAACATGCCCGCGTCGTTGGGCATCTTTAGTCCGACCGGATGTTTTCGTCCCATCGGACTATTTGCTGGACACCATGCGTATTGGGGCAACAACTCCGCGGCATGGCCAAAGAAACGTGCGGTGGTCGTGCCGGCCCGACAGGCGTATTCCCATTCGGCTTCCGTGGGGAGGCGATAGCCGGTGCGGGTGAGGCAGTTCTCAGCTTCCGTTAGAAATTGGGCATTTTCGGGGGTCGGCACATAACACCATTGGTCCTCTGGAATATTTTCTTTCTGGCTGAGCCAGTTGCAATACGCCGCTGCCTGGCTGTAGGACACAAAGTACACGGGGCATTTGTCGCTCTCGGCTTCATCCGTATCGAGTTTGCGCCATTCAGGATCAAACTGTTCGTACTGCGCGATCGTCGTTTCGCACATGGCAATAGCGAACGTGCGATCGATTCGGCGCTCGTGCCACGTTTCCTCCTTGTAGCGTCCCGGCTCATCCGGCGGCGAACCCATTTGAAATGTCGCCGGGCCATGCACAAGCATCGTGTGGCCTTGAGAATTCATGTGCCAGCTTCCATTGTTGGCCGCCAATCTCACCGGCTGCCTGGCGAAATCGTGCTCTGCGTCATCGATCCGCGTCTCGAGTCCCCAACGAGTCAATAGCCAGCGAATGGCGGCATGTATTCCGGCATCCGGATCCTGGCGGAATGAGCTGACGAGGGCGGGCTTGAGCGAAGCCATCTGAGTGTCAGCGATGTTGCTTGTGGAGAATCCTCCTAACGTCAGGTAGAGTGCCCGCCGAACAGATAGGTTGCTCTCAGACCGAAGCCGATTAATTATTGGTTCTGCATCCGAAGCGGCCAGCGCGAACCTGTCGATAAAGTAGCTGCGGGCCGACACATCGGAACTAATTGCCAGTAGTGGCCAGGCGGCTTGGGCAGCGTCCAGTTGAATCAGCGCGATCGCGGCATTGGCGCGCTTTTTCGCAAACGCGTCGCTGGATTCCGAACGCTCACTAGCTTCGCCATGGCCGGCCAGCAACTTCCCTAAATAATCAACTGTCGCCGCGCGGTGGCGGTCCGCAATCACCGGCATCAAGATTGAAAACTGCCACGGCTCGGAATCCAACAGCACGCTGGTCAATGCGGTTGGCTCGTCTTTGGCATAGTCGGCCAGCAGATTCGCCGCCGCCCGTCGTCTCGACTCCGCCATTTCAACGTCGCGGTAAACACGCGTTAACTCGGCAATTAATTCGCTGGCCAGTGGCCTGAGCGAATTGGAGACGTCCGCATATTCGCTCGGCTTTAGCAAAACTTCTGTGAGCATTTGATCGACGACAAAGTCCGCGTGCGTGTTCAAGTCGGCACGAGACGCTGGCGGAGCAGCGGCGAGATAACACGCCGCCCGAAAACGCACATTGACGGGCAAATCGCGGTTGTTCAATAGCGCCCCACAACGGTGTGCGAATTCGACGGGCGCCTCCAACAGCCGCTGGCGAACCAGCAAAAACATCTTCATGTCGACGCCGAATAGTGACTCGAATAGCGGTTCAGCATGAGACGCATCGTCCGCGAGCAAACCCAGATGTGCTCGCAGCTTTTCGTCCGGTGCAATTTCATCGTCGGTAAGCCTGTGACGAAGTATCGGGGCAACATCCGACCAATAAGGCGTCAAGCTGCTCAGTAGAGTTGGAATCGCTTCGGGCGTTGCGCCGAGCAACGCATCGACCTGCGCAAGGGTACGTCCATGTTCTGCTCGTTTGGTGGCCAGCCACTGCCACGTGACACTAGCGAAACCGATCGCGACAACAGCAAGAATTACACCAGTCAACGACGCGACTAGCGGATGTCGCTTACACCAGCGCCATGAGCGCTCGATGCGCCCAATCGGTCGCGCGGCAATCGGGCGATGAGTTAGAAAACGCTCCAGCTCGTCGGCCAGCTCTCCGGCAGTCTGGTAGCGGTGGCGCGGCTCCTTCTCCATGCATTTGAGGGCGATCGTTTCCATGTCGCGGGGGACGCGATCGTTGAGCCGTCGAATCGGGCGTGGCTCCTCCTCGAGCACTTGCTGTAGCACCATGCGAATGTTGCCACGAAAAGGAGCCTCGCCGACGAGCATTTCGTACAGAATCACGCCGGCACTATACACATCGCTACGACAGTCCACATGATGCGATTGTCCGCGGGCCTGCTCCGGGCTCATGTAGGCGGCAGTACCGACAATCTGCCCGTCGACCGTGACGGTCGCCTCGGCCGTTTCACGTAGTGCGAGCCCAAAGTCCATCACACGAGGCTCGTAGTCGAGACCGAACTGCGCTGTCACGTGCTGGAGCTCTTTCGATGAATCTCGCGTAGGTTCAGTGTCCAGCATGATGTTGGATGGCTTCAAATCTCGATGGACGATGCCGTGTTGGTGCGCGTAGTCCAGCGCCCGGGCGACCCTCCGCAGCAATTCGGCAGATTCAACCACCGAGAATCGGCGGTCGACAATAGCTTGCGAAAGCGTGGTGCCGTGAATGAATTCTGCAACGATGTAGGGAACGCCATCGCACCGGCCTGACTCAAAAACCGGCACGATTCCGGGGTGCCGCAACTGGGCCATGCTCCTAGCTTCGCGGAGGAAGCGTTCTTCCTCTTCCAGCGTCGTCATCCGCCCGCTGCTGGGGAGCTTAAGCGCCACGAGCCTGTCCAGCTCGCTATCCCTGGCACGCCACACTGTCCCAAACTGCGCCGCGACCGGCTACTTCCAGCAATTCGAATCGCCCCATTCGAACGGGCCCCTTCACCGACGGCTGTGTCGAGCCTGAGGCAAGCACCTCGAATTCTTCGTGGCAGTGAGGACACATCAACGGGCCATCGGTCTGTGAAGTCTCGAACGGAGATGATGCGCAGCAGTGGGGGCAGCGAATGAGTTTTGGCCCAGGTCGCTGCCAATTGATGGTCGCTTCCTGCGAAAGCCGCAGGCGGAGCTGGTCGCTGTGCTGCGGAAACCGCGCGGCGTATTCCGCTGGCGAAACATTTTCACGCTGCTGACGGATTTTGAACTCATGAGCCAGCAGATCGACCATGAATTCTGCGTCGGCAGCGATGTCTGGATGGTCTTTTGTGTACATTTCTGCTCGGGCCGATTCACCTGCGATTAGCCGGCATTCGAGATCGATCGCTATCAATTCACACAGTAATCGATCTGCGCGATGCATCGCCGGGGCGCGGCAGAAATGCCTCGATAGTGGGACGCTGTCCGCTGAACCAGGCGTCTTCGAATTTGGCTACGTACTCTTCGAATTCGCCAAGCCGATGGGCAATGCGTTCCATTGTTTGGCCATCATCGAGTGTCATCCGAAGGCCGCTCCAACCATGGGCCGATTATGAGTGGTCCTGCGTTTCGGCGGCCCGTGCCAGTAGCTTCTGCTTGATTCCTTCAAGAGCAGCGCAAGACGGTCCGCTGCGTGCGCTCTGTTTGTGCGGCGATTTCCTCGACCAGGTAGCCTTGCAGCCGCAACTGTATCATCTCGCGGTGACGAGGATCAAGGTCGCGCATCAATAGCTCAATTTCATCGGCCACGGAAACGACTTCGTGAGGGGATGGTTCACGAGATAAAACATCGGTGCCGACACTCAAACTGCCGTCTTCCGCCAGACCGCAGTCTTTGGACACGTCGCGTTTTTTGGCAGTGTTGCGTTCAACTTGCCGGTGTAGTTTGTTTAGCGTGATGCCCGCCAGCAATCGCCACAGGTCGCCGGATTGCTCCAGCACAAATCGCCCACGGCCAGCGGCAGTAAAAAAACTGCGATACGCCGACTGGACGACGTCCTCCGGATCAATTCGTCTGGCAAGCTTGGGCGCCAATCGCTTCCGTGCCAGCCCAATCAGACGGTCTACGTACCGGTTGAATAACTCTTCCGTTGCGTCGACGTTGCCGGCTTCATGCCCGTGCAACAGCTGCGCCGACGTGAGCGCCGAAATATGTTCTTGATCAGTCATAACGTGTCCTAAAACTGTGTGGACATGCTTATTCTCCTAAACGGAGTATCGCCGTACAAGTATTTCCAGGCTACAGGACGACGGCGATCTGACGAAAGCTTGCGTATCGACTGGGGACCGTGCTAGGCTTTAATCCCGGTGGATGCAACATTATTTCTTCACGTTTCATGCGGCCTGCAGCAACTTCACGATGCCGCGCATTTTCGTTGGGAAAAGTCCGACGCGCCGCGTTCACCATTGTTGAACTGTTGGTAGTGATCGCGATCATCGGGACGTTGGTCGCGCTTTTGCTACCTGCGATTCAAGCGGCGCGTGAATCGGGCCGAGCACAGGCCTGCCGGAACAATTTGCGCCAATTGGCGATTGCCGCCCTCAATCACGTAACCGCACACGGTCATCTTCCCACTGGCGGTTGGGGCGCGAGTTGGACAGGCAATCCTGAACGCGGATACGCGGAGCGCCAGCCCGGTGGCTGGACGTATAATCTCCTTCCATTTCTGGAACAGCAAGCGTTGCACGACGCAGGGAGGGGCTTGGTCGACAGCAGGAAACGACGCGCCGCGGCGACCCTCATGCAGCAACCGATCGACGTATTCCATTGTCCGACGCGCCGGCCGGCTCGGCTTTATCCCCATGCCTGGCCGTACAATTCATTCAATGCTGATTCCACGGCGGTCGTTGCTCGCTGCGATTACGCGATCAATGCCGGCGATCGGGGCTTCAACACAATTGCCAGCGGAGACATCGGCGGTCCGAAAACTTTGGACGAGGGAGATAATATGTTCGCCTGGCAAGACACCAAGGATTTCACCGGTGTTTCGTTTCTGCGGAGCTCCGTACGCATGCAACAAATCGCCGACGGAACATCCCATACTTATCTCGTCGGTGAAAAGTCACTTGCCTTGGGGCATTACGAAAGCGGACTCGCGGAATCGGATCGGGGCCACGCTTTCATCGGCTTCGCACCCGATACAGTGCGGCTCACGCGGGATTTTCTCCCGCCCCGACAAGACGGCGAGATTAACGACAATCGGCGATTTGGGAGCGCCCACGTGGCGCACTGTTTCTTCGCGTTTTGCGACGGCTCGGTGAGAGCGATCGAATATGAAATCGATCGCGACGTGCACCGCCAGTACGGCAATCGTGAAGACGGAAATTGATACGACCAGTCGGGGTAAGCGGGACGAGGGGAGTTAAATGACGACACTGATACAATTCCAGCCAATAGCCCTCCCGAACTTTGTGCGCTTAGGTAAGCCCCGCTAAACCATGCATTCACCAATTTTTTCCGACGTCCATGCAATCAATCTAGTGGCGCGGCAGGTGGACAAATGACGAACCGGCATGGACGCACCCGGTCGTCGCTGACGGAAAACTTTACGTGCGCGACCAGGATGTACTGCTTTGCTACGACGTAAAGGCAAAGGAAAGGCTGCTTCGAAAATCGCGGTTCGTACAGGTTCAACCGAAATAGCAATCTGGCGACTGAATGGAGCGGGAGTGGATGGGAATCGAACCCACCTGGAACCCGTTTGACGGATCCCACAACGGGTTTGAAGCCCGCGGCCGCCACCAGGCGTACTGACACTCCCGAGTATCTTTAAAGCGGTTCGTATCGGAACCGCTGGGAGACATTGATATGATACAGGATCAACACCCTAAGCTTGTAGACCTGCAACGAGTGCGTCGATTAGTTTCTCATCTTGGGATGGCAGGACTGCTCTCAGGTCGATGATCACACAACCTCGCTCCAATCGTCCAACAACGGGCGGGTTTCCGGTTCGCAGTCGCTCGGCTAATTCGTGTTCCGAAGCTTTCCCAGCTGCAAGCGTCACGGCCACGCTTTCCAGCTGTTGATTGGGAAGTGAGCCGCCTCCCAAGTACGCTGTCGTGCCGTGAAACGTCCACCAGGACATCCACTTGTTCGGGATTTCACTTTGTCAGCAATATGCCGGGCTCGCTGCCGGAGCTCGTTCTGTCGATGTGGCCATCATTCATCCACAAAGGAATCTCGCGCACTGCAGTTTGTGGATGAGCGAAGGACGAGAGTGGTGGCCGAGAGCGCCGCCAACGTGAGCTTATCAACGCGCAGCGCACGAGCAAGTGGATTTTTCTCGATACGTTCGATCAAGCTGCCCGAGCATCCAACGATCACTCCAGCCTGCGGCCCACCCAGCAATTTGTCGCCGCTGAATAACACCAAATCAGCACCAGCATTCAATTGAGATCGCGCACCAGCGGTTCATCGCCGAAACCAAACTGTGTCAATCCAAGAGCGCACCGGAACCGATGTCGTGAACGACTGGCAGATTGGTGACTTCGGCCCAGCGCAACAAGCTCGGCGAGGGAAACGGACTGCGTGAAACCAGAAAGTTGATAGTTGGAAGGATGGACTTTTAGCAGCATGCCGGTCGAATCACTGATGGCAGCAGCATAATCCGAAATGCGAGTTTTGTTTGTTGTGCCAACTTCTCGCAATTGTGCCCCGCTTGCGGCCATGATCTCCGGAAGCCGAAAGCTGCCGCCAATCTCGATCAATTCACCGCGCAACACAATCACCTCTTTGCCCGCGGCGAGCGTGCTTAAAGTGATCAACAACGCGGCCGCATTGTTGTTGACGACGGTCGCGCTCTTCAGAACCCGTGAGATCACAAAGCTGGCTTTCGGACGATATCGACTCGGTGCCCTCGCTCGCCGCTACGTAAGTCCATTTCAAGGGGAGTATAGCTGGAGCAAGCTAATGCGATCGCGCTCAACGCACGATTCGACAAGGGCGATCGACCAAGGCCCGTGTGGAGCAAGATGCCGGTAGCGTTAATAACCTGGCGGCAGTGCAAATTGCTGAGACTGCTCCAAGTGAGAATTTACGCAACTGACGAGTTGTTCCAGCGTCGAAACTGCAGCACCATTCTCCAAGCATGATTTCGTCGGCGACACTCCGAAATCGCATGCCGAACTGCGGACACAACCACTTCGCGAGGTAGGGCTTTTGACCAATGGGACAAGGCCGCGGAGATTCGACCAGCTCATTCACCGACGGCAGCGTCCGGAAGGGATTAGGATCCGTCAGGTTCGTCACGTTGTGGATTCTGCTTCGGCATACTTCCAAGCTCGCTTCAAATTGGGCGATTGGGCAATGCGAGCGAGCCAATGGATCGCTCTATTCAGCTGCACTATCGCAGCGATCGCAGGTCACCATCCCGGCGCGTAAAGCCGATTCGATCGAGATATTCACAGATCGGCACAGCAAACTTTCGGCTCGTCGCGAGCAAGTCTCGAATCTCGCTCACAGTAAGTCGCTTACCATTTGCCAATTCACGTTGGAGCTGGCGATCGCATCGTCGTTTCAACTTCCTGATGTAAGAAGATATCATCACCTATATGCACGAGTTCGCCTTGGGCCGTACATAGATCAATCATCTGTCGGAATTCGCTTTCATCGGACGACAGAGTCTGACAGAGTTCCGTTGGCTCGGGCGGCTTGAGAGCAGCTTCATGCCAGGCCGTCAACAGTTGTCCACGGAGCCGCTCTTGAGCCGGGCGTGAGCTGCGGCGAGAAACTTGCCAGCGCCACTTTACCATGATCGCTGCGGACCGCACCGCCTTCCACCAGACGGTCAAAAAACGCGTCGGTCACGTGCGCATCATGCCAGGATTGGCACTTCAATGCCACTCGATCGCGCGGTATCGATGGACGAAGCGGCCATTGGTGGTGGAGTTGACTCAAAATGCTTAGTATCCGTTGCTCGGCTTCTTTCAACACTTCGTGGTGGACACAAAACGTGCCACGCGGCTTGGCGGTAACCTCAATTACCGCTCCTGACGCAACCAGTCCTTCGATGAGCTGGCGAACACGCTTGAGATCAATCGGCCAATCGCGGCACAGGTCGAGCTCTTTCCAGGCTTGTAACCCGTACATGTAGATAGCAATCGCTGCGCGCTCACCTTCCTTGGCCAAGCGCAAGGCGTTTAATTGCTCAACAAGCGCTGGTCTGCGCTGGTAATGCGAAATTGACGTGATAACAGCACTCGTCCGCCGCCGATTGTTACGAGCGGAGATTCGGCTCGAATGACAAACGGCTGACCACCAATTGCAACCACTGGTTTGGCACAATGCAATTGTGCCAGCCAGTTTGTCCTTGTTCGATAACTGCGTCCTGCAATAGTGCCACGCTGACCATTACTTCTTGCGTGCCGACATACAGACGCTGTCGTGAGCGGTGCTTAATCGGCCAAGGACTGTCGGCAAGCACCTGCAGATCAACCGTCAATATCTTCGAAGGCAGCAAGTATCCAACAGTGGCGAGTTCATGACCGCGAAGGATTTCGCTGTGATGTACGCCACTCAAATTAATTGCGGCGCGCTGCCCTCGCACCACATGCTCGGCCTGAACACCGTGATTCTGCAAGCCCCGTACGGCAACTTTCTTTTTCGTCGGCAACAATTCAATTTCATCACCGACACTTAAACGCCCGGACCAGACGGTTCCAGTGACAACCGTTCCCAACCCCTGAACAGTGAAGGCACGGTCCACCGGCAACCGCAGGAGTTCGCTGGGGCAAATCTGCGTTACTTGTTCGCACACGGACCGAATTGCAGCTGCGTAATTCGTCCAGCCCCTGGGCCGAACCGTCGCTGGAAACGGCCGTATGTACGACGGGAGCACTTTCCAAAAACGTTCCCTTAACGAGGCTGCGAATATCGTCTTCAACCAGGTCGAGCCAACTTGATTCAACTCGGTCGCATTTTGTAATCGCCACTACTCCGTGCCGAACTCCGAGCAACTGCAAGATTGACAAATGTTCGCAGGTTTGCGGCATGACGGAATCATCCGCAGCAACTACCAAAAGCGCAATGTCGATGCCAACGGCACCGGCCAACATATTCTTAATGAACCGTTCATGCCCCGGCACATCGACGATGCCCAACTTGAATGGCTCCAAATCCAGATGCGCAAAACCGATGTCGATGGTGATTCCGCGCTGCTTTTCCTCGGGTAGCCGATCACAGTCGATGCCGGTCAGCGCACGCAGCAAGGTTGTTTTTCCATGATCGATGTGACCGGCCGTTCCAAGAATCAACGTGCGGGCATTCACTTGCAATCGCGCTGCGGGCTTCCCGAGGAGGACGGAGGCACTTTAATCGCGTTTCACCGAAACGGTAATTTTTCCGGGCGGCCGCTCTTCAATATCACCAATCACAGCCGCCGTCACAACTCCCGCGTCTTGCAAGGCCTGGACGAGACCGTGGGCATCTTCACGGGTCACGCAAGCCAACAGTCCACCCGAAGTTTGAGCGTCGCACAGAAGCAGTTGTTCTTCCTTTGAGATGCCCTCCGCATACGTGACCCACTCGCGCAAAAATCTCCAATTCGCGTGGGTCCCTCCCGGGGCTATACCCTTTTGTACGTATTCGCGTGCGGCGGAAATGACAGGAACGGCATCCGCCCATATTTGGGCATGGACGCCGCTGGCGGACGTCACGTTGCGCAGGTGGCCCAAGAGCCCGAATCCTGTGACGTCGGTCAACGCATGAATGTCGAATTCAGCGAGAACCTCGGCTGCGGTTTTGTTGAGCGTGCTCATCACATCGATGGCTTGCCGGATCGCACCAAGTTCGTCCTCGTTGTTTTTGGCGGCCGTAGTGATTACTCCCAGGCCAATCGGCTTGGTTAGCACCAACCTATCCCCGGGCTGCGCGCCCGCATTTGTGAGCACCCTTTCCGGATGGACGCTCCCGACGACACACAGCCCAAAAGTCGGTTCTTCCGACTTGATCGTATGGCCTCCGACGATGGCGATGCCCGCTTCAGCAGCCTTGTCTGCCGCACCCCGAAGTATATCGGCCAGCACGGTGACCGGAAGTTGATCGTCCGGAAATCCAACAAGGTTCAGCGCCAATAAAGGCCGGCCTCCCATGGCATACACGTCGCTAAGCGCATTTGCAGCGGCGATTGCTCCAAAGTCGTATGGCACATCGACAATTGGTGTGAAGAAGTCCGTCGTGACGACGAGTGCTAACTCATCAGACAGTTTGTAGACGGCTGCGTCGTCGGCGGTGGAGCTGCCTACCAAGACGTTCGGGTCGTTAAATACGGGGATTCGGCCGATAAGCGGCAGTAAATAACCCGGGGGCTGCTTGGCGGCACATCCTGCGCGCTTCGCCATTTGCGTCAAGCGGACGGAAGAGTCGGTCAACATTCCGTGTGTCCGCTCACTATCATGAGACACGGTTGAACATCCCTTTCCGACGATGACACTGGCCGCGTTTTTCGCAGCGGGGCTCGGTGTGGATCCGTCTGATTTGAAACGTAGTTGTTCCACTACTCGGTCCACCTCGGCGGCGGTCGAATCACGACCGAGGCTGAAACGAACTGCGCCAAGCGCGATCTCTTCCGACACTCCCATCGCTTGCAGGACCGGGCTCAGACCAATCGATCCTGCGTGACACGCCGATCCAGTCGAAGCCGCAACATCCGGAAGTTTTGCCAGGATATCGCAGCCCGTGGTGCCGCGGAAACTTACGTTAAGAGTATTGGGTAGTCGATCTTGCGGATGGCCGTTCAGTACAATGCACTCACCAAACGCTTCCTGTAGCCGGGTCCAAAAATAATCGCGAAGCGTCGTGTCATGAGTTGTAAGACGCGGCCAGCTCACAAGCTACGCCCAACCCCACGATTCCAGCAACATTTTCGGTACCCGCGCGGCGAGCCGCCTCATGGTCCGCACCATCGAGGAGCGGCCGAATATTGACGCCTTCTCGAACGTAAAGCGCCCCGATGCCTTTCGGCCCGTAGAGCTTATGTCCCGCAACCGTCAACAAGTCCACGCCCAGCAACCGAACATCGACGCAGATTTTTCCTGCTGTCTGGGCCGCATCCGTGTGACATAGCACACCTTTTTCACGCGCAATGCGGGCGATGTCTTCAATCGGCTGAATCGTACCAACCTCATTGTTTGCATGCATCACCGAGATCAGAATTGTCTCGGGACGAATGGCCTTTAAGACATCGTCCGGGTCAACCTGGCCAAACCGATCGACGGAAAGGTAACTGACGTCGGCCCCGAGCTCTTCAAGAAAGCGACAGGGACTCAAGACCGACGGATGCTCAATCTGACTTGTGACGATGTGCGGCCGCCGAATTTTGTTACGCACTGCGAAGAACACGCCCTTAAGAGCATAGTTGTTTGCCTCGGTTCCGCCGGAGGTGAAGACGATCTCCGCAGGTTTGCAGCCCAAGAACGTGGCAACCTGCAAGCGCGCCTCCTCGACCGCGTTGCGAGCCGGCATCCCAGCCCAGTGGCGACTGGACGGATTCCCGTAGGAATCTTCAAGCACCCGTCGCATCGCGCTAGCGACCTCGGGCAGTAATGGCGTTGTCGCGTTGTGATCGAAATAGATGCGGTCGCGCATGCCGCCTCCCGTTACGGACACGGCATCTAAAGCACTGCTGCTGCACGCCATAGGGACATGTCTCTCGAGCGTCAAACTGGCCGACTCTGGACAAAAGGATAATAGGCGCGGAATTGTGTCTATTGGCATTATCTTCTTTCGCACTGCATATGCGAGTATAGCGAGTTGGCCGATCACAGTCAGTTTGTGTAACGGACCTCCGTGATCCGCAGGCGGCGCGTTTCGACGAATGTATGCACGCAGCCAATCCTCGTTAACCGTTTCTGGATTGCGCCGCACAGTTCCCGCGGTGCTCAGTACTCCTGAAATCACTGATACAGAGAGAAATTTTACGTATTTCTCGGCCTAATTACACTCGTGTGGATTTGCCTTGCCAAAAGGTTGAATTTGCTAAGCGCATTCGAAAAATGGGCCGTCAAGAGGCCCCTTTGAATGCCCCGGTTTTCAGGTCGGGAAGGTTGCAAAAAATGGCGTAAACTGACCATAATGAGAGCATAAGGAATCCTTTTCTATTTCAGCCGTTCCGGCTACGTCTGGGGGCGTGTTTGACCAAACTAGCCGGTGGTGGCGCGCTGGAATGCGCGTGCCAAAATGCCCATCGTTTCAACATCCTGGCGGTTCCATGAAGCTCCGCATCCTGTTATTGCTCTTCGCGTTTTGCACGTGCGTCAGTTACGCGGCAGTCGCTGAGCGGCCAGCGGTCCAGAAGCCCCTGCCTAAATCCCTGCCGATCGAGGACAAGTCGAACGTCTCGCTGGCGTACATCTGGCTTGACATCGCGGAAGAAGCCACGGCGCAGAACGTCGCCGCGCTCGCAGTTGTTCCGCCGACTTTCGGGATCGCGGCGGAGAGGGCGTCGGCCGCGCCTCCGGCCGGACCGGCCGTGCCCCTAAGTCAACTCATTACCAAGGACACCGGCCAGGTGCGAGTGCCCGACGACCCGGGGCTCCTCATCCACCGTCAACCGGCTCCGGATTTCAAGCCGACGGCGGTCTACCGGTGGGTGGATATCCTTCTGGAGGCGTCGGGGCGCGATTCCGACCGCCACCAGCCGCGCCCACCGATCCTCTCGCGCACCATGGCCATCGTCATCACCGCGATGTACGACGCTTGGGCCGCCTACGACGAGCGGGCCGTCGGCACGCGGCTCGGCGCCAAGCTCCGACGCCCCGCCGCGGAACGTACCGTGGCGAACAAGGAAAAGGCCATCGCCTACGCCGCTTACCGCGCCCTTCTCTACGTATACCCGAACGAGGCCGACTGGACGCGCGAGCGGTTCCGGAAGGAGGGCTTCGACCCCGACAACGACTCGACCGACCCGAAGACGCCGGAAGGTGTGGGCAACGTGGCGGCCCACGCGCTCATCGAATTCCGCCGGAACGACGGCTCCAACCAGGACGGCTCCATGAAGGGCGGGGACGGAACGCCATATTCCGACTACACCGGCTACAAGCCCACGAACACCGCCGACCACTTCACCGACAAGACGGCCTGGTGCCCTATCCCCTTTTCTGACGGGAAGGGAGGGTGGTACTCGCCCGGGTTTCTCCACCCGCAATGCTTCAAGGTCACTCCCTTCGTGCTGGAGAGCACCGACCAGTTCCGGCCCGGCCCGCCGCCGCAGTACGGCTCCGAACAGCTGGAGCGCGAGGTGGAGGAAGTGATGCAGGTGAACGCGAACCTCACCACTCGAGCAGAAGGCCGTCGTGGAATTCATGCGCGAGGGCCCGCGCTCTACCGGACAATCCGGGCACTGGCTTCAGTTCGCGCAGGACGTGTCGCGGCGCGACAACCACGACCTGGACCAGGACATGAAGCTGTTCTTCTCGGTGGCGAACGTCGTCTTCGACGCCTTCATGACCTGTTGGGAGGCCAAGCGTCACTACGACACGGGCCGCCCTTATTGGTGGGTGCGCCATTACCACGAAGGCGAGACCGTGGAAGGCTGGCTGGGTCCGGGCAAGGGCTTCGGGAAGATTAAGGCGGAGCAGTGGCATCCTTATTCGCCCAACATCTTCGTGACGCCGCCGTTCCCCGGCTATCCGTCGGGTCACGCCACGGCGAGCGGCGCGGCCGGCCGGATACTGGAGCTCTTCACCGGCAGCGACCGTTACGGCGCGGTCGCCTTCCAGGAGGCCGGTTACATGACGGAGGCGGGTTTCACCGCGGCCCAGATGCAGGCCCGCGACGGCAAGCCCGCCGCAGATCCCCGACTCCAAGGTGGTTCGCCTGCCGCTGCCGACGTTCACAGCCACGGCGGAGATGGCGGCGGTCTCCCGCTTATGGGGCGGCTACCACATCCGCATCGACAACGATGAGGGACTCGTCCTCGGGCGCCGAGTGGCGATGTACAGCTGGCCGAAGTACCAGGCGTACTTTGATGGAACGGCCAAGGTCCGCGAGTAACGGCGATCGCGGCGGTTCTACGGCACCGTGTTACCGCGAAACCCATTCCATTTCGCGATAGGCCTCGCGGTTCTCGAACATCTTGAGGCGGTCTTGAATGGGCTTTACCGCGACTTCGGCGGCATCGTTGCGCTTCGCCTGCCCAGCAATTTCGATTGCCTTTTTTGCCATTTCGACAGCCGCTTCAAACTGGCCTGTCTCGGCATAGGCGACCGCCAGCGTGTCAAGGAATCTGGACTCCTGGAACCGCGTCGCTTCGCAGAGCCGTTTCGCGATTTCGGTGGCTTCCTCACCCGAGCGAAATTGCTCGTCCGGATGGACGGACAGGATCCACGCCAGGTTGTTTTGCGCGTCCAGCAGATTTGGCGCAGCGGCGATCGCCTTTCGGTATGCCTCGATCGCCCGCGCGAATTGCCGCGACTTGAGCTCGGCGTTGGCCAGGAAATACCACGCGGTCGCGTTTTGCGGGTTCTCGTTGACAACGTGCTGCAGCACGCCGATTGCCCGTGTCCAGTTCATTCAATTGATAAAGCGTTACTCCTAAATGTTGGCTGAGCTCCAGGTTGTGCGGATTGATGCGAACCGCCGCTGACAACTCGCCTGCCGCCTCGGCAAATTCCCCGATTCGCAAGAGCAGCTTGCCGAGTTGGCCGCGAATCCGGACGTCATCTGGTAGCAACTGGCCGGCCTTCGTCAGCACCTCGCGGGCCTCGGTGGTTTCGCGGCGAATCTCGTGAAGGACGCCGAGAAAGTACAACGTATCGCCCAATTCGCGCCTGGCGTATGGATCGGCCGGAGCACCCGCGTTCTCGACGATTCGATAGAGGTAGCGCACCGCCTCGTCGATCTGGTTCTGGTCGAGGAGTTGGTTGGCGACTCGCCGAGGCGAGCCTCGCGGCGCTACGTCATCGACCCACCGGCCGGAGAACAGGAGTACCCGCGGTGCGGCGTCCTCAGGGGTCGCTCGTAGCAGCTTCTGTCGGCCAATAACTGTTTGACACTTACGGGGCCCTTGTAAATCACAACGACCTCACCGCTCGCATCGACCAGAAACGTACTCGGCACCGGCAGCGGCTTTCCAGCGGTCGAGCACTGCCTGCTGGAGTGCGTTCAGGCCTTCGACCGTCGATTCGGAAGCCGCGAAAGATGCAAATGGGAAGTCAATCTTTTGCAGGAGCTCCGCAGCCGCTGTGGCGTCTTCCCTGCCTAAGGCGTCGGTGTTCAGCGCGACGACTTCGAGCCCAGCTTGCTTGAATTGGTCTTCGGCCTCGGACCACTCTGAAAGTTCCTCGACGCAGGGCCCGCACCAGCTTGCCCATAGATTAATTACCAACGGGCCGCTGCCGCCGCGAACCCACGCCTTTTCTTGTCCTGCCTTATCGACCGTCCGGATTTCCGGCAGTGGCCATCCGGCTGGAACCACAATGCGGGCTTGCTCGGAATCGGGCGGCAGGTCTGTTTTGGTCGCCGAGCAGCTTCGCGCGCTCCGTCGGAGGCGTCCATTGGCGAGCGCGACCTGAGCCCATGGCGATCAAATAGAACTGGTCGGTCTGAGCGATGCGTATCTCCTCTTTATCTCCACCGGGCCAATGCACAACGATCCGGTCCACTTCGGATGCGTCCCCCAGCCCGAAGTGCACCCAAGGGCTCGACTGCGAAAGGAAACTCTCTCCCGCGTGGACGGTTCGAATCAACGGCACGGGATCGCTGGCCGAGAGATACAGCTCGATCCGTGCGCCGATGGCATCCCGATTAACAGCCTTGCCGTCGCCCTCCAGCTTCAAGGCGAGGAAATGGTTGCTCGTCTTCGCCAAGATTGCGAAGAAAGCGAACTCTGGGCGCCGTGCGGTTGGTCATCCAGAGGTCGAGGTCGCCGTCGAAGTCCCAGTCGCAAACCGCGATGCCGCGGCCGTCGTCCAAGCAGGTCAAAACCCGTCGCAGACGATGCGTCCGCGAAGCGATTTAAGCTGCCATCGGAATCCGCCCGGCAGTTCAGGAACAGGCATTTGCGTTCGCGTCCACTGAAGGATCGGTCCTCGTGCAAAAGTCGATTGAGCGCGCGCCACCCCTGCTGGTAACGCAATGTCGACTGAGCGGAAAAGTCATCGACCGGTGACTGCGACACGACCTGTCGCCAATAAACGCTTCACAAGTCGTCGACGTCCGCCGCCGTGATGAATCCGTTCGTGACGAGAATGTCTTCCCAACCATCGTTGTTCACATCGGCAAAGCGGGATCCCCAGGCCCAGCGGCCCATCGCGACGCCGGCCGGATCGCTGACGTCGCGAAATCGTCCGTCCGGATTGCCCAGAAAGAGTGAGTTGCCGCGGGCCATCCGCTGAAACTGCTGACGCGTATCGTCGTCGAACCCCTCCTTGAATTGCCGCTGGTAGGTGATGCGGTTGCCGGCCCCCGAGAACATGTTGCTGACGTAAAGATCCATCCATCCGTCCCGATTGCAGTCGGCCCAGGTGACCGACATGCCGGCCGATTGGTCTTCGACGCCCAGGTCCGCCGCCACGTCGTTGAAACGGCCGCCGTCATTGCGGTAGAGGTTGTTGCGCCCGTAGTCGTTGGCCACGTAGAGGTCGAGGTCGCCGTCGTTGTCGAAGTCTTCCCAGCACGCCGCAAAGCTGAATCGCGTGTTGTTTTGATCGAGCCCAGTCTCTGCGGTGACATCGCTGAATCGCCAGTTTCCGTCATTTCGCCAAAGCGTATTCCGCCCCCCGTTGTTGGCATCGTGAAAGGGAAGCGGCTCGCCCATCGCTCCGCTGCGAATCCCCGCCACCGACGGGTTGTAGCCACAGACATAAAGGTCGAGGTCCCCGTCGACGTCATAGTCGGCCGCCGCCATCGAGAAGGACTGAGCCTGCGTGCTTGTTCCGAAAGCCAATTCGAACTTGCCGGTGCCGTCATTCTCCATCAACAGGATCCGAAAGTCCTGTGACACGGCCAGATCGCGGTCGCCGTCGTTATCGAGGTCGACGAATAGCGCGCTGGCGCAATCGTCTAGCCACGCCGTACCGCTTTCTTCGGTGACGTCCCTGAGCGTTCCGTCGGCATTTTGCAGAAAGAGGCGATTGGGAAGGCCGCCTTGTTGACAGATGTAGAGGTCGTCCAAGCTGGTCCCCATTGACATCGCCCACTGCCAGGCCGTGATTGGCGGCCACGTCGAGCCCAAAGTCTCGCGGGAGTCGCGCACGCCAATAATCCGTCCCACGCAGGAATTGGTCCTGCCAGCATGCGTTAAGTCCAAGAATCGATTCGGTGCAATCCTCAAACCGCGCCGCGCCGCTGGCGGCCACGACCTCTTCATACGCTTCAACGCCGATCGATTTGAGCTTCAATTGCAGCGGCTCAGCGGACGCAATGGTCCAATCACAAACCCAGGTCG
The DNA here is from genome assembly GCA_963786455.1 of uncultured Planctomycetota bacterium. Classification (GTDB taxonomy): domain Bacteria; phylum Planctomycetota; class Planctomycetia; order Pirellulales; family Lacipirellulaceae; genus JABDGM01. The sequence goes on along the minus strand of CAWAZX010000002.1, from coordinate 400,570 downwards.
CGTTGATCTGAGTCCGCGTGTCGCTCGATTCGCAACTCAGCGTACACAGCACATGCGACGTCAAACCACCGCGGCGTGGCTCGACTCGATAGAGTTTCAACTTGACGTGAGGATGGGAGCCGGCATTTTCAATACCCGCTAGCCAATGGTCGATCGCCTCTCCCAATCCGGCGGGACCGGCGAAGGACTTGTCCGCCCCGGCTTGCTGATTGCGGACGCTGCGTAGGACGGTAAATCCGTCGGCCTGGAACTCGCGCTCAAGCGATGCCGGACGCAAAGAAGGAGCGGAAAAGTCCGCCGCTACGAACTCTGACAAGACTTTCGCGCCTCGCCGCTCGGATGCTTCGAGAGCTTGGGACAACAGCGCCAGCTGACTGGTTGCCGCGTCGCTCAGCGCCTCGCTCTGCCAACCATCCGCAGCCGGATCAATGCGATCGAAAGCGTCGCGGAGCGGCCCGATGAGCTCGCGGTCAGCCAGCCCCGGTGCCGTCTCGATGCCCGATGCCGTCACCGTTGCGGACTGCGTGGCGTAAGGTTTCGACGCAGCACTCTTCACCTGCGGAGCATCAGGGCGCAGCCGGCGATTGAGCAAACTGAGGTGAGCAGCGCAAGTAAACGACTGTGTCGCATGGTAAGCGGATACGAGATTACCGACCCATCAGCCACAATAACAGAAAAAGCGGGCCGCAAACAAGTCGCGGCCCGCTTTTCGCGTTTGTGTCGAAGCCACATGAATCAGCACTTGCGCCGTGATCGGAATGCGAGGAAACCGCATCCGCATCCGCACAGCAAGAGCGCCACGAAGGACGGTTCAGGAATGATGGTCCCCAACGAACGGCCCGCCACGCCGCGGCTGTAAATGTTCCCAATCTCGATCGCGGACAACGCGCGACTCCACTGTGCGACATCGTCGATGCGACCCCACCACTCGCGGTTATTCGCGCCGGTCTGCGGGTTGGCGCCAATGAATAGATTCGGATTCGCAGGGCCGCTATTGCCCTGATCATTAATCACAGGCGCAGGTCCGGTGGAGACGAGTTGGCCGTCGTAATACAGGCGAGTGCTCACGCCCGCTTCACTGACGCCAGCGATGTGGTGCCAACTGGTGTTAAGAATGGCGGTCGGACTCGCGGGACCCTCTGCGCTGCCGCCCGCGTAAGCAACGGTGGGTGGAACCGTTGCGTCTCGCCAAGCAAAACGGTACTGATTCCCTTCACCATGGGAAAGGATGGTCTGCCAGCCGGTGTTGGTTCCTTCGGTCTGTACCCACAGGGACGTTGTCAGCGTATTGGTCGTACCGTACAGGGTGTCGGCGCTGCGATTAACTGAAACGTATCCGTCACCCTGGGTAGCGACGGTGCCGGCGCCGTTTAGCGAAATGGCCTGGCCGAATTGACCTGCGGCGAAACTGATGCCAGGCGTTCCGGCGCTGCCGGCGAATGTACCGTTGTCTTCAACGGTGCTGGCGTCACCGGCAAAATCGCTCGCCGTGTCTTCAAGATTGCCGTTAAAATTCCAATAATTCCTCAGTCCTGTGCTGAGGTCCGCCTGAGCAATGGAGCTCAGCGCAAACAAGACGCCAAGACTCATCGTCAATGCTTTCATTTTGCAACCTCCGATGCTGCTGATTGGTGCGACAGCGAAAAGAGTTCTCATAAACTGTGCCCTACTTTGAAAAGACCAACTCGATGGTCCAAATCGACAAGGCAAACCGTCAGGAAGCTCTCGTTGGACCGTGTCACGAAACCTCCCACGCGTCGATACGCGTCGTTTCTAAACTCTTCTCTTTTCTTAAAGTTTGTGGGCGCCTGCCTCTAGCCGCAGCAGCGCCAGCGCCGCGTGGCCAGGCCGCAAGAAACTAGCAACACACCGAGCATCGCCAGCGTGGCGGGCTCTGGAACGATCTCGAGCGTGAGCGCTTCAATTCGAGGATTGTCTATCGCACCATGTGACAAGACGATGTTTGTCGTATTGTCGCCTGCTGTAAACGCATAGCGGAGGAACGCACCCGGTTATTGAGCGCGATTGTTTGGAGGGTCATTTTGATTGCGTGTTTGAGGCCCGGTAACTGCCGTAATATCGAAGTTGGTCGCCACGCGGACGCCTTCGACGTCGATGTTGAACTGGCGGATGCCTGCTGCAGTGGCGTTCCAGCCCTCTTGGAAAATCAATTGGAGTAGATATTGACGGCCCGGCTGGACGGTCAAGTTGGAGGTGATGTTGTTTGTGCCGTCCGCCCATCGGCCAGTATCTACGAGCGACTTGAGCGCGGCGTCGGCGGCGGTAGTCCCCATTTGGAATCCACCGCTGTCATCCATATTGGCAACGTTGGTGGCGCCCGGCGTCGACGCCCAATTGGTGAACGTGGCATTCCCTAAGACCTGACCGCTGGCAGGGGGCGCGGCGCGGCTGGACTACCAAAGTTGATGGCATAGGCGAACTGCCCTTGAAAGTCCAGGCCTTCGCCCGGATCGCCACCGGTGTAAAACCCGATAACTGGATTCGCGGCCGCAGAGGCGCAAAACGCCATGAGCACAGCGACAGCGAAAAGAAATCTCTTCATGAATCGCGCCCCACACTGTTGAGAAAAGATTGAACCGCCCACATGACAAGATGTCCGCGGTAAGTCTGCGACGGATTGTCCGCGCGAATACCTCCCGCGCTAAGAAGATAATGCGGGTTAAATAGAATATCAAGAGTTTGGCGAAAAAAAATCTGCTTTTTTTCCTGATGTGGGCGATAGGGTACGATAACTGGTGGCCCATGCCGGGACAGAAGAAGGCAAAATGACGGTAAAATCGGACTGTGGCCTCTGGAAAATAGGCCAAAACATCCGGGCCAATGCCGGGAGTCCCCAAATACTCCCTGCTACCTCAAGGAAATGTTACCATTGAAGGGCCTAGCCCGGCATCTTCGCTTGTCCGAGCTTTCCGAGTCTCTCCATGCATCTTCTTGTACCCTGCACCACCATTTCGCGGTCGTGGACCGCGCAATGCCTTTCCTTGCTGGCGCTGGGAGTCATCGCTCAGTTGGGCTGCGGCGCCAAGGATTCCGGTCCTGAGCAAGTGCCGAGTGCCGCGACGGTAACTTCGGGACCTTCGGGTATCGTTACCAAAGAAGGTGTCATCGCCGAGGCACCAACTCAAGATGTTGCTAATCAATCCAGTTCGCCCCAGACCGCCGACGCATCGAACATCGAGCCGACCCTTATATTGACGACTAACGCAGCGACACCGGAGGCTGCGCTCTTGCAATCCGAGACTGTTCATGATGGAACGGAACTCCAGCTGCATCACATTGCCGACTGGTTGACGCCCGGTAACTCGATCGCGCAGCGGGTGATCGAACACCTAGCGTCCAATGATTTTCGTTGCGGCACGCTTCGTCCCAAAGAACTCGAAGTAGTGCATGCGGACACGGCCATCGAAGTTCGCCGGCCGTCGATATCGAATCGCGGCGAAGCAGCAAACACGGTAGTTAACTATCAAGGCAAATCGGGTCTTGTCGACGCTCTAGGTGAATTACGCGAGGCATTAGGTGACTCTCAAGAGGGACACGCGAAGTTCAAAACCATTCGCGTTGATGTGAAGCCGGCCGCGGCAACGACGGTCTCGTACTTTGAACTCGCCGGACATGGCGGCAAAGATGCCGTGGAAATGCACGCGACATGGACTTGCGAGTGGATCCAGCGCGGCGGAACCTGGATGTTGGAAAGCATCCAGATGAACGATTATGAGGAAGCTCGGTCGCGCGATCTTGCTGGTCCGATGTTCGCCGATTGCACCGAGTCGGCTCTGTCGAAGAATCCGAATTACGGCGAAAAACTCTTGTGGGGGATCGATCACTGGCTGGCCCGGATCGACAAAGTCTACGGTGGCCTGCCGGGCGGCTGGTGCGGAATCGCTGTCGGCGATGTGAACGACGACGATCTGGACGACTTTTACCTGAGCCACCCCGGAGGACTCGGCAGTCAGCTCTTCGTGCAACAGCCGGACGGCACATTCGACGATACGTCACACCAGGCAAATGTCGACTGGTTGGACGACTCGCACATGTCGCTACTGATCGATCTGGACAACGACTCCGACCAGGATCTGGTGCTCTGTACGGGCCTCGGCCTGATCTTCATGGAGAATGACGGCACTGGCGTGTTCACCGAGCGTGGCAATAAACTGACCCCCGAAGCTCGATCGGTGGCCATTGCTGCCGCGGACTATGACAATGACAGTGACCTCGACATCTACGTCTGCTGCTACTCGTTGCGTGGCAACGCGGCGGCGCGTGGTCACGGCATTCTGGGTCGGCCGCTGCCCTATCATGACGCCAACAACGGTGGGCGAAACATCCTGTTTCGCAACGATGGGGACTGGAAATTCGTCAATGTCACCAAGCGCGTGGGCTTAGAGCAGAACAATCGCCGTTTCAGCCTGGCGGCGTCTTGGGAAGATTTTGACAACGACGGCGATGTCGACCTGTACGTTGCCAATGATTACGGTCGCGACAATCTTTATCGGAACGATGGCGGGCAATTCACCGACATTGCGCCCCAGGCCGGCGCGGAGGATATTGGTGCCGGCATGAGTGTCAGCTGGGCCGATTACAACCACGACGGTTGGATGGACTTATACGTCTCCAACATGTTCAGCTCCGCTGGAAGCCGAGTAACCACGCAAAAGCAATTCCAGGAAAATATCGATCAGCAGACCCGCGCCGAATTCCAACATCATGCCCGCGGAAACACGCTTTATACAAACCAGGGAAACGGCACCTTCGTCGACGACAGTGTCGCCGCCAATGTGACCATGGGGCGCTGGGCCTGGGCCAGCACCTGGATCGATATCAACAACGATTCGAGTGAAGACCTGGTCGTTGCCAATGGTTATCTCACCCGGGCGGATCCGGGCGATTTGTGAAGCTTCTTCTGGCGGCAGGTCGTGTCGCAATCACCCACGCAGTATGAGTCGCTCGGCGACGACGCCGAGTACATGCGCAATTGGGACCAAATGGCCATGCTGTTGGCCCAAGGGCACTCCATGAGCGGCCGGGAGAGGGATTGCTGTTTCCTCAACATCGGAAAGCTCCCTTTTGCCAACGTGTCGAGTGTCACCGCGCTGGATTTTCCCGACGATTCCCGCGGCTTGGGACTGGTGGATTGGGACCATGATGGCGATCAGGATCTGTGGATGAGTTGTCGCACCGCTCCGCGGGTTCGCCTCCTGCGCAACGAAGTGGGGAATCGTCAGTCGCACCTCACGGTGAAACTAAAAGGCCGACAGAGCAACCGCGACGCCATCGGCGCACGGATTGAACTGGAATTGGGCGGAGAGCCGCCGCGAAAGCTGATCCGCACGGTACGCGCCGGCGAGGCGTTTGTGAGCCAGCACAGCAAGTGGATTCATTTTGGATTGGGCGAGCAGCCGGAAATCAAACGGTTGCGTGTGCGCTGGCCCGGCCAAACGGAATTCGAGGAGTTTTCCGAGATCCAGCCAAACGGGCGTTATCGCATCGTTCAAGGAAGCGCTCCGGAGCGGATCGAGGCGTCGCCGCGAAAAATGCGCCTGGAACCAGGCGAGCAGAAGCCTCACGCGCCCACACAAAAATCGCGAAGCCTGCTCGTTTTTCGCAAGCAAATGCCAACGCTGCCGCTGGACGATATCACCGGCCGCCGCACGCCATTCGACCCGAAGGGTAAGGTAACGCTCGTCAATTTGTGGGCAAGCTGGTGCCAGCCGTGTATGGTGGAACTCGCCGATTTTGCCGACGCGCTACGAATCGCTGAGGGCAGAGGGGATTGACGTCGTGGCGATCTCAGTAGACGGACTCGGCCAGGACCCGGGCAGCCGCGATGCTGCACGATCGCTCGCGCAACAGGCTGCCTGGCCGTTTCCAGTGCGATTGGCCACGGATCAGTCCATCGAGCAGCTGACGGGCGCTCGATAACGCAACGTTTTATTTTCAGCTGCCGCTCCCGGTTCCAACCAGTTTTCTACTGGACCGGCAAGGAAACGTGGCGGCCATCTACAAGGGCGCCGTCACGAGCGAGCAAGTAATGAACGATGCACGTTTGCTCGAAGCGCCAGTTGAGGAATTCGAGCAGGCGGCGGCTTTCTTCCCGGGCCGCGACGGCCTTCGGTATTTTCAATTGCACCCCCTCAACTTTGCTGCCGCGTACATCGAGGGCGAGTACTTTGACGACGCCAAATCTCACATCGAGCAGTTCCTCGCGCAGCGCAAGAAGGACGATTTACGAGATCCGACTGCGAACGCCGCGGCCGGCAACATGGAGATCGTGCGTTCCTACCAAATGCTGGTGGCCATTGCCCGACTGGCGGGAAAACCGCAGGAGGAGATTGCCGCCTATCACGAACTTGAACGCCTGCAGACGTTGCCGCCGGCGATGGTTGCCCGCCTGGCATTGCTCCTGGCGAGCGAAAAGCAGGTGGAGGAGGCCACTCGTCGTGTCGCCGCACTTGCCACCGCCAATGCCGACTCGGCTGCCGTAATGGATTTGGCCGGCAGTACCTATCTTGCGGTTCGGAGCGACACGTTCCGCAGTCGAGGCCTTTCGTCGCGCCGTCCAGCTTGGACGAAACGAATGTGATGTTCCGCTTCAATCTGGGCACCGCGCAGCAGGCGGCGGGCGATGCGGCCGCTGCCATCGAGACATACGAGAACGTTCTCGCGAAAGAACCAGAGATGGTTGCGGCCGCCAACAACCTCGCCTGGATCCTTGCTTGCCATCCGGACGAATCGATTCGCAAGCCGGAGAAAGCGCGACGAGCTCGCCGAGCTGGCGTGTCAAAAAACTAACTATCAGGAGCCCGCCTATCTGGACACCCTTGCCGTCGCCGCGGCCGCCGAGCGGCGATTTCGATACGGCAATCAAAATGGCGCAGCAGGCGGCCGAACTCTACGATGCACGAAAAAACCCGGCCGCACTCGGAGTCCGGGAGCGAATCAGCGGCTACAGGCAGGGTGTTGCCTACATCGCGCCGTGATGCGCGGCTTCAGACGTGGGTTGAAAGAAAATGCCGGCCGGGGAGATACTGCCCCATATCACCCCTTAGTTAGCCGGCGATTGATTCTTCATGATGCGTTGATGGAAATCGCCACCAAAACGAGCGTCACCAATCCTACAAGCTCGTGGTGAGTAACTAACTTCACCGATTGGATGTCCGGAACGGCGCTCCATCACTGAAACCCCGGTCAGGGTTTCAATAGCGTCTCCGACGAAGAACCCACGGAGTTGTTAACAGCAAAAACATCACCAGTGAGGCAGGCTCGGGCGATGCGACCGCTCCGCCGCTCGCGGGGCCGGCTGTTCTGCCAAAGTTCGTTCGCCAGGTGTTGTAGCCGGCGGGGTCGCCGCCAAAATTACCCGGGTTGTCGCGCCACCGCACGTAGTCGGCCGCATCGACTGTGCCATTGCTGTTATAATCGCCTTGCAAGGGGGCGGGTGCATTGACTAGTTGAACGTCTGGCATCTGATCGGACCTGTGCCAACCGTCCGTATTGTTGGTGGCCCACATGTACTGGTTGTCACGTGATCCAAGGTCATCGTCATCGTTATAGGCAACGCCGAAGCCGAATATGCCGTCGCGGGCGAGAATGTCGGCCGGCGTCTCTTCTAATGCCGTCCAGGGAAACGAGGCTTCGAACGACCAGTCAAATCCGCCGGCGGGATTCGCAGTGACCGGGCTGGACGTAGCGCTGCCCATTGTCTGCGGATATGTCATCGCGTCGTCATTACCTGCGTATGAATTGGTGCCCCAGGTAATGGAAGTGTTTGGCAGTGTACTTGGCGTCCTCGTTAGGTCGAGGATTGGCCTGAATACTTGAATCGTTGGCAATTGCGGGCGTCCAACCAGCGAGCGACGTGAACTGATACGCTGGCACCGTTGGCCCTCCAGTCATTCCGGGATCGTATTCTGTGTTGAGATCTTGCGCATCGATATAGAACTCGATGCTGTCATCTTCCCAACCGTTGGTACTATCGAAACCCCCAAAGGCCTCTAAGCCATTGACAATCACATCATCTTTCGCTTTCGCCATGACATAGAGGTTGTTGTCGTCCCAAAGCGCTCTCCACTCCAAGGTAATATCATCACTGGCTGGGACCGGATCCATCGTCCCCACGAAGTTAAACGTTTCGGTGTTGTAAACATTCGCGCTGGTCCACGCAGCATCACTGACGTTGCCGTCGATTACCGGCGGCGTCGCGGTTTTTTTGATCTGTGCTGCGGGCTGGGCACTGGCATGTTGAAACATCAAAGCACAGGCAATGCCAACCGCCAAAGGCAACCTGGGAACCATCTGCTCGTCCTCGAAAAGGTTTGATAAGGACTAAGAAAGAAAAGGGGTTCACCCTGCGCACTGAATTTAATAAGGGGTTTGAATATATGCAACAACTATCGCAACTTTTTGAGGAAAAATTCGACAGCATTCTCTCGAAACAGTTTCAAACCGTGGGCGAGCGGTACCGCAATTACTCAAAATTAACCTCGAGCGCATGTGTCCGATTGGCTCACGCGGTTTAGAAACTGTTTCTAACCGGTCGCTTGCCGCATTGGTCGGATTAGGCCATACTCGCTGAATTACCACGGTTGACGTCACTGGCCGTGAATTCAGGTTCGTTGTGCGACGAAAAGCTCAACCCCAGGCAACTCAGAGTGCCCAGCCGGCCCGTCGCCTGCCTGCTCCGGCGGTGGCCCTTGTTGCACTCCCGCTCCTCGCGATCGTTTGGTGGATCGTCCCTTGGAAGCCCCGTGCGGATCGCGTGCCGCAAACCTCGACGGAGCATAAGGATTCGGACAAAGCTCCCCGCGTTGTCGATCCCGTCCAGGCGGCGATACCAGTCCGGATCGCAGCCCAGGAGCCGCGTCCTGACACGCATCATGCGGCCATCGAACAGCTTGCCGAGAAAGCAAACTCTCAGCGCGACGACTGGCAAACTGAGGTTCTTTCAGAGGCTGCCTCAGCCCAACTCACTCGGCTAAAGAACTGGTTGGAGCAGGCGAACGTTTCCAATGGCGATGTGCTTAAGTCCATCGTCGCCGGCGAATTTAGTTGCCAATCGCTGCGGCCGACCGAACTTCGCGAAGTATACCGCGATGGGGCCATTTCGGTGCGACGATCTCAGGACGAAAACGCCGTCCACAACGAACCACAATCATCCGGCGGACACCTGGGTGTGGACGGCTTCCGACAGGCCCTCGCCGAACTGCACGCGGCACTGGGACCCGAAGGCGAGCGGCATGTCAAATTCAAGCTCTATCGTATCGAGCAGCCCGCCGCGGATGTCGCGGGCGATTTCAAGCGGGCCACGTTTAATACGCTCGTGCGCTACGAGGCCTCGCGGCACGGTCCGGGCGCGAGTCGGCAACAGACGGCCATCTGGAACTGCCGGTGGACTTTCCCGGTCGGCGACCAAACGGTTGCGACCAAAATAGCCCCGCTGCTGACGCATGTCACCGCGTCTCGCTACGAAGAGGCGGAAGTTGCCGGGGTGGCGGCGGCGACCGACCCCACGGCACATGACAACCCATTGTTCTCCGATTGCACCGAGTCTGCCCTGTCATCCAATGCCAGTTATCGCCAGCAAGTGCTGCCCGGAATCAATCATTGGCTGACGCGCGTGCCAAGCGAGTTCATGGGGAAGTTCGGTTACAACGGCCTGGCGGTAGGAGACGTGAACGGCGACGGCCTGGACGATCTGTACGTGTGCGATTCCGGCGGGCTGCCGAATCGACTTTATGTGCAACTGCCCGACGGAACGGCGCGCGATGTGTCTGCCGAAGCGGGCGTCGATCTCTTGGATGACTCGACCGGCGCCTTGTTGATCGATCTCGATAACGACGGCGATCAGGACCTAGTCGTCGCGATGGATCCGCTGTTGCAAATCGCCGAAAACGACGGCACCGGGCGATTTAAGCTTCATCCACCGCTGGAAGTAAATACGGATTCCTTGTCGCTGTGCGCGGCCGATTACGACACCGACGGTGATTTGGATGTGTACGTATGTGGCTACAACGTTCGCAAGCAGGACGCCACGAACCGTGGCCTGCCGTTCCCGGTTCCATACCACGACGCTAATAACGGCGGACGCAACGTGTTGTTGCGAAACGAGGGAAACTTCCGTTTTGCGGACGTCACGCGCGAAGTGGGGCTCGACGAGAATAATTCGCGATTCAGCATGGCGGCCGCCTGGGAGGACTTCGATAACGACGGCGATCAGGACCTCTACGTAGCCAACGATTTCGGCCGCAAAAACCTGTATCAGAACGACGGCGGCCATTTTACCGACATCGCGGCGGCCGCCGGTGTCGAGGATACGGGCTCGGGTATGTCCGTAAGTTGGGACGACTACAACCGCGATGGATTGATGGATTTATATGTCGGCAACATGTGGTCATCGGCCGGCAATCGCGTGACGTACCAACCTAAGTTTGCAACAGGAAAGGCCGACGTGACCGTCGACCGAATTCGCCGCATGGCGAAGGGAAATACGCTATTTAAGAATTCCAGCGCGGATGGCCGGGCACAGTTCTCCGACGTCAGCGAGGAGGAGTCCGTCGAGATGGGCCGTTGGGCCTGGTCCTCCAAATTCGTCGATTTGACCAACGACGGCTGGCCCGACTTGATCGTTGCCAACGGCTTCGTCAGTAACACGATTCCGGACGACTTGTGAAGTTTCGTTTGGCGACAGGTCGTGTCGCACTCACCTTCTTCGCCCGCGGACCGGGATTCGCTGCTGGCCTACCGAGATGCGTGGCAGGCCACCAATCGGTTGCTGCGCCAAGGCCACTCATTCAGCGGTTTTGAGCCCAAGTGTGTCTATCTGAATTGCCGTGGAGCGCGGTTCGCCAATGTCTCGTCGGTTACCGGAATGGATTTTGTCGATGACGGCCGCGCACTGGGGGTAACCGATTGGGATCAGGACGGCGACCTGGACGTGTGGATGGGCAATCGCACCGGTCCCCGGCTACGATTGATGCGAAACTCCACCGTGGACGGTTCCACTCAGCATACCGATCATGGGTACGTAGCCTTCCGTTTGCGGGGCACGGATTCAAATCGCGACGCGATCGGTGCCCGCGTGACGGTGGAGTTATCCCCGCGAGCCGGGTCGTTCCCAACCCCATCGCCGACTCCGTCCCCCCCAAGATTGATTCAAACGGTCCGGGCCGGCGATGCGTTCCTGTCGCAGTCCAGCAAATGGGTGCATTTTGGGTTGGGTTCGGACACCGACGTCTCGAAAGTTGAAGTGCGCTGGCCGAGCGGAATCGTCGAAAGTTTCTCCGACGTCCGTGCCGGCGGGCGCTATGAGGTTGTCGAAGGCAGCGGCCAGGCGGTATTGCTTCCGCCCACAACGAGGCAGATCGTGCTCGTGCCAGGGCGTCAGGAATGGGCGCCGTCACCAGCGCGCAGCCGCACCTACTTTTCCAATCGAGTGCCCATGCCGCTGGTTGCCTACCAGTCATTCGATAAGGAAGCGAGGATACCAATCGATGTCGACGGACGGCCCTTGTTGATCACACTCTGGGCCAGCTGGTGCCAACCCTGTCTGTTAGAGATGCATGAAATGGGGCGCGAGGCGGAATCGTTGCGCCAGTCAGGACTAAATGTGTTGGCGCTTTCCGTCGATGGATTTGATCCCAGCCGGTCCACTACAGCAGCAAACGTGCGCACGGCGATTGAAAATCTATCGTTTCCCTTTGCCAGCGGCATGGCAACACGGCAGATGCTCGACAAGTTATCAGTGATCGAATCAATCGTGTTCAATTACGAGTCGGGGCTGGCCGTACCAAGCTCCTATCTCTTCGATCCAGAAGGACGGCTGGCTGTTGCGTACAAAGGCCCGCTCGACCTGGCTCAGCTTCGACAGGATGTGGCACAACTCGATGTGCCACTGGCAGAGCGGCGGAACCTGGCCGCCGCCCTGCCCGGCCGCTGGATCAGCCGTCCGCGCCAGTTGTTGATGCGTGCGGTCGCACGTACCTTTCTTGGTCGCGGGTACGACGACGATTTCGCCCGGTACATGAAGTTAGATGCCGAAATGATCCAGCAGCAGATCGCCGGCGCCCGCACGGAGGATGAGCGGCAGCAGCTGACCGACCAGCTCGCCGACAGCCATTTCAATCTCGGCATGACATTAGTGTCCTCGGGCGACTTCGCAGAAGCCGCCAACTATTTTCAGCGAACTATCGAACTCGAGCCCGATCATGTTGAGGCTCTGATCAACCTGGGGGGCCTTTTTGGCCGAGCACGCAACTTGGAGCTGGCAGTCAAAACGTTGCAGCGTGCTGTCGAGTTAAGTCCCGATTCGATCCCCGCCCGGGTGAACCTGGCCGCGGCACTCTCGGCCAGTGGCGATTTTGCCGCGGCTGTACCGCATTATGAGGCGATCGTGTCGGCCGAACCCAACAATGCCAGTGCCCAGGCACAGTTGGCCCGTTGCCTGGTCGAATTGGCTCAGATTGAATCTGCTGTCGAGCATCTTCTTGTGGCGGTGCAACTCAATCCTAACGATTTCGCTGCGACATTGACCTTGGCATGGTTGCAGGCAACCAGTCCCAAGGACGCGATTCGCGATGGCGCGAGTGCCCTCAATTTAGCGCAGCGACTTCATTCGGCGTCGGGTGGCGAAAACCTGATGGTCCTGGACGTGCTTGCCGCAGCCTATGCGGAACAGGGTGACTTCGCATCGGCAAAGGCCACGATGCTCGATGCCGTCGCTCGCGTGGGCGAAAACAATCCATCCGTGAGGCAGATCCTGCTCGCGAGACAAAAACAGTACGAAGCAAACCAGCCGCATCGAGATGAAGACGGCAAATATCCTTGAACCGTGTGAGATCATATGCGTGGTGAAGGTGGCTCTACGTCACCGTCGCCGGATCACTGGGCCACAGGGAATGCGCCCTCGGAGATCTTGCCCGCCAATCGCACGAACGCGAACTCTGTAGCGGGCCATTTTTAGCCAAATTGACCGTGAAAACTGAGGGTGCGGCGCTCGATGTGCATCTTCCGCTATAATCGAGTCATGCACTGGCAAATGACAGCAGCACTTCGAGCAAGACCGGCCGCGGTGGTGATTTCTGCGGTTGTGGCCTGCCTGCTACTCGCCGTAGGCACACGCGTCTTTGGACAGTTGAGTGGCGACACGGAACGGGCACCGTCCGACTTCGCAGCCGTCACAGCGGAGACGGACAAACTCCGCAGCGAACAATTTGCGATCGGTGAGCAGCTGCTGAAAGATTTCCCCAAGGATTTTGAAGCACTGCGAATCATGGGGTATGTATATAGCGGCCACGGTGATCACGAAAAAATGGCTGAGTGTTGGCGCCAGTGCGTCGAACTTCAGCCCGAATCGGGCCGATGTCCATGATCAGTTGGGGCGTTACGAGTTTCAAAACCAATCGTATGAGGCAGCAATCGAACATTGGCAACGGGCGATTGCAGATTGATGCGAAATTTCCCGGCGCACATCGTCAAATCGGCGAGGCTCTGCTCCAGCTTAGGCAAGCCGGAAGATGCCAAGAACGTATTTGCAACCCGCCATCGAAATCGATCCCGATGACAGTGACGCTCATGTTTTGCTGGGCGAAGTGCATTACCAGCTGAACGACTTGCAACACGCCAAGCAGAATTACGCCCGGGCAGCGAAACTTCAGCCGACACGCAAGCAAGCCTATTACGGATTGATCAAAACGTGCCGTCAACTCGGCGAGCGCGACGAGTTGGCCAAGTACTCGCAGAAGTTTCAGGAGCTCGAGTCGGCCATCATTGCAGCCGATCGAGAATACCGCCAGCACTTTGATGATTTACAGAAGATCCGCGAGGAAGTGGCGGTCACCTGCCTCGATGCGGGGCGACTCTATGCCAGCAATAAGCAACTGGCGCAGGCCGAGCCGCTGTGGAAACGGGCCTGTGAGCTGGACGAGGATAACGCGGCCAGCCGCAACCTGTTGGGAACGCTTTACCTGGGGCAGCGTAAAACCCGCGAGGCGCTCGAGCAATTCAAGGAATTGGCCCGGCTGGAACCGGCGGACCCCGACCATTATCAACAGCTCGGCTTCTTGGAAGCCCGCTTGGGAAACCTGGCGGCGGCGGAGCGGGATTTCAGACAGATGCTCGCGGTCGCGCCTAAGAATGCGGCCGGTTACCGATCGCTGGCCAAGTTCTATTTGAACACCAAACGCGAAGCCCAGCAGGCACATGAGCTTGCGACGACTGCCGTCAAGCTCGAACCGGTTGCCGACAGCTATTTCGTTCTTGGCTGGTCGCACGCGGTAAACGGTCGTCGCGACGAGGCTGCCGCCGCCCTGCAGAAGGCCATGCAGATGGAACCCGAATAATCCCACCTATCGACAACTCCATGAGATGGTGCGCAGGAAAGTAGATGTCAGGTGTCGCACGGTGACTGCGATCGGCTGTCAGGTTGTCGGCCGCCATCCTGCTCGCCGCTGGAGGTTGCCTTGCGACTTCGGCGTTGGCTAAGAATCGAGCCGTCGACAACGAATCGACCTCATCGACAATTCTGTTGCGCGACGTCACGGACCAAACGGGGATCACGTTTCGTCACACCGACGGCGGCAGCGGCAAATACTATATCGTCGAATACATGAGCGCCGGCCTCGCGCTGTTCGACTACGACTCCGACGGCGACGTCGACATCTATTTTCTCAACGGCGCCCCCATGCCGGGCACGAAACTGGACTCGTCCCCCGGGACGCGCTCTACCGCAACGACGGCAATTGGAAATTCACCGATGTGACGGACCAAGCGGGCGTCGGCGACGCCGGTCATGGTATGGGCGTGGCCGTCGGCGACTACGACAATGACGGCGACCCCGACATGTACGTCAACAACTTCGGCCCCAATGTGCTGTACCGAAACAATGGTGACGGCACGTTCGCCGATGTCACGCAGTTGGCCGGCGTTCAGAATGGTGACCGCGTCGGCGCCGGCGCCAGTTTTCTCGACATCGACAACGATGGCGACTTGGACCTGTTCGTAGGCAATTACGTCAAGTTCTCGTTCGATAAGCATGTGCCGCGGACCAAACAAGGCCTGCCGTATTTCGGTGGCCCACTCGATTACCCGCAGGATCCGAATACACTCTATCGAAACAACGGCGACGGGACGTTTACCGACATCAGCATCGAATCGGGCATTGCCCAGCATGCGGGTTACTGCATGGGCCTGGTTTGCTCCGATTACGACCGCGACGGCGACACGGACATCCTGGTGGGCAACGACACGGGCGCCAACTTCGTTTTCCAGAACGACGGAACGGGCAAGTTCGAGGAAGTGGGACTTTTGAGTGGATTTGCCTACGACGGATCGGGCAATGCCCAAGGGACGATGGGAGTCGACTGCGCCGATTTCGACAACGACGGTCTATTGGACGTGCATGTCACATCCTATGAAAACGAGCTGGCGACCCTGTACAAGAACATGGGCGGCTTTTTTGAAGATGTGACCAGGCGTACCGGAGCAGGCATGGGTACGCTCGCGACGGTGAAATGGGGTAACGCTCTGGTGGACTTCGATAACGATGGCGACCGCGACATCTTCATCGCTTGCGGCTACCTCAACGTCAATATCGACAACTCACCAACATTGCCGCCTTATTGGGCAAGCGACAGGCTGCTGGCAAATACGGGAAACGGAAAATTCGTCGATGTGACCGACCACAGCGGCGACGGGATGCAGGTTGAACTCAGCGGCCGTGGTGCAGGCTTTGATGATTTGGACAACGACGGCGACCTGGACGTCGTGATCCTCAACTCCCGCGCGAAGCCGACGCTGCTACGTAACGATTCGCCTAACAAGCACCACTGGATTGATCTCGAGCTGAGAGGCAAGAGCAACAATCGCGACGCCGTTGGAGTGCGCGTGGAAGTCGCGGCAGGCGACCTGACTCAGGTCGACGAAGTCCGTAGCGGTCGCGGCTATCAGAGCCATTTCGGATCGCGGTTACACTTCGGGTTGGCTGGCCGCGACAGGATTGACGAAATCCGCGTTCACTGGCCGGCCGTCGGCGAGCGAAAAGCACATGTGGACGTTCTGGAGAACGTCGTCGTCGATCGCGTTATGCGAATTGAGGAGCGCGAGTAATTGCGGAAGCCAAGACACCAGGCTATGGTCGCCAGCAGAAGCTGCGATGATGTAGCCGGTTCGGGAACAGCGCCATTCGACACAGCGCCGCCGCCGGCGGACAAACCATAGTTGGCCTTCCAGACATCGTAGTCGCCTTGGTCGATCATGCCATTTCGATTCCCGTCGGCAACGAGATTGGCTCCCTCTTCTCCTAATTGGTGACGCCACGCGACGTAGTCCGCCGCGTCGACCGTGCCGTCGCGATTGTAGTCACCTTGCAGTACGCTGGGTGTTGCTTGCAGAATACCGCTGTTGTATTCCACGATCAGCAAGTTTCCAAAACCATCGGCGAGAATATCCAACGGTTGATTGACGTCGAATAAAACGCGAGAAACATCTCCTGTAGTCGGGTCGACACTCACCACGTCCCGGTACGTCAGTGACTGGCCGGCATCATTCACCGTAGAGTTCCACCGAGCGACGAATGCGAGCCCGTCGAAGTCCGAGGAGCCTCCGACGTCGTAGAAGAAATCAAGCCCGTTAGAAGATGAGTGTGGGCCCAGGCCGTCTGGGTTGGCCGGGTTGTGGGGTGGATCGCTACTGGCATGCTCTGTGTCGGCATCGCTGGTGTTCGGCGTCATCCAATTGTCGAACGTGAGCGACGCCTTGGCGTGATTTGCCGCAAAGAATCCGGCACCGGTCGCCTGGCTGCTCGTTCTGCCAATTCGTATTTCGATAACCGTAATCAGCGAACTGTTCGACTTTACTAAGCTGATCGTGAATATCGTCGGCGAAGCCGTCGCCACCAAACGCGTCTCCGCTCGCCGCCGCGCCGGTATTATTACGGTCAAAAACGTGATTTTCGACGCGTTGAAAATTGTTGGTGAAGAACAACTCGCCATTGCTGTCGACTGCCAGTCCAAAAGGATTTCGCGTCCCCGGAGGCAAAAACACGGAGTTTGTTGTCGGCGACCGAGGTAAAAGGCGAGCTGCCTAGCGGATCGGTCCCGTTCACCAGATTGGCTGTATTGCGTTGAATCAGGCGTGGCGGGGAAGAAACCGGCCGAGTCGTTAACCGTTTCCACATTGTCCAAGTTCGCAATCTTCAGAATCGTGCCGCCGTACGCCGACTCACCGACCGTGCGAATCCTGGGCAAACGTCTGGAAATCGCCGTTACGCGTACGCACGCCGTTGCCCACATAAAGTGAATTGCCGACGATCTGGATATGATTCAGCCCATGATCGTCCCGCGGTATCCCTCGGACAATGGCTGCCGTCTGGAAACCCCCAGCATCGGCAAAGTCGCCGTCTCCGTCGCTGTCCACGACTTTCCACAGTCGAGAAAACCCAAGACCGCCGGTTGCCGAGTACGGCTCGGACAAGTACATCTCGTTCTGTCCGTTGGCATTAGTACGAAACGCTACGCCGTTGCCCCGGATATTGGGCAAAATGGTCGTCAGTCCGCTTAAACCGCTAACGGGATCGTACACTGCCCGGCGCACGCCGCGGGAGTTGCTCGATATATAGAGGTACAAGCGATCAGGATCGGGGCCCGGACCAAAAGCCAATTGCGTGGCGTTACTAGCACCGCTTATGACGCCGTTGTCGATGTCCCGAACACTAATCCGGCCGGCAAAGTTCGCGTCAATCTGCACTGCCTGGCTGGCACTGTCCCCACAAACGACGACGAAAACAGCAACGAACCATTGGAAGAACTTATTCATGAGAAACAATCTGCCAGACCTTCTCGGAAGATAAACCCAGGGAGCTCGACCTATTCTATGCCAAAACGGCACGGCGCGGCTCACCGTAAAGCCATGTTTGCCAAAGTAGATGTCTCGGCCAGCCGGCCGCGGGACCAATTCCTGTTGGACTGGAACGCGAGGTATTCAGGCCGTCCTTTGGACGCGGACGCTGCGGGCTGGCCGCGAATTTGGGCGCTGTGAAAGAAAGGCTACGAGCAGTCCCGCCGCCCACAAAATGCTGCCCGGCTCCGGCACCGCCATCGCCGCTGCGCCGCCAGATACCGATCGGCCGAAGTTCATGCGCCACACGTCATAGTCGTCCTCGGAGATCAGGCCGGGCGTTATATCGCCGGGGAGTACGGTTGTGGTCCCTAACCGATCCCGCCAGGCCACGTAGTCGGCAGCGTCGACGACGTGGTTTTCGTTGTAATCTCCGGCGAGTTGAAGCATGCCGACCACGGCGATCGGATCGGGCAAGTCGAACGTCGTCCCCGTGCCGGTCGAACCATCGGAGATCACGGTGCGATTTCCCGAGACCCGGTCAACCCGGAGCACTGCATCCAGTTCTACATCGACGACGAACAGGTTTTGGGCCGCGTCGATCGTTAGGCCCCGAATACCGGCAAGCTCGGGCCCGCTGCCGACCGACGACGAACTGACAGTCAGCCGGTTTCCCGTGGCCGGATTGACTTCGACGACCGACGAGGAGAGCTCGTCAGACCGCCGGAGATCGTGGCCACGTAGATCATCCCATCCGCGGCGATCCCCATGCCCAACGGTGTGGCGATGAGTGGCCCTGTGCCGCGCGATGCGTCGGAAATAATCGTCCGATTGCCGCTATTGACGTCTACCGAGAATACGCCATCAAGCACCTGGTCCCCGACGAGAAGTAAGTCTGACGCGTCGAAGGCCAGCGTCGTTGGGTTTCCGAAGACCGGCCCGGTGCCCATGGCGGAACTCGAGACGATCGTGCGGTCACCAGTGCGGATGTCGATGTGGAAGATGGCATCCAGACCCGTGCTAATATCCGTAAGATAAAGCTCCCCCTCGCTGTCGAATGCCAGTGCGAAGGGCGCTACCAGGGTCGGACCCGCACCGCGGTCCATTCCGGAAACCAAAGTTCGCGTCCCGGAAATGGGATCGATCCGCACCACCCGCTGGCGTGTGGATTCGGCATCGGTGACGTAAATCTGTCCCCATCGATCGATCGCCACTCCGCGGACTTGAAGGAGCGAAGGCCCGGTTCCCACCCCCATCCCCGAGAGGACGGTGCGATCACCATTGATGGGGTCGATTCGGAAAACGACGTCGCGACCGATGTCGGCGACGATCAGGTCCCCTGGGCTCAGCACGGCGGCAAGGAGCGAGACAGGGATACCATTAGACAGCGCTGCCACTAGCAACACTGTCGAAGTAACGCATCCGTTGTTGAAAGGTCGCATCAAGCGCATTGTTCCGCCGGGTGGCATATCGGCTAGGGAGAGGATTCCCATCCATTGTAATATGCCTATCGAATTTGCGCGGCATTTTGGGGGCCATCACCGACGGGCCCACCCGGAGCCCACGTGGTCTTCCGCCGCCGAGAGCGAGGCAAGAACGGAGGCCGGAAAGTTCGGCGCAACGTGATTGCACCATCCCGAAGCGTAAGCGAGGTTAACTCGTCGGCATTTCCTCGCTTACGCTTCGGGTTAATGATTATCCGGGCTAGACCGATGGGATTTCAAACCCCGGCCGCGGTACCCGAGCCATCATCTTGGCCCCTTGCTCATCGCCGGTGATTCGTTCGCTTTGCGGGTCCCACGCGATCGTTCGACCCAGTCGGGCCGCGATCGCAGAGAGGTGACACACGTTCATCGTCTCGACGTGCGAATAGACATCGGAAACCGGCAGCCCGCCTTCGCGGATGCAGCGGAAGAAGTTCTCCTTGTGCCCTTCGAAAGGCTTGTCGCGGTAAAGCGCTCGAAGCTGGTCGTCGCCGAACTTGCCGTCGTCCCAGTTCTCTTCGATTGGCGTTCCCGTGATCTTGCCTCGGTTCACGAAGAGGCGGCCCTTTTTCCCCTCGAAGAGAATGCCGTTGTCACCGCGGCTGGTGAGGTGCATTTCGAGCCCATCCTTGAATCGGCTGATCACGTTGAAATCGTGCGACGTGTTGTACTGGTCATCGACGGTGGCGTAGCCGTCTTTCATCGGCACCGGGTGTTTGGCGTCCGAGCCGTCCACCTCGAAGGGACCGGTGCCCTGTTTATCTAAGCCCCATCGCCCACAACGCAATGTCCACGTGGTGTGCGCCCCAGTCGGTGAATTTGCCGCCGGAGTATTCGTACCACCAGCGGAACTCGTAGTGACACCGGCGGGTCATATAGTCCACCAGCGGCGCCGGGCCCAACCACATGTACCAGTCGAGCCGCTCCGGAGGGATCTCCGGCTTAAACGGCCCGCCCGTAGGGCTGCCGTCAACGGCGGCCGTGACCTTGGTGATGTGCCCCAGCAGGCCCTGCTTGCACCATGTTGATAGCGCGCAGGAAGAGGTCGCGGTCGCTTCGTTGCTGCGTGCCAATACAGAACACCAGGTCGGGATGTTTTTGGCATGCGGCGCGAATCAACCGGTTCTCTTCCAGCGTCAGCGTGAGCGGCTTCTGGCAAAACACGTGCTTTCCCGCCAGGAGTGCCTCGACCGCAATCTTCACGTGCCAGTGGTCCGGCGTGACGATGCTTACGACGTCGACGTCATTGCGGTCCAGAACGCGGCGGTAGTCTTCGTATGCGTCCGCGCGTCCCTTGCCGATCCCGTCGTGGTACTTTGCACGCATGCAGTGGAACGTGTCCACGTCACATACGGCTACGATGTCACCAAACTGCGCGTGATGTTCTGCGTCCCCCGTGCCCATGCTGCCCGTGCCGATGCAGCCGATACGTGGTCGATCGTTTTTGGCAAGGTTCGCGAACGAGGACTGAGTCCAGGCGAAGTAAGGAGCGGCAGTGAGAGCTCCGGCGGGCGCAGAAAGCCGCGGCGACTAGGTTGAGACTTTTCGTGAGCAAGACGCGAATTCATCGCATGGCCTTTCGGTGTGACGTGAATCCGGACTGGAGTCGGCGCTAGACTGACGGCGGCGGATCACTCTGAGCGGTAAGGTTGTTTCTGCTCAAATAACTCCAGACGGCCCTGCATTTCGGCGGTGGCTGGTTGATCCCCCGCTTTTGTGGCCAATGCGATCGCTCGCTGTGCGGTCTGTACCGCCTTCTCGAAAAGACCTGCTTCGGCATAGGCCACAGCTAGCGTATCGAGAAAACTGGGCTGTTGGAATTGTGTCTTTTCGCAAAGATCTTCCGCCAGGCGAACGGCTTCGGCTCCGTTGCGAAGTGTGTCACTGGGATGGGTGGCCCGGATCCAAGCCAGGTTATTTGCCGCCAGGATCATGTTCGAATCCATCTTCAGAATTCGCTCATACGACTCCACCGCATCCGATATTCGCCCTGTTGTCCGATAGGCGTTGGCAAGATTGTATTGTGCAGCCAAGTCCCCGGGTTCCTTTGTGACCACGCGTTCAAACGCTTCAATCGCGCTGTCAAATTCTCTCTGTGCCATTCGCAATAGCGCCAATTTGCGGAGCGTGGCGATGTCGTCCGGTGTAACGTCGAGAGCGCGTTCTAGTTGTTCAGCCGCCGTCGCGAGCTGTCCTTCCTGTGCCAGCATATTCGCATAGTCGTGTCGCACTCGGACGTCGTCGGGA
Organism: uncultured Planctomycetota bacterium; assembly: GCA_963786455.1. Classification (GTDB taxonomy): domain Bacteria; phylum Planctomycetota; class Planctomycetia; order Pirellulales; family Lacipirellulaceae; genus JABDGM01. The sequence continues at coordinate 378,992 of CAWAZX010000002.1, read as the reverse complement.
TTGTATTCGAGCGCCTGCTGAAATGCCGCGTGGGCCTCGGCCGTTTGATTTTGGTCCCGCAAGAGCAATGCCATCACGTGAAACACGTCCCCTAAATTACGTCCACCCAGTGCTGACTCCGCATTTGGGTCCGCGTATCGCTTCAAATATGCGACTCCTTCGCTCACCATGTTCATGTCGATGAGCTGGGACGTGACTCGCAGCGGATCCGTATTCTGTGGGGTCGCAATCCACTTTCCCGTAAACGGCGTGGCGAGATCGACGAGTTTATCAGCTGGCGCGTCCAGGATAGCCATGTCTGACAAGAGTTGGTCGATCCCAACGCCACCACGGTAGATCACTGCGGCTCGTTGGCTGGTCGTCGACAAGAATGGTTGCGGGAACCGCGAGATCTTGCCAGAGATCAAACATCGCCTTTTGAAATGCATCGAGACTTTTCACTAACCCAAGCGCTGCGTGTTCCGAGCGAAATGGAAATTTAAGATGTGCGAGCGGGTCGCTTCCTTGCTCGGGACCGTCCAACTGGTCGAGATTGATTGCCACGACATCCAGGCCGGCCTGCTTTAGTCGATCGGCGTGGTGCGCAAGTTCCTCGAGTTCCTTCAAACACGGGGCACAGGTCTCTGACCAGAGGCAGAGAACCGTCGGTTTCGTAAGCCGTTCATTCAGGGGCTCCGCATGTTCGTGCGTATGAACGACCGGCAACAACAGTCGCGTTGGGAGCACGATGCGAGCCTTGGCGCCGGAGACGGCGACGTCCGGATCGGCGGCCACGCAGCGGCTTTCGCTGGGTCGGCGGGTTCCAAACTGTGGCTCGACCGGTCCGCTGATCGATGACGTAATGGCGGTCGACATCCAGCCCCGACAATCGCTGTGTTTCACCCCCGGGCCAGCGAACCAAGACATCTCGAATCTCCGTCGCCTCGCCCAAACCGAAGTGGAGCCACGAGCTGGACTGCGACAGAAACGCATCGCCCGCATACAGCGTCTTGATGAGCGGCCTCGTGGCTCTTTGCCCCGTGTCGGCCGTCCAGACCTCGACACGCGTGCCAATCGCGTCGCGGTTTGTGCGAACTCCGTCCCCTTGCAGACGAATGGCCAAAAAATGATAGCCGGTTTTATTCTGATTTCGCAGAAACCGAACGCGCGGCGCCGTGCGGTTGGTAAACCACAAATCGAGCCTGCCGTCGAAGTCCCAATCACAAGCGGCAACGGCCCGGCCGTCCTCGGGAAAGTCTAAGCCGCTCACCGCCGAGATGTTTGCAAACCTCCCCTGTCCCTTCTGGGATCCGCCCGTGTTGAGGAATACACAGTGCCGTTCGCGGCCGCTGAACGAGCGATTTTCGTGCAACAGACGGTTCAGCGCTTTCCAGCCCTGTTGATAGCGGACCGTTGCCATCGGCGAAAAGTCATCTACGGGTGATTGCGACACGACCTGCCGCCAATAGCAACTTCACAAGTCACCCGTATCTTCGGTCGTGACAAAACCGTTGGCGACCACGATGTCGTCCCAGCCGTCGCCGTTAAGATCCGTGAAACGCGATCCCCACGCCCAGCGTCCCAACCAGACGTCTGCCTCGTCCGTGACATCCTCAAAGCCACCATGACCCGTATTACGGAAGAGAGTGTTTCCATGGGCAAGTCGCTGGAACTGTTGGCGGACCGTCTCGCTCGTATCGGCCTTGAATTGCCGCTGGTAGGTGATGCGGTTGCCGGCCGCGGAGAACATGTTTGAGACGTAGAGATCCATCCAGCCGTCGCGATCGTAGTCGCCCCAAGCGACGGACATGCCGGACGAAATATCTTCGACGTCCAGCTCGCCGGCGACGTCGGTAAATTTCGGCTTCTCAATCCGCCCGGTTGGTTTTTTGCCGACGCCATCTTGGCGATAGAGGTTGTTTCGGCCGTAGTCGTTGGCAACGTACAGATCGAGGTCGCCATCGTTGTCGTAATCTTCCCAGGTAGCCGCAAAGCTGTACCGCGTATTGTTCTCGTCAAGTCCCACACGCTGAGTAACGTCGGAGAATCGCCAGTCACCGTCATTCTGAAGCAAGACGTTGCGGCCACCGTTGTTTGCATCGTGGAACGGAACTGGCTCTCCCATCGCTCCGCGTCTCAGATCGCTTCCACCGGGATTGTAGCCAGCAACAATAGACGTCTAGATCGCTGTCGAGATCATAATCGGCTGCCGCGAGAGAATAGGTCTGTGCCTCGCGCTCGATAAAGTCTTCGACTTGAAACCGGCCGGCACCGTCATTGGACATGAAGACGATCGCGAATTCCTGAGCCACGACGAGATCACGATCACCGTCATTGTCGAGGTCGACCAAGAGCGCGGCAGGGCAGTAATCGAGCCAATCTGTCCCACTTTGATGCGAGACGTCTTTTAGCGTTCCATCGGAGTTCTGCAGCAGTAGCCGATTCGGCAGGCCGCCCTGTTGACAAATATAGATGTCCTCCAGCGAGTCGCCGTTCACGTCGCCCAAGGCCAGACCGTGATTGGCAACGACGTCCAATCCCAGGTCGCGCACGATCCGTGACCGCCAATGATCGGTCGAGTAGACAAACTGATTGCGGTATGCATCCGTGTCCCCCATCACGGACTTAGTACAATCGGCGAACATGGTATTCGCTGCCGTCGCGAAACAGGGACTCTTCGAAGGACTCGATTTCAATCCGCTCGATCTGGGGACGGTCACCCTCCGTCCAATCGACATTCCAAACGGCGTTCATCTCGAGCGTTCCGCTGCCCGTTGTGCCGGACGCCTGAAAAATGATCTTCGTGTCGACGTGGGACGTTTGCCGATCGATCTTGAAGAGTTTCAGTTTTACATGGTCGACGCGGCCCCCGGCAAAACGCTCCGCAAACCGTCGTGCCTCTTGATCGAAACTAGCGATCCCGCTCAGTCCGTTCGTCGTCTGAGAAGCGATTGCGGCACGCCGTACGATAAGTGATGGATCACGAAAGACCTCGTCGAGCGAGCTTGGTTGCCACGCCGCTGTGACGAAGTCGTCGGCGATAAACCCCTTCTCGCCCGTCGAAAGATGGGGATTTGGTCGTTCCAGGGCGTGCCCGAAGTCCGCCAAGAACGGGCTGATCGGATTCGCTAAACGCCTCCGTTTGCCAGCCGTCCTCGGCCGGGTCAACGCGTCGGTACGCATCCGCCAACGGCGCGGCGTATTCACGATCCTCGAGCCCCGGAGCGGAAACCATCTCGAGGGTTTTTGCGTCTTCTTTAGGGCTCGCCGCCGCAAGCGTCGGAGGGGATGCGATCCGACTGGTGATTTCTATTGCCGAAGTTAGACGATCAACAGGCCGGCAGCGACCAGACCGCAAACCGTCAAAGCGGCCAATCCAAGGTACTTCCACATGTGATCGGTTCTATCGGCACGCTAGGACTTGCGTCAACCGGGCTCGATAGCTAACTCCTTGTGGAAGGCACAACGAATCTCGGCGATTTCAACGACGCGGTCGTGACACGCCTAGGCTGAAAAGCAGGCATGACACGGCCAATAAGATCGCGCTCGCTGGCTCAGGTACCGCCGAGGATCCCGACAAAACTCCGCTTCCAGCGCCGCTGATTCTGCCGAAGTTCTGCCTCCAAAAACTGTAGTCACCCGGACCGATGTTCCAGATTGACTGGGATCGCGGTTCGGCAGGGTGGCGGCGGTGCCGGTGACATTTCGCCATACGACATAGTCGGCGGCATCGACGGTACCATTCGAATTGTAATCGCCTGGTAAACCGACAGCAGCCACCCGGTAATCAACGTTCCCCGTGCGGGCCGTCGTCCTCGCCGGACACAATGAATTGCAGCGCAAGGTCTCGTGTACCGGCGGGGTTGAAAATGTTACCGAGATTGAAGCTCGTTCCCTGGCTAAGACTGGTGCTTCCCGACCGCTTCAGCTCGCCTATCTTGGTGTTAGTGATTCGGCGATCTCAAACCAGTTGCCTCCCCCGGCAGCCTGGTCTTGCAGGCTGGTCCAGCCGGCGGTCGAGAGCGAGCCGCTGGCAGACGTGACCGAATAGCCGTCAAAGCTGAACGTGAACGGCGATTCATTAACGAGCGTCGCTGCACCTGTAGTCGGATTGATGTTAACGACCAGGTTGTTAAACGCCTTGTCGCCCTCGTAAAGGACGACGCCCTTGCAACCGATTCGCCGCTCGCATTGGTATAGTGGAAGGTCAGATCTTCGGGGTCTACTCCTAGCGCGGGAGGGTTCGGACTGTAGATTGCGCCTATAGCCCGCGAGCTCGCCGCGGCGAGCGATGTGGTCCCCGCAGACCGCAGTTCGGCAATCCCGCTGGCCGCTTGGGTGCCGATTTCAGACCAACTTGCGGTATCTAAGTTTTGATCGTCGAAACTATTGAAACTGGTCGGCGCGATCGAGCCCAATCCCGATTGGACGGTATAGCCATCCAGATTAATACCGCCGGGCGCCATGTTCATCACCGTCCCCACGCGGGAAGCTCGATTGATCGAGAGGACCAGGCGGTTGTCGACTTGAAGAGTGGCCAACGTTCCGTTGGTTCCTCCTGCATGCGTGTTGACAGCGTAGACCTGGTAGGGCTGCAGAGCGGCTCCGCCGGTCACCTGCACGTTGTCGAAGCTACCGTCAATTACGTCGGCGTCGAGGAGGTTGAATGTGTTTGCAGTGGTGGGTGTGAAGCCGCTAAACTCCACCCTCAAGTTTCCACCTCGAATTCGGGCCAAACCGTCGACGGCAATCGGCTTAAAAGTTGCGCTGTTGATTTTCGCCAATAAAGTACTTCCGCCGTTGACGGCGAGACCGCCAACGCCCACGTTGATGGTCGCATTCGGACCGGTCGGCTCCAAGGTTCCGTTGAGGTTCAAGATCCTGGGACTGAACGTGCCGCCTGAAGCCACGGATATGCGGCCATTGTTGTTGATCGTCGCCGTGCCGATTCCGAACGCGGGGCCCGGCGCTGTGCCGAGCGAACCACCGCTGGCGATCGCCACGGCGCCGGGACCTACCGTAAGCTGTCCCACCGACGGCACGGCCCCACCGACCTGCGCTACGCTCGCAGCGTTACTAATCGTCGCAAATTCGTCAAATGAGCCGTCGGGAACGAAGTCACCGGACCAATTGGTTGTGGTGTTCCAATCACCAGCCACCGGATCAAACGTCCGCACTGTTTGGCCCAGAGTCGTCGCATTCGTAACAACGACAGCGGCGATCGTCGTAACGATCAACGAGGCCGTGTAAAGAATACGCATCATTGCTGATACCCTTTTGTATGATTGTTAACGTCAAATGATGTCGGTTTCGACGGCTCGACGGCTCGGGCGCGGTGGCGTCGCGACAAACAGCAGATGCAGGAAAGCAGGGCGCACTCCATGAGAATGAGGGTCCCTGGCTCAGGAATATCCGCCACACTCCCGAACCCCGCCGGCACATTGTTCTTCCAGATGCGGAAATCAGCGAATTCCACCAGGCCATCGCGATTGAGGTCCCCTTCTGCGAGGGTCGTCACCGAGAGCAGGAAGTTGCCGCGAATGATTTCGAAATCGGCATTATTGACCGTGCGATCGCCGTTTACGTCGCCGGGAACCGGCGCGGTGTTGGGATCCAGCAAGGCACCGAGGCTGTTCCCGGTTCCGTTGTTCCACAGCGAGGCGACTTCCGCTGCGGTCAGCGGCCGGTTCCAAATTGCCACATCGTCGATCAGCCCGTTCCAAGTGCGATTGCCCGTTTGTGGGTTTTCCCCGATCAAGAGGGGCGGGTTGTCGGGGAACGGCTGTCCACCGTTCCCGTTGTTGACAATCACTGGAGGCGTAGCATCGCTCGTCGAAACCAGCATTCCGTCGACCCACAGCCGCGTACTTACTTGATGCTCGGTGATCGCAACCATGTGGTGTAAAGCGCCATCGCTGACATTGGGGCTGAGCCCAGGGCCCTCCGGGTTCCCTCCGGCATAGGCAATTCCTTGTTCGCCACCCCGGCGGGCGACTCGGAATGCCGAACCCTCCCCCTTTGCCACCAGCGCCTGCCAATCCTTGCCGAACCCGTCAACGCGAAACCAAGCGGAAATCGAGACGTGTCCGGTGTCCGCGCCCGCACCGTTGACATCCATGTCGAGTGTCGGTGAGTTGCCGACGTTGACGTGCTGGTCGACGCCATCCAAATCGATCCCTTGCCCGAATTTACCCGGTGTGTAGGACGGAGTGGTGTTCGTCCCCACGAATGTCCCGTTGTTGACGGCCAGTACATCCTGCAAGTTGCCATTGAAAGGCCAGTACGACACTAACCCATCGTCGATGTCCGCACGAGCAGCGCCCGCAATCGTCAGGATTGCGATTAAACTGAGACCAGTCGTACGAAGGGAAATCATTGAATGGATCCTCCGAATATGAGCTCAAACTCTTAATTGTCAGCCCGGTTTGTTCAAACCGGCATTGGCCCGGACCGGCGACAGGCGACGCGTCCACAGCGATCACGCCAAAGCCCATCCCAACGACCAGCAAATACGCAGTGGGTTCCGGGATCGAGATCTCCAAATTGCTCCCAACGCCGGGAACGGCGGCTTTCCATTCGCGGAAGTCTGCGAAGTCGACAAACCCATCAGCGTTCAGGTCGCCGTCCGCACGTGCGGTCACCGACTGCAAAAAGTTCAGGCGAATCGCCTCGAAGTCGGCGTTGTTGACCACGCCATCGCCATTGACGTCGCCAGGCACCACGGCGGGGATCAGCGAGCCAAGCGCAGGCTCCGGTGCCACCGTTCCAGAGCGAGGCAATCTCCGAATCGAGAAGTGGGCGATTCCAAATCGCGACATCGTCGATCAGACCGTCCCAATAGCGGCCTCGGGCGCCCGGGTTTTCGCCAATATAGAGATCCAGATTGCCCGCATTGGCAACCACTGGGGGGGCGCACCGTTTCGACCAGCATGCCGTCGACCCACAGCCGGGTGCTTACGCCGGCCTCGGAAATCGCCACCAGGTGGTGCAGCACGCCGTTATTCACGTTGGGGCCGACCCCGGCCGTGATGGGAATATCGGCCGCGCCGCCGGCATACGACATGACGTTATTCCGGCATCCCGCACCGCGGGCAATCCGATAGTTGTTCCCTTCCCCCTTGGACATGAGGGCTTGCCAATCGCTGTCAAACGCGTCCACGCGAAACCAAGCGGAAATCGAGACGTGTCCATTGCCAGCCGGCCCGGCGAGCGACATGTCCAGGCTGGGATCGTTTCCCACGTTGACAAACTGATCGTTGCCGTTGAGGTCGATTCCCTGACCAAATTTACCAGCCGCGAAGGTGGGTGTTCCCCCCACAAAAGCGCCGTCGTTCATACCCCGCGCGTCTTCGAAATTGCTGTTCATCGGCCAGTACGAGACCAACCCATCCTGCAGGGCTGCGTGGCCGGCGGCGGCCCATAGCATTCCCATCGCGAAACATGCGCAGCGCAAAACCTTACTGGTGCCCATGAACCCTCCTCCGACAAGACGCTGGAACAAGAAGGCTGTTAAACGAAAAGAACCGCCCTCCGCGAAACCAAACAGCAAACTGTGCGAATTGCGTTAAAAATACTCTCGGTTAACACATTTGTCAAAGCGATTTTTCAAGAATTCTCCTAAATACCGAAGTATTTTGCCCCTTGCGGAGCAGTGCGAGAACACTTTGACGATCGCTTGTAATTCTTGATGCGCGGGCATATCCTATGGGGTTATGAGGTTGGGCTCAGCGTCGCCATTCGTCCGATCGGTTCGGTTCGAAGGCGCTTTCGGCTAACTTCCTTCCAGCGGAGGAGGAGGAATAGTTGCCGAAGAGCTTTTCTAGTCTCACAGATTGCGGCTTTTCTGCCCGCACCGGTTGGTCGCCTCATCTCGAGTGACGTTGGAGATCTGAAATGGCACGGCCTTTCGTTCGGCTGTTCGCGTTGTGTTGGTGGATTCCCGTCTGCGGCTGTGTTGATAAACCATCTCGGGTTCAGGCGCCCAGTTGGGACCCCAGCGGTTTTGCTGACGCGGTGATGGAGAAGCTCGATACCAACGGCGATAGCCAAATCGCTAAAGGGGAGTTGGCGGCCGCACCCGGATTGGAGTTCGGGGCCAAATTTATCGACACCAACTCCGACGGTCATGTTGAGCCACGAAGAACTCGTTCAAGCGGTTTCAGTTTTACGTCGATCGGCGGATCGGTCTGACGAACAAAGTCGATCCGCAGTTCATCTATAAAGGACGTCCCACTAGCTCGGTGCCGAGGTGCGACTGGTCCCTGAGTTTTTTCTCACCGACCTGTTAGAACCGGCCACAGGTACCACGGATGATAGCGGGATGGTATTGCCGGACATTGCAAGTAATGACCTTCGCACGCCGTTGATGCGGCCCGGCTACTATCGGGTGGAGATCAATTCCCGCAAGACTTCCGGCCGAGTTCAATACTGCTACGACGGTTGGGGTGGAGTTGCCACCGCATCCGACGATGCATCGACTTACGGACCAATTATTATTCGGCTCGACGATAAAAAGAAAACGGGAGGTAGATCATGAACTGGCTGGCAAATCGTTCTCGCAACGCACGCAGGAGTGTTATGCCGCCGCAGGCGTTTACTTTGGTCGAGTTATTGGTGGTGATCGCCATTATTGGGATTTTGGTGGCGCTGTTGTTGCCGGCGGTCCAAGCTGCCCGCGAGGCGGCCCGCCGCAACCAATGCAAGAATCATCTCAAGCAAATCGGCTTGGGATTTTTGAACCATGAATCGGTTCACAAATATTTTCCCTTCCAGCGGTTGGGGCTGGCGGTGGCATGCAGATCCCAATCGGGGCTACGGTGAGAGTCAGCCCGGAAGTTGGCTGTATAGTATTCTGGAGTATGCTGAAGAGGGTACTTTACGAGCGATCGGCAAAGGACAACGCAACTTCCCTCAGAACGCTCAACTTCTTCCTCTCGTCTCGACACCCGTTCCGATTTTTAATTGCCCGATCGCGCCGAGCCGCGCTGCCTTTCCGTTGGTCCGCAATGGTTACCTGGCCGACAATATGAGAGCGTGCGTGGTGAATCAATGCGTCGTGCCGCGTGCCGATTACGTGGCGAACAGTGGCAATGTTTTCGCGGGAGAAGAAGCCGGACCTACGAGCGAGACCCAGGCGGAATCCGGCCGGTTTGACTGGTATTATAAAAAGGACGGGGCCATCTACACTCCCCAAAACGGAATTAGCTACGCGCATAGCGAGGTGACTATTGCGCAAATCACCGACGGCACGTCCCACACATTGATGGTTGGCGAAAAGTTCCTGAATCCGGACTTCTACACAACCGGTGAAGATCCCGCCGACGATCAGGGCTTATTCAGTGGTCATGACCGCGATTTTAATCGCTATACGTACGGGAGCAACGTAAACAGCATTCCGCTTGCAGGCTACGAAGCTCGCTTAGCAGCTGAAATTGCAGCACTAGTAATAATCCTGCGAGACTTCGCGAGCCACTGCAGGACAGGCCGGGGTTGGGTGAAAGGAATTGGAATTTCGGCAGTGCGCACCCTGGTAACTTTCACGTCGTGATGTGTGACGGCTCCGTGCAGTCGGTTGAATATGCCGTCGATCTGGACGTGTGGCGGCTCATGGGCGGCCGTGACGACGACGAGTGGCCAACCAATAATTTAAACTGAAAAGATAACCGCCAAGTCGCCAAGAACGCCAAGAAAACCAGATGAAAAACACAGTTTTCTTCTCACCTGAATGGGAGGGAGATGTGAGAATTCTGCGAAGAATCCTACTCTCTTGCGTCCTTTGCGTCTGGCCCTTTCACTTTGAAGAATAATTCTTTGAGTTGAGGCAGGGTGTCATCGCGCCAGGTCTCTATCCATGCGCACATTCAGTGTTCAGTCTGACATTGTGGAACTGAGAACGGGCTCCATGAGATTTGGCATCCTTGATCTGCGCGACGATTTTGTTTGCAGGGACGGGAACCTGCCTTGCCCAACCGATGGAGGATATTTACACCACGAGGATAATGACCGGACTTAATCAGCCGGTGGCCCTGTTGTCGGCGCCGGGTGATGCCAGCCGGTTGTTTGTCGTCGAGCTGGGCGGGGTCGTGAAAATCTATAACACGGCTACCGGGACCATATCGCCAACGCCCTTCATTGACATTCGGGACCGCGTGCACGCTGGTCAGGACGGCGGACTTGTGGGCATGGCCTTCGACCCGGACTTTGCCACCAACGGTTTCGTCTATTTCAACTATACGTTCAATACGAATCCGCCGGCTGACAATCAACTCTCGCGTTTCTCATTGCTCAACTCCAACCAGCTCGATCCGAGTTCGGAACAACCGATCTTGTTTCTGCAGCAACCCCACACCGCGCACAATGGCGATTGGATCGGATTCGGCCCGGACGACATGCTCTACTTCACGACCGGTGACGGCGGTGACCAGCACGACCCCCAGAACAGCGGACAAAACAAGAACTCACTCTTGGGCAAAGTGCTGCGCATCGACGTGACCAGTGGGATCGATGATTTTCCGAGTGACCCGGCGGCCAACTACCATATTCCCCCGGACAATCCGTTTGTTGGCATGGACGGCCGGGACGAAGTATTCGCCCAGGGTTTTCGCAATCCATGGAAGGCGAGTTTCGATCGATTGACGGGCGACCTCTACATCGGCGACGTCGGTCAGGATCGCTTTGAAGAAATCAACTTTATCTCGGCATCCAGCAATGGCGGTGAGAATTTTGGATGGCGGCTTCGAGAGGGATTCGGGGCGACTCAAACCGGCGGCGTTGGCGGGCCCTTGCCGGGGGCTGAGGATCCCGTCTATGCCTACGCGCACGGTAGTGGCCCGCTTCAAGGGAACTCGGTCACGGGCGGATATGTCTACCGAGGCCCCATTGCATCCCTGCAGGGCAAGTATTTTTTTGCCGACTTTACCAGCAACAATATTTGGTCCCTCGAAGTCAATCCAACGACGGGATTAATGGTACCCGGCTCGCTCATCAATTGGACGAAGCACGCTGGCTCCGGACCGGGCCAGGGCAGTCTCAATGGGATTGCTTCCTTCGGAGAAGATGCTCTGGGAAACGTGTATATTCGTCAGTTTGGGTGGCAGCATCTATAAAATTGACGCCGACCCGATTCAGCCGCCCACCGGCTTCACACTCCGCGTCAATCGAAACGATGGCACGGCGGTGCTGGAAAACGCTCTTGGCGAGCCAATATCCTTCGACGGTTATACGATTCAGTCCGTCGTTGGATCTCTCAACCCGGCAGGATTCAACAGTTTTCAGGACCAAAACCTGGACGGTGGCTCATGGAACGAGATCGCCGTGCTCAACAGGAACCAGTTGGGTGAACTCAACCCAACCGTGGACGCGACGCTGAATCAATCCGACATGCGGGATGTGGGTCATGTCTTCTTGCCGCAGTCCGCGCCGCTGGGTGTTGACTTTGAGGACCTGGTGATTACGTTTAACACACCTGCTGGCCAGACGCTGCAAGGTAACGTCGTGTACGAAGGGGTACAAACGATTCAATAACCTGGTGGTTGTCGTTGATCCTGAGTCGGGGCGTGCGATTCTGCAAAACCAATCCACGGTGGATGTGACGATTGACGGTTACACAATTACGTCCGAGTCCGGTTCGCTGCTGACGAGTTGGAACAGTCTGGACGACCAAGATGCCGGAGGCGGCGAATGGTTTGAGATCGACAGTGACACCACCAAAATCGGCGAACTGAAGCGGTCCGGGGCCACGACGCTCGCGCCGCTTACGAGCTTCGATCTGGGGCTCGCCTTTAACCCTGGCGATACGCAGGACCTTGCTCTACGGTTTATACTTTCCGGGGCGTCCACGGCCAGGCTGGGAGACGTAAGTTACCGGGCAATTAACCTCCAGGGCGACTTCAATGGCGACGGTCGAGTCGACGCCGCCGACTATGTGGTGTGGCGCAAGGGATTGGGCACGATATTTACGCTGACCGATTACGATCTTTGGAAGACCAACTTCGGCAAGGTCGTAGGCACTGCAAGCGGAGATGCATCGGGAAGCTCTGCGGTACCCGAGCCGGCGGCGGCGACCCTTTTCGTTGTCTCCATGCTGCTATTGAACTTGTCCCGACGCGGCGGCAGGATTATGCGAACGCCAGCATGCTCGGCCCTATAACAGAAAAGCCACAGAGCACACAGAGTTCACAGAGACCATAAGGAAGTAGTACAGAACATCCAGATTAGGGACGGCTCTTATCGATCAACTTTGTACTTTGCTAATTCTTGATTTTCCTCGGTGATCTCTGTGTCCTCTGTGGCTGAATCCTGATTAGATGTCCGACGAAGAACACGCCACACCTGGTGTTACACGACCAACGAGCGTCCGAGCGCGTTGGCTGCCAGTCATCGGGATTGCCGCGTGTGTGCTGATCGGCCTTCTGGCTTGGTGGCTATGGCAGGGGCGCCAAGCGACCGCACGCGAATTGGCGGCGAAGTCGGCGCTTACGGATCTCGGCGCACTAGTCGTAATGGATGGCAGCCGAACACACGTCGCATCGCTAAACCTTTCGACGCATCTCGGACGCCGAAAAGGTCGACAAGGCCCTGGAACACGTCCCTCATCTTATTCACCTCTCGTCCTTTGACGCCAGTCGTACTCCAATACGCGACGAACAGCTCAAACAGGTCGCCACTTTATCCGGTCTTGAGGCCCTGACGCTCACGTCTACGTCGATTTCGGATGCGGGGATCGCACACCTGGCGCGCGCTCAAAAAATTACAAGCGCTCCATTTAACCGGCACGAAGATCAGCAGTTCCGGGCTGAATGCATTGTCGTCGCTCGAAGGGCTAAAAGTGCTCGACCTGTCGGCGACGGCCAGTGTCCGGAAATCTCGGCCAACTTGCATCACTTCCTCAGCTCGATTGGCTAGTACTTCGCAACCTGACTCTTGAAGACGACGCCCTCGGTGAACTGGCCGGCTGTCAACAACTCGGCAGACTAAGCCTCGAAGGCAGTCAGTATGATCAAGCATCGCTTGAAAAGCTCCGCCAAAGTCAGCCGTCAATCGACGTCACCCAGTAAACCGGAAGACGGGGTTGGGAGTTTCTTGTTCGTGCTCTCTTCAGACCGCGACAGTGCACGATCCATTTGGCATGTAAGTATGAAGTCGATCTACTTGCTTGTCGTTGCGATACCTTTCTTTGTCGGGCGTGACGTTGCGATCAGTGCGAAACCTCCTGAGGGCGACGCCGGGGCCATCAAGTTGCTCGATGAACTCGTCGCGCCGATCACCGAACCGCCATGCTCGTACTGTTCAACGCAACACTTGAAGTCGCTTATCCAGGGTGACGATCGCGTGATTGCCTGGCTTCGAGCAGAGCACAACGGCGGTGCATTTCCGATTCGCCTGTTCCTCGCCGGGCCGCGAGTCGTCAACGACACCTACGGACTTTTCTTTTATGATCCGGACGGTGGCTACGCGGCAGCCTACGAAAAAGATTACGGCTACCGGTTTTACGGCTGGCGAAATGGGGTGATGGTTGTCGCCGGCAGCGACGGGACGCTCTGGTCAGCCCTTACGGGCAAAGCGATTGAGGGACCGCAGAAAGGGAAACAACTGACTCGCATCCCGAGCCTCGTAACGAATTGGGACTACTGGCTGATGCTTCACCCCGAATCGACGACATACGAACTTTTCGACGGCCAGAAATACCCTTCGACACCCTTGCCGAAAAAGATGAGCAACGAGGCCAGCGAATCGTTAAAGCGAACGGACGATCGGTTGCAGGTAAACCAAGACGTTTTAGGCGTCGAATTCGCCAATTCGCAACGAGCGTATCCACTTCCAGCCGAGAAGGCGCGCGTGTTTCTTGGACAAAGTCGATGGTCAAGCGATCGCAGTCTTCTGGTACCGCAACACGAACACCGCAGTCGCTTTCGATCGTAAAGTAGATGATCGGCTGCTGACGTTTTACGCCGATGAAATCTCGCCCGAGTCTGCCCCTTTCAAAGACCAAGAGACCGGCACGCGATGGTCCATCGCAGGCCGCGGTATTGATGGGCCGTTGCGCGGACACGAATTGACTTGGGTCAAGAGCATTCAATGCCGTTGGTACGCATGGGCCAGTGAGTATCCGAAAACGACAGTCTTCGAAAAGGTGGGGGCTGACGAATGATAACGATCCCACGTTCATGCTTTCGCTCGCGCGACTACTTCCTTTTCACAATCGTGCTTGCTCTCGGTGCCCTTGCAGCTCTGCCACCTGCGACCGCAGAAGAAGCCAATACTCCCTCTGGTACGGCAGAGCTTTTTGGAGCTTTGATAAAGGTTGGAGAAGCGTCGACAGTCCGGTTGACTGAGCTTAAATCCGCCGGGACGAACACCGTCGTTTTCACGCTGAACAGCTCCGATGACAAAGCGAAAACGGCGATCCGCGCCGCGGCCGCAAATGCAGAGCGAGTCGGTCTCGCGTTCGCGTACTGGATCGAAGTTGCTCGCTCCCCGGAGCTTGCCGATCTTCATCCAGAGTGGATGGCGAGCTTGCAAACCCATGATCAGTGGCGACGCTTCTTTCCAAACGCTCCCAGGCCAAAAGCGAACGAGGTCGCGAAGACGTACCCCTGGGTTCCGATCCTATCGCGCGAGCCCTTCAATGCTCAACGAGAACGCGTTCTAACGTTGCTCGCCGATCTGCCGACACCAAAGCTGATCTTTCTGAACGACTTGCAAGGTGCGCCCTCAGCTTGCGGTTGTGGCAATCCACTCTGTCGTTGGACAAGCGATTATGGCAAACGTCGCACCACGATGCAGTTGGGAGATGATGCGGCCGCACTATTCGTCCAAGCGATTCAAAAGGCTTCGCCCAACGCTGAAGTCATTCCCGTCTGGACGACAGAGTGCGAAGAACATGATGGTCATCCTGATGGACTTTGTGCCGGGGTCGGTTGCTTCAACGGGATTTGTTGGAAAGCGTACACTCAGCAACTTATGCCCTTGGCCGATACGAGCGAACGCCTCGCGGTTTTGGCACTATACAAAGAATTCCAACGCGACGTTCCGCACTATGGCTCCGCCGAAGCAAGCTGGGTCGGGTTTGCCGTCAATACTTTCAAAACGATGCCACCACGACACGATGGCACCTCGATCCCAGCCTCGCGGATCATTGCCATCGTTCAAGGTTGGGACGTATCGGCGGAAGAAATCGTGGCCCAGCGGAAGGCGGCTCTGAATGCAGGAGCCAATGGCTACGTCGAAGCGTACGACAAGATAGATCAAAGTTGGTCACCCAAGATCGTACGGTGGAAATGAGAACCGGCAGTTCAACTAGATTTGCGTCGCCCTTGATCGAGACGTCAGCGTCCAGCTTAACGGCTTCGGCAGTCGATCGTCGCCTTCTACATTTTGCCTGAAGCCCTTGAATGCCATCCGCTTTCGGAGTCGCATCAGCAACTTTGATTTGGCCTTAACGCCATCTTCACGATCCTGACCGATACTTATTCGGAAGGTCAAAAGGATTTGAACGATGTCTTACGCGCCATTCAATATTATGGACGTTCTGCCCATAGTTCTCTTCGTGTCCGCAGTTGCCGCGACGATTTTCATGACAGTCTGTCCCGGCCTTCAAAGTGGTACCGGCATCCGTGTGCCCGACGACTGGTCGTAAAGCCTCGCGGATTGCTGTGCCCGGCGGCTCGCAACTTCCGTCGGGCAATTCGAGTTGTCAATGAGCAAGCGCCGCGACTCTTGCGCGACTACCGCGCGGTCCGGTAATTCACACTAGCGCGAACACCGCACGCAAGAGCACCACGGGCAAAATCAATGCGGGGTCCGGCCGTACAGCTCGCGGGCGATCTTGATCGCCGCAATGATCGTCCGTACTTCGTCCCTAAGTGAAGTCCTTGCCATCGATCGTCACGACGGCTTGACCGGTGGCCTTGTGGTGACGATAGCGTGGAACACGCTCGGTAGGACAGAGATTCGGCATGTGCAACCCTTTGTGAAATCCCAAAAACGGTAGACCACCGTTTTTCAAGACTCCTGAGGCCGCACTTCCGAACGCCGTCGGGCGTGCGAGCGTACGGGCAAGGTCCTGGATGCCGTTTGCGACTGTTGTAGCGGCGACGGATCCCAAGTAGTCGAAGTGAAAGTAACCTGTTGGCTCTGCGAGGTCTCTGCGAAAATTGGAGAGCAATAGCCACCGCTCAAAACCGACCGCGCAGGATGCCCCAGGGGTGTGGGATCTCTCAAATTGTTATGTTGCTATTCATCAGCTCCTGAATCGTTTGTTGCGCTTGCTGGCTGCAATCCCCACCTCGTTGTTGGATGGGCGATTTAAAGATCGTACGCTCGTGGGGTTGTAGCATGGCTGCTATTACATCCGCGTCCGTCGCTTGCCAAAGCTGTTCTGGAAACATCGCATAGACTTTCTCCGCGAGGGCAACTGCGTCTTTTCTGGTGGCACATCTGGCAAACACAAAGCTGCTTGGTTCGTGCCTGATTGTCCAATATGCGATACTTCGGCTCGCACCGTGGCGCCAAGCCACGACCGACATGATGCGATTGTTCTGCGGCGATACGTACTGACCTCTTGTTTTTCCCTTGGGAGATGCTCGGGCAGTACGAGCGCCGCTTGGTGGAAACTGGTTGCAGCTCTTGTGGTTCGACGTCGTCTGAGGCGCTTTAATCCTGTAGTCTGGCGAGACAGTTTTAGTTTCTGTTCCACATCCCCCAGTAGACGCCATTGCTTAGCCAGTTGCATTGAGACACGGGCCACCGTGTCAGTGTCCGATGCATCACGCAAGATCGCATCCATTTGGACAAGTAATTGCTCGCTACGGGCCACAACGGCCAACAACATCGCGCGATAGTCCGGTTCCATTGTGATCGTGAGCGGAAAATCACTGTCACGGTCGTGGCATCCTGGGCCTCGCGAGCCGATTCACCTCCGCTTTAGTGAGTCGCACGTTTCGGCGGACCACAGGCCGATATCGGAAGAGTTCTGCAAAAAAGCCCGACGGTTAGCCGATATGCCACGGTCACACCGCGGGTGGTTCTGGCTTCAAGAAATGCTTTACTATATCGCACTTGGCGGCTTCATCCGCGCCGCGACGTTGCACAAAGACGTCCTGGTAAGCAATAAGCTCACGCTCGTATGCCTCACGGTAAGTTACAATCTCAGCCCAGGGGTCACCGGATTGCGGCTGGCGATTGAATGATTGTGTGTAGGCCAGCGCCTTACCGAGCGTTTGCAACTCGAGGTAGCTGTCGTGGCCCTCGCTGTGAATGATAACTCGGTAGCGGTCTTTCGTACTGATTAGAACGTGATCTGCATCCAGTTGGAGCACTTTGAATTCGTCTGATGTCATCTTAGAGCCTCCCTCACCGGAGTTGACGCGCGCTCACAAAGACATCGATCGCTCCTTGAACTAACCGCTCCAAGTGTTTACGTCGGACAAATTGCAGATCCGATGCGATATCGTCCTCTATAACAACAATATCATTTTTTTTTGGAAGAGGACGAGCGGACGCCTGCCCTGACAGAGGGAACCTCGCCCGTTTTATCCGTCTAAGCCTCAGGACTTTTTGTCCGCTAGCCTGGCATCTCAGGGGCGACCGCCATCCGACTGTATAGAGTGGAGACTTTGGCTAGCGTTGGCTTATTGGTGTAGAGAAGGCGGTAAGCTAATGCGCTTTCGAGGACGTGCTCGAACGATTCAACCACCAATTGGGCTCTCGGGAAACACTGCTGAGTAAAAGTCTAATCACTACGGCGCTGGTTGCCGTCGTGCTGGGGCTGGTTGTAGCGCTTCGGTAGACCGCATGTCCGGTCGAGCAATTTCGTGCGCGGTGTGATAGGATGGCCCGATGGAGAACTGGTGGATGCGCAACGGTCGGATGGACGTCTTGCTACATGAAGGTACGATGTGGGAGTGCATCAATGTTTTCAGCACTCACAAAGAGTAATTCATACGCTGTTACGACTTTGTTCTTGATATTATCGGGCAGTCTCGTGGCGAGTTCTGCCGAGTTCTATATCCTGCAAGGCGTTGACAAATCTCTTCCCGATTCTGTCTTCGCAGCTCCCAGGCTCGATGGCTTTACGATTCGCATCTCGTGGCGAAAACTTCATGAGGAGGGGTTCGCTTGGCTCGACGAGCAAGTACACCGCGGCGACCAATTCGGTGTCAACGTGCAGTTACGGGTGATGGCAGGTGTGCAGGCGCCGGATAACCTAGTAGGAGTGTCGTATTTCGACTATTTGTCTGAGGACTCAAACGGCGTCACCAGCTTCCGCCGGGCTCCGGTGCCCTGGGATGCTGCGATGCAGGCGCATTGGCAGGACTTGGTGTCCGTTCTAGGTATGCGATACGGAGATAATCCACGAATCCAAGTAGTACACGTTCCAAGCTTTGCCAACTCATCGGAGATGCACATGCCGCAAGAAGTAACCGAGCTTGCGGGCTATTCCTCGCGCAGCCTGGCGGAGTCTTGGGCCGTTATGGCCGAGCCACTCACAGGTGCATTTCCCCAGTCTGTCGTGGCGCTCAACTACGCGACTCCTAGTCAGTCGCGGATTGCCAAGGAAGATTCCGAGTGGCTGTTAGAGCAACTTGCGGGGATGGCCGGCGAGCGGGCCGGATATCAGGCGAATGATTTAAGGGCGGACGTAACTCTTGATCGCAATAAATACGAGGCTCTGATCGCACAGCGAGAGCTTGGCAGACGAATTGGCTTCCAGATGCTGAGTGCCAGCCATTCCAGTCGCTTTAGTGGTAGTTTCTTAGATGCCGTTGCCATTGGGTCGCAGGCTGGCGCACAGTGGTACGAAATTTACGCAACGGACATCGAGAATCTGCCTCCGGTCGGCGATTACAATCTCAATGGCATCGTCGATGCCGTGGATTACGTCGTCTGGCGCGACAAACTTGGCCTAACAGGTGAGTTCACTGCGGCTGATGGAAACAGTGACGATCGAGTCGATGCCGGCGACTATCAAATTTGGAAGTCACACTTTGGTCAGTCGTCGGCAAACAACCAAAACCTAGTGCTTGTACCCGAGCCGGCGACGGGCTTGTTCGTCGTGATGGCTATTTCCCTTATGCAGCTGCGCCGTTGCCCCAGGAATTGCGCCGACGTGGTGGATCGGCCTTCAAAACTTGCTTTCAAACTCCACGGAGCGCAGTAAGATGTGGCACATTGCTCCGAGCCTAACCGGAGCAGGTGGCGCGGGCCCAGGGAAGGCTCCGTCGCTAGTCTTCTCCCCTCAGCGCGGCTTCCAATGAGGCGCCTATGGACCGCCCTCGCATGCTTCGGCTGTTGCGAATTGCGTTCTCGGTGGTGGACGGGATTGTGGCATGGCCTGGCTCCAGCTCGGACTGTTATGCAGGTTTCTGCCGGAATTTAGGTCCCAGCCGCCCCCTCTGCTATAGTGTCCGCCAGTGCCATTTCTTCGGGAATAATCTGGCCATCCGGGAGCGAGCATAGTTAAGTCGAATGGGAGCCGTTAGTTGCTGGTATTATTCTTACCGCATATGCGACCAGCGAACGGCCCAGTTGTCATCTTTTTTATTTATTGGAGAGGTGTCTAATGAACAGAGTATTTGCGATCGTGTGGCTGGTTTTCGGCACGTTGTTGTGCGAGCACACGGAAGCGAACATCACGAGCGCCATCATCTCACCGGGTCCAGAGTTCAGGTTCGAGGGCGGAGCTGGTGTTTCTACGAGTCTTAATTTGAATCAATCGTGGGTCCAGATCCGATTTGAGGAACTCGGCACTTTTGCAGTGGATTACGTCGTTGATTCATCGGGAGTTTTGACACTGACGCAGGACGGCACCATCGCGCCGCCACAGAACTTTCCGACGCAAAGACCGACGGGCGTGTTCAACATGTCGCAATTTGAATGGCTGGGTTTCGTCGCATCGATCGAGACCCTTGAGTCCCACGAGCCCGTATCGAGCAAACCCTTTTTCTTGCCGACAACAAACGAAGTCAGTAACTACTTTTCACAAATCTCCGGGCTCGGCACGGAGCGCGTTCGACTCATTGGTGGGACGGTCCCCGCCGATCCAACACCGGAAACGATGCCTGACGCTGCCGTTCTTTATTTGAACCTGCAAGTGAGCTTGCCAGGGGCTGGTAAATACCGTGTGCGGCAATGGCCGTCGTTGACGGCGGTACCAGAGCCAGCGACTTTCTTAATCGCCTCGCTTGGAGCAACGATCCTTGGGATGGCGACATTGCGTGACCGGAGTTCGGCAAACTAGTTAAGTCGTGTCCGCGAGATTCAGTCGAGGTCAAGGGGGTCGGCCTGGGCTGGTTTTTGGCCAATCTGGCCCGGCGGGTTGCGACTTCCGCCGGGCCAATCGTGATTGTCTGCCGGCGTGCCGGTTCATGTCACATCCGATGCCAGTTTTGGCAGCGCGGACGGAAAGATTTGTGATGTTGCAGCACCGGTTCGTTTGGTGTGATGGATGCTCGTAGATCGGTCCACAGATTTGCCGGACAAAGATCCAAATACACCGACGCACAGGGCAGGAGGTCCTCACCGGGGGCACGGACGCCCGTCTATTACCTGATTCAACCCTACTTCTTGCCCCATATCGCGGAGCCGGCGGTCATTGTCCACTTACAGCCAAATTGAGTCACGAATTGCTCAGGTCGATCTCGACATTCAGCAGCACAATGCAGAAGTGCGTCGAATTAAGAGGGCACGAGCTCCACTAGAATCAGCCGCTACCTCAGCTGCGAATCGGCTTCGCTATCTCAGGTTTGCGCAATGGTTCCGCCGCCCTGCTGAAAACTAGAGTTTGTGGCGAGTCGGCGTGTTGCTTGTGGGACCAGCAGCAACTGCTGCATTTGTGCTCGTACTAACCGACCTATTTATTGCCAGTTGGTCCGTTAAATTCCTTCTTTGTGGTGTCGGTACTGCATGCTGTGTTGCAGCACTGGCGGCTTTGCTGTATTCGCCCACCGATGCGCTGTTACCAGCAGCGATCGTGCACGCAGAGTCTATCTCGCAATTGGCTAATGAACGCTTGGGACAGCGGCGAGCGGCCGATGGGCTTGACGATATTTTGAAACAACTTCGACGTCTGCGCGACGAGCGAAGTGAGCAGGAGGAAAAGCTACGGGCGGAAATCGCTTATGTGAAGCGGCAAATCGCTTATGTGAAGCGTGAGCGTAGCAACTTACTTCAGGAAAACTGGAGAAGTTTGCGCGGCGACGATTGGGAAGACTTTCTGGTGACAGTCTTCTGTTCCTTAGGCGCGAATGCCAAACGAACTAACGAGCGATGTAGCAGCGACCAAGGCGTTGATTTAATTGTTGAATTTGCCGGACAGCGGATTGCAGTGCAGGCAAAGGGATACGGATTTAAGAATCATGTTAGCAATAAGGCAGTTCAGGAAGCTTACACGGGCGCGCAACACTGGGGCTGCGGAGCCTGTGCCGTAATTACTAATAGCCGCTTCATCAGAAAGGCCAAGGAATTGGCCGACAGCACTAATTGTGTTCTTATTGCAAACGACGAGTTTCCCGACTTAGTCTTAGGCAGGATAACTATATGGGAAAAGCCTGTGGCTCCAGTGCCATATCTCCACGCGTAAGCTAGTGCGTCGCAAAGTGCAACTCGTACATTGCCATTTGTGTGCGCTGTACGACGGCCAGCAACTGCTTCACTACCAAGTATATTTTATGGGGTTCGCATCGCCTTTCCTTCGGAACTTGTCGGTCACGCGCTTCCCAACGTAACGATTCCAGAGTTCTTTGGGCGCCTCTTTACCTTCAAAGCCAAATCGCCCAATTGAAAGGTCGCCTTCTATCCAGCGACCAGGAAAATTTTTTGCCGTCGCCGGCAGCCATTTGTGAGCTATGAACGCGCCGACAATCAATCCTTGTCTGTGGCAAGAATGACGTCAGCTTGCGTTGCTTTGCGCGGGTTGATCTTCCATGCGTAACGCACCGCCTCATACAAAGATCGTTGCTACGCTTCGCGGTTTACGCTAATTAGCAAGGCTTTTTCCGTATCCGTGAACACCGCTTCCGTGGCGCCCAGATAACCTCATTTGCCAGACCAGGATACGCGTCGATCAAGGCCGCTTCGACTTCAAATGCGGTCTTGTCATCCAAACCGTGGCGATGAATAACATGCGCAACTTGGAATCCGGCGAGGTGAATCTCATGGATACGCTTCAACTTTGGCCCAATTCGTCTGTGCCCAGTTCGTCAGCGCTGAGTTGAGCGCGGCTGTGGACGAAAACTCGATCGCCTTTGCCCTTGCCAATATAGGACGTATCTCCCGTGCGCGGATCTATTAGCCGGTAGACGTACGTTTGAAGTTGGTCGGTGACACCGGGCGGAAACTTATCTGGATCCGGCGAAGACATGTTACTAAACCGCAATGCCGCCGAACACCGAAGCTCACTTGGTCACAATTCTATCATAAAGCCGTGCCGTGATGCCGAGATAGATGTCTCGGCCGTCAATCGTGACGACGGCTTGGCCGGTGGACTTGTGGTGACGATAGCGTGGAACACGCTCGGTGGAACAGAGATTCGGCATGGTGCAACCCTTCGTGAATCCCAAAAACGGTAGACTACCGTTTTTCAAGAATCCTTAGGCCGCACTGCCGAACGCCGGCAGGTAACCTAAACTGCGGTTTCGGCGGAAGTTGTGTGAAAATGGCGGGGACAGGATTCGAACCTGCGACCTCGAGGTTATGAGCCTCGCGAGCTACCTGGCTGCTCCACCCCGCGTCATTGGTTTGGAACCGGCCGGCTGGCCTGACCGGGTCTTCTATTATTACCGAGTAGTGGCTCCGTGCGGCAAGGTCTGCTGTGGCATGTGCGGTACGGATGCCTGCTTGCCGATGTTTTGTATGTCGGCTGACTTGCCGCAGTTTCGACTTTGTCGCAGATGTGACAGCGACATCCGACGGGAATTGCGTACATTCGTCGGTCGATCGGCGTTCCTTGCTTGCTCGTGCACCGATGCAGCGGTAGAGTGGAGAAGGTGAGCCGGTCGTGCCGGAATTGACGGCTTGTGAGGATCTGCGTCCCATGCACGCCGGCTTGCCGGAACAGAGACAATCCGATGCATGGTCGACCTCGAGCCACGACCGCCCGCGAACGTGCCGGGACGGCGACCGCCGCCGCTCCGCGCTGCGGCTCAGCTCGCGCCGCAGCCGGAGCGACGAGCCGCCGCTCATGGATCTCGGCGCGATGCTCCGCGACTCGCCGCCGTGGCTGGTGAGCGCGATTGTGCACATGGTCGTGATGATCATCTTCGGCCTGATGTTCGTGCAGGCCGAAAAGAAGACGATCTGCTGCTCGACGCCGGCTACAGCGACGACTTCGGCGACCCGATCGACGAGGATCTCGACACGCTTGCAGAACGAGTTTCGAAGTCGACGACACCGTGCTCACGGCCGACAACCTGCCGATCGTCGACGATCCGCTGGCGACGCCCGACGTCACCGACGTCGCGCCCAATGCCGTGCATGCCCACCGGCCCGATGCGTGCCGACCGCGATCGGCATCGCGCTCACCGGCCGCGAGCCGGGCATGAAGGAAGCGCTGCTGAAGTCCGTACGGCGGCACGGGCAAGACGGAAGGCGCCGTCGCGCTCGGCCTGCGCTGGCTGGCCAGCGCAGCAACAGCGCAACGGCTTGTGGAGTCTCGCCGGACCGTATGCCGACGGCTCGCAAGCGCGACAACCACGAAGCCGCGACCGCCATGGCCCTGCTCGCGTTTCAAGGCGCCGGGTTACACGCCCGACGGCGATCCGCAAGCAAGACGTTCACGCCGGTCGTTCGCCGCGGCTGGAACGCGCTGCTCAAGCAGATGGACAAGAGACGGCCGCTTCTTCGACGAAAGCGCACCGGTACGCATCAGCTCTACACGCAGGCGCAGTGCACGATCGCGCTGTGCGAGCTGTACGCCATGACGGGCGACGCCGAGTATTACGACGCGGCCCAGAAGGCCGTCGACTACTGCGTGCAGATTCAGTCGCCGAAGGCGGCTGGCGGTACGAACCCGGGCAGCGACAGCGACATGTCGGTCACCGGCTGGTTCGTGATGGCCCTGCAAAGCGCGCGGATGGCGCGGCATCGAAGTGCCCAGCCCGGTGTTCGAGAAGATCGAGCAGTTTCTCGACAGCGTTCGCGCGGCGACGAACGGGTACGACGTCGGCAGCCGCTATGCCTATCGACCCGACGACGGCGCCACGCTGCCGCTCACCGCCGAGGGCCTGTTGTGCCGGCAGTACCTCGGCTGGCCGCACGACGACCCGCGGCTCGAACGCGGGCGTCGAATACCTGCTCGCCAACCTGCCCGAGTGGGACAAGCGGAACGTGTACTACTGGTACTACGCGACGCAAGTGCTGCACCACATGGAAGGCAAGCCGTGGCGGGCCTGGAACGAGGAGATGCGAAAGCTGCTGCCGCGAACACCAGGAAAAGCGCGGCCGCGAACGCGGCAGCTGGGACCCCAAAGGCGACCGCTGGGGCGACGCCGGCGGCCGGCTCTACGTCACCTGCCTCTCGATCTACACGCTCGAAGTCTACTACCGCCACCTGCCGCTGTACCGCACGGGGTTGTTTGAGAATGTGAGATAGCTGGGGCAGCCGTCAAAGCAAGTTGCCAAACAGCGTGCGGAATCACAGCACGAAAAGAGAGCGTGACTGAATCGGCAACGCCACGGCTGGGTTTGAGCGACCGGTCAACCTTCGGCTTGCCAGTTACTTGGCCGCGTCTGCGACAGTAAGGCAGGGCGGACATCGTGGTTCCTCTACGTAAGTGAACGTCAATCAGGGTCAACGATTGCATTTTTCTTGCGTTCGACGGTCCTTAGCGTATATCCTGCACAGGTTAGCGGGGGGCCGCCGACTATTAGCGATTCTTTGATGCCGAGGCCGGGATGCAAGTACGAGACCAGCATTTCCGCACGCACGGCTTCAGCTACCTAGGAGCCGCGAGCGACTCGACTGAGCTCGCCGAAGTCCGAGCGGCTCTGCGAGCGGAGAGCCAAGAGCAAGGAGCAAGGAGTGAATCAATCCACTCCGCTCCGCGCTCCACGCTCCTTGCTCCCAGCTTTCGGCCTCGGCTCGGACTTCGGCGAGCTCAGTCGAATCGCCGACCTACTTCTTTACATGGCTTCACGCTGGTCGAATTACTCGTCGTGATCGCCATCATCGGCGTGCTGGTCGCGCTCCTTTTGCCGGCCGTGCAGTCTGCCCGTGAGTCGGCGCGCCGTGCCAGTTGCACAAACAATCTCCACCAGATCGGCGTTGCCCTGCAGTCGTTTCACAACGATCACAAAAACCTTCCGCCGTCGCGTTATTTCAATGGGTACCCGACCTGGTTCGCCATCCTATTGCCCTATGTCGAAGAACAGAACCTCGGGCAACTGTGGCGTCTTGACGAGCCGTTTTACGCCGATGAGAACCAGTCGGCACGAGAAACGCCGGTCGACATCTTTCGCTGTCCGTCACGCGGCGGCACCCACCTAGTCGTCGACAGCCAGGGAAACTCCGGGGACATCGTCACCCTCGGTGCGTCCGGCGATTACGCCGGCAACGCTGGGAGCGATAATCCCCGCGTCGAGTTTCCCGCCTATTGGTTCCCCGACGCCAATGGCGTTCTCGTCACCGCCCGTATGTTCTTCATCTACGACTATCCCAATCGCCGCTGGCAATCGGAGATCAGCTTCCAGCGGATCACCGACGGCTTGAGCAAAACGCTGCTGGTGGGTGAGAAGCACATCCCGTACGGAAATCTCGACGCCCAAGGCTCGCTGTACAATGGCGACAACCAGAACAACTGTGCCCGCGTGGCCGGCCGGCACGCGCCGCTGGCGGGCAATCCAACCGACCGCACCAACTGCCGCACGACGAGCGATTGCAAAAACTGCGTGTGCGACAACTTCGGCAGTTGGCACGCGGGCATTTGCAACTTTCTATTCTGCGACGGTCACGTTTCGCCGCTGGCCATCGACATCGACCCCACGACCCTCGATCGCCTCGCCACCCGCGCCGACGGTGAATCCATTCTTGGCGACTGGTAATGTTTTGATGATTCTTGCGCCGCTTGTTATAGAAATTGACCGGTTTGATCACGCGCTAAATACCGTTAGGCAGGCCTAGTCTCGTCGGCCGTTGGCGAATATACCAAGTCTGCGGTTGCAGCGGGAACTGAGTACAACGGCTATACTTCCGGCATGGTCCTCCCGGTGAGGCGAACAGCCGAACGTTGTCGTTCGGCGGAGTTGACGGGTACCCACCGTTCTTTGGTCGATGGCCTGCGGCTGGCCGATCTCGGTCTATTGGCTGTGAACCGTTGCGATATTGACCGGGATGACTCCGCTCTTTGCGAGAACGAACATGCGTCTCTGGCCCTGGCTCATCCCTGTGCTGGCGCTTGGATTGCTACTGCTCGCACTCGCTGTCGGCATGGGAACGTATCTTGTGATGCTGTGCGGCGCCGCTCTGGTCGGGTCGGTTCTGGTTGCGGTCCATCACGCGGAAGTCGTCGCGCATCGCGTGGGTGAGCCCTTTGGCACGCTCATACTTGCCTTGGCCGTAACCGCGATTGAAGCGGCGCTGATCCTGTCCATGATGATTGCCGGCGGCGAGGAGATGGCAGTCCTGCCTCGCGATGCGATCTACGCGGCCGTGATGATCATCTGCACCGGTGTCATCGGCTTATGTGATCTGTTGGGCGGTCTCGCGCACCATGAGCAGAGCTTCCGTGTCGAGGGAGCCGGAGCAGGCCTTGCCGCGCTAATCGTGATGGCGTCGCTCACGCTTGTCCTGCCGGTATTCACGACCAGCACGCCGGATGGGACCTACAGCAATTCCCAACTGGTGTTCGTGGCGCTGACTTCGGCGGCGCTCTGGGCAATTTTTATCTTTGTTCAGACGGTGCGTCATCGGGACTACTTCATTCCAGAGACCGACGCGGACAACATCGAGACTCACGCCGAGCCGCCGACGACCCGCGAAGCTTGGGCGAGCTTTGGGTTGCTCCTCGTCTCGCTAGTCGCGGTTGTGGGACTGGCCAAAAAGTTATCACCCACAATCGAGTATGCGGTCGACGCGGCCAATGCGCCGAGGACGGTGGTGGGAATTGTGATTGCTGGTCTAGTCCTGCTGCCCGAAACGTGGGCTGCGGTGCGTGCCGCCCGGGCGGATCGGCTTCAGAGCAGTATGAATCTCGCGATCGGCTCGGCACTGGCCTGTATTGGCCTGACGGTTCCTGTCGTCGTGTTGGCGTCGATCGCCTTCGACTTGCCCCTCGTTCTGGGTCTGGAGCCCAAAGATATCGCGTTGCTCGCGGTGACGTTTTTAGTGAGGCCGTCACGCTTGGCACCGGTCGCACTTACATGATGCAGGGTGCAGTGCATCTGGTGCTGTTTGCGGCGTTTTTGTTTCTCTCATTCGTGCCGTGAAGTCGGAGCCGTTCGTTACACGCGGAGGCCCGCTGCGCCGCGAATGAGGCGAAACAGCCCCAAGCTGATTAAGGAACTCTAACAACCCCCCTCTCCCTTTGGGAGAGGGCCGGGGTGAGGGTGCCTTGGAAATGGTTTTGTTAGAGGTCCTTAGGCCCCTGGGCAATGAGCCTGCGTGAAAACATCGGGTTTTTGCTAAGATGTCCAAAATTCCGCCCCCTATTATTGGCCATCTTAGTGGCAAGCTGGGTAACTTTCGCTCGAGTAGTCTCTGGCATCCATTTATTCGACAAGCTCATAACAAGTGGCGGAACGAATCAGCGGCTTACCGGGCCAACGCGGCGAAGCTTATCAGGCCGCGGTTCGTGCACGCTTGGCTGTGGCCGTGACGTTGCGCAGTTCCCCGATGGCTTGCCGCAGTACGCGGGACGCGGACACGAGAAAGAGGCCGGTGATGATTAGGCCCACGATGATATCCGGCCAGACGGTGTTCGTGAGAAACACGCCCGCGGCGGCCAGGATCACGCCGACGTTTGCGGCCAGGTCGTTGCGCGAACAGATCCATGCCGACCGCATGTTGATGTCGTCCGAGCGGTGGCGGGTCAACAGAACCAGGCAGATACTGTTGGCCACGAGCGCGATGGTTGCGGTCACGCCCATGATCGACGCGTTTGGAGTCATGCTGCGTAAGCAGCTTGTAGGCAACCTCGGCCAACACGCCGAGCCCGAACAGCAGCATGGCGGCGCCCTTCAGCGTGGCCGCGCCGGCGCGGGCTTGCTGCGATCGCCCGATCACCACGAGGCTGACGCCGTACACCAGGGCATCGCCCAGCATATCGAGCGAGTCGGCCAGCAGCGCGGCGGACCCGGCCAAGAGCCCGGCCGCGGCCTCGACCACAAACATGCCGGAATTGACGGCCAGCACGATCCAGAGGACTCTAGTTTGCCTCGACCAGAGGACCTCAAGCTCGTTCGTTTTTGTATCGCAACAATGTTCCACGCACGCAACTCGGCGACTGCCTCTTAGAGTCTATTCGGACAATCGATTCCACCGTGGTGACAGGCGGCTCGCCTGTCGCGTTCCCCGGCGATTTTCCAACAGGCGGGCCACCCATCGCTACAATCGAGAACTTTCCGGACGGACTCTCAGTCAGATCAGAACGACGATGCCCGTGGGAATTGTAGAGGCTCGTTCGCAAGAGTGAACCGGCAGCTTGAAATCGGAGTTTCGCCGGCCGCGCACGCGGTGGGTGGTGGCGAGCAAGCACGGTGGCACACGCCAGGAGCGAGGAAGCTCGCACCGACGATCGTGCAGTCTACTGCGGTAGAATTTGAAGGACTGGTCAAGACGGGGGCCGATGGAATCGCCGTTCAGCGCGAAACTACCTGCTATTTCGGCACGCCCGTCAACGACCAAAGCCTGCCCCCCGGCCCAACCCCCGCCGCGGCCTGACCCGTTTCGCATAATTGTTGACCCGCGCAGAATCGTAGGATGGATTATTCGTCCGCGACAACTTATCAATCCGATTTGCACTTCGCAACAATGCAATCATACGTGTAAACTTTCACATGTTCGATGACCCATTGCCAATCTTTTCGCGTCCGACGGAAGGCACAGTGTTTGCGCGTCAAAAACTGGACGTCGATCACTGCTTTCTTTGCGGAGCCGCACTAACGGATGAAAACCGGACGGACGAACATGTAATACCGCGTTGGTTACAACGGCGTTTTGATCTTTGGGATCAACGAATCACATTACCGAACCGAACCGGCATCGCTTACCGACATCTTAAGGTCCCCTGTTGCCACAGTTGCAATACCGGCGTGCTCGCTACTTTGGAAGCGGAGATCGAAGCGGCGATGACGGCTGGGTTCCGTCAGTTTCGCCAGCTGCCTCAGGAGCGACTGTTTCAATGGTGTGGCAAAATCTTTTACGGAATTCTGTTCCGCGATACTCGGCTGCGACTCGACCGCCGTACTCCTGGTACCGAGACAATCGTTGATCGCGAATTGCTACTCTCGTTGTTCACACTGCATCTGTTTCTGCAATCACTTTACGTTCCGTTTGAATTCGTCGATTTCATACCTCACTCAGTTTTTGTGGTCGAAACGGCGAAATTCGACGACATAAGAGCGGACTTCGATCTGCACCATTACTTCATAGTTGCGTCTCCGGAAGCAGGCCCCAAGCCTGTCGCGATACTGGCACTGCGATGTGCTGACGTTGGCATCATCTGCGTCTTTTTGGACAATGGCCTTCAAAAGGAATTGTGCCAGCACATTTACGACCAGTTTGAGGGGATCCCGCTTGCCCCAATCCAATTCGATGAGTTTGTCTGCAATGCAACGTGTAAAGAGTACTCACGGAATTATCCATCGCGATATGCGACGTGGTCGGATCGGGGTCGCGTCGCCGGATGCCGCGTTGAACAGGAACATTCGCCGATTGCAGGTCCGATATATGGCGAGTTCAACCCGCGGCTATTTCTTGACATGCTGGTGGGATTGGGCGGTCGGTTCATGGCACCGCCACTTAAAGAACAGTTTGAACACTTGGCTGCCAACGAGAACATCGTTTTGACGCCGACGTTTCTCTTTGACGAGAAGCATCGTCCGTTACGATACGTGGATGGACACCCTCGCCCTGCGTTAATCCTTCCGCTCAGCTATCGCGAGCGAGAATGATGTTCTAGTAGTTCGACCATCTTAATTCAACGAAAGCGGGCGGAAGTCGATTTGGCCGAATTTGATTCCCGTCCCCTTTAGTTTCGTCAGCCGTCAGCCTTCAGCCGGAAATGGTCGAGAGTTGAATCGGAAGCTGGTACGTGGAAGCCATCAAAGCGCGTTGCGCGATCGCCGCCTCGCGACGTTCGGCCACACAGTTAAGAACGGCTGGCATTGCCGTTCGATCGCACTCGGGCAAGCCCGGCAGCTACAGCCAATGCGACCACAAACGCAGACAGTCCGGCTAGGATCGGCCAGATTACGAGCGCCAATGCGAGCAAGCGTTGGTTGCCGGTTCCGGCCGTTAGTGCGTGAATATTCGCTGCGGCGGCAAGAGCAAATGCACCAAGTGCAACAGACGCAGAGGCGTGGAGTGCCGTCCTGGGAGGCGAATTCCGAAGTCGAAAGTGCTCGAATCCGATGTGAATCGCAAACGTTAGGGCGCAAATCAACCACGCGGCTAGTCGCCACATAAACTGCGCCCGGTTCGAAGCGGGCGGATTGGGCAGCGCAACGGCAACGACAAGATACACCATGCCGAATGGTATCACTGCGCAGCCAACGATATTTGCCTGCCCCGTTCACGTTCTTGTGGCCGAACACGTTTGCAAGGGTAATCCGATTCTTTATTTTACGCCAACCTGTTGGCGTGCAAAGCATCCAGTGTCCTGCTGACTAATGGAACATCGGATACGCAACCAGACCGATTAGTGCCGCAACCAAAACAATCAACGGTTCTGGGATTTTCCGTCCCGTGCAAAGGGTAGCCAATGTCGCCAACATCAAACCGATCCGGAACAATTCCGGCGAACCATTTTCGACAATCATCCGTTGGCCCAAGACGATCACTGCGCCGCTAATGGCCCCAATCGCGGCGGCTGTCACACCATCGACGAACGCAACAATACCGGGTCGCTTTCCGTATTTCTTAAAGTACGGTGCTGGAATCACGGTAAACAAATAGCACGGAACAAATGTAGCCAGAGCGGCAATCGTCGCCCCGCTAAATCCGCCGACCAAGAATCCGATGAACGCGACCGTAATAACTACGGGGCCGGGTGTGATCATCGCCACGGCGACAGCGTCGAGGAATTGATTGTCATTCAACCAGCCATATTCAGTAACGACCCCACCATATAGAAAAGGAATGATGGCGAGCCCACTGCCAAATACGAATGCACCTGCCTGGGTAAAGAAAACCGCTATTTGCCAAAGCGTCTGATTACTTGCCACGGGAATAGCTGGCAGCGACACTCCGAGCGGCAGGACCAATGCGGCCATGCCAGGTAAGCGTGGCGGTGCCCTTACTATCCAGATCAAAAATCCGCTGGCCAACACTAACCAGACTAATTCGCTTTCGGTAATGACTGTGGCAACGGCGCTGGCCAAGTAGACGAGCCAGAGGAGCCGATCCTTGCCGATGGTTTTCCGCGTTAGTTTATAGGCACTGTACGCAATGATTCCGATGACTGCTGGACCGACGCCGTAGAACACGGCTCGCATCCAGCTAAGCCCGCCATAAAAAACGTAAAGCCATCCCAGAGCCAAAACCATCAGAAAGGATGGCAGTACGAACGCCAAGCCAACGAGCGTAGCCCCAATTATTTGGTAATGGACGTAGCCGAGATAGATAGCTAGCTGAGCGGCGAGCGGGCCCGGCACAACTGGGCAAGTGCTAAACCTTCACGGTATTCAGCATCCGTTATCCAGCCGCGTCGCTCGACTAAATCGCGGTGCATATAGCCGACTAATGCAACCGGCCCACCAAAACCGTGCGTGCCCAGACCAAGGAAGTAGGCGACAAGCTGCCAGAGCGTGTACGAGGGCGTCTCCATTACTCAAGAGCATACTTCGTGCGGGCAGCAGTCGAAATGTCGAAATGTATTGAGCCAGCGATTATTGACGATCATCCAACAGTGGGCGACTGTTTATTTTCGAGAATTCCTATTACAATGAGCGCATGATTCACGACGTGGATGCCATCTACGATCAGGGCGTATTTCGGCCGCTCGAGCCGCTGGCCTTGCCCGAGGGGGCGCGAGTTCGACTGCGCGTTGAAGAAGAGAACGGTGCCGAGCAAGCGGCGCTCGATCCCGTCAAGGGCGAGCTGCCAACCCTGCTGGAGCGTCTGAAGAATGTGGTTGGCACCGTTGACGATCTGCCCGACGACTCGTCGACCAATCTCGATCACTACCTCTACGGCCGTCCCAAGCGATGAAAATTGCTTTCGCGGACTCCAGCTTCTATGTCGCACTGCTCATCTCCCGCGACGCGAATTATGCCAAGGCAGAAGCTGCCGCGCACTCTTGGACCGGTGCCGTCGTGACCACAGAGTATGTCCTGACTGAGGTGGCGAACTATCTCGCGGGCAACGCAAAACGTCGCGAGAGGTTCGGGCAACTTCGTGCTGACCTCGAAGCCGATCCCAATACGCGAATCATCGAGTCGTCCCACGAGTTATGGAGCCGCCGAGCCAAGCTTTATTTGCAGCGCGCTGACAAGGAATGGTCGCTCACTGATTGCATCTCGTTCGTGGTGATGGAAGAACACGACCTCCACGAAGCCCTCACTGCCGATCACCACTTCGAACAAGCGGGGTTCGCAGTCCGGCTCCAGCCGTAACATTAAGGTCCGACGACCAAGCCTGTTACGCCAGCAATTGTTCGATCGGGCTGGTGGAGTCGGCGAAATGGGTGGCGGGGGATGTTTGCCGCTTACAGCATCGTCAGCAGCAGGTTCGCCACGCAGTCGGCAAGACCATCATTGCCTGCGAGCAAGACGCATGACCGAACGTTGTCGAAAAACGCAAGCCGCGCCGCGTTGTTCCCGCTGCGGCGATAAGAGCGACGGCAAGAAGGAGCGATGCGTCCGGCTCGGGAACTCGCATTGACGCATTGGCCGGGCGGATGGCATCCGAGCTTCGCGCGATCATTTCGCCAAAATGAGCACGCCAAACGATCGTAATCGCCGGCGTCGATTTCGCCGTTGCGGTTACCGTCGGCCGCAAGGCCGGTGCCGGTTTGGCCGAGCGTGCCGCGCCAAACCACATAGTCGCTGGCATCGACGATCGCATCGCCGTTGTAGTCGCCAACAAGCGGCTGGAGGTTGGTTGTAAAAACCCAGGCCTCCACATGACCCAGTGGGTTCTCGCCAAAGCCGGCGATTGATCCACCATCACTCGATATGTCCAAAGCGGAGGTCAATTTCCACCCAGCGAGAGCGTCTGTCAGGCCGTGCTCGTTGATGAGAAATTCGCGCAAGTCGCGAACGCCGCCCTCTGCGTTCCAAATGACGGCCGCAGACCAACCAGACGCGCCATGACGGCTGCCCACAATGGTGCGCCCATCGCCGGTGACGGCTTCCGCAATTTGAAAGCCCAGATGTTCCATCCCGGTTTCTGGTGTCCAGCGAAATGCGGGGGATCAGCCGACAAACCATATCCATGACCCACGACGACGCTGCCGTCGCTCGAAACGTCTCTGGCAGTCGACTGAATGCGGTCCTCAACGAATCCCAATCCTTGCATGCCAGTCTCTGCGGTCCAGCGAAAGGCCTGACCGCCGACGTCGCCGAAGGATGTGGCTTCGCCTACCACCACCCTGCCGTCCGGCGAAACGGCCGTGGCGAAACTGCGAAATGCACCGCCGTCCAGGTCGCCGAGACTCTGCAGCCCTTCGTCCGCACTCCAGCGGAATGCCTGGGGGTGACTGCCGTAGCCAGTCCCGAACAAGTCGTCGCCGACGCCGCCAACGACCACGGTTCCGTCAGCAGAAATATCCGTACCATGTCCACGGTCATCGACACCGGGCAGCTCGCCTAGATCGAGCACGCCTTTAGCCTCGGACCAGAGAAATGGACCGCGCTCATCTGCATCGAAGTCACGCCATTTGCCGGTTACGGACTTGCCGTCGTCGGAAATCGCATGGCCAACTTGAAAACCGGCCTGATCGATGAACTGGAGTCCGGCTGGCATACTCCAGCGGAAAGGTGCTGTACGCAGAGCGCAAAGTGCGTTGGGAGGACACACGGGCTGCTGTTCAGGCGGCAGCTCACGCGAGCCCACGATCCATTGGCCATTGGCCGAAACCCCACCGATGCCAACGACATCCTCGCCCAAGCCGATAAATTTGGCGGCCGTCGCGGGCGTACCGCCGACTACGGCAGCAACCAACAAGCAGCCAGTCAAAACCTGATGAGCACACACGGGCAATCCCCTTTGCAGCACTCATTCGGTTGGCAAAATAGAACGACTATTATTCAAGCATCCATGAAGACTGACGTCAAGTTTCTCCCGTCGTGAGCGGATTTCTGACGCATCGTAAAGGTCCACGGTGCATGAAATCAAACAAATGATCGGGCCGGTTGAATCGGCGAAATAGGTGGCGGGAATGCTTGCCGCTTGCCGCATTGTCAGCAGCAGGTTCGCCATCGGATTGTCGCGCGTGGTGGTCGAGCGAATAGCACGCTGAACTCGCCTGCCCGAATGATAGCTTAGGAAACTTGGTTGACCCAAAAATCTGCCTGAGTTCCAATACTGCTACTTTCTCCGGCGCCGACAAGGGCTTCTCGGCGAAGCACGAGTTACGGCATCAACTCAGTTCGAAATGAAATCACCGAACCGACGAGCGGATGAGCGCGGTCGCCGTCGGTTCACGCGTGCTTGAGTAGTTCGCATGCACACCCTCCGACTTGTTGGTCTGATGATGTTGGCACTCATCGCAGCGCCCTCGGTCGGGCGCGCCGACGACGACGAGGGAAACCCGTCCATCCCGCCCTTCGATCCGGGCGACGGATACGGCAACATCTATCCGAACCCCACGCTCCCACCAAACTATGTGCCGCACTCGAACACCAGCCCCTCCGGTGTCGGCTCGATCGCCAACACGCAGGCGAACGGCATTCGGCTGGGTCAGACGTTCCAGGCCACGCACCAATCGCTCGACTGGGTGGCGATGGTGTTCCAGTACAACTATCAGCCGAATTCGGGGCCCATGGTCCCGGCGTTGTTTCGCATCCATATCGCCAGCGGCATCGTCACCAGCGGCGATAACTCCGGTGAGCTGATTAACGTCCTGGGCAGCACGGGCGTCGAATCCGTCACGCCCGATCCACTGAGCGAGGATTCTCTCGGCTGGATCCTTTTCGATTTCCCTAGCACGGTAAGCCTCACGCCCGGCAACCAATACTATCTTCGCGTCGAACACACCGGCGGGTACGGCGTGGACAACACTGGCGTGGGAGTCGCTGTGGGTAGCCTCGGCAGCAACGCCTACCAGGCCGGGGCCAGGTGGCGATCCTTTTACAATCCATCCCTGGTCCGCTGGGAGCAGTTTGCGTTTCGCAACGAAGACCTTGTCTTCTCGCTTGTGCGAACTATCCCGGACTTGCCCGGTGACTTCAACCACGACGGCACCGTCGACGCCGCCGACTATGTCGTCTGGCGCAAAAACCCCGGTGGCATCTATGAGGCGACCGACTTTAACATCTGGCGTGCCCACTTCGGCCAAACCGTCGGCAGCGTCTCAGTCGCCAGCGCGATTGCCACCGTCCCCGAACCGACAACGCTGGTACTGCTGATGCTCGTGACCGCTAGTTGGTGTCGCGGGCGAGACTGCGCCGCATAGAAAAGTGGCATCAACTCATCAACGCGCAACATGGGTCAAAAACTGACCTGCCATCTCGGCCATCGCACCATTAAATCGCTGCGCGGAAAATTGTCTGTAGGAGGCCTCTCCGAGGCCGATTTTCATGGTCAATTCTATAGCGGAGTCGGCGTCAGAGACGCCTCCCACAGGATCAACCGTGCGCAGGACTCAATAGTCGCGCAATATTCCGGCATGCGCCGATTCGACGGCGACCGAAACGTTACGTTGCGGCAGTTCTTGTCGCGAAAGCCCGACGTTTTGACGCGTTCCCCGGCGCGAGATTTGCAGAATCCGGTTACAGGCAAGGCGTTCAAAAGTACAGCCACGATTTTCATATTTCATAGTGGCACCGCCGGTTAGCTACTTGCTTGGCAATGGCCGGAAAGGGGCGATCAAATGAGAAGCACCATATTGATGGCGTCGTTAGTGGTCGCATTGGCGTCCCCAACATCCTTCGCTGATCCAGTCGATGAGATATTATCGCTGGCGCGTCGCAGCGGATACTTGAGTGACGTCGAAGTCAGCGATGAGGACCGATACGAGTCTTACGGTGAGTTCTATGATAACGGGTACTACCAGCCGTGGCACGTCGGTCCGCCCAGACGTTGGGGGAACGTGCAACGAATGTTGGGCTCTTCTGCAGCCGAAGAGTTGCTACAAATGGATTATCTAACGCTGCGGCGCGTGGCCCGCGCATCTAGCGCCGACTTCGACCGCTGGCTGAGCGGAATTCCGGCTGGCGAGGTGTGGCGCAAACATTTTGAATCACGCGCGATCCAAGAGCAGCTGGCGCCCGATGTGGACGCTCCACCTACCGCCGACGAGCGCCAGGCAATCTTCCGCATTGTCGACATATTCGACCAGGCGGTGACGACGGCAGAGTTGAACGACCTTACCAGAGTAGCAAGTGCGCACTCTTCACGCGTCGCTCCGAGAACTTGCCACGCCGCCCGATCAAAGACTCGTACGCCAACTGTCTCTGAGCGCACGCAGGCTGAATCGCTCGCTAAGCAACCTCCACACAGGGGTGACCTGGCAGAGATACTTAGCCTTGCCGGATGGGGTCGTCGCGGCAGCAGATAGGCCGCCCGGCGACGCAAAGTTTCGGCCCGATCGCGAAGAACTAGGCAAAATCCTTCAGCGCTATGACGGCGTTAGTGCAAATCCGGAATATCGGGCGATTGCCTCGCTTCCCGAATTTCGAGTGACTCACGAGCGTCTGGCCGAATTTGTAAATCCGCAGCCCGAAGCGCCGCAACAAGAGCCAACCGAGGTCGCCGAGGAATTGCCGCCGCCGGAGCTGCAAATAAGGTAAACGCCGCAAATCTCATGGAGGACGTGATCAAGAATGAAAATAAAGTGGACGGGAGTCGATTGCTCTGCCCCGTGACCGGATAAGACTCCCGTCATCTTTATTTCGTCCTCCGCTACTCAAACGCAGGAAGGTCTGAGCTTTCGTCATGCCTTGATCTGATCCACGCTTGCAGCGGTTCCGGTTCAGAATCCGGAAACTTAATGTAAAACGGCTTGCGCCGAATACCGGAATAGGTCGCCCGATAAAGGACCTCCTGCTTGGATTTTGCCGCCGCCAGGATGACCGTCATTTCCTTGCTTAGCCCGACGAGGAATTCCTCGACCGTGTCCTTATGGGTGAGCTCCGATCCGACAACACTCTCGACGAGAATGACCGCATTCCGGTTGGCTGCTTCGGCATCGAGGAATTGCTGCAAATCGTTGGCGTACTCCAGCAAACTCCGGACACCGCGGCTGGCGGCATCCGAATTGATTCCCACAATGCTCTTAATCAGCCGGACATCTTCCGAAAGTTCGCCAAGCGTGGCCGAGACCTTTTGCATTTCTGCCAGGAACTGCGGCAAATGCTCGTTGACATTGATCAATGCAGGTTTTGCCTCGCGCTCAACCAGCTGATCGGCCTTCTGAATCGCCGCTTCGGCGTCGCGCTTAAGATCCGCCAAAAGCAGAAGTCCAATTGCCGAAACGGCAATCGCCACCAACAGGCAAACCCATTTAAACATAGTCGATTCCCTCGGATCCTTGCATCCGAGCGCGGTGCTTGTCCGCCGGTCGTCCGACGACCAAACCTGTTACGCCAACAATTGTTCGATCGGGCCGGTAGAATCGGCGAAATGGGTGGCGGGGATGTCGGCCGCCTTGCAGCATCGTCAGCAGCAGATTCGCCATCGGATTGTCGCGCGTGGCGGCGATGTGCTGGCCCGGTGACAGCCTGCCTGCCGCGCGGCCGGCGAGCAGTAGCGGCAGATCGTGCGGGTTGTGCGAGTTGCCATCGCGCAGGCCGGAGCCGAACAGGATCGCGCTGTTGTCGAGGACGTTGCTCTCGCCTTCGGGCAACGAGCGGAGTTTTTCGATCAGGTAAACGTACTGCGCGACATGCCAGCGCGTGATTCGCTCGTACTGGTCGAGCTTTTTTTCATCATTGTTATGGTGCGACGTCTCGTGGTGGCTTGCCTTCGACGCCTTCGAGGAACGAGAAATTGATGTCGCTCACCGAGTTGCCGAACATAAAGGTGGCCACGCGCGTGATGTCCGCCTCGAACGCCAGGGCGATCATGTCGAGCATCAAACGCGTGCGTTCGGCGTGTTCCTGCGGATCGTTGGGCGGCGCCTCGCGCGTGGCAAAATCGACTTTCGATCGCCAGGTGTTCTCGGAATTGGCTTCCAAGCGTGACAGGCGCTGTTCGAGCGCGTGGACCGATTCGAGATATTGATCCAACCGCTGCCGGTCGTGCTGACCGAGCGTTTGGCTCAGCCGCTTCGCATCTTCGCCGACGCGATCGAGCAGCGGACGATTCGAGCGTCCGGTTGGTTTGCCAGCGGCGATCGTCGTCATGCGATCGAACACCAGCCGCGGATTGATCTCCTTGGCGAGCGGCTGCGTCGGCGTTCGCCACGCGATATGCGCACCGTACACGCGGGTATAACCGACGGCGGCGTCGATGCCGGAACGCACCGCCTCGGTGCCGAGCTCCAGCGAGGGCAGCGGCGTGTACTTGCCCAAGCGTCCGCGCGGCGATCTGATCCATCGACACGCCGCCGCTGTTGAGATCGACGCCCGTGGTCTTGGTGATGGTCGTGCCGGTGAGCCAGGCGGCGTCCTTAACATAGTGTCCGTCGCCGGTGTTCGTGGCTTGATGCCACAGGCCGGAGACGACCGACACGTCGGCCTGCCGCTCGCCGAGCGGTTCCAACTGCGGACGTGAGCTTCCAGTTCGCGGCCGGTTTGCTCGGGAGTCCAGCGATCCTGGCGACAACCGTTGGGATAAAACAGCGCCGCCAGGCGAATCGGACGCTCCATCGGCTGTCGTGCTCAAACCATGTGCGAAGGCGGCCTGCATTGCTTCCAGCCAAGGGAGTGCCAATGCGGCGCCGCGCCGCGCAATACGGTGCGACGAGTAAGACGCGGCATGCTCATTCGCTAACCCTCTTTTTGCGAAATGGTTCACTGGCCACGATGCCGAGGACTAACTCCTGCGCACGGTAGTCGTTGGCTTCCAGGCGCTCGACGATTTTCTCCACGGTACATGCATCGTGCGGCTCGAGGCCCCGCGCCAGGGCATAGCCTAACATCTTTTCGCGTCAGATGTCGCACGAATTCTTGCTTGTGATCCATCAGGTAAGCCTTCAGGCCCGCGAGGCCTTTCAAGTTTGTGCCGTCGGCAAGGACGGCAACGGAGTCAATCTCGCCGCCGGCGTCGCGATCGCGCCAACGTCCCAGCTCGTCGAAGTTTTCCAAGTGCGAAGCCAATCGGGTCGATCCGGTCATGGCAGGTTGCGCAGGTCGGATCGGCCCGATGCTGTTCGAGCCGTTCGCGCAAGGTCTTGGCGGCGGCCGCCGTTGGGCGACTCGTCCAGCTTGGGCACGTCGGGCGGCGGAGGCGGCAGCTCGACGCCCAGGAACTTGTCCAGCACCCAGGCGCCGCGGAGCACCGGGCTGCTGCGCCGCGGATAGGCGCTCACGCCCATCGTCGCGCCCGCGCCGAGAAGCCCGCCGCGGTACCGATACTTTTCCGGCAGATCGACGCGGACCAGATGCTGAGCAAATCGTTTGGCTTCGATGTCTTTGCGATCGATTTTGTAGACGCGCAGCAGTTCTTCATTCAGAAACGTCCAATCGGAATCGATCAGCGTCGAGCACCGATTCGTTCTTCTGCAGCAGCGACTCGAACATGTAGACCGGCTGATTGCGCATCGCGGACGGTGTGATGATCCCGCACCCAGTCGTGGAGCTCTGGATCAGGCGACTTCGTGTGCCCCCAGTCGGCCGTGCCGAGCCATTGGCCGACGAACTGCACCAGGCTGTCATTGAGATGCGTACCTTCGTCGATTCAGCATTCGCAGGGTTTGGCGTCGCAGTTCTTCGGGATCACTCAATTTGCCGGCGTCGGCCGCCTCGCGCAATTCCTGATCTGGCATCGACGCCCACAGGAAATAGCTCAGCCGCGTGGCTAATTCGTGGTCGGTAAGCGGCTGCGAGACATCCGTTTCGGCCGGCGCGGTTTCGCTGAGAAACAGGAACTGCGGCGCGATCAAGATGCCGCGCATCGCGTAAAAGCTCGGCTTGATCGAAATCGAGCCCGTCAGCGCGGGCGTCCTCATAGAGCTTGACGTACGGGACCACTTCTTCCTCGGACACCGGTCGCCGGAAAGCGCGATTGGCAAATTGCAACAGGTTCTCGCGGGCCGCATCGGTTTCGCTCAGTGTTTCCGACGGGCGGTTGGGAAACAATCGCTCGCGGGCGCGGGAATCGCGCGCGGCGTAGTCGAGCGCCTCGGTGGCCGCCTCGACATATTTTTCCGCGTGAATCGGCGAAATGATCAGCGTCTCCGCGGCGTTGTTGAAGCCTTCGCCGCCAGCAACGTCCTGCGGCAACTCGCTGCCGGCGTTGAAGTGGTGCCCAACAGATCACGAATCGTGTTCGAGTATTCATAGGCGCCATCCGGCGGAACATCGGCGGCCCAGCGATTTCGCCCTGCTCCAGGACGGCCTTGCGCATGGCGGCCGGAAGCCAATCGAGCAGCCGCAACCGCAAACCGATTTCCAGCGGCTCGGCATCGGCAGGGGGCATCGAGTGATCCGCCAGCCGCTGCCGAACGCGGGCCCAGGTTTCGTGATTGCGGCCGAGCGACGCCTCGTCGGTGACCTTGGTGAGCGAGAAGCCACCCTCGCCTTCCTCGGTGCCATGGCAATCGGCGCAGTTTTGCTCCAAAGCCAGCCGCGCCGATGCGAAATCCAACGGTGCGGAGTCCGCTGGTGGCTTCGTAGCCACTTATTGCTCGTCGGCACGGACGCTGGATGTTCCAACGGAAATCAACGCTCCAAGCAACAAGCTTGTGAAAACCGCCGGTCGTTCGTACGAGGAACGCTGCATTTCGATGTGCGATGCGTCAACGCGTGCAAGAATCGTAGCCAGATTACGGAAACGCATTATACCAAGGCGACGACGAGATAGGAGCGGAGGCGTCCCGCACGAACTTCCTAAATCAACACGCCGATCATGGCGCGGCCGAATCTTCGCTGCGTGGGCGAGCGAACCGCAGCAACAGGGCCGGCAATAGGATCAAATCTCCTACGAGCGCTGCCACGAGGGTCAGCACACCCATGGATGCGAATATGCGCTGCTCGCGCATGTCACTGAACACGACTGTGGCAAATCCAACCACGAGCACCAGGGTCGTCATGATCATTCCGGTGCCCGCCCCGGTGAATGCGCGTTGAATTGCTTCGAAGTCGTTGTACCCCTCAGCACGCTCTTCGCTAAACCGCGTCAGAAAGTGAATCGTGTCGTCCACGGCAATTCCGAGACAGATCGTGAAAGCGCAAACGCTCACGACCTCCAGTGCCTGCCCGGCGAGCACCAGGAACGTACCGGTAACCGCCAACGGGAACACGTTGGGGATGACCGAGATCAATCCAATACGGACGGATCGAAAGGCCAGCCCGAGAACTCCGAATATGATTATCGAGGCGGTGCCGAGGCTCATCGCCAAGTCGACGACAATCTGGTACAGGTTTCGCCACCTCCAGGCGGCCGAGCCTGTCAGCTGTAAATTGAAATCTGGGTGCTCGTCGGCGATTCTCTTCAGGCCTGTTTCGATCCGTTCAAAGACAGGGCCGTATTGAGCGATCCCCAGGTCGTGCACGCGAAAAGTGACGGTGGACCAACGATCTTCCGGGACGAAAAACGCGCGCTTCAGCGGCGGCGGCAGTAAAGCCACCATGGACATGCGCTCGGCCGGGTTTCCCTCGCCCGGCAAGGCCGCGAGCATGCTGCGGATCGACAACGGGTGAGCGATCAGTGGTTCCGCCGCAGCAGCTGCTCAATTTGGTCGATGACCTCGAGCACTTCCGGGCCATCGCTAGCGATTGTCTCGGACCAGCGCACTTCGATCGATGAAAATTCCAAGCCGCCGAATGCCTCATCGATGTGCCGCATCGCCGCTGAAACTTCGGAGCGTTGGGGAAGCGAATCGGCCATACGGTCGTCGGGCCGCAGCGTGAGCGTAACTCCGACCAAAACGAGCGTGCCGAGAATCGCCAGCCAACTAATTGGCCTGGCATGCCGGAGAACGAAATCGATGACTCCGCCGATGCGGACGAGGTTGCGGTCGATCAACCCCTTCTCGTGACCGGCGTGCACGCCCCGTCCAAGCCACGTGGAACAGGCCAAGGGAATGACGGCAATGACTGCCAGGAACAAGATCGCGACGCCAAGCATGCAGCTCCAACCGAACTCCTGAACGATTTCATGATGCGCCAACACGAGCGATCCGAAGCCGATGGCCGTTGTGAGCGACGTCAGGAAACAAGCCAGGCCCACTTTGTCGAGCGCAACGCGGGCCGCGTCCCGCCCGCTCAAACCAGCGGCCGATTGACGCCGGATCTCCACCATCAGATGCACGCCGTCCGTCAGGCCGACCATGCTCAGCATGACCGGCAGGAGCACGTCGTTAAACGGATTGTCCTGCAGGTGGAAGAATCGCAGGATGCCGAGCGTCCAAAGTACACCCAGCACGGGGGCAAGCGAGACGATCAGCACGGCGCGAATGCCGCGGAACAGCACGATCGCCATAAGCACCACGACGCCGTAACCGATAATCTGGTACTTCCGCTGATTCTCGCGATGCGTACGCACGAGCGTAATGTAAATCGGCGTGTGGCCCGTGACCTGAAACGACAGGTCGACGTCGGGATGCTCGGCCGCAGCCTGCTCCGCGGCTAGCCGCAAACCGTTCATGCAGTCGTCATCACTTTGCAGAAACAGCCAATCGAAGTTGACAAGCAGCAACAAGGTCCGCCCGTCGCCGGACAGTAGTTGTCCACCGATCAGCGGATGCGACAGCGCTCTTTCCCGCGCCAGTGCGAAGCGGCGCTCGGAAGACTCGGCGCGGGGAAACAACGGCTCCTGCAATCCAAAAATATTGAGCGTGGGGATTTGATCCATCCACAGCACGCTGCGAACATGATCCAGTGATTCCAACTTCTCGACGACATGCCGCAGGGCCCGCGCTCCCGCCGGCGAGAAAAACTGGTCCGCGGCGGAATGAACCACGATCACCGCGTCGGAGTTCGAGAGACTAACCGGTTCCACGGAGGGCTTAGCCGGTACGTCGGTCGTCGTCGCTTCGGCGACCGCCGATGGTGCGGAAGGCGGTTGGAACCACCGCTTGACGTTTTCGGGCCCAATGTACCCAACGATCGAAATTCCGCTCATCACCAGGATGAACAGCGTCACGGCGGCCCGATGATTGACGGTCCAGCCGAATGTGCGATCGAAGTAAAAGGACACGGATTTGAGGGTTCCACAGGAAGGAAGTAAGAGGATCTGACCAGAAACGAGACGCCCGTCGTTCCCTAGAAATCGACGCGACGCTGCGCAGCATGTCTTACTTCCGTGCGCGTGAGACTTCCGTCGTCGTCTTCATCCCAGTCCCAAAAGCCGAACTGCTCCATCGCTAGCGTGAGTTCCGAGCGGGCAATCTGGCCGTTCGCGTTCGCATCGAAATTGTCGAAGAATTGCGTCGTAAACCGCTGCACTCGTTCGTTTCGCTGGTGGACTTCGACCGTTGTCGCGGTCGGTTGGCGCTGCGCATCCGGTGTTTCACGCCGCGGTACGGCGATCTCGAAAAATGCCACGGCCATCTCCTCCCAAGTTTGATCGCCCCAAGTGACGTGCTGGGTGGGATCGGGATTGACGGGATTGGACTCGGAATTATCGAACGTCGCGAAAAACTCCAGCTTGCCGATCGACTCCAGCGGCAGCGGTTCGGCGAACTCGTAAACGTGCTGCCAATTGAAGTCATACCGGGGCACGTCGAGAAGTACGGACTGGGCATCGGCTTGCCCAGAGATCAATCGGAAGGACTTCCCGCGCAAGTGCATATGCGGCGCGACGGCGAGCAGCGTGCCATGGTCCGGCAACTGGCGTGGCGAGGCTGAGACCCTATAGTTCGCGTTATGCGGCGGAATTTCAAACTCCTGCTCCAGGGCAATCTGCGAGTATACCTCATGCGTGATTTCGGATTCGTCTCCGAACAACAGGCCTACCTGCGAGAGGTCCGATTGCTCGCTGCCGTTGGGTGTGTAATGCATCTGAAATACAAGCTGCGAGCCGGCGGGGAGGTACCTGCCGTAGCCGCGCGGCAGCATGGCCGCACGCTGGCCCGGTACGTACGCCGTGAGCCAGCTTACGCCGCGGAACTCCTGGCCGTCCGGCGGACGCACGAACACGATGCAATGATGCACCACAGAGCGGCTAGCCGGGGATCACTTCTGCGCCAATCA
The DNA here is from genome assembly GCA_963786455.1 of uncultured Planctomycetota bacterium. GTDB lineage: Bacteria > Planctomycetota > Planctomycetia > Pirellulales > Lacipirellulaceae > JABDGM01. The sequence continues at coordinate 334,403 of CAWAZX010000002.1, read as the reverse complement.
CCCACTTGTCTTCCTTGAAGCCGGGATCGACGACGAAATACTGATACTCCACAGTGCCCTCGGCAGGCACGACGAACGGGCGCTTCCGCATAGAAATCACCTGATCGGGATCGCGAGAGAGGTGCCAAGTCCTGGCCGGTGGCGGCGACGGAGGCAGATCGGCGGCATTGCCGTAGGGCGCTCCCGCCGCGACCCAATCCCGCAGCACTTGCTTATCCTCTGCGGACATGTGGCGCGCGTTGGCGAATCGACCGTGCTCCGGACTCGCGTGCCAAGGCGGCATCCGGCCGTCGTCGATCACTTCGACCATCATGTCGGCCCAGCCAACAACTTCGTCGTAGTCGGTCAGGGCGAACGGCCCGATTTCACCGGCCTGATGACACTCGACGCAGTTCGCTTGCAGAATCCTGGCGACGTCGCGGCAATACGTGAACTTGGCGTTTTCAGCGCCCTGCTTCATTCTTCCGATCAGGCAGCCGGCGACCTCGGTCTCAGGCACGCTGACGGGCTTGCCAGCGAGCAGCTCTTCCAGCGCGATCCGCAAGTCGTCGCGTACTGTCGTCGCGGTTCTCGCGATGCCCGGTCGATACCGATCGTCGATCCGGCCGTGATACCGGATGCCGAGCGCATCATCCAAGACGAAAACCTCGCACATCCGCTCAGCGTGAAATTTGTCAGCGACGACGTTGTCCCGGTCCTTGGCGACCGGAAAAGGAATGCGGAATTCCGTGACGAAATGACGAAGCTCTTCCTCCGAGTCCTGGCAGTTACTATCGATTCCGACAAACCGAACGCCCTGCGGCGCAAATTGACCAGCCAACTCGACCAAACGCGGCGCGTATAACCGCGCGAAGGGGCATTCCGTGCCCAAGAAGCAAACGACCGTGATTCCACGATCTTCCCCCGCGGAGATCGTGACTGTTGACCCGTCCAACGCTGTCAGGCTAATTGGCGCGACGGGCGTGATCTCGACAACGGCGTCGGACTGCGCCATTGCCTGAGTCTGCAACAAGCAAGCCAGCACGGCGAACAAATTCACCCATCGGAAATCACTCATAGAAACTCATCGCTTGCGTGGGGGTGTGGAGCACCGGTCCATTCTCCGTTCCGATTGGCGACAGAATCAAGGTCGTCTTTCTCCGGAATCCGCCGCGTTGGTTAAAAAAGCAGCGTGGCAACCCCTCGGGCGAGAAACTCGCCTATGGAAAAACGGGGAGTTTCCACGAACCCTATTCGGTTGATGCGTCCGTTTCTTGGGTCAGCTGCAGCGGGCATCGAGACATTCTCGCACACTTAAACACGCGTCGGCCTTCGAGCAGCCTAGCATTTTCGTTGTATTGACTCGGCAACTGAGAGATAATACCCGTTCTTTCCCACTATTTCCGCCCGCCCGATCGTCTAATGAAGCGAAACCTCTTTTTCATCACTCGCTGCACGTTGAAAAATGGTGCTATCGCTCTCATGTGCACGCTCTTGCTCCAGTCCATCCAAGACAACGAAGCATTCGCCGGCCCGCCTCTTTTTGTTACCAACAATTTGACCAACGATCAGGCTGGTGGGCGGCTGGTCGAATACGACGGTTCGACGGGGCAATTTGTGCAATTGATCGACAACGTATCGACGCCTCGAGGGATCGCCGTGGGTCCCAACGGGAATCTCTTCATGGCCAGTGCGAATGGGGATTGTGTGCTGGAATACGACTTCGATGACGGACTTCAACCGACGACCTTCGTGGCGGAGAACGATGGCGGGCTCCAGTCGCCCCACGGCCTTACTTTCGGGCCTGATGGGAATCTGTATGTGACTTCATTCCGTCAGGAACTAAACGTGTATCGCTTTGACGGAGAGACCGGAGCGTTTGTCGATATATTTGCTTCCTATCCGCTGGAGCCTGGTTGGGGACGAGATCTTGTATTTGGCCCCGACAGTAACCTTTACGTCAGCACGCTTTTTCTGGGCGTCTTTCGCTTTGATGGCAACAGTGGCGAGCCGCTGGGAAGCTTCGCTTCCGACGAAGCCCTTGGCCCAATTGCGGGGATTACGTTTGGGCCGGATGGAGAACTTTACGCGGCCGCGTCGGAAATGGATGCGGTCGTCCGGTTTGATGGGGAGACCGGAGACTTCATCGATACGTTTGTTTTAACGGGTGCAGGGGGGCTCAACGAGCCTCACGGAATCGGTTTCGGTCCCGACGGGAACTTTTACGTTGCCAGCGCATTTAGCGATGCGATACTTCGGTACGATGGGAAAAGCGGCGCATTCCTCGACACGTTTGCATCAGATTCTTTGGACGTGCCTTTATTTTTTGTGTTCATTCCCGAACCCACTTCCCTTTTGCTGACTCTTATGGCCGCTGGTGCGGGTATTGGCTTCGCACCAAGAGTGCGCAGGCACTGCGTCTAGCCCAAGGCGAATGCCAATTTGACATACCACACTGTGCTGATCGTCGCCGCTGTAGTGCACGTATCGCACAACAGATTCGGTTGTCGTGGTTATAATGGTCTGTGAATACCGCAAAAAGTCACGAGTTATTGCGGCGGTATTGTTCGACCCGATTCAACGTCGTTGAACTCCCAATGTCGCGCAAAAACTCTTCGCAGTTGCCCGCTTACAGGTCCCGATCGCGGAAGTTGCGAATCGAACACGCTTGAGGACCGGCGCTTCTCGCGACAGTTACCGTCACTAACAACCTGGACATCGTGAATGGCGACATCTCTACTATCGTCGCACTGATGAACAATGACGGCGGCGATGGTATCAGTCTCCGCGAGGCGATTGAGGCCACAAATAACTCGCCAGGTGCCGACGAGATTAACTTCGATTTCGGACACGATGGCCCGGAAACGATCCTGCTAACGACGGGCGAGCTGCGGATTTTTCAGGCGCTGGCTATTAGCGGCGGGGGTCCCGGCTTGTTAACTATCAATGCGCAGCAGAATTCGCGGATCATGCGTATCGACAATTTCAACACGACGGTCGACAACTTTCAGGTCACACTCGCAGGGCTAACATTGACCGGCGGACATGAGAAAAATCCGGCAAATTTCGGTGGGGCGATACTCGCCGCCAACTTGTATCAGTTTATTAACGACAGCATCATCGAGGGCAATCACACGAGCGGCAGTACCGGTTGGGGCGGCGCATCTTCTCCGAAGGTTACGTTACGGCCACGAACAGTATTTTCCGCGACAACTACACGACCGGAAACACTGCGGTAGGTGGAGCAATATTTGCTCGCGGCGACGTCACTTTGACCGACAGTATCGTCGCCAATAATCACACTTCAGGCCCGAGTGCCAACGCGGGCGGAATACGCTCCAACGGAAAGGTCGTCTTACTTCGCAGCACGGTCAGCGGCAATTGGACCGAGGGTGACGATGCCTCGGGCGGTGGAATTGATGCGGTTGGGGATATCATCGTTACCAAGAGCACGGTGAGCGGCAACTTCTACGCTTGGCGATGAATCGCCCGGCGGCGGAATGTTCACCTTCCATGGAGTCGATATTTCGCAGAGTACCATCAGTGGGAACAGCACCGCGGGAAGCAACGCAGACGGTGGTGGCATTCGTGTCAGTCGCCAGGTGTTAATTACCCAGAGCACGATCACCGGAAATCTGGCTGAGCGTCAGGTGTCGGCGCCGGACTGTATCAGAGGAATTACTCGAATGATTTTCCGGTGACGATCACCGGCACAATCATCGCCGGCAATTTGGCAGACGGCCGAGACGCTGATCTGTTGACCGACCCACAATCGACCAAGACGGTCCACTACAGCCTCCTCGGTACCACCTTCGGTTCGGGAGTCACCGCGTCGACGGGAACCGGCAACTTGCTAAACGTTGACCCAGTGCTTGGCCCGCTGGCCGACAATGGTGGGCCAACCAAGACCCATGCTTTGCTCCCTGGGAGCCCGGCGATCGACACGGGTGATCCGATCGTCTCGGCACCTTCAGATTTCGACCAACGGGGCATGCCGTTCGTGCGAGTATTTGACGGCGATGGGATGGGCGGAGCGCGGATTGACATGGGCGCGTACGAGCTGCAGCCGATTCCGCCGGCCATGGTTGGCGACTACAACCAGGACGGCGTCGTCGGCGCCGCCGACTATATCGTGTGGCGGACCGCCTTGGGCGAGAATGTCGCGTCATTCACTGGCGGCGATGGCAACGGCAGTGGCGTAATTGACATGGGCGACTACGGCATCTGGAGGAGTCACTTTGGGAATACGTACACCTCGATGCCGGAATTGGAGCCAGTGAGTGCGGAAATGGCTTCGGCAGCAGCAGACGCCTCTGCGGCGGTTGCGGAATACGAATCGCCAACTGCGCGACCGTCAATCCGTCGCGCCGCACGAGTCCCAGCCGCCGAAATTCCTGTCGACCACAACGCAAGCCTGTTACTCATGCGTTGCCATGCGGACACCGACGATGAGGCGGAGCAGACAGGCGCCGCCACGTTTGGCCGCGAACCAGCGTCGCATTCCATTCCCCGAAGGCTAGAATCATTGCTCGACGACGTTTTTGACAATTGGCCGTAGCGCCTGAGTCAGCGCTTCGGTCGTCACGACAACCAACGATCGATGTTCGCCCGTACAAAGTCGTCGTCATTCAGTTCCGGGTACGCCGAGTAGACACGATCGATCTGGTGGGCCTGGCCCGGCGAGAGAGTCTCCGCTGGATCGAGACACCAGATGCCTTCCAGCAGGCCCTGCCGTCGCAGCACTTCATGACAGCCGGCGATGCAGCCTGCAAAGTCATGAGCCGCGTCGAAAAAAGCGCTGTTCGAGTCGGTGATACGCGATTCCCACCCAAGCAGTTCATTGTCGATAGCGCCGTTTTCGACTGCCGTTTGAATCCGCTCAAGGAGCTCGACTGCGCGCTTGGTCCAAACGCTCCAATGTCCAAGAAGACCGCCCCGGAAACGAAGCGTGACATCCTCGCCGTCGCGCCGGAGCACAAACGGCGTCACGAGATCTAAGAGGATATGATCGTCGTTGCCGGTGTAGAGTGTGACGCGCTGCTCGGCGCGGGCTTCAGTCACTCCTCGCAACACGTTGAGCGTGGCATAACGATCGAAGGGCGCGACTTTGATGGCCACGACATTGTCGATCGCAGCGAAGCATCGCCAGAACGTCGCAGCGAGACGGCAACCGCCAACCGCCGGCTGGAGATAGAAGCCCACGAGTGGTATTTCGCCGGCGATTGTCTCGCAGTGCTCGAGGAGCTCGTCCTCGTGTGCACCGGCCAGCGCCGCAAGCGACAACAACCCGGCTGAGTAGCCAAGACCGCGGGCCACACCGGCTTCCCGCTTTGCTTGCTCCGTGTTGCCACAAATGCCCGCGATCATGACGAGCGGACGATCGGACCAGCCGGTGGACTCTTCGATCGCCAAGTCGCAGCACCGTTTCGTAGAGTCCATGTTCACGGATGGCGAACTGCGTCGTGTGCACGCCGACCGCCAGGCCGCCGACGCCGGCATCGAGGTAATAGCGGGACAGCGCTCGCTGCCGGCGTTCGTCGAGCCGGCGGCGCGAATCCAGCGCCAGCGGGTGGGCCGGGATCACCGTGCCGCGGCGCAGTAAGGCCAGAACGTCCGCTGGAAGTTGGCTCCAATGCAACGGCATTTTATGACTCACGCCGAGGCGCAGAGATCGCAGGGCAGAATACTAATCTCCACTAATTCCCACTGATCTTTTACTAGTGTCCATCAGAGAGACAATAAACGTCCCGCAAAAAGTTACGTCCCTACCGCTCGGTTTTATTTCTCCGCGTCCTCAGCGCCTCTGCGTGATCATTTATAGTTTTGGTCCTGTTCTAACCCAGTTCCGGTCCCGCGATCGCGATCATTCGGCGTGGATCTCCAAAGGAGTCATCCGAACCAAAAACCATGCGCATCAGGGGGCGCTCTCTCACAAAGGCGTGATTTTCAAGCCACTGCGCAAATCCGTCATGCTGGTCGGGCACATCGAGCATCACGGGCGAGGAGACGCGCCGGCCGGCGAATTCGACGAGCGCCGCCGCCGTGTGCTCGTCCTTGGCGACAATCGGACCGAAGTGTGTCGCAGCCCGCCCATTGCGACCGAGGAGAAATCCGCGTACTTGCCCGTTCGTTTCCGCGGCGCACGCGAAATCTCGCGAGCGGTCGCGGAGGTGCTGGAGAAGATTTTTGCGGTTGCAGCCAAAAGTTGCCGTGTCCAGTGTAATGACTTGGGCCGAGTCACGATCTTCCAGCAGACGCACGTTGGTTGCACCCGTGCCGGAGTCAACGGCCACTGCACGGCGCCAGCGCGTTATCGGCCACAAATCGCGAAAGCCGAGATGCTGGTAAACTTCGCGCCCGGCCGGCGTCGCATCGAGCATGGGGATCACACCTAATTCCCGCAGCACCTCGACGCAGCGATTCAACAACCGCGTTCCAATTCCCCGCCGCCGCCACGCTTTGGCCACCAGCACCATGCTTATCCAGCCGGAACCACCGGCATAAGACAGCGTAGCTGCCGTGCCGACGAGCGTGCCATCGTGCGCACGAGCGCCTAAGGCTTGACCCAGCTTCAGGAAAATATGCCAATCTGCAGGCGTCTGGTTCCAGCCCGCTTCAACAACTAGTGCTTGGGCGTCGTCCAAGTCGGAACTTGTCAATGGAACTACGACGAGCGGCTCAGTATTTACCATCTCGAGTCTCAAAATGCGTCGGCTTGCCAAGGTTGGGCTGACCGCGCTGGACCCAATCGGCGGCCCAGTCGATCATCGTATCTATCGGGACGCGAGGGTCTCCAAACAGCTGACGCGCTGCGGTCGTGTCGACGAGCCAGGCAGTATCCGCTTCGCTACCAACGATTTGAGGCGTCTTGTCAAATCGTTCACCGAACTGCCCGGCGAGCCAGCGTATGCTGACCTTCGGTCCGCTCACGTTGATTGGGCTGGTGGGCGTGGTGCAGTGCGCCAACAGGCGCAGCGCTTGTTCATTCGCATCGCCCTGCCAGATGACGTTAGCGCATCCCATCGCCACGTCGACCGGTTGATCTCGATAAACTTTGGTCGCAACGTCATGCAGCACACCGTACCGCAGATCGATCGCATACGATAGACGGACCAGCCGCCCCGGCGTTCCGAAACGCTGCGAGCCAAACTGAAACATCCGCTCGCGGGCAACGCAGCTCGCGGCGTAGTCGCCAGATGGCGGCTGCGTCACGGTTGATTCATTCGCACCGCCGCCGCGCGCATCCACGAATGGATACACGCAGGCGGTCGAGAAGGCCACAATTCGCGAATCGCGAAACACGTCGGCGACGACGTACGGTACGCCCGCATTGATCGCCCGGGTGTGCCCAGGATTATCCGCTGCACCAAACTTGTATCCGGCCATGAAAACCACATTCTTAACGCGCGGCAGCCGATCGACCGCTTCACGTTCGAGCAAGTCGCATCGAATGCATTCAACACCCTCACGTTGTAAACTGTCGCGCAGCCCCGAGTCGGAGAAGCGGGCTACTCCAACCACGCGCTTGTTAGGGCAGGAGCGTTTCGCCATCCTGGCTAGCGTGGGCCCCATCTTGCCGCCCACGCCGAGGATGATCAAATCGCCGTCAATGTGCGCGAGATCGTCAATCAACCCCGCCGACGGAGACGTCATGACGTCGTCCAACTGCGCCGTATCGGCGATGTACTGGGGTAGCGTTCGTGACGCGTTGAGATCCACTTCGCATCGATGGCTCAAAGACTAAAACTGTAATCGAATGACTCACGCAGAGACGCAGAGAGCGCTGACGTAAAACACTAATCTCCGCTAATTCCCACTAAATCTTTATTAGAAGCGGTTTCAAAACCGTCCAGACGAACCGGACGCTAGCGCGTGCCGGCTGATTTGCATCAGCCGCAGGGCTAGCCCCCGGTTTTGAAACTGCTTCTAGTGTCGATGAGAGAGAATAAGCGTTGCACAAAAATCAATGTCCCGTACCGCACTTTCTCATTTCTCCGCGTCCTCAGCGCCTCTGCGTGTGATCATTTACGTACCCAAGCGCGCAACCTGCAGACGGTTTTCTTTCCGCGAGGTAGAAAGTTGGGCGTCTGTCGGGATTCATTCCCCCCACTATTCTGTCGCCGTTTGTACTTCGCCGCCGTCGCGCGTGGCCAGGGCGCGCCATGTCCGCAGGTCAATCCCGTCGGTAACAAAGCGGACGGACGCATCGCACATCGCGGCGTTGACTCCGCCGGCGATGCCGGCTGCGAGCGGCCGCCCAAACCTGGCCGTCCTGGCGACGCGTTTCGCAAAACAGTGGGTCACTTGCCGGAGTGCGCGCTTCGCACATGGCGATGCGGTCGTGCTTCGGCAGCGATACGTTCGTCTCCGGGTCGATGCCATCGCCGTGGGCGTTGGGCTCCCATTTGGCGCTAAAATTCGACGAGCCCATCGATTGCAGCACCCACCCTCCGCGGCCGTCGAGACTGGAGTCGACGCCGACCACTTCGCTGATCATGAGCGTGTTGGACGAACCATCGGTGATTTGTGAAAACTTAGTCCCTTGTCCCAGCCCCATCTTCCATTTGCCGAGGGATCTGGGTTCGGCGGTCCTTCCTTCCCATCCGTCGACCATCACAATGCCAAACGCGCCGCGCTTCGCTTCGACCTCAGGAGGTACGGGAAGGTTCGGGTTAAAATCCAGATAATGGCCCGATCCCCAGCAGGCAACATAGTTGCCCTTGGATGTAAAGTCATCATGATCAAACGTGTTGATGCGATTCCCGGCAGTCATCGGCTCTGCGCTGGGACAGATAAAGGCCCCAGGAGTGAAGCGGCTCACATTGCGGGCGATCCGCATCGCCGTTCGGGACCGCGTGTTCCAGATCGTCGCCGACATTGGAACACACATCCATGGCGTCGCTAACGTATTGGGCCAGCGTCGACTCTTCGAGCTCCGCGAGAATGTTCAACGTCCAAACCGGCCCTTGGCAATCGACTGCTCCCCCCTTGATGCCCGGTTCTGATGTTGCATTGAGGCACGCCTGGCGGCAAACTTCCGTGCGTGGCGTTGTGATTGTGGAGCGCCAGGGCAATTTGCTTGATCTTGTTCGCACACTCCGTACGCCGTGCCGCCTCGCGCGACGCCTGGATCGCCGGAAGCAACAGCGCGACCAAGATGCCGATGATGGCAATCACCACCAGTAGTTCGACCAGCGTAAAGCCAAAGTCGATGACTTTCGAGAATACGCGAACTGGAGTTGTTTCTTTCTCAGAACAGCCAATTTGCCAGTCTCGTAAGGCTCGACGTTGCGTTTGCATGTGGTTCATCCCTTGAGAGAAGAAAATGAAAAGATGATTCTGGTAGGCTCTTACGGGCTTGCGGCAGATTCTCCCGGCAGCGCGAAAACGCTCACCTTCCATTGGTCTCCCGACTTTGACGAGCTTCCACTCGACGGGGCCGAGGATCTCCCCGGTTTCGAGCACTTCGTAGACCACTTCGGCCGTCGCCGATGAGCCTGTGTCGTCGACCAGAGCGCGCTCTAACTTCGTCATCATGCCGCGCAGCTTGGCACGCGTTGCCATGTCGGGTACTGCTCCATCGACAAAGAACGTTTCGAATCGTTTCGGATTGGCATGGTATTCCCCCACGTAGCCAATCAACGTGCGGATATCATGATCATCAGTTGGAGCGGCCGGCGTGCCCGCCGCGCCGCATCCACAAAGTATGCCGACTGCCAGAAGTCCAACTAGACGCATCGAGGTTCTCGCAGACGTTCTCACGGACCCTTCCCAGCGGACGACGGCGACCAATTGCGTTGGGACACGCGCCGTCGCTCGCCGTCATCGCCATCATATCTCAAGATGACGCGATTTGACATGCTTTTTCAAAAAGCCGGGACTGGCGTCCCCAATTAGTCTGCCTGGGCAAGCGTCTTTAGCGGGCCGCTTTTAGCGAAGGCTAAGTTCGTTACTGTGGTTGTGCACGATGCACGAGGCGACCGCCCAGATAGGTTCGTAGCACGCGAGCCGACTTGATTTCGTCTACCGGGCAGGTGAGCAGATCACGATCTAAAACGATCATGTCGGCTAACTTTCCAGCCTCGAGTGAGCCGGCCACGTTGTCGAGAAAGAGAATGAAGGCGTTGTTCGTGGTATAGAATCGTATGGCCTGTTCACGCGACAACGTTTCCTCCGGGTGCATTTGTCCATCGTAACGGTTTGGCTTGCGCGTGAGCGTCGTCCACATTCCGAGAAACGGGTTGTACGGGTTGACGGATCGCAGCGATCCGATCTTCTGCATGTGATCCGATCCGCCACCGGCGATCACTCCTGCACCCGCGATGCTCCGCAGCGGTTGAAACCAACGCATGCGATCGTAGCCGAATTGATCGTTGAGCGTGCGAGCATCGAGATACAACCAGGCAGGTTGGATGTCGCAGACGACTCCCAACCTGGCCATGCGCTCGATGGCCTCGCGGCTCATGAAATTGCAATGGGTGATACAGGGCCGCGTCGCACGGATTGGCATCGATTGGTTGATCTCGTCGTAGACATCGACCAGGTTAAGTACTGCGCCGTCGCCGACTGAATGGGCAGTGAATTGCAGTCTGCTCTCGACCGCTGTTCGTACGTACTCGCGCAGATCTTCCTTTTCGATGAACAACATACCGCGGTAGTGCGGATCGGAAATCGAGTAAATTGGGCTGACGCCCCAGGGCTCGCGCATGTAGGCGCTGCCGGTAAGCATGCCTCCATCTTGAAACATCTTTATGCCGACGATGCGCAGCCTTTCGTCGCCTTGACACAAGGGGTGCTTCGCAACGTCGCGGATGCGGGCCTGTGTGTCGACGACTTTATCCGACGGTGAAACGGCGTGCGACACCGCGATGCGAACGGTGAGCTGGTCATTGTCGCGAAGTTTCAGATAGCGGGCGATCGAATCGGGATCGGCATTACGGTCGGCGATGCTGGTAATGCCGACCGAATTATAGTCGTTGAAAAGCGCCTTTAGCCGTTCGATACGGTCCGCTTCGCTGATCGGCTTCTCATCGGAAGTGACCTTCAGTAATTTCGTGGCCGCACCCCGTAAAATACCCGTTGGCTCACCGGTGGCCGGGTCCTTTTCAACTGTGCCCGCAGTTGCGGCCATCGTACTCGCGTCAATATTGCTCTGGCTGCAGGGCAAGTGAATTAACGGCGGCATCCGGCCCGGTTCGAAACACAACCGGATGACGCGGGGCCACGCGGTCCAGTTCGGCGCGCCTCGGATATCGCTGTTCGCGCAAGCGCGTGATAAACACTTGATTCACGGTGATCCACGATCCTTCAGGAACGGCCTGCGTGCGCGACCGGATGTACTCCAGCACATCGTCAATCGACTCCATCTCAGGCACGGCATGATCGAATTCAAACATGCTGGCCGACGTTGGATGCGTATGGGAATCCATCAGCCCAGGCAGGACCATTTTGCCGCCTAAATCGAGCACCTCCGTGCCGTCGCCTTTGGTCTGGAGCACCTCTCGATCCGTGCCGACGCGAAGAACTTTTCCGTCCTTCAGGGCCAATGCTTGAACGACGGTGAACTGCTTGTTGACGGTGACGATCTTGCCGTTGATCAATACCAGGTCTGCAGCCTCGTTCGCGTGGGCGTAGTAAGTGAAGCCGCCAGAGTGGCAACAAATCCGGCGATAAAGAGGAAGGATCTCAACATGGCGGTGTAAATACTAAGTAAGATTAGTAGCCAGATTTAGGGCACCGCATTATACCTCCCGATGCCAAACGGCCAACGACCGTGCGCCACGACCAAATTTCAGCATCAATGCGTGGTGGGGACCAGTTGCAGGCGAGTAAAGTGCGGTGTCGCGCTGCGAGACATACCGAGGTTTATCTGTTACGCTATCAACGAACGCATTTATTAGCCGTCACTATCAAATAAGCGGAACTTGCATATGTCGGATCACACCAAACATCCGCAACACTCACACGATCATCACAAGCACAGCCACCAGGGCGCATTTCGCGGCAAGGGAATCCATCGTGACTGGCGGCTGTGGACCGCGGTCGTACTGATGTTGGGCGCGATGGCGATTTATGTGGCTACGATGGATGAGGCGCTCGTGCCGGGCGGCGTGGAAGCCGAGGTTCCGGCCGCGGAATAGCGTGGGCATTTGCAAATCCACGTATGGCATGCCGCTGACTGCCGGGTACGGGGACCCGCACTTCGCTGCGCGTCGTGGCTAAACGTGGTCGCCGTGGCGATGTTTACGGCATCGCGTAGAGGCCGGAGCCGGCGTGTTTTAGGCGGCCTTGCTTGACGAGCTCTTCCCAGACGGCGCGGGGAAACTCTTTGGGCGCCGCGATGCCGACGATCGCGGATTTTGAGCCGGAGCTGAGCGGTCCGCGGCCGATGCGCGATTCGTAGTCGAGCCGAGTGAGCTTCCAGCGCTTTTTGAAGGCGTTGTACGCCGACTTCAGCACCTGGCTCGAAATGGGTTCCTCGCTCGGCGTTACGCTCTGATTGGCCGAATCGGTTGGAACCGGGATGGGCTCCTGTGATTGGCTTTGATCTTCGGCCATGCCTGAACTCTTTCGTGTAGCTACGTAATTTGGCAGTGAGCGAGAATTTCTTCCGTTGAGGCTACGTAACCCGTATAGAACGGCCCGAATTCCGCGTAGCGAGCCGAAGCTTCGTCGAAGCGCATACGGTAGACGATTTCTTTGAGGAATTCCGGATTGGCGGCCCACAGGGTGACTCCCCATTCCCAGTCTTCCAGGCCGACTCCGACCGTGATGAGCTGCGAGACGCGGCCGGCGAAGGCCATGCCGCTGCGGGCGTGTTCGATCATCAGGCGGCTGCGGTCTTCCTTGGAAACCAGAAACCAGTTCTCGCCGACTTTGCGCTTCTTGTTCATCGGGTAGAAGCACATCGAGCGGTACGGCGGAAAGTCGGGCGTGAGGCGCTGGCGGTTCATGCCTTCGAGCCGGTCGGCGTAGCCTTTCACGCGGGCGTGGTATTCGGGGCTGTTGGGGTCCATGCCTTCAGCGGCGAGGCGCTGGCCGAAGTCGTTGACCGATTGCACATATTCGCTGATCTCGGTGATCGAAATAAACGAATACCGCGGCACAAGCGCCGGGCCGAATGGGCTCGCCATCAAGCGCTGGTGGACGCGATCGACCGTGAGCGGATCCGGGTCGAGGCCCATCACACCGAAGTCGGCTTTCTGGCCGCTGGTGATGGAGGATTGCAGGCGTACCGGTGCGTCGGGCCCGGCCGGGTCAAGTGCCGCAATGACTGCGTGGCAGCCTTCGGCGCGATCGGCCGCTGTGAGCTGGCGTAGCGCCGCTCGATCGAAGGAGTAATAGAGATGGCTGCAATGCCAGCCACCGCCAGCCGGCGACAGGCTGTTTGGAATCGGTTCGGTGGAAGAAGTGTGGTCGGGGCGTGGCATGACGGCGGCAGAAGAAGAGTTTTAAGTCGTATGGCATATCATGTTACCGTAACGGCGTACGTCGTTGTAGGACTCCTGTGGTTAGTTCACGGAAACAAAACGGCGAAACTGCTCGCCATTTTGGTATAGCCACCTTGTGGCACGAACTCAGAGAAAGACGAAGAGAGGGGCACGAATATCGTGCCTGCGGCGGAGAGGAGAACCAGCATAGATTTGCGTTACTCACGAACAATCCGGCGACATGTAGGTCGCCGGCTAGGTGGGTGCTTGGTCAGTCCAAGACCGCGCAGAAGTCTCCCACTAACCGCTGCAGCACTTCGCGCGTCACCGTTGCTGTTACTTGCTGGCGAGCGCTCGCGGGTTCTTTGCGGAAGCGCGTGAGGGCGATCTCGCCGCCGCGGCGCACGAGCAGCTCGTAGTACGTGCGGCCATCGTCGTCTTTTTGCGGCGGGTTGCTCCGCAACTGCACGACGCATTCGGCGGCATCGATTTCGATCGGTGCGATCGGCTCCATGAGATACGTGAGCCGTACGGAAAGTGCGTTGCCGATGCGTTCCAGATCCGCCGCCGTGGACGACGCCAGCTCCGTCGTCGCGAGCCGAAGCCGGTTGAACGACACCGCGAGTGCGTTTCGCTCGACGATGTCGCACGTAAGTTTTCGCGGTTGAGCATCCACGGCCAACGTGGCCGCGCCGCCGCTGCCGAGCTTCCCTAGTTCCTGTTGAAACTGCGCTTGAAGATTGATGGCTGTCATATGTGGGCCCCTTCCGCTAATTCGATCGGTTCTCCCTTTTCGATTTGGTGATCCGATCCGTCGAAGGATATCACCGTGCGGGCTTCCTCGAGCACGGTTTCCAGATGGACAGGCCGATTCCACAACCGCTGGAGATTGCGGAGCGTATCTTTAGCATAATCGAGTTGTAATTCGACGCCAGAATATGTGTGGTCAAGATAGAGCTCGCCGCGGTTTTTGTAGTTTCCGTCGCGGACGGCGATCTGCGGCCGGCCCAGGTTGGTCAGGCTGGCCAGGAGCTGCCGTTTGACCTTGGGGAACTCGCGAGTCTCGATTTCGTAGTACTCGGTGCTCTGGTTGTAGCCGAATTTGAAGAGTTTCTGGTCGCGGACGAAGTCCAGCGTGAGGAACTCGTCGATGAACGTGAGGTCGTTGTGGATGCGGCGGACCTCGAAGATTTTCTCGCGGCCCAGGCCGGCGTCGGTGTTCCATTCGCGGCGGGTGGCGTAGTCGTCGCAGTCGTCGTAGTCCTTGCCGAACGCTCCGCGGTTCCAGCGGTCCTCGATGTCGCGGAACAGCTCGATGCCCAGCTTGTAGGGGTTGAGCTGGGTGGGCGAGCTGGCCATCGTGCCGCTGTGGTGGTCGCAGTAGTTGATGATTTCGGCGGCGGTGACGCCCTGACGGGTCATGATCGTGGAGTGCCAATAGCTGGCCCAGCCTTCGTTCATGATCTTGGTTTGGGCCTGCGGGGCGAAGTAGTACGCCTCGTCGCGGATGATCGAGAGCACATCGGCCTGCCAGGCATTGAGCGGGGCATGTTCGAGAATGAACAGCAGCACGTCGCGTTCGGGTCGCTCGGGGAACGGCCTTGATCTCGCGGCGTTTTTCGTCGAGCTCCTTGGCCGCGGCGGCCAGTTTATCCGGCGGGTTGATGAATCGAGTCCATGTAATTCTTGGCGCGAAACCGCGGCGGGCCGTCGGCATCGTCTTTCTCACGGCCATTGTCGAAGTCGTAGCGGCTCTTCTCGTCGCGGCGGCGGATGAACGGCGAGTGGATGTCGATCTGGTCCTCGACGCTCAGGCAGGCATCGATGAACTCTTCCACTTCCTCGACGCCCACTTCGTCCATGTAGCGGCGGACGCGATTGCCGTGGTTGGCCATCTCGTCCATCATCTTGCGATTCGTCTGGCTGAACCAGAAGTTGTTCTTGAAGAAATCGCAGTGGCCGTAGACGTGGGCCATCACCAGCTTCTGGTCGACGAATTCGTTGTTGGTCATCAAGTAGGCGTAGCACGGGTCGTTGTTGATGACCATCTCGTAGATTTTTTGCAGGCCGTGATGGTAGCCCTTGCTGAGCCGCTCGTATTCCATGCCGAACCGCCAGTGCGGATAGCGGACCGGAAAGCCGCCCTTGGCCGCGATGGCGTTGAGCTGGTCGGCATCGATGTATTCGAAAATGGTGGGGAAGAAGTCCAGACCGTGGCCGCGGGCGTAGCCTTCCACTTCGCGCTGGATCGCCACGAGCTGCGGAGGCAAATTGGAGGTTTCGACGGTGGCCATGTGCTGAGGGGTTAGGGGCCGGGGGCGAGGGGCTACGTTAAGCGGCGGCATCGACTTGGAACCGGGCTGCGGTCAGGTTGCGAATGATGTCGTACAGGCGGGGCAATTCGCGTGCCAAATGGCGGCGGGCGATGGCGATTGCTTCGTCGGCGTCGTGGGCTTTGAGGTGGATTTCCCAGTGGCCGACGCGGACTCGGTAGGATCGTAGTGGTAGGTGATTCGTGATCATTGTTGCCCCCGTAGTTTTTGTCGCACTTAGACCGCTTGCGGTTTAGCGGCCTTTACCTAAAAAAGTTTTGATGGATTCGTAAATGGCGTCTCGGTCTTCGATCTCCGAAAGCACAAGCGACTCGTGACGATCGCCGAACCGACCCTGCAGGTAACCGAGAAACTCGCCGCTGCCGTACGGGCTCTCGACCTGGCCGTAGCAGAATAAATTCGCAATGGGCAGCAGCCGTTCGCCCAAGATCTTGAACGCTTCCTCGTTGTCCTCGCCCCAGTTGTCGCCGTCGGAGAACTGGAAGCAGTACAGGTTCCACTCCGACGGCGGAAACTGCTCTTCAATCAGTCGGGCACAAGCCTTGTACGCGGAGCTGATGCGTGTGCCGCCGCTTTCGCGAGTGTGATAGAACGTGTGCTCGTCGACCTCTTTGGCCACCGCGTCGTGGATGATGTAGCGGGTTTCGATGCCGTCGTACTGGCTGGAGAGCCAGGTGTCGATCCAGAACGCTTCGGTGCGGACGATTTCCTTTTGTTCGTCGGTCATCGAGCCGGAAACGTCCATCATGTAGATGACGGCCGCGTTGACCTCCGGGTGCTCAATGGTCGTCCACGAGCGATATTGCTTGTCGGCTTTGATCGGAATGACGCGCGGCTCTTCAGGCTCGTAGACGCCTGTGGAGATCTGCCGCTTCAGGGCCTTGAGGTACGTGC
The DNA here is from genome assembly GCA_963786455.1 of uncultured Planctomycetota bacterium. Lineage (GTDB taxonomy): Bacteria > Planctomycetota > Planctomycetia > Pirellulales > Lacipirellulaceae > JABDGM01. The sequence continues at coordinate 317,767 of CAWAZX010000002.1, read as the reverse complement.
GTTTGAAGTGCCGCAGCGACTCGGGACCGGTTTGGCGGATGCTGTTGTACTTTGATTTTTCCTGGACGATCGAGGCCTGACCTTTGGGCTGGATGTTAGGCAGCTCGAGCTCTTCGCCGAGGATGGCGGCCAACTCTTCGAGCGAAATGTCGACTTCCAGCAGATGTCCGCCGCCCGGATCGCTGCCGGCCGGGCCGTTGCCGTCCTGGGGATCGCCGCCTTTCGCAACCGGCTGGCCTTCTTCACCGTCGCCCTGCCCTACGCCGCCGGCGCCGTTATCGCCAAAACGGAAATGAGGCACATCGAGCTGCGGCACGGGAATGCTGACGAGATCGCGACCCTTGCGGCCGATCATCTCGCCGTGCGTGATGTACTTGCGGAGGTTTTTCCGGATCCGGCCGCGGACGATCTGTCGGAAGCGGCGCTGATCCCGCTCGATTTTCATGATCATGGTTTATAGGCGTAAGTCGTAAGACGTTAGTCGTTAGTAGATGAATTTCCCACTTACGACTAATCGACTAATACCTAACTACTTGTGCTCCTTTGCGTCTCCTCGGGCAAAGATGCTGGCCACGTAATTCAACACGTCAGTTGCGCTCTCGTCGTCGTATCCGTAGTTCTGGATCAGCCGGCCCTTCACGACGTCGATCTTCTGCTGCGTCTCGGCGTCGACGACGTTCGATACCAGGCTCGTGAGTTTGATCGAGTCCTTCTGGTCCTCGAACAGCTTCAACTCGAGCGCTTTGTACAATCGTTCATTCGTTTTGTAATCGAACGTCTTGCCGTCGATCGACAAGGCGCCGATGTAGTTCATGATTTCGCGGCGGAAGTCGTCCTTGCGGCTGTCGGGAATATCGATCTTCTCTTCGATCGAGCGCATCAGCCGCTCGTCTGGATCTTCGCTCTTGCCGGTGAAGCGGTTTTTCACCTTCTCCTTCTGCGTGTAGGCCTTCACGTTGTCGATGTAATTGCCGCAGAGTCGTTTGAGGGCATCCTCGTCGGCCGCGATGGCCCGCTGCACTTCGTTCTTCACGATGTTTTCGTACTCCTCCTTCACCACGCCTAACAGGTCGCGATACTCCTGCTTCACCTCTTCGTTAGTGATCAAGCTGTGGTGCTTGAGGCCGGATTCCAGCTCGTTGAGCACCATGAAGGGGTTAATGCTTTTGGAATCCGGGTGGGCCACCAGGGCATTCGAGATCTTGTCCTGCACGTAGCGTGGCGAGATGCCGATCATGCCCTCGTGCCTGGCCTGCTCGCGCAGCTCCTTGATGTTCTCCTCGGTGAACCCGGGGAGCGTTTTGCCGTTATAAAGCTTGAGCTTTTGCAGCCGCGTGAGGCCGGCGTGCTTGGGCTCTTCGAGGCGAGTGAGCACGGCCCACATGGCGGCCATCTCGATGGTGTGCGGCGCGATGTGCTTGCCGCGCACAGTCCGCTTGTTGTAGTCCTTTTCGTAAATCTTTTGCTCGTCAGGCCAGCGACGTGACGTAGGGCACGTCGATCTTCACCGTGCGGTCGCGGAGCGCTTCCATGAACTCGTTGTTCTGCAGGCGGCGATATTCGGGCTCGTTCGTGTGGCCGATGATCACCTCGTCGATATCGGTCTGGGCGAACTTCTTGGGCTTGATGCGGTGTTCCTGGCTTGCGCCGAGCAAGTCGTATAGAAACGCGACGTCGAGCTTGAGCACTTCCACGAACTCGATGATGCCGCGGTTGGCGATGTTGAATTCGCCGTCGAAATTGAAGGCCCGCGGGTCGCTGTCGCTGCCGTATTCGGCGATCTTGCGGTAGTTAATGTCGCCGGTCAGCTCGGTGGCGTCCTGGTTCTTCTCGTCTTTGGGTTGGAACGTGCCGACGCCGACGCGGTCTTTCTCGCTGAGAATCACGCGCTTGACGCGGACGTCCTGGATAACCCGCGTCCAATCGCCGTCGTATTTCTTGAGCCGCTGGTGGTACATGAAGCGGCAGAACGGATCGAGCTCGCCCTCGATGCGCACGCGCAGATCGTCCTCGCCGCGGCCTTTGTTGAGCTCGAGCCTCGACATCCGGCCGGAATCGCTCGGGGAACAGGTGGAGCGGCTCCTCGTTCATCGGGCACCAGTGGATCGCCTCAGCGTTCTGCGGGTCTTCTTCATCGACCCAACCGAGCGTGTATAGCGCACCGCCATCGGTCGACGAGTAGCGCTCGAGCCCTTTCTTCAGCAGCCGAGCGATGGTGCTCTTGCTGCTGCCCACGGGCCCGTGCAAAAGCAGCACGCGGCGTTCGATGCCGTAGCCGGCAGCCGCGCTTTTGAGAGCGTTGACGAGATGGTTCAGCGGCCCGTCGAGACCGTACACGGCGTCTTTGCCGTTGTTATCGGGATCGTCGAAGAAGCGGTAGTGAACTTCTTTCTCGCGACCGGTCTCTCGGTGCTCCACGCCGTACGACAAGATCATGTCGTAGAGACGCTGGTAGGCAGTGCGGATCACCTCGGGGTGTTCCCGCACGATATCCAGGTATTCCGCGAACGTGCCGACCCAATTCTTACGTCGGAACTGTTCGCAGTCTTGGCGTTGCGCCACAAGGGCGATGATTTCCCGTCCGTCGCTCATCTTATCTCTCCCTGTGAGCGACTCCGATCGCGCCGGTTTGCAACCAAACGCATTACACAGTAAGCGGCCCGCCGGAATGTGTGCGGGCGATTATCGTGCCATACGTTGCGATCCTTTATTCTGTTCTAAATTGCGGCTTCCTTTCCTGAGGTTCTCCGGCGGACGATCGACGTCGCCAATCTTTTGGTGACTTTTCGCAACTCTCATGCCTACGCCTCCACTGTGCCGCATGAAAGATTTCCGCCGAACCGCCGCGCAGCAGCGATCGCAAGAATCGATCCACCGTCAACTGTACTGCGCGCACACGTCAATAGACCAACGCGTCGTGTGAATTGCGCAGCACGAGCATCGGGCGACTTTTACCCGAACCTGTGCCAGACTGCCAAGAGAAACGTTGGCCGCAATGCACACAACCGGGCCAGACGTAGGATGGACTTTCCAACGCGTGCCAGATTGCACACAGTTAGAGAGATTGGCAAAGAGCGGTTGATAAGGTGGTGGTGTGTCGACCAAGCCGCTCGCTTGGCCGCGACCCGTTTTCTGGTAGGCGTCGCACCTCTTCTTCTCCAATTATCGGTTGAATTTGCGGACTGGGCAACATGGAGTTGCTGTATTACTGCGCAATGCGTTCGTCGCGAGACCGGGCGAGGCCGACCGTAAACGCTGTTCCGAAAATGGTTTACAGCGATTTGAGCACCGGCGGGAGGTTTATTCCATCGGCGAAATAATTGTCACCAACGGTTCATTTTCGAACGCCGCCCAGTGGCCGTTTATCAACGAAAACGATGCTTCCGTGGTTGCACTCGACCTAATTCTTACGCCGGCCACGCCCGCGACCCCGAGGCGAATTCGATCGCGAGCCGGAATGCGGCGATGGCCTGCGCTGTGATCGCGTTTGCATATTCGATTCAACGATAAAACCTATCGCTTCGTCCCACGATGGGATACTGCGTTGCAAGGCCGACCGGCTTCGCGACTCGACTCCGGTGCTCTCACCATTCGCATCGATGTCGCTGCTCTCCTCCATGTCGTCGTCAGGCGGAATTTCTGTATCTAACTCATCCTCGTCGTCGTCGATCGCCAGATCATCGATTCGATCATCGGTTTCGCGTTCGGTTTGCGTGACATCCGGCCTACGACGGCGATGCTCGCTGGTTTCCTTCCCTGCCGGGCGATCGTCTCGCGCTCCACGGCGGCGGCGTCCTCGACGGCGGCGCCGCTTGCGATCTGAACTCGCTGCATCTTCCGAGCCCTCAGAATCCTCATCACGTTGATCGAATTCCTGGCGATCTTCTTGATCAGCGTCGAGCGTTGAATCGCGTTCTCGAAGTTCTGCCTCGCGCCGATCTGGCAAATCGTCCGTGACTCGGGAAACTTCGCCTGTATCATCACCGCCTGGCGAAATGTCGCTCAATTTGGCAGTTTGCTCCACAGGTGAGCCAAAAATCTTCTGCCACAAACTCACGGCGGCGCCGCGGCTCCGCGCTCTTCAGGTGCGGCCGGAGGTGGGGCGACCTGAGTTTCCTCCAATTGAGCTTCGTCGAACTCAACAGGCGCGGGCCGATCGATCGGCTCACTTTCTCGCTCAACACGACGTGGCGGGCGACGCCTGCCCGACGATTCTCGATCGTCCCGACTGCGTTCGCGCCGTGGCCGCTCCTCGCGCTGTTGCCGCTCATCACGCCGTGGCCGCTCTTCGCGCGGTGGTCTCTCATCGCGCTGTTGCTGCTCGTCACGCCGAGGCCGCTCCTCACGTCGTGGCCGCTCCTCACGCCGGGCCTTCTCTTCGCGCGGGGGCCGTGGGGATACGATTTCCTCGTCCACTACTTCTTCTTCAACTACACGTTCTCGGATAACTCGGGACGGAGTCTCGGTAACAGGCTCGAGAGGCGGAGGAGGCGTCGGCAATCCGAACTCGTTCGCCAAATTGTCCCAGCCGGCCGCCCGGCGTTTCGGCGCTGGCAATCGGGATACAACGTCCGAGGATTCAATCGTTGGCGGCTGAGTTTCTTCCGGAGCTGACCCAGTTGTTTTGACTAACTGTTCCGCGGCGGGCGAAACTTCAGCACCGAGCTGTCGGGCCAGCTCGTCCCATTTTGACTTGACTTCCTGCTTTTCCATATTTCGATGCAAACGTATTGTGTATTCCAAGCGGCCGCACCGGCCGCACCGGCCGCAGGCCTTGCCAATGTGGTAAAACCATCCAAAGTATAGGGTTTTCACCCCCCTGCGGAAAGCCAGCCTGACTTACGGTTCTTTGCGGCAAATTCCAAAACGGTAGATCGAGGATTGAGGGGCCGGATGCGGGGGAGCAGGGAAAGCCGCACAACTCCGCATCCGCCATCCCGTTTCCTTTGGCGCTACGATGTCTGATCAACACTCAAAACCTACCGCTTCGTCCGACCCGGAGTACTCGTTTATCGAGGAAGTGGAGATCTCGGGGCACATCATCGACAGCCTGATTTTGCCGAAGGTGCTCGATACGATCACGGCCAGCGGCGGCAAGTTTCGGATTGCCAACATCACAATAGGTCAGAATCGGAACGACCCGAGTTACGCGGTCATCGAGCTACACACACGAACTGCGGAGGCGATGGACCGACTCCTGGCGCTGATTGCCGATCATGGGGCGGTGCCCACAACGAAGCAAGACTGCCGGCTCACTGCGGCTGATATGGACGGAGCGTTTCCGGAAGGCTTTTACAGCACAACGAATCAGCGAACGGAGATTCGCCTTGGCGGGCAATGGGTTGAAGTGGCGGATCAGGAGATGGACTGCGGCATCGTGGTGCAAGGAGCAGGGAGCAGGGAGCACGGAGCGTGGAGTAAGAAAGAAAACTCTGCTTCACTCCCTGCTCCCAGCTCCATGCTCCACGCTCCGTTGGCTCGTTGCGTACCAATGATTGATGTCCGGCGCGGCATGCAAGTTGTAACGGGCCATGCCGGAGTGCGCGTGATTCCCGTCGAGCGGACCAGGGTGCATAGTGATTTCGCTTTCATGTCAAGCGGTGTCTCGACCGAGAAACCAAAAGGAGCTCTGGTTCGAGAAATTGCACGGGATTTAGTCGCCAACCGCCGTGGCGGGGGCAAGACGCTGGTTGTCGGTGGTCCGGCGATCGTGCACACAGGCAGTGTGCAGGCCATGTGCCAACTGATACGCGGTGGGTATGTCGATAAGCTATTCGCCGGCAATGCGCTGGCCACACACGACATCGAACAGGCTCTATTCGGCACGAGCCTGGGTGTTCATCTGGCGGACGCAAGTATCGCCGAAGCTGGCCATGAACATCATTTGCGGGCGATTAACCGTATTCGCCGAGCCGGGTCCATTCGCGCCGCCGTGGAGCAAGACGTGCTGACATCCGGCATCATGTACGAATGCGTGCAGCACGGCGTACCGTTCGTGTTGGCCGGCAGCATCCGCGACGACGGCCCGTTGCCGGATGTAATCACCGATGTGCTCGAGGCGCAGCAACAAATGCGGGCCGCCATTCGCGACGTTACGTTTTGCCTGATGATCGCCACCATGCTGCATTCCGTGGCCGTCGGTAATTTGCTGCCCGCGTGGGTGAAGGTGGTGTGCATCGACATCAATCCGTCGACCGTGATCAAACTCAGTGACCGCGGCAGCTTTCAGACGCTCGGGCTCGTGACCGATGTCGAGCCGTTTTTGCGAGCGCTTGTGCAGGAAGTGGAGTCGTTAGAAAGAAATGACCAATGAACAAGCACCAATGACCAAGAAAGGCGATGAATGGCGTGATCTGGTTGGTCATTGGTGCTTGGTCATTGGTCATTTGCACCTCCGCAGAACTTCGTAACAACATGACGGCGCCCTCGCAGCCCCACATTTTGATGTGTCCGCCAGACTTCTACGGCATCCATTACGAAATCAATCCATGGATGGATATGACGCGGCAGGCCGACCACTCTGTCGCCGTGGAACAATGGAACGCGTTGCATCGTGAGATTCTGAACTCTGGTGCGAACGTGTCGTTGCTGGAACCAGTCGATGGCCTGCCCGATTTGGTCTTCACTGCCAACGCGGCCATGGTTTTCGAGCGGCGGGCGCTTGTTTCGCGGTTCCGTCATCGCCAGCGCCAGGGCGAGGAGCCATACAATCGGCGTTGGTTATCGGAACAAGGTTTCGAAACAGTTGATGTGCCAGAAAACTTCAGCTTCGAAGGCGCCGGCGATGCCTTGTTTTGCGGCGACACATTGTATGCAGGGTACCGCATGCGGAGCGACGCGGCCGGCCATCAGCAGATCGGCCACATGCTAAACGTGCGAGTGATTCCGGTGGAATTGGTAGACGCCCGGTATTACCATCTCGATACGTGCTTTTGCCCGCTCGCGATCGGCGAGGCAGTTTGGTACCCGCCGGCGTTCGACGAATACGGCCAGCGGGCCATTCGCGAACACGTTGGTACACTCATCGAGGTGAAACAAGCGGAAGCGGAACGATTCGCCTGCAACGCCGTGGTGATAGGCCGCAACGTAGTTACCAATACCGGTTGCGACGAGTTGCACGCGGCGCTGGCCGCGCGCGGTTACCAACCGATTGCCACGCCGCTTGACGAATTCGTAAAAGCGGGCGGCAGTGCGAAATGCCTCACGCTGCGGCTCGACGGCGAAGAAGCGGCCGAATGGCGGGGGGAGCCGAAAAATTAGGAATCCGCATGACTCAAGCAACTACGAAAACAACACCGGCGATTTCACGAGGAACACACCAACGCGCGACGACCGCATTGGCAGTGGATGATATTCGCGCGCGTTTTCCGGCATTGGAACGGAAACATCAGGGTGTGCCCGTCGCATACTTCGATGGTCCCGGCGGCACGCAAGTGCCGAGTGCCGTAGTCGACGCAATGGTCGACTATCTTTGCCATCATAACGCGAACACCCACTGGAATTATCCGACGAGTGCGGAAACCGATGCGATCATCGCTCAATCGCGTGAGACGCTGGCGGATTTTGTTGGTGGAGCGCCGGATGAAATTGTCTTCGGTGCGAATGCGACGACGATCGCGTTTCATCTCTCGCGAGCACTAGGCCGGGTGTTTACCGAGGGCGACGAAATCGTTGTGACCGAGTTAGACCATCACGCCAACGTCGGGCCGTGGCAGGCGCTCGCTCGTGAACGAGGCTGCCAATTACGCGTCGTGCGCATGGATCGGGCGACGGGAACACTGGACTGGGAAGATTTTGAACGAAAAGTTAGCAGTCGCACGAAGCTTGTTGCAGTTGGAGCAGCGTCGAATGCGGTAGGAACGATCAACGATGTGGCCCTGGCGACGCGTTTGGCTCACTCGGTGGGGGCGTACACGTTTGTCGATGCCGTTCATTACGTGCCGCACCACCTCGCTGACGTGCAGGCGATTGGCTGTGATTTTTTCATCTTCTCTGCATACAAGTGCTATGGCCCCCATATCGGCGTACTTTGGTGCCGGCGCGAAGTGCTCGAGTCGCTGCCTTTCGCGAAGCTGCAACCCGCCCCGGATAACACGCCCGACCGCGCAGAGACGGGCACGCAAAGCCACGAGAGCATCGCCGGTGCCGCGGCGGCTGTCGATTTCCTGGCTTCGATCGGCACCGGCGCAGCCCGGCGAGAGAAACTGGAAGTTGCGTTCGCTGCGCTCCATCACCGCGCGTCCATCCTCACGCAACAACTGTGGACGGGATTAGCCGAGATTGACGGCGTCACACTGTATGGCCCACTGCCGGATGCTCCGCGGACCCCGACCGTATCATTCACAGTACGAGGTGTCGCATCCTCACAGGTCGCCCGGCGGCTTGCCGAGCGCGGCTTATTCGTGTCGCACGGCGATTTTTATGCAGCGACAGTGATCGAGCGGCTGGGACTAGGTGCTGAGGGTTTGGTCCGCGCGGGATGCGCGTGCTACACGTCCGCCGGTGAAATCGATCGATTGGTGCAGGGGGTGCGGGACATTGCCAAAGCGTCGGGAAGCTGAATTCACCTGCGTGGAAGCTTCTGGGCAGTTGACCAACATATCACGGTGCTTGTCTAGCCGTCTTCAACTTGGCCTGGCGGACCGAAAAGCAATCGTCGCCAGAGAATACCAGGTGAATTGTTTTACCGTCGGCGCTCATCCACTTGGTAGGAAAGCTGCACGATTCGCCGGGCCCGACGTCCCACGCTTCGGCAGAAAACGCGCTGGTCCAGGGTCCCCAAGTTTCCGGCGCATCATAAATGGCGAGCCCTCCCGCAAAGCGTGTATCGGGCTTGCCTGCCCGATCGCTCGTGTTGGCCGTCGGCACGGGGTGGACCATCAAATATCGCTTGAGCGCCGCGTTGTAGGAGAAGCTTGTGCGGTAGCACTTGCCGGGATTGCGAACAATCGGTTGGCGGCGGGCGACGTCGGATTCCCATACAGGCTCTCCGCCGTGGAAGCCGGCAAAGAATGTCCATGCGTCACGATTGCGGAGTTGCTGCTTCGGAGCGCGCGCAAGCACGATGCCATCGGCAACTTCGTACGCGGAGTCCGCGTCGTGCGAAACGACATAGACAAAGTCATCCCGTGCGCCGGCATAGTTCATTCCAAAATTAACAAATGATGGTGCGCCGAAACTTTCGCTAAACTTCCAATCCGCTAGCATCCAAGTGGCACCACGATCTGTCGACCAAGCCAGTTGCGCGTTGCCTACGTTACGCACGAGAAGGTACAGAACTCCATCGACCATGAGCATGCCGCTGGCTTTGTAGCCGGCCTGGCCGTCGCCGATGGATTCGATTGAAGGGGAGCGAAGATTCACACCGCGGATTGTGGTGGGCGAACCCTGAACCTTGGACAGCCCCAGGCTGAGTTTCGCGTCGACGAACGGTTCAAATCCACGCCCATCGCCGTAGGCAGTGTAAAGCGCATCATCGTCGGCCCAGGTCATGGGCCAATTGTCGCTGCCGCGGGCCTGGCGAACGATGGATTCCTTGGAGCCCCATTCGATTTGCGAGATTATGGGACTGGCGGCCAGAGCACTTTGACGATCATTTGATGTCGACTTCCTATTGTGAATCGCATGCATGAGCGGCGTGAAAAAATGCTTGTCCATCGCCAGGTCGTTGTCCCCGTTGTCGAGGCGATCGCCGTTGCGGACGGCCACGAGCTGCAAGCTAGGGACGACCAGCGTGACCTGGCCGCCGGCACCCGCAGCCCAAAATGCGTCGGTTGGAAGTGCCGCGACACGTCCACCGGCGTTGGTCCACCAGCCCATGCCGCCATCGCCGGGCAGGCCGGCACTTGTTGTGGTTTGTCGAATCGCCGCGGCGCCGACGAGCTGCAGCCCCTCCCATTCGCCATTCCGCAACATCAGCCGGCCGATTCGCGCGGCGGCGCGGGCCGTGAAGCCGCCACCGCCCCAGGATGCGACAATCGGCAGGCCACCCACATCGACAGTTTGACCATAGCCGCACGACCACTCACCATCCGGTACACCAATTGGGCGCATGATTCGCTCTCGCAGCAGCGTGCGCAGGTCTTTTTCCGGTGCATCCTTCAACGCAGCGCGTGATCGCGTAGCTCAGCATCCCAATCCCCGGATTGCTGTATTGCCGGCGAGTGCCCGGCTCGAACAAAACAGGGGTCAGGTCCCGAGAGATCGTGAATGGATCGCGCGGCGGTGGCAGCCGCTTCCAGAAATCGCCCTGCCAGCCCGTGAGTTGTTCGTGCGGCCGGTCACCGTCCTCCGCGTCGGCCAATCCTGACGTGTGCGATCCCAGTTGGCGAATCGTGATTTTCGCTTTGTGCGGATCGCTGCGCCATTGCGGCACAAATTTCGAAACGCGATCGTCCAGCACAATGCGGCCGTCGGCGATCGCCACCGCCAGCGCGACACCACCCACCAGCGCCTTCGCAGTGGACGCCGAGTAATGCGTTTTCGTCCGCGAGTGGCCTGGCGCGTACCACTCCCAGACAATGCGGTCATTGCGAATGATGAGCAGCGCCTTCGTGTTTCTACTAGCTAACGATGTCTGCAGGGCGTCCAGTTCCTGCCGCGAAAGGTTCTGTGATTCCGGGTCGGATGATTGCCATTCGAATCCCCAGAGATAGTTGCCGTTGTCGACAGGAAGATGGGCCGCACTCGCTACCAGCAGTACGAGCGCGATACAGAATCGCCACGAGTGATTTGCCACCATGCTACAACCGAATCGCCACAAAAAACACAAAGAGACACAAAAAAAGCAAAGTGTTTCCGTGTGGTACGTACTCGTCGCGATTGCTTCAATCGCCGATTGTTTGGTGCGTTTTTGTGTTTCTTGTGGCAAATACTTCGGAGCTTGGGTGGTCACGCACCTCGCCGTGCCAGGCGGCGGCGGTCGGCTTCCTTGAGGATTCGCTTGCGCAGGCGGATTTGCGTGGGTGTGATTTCGACCAGCTCGTCTTCCTCAATATATTCCAGCGCCATTTCGAGCGACATGATGCGCGGCGGCTTGAGCAAAATGTTTTTGTCGGTGCCCGCTGCGCGCATGTTCGTGAGCTTCTTTTCCTTGGTGGGATTCACGGCCATGTCGCCGCTGCGGCTGTTCTCGCCGACGATCATGCCCTCGTACACATCGTCGCCGGGCGCGACGAACATTTCGGCCCGTTCTTGCAGCGTGTCGAGACCGTAGGCGACGACGCGGCCGGTCACCATGGACACCAGCACGCCGTTGGGCCGGTCGGGGATTTCGCCTTCGACCGGGGCGAATCGCTCGAAGCGGTGGTGGATCACCGCCGTGCCTTGCGTGGCGTTGAGCAGGCGCGTGCGCAGGCCGATCAGGCCGCGGGCCGGGATCGAAAACACGACGTACGTGTAGTTGTCGTGGCCGGTCATCTCCACGAGCTGCCCGCGCCGGGCGCCGACCAGCTCCATCACCGGGCCAAGCTTCTCGTGGGGCACTTCGACGACGAGGCTCTCGAACGGCTCCTCGGTCACGCCATTGATTGTTGTGCAGCACGACGTGCGGTTTGCCGACCGAAAGCTCGTAACCTTCGCGGCGCATCGTTTCGATCAGCACCGAAAGGTGCAGCACGCCGCGGCCGAATACTTGAAACGAATCCATGCTGTCCATCGGCTCGACGCGCAGGGCCACGTTGCGCTCCAGTTCCTTCCGCAACCGCTGCGCGAGATGCTGGCTGGTGACGTACTTTCCTTCGCGGCCGGCAAACGGCGAGCTGTTGATGCTGAACACCATCTGGATCGTCGGCTCGTCGACGGTGACGCGCGGCAGCGCTCGGCGAGTTTGCGGGTCGCTCACCGTGTCGCCAATCGTCACCTCGTCGAGGCCCACGAGCGCAGCGATGTCGCCGGCAGTCGCTTCTTCGACTTGTATCGCGCCCAAGCTTGTCGAAGACATGCACTTCGGCAACCTTTACCGTGGTCGACTGGTCGCCATCTTGCATCAGCGCGATCTGCTGGCCGGCTCGAATCGCGCCCGAATAAATTCGGCCGACGGCGATGCGGCCCACGTAGTCGGACCAGTCGAGGTTGGTCACGAGCATTTGCAGCGGCGCATCGGGATCGATTTCGGGGCCGGGGATGGCTGCCAGCATCATGTCGAACAGCGGACGCATCGAGTCGCCCGCTACATCGGGGTCGTGTGTGGCGTAGCCTTCCTTGCTGGTCGCGAAAATGTGCGGGAAGTCGCTCAAAATGTGTTCGCCGCCCAGGTCCATCAGCAGCTCGAAGCTCTCGTTGAGCACCTCGTGTGGCCCGGGCATCGGGCCGGTCGATCTTGTTGACGACCACGATCGGCTGCAGCCGGCACTCCAGCGCCTTGGACAGCACGTACCGCGTCTGCGGCATCGGCCCCTCGGCCGCATCGACCAGCACGAGCGCCCCGTCGGCCATGCGGAGCACGCGCTCGACCTCGCCGCCGAAATCGGCGTGGCCCGGCGTATCGATGATGTTGATCTTCACGCCCTGGTAATGGAGCGCGATGTTCTTGGCCAGGATCGTGATGCCGCGTTCGCGCTCCAGGTCGTTGGAATCGAGAATGCAGTCGCCCACGAGCTGGCTGGCGCGGAACTCGCCGCTTTGGCGCAGCAGGCAGTCGACCAGCGTCGTCTTGCCGTGATCGACGTGGGCAATGATGGCAATATTACGAACGTCCGTGCGACGCATGGGAATGGCCGAAAGTGTTCTGTGAGGGCTTCGCTTACCGGAATACGAAGCCGGCGGGCGGGAGAGACCCGTAATTGTAGCACGTAGCACGTGTGACGGGTATGCCGGTCCGAATGCCGGGCAGATTAACGTTGTCCTCTCGGCGCCCTGCACTGCGCCGGAGGTTTCAAAACGGAAAAACGTGTTGAGGCAGTCAACCCGTTAGACCGCAGCACCGAAGACATCCTCCAGCGCTAACTCAATGGCTGACAGCTCCGGTTCAGATTTCGCTGTGTGCGAGAAGGCGTCTGACGTGCTGCTGGATTTCGACGTCCTACCCGGCAGGATTGCCAGCAAATCGTTTTGAGGCGTGCCGTACGAAGAAAACATTTGCTCACGTGCCATTAGGGCCGCAGTTCGTTTCGGAGGAGTCTCGCTCGCCGGTGCCGACAAACCGCCATCAAGAACCAAGGCCGCCGCGCTGGCCGTGCCGCCAGATTCCACGGATGGGAGATCGATACCTGTCACGTCGTTGCCCTCCAGGCCAAACGCTGAGCCATCGAACAACAACGCAGATTCGTAGGTGCCGGCTGTGTTGGAGCCAGTCGACGTGGGGGTGGGCATAAACTTGAACACATCCTCGTCGCCACCAGAGAGGCCCGTCACGGAGAAGCTGCCCGTCGTCGAGAGAATGACCTTGTCCGTCGGGGAGCTATCCTCTACCGCGACCGCGTCCACGCCTTCATTGTTCGTGGTCAGACCGACATCGCTGGCATCGAAGTAGATCGACCAAGTTCCCGCAGTTGTGACACCAGACGACGTCAGCACGAAGCGAGCGAGGTCTTTATCGTCGCCGGACAGGCTGCCTCCTGAAGTGCTGGAGCCGCTGAAATTCCCGACGGTCGAAATCAAGAGGCTGCCATCGCTCAACCATTCAACGGCGTCAATATCTTCATCGTTGCTCGTCAATCCGACATCGCTGCCGTCGAAGTACCAGGAAAACGCTCCATCGGTGTTCGCGCCCAAAGTGGACGCGTTCGTCGCCGTGAACAGCACGAGATCGGAATCATCCACGCTGCCTACGTTGTTGGGGACAGTGACTGGATCGGCAAACGACATGACGATTTGGGTGTCGCTGAGTCGCGCAAAGGCGTCGATGTGCGCGGATGATGGCAGGCCGACGTCAGAGCCATCGAAGTACATCGCAAACCCGCCGGCGACGTTGAGAGCGAGGATGTCTTCGTCGGCGAAAGTCACGCCACCGACCGTACCACCTGTCTCCAGCGTGAGATACAACTTCACCGGCGGCGTGGCGGGGTCATTATCGTTTTCGATCGTGCCGATGCCCTGAGCGTCGGTAATCGACGCCAATTTATCGGGATTAGGATTCGTCAGGTTCAGGAAGAACGTCTCCTCCGATTCTTGCACAAGGTCGCCGTTGACCGAGACGCCGATCGCGCGGCTGGTTTGTCCGGCGCAAAAAGTCAGCGTGCTCGTAGTCCTCGCCACATAGTCGGATCCGGCTGTCGCGGTGCCGTCCGCCGTGGCAAAGGTAACGCTCACCGGCTGACCGCTGGGGGCTGAGAGGGTCAAGGTGAAGATGGCAGTGACCGTGCCCGAGTCACCCTCGGTGACTATCGAATCGCTAATCGACTCAAGTATAGGGGGAGTATCGTCGACGGCATCGAGAATAGTGCCGACTGCTTGACTATCTGTAACGAGCGCGTTGGAAGATGCATCATACAGGTTGACGAAGAAAGTTTCATTCGCTTCGTCTAACTCGTCGGCGTTCACTGCCATCGAGATAATGCCGCTTGTCTGGCCTGCCGCAATCGTCAATATGCCAGACTGGTTTACGTAGTCCGGGCCGGCGTTGGCGGGATTCGTGACGCCGTTAGCGGTGGCGTAATGCACCGTCACCGCCTGGTCGGTCGGGCCGGTTCGTGCCACCGTGAACGAAGCGACGGTGCTGCCGGCTTCCTCATTGATGATTGGTACGTCATCAATCGACAGCCCCGACTGTCCATCTGCCGGCGAAGTCCCGATTCCAACGACTTCGACGTCGTCTACGTACCAGCCGTCCTGCTTGAAGCTGAAGTCGGATTGCAGGCGATAACGAATCTTTACGGTGGGATTGCCGTCGTAAGCGCTGAGATTGTGAGTGACCTTGTGGAAGGTCGTGTTCGCGCCGGTGTAGGAAGCGAGCGTTGTCCACGTGGCGCCATTGTCGCCGGACACTTCGAAGTGGCCGAAGTCAAAGCCCGATTCGAGACTATAGCGGTGCCAATACGAAACGGTCGCTTCCTTGACACCAGCCAGACTAATCGTTTTTGACGTCAACGAAGTGTTTGCGTTATTTGAGTAATTACCCGAGGGGCTGTCTGTGGCACTCGATCCACTATGACGGGTCGTTGACTTCCCCCACGGAGACTGGACGACCCATTTGTCGGTCAACAGTCCTTCGAACCCGTCCGTCAGCGTCTTCGTACCCGTACGCGTAGTTGCTGTTGTGGGTGGAGACGAGAGAGCTGATTCGTTCCCTCTGTTGTCCCGAGCCTTCACGGCAAAGTGATACGTGGTGTTCGGTTGAAGGCCCGTGACGCGGAATATCTCCGTCGAGCCGACCGTCTGCGGCCGCGGCTCACCCACGGCTTGCGTTGCGGCCGCCCAAGCAGAGTCCGAGTTAATGGCTAAAGTGGAATACCGGACATCGTAGACGCGAGCGGCCCCAGAATCGAAAATGTTTCCGTCGTCCGCAGTCGCTTTCCACGTCAGCGTTACCGACGTGAGTCCCGTTCCGGCTACGGTCAACTCGGTTACCGCAGCCGGAGCTTCGACGTCGTCGATATCGCCCAGATCAGTCAGCGTTTGATACACGTTCAAGCGGCCGTTCGTTAGAGTGGGCTTGGACGAATTTGATCCAACGCCGCTGATGGCGTCCGTGCCGAACATGAGGTCCTGTTTGATCTGAACTGCCGTGCGGCCGGGGTACGCGGCAGCGACCAAGGCGGCAGCGCCGGCCACGTGCGGCGTGGCCATCGATGTGCCGTTGAAGCTGGCATACGCGTTCGTGTAGTCGGCGGCCGTACCTTTCGGAATCGTGCTAAGGATGCTGACGCCCGGAGCAGCGAGATCGACCGTCGTGGCCCCGTAGCTGGAGAAGCTCGCGTATAAATCGTTGCGATCGGTGGCCGCGACCGAGATGATGTTATCCAGGTTGTAGCTGGCCGGGTACGTCGGCGTGGCATCGTTATTGTTGTTCGCGTTTCCGGCGGCGGTCGCGTGCAAGATCTTGTTTGCCGGCCCGTTCATGGCATCCATCAGCGCCTGCGAAAACCCGCCACCACTCCAACTATTGTTCGTGACGACCACGTTGACGCCGGCGGTCTTCAGCGAATTGATGTAATTGAAACACTCGATGGCGTCCGTCGTCGAACCGCTGCCGTTGGCGCCGAGAAACTTGGCAGCGCCGATCGATACATTCCAGTTGACGCCCACCACGCCGACGCCGTTATTCCCCACGGCGCCGATCGTCCCCGCCACGTGCGTGCCATGGTTGTTGTCGTCCATCGGATCGCCGTTATTGGCGATGGCGTTCCAACCATGAACGTCGTCCACGTAGCCGTTGTTGTCGTCATCGACACCAGCTGTGCCTAGCGATTCGATTTGGTTGGTCCAAATATTGTTGACCAGGTCGGGGTGGTTGTAGTCCACGCCGGTGTCGATTACGAACACGACCACGTCCGACGAGCCGGTGGTAAAATTTTCCCACGCTTCCAGAGCGTCGATGTCGGCGTCAAATAAGCCGCCACTCTGACCCGTGTTGTGCAGGCCCCACAGCGTTCCGAAGCTCGTATCGGATGGTATAGCGGAAGTTGTGAGGAGGTAGTTCGGCTCGGCGTATTCGACCCAAGGGCTTTGCTCCAATAGCGAGATCAGACGCGCAGTCAATCTGCTGCGCAATTTTTAGTTGCTTTATGCCGGGGTGATTATCGCCGCGATCGCGATCGAGGTCCTTCAGCTCGTTCAGGCCGAACTGAGAATAGAACGCCTGAAGATTCTTCAGTTCGACGCCTTCGCGAAAACCGACCAACAGCTCGCCGGCAACAAATTCAACGCCCGGCGTGAAGCTCAGCATCGCCCGGTCTTCGAGCACCTCAACACCCAGTCGGCAGGTGAGAGGACGCGCACGACGACCCCGACGATGCCGCCGCGTCACGAATCTTGAACCAGTCGAACGACCAGAAGCTGTCATCGCTTACTCCATGCGTTACATAGCAATAAAATCACACTCTGTGCGAACACACATCGCTCACGGGCTGTACCGTCTGCGCACGACGCCCCGGAGCGATAGTTACCAAGACGTTCGCGAACCCGCCATTGTCCCCGCCAAGTGACTGATGAGCGGAAGCGTTGATACATCTAACGTGATACTGTGCAAATGTCAACGCGCCGTAGTGAACAAAAGTGGATTTCGAACTTCGCGGCTGGCGAGACCTTCACAACGAGATGGCCAGCCCCCCCAGAAGAAGTTCGACGCATCGCATGAACGATGCGTCTATTCAAGGAACGCTGCGCACATCGCGGTTGAATTTCGTGGAATCTGCCTCGTCTCGAAAGAATATCGGTGACAGATTTTGACGCAATCCGGATCGCTAATCGTAACGCGTTTCGTTCGTTTCAGATAAAATGCGGCCGGCAACAAATTTCCAGTGACGGATCGGCGGCCAATACGGCGCAAGCAATAGCGGAGCGTGTGCAATGGACAATTCCCGGGGCCCAGTAACCGAGTCGCTGCTACGACGCGCCGGCGATGGCGACGCTGCGGCACGGTCCGAGCTGCTGGACCGGTACCGTGGCCGGCTGCGGCAGATGGTCGCTATTCGAATTGATAAGCGGATTGCAGCGCGGGTCGATCCGTCCGATGTCGTGCAGGAGACCATGAAGGATGCCTACAAACGGTTGCCGGAGTATTTCGCCGATCCGCAGCTTTCGTTCTATCCCTGGCTGCGGCGGATTGCCTGGGACCGGCTGGCCGATATGTATCGCGTCCATGTGGCGGCCGAGAAGCGCTCCGTGTTGAAGGAGCATCCCTGGACGCCAAACCTGAACGACGAATCGGCCGCGGAGCTCGCGCAAAGTATCGTGGCCAGCAGCATCAATCCCGGCCGCCACGCTGTGCTGGCCGAAATGCAAGCCCGTACCAAGGCCGCTCTCTTGGAGCTCAAGTCGCATGATCGAGAGATCCTGGTGCTGCGGTATTTGGAACAATTAGGCGTGGAGGAGATTGCGGCCGTTTTGGGCATTAGTCAAACTGCAGTTACTTCTCGTCACTTGCGGGCATTGCAACGGCTACGGCGGTTGCTCGGTGATGAATTCGGCGGCTGGTAGGTCAGGCTTTCCCGCCTGACATCACAGAAACTATTTAGGCTAGAAAGCCTGACCTACTCCTGGGCCAATCAGCTTGAAATCGCTCGATTCCAAATTGACCGAGTCGCCACCGATGGACCCGCGACTCGAACAGATCATCGAGTCGGCCGCCAAGCGTTTGCAGGATGGCCAGTCGCTCGATTTGGAGCAACTCGCCGCCGAGCATCCGCAATTTGCAGAGCAGTTGCGGGAACTCCTGCCGGCCATGGCGATGCTCGTGCGGCTAGGCGATACCCGCTCGCAGTCATCGGTCGCGACATTACAAAATGGTCACGGACCGGCGCCGCCCTATGAACGGCTGGGCGATTTTCGGCTGGTGCGCGAGATTGGCCGCGGCGGAATGGGGGTGGTCTACGAAGCCGAGCAGCTTTCAATGGGCCGGCGTGTGGCGCTCAAGGTTCTGCCGTTTGCTGCCCTGCTTGATGAAAAAGCACTCCAACGCTTCCGCAACGAAGTTCGCGCCGCGGCGGCGCTGGACCATCCGAATATCGTCGCCGTGCATTCCGTCGGGGAACAGCAGGGTGTACATTTTTATGCGATGCAGCTCGTGCGAGGCAGAAGTCTTGCGGAAGTGGTCGCACAACTTAAAAACCATGCTGGAGCCGCATCCAGCATCGACACTCAGCCCGTCGCGGCCCTCTCGACGATTCCGGAGGTAAGCTCCCCTGAATTTTTCCTCGCGGCCGCACGGCTGGGAATTCAAGCGGCCGAAGCGATCCAGCACGCGCACGACCAGGGCGTATTGCACCGCGATATCAAACCGAGCAACTTGATGCTCGACACCGCCGCAGCAAGACTCTACGTGACGGACTTCGGCCTGGCTCGCTTCGAAGCGGACGTCGGCTTGACAATGACGGGCGATATTCTGGGAACGCTGCGCTACATGGCACCGGAGCAAGCACTTGCAAAACGCGTGGTCATCGACCACCGAGCCGACATATATTCTCTCGGCGCGACGCTCTATGAATTGCTCACGTTGCGGCCGACCTTTGAAGTTACTGACCGGACGGAGCTTTTGAATCACATCGCGTTCACTGAGCCGCGACCACTGCGGGCGATCGATCAGCGCGTTCCTGCCGAGTTGGAAACAATCGTCCTCAAGGCGATGGCCAAGAATCGCGACGAGCGGTACCAGACTTCGCAACAACTGGCGGACGATTTAGTCGCGTTTTGCGAACATCGGCCAATCAAGGCCCGGCCGATTTCGTTTGCCGACCGAGCGCGGAAATGGTCGAGACGGCACCAGGCGCTGGTCACGACCGCCGGCCTGGCGCTGGCAGTGCTTTGTGTGATCTTCGCAATCAGCACGGTGATGGTGATGCGAGCTCAGAATCAAGTGGTCGACGCGCTCGAGGAAACGTCGGAGCTGCTGTACACGACCGATATGACATTGGCATTCCAGACCCACGAGAAGGGCTGGACCGATGAAGTGCAGACGATTCTCGATCGATATCTCCCCAGGGGACAAGGGCCGGACCGCCGAGGATTTGAGTGGCACCTGTTGCAATCTCTCGTCGAGCAGCCGGCTTCGGTAACGCTGGCCGGTCATACGGGTCCGGTAACCGAGCTGGCGGTGTTCCCAGATCGTCGTCGCCTGGCCAGCGTCGGCGAGGATGGCACATTGCGAATCTGGGAAGTTGGTACGCGTCGACTTGTGCGGACGATCCCTCTCTGTAACGAAGGCTTGAGCTCGGTTGCCGTCTCGCCGGATGGCCAGTTCGTCGCCGCAGGATCCACAGACGCCTACTTCGCCCGAATGAGACTGGCAGGGTCCGAGCAAGAGGGTACGATCACCGCCGCCGACAAATCAACCGTCGTGTATCTCTGCGATCTGGAAGCCGACGGCCACGTGTCGCAGGTATTTCAGGGGCGTGCGACGGTGGAATCGCTCGCTTTTAGCCCCGACGGCCAACATCTTGCGGTGGGTACTCGATATGACGAAGTCTGTCTTGTCACATTGAACGGCGAGGTTGTGAAGCGTATTCCATGCACCGCTCGCATCGATTCGCTGGAGTACATGTCACGAAGTTCCAACTTGCTCGTGCCAAACCGCATTCCTAGGGGCTCGAGCCAGAACGCGTACTTGCAACTATGGACTGGCGACCTTTCGAAGGTCAACCGAGCTATGTTTCATCCTAGCGAAAAAAATTCGGATATTACGATCGCCAGGTCGTCACCGTGCGAAAGCTACCTTTTTGCCGGAGATCATTACAGTTCGAACTTGTTTCTGTTTCACTTGCCGTCGCAGCGTGTTGTGGCCGAAGTGCCGGAGTTTCGGGATAACTTGATTGACTTGGCGTATTCGCCCGATGGCAAGTCCTTGGCGGCTGGATACAGAAATGGCGCCGTACAGCTTCTGAAAGTGGATACGAGCAGTGATGCGGTTTCCGTTCAGCCGGTGAGCATTTTCAAAGCACATACCGGGGAAGTATTGTGCACACGATTTCTCTCGTCGAACGAAGTGGCCACCTGCGGAAGTGACGGGCTCATTCGAATTTGGAACACTTCACGTTTGGCAGATCGGGAACCTGGTTCCCCTAGTGAATCTTGGGAAGGTCCTCGAGTTGTTCCGTGGAAGCAGCGGCTACTTAACGGTGCTAACAATGGACTCAGGTTATCGCCTGATGGTTCGCAATTTCTCTATTCGGCATCAAACGGGATTCTCGGCATCGACGCGCGCACTGGCGCCGTCAGCCAAGATATTGCGCTGCCGAGCAGCGGGAGTTCTGAGTGGTCATCCTCAGGCGACCAAATTGCACTTTGCTACAAGAGCGAGGTTGTGCGGTTCGAAGTTATGAATGGATCCGGTGAAACCATCATGGCAATTCCGCGTGAAATTCCGCCCCGTGCGGCCGCGTTTTCGCCATCGGGAGACCTCATCGCCATAGTTGACGATCGCGAGCTTCAGATTTGCAGCGCCCGCGACGGGTCCGAGGTACTTCGCCGGCCGCTAAGTGGCTCTGGGTTGAGCATCGCCTTCTCTCATGACGGAACGAAGCTTGCCTACGGCGGACGATTCGCAGGGGTCCAAGTGGTGAAACCACAAAGCGACTCGATTGCTCGCCCGTTGGCTGGCGGGTGGAACGCTAACCATCTAGCCTTTAGTCCGGATGACTCATTGCTTGCCGCAGCGCAGGGCGATGGCGTGATTCGACTCTGGGACACCAGTACGGGACGACTGCGAGCAGAACTTGTTGGCCATGACAGCGCCGTGCGCGATATTGCATTTTCGCCCGATGGTCGGACTTTGATCTCAGCCTCATCGGATGGCACGATTCGGTTTTGGTCGGTTGAGTGCGCGAGCTGTTTCGGCACCCTCTATACCAAACTCGACGAGTGCCGTATCAGCTTGTCAGCCGATGGCCGCCATTTCGCCATCGCATATCTCAATCAAGAAGGCAATCCCGAAGTGCTGATCTGGCACAAGACGCCCGGCCGGAATCTCGCTTCCCAGGATTGACGGCCACGATTGAGTTTTCGAGTGCACTCCGGTAAGAACCGAGGCACGCCAGGAAGCGCTGGGGCGGCGTGATATCAAACATGCTTACGGGCTGAAGCTCAAAAGCATGCCACCCTATCGATTTCCATCGCGCGACAATCAAAATCAATTGGCGCTGACGCGCTCGGATTCATCGCTCAGCCTCTCCTGCCAGCCGACTGGTTGGGTCCACGCTTGCTGGCGCTGATTCTCGAACGATGGATCTTGATGCGGTTTGGTCGAGGTGACAACCGCGCGCACGTAGAGTTCATCCCCCTTCAGCTGGTAGGAAGGTGTGGTGCCGCTGACCGTGACGAAAACCTGCCCGATATCGCTGGAGTATTTACGTGTGGTTCGCAGCGGCTTTCCCTTGTCGTCGACGCGCGGCTCGGAGGCCTGGTCGTAGCCGACTTCCGTGCCGATAAATTGTGTGGTGTATTCGGCGCCTTCATCCGCCTGGATTTCGAGCTGAAGCAATTTCTGTGCAGTGTCATAACGCACGTCGCGGAGCGTGACGCCGCTGGATGCGTACATGTCGCCCGCCTTGAATGCCTTGATGAGCGTATCGGGCTCCAGCTTCGCTGCCCGCACCATCGTCCACGCGCGACCGGGAGGGTGCGCCCCCTTTGCCGTGATAGTTGTGACTGTCATCGGTTCCCACGCCGAACAGCGGTGGCGCGGCGAGCTGGCCTACGCGAATGGTGTTCGCGATATCCCAAATCTGCTCGACGCTGGCACGTTGCTGCGTCGCCTAGGTGATTCACGCTGCCGTGGCCGTTGTACACTTCGACAAACCGCTCGCGGATGACGGCGGCCAGATCTTCGGCGGTGATTGCGTAACCGAAGTTAGGATGATTGAGGTGGACGAGGATTTCACGGCCGGTTTGCCGGGCCTGCTCTTCGGCGGCACGCAGATTGTTGTCGATCGCTTCGGCCACCGTTCGCCCACCGAGCGGTTCGATCAGTTTTTCCAAATTGGTGGCGTTCATATGGACCGGCACGCCTTCGGCCTTGTCGCTGATCTCCTCGCCCTGGATCATGAGGAAGCTGCTCGGGCTCTTCCAGCAACTTCCGGAACCGGTCGAGTGGTTGCAATCGAACTTCAAAGTCGGGCGTGTCCGGCGTGCCGCGCGTCTCGACCCACTCGTTGCCGAATCGCTCGCGGTATTTCGCCAGCGCCTCCTCGCCGCCGCGCTTCACGATCTCAGCGTGCTTCATCCAGCGTTCGCCTTCGCTGAGGATGTTGTGGTCGGACAAGGCCAGGAAGTGGTATCCGTGGGATTTGTACCAGTCGGCGATCATCTCGGGGAAATCGTTCCCGTCGCTCCACAGCGAGTGTGTATGGATATTGCCCTTCCACCAGCGCAGCTCGGCTTCCTGGGCATCGGCGACGGACGCGCCCATGGCCAGTGCTACCACGCCGATCGCAATTCCAAACGCTGACGATACGTGTCGTAAATTCCGAAGATTCTTCATGATTGCATTCCAAAGCGCCGGATGATCCGCGAACATGCCAAGACAGGCAAAGAAACCCGTCCCCATTGAACCACAAGATGCGGTGCAATGAAACCGGGCGGATGAAATCGCGTGAGGGGAAAATCGCCGGTCGTTCCTATTCCGTCGCCGGGGCGCCGAGCCGTTCGTCGATGATCAGAGATCCGTTGTCGGCCACGTTGAATAGTGGGCGGTAGCAGCTGGAATGGCTCGAGCGTGCGCGGCAATCCCAGTGCCAGACGAGCGCCGTGCCGATGTTCCACGCCTCTTGCGACGCGCCTTCCTGGCCGGCGTGCTCAGCGGGAATCAAGTACGTGAAGCCGGTGGCCAGGCTCCAACGATCGTGCAGCGGGACGAGCATGTCGGCCCCGATGATCCCGTCATCATCATCGTTGACGCCACCGAAGATTCGGCCTTCGCCGCCGCGCGGACCGTGAAAGCGATAGAACAGCAAATATTGATCGGTTGGCTGGAATAACACGCTCGGCGTTTCCTCGCCGGCCGGGAACGGCTCGTCGTCGCTCAAATGCATGGCCACGGCCAGGCCGAGCTCGTGGCAGCCGCGCTCGATCATGCTCAGTTCGCCGCGCAATTGATGGAAATCGACGGCTCCCCATCGTTCATCGCGGAGCATGTCCCACACGATGCCGAACTGGATGCCGTCTTTCGCGCGTTGGAATATGCCGGCCGTGATGAATTGCTGCGTGTGCGGGTCGGCAATATTCGTGTCGATGTCGCCGTTCAACTGACTGTGAACGGCTCGATAGCCGATTTGGTAACCGGCGTTGGTCGTCGGCATTTTGAAGCCGATGTTGAAACCTTCGTGGAAGCCGAAGTTGCCGCTGTCGCGGGCCTGGTCGTACGGGCCCTTGAAGCCGTGCACGCCGCCGAACACCGTAAACTCTTGCCATTTCGGAACGCGAATTCGCACGGAATGACAGGACTCGCCGTCATCAATGCAGCAAACATCGCGTGAGCCACAGTCGCCGGTGGCACAACCGCAACCGGGCTCGCACGCGCAGCCGACTTCACCGCTGCAACCGCATCCGCAGCCGGTTTCGCAAACGCCATCGCCGCAATTGGGATCGTAGTAGTCCGGCTGGTCGCCCTCCAGGTAATAGGCACTGGGGCCATCCGCATGTGGGACCGTTTCTGAGTGCATCTCATGAGACTCGACCAGGGACTGTTCTCCACTGCCGGGCATCGGCAAGTCTTCAGGTCGGACTGTCAACTGATCCGCCCCCTCGAAGGCAACGGTGATTGTGTCCCACAAACTCGGCGGCGATTTCCTAGTCGGCCGATGGCGGGACGCACGCCCGTGTGCCGTGTGCGACGGAATTGCCTGCGCGGAATTCGTCGGACGATGACCGGCCGGCCGTGACGCGTTCCTTGCCGTCGCCGTCGATACTTGTGCGACGGTGGCCGCCGGGCCGGGGCTTTGATAGCTGGGAGGGCCGTTACGTCGGCCCGCCTGCGCGGAGTTCAGCGGCTGCGCATTCGCCGGTGCCAGAAACTCTCTTGGTTCGCGAATTCTTCCGGCGTTTTGCTGCGTTCCTACAGTGGATGGATTCGTCGCCGTGGCGTTTGGAAGGCGCCAGCGCGACTCAGCAGTCGATTGCTTATGGTGCGCCGCATTACCGTTTGCGGTTTTCGCCGCAGGTTGAGTTCGCTTGATCGCGATCGTGGCGGACGCGTTCGTCGGCGCGGCGGTGCGCGACGAATTTTCATTCGCGCGACTTTTCGGAGCCGGACTCCATTGAACGATTGGATCGCGCTCTGCCGCGCGTGGCTGGGCCGAGGCCGCTTGCCATCCGCCATTGGTTGGCGATGCCGCATTGGCGGGACTCGCCGGAAGGCCGCCGCACGCCGCAATGAGCAGCACGCTGGCCAATAGAGCTTCGCTCCGAGACGCGATGAAGCGGAGACATGACATGGATCGATCCTTCGGGGCCACTCAATAGCGGGACCAATGCCTTGGCCGGCCCAGCGTGCTGGCAGTTGCGCAGCGGTCGCCTTGGGGCCCCCCGGGACCAATACCTGGTGTCGTGTATCGACGGGTTTGGGGCGGGACTTTTGGAAAAGTTTGCGCAGTCGGTAAACTCAGCGGAAGAATAGGTGTCAGGTTTCAGGTGTCAGGTGTCGGATGTATGCTCTTCTCTGACACCTGACACCCGACACCTGACACGTACTTCTATGACTGCAGCTTCCTTCGCTATCACTGCCAACGTCGTTGACATCCTGGGCCGGCGTAGTTTCCCCGCCACGGTGGAGGTCCGCGATGGCCGTATCTCCGATATCAAAGCTTCCACCGAGCGGCCTGCGACCTATCTATTGCCCGGCTTCATCGATGCCCATGTGCACATCGAGAGCTCGATGCTCGTGCCGAGCGAGTTCGCCCGGGCGGCGGTGGTGCACGGCACCGTGGCCACGGTGAGCGATCCGCACGAAATTGGAAACGTGCTCGGCGTGGCCGGCGTCCGGTACATGCTTCAGAACGCAGAGCAGGTGCCGTTCAAGTTCAACTTCGGTGCGCCTTCGTGCGTGCCGGCGACGACATTTGAAACGGCCGGTGCCGAAATCACGGTCGCCGAGGTGGAGCAACTGCTCGACGATCCGCGGATTCGCTACCTCAGCGAGATGATGAACTTCCCCGGCATCCTGCACGGCGATCCGGCGTGCCTAGCCAAAGTGAAGGCGGCCCACGATCGCGGCAAACGCGTCGACGGCCACGCGCCGGGGTTGCGCGGCGAACAAGCGGCCCAATACATCGCCGCCGGCATCACCACCGACCATGAGTGCTTCACCAAAGAAGAAGCGCTCGACAAGCTCGCCGCCGGCTGCAAGATCATCATCCGCGAAGGCTCCGCCGCAAGAAACTTCGACGCGCTGTTCACGCTGCTCGGTGAATTCCCCGGCCAAACGATGCTGTGCAGCGACGACAAGCACCCGGACGAGCTGCTGGAAGGACACATCAACGTCCTCGTGCGGCGGGCCGTCGAGCGCGGGATCGATGTGTACGATGCGCTGCGCGCGGCGTGCATCGTGCCGGTGGAGCACTACGGCTTGGACGTGGGGCAACTTCGCGTCGGTGATCCGGCCGATTTTGTTGAAGTCGATTCGCTCAGCAATTTCCAAGTGCTGCGGACGTGGATCGATGGCCGGCTAGTGGCCGAGAATGGCAAGACGACGATCCGCCGCGTGGAACCAACCGTGGCGAACAACTTTGTACCCACGAAGATTTCAGCGACGGACATCGAAGCCTCCGCACCGGCCGATTCAAAATGGAAGCTACAAGTCATCGAAGCGCTCGACGGCCAGCTAATCACCAACCGCCTGGAATACCCAGTGCAAGTGATCAACGAGGCGGTGCACGCGCAGTTGGAGCTGGACGTTCTCAAGCTCGTCGTCGTGAATCGCTATTACAAAGCACCGCCGGCGATCGCATTCATCAAGAATTTCGGACTGCGCCGCGGTGCGATGGCTTCGAGCGTGGGCACGATTCACACAACGTAATCGCGGTCGGAGTGGACGATTCCGACATCGCAGCCGCAGTCAATTTGGTGATGGAAGCCGGCGGCGGATTATCGGCGGCATGCACGGCCGATCGCGCCAGCGAAGTGCTTCCGCTACCAGTGGCCGGACTGATGGCGACCGGCACCTGCCAGGAAGTCGGCACCGCGTATTCGAAGCTCGACAAGCTCGTAAAACAGTGGGGCTCGCCGCTTCGCTCTCCCTATATGACGCTTTCGTTCATGGCCTTGCTGGTCATCCCCGCACTCAAGCTGAGCGACCGCGGCTTATTTGATGGCTCGAAGTTTGAGTTCACGGACCTTTTGAAATAAGATTACTGTTGGAGGTCGAACATGAACTCAATCACAATTCAAGGCCAGGTCGATGCGCAGCATCGGCTCTCGGCAATCGTGCCAGATTCAATTCCGCCGGGACCGGTGACTGTTTTGCTGACTACCACACAAGAGGACGATGCGGGCCAGATTTGGATGGCTGGGATCAGTCAGCAATGGGCCGACGAACTCGCAGACACGCGGCAGGACATTTACACACTGGCCGACGGAGAGGCAGTTGATCCAGCCTGATGAAATCTATTTGGCCAGTTTCCCGTTCGGTGACACGCCCGGAATGAAGCTGCGGCCGGTGTTAACACTAACGGGTCCACTGGGACCGGTCCCAGAGGTGTTGGTGGCCTATATCTCTTCCGTAATTCCAAATCCCTTGCTGCCATCGGACATAGTTCTCGATCCGACAGCGAACGAGCACCGACCCACGAATTTGAAGAACAAATTCGCACTTCGTCTACACAAATTGGCGACAATCCACACGAGTGCAGTCGTTCGACGTCTCGGCAGCTTGTCGGCAACCACAATTTCCGACGTGGACCAAAAACTCAAAGCCTTGCTCAATTTCTAGTTTAGTCGTGTAGCTGCACGATACTCGCCGGAAAGTCGTTTTTTCGATGTGCGATTACTGGAATCGCATACGTTGCGGCAGATCAGGCTTCGCCTGACGAACGATCCGAGTGGTACAGCCCATTCACACGCTGTACAAAACACCCGCAAGACACCTACGGCGGCCCGCCAAGGTGAATCGTGATCATCCTCGACACCGATCGCTTCACCAAACTTCCGATCGGGAAGGGCGCCGCTTCCAATGCGCTTTCCGATCGCATGAATGCTTCGCCGGACGATCCGTCGCAGCAATTGTGTTCCTCTAGGCCAAAGTAGTAGATTGGCTTTTACCTGGACGCGACGGATGTGTCAGGCTGAAAGCCTGACCTACGCAAAAGCCAGGTGACAAAACCGCCTCGCCGGGGGTAGAATTGTCTGTTGGCAAACCCAGGCAGGAGCTTTGGTTCGCTCCTCGCTTTTCTCTTAGCGCCGTTCGCAAACAGGAGTCTCGATCATGGCGACCATTACGGAAACCGTCCGGCGTCCGCAAGTTCGGCAGACCCAGTGCTTCATCGGCGGCAAGTGGGTGCCCGTCGGCCAGCGGCAAGACGTTCGACACGATCAACCCGGCCACCGAAGAAGTCATCGCCGAGGTGGCCGAAGGCGACGCGGCCGACATCGACCTGGCCGTCAAGGCCGCCCGCAAGGCGTTCGACTACGGCCCGTGGTCGAAGATGGACGCCCGCGACCGCGGCCGGCTGATCTACAAGCTGGCCGACCTGATCGAGGAGGAAGCCGACGAGCTGGCCGCGCTCGAATCGCTCGACAACGGCAAGCCGATCCGCGACGCCCGGGCGGCCGACCTGCCGCTGGCGATCGACTGCCTCCGCTACTACGCCGGCTGGGCCGACAAGATCCACGGCCAGACGATCCCCGTCCGCGGCAACTACTTCTGCTACACCCGGCACGAGCCGGTCGGCGTCGTCGGGCAGATCATCCCCTGGAACTTCCCGCTGCTGATGGTGGCCTGGAAGTGGGGCCCGGCGCTGGCGGCCGGCTGCACGATCGTGATGAAGCCGGCCGAGCAGACGCCGCTGACCTGCCTGCGGATGGCGCGGCTGGCGCAGAAGGCCGGCATTCCCGACGGCGTGATCAACGTCGTGCCCGGCTACGGCCCGACGGCCGGCGCGGCGATCGTCAAGCACCCGGGCGTCGACAAGATCGCCTTCACCGGCGAGTGGCACGACGGCGCAAGATCATCATGAGCGAGGCGCGCCGAGACGCTGAAGCGGATCACGTTCGAGCTGGGCGGCAAGAGCCCGAACATCGTCTTCGCCGACGCCGACCTCGACGCGGCCGTCGACGGGCGCGTACTTCGGCCTGTACTTCAACCAGGGCCAGTGCTGCTGCGCCGGCAGCCGGCTGTTCGTCGAGGAGAAGGTCCACGACGAGTTCGTCGACAAGCATCGACGGCGAAGAACAGCGACCGCAAGCTCGGCGACCCGTTCGACCCGGAGACCGAGCAAGGCCCGCAGGTCGACAAGGAGCAGTTCGACAAGATCATGAAGCTACATCGACGTACGGCAAGAAGGACGGCGCCAAGCTGCGTGACCGGCGGCAAGCGCATCGGCGACGCAGGGCTACTTCATCGAGCCGACGGTGTTCGCCGACGTGAAGGACGACATGACGATCGCCACGGACGAGATCTTCGGCCCGGTGATGAGCGTGCTGAAGTTCAAGGACGTCGACGAGATCGTCCGCCGGGCGAACAACGACGATCTACGGCCTGGCCGCCGCCGTCTGGACCCGCGACATCGGCAAGGCCCACCGCCTGGCCGACGAAGCTGCGGGCCGGCACGGTGTGGGTCAACTGCTACGACGTCTTCGACGCCGCCGCGCCGTTCGGCGGCTTCAAGATGTCCGGCATCGGCCGCGAGCTGGGCGAAGCCGGCCTGGCGAACTACACCGAACTCAAGACGGTCACGGTTTCGCTGACATAAACTGAACGCAAAGTGGGTGCCACTGCTAACTTGTTAGCAGCGTTTCCTGTGCTTCTCCCTTGTGGCTGAGAATCTGGAAAGAGTTTTCACAGGTAACGACTGCAAGGTGATCGCAAAGAAAACACTGCTGGGCAAGCCAGCAGTGGCACCCCAGGCGTGTCACTCACAGACGCTGGGGAACAAGCTATGTCTTCGCTGTTTGGTCGCCTGTTGATTGCTTGCTGGATTGCTGCCGCAATTGCTTGCCCGACTTTCGCTCAGGAAACGGCACCGGCCACGGACGAGCCAACCAGCGACGAGCTGACCTATTTCGACCTCCGCCGGTCAAGGGATCATGCTACGAAGCAGTTCGCCGACCGTTATTTCAATCTGGTCAAACCGCAGGAGTGGACGAGCCTCAACGGCAAATCGAAGATCATCGCGAAGTACGTGGAGCACGACCCGGATCTCGCCTGGGTGAAGCTGGAAACTTTCCGAGGCCGCGGGTGCGAATCGTACCACGCGGGAAGTCACCGTCGAGGTCGCAAAGCTCAACAAGACGTGCCAATCGCGAGTCAGGCAGATTTCGGTATTGCAAGCGAAAATGGATGAGCTGGTCGTCGCGGAGAAAGAACGGGAAGAGGAGTCTGACGCCGACTCGGGCGGTGGATTCGACGAAGTCGGCAATCGGCCTGAGGAAATGGCTGGCGAGCGCGGCGGTCGGGCCGGCCGATACGGCGAGTCGGAATCGCCGACTGCAGAACCGGCAATGACGGAACCGGCACAAGATGCGAGCGCCACATCTGCCGTTGAAGAAGTCGGGCCGGACGGGTCGGACGATCCCGATCCTCTGGGATTCGGTGAATTGGCAAACGAACTAGCTGCTGGCGCTGCTGCCTGCGCCGACGGGAGAGAATCCTGGACTGATCGCCGGCGGCGGCCGAGCTGCCATGTACTCCAGGGCTAGCGGAGCGGCACCTGATGCTGGCGGAAACCCGGGGTTACCGGATTGCGCCGTGGTCGACCAACTATGAAGCATTCCGTGGAATATCGTCGCCGGTCAGGTGCGGGCGGGGGGCTGATTATTGACTGGGGCGAGCTGGCAGATCTGCGACAAATGAATGAGGCGGCCGAAGCAAGTACACGCGAACGCTCGGACACGTCGCGCAGCCAGGTCACCGAGATCGCCGACCGAATTGGCGAAGTGCAATGGGAGGGTCCCTTTGCTGGCGTGGGCGAAGCGAGCGAAGGCCGGCAGGAGGTTCTCTTCGATCTGCAGCCAATTTCGTCGCCACTCAAACTGCGGTTTTTTGTCGACGTGCGGCGAGATCGACCTGTGGTCGGCGATGCGTCCCGGCACGCCAGTGCGATTTGCCGGCCGGTTCGACATCCGGGAACCGCTTGAGATCCAGGTGAACATCCGCAAGCTCGATTGATGGCAACGCAGGCGTCGCGTGGCATGCTTTCGGGCTCGGGCACCGTGCGAAGCATGGTCGCGTAAGCATGACTGTCGGCGATAACACATGCCTACGCCCGCCGCGGCGGGCGAAGGCATGCCACCCATCACGTTAAGATAGTTGTGGCCGCACGCGACCCGATGCACCGCTAGCGGCCTCTGCGGGCATGCATTTCTTCAGCCGGATCAGGCGTTCTTCGCATCGTTTCCGAGATTTCTTGGCTAATCGGGCAAGCTTTGCCGATTATTCCGGTTATGCGGATCGTACCGACGCGTCGTTGGGTGCGCTCCCGGTGTTAAAACTAAGTCGAATTTCGCGAGCCACGCATGTCACGATCACTACCGAACCAGCTTGTTTCGCGACGGCTGCCGCGGCTCGTCTGCGCGGGAGTTCTGGTAGGAGCGTGCTGGTTGACATCGGCGGTAAACGGTCAGCTTCAGCCGCCCTCGCCTTCAAACAACGCAGCGCCTGGTTCTTCGTCCCCCAGCGGCGAACCCACCATTGAAGCCTATCCGCTGAACGCCAACTCGCGCGGCGTGCTTACGGCGTGGCAGCAGCAGGCCGAAGGACGCAACGATGTGCGCGTGGGGATTGACGAACGCTCCGGGCAAGCACTTGTCTTCGCACCGCCAGCGCTCCACGCCGAGCTGCGACGCCAATTGTGCAACATCAGAATGCGCCTGCGGTGCCAGCACAAACTCCGCAAACGAATGCCCGGCAGTATCCGTTTGTCACCGCGCCGGCGCAGCCGGGCACAGTGATGCTTCAATTGCGAAACGTGCCGGCCGCCGATCTGCGACCGCGGTTGGAACAATTGCTCACCCGTCAATTGACAGCGACCGCCGATGCGACGGGCGAGTGGCAGGGTTTCGAGGTGGAAGCCACGCCGGGCGCGGCGTGACGGTGAACGTCAACACGCGCACCGGTCAGGTGCGGATCGACGGCTCGCCGCCGCAAGTTGCGGCCTGGCGGAGTGTGGTCGAGCTGCTCGATAGCGGTCCGGCCGCACCGGGCAACGTCACCCAGTTGGTCGCAACCACGCCGAAAAGCAATCCGCGCGTGCGGCAAGCACTCGACGTGTTGCAGCAGGCGCAAGCAAATTCTCAAGTAACACCAGCCCAGCAAGTCGCCTTGTTGCAGCAGCCGGACGCGGACCAGGGCGGTGCTGGCCAGCCCGACGCCCAGGCGCAACTGGCTGCGCAACAACCGACCACGCAATTGGCGCCGGGCAGTGCTCAAACGGCGATCGATGCGGCTCGTTTAGCCGAAGCAGCCGGCGGCCTCCTCGGGCCTGTTCAAGTGGAATACGTCGAAGGCCTGGACATTATCGTTCTGCGCGGCAGCCAGCGCGACGTCGAGCGGGTGATGGAAATCATCCAGGAGATTGAGCAGCTCAGCGAGGTGATCGCTCCCACGATTGAAATCTACCCGCTGCAACATATCGACAGCATGCAACTCGGCGTGCTGTTGAATCGCTTGTACACGGAAGTGCTGGGACCGCGCCTCGGCACGGTGAGCATCACTCCGCTAGGGACACCCAACGCACTGCTCTTGGTCGGCCGCCAGGAAACCGTTGCCGCGGCAATTGAACTCATCCGGAAGCTTGACCAGCCGGTTTTGCCCGCGGCCCAATTCCAGGTATTCCCATTGCAAAACGCCTCGGCAACCGAGGCAAAAGCGTTGATCGACGCGTTCTTACGTCAAGACGAAGACGGTGAGCCGAACCAGGAGCCCATTGAAGAAGGCCCGGTCACGGATGCCGACTCGCGGCCGCCGCTGGCGCCACGGTGCGTCGTCGTTGCCGATATCCGCACGAACTTGCTGATCGTTCGCGCCAGCCCGCGCGACCTGACGGAAATTGCCGCGCTCGTGGATCGGATCGATACGCCGGGCGCCTCAGCCGCAATTGAAGGTGTTCGAAATACGCAACGGCGATGCGAACGCGCTGGTGACCACGCTCCGCACGCTGTTCTCCTTGCCGGCAGAAGGCGAAGCGGCGGCACCGGGTGGGATCAGCCAGGGCGGCGTCGTACGGCTGCAATTCTCCGTCGACCCGCGGACCAACAGCATCATCGCCGCCGGCAACGCAGAAGACCTGGTCGTCGTGGAAGCGATTTTGCTGCGGCTCGATCAGGGCAACATCCGCGAGCGGATTACCACGGTCCACCGGCTCAACAACGCCTTCGCCGAGTTTCTGGCCAACGCACTCAACATCTGGCTGCAAACCCAGCGGCAGGCCGAAGCGGAAGCGGCTGTGACCATCAGCCCGTTCGAGCAGATTCGAACGCGAAGTGATCATCGTGCCGGAAGCCGCCACAAACAGCTTGATCGTCAGCGCCACGCCGCGGATCTACAACGAGATCGTCGCGGTGATTCAAAAGCTCGACGAGCGGCCGCCGATGGTCATGATCCAGGTACTGATCGCCGAGGTGCGGCTGAACGACACCGACGAGTTCGGCATCGAGCTCGGCCTGCAGGACTCGCTCTTGTTCGACAGGTCGCTGCTGGGTGACATTCACGACAATCAGTACCACCACGGATACGCAGTCTAACGGAAATATCGTCACGACCACGCAGGATACGATCGTCAATGCGCCCGGCCAACCAGGTTTCAACTTCAACAACCAGCCTTTGGGCAACAACCTGAGCGAAAATGCGCTGGCTACCGCCGCGAATGTTGCCGCCCAAGGATTGTCGAGTTTTTCGCTCAACCGCGTGAATAGCGAACTTGGCTTCGGCGGCTTCGTGTTTTCGGCATCGAGCAACAGCGTCAGCGTGTTACTTCGCGCGTTGCAGGAGAACCGGCGTTTGGAAGTCTTAAGTCGGCCGCAGTTGATGGCGCTGGATGGGCAGCTCGGACAGGTGCAGGTTGGGCAGAACGTGCCCCGCATCGTCGCCACGTCGTTCGACGCGCTCACCGGACAAGTCAACCAGATTCAGTACGAGCCAGTGGGCTTGATTTTGCAAGTTGTTCCGCGCATCAGCCCCGACGGACTTGTCGTGATGCAAATCATTGCGAACAAGAGCGAAGTGGGACCGGAGGCGGAAGGCATTCCTATTTCCGTATCTCCAACCGGCCAGGTGTTGCGGGCACCACGAATTGAGATTACGCAAGCGCAAACCACGGTGAGCGCGCTGAGCGGACAGACCGTGGTCCTCGGCGGCTTGATCCAGACGCGTAAGTTCGACGTGCATCGCCGCGTGCCGCTGATTGCGGATATTCCACTGATCGGCGACCTGTTCCGCTACGACGCTGTTGCCGAAGAACGGCGCGAGCTGATGATCATTCTCACGCCACGAATCGTGTACGGTAAGGACGACTCCGATCTGGTCAAGCAAATCGAGTCGTCGCGCATGAGCTGGATCCTGGGCGACGTAATCAATCTGCACGGCGAGGTCGGCCTGCGGAGCCGCTGCGACGAATGGCATGACGCCGACATCGAGGCAGTGTACCCGAACTTCGTTCCCGAAGAGGGCGTGCTGCCGCTGTCTCAACCGCAATCGATGCCCGGCGAGGGCGCAACGTTGACGGCCCCGATTTGTGAGCCAGTCGATACGCCAGCATTTATCGGACCACCGGTGCCGGTCATTCAACTACCGGTCCAGGACGGCGCGTCAGCGCCATCGCCTCCATTGCCACCGCAAGGGATCGACCCTTCGGCCAATAACGTGCCGCCAGGTTCCACCGAAGCGGCGCCGGACCGGTACGGATTCATTGCTCCGGCTTCCCAGTCTGTTCCCAACGAGAACACATCATCGCCCTTGCTCCTGCCGGAGACCAACGAGTAGAGAAGACGGCAGGCAAGTTTCACAAGCTTTTTTCATTGTGCGTATCGACGTTGATCGAGATGCGTCGACAATCTATGACCAAATCAAATTCAAGCCAGTTTGGATTTGTCGTCGTGACCGCGGTCGCGGCGCTGTTGGCCGCCAGCGGTTGCAGCATGCCGAAGGCGTCGGATTTCAAGCCGTCCAAGTTGTTCTCACTTGGCGATGACGACGAGCCGGAAAAAGGCACGCCCGTGCGTCTGGTCGGCACCTGGACGGACACCGTGCTCTCGCAGCCGGGACAGAAGACGCAGCGCGGTTTCGGCGGACGGCTCATGTTCTATGGGAAAAAGGAAGACAAGCCAATTCTCGTGGAAGGGCAGCTTGTTGTTTATGCCTTTGACGAGACGAACCGTAATGTGACGGATAACAAGCCGACGCGCCGCTATGTGTTTCCGCCGGATCAAATCGCACGCCGCATGAGCAAGTCGGAGCTCGGTGCTTCGTACAGCTTCTGGCTGCCGTGGGACGAAGCCGGCGGCCCGCAAACGGAAGTCAGCCTCATTTGCCGGTTTGAGCCAAAGGGCGGAGCCGTGATTTCCAGCGAGCAAACGCGGCATCGACTGCCAGGAACCATCACCGCCGCACCAGCGCTGACAGCCGACGGTCGGCCGGCGCCGCCCAAGCTGCCGGAAGGCGTGCCTTCGCGGCCGGCGCAACCGACACTAGAGAGCGTGCAAGCAAGCCGCATGCACGATCCCAACCTGCAACTGACCAGCTTCGAGAGCGCAGTCCCGATCAATTCGGTGCCCACGGCGATGGGCGCTATGAATGCGGCGCCCTCCGTCGACCCGCAACGCCAAATGGCGACGACGACAATTGCCCTGCCGCCAAACTATCAGCTGCCGATGGGTACGGTAACTGCCGGCCCAATACCACAACAATCGACCGGCTCGCCGCAGCAGTTGATGCAGCCGCAAGCGCAGGCAATTCCGATTCAGCAACAGCAGCCGCCGATCGTGAATCCGCTAGTGCCCACGCAACAGCAGGTGCCACCGGCGGTGAATACAATGCCCGGTTTTCAACCGGCGCTGCAAAATCCGCGGTTAGGTGCGTTCCCCATGCAAGTCCCCGGGACACCAACCGTCGCGTCACCCACGATCTATTCGGCGACTTTTGGTGGAATCGGCGCCGGGGTTAACGACGCGTCGCAACCACAACAGGCAACGCTGCCGATGGTGCCACAAGTAGGTCGCTTGGCACACGCGCAATTGATACCCTGGAATTCAGTGCAAACCACCACGGTACAGAACGCGCCAGCCAACCTGGTACCGCAACCACAGGTGAACGGGACACCGCAGCAACCGCGGACTATCACTCAGCCGGCATCACAACCACTGCCGCCGGCGAGCGGCCTGACGACCGCAGTCAGTTACCCGACTACACCGGCAACTGCTCTTCGGTAGCGGTTCCGTCATTTCGCAATGGAACCACGAAGGCACCAAGGGCACGAAGAATATTGAACAGGAGGACGCAGAGAAAGCAGAGAGGGTTGCTCGGCTGCTTCTCTGCGCTCTCTGCTTCCTCCTGTTTTAGACTGCTTTTCTTTGTGTACTTTGTGCCTTTGTGGTTTCGAGCACACGTCTCCTTTTGGCTAACGGCTAACAGCTAATAGCTAACAGCTCAAAAAT
Source organism: uncultured Planctomycetota bacterium (assembly GCA_963786455.1). GTDB lineage: Bacteria > Planctomycetota > Planctomycetia > Pirellulales > Lacipirellulaceae > JABDGM01. The sequence continues at coordinate 281,380 of CAWAZX010000002.1, read as the reverse complement.
ATCGAGGGGCCCCTCGGCCAATCGATCGCGCTAGCAGATCTTGTTGTGCTGGCACATCCACACTTCGCACAATTTTGCCCGAGCGCGATCGGGTCACCCGCGGCGGCTGCTGTCGGATGGTCAAGCTGCAGCATGGCGCCATGGCAGTGAGCGCTTCAGTGCTTCGCGAAAACGAACGTAGGGTACGTACAGTCGAAGCAGCTGCTTCGTCTGCGTTCATCGATCCTACGCGGGCCAGATATCTGCCTGTACCGAGCACTGCCCACCACACTCGCGGCCGATCAATTCCGAACGGCAACTTTGCGGGCGTCCAAATTAAGCACACGCCAACTAGCAGAAGCTACAATCGGCTGCAGCAACTATTTTTGGCCACCTACGGAGAGCGCTTTGGAGGCCCTCAAATCACGTCGCCAAACATTGTCTTGTAATGGCGGTACCAGTCGCTTTGGAAGCGTTCGGTGGGATCATACTTTTTTTTCAGCCTGAGAAACTCCACGATTTGCGGGTAACAAGTCTCCAATTGTTTTCGTTCAGCCCACCGGTGATAGGTTAAATAGTAGCTTCCGCCGAGCGCGATGGCGCGATCGATGATGCGGCGAAAGTCGGTGGCGGCCTTCTTTTTGCCTTCCTCCGTGTGCACGACATGGAGATTACAGACGATGCAGACGCTCGACTCCTTGGCCCAGGCAAGAAAACTCTCCGTGTCCTTCTCGATAAACCGAATCGTGCCATAGGTCATGTCGACCTGGTTGTCCAAGAAGTCCTGGCGTGCTTGCTTCATGAGAGAAAGAAAAGCGTTTCTTGTCACGTACACTTCGGTAATCATTTCCGTGCCACGACGGATGTCGACGGCCTTGCGATACGCATCAAAATTCCCAGCCAGCTGGTGCATGTCGGACCAATACACCTGGCCAGAAGTCGCCAGATAGTACTTCGAATAGACGTCAAATGCCTTTTTCTTATCCGATCGGGCAAGGCGATATAGATCGCCCCACTCTTCGGCAGTGAGCTGTTTCTGTTTTTGTGACAAGGGAGTGTTCCAAGCGACTGGTCGATAGCAGGAGAAAACACCGGCGTGCGACTGATCATCACTTGTGAGATCGGTCGAGTACTGACAGTCGCCATAGATGAATCCCTGTTGAAGCCGTTCGTCGACGCGGCCCAAAAGGTCCTTCACAGCGATCACATCGACGACACGTTCAACTTTCGTCCGCGGAACTAAGCGTAGTGTGACATGTGCAATAATACCGAACAGGCCGTAGCCGCCGATTGCTAGCGCGAACAGCTCGAAGTTTTCCCGACGACTGCACCGATGCGCCGGCCTTGTGCATCGACGATTACAAACGACTCCACGTCGCCAATGATGGGCGGAACCGGAGACTACGACCGTGGACATTGGATGCCAGTGAGCCACCTAAACTAACACGATCCACCCCCGTCTGCTTCTCTCGAATCGCCCACGGCTTCGATTCGCCCTGCTGCTCACGATGGAGGTACTCAATAAGTTCGGGCCATTCGATACCAGCTTGGACCTCAAGGTGGCCTTGTCTGCGGTCAAAACTCAGCACGCGGTTGAATCGACTCATATCCAACAAGACAGAATCACGGCCGAACTGTTGGCCGCCCATGGCATGGCGCCCGCCAGCGATGCTTACCGCACGACCCTCCTTTTTGCGCCTGTTGCAAGGCGGCTTGAATTGAGTCCAGCGAGGTCGGCTCGACAACCCGGTGCACGCGCGTCGCGTTCAACTGAGACTGGACATCATTAACTTCCGTGCCGACCTGCTCGTCTGCCCACAGCTTGGTGGTTCGGAACGGGAGCGTCAGTAACGTACCGAGCTGGGTTGTTTGCAGGAGAAACTCGCGACGTGATGGCATGTTAATCTCCCGGCACTGTTGAAATCCCGCCGCTGTCCATCGCAATTCCGTTCCTGGCAGAACCGCGTCGTTCGATGCTATACGCGGCGCACAACGATCGAGCACCCAGGAAAAGTATATAGAGCACGACTGCCTGGAGCAGATGATAAACGACGTTGTGATCGAAGTACACTCTGTGCAATCCAACTCGAAGTTGCTGAAGAAGCGCGGCGCAGAGGGTCAAGACGAGCGCGAAGGCAATCACCAACAGCGCTGGGTGCCTGTAGCGCGGATAGCTGACAACGACCACGAATAGCAGAAATAACACTGCCGGAAGATTGAGCACGATTGCGATCCAGAACGCATCCGTGTAATAGACAACAATTACAGAATAGATGACGAGCTGGGCGAAAGCAGCCGCGAGGATCATTCGTTTGATCCGACGCGATGAAAGGAGTTCTGCAGCAATCGCCCAGGTTGCGAGTGCTGTGACACCAGTGGACAGAAGCGTCGCTTTCCACAAAATGGCATGCCCTACGTTTTGCGCGTCGTGGTAGAAGCCATGTACCGTGCCGCCACATAATGCGGCAACGGCCGCCGAAGCGAAAAAGACCGTGAACCAAGCCTGCAATCTTGTTCGCGGTGTTCTGGCTCGTTGGAGCATCCACGCGAAGATGATGGCTTCCAAGGCAAGCGCATAGTCGGACAAGGCGACTGCAGGTTCGGTCATTTACGCGATTGGCGATGTGTTCAGTGGCGCTTTTGCCCACGTCCGGACAATTGATATCGACCAAGCACCAACAGATAAGCAGCGAGAACGAAGTGAAAGAAGATTGGAATCGTCCCGCTGAACCATCTACGCTCCGGATACAGATACATTGTAATTACGTATCGCAACAACATGGCCACGAAGTACACAAGGCTAAACCGGCAGAGGGCGTTGCCAGCCCAGGGACGCCGCGACGCGAAGTATCCGCTAGCGCCAGATGTCCCAGTTGATCTTTGTTTGCAGAAGCAAGATCAAGATCTGAACAGGAAGCAAAATTGGATACGGTAGCAGGCCTGAATACCATTGGGCCATCGGCGGTAGGAATTCCACCTGAAAAAACGCGACGAGTACTTGCCCGAGAACTCTAAAAAGAAACGCCAGCTGCAGTGCCCAAAGGAATATGGCGTAAGTCTTGTGCACAAAGGGAGAGGAGGATTGGAGTCAAACAGACTGACGAGGATGGTCAGTTACCGGTCGCAGGCAACTGCTCTTCGGCACCCGGTGCGGCGACGACCATTTCGTTTCGCACGCGCATCACGCCGGGCTCGAGCATGACGAAGCGCTCAAGCACGCGGAGCTGGCTCTCGCTTTCGGCGGTGCCGCGCAACACCACGGTGTCGCCTTCCACCGAAATCTGCGGCTGGCCGACGCTGTGGTCAACCGCCAACTGCGCTATTCGAGTGTTGAGGTTGGTGGCCACGACGGATGGCGCGGCTGGCGTGGAATTAAAACCCATCTCCAACCGCACGCGCACGGGCGGTCGCTCGTTTTCTTCGCCGTCCGTTTGTTGCTGCTGCCGAAAACGGTTGCGGTTGGACATGTTTTGATTCATCGTGCTGAAGAATTGGGTGCCGGCGCGGCCCATCTGGCCCATGATGGCCTGCATGTCGCCGCCGTCGCGGCCGACAAAGTTTTGGCCACCGCCCATGCCGCCGCCGGACATTCCGCCGCCCATGCCGCCACCGCCAAAACCTGAGCCGCCCATTCCACCGCCGCGACCAAACGCCGACGAACCGCCCATGCCGGACCCGCCAAAGCCGCCGCCACCGAACGCGCTGCTCCCAAAGCCGCTGCCGCCGAAAGCGGACATGCCGCCCATTCCACCACCCCCCATTCCGCCACCGCCGAACCCGCTGCTCCCAAAGCCGCTACTTCCGAACCCGCTGCTTCCGAACGCCGAGAGGTGCCGCCCATACCACCGCCAGAGCGCATTTGGGCCGCGGCGATGGATGCTGCGATAAAAACGAGGGTCGTGGCAAACGCGGTTATTCTAAGGGCTCGGTTCATGGTTGACCTCTGGTCAGGAAGTTCGCGCCAATTTCTTTCTTCGAAGTTCTTTCTTCCAAGGCACCCTCACCCTTTCCGAAATGGAGAGGGGAAAATGGCGGACTGCGGCAGTGGCATACATTATATCGTATAATGGCAGCCAATCATTGGCGGCCAACGGCGAATTCTACTTGATCGGCCGACCGCTCGACATCAGTAAATCCGGCGGCAAAAGATTTGCGGCCAAGACCCCTCACCCCAGCCCTCTCCCAATGGGAGAGGGAGCATAAAGTTTTAACACCGGAGTGCCTGCTATGTTCGCCCGAATTGTGCCGCATTTTCTCCGAATTTCTCGCAAGTTGGCGGCCGGTGCCGTGCTCGGCGGCGTGCTTTTCCTAGCGGCGCTGCCGGCCTGGGCGGAACGCCCGTCGTCGATGAAGCTTTTTCCTGAGGAAACGCTCGTATTCATTCGCATGGCCAATGCCTACGAATTCGCCGAAGGGTTGAAGAACAGCTCGACCGGCCGGATGCTGGCCGATCCGCAAGTGAAGCCGTTTATCGAACAGCTGTACGGCGACGCGGCCAAGCTCTACGCCGAGAAGGCGGAGCAGTTCATGGGCATTCCCTGGGATGATCTGCAAAAGATGCCACAGGGTGAGGTGGCGTTCGCGGTCGTAGCCAGAGAGGACCGAATTCCCGCCTTTCTGTTGTTAATCGATCAGGGCGAAGAAGAGTCGGTGGCCAGCTCACTTTTGGACCGGGCGATGAAGTTCGCCACCGAAGCGGGCGGCGAGGTTTCCACCGAGGAGATTGGCGACGTGGAAGTCACGGTGGTCCGCGACGCCGATGACGAGAATCGCGTGTTCGGCGTCTTCGAGCGCGAGAAGACGATCGTGGTGGCGACCGACCCGAACGTGCTGCGTGGGGTGCTGCACCATTGGGATGGTGCGGGTGAGGGCGCTGTGGCGACACAGGCGGCTACCGCGGAAGTGGAATCAAATCGCGAAGACACAAGCGGCGACGACGCCGAGGATGAAAGTACGGAAGATGCAGCTGCTGACGATGAGAGTACGGAGGATGACGAGGAAGAAGCGGTGTTTGTTCCTGGGCGCACACTCGCCGAGAACGCCAACTTCGCGTCGATCTTACAGCAGTGCCGCCGGCCTCAGGACCCGCCGCCGCACCTGATTATCTTTGCCGACCCCATCGAGCTCGCTCGCAATTTCGGCCGCGATGAAGGTGGCCTGCGATTTGTGATGGGACTGTTGCCGTCGTTAGGGCTCGATGGCTTCATGGGAGTCGGCGGCTCGTTCTCCGGCGCCACCGACGAGTACGACGACCTCTCGCACTTTCATATTCTGTTGGAGAATCCCCGGTCGGGCGTGCTGCAATTGCCGGCGTTCGAAAAAGGTGACACGACGCCTCAGCCATTCGTGCCGCACGCGACCGAGACCTACATGGCATTTCATTGGAACATGCGCGTGTTTTACGACCGGCTGGCAGCGCTCGTGGATCAGTTCCGCTACGAGGGCTCGGTCGACAAATTCCTTGAAGAAAGAATAGACGAGCCGTTTGGGATCAATGTACAGACCGACGTGATCGACAATCTGGCGGGGCGGTACACATGGATGATCGGTTACAACAAGCCGGCCAAATTCAATGGCCAGCAACACGTATTCGCGATCGAAGTGAAAGACGAGTCAGCCGCGGCCGAGACGCTGGAAAAGGTGAAGGCGAAATTTCCGGATGTGTTCGAAGAGCGCCAATTCGGCCAGATGAAGTATTACGCGATCATGCCCGAAGGCCTGCGAAACATGGAGGAAGAAGCGCGGCCTGTGGAGCCGTTTGCGGCGGTAATGGACGGCCACTTTTTTATCGGCGGTTCGTGCAACCAGTTCGAGCGGTGCATTGCGGCTCATGACGGCACGGCCGATCGGCTAGTCGACTCGGAGGATTATGCCCGCGTCAAGGCGGTGCTGGGTCGCGAGACGGCCGGTACGACGCCCGTGATGCTGATGATCAGCCGCTTTGAGGAAACAGTCCGCCAGTGGTACGACCTGTTGACCTCCGAGCGGACCCGCGAGTTGATCGACGAGAATAAGGAAGACAACCCGGCGCTGGCCGCGCTGGCCGACGCGCTCGATCAACACCAGCTTCCGCCGTTCGAAGTGCTCGCGCCGTACCTGGCCCGGAGGCGCGATCATCTACGACACCGACAACGGCTACCACGCCATCGGCTTCACACTGCGGAACGAAACGCCGCAGTAAAACGACACCGACCAGTGGCGTGCTGGCAATCCGAAAATCTCCCGATACAATGAACGATGCGCCGGTAGAAAATCCATGAAGCGCGAACTCACGTGCTTTACACGCCGATCGACGATGGATGGCGCAAGCGAGTAAGTGAGAAGGTGAGTAGGTCACTGTGGCAGCGAATTACTCACTTGCTCACTCCACAGCATGTTCGATTAGCTTTAACAAGAATCAATAAAATGACGACGCTACTGCACCGGAATCGCGAGGCGATTCTTCGCATCGCGTCGAAGTATGGCGCGAGAAACGTGCGCGTGTTTGGCTCCACGGCTCATGGTGGAGCATCGAGAGCGCAGCGACGTAGACATCCTGGTGCAGCTTGACGACGGCCGCTCATTGTTGGATCAGGTGGGACTTAAGCAGGATCTCGAACAACTTCTCGGCCGAAAGGTGGACGTTGTCGTCGAAGGTGGTATCAGCCCTTATCTCGAAGCGCAGATTCTTTCCCAAGCCGTGCCGCTGTGAAGGATGATAAAGTCTATCTCGCGCACATCCGCGATGCGATCCAGCGGATTGAGTCGTTTACATCCGGCGGCCGAGACAAGTTCTTCATCGATCCTATGGTGCAGGATGCAGTGATACGCAATCTCGAAATAATCGGCGAAGCAGTCAAAGGCTTGTCCGATGAGTTGCGTACAGCGAATCCTGATGTTCCGTGGAAACAAATCGCCGGCATGCGCGACGTGCTGATCCACCACTATTTCGGCGTGAAACTAGAGACGGTCTGGCAAGTGTTGGTTGATCACCTGCCGGTACTAGAAGCTCGGGTTCGCAAATTACTAGGCGCGTGACCAATTCGGCACACGTCTCCTGCCATTCCCTGACATTCGACAGCGAAACGCGCCTACAGCATCGCTAGCAGCACAGAATGTTTGTTTTTGGCGCGGGCGAATGCGTCGGTTAATTCGGAAGCCCACGAACGGCCGAGAGTAGTAGGGCAACCATCGCTGCAGCGATGGTTGCCGCTCACGCTAGCGGCGTCGAGCGCCCCGTTAGCCCCGCCCTTCCCGCCCCAGTTTCTCATGCTGCGACCCGATCGTCGTTCCAGAGTGCTATCGTGCGCGCTGGCAGTGCTGGCAATATGGTCGCCAGCCGTGCGCGGCGCCGTGGGCGCATTGGAAGATCTGCGTTCGGCCGACGACGATTCGTTCGTGGCTGCGCCGGCGACGGATTCTCGTATTAACTGGGGCGGCTTCACTTCGCCAGCGTCGTGGTTGAGCGAACCGGCTTCGTCGGAATCGGGCGTGGTCAATCCGCCGACGGAGTCGGCGGCTTGGAAGGATATCGGCGAGTTGCCGGAGCCTGCAGCGGATGTCACGGAACGGCGTTTCCAACTGACGGCAGAACCGGATATCGATGGAGTTTTCATTCCGGAGCCGTCGAGCGGCGCTTGGTCCTGGCAATGGTTGCCCGCGGGATTGATTTACCGCTCTTACATGGCCGGCGTGCACGAGCCGCGGATGGCCATCGTCGCGTTCCATGAAGGCTCAGACCGCACGCTGTGGGACGCCACGCTCGGTGGTCGCGTCGGCCTGGTGCGCTGCGGCGATTGTGATCCGCACTATCCGCAAGGTTTTCAACTGGACTTCTACGGGGCGGCGGTTGCGCGACTCGACGTCGAAAACCGCCAGGATCTTGACTCGACGGACTACGTCTTTGGCTTTCCAGTGACGTACGGCATCGGTAATTGGCAATTCAAATTCGGTTACGCCCACTTGAGCTCGCACCTGGGCGATGAATTGGCGCTACGGGATCCCGATGCGCTGGACGAGCGAGTCAACTACGTCCGTGATGGGATTGTGCTCGGCGCATCTTGCTATCCGTATCCCGTTTGGCGGCAATATGCCGAAGTGGGCTGGGCATTTCACAACAGCGAAGGGGCGCAGCCGTGGGAGGCTCAGTTCGGCAGCGAGTTGTCGCTACCCGGCCCTACCGGTGCCGCCGGTTCGCCATTCCTGGCAGTCAACGGCCGCATGCGGGAGGAGCACGGTTTCGGCGGCGATCTTTCCATTCAGGCCGGTTGGCTGCGACGCGGTATGTTCGGTCAGACTCTCCGCTTCGGCGCTCACTACTACAACGGCAAATCGAGCCAATTCCAATTCTTCGATAACTTCGAAGAACAGATCGGGCTGGGGTTGTGGTACGACTTTTAGTACCTGAGCCCGGTTCTAGTTCCCGAGCAACTCGTCAGGGGAACGCCATGGGCACGGCATTTTGTCCGATCCGAAACAATGCCGGGCCTTGTCGTCGCTTTTGGCGGTCGACATGCCGCGGTCCCGACGAAATAAGCGCCAAATTCCCAATCTGCTCTTTGGCGGTGTGAGTTCATTGGGGCATAATCGTCAAAGAGCTACCGAGCTCATGGACTTTTGCGCGGACACGACGTTCCGTGCGGACCTCGAACATGCCATTGAAGAAAGTGGCCGAGATGGTCCCCGAATTGACTACTTGCGACGAATGCGGCCGTACGGTCATCGTGCTCTGCTGGGGTCATGACACTGACGAGGCAGCGCAACTCCATGCAGTGCGCGATTCGAACGATCAGGGAATCAGTTGCACGGTTGATTGCCCTGTCTGCGGCACACGCATCCAGACGGTTGAAACTCTGCCGCTCGAACCTTGCGACTGAATTGCAGGCAGTTGGCGGGGCCGTTCTTACGGATAGTATCCCGATCCGTCTCTAAACACTCCTTGCAGCACTTTTTCTTCGTAGAAGGGGTCGGAGTACGGCGTGTAAGTAATCGGCCGCGGCGCAAGTGCCGGCTTGCGCTGGTTCGTCACGCCAATTGCTGAACGCCCCCTGTAATGAGGGAAATAGAAAAACTGCGCCTGGCGAGCGCCGAGATTCGCTCGCGTGGAAGCAAATCGGCTTGTTGACGACCGTTGGTTAAAAGTTAATGTGTAGCGACTCCCAATCGCCAAAGAATCTGTTTCGTTCGATCGAATGAAGGATGCAGAGCGGATCGAGCCTGTCGCCGAAGGAGGAACGAACAACGGAAGGTCCGCGGCAAGTGGGTTGTCGTGCAACTCGCCCACAGTTTGCGACTTGCGCAAAGCAGCGTAGAGTAAGCAAGCCGAACAGAATTGCAGCGGCGAGTTTCATGACGGACGCACCCTTGCCGCCATTAATCTAGCACCGGTCGCATCGCCAAATCAAATGGCGGTTTTGACCCCCCCCTTGCTACTTTGCCCGTTTGAATGCAGGCGTGCCTCCGACGGCGCCCCCCGACGGACCGGATAGCGGCGTCCTCCCCTGAGCGCGATCATCCTCGATATCAAATTGACTGCTGGCTGTGGCCTCTTCCAGTTCCACAATCGTGGGATCGCCATCCCCTTCGTTACCTCCGGCCAATCCTCCGATTGGCGTTCCGCCTCCCGCCGTGCCAATGGCGTGCGTGTCTCCATGCCGGACCGTCGGCGCGGGAAATTCCATGGAATCCACGCGCCGCAATCGATCTTCTTGCATTTCTCCTTCAGGTGCCAACGTGTCGCGGGGTGATCGTGGGCGACCGTCGTCAAGACTCACCTGCGGCGTGAGGTCGTTCTTTTCGGCACACTTCACGCAGAAACGAGTATAAGGAATCGCTTCCAGACGAGCTTTGGCGATTTTTTGGCCGCAGCTTTCGCATGTGCCATAGGACCCATCTTCCATCCGTCGCAAGGCCTCGCTGGACTCGGTGGCGATGTATTGCTCGTTGGCCAGCAGCGTGGCGTTCAAATCATACAGGTATTCCTCAGTTCCCATATCTCCGAGGTGAAACGGCGCATTCGACAGCTCACTTCCACCGTTGCCGCCACTGGGTCCGCGTGCTTGCTCTACCATGGCTGTGGCGTCGGATCTCACGCGCGAGCCCAGTGCTATAAGTTGTCGTCGAATTTTTTCCAGGTCGCGTTGATTCATGCCATGCTCCGTGGTTCACGTCCTCAAGCAAAATGTGTGCACAAGCTATGCCAGAACGACACACATTCAACGAGGTTCGAAAGTCCCGCTTGGCTTCGTGGGTGCAAACCTTGCGCCATGGTGGCCGACCAGCATGCCCGCGAATCGGCGCGACTCCTTGCACGCACGTGACGCTGGATAGGAGAACACCCGGATGATACGCAAGCTTGCATCGGGCGAATACCGACTTTACTCGCGCAAGAAAAACCCCAAGACGGGCCGGCGCCGCAATCTGGGCACGTTCAGGACCCGTGCCGCCGCGGAAAAACATGAGCGGGAAGTTCAGTACTTCAAACGAAACACCTGATATTTACATCTCCGCGCCTTCCACGTGGCGGACAATCGCCACGACAGCTGGACCCGTTTCGACCATCGGCGAGCGTTTTGGCATATAAACGGCCACTACCTCGAAGTAACGAGCCGCGATCGCCATCCGCAGGATGTCGCCGGCGGCCAGTGCGAAGCGGCCTACGTGCCGCCGCAAGTCGAATTGGATTCCGGCTACCCCCTCGTAGGCGCGATATACCACCTCCGTGCACACCAACCGATGGGAGTAACAAAAGTCGAAATCAAAGTCGTATGGTTTCCCCTCATGCATAATTCCGTGGGCCAGGGCCTGGGCAACCTGGGCCGCTTCCAACCGGGGTCGAACCACGACGACGGAGTCGGAATTCAGCGCGGAATTGATCGACCGAATCCGCACCCCGTCTTTCATTGCCTCCAGGACACACGGGTGCGGCTCGCCGGCGGACCAGGCATGCGTTTCGTTTGGCTGCAGCACGGCCATCGTCGGTGTGGCGGCTGACAATTGATTTAGCCGCAAGGCCACGTGCTTGTCCTCGGCCAGCCCGCACGATTTCAAATCGTTCGCCGTACCTAGAAACAGCGCCACGTGGGGCCAATATCCGGGAAGAAAGTAGTTGGTGGCGGCGAATTCCTTGCGGACGACCAGCACGTCGCCCGGTCGCAATAGCTGCACGACTGTGGAGCGAATATCTCGGGGCAGGCTGGGCGCATGGCGTGGCCGCACGGAAACATGGGCCATTCCGCGGCCCAGTGCTTCCTGGAGCGCATACACGCCGCGGCCGAGTACGTCGCGGCCGACCCGCCGCGCAGCCCGTCGGCCACGTACTTGGAGCCGCGTTCGCACATAAACCCGGAGCGGTGGCCGCAGACGGCTGCGCAGCCGGTCGATGATCGCGACCAGCGGCTCAAGGTCCTGTTGCGACGCGGCTTCACGAAATTCTTTATGATGTTTGTCGTAATATCGCGTCGCTTTCCACAAATGCCAGGCATGGTAGGGGCTGGTGAGCGACTTTTGCACTTCGTCGTACATCCGCGGCGGGATGCCGTACACGACGTCCGGTTCATCCAGCTTGCGGCGAATCACCGTCAGGTGGTGAAATGTTTCCCGCAGGAAACGTGCCGCATCGACCAACAGTGCCGCGGCCGTCAGCGCGACCAGAAACTGCTGCGGAGTGGCTCGCTCGAGTCGCTCGACGTCGCGCCAAATATCGTGGACCAGCTCAAACAGTGCATTGCGGGTTTTCCAGTAGGAAAGCTGGAGTTGGCGAATGGCCAGCTCGCCGCTGGGAGTGATGTAGCGCCGATCAGCGACCACGGCAGGATCGAAGATCGCCAGGGCCTGGCGTTTCAAATCCTGGAGATAGTCGTCCAACTGTACGACCGTACGAGCGGCCGCGGTAAGTTGATCGCTATTCATTTCGACATACCAAAAGGACCCGCACGTCTTGCGCGAAGGCAGATTGATTGTCTGGCACGTATGATTCGTTATTATGAGACGATCGGCCGTGTTTGGAAATAATGGGCAGCGCCGGTCGATCCGGCATGGGATTGGACACGATGATTAGCAGGACGCCAATTGCGGAACGGCCGGGTTGGGTACATGATCTGAATTCGATGTTGATCTCGGCCGTGTGCCACCTGACCGGCCTCATCGCGCTGGGGCTGCTAAGCGTGGTGAGCCAAGAGGGTTGGAGCGGCGTGCGGTTGCTGGTGGATCAGGCCGACGGTTTCGAGCCTTCGGCCATCGACGATGCAGCACTCGACGCGGTGCAGTTGGAGGTTTCGCCTGAAGACTCGGCGGCTGCCGTCGGTCCAATTCGGTTGTTCGACGTGTCGGCATTGGCGACGGCCGATCTCGCGACGATTGAAGCATTGTCGGAAAAAGCGGCCGAGCCAAGCGGACTCGAGGGACTGGCGCTGGGAACGACGGGGGACGAAGGAGAAGTGGCCGGCGAGGCCGCGGCCGAATTTTTCGGGATCGGCGGGTACGGCCAGTCGTTCGTCTATGTCGTCGACTGCTCCGACAGCATGAACGAGGGTGGCAAATTCGAGCGGGCTGTTTACGAGCTGCTGCAATCGATCGAGCAGCTGAGCGGCGATCAACGCTACTTCGTGATCTTCTACAACGATGACGCGTACCCGATGGATGCGGACCAGCCAGTGCCCGCGAACGAGGAGGAATTCGCACGTACCCGGCAGTGGGTAAGTTTTGTGCGACCCAACGGCGGCACGCACCCGTTGCCCGCCCTGCTATTGGCGCTCTCGCTGCGGCCGGACGCGATTTACTTTCTGTCCGACGGACAATTCGACCGCAGCGCGATTCACGAACTGCGAATGCGCAATCGTCCGAACAATCGCCTCAAATTGCGGCAAATTCCTATCCACACGATTGCGCTAGTGGACCATGCGACGGAAGGCCTGATGCGCACGATCGCTCGCAACTCCGGTGGCAAGTTTCGGTTCGTGAAGTAACCGAGAATTCGGGACGGCCGACGGCATTTAGTCGAATTCACTTTGCGCATCTGTGCGTGCTTACGTAGCTAACGGCGACGGGATGTTTTTGGCAGATGCTTGAACAAGTATCGATGTATTGCTATAAATTCCGCGAGACGTTACGCCAATACTTAACGCAACGGAGGGACATATGGTACGGCGAATAGTTCTCTTGTGTGTGGGGCTGGTGATCTTGCAATCGACTGCCTGTGGCCAAGCGCCGGAACAACAGACCGAATCGCCGCAGCAGCTGTCCCGAGCCGACCTGAACTACCTGGAAATAAAGATGCAGCAGAAGCTTGATGCTGCCATTAAGACGCTGAGCGACAAGATCGACAATCTGGCGCCACCGGCGGACGAACCGGCCGACACGCTCGAGCCGGTCAAGCCCGTTGAAACTTTGGAAGATCGTGTCGCAAAGCTCGAAGGTGATTTACGGGCAATGCAGACGGCCCAAAACAATCACGCCTCGACGTTGTCTCAAATAGCAATGCAAGGCGAAGACGGCAATTACCACTGGCAGTTTAATACGAACAGTCAGCCGGCACGCGAGCAATTACAACGGGCCATTGAAAGTACGGTTCCGGAGCTCGGCACGTTCGTTGTCCGAAATCGAACGCCGTTCCATCAGGTGTACATCGTCGGCGGTTACGAGTATCAAATTCAGCCCCACCAGGAGCGTGAGATTCCGGTGCGACCGGGCACGGTAATGACGCGGCTTCCCGGCAAGCAGTCGCACACCTGGCACGTCGGTCTGCCCGACTATCGGCAGATTGTCGAGCTGCACACTCGCCAGCCGGAACCGCGCTGGGTAGGGTTTGCTCAGTGACGCATTGTCATCCCGACTTGCCGCCGTTCGCGAGCCACGCCTGCCATTGAGTTTGCAGGTCGCGATGAGAGCGAATGCCGTAGTGCGCATGGAGCGCCAGCGGGCCAGCCGTTGCGCTGCCCTTCCACGGCAAATACCAGTAGTTCGCGCTCGTCGCCTTTCGTTAGTAAGAAGCTAACCAACGACGTGGCAGCGGCATAAGACGATTCGTCAAAGGAACGCATATCGTCCAACTCCAGTAGATGGACGAGTTGCGGAGCGTTGCCGCTGCGTGCCCAGGATCGAATCAATTGATCGTGCGCCGCCCGACGTGATTCGTCGTCGTAGCGGCTCGCTATTCCTTCCTCCACCCACGATGGCAGCCGGTTGGGATGCGGAAACTGCGTGGCGAGTACCGTGTGCGCCAGCTCGTGGAAGAGCGTGCTCCCCACGGCCTTATCCGGCGTGGTTGTGAGGTACACGTTATGCATCGTGCGGCCGGGATGGTCCTTCGCCCATGTCAGGCCGCGATCTTCATTCGCAGAGAAGCTGACGTAAATCACGGATTCGCCGCTGGCGACTGGCAACTCCTTGCCAAGCCATTGCCGCGAAAACTCCTGACGGAAAGCATCGGCCCGCTTCAACAGCAATTCGGCAAATTGTTGGTCGTCTTCCTGAGACTTATGATCGGGCGTGTAAACAATGAAGTTCTCATTGTGCGCAAAACCGTTTCCAGATACGGCCGACGGTAACAGCGCAACGAGAATTGCTGCGCAATGGTAGAATCGCATGATCACGCCTCCTTGCGTTGTGTAGAACGTCCATGTCGTTCGCCAGCAACCTAACCCGTCGTGCGTATGATTCCTACACCAGTCCCCGAAAATCGTCTCGTCCTGCGATAGCGTCGCTATCATCTCGGTGGCGTCGTGGAGCGATTATCGTATTGCGATCTTGCCGCTTATCCTCGGAGCAGTGTTGCAAGTTACTATACTAATGAATAGTTCTTATTTTTAGCCGCCCATGGCACAGCAGATTTTGCCCGGTGAAACCTGGGGAAGCGGGGAGACTGTCGTTGAAACGGGCGGCTGCTATTTGACCGAAATATCGATCCAGACGAGACGGTGATCGGTGGCGGTGATGGCTTCGCCGCCGGGTTCGCCAGGGGTGGGCCAGAAGATGCCGCCGTTGGCAATGGTGAGACCCTTGGATGGCAGGACGTAATCGATTCGCAGGTTGCGAAAGTCGCCGAAATTGGACGTGTCGTGGGCCGGGTCGCCGCGATCTGAGGGAGTGCGAGCCGGTTTTCGTTCGGTGGCTAGTTTGCCGCCGGCGCTTGCGGGTGTGATCGAAATATCGACGCGCGGGTGTTTCAACAGTTGGTCCATCGTGCCGGGAACGCTGTCACCGTCCACTGGATCGGAATTCAGATCACCGGCGATCACGAAGATGCGATCGGCGGGCAGGCCGCCTTTGCTGCCCGCATCATCGACGAGGTACTCGCCTTTGTTGGCGTCGATGTAATCCGCGATGAGGCGTACTTCATCGTGATTGCGTGCGCCGTTGCGGTCTTCTCGCCCGTCGAACACGGGTGGCGTGGGGTGTGAGCAGATCAAGTGCAACGTGAACGGCTGGCGTCCGTCGGCTGCAGGAACGGTGATCGGTACATCCCAGAAGCTTTTCGACGACAACCGCAAGATCTGCAGGTCGCCGTCGTTGTAGAACGGCGCGTTCGTATCGGGTCGCGTGGGCAGCATCGCCTGCGGCATGTCACGCCACAGAAAGTTTTGGAACGTCCGCACGTGTTGACGATCGATCGGATATTTCGACAACACCAACATGCCGTACTGCCCTTCGTGCCGGCCGAAGCCGATGGCATCGCCCGGCTCGCCCGGCCGGCCATTATGATCAAGATCGCGACCACTCGGTCGGCCCGTGTTCACCGGTGCGGTGAAGTGATGTGGAAACTCAATCGGTTCACAGCCGTTTTGGCCCACCGCGAGATACTTCGTCTTAAAAAGTTCGGCCGCCTCGCCCGTTGGATCGTAATCAAACTCGTTGACAAGAATGATGTCCGGGCGGACTCGCTGAATCACTTCGGCGATCCGCTTTGCTTGCTGGTTATCACCGGGCGTCAAGTCACGCGCGAGCTGGCCCGATTCAGTTCGAAATAGCGAACTGTTGTATGTGGCGACGCGTACCGTCGGTCCATCGGCACCGAGGGCAATCGTCGCAAGCGTGGAAAAAGCGGCGAAGATTACCGCTACGAGGCCAGAGGATCGCGACGTCATGGAATACTCGGTGGCAAAAGCGTCAAAGCTCACGAAATCAAACCAGGCGGAGTGCGGCTATTGTACCGGTTGGAGAAGTCGTTCCGCGAGATCTGGCCTTTTAGGGGTCCTTCGAAAAACATCGCGCACCCTCAGCGATTCTTCTCACGCGTCGCCGCCGGGGCTAGAATGAACCGCGCCTGGCACCGGGCACACGGTGGGTGCCTGATTGCGAGCCAGTTGTCAGCGAGCGCGCGTGGAATAAGGAATTCACCATGTCCGCAACAGTGGCGATTCCAGCACCTCAGGTCCGGCATCCGGCCGACGATTTTATGAGTGGCGTGTTTGAAGTCCAACATCCGTTGATTCAATGTCACCTGACGCGACTGCGCGACAAGTCGACGCCCCCGCCGGAATTTCGGCAGCTCGTGAATCGATTGGCGTCGCTGTTGGCGTATGAGGCCACGAAGGACTTGCGGGCTGTGCCTGTCGACGTGCAGACGCCCCTGGCAACGACCGAAGGGCGGCGGCTGGCGCAGCGAATCGGACTTGATTCCGATTTTACGAGCCGGCCTGGGGATGGTGGATCCCGTCCTTGAGCTGATCCCCACGGCGGAAGTGTGGCACCTCGGACTTTATCGCGACGAGGAAACGGCCAAGCCGGTGAAGTATTACGAAAAGCTGCCGGCCGAGCGGCCCGTCGATGTCGCACTTATTCTCGACCCGATGTTGGCCACCGGCGGCTCGGTGGTCGCGGCACTCTCGACATTGCGCGAGTGGGGCGTGCCGCACGTGAAACTGTTGTCGTTGATCGCGGCCGAGGAAGGCGTGAAGCTGGTGGAATCGGAGTTCCCCGATTCGCAAATCTACGTTTGCCAGATCGATCCGGATTTGAACGACCGCAAATTCATCGTGCCGGGTTTGGGTGATGCGGGCGACCGGATTTTTAACACCGTGCACGACAGCGCGTAACTCGGCAGCAGGTTAAATCGGGGCGGACTTTATTTCTTCCGTCGATTTCTGTTCGTCAGCGGACAAGAACGTCCGTGCTACATTGGCTTTGTGCTTGTCATGCACCGTCTTATTAGCGTTCTCGGAATTCTGGTTTTCATCGGCCTGGCCTGGCTGATGAGCTCGCACAAACGGCGTATCAATCCACGGATTATTTTGGGTGGGCTGTTGCTGCAGTTCGCATTCGCCGCGCTCATTCTACAGACCACGTATGGAGGCCGAGTTTTCGATGCGATTGATTTCGCCTTTAATCGAATGCTCGACTCGGTGAGCGCCGGCTCGTCGTTTGTGTTCGGCGAAGGGTTTTCGGAACACTTCTTCGCTTTCAAGGTATTGCCGACGATTATTTTCTTCTCGGCATTCATGTCGATCTTTTACTATTACGGCGTGATGCAATTCATCGTGAGCTTGTTTGCTCGATTGATGCAGGTGACGCTCGGGACTTCTGGGGCGGAGACGCTTTCGGCGGCCGCCAATATTTTCGTCGGGCAAACTGAAGCCCCGCTGGTAATTCGCCCGTATATTCCCACGATGACGATTTCCGAGCTGAACGCGATCATGATCGGCGGATTTGCGACGATGGCCGGCGGTGTGCTGGCGGCGTACGTCGACATGGGCATCAGCGCCAAGCATTTGTTGTCCGCGTCGGTGATGGCGGCACCCGCGGGTTTGATGATCGCCAAAATTCTGCAACCCGAAGTCGATGAGCCAAAAACTTTGGGACATGTGAAGATTGATGTGAAGGACCCGAGCGCCAACGTACTCGAGGCGATTGCCAACGGCGCGGTTGGCGGATTGCAATTGGCGCTGAATGTCGGCGCCATGTTGATCGTCTTCTTGGCTTTGATCGCGCTGGTGAACATGATTGTGGGCTGGATTGGTGCCCAATTCGGCTTTGTCACCGGCGAAGCCGAAAATCTCCAATATCTGTGGTCCATCGAGGGTGCGCTCGGCTGGATATTTCAGCCGGTGGCCTGGCTCATCGGCATTGAATGGAACGATTGCTCGCGGGCCGGCGAATTGTTGGGCCTGAAAATGGCAGCCAATGAGTTCGTCGCGTATGGCCGGCTGGCCGAATGGGCTAAGCCCGAAAGCACGGTAGAAATCAGTGAGCGAACCCGACAAATCATGACCTACGCCCTCTGCGGATTTGCGAATTTCAGCTCAATTGGTATTCAACTTGGTGGCATCGGCGGCATGGCGCCGGAGCGCCGTGGCGATTTGGCGCGGCTCGGGCTGCGAGCGATGATCGGCGGCACGCTTGTTGCGCTGATTAACGCTTGTGTGGCTAATATCATGCTGACGTGATGAGTTTTCATCCCCTCTTCCCCGGCCCTCACCGGGTAAGGGGCCGGGGAGAGGGGATCAGGCAAGGAGCAAAACGAGATATGAGAGTCCTGCTCAGCAAGGAAGAATTACACGACGGCATGAGCCGTATGGCGGATGAAATCGCCGCGACGTATCGCGATCGGCAATTGACGATCGTCGGCGTACTCACCGGCAGCGTCGTGCTGATGGCCGATCTTATTCGTGTCGTTGAGCTGCCGATGCGCGTGGGTGTGCTACAGGCCAGCAGTTACCGAGGTGCCACGACGACTCGCGGCGAGCTTGTGATCAACTCAGAGCTTATGCTCGATATCTCGGGTCGCGACGTGTTATTGATCGACGACATCTTCGACACCGGACACACGCTCGTGAAAGTGCTGGATAAAATGCGGGAGTTTGAGCCGACGTCGATCCGTTCGGCCGTGCTGTTGCGCAAACGCGGCCGGCAGGAAGTGGACTACCAGCCCGACTTCGTGGCATTCGACATCCCGGACGAGTTCGTCGTCGGGTACGGCCTCGATTTTGAGGATATGTACCGCAATCTGCCGTATCTGGCGGCGTTGGAAGCCGAGGATATAGCGCGGCACAAGGCCGCAACTGCGAACAATCAAGTGTAGTCGTCTCGTTCCGCCTGACGAGATCGGCGCGCAATCAACAGACCAGTGTAGTCTTCACGCTCCGCGTGACGTAGATCGACAAGCATCATCACGCGGAGCGTGATGACTACACTGGTCCCTCGAAGCGGCCGGGCAGGAGCACTTCGAGCGTCGTTTCGCGAATTGAGTCCTGACGCAGGGAATCGATCAAGACAACCGGCAGCGCAGGATTGAATTCGGCGAGGAACTGACGGCAAGCGCCGCACGGAGTCACACCGCCGCGGGTGGCGACGGCAATCGCTGTGAATTCGCGGTCTCCCGCGGCAATCGCCGTTGACGCGGCCACGCGCTCAGCGCAAATGGTCAAGCCGTATGAGGCGTTTTCGACATTGACGCCGTGATAGATCGTACCGCCGGCGGTGCGCAAAGCCGCGCCGACGGGAAAGTTCGAATACGGGCAAAACGCGCGCTGTTGAGCGTCGAGTGCGGCACGGATCAGCTCGTCACGATCGGATGAGGTCATACAGTTAATGCTTCAATTCCGACTATCAGTTATGCACCCACGATGCGTTCCACGATCAGCGGGCGTGGGTCTACGCGATTATCGGTGATGGTGATTGCGCTTAACAGTTCAGGGCGGACTTTTGCTGCGGCTTCGGGCTGGGCGAAAATGCGGAGTAACGGCTCGCCCACTTCGACTTCGTCACCGAGTCGCACCAGCATTTCCAGCCCGACCGAGTGATCCAGCACGTCGCCAAGCTTCTTGCGTCCGCCTCCCAGCTCGATGATTACGTGGCCAAGCCGCTCGGTGTCGATGGCTGCGACGTAGCCTGCCTGGGTACTGAGGAGCTCGTGGCTGGGTGCGACGGGGCGAGGCGTGTCGAGATCGCCCCCTTGGTCCGCCACCATCTCGCGGAATTTCTCCAAACCGGCGCCCGAATTTATCGCAGACCGCAATCGCGACCGAGCAGCGTGCAACGTCGTCTCTTGTTTCGCCAGTACGAGCAGCTCGGCTCCGAGTTCCAGCGTGGCTTCAATCAATTCGTTTGGCCCCGCGCCGCGAAGCAGATCGATCGATTCGTTTACTTCCACCGCATTACCCGCCATGCGGCCGAGCGGTTGGTTCATGTCGGTTACGAGCGCTGTTGTCGGCACGCCCATCCGCCAGCCCGTATTCACCATCGAGTTGGCCAGTTCGCGGGCCTGGTCGAGAGTTTTCATGAATGCGCCGCTGCCGTGCTTGACATCGAGCACGAGCGCATCGAGCCCCTCGGCGAGCTTCTTGCTCATGATGCTCGCAGTAATGAGTGGGATCGAGGGCACCGTGCCGGTCACGTCGCGCAGGGCGTAGAGCTTGCGGTCGGCGGGCACGAGATCGGCCGTGGCGCCGCTGATCACGCAGCCAACGCGGCGGCAAACCGCTTGCATTTCCTCGGTGGAAAGGTTTGTGCGGAAGCCAGGAATGGCCTCCAGCTTGTCGAGCGTGCCGCCGGTCGCTCCCAAGCCTCGCCCGGAAATCATCGGCACTTGCACGCCGCAACATGCAAGCAGCGGGGCCAGCGGCAGCGAAACTTTGTCACCTATGCCGCCGGTCGAATGCTTGTCGACCTTCGGCGCTTCGCCGGCCGGCCATTGGAACGCGACGCCTGAATGAAGCATGTGCTCCGTGAGGGCGGCCGTCTCGACCACCGTCATACCGCGCAAGAAAACCGCCATCGCCCAGGCCGACATTTGGTAGTCGGGCACGTCGCCGCGGACGTAGCCGGTAATTAGCGCAGCGATTTCGGCGTTGGAAAGTTCCCCGCCGTCACGCTTTTTCGAGATCAGGTTGACGACGTTCATGCAACGCGCGGGGCAAGCCCCGCCGCTAAATTTGCGTTGTGCCGAATTCCGATGCCACGATGCCGGTGACTATAGCGCACAGTTTATCGCGAGCCGTTTCAGCGGTGGCGACGACTTCGTCACCACTCGTTGTATGCGGCACATCGGGTGAGCACTCATTCGTGATTGTTGAAAGGCCCAGCACGCGCATACCGGCGTGGGCCGCCACGATGACTTCCGGCACCGTGGACATTCCCACTGCATCGCCGCCGAGGTAGCGCAACATGCGAATTTCGGCCCGCGTTTCATACGTCGGCCCGAGCATGGCAATGTACACGCCGCGGTGGCAGACAAAATCGTGGCGTCGGGCGATCGCCAGCGCCGGTCGCCCAGCCGACGGTCGTACGGAGCCGACATATCGGGGAACCGCGGCCCCAGCCGGTCATCATTCACACCGACGAGTGGATTGCGGTTCAGCAGATTAATGTGGTCGTCGATGACCATGACATCGCCGGCGGCGTAGGTTCGGATTCAGTCCACCCGCAGCATTGGAGACAACGAGCAGCTCGACGCCGAGCGCTTTCATCACGCGCACCGGAAACGTAGCGCGCTCGGCCGAGTAACCTTCGTAGCAATGAAATCGGCCTTGCATGGCAACGACCGGCACTCCTGCGAGCTGTCCACACAACAAGCGGCCACGATGACCGACGGCGGTGGATCGCAAGAAATGCGGCACGTCACCGTAGTCGATAGCGACTTCGACTTCGATCGCATCGCCGACCGAACCTAGGCCCGAACCTAGAATAATGCCGGCTCGCGGCTCTGCCGGGCCATCGGCAACGGATAAAGGTAATCGATTCGTCAACTTGGTCGGCGACATCCAGCATGTGCCGCACCTATTTCTTCGCCGCGTCGTATTTCAGCACGCCGCACACAAGCGCTCGCAGCTTCGGCTCGGCGGCGTTGGCGGTGGCGATGATCTGCTCCACGTTGGCCGGCTCGAGCGCATCGGGAAAGCACATGTCGGTGACGACCGACAAGCCGAACGTTCGCAGGCCGCAGTGAACGGCCACGATCACTTCGGGCACCGTGGACATGCCGACGACATCCGCGCCGATGGCCCGCAGGAAGCGGTATTCGGCGCGTGTTTCCAGGTTCGGGCCGGTCACGGCCACGGTCACGCCGCGGTGGGCGACGAAATTCTGCTGCCGGGCGATTTCCAGGCCTTTTTCAATCAGTTCGAGATCGTAGGGTCGCGACATATCGGGAAACCGCGG
This sequence comes from uncultured Planctomycetota bacterium, assembly GCA_963786455.1. Lineage (GTDB taxonomy): Bacteria > Planctomycetota > Planctomycetia > Pirellulales > Lacipirellulaceae > JABDGM01. The sequence goes on along the minus strand of CAWAZX010000002.1, from coordinate 259,330 downwards.
GCCGAGGCGGTCGTCGTTCATGCCCACCAGCGGGTTGTCGCCCATCAGATTGATGTGGTCGTCGATGATCATTACGTCGCCGGGCCGATAGTACGGATTCATGCCGCCCACCGCTTGCGAAACGATGAGCAGCTTCGCGCCGAGCCGCTTCATGACGCGCACCGGCAGCGTGATCTGTTTCAGCGGGTAGCCTTCGTATTGATGGAACCGACCTTCCATCGCCAGCACGGGCACGCCTTCCGACGTGCCCATCACGAGCCGACCGCGATGGCTCACGGCCGTCGATTTCGGGAAATGAGGGATGGACTCGTAATCCAGCGGCAGCGGCCACATCGATCTGCTCAGCCAGGCCTCCCAGTCCAGTACCGAGAATAATCCCAGCATGCGGCATCTGTGGCCAGGCGCTGCGGATCACGCCCGCTGCCTCTTCAATCTGGTCGTAAAGTTCGAGCATTGCTTCGTATTACGCTCGGAAAATTAACCACAAAGGCACAAAGGACACAAAGGAAGAACTCGAACAATTCTTTGAACAGGAGGTCGCAGAGGGAGCAAAGAGTTGGGTTGGAATCGTATTCGTCTCTGCTTTCTCCGCTTCCTCCGGTTGAATTCTTTCTTCGTGATCTTTGTGACTTGGTGGTTCAATAGTCCGCTCTTGTTTTCGCATCCGCCCCTTGTTCTCCGGCCGCAATTTCTTTGGTGCCGCTGGTGCCAAGGCGAGTGGCGCCGAGGTCGACGAAACGACGAGCATCATCATAGCCACGGATGCCGCCGGATGCCTTTACCTGTACAGCCGGGCCGCAGTGCTCGCGCATGAGTCGCACGTCATGCTCGGTCGCCCCGGTGGCGACCATCGTGCCGTCGGAGCCGCTTGATGAACCCGAAACCGGTCGATGTCTTTACGAACGCGGCACCGGCGGCTTCGCTCAATTGGCAAAGGTGAATCTTAGTGTCGTCGTCTGGGAGGAGGCCGGTTTCGAAAATCACTTTCGTGATCGCTCCGCCTTTCCGAGCGGCGTCCACTACGGCGCGAATGTCGCGCTCCACGTACGACCAGTCGCCACTGAGAACTTTGCCGACGTTGACGACCATATCGACCTCACGGGCTCCCTGTCGGCAGGCGAGCTGGGTCTCAGCCACTTTCGTGTCCGTGGTGGTGCCGCCGTGAGGAAATCCGATCACGGTGCTGACGAGCACCGTCGAGTTCCGCAGGCTTTCGGCGGCCAACGGCACGTGCGAGGGTTTCACGCACACGCTAGCAACGTCCAACTCACCGCAAAAAGCACATGCCGCCCGCACGTCTTCATCCGTCTGCGTCGGCTGCAACACCGCGTGATCGATCAACTTCACAATGGACTGGGACAAAATCGCGACCTTGCGCAAGAAAGTCATTCGCTTCACTTCGGGCGAATTCGACCGGAGTCGGTACGACCGAATTCGTCAAGCATCCGTGTCTGTCGCCGTTATACAAGAAATGCCCGCGGAAGAGTAGAAACCATCGGACCTCGCGGTCACGTGGCGAGACCGACCATTCGTACTCGGAGAAACAAGAAAGGACCTTCCCGCCCGCGAACGGGCGTGAAAGTCCATTGTGTTGATTGATATGTTTGAGCTCCGATCAACGGAGCACCTTTCGGCGAATGCCCAGGCAGGCAACCCCGGCGACGGAAAGCAGAAAAATGGTCGCAGGCTCCGGCACGTTATTCGACACCGTGACGTTATCGACACGGCTGGTGCCGCCGGTAGCAACTGTTTGACCGTTGGCAGAAACGGTTGTCGTATTTACCAAGCGAAGGAACAGATTCGCTTGATTGTTAAGGGCGGAAATCTCACCCAAGTTGAACTTATAGGAGTGAACTGCGTGCTGTGAATCGTGTTACTCCACAGCGGGTTCGGAGCAGCGTTTGCCAATACCGAATAATTGATGCCCGTATCGATAAATGCGCCGACGCCTGTGGTACTGTATTGAATCTTGAAGTCACGAGGTCCGGTGTTGCTGCTGGTGTGATCCATCGAAAGACCAATCAGGCTCGAACCGGTCGTGCTAGTTTGGAATTGATAGTAATCATTCACGGCCCAGTTGTTCGAGCTCATCGACTCCACCGACCCGTTGCCGGAGGGATTGTCCCAGACGGTGGCCGCAGAGGCATGCAGGCCAGACGCAGTTCCTGTACCTGTGGCAGGGCTGACGCCTGTGATCGACGTCCCGGTGGCCATCGGTGGATTGCCGGCCGTTCCCGGCTCAAACGTCCATTGAGTAATTACGGCTGCGGTCGCACTCGACGCGACGAAGAAAAATGCCGCCGCCAACAAGGCGGCTGGCTTGAACAACGCTGATATTCTCATTAGACCCTCACTTCAATTTCGCGCCTGTTGCAGGAGTCACTCCGGCTAGGAACAACCGGCCATCATCCTATACCCGCGCATATGAAGATTCCAGTTATTTCGCGTGAAAAATCCGTAAAATCCCGCACCGGAACGGGTTGCGCCTGAGCGGCAGAGAGCTCGGGCAGGGGCGAATGGCCCCGACACCTAATACTGAAAATGCTTGATGGTCTCGCCTTTTTCCCCAATATCGGTCAGCGAATCGATCCCTATGGCAAGGTGGACATCGGACCAATCGCGATTCACCCGGGCGTCACTCTCGCTGGTTTTCACACCCTCCGGAGCCAGCGGTTTGTCCGACACCAAGAGCAACGCCCCGCGGGCGATCTGGTTCTTGTGGCCCACCACGAAAATGGTGGCTGTCTCCATGTCGATGCCGATCGGCGTATATTCCTGCAATTGTTCGCGAAATTTGAGATCGTGTTCCCAGACGCGTCGGTTGGTCGTGTAGATGACGCCGGTCCGGTATTCGAAGCCGCGTTCCACAAGTTTTTCCGAGACGAATTTGTGGAGCTTGAACGAGGGAGTGCCGGCACCAGCGGCGGAAGGTAATCGTCCGACGTTCCTTCGCCTCGAATGGCGCCAATCGGCAGAATGAAATGGCCGATCTCAGTGGCGTGCTTCAGACCGCCGCATTTGCCCAGGAACAGCACTGCCTCTGGGTGATAGGCCGTGAGCAAATCCATCACCGTCGCAGCATTCGGTGATCCGATGCCAAAATTGATAATCGTCAGGCCGGCGTCGTTCGTGGCCGACTGCATGGGCCGGTTGTCGCCGTAGATGTCGCAGCTGAATCGAGCTGCGAACCGCTGCACGTAGTCGCGAAAGTTCGTGAGCAGCACGTAAGGGCCGAAACGGTCCAACGGCATACCCGTGTAACGAGTGAGCCAGTCCGCGGCGATTTCGACTTTGGTAACCATGAGAATCAAGAAAGCTCACGCAAAGGCGCGTAAGGGTCAAACAGCTGGACGCTTTGCGACTCTCACTGCGCCTTTGCGTGAGATTCTTTACATTCTAGCTCAATACACTGTTCGATTGGGATTCGCGAGCCAGTCGGCGAACAATTGTTTGCATTCGGCCGGCAGGATCTGGGGTACGAGCCTCAGCGTGCTTCCTCCTAGCTGCAGCAGCTTGGCTGCCGGAAATTGCAGCTCGTTAAAACCCGCCTCGTTTGCGTCGGCGATTGTGGCACCGTAGTAAACAGTATCGACGTGCGCCCAGTGCAGTGCGGCCATACACATTGGGCAGGGCTCGCAGGTGGTCGCCACGATCGCGCCCGTCAGGAAAATATTTCCCACTGTCCGGCACGCTTCGCGAATCGCGTTGACTTCGGCATGGGCGGTGATGTCGGTCGTGAGCACCACCGTGTTGTGCGAGCAGGACAATAGGTCGCCATCGCGCGCGATAGCACAACCGAACGGGCTCTGGCCAGCCACTATTCCGGCGCGCGATTTCGCGATCGCCAGCCGCATCAATTCCGAGGGCTCCTTAACCATGAAAAACCAGTGGTTCGAGTGACACCCGCCTCGAATTCGTACCAGCCAGCGATATCAGGTTCCGATAGTCCGCCGCAGTACGGAGCGATTCCACTCTGCGGGATTGACGTAACTCTGGCAACTGTATTACTTTACGAAGCCTACCCTATTTCCGCAAGATGACTACTGGGCTGGGAATGCGCTGTTTTGTCATCGCTCGGACCAACATAATGGTTTTGCACACGTCGGGATTCGTGCACAAATCGTGGTGCGAGCAAAAGTCACGTGAGAAGCGACTAAGGTAGTGGGAAACTTTTTGTCACATCGGGGGTTAGGTCACTAGAGACTGCGTGAAACCGGCGGCGACTTTGGCGGACCGACACTGTCAATCGAGCCATCGCGAGTATCGCAGGACGCTGGGAGGTTTTTTCGATGACTCAATACAGGTTTAGAACCGGTATCGCGGCGCTGGCGTACGTATTCGCACTCGCACCATGCATTCTCTTTGCCCAACCGGGCGGCGGGGGCGGTTTTCGTGGCGGCGGCGGGCCTTTTGGCGGTGGTGGCGTGATGGGCCTCATCACGCGCGATGAGGTTCAGCAAGAACTGCAGCTCGTCGACGAACAACAGGAAAAAGTCCAGGCCGTTTCCGACGAAATGGGCAATCAAATGCGGGAGGAACTGCGCGATATGTTCCCCCAAATGCAGGATCTCAGCGAGGAGGAGCGGCAGGAGCGGTTCGACGAGATTCGCACGCGAGTTGAAAAAATGAACGCCGAGATGGAGAAGCGGCTGAAAAAGGTGCTGCTGCCCCACCAATTCGACCGGCTCAAGCAAATCGATCTGCAAACGCGTATCCAGCAGCGGGGGGCCGCGGCGCTCACCACCGGCGAATTGGCCGAAACACTCAATTTGACGGACTCGCAGCGGGAAAAACTCGAGGAGCGTGCGGCCGAGGTCCAGCAGGAACTGCAAGAGCAAATTCGCCAGCTGCACATCGACGCACGCAACAAGATTTTCGAAGTATTAACTGCCGAGCAGCGGGCCAAGCTCGAAACCCTGATGGGCGACCAATTCGACCTGCCGCAAGGCCTGGTTTCGGTCGGGGCGGACGCGGCGGCGGATTCGGTCGCGGCGGCGGCGGCCGCGGTCGAGATCGGCGGCCAGCGCGGCGGCCGATAATCCCAGCCGATCGGAACTGATTTGGGGCGGCCGCGAGGCAGCGGGAGTCAGAATCCGCGGGAATTCCCGTGGTTTGCTGCCGGCCAGTCGTCGGCTCATAATAGACTTCCCGCCCAGCACTATCCCACCACCTACAGGAATGCGTTAATTCGATGGAAGCAGGCTCCATCCTCGTGAAGCGGGGGCTTTTGTCCCCCCAGCAGCTCAGCCAACTGCGGCAGGATCGCCCAGAGGCCACGCGGCTCGACGTCGCCGCCGTCGACTCGGGGCTGGTGAGCGAGGAGGCCGTGCTGCGAGCGTTGGGCGAGGAAGTCGGCATCCCATTTGTCGACCTAGAGCAGCAGAACATCGACCTATCGCTGCTCCGCGGCTTTCCGCTGAAGCTGATTCACCGGCACGCGCTGTTCCCGATCCAGCGGCAGAACGGCACGCTCACCGTCGCCACGAGCGACCCGTTCGACCTGTACCCGCTCGATGAGCTGAGTGCGACGACCGGGCTGACGATCGAGCCGGTGCTGGCGCAGCGCGAGCAGATTGCGCGGCAAATCAAGTCTCACCTGGGCGTCGGCAGCGAAACGATCGACGACCTGTTGGCGCTGCAGGAAGAGGAAGACATCCAGCTGCTCGACGAGATCGACGTCGACGGGGAGCTTTCCGAGGAGGCGCAGGAAGCGTCGGTCGTCCGGCTGGTCAATGAGATCCTGCTGGAAGCGATCGAGACCCGGGCGAGCGACGTGCACATCGAGTCGCAGGCGGCGGGCGTAAAGGTCCGCTACCGCATCGACGGCATGCTCCATGCGCAGCCGATTCCGCCGGAGATCAACCGGTTTCAGGCCGCCATCATCAGCCGCCTGAAGATCATGGCCCGGCTGAACATTGCCGAGAAGCGCTTGCCGCAGGACGGCCGCATCAAGCTCCGCGTTTCAGGCCGCGAGGTCGACGTTCGCGTGTCGGTCATTCCGATGCTGCACGGCGAAGGCATCGTGATGCGGCTCCTGGACAAGGGGCGGATGAAGTTTTCGCTCGAAGCGCTCGGCATGGAAGCAGGACATGCACGACCGATACAGCGAGCTGATTCGCATGCCGCACGGTATTGTGCTGGTCACCGGGCCGACCGGCTCCGGCAAGACGACGACGCTGTACAGCTCGCTGGTTGAGATCAAAAACGAAGAAACCAAGATCATCACGACCGAAGACCCGGTCGAATATCAGCTCGAGGGCATCAACCAGATTCAGGTCCATCCGAAGATCGGGCTGACGTTCGCGGCATCGCTGCGTTCCATTCTGCGGCACGATCCGGATATCGTGCTGGTCGGCGAAATTCGCGACATGGAAACGGCCGAGAACGCCATTCAGGCATCGCTCACCGGTCACATGGTGTTCAGCACGCTGCACACGAACGACGCGCCGAGCGCTTACACGCGGCTGGTCGATATGGGCGTGGAGCCGTTCCTGGTCGCGAGCACGGTCGAGGCGGTCATGGCCCAGCGACTGGTGCGGACCCTCTGCACAAAATGCCGCGAGTCCTACCAGCCAAAGCGCGAGGATTTGCCCAAGGATTTCCCGTGGGACGAGTTCCAAAACCGCGGCGAGCCGCTGTTCCGCCCGCATGGTTGCCGCGGCTGCCGGCAGTTGGGCTTTGTCGGCCGGCAGGGCATTTTCGAGCTGTGCGTGACGACCGATTCCGTGCGGCAATTGGCGCACGACCGCTCCAGCAGTTGGGAAATCCGCCAGGCCGCCCGCAAGGATGGCATGCAAACCCTGCGCGAAGACGCGTGGCGGAAAGTCCTCTCCGGCATTACGACGATCGACGAAGTGCTGCGGGTGACGAAGAGCGATCGGTTGTAAATGACGAATTTCCGAATGACGAATGACAAGACGATATGGCTGCGAATGCATCTGCATTCGTGAATTCGTCATTGATTCTTATGCCAGACTTTGCTTACATCGCCCGTGATCTCTCCGGCAAACGCGTGGAAGGTACGCTCGCAGCGGGGACGGAGCGCGAGGCCATCGCGGCTCTCTCGGGGCGGAATTTGTTTCCGCTGAAGGTGGCGTCGGCCGACGGGCGTGCTGCTGGTGCGAAGAGCTCGCCGCGGGTCCGTCCACGGATCATGGCGGCCACGTACAGCCAGCTTTCATCGCTGCTTGGAAGCGGCGTGCCTTTGCTGCGTTCGCTCGAGATCATCCGCGAGCAAACGCCGCACAAAAACCTGGCCCAGGTGCTGGAAGACGTCCATTCTCGCGTGCAGGAAGGCTCTACGCTGGCCGACGCGATGGCCCGTCACCCTCGCGCGTTTGGCGAGTTGGGCACAAGCATCGTCCGTGCCGGCGGCGAAGGTGGCTTCATGGAGGAAGCACTCGACCGACTTGCGAAATTCACCGAGCAGCAGGATGAGCTCAAGAGCCGCGTGATTGGGGCCTTGGCCTACCCCGTGATCTTGTTGGTCCTGGGCACGGTGATCGTCAACGTGCTGATCATCTTCTTCGTACCGAAGTTCGAGTCGCTGTTTCAGCGATTGCGTGAGCGTGGCGAACTGCCGGCCGTGACCGATTGGTTGCTGGCACTCAGCTACACGATGCAGACGTACGGTATTTTCCTGATTTTGGGACTGGTCATTGTCGGGATGATCATCCGCACGCGGCTGCAAACGGATGAAGGTCGCATGTGGCTCGACCGCTGGCGGCTCAAAGTACCGGTCGCCAGTTCGATCTACCTGAGCCTGGCCGTTTCGCGGTTCTGCCGCGTGCTGGGCACGCTACTGACGGGCGGCGTGCCGATTGTCCGCTCGCTGGAAATCAGCGCCGACTCGACCGGCAATCGAGTGCTCTCCACCGCAGTCCGCGACGCGGCGGAGAATATTTCCGCCGGCGAGTCGCTGGCCACACCGCTGGAGGCTAGCGGCCAGTTTCCCGCCGACGTCGTGGAAATGATCGCGGTCGCCGAACAATCGAACAACTTGGAAAAGGTATTACCGCAAATCGCCGACTCGCTGGAACGCGACACGTGGCGCCGGCTGGACTTGTTTGTGCGGCTGCTGGAGCCACTGATGCTATTGATCATGGCCGGCGTGGTGCTGGTCGTTGTGATCGCATTACTACTGCCGGTACTGAAGATGAGCATGACGGTGTAGGAAGGTGTCAGGTGTCAGGAAAACTGACTGACACCCGACACCTGACACCTGACACCTTGTTTAATTCAATATAGAGTGAACTTATTACTTGCAAGTAAGGAGAAATGATCGATGTTTTCAACCAAGAATCGCAATCGAGTGCGTCGAAGCCAATCGCCGTCTATTATCCGAGCCGGCTTCACGTTGATGGAAGTTTTGCTCGTGCTGGTGATTTTGGTCGTGTTGGCCTCGTTCGCGGTCAACGTGTTTACCGGCACGCAGGAAAAAGCGGATCAAAGTGCGGCCACGGCCCAGGTGGGACTCTACAAAAGGGCCGTGGATTTGTACAAGTTCCACACCAAGACAGTACCCCGGAAGCTTGGAAGAGCTTGTAACCAAGCCGAGTGATGCGACCCTCGCCGACCGCTGGGCCGGACCCTACATGGAAAAAGTTGCCATGGACCCGTGGGACAACGAATACCGGTTCGCGGCACCCGGCAAGCACAATGCCGAGACGTTCGACGTGTGGTCCGTCGGGCCAGACGGACAGGACGGCAGCGCCGATGACATCGGCAATTGGGAAGCGTCCAAAGGTTAAATGCACCCGTGGGTAGGTCAGGCTTTCCAGCCTGACTTTGCGACCAGACGCGTCAGGCTAAAAGCCTGACCTACTTGGCGCGGAGACAGTATGCGTGGGGTGGCATCACGACGAGAGCGACGCAGCGGCCTGACACTTGTGGAAGTGTGCCTGGTGCTTGCGCTGTTGGTCGTGATCGGGGCCATCTCGGCGCCAATGCTGGGCGGCTCGTTTTCGTGCGCTGAGCTGCATGGCGCCAGCGATTTGCTCCGTGGCGCGTGGTCCCGTGGGCGGTTAGCCGCGATGGAATCCGGGGAAACGTACGTCTTTCGCTTCCAGCCCAATGGCCGCGCTTATCAAATCGTGACGCTGAGCGACCTGGGCGTGCTGGGGGCCGAGGCGGTCCCCGTTGAAGACGTGGAAGGTGCCGTCGAGGACAAGCCGGAAGATATTATGCGCCTGGCGAAAAATAGCTTGCCCGACGGGGTGATCTTCGCATCGGGCGAAGTCTCGAGCTCCAGCCAGGTGATGGCGACGTTAGGCGCCCCCAGCGGCGGGTCCTGGTCCAGCCCATTACTGTTTCATCCGGATGGAACCACCTCCGATGCCTCGATCGTGCTGGCGAACGATGCAGCGCAGACGATACGCGTCACGCTTCGCGGTCTGACCGGCAGCTCAAACATCGGCGACGTCGGTGCGGAGGCGGTGCCAATTCAATGAACCATTTGCATCGCAGAAGACGGCTACATGTGCGCTTACTCGCCTCTCCCTCTGGGAGAGGCAGCGAGCTATCGAGCGGTGAGGGGTTTCCTTCGCGGCAGCGCCGATTCCCTCACCCGCTCGATTCCTCGCGGCCTCTCCCAGAGGGAGAAGCAGTCGACGGCTTCACGCTCTTGGAGATCATCCTTGCGCTGGCAATCCTGGCAGGTTCACTCGCGGCGTTGGGAGAGGTGATGCGACTGGCCGATCAGAATGCGTCGATGACGCGTGACGAGTCGCAGGCGCAAATCTTGGCTGCCTCGGTGATGGACGAATTGGTTGCCGGGGCGCGCGAGCTGGTCGCGATCGACCGCAGCCAGTTCGACTTTGTCACCGAGCCACCGTGGGTGTACTCGGTGTTGATCGAGTCGACCGCCTACCAAGAGCTTGTGGCAGTGCGTGTGCTGGTGGAGCAGGACATCGATCCTCGCCTGCAGCCGGCACGGTTCGCGCTCGTGCGTTGGCTGCCGAACCCCGATTACATTCCACCGGCTGCCAGCACCAGCTCGACCAGCTCCTCCTCAACCGGATCGTCCGGGACCGGCGCGTCCGGCGCAGCAAACTGGCGCAGGGGGACAACGATGATCGAGCGGAGAGCGAAGAGCAGAGAGCGAAGAGCCAAGGACACAGGTTTCACGCTGTTTGAGTTGGTCCTAGCCATCGCGTTGTCTGTGGCGCTGAGTGGCGCTGATTGGCACGGCCATAGATTTGTACCTGACCCAAATCGATGCCAGCCGCAATCAAGTGGAAGAGGCGCAGCTCGCCCGCAGCATCCTGGCGATGATCGCTGACGACGTCCGCGCCGCGACGATCTACCAGCCGCAGGACACTTCTTCAATCGCCCAACTGCTGGCCAGCACTTCCTCGTTCGACGTCGATTCCATTGACGATGAGCGACAAGGGGGCTCCGGCGGCACCGGCGGTACAGGTGGCACGGGAACGACTTTCGGAAGTGGGTCGTCGGGCGGGAGTACTTCCGGCGGTGGACTGTCTGGCTCGGCAGGGATGCCGTCGATGGGCGGCCAGGTCAGCGAGCCCGAGTCAGCAATGCCGCTGGGTCTCAACGGCACGATCAATGAGTTGTACGTGGATGCGACTCGCTTGCCGCGGCGCGAAGAGTTGTTCGCCACGGTTACCGGCTACACGAACGCGCCGATCGGAGTGGAAACCGCAGCAGTCGGCGGCGGCACCACGGCGGCAATGTCCCGCGTCGCCCGGCCGAGCGACCTCAAGAGTGTCCGTTATTTCATCCGTCCGGGCGACGTCGTCCCGCCGGGAAGTGTGGCCGCCACATCTCTTTCGCCCGAAGGACAAGCAACCGGCGGCGGACTGGTGCGTCAAGAAATTCCTCGTTCCGCTCGGCTGTGGGCCGAGCAATCGGGCAATTCGGCCGTTTTGGAATCGGGTCAAACGCTAATCGCATCGGAAGTCGTTGGCATCCAGTTCCGTTATTTTGACGGCACGCAGGTGCTCGATGTGTGGGACATGGTCGAGAAGAATTGCTTGCCGGTCGCAGTCGAAATCAGCCTGTGGATCGCACCGCTCGACGCGGCGGATACCTCGGTCACCGGCCAGTATGATGCGACCGGACTTGCGAACAATGCCCGCGAGTATCGCCAGACCGTTTATCTTCCGATGTCGCAGCTGTCCAGCTCCGCAGCGCAGGGGATGGCTGGTGCGGGCGGGGCGTCGTCGCAGTCGACGTCTGGATCCGGAACCGGCTCGTCAACTGGTTCTTCAAGTTCTGGCGGCTCGCAATCCGGATCTTAAAGCGAAGCGTGGGAAGCGTCTCTGACGCCAATTTGGGTATGTATCTAGGTTCACATCAAGTATCGAAACGGAATCGGCGACGGAGTCACCTCCCATGGCGCCGCAACGGCAGCATGCTGCTTCTGACGCTGATCGTGGTGTCGCTGTTGACGCTCGGCGCGATGGCCTTCTTCGAGCGAATGTTTGCCGAACGCCGCGCATCGAGTGCACACGGCCGGCAACTTCAGTCGAGGCATCTGGCCGAAACGGGCGTCGAATACATCAAAGCCGTCGTAGCTCAGACTCCGGCCATCTTGCTCGAACAGGGCGGCCTGTACGCCAATCCCGCCCTGTTTCAGGGCATGTTGGTCTCAGACGATCCAATAGCCGCCTTTCGCGGCCGGTTTACCGTGTTGGCGCCCGACCTCACCACGGACGGCTATTACGGCGGAATCCGTTACGGCGTGGAAAACGAATCGGCACGACTCAACTTGAACACCGTGCTGCTGGCCGACAGCAGTGGTGACGATGGTGCGCGAAAAGTGCTCATGACGCTGCCGGGCATGACCGAATCGATTGCGGACGCCATTCTGGATTGGCTCGATCCGGATGAAGAACCGCGGCTATTGGGCGCAGAGCGAGACCATTACTCGTCGCTCAATCCCCCCTATGCGCCGCGCAACGGCTCGGTGGGCTCGATCGAGGAGCTGTTGATGGTGCGTGACGTCACGCCCGCGCTGCTTTTCGGTGCCGATCTGAATCGCAACACCGCGATCGAAGCCAGCGAAGAACCGCTGACGGAAATCGAAAACGTGGATAATTCGGCCGGCACGCTCAATCGCGGTTGGGCCGCGTACCTGACGCTGGATAGCGCGGAAACCAATCTTCGAGCGGATGGCACGCCGAAGATCGACGTGAACATGGACGACCTCGAGGCTCTGCATAAAGAGCTTGTCACGGTACTCGACCAGGAGATGGCGAACTTTATCATCGCCTTTCGCCAAGGCGGCCCATCCGAGGGAGACGACAACCGGGGCCGCGACGCCTCGAGCATCAAGATCGATTTCACACAACCTGGGCGTCAGAAGCTCACGACGATACTTGACCTCATTGGTGTGAACACGGAGATCGCCCGACCTGCTCAGGGCGGTCAGGGCAGCCCGGCACCATCTGAGAGTGAAGGCGGCGGTGGTGGCCAAGGCGAAGGACGCGGAGGAGGAGGCAGAGGTGGCCAAAACAGCAATAGTCGAATTGTCGTCAAGTCAGTGTTTCCTGACGACCCCGGCTCCATGCAGCGATACCTTCCGAAGTTGATGGATAACCTCGCAGTGAACGCCGCACCGATGATCCCCGGGCGGCTCAACATCAACCAGGCCCCGCGAAGCTTGTTGGCTGGGGTGCCCGGATTGAACCCGACGGCCGTTGAGCAGATCCTCGCCGACCGCGACGTGACGCTCGGCCAACAGCGGCCGGAGCAAGTGCACGAAACCTGGCTGCTCTCCGACGGTATCGTCAAACTGGACGAGATGAAAAAGTTGATGCCGCTGGTAACCACGGGCGGCAATGTTTACCGGGCGCAGGTGGTCGGTTTTTTTGACGCGGAAGGGGCGGCCGACCGGCTGGAAGTGGTGATCGACGCTACGCAAACCCCGCCAATTGTCCGCCGCCGCTGGGAATTGAAGGAGTTGGGGCCGGGTTATTCCCCGGAGGTTCTCGGCGTGCCGGTGGAGGACGTGCCGTAGTGGTTGTGTGTAGAATGATAAGTGGGCAATGTGGGTGATTCGGCGTTGCCGCCGACGCTAAGTGCTGTGCTGTGTTTGTAGTTATGCCACAAATTCTTGCCATTGACTGGGATCGTCACGAAGTCGCGGGCGCTGCTGCTCGCGTCGGGTCCGACCGGTACGAATGTGGCTGGGGCGTGGGCGGTATCGCTGACTACCAGCGACCCGGCCGGCCTCAGCGGAAAGCAAATCGGGACCCGGCTGGCCGCGGCGATTTCCGGCCAGGCCAGTGGCAAAACCACGACGATTGTCGGTGCCGGCCGCGATCACGTGCAGATGAAGCTGCTCTCGTTGCCGCCAGCGCCGGCCGATGAGCTGCCGGAGATGGTGCGTTTCCAGGCGGAGCGCGAGTTCACGGCGCTCGGCACCGATGCTGCCCTGGATTTCATCCCGCTATCCGGCGATGCGCAAACTCCGCACCAGGTGCTGGCCATCGCGCTAAGCCCGGCGGGCATGGCGGAGGTTCGCGAGCTGTGCGAACCGCTGGGTGTCGAGCCGGATCGCGTTGCCATCCGCGCCTGCGCGGCTGGGCGCTCGTTCAACGGGCAGGTGTGGTCGACGCCGGCAAGGTGGCATTGGTCGTCAATCCGCTCACCGATGAAGCCGACCTCGCGGTCCAGGCGGGCGAGCAAGTGTTTTTGATGCGCACGGTGCGGCTGCCGGAGGCCTCGCACGGCGAAGGCCGCCAGCGAGCGCTCGTTGGTGAAATCCGCCGCACGGTGGCGGCCGCGCGGCAACAACTGATGGATCGGCAAGTTGAACAAGTCGTGGTCTGCGGCAATCGTTCGACGGCTGTACTATTGGAAGGGCTGGCAGGCGAGTTGGGAATGCCGGTCACGATCTTCGACCCAGCCGACACTGCGCCCGCGAGCCTGAACGCGGCGCTGATTCCTCCGGAGAGTTTAGCTCGCTTCGCCGCCGTGCTGGGGATGGCGCTCGGTGAGGCGGACCGGCGGCCGCCGATTGTCGACTTCGTCAACGTCCGGCGCAAGGCCGAGCCGCGGCAATTCACGCGAGTTCATGCACTGGCTGCCGCAGCGGCCGGCATTGCCGTTCTGGCATTTGCCAGCCATTTATGGCTCAAATCGTCGCGAATCTCCGGCCAACTGGCGGAAGTCCGCGGCGAAATTCAAAGTCTTAAGACAAGCAGGCAGCAATACGAAAAGGTCGTCGCCAGTGCCGAAGCGGTCGAGCGCTGGTTAGCCACAGACGTCAACTGGCTGGACGAATTAGAGGATTTCGGACGCCGCGTGCGGCCCAAAGCATTTTCAGACAAGGATTATGCGGTAAACGACGACGTAGTGATCACTCAACTTGCGTTGGTGCGACCGTTGGACCGACAGGCACAGGGCGGGCGTTTGGATCTGCATGCCGTGGCGAAGACACAAGCCGCAGTGCCAAGCCTGGAGAATCGACTGAGCGACGCGCGACATCGCGTGGAAATCGGCGGCGGACAACAGGATACGACCACGGTTCCCGGCTATCAGTGGGGCTTTGATTTGAAGGTGCACGTTACGCCGGATGCCGCTAAAGGTGCGGAGGCCAAGCCGTGAGCAATCGCGAAAAACTACTGGCAGGCGCGGTGCTATGCCTTGCCGTAGCCTTGGTCGGCCGATACCTGTACGGTCGATACGACCGTGCGCTCGCACTCCGCCAAACGCAGCTTACGGCGGCCCAGGACGAGCTGTCGAACGTCCAGATGGCACTCAATCGGGGTGAATGGGCTGTACGCCAGTTGGACCGCTGGAACGAGCTCGCTGCCGGCCGATCGTGAAAAGGCGCTGTCGCTCTACAAGGCGTGGCTGCTCGAAAAAGCCAACGCCGCCGGACTTTCTGTGGACGATATCTCCCCCGCGCCGACAATGGGCAGGTCCGCGGCCAATATTTCGGCCATCGGATATCAAATGAAAGCGACCGGGTCGCTGTCGTCGGTGGTCGGGATGCTCTACGAATTCTACCGCAGCCCGCTATTACACCAGATCACGGTGTTGCGGCTGACGCGACCTCCGGGAGCCGCGCAGATCCAGGTTACGTTCCAGTCGGAAGCGCGTAATTCTGCCGGGTGCGAATGCGACGAACAAGTTACCGGAAGGCGAATCGAAGCGGCCGAAGCTGGCCAGCCTGGCGGACTACCAAAAGAGTCTGGGGGACCGCGACCTGGTGAGCGTGTACACGGCGCCAAAGCCGCCGGCCGCGCCGCGGAAAGATCCAGCCGCGCCGCCGAAATTCGACGACGCCGAACAGGCGTATTTTTCTGGCTCGACGGGTATTGGCACGGACATGTTGGCTTGGATCAATGTCCGCACGACCGGCGAGACACTAAAAATACCGGCCGGTGGTCCGGTAAAAGTAGGTGCCCTCGACGGGCAAATCGTGTCGATTGAGCCGAGATGGTTGGTCTGGCAAAGCGGCGACAAAAAATATCGCGTACCGCTCGGCGAATCGTTGCGCAAAGGCAAGGAGCTCAAAGAGGACGGAACGACCGCGACACGCAGCGAAGCGGAAAACCCTGAGAGCTAAACTGCTATTCCGGCTTCGCGCAGCTTCTTTATCGCCACGAACGACATATTGGCCTTGAGGCAGGTCTGCCGAAACGTCTCGGGCCGCGGTACTGCTGCCAGGCGAAACGTTTCGACCGGACCAAGCCGGAAAACCAAATCGCCCGCTTTGAACCAGGCCTGACCGGGCTGCACGTCGATATCGATGGCATCGAACCGATCGAGGGAGACGCTCTTTAGCTCGCTACCGAACGGATTCTCCACGACAACCCGGCGATTGGTCAGCCGATAGTGCGAGCACCACGGATTGCGGATGCCGATCAGCACGCCGGGGAACCGGGGCAACCGCATCAGAAAATACAGCGCCAGCATGAAGGGGATCGACACCAAGGCCATGATCCGGCCCAGGGTGATCGGCACGCCGAACAGGCGAAAGCCAAATTCCAGCGCGAACAGGCGGCCCCAAAATCGCCCAAAACTCGTCGCAGAGAGCGACGGCCAGACCGTCATCACGGTGACTTCTTGGATTCGGGCGGGAACCTCACCGGCGATTGGCTGCGTCATTGCAAAAGTCGAGAGTCGAGAGCGGAGAGTCAAGAGCCAGAAGCCACGACGTAAGTGCACTTCCAGCCGCGACCTAACAGGTCGCCGGCGTTTGAAGCTATCAAATTCACCGCGAATTGGCTAGGCCCGCAGCGCCCGCTATGCTTGTTGCAGGCAAGAAAGTGCAGAAACAGAAGCCGGCGACCTGCTAGGTCGCGGCTAGGCTGCGCGTTTCGTTTTCCTCTGGCTCTCCGCTCTCTGCTCTCCGCTCTTAGCTCCGATGCACATTTGTTTTCTTGATATCGACGGTACGCTCGTGCTCACCGGCGGTGCGGGTCAGACTGCATTTGGCCGTACGCTTACTGAGGATTTTGGCATCGAAACCATCGACGGCAGCGTGCCGTTTGCCGGGCGTAGCGATCGAGCGATCGCAATGGATCTGTTTCGCAGCCATGGTTTGGCAGCTACCGAAGCGAATTGGGAACGGTTTCGCGTGGGTTATCTTTCTCGGCTTCAGAATGCGCTCACGACGCACAAGGGATTCGTCTTGCCAGGCGTACCCGATTTATTGAAAGTGCTCGCGGCTCGTGGGGACGTCGCACTTGGACTGTTGACGGGTAACCTGCGGGAAGGCGCCCGGTACAAGCTCAGTTACTACGGCCTGTGGGACCATTTTGCGTTCGGTGGTTTCGGCGACGAACATATGGAGCGTTGCGATATCGCGGCGGCGGCCCTAGTTGCGGCAAACTCCCACCTTGGATGCCTGGGGATTGGCGCCCTCGACAACGGAAATCGTCCCACGAACGGACAGGTGGTTGTCATCGGCGATACGCTGCATGACATCAACTGCGGTCGCTCGATTGGGGCCTTGTGCGTGGCCGTTCCGACGGGGCACACCAGTGCGGATGTTCTTCGCACGGGGGAACCTGACGCGCTGGTAACTACTTTAGAGGAGATGGGGCCAGTTATGGCCCTGTTTGATCGCGCTGGCCGCTAAGCCGCGAGCGGCTGTTTACCGGTACATTCGTCGCAAACGGTCTCCTCGCGCGGGAGGAGTGCGCGTTGATCGGTGTGACGCCGGACGCGGTACGTGCCGGTCACCTACGCTTGCATATTGGCGAAGTGACGGCGTCTTTCTTTGTTTCCCAGTGAGCATCTGAATATGCATTACGATTTGCTGATCGTCGGTAGTGGGCCTGCGGGTCAAAAGGCGGCAATTGCCGCTGCGAAGCAGAATTGGCGCGTTTGTATCGTGGAACGCCAACGGGAATTGCTCGGCGGGGTTTCGCTACATACAGGCACGATTCCCTCGAAAACGATTCGCGAAGCCATTCTGCACCTCACGGGTTACCGCCATCGAGACGTTTACGAGGAGAGCTATCGGCGCAAACGCGAAATTACCATGAACGATCTCCGCCGCATGATCCACAAGGTCAATCAGGTGGAGTGGCAGGTGATTCAGGATCAATTCGCGCAACAATGTGACCGTGATATGCGGCGAGGCGGCGTTTGTCGATGCCAATTGCATGGAAGTTACCGGCCGCGGCGATCGACAATCCGTCAAGGCGGAGTATATTCTGCTCGCGCCGGGCACGCGGCCGACTCGGCCCAGCCACATTCCATTCAACGGCGAGACGATCTTCGATTCCGACGAGATTCTCAGCCTGGGCAATATTCCGCGCTCGATGATCGTCGTCGGCGGGGGCGTGATCGGCCTGGAATACGCACTAATGTTTGCCACGCTCGGCGTGAAAGTAACCGTCGTCGACGGCCGCTCGCAACTGCTCGAATTCTGCGATCGTGAAATCATCGACACGCTGCTGCATCACGCTCGGTCGATGGGCATGATTCTGCGGCTGGGCGAAAGTGTCGTGGAGATTCGTGAGCCCAAGCGCGGGCTGGTCGCCGTGGAGCTCGAGAGCGGCAAGCGACTGTTGGGGGAAACGGTTCTGTTTAGCGTCGGTCGCGTAGGGGACACGGCCCCCCTGCGGCTCGCCCGCGCCGGCTTGGAAGTCGACGACCGCGGCCGGCTTTCGTCCAGCGAACACTTCCAAACCAACGTGCCGCATATTTATGCGGTGGGCGACGTCGTGGGCTTCCCTGCCCTGGCCAGCACGGCGATGGAGCAAGGCCGGCGGGCGGTCTGCCACATGGTCGGCAAGTGCTTTGAGCCCTGTCGAAACATGCCGTACGGCTTGTTCACGATCCCGGAGATTTCCATGGTCGGTCAGAATGAGCAGCAGCTCACGAAGGATCGCGTGCCGTATGAGGTGGGCATCGCGCATTTCGGCGAGATTGCCCGCGGGCAGATCGTGGGCGATCGCACCGGCATGCTGAAACTGCTGTTTCATCGTGAATCGAGGAAACTGCTCGGCGTGCATGTGATCGGCGAATCGGCCACCGAGATTATCCACATCGGACAGGCGGTGATGGCGCTCGGCGGTACGCTGGATTACTTCCGCGACACCGTGTTCAACTACCCGACCATGGCCGAGTGCTATAAAGTCGCGGCGCTCGACGGACTAAACAAACTGTCGTTGTGGGATGAGATGGAAAACGCGTGCGGTAATGCCAACGTGGTCGCGGGTGACGACATCGCAGAAGTAGAATTGCTGGCCGAACTGGCCGACGTTTAGTAGGGTGGGCACTGCCCACCAACTTCGATGCGTGCGTTCTCCAATGTGGTGGGCCATGCCCACCCTACATGGTCCGGCTCGGCTCGCCGGACCTACTCTTGCGCCGTATCATGGCGGCATGAACAACCGCGATATTGGCGCGATCTTCGATGAAGTCGCCGATCTTCTCGAATTCCAGAACGCCAACCCGTTCCGGGTGCGCGGCGTACCGCAACGCGGCGCGACGAATCACCGATCTCGCCGAGCCGCTGACAAAGATTGCGGCCGATCCCACCCGCAATTTCACCGATCTCGAAGGCATCGGCAAGGACCTTGGGCAGAAAATCGGCGAACTGCTGGAAACCGGCTCCCTCTCGATGCTCGAGGAGCTGCGGGCGGCAATTCCTGGCGGCGTGTTGGCGATGGTTCGCATTCCCGGGACTGGGGCCGAAGAAGGCCGCGGCGCTTTTCAAGGAGCTTGGCATTGCGTCGCTCGATGCATTGCGCGACGCCTGTGCGGCCGACAAAGTTCAGGCTCTCAAAGGTTTCGGCAAAAAAACGCAGGACAAGATTCTGGCCGGGATTGACTTGGCCGCCCGGGCCCACGAGCGAATGTACTGGGCCCACGCCGACGAAATCGTGCAGGAGCTCCTGGCGCACATGCGCAAGGTGAAAGGCATTCGGCAAATGGAGGTGGCGGGCAGCTACCGCCGTGGCCGCGAAACCATTGGCGATGTGGATTTGCTGGTCGATGCGGATGATGTCGACGCGGTGATGGACCAGCTCGGCCGATTCGAAGAGCTGGCCACAGTGCTGGGCCGCGGCGACACGAAAATGTCGATCCGCTTGGGCCGCGGGCTGCAAATCGACCTGCGTGTGGTGCCGTCGAAATCGTTCGGCGCGGCGCTGCAATATTTCACCGGCTCGAAAGACCACAATGTGATTCTTCGGGGCATGGCGAAGGATCGCGGCTTGCGCATCAACGAGTACGGCGTATTTCGAACGCCAGAGAAGCTGAAGAAAGGCGGCAAGTCGAAACCCACGTCAGACGAAGTCGACGACGCAGACTATAAGGATGTGAATTTGCCGCATTACGTGGCCGGGCGGACGGAGGAAGAGGTTTATGCAACGCTCGATCTGCCCTGGTTCCCGCCGGAGATTCGCGAAGCGCGGCAGGAATTCGCCTGGGCCGCCGCAGGGAAGCTTCCTAAGCTCATCGAATTGACCGATCTGGTCGGCGACTTGCACATGCATACCACGGCGAGCGACGGCAAAGCCAGCCTTCGCGAAATGGCGGTCGCCGCAAAGCAGCGCGGTCTGCAGCTACATCGCGATCACCGATCATTCGCCGCGGGTCAGCATGGCCAACGGGCTGAACCCGCAACGGCTGCGCGAGCAGTGGCGGGAGATCGATACGCTAAACCGCGAGTTCGATGACTTCATCATCCTCAAAGGCATCGAGTGCGACATCCTGGAAAAGGGCGGCATGGACTTGCCGGACGATGTGCTGGCTGAAGCCGATTGGGTCATCGCCAGCGTTCACTACGGGCAGCAGCAGCCGCGGGAGCAGATTACCGAGCGGATTCTCGGCGCGCTGGAGAATCCGCATGTCTCGATCCTCGCGCATCCGACGGGGCGGCTGATCGGCCGCCGCGAGCCATACGCCGTTGACCTGGATCAAGTCGTTCGCCGCGGCAGCACGGCACGGCAAGCTGCTGGAAATCAATGCTAACCCGGCCCGATTGGATTTGGACGATATCGCTTGCGCCGCGGCCAAGCGACACGGCGTGCCGATCGTGATCAGCAGCGACGCTCACAGCACGAGCGGCCTCGACGTGCTGCGCTACGGCGTTCTGCAGGCCCGCCGTGGCGGATTGACGGCCGAAGACGTGGCCAACACGCGGCCCTGGAAGGATATCCAACGAAAACTTCGGCGATAGCCAGCCGTGGTTCAATTGGCCGATTGCCAGGCATCGAGTTTGACCTTGAACTCCATGGTCTGGCCATTGCGTAGCACTTCGAGAGTCACTTCATCCCCGGCCCGGTGTTTGCCGATCATGAGTGTCAGGGCTTTGAAGTTGGGGACCGTTTGTTTCTCAAATTTTTGGATGGTGTCGCCGACCCTGATCCCCACGGACTCCGCCGCACTGCCCTTCTTTACAATTCCCACCACGGCCGATCCCATGCCTTCGGGCATGTTGCTGCCCACTCCCAAAAGCCCTCCCCTGCGGAAGTCGATTGCCACCTGTGGCAGAAGCTTTTGCACCTTCGGGACGTCTTCGGCCTCCAGTGTTGTTCCGTACAGCATCAAATCCTGCAACATGTTCGCCTGTTGCAAGTGAGCCAGTCCGTCGATGGAAATCTCGGTTCCAAAAATGATGATCTGCCGCACTCCGACCAGATTGCGAACGTGCATCAAGTCGGCATCGGTGCCGCGCCATTGCTGATCCAATTCCAGTCGCGGCGTGTAATAGAAACCGATCGACATTCCATATTCGCTGGTGATGTACCGACCGCCGAGTGCCTGTAGAGCTTCGACCGCTTCGGTGTGCCGAATTTCGGCCAGCGCTTCGAGCGCCGCGGCGGCAACTTGCGGCCGGTTTTTCAAAAGCACGAGCCGTTCTAGCGCCTGCCGGCGGAGTGCCTGTTCTTTTCCACTGCCAAACCGCCGGAGAATCCACGTTGCACGATCGGCCGGCTCAGGTCGATCGCCGTTCGCGGTGCTCAACAGGTTGTCGAGCGACGCAGTACCGGCCTCCAAGAGATGTCGGGTGGCAGCTTCGCGCACCAGATAGCGATTGTCGTCGAGGTCCGCGATCCAAGACGCGATTTGTTCCGGCGAGGGCGGGGCCTTTGTTTCCGCAGCGCCTTGCACTTGCGTCGTTACAGCAGAAGCAGAATCGGACGGTGACGGATCAGGGTTGACATCGGCGGTCGCCGACTCCGACGTCTTCACGCTGGTGTCGGCTGCGATGACCGACGGCGAAACTGCCATCGCCAGGAACGATGTCAGACCAAACCAGAGATATGTCGTGCGGAATCTCATTCTGCAACCGTGCGAGCGTCTGCCACTTCCGTTATCTTACATCAAAACTCGATTCCGGTAATAATCCAAAATCGTCGACGTCAGTACAACACCAAGGTTTCCTAGCGGCATAATCCCTGTTCCCCGTTGCATGAATTTGGCAATTCTCGGCACTGACGTGGATATTCTTCGGCTCGCGCGGGCGGCGGTATCGCAGGGTCATGAAATCACCTGGATTGGCGATGTGCGACCGGTCGACGCATCCGGCATCAGCCAGCTAGCGCCCGCTTGCGCCACCACGCCGCCGACTGGGAGCTTTTGCTCGATCGCTCGAAAGCCGACGCCGTGCTTGTCGGCCGTGGCACGGACAACAACGACGTTCGAGCGGAGCAGCTTAAGCGGCTGGCGACTGAAGCCGTGCCCATGTTGACGGTCCATCCCATTCTGGATTCGGTGCTCACCTACTACGAGCTGGACATGATCCGACGGGAAACCGGCGGCATTCTGCAGCACTACAATGCCCTGTCGGGCCATCCGGTGCTCGCCGAATTAAGGGCTTGGATCAGCGAGGGCCATCCAGTCATCGGGAAGATTAACCAGCTTACGTGCGAACGCCGAATGGACGAGGCTTCTCGCCAGAACGCCTTGGCATTTTTGGCCCGTGACGTTGAATTGATTTCGACCGTGGCGGGCGACATTCGCCGCGTTAACGCGATCGGGCCGGCTGCAACCGACTCTTCGTTCGCATCGCTGCAAACGCAAATAACGACCGATGGTCCCGCGTCGCTGCGGTGGTCGATTGGATCGCGATCGGCGCACGCCAGCACCTTGGACGCTACTCTCGTCGGTGAGCAGGGCACAATCACGCTGCATGCCCGGGAATCGGCGACGAACGATTACCCAGCATGGCAGCTCACCACGACAACCGACGGCCAACGGCAAGAACAGCTTCTTGATCCTTACAATGCGCCGCAGACAGCTATCGAACAACTCGCGGCGGCCGTGGCCGAAACCAGTGCGGATCGGCGGAGTGCCGCTTCCACGTGGGGTGCGGCAACCCGCTCGATGGAAGTTGTGGACGCCGTCAACCTGAGTTTGGAGAAAGGCCGCACGATTGATGTTTTCCAACAACAACTCACCCAGCAGTTGGCGTTTCGGGGTGCGATGGCGGCGATTGGCTGCGGGCTACTAATCGTGGGTTTTGCCGTGATCGTTCTAGTCACGATGCTGGGAGGTGCCGAAGGCGCGGCGGGACGGCCCGTTCTGTCTTCCTGGCCAATCGTGCTGCTGGGTGTGCTGGCATTTTTCCTGGTGCTGCAAGCCGTGCCATTGCTCGCGTCGAAATCGAAACGGCGTCACGAAACGTAGCCCTTTTCGATCGGTCCGCGACGTGGCTGTCTGCGTAAAGTTTGCCGACAAAGTAAATTCTGCGGCGTGCGTTGGCCGATAGTTGAATCGTGATTCCCGGCAACTTCGCGGTGGAATCACGTCGCCCTGTGAATGACATGCGCCGTAACCATCCATCCATGCACTGGCCGGCGACCGCTTTTCTACTGATAGCGGCCACGCTGTGCGCCGGGTGTGCTGGCATTCCTCAGGGTCTGAGTGCTCACGGCGCGGCGCATTGCCACGATGCACAAGCTTGCGATTGCGGTGGTGGCGGCTGCGACGCACCGGGTTGCGGCGAAACTTGCAATGGCGAAACGAACTTAGGCCAGCCACTGCCGTTTCTGGATGTTTGGTCGACTGCGATGGCCGTTTCCGCAGTGCCCCTGGGCGTAGTCGGAAGCGTGGCAAATTTTTGCCTGCCGGTAGTTGCCCTGGCTCCGCCAGAGGTTCCGCCACCAGGTCGATTCCATCCGGTGCCAACTCGGCCCGTGTTTCGCAGTGGTACGTCGGTATTCTGACCGATTCGGTAGGCGAAGGCAGTGCTATTCTCTTCGAGTGGCCGGTCGCTGGAAGATGCTACCAAACGAGCGATCAGCGCTTGCATTGACTCCTCGCACGGGCGTCAAGCTGGGCCGACTATAACGGCCGACTTTTGTAGCGTTTAAGCCAATGGTAGCGGTGGACCGATCTTGCCTGCATGGCGCCGCCTGGTTCGCTGGTAGGTGTCGGGTACTTCCCGACCCGCCGGAGCCGCTGTGGAACCGGCTCGCCGAGCTCCAGTCGAACCCGCTCGACTCCGCCGCCGATGACCCAAGCACTGCGCGCCTGCTGCCTCCGACCCTGCGCCCCGGCCGCGTTGTTGGCGCCTTTTCTCGTGCTCATTGGCTTTGCCTTCGACATTGCCACCGGAGCTGCGGCCGCGAAATCTCGCCGGAGCGACTCACGCCCGTCGTGCTCGCGGTGCGGCAAGCTCGGCCCGCGGTCGTCAGCATCCAAGGCCAGAAGACGGTCTCCAGTGCGGAGGCCGCCAGCTCGCCGGACGCGCCTCGGCAAGTCAATGGCATGGGCACCGGCACGATCGTCGATGAGCGCGGCTACATCCTCACGAATTACCACGTCGTGTCCGACGTCCGCCGGATCGAAGTCACGCTCGACGACGGCCGCGGTTACACCGCCGATCTGGTCGCCTACGACGCGGCAGCCGACCTGGCGATTATCAAGATTCCAGCACCCAAGCCGCTGCCGGTGATCCGCATCGGCACATCGTCCGACCTGATGGACGGCGAATCGGTGATCGCGCTGGGCAACGCGTTCGGCTACGAGCAAACGGTGACGCGCGGCATCATCAGTGCGCTGGGCCGCGACGTGCAGGTCAGCGACACGCAATCGTATGACGACTTGATTCAGACCGACGCCAGCATCAACCCCGGCAACTCGGGCGGGCCGCTGCTGAACATCGACGGCGAGATGATCGGCGTCAACGTGGCCGTGCGAGCCGGCGCCCAGGGCATCGGTTTCGCGATTCCGATCGACCAGGCGCTGCGCACTGCCGCACGGCTGCTGAACGTGGAGCGGCTCCAAGGCAAATGGCACGGCGTTGTCACGCAACCTGGGCAGGATTTCGACGGTCCATTGCGCGTGACCAAAGTTGAACCGCAGTCCCGGCCGAAATCACCGGGCTGCAGGCGGGTGACCAGATCGTGCGGATCGGGTCAACTGCCGTCGCACGGCCGCTCGATTTGGAGCGCGCGTTCCTGGATCGGCCCGTCGGCGTAGCCCGTGCCGGTGGAAGTTGACGCCGCAACGGTCAAACCCTATCATGGACTCGCCCTGGCGGACAGCCCGGTCGTTGGCGGGCGCCGCGCAGTCAATACTCAGCAATAGCGACGCCGCAGTATGGGATGTGCTGGGTCTGAAGCTTGACGGAAGAGCCACGAGGCACTTTCGAGCGCCGCAGCACGCGTTATCGCGGCGGCATGCGCGTGGACGATGTGCGGCCGAACAGCCCCGCGGCAAAGGAAGGCATTCTACCCGGCGACATCCTGGTCGGCATGCACAAATGGGAAACGGCCTCCGAGCAAGACATCCAATACATCGTCTCGCGGCCAAACTTCGCCGACTGGGCAAACTCAAGTTCTATGTCCTCCGCGGCCAGAACACGCTCTTCGGCCATCTCAACGTCGCGGCCAACAGCCGACACCGCGGTTCGCACTAAGTCGCAGCGTCCGCCGTTAGCCATCGGCTCTCTGACTGCAAAGACTCCCGGCCGTTGCTTGCCGCTACATTGGGAGCATGGAACTCGAATTCATTCGCTGGCTTCGCGAGCACGTGCCAACGCACCCGCGGCGCGAAACTCGGCCTGAGCGACGACGCGGCGATTCGTTTCGCTGGGCAGTCAGTCGAACGTCATCGTCACGACCGACATGCTGACCGACGGCGTCGATTTCGCGTTGGCCACCGATGATCCGCGGCGGATCGGCCGGCAGGCATTGGCGGCAATCTCAGCGATCTGGCGGCGATGGCCGCCCGGCCACTGGCCGCCGTCGTTTCGCTGGCCCTGCCGCGGAGTGGGCCGGGCGATCGCACGGCTCGCTGCAGATTGGCGATCGCACTTTACGAGGGTCTTCTGCCGCTGGCCGAGCGAGTTCGACGTGGCAATTGCCGGCGGCGACACGAATACGTTCGACGGGCCGCTGGTGATCAGCGTCACCGCGCTGGGCGAGCCGTACCGGACGCGGCCCACTCACGCGCTCCGGCGGCCGGAGCGGCGATTGGCTGCTCGTTACCGGCTCACTCGGCGGCAGCATCCTTGGCCACATGTTCGATTTCACGCCGCGGGTGCGGGAAGCGATCGCGCTGCACGAGCGCTACGAGCTTCACGCCGGGATCGATATCAGCGACGGTCTGGCGCTTGATGTGTCGCGACTGGCCGACGGCAAGCGGCTGCGGCGCTGTGATTTTGACCGACCGCGTGCCGATTTCGCCAGGATGCGCACGGCTTGCTGAAGCGAGAAGGCGCGGCCGACTCGCATGCGGCTGCGCTGCGACATGCGCTCGGCGACGGCCAGGACTTCGAACTGTTGTTGGCAGCCTCGCCGGCAGTCGCGCAAGCAGATTCTGCGCGAGCAGCCGCTGGATTGTCACATCACCCACGTCGGCGAGCTAGTGCCGGAAATGGCCTTGGCAACAAGATGCCACCGGCACGCGTACGAAAATCGAACCGATCGGATGGGTGCATTTGTAGGTCAGCCTTTCCAGGCTGACGAAAGTTCGGATGTCAGCCTGGAAAGACTGACCTACAAAATGTTCACATTCATCGCCAACAACGAACACGACACGGACCGCTTCGGCGCCGCAATGGCCGGCGTGCTGCCGCCGGGCACGGTGTTGGCCTTGATCGGCACGCTCGGTGCAGGCAAGACGCGGCTCGTCCAGGCGGTCGCCGAGGCACTTGGCGTTCCGCCGTGGACGGGTCACCAGCCCCACGTTTGTGCTCGTCAACGAATACAGGGCGGCCGGCTGCCGGTGTATCACTTCGACACCTACCGACTCAAAGATGACAGACGAGTTTCTGGATCTGGGACCGGAGGAGTATTTCGACTCCGAGCGGCATCGTGTTCGTCGAGTGGGCCGATCGCGTGGCCGAATTGCTGCCGGACGAGCGCCTGGAAATCACGCATCGAGGTTACCGGACCAACAACGAGGCGCATCACTGTCGCTGGCACTGCGCCGCAAACGAACGAACGTAGTCGTCCGCAATTCAAGCCGCTTGCGGCTTAGCGTAAGCCCGCTATGCTTTCTTCGCCGCCGTCCGCGCCTTCAGCACCGGGTCCGCCTTCAGCGGCAACTTAACCGTCTTACCCGTCTCCGCCGCTTTGTAGACGCCAAGAATGATCTCCACCGAGCGGCGGCCCTCGTGACCGTCGATCGCCGGCGGGCGATTCTTGTGCACGGCGTCCACAAAATCGCGAAATTGCATCGCGTGGCCGTGGTGGCCGATCGCCGACGGGTCGCTCGCGCCGCCGCCCGGAACTCTTGTGGTTCTGCATCTGCTCGAGAATCGCCTTGTCCTCTTTGCGCGGCTTGGCGAAGTCCCAGGCCTTGAGATCCTCTTCCTCCAACACCGCCGAACCCTCGGAGCCGTGAATCTCGATCCGCTTCAAATAACCGGGATACGCGGCAGTGGTCGCTTCCAACACGCCGAGTGCTCCGTTGGCAAATTTGCAGCGTGCGCCACGGCGGCATCTTCCACTTCGATCCGCTCGTGGGCCAGCGTGGCGGTGTTGGCTTGAATTTCCACCACCGGACCCATCAGCCACGTGAGCAGATCGACGCTGTGAATGGCCTGGTTCATGAGCGCCCCGCCGCCGTCGAGCGCCCAGGTGCCGCGCCACGCGCCGCTGTCGTAATACGCCTGCGTGCGAAACCACTTCACGTAGGCGTCGCCGAGCGTGAGCCGGCCGAACCGCCCGCCTTCGATCGCCCGCTTCAGCTTGACGCTCGAATCGTGAAACCGCGACGGAAAGATCGCGCCGAGCTTGCACGCCGGCCTTCTCGCACGCCTCGATGATGCGATCGCACTTCTTGAGCGTGATTTCCAGCGGCTTCTCCACGATGACGTGCTTGCCCGCCCGCGCCGCGGCCACGGCCGGCTCCATGTGCGCGCCGCTCGGCGTGCGCGATCGTCACGATGTCGACCTTGGGATCGGCCAGCATGGCGTCGAGCTTGGTGTAGGCCTTGCAATCGTTGTCCGCGGCGAACTTTTCGGCGGCCGCTTCGCGCGTATCGAAGCATGCCACGAGCTTCGCGCCGCGCACGTCGGCAATCGCCTGCGCGTGAAACGTACTGATCATGCCGCAGCCGACAATGCCGAAACCGTATGCCATGCGACCCTTTCGCGACTGGATGCTCGATGCTAAACGTTATTCGTAGGTCAGGCTTTCCAGCCTGACTTTTTAAAGTGCTCGTGTCAGGCTAAAAGCCTGACCTACGTAGTAATTTCGGGCCGGCATTATACGTTGTCTCCAATTGGTGCGCAAGCCACTATGACCGTGACTTACGAGCCGCAATTGCATGTCGTGCTTGTATCAGCCGGAGATCCCGTACAACACCGGCAGTGTGGGGCGGACATGCGTTGCCGTGGGGGCCAAGTTATGGCTGGTGCGGCCACTGGGGTTTCGCGTCGACGACTACTATCTTCGCCGCGCCGGCTTGGATTACTGGGAGCATCTCGCCTGGCAAGTCGTCGACGATTGGGAGGCAGTTACCGCGGCGCTGGCCGGTCGGCGTTTTTGGTTCTTCACCAAGAAAGCCGAGCGGCCGTATGTGGATGCCGCCTTCTTGCCCGGCGATGTGCTGGTGTTCGGCAGCGAGTCGGCTGGACTGCCCGATCAACTCCTGGCAACCAACCCCAGCGCCAATCTCCGAATTCCGACGCGCACTGAAGTGCGCAGTCTCAATTTGTCGAATGCGGTCGCGGTGGCCGCCTATGAAGCACAGCGGCAGTGGGCTGCTGGCAGTTTGTCTCAATCGTAATTTGCAGGATAAATCGGCCGCGAACTTCCAAAAACCCGTTGTCGGTCGAGTGGCTTTCACGGTTGACGCTATCGTGCCTTCCCGTCAACATTGGGGTGCCTTTAGCATGGGTTAAATCATGGCAGCAATGAGCGGAATCGATTGCGTCCGCGAGCAGGTGCCGCTGGCCGATCGGACCTGGTTCAAGGTCGGCGGCCCCGCTCAATACTTCGCCGAGCCGGACTCGATCGACGAACTTCTGGCGATCGTCGAAGCGTTGCCGCGACGAAGGCCTGCATACTCGCCTGTTGGGCGGCGGCTCCAAAGTGCTTGGTGCGCGACGAAGGCGTGGCAGGCATGGTCATCTGCCTTGTCTCACCCCAGCTTTCAACAAATCAACATCAAGGAACGGCAGCTAACGGCCGGCGGCGGAGCGAACCTAGCCAACGCGATTACCGTTTCGGTCGGTGCCGGGCTGGCTGGCCTCGAGCCGCTGGTCGGAATCCCCGGCACCATCGGCGGGGCGCTGCACGGCAACGCCGGCACGCATGGCGGCGACATCGGCCAATGGGCTTGCCGGGCCACGGTCATGACCCGCAGCGGCGAAATCTTACAGCGCGAGCACAACGACCTGGTGTTCGCCTATCGACAGAGCAGCTTGGATGAGCTGGTGATTCTGAACGCCGAGTTCGAGCTCGAGGAAGAAGACCCGACGGAAGTTACCAAGCGCATGCAAAAGCAGTGGATCGTGAAAAAAGCCAACCTGCCGATGGCCCACGAAAACACTGGCTGCATCTTTCAAGAACCCACGCGGAATGAGCGCCGGCATGTTGATCGATCAATGCGGGCTGAAAGGCGAGCGCCTCGGCGGAGCCGAAGTGAGCCAGCGGCACGCGAATTTTTTCATCGCCAGCCCCGGTGCCACCGCCAAGGATGTGCTGCAATTGATCGACGTGGTTCGCAACCGCGTGGCGGAGCGGATGGGCGTCGAGTTAGAGACCGAAATCGAAATCTGGTAGGTCACCCGTACTAGGCTGCCGCTATAGGCGCTGTGTCAGGCAGGAAAGCCAAACCTACGGTCGACACATGGAGGTGTCACGTGAGTCCTAGCATCAAGCCGTCTGCGGCCCCGTTGCGGCCGTCCTCGCGGTGGATTCAAATTCGACCACGAGTTTGGATCACGCTTATTTGCTTGTTCGGGCTGGGATTTGGGGCACGCCTGCTGTGGCTTCAACAAGCACCTGGCATTGCGCAACAACCGCAGTATCGGCTCGCGATCGAGAACGTTCAAATTACTCCACTGCCGCCGTGGATTCGCTCGGACGTCAAAGCGGAAGCACTCCGTGATGCGGGTCTGGCCGGAAATCTCTCCGTGCTCGACGATGGGGAGGTTTTTTTGGCTCGAATCAAGACCGCGTTCGAGTTGCATCCGTGGGTGGCATCGGTCGAGCGAATAACGAAACGGCTTCCCAGCGCTCTCGACATTGAACTCAACTATCGCAAACCGGTTGCGGCTGTCGAATCGAGCGACGCATCGGGAATTACGCTTCTCCCCGTTGACGAATATGCAGTCCGACTTCCGGATGGCGATTTTAGCGAAGTCGAACGGCGCTACTTGCCCCGCATCTCGGGAGTCACCGGCCGGCCGCTCGTCGGCGACACGTGGGTGGATGTTCGGGTTGTCGGCGGCGCACAGTTGGCCGCCGCGCTGGCCGACGTTTGGCAGCGGTTGCGGCTGGTGGAGATCCTCGCGAATGTGGAGCCAATTTCGTCGGACGGCGAGACGGCATGCACGTTTGAAATTGTGACTAGTGGTGGAACCCGCATTGTTTGGGGCGCTGCTCCCGGGAAGGAAGACTCAGCCGACGAATCACCGGTTGAGGAAAAGCGCCGGCGATTGTTGGAATACGCGGCCCAGCACGAACATCTGGACTCCATCCACGGCCCGGCGGAGCTGGACATCCGTAGCGAGCTCGTCATCAAACCACGCACGGCGCACCGACAAGCGGGGGACGACGTCGTGAAATAGTCAAGCCTGACTACTCGGCAACAGTTGACGCTTCTTCAGATGCTAACGCTGCGCTCGGTGCGCTCGAGCTCCGTCGCCAATTCCTCGCGCACGACGGCCAGTTCAGTCGGTGCGTCGATCCCAATTCGCACGCCCCCATGGCCAATTTTGACAACCGTCACTGCGATCTTCTCGCCGATAAGTATCCGCTCACCGACTTTTCGACTAAGTACTAGCACGTCCTTATCCTCGCGCGGCGGGGCGAAAAACAGAATTCGTTCTAAACTACCGCGACAAACCGACGCTTACAAGCAACCGAGCTTAGCAACGTGCCGAGTTAAATTATGCTAATTGTCAATCTGCGGCGTATTGGAAATCTGCGTAAACTAACTTTTTACTTGTTTGGAACTCGATAAACATCAATAGCAGCCGCCAAACTCGCTCCCGAATCAAACCGATGTCCCTGTTCGGCCAATAGTTGTTCCAACGCGGCCAGTAGCGCAAACACATTTGATTGCCGGCTGGCGTAACCCATCAGGCCGATCCGCCAGACCTTGCCCTTGAATGCGCCCAGCCCCGCTCCAATCTCAATGCCGAATCGGTCCAACAGCGCCTTCCGCAGTTTGGCGTCGTCGATGCCGGCGGGAATGCGAACGGCATTGAGCTGCGGCAATTCGCAACCGGGCTGCGTGGCATAATCAATTCCGATCGCCGCGAGACCCGCTTTGAGCGCCTCGTGATTCTTGCGGTGCCGAGCCAACGCATGCCTCCAGCCCTTCGTCCAACAGAATCCGCAGCGCTTCGTGCAGGGCGTACGTCATGTTGATCGGCGCGGTGTGATGATACACGCGGTCGCTGCCCCAGTAGTTGGCGATCAGCGACATGTCGAGATACCAGCTGCGAACTTTCTCGCGGCGCTTCAAGATCTTTTCTACCGCGCGGTCGCTGAACGACACGGGCGCTAATCCGGGAGGGCAGCCGAGGCATTTCTGCGTGCCGGAGTAGACGGCATCGATCTGCCATTTGTCGATTTCAACGGGTATTCCACCTAGAGCCGTCACGGTATCGAGGATCAGCATCGCGCCGGCCTCGCGCACGGCGGCGGCAATTTCCTCGACCGGCTGCCACGCACCGGTTGAGGTTTCCGCCATCACGATGGCAACGACCTTCGGACGAACGCGCACGAGCGCGTCTTGCACCTCACCAGCTTCGAACACTTCGCCCCACGGCCGCTCGATCTTCGTCACTTCGCCGCCGGCTCGCTCAGCCATATCGGCCAATCGTCCGCCAAAGACGCCGTTGATGCACACGAGCACGCGGTCGCCCGGTTCAACCAAATTGAGCACCGTCGCTTCTTGGCCGGCCGAACCGGTGCCGCTGATCGCTACCGTCATGCGGTTTTTCGTGCGAAACACATCGCGGAGCATCGACTGCAGCTCGTCCATGACGCGCAGATAATATGGGTCCAGGTGGCCCACGGTTGGGCAAGCGAGTGCGGCCAGGACACGGGGGTGTACGTCGCTTGGCCCCGGACCCAGGAGCGTGCGAAGCGGTGGAGTGATTGCAGGTGGTAGGGAATTCATGAGAATTTTGGTTTAGCCGCGTTGCCCGTTGGTGTTTTGTTGGCGAGCCGCTAAGCCGCAAGCGGCAGGTGGAAGACATAGGGACATATCTATTACGGCGGCAATTCCTTCACGAGTGCGCTGAGTTGTTTGAACTCCGGAGTGCCCGCGACTCGGCACCATTCAAACATCGCTGCTTCGGTTGTCGTCAATACGACCCCGGCCGACTCCATGCGTCGCAACGCCGTTTCGTGATCGATTGAATGCCGCGTTCCCGACGCATCCACTGCCACATAGGGTTCAAAACCGTTGGCGGCCAGGTCGAGCGCCGTTTGCATGATACACACGTGCGTTTCGATCCCGCACACCAGCACGCGAGAAATTCCGTCGTCGCTCCAACGTTTGAAAACGTCGCCACACTGGCACGCGCTGAACGCCAGCTTACTAGATACCTGGCCAAGCCGCTGTTTCAGCTCCGTGCGAGCGATCCCAGTTTTTCCGGATATTGTTCCATCGCGGCAACCGGCATACCAAGCACGCCAGCCGCATCGATGAGGCGGCGGATATTCCATATGATCCGTGCGCTGTTGGGAACGACCGCCAGAAACTTCTCTTGAGCGTCGACAACCAAGAGCGCCGTGTCCTCCCGGTTCATTAATTCCGGGCTGCGTGAAAGCGGCCCGCTTTCTGCGGCGTTCTCGTTGGGTTTCAGTGCCATGGCGACAAGGTAACCCCTGGCTGACCACGTCACAATGGGACAAAATGATTCGAAAGTGGTGTACTACAGCGATAAATTGGTTCAATACAAACGATGTCGACAACGTACGACAGACGATTCCGCTCCACTACGATCCTCACCGTTCGCCACAAGGGACGGGTCGCCATTGGCGGGGACGGCCAGGTGAGCCTGGGTGATACCGTGATGAAGGCGGACGCCGTGAAAATCCGCCCGCTGGCCGATGGCCGGGTGATTGCCGGTTTTGCCGGCGGGGCGGCCGACGCGTTCGCCCTGCTGGAGCGATTCGAAGCAAAACTGAAAGACTATCCGGCCAATATGCCCCGTGCCGCCACGGAGTTGGCGAAGGAGTGGCGCACCGACCGGGCATTGCGCCGTCTGGAAGCGATGATCGCGGTCGTCGACGCGCAACACACGCTGTTAGTTTCCGGCACGGGCGACGTGATTCAACCCACCGACGGAATTCTGGGCATCGGCTCGGGTGGAAATTTCGCGCTGGCGGCGGCCAAAGCGCTGGTGGCGCATTCCCAGTTATCGGCCGCTGAGATCGTGCGTGTGGCACTGGAAATTGCGGGGGACATCTCCGTTTTTTCGAATCGCAATATTGTTATCGAGGAGCTGCCGTGCGCGAGTTGACTCCCCGCCAGATTGTTGCCGAACTCGATCGACACATCGTCGGACAGAACGACGCCAAGCGGGCCGTCGCCATCGCGATTCGCAATCGTTGGCGCCGCCAACAACTTGACGACGAGATGCGCAACGAGGTGGCACCGAAGAATATTCTCATGATCGGCCCGACAGGCGTCGGCAAGACCGAAATCGCACGCCGACTGGCCACGCTCACCGGGGCACCATTCATCAAGGTGGAGGCGACCAAGTATACGGAGGTCGGATATTACGGCCGCGATGTCGAGAGCATGGTCCGCGAATTAGTTGAAAACGCCATCGGGCTGGTCCGCAGTAAAGAACTCGAGCGCGTGGAACCCGAAGCGCAGCGCCGAGTGGAGGAAAAGCTGCTCGACCTCTTGGCGCCGCCGCCTCATAGCTACGACGTGGGCGTCGACTCGCCCGATTCGCCCGAGCGCTACGAACGCACTCGTGAAAAGATGCGGGCCATGCTGGCCGCAGGCGAAATGGACAACCGCAACGTGGAGATTACGGTCGAACAAAAGGCCCATGCGATGATGATCCCCGGCATGGGCCCCGGCGGCGACACCATGGATTTCGACTTCCAGGGCATGCTCGAGAAGATTCTTCCCAAAAACGTCTCCCGCCGGCAGATGTCGGTGGTCGAGGCCCGCCGCGTGCTGTTCGAGCAGGAAACCGAGTCGATGATCAACTCAGAAAAGGTAAATGCCCAAGCGATCGAGCTGGCGGAGAACGTGGGTATCATTTTTCTTGACGAGATGGACAAGATCGTGGCCAGCGAGGGCGGCCGCGGGGCAGATGTTTCACGCCAAGGCGTTCAGCGCGATTTGTTGCCGATTGTTGAAGGCACCGTTGTGAACACGCGCTACGGTTACGTGCGAACCGACCACGTACTGTTTGTCGCTGCCGGAGCGTTTCACAAGGTGAAGCCGTCGGACTTGATGCCGGAACTACAAGGCCGGTTTCCCATCCGCGTCGAACTGAACGACCTTACCAAAGATGACTTCGTGCGGATCCTCACGGAGCCCAAGAGTTCGCTCACCAAGCAGTATACGGCCCTTATGAAAACAGAGGGCGTCGAAGTTGAATTCACGCCGGATGCTATCGAGGCGCTGGCCAGCTACGCCTTCGACGTGAACCAGCGAACGCAAAACATCGGCGCCCGCCGGCTGTACACGATCCTGGAGCGAATGCTCGAGGAACTTTCGTTCGAAGCCCCCGACATGGGCACAGGCCACGTCGTCATCAACGCCGCGTACGTTCAGCAGCGGCTCGAAGTGGTTACGAAGGATGAGGATTTGAGTAAGTTTATTTTGTAGTTCGTGGCATGTCGGAACTGGCTCGTTTGCGCTACACGACGTGGCACCCATTGGCGCTGATCTATGGTGTCGGATCCCACTGAAAAGAGTTCTGCGGGCCGAGCAACGTCATCGACTTCCATTCCGCCGCGGCTCGGCCTGTGGGACACGGTGAGCATCATTGTGGGGATCGTCGTCGGCACAGCGATTTTTCGCTCGCCGCCGGGAGTTTTTTCGAATGCGGACGGGCCGCTGGTGGCGCTTGCATTGTGGCTGGTTGGCGGCGTGTTGGCCTGGTCCGGCGCGGTTTGCTATGCCGAGCTCGCGACAAGGTATCCGCGTGACGGGGGCGATTACGAATATCTCAACCGCGCGTTTGGTCCGTGGTGCGGATTCTTGTTCGCCTGGGCACAGCTCACCACGGTAATCAGCGGCAACATCGCAATCATGGCGTATGCATTCGCCGATTATGGCCTGCGGCTGTGGCCGGAGTGGGAGGAGCACGCGATTTGGTTGGTAATTGCGCCGGTTGTCGTACTCTCGGTAATCAATGCGCTTGGTGTTATGACGGGGAAGATTGTTCAGAATTTGCTGACCGCTGGAAAGGTGATTGGGTTGGCGGGTTTGGTCTTGGCGGGGTTGTTTGTGGGTAGCGCTAAGCCGCAAGCGGAGGTGGTGGCCCAAGCGACTACCGTTCCGCAAATTGGTTTGGCATTGGTGTTTGTGCTCTATGCCTACGGTGGTTGGACGCATGCTGCGTATGTTGCGGCCGAGGTACGCGATCAGCGTCGCAATTTGCCGCGGGCACTGCTGTTGGGTATCGCCGGAATTACGGCCGTTTATTTGGCAATCAACGCCACCTACGTGATCGTGTTGGGGTTTGACGCGGTGCAGCAGACAACAACGCCTGCTGCCGATGTGATGGAGTACGCGGTCGGCCCGTGGGGCGGCAGGGCGATCAGTCTGCTCGTGATGATCTCCGCACTAGGCGCGATCAACGGCATGATATTGACCGGGACGCGTATCTACGCCGCCTGGGGTGCCGACTATCCGGCTTTTGCCTGGCTTGGCGAATGGAATCGCCGCCTGGCAGCTCCCACCGCGGCCATCGCGCTGCAAGCCGTGATCGCGTGGCTGTTAATTGTGCTTGTCGGCACACAGATCGGGCGCGACCTGTGCGACACGATGCTGCAAGTCGTGGTCGCCGAAGGCTTGCCTTGGGAGGAATACTCGGGCGGTTTCGAGACGCTGGTGGCCGGCTCGACGCCCGTCTTTTGGACACTCTCGCTGCTAACTGGCCTGGCCTTCTTCGTATTGCGCTTCACGGACAAGACTACCGAGCGAGCGTATACGATGCCATTTTTCCCACTACCAGCGGTGGCTTATTGCGCGACGTGCGTTTATATGTTGTGGGCCAGCGTCGCGTATGCGCGGTGGCTTGTTTTGCTTGGGTTTGTCCCGTTGGCCGTGGGGGCTTTGCTATCGCTTTCCTTGCGCTCCGAGGCAACCCGCACGTGACAGCTACGAAAATAAAATAAGGTACTCAGGGATAAGCACGTAATAACGGATTATTCGATGTCCGGTTCTCCATACCTGCGGCGTGTCTGCTCATCCTCTGGCTGATCTTTTCGTTGCTGCCGGCGCTTCCGCTTTT
This sequence comes from uncultured Planctomycetota bacterium, assembly GCA_963786455.1. Lineage (GTDB taxonomy): Bacteria > Planctomycetota > Planctomycetia > Pirellulales > Lacipirellulaceae > JABDGM01. The sequence goes on along the minus strand of CAWAZX010000002.1, from coordinate 222,821 downwards.
CCTCAGCCCGCTGCTTTTTCTCGATCTCTCGGCGCCGCTTTTCAAACGTGTTCTGGTTCTTGGCCACGGGATGCCTTTCCGAGTTAGAGCAACGAACTGCGTAACGGAAGCGCGCAAGACCAGCGTTGTTCCGCGACCAAGCTCGAAACTTTGAGAGCGCGCAAGCCAGAGCGCGGCGGCAAAACGTGTGCGCCGTTTTTTCAATGCAACTCTGCAGCGTGCCGGGGCGTTATTCGGGGCGACTTAATAGCCGCCGCGTCGACTGCCGCCGTAGCCGCCACGACCGCCGCCGCCGCCGCCGCCACGACCGCCACCGCCGCCGCCGCCGCCGCCACCACCACGACGATCTTCGCGCGGCCGGGCCTCGTTGACGGCCAGCGCCCGCCCATCGTGCTCCTTCAGGTTCAAACCCTCAATGGCGGCTTGCGCTTCGCCATCGCTCCCCATCTCGACAAAACCGAAGCCTTTGCTGCGGCCGGTGTCGCGGTCCATGATGACCTCGGCGCTCTGTACCGTGCCGTACTCGGCGAACAGTTGCTCCAGATCCGAACTTGACGTGTTGTAGCTAAGATTGCCGCAATACAGTTTCTTTCCCACCGATTAATCTCCTGTGGCTGGGAAGGTAACAGCCCGCCGTTAACTTTCGGGGCTGGAAAAAGGGGCCAAAGTGGAGGCCCACCAGGAGGAACGGCCGAAAGAGCATGCGGGCGGACGCTAAAAGAACGGGCCACGAATACAATTGGTCGCACCAACCGAGCAAATTATGCATATTCCCGAGGCGCTGACCAGCCCTGATCTAGGGCCGAGGAATCCTCAAGCGGAAGGGACCATGCTGGCGAGCGGTTCCATAATTGGACTTGGGGCAATTCCGCCAGCCCAATCGACCTTCCTCGAATTGAACGGGCTGTGCGACAATCAGCCGGATGTGGCGGCAGACTATTGATTTTGGCGTCTATCTGGCCGTGCGCTTGGTCGTCGCCGTCGTCCAGGCGCTGCCGCTCGAAGTCTGTGAGCGCGGTGCGGTTCTATTGGCCGGGTTAGCTGGCCGTGTGCTGGGCATCCGCCGCCGCGTCGTCGAAGAAAATATTCGCATCGCGTTTCCGAACTTGCCTCCGGACGAGCGCGAAGCGATCGCGCGAGCAAATGTGGCGGCACTTGTTCTTGATGATAGCCGAAATCGCCCACACGCCACGCAAGGTGCATGAAACGAACTGGAAAGAACACTCGCACATCGTAAATCAAGAGTTATTTGTGCGAACGCTGCTGTGTGGCCGGCCACTCGTGTTGATCTCCGCTCACTTCGGCAACTTTGAGCTGGGCGGTTATCTGATGGGTCTATTTGGATTCCCTACGTACACGGTAGCTCGGCGACTCGACAATCGCTATCTGGATCGCTTTATCAACGACTTTCGCGGACGCACGGGACAATTCATGCTGCCCAAGCAAGGCAGTCGCGAAATGATTCAAGGCAGTATTGGAACGCGGCGGGATTTTGACTTTATTGGGCGATCAGGCCGCTGGGAAAAAGGCGTGTTGGGTAAATTTCTTTGGCCGCCCGGCCGCGACGCACAAAGCGGTGGCGGCGTTCTCGCTGGCGAACGGTGCGCCAACGATGGTTAGCTGCACCCGTCGACTGGATCGGCCGCTGCACTATGAAGTTGGACCCGAGGCCATTTGCGATCCGCTCAGCGCGGACTTTCAATTGGGCAGTATCCCACTGCTCGCCCAATGGTACACAAACCACTTGGAGAACTTGGTTCGCCGATCACCCGGGCAGTATTGGTGGCTCCATCGTCGCTGGAAGGGTCAACCACCCGCCCGCAAACGACCGGCGTCCGATTTGCCCTCCGCAGCGGCGTAGTCACAGGCCGAGAATAAAGTCGTGGCACATGTACCGTCCGGCTCGGCTCGCCGGACCTACCCGCCCTATGACGCGTGCACTACGATAGCGGGTTCGACGACTGTAAGCCGCTTCCCTTGTTGTCTGCTCGCCCGTGTATCAGTTCCGCACGTTTCGCAACTCCGATCCTCCACTAATGGCGGAAATCTGGCGCGACCAGCCGCCGCAGCGAGGTCTGATTCAGCCCGTCTCGCCCACGTTGCTGGACCAGTTCGTCTTCTCCAAGCCGTATTTTGATCCCGCCGGTCTTATTCTTGCCACCGAAGGCGGACAGGCAATGGGATTCGTTCATGCGGGCTTTGGTCCAAACGAAACACAAACGGAAATCGAAACCGAAATTGGTACAACCTACCAACTGATGCTCCGTAGTGGAGCTCGCCACGAGACTCTCGCCGACGAGCTGCTGTCTCGAGCGGAAGCATACCTGCGCGGCCGCGGCACCAAGGTGATTTACGCCGGCGGAATCCGCCCACTCAATGGTTTTTATTTGGGCCTCTACGGCGGCAGCGAATTGCCCGGCGTCTTGGCGAGCGATCCCGTCTTTAATACGGTCACCGTGCGGAACGGCTACCGTGAAATCGATAAAGTCACCGTGCTGCAATTGGAGCTGGCCGCTTACCGCCAGCCCTTTACGCGGCCTCAGCGGCAGCTTCGGCGGGAAATGACGTTTTCCGAGGTGTACGATCCGCCGGCCACGTCGTGGTGGGACGCAGTCACGACGGCGGGGTTTGAACGGCTCCAATTCATTTTGCAGAAGGCCGGAAGCAACGAGCCGCTGGCGAGCGTTTGGTTTTGGAATATCGAGCCGCTGTCGAGTTCCTGGGGCGTACCGACGGCAGGAATGTTTGATTTAGAGGTCTGCAGCGACCGCCGCCGCCAGGGGCTCGCCACGTTCTTGCTGGGTGAAGCACTCGAACGGTTGAAAAACCGTGGCGTCGTGCGCGTTGAAGCACAAACCATGCGAGAGAACACGGCCGCCTTGGCACTCTACAACAAGCTGGGCTTCACTCGAGTCGCCGAAGGAACGGTGTACCGGAAGGAATCGGCGTCGTGAAATGCTCACACGCGTGCCTACGCCATGCGCCATGCTGCGTACGGTCCCCACGGCGAAGTCATGCCAACTTTATTTGACGATAGTCGAATCAATAGTCCGTGGCTCCTGTAAGCTGGCCAGATGCGCCACGATCGGACGCTGCAATTCAACACGATTGGCAGCCAACCGCACCGAGAGTGGCTCCACTTGTCCATGATTGCGCAGATCGGCAAGATAGCTAATTAATAGCCCACGGCTTTCCGTGCTGGACTGGAGCAGAAAATGCACCCATGCCCAAGCTTCTGCGTAGTCGATCTGTTGTAATTCGGCTGCATCGGAAAGTTGCTCAAGCTTCGCGATATTCGGTTGCCATTTTTCCAATTCCATCATTTCCGAGAGCAACTCGACGTGCGGTCGATTCAATCCGTTGTGTCCGCGGGGCACTTCGAAGAATTCCGCCAAACCTTCATCCAGCCACAACGGCAAACCTGGCACCGCGGCGTGGAGATACCCGTGAGCCACTTCATGCCGCAGGTCTTCCGCAACACGGTCGCTCCAATGGGCATAGACAACGAGCGACGTATCGCTCTCTAAGAAAAACGCCCTGCGTGACGGCACGGTCGGAAAATAACGCGCCAAGAACTGGCGATATCGATCGGTGTTACTGAACAGATAAACTTCGATCGGTTCATCCGTGACGGGCAGGCCAAGTGTTCGGCTCACGTCTTCGCGTTCCGCAGTGAGCTCGCGGACCAGGCGATGGTCGGAGGTGAGGACAAAATCGCTCGTTATCAGCAACTGACCCACCCGCAACTTGTGTGTCGTGGGGGTGGCGCCGGCTGGGGCAACCCACGGCAGCCGATTAGGGTTGCCAACAGCATCATGGACAGAGATGGACCAACTCGCGCATGAAAGTGCGTCACACGAACGGACGGTTGTCGGAGTGGGTGCAAAAGCGGCCGATTGTAGCGAGATCGCTAGCGAGCCTGAAGATCAGAATGTGGGGCCGGCGGCGCTGTGGGCGGATTCGGCCGAGCGTTGGGCCCTTTTGCGGATCGCGGCCTCCGCTTGCGACTCGGACGCCGGCTTAGACGTCGCAGCGCTTTTCGCCGCAACGCGACCAGGCACACCTCCTGTCCACCGGTCACGAGTTGCCGCGTGCGCACATCGCGAAAGCCCCAGCCGTAGACTCGTTTGGCGAATTCCGGCAGCGCGTCCGCCCGGCTCCAATCGGAAAGTTTGAGGGTGAGAATCAAACCGCGGATTGTCACCTCGGCATGATTGACAATCGCTTCGACTTCGTCGAGCGTGGCCTCGGGCGCAATGTTCATGTCGGCCACCAGCCAGCGCACTCCCAGAAACTCCGTGCGTCGCACTTCCTTGCCGCGCTTCTTCAGATGCCTGAACTTTGGGTGAGAAAGTACCACCGGGTCGACGTCGGCCGGATCGATCCCGGTCACGAACAGGCCTCGATCCAAGAGAGCCTGACTGGCTCCGCCCGGTGCACACCCGATTTCGACGGATTCGTCTCCGGCCGCCAAGGGCAGCCCGCTCCATAGAATCGCTTCTTCGATTTTTGCATAGGCACGCGAGACCGCATGGGCCGGCCACACAACGGGAACTGCACCGCCCGGCCATCGAGCCGGCCAGGAAACCGCCGGTGATACCCAATCCACCATTGACCGGGTTCGAGGACGGCGACATCCAGTATCAATCCGCCCCGCGCGGAAGCTCGCCGCACGTTGGTCGGCGTGCGACGCATCTTCCCACACGATTGCGGCGCCGACATGCGCACGGCACGCTCAATCTCATCGCAGAGCGGCAAGGCTTCGCGCGCATCATTTCCTTCGGCGTCGGCATCCGCGAACGTCGTCGGCTGCCACACATGGACATCGGCAAACGCATTCGAGGCGGCAAACGCAGCAATGCCATCAAGCTCCCAAACCTGGCCGGCAAGCTGAGAAAGTTGCGAACCGATTACTTTTCCCACCGAGAATCCGTGGACATGCGCAAATGTCCAATGGCGTTCGGCAAGCTGCTGTTCGTCGAGATACTTGTCGGAAGGCAACTTAAACGTCAAAAAACCGGGGCGAGAAAACGCCAGCCGCCACGTGGGCTCGGTCCTGCGCGACCTCATGCTTCAGTGCGCTCTCCGCACCAGGCATGCAGGTCATGAACACAAATTGTGTTTCATCCTTTGACATCGCAACTTGCTCAACCATTCGGTCGAATTTTCACCACGGAGTACACAGAGTGCACAGAGATGCTTTATTTCGAACTTAAGTTAGGGAGTGGAGGGACGGCAAGAATGGAGTATCTGCTTAGCACTGGTCGATCGTCGAAATAAAAGACTTTTGTCCTCTGTGTACTCCGTGTCCTCTGTGGTAAATAATTCCGGTATGTCGCGGCGAATACTCTATTGGCCGCCGAACCAGGGCAATCTGATAATCTAACTGGTAACCATGCCAAACAAAATCCAAAAAACCGATGACGAGTGGCGTAACCAGCTTTCCCCCGATCAATTCTACGTAACCCGCAAGAAAGGCACCGAGGCGGCCTTTACAGGCGAATATTGGAATCATCACGAAGCGGGCATGTATCGCTGCGTGTGCTGCGGAGCGGAATTGTTTCCCTCGACGACAAAGTTTGACAGCGGTTGCGGCTGGCCCAGCTTTTACGCCGCAGCCAACGACACGATCGTGGATACGCAAATGGACAAAAGCCACGGCATGGTCCGTGAAGAAATTATCTGCAGCCAGTGCGGAGCCCATTTGGGGCACGTCTTTCCCGATGGACCGCAGCCGACTGGGTTACGCTACTGTGTCAACAGCGCATTGCTCAAGTTCGAGCCCAAGCCGAGTGAATAAGCGGCACGATGTCTGCGACGATAACAAAACGCCCACTTACCCAGCTCAATCACGAGATTGAAGAACTCGAGACCGACGTGTCTCGTCTGACAGCGGAGCGAGCGGCGGTAACGAAAGATGTGGCTCGGGCGGACCGGCGGCGGCGATATTTGCGGCTTGCACAGGTTTTTCGCAAACCGAGGGCGTCGTTTGAGCTGTGGCCGATTGCCGCCCTGATGATCGGGCCTGTGGCTTGCGGCATCCTGGTGTTTATGCTGGTGCATCTGTTAGTCGGCTCGTTCGCAATCGCGCTACTCGGGCTGCTGCTGGGCCTGACAGTCGGCACCATTCTTTTTTCGTCGCTGCTGTATCGGCCTCCCGATGCGCTGATTGCCTCCGCAATCTCCGATGCCGAAAGCCAAGCGCGCTTGGCGGAGGCACGCTTGAAGGAAAAGCTCGAGCGCCTTGCCGACACCAACACGAGGTTGAAGAAACTCGTGGATGAGCGCCGCGATCAAATCGCCTCGGGCAAACTGCAACGGGCAGCCCTGTTACAGCGCAATTGGAAAGCGATGCATGACGCCGAGTGGGAGGATTTCGTCGTCGAGGTCTTACGCACGCAAGGAGCCAACGTCGATCGGAGCGGCCGAACTGGCGATGACGAACCGAATTTGATTGTCGATTTCGGAACCAGTCGCGCCCTCGTGCTGACGCAAGGCAAAGGCGAAACTGTCAATAGCGGGACAATTCAAAAAGTGCTCGCCGCCAAGGACCGCCACCGCTGCGATCGCTGTGCTGCAATAATTAACCACCGCTTCACCGGGGCCGCGCAGGATTTCGCTCAGCGCAACGGCTGCACGGCCATTGGTGCCGGCGAATTCCCGGATTTTGTGCTCGGCAAGATCGAACTCTAGCCGATGTCGACTAGTCACAATGCTCGGCGGGTGTAGTATTACAGGACGACAGTCGTCTTGCTTCGACGGAGATTGAGGGTGCCACTGGCTCTGCCAGCGCAGGTTTTTGCCATACCCTTGCGGTCAATGTTAAGGGCCGATCTGCAAGCCAGTAAAGCCTCGTGCAAGCCGATTCAAATTCGGTTGGGAATCTGAGTAAACGCTCGACCGCCAAGGAGCACTCGCCGCGGCGAGTGGCATCCGATCACGTGATCCGCCGGATAGGGGTAATGAGCGCCGCCATGGCCAACCAGCGCAGCTCTTCACCGCTATTTGTTTTAGTCGCGATGATCGCTGTCGTTGTGGCGTTGCATCTGGCCAAGGATATTCTGCTGCCGTTGGCGCTGGCCATTTTATTCAGCTTTCTGCTCACTCCGGTTGCGAATCGGTTAGAGCGTTGGGGCCTGCCGCGCGTGCCGGCTGTGATTCTGGTCGTCGCGCTTTCGTTTACACCATTGGCCGTGTTGGGCTGGGTCGTGACTCACCAACTTGTCGGCTTGAGTCATACGCTACCGCAGTATCGAGAGAGCATTACACGAAACGTCGTGGAAAAAGTGCGCTCAATTATGCCTGACTCAGGCACAGTGAACACGGTCAGTGAAACGATTGAGGATGTAAGCAAAGAGCTAGCCAGCAACATAGAACCGGGTGCCAAAAGAACCACAAATCGCGATACGTCGCTTCCTGAATCACAATCGGCAGCTGACCCAGACGCAGCGTCGGTTGACGAAGTGTCAGTTCCCACCGGCGCACCCGACGACGCGGTGAGCGTGAAACTGGTCGAAGTTTCATCGCCGCTGGCGCAGATTCGGAGTTGGCTAGGGCCTTTCGTGGCACCGCTGACCACGGCTGGAATGGTCGTCGTCTTGGTACTCTTTATGTTGTTGGATCGCGAAGGTCAGCGAAACCGATTGCTCCAACTCTTTGGAAAATCGAACTTGCACCTGACCACGGAAGCCTTTCATGACGCCGCCCAGCGGGTCGGCCGCTATTTGCGGATGCTATTCCTCATCAACATGGGTTACGGCGTTGCAGTAGCCTGCGGTTTATGGCTGATCGGGGTTCCAAGCGCCATCATGTGGGGCTGTTTGGGGTTTGCGCTGCGGTTTTTGCCGTACCTTGGACCCTGGTTGGCGGCATCAATGCCGATCCTGGTTTCATTTGCCGTATTCGAGGGATGGACTCAGCCGCTACTGGTGATGGGCTTGTACGTCGTGGTCGAGCTGGTGCTCAACAATGTGGTCGAGCCATTGCTGTACGGCGGCAGTATCGGTGTGTCGAGCGTAGCCGTGATCCTGGCGGCTATTTTCTGGACTTGGATCTGGGGTCCCATTGGACTGGTCCTCGCCATGCCGATGACGGTTTGCCTGGTCGTCATGTCGCGCTACATTCCACAAATGCGATTTATCAATATTCTGCTGGCGGATCAGCCTCCGCTCACGCCCAGCGAGCGGGTTTACCAAAGGCTATTGGCCTTCGACGAAAACGAACCGATGAAAGTCGCGCGAGGGCAGCTCAAAAACATGCCGCTCGTAAGTTTTTACGACGACGTGTTGATACCCGCGCTGGTACTCGCCGAGCGCGACCGCCACACGGGCGTGCTCAACGAGGACCAGGAGGAATTCGTGCAGGAGGCGTCGGCCGATCTGGTCGACGCGCTGGGTGACGCCGCTGTCGCCAGCGATGCGGACGAAGAGGTGAGCAAGGCCGCCGGGAGTGATGGGATTCCCGCCGACGCAAATTCGCCGGACGCTCGAATTCTTTGTATTCCGCTCCGGGATAAAGCGGATGAGCTGGCCGCGAAAATGCTCGCGCAACTGCTGGCTACGCAAGGCTTTCAAGTCGATACGGACGTACCCGACGCCCTGACCAGCGAAGTCGTCGACCACGTAGCGAAGCTCGCCATCGATGTGGTCGTGATTTCCATTTTGCCGCCCATAGCACCGCGCAATGCGCGGCTGCTCTGGAAACGGCTTCGCAGCCGCTATCCGGAGCTACCGATCATCGTCGGCTTCTGGAGCGGCTCCGCCGTGATCGAGCCGCTCATGCCCCCCGAGCACGACTCGGCCACCAAAATCGCGACGAAGCTATCCGACGCGGTCGCGTTGGTTCGCTCCCTGGCCGCGCAGCGAAGGCCTGTCGACGTGAATCCGCCGCAAGAAACTCGGGCCGCTGCTGGCTAACGCGGCTTGTTTGCAAGCGGCGTTGGCTGTGTCGAGCTCTGCGAGACGCAGAACAACCACTAACCCGAAGCGTAAGCGAGGAAACGCAAACGGTTAATCTCGCTTACGCTTCGGGTTAGTGCGGCGCACTATGCACAGAAGTATCAGGGAAGTGGGAAATTCGGCCTAAGCCACCGCCAAATCCAGGCCAAACTGGGCGAACGCCAAATCGATGTCGTCAAAGATTAGTTGCTGAATTTGGCCGCGCGTTCTGCTACGCTGCACGAACACTGCGTTGCGGTGTTTGTTCTTTGACAATTGAATAAGTAGAGAAGCCGTCAGCCATCAGCTTTCAGCCGTCAGCCAGTCCGTCGGAAGCAAAACTGCACCCAGTTTTGCGCGTAGCGACCGTGCGGGATGCGCTCGACGGGCCAGGCGTTGGTATGCGCGCCGACGCGCAAATTCCGGACGTTTTGCAACACGTTTTGTGGGACCCATTACCTCGTTGCAAAACCATAACCATTGCGCCGCAAGAAGTTACCAGTCGCGCACGGCGGAAGCCCCAGTTGCAAAACTCGCTGGCGCATCGAGAATGGCCGGGTATTGCGCCGCAATGGGACCTCAGGCTGCGCAATAGTCGTTAGCAGCGCGGTATCATCGCGCCGGTCGCACGGCGCGTATGCGCCAGGATGATTTTCTTTTGCCCAACGGTAGCAAACTGGATCGTGGCGCGGCGATTCTTTCCCACACCGGACAGCGCCACGATTTTTCCCGGGCCGTATTCCGGATGCGTAATCGTCATTCCTTGCTTGAACACGTCGGGCGAAACGCGGGAAGTGCGGAGGGCCCATCTTCGACGGACGAATTCGACATGTCGGCACTCGAGCGCTCCAGGGCCGCGGCGGTCGTGATTGCCGCGGCGGCTACACCAATCGCCGGTCCGATATCACCGTGACCCTCGGGCCCAACCGCGACATCTTCGATCTGCCAGTCTTCCCACGAGTCATCATCGCCGTCATCGTCCGGTTCGGCCCACGGGTCGAGCGATCGGACATTCTGCGCCCCGGCGACGTCGACCATTTCCATCTCACCTCGCGGCATTTCCATGAGGAACGAGCTGGGAATCGTGTGCCGCCGTACGCCGCGATAATCGCGAGTGACGGCATAGGAAAGCTGCAATTCCTCTTTGGCACGGGTGATGCCGACAAACGCCAACCGACGCTCTTCTTCCAGCTCATCCGGGTGCTGGCCGACGCGCTCGTGCGGCAGCACGCCGTCCTCCACCGCGATGATGAACACGACCGGGAACTCCAGGCCTTTGGCTGCATGCAGCGTCATCAGCGTCGTTTTGTCGGTTTGTGTGTCCCAATCGTCTGTCTCGTTCACGAGCCACGTGCGTTCCAGGTATTCCTCCAGCCCGCCGTTGTCGCGATTGGCTTCGTCGAACTGTCGAGCATCGGTTAGCAGCTCTTCGATATTCGCCAGCCGGTTTTGATCCTGCTCATCTTCGCTGCCGACGAGCGAGGCCCGATAACCTGACGCCTCCAACACGGTGCCAATCACTTCCTCGACATCTCCGTGGACCACGGCGCTGATGCGGTCCACGATGTCGACATACGCCGTAATCTTCGCCACGGCGGCTTTCGAAAGACTTTCCACCTGGTACGCCGCGCGGGCGGCTTCCAACAGCGGCAACCCGTGCCGGTACGCGTATTCGGACAACCGCTCGATTGTTTTCTGGCCGATGCCGCGCGGCGGCGTGTTCACGGTCCGTTCGAATGCCATGTCGTCGCGCGGGTTGTTGACCAACTGGCAATAGGCCAACACGTCTTTGATTTCCTTGCGGGCATAGAATTCCTGACCGCGGACCATTTGGTAGGGCACGCCCGCGGCGCGGAGGGCCTTTTCCAATGCCCGCGACAAGGCGTTCACACGGTACAAGATGGCGAAATCGCTGGGCTTGCGCCGGCCCTCGTCCACGGCGGCCCGAATCTGCGCGGCGATGTCCTGCGCCTCGTGTTCCTGGTCGACGTAGGCGGCGAGCCGGACAGCAGTGCCGTCGTCGTTTTCCGTCCAGAGTTCTTTCTTTTTGCGGCGAGGTTGTGCCCGATGAGCGCGTCGGCCACGAGCAGAATCCGCTTCGTGCTGCGATAGTTTCTTTCCAGCCGCACGATTCGAACGCTGGGATAATCGTGCTCGAACTCAAGAATATTGTTGAGGTCCGCCCCGCGCCAGCCATAAATCGACTGATCGGGATCACCCGTCACCGCCAGATTCGGATAGTCGGTCGAGAGTGCCCGCAGAATCACATATTGCGCGCGGTTGGTGTCCTGATACTCGTCCACCAACACGTAGCGATGACGCTCATCCAGCTCGGCGCGGATTTCGGCATGATCGTAGAGCAGCCGGGCGACGTGCAGCAGCAAGTCGTCGAAATCGACGGCCGACGACGCTAACAGCTTTTCCTGATACGCCGGATACACCTCGGCCACGACCCGGGCCAGCATGCTGCCGGACCGCGGCTCGAATTGTTCGGCCATGATTAGTTTGTTCTTCGCGTCGCTGATTGCCGCGGCGATTCGCTCCGGGGAATAGTTGAGCGTGTTGATATCACGTGCCTCGATCACCCGCTTGATCGTCTGTCGCGAGTCGCTGGTATCATAAATCGTGAAATTTGGTTCAAGCCCCACATAGCTTGCGTAGCGGCGCAATAACTTCGCTCCAAAGCGGTGGAATGTGCTGAGCCAAACGCGATCTCCTGGCGCCAATTCGGCCACGCGCCGCTGCATCTCGTCGGCGGCCTTGTTGGTGAATGTCAGTGCCAGAATCTGCGACGCCGGCACGCCACTTTCCAGCAAGTAGGCGATGCGATGGGTAATGACGCGGGTCTTGCCGCTGCCCGGCCCGGCCAGGACAAGCAGCGGGCCGTCGCGGTGGGTCACTGCTTCGCGCTGTGGTTCGGTAAGCGATTCCAAAAGTCGGTTCATTTCGCTCAATATTTGCCCAAAGCTATGGATGCGACCAAATTGTGCCGGCAGCCAGCCTCACGAATCAATCATGATGCAACTGTGTTCGTGCGTACACCCCACGACCAAGGAATACTAACTGGAAGCTTCCCCAAGTGTCGGATGCCCGAGACATGATGCTAGCATCCTGCCCGGTGCTGTGCGATTTCTTCGCAAAAAATGTTCGCCGCGGATGCGAAACTTGGTATACTCCGCAGGCAATTGCCATGAGGCGCTACGAAGCCGTATGCAATCGTCCGGCTTCGGCGAGCGATGGGAATTTCGGCCGGGACGTGCACCTCCGTCAGGCCATTCCTCGACCTCTGGATTCGAAAGGGAGGGAACCCGCCATGACACGCATCCCGCTAAACCGCGCCTATGAGCAATCCCAGGACATGAAGGACAAGCTCGAAATGAGCACCGCCGAAATTGGTCTCGCCGTGCGGACCACCAACTGCCTGGAAGAGCGCGGCGTGTTTACCGTGAACGACCTGCTGCACTGCACGCGCGACGATCTTTTGAGCATCTCCAATTTCGGCGAAAAGACGCTGGAAGAAGTCTACAAAGCACTGGAAGGCGTCGGTTTCTACCGCCGCGGCCGCGAGCCGGCCCGGGTGTGAGCCCCGCTGGGCGTCTGTCGAGAAGACGCCGTATGTGGGACAATAGAGTATGGGAGAGTCGTGACGCGACGACTCTCACGTACGTTTCGCGCACCTGTCGGTTCCCCCTGGCCATGGCTTCTCGTCTGCGCCTATTCGTCAAGAAACGCGGCACTCGCCGCACCGGTGCCCGTTGGCCCGGACTACTTGCCGAAGGCGCGCTATTCGCCGCACTGTTGGCTATTGGAGTGTACGCACTCTATTGGCTGATCGTGAAGGTATTACTCGATGAGCAGGCAACCTATGGATGGTGGCCTTGGCTCGCGATGGTAATTCCGCTGGGCCTGATCGTTGTTGGTGGCACGAATCTGGTTTTGCTGCTTTGGCAAAACACGGCATCCACGGAACGGCGGGCTGCTGTGGCGGCCAAGGCGACGGGATGGGAGTTGCCCGGGCAGCCAGAGCACGACAGCCAGACCCACGCTGCCAACGGTGCCTGCGTTCGATGTCGTGACGGACAGTCCCGGCGTGCGGCTCGCCTATCGCTTGCCCATCGACGCGGCTTCCGGTTGGGTGTCATTCACCATGGCTGCTGTTTGTCTCGTCTGGAATAGTCTCGTTGCGATCTTTGTCTTTCAGACGATTCAGCAGCACGTCGCAGGCAAGCCGAACTGGCTGCTCACCTGGTTGATGGTGCCCTTCGTCCTGGCCGGATTGTGGACGATGTTTGCCTTGGGTCGCCAGATTCTACTGAGCATTGCCATCGGTCCCACGTGTGTCGAAATTTCAAACCATCCATTGTTCCCGGGCGGTACATTTCGCGCCTTTGTCTCGCAGAGCGGACGGTTGCACGTCCGTTGGTTGCAAGTGCAACTGGTGTGCGAGGAGCAAGCCGTGTATCAGCAAGGAACGGATACGCGACGTGGGACTAACCGCGTTTATCGCGACACGCTCTTCAGCCAGCGCAAATTCGAGATCACGCCACACCAGATCTTTCAAACCGAATTCGAGTTCAAGGTCCCGTCGTCGGCGATGCACTCCTTTGTGTCGCCACACAATGCGATCGTGTGGGCGCTGATGGTGCGCGGAAGGATGGCTCGCTGGGGCGATTTCGAACGCCGCTTTCCGGTATACGTCTACCCCGCCATGGCGATTGCGACCACAGTGGCGAACCCGTATGCAACGGCCGCGCGAGGCTGGCAGCCATGACTCCTGCGATGCGTTTGACACTCGATTCACCCACGTCCCATTACCAGCCCGGTGAGCAGCTCAGGGGTCGATTCATGGTCGATAGCGCGCAGCGCGTGGGGCGTTCGAGCCGCTGAATTGTCGGTTCTGTGGTATACGGCCGGAGCGGGCGACGAGGATCTGGCGGTCCATCATTTCGAGCGTCTTGTGGATGACCCGGCGCGGCCGCTCGATCTGCGCGTGCCGCACCGCTTCGCCACGGTGCTGCCGCCAAGCCCATTGAGCTACGATGGCCAACTCGTCAAAGTGTGCTGGTGCGTGCGTTTGCGTCTGTTTTTGACGGCGGGACAGGAAACTGTGGCTGAGATTCCATTTCGCCTGGGAAGCCTGCCGGAAGTGAGGAGCGACGAGCGAGGAACGGGGAGCGAGCTATGACCGCGCTGAATTCTCCTCAGATCGCTCGCCACTCGCTCCACACTCCTCGCGGCTGCGCAATTCCCTCGCGGCTCGACAACCCATTCGCAACGTGCTGGACAAAGCCCGGGGCGATTGCGTTTCGATATGACGACGGACAATCCGCGCCGCAGATCGTGGCCATGCTGGCCGCCCAGAATTGGATGGGCGCAATTATCGGCCCGCATGGCAGCGGCAAATCCACGCTCATCGAATCCTTAAAACCCGCGCTGATTGCGGCTGGATGCCAGGTCCACGCGTTGGCATTGCATGACGGTCAGCGACACTTGCCACGCAGTTTTCTGAGCGATTGTCCCACGCACTCCACCACTCGCAAGCAAATCGTCGTCGACGGGTTTGAACAACTGCGATGGTTCGATCGCGCAAGGCTCAAGTGGTACTGCCATCGCACGGGCACAGGTTTGCTTGTCACGTCGCACGGGCCATGTGGCATTCGTTCGCTCATTCATCTTTCGCCTGACCGTGAATTGATCACGCAGCTAGTGGCCGATTTGTGCGCACGAGTGTCCACCGGCGTCACGGTTCGGGACATCTCTGCGAGCCATGCATGCCATGGTAGCAACGTGCGAGAAATCTTCTTCGATCTTTACGACCGGCATGAGCGGCTACGCCGTACATCCGGAACAGGTACTCCGGCGAGCGCTATCGATTAGCGGGTCTCAGATGGAATGGCCAATCTGGGCACTCTACCGACCCAATTCGCTCGAACCGGCGTATAAGTACCGCGTGCATGTTGCCGCAACGCAACATTATGGTTTCACGCGTTGTTTCTTATCCCCCTCGCACCGCTGAGGCGCGAGGTTGATGTACACTTCACCAAAGTCCCTTGGCTTTCCGTTTCGGGTCGGCGCAAATCCGCAAAAGCGTGGCGTCCATCCGCGTAACCGGCGGGCAGACGACGCCCGCATTGCTTTTCCAGACGGCAAAGCTTGCCCAGCATGCATTCCCCACCAATTTCGTTTCGCCTGCTGCCGGATTGTTGATTTCTGGCGCACCGGCGAGTAAACAGAAAGTAGGGTCGCTTTTCGTCTCGTTAGCGAAGAAGGTCAAAATGAATACCACAGTTTTTCGTGCATCGGTAATCGTCGTCGCGTTGGTCGCCACGCTGTGCGTTGCAAACGTCGCACAAGCACAGTGCTGTGGCGGCGGCGGCGCCACCACCGCGTTTTATCAACCCGCTGCTTATACGGCGTACTCGCCCGTCGCGTACACGACGGTTAACACGGGCTGGTATCCGGGCTATTTTCTCGATCGCATCCGTAGTCGGCTGTGGGGAGCTCCGTCGACGTACGTGGCTGCGTACCCAACGACGTATGCTGCCGCGTACCCGTCGACTTATGCTGCCGCGTATCCGTCGACTTATGCTGCCGCGTATCCGTCGACACATGTCGCGGCGTATCCGTCGACTTATGCCGCGTCGTATCCAGCGTACGCGACCAGCTATTCGCCGTGCTCGACGTGCGCGCCGGCACCCCAGGTGACGCTGCGACCGGTATGCACGACTTGCGCCGATCCATGTACGACGTGCTCCTCCTACAGCGGCGGCGCTGCTTACGGCGTCAGCCAAACGTCCTATCAAGAAGCCGGTGGATGCGCATGCAACGGCAGCAGTCCGACCAGCGGTACGACAATCGTCGTTCCCAACGGCACCGTGGTAAGCCCTGGCATGCAGCAAGCGCCGTCGAACGCTGGGCAGCCACAGCTTCCGGAGACATTTGAGACCACGCCGCGAAGCACCGAGAAACCTCCCGGCCAGGCACTTGAACCGGAGCCGGCCGGGAATAACGGCGGTGCGGCGGAGGGCACGCACGAAGGGGGCACGGGAAATAGCGGGGCATACTTCGAGCGCCGAAGCTCTTTAGCCCCAATGACCGAACGGCACAGCGCAGTATCGCTCCGGTGAAAATGGCTGTTTACGAACAGCCAATTCGTCACCAAAACGTTTCGGTCAAACCGCTGGTCGTAACGGCGCAGCAAGCCGAGCGAGACGCAGTCGGTTGGCGCAGTGTGTCCAAGTAAGATTGGCACGGCTGTTCGGTGGCCGCGTGGCCGCGTGATTGACCGATCCGCTCTCCGCGGACGGCATTCAGGCCTTTATCGCACGACCAACACCGAGCAGGGTGCGGACGCCAGCACCTGCTCCGTAGTGCTGCCCACGAGCAGTTGCTCTACCCGGCCGCTACCGCGACTTCCCATCACCGTCAGATCAATCGATTTCGAGCGCACCAGATTAACAATTTGCTCGGCCGGGCGACCTTCGACGATGATCGCCTCCTGCTTGGCAAAGCAGGGTGGTAACTCTGGCGCGAAATTTCTCCAACTCGTTTCGCGCGGACTGCAGATTCTGTTGATGCTCTTGCTCCCAGGCCGCTGCCATTGCGGCAACGTCTGGGATCACGCCGCTCAATTTTCACCCAATCGGGGACATCGAACGGGAACATGGGCCGGACCACCGTCGCTACCCACGCCTCGGAACGCTCAGGCCATGCGAACTTCCACAAAAGCGTCGCCATCGACGGGGCAACCTGCGGACCATCGTAAGCAGCTAAGGTACGAATCGGTTTCGAATTGGCGTAGTGGCAGCGTTCGTCGACGAAGCCTCGTCCGCGAGCGGGCTTTTGACAACTAATACCGAAACGGGCGCGGTGTGCACGATCGCACGACTCACGCTTCCCAGGATGAACCGTTCCCAAAGACTGCTCGTGCCGCGGAATCCGACAACGACCAGCTCCGCGCCGTGCTCCTTAACGGCGTCCAACAGGACAGTACCGGGTGGGCCGGCCGCCTCTTTCTGCTCAACGTGTGCCCGCCAAGCAGCGGGCAGCCGGTCGAGGGCCGCTTCCAATACGGCACGACTGAGCACCAACCGCGCCCGCTGCTCTGCCGCCGGATCCAAGTCCTCGTCCGTCGATAGCTCCGGCGTGGCAAATAGCAGCGTCAACTGATCCCGGTCCGGTGCCAGCAGACGCCCGGCAAACTCGACCGCGGCAAACGAATTTGACGAGCCGTCAACGCCGACCAGAACTTTCATGGAACAATTCTCCAGCGCCGTTTGGCAATGCTCGGGCCGCACCTTGGCCGATTACTGCTCGTCCGTGTTTCTTGCGGCTCCCTGCTCCTGACCTGGAACGCTCTGGGTGGCTCCCTGCTTCTTCAATTTGGGCTTGAGAATCAGCCGTACCGGGCGCCCAGTGGCGGAATCCGTTCGGTGAATGCGGCAAAAGCCAGCTCCATGTTCGATTGCGAACTTTCTATGGGAATGTCGAGCATGGCCGTGCCGAAATTCGAAACGCAGATAAAGTCCCCACCTTCCGCTTGATAGTACTGCTCTCCCGTTTCCTCGTCCTTCCAAAACCGGCTGCCCGCGAAGACCCACGGTTGAGACATTTCTCGTTCGGTGCGCATGTCCTTGACCCACTCTTGCGCCGAGCGGTATGCTCCTTACCCGCTTCGTCGATCCACCAAACCTGAACGTCGATCTCCGTGCCGGTGGGCGGTTTATATTCAGGCTGCCACTGCACAGGCCGCCCCGGCTCCGCACCAAGTCGCAAAAGTGCGGCGTGGACAAGAAATGCCTTGGTATTCGCCGACACGATGGATTCATGTTCCTTCGTGTTGCGAATGCAGGCAAACATTTCGAGCATGCCTTCTCGAAGCGAGATTTGACCGTCGATCAAAACGGCTTTTTCCTTGTCATCAATCCAAACGTCGAAATCCGGCGACAGGCGCTGCGCACCCTTGGGCTCGGGAAGCTTTTGCGGCGATGCGGGACGCGATTCGCTCGCTGTCGCGGCCGGCGGTGCCGCATCTGCGACTTGCGTATTCGTTGTTGCTTGTTGCGTGGCTTCCTGGGCACAGCCAACCCATGCAAATCCAACGAATGACCAAATTACGCTCGTGGCGATCGCGGACTTTTGCAGGATGCGACATTTCCAATTCTTCTCTGTTCATCACGACACGCTCCTTGCGAAACGATGCGCTTGCCGATGAAGTTGGCAGCGGGGCGACCCTCGACCTTCAGCATCTCTCCCTGTAAGATACCGACGCCGCAACCGATCGTCCATTTGCTATGAATGCTGACATCGGCACCTCCCGGACGAAATGCCCGAGTTTCCCCGCCTAGGATTACCACGACATGGCAGTTGCGATTACCCAGGATGGCCAAACTGGCCGCTGGCTTCTTCCAACGGTTTGGCATCGTGTCGCCCCGCGTCGCGTCGTGAAAAAATACCGCGAAGGCGACCTGGAGGGTGGCTGGTCGGCGTGGCGAAATCATCTTCGTCGTCGCAAGAAACCCGCAGCTGTTCCGTTTCTCGCAGGCAAATCGCCCGCATTGTTGTGGTATTGGCCAGATGCTGGTGATCGTGACGAAATCGAAACTGCCATCCGGCGGCCGGTTCACCTTGGCGACGAACAGTTAGGCGACCTGCTCTCGCAGCAATCTAATCCGTCGAATGCGCTACAGCTTCTGGCGCTGGCTTACTCACTGCCTGACCTTGCTGAGAAAATTCCGGCCGAGTCATGGTGGCAACTCGCAACTCGTCTGCACGACTTGGCAAGCGAGGCCCAGCTCCACCGCGTCGATTGGCCTGCTGACCCCCAAGACATGCTGCGGCAACAACTCTTGGCCGGCGAGCTGCCCCTTGCGCTGGGGTACTTGTTTCCCGAAGTGAAGCAGCTTCGCGAGCTGCGTAAGAGCGCTCATGCCACTTTTTCCGAGGCGCTGGCAGAACTTACCGATGGCGAAGGGTTACCCCACGCACGGCTCTTGCCAGTGCTTGGTCCGCTCTTTGCGTGTTGGACACGGGCTCGTTGGCTTGGTAAACGCTTCGCTCGAGGTCCGTGGTCGCGAGCCGCGGACATTCAATACCAGTGGCTTGTTCGGCATGCAATTCGGCTCGTCGATGCGCAGGGCCGGTTCGTCATGACGCCGGGCGAATCGAAACTGGAGACTCGTGACAAGTCGCTTTTTACGTTGGCATTGGATCTCGCCGGCGATGAGCGCGATTGTGCCGCAGCGGCAGCAGCGCTCTCCCGGCATGTCGTGCCAAAACAGATCGCATTCAAAACCGATCGTTTGCCCAAGCCGTCGCTCGATTCCGACTGGTCCGGCATCAGCGTTCTATCGACCGGCTGGTCGCGATCGGACGTGCGGCTTGCTGTGGCCTACGCGGACGAACCGGTTCAACTCGAGTTGGCCGCGGGTGGCGAGCGGCTGTTCGTCGGTGATTGGCATTTTGAAACAACGTGCGATGGCCGACCGGTGCGCGTGGTGGGCGAATGGGAAAACCTCTGTTGGCAAAGCGACAATCGCTGCGATTTGTTGGAGTTAGGTGTCCAGCTATCCGAGGGTTTGCGCCTCGAGCGGCAAATTGTCCTGGGCCGTCAAGACCGTGTGCTCTACGCTGCCGATATGGTGATTGCCGCCGACGGCACGCCACGCCGCCTGCGTCATTCCGTCAGTTGGCCGTTCGATGATGCGTGCCAATGGAAGCCTGAAGTGGAAACCCGCGACGGTGTGCTGCGCAATGGCAACTCGCGGGCGGCCGTCATGCCGTTGGCTTTGCCCGAGTGGCGTGCCGATCGCGCGGTGCGGATCACTTGTTGGAGAAAAAGGCCGACTCACGCTCACCCAGGAATGCACGGGCAGCGCCCTGTGCTGCCCGTTGTTTTTCGACTTCGATCCCAAGCGGGCCGAGAAGGAACGCACCTGGCGGCAGCTCACCGTCGCCGAATGGATGGAAATCATGCCACGCGACGTCGCCGTGGGCTTCCGTGCCCAATCGGGCCGGGCTCAGTGGCTGTTCTATCGCTCGCTCGCTGCCGCCGGCAATCGCACGCTGCTCGGGCATAATATTTCCGGCGAATTCACTGCAGGTCGCTTCCGCGCCGGCGGAAAATATGAAGAGTGGATCGAGATCGAAGCTGTGTAGAATGATGGCATTATGTCCATCGCTGAGAATCTGGCACGCGTTCGCGAGCGGATCGCTCAAGCCACCGGATCGGCCGGCCGCCGGGCCGACGAAATCACGCTCGTCGGCGTAACGAAATATGTCGGCCCGCGCGAGGCGGCAGAGCTTGTTGCCGCGGGCTGCCCCGACCTCGGCGAGAGCCGTCCGCAAGAACTGTGGTCCAAAGCGGCCGCACTCGAGCCATCTGCGGCCATCCGTTGGCACCTCGTCGGCCATCTGCAACGCAATAAAATTCGCCGCACGCTGCCACTCGTCTCGCTGATCCACAGCGTCGATAGCGAGCGACTACTGGCCGCCATCGATCAGGCCCAACAAGACGCGGGTGACAAAGGCCCGCCTGTGAACGTATTATTGGAAGTGAACACATCGGGCGAAGCGGCCAAGCATGGCCTTGCGCCAAATGAATTGGAGCCACTGCTCGCGGCGGCCGAAAACTATCCGCATGTGTCGATTCGCGGGCTGATGACGATGGCGGCACTGGAAGGCGGGCCGGCCGTTGCCGCACGTAATTTCGCCGCACTGCGCGAACTGCGTGACCGACTCAAGCCAACGTGCTCCAAAATGCGTCCAACTTGAATCGCTTTCGATGGGGATGAGCGGCGACTTTGAAATTGCAATCCGCGAAGGAGCAACCATCGTCCGCATCGGCTCGGCGTTGTGGGAATAGATTTTTCGATTCCTGGTATCGACGGACTGGTCACTTCAGTGACCAGTCCTTGAATCGGTCAGCATTTAAAACCCGAATGAACATCACCCGCAATCCAACCCGCTCCGTCCGCATCGGCACGGTGACGATCGGCGCCGAACACCCGATCGCCGTGCAAAGCATGACGGCCACGCCAACGCGGGACATCGACGCGACGGTCGCCCAAGTGAATGCACTTGCCGCGGCCGGGGCCGATGTCGTGCGAATTGCCGTGGACAGTTCCGCCGAAGCCGACGCGGTCGCGGAAATCCGACGCCAAACCAGCGCGAATCTCGTCGTCGACTTGCAGGAAAACTATCGTCTTGCCGAGCTGCTCGCCCCGCATGTCGACAAGCTTCGCTACAACCCGGGCCATTTGTACCATCACGAGCGGTCCAAGCCGTGGCACGAAAAGGTGCGATTTCTCGCCGAGATCGCGCGCGACCACGATTGCGCGATCCGCGT
Source organism: uncultured Planctomycetota bacterium (assembly GCA_963786455.1). Taxonomy (GTDB): domain Bacteria; phylum Planctomycetota; class Planctomycetia; order Pirellulales; family Lacipirellulaceae; genus JABDGM01. The sequence continues at coordinate 201,539 of CAWAZX010000002.1, read as the reverse complement.
CGGCGTTAACTGCGGCAGCGTCGATCCCGGATCAGCAAGCGAAATACGATCCGGCCGACCGGCTGTCACCCATGCTCGATAGCGCACTGGATCACTGCCGGCTGCTCGACGAGCTTGGTTTCACGCGATATTGCGTGTCGCTAAAGGATTCTGATCCGCGCGATGTGATCGAAGTGAATCGCCGCTTCGCGGAGGCCCGGCCGGACGTGCCACTCCATTTGGGCGTGACCGAAGCCGGCCTGCCTCCCGACGGCGTGATCAAAACGCGGATCGCGCTGGAGCAGTTGATCAGCCGAGGCATCGGCGACACGATTCGCGTGTCGCTCACCGTGCCGAATGCCCGCAAGGCGGAGGAAATCGCGGCCGGCCGCCAGATCTTGCACGACATCGCCAGTGGCCGCGTCCGCTCGGTCGTCGACTTTGGTCTGTCGACGCTCAACATCATCAGTTGCCCGAGCTGCTCTCGCGTCGAGAATGAAGCGTTCGTCGAGCTGGCCGAAGACGTGAAGCGCATGACGGACTATGCCCGCGAACACAAGATCACGATCGCGGTGATGGGCTGCCGTGTGAACGGCCCCGGCGAAACCGATGAAGCCGATCTGGGCCTATGGTGCGGGCCGAATTATGTGAATCTCAAGCGCGGCAGCGAGACGCTCGGGCAGTTTCCCTACGATGCGATTCTGCCGCGGCTTAAGCAGGAATTGGATTCGCTGATTGCGCAAGGCGGCCCCAATCGAGCGAATCAATTGAATCCTTATTAACACGCCGCTGGGATCAATTCGCGGATGATATGCGGCAGCTACGAGCGGTCGAGCCTGTACACTTGGCGAGGCGCTGGCGCAGAAGGTAGTCTGGGATTTACGTGTTGTTCGACGAGCACACAACACTGACATACGCTGGCATGGCAAGGGACTTGTGCGATCGTTTTCACAAGCATATTTCCGGAGACGAAAGCCACGCGATTCAAAGAGCTCTCGCCGAACGCTTCCCTGATAGAACCGAGCGTCGCAAATTCATTAAAGAAAATGTTCAAGCAAGCTGGCGAGTAGTAAGTGATCCAGTGAGGCTCGCTGATCTTGAACGATTGGTAATTTGGTTGTATCAACCGTCGTGGAACCGACGATAGGCGTAAGCCACGGCGATAGACTCGATCGTAGTGAATAGCAGATTACGCCGCAGTCGCAGTCGCTATTTCTTGCGGTAAGAACACGTAATTGGCCCCCAATTCCCATGAGGGCGGCGAGTGCCGCTCTGCCGTTGTACAGGGAACCAGGCGGCCGTATTCAAATTGCAAAATCGCGTACGATAGCCGCTCCATCAAGCGGAATAATCGTTCGCGATACAAGCGCCGCGGCGTCGACCACTCCACAAGTAGCTCGGGGCGATCTTCGAGCAGTGTACGCTCGGCACCGGCGAGTACGTCGGTCTCATGAAACTCGACGTCACATTTTATAAAGTGCACCGGCCGGAGATCGGGATGCTCCGCGACGATATTCGTCGAGCGTCGTAACCGGAACGTCGAATACTTCCGTTGCATCATCGTCGCAAGTGAATTCGTCGACCGTGGCGGCACCCCAATGTAGACGCGGACGGTGCATCGGTAGCGTGCCGCTTCGCGACGACAACCCAACAGCGCGCGATATCCAAACGATCTAAATGAAACGTTTGCTTGAAGTCCAACAAATGCTCGACTAATTCGCGCTGTGGTTCGAACGCGACGATTCTCGTGCCATCCGTAAATTGACGGTGCATCCAGTAGCTATACACGCCCCGATGTGCTCCGATGTCGAGCACGGACCCGCCGCGATACGTCCGATTCAACATGAATCGCAGCTCCGCTTTTTCTGCGCTCCAGCGGTAGCGCAGCAAACGATGGAGCATCCTGGCCCGCTTGAAGAGGTTCATGACATTGAATCCATTCAAATCGACGATGGCGAACACGCCCCCGCTATCAGCCGTCAGCTATCAGACAATAGGAATGCGTGAGAAAGTGAGCAGTCCGAATTGGGTCGTAAACCCCATAGAAATTCCAGAACGAGTAGCCAGTTCCACACTTCTATTGACGGGCGATACGCGCATTGATAACTAGATTCGCTGCGCCGGTGCTGCGCACGTCGGCCAATGTCTCTTCTCGGAATACGGACCGTCTGTTGAACCGGTTCACTCGTTTCACTGCTGGCGGACTGCCTCAAAAAGGGAACAGGTCTATGAGCAGGGAGCCAAGAGCTGAGAGCGGAGAGCAAGAATCCTTCTTGCTCCTTGCTCCTTGCTCCTTGCTCTTTGCTCGTAGGCCTGTCCCCTATTTATCGGCAGCTTGCGCGCTATTAATGCTGCTTGTGCTGGCGCCGGCATCGCAGGCGCAACGCGTGCAGTTTCCCACGCCGGCTCAACCCGTGCAGATGACAACGCCGGCACCCGTCAGCCCCTATCCCACGACCGGTGTAGCTCCGCCGCCGACGTTTGGGACGGTAAGCCCACCGCCAACCGTAACGTCTCCGTATGCAGTGCCGGTCGGCACCACCCGCTGCCGTTTCGCCCTACGGGACAACACCTTTACCCGGCACCCCCTACGCGCCATCGGCGGTAGGCCCTCCGCCGGTTTTCGATCCGTACGCGACCGGTGGCACCGCGGGCCCCCCGCCGCCGGCTGTTCCCTACACGTACTCGCCGCCGCCTGCGACCGCGTTTCCGCAGCAGCCGGGCGCGCTGTTTCCCAATGGCGCACCAATCCAATGGCAGCCCGCGCCTTACACGACCAGTGGCGAAGGTTACTGGGAAAAGACGCAGCGGTTCCTCCAGGAACTGAGCGTCGAGAATACGTATCTCTACGGCGATCACACCGACCCCTTCGATTTGGAAATCAATCGCACCGAGGTTTCCAGCACCTTTGCGATTCCGATTATGTACAACATCGAGACGCCGCTGTTGGTCACACCGGGCTTTGCCGCGAACTGGCTCGCGGGACCGTTAACGAGCGTACCCCCACTGGCCGGCGAACCCGATTTGCCGCCGCGACTCTATGACGCGTACCTGGATTTTTCCTGGTATCCGCGCGTGTCGGAATGGTTGGGCGGCGAGCTGGGCGTGCGGACCGGCGTGTGGAGCGACTTCGAGGATGTCGACAGCGATTCAATTCGCCTGTTAGGCCGCGGCCTGGCGTCTGTCGCCATTACTCCGCAACATGGATATTCTGTTCGGCATCGTGTATTTGGACCGGCTCGACGTGAAGCTGCTACCCGCCGGTGGTGTTTATTACCGCCCGACGCCGGAATGGGACATGTACATCGTGTTCCCGAATCCCAAAGTCCGCAAATTCATGTCCGCCATCGGCAACACGAAATGGTTTTGGTACGTGGCCGGCGAGTACGGCGGCGGCTCCTGGACGGTCGAGCGACAAAGCGGCACGCTCGAAGATCGCATCGACATCAACGACATCCGCGTGAGCGGCGGCTTCGAATTGGAAACGCAAACGTTCATCCGCGGCCACTTCGAACTCGGATACGTGTTCGACCGCGAGGTCGTTTTCGAATCGGGCGATCCACCGACCTTCAAGCCGGACGATACGTTCATGGTCCGCGGCGGCATCGACTTCTAAGCCATGTTCGACGCTTTGAGGCCAATTACGATGCAACCGCGGTGGGCCCTATTGATGTGCGTGGCGATATCGTGCCGGCTGTCGGCCGGTACTGCGAGCGCACAGCCTCCGTACCCAACAACCGCGGTACCGGCTTCCGCCTGGGGCGGCCAGGCCGTGCCTGCCCAAGTGCCGTATCAACCGACGTCTAGCTCGGCGAACCGGTCGTCACCTATGGTTTACCGCCGGGTGGAACGGCAGCAGCCATCGCTGGACCGCCGGCGCAGGACAATGTCTACACGCTGCCAGGCCCGGTGGCATTGCCGCCTCGAGCCACGGTGCCGTGCAATTCGGCTCTCAAGCGATCGCTCCACAGGAGCCATTCTTCCCGGACGCCCCATCGTCCGGTTTACGGCCGTTGCCCCGCCCTGCCGATGCGCGCGACGGCGTATTTCAAAAAGTGAAATTTACGGGCACGTGGATCCCGCAGCTTGATGACGACGGCCTCGGTTGGACCGACCTGCGCTCGGAGATCGTTTTCGGCCTGCCATTCTTCACGCGCGAGACGCCGATCCTGATCACGCCAAGCTACGAGCTCCACTTTGTGGAAAGTCCGGCCGGAATCGATTTGCCGCCACGGCTGCACGACCTGGTGATTGACTTCAATCATTTCCGCCGCGTCACCGACAACTGGATTGCGAATATCGCAGTTTCGCCCGGCTATTACACCGATGACCACAGTTTCGATTCGGACGATGCGCTGCGAATCAATGGCCGCGCCGTTGCGGTTTATGATCCGACGCCGGAATGGAAGGGCCTGTTGGGCGTGGCGTACCTTAACGGCGGCTGGGACAAGATCGTGCCGATCGCCGGCGTGGTGTACGAGCCGAGCGACGATGTGAAATATGAATTCGTGTATCCACGGCCTCGCGTGGCCTGGCGGCTGCCGAATTCGCCTGTCCCGGGCCGCGACGAATTCTGGTTCTACGTGCTCGGCGAGTTTGCAAATGCGATCTGGGCGTTCGAGCACGACGACGGTACACCCGATACGTTCGCTTCGCGCGATTGGCGCTTAATTTTGGGCCTGGAACGCAAGATTATCGGCGGCCTCTCGCACCGCGTCGAAATCGGCTACGTTTTCAACCGCGAAATCAAACTGGCTAGCGACGGCGGCGATATTGACGTCGAGGATTCGCTATTGCTTCGCGCGGGCGTCGTTTATTGAACCGCTTTTAGCCGCATTTTAGCCGCGAGCCAACGGCCCGCAGGCTACTACGTCGCTAATTTCGAAAGCCTAGCCGGACCGATTATTGATGCCTCCGCAGCGGCAGCTTATACTGAAGTCGCCCAAGTTAATTGCTCTCCAAGGTCAAGTCTCCACCGCGCCGTCCGACCCAAGTCACGCTTGCTAATGAATTCTCAGATCTCGTTCTCAGCCGTCGATTCACGGCTGTTTTCTTGCGAGATCACTTCGACCTGCGCTTGAGCTAGCCCCACCTGCATCACTGCCTATCTTGCAGTGACTGGCACCATTCCCCATAGATACGCAACAGATGAAGAGCAGATTTCCGCGCAATTTTCGTGCCCCACTGGTTCGCAGTCTGGATATTGGTCACCTGGCAGAGTGTCGCATTCGCCGCTCATCAGACTGAAACTCTTACGCCAGCTGTTTTGAACAGCTCGTTACCCTACAAGATTTCGCTGCAACCGTACGATTTCGGAGCCGCCGAATTGCCCACGCTTCACTCGTATGCCGCCGGACACCACGACGGCAAGTGGGTACTCATCTCGGGCAAGACGAACGGGCTGCACGGCTTCGAAACCACCGGGCCGAACGGCTTTTTGCCTGAGTTTCAGAACCGCGAAGTGTGGGTCATCGATCCAGTCAACAAACAGAGTTGGCACCGCTCGCTCGAAGGCTCCGCTGGCGGACTCACTACACCGGAACTCAATTCGCTGACTCCCACGAACAACCAGTTCTACCAGCGGGGCAACCGGCTCTACATGACGGGCGGGTACGGCGTGCAAGCCACGCTAGGCGACGGCACGCCGGTCAATGGTACGTTCGATCGGCTTTCCGCGATCGACCTGCCCGGAATCGTCGACTGGGTGATGAACGGCAGCGGCGTAGCCAAGGATCATATTCGCCAGATCGCGAGCCAGTCGTTCCGCGTCACTGGTGGCGCGATGTACGAAATGGACGGCCGCACGCACATCGTCTTCGGTCAGGATTTTTCGGGCAACTATAACCCCAACAAGAACGGCACGTACACCAACCAGGTCCGCAGCTTCGACATCGTCGACGACGGGACGACGCTGGCGATCACCAACGCGTCGTCCACAACGCCCGACCCAAATTTTCGTCGCCGCGATTTGAATGTGTTTCCCGTGATTCGACCGGCTGGCGGCGGGGCGCTCGACGAAGGATTGCTCGTGCTGTCGGGCGTTTTTACGCCATCCTTTGGAGCGTGGACTGTGCCGGTGGAGATTGACGCGGCCGGGACGCCGTCGATGGACGATCCTGCCCATCCCGACACGTTCAAACAAGGCTTCAATGGCTACCATTCAGCCAAGCTGGGACTATTCTCGGAGGATCGTGGCGAAATGCATGAGGTGCTTTTTGGCGGAATCAGCGTGCAGTATCTCAACCCGCAGACGATGCAAGTGGAAACCGATAACGACTTGCCATTTGTTAACGACATCACCTCGCTCGTGGTCGATCCGGCCGGCAATTACAGCCAACACTGGATCGGCGAGTTCCCCGTCATCAACGATCTTGAAGGCAAGCGGCTCCGGTTTGGATCGAGTGCCGAGTTCTTCCTCGCCGAAGGCATCGAAACCTTTGAAAATGGCGTGATCAAGCTCGACGAGTTAACCCAGCCGACGACATTGGGCTACATTTTCGGCGGGATCATGGCGAATGGGCCGCATACGCGGAGCGGCAACCCGCCGGCGACGTCCGCGGCCTCGAACATCATTTTCGCCGTGGTTTACACGCACGTACCGGAGCCGAGTAACCTGCTTCTGGCCGCAGCCGCCCTTGGGGCACTTTCACCAATACGCTTCCGCAGCGGCCGCTTGCGGCTCAGCGCCACACCAACATAGAATCACCCGCGGACAACTTATCCGTTCGATCAAGGGCACAACCATGCAACTACGCACAATTTGTAATTTCACCTTGACCATTGCGTTGGTGCTCGCCGGCCACGCAACGACACTCGCCGATCAAATGGTCGAGCTATTCAACGGCAAGGACCTGACTGGCTGGACGAAGCGCGGCGGCGAGGCCAAGTATGCCGTGGAAGACAACATGATCGTGGGTCGCAGCGTGCCCAACACGTCGAACACCTTTTTGACCACGGATAAGGAATACGGCGATTTCATCTTGGAGCTGGATTTCAAAATCAGCGAGACGGACTTCAACTCCGGCATTCAAATTCGCAGCCACAGCCGGCCGCAGGGCGATGGCGAACGCGTTTACGGCTACCAGGTGGAGATCGACCCGAAGCCCGATCGCGCCTGGACGGCCGGCGTCTACTACGAAGGCGGCGACAAAAACCGCAAGCCCGGTTGGCTCAATGACTTGTCCGAGAACGAGCCGGCCGCAAAGCGTTTCGCCTAGGGGAATGGAATCACCTTCGCGTCGTCGCCAAGGGCAATCGCATTCAAACCTGGCTCAATGGCGTGCCGGCTGCCGATTTCACCGACAACGACGAGAAGGCGTTTTCGCCTACCGGCTTCATCGCGCTGCAGGTTCACGGCGTCGGCGACAAGCGCGAAACCAAGGAAGTGCGCTGGAAGAATATCAAGCTCACTGTGTTGGAATAAGCCTGCGCACGAAGCTTGCTGATTTATCGTCCCGATCAAGGGACACTGCGCGGCTTCGGATTGAACTCATCCGGCCGCGGCTTTGCCGGATTGGGAATTTTACCGGGCTCCGGCGGCGGGATATCTTTGGGGTCGGGAACTGGAACATCCATCGGCTCCGGCATCGGTACGTCCGTGGGAATCGGCGGCATCGTGCGCGGTGGCGGTCCCTCGGGCGGGGCGTCAATGGGGAAGCCAGGCATGAGGTCGTGGATCGCCAGTCGACCTTGCCACCTGTCGCCCGACAGCTCCAACAGTCGTTGTAATGTATTATGGGGATCCGCCCAAAACGGCATCGCGACGCTAAAGAGGTAGAACCGAATCATTTGAGTGCCTCCATACTATCTGCTGATTCCTCATCCCTCCGTGCGCACCCTCAGCGATGGGCGCACACTTGGGAACAGAATCAGCCACGCTGCGTGAGTCTCAATTTCACTCTGACAGCCGGAAAATCGCGTCGTGCCATTGTGGTTGATCTTCAACCACATTCTTAGTTGCGATCAGCCGCGTTCCAGCGGCCCTTTAAGCACACGCGAAAACATGTCGCAAATGGTGTGCCAGGGACCACGCCAGAAAGTCGTGAATAGATATTCCGGTAAATTCGTCCGGCAGTCATTTAGCGGCGTCGCTTGCGACGCGCGACGGCGGATTTTGACCCGCACTTATCTTACAAATTCCCGTATCGCACTAGCCTCCACACGTTTCAGCGGCGTGTAACGAGGATGGCGTCCTTCTCGATACGGATCATTGCTGCGCGCGTTGTAACAGCACACGAGCGCCCAGCGATCGTTGGGCGAGCGATTCTGGTCACTGCGATGCAGCAAGTTGGCGTGAAAGAACAGCGCATCGCCGGGGTCCATTTCCACATAGACGAGCTCCAATCGCTCGGCGGCCGCCGCCACGCGTTCGGGGTCGGCCCCGGTTTGATCACCCGTTTTTACATGGGTTACACGACCCAATTGGTGCGAGCCGCGGAGCACCTGAAGGCAGCCGTTTTCTTGTGTGGCTGGGTCAACCGCCACGAACACGCTGCACAGGTTGGGAAACAGCACGCCGTTGTCGTACCAATAGCCGTAGTCCTGGTGCCAGGCCCACGCCCCGCCGGTGTGCGCTTCCTTCATGATCATCTTCGAGTGGTAATGATACGGCTCGTCGCACAAAAGCTGCTCCACTCGGTCGACGATCCGCGCGTTACGGCTGAACATGCCGTACAAATCGTCGCCGGGATGGTTCCAGAGCGAAAGCCGCACGCTGCCGCCTTCACCGTCGCTTCGGCCGTACGCTTGCTCGTCGAGTTGGCGATCCTTCTTGGCAGAGTCGCGCAGGCGACCGATCTCCTCGCGGTCGAACAATTGCTTCACGAGCAGATATCCGTCCCGCTCGTATGCGGCGAGCTCATCGAGCGTGAGTGAATCGTGCGGCACGGCACCCGCGCCATTTACATCGTGACTTGCATTCATTGAACGTAGCCCAGCAACTTCATCGCCGATATCACCGCAAGGGAGAGGAAAAACAGGCCGCCGAAAACCAGCCCGACGCGGATGAACCAGTTAGGCCGAATCTCATTCGGTAATAGCGTCGTATTCGCGATCAATACATGGAAGCAACTGAATCCGAGCGCGACATTGTAGATGCACGTGGCCCAGCTGAGCAATTGCCGCGGGTTCCAAAGGGTGAGGGCCGTCAAGCCAAAAACGGCATAACCGCACACTGCTCCGAAATACAACCAGCGAATCCTGTGAGGATCCCAGCGGCGGATGAATGGCACGGCCGTCCAGCATAAATCGACCCAGCGGCGCAGCACGCCGTCGAATGTCGATGCCGCGCTGGGCGCTAATACAAGGAATCCACAGAATAAGGTCATGAACCAGAAGAACTGCCCGAACTGCGGTCCGACCGCGTCGCGGAGTCCGTCTGCCGTCATGCCGGCAGCCACCCAGCTATCGGCCTGCGCGCCGCGCGGCAGGAACTGCACGGATAGCATGCTGGGCAGGGCCACGCCGACGAAGCAGGCCGGCATCCACACCATCAATTGGTCGCGCAGCACAAACCGATACCAGCCCCGAAACTTCGCGAACGACTCGGCCGTGTGGGGAAACACCATGCCGCAATGCGACAGCTTGAGGTTCCGCCCGCCGACGACGCTGGGAATCGCCCCGACGTGGTGGCCCATTCCCCAACCTTGATCGCGGACGTAGCCGCTTGTGGCCGTATTGGTAAGCCCGCCGTTCCCGGAAATTGCGGCCAGAGCACCCAACACGGCGATCATCGTGAGATCGATTTCGGGCAGCTTACGGCCTTCCCACAAAGCGACGAAGAAATTGTCCACGAGCGGCGGTGCATTGGGATCGGAGCCGACAACTGGCACGCTGCCAAACTTGAAGAAGCCCGTGAGAATATCGATCCAGGTATCAGTCGTCGAAAATAAGAAAGCCACGGTGAGCAAAAAGCCAAATACGACGACAATCTTGAACGCCATAATCGCCTTGAGCGAGTTATACACCTTGCCGCCGAATATCAGCGGCAACAGCGCCAATAGGAAAACCACGTACGTGAGATACCGCAGGAACTCCTGTCCGGTGAGCGCAAAACCCATCACATTGTACGTTTTCTCGATGTTGGGAATCTCGCCGAGTATGACGGCACCAAGCGGTGTCGCAGCATTCGCTACGAGATAGGGAAATATCGAGCCGAAATCGAGGAGGATGTACACAAAGAGCCAGAACACCGGGCCGGGCAACGTGCGAAACTTGCCGACCAGAATTGGCTCGCCGCAATACAGCGTGTAACGGCAAATCTCCAAGTTGTAAAATACCTGGCTGAGAATCGAAACCGTCGCCAGCCACAAGATCGCGCCGCCGTAGCGAGCCGTCGTCAGCGGCCCTGCTAGCCACTCGCCGCCGCCGATCGCTGCCCCGGCAGCCACCAGCCCGGGACCGAACAAGAGCGCCCAACTCCTTGGCGTAAGTCGTGGCGACTGCGGCAGCTCGCCCAAATCCCACCGCGGCATCGCGCGGGAGCCGGGATGCGGCGCGGCTGACAAATCACCCTTGCACTCGGCCGTTACGTTGTGATCCATTCCACCCTCCGCATGGCACCCGCGATGATTGATCACAGCCAGTATACTGGCTGTCGCATCGTCCGACGACACCTTTCCACGTAGCCGTTCAATTTGCAGAACCGGTTGATGCAATGTCCGGTGCTTCCCAGCTTTTGACCACTGGATACGCCGGCCACGACCTGGATACGTTCGTCGCGAAGCTCCGCGAACACGGTGTCGAAATGATCGTCGATGTGCGGCAAAATCCAGTCAGCCGCAAACGAGGCTTTTCCAAGTCCAAATTGGAAATGTTCCTGGCCGGGCACGGGATCAGCTACGTTCACCAGCGCGAGCTGGGCGTTCCCGCGGAGCTTCGTAATCGACTCCGCGGAGGAGAATGCAAACTCGACGAATACTTTTCCGAGTTCGCCCGCTACCTCTCGACTCAGGATGCAGCGCTGGCAGCGCTCCAAAAGCGCTCGACGCAAGAGCGCTGCTGTTTAATATGCGTTGAATCGAGACCGGAAGATTGTCACCGGTCGATTGTCGCGGAAGCCATTTCACAGCGCAGTGGCGGTAAGGTCCGCGTCAATCACATCTAACGCTGCGAAGCGTCGGCGCCCGCGTTTGCGCGTCGCCGAGCCGGCGGCAGATCGCCCGAATCGGCGCGGGCCGGGCCGGGCCACGGACCCACGTCGGCGCGTTTAGCCCACGCTTCCCACTTCGCAATCAGATCTTTGGCGATCTCCGGCTCTGCGTCGATGAGGTTTTGCCGTTCAGTGCGATCGGCTTCCATGTCGTAGAGCTCCCACGGCCCGAGGTGCTTGAGCACGAGCTTCCACTTTCCGGTCCGCACTGCACGATTTCCTTCGTGCTCAAAGAAAATCGGTGACGGCCGATTCAGCGGCTGCCCGGCGAATGCGGGAAGCAGGCTCACTCCTTCCATCGGTTGAATGGCGTGCCCATTGAATTCCGTCGGGTACCTGGCACCACTGAACTGCACGGCCGTCGCCATGACATCGGTCAGGTGACCTGGCTGGCTTTCGAGTTTTCCGTGGCGCTCGCTGGGAATGCCCGCGGGCCAATGCGCGATGAACGGCGTGGAGATCCCGCCTTCGTGCGTGAAGTGTTTGTAGCGCCAGAACGGCGTGTTGGCGAGCGTCGCCCAACTTTGCCCCAGAAAGACGGTGGATTGCGGCCCGCCGGGCTGATCGCCTTCCAACCGACCACGTGGGCCGCTTTCGGCATTACCGCCATTATCGGCAAGCAGCACGATGAGCGTATTGTCCAACTCGCCGCGTTCCTTGAGGCCGGCGACAAGGTTGCCTATGCTGCGATCCAAACGGTCGATCATCGCCGCATAGATCGACATGATGTGGTCGAAGCGGTCCTTCGCTCGGTCGGGCGCGTATCCCAGGCCCGCACATCCGGAGGCCGTGCAGTGAGCGGCCATTTTGGATCGACCAACCCCATTTCGATTTGTCGTCGATGCCGCTCCTCCCGCAGCTTGTCCCACCCTACCTGGTATTTGCCACGGTAGCGATCGATGTCCTCCTGCGGCACCTGCAGCGGGAAATGAACCGAAGAGTGGGCCAGATACCAGAAAAATGGCTTTTGCGCCGCCTTGGCTTCGTCGACGAATTTCAAGCCCCAGTCGGTGATCAAATCCGGGCCGTACCAATTCTCACCGAGGATCGGATCATCGTGGTCTACGCGCTCGCCATTGATGTCGATGCCATCGTCGCGCCGCTGCTTCTGGTCGGGAAAGTAAATCTCGCCAACCTTCGAGCTGAGTGATCGCTGAAAGCCACGCGACCATGGCGGCGTGCCACGATACCCGCCCATGTGCCATTTGCCCGTCATGATCGTGAAGTAACCGGCATCGCCCAGCACTTCGCTCATCGTCACGCAATCCGTGCGGAGCTTACCCGTCGTGCCCTTCGAGTTCTCGTGCACGACGCTATCCAGATGGCCCAAACCGGCCTGGTGCGGATAGAGGCCCGTAATGAGCGACGCCCGCGTGGGGCTGCACCGGGCCGTGTTGTAGAACTGCGTGAATCGCACGCCACCGGCAGCGAGCGCATCGATATTGGGAGTGGGTATTTCGCTGCCGTAGCAACCAAGGTCCGACCAGCCCATGTCATCGATAAGAATCACAATGATGTTGGGCCGCGTGGGCCTTGAGCCCACGACGGGCGCTGGCTCGAAACGATTGCCAAGGCAAGGATATATAGGACGAGCAGAGCCGTGCGTGAGGGTAATTGTTTCAACATGATGGCGTGGCGGGTTCGAATTTTGGGTTCGCGTGAGTTACCAACAATCTGCTGTGTACGCACTGGCTTGGGCCGGGTCAAGTGACGGCGAGAACTAACCAAATTAGTTGTCGAGGCTTAAAACAAGGGCGCTTCTAACACCTTAATGTGTCGCGCATTGGTTAGAATAGTAGCTTAGCGATGTGTATTTTCGCAAATTCACCTTCCTAATTGCTGTCCCGTGTTCTGAGTAACTCGATGCCAGGCGAGAGGCGAACAGAGCGGGTGTATCGCCGGCGTCGATCAGGCAAGCGCTTATCGTTCCAACAGCTGGAGCCGCGGCTGGCGATGGCCGGCGTGGTGATCCACGAATTCGTTGCCGATAACGCCAACGGTTTGTCAGATCAGGACGGCAACCGCTCGGATTGGATCGAGCTGAAAAACAACGACGCCGTCCCGGTAGACATCTCGAATTGGTATCTCACAGATGATGCGTCGAACCTCACCAAGTGGAAACTCCCCACGACGGTACTCAACCCGGGCCAATATCTGACGATCTTTGCGTCGGACAAGAATCGCGCCGTTTCGGGCCAGGAGCTACATACGAACTTCCACCTATCCGATAGCGGCGGATACCTCGGCCTGGTGATGGCCGACGGAACGACAATCGCGCATGCCCTCGCGTCCTATCCACCGCAGTTTGAAGACATTTCTTATGGATCCGCTGCCAGCGCGAGCTCGACGATGACCGTGGGTCTGATCGGCAACAACGCGACCGTGCGCGTCGTTTCGCCGTCGGCACAGAATGCGGCTGTGGACGATTTTTGGCGAGGGATTGGCTACAACGATTCCAGTTGGATTGCGACGACGACCGGCGTTGGTTTCGATCGTGATAACAGTCCCAACAATGGTTTGGACGCATACATCGGCACCGAACTGACGACGGCTCAGATGCCCAGCTCCAGCACACGGACGACCGCCTACGTGCGAGTGCCGTTTACGGTTCCCGATAAGGAGCAGCTTACCTCGTTGGAACTCGACCTGCGGTATGACGACGGCTTCATTGCCTACCTCAACGGCCGGGAAGTCGCCAGGCGGTTTTTCCAGGAGGACGATGCCCGGCCGCAGCCGCAGTGGGACTCGCGCGCGAACGGTAATCGTCCCGATGCGGAAGTTATCGTACCGGTCACATTCGATCTCACGCCGTACTTGGATTTGTTGGTCAACGGCAGCAACGTGCTGGCGTTTCATGGCGTGAACAGTACGTCGCAAAACACCGACTTCCTGATCGATCCGATTTTGCGTGCCGAGCGGGCCACGGGCACGATGACCGGTTACATGGCCGCGCCGACGCCAGGAACGAATAACGGCGTCGGCACGTTGGGTTTTGTCGGCGATACGCACTTCTCAGTCGATCGCGGATTCTTCAATTCGCCATTCCAAGTTCAATCACGACCGACACGCCAGGGGCGGCGATCCGCTACACGCTCGACGGCACTCCGACCAGCGAAACAATGGGCACGCTCTACTCCGGCCCGATCACCATCGGCACGACGACGACGTTGCGGGCCATCGCCTACAAACCGGGCTTCACATCCACGAACGTCGACACGCAAACCTACATCTTTCTCGACGACGTGATTCAGCAGACCGACAACAGACTTGCCGCAGTTCGTCCAAGAACGCCGTGTGGGGTCACGACAAGGACGACGCCGACACGGCCCACGACGATCCGGATTGGGACATGGATCCGGATATCGTCAACAATCCGACCTACTCGGCCGACGATCAAGAACGATCTGAAGGCGATCCCGACGGTCTCGGTCGTGATGGATTGGGCCGATCTGTTTGGCAGCACGTTGTTGCCCGGGCAGCGCCACGCAGCAGGGCATCTATCTGCAAGGGAAGAGCGACGAGCGGCCGACGTCGCTCGAGTATTTCACGGCCGACGGGACGAGCCAATCCCACATCGACGCGGCCATCGAAATGCAGGGCCATTCGAGCACGACGCGCTGGAATTCCGACAAGATGTCGTTCCAGGTGAAATTCAAGTCGCCTTACGGGCCGACAAGCTTCGACGCCACCTGTTTTCCGGCACCGCCGACGGTGACGAACGCCACAGTCGAGTTTCGATACGCTGATTCTCGACGCCGGGTACAACTACACGTGGTTCCATCAGAACCCCGTGCAGCACTCGGTGGCTCGCTACGTCACCGATCAGGTCGTCTCCGATCTGCAGAACCTGGCCGGCGGAGCAGCGCCGCATGGCAAGTACGTGCACCTCTATCTCGAACGGCATGTACTGGGGCCTCTACAACATCCACGAGCGGCCGGACGACTGCGTTTGCCGACGCCTATTTCGGCGGCAACAAAGACGACTACGACGTCATCAAGCACAATCCGGCGCCCGACTATCGCCTGGGCCGAGGGCGGCGTGACGGCGCTCAACAACTACAACGCTACATGCTACGCGGCGACATGAGCGTGCCAGCAATTACGAGGCCGTGGAGGCGCTGCTCGATGTCGATGATTTCATCGACTACATGATCGTCCACTACTACGCGGCGAACAACGACTGGGCGCACAACAACTGGTATGCCGCACGCAATCGCGTCGAGCCGGGCGGAAAGTGGCAGTTTCATGCCTGGGATCAGGAGCACGCCTTCCCCACGAATGACAATAACGACTCGTTCGACGTCAATTACGATTCGACCACGAAAGACGATCCCAGCGCACCGACCGGCAATCCACAACAATCTCATGGCCAACCCGGAGTACAAGCTCAAGTTCTCCGACCACGTGCAGAAGCTGATGCACAACGGCGGCTTGCTGACGCCGGCGACGGCCGCCGCCGTCTATCAGGCCCGTGCTGACGAGATCGATCGGGCGATCGTCGGCGAGTCGGCCCGTTGGGGCGATAATCGCGGTTCAACGATCCGTTCACGCGCAGCGATTGGGTGACGATCACCAACGGCGTGCTGGCAAATTTCTTCCCGCACGGACCGCGATTCTGCTGAATCAATTCACGGCGCGCGGCTGGCTGCAGTCGCTCGCCGCGCCGGAGTTCAACAACTACGGCGGCGAAGTCACGGCCGGCTTCGACGTGACGATCGCCAAGCCGGCCGGCTCGCCCGGTGCCGCGGAAATCTTATTACACCACCGACGGCAGCGATCCGCGACTCGCTGGCGGCGCCGCCAATCCACGGCAGCACATTCCGCAGGCCCGATTGCAATCGACATCGACGCCGCCAAGCAGATCAAAGCCCGCATCAAAAACGGCTCGGATTGGAGCCGACTCATCGATGCCACGTTCACGCTGCCCGAACTATTCCCCGTGCGGATCACCGAACTGCACTACCATCCGGCCGATCATCCCGGCGTGACCGACCCGGACGACCTGGAGTTCATCGAGCTGTTGAACACTGGCAGCCAAACGGTAAGCCTGGCCGGAGTGCAGATCGCTCAGTTCGCCGCGCAGCCATATACGTTTGGCAACGGCATCAATCTGGCCGCCGGCGAGCGAATCATCGTCGCCCGCAATCCGGCCGTGTTTCAATCGGTATACGGCAACGGCATCAACCTCGCGCCAGTCGGCTACGCGACGCCAACCTCAGCAACGGCGGCGAGCGAATCGAACTGCTCGGACCGTTCGGAGAGTTGCTGCAGGACTTCACGTACGACGACATCGCCCCGTGGCCCACGTCGCCGGACGGCGACGGCGCGATCGCTCGAGATCATCGATCCGCTTGGCGACCCCGCGAACCCGGCCAATTGGCGTGCCAGCGCGGCGATCGATGGCTCGCCAGGTGCCGAGACCAATCTTCCGATCCCCGGCGACTACGACGGCAATGGGACCGTTGAACAGTCGGATTACAGTTTTTGGAGGATGGCCTTTGGCTCCACAGTCGCTGCCGGCACGGGCGCCGACGGCAATGGTGACGGTAACGTCGACACCGCTGACTATGTGATTTGGCGCAAGAATTTGGGCATGTCGCAAGCGGGCGGAGCTTCGTTGTCCTTGACTGACGATTCGTTGCCGCCAAGCGACGGTTCGACGGCAGGTGCGACCGCCTTTGATCAGAAACCGCTCGCACCCGTTTCTCGCCAATCGGACTCCCAGGTGGTGTTATTTGTCAATCTTCCACCGAGCCTCGGTTCGAGCTCGGCGCCAATCAACGGTAGAGACAAGCTCGTGGGATACGCCCCGGTAGTGGCGCCGATTGTGTCGAACTTGCATCGATGGGAGCTATTTGTTTCCGCGAGTCGGCAGGACAATGAGCCGTCGAACGCAAGCTCGACGACAATGCAGCAACCCGCTAGTAAATCATCCGATGCGATCGACTTTGATCGGACACTCGATTGCGTCTTTGACCAATTTGCGGAATTCGAGTCTCGGAAGTCACTTCGCGGGCCGTACACTCACTGAGGCGCCTCCGCCGCAGCGTCCCACCTGGCAAGCTCGGCCTCGATTTGTTCGACAGTACATTCCTCGATTTCTTCGGTCGTGAACTGCTTCTTATTGAAATACTGCTCGGCTTTTTTCACGACGTCTTCCTCCGGCTCGGCAATAAATGCTAAGGTTCTCGGCTCGCCCGGCATCGACCAGCGCGGGCCGAATTGATACACGGCCCAGAACATGGTCTGGGCTTTTCCCTCACCGACGCGGGCGCAACGCATCGCGTTATAGAACATGCGATGCACTTCCTGCCACGGGGCGACTTGTGCTTCGCAGGCCGCGTCGTGCACAACCGAAGCGTTGCGGAAACGGCCCTCAAACGGCCCGCCAATGACCGACCAGAACACGCGCGGAATCGATGCCCCATTGATGACCGAGCCGGTCGGCGCATGCCAGCGTTTGCCATGCGGATCGACGAAAGCGAAGTCCTCGACGAGCCGCATGTTCCGGCCGTCGTCGTCCCACGTGCCGGTCACGCGCCCGTCAAAGTTGCCGTACGTGCTATCGGTCGGATCATAATCCCACCACCAGAATGCAGCACTCGCCGCCACTAAGAACAGGATCAATATCAGCGCCGTCTTGAGACGGATGATGCCACCACGCTGTACATTTCGCCATGGCTTAACACCTCCGCTAGGTTACGATTTCCTCTTTTCAGTTCGAAGATATTAGCGTCGCTTAATCGCGCGCTGCATCGCCGAACCCATGTCGGCGGGCCCTTTGGCGACTTCGATGCCGGCGGCTTCCAGCGCTGCGATTTTTTCCGCCGCCGTCCCTTTGCCGCCGGCAATGATCGCCCCCGCGTGGCCCATCCGTTTCCCCTTGGGTGCCGTGCGGCCTGCAATGAATGCCGCCACGGGCTTGGTCACATGCTTCCGCACGAACGCGGCCGCCTCCTCCTCGGCCGTCCCGCCGATTTCGCCGATCATGAGAATCGCTTCGGTTTCGTCATCTTCCTGGAACATCTGCAGCAGATCGATGAACGACGTGCCAACGATCGGGTCGCCGCCCAGGCCCACGCACGTCGATTGGCCCAATCCAAGATTGGAAAGCTGCCACACAGCTTCGTAGGTGAGTGTGCCGCTGCGACTCATCAAGCCGACGGGCCCTTTCTTGTGAATGTAACCCGGCATGATGCCGATCTTGCATTCCTCGGGAGAGATGACGCCGGGACAATTCGGACCGATCAGTCGGATTTCGGATTTCGGATTTCGGATTTCGGATTGATTGTTTCCATTCCGCAATCCGCAATCCGCAATCCGCAATTTGTTGTACACGCGGACCATATCGAGCACGGGCACGCCTTCGGTGATGGCCACCACAACTTTGCAGCCGGCATCGGCCGCCTCGAGAATCGCATCCCCGGTAAACGCGGCCGGCACGAAAATCATAGCCGCGTCGGCACCTTCCTTCTGCACGGCCTCGAGAACCGTATCGAACACCGGCACGCCCAGCGCGGTCTGTCCACCCTTTCCAGGCGTCACGCCGGCCACCAGCTTTGTGCCGTACTCCATGCAATTCTTTGAATGAAAATCTCCCGCCTTGCCGGTAATTCCCTGGCAGACTACGCGAGTGGACTTGTTGATCAAAATGCTCATGGTTTAATTCCAATTCAAATTAACCACAGAGACACAGAGAACACCGAGAAGATTTCTTGAACAGGAGGAAGCAGAGGTAGCGGAGATTCGATGGGATAGTTTCTTCAATATCTGCTTTTCATGAATTCGCATTTCTGTTTTTTCATTTCTGCTGCCTCTGCTATCTCCTGTCAATTCCTTTTGTATTCTCCGTGCACTCTGTGTCTCTGTGGTGAAACTTTCGCCTTGATTATGCGACAGCCGCCACGACCTTGTTGGCCGCGTCGGTGAGGTCCTTGGCCGCGATGATGTCTACGCCGCTTTCGGCCAGAATCTTGCGGCCCTGCTCTACTTCGGTTCCCTCCAGCCGTACCACGAGCGGCACGCTGAACCCAACTTGCTTGTACGCCTCGACGATGGCCGTAGCAATTGTGGTGCACCGCATGATGCCGCCGAAGATATTCACCAGCACCGCCTTTACCTGGTCGTCGGCCAGCAGAATTCGGAAGGCTTCGGTTACTTGCTCCGTGTTGGCCCCGCCGCCGACGTCCAGAAAATTCGCCGGTTCGCCGCCGTGTTGCTTGACCAGGTCCATCGTCGCCATGGCCAGGCCGGCGCCATTCACCAGGCAGCCGATGTTGCCAGAAAGCTGTACGTAACTGAGGCCGGCCTTGGTCGCCTGCAATTCGTTGGGATCTTCTTCGGCAGTGTCGCGCAATTCGGCCAGTTGCTGGATGCCGGAACAGCGCGTTGTCGTCGAAGCTGATCTTCGCGTCCAGCGCCACCAGATCGCCCGTCTTGGTCACGACCAACGGATTGATCTCCGCCAGGCTGCAATCCAATTCGACGAACAGCCGGCACAGTGGACGGATGAACTTCTCGGCCGAGCGTACGCTGGTGCCGGTCAGGCCGAGCTGAGCACACAGTTTCCGCACTTGATACGGTTGAATCCCGGCGTCTGGATGAAACGCTTCTTTGAAAATCAACTCGGGCGTTTTGGCGGCAACTTCCTCGATGTTCATGCCGCCCGCGCTGCTGGCCATCAGCACCGGCATCGCCGATGCGCGATCGACGACGATGCCGAGGTACAGCTCCCGGGCGATGTCGCAGCCGGCTTCGACCAGCACGCGGCGAACTGTCTGACCGGCCGGGCCGGTTTGAATTGTGACCAATTCGTGGCCCAACAGCTGGCGGGCCACGGTGGCGGCTTCTTCCGCGCTTCGCACGAGCTGCACGCCGTGTTGCTTCGGGTTGTTCTTGATCGTGCCCTTACCTCGGCCGCCGGCGTGAATCTGGGATTTTACTACCGCAATGGGGCCGCCCAGCGTGCGAAACGCGGCCGCCGCCTCTTCCGGCGTGCTCGCCACGATGCTATTGGGCAACGCGATGCCCGCCTCGCGCAATAGCTGCTTCCCCTGGTACTCGTGGATTTTCATCCGGCTACTCCCGTCACTCAATGCATCGTAAAATCAAACCTGACAACTAAAAACGTGCCGGGGACTGTCCCCATTTTGCCAACCGGAGCTTCGGCAGTCGCGAAGTCGAATAGCAAAATGGGGACTGTCCCCCTCTCTCAGACATTCCGGTCAGCCTCTAATTGTGGGAAGCGGTCGAGTATAGCGCGGAGTAGCAAATAGGGTCAACCGCCCATGAAAAATGCCGCTCGTCATGTCTCCGCGCTGGGGATTCTGCTGCTGGTGTGCATCAATTGGGCTGCATCGCAACCGCTGACATTCGGCGGTCCGACGATGGGCACACATTACCGCGTGTCGATCGCCGAAGCGTCGGACACGGTCGAATTGCCCGGTCTGAAACGGGACATTGAATCGCTGTTGGCGGAAATCGACCGGCAGATGTCGACCTATCGGCCGGATTCGGAATTGAGCCGGTTCAATCAAGCATCCGCCGAAAAATGGTTCCCAGTGTCGGCGGCCACGGCTGAGGTTGTATCCGCCGCGCAGGAGATCAGCGAGAAGACGCAGGGGGCACTCGATGTCACCGTCGGTCCTCTGGTACGACTGTGGCACTTTGGTCTCGACGACGCGCGCGATGGAGCAAAACGCCGCAATCCGCAGCTCCCGTCAGCAGAGGCAATTGACGCCGCGAAAACGGCGGTCGGTTATCGAAAGCTGACAGTGCGCACCGACCCGCCGGCCCTCCGCAAAGCAGTCGACAACCTGGAAGTCGATTTGTCGTCGATCGCGCCTGGCTACACCGTCGACCGGATGGCCGAGATGCTCGTCGAGCGCGGGCTAGACGATTTTACCGTCGAGATCGGTGGCGAAGTTCGCTCCTCCGGTTCTCGTCCCGATGGAAAGCCTTGGCGCGTTGCCGTCGAACGGCCTCTCAAGAACCGCCGTGAAATGCTACTGGCTGTGCCACTCACCGATTCCGCGATCGCCACGGCAGGCGACTACCGCAAGTTTTTTGAAATTGGCGGCCGACGCTATTCCCATATCATTGATCCTGCGACGGGACGGCCAGTCGAACATTCGCTGGCCTCGGTCACCGTCGTGGCTGCGACGTGCATTGAGGCGGACGGCTGGGACACACCACTGCTCGTGCTTGGACCAGAACGGGGCTATGAATGTGCCGAGAAGCATGGCATCGCCGCATTATTCGTATCGCGCGGTGACTCGGGCGACATGGTCCGAACCACGCCAGCGTGGCAGGCGCGATTTAAGGATGGTAACAATCGAGATTGAGCGGCAAGCGGCGAAACCTGCGATTAATATGTAAGTCATGCCGAAAACAAATCCCGCAATACAAGCGCCGCTTACGATCTCGGCAGATTATCGCCGCTCGCCGCTAATTCCGATTCTTGATCTCGCCGTCGAAGGCATCGCGCTGGTGGAACCAGGTACTTGGAGGATCACCTACGCCAACCCGACGCTGCGCAAGTGGTCGAAAATGCTGCCGGTTGGAGAGCTCGCATCGACCATCAGTGACTTATTGCTGACCGAAGGCACAGTTTCAGTCTTGGAGCAAATTGAGTCTGCGTGGCGTCGCAATGAATTAGACATCACTCTTGAAGCTAAATTGTTATTTGCTGGTCGGGCCGGCAAACCAGTGGCGTTGCAGCTCTGCCGGCTACCGCTGGCCGACGGCCCGCTCCTGGGGCTGATTGTGCACGAGGTTCTGGCCGTGCCGGCGGATACCGAGCCGACTTCAAAGCACCGTGACGCGCTCACAGGTCTGCCTGACCGAACGTTTTTGTTGTCGCGCATGACCGCGTTGATGGAAGCGGAGAGCACGGGTGACCGACAATTCGCGGTCCTGTTCGTCGACCTGGACAACTTCAAACAAGTGAATGACACGCACGGCCATCTGGTCGGGGACCGTGTCTTGAGTGCCGCCGCACGACGATTGAGCGACAGCGTGCGCGACGGGGATCATGTCGTCCGATATGGCGGCGACGAGTTTGTGCTGCTAATGGAGCGCGTGGCTTCTCAGTCCGACATTGAGCCGCTCGTCAGCCGCATTCACTCGGTCCTGGCCGAGGTCATTTCTTTGCAAGAGGGCGATTTCACGCTGTCGGTCAGCGTTGGCGCAGGCGCTAGCTTCGCAGGATCACAAGACGCCCGAGGACCTGCTCGCAGCGGCGGATCGCGCCATGTACGCGGCAAAACGGCTGAATGCGTGAGCGAAGCGGCATTTTCCCGCTACCCTTCCCGCTGATCCGGCGTTGTTGCGGATGCCGGATTTCGCTATCTTTGCCGGGCTTTGTAACCCTCCGAACTCTCGCGGCAGAAGGATCTTGGCCATGCGAATCGAGGAATTGAAACTCGGCGGCAATGCGGGCAGACCCTCCCTCGAATGGAACGCCAGCACACAGGGGATCAGCTCGATCTATGGCCCGCGGCTATCGGGCAAAACCGCGATCGCGGAATTCCTGGCGCACGTGCTGTTTGGGCAGGACGTCACCACCCGCCCACAGACGATCGATTGCCGCGAGGACGGTGAGGCAATTATCGAGAGTGTCGGCGGCCGGTTTCGCTTGCGGCGATCTCACGACGGACCAACGACAACGAAGTTGACCGTCGCCGCGTTGGACTCGACGCCGGTCGACCATCGCACCGTCCGATCGCTTACGTACGGGCTCCCTCCCCATGTACTTGGGCCGCTGTGTGCGGTTGACTTTCGCGAACCACCCGTGCTCGAACGCCTGCTGAGCGAAGAATTCGTGCAGGACGTTTCAGTCAATCGGCGTGCGGAGCCCTGCGGTTGGATGCGCCCGCATCGCGGAGCTGACCGCCCGTCGCGACGTCCTGGCTCAAGAGCTGGAAACGCGCATTGCCGGCGAGCGGCGTGCCAGTAAAGAGCTCGATGCTCGCTGGCAGGAATTGGATCGACAAGTTCGACAACTGCAGGAACAAACTGCCGCATTGGATGATCGTCGCCAAGCCGTGGAGGCCGCCCTGGCCGAAACCGACGCCCGGCTGCGCTACCGGCGACTCGAGCTCAATCCCGTTGCTTCGTGGCTCGGCGACAAGACAGTGCACGACGCTCAATCGCTCGCGGAGCTCGATGCACAAATCGCCCATTGGCGTACTGTGCTGGCCGACGTCAGCGACCGATTGTCCCGCGTCCGCACGCAGCTGACCGCAACTCGTCCCGACCGCGGCCTGGCGGCCATCGCAATTATGGATCAGCGAGCCTGGCTCAGCGTTGCGCGACAACTGGCTGCTGACCTGTCGGGTGAGGTATCCCGGTTGGCCCGCGCCAGTGCGTCGCAGCAATGCGTCTGTCACGACGCTCATCCCCGGCTGCGGCCAATCGCCGATACGCTCCAGCGTCAAATCGAAGGTCTGGATTCCTTGATCGAAAACCAACGGCGGGCCTTGGCTGTGGCCGAGCTGCAGGCGGAAATTGATCACCTGAGTCGAACCGAAGCGGATGTCCGCCGGCATCTGGAAAATCTGCTCGATCGTCGACAGACTGGAGCTGGCACAGCAATCCTGAGCACGACAATTTCAAACGCCGGAACCGGTTCTACACAGCACTGTGCGGCGATCAGTGCGGCCGACGTCGAGCAACTCGAACGACGTCGTGCCGAACTCGAGCACGAGCGGTTTCAATTGGTCGAAGAAGCGCGGGAATACAAAGGCAAGTTGCGCGACCTGCGCGCGCAGCGCGACACAGTCGAACGCCAACGCGCGTCACTCCTCTCGGCCCGTTCGATCGAGCACGTGCAGCGCGAGTTGGCCGACGTGCAGCGCAAGTTGGAACAAGCTACCGCCGGTGCCTCGCTGGGCATTGACCAAGTGGTATCAGCCGAAAACCCCTACCGAGCATCGGACTTCCTAGCCCAACTTACGAACGGCAACCTCGTGCGGCTGGAATTGATCGACCATGGCAGGCGGTGAGTCGGCGATCGCACCGGCGAAGTGCGTCCGGTTGAATCGTTATCCGCCACCGAACGCGACCAGGTTTATTTGAGTCTGTGCCTGGCGCTCCACTCGGCGGCGGCTCAACAGGGCGTTTGGCTACCGCTAGTGCTGGACGACCCATTCGTGCGGCTTGACGGCAACGGCATCGCCTCGCTGGCAGCCGTCCTCGACGGCTTCGCCCGCCAGGGACACCAGGTGATCGTATTCACCGGGCAGCAAGCTGCTGCCGAACGGATGCTTTCGTTGGGCGTAATCGTGCACGACATTGCCGGCTTGCGCGTTTCGACAACCGAACGCGCGGTCGAAACAGCGGCCGCAGCGCCGCCCATCATCGAAACCATCACGCCGCGCGAACGTCACAAACCGGTCGCCCGTACGCACGCCGAGCGTGTCAAGCGGAAAGCGGCCCGCGCAACTCGCAGCCCTAACGGAAAAGCCACGAAGTCCGATCAAAGCGACGCGGCCTGATAGAAGCAATAACAGTACCCGTTCTCATCCTCCCGCATGAAGAACGTGCGATACTGCTTGCCGCCCCACTCACTGTTGCCGAACTTGCCGGGCTCCCCGCCGCGTTCTGCTAATTCGCGGTGCAGAGCATCGAGGTCGTCCACCGCGAAGACAAGCGAGCCTGCCTCCGACGGCCGGTGGTCGGCCTTAACGACCAAGCCGATCCGAACGACATCCCGCCGCAGCACGGCCGTCACGGCGTCACGCTCCACAGATGTAAATCCCATCACCGATTCGTAGTACGCGATCGCGGGCGCGTAGTTCCTTGACTGGGAGCGCGCCCGTGTCCTCGTTCGAGATAGGAGCAACAGACTCAAGTTCCGCCATCGAATCGCCTCCGCCTGCGGCTAGCGTAAAAGCTCAGTTGTCCGCCATCCTACCATAGAGCCGCCATCGCCGGCTTTAGTCGAGTCATCCCATCGCAGACCGATTGTGTTGGGCATGGCCATTGTTATGCGTGTCACATTATTTGTCATCGACAGCACGCAGTCTTGAAACTCTCGCGACACTAGGGATTGCATCTCGAAATTATGCTTTCTTCGTTCCTCCCAACAGTGCCAATTCAAGCCACTTCCAGTGACAGTCAACGTCCTCAAAGCCGATCTCCCGGAGCCACTGAAGTTGTGTCTCTACATTCACGAGCTTGTTCGACGGGTCCTCGTCCGCCGATGTGATTCCCAGCGAGCGCAGAAACCGTGCATGAAGCTCTGCCGTCGCGGGTGCGACATGCTCCAAATTGCAGAACACCCCGCCAGGCGATAAGGCAGCGTATATCTCGGAATAAAGTGACCTCTTCCGCTTATCGCTGCAGTGGTGAATGGCAAAACTCGATACGATCGCGTCGAATTGGCCAAGATCAGGGAGCGGCGCGTCCAAATTGTGTTCGACCACTTGAACCCTGTTATCGCCGCAAAATCTCTCGCGCGCCGCTGACAGCATCGTGGGAGAAAAATCAAGCGCGATGCCCTCGGTCTCGGGCCGGTCAAGCCGCACTAGCGCCAGCAAGCGACCATCACCGGTTCCCAAATCAAGAATTCGTTGAACAGTCTTTGGAACAAACTCGAGCAAGATCGCCTCGCCTTCCGTCCGGTGAGGAATGCTATCAGCCCGGGCCAGATACTCCAGCGCGTGCTTGGCCGTTGCGTACTCGTTGAGATTGGTTGTGTTTGTCATTCTGGTGCAAGTGTGCCGGTTGCAAGCTGAATCTCGCGTATTCGCTCTTGAAATTAAGTCAATGGCCCCACGGATGCAGCAATCCGGTCGATACACTCCGCCAACTCCGGCTTATGGCGACGAGTCCGTGCTTGAGTGACGAGTTCCCGAGCCTCGTCAAGATTGCCGCGCCTCGCGAGGAGTTCTGCGAGACAGACTTCCGCGACGCAACGGTCGTTCTCGGTACGAAGCTCGTGACCAAGTGCGGCCCGAAAATGTCGCTCCGCTGCCTCATCCTGACCACGATTGGCTTCAACAATTCCCGAAGCTAGCTCGAAGTACGCGCGAGCCTGTGAAGACAGACTGGAAGGATTCCGCGTTTGCGATAGCAGCCGCGCTGCCCGATCCAACTCGCCTTTCTGAACCGCACGAAACGCGAGCCACACCGTGCTATAGCGGAAGTACCCGTACGCGACCAGGATACCCGCTACAACATACAAAAGCCCCATCCGGTCACCGTAGACGACCCGGTAGATGCCGAATCCGATGCAGCCGAGAATCAGCGCTATGCGAATCGGGTTGGAGAACACGCCGTCGGCCTAACGAAAAAGCTCAGTTACCCAGCAGAAGGAATTGGCGGGATTGCACTCGAATATAACGCTGCGAAACCAAAATGCCAAACACGCCGCGTTGCAGGAGGGTCACCTGCGACGCCAGGTTAGGCGGCACGCTTCACCGCTGATCGTCAGCGGGGTGAGGGCTCAAGGGTGATCTGTCACCGACCAGCCAGATGTGCCCGAAGGGATCGACGAACCCGCCCTGTCGATGGAGTCCCCACGGCATCGCGTGATCCCGGATCTTGTCCCGGCTCCCGTTTGCACCGCCTCCACCGCACGAGCGATGAATGCGTCGGGGTCGTCGCAGAACACCTCGATGCGCGCCGACGGGATGCCGAGTTTCACGGGGCACTCCCACCCGTTGTTGGCAGGTTCTCCGACGAAGAACGGTGCACCAGCGATTTCCAGACCGGCCACCGAACCCAGGCTCCACAGCTCCACTGCGCCCAGCGAGTGCTTGTACCAGGCGACTGCTTTCGGCGCGTCGCTCACCGCAACCATCACGGATATGACAGCGGGACGTCTCTCCATAATCGACTACCGCCTAACACCAAAGCTCAGTTGCCCGCCCTCGAAATGAAAGCGGATTGCACGCAATATAAACCGTGCTGAAGAAAAACGCCAAACCGTCCGCGCTGCCGGCCGGGAGCAAGTGCGTGTGAAGCGCACGGGTGCGGAGCTTCACCAGTGGCACGCGGTAGGACATTGTCCTCGAAACCAACTGTCGCAGAGCCGCCGATGCCGCGCCAGCGCCTCGGTAGAGCGCATCAGCGTTTGAATGGCTCGGACGTACGTGGCGCCTGTGGCCGTTGGACGTCGAGCGACTGCCGGTATTGGATGCATCCTTGTAGGAACTGTGGCCAATCCGGCACCGTGGGCACTGGATCGGTGGTCTCTGGCAGCAAGCCCCATAGATCGGGATGATGCCAGCACAGGACATGACCGGTGGCGTCGCGGTGACGTCGGATTCCGTCCCGCAGCCGCTGCACTTCCGCAACCAACTGCTCCCGCGACATGTTAGCTAAATCGCCATCCACAATTCATGCCACCAAACACCAAAGCCGAGTTGCCCGTCTTCAAGCGATCGGTATTTAGCGCCAGTATACCGTCGCGGAGGAACACCGCCAAACCGCCCCATTGGGTTGGCGGGTCAACTGTCTCAACTGTCGCAGATCGGCCTTGGCGGGCAGCGACGTGTTAGCTGCGACGACCGCTGTGTTCGCTACCGCAACGCGGTTACGCATCTCAGCCCAGCGGCTGTGTTTTTTTGCAAGGTCCTTTTAGCGGGCATGGGATGGTTTCCAAGGGGAGTTGGTTTTTAACATGCCATTGAGTATCACCAGCAGCTTCCGCATACAGGCGGTGATAATAACCTTTGGCTTTTTGCCTTGAGCAGCAAGACGTTGGGCGAACGCATGAATAACCGGATTACAACGTCGAGCAGAAAGGGCTGCCATGTAGAGCACTTGGCGGACCGCTGCGCGGCCGCCGGTGATCCGGCGTGTTCCGCGGTGACGGCCGCTGTCGTCGTTGAACGGCGCCACGCCAACCAGTGCAGCAATAGCGTGGCGATTGAGGCGCCCGAGTTCTGGCACCTCGGCCACCAGCGTGGCGCTGGTGACTTGGGCCACGCCCGGCACCGTCGAGAGCAACTTGATCTTCCCGCGCCAGTCGTCATCCGACTCCAAGAGCCGGGCGATTTCGGCTTCCAGTTGAGCGATCTCTTTTTCGAGGAGCTTCAGCACATGGCGGATGCTTTTTTGCGCCGCCCGGGCCGTGGTCTGCTCGGACCGATTGGACTCCATCGTTCTCAAGTCGATAAGCTGCCGGCGGCGGGAGACGAGCTGCATCAGCTCAGCGCGCTGCGTGGGATCGTCTTCCAACAGGCGTGGCTGGACTTGCTGGCCGAAGCGGGCCAGCACCAGGGCATCGATGCGATCGGTCTTGGCCAGGATGCCCATGGCCTTGGCGAAGTCCCGGACCTGCCGGGGATTGACCACGGCCACGCGATAGCCGGCCTCGATGAGCGCCGTCACCAGCGCCCGCTCGTAGCCGCCGGTAGCCTCGACCACCAGGCGGGCTTCGTGCGCAGCAGGCAGTTTTTCAACCAGCGATCGAAATCCAGGACTCGCATTGGCGAGCGAGTAGTGCTGCGACCCGTCGGCACTCGTCCACGCCACATCCAACGAATCCTTGGCCACGTCAATTCCGATCCACGTCATCTCGCAGCGTTGCATAGCGGAACCATCCCTTCCTTGCGAATGCGAGCTCGAGCACTTCCGAGACCGTGCTCGGCTCTGGCGGCTGTTCGGGTTCACGATTCCAAGCCGGCCACGATCACGCTGGGCTGCGGCGTCGTTGGCGCCAAGGGTTGCTCGATCTGTGGTCGGCCGCCGGGAGCGATTTTTGTTTTTTGCGTGCGGCTGCGCAGCCGCACGCAAAACTTCGCTCCTAGCCTGGTTCAATACAACACTGTTTGGTAATGAACAATTACAAGACATACAAGGGTTGGCCCTGAGCTCGGCGAAGGGCCTACCCTGGGTAACGCCGCCGATGAATTGCATTACGCTGAAAGCGTTACCCAAAAGCCCGCGGCGAACCGTCCGTTGTGTAACGCCTTCGGCGTAACAGTTGACCCAGGGTAGTTCGCTCGCGCGAACAACCCTGGGCTATGGTATGCAACGCCTTCGGCGTAAAGAGCATCGCCGGCCAACACCAAAGCTCAGCTGCCCGGCCCGCCTCGGGAGGCTGTGAAGTTCTGGGACGCAACTTGTCGGGGCGGCCCAGCTGTAGCGGATGGTTGGGCGGCCGCCCAATCCGAGCGCAGCAGACCGTAGATGTAGAAGTCGTGTGGTTGCCCACGACACACACGATAACTCCTCAGGCAACCCTCACGCACAAACCCGCTGCGCTCGAGCAAGCGCTCCGACCGCCTGTTGTCGACCCTGACGAAGGCGTGCACGCGATCGACCTGGTCCTGTCGGAAAGTCCACTGAAGTACCGCGGCCACGGCTTGGCGCATCAGTCCCTTGCCCCAGTGAGCCTGCGCCAGGTCGTACGCCAGCTCCGCCCAGCGGTGCACCTGGGACCACTCGTTAAAACCGCAGGTGCCGACAAGCTGATCATCGTGCTGGAGAGCGACCCCCCATTTGGACAGCTCGCCCGCCGCCCAACGGCTCAGAGACCGCTCGATCATTGCTTCGACCATCGGTACCGATACAACGGGATAGCTGGTCAATTCTGTAACGACGGGATCCCGCAGGTAGGCGTAGAGCGCGTCAGCGTCGGCCACACGGAGCGGGCGCAGGCGCGCTCCGTCGAGCTCAATCGTCGGCGGATGTTGTGGCTTGTCTGCCATGGGTCTCACTGCCCCGCTCCAGCATACCCGCCTGTTTGCTGCAACGGCTGGTTCGGCGATGTTATTCCCCTGGAATCGAATCCCGATCCTTTGTTTCCTCCGACTTTATCCTCGCGTGAAATCATTTGCCCGTCTTGGGGCCGGACGCCACTGTGCGCGGCACCTAGCAAGGCCCCGATCGGCGACTTTGGTACATCC
The DNA here is from genome assembly GCA_963786455.1 of uncultured Planctomycetota bacterium. Taxonomy (GTDB): domain Bacteria; phylum Planctomycetota; class Planctomycetia; order Pirellulales; family Lacipirellulaceae; genus JABDGM01. Next base: position 171,551 of record CAWAZX010000002.1, on the reverse strand, counting down.
GCTGGTTATCTCGCGGGGATTTGCGTGACGTACTTAGCCTTGCCGCCTCACCATTTCGTTGATCCAGATCGGGGCGAAGGGCGACGTGCATCCTTTGGAACACGGGATAGTCGCGATAGATCCCCAGCTTTTCACCGATCGCGATCGCCCGCTTGCGGTGTTTGGGGAAGTGGATGCCGATTTCCGCAAGGCACATGTTCATCGTCCATTGCACTTCGGGAGCGGCGGCGCCCATCTCCTTCTCGATGCGATCGAGCAACGCGTCGAGGTCGAGTCCTTCGGGGCTCTTCGCGACCCGCCCGGCCGTCAGTTGCCAGCCGGCGCGGGCCGCCCAGCGGTCATCCGACGTCATCCATTTTTTGCGAAGGGTCTCTTTGTCGGCGTGCTCCTTGACGACATAGGAGTGGAGCCAGTCGGCCACCCACACCCAGGTGACCGACTTCACCATTCGCTCCATCTCGTCGGCCGACAGGAGATTGACTTTGATCAGGAGCGTCGCCAGGAACTGGGCGTCAATGTTTCCGGTTTTCCACAGAGCCAATGCCAATTCGTGATTGGTCTTGATCTTGTTTGCCAGGTTCCGAACGTCTCCGCGTGAGACGCCGAACTGATTGTCCCCGGCGCCGCTTCCCAAAGGCCCGCTCTTGGCGTTTTGAGCACGCACACCCGCGTTGCCCAGCGACTCCAGTTGTCGCAGGGCTTCCTCCAGAGTCATGGTCGTGCTCTTCGCCTGAGCGGGCGCCGTTTTGGCCTTCGCTGCTTTGGGTTTCGTCGCCTTCTTGGATGTCAATTTCTTTGCCATCGTTTTTGGTGCCTTATGCATGCGGCTTGGATTATCAAGAGGGACAACGAGTCAGCTCACCGATGACGGCCAGGCGCCTCGAACCGTACACTGACACCGACCGGCCGCCATTCGGTGCAGCGTCCTTGTTCGGCATTCGTAGTTATCCCTTTGTTTCGCGATTGTCATGCTCCGGTGGACTGAAGCTGTATAACATGCGGGAATCCCTCAGGTAACCGCCGACCCACGTCATAGCGAGAAACGCCGTCGGCACAAGTGGATGCATTGGAGCGATTTGATTTGCTTCCATAAGGCACAAGGCTATCGCAGCACCCCACCCGGCACTTGTGATCAATACCCCTAAGGACATTGTCCGAGGAATCAATAGAAGCAGCGCATTCGCCAGCTCGCCAACGGCGAGGAGTAGCTTGCCGTGTCCAGTGGGGTCGAGGAACTTAATGATCGCTGAAAAGATCATTACCGATGCAACAAGTGCATGGAGGGCAAATCCCGCATAAACGCGCGTCTTTTTCATCGTGCATTACGGCTTGATCTCTCGAGATAGACTTTGTGCCTAACACAAAAGCTCGGTTGCCCGCCGGAACGATGTGGAGGGATTTCACGCAATTTAGCGGCAAAAAACGTAAAAAGCGAACTGCCCGCGTTGACGTCGGGTCAACTTCAGCGCTTGTTAGGCATTTCGCCCGTCATGTGCAACAACAGTCAATAAATCAGATAGCCGCTCAAATTGCTGTACAGTTTTGGGCTCGCCCCCCAAGTAGTAATACACCGGCGGATCGTCGGAGCTACCGTCGGCAATGAAATACTTAAACTGATAACCCTGATGCATGACGAAAACGAACGCATGTTTCGGTAGCGGCGGCTGATGATTTTTCGAAAGCAAATGGTCGGCCCACCCGAACAATCTTGGGAGGTCTCTAATCGTGCATTCGGAGCCCACCCACGCCGTCGGCGGCTCACGACCAGCGACCAACAGATAAGCTTTGTACGCGGCGGGTAGCACGCCGCCGGTACTTTTCTCAACCTGCACAACTTCACCGGCCGAGCATGGCGACCCGTCTAAGCCAAGTGCTCGGTAACGCTCGAGAAAATCAGTAACAGCGTCGCTCATGCGTCTCGATGCCTAACACCAAAACTCCGCTGCCCGCCGGAACGAAAGGGCGAGATTGCACAAAGTATAAACGCTTCCGAAGAAAAACGCCAAACCGCCCGCATTGCCGGCGTGGAGCAAGTGCTGCGAGGCGCACGAGGCGCAGCCTCAACAGCAACACGCGGTAGAGCATTATCTTCGAAACCAACTGTCGCAGACCGGCGGTGGCGGGCAGCGACTTGTTAGGCCTCACGCGATGACTTTACCGATTGTCGTACAGCTAGCCAGCTGACTTACCGTTGATCTCCCACGGTATGCCGAATCTGTCGGTCAGGACGCCGAAAGCGGGCGACCAAAAAGTCTCTTGCATCGGCATCTCAACGCTTCCTCCCTCCGCTAGAGCAGCAAATATACGTTGGGGCTCCTCGACACCTTCGACGTCCACAAGCACCGAAAAGCCCTGGGGTCGCCGATAGTGATCCGATTGCACGTCCGACCCAGCCAATTCACAGCCGTCGAACGAGAGGGTCGCATGCACGATCTTATCGCTCCACTCAGCCGGCACCTCCTTCGCCATGGGCGTATCACCATAGGCCAGCATCATCAGTTCGCCACCGAACAGCTGAGCGTAGAAATTGAACGCCTCCCGGCACTGCCCGGAATACGAAAGATGTGCAGTCAATGCCATTGATCTCTCCTTATATCGCAAAGCCTAGGACACGCTGCGGCCTTCGACTGTGGGGCCTAACGACCGCCATCACCGGGTGGCGGAATTTGACTTTGATTACAGATCACGCTCGCCACCGCCACTCCGGCGCATAGCTTGGTTATCCCGCCATCCGTTACTCAAGTGAGTTCAGATATTCGATCACTCGTCTCAGGTTTGCTTCAGGCACGCGCTTGGAACTGGCTGCGATCATCGATGGTGTCGAGGGATAACACCTCAGCTCAGCTGCCCGCCCTCAAGCGAGCGGCTTGCAAACAATAGATTTTGCGAAGGTAAAACGCCATACCGGCCGAACAATCGGCGGGTCAACTGTCGCAGACCGGCCGTGGCGGGCAGTGTTAGGCGGCAAGGTGCATTGCGATGCCATTTGCATAACTCGCTGTAGAGCAAGCTGCTGGCGCCATGCAGATCTCAGCGCCGAGACTGGAATAACTCCACCGGGTTGCCCGACGGATCATCGAGAATGATCTGTGAGCCACCCGGCCCGGTCACGATGTCATTCGAGCGGAAAGAAACCCCCGCCGCGCAGCAGCCGCGAAACGTCCGCCGCGAGATCAGTCACCTCCAGGTGCACTCGGTTCCAGCCGCCCGGTACCTGTCGGCGACCGTCGGGCAACGAGCGCTTCCCCGAACTGCCCTCGCCGCTTAGGAGAAGGCGCACGCCATCGCGTACGACCGATGCAAAGGCCGGCGAGGCGTCGTGCTCCAATGTGAAACCAAGGAGCGTCGTGTAGAACCGTATCGCAGCTGGCACATCATCAATTATGTAACGCACGCCTACGCTGGACATCGCCATTTCCTATTCATATTGGCCGTTTTTGTTATGCCGCCTAACACCAAAGCTCAGCCGCCCGCCCTCGAAATGACGCGGATTGCCCCGCATTATACCCATTGCGAAAAAATCACCCAAACCGCCCGTTTGATTGGCGGGTCAACTGCGACTCGACTGAGCTCGCCGAAGTCAGCGCCATGTTATTGTTAGGTGTCGTCTTGCGGCCTCGCTCCGTACCGCAACGCGGTGACACAACGAAGCCCAGGGTCGGCCCTGAGCTCGGCGAAGGGTCTACCCTGGGTAACGGTCCCCAACAAATGGATTACGCTGAAAGCGTTACACTCGCGGCCGCACGTGGGTAACGCCTGCTTTTTTCCTAAGTCGTGGTTTTCAGTTTACCGCCCATAATCGTCATCGGAATTAGCAGCGCCGTAAAGATAACGTGATACCAAATGGGAACATACGGCCAGGACAAAACTACCTTCAGTAAACCTAAGGCCACCAGCAGAAAGCCGAGGACTAGCGGCGCGCGTGTGTTTTCACCGGCAATCAGCGCGGCAAGAAATCCGGACATCACCGAGACGATTGAACCAAGGACAATATGTATGAGGAGAAGCGTCGTGTCCGCTGTGAACTGACCGCCATTCTCAATGGCCGCTTGGAACGCGCGTTGATGTGCGCCGAACCCCTCCGGCCAAATGGCCGAAAGAACCTTCTCGCTTCCGACCCACGCTATCACCCAAGCAAAAACCCCGCCGACAACGCCCGCAACGATGCGAACCATAGAGTTCTCCTGTTTGCTTCTGCGAATTACACGGAGAAAAACGAGTTCATCGCGGTGTGGCGTTCTGGTCATCACGGAAGAGGGGCAATGTCGTAGATGATCACACGCTCCCAGAACGTCTTACAGGTGGTGACAAATCTGGAGTGATCTTGGCATTTGGTTTGGTAAAACTCGTGGTCCTCGAGGGACTTGAAGTGCAGTGAAATGGCGAAATCGAATGAATGGTCGGTAACTGGCCGGCGCTCGGTCGCAGCGGGAGTCCCGACGTAGCCGCGCTCAAGGTAAGAAATCTGAGCAAGGCGACGAACCTCCGTCGCGAACAGATCGCGTTGCTGCCGGCGTAAGGTCCTTGCGGAGCCAGAAAAATACATTGTGGATGAACATAGAGTTTTAAGTCATTTCAATCGGCGAAAGAAACAGTGCGCGTAGCACGCCTAAAACTAAGGGTCTGTATCAAGACCCCATCTCCCTCTGGGAGAGAGCCGGGGTGACGGAGTCTTGGAGCAAGTTTGGTTACGGTCTCTAAAAATCAATTGCCCACCGGAACGAAGTGGCGGGATTGCACGAAGTATAATCGTTGCGAGTGAAAAACGCCAAACCGACCGCGTTGCCGGCTGGAAGCGAGTGTTGCGAGTCGAGCAGTGCGCAGCCTCAACAGCAGCACGCGGTAGAACATCGTCGTCGAAACCAACTGCAGCGACTTGTTAGGCGGCGGAGTCATTCCGTAACTGCTTGGCTCGGTAGTTCGCCCTCAAAACCGAGCTCAGTGAAAGCCCTGAACTGAACATCGAGTAGCTCCGTATTCGACAAGTCTCGCCGTTCAACGGCATCGTAGCCAAAAATGCGGCTCACCGCCCACTTCCAGCACTACGATATTGTCGTCTGCGCTCCATACAATCTGCTCCCTGAAATCGGCACGGGCCGGCGCAAAATCTGGCGAACTGTAAACTCGCCGACCATCGACAAAGACCCTGAAGATTACGTCGATACCATCAATGCGCACAAGCTTCGCAGAGTGTTGTCCATTCGGGCTAACTTTCGTCATGACGGTTGAGACGATACTGAAGTAAAAAGCCGCCACGAGAAGCACCAAAACGATGGCCGCTCCTCCGATCAGACAGCCGATGGTGAGAAGAGCTCTATTGCTGGCCGTCATTGACGTGAACGGTAGTCGCCTAACACAAAAACCTCAGTTGCCCGCCGGAACGTAATGGCAAAGATTGTACGTAGCATAAACTTTGCGAAATAAAAACGCCAAACCGCCCGATTCGCCGGAGGAAAGCAGGTGCTGCCACGCGAGCAATGCGGAGCAAGCAACCGAGCATGCCGCCGTCGGAAGCGACCTATGACCAAATCAGTCGAAAACGCACCGCGCACTAAAGATTGTACGCCAGCTTGTGCGTCGGCTGATACAACTGAATGTCGTCCGCGCCGGGCACGATCATCATGATGACACGGCCGTAAATTTGTTCCTCGATTGCACCTCGGAACTGTGCTCCCTTCACCCGCAACTCGCCGACCGTCGCATCGATATCGTCGCACATTAGCGCTATCGCGTGGTGGCGCGGGTGATCGTAAGTTTTCCCTTCCCATTCGCTATGAGTCGGGTGCACGCCCAGCTCGCTCGGCCCCGATTTGAAAATCAGCCAGTCGTTATCGAAATCCTCGGCGACGCACTTCCACCCAAGGACGTCACGCAGAAACGCCCGTGTTGCGTTAGCATCGTCGGAATAAATCAATGTATGAATGGATGTGATCATATTGTCACAAGTTTGTCGTGGTTGCTACTGAATGCAACTATCTACAAAGCGCAGTTGCCTGCCGGACGATAGTGGAGGGATTGCACGGAGTATAGCTACTTCGAACACGAAACGCCAAACCGCCCGCGGTGCCGGCTGGGAGCAAGTGCTGCGTGGCGAGCAGTGCGGAGCCTCAACAGCGGCACGCGGTTGAATGTTATCCCCCAAACCAGCTGTCACAAACGGGCTGTGGCGGGCAACGACTTGTTAGGCGTTGGAAGATTCTGCTAGGCGGCCGCATGCCAGTCTAATTCTGCCGGAAGCGAAAACCCTGCATACTCGATGTGCAAGATGCGGCGGGGCCGGTTGTTCGTCGACCGGCCGGACGCGTGCAAGAGCAACGGACGCATCAAGACCATGTCGCCAGCCGATGCACAGCATACGTGATCGCAGCCCTGAGCGCGTAATTTCTCAATCTGCTGAGGCGATAAGCGACCGTGGCGATGCGAGCCAGGCAACACTCGCAACGCACCGTTCGACTCCTCTGTATCATCGAAATGCAATCGAACTGCGAGCATTTGTTCTAGTAGCGCAACCGGGGGTTGGACGTGCGGAATGCCATCTTTAATACTCCACGGCCCGAATCCCGGCACCTCTACGCGCGCATCGACTGCCAGTGTTAGATCTTGATGCCACGGAACCAGCCAGTTCGTATCCGGAGACTTGTTGAAGTAAATGGCGCGCACTGGAATTGGTTCCGCTGCGAGATGTCGACGAACCATCGGAAGAATGCGATCCGAACGTGACAGCTCTGCCACAACCGGCAAGCCGAGCATTCCGCGACGCCCTGCACTGGTAATGGCTCCGAGCGCAGACAACAATTCGCCAATTTCCGCAGCGTTGAGTACCCCGGGGACAATGGCAAATCCGTCTCGGTCAATGTGGTCTTGCATCTCGAACGACTCAACCGCCTAACACCAAAGCTCAGTTGCCCGCCTCGAAGCAAAAGCGGATTGCACGCAGTATAAACGTGCCACACCAAATCGCCAAACCGATCGCCTAGCTGGCTGGGAGCAAGTGCTGCGAAGCGAGCAGTGCGGGGCTTCAACAGCAGCACGCGGTAGACTTTATCCGCCGATCCAACTGCAGCGCGTTGTTAGGCATGATCTTTGCCAAAAAACGATTGTGCCGTAAGGTCGCCAACCGTTTCAGCAATACAAAACGTGAGCAACAATTGCAGCGGCCTTGCATCTGGATGCAGATATTTTTCGAAATCATGATCGCCGACATGATGGGTACGTACACGCCGGCATAGAATATGAACTTGCCTGGACGAATTTCACGCCCTATTTGCCGCACAATCACCTTTCCGTCTAGACGACGTACAAAGTAGTACACTATCCAGATAGCGGTCGCGACTAGCCACCAATGCTCGCTCATATTCGTCTAACGCTCGCGCTCAGAGACGCGTTGCTTTGAACGCGTCCTCTGGATGCGTCGTTGGGCGGATTAGTTCTAAATCGGCGCACGAGCTAATATTGCCTTAATGCGAGGCATCTCAAATAGTTTCTCGTATTCCGCGATCCTACCGGCATTCTCAGGTGCTCGAAGATATCCGTTGAAGTAGAACATGGCCCACCAAAACTCTTCCATTTCCCGATATATCTCCTCCAAATCAGATAAGCGATAGACGAACATGGCTTCCTTTAGTTTCTTGTGGCGGTCGCCGCCAACGAGGCCCTTGGCTTCCTGGGAAAGCACTTCTACTTGAAAGTGGACGTGCTCCTTTACTTCCGTCCAATACAGTATGGTCTCGTCTTCGGGGCATATTCCGAAACAGCCATGTGCGAGAGCGTTCCGTTCCCGCTCCAGCGAGCCATAAACGGACACCAAAGCAACGAACAGTGACAGCGTTTGTCCTTGGAGTTTGTGTTTCGCAGCAGACTGCAGCGCTTCGCGCTGCGTACTAAACCGACGCAACGATAAAAACACTTCTAGCGCTGCCGCCGAATCCGTTCCGAGGAGCAGGCCAAATAAATTACCCATCTCATTGTCGACTTGACCCCAAATTACAATGCACTTTCCGACAGCATGCACAGTTGCGGCGCTTTTTCGTGACGAGGGCACCAACCGAATAGTTTTTCCCTTGAAATGTAGGTAGGTATGGTTGTCTGGCCATTTAAGACGCCTAACAATCATTATGCGGACCAAGATTCTCGATAATCCGCTCGTGATTCTGTAAATTCGGTCCCGTCCTGTCAACTTTGCCCTCTCGTCTGGTCGGAGCTGCGGTATAGGGATTTCCGCCGCAACCAGGGGTGGCCAATTCTGCCGTTGCATTCGCCGCCCATTCTGCTAAGCTGATCAATAGTTAGTATACAAATGATCACATAACCCAAACGCGCTGTGCCGCAGTCAGCGCCGTGATGCTGCGCGCGGTTTGCAATCCAGCATCAAGCTCCAGCATCCAGCATCGAGTCCACCATGACTCAACCCCCACACATGTCCGCCAGTCACTCCACCATGACAACCTTCGTCCCGCCCCGGCCCGACTTCGGCCGCGCGGCGCAACTCGCCGGTGCGGTGAGGCTCACTGAGCTCGACGCCGCCACACTCCAATGGTTCTGGCCGCAGCGCATCCCGCTCGGCCGGGTCACCCTGCTCGCCGGCGATCCCGGCATCGGCAAAAGTCTCCTCGCCCTCGACATTGCCGCCCGCGCTTCCCGCGGCATCCCCTGGCCCGATGCGGTAGGTCCGCCGAGCCGAGGCGGACAGGAATCGCTGCAGTCCAATAGCGATTTGCTATCAAGTCCCGCTCGGCTCGCGGGACCTACTGACTCCCAGCTCCCCGCTCCCTGCTCCGTGCTCTTGTTGTCCGCCGAAGACGACCTGGCCGACACCATTCGTCCACGGCTCGAAGCGCTCGGTGCCGACGCCGCCAAAGTCGTCGCAATTCCCGCGATCCCCGGCCAACACATCGCGCAACTTCCGCCCAGCCCGTTCCTGAACAGCCCAGACGACGCGAAGCCGATAGCCAACCGCGCCTTCGAGCTCCGTCGCGACCTGTCCCGTCTCGATCAATTGCTCCGTGCAATGCCCGATTGCCGGCTGGTGATCGTCGATCCGATCAGCGCGTATCTCGGCGAAGTCAACGAACAAGCCAACAGCGAAGTGCGCGGCCTGATGCTCCCGCTGGCCGCGCTCGCGCAGCAGCACAACATCGCCGTTCTGGCCGTGACTCACCTCCGCAAGAAAGAGGGCGCCGCCATTTACCGCGCGATGGGCAGCCTGGCCTTCGTCGCTGCCGCCCGCGCCGCCTGGCTCGTTGCTAAAGATCCGAAAAGCTCAAAGCGTCGCCTGCTCATGCCCCTCAAAAACAATCTCGCCGCGGATGTCAACGGACTCGCGTTTACCATCGAATCCCACGCCACGACGAGTCAACCCATCATCCACTGGTCGCATGATCCGATCGCCATCTCTGCCGAGACAATCGTCGGCAACGCCCGATCCAGAGGCCGGCCCGACGCCGCATGCCAGGACGCAATGGACTGGCTTCGCACCCGCCTTGCAAACGGCCCCGCTCCAGCCAGAGACGTCCAAGAGGAGGCCGATGCACATGGCATCACCAAACGTACCGTGCGCCGCGCCTTTCGCGAACTCCGCGGCGAGGCCGTGAAAACGGGATTCGGGCTATTCGGCGAATGGATGTGGAGACTGCCCGGCGCAAGCCCCCCAGACTCCCACTAAGATGGCCAATAATACGGGGAGGGATTATGGCCATCTTAGCAAAAACCCGATGATTTCACGCCGTGGTCCGCAGACGGATATCGAAAAATCACTCGTCTTCGAACCGTATCTCCAAAATCTCGAATCGGTTTTTGCCGGCAGGAACTTCCACTTCCACCTTGTCGCCAATTTTTTTGCCGACCAAGCCTTGCGCCAGCGGGCTGGCGACGTTAATGCGGCCCGTGTCGTAGTCTTCTTCGCCGGCGCCGACGAGCGTGAATTCCTCCGAGTCGCCGAAATCGAGGTCCTTCACCACCACGGTGCAGCCGAACGCGACCTGGTCTTTGGCCACCTTGGTGTTGTCCATGATCGCGGCGCGGGCCAGCTTGTCCTTCAAGAGGTTGATCTTGGCTTGCAGCATGCCCTGGGATTCGCGGGCGCCGTGGTATTCGGCGTTTTCGCTGAGGTCGCCTTCGGCGCGGGCGGCCGCGATCCGCTTCTCAATCTCCGGCATCTTTTCGTTTTGCAGCTCGTCGACCTCGGCTTTCAGCTTGTTGTAGCCGGCCCGGGTCATTGGAACGCGTTCGGACATGGCAGCACGTCGCAATAAGAGTTCGTTCAAGCGCAACAAAAAGGGTCTCCTCGGGGAGACCTCGTCCAGGCGTTTATTGTTGAAGTGGAACCGGCGTCTGTAAAGGGTGTTTTGGCAGACAGTCGCGGAAATTGCTGCCCGAACAGTACGGCCGCATTCACTCGACGGCCAGATACAGCAGCCGGCCGCAGGACTTGCAGAACACCAGTTTCGAGAGCTTCAATTCGTTCTGCATGTTGAGCGTGATCTGCTGGCCGCAGCCGGTGCACACACCGTCGTCGGCGACGGCCAGGCTGTCGGCCCCTTTGCTGCGGACCACCCGTTGATAGTCGGCTTTGAGATCGGCCGGAAGGGCCTTCTCTGCTTGCACCAGCTCCGACTCGAGCCGCGACAAGTCGGTACGAATTGTGGCGGCCGATTCCTCCACGCCGCGTCGCGCCTTTTCCAGTTCTTGCTTTCCGGCGGCCAGATTTTTTTCGGCTTCCTTTGCCTGGCCGGCGAGCTGGTCGATTTTTTCCAGACCTTCCAGGATTTCATCGGAGAGCACGCTGCCGGCCATCTCCGCCGCGGCGATCTGCTCCAGCAGTGCCTGGTATTCGCGATTGCTGCTGCAGGCGTTTAACTTCACTCGCAGGTCGACGACCTTTTGCTCGCCCGATTTCAAATCGAGCTGCTTTCGGTCCGCTGCCATCTGGGTTTGCTTGGTGCGCTCTCGGGCTTCGGCGAGGCGCGCTTCGAGCTGCGAGACGTTGGCTTCGCGGGTCCGCACCTGCTTCGGCCCGCGCTCGAGCCGGTCCCGCAGCTCAGCCAACTGTTGATGAATGCGATGCAACTCCCGCAGTGCGGCAGCCGTTACGCTCATGTGCGACCTCCCTGGTGCAATCGTATGACGGCGATGATGGCGTCGCGCATGCGCAATATGGCGCGGCCAGACGCGATGTATATGTGCATCATACCTCAAAACAGCGCCGGCAAGTATTGGTGCGCAAAAACGAAAAAGCCGCCGGTGGCTGTCCCGGCGGCATATACGGAGATTTCACTCGCTGAAGTTGCAATATTTTTTTTACGCGGCTGCGGCAGTTACGGCGCCGGGTACAAACGGTTCCAAATACTTGCTGCGAACCGGATTCTGCAGCTTGGCCACCGCTTTGGCCTCGATTTGCCGCACGCGTTCGCGCGTGACTTTGAAAATCCGGCCGACTTCCTCCAGCGTGTAGGAATAGCCGTCGGCCAACCCGTAGCGGAGTCGGATGATCTCGCGCTCACGAAATGTGAGCGTTTTGAGCAGCTCTTCAATTCGTTCGCGCAACAGCCCGTTGTTGGCCAATTTGTGCGGCGACTCCGTGCCGGTATCCTGCACAAATTCGCCAAAGCAGCCGTCGTCGCCCTCGCCAATGGGGCGATCCAGGCTTACCGGATGGCGACCAATGTCGAGCACACGCTCGGTCTCTTCCAGCGAAATGCCGGCTGCCAGGGCGGTCTCTTCAGTGGTGGGTTCGCGTCCCATTTCCTGCAGCAGCTTTTTCGCCGCGTTACGCAGCCGCATCAGCACGTCGATCATGTGCACTGGGATGCGGATCGTACGCGCCTGGTCCGCGATTGCCCGCGTTATCGCCTGGCGAATCCACCACGTGGCGTACGTGGAGAACTTGAATCCGCGGCGATACTCGTACTTGTCGACCGCCCGCATCAGCCCGGTGTTGCCTTCCTGGATTAGGTCCAGAAAGCTCAGGCCGCGGTTGCGATACTTCTTGGCGATCGAAACGACCAGCCGCAAGTTGCCGCTGGACAGCTCCCGCTTCACCGCTTCGAACTGCTGGAACTGGCCGCGAAGCAGCCGGCTGCGACGGCGCAAGCTGCCCGGGGTTTCCATGGTGCGGCGCATGAGCTCGCACAGCTCCGCCCGGAGGGACGCGATCTTTTCGCTGGGACCGTTCGTGCGACGGAGCTCCGCGAGCTGCCGCCGCAGCTGGTCCATGCGTTGCGACATTTCTTCCAGTTGCCGAATAAGCGGCTGCACGCGCCGCGTACGCAAGCTCAACTCCTCCACCAGCACGAGCATTTTCTCGCGGCGGCGAATGTACCGCGTGCGGGCCGCGGCCTTCTCCTCTGCGCCGGCGCGGCGGCTGGCCAACAGCGCGAAGTCTCGCTGCTGGGCCTGCATCAAGTGCCGCAAGAGCGGCAGATTGTGCGGCATCCGAGCTTGAACCTGTTCTTTGGTTAATCGCTCGGTCAGCGAGACCTTGATCGTGCGATCGAACGGAAGTTCACCTAGATGCACACGCTCGAGCGTCTTCACGGTTGCTTCCAGCGCGAAGAACGATCGCAACATATTGCGGCGGAATCGCTTGCGGGTGAGCTCGATCTTCTTCGCCAGGCCGATTTCCTCTTCCCGCGTCAAGAGCGGGATGTGCGCCATTTGCGACAAGTACATGCGGATCGGGTCGCTCGAGCCGTGCTGCATGCCGTCGGTGAGCACGAAAGACCGATCACCGTCGCTGGGAGCCGCCTCGTGTTCAGCGAGTTCCCGGCGGTGAGCGTCCGGGCTGTCGACCAATTCGATTCCTAAACCATCCAGCGCGGCCAATAGCGCATCGATGCGGTCGGTGCCTTCGATTTCATCGGGCAGATAGGCGCTGACTTCTTCGTAAGTGAGCTGGCCTTCGGCCTTGCCCTTGGCAATGAGAAGCTGCAGATCGTGATCAACACGTTGTAACATCGTTCGACTCCTCCCACACGTCCTGTGTGGCTGGGTTGAGGTAGCGAATGGCCCGACACGGCACCCTGCCCTTCCGTAAGCGAGGTAAATGCCGGCGGGGTTGAAAGCTATTAGCTCTTAGCTGTTAGCTATTAGCCAGACGAGCTAAAAGCCATAACTGTTTGGCTAACAGCTAATAGCTAACAGCTGACGGCTTCTTTACTTTTTCCTCCTTTCGTAATCGCTTCGATGCTTCGTCTTTGACTGTTCGCAGAATTGCGCGAGCAATTGCTCGGCGTCATTCGAATCTTGTCGGGCTGCGGCGAGGACTGCGCGGCGGCTCAGCGCTCCCTGACGACGCGCGTAGGTGGCTAGCACATCCTGCAATAATCGCTCCGGCTCGGTCGGCGGCTTTTCCGAACTTTGTTCATCGATTCCCACCAACAAGCTCTTCACACGTGGGTCATCGAATTCCGACAGCAGTTGTGTCAAACTCGGCCCCACATCATCCGTTGCCAGACGTACCCAAGTCGCATAGATCCGCCGCGCGAAATTCGATTCAATCACAGCCTCGTCGATCGCGGCTTGGATTCGAGCGAAATAGGTGGCATGTTTAAGCAGCAGCTCGAGCAGCAATGTGTCGCCGGCCGACAGGACGAACGATTGCGGCGATTCGGTCGCGCTGCCCGCGTTTGCTGATTCGTTGGACGCGGAGCTGGTGACGCTGCGGCTCGCCCCCTGGCGGCTGCGTGCTTCGCGTCGCAGCGCGGACAACCGATTTCGCAATTGCTCTTCCGGCAAATGAAAACGCCGAGCCATGCGGCTGAGCATCCCCTGCTCGCGCAAGAGTGATTCCGATGACGCGCCGCCGCCTGTCGAGCGGATCTTTGCCAGCGTCGCGAGCAGCTGCTCGGCGGCTTTCGAGGCGCGATGGGTATCGGTGAGTGTGTCCAATCCGTTGGTCACCGCGTTGAATTTGTGTTCCAGCGCGTCGACCGCTTGGGTCAACAGTTGCCGGAATGGGTCGCTTCCATGCTGAGCAATAAAATCACACGGATCGACTCCCTCTGGCAAGGTCAGTATTCGCAAGTCGACCTGATTTTTTTCAAACAGCGCCAGCAGCGCGTCGAGAATTTCGTTCGTCCGACGCCGGCCCGCATCATCGCCGTCGAGCACGAGCGTGATGCTATCGGTGTAGCGGCGCAGAAGTTGCAGATGGCGCTCGCCGAGTGCCGTTCCCAGCACCGCGACGCAATTTTCGAGGCCGTGCTGATGGGCCATCAGGCAATCGGTGTAGCCCTCCATGACGATGGCCCCGCCGTCCTGCTTGAAGTGGTCGCGGGCCAGATCGAGGCCATACAGCTCGCGGCTTTTGGAGAACAGCGGCGTCTCCGGCGAGTTGATATATTTCGCGGCATTGCTCGTCCGATAGCTGTGGCAGCACGCGGCCGCCGAAGGCGATCGGCCGTGAGCGGGCGTCGCGGATCGAAAACATCACGCGACCGCGAAACCAATCGTAAAAGCCGCCGCCGAGCTCCTTGCGGCGGAGCAGACCGACGCGCTCGAGAATTGGCGGCGTCCATTCCGTGCCGCGGGCCCGCTCCAGCAACCAATCCCAACGATCGGGCGCAAACCCCAGGTGAAAGCGGCGTGACGCTCTCGTCGGTGATGCCGCGCTCGGCCAGGTATTGCCGCCCCGCTTCGGCCTCCGGCGCGGAGAGTAGGCATCGATGGAACTGCTCTTCGGCCCAGGCCATGACGCGGTACAGCGTGCGTTTGTCGTTCTCGGGTCGGGGCGGGGGATCGCCCGGCTCGCTGGTTTTGAGGCGGCGGCGTGTAGCGAAACGCCGGCGCGTTCGGCAAGCATCTCGAGCGCTTCGCGGAACTCCATGCCTTCGGCCTTCATCACGAAGCTGAACACGTCGCCGCCGATGTCGCACACCCAGCACTTGAACGATTGGCGCTCGGGGTTGACTTGCAGGCTCGGCCGGCTGTCGTCGTGCCACGGGCACAGACCGACGAAGTTGCGGCCCTGCCGTCGCAACTGCAGTAGCTGCCCACGAGATCGACGATGTCGATCGCCTGCCGGACTTGTTCCTTGGCATCGAATGCCGGGCCGAAACTCACGACGAATGTCCTCCGGTGACTGCGGCTAACGTAGGTCAGGCTTTCCAGCCTGACATCGCATGATTTCGTCAGGCTGGAAAGCCTGACCTACTCAGAACGACATGCTGGGGCGGCGCTCGACCTTGATATCCAATGTTAACTCTTCGCTCTTGCTCTTGCCATGATCGCGCAGGAGCAACAGCTTGGCAGTCGAGCCAATTTTTGTCGCCGCGATCGCACGGCTGAGCAACGTCGGATCAGTCGCGACATGATCGTTCCATTTCAGAATGATATCGCCGACCTCGAACGCCGCTACGACCAGCCGGGGTGTCGGGCTCCACTTGCGCGACGTACACACCTTCGCCCAGTTCCAGCGAAAGCCGCGCACGTACATCGTCGGGCACTTCCTCCGGCAAAATGCCCAGCCAGGCCCGCTCAATACGCCCGTTGGCCCGCAGCTCGTCATATTTCTCGCGAGCCAGGCTGCTCGGAATCGCGAAGCTGATGCCTTGGTACGCGGTGCCGAATATGGCCGCGTTGATCCCAATGACCTGCCCCTCGATGTTGACCAGCGGCCCGCCGCTGTTGCCGGGGTTCACGGCCGCGTCGGTTTGCAGATATTCCTGGTACGGGCTTCCGGTCAGGCGACTGCCGCTGCGGCGTGATTTGGCGCTCACGATGCCGAATGTAAGAGTCCGCTCCAATCCAAACGGGCTCCCGATCGCCCACACCAGATCGCCCACTTCCAATTTGTCGCTATCGCCCCACTCGGCCGGCGATCAAATTCGGCAGGTCGATTTTCAAGCACGCGCGATGTCGCTCATCGCATCGTCGCCGACGACGGCCGCATCGGCGACGCGGCGATCGCTGAGCCGGACCTGCACGGTGCGGGCTCCCTCCACGACATGCCAATTGGTCACGATGAATCCCGACTTGTCGACGATCACGCCGGAACCCTGGCCATCCAGCCCGCGGGCACCCGGGCGCACAATGCTCACGACGCTGGGCTCCACCCGTTTCGCGACTAGCCGTGATGCCAGCTCAAAGTCGTACAGGCGCGGTTTGAGGTGTTCGAGCGCACCTGTCGCTACGTCGTAGCCCGCCTTCAGTTCGTTGTATGTCGCATGGTAGATGAAGCGGCCAATCAGCACGGGCCCGGCGAGCAAGAGCACAGCGCCAATAACACGAACCACAAATGTGCCGAGCTGCGGCGATTCGTTGCGGCTGATCGCCGGTCCAGTGAGCGCGGTGGGAGCCCCGATTCGGGTTCCATACTGTCGCCGCCAGGTGAAAACGTTGAAACGTCGGACGGCGCACCCGATACGGCCTGATTCAGTTCCACTTCCATCAAGTCTGTCCCGCTTTCCCACGAGGGCCACGGTACTCGTTGCCGTACCACTGACTTCGATTATAAGGCTGCCGTGGAGAAAAGGCGATTGGCTGACAGCCCGGCACGGCTCTTACAACCGTCGCAATTCCTACCGTTGTCGCCCTTGGAACCACATCTAGTGGGGGTAAACGCCCGTAGTGCGAAGTACGATTTCGTATGAGTTGCGTCGCGGAAGACTCTTGTTTTCCGCAACGAGTGATCGATTTCCCAACCGCAGTGAAAAACCAATGCGCGACGAACAAATCGACGACCAATTCGACGACTTAACCGAGGCCGATGAGATTTCCGCCGCCGTGGCAACGGAAGAGCCAGACGGCGTGGACACAGCCCCATCCGAATGGACGGGTCCGCGTTGCGAAAAGTGTGAAGCCCCGCTGAAGTCCGAAGTTACGGTCTGCCGCAGTTGCGGTTGGTATCCCAGCCTGGGCCGGTTTCTGGAAGTCGACCCCAACTGGGAATCGGTGAACGATTCCTCGCAACCGGCCGCCCCGGCGCCGCAGAAATCGCATTTGCGCGTGTGGTTCGAGCTGCTGCCGAAGTGGAGCTATGTCATCATCGCGAGTGTGCTCGTGATCATCGTCGAAAGCGTGATCGCTCGGTTTACGACCGAGCGGCTCACTGCGCACGACCTGGTCGCTGTTGCAAATGGCCGCGGGATTTCTGGCCGCGTCCGGCTGTCATATCTTTAATTTCCTCGTCCTGGCGGCCGACGATGCCGACGTGGGCGTGATCGATATCATCCTCAAGCCGATCAAGCTTTGGATGCGGGCATTCCACTATTTGCCGAAGCGTTTGTGGGTGTCGAACCTGGCCATCAGCGGTGTAACGGCGATTGCGGCTTCGTTCCTGATCATCGACGGCATTCCCTACGAGCGTCTTTGGGATTGGGGTTTCGAGCCACCCGCCAAGCAAGAGCTGTTGGGCGCGGTGATGGATCGTGTCAAGAAAGTGGAAAGCCAAAAGGAACAAAGTCTGGAAGAGGCGATCGGCGATTTCGCTGGCGAGGCAGGGTGCGGACGAAGTGGCGCCGGCCAAACCGCGCAAAAAGCCGACTGCGTGATTCTGGGATACCAGCTCGATAAGGAAGGCCGACTCAACGACGTCATCCTCGGCACCAATTATCTGGCCCGACTCGTTTATGCCGGTCGCGTGAACCCAGAAATGTCGGAAGATGAGCGGTCACGACTGCTGAAAATGCTTAAGGCAATTCGTACGCACGAGCCGCTCATTCCCATCGAAAGCGACACCACAAAATGGGTGAAGCCAAAATATGCCTGCCGCGTCACCTACGATACAAAAGAGAGGGGACGCTTGCAGGGAATTCAATGGGATCGGTTGCTTGGACAGATTGGTCCGAAGCCGAAGAAGTAGAGTAGGCGCGGCGTGATGTCGGCAGCTATGCTCGACATTGATGGCACGCGAACCGGACAATTTCGACGAGCTGCTCGTGCCGCTCGACGTGGACGCCACGCCGCTGCCCAGCGACGTCGGCCTGTCCGCGCCGCGCTTCTTTCCGCCGCCGACCGCCACCACGCCGGAAGGCCTGCTGTGCGTCGGCGGCCGGCTATCGCCGGAATGGCTGCTGGATGCCTATCGCCACGGCATTTTCCCCTGGCCGATGTGGGAGAACGAGCCCGTCGCCTGGTGGTCGCCCGATCCGCGGGCAATCATCGAGCTGGACGGCTTTCACGTCTCGCGCCGATTACGCCGCACCTTGCGCAGCGGCCGCTTCCAGGCGACAATCGACCGTGATTTTGCTGGCGTGATCCGCGGTTGCGCTGATTCGCCCGGACGCCACGGCAACACGTGGCTGACGCCGTCGATGATCGCAGCGTATTGTCAAATGCATGAATTGGGACATGCTCATAGCCTGGAAGTGTGGAACGAGGGCCGGTTGGCGGGCGGCACCTATGGGATCGCTTTCGGCGGACTGTTTGCCGCGGAAAGCATGTTCCATCGAGTCCGCGATGCTTCCAAGGTCGCGCTGGCATACCTCGTCGCTCATCTGCGTGCCCGCGAATACCAAATGCTCGACATTCAGCAATGGACGCCACACACCGGCAGCATGGGTGCCATCGAAATCTCGCGCGTCGTTTACCTGCGCCGCTTGGCACTCGCCGTTGACTTGCCGGTCACGTTCGGCGACGAAATCGCAGAGGCGCATGTTTGACTCGAACCGATGGATGGCATGCTTTCGGGCGCCAGCCCGTAAGCATGTTGTTGTCGAAGACATGCCTACGCCTTGACGGCGAAGACATGCCACCCAACGCTTACTCGGTACGCGCCAGGCCATGTCGCATTTGCTCGATGCGGTCAGCGGTCCACCAGTCGTGCCAGGCACCTAACTCCGCGGCAAGTTGCGCAACTTCTTCTTCTGCGAACTGGCATAGCATGTCCCGCAATTCGGCGTCTGAAGTGTGGGCAGCCCATTCTCGCAGTCGGTCGCGGGCTGTCACACGATCGTTGATCTTGCCCAGCCGCTCTTGCAGTTCTTCGATCGTGCGATAGTGCGTGTCCCGTAATTCAGTTCCAAATGCGGATGCCAAAAGTTCGATTGAATAGCGGAGCGCCTTGGCCCGAATGCGAAACTGATGTAGCGCTGCCATGTCGGCATTCGAATCGGGCATACTCGCCAAAAACTCCCGCGCACCCGAGGCAAGCTGGATAGAAGCCCAGTTACGGAAACTATCTCCCTCGTGAGCAGGGCTTTGCTTGTCGCCACAGTCGATCGCCTCAAGCAGATCGGCGGTCCGCCGAATGAATTTCTCTTTGCGGCGGAACCGCTCAGCAATCTTGATTATGTCGGGCTGCACCGCCGCCCGCTCTTTGTTAATGTGTTGCACCACCTTGGCAGCGCGCTCGCCATATTCGGTCCGAAACCGCTCGCCCAACACGTCCAGATCACGCGCTTCGCCCGCCGCCCGGCGGACCTTCTTGAGCTGCTTTTTCATCCACCGGGCCCGCTTGCGCGACAAGAAATCGCGATACAGCTGGAGCGCGGCCATTGCACGCCGAGTGCTCACCCGCAATCGGTGCACATGTTCCGCGTCTTGCTCAAAATGGTAGGCCGCGCGCGGCAGATGATGAACCACCGCCATGAGCCGCGCTTCTAACGACAAGCGCGCAGCATGGCACACCGAATCGTCGGGCCGTATATCGATCCATTTCCCGCTGGGGCTGAGCGCCATGCCAGTCCGTAACCGAGGTGAGCAAGTCGAAGTTGATGCAGCAATCGGGGTGGCACGCCCAGAGGCTCGCCGATGGGCGTGGTAGATCGTACTTCACTGAGCTACGCCCATCGCCAGAGGCTCTGGGCGTGCCACCCGACCAACCGGCCCACCCGACATAGGGAGGGGCCTCATCCAGTTTAAGATGGCGAAATTAGCTAAGCAATTAGCGGCTGCAGCACGTTGCGGCTGATTCGCAGTGCTCGCTTGCGCCCTTCGAGGGTTTCGGTGAACGATTCGTCCTCGATTTCGATGCACACTGCTCCGTTATAGCCGACGTCGGTGAGCGCACCGACCCATTGGCCCCAGGAGACGTCGCCGAAGCCGGGAATCTTGGCCAGGCATCGCTGCATGGGAAGCACCAAGGCGCCGAAATCGTCTAAAGAATCGCGATCCGCCCGCATATCTTTCGCATGGGTATGAAAAATCCTCGACCCGAATTCGCGGATCGGTTTCACTGGGTCCATAAGCAGCATCACCATGTGCGACGGGTCGTAGTTCAGCCCAAAGTTCGGCGACGGGATGATCTCGAACATCCGTCGCCAAATCGCTGGCGTGCGGGCCAAATTCATTCCGAATGGCCACGTGTTGGGGAAGAGCATCGGACAATTCTCGATGCAGATCTTTACGCCGCGGTCCTCGGCATATTTTACGACGTCGGGCCAGATTTCCGTGAAGCACTGCATATTTTCATCAAGCGGCAGCTTCGTGTTCGCACCGACAAACGTGTTGATGATATTAACGCCCAGAACCTGCGACGCTCGGATCACTTTTCGCAAGTGATCGAGCGCATGCACGGCTTCTTCCGCGCTGGCCGACAGCGGATTCGAATAGTAACCCAAGCCGGAAATCGAGACACCATGCTTCGCGCACAGCGCGAGAATGTCGTCGGCCTGCGCTTGCGTGAAATCCTCGACACCGATATGCCGCACGCCGCCATACCGTCGGTCCGGCCCCCCTTCGGGCCAGCACATCACTTCGACGCACTGAAACTTCTCAGCCGCGGCGAAGGCCAGCACTTCTTCGAACGGCAGTGCGTCGAGAATCGCAGTGACAAAACCGAGTTGCATGGGAATTTTAAAAAAACTAGAGTCGAAAAGTGTGAACCAGATTCGTTCGCCTGGATACGCCTCTCATGCTATCCAATTCTCGATTCGAAATCCACGATTGGATCTGATCCGCCGCTACCAGCCGCGAATGCCGGACGCATCTTCGGCGCGACTTAACACTTCTGCTGCTTTCTTGCGGGCTTTGGCGGCCCCATCGCCAAGGATTTCGCGTATTCGAGCGGGGTTGGCAACGAGGTCCGCACGCCGGGCACGCGGTTCGGCAAAAAACTTTTCGGCGGCGTCGGCGAGGGCTTTTTTCACTTCACCGTATCCGAAACCGCCGCGTCGATAGAGTGCCGCCATCGCCTCGCAGTCCGATTCGCCTGCTACAAGCGTGTACAAATCGTAAAGCACGTCGCCCGCCGGTTCCTTGGGTTGTTCCATTGGCCGTGAGTCCGTGACGATTCGCATGATTTGTTTGCGCTGAGCTTTTGCGTCTTCAAACACGGCAAGCGTGTTGTTGTAGCTCTTGGACATCTTTTCGCCGTCGGTGCCCGGCACGCGGGCCGAGGTTTCCAGAACGTACGCCTTGGGCATCACGAACACGTTGCCGAAGTGGTGATTGAAGCTGCCCGCCAGGTCGCGGCACACTTCGATGTGCTGCACCTGGTCTTCGCCAACTGGCACGGTATCGCTGTCGTAGCCGAGTATGTCGGCCGCCTGCAGCACGGGGTACGTGAACAACCCGGCGTCCGCGGCGAGGCCCTTGGCCTTTTTGTCTTTATAGGCGTGGCACCGCTCCAGCAAGCCCATCGGCGTGCCCGTCATCAACAGCCAGCACAGCTCGCTAATCTCCGGCACGTCGGACTGAACAAACAGTGTCGCCTTGCTCGGGTCCAGCCCAAGCGCCAGGAGATCGATCGCCGCATCCAATGTCCACTGCCGAAGTTTCTCCGGCTCGCGCACGGTGGTCAGCGCGTGCAGATTGGCAATAAAGTAAAACGCCTGCTCGTTATCCTGCAGAGCGATGTATTGGCGGATGGCGCCAAAGTAATTGCCCCAATGAATCGGGCCGGTCGGTTGAATTCCGCTGAGGACGCGCATTCGAGGTCAAGAGTCGAGGGTCGAGGGTCAAGAGCCAGAAGGTCGCCTTTATCAACGACGCGCTGCCTCGATTTCTCCTTGTCTCCCGGTCTCCTTGTCTCCTTGTCTGGTCTTACTAGATGGATCGGTGACTAAAGTGCCGACGATATCTGCCACGCGGCGGGCGCCGGCCGCCGCGAGGGCGCCTGGCAGTGCATCGAGCACGTCCATCGAGGCCTTTGGATTGTAGAAGTTTACGGTGCCGAGTTGAACCGCCGTGGCGCCTGCGACCAGAAACTCCATGACGTCGTCGATCGTGGCAATACCGCCAATCCCGATGATTGGCGTGTCCGTCGCCTGAGCGGCCTGATACACGGCTCGCAAGGCGATCGGCTTGATTGCCGGCCCACTGAGCCCGCCCATCACGTTGCCCAGCATAGGTCGCCGCCGACGCCAGTCGATGGCCATACCGAGGCACGTATTGATCAGCGAGATCGCGTCGGCCCCACCGGCGGCGGCCGCCCGGGACATCTCCGGCACGCTGGTCACGTTGGGAGTCAGCTTGGCGATGATGGGGGCCGCTGTGGCACGTCGGCAATCGGTCACGAGTTGCTCGCACATTACCGCGTCGGTGCCGAAATCGACGCCGCCCGACACGTTAGGGCAGGAAATATTGAGTTCCAAGGCCGCGACGCCGGCCAGTCCATCAAGCCGCCGGGCCATACGCACAAATTCGTCGTGACTCCGTCCGGCAATGCTGACGATGATCGGCACGCCCAGTGAAGACAGGTACGGCAAATGATGTGCGACGAACGCTTCGATGCCGTCGTTATCCAGGCCGATCGAGTTGAGCATCCCCGCGGGCGTTTCGATCGTGCGCCACGGCGTGTTGCCGGCACGGGGCTCTTGTGTGATCGTCTTGGGCAGAATCCCGCCGAGGCGCCGAACGTCGACGAGATGCTCCATCTCTCGGGCGTAGCCAAATGTGCCCGAGGCAACAAGAATTGGATTAGGCAGCCGCAGCCGGCCAAGCTTTACCGAGAGATCAATAAACGGTGCTGATGTTTTGGCGGACGCCATCGCGGCGACAAAATCGAATGGGATAGAATTGCAAACGGACTCGTTGTTGCGATCAAATTCTCAGGCGTCCGCTTGCAATTTGCAATCCCACCGCGAGCCGCGAAATCACCCGGTTCAGATGATTCCGCCGTGTGTGCGTATCGGCGTCATGTGGCTAGGTTGGTCGAGGAACCAGATACGCTCCCATTCGTCGAGGAACAGGCGCAGATCTTCCGACGTAAATATCAATTGCTGCGCACGCCGGGCTGGATCGGCCGAGTACATCGGAATGAAGCAACCAGTGCAGGCGGCCAACCACCCCGCAGTAACCAGTGCCGAAAAGACGAGTCGCATGTCGAATTCTCCTCCCTGAGTGTTTTGGACGCGATGTGGCGCGTTCTTGTGGCGCACCACCGCCATGCACCACCGCATTAGGCGATGCTGCCGGACAATGTGTTTCTAATTGCCGCCGGCACGTCGGCCTCGACGAGTGTTAACCGGACCTTCACCAACGGCTCGGCATCGCACGCTCACGAGCGCACCGGTGCCTCCGAAGGCGATCAAGCTTCATGCTGTTCGGTTCGTTGCGGGAAGAGTGCACGTCGTAGCCTGGATGCTGCGGGCAAATGCTACGACAAATCGATAAGTCGGTGGAAAAGCGGCGAAAGGATAGCGAGATCGGACGTGCTTGCCGAGAGCAATTCGATGCGTCGGAGTTGCGTCTGCTGGCAGGTGACACGCGGTTCGTGCGGGTCGGCGTATCTAACCTGTTGGAGGAGAAGGACTTTGGGGTTCTGCAGAGCCGTTGGTTTGAATAAATCCTGCCTGCTCGGCCGCTCGGCGCTCCATCTCTCGAACGCGCTCTTCCATCTCTTTGCCGGGTTTGAACGTAACCACGAACTTCTCTGGTACAAAGACTTTATCGCCAGTTCGCGGATTGCGGGCTTTGCGTGCGGCCCGACGTTTTACCTCGAACACCCCGAAATTCCGTAGCTCGATGCGATGGTCCTCAACCAGCGTCTCAACGATTGCGTCAAACGTCTTTTGGACGATCTCTTTCGTCTTAAGCTGGGTGAGCCCAATCTCTTCGGAGATGGTTTTAACGATCTCTTTCTTGGTCACTTGCGCGTCCCCTTTGAGAACGGCCACAGTTGCGAAAGCCCGACGCCGGTGGCGGCGTTTCTCATGACCCAAGTGTAATTGTGCCAAGCACTAGTGTCAAGATTAGCGCTTTGAAGCAGGCCCAGCAGCAGGCTGTCCTCGTGCGAATTCGGCTAGCCTGCTCCGTTTTCGCGAAACGGGTGGTTCACTCACTAAAGTCTAGTTGTCAAAGAACTTAACTGCGCTGCCTGGGCTGGCGCCCTCTCCACAGTCACGTTTTTGCGACGTAACCGATGTTGAGGATGAGACTTACAACACGGACGAGCCGGCAATCAACGTACCGATAGCCGGCCGCCTTCTGTCATCGTCGCGATAATCGGCAGACTTGAGACAACCGTTACAGTTTCCCAAAAGCTAGCGTTTCAGATGCGAATTACTGACCGCTGGGCTTCGATTTCTGAGAGCTGATACAGTCGGCCTGTGCCGCTGCCCGGGCAAACCTGGCAGGTCTCGGCCCAGGCCTCTGGCGTGCGCAGGTTGGAGTCCCAGAAGGGCCAGGTGCGGCACTGACGCGGCCTGGCGGCGTAGACGCGGCACTTGCGCGTCTTGCCGTCGAAGAACACGCAGTCGCCGTTCGGATACTCGTGAAGGCTCTTACGAACGCCGATTTCGCGGACGTATTGTGATTCGACCTCCGCGGCAGTAATTCCCAGCTCAACCGCGAGCGCGGCGATATCCTTTTTGTTGACCCAGACGTAACCCGGCGCACCGGTACAGCAATCACCGCAACCAGTACATTGAAACCGCAAGCCGTCTTTGTACCACGGTCTGTTGGAGTTGTCTGACATGCTATTGATTGGCTAAGACGCTCGAAGGATTTGAACACCGCCGGCAATTTCTTCCACAGCACGAGTTACGGCGTCGATATCGTCGAGCGACGTGGCGTAACCAGGGCTGAAACGAACCGTACCTCCGCTGGCGCTCGTGCCGAGCGATTGGTGCATTCGTGGAGCGCAGTGTAACCCCGCACGGCATTGGATGCGATGCGACGCCTCCAGCATGGCGGCGAGCTCCTGCGGATCGTACCCGTCCACGGTGATGCTGACCACGCTGGTGCGGTCGGTTGCGGTTTGTGGACCATGAATCGTGACGCCTTCGATCGCTCGCAGTCGTTCCAGCAAGTGCGCGGCAAGTTTCGAGTGGTGTGCTTCAATTGTCTCAACGGATTGCTGCTGAAGGAATTCCGCGGCTGCGACCAGGCCGGCCAGACCGAGCATGTTATGATTGCCCGGCTCGTACTTGTCGGGAAGCACTTCCGGCTGGCGATCTTCGTCGCTTTGCGTACCGGTACCGCCATAGCGTAGCGGTTCCAGCACTCGCTCGACTCCCGGCCGCAGGTAGAGAACGCCAGTCCCCAGCGGCCCGAGCAATCCCTTGTGTCCCGGTGCTGCGAGCAGGTCGACTTCGAGATGCCCCACGTCGATCGACACATGCCCCAGCGACTGGGCCGCGTCGACTAGAAACAGTGCCTCGCTTTCACGCACGATGGTCCCGATCTCCGCGATCGGCTGAATCGCGCCTGTGACATTCGATGCGTGCACTACTGCCACCAACCGCGTATTCGGCCGCAGTGCGGCACGCACATCGTCCGGCGAGACAAAACCGTGGCCATCGCACGGCACGTAGGTTACCGCCACATCGTGCTGTTCACGCAGTGCACGCAGTGGCCGCAAGACGGAATTGTGGTCGCAAACTGTTGTGACCACGTGGTCGCCCGGCCGCACGGAACCGCGGATCGCCAGGTTGAGCACGTCGGTCCCGTTGCAGCCGAACACCACGTGCAGCGGATCAGTAGCCCCGATCAATTTTGCCACGCCGCGCCGAGCCCGCTCGACAACGCGGTTCGCCTCGAGCGCCTCGCGATAGCCGCTGCGTCCATTCGGGCCGCCGATTTCGCGCTGGTAGCGATCGACGGCGTCGTACACGGCCTCCGGCTTGGGCCAGCTTGTCGCAGCGTTATCAAAATAGATGCGGTTGCTCATGCGATTTATTCACCTCGCAATGATTATATGCAATTGAGGCCGCGAAGTAATGGTGGGAGCCGGAAGCAGTCAGCGGTCAGTGATTAGTCGTCCGTCATTAGTTGAAAGCTTGAGTTCCCGGACCCGTTGTGGGTTTACACGGTTGGCACAGCCGAGATCATCGGCGTATTGGCCGTCGCTCTCCGGATGCCCCGGATTCCTACGTCGCTCCGTTATGAACAGGGTGCCCCCAAGATGTCCACCATGCTATATTGCAAACATGCAAGTCGTCACCGTTAGCCATATCGAGTCTCGCCCCGAAAAATGCGGAGGGAGACCCTGTATTGCAGGAACTCGCATTCGAGTGCACGACATCTACGTTTGGCACGTGCTTGACGGACTTTCAGCCGTCGAGATTCTAGCCCAAAAGCCCGAGCTCTCCCTCGCCTCGATTCACTCGGCCATAAGCTACGTCTTCGATCATCGCGAGGAGATTGAGCGCGAGCTCGCTGACGAAAACGCTGAGTACGAGCGGCTTAAGCAAAAAGCGTGTACGAAGCACGTTGCGGATGGCAACCTCAATCAAGTTCCATCTTGATCAGCACGTCGCTAACGCAGTGGCGTACGGACTCCGTCAGCTAGGCGTTGAGGTGACGACAACTCATGAAGTAGGGCTACAAGATGCTGACGACCCAGACCATCTGGCATACGCTTCGGCCAATGGTCGAGTCATGATAACGCACGACACGGGTTTCTTACGGCGACACGCAACTGGCGAACACCATGCTGGCATTGGCTATTCCCCCCAAACGAAATATCGACGCAATCCCGGTGGGTTGATTCGCGCTGCGCACGACCTATTCATTCGCAAATCAGCGGAGGAGATGGCCGGGCAAATAGAGTATCTCTAGTCAAACGAGTTTGCAGATTTGTCACGGACGATGCACGATTGGCCGAATTGCTTCAAATTGCCACGAGCATCCACTTCGTTTCACACTGCACAGTGATTACCCGCCGATTTGGTACATCGCCCGTTCGGGGCGGATGAATTCCACGGTGCCGATGCCGTGGGCGGGGGCCTTGGCCAGGACGCATTCGCGTACCAGGTTGGCGATCTCGTTATCGGTGCCGCCGCCGCGGAGCAAGGCGCGGGCATCCCATTCGGCAGTGGAGAACAGGCAGTTGCGGACCTGGCCTTCGGCGGTGAGGCGGAGGCGGTCGCAGGCTTCGCAGAACGGTTGCGAGACGGGTTGGATCAAACCGATGCGGCCGCGGCCGATCGGCGAACTGGAAGTCGCTGGCCGGCTGGCTGGGATGCGGGCGGCCGACCGGTGTGAGTGGGCCGAATTCGGCTTCGAGTATGCGGCGGATGGTGTCGCCGTCCAGCACGTCGCTGGCCTTCCAATGTTCTTCGGCATCGAGCGGCATGTATTCGATGAACCGCAGCTCCAGGCCGCGGTCGCGGGCGAAACGGGCCAGCGGCACGATTTCGTCTTCGGTGAGGCCGTGGATCGCCACGGCGTTGAGGCGGATGGATTCGAAGCCGGCATCCTGTGCGGCCGCGATGCCGGCCAGCACGCGATCGAGGCCTTCGCGGCGGGAGATTTGTTGGAAAACTTCTTCGCGCAGTGTATCGAGACTGATGTTGAGCCGCCGCAATCCGGCCCGGCGCAAATCCGCCGCCTGCTCGGTGAGCAAGATGCCGTTGGTGGTGAGCGCGAGGTCATCAATGTTCGGCAGCGCGGCCAACTGCTCGACGAGTCGCGGCAGGTCGGCCCGCACCAGCGGCTCGCCGCCAGTGAGCCGCAACCGGCGCACGCCCATTTGTGAAACCACGCGGACAAATCGCGTGATTTCCTCAAACGTGAGAATCTCATGCCGCGGCCGAAACTGCACGTTTTCATTCGGCATGCAGTAAAAGCAGCGAATGTTGCAGCGATCCGTGACGCTGATGCGCAGGCTGGTGTGGGTTCGGCCGAGGCGGTCGACAAGTGGCGCCGTGCTGTTGATTTCGGACATTCGAATGTATTCGCGACCAACGGTCGCGGCTTGATGCTAGTCAATGCCTGGATGCACCCACTCGGTGGTGCCGTCGGCCCACTGCTCTCGTTTCCAGATCGGCACGTCGCGTTTGAGCGAGTCGATCAGCCACTCGCACGCGGCAAAGGCGTCGCGGCGATGTGGCGTGCTGACGGCGATCGCCACGCTGGCCTCGCCGATGGGCACGCGGCCCAGCCGGTGGACCACGATGCATTCTATCACAGGCCAGCGCCGCCGGGCCTCGGCCTCCAGCTCGGAAAGTCGCCGCTGGGCCATTTCGACATACGCCTCGTAATCGAGCGCGACCGTCTGCCGGCCGTCGGTCAGCTCGCGCGTCGTGCCGAGAAACAGCACGACGGCGCCGGCTTCGGAGTGGCCGGCGCGCCGAGTTATGGCGTGAGTGTCAATTGGCTCGTGCGTCAGCTCGATCATGGACAGTAAAGTATCCTTGCTATCCTCCGCTCACCGGAGGAATCACAGGCGACGTCGGAATGTTCGTTGACGGTAGCCGTGTCGTCAGCATACTTGGCATCTACGGCCCACACGACGTGAGGCAGGATTCGTTCTAGCGCGGGATACGCTGCTGCGACGGCACGTCTCACGTCACCGATGTCCGCCACTTTGGGAAGGTCTACCGATATCTCTTCGGACCCGGCCAACTCCTTGGCCACGGCGAACAATTTCACGCGGACCTTCATGTTAGCACCAAGGGCCTCGTCGTGGACCGCACCAGGTTGGCGATTTCCGGCATCAACCCATACGCCAGCGCGAGTAGCTTGATGGGATGAATCGTGGGCTTGGTGGAACTTTGCTCCATTTGCATTTTACACGTGCTGCACTCGGTCATGCCGATCTGAAACGGGCCGTTGCGAACAGCGGAAATCAAGCCCAGACCGGCACGCAGGCTGGCACGGTAATTGTCTCGCTTGACACCCCACAATCCGGCAGCGCCGCTGCAGCCGCGTTCCACGCGGTGCACACGCATGCCGGGCACCAGCCGCAGCAGGTTTTCCGCCGGGGCACCGACGCCCAGCGCCGGAGATGGCAGGGCACATGGTAGCCGACCGAGATCCGCTGCGGCCGAAAATCAAGTTTCAACCTGCCGCTCTGATGCAGCAGCCAAAGATAGTGGCAAGCCTCACGCGTGTGTTGCGACACAACCAACGCGTCTTCGTCGTCATCCAGCAGGATCGGATATTCGTGCGTCAACGCCAACACGGCCGAGGGTTCGGTGGCGACGACCGTGTAACCTTGGCGAATCGTTTCGGCCAGCATCGCAACGTTGCGGGCGGCAATATCGCGGGCCGGCTCCAACGCACCCTGGGCGATCATCGGCATGGCGGCGTGCAATTGGTCGCGCGGCACGAACACTCCAACACCGTTGTGCCGCAACACCGCGACAAGTGCCTCGGCCAATTGGGTGTCGAAATGGTTGGCATACGTGTCGACAAAGTACACGACTTTCTCATTGGCAGTCCGCAGCGGGTGATGCAGCCGTCGCAACGCGGCTTGCTGCAGAAAACTCCGCTTGGCAAGCCGCGGCAGCTTACGGCCCTGCGCAATGCCGGCGGCTTTTTCCAACAGCCAGCGGGCCTGCGGGTTGGCAAGCGCCCAATTCGCAATACCCGGCAGTCGTCCGGCAAGGGACGACATCCAATCAACGCGCGCCAGCAACCAGTCGTGCAGCGTGAGGCCATTCGTTTGAACGTACTCGGCCTTGGCTTCCAGCATGAGCTTGGGAATATTCACGTTGGCCGGGCACTCCAGGCGGCACATGTGACAATGCACGCACAAATCGGCCACTTGTTTGCATTCGTCCTGCAGCAAAATGTCGCTGGGCAGCGTGCCGTCGACGATGCCACGAATCATGTTGGCTTTGGCCCGCGGCGAGGCCTCTTCCCTGGGGTTCATCCGAAAGATGGGACACATCCGCACTTCCAACGACGTCGACCGGCACGTACCACAGCCATTGCAGATCCGAGCAGCGGCAGCCATTTCGTCAACCGCCCAGCTCAGTTGCAATTCGACCGGGCGTTGCGGCTGGCCATTTTGCGTTTGCGCCGTGTCGGCAGCTGGTTCGGATTGCTCCCTTTGCTCGCCGGTGGGACGCATGTTTTGCGTCATTCGCGTGGGAGCCAACGGCACAATCTTTCCCGGGTTCAGCAGGCCGTGCGGATCGAAGATCTGCTTCAGCTCGCGAAAGACATTGACCAGCGGGCCGTATTGCCGGGCGAGAAATGGCGTGCGGCTCAGGCCGTCGCCGTGTTCGCCGCTGATCGTACCATGGAGCAGCCAGACCTTCTCGTACAATTCGCCGGCCAGCGATTCCATCGTCCGCACATGATCTGGATTGGTTAAATCCAGAAACGGACGAATGTGAAGCTGGCCTTGCGCAGCATGGCCGAACACGGAGGCCGTCACATGCAGCCGCTTGAGGGTGTCCTGCACGTGCCGCAGGAAAACGGGCAATGCGGCCACTGGAACCGCGATATCTTCGATACACGGAACCGGTCGCGAAGTGCCTTGCATGCGGTGCAACGTCGGCACAAACCGCTGGCCCAATCCCCAGTACAATTGGAAGTCGGCCTCGTCTTCGGCCACGTGGGCTGCGGCGGCGAGTCCTTTTTCGTATTGGGCCAGCTCAACGATTGCGTCGAGCTTACTTTGCAGTTCGTCTTGGTTGACGCCGTGCTGCTCGACAAGCAGCACGGCCTCTGCCTCACCGGCAATCAGTAGTTCATAGCGGATGTCTGTTTCCCGGGCGAGCGTGAGGTGCCGCCGATCCATCAAGTCGCATGCCGCGGGCTGCAGCCGAGTAATTTCCAGCGCGGCGTGAGCCGCTTTGTCTAAGCTGTCGAATAGCAAGACCACGCAACCGCGATGGGCCGGAAGGCGATCGACCGTTAGCGTTGCTTCCGTCACCAATGCCAGTGTTCCTTCGCTGCCCACGAGCAATTTCGCCAAATCGACCTGGCCGTCGACGAGCACGTCATCGAGCCGATATCCGCTACGGTTGACAAGGGATTGCGGCTTGTACTTTGCAATCACGCTTGCATGGCGATTGATCAACCCGGCTACGGCATGGCTGAGCTCGTGCACGCGGCGCGGTGCCGGTAAGCGACGCGGTGTCGCCGTTTGTTGCCATTGGCTCGTCGCTTACGGGATGACGTGCGAGCCGCAGCACGCTGCCATCCATGGCGACGATTTCCAGCTCGGTCACATGCTGCCGCGTCGACCCGTACCGGGGCCAATGGCTGCCGCCGGCGTCGATTGCCACGACGCTCCCCATAGTCGTTACGTTCCGCATGGCAGGATCGGGACCGAAGAGCCGGTCGCTGCGGGCGAGTAGCCGGTTCAAAGTGGACAACACGACGCCTGGCTGCACGCGGACCCGATCACCGTCGTCAC
This sequence comes from uncultured Planctomycetota bacterium, assembly GCA_963786455.1. GTDB lineage: Bacteria > Planctomycetota > Planctomycetia > Pirellulales > Lacipirellulaceae > JABDGM01. The sequence continues at coordinate 140,137 of CAWAZX010000002.1, read as the reverse complement.
CCACGACACGGCGAAAATATCGCGAGAAATCCAGGACGAGGCCGCGACCCAGCGATTCGCCGGCCAGCCCCGTGCCTGCCCCGCGCGCGTGAATTGGCAGGTGGTTTTCCGCCGCGTAGCGAACCGTTGCCACGACGTCATCGACAGAGCGCGGTCGGACAATCCCTAGCGGCCGCAGCTGGTAAATGCTCGCATCGCTCGCGTACAGTTGAGTGAAAACGTCGTCGCAGCGGACGTCGCCTTGCAACATGCCGCGCAGGTCTTCCTCAATTCGCTGCTGCTCTGGATCCATTGCGATCCGTACGTTTGTTTATTTCACGCGAAGCGCAAAGACGGTGGGATAAAAACCACCAAGACACGAAGGGCACCAAGTTGGAGGAGAATCGACCAATGTTCAATAGTTTACGCAGCCACGACGTAGATCATACTTTGTGTTCTTAGTGGCTTTGGTTAACTCCGTATTTCTTTGCGCCTCAGCGCCTTTGCGTGAGATCTATTTACCTTTCTATTTGCTTTGCGATGTGGACAGCCGCTGCGGATTGTCCTTCAGGTGCGCCGCCATTTGGCGGTAACGTTCGTGCGTTTCGAGATCGAATCCGCCGTGTCGTTCGATTTGTTCAAAACCCCGGTATTGGGCGTGGCAGCGATAGCATGTGAGCGACTCGCCCATCACTACATACAGCACCAAATCGATGAGTGCTGTTGCGAAGAGAATTGCAAATGTCCAAAACACCTGGTAATTCGCCCAGGCGACGCTGCTGCCGACAAAACCGATGACCACCAGCGCAACACCGAGGCGCTGCGGAAAGTCCTTGCGTGCATACAGCTCGGTGCTGGGACAAACCAGGCAGCGATGAATCTGGCTGCCTGATATTGCGCCGGCGGGCATTTTGATCTGCTGCCCACAGTTTGAGCAACCGAGCTCGCTGTCGTCGCTGGCCAGCGGAGCACGCACGGCACGCTGGCATGCGGGACAAGTGTATGAAACGTGCATCAAACCATAAAGTTGCAAGGAGGAATCGAAAAGAACGAAACGAGGGACCTATTACACAATTATAGAGGAAAGGCAGACTCGGACGACAGTAGGAGTCCCGTCAATTCGCCTACGAACACGCCGATCACAGCCACATACAAAATGCCCGTCGCACTTTGCGTATTCGGAATTTTGAGCGTCTGTCGGGCCATCCAAAGCAGCGCCGCCACGCCCACGAGACCAAATGACCAACGTAGCACGATGAACAGGAGCCACGAGACCGTGACGCGGGATCCCGCTGCAACTTCGATCCCAAGTCCAACTGCGCTCACGAGCGACTGAATCGCTACCGCGACGGCGGCCGCAGTTGTCAATCGCCGCAACGGTGCCAGTTCCATACCAGGTGAATTGAGATACCAATGGCCCAAGAGCATGGCGGCAAAGGTTACTCCCAAGACCAGACCAGAGGTTGCAGTCGAAACCACCAGCGCTGCACGATGCGCGTTCGGACTGGAAATCTGAACGTAGGCCGGCATGCGTCCCACGAATTCGGTCTCGCTCGGGCCGCCAAAGATTCCCATCCACGCAGCAAGCAACGAACACCCTGCCACGACCCAAATCACGGCTGATCCGCTTCGTTTGGATTCGTACAACCAACAGGCCGACCCCAAAAAACACAAAAACGATGCCGCTGCAGCGATCCCGGCGGCCAGGCTGGATATTGTTGCGAGGGCCAGCGCAGCCAGTGTCGTGAGCCCGAGCATCACGTAGAGATTATTGCGAAAGTAACCGCTAGAGACCTGCCGCGACGACGTAATGGCCATGCCGACGGCCATTCCGAAGGATAGCCTCAGGAGGAACTGCGCGAGGATTTCCATGTTCGCGACAACGAGTGCCACGCGCGTTGCGCCTCGACTGAACTTGCCGAAGTCTAGCGACGCGGCCAAATTGTCTATCCGATCCGCAGTTTTGTTTACTATTTCCGGTCGCCGTAGATTAGCGTCATCACTTCCGAGCGGCTGGATAGATTTGAGCGGAAGAGGCCCTTCATTGCGGATGTGACACACATACTGCCCGGCTTACGCACACCGCGAATCGTCATGCACGAGTGCGTGGCCTCAATCACGACAGCTACTCCCTTCACGTCCAATTCGTCGATCAGCAAATTTGCGATTTCCTCAGTCATCCGTTCCTGCACCTGCGGGCGCCTGGAAACGGATTCGACCACGCGGGCCAGCTTGCTCAGTCCCACGACCTTGCCGCTTGGTATGTATCCGATGTGGGCGACTCCCGTGAACGGCAGCAGATGGTGCTCGCACATGCTGTTAAAGCTGATGTCGCGCACGAGTACCATCTCATCGTATTTTTCGGTGAAGAATTTCTTGAGATGGACGCGCGGATCGTCGTGCAGACCGCAAAACAGCTCCGCATACATCCGGGCGACTCGGGCCGGAGTGTCGCGTAAGCCCTCGCGGTTTGGGTCTTCGCCGACGGCGGACAGAATCTCGCGCACCGCGCGCTCGATGCGCAGCATGTCGACTTCAGGAGCGGTGGGTGCGCCGTTCTCATCGGCCAATTCGCCGGATACGCTGCCGACGTCGGCGCCCCGCGTCACTGTCCTAATTGGTGTTTTGGCCATATTATCGCCCACAAGCGCATGAAAATCGCACTGGCATTCGATCTTACGGAGCCGCGGAGACGCTGGTCAACCGCTGAAACCCATTTAGCGGCGGAGCTTGCTCCGCGCGGAGCAAGCTCCGCCGCTAAATAAAAAGATGCCGCCTCGCCCGGAACCGCCGCTAATTGTCGCTGAAAAGGGGCGGAAAATGATGCGGCTTGGCGGTACCGGCCGCAGCGGCGAGACGCCGAACTTGCTCCAGCAGCTTTTGAGCCCGGACACTCACGCGGCACTCACCGAGCAACTGATACTTTACATCGGTCTCCAGCGGCAACGTGTATGCCGCCAGGTCGGTCAGCAGCCCCAGCGGCAAATGTCGCGACAGCATTTCTTCAAGCTGTTCCGGCAATTGACACGTACACGGCAGATGCTTGCGAAACGCGGTCAGCAGTTTTTCCTGCATCCGCTTCTTGTCGCCGATCGACTCGAAGTCGTAACAATCCTCGACGATTTCGACTTTCGCCTGCCGGAACGAGCGGAGCGGATCCATTTCCTGCACAATTCGAACCCGCTCGACACCTAGGAGAAGCACGTTGTAGTGACCGTCTTCCAGTCGATGATGAGCTACCACTTTGCCCAGGCACGCGTAGTCGGCCACGGGCGGCCGACTGTCGTAATCCTCCTCCCAACCGGGCTCTAACACCGCCATGGCGATGAGCTTGTCGGTCGCCAGAGAGTCCTCGAGCATCTCGCGATATCGCTCTTCGAAGATATGCAGCGGCTGCATTACGTGCGGATAAAGCACGAGGTTGGGGAGCGGAAACAAACGCGCCACGCCTGAAAACGTTGCCGCGTCAAATTCCAGCTCCGTGGCATCCCACGGCTTCATAGCGACTACCTTTCAATTTCGATCGGCGGCAGCTCCACCGGCGGATCGAGCCAAATCTCGGGGATCAGGTCCGGATTAATCCCGATCTGCGGGAATTCTACGTCGCTGGCAGTCACTTCGGCAAAGCAGGCATCGAACTGGGCGAGGAACTTCTCAATGTCCAACCCCTCGCATGCCGGCCCGTACTGGGCCAAATAACCGCGGCTGCTGCGATAGACTTTTCGTGCCCCCCGGATGTTGCCGTTGCCAAAGTGATGCAGTGCGACGGCCGCCTGAATCAACCCCTTATAGAACAGCCGCAACTCGCCGCTGTAATTCTTCCACAGTTCTTCCCAAACCTCGTGCGCCTCGAAGAACTCGCACGCATTGAAGTAGGCGATCCCTTGCAGGTAGAGCGGATCGTAGGCTTCCGCGGTAGCCCCCATCGCGGAACCTCCTTGGATTGGACATTCGGCGCGATACGACACTGCCTAATCGCGGCCGGACATCGAAATCACGATTTGGAGGATATACCAAAACAACAAGCCAACCGAGGCAAATAGTGCAAGCGAGGCCGCTACATGCTGCTCCGTTCGGTAATGGTGCAGGATATTGGACGTGTCGTACAAGATGGCCCCGGCGGCAAACACCACCATCAGCAGGCAAAAGCCGGTGCCCAAATTCAATAATCCAAAAGCGCCTAGCAGTATGGCTCCGAAGGCCAGCAAACCGGCAATCCCCAAAATCGGACCGAGAAATGAAAAGTCCTTGCGTGTGATAAACACGGTTGCTGTGAGCACGCCGAAGACACCCAGCGTGGCGACGGCGGCAACAAGTATCGGGCTCACATCCGTTCCGCCGATTTGCATCGAGAAGTGATTAGCGATCCACAGCATCGGACAGAGGATCACCGAAAATGCAAACACATAGGAGAAAAGTCCCAGGTACTGCATGCCCACCGACGTATCGGAGCGCGCCCAGCGATCGGCAATCCAACTCACAACCATGTAGCCGCCGAACAGCGCGAGCCAACCCCACCGCGCCGCAAATAGATTTGGCACCAAACGATCCAAGTCAAGCGCTTTGAAGTACACGAACTCCAACATTACCAGGGCATAAATTGCCGCCGTCAGATGTGTGTACGTCTTTTGAATGAACGTCCGGCGAGCATCGACCGGTGCATCAATCGCGAATGTGCCTAAACGGGCGTACGGAGTATCCGCTTGAAACTCGGCTGAACTCATGGCCGTTCCCCTCGTTGGTTGAGATGTGCGTTCCCGCCAGGGTGGGGCGTCACTTGCGCGTGTCGCCTGAGTAAGTCTAGGACTGTACCCCAGTTGGGTCAAGATTTCTAGCTTCTGCCCTGAATTCGCACGCATCCAGCCGATCGCTTGACACCATCCCGCAGGCGGCCAAAATGAGCGGAGCGGGTCGCAACTTCAATCGTAAATGGACGGATTCTGCCGATGGCAACCGCGGAAAGGACATCGCCGCAGATGACGCGCAAGGCCGTCCGTTCTGCCGCCTCCAAATCGAAGGCCAAAGGGAAGTCGCCTCGCAAGTCGTCAGCAGGGGCCGTTAGGGCCACGAAGGAACAGGCGGCTCGAGTCGTGCGTCGTTTGAAGGCCGATTATCCGGCTGCCACGTGCGCTTTGGAGAACGAGACACCGTTCCAACTGCTGGTGGCCACCATCCTCTCGGCACAATGTACGGACGAGCGGGTGAACATGGTGACGCCCGATCTATTCCGCCGCTGGCCCACCGCCGCGGAGATGGCGCAAGCACCCATCAAGACGCTCGAGACAGTAATTCAAAGCACCGGGTTCTTTCGCAATAAGGCCAAGAACATTAAGGCGGCCAGCCAGGCGCTTATGAAGGAACACGATGGCGAAGTGCCGCGCGACATGGAGGCGCTCGTAGCACTGCCAGGGGTCGGTCGCAAGACAGCGAACGTCGTGCTCGGCACCGCCTATGGCTTAACGACTGGGATCGTCGTCGATACACATGTGACGCGGCTCAGCCGACGGCTTGGCCTCACTAGGCATACGGATCCCACTAAGATCGAACAGGATTTGATGCAGATTGTTCCTCAAAAAGAATGGGTAGATTTCGCACACGGACTGATCCATCATGGCCGGCAAATCTGCGCAGCGCGCAAGCCAAAATGCCCAGAGTGTTCGATGAACAAGTTTTGTCCCAAAATTGGCGTGGCGTGATGTGTTAGCGTCGGCGGCCACGCCGAATTTGTAAATATTCGGCGTGGCCGTCGACGCTAATTCATTCCGCGAAACCTCACAACTTCGATGATCCTCTCCGGCAAAGCAATTCTTGAGCGATTGGACCGTGACATCGTCATCGACCCGTTTGACGAGTCGCAGCTTAACCCCAACAGCTACAACTTGACGCTGCACAACGAGCTGATGGTCTATGAAGAGCTGATGCTCGACATGGCCAAAGCGAATCGGGTGCGGCGGATTGAAATTCCACCGGAAGGGCTGGTCCTGAGCCCGCACCAGTTGTACTTGGCCCGAACGGCGGAGCGAACCGTCACACACAATTTAGTGCCGCAGATTGAAGGCCGCTCGTCCGTGGGTCGGCTGGGCCTGTTCGTGCATGTGACGGCGGGCTTTGGCGACGTCGGCTTCAGCGGCTATTGGACGCTGGAAATGTTCGCGGTCCACCCAGTGCGAATTTACCCCGGCATCCCGATCTGCCAAATCTTCTACCACGAAATCTGCGGCGAGATTCAGGAGTACGCGAGCAAGTACCAGCACAACCGGGACATCCAGCCGAGCCTCATGTTCGAAGAGCTCGCCACGCACCGCAAGCACGACCCGCAGCTGCCGTTGAATTTCGGGATCGAACGCTCGCACGGGTAAGAAAGCCAAGAGCGAAGAGTCAAGAGTCGAGGGCCAGAAGGGAACCAGTGACCGATTCTTGGCTTGGCGGCCGCGGATGTCTGAGCCTTTTTTTGACTCTCGACTCTTGACCCTCGAACTTCGTCACATCACCGCGAAGTAGTTCTCTACCGCGAAGTCGAAGTTTTCGGGCGTCATCTTGGCGGGTTTGCCGATGTAGCGACAGTAATTGCGGATCTGCAGAATCAAGTCGCGAGGCTGGCAGCAGCGCAGCGGGCGGTTCACAGCGCGATAGTGTTTTTCGAATAGATAGTTTACCGACGCCTCGTCGTATTCGACGCCGAGTTTCGGCGACATGATCTTGAGCAGTTGGCGGAACGACTCTTCGTCCGGGTCGATGACCTCGATCTTGTAGGGAATACGCCGCAGGAACGCGTCATCCACCAGGTCCCTCGGTTCCAGGTTCGTGGAGAATACAATCAACTGATCGAACGGCACCTGGATTTTTTTGCCGCTTGCCATGTTCAGGAAGTCGTAGCGCTTTTCCAGTGGCACGATCCAGCGGTTGAGCAACTGGTCGGTTGTCATCCGCTGCCGGCCGAAGTCGTCGATCACGAGCGTGCCGCAGTTGCTTTTCATCTGCACCGGCGCTTCGCTGACGTTGGTCGCCGTGTTGAGCGTCACTTCCAGGTGGTCCATGGTGAGCTCGCCGCCCACCACGATCGTGGGCCGGCGGATGCGGATCCAGCGATTGTCGATCTTGCGGTTGTCCAACAGGCCCTCGTTGGCCGGGAGCGGCAATTCCTCGTGCATGCCGGGGTCGAACAGCCGCATGACCTCGCCATCGATGCCAATTGCGCGGGGAATCCAAATCGCCTGGCCGAAAGCCTTGGTGATTCGCTCCGCGATGCTCGTCTTGCCGTTGCCGGGGGCGCCGAACAAGAACAACCCGCGCCCGGAATTGATGGCCGGACCCAAACGAAGCAGCATCTTCTTGTCGATCAACAGGTCTTCGAATGCGCGGTGCAAATCGTCTTCGGTGGGATGCTGATCGGCAAGCGTTTGTCGGCGGACGCTTTCGATGTACGCGTTGAGCGGCACGGGGGCCGAGCCGAAGTACGTGCAATGCTCCATCAGTTTTTTCGCGCGCTCGCGCCCGACATCCGTAAGCTGATAAACGTAATCGTTCATCGGGGCCGCGCCCTTATGCGCGACCAGCCGATCGTGCTTCATTGAGTGCAACAACGGATCGATGAGCCGAAACTGTAGCTTCAGGTGTTCGGACAAATAGCGACCCGTTGCTTCCGAGCGGCCATTGAGCGTCTTGAGACACAGTGCTTCAACTTCGCCGTCGGTCAAACCGGCAGCGTTCAGCGAATCCGGCTCGACAGGTACCCAGCCCTCGGACTTTCCACTGGTTGCGGCGGGCTGGGTCCGAGACGGATCACGCGACGGCTCGCGTGACGGCTCAGGTGGCAGTTCGGGCGCGGGACGCCGAGCCGGCTGGCTCTGAGCGGCCGTGAGTTGATGAATGCGGTCTAGCAGGGCATCCAGGCGATTGTTGTCGTCGTCGCGTGACGCGAGGGCCGATTGTCCCCCGCCCGAACCGTTTGTGCGTGGGTCGGTCATGACTGCCCAATGTTTAGGAGTAGGAGAATGAATTTCAAAAGGGTTTCCCTTCTAAAACCTACGTTGCTGACAGAATGGAGCAACTTTCCAAGTGGCCGAGGCATCCATTTACGCCGGTTTTGCCAATTCTGCGGTCGAGTTCTAATGGCGATGCCGAGAGAGTCGATGAGGCGAGGGCACCGTTGCTTTCCACATACGGAGCAGTGGACAATACTCCGTTGATCGTTGTCTCACATTTTTTAGTCTTCTACTCCCACGTCGACACACGCCACCATGCAAGTCGTCATCACCGCCGTTGGGCCGGATAACCGCGGATTGGCCGACCCGATCGTGCATTCCGTTACAGGAATGGGTGCGAACATCTCGGAAATCCAGATGTACGACCACGACGAGGAATCGGTATTCTCGATGCTCACGCGAATCGAGCTCGACAAAGCTCGGTTCGACGAACTGCGGCAGGCCATGAGCGACGTGGCGCGTCGAACGAAGCTTTCCATTCGCACGTGGACGCCGGACATCGTGGGTCGCCGGCCACGCCTGGCGATTTGCGTCACCTACCGCCCGGAGCCGGCGCTCGCCGTGCTACGCGCGATTCGGGACGGACACTTGAAAGCCGAACCCCGGCTGATGATTGGTAACCGTGATACGTGCCGCGGGCTGGCCGAGCAGTTCAGCTTGCCGTGGTTTAACGTCGCCGAAGGCACCGGCGGGGCCAGCGGCACGCCCGACGATGAGCGGATGATCGCGCTGTGCGACGAGCATGAAGTGGATTTCATCGTGCTGGCTCGCTATATGCGCATTCTGCCGGCAGTGAGTTGCTGGAAATATGCGGGCGGCCGAATTATCAATCTTCACCACGGCTTGCTACCGAGTTTCCCGGGCATGCAGCCGTACCACGAGGCCTACGCCAGCCGGATGCTCACTTACGGCGCGACCTGTCACTTCATCGTGCCGGAGCTCGACGCCGGCAATCAGATCATCTACCAGTCGACGTTTACCGTGCCGCCCGGGATGCCGCGCGACGAAATCATCCGCCGCGGCCAGGAAGACAATGAGCCTCATTGCCTGGTAGAAGGCGTGCGTCGCGTGGTCGACGGCGAAGTGCAGCTGCACTTTAATCGGGTGGTGGCGCGGAAGTGAATCAAACTCCGAGCTTGGCAATGAGTTCTGAATCAAGTACCGAGGCCGCGGCTAACGCCACGCCTGGCCCCGCCGATGCCGATTTTTGGTTTATCTGGTTCATCGCTTGGCTTGGTATAACAGCTGCAGGTGGATTATTTGGCCTAATCGCTGGTTCGATATCGGGAATGCTGATAGGTCCATTCATCGCTGCGTTTTTCGCCGTTCCCGTGGTTTTTACAATCGCAGTAATTACATGGGCGTTTTGGCTAACTCGATTTTCTGTCATCATGGCTGCCGTTGCCGGCGCTGAGTACGGGAATAATTTCGACGGCCGTCTTCTGGGACCCCATCTTCGAAACTGAATTTGGAGCGTCTCTTGCACTTGCTGCTTGCATCGGCGCGACGATCAGCGGCTTAATGACCGGCTTTTACTGGAGGAAGTCGGATCAGCGAGCCCAAACTGTCGGACCTGAGCACGCCGACTGGCACTACTCACTCCGCGATCTATTCCTTCGATTTACAATCGTGACAGTGTTGATCGCAACGTGGACATTTGTGATCAATAAGTACTTATCGAAGTGAAAATGGCCGTCGGTGAGTTGTTACACTCCAACAGCGAACTGAAACGAGCGCTGGCCGCACCGACGCACTCACGACCATTCTTCGGGATCGTTGAAGCAGTAGCGGAGTCAAAGAGCGAGCCAAATCCGTCGCCCGGTAATTCTGCGATATAACGCTTCAACTATGAAGGACGCGACGGCGACAATGATAAGCGCAGCAAGTGCAGCAGGTTGTTGCCGGTAGGTATAAACAGCGAGCATGACGAAGACGATTAGGCAAGTGACGAGCGACAGCCACACGATTGCTGCATGGGCGCCGGTTTGGGCGACGACGCGCAGGTGGCCAGCGTTGACGACGGCATAGACGGCGAGAAACGCGGCGCTGCCCATCATCGCAATGCCGGACAGATCGAACGCAAGCGTGACAAGGATCACCAAAATGGCCGTAAGCAACAGGCCGCCCGTAAGCTGCTTCCATTCCGATCGCGAAAGCCCTTTGGGCAATTCGCCGTCTTTGGCGATCATGTAACACACGTTGGCCGAGCCGAATAGCGTCGCATTGATGGCTGAGGCCGTCGAGAAGAGCGCGGCTACCGCGACGAGCCGGAAGCCGAATTCGCCCAGAAACGGCCTCGCGGCTTCGGCGAGCGCATAATCCTTGGCGGCCGCAATTTGATCGTTAGTCAGATTCCCTGTCACGGTCACCGCGACGGCCAAATAGATGAGGATCACCAAAATCACGCTTGTGTAGAGCGCGCGGGGCAGCATTTGCCGCGGATTCTGCATGTCGCCAGCGGCATTGGTCACCAACCCAAAGCCTTCGTAGCCGATGAACAACACACCCGCGCCGAATAGGATGGATTCGATCTCAGGCCATGCCGCCGGTGACAGATGGGCCGGCTTGATGAACCACAAGCCAACGGCAGCGAAAAGGATCAGAATAGTGAGCTTAACTGCAACAATCAGTGTTTCGGATCGGCCCATGATTTTTGCGCCCAATGCATTGACCACTGTTAGCACGAGCACGGCACCGACCGCGAGTGATTTGACGAGCATCTGCGAAGGCGTGTTCGTTACAAAGGTCGCGGCGTAATGGCCGAAGGCGGTGGCGTACAGGGCCAGCGAGATGATGTAGCCGGCCCACATAAACAGGTTCACGCCGCCGGCCAAAATTCCATCGCCGAAACTTTTCACGAGAAAGTGCACGGCGCCGCCGGCTGAGGGAAATGCAACTCCCAGCTTCGCGTAGGAATACGTCGACAACAACGCCACTATGCCACCGATCGCAAACGACAGCCACATTGCGTTGCCAGCCACTTGCGCTACGACGCCCAAAATCGAGAAGATGCCTGCCCCGACCATCCCCCCGACGCCAATGGAAACAGCGGCGGCAAACCCGATTCGGTTCGCGGAGGTTTGGGGCATGGTCGTATCGGAGATTTTGGTTGGGAATGTGGCCATGCGATCGAGTCGCGACAATTGAAGAACTGGCGCGGTAGCGAAAAATCGTTTGTGAGCGGCTCAATCGTAAATCAAATTGCATGCGAACGTCGAGCCGAATGCAATAAAATCAGCCGCCATCGGCTGAGTTGGCTCATGTCCGATGGCGGCCTATACTGGCGTTTGAGGACTTCATGCGGTGGTCGGTGATGTTCCGAGGTCAGGCCCTGTCGTGCCAACGGTTAAGTGCCTTGCCAAGTGACGTCGCCGGCCGCCCTTTTTTACGCGCCCGTCCACGAACCTGCGGTCGGTGACGGTGTCGCGGTAAAATCATCACTCTTCGGCTGCATTTCCTTTCTTCGCCGCTTCGAGGCCCTTCTTGAACTCTTCGTTGTCGGGCATCGCCTTGACCAACTCCTCGAAGTACGGCAGAGCCTTGGCGTGCTCTTTCCGCTCAAGATACGTCGTCGCGAGGCCAACCGCGGCGGCATTGGGACCGGGATGCTTTTCGTACATTTTTTCCCAAAGCGCGACCGCCTCATCGACGTTGCCTTCTTCCTTGAGGCAACGAGCCAGGCCGTTCATCGGGCCGGGCGAATCGGGTTCCATTTTCAAATACTTTTCGAAGTGCTCTTTGGCCTGCGCCGTGCGTCCGGAATTGAGCAGGATGAAACCGAGCCCATTGATCGCCGCCAGGTTTTCGGGGTCCTTCGCCAGGGCACGGCGGAAGTTGCGCTCTGCAGAGCGGAGCTTGCCCTCGTTGAACTGCCGCCAACCGGCAGCGGCCGCATCGTTGGTCGGCGAATTCTCCGGTTTGCCGATCGGTGCGATCTGCTGCTTCAACTCGGCCGGCAATTCCTTCTTGCGCGCCGCTGCGAGCATCGACTTAAGCATTTCATCGCCCGGCTGGCCGCGCAACGCTCGGCGGGTCCAGCGTCCGCTTTTGCGTAGTCGCCTGTCAGCAAATACAAGCGGGCCAGACCAAAGTGCGCCGCCGTCGCCTTGGGGGCTGCCTTGGTGAGATACTTCTCGGCTTGTTTGAACTCGCCCCAGCTCAAGTACACTTGCCCGAGTCCGTTGAGACCAGCCGGGTGCTCTGGCTCGAGCTCGACGCACTTCTCGAACGCGGGGATTGCCGCTTCGGACTCACCGCCGTTGAACCGGGCCCAACCGAGCCCGTTCCATGTATTGGCGTTTTGGGCATCGAGCGCAACGGCCTCTTCGAATTTTGCTGCCGCCTCGCTGAGTTTGCGTTCTTGCCAAAGTTGCCAACCTTGCTGAGCGAGCTCCTCACCCCGCTCGATGCGGGCGTCTTCATCCTGGGGCTTCGCCGTCGCGGCCGGCTTCGAAGTGCCGGCAGACGGCGAAGAATCGCCGGCCTGAGGTGCGGCGAGTGTCAGCCAACCGGCCAACACCGCCATGAGAGTGGTTCCCATAAGGATTCCTCCTATCAATAGGGTAACGGAAACAATGCGGCGCACACGACGGCGCCGGTCATCCACGCGCAATGATTCTGTCAACAGTTGATCGGGATCATGCAACGCCATTTCCAGACGGCTGTCTTCGTCGTCGTTGAATACATCCCGATGGGCAACTTGCAATTTCGCGTTCTCGTTCATGCTTTTGCCTGCTCCGCTTTCTGCAATGGAATCGACGGCTGAATTGATGTTGAACGTATATTTGGCAACTACACCGCCTTGATGATTCGGGCGGCTTCGTCAGCCAAGGTTTTGTCGGTGCCAAGGCCATCCAAAATGGTGCCGCGCACTTCCTGCGTCCGAGCAATTTCCTGACGAAGTGATTCGATTACTTTGTCCAGGCGGGAACGAACCGTGGGATACGACACACCCGCTTGCTCCGCGATTTGCTTGAGGTTCCCACCCGCCAAAACAAAGATCTCAATGAACCGCTGGTGCTCCGTAGGGAGGCTCCCCAGCCGTGGGTCGGGAAACACAGCGTCGATCGCCACGTTGCAATGCCGGCAGGTCATGCGGCTGACGACCATTGAGTGCTGGCAATAAGGGCAAAGATTGGTTGTTAGCACACGCCGCGAGCCTCTTACGTTTAATTGATATGAACATCCACATTACTACATAAAATTAACATTAATGTCAAACTAATGTCAACTTTATTTACTTCTGCCACAATTAAAAATCTCCTTTGGCAGCACTTTCCGTCCTTTCGTAAGTCTCAATAGCGAAGACATTTGAGGCGGCGCGGAAGGCGGCGGACTGTCGACCCCCAGCACTCACGATGCGGCAATCTGCCCTTGCGATACGGATTGTCTCCCACTACGATCCCGCCGCCCACCGTCTCGGTGTGGCACTCGTCTACCTTTTCTGTTCCCTGACTTTTCGTAATTGCCACTCAGGCAGCTCGGCGCCGCGGCGCTCTGCCAAATCCGCAACCGATTGGTCTGTCCGTCTGGGCACGCTGCGCCGTTTTCCAACGTTGCGCTCCAGCGGAGACCTGCGGTCGCAGCGATCTGCGGGGCCGAAAGCCGTACAAACCATCGACGCTCGAAGACGCGGCAAAATTGATGCTGACGGAGTAGCCATCCATGCAATATCGCGGCGAATTCATCTCCATTGCGGTCCGCTTCGCACGGCAAGTTAAGTGCCGCCGGCGATGGCTGCATGCGCGATGGATCGCTATTGCACTTGTCTTGATGAGCGCCGCCGTTTGCGCCTCTCAGGAAATGATGCCCGGAATGGAGTCGGTCGTCGATCCGGGTGCACCGCCGATAACCGATTTCGGCGGCGGCGAATTCTTTTCGCAGGATCTCGGCACGACACTCCGTGTGCGCTACAACACCGAAAGCTATGGCCAGCATGGCGACGGCCACGGCAATGTCGACATCGGCACGATGCAAATGGTTACGTACGAGGATGCGATCGTATTCTTCGACGGCCAGGTAACGCTCAACGACGTGCAGGGTATCGGCTTCAACGTCGGCGTCGGTTACCGCTGGATGGACTTTCAGCCGTATGCCAATGCACCCGGGCGAATGCAAGGCGTGAGTATATGGGCCGACGGCACGAGCACCGAGGCCGATAACTTCTTTCCGCAGCTCGGCGTGTCGTACGAATCGCTCGGCGAGATGTGGGACATCCGCGTGAACTCGTACATCCCCTTGGGATCCCAGGACCAGGTGGGCGACTTCGTGCCCACCGGCGAGATCGGTTTTGAAGGCAACAACATTTCGCAACTGACCCAGGCGGTAGTCGATTCATCCTTTTACGTCGGCGAAGCGGAAGTGGCTCGGCGGTTAGGAGCCAATCGCGACGCCTGGGCGTTCGCCGGACCGTATTTTCTGGCGAACGATAATGACGACTCCGCCGGCTATCGAGTCGGCTTGCGCGGGTACGCGTACCCCGACCTGCTGCTGCAAATCGCTGTCAGCAACGACGACATCTTCAACACGAACGCCACATTTTCGATGGTTTGGTTTGTAGGCCGCACCCGCACCGATTTCCAACCGGCGTGCGGCGTGCCGGACCGGTTCCGCGAGCCAGTGATGCGTAACGATTACGTCGCGGTCGCCCAAAGCACGGTGTTTGGCGGCATTCCGCTGACCCAGCCGGACGGCGACGCGCTACGGATCGTGCACGTTGACGGTTTCGCCGGTCCCGGCGGCAACGGCACGTTTGAAAATCCGTTCGACATGCTCACTGACGTCGACGATCCGGGCAACAGCCAGGCCGGCGACATCGTCTTCGTTCACTCGCAAAGCGTGTTTAACGGCGACAATATCTCGTTGCTTGACGATCAGCGACTATTGGGTGAAGGCCTGGATGCCGACGGTGACCCGCTGCTTCACATGGTTGCGACGGCGGAAGAAGGCACGATCGAGATTCCCGAATCGGCGCCTGGCTCACGGAACCTGGCGCGGCCGATGATTGTCGACGCCCTTGGCGACGCGATCACCCTGGCCAATAACAACGAGGTCGCCAATTTCGATTTCATTGGCGGCAACACCGCAGTGGCAGGCATGAGTTTGACCGGCACGTCGAATGTGCACGACCTGTCGATCGTCGACGCACTGGCCAATGCCATCGCGTTCGACACCGTGGCCGAAGACATCACGCTGGCCAACATCGAAGTGACCAACGGTAGCGGCTTCGGCATCTCGTTGGCGAACATTGCGACCACCAGCACCGCCACGCTTGACGAATACACGTACGACGGCGGCGTTGCTGCCGCCGGCGGCATCGAGCTGGACAATTTCGACGGTACGTTCACGGGCACCGATTCGACGCTCACCAACGGCACACTAGCCGGCGTGGCAGTTACCGGCGGCTCCGACGGCACGATTACGTTCCAAGATACCGTGGAGTTCAACAGCATCGACGGGACCGCGTTCGACGTGAACGGCTTCACGGGCACGCTGAGCGTGAACAGCGATTTTACGAACGATACGGGCCGCAGTATTTCGGTTCAGAACGTAAGCGATTCTACGACCACGGTCACGTTTAATGGCGACGTCACCGACACGGGCCAGGGCCTACTTGTTGCTAACAATGCCGACGGGACGATTCTGTTCTCCGGTGATCTGATGATGAACACGGGCGCGAATCCCGCGGCCATCACGCTGATGAACAACAACAACGCCGCCGACATCAATTTTGGTGGCGTGCTGGACATCGACACGACATCGGGCACTGGATTCCTGGCGACAGGCGGTGGCACGCTCACGGTCAGCAACACGGGCAATAGCATCACCTCGACCACGGGGCAGCTCGCTCAAATTGTCGGCATGACGATTTCCAATTTGGGCGTCAATTTCGCGGATATCAACCGCACCGCCGCCGGGGGCGCAACGAATGCCGTGCTGTTGCAAAACAATACCGGCGGGCCCATCACGATTGGCATGACCACCGACGCGATTGGCGATGCAGGCACCATCGTCGGTGGCATCGTCGACGCCATTGCAATCCAGGATTCGGCCAACGTGTCGATCACCGGCTTGCGGATCAACAATACCAGCGCCGTTTCCGGCGTGCGCGTTGAAAAGTTCAACGCCAATGCCTCGATCCTTAACTTGAGCGACATGCAGATCAACGGTGGTGATGTTGGCGTCGAAGTTCTCGGCGGCGGCACCGGCGCTTTGACTATGACGCTCAACGACACCGACATGATCGGGTCGACCCAGATCGGCGTCGATTTCGACAACGTCGATGTCGGCACTGTTACGGTCAATAACGCCACGGTCGATGGCAACAGCCTTGCAGCCACCGCCGGCGTGCGCATCCGCAATAGCAACGCGACGTTTACGCTTGATCAGAACACCGAGATCCGAGAGGTCGACGGCACCGATTTCCTCGTTGACGGCGGCACCGGCACGATCAACATGAACGGCGATATCATCAACTCGAACGTGGTCAACGCCGGCGATACGATCGGCCGCTCCGTAGTGATTCAAAACATCACAGGTGGCACGGTCACTCTCACGCCGAATAGTTCGATCAACGACGACAACCAAGGCGTGCTCGTTACGAACAACACCGGCGGCACGATCAACTTCCAAGGCAACAATGATCTCAACACCGGTGGCGATGATGCAGTTACCATCACCAACAACACCGGGGCAAACATCACGCTGAGTGATTTGAATATCGACACGACCACGGGCAACGGCTTTGTGGCCACCGGCGGCGGCACGCTTTCCGTGCTTGGAACCACCAACACGATTGACACCGTTGACGGCGTCGGCCTGCGGATTGAGGACATGACCATTGGCGCGACTGGCGTAGCCTTCCAAAGCGTGAACGTCACCAGCGGCAACACGAACGCGATCATCCTCGAAGACTTGAGCGGCACGGGCCAGGTTTCCGTCGGCAACGCCGGCGGCGCATTAGATTCGGGCGGCACGCTCACCACCACGAACGACGCGATCATTCTTCGTAACGTTCAGAACGTCGACCTGCGAAACATTCGCATTGCCAATTCGGGAGGCGACGGTTTGTTGATCGAGCACACAGCGGCCACGGCGATGGCTATGGATGTCACGCTGGACTTCCTGAACATCGATATTACTGCCGGCGACGGCATCGACGTTAGCGGCGATAACGACTCGGCCGACTTCCGGCTGCGGCTCCGCGACGGCGACCTCGAAGAAAATGTGGTAATGGACGTGACCGGCGGTGGAACTTTCCTCCTGCTGGTTGAAGACACGGATATCGACGTCGCCGGAGCCACTGACGCCTTCTCGTTGGCGTTCTCTGACGTGGCTCAGAACGGTGAAATCACGTTCCGCGACAACAATGATTTCTCGGCGGCCGCCGGTCGGGCACTGTTCATCGATTCGGACGGGTCCGCTGCAAAAGTTGTCAATTTGCGTATCGAAGACAGTGATTTCTTCAGCGCCACAAACGCGATCGCGGCGGCCGATATTCGCAGCCGCACCAACACCACCATGAACGCCACGATCGAAGGCAACATGTTCGATGCGCCGGGTGGTGCCAACGACTTTGATATGCAAACGGATACGGCCACCGGCCGAATTCGCCTGAAGCTCGGCGATGATGATGCAGCTGATATGAATATCGCCGGTGGTGGTGGAGGCACTTTCCTTGTGAACGAGGTGCTGGGCGACTTCGATATCTTCGAAGTGAACGATACGATCGTGCTCGACAACCGCAACAGCGGCGCAGTCAACACGTTGCCAAACAACGCGGCTTTCGACAACCTAGCCGCCCCGCCGCCGACGCCCACGTTGCCGTAACGTGGCCGCGCCTGCCAAACCCGATATAAACAAGACCAACGCTGTGGACTCGGGCACTTCGGAGGCAGCGAGTGAGATAGAACTCGATTGGCCACTTGCGGTTTGCGCGGACAGCGCCATTGTTGACTGCACGCCCGCTCGCGCCCTGGCAATTGCCAAGGGGTCGTTCAAGGCGAATGCCCGGTTGATGAACACCTGGTGACCGTTAGCCTGCAGCGGAATGTCCGAAAACGCCAGGTTCCCGGCACCGGCGCCGAACGCGGCATCGGTCGTTTTGTCGACCTGCATCAGTGCCATGATCTGGTTGATGACGGTCATGTCCGGAACCGCGGCGAAGACGGTGAAATCCTGATCGAGAAAGTCGTTGCTCGTCAGGTTAACGAAAAAGCTGCTCGTGCCGGCGTCCTGTTCGGTGCCGCCCGCACCACCTGGCAGAGCGAGCGACACGGTACCAACGGTGTTCGATAGACCCTCGATCGTCTCCGCTGGCTCGCCCTGCACTGGTGCAAACGTCGCGACAGGTCGTGTACTGGCGATTGTTGGAGGGGGCCGTTTCGTGTGCGAGAAGAACCCGCCCATTTGGAGCACGAAATTCTCGTTGGCCCGGTTGATCCAACTGCCGCTGTAGTGATTGTTTTCCACATAGCGCAGCATGTTGTCGGCGTGCGCTTGCAGCAGCGGATTGTTCGTCGGATTGAGGACCATGTCGAATGACCCGATGCTGGTCTCGAACCGCACAACCTGCTGCGCTCGTGCTGGCAGGGCAGCAAACAGACACATTCCGAATGCAACTGTGATTCTCAAAACCATGTGCCATTACCTGTTGCGATATCGAGGAAGTACGTGCGAAGTTGTTTAACCTTCAGCGTAGTCGGCGGTTACAATTGCGTCAAAAGCGTGCGGCGAAGTGTCGATTTTGTCGCGGCGGCAATCGCGGGGATTGGCTGACTGACCGTTGGCATTAACTCGAACCGGGCAATCGTTATAATCGGCGACAGGAAATTGGCACTTGCCGTTGACCTAGGCGAACACCGAGGTGCCCAGTGCTTTCAGAAGAATTCGCAGCCACATGGGATGAGCGGGCCAGGCCGCGGCGGTGACAAGGTTGCCATCGACGCACGCATTGTCGAGGCCGGCAGAGGGCTCGTCCCAAATCGCCCCGGCCTGCACTAGATCCGGCTTGACGGCCGGATAGGCCTGGCAACGGCGTCCCTGCAGGACTCCGGCTGCGGCAAGAATTTGCAGGCCGTGGCAAATCGCGGCGATCGGTTTCTTTTCCGCGGCGAAATGGCGCACGATCTCCAGCACGCGTTCGTTCAAGCGCAGGTACTCGGGCGCACGGCCGCCGGGAATACCAGTGCGTCGTAGCGCGCGGGCTCAACCTCGAAGAAGGACCAATTCAATCGAAATCGGTGCCCCGGCTTCTCGCTGTAGGTTTGGTGCCCTTCGAAGTCGTGGATCGCCGTGGCCACGAACTCGCCCGCCTTCTTGTCGGGGCAAACCGCATGCACCTCGTGCCCCACGGTGAGCAGCGTCTGGAAGGGCACCATGACTTCGTAGTCTTCGACGAAGTCGCCGACGATCATCAGGATTCGTTTCGCTGCCATGTTTGTGACTCCCGTCAGATCCAAGTCCCTCACGACATCATGTCCGGCTCGTCGTGGTGATGAGCTCCATCGCAATTTACTCGCCCGCGGAACTCTCGGACATGGAGAGGAGGAAATCCGGGAGCCGTTGCACGCGGCCTTCGCGGTCGATGCAGGCCAGCGTGCTCTCGGCCTCGGCCAACAGCTCGTTCCCGCGGAGCAGCCGGTACTCGTGATCGATCCGCGCAGCCCGAGCACGCACGGTGCGAATCTGCAGCCGCAGCGTGTCGCCGAATTTGCACGGGCGGTGATATTTGCAGGCGATCTTGTTTACCACCAGGATGATGCCGTCGCGTTCCAATTGGGCGTAGTCGTAGCCCAGCGCCAGTAGCTGCTCGACTCGCGCCAGCTCGAAATACTGAAAGTAATTGGCGTGGTGGACGTAGCCTTGGGCGTCGGTCTCGTAGTAGCGGACGCGAATCTCGATTTCGTGGTCGGGGAGCATGGTAGTCCGTCAATCTAGGGAAACGGGCGACTCTGTTCGTACAGGGAATATCGTATCGGCTCCGTCTCCACGGTCCAACGCTGTTCAACCGGCGACAACTGTCAAGCGGTCGTGAGTTGCAAAACAGGCTGAAAAGCGTATAGTTACGGACGAGCACAGGCGGCCAAAAAATGCCGGCTTTGGTCGCCAGGTAAAGTCGAGCCCAGCATCGCGGACGACCCCGCTCGTTCGAGCGACCTGGCAAACGACGTCAGGCGAATTTTTTGCAAAGGATGACAGGAATGAGTACCGGAGAGGGGTCAGGCGCGGGTACGGAATTCGCCACGATGCGCGGCCGCGACTATCCGTCGATCCGCCAGTTCACGGTGTTCCTGGAGAACCGCGTCGGCCAGTTGATGGACGTCGTCCGCCGCTTCGAGGGCAGCAACGTGCGGATCGTCGCGCTGACGATCTCCGATTCGACCGAATGTGCCCTGGTGCGGTTCCTGCTGAGCGACCCGGAAGCAGGGCCGGGAGATTCTGGAGCGGGCCGGCCTGGCGCTGGTCGAGTCCGATCTGATCGGCGTGGAGCTGCCCGACTCGCCAGCAACCGATGCTGCAAATCTGCACGGCGCTGCTGGCCGCCGAAGTGAACATCACGCAGATCTATCCGCTGCTTGTTTCGTCCGACGGGCCGGCCGGCCGTGGCGCTGATGGTCGACAACATCGAAATCGCCGTCGAGACGCTGCGCTCCAAAGGCTTCCACGCCATCAACGAAGACGAGCTGAAGGAAACGTGAGAAGCGGGGAGCATGGAGCACGGAGCATGGGAGTAAGATAGGTTATTCGTCCTGCGTCACGTGCTCCCCGCTCCCTGCTCGCCTGACCATGCCCATTAACGTCACCTGCCCTGGCTGCATGAAGCGATTCAGCGTGGCCGACAAATTTGCCGGACAGAAAGGCCCTTGCCCCAAATGCAAGGACGATCATCACCATCCCCAAAAAAGAGGATGAGGTGATTATCCATGCGCCGGAGCACTCCGAGGCCGGCGCGATCGGCGCCGGCGGCCGGCATGCGCTCAAGACATACAAGCGCAAGGACACGAAGTTTCAGCCGCTGGTGTTCACCGGCGTCGTCGGGCTTTGTGCTGGTGGCCTTGCTCGATCGCGCTGGTACTTCGCAGCGTCGGCCAAGTCGAAACGTGGGTGATGGCCGTCGCGGCAATCGCGCTTGGGCCCGCCGCTCGCCTGGGCCGGCTACACGTTTTTGCGTGACGCAGAGTTGGAAGGCTATCAAGGCATCGCCCTGGTAATTCGCTCGGTCGCGTGCGGCCTCGTGTATGCGCTGTTGTGGGGCATTTATGTTTTTGTGGGAACAGAGTTTTGGGGTCCCGACGCATTCACAAAGGGCATGGAAATCTGGCAGATGGTTGTGCTGGTCGTCGCCGTATTGGGCATCGGGGCGTTGGCCGCCTATGTGTCGTTCGATCTGGACCCGGGCAGCGCTTTTTTCACTGCGCGATGTATTTTGCCGTTACGTGCCCTGCTGCGGCTGGTGGCCGGCATTGCCCGCCCTGCCGGGTCTCGGCGGCACGAACATGAGCCACCGCAGCGTTCGAACTCATCTCGCTGTGACTAGCATTCACGACATTCCCGAGATTGGTCGCCGACGCGGCACAGGCGGCATGGTGCGGATTCCGCCCGGGGTCGACGTCCCGCTCACGAACCGCGTCCGCCGGCTGATCGATACGGCCGCATTTCGCAGGTTGGCTCAGATCAGCCAGCTGGGACTGGTGAGCCTGGTTTATCCGGCGGCCAACCATTCGCGGCAGGAACATTCGCTGGGAGTTTTTCTGGCGGCGATCGAGTACCTGGATCAGCTCGCCAACGATAAGCGATTTGCGGCCACGGTCACGCCGAGCGATGCCGAGCTGTTTCTTGCTGCCGCCCTGTTGCACGACGTCGGCCACTGGCCGTTCGGCCATCCGATCGAGGACCTGCGCCTACCGCAATTCCCGACGCACGAAGAGTTCGCCCGCCGATTCATCATCGCGGGCGAAGTGGCCGATGTGCTGGCCGACGATTGGAATCTGGATCCCAACGCAGTCGCCGACATTGGTGGCCGGGCGACGCACAAGATCGGCACGCAGCGAATCCTGCGGAGCATGCTGTCCGGGCCGATCGACGTCGACAAAATCGATTACCTCATGCGCGACAGCCTGCACGCCGGCGTGCCCTACGGCCGGCATTTCGACCGCCGGCGGCTGATCGGCAGCTTGTGCCTGAACGAAGCGGGCGACGGCCTGGCGATCACCGATAAAGGCAAGACAGCGGCCGAAATGATGGTCTTCGCCCGCTACGTCATGTTCAGCGAGGTGTATTGGCACCATGCCGTTCGCTCGGCCACGGCCATGCTGCAGCGGGCCATGTTTCTGTTGCAAGACGCGCTCGACCCGGACGACTTGCTGATGATGACC
The DNA here is from genome assembly GCA_963786455.1 of uncultured Planctomycetota bacterium. GTDB lineage: Bacteria > Planctomycetota > Planctomycetia > Pirellulales > Lacipirellulaceae > JABDGM01. The sequence goes on along the minus strand of CAWAZX010000002.1, from coordinate 117,798 downwards.
GAGCGGCCGATGGTCGATTCACTACTGGCCGCAGCCGCAGACAGCCCCGCCGGCGATCTATTGGACGGCATCTTCGGGCCCAAGCGCCGACTCTACAAGCGATTGGCGCAGTACAGCTATTTTGAGGAGCCGACGAACTACCGCCGATTGGCACGCCGGCCGTACGCCGAGCATGTCCGAATCGCCGAGCAAATTGCGGCGACGCTGACCACGGCGCTTCGAAAAGACGTGGCGCCGCACGAGGTGCTCGTCGACGCGCCGCCGGCTGAATTGGAAGTTGACTTCGACGTCGAGGTGTATTTCGCGAAGCCGGATCAGTTATCGGCGGCTAGGCGATATTTCCCCCGTTGTGCGTACGCTCGCGCAACAGCAATTTGACGACTACGTCAAACGAGTGCGCATTTTCGTAGCAACCGCGAATCGGCGCGGACGCAGCTCTGTTACCCGATTTGACCGAACGGCTTTCCGCGGCAATTGACGGCGTATCGAAGTAGCGGGTGGCATGCTTTCGGGCGCCAGCCCGTAACCATGTTTGCGCCATAGCACATGCCTACGCCGCAAACGGCGAAGGCATGCCACCCACCGTCCGCGCTGCCCTAAACGGTGATCAGCTCGTCGCTCGTCAGACGTGGTTGGTTTTGGCGCAGGGTGGATTGCGGGCGTTTGGCAAGAGATACCATGCGTTGAGGTCGCGACCTCGTGCGCCGGAAGGCCGTCAATTCGCTCGCTGCTTCGTGTTCGGTAATTGCGCCTTGGGTGATGAGGATTTCCGCAATCGGCCGCTTACGATCCGCCTGAATCATCAACAGCCGCATCAGGTCATCGCGCTTCATCAACCCCATTTCGATGGCCAGATCGCCGAACCGCTCTTTAGGTGCATCGTTCTGTGCCTGCAAAACGTCAAAGATATCGTGCGCGAAAGGATTCCTTCCTCTAAGGCCAACTGGCCAATAGGGACCAGCGTGTTGAGCTGTATCTCGAGGGCGGCGACCAATTGCTCGGCCGAAATCAGGCCGATCTTTTTCAAATGCAAACCGAAATGCATGGCAATTCTCCTGGCGACTTGGGGTGCGGGCCGTGACTCTTCAGTCGTGTTTACCTGTGGCCAGCGGAGGCGCTTGTGGAGCGCCCTGCAAAAGCGTAGGTCAGGTGTCGCCCAGAGGCGAAGCTTCGGACGACAATTGGGCCGAATTTAACGCCCAGTCCCCAACTTTCCTCCAAAACGGGAAATGACAAGAACCGGCGTTATTTGCTGGCACTTTTCGCTTTTCGAGATGAGGAGGCAGCCGGCTTGCGACGCTTTGTAGCGGTCTTCTTTTTGGCACCCGACGTAGTGGCCTTAGCGGGAGATTTACGTTTGGTCGTTTTTCGCTTGGATGGTCCCGCAGCGGCGCGAGCGACCAGCAAATCGAGCGCTTCATTGAACGTCAACTCTTCGACCGCGGTGCCCTTCGGCAGTGAGGCGTTCGTCGTGCCATCGGTCACGTAAGGCCCGTAACGGCCGTCGAGGAGCTGCACTTTCTGCCCGGTCACCGGCGAGGCGTCGAACACCTTGAGTGGTTCCCGTTTGGCAGCGGCGCGGCCGCGACCCTGCGCCTTCGGCTGAGCCAGCAGGTGAACTGCTTGCTCCAGTGTCACGTCGAGTGGTGACAAGTCGGCAGGCAGCGAACGCGTATCTTCACCGCATTTCACGTAAGGCCCGAAGCGGCCGTTGTAGGCCATCACGGGTGAGTTGTGTTGCGGATGATCCCCCAGGTTCCGCGGCAGTGTCAGCAATTTCAGCGCGGTCGGTAAATCGACGTCCTTCGGATCCATGCCTTTGAGCAGGGATACGTTTTGCGGCTTCTCTTCATCATCGACGGTGCCGCGCTGCACGTACGGGCCGAAGCGACCCACCTTCAAATACACCGGCTTACTCGTCTGGGGGCACATGCCGAGCGGCTCTTCGCCTTGTTGCGCTTGCTCCAGCAGCTTGAGCGCGGCGTCCAGCGTTACTTCGTCCGGCGGCGTTTCTTCGGGAAGCGAAGCCGTGCGGTCGCCTTGTTCGACAAACGGCGAATAACGGCCGACGCGCACGTACACCGGCTCGCCGCCCTCGGGCGTGCCGATCCAAATGCGGCTGATATCCCGCGCGTCGATTTCGGAACCCTTGTTCTCCAATTGCGGCTTGAGACCCGGCGAGCCGTTGCCGAAATAGAACGAGGTTAAATAATCGACGCACTCGCGCTCGCCGCGGCTTATCGCGTCGAGGTCATCTTCCATTTGTGCCGTAAAGCGGTAGTCCACCAGGCTGGCCAGGTGACCTTCCAGCAACTGCACGACCGAAAACGCAACCCACGTGGGCACCAGCGCTCCGCCCTTTTTGAACGCGTAATTGCGGTTCTGGATCGTGTCGATAATCGAAGCATACGTGCTGGGCCGGCCGATTCCGCGCTCTTCAAGCGCCTTGGTCAGTGCGGCTTCGCTGTATCGATTGGGTGGCTGAGTGGCATGCTCTTTGGCCGTCATCGCCAGACATTTCAGGGACTCGCCCACGGTAACGCTCGGCAGGACGATTTCCTGATCGGCAAGCTCTGCCTCCGGCATGTCGCTGCCCTCCACATAGGCGCGGAGATAACCCGGGAAGTCGATCGTCTTGCCGCTCACCTGGAACAGGCAGCCTTCACCTTCGATGGTGATCGTTATCCGCCGGCCGCGTGAATCGGCCATTTGACTGGCGATCGTGCGTTTCCAAATCATGTCGAACAGCTTGAACTCGTCGGCATTTAGCTCGTTGCGCAAAGTGCCGGGCAATTCGAAGGGATGCCCGGCCGGCCGGATGCCTTCGTGGGCTTCCTGAGCGTTCTTGACTTTGGATTTGTATACCCGCGGCTCGGCCGGCAAATAGTCGCTTCCATACTCCTCGGAAACCAGTCGTCGAGCATCCTCGATGGCGACCTGCGCCAGGTTGGTCGAATCGGTACGCATGTACGTAATGTGACCATTCTCGTACAAGCTCTGCGCTACTTGCATCGTCCGCCGGGCGGTGAAACCCAACTTGCGATTCGCTTCCTGCTGCAACGTGCTGGTCGTGAAGGGCGGGTACGGCTTCGAGGTATACGGCTTGTCTTCGACCTTCGTAACCTGGAACTGACCGCGGCGAATCCGCTCGGCCAATCGCTCTGCCGTAGCGCCGTCCAAGAGAATGAATTCCGAGCTCTTAAGCTTGCCCGTGGAAGGATCGAAATCCTTGCCGGCTGGGACTCGCCGCCCGTCGATAGACACGATCTCGGCCGACATCTCTTGGCCGTTCGCTTTGGCGAACTGTCCAATGAGGTCCCACCAAATGGCGGAAACGAACGCCATCCGTTCGCGTTCTCGCTCCACGATCATCCGCACAGCAACGCTTTGCACGCGGCCGGCGGAGAGCTTGGGTCGCACTTTGCGCCATAAAAGCGGCGACACTTCGTAGCCGTAGAGTCGATCGAGAATACGGCGTGTTTCCTGGGCTCGCACTAAGCCGTCATCGACTTTGCGCGGTGACTGCAAGGCCGCCTGAATTGCATCCTTCGTGATTTCGTGAAACACCAACCGGTGAACTGGAACCTTGGGTTTCAGCACTTCCAGCAAGTGCCAGCTGATGGCCTCACCCTCGCGGTCCTCGTCCGTCGCCAGATAGAGGGCGTCAGCATCCTTCAGCCGGTCCTTAAGCAGCTTGATCTGCTTGGTCTTGCCGGGCGGAATGATGTAGATCGGCGTAAAATTATCGTGGACGTTAACGCCCAGATTCGACCACGGCTCGCTCTTGTACTGCGCAGGAATTTGCTTTGCGCCTTGCGGCAGGTCGCGGATATGGCCGATGCTCGCCTCGACCGTAAAGCCACTGCCCAAATATTTGCTGATCGTCCGCGCCTTCGCCGGCGACTCGACGATCACCAGTGCGTGACCCTTCGCCGAGGACTTCGCATTCGTAGACTTCTGTTTCGACATCGGGAGCCAAGCAATAAGGTGTGAATATACGGTGACTGGCAAAAATAGGACGTTGGTCCCGATCATTATCAGTTCGTGGACACTGCCGGCCTGAATCTCGGCAGCCACGGCCGGATTACTGTCGCAACTGGCCCGAGCTGGGCCCACTATCCGATACCAATCATCCGGCAGTTACCGCCGGATCAAACCGCAATACCGTCTCTCTGGTGCCATGAGCCAAAGAGGTTTCTGGTAACGGTCAGCGGACCGCACATTCTTTGCGCCAATTGGCGTCGTGGCAAGACGGGAACCGTCAGAAGGCGCGCGGGAACCCCATCGAATCGCCCACATTCCATATTGGGATTGCATTTAGGTCGATTCCACTTAGAATCACGGGCCTTGCCCGATGGGCCAAGCCGTCAATGATTACTAGCAGTATTGCCCGGATGTCAAGATAGTCCGGCCTTCGACCTAGGTGCCGCGAGCCGAGCGGCACAACCAGCACGGAGCAATGAGCACGAAGTCAGGAGCGTTTCTACGTCTGCTCCTCGCTTCCTGTCCCGAGCTCTCAGCTTCTCGTCCGCCTCGGCTCGGCGGACCTACAGGACCCCGGCATGGCGAGTCCCTTTCGCATATTTCGTAAGTACCAAAAGATGCTGCTGGTGGTAGCCGGCGTCATCTTGATGTTTGTCTTCGTCATTGGTGATTACCTGGTGTCATACCTGGGTGGTCGCCCGCCCGGCAGCGGCGACGTAAACCGAGATGCTGCCGAGGTCGCCGTGACGTGGGACGGCGGCAAATTGACTAATCAGGAATTAGATCAGCTCGTGATGCGTCGGCGTATCGTCAATTCCTTTCTGCAAGGTGTGCACGAAACCGGCGTGCGATCGGCCCTGTTAGCCGGGATTGAACCGCGCGAACTGCGTGTGCAACCGATCGGCGGCCAACAAACTGAACAAAGCGTCGTATCGACCCAGTTATTTGCCGAAGCAGCGCGCGACGCTGGCATGCGGGTGAGCGACGAGGCGATTGTCGCCTATTTGGACGAGCTTGGCCGTCAACGAGTGTCCCGCGACGATATGCGGGCCATGCTGCAGCAGGCGGGCGGCGGCCGAGTTCCGATCCAATACATGATGGATGCGCTACGCGAGGAATTGCTGGCCCACAGTTATTTGGCAAGCTACCTGTTTGCGTTTCGGACTGTCACACCTCAACAAGGTTACGAAGATTGGTTGCGAGTGAACGACCGTGTCGCGGTCGAGGCGGTGGCCGTCCCGGTCGAATCTTTCGTGGTCGATGTGCCGGAACCCACGGACGCCGAACTGACGGCTTTTTTCAATGATCACAAAGAACGCGAACCGCAACCGGATCTGATCGGTCAAATGGAGTTTCCATCACCGATACCGGGCTTCCGCATACCGCGAAAGATCGACCTTCAATTTATCCAGGCAGAGTACGATCAGTTCCTGGCGAAAGTTGAAAACGAGATCACCGAAGAGGAAATCGCGAAATTCTACGAAGACAACAAGGATCCGCTGTTCATCAAGGCAGATACGGGCTTATTCGACGGGGCCGCCACGGATAAACCGGCCGATGGCGGCCAGGAGGCGGCCACGACTCAAGCTGAACAAACCAATGCCCGCCCGTCGCCAACCAACACAACGCCGGATTCTGAAAACGGAAACTCAACCGAAGACGATTCGCAACCGGATTCGGGCACGGCACCTGCTGCCGATCCAACCTCGGAAGTTCCATCGTCCGATGATGCTGCTCCTAGTGAGAACGAGCAGTCGTCTCTGCGAAGCGGTCGTGGCACTGGACGATTCCGATTGACTGCGTTTGCACAGGAACAATCAGCTGGGAACGCGGACACAACCGCAACGTCACCTCCCGCTAGCGACGCACCCGCGGCCGCTACAGAAGCAGCCACCGCCCCCGATCCTCTCACTTCCAATCAAACGGCGCCTGGCACAACGGCGACAGACACCGCAGCCGCCACCGAGCAAACCGCCGAGGAGAAGCCAAAGGAATTTCAGCCGCTCGACGACGTGAAGGACGAGATTCGTACCCGCCTTGCTCGCGACCGAGTCAACGAGCAGCTGACCACTCTCATGGGCCAGTTGCAGAGTGAAGTGAATGCCGAATTCACAAAGTATTTCGGTGTTCGGCTCAACGCGGAATCAGCCGGTCAGGTCCTGCCTGCGCCGCCGGCAGCGCTTTCGGATCTCGCTCCTTTGGCAGCCAAACACGGGCTCAAGGACGGTAAAACCGGGCCGATGTCGTGGTTGGAAATGCGCGAGACGCCAGTGGGCGCTTCGGGAGATATTGAAACCACTCGCGAGCTGTACAGGATCTTGTTTGCGACCGACGAATTGGACTTGTATCAGCCGATTTCCACACAAGACCTCGACGGCAATCGATACCTCGCTATGAAAATCAGCGATGTGCCGGGTCGCATTCCCACGCTCGCGGAAAAACGCGAGGAGGTGGTGCTGGCGTGGAAGATGCAAAAGGCCGCCGAGCGGGCTCAAAAGCACGCGGACGATCTCGCCAAGCAGGCCCAGGAAGCGAATAAGCCGCTGGCCGATTTCTTCGCCGGGAATCAATCCGTGCAGGTTGTGCGCACGGACCCGTTTTCTCGATACACGGGTGGCGCCATCTCGCGCGATTTTCAAGGCCAGTTGCAGCAGCAGCCGTTCCGGCTGAGCGAGCCGGACAGCGTCGTCGCGGCCGGGCCCGACTTCATGGACAAGGTATTTTCATTGAAGGATAACGAGGTGGGTGCGGTGTTGAACCACCCTCACACGACGGCTTACGTTGTCCGCATCGCCGAGCACTTACTGCCGTCCGACGCTCTGCACGATGCCTATTTGACTGAAGCCGGCAATTGGCCCGGTATTGGTCTAATGGTCAACGATCACGCGCGGATCACCTCGAGCCTGCTCGCCGCCGACATCCTCAAGAGCCGCGAGCTCAAATGGGAACGTGACCCTGACCAGCAGCAACTGGCCGATGAGGAACAGACGGCACAAGATGAATAGCAAGCTTGCGTCGCAAGAAGCTTGCTCAGTCAATTGAGACGCGAGACATTCGGTAGCTGATATCGAGGTCACGATTCAACAACAGCCCAATGCCTAACAATGGGAATCTCCCGTTGTTCGCAACTATCTGTAATTGCTGCGTCTCCCCGAACCAGTTAATTTGGCACGAATAGGTCCGCATCGCGATTTTTGAACCATCCGCCAGAACAGCACGTTGTAGTGCCAGACGGTTCCAACTGGAGACTGTCGATCAGTGTCTGGGGCAATACGAGTTCCCCCGGTGAATCCTGTGTCGATCCAAGCTCTGATCGTCAATACGGTGTCATCGTGCGGCGAAAGCTCGATATCAATCAGCGCGCGACCGCTCCGATCCACAAATCCGTTCATGGCAGGCTGACGCCGAAGTGCAAGGCTGCCTCGTGCCCCACGCGAATCGCATGCGACAGGCGATTCGGATATTTTGCTTTGGCGGCTCCCATTGCTTCGCTGAGCGTCTTCCCAAGAAAGTACTCGCCCGACACCGGCTCGAGCGCCACGAACTCGTCGGGATGCGATTCTTCTAATTGGACACGAAGCTGCTCGTCGTAAAAGCGTTCGGCTCGGCGAACAAAGTCGTCAATTTCTGAAGTTACCATTTGGTACTGCTCGCAACTGGGCCTCGTATGCAATTGGAATTCTACCGAAGCCCACCGGGGAATACAAAATTATTGGCCGCCACCAGACCGCCCACTAGCGGCTTACGCGAACACCGTTACGAGTGGCCTTACTTGTACCTACCGCCGTGGCTTGAACACCACCGTCGACAACGGTGGCAACGTGATTTCCATCGATGCCGGCCGGCCGTGGCTTTCGGTCGGCATGGCTTGAATGCCGCCGCCGTTGCCCATGTCGCCGCCGCCGTAGAACGTGGAGTCGCTGTTGCTGATCTCTTCGAACCAGCACGCCTCCGGAACGCCGATCTTGTAGCCGATTCGCGGCACCGGCGTGAAGTTGCAGCACACCAGGAGGTAGTCCTGCGGGTCCTTCCCCTTGCGGAGGAACGAGAGGACGCTGTCCTGCCAGTTGTGGCAGTCGATCCACTCAAAGCCGAACCAGTCGAAGTCGACCTGGTGTAGCGCCGGCTCACGGCGATACAGCGCATTCAGATCGGCGAGGTACCGTTGCACTCCCTGGTGCGATTGCCACTGCAAAAGGTGCCACTGCAACGACTCGTTGCAGTTCCACTCGTGCCACTGGCCGAATTCGCCGCCCATGAAGAGTAGCTTCTTGCCGGGGTGCGTCCACATATAGCCATACGTTAGTCGCAGATTGGCGAATCGCTGCCACAGGTCTCCGGGCATCTGATCCAACAGCGAACCTTTGCCGTGCACTACTTCATCATGCGACAGCGGCAGGCAGAAGTTTTCCGTAAACGCATAAATGAGCGAGAAGGTCAGCTCATCGTGGTGGAATTTGCGGTGGATCGGCTCCTTGTGCATGTACTCGCGCGTGTCATTCATCCAGCCCATGTTCCATTTGAGCGAGAAGCCGAGGCCGCCCAGGTACGTGGGCCGCGACACGCCGGTCCAGGCCGTGGACTCCTCCGCAATCGTCAGCACGCCGGGATATTGAAGGTGCACTTCCTCATTGAATTTCTTCAGGAAGTCGATGGCTTCAAGATTCTCGCGGCCGCCGAAGCAATTGGGCTCCCATTCGCCATCTTTCCGGCTGTAATCGAGGTACAACATCGAGGCGACCGCGTCGACGCGCAGGCCGTCGATGTGGTACTTGTCGAGCCAGAACAGTGCGTTGGAGAGCAAAAAGTTGCGGACCTCATTCCGCCCATAGTTGAAGATCATCGTGCCCCAATCGGGGTGCTCGCCTTTGCGGGGATCGGCGTGTTCATAGAGCGGCGTGCCGTCGAAATGGCGCAGGCCGTGATCGTCCTTCGGATAGTGTGCCGGCACCCAATCGATAATCACGCCAATGCCGTTTTGGTGCAGCACGTCGACGAGGTACATGAAATCTTGCGGCGTGCCGTAGCGGCTGGTGGCCGCATAGTAACCGGTTGTCTGGTAGCCCCAGCTGCCGGTGAACGGGTGCTCGCTGATCGGCAGCAGTTGCACGTGCGTGAAGCCCATTTGCCGGCAGTAGTCGGCCAGTTGCGGTGCCAGCTCGCGGTAGCTGAGCCAGCGATCGGGATTGCCCGGATCACGACGCCAACTTCCCAAGTGGACTTCGTAGATCGACATCGGGGCATCGAGCGCATTGCGCTCCGGCCGCCGTGAAATCCATTCCGCGTCGTTCCATTGATGCGTATCGAGGTCCGTGACGATGTTGGCGGTGCGAGGCGGAATCTCGGCAGCGAACCCGTACGGATCGCACTTTTCGATGACATGCCCGCCGCGGAATTTCACCGAGTATTTGTACCGCGTTCCGACATTGATCCCGGGAATGAATAACTCCCATACGCCGCTGGGAATGTGCTTCCGCATGGCGTGATTGCGGCGGTCCCACACGTTGAAATCGCCGACCACTGAAACACTCTCGGCGTTTGGTGCCCACACTGCGAAATTGACGCCCGCGATGCCGTCGGTGTTCCGCAAATGCGCGCCGAGCCGCTCGTAGCTCCGCCAATGCGTGCCCTCACCCAATAGGTGCAGGTCGTAGTCCGTCAGCATCGGGGCGAAGGCATACGGGTCGTGCATGGTGTGTGTCTCACCAGATTTGTAGGTCACGCGCAGCTGATACCGGTTGGGACCCGGAAGCAGCGAGTTCGGAGCCAATGCGGACATCAATTGGCTGTCGTCGTTCGCATCGACCGGGCACACCGCCTCGTACAATCCGGCCGGGTGAATGCGACGCATCGGCCGCGTCTCGCCGTGGGCTGGGTCGACAACCCAAGCACGTTGGGCTTCAGGTAGGTAGGCGCGCACGGCCATTGCCCGCCGACCGCTTTGTTCGATTTCGTGCGGACCTAAAATCTCAAAGGGGTTTTCATGGTAGCCGTAAATCACGGGGCCAATTGCATCCAATGCCACCTGCGTTTGCACGGTGCAGTCTCCTATGTTCGTGGTCCAGGGTCGTATTCCAGCCTGGAACGGGGGTTTATTGTGTTCCGTTAAGCGGCCCGCGTAAACGCCGGCCGAAGGATCGCCGAAAACGGTGCCAAAACGCCGTCGCAGAGCCTTCCGAGGGCCCGGGATAAGGCGGTTTGCCGCGGGAATCCGCCCATTCCACGCGTCGTCGGCCGAGGCACGATCAGCAGTGCCGGCTCATGCAATGCCGGTGCGGTCGCGGACATGCTTTCGACTGTCGGTTGGCTGGCGCGGCAAGACCCAGGCCGCCGAATGCACTCCACTTTGTGAAAGGTGAGTGCGCGGTCGACTCGTTGCCACAAATCCCGATCGCGTATCGGCACCAGCTTGCCAAATCGCTCCCAGTGCCACGACCGATCGCGCCAGTGATTCAGCTCGCGGCGAATTCCCCGGGCGACATACCGGCTGCGCGTAACCAAGGTGACTCGAGACGGCTGATCAATCGCCTCCAGTCCGCGCACCACCGCGAGCAGCTCAAGCCGCGTCGTCGGTATTCCCGGCTCAATGTCGCCAGCGGCAAATTGGTCTTCGCTTCCGACGGATTGGAGCAGGAATTTCCAGCGCGGTGCGCCGCAATCCGATCCGGACGCGTCTGAGTACAGCAAGAAGTGCGGGTTCGTGGCTTGCGTGACCATGCGGGACTGCACACCAGATCGCGGAAAACGCGAAAACTGAAAGTCGCGATTTTCCGGGTCTTGCCCACGATTCCGTCGATTGGGCAGCGCGTAATGGCCCACGTCCATTGCAAGCCGGCCGGATTCCGTAATCCGTCCGGTTTATGCTATCGGCAATTTGCCCGCCAATTATCCAGTTTAATACAAGCAAGAGCTCGCCTAGTCACTTTCGGCCACTACATGGGCCACGGCGAAGCTGCGGCAGTGGGAAATCGTGACGTGCAGTCGCTTGATGCCTGCCCGTTCCATCACGTCGCGAGCACCGCCGCGCAACTGTACTCCGGGGGCACCGTTACGGTCGTTACGAATCTCAATGTCGCGCCACGCGATCCCCCGCCGCCAGCCCGTGCCAAGCGCTTTCAGCACCGCCTCTTTTGCAGCCCAACGGCCGGCGTAATGTTGCGTGGCCGCCTTGCGCCGAGCAATACTCGATTTCGTGATCGGTATAAACCCGCGTAATGAACAGCTCACCGTGCCGCTCGATCATCTGCGCTATCCGCAGACATTCGACAATATCAATGCCCGTGCCGAGGATAGACATGGGGAAGGGGTAGGAGGTCAGGGGTCGGGGGTCAGGGATTTAGCGGCGGAGCTTGCTCCGCGCGTCTCCATGGAATACCGATGCACGATGATACCGGTAGCGATTGCCGTCGCGATAATCAGCGCCGCATCAAACAACCAAAACGCTGCGCTCGTGGCCGTCAATTCTCGCGCGAAATACTCCACCGGCGACCACGGCGTTTCGGGCCGAAACAACGCGACTTCGGCCGAGGTGGCCCGTGCTTCATGCCATTGTCGGCAAAAGTCGCGATATAGCCAAGCATGCTCCGCCAGAACCGTGATCACTGCCAGTACCAGTGTGCCAAAAACGAGTCGCGTGCGGCAGCCCACGTTGCAAACCACCGCCAGCCCACCGAGTACCGCACCGAGTATGCAACCTACAAACGTAGATAACAGACCGAGGGGTGCAATTCCCAACAGATTAAGCCGCGCCGCCACGTAACCAATCGCGACCGCGGCGAAAGCTCCGCCGGCATACCACCGCAGCACCGAGCCAGGGGGACTGGAGGTTTCATCCAAAGTCGAACTACTCGACGATGTGCATGGGGAGCTCATGTGTCAGTTTCATGGGCGAGCCGACTCCCAACTGCGAATTCATACTGTCGCATCCAGTGCTGCCGCCAGGTCGGCGATCAAATCGTCGGCGTTTTCGATGCCGCATGACATGCGGATCATGTTATCCGGTATGCCGTAAGTGCGTCGCTCTTCCGGCGTGCATTGGTAATAGCTCATCACCAGCGGCTGCTCGATAAGCGACTCGACACCGCCCAGGCTCGGCGCGATGCGCGGGATGCGCACGGCATCGACAATATCGGCCGTGGCCCGCCAATCGGCGTCTTTCACCAGGAACGTGACGAGGCCGCCAAACCCGCGCATTTGCTGCCGGGCGATTCGATGTTGCGCATGGGATTCCAGCCCTGGATAGAAGACTTTTTCGATCCGCGGATGGCTCTGCAGGAATTCCGCAACGCGCTGCCCATTTTCGTTGTGCCGCTGCATGCGCAGCTCAAACGTTTTCAAGCCACGCGTGAGCAGGTAACAATTCTGCGGACTGTTCACTGCGCCCATGATGCCGCGGAGATTCCGTACCGGCTCCATCTTTTCTGCCGATCCAATGACGACCCCAGCGAGCAGATCGTTGTGGCCGGCAAGGTATTTTGTCACCGAATGGAGCACGTAATCGACGCCGGCTTCGATCGGCCGCAAATTGAATGGCGTGGCCAGCGTGGCATCGATCAGCGTTTCGACACCGTGCTGTTTGCCGATTTCCGCGAAACGGTCCAAATCCACGATGCTGAGGTGCGGATTGGTGGGCGACTCGCTAACGAGCAGCCGCGTTTTGGGCGTGATCGCCGCATCCATGGCGTCGTAATCGCAAGCGCGCACTTGCACGGTTTTCACACCGAATCGCGACAAATGCTTGGAACAAAACTCGCGGCTGCGGTGATAACATTCGTCGAAAAAAATCACTTCGTCGCCGGAATTGAGTTTGGCCATCAACAGGCCGACAATCGCGGCCATGCCGCTGGAGAAAAGCACCGCAGTCTCGCCGCCTTCCAGCGCGGCCAGCTTTCGCTCCGCCACGCGCTCGCCCGGATTCCCGTAGCGCCCATATTCCTCGCGCGGCTGCTGCTCTTCGATGAAGTTGATCACCGCTTGCGTGTCGGCAAACGTATACGTCGACGCGCAAAAAATCGGATCGGTAATCGAGTCGCCCGGCTTCTGTCGCGCTTCGCCGCCGTGAACGCTCAGTGTGGAAAGCTTGGGTGGAAGGCCACGCAGTTGAGGGTTTTCGGGCAGCGACGGGTCGTCGAGGGGCTTGGTCATTTCCGTGATACTCATCTGGCGTTTCTCCGGTTCGGCCGGCACGAGTTATTTTGTAGTTGGCAATGCGCAACAAAAAACCGCAGGCCCGATTTACTCGGAGCTGCGGCCGCCAAAATCAGTTTGTACGAAGCAACGCGCGAAGAATTTCTCAACATCGAGAACGCCGAACTTCGCGACGTTGGCTCTTTAGCAGATCGGCTGCAAGCGGCCACAAATCCCGAGTGCGCCAATTCTACTACCCCATCCAGGGCGATACAAGCAATTCTCAATGGCAATCGCCGGACTTTGGCCCCTCGGCCATAGAATGTGCAGGTATTGCCGGTATACCTAAGCAAGTCGCGACAAAAGGCCGGTAGGCCTTGGTAAAGCGTGGGTCGTACGCTTACCATGGGGATTAGGCTGATAATGACAGTAGCCGGCGCCGTCTAAACTCCCCGCCGGCAATTCGCGCAATTCGACTGGTTCGCCATGCCGTCTTTTGCAACTGGACTGAAGTTCTTGCCCAATTCGCGGCGCACTTGCCTCGCGCTTTCGATCGTGGCTTCGGCAGCTCTCGGCACGCTCGATTTTGGTCGTGCGCGGCCCAAACAGGACTAAATCAATCAGATAATCCGGCGAACTCTGAATCCGCTGCTACGAAGATAGCCCGATCGCAGCGAGATTCGGCAGATTGGACATTGGATTGCGCAACTTAACCACGACGCTTTTCCAGTCCGTCAGGCCGCGGCCGAGCAACTGCTCGACAGCGGGATGCCGGCACGAGACCCTTTACTGAAAGTTGCCGACGGCCCGGACCCGGAAATGCGCAGCTGCGCGGCGCTGGTGGCGCTGATTGATCGCACGGAGTTCCACCGCCGGCTGGATGCGTTCGCCCGCGATGAGGGCGGCCATCAAGGATTGACGCTTCCTGGTTGGGAGAAGTTTCGCGAGCGTGTCGGCGGCGATCCCGCGGCTCGCACCCTGTTTGTCGACATGCAGCGCAGGAAGGTGCGCTGCTGGCCGCTGTTTTCGGGGTCACGCCGCAGAATTTGCCCGGAGTCTGGGAGGAACGCCTCGTGCGATTGGTGCAATGGCAGGTGAACGTCGGCGACCGCACTGCTGCTCCGAATTTAGGGACGTGTAGCACGATGTTGTTTCTCGGCTCCATTGCGGAAACTGAAGTCACCGAACGAGGTGCCGTGTTGGTCGAAAATCTGATCCAGCGGCCGCCCGTTCGCGAGAACTTGCAAGCCGGAAACTATCGAGACGCCGTCCGGCGGCTGGTCGTGGGCTGGATCATGCACTGTCCAAATCAAAACGAAGTGATTCTGAACCGCCGCTTGTACATGGCTTCGGTGAACCAGCTTCACGAATCGTTGCCGCTGGCGTTCGATGTGGCACACGCGTCTGGCAACTACGCCGCCGTACAGCCGCCCACGCGAGCCGCGGCTGCGCTGCTGGTCGGCCAACTTGGCGGACGCGAGCACGTAGAGCGGTTGGAGCCGCTCTTGGAGGACGCCACCGTTTGCTCCGCGGCAGCCCCCGGCGAGGCAGCCACCAACGTGCAGATCCGCGATGTGGCACTTGTGGTGATGTTGCACCTTACGGGCCAACGGCCGGCTGATTACGGCTATGTACACGCTCGATTGCAGCCTGAGCAAATGTTCCAGCTACAGACGCTGTCGATTGAGAGCGACGAACAGCGTGTCGTGGCGATGGACAAGTGGCGGGCCTGGCGGCACGAACACCCGGACGACGATCCAAGCGGTGATGATGCCGATCAGGCCTTCAAATTGCAGCCCGTTCCGATATCATCCGAGCGCAACGATCGGCCGGAGGCCGAAAACCCACGCGCCATTCAAAGCTCGCAACGCTAGCTGCTGGCGTTGGATTCTCTTGACCGTCCTGCGGTCGACTGCGACGATCGGCGGCCCAGTCTCTGGATGAGGTAGCGATATTGCTTGCTCGATAACGAGCGTGATATCGGCCAACGTCGTTTGCACGCGACGTCATGAGTAAGGCCCGCTGAGTGGCGGAGCATGAATGGAGTTCCCACCAATGTTGAGCAGCCCTCGCCTAGCCTTGTCGCTAATGATGTGCTCGGCATTGGCTGCGATTTTTGGCTGCCGCTCGCCATACTATGCGGATCAAGGGGCGCTGGCGGGCGGCTTGACCGGCGCAGGCATCGGTGCACTTGTCGGAAATGCCGTGGGTGAAACCGCGGGCGGAGCTGCCATCGGCGCCGGCATCGGGGCCCTCACGGGCGGAACCATTGGCGGCGCTCTGGACGACATCGAAGCCCGTAATCGGGCAGAAATTGCCGCCGAGCTTGGCCGGCCCGTCGCACAGGGCCAGGCCACGGTTGGCGAAGTGGTGGCGATGACCCGAGCCGGAGTCGACCCACGGTTGATCACCAATTACGTCAACAATTCTGGAGTGGCCCAGCCGGTGGGCGCTCAGGATGTGATTTACCTCACCCAACAAGGCGTTCCGCCGGACGTCATTCAGGCGATGCAATCGCCTCGTGTGGCTCAGGCGCCAACGTACGTCGTTCCTCCTCCGCCTCCTGGCCCGGTGGTCATCGAGGAATATCATTATGGGCGGCCATATTGGGGGCCGCCCTCCCACTACCATTTTTACCATCATGGGCACCGGCACCACGGCCCTCGTGTCGGATGGGGCGTCAGTTTTTCCGGGTAGATTAGCAACAAAGGTTGCCAACTGCAGACGAACATTCTTTGATGGCGACGGCTGCAAACGACGCCCCGGTTCAGGACCGGGACCACTCGCACAATCGCCGACACGTCGGGACCATGGCGGGGTTAGATGCTGTGGGATAGCGTGCGGCAAACCTTTGGCCGCGACGCCCCGTCCGGTCAGAAGTCCGTTGGATTCAATGGTTTCCGGCCGGAGCGGTTGTTATGATGGGAAGGAGCGGCGGGGTTTAACGAAGCCGGTGCAATCGCGTCCGCCATGGCGATATTCTTTGCCTGGCGGGACGGCAGGACAGTGGGTTTGAAGCAGCGGCACGCCCCCGCGTAAGATTTATCCAACTCTCCGCTGGTCGGAGTCACTCTTCGCGAAAACTTTTATGGAAAAACTACGGTTTACAATCGTTTGCGCGATCGCATTGGGGGCTTTCAAACCGGTCGCCCTGGGTCAGGCACCAGCCGACGCCACTCCTGAAGTTCCGTTGGTTGCCGAAGAGCCGAAAATCCTGGACAAGGACGCCCGCCTGACGTTCAGCTTCCGGTATCAGCCGTGGCAGGAGGTGCTGGATTGGTTTGCCGAGCAAGCCGGCCTGTCGCTCGTGTTCGAAACGCTTCCGCCCGGGACGTTTAACTACAACGACACGCGCAGCGTACACGCCGGCCGAGGCGCTCGACGTGCTCAACAGCGTGCTGCAGATCAAAGGTTACACGCTAGTGCGTAAGGATCGCATGCTGGTCGTGGTCAATTTGGAAGACCCGATTCCGCCGAACCTCGTGCCGGACATTTCGCTCGAGGAACTGGACGAGCGGGGCGAACACGAGCTGGTGCGCGTGCTATTTCCCGTGTGGAACATGACACCCGATCAGGCGGCCCAGGAGATTCAACATCTGATGGGGCCCCAAGGGAAGGCGGTCACGCTGCCGCAGGCGCGGCATATTCAAGTTACAGAAACGGCCGGCCGGCTGCGCACCATCCGATCGATCATTAACTCGGTGGAACAGCCCGACCTCGTGCGGGCAGGAATGCGCGAGTTCAAGCTTAAGTACCTCACGTATGAAGCCGCGATGCCGACGATCAAGCAGATGATGGGTATTCCGGCCGAGTCGACCAGCACGCCCGACGGCACGATGCAAATCACCAAGAGTGCGACCGATGAAAAGCTACTCGTTCGCGGCACGGCCCAGCACTCGGCCCGGCTGGAAGAAATTCTGCGGCTGATCGACGTGCCCGAGGCGGCGGCCGGTATCTCCGGCACCCGCAGCTCGAAGTGTACACGATCACCGTCGCCGATCCGGATGCGGTTAAGGATGCGCTGGAGATACTGCTCCGCGACGACCCGACGGTCAAGCTTTCGGCGGATGATGAAAACGGCTTTCTGATCGCAATCGCCCGGCCGGCGCAGCAGGCGACGATTCGCGCCACGATCGACCAGATGCAAAAGGATGGGCGAGAAGTCGACGTCATCGCGTTGGCAAACCTCGATCCGCAAATGGCAGTGCTGGCAATTAACAAGCTCTTTAGTGGCTCCGGCGAGGAGCCGGATCCCCGGGCACCGAAAGTCGATGCCGATATCTCGTCTCGCCGCATCATGGTACGTGGCACAGCCAGCCAGGTAGCGCAAATCCGGGCGATGCTCCGGAAAATGGGTGAATTCGAAGACGACGAATCGGGTGCAGTCGCCGCGAGGCGCCAGCGCGTGCGGGTTCTGCCGCTCAGCGGCGCAGCCGCCCGTACCGCCTTGTCGCAAATCGAACAGATTTGGCCGAGCGTCAGCGGTAGCCGCATTCGAATTATTTCGCCCAGTGGTGCTGGTGGCATTCGCACTTATCGGCCCACGGATACGCTTGAAGAAAGCGCACCCGTTGACGAGCCGTCTACGCCTTCCGCGGCGACGCTGCCATTCGACAATGCTTCTGATTCGATACAAGGTTTATTGCAGATGTTCCGCAATGGCTACACCGTGCCGGCACCGGCCGAGGATCCTGCTGAACCAGACGCGGAGCAAGCTCCCGAGGAGAACGACCGAATGACGTCGGCGTCCCAGCGGGCCGGCCTCTTCCGCTTTGCGGCACAGGAAAACGGCAACGCTGACCTTCCGCAATCTGAAACGGATGCTGAGGAATCCGCCGATGACGAATCGCTCACACCCGAAGCTGAGGAGCCGCAAACCCAGCGACAAGGTCGGCGGCCGGCTGCCCGTCCCAATCAATCTCCCGGCAGCGGTGCGCCGATTGTGATCGCACCCGGCCCAGGCGGCACATTGATCGCCTCCGACGACGTCGAGGCGCTGGATCAACTTGAGGAGCTGCTCGGAATTGTCGCGGGCAAGAGTACGACGACGGGCCGGGAGTACGCTGTGTTCTATTTGAAGTACTCGAAGGCTTCCACCATTGCCGAGGTGCTGGCCGCAATCTTCGGCGGCCGGACCGGCGGAAACGACCGCGGTTTGATTGGCGAAATGGCCAGCAGCGCGCTGGGGAACATGGGCGGTGCGTTGATGGGCGACCTGCTCATGGGTGGCGGCAGCAGCGGTGGAGTGTTCACTTCCGCCAACGTCGACATCGTGCCCGACGCTCGGCTCAACGCCTTGATCGTGCACGCCAAACCGGCCGATCTCGACACGATCGAGCAATTGCTCAAGGTGCTGGATCAGCAATCGGGACCTGAGGATGTAGAAGCCGAGGCCGAGGCCCGCTTGATCCCGGTGTACAACGCGCCGGCTCAGCAAATCGCAAATATCGTCCAGCAGTTGTATCAGGACCGGATGACCGGTCCCGGTGCCGTGATGAGTCCGCAAGACATGATGCGGATGCTGAAGGGCGGGCCGAATACCGAGCAATCGATTCAGAAGATGTCAGTCGCGGTGGACTCGGACAACAATAATCTCATTGTGCGGGCACCCGATCCGCTGTTCGAGGAAGTCAGTCTATTAGTCGAGCGGCTGGACCAGTCGATGGCGATCGAGCCCGATATTACCAAGCTGGTTCCGCTGAAGCACACCAACACGGCCGCAGTGAAGAATGCACTGACGTCGATTCTGCCAAATGCCAGTTCCAGCACGGCAACCAACAGTCGCGAGGGTCGGCGCGGCCGCGGCGACGACGATGATGACTCACCACAGGAGATCGCGCAGCGACAAATGCGGCGACAAATGGAGCAAATCCGAGAGTTCCAACAAATGCAGGAGCGATTTGGCGGCGGAGGACGCGGCGGTGGTGGCGATCGAGGCGGCGGTGACCGAGGCGGCGGCGACCGCGGCGGTGGATTTGGGCGCGGAGGCTTCCCAGGCGGCGGTTTCCCCGGAGGTGGCGGCTTCGGCGGGTTCCGTGGTCGAGGAGGCGGCGACTTCGGAGGCGGGCGCGGCGGTGGTGGCGACGGCGGTGGTGGACGTGGTCGGGGTGGTGGCGGCGGCCGGGACTAACCACATCCCAAGCCGACTGCTTGTCGTCGGGAACCAACCACGGCAACGGTGAGTTTTCCGCCGGCTTCGCTAATCTTCTGCCGCTTCTTTCGCGGTAACCACACCGTCATTGTTCAGATCATAACGGCGAAACTCACCCACGGAACGCGCCGACCACGACCGGCTGTACTCACTCATCGCGACCTGGCCATCTTTGTTCCGATCGCGCGACGCGAACCAACTCGGCAACCCTTTCGGCTGCCGCTCTTCGGCAGGCGTGAACCGGTATGTTTTCCGCTGGTTGGCTTCGTTCTTTTCCTTATCACTTACTGAGCCGATTAGGGCAGCCAGGCCAAGGTAAACCTTGGAGCCGTCGCCGCTGGCCGCTGCCGTCTTATCCGATGACTTGCTGCTGGCGTCGGAGCCGCGACCGGACCGGCCACCACCGCCCTGGTTATTTGCTGAGCCATTTCGATTCGATAGCGCCGCCACAATTTCTTCGACGGTAATCGCTTTGTCGCCGTTCGCGTCTGCCCGGGCTTCCCGGCCGCGCAAACCTTCGAGTTCCTCCCCTTCGAGAATCATGTTCCCATTCTTGTCGCGTTGCTTGACCAGTTGTTGGGCGAACTCGGTCGTGCTGGGGCCTGAATCGCCGTTACTGTCGCGATTTGACTGTTCATCATCGCCGTCGTTGTCGCGTCGCCGTTGGCGTTCGCCGCCGCCTTCGCCATCGCCACCAAAGCCACGGCCGCCGCGACCACGCCCGCCCCAGCGACCTCCGCCGCCTTCAGGCCCGCCACCTCCCCCTTCTCGCCCGCCAAAGCCTCGACCACGCCCGCGAGGTCGGTCACCCCCTTCGTCGTCGTTATCGTTGGACCGCTGCCCATAGGTTTTGGAAACAAGCGGTCCACAATCCAACACAACAAGCCCAAACAGGCCAAAGAATGCGATTACAAGCGAAAGAGTCGATTTGTGGTACATGACGGTCTAAACCATCCCAACCTTTGGTAAGTTTCGCCGAATTTTCGGCTATCGCTGCCGCAGCTATCATAACCGAATTCAGGATCCACTGGGCGGATCGATGACAAACCGCGAGAATTATGCGAGAAGGCCGGGGTCGCGGACGACCTGGCCCGCAATCCTCCAATTCCGCCTCCCCCAGCCCCGAGCCCACAGCCCCCATTCTCATGCGTGCCGAGATCCTTGCCATTGGCGACGAGCTGACCAGCGGCCAGCGGCTGGATACCAATAGCCAATGGCTTAGCCAGCGGCTAGGGGAGCTTGGCGTCGCGGTGGCGTTCCACACGACCATTGGAGACGACCTGGAGGCCAATATCGCGGCATTCCGCATCGCGATCGACCGGACCGATATCGTCGTCGCAACGGGCGGCCTGGGACCTACTGCCGACGATTTGACGCGGGAGGCTCTGGCCGCAGCCGCCGGCGTCGATTTGATCCAGGACGAGTCGGCAGTAACCCATATCCGTAGCCTGTTTGCTCGCCGCGGCCGGGCGATGCCGGAGCGGAATCTGTTGCAAGCCCAGTTCCCGCGTGGCAGTCGGCCTGTGCCCAATCCCCACGGTACGGCTCCCGGAATCGACATGGCGGTCTCGCGGCCATGTGGCCCGCCGTGCCGCGTCTTCGCCCTGCCAGGCGTACCGGCCGAGATGTTCGCCATGTGGGAAGCATCCGTGGCTCCTGCCATTGCCGCCACGCGGACCTCCAAGCGCGTGATTGTGCATCGCCGGATCAAGTGCTTCGGCGTCGGCGAAAGTGACCTCGAAGCAATGCTGCCCGACATGATCCGCCGTAAGCGCGAGCCATTGGTCGGCATCACGGTGAGCGGCGCGACGATCACGCTGCGGATCACGGCCAGCGGCCCGAACGAAACGGCCTGTTTGCGGGAGATGGAACCCACGATCGCTCAAATCCGCGAGCTACTCGGCGTGCTCGTTTTTGGCGAAGAGGAGGACGAACTGGAGCACGCTGTTGTGCGGCTGCTTGAACAGCGGAGGCAATCACTGGCGGTCGCCGAGTGGGCCACGGATGGGCTTGTTTCACAGTGGCTGGCCGAAGCGGCAGCGGCCGACGACGTGTTTCGTGCCGCCGTTGTGGTGCGCGATGCGGCGGCATTGAAATCAGTACTGGGCGTCGACGTGCCGGCAGGTTCACAGGCGGAACGGGGAACGGCCGAAGTTATGGCCCGCGCTGTCCGCGAAAAAGCCGGTGCGAATTATGGCTTGAGCGTAGCGGCGTTTCCTCCGAGAGCTGTCCCAGTACACACTGCGACCGCCGGGCGCCGTGATTCCGTAGAAAGGACGGGCTCATTGCAAGTAGCCCTGGCAACCGCCGAGAATGTACAAGTGAAGGGATTTCCATTGGCCAGCCATCCGTCGATCACCAAGCAGCGCGCGGCAAAGCAGGCGCTCAATATGGTGCGGCTTGCACTGTTGAATCAGGCTGTCAATTGACAGGCGGCACCAAAGGCCATTTTTTGTGTGAGGTCAACTCGTTGAATCGTATCCGCTTGGGAGCTGCGGCGCTTAACCAGACGCCGCTCGATTGGGACACGAACGCCCGGCAGATCCGGGCCGCGCTCGATGCTGCGCGGACGCCGGCGTGGGGATTCTCTGTTTACCCGAGCTATGTATCACCGGGTACGGCTGCGAAGACATGTTTTTTTCGCCCGGCGTGCAGAAGACGGCACTCGAGTTACTGCGAGAGTTGCTGCCGGCCACCGAGGGCCTGGTCGCGTGCCTGGGGTTGCCGGTGTTTCACGACGGAGGCGTTTACAATGCGGCCGCCGTCGCTTGCAACGGTCGCCTGCTCGGCCTGGTGGCCAAGCAGCATCTCGCCGGCGACGGAATTCACTATGAGCCTCGCTGGTTTCGCCGCTGGCCGGCCGGGATCGTGAGCACGATTGACCTCGCAGGCAAGGAATGTGCAATCGGTGATTTATTGTTCGATTGCGGCGGCGTGCGGATTGGTTTGGAAATATGCCGCGACGCTTGGGTCGCCGATCGCACCGGCGCCCAGCTTGCGCAGCGCGGCGCCGACGTGCTGCTCAATCCCAGCGCCAGCCATTTTGCGTTCGCCAAGCAGCAGATTCGTGAGCGGTTTGTGCTCGAAGGCTCGCGGGCGTTTTGCGTAAGCTATGCCTACTCGAATTTGCTCGGCAACGAGGCCGGCCGGTCAATCTACGACGGCGGCACGCTCATTGCCAGCGGCGGCACGATGCTCGTTCGCGGACCGCGATTCTCGTTTGCCGATTTGGTGCTGACGACGTCGGTTATCGATGTGACCAGCACGCGCCGGGCCAGGGCGGAGAGCTTTTCCGACATCGACCCGGTCGCGACGGACGATGAAGGTACCACGATTTCATTCGACTTCCAGTATCCGCAAGTTGCAGAGCCCGCTGGTACCGTGCGGGTTCAAACCAGACTCATCGGGGCGCGATCGGTCGACGCGGCTCATGCCGATTCGACGTTATCGAACGTGCCCGGGCACCCGGAATGGGAAACCGGGCCGCATCAAAAGGAGGAGGAATTCGCTCGATCGGTTTCGCTGGCATTATTCGACTATTTGCGGAAAAGCCGCACACAAGGATTTGTGGTTTCGCTAAGCGGCGGGGCGGATTCGTCGGCCGTCGCGATCCTTGTGCATTTGATGGCCGAATTAGCCGGCCGCGAGTTGGGTGCGACCAAGATGCTGGAAAAGCTCTCGCACGTCCGTGCGCTGACGAGCCGAGGCGCGGGTACCGTCACGCAGCGACGTTCGGCCCCAGATCCCAAGCAACTTGTCGGCCAGTTGCTCACGTGTGTCTACCAGTCAACCCGCAACAGTGGTCCGGAAACGCTCGCAGCAGCGAAGTGCGTGGCCGATATCACCGGTGCTGAATTCTTCGAGTGGAATGTCGACGCCGTCGTGGATCAGTACGTTGACATCGTCTCGCGCGGTTGATCGAAAGCTCGACTGGCAGCGTGACGACGTAGCGCTGCAGAATATTCAGGCCCGGGCACGTGGCCCCGGTGCCTGGCTGTTGGCGAACTTGCGCGACGCTTTGCTTCTCACCACGAGCAATCGCAGCGAAGCCGCTGTCGGCTACGCCACGATGGACGGCGACACGTGTGGTGGACTCGCGCCCATTGCGGGAATCGACAAGGCATTTCTACTTGACTGGCTCAAGTGGATGGGATCGACCGGGCCGCAGAGCATCGGACCATTGCCGGAGCTCGCCGCTGTCAACCACCTGCGGCCAACCGCCGAGCTTCGACCACCGTCCGAAGACCAAACGGACGAGGCCGATTTGATGCCTTATCGCGTACTGGATGCGATCGAGCGAGCGGCTATTCGCGATAAATTGCTGCCTGTCGAGGTATTTCAGACAGTCCTCGGGCAGTTTCCGCAATATGAAACGTCGCAGATTTCCCAGTGGGTGGAACGATTCTTCCAGCTCTGGTGCCGCAATCAATGGAAGCGCGAGCGATACGCCCCCTCATTCCACCTAGACGATGAGAACCTCGACCCGAAAACCTGGTGCCGCTTCCCGATTCTCAACAGCGGTTTTGAGCGCGAGCTTGCGGAGTTGCGCGAATTTGTAAAGAGTTTGTCCCGCTAAGCCGCAAGCGTTTGGAGTACGTGGCTGCTTGTCAATTACTCGAGCACCTCTTCCAGCGCTCGGCTAAGCCTCCGCCAGCGGCGGCCAACTTCTTCCTTGTCGCCGTATTGAAATCGCTTCACCCGCTGTTCTTCGCGCCTGTAGTGGAAGCCAGTGATCTCATCGCCACGGCTGGCTACCGCTGCAAAGACGTACGCCACGTGGCGAATGTGGTCGTCGGCGTAGACGATCGCTCGGATATCTGCATCGGCGTGGTGGAGCATTGATAAAATCATCGCCCCCTTGGGTTGGCCCGCCGTCATGTAGATGCCGTTTTCGTAAGTGACCGGCTTGGGCTCTGTCATGTCGAATGCCGCCACGTCCTGCGCTGTGAGACCGTCCGCCTCGAGATCGTCCAAGTCGTACGGCAAATAGCTGCCGCCGGGCAGATTCCGCACCGGCAGTGCCGTGGAAACGAAGTCGTAATCGTTGCGGCCCAGCTCGCGCTCCGTCGACGCCCGAAACTCGGGACCGCGTGACGTGAGTACGAGCGTATGAATCCCCCGGCCCTGGAGCCGGCCGATAATATTCGGCAGGTCCCGCTGTGGCGGGCGCATGCGGCTCAGGTTGTACAGCAAACCTTGCGATTGCAGCAGCTCGTCGAACGAATCGACCACCAGATCGTTCGAGCGAGGTTCATGATCCAACAGGTATCGCTGCCATTCAAACCATTGATCGCTGCCCAGATCCTGGTTCATCGCCAGCAGCGTGTTGTCGATGTCGAGCACGAGCAGTACGCGCTCCGATCCCACGGCATCGGCGTAGCGAGTCACTTCGGCGGCTATGTCCCGAAAGTCGTCCGTCGCCGTGATTTCACTGGCATGGACGGCCGACAGAGCACCGGCGATCGCCGCCGCAGCGCACAGAATCGTTGCGGCCCGGCGCGAGCCTCGAAAAACCGTGGTGCTCATCGGATGCCGAATCGGGGATGGGAGGATTCTCGCGGCTGTGGTATACCGCTCTAGCATAATTGCGGACCGACTAAACGGCTACCACGGGCAAATGAGTTCCCCTCTCGCGATTGACCGTGTGACTGTTTTAATCACTAACACCGGACTTCCGTATGGACCAATTTCTCCGGCTGGCGATTGACGAAGCCCGGCAAGGACTGGCCGAGGGTGGAATTCCCATCGGCTCGGTGCTCGTGATTGACGGCCGAGTTATTGGCCGCGGTCACAATCGCCGCGTGCAGCAGGGCAGCGCCATCCTGCACGCCGAAATGGATTGCCTGGAGAACGCCGGGCGATTGCGGCCGGCCGATTACCGCCGGGCGGTGCTCTATTCGACCCTATCGCCGTGTGACATGTGCAGTGGCACCGCCCTGCTCTACGGCATTCCAAAGATTGTTATCGGCGAAAACCGCACGTTTCAGGGACCGGAGGAATACGTTCGCTCGCGGGGCGTTGTGCTGGAGATCGTCGATAGCGCGGAGTGTTACCAGCTAATGCAAGAATTCATCGCGGCGCACCCAGAGCTGTGGAATGAGGACATTGGCGAGGTGTGAGACATGCGTGATGGGTGGCTCGCCGTACTGAGTACGAAGTTAATGGTACTACGTACGCCGCACTAGAGTCGGCATGGCGGAAGGCCGGTGCAGACGCGCTTGAAGCGCGTGATGCCACTGCCGCGACTCACACGGATTTCGACCAACGAACCGCAGTTCGGACAGTAATCCGGCTCGGCTTCCGCTAGCATGTCCGACTCCGCTAAACCCTGGCACTTTGCGCAGCGCTTGGTACTTGCAACAGCCTCCAGCCTTTCCGGCGGTATCGGTTCGCGACAAACGTCGCACAGCACCACCGCTTGCCACTCGCCATCCTCTTCCGACATGTCGATCGGTGATGTGGCGAGACCCTTCTCCTTGCAGATCGGACACGTCATCCGAGGCGCCGCTTCAACGAAGAGCGCGGCCACAAATTCCTCATCCGGATCACGCTCACGACGCAGCAATCCAAGCAATCGCAAGCGCACGATTGCATCATCAACGCCGCACACGGTGCGCCAACCGCAATGACGGCAGTTTAACTCGTAAGAGAACACCGTGGCATTGTAGCGATCGATTGGGGGTCCGAGACCCCTCCTACAATCCCGTTCGTGCCCCATAGTGCTTCTTCAAATCAAGAGCGGTCTGGCGTCACGATCCATGTGGCGCCAAACCGCATCTGATCAGAACGCCTGACCTCTAGGCCACAAGTCGCACCGCGGCGGCGGATTCCTTCACCGCGTCGACAAACTCCTCAAAAATCCTCAGGTCGAGCGCCGAGGCCGTGCTGGCCTCCGGGTGGAACTGCGTGCCTAGCGCAAACCAGTCGAGTATCCGGCTCTCGATCGCCTCGACGATGCCGTCCGGGCATCGCGCCGTGACCTCAAAGCCGGGTGCCACTTCGTCTACGGCCATGTGGTGCATGCTGTTGACGCGCAGCTCGCCGTCGCCGTAAACGCGCTCCATGAGCGAACCGGGCGTAAGCTGCAGCGTGTGCCGATGAGCCGGATCGATCGGGTCGTGGTGCGGCAGCGCGCCGGGCCGGTCTTCGGGGATATGCAGTAGCAAGTTGCCGCCCATCGTCACATTCAACAGCTGCATGCCGGCCCCGATGCCGTACACCGGCAGCCGCTGATCTGCGACGATCCGCACCAACCGACGATCGAAGTCTTCGCGGCGAGTGGCCATCGGCCGAACCGTGGGATGCAACATCCAACCGTCCCGGCGAGGATCGAGGTCCGCCCCGCCGACCAAAACGACCCCGTCGACGCGTTGGAGGATTTGCTCCAAATCCTCGTCACTTTCCAACGGCGGAATGATGAGCGGAACTCCTCCTACCTTGGTGATGGCGTCGTAGTAGCCCGCCGCGACATACGTGAAAGCGGGCTTGTCCCCATTGTTGTTAACGTAATCAGCGTTCAGACCAATCGTTGGCTTTTGCATGGCTTCGCACTCCCTTGTTTGGCGCCGCAATCGGACGCACTGGTCACGAGTCCCTCCACGACCACATCGGTAGCCGGCCCTTAATGCCGTTGATGATTCGGAGCATGCACTCCGCGAGCACGCCTGAGAGCGCACCTCGCAGAATCGCAGTACCCCGAACAGCCACAGCGCCGCGGCTTGCCTTCGCTTGGCCTGCCCTGAAGTCGTGCCAGGGAGCCACGCGCCGTGCTAGCAAGAACGGCCGGATGCCATGTTCGTGCGCTGGTGGTTCTCACCAGCAGCCGGAAATCCCTTTCGCCCGGCCTGAAGAACTCCCTTCGCGTTTGGCCGTGTCATGCGGCCTGATGGGAATGCAAGTGGGAGCTAGATTAAAAACCGGTGAAGCGAATTTCAAGGGGCTAGCTCATTTTGCGTTGCGCCATAGGTGCTAGCACAACATCGTGGGCAATGAGCCGCGCGACACTTTACAAGTGTTCACTATTGCGCATAGACCGCTCGCGAGGTGCCGCGTACCAGCTCGTATCCGACCCAAAAAATCCCGGCATCCATCAACAAATGGCTTAGCCACGTGCTGTAGATCGAGCCGGTTCGTTCGTAAAGCCACGCCCAGAATACGCCACCGACGGCCACGGCCGACGACAGAAACCAGGCCAGCCACGGTGCTTCTTTGAAGAATTCGCTAAGCAAAATCACGTGGTGCCCCATGAATGGCAAGGCCGAAACGACGATCGCCGGCCAAAGCGGCACGACGCTGCGCAGCTGGCGAAATACGAACCAACGCCAGTAGTATTCCTCCAACAGCGAATGGACCAGTGAGTAGAACAGGCCCAGCGCCGCGTACTTCCAAATCGAATCGATCCCAAATTGGGCGATTTTTTCGCGAATTTTCGGTGCCGCGGCAGCAAATGCGGGCGTATCGCGCAGCACCAAATCAAACATCAACCAGCCGGCGCCGACGACCGCCAGACTAAACACGGCACCTAATACCAAACCGCTGGCGTTTGGCCTCCGCAATTGCAGCGATTCCCGCAAGACCAGCAACACCCACACGAGCGGGAACGCAAACTGGATGATCTTCAACACGAGATACGTGGTCTGTTGCGCGCCAGTCGAATAGCGGGCCGCAAGAACGAAATAACCCCATGTGATGATCATGGGGAACGCTAGTCCAAAGATTACGCCGATCCAGCGCAGCCCACGCCGCGTCGCCATCGTCGAAGTATCGAAACGTGGATCAGCAGGCGGCGGATTCATAGTCTCGATTCCGTCTCACTCGTGTGCAAAGTTTAACACGTTATCCGAGATGTGCGCAGACCAGCGCGGAATTGGGCCGTTTACCCGAATCCAATAGCCGGATATCCTCCAAGTAGAAAGCAATTGCCCGCAATCCAGCATCCGGCTCGCCACGGCGAGTCCTCGACATCCAGCAATCCCGCCATCATGCATTACCGCCGCGTCTGCCTGGAATCGTTCGGCTACACTCTGCCGGACGAAATCGTCACGACTGCGGAGCTTGAGCGACGGCTGGCGCCGCTGTACGAACGGCTGCGACTGCCCGAGGGTCGGCTGGAGTTGATGACCGGCATCCGCGAGCGGCGTTTTTTCCCGCCGGGGACGCGGCCGAGCACGGTCAGCATTCTAGTCGGCTCGCAAGGCGATTGACGCCAGTGGAATCGACGAGCGGTTGTTCGGTGCGTTGGTGCACGGCTCCGTGTGCCGCGATTTTTTGGAGCCCGCCACGGCCTGCCGCGTTCATCACGGTCTGCGGTTGCCGCGATGACGCGATGATCTACGACGTATCCAATGCCTGCCTGGGCCTGCTCAACGGCATCGTACAAGTCGCCAACATGATCGAGCTTGGCCAGATTCGTGCCGGACTCGTCGTCGGCACCGAATGCGGCCGGCAACTGGTCGAGAATACGATCGCTCAGCTCAATGGCGACCTGTCGCTCACGCGCGATTCGGTCAAGAATTCGATCGCGTCGCTCACGATTGGCTCGGCCAGCGTGGCGATTGTGCTGTGCGATCAGGAGCTGAGCCAAACCGGCAATCGCCTCACAACGGCGATGGTTCACTGCGATACGACTCAGCACGACCTCTGCCAAAGCCGCGGGCTGGAAACCTTCATGCAAACCGATAGCGAAGAACTGATGCGGCGTGGCGTCGCTGCCGGCGCGGAGACGTTCGAACGATTCTTGGCGGCAGCCGGTTGGGAACGCGACGACATCGACCGCACGTTTTGCCACCAGGTGGGCGTGGCACATCGCAAGCTCATGTTCGAGTCGCTCGGGCTCGATCCGGCAATCGACTTCACCACCGTCGAAACGCTCGGCAATACCGGTGCGGCGGCACTTCCCGTCACGATGGCACTGGGAATCGAACAAGGGCGTGCTGGAGCGTGGCGACCACGTGGCGATGCTCGGTATTGGCTCTGGCATCAATTGCCTGATGCTCGGCGGCCGAATGGCAAACGGCGCCAGCGGTGAGTGGCATGCCGTCAGCGCGAAGTGGCGTAGGCATGGTGTCAGCGCCGCAGACATGCCTTACGGGACCAATGCTTCGCACGGTGCCCGGCCCGAAAGCACGCGACACTAGGAATTAGCTGCCGCCGCCGAAAACGACCAGCAGCAAGATGACGAGCACCACGGCGATCACTCCTCCAACAGCAACCCAGACAACCCATGAGGGCCCGCTGCTCGGACGGTACATACCCTGGTGGCTGCAACGGATTGAACTGAGCCCGCTGGGCGACCTTGCGCCGGATTTCGTCCAATTCGGGATCGTGCAGTTCCTCTTCGATAAGCGAACGGGCTTTCGACGACCCGGACCCGACCTTTCCAGAACCGGTTGATGCATCACTAGGTCCGGCTAAATCGCCGATCGATTGCTTGTCAGACTCGGTGGGCTGCTTCTTCGCGGTCTTTCGGTGCGCAACGCCCAGCACATCCTCTTCGTCCAGCGGCGCCAGGCCGATTTCCTCGTCGACCGCTCCTGTGCCACTTCCCTTTTGGTCGAGCCGCTTTGTTTCGCGGTCGGAGACGGAGATCGTGCGGCTGCTTCCCGACGGCACGACGCCGGGAGTGCGGAGTGGCCGGACCATGCGAGAATCGGCTGAACACGCCGCTGCCGACGCCGCTATCGTGAGCGCGGTCGCGATCGGCGATGTGCCCACCGCCGATCGTCCGGCCGCGATCGGCCAGCCATTCCTTGAGTCGGGCCGCCACGTCGCCGGCCGACTGGAACCGCTCATCGGGCTTTTTGGACATCATCGTTTCGCAGATATCCACGAGCGAAGGCGGTGCGTCCGGCCGGGATTTGAAGATCGATTCGGGCTTGGCGGTCTGATGCTTCAGCAGCCGCTCGGAAATCGAGCCTTCGGGGAACGGCGGGCCGCCCGGTGAGCAGAAAATACAGCGTGCAGCCCAGGCTGTAGATGTCCGACCGGTGATCGGCCTCGTGGCTGTTCAGCGCCTGCTCGGGAGCCAGATAGTCGGCCGTGCCCAGCACGTTCTCCTCGTTCGCCATCGTGAGCGACGCCTGATCGTCTTCGGTGAGCTTTGCCAGGCCCAGGTCGAGCAGCTTCACCGTGCCGTGGCGGTCGACCAGGCAGTTGGCCGGCTTGATGTCGCGGTGGACCAGTCCCATTTCGTGGGCATGCTGCAGGCCGTTGGCGACCTGGGCGATGTAATCGGCGGCGGTGTCGTAAGTCAACGGCCCTTGTCCGGCGACGATTTGATGCAGGTCCTGGCCGTCGACGTACTCCATCACGATGTAGTGGATGTTGCCTTCGTTGTCGATGTCGTAGGCCCGGACGATGTTCGGGTCGTCGAGCTTGGCGACCGCGCGGGCTTCGAGGCGGAATCGCTCCAGATAGGACGAGTCGTTCACGCGGTTCTGCGGCAGCACCTTGATCGCCACGCGGCGCTTCATGAGCTCGTGCTCGGCCAGATAGACGCTGCTCATGCCGCCTTTGCCGATCTGGCCCAGCAGCTTGTACTTGCCCAGCCGAAAGCCCTTGTGCTTGCCGGCGAGCAGCTTGTCGGCCTGCCAGCGCGTGATGAGTCCTTCCTGGATCATCAGCTCGGCGAGCGCGGGCTGATCTTCGAGCACGGCCTCGCCGTGCTACGCGCGGTCTTTTCGAGAAACGAGGTCAGCTTGGCCTCGTCCACGAGGCCGCTTCGCCGTACCAGGTCCAACAATTTGTTGGCGGCCACCTTGGTCATTGTCTAGATTCGTTGCGCTTGATGCCGTGGCCGTGGCGGCGCGGATACGCCGACGCGGCGCAGCTTGATTTCGTTTTACGCTTGTTCCGCCGAAATCGCGACAAGAGGAGATGTCGCCTACTACCACTGTTCCGCCTGGATCCATCCTGTCCATCTCACCCACGAACGGGGCCCAACGAACTATTCTATCCAATCCGTGGAAATGCCTCGCTGGCGGCATGAGGTGGCGCTCGACGCCTGCGCCATCTAGAATAGCACGGCGAACAACAGTTCGCTAGCAGATTTTCCAGCAGTTTGATCAGATTTTGCGTCGGAGCGCGAATCCGACTGCGAGCCGGCTTCGTCGGTGAGCCGGACACGTCCGGCTCCGTACACGGATCGTAGGCGGCGTGTCACGTGCCGTCGACCACGCCGCCGCTCGGATCAAGTCGGCATCGAAGTAGTTCGTGCTCATGCCGGCGTCGACCACGATCCGCTGGGCGTTGATGCCGCTCGAGCGGGGGCTGAGCAGGAACGCCGCCACATTGGCCACTTCCTCGGTCCGCACCGCCTCTTTCCGCAGCGTCGCCTGCTCGGCATACAGGTACGAATCGACATAACCCGGAATGCCGGCCGAGGCGGACGTCTTCAGCAGCCCGGGCGACACGGCGTTGAACCGCACCTGCGAAAACCGGCTGAACGACTTGGCCAGGAACGCCAGCGACGAATCGAGTGCCGCCTTGATCGGGGCCATGTAGCCGTAGTTCTCGCTGGCCATGCGGGTGGTGGAAATCGAGATCGTCACGACCGAGGCGTCGGCGGCGAGCAGCTCTTTCAGCGCGTTGGACACGGCCACCAGCGAGAAGCAGGAGATGTCGAACGCCCGCAGGAAAGCCCGCTTGGGCGTTTCGTGAAACGGCTTCACGCTCATCTTCATAATCGGCAAAGGCGATCGAGTGGACGAAGCCGTGAAGCACGTCGTATCGTTCGGCCAGCTCGCCGGCGAGCCGCTCGATCTGATCCTCGAACTCGACGTCGCAGACAAGAACCGTCGCATCGCCGACCAGCTGTTGCACTTGCTCTCGCCGTTCCTCGCTGCGGACGACGTACACGACCTCGGCCCCCGCCTCGACCAGCACGCGGCTGATGTGCCAGGCCACGCTCTTGCGATTGGCCACGCCCATCACGAGGATGCGCTTGCCGGCGAGTTGGAGAAAATCAGCAGGCATGCGTTATTTCAATGCGAAGTAATAACCACGGAGACACGGAAGACACGGAGAAGAAATTTGGAAGAGTAGGAATGAAAGAGCAATCGAAAACGCTTAATCTCTTTGATTCTTCTCCGTGCACTCTGTGTCTCCGTGGTAAATCTTCTGGCTTGTTCCGATATCGGCTTGGCCATTTTGCACGCGAACTCGAACGTGACCGCCGTTTTGCCGCCAACTGTCACCTTGGCATTCAGAAAAAACGCGTCCGCCATGCGTTCGATCAAGCTCGACTTCCAGCTCGATCGTGTCGCCTGGCCGGACCATCGCCTTGAACTTCACATTGTTCATCCGCGTGGCGACCGGCACGCCGCCTTGCCCCGCCGCGATGTGGCTTGCAAGCAGCACCGCCCCGGCCTGCATCGCCGCTTCGCACAGCAGCACGCCTGGCGTGAGCGGAAACTCGGGATAGTGCCCGCGATACCAAAACTCGTCGCCGGTAAACCGCTTGCGGCACACGATCCGGTTGTCCGACTGCTCGACGATCTCGTCGACCAGCAGAAACGGCTCGCGGTGCGGGATCGCGGCTTTGATCTCTTCCAACGTCATTCTTAGTTGACCGCAGATGAACGCAGATGCACGCAGATATGTAGAAATCTTATCTGCGTTTATCTGCGTTAATCCGCGGTTGATTCACACAGTCGATACCATGGATTGACTCGATGCGCTGCTCATCAGCTGGCTGTCGACCTCGTTCGCCACGATCACGCCGTAGTTCATCGCCCCCAGCCAGCCGGACATGATGATGCCGACGCTGCCGGCGTGGTACAGGCCGGTGATCTGCTGCGGCAGCGCGCGGCTCACGGCCAGGCCTTCGAACTTGGTGCCGAAGCTCGCGCCGTTGACGTGCTTGCGTGTAGTGCTCGAACGTCACGGGCGTCGAGGCTTCGACGTGGTCGAGCCGCTCGCGGATGTTCGGCACGTACTTGTCGAGGGCGTCGAGCGTCGTCTCGACCAGGTCGTGCTTGCTCGCCTCGTACTCTTCTGCGTTGAGCTTCGCCCAGTCGTCGTAGTTGGCGTTCGTGCTGGAAACGATCAGGCACCGCGGCCGGCCCTCGGGCCGCGTCCGCGGATAGTAGAACGAATACGTGCGGCTGGTGATGTCGCGGCTCAACAGCAGCTCCGTGCGGAACAGCGGCGCCGTCGAGCTGAACAGCAGGTCGCCCGTCGATTCGTCGATTCGCTCGTCCGGCTTGAGCGCCATGTAGACCTGCGTGCTGGAATTGTTCAGCCGCACGGCCCGGGCCTCGTCGACGAACGCCGCGGTCGAAATACTCCTCGCCGACCAGATTGAAAGATCGTCGCGTTGAGGTTGGCGTTCGACATCACCGCCCGCGTGCGGATCGTGCGGCCGTTCACCTCGACGCCGCGCACGCGGCCGCCGCGGCAATCGATCCGCGTCACGTCGGCACTTGATGCGAATATCGACGCCGCTCTTCCGCAGCTCGCGCCTCCATCAGGCCGATCAGCCGGTCGGTGCCGCCCTCGAACGTGAACACGCCCTTCGACATGAAGTTCGAAAACACGATGCCGTAGCTGATCGCCGGGTCTTCGAGCGTGCTGCCGTTGGCGTAGGTGATCGGCTCCATCAGCAGCCGGATCACGTCCTCGCGGCCGGGGAAGAACTGGTCGAACAGCTCGCGCGTCGTCGTCGACTGGTCGTCGTAGAAATTCATCCCGCGGGCCGTGTCGAAGAACGCGTTGACCGCCTGCCGGATCGACCTTGAACTCGTTCGATCAAGCAGCCGCGTGAAGTCCTCGCGGTTGAACGTCGTCGTCAGCGAGAACATCGGGTTGTCGAACCGGATGTGCTTGAGCTGCACGATCGAGTCGGCGATCTCCTGCGTCCAATAGCGCCGGCAGCTTTTGACCATGCCGTACGGGAAAGCCGTGCAGCGAGATATCGAAGATGTGCCCGCCCGGCCGCTTGAACCACGTGGCCATGCCGCCGAGCTTGTAGTGCTGCTCCAGCAGCAGCACGCTCCGCCCGGCCCGCGCCAGCACGTTCGCCGCCGTCAGCCCGGCCAGGCCGCTGCCGATGACGACCACGTCGTACTCGTCCTTGGCGTCTTTGAGAAAATCGCGAGGCATTACATGAACTGATAGGGACGAAGATCTGCGTCGGATAGTCGGCGAACCACGCTCTCCCCGAAAATCGAATCGTGCTGCAGTCATCTTTGATGATTCAACACTTGACTGTCATTTTACCGGCACCGGCCCTCGCAAATAAGGCCCGTCGTGCTGACACTACTTCACCTGTTCCAACCAAACTATGAAACCGGCCGACGGGTCTTCGATATCGCGGCTATCGTTGGCTTGACGAAATGCGTTTTCGAATCAGCTCCACGCATTCATTTGATGGGAACGTCATGGTGGTCTTACCGACGCCTCCACTGGTCGATGTCTTGTTAGGCCAATCAACCCAGACGTGGTTATCTGACCCGACGCTGCCGAAATTCGTCTCAAGCGGTGCCGAACCATTGACGTTGCGAGGATCGCTGCGTAATCCGGTATTCGATCACTTGTTCGCCGGGCTCGTCGATTCGCATGGTGCCGCCTGCCCTGCGGAAACCCATTCATTGGGAATTGCCCGCCAAGCGATCGCAACAGGTACACTCGATTTTCTGGCAATCCATACGCGCCATTTCCAGGTCAGTTCGTCGTCTGTTCGAACTGCGATCGCGTGGAGCTTCGATTCGTCGTCGATTGAAAGCCGGCCCACTTCGTCGCGCAGCATGCCGAACTTCGCTTGCGCAACGGCCCGACTTCGCGCCAAAGCTGTGCCACAACGATCGCCAGGCCGACGAATCGTCATGACGAGCAGTGACGGTCAGCAGCGAAAATCGTGGCCACCAACGTCGGATGAATCTGTGGTGCTCGTCGGCCATCAGTCGCCCTTCAAGACAGTGCCGTTCGCCATCGCGATGCCGCTGGTGATGCTGCCGATGATGCCGACGAAGCCCTGGTCGGTGCCGCAGATGAACAGGTTTTCGAGATGCGTGCGGCCGTCGAGCTGCTTTTCCGGCGCGCCGTAGACGGCGCCGTTGTCGTGGCCGGTGAAGCGGACGATCGTCGTCGGCGTGAACATGTCGGTGTCGATCACGCGGCCGCGATAGTCGGGCACGAAGCGCACGGCCGACTCGGTGATGCGGTCGTACCAGCGGAGTTTTTCCAGCCGGTACGCCTCTTCGTCGAGCGCTCGCCAGCGGTCGAAGTTGGCCAGCGCCGTGATGCGCATCGTGCCGTCGTCGAGCGGCGCGTCGTAGGCGAAATTGTTGGGCGAGCAGATCACGCCGCTCCGCACGTCGCACAGCTCGTCCGGCTTCTGCCAGACGAACTTGTCGTGGTCGTTGAAGAACGTGATCGTGCGGTCGTGGCCGAGTCGCTGCGGCTGGACGTCGAGCGTGGCGATCGTTTCGCAGAAGCGTGAGCTGGCCCGGGGCGCGCGACGTGACGACCGGCTGGCCGTCGTCGCACAGCCGCATCGTCTCGCACCAGCCGGCCGACGACACGACGTTGCGGGCTTCGAGCTCCTCGTCGTTCTCGAGCACGACGCGCGTCACGCGGCCGTTCTCGACGGCCAGCCGCTTCACGCCGCTGCGCAGCTTCAGCTCGCCGCCCAGCGCGCGGAACTTTCGCACCAGGTGCTTGAGGATCAGCCGCACGCCGGCGTGCGGCCGGCCGAGGCCCTCCAGAAAGATGCTGCGGAACATGATCGAGAACTGGCCCCAATCCATGTCGTGCTCGCGGGCCGAGCCGTAGAACATCAGCGGGCAGAACAGCATCTCGACCAGCAGCGGCTCGGTGATGATCGAGCCGACGACCTCGCGGGCCGAGATGTTGGCGTGCGTCTCGCTCGAGGTCGTCGTACTCGACGATCTCGCGCGATGAGCCGATCGAAGTTGTCGGCCTGCTGCGGGAAACGCGCAGGCGACTTCGTCGCGCAGCGTTTCGGCGTCGTTGTCGAACCGCAGCCGCACGCCGGGAAACGCGATCTCCGAGCCGATCTGCGGCGCGATCGCGAAGTCGTCCCAGCGCAGCCGCAGCTGCCGCAGCAGCCGGGCGAGCGGGCCGGTCTTCGTGCCCTTGGGCGTGAAGTTGGTGAGCGCGTGCAGGCCGACGTCGTAGTCGCGGCCGCGGAGGCGGTAGAACGAGTTCAGCCCGCCGATCGTGTAGTGCCGCTCGAGAATGCAGACCCGCTGGTCGTAGTACGCCAGCCGAATGCCGGCCGCCAGCCCGCGACATCCCCGCGCCGATGATGATCGTGTCGTACATGAGGAGCGAGGAGCGAGCAGCGAGGAGCGAGTGAGTTCAGAGCGCGAATCTCGCTCCTCGATCCTCGCTCCTCATCGCTTCTCACACCTTCTCGCGCTCGATGTCCTTCATCAGCGGCTCGAGGTACGCCACCGTGATGTTCATGCTGGCGAGGTTGATGTAGTCGTCCTCGGGAATCTGGATGCGGTGCCGCTTGCGCAGCTCCATCACGATGTCGAGGAAGTCCATGCTGTCGAGCTCCAGCTGCTCGCGGAACCGCACGTCGTCGTCCAGCTGCGACAGGTCCTCGTCCGGCGCGATGTCGCGCAGAATATCCAGCACTTCTTCTCGGATTTCGGCGGGGGTCATGCCGTAGATTCTCCTTAATTCGTCAAGACAGGTCGTCACGCAGAGACGCAGAGACGCAGAGGCAATCGAAGTATCTAGATCGTCTGCGCTCTGTGCCTCTGCGTGAGATGCTTGTCGATCTAGCGATTAAACTTTTCCAATAATCACCACCGAATTGATCCCCAGCATACCAAACGAGTTGTTGAGGATGTAGCGGACGGCTTTGCCGCTCGCGGGGCTCGTTGAGCGCCAGGCCCGGCAGCTCGCACTCGGGATCGAGCTGGTCGACGTTGATCGTCGGCGTGGCACACGCCGTCGTCGAACGCCGGCAGGTTGCCGGCCAGCTCCAGCGCCCCGGCGGCGCCCATCGCGTGGCCGATGAAGCTCTTGGTGTTGTTGACCGCCGGCTGCGCGCCGTTGCTGAAACACTTGCCGCAGGGCGACGCACTCCTGGACGTCGCCGCTGTCGGTGGCGGTGGCGTGCGTGCTCACGATGTCGATGTCCGCCGCGTTGAGCCGGCGCTCGTTGCAGCGCCAGGTCCATGCACCGGGCCTGCTGGCTCGGGATTGGGCAGCACGAAATCGCTGGCGTCGCTGTTCATCGCGTAGCCGACCAGCTCGCCGTAGATCTTCGCGCCGCGGCGCTTGGCGTCGTCGAGCCGCTCCAGCACGTACATGCAGCCGCCTTCGGAGACGACGATGCCGTTGCGATCCATGTCGAACGGCCGCGAGGCCTTCGTCGGATCGTCGTGCGTGGCGAGCGCACCTTGGCTGGCGAAGCCGGCGAAGATGCCGAACGTGTGGATGCTCTCCGACACGCCGCCGGCGAGCGCCACGTCGCACTCGCCCAGCCGCAGCATCTGGGCGCCCTGGATCATGCCCGCGTTGCCGGCGGCACAGGCGGCGCCGATCGTGTAGTGCGGGCCCGGTGATGCCCATGTTCAGCGTGATCTCGCCGGCCGGGTTGTTGGCCACGGTCCGCGGGTTGTGGTGGTGCGACCAGACCTTCGTGTCGTAGTCGTAGCCCTTGATCTCGTAGATTTCGTTCTCGGTCTCGACGTTGCCGTGCTCGGTGACGCCGATGTAGACGCCGACCCGCTCGCGGTCGATGTTCGGCCCAATCGAGGCCCGAGTCGGCCACCGCTTCCTGGGCACAGTAGATGCCGATGCTGCCGGCCCGCGTGCCGCGGCGGACTTCCTTCTTCTTCTGATACTTCAGCTCGTCGAAGTTGCAGACGCCGGCCAGCGTCTCGCCGACGTAGCGAATGTCGTACTTCTGCACGCCGCTGCGGCCGTTGAGCAGCGCGTCGCGAAACTCGGGCAGCGTGTTGCCGTTCGGCGCCGTGAGGCCGATGCCGGTGATCACAATCCGTTGATGGTCGGCGAGCGGTGCTGACCATTGTCGTAGGTCAGGCCTTCGCAGCGCTGACAAGCACGCAGATCCGAGTCAGGCTCGGAAAGCCTCGACCTACATGAAGCGGAAACTTTGAACCTATCGGTAGTAGCCGCGCTTTGACAAGCGGCCGGCGCGGCACAGCGCTTGCGCAGCAAGCGCTTACGGCTCGCTCGATGTCCGAGATGTTTCAGATACGCCTGCGCGCTGAGCATCGCGGCCATGCGCGTCGGTGATTTGCTCCCATTGCGCGGCCGCTTTCTGCAAGTGCCGCCTGCGGCGGCGACTTCGTCGCCGCGGAGTGCCTTTCGACCGCGTCGTCGAGTGCGGCCAGATACTCGTCCATGCCCGGAATGCGCGGAACCATGAGACACTCGCTCGCGCACTCAGTGCCGCTTCGAGCGACTTGCGCAGCCTCGCGTCGGTCTCGCACGATCGGTTGCGTCGAGTCGATACCACGATCGGCCGATGACGCCAAGCGAACGACGCACCGGCAGCAGTGCCGTTGCCGGCGCGAGCAATCTGCGAGCTAGTCTCCGCGCTGCGCCAGCCATGCGAGCAAGCTTGAACGCGCTGGCCGCGTTGCGCGACGACGCTCGTCACGGCGATCAATCGATCCGCCAGCCAGGACCGGCACACTGCGAGCATCGGCACTGGTTCCCATTCGCCGGTCGACTGGTGAATACCTGTCGGCACCGGCAGCTCGCCCATGGCGATTCTTCGATCTTCGCAGTCGTAGACTTCGCGTCCAGCCATTCGTCCAGCGCTCGACGAACGGCGGCTCCGCGATTCGCGGCTTCATCGTCTCCGGGTCGAACAGCACGCCGACTCGTGCCGCGGATGACACGCGTACGGCGCCGCGCGCGCCAGCAGCATGATCGCCGGCCAGTGATCGATCGCGTCGGCGTTGGCCGATTCGCGGCCTGCGGCAATCTCGACACCCAGCGGCAACGCCATCGTCCTGGCCGCCCCACTTGCATGAGCTCGCTGCCGCACGAGCGGAAAGACGTCGTCGGCGTCGAAGTCCTCGCTTCTCCAACGACGCTCGCCCGCATCGGGCCGCAGCCAGCTTCGCGATCGCACAAGCTCGCCCAGATAGCGCGACGGGAAATACGACG
The DNA here is from genome assembly GCA_963786455.1 of uncultured Planctomycetota bacterium. GTDB lineage: Bacteria > Planctomycetota > Planctomycetia > Pirellulales > Lacipirellulaceae > JABDGM01. Next base: position 78,416 of record CAWAZX010000002.1, on the reverse strand, counting down.
ACGTCGGCGTCGAGCGATCTTCGCCGCTGCCACGTCCGTCCAGGTCGTCGACGTCGGCCGTTAAGCTCGCCGCCGCTCGCGTTCGGCCCATTCGCCGCGCAGCCGATTGATCGCCTCGGCCAGCTCCGGCTCATTCACGACCAGCACGCGCAATGCTACACTTGGCCGCGGCTGCGTTGGGCGATGTGCTGGATCGGAGTTGAAGCCACGCGTGGATCTGCGCATCCGGCTAGTGCCACAATCGCAAGCGTCAATAGCCGCAAGCCAACGGCTTGCAGACGCGAGACCAATCCGGTTAGGCCCGCGAGCACGACCATGCCTACGGCACGGCGCCCGCTCGCGGCTAGTTCAATAATCTTGAGCAATAATCGACAATGAGCATCTATCTCGGCATCGACATCGGCACCTCGGGCACGAAGACGCTGGCCATCAACGAGCGCGGCAAAATCCTCGGCCAGGCGATGGCCACGTACCCTTGCTACCATCCCAAGCCGCTGTGGAGCGAGCAAGACCCGGACGACTGGTGGCAGGCGACGGTGAAGACCGTCCGCGCCGTCGTGAAGAAGGCCAAGCTCAAGCCGGCCGACGTGCGAGGCGATCGGCCTCTCCGGCCAGATGCACGGCTCGGTGTTCCTCGACAAGAAGAACCGCGTCGTCCGCCGGGCCCTGTTGTGGAACGACCAGCGCACCGCCGCCGAATGCGAGGAAATCGAGAAGCCGGGCCGGCGGCCGCAAGAAGCTGATCGAGATGGTCGCCAACCCGGCGCTCACCGGCTTCACCGCGCCGAAAATTCTCTGGCTCCGCAACCACGAGCCGAAGAATTTCGCCAAGACGGTGAAGGTGCTGCTGCCGAAGGACGAAATCCGCCGCCGGCTGACCGGCGAATTCGCCACCGAAGTCAGCGACGCCAGCGGCATGCTGCTGCTCGACGTCGTGCAATCGCCGCTGGTCGAAGGAGCTGCTGGCGAAGCTCGAACTCGACGCGAGCCTGTTCGCGCACGTGCTACGAATCGGAAGAAGTCACCGGCAAGCTGACGCCGCGAAGCGGCCAAGCTGCTCGGCCTGTCGACCGACTGCATGGTCGTCGGCGGCGCGGGCGACTGCGCGGCCGGCGCGGTCGGCAACGGCATCGTCAGGCCGGGCGTGCTCTCGACGTCGATCGGCACGTCCGGCGTCGTGTTCGTCCACAGCGACACGCCGCAGGTCGATCCGCGAGGGCCGGCTGCACACGTTCTGCCACGCCGTCCGCGGCAAGTGGCACATGATGGGCGTCACGCTCGCGGCCGGCGGCTCGCTGCAATGGTTCCGCAACGCGTCTGTGCGAGACGGTGGCCGCGCTGGCCAAGCGACGCAAGATCGACGTGTACGACGTGCTCACCGAAGAAGCCGCCGTCACGCCGCCCGGGGCCGAAGGCCTGTTCTTCCTGCCCTACCTCGCCGGCGAGCGCACGCCGCACGCCGATCCGCTCGCCCGCGGCGCGTTCGTCGGCCTCACGCTGCAAGCACTCCCGCGGCCACCTGGTGCGCGCGATCATGGAAGGCGTCACCTACTCGCTCCGCGATTGCCTGGCGATCATCGAAGAGCAAGGCGTCGCCGTGAAGCAAATCCGCGCCTCGGGCGGCGGCGCGAAGAGCCCGTTCTGGCGGCAGATGCAGGCCGACGTGCTCGGCAAGACCGTCGTCTCGATGGACGCCGACGAAGGGCCGGCCTACGGCGTCGCCCTGCTGGCGGCCGTCGGCGCCGGCGAGTTCAAGGACATCGCCGAAGCCTGCGACGCGACGGTTAAGACAACTAGCCAGGTAAAGCCAACGGCGGCGGCCCGTCGCCAATATGACAAGGGCTTTCCGGTCTACCAGCAGCTGTATCGATCATTGCGCGAAGATTTTCACACGATCGCAGCGATTACTTGAAGCCTAACCAGAGCGGTAAGGCGTGCCTACTTCGCCTGAGCGGCAAAAGAAGTAGCAATACGCCGGCTGATTCGTGCGCGATAATTAACGATCCGCCAGTGGCACCCAGGGTCGCCGCTCGGGACCGATGTAGCGGGCCCGGGGCCGGATCAGCCGGTTGTTGTCGAGCTGCTCGATCACGTGGGCACTCCACCCGCTCACGCGGCTGAGCACGAACAGCGGCGTGTACAGTTCGATCGGCAGGCCCATGTAGTGATACAGCCGGGCCGACGGCCAATCGAGGTTCGGCGGCAGCTTCTTCTCTTCCCAGATGACGCGCTCGATCACGTCGGCCATCGTTTCCAGGTCTTCGTTGCCGGTTTCCTTCGCCAGCTGGTCGCACAGTTCCTTCAAATACACGGCCCGCGGATCGCCGTCTTTGTAGACGCGGTGGCCGAAGCCCATGATCTTTTCTTTGCGGGCCAAAGCTTCGCGAATCCACGTTTCGGCGTTTTCTTTCTTGCCGACCTGCTTCAGCACGTCCATCACCTTCTCGTTCGCGCCGCCGTGCAGCGGGCCCTTCAGCGCACCGATTGCACCGGCGATTGCCGAGTGCAAGTCGGACAGCGTCGAGACGATCACGCGCGCGGTGAACGTCGACGCGTTGTACTCATGCTCCGCATAGAGAATCAGCGACACGTCCATCGCCTTGACGTGGCCGGGCGACGGATCGGCGCGGAACAGCATGTACAAACAATTCGCGGCCAGCGACCGGCCGCTCTCGGCCGGCACCGGCTCCTTGCCCTGCTTGAGCCGATGCCGCGCGGCCATCACCACCGGCAACTGCGCCAACAGCCGCTCCGCCTTGCGAACGTTGGCCTCGTGGCTGTTGTCGTTGACGTCCGGATCCCAGTGGCGCCAACATGCTGGCCGCCGACCGCAGCACGTCCATGCGCGTTCGTGCCGGCGGGAATCTGCCGCAGCATCTCGATGATCGGCCGCGGCACTTGCGACGCCGCCTTGAGCCGCTTGCGAAATTCGTCCAGCTGCTCGGCAGCCGGCAACTCGCCGTAGAGCAACAGATACGCGACTTCCTCGAACGTGCCGTGTCGGGCGAGGTCCTCGATCGAATAGCCGCGGTAACTCAAGCCGCCGGTCACCGTGCTGATCGCCGTTTCGCCGGCAATCACGCCTTCCAAGCCAGGACTATAGATTTCTTCGGGCATGTGGAGTCAAGGGTCGAGAGTCAAGAGTTGAGAGCCAGAATTATTTGGCCGCGCCGCTTGCGACGCGCTGATCTGCATTCCAGATTGCGGTTCACGAAAAATACTCCCGGTCGCGCTCTTCGTACGAATCGTACTCCAACAAGTCGTACAATTCCTGCCGCGTCTGCATCAGGTCCAACAGTTCGCGCTGCGTGCCGTCGGCCGCCAGGATCGTGAGCGTCGACTCCATCGCCTTCATCGCCACTCGCAGCAGCGTAACCGGGATACAGCACGACGCGGTAGCCCATGTCCGCCAGCTCGTCGAAATCCAACAGCGGGCTCTTGCCGAACTCGGTCATGTTCGCCACGAGCGGCACGTCGATCGCCGCGGCGAACGCTTGAAATTCCTCGCGATTGGCCAGTGCTTCGGGAAAAATCCAATCGGCGCCGGCAGCAATGTATTGCTTGGCCCGCTCGACCGCCGCGTCGAATCCTTCGACGCCGCGAGCATCGGTGCGGGCGATGATCACCGTGCTATCATCGGCTGCGGGCGGCCGCTGCGGCGCGCAGCTTCGCGCACATCGCTTCGGCGCTCACGAGCGACTTGCCCGAAAGATGCCCGCACCGCTTGGGCAGCTCCTGGTCTTCCAGCTGAATCGCCGCCGCGCCGGCCCGCTCCAGCTCGACGATCGTCCGCTCGACGTTCACCGTGTCGCCGAAGCCGGTGTCGGCATCGACGATCACCGGGATCGTCACCCGCGCCGTCAGATACGCGACCTGCTGCGCCAGCTCGGTGAGCGTGAACAGGCCGACGTCCGGCATCGCCAACACGCCGGCCGACAACGCCGCGCCCGACAAATACATCGCCGCGAACCCCATCTCCTCGATCAGCCGGCCAACCAGCGCATTGGGGGCGCCGGGAACCTGAATCGCGGTGGACTCCACAGTGTCGCGCAACACTTGCCCGGGTGACATCAGTTGCTCCGTCATGGGTTGGCACCTCGTATGGAAGATGCACCTGCCTCTCGATAATAAGCCTCTCAGTTAACCGGCAGCAAGCCGCCAAACGCAAGCGGCCGGTATTTATCAATTATTTAGCGGCTGCGCTTGCTCGGCCGGTGTGTACTTGCAAGCCTTTCGGTTTGTCCGCGGGGGCAAGCGCCGCCGCAAAATGTTGGCGCAAGTTGCGGCGTTGCGAACCTCACTGGCCGGCCACGACAGACCCTAGTACGCTTGCGTAAGTTCCAAGTGCCGAGTTCACCTTGATGCCCACGCCGCTTTCAATTGACGACGCTTCACCGCAACCTCAGCGGCAGGCCGCCGCGCATCGTGTTGCCGAAACGCTACTAATATTGGCGGTATTTTTTATTGTCGGTGGCGATCCCGCACCCCATGTCAATGAATCGCATTATCTGTGCCGTGTGAAGCACTATTGGAACCCGTCATGGTGCCCGGGCGATCTGTTTCTCGAATCGGCCGACACGCAGCTCGTTTTGATTTGGCTGTTCGGGTGGATCACAAAATGGTTGTCGCTGCCGGCGACGGCGTGGATCGGCCGAGTGGCCGCGTGGACCATGCTGGGCTGGGCCTGGCAGCGGCTGAGCTGGCGCATCGTGCCCACGCCCTGGGCATCGGTACTTTCTGCCGCACTGTTTGTCACGCTCAATGCACAGGGACATCTGGCAGGAGAGTGGATCGTGGGCGGAGTGGAAGCCAAGTGCTTTGCATACGGTTTTGTAATTTTGGCATTGCGCGAATTGATCGACGGACGTTGGAACCGGCAATGGCTGCTGCTGGGAGCGGCTACTGCGTTTCATCCGTTGGTGGGCGGGTGGAGTGTCGTCGTGTGCGGAGGAATTTGGCTGCTCGATTCCCCACGCCGGATTCTCGTTCCATCGATGATGTCGGGACTATTCGGCGGATTGGTCTTGGGGTTAATCGGCGTCGTTCCAGCATTGTCGCTCTCCTGGAACCAGCCGGCTGACATGGTCGCGGAAGCAAGCCGCATCTACGTGTTCGAGCGGCTGCCACACCACCTGGCACCGCTCGTGTTGCCTCGCGATGAGCTAATGCGGAGGCTGGCGGGTCACGCTGTTTTGATTGTCGCGCTGGCGGGGTTGGGACTCGCCCTGCGATACCATGTCGTGTTCCGCTTGATGCAGTTCGCGTGGGGAGCCGCCATGCTGGCCATAACGGGATTTGTGATCGAATTCGGACTGTCTCACGAACCGTTGCTGGCGGCGCGATTACTTCGATACTATTGGTTTCGGCTCACCGATTTCGCCGTGCCCATGGCGGTTGCGCTGGCGAGCACTGCCCTGCTCATCATGGCCTTAACCCAACGCCGGGCGTGGGGCAAATTGGCGCTGGTTGCGGCGATCGCTTTTGCTGGATGGCATCTTTCCAACGTGGTAATTCAGTGCGCAAAGAATCCGGTGCCACCCGCGGAGGCTCGCATGACCGACTATTCGGCATGGGTCGACGTCTGTCAGTGGGTCGCCGAAAATACATCGGCCCACACGCTATTTCTCACGCCGCGCTTGAACCACACGTTCAAGTGGCGCACTGGAAGGCCGGAAGTCGTTAATCGCAAGGATATCCCACAAGACACACGCGGAATCCTCGAATGGGATCGACGCATCAAGGAAATTTACTACTACGAAGATGCGGCCGGCAGGCAAGGCCCTGTCGATTCGCCCAGTCAATTGGGGACGGAGTGCGGCGCGAGCTGGCTACAAAATACGGTGCCGAAATGGTGCTTGCCGATCGCAGCCAGATGTTGTCGCTTCCCAAAGCGTATTGGAATGAAGAGTATGTCGTTTACCGAATCAGCGGCCAGCCGCCTGGCAACCGCGAGTGATTTGCCGCAACTGCTGGCAAGTGCACTTGATAAAGGCGGCAGCCGGCAGCTCATGCGCACTCGCATGTCGCCAGAGATGAGTTTTGGCCGACACGCTGGGCCGGCACCAGTCACGGCAAGAGCGGCCGCCGTGATGCTGTTGCTGTTTCAACGAGGCGAACACTGGTATTTACCGCTCACCGTGCGCCCGGCGTCGCTTGTGCGGCACGCTGGGCAGGTCAGCCTGCCAGGTGGGGCCGTTGATGAAGGTGAATCCACGAGTCAGGCGGCGCTCCGCGAATTGAACGAGGAATTGGGTGTCGACGCCGAAGTCGAGCTAATTGGCCGACTCGACGACTGCTATGTTTTCGCCAGCGATTTTCTAATTACGCCCTGGGTGGCTACGGTTGGATTCGGGCCGCAATGGAGGCCGCATGTGCGTGAGGTGCAAGGCGTCGTCGAACTGCCATTGAGTGCGCTGCTCGATCAGCAATCGTTTGGCACGACAACGATCGAGCGGGGTCCTTTGGTGTTCCGTGCGCCGTGCCTGCAAGTGGAATCTGCGTGTGTGTGGGTGCAACGGCGGTGATCCTCGGCCAGCTGGCCGACGTCCTGATCTCAATTCATGACTCGGCCAACGGGCGTTAGCGACCGAACTCATGACCGAACGCTCAAAACTGCTCGCCGTGGTGTTTGATCTCGACGGCTTGATCGCTAATACCGAAGACTTGTACGAACGAGCGGGCGAAATCGTGCTACGACGCCGCGGCAAGACCTACGATGCGGAGCTTCGGGAAAAGATGATGGGCCGGCCGGCTATTGACGGGTTGCGCATCATGATCGACTGCCACGCGCTGCCCGACCAGCTCGACGACTTAATGTGTGAGTGCAAGGAAGTGCTGCAAAGCTTGTTGGAGGCGTCGCTGGAGGCGATGCCAGGACTGTATGACTTGCTCGATGATCTGCGGATGGCCCACGTGCCGATCGCAGTCGCTACCAGTGGCGTGCGTGAATTCGCCGACTTCGTGCTGACCTGCCTGAACGTGAAGAACGGATTTCAATTCGTGCTGACGGCGGAAGACATTTACCGCGGCAAGCCAGATCCAGAAGTTTACTTGCTCGCAGCCGCGCGCATGAAATTGGCGCCCCATCAGATGATAGTGCTGGAAGACAGCGCGAATGGCTGCCGAGCGGCCGTGGCCGCCGGCGCATTCACCGTGGCTGTTCCCAACCGCCACACGCAGCACCACAACTTCACCGGCGTGCGTTTCGTCGCCGATACGCTGGCCGATCCGCGGATTCGCCACGCGCTGGATCTCACGCGCTGACATGTGCTGCCAGCAGTGCTATTCCCATTAGCCAAACAACCGTCACCACCAGCGCAAATCCGCTAATTCTCCGGACCTCTTCCGGTCGATGGTTTGGTTACGAATTGCCGTACCCTCTTGCCATTACGGCAGTTTGACCTCGGCACGCATAAAGGAATCACCTGATGTCACGACACTGGTTGTTGCTCGTCGGACTACTTGCCACCCTCACGGTTGCCTCAGGTGGATGCCGAAGCTGCTCGAACTGCCACGATTACGACCCACCAGTCGCCAACGGCGATTGCAATGCCTGCGGCTGCCATCGTGCCGGCTCCGCCAGCGGTGGCTACCAGAACGAGGGGTATACGACGGAAGAGTACGGTGTCGAACCGCCCATGGGTGATTCGAATTTGCAGGACGCCGGCAATCAAGACACGCAAGGCACCGACAATTCGCAACCTAGGGATGCGAGGTAGGTGACAGCGGCTCGCTGGCGCTGTCGCCCATTTCAGCTGGCGGCTGAACGCGCTGTTGGCGATTAAAAATCTCTGGGTCAAACGCATCTTTAGGCTGCCACGGTTGAAGCTGCGCTCCATAGCGAACTAACGGCTTCACTCGCAGCGACCCCGGCTCTTGGTCTAAATTCGCGATCGAAGTCGTCGAAAGTGACTGTGAGCCATTCTGCATGAACGGTGGTTGTTCGGAATTGTTAGGCAACGCTACATCACGATCTGGCTGTGGCGTCGGTAACCCGGCGGACTCGGTTGGTTCGGCTTGGGTGACTAGTGCCACCCATTCCACGAGATGATTGAAAACGGCTGTATGTCGCGGACCAAAGAGCGGCGCATTCATGCTGCCATGCGTTTGGCGTGGAACGATCAACAACGGACTAAGGTGCGGTTGCTGCCGGTCAACGAGCGCGAGCGTGGCTGAGAGATTTTGCATGGTGGTGCGCCGGTTCGCGAGTCCGTGCAAGAGCGCGCGATCAAGTTGAAACTGCTCTGAGCCACCGCGATGATGGCACCCGCTCGTCGTGCAGTTGTTGACGAGGATTGGTTGTACCTTGCGCGTAAATCGCTCCACAACCGGGCCGGAAAGCTTGGTTTCTGTGGCGAGTGGGGACGTATGGAACTCACGCACGTCAAGGGGCGCGGTTGCAATCGGCGTGCTGGGCAACCGTTGGTTGGCCGAATGGTTGGGGGTCGCTACGGGTTCAGCCGCTGCGAGCCGCCGCTCCAGGAGCGCTAATCGTGGATGAGCCGGTTCCAAGGCCCGCACATCCGAAAGCTCGCGCGCCGCTTGTGGTTTCAAACCGTGCATCATGCACCACGCGGCGAGCGACAAATGGGCGTCCGCCGATGCAGGATTGATTTCCCCTCGCCGCGCTTCATACCCTTCCGCAAGCGTTCGGCAGGAAATGAGCACTTTGGCGGTAGGCACTTGAATCTCGGTGCCCCCACGATGGATCAAATAACCGTCGTCAAGTCGCGAGACGTTGCCCGTCAGCACGCCGCCGTCCCGCAGGACAAGTATGCTGGCCAGCTCGGCTGTCGACTCGCCTGACGCTGTGGATGGTTCCGTGCCACTGCATAAACCAATGTGCAGGGTCAGTGCCAGAAGGATAACGAGGTACACATCGACACGCGTTTGAATACGGCGTTTCATCGCGGGCGGACAGTAGAACAATTGCAGTGATTGGTCAAGGCTGGCAGCGCTAGCACGCCATGGATATACTTTGCTTGTAGGCTTGCGGTCTACGCGTCAAGTTAGGGCAAAATGAAAGCCAGCGCGCGACAACGTCGCACCGTGGATTATGCCGGGCGAGTGCAAGGCGTCGGGTTTCGATACACGACGCACGCGATCGCTCGTCGCTACGAAGTCAGCGGTTACGTTCGCAATCTCCCCGATGGTCGAGTCGAATTGGTCGCCGAAGGCGAACCGCACGAGTTGGATACCTTCCTATGCGAAGTTCGCGAAAGGTTTTTCAGCAAAATTCGCGACGAGCGCTCCGACGTGCAGCCGGCCACCGGTCAATTCACGGGATTCGACATTCGCCATTTCTGATTTCAATTACAGTGTGAGTAGGTATCGGGATTCCACTTTCTACTCACTTACTCACAAACTCACCTACTCACAACGAAGTACATGTTTGGAAATCTAAGTATCTGGTTGACCTCAATCTGGGTGTTATCGGTCGGAGTTACGCTCGGTGCGGCAGTATTGGTTTTGCTGTATGCCGCCTTGCTTCTGGTTTCGCGACCGGCCGCCGCTGCCATGTTGCGAGTAATCAAAGAGAGCGTACTGCAGTGGATTTCCTACATCGTTTTGGCGTACGTCGTCATCTGCTTTCTGGCGATCCCTATGATGCCGGTGAAGCAGCTCTTCGCATCGCTCGGCCGGTTGCCGCATGTGGGTGAGAATGCGATCACGGTTGAAGTGCCACCGCGCACCGACGACATGGAAGTGCCGCTGGGATTTCAATCCGATGAATTGCAGCGGTATTCCATTCGCAGCGAGCAGGATGTGATCGTCGGCGTCGAAGCCGGGCAAGGCGTATTCCAATCCGCTGATCTCGGTCGAAGGCGGCGAACCGTACGTCTGGACGCCCAGCAGCAAACGTCCATCGACTGTTTGAAGGGCCGGTCGACAAGACTGTACGTCACCAATCAAAGCGATGCGCCGACGCAGCTGACGATCGAGATCACTACCGATGTGCCGATCGTCGCAGGTGCGGCAGATTTCCTATCGCGGCCGCCGCGGTCGTCGGCGTTTACCTCGTGTACCTGCTGATCCACTGGCTGTTGCCCGGCATTTCGACGATCGCGCTGGCCACGGCGAAAGAAGCCGTCGCCCAGCCGCTGTACCTGCTGGCGATCATTATCGGCGGCGTTCCTGCTGCTGTTGTACATCTACATTCCGTACAACACGTTCGGCGAAGACGTGAAGATGTTCAAGGACTCGGGCCTGATGACGATCATGGTGCTGGCGATCCTGGTGGCGCTGTGGACGGCGAGCGTTTCGGTGGCCGACGAAATCGAAGGCCGCACGGCGCTGACGCTGCTCTCGAAGCCGATCAGCCGCCGGCAGTTCGTGCTCGGCAAGTTTCTGGGCATCGTCTGGCCAATCTTTCTGATGTTCGTCGTGCTGGGCGTCGTGGATGCTGATCTGGGTGTCGTACAAGGTCGTGTACGACGCCCGCGAAACGTCGAATCCCGAGCCGAACTGGCAACTCTGCTACGCGGAGATGATCGGCATCGTGCCCGGCCTGGTGCTGGCGTTCATGGAAACGGTCGTGCTGACGGCGATCAGCGTGGCGATTTCCACGCGGCTGTCGATGCTGCCGAACCTGATGATCTGCGGCTCGATCTACGTGCTCGGCCACCTGGGGCCGCTGATCGTGCAGTCGTCGGTCGGCCAGAACGAATTCGTGGCCTTCTTCGGCCAGCTGATCGCGCTGGTGCTGCCGGTGCTCGACCACTTCAACATCCAGGCGGCCGTCGCCGGCGGCAAGCGACGTGCCGGTCGACTACCTGGCCTGGGCCCTGCTGTACTGCGTGCTCTACTCCGCCGTCGCGATGCTGCTCGCGCTGATCCTGTTCGAGGACCGCGATTTGGCGTAAGTGACTAGTATTCGCGTACTGAGTCTAACCCGGCCCGCGCGACGCTCGTGCGCGTTCGATGGCCGGCTGCGTCGTGCCGGCGATGATCGGCAGCGCGGGCATCGCGAATGGTCCCTGGCGGCCGGCCGGTGTGCCGTCCCAGGCGTGCTCTTCGATCCGCTCCAGAATCATCTCGGCCACGGCAACCGCGTCGCGGCCGGCCACGCCATCGACGCGCGGCGACTTGCCGTCGCGAACCGCCGCACGAAATCGCGCTGCTCTTCCTGGATCGCGTTCACCGCCGGCGGCTTGATGCTCGCGTGCGCACCAGCAGTTCGTCGAACAGATGCTCTTTCCAGTACGCGCGCTCGTCGGCCGAGAGTTCGATCGACGCGGAACTCGCGGCGCAGCACGTCGTCGCGCGGCTTGACCACCGTCGCCTCGTGCGTCGCGAAATTGATCGACGCACTGCCGCGCGACGTGAAGATCGTCATCGTCCGCTGCTGCTGGAAGCTGACCCGCGAGGCCGAGAGCTGGGCCACGCAGCCGCTGGCGAACGTGAGCCGGGCCGTGGCCATGTCCTCGTGGCCGCCGAGCACCGAAATGCCCAGCGCCTGCACTTCGCTCGACCGTCGACTTGGCGAGCGACAGCACGATGTCCAGATCGTGGATCATCATGTCCAGCACGACGCCGATGTCGGTCGAGCGAAACGTGTAGCCGCTGGTCCGCGTGGCTTCGATGTATTTCGGATCGCGCACGTCGGCCGCCACGCAGTCAGCGCCGGATTGAATCGCTCGACGTGGCCGACCTGCAGCACCAGCCCTTTCTGCCGGGCCAGCGCGACCAGCTCGTCGGCTTCGGCCGACGTGGGCGCGATCGGCTTTTCGATCAACAGCGGCATGCCGCCGCTCAAGCAGCTCCATGCCGATCGCGTGATGCGTGCATGGTCGGCGTGGCGATGATCGCCGCGTCGATCTCGCCGATCAGCTCGCGATAATCGGCCACGGCCCGCGTGTCGGCTTCCTGCGCGACGCTGTCGCGGGCCGACTTCGACCGGATCGGCCACCGCGACCAGCTCGATTTCGTCGAGCGCCGGCGGCAATGCGGGCGTGGATGCGGCCCAGATGGCCGGCGCCGATGACGGCGACACGCAGCGGGTTCACGCCGCCCTCCTCGCCTCGCGGCTGCGGCCGTGCCGGCCGTCCTGCTGGCCTTCGACGAACGCCAGCAGCTGATTCACTTGCGGCACCAGCTGCCCGTTGCCGCGCAGAATCTCGCGGGCCGGATCGAGGCCGACCTTCGCCCGATAGATCAGGCGATGGGCTTCGGCCAGGCAATCGATCACGTGCGGCGAGAATTCGTGCCGCTTCAGGGCCACGATGTTGATGCACCGCGGCCGGGCCGGCGCGCCTTCGCACAGCATGAACGGCGGCACGTCGTGCAGCACGCGGCTCAAGCCGCCGATGAAGCTGTAGCTGCCGATCGTCGTGAAATGATGCACGGCCACCGCGCCGGAGAGCGAAGCGTAGTCGTCGACGTGCACGTGGCCGCCCAGCAGCGAGCCGTTGGCCATGATGATGTGGTTGCCCAGCTTGCAGTCGTGGGCCACGTGGCAGCAGGCCATCAGGAAAGTTCTTGTCGCCGATCCGCGTGATGCCGTCTTCTTTTTCGCTGCCGCGATTGATCGTCACGCCTTCGCGAATCGATGTTGCCGTCGCCGATGATGACCTGCGTGTCGCTGCCGGCGTAGCTGATGTCCTGCGGCTCGCCGCCGATCACGACGTTCGGGATAAATCACGTTGTCGTGGCCGATCGTCACGTGGCCCATGATCGTCACGCGAATTCAATAGCCGCGTGCCGCTTTTGATTCGCACGTGCGGGCCGACGACCGAGAACGGGCCGATTTCGACGTCGTCGTCGATTTCCGCCGCCGGATCGACCGACGCGGTTGCAGCAATGCGAGCTGTCATCGCTGAGTACTCCGAATTGCTGCCATTATCTGGCGAGATGCAGATAGGTTGTCATCGCGGTCGCTGTCATGTCGGACGACTCGCTGACTACGCACAACGTCGCTGAGCAGCCGGTTCAAACCACTGCTCGCGCGACCTCCGCCTGTTCCAACAATCGCTTGGCCAGCTCGGCGTGCAGCTGATGGCCGCAGCGATAGGCGACCACGTGGCCGATGACTTCGCAGCCGGTCAGCGCCAGATCGCCGACCACGTCGAGCATCTTGTGCCGCACGCACTCGTCGGCGAAACCGCAGCGTGTTGTCGATCGGCCCGTGCGGGCCGAAGATCAACAGGTCGCTGCGTCGTGACGCGCTGGCCGATGCCCTGGGCCAGCATGCCCTGGGCCGCCTCTTGCGGAATGAACGTGCGGCAGGCCGCCAGTTCGCGGCGGAACGAATCGGGCGTGACGTCGAGCGCGATACGTCTGCCGGCCGATCGCCGGTTGCGCGCCGTAATCGAGTTCGAACGAGATCGACAAGCCCGGCGTCCGCGGCGGCTGGGCTTCGATCCAACTATCGTCGTCGCCGACGCGGACCGCTGCGCCGACCACGATCTGCCGCACCGGGCTGCGCTGCTCGACGACGCCGGCCGCATCGATCGCCTCGACGAACGCCTGCGCCGAGCCGTCGCAGCCCGGCATTTCCGGCGGCGTCGACCCACACCTCGCAGTTGTCGATCCGCAGGCCGGCCAGCGCGGCCAGCACGTGCTCGACCATTTCGACGCGGACGCCGTTCAACTCGAGCGTCGTCCGCCGCGGCACGTCGATGCGCAGCGCGACGTCGGCCGGCACGCGCGCCGCCGGACCAATGTCGTGCCGCACGAACGTGATGCCCGGCGTACTCGGCCGCCGGCCAGAATTCCACCCGCACGTCGCGGCCGCTGAAGTAACCGAAACCGGTCACCGACGACGGGCCGAGCGAGCGTGCGTTGGCGGCGCGCAACTGACATCGACGTGAAGCTCCCAAGCGAGGTTGCGTCCGTGGTGGACATGGGTGGCGGTCAGCGTGACGACTCGCCGCAGTCAGCCCGACTGTCGCCGATCGCGAACCGCGATCCGGGCCGCGAGCGCCAAGCTAGGCGTTATCGAGCGGAATCTGCGTACGCCGGCTGGCCGCAGGCCGCGGCTGCGGCGCCATGCTGCGGGGCGGCCTGTCTGGTCGCGATTCAAGAGCACGAGCACGTCGCGGCGTGATGTCGATCTGTCCTGGAACGACGACCGGCTTGTTGATCTCGCGGAGCACGTCCTCGCGGCGATTCGGATCGACCGGCTCGCCGTTGAATCGCAATCACCAGGCCGATGTTCGTGCCGCTTGGCGTAGTAGTTCACGGCGTCGACGACTTCCAGATAGGTCTGGTAGTAGACCTTCGCTTCGCGCTCCATGAAGTCCTTGCGCAGCTTGCTCATCTTCAGCTTGAACTCGGCCATCATGCGGGCGACTTCTTCGTCGAGCTTCTTGTACTCGGCCGAGCCCGACGTTGAACGTGTTGCGCTGCTGCTCGGTCTGCGCGATCTTCTCGCGATCGGCCTTGAGCTCGGCTTCGATCGCCTCCATCTCCTTCTTCATGGCTTCCATCGTGGCGCTGAAGCGCGCGTGTTCCTTGAAGATGTAGCTGATGTCGACGACGGCGATGTTGTACTTCGAGGCGTTCGCGCCGGCCGGATTCGGCGCCTGGGCGTGCGGCGCGCCGAACGAAGCCGATCATCGACAGCAGCCGTGGCGGCGGCGGTAGCGACGACAAGTCGCTTGCGGATTGAGAAGCGTTCTCACGTCAGCACTCCTTGCTGTAAGGCGGTCATCCGTGACCATTCGTGATAGCGCCAGGTGCGGAGCGGCCGTAATCGCATTGCGGAATGTAGCGACCGGCCGCACGTCGCGGGAATAGGCCTGGCTCAAAAATGCGGGGCGTATTGTGGCGAGAAGCGCGCAGTGCGTAAAGGGCAGTTATTCGCAGTGGATGTACGTCGTTCAGGTGTCAGTCGTTAGTCGAACTGCTATCACCGCAGCAATCGCATTCGAGCGTCACGGCCACTTCATTCGACTAACGACTAACGACTAACTCGCTTACGACTTTCATTGTCCGCTATCGACATCGACACACTCCGCCGCAGTCACTTTGCACGCGGCCCTGCCGCGCGACCCGTCCAACCTTCGCACTTCACCGGAGACCGTCGCGTTGAACCATTTGCCGCGTGTGTTGATCGTCGACGAATCGGCCGAGTCGCGCGAAGTCTTGCGCACGCTGCTGGAGCGTCACGGCGCGACGACGATCGAAGCCGATCGGCCCGAGCAGGCCGTCCAGCTGGCCGACAGCTTCCGGCCCGACCTGATCGTCCTCGATGCCGAAAGCGACCGCAGCGTCCACCGGCGCACGCCACCAACGACCTCCGCGAAGCCGCCAGCCGCAACGACACGCCAATCGTTATTCTCGGCAAACTTTCCGGCAGCTGCAGCGGCCGACTTCCGGCTGGTCAATTTGTGGCCAAGCCCTACCATTACGGGCCACTATCCGTAAAATTGACGACTTACTGGCCGCCGCGTGAGGGCGACCGGTCAGGCTCTTCATCTTACGGACGTCCGGCCTCATCGAACTGGCCGGTTCGCCTCACGGAGATCTTATCGTGCCATCGCTGTTCGTGATCCAAGGCCGCGATCAGGGCACGCGGTTCCGGCTCGACGACTCGACCGTGACCATCGGTCGCGGCACGTCCAACGCCGTGCAATTGCACGACACCGAAGTCTCGCGCGAGCACGCCGAGCTCGCGCCGCCGCGGCGACGCGTTCGTCATCCGCGATCTGGGCAGCTCGAACGGCACGTTCGTCAACGGCCAGCCAGATCAAGGAACACGAGCTGGCCAGCGGCGACCAGCTGCAGCTCGGCCGCACGCTGCTGCTCTACACCGGCGTCACCGAAGGCCGCGTCGAAGACCTCGCCGACAAGATCAACATCGTCGCCCGCAACGACGAGGACGACGGCTCGCGGATCGTCCACTCGATGCACCAATCCGAAGGCAGCGAAATCCTCGCGCCGCCCGACGACGAAACGTCGTCGCCCTGGCTGGCCCGCGCCCGCAGCAATCTGCAGATCATGTATCGCACGGCGCTGGCCGTGAGCCACACGCTCGACATCGACCAGCTGCTGGCCCGCATCATGGACATGATCTTCGAGTGGGTCGATGCCGACCGCGGCTGCATCATGCTCAAGGATCTCGACACGGGCCAGCTCGTGCCGAAGGTCCGCCGCCATCGCCGCGGCTTGCAGAGCGACGAGCGGATCACGATCAGCCAGACGATTCTCGACTACGTGGTCGACCGCAACGAAGGCGTGCTCACCAGCAACGCCCGCGACGACGACCGCTGGGACGCCGCCAAGAGCATCCTGCGGCTGGGCGTGCGCGAGGCGATCTGCGTGCCGATGCAAGGCCGCTACGACGTGGTCGGCGTGATCTACATCGACACGTCGCTCACGCCGCAGCGCATGCTGCAGCAAGGCTCCGCCAACAAGTTCACGCAGGAGCATCTCAAGCTGATGATCGCCATCGCCCACCAGGCGGCGCTCGCGGTCGAAGACACGTCGTACTACAAGGCGATGGTGCAGGCCGAACGGCTGGCGGCCGTCGGCCAGACGATCGCCTCGCTGTCGCACCACATCAAGAACATTCTGCAAGGCGTCCGCGGCGGCAGCTACCTCATCGAAATGGGCATGAAGGACCACGCCAAGGCGATCGCCGACGGCGACGATCGACGTCGAAGCCGCCGAAAAGGCCGTCGGACATCATGCGCAAGGGCTGGGGCATCGTCGAAAAGAATCAGGAGCGCATCTCCACGCTCGTGATGGACATGCTCACGTTCAGCAAGGAGCGCGAGCCGGTGCCCGAGCCGTCGAACCTCAACGAGCTCGACGGCCGACGTCGTCGAGCTGATGAAAGCCCGGGCGGCCGAGGACGAACGTCGAGCTGGTCTGGCTGCCGGCGCCGACGATGCCGACGCTGATGTTCGACCCCGAAGTCGATGCACCGCGCGATCCTCAACGTCGTCACCAACGCGATCGACGCCTGCCACGACCGCGAAGACGGCCGCGTCGAAGTCTCGACGCAATACAGCCACGACGAGCGGATGGCCCGCGTCGCAGGTCGTCGACAACGGCAGCGGCATCGAGAAGGACGACCTGGAAAAGATCTTCGCCGTGTTCGTCTCGCGCAAAGGCGGCCGCGGCACCGGCCTGGGCCTGCCGGTGAGCCAGAAGATCCTGAAGAGCACGGCGGCCGGATTCGCGTCGAAAGCAGCTCGGCGAAGGCAGCCGCTTCACGCTCGAATTCCCCGCCACGTCGCCACACACGTCGGCCGGCGAACCGCTCGCGCACGTCCGCGGCAGCACGAATATCGGCAGCTTCCGGCCGACAGCTCCCATGTCTTCGGCGCGCTATAAGGTGCCGGGGTCGGGAGTCGTGACGTGGTTGGCATCGGAATGCGAAGATTTAAGTCCGAACGGTAATAATTGCAGCCCGGCTTGAAGACTCCCGACCCCTTTCTCGATGCCGACGCAATCCGCGCCGCAACGTCTGTCCGCCTCGTCGAAATCCACGACAAGCTCGGCTCGACGAACGACCGCGCCGCAGAACTTGCTCGGGACGCCCAGATCGAACTGCCTGCACTCGTTGCTGCGCGAATTCAGACCGCCGGCAAAGGCCGCGGCCGCAACACATGGTGGGCTGCTGACGGAGCGCTGACGTTCAGCCTGCTGCTCGATCCTGCGACATCTGGCGTCGTTCCTGCAAACTGGCCGCAGCTGTCTCTAGCCACGTCAGTTGCGGTATGTGACGCGCTGACGAGCTGCATATCGGGGCAAGCTGAGGCCAACGCGACTCAGTCCGGTCCTGACCCGACAAGACAGCTGCAAATCAAGTGGCCCAACGACGTTTTGCTTTCGGATCGCAAAATCTGCGGAATTCTCATCGAATCTCCGGCCGGGGCCGCGCCCGCCAAGAATCGGCTCATTGTTGGAATCGGCATCAACGTGAACAATTCATGGCACGAAGCCCCACATGACGCGGGACTGAACGGCACCGCACTCAGCGATTTAACGGGCAAGAAACATGATTTGCACGCCGTGATGGTCCGCGTTCTCAACGCGCTCTCGAACGCATTCTCCAATTGCGTTGTCATGACCCCGAATTGAACCGCACGTGGCAGCGGCTAAACATGCTCGCCGATCAGAGAGTAATTGTCGAGAGTGATGGCCGCACAATCGAAGGCGACTGCAAGGAGATTGCCTACGATGGAGCGCTCGTGATCGATACACTCTTCGGTCAACAGCGATTTTACAGCGGATCCGTTCGCTTGACGTAGTTTTCCGTCGACCACCATTGCCCGGACAAGCGGCGACAAACGGCACACAGCGATAGCGTGCTGGTCACCGCATGTGCCTGGAACCAGCGTAAGATCGCAACGGGCTGGATGCGGGTCAAAGTCGACCAGCACCACTTCCCGAATCTAAACAAACCTCGTCGTGCTCGATTCACGATTGGGTGCGATATAACACCCGTCACCCGGCAAACATGGATCAAGAGCATCACCGCAATCAGTATTGCCGTTACGCCGGCAAATGAGATCGCCGTCATCCCCACCGCGATCATGGCAACGATCAGCGCGATCGAGCGGCAAAACGTCACAAAAAGACCAGGAGCCTTCGGACGCACACCGTCCGTCTCCGCGCGGGTTACGACGCGGATCGTCCTCAACAGGCCTGCCGCGAACAAAGGAATCAGCAACACGGCCAGTGCTACCGAAATGTGGATAAGCGCCGCGCCGACGGCGACGACCATCGTTACGAACATCAAGCTCTTGAGACTAAACTGCCAGCCTCCGTACGGCCGCGCATACATCGCATTGGACGTCATTTTGGTTCTCCGCGATGGCATTCGCCGGCCTTGGGCGGGCCGGCCACGCTCGCCGGCGTTACACTTTATAGCCCGCCGGCGCTCCGACAAACGGATTTCGCCGCTTCTCCCGACCAATTGTCGTTTGCGGACCATGGCCGGGAAAAACAATCGTGTCGTCCGGCAGCGTGAAGAGCTTTTGATGAATCGAATTGCGCAAAACATCAAAGCTGCAATCCGGAAAGTCCGTGCGTCCGACACTGTCCTGGAACAGCACGTCACCGCCAAACAGCCGCCAGGGTTGGGTCTGCCGGCATAAAAAAACGACGTGGCCCACGGAGTGTCCTGGCGCTTCCAGAACGTCGAACTCCAGTCCCGCGGCAGAAAACTGCTCCCCCTCTCGCAGCGTGCGGTCGGCTGCCGGGCTCGTGATCGGAAACCCAAATGGCTCGGACAGATTCAGAGTGGCGCTGGTGAGTTTTTCGGCGTCCCCCGCGCCAATTACGATCGGACATTCCGGCCAGCGCTGCTTCAGCGCCCAGTTCCCGGCGATGTGGTCGCAATGCCCGTGGGTGCACAAGAACGCAGCGGGACTCAGCGAGTGGTTGTCCAGATAGGCACTCACGGCTGGCGTATCGAGGCCGGGATCGATGACCACACACTCACCGTTGCCTGCAAAATGGGCGATGTAGGTGTTCTCGTCAAATGGCATCGAAACAATTTGCCCCACTTGCAGCTCGCGTTCGCCCAAGGGGAACCTCCCTTCCGCTGAGAAGCCAGGTCGTCTAGGATATTTACTCCAGTTGGGAGCGGCCGCGAGATCGGGCCCTGTTGTGCTGCTCGGCGTCGCCGTGGCAGACTCGCTGCCGCTCGACCACAAGGGATTGTATTGCTTTGCCCGTCTTACAGCGAGTGCCGACACGGTCGATGTCGCGGGACAGGCAATTCGAACGGATTCGCCCCACCCTAGGCTGCCTCCACGCCGCCCCCGTCACGTTGCGACACGCTACCGAGTCTTGAATTTCAGGAGATTCGTTATGTTGCGGATTCTTTTCTCTCTCGCCCGCTCGGCTCGTCTCATTTTTTTCCTGTCAGTCGCTACGACACTGTGCGTCCCGACGCTTGGCGTTGCTCAAAGCCAACTTACCGAGCCGGTGTACCGCGTGGCCAACGACACAGCCGTCGCCCCGCCGACCCCTTCTGTCGCGGCTCCCGACGACGTGAAGCCGTCCGCACCGGCCGGCGTACGGGTTGCCATGGACTTTAGTCGACAGAACGACGAGCACCCGCTGATGCCGGTCATTCGCGTCTGCAAAGCGAGTTTGGATGAAATGGACCGCAACATCCGCGATTATTCCTGCACGCTGGTCAAGCAAGAGCGCATCGACGGCGAGCTGGCGGAGCACCAACACATTTTCATGAAAGTCGGTCACGAGCCGTTCAGCGTGTACATGTCTTTCCTGAAGCCGCACCAAGGGCGCGAAGTGCTGTACGTCGCCGGTCAGAACAACGGAGAAATGGTCGTGCTCGAAGCCGGCTGGAAGCGCGTGCTCGGCAAGATGAACCTCGACCCGCAGGGAGCGACGGCGATGAGCGGTCAGAAGTACCCGATCACGCGCGTCGGCATCCGCAATCTCACGGCCTCGCTTGTTCGCCAATTTGAAGACGACACGAAGTACGGCGAATGCGACGTGACGACTAAGGAAGACACGAAGATCAGCGGCCGGCCCGCCACGATGGTGCAGATCGTCCATCCCGTCCCGCGCCAAAATTTCCGCTCGCATGTCGCCCGGATCTTCTTCGACAACGAGCTCGGCATCCCGATCCACTACGACGCGTATCTCTGGCCCGACCAACCCGGCGGCCGGCCGCCGCTCGAGGAGAGCTATACGTACACGAATCTGAAGCTCAACAACGGCTTCACGGCGCGAGACTTCGACGCGAAAAACAATCCGGAGATCTTCAAGCAGTAAGCGAGTAAGCGTAAGCTGCGATGAGATTGATCCGACGGACTCCGACTACGCTCAGCTATCAATACGCATTCCGCTGCGCGCAGCACGACGCCCAGCGTCTTCGCCAGGATCTTGACGTCCATCCAGAACGACCATTCGCGGATGTACTGGTGGTCGCAGGCGACGCGCTGCTCCATCTTCTCGAGCGTTTCGGTTTCGCCGCGGTAGCCGCTCACCTGGGCCAGGCCCGTGATGCCCGGCTTCACCTTGTGCCGCAGCATGTAGCCTTCGATCAGCGAGCGGTATTGCTCGTTGTGGGCGTTGGCGTGCGGCCGCGGGCCGACGAGCGACATGCTGCCCTCGAGCACGTTGAACAGTTGCGGCAGCTCGTCGAGCGACGTGCGGCGCAGGAAGCGGCCGATCGGCGTGATCGCGCTCGTCATCGCGAGTGGCCTGCCGCACGTTCGGGCCGTCGTCGCAGCAGGTCATCGTGCGGAACTTCCAGACCAGGATCTCGCGGCCGTCCAGGCCGTACCGCCGCTGGCGGAAGAACACCGGGCCGGGCGACGTGAGCTTGATCAACCGGCTAACCACAAGCATCGGCACCGCGGCCGCGGCCAACAGCACCGAACCGATCACCAAGTCGGCAGTCCGCTTCAACAAGCCGTCGACGCCGTACAGCGGGTTCTCGAACACGCTCACCGCCGGCAGGCCGTTGACGTTCGTCCAGCGGGCGTGCAGCAATTCGAACACGAAGAAGTCGGGCACGATGTAGACGCTGGCCGTCGTGTCGGCCAGTTTCGCCAGCACGTCGCGAATCCGTCTCTTCGGCCCGCATCGGGAATGTGATGTAAACGATGTCGATGTTGCCGCGTCGCGCGCCCGATCAACCAGCTCTTCAAGTCGCCGACGCGCGAGCCGAACTCGTCCGGCAATGTCGGCCGTGCGATCCGTCGGCCGGTCGTCGTAAAAAGCCGGCCAGCCGCAAGCCCATCTCCGGCGACCGCTCGATATTGCGTGCCAGCTGGATGCCCAGCTCGTTGACGCCGCAGACCGCATAGCGGCGCGTGTTGAATCCGCGGGCCCGCAGCCGCTGCTGGACCTTTCGCAGCACGATGCGTGCGCGGCGATGACCGCCGGCGTCGTGAAGATCCAGACCAGTTTCGACGTGTACGAAAACTCGGCGTTGTACTGCGTCAACAGGCCGACGCCCAGCAGCACGGGCACGGTATAAGCCCAGGTCAACAGCACGCAGGCAATTTCGCGCCGCAGCCGCGTGCCGCGCCAACTGCGGTACAGCGCCGCTGAGCTCGGCCACGACGTGGTACACCAGGATCGTGGCCGCGGAGATGGTCAAGCACGTCCGGCAGCGTCGCTGTGTCCGTGTGGCGCAGGGCGAAGTGGACCGTGAGGCATAATCACGGCGGCGTCCACAAGCCGATGCAAGCTGTAGAACAACGATTCGTGAAAGGAAATCCCGCGAGAAACTTGCGTCATAGACAACTGGACCCCATAGAAATGCGTTGTTGCGAAAATTAGCGTCGGCGGCCACGCCGAATTGTTCCCGCAAGGCGCGGCCCATCGCTCCCGCCCGGGATACTGCACCCCACATGCCAGCCACACAACGAGCCGCCCGCACCGCCGAAAACAGCAGTGTTTTGCCACTCTCGCCGATTTTTTGTGCACTGACGGCCCACCTCCCGCGCCATTATCCAACGGTCGTGTTGCCTTTACGCAACACCCCGCAATCATGCCCATGGCAGCCGATCTTCGGCACGCAATTAGCGCAATTCAGGAACTAACGCCGTACCGATGCGTCGAAGATTTACACGGGAACACGCGTGATTGCGAGCCGGGCCCTCCGTTCGGCTGGACTCGCCGCAGGCCTCGGCTCCGACAGTTTCACGAATCAAGGTGGACCAAACCGCTGCCAAAAACGTAAAACATGGGGGCGGACCAAGAGACGCTTTCCTCAGACTTCGGGAACGACAATGATGCGGCACGATCGTTGGATTGCCTTGTTCGGAATGGCACTGCTCCTCAGCTCGTCGCTGTGGTTCACCTCCGCCATTGCTCAACGCGACGAGTCGGTACCGCTTCCCACCGCGATGCAACTCTACAACGACGGAAACTACAACGAGGCCTACGAGGCGCTGCGCAAGCTCGCCCTTGAAGCAAGACACCGCTCCGCCGACTTGTCGACCATCGTCCAAACGGCAATTTCTTGTCTGCAGCAACTCAATCGCGTCGACGAAATCGACGAGTTCCGCGAGGCGGCCGTCGACGCCCATTCGGACGATTGGCGACTGCTGATGGCCGTCGCCCAGTCGTATCTCGACGTCGATCACCACGGCTTCATGATCGGCGGCGAGTTCCGTCGCGGCCAGCACCGCGGCGGCGGCAAGGTCGTCCACGCCACGGCCCGCGATCGCGTGCGGCGCTGCAACTTTTCGAGCGGGGAATGAGAATCGCCGAAACGGCAGACGGCAAGATCGACCAGTCGCAATTGCTCAAGCAATTCGCTGACGCGGTGCTCTTCGCTCAGCGACGGGCAGCAGGCCTGGCGGCTGCAATCGCTCACCGACCTCGAGCAAGCTGCCCGATTACGAAGAAGGCTGGGGTTACCACGCCGGCCAGCCGCAAGGTGCGCCCGGTCGACGCGGACGGCAATCCGATCTTTTATCAAGTGCCCACCAGTTGGGACGCCGCCAAAAACGACGGCGAGCGTTGGCGCTGGCTGCTGGAGACGATGGTCGAATGGCACCCGGCGCGGCGAAACGAAGAACGAATCGATTCGCGCTGAATTTCTCCACGGCCAGTTCGGCGTGCAGACGCTGGCCGAGTATCGGCATCTTGCTCGCGCGCACGACCGACGAAGAATCCGCCGAAGCGACGGAAACGACCGGCATCTGGGCACTCGATACGCTCGGCGAGGACGAAACGATCGCCCGGCTCGCCACCGGCATCAAGCGATTCAAGCTGCCCGACGAACAGAACTTCATCAAGCTCTACCAGCAGGTCGTCGAAGACGTCGCCGATGCAGAACGACGGCTACGAGTCTGCAGCGCGATCCGCAGCCTGGCCGAGATCTTCCAGGACCGCCGCCAATACCCGCGGGCGGCCGAGTACTGGCGCATGGCGATCGAGCGCATCGAGGGCGACGACGCGCAACGAGTATCAGCAGCCGGCTCGATCAGATCGTCGGCAACTGGGGCCAGTTCGAAGGCGTGATGTCGCAGCCGGCCGGCCGCGGCGCCACGGTCGACTTCCGCTTCCGCAACGCCAAGCAAGTCGAGTTCGTCGCCCACGAAATCAACGTCCGCAAACTGCTCGACGACGTGAAGGCCTATCTGAAAGTCGAACCCGAAGCAGCTCGACTGGCAGCAGATGAACATCTCGGAAATCGGCTACCGGCTCGTTCAGGAGAATCAGAAGCAAGTACATCGGCGCGCGAGGTCGCCCGTTGGAAGCTGGACCTGGAGCCGCGCGAGAACCACTTCGACCAGCGGATCACCGTCACGACGCCGCTGCAAAAAGCCGGGCGCGTACCTGGTCACCGCCAATGTCGACGGACGGCAACACGTCGAAGATCGTCCTCTGGCTCGCCGACACGGCGATCGTCCGCAAGCCGATGCCGGACAAGTCGTTCTACTTCGTCGCCGACGCCGTCACCGGCGCGCCGATCGCCAAGGCCAACGTCGAGTTCTTCGGCTACCGGCAGCGGCACATCGACGGCAACAACTATCAGGTCGACACCAAGAACTTCGCCGAGCATGACCGACGCCGACGGCCAGGTGTTGCTGCCAATGCCCGGCGACAACAAGGACGCCATCGCAACGCGAATTATCAGTGGCTCGCCACGGCCACGACCGACGGACGGCCGGCTGGCGTACCTCGGCTTCCACAACGTCTGGCGGGCCCAGTATCTACGACGCACAGTACAACGAAATCAAAGACGTTCGCCATCACCGACCGGCCCGTCTATCGGCCCGGCCAGACGGTCGAATTCAAGTTCTGGATTCGCCAGGCCCAGTACGACATGGAGGACAAGTCGCGGTTCGCCCACCAAGCGTTCGCCGTCGAGATCCACAATCCCAAGGGCGAGAAGGTCTACAGCGAAACGCTCACGGCCGACAACTACGGCGGCCTCGCCGGCAAGTTCGAGCTGCCCGCGACGCCACGCTCGGCCAGTATCAGCTGCTCGTCGTCAATCACGGCGGCGGCACGTTCCGCGTCGAGGAATACAAGAAGCCGGAGTTCGAAGTCACGGTCGACGCGCCGACCGAGCCGGTGATGCTCGGCGAGAAGATCACGGCCACGATCCGCGCCAAGTACTACTTCGGCTCGCCGGTCACGAACGCCAAGGTGAAGTACAAGGTGCATGCGCACCGAGCACACGGCCCGCTGGTATCCGCCCGGTCCGTGGGACTGGTTCTACGGCCCCGGCTACTGGTGGTTCGCCTACGACTACGCCTGGTACCCCGGCTGGCGCGATTGGGGCTGCCGGCGGCCGGCGCCGTGGTGGTATTGGCGGCCGACCGCGCCGCCGGAAATCGTCGCCGAGCGCGAAGTGCCGATCGGCGCCGACGGCACGGTGAAGGTCGAGATCGACACGTCGCTCGCCAAGGAGCTGCATCCCGATCAGGACCATCGCTACTCGATTCAAGCCGAAGTCGTCGACGAATCGCGGCGCACGATCGTCGGCACCGGCGACGTGCTCGTCGCCCGCAAGCCGTTCGAAGTGTTCGCCTGGGTCGACCGCGGCTACTACCGCGTCGGCGACACGATCGCGGCGAGCTTCGCCGCCCGCCGGCTCGACGGCAAGCCGGTCGAAGGCAACGGGCAAGCTGCGGCTGCTGAAGATCACCTACGACACGACGACGGAACGCAAGCCGATCGAAACCGAAGTCGCGCTCTGGGACCTGGACACCGAATGCCGAAGGCCGTGGCCGAGATTCAGATCAAGGCCTCGGAGAAGGGCCAGTACCGGCTGTCGTATCGCGTGACCGACAAGGCCGGCCACGAGATCGAAGGCGGCTACCTGTTCACGATCATCGGCGAAGGCTTCGACGGCAGCGAGTTCCGCTTCAACGACCTCGAGCTCGTGCCCGACAAGCGCGAGTACGCGCCCGGCGAGAAGGTCCAGCTGCAGGTCAACACCAACCGCGCCGGCTCGACGGTGCTGCTGTTCGTGCGGCCGTCGAACGGCGTCTATCTGCCGCCGCAGGTGCTGCGCCTCGACGGCAAGAGCACGGTCGTCGAAGTCGACGTCACGCAGAAGGACATGCCGAACTTCTTCGTCGAAGCGGTCACCATCGCCGACGGCCAGGTGCACACCGAAGTCCGCGAGATCGACGTCCCGCCGGCGAAGCGGGTGCTCAACGTCGAGGTCGTGCCGTCGGCCGAAGAGTATCAAGCCGGGCGAGCAGGCCAAGGTCAAGTCAAGCTCACCGACGCAGACGGCAAGCCGTTCGTCGGCTCGACCGTGCTCGCGATCTACGACAAGAGCGTCGAGTACATCTCCGGCGGCTCGAACGTCGCCGACATCAAGGAGTTCTTCTGGAAGTGGCGGCGGCAACACCAGCCGTATCTGGAGACCAATCTCGATCGCTGGTTCGCCAACCTGGTGCCGCCCGGACAGAAGGCCATGGAAAGCCTCGGCGTGTTCGGCGACACCGTGGCCGATGATAGTGAGACGCTCGGTCAGGCAGCGTGCAACCAACGTGCGGAGCACGCTGTGGCCGTGGCCTCGCGAGCGCGATGTGGTCGGGTGCCGACGTGCGATTCGCCGCTCCGATGGCCGCCGCCGCCGAAGGTACGGCCATCGGCCGATTCTGCCGGAGGCGTCGACAAGCTAATGGCGGCTGCCCGGCGCAGGCGACATCCGGCGCGCGCTCGTCGAACCCACCGTCCGCAGCGAATTCGCCGACACCGCCTTCTGGGTCGCCGCGCTCGAAACCAACAAGGACGGCATCGCCGAAGTCGAGCTCGACATGCCGGAGAATCTCACCGCCTGGAAGATCCGCGTCTGGGGCATGGGCCACGGCACGCGCGTCGGCGAGGCGTCGGCCGAAGTCGTCACCCGCAAGAACCTCATCGTCCGCCTGCAGGCGCCGCGGTTCTTCGTCGAGAGCGACGAAGTCGTGCTCTGTGCCAACGTCCACAACTACCTGCCGACCGCGAAGCAAGTGAAGGTGCGGCTGGAGCTCGACGGCAACACGCTCGAGCTGCCGACGCGCCGCCGAGAACACGGTCGAAATTCCCGCCGGCGGCGAGCAGCGCGTCGATTGGCGCGTGAAGGTCGCTGCACGAAGGCGAAGCCGTGCATCCGCATGAACGCCCTCACCGACGAAGAATCCGACGCCATGAGATGAAGTTCCCCGTCTACGTCCACGGCATGCTCAAGATCGACAGCTTCAGCGGCGCGCTCCGGCCCGGACGACCGGCTCGGCACGTTCGAAGTCACCGTGCCGCAGCGAGCGGCGGGCCGAGCAGACGCGGCTCGAAGTCCGCTACTCGCCGACGCTGGCCGGCGCGATGGTCGACGCCCTGCCCTACCTGGTCGACTATCCCTACGGCTGCACCGAGCAGACGCTCAACCGCTTCCTGCCGGCCGTGATCACGCAGCAGACGCTGCTGCGAGATGAAGCTCGACCTGAAGGCGATCCAGCGAGAAGCGCACCAACCTCAACGCCCAGGAAATCGGCGACGACGCCGAGCGCGCGCAAGGGTTGGAAGCGGTTCGACCGCAACCCCGTGTTCGACGAAGCCGAGCTGACGAAGATCGTCAAGGCCGGCGTCAATCGGCTCACCGAGATGCAGCTCTCCGACGGCGGCTGGGGCTGGTTCAGCGGCTGGGGCGAACAGTCGACGCCGCACACCACGGCACGTCGTCGTCCACGGCCTGCAAATCGCCAAGCAGAACGACGTGGCGCTCGTGCCCGGCGTGCTCGAGCGCGGCGTCGAGTGGCTCAAGCACTATCAGGACGAGCAGCTGCGCCGCACTCGACAACGTCGACGACGACGGCAACGTCATCGACAAGAACAAGCCGGCCAAGCGCGACGCCGACAACCTCGACGCGCTCGTCTACATGGTGCTCGTCGACGCCGACGTCAAGAACGACACGATGCGCGACTTCCTCTATCGCGACCGCACCAAGCTCGCCGTCTACGGCTTAGCGATGTTCGGCCTCGCCCTGCACAAGCAGAACGAAGCCGACAAGCTGGCGATGATCATGCGAAACATCAGCCAGTTCGTCGTCGAGGACGACGAGAACCAGACCGCCTACCTCAACCTGCCGCAAGAACATCTGGTGGTACTGGTACGGCAGCGAGTTCGAGGCCAACGCCTACTACCTCAAGCTGCTCGCCGCCACCGAGCCCAAGAGCCGAGTCGCCCCGCGGCTGGTGAAGTACCTGCTCAACAACCGCAAGCACGCCACCTACTGGAACAGCACGCGCGACACGGCCCTCGTGATCGAGGCGCTGGCCGACTACCTCAAGGCCAGCGGCGAAGACAAGCCGGACATGACGGTCGAAGTCTGGCTCGACGGCAGAAGCGGAAGGAAGTGAAGATCAACGCCGAGAACCTGTTCACCTTCGACAACACGTTCGTGCTCGACAGGCGACGCGCTGGACACCGGGCCGGCACACGATCGAGCTGCGCAAGACGGGCACCGGCCCGCTCTACTTCAACGGCTACCTCACCAACTTCACGCTCGAAGACGACATCCGCCGCGCCGGCCTGGAGCTGAAGGTCGAGCGGCAGTACTACAAGCTCACGCCGGTCGACAAGTCGATCGACGTCGCCGGCGGCCGCGGCCAGGCCGTCGAGCCAGAAGGTCGAGAAGTACGACCGCACGGAGATCCCGAACCTCGGCAGCGTCACCAGCGGCGACCTGGTCGAGATCGAGCTGGTGATCGAATCGAAGAACGACTACGAGTACATCCTGTTCGAGGACAT
Source organism: uncultured Planctomycetota bacterium (assembly GCA_963786455.1). Lineage (GTDB taxonomy): Bacteria > Planctomycetota > Planctomycetia > Pirellulales > Lacipirellulaceae > JABDGM01. The sequence goes on along the minus strand of CAWAZX010000002.1, from coordinate 49,771 downwards.
GAAGGCGGCCGGCTTCGAGCCGGTCGCCCTGCAGAGCGGCTACAACGGCAACGAGCTCGGCGCGTACATCGAGCTGCGCGACAACCGCGTCGCGCTCTTCGTCCGCAACCTGGCCCGCGGCAAGCACAGCGTCAGCTACCGCCTGCGGGCCGAAATCCCCGGCCAGTTCAGCGCCCTGCCCACGCAGGCCTCGGCGATGTACGCCCCGGAGCTGCGGGCAACTCCGACGAGCTGAAGCTGAACATCGACGACGCGACGCCGACGACGAACGCGACCAGTTCCGCAACAATCAGCGGCGGAACTTGTTCGCGCCGACCGCTAGCATCGGCTCAGCAAATCCGTAGAATCATCGCATCGAGTTCGACTGCTTGCTCCGTGCTCTCGCTCCACCGAAAGGATTCGCCGTGTCCACTCGTCGCCGAAGAAAGGATTCTCGTCGTCCCCACGTCGCTGTTTCACGAGCTGGGCTACTTCCAAGGCTTCTCGACCGACATCGACCGCTATCTGCCGCGGCTGCTCGAAGGCGACCACATCGAATACCGCCCGCGCGGCGAGATGGAAGAAGACCCCAGCTTCAAGCAGCTCATTCCCTACGTGCTGTTCCGCTGGACCGACGCCGACGGCACGGTCCACCTGTTCGAGTACCAGCGCGGCAGCGGCCAGGGCGAACGCCGGCTGCACGCCAAGCGCAGCGTCGGCGTCGGCGGGCACATCTCGTCGATCGACGCCGCAGCCGGCGCACTCGCAGCCACGTCTACCGCGAAGGCATGCGCCGCGAGCTGGACGAAGAAGTGGTGATCGACACGCCGTACACGGAAACGATCGTCGGCCTGATCAACGACGATGAAACGCCGGTCGGCCAGGTCCACCTCGGCGTGGTCCACCTCTGCGACGTCGAGCAGCCGAACGTCCGGCCCCGCGAAGCCGATATTCTCGACGCCGGCTTCCGCCCGTCGCCGAATTCTCGCCGCGGCTCGACCAGTTCGAAACCTGGTCGCAAATCGCCGTGCGGGCACTGTTCAGCTAAACCGCAAGCGGAATCGCGCGACCGACTTCGTCGTAAAATTGGCGTGATGTCGCGCGCTCACTCGCTTGCGGTTTAGCTTCACATGCCCACCGACTCCGCACCAACTCGTCTACATGGACAACCACGCCACGACGCGCGTCGATCCGCGCGTCGTCGACGGCGATGCTGCCGTACTTCGACGAAAAGTACGGCAACCCGCACAGCGTCCACGCCTTCGGCCACGAAGCCCGCGACGCCGTCGACGCGGCCCGCGAATCGATCGCCGCGGCCATCGGCGCCGACGCGAAGGAAATCGTCTTCACCAGCGGCGCCACCGAAAGCAACAACCTCGCCATCCGCGGCGTCGCCGAACGCGACCGCCGCCGCGGCAATCACCTCGTCAGCGTCGCGACCGAGCACAAAGCCGTGCTCGACCCGCTCGCGCGACTCGGCCGCCGCGGCTACGACGTGACGCTGCTCGGACGTCGAACAGCACGGCAGCCCGCGGGCCGGCTGGCTCGATCCGCAAAAAGTCGCCGACGCCATTCGCGACGACACGTGCCTCGTCTCGGTGATGCTCGCCAACAACGAAATCGGCGTCATTCAGCCGCTCGCCGAGATCGCCGCGATCTGCAAAGCGCGCGGCGTGCTGCTGCACTGCGACGCCACGCAGGCCGTCGGCAAGATTCCCGTCGACGTCGCGTCGCTCGGCGTCGATCTGATGAGCTTCACCGCCCACAAGATCTACGGCCCGAAGGGCATCGGCGCCCTGTACGTGCGGCGGCGCGATCCGATCGTCCGGCTCGAACCGCAAATCGCCGGCGGCGGCCAGCAAGAAGGCCGCCGCAGCGGCACGCTCAACGTGCCCGGCATCGTCGGCTTCGCCGACCGCACTGCGACTCTGCCTCGATGAATTGCCGACTGAAATCGCAGCGCCTCGCCGACGCTGCGCGACCGGCTCGCCGCCGGCTCTATTCGAACAGCTCGACGACGTCGCAGCTCTGCGGCCCCGCCCTCGATGCTGCGCGACGACGACGGCACGCCGCTTCGCCTCCCCGGCAATCTCAACGTGTCGTTCGGCAATGTCGACGGCGAAGCGCTGCTGCTGGCGATGGGCAACCTGGCCGTCAGCAGCGGCGCGGCCTGCACGTCGACCGATCCCGAGCCCAGCCACGTCCTGCTGGCACTGGGACTCAGCGAAGACGCGGCCCGCAGCAGCCTGCGCTTCGGCCTGGGCCGCTTCAATACGCGGAAGACGTCGAGTGCGCCATCGAACGAGTCGTCAGTCGCCGTTCGGAAGCTGCGCAAATTGGCCGGCGTGCTACGGCAAAGCTCTGACCATTCGCAGGCCGAAAGGCGCCGATTTCCCTCGCCAGTTTTCCGCGCCGCCGCCGATGACTATAATTGCAGCGAACCGATACACTATCGAGCGGCTAGCGTGCCAGCGCATCGCGCCTGCCGGCCTGGCAATCTTCAATCGAATCACGTTCTGCGGAGAATCAAACACATGGGCGTCGTCCTCACCGAAAAGGCTGCCAACGAAGTCAAGCGGATCATCGCCGATCAGAAGATCGAGCCGGAAACCGTGCTCCGCGTCGGCGTCACCGGCGGCGGCTGCAGCGGCTTTTCCTACGCCCTCGGCTTCGACAAGTAGTTCGACGAGAAAGCCGATGCGAAGTACGAGTATCACGGCGTGCCGGTCGTCGTCGACAAGAAGAGCGCCCTGTACCTCGACGGCACGACGATCGACTTCTACGACGGCCTCGAAGCCCGCGGCTTCAAGTTCGACAATCCGAACGCCGTGAAATCCTGCGGCTGCGGCAGCTCGTTCCAGGCCTAAGTAGCCGTACGCATAGCGCAGAGTCAAGCAGTCAGCGGTCAGAGCAAGCCCCGGCGCTAATTAATCTGTCGACTGTGCTCGCCTTCGTCCGCACAATCGATACCATCGCGCAGCGATTCCGCCCTGGCGCGCATTTCTTGCGCCGACAAATTGCATTTCGCCAGGCGTAAGCTAGGCTTTTCAACGAGGACAGAGCCCGTTTGACGCAGCGCGCGTCATTCCGGCTCGTGAAGTAAAACCCCGCTGGCAGCAAGCTATGCTGTACTACCATGATCAACCTCTTGAAAAAACTGCTGCGTGAAGAAGATGGGCCAACGGCCGTTGAATACGGCGTGATGCTGGCGCTGATCGTGGTCGCGTGCCTCGGTGCCGTTCATTCGATGGCCGATGCCACGGCCGACAGCTTCGATACTTCGGCCGGCGAGTTGGCAGGTGCTTCGGCTAATCGGACGCGTTCGCCCACCATTCACGGGTTACGTACGCCGGCCGAATGGCTGGCGGCCATCCGTGATTTGATCGGCGAACAGCCCAAGATCTTGCCGCAAGCTCCTGCCCCGACGTGTTAGCCCTACCGCCACGCGGTTCGCGTCGAGGTTTGTAATTCGGCACCGCCACCGCGCAACGTCCTGCCCACGTGGTTAAGGCTGACGGTCCCGTTTGCCCATCGCACGATCATCTTATCGAGGATAAAGTCTCTATCAAAACGAGCCGATTCCATTAGCAGACTTTGGCCAGGCGATAGCCGTCGCCGGACTTGCCGATCGGCCCAATCAGGATCCTGAACGCGAATAGCGGCTCTTCTCGACAAAACGGGACTACCTGCCCCAGTCCCCTGAGAAGAGCCGTTTTTTTGCGCTGGCCAGAAATCGCCGGCACTTCTACGAAACCTCGTCACACGATCAGCATCGCATCGCCGTAGCTGTAGAAGCGATACTCTTCGCGAATTGCCTGCCGATACGCCTCGGCAATCGAGCTCCCGGCCGCCAAATGTCTGCACCAGCACCAGCAGCGTCGTGCGCGGAAAATGAAATTCGTCATCAGCGCATCGATTGCCGGAACTCGAACGGCGGACGGATGAACAAATCGGTCGTGCCTTGCCAGGCGGCAATGGCGTCCGTGACGCGCTCGGCGACGAGCTGTCGGCGTCGCGTTCGCCCGCACCGCCGTTTCCAACAGCCGCGACGACCGTCGTGCCGACCGCGATGACGCGCCCGCCGGCCGCACGCGTTGCGTTGAGCTCGTCTGCCGTTGCGCGCGGTGACTTCGCCCCACTCCTGTGCATGCGGTGCTCGTCCAGCGTTGCCGCTCTCGATCGGCCGAAACGTGCCCAGGCCGACGTGCAGCGTGACGAGCGAATCGTGCCACGCCGCGCGCTTCGAGCGACCTGCAGCAACTCGCTCGTGAAATGCAGCCCGGCCGTCGGTGCGGCAATCGCCCCGGGTCGCTGGGCAAACACGGTTTGGTAGTTCGCGACGTCGGCATCGACCATGTTGCCGCCGCGAATGTACGGCGGCAGCGGCACGCGTCCCAGCCTGCTCCAAAAGCGCTTCGACCGGCTCGGTCGCTTCGACGTGTGCCAGCCACTGCCCTTCCTCCAGCCGCTCGAGCAGCCACAGCTTCGCGCCCGGCCGGCCTTCGCGGTCGACGAGCGTGATCGCCTCGCCCGGCGCCAGTCGACCGCGCGTTTTGCAGAGAATCCGCCAGTGGCCGTCCGGCGTCGTCTCGATGATACAGCCCTTGCCAGCGGCCGCCCGTTTGAACCCGACGGCCCGCCAGCTGGGCGGGAATCACCTTCGTGTCGTTCAGCACCAGCCGATCGCCGCTCGGCAGCAAGTGCGGCAGATCGCGGACGTGGTGGTGCTAGATCGCCTGCCGACGGCGGTCGACGACCATCAGCCGGGCATCGGCGCGATGGCGGAGCGGCTCCTGGGCCACCAGGTGGCGGGGCAACTCATAGTCGAAAGGGATCGGTTCTATCGGCATGGTCTGGGTTGGCCCGTCTGCTCGCTCCACAATGCGGGATAAGCCGGCCGAGTATACGGCCGTTGGCTGCTGCAGTCGAAGGCCCCACGACAGTCATCGGGACATCCCAATTTGACGCGTTTCACCCGCTCCCGAGTCCCAAGCGGCCAACGCACGGAAACTAATATTCGCATGTACACTGTCATCAAAATAATATTATTTATTCGACGTTTGTAGAGCTACCTTTTGGACCTTGTAGTCGCATCGACAGATACAGCCGTGGCTAATGTACAAATGATCATATCGTGGTCGAAAAAAACACGTTGACGCGATCGTTCAAATCGCTTATTTTCAACCTTCGTGAGTTCGCGGTAGTCGCGGCCGGCATGCCGGCCTTCGGCCATCAACGGAACGAGCCAAATATTTTGCAGACGCGCCGTCCGCTGGCGCGTCCGGCAGAGACATTTGCTGGAGAGCGAACGGCCACAGGCTCTCCTCCAACCCGGTCACACCGCCGGCGAGTCGTCTCTGTCGAACTCGGGGCACGGAAGCCCCTGAGTTGCGGACGGCGGATCAACGCACACTAGCATTCGCCGAGCGTCGCCCTCCCAGCATTGGCAAACGGACGTGCCAGGGGAACGACGCTTCTGGACCGCCAGCCGACGCGGACGTTCTCGAGCTCAAAACCGCTCGAGATTCGTTCGCGTCTCCCGGCTGGCCATCGTTTTGGCGTAAGATAGGGTTCGCTGCCCACCCGCGTTGGCAGCCTGGTGAGACCCCTATTCTATCTAAGGTGCCGACGGTGGCAGCAACTCAACATGTGCCGGTGCTGGCCCAGGAGGTTATTGAGTGGTTTCAACCCGCGCCGGGCAGACATTCGTCGATGGCACGCTGGGCGGCGGCGGCCACACGCGGTTGCTGGCAGAAGCGGTCGGTCCTCAGGGCCGGGTCGATCGCGCTCGACCGTGACCCGGCGGCGGTCGAACGGGCTGAGGTCGAACTCGGCGGACTGCCGGTCGTAGCGCGGCACGCCAACTACAGCGACCTCCCGGAAGTGCTAGCAACGCTGAACGTCGACCAGGTCGACGGCATCTTGCTCGATCTGGGTTTGTCCAGCGATCAGCTCGCCGACCCGATCGCGGATTCAGCTTTCACAGCGACGGCTCCGCTCGACTTGCGCTTCGATCCGACCCGCGGCGAACCAGCCTGGAAACTCGTGGAGCGGCTCAGCGCCGAACACCTGGCCGACTTGATCTATCGCTATGGCGAAGAACGCTTCAGCCGACGCATCGCGCGGCGGATTGTCGAGACGCGCCGCGCAGCGCCGATCAACACGGCAGCCGACCTGGCCCGCGTCGTCCGCGCAGTCGGTGCCGCGCTCGCACGATGAGCGCATCGACCCCGCAACGCGAACGTTTCAGGCGCTGCGGATTGCCGTCAACGACGAGCTGAAGTGGCTCGAAGTTGCGTTGCGACGACTGCCCGATTGCCTGCGGCCGGGTGGGCGGCTCGCAGTGATCAGTTTTCACTCGCTGGAAGATCGGCTAGTGAAGGAAGCATTTCGCAACAACGATCGCCTCACGGTTTTGACCCGACGACCAGTGCGACCGACCGAAGACGAGATTAACGTCAACCCGCGATCACGCAGCGCCAAGCTGCGCGTGGCCGAACGGAAGGCGTGACGGAATGCTCGGGCCTCGTTTCGAACAACCTCTTAGCGGCGAATTGTGCTGCCCGGTTGATTCGCGACGGGCGGCAAATAGTGTGGACCCGGACCGTACGCCGGAGCACCGGACGGTGGGAACGGACGCGTCGGCGGATAGTAACCCGGCGGCAAGTGCGACGATTGTCCAAGCTCCGGCGAGCGGGCCGTCGCCGGATATCCGAACTGCGGACCGTAGGGCTGCGCCTGCTCAGGCGCAACTCCTGGCGCGGCCGATGGTGGCGGCGGCTGAGTTGCCACTTCAGGCACGGCTTCAGTCACAGTCGTCGTAGCGGCCGGCGCCGAAGGCGTGGCCGCTGTAGTGACTTGGGTACCCTGCAGCCTGGCCAGGGCCTCGTGGGCTGCCACCATATCGGGATTCTGTTCGATTGCCGCGATAAAGTACGGCACCGCCTCACTCGGCCGGGCCCGCTGAACTAGCAATTGGCCGACGTTGAAATTGGCGTCAGCCGAACCGTGCACGGCCGTCAGGTGCGCAAGCGCCTTTTGATCCTGCCGCATCTCCACCAGCACCGTCGCCGCGTTGTTACGATACAGCGCCTTGCTCGGCTGAAGTTGCACGGATTGCTCGATCATCTGCAGCGACGCGTCCAACTTGCCTTGCCGCGCCAGGCACAGGCCCAAGTCGTTCATTGCGCCGGCGTGTTGCGGATTGGCACCAACCGCTTGCCGGTAAAGATGCTCGGCCAGCGGCAATTGATTCTGCCGATCTTCCATCCGGGCGGCCGCTCGCAGCACTTCGACCTGGCCCGGCCACATCCCCAGTGCTCGCTGATAATGGTGCCGCGCCTGCTGCACGTCGCCTTGCCGTTCACACAGTTGAGCTACAGAAATGATCTGTTCCGGTGTCGCTGGTCCCATCGGCGTGCGCTGCGCGACCGGGCCGGTGCCCGGCGGCACTGGATGCATGACCGGGTTTCCACCGGCGCACGAACTGGATCCGATCGGCATTTCCGATACCGTGGCCTTCATGTACTCCACAGGATTGCGCCACGGCGAGATCTGTGAACTTGGCCGAACGGCAGCCGTTGGCGGGCCCATTGGCGCATTCGCTGCGTGCATCGGCTGCGAAGTCCGATGCCCAGAAAGGGCCATACCAGCCGGGTTTGCTTCAGCCGAGTTGACCGCTACGCCAGCCGCGCAAAGGGCCGCGGATATTGTGGTGAGCCAGTTAGTGCGCACGACCAGGTCTCCTTACAAGAGCGGGGAGCAGGAAGCGGGAAACAGGGAGCTCGAAAGTAAGCGATGCTTACTGCTCCTGGCTCCCGCCGTTTCGTCATTGTCCCGCGGCGAAGCCGTTCGGGGGCAGGATCGGTGGGGGCAGGCTCTCTTGGAAGCGTACGTTGGTCGCGTCGACCACAGACGCCGGCCGGCCTTCCGACAACAGGTGGGTATCGGTCACTTGCGCAAGCTGACCATCGGTAGTTACTTGCGCCGCATACTCACGCGCAACTGCTACGCGCTGGGCGGTGATCGAAGCGTCCAGGCTTCGCTCAATGAAGATGCTCCGCCGATTCGGCGGCGCTTGCGTCATGATCCACTGCACGCGCAGCTCGCCGGCCGTGGTCAGCTTGTTCGTTTGAGTGTTGAAGTGATGCGGACCCAACAGGTTCTGCCGGCGCCAACCGTTTTCGATCATCACGCAAAACGGCTCACGCACGGCGACGCGGTCCGGGCAAACATACGGCCACGGCCACGCTTCGTTGCGATGGTATCCGCGGCGAATGTAATGCTTGGTTTCTTCGAACCAGGCACCCTCGGCACGCGGCACAACGGCTCCGGCAATCACCAAGGCGGCGGAGGCAATCAATGTAAAGCGCATAACGGGCTCCAAATCAGCAGGGAGCAGAGGAGCAAAGAGCTGGGAGTTGGAGGCTTATTGTTTACTCTCACGCTCCATGCTCCTTGCTCCCCGCTTATAGTCGCCAATGTCGTCAGTATCGACTGGCAGTTATGGCAACTGCGCAATCTTTGGACGAACCGGAGCAGGCTGCCTAAACGGATTAAACCGGACCAGAAACATGGGGGGTGCTAGCGAGGCTGGCGGCGAGAAATTATGCGGTAAATCGAGCGGCCGCCTGTGAAATGCGCGACGATTCGGTCGAGTCCCACTACGCTATCATTCACGAGCCAAGCTTGTCGGATTGTATGGGAACTGTTCGTCGTCTCCATCGTCATGGCGGCGCGGCTCAGGTTCAACATCGCCACGGCGGTCACAGCAGTTGCTGCGCCGGGCACGAACGTCGTGCATGTCGTCGACGCAACCGAAACGCCGAAATCGGATGAGGCCGTGACGGTGCACTATGAACGGGACAAACGTAGCTCGCCGGCTATTTTTTTCGCTCGGTTGGGAACGATTCGGGGCTCAAAATCGAGATTGGAATACGATTCCATTCTCGGCGAATCGACTATAATGTCCGTTGCCCGCCCGCAGCCTACTTCGACGAGTGGCACCATGCGAACGATTTTCCACTCCACACTGCTGATCGTGTTCCTCGGCGTTGCTTTGCCCGTCCAGGCGCAGCTCACATCACCACAGATTGGGTGGCAGGCTGAATTGAGCAAGCTTGCACACAACGTTTCGGGCACCGTCACGATATTGGATGAGAACACCGTCCAGGTCGACGACTTCACGTACGATGGCGGCGGGATCGACGTATTTTTCTATCTCGGCAAAGAGAATACGAAGGACTCGTTCAAAAGCGGATTGAAAATCGGATCGAATTTGTTGACTCACGTCTACAATGGCAGCGAGGCGCTTTTCCCAATTGACCTGCCGGCCGGGAACACACTTGAGGGCTGGAACGCCATCTCTGTATGGTGCGTTACAGCTTCCGCCAACTTTGGCTCCGGGACGTTTGGGCCCGCAATCGCCCCGCTCGAAGGCGACTTCAACGACGACGGATGGGTCGACTCGGCGGACTACGTTGCGTGGCGCAACGGGCTCGGCGGTGACTATGACGAGAATGACTATGCCGACTGGCGGGCAAACTTCGGGGCAGTTTCCCCGGCCGCCGCGCCAAATCCAGGCGCATTTCCAATGGCATCCGTGCCCGAGCCCGCCCTATTCCCGCTGCTGATTGCACTGGCCGCATTGGGATTGCTCGGCGGCCGGCGGGGTTTCGCCTAGTGCGTCGAACGTTGCCGCACAAAATCGAAACGATTCCTGCTGCACCCGTCGGCGCGGTATAATCGCTGGCTCTCGTCCAGGTTGATTTCGGCGGACAGTCTCGTAATGAGGAGTCGCCACCATGTCGATTCATGATTCGGAGACAGTGGAGGACATTCGGCCGGCGCTCGTGGCGGGCAAATATTTTGTCCATTCGGCCGTTGAGCTGAAGTACGAATTCGGTGCCGCGAGCCATGCCGGGCTGAAACGCAGCGAAAATCAAGACCACTATCTCGTGCTGCGGCGGACACGCTCACAGCAATTGCTGCTCACCAACATGCCGACCGAGCAGCTAGTCTTCCACCCCGACGAAGCATTCGCGATGGCCGTGGCCGATGGCATGGGAGGCAGCGGTTTCGGCGCGCTGGCGAGCCAGATTGCGATTCGTACCGCTTGGGAGCTGGCGGGACGAACTACGAGTTGGGTCATGAAGCTCGGCGATTTGGATTCGCGCGAGTTGACGGAGCGCATCGAGGGTTTCGTGTACATGATGCAGCAGGCCTTCGTGCACGAGTTTGAGGTGAACCCGCAGTTCGGAGCGAGTGGCACCACGTGGACGTCGGCCTATCTTGTGAGCTCGTTCGCCGTGATTGCACAAATCGGCGACTCGCCCAGCTTCCTGTGGCGCAGACGGCACTATGAGCCGTGTGGCGGCCGACCACACGGTGGAGCAGGAATTCATCGCCGCAGGTGTGGCGGCGGAGATCGCCGGCAAGTACAGCCACATGCTCACCCGCTGCCTGGGCCACGATTCCAGCAATACCCGGCCCGAAGTTCATCACTTACGATTGCGGCCGGGCGACCAGTTGCTGCTCTGCACCGACGGCCTGACGGATATGGTGAGCGAATCGAAAATCGCCGAGTGCATCGACGACGCGGCCGACGCCCAGGCGGCGTGCAACGGACTGGTGGCCCTGGCGTTGGAAGCGGGCGGGAAAGACAATGTGACCGCCGTGCTTGCAGGGTTACGTCTTGACGCCAAATTCAGCTACCGTCGTATGGAAAAGATAGCGAATTTGCGGTGGGCCGGCCCGATTTAGCCGCGGGGTTGGCCCCGTGTTGGTGTCCGGTGACTGCTGACGGAAAACGCGGTTACTTACCCGATTCCTCGCGTGACACCTGGACAAAAAGTCGGCCAATATGGTAAGCGGAAGGTGTGCCTTTTCGTTATAATGCGGGGCGGCAAGGCCCCCAGTTTGCGGGCCGGGCGAGGGAAAGATGGCGAAAAAACCCCGGTTGGCACTGCGCAAAAACCGCCCTATATCTCGCAATCGGCGGCTGTGGCATGAGGCCCTGGAAGCCCGCTACCTGCTCGATGGCGCTTCGCTGCGCACCGATGCATTCAGCCTGCGCAAGAACGGCCCCCAGGTCACGTTCGATGTGCTGACGAACGATGTGTTCACGCCCGACTACTCGGGGCAGAAGCTGATCACTTCGGTCAGCTTTGGCAGCGAGGGCGGGCGGATTGAGATTGCGGCGAACCAGAAGAGCGTTCTTTACACGCCGCCGGCCGATTTCTTCGGCACCGAAACATTTGTATACGCAGTCGACGGCGAGCACACCGCGCAAGTGCAGGTAAGCGTGCAGTCGCCGCTGGCGTTCGACAGCTACACGATTCCTCCGGATGGCCAAGAGCGCACGCTCGACGTGCTGGCCAACGACCCGTTCTGGCCGGACTACGCAGGTGCGCGCCAGATCACGGCAGTCAGCGTGGGAAGCGATGGCGGCACCATCACCATTGCGCCCGACAAAAAGTCCATCCTCTACACGCCGCCCGAGGGTGCGTATGGGGGCGAGACATTTATTTACGTCGTCGACGACCTTTATCCGGCGCAGGTCAAGATCGAAATTCCGATCACTCTCAAGCACGATCAATTTGAGTTTGTGCAGCACGATCCGCCGGCAACATTAAACGTTCTGGCAAACGATCCGTTCTGGCCGGGGTACAGCGGTGAACGGAAGATCACGCACGTCACCACCAGCCAACTCGGCGCGACGATTGCCATTTCGCCCGATGGCAAGTCGATCATTTACACGCAGCCCGCGGATTTCGGCCAGTCGAGCTCCTCCACAGCGGCTGTACGATTCGTTCAACTATGTGGTGGACGGCCAGTATGAGGCCAATGTCTCAGTCGCTCTCCATCGGCCCGTGCACGACGACTGGTTTGAAGTCGACCAGAACAGCACGAGTTTTTTTTACAACGTAACGGACAACGACACGTATCGCGACTTGAGCAATTACGTGCACGATGTGATCGACCGCGTCACGTCGGTCACGCAGTCGGAAAAGGGCGGGACCGTGGCCATCGCGTCGGATGGCCAGGGCATTCTTTATTCGCCGCCGGCCGGCTTTACCGGCAGCGATACGTTTACGTACATAGCGGACGGCAAGCACAAAGCGACGGTGAGCGTGAATGTCACCCGGCCGGTGCGCGATGATCACATCTCAACCGGTGTGTATCAAGATACGCCGGGCGGTGTGCTCAACGTGCTGTCGAACGATTTTCTAGGCAACGGTTACACGGGGCCGCGGCTAATCACCGCGGTGGGTCCGACCGAAAATGGCGGCATCGTCACGATTCGCAGCGACGGCAAGGCACTGTTGTACACACCGGCACCCGGCTACACCGGCAACGACACGTTCACCTACACGGTCGACGGCGCGCTCGTGGCCAATGTGAGTGTGTACGTGCGTCCGCTCGCCCAGTCCGATTCGTATACGTTCTGCCCCGATCCTAATCATGCCCCCTACACGCTCGATGTTCTGGCGAACGACTATTTCAAAAACGGCTACGCCGGACCCGGCACTATTACGGCGGTCGAGCTACTCACCGGCAGCGGGCAGGTCGTGATTCAGAACGGGGCAAGGTTGACGTTTGATGCCGGCGCGGCGGGGTGGCACAACATTCGTTACACGGTCGATGGCAAATACGAAGCCACGGCCTCGGTGTCGATTCGCAATTTGCCCGACCCGGATCAACGTGTGGTCGATCAGAATTCGCCGTCCATCAACATCGACGTGCTGGCCAACGATTTTGATTTTGAATTGTACTATTACCACTGCCCCGCGCAGAATTATCCAGGCCCGCGAATTATTACCGGCGTCACGCAATCGGTGCACGGCGGCGTGGTGACGATCGCGGCCAACGGGCGGTCCGTGCACTACCAGCCGCCGGCCGACTTCTATGGCCACGACAGCTTCACGTACACCGTGGATGGCTTCATGAGCGGCACGGTCTCGGTGGAGGTGATTCGCCGCGTACGGGACGATACCTTCCGAGTCGATGCGGCGGACGGAACGCAGACACTTCCGGTGCTCGCGAACGATCTGTTCGGTGCGAATTACTCCGGCCCGGGCCAAATCACGGGTGTGACGGCCACCTCCTCGGGCGGCACCGTCACCATTGGCAACAACGGGCATGCGGTCATCTATATGCCAAAGCCCGGCTTTATCGGCACGGACACCTTCACCTACACCGTGGACGGAGCACTCAAAGCCGAGGTGAGCGTCGTCATCGACGCACCCGCCACCGATCAACATGGCACCTTCGACAGCGTGGACGACTACACGCAGTTCCTGCTCGAGGATGCGCTGGAACGGTACCAGTATCTGTTCGGGCAAACGGCGTGGAATTTCATCGGCGGATTCCCAGAGGGACCGATATTCCTTGCCCCCAATGCCGGGCCAGCCGATCGCAATCATTCGGAAACTAACGTGCAGGTCGCCGGCGTGGATGAAGGCGACATCATGGAATTCGATGACGACTTCATTTACACACTGAATAGCACCGAAGTCGTGATCGTCGATGCCTGGCCGGCGGACGAGCTTTCCATTGAGTCACGAATCGATATTGAAGGCCGGCCGCTCGTTGAGTTCTTGCATGGCGACCGGTTGACCGTCATCTCGGAGCTCGGCGGTTACATCGGCTTTCCTTTTGATCCCAACTTGCCATTTGCCGACGTCGCTGGCCGACCGTTCGGCGGCGACGCCATCTTCCCGTTCCCCTACGAATTCCAGCCGTTCTCGACGATCGTCACCGTGATCGACGTGAGCGACCGGGCCGCACCGACAATCGTGCAAACCACGACGATGGAGGGCAAGTACGTCGATTCGCGCGGCGTGGGCGATTTTGTCTACGTGCTGGTGAGCAATGCAGACGCAGTGGCCCAGCCGCCGGAAATCATCGACGAGGACAACGACCCGATGACGCCGGGCCGTTACGAAACGAAAGAGGAATACGTTGCACGGGTCTCAGCCAACACGGGGCTGTTCGTCGAAGGGGCGCTGCCAAATTACACATCTTATGGGCCGGACGGCGAAGTGGCCCGCACCGGACTATTGAATATGCCGGAGGACGTCTACGAGCCGCTCGTACCCGATGCGTTCAATCTCATCTCCGTCGTGTCGTTCGATGTCGAGGGGGATGAGCCCGGGCTGGCCGATTCGGCGGCAGCCTACAGCACCGGGGCCAGCGCGATCTATGCCTCGCTCGAAAACTTCTATGTGTTCGATCGAGATTACTCCGGCGAAGACGGCGCAATCACGCGAATCGTGAAATTCGATTGGGAACCGAACACCGGCGGCGTCGAATTTGCAGCCACGACAACGGTCGCCGGCACGATTCTCAACCAGTTCTCGGCCGACGAGAACGGCCCGTACCTCCGCATCGCCACGACGGCAAGCAACAATTATTCCGGCAACTGGTCGGGACGCGATGAGAACATGCTGTTTGTGCTGCAGGAAGACGACGGCGTATTTGAATTCGTCGGCAGCCTGCAGAATCTGGCGCTCAACGAAACCATGCGCTCCGTGCGTTTTCTCGGCGAACGGGTGTTTGTGACCACGTTCCGCGATATCGATCCGCTGTTCGCAATCGATTTGACCGATCCAGCCAACCCGAAATCGGTCGGCCACATCACGCTGCCCGGCTTCACGAGCTACATGCATTTGGTCGACGAGAATTACTTGCTCACCGTGGGCCGGAACACGCCGGTCGGGCAGAGTGGGCCGACACAAGTTTCGCTGTTCGACATCACCAACCTGCTGCAACCGCGGCGGATCGCGGAGTACACGTTCGCGCGGTTCTCCACGAGCGAAGCGGAGCTCGATCATCACGCCTTCGGCTACTATGCCGAGCATGGCCTGTTGGGCATGCCGGTGGCCCGCGTGTTCGTCGAAAGAGTCGACCAGGATGGCGACGGATACCGCGAGACGCGCCGCACCGTGCAGGAGAATCTGCTCGCCGTGTTTTCGGTCGACGCCGACGCTGCGAATCCGTCCGAGCGACTCGTGCTTTCCGGTGAAATCGAGCACGACACGCCAGTCCGGCGGAGCGGGTACATCGGTGACAAATTGTATTCGATCGCCAGCGATTCGATAAAAGTGGTCGATGTGGCGGCGCTCAATACGGTGATTGCGACCGTGATCACGCTGCCGCTGCCGGAGGAGGACGACGATCCACCGCCACCGCCTGTGACGGACCCCAGGCAAGTTTCGGCACCTGCCGAACAGCTCGTGGGACGATACCCTGCAGTGCGGCCCGACAGCCTGTTGCTCTCGGTGGTTGGCCGCGCACGCAGTGATCTCGCTACGCGGCTCAGTTTGGGTTCGGGCGCACCGTTGTTGGTCTCGGCCGAAGGGGCGCCCGAAGCGCCCGGTGGCGGGTACCAACTCGCGTTCCGCGTCGGTGACAACCATTACTTGTATCGTGCCGGCACCAATGGCAATGTCCAACTCGTCGACGACGACTTCGAGTTCAGCGGTGATGCATGGCACGCGATCGGGTCGTTTGTAGTCACGCCGCCACCGGCGGGCTTGCCGGGTGACTACAACCAAGACAACCGTGTCGACGATCAAGACCGCCTGGTGTGGCGGGCAAATTTCGGAGCCTGGTCGCTCACCTCCTATCTGCCGGCCGATGGGAATCGAGATGGCAACGTGGACTCGGGCGACTATGCAGTTTGGCGGAACAATCGTGGGGCTGTTGCTGTGGCTGCCGTGGTCGGTGACTTCGATGACAGCGGCACCGTCGACCTGGCCGACTACCAGGTCTGGCGAGCCACTTTTGGATCGAAGACCGACCTGCGAGCCGACGCAAATGGCGACAACGCGGTCGACACGGCCGATTATGCGATGTGGCGGCGGGCACGCAGCGCCGCAACGGCCGTTGGCCAGGCGCTTGACGAATTGTTGCTGACCAGGTCATCTGGAAGCGGCAGTGCACTGTCGGCCACTAGTGCCTCACTCGCCGACGACGGCACGGACGATTTCACTGCGGGGGACGAGACTGGTTCGGATGCCGGCCTGGAAGCAATCGATGCCGCTCTCGAATCGATCGTATCCGCAATCGACGGGCTGTATCGAACGTTCAGTTCGACCTAATATCGAAATCGATTCTGCCAAGTTTCTCTGTCAGGACTCTCAGCACGCAATTCACGCGCTCCTCTAAGGATGGCTGCGCACGCTTGTCGCTGCCCAGTCGTATTGTCGACATAAGTTCGCCGCAATTACGAACCGTCGAGAGATAGGCGAAACCTTTCGCGGCTTCGAAGCATCTTAAGATAGAATGGGTCGACTAATGTTCCTTTACCTCGGGAGCCAACGACTATGTGCCACAAGTCTCGTTACCGCCTACTAGTCATCGTGTCGATTTTCTTGCTCACCGCCGGCGTTCTTGCTGACCTCCCCGCGCACGGCCAGCAGCCCGACGGACCCGATGCGGCCGGAGTCAAGGTGCCAGTGAAACGAGTCGTGCTTTTCAACTCCGGCGTCGGCTATTTCGAACACCAGGGGCAGGTCGAGGGCGAAACGACCGTCGACTTGAAGTTCAATGTGGACGACGTCAACGATCTCTTGAAAAGCATGGTCGTGCAGGATTTGGGCGGCGGGCAGGTCTCCACCGTTACGTACGGCTCGCGCGATCCGATCACCAAGACGCTGCAGACGTTCGCAATCGATTTGACGAGCAATCCCACGCTCGGCGACCTGTCTCGGCAAATCCGCGGCGAGGCGATCGAGATCGACGCACCCACGCGCATTCGCGGCACCATCGTCGGCGTCGAAAAGCAGAAGAAATTGGTCGGCGAGAATCAGTTCATCGAAGTCGAGCTTCTCACAGTATTAACCGACGAAGGCCTGCGCCGGATTGCGCTCGATTCGATCGGCCGGATCAAACTTGCCAACGAAGAGCTCGACGGCGAGCTCCGGCAGGCGCTCGCGGTGCTGGCGACGGGCCACGCGACCGACAAGAAGACCGTGTCGCTGAAGTTTCTTGGCGAGGGCGAACGCGATGTGCGGGTGGGCTACATCCAGGAGGCGCCCGTTTGGAAGACCAGCTACCGGCTCGTGCTGGATGATGACGACAAGCCGTTTCTGCAAGGCTGGGCGATCGTCGAGAACACGACCGAAACCGATTGGCAGGACGTGCAACTGAGCCTGGTGAGCGGCCGGCCGATCTCGTTCGTGATGGATTTGTATTCGCCGCTGTACGCGCAGCGGCCGGTTGTTGTGCCGGAGCTGTACGCTTCACTGCGGCCGCAATCGTACGAGCAAGACCTAGACAAGAAAGAACTACAAGAAACCGTCGCGAGGGAGAAGATGCTCCGGCAGCGCGCCTTAAGCACACGAGCGATGCGGCGTGGCGGCGCAGTTCCGGCGGAGGATTCCGCCGCTCCGGCCGCCCCAGCCGCGGGTGCCGCCGGCTTCGGGGTTGGAGGCGGAGGCGGATTCGGCGGCGAAGAAGCGGAAGCGGCTTTCCCAAATTTTACTGCCGATGTCCTGCTAGAGAGTGTTGACGCCGCGGCGCAAGGTGCCGAAGTCGGCGAGCTGTTTCAATACGATATCGAAACGCCCGTCGCGCTGGCCCGCCAGCGATCGGCCATGTTGCCGATCATGAACGATTCGCTGGAAGGCAAAAAAGTATCGATCTACAACTCCGGCGTACATGCCAAGCACCCGCTCAACGGAATCGAGCTCAAAAATACGTCCGACCTGCACCTGATGCAAGGGCCGGTCACCGTGTTCGATGGCGGCGTGTATGCCGGCGACGCCCAGCTTGCCGATTTACCGCCCGGCAGCGAACGGCTGCTGAGCTACGCGCTCGATCTCGACGTAGAGGTAGCCCCTACCAGTGATGCGCGTCCGCAGCATCTAGTCAGTGCGCGGATCGAAAAAGGCGTGCTATTCGCGAACTACAAGCAGTCACGCACTAACAGCTATCGATTGAAGAACGCAAGCAATAAGGAGAAGACCGTGCTCGTCGAGCATCCGATCGACACCTCGTGGGAACTGCTTTCTCCGGAGCCGACGGAAAAGACTCGCGGCGTCTACCGATTTGCCGTTGCAGTCAAGCCGGGCGAGCCGGCCGACCTCGAAAATCGAGGAGGAGCAGATCATTCGGCAAAGCGTCGCGATGACGAACCTGGACGACGCGGCGATTGGCATTTATCTTAGCGCAAAGGAGGTTTCTGCACCGGTCAAGGACGCATTGCGCGAGGTGGTCCGCCGGAAAACGGAGCTGGGCAACTTGCAGCATCGCAAACAGCAGCTCGAGCAGGAAATAGCGGTCATCGATCAGGAACAGGAGCGGATCCGCAACAACATGCAATCGATCGACCGCAACACCGATTTGTACAATCGTTATGTAAAGAAATTCACCGACCAGGAAGATCAGGTCGAAAACTACCGCGAGGAAATCCGCGGGCTGGAGGGGCAAATCACGGAGAAACAACGAGTCACTCGACGAGTACTTGTCGAACCTCGAGCTATCGTAATTAAAACCATGAAAATCTCACGCAAGAAGGCAGCAAAGGCGCAAAGTAGAATAGAATAGATTCTTTGCGTCTTCGCGCCTTTGCGTGAGTTCATAATTGCTATGATGACCGAGCCACTTGCGATTCACGATTTTGCCGACGGCGGGTTGGAGGCGGCGATTGCATTCTTTCGCCGCACGCGCAATGAGCTGCGCATGCTGCGATTCGTCCGGGTGTCGACCGAGTGGGTCCGACTGTTTGACGTGAACGGGGATTATTTCGAGCTGCGCGGGCTCGGATACACCGAGCCGGACGTCATTCCCGTGCTGAGGTCGTTCGATACGCCCTTCAATCATGAGACGATTCACTTGCCTATCGCCGGAGAGTACAAAGAATTCAAGACCGGCCGGCGCTATCCGTGGGCCGCGGACCGCGTGATGTGAATCCGCCCGCAGGCAGATGACAGGATTCCGATGGGCTGCCTCAAAGACGAACCGCGACGCGAAGCAAAGCCCGGCGATTTCCGCTGCAAGGACTGCGGCGCCGTCGCAGCCAAAAAGAAACTCCTCTGCCGGCCAAAGAAAGTCAAGAAGCCGAAATAGCGGCAATTGCCAAGCCTCGCAATTTAGCGGCGGGGCTTGCCCAGCGTAACGCGAGGCGCTGCGATCGGCTGCGTCATGGCGCGACACGCGCGTTCGCCACGGCGAATCCGCTGTGGCGGACTCGGCCGCTTACTGCTCAATTACTTGACCGTGGATTTCGTGGTCATCTATATTGGTCCGCGCGTCCAGCTGTCTCGATATTTACTACTACTCTAGCGATTCCACACCATGAACACCAACCGCCGCACATTTCTCGGACTCGCCGCAGGCGCTGGCGCGCTTTCACTCATTCCAACGCATCTCGCAAAGGCAGCCGACGCTGATGACGATGCTTTAATTGCGGCGGCGGCGCGGCCGGTGCTGGACGTATCCACCATCAAGCAGCCGGTGATCATCGAGTCGATCGAGTTGTTGCGCAAGAATGGCGAGCACTTTCTGCGCGTGCGCTCCAAAGATGGCGCGGTCGGCATCTCCGTCGATAACGGCCGGGCCGACGTGCTCCATCCGATTCTGAATCGGCTCGTAGCTCCCTACTTCATTGGCAAGGATGCGCGCGAGTTGGAAGAGCACTTGTTCGGCGTGTATCGTGAGCGTGATAACTACAAATTCCAGGGCCTGGCGCTGTGGTGCCCCGTGGCGCTGGTGGAATTCGCGATTCTGGATCTATTGGGACGGATAAGCGGGAAGTCGATCGCCCAGTTGCTCGGCGGCGTCATTCGCAAGCGCATACCGTTTTACGTCGCCAGCGGCCGGCGCGACACGACGCCGCAGCAGGAAGTGGACTATCTCAAGCGGTTGATCGAAGAGACGGGCGCCAAGTCGGTGAAGTATCGCGTGGGCGGC
Source organism: uncultured Planctomycetota bacterium (assembly GCA_963786455.1). GTDB lineage: Bacteria > Planctomycetota > Planctomycetia > Pirellulales > Lacipirellulaceae > JABDGM01. The sequence continues at coordinate 29,875 of CAWAZX010000002.1, read as the reverse complement.
CGGATGAGCCGCAACGAAGACGCCTCGCCTGGACGCACCGAAACGCTTATCCCACTCACGCGGAAAGCGTTGGGAGACAAAATCGCTATTCACGCCGATGCGAATAGCTCGTACGACGCAGCACACGCCATCCCCGTCGGCCGCATGTTGGAAGACATCAACGCCGTGTATTTCGAAGAGCCCTGCCCTTTCGACGATTTTGACGACACCAAGAAGAGTCACCGAGGCGCTGACGATACCCATCGCGCTGGGCGAGCAGGAATTCAGTCACGCCCGGTTCCAGTCGATGATCCGGCACGGCGTGGCCGACATCGTGCAGCCGGACCTGTTCTACTACGGCGGACTGATCCGTTCGATCCGCGTGGCCCGCATGGCGGCCGTGCGCAACCTGCCAACCACCGTGCACCTGTCCGGCGGATTTGGATTCGTGTACTCGCTGCACTTCTCGGCGTGCACGCCGGATATCGGACCGTGGCAAGAGTACAAACTAGGCGTGGATACCTACGGCAAGTGGTTCGATCCGCCGCTGCGGATAATCGACGGCGAATTGACGGTGCCCGAAGGACCCGGCGTGGGCATCGCCGATCCCAGCGGACGTATTGAAGGACGCGGAAGTCGTCAAATCATAGTCAGGCGGGTGTGCTTCCTTACGAGACATTAAGCTGCCACAGCTTGATTGCTTCGATCGGGAAGAACAGCATCAGCACGTTGAGCGTGAGATTGTCGCGTGCCAACAACAGCATCCCCAGCTCGAATACGAAAAACACGATCACCGATGCTTTCCACGAATAGCAGGCGGCGAATGCAAAACCGATGACCGCGGCAGCGACATCGCCCATGGAATTGATGACGCTGTCGCCGAAATAGTCCAGCGCCGCCGTTTGCTGTCGATAGCGCTCAATCACCCACGCCGAGTTTTCCAGCAGCTCCCAGCCGATTTCCAGCGCCAGCGCGGTCATATTTCTCCACGGCAGAGAAAACTTTGACGCCAGCGGCCAAAGAAGCCAGTAAAAAATGATCCCATGCAGCACGTGCGACAGCGTGTAGGGATCGAACAAATGCTGCGAAGTGCAGTGATCCCACGCGCCTGTCCACAAGCCCAGGCCGTATTTGCACCAAAGGGGTCGGCCCTGCCAGTACAGAAGAGCGGCAAACGCAATCGCCATCGCGAGCGATGCAATCGCAGTTCGTCGCGTAAACAGGGACTGATCAGCGTCGCGCATTTTCCAGTTGCGTTAGGATGGCTTGGGCGAAAGGGGACGGTAGAATTATAGGTGTCAATTGGCACTCGTTGGAACCACGGCTTGGTTGCATGTTACGGCAAATCGGCCAGGAGGATTCAGCAATGCTCGTTAGCGTCACGACGGACAACAACATTGATGGCAGCGATAAATTGCGGAGTTATGTCGAGGAACTGGTGGACGATGTGTTGGGTCGCTTTCGCGACCGAATCACGCGAGTGCAAGTGCACCTGACCGATGAGAACGGCCGCGCTAAATCGGGCGACAAAGACAAGCGATGCACGATGGAGGCGCGAGTTTCCGGCCTGAAGCCGATTGCCGTATCAGAGCAGGCCGCCTCGCTGGATCAGGCGATTAGCGCCGCGGCGGGCACGTTAGAGAAGTCGTTGAATCGCACGCTTGGGCGACTGGGAGACCGCAAACGGCATGCCCCTGCGGCCGGCGATGCGCCCGAGTAGGTTACGCGTCGGGCAAGCCCCGCCGCTAAATCGAGCGACCGGGATTACTTCAACACGTCGAACAAGCTGCTTCGCGTGTCGGTCCAAAGAACGGGGGGTTTGGACGCATTTTCGGCGCTGCCGAACGGCGCGAGCTGGCTCATGAGCGTTTCGTTGTGCGAAAGAATAATCCAGTCGGCGCTATTGATGGATCGCTGCGAATCGCCGGGCGATTCGATCAGGATTGCTTTGATGCCAAACTGCCTGGCCGCCGCGTACACTACGCTGCTCGAGGTCCAAGTAGCGATTGGAAACATTGACCGCTAATGCACCGTCCTCGCCGTCGAAGGCCTCAGTCGATGATGCGTTCCAGATACAGTTGAAACGCTTCTGTCGTCAGCAGATGCATGGGGACCGCGTCGCCACTGAAGGCGTCGACGACGAGCACGTGGTAGCGTGGCGGGCTGCCGCTGCGTTGTTCGCTTTCCAACGTGAGCCGGGCATCGCCGAGCTTAATTTCGCACTCTGCGCCGCGGGCCTGGCAATCACGCAAATACGTGAACCAACGGCCACTCGTGGCCAGCTCGACCATGTCCGGATCGATTTCGTAGAAACGAATCGAATCGCCCTTGCCTGCGAATGCCGCAAGCGTGCCGGTGCCCAGGCCGATCGAACCGATTCTCAGGGCACTGTGTGGCGGATTCGAACGATAATAATTCAACACCCGCCCGATGCCACTGGGAGTGCTGTAGTACGTCGTTGGCATCCCCCGTCGTTCAGGTGCGGTAAATTGCGCACCGTGGACCGTCATACCGTGCAGCAGCACGAAATTATTCATCCGCGGGTCGTCGGGATTTCGTTCGCGAACTATGAACGTCGCCAAAAAAATTCCGGTTTTGAAAGCGGATCCCTTTTTTCGGTGAGTGCAGATACTCGACCATGTCGAGCAGCACAAACGACGCGGGCAACAACAGCACAACGAGCAGCAAGCGCGAACCAGCGCAGAGCTTCTCGCTGGCAGTTGACGGGCCGTTGGACATCGCTCGATTCACCATCGCATGCAGAATCAACGTCAGCACGCCGATGGTGCCGACGAACATGCCGAGTTTCCACTCGAAGAACGTGTTGAACACGTGGGGGGCGACGAGTGTCACCGCCGCTCCGCCCAGCGCACCACCCGCGGCAATCATCACGTAAAACGATGTAAGATACCGGGTGCCGGCCGCTGCCGCACGAGCTCACCGTGGCACAACAAGCAGATGCCGAACATGGCGGCCAGGTTCAGTACCAGGAACGGCACGAACCCCACGTAAACGCGCGGGCTGGCGAGTGAAGTGCCTGTCGTCCATGCCAGCGTTCAGCAATCGGCGCAGACCAGCGTCCGCCAAGAGCCGGATACACCGGCCCGTCATGCCAAAGTCGTACAGGTCGATCGAACCCACACCCTCTCGATGGACCAACGCGGCACCGTAAATGGCGGCCAGCGTGAATACCGCCGTGATCGTCCGCCGGTACCACCGCGGATGGTCGAACACGATGATGAACGTGACGCAGATACAGTGCCAGCGGTGCGACCCACAGGAACGGTATCGCGGCGACATCGGCGCAAATCTGATTCGTCGTGGCCATCAGCACGACGGACGCCGCCGCCGGCCACGCGAGCCAGGCAGCGTATTGCAGCCACGTCGGCCGCCTTTCGCCATCTACGGTGTCGAGGCCGCTTCCAACCTGACGGTTCGCCACCCATACTCGTGCCGCAACCACGCCGCAGAGAATCGCAAAAACGAAAAAGCCCCACGTCCACAAGCGAATTTGCTGCGGCAGCGGAAACTGGTGCTCCACGACAAACGGATAGCTCACCAGCGCCAACAAGGATCCGAAATTCGACAACGCATACAGGCGGTACGGCACTCGACCTGGAAACGTCTGGACAAACCATGCTTGCAACAGCGGGCCAGTAGCTGCCAAAGCAAAATACGGCAGGCCGATTCCGGCCGACAGCAGCCAAAGAATTTGCCATACCGGATCGTGGGACGCACCGTCCGGCGGACTACCGCCAGGCAACAAAAGCAACATGGCGGCCGCCACGGCCAGCACGGCGGCATGGAGCAGGGCCTGCCCCCGCGGCCGCAGCCAGGCGTGGGTCAGGTGAGCGTACAAATACCCGATGAAGAGCACGGTCTGAAAAAACAACAGGCACGTCGTCCACACGGCCGGACTGCCGCCGAACCGCGGCAGAATCTGCTTCCCGACCAGCGGCTGAACTTGAAACAGCAGAAACGCGCTGGCAAAGATCGCGGCTGCATAGACAGACAGCCAGCCAACGACCGTGCGTCAAAGTGCTCATGGTAGGAAACGTCGTCTAGTTCCGTTACTGATCGGAACCCCGTTTATACCAGGAGCCCATACCCCGCAGAATCGCGATTTCGAACCTTATGGGCCGCGCACGAAAACAGCCCCCTTCCGCGACGGCGAAACGAGGCTGCTGGCGATCTGCCCCAGCTTCTAATAGCTCGCTTAACTAACTCCCCACGTTCTTAAGTGCGTACCAGCCGATTAATCCAACCGCTGCCAACGCGATGCCTGACCACTTGAGTATTCGTGACGCAGTCTGGGGTCTAATCGTCGCCGATTCAAACTCGGCGTCGAGCTGTTCGTTCTCCGTCACGAGTGCATCGAACTCCGCCTTCAATGTGGCGGGATCGGGACCGCGATGCATGCTTTGGGCGGTACCATTTACGATCGGTCCGATGTTGCTAAGTCGAGTTTTCACTTCGGTCGACCGCAACGATTTCTCCTCAGTCCAGGTCGACGTTGCGGGAAAGAGGCTGGCCCACAGGCTGCTCAATATCAACAGCACGAAGCCAGTTACAATCAAGCCAAACACAACTGCCGACTTCATTACTAAGCCTTCAACTTCACGGCCGCTCGCCTTCGATCAACCCTTCAGCGTCATTGATGCTGACCATCCGGGCCATTAAAAACTGGTCGACGTCATTCGAGACCCAATCCGAGCTTCCGTCAACGTGCGATACATTCACGCCGCCAATGTGCTGACTGCGAGGAGCCGCCGTCGATCGCACGTCAGTTTGTGTCGTACATGGCATCCCGGTAATATCGGCTTCGGCTGAGTCGGGGCAATCGCGAATCCAATCGTTGTTTCCCCACGACTTCGGTGGGTTGGGCGGCAGGCCAGGATTCGTTCCGCCATAAACAAAGGGTGAGTACGGTTCATTGCGTTTCGAGTCGGCTCTAACATCGGGATGACGCTTGCTATGCATATCGAACGCCAAAATACTTCCGCCTGCCAGTGCTGCCGCCCAGGCACCGCGGGATCCGATTCATTGTCTCGAGCACGGACTTCGGCAACTAACAATGTTTTGCTGGTCCCATCGGTAATTTTCTTTAGCGACTGGGGTTCATTGACCATCGCGCCGGGGAACACCAACATGTTCCGGGCGTGCTCCGCGCTTACATACGCGGCGTAGTTACCCTTTCCAAAACGAAAGCCGGCTTGGAACCCGCCGCCACGACTTGACGGCGGTGCATAAAATCGCCCGCTGGCGCCGTCCGACGGACACAACAGGATGGACGGTTGAGCTTCCCAAGGTTGCGCGGTGGCGGTCGTCGGATTGATCGAATCGTATTTCACTTTGAGATTGAACTTATCCGCCAGGGCCTGCTCTTCAATCTGCGGCAAGATTTGCACGAGCCAGCTCGGGCAAACATCAAACTGGCCGCTGGCAAACGCTCGCCACAGTTGGAGTCGCAATGAGTACCCCCGCAGGCAGTCCCTTTCTTTGGTTCTCAAAATTCAAGCATGCCAGGGAAAGATTCTTGATGCTGTTCTGACAACTGATCCGCCGCGCCGCTTCGTGCCGGCCTGAATTGCTGGCAGCAAGAGGGCAACCAAGATGCCGATGATGGCGATGACTACCAGCAGTTCGACGAGTGTGAAACCACCTGCTCGGCCAGCGGGCAATAAATTGCGCTTGCGATGTCCGGCAGAAGCTTCTTTTGGCCGGCTAGAGCTGCATGATTGCATTGCTGAAAAACCTCAAGCGGTTTGGATTCAGTACGCGCCGCGTACCTCTGTAGAGCGGTCCGTTATCACTCGCGCCTGAACCCTGAACGCAGACCTTGGCGCCACGTGCCACGGTTGGGTTCACGCATTCGATTGTATTCATTCATGCTTCGCTGGAAAGCGCGTTTTAGCGCCTCAATTCTCCCCAACGCGCAGGTGTTGCTCGATCTTACGCAATGATTGGCGTATCCACTTCGAATTCGTTGAATTCGTCTCGCGACGCGGATAAATTGAGCGCTGGGGAACGCGCTTCGGCGTGCAAGTCGAAATGCCGAACGGAGCGGCAGGCAAACAATACGAATGAATTTTGGGGAACGTTGCGCAATGAGTTATTTTCGCGTCAAAACCGTCGGCATATTGTGGCTAATCGTCGTCTTGGCGATGAGCCGGCAGGTGCTCGGCACCGTGGTAATCAACGAGATTGTCAAGGAAGAACGTACCGCCGGCGCTGGTGCGGTCAGTCCGGACACACGAGAGTACGTGGAGCTTTACAACAACGGGACGGCTGCGGTCGACATCAGCGGCTGGACAATTAGTACCTATCGCTTAAGTGGCACCACGGCGGCCCTGCCAGGAAGTTATTTCTTCACCGACATAATCCAACCCAATAGCACGCTGCAACCGGGCAGTTTTTTCACGATCGGAAACAAGAGCGGCGTGCCGGAGGTGAACCAGGACTTGGGAGCCGGAATCGAGCTCTACGAGGACCTGCGCTGACGGTGATGGAGCTTCGACGCGGCCCGCGAAACAGCTCCGATTGAGGACGCCGTCGGCTACGACATGTTCTTTGCAAGCAATGCGCCGCCGGCAGGCGTGACATTTGTGCAGCCTACGGCCGAGCAAGCCACGGAAATTGGCAATGGCGTCTGGGGTCAGCAACAGTCCTACAACATCACCGAAACTGATGACTTCAAGCGGCTCTCTCTCAGCCGTTACCAGGATGGACGCGATACCAACCGCAACGGCCGCGATTTTGGTTACTTGCCACTGACTCCGGGCGCGTCGAACAACCGGCCGCTCACACCAGTCCACGTTGTGCCGAGCGTTGCAGCTCTCAACCCCGGTGACCCGGTGCCGGCCTACAACTACGGTTTCAAGCCGGCCCGCGTCATCGATCCGGTAACCGTGGGCCCGCTCGGCGACGATCCCGATGGCACGGGCGCGCTCCCCCAGCAACCAATCAATCAAAGGATGATCGGCGCACCGCCCGGCGGCGGCAAGGCGATCACGGTGTGGGATGAGACGGGCGGCGGCAACTCAGCCTATTCCAAGGATTACGTCAACAAGTTTGATATTTATGCCTATCTCGATTCCACTCCTTTCAATTTACCGGGAGATTGGGAGCTTGAGACAACGGCCTACGGCATCGGCACCACCGAACCATTGTTCGCGAATCCGAACCCGGAGAATCTGATTCCAACTGCCGCCGCGCTCTTGAACACTGGAAATTCCAGCACAGGCATCGGCTGGGTGTACCAGCGGTTTCAGGAGGGCCGGCTGCTGGCGGCGATAACATCTTTAAGCTCTTGCTGGTCGACTTTGGTGAAGGCGGCAATAGCGTTCCGTCGGCCGCAAAGTGGGACGTCAAAGCTGAGTTCGATCTGACCACACCTCAGTCCGGCTGGCACCGTCTCGGAATCGAATATGATCCGATAACAGGACAGGTCATCGCGCGATTCGATGATGAAACCCGTATGTTCGCGACGGATACGAATCTACTAGGCACGTTTTATGTCGGGTACCGCGAATCACTTACCGCCGTACCGGGAGCAAATGTCGGCATCTCTCGCGGTGCAACATTCGTCCAATTCACCGCGCCGGCCGGCCTGACCGGCGATTTCAACGGCAATGGTACGGTCGATGCCGCGGACTACGTGTTATGGCGCAACGGCGACGCGCTGCAGAATGAAGGCGGAATTACGCCAGGCTCGGCCACGCCGGAGGACTTTCAAACGTGGCGGGCCAACTTTGGCAAAGCGGCTGGTGGTGCAGCCGGGTTAGCGACGGCCGTGCCTGAGCCTGCAGCAGCGGCGATGGTTGCGATGGCAATATTTGCGATAGCGTGGGTCCGCCGAGTGCGTTAATCCGACATCCAGCAACGGTTGATCGCGCTAGCGTGGACCAACGTTTCGCGTGGTTGCTGGCGTCGCGGCCAAGCCAAGATCATTCGCTTACTTGCCGCCGCTCATCGCCGGGAACATCTCGTTGATCATCGTGATCGCGGCCGGGCCGACCAGCACGATGAAGATCGCCGGGAAGATGAACAGCACCAGCGGGAAGATCAGCTTCACCGCGGTCTTGGCGGCCTTTTCTTCGGCCATCTGGCGGCGGCGGGTCCGCATCGAGTCGCTTTGCACGCGGAGTGCCTGGGCCACGCTCGAGCCGAACTTGTCGGCCTGAATCAGGATCGCGGCCAGCGCCTTCAGGTCGTCGACGCCCGTGCGGGCGCCGAGCTCGTGCAGCACTTCGTTGCGGGCGCGGCCCATCTGCAGCTGCAGGTTGCACAGGCCGAACTCCTCGGCGATGACGGCGTACGTCTTCTTCATTTCCTCGCTGACCTTGCGCATCGCCTGGTCGAGGCCCAGGCCGGCTTCGACGCACACGACCATCAGGTCGAGCGCATCGGGCAGGCCGAAGAAGATGTTGTCTTGCCGCGACTTCTTGAAGAACCACAGCACGACATCGGGCAGGTAGAAGCGCGACGCCGGCGATGCCGACGGTGTACATGAGGGCTTCGGTCGTCGCGCCCTTGGTGAAGAACATGCGTGCCGCCGCCGGCGACGAAGCCGACGACCAGGCAGATCGATCTTCAGGCCCAGGAAAATGCTGGGCGCCGCTTCGCTGCGGAAGCCGGCGTAGTTCAGCTTGGCGCGCAGCTTGCCGACGTCCGCTTCGGTCTTGGGCTGCAGCGGCTTGGCCATTCTGGGCGACGCCCTTTCCAGCAGCCGGGTCATGCCGTCGGCACGCTTGGTGACGCCGCGCGAGCCGTCGCGGCCTTCGCCGCGACGGCGCGACGGATCGCGGAACTCGTCGAGCCGCTGCTTCGGCGCGCGGCTTGCCCTTGCGACAACAGGTCGAGCAGCAGCCACGCGCCGCAGGCCACGGCGCCGAAAATGGCGACCTTGGTCAGGAGCGGCATGCTGATGAAGGCGGCGAAGATAAACATGGTACGTGTACGTAGGTCGTAGGTGTGTCGATGACGCAGGCAGTTCTGACGTGATCGTCAGCGCACAGCCTGACGCTCACTTACACCCGAATGTTGACGATCTTTCGAATCATCAAGTGCCCCGAACAGCTGCGATGACGACGCCGCCGACGAGCATTTTCTTGCCCAGGTCGTCGGTGAACAGCAGCATCAAGTAGTCGGGGTTCATGCGGTACACGACGACGAACAGCACCGGCGGCAATGCCAACAGCACGATGCCGGACAGCCGGCCTTCGCCGGTGAGCGCTTGCACCTGGCCCCAAATCTTGAACCGCTCGCGGATCAGGTGGCCGATCTTGTCGAGGATTTCGGCCAGGTCACCGCCCGTCTGCCGCTGCAGGATGATCGCGGTGGCGAAGAACTTCAGGTCCAGGTTGGGCATCGCGCTTGGTGAGGTCTTCGAGCGCTTCTTCGAGCGGCTTGCCGAGGTTTTGTTCTTCGAACGTGCGGCTGAACTCGCCGCCGATCGGGTCGGACATTTCCTGGGCCACCAGGTTGAAGCCGGCCGCCAAGCTGTGGCCGGCACGCAGTGCGCGGGCGATCAGTTCCAGCGCTTCGGGCAGTTGGGCGGCGAACTTCTTCAGCCGCCGCTTGCGTTTGAACAGCAGCCACATGACCGGCAGAAACGCCAGGAACAGCGCCATCAGCGGCGCCAGCGCCACGCTGAAGCCCGCCGACCGACGGCAAGCAGCAGGCCGACGCACGGCCAGGCCGCCGCAGATCGACAGAAACTTCGGCACCGACATCGACACGTTGGCCTGCTCGAACAGCAGCCGCAGGTTCAAGTACCGCGAGACGAACTTCTCGACGGCGCCAGTGCCGTCGCCGCGCATCGCGTTGAGCAGCTCTTTGTACTGAGCGGCGTCGGCCTTGCCGCGGCCTTTCTTGCCGGCCGTCGAGCGCGCTGAGCCGCTCTTCGACCTCGGCTTCGCTGTCGCCGCGCATGATGAACGCGACCGCGCCGACCAAGGCGGCGACGCCGAAGAACACGGCGATGTAAATGATGATTGGTGACATTGGTTAGTCGTAGGTCGTTAGTCGTTAGTCGTTAGGTGCATGTCGTTAGTCGTTAGTCGCTCGTCTTGTACTTACGACTAACGACTTACGACTAACGACTTAATCTCTCAGCATGATTCGTTCGCGGAACGCGCTGGACGGGCAGCCGCACGCCGCTCGATTCCAGGCGGGTCATGAACGTCGGGCGGATGCCGGTGGCCATGAAGTGGCCGACCGCCCGGCCCCGTTCGTCGACGCCTTCCTGCTGGTACTTGAAAATGTCCTGCATGACGATCGTGTCCTGCTCCATGCCGATGATTTCGGTGATGTGCGTCACCTTGCGCGGGCCGCCTTGCAGGCGGTTGGCCTGCACGATCAGGTCGACGGCGTTGGCGATCTGCTGCCGCATGGCTTGGATCGGCATTTCGAAGCCGGCCATCATGATCATCGTTTCGAGACGGGCGATGGCGTCGCGCGGCGTGTTGGCGTGGCAGGTGGTCAGCGAGCCTTCGTGGCCGGTGTTCATGGCCTGCAGCATGTCGAGCGTTTCGGCACCGCGGCACTCGCCGATGATGATCCGGTCGGGCCGCATACGCAGAGCGTTGCGCACCAGGTCGGTGGCCGTGATCTGGCCCTTGCCTTCGATGTTCGGCGGGCGCGTTTCCAGCCGCACGACGTGCTCCTGCTGCAGCTGCAAGTTCGGCCGCGTCTTCGATCGTGACGATGCGGTCGTCGTTCGAGATGAAGCTCGACAGCGTGTTGAGCAGCGTCGTTTTACCGGAGCCGGTGCCGCCGGAGATGATGATGTTCAGCTGGGCCTTCATGGCGCCTTCGAGCAGCATCACCATTTCGGGCGTGAGGCTCTTGTAGTTCAGCAGGTCTTCGAGCTTGAGCGGATTGGAGCCGAAGCGGCGAATCGTGACGCGTCGGGCCGTCGAGCGCCAGCGGCGGAATGATCGCGTTCACGCGGGAGCCGTCCGGCAGGCGGGCGTCGACCATCGGGCAGACTTCGTCGACGCGGCGGCCGACCTTCGACACGATGCGGTCGATGATCTGCATCAGGTGCTTGTCGTCGCGGAACTGTGACGCTGCGTCTTTTCCAGCTTGCCGCTGCGTTCGACGTACACGTTCTTCGGGCCGTTGATCATGATTTCGCTGATCGACGGCTCCTTGAGCAGCATCTCGAGCGGGCCGAGGCCGAACGTCTCGTCGAGCACTTCCTCGATCAGCCGGTCGCGCTCGTTGCGGTTGAGGAACGTGTCCTCGGTGTCGCACAGGTGCTCGACGACGAGGCGGATCTCGCGGCGCAGCACGTCGCCTTCCAGCTCGCCGACGCGCGACAGGTCGAGCTTGTCGACCAGCTTGGTGTGGATGCGCCGCTTGATGTTTTCGAATTCGAGCTTCCTTGTCCTTCTGCGACAAGGCGGCCGGGGCATTGGCGAGCTTCGTCATGGTGTGATTCCGTATCGTGCGATCGCAAGGTGCGAGCGGGAGCAGCCGGCCGAACGAGTGCCGGAAATGCTCGCAAGAAAGGATAGCTTACGGGTGTGCCGGCGAGTGCGGCCGTAATGCAGCAACGCTCAGAATCGGTTTCGACCGATCGTGACGGGTCGTAGGGAGGAGCCGAAAGGCGAATGTGCGCAGGAATCGCCGACAGCGTCGGCCTGGCGGCAATCAATGGGGACGAGTTATCGGCCTGCCGCCGCGGTGCCGCGCCACAGAATGGCGTTGCAGGATCGACTACGTTCCGCTGCGGGCCGGCCAGAGGCTCGAGCCAGCTGCGGACTTTGACGCCAGGTCTCGGCCTGGCTGCGTCGGTCTTGCCGCTCAGAGCGTCGGCCAGCTGGTTGATCGACTGCGTGATCGCGGCCTTGGGCGCTTGCTGCACCAGCGGCACGCCGTTGTTGCGCACTTCGACCATCACGCGATAGTCGTTCGGCACCTGCCAGAAGATTTCGCGGCCGATCGTTTCCTGGGCCTTCTTCAGGCTGATCTGGCCGGTGTCGTAGCCGACGCGGTTGACGACGATCTTCACTTTGTCGTCGAACGTCGGCCGTCTCCTTGAACGACATCATCAGCCGCACGACGTTTCGCAGGCACGGCAGATCGAGCTGCGTGACCAGCAGCACGTCGTCGGCCTCGTTGAGCACGTGCATGTCGAGCGCGTTGTAGCCCTTCGACGTGTCGATGATCACGTGCGTGAACGAGGCCTTGAGCAGGCCGAGCACGCGGGTCAGCTCGTCGGTCGTGATGTGCCGGGCGTCTTCCAACTGCACCGGCCGCGGCAGCAGGTACAGGCCGGTGTCGTGCTTGGTGAGCGACCGCTTGAGCAGCGTCAGGTCGAGCCGGGCGATGTTCTGAGCGACGTCGGACAGCGTGTATTCGGGAATCGTGTCGAGGAACACGTCGGCGTCGCCCAGGCACAGGTCGAGGTCGAGCAGCACGACGGAATTGGCTGGGTCGGCGGCCAGCGAGCAGCCGAGGTTCACGGCCAGGCTCGTGGTGCCGACGCCGCCGGTGGCGCCGGTGACGGCGATCACCGTGCAGCCGCGGCCGCGAGCCCGCCGTGCCGCCGATGCGCTGGCGCGACACGCGCTGCAGCGCTGCCGCCAGGTCTTCGGGCTTGAGCGGCTGGGTGAGGAACTCCTTCGCCCCGGCCCGCATCGCCCGCAGGATCAAGTTGCCGTCGGTCGAGCTGCTGGTGACCAGGATCGCGCAGTCGGGCGCAGACTTCGCCAGCGAAGCGACCAGGTCCAGCGCCTTGTCCGGATTGCTGTCGAGCGCGACGAAGCCGATGTCGGGATTGGTCTGGCCGACGACGTCGGCGAAGAACTCGTAGCGCGAGCACTCGGCCTCGAGCCAGACGCTGTCGAGGCCCAGCAGCATCGACTTCAGCGCATCGCGCGATGCGTCCTTCGGATCGACAACAGCAATGCGCAGTACGTTGCCATGGCGGAGTTAGGTCGGATGTCAGAGGTATGCGGACGGTCAGTGCGTGCGGCGCGCGAGCTGCGGCAGGCAGTCGCATCCTTGCGGCTGACACGGCATGATGCCGGGACTCTACGCCTTCGACGCCGACCGTACGGCCTCGATGACGCCTGACCATCCGTTCTCTGGCAAGACGTAGCTTACGGCTTAGCGTACTACTGCACGTCGTAGCCGACGGGGCCGATGAGGCCGTTTTCGCCCGGCTTGGAGGCGGCGCCGCCGGCTCGCTGGCGTGCGGGTTATTCGGCCTGGATGCATTACGCACGAAAACCGGCTGGCGCGGCGGGCTGTACGGCCGCGGCGCCGTGTACTGCGGTCTGGACGCCGACCAATACGGCGGTTGGCCGCTCGCGCTGGGTGGCGATCCGTCTGCTGGCTGAACGCCCTCGCCAGTCGAAGCGGCGTTCGGCAGCTGCAGTCCATCGGCCTCGATCGACATCGGCTGGTCCGATGTCTCGGCGAGCCGTTCCGGCGACTCCGTTGCTCCGGGCTGAGGAGCCTGTTCCTGGTTCTCGATCGTGCCGGGCACCATTGTCGGTCCGTACGATTCGTCGTAGCCGACGCCGCCGGGCATCTGTCACGCCGTCGGTGATCATCGGCCCGTTGCCCTGGAATTGGCCGCCGTGGCCATTCCGTTGGCAACCGTTCACACAACCGTTGCCAGTGCACGATCCGTCGCCACAGGCCGACAGGCCGGTGGTCGGGTTGCAGTGAAGTGGCACTTCGACGTGCCCGCCGCAATACAGGTCGCGGTTGTTCGGAGAGGTGGTATAAGTCCCGGACCGCCGCACGGCACTTCGCATGCGTCGATCGGATCGACGAATTCCGGCGTGACGAGATCAAGGAGTTCGATTTCGTTGACCTCGTTCCGTGTCTGCGGAACGGCACGCCGAGGATCGGCACGTCGGAAAGATACGGCAAGCCGCGGTTCAGGTTTCGGTCCGCTCCTGCACCAAACCGGCCAGAGCGAACGTCTGGCCGGCCTTCATTTCGACGGCCGTGTCGACCTGGCGGACCGTGAATCCAGGAACATCGATGTCGGTCAGCCGGATGCTGCTGCGTCGGTCGATTTCGCTGATCCGCGGCCGCACTTCGAGGCGGATATTGCCGTTGCCGAGCACGATCGGCAGGAAATCGATCTGCGTGCCGAACGGCTTGAACTCGATCGCTGGTGGTGCCCAGGCTTTGCGGAATCAAGATCGGGAATCTCGCCGCCGACGTTGAACTGCGCCGGCCGGCCGCTGACGGCCACGAGGTTCGGCTCGGCGAGAATCTTGGCGACGCGGTTCTGCTGCAGCGCAATCGAGGAAGCCGAAGAATGCGTCGTCTGCCGTTGACGACGCCGAACTGGAACGTTGCCTGCTCGTTGATCGCTCGGGACCGCCTTCGACATTAGGGTAGCCGACCGCCGCGAGTAACTTGTGCAACTGCTGCAATCAGGCCGCTGACGCTCGAGACGGCCGCCACACCGCTGCTGGAAAAATGCGCCCAATCGACGCCCAGCTTGCGAAGCTTCGTGCGCGATATTTCCATCACCTTCACCTTGAGCAGAATCTGCTGCACGCCGCCGACGTTGATGTTGTTGATCACCTTCGGGGCATAGTCCTCGGCCAGCCGCATGATCGGGCCGACGTGGTCCGGCCGATCGACGAAGCCCGTGAGCACCAGGCTTTCGCTGTAGCGGTAGACCTTGATCGAGGAATGCGGGAACTGCGTCTGCAGCGCGACTTCGCAGCTCGCGGGCGTCGCCGTAGATCATGACGTCGACCGTGTGGATGTTGCCGTCTTCGTCCCACAGGTTGACCTGCGTGACGCCGGCCTTCTTGGCCGAGATCTGCACCTGCGTCGCCGAGAGCGGCGTGACGGCCAGCAGCTCCGGATTGTTCACCTGCACGCGCGGAATGTTCTTGTCCAGCGTGAGGATGCGGCTGGTGTTGGTCGTCAGCTCGAGCTTCTCGCTCAGCTCGCTGATCTTGCGGACCACGGAGCCGGACTCGAAATCCTGCGCCTCGGCAGTGCGGATGCCGCAGCGCCGAGCGCCGATGACGAGCGCGGCGCGAAGCGCGGAGACGAGAGCGGTGCGGCGCACGGCAGCGGGCCGCGCGAAATGGTTGTCGTACATCCTTGTACTTCCTTCGTGGGTCTGGCGCCGCGGGCGCCGGCTGCGCTATCGGTAATTCGTGGGCGGTTCGTGCGCCGGATCTCGTCGACCGCGGCAAGTCCTTGCTCCGCTGTCGATCGGCGTGTTCAGCACTGCGTTAGTGGCTTGCCTCTAGTCCTTCGTTCGAAGTCGATCGGAAATTCGTCGAGCATCTTGTCCGCGTCATCGGCGGCCGACGGCGACGTCGCCCGGCGTCACGTCGCTGTTGGCGACAGCTGACGGCGGTGGCACGCGTCGGACCGCTGGTCGACCGGTCGCTTCGACCATCTGGCGGATCGGTTTGCCCGTCTCGCGCATCGAACAGCACCTCGCGGACGTCCTGCGCTTCGACGATTTCCATGCGGAACGGCGGCTTCGGCGGCGGCGCGGCTGCTGCGATCGCGTCGAGCAAGCTGCCGTTGTCGGCCGGCTTCGTCTTCGGCTCGGCTTCGTCGCGGCCCTGTTCTTTCTCGCGGCTGTTCGTTTCGCCGTCGGCCGAGCAGGTCGTCGATCGTGTATTCCGACCATCGCGGCGACTCGCTCATCGTCCGGATTGCGCGGAATCAGGCTGACCTCGCCGATTTGCTCGGCCAGCGTCAGCTTGCTGGCCTGCTCCGGCGTCAGCATCAGCGAAACGGTCTTGGCGATCGTCCGCTCTTCGCCGCCGTCCGGCGAGCGCTGCACGGTCTGGTCGACGGCGAACACGCGGATGTTTTGCAGAATGACTTTCGACTTGGCCGTGTCGATGCCGTTCCGCTCGTCCTTTCGAACGAACAGCTGCACGTCGACGCGGTCGCCAGGGCCCAACAAGCCGGCGGCGCTCTTTTCCGCGTCGACCGCGATCGTCTTCAGCCGCATGCCCTTCGGGAATCGAGCGGATCGGATCGGCGATCTGGCCCGGGGCGAGCAGCTTGCCTTCGAGGATCGGCTCGCCTTCGATGATCGCCGTCCGCGGCCGGCGGCCTTCCAGCTCGTCCAGCTTCGAGATCGCGCCGCGCGGGACCTTGTCCTTCGGCCACTCCTGCAGCGACAGCATCTCGGCGTCGATCGGGTCGCCCAGGTTGATGTTGTGCAGCGCGACGTAGATCGGCACCGTCTCCAGCGCCTTGGCTGCTGGCCGTTGCGGTCCATCACCTGGCTGATGCCAATCGAGGCCACCAGGCCGCAGCCCAACGCGAGTGCCAACAACAACAGCGATTTCGGTCGCATGATATCCCCCTTCGGTTCCGTCGCGATCAGTAGGTCAGGCTTTCCAGCCTGACATGCACGTTGCGAGTCAGGCTGGAAAGCCTGACGCTACGTCGCTAGCATGATCGCAAACGGAACCTTGTCGGTTTCTTCGGCACGATCAACATATCCGGTTCAAGCAATTCGCCGCGCCTGCAAGGTCGCCGCAGCTTGACGCGGCAAGGCGAGATCGAGCGATGGCGAATTATGCTCGATGCCGCAAAGTGACTGGTCGCTGATCAGCTCGCTCACTCAGTCGACTCGCTACGGCAATTGTCACCAGCTACATCGCTATTACAGCAACATGCCCGCGGCGGCGAAGTAGGCGATCGTGCCGATCGCGATCGGAATGCCGTACGGCAGCAGCATCATGCGTCGGCTTGCGCTCGGCGGCGATCGCGGCCAGCTTCTCGGGATCCTTCACGGTCAGGATCTCGTTGCAGATCATCCAGAACTGAGTTTGGTGCTTGTACCAGCTGCTGCCGGACAGCACCATCACCACGGCGATCACGCCGCCGACGATCGCCGAGACGGCGAACGCATACAGCGTCGTCGTGCCCCACACCCAGGCGCCGACGCCGGCCAGCAGCTTCACGTCGCCCGCGCCCATGCCGCCGATCGCGTACGCCGGCAGCAGCAGCGCCAGGCCGACGGCCGTGCCGACCAGGCTGTACATCAGCCCTTCCCAGCCGGCGATACGGCGAGAACGTCGGCGCTGTAGATCCAGCCCGAGATGATCATCGGGAACGTGATCCAGTTGGGCACCTTCAGTTTCAGGCCGTCGATCACCGCGGCGACGACGAGCGTGATGGTGACGACCCAAATCGGCCAGTTCTCGACGAACGCCGCGGCTGAATGTCTTCGAATGTCGAACATGGTTTGACCCGATTGATAGTTAGGAGTAGTGGCACTGACCAGGCAGATTCGTTGCCGAGCCATCGGCGGCTCGCGATTGTCCGTCGCTACGCGCTTAGCCGCGAGCGTAAGCAAGAACGTCAGCGCGACGCCGACGGCTGTGCAAAAGTAGCACACCATTTCCACGGCCGTCGTCAGCAGCTCTTGCGGAATACATGGGCATCATGGCCGATCTCACGGTTGTAACGGTCGATCGCAGGCGCAACGGATCGTGCCCCTGCAAAAGCCTAGCTCAGGAAAAGGGGCGAGGGCGGAGGGCTGGAGCGGAGGAATCGACGAAAATCCTTCGCTCCTCCCTGCCCCAGCTCCCCGCCCCTTGCCAACAAAAAAACCCCTCGGCAGCGATGGCTGCCGAGGGGTGTGGGTTTCAAGTCAGCAAGTAGGGTTTAGGCCCATACCGGCCATGCGACTGCGATTAGACCGAGTTCAGTCCGCCACGCTCTCGAACGTCGTATTGGCGTTCGTGCCAATCGAGCGAATGGCGGTCAAGCACACGATCACGATCAACGCCAGCATAACGGCGTATTCGACCGCGGTGGGACCGTCTTCCGAGACGAGGAAACGTTGTACCTTCGTAGCGAGATTCTTCATAGCATCCTCCGATTCTCGGGCTGACCCTTGCGGGCCAACACCCTACTAGGTTGACGGGAGCCGTTAAAAGTTAATTGCTCCCGATAACTGACCTTCCCGACGGCGATCCGCGGCACTCCGTGACGAGTCCCGGCTGGGCCTGCATTCGCCGTCGTGAAGGCCTACAATTACATGGAGTCTTGCGAAATCAACCTCGCGTTGGCCCGGAATAATCCGATCATTTGTCGCTCGCAGTCGAGTGCCGCAGCGCTGCACGACAGCCAACATCCTTTCGGCAACCAGGCTGCCGACATCCTTGCGGTGACCAGGCTACGGCCAGTAATGGCCGGCCCTTGGTTTTGCGTCCCAGCCTTACGACTGGTTTGCCTTTTCGAGGATGATGACGCTGCAGGCCCTTGTTACGCGGAACTACGCTTCGCCCAGCGTAGGTCAGGCTTTCAGCCTGACGACTGATAAGTTGTGTCAGGCTAAAAGCCTGACCTACGGCCAGGAGAAGAGAAGTTCACGCGGCTCGCACTCTTGCGAGCACTTGCCAAGGGGCCGACGTTTTCACGTCATGCCTCCATCAAAACCTATGTCAATTCCGCGCGAAGTCAAACTGCCGGCTTGAGCCAAACCGAATATTTTCCGTGCATGCGGGTGGCAGCGTATCGCATTTGATACATTCGCGCCACCCGCGTGTGCCACTGCTTGCGGCGTTCCGATTGATCCGGTTACTCGCAAATTACTGCGCGTTAATTCACGATCGCAATACGCGGGAAGCACGCAGTGCTTTTATTCGATCACCCAATACAGAATCTCTAGCTCCAAAAACGCACGACGTCCTCTGGCGTTTCCGCACGGCGCAACATGCGAAGCAGATTGCCCTGCTGCGGATCGTACCCAATGACCGCCGGAATGCCGCGGCTGCAATGCCGCGACCACATGCTCAGCGTGTAAGCCCCCACATCGCGAATCACGATCCAATCGCCCGGCTTCGACCGGCGGCAACGGCACCTCCCGAGCCATGATGTCACCGGCAAAGCACAACGGGCCGGCAATCGTCACGGCACCGAGCCGCCCGATCTTCGGCATACCACACGGTCCAACACGAAGAATTCATGCTGCCAATCGGCCGGCCGATACACGGGACGCAGCAAAAAATCGGCCCCCAGGTGGATCACCGCCATCCGCTGCGCCGGCTTCACGTACTCCACTCGTGACACGGCGATCCCGCAATTCGCATGGATTGCACGGCCGAACTCCGTCACCAGCCGAACGTCGGCGGCAAACAACTCGGGCACGTGTGTTTCCATCAGCTCGCGATATTCGCCAGGCGTAGGCGCCGTTTCGCCGGTGCGATAAACCGTCGACAACCCGCCGCCGATATCCACTTGCGTCCACGCGATTGCCGGTCTCCACGACAATCTGTTGCCTCAGCTCGACGATGCGACCGGCCGCCTCGACCAACAGCTTCAAGCTGCAACCCTGCGATCCGACGTGAATGTGGAATCCATGCAACCATGGGTGGCGCGCAAACGCCGCGATAATCTGCCGCCGATTCGCATCCAGCGGCACGCCAAATTTCGATTTCACATCGGCCACGCTCGTGTGCGCGATCGAGCCGCCGCCAACCATCGGATTCACGCGCAGACCAATGAGCGACGTTGTTTCAAGCGCTGCGCGAGCTGCCGCCACCCGTTCCAGCTCGTCGAAGTTGTCGACGTTTAACTGCACGCCCAGCCGTAATGCCTGCTGAATTTCCGCACGCGTCTTGGCGGGCGAATCGAATATGACCCGTTCGGCCGGGCAACCGGCCGCCACTGCGAGATGAACTTCCTCAATGCTTGCCGCTTCCAGTCCGGCTCCCGCGCGAACCACTTCCCGGAGTATTTCCACGACGGGATTCGCCTTGATGGCGATCGCGTGCAGCGTGCTCTCCGGAAACGCAGCCTGCAGCGCCGCGATCCGGGCCCGCATCAACCCCAGATGATGAAAGATCGCCGCAGAGTGGCCGTTGAGCAATTCGTTGTGAAGTGCCGCCTGAACAATCGCCGGCGGATTCGTCCAACGAGATACGCGAATTAAAGACATCCATTTCATCGTCTCGGTTTCGACGTCAGATCGCCTCTCCCTTCGGGGAAGGCAGCGAGTTATCGAGCGGTGAGGGATTCGTTTTGTCGCGGCACTAAACCCCGATCGCAAAATCTGGAATCGTCGAACTCGGCGCACGCACGGCGGCCAAGCATTCGATCTTTCGCCGCAATCCCACCAGCTGCGCCGTGTAGCCATTCCAGCCGATCGTCGAGCGACTCACCGAGGCTCGTATCCTTCGCCACGCGCGTAATCAACTCACCGCCCAGCGCCACTCGCAACACAGAGCCGCCAGGCCCCAAATCGACCGGCTGCCCCAAATGGTATTCTCGTTGCATAATGGCCGGATGCATTCCAGCGTATTTGGTCGAGCAATCGGTGGTAAGCTCCGCGTGCATCCACTTCAAGTCGGCTTTGCCGAGCGGCCGCTGCGCACCTTGCGGCGTGACCCAAAATCCAAATACGGTGGTTTTCGACTCCAACAGTCGCTCGGCCGTGTCATCATACACGGGCGGAAAAATTGGGAGCAACCGAATGACTTCGCTGCCGCCAAGAATCCGCGGCGCCTCCGCTTCAAAGAAACGCAGCACGCGGAGCCGGGCATTGCTCGGTACTTTGTAGTAGGCCTCAATTTCCGCGAGTGCGGCCGTCCAACGCAAGATCGCACCGACATTGGCTTCTTGCGGCAGGTGCTGCCGGACTTCGAGCCAGGTCTCCGGCATTTCCGCAGCGGAAAAGTAATCGGAAAAACCGTCCGGAAATTTGCTCAGCCCGCGGTTCGCCGGCCGAAACTTGCTCGGCACCAACAACGCGCCGGAAAACGGCGGCCCGCCGTAAAACTTCGAACCCGTGAACATCACGAGATAGTCGTTTTGCAGAACCTCGCGCAATCCGCGGCGGCTGAACCGGCCCTGTGCCGCATCCACCACGACCACGACGTCATTACTGATCTTTCGCAATCGCTCTGCGCACCCCAGGCTCGGCGCATGTACGCCTGTTTTGCTGTGGGCCACAATGTGCAGTAAAATGATCGCATCCGCTTCACTCGCTTCGACAAACAGCTCAATCACCGCGGCGTCGATCTCCGATTCGCTGTGCATCTCGCCATTGGCGGTCCGCAAGTCGACGGTTCGCACGTCGACGAGCGACGCAAGCACAGGATCGACCGGCGTACCGCCCAACACACGTGCACCGCTCGGCGCAAGCTCATCGTAGTGACAACACGCGGCAGCTTGTGGCGTGCCGCTGCCCACCTCGCCGGGACCGACAAGAATATTCACCACGGGCCGACCCGACGATCCGGCCGCCAGCGCCAGCGCCAACATCTCGACATCCGTCCCCGATGGCACAAGCGCAATGTCCACTCCGTCGGGCAGCGTGAGCAGCTCCTTCAATCGCCGCCGCACCGTGTTGGCGAATTCACTGGCGGCAGCATGTGAATCGGGTGAACCGCAAATCATGTGGTGGGCTTCCATCGCCCCTGCCAGCCCGCGCGCGAGATCGACGAACTCGTGCACGACCCAAAGGGCACCGCCGTGCTCGGCCTGGGCAGGCACGAATAGCGATTGCGGCCGGTGTTCGGTTCGATCTCAAGCCGGGTGTCGCCACCCGAAGTCAACAACCGCTCGAGCGGTGCGTAGAGTGTCGGTATCAACGGTGCCTTCCCCCCGGAGAATTTTTTCGAATCGGGTGCCACTGGCTTTGCCAGTGCTGTTTGCGGCGTCACGGTTTGTTGCGTGTCAGGACCGATTTAGCGGCGGCTTGCACTCTGTCTTGGTGAGTTGGAAACCTTGCGATCCTCAGAAGCCACAAGGATTGGGCAAGACGAACACTCGCCGCGGCGAGTGGCACGCAAAACTCAAAACATGGTCTCAGACAATCGAGCATCGATCGCTAATTCACGCGCTGGTCGCCTGAACATTCGCCTGCGACTCGTCGGCCGTGGCCGAATCCGTCCGCGATGGGCGATTCGCATTGAGCTGAGCCAGATTGGCTCGCAGCCGTGCGTGCATTCGTTCCTTGGCCTTGCGCTTTCGTTCCTTGCGCATTTCCAGAGCCTTGGTGGCGAACTCCAAGTACCGACCCTGCAACAGGCCGGAGTCGAAGCACAGTTGTTCCATGATCGGATCGCCGCCGTCCCCCTCAAGTTCCACCAGCACCGGCCCCCGGTCGGTGAGCGCCACGTCCCAACCCTGAAAATGGCAGGACGGCACGGCTGCGGCGCCGCGCATCACGACGTCGCGCATCTTGTCCCACTCCGGAAACATCAGTCCATCGAAGCTGGCGCCCGTTTTCGGATGCTTATCGGCAGGTTCGGTGCTCGATGCGGTACGTCGCAACACACGAATGATCTTGCCGGTCTCCACATCGATGCCGGCCAGCATGTTGCCGGAACGCCAGAAATTGTCCGCCACCGTTTCGCCACTGGGGATCTTCCAAGAGGCCCGCAACAGCACGGGCCCGGCATCATCCGCCAGCACGAACATCCGCACGGAGCTCATCTGCGGCCCGACGATTTTCGCGATCTTCGGGTGCGGCGTTAACCGCGTCTGGAACAGGTATCCGCCTTCGGCATACTGCTCCACCTGGTTCGCAAATTCCGCAATGGGCACCTGCCGCCCAGAGTTGGTGACAAGGCTATCGCTCGCGGTGTCGAAGCGCTCGATGTTCGCGACGCCCAAGCTGCACATCTTGTCCGTGGGCTTGGTGAAGATCGGGTACTTGGCTTCCTTGCGCAGGAACTGCTCCACGTCGCTCTTGTTGCGCAGCGACTTGGCGCCGGGAAACGTGCGGTTGGCATGCCGCATCGCCTGCGTCTCGGGCGTCGGCAAGTCGTGCCCGCGCAAGAGGGCGGTCAGCGTCGGCTTATCGTGCGCGATCTCGGGCCATGGCATGTCGAGAGCGTAGAGCAATTGCGCGAACCGGTCGGCACCCAAGAACGTTTTCTTAACGTCCGGCGTGAACCGCGCATCATCGTACAGCTTGTACAGGAAGTACTCGTTGGGCTGCAGCTTGCCGGCGCCCCAGCCGAGCCCCGCAATATCGCGAACGAGGCCGGTCATGCTCTTTCCCGACTGCATCGCCTCCCGCAGCCACTCCAAATACTTGAGCCCCGCGTCCTGCTTTTTTGTATCCAGCGTAAATCCTGTATTAGCCATTTCCCCCTCGCGCAGAGTTCTTTGAAACCATCTCGTTCCAAAGTCTACGTGCGCGTTGGTGACGGCCACGGAAGTGACCCGGCGCATTGCGGTTTCGAAGATACCGCCTGTGGCAGCTGATCTGGTTGCGCCATTTACGACAGATGTCCGGAATCGCGCGGATTTTAGCGTGAAAGCGATCAGCGCATTAAAAAAGCCTCTACCGAGTAGAGGCGTCTTAGTTCGCCACTTTTGACGAGTGGTTAACGAAAAGTGGAGGATACCGGGCTCGAACCGGTGACCTTTTGGCTGCCAGAGGCCCTAGAAAACAAGGGTTTTTCAGCATTCACCTCGATGATTCCAGCATTCTATAGAAAACTGCTAGCATTGCAAGCAGTTGCACTCAATTGCAGTAAATCACGGAAAACGCGCGAGTCGCCCATCGTCAAAACGGAAGATTCCGTCTTGGCTTGTACACTGAACGTTCAGTGAAGCGCACGGCCGTTCAGTAGCCCCGCTAACGCGTGCTGACGTCCGTCGACCAACAGGGCATTCGTGGCGATAGCCGCGTGCAGGTGACGACGTGGCGGGCCTGACGTTACACTCGCTGGCATGGATTGCCCACCACGTTACCTGCCAACGCCGGAAGAGATCGAGGCGAGATGCGAAGAGATCCAAAGGCAGTGGTCACGCACGGAAGAACGGCAGCGGCGGCTGACACTAACTGGCCGATGTCAAGAGCTGCAACGGCTACCCAAACTGACGGTGCCCGTCGTGCATGTCGACGCGGCGCTCGCCGAATCACTGCAAATGCGATAACGAATAGCACGAGCGTTCCCGGCTCGGGCACATCGGGCCGCTGGGCTGCGCCGGCCGCCACGAGCACAGCCGGGGGGCGTCGGTTGCTACGTTTCTTAGCGCCATTTGATGTACGCAAACAGTACTTTCCGGCCCAGATTCGCGACAGGTATCGGTCCCGCCTTCTTTATGAGTGCCATTCATTATTCGTAAACTCGAAACGCCCTTGTTGCATTTGCCAGCCTGGTGGCTAAATTGATCGGCGTAAGGACTCGGCGCAATGACCTCATAAAAAGGGCGAACGCTAACGACGAGGCGCCACGATTCTTTGCACACGGCTGCCATCAGGCAGCTGCGGTGCTCGGTTCGTGGCGCTATTTTTCTTTTTTGTTGCACGCTCGCTTCGACTGCCGTTGCTGATAGCGACAATCATTGCCATTCCTATTCAGATGGCCTAGTGATGTCGGCCTCAGTTACGGTACACGGAGATGCATACGAAAAAAAGCGGAGAGACTGCGTGAACCATTCACACTTAGCCTCAACTGGAGTCTGGGTCGTCGGTCTTGCCATGGCAATTTCCGCTGACGCGGTCACGTACATCCCGACGCTGTTGCATCCTACGGGTTTCGATCGCTCGGAGGCGAACGGCATTGCGGGCGGAAGCCAAGTCGGGGCCGGCGCAGGACCGACGACCGGTGGCCAGACTCACGCGCTGCTCTGGAACAGCACCGCGGCGAGCGTGGTCGATCTGAATCCCGTGGGATTTGATGAATCGCGGGCGTTCGGCGTCTCGGACGGAAGCCAAGTCGGGGACGGCGCGGGACCGACGACCGGTGGCCAGACTCACGCGCTACATGGAACAGCACCGCGGCGAGCGTGGTCGATCTGCACCCCGCTGGCTTTAACAATTCGGTCGCAACCGACGTCTCGGGCGGAAGGCAAGTCGGGCGTGGCTTTAAGACCGGCGTCACTGACCACGCGCTGCTGTGGAGCGGCACAGCGGCCAGCGTCGTCGATTTGCATCCTCCCGGGTTTGACTTGTCGTCCGCGAACGGCGTTTCGGACGGTAGCCAGGTCGGGTTCGGCATTTCCTTCGGGGTCCACGCGCTATTGGAACGGCACCGCGGCGAGCGTGGTCGATTTGCATCCCGCAGGCTTCGGTCACTCGGAGGCGTACGGAGTCGCGGGCGGAAGCCAGGTCGGGATCGGCTCTTCCTTCGGGGCCGATCAACACGCGCTGCTCTGGAACGGCACCGCGGCGAGCGTGGTCGATCTGCATCCCGCAGGGTTTACTGAATCGAGAGCGAGTGCCGTCGCGGGCGGAAGCCAGGTCGGGTACGGCGCGGACCGACGACCGGTGGCCTGAGTCACGCGCTACTCTGGAACGGCACCGCGGCGAGCGTGGTCGATCTGCATCCTTACTTGGCCGGCCTTGGGCCAGCCTTCACTTCGTCGCGCGCGACTGGCATTTCCGACAATGGCACGATTGTTGGTATTGCAGACGTCGGTATTACGGCCTACGCAGTCCTCTGGTCGCCGATCCCCGAACCGAACTCGGTTGTGTTGTTGATAATTGCAATCTTCGCCATGGCCGTCCTCCGCCTCCGGTAACCAGTCCGTTCTGCCAAAATGGCGAAGGTGGAACAGATCCGGCGAGGTCCCGTAAAATTTGTGAATCACGCCCTGCCTGTAACGCCCTCGATTCCCCGCTCCGAATAGTGTTGTGCGTTCGGCACATAATGCCGTCCGTAAAGCACTCTTTCGCGTGTTCACTTGGGCCGAAATGGAGCCGATTTACGGCACCACGTCCGGCGGCTCGCGACTTCCGCCGGGCCATTCGATTTGTCAAAGAGCAAGGCCGCAGGTCTTATGCGGCAGAACATCGCTAGTTGGTTTGCTCAAATTCGGTCGCACAGGATGCCCCAGAATTGCGCCGATGGGTCGGGGCGACTTCTGGGCAGCTTGTTTGCGAACGCAAGGCGGCACGGCGTTTGGGCCATTGCAATTCACGAAGTGGCGACATAGGATGACGCCACATTTCGGAAGACCAATTAAAGCGCAATCCGGCCTGAATCGGAGGGCGCGTTAAAGAGTAAGCCGACGTGGTGGAATTCCTCAGGGTATTCCGCCACGTCGGCTTTTTGTTTGGAAGCGGCGACCGCCTGCAAAAACCCAAGAAACAAGCGAGCGGCGGTCAATGAGGTCGGTTCAAAGGCCCGACCGTCCACCTGCTCCATTACATTTTGTAAGAGTTTGACCCATTGCTCAGAATTGACCGCACAAGGAACCGGGGTGAGCGACGGAATTATGAATTGCCCATATTGCGAATCAACAAACGTTTTTCGCAGCCGAAGCAGAGATAGCCTACTATATCGATTCTTGCTACTCGCGCGTGCACGCTGTCATAACTGCTCTCGTACGTTTCTCGTATTTAGCTGGAACGCCGCCAAGCCAACGTAAGTTTGCGGAAACACTTCCAGCCGATACGTTTACTAGGGGATTACTATGTTTCCACCGTCAGTTACCTGCAATCAGTGTTGGAAAACAGCCAAAGTGGTTGCATGGATGCCGACCGTCAAAGTCGCGAATCACAATACTGGCGCCGGTGAAAACAAAGAGGGCGTCAATTGCCGCATTGATTGTCCAACCTGCGGAACGCGAGTTCAGAAGATTAGCACTGCGATCGAGTAACATCACTGAGGGTCACGTCATGGGTGAAATGTTTTTAGCGGACGGCGAATGCTTGGTGCGTGGAACAGCGTTTCTTAGAAGATATAGTTCCGGTGGTTGCATTGTACTTGCCACGCATCAACATGGCTGGGCGTATGTCGTTGGTAATTACGAAACAGCAGAACAGGCACTAGAAGTCATAAAGGGAATCAACACTGAAGCGACTTGCGCGGTTACTTGCACTTGAAGTTCACGCGTCTCGGGGCAACGGTCGGGCCGACTCCCAACAACTTGCTTGCGAATGCAATTCCTGGCGGTAGGATGCTCGTGGTCGATATTGCTCCGAGCCTAACCGGAGCAGGTGGCGCGGGCCTAGGGAAGGGCTCCGTCGCTAGACTTTTCACGCTTTGCGGCCGCTTCTAACAAGGCGCCTATGGACCGCCCTCGCATACTTCGGCTGCTGCGCATTGCGTTTTCGGCGGGTGCGGGATTGCCGGTCTGCTGGTCTCTCAAACCTGGCAACTCAGTTGCCCGTCTGTCGGCGCCGCCGCGACGAACGGCCAACGCGGACACCGCACCTCCAACCACCCGCCACGTCCGTCAGCTAACGAGCTTTGGTGCGATATCGGGCACCGTGGCCGCCTGCTAGAGCGCCGCCCGCATCTCTTCGGCCGAGAGCACACGCAGAAGGCGGTTGCTCCGCAAGTGGCCCAGAGCAACGTCGGCGATCTCAGCCGCGGCTGCCGCAGCGTCATCCGGTGCCTCGAAGAGCGCGAATCCGTCGTATTCCCCGCCGGGGGTGTAGTACAAACCGATCAGGCGGCCGCCGAAGTGCCGCACCAAAGTGTCGGAAGCGGCCGCGCGGTCCTGCGGCGCACGAATCAGAGCGCGGTCCAGGCTTGCGGCGTGTAAGCAAACTGCACCATGTACAACGGCATGCTTGTGTCCTCCCATTACTACGAGGGCCGCTCGTCCTACCGAATACCAAATCTCAGTTGCCCGCCGGAACAAGTGGCGGGATTGGCGCTTAGTATACCGCTGCGAAAGGAAAAACGCCAAACCGCCCATGCTGCCGGCGGATCAACTGCAGCGAGTTGTTAGCAGCATTGCTGCCGCGGGATTGTTCGGGCAACAGCCGGACGGCACCTACCTGCCATCGCCAGAAGAGATTGAGCGAGAGTGCTCACGAATCAAATCGCGGTGGTCAAATGCAGAAGAATTTAGGCGACATCACGAGGCCACTGATGTTACCGGAGGAGGTTCGTCGCGGGCAGCATATCATAGTCGCGTCGCGAAAACCTGTACCACTCCATCAGACGAGAAAGCCGCTTCGGACTTCGCACTGCGCCACGACGCCCCCTTGCCGTCGTGCTGGGGCTGGCTGTGGCGTTTCGATAGCTCCTCCTCAGCGGGCTTTTTCGTGCGCGGTGTGGTAGGATGGGTGGCAAATCGTCCCAACCAAACGCATCATCAACCCAATGCGATACATCGTCTTTTTATTGGTCGTCGTAGTGAGCATGGGCTGCGGCCGTGCCAGGCCACCCATTACGCCTGGTGAATCTGCGGCATCCTGGCGGCTGAAAAGTGGTACAAATCGCAACGCATCAATCCGAAGTCCGTCGAATTCAGCGCATATCCAGATGGCGCTGATTGGTTTGTGCTGATTGAGTATCAGCCGCCGACTCCAGGTGGTGATACGCTTCTTCGCATCGACTCTAAGGGTAATGTGATTGAGGCACTTCACGGGGCGTAGCAATCTGCCCCGCGAACTTAATCCACCCCGCACACTTAATGACCCACCACCGCCTATCGACAGAAGTGTGGACCGAGCGAAAATGCTGGAAACGATTGTCGCCTAGAGGGCTGCGCCATGTTCGGCCTTGGCGTAACTGAACTGATACTTCTACTGATCATCGCCGTTATCGCTGGGCTGTGGCTGGTCAAAAAGAGGCGCCGATGATCTGCGCGATACGACTACCCCACCTTACCAACACTTAATCCAGCACTACCCAGTAGTACTATTGGGAATGCTCGCGGGGACTTTAGCGACCGAGCGGCGTTTCTCCCTCCGCACCATGCTAATCGCAACGACTCTTGTTGCCGTCGTGCTGGGGCTGGTTGTGGCGATGCGGTAATGGCTGCTTGCCTGTGTAGCCGCCGCAGCGCAGCTCGGTGATCAAATTCTGCGTCGCTCTCTGCCTTGCTAACGCTTATCCATAGCTGGTCGTCAGCGGGAAGCCCTTGTTCTGTATCCGGTGTCGCAGATTGTTGAGGTAGGCCAACATCGGCTCTAACTTTTCTTGCATCACCTTGGCCTGGTCGCGGGTTAGGTCGTTGCTTCGCATGGTCGACGTCCGCGATCGGGTTGGTCCAATTCGATTGCAACTGCCTCAATACGCTTTCGAGAGTTGCTTGAGCGTCTGGGGCTGCGATGAATTCATTTATCATGTCCTTTCCATCGCCAGGCTCGGGCTTTCCAAACATGCCCAACCTCGGTGGTCGATCGGTTGTCAGGCAACGGTCTCCGATTTTATCTATACGATCGCGTGTTAGCTGCCATTCAACGTTGGCCAGTGCTGCTTGCAGGCCATCAACGATTTCGGTCCTCAGCGTCGACTCCGAAATGGTTAGCGATAATTCGGCAAAGCAATCCTCCGCTTCGGCAAGCTGCTGGTCCAGTTCAGCCAATAGTCTGAGTAGTCTGGGTCGGTCACTCATCGGAAGTCGTCTCCATGTAATCGGCCTTTGAATCCTCGGGAGCATCGGGCTGCTATCTCTGACGGTATGTCTCACTTCTAGAGTCCGGTCTCACTTATAGACACATCAGAAACCAGTCGGTTGAACGCCCTAGTGGCCCTAAGTTGAGACCAAGCATCAAGTTCCCGCAATTCTTTGGTCAGCCGCAACTCCCGTCATCCACAGCGGATGCTATTCCTGCAAATTGCTTGCCGCTTCGTCGGTAGACACGTTTAAGCAACTAGTTCAGCATCGCAAATCGGCCAGTCTTGTATCGCCACAGATCCGTTCCCACACCTCCAAGCGATTGACAGGAACATCCGCGTCGCCTCGAAACCCAGTCTCACGCGCCCGTTCTTGATCTCGACCACCGTAATTTTGATCATATGCTCAATGCTTTCGGATCCACCAATCACAACCGCTTCGTGGTTTTTCCTCGACAACACCAACATGGCAAAGCCTCCTACCGTGTGACAGATCGCCCCGCATCCAGAATCGGCGATGCGGTGAACCTTTCGAATCGAGTGGATAATAAAAAAAGCCGACGTGGGGAGATACCCGAAGGTATTCCCCCACGTGGGCTTACTTACTGACGAGCCTCCCGGCACGGCCGGGCTGCCCTCCATTTAGTCTTCCG
>CAWAZX010000001.1:0-73338 GCA_963786455.1 uncultured Planctomycetota bacterium | reverse complement strand
CCGGTTTCCCACGAACCGCGGATCCAAAAGCTGGCCGATGATCTGCGCGGGCCGGATATCATTCCTTTCACTCCCCGTGCGGCATCATGCTGCATGAAGCGGAAATGCCTTTCAGCCCCTGCGTACGTTGCAAGGACTGCGATGGATTTCCCTGCCTGGTCCACGCCAAATCGGACGCGGAAGTGCTGGGCGTGCGACCGGCTCTTGAATATCCCAACGTCACGCTGTTGACAAACGCGATGGTATTCAAGCTCGCCACCAATCCGGCCGGCTCGGCGGTCACGATGTCTTGGTGAATCACAATGGGCAGACCGAAACGTATCAAGCCAACATCGTGGTCGTCTCCTGCGGTGCCGCCAACTCGGCCAAGCTGCTGCTCATGTCGGCCAACGATAAGCATCCGAACGGTCTTGCCAACGGTTCAGACCAGGTTGGACGCAACTACATGTTCCACAACAGCCAAGCCGTTTTGGCGATCTCCAAAGAGCCTAATCCGACCAAGTACCAGAAGACACTTGGCCTTAATGACTTTTACTTTGGCATGGACGGCTTTGAGTTTCCCATGGGCAACATCCAGATGGTCGGCAAATCGCAAGGCCCGATGTACCGGGGCGAGAAACCGATCGAGACCGCGCTCGCGCCGCAATGGACACTGGACGAAATCGCCCGGCACGCCGTCGACTTCTGGCTTTCGACCGAAGACCTACCGCGCTCCGAAAACCGCGTGACTGTGGATGGCAATGGCGCTATCACACTCAGTTATACTCCGTCCAACCAAGTGGCGAAGCAAAAACTCTACGACAAACTTAAGTCGATGCTCAATCAACTCGACATGCATGACCATCTTGATTCCGCGAATCTTGTACATGAAGAACGAGATCGATATCGGCGGCGTCGCCCATCAAGCAGGAACCTGCCGGTTCGGACGCGATCCCGAAGTCCTCGGTTCTCGATGTGAATTGCAAGGCCCACGAGCTGGACAACCTGTACGTCGTCGACACAAGCTTCTTCCCAAGCATCGGTGCTGTGAACCCGGCGCTAACCGCAATGGCCAATGCCCTACGTGTCGGCGATCATCTGCTGGAGCGGCTGTAATAGAACACTATCTTACAAACTCAAGCCGGAGTCGAAGCCATGAGTCTTAAAGGAAAAGTAGCCATCGTCACCGGCGGCAACAGCGGCATTGGCATGGCGATCGTGCTGGAACTCGCGCGGCAGGGTGCGAATATCGTGATTGACTATATTTCCCATCCCAACGCGACGGACGAACTGGAAAAGCAAGTCGTCGCGCTTGGCGACAAAGCGATTGGCGTCAACGCTGATGTCAGCAAGGTCGCGGACCTCGAGAATCTCGTCTCTGCGGCGGTCGCACAGTTCGGCCGGGTCGATATCATGGTCAACAACGCCGGCATCGAAACGCGCACTTCCGTGCTCGATACGACCGAAGCTCAGTACGACAAAGTGCTCGCCATGAATCTCAAGAGCGCTTTCTTCGGCACTCAGGTCGCCGCAAAGCAAATGATCAAGCAGGGCGAAGGCGGCCGGATCATCAACATCACGTCCGTCCACGAAGATTGGCCAATGCCCGGCAACACGGCCTACTGCTTGTCCAAGGGCGGCGTTCGTATGTTGACGCGAACCGCAGGTGTCGAGCTGGCTCCGCACAATATATTGGTGGTCGGTGTGGGGCCGGCGCAGTCGCTACGCCGATCAATCTTTCCACGATGAATGATCCGGTGCTTTTGAAAAAACTCGACGCAGCCATTCCGCTCGGACGCATGGCAAAGCCAGAAGAAATCGCCAGCGTCGTCGGCTTCCTGGCCGGAGACGGCGCGAGCTACATGACCGCGACGACGATCTTCGCGGATGGCGGCATCATGCAAAGCAGCCCGGGGCTTTGATCGACTCGCTACAGCGTACGATCTCGGAGAACGAGCGATGGCACAGTTGCCCCATGTCGTCATTCTGGGCGCCGGATTCGGCGGAATCGGCGCAGCTCAGAAGCTGCGCGATGCACCGGTTCGTCTCACGATCATCAACAAGCACGACTACCACACGTTTCAACCGCTGCTTTACCAGGTGGCAACGGATGAACTGGCGCCATCCGAGGTCGGCCATCCCGTTCGCGAACTGTTGCACCGCCACAAGAACTGGACTTTTCACCAGTGCAACGTACAAAGCATCGATCTGGCCAACAAAAAGGTAACTGTCGATGGTATGCCGGCGATCGACTACGACTATCTCGTCATCGCACTCGGGGCAGTCGTGAATTTTCATGACACCGTGGGGGCGGCGGAGCATTCCTTCCCGCTCTACACGATGCCCGACGCGATCCGGCTGCACGACCAGATCCTCAAGATGTTCGAGGCCGTCGACAAGAACCCGTCGCTCATCGATGACGGCGCACTGACATTTTGCATCGTGGGCGGCGGTCCGACCGGTACGGAACTCGCCGGGGCAATGTCTGAATTGCTGCATGCGGAATTGTCCGACGACTATCCAAACGTGCCCATCGAGAAAGTGCGCATCGTGCTGTTCGAGCACTCGCCGCACCTCCTTGCGCCCTTCCAGCCCAAGCTTCGCGACTATGCTCAAAAGACTCTTTCCGAACGAGGGGTCGAGGTTCACACCAGCGCAGGAGTCAATGAAGTCGGTCCTACGCACGTCAAACGGGCGAACGGCGACATCGTAAAGACCCATACACTAATCTGGGCAGCTGGGCTGCAACCCAGTCCGGTCGCTACGTCACTTGGTATCGAACTCGCCCCCGGCGGACGGATTCCCGTTGGTCCTCAACTGCAACTCAAGGATCACCCCGAAGTATTCGCGGTCGGCGACATCGCGTCGACGATTGATGCCAAGAGCGGCCATCCGTTGCCCGGGCTCGGCGCAGTTGCGCTGCAGGGAGGTCGTTATGTTGGCAACGCGATCACACGGCTACTTGATCGCCAGCCATTGCCCCCGTTTGAATACATTAATAAAGGCACAATGGCGCAAGTCGGTCGAGGCGCGGCCGTTGTCGAGTTGCCGGGCGGCGAAACGTTGCAAGGTCCCATCGCCTGGCTCGCCTGGCTTGGCATCCATCTCAGTTTGCTGAGCGGCGCCGAGGAGAAGACGAGCGTGTTCGTCGATTGGGGATGGAATCTAATCACTCACAAACGCGGCAAGCGAATGATCCTGAACGACGAAGGTATGGCCGCCAAATAGCTCGGCCGCGCGTTCACGTTGCGGTCGGCTGCGATTTGCCATGCCCATGCGTCGGCAGCATGCCGTGTGATTTGCCCGCTTCAGGAGCAAGCACCATGCTCAGAATTCCACCGGCACACACGAGCAGAATTCCCACGATCGAGAGCCAGTCCAATTCGTTGTGCCACACGATCCAGCCGATGAGGCCGGAGAAGATCACCACGGAATAATTGAATGGCGCGATTTGCGAAGCCGTTGCATGTTCGTAGGCCAGGATGATGAGCAGTTGTGCCAGCGCCATGAACACGCCTACTCCAATCAGCAGCCACCACTCACGCGGCGTCGGCATGCTCCATTGTGAAATGGCAAAAGGCAGCGTTGCCACCGAGCCAATCAGGAAGTAATAGAACAGAATCGTATCAGGCTGATTCTGCCCGGAAAGCTTGTTCACGCTGACCAACGCAATTGCCGAGAACAACGCCGCGGACAGCGCAATCAACGCGGACGGATTGGTAAGCAAGTCGGGACCAGGCCGAATGATCAACACCACGCCGATGAACCCGATGAACAGGCTCAGTGCAACAGGCCAGGTCACGGGAGTGCGATTCCACAGAAATGCGACGATCGGAATGAACAGCGGGGCCGCGTTGACCAGTAATACGGCGTCGACAAGCTTCATCTGGTGTACAGCCCAGAAGTAAAGCAATTGCGATAGCAGCCCCGATATTGCTCGCACGACATGCAGCGGAAACTGACTTGTGCGAAAGTCTGCAATGCCGTGTCGCAAGACCCAGGGTAGAAACAGTGCCAGGCTGATGAAGCTTTGAAAGAATCCGATGACCGGCGTAGGAACCTGGCTTGCCGCTTTGCCGAACGCGCTCATCACCGCGACGCAGAAGAAGGCCGACACGATCAGGGCGATCCCCAAATATAGCTGTCGCCTCATACGTCGGCTTTACTCCTTGCCTATCTGCCAAACGGTGTTTCGGCGATCCCGCCGACGCCCGGCTTAACGGCAAATAAGCTGCCTGACAACGGATACTGGGCGATTTGCTCCGGTGTCAGCGTCTCACGCGCCGTCGTAATGTAGAGAACATCCAAGTTCTCTCCGCCAAAAATGCAGCCGCATGGCCGCGGCACCGGAAGCTTTATTTCACGCTCCACTTCGCCCGCGGGCGTATACCGTACCACTTTGCCAATCGCGTTGTGTACGCTCCAAACGTATCCCTCGGCATCGACAGTGAGCCCGTCTGGAAACCCTCCGCTAGCGCGATCCAGCGACGCGAACTCGCGCCGGTTCGAAATCGCTCCGGTCGCCGCATCGAAGTCGTACGCATATATGGCGTACCGAAAGCTCTCCGTGAAGTACATCGTGGAATTGTCCGGACTCCATCCCATGCCATTGGCACAACAGACATCGCGTTGATGACAAGTGGTCGTGCCGTCCGGATCAAACCGGTAGAGGGCCCCAGACGGTGCATTCCAATTCACGTTGTCCATCGTCCCCGCCCAGAACCTGCCCTGCCGATCGCACTTCGCGTCATTGAAGCGGTTGTCCGGCTTGTCTTTTTCTGGATCGCCAAGATTAGTCAGTTGGCCCGACGCGAGGTCATACAGGGCGAAGTCTTTCTTAAGCGACAACAGCAAACCGCCCTGAGGTCGCAGCGCCAGCGCCGTCACCGGCTCGGTCAATGCAAATGTTTCGTTCTTACCAGACGACGGATCAAATCGGTGGATCTTCTGACCGGTGATATCGCACCAATACAGCCGCTTCTCCAACGGCGACCACACGGGCGACTCTCCTACGATCGCCTCTTCGCGAGCAACACACTGCGCTTCGAGGGTATTCATGCGGGCAATTTAGAGAATCGACAGCCCAAGTCAAGTAAGCGTTTCACGATCCACACGCCTCAACACTCGCCGCGAACATCCGATTTTGAGAGATGCAGGACCGTATCTAAAACGGTGGGTTGAGCACCAATGTAACGCGTCGATGAGTTGATGGAAGTTTCTACACGGTCCGGACTTCGCAGATACCAGCTAGACCCCATCATCAATAAACCGACCACAGGCCGGGTGTCGCCAGCTCGACCAGGTGACCGTTGGGGATGCGAAAATAAAGGCTCGTGCCGCCGCGCGGCCACACCATCTCGCCATCGATCGAAACTCCGTGCGATTTCAGTCGCTCTCTCTAATACTCAAGTTGTGCGGAGGAAATGGCAAAGG
This sequence comes from uncultured Planctomycetota bacterium, assembly GCA_963786455.1. Classification (GTDB taxonomy): domain Bacteria; phylum Planctomycetota; class Planctomycetia; order Pirellulales; family Lacipirellulaceae; genus JABDGM01. Next base: position 67,926 of record CAWAZX010000001.1, on the reverse strand, counting down.
TCAGATGAAGCTGTCCGCTGCCGTCATGTGGCGTAATGGTGCCTCCAAGGGGAACGGCTGCCCGGGTCGACGAACCCTTTGCAAAGAGCAGCAAGACTTGGCCGCCAGGGATATGAAGGGGCCGGAGTATTTGCCGTTGCCCTTCCATTTCTGCGTCCGTCCTTTCGACGGCCACCAAACCAAGAACGTGTTGATAAAACTCCGCCGATCACCCCAGATCTTGTACGTACAGAGCGGTCTCTAAAAGGCGACTAATGCTCGACATATGGTCTTTCTCGTAACCGTCAAGTGGCAACCGACGCTTAACGGTACAAGGTTGCGCGACTCGGCAGCGGTTCGCGATTTCAAACCATAGCCTTCATCAGGCACCCGGCGGCAATAAATCTCGCGCCAACAGCGGTGTCGGTGCATCATTCTTGTAAGAAACAGCCGCTTCAGGCTACCAATACATTGGGGAGGGAAGCTCTGAATTGCCCAATGTAAACTTAGAGTCGCTGTTAAAGAGCTGGCTCATTGAGCATGATGGCGCCATCCTGAAGGTGGCCCGTGCCTACACGATCACGACTGAGGATTGCCAGGACTTGGCCCAGGAAATACTGCGCAGGTTTGGCAATCCCTGCCTCAGTTTCAGGGCCGGGCGAGCGCCTCCACTTGGTATTATCGCGTGGCGCTGAACACCGCGCTCGGCTACTCTTCAGCTCCTATACCTCCCGCCAGTCGCTGCAATTGTCAACTGCGATTGACAATTTCAAACTGCACGGTCGCCGCACCATCATAGTTAGAAGCCATGCGAGCAACTTCAGACCTAATGTCGACAGCGGACTCTTTTTCCTCCTCGCCACAGCCCAAGTGGATTGCAAAAGAACAAAGTAACAGCAATTTATGTAACATCAATATCTCCTTGAATACGTTAGTCGCATTCGCCTACCATCTGGGATGCAGATACGCTTTGTCAAGCGGCCCGCTCCAGTAAATATCGGCCACTTCACCAAGATTACGATGCTAGCTCCGCGGCGCGGCTGCAGCTTTTTTTTGGCAAAATGGTTGTGATCGGAGTCCTGAAACCCAGCTGCATGGTGTGAGCATGGAGCCGTGGCATTCGCGTGGCTCCCAGCTTTCATAATGCACTATCTTCTCCGCATCGGGGACGGTCAGAATGTCGCTATAGGCGGTCCTTAAACGTTGGATTGGCGGCACTCGTCACCGCAGTCCTTTTGCCGACGATTCTTCGGCCGGCGATGTGTCTGAACGCATGTCACTAATCAATGTGCCATCAAACGTAGTTGCTGACACAGCTCTACGTGACCTCGCGGCCAAATCGCACACCGGATACGCACTTAGAAGCTGCCAACACCTTAGCGTCTAACTGCCTAATGTGGGCGTGTCCTGAGCGAGTTAGGCTCCATCGGTTCATCGCACTTGACGCAACGTCGAGGTAGGAAACATCACGCGGATGCGCGCTGAGGATTCGCACTTTGCCGGAATCGACCAAGAGCTAGTGCCAATCTGGCGAATAGCACATCGTCCACTACCGCGGACGTCGTTATTCCATGACTGGCCTTGAGTTTCGGCGGTTTTCTTCGAGCTGCTCTGCCCGATTAACCTTTTCGGCGACCAATTCGCGCAGTGCACGTATCTGACGGAGGTTCTGCGCAGCGGCCTCAAGAGCGGCCTGCCAAGCAGCGTTCGCTAGGCCACGACGACTGGACCGGTCGCGATACTGTGCCGGAGTGAGCTCAAACAGATCGTTCCCCAAGGCGTCGGCTCGCTGAACTAGTTCTTCCAGCCGCCTGAGTGTCGTACGCGGTCGGCCGGGCATGGTTTACCTCCTAACGTGCTGGCTTTGACTAAGCGTTCGAAATGATGATGTGGTCGGGCGAGATCGAGTTAGTCCCGGCTACGATCTCCAAAACGACTGCCTTAGCATGTAGGTTGAGTGAGGGCCAAGCCGCGATGACGCGGCCAAGGTCGGGGTCGAGAGGGACTGTCGACGGGTCAAGTGCAGCGCAGGGTGCTGCGCATTCTGACGACTCGCGAAAAGTGCTATACTGTCGCGTGTGTTCGAGTCCAGTGTCGCCCACTCACGAACTCGTGAAAACGCGGCAACCCGCCAAATGTTTTCGAAGGGGGACGTGCGTCCAGAAGCTGAGGCGTTACGCCGATTTAATGCGATTCATGCATGCAGACTGCGGCTATTGCAAGCTAGCAAGAGAGAAACAGCTCCCGCGCATTGAAGTCGTCGCCAGTGCGTCGCCAGATCGAAGAATCAGTCGCCCGGCTCGGGCAGAATCGTGCGGGCGATGCGGAACCCATTGAGATGTTCGCGTAGTTCAGGCGGATTTCCGTGCTTAGCGTAGTTCAATCCAAATTGCCGCGGAAAATAACCGAAGCACCCTCCGATGATTGTTCGCAACTTGCCTTCGGGAACTGCTTTGCCATCTGGCGCAATTGGTTCAGTGCTATGCGACCATTCCTTGACGTTTCCGTAAACGTCAAACATGCCAAATAAATTGGGCTGCAGCATTGCGACGGAATGATGCACACCTTGCGAGTTCGTCGCTGACCAGGCAAAGTCGTCCAACAATTCCTCATCGCGCCCAAAGAAGAAGCGCGTCTCCGCTTTGGCGCTAGCGGCATACAACCACTCCGAGGCAAGCGGCAACCGGTATCCACGACGATTGAGAAAGTCCGGCGCAATCGTCATCCCGCCAGCATATTTACCTTCTTCGTTCGGAAGATAGCACCACTGGTTTTGCTCAATTCCCTCTTGCTCGTTAAGCCAGTTGCAGTAGGCGGCAGCAGCATACCAATCCATCATGTGGGCCGGACACGCGTCAACGCCCTGAGATCGAATGTCATTGCGGTGTTCCGGCCGAAACTTGCCGAACTCCGTAAGCATTACCTCCTTCGTCGAGATCGCAAAGCGGTGATTCGTTGCCGGTTCGGCTGCACCTTCGGGCTCATAATCGTTGGGATAATCCAGAATGGCCATGGCTTGACCCTGCGATGTCACAAGCCAATTACGATGGGCGAGCACTCTTGGAGCGGCGATCTCCGAGCTTGGCACGGGTAGATTCCATCGCCTGAGAGTCCACTCTGCCGCAGAGTGAACACCGATGTCGCGATCCTCCGCGTAAATCTCTTGCAGTGATTCTCCAATCTCCGTTCGTTCAGCAGCGGGCACGGAGGAACGAGCATAATTGCCTAAAGCAAGAATTAGCGCCTGTCGCACATCGGCGTCGATCGACGGATCCTGCAGGCACAATTGAAGCACCTTAACCGAAACCCGCGCTGTTGCCATTTTTTTGATGAGATAGCTGCGCAATGTTGGATCGGAATCGTGGCGCAGCAGCGGTAAAGTCGACTCCGTTTCACCCAGCGATAACAAGGACACGGCCAGGTTCGACTTGATGTCCGCGAATCTCTTGAACGCTTCGTCGGTAGACGTAGGGCGCTGCCAGACAGTCACCGACAGCGGTGAGGGGCGCGACGCATCGCTTGCCAGGCTAATTGCTGTCGGTCGAAAACCTTGAAGATCGGGCGACTTCCACTGAGTGAGTAGTGCGTCCGGATTGTCTAGAATTAGTCGTTTCTCATCGGTGTACGGACTGTTTTCCCAAACAACTCCGAAGGGTTTGTCTTTCCACGCCAAATGTGTGGATAGATCGACAGTGACGTAACCCCGCCCCGGCGCCAGGAGTCGATCCGCCATAATGTTTGTTCGCTGTGCGTAATTGCCGCGCGGCTTACATCGCCTCCATATCTGGGTTCGCCGCACATCGCCGTTAGGAGCCTCCGCGAGCTGATAGGAGTAAGGTTGCAAACCGGCCGAAGTCTGTGCCTGGAATGTTGTTTGCCAGTTCGTTTGCGACTCAGTCAGCGTTACTTTGGCTTCGATCAATGCATCGGGATGTTCAGACCATACGGCGACGAATTTCCATTGGTCACCTTCAATGTAAGCAGATAACTCGTCGATGCCTAACTCCCGCTTTTCACCCGAACCGTGGCGAATCCGGACGTTTTCGCTGGGAATCCCAATCTCCACTTTCCAGTCGTAGTCGTCCCGCGACCAAATGGCAGCCACGAATAGTTCGTCCGTGTGTCGAAACGGACGGAGCCGGATCGGCCGATACCCAAGTTCCCGGAGCGAATCAAGCACGTCGGGTAGTTGCGGGAGAGGGAGCATCTGACAAACCGCAAAGTCCGATGCAACGACGCCCCGTGCATCTTCAATGGTTTGCAAAAGCGATTCGTGCAGAGTTTCATTGTCGGTACGAGTGGCATAATCGTGGGGCGTGAATTCGAGTTGAGAAGCAGCGCCAAGAAGTGAAATCGCTTCGCCGCCTTGCTTCTGTAGCGTGCCGATCAGCGCAGGCAATTGGCTTGGACGCGCCCGCTTGATTAGTTCCACCAATCGTTCCACGTGGTCGGCATCTTCCAGAAAACTGGACAACGCAAAAGCTGCAATGTCGTGGCGTCCCTCCGATTCCATTTCCAGAAACACGCGCTCCAGCGGGTCAACGAGATACCGACTCACGGGACGAAGCGCCTCGAGCCAATCGGCCAGCTCGTCGACCGACCTCGCCACCAACCACACGGCAACGTCGTCGGCGAACTGGTTCCACTGCGACGACGCGGGTGCAAGGCCGGCCAAAAGGCACGCGGACCGAAAGCGCTCGTCGGTTTCGGCATCTTGTCGCTGCAGTGTTTCCCAAAGCGACTTCGCGATCTCATCCTTCGATGCCTGATCTGCATACAGAACGAGACCGTCTCGCAGGACTCGCAACTCGCGCGGGTCCGCGATGAGTGCCTCGCGGCAAAGTTGTGCTGCCTGCTCGCGATCATCGCGCAGCAAGGCCAGCCGCATGTAGCGTTCGTCTCGTTCGTCGATCCCGTTCGTGGCGAGCGCAGTGTTTAACATTGGTGTCAGCCACGGCCGGACGGGTTCCGTTTCTCCAATGACGCTTAGCAGATCGCCGATGTCGGCGCTACGAATCATCGTCAGAGCGCCCTTTGCGCGTATCCGCCCAGTGGCGTCCCAGCCGAGAAACGCGAGTACCGCGACGCACGCTGCGGCTATCGTGCCGTGCACGAGACTGCGTCGCGCCGCCTGCCGGAGCATTTTCCGCTGCGGAGGTGTCCATCGTCTCGAATCCGTAAACAGGCGAATCCGTGCCCACTCCAAAAATCCGGGTAACTGCCGGCTCTCTGGTTTCGTCGTCCAGAGCGAAACTCGCTCCGCCAAACAAAGCTCCGCACGGCCGCGGACCGTCTTCCGCTGTCCTTGCGTGACCCATTCGCGGATAGGTTCGACCATGAAGTCATGTGTCAACTGGTAGAATCGCTTTTCGGATGTCGGCGAAATCCCCGGAGCGCCGTCTTCGGACGCAGCCGCAGCCACATCCGCTTCGGGATTGATAGGAGTGACCAGTCGGAGCTGTTGATCGAGCAGTCGCAGCAGATCTTCGAATTGCTCAGGGCGACCGTAGTAACCGGAAGCTACCAGCAATTCGGCAGCCGGCCGAAAATGCCCTCGGATATGAACACCCGCTTCCGGCAACAAGGCCTTGAGAACGTCGCGCGCCGCAGCAGCGTGTGCCCGGCTGCGAGGAGGCGATTCAGGTCGTGAAAAGCACCGCTCGAGAAAGACGACACCGAGACCCTCCGCCCCGCCGACTCGGCGGAGCGTTGCCGGCTCCCACGAATCGTGCTTCATCATTTCCGCAAACAGGCTCAAGCGAACCGGACTGACGCTGCCTTCATCCTGTATGGCCGTGATGGCGTCTTCCAGAAACTGCTTCTGGTCGCGAGTCATGTCCGCGGTATTGTTCGGCAGTTGCTCGTAAGCCTGGCCAAACAGACGCAGCACTTTCTTGGCGTGCGAAAGGTCGAACAAATCGACCGCCATCATGTTTTCGCCGTCGACGAGCGGCACTTCCAGCTCCGCCATGAAACGGACCAACGACATCCAAAAGTCGTCGCGCACGAGCAGGAGGCACTGCACGTTGACTCCGTCGCACTGTCGCAGCGCCGCGGTGAGCGGCGCGGCCGACAGATCGTCTTGCGCATGCAACCACTGTTCGAACTGATCGATGACGATGAGGATTTTGGGCGCACCGGCCGAACGGCCTTTGCGTGCCTTGCGGATCAGTTCCGGCAGCTTGCCCGCCCAGCCGCAGGCTTTCTGCAGCGCGTGCTCCAAGTTTCTTTCCGTTTCGGTAGCGTTGGCTTCCATGTAAATCGGACGCACTCGGCGCGGCAGCCGGGGCAGGCATCCGGCTTTCACAAGCGAAGATTTCCCGCTCCCCGATGGACCAAAAATGACGCCCACTCGGAATGCCTGCTTGGGCAGTTTTTCTTCGATCCGGGCCTTCCAGAAGCGAATGCTCTCGGGCAATCCGTGCCGATCGCGCGGACCTGGAAGCAACTGCAGGAAGAATTCGGCGTCCGTCGCTTCGAACGAACGTAATCCTTTGGGGACGACCGGCAACTGCCGGCCTGGCTCTACAAGGTCGGATCGCTGCTGTTCGCCTTCGCTCCACTCGCGCAGCTCCCAACACAACTCGCGGGCCGTTGGGTAGCGATCTGCGGCCCGCTTCGACATGGCCTTCAAGCAGATTCTTTCCAGCTCGGCGGGAATCGCTGCGTTAACTTGCCGCGGCGGGGGAGGATCGCTGGTGATGATGTCAGCCAGGAGCTGGGTGATGCTCTGGCTCTGAAACGGGCGGAGCCCCGTCAGCAATTCGTAAAGGACGACGCCGAGTGCAAAGATATCGGTCCGCACATCGACACGATGGCCCTCGCCGCGGGCCTGCTCGGGACTCATATACGCCGGCGTTCCTACAAAACCGATCACGTTCGAAGACGATTCTTGAACCGCCGCGCCGAAATCTGCCAGGTACACACCGCCGTGGGCGTCCATCAGAATGTTCGAGGGCTTGATGTCGCGGTGGACCAGTCGCTGCTCGTGGCGCATGTGGAGTGCGTCGGCAATCTGCGCGACAATTGCCGCCGCATCTGCCGGCGCCGGCCTGTTGCGGCGGATCTTCGTGCTGAGATCGCCCCCATCCATGAATTTGGCAACCACGTAACACTCGCCCTGGTCGGTGCGACCCACGTCGTACACGGGGACAATGTTGGGATGATTGAGACTGGCCGTCAGCCGGGCCTCGGCCATGAAACGCTCCGCGTGCCGTCCGTCGGAGATCACGTTCCGGTGAGGTACCTTAATTGCGACGTCGCGCTCGAGTTCTTCGTCGAAACCTCGATAGACGACAGCGAACCCGCCGCTGGCAATTTTGGTGAGAACACGGTATCGGCCGATCGACGTAGGCGCTTTCGTCGAGCTCTCAGGCCGGCCCGCAGTAGTTTTCGTAACGCCATTGCCGGATTCGGCCGTGTCCGACGGGGGCGGCGGCTGACTGCGCGAATGCCTTCTCGATGACCTCGCGATCACCGGGGAACATGACTTCGTAATCTTCGGCCGGCAATCGCTGCCCGCGCCGCTCGCGGTAGTCGATGTCGAGGGCCAACAACTCCAAGAGAAGTGTGGATCGTTCTCGTCCGGTGGTGCCCGTCAAGTGCCCGCCAAGGTTGCTGCCATTTCCCTGCTTCAGTTCCTTTTCAAACTGGCAACACCGCTGGTCGATCCGTTCCAAGTCCTCGATCGATAACTGGTCAATCCGGTTCATCGTCCAAGAACTTTCGCTTGAGCTTTTCACGGATCAGGCCGAGACGTCGCTCGATCGTTCGCACGGAGCAGTCGAGACGGTCGGCCAACTCCTCGTTGCTGTAGCCTTCCATCTTACCCAGGGCAATCGCGGAATTCACCGTCGTCGAGGAACGCGAGCAGGCTCCGCAGCTCCTCCGCCATCATGGCGGCGAACTCGGGACTGGGAGTGTCCCCGATGGCCAGCGCCAGCGCCTCCTCGCCGGTCGGCTGGCCGGCCAATTCCGCTCGGGCCTTTCCCCCGCGACGCAGCCTCGTTTCCCGCCGCCGCAGGTCGATACTCTTGCGCGGTCATCCTTACTAACAATCGCCAGAGGCTGTCGCGATCCGCCAAATCGGGGAAGCGGCCGTTCTCCGCGGCCCGGCAAAAGCTGTCGAACACGCTGATTGCCACATCCTCCTCGTCCGCCATCTGTCGCTTGGCACCCCGCAATTCCATGCGCGCCAGTTGCACGAGCTTGGCGAAATACCGTTCCCAAAGCTCTTGAGCGACCTGCTGATTGCCCTCTTGGATTTCGCGGATCCAGTGGGTGATAGAGCCGTCGGAAGTCATAACCCGCCTCGCACATTCGACTTAGGGTTAATGACAGTTTAGCCACTCCCCGCGATTCTCACAACTTTCGCGTCGGAGCTGCTCTCTTTAATGCACGGATCATTGCCCGGTTCGCCGATCGCTGCGCAGCTCAACAGGGCTGGGGGTGGCCGCGCAACCTCGACTAACAGCGTGCTAAACGAAGAAGTCCGGAATCAGATCACTGCCCGGAGTGATCGCGTAGTTGTCGAAATCCGTGACGCCAGCGTCACGTAGCACTTCCTCGTCAATGAAGAAGTTGCCCGTGCACTCGCGGCTGTTTCGCGTGAGAATCAAGTGCGCCGCATCGGCCATAATCTCGGGTTTTCGGGCGCGTTTTTCCGTTTCGAGGCCGCCGAGCAAGTTCCGAACGGCCGCTGTGGCAATCACCGTCTTTGGCCACAGGGCGTTCACCGCGACACCTTGCTTTTTGAATTCGCCCGCCATGCCAAGTACGCACAGGCTCATGCCAAATTTGGCGATTGTGTACGCCAGATGCGGTGCAAACCACCGCGACTCCATGTGGAGCGGCGGCGAGATGTTCAGAATGTGTGGGTTTGTAGCCTTGAGCAAATGCGGCAAGCATGCCTTAGAGCATAAAAAAGCACCTCGCGAATTGACATGGTGCATCAGATCGTAGCGCTTCATCGGCGTATCCAGGGTGCCGCTAAGATGAATTGCGCTGGCGTTGTTAATAAAAACGTCAATTCCGCCAAATGTTGTGATCGCCCTGTCGACTGCTGCCAGTACCTGCTCTTCGAAGCGGATGTCGCACTTGGTTGCTAATCCCTTTCCACCAGCTTTGTTGATTTCCTCAACAGCGGTATGAATCGTGCCTGGCAGGCGCGGGTCCGGTTGGTCCGTCTTCGCCGCCACGACAATGTTGGCCCCGTCGCGTGCGGCGCAGAGCAATCGCCAGGCCGATGCCACGGCTGGCGCCCGTAATGAACAGCGTTTTTCCTTGCAGTGTGGACATAGCACTGAGTTCCCGCATATCGAGAGGCTCAAGCGTGGCCATCCATGTCCCGAAGCGGCAGCACTCTCAGCCGTCCGGAAAACGATGTTGCCGTCGAACACAACTAGGCCGGTGCCGCGACTGATGGACACACGACGTGCGCTAGAGCTGTCCGGTCCCTTCGTAAACCAGCGCTACATTTAGCTTCGTCAGATCGCCTGAGGTGCTGAGGCGCGCGGGGAATTGGAGTAGCAGTACTTTATGCTGGCCGTCATTGCGCTCTTCCAGGCGGGGAAAAGCACCATCGGCTTGTTCAACAGGTTGCAGATTTAAATTGCTGGGGTGGCTGGCGGCATTATTTACTGCCGCCGCTTTCATCAACTCTTCGTGCGCAACAGGGTCGAGCTGCGTGTCGGCCTGGGCGGGAATTAAGAGCGCAAACGTACGCGTTGGGGCGACGCCCAAGTGATTGCCGTCTTCCGGCTGGATCCCGAAACGCAGAATGTAGATCCCTTCCGGGATTTCCTCGTCGCGGAAATCGTATCGTTCCGAGCCCACCTTCAGAACGCCGAGCACAGTCCCTTCCTGAAGGGTGTCGAGCGCGAGGGTTTCGCCAGCGGGAGGTTGCGCGAGCGGGAGCTCTTTGCGAAACCAGAATTGGAAAAACGTCGACTCGTCGTTCGCGAGACTCACCGCCTGGTTATCCACGATCTTGCGAATCGGCTCCGCCACTTCCTCCGGTGGATCGGCTGCTGCGACGGTGAGTCGAACCGGCTCTTGCGCCAGAAGCAGCGGGGCGTTCATGGCCACCAAAATATAGGAATGAATCACCAGACAGGCCACGATCGCAAGCGGGCAGCGCATCGAAGTATTCCCCCATCAGAAAACGGGACAACGAACAAAGCCGGAAACTTCACAACGTCTGCCCGCAGTGCTTCGCTCGTTTGGACCGATCAGCTCGTGGTATGCCCTGCTAACTAGTTGGCGAACGTCGCCAGGTAGGCGCTGCGGCGATTGGCTTCGTCGAACTGGGTGCCCAAACCCTGGCCGCGGAATACGCCAGCCACGGTAAACGCCGGGCGCGCGTCGTTTACTTGTGTGAGCGGAGGATAGAACTGCTCTTCGTTGCCGCAAACGTGATCTTTCCCTCCTAAACACCGCGTTTGGATTTCAACCAAGTCGCCCGCACGCACGGTCGCGCAGCCACTTTCGGTGCACGTGGCTGGCAAGGCGACGCTGATTGGGGCGGTCTCGACGCCCACGGTTGTTCCGAGCAATGCGCCCGCTTTCTGCTGAGCGAGATTCACCAGGGCCTCGCGCTGGGCCGGGCTCGCGGCCTCGTCGATGATCAGTACCGATCGAGTTTGCTGGGGGTATCGCGCGACGTCGCCCAGCGTTCCATCCGCCTGAACTACGGCAATCACATTGAGCCCGTCGAGCTGGACTCCATCATGGGCACCGTTGCGGACCGACCATGCCAAAATGGCTTCGTGACCCGTGAGCGTCATTTCGGCGTTGGCGAAACACGACCCTGTAAAGACGTCGCAGGAGCGAATCTCGATGTAATCGCCGGCAATGTTTGCCTGCGGAGTTTGCTTTGTAGCAGGCGTGGCCGCGACTGCCGCAGCGATGGCAAGACCTATTCCACACAGCTTAGCTACCATGGTAGTCACCTTGCGATTGTGGTCATTTCGTGTTTAACGGCGTGACGAGCCGAACGGCTTCGCCACTGCCCGATGGGGCCAGCTCAGCTACCCATTGTAGAGAAACGCACGTCAGCCGGCCAATGGGATTTACCGCTCGTGGCACGGCCGTTCCGCGACGCACTCCTCAGGCGAGACGATGCGGCCGTCCGGTCCAATACAATTGTGGGTCTGGCTGCACCAGAAAATGCCGCTGCCGGAGCGCTCCTCGAGCGGAATCCCGTTGTCGTAAAACATCTCTTTCGAGCGGAGGCAGCGACAAGGTCCTGACTGTAACCGTGCCCAAGGATCGTCGGACATGGCGTTATGCCCTCATCTTTTTGGCCGCGGCCAGGATGGCCCGTTTTACGGCCGTTTTTACCAATCGTACCTTGTACGCATTGCCGCTGAGCGGAGTGGCCCCGTCCGCTGCCGCATCGGCAGCGCGCAGTCGCCAACTCCTCGTCCGGCACACGACCGGTGAGGACCGCCGCGGCCTTGGGCACCCGCCACGGGACTGGTGCAACGTGGCCCAGCACGATCTCAGCATTTCCACCGTTACTACGCGGCAGGGCAACAGCTGCGGCCACCAGCGGCCAATCCAGCCCTTGCCGCGGCCGAACTTCGTACGTGGCATTAGCCAGGCCTTTGGCCGGAATCATAACCCGCGTGATCAACTCGTTGGGCGCAAGGACGTTTTCGCGCTCATCAGCCGTTTGTGGCTTGCGGAAAAACTCGGCCACGGCAACCTGCCGCGTCTTTGAACCTCGGCCCCGCAATTTCCAGCGTCGCTCCCAACGCAATGAGCGCCGGGGCAAGCGACGAGGGATTCACGAAATAAGCCGGTCCCTTGTTGCCAAAGATGGCGTGATAGCGGTTGTCGCCCTCGGGAATGAGCGACTTGCCGTCCTGCTGCCCGAGCAGACCGAATCCCTGGCGGTAGTACCAGCACCTAGGCCGCTGGCAGAGATCGCCGCCGATGGTGCCCATATTGATGATTTGCGGGCTGCCGATGCCTTCGATCGCCTGGACGAGCGACGGAAACTCAGTGCGGATCTTTTCGTTCTCGGCGACATCGGCGAGCGGAGTCATCGCGCCGATCCGTACGATCTCACCGCTGGCTTCGATACCCTTCAGGCCGCCAATTGCCTTCAAGCTTACCAGCCGATTTGGTGCGACGAGGCCTTGCTTCAGCGACGTGACGAGGTCCGTTCCGCCGGCAAGGATCTCAACCTCGCCGAAGCGCTCGCCCAGTAGGCCCACGGCACTTTCCAAATCGGTCGGGCAATGCGTATTCGAATGATTTCATCCGCGCCCTCCTGATTCCAGGGCCGACAAGACGCGGTCCGGCGTGAGCGGCAATGTCGGCACGCGAACGCCAATCGCGTTGGCCACGGCATTGGAGATCGCGGCTCCTGGCGAGATCACGGGCGGCTCGCCCAGGCCGATGACGCCGCGCTCGTCGTAGCCTGGGCCGGTCATCATGTGCACCTTCAGCTTGCCGACGTCGGACAGCCCGGCCAGGCGATAAAACTCCATGTCCGGGTTCAGCATGCGTCCGGTCTGCCGGTCGTACACGGCTTCTTCAAAGAGCGCATAGGTTACGCCCATGATCAGCGCGCCGTAGACCTGGCTTTCGGCAAGTTTGACGTTGATCACGAGGCCGCAATCCTGCACCGCGACCATTTCGTTCATCGTGACCAGGCCGGTTTCGATATCGACCGACACGTCGGCGATCTGCACGCCGCCGACGACGCTGCCCGTCAGTTCGGTCCGCGGCCCGCCTGGATGCTCGCCTTGCTGCGTGATCGCGGTTTGCCCGAGCAAACGGCAGGCGTCCTTCCAAGCGATCGATTTGTCTGGATTGCCGATCTCGCGAATACGGCCGTCGACGGCTTCCAGTTTGTCGGCCGATATTTTGAGCTCGTCGGCGACTCGCTTCAACAGTTCGTCGAGGGCCGCGATGGCCGCACGACGGGACGACGACGAAATCCCGCCGATCGTCGTGCTGCCGCCGGAACCGCCGGAGGCCGGGTACGAATTGCTGCCGATATTCACCTGCACCGCCTCCAGCGGCAAGCCCAGCGACTCCGCAACGACGATCCCCACGCAGGTCCGCGTGCCTACTCCGAGATCTTGCGTGCCGATGCTGGTGATCACCGAGCCATCTGGATTGATGGTGACGTCGCACGCGCTGCGGTGCCCTGCTCCACCCCAAGTGTGCAGCGAAATTCCCAAACCGCGCTTGATCGGACCGCTTGGCCTTGTCGCCGCGCGGATGGGCTTTACTCTTGTAGTCGATCATCTCGGCTGCGATGCCAAGCTCCTCGCGATACACGTCGCGAAGTGCTTCGGCGCGAATTCGAGGTTCTTGAGAAAGAACTCCAGCGCGTCCATGTTAAGCTTGGCCGCCAGGTCTTCCAGAGCCGCCATCGTGATCGCACAGCCCTGGGGATGGCCAGGGGCCCGCCACGCTTGCGTTGGGCCGCGATTGGTGCGGATGCCTTGCGAAGAAGTACTGCGGTTAGGAAAGGCGAACACATAGGGCACCGGGGGCGCACCGAAATTGCCCATGCCGCCGGAGCCCCACACGTTCGATTCCCAGGCGGTTACGCGGCCGTCGCTGTCGGCGGCGACTTTCACATCCGCGAACGCCGACGGACGATTGCCCGCGATCGTGAGCTCTAGATCCCGGTCGAGCAGCAACTTCACGGGCTTGCCGGCCTTTTTCGAGAGGATGATCGAGGCGGCTCCCCACGCGCCGGGGCCAAACTTCGAACCAAAACCGCCGCCCATGTACTGGCAGTCAACTTGGATCTTGTTGGCCGGTAGGCCGGCGGCGTCGGTCATCTGGCCGGCAAGACCGGATACGGCTTGCGTGGACGGCCAAACTTTGAGCACGTCGCCGGCAAACTCCGACACCTGGCCGTGCGGCTCCAGGCAGCAATGGGTGATCGTGGCGATGCCGTAGCGTCCAGAAACAGTCGCCGCCGCTTCGCTGAACCCCTTTTCAGGGTCCCCGTCGACGCGCTGTCGCGGCCGGCCTTCCGCCTGGGCTGGATCCGTATCGTCAACTTGAGGTTGGCCGCGTTCGAATTCGGCCTTGATCAGGCCAAGAGCCTCGGTTGCAATTTCCTCGGTCGTCGCCGCCAGGGCCACGATTTCCTGCCCCGCCCAATTGATCGGCTTGCCGACCTCCGTCATCACATGAATCGCTTCGACCCCCTCCAGTGCTTCCGCCGCCGATGTATCTAGCGCTTTGAGCGTGCCCGCGGCGATCGGTGCACCGAGAATCTTGCCATACAGCAAATTGGGACGTTGAATGTCGAGGCTGTACTTGGCTGCGCCGCTCGACTTGGCCGGACCATCGAGCCGGTCGATCCGCGTGCCGATCAGCTTCCGCTTCTCTTGCGGTGGCCAATTGATGCTCGTCACGGCGCGCCTCCGTTTCCATTGGCGTTCTGTTTTGCCCGCCTCGACGATGGCTCCTTGGATGCCGGCATACGTTCCGCAGCGGCACAAATTGCCGCCCAGCCCGAGCCGGACTTGTTCGGCCGACGGAGCAGCATGCGAGTTGAGCATCGCTGTGCAGGCGACGACAAAACCGGGCGTGCAAAAGCCGCACTGTTGCGCATCGTTGTGGACGAAAGCGGCTTGCACGGGGCTCATTCGGTCAGGTGTACCGAGCCCTTCGACGGTCGTGATCTCGCTCCCCACCACGTCGATCGCCAGGGCCGTGCACGCATAGATCGGGCGGCCATCTTTGAGAACGGTGCACGCGCCGCACGTCGCGCGATCACAAACTTTTTTGGCACCCGTTATATCAAGGCGATTACGAAGCGCATCGAGCAGAGTGGTCCGCGGCTCGACGGACAGTGTCCGCTCCGCGCCGTTGATCCGCAAACTAATGCTTAGTTCCCCAGGGCCGACCGGCGCCACGGGCTCGGCGCCCATCGCCTCGTCGACCAATACGCCGGCCGCTGTCAATCCGCCCGCTACAGAAGCGGCAACGGAACTTGCACCAACGCCGCGCAAAAACTCTCGCCGCGAATAGCCGGTCACAGAATCCGATGAATTTCGCCGCACCAGGTGCCTCCGATTCGAATCGGGAACCGTCCATCAAGTGGGCAAGTAACGCGGTGTCGAGAACCAACTGGGTTCAAATCACCACGACGTTTTCTCAATCGCAATGCACTCCCAACAAGTTTCCGCTAGATTGCCCAGCCAGCCGACCAAGGCCAAGCCCGATTCTAAAAGATGCCTGCCGCGTGTCAAGCAACTGCACCGACAGCCAGCTTGACGCAAATCCTCGGTCAACTGCGGCAGATTTGCAGGAATTCCAGGTCCTAGGGGAGGGCCAGCACTTTGACAGGACCAGTGCGGCTTGTCCGCGAACGACAGATTCGCAGAAATGGCGCAATCAGAATTGCCCCCAGCAAGAATTGTGTTGAAGGCTCAGGCACGCTCGCCGCCAGGCCAAGACCGGGGGTTGCGTCGACACCAAGATTGTTGCGCCAGACGACATAATCTGCCGCATCGACGATGTTGTTTTTGTTTCCATCGGCCGCCAGGGCTGTCGTGGAATCGAAGCTGGCACGCCACACGGCATAGTCGGCCGCGTCGACTTCGCCGTCTCGGTCGTAGTCCCCCGCCGGAATGCCGAGGATGGAAACGGTGGCCGTCAAATCCACGCGCCGTATCGGAAATCCGAGAATGGAACCGAACTTAATGTTTGTACCGGAGGCGTGTCCCATTCCGGCAGAATCGACTTCAATGCGAATATCGGCCGATGAACCGCTGGTAGGTTCGTCCAGCGTTTCGTCGACTACGTCGAACGGAAACGCGCCCGCGGTGCCTGACCCGGAAGTCTCGTCCAGCAGGCCGAGCAAATCGCGGTTCCCGAACAAAGCCACGTTCGCCGTTAGCTTCGTGATCTCGTACGAGTAGTCGTATTCGGGCAGGCCGGTCGTGATCGCCGTGGGCGATGTCCAGAATACGTCTTCGCCAGTTGTGGAAATATTCACATTCCACATCACTGGATTTGCAGCAAAGACAAAAAGCGGCGTGGCCAGGTTAAAGAGAAAACAGATAAAGCGTCGGGCGATCAACTTTGAGTCCTTTCAAGCGCAGCGGAGGTGAACAAATTCAGCACCTCTCATTTTATGCGTTAACGAGAAATCGGCCACGGACACGATGTCGCCCTTGAGGAGAATCCGAATGGCGTAATGCATTCGGTCAAGTCGTCGTACTCAAGCATGGCCGTTTGGCATTGAACTTCCAGCCGGGCCTTAAGAATTGCATCGCGATCGAGTCGTCGCGCTTGCCGGTGCCACGACGCTTGTAGAGTTGGTGCGCTGCCTCGATTTGTTGCCAATCCAATTCAACGCCGAGCCCCGGCATAGACGGCACTTGAATGCGGCCGTCGCAAATCTCCAGTGGCTCGCGTGTTAGTCGTTGTCCGACTTGCCAGATCCAATGCGTATCGATTGGTGTGACGCGGCCCTGCGCCGCGGCGGTCACATGGGTCATCATTGCCAACGACACGTCGAAATGATTATTGCTGTGCGAGCCCCACGTGAGTCCCCACAGTTGGCACTGCTCGCTCACGCGCACGGCACCGCGCATCGTCCAGAAGTGGCAGTCCGCGAGAGTGATATCGACGGCATGGAGTTCGATCGCTTCCACAAGGCCGGGGAAATCGGTGGCCACCATGTTGGTTGCCGTGGAGATGCCAGTCGTCTGTCGGAACTCCGCCATAACTTCGCGGCCGCTGCGGTCATGCTCGGCACCGCACGGATCCTCGGCATACGCCAGCACCGATTTCAGCGGGCTAAGCCACTCGATCGAGTCCGCCAAGCTCCAGCAACCGTTTGGGTCGATAGTAACGCCGGCACCGGGAAACGCTTCGGCCAACGCACGGATGCACTCGCACTCAGCCGGACCGTCTAGCACGCCCCCCTTGAGCTTGAACTGCCGGAAACCGAACCGAGATTGCACCGCGCGCGCCTGGGCCACGATTGTCTCCGCATCGAGTGCTTCCTGGGCTCGTAAACCCTCCCAGTCATCGGCAGGTGTAGTCGTTTCATGGTATTCCAGATTCGTTCGCCGATGATCGCCGACGAAGAACAAATAACCGAGCACCTCGACGCTGTCGCGCTGCTGGCCGTCGCCAAGTAACTGGGCCACCGGCACACCAAGCGCCTGCCCCATCAGGTCGAGGAAAGCCGACTCGATGGCGGTGAGCACATGGATCGTAGTCCGCTGGTCGAACGTTTGCACTCCGGCCCGCCGGCATCGAGCGTGCCGTATCGCTCGTGAACTTTTTGAAGCACATCGTTCACCTGGCCGATGCGCCGGCCGACGACCAACTCGATGCACTTTTCGAGCGTCGTTCGAATAATTTCCCCGCCGGGAGTTTCGCCCACCCCTGTGTGGCCAGCGTTATCTTCCAGCACGAC
This sequence comes from uncultured Planctomycetota bacterium, assembly GCA_963786455.1. Lineage (GTDB taxonomy): Bacteria > Planctomycetota > Planctomycetia > Pirellulales > Lacipirellulaceae > JABDGM01. The sequence continues at coordinate 50,531 of CAWAZX010000001.1, read as the reverse complement.
TAAATTACGGATAAAAACCGGCCCGTGCCCGCCGCTCAGGTTCAACAACAGGCTATCGTACCCGGCCACAGGCACGACGGTCATCTTGGTAACGATTGGCAAATGATCCATGAGCACAACCATCAGGCGGCAAAGAGACGTGCACTGTACCGCGTGGGGCGCAGACGGTGCTACGCGAACCGCCGCAGCTCTTCGGGCGCGATGAGTTGATTGAGGCCGCCGGAACGAAAGCCCGCTAGATCGAGCGTCACGTATTTGAAGCCTAGTTGCCGCAATTCCCTTACGACCACGTCACGGACCGTCGGTTCGCACAGTGCGTTCAGCTCATCTAGCGGCACTTCGATGCGGGCCATGTCACCGGCATGGTAGCGCACGCGCAGCTCACCAAGACCCAAGGTATGCAACAGCCGCTCAGCCTGGTCGATCATCAACAGCCGCTCTGGCGTAACTTCCTGGCCATAGGCAATGCGGCTCGACAGGCAGGGTGTCGCGGGTTTTTCCGCAACGGGCAGGTCCCACGCAGCGGCCAGCGCACGTACATCGCGCTTCGTGAAACCGCACTCGGCGAGTGGACTCCGCACGTCGCACTCCGTCGCGGCACGCATGCCAGGCCGATAGTCACCAAGGTCATCGGCATTGGCGCCATTGACGATTACATTCACTCCCAGCCGTGCTGCCAGGTCGCCGACTCGTTCATAAAGCTCTGTCTTGCAGTGGTAACAGCGGTCGGGTCCGTTCGCAATGTAATTTGGATTGGCAAACTCATCAGTTTGCACGATGACGTGGCGAGCCGATCAGCTCGGCCAGATCACGTGCAGCTTGCAACTCCCCTGTCGCCAAGGCGGAACTGTCGCCGGTTACCAACACGGCATCATCGCCAAGCGCCAGCCTGGCCGCTTTGGCGACCACGGCACTGTCGACGCCGCCGGAGAACGCCACGGCGCAACGGCCGTAGCTGGCAAGCAACCGCAGCAGCTCGTCCCGTTTCTGAGCCAATTGAAGTGCTGCGTCGGTCATTCCGCCGGACCCCCTTCGCCTTCTTCGCGTGCCTGCGACTCGAGCTGCCGCAGTTCGTCGCGAAACATCGCTGCTTCCTCATACCGCTCTTCGATGATGGCCAGCTCGATCTTCGCACGGAGATCGGCCACACGATCCACTGGCTGGGGCTCGAGGGTCGCGGTCGCCTCGGGGGCCTCGGGGCCCTCGCCATCCCGCGCTTTGATCTTCGCCGCAATTTCTTCCTTCCATCGCCGCAAGAAGATCAGCTCGCCGACCTTCGGCGCCTGCTCCACCTGGTTGTACTCCTCCAAAAACCGTTCGATGCCGCGGATGCCCGCATCCAGCACGCCGGCCGCCGCGTCCCATTGCTCCAGCTCCACCAGCGGCGTGGCCACGGCCCGGGCGTGCATCATCGTCACGTACGGCCGCCACTGGTCGAACCGCAGCTTGTCGCGATCGTGCGGGCATGCTCGCGCACAAAGGCGAACAGCCGCAGGTTGCGCTCCGTGTCGCGGGCACACAGCTCGTAAAATCCCAAGTGCCAGAAGCACATGTAGCGGTGATAGTACTGCACGCCTTCGCGCAGCAGCTCGGCACAGTCCTCCGGCTCGAGCAGATACGGCGCTCCATCCGGGTTCGCCGCGTCGTGCTCGCTCTGCCGCCGCTGGTGATAGTTCGAGCCAGGAATCGGCGTCGTGAATCCGCCGGCCGTCCGGCCGGCCGTCGAACTCCATCTGCAGCATGCCCAGGTCCAGCCGCAGCTGAATCTTCCGCTGCGCCGTCCTCCCCCTCGATCACGCGCACCGTGATCTCGTCGGGACGATATGGCCAGTCGCGGAGGATGGGATCGATATCGAAGGACACGAGCGATCCTGAGAGCCTTCGAATGGCAGCGAAAGACCGCGTGGCATATCGCAGCCACCGGTAGCATACCCGCTCGCCCCAACCGCACACACCGGGCCGGAGATGCGGGCATAACGGCGTACGGTGAATCGTATTCCAAATGCGGAACACGAGAGAATCGGATGATTCAGCCGCTGCGATTATCGCGGGCTAAATCGCGCTCAGGAACCGCGGGTCGCGAACGACCGGTTCCAGCACCTTCGTGTTCCGCTCGACAGCCAGAATGATCGTCCGCTGCTCGACGCCGTCGGCGGAGCTGGCGATCGACGGGAATCACCTGCCGCCGGTCGGGCAGCGCCATCCGCACCGTGAAACTGCCGTCCGGCCGCAGCGGCACCGGCTCGCCTTGCAGCGTGACGTGAGCATGCGGGTGGCTGACGCCGTAAACGATCAACTCGGCGTCCACGGCAAACGGCAGCTCCTGCGTCGTCGGCCAGCACGCGCGAGGCGCCGCCGCCGTAACGGGTTTGCATCGGGCGTGCCCATCGGCCGTCGCAGCCGTTCTTCCAGCAGCTCCTGCAGCTCGAGGCTCGTGCCGTGCTGGCGTATAGCCGCCGCTCATGGCGAAGATGCGGTCGGCGTTCTCGTCGATGTCGGCCCAGTTCTCGTCGACCGAATCGCTCGTGCCGGCCGGCGGAGTGGTCACCGTGTTGCTGCGGGCCAGGCAGTAGAATTGGCCGCTCGCGGCGAGGTAGCCAATTTCCATGCGAAATTGCTGCGGCGGATTCTGCACGTCGACGTACCAATGATTCACGCCGCCGTGGATCGAGATTTCGCGCTGCAACACGGCCGTCCCGTCGCCCGACACATGGAATACTCGCAGCACGGGTCGTGTCGTGTGCCAATGCTGGCCCGAGTGCCGACTGGGCCCGCTCCACGCTTCGCGGGGCAAGTTCCCAATAGGCGTGCAGCCAATACGGGTCGCGGACCATCACGACCAGCCGGTCCTGTCCGATTCGGCCTGACTCACTTCCGCTTGCCGCGCCAAGCTGCTTCGTCCGCCGGAAATTTGCGCTCGCAGCTCGCGTCAGTTGTTCCTGCGTCTTCGAGCGATTCCCGCGATTTGCCGCCACTTGCGCATTGAATTGACTAGACAATCCGTCGACTGGATCGCCGTTGACATGCCGTTCCGCCGGTCTTTTGCTTTCGACGGGCGTGGTTCACCAGAGCGCGGACCAACTCGTCCTTGCGCATGGAATGCCAGCCGGGAAGTCCCTCCGACTTGGCCATTTGGGCAAGATCTTTACAACTATGGTTGCGAAGCGACGAAGCGGTCATCGGTCAAAGACTCCGCATGGATTCAATCGAGTGTCCATGAACGTGCCGGGAATGCAGCAGCATCGTCCATGAACCACTGAAACCACTGCGGGACGGCGAAACTCTGCCTGCGAATCCGGGTAGCAGCTTATTCGAATTGCGCACGAATCAAACTCGGACGCAAAACGCCGCTGACACCTACCGGTCGCGTCCGATGCGCTAGAATGGCCGATCCATCGCTCGGCCGGCAATACCCGCCTTCTCCGCTATCCAAATGATAATCGAAATATTCGGATTTTGCAACAATTTGCCCTGACAATTGATACCGAATAAGTGCTTCGTAAGTGGTTTGCTAGCTAGCACTAATGTGAGTTCAGTCGAGCCTGCATTTAGTCGGAATGCCGCGGTCCATGGCAGTGAATGACCAGTGGAACGACTGCGTAGGTGTTAATTAGCCAAGCCATAACTTCGCAAATGCGCTACGACTTGTGGCCCAATGGGACTTTGTGAAAAAAAGCACAATTTTGCCTCGTTTAGGCCGTTGACACCGCTTCTGCACGTGCGATAAATTGCCGGTCCTAGCAGCAGTTACGTGCGAGCGTTCTTCGGCATGCTCAGCTCGTCCGACGCAGCCGAACGTAAGTCTCTGCCATCCCAAGTGTTGTGGCTGAAGTCGCCGGTACACGCCTTCGCTCAAACGCACGCGTTGCGCGCGGCACCGGTGACGACTCCCTCCGACGACCGTTCGCCAGCGGCCAAGGCGTACCAATGGGCGTCGCGGATCATGGTCGTGTCGCTGGAGATGGTGCTGCCCGGCCTGGCCGGCATTGGTTCGACCAGCAGTTGGGGACCAAAGTGTTGTTTTCATGTTGGTTGGTTTTGCGCTCGGCTGCACGGCGGCGGTGATGCATTTGATTCGTATGACGCGCTCCGACAAGCAGCGAATCGCGCAACGGACGATTTTGATGGACCTGCAATTCGCCGGTGATAGGCGACGAGTTGCGGAACTATGCATGAGTTGACAAGCGGGCAATCTGACAAGGCGCAGCTTTGTGCGATCGGCGCTTGTGCTCAGCTGCATGCATCGTGGTCATCGCTGCTGATTCTGGCGCCGTTCGCGATTGGACAAACCGGTTCGGCTGGGCTGCTTGGCGTGCTCGCTGCGGCGCAATTTGCCTGTATCTCGGGTTTGGCTGCCGAAGGATTCGCGTACATTTCGCGGTCGCAGTGCTCGCCATGCTTGGCGCATGCTGGTCGGCATGGCGATTCGCATGGTCCCGCCGCTGGCAATTTGCGTTGTCCTTGCCGCGCAAGGTGCAGACGGCCGCGAGCATCTGGCGTTCATCGGCTATCTGCTGGCGTTTTATCTGGTGACGCTCGCGGTGGAAACGTGGCTGGCCGTGAAGCGTGTCCGCAACCACGCATCGCAATTCGCGACGTTCATTGAATCATGCGCTGCAGACCGAGCACAGCCGAACATACGATGGCACGACCATGCGCACAGCACAACCCGCTCGATCCGAAGGAGCTGTTCAGCCACGTCGAGGATTCGACGAGCTTTCACGTGCCGCGGATTTTCACGTCGCCAGACGCGCATGGGCATGTCGAGATTCCGCAGCCGTTCATGCAGGACACAGCCGATTTTTCAGGCGCAGCACGGGCAATTCGCTCATCGACAACACGATTCAGCCGCTCGACTTGAAAATCACCAAGTTCATGGTGATCGAGCTGGTGGCGGCGATCTTGATGTGCGTGTTCTTCATCGGGCTTGGCCAAAGCGCTCAAGGGCGGCGCGACTGCCCCGCGGCCGCTTCCGCAACATGCTCGAAGCGATGCTGCTCTACTTCCGCGACAACGTTGCCCGGCCCTGCATCGGCATCACGACGCCGACAAGTTCGTGCCGTTCCTGTGGACGATTTTCTTCTTCGTCCTGGGCTGCAACTTGTTCGGCATGATTCCCTGGATGGGCTCGCCGACCGGCTCGCTGGCCGTCACCGGCACGCTGGCGTTGATCACGTTTCTGGTCGTGGTCGGCTCCGGCATGATGAAGCTCGGCGCCGGTCGGCTTCTGGAAGGCGCAAGTGCCGCACATGGATCTGCCGGGCCCGCTCAAGATCTTTCTGGTGCCGATGATCTTCGTGATCGAAGTGTTCGGCCTGTTGATCAAGCACGGCGTGCTTGGCCGTGCGTCTGTTGGCCAACATGATGGCCGGCCACGTGGTGCTGGCCGTGATCCTGGCGTTCATCGCCGCCAGTGCTCAGTCGCTGCTGTGGTGGGGCGTGATGCCGGCCAGCGTGCTCGGCGCCACGGCGCTGAGCATGCTCGAGTTGTTTGTGGCGTTTTTGCAAGCGTACATTTTCACGTTTTTGTCGGCCCTGTTCATCGGCATGGCCGTTCATCCACATTAGATGCGTTGCGGTCATCGAAATCAGTTTACTACTCACATTTCGAGAAAGGAGCAATAACCATGGTCAGAGTTTGGTCAAATTGATGATGTTGTGCCTGGCGTTGCTGTTCGTTGCTGCCCCGGCATGCGCCCAAGCCGCGCTTCGCCGCGGAGCAGCCGCCAGCGCGGCTGCCGTCCGGGTGGATTCATGAACCTCGGCGCTGCGGTCGGCGCTGGCCTGGTGATTCTGGGTGCCGGCTTCGGCATCGGCCGCATCGGCGGCCAGGCCGTCGAAGGCATGTCGCGTCAGCCGGAAGCGGCCGGCAACATTCAAACGGCGATGATCATTTCGGCGGCCCTGATCGAAGGTGCCACGTTCTTCGCGCTGATCGTTTGTATGTTGTTCAATACGCCTCTCTGACTTGACGTGACGACAAGGATAGATGTCATGCGATGTTTCGATTCAAAGTTGTCGCGTGGCTGCGCGGCCGTGTCGTTGCGCTGATGCTGTGCCGGATTCGCGTGCCGGCTCAGTGCGCGCTCAGGAAGCCGGATGCCGAAGCCGAAGCTGCCGAGGCGGCGCACGAGATGCGGCAGCAGGCCGAGCACGGAGCGACGGCGGCGGTCCGAATCCGCTGGCGGTCGATCCGGACCTGGCGATTTGGACGTTCGTCGTGTTCGTGCTGTTGTTCGGGATCCTCAGCGTACTTCGCCTGGCCGCAGATTGCCGCGGCCCTCGACGAGCGCGAGCGCAAGATCGCCGACAACATCGCGGCCGCCGAGCCAGAGCACGAGGAAGCCAAGCGACTGTTGGCCGAGCACGAGGCCAAGCTGGCCGCAGCGGCCGGCGAAGTTCGGGAGCTGCTGGAAGAAGCCCGCCGCGACGCCGAGCACACAGCAAGACAGCATCGAAGCCGAAGGCCGCAAGGCGGCCAAGGACGAATTGGACCGGGCGCTGCGCGAGATCGAGCGGGCCAAGGACGGCGCGATTCAGGACCTCGCCGTCGCGAGCGCCAATGTGGCGATCGACCTGGCCGGCAAGGTGATCCGCGACAAGCTCACCGCCGAGCGAGCAGAATCAGATCGTCCGCGACGCGCTCGGCAAGCTGGCCGCCGCGACGCCGAGCAAGAACTGAGCCGACTAGCTAACGTCGATGAGTCGGCAACGATCATGCCACCGAACGCGAAAAGCCGAAGCACGAAACCGTGATGGACGTCACGGAGGAGCAGATTGCGCGCGTCTACGCCAAGGCGTTCATGGGCGTCGCGGCAAAGTCGCCGAACGCGGACGACGCTGGTCGACGAAGTTGACGTCGCTCGTGCGCGACGTGCTCGATCGCGTTCCCGCAGCTCGAAGCAGATGCTTCGACTCGGCGCTGGTGTCGCAGGAGCAGAAGGAGCAGTTGCTCGACCGCGTGTTCGGCAAGCGGCGTCGACGCAGGTGCTCAACTTCCTGAAAGTGCTTGTCGCGGCACGGCCGGCTGGGCTTGCTGCGGCTCGATCGCGCGGATTGTCGAAGAAGCTCGACGCCGAGCGGCGCGGCCTGACCGACGTCGAAGTCCGCGTGGCCGCGCCGAGCTGGATGACGCGCTTCGCAACGAGATCCAAGACGCGACTCGCAACGGTGCTTGGCACGCGAGCCGGTGCTGCACGTGACGGTCGATCCCGTCGCTGATCGCCGGCATTGTGTCCGCGTCGGCGACCGCGTGTTCGACGGCTCGGTTCGACACGCAATTCGAACACGTCCGCCGAGCGATGATCGAGCGGGCGACCGAAATGATTGAAACGCAACCAGAGAGATTTGTGTACGGCGTAAGCGATAGATACAGGCTTAGCGTCGGCGGCAACGCCGAATCATCGGTAACAATCGCGACGTTGCCGCTCGAGGCTAGCTGACACTGCTGGAGCATTCGATGAAATTCAACAGCGACGAAATCGCCTCGGTCATTCAGCAGGAAATCGAGCACTTCGCGTCGCAGATCGACGTCCGCGAAGTCGGCCGCGTGCTGGAAGTCGGCGACGGCATCGCCCGCGTCTACGGCCTGTCGGGCGTCATGGCCGACGAGATGGTCGAGTTCCCCAACGGCACGATCGGCCTGGCGTTCAACCTCGAAGAGAACTCCGTCGGCATCATCATCCTCGGCGACTACCTGCAGATCACCGAAGGCGACGAAGTCCGCAGCACGGGCCGGCTGCTGAGCGTGCCGGTCGGCGACGAGCTGCTCGGCCGCGTGGTCGATCCGCTCGGCAATCCGCTCGACGGCAAGGGCCCGATCGTCACGCAAGCAGCGCCGGCCGGTCGAAATCATCGCCCCCGGCGTGGCCGAGCGGCAGCCGGTGCAGCGAGCCGCTGCAAACCGGCATCAAGGCCATCGACGCGATGACGCCGATCGGCCGCGGCCAGCGCGAGCTGATCATCGGCGACCGCAAGACCGGCAAGACGGCCATCGGCATCGACGCGATCATCAACCAGCGCGACTCCGGCGTGAAGTGCTTCTACGTCGCGATCGGCCAGAAGGAATCGACCGTCGCCGGCGTCATCGAGAAGCTCCGCGAGACCGGCGCGATGGATTACACGACGGTGATCGTCGCCGGCGCCAGCGCCCCTGCCCCGCTGCAGTACGTCGCGCCGTACGCCGGCACGGCGATGGCCGAGCACTACATGTTCAACGGCGAGCACGCCCTGATCGTCTACGACGACCTGAGCAAGCAAGCCGTGGCCTATCGCCAGTTGTCGCTGCTGATGCGTCGCCCGCCGGGCCGCGAGGCGTATCCCGGGCGACGTGTTCTACTGCCACAGCCGTCTGCTCGAGCGGTCGGCCAAGCTGTCCGACGAGCTCGGCGGCGGCTCGCTCACGTCGCTGCCGATCATCGAAACGCTCGAAGGCGAAGTCTCGGCCTACATTCCGACGAACGTGATTTCGATCACCGACGGCCAGATTTACCTGCAGCCGGACTTGTTCTTCGCGGGCGTGAAGCCGGCCATGAACGTCGGTATCTCGGTGTCCCGCGTCGGTGGCGCCGCCCAGATCAAGGCGATGAAGAAGGTGGCCGGCGGTTTGCGGCTCGACCTGGCCGCGTTCCGCGAGCTGGAAGCGTTCGCCCAGCTCGGCACCGAGCTCGACGCCGCCACGCAGGCCCGGCTCGACCGCGGCTACCGCATGGTCGAGCTCCTCAAGCAGGGCCAGTACCAGCCGCTGAACGTGATCGACCAGGTGCTCGTGATCTACGCCGGCACCCGCGGCCACCTCGACAAGGTTCCCGTCGAACGAAGTGCAGGCGTGGGAGAAGCAGTTCCTCGACGTTCATGCACGACCAGAAGCCGGAGATCTGGGACGAGCTCGAACGAAAAGAAGGACCTGACGCGACGACATCGCGCAAGCAGATCGAAGCCGCGATCAAGGAATTCCAAGCCCAATACGCCGCACGGCGAGCGACGAAAGCCAAGAAGCCGATCGCGAACGCGAACCGGTCAGCCGTGTAACACGTCGACGGCAATTGACACTGCCGAGCCTGACCGCTGACCTCCTGACCTCTGACCACCTTCCGCCATGGCCAACCCTCGCGTCCTCGATAAACGCCGCAAGTCGATCCGAACATCCGCAAGATCACGCGGACGATGGAGCTGATCGCCACTGCGCGGTTCAAGAAGGCGATGGACCGCGCCTCGGCCGCCACGGCCTACACCAAGCGCATCACGCAAGCTGGTGCAGCGACCTGTGCCAGCGGGCTGGAAGTGAGCCATCCGCTGCTCGAAGAGCGCGAGAACGGTCAAGAACGCCACGCTGCTGGTGCTCACCGCCAATCGCGGCCTGTGCGGCGGCTTCAACGGCAACGTGCAGCGGGCCGGCTTTCACCGCTGGCTGGAGCTGCAAGCAAACGGTGCCCAATTGCCGGCTGGAAATCGTCGGCAAGCGCGGCATCGCGGCGTTCAAGTTCCGCGGCATCAGGCCGACGATCAGTCGTACACGCACTTCGAAGACAAGCCGACGTTCGACGAAGTCGACGTGCTCGCCAGCCGCTATCTGGACGAATACATCACCGGCAAGCTCGACCGGCTCGACGTCGTCTACACGAAGTTCGTCAGCATTGCCCGGCAACAGGTCGTCGATCGAAACGCTGCTGCCGCTGGGCGCGATCGGCGGCGACGGCAGCTCAGCCGCGACCGCAGCCACAGGCCGAAGCGGCGGCCGCCGTGCGATGTACGAATTCCTGCCCTCGCCCGAAAGCATTCTGGAAGAAGTCGTGCCGACCAGCTTCAAGGTCAAGCTGTTCAAGTGCTTCCTCGACTCGGCCGTCAGCGAGCAGATCGCCCGCATGGTCGCCATGAAGAGCGCCACCGAAAACGCCGGCGATCTGATCAAGCGCCTGAGCATGCAATACAACCGCGCCCGCCAAGGCCGCATCACGTCCGAACTCATGGACGTCATCGGCGGCGTCGAAGCGCTGAGTTAAGTCAACTGTAGCCGACGGTCAACGACCACGGTCGAACTGCAACCGACACTCACTGACACCAGCCACTGAACCCAAATCTACCATGGCAACCGCAACCGCAACAGCCACCCAAAACATCGGCCGCATCACGCAAATCATCGGCTCGACGTTCGACGTCGAGTTCGACGAAGATCAGCCTGCCGGCGATCTACAACGCCGTGAAGATCGTCTCCGAGCACAAGGGCGTGAAGATCAACCTCACCGGCGAGGTGCAGCAGCACCTCGGCGGCGGCCGCGTGCGCTGCGTCGCCCTGGGCAGCACCGACGGCCTGATCCGCGGCCAGGATTGCGTCGACACCGGCGGCCCGGTGACGGTGCCCGTCGGCAAGGCGACGCTCGGCCGCGTGTTCAACATGATCGGCGACGCCGGTCGACGGCCGCGGCCCGGTCGACGCCGAAGAATACTGGCCGATCCACCGCGACCCGCCGCAGCTGCGCGACCTGTCGACCAAGACCGAGCTGTTCGAAACGGGCATCAAGGTCATCGACCTGCTCACGCCGTTCGTCCGCGGCGGCAAGGCCGGCCTGTTCGGCGGTGCCGGTCTCGGCAAGACGGTCATTCTCACCGAGCTGATCGCCCGCATCGCGTCGGCCCACGGCGGTTACTCGGTGTTCGCCGGCGTCGGCGAGCGGACCCGCGAAGGCACCGACCTGTGGCTCGAAATGCAGGAAGCCAAGATCGGCGACACCGGCCGCAGCGTCATCGAGCAGACGTGCATGGTGTTCGGCCAGATGAACGAGCCGCCCGGAGCCCGTCTCCGCGTCGCCCTCTCGGCCCTGACGATGGCCGAGTACTTCCGCGACAAGACCGGCGCCGACACGCTGCTGTTCGTCGACAACATCTTCCGCTTCTCGCAAGCGGGCAGCGAAGTGTCCGCCCTGCTCGGCCGCATGCCGTCCGCCGTGGGTTACCAGCCGACGCTGGCCACCGAGATGGGCGCCCTGCAGGAACGGATCGCCTCGACGACCAAGCGGCGCCATCACGTCGGTGCAAGCCGTGTACGTGCCGGCCGACGATCCGACCGACCCGGCCCCGGCCACCGCGTTCGGCCAGCTCGACGCGTTCCTTTACCTGGAGCGGTCGATTTCGGAAAAAGGCATTTACCCGGCGGTCGATCCGCTGGCCTCCTCCAGCCGCATTCTCGATCCGCAGTACGTGGGCGAGCGGCACTACAACGTCGCCCGCCGCGTGCAGACGACTCTGCAGCGGTACCGCGAGCTGCAGGACATCATCGCCATCCTCGGCGTCGACGAACTGAGCGAAGAGGACAAGCTGGTCGTGCATCGCGCCCGCCGCATCGAGCGGTTCCTGTCGCAGCCGTTCCTCGTGGCCGAAGTGTTCACCGGCAAGCCGGGCGAGATCACGCCGCTGGCCGACACGATCCGCAGCTTCGAGGAAATCTGCGACGGCAAGTGGGACCACCTGCCGGAAGACGCGTTCATGTACGTCGGCGCCATCGAGCAAGCCGAAGCCCAGTGGAAGAAGTCACAGAAGAAATAGTCGTAGACCGCGACGCGCATTGGCGTCGGCCGCGACGCCGAATCGATTCGCAGCCGCGACCGTAAATCCGCACGAACTAATCCATGGCCGACACGCATTCCACCACCGCCGGCACGCTCCAGTGCATCGTCGTCACGCCCGAAGCGACGGTGCTCGACACGCCGGCCGATTTCGTCGCCCTGCCGCTTGTACGACGGCGAAGTCGGCATCGCGCCCGGCCGCAGCCCGCTGATCGGCCGGCTGGGCTACGGCGAGCTGCGCATCCGCCACGAGCGACGAGCACGAGCCGATATCTACGTCGACGGCGGCTTCGTGCAAGTGGCCGACAACGTCGTCTCGGTGCTCACCAACCGCGCCATTCCCGCCAAATCGCTTGATGCCGCCGTAGCCCAGGAGCAGTTCGCATCTGCACTGGCCAGCCGCGCCGCCGGCGAACAAGAGCTCGCCATCCGCGAGCGGCTAATCTCTCAGGCCCGCGGGCAGCTCCGCGTCGCTCGCCGCGCTGCAGGGGTGAGCTCGGCCCTGTAGTTAACAGGCGGTCACGCCGCTTCAATATCCAGCAGCGCCCATTTTGTGTCGCGAATGGACGCTGGGCCGGTGACGTAGGCTATCGCCACGAACGCAATCGCGCTAATTACTCCGATCAGACCGCCCAGGCGGGCCGCCTCAAGACCTGCGCCTAAATCCAAACGGGCTACGGCGGCCACACCCATGAGATACAATTCCGCGACGGCGGCGATCATCAAAAAGTACATCAACACCCGTCCCAGCGATTTACGACTTCCAAACGCGCCCCACATCGCGTCCCGCATTTTGATAAAGGAGAGGCTAATCGCGAATTGCAGTGGCGGCGTCAGCAGTAGAATCGCTGCAAAGACACTCGCCATGGTCTGTACGGCCTCGATCCACCCATAGCGGAGAAACACACCCAAAGTCACCAGGCTCAGGCTTCCTGCCAGAAGCCAAAAAGTGTGCACCGCAATTCGCAGTGAGTAGCGCGCGGCAGACTCGGGTGCCCGATACTGGATCCAGCGTTCAATAAATCCACTGAAACGTTCGTAGGCAGGCAGCGCACTTTCCAGCTCGTGAGTCAGCTCGCCGGGCGCACCGAAACGCCGCGCCGCCTGCTCAAGTGCTGCGGCCGGATCGTGGAGCCGCGACATCTCTTGCTCGTAGATTCCCGACAAATGTGCGAACAGCTCGTCGCGCATTTTTCGCTTCCAGGTGATGCTTGCCCGCACGGGCCGCACGGTGCGCTCGACAATCTTCATTAGTGCAATGCGAGCTTTGAGCGCCTCGGCCCGCAACTCGTCCGGCTTCACTCCAAGGTTGCGCAACACGTGGCTGGCCACGCCATCCGGCTCGCGCAACAGTGCCAGCAGCAGGTGTTCCGTATCGACAAACTCTTGATTGACCTCGAGCGCTTCCTCACGGCCAAACTCAATCACTTGCCCAGATCGCGGCGTCAGCGGCAACTCTCGTGACGAAACCGCCGCAGGGCCGCGCAGAACCAGTGATTCGACGCCTTGTCGAATTGCACTCGCTGTAACTCCCAGCGTGCCGAGCACGTCTGCAGCCACGCCGGAGTCTTCCGCCACGAGCGCGAGCAAGATGTGCTCCGTGCCGACGTATTCGTGATTCAATGCGCGCGCTTCGGCGCTCGCCAGACGCATGACGTTATTTGCCCGCTCCGAAAAATCTCGAAACATGTGCAGTTTCTCCCGATACTCAGTTGGGAAATTATCAAGCCGCCGATTTCTCAGGCACGGCTATCGGACCACCTTTTGAATTTCGCCGCGAGCTATACCACGCATTTCGCACTCAAGCCGGCGCATCCAGCAGTATGCCTCCGAGCGTTGCCACAAAGGTTTGCCACTCGCCGCGGCCTTGCGCAAGTTTGCGGTGCCCTTTGGTAGTCAGTCGGTAAATCCGCCCGCGTGGCCCGCGGCGGCCTTGCGATTCCTTTTCCCACGACGGCGGCGACCTCACCGGCCTCCTCGAGTCGATACAGGGCCGGGTACAGCGAGCCTTCCTTGAGCTGCGAGCAAACCGCATCCGCCGGCCTCCAATCGCCGCATTATTTCCAGACCGTGGGCTTCGCCGCGCTCCAGGGTAGCGAGAATGAGCATCTCCAGATGTCCACGCAATTTGTCGCCGCTAATGGCTGCCATGCCAAAATACTAGACAGACTAGTAATTGGAGTCAAGCCCCATCGTGTGCCGATATTTGTATGTAGAGTGAGTTTCTTCCCTGCCGTCGAAAGCATTGCGAACACTTCCGCAAGCAGGAAACCGACTCCATGGCTCCTTCGGTGGGCTCTTCCTCCACGTGCACCGTACATACGGTTTCTTGGTTCGGTGGGATTCAACTAAGCGCGCAACGCGGATTACTGAAATCTAGCGGAGTACACCACCGGCTGATCCTTAGGGAGGCGACCACAGTTCGCCGGTCGAAGTCCTCTCGGTTGAAGACTCCGACCTGATCAGCACTTCTGCTTCGGCGGTGCGGGCATGGTCATTCTTGTCGAGCTGCCAACGAGCAGATGCGTCCACTGCACGCCGTGCGCAACGATGATAGTCCATTGGATCGCAAACTTCGTACGCTTCGGCCCTGTCGAAGGTCGCAGCGGCATCAGCGAAGCAGCGCGATCTAGCGAATTCCGCTGCGCGACCTTGCTACCACTTTGTGGACCGCGCGGCTACAATGGCGCCCATGAGTGACGTGACGCAGATCCTCGCCCAAATCGATGAGCAAAACCCCGACGCGGCAGAACAGCTGTTTACGATCGTTTACGAGGAATTGCGGAAGCTCGCTGCTGTGCAGCTGGCCGGCGAGAAGCCGGGCCAGACATTGCAGGCAACGGCCCTGGTGCATGAGGCGTACGTGCGACTGGTCGGCGGCGGAGGCCGGCAACAATGGAGTGGCCGCAACCACTTCTTTGGCGCAGCGGCCGAAGCGATGCGCCGCATCCTCGTGGACAACGCCCGCCGCAAGGCAACGGTCAAGCACGGCGGGCAGGGCGATCGTGAGCTGATCGACGCATCGGAGATCGCGGCCGCCGCCCCGCCAGAGGAAGTCCTGGCCGTCCACGAGGCTCTCGACCAACTAGCGGCTGTAGACCGCTCCGCGTCGGAGCTCGTCACACTGCATTATTTCGGCGGGTTTTCACTCGAAGAGGCAGCGGAGCTGCTCGGCATCTCCCGCGCAAGCGCCTACCGTACGTGGACTTATGCCCGCACTTGGCTCCGCGCCGCGCTGCGGGATCCAGCGGAGTCCTCGTAGTTCGCCAATTCGCGTGAGACAATCAGGCGTTGTTTTACGCCACGTATTTGAGGCAACCTCGCACCGTGCCACCGCTAAGGCCCGACCGGAAATGGGCACGTGGCTCTGATTCCGTCTCAACACCTGCACTCGGCCTGCAAGAATTCGCGATGTCCTCTGAATTAGCAACCGCCCGCTCGATCTTCCTGGCCGCCGTGGAGGATATGCCGATCGAAGAGCGAGCAAAGTACATCGAAGCGGCATGTGGCGGGGATGATTCTCTGCGGGGCGAAGTGCTGCGGCTGCTGGGTGCGCATGGCAAGCTCGACGATTTCATGCAACGCCCGGCGGCCGGTCCCTCCCCAACGATTGCCTTCCAGCCCGCCGAGCACGTCGGCGCCACGATCGGCCGCTACAAGCTGCTGGAGCAAATCGGCGAAGGGGGCATGGGCGTCGTCTATGTCGCCGAGCAGACCGAGCCGGTCCGCCGCCGCGTCGCGCTGAAGATCATCAAGCCGGGCATGGACACCAGGCAGGTGATCGCCCGCTTCGAGGCCGAGCGGCAGGCCCTGGCGATGATGGACCATCCGAACATCGCCAAGGTGCTCGATGCCGGCACGACCGAAGCCGGCCGCCCGTACTTCGTGATGGAGCTGGTCCGCGGCATGCCGATCACGGAGTACTGCGACAAGGCGCAGCTCGAGTCCGCGGCAGCGGCTGGAGCTGTTCATCGATGTCTGCCAGGCCGTGCAGCACGCCCATCAAAAGGGAATCATTCATCGCGATCTCAAGCCGTCGAACGTGCTGGTCACGCTGCACGACGGCCAGCCGGTCGTGAAGGTGATCGACTTCGGCGTCGCCAAGGCGGTCGGCCAGCAGCTCACCGAGCGGACGGTCTACACGGCCCTACGCAGCTGGTCGGCACGCCGCTCTACATGAGCCCCGAGCAAGCCGAGCTGAGCCGGCCTGGATGTCGATACGCGCAGCGATGTCTATTCGCTGGGCGTGCTGCTCTACGAACTGCTCACCGGCCAGACGCCGTTCGACAAGGAGACGCTAGCCAAAGCCGGCCTCGACGAGATGCGGCGGATCATCCGCGAAGACGAGCCGCCGCGCCCCAGCCACCGCATCAGCACGCTCAAGGCCGACGCCAGCTCAACGGTCTCGCAGCACCGCGGCCTCGACGAGCGGCAGCTCAGCGCGATCCTCCGCGGCGAGCTCGACTGGATCGTGATGAAAGCCCTCGAAAAAGACCGCACCCGCCGCTACGAATCGGCCAGCACCTTCGCCGCCGACATCCAGCGTTACCTTACGACGAACCTGTCGAGGCCGGCCCGCCGTCGACCCTCTACCGCTTCCGCAAATTCGCCCGCCGCCGCCGCGGGACACTTGCGGCAGTAAGCATCGTCGCCGCATCCCTGATTGCCGGTGTTGCAATCAGCCTTTGGCAAGCCATTGAGGCGAACAAAGCACGCGAGCTTGCCCATCAGCGGGCCGCTGAGGAACGTGTCGCCAGGCGGCGAGCCGAATCCAATCTCCGCCGCGGCAACGAGGCTGTGGAAATCCTGCTTTCGCGAGTCGCGGAAAAACGACTGCTGGATCAGCCCGGTTTAGATGGACTTCGTGTGGCACTGCTAAACGATGCACTCAGGATCAACAGCAGCTTTCTTGATGAAAACCCGGAGGACAGGGAAGCAAAGTTTGAAGCAGCCAAGGCCTACCGACGGATGGCCGAAATACTCGGCAACTGGGATTACCATAAATCCGCAGAAGCATCACGCAAGGCAATCGGTTTGCTCGAAAGGTTGATCAATGGCCATCGCGACGAACTGCGCTATCGCCAAGAGCTGGCGAAGGCATATCGGCAGTTGTCAACTAACCTCTTCAATGGCGCACCGGGAGACGAAGATCGTGAGGCGATACACCGCAAAAGCCTGTCGCTCCAGGAGAACGTACTCGCCTCTTCGCCGAATGATCCAGAGCTCTTGCAGCGAGTTTCGCAAGCATGTCATGTAGTTGGGTTCGCCATACAAGTAAAAAACCCGGACGAATCTCAAGAGCTCCTTCGCCGCAGTCTCGCGATTGGAGCAGAATTAGTCGAGCGTCATCCGGACCAGTTAGATTTCCGAGTGGATGTTGCACGTAGTCGCTCTTTCCTGGGACGCATATTACTTAATTCTGGAAAGCATCAAGAGGCAAAGCAAGAGTTCCAGGCGGCACTGTCCGCATTGACAGATCGGTTAAAAGCGTCGCCTCGATCGACATCATTCCGATCGGAGCATATTAGTGTCATGACGTTACTTGCGCGCGCATGTGCTGATACATCGGATAAACGAGCTTTGTCGTATGCGCAACAGGCATACTCCGCGGCCGAACAGCTTGTCGCCGATTACCCCGCGGACAGCGGGTATGTTCACATGCTGTTCAAAGCCCAAATGGAAATTGCCAATTGCTTGGAGATCGGCAAAGACTTTGAGCAAGCACGCCTGGCAAGAGTGAGGTGCGTCGAAATTGCGATGGGGTTATGGAAAGATTTTCCAAATAACTCAATGTGGGGAGCCGACCTGGGGCGGGCGTGCATGCTCCTGGCCGACAATTTGCGGGATCATGGCGAACTGGACGCTGCAATGGGCGAATACAAATCCGCTGCAGAAGTGCTTCAGGATGTTGTGAAACGGTGGCCCGCATTCTATCGCGACATGCTGTGCATCGCCTTAGTTCGACAAGCAATGTGTCATGACCTGCTGGGTGATTTCCAAGAAGGGACGATACACTACGAGAAGGCGGCTGCGCTGGATCCAAAGGATGGCTGGACACGCGACGTATGCAAGCGACAAATCTTCTCGCTGGCAGATGACCTCTGGAAAAAGGGCCGCCAGGAGGAGGCTCGCCGCGCGTGGGCTGCGGCGATCGAACGAACGCGCATTTCGATCGACGCGATTCCAAGGGACCTTGTGAGATCGGAACTCGGCGTGGCGCACTACCGTCTTGGCGAGTTTGAGGAGAGCTTACGACTGCTGCAGGAGTCCATTGACTTTCGACGGAGCACCACACCGGCCGAGGACCCCAATCGCAATGGCAACTTCGGGCATTATTACTTTATAGCGATGAATTATGCCTCTCTGGGACAGAAAGACGATGCACAAAAGTGGTTCGATCGCGGCCTCGAATGGGACGAGCAGCATGCCGCCACTCTTGAACCCGATGATCGGGAATCTAAGCGGGCCCTCCGCGACGAGGCCGCCGCTCTTAGGAATGCCGGTGGAGGCTGCTGAGTAAGTCAGGCTTCAGCGTGACGTCCGCATTCTGTTTTCAGACAAACGGCCTGGGCCCCTTGGCCATCAGGCCAAAAGTCTGGCCATTGCCTCTGATTCTTTGAGACAAACGCGGCAGCAGGTGAAAACGATCTAAGTAAGAAACGGCAGATGTCAATGATGTCGAGGAGGCACCCACCTCGTGACCAATCAATTTGATTCGCGAACGCTCGCACGGATGGCCTGAAAACGCCGTCAAAACGATACAACGGCGACTCGCTACCTTCGTTTGGTGATCGCGAGCGGAGCCCAAAGCGTGCGTGATCTCAGACACCAAGGTGGGCGTGTCCGCCCAAGAAGCGTACGCATTCATTCCCTCAGCATCTTCAGCCACGGCCGTATTGGCGCTGGCTAAAAATAGTTGCTGAAATCGGCGGCGCGATCTGCTAGGCTCGAACGCACGCTACATTCCAGCAGCTCGCTCTTTGGAAATTGAATAAAAGCCGTCGGTTGTCCCTCGGCCAGCCTTCGGCGACCTCGGTCGAATCGAGTTCGGTACAACGGCAGCTTTCGGCGGTCAGCCAGTCCGATTTCGGCCGCATGCTGTTCGCATGGGCTGCGGCAAAATTCGACTAAATTAAACTGAGTTTTGCGCGCCCGGCGCACCGTCTCGTCCTGCAAATGCAGGCATATGCGCGCGTTGCGGAGTGCAAAACTCAAGAGTTTTGCACCGCTTCAATTGGGACCCCTATCCGCGATGCAAAATCTAATTCGAGCGCAGGTAAGTATTTGCGGCTTAGCGGTGAGAATGACGCCGTTGCAAAACCCTCTAGTTTCCGAGGAATAAGAGGTTTTGCGCTGAAGCCTACGTATCGACGTTGCAATAGTCCGCCACCTTGCCGCGAGAAACGTTGGTGATCGCTAACGACAAGAGCACTAATGTGCGCCAACTCCAATGCACGTCCATTGGAACACCTGGCACATCTGCGGTACTGGGAGACGTCGACCCACGCGCGGCGCACAGCGGCCGCACCTTTCGCATCGCCGTTTGTGGCGTTGGGGGAACGCGAGCCGCTAAATTGCCTCGCCGCCGCGCTCGCCGGTGCGAATGCGAATGCAATCCTCGAGCGGGAGGACGAAGATTTTGCCGTCGCCGATTTCGCCTGTCGGTCCGGTGCGGCCGCCTTTGATGATCGCGTTGATCGTCGGCTCGACGAAGTATTCGTTCACCGCGATCATCAGCTGCACCTTGCGCAGCAAGTTCACCGTGAATTCGTTGCGCTTATACAGCACTTCGGCCTGTCCCTTTTGCCGGCCGAAACCCTGCACGTCCATGATCGTCAGCCGCACGACCTCGACCTCAGAAAGGGCCTTCTTGACGTCCTCCAGCTTGTTCGGCTGAATGATGGCGATGATCAGTTTCATGCTGGATGCTAGTTGCTGGATGCTGGTTGCTCGATGCTGGTTGCTGGCAATCCAGTATCCAGCATCAAGCATCGAGCATCCAGCCCTTTTGGACGCCCCGGCCTGGGCAGATTAGGCGGAGAATCCACCCAAGCCTGTGGGGCATCCTTCTGGCTCCGGCGGAAGGCGCAGCACTCCGGCAATCAATGCTGCGCTACGAAGACTGGCTGGCAGGAAGAAAGAATGCCCGGGTTCGGGCGGGCCAGGCGGAAAACCCGCCCGAACCTCTGTGGGCATTCGGTTGGCTGGTTGTTGAGAGTTGCGTGGCGTTATGCGTCGTCCCCAGATCACGACATCCGCCCCGAATCATCCGCATGCATGTTCGTCCAAAAATGCCCTGGCT
This sequence comes from uncultured Planctomycetota bacterium, assembly GCA_963786455.1. Classification (GTDB taxonomy): domain Bacteria; phylum Planctomycetota; class Planctomycetia; order Pirellulales; family Lacipirellulaceae; genus JABDGM01. The sequence goes on along the minus strand of CAWAZX010000001.1, from coordinate 30,668 downwards.
TGGGCGGGCCAGGCGGAAAACCCGCCCAAGCCGTTGTGGGCATTCGGTTGGTTCGCAAGCCGCCGTTTCTTTTCACCGCTATGTGCGTGTAAGCGAAACGCGTTGTATTCGAATCATGCACTTAGCAACCACCGTGCCAGATACGCCACCACGTTGACGGGGACGAAACGCGAATCGCCTAACTCGTTGTGTACGAGGGCATTACCGAAATAGCAGAAATCACCGCAGCAATTTTATCTTGTCGTGAGAAAGCTCTCGTGCCTCAGGCCTGAGCACGTGGGTCCGCATCTTTAAGCACAGCCGTCACCTTTGTGTGGAACTCGATACAAATGCCTGCATGAATGTCCCACTCCAAAAAAAGCACCGGGGCTCGCCGTTGTGCGGCGGCCCCGGTGCACGCAGCTTTTTTTTCGCTCCTCTAGGGTCGGACGAACCGAATTCAATCGTCACATCACAGTTGTCGTACGAATAGGTTGCCGTGTACTTCGAAACGTCAAAACGTCAAAATCGCATCAATGCCGAACGTCACCTGGTTGTAGTCTTCGCCGAGCTCATCATCGATTGCATCCTCCGAAGGTGTCCAGTCATATCGAACCTCGGGTCGGAACGTCACATTGGCGTGTGGCCGATAATTGATTCCGCCCGTCAATTCATAGTACGAAGTCATTTCGCCGGTAAGGCGATTGCTTTTCCACCATTCCATCCTGCCGCCCACGCTCCAGCAATCGTTCAACGTGTAGAACAAGTACTGGTTAACGCCGACTTCCTGGTTTTCCGCGCCATCCTCCACTTCGAAATCGGTATCTAAGTAGTCGCTCTGCAGTACGTACTGCAAGCAATCGCTCAACGTAATGTCGAGCACGTTGCTGTGTTGGTAGCCATCGCCGCGCCAACCAAAGTCGCCCGCGGTGCAGACGTAGGTGTACTTCACGCTCTCCATGAGTTCGACGCCGAAGCCACCGAGGAAATTGCTGCCGTCACCGTTTTGGTCGAAGCCCGTGTCCCAACCTGCCGTCCATCCCGCGTACAAAGTTACTGCATCGGTGGGCGACCCGGTAGCAAGTACGCCAGTGTGCGTAAACGGTTCGCTGTTGAACATCGTGAGCGAATGGCTGTAGAAGAAGTTGCCGGTGGCCGGCACCACTTCGTAACCGACGATCGTGTAGAAGTGCCCAGCCTTCACATTCCAGTTGCCGTAGGCCAGCTCCACGTACGCTTGCGGCATCGCCCAGCCGTACGGTCCGTGATCGAGCGAAACATCCCACACGTTGTCGTCGTTGCCGAAGGCTTGGGTTTTTTGGGCGTCCGTGCCGTACAGGATGTCGAAGCGGGCGCCCCAATCGGCGCTGCAGTCACAATTCTTGGCAATCTTCTCGAAATAGAGGTACGCCTGGTGCAGATTCAACTCGTGCGGCCGATCGTTGAATGCGGCCAAATCGCCTTCTTCGAACGACAGCCGCTCGTTGTGGTCATGGTAGCCAATCTGTACCCAGCCCGCATAATTCCAAGAGTCGCAGCATGGAGTCAGGCAGTCTTTAAGAGTCCAGGCGTCGCCGAGACAGCAATCGGTTTTACAATTTCCCCAGTCGCCATTGCGCGGGCAATCACACGCGTCTAGCTGGGAACCGCCCACTTCGTCAGGTGTCGCTTCGTATGGGATCTCCGGCGACATAGCACTGTCGCTATCGTGCAGTGGATCCTCAATGGGGATGGGTTCAGGCAATGGCGCAACCAGTTGCGGCTGGTAGGCGAGCGGCGCGCTGGCAGCAAGTAGCCAGCCGCCGAGCGCGGCAATACCGACAGAGCGATGCATGTTTCAACTCCGAGAGGGCAAAATCTTCAGGATGGACGCGGCCAAGCATGCCGGACGAAACCGGCTAGCCACTGGAACGGTATGGGGAGGGCGAGTGGCGAGATACTTGGCGGGATAGCCACGGCGGAGGCGTGTACCGACGCCGCCGGACTACAAAAGTGCTATCGGAACCAGCCCTCGCCAGCATGAGAGGAAGCTAGCACGTCGTTGCAGCACAGTTATCGATCGAGAAGGATCATGCCGTCTTTTGCAGCGCTGCTGATATTACGGCGGCCGGGCGCCGAATTTCGCATCGAGTTATGACGGCTGCGTTCCCTCGTCCGCAATTTCGTCGAAGAGCGCATTGACGAATTCGTCCGGTACGAACGGCGCAAGGTCGTCGGCCTTTTCGCCAACGCCGACAAATTTTACCGGCAGGCCCACCTGCTGACGGATCGCCACGACCACGCCCCCCTTCGCCGTGCCGTCGAGCTTGGCCAAGACGATGCCTGTGCAATTCACCGCCTCGGTAAACTTTGTGGCCTGACTGATGCCGTTCTGACCCGTGGTGGCGTCAATGACCAGCAGCACTTCATGCGGCGCTTCGGGCAATTGCTTGCGGATCGATTCCTGGATCTTCGTGAGCTCGGCCATCAAATTCTTTTGTGTTTGCAGCCGGCCCGCGGTATCGACGATGCATACGTCAGTGCCGGTTTTGATGGCCTCTTCGACGGCCCGATAGGCCACGCTGGCAGGATGGCTGCCGGCTGGGCCCGTCACGATCGGCACACCGATGCGGTCGCTCCAAATAGTGAGCTGCTCCACGGCCGCCGCGCGAAACGTGTCGCCGGCCCCGAGCAGCACGCTCTTGCCCTGCGATTGGAATAGCCGCGCCAGTTTGGCGATCGTCGTGGTTTTGCCTGTGCCGTTCACGCCGCAAACCATGATCACGGTGGGCCCGCTGGCCGCGAAGTGGATCGGCGCAGCGTCCTGAGCCATCAGCTCGCGGAGCTTCTGCTTCCATGTCGCCAGAATTTGCTCGAGCGTGACCGCCCGCCCGCGGAAGTTCGTAGCTACTTCGTCGACAATCTGCTCCACCGACTCGTAACCCATGTCGGTGCGAAACAGAATCGCCCGCATCTCATCGAGGAAAGCCTGGTCAATCAGCCGGCCTTCGGCCTTGAACAGATCTCGGACGTCGGTCTTCAGTAACCGGCCGGTCTTGGCGAGGCCTTGTTTGAGTTTGTCGAAGAGGCCCATCGTAGAAGTCAAGGGTCCAGGGTCGAGAGCCAGAAGTTGGAAAAGTTCTTCGAGCTGCCTTGTTCTGGCTCTCGACCCTCGGCTCTCGACTCTCTGCCTTTGTCAGCTTTTATCTCGGTGCAAAAACTTGTCCAGAATTCCGTTCACGAACTGCGCCGATTGGGCGCTGCCGAAGCGCTTGGCCAACTCGACCGCTTCGTTAATTGCAGCGCGGTCCGGCGTGTCGGTGTACAAGATTTCGTAAGCCCCCAATCGGAGCACGTTGCGGTCAGTGGCGGCCATCCGCGCCAGACTCCAATTGTCGGCCGTTTTGGAGAGTAGCGCATCCAGCTCGGTCTGATTCCGCCGCACGCCGAGGATGAGCGACAGGCAAAAATCTTCCAGTTCAGGCGAGTTTAGCCGGCCGGAGACGAACCGCTTGGTGGCCTCCACACTCGCGCGGATTCACCTCATCCTCAAACAGGATTTGCAGGGCAACTTCACGGGCTCGGCTGCGGCGGGACATTGTATGGCGTTTTTAGCTGTCAGCAGTTGACGAGCCGGATCGCTTTTGGCGGATAGACGTTTATGGTGGGAATCACCAATGACCAAGCACCAATGACCAAACCAATTAAAATCCTCAAAGAATTGGTCATTGGTGCTTGGTCATTGGTCATTTCTTCGCGGTAGGTTTTTCAGCAGGCCGACCATGTGGAGGGCTGCTTCGGCGCATTCGGCGCCTTTATTGCCGACGTTGCCGCCGGCGCGGTGAATGGCTTGTTCCATTGTCTCACAGGTGAGTACGCCGAACAACACCGGAACGTTCGCCGAGAGCGCCAATTGACTAATCGCCAAACTAACGGCCCGATTGATATGTTGATCGTGAGTCGTCTCGCCGCGAATAACGGCTCCCAAGCACAGCACGGCCGCGTAGCGGCCCGACGTAGCCATTCGCTGCGCGGCGAGCGGGATCTCAAACGACCCCGGCACCCACGCTACGTCGATCCGTTCGTCCGCAACTCCATGAACTTTCAGGGTTGACACGGCGCCATCGAGCAGCTTGCGCGTGATTGTTTCATTCCACCGTGCAACCACGATGGCGAAACGGGCGTCAGACGCCACATTGGCGATTGGAATTTCATTCGGCATAAGCATGCTAGGCTGATTGTACAATTATACAATACCCCTGCTATCCTGACTGCAGCACCGTCGCGCGGCCGGCTCCGTGTCCTGGCAGAGCTCAAGAAAAATCTGGAGGGCAAAACCAATGGCTGAATCACGATTCGTTTATGTTACGTACATCCGCACCACGCCGGCAAAACTGTGGGAAGCGCTGATCGCTCCGGAATTTACGCGCGAATACTGGGCGGAAACCTGGCAAGACTGCCAGTGGATGCCGGGTGCATCGTGGAAGCTTATGATCCCCGATGGCCGCATCGGCGACGCCGGCGAGGTGCTCCAAATCGAACCCCGCAAACGGCTCGTGCTGTCGTGGCGAAACGAGTTTAAACCCGAGCTAAAAACGGAAGGCTTTTCGCGCCTGACCTACGAGATCGAGCAGCAAGGCGACATGGTGAAGCTCACCCTGATCCACGAGATGGACAAGCCGGAGTCGAAACTAATCGAAGCGGTCTCCACGGGCTGGCCGCTGATTCTGGCGAGCCTTAAGAGCTTGCTAGAGACAGGCGAATCGCTCGAAGCGACGCGGAAATGGCCAGACGGGATTTGAATCATCATGTCGCAACCAATTCAAAGCCGAACACGCAAATAGTCGCGCTATGGCAATGTGATCACATGCTCACGGAGCTGCGTATGTCACCAGAAATCTTGACGTTATATAACTTCACACTCTCGATGTGCGAGCGGCTAATGGCGGACATTTCGCAAGAGGAAATGGAAGTCCAGCCGACAAAAGGAGTGAACACGCCCTCTTGGATTTTGGGGCACCTGGCGATTTGTACCGATTTTGCGCTGAACTTGCTTGGGCAGCCCATGCGATTGCCGAAAAGTTGGCATGAGGAGTTTGGACCGCGTTCGTCGCCGTTGCCGCAGGAGCATCCGTATCCGAGTCGTGAGGAGTTACTGACCTCGCTTCGCGAGGGACACGAAGCTGTCATTGCAGCATTGTCGGAGTCCGATGAGAAAGTGCTGGCCGGGCCGAATCCGCTGACGGGAATGCCGTTTCTCGAAGAGACGTTGCCAACCGCCGGCGATCTGCTGGCGCATTTGCTTTCAACACACGAAGCGGCGCACTTGGGGCATCTTTCCAATTGGCGGCGGCAGATGGGGCGGCCGCCGTTGTTTTGAAGCTAGCTTGCGCGTCGACAATCAGGTACGCCTCTCGTCGCTTCAGGCCTTAATTGCCAGCGTTGATCAGCGAGAGCTTGTTCAGCAAATAATCCTTTGCCGTGACTTTGGTGCCGTCGGCCTGCCGGACGCGATACGGCTCATCGCTCAGCGACGACTTGGACGCGATTTCATTGATGAACTGTTCGGCCGTGGCGATCTCGCTGCCGGCCGCGTTCCACTTGGTTCGTAAATGTTCGGCGGCATCCTTGGCCGTATGCTCAGTCCCATTGCGAATAAACACGTCACCCTCCGCCGCTTCGATGGCCGACAACAGCCGCTCGATTTTGGCATGCTCCGAAATCGGACTGATTTTCTCAGGAATCGAGATCGTAAACGTCGCGAAATCCTCACCCACCAACGCGTTGTTCAACTCCTTGAGCGTAAGTTGGAATGTCTCATCTCCTAGCTTGAACATTACGGTATCGCCGGTAGCGAGGGACGTGGCGGCGAGAACCGCTTCGCCCTCTTTGTCGGCAAGCGATGTCATCACCTGGCCGCGCGTAATATCGTCAATAGTTACTCGAAGTGACTCCTCGGATCCTGGCACAACCGTCGTGGACCGCTGCTTGACGGTCACTTCCACGGGCAGACCGCTAAGTTTGGCCGCTTTGGGTGCCACCGGTTGACGCGATCGTGCACCGGAATCGCATCCGGCCGCGACTAAAAACACGGCCGCAAAAACGCAAATGTCTGGGCAACACTTCATGCCTGCGCGCCCTCCACTTTGTCTTGTGAGTCGTCGAGACGTTGCCGCATATGCAGAATAGGAAACGGCAATCCGCTGCTGTCCAGCGGCGATCGCCCTTCCACAACGAATTCACACGCTTCGTAAAAGTGAACTGCCGCAGGGTTCTGCTCGTTGACATCCACGGTGAGCTGGCCCTTGAGTCCCCGCGCATGTTGCAACAGTCTTCGGCCACAGCCTTTTCGATGAATCTGCGGGTCCAGGAACAGGGCCTCCACGCATGCACCGGATAACCCCATAAAGCCCAGCGGCGTGTTGGTGTCGCCACATATCACCCAAATCTCGAGCCCCTCTAACGCGCCGTTTCTCACAAGTTGATGCAAATGCGCGATATCATCCTCGGTAAGAAAATGATGTGTTGCACGCACGGCCCGCAACCAAATGTCGACGAGTGCATTGTGATCGCTGAGCAGTGCACGGCGAATTTCCACGAACACACCCCGCGAATTCCTTGTTGCCGAGCGCACAAAGCGGGCAGCAGCTCGTTACCCATTCGAAGACCACTTTTTCCCGAGTGCTTCCAGGTTCGCTCGCTCCAGATCTTCTACCGTCATCACCGGGCGGAATTTCACATCCGCCTCGAACGTGAGAAACCACGGTTCTGCATACGCGGGAATTTGCGACGCATCTTCCACATTCACGACCAGCATCGCACAACGCTGTCCGTCGATCTCGGTGAAGTAAGCGGCCTCCGGCTTGGCATCTTCAAGGATGCGTTTGACTTTTCGGCTGGCGCTGCCGTCTTTTACTGCGGCATTGAACGGAGCGTGTGGAAAATTGACTTGAAGTAGCGTTCGCATAGGAATCTCCAGACGGGGTGGGCGTCAGAAAAAAAAACGAATCCAAACCGCGCAACTAGCGGCTCGATTGATGTTGCTGTAATGCAGCCACGATGGGCTTGTAACGCGAATCGTCGGGATATTGGGCCAGCCATTCGAGCAACGTTGTTCCCTTATCGGTAAAACTTGCATCGGGGTCCGCTCCCGTTTCGAGCAGCAACCGCAACGTTTCCACGTGGCCATGCCCGCCGGCGCAATACAGCACCGTGTGACTGGAATCGTTGGCTGCGTTCACGTCGGCGCCATGTTCGATCAACAACCGCACCAATTCCGTGTCGCCGTTGCGGGCCGCGTGGAAAATGGGTTGGTCTCCCCGGCCGTCGCGAGTTGTCGCCAAATGCGGATGGAATCGCAACAGCGACCTTGCCCTGTCGACATCCGCCAGAAACACCGCAGCCAGGAATTGTCGTGAAAGGTCGTCCGGCGGCCGCACATGGGCATCCATCGCGCCATATTGAACGAGCAGTGCGACGATCGCTTTATTGTTGGGCACCTCGCCGGCGTAGTGCATCGCATAACCGTCGTGGGCCGATAGATCGGCGCCCGCTTCAATTAGCAGGCGGACAATCGCTTCGCGCCGCCACAGCCCTGCGTGAAAAATCGGCCGCCAGCCATGTTCGTCATCGGCATCCACCGCAGTCGGATCCGCTGCGATGATCGCCCGCACAGTCTCGATATCGCCGCGCATGCAGGCTTCATGAATGGAAGGCTTCGGCATTGCACAACTCAGCGGATTTCCTGTCAGGATCGGACATCAATCGGGAAAGTGATCGCAGTATAGCGCGGCGAGCCTCAGTGTGCCAATCGCTTGCCAAAACGATAGCATTTAATGGCTCTCCGGCGTTGCGCTCCCCAATTCCTTTCGCAGCACGTACTTGACCACTCCAGCAGGAAAGCCGGCAAACTCGCACGCGATCCGGAACCCAATCGACTGATAAAATTGAGGGGACTGGAAACTGAACGTTTCCAAATAGATAAGCGTGCAGTCGCGTTGACGAGCTTCTTGTTCAACCATTTCGACCAATTGGCGACCAGTCCCACGACGGCGGTGCGGCGGCGCGACCCACAGCTGCCGCAGCTCGCAGCATTCGCCCCACGTGCGTGCAATTGCACCACCGATCAGTTCGCCGGACGGTAACCTCGCAAAGCACGCCAGCGGACGCACGTTCGCCAAATCCGCAGCGGCTCGGTTCGAAGTTCCAAGACCGTCATCGACTGCAGCCGAATCCACAGCAGCCGGCGAGTCAGTCGCTTCCCAGACAATTTGGTTCATTACTCTGCGTGCTTCGAGCGAAAACTCCCACGATCACGGACAAGAGGGAATACCGCCGTACTATTGCGATTGGATTCGTCGAACGCGATGGTTGAGCGTGTCGCCAATGTAGACCGCACCGTCTGGCCCGACGCAAACTCCATGTGGCCGATTCAACTTCGCCTGTAATGCCGCACCACCATCGCCTGTGCCGCCCACACTTTGCGGCCCGTCGCCCGCGATGGTCGTGATCGTGCCCGAGTACACATTGATCGTTCTAATCGCGTGATTCTCCGTATCGGCAACGGCCAGAATTCCGTTTGGACCGAGCGCGATTCCCTTGGGACCATTAAACGTGGCATCGACCGCCAGCCCACCATCGCCGGTGAATCCTGCTTTGCCCGTCCCCGCAACATGATGGAGAATGCCGTCGGCCAAATCCATCCGCCAAATACTGTGACCCTCGCGCAATGCGATCCATAAAGTATTGTCGTGAATACACAGTGCCCGCGGACCCAACATTGGGTTTCCGCGCGCTGCCTGCCCTGCCGCTGGTAGCCGTCGCTGAGAACTGCCGGCAATCGACTGGATGATGCCGGTCGCCGGGTCGATTCGCCGAATTCGATGGTTGCCGATATCGGCGATATAGATAGCGCCACTGCCATCCAGCGCGATACTGTGCGGCTGGTTTAGTTGGGCTTTGGTTGCCGGCCCATCATCGCCGCTGAACCCCTCTTGCCCAGTGCCAGCTACCGTGCTAATGATCTTCGTTTTGCCATCGACGCGCCGCACGATGTGGTTTTGCATTTCGACGAACAACATATTTCCGTCGCCGTCGAAACGCACTTCGTAAGGCTCGTTCAATTCCGCCCCCACGGCCGGACCGCCGTCGCCGGAATAGCCCCGCCGCCCGCATCCCGCCACGGTGGTGAGCTCGCCGGTCGCAATATCGATGCGCATCACGCGGTGGTTCCGAACCTCCGTGACGTACAGCGCACCATCGGGACCGATTTCCACGCCAAACGGGTCGCCCACGTTAATCGTTTGCGCCGGGCCTGCGTCGCCGTTGTTTTCTGGCGCCCCGGTTCCGGCGACAGAATCAATTGACAGCGTTTCGGCGCGAGCTGCACCGCAACACGCGACAGCTGCGATCCAAACAAACGTGTAAAACTTCATGGGAGAGTGACAGCCAAGATGAAGCACGCGCCGCCGCAATTTGCTCGAAATCCGCGAACCACAGCGCCCGCTACTGGCTGCCATGATAGCCGCACTGACCGCGACCAAACAAATCAAACGCGGTCGTGCACACCGGCGACGCCACTCATTTCGGCACAATGGGCGCAGCAATAAATGGCGCCCTCAGCCTCGACGCCGTGCCCAATCACGCGACAGCCACAATGGTCGCATTCGGGGGCGAGGGCATGGATCGCACACTCGAAACTATCGAAGACGTGGGTCTCGCCCTGCACCGTTACCTCGAAGGCCTTGTCATAGTCATTTCCACAGACTTCGCACCGTCTCATAAAACATCTCCCAAAATTGAACGATACTTGCGGGTTGGCGATCGACGATCACCACCAGATTTGTGCAAGTCGCATACCACGGCCGCTGTTAGCAGCAACTCACGAAACTTGCGATGGATGCCGGCTTTGGGATATATTAAACGATGTTTCAAAATTTGAGCCTGCACGTTTGCGAAGGTTTTTGGATTCGAGGCGGCGAGATGCAGAGTTCTCTAACACGATCTCGCCTGATTCCGACTTTGGGTTTCGTGGCCGTGTGTTGCTTCACTGCCGGCGGCCAGGCGGCGGCACTGGACCTCGTCGGCTACGTACCCAACTACCGGATGACTAGTACAAACTACGTCAACAATATTCTGCCCCGCCAAATTGCCCTGCTCGACGAGGTTCGCTATTTCGGCATCACCGTCAACAGCAATGGCAGCGGCGCGCTGACGACCAACGCCACGCACCTGGCGAACATTCAGAAACTGAAGTCCCTGATCGATGCGATTCCCGGGCCAAACCGGCCACGGCTGGATATCACCCTCGGTGGTTGGCAAATGAGCGATGGATTCGCAGCCATCGCCGGCGATGCCGCGAAGCGCGACGCACTCGCGCAAAACATCGCCGCACTGCTCGATCAAACGGGAGCCACGGCCGTGGATCTGGACTGGGAGCATCCTGTCGGCGGCACGCAACTCAACAATTATGCGACGACGCTCCAGCGAATCAAACAGGAAGTCGGCAATGACCGCCACGTATATGGTACCGTTGAGCCGACCAAGTTTTTGCCGGCCAGTGTGTTCGCCGGCCCGAACGCGATCGACGGCACATCGCTCATGACCTACGACCTGGGTTGGTGGGCCAACGACGGGGCTGACACCAATCGTGGCGAGCATGCGCTGCCGCAGTATGCCGCGGATGCGCTCAGCGCCTGGACCGATCCACCGGGCACCTCGAACAAGCGGCCATACGTGTTCGCATCGTGGGGCAAGGGCTTGCCAACGGACCGGCTCGGCATCGGCTTGCCGTTTTACGGACGGACGATCGGGACGAGCCAGGCACCCCAATCCGGCAACGCAGTTTCGTACGCCGACCTGGCGACAAGTGGCCAAAGCTCTCCGCTCGGTGAGAACTACTTCACTTACCAGGGTCAAACGTATTGGGTGCCTGGGCCGAGCGAAGTCGTCGATCGCGTCGAGTTTGCTGTCGAAATGGGCCTCCAGAACATCATCATCTGGGAACTGTTCCACGATTTGGATCCCAGCCATCAAGATTCGCTGCTTCGCACAGCATTCGATTCGAGGCAGAGTCTTTTGGCTGTCCCCGGCGATTTCGATAGCAACGGTAACGTGGATTCGGCCGACTACGATATCTGGCGTGAAACATTTGGATCGCAGGCCAAATTGCAGGCCGACGGCAATGACGACGGAATCGTGGATGCCGCCGACTACGTCGTGTGGCGGCGCCAAATGTCGAGCGCCGCCGGAGCAGTCGCCATCCATGCCGTGCCCGAACCGCTCACGCCCTGGTCGTTGTTCGCGATCATTCCATTGATCAATGCGCCTCGTGCGCTAAACCGCAAGCGTTCTATTCTGGCCCTCGATTCTCGACCCTCGACTCTCGACATTTCATGAACCTGACGCCGCTCGATTGGACCGTCATCGCGCTGTACTTTCTTGTTCACGCTCGGCGATCGGTCTGTACTATTCGCGGCGAGCGCGGGAAGCACCGAGCGAGTTCTTTCTTTCGGGCCGTGACGCGCCGTGGTGGCTCGCCGGCACTTCGATGGTCGCCACGACTTTCGCCGCCGACACGCCGCTGGCGGTGACGGGCTTTGTGGCCAACAACGGCATCGCCGGCAATTGGCTGTGGTGGAGCATGGTCATGAGCGGCATGATGACCGTGTTTTTCTACGCGCGGTTGTGGCGACGAGCCGAGGTGATGACCGACGTCGAATTTGCCGAGTTGCGGTACTCGGGCAAGCCGGCCGCGTTCTTGCGCGGATTTCGTGCTTTGTATCTTGGCATCCCGATCAACTGCATCATTCTGGGCTGGGTCAACCTGGCGATGCTGAAGATCCTCAAAGCCACGCTCGGCGTGAGCGACGACACGGCGTTTGCTGTGCTGGTTGCCATGCTGTTGTTCACGGCGTTTTACACGACGCTCGCCGGACTTGTGGGGCGTGTTGGTGACCGATCTGTTTCAATTCGTGCTGATGATGGCGATGGTCATTGTGCTCGCCGTGTTTGCGGTGAATGCCGTGGGGGGAATCGACGAGCTCAAGAGCCGCATTATGGCACTCGATACGGCAAGCAGGCGCCGATTCGCGGTTGGAGTTTTTTCCGCCGCTGGATTCGGCGTGGATGCCTTTCATGACGCTGTGTGTTTACCTCGCCGTGAATTGGTGGGCGAGTTGGTACCCCGGCGCCGAACCAGGCGGCGGTGGATACGTGGCACAGCGAATTTTTTCGGCGAAGAGACGAGCGGCACGGCGTGCTGGCCACGCTGTGGTTTAACGTGGCACATTACGCGCTGCGACCCTGGCCGTGGATTCTCACGGCGCTGGTTTCCGTCGTGCTCTATCCCGATCTGGCCGACAAAGAAGCGGGCTACATCCAAACATTCATGGATCCGGCCGTGTTTCCCCGCTGGCTGCGCGGATTCATGATCGCTGGTTTTGCGGCCGCCTACATGTCGACGGTCGCCACGCAGCTGAATTGGGGCGCATCGTACGTGATCAACGATTTCTATCGCCGTTTTATTGTCCGCGGTCACAGCGAGCGGCATTACGTTGTGGCGTCGCAAGTGGTAACTGTGCTGATTATGGCCATATCGATGGTTGTGACGCTTTTTTTGACTTCAGTCGGCGACGCGTGGAAGCTTCTCTTGGTGATCGGGGCAGGCACTGGCCTGGTGCTTCTATTACGATGGTATTGGTGGCGGATCAACGCCTGGTCGGAAGTTGCCGCCATGATCGCTGCCGCTGCCGTGTCGCTGTCGTTGCGTTACGTTTGGCGCTGGGATACGGAAGGCATAGATTTCTCGCGCGGTCATTTTGACGACGGTCGGCGTCACGACAGCAACTTGGATTCTGGTGACGTTCCTCACGCCGCCAGAGCCGCGGAGCAACTGATAAAGTTCTATCGTCGCGTGAGACCGGCGGGACCCGGTTGGGCACCGATTGCCACACTGGCCGGCGACGATGTCCGGCCGCAGGAGAGCCTGATCGTGAATTTCATCAACTGGGTGCTGGGCTGCGCCTGGTGTATGCGTCTCTCTTCGGCATCGGCAAGTTGATTTTCAAAGAATGGACCGACGCGCTGATTTGCATCGTCGTAGCATTTATCGCCGCGATTATAATCTCCCGCAATCTATCGCGAGCCGACTGGCCGGTCGCTGAAGCCGCGGAGTAGGAATTCACCACGAAGACACGGAGAGCACGGAGAAATCAAGGATAGAAGATTAGCGATGAAGAAATGAACGATTGCAAAGGCCAGTTGTTGTTAGTCCTCCATCTCTGATCTTTCATCCCTCATCTTTCATCTTCCGACCTCCGTGCTCTCCGTGCCTCTGTGGTAAATCATTCTGCCGGCGACTGAAGCAGCTTCAGACCCTCGACCAGCGGCTCGAACTCGGCCCAGTTATTCCGTCTGTTCGACCAGGTAGTGAAGATGTGTCCCACGAGTCGGCCTTCGTTTTGATGTTTCCGCGCGTTGCGAATCAGCGCCAGCGTGGCGTCCGTCTTCCGCCAACTGGCCGGCAGAATGCGAAAGCCCTTTTCCATGAACATCGGCAGCGATTCGTATTGTTCGCGCAGCTCATAGTGCCATGGGCAGAGGATGATGTCCTTGGGAATCTTGTCGACCGCCCCGGCCGTGCCGACCTTCGATGCCTCCCACTCGCCCATGCCCAGCCGCTCGCCGTCGATCAGCCGGTCAGCCCACATCAGCATCGTGAGCCCGCGTTGCTTCACGATGTGACCGTGCAGCTCGTTCACCACTTTGGCAAACACATCGGCCGGGTCCAATTCCCTGGTCGACGGTGCTTGTTCCGACTTCAGCAAGAACACTTCATCCATGCCGACATGAAATGCCTTGGCCTCGAAGGCGCCAATTAACTCATCGATCAGCGCGAACACGATTTGATTCGTCTTCGGGTTCATCGGATCCCACTCACGGCAATAAATGCCCTCATTGTTTGGGTACGCGCCTGGTGTGAGATCCAATTCGGGATACTTAGTCAGCAGTGGAAACGTGTTCTTTGCCCACGACTGGTGCCCAAGGCACATAAACTGCGGCACCAGCTCGATTCCGTTCTCTCGGCACGCGGCCAGCATTCTCGCAGCACCCGCTTTGGTAATCTGCCGCTCACCCTGCCACAGCTCCGGATGTGTTTGGAACTCGTAACCGTAGTTCACTTCCAGAATGAGGCAATTGACGCCCATTTTGGCCAGCTGTGGCAATTGCCGCGCAAGCCCCTCCAGCCGCTCGTCGGTCGTGAAGTTAATGACGTGGAGAGCTCGCCATGGCTGTCTGGCCGTCGGCGGCACTGCAGCCAGCAGATTTGCGGCGATCAATTGCACGACACTCAATGCGAGCAAACAAAAGACAGCAGGAAATCTCATGGCCACATCTCCAAACGCAACCATTTGAAAAAATCGCCGCGCGATTCGACAAGCGAACCGCGCGGCGTCTTGAGTTTAAACTGCGGTAAGGACTTGCAAAAACACTATCCGTTTCGACGGCGCCGACCGAGCGCGCCGCACATTACTGCGGACATGCCCACCAGCACGCACGTCGCTGGCTCGGGGACCACGAGTCGAACGTTGTCGATCCAGACTGTAACGGGATTGGCCGCATTCTTACTGATATAAAATTGAAATGCGGAGGCCGTGGTGAGGTCGGTCGGCCCGGGACCAAAAATCTGATTGAACGACGCCCCGGCACGATAGGGACCAAGCGATTGGTCGAGATTGATCCGGAGATTTCTGTACGTTCCGGCCGCCTTGCCGGCAATTGGCTCGGTATCGGCGAACTGAACCTGATGTCCGAACTGCGCGCGCCCCTGGGGCATTGAGCGCATGACCGAATACGGTGACCCCAATATCGGCGAACGTGCCCGCGTAGGGCGTATTGATGGTCATGTCAAAAAGCACGGCGGCTACGCCGGGTGGATCGTTGAGCGCTGCCGGTATGACCGTCTCCGTTCGTGCGCCGACGAACCCGCCCGCACCCACCTCATACTTCAGCGAATTCGCCAGATGTGTGGCGCCAATCGTATCTCTGGTGACAGTGGCCCCTAATCCAAAAAACCCGTCCGGCATTACCGCAGGCGACTCAAAAGAATAGACCTGCGCCAGAGCCGTTCCCGCGGACGACATAATCGCGATCGAAATCGCGATGTACACGAACCCGTTTCTCATGTTGAACCTCCCAAAGGGTGATGAAAAGATGTTGCCTGAAATCGATCTTTACCGACCCGAAATGCCAGGCCTGGTCGCAAGCAAGCAAGCGATGGCACCGATCAACAAAAGCACCGCCGCAGGTTCCGGCACAGCAGCCTGCGAGCCTGAACCGCCGGGGAGCGCGTTACCAAAGCGGGCACGCCACTCGTTGTAATCGGCCGGGCTGATGGTGCCGGGGTCGGCCACTTCGTTCTCCAACGGCCCGCCGTTACGCCAAAGCACGTAATCCGCCGCGTCGACGGTACCGTTGGCATTGTAATCGCCCGGAAGCCCGGCAGGCGTCATCCCAACTCGCACATTATCGATGTACAGCGTCAGCTCCGACGTGGCGGGCTTATTGAAGTAGAATTGGAAGTGCGTTGGTACCAGAGGAGAGTCACTGCCTAGCTCTCCGAATGCTTCATTAAACGACTCGCCCGACTGATGGGACGACGTGAGATCAATCCTCAGATCTCTATGCGTTCCAATAGGTAGGTCCACACTCTCTTCGTCAAAATACTGTTGTTGCATTCCGCACGCTCCGCCTTGCGTGCATCCGAATATGGTAACACCCATATTAGCAAATGTACCGATGAATTCTTGGGGCACGGTAACGTCAAAAAGCACATGGTCGATACCTGGCGGGTCGCCGATTACGGCGCCCGTGGGCGTGGGATCGATAACCTGCGTGATCCCGCCGACAAAAGTGTTGCCGAAACCAAGCAGCGCTACTTTCATCGAGTGGGTGCCCTCCGTGGCGCCAATCGTGTCCTGCGTATAAACGCCACCGCTGTTGGGCTGAAAACCATCCGGACCGCCCTGGTCGGTTTCAAATGAGTACGCAAGCAATTGGGCTTGAACATCACGAGTGGACAAGAAGCCTTCGGCAAGAAAGGCTACGGCGAGGCCGACTGCCAATCCAGTAGACTGGATGTA
The DNA here is from genome assembly GCA_963786455.1 of uncultured Planctomycetota bacterium. Taxonomy (GTDB): domain Bacteria; phylum Planctomycetota; class Planctomycetia; order Pirellulales; family Lacipirellulaceae; genus JABDGM01. The sequence continues at coordinate 14,568 of CAWAZX010000001.1, read as the reverse complement.
GGAAGAAATGCACTGCGAGTTAAGCTTCATGAGCTCCGTCTCCTTGGCGCTGCTGTTTGATAACTATGCAGCCGCAACAAAGACTGGCTGTTATGTCAGCACCATTTATAACAGATCGTAAAATAACTGCAACCAATTCCCGAACAGATTCTTCGGGGTGGCTATTTGCGGTCTGGCAGCTTTAGGGTACGTGGTTTCCACCGACCATCGATCATTCTAGGGAATCCACCGGAACCGCCATGTGGCCGGTCACTCTCAACATTGCCGCGAATTGAAGGAATGGCTACGTATTTCCATAGTGCAGGGGGCCGATTGAGTCAGTTGAAATTGTCGTAGCCGATGTTGAATGTCCTTCGCGATTGTAAAAAACAATGGTTGACACACATATTCAATATCGTTTAAGATATCGCTGCTCGGAGTGAGAAATCAAGAAACCGCTGCGCGTTTCGTGATAATTGGTCGCGCCCAATGCCATGACACCAGCTCGCGGCGGCCGGTATCTTGCACACCAAGCAATGGGGAAGGGTCGCCAAACGAGATGCGTTGCCGGTTAATTGCTTTCTCGATGATTGGACTGGCTGTCGTATGCGGCTGCGGGCCGCGTAGCGACAAGCTACCCGTCAGCGGCGAGGTGAAGCTGGACGGCGTGCCTCTTGAAAGCGGGGCTATTCGGCTAACATCGATAGGCGGCGAGAAAGTACAAGCCACCGGCGCGTTTGTTGAAAACGGCCAATTCGATATCCCCCAAGCGAAGGGCCTCTCGCCGGGCACCTACCATGTGGAGATAAACTCGCCGAACGACGACGCGCCACCAATTATGGACCGGGCCACTCCCGGGGGACCGGGAATTCCCACGCAGCCTGACCGAATTCCACCAGAATACAATATCAACAGCAAGCAGCGGGTCGAAGTCACCGCGGACGGCGAGAATCATTTCGTATTCGATATCAAGGCCAGGGCCGCGAAGTAACTTTCTCGACCTGCAGTCAAATGGAAGGCGTACCCAGCCATGAGTATAAAGAAATCTGGGTTTACACTCGTCGAACTCCTTGTCGTCATCGCGATCATTGGGATTCTCGTAGCGCTGCTTTTGCCGGCGATTCAGGCTGCCCGAGAAGCGGCCCGTCGCAGCCAATGTGTCAATAACCTGAAACAGATCGGCATCGGCATGCAGAACTACCACGACACCTACAAGCAGCTGCCACCGGGAAATGTCAGTTGTTGCTGGGGCACCTGGCAGATGGCGATCCTGGAATTCATTGAGGAACAGCAACTGGGAGACATGTATTCGTGGCTGCCCAAGGATGCGACCGATCACTACCCGGCTTATGAATACCACGCGGCTTCGACGTCGCCCTTGATCCGGAACCGGGAGGTGGTCCGTTCGCGAATCGCGACATTGACGTGCCCAACCGATGTACCGCAGGTAAATGCCAGCGTGATTCCGGGTGTGGCAATCACCTATCACAATTACGTCGCTAATTTCGGCAACACCAATCATATCGGTTGGGATCACTTGGGCCCCAGCAACCCGGCGCACGTTAAGTATCTTGGCAGCCCATTCATCGGCGACGATTGGAACGAGCAACACCAATGGATCGGAAAGTTTAAGGAGATTACCGATGGCCTGAGCAAGACCCTGATGGTCTCCGAGACCGTGCAGGGGCAGGACGGCGATCTCCGCGGGTTCACCTGGTGGGGTTGGTCCGCCGGGTTCGAAACACTAGCTGCTCCGAACGGAGCTGATCCCGATGTCCTACAGTCATCGCAATACTGCAAGCCCGTGGACCCGAACCCACCATGCAGCGGGCGATCTGGCGGCAACCAGTTCAGAGCAGCCGCGCGCAGTCGCCATCCCGGCGGCGTCAACGCCGTGATGTGCGATAGCTCCGTGCAGTTTATAGTCGACGATGTAGACCTTGCCACGTGGCGGGCCGCCAGCACTACGAAAGGCGCAGAAGTTTATCAAGGGCTTACCCCTTAAGGGGCCGCGCGCTACAATCGGGGCATCGCACCTCCGCGAGGTATATTTGGTTGGGTCCGGTCGCCGCGGTCTTATGTCGAACGTCTCTCCCGTTCAGCCCCAGCTTTTGAGCCGCATCAACGAGTCGCTCGTGCTGCGCAATTCGACAGCACGGTCCGTCGACTGCGCGGCGAGTTGTCGCAGCATATGGGCGTGACGTTTCCCACTGTTGCCAAGGCGGTCAGCTCGCTGATCGACTGCGCGACTGCTCGAAGAATTCGACGACACGCTGACGGGTCCGGGCCGGCCGGCGAAACGCCTGCGGCTCTCCAAGGAAAAATCACAAGTGGTCGGCGTCACCGTCGACGTGCAAGAGTGCGAGGTGGCGGCCGCCGGATTCGACGGCGTGCTGCGCGAAGACTCGCGGCAACCATTCGCCACGCCGCGCACTTACGACGACTTGTTAGACGCCATCGCCCAGCGCGTTGAAGCGCTCAATAGCGAGCATATGCCGATCCTGTGCGTCGGCGTGAGCGTGGTAGGCCTGGTGGATTACCGCCGACAGGAAATTCGCCTCGCCGCCAGCCTGCCGTTTCTCGATGGAAAAACGCTCGGGCAGGACTTGAGCCAGCGGCTTGGCGCCGAATGCGTGCTCGTGCACGACGCGCATTCGCTGTGCCTGGCCGAATACATCTATGGCGAGGCGCGAAACCTCGACAGCTTCGCAGTGCTCGACATGTGCACGGGCATCGGCATGGGCGTGATGATCAATCACATGTTTCTCACCGGCCACAGCGGATTCGCGGGCGAAATGGGCCACATCCCCATTGTCCCCAACGGCCGGAAATGCCGCTGCGGCCGCCGCGGCTGCCTCGAAACCGTCGCCAGCGAGTGGGCACTCGTGGAGCGGGTGTCCGAACGTCTCGACCGGTCGGTGACATTTGACGAAGTGATGGCACTCGCCATGAAACGCGATAAGCTGGTGCGTTCCGAGTTGAACCGCCTGTGCAAGTACCTGGCGATGGCTTTGGCGCACGTTGTGAATCTGTTCGATCCGCAGTGCGTGTTCGTGAACGGCCGCCTGTTCGATGAGTTGCCGTGGCTGTGCGATCACCTGGTGTCACGCGCGCAGCAGCTGGCCCTTGAGCCGGCGTTTGCCGATTGCCGCTTCATGCTTACCAGCGGAAGCCACATGCTGGGTGCGGTGGCGACTGCGATCAGCGCGGTCACGTCCTCGCGCGTGCATGAATTGCAGGAAACGCTCACTGGAATTACATTCAGCATGCCACGCCAATCGGTGAGCTAAGTAGGTCAGGCTTTTCGCCTGACATTAGTTTTTGGCTGTCAGGCTGAAAGCCTGACCTACACCGCTGAGAGAACGACACTGTGAATGGTGCGCATTGGTCCCGCGTTGTTGCCGTCGCTGCCATGCTGAATATCTTGAACGCGGCCGATGCGGCGCAGACGCAGCAACCACCGATTTCCGTTTCTTGGCGGCTCTTCACCAACCGGCCGGATAATCGATTTGAAGCCGAATTGACGCTGGTCAACAACGGTGACACAGCCCTGGGCAACAAGTGGGCTTTGTATTTCAACTCGGCATCGCGAATCTATCCCGAATCGGTAGTAAAGGATTTCGCGCTCACGCACATCAAAGGCGATTTCTTCGTGTTGCGCCACTCACCGGACACATCGCCAATTGCCCCGGGGGATCGCCGCACCATTCGTTACGAAGGCGGGCCATGGGCAATTAACAGGAGCGACGCGCCGAGCGGTTTTTACCTTGTCGCCGACGATATGGCGGCCGTGCCTGCATCGATTCCAATTTCGCTGCAAGTCGAGGATTTTCCCGCAGCTGAGCTCTTGAAACGCGGTGCGACCGACGAAGTGCCCGTCGTGACGGCGGAGTCGCGCTTTCGGGACAACGAATTGCTGACGCTATTGCCGCAAAGCGAGTTAATCAAAGTGGTGCCGACGCCGACCGAGATGAATTCGCTGCGTGGAAAAGTTCGGCTGCACGGCAACAGCGTCATTAACTTCGAGCAGCCGCTTGCTCGCGAGGCGGAATTTCTTGCCGCGCAGCTGGAACTGCTTCTGGGCAAACGGATTGTAATGCAGCGGGGCATACAATCGGGGCCCGATGCAATCTGCCTCCGGGTGGATGAGATTCGCGTCGGAACATCCGCAAAACGAGATGGTGACGAGGCATACCTGCTAACCACCAGCCCCGAAAACGGCATCGAGATCATCGGCAGCGATCCGGCCGGCGTGTTTTATGGCTTGCAAACGCTGCTGGCGCTGTTGCCGCTGGACGCCTATCGAAACCCCGTGGCCGAAATTGAAATCGGCGTCGTGCGGATCGCCGATTCGCCGCGGTTTCCGTATCGCGGCGTGCATCTGGATGTGGCGCGAAATTTCCAGTCCAAAGCTACGGTTAAAAAGCTTCTCGACCTGATGGCGTTCTACAAGCTCAACCGCCTGCACTGGCATCTTACGGATGATGAAGGTTGGCGGATTGAAATTCGCGGATTGCCGGAACTAACGGAAGTCGGAGCGCGTCGCGGTCACACACTGGATGAGGCGAATCACCTCCTACCGTCGCACGGCTCAGGGCCGTTTGCCGACGACGACGCGTCGCCCGGCAACGGCTTCTATTCGCAGGATGACTTGGTGGAAATCCTGCAATTCGCTCACTTGCGGCACATCATGGTGATTCCGGAGCTCGATTTTCCCGGTCACGCGCGAGCCGCTATCAAGGCCATGGAAGTACGGCACCGCCGACTTATGGAGCACGGTGATGTAACCGGCGCCGAGGAGTTTCTGCTGCGCGATCCAAACGATTCCTCAAAATACGAATCCGTGCAAATGTGGCGCGACAACGTGGTGGATGTTGGCCGCGAGTCGACCTACCGCTTTCTCGCTACAGTGGTCGGCGAGCTAAGCGAAGTCTATCGTCGCGCGAACGTGCCGCTGACAACAATCCATCTCGGTGGCGACGAGGTTCCGCAGGGCGTTTGGGAGAAATCGAAGGCGTGCGAAACGGTCCCGCTCAAGCCAGGTTCGACGATTTCGCGCCGTGGCCAACTTGAAATTCACTTTCTCAACCGGGCAAGTGAGGTTTTGGTCCGTCACGGTATTCAGCCGGCATGCTGGGAAGACTGCCTCGTCATGGAAATCGGCGACGACCCCGCGGCGGGACAGGCACGCCGTGCCGCCGGCATGTCAACGCCCACGGCCTACGTGTGGAACAACGTGCTTGGTTGGGGGCGGGAGGACGCGGCTTACCGTTTGGCGAACGCCGGATTCGACGTCGTGCTGTGCAACGCGACCCACTTGTATTTCGACCTGGCGTGCGAAAAACATCCGGAGGAACCCGGTTACTATTGGGCCGGCTTTGTCGACACTCGCGCACCGTTCGAATTGGTGCCGCTCGATGTGTTCAAGAATGCCGACCACGATGGCATGGGCCGAGCCGTGCCGGCCGCTGCGCTCGCCAATCGGCAGCGGCTCACGGAACAAGGTGCGCGCCACATCCTGGGGATCCAGGGACAACTGTGGGCCGAGAATCTGCGCAGCCCCGCGATGCTCGAGTACATGGCCTTTCCGCGGATGATCGCGCTTGCCGAGCGTGCCTGGGCGAAATCGCCGGCATGGGCCGAAATCAACGACGCGGCAGAGCGACGTCGGCAGATCGACAACGACTGGAATCAATTTGCCAATCGCCTGGGCCAGATCGAATTGCCGCGTCTGGATCTTCTAGCGGGCGGCGTCCAATATCGGCTGCCGTCGCCGGCGGTGGTGATTAGTGACGCCGCGGTTCACGCGAACGTCGAACTACCCGGCTTGGCAATCCGCTACACGACCGATGGCAGCGAACCGACGCCCTCGGCGCACTTGTACATGTCGCCAATTCCAGCGCACGGGACGATCAAATTCAAGGCGTTCGACAAGCGTGGCCGCGGCGGCCGGACGGTAACGGTCGAGACACTAGGTCGGAAATAGCGACATTGCGGTCAATCAACTACGGCGACGTCATTCGTGCTGGCGATCGTGATTGCAACCGATTATGCTACGCGAGAATGTTGAGGCGCTACTTCGCACCACCACGGGATCGTGAATCCATGTTTGCGCAGCTTTCGCGATTTTTACTTTCGTTGATCTTCATGAGTCTTGGGCTGGGAGTGGCTGACATGAGGTCGAACGCCGCGGAACCAAATTCGCCGCTGAAATATGCCATCGCGATCCACGGCGGCGCCGGCCCGTGGGCCGACCGCACAGCGGAAGACACGGCGGCCATTCGTCGTGAGCTGGAGGCGGCACTGCGGCGCGGCCGCGATTTACTCGCCGGCGGCGGCACGAGTCTCGACGCGGTCGAACAAACCGTCCGCTACCTCGAAGACTGCCCGCGGTTTAACGCCGGCAAGGGGGCCACGTTCACCGCCTCTGGGCAGCACCAGCTTGATGCCTCCATCATGCGCGGCGAAGACCTGGCCTGTGGCGCCGTGGGGGCGATTACCGTCGCGAAGAATCCAATTTCCGTTGCCCGCCGTGTAATGACCGACACCAAACACATCCTGCTGATGGGCCCGGGTGCCGACGATTTCGCCCGTGAAATCGGTGCGGAGCTCGTGCCGCCCGAATATTTTTGGACCGACAAAACGCGTGCCGAGTGGGAGGCCGCCAAGAACGATAAATCCGATAAGGGCCAATCGCGATTTTGGCAACGAGCAGGCGAGACCGATCATTACGGCACCGTGGGTTGTGTCGCGCTCGACCAGCATGGAAATCTGGCGGCGGGCACGTCGACCGGTGGATTGAAAATGAAGCTCTTCGGCCGCGTGGGCGATTCGCCGATCATCGGCGCCGGCACGTATGCGGATAATCGCGCCTGCGCCGCCTCTGGCACGGGTGTCGGTGAGTTATTCATTCGCAATGCCGTGACTTACGACATTGCCGCGAGAATACGCTATCAAAATGCCACGCTGAAGGACGCGGTCGAGGTTCAAGTCAACGATCGGCTGCCGGCGGCAACGGCCGGGCTAATCGCCGTCGGCCCGACCGGCGAAATCGTCACCGCGTTCAACACGGCCGCCATGCCGCGCGGCATGGCCGACAGCAGCGGTCGATTTGACATTCACATTGAGCGCGATGAGTAACAACGCCGCGCGGATTCTGGTCGAAGTGTGCGTTGGTTCGGTCGCCGACATTGAGCGGGCGGTGGCTGCCGGTGCCGATCGCGTGGAGCTATGCTGCGCTTTGGAGCTGGGCGGTCTCACACCCTCATTCGGGTTGGTGGAAACGGCGCTGGCAGCGAGCTCAATTCCTATAGTTGTCATGCTACGGCCGCGGGCGGGCGGCTTTCGTTATGACCATCATGAGTTCGCTGCAATGCTACGTGACGCCGAGCGGTTTCTCGAACTCGGCGCGAGCGGCGTCGTATTTGGGATATTGAATAAACACGGCCAAATTGATGTGGCTCGCTGCGGCAAATTATTGCAGTCAACGGGCGCCGCCCAAACGATTTTCCATCGCGCATTCGATTTCGTTCCTGACCAGCGAGCTGCGCTCGACACATTGATCGAGCTCGGCATCACACGCGTACTCACCAGCGGCGGCAATCCGACCGCGGCCGAAGGCGCCGCCGAAATCCGTGAATTGATTTTGCTCGCGGCAGGACGTATCGAAGTAATGCCGGGTGGCGGAATCAATGCCGATAACGTGCTGGACATCGTGCGGGCGACCGGTTGCAATCAAGTGCACGTCGGCGCATCGACGTCGCAGGTCGACGGTTCGACTGCCGACACAAGGGGCATCGAACTGGTCGACGGCAGGTTCCTACACGGCACTGCGCACCGCGCCGTGTCTAGTGAATCGGTGGCCGAGACGGTGACGGCACTCCGAAATTCATCGCCCCCGCGCTAAACCAACGAACGATTAATCGCCGTGAACATCCACCTTGCGATGAAATACGCCAGCACCGTGCTGGCGACCACAATCGCCAGCACCACGACAGCCAACGCGGCAACGAACAGCCGGTCGGCGGTTTGCAGTTTTCTCGCGGCGGTCGGATTCGCGTCGACGTGGCGACGCAGCAGTTCCACGTTGCGCTGGTTTGATTTCCAATACAGATCAAACGCGTCGCCCACAAATGGAATTGCGCCCACCATCAAATCGATCACGATGTTGAGCGCCATCCGCATCACCGTGATTCGCGGCACGCCATACCGATTGGCGGCCGTGAAGATATAGATCGAGACGAGCGATGTGGCGAAGTCGCCGGCGCCGGGAATCAAGCCCAGAATCGCGTCCAAGCCGAACCGCAGTCCGAGACCCGGAATGCGAAAGACGCTATCCATCCAGCGTGCCAGCCGTTCGAGGTCACGGTCGATGGGGTCGTGCAAGTCAGGGGACTGGTCCATTTTTTTCGAAGACTTTTGCATTCCCGCAGGGCACTGCAAAAAATGGACCTGTCCCCGTTTTTTCGCGCCGCTTATTCCTCATCGAGCTTTTCTGCCGCTTCGATTGCAGCAGGAAGGTCCCTGTCAGCCACGCCCATCACACCCCGGCCTTCGCGCAATCGGTTGCCAACATCTTCACGGAGATCTTCGACGTCAGGGTCCCATAAGCGCTGCTTCTCTTCGGTGGCCAGCGGCTTGAGCGGCCGCACGATCCGCATGCCCACGCCCGTAGCCGCTTCCTCGGTAAACCACCAAGGGCTGAGCGGAATATTTGGATCGGAGAGCTTCCATTCCTTCTCTTCCGACTTGTAGCGAGCCGCGCTGCGACTCGCCGGAGCAGTCAGCAGCCAATTCCCGCCGCGAATTGATCGCGGAAAAACCTTCGTTGGCCAGCGCACCGCGGCCGCTGCGTCGACCGGGCCGGTGCCGAGCTTTGAATACGCGTCTTCCTGGTATTCGTCGAGCGTCCATTCGGCGACGTTGCCGTGCATATCGTGCAAGCCCCAAGGATTCGGCTTTTTCTCGCCCACTGGGTGCGTTTGGCAGTCGGCATTTTCGTCGAACCAGGCGTAGTCGCCGAGCTCGTCCGGGTCGTCGCCAAACGAGTAGGCAGTGGTCGTGCCGGCGCGGGCCGCGTACTCCCATTCCGCTTCGGTGGGCAGGCGGTAATCGTGGCCCGTAATGCCGCTGAGCCACTTCGTGTATTGCCGGGCGGCGAACTGGGTCATCGTCACGGCGGGCTGATTCGGTTCTTCGCCGGCCGCGTAGGTAAACCTCGAATCGTACAGCGGCGTGGCCGACGTCACTGCGTCGACGTCCCATTCATCTTCAACCTTGCCATTCCAGGCGTGCGCGCGACTAGCTTCCAGTCGGCGTTGCCGTCTGCGTCACTCGCGTTGCCCGCCAGTAGCTGCAGCTTCTTGAATGCATCGTACATCGCCATGAATGACTGATACTCGTCCCACTTCACCTCGCACTTGCCGATCCAAAACGGCTCGACCTTCACGCGAACCTGCGGACCCTCGTCGTCAGCTCGGTCGTCTTCGCTCTCGGGGCTGCCCAGCAAAAACTCGCCGCCCGGAATCGGCACCATTTCAAACGTCACTTCGGTGCCCGGGATAGTCTCCGTATACGGAACCATGTACCCGCCGTCGACCTCGACGGAAGGACCTTCGGCGGGCTTGGCTGTCGCCATGCCTTTCGCGGCGGCGATGTCGGATGGTTCTTTGGCGATGCCCCCTACCGCCCACGTGAGCCAAACGATTGCAGAAATTGGATACGCAAGTCGCTTCATGTTTGTATTCAATATTGGATTGACTGATTGGGATCGATTGCTGGATATCGCGGACGGCTTTCGCTTCTCTTCAGGATGACCGAAAGCCGGGTCCGTGGCAATAAACGTCCCGGCTTGCCGGCCCACCAACCAGTGGGCATTGGCCGGTCGCTATGCTATCTTTTTGAGGATACTGTCGATGGCCAATCGGGCCGTTTCTATCTGTCCGCTGCCGCCACGAGGTCTTCGATGTCGCAATCTGCCCCTTGGATCACGTACCGCCCCGAACTGAAAGTGCTCGATTGCACGATCCGCGACGGCGGGCTGATCAACAATCATCAGTTCAGCGACGAGCTGGTCCGCGCGGTGTACGACACGTGCGTGGCGGCGGGCATCGATTACATGGAAGTCGGCTACAAGGCTTCGCCCGCGGCTGCACGACCGGGCGAAGTTCGGCCCGTGGCGGTTCTGCGACGAGGACGTGTTGAACCGCGTGTTTGCCGATCACGACGCCGACCGCACCGGCCTCAAGCTGGCTGCATGGCCGACGCGCGGCAAGTGCGATTGGCGCGAGCAGATCGTGCCGCGCAACGAAAGCAAGCTCGACATGATCCGCGTGGCGTTTTACGCCCACCAGGTTTCCGAAGCGGTCGAGATGATCGAGCACTGCCACGAGCTGGGCTACGAAACGAGCGCCAACTTGATGGCCGTTACGAACATCGAAGACGTGGAGATCGACACGGTGCTCGCCGCGATCGCCCGACGCACGCCCAAGTGATGGTGATCGTCGACAGCTTCGGCCATTTGTATCGCGAGCAGATCGACCGGCTGTACAAGAAGTACGCCGACGCGCTGGCGGGCACGGGCAAAGAAATCGGCATGCACGCCCACAACAACATGCAGCTGGCGTTCGCCAACACGATCGAGGCGATCATCCTGGGCGCGAACCGCGTCGACGCCACGATGGGCGGCCTGGGCCGCGGGGCCGGCAACTGCCACATGGAGCTGCTGCTCGGCTTCCTGCGAAACCCGAAATTCCGGCTGCGGCCGATCATCGAGCTGCTGCAGAACCACATCGAGCCGCTCAAGGCCACGGTCGAATGGGGCCCGCTCGTGCCGTACAACATCACCGGCCAGATGAACCTGCACCCGCGGGCGGCGATGCAATTCCGCGCCAGCGACCGGAAAAGGACGATTTCGTAAAATTCTACGACCAAGTGGCGGCGGATATCTGACCATAAAGCCGCGACCGCAGGTCGCGGTGTACCACACTTTACTCTGTGGGAATCTCCGACGCCGATTCCGTGCAACTTTGAGATCGCGCGGCCTGCTCCCGCCCCAACCACGCCCCCAGTGCCATCCACGCCCCGGCGAGCGGCACGATCGCCAGCGCCGCCGCGCTCACCGAAAACCGTTCCAGGGCGTCGCACACGTTCGCTGCGGCCACGTCGCTTCCCCGGAACACCACCGTATCCACGAACGCCTTCGACTCGTATTTTTCCGCGCGGCTCACCACGGTGAACAGCACCTGCTGCGCGGGAACCAGCAGGCCGTAGCCCACGATCTCCTGGACCACCTTCGCGACCATCAGCGGCCACAACCCCGCGTCGACCGCCAGCCACGCGAACAGGCCGACGATCACGCCGCAGGCCGTCGCCAGCGTCGCGCCCACGCCGGCGAGCCGCATCAGCGCCGCCGCCAGGACGGCCTGGAACGCGAGCGTGCCGCTTTGGGAGTAGAAGTTCATCGTCGAAAACAATTCCGTTCGCTCTTCGACCCCCAGCCCCTGAGCGCGCAACGCGTGCTGAAAGTTGTTGTACACGAATGTCGCGGCAAACTTTCCGATTGCCGTGAACGCGCAGATCATCAGCAGGTAGCGCGACGCCAGCACCGTGCGCAGTCCCGCGCGGAGGGAGCCGCTGGAAGTGGGGCCGCTGGAGGGCGGCACGCTGATGCTGGAAGACGTGCCGCTGCCGCGCGGCTCGAATCGCAAGGCCAGCCACGCCATCGCGATCGATAACTCCAGCGCGCCGATCGCCGCTGCCATCAGCCAGGCCACGCCCAACCGCTGGGCGGCGAGGCCTCCGACGAGAGACGCGACAATCGAGCCCGCCGTCCCTGCCGCGGCCACGGCGCCAAACCAGGTCTTGCCCTCCTCGGCCGAAAATAAGTCCGCCATCACGCTCCAGAACACGGCCACGACATACAGGTTGAACACGCTCACCCACACGAAGAACGCGTTCCGCAGCCACGCCGCGTCGCCATGCCCGCGCGCCACGAGCACGGCAAACGCGACCAGGCACGCAACGAAAAACTGGTACACGCCGAACACGAGCTGCCGCCGCGTCGTGCGCGCCACGATCCGCCAGTACAACGGCAGCGCGGCACACACCGCCAGAAACGTCGCCAGGTACAACGGCCCGAACAGGCGCGTCTCAGTCGCCAGTGCATCGCGGACCGGCTTGAGCACGTAGTACGAGAACAGCACCAGAAAAAACCAAGTCCACGAAACGAGTAGCCGAAATCTCATAAGCTAACATCATACCGGCCCTAGCTGGTCGGCAATGCGATGCGCAGCGGCCTACGTGCAGCCTGAATCAGGGCCCAGACGCACCTCGTAACCAATTGACCACCATTTCTGCTGCGATGTGCTCAACAACGCGAAACTCCGTGGCCATGGCTCGCACGTGACAGAGCGAATAACAGCCGCTCCTCGGCATCGAGAGGGACTGGCAGAGCGAGTGCCCATCAGCGCGGGGCGAACGGCAACACCATGGGAATAGTGATCATGGCGATGATCCAGCATACCAGGTCCATAGGAATGCCGATTCGGAGGAAATCGGTAAAACGATAGCCGCCCGGGCTATAGACCATCATGTGGGTTTGGTAACCAAGCGGAGTTGCAAAGCCGAGGGAGCCAGCCACCGTCACCGCGGCGACAAACGGCATGTAGTCAACCCCCAGCCGTTCTGCAGTCCCCAGCGCGATGGGAAAGAACAGCGAGACGGCCGCGCTGTGCGAAATCAGTTCAGTAAGAAGTAGCGTGCCACCGTAGATTGCCGCCAGGCTGATCATGGGGTTTCCCCCTGACAGCGCGGTCACTGTTTGTGAGATCGCCGCCGCCAGCCCCGATTTCTCCACCGCCGTTCCTAGCGCGAACGCCGCCGCGACGGTCAGAATCACTTTCCATTCCACGCTGAGCCGTGCCTGGGTGCTGGTGCAACAGCGCGTGAGAAGCATGGCCCCAGCCGCCAGCATGGCCGACTTGAGCATTCCCAGGCTCGTGAAGCTGGCAACCACAATCATCGCCAGCAGAATGGCGAGGGCCAAATAGGCTCGCTCGTACTTGACTGGCGACGAACCCGCGATACGACTTACGAGATAGAAATGATGCGAATTCCTCTGATTGTCGGCAAAGGAAGGGTGCGCCTCCAACAGCAGCGTATCTCCCGACTGTAAAACGATATCCCCAATCTTCCTGTTGATGCGCTCCCCGCTGCGGGCCACTGCGATCACCACGGCGTTGTACAGGGAACGGAACCCTCCCTCGCGGATCGTCATCCCGATGATGGGGCATCGCGGCGACACAACAGCCTCGATCAGGCATCGCTGCTCACGAGGCGCGTCGAGCTTGAAAATCTGGTCCGTGGCGGGCTTCAGCCCGCGGATCTTCTGGAGGTCGACCACGGCGCCAACCACTCCTACGAACACAAGACGATCGTTGGCGTGAAGCCTTACCTCGGGTCCCACAACGGGAAGGATCGCTCCCTCGCGCTCGATCTCGGCAAGAAATGCATTGGGCAATTGCCGAAGGCCGGCTTGCTCGATGGTCTTGCCCACCTGCGGGCCCGCCGGATCCACCATCATTTCAACCGTGTACTGCCGCGTATCGCCAAATTGCTCCATGGCCGGACGCCGATCCGGCAGCAGCCACTTGTTGAAGGCCACGACAAACAGGACTCCGACGATCGTAATCGGCAGTCCCACCCAAGTCAGTTCGAACATGTGCAAACTGCGCCCTTTGGCGTTAAGCAGCATGCCGTTGACCAGCAGGTTGGTTGCCGTGGAGATCATGGTCACGGTGCCACTAAGCACTGCCGCATAGCTCAGTGGAATCATCAGCTTGGAAACTGCAATGCGGTTCTGCTTTGCCCAATCGTTGACGGCCGGCAGGAACATCGCGACAACCGGCGTGTTGTTCATGAACGCGCTGACAAACGTGACGGGGAACATCATCCTGGTCAGGGCGCCAGTGACAGACTTGGGCCGACTCAGAAACTTCTCGGTGATGATCGTGTTGCCGCCCGTCGCCTCAAGACCCGCAACCACGACATACAGTACGGCGATCGTGACGATTCCCTCGTTGGCTAGTCCAGCCAGCGCTTCCTTGGGGGCCAACACGCCTGCGATCGTGAGGATGGTGATCGCACCCATGAGAACCACATCCGTGGAGGCGTCGGTGGCGATCAGCGTGGCGAAGATCACTCCAATTACTCCGAGCGTCAGCCAGGCCTGCCATCCAAGTTCGGCCCATATTCCAAAATCCATTCAAGGCCCTCCGTCGAAGAAACCAGTCAGTTGTATGTCGCACGGCAACGCAACAATAAGCCGATCTGCGGTCAGATGGAATTCTCGTTCACGCAATTCGCAGGGGCGGGCCAGCAAATGCGCTGGCCGCATAGGCAACCAATATCGCGAGACATAGTTGGCTGAACAAGACTGACCGTGAAAAACCACCGATTTCGAGGTCGGGAGTCCGTGGACTTGGCATTCAGTCAGTTCCTGTTGGGTACGAACGATGGTGAGAGAACCAATTGGCTGAATTCTAACTTTCCATCTGTTGAGCTAGCTGGTCTCCATTCGGCGTGCCGCAG